>CAVQJF010000001.1:0-334161 GCA_963712675.1 uncultured Solirubrobacteraceae bacterium
GGTCGCGATCAGAATGACATCGGGTCGCGCACCTGGCGAAGAGTCCGCGAGGATATAGCCTCCACGCGGGACCCCCGCGGTTATGCCTGGGTATCGGGCCAGGTCAAGCACGGGCAGTCCCTGGCAGTCAACACCAGGGCGACTGGACCTTCTCTGTGCTCGATGGCGATCCGCCAGGCCGCAACCGTCTCGTTGGCATCGGCCGGCCGGATGACAACCATGCCGGGGATGGAACGCAAGCCCAGCAATTGCTCGACAGGCTGATGGGTTGGGCCGTCCTCTCCCATGGCGATACTGTCGTGGGTGAAGACATAGATCACGGGCAAGCCATTCATGGCGGCCAGGCGCATCGGCGGACGCATATAGTCGCTGAAGATCAGGAAGGTCCCTCCATAGGGGATCAGACCGCGGTGGAGCACCATGCCGTTGAGGATGGCGCCCATGGCATGTTCCCGATGCCGAAGTGCATGTTGCGTCCCGCCGGGTTCTCCGGCTCGAAGCTGCCGGCCCCGTCCATGTTCGTGTGAGTGCTGGGAGCGAGATCGGCCGAGCCGCCCATCATTTCAGGGAGACGAGAGCAAAGAACCGCGATCGTCTTTCCCGAAGCAATGCGGGTTGCCATTGGGCCGTCCGCCGAGTGAATGTCGGGAGGTCGGCGTCCCAACCCGTCGAAAGTTGCCGGAGCATGACCCGCTGGAACTCCGCGGCCAGTTCAGGGTGTTCCTCCCCAAAGGCCTCAAGGCGTAGCTCCCATTCCGCCTGGGCAGTACTTCCCGCGCGACGGCTTCCCGGAAATGCTCCAGGGCCTCCTCGGGAATATGGAAGGGAGGTTCCACAGGCCAGCCCAGCCCCTCTTTGGTCAGGCGGACCTCTTCCAAACCGAGCGGCTCCCCGTGGGCCGCCGCGGTGTCCTGCTTGTGGGGACTGCCGAAGCCGATGTGGGTGCGAACTTGAATCAAGGAGGGCCGGTCCTTCTCTTCCCGGGCGGCCTCGAGCGCACGGCGACGGCGTCGACGTCGTTGCTGTCTTCGATCCGCTGGACGTGCCAGCCGAAAGCGGCGAAACGGGCCATCCGGTCTTCGGTAAAGGCCAGCTTCGTGCTGCCTTCGATCGTGATGTGGTTGTCGGCATAGAGGACGATGAGCTTGCCCAGCCGCAGGTGACCGGCCTCTGATCCGGCCTCGGAAGAGATCCCTTCCTCCAGGTCGCCATCGCTGGCCAAAACGTAGGTGTAGTGGTCCACGATCGGTGGCCCGGTCGATTGAATCGCGCCGCAAGGGCGACCTCGGCGATGGCCATGCCGACGGCGTTGGCCAGGCCTTGCCCCAACGGGCCGGTGGTGGCCTCGACGCCGGGGGTCTTGCCGTATTCCGGATGGCCTGGAGTACGGCTTCCCCACTGGCGGAACCTCTCGAGCTCCTCAAGCGGCAAGTCGAAGCCCGTGACATGAAGCAAGGCGTACAAGAGCGCACATCCATGTCCGGCCGAGAGACGAAGCGGTCCCGGTCGGGCCAGAGGGGATCACGCGGGTTGAATTTGAGAAAGCGATCCCAGAGTGCGTAGGCCATGGCCGCCGAACCCAGAGGCAGACCGGGGTGCCCGGACTTGGCCTTCTGCACGGCGTCCACGGCCAGGAAGCGCAGCGTGTTGACACAGAGTTCGTCCAGTTCGGGCGGAGCGATGGTGGCTGAGCATGTCATGTTGGCGATGAACCTCCTCTAATCGTGATCGGGACCCGCTGACGACTCTCTGTTTGAGATCGACCGTCGATCGTGAAGTGAGCCCTTGGCTCGGGGCGGGTCGGCGAGTGCCCCTGGCGGCAGAAATTCCGGCACGTCCAGACGCGCCACGCCGATCCGGTTGTCGGCCATCCCGTAATAGACGTCGAATCGATCGGGCAAGCCGAGATCGTCGCGCCGGTCGATGGCGGTGGGAAACACGACGTTGGCGACGGTCCCGATGCGTTCCTGCGGTAATTCCGGCGTCAGCACCGGCTCCGGCGACCGATAACGGATCACCCGTGGATGATCCTGGGAGAGGATCAGCACGCCGGCGGAGTAGCATAACTTGTGCGCCGCCGTGCTCGGGTCCGCCAGTTCGTGGACGCCGTGGTAGATGACCATCCATCCGTGCCGGGTCAGGATCGGAGGAGTGCCGCCGCCGATCTTGAGCTGCTCCCAGGGCGCCACCGGGCTGGCCAGCCGGTTATGCGAGGTAAAGTGGCTGAGGTGATATGGCTCATCGCCAACCTCGCCCAACGGACAGTAGGAAATCCAGATGCTCTCTCGATGGAGATCCACGACGCGGGACGCCGGTTGGCACGCCGTTTCCTCGGGACGAGTTCCGGGAAAGAGCGGTCTGTGGAGGATGGCCATTGCCGGTTTCCCGGCAGGATCGGGAATGGCCACGGGGAAGATGCTGGCATCTTTGTTGTCCACGCCGTCGAACTCGATGCCTTTATACGGGCGGAAGGTCGCCAGCCCCAAACGCTGCCAGTGGAACAGGTCCTCCGATAGGGCCAGGGCGATCCGAGGGCCTTCGGGCGAAAGCGCCGTGTAAGTCATCACGTAACGCTTGAGGTCTTCGCCAAAAGTGATCCGCGGATCCTCACAGCCTCCGCTGCCGTCGGGCCGCAGCTCGTAATCCGTTTCGGGCTCCAGTGCGATGCCGAGCCGCTCGACGCCCGCCGGGTCGCCGGCCTCATTGAACTTCACTCGTGCGATGCCGATGCGCGAGAAATTTCCCTTCGCGACCAGACGCGGGAAGAGGTAAAACTGACCATCAGGGCCGCGAACGCCGGCCGGGTTCAGGACCCCTTCGACCTCCAGCGGATTGCCCGGCTCGGGCTCCATCAGCATCCCGAGGCGCTTCATTTGAAATCCTGCCATCGCCTCTCCTCACAAGGTCACGTTCGCCGGACTCAACCCAGACAAGCGATGATTGTTTCGATTACCCGTTTGGTCTCATGCGGATCTTTGACCCGGATCGAATCGACGCCGGCTTGCTCGGCCGGATAGTCGTTGCCGCCAGGAAACAAGGCATCGCCGACGAAAATCATCTCCTCAATGGCAATGCCAAGAATGTCTCGTAACTTTCTGATCCCGTAGGCTTTGTCGATGCCGGGCTTGGTGACATCAATGGACGTCGAGCCGCCCAAGTCGGACGGAAAACTCGGGAATCAACGGGTCAAGGATGGCTTTCATCTTTTTCCGCTTGGTGAAATCCGGGTCCCATTTCACTTTTTCTTCGAGTGGGGCTTCCTGACCTAACGCGGAGAAGGTGATTTGACTTCCCCGGTCCTCAATCACCTCTCCCCAGGTCTTTTTGGCCTTCAGGCCAGATTGCTCGATCGCCTGCTTCAGTGAACTGATAATCTTCTTTTTCTCCTCGCTGGTGAAATCCTCCGCGTAGAGCTGTTTCCAACCTTTTTCATACTGGTAAAACTGCGTTCCACATGTCGGTAGGAGCGAAAGATTCTTCAGGCGCTCGTCTTCGGCAAGGTGTGAAAGCACTTGTTTTTGAAATTGCGGCCAATTGCCGCCGGATATCACAGATACCTTGACTATAGCGAGCAGCTTATTGAACAGTGCTGCCATCTCAGCATCAAGCGATGACTTGCTCTGGGCAAGTGTACCGTCCAGGTCGAATACGACGAGCTTTTTCATTGCTGTCCTGTTTCGGCGCTCATCCGATGCCGCTGGAACTATTCCGGCAGTGCGACTTCCAGCAAGGTGACTGCATTGTGCGGCCGGTAGGAACAGCGCCGACCTCCGCCGGCAAGAGCACGACGTCGCCTCGGCCGACGGGATAATCGGTGCCGCTGTGCTCAAGCTCCCCCTCGCCGGCAATGCAAACCAGCACCCGCGGCGTGCCCGCCGCGCCGACTGTGAACGGCTACTCGTCCCGTGTGCCGCCACACCGAAAAATGTTCACAATGAAAGAGTCGCTCTCGCCGTACCGGCGCCGCCTCCTCCACCACCGGCGCCACCGGACCGATCGCGACTTGCTCGAAATCGATGCAGGCAATCGCCTGCTCGACTTGCAGAGGCCGAGGCTTGCCTGTCTTGGGGTCGACGCGATCCCAGTCGTACAGGCGAAACGTGACGTCGCTGTTTTCCTGCACTTCGAACACAACCACGTCGCTGAGAGAGTGAACGGTCCCAGCTCGGATGAAGACTGCGTCGCCGACCATCGGCGTGAAGCTTGCCAGAAGGTCCGCCACCGCCCGGTTCGCGAGCGCCCGCTCGAGATCGTCTCGGTGGTGCCTGGCTTCAGGCCCGCGTAGATACGGCTGTCCGGCGCCGCCTCCAGCACGACCCACGCTTCGGTCTTGCCGCTCTCGCCCGCTGGGATATAGTCCGTCTGCCCATCCTCGGGATGCACCTGAACCGAGAGCTTTTCGTGTGCGTCGAGGAACTTGAGGAGCACGGGGAACCGTCGGAAACGGCCCGCCAGTTTTCCCAGCAACTGCTCCGGCGACTGCTCCAGCAATTGCCGGATGGTCGATCCTTTGAGCGGCCCGGCGGCGACCTTGCTGGGATGGTCATCGCGGTCGCTCAGTAGCCAGGCTTCGCCGATGGGCCCGTCGCCGGGCAGCGGCGCCGTGAGCAGCTCGGCCAGGCGCCGGCCGCCCCAGAGCCGATACTGGTAGATCGGTTCGAATCGCAACGGATACATTGGCAATTTGTTCATGTCATGTTTTCGCTTGAGGCCTGGAGGAGTCGCCGTGGGCGGAGTTCTCGCGAGCGGTGACTTTCAGGTCAGTGGCTATGCTTCTTCGCTGAGTGATACTCTTTGCGAATGTGCTCGATATCCACTGAAGGCGGCGGGAACGTCATCTTCAGCCCTTCCAGGTGCTCCACGACGATCCGGGCCACGGCGAGGTTCCTGAACCACTTGTGGTCGGCAGGGATAATGAACCAGGGGCATGCTCGGTGCTGCAACGGGAGAGTGCATCCTCGTAAGCCGCCGTGTAGTCGTCCCAGTAGGTTCGCTCCTTGTAATCGGCCTCGCTGATTTTCCATTGCTTGGCAGGGTCGTCGAGCCGATCCTTGAAGCGTTTCAGTTGCTCACCTTTGGAGATGTGCAGGTAGAACTTGATGATAAGGGTGTCGTCCTCGACGAGGCCACTCTCGAAAGCATTGATTCGATCGTAACGGCGGGACCAAATCTCTTGTGGGACCAGGTGATGGACGCGAGCGATCAAGACGTCCTCGTAGTGCGAACGGTTGAAGATGGTCACTTCACCCCGGGCCGGCGCGGCACGATGGATCCGCCACAGGAAATCGTGCGCAAGCTCCACGGCGGAAGGCTGCTTGAACCCCACCACTTTGCAGCCTTGTGGATTCATCGAACCCAGGATGTGATTGATCGTCCCGTCCTTGCCCCCTGCGTCCAGCGCTTGCAGGCAGATCAGGACCGATCGCCGTCCGTCGGCGTGGAGCAACTCTTGCAGTTCTCTCAGCCTCTGCTGGTAGTGCTCGATCTCCTTGGCCGCATCCTTGTGGCCTTCGTGATGGTTTTTGAACCTCGGGTCGATGTCTTCGAGCTTGACGGTGGTGCCGGGCGGCACTCTGAAGCGTTCCACATAGTTCACTTCGTTCCTCCTGCCAGCGCTGACGAATGACTTTCTGTTGAAGGTTCCGGTCGGAAGCCGACCGGAACCTTTCGTTGAACGGATCTCGTTGAGTTACGCGCCGACGGTGGCCAGTTCTTCGCCATGGACTGTCGTTGAGTCGCCTCGGACTGATCCAGGAGCTCCTTGGCTCGTTCCACTTCCTCGGGCGTCCCGTGTGCAACCAAGAGGAGTTTGCCGTTCTTCACGTGGGTTTCGTATTGCAAGACACTGTTATTCGGAATGCCGATGCTGTACAGTCGCGGCTCCCAGGGCGCTGAACCCGCCCATCACCACGGCGCTCTTCGAGCGCGCCGACGATCCAGACCACGAGCGGTCCAGCCACGAGCACCGTCCCGATGCCCGGCAGCCAGAAGAACGCGGAGCCGAACAGCATTCCCCAGAAGCCGCCCCAGAACGCCCCCAACTTCCCCAGTACTGCATGCGATCGCCAGCGGTGTAGTAGCCGACGACGTGCTCCTCCGTGTGGTAATCCTTGCCGATGATCGACAGCTTCTTCATGTCGAAGCCGCTCTTCTGAAGTTCGCGGATGGCGTCTTCGGCCCGCTCGTGGGACTCGAAGATCGCGACGACGGAGTTCTTGTCTGACATAATCTGGTTCCCCATTGGTAAACGTTTTGGACGCGAATTGCCGGATGAGCCCTCCACTTAGCCAGTGGATCGCCTTCACGGTTTGATCTGAATGCTTAATCCTGCACATCTCCTGCCGATTCTGATAATTGAATAAAAAAAGATCCAAATCTTTTGACCTAAGCGACGAGCATGGTCGGTGCTAGAACGGGAGCGTGCATTCTCACATTCCGCCGCGTCGTGGCTCTAGATTGCGATGGGTCGGACGGGTCAAGGCTAGGGCATGCTTCGCCTACGTTACGACAACCTGGCCGGGGTCAAGGCGCGGACTTTGCCAGCACCTCGAATGCGAGAGGAACGGTAGTGACGGCGCCGACCAGGAGGAGCGTCCAGCCAACGGCTTTGCGTTGGCTCACAGGCAGGCGATCCGCCAGCAAGAGGCCAAGCCCGGCGGCCCGAGGCAGGCGCACGTGCCAACGAGCAGGGCAAGTTCCGGCAGGGTCACCTGGACTTCTCTCATAGCACGGATCCTCTCGGTTCGTCCTGGTATAACACGAAACGACTGGCTGGCAATTGGACGTTTGTTCCATAGGCCGGCTCACCTCGCGAGTCGCTCGCGGTTACAACCCGTTTAAAGAGTTCCAAGTACTGGCGACCGACGTTCGACCAGAACATGGGCTTGGCGTATTCGTGCGCTCGCCGTTGCGTGTCGATCCGCAACGAGCTGTCGGTCAGAAAACGAAGATTTGCGTCAGCCAAGGCTGCGCTGTCCGCGAAGGGCACCAGCAGGCCCCGTCCGTTGGCCAGCACTTCTTCGGCGTACAGGTAGGGTGTGCTGACCACGGCCTTTCCCGCAGCCAAGGCGTACGCTAACGTGCCGCTGGCAATCTGGTCTTTCCCGGGATACGGAGTGACGTACACATCACAGGCCTGCAAGTGGTGCAGCAGCTCGGGCAGGCTCAAAGGTCGAACGATATTCGTCACTCACCTCCTGAGGTTGCTTCCTACCGCTGGCAGACCGTCACAGCCATATCTGCGCAGCCGCAATGCCGTTTCGCGACTGCTGACGAAGCGGCAGGAGCCCAATCAGGACGCAGGCTCCGATGAAGGCGACGACGATGCTGCCCCAGAACTGGGCCGGCCCTTCGACGACGCAGGCGATGAGCAGCCCGCCGAACGAGCCTATCATCCCCATGACGAGGATCGCCGAGGCCGCCACCGCCGCGACTTCATGGCCACGCCTGCAATCCAGCCTGCGATCAACCCCATGACCACCAGGAGACGACCCCGCCGGGACTGACCTCAATCACCGCATATGTGAGATCCATACACCTTCCTCCTTGTTGAGCCCACGAAGCACCGCGATGGCCCGCCGCCGCGAGCGCAAAAAAAAAAGCCGACGTGGTGGAATACCCCGAGGTATTCCACCACGTCGCTTACTCGTAACGAGCCCCCCGGGAAAGGCCGGGTTGCCCTTAATCTAGTCGTCCGACGACATTCAATGTGATTTGCATCGGAGCCGACCGACAATTTCGATGGGCACCGAGTCGCCTCCTATTATGGCCAGAGCCGAAATAGCAACGAGATTCTCTTTTTTCCGGGCCCCTGACAGATTGAGGCTGGGGAAGTCGTGAGCCCTCATCTTGGTCTGTCGCGGAGGCCTAGCCAGGTATTAGCTACACCTGGACCCACCGGCGGCGACGGGGAAGATTTCCGCAAGTTATCGCAGGCGATGATCGATCCGTTCTGGTACGCCACCCACACCGCGAGCGAATAGCGTAACAGCCGAGCACGCCAGCCCGATCGAGGCGAGCGCGATGCTTGGCGGTTCGGGAACCGCTGTTTGGATTACTACATCCGTTATCTGGTAGGGCTGCCCGGGGAGCGCGCTGTGGACGAAGATCGAATCGACCGGAGCGAGGCCTGGCGTGAGGGCGGCTGTCGCTGGCGACAGTTGAATTTCGCCTGCGAGTGTGTCTTGCCATTGGGTCACGCCGTTGAGGGTTCCTGTGACCTGGAGATCGTAGGGCTGATCGGTCAGGGGACCGCCGAGCACGATCGATATCGCGGACTGCGACGAACTGTAGATCGGCTCGCTCGTGTTGTCGGTCACTGTCCAATTCCCGAGCGGCGCGAGGCTGACGTATTGCGGGTAATATCCGTTCGGAGCCTGCACCACCATGAAGCCGTATCCGGAGTAACCGGCGATCGTGAAACCATCCTCTGTCACCGACGAGATCACGTCACCGACCATCGGTGCGAGGGAGTCGAAGCTCAGTGTGTACGTGCCAGCCGCCGCGGGCTGGGTCGTTCCGACGAGGATCGCGATCGCGATTGCGGCACGAGTCCGTTCCATGGCATTTTGCTCTTTGGACGACGGATGAGATCTTTCGAGAGCCCGACGATAAGGCGCACGGCCGGTCCGGTTGGCCGATAACGACACGCCGGACGGGCTTGGCCGAGCCAAAACCGATGGTGCAGCAGCGCGGGCCCAGCATCAAGGAACGTTCACTTTTATCCCTAGCGCTACTTATCCTACCAAGGCGGGCTGTGCCATTAATGTGCTGGAATGATGCGAAGCTGCCAGATTGCGCTTTATTAGAAATGAACACCTCCGGCACGGAGGAGTCGGACGCGGATTCTGTCTCGGCAACTGCGTCTCGACCGGCCGACTTCGTCGTCGAAGCTGATGCAACGGGAAGGCGACTCCGGAATTGCGCCCGGGTGGTGAGCCTGCGCAGGGAGAACTGGTGGCGAGACGGCCGCGATGCTTGCGGCATTGAACGACGAGGAGTGCCGATTACAGGGAGGAGGAACTGCTTGCGATCGAGACTCTGAAGAGGCAGGCGCGCTGGGCCGATGGCGGATGCGATCGGGGACCTGCTGGCGTCGTCACCGGAGGCCATGGAGTTATTGAAGCCGTTTCTGCCGGGCTACCGCCCGGTATCCGTTCGTGGTCAGTGGTCAGTAGAACCGGGCTGTCGCCCGGTGTCCGTAGTCAGTGGTCAGTTGTCCGTTGCAGAAAACTTGGGCAACAACCGTGAGCGGTTGCCTCGGAGCCATAGAACCGGGCTGTCGCCCGGTGTCCGTGGTCAGTGGTCAGTTGCGGAAAACTTGGCCTTCCCGTAGCAGACGGACAAAAAACAACGCTAAGGGTGGACCGGAGTCTCAAAAACGCTCGTTTCTGAGACGCTCCGTCGCGGAACGTGGCGACGTTTGCCCCTCTTTGCAGGGATAGCGAACTGGGGCGTCAGCGTCGAGGACTCCGCATCCAATCCGCACGGCGGGCGAAGTCCTCTTGAACCTCTGCACGCCAACGCCAAACGGTCTCCCCTCCGGCCGGGTCATCGAACCAATGATTACGGGAGGAGTCTGGGCGGACGAAGCGTCCGCCCCAGCCCGCCTGGTCGGGCCGTTCGGGGTCGTTCCGCCCCTGCACCGCACCGGCCAGATGCAGGAACGAGGGCGAATCCCCCTCGATGACCCCCGGCGTCCGAGGGTTCGCCCCGCTCTTCGGATAGATGGCACCGAGCGGCCCGTGCCCGTTGCGGATGTGTTCGTCCACCCACGCCAGGTCCGCGAGCTTTCGGTCGGAACCGTGCATGTCCCAGAACATGCCCATATAGTTCCGTTCCGAGAGGATGACGAACAGGCCCGGGAACGAGTCGAGCAGCCATTGAGTCGAGCCGTCTTGCTTCGCAATCGCGTAGACCCGCAGCTTGCCGATGAATCGGTCGAGCTCGGCGGGGTTGCGGGTCGCTCGCACCTTCCAGATGGCCTGGGCCAGGTCGCACGAGCCGCCCCAGACGCAGAACCACACCGGCCGCGGGTCGGGCCGGTCGACGAGCTTGATGATGGCCTCCGAGGCTTCGCTATCCCTGCCCTCTCCCACAAGCTCCCCGGCCGGTTTGCCGTAGGTGCCCGAGCGGCCCTCCCAGGTCACCGACCGTAGCGTCTCCGCGGTGGGATATCGGGAGTCATGCCGCCGCAAGTCCTCGTCCACTTGGTCGTAGAGGTCGAGGAAGTCCAGCACGTTCCGCTTCCTCGCCGCGTTGGCCAGGGTCGCCGACGATGCCACGAGTCCCTCGATGTCGAAGTCGTTCCCATAGAGCAGGAACCGGACCATCGATTGCACGTCGTCCGGGTCGCTCCGCTTCTCGGGCGGGCCCTGTCCCGCCCCCACCGGGATGACGTCGAGCGGCGGGAAGTCCGACAGGACGACCACGCGGGGCCTCGCGATGGCCGCTCGTGGCTTCGCATCGGCCGTGGCCGAAGGCGGCAACTTGAGCCCGGTGTTACCCGCCTCGGGCCGCAGCTCCTCGCCCGGCCCGTAGGGCGTGAAGCGGTACGTGAGGTCTGGTTTCGGCGACGATACGGCGAACTCACCGGCCCTCGCCGTGCCCACCGGCTTGACGGTCATCTCCCAGGGGTCGACGGCATCGACCTTGTACGGCCGGTCGCCCGCGAGGGTCAGCGTCTGCTTTCCGGGGTCCGTGCCGTAGAGCAGGTAGTATTCGCCGGGCTTGGCGAGCAGGAAGCGGCCCTTGCCGTCGCCCATCGGCCGGAGCTCGTGGAAGGCCGGGGCCTTCGCCATGAAGTCCTTGAGCCATTGGATTCGCTTCGGGCTCTGGCCGTGCAGCTCACCCCCCTTGGACCACCAGAGGATGTCCTTCGGGTGCTTGTAGGTCTCGCCGTGCCCGACGTAGCAGCCGCTGAGCGTACCGAGCCAGAACCGCTGGACCATCTCGCGTGCAGTGAGGTTGCCCCAGGAGTCCTTGAGGTCGCCCTCGTATCGACATTCGTCGTAAATGACCGGCTTCCGGTATCGGTCACGGAATGACTGCCCCCCCTTCATGTCGGAGGTCTGGAGGCTCGCGTGCGTCACCCAGGCGCTTCGTGTGGTCGTAGACCTTGCCGCCGTTGTGGATGCTCCGTAGCCGCCCGTGCGGGTCCTCCTTCTGGAGAATCGAGAAAAATCGGTCCCAATCTTCCCACTGCTTGTTGCCGCCGTGGCTCCCTGGCCGCTTGTCGGTCATGAAGTCGTATTCATTCGCCAGGGACCACCAGACGTTGCGATACGCCGAAAGGCGGGCGATGCAGTACCGCAAGTAGCGGTCGTCTTCGGCATCGCTCATCTCCGAGAAGCCCCACCGGTCGTAGGGGTGCCACAGGATGATGTCCGACTCGATGCCCAGCTTTTGCAGGTCGAGGATGCGACGCTCGAACCCCCGCCAGAAGTCAGGGTCCGGCCTGCTGAAGTCGAACTTGCCATCGGCCTTCTTCTGGAAGGCGAAGAGCTCAGGCTCGTTCTTGTTGGCGATGTAGTAGCTCTTCGGAAAGACGCAGAAGCGGAGCTTGTTGAACGGCGAGGCGGCGAGGGTCTTGAGCGTCTGCTCTTGGAGTTCGCGGGACTGGTGCACCCAGGCATAGCAAGTCGTCCCGTACTGGTGATAAGGCGAGCCGTCGGAGTACCGGAGGTAGAACGTCTCGAAGACCTGGACCGGCCCGTGATTGCCCGCCGCGGGCGGCCCGACCGTGAACGAGCCGGACTTGCCGTCCAGCTCGGGCCGATTGCTCCGCGTCTCGTAGCTCCACGGGCCCGACAACGGGGGCGAGAAGCGGACCCGATAGACGCCGTCGCCATCGTAGAAGCCACGCACCGTCACGTGTCACCCTCGTGGCGAAGCGTGCACGAGAGCTCCACGTAACGTAGGGATTGCCCTCGCGAGGCCCGTCGAGCGACGCCTCCCACATGCCCCACCGCTCGACATCTGCGGCCCGCCCGACCCCCGTGAGGACGACAAGCAGGGCCAGGCACCACACGCCCACCCGACAGAAGTCCCGGAATCCCTGGAGCTCATCGCTATGACCCTCGAATGTCCGACGCGACTCGGCCTGATTCTCCATGAGGAATCCCGCGTTACTCCCTTGAATCGGGGGATTTCTTGCGGAATCCTAAGGCCATGGCCCGCTTCGACCCGGCACGCCCCGACTTCTCACCGTACGGGTTCGGTTGCGTCCGATGGACGCCGACGACCATGCCGCGTGGCGACCGCCACAACGAAATTGAGCTCAACCTCCTGGAGGAGGGGAGCTTGGTCTACCTCATGGGCGGGAGGAGGGTCGTCGTCCCCGCGGGGCGGTTGGTCGCCTTCTGGGCGGGCATCTCGCATCAAATCGTCAGCTTTGAACGCCTCTCCGAGTATTTCGTGCTGACGATTCCGCTGGCGTGGTTCCTCCAATGGGGGTTGCCGGACAGTTCACGCAAGATGGTTTTACACGGCGGGACCGTCGTCGAGCCGGACGAGGGCCGTTTGGCGACGGACCGGGCGTCGTTCGAGCGATGGGGCGAAGACCTGCGGATTGGCTCGGAGGAACGTCGCCGAGTCTGCCTGCTGGAGGTTGAGGCCCGCTTGCGGCGTCTCGCGATGAGCGTGGCGGCCGACGGGCCGCGGCGTCAGCGGCGGAGCACACCGGCCGTCCTGGACGGTCGGCACCTGAGCCGGGCGGAGCAGATGGCGGGCTTCATCGCCCAGAATTACACGCAGCCGCTGACCGCCGAGGGAATCGGCCAACACGTGGGATTGCACCCCAACTACGCGATGGCCCTCTTCCAGCGGACCTTCGGCACCACGTTGAACTCCCACATCACCCAGCACCGGCTCTCGCACGCTCAGCGGTCGCTCGTGACCACGAAGGACTCCGTCGCGAGCATCGCGTTCGGCTCGGGCTTCGGCTCGCTCAGCCGTTTCAACGAGGCGTTCCGCCAGTCGTTCGGCTGTACGCCACGGGAGTACCGCAGGTTGCATCAACCGATTTAACTGGTGCCCACTCGTAGCCGAATGGCCGTCTCAAAAACGCCCGATTTCGGCACTCCCCCCTGGAGTAGCCGAAGCCCGATAAAAAGACTCCCAAAGCCGTTCCATTACCCGTCCCGGAATCAACGTCCCAGGCCGTGGCCCAGCCGTCGAGTTTCGGGACAGACCGGCCTTAGCGTTGTTTTTTGTCCGTCTGCTACGGGAAGGCCAACTTGGGCGTGCATCGTGAGTCGTTGCCTCGGGCGGTAGGACCGGCCTGGTGCCCTGGGTCAGTGTGAAGTCCACCGAGCCGCGGGAGGAACGATGACCGGCGAGGATGCCGATGCGTCAGCCGGCGCTAGTACTTCGAGGTTTGTCAGACACCGCCCATGTTCAGCGAGACGGCATCTGAAACAGCTCGGTCGAGAAGTAACGTTCCATCCGGTCAGGAAACACGGTGACGATATGGGCGTCCGGCGAAAGCGCCCGGCGGCCATCATGGCGGCCCGGTAGTTGAGGCCCGAGCTGGGGCCGACCGGGAACCCGTGGCGGATCAGGCGGCGGGCCGTCTCGAGTGCCTCGTCGTCGGGCACATCGAGCTCGACCAGCGATCACGGCTGAAGCCGGCGTAGATCGCCGAGAGGCCGTCGGCGACACCGGGGATCCGGCCGCTGAACGAGCAGCATTCGGCGCCGTCCAAGGCGATGCCAAAGACCGGGCGGGCGGCGAAGGCGGAGACCGCGCATCCGTGGTCGGCGAAACCCGTGCCAGAGGCCGACCAGCGTACCGCCGGTTCCGACGCCGCTGACCACGGCGTCGACGCAGCCGCCCGGGATCTGGGCGATGATCTCGCTGGGCCGTCTGCTACCGGTGCGCCCCGGATTGTCCGGGTTGGAGAACTGGAGCGGCAGGTAACCGCCGCTCGGCGGCCGCCGCACCGCCATTGCCAGGTCGCGCCGACCCCGTCGGCTCGCGGCGAGAAGACCACCTCGGCCGCCGTAGGCCTCGATGATGGGACCGCTCGCGGCTAACCCCTTCCGGCATCACCGCGATGAATCGCAGCCCCATCTGGGCAGCGGCCAGGGCCATGGCGATGCTGGTCGAGCCACTCGACGCCTCGACGACCGTCCCCCCGGCGCGATCTCACGCTGGCGGAGTGCCTTGCTCAGGATGAAGTTGGCAATCCGGTCCTTGGTCGAGCCGCTGGGATTCAAGAACTCCAGCTTGCACCAGATCAGGGCCCGGTCGCCTTCAGCCGAACGGGCACCAGAGGTGTCGGTGTGACGCGATCCAGGTAGCGGTTCGTCTCGGGCAGCTTCAACATCGTCTCCTACGCTGTCAACTCATCGGTCTCTCGGGCTCGATCTTAACGCAGCGATTCCGCCGCTTCGACAGGGATGCGTTTTTCGCTCGTGTGCACCGAGTCGGCTCGTGGTGACCGATCGGTGGGCGAGAGAAGACCTACGGTCATGGGAACGGCGAGGTCGGAGACCCCGCCGAACTGAACGCGCCACGACCCGGGTCCTCCGAAAAACCCCAAATGATTCAGCAAATCAACTTGCCTCCATCCCCCGGCCAAGCATGTCGTGATTCATCGCAATTCTTGAAACCTTGAACAGCGTGGGCTTTCGGTGACCGATACTGAGATTCGGATAGAAAACCGTTGGCCCACACGCACGACCCCCTTTCCCGCGCAGTTGGGCAAACCTATGATCATTACCGTCGGTTTTACCCCCGCCCGGACGGCGACGTCGGGCGGACGCGAGCCCCGTCGGCGGACGCGCACAATACGTCGCCGGAATCGCCATAAGAAGCGGACCGCGATCAAGCTGCACTGTCGACGAGAGCTCACGCCACCCGAGCACCAGCGCATGGCTGGCGAGGACCGACCCGAATGCCGCACCAAGGCCGGCACTGGCCCCGAGTCTGTTGATCCAGCGAACGATCGCGGGGTGGGCGAGCGTTCGGCGGGCCGGCGCGACGCTACGGCGGCGACGCGGCGTAAAGTTTCTGGTGTTCACCGACGGGCTCGAAGCCCGGACCATGCTCGCGGTGTCGGCCGTCGTCGGCGCGCCGGCGTCACCCTCGGCCACGACGGGGTCGGCTGTCGAGACCTTCAATCTCCAGCTCGGGCCGGGGTATTCGCAGGCGATTTCGCAGTTGATGCCGGTAATCGCGGCGGAAGGAGCGACCGTCACGCCGACTTCCGTCTCGGGGCTCTACACGGTGCAAGCGCCCGCCGAGAACATGGGGCAGCTTGCGCGGAACTTTCGACCAACCCGGCGGTCGAGTACGCTCAGCCTGTGCAGACCTTTCAGATCCAGACCGTGCCCGACGACACGGACTACGCGAACGGCGATCAGTGGCAGCTCAATGGGACCTGGGGCGTCAATCCCCTCCCGGCCTGGAACGTCACGACCGGGTCCGACCAGGTGATCGTCGCCGACGTTGATACCGGTCTCAACTACAACATTCTCGATATCTACGACAACGTCTGGCTCAATCAGCCCGAGATCCCCGCGAGCGTGTCTGGCAACCTGACGGATGTCAACAACGACAGCGTGATCACGTTCAGCGACCTTAACAATTCGGTCAACCAGGGGCCGGAAAGATTGTGGATACCAACGGCGATGGGATCATCACCGGCGACGGACGTGCTCGCCTCGACAAGCGTCGGCGGCTGGGTCAGTCCGGCTGCCGAACACCCAGGACGGCGACACGTCAGAGCCCGACGACTTGATCGGCTGGAACTATGTCAACAACACCAACAACCCGACTGATGACGAAGGCCACGGCACATTCACCGCGGGCGAGATCGGCGAGATGACCAACAACACGATCGGGGGCGCCGGTCTGGTCTGGAACACGCAGATCATGCCGGTGGCGTTCCTCGACTCCACGGGAAATGGGACAGACGTCGCAGCCGCTGAAGCGATCGACTACGCGGTCAATCACGGCGCCAAGGTGATCAACGCGAGCTGGGGCGGCGTCGGGACCGATCCCACGATCGAGACGGCGATTCAATATGCAAACACAAATGGCGTGATCATCGTCGCGGCGGCCGGCAACTAGCGGTGCGGACGACGACACCACGTTTTTCAGCCCCGCCTCGTACTCGGCACAGTACCCCAACGTCATCTCGGTCGCCGCCATCGGCAGCAATGGCGCCCTGCGCATCCTTTTCCGATTACGGCGTCTAAACGGTTCAACTGGCGGCCCCAGGCGTGAGCGTCTACAGCACTCACTCGAATGGCACGTACGGCACCATGAGCGGCACTTCGATGGCTGCGCCCATGGTAACCGGGGCGATCGCCCTGGTGGAGGCCGCCCATCCGAGCTGGACGATGAGCCAGGTCATCGACGCGGTCCTCGACCATGTGACGCCCGACGCTTCACTGGCGGGGAAGGTGACGACGGGCGGCGTTTTGAACGTGGGAGCCGCCGTCGCCAACACCGACGGCCCCTACGTCGTATCGAGCACGCCCGACGGCTCGATCAACAGCAGCGGCGGCTTGTCCACCGTGCAATTGACGTTCAACGAGGAGATCAACCCGGCGACGTTCACGTCTGCCGACGTCACCCTCAACGGACCCGGCGGCGTCATCCCCGCGGGCGAGGTGAGTGTCACCGCGGCGGATGGCTCAAACGATCACTCATTCCAGCTCTCGTTCCCCGCTCAGACTGCAGCCGGCACGTATACCCTTACCGTCGGCCCCGGCGTTCAGGACTGGTACGGGAACGACATGAACCAGAACCGTAACGCCACGAACGGTGAGGCGTTGGACGCATTCACCGAGACCATCCGGCTGACGGCTCCCGGTTCGACTGATCTCCTCTCGATCACCGGCATTCCCACGGTGACGCCCGCAGGTACCTCGGAGACCTTCACCGTCACCCGCTCGGCCCGAACGGCGGCACCGATACCGGCTACGTCGGCACCGTTCATTTCACCAGCACGGATTCGCAGGCGGTGCTGCCGGCAAACTATCCCTTCACCGCGGCGAACGACGGCACCCACACGTTCACCGTCGTCTTCAAGACCGCGGGCACGCAGGCGATCACGGCGACCGACACGGTGAATCAAGCCATCGCCGGCACCGAACGAATTTCGCTGTCAGCCCCGGTGCGGCCAAATCGCTGACGGTCAGCGGTTTCCCCACGACCGACACGGCAGGCACCATGCAGACGTTCACAATCACCGCCCACGATACTTACGGGAATGTAGCCACCGGCTACGTCGGCACGATCAAGTTCACCAGCAGCGACAGCCAGGCCGTCTTGCCGGCGAGCGCCACAATCACTCCCGAGGACCTGGGAACGTTCACCCTCACCGCAACGCTCAAGACTGCCGGCACTCAGTCAATCACCGCGACCGACACGACGACTGGGAGTTTGAAGGGCACCGAGTCTGCGATCGTCGTCTCGGCAGCGGCAGCCCAATCGCTCAAGGTCAGCGGGTTCCCGACGGCCGACACGGCCGGAGCGAGCGGCAGCGTCGTTATCACTGCGTATGACGCCTACGGCAACGTCGCCAGCGGATACACGGGAACGGTGGCACTCACCAGCAGCGATCTCCAGGCGCTCATCATTCCGACGACCTACAGCTTTACGGGCGACGACGCCGGGCAGCACATCTTCCCCGCGACCGCCGTGACGCTCTACACCGCGGGATCGCAGTCGATCAACGCGACCGACACGACGACATCCAGCATCACGGGATCGGAGTCGAACATCAACGTCCAGGCCGCCGCAGCCAGCACGCTGGAGGTTGGCGGCTTCCCGAGCATTGCGACGGCGGGCGTGGCCGGCAAAGTCTCCGTCACTGTCTACGATGCCTATGGAAACGTGGCCACCGGCTATACGGGCACGGTCGCGTTTTCGAGCAGCGACAGCCGCGCCGTTCTGCCGGCCGCCTACACCTTCAGCGGTGGCGACGCGGGGACGCACACGTTCCCGGTCACGTTTGATACCGCGGGCACGCAGTCGATCATGGCGACCGACACCGTCGCGACGAGCCTGACGGACGACGAGAACGGAATCGCCGTTCGGCCAGCGGCGGCAAACACGCTCGCAGTTGCCAGCTTCCCGGTGGCCGATACGGCGGGAACGGCCAACAACGTCACCGTTACTGCCTACGATGCTTACGGTAATTTAGCCACTGGTTACACGGGCACCGTCGCGTTCTCCAGCAGCGACGGCCACGCCGTCTTGCCTGCGAATTACACCTTCTCTGCCGCTGACGCGGGGACTCACACGATTTCGGTCACGCTCGAGACCGCCGGCATGCAATCCTTTACCGCGACCGATTCGTCCAACTCCGCCTTGAACGGCAGCGAGACCGGCATCACGGTGCAGCCCGCCGCGCTGGCCAAACTGCTCGTCACCGGCTTCCCGACCAATCCCACCACCGGAACGGCTTACAATTTTGCGGTCAGCGCGACCGATGCTTATGGCAACGTGATCACAGGCTATCTGGGCACGGTCAACTTGAGCAGCACGGAATCGAATGCGTTGTTCTCACCGACCAGCTACGCCTTCACGTCCGCCGACGCCGGAACGCATCCCTTCTCTGCCACGCTCGAGACCGCGGGGCTTCAGTCGATCAGGGCATCCGACACCAGGAACAGCATCAGCGGCAGCGAGACCGGCATCACAGTGCAGCCCGCCGCGCTCGCCAAACTGATTGTCACCGGCTTCCCGACCAATCCCACCGCCGGAACGGCCTACAATTTCACGGTCAGCGCGACCGATGGTTACGGCAACGTGATCACGGGCTATCTGGGTACGGTCAACTTGAGCAGCACGGAATCGAATGCGTTGTTCTCACCGACCAGCTACACCTTCACGTCCGCCGACGCCGGAACGCATTCCTTCTCTGCCACGCTCGAGACCGCGGGGCATCAGTCGATCAGGGCATCCGACACCACGAACAGCATCAGCGGCAGCGAGACCGGCATCACGGTGCAGCCCGCCGCGCTGGCCAAACTGCTGGTCACGGGCTTCCCGACCAATCCCACCGCCGGAACGGCCTACAATTTTGCGGTCAGCACGACCGATGCTTATGGCAACGTGATCACGGGCTATCTGGGCACGGTCAACTTGAGCAGCACCGATTCAAACGGGTCAATTTCCCCGGCCGCCTACACCTTCACCGGCGCCGACGCCGGGACGCATTCCTTCTCCGCCACGCTCGAGACCGCGGGGCTTCAGTCGATCAAGGCATCCGACACCACGAACAGCATCAACGGCAGCGAGACCGGCATCGCGGTGCAGCCGGCATCGCTCGCCAAACTGGTCGTCACCGGCTTCCCGAGCGACCCCACCGCCGGCACGGCGTACAACTTCACGGTCAGCGCCACGGATGGTTACGGCAACGTGATCACCGGCTATCTGGGCACGGTCGACTTGAGCACCACGGACTCGAACGCGTCATTCTCT
The DNA here is from genome assembly GCA_963712675.1 of uncultured Solirubrobacteraceae bacterium. Taxonomy (GTDB): domain Bacteria; phylum Actinomycetota; class Thermoleophilia; order Solirubrobacterales; family Solirubrobacteraceae; genus Palsa-465. The sequence continues at coordinate 19,441 of CAVQJF010000001.1, forward strand.
GCGAGCATCTACACTTTCGCTCCCGCCGATGGCGGAATGCATTCCTTTTCCGCCACGCTCGAGACCGCCGGGCTTCAGTCGATCAAGGCATCGGACACCACGAATGGCTCGAGCGGTATGGAAACGGGCATCACGATTCAGGCCGCTGCCGCTCGGTCGTTCACGGTGACCGGATTCCCGGCGAACCCCACAGCGGGTACGGCCTACAGCGTCACGGTCACGGCGCACGACGCGTTTAGCAATGTGGCGACCGGCTATACGGGGACGGTGGAACTTTCCAGCGGGGATGGCCACGCCGTCTTGCCGGCAGACTACACCTTCACCGCCGCCGATGCCGGGACGCATCGCTTCTCGGTGATCCTCGAAACCGCCGGGACGCAGTCGATCGCCGCCACCGACACGGCAACGTCGAGCATCACGGGATCCGAGACGAACATCGTCGTCAAAGCGGCCGCGGCCGAGACGCTGATGGTGACCGGGTTCCCGGCGACCACCACGGCGGGCGTGCCCAAGAGTTTCACCGTTACCGCCAAGGACGCATACGGTAATGTGGCGATCGGGTACTCGGGCACCGTGGCGTTCTCGAGCAGCGACGGCCGTGCCGTCTTGCCGGCTGGCTACAACTTCACCGATGCAGATGCGGGAACGCACACGTTTTCGCTCACGCTCGAGACAGCCGGCACGCAATCGATCACGGCCGCCGACACGAACACGTCGAGCATCACGGGTTTCGAGTCGAATATCGGCGTCCAAGCGGCTGCGGCCAGCAAGCTGGCGGTCACGGGCCTTCCGGCGACGACCACTGCGGGGGCAGCCGATCACATCATCGTCACCGCGTACGACGCCTATGGAAACGTGGCGACCGGCTACACGGGCACGGTGGCCTTTTCCAGCAGTGACAGCCAAGCCATTCTGCCGGCGAACTATACTTTCACTGGGGGCGACGCGGGGACGCACAGCTTCCCGGTGATGCTGCAGACAGCCGGCACGCAGTCGATCACCGCGACGGACACGGCGGCGCCAACGCTCACGGCCAGCCAAGGCGACGTCAGCGTGCAGGCGGCGACGGCCAAGACACTGACGGTCACCGGCTTCCCCACGACGGAAACGGCGGGGATGGCCGACCTGGTCACCGTCACGGCTTACGATTCCTTCGGGAACTTGGCCAGCGGCTATGTGGGTACAGTCGTCTTCTCCAGCAGCGACGGCCACGCTGTGCTGCCGGCTGAGTACACCTTCACCGAGGACGACGCGGGGCTGCACCGCTTTTCGATCGCGCTGGACACGGCCGGGACACAGTCGATCACGGTCACCGATGCGGAGATCGCGGGCATCACGGGGTCCGAGCCGAACATCGTCGTCAAGGCAGCCGCGGCCAAGACGCTGGTGGTCACAGGCTTCCCGACGACCGACATAGCCGGGGTGGCGGGCCAGGTGACTGTCACCGCTTTTGACGCTTATGGAAACGTGGCGAGCGGCTACGAGGGGACGGTCGAGTTTTCGAGCAGCGACGGTCACGCGGTCCTGCCGGCTGAGTACGCCTTTACGTCCGGCGACGCGGGCCAACAGGCCTTCGCGGTGACGCTCGACACAGCGGGAGCGCAGTCGATCAGAGCGTCGGACACCGTCACCCCGAGCCTCACGGACAGCGAGAACGGCATCAGCGTGCGGGCAGCGACAGCCAAGACGCTGGCGGTCGCCGGATTCCCGGCGTCGGAGACGGCGGGGCTGGCGGATCAAGTCACCGTCACCGCCTACGACGCCTACGGCAACGTGGCCGACGACTATACAGGCACGGTGGCGTTTTCCAGCAGCGATGCGCACGCGGTCTTGCCCGCGGACTACACCTTCACCGCCGCCGACGCTGGGACTAGCACGTTCCCGGTTACCCTTGAAACCGAAGGGACGCAGTCGATCACGGCGAAAGATTCCGGCCTGACGGGCGTCATGGGCGCCGAGCGAGGGATCACCGTTCGGGCGGCGGCGGCCCGCTCGCTGGGCGTCACCGGCTTCCCGACCGCCGACACCGCGGGCAAGTCCAACATGGTCACGGTCACCGCCTACGATGCTTACGGGAACGTGGCCGACGGTTATCGGGGCACGGTGGCGCTCTCCAGCGGCGATGGGCGAGCGGTCTTGCCGGAGGCCTACACGTTCACCGTCCTTGATGCGGGAATACACAGCTTTCCGGTCACCCTCCTGACCGCCGGGACGCAGTCGATCACGGTCGAGGACCTGATCAAGAGCGCGATCATCGGCACACAGTCGGGCATCGTCGTCAGCCCAGCGGCGGCCAGCAACCTCGTGCTGTCGGGCTACCCATCGTCGACGGCGGGGGTAACCCAGGCCTTCACGGTGACAGCACAAGATCCCTACGGCAACACGGCCGTGGGCTATACCGGCACGATCGGCTTCGAGAGCAGCGATCATCAAGCCACCGCCGGAGCCGGCTTGCCGTTCGACTACACTTTCACGACTGGCACCGGCAAAGACAACGGCGTGCATACCTTCAGCGCCACGCTCGAGACGGCGGGAATGCAGTCGATCACGGCGCGGGACACGGTTAGCGGGACGGTCTCCGGCACGCAGGCCGGAATCATCGTGAAGTCAGCGGCAGCGAGCCGGCTGGTCTTCGGAGAGCAGCCCACGGGCACGACCGCGGGCACCGCGATCGGCCCCGCGGTGACTGTGTTGATCGAAGACGCGTACGGCAACGTGGTCATGGGCAACGGCTCGACCGTGACGCTGACGCTCTTCGGCGGGACATTCGAAGGCGGCTCGAACACGACGAGTGCGCCTGCATCAAATGGAGTAGCAACGCTTGGCGACATGAAGGTCGACGTGGCGGGCAGCTATTCCGTCTCGGCGACCGATGGGTCGCTGGCCGCCACGGGGACGAGTGACAAATTCGCCGTCAGTCCGGCGATGGCCGCTCGTTTGGTGATCTATACCCAGCCGTCGGCGACCGCAGTTGCCGGGCAGGCATTTGCAATTCAGCCGGCAGTCTATGAAGAGGATCGCTTCGGCAACCTGGAGACCGGCGACAACAGCACGATCGTGACTGCGTCAGAGAGTGGCGGAACGGGCAGGCTCCAGGGGACGACGACGGCCACCGTCTCGGGGGGCGTGGCGACGTTTGCCAACCTGGGCGACGACACCGCAGAGACCATCTCGGTTGCGGTGCGAAGCGGCGCACTCGACCCGGCGACCTCGAACGCGATCGACATCATTCCAGCTCCGGCCACGCAACTCGTGGTGACGATCCCGCCACCGGATCGTTTGGGCACGGCCAAGCGTTCACGTTGGCCGTCTCTGCCGAGGATCCTTACGGTAATGTGGACACGGCCTTCAATGGCAATGTGACGCTCTCGGTCCCGAACGACCCGGGCTTTACGACGACCGTGCAGGCCAAGAACGGAGTGGCCAGCTTCGCGGGGCTGACGCTGAATGCATCCGCTCGAGGCGAATCGATCCGGGCTGCCGCCAGCGGCCTGAGCGATGCGGTGACCGACCCTGTGAATATACCCTCGATCGTTCTGCCGGCTCCGACGATCATCGACGAGCTGATTGTGATGTCGCGGAAGAAAAACAAGAAAGGCAAGCCGGTCGGCAAACCCATTGTGGTTGGCTTTGCTCTCGTCTACAGCACGTCGATGGATCCGGCTTCGGCGGGTCTTGCCGCGAATTACCAGATGGATTCGGTAACGAAGAAACGTCTGAAGAAATCCACGTCGACATCGCTCAAGCCGCTCGCGTTCAGTTCGGCCTATGACGCCTCGACAAACACGGTCAAGTTGACTTTTAAAGGCAAACCGAATTTCGCCAAGGGCGGGCAGATTACGGTCAACGCAACGTCGCCGCGTGGTGTTGCGAGCGCAGCCGGCGTGCTTCTAGCGACGAGCGACACGAAGTTCACGATATCGCCGAAAGCGAAAGGAATCACCGGACCAGTGTGAGAGGGAGCGGCCTGTCAGGATCGACGCTTCGTCGTGATTCGCGCATTGCCCCACCCGAGCAATGCAGCGGAAGGCAAGGGATTCGAACCCCCATTTCCCGAAGGAAAACCGCATTAGCACTGCGGCCCGGCCAACCATATCCGGCTACCTTCCGTTTGAGTCAATTGCGGGCCCGGGAGTCGAACCGCGGCATCCGAGCGTATGAAACTCGGCCGAGCACCAGCCCACCCGCATGTCCCAGGCCCCGGTATCGAGCCGGGAGAGCCGGCTTTATGAGAGCCGGGTGGACACCTGCCGCGCCTGGGAGTTTGCTCACTGCGTGCGTACATAGAAAGGAGAACAAGGAAAGTAGACAAAGCCCATTCGGAACAGCCCCGGCGGGAATTGAACCCGCTTTTCCGCCTTGAGAGGGCGGTGTCCTGAACCGGTAGACGACGGGGCCATTGAATCGAGCAATTGGGTGATGAAGGAGTTGAACCTTCCGCCTACCGCCTCACAGATTGAAGGCAACGGCTTTACAGACCGCCGTGAGGAACACCACCCTGCAAACACGAGATGGCACGAGTGGGAGTCGAACCCACAGCTCGCCAAGTTTTGAGCTTGGTCGCTTTGCCAGTTTGCGTACCGTGCCGGCTCAATCCATCAAGCGCCCCCGATGGGATTTGAACCCATGATCTCCACCTTGACAGGGTGGTGAGTACTCCAGGCTGCTCTGCGAGGGCGTGAAGCTAAATACCTTGTCGAGAAAGAAGTTGTGCCTTTCCGCAATTTCCACAGGTTGGCATACTTTGTGCCATTTTGCGACCTAAGTCACTGTTTTTAGTGACTAACTTGTGACTAAGTGACTTCTTATGCGTTATCGATAGCCAGCAAAAAAGCCCAGTGCTTTTGACACCGGGCCTTATGCTCCACGAGGGATGTCAGGCCGGGCATCAACAACGATACCGATAGAGCAGATCCGCCAAACATTCAGCGGCTTGCGTCGTATCGAGCAGCGGTTCCAGGCGATCACTGTTCATGGCTCCCTCGTAGGCCGGTGGATGGTCACGGTATTGAGTAGACGCGGGAGCCAGCGGAAGATGTTCGCCGAGCCGGATGTTTAAATTTACCAGCCCAAACGCCGCTGGTTGCAATTCCAGAAATGTGTGGGTTCCCGGTATAATGCTACCCGTCACTCAGCAAGGAGGCCGGAATGAACCTTTCCCCCTCAGCCCTGCTCGTCCTTCGCTTCCGGGCCAACAACTGGCCCATGAAGCACCCGCGGCCGGACGCCTACCGAGAGCTAGTAGACGCGGGCATCATGGCGCCGGACGGCGAGGACTTTACATTCACCGAAGATGGATGGGCGCGGCGAGAGGAGTATATCGCCGAGGCCGAGGAGAATATCGAGCGTGAACGGTTCGAGCCGCCGGATGGCAGCAACCTATCTCCAGCAGCCAGAGACCTGCTAAGGCAGATCAGCGCTGGCCGGGTTGACGTGACATCGGAAAATCGGCCCGCATTCCAGGAGCTGATGTCGGCCAGAATCATTATGCTCGGGCACTCGTTCAGGGATGGACGAGACTCGGTATACCGCTGGACGTATTATGGCTACAAACAGCGGTTTGAACTTTCGGCTTGCGCGAAGGACGCGGGCTGATACGTCTATAAGTGGCTGCCGCGGTGTGGGAACACGCGCAATTTGCATTACCAGCCGTGCCCGCACTCAGGACGTTATGCGGTCTGTGGGAAGGGGCCGCGCCGCGGCCTACCGTGCCATCGCCTTGCATATCCTCCTCGCACCCTCGGTAATCGGCAGCTTCGTCCTCGCCGCCGCTCTTACTGCATCCAAATGATCGCCACAGAGCGACTCCTCATACTCGTGGGCAATGACCGCATCAATACGGTCTCGCAGCGTAGCCTTCGCCCAGACCCGACTTCCCTTCTTCCCCTTCACAAATCCGGATTCAGGCAGCCGGAATTGACCACAACCCCACGTTCGATGCTGCCGCCTGTGCGGTCGGCCGGGTCGAATGACCGCCAGCCTCCGGGCTTCGTTAGTGGTGCCGAGCCAACCTTGTCGTCCGGCAGACCAAGCTCCTGCATACGGATGGTGCTGTACTCTTCCAGCCGATCGGCCCAGTGCCGGCTGAACTCCTCAGCATGGTCGGCGGGGTCTGCGGGTGGTTTTTCAATCATTCGACAAGAATAATCGATCGGAAGCACATGCGCAACTGACTTGGCACGGTCTAGCGACCGAACGGCATATGAAAGATAATTAGAGGGGCGCGACTAAATGGCTTTTCGCGATTCCGGGACGACCAGGCCGTTTGTGTCAGCCGTCCTTCCAGCACTGGCCGAGCCAGTGGCACCCAGGGTAACTCTTTCGCGTCAGTCTCGTGATCGTGCAAGGCTATTTAGATGGGAATCAGCACGAGGCGGAGGAGGTGTTCGCGCTCGACGAACGGTTATGCGCACCACCCCACGTGCATCAAACCGCGATCATCCCTCTTGAGAATCTTCGCGAGCCATGATCCGCGATCATGCGTGAATACAAATCGTGTCGCGTCGCGCACCATTCGCTTATTGAACGCCGGCACACCCGATGCGACAGCCTGCCGGGCCGGCGTCCGACAACGGCCCCGCACTGACTGGGACGAATGTGGCCGACTGTGGACGCCAACGAAGGAGAACTACTTCAGCCGCACCGCGTGCGAGCGGCTGCATGCTCGTCGGCTCTGCGCAGGCAGCGAGAACCGCTGGAACTAATGCTTGATTGAGGAGCTGGTCCAGCACGTAACGGAATTGAAGCAAGTTACACGCATCGCGGCGGGTGCGGGCGGTGACGCAGTTAGACTATTCTTGCTTCTCCTTCGCCGGTCGGCACCGCGCGCTCACGTCTGCCACGGAACCACACAGCGACTGTGCCGCCTAAAAACGCCGCCAGAAATGTGATCAAGCTATGGCCGATGCGCTGGAACTGTTCTTGAGTCGGCACGTTTTTGATATCAGCGATCTTTTGGTCGTAGTCCATAAGCTCTTGCTTCGTCCTCAGGGTCGCCGGGTGGTTTGCCCCATCCGAGCACTGCAAGCCGAGCCATTCCGCTTTGCATCGCTCGCGTGCGGCCTGCAAATAGACCAGATCGCCTTCCATTTGAACGATCGACGGGTGCATCCAGCCGTGGATACGACCAAGAAGTTGCGAGGTGCCGAGCTGCGGTAGGAGTGTGTCGCTGAGCCAAGGGCTGAAGGAGAGCGCAAGGTACGCGGCACCGAAGAACGCGCAGCCAGCCCACCAAACCCTTTCGTCGCCACGCATCAGGGCCGCTCCAAGTATCGCAACGCCTACAGCGGCGAGTGCCGCCAACAGGAGCATCCCCGCCAATAACTGGCTAGGGGTCCTGAGAGCACCCAACCCGATTGCCGACACCAGAATGAACGCCATCAGGCTACGGACCGAGCTGCGGCGCATGAGTTGAAGCGATTCCGGTGCGAGCTCAGAACGAGTCAGAACTGACCGCTTCGCGACCGTTCGGGGTCGCGATGGCGTACCATGGTCAGATAGTTCACCGAGCTCTTGACGAAACGGACCGAGCCGTCCATGAAGAGCACGTTCACGCCGCCGGGATGATGGGAACTGGCACCAATCATGGTGATGAGGCGCGGCCATCCTGATTGATGTCGTGGTAGACGCAACTGGTCCGGTTGGGCGTCTGGGTGTGCGAGTAGATCATGGTGGGGCCATAAGCCCACCACTCACCCTTCCATTGCCACTGCTGGTTGGCGGCTTTGATCGGGATCCGGTTGCACAGCTCCCCGAACTGGCGGTCGGTCGAGTAGAAGTTGGAATTCTCGCCGAGGTTGTATACTTCCAACAGACCGTTCTGGGACCGGCCGGTTGGCACGGCCTGTCCCTTGATCCACTCGCTGAAGATCGCCGTGTTGCTGGTCCCGTCCACGAAGGTCGCCATGTCGCTGGTGTTACTGACGGTCTTATCCCAGTTGCTGGCGATGTAGTTGGGACCGTTCAGTTGCCAGCTCTTATCCGGCGCTCCCGCCGCTGATTCGCCGGTTCAGGCCGATATTGCACCCATAGCTGCTGGCACCCACCCGCTGGTTCACACCGCCCACGGAGAAGAAGCCGGAGGAGCCGGGATTGCTATCCGATGGGCACAGAGAAAGGAGAGCGATCGTAGGACCAGAACGGTCATATGAGGGATGCTGTCACGATTGCCACCGGCCGCGTTCGTCGGATCGTGATTGGGATTGGTGTCGGCATATACGGTGTCGCCGCACTCCAGCGAGCGCCGAAGGACCAGTTGATCGCGTTGAAGAGCGACTGTCTGCTCCAGGTAAGGGAGCAACCGTGCATGCTGCGACCAGTTCTGGTGCGGCTGGGGAATCGGAATGTTTCGCATTCCATGCGGGATCGACGCAGACCGGCGGCAAGGACACCGTTCGAAGTTACGTAGACTTCCATCGCCAGACCGATCTGCTTGAGGTTGTTCGTGCATTGGGTGCGCCGAGCCGCTTCACGGGCGGCTTGAACGGCCGGCAGCAGCAAGCCCATGAGAATGGCGATGATGGCAATCACCACGAGCAACTCGATCAAGGTAAAGCCGCGGTCTCTCCGAGTCATGGTCGTGTTCCCTCGAAGCCAAACGACGTTAGGACATTCCTCCTGGAGGCGATCGTCAACGACTACTCTTCGGGGAGGATAACCGTTGCCCTGGTCGGGTCGAGGTCCGCTAGCGCATACCCGCGCCCCCCGTACTCCAGGGGTGATCTCGTAATACTCTTCCTGAGTCTGGGCCTGGGCGGTGCGAGAACCGGGAATTGTTCCCTTCGCCTTGGCCGCTTGCTCCTTGATGGCCGCCTCGTTGTCTTCCGCGCAACCGGCCAACCCCAGGAAGCAAAAGCTCAACAGAGCAAGGCTCAATCCATTGATGAACAACCTCATGATGAGTTTGACTCTCCTCAAAAAGGGCAGCGACGAACGTTGAGATGGAGGGTGCGGCATCATCCGGAGTCCCTGATCATCTTACTTCCGCCGCGACAGGGCGACAAGATTGCGGCGCATTCATCAGCGGCTTGGCGAAATTGATCGAGCCAGAGGCATGATTCGCCACCCTTCGGTCCCGTAACGAATATCGCGCTCCGCAAATTCCCAGATCACCAGCTTCTTGTTCGTCAGGAGCGCCGGGCGGCGTGCCAGCTCTTGCCGGACCAACGTGGAGGCTCCGCCGTCGTTGACGATCGAGGTCAGCGGTTGCCCGAGCTCCCGCGCGACATGCGCGATGAACCCGGCGGCCCCGGGCTCGTCCTGCTCATAGATCCGCAGGAAGCTGTCGCCCAGGATCAGGACCTCGGACTCCGGCGCATCGCGGTACGGCGTTCCGGTGTCTGACTGGACCACTTGCAGGCACTCCAGACTCTCCGGTTCGAGCGCGCGCTCGATCTGCGGCACGTGCAGCATCTCAACCAGATCGCCGTGGCGCCGGACGGTGACCGAACGCTCGACGTAAGCGCGATCACCCCGATTGACGGTGCCTCCATCGAGCACTCGCCGCGCGACGGCGCCGGCGGCCAACCGTGCACCCTCCGGCGACCAGTGGCGTGTCCTGCGCCAGGTAGAGCCGCCTCGGATCCGACCGGCCCTCCTCCTGCTTGGCACGGCGAAAGACCTCGAACAGGTTGACGTGCTCGATGCCGCACTGCTCCAACTGATCGAGCAGACGGCGCGTCTGTTCGCAGACGACGACTCCCGCGTCTTCTGCCCGCTTGGCGAGCATCCCGGGATAGACGCACTCCTTGTTGGGCACCGGAACGACCAGCAGCCGGATACCCCGCGCCTGGAGCTGATCGCGGAACGATCGGATCGCGGGAAGAGGATCGGCGGAATCGCTTTCGGGAGCGCCGGTCTGGCGCTCGATCACATAGCGCACACTCGGTCGATAGAAGAGCCAGCCGTCACGCCCCACAACGACCTTCTCGCCGGCGTCGGCGAGGAACCGCCACTCGAGGTACTGCATCCACGGCCGGAGCTGCTTGACCACGAGACTCGTCTTCTCGAGGCTCTGCTCGTACGCATGCAGGTTCCGGGCCGTCGGAGGCTGGCAGGAAGACGTCGAGCGCGCGCGGCTGCTCGCCGTCCCGAAGCTCGGAAACTGTCTGGATCAGGCCCGGCGCCATGATCACGGCGAGGAAGACGGCGGCCACGATGATGGACGCACGACGGTCCGATCGGCACGGAAGGGAACCTAGAACTGGAAGTAGAGGAACGGGTTGAACGACTGCGAGAACATCGCCAGCAGCGAGGCGCAGAACAACGGATGCACGAGGATTGCCTTGGGCCAGGTGACTTCCCTGCTCCACTCGTGCGCCTGGATTGGCCAGGCGACGACCACGGCCCCGATGGCCATGATCAGGAGCGTTCCCTGCGTATAGAGCAACGCCGGCAAGAGCAGCATCCCGGGGCTGGATTCCCCCTGCCCGATCATGGCCCCCAGGTAGTTCATGGCCTCGTGCAGATTCGCCGAGCGAAACAGGACCCATGAGATCAGCACGAGGACGAACGTGGCCGCCACGCGGACCGGCCGCGGCCATTGTTCGATACGCGCTGCGCTTGCCCCGGAATCGCTCGAAGGCTAGCAGGATCCCGTGATACGCCCCCCAGGCGACGAACGTCCAGTTCGCGCCATGCCACAGCCCGCCCAGGAGCATGACGAGGATGAGGTTGACGTAGGTGCGCAGGGGGCCCTTGCGATTGCCCCCCAGAGGAATGTAAAGATAATCGCGCAAGAACGTACTCAACGAGATGTGCCAGCGCCGCCAGAAGTCCGTGATGCTTTCGGCCTTGTAGGGAGAATCGAAGTTCTTCAGGAACTCGAAGCCGATCATCCGTCCCAGGCCGATGGCCATGTCGGAATAACCGGAGAAATCGAAGTAGATCTGGAACGCGTAAGCCAGCGCGCCGAACCAGGCATCCGGCGTAGAAAGCGACTGGGCATCGAACGCGGCATCCGCAACCCGTCCCATCGGATTGGCCAGCAAGATCTTCTTGGCGAAGCCGAGGATGAACAGGGTGACCCCGGAGGCAAACTTCTCCAGAGTGTGGGAGCGGCTCACGAGCTGATCGGCGACCGTGTTGTAGCGGATGATGGGCCCGGCGACGAGCTGTGGAAAGAGCGCGATGTAGCACGCGAAATCGATGAACGACCGGACGGGAGGAGCCGTACCTCGATAGACGTCGATGGTGTAGCTGAGCGCATGGAACGTGTAGAACGAGATCCCGATGGGCAAGGTGATCGCGAGCACTCGCACCGTGCCGGCTCCGAACCAGGCCAGCACCTGGTTCAGGTTGGCCTCGAAGAACACGAAATACTTGAAGAACCCGAGCGTGCCCAGGCTCACGACGATGGCGCACGTCACGACCCAGAAGCTCAGCCTCCGGCTGATCCCCGGCAGGCCGATGATCCGTCCGCAGACATAGTTCACAACGGTGATCCCCAGCATCAGGAAGATGAACCAGGGATTCCACCAACCGTAGAAGATGTAGCTTGCGAGAACCAAGAAGGTGTTAAGCACCAGGCAGGTCCGCCCATCCGACGCGCCGGCCTGCCGGCTCAAGCCATCCAGGGCGTAGTAGAATACCAGGACCAGCGGCAGAAAGTAGAAGACGAAGAGATACGTGGTGAAGACCATGGTCAGCCAGGCCATGTAACCGCGAGAGGGAAGTTGAAATGGCTTGTCGCGCACGGCCGGTCAACCGCTGACCAGGATCCGTCCAGACGGCCCAGTAGATCGGGTCGGTGTCTTCCTCGGAATACTTGTTGAGGATTCCTCCCGTGAAATGGTCAAGCATGGATTCTTCCAATGCCATGCGGTGCACGTCGCCGGCGCGGAACGACTTGAGATTGCCGCCGACGTCGTGCACGCGCCGATCGGCCACTTCGGATCGGGGCTTGAACGGATTGTAGTGGCCGACGTAGATGGTCTGGCCCTTGACCTCGCCGCGGTGGACTTCGAGCACCTCGTACTTCAGGACGGTCGCGTAGTTGTACAGCTCTCGCTCGAAGATCGCCCCCTCGGGGATCTCGACGAGTCTCGCCGTGACCTCGATGCTGCCCCGCTTCGCGAGCTCGGGATCCGAGCTCGGGCTCGCCGCGCCGTCTCTCCGCCTGGCACAAGCGGCCGCCATCAGAGCCCACAGCAAGCAGGAGGTATCGCCGCAACGGTCCGGCTCGTGGGCAAGCTCATGAGTTTTTCGCCTCCCTTGCCGATGGATGTCAACCAAGCGCTGTTGGGGCGTGGTGGATCAATGTGGCGGGGTCGTGTGGCGATCGATCAGCCACGCTCAGTCACCCGCTGGCGTCATTATACGCCCAACTCGATTCCTCTGCTGAGTTGAATGGACCGCCGGGGAATCGAACCCCGATTTCCTGGTTGCAGGCCAGGTGTCGTGCCGTTGGACCAGCAGCCCATTTTGGTCAGTTGTCAGTGGTCAGTTGTCAGTGGCGCGGAGCACATTCACGCCGAACGCGCAGACCCCTACGTTCACCTACACTCCTTCTCGATCATCCCGGAGGGAGTCGAACCCCCGTTTCCTCTTTGTAAGAGAGGCGTCGTTGCCATTGGACCACGGGACGCAATTGCCTTCTCATTCCATTAGCACGGGTGGGAGTCGAACCCACAGACATCAGGCTCTTGACCCGATCGCTATGCCAATTCGCGTACCGTGCCATTGATCAAACTGTCTCGGGTCGAGTCGCACTGCTCTTTTGCGGCAAAGCCGCAAGTGGCTCAGGAGGGATTCGAACCCTCAGCATCTCTCGTTCTGAGCGAGAGTGGTCTGCCGGTTGCCTACCGAGCCAAGTGTGAGTTCCGGGGGCTGGAATCGAACCAGCGGCCTCCACGTTCAGAGCGTGGCGTTACTACCAGCAGTAACTGCCCCGGAGTCGTCGACCTCATTTGATTCGGGAAGGAGGATTCGAACCTCCACCACCTGATTCAAAGTCAGGCAGCCTGCCGGTTAGCCGATTCCCGAGTTGAGAGCGTCTCGCGGGAGTTGAACCCGCCTATCGGGCTTGGGAAGCCCGTGCCTGGCCGCTCGGCCAGAGACGCCTTGCTAATCGATCGTCACATCACGTCAGAGCGGGATCGGGGAATCGAACCCCGGTCGCCTGGTTGGAAGCCAGGAGTCGTGCCGCTAGACCAATCCCGCAGCCCTTGCAGACCACCAGCGGAAGGAGAGGGAGTCGAACCCTCAAGGCTCATCGCTCGCCTGATTTCGAATCAGGTGCCGTCACCAGTCGGCTTGCCCTTCCGAAGTCCTGATCACGAAGTGCCACGTTGGAGCATTGCTAGAACCCGACAGCGAAACCCAGCACCGGCGGGAGGAGTCGAACCTCCAATCGTCGCCTTAACAGGGCGCCGCCTTACCGTTAGGCCACACCGGTATCGAATTCTGCAATTGACCTCGCCGTCATTTTCTTGCATAACAAATTCATGGAGTTTCGCTGGAACGATTGGAATATTGAGCACATCGGCAAACACGGCGTGCTCCCGGATGAAGCTGAGCTCGTGATCGCTGGCGCTCGAAGTCCCTTCCCACGAAGGATTCACGAGGATAAGTGGCTCGTTTGGGGAAAAGGTCGTGGGGGCCGCTTCATCCAAGCGATCTTCGTGCTGGACGACGATCAGACCATCTTCGTGATCCACGCCGCGACCCTTTACTGAGCAGGAGAAGCGGCGCTATCGCCGCCGGAAGAGATGACCAAGCCATATTGGAAAATGAAGCCGAATGAACTGTCGAAAGCGACCGAGCAGTTCGATGAACCGTTCGTTATCGACAAGTCTCGCCCCCTGACCCCGGCCGAACGGGATCAATGGGAAAGTGTGCGTCGAAAGAGGGGGCGACCCAAGGTCGGTAAGGGATTCAAGCGGGTGTCGCTGAGCCTGGAGCAGGATTTGCTCAAGCGAGTGACGAACCTGGCGAAGAAGCGTCGCATCAGTCGCTCAAGATTGATCGCGCTCGTGCTCACGGACGCATTGGCTCAGGAATCGAAATAGTGCAGAAGCGATCGCTGCTGCCCGGCACCGCACTGTTGCGCTCGACTCTTGGCCGCCACGCGGCCGAGAATCGGGATGGCCGGATTTGAACCGGCGATCTCCTGCTCCCGAAGCAGGCGGATTGAACCAGGCTATCCTACATCCCGCCCTCAAGTGCCCAGCGGGAGTCGAACCCGCACTTCCGCCATGGCAAGGCAGTAGGCTACCACTACAACATGGGCACATGGGACCGAAGCCGAATTGTCAATGAATCGGAGAGCACCGGGTGGGACTCGAACCCACGTCGCCGCATTACGGGTGCGGAGTCCTCGCCGCTGGACGACCAGTGCAACGACCGGGATGGGACCAGAGGGGCTCGAACCCTCACCCACCTGGTTAAGAGCCAGGCGCTCTGCCACTAGAGCTTTGGTCCCGAGAATGGTGAATCATCGAGTCGTCAAGGGTCGAAGGGTCAAAGGGTCGAGGCCCGGCCCTGACAAACGACAAGGCCCGGTGTTTTTTGACACCGGGCCTTCATTGAATCGGGGCGATTCTTGATGGGCTGGTTGTCAACAGAGCCGTGTATAGCGCGGTTGCGGATTCGCCGAGCGACCGGCGAGTCCTTTCGTGACATTGGATGCCAGATTGAGTCGTAGCAACATGCCATTCATTGAATTCTCGTTGCCGCCAAGGGGGGTGGGCTGGTTTGGTTGCGTTACTGCCGTTTCGTGGGCTGGCGTTTCCAGCACTTTGGCTTACGAAACCCGGTTTGCTCGAGAATGCGTCAGGCTGAAGCCTGACCTACTCCAGAATCGTCTTCTATCTGATTGACGCAACACCTCGATAGGATGTTCGCGCAAATTCACGCTTTTTCTCAGTCCGACAGGAAACGCAGGTCGTGCTGACCGATCACACGAATGATGAGACCAGGGGATTGAGCCGGTGGGCATCGTGCCCGATAATGCGAGTTCACCGAGTCATCGTCAGCAAGAGGCGATTTCCAGGTCCGCGACAAGACACCGCGCGGACCTCGGTTCGTGGATGTGGTCGCCTTGGGGAGCCGAGAATCGGGCCCTGGATTCCCGCTGTCGCAGGCAAATGTAACCGTTCTTACCTCGGCCCACGCCGGCGGTGGAGATCGCTGGACCGAGGCGCACGGATCATGATCTCAGCTACGTCAACTGCGAAACACGAGCTGGCACTCTATTCTCTCGATGACCTCCGCAGCGAGCCGGGGCTGCGCGAGATCTGGGAGTCGCTGATCCACCTGGCAAACCCGCTGAATCGCGCGTTCGCGGGCCCTGGAGCGTTCGAAACTCACGCCAGCGTGTCGCAGCATGAGCGCAACCGGGTAGCGATGATCCGGGACGGCGAGGGCCAGATCATCGGCGCCTGCCCGGTTGAGTACTGGGAGCTGGAAATGCCGCTGCAGGCCCGCCGCCGAATCTTCACCAAGTTCAAGTTCCCGCGCGGCAACGTTGCACTGCGGCGAGCCGTTGCTCCCCCAGGACCCGGCCCTCTTCCGCGTATTGTTCGACGGCCTCCTGCGCGAGCTGACCTGGTGCGACTGCATCTACTTCCACTCGATTCCGGCTGATTGCTTCACCAGCCGATTCATTTACGGCCAGTTCGGCCAAGAGTCGGTTCGCGGACAAGCGTTCGCCTATCCGCGAAAGCTCAAGCCGCGCCGGTGGATCTATCACGAGCCGGAGCAAAGCTATGAACACTTTCTCCAGACCAAGAACAAGCGAACGCGTAATACTTTCAAGCGACGGGTCAAGAAGCTCCGAGAACAGGGCGGCGGGGCGCTGACCTGCGAGCGGATCGATCGCGAGGACCAAGTGGATGCCTTCTACGAGGCGGCCTATTCGGTCGCCGAGAAGTCGTGGCAGTTCCACACTCTGGGTCGGGCTCTGGAGGAGACCGCGCTTCATCGCCCGAGCCTGCTCAGCCTCGCGCGCCTGGGGGGATTGCGGGCGTATCTGTTACGGTGCGGCGACCGCCCGTGCGCCTTCGTGATCGGGGTCCAGTACGACGACGTGCTCCAGTTCGAGCAAACGGCGTTCTCCGGCGATCTGGCCCTGTTCTCACCGGGAACCGTGCTTTACTACCTGCTTCTCGAGGACGTCTACGCCCACCGTCGACCCAAGTATTTGAATTTTGGCACCGGAGTCAACCCGCACAAGCACTGTTCTCGAACCGGGAGTCGCTCGACACGGAGATCTACTTGTTCCGGCCGAGCATCTCGAATCGACTTCGCAACCAGTCACGGCCTGTTCTATGCGGGCCTGGAGTTTGCCAAACGGCACGCGCGAAAGCCGGGCCATGCGGGTTCGGAAGACGGTGACGACGAAGATTCGTGAGACCGTTGCAACCGCCGGCGAGACCCGTGGTGGTTGCTCGTGCAGTGCGCCGGCCGAGCCGGCCGGCGATTCCTTCGTACCCTGGGAAAACCGAAAACATGGCTGGCTACGAATTCCGACCGATGCTCGCGGACGACCTCCCGGATGTTGCGAAATTCCTCAACGAGCAGCAGGAGATCACCTCGCGAGAGGATTCGACGCAGGCTCGCCCTTCGGGCGATGACCTGCTTTGGATGCTCAAGAACCCCGATTGGAGGCCGGGCTCTCCGCTCGGTGAGACGCTGCGTGCGCCGGGTGGAAAGCTCGTGGGGATGATCATAGCGGTACCACGACTCTACCGGCTGGGTGATCAGAAGCGCATGGGGCTCGCCGCGGGCCACTTCTTCATTGATTCCTCGGCGAGGATGCAAGGGTTGTTCATGTTGCGGCGTTTTTTCAAGATGTCGCACGGAGACTTCTGGTTCGCCAATTCCTGCAACCGTCAGTCGGGCCCAATCTGGGCCAAGCTGGGCGCCGTTCTGGTCCCCGAATCCGATGTCGAATACCTGTACCCGTTCCGTTACGGGCCGCTGGCGCAGGAGCTCGCCCTGCGGAAGCAATGGCCCCACGCGGCCGGAACTCTCCTGCGCTTGCTTGGACCTGGGGTCGACCTGCTGGCCACTTTGCGGATCCCCCGGAATGCTTTCCGGGTCGAATACACCAACGACCTCGAGAAACTGGCGGCGCTCTCGGAGCGGAATCGCAACCCGGAGCTACTCCAGCCCGAACGTTCAGTGGACCATCTCAAGTGGCAGCACGGCACGCCTCCGCCGGTTCCGGACGAGACGGCCGGCAAAGCGCTCTATACCTTCTGCGGAACGAATGGGAATGAAGGCTGGTTCTCACTGGCGACCTCGCGGCGCGGCCGGCACGAGCAGATCCGTTGTGCCAGCCTGCTCGACGTCGTCTGGCCTGAATCCCGCATCAGCTTCGCCGAGGTGCTGCCAGCCATCATCGCTGTCTGCACGCCGGAACAACGACCTGTTGAGCATCCGCGGTCGGGTTGGGCTCGGGCTTTCGGATGGGAAGGCGGGGCTCAAGCGACGCACGCTTTCGGCGCCCGAAGGTTTCTTGCTAAGCCAGCAACCAGCCAGCGGCGAGCTCGTCCGCCTCGCCGACTTGCCGTTCATCGATCGGTACTGACCGGAGCGCGGCGCCTCTCGATCGATAGCGATTTCTCACAAACCCCGCCGGCCGATTCACATCAACCGTCGCCGAGCTCGCCACGACTGTTCACCCCCGCTCCCCCCATCCCGCGGCGAAGCTGCGTCGACGAACCACAGCCGCGTTCAGCTTCGTGTTCCTGTCCCACACTTCCGTCACGAAGGGGGCCAAAAGTGCCGTCACGCCGTCACGCCCTTGCGGCAATTGGACTTAAGGCGTGACGGCACATTTAGGTGCCGTACACAAATGACGGCAATATCGAAGCATCTCATGTTGAAATAAAGGGTTAAGGCGTGACGGCACTTTTCTTGGGCGAAGCGGCTTCGCGGCGGGATGGGGGGAGCGGTCTGAGTGAGTTTTGTGGCCTGGAAGGAGGTCGATCATCCAGATGCTCCGCACACCGGCTGGGTTTGCCCGGCCCGCCAAAAGGCGCAAGCAAGCACCGGGTGGGACTCGAACCCACGTCGCCGCATTACAAGTGCGGAGTCCTTGCCGCTGGACGACCGGTGCAACCATCGGACCGGTGTGCTCGACCTAAATGGACTTGCGTGATTCCGGGAGGGCGAGCCTCCGTGCGAGCCGAGCGCTAATGCCGGCTCGGTCGGAGCCTCGCCCTCCCAAGTGCACCTTCCCCGATTCTCAGGATCACGCAAGGTCATTTAGGAGTCGGCCTGGAAGGAGTTGAACCTTCGTCTCCCGGTTATCAGCCGAGTGTTCTGCCGTTGAACTACGGGCCGAGAAAGAATTGCTGCTCAGCTACCGCGTGCCGCAACTGGGGCCGGAGGATTCGAACCCCCACCTCCCGGCTTAAAAGGCCGATATGCTGCCTTTACACCACGACCCCCGAGAAGAGCCTTGTTCCAGGTCGTGCGTTTCAGCCGGGTCAACATGTCAATCACCTCCCTTCAGGGTCGAATCGTAAGATAGGTCGCTCCCCTGCTCTCCCGCTCGGTCGTTGGCCGCTGCACGGCCGAAGATCGGGACGGCCGGATTCAAACCGGCGATCTCCTGCTCCCAAGGCAGGCGGATTACCAGACTTTCCTACATCCCGCGCGATAGCCCGTGAGGGAGTCGAACCCTCCTCCCCGCCTTGAAAAAGCGGAATCCTCGAACCGATAGACGAACGGGCCGTGCTCTGCCGAGCTGTCAGTGGGCCGGGTGGCGCTCGAATCCACGTCTGCGGCTTTTCAGACCGCTGCTAGACCATCTCAGCTACCGACCCATCAAGTTCCTGCGTCCTGTATTCTCACAGACGCATGGCCGTGCGAAGATGTTCGCGCGGTTTCCTTTTAGCGTCGACTGCGACTGGGGAAATGCGCCCTTTCAAGGCTGGGCAGGCCGCTCGAGCAATCGCGATTCGCCGCCGATGCGCAGCCATGCCACCTTGAGGTAGGCGCCTTCGAGCGCATCAATGGCCACCGGGTGGTCGGGCGCCGCGCCCGTCAATGCGAGAAGCTGCACCTCGCGCTCGGCGTTTCTTGCGGCGGCGCCAGGAGGGCCAGAAACTCCGGTGGGCCGAGCAGCCCGGAGCACGAACAGGTGACGAGCAACCCGCCCTTCTCGATCAACTTCATCGCCAGGACGTTGAGGTCGAAGTACTTTCGCTTGCCGGCCGAGATCTCGTCGCGATCGAGAATCAGCTTGGGAGGGTCGAGGACCACGACTCCATAGCTCTTGGCGTTCTGCGCCATCTGGCGGGCATATCCGAATGCGTCGGCATGAACCACGTCGAGGCGCACGTTGTTGGCGTTGCCGTTCTCGCGAGCCAGAGCCACAGCCTTCTCGTCCAGGTCGACGCACGTGACCTCGCGGGCCTGGCCGCGGACGAGCGCGTTCAAGCCGAACCCCCCGGTGTAGCAGCACAGGTCGAGCACGGCACGGTCGGCACAAAACCGGGCGATTTCCTTCCGGCTGTCGCGCTGATCGCAGAAGAAGCCCGTCTTGTGACCACCCTCGAAATGGATGCGATAGCGGATTCCATGCTCATGCACGGTCACCCGAGGCGGCAGGCGCGGGCTGGCGAGCGGGCGGCCCGAAAAGTCTTCCTGCAGCGCGACCCGCTCGTCGACGCCGACCCGAAAGTGCTTCGTGCCGAGCATCTCGGCGCAGAGGGAAAGGATGGGGCCGATCCGCTGGTAAATTCCCAGGCTGAAAATCTCGACTGACAGGACGTCGTCGAACCGGTCGACGATCAAACCGGAGAGCCCGTCCCCTTCGGCATGAACCGCGAAAGGCGTTGGTCTCGCGCTCGAGATCGAGGACCTTCGTTCGCAGCGAGACCGCGTCGCTCAAGCGGCCGCTCCAGAATTCCGGTCCGGGAGGCGTGGTCTGGCGCGACAGGAACCTCAGACTGATCTGCGAGCGGCCATTCCATAGAGCGTAGCCAAGGTGCACTCGGTGGCGGTCGACCACGCGCACCAGGTCGCCATGGTTGGGAGTTGCGGCCCCGACTGGTCCATCAAGCATTTTGCGATAAACGAATTGATGAGTCCCAGCCGCGCGAATTGCGATCGTCGGCAGCGGATCTTCCGCCGTCAAGCTCCGGTCAGGCACGGTTTGGGGAAAGTCGACCACCGGGCGGGGATTCTTCGGGCGCGCATGCCGGATCAATCCTCGCTGTCGTCGTTGCCGAAATCGTCTAGTTCATCGATGTCGACGGAACCGGTCGTGCCTTGACGCTTGAGCCGGCGCAGCGGACGCAGAAGCGCGGTGGCATAGCGCCCGACGGCGAGTTGCTTGGTGAGCACTGCGTCATCGACGGCCGGGACGGGAATTGCCGCGATCAGCCGGTAGGCTCCCATCAAGCTTTCCCAGCCGGCGGCGAACGTTGTCTCCGAAGCTCGTGGGTTCCCTCGCGTCTGCTTCAGAAGCTCGCGCGCCTTCTTCATACCGGCTTGCGCCTTCTGAAGCTCTCGGAGCGCCGTACCCGAACTCATCTCGGCCATCAGTCCCCCTGGCTTGCCTCGTCGTGTGAAACGGTCGGAATTAACTTTGTCTTCCCCGAGTCAAGGATATAGATTAGAAGGAAGTCCGAACTCGTACAATCGCCTCCGGAGACTGGACGAGATGGCCGGTGAGCAAGCAGCAACGGCGACCGTCGCCGTACCCGAAGTCACGACCGACCCACAGACACGTCGTCTGCCGCCCTATAACGTCGTCATCCTCAACGACGAAGAGCATACGTTCCCGTACGTCATTGAATTGCTGATCAAACTATTCCGGCACGACCTTCCCAAGGCCGAGGAGCTCACGTGGCGTATTCATACCACGGGCCGGGCAGTCGTCTACACGACCCACAAGGAGCTCGCCGAGCTGCGGCGTGACCAGGTCATCGCCTATGGCGCCGACCCGCGGCTCGAGACCTCGAAGGGCCCGATGCGCTGCTACGTCGAGCCGCGCCCGTTGATTGATCGCGCGAGTGCTTGACGCGAAGAGAAATCGTTCCGCCGCGATAGGGTCGCTCATCTGACCGGGGCCCGCGCCGCATCGGCGTGGGCGCGCGGGCAATCCCCACGGCGCGAATCGCGATCTCCGGCTGGGTGGGACTGCTGGTTCGGAACCTGAGCGAGCCGACGTCGGCCGGAGATCACGACCGAGGGCTTGCGTGCAGGGCGGCCGGCAGGCCGGTGGAGATGTCCGGATAGATCAGCTCGATACCGAGCCCGGCCTTCATTCGATGATTGGCCACGCGCTTGCTCGTTGCGTCCCGACCCTCATCCGTGCCGCCGGCCTCAGATGATCCAAACGTGGCGGCCGGTGCGTTCAAGAGCGTCGCTAGCAAAGAGTAATACTCGCGACGGGTGACGGGCCGGTCATCGCTGACCAGATAAAGCGGGTCGGGCGAAGCAACCGAGAGCGCCGCCATGCCGGCCCTGGCGGCGTCTTCGATGTGGATCAGGTTGAAGATCTTGGACGGGTTGCCCGGAATTGGCTCGCCCCGTTCGACGAGCGTGCGACGTACAACCCGGCCCGGGCCGTACAGGCCCGCGAACCGTAGGAACACCGCAACGGCACCGCCGTCACGCTTTTCGATCCAGTCGCGCAGACGTCCCTCGGCTTCGAGGCAGACCTTGCCGGATTCGGTGCGCGGCAAGGGCGGAGTCTGTTCATCGACCCACTCGCCTTCGGTCTGGCCGTAGACACCGGTTGAGCTAGCGTAAACAATTCGCGTGACATCGAGCGCTAAAGCGTCGAGGACGTTCAGGAGCCCGTCAACATAGACCGCTCGCATCGAAGCTCCAGCAGAACGGTCGAAGCCCACGCAATAGAAAACGCGGTCGGCGGCGGGCAAGCTACGCAGCGAATCTGGATCGAGCACATCGGCGATTAACGGTTCGATACCCAGGCCGGCGATCTCATCCGCACGAGACTGGGAACGAACCGTGCCATGAACCCGATCTCCGGCGCGGCTGAGCAAAGCGCCCGGCCCGCCGAGATAACCGCAGCCGATGATGAGGGTGCTCACGACGGGTTGCCATCCTGATCGGACAACGGCGAGTGGCGCGGCTTCTTTGTCCGGGCAGCCGGCGTCCAGGTAGCTTTGAAGCATGATCTGCGCGGCGAGCTTGTCGCGCTGCGCGTTGCGTTGCTTTCGGGTCAGGCCCGCGTCGATCAAGCTTCCGCTCGGCTTCGACCGTCGTGTAGCGTTCGTCGTAATACACGACCGGACAACCAGGCACCGAGGCCAGCCATTCGCCGAACTTGCGAGCCCGCAGCGCCAGTTCGCTTTCCCGTCCGCTCGTGTGCAACGGCAGGCCGACGACAATGCGATCGATCTCATTCTCGCGAGCAAGCTCGCGATAGTAGCGCATCGGGCTCGGTCCCGCGAGGCTCGTAAATTTCCACGGGAAACGCCATGGTCCGGCCCGGATCGGAAACCGCAATTCCAACCCGCCGCAAGCCGAAGTCGAGGCCAAGGATTCGAGTCATGAAGAAGTCAGCGCCTGAAGGTCAGTGGCAGGTCGCTCTCTTCGCACACGCAATCGTCGCCGGACGATCATCCAGATCATATCGCCTTGCCAGTCGGAGTTCGCGGTCAGCTACACCCGAACCGAACCTCCCCGCCCCGCGATCGTGCCTCGATAATAGCGTCATGGCGTCAGCCTCTTACAGCCACTGGGTTTACGTCTGACGCCATTTTTCGCAAGGCGAAGCCAACCGCCCATAAGTCATAATCGAACTCATATTTGCGCCTGACGCAATCCGTTTCGCCGCTCACTTCCGATAGCGTCAGCCCGGCGCCCCAATGGGGCAAGCGGACGACCCCGCTCTCCCCCAATCCGAAATCGAAAACCCAAAATCATCGGCCGTCCTGTCTGGCTTTCGTAGTCCCGGGCACGTCGACGGTGGTCCCGTTCGAAGTCCAGGATGCCGTGGCGTCCAACTGGGTCGCGCCGAGCGCCGCGCCATCGACGATGTCCGGCGGGTTGGCCCAAACTGGGTGGGGGTGGACTGGGGTGTCGGGGCGATGTATCGATCCAGTTCGTAATAAGAATCCGCTCCTGTCGGCGGGTTGACGTCGTATGCCGCCACCTGGATCAGGTCGCCGGTCACGGACACGATGGTGAGAGGAGATTCCCACGCTCCCTGGTAGCAGGGCGGAGCATGATGTCAGGGCCAGCGCGTTACCGAGAGGCCGGAGATCCGCTGGAAGTGGGCGAGGTTATTGGTCACCAGCGTCGCGGTCAGGGCGAGGGCATGTGCGGCGATCAACAAGTCCATGGCGCCGATCGCCTGGCCGGCTCGTTCCAACTCGTGCCGGATCCGGCCGTAATGCGCAGGGCAGGTCGCGCCGTCGTAATCGTACACCTCAAAGGGCGTCAAGATCTCTTGGACGGCGACGATTTCGGTGTCATAGTCGCCGCTGTTGTGGGCGCCGAATTCCAGCTCCGATACCGTGATGGCCGAAAGACCGACCACGTCGCCCTTCGCCTGGGCCTCCCGGCAGCGCGCGACCAGGGCCAGCGCCTTCTCGCGGCGGGCGCGCTGCCGCGCCGACGCCTTGAGTCCGCGCAGCATGAAGATGATCATGTCCGTGTCCAGCATGTAGAGCACGGCGATCAGTCCCGTGATTCCAACTCAGGTTGGACACGCTCGCGGCTCAAGAACTCGTCGGAAAGTTTCTGGACGCCTTCGAAGAAGATCTCCCAGGGGTCTCTGGTGATCACGAGAAACCCTTCGCTCGTGCGCTTGAGGTGGACCGTGTCCGTCTCGACGCGAAACTCTTTCGGTAGCCGGATCGCCTGGCTGCGACCCGTCCGGAACACTTTGGCAACCGCCATGACCGACCTCCGCGATTTGGTGGTATCTATCATATGGTATATACCGCGTCCTCGATCGGCAAGGGCTCGCTGCGTCCGGTCGGGAATCCCGACACTCAGCCTCGCCCGAATTCACCGGGGCTTGGATTCGCCGCCCTTGCGCATCAGCGCATCGTATTCATTCCAGAAGGACTCCCAATCCTTTCGCTCTGCTTCGGGCAGCTTCGCCAGGGCGTCGGCCTCGGGGATCGAAGTCAGGTCGACATCACGCGTCCACCACCGGATGACCGAAAGGGCCGTTGCCCGTTCCGGCTGCGAGCCGGATTCAAAGACGGCGGTCCAGGGTGCAACCTCAGCACGAAGCCATGCGAGGGCGCGGCGGCGGAGATCGGCCCTGGCCCGCTCGTCGAGTGGGGTGGCGTCCTTGGTTTGGCCGGACGCGACCAACAGAGCCGCGCATGCGGCATTGTATCGGTGCAGCGCTTTGCGGTTGTCGCCAAGCTTCGGAACTTCCTCGAGCGCCGCGGTCCAGAACCTGAGAGCTGCGACTTTGAGCTTTTTGTCCATGCACATTTGCGCCAGGTCGAGTCGCTCGGTCATGTTCCTGGGACGGTCCTCCCCCTTTCGGCCATGCCACCAATCTTGCCGCGGTAGAAAGGATGTTCCGGGCGACTTCAAGGCGATTCGCCAGATGAGTCTAAGAGATGCGGCATCGTTTACGCTACCTAGGAATATGTAAAGCCTTTTGCCAAACGGTTAGGCGTCGCTAGGGTCCTTGACCACTTTCGACTCGAGAATGCTCGCCACAGGCTTGTTCGCGGTCGCCGCTCTTCAGCCGGTCCGTCGCCACGTAGTGCCGGGCGTACGCCGCCTCCAGAGCCGGTGCACCGCTCTTGGAAAAACGCAGTATGATATGTTTCCCACCACGGCCCCATTTGTGATAGACGGTTTGCGACGGCTTCAAGCCGATCGTTCGGGCGTGGCAGTCAAGAAGCCGCAGGATGACGGAGAGCTTGGAGAGGTTCCCAACGCAGACGCGCTCCAGATAGGGGATGCGTCCGAACCGCCAATCCTCGCACTGGGCTTTCGTGATCCGTTGCAAGCGCAGCAGCAACTCGACCGGAGCGACCATGTTCGTCGTTTCGAGGATTTCCGCAACGGCCCGCGCGACCGCGGGATAAAGCTTGTCTTTCTGATAATTCGTTGCGGTGATTGACTTCATGGGACGGAAACCTGGACGCAGCTAGTTTGGCCATCAAGCCTGAGAGTTCTCCGAGAGAATCTCCGCCGAGCCGACAAGCCCATCAAGGCGAGAGCTTCTTGCGAAACGCCGCCAGGCTCCGGCACGTGGCGGCATGCTCGATCAAGTCCTTCAACCGCGCATCATCTGCGATCGCCATGATCTCTGTCTGGAGCGCTTCAGCTTGGGTGCCAAACCGCCGTATCAAGAACGTCATGAGGGATTCGATTTCCCCTTCGCGCTTCCCTTCGCGCTTCCCTTCGCGCTTCCCTTCGCGCTTCCCTTCGCGCTTCCCTTCCGCTTCCCTTCGCGCTTCCCCTCTTCGGTCCATTCTTTCTTGAGCTCTTGAAGCAGCGGCGACTCGATCATGGCTTTTCGCCCTCCCAGGATCTCGAACAACGCCTCCTCATTATACCGCAAGCGAGCCAGGAATTGCGTCACTGCGAGCAGATTTTCCCTCTCGACGCGCGAGCCGACTTTGTCGATGCGAGCCCGGCATTCGTGGATGATCGGCTCAGGTGGTCCATCGAACTGCGCCAGCGGCACCCACGGAACCACACCGATATCGCCGGTCGCCAGTAGGTCGCCCGCCGGCACTTCCCACAGCTTGACGATGCGCCATGACGCGTCCCACGTCGTACAGCCCTGGCGGCTCTTCAACTTGATGGTTTCCACCGGCAGGACACTTCCCTTGGGGTAGAGGAATAGGACCACGACCTCCGGAAGTACCTGCCGCCCCAGCCAGGAGAGCGCGATGCCGTCCATTACCTGAGTCGCGACACGTGCTTCGGGGTAAGTGGCAATTTCCAGCAGATACGTGTCGAGCTGGTCTTCGCCTAGGTGCAGCACCTCGATCAGCCCATCGGGAAGCCGCCGGTGCTGGACGAGCTCGGCCTGCACCGGCTTCCACGATGAAATGGCCCGCACACGCGCCATGCGAAGAATCGAGTCTCCGTAGTGCTGGATCTGGTACTTTCCGCACTTGTCGTATTCGTGCATGGCAGTTGTAAACGGGTTGCGGACAGTCGTCCGTTGTCACTGATAGTCATCAACTCCTCCATCCTTCAGCGCTTCGAGCCCGACCGCAACAGGGGCGGGCTACAAAAACCTCGGCTGGTGTCTCGAGCCGGCTGTCGCGGTCCACAGCCGGCTGCTCTTAAGCCCGCATTACGATGCCTGTCCTGTCCTGCCCTCCATAATCCACGATCTTGCGATCGGGCTCGACAGCCACATCGCCGATTAAATTCCCGTTGGAGACGGCGGTTGCGGCGCCGGGAATCGTCACGGTGCCCAATGACCCGAACGTCGTGTCGAGCTGGCCTTTAGCTCGGAAGGCGCGGATCAACTCATCACGAGCCTGCCGATCGCCGTGTTTCATGCGTTCAAGCAACTGGACCAGCACAGTCGTCTGTGCGTTGGGTTCGGCCATGCCACCAATTCTTCCCGCGGCAGAAAGGATGTTCCGTTCCGGGCGACATCAACGTGATTTGCCAAATCAGTCTAAGAGCTACGGCATTGTTGACGCTACCTCCCGAAACGTGTGCTGTCCTGAAACCCGTTGGGCGAAGCTTTACCCGGGGGACACCAAACTTAATTCTTGGGCGTAAGTCGTGGCGAAGCCCAGCGGGTGCAACTCAGTGGCGACTTGGTCTGCATTCACACATGTTTATGTCGCGGTGTTGCTGTCGGGGTCGGTCCAGACTGGACTGCCGTGAAGCAACTTCAATAAGCTGGTGGAATCGGTCGTTCGTCAAGGCCTCGGCTCGCGTGCAGCGCACCAGGCCATTCTTTCCTTCAATTGACGAGGGCGGGTCAAATGGGCCGAATTTTCGCGCGTGAACACCGCCGTGCGTTCTTGAGCACACTCAGCCTCGGGGCAGCCGCCTTCGCGACGCGCGGGGTGTTCGCCGACGAGCTGGTCCGCACACCGAAGCAGACCGAGGGGCCCTTTTACCCGGACAAGCTGCCGCTCGACACGGACAACGACCTGCTCATCATCAACGACAATATCACTCCGGCCGTCGGAGAGGTGACGCACCTGACGGGCCGGATCCTCGATACGAAGGGCGATCCAATTCGGAATGCGCTCGTCGAGATCTGGCAAGTCGACAACAAAGGGGCGTACATCCACAGTAAAGACCCT
This sequence comes from uncultured Solirubrobacteraceae bacterium, assembly GCA_963712675.1. GTDB lineage: Bacteria > Actinomycetota > Thermoleophilia > Solirubrobacterales > Solirubrobacteraceae > Palsa-465. The sequence continues at coordinate 46,635 of CAVQJF010000001.1, forward strand.
CAACGCGCCAAACACGATGAACACTTCCAAGGGTTCGGCCGCTTCCTGACCGGGTCTACGGGTGAATACTACTTCCGGACCATCAAGCCCGTGCCGTATACCGGCCGCACGCGGCACATTCACTTCAAGATCCGCAAGTCGGGCAAAGAGCTTTTGACAACCCAGTGCTACGTCAAGGGTGAACCGCAGAACGAGAAGGACTTCATCTACAAGAGTATCCGCGACACCAAGGCTCGCGAGGCGGTCACCGTCGATTTCGCGCCGATCCGCGAATCCCGCATCGGCGAGCTTGCTGCCAAGTTTGACGTCGTGCTCGGCTTCACACCCCAGGCGTGAGCTGAACTGACGACCGGGCCGAGTTTGACGGGTTCGGAGCCGTCGGGGCGACCGGCAACGCGTGCGGTCACGCGGTACCTGACCCTCACACACCTCCCACCGCTCGGAACGGCACGCATTGCGCCGTGGGTGCGTGAGAATGTGCGCGCTGCGCTGTCGTTGGTTTCACACAACATCTGTTTAGATAACATGTTGTGGCCGATAGCAATCGATGGATGCCCTCATTGACTGGAGCTGACGCAGGGGCAGGTGCTTTGAAACTGCCATGTGGGGTCAGGCGCTAAGCGACGCGGCGTCATCTATTTCGGCCAAAAAAATGGTCAGGAAGTCTTCTGATCGGGGCGTCCCGTTGTGTTTGCGTAGCGGGTGGCGCGTGTTTACGGTTCCGGTCCGCTGCTGGTCGCCGGAAGAAGGCCAGGCTTGAGAAGGCTTGGCGGGGCGAGGCGACCACGGACCCAGGCGACAATCCACTGGTACCACCATGACGGAAGAAGTTATCGATCCTGGTTTGCTCGAGCAGACGAAGAATCAGATCCGGAAGCTGGTGGCTGAGATCGCCGACCTGGCGGAATCGGACATTCAGCCGAACGAGTTTTACGTTGAGTTTCTGAACCGGGCGGTCGCGGCGGTGGCCGCGAGCGGCGGTGCGTTCTGGATGATGGACGGCCGTGGCGGGCTCAGGCTTCAGTATCAGGTCGAATTTGCCATAACCGGGATGATGGACGGCCGGGTCAAGACCGCCCCGCACGACGCCCTTCTGGGCTGCATGCTCCAGGCGTCGCAGGCCCAGAACATTCCGCCGAGCGCCGTGATCGAAGGCGTTCCGCAGGCATTCAATCCCACCAACTTCGTTCTGATCATCGCCCCGCTCATGGTGGACAAGCAGGTCGTGGGCCTGCTCGAGATCTTGATGGATCCCACCCGGCGGGCGGCGCAGCAGAAGAGCACGCTCCGGTTCGTCAGCGACCTCTGCGACCTGGCGGCAACCTATCTGAAGAACCGCCAGATGCGGCAGATGATGTCGCAGCAGCGGCTGTGGAACCAGCTTGAGGGGTTCACGCACCAGATCCACGGATCGCTCGATCTCAAAGAGACTGCGTACGCGGTCGTCAACGACGGCAAGCGTCTGGTCGGCTGCGACCGGCTTTCGGTCTCGCTCAAGATTGCCGGCAGGACGATGGTCGAGGCGGTGAGCGGGCAGGAAGTCGTCGAGCAGCGATCCAACCTGGTGCGCGAGCTGACCAGGCTTTGCAAGGTCGTGATCCGATCGGGAGAGGACCTGGTCTACACCGGCAATACCGACGGGTTTGCTCCTGACATCCGCGACGCACTGGAGATGTACGTCGACGAATCGGGTTCGAAAGTCGTGGTGATCACGCTTCTGCACAAGCCGGAGACCGAGCCGAGGCGACCAGAGCAAGGAAAAGGTCCCCTTCGGCTGCCTGGTCGCCGAGCAGATCGGCGACGAGCTGGCACCTACCGATATGCACGCCCGCACGGAGGTGGTTTCCCGGCATGCCTCGACGGCGCTCTGGAATTCGCAAGAGCATCACAAGATCTTCTTGAAGCCCGTGCTGAAAGCGATGGGCTCGCCCTGGCGGATGTTCCGCGGCCGGACGCTTGCCAAGATCGCCGCGGTGGTCGGGGCCATTCTGGTCTTTGTGCTGTCATGGCGTTCGTCCCTTGCACGCTCACGATCGAGGGCCACGGCTCGTTGCTGCCCGAGGAGCGGCGCAAGATCTACGCGCCGGTCGCCGGGATCGTGGCCGCGGTGCCCGTGGACCACGATGAGCGGGTGCAACAAGGGAGACATCGTCGTCAAGCTCGACAGCCAGGACCTGCAGAAGGAGCTCAGCGGGTTGATCGCCGACAGGCAAAAAGCCGAGAGCCAGTTCGCCTAGCTGAGCCGCAGGCCGAGAAGCGATGCGTCCGGGGCAGGATTCGCAGGATATCTGCAGATCCAGGCACAGCGGGCCGAGGCCAGGATCACGGCCAAGAGCGCCAAGGAGCGGATCGAGATCGTCGAGGAGCAGCTCGAGTCGATGAACATCCGCTCGCCGCAGGACGGGATCATCACCACGTGGGAGGCCAAGAAGAACTTGATGGGTCGTCCGGTCGAGATCGGCACCGAGCTGCTCCAGATCGCCGCGACCGATGGTGAATGGATCCTGGAGGTCGAGGTTCCCGACGACGATATGGGGCCGGTACTGGCCGCCAAGAGCCAACTTCAGGCGGACATCGCGTCAGGCCGGAAGAAGGCGGGCGATACGCTGCCGGCGTACTTCGTCACGATGACCGACCCCGAGCATCGTTACAAGGCTACGTGTCCGGGATCGCCCCCAGCGCCGAGACGATGGCCGAATCCGAGCAATACAAGAACCGGCACATCGTCAAGGTGACGGTCGGCTTCAGCGAGGCCATCCGGCAAGATTACCTGGCCCGCAACAGATCAAGGAGATGCGTCCCGGTGCTGAGGTCCGGGCGAGGGTCGATTGCGGCCGGACCAACCTGGCTTATTACCTGCTTCGCAAGCCGATCCAGGTCTTCTACGAGTCTGTCATGTTCCGCTGGCCGTTCCTGAACTGAGCTCCTGGCGATTTTCACCCGGACGGCTGGATTTAGATATTGTTTCGATCAAGAAGCCGGGCGCGGCCTGGCAAAAACCTGGAGGCGAGGAGGCTCGTTACCACGATGATTTTCCCCAAATCGATCGCCGCCCTGGCCGCCGGCTGCCTGGTGTTGTTCGGCGCCGTTGCATTGGCTCAATCCGGCGGAAACGGCCAGCGCCCGGTTGATGGCGGTTCGCAGGCCGTGGTTCTCGAAGAGCTGGCGAGAATCGACTGGATCGAAAAATCGAGCGTCGCCGCGTTGCGCGAGGGCGTGATCGAGAAAATGGAGCTTCAGATCGGCATGCCCGTCGAGAAGAACGGGGTCATCGGTATCTTGCATCACGAAATCGCCGAGCTGACAGTCACGAAGAACCAGCTTCAAGCCAAGGCCATCGCGCCTGAAGAAAAGGCGCGAGCTCAAAAAGAAGTCGCCATCTCGGTCGTCGCTCGAAACACGCGGCTGAACGACCGACAGCCGGGAATGGTCTCGGCCGAAGACGTGGCCAAGGCCGAGGGTGACTTGAAAGTCGCGGAAGCGCAGATCAAGGAAGCGCAGGAAAACCGCGGCATTGCCGAGGCCGAGCTCAATCTGGCAAAGCACACCCTCGATGAGCACACGATCATTGCACCCTTCAAGGGAATCGTGCTGAGCCGGAAGAAGCAGCCGGGCGAAAGCGTCCGGGCCAACGAAGCGGTCATCGAACTGGGCGACTTGAGCCGATTGGCCGCTGAAGCGTACGTGCCGCTGGACTACGCTTACCGCGTGAAGGTCGGGCAGATTGTCGAGATCCAGCCCCGCCTGCGGTCGGGACGCGGAGAGCCGCTGCCGATCGAGAAGAAACGATTCCGCGGCAAGATCATGTTCGTCGACCCGCAGATCCAGCCCGTGGCCGAGACGGCCGTGCGGATCCGGGCGGAATTCGAGAACCCGGGCGACCTGCGTCCGGGCCTCATGGTCCAGATGACGATCTACCTCACGCAGGACGTTGCGGCCGCTACACCGGATGCCGCGGCGCGACCCGGACGGCCGCACCGCAATGATCACGGCGAACCAGGGGCGCGAGCGCGAGCCCCCCGGCCTTCGATCTCGCCCCGCCAACAGGTTCCGTTCAAATAGGGTTGTTGATCCATGAGTGCTGCTCCCACCCTGGCCCCCTCGCTCCCCTTCGGGCAGGCCGCCGAACACCTGGTGGTCAAGCTCCGACCGGACCTCGTCGTGCAGCCCCAGTTCTACGAGGGGATGACCCACTACGTCGTCAAGGACCCCCTGGCGCTCAAGTACTTTCGCTTCAAGATCGAGGAGTACTACCTTCTCGAGCAGTTCGACGGCAAGCAGACGTTGCAGGAGGTAAAGAAAGCCTTCGAGCGAAAGTACCGCCCCCAGACGATCTCGATCGAGGACCTTACGCGGTTCGTGGCGCAGCTTCACGAGGCGGGGATCATTCATATCGACAGCGGCGAGCAGGCGAAGGTCTTGATTCGCCGCCGCAAGAAGAACCGCTGGCGGAAGGTCTGGGCCTTCCTGGCCAACATCCTGTTCATCAAGATTCCGATCATCGATCCGGAACGACTGCTGACCAAGATGTACCCGTACTTCCGCTGGATTTTCACGCGGACGTTCGTCACGCTCAGCACGTGCTCCATGGTGCTGGCCGTCTGCCTGGTTGTCAGCCAATGGAAGACGTTCTACGACAAGCTGCCGGATTTCCAGAGCTTCTTCAACTGGTGGACCATCATGAGCTTCTGGGTCTGCCTGGCCGTCGTGAAGATCATTCACGAGTTCGGCCACGGTCTGACCGCCAAGCATTACGGGGGCGAGGTCCACGAGATGGGGATCCTGTTCCTGGTGCTCACACCCGCACTCTACTGCGATGTCACCGATAGCTGGCTTTTGCCGAACAAGTGGAAGCGAATCTGGATTTCGGCGGCCGGTATCTACGTCGAGTGCTTCCTCGCCAGCGTCGCGACCTTCGTCTGGTGGTACAGCACCCCGGGCTCTTGAACAGCCTCGCCATGGCGACGATGTTCATCTGCTCGGTGAATACCATCATGTTCAATGCCAATCCCCTGCTCCGGTACGACGGCTACTACGTGATGGCTGACTGGCTCGAGATTCCCAACCTGCGAATCAAGAGCACTCAGTTCTTTGCCTATTTGATTCAGGAAAAGGTGCTCGGCCTGGAAATTCCCGTCCAGAGCTACATGCCGAAGTCGCGGAGGTGGCTGTTCGTCACGTACTCGGTGGCCAGTTACATCTATCGCTGGTTCGTTACCTTCGCGATCCTGTGGTTCCTTTCGCAGGTCCTCAAGCCGTACAAGCTCGAATCGGTCAGCTACCTTCTTGCAACCGGTGCACTCGTACCCCTGTTGGGAATGCCGGTTTATCAGATCGGCAAGTTCCTTCGCACTCCCGGGAGGATGCGCAAAGTGAAAAAGGCACGTGCGGCCGCCTACGCGGCGGCGGCGATCGCGATCGTCTGCGGGATCCTGCTGATCCCGACGCCGTTACGAATTGACGGAACGCTGGTGCTCAAACTGGCGAAGCCCGAGGAAGTCTATACCGAGGTCGAGGGACAACTCGTCGAGCTGAACGTCAAGGACGGCGATTGGATCAAGAAAGACACCGTGATCGCCAAGCTTTCCAACCCGTCCAAGGAAAGGGAATTCGAAGAACGCCAGCAGGACCACGACATCGCCTGGCACAAGGGGCTGTGGTATCGCACGAGCGCTGAGCGCGAGCATCGCGCTCAATCCAGGCAGCAAGAGGAGTTCGCCGCCAAGATGGAAGTCTCGATGGCGAAGGTGTCAGACCAGCTCGGCAAGTTGACGCTGATCGCCAATCGGGACGGCCGGGTTGTCGGTTCGCCTCACCAGGAAACGGTCGGGCAATGGATCAAGCCGGGCAAGCCGTTCTGCGAGGTCGGCGACCCTTATAAGCTGGAAGCCCATCTGATCGTCGACCAGTCGGACATCCTCCTGCTCAAGCCCGGCGCGATCGCCTGGATCAAGATCAACGGCCGGGCCGAGACAACGTTCAAGAGCCGCGTGTCCGAGATCGCCAAACGAAGCAGCGACGAGGTCCCGACCGAGCTTTCCAACCTGGCCAACGGCGAAGTCGCCTCCAAGCCCGACCCCAAGACCGGATCCGCCAAGCCGCTGACGGCCGTCTACGAGGTGATCATTCCCATCGACAACCCGGATTTGAAGCTCGAGCCCGGCCTGCGCGGGGCGGCCAAGATCAACGGCGGTCGATACACGATCGCCTGGTGGCTGGTGCGCTGGTGGAACAAGATCTTCAACTTCCAGCTTTAGGGCAAGCGGGAGCGGCGACTGGTAGCTCGCTCACTCCGTGGCGGAGCGCCACGGCACACGGAATGTGCCTGCTACGGCAGAATGCCACGGCAGACGGAGTGTGCCTGCTACGTTTGATCAAGAAGAGAGCGCGGTCAAGAGCTTCTTTCCGTCAACCACTCCGAGCCCGGTGCAGGCATCCCAGCCGGGCCCGGCCGAGTAGCGCCGTTGTTTCCGCTGGTGACGTCTCGGAAGACGCCGCTCTGGGACGTCAACCCGTAGAGTGTGGGATTGAGAAAGCCGGTGGACTTACCCAGCCCTTGGTTCAAGCAAGCGACGAGGCCCGCCCACAAGGGAGCGACGGCGCTCGTTCCACCGATCACCGTGTCTTGGCCGTCGACGCGCACCGAGTAGCCGGTGGCGGGGTCGGCGTCGGCAGCCACATCAGGCACGCCTCTACCGGCGTTCTTGCTCGAATTCGCCGAAGGTGGAACGCCGGCGGTCTCCTGGTAGTCCGGCAGCGGGAAGGAATCGCTGATTCCACCACCCGTGGCGCCGCCGCCGGGCTCGTTCCAGACGACCTCGCTGATGATTGCCGTCGTGGTGGCGTTTAACCTGGTGCCGCCACACGCGAGTACGTTTGGGCTCGACGCCGGGAAGTCGACGTGAGATTGCCCGTCGTCGACGCCGTCGCTTGAACCATTGTCTCCCGCCGCGACACAAACGGTGATCCCGAGGGCAGCGGCAGCCTGGAACGCCTGATTGAACTGCTGGATTGCCTGCGCGGTCCAGCCCGATTCCGGCCCGCCCCAACTGATCGAGATGACCGATGGTTTGTTCACGGTATCGTGGACAGCGTGGGTGATTGAGTCCAGGAAACCCTGCGACGTGTTGGGGGCGAAGTAGACGACGATCTTGGCTCTGGGAGCGACGGCGCCGGCGACTTCGATGTCGAGCATCACCTCGCCGTCGGGGCCGTCCGCGCTTCCGGCCGGAGTGTTGCTTGCATGGTCGATCGAGACAGTCGTGACGGTGGGAGCCGGAGCCACGCCCAGCGATGAGAAGTACGTATCGAGGTCCGACGTCGTGAAGCCGCCGCCGAGCTCGATGATGGCGATACACTCTCCTGTTCCGTCCAGATTGGCGGGAAAGTCATACAGCTTGGCGAGCTCGATCGGTGTGAACTGCGGGCTACCGGCCGCGGCGGCGGCGGCGGCGAGATTCGCCGCCCGGGGCCGGCGAACGCGGAAGTGAGGTTTGGCTTGAGGGCGGTTGTCCAGACCGAAGACGCCCACGACAATTCCTTCAAGATCGTCGGGGATCATGACCGGTCCGGACCGTCCGCGATAAGTTCCGCCGTCGGGATGGTCGAATTCGACGAGCTCGACGCCGAAGGCGTTGCTCATCTGCTCGACGGTGCCGGCCAGCCACACGCTACGCCGGGCCGCGCTCGATTGCACGACCGCCAGGTCATTGGCCTGGGCGAATTCCGCGACTTTAGCGATATCTTCAGCAGATGCGCCGTGATTTACCGTGAACTCTTCGCGGGAGAGGTAGCGGCGGCTCTTGTGGGAGAGCGGGTTCGTCGCTTCGGAGCGAACCTTCGCGGAAATTCCCGCGCGAGGGCGAAGCCGAATCGTCACCTCGATGTGCTGGTCGGGATGCACGGCTCCCCGCTTCCGCGAGCCCCGAACGGTGAGACGATGGCTTCCGTCAAGGGGCACACGCTTCGCTTGCGTCGCCATGATCGTACTCCTCTAAGGGTTTGCGCGTCAGTTTACACTGGATGAACGAATCGGCCAAGGACGCGGCAAGCCAAGGATCTCGCCGCCGTGTCCTTGAGATCGAGCTGAGCCGGACCGACCGGGTTTGTTCGCCGGGTGTTCTGACTCCTTCATCAGCAGAGAAAGTCGAGAGCGCAATTCGCGTTGCTCCGATTCACCTTGACGATCGAATCGAGCGCCCGCACGATGAGACGGTTTCCGAAGCATCGAGGCAAGGCAGGGCCGCAGAATGGATCAGCCAGCCGCAGAGACGACCCGCTCGGCCGTGCTCGGCAGCCGCGTTCTGATCACCGGGGCGACCGGTCTGCTCGGAAGTCACCTGGCCGAGCGTCTCACCGCCCTGGGCGATCATGTCCGGGCACTGGTTCGCCCGGGGAGCCGGACCGACTTCCTCGACGCCCTGGGAGTCGAAATCGTACGCGGCGACCTGACCGACCCTGCGGCCTGCGCGAGGGCCCTCGCCGGCGTGGAGCTCATCTTCCACTGCGCTGCGAAGGTCGGCGATTGGGGAAGGTGGCACGAGTTTCAAACCGGCTGCCTGGACGCGACGGAGACGCTGGCGCGGGCAGCCGTTCGCGCCGGCGGTGCCGCTTCCTTCATATCAGCTCGACCAGCGCGTATGGTCATCCGGCCGAGGGGCAAGCACCGATTGATGAAACAGCGCCACTCGGCGAGAACGTGTGGATTCTCGACTACTATACGAGCAGCAAGGTCGAGTGCGAGCGATTGCTCTGGCGGATGGCCGAGAGAGAGGGCCTGCCCTTGACCGTCATCCGCCCGAGCTGGCTCTTCGGCGAGCGCGATCGCACCACGGCCCCCCGGTTGATCCGAGAATTTCGCCGGGGACGGATGATGATCGTCGGTAAAGGCGACAATCCCTTGAGTGCCGTCTACGCCGGGGTTGTCGCCGATGCGGCGATCCTTGCCGCGCCGACGCCGGCTCACGGGGTGAGGCCTACAACATCACCAGCCAGGGCGCGATCAGCCAGCGAGAGTTCCTCGATTTGTTCGCCGATGCGCTGCAAGTTCCGCGTGTGAGCCGGCACGTCCCGTACCCGCTCGCCTTTGCGGGGGGCTTCGTGCTCGAGGTACGGGATCGGTTGCTGTTTCGCACGCGGCCGCCCCGGGTCACCCGTTATGGGGCATGGCTCCTGGGCCGTGATCTCGAATACAGCACCGAGAAAGCTCGCACGCGGCTGGGATGGCGACCGGCGATCGGCTACGCCGAGAGCATTGAGCGGCACACTGCGGTGGTTCTCGGTGCAAAGCTAGAAGGGAACGCTCGAACGACCCTGAGTATTTCCAGGCACGGTGCCCGGCGGCTGAGGGGTTCCTGCACCGGAGGGCGGGGCGCCGGTGGGGCCCTCGACGGAAAGGACGCACCTGAAGCCGATATAGGACAGACGTTTGTCGTAGGGGACGCCTTCGCGGTAGGAGAGGGTCCAGGTCTTTGACCCGCCCTTGACGACGACAGGCAGCTCTCTCGAGCGGGGTCGGTGCTGGGGCCGGTTGGATTTTCAACCGTGGTCTTGGCGACTTGCTGGAAATACTTCGAGTCGTACCAGTCCTTGGTCCACTCTTGCACATTTCCCGCCATGTCGAAGGCGCCGTAGAATGACACGTCTTCCGGAAATGACATCACCTTATCGATCTGGCGGACCGTTCTGGGACGGGACCATTTGGCCGGGTCGTTGCCCCAGGGAAAACGCCGTGCCTCGGTCGATCGCGCGGCCATCTCCCATTGCGCCTCGGTGGGAAGTTGCTTGCCGGCCCAGCCAGCATAGGCATTGGCGTCGTGAAAGTTGACGTGTCCGACGGGGAGTGTCTCGGGCTCCTCTCGGGCTTTCTGGTCGGCCAGCCACTTTCCGGCGGTGGGTTGACCATGATATGCGCCTCGCCGAGGAAAACTCGGAACTGGTGGTTCGTCACCTCATGCTGGTCGATGTAATAGGTCGAGAGCCGGACTTCGTGAGCCGGTTTCTCCGACGATTGTCCGTCGTTGTTGCCCATCATAAATGTGCCGCCCGGAACCAGGACCATGTGGGCGCCGTCGCGGTCGCCGACGATCATCAGCGGCCAACCCGATTCGTGGACTCCGACCTCAACATTGGCCTGAAACCCCTTGGGCAGAGGCCTGGCGGCGATTGCGCTGCGGCTCGGGCTGGTTGTGTTTCTGGCGGACGGCGGCACCACGACGATTTCCGCGGGGTTGGCCGGTAACACGAGCGCGGCTTGACCCTTGGTGGCCAGGACTTCATTGGGCGCCGCGTCAACGACTGCTTGCGGTGGCGGCCGGCTCGGCGCTGGAGCGGGCTTCTCGGCTTCGGCGACGACGATCGGCCCGGTTAGCGGCAAGTCCTTCTTTGCGCGATCAAGCGCGGCCTTGGCCTCGCCGGCCGCCTTTGTTTCTTTGTAAACCGTGGCGACTTTCTTCAACATCGCGATCGCCTGATCGCGATGCCCGCTCTTGTCGAGCTCTTGAGCGCGGTTGAACAGGAACCGCGCCTCGCCGTCTTTGGAACCCTGTGGCTCGGGCCCGCCCTGTTGTGCGAGGGTGGCGTCGTCGACGGGAACGTCGATCGGGCTGGGGTCATACAGGAACGTGCGGTAGCCAATCCAGCAGACGAGGACCACGCACGTCGCCGATAATCCGCCGACCAAGATCCGGGCTCGGCGGCGCGCCTCATAAGTGTCGAAGGTCGGGGTCTCTTCGACCAACACTTTTTTCTTGTCCGATTGATCGCCGACTGGAGCGGATTCCTTCGCCTTTTGCTTTCTGGACTTGGCCGCCGAGCCCGCAGGCTTGCTCGCAGACTTGGATGGAGCGGCGTCATTTCCCTTCGATGAGCTCTTGGCAGACTGACCCGGGGCTCGTGCCGAGCTCGCGTCCTCCGGCTCGTCTGATTCCGACTTCCAGAGACGGGGCAGCGGTTTGACGGGACTGCGCGAGGGTTTCGGCTGATCGGGGTCCTCGATCTCAATCTCGGACTTGACCGCATTTCCCGAGGGATTCGGCTGATCGGGGTCCTCGATCTCAATCTCGAAATCGGATTTGACGGGATTGCGCAAGGGTTTCGGCTGATCGGGGTCCTCGATCTCGATCTCGAATTCGGATTTGACGGGATTCGCAAGGGTTTCGGCTGATCGGGGTCCTCGATCTCGATCTCGAATTCGGACATGGGGTCGCGCTCCCCTTTGACGAGCCGGCTCGGAGATGGGAGAGATTCTCGGTCGACCTGATATTCGCTTCTTACAGTCGGGTGAGTTTAGCGTAACCCGATTACCCAATGATCGGCAAGTCGAACCCGCCGAGAGCGAGAGTCCGTGGCACGCAAAAACCGGGCCCTTAGACCTTGCGGAACTCGGTAGTAACAGCCTGTCCACCATCGGGGAGGTCGATCAGGGTGTAATCACCGAAGAGGTTAGGGACTTCGTGCTGCATCAGTTTGCAAACCGCGATGGCGAGGCGGCGGATCTCGACGTCGGCTGCCGCGTCACCTCGCATCTCGATGAAATGGCGAAGGGCGCGGGCGTTGGCCGTGACGAAAATCTTGGTTTCGGTTGCATTCGGCAGCACGCTCCGCGCGGCCTCTCGAGCTTTCTTCCGCCGGAGCGTTCGGTCGTCCAGGTCCTTGAATTTCTCGGTCAGCCGGTCAGCCAGTACGCGGTACGCAACCTGGCTGGCTCGTACCGACTCGAGCCATAGCTGGTGCAGCTCGGGGTCGCCGGCGATGACCTCAGGCTCGACGAACGAGCATTTCGACTCGTCGACAAATCGCTGGCTCAACTGCGAAAAGCCAAAGCCCGCCCGATGGCGGACGAGCTCATGGGTCAGGCTTCGGCTCACGCCGGTGATGAGCAGGTTGTAAACGGCGTGCTCGAGCACCGAGCCGTGCCCGACCTCGAGCAGATGGCTGATATAGGCTTTGTTGCCGCCCGGCCGCGGGCGCTGAAACGACATGTAACAGACGCGCCCGGCCGTTTCGATGAGCTTTTCACCGGCAGCCTCGGTGTCGGTCGTCCAGTGCTTGACGTCATGGTCTCTCAGAAACCTGGCGAGCGCCTCCTCGTTCACCTCTTGGCGGCCGAGGAGAAACACACTGGGCTGGGCGATGATTTGGAGTGCAGGTTGAGTCTCGACGTCGGTCATGCCAATCCCTTTTCGTCACGATCCTGAGGATGGGTTTCCGTTCGGGGGACTATCGTAGCGACTTGTCGCGTTCAGCAACACCGAGCAGGCGTCTATCTTACACCGTCAAGTCTCCATCAGATGCGAATGCGCAGTCGAGTTCGGAGCTCCAGGCGAACGGTTTCCGCGTGGCGGAGGGCGACGAGAGCTTTGCGTCGCGTCGACCTCCTGCCAGGATAACGGAACTCAACGGCGTATCGACTGAGCGAGTTCAATACACGTCGAAGAACGATCAGCGACGAATCATTCAACAGGAGTATCGTCAAGATTCAACAGGAGTATCGTCAAGAGATCCATCAAATTGTGCGTGCGCGGCGGCATTGTGCCGTATTCTTGCACGAGGCGCCTTCAGGTATTTCTCGGCGGACTGTTGGCAGTGGAAACAGATCAGATCATTCAGCGAGGGTTTGCCCTGCGCCAGGCTCTGCTGGCCAAGTCGTCCTCTGCCTTGCGAACCCACAGGCCTGTCAGCCTTTTCATGTATGATCTTTCCCTTGGCCAGGACTTCGCGCAGGAACCAGTCACCGTCCTGCCAATCGCGTTCGATTGTTTCCGGGTTTCCAACGATCAGGTCGAGCGAGAAAGGAGCTTCGAGGGTATTGATGATCCGGATCGCCTGATTCGTCTCGTCGTACGCCGGCATGACCACCAGGAGATCCACATCGCTCCATTCATGAGGCTGGCCGTATGCGTACGAACCAAAGAGGATGATTTTATCCGGGTCAAACTTCGACGCGATTCTTTTCGCGTAACGGCGAATGGCGGAGAGGGGAACGTTCGGCGAGTGGTAACGATAGCCCGGAACCGTCTGCGGCGGCGTTTCAGCTTTCTTGGCCATCCCAACCCGATCCTCTCGGTTCTCGCTGAATGTGCGGTCGGTTAATCCCGCGTCCCCTGGTACAATATAACCTCATTCGTGGAGCGGAGCGTCCTTGTATTGCTCCGCGGCTGGGACGATTGCATGCGGAAGATTGTTCTCAAGTCTCCCCTGAACGATCGGTTGAGCCAGCACCTGGGCGCGAGCTCAACGAGTCGCAGGCGCGGCGGCGATGGCCCCTGACGGGTACAACCTGATCCTGGCCGGGCCGGGCTCGGGCAAGACACGGGTGATCACCTACCGGGTCGCCCACCTGATCGCAACCGGCGTTCCGCCCGGGTCGATCATGCTCGTCACCTTCACCGCGCGCGGCCCGAGAGATGGTGAATCGTCTGGATTCGCTGGTCGGCGAGCAGGCTTCGCGTGTCTGGTCCGGAACGTTTCACCACATCGGCAACCGCGTGCTCCGCCGCGCCGCCGGTCTGCTGGGCTATGAATCGAATTTCACGATCCTCGACAGCGAAGACCAGCTCGACCTGATTCGCCTTGCAATGGATGACGCCGGATTTCGGCGGAAGCAGCAAGCTTGCGCCAAAGCCGGCGGCCGTTCATCACATGATCAGCTTCAGCGCCAATGTCAACCGCCCCCTCCGCGACATCATGGGTGAACAGAGCTCGGGATTGCTCGAGTGGCAAGGGCAAATCGAGGCCGCCGCCTTGGCCTACGCCGAGCGGAAAGCGCAACGCAAACTCGATGGATTATGACGACCTGTTGCTCCAGTGGGGCCGCTTGATTCGCGAGTTTCCCGAAGAGCGGGCCGTGCAGGCCCGTCAGTTTCGTCACATCTTGATCGACGAGATGCAAGACACCAATGCAGTTCAGATCGAGATCGTCGAGGCCATCGCGGCGGCGGGAGCGGGCAATCTGACGGCCGTGGGAGACGACGCCCAGTCGATCTATCGCTTCCGCGGGGCTGACTATGCCAACATCCTCCGTTTTCCCGAGCGGCATCCGGGCGCGGACCTTTCGGCTCAACGTGAATTACCGTTCGACTCCGCAGATCGTCGCGCTGACCAAGCCTCGATTACCTGCAACGAGGTGGGCTTTGCGAAGGAACTCAAGTCGGCCAGACCTGACGGCCTGCTGCCGCTGGTCATCGCAACGAAGGATGCGTACGAAGAATCAGCCCTGATCTGTCAGCAGATCATTGAGTGCCGTGAACGCGGCATCGAGCTCGGGCAGATGGCCGTATTGTATCGCAACCATCACGACAGCATCCTGCTTCAGGGCGAGTTGCTGTCGCGCAGCATCAAGTACACAGTTCGCAGCGGTTTGCGGTTCTTCGAGCAGGCACACATAAAGGACGTGCTCGCCCACTTGAGGATTGTGCTCAACGCGCGTGACGAAGCCTCGTGGCGACGATTGCTGCTTTTGCTTCCGGGCATCGGGGCCGTGACGGCCGCCGCGATCTTTGGTGCGATTTCACAGAGTGGCCGGCCGTTCGAGGCGCTCGAATCGTCCGAGGTGATGGCGCTGGCTCCTTCCAGGAGCAAAGGATTCCTCGCCGGGTTCATCGCCGATCTCAGGCACCTGCGGACAACCAGGCCGGAGCGCAATCCGGCTGCGGCGATCGGGGCGATCTTGAAAGGAGGCTATCCGGCGACCGTCCGGCTCAAGTATGAGCGGCCCGAAAACCGGATTGCCGATATCGAACAGTTCGCGCTCCTGGCCGCGAAGTACGACAATCTCGAGCGGCTGATCGCCGAGCTGCTGCTGGCCGGCGACGTCTACGGGATGGACTCGGCCGCCGACAATGAGTCGAACGACGTGCTTGTTCTCAGCACCGTGCACCAGGCGAAGGGACTCGAATGGCTGCACGTGTTCATTCCCCGGCTCATCGAGGAGAGTTTTCCCCACCGGCGATCGCTTGAAGAGCCCGGCGGCGAGGATGAAGAACGTCGGATCTTTTACGTGGCGATCACGCGGGCGATGAACGAGCTGACGCTTACTTTTCCCGTGACGATCGCCTACGCCGGCCGCGGTCCGACGGTCTTCACGACACCCAGCCGCTTTCTCACGGAGATCGACCAGATGCTGCTTGAGCGGGGCGAGATCGAGATCCAATCGGGCTCGGACTTCTAAACGGAGAGATCGAATCATGATGGATCGAGCGGTATTCACGACGGTTGCAACCGTGCTCGTCCTGGCTGCTCTGCCGCTTGACCGCGGAGCCCGGGGGTCGGACCAAGGCCCTGCTCCCCGGCCGCGACCGTTTCGCATCCAGGTCGTCGAAGCGGGGACTGGCCGTGGCGTGCCCTTGGTCGAGCTCAAGACCGTCAACCAGATACGCTATTACACGGACAGCAATGGGATTGTGGCGTTTGACGAACCGGGGTTGTTCAATCAGAAGGTCCATTTCTCGATTCGCAGCCACGGCTACGAAGCCGAAAAAGACGACCTGGGCTATCGGGTGCGCTCCTTTCTCATCAGCGAAGGGGGCTCAGCCCAGGTGGTCATCCGCCGGCTCAACATTGCTCGCCGGCTGTATCGGGTTACCGGTGAGGGAATCTATCGCGACAGTGTGCTGACGGGCGACGCAGTGCCGATTCGCGAACCGCTGCTCGACGGGCAGGTCTTCGGCCAGGACAGCGTCTTGAATGCGGTCTTTCAGGGGAAGATCTACTGGTTCTGGGGCGATACGAATCGTCCCGATTATCCCCTGGGCAATTTCCACGTTCCGGCGCAACCTCGGAGCTACCGGGCCGGGGCGGTCTCGAGCCCGAGCAGGGCGTCGACCTGACATACTTCGTCGACGAGAAGGGCTTCGCGCGGCCGACCGCTCCGATGCCCGGCGAGGGGCCGACGTGGCTCTCGGGACTGACCGTTCTGACTGACGGCCAGGGACGCGAGCGGATGTTTGCGTTTTACGCCAAGATCCGCAAGATGCTCGAGGTCTACGAGCGCGGGATCGCCGAGTTCAATACAAAGACAGCTCGGTTCGAGAAAGTCGCCCAGTTTCCCGATCCGTCCAAGTATTCCGGCGAGCACCCCGACGGGCATCCGTTCTTGTACCAGGAACGTGGGATCAACTATATTTATTATGCAAATCCGTTTCCGCTTTTGCGCGTCAGGGCCGACCCCGATCTGCTCAAGGAGCCCGCCGCGTGCGAGGCCTATACGTGCCTGGTGCCGGGCACTCGGCTGGCGCAGCAGCAGTTCGACCGAACTCCCGACGGGCGGCTTCACTACGGCTGGAAAATCAACACCCAGCTCGTACGGCAGGATCAGCAGACCAAGCTGATCGGTTCCCGTCGGATCGTTGCGGACGAGTCGCTGCTGAACCTTCGCGACATTGACTCGGGCAAGACCGTGGTGGCCCACGGCGGGTCTGTCTACTGGAACGGCCATCGCAACCGCTGGGTGATGATCACGGTCGAGTCGTATGGCAGCACTTCCTTGCTGGGCGAGATCTGGTATGCCGAGGCCGACTCGCCGCTGGGCCCGTGGGTCTACACGGCAAGGTCGTGACGCACGACAAGTACAGCTTCTACAATCCCAAGCAGCACCCGATGTTCGACAAGGACCACGGCCGGATCATCTTCTTCGAGGGCACGTATACCACCACCTTTTCGGGCAATCAGGATCCGACGCCTCGCTACGACTACAACCAGGTGATGTACCAGCTCGATCTTTCCGACCCTCGGCTGGCGTTCCCGTGGCAATTTACTCGTCGCCCGCGACCGCCGGAGCCGCTGCACGCCTCGATCCAGGCGCCGCGCGCGAGAGGGCCGGTGCGCGATCGCCGAGTCGCTTTCTTTGCGCCGGATCGCGAAGGAATCGCCACCTTGCCAGTCTATGATGAGCAAAGCGTCAATGCCGGCCAGACGCTCCGGGTCGGCACCAGCGCCAGTCGAACGACCCGGCCGGGCCGAAGCCGCTCTTTTTCCTGCTTCCCGCCGACATCAAAGACTACACCTCGGCAACCGCGCCGCTCTACGAATGGCACGCCGAGGGAAACGCGGCTCGATTCTATTCGACCGACGCGCGCAGCCCGCAGGGCGGCGCGGTGGACGTCGAAAGTGCTGGGGCGGGTCTGGAAGAACCCGGCGAGCTTGCTGGTTTGGTGAGGCTTCCGCTCAAGGGGCGGTCTGTCCGGCTGGCGTGGGAGGGAAGATCGTCTTCCAGTCGTTTCTCATGCTGACCAAGGTCCAGCCGCGTTCTTTGGCGGCGTCCAGGGCTTTATCGAGTTGTCCGACGCGCGAGGCGCGGTCATAGGCGTACTCACGAGTCGCGTCGTCGTGATGAACGAGCAGTGACAGCCGCGCACCGAGTGAGCCGGCGGTGTATTCGAGCATCTGGAGGTCGCCGTCGGAGTTGCCGAACGCGAGGATCGGGCGACGGCCGATGTGCAGATTGATGTTGATGGGTTTCCCTTCGCGATCGTCGATGCTTTCGATCTCGGGCAGCTTGATCAGCTCGGGCTTTCCGTCGCGAATCACGAACCGGGTCTTGGTGCTGGAGCCGATGACCCGTTCCGGGGGGATGCCATAGGCATCCTCGGCAAACGCGCGGACGAACTCAACTCCCCCGCCGGTGACGATGAACACCTTGAAGCCGCTCGACCGCAGGTATGCCAGCAGCTCGAGCTGCGGTTGATAGAGACATTCCTTGTAGAGGCGCTTGAACCTCGGGTGCTGTGCGGTTGCCAGCCAGGTCCTGGCGATCTGCTCGAACGCATCGGGCGTGATGCCGGCATGGGTCACCGCGAGCACCGTGGCGATTCGTCGTGCCCGAACCCGCCATCGCCTCGCGGTCGTTCGAGATGATGGCCTGGAATCCGGGCTTTTCCTTCAAGGACGGATTTTGAGCGGCCATTACCTGGGCCCTGTGGAACGCGAAGGATGCCTGGACGTAAATCGGCTGCTCGCACCAGAGCGTGCCGTCGTTGTCGAACGTGGCGATCCGCGCCCGACGTGGGAACGAAGTCGGGACCTCCCTCGGTCGTCACCCGGTTCACGAACGTGACGATCGTCTTCTTCGCGGCGACATCGTTCCACGATGGGAGAGGGTCAGGGGGCGGTCCAGCGGCGACCTGACCCGAACAGCTTCCGATACCCGAGAGCATTCCCAACAGGATTGAGATCAGCCGAATGGATTTCGTGCAGAGTCGGCGATTCATCGAGCGAGCTCCTCGCAACTCAGCATGGCTACCAGTCTCGAGGGGATGGACGGCGAAGTCACGCAACGTTACCGACCAGCCGGTCTTGGAGCCGTCCAGAATATACCGGATCACGAGCTCTGAGGCGACGGCCACGGCGAGGAGCACCAGGTTGCGTGCCAGAGGATAATCAGCCGGGTCGTCGACGTCCATCCCGCGGGCGACCACGAGCTCTGGATCGGCGAGGTCGAGCATCTGGACGAGCGCGACGGTGAGCCGCTGCTGTTCTACACCGGGCGGTTCGGAACTCTGCGCGAGGTCCAGGACCGCTCCGAGCGCGACTCAGCCGTCGGGCGCGATCAACACTAGGCAGGGCGCGTCGCGACGGACGACCTTGGCCGCCGCCCGGAAGCGCCGGCGCGGCGTGCGGGACAGGTCCGGGCCAAACACCAGCAGGCCGGCGTCGGTGTCGCGGGCCAGCTCGAGCAGCGCTTTGACGGGCCGCCGGCTCGAGACGCGCAGCAGCTCAGTGGCGACCCAAGCTCCGCGGCATGCGCCGCGGTCGCGCGGACCGCCTCGAGATCCTCCTCGTGAGGGAGCGTCGCGTATGGCGGGCGAGCATCATCGTGGCTGGGTACGGCGGCATCAGGCTGATGTTCGCGAGGATCAGCTTGACGCCGGCCTCGAGTGCGGAGTCGAGCGCCATCCGCTCGGCGCTCGGATCGACTCGCACGGCGAGCGTCGCCAGCAGCACCGGCCGAGCGCGAGAAGGTCCGCGCGCGCCCTCGATGGCCGGCGAGCGGCCGCGGTCTAGCAACTGGGACATCGCGTTCGAGTCTACGCCCGCGCACCTGGACGGACACCATTGACCCCCTTTGTACAAACTGGTATAAGGCCTGCGGCGGAGCCCTGTACCAGGAGGCACAACGAGAGGTGTTGAGATGGCGACAGCCGTAGTCGAGGAGCGACAGACTTAAGACGCTGCGCTGGTGGGACGGGTTCGTGATCGCGTTGTGCAATCCAGGGTTCCTGCTCGGAAGCCTCGGATTCACGCTCGGCATCTTCGGCGCCGCCGGCTCGATGATCCTCTGGGGCGCCTCAGCGATCATCGGGATGATGCAGGCCTGGATCTACTCAGAGCCCGCGACCATGTTCGGGCATCGCAGTGGCGGTATCTCGCTGTACGCGCACGAAGGCTGGCGGAAGTACACGACGATGGTCGGGCCGCTGTCGGCGTTCGGCTACTGGATCGGGTGGTCGGTCGTGCTCTCGATCTTCGGCAAGATCGTCGGGGATCTCGCGGTGGCCCAGTGGTGGCCGCACTCGACCTGGACCGTCACGATCTTCTCGAACCACCTCGGGCTGGCTCACTTCATCGCGATCGGAACGATCATCGCGGTCTGGACGTTCAACATCTTCGGGCTCCGGCCGGCGGTCTGGTTCAGCTACCTGTGCGCGGCGCTGCTGATGATCCCGTTGGCGCTGTTCATCTTTGGTGGCTACATCTCGGGCAACTGGCACTCGGCAAACGTGCACGCGACCTTCACCGGCCCGTGGGGAGGCGTCAAGCTCGCGCTGGTGTACATGTTCATCCTCGCCTGGTCGGCGTACGGCACCGAGGTGTCGGCGACGTTCGCGCCCGAGTACAAGGACACCCGGCGCGACACCCATCGGGCACTGCGCGGCGGCGCGATGTTCATGTTGCTCGTCTGCGTGCTCGTCCCGCTCGGCCTCGGCGGCGTCACCGGCGCCGTCCCGTCGGCGACCGCAGAGGGCCAGTTCTACACGCAGGCGATGCAGACGATCGTCGGTCATGGGGCCGCCAGCTTCTTCACGATCTGCATCATCGGCAGCCTGCTGCTGTCGATGACCTCGTCGACGGCCGACGCGAGCCGCGCTCTGTACGGGATCTCCAAGGCAGGAATGACGATCAAACAGCTCGGCGTGCTCAACAGGTACCACGTCCCCGGGCGCGCGATGACCGTCGACATGGTGGTCAACATCCTGCTCGTGATCTTCATCACGTCGAACCTCGCGATCCTGTACCTCAGCAACATCGGCTACGTGCTCTGTCACGTCTTTGCGCTCAGCGGGTTCCTGCTGTTGCGCAGAGACCGGCCGAACTGGCCGCGACCGATCAGGATCGCGAACGGGTGGCTACCGGTCGTCGCGTTCCTGTGCGTGATGAACGCCGTGTTTCTGTTCGTCGGCGCGCTGGCGCCGAAGCTGAACGGCTACGGCACCTGGACGGACTTCTGGATCGGGGTCGGAGTGCTGATCGCGTCGCTGCTGCTGTTCTTCTTCCGCCGGATCGTGCAGGACGGCGAGAAGGTGCACTGGTCAGAGCCGACGCCGACGATGCCGGACGAAGCGGAGGCCGCGGAACTCGACGCTCCCGCGACGACGTCGCCCGTCGCGCTCGCCTAGGTCTTGTCAAACGGCCGGGGGCGTCCGCGCCCCCGGCCCGACCTAATCGGGCTCGATCTCCCAGCTGGGCAGCTTCGCGATCGCCTCGCGGTACTTGCGCTTGTGGAACGGGCGCACGAACATGCTCCACGCGGTCGCGGCGAACGCGACCAGGATCAGGCCGCCGAACGCCTTGCCGGCGACTATGAACGCGACGATGCAGATCAGCGACATGGTGCTGACGATGATCGGTATCCGACGCGAGCGGAGCTGGGCGTGGCGGATCGCCATGTAGTCCTCGAGCGGGATCTTGCGCGTGTTCCAGTGCTTGCCGCACTTGTCGCAGGTCCACTCCTCGCCGTACTGGAGGTAGTTGACCTCCCCGCACTTGCAGGTGAGCGTGATCCGCGGTCCGTGTCGGACCGACCGCGGCAGTTCGTCGGTCAGTGGATCGGTGGTTCCCATCCCTCGAGCACGGGCGGGGTCCAGTTGGACCCGACCGTCGGTGAATTGTCCACCCATGGCCCAAGCGATGGCTGCGGGAACTTGCAGTGGCGCTCCTTGAGCGCGATCCCGTACGAGTTGCCCGACTGCAGATGCTTGATCAGGACCTTGCGCGCGACCTCGTCCTCGCGGCCGGCCGGGATCGAAAAGTAGATCCGCAGGAACGAATTCGAATAGCGGTCGAACACGGCCGGCGTGCCCTCCTCCTCGAGCAGGGTCACGTCCTCGAGCCAGTTGATGTCCTTGCCCGGGGTGGCGGCGAGCAGGTCGACGTCCTCGATCAGCGAGATGTCCTCCTGGTAGGGGAAGCGCCGGCCGGACAGGGTCTCGGCATCGATCGTGATGTGGCGTTCCTCAGAGCTCATTCCGCCACCTCCGAAGCGGTCTCTGGTGCGGCCAGGTAATCGACCGGGTTCTCGACGTGGCGCTCCAGCAGCCGCTTGATCTCGGCGAGCGCGTTGTCTTCGGACACGCCCGGGATGTAGCTGGTGCCGGCGAGCGGCACCCGGGCCATCGCGGAGGCTTCGACGGTCAGCGCGCACAGGTCCTCGGGCTCGAGGTTGTGGACGTTGGTCTTCCCGCACGCCCGCGCGAGCATCTGTGTCTCCAGGGTCAGCGTGTGCAGGAAGTTGTAGACGCGGTTGGCGGCGTCCTCGACCACGAGGCGCTGGCGCAGTTCCGGGTCCTGGGTCGCGACCCCGACGGGGCAGCGGCCGGTGTGGCAGTGGTAGCACTGGCCGGCCGGCACGCCGACCGTGCCCTCGTAATCCGTGACCCCCGGGATCTCCTTGTTGCAGTTGAGGGCCATCAGCGCCGAGTGCCCGATCGCGACCGCTTTGGCCCCGAGCGCGAGGCATTTCGCCACGTCGCCGCCGTTTCGGATCCCGCCTGCGACGACCAGGTCGACCTCGTCGACCATGCCGACGTCCTCCAACGCGCGGCGCGCCTCCGGGATCGCGGCCATCAGCGGGATCCCGGTCTCCTCGGCCGCGACGTGCGGGCCGGCCCCGGTGCCGCCCTCGGCGCCGTCGAGGTAGATGATGTCGGGGCTGCACTTGGCGGCCATCCGGACGTCGTCATAGACGCGGGCGGCGCCGAGCTTGAGCTGGATCGGGATCTCGTAGTTGGTCGCCTCGCGGATCTCCTGGATCTTCAGGCTGAGGTCATCGGGCCCGAGCCAGTCCGGGTGCCGGGCCGGGCTTCGCTGGTCGATGCCCGCTGGGAGGCTGCGCATCTCCGCCACCTGCTCGGTCACCTTCTGACCCATCAGATGGCCGCCGAGGCCCACCTTGCACCCCTGGCCGATGAAGAACTCGCACGCGTCCGCGAGCATCAGGTGGTGGGGGTTGAAGCCGTAGCGGCTCTGGATCAGCTGGTAGTACCACTTGGTGCTGAGATCTCTCTCCGGCGGGATCATCCCGCCCTCGCCCGAGCATGTCGCGGTGCCCGCCATCGACGCGCCCTTCGCCAACGCCATCTTCGCCTCCAGCGACAGCGCGCCGAAGCTCATCCCGGTGATGTAGACCGGGATGTCCAGCTCGATCGGCTTCTTCGCAAAGCGCGCCCCGAGCACAGTCTTCGTGTCGCAGCGCTCGCGGTAGCCCTCGATCACGAACCGGGTCAGCGTCCCCGGCAGGAACATCAGCTCGTCCCAGTGCGGGATCTTCTTGAACATCGAGAAGCCGCGCATCCGGTAGCGGCCGAGCTCTGATTTGACGTGGATGTCGTCGATCACCTCGGGGGTGAAGATCGCTGAGTGCCCGAGCCGGTTGCGGGCGGAGGGGGCGTTCTCGTCAGCCATGGTGAATCCCCCTAGAGAACGAGCTTGCGCTCGGACGGCTCGAGGTTGTCGTAGTTGTAGAGCTTCTTGCCACACACGAACTTCTGGAACTGCGGTGGCGATCCGAGCTCGTGGATCTCGAACTTGCGGTTGATCAGCTCCGTGTCCGCGTCGGTCCACTCGCCCTCGACGCAGTCGATCCCAAGCGACTTGACCTTGCCGGCGACGTAGATCGTGCCGTCGTACATGGAGTCGCCAAGGCCGGGGCCGACGTCGCCGCAGATGATCTGGCGACCGCGCTGCAGCATGAACCCGGTCATCGAGCCGGCGTCGCCGAGCGAGATGATCGTGCCGCCCTTCTGGTCGATCCCGGTGCGAGCGCCGACGCGTCCGCGAACGACGAGGTCGCCGCCGCGCAGTGCCGCGCCGCACAGCGAGCCCGCGGTGCCGTCGATCACGACGACCCCCGACATCATGTTCTCGCACGCCGACCAGCCGACGCGGCCGGTGATGTGGATCTCGGGGCCGTCGATGATCCCGCAGGCGAAGTAGCCGAGGCTGCCCTCGAACGTGATCTTGCAGCGGGTCAGGATGCCCGCGCCGAGCGAGTGCTTGGCGCCCGGGTTGAGCACGGTGACGTCCTTGACCCCCTGCTCGTAGAGCAGCCAGCGCAGCTCGAGGTTGATCATTCGCGTCGTCAGCGCGCGGGCGTCGAAGGTTGCCTTGTCGCCGTCGATCTCGCTCGTGCGAGGGACCACCTCGTCGAGCTCGACCAGTCCGCGCGAGTCGTAGCGCGGCTCGCCATTGGTCGCCGCGGGGGTCACCGCGTCCATACCATCACCTCGCCCTCGTACGGGTCGTACGTCTCGATCTCGTGGTCGATGACCGCGCGGATCGCCATCTCCTCGGACGCGAGCGCGACCATGTCCTCGCCCTCGTACAGCACCATCGGCTTGGCGGCGAGCTCGTCCTTGGCCATCCCGAGCGCGTCCTCGGACACGCACAGGTAGGTGAACACGCCGTCGAGATCCTCGAGGCTGTGGCGCATCGCGTCCTCGAGCTTCAAGCCCTGCTCGAGCTTCTGCGCCAGGTACACGGCGACGATCTCGGAGTCGCACTCGGACGCGAACCTATGGCCCGCCCGCTCGAGCCGGCGGCGCCACTGGTGGTAGTTGGTCAGCTGGCCGTTGTGGACGACCGCGAGGTCGCTGAACGGGTAGGCCCAGTAGGGGTGAGCGTTCGAGATGTCGACGTCGGACTCGGTCGCCATCCGCACGTGGCCGATCCCGTGGGAGCCGAAGTAGTCATCGAGCCCATAGTCGCCGGCGACCGTCTTCGCGTCCCCGAGGTCCTTGACGATCTCTAGCGAGTGGCCTGCCGAGAGCACCTCGGCGCCGGGGATCGACTCGACGTGATCGGCCAGCCGCTTGATGTCGCCCTCGTGGGTGAGCGTGATCGAGAGCGTGTACTCGTTGATGTCCTCGACGCTCTTGATCTGGGCTCCGGATGCTGTGATCCGCTGCTGGACCTCCGCGCGGTGGCGGCGAAGCATGTCGTCGAACTCCATGTCGCGCGGGGTGTTCGCGTCGGCGAGCTTGATCCGCAGCACGAGCTCGTGCGTGGGCGTGTGGTACAGGGCGACGCCGGTCGAGTCCGGGCCGCGGTGCTTCATCGCCTGCAGCATCGCGGTGATGTCGCGTCCGATCCGATGCGCGCCGTTGCCGTTCTTGTAGATGATGCCCGCGATACCGCACATATTTAATGCCGCCCGCCGCGAGTGTGGCCAGTCTTGGCGGCTGCAAACCTTCGCTCGCCGGCGTCCTCGCTCGCTCGCGTACTCTCCGAGTACGCCACCCTCACTGCGTCCTTGGCGAGCTCGGTTTTCGCTCGCCAATCCATTACCGCATCCACGCCGGGAGGCATTAGGGCAGCACCTCGAGATACTCGTCGCGCTCCCAGTCGGTCACGGCAGCGAGGTAGCGCTCCCATTCGTCGCGCTTGTACCAGTTGAATACCTTGTAGAGGCGGCCCGGCATCGAGCTCTTGATGACCTCGTCGGCGGCGAGCGCGTTCAGAGCGTCGCCGAGGCTGTCGGGGACCTTTTCGATCTCGGCGCCCTCGGCCAGCAGGTCGTATGTGTTGCCCTGCTGGGGCGGGCCTGGGTCGAGCTTGCGCCGGACGCCGTCGAGCCCGGCCTGGAGCAGCGCGGCGGTGGTCAGATACGGGTTGCACGCCGAGTCGACGCCGCGGTACTCGAACCGGCCGCCGGTCGCGACGCGGACCGTCGTGGTCCGGTTCTGCCAGCCCCAGTTCTTGTAGATCGGGGCCCAGAAGCCGGTGTCCCACATCCGGCAGTACGAGTTGACGGTCGAATTGCCGACGCACATCAGCGCGCCGAAGTGCTCGAGCAACCCGCCCAGGAAGTGGCGCGCGAGCTCTGACAGCTGCGCCGGCCCGTCGGGGTCGTGGAAGACGTTGACGCCGTCCTCGTTGATCAGTGTGAAATGGTGGTGGTGGCCGTTGGCCGAGACGCCGGTGAAGGGCTTCGGCATCCACGTCGGCAGCACGTCGTGCTTGCGGCCGACGGCGGCGCACACCTGGCGGTAGGTGGTGAGGTTGTCGGCCGTGCGGACCGGGCGATCGAAGCGGAAGTTGAGCTCGAGCTGCCCGGGGGCGTCCTCGTGGTCCCCGTAGCTCATGTCGAGGCCGAGCCGCTGGCCCCAGTCGACGACATCGAGCAGCACCGGACGGAGCTCCTCGAACTGGTGGATGTGGTAGCAGTAGGGCTTCGTCAGCCCCTCGGGAAGCTTCCCGTCCTCGGGCTTCTTCAGCCACATCGTCTCGGGCTCGATCCCGATCATGAAGTGGTAGCCGAGCTCCTGTTCGAACTCGCGCGCGATCCGCTTGAGGTTCTGCCGGCAGTCGGCGTCGAGCAGCTCTCCGGTCTCGGTGTCGTAGCAGTCGCAGTAGACCCGCGCGACGCGCTCGTCCCACGGGAGCACGGCGAACGTGTCGAGGTCTGCGATCGCGGCGAGCTCTGACTCCTCGGGGCCGAAGCCGATGTACTGGCCCTTACGGTCGGTGAACAGGTTCGCGGTGGCGCCGTAGACGAGCTGGTAGCCGCGCTCGGCGACCTGGGCGAAGAAGGTTGACACGACGCCCTTGCCCATCACGCGGCCGGTGATCGAGATCTGCTGGAAGAAGACGTACTTGATCCCCTCGGACTCGATCCGGCGGGTGATCTGCTCGATCCTCTCGGCGCGGCCGGGAGCGTTCCGTGCCTCTTCGAGCGTGGCCGGCGGCGGCGCGATCCGCGGGCTCTCGAGCACCGTCTTGACGGTGCCGCCGAACACCGGCGCAAGCGTCCCAGTCCCGTCCGTCGTGATCTCGCTCGCCACCCTCGATCTCCTCTCGTCCGCTACCAGGATTACCTGTACAAATTGGTACAGGCACGCACGGGTAGCTTATACCAGTTCATCCAATCGTGGACAAGCGCTCGGCCCCCGTGTAGATGTTGACCGTGGCGCCGCGGGCGAACCCGGCGAGCGTCATCTTGCGGTCGGCCGCGAGTTCGATCGCGAGCGATGTCGGGGCGCCGACGCCGACGAGGATCGGGGCACCGGCGACCGCCGCTTTCTGCACGAGCTCGAACGCGATCCGGCCCGAGACGCACAGGACGTGGTCGTGCAGGGGGAGGAGGCCGTCGAGCAGCGCGCGGCCGATCACCTTGTCCATCGCGTTGTGGCGGCCGACGTCCTCGCGGACGAGGATGAGCTCGCCGCCCGGGGTGAACAGGCCGGTGGCGTGCAGTCCGCCGGTACGCGCGAACCCGGGTTGCCGGAGACGGTCGGGGAGGGTGGCCAGGAGGTCTCGGTCGATCGTCGGTCCGGGCCGGGCGGGCGGAGCGTGGACGGCGACCTCCTCCAACGCCCCCTTGCCGCAGACGCCGCACGACGAGGTCGTATAGAAGCTGCGGTTGCCGGGGTCCTTGAGGAGCGGCCCGGCGACCACGATCGTGTTGTTGGCGAAGTCCTCGGTCGGCCCGGCTTTGCGCGGGCCGTCGATCAGCCCCTCGCCGTACAGGAAGCCGAGCGCCAGCTCTTCGTCGTGACCGGGGGTCCGCATCGTCACGGCGAGCGGTTGGCCGTCGACGCGGATCTCGAGCGGTTCCTCGACCGCGACCTCGTCCTGGCGGCCGTCGTGGGTGACCGTCTGGAGCATGTGCGGCCCCGGCCGGTCTTCGGCCTCGGTCCGCTGGCCTGCGGTCACGGCAACGCGGGTTCTGCCACCTGCGGCGTGTACGCCGGCGCCTCGGCGACCGGCCGCACGTCGACCGCTACGACCTTGTACTCGGGGCAGCTCGTGTTGACGTCGGCGGAGGATCCGATCAGCAGGTTCGTTCGCACCTCCGGGAAGTGGAACGCCGTGAACACATGGCCCGGCTCGATCCGCTCGGTGACCTTCGCCTCGACGTCGATCCGCCCCACACGGCTGCGGACCGACACGAGTTGGCCGTCGGTGACCCACAGCCTGGCGGCGTCGTCGGGATGGATCTCGAGCCACTCGTGATCGAGTAGCTCTAGGTTGCCGGTGCGGCGCGTCATCGTGCCGGCGTTGTAGTGCTGCAGGCGGCGGCCCGTGACCAGGATCAGCGGGAACTCGTCATCGACCTGATCGCCCGGCTGCTTGTACGGAAGCGCCGCGAACCGGCCCTTCCCGTCGGGCAGCTCGAAATGGTCCTCGTACAGGATCGGCGAGTCGGTGCCGTCGGCGGCGACCGGCCACTGCAGGCCGGTGCGGCCGATCCGCTCGTGGCTGACGCCCGCGTACTCCGGGGTCAGCGCCGCGATCTCGTCCATCACGTCGGCGCTCGACGCGTATCCCATCTCGTGGCCGAGAGCACTCGAGACGAGCTGGATGATCTCGAGGTCGGGCTTTGCGCCACCGGGAGGTGCGATCGCCGGCGCCACCAGCTGAAAGCGGCGCTCGGCGTTCGTGAACGTGCCGTCCTTCTCGAGGAACGCCGACGCCGGCAGGATCACATCGGCGTACTTGGTCGTCTCGGTCTCGAAGATGTCCTGGCAGACGAGGAACTCGAGCGACTCGAGCGCCTTGATCACGTGCGTGGTGTTCGGGTCGGTCTGGGCGACGTCCTCGCCGAAGATGTACATCGCCTTGAGCTTGCCCTCGACTGCGGCGTCGAACATCTCGGGGATCTTGTAGCCCTTCTCGCGGGAGAGCTTGACGCCCCATTGCTCCTCGAACGAGCGTGCGACGGGTTCGTCGTCGACGCGACGGTAGGCGGTGTAGGTATCCGGCAGTGCGCCCATGTCGGACGAGCCCTGGACGTTGTTCTGACCGCGGAGCGGGAGCAGCGCCGCGCCCGGACGCGAGAGCTGCCCGGTCATCATCGCGAGGTTGCAGATCAGCCGCACGACCTCGGAGCCGTACTTGTGCTCGGTCACGCCCAGCCCCCACAGAATCGAGGCGTTCTCCGCCTCGCCGTAGATGTGCGCCGCGCGCTCGATGTCGGCTCCCGGGATCCCGGTGATCTCCTGGGTGTGCTCGGGCGTGTACAGCGCGATCAGGGCTTCGACCTCGTTGTAGCCGGTCGTCCGGGTCTCGATGAAGGTTTGATCGGTGAGCCCGTCGCGGGCGGCGACATGCTGCAACCCCAGCATCACGGCGGCGTTCGTGCCGGGCCTCGGCGCGAGGTGCAGGACGCCGTAGTCAGCAAGCTCGATCCGGCGCGGGTCGATCGTGACCAGCTTCAGGCCTCGCAGGGTCGCCTGTTTGATCCGCGCGCCGACGACTGGGTGGCCCTCGGTCGGGTTCGCCCCGATGATGATCGCAGCGTCCGCGATGTCGATGTCGTTGAACGATCCGGTCGCGCCCGAGAGCCCGAGCGATTTGCGCAGCGCGAACGAGGTCGGCGAGTGGCACACGCGCGAGCAGTTGTCGATGTTGTTCGTCCCGATGGCGGCACGGATCAGGCGCTGCATCGCGTAGCAGTCCTCGTTCGTCGCGCGGCTCGAGGCGAGCCCGGCGATCGCATCGGGGCCGTACTCGCTCTTGATCCGGTTCAGCTCGGTCGAGATCTTGTGGAGTGCCTCCTCCCAGGTCGCGATCCGGAACTCGCCGTGCTCGCGGATCAGCGGCGCGGTCAGCCGGTCGCGCGAGCGGCTGAACTGGTGCGCGAAGCGACCCTTGAGGCACGTGTGACCCCGGTTGGCGGGGCCGTCCTGGGCAGGGCTGATCGAGGCGATCTTGCCGTCGTGGGCGTGCGCCTCGAGCCGGCAACCGACGCCGCAGTAGCCGCATGTGGTGGTAACGGTGGAGTCGAAGCGGTCGCTCATCGGACTCTCTCCTCGGGTGGCTTCCCATTCAGTCTAAGCAGTGTCATCTCCGTGATCGCGTCGGTCGGGCAGGTGTCCGCGCAGGCGCCGCAGGAGACGCACGTCGAGTCCCTGAAACCGGCGTCCAAACCGGCCGTGATGTTGGCGGCGAAGCCCCGCCCGGTGGCCGTCAGCGCGAACGCTCCCTGAACCTCGTCGCAAGCTCTCACGCACCGCCCGCACGAAATGCACAGCTCGTGCTGGAACGCGAGGTAAGGGTGGCGCTCGTCGTGCTTGAGCGGATGCGTGCTGCCGGGCCAGCGAGGCGTGCCGGCGCCGGTTTCGAGCGCGACCTGCGCGAGCTCGGTGTGGGGGGCCGGCGGCTCGGGCAGCTCGGACAGCACCAGTTCGACGATCGCCTTCACGACCCTGTGGGCCGTTTCGTCGCGCGTGCTGATCTCCATTCCGTCGCGGCACGGCGTCGTGCACGCCGGGATCAGACCGGGCACGCCCTCGGCTTTGACCAGGCACACGCGGCAGGCGCCGAACGGGGCCTGGCGATCGTCGAAGCACAGCGTCGGCACGTCCTGGCCGGTGGCGCGGATCGCGTCGAGCACGGTCGCGTCCTGGGCGACCTCGGCGGTCTGTCCGTCGACGCTTACCCGCATCGCTGCTTCCGCGAACTTTGGCGTTTGCGTCCGGATATGGATGACGCGAGAGCCAAAGTTCGCATCACGCCAGCCCCAACTCGTCCGGGAAGTGCTCCAGCAGACTGCGGATCGGTGCCGGCATCCCGCTCCCGTGGGCGCACAGGCTGCCCAGCTCCAAAGCTTCGAGCAGCTGCTCGAGCTGCGTCCGCTCGACCGCCGCGTCGGCTTGGAACATCTCGTGGGCGCGCTTGAGCCCGATCCGGCAGGGGAAGCACTTGCCGCAGCTCTCGCTCGCGCCGAAGTGCAGCAGGTGTCGTGCGACCGCGCGCATGTCCGTCTGGTCGTCGAACGCCAGGATCCCGCCGTGGCCGACCATGCACCCCTCGGCCGCGAGCGGCTCGAAGTCGAACGGGGTGTCGAGCTTCGAGGCGGGGAGGATGCCGCCGAGCGGCCCGCCGATCTGGAGCGCCTTGATCTGGCGCCCGTCTCGCATGCCGCCCGCGAGCTCTTCACAGAGCTCTCTGATCGGCGTCCCGAACCGGACCTCGTAGACGTTCGGGCGGTTGAACCGCTCGTTGAAGCAGACGAGCTTCGTGCCGGGGGTCGCGCCCGGGCTCAGCTGCTTGTAGGCCTCGGCGCCGTGGCGCGCGATGAACGGGATGTTCGCGAGCGTCTCGGTGTTGTTGACCACGGTCGGCATCCCGTACAGCCCGCGGACGGCGGGGAACGGCGGTCGCGCCGAGACCGTGCCGCGGAGGCCCTCGATGCACGCCAGCAGCGCGGTCTCCTCACCGACCACGTAGGAACCGGCCCCTTCGAGGATCGTGACGTCGAACTCGTCTCCGAGCCAACCGTGTGCGCGTGCGTCCTGGGCTGCGGCCTCGAGCGCCGGCTTGGAGCGCGGGTACTCGGAGCGCGTCAGCAGGAATCCATGCGAAGCGCCGACCGCGTAGCCGGCCAGTGCCATCCCCTCGAGCACGAGCGCGGGCGCCTGCTCCATCAGGTACTTGTCGATGTACGAGCCGGGGTCGCCCTCGTCGCCGTTGGCGACGATGAACTTCTGCTCGCCCTGCGCCGCCCGGGTGAACTGCCACTTCTGCCCGGCGGGGAAGCCCGCGCCGCCGCGGCCGCGGACGTTCGCCTCCTTGACCTGTTCGAGCAGCTGCTCGGGGGTCAGGTGCTCCCGCGCGTATCGGAGGCCCGTCCAGTCGCCCGGCTGCGTCAGCACCGGCTCGGGAAGCACACTCTGCCACTCGGGCTCGGGCGCGTCGCGGGTGGCGTTCGCAAGCACACGTTCGATCACGTCTGGACCGGCGTCGATCGTGTTGCCGTCGCGAACCGCCGGGGAGGAATGGCAGAAGCCGAGGCAGACGGTCTCCGCGAGTGAGATCGTGCCGTCACCGCTCCGCTCGCCGAGCTTCAGATTGATCGCCGTCTGCAGCTGGTCGACGTGCGCGTCGGCGGTCGCGGCGAAGCACGCCGTGCCGGTGCACACCCGGATGTGGCGGCTGCCGCGCAGCTGGAGCAGATCGTCGTAGAACGTCGAGACGCCGTACACGGCCGCTTCGGGGAGTCCCGAGAGCTCGGCGGCCCGCCGGCGGTCGTCGTCCGTGACCTCGCCGCGCTCCGCGACGGCGTCCTTGAGCACCTCGAGCGCCGTGGGGGCGTCGACGTCATGGTGGCGGCGGACGAGCTCGACGAGGTTGCGCGACATACGCAAATCCCAGTATTACCACCGATAGGTCTTTGTACAAGTTGGTTCATGTCCGAATCCGGACGTTATGAGCGTGGCCGGACCCGCCGCCGCCGACGGCTGGTGCCGCCTCGGACTGGCCGGCGCCGGCGGGAAGTGCCGGCCGGTCGCCGTCCGCGGCGGGCGGGAACCGGGCCTCGATCTCCAGTCCACCGGCGGCTCCGGGCACGACGGCGAGCGCGCCGCCGTGGGCGCTGACGATCGCAGCGACGATCGAGAGGCCGAGGCCGAGTCCCTCGCGGTGGCCGACGCGGTCAGGCTCGAGGCGCTGGAAGGGCTGGAGAAGCCTGTCGACCTGGTCCGCCGGCACGACCGGTCCCGTGTTCGCGATCGACAGCGCCGGATAACCGTCGCGGTGACCGACCCGGATATAGACGTGGCCGCCGGAGCGGTTGTGGCGGATCGCGTTGTCGAGCAGGTTCTTGACGAGCCGTTCGATCAGGCGGCCGTCGCCGGCCAACCGCGTCGGCTGCAGCGACACATTCATGCCGACGCCGTTCGCGGCAGCCTCGAGCTCGTAGGAGCTGACCACATCGCGCGTGATCGCATCAAGGTCGACGCGCTCGCGGTGGTCGATGCCGCGCTGGCCGTTGGCGAGGGCGAGCAGCGCCTCGATCAGCTGCTCCTGCTGTTCGCCCTCTTCGAGCACCTGGCCGCAGACCTGGCGGAAGGTCTCTACGGAGGCATCGGGATCGCTGATCACCATCTCCAGCAGCGCCCGCGCAGCGGTCAGCGGCGTGCGCAGCTCGTGGGACGCGTTGGCGACGAACCGCCGCTGCGAATCGAACGCGCCTTGAAGACGTTCGAGCAGCCCGTCGATCGTGTCGGCGAGCACCCGCAGCTCGTCGCGCGGTCCGGCCATCGCCAGCCGCTCGTGCAGATTTGCCTCGGAGATCTGCTGCGTGGTCGCGGTGATCGTGACGAGCGGCGCCAACACACGCCCGGCGACCACCCAGCCGAGCGCGCCCGAGATCACCGCCATGATCGCGAGCGCGATCACCGACTCGACCTCGAGCTGGTGTAGATCCGAGATCCGCTGATTCGCGCCGACGGTGATGATCGCTTGGCGGCCGGCGCGGCTGCGGAGCAGCTTCCTGACCGCGGGGGGAGGAGCGATGAAGTTCGGACGGCCCGGCGCCCTCCGAGCGCCCGGCGGCGCACGCACCTGGCTCACAAAGCCGTGGAACGCTTGGTTGGTGACGGTCGCGTGCGCGAGCAGCGTGTAGGTGATCCCGAGCAGTGCGGCACCGCAGACGAGGAACAAGCCGCCGTAGAGCAGCGTCAGCCGCCAGCGGACGGTCGTCTGGGGGTGGCGCAGACGGTGGACGAGTCCGGCGGATACCGCGCGGGCGTTCATGCGCAGCCGCCTCCGCCGATCCGGTACCCGGGCGTGACCGTCTCGATCACCGGCGGATCGCCAAGCTTGGCGCGCAGCCGGCTGATCGTCATCCTGACCGTGTTCGTGAACGGGTCGACGGCGTCGTCCCACGCCCGCTCGAGGATCTGCTCGGTCGACACGACCGCGCCTCCGGCTCCGAGCAGGAGCTCGAGGACAGCGAACTCCTTCGGCCCCAGCGAGAGTGGCTCGCCGGCGCGAGTGACGAGCCGTCGGGCCGAATCGAGCTTCAGGTCACCATGGGCCAGTGTCGGCGGCAGCGCCGGACCTGAGCGGCGCGCCAGCGCGCGGATCCGCGCCACCAGCTCGGCGATGTGAAATGGCTTGCCGAGGTAATCGTCGGCTCCGAGCTCGAGGCCCTCGATGCGATCGCCGAGCGTCGCCGCCGCGGTCAGCATCAGCACCGCGCTCCGCCCGCCGCCGGCAACCAGCGATCGGCACACGTCGTCACCATGGACGCCCGGGATGTCGCGGTCGAGCACGACCACGTCGTAGCTGACCACCGACGCACGCGCGAGCGCGTCGCGTCCGTCGAGCGAGACGTCGACCGCCATCCCCTGGCGGCGCAGCACCGTTGCCACGGTCGCGGCGAGCCTCGGGTGGTCCTCGACGACCAACACTCTCATCTAGTGGCCTCTCACGCAAATACGCTCGCATTCGAGGCACACCTGGCGGCGCCAGGCTGTGTCCTGCGACACTCGTGTAGCGCTGCTACACGTCGGGTCCTGCGTCCTTGCCTGGCATCCACCAGTCGCACCTCTCGGTGCGACCGCACTTACGTGAGCGACCACTGGTTATCCGTTCACTCGCTGGTGGAGCGCCGGCGCGGGGCGCAGCCCGCGCCGGCGTCTGAGCGCAGGATGAACGATGCCGGGTAACAAGCGCGTAACTGTCCGGCATCGGCCGTTTATGTAGCCCGGACCCGCGGAATGTCAACTAGACCCGATACGATCACTTGTCGTGCTGCCTGAGCGCTACTCGAACTGGCGCTCTTCCGTCCAAGAGCGCGCTGCCACGCATCCCCTGTGGGCGAGGCTGACTCGCACCGCGATGTCGGCCAAGTTCACCAAGTACGCACTTGGCTCCGTGGTCGCGTTCACGACCGGGAACATCGCGTTCGTCCTGTTCTACGTGCTGAACGCCTCGACGACCGTCTGCTCGGTGGCCGGCTTCATCTTCGCCGCGATCCCGAACTGGATCCTCAACCGGCGCTGGGCCTGGCAGACCAGCGGCCGCGCCCCGGCGCGGCAGATCGTCGGCTACATCGGGATCTCGATCATCGTGCTCGTGACGACCTCAGCCGTCACCGGCTGGACGAACTCGCAGGTGCAGTCGATTCCGAGCCACCACGGCCTGCGCGCGCTGATCGTCACCGCGTCCTACGTGGCGGTGACGATCATCTTCTTCTTCGCGAAGTTCGCGATCTACGAGTACTGGGTCTTCTCGGAGACGAGCCGCGTGCGCGCGGCCTTCCGCTCCCTGCGCCAGGTGCCGAGGACGGCACGGGCGAACCGCATGCCGTAGAGCAGGTTCGGACCCTTCTTCGTCAGCGTCGCACCGTCGGGCCGGTCGCGCATCGTGGTCGGTACCTCGATCACGCGGAAGCCCATCATCGCCGAGGAGATCAGGATCTCGGACGTCTGGTACTGAGTCTGCTCGAGCGTCACCGCGCCCGTGAGCTCCGCGCTGAAGGCGCGGATCCCGCACGCTGGATCGGTGATCTTCTGTCCGACCAGCAGGCTGACGAGCTTGCCGAAGAAGATCACGCCGGCGTGCCGCATCGGATCGGTGGTGAGCTCGGTGCCCAGCCGGCGCGAACCGTTGACGAACTCCGCGCGGCCGGCGACGATCGGCTCGACCAGCTGCTCGAGCTCGAGCTCGTCGTACTGCCCGTCGGCGTCCGTCGTCGCGATCACCTGGGCGCCGCGCGTCCGCGCGAGCCAGTAGCCGAGCATGAAGATCAATCCCTGGCCGCGGTTGACCGGGATATCGCAAACGAGCGCGCCCCCGGCCTCGGCCTCGGCGACGGTCGCGTCCGAGGAACCGTCGTTGACGACGATCACCTCGACGGCCAGGCCGGCGAGCTCCTTCGGGATCCCGGCGACCACGTTGCGGACGGTCGGCGCCTCGTTGTACGCCGGAATCACGACCGCGATCGGAGCGCCGGTCCCTGGAGGATTCGCGGACAGGAACGCGGCCGCAGGGGCTCGCTCCTCGGGACGGAGATGCGCGACCAGCTCGTCGATCGAAACCGAGCGCTCTGAGGCGGCCGTCACCGGCCCACTCCAGTCCGCGCTTGACTGTTGTCGTCGATAAGCAATTCCGTTACTCCTTGGGTTGAACCGGTCGCAAACGTGACACGGCGCCGAGGAGGGTAGCGTCCCAACCGGCGCCCGAGCGGACGAGGATGCCAGATCCCCGTGACGACGGCTTTCAGGCCGGAGCCAGCTCCCACTCGGCGAGCGCCTGTGCCAGCTGTGCTCCGACGGCGCCCGATTGCTCGGGCATGTCAGCGTTGATCCAGGCCGGCTCGACGCCGCCGAGCGAGCCGGTCACGAACAGCTCCTCCGCACGCTCGAGGCGTCGCAGTGTGAGCGGCTCCACCGCCACGATCAGGCCGAGCCGCGGGGCGAGCTCCAGCACCCGATCGCGCGTGACGCCCGGGAGGATGCGTCCGTCGGCCGGGGGCGTCAGCAGGCGGCCGTCGGGCTCGACGCAGAATACGTTCGCGCGGGCGGTCTCGAGCACGAAGGCGTCGAGGTCGCACAGCAGCGGCTCACCTTCGTGCGCGATCGACTCCAGCAGGCGCCGGTCGATCCATTTGTGGCCGCCGACCCCGCCCGGGACCGTCCGCGGGATCAGCTGCACCGGAACCCGCCGCGCGGCCAGTTCGGACAGCTCGGAGTCGATCGCCACTGCGCCACCCGCTCCGGTGGGACGGGCGTTGACGCGGAGCCGCGCCCTGCCCGCGTGTTCGACCGCGGCCGTGAGCTGCGCCGCGAGCCCGGGCGGGAGCTCGGCGCCGTAGAGCACGTCGACGCTCCGCGCGAGCCGCTCGAGGTGGCGCTCCAGCGCGATCGGCCGCCCGTCCGCGACGAGCAGCGTCTCGAATACGCCGACCGCGGGGTCGGGCCGCGGCACCGGCCGGGGCGCTCGCCGCAGCGGCGCCGGCGCGTAGCTCGCCGACCGGCGCTCGGCCGCGAGCTCGCCGCCGATCGCCGCCAGCAGCGGCCCGGCCTTGGTCGCGCATTCCTCCCGCTCGGCGGCTGGATCGGAGTCGGCGACGATGCCGCCGCCGACGCCCAGCCAGATGCGGTCGCCGCGCAGCTCGAAGGTCCGGATCGCGACGCTCAGCTCGAGCCCCGCGGTCGGGCTGACGAACCCGATCGCGCCCGTGTAGACACCGCGGGCGGTGCTCTCGAGCTCGGCGATCACGTTCAGCGCGGCGACCTTCGGCGCCCCGGTGACCGATCCAGGGGGGAAGGCTGCACGCACCAGATCGCCGTCGCCGGCGTCCTCGCGGAGCGTTCCCGCGACCTCTGAGACGAGGTGCCACACACCCGTGTGCGCGCGCGCACGCGCGAGTGACTTCACCTCGATCGACCCCGGCGTGCAGACGCGGCCGAGATCGTTGCGGACGAGGTCGACGATCATCACGTTCTCGGCCCGGTCCTTGGCGGAGGACAGAAGCTCCTCGCGCGCGTCGAGCGCGCGCGTGCCCTTGATCGGTGCGCTCCGCACCCGTCGGAGATGCCGCTCGAGGAACAACTCGGGCGACAGGCTCGCGACCGCGCCCCACGGCCCCGCCACGAACGCCGCGCGGTCGGGGCGGAGCTTGGCCGCGCCCGCCGCGAACAGATCGATCGCGTCGCCGGCGATCCGCGACTCGAGCCGGACGCAGATGTTGGCCTGGAACAGATCCCCGGCGTGGATCCGCGCTCGGGCCGCGGCGACCGCAAGCTCGTGGCCGTCGGCGGTGGGCGTCGGACGCCACGGCATCGTGGTGAACGGCTCGGGTTCGGGGGGGCGAGCGGCGCGGGCGTTGAACTCGCGTAGGCGGCTCTGCAGCGCCGCCGCCCGGCCATCGGTCCACAGCGCCTCGAACCACCATTGGCCCTTAGCGTCGAGGCGCAAGACGTTGTCGTAGAACGCGAGCGCGGCCGCCGGCATCCCGGCGCTGACGGGTGGGCTGGCGCCGACCGGCTCGATCAGCCGACCGAGCTCGTAGCCGAGATACCCGAACCAGCCGCCCGCGACAGCGCCCTCCGCGCCCGTGACCTGCGGCTGTTCGTCGAGCAGCGCGAACGGATCCTCGCCCGGCTTCGCTACGCGGATCGGCTCTGAACCGATCACGGCTCCGCCGCCTGCCCAGGCGCCGATCAACGCGAACGGTCGCGGATCTCGACGCACGAGGAGCGCGGCGCGTTCGGGCTCGAGCCGCAGATCGAGCGGCACCCGGATGACTTCGGACGGTTGACCGGAGACGGTCATGACGTTAGTCTACTAATGCGTATGAGGCAAAGCTATTGCGCTATAGGCAACGCAAGGTGGCGATGACCGTCTCCGCGCAGAGCCTGCCCAAGTCCGTACCGGTGCTCGTGATCGGCGCCGGAGTCCACGGCCTCTCGACCGCCTGGCACGTGGCGAAGCGGGGCGAGCGGGTGCTCGTGATCGACAAGACCGGCGTCGCGGCGGGCGCGTCCGGGATCGCCTGCGGCGTCGTCCGCAACAACTACTTCCAGCCCGCGATGTCCGACCTGATGGCCGCGTGCGTCGAGGTGTGGGAGTCGGACGCCGAAGCGTTCAATTACCACGGCGACGGCTACCTCGCGCTCGGTCCGCCGGCGCAGGAGAGCGACTTGACCGAGGTGTACGAACGCCAACAGCGGATCGGCTACCCCTCCGAGCTGTACCTCGGCGAGGAGGACGTCACGAGGCACATGCGCTCGCTGTACCCGGACTGGCGTGCCTCGGGGATCACCGTCTGCCTTCACGAGCGGGCCGGCGGCTATGCGTTCAACCGCGAGTCGATGTTCGCGCTCGCCGACAAGGCTCGCGCCGCCGGTGCGGAGATCATCTCCGGCGTGGCCGCGACCGGGTTCTCCTACGACGGTTCCGGCGCCGTCACCGCGGTTCAGACCTCGGAGGGAGAGATCGAGGTCGAGCAGGTCGTCGTCGCGGTCGGGCCGTGGATCGCTTCGCTGTGGGAGATGCTCGGCCTGCCGAGCAGGCTCGACGTCCGACAGCCGGACGGAAGCGTGCTCGCGGACGAGCCGATGTGGACGTACTGGTACCTCCAGGAGGGCGAGGTCGTCGTCGATCCGGCGACGTTTGTGACCGCCGACGGACGCAGCTCGGGCGTCATCCACCTCGACTCAGACCAGCCGCTCCGCGATGACGACGGCGCGCTGATCAGCGACGAGCCATGGGGGATCTACTTCAAGCCCGACCGCTCGAGCATTCAGGGCGGCGCCGCACCGATCCGGCTCGGCAACGAATTCTCGGTCGATCCGTACCCGACCGGATCCGTGGATCCCGGCTTCCCCGACATGTGGTGCGCGGCGCTGTCGCATTGCCTGGAGCGGTTCGGCGGCACGCGCGCGCTGTACCGCCAGGTCCGCTCGGGCGGGGTCGGAGCGTTCACGGCCGACAACTTCCCCGTGTTCGATCACATGCGCCCGAACGTGTACGTCGCCGCGGACTCGAACCACGGCTACAAGATGATCGCTGTCGGGCGCGAGATCGCGCGGGTGCTCGCCGGTGAGCAGTCCTCGCTGCTGCGCCCGTTCAGATACGAGCGCTTTGAGACCGGCGATTTACACCCGGTCTCACACAGCCCTTACCCGTGGAGCTGATCGGTGGCGCACGACGCGAACACGTAGCACGGCAGAGGGGGTTCGCTCGTCACCTTCGGGTAGGTCACGAGTTCGTTCGCCACTTGCACGGTCGCGGCTGCAAGTCCCTTGAGCGAGGTGGCCGTCTTGATGCCGGGCATCGCCATCGGTAGGTCGCTGCAGACCTTGCGACTGATCCGCGCACGGTCCGCCGGGCCGTCGTGCGTGATCGCGTCGAGCGCCAGTTCCGCGGCGACCGGGTTGGAGGCGGCCAACATCAGGTGCTCGGCGACCATCGTCGGGCAGACCTGCTGGATCGCGACGTTGGTGATGTTGCCCGGGCCCCTCAGCGCAACCGTGCTGTCGCCAGGGAGGTTCGGCTCGACGAAGTCATCGGTGTAGGTAGAGATGTCGGTGTAGTCGATTCCGGCGAACGTCTCCTGATAGGAGTTGATCGCGCGGATGAACTGCGACCGATAGGTCTGTTGCTTGACCGCCGGCGCACACGGCAGGAGGCACAGCGCGGTCGCGCTCAGCGAGCCGTGGTTGGGGCCGTCGAGCGACACCACGTCGGCGACCATCCGCCGCGTATCGGGCCAGAACCGCAGCGGCCAGCGCTCGACCATGCCGCCCTGGCTCGCGCCGATGATCGCGATCCGGCGGCCGCTAAGGGCGTAGATGTGCCGGATCGCGTACACGATGTAATCGGCGCGGTTCTGAATCGGGTCCATGTTGAACGCATCGGTCCCGGGCAGATCGCTCGCGCAGTAGGGGATCCCGTGGGCGCGGAGGAACGGCTCGTAGCTCCAGCCAAAGTTCTGCGCCGAGTCGACGGTCGTCGCCGGCAGCAGCAGTACCGGCTCGACCCCGGGGGCTGCGAAGTCACCGTTGCAGCCGAGGCTCGCGGCGAGCTGGCCTGCGGGGACGGTCAGCGGTGGCCCGGGCCGGTCGACCGGCGCGTATACGGGGGTCGACGCCGACGCTTCTGCGCTCGCGGCCAGCACGAGTGTCAAGGTGGTCGCGATGACCACGACGATCCGAGTCATGTCTCCTCCAAATCCCGTTCCTGGACGCGCGTTACGTTATCTGAGATGTAACCGTCATGCAACGTTGCTAGGTTTGTTCGATGGCTGCGACCGTCCTCTCTAGGCAACTCTCGGGCGAGGTCGCGTCCGAGCGCGCGACCGCGCTCGATGCCTTCGAGCTTGCGCGTCGGATGTTCGTGGCCGGCGAGCGGATCGAGATGGGCCGGATCGCGAACGAGCTCGGGACCAGCCGCGTCACGC
Source organism: uncultured Solirubrobacteraceae bacterium (assembly GCA_963712675.1). GTDB lineage: Bacteria > Actinomycetota > Thermoleophilia > Solirubrobacterales > Solirubrobacteraceae > Palsa-465. The sequence continues at coordinate 86,764 of CAVQJF010000001.1, forward strand.
TCCATCGGTGGGTCGGCAGCCGGGATCTGTTGATCTGTGAGGTCGCGTGGTCGCTGGTCGAACCGGTCCTGCGCGAGGCTCGCCGCAGGACGGCGGCGGTTGGCGGTCAGGCGATCGCAGACACGATGGAGCGGTTTCTCGTCGGGATGCTCGACAGCCCGCCGGCGGTCGCGTTCCTGAAGCGGGAGTCGGAGATCGCTCTGCGGATCTTCACGACCAAGCGAACCGAATTCCAAAGCCGGCTGGTGGCGTTCTTCTGCGGCGAGCTCGTGATCGAGGCCGACGCCGGGCACATCGCTGCGCCGCTGCCGCTGCCCGTGGAGGACCTCGCATACCTGATCGTGCGGATCGGCGAGTCGTTCTTCTACTGCGACACGATCGCCGGTGGTGAGCCCGACGCGGCCAAGGCCGGGCAGGCGATCGCGGCCCTGCTGCGCTAATCGCGCCGCGCGGCTGCTCGAGGCCGCGGTGGATTGCCGATCGCGGGTAGCAGGCGCTCGAGCCACGTGGCGACGCCGAGCAGCTCGCGGTCCCTGCCATGCCGGCCGACGAGTTGCACCGCCAGCGGCAGCCCGTCGGGGCTCAGGGCGCTCGGGACCGCGATCGCCGGTGCGCCGACGAGCGTCCACCGCGTGGAGCAGACGGGATCGCCGGTGGACGCGAGCGGCGGCGCCTCGCCGAGCGTCGCCGGCGTCAGGAGCGCGTCGACCTCGGCTGCCCAGCCGTCGAAATCTCCGCTCGCCATTTCCCGAAGGGCGAGCGCGAGGTCATAGTTCTCCTGGCTGGCGGCCGCGCCCTCATCGAGCAGCTCGCGCAGCTGGACGCTGCAGCGCTCGACTTGATCGGCGACCAGCGGTCCGATTGAGCGGCGCGCTTCGACAGCCATGATCGTTCGGTGGACCCCGATCGCGTGCGCGAGCGAGGGAGGCATCGCCAGCTCGACAACACAGCCGCCGCACTCCCGCACCGCCGCCACGACATCGTCGAAGGCGGCGCGCTGCCCTTCGCTGGTTTGGTCCCACTCCGGCGTCCGCACAACCCCGAGCGTGATGGGTTTGGTCGGTGGCGTCGACAGCCATTGGGAGGAAGGCTCGTCCGCCAGGACCGCGGCCAGCTGGGCCGCGTCCGCGACCGTGCGGGCGAACGCACCGACCTGGTCAAGAGACGGGCTGAAGCTGAGCACGCCGTCGCCTGGCAGTCGGCCGGCCGACGGTTTGAAGCCGACGACGCCGCAAAACGCGGCTGGCCTGATCAGCGAGCCATTGGTCTGGCTCCCGAGAGCAAGTGGCACGATGCCGGCGGCGACCGCCGCCGCCGAGCCCATCGATGAGCCGCCCGGGGTCCGCGCGGGATCCCATGGATTCGTCGTCGGCCCGGGCTCGTAATACGCGAGCTCCGCCGTCACCGTCTTGCCGAACATCACCGCCCCGGCGGCCTCGAGGCGGGTGACCGCCACCGCGCTGTCGGTCGGGACCCTTCCCGCGAATATCGCCGAGCCGTATTCGGTCGGAATGCCGGCGGTGTCGAAGATGTCCTTGACGCCGACCGGGACCCCGTCGAGCGCAGCGCTGCGCGGTCGATCGGCGGCGCGCGAGCGCGCGAGCGCGCGATCGAACCACGCGAACGCCCGAAGCTGCGGCTCCCACTCGTCGTAGGCAGCGATCGCCGCCTCCAGCGCGTCTGCGGTCAACGCGTCGGCACGGTCCGCGAGCCGGCATAGAGCGACATCGCAGCGGCGACGCCCGATCCGAGGGCGACCGGCACGCCGACCTCGTTCAGGGCGAGCTCAGTGCCCGCCAGAGTGGCGAGCACCTCGAGCTCGCCTAGTGACCCGAGGTGCCCGATCCGGAACACCCGCCCCTTGAGCTGGGAGAGGCCCGTCCCGAGCGAGAGCTGCAGACCCTCGGCGGCTCGCAGGACGTCGTCGGCGTCGATCTCGTCGGGGACGACGACGGCGCTCGCGGTATTGGAGCGTTCCGTCGGCTCCTTGCAGAGCAGCTCGAGTTCCCAGGTGCCGACGGCCGCGCGAACGGCATCCGCGTGCCTTCCATGGCGCGCGTAGACGGCATCGAGACCTTCCTCGTGGAGCATCCGCAGCGCCTCGCGGAGCCCGTACAGCAGCAGCGTCGCGGGCGTGTATGGGAAGTAGCCCTGGCGAATGTTTTGGATCACGGGCGCCCAGTCGAGGAAGTAGCGCGGAGTGGTCGCGGAGTGGCTCGCCTCTACCGCCCGCCGCGACACGGCGAGGACCGCCATCCCGGGCGGGAGCATCAGCCCTTTCTGCGAACCCGTGAGCGCGACGTCGACGGACCAGGCGTCGAACTGAAACTCGATGCTCGCGAGGCTCGAGACCGCGTCGACGAGGAGCAGCGCGGGGTGGCCGAGGCGATCGAGGATCTCCCGAACCCCCGCCAGTTGCGAGGTGACCCCGGTCGAGGTCTCGTTGTGGACCACCAGCAGTGCCTTGATCGCGTGCTGGGAATCCGTCGAGAGCGCCTCTGTGAGGGTGGGGAGCGGGACGCCCGCCCCCCAGGGCACTTCGCGCTCGTCGACGACCATCCCGAGCCGGCGGGCGCACTCTGCGTACTGGTGGCTGAAGTGGCCGTTGTTGAACGCCAGCACCCGATCGCCGGGGCTGAGCGTGTTGGCAATCGATGCCTCCCAGGCTGCGGTGCCCGAGCCCGGGTAGATCACGATCTCGGCCGCGTCGGTCCCGAACACCGGACGCATGAGCTCGATGATCTCCGCGACGACCGGCGGTAGCTCGGGCCCGCGATGGTCGGGCACGGCACGATCCATCGCCCGCAGCACTCGCTCGGGTACGTTCGTCGGACCTGGGACCTGTAGGAAGTGGCGTCCGCTCACACCGGCAGGAAGCGCTTGGCGATCTTCGTCACGTACGTGTACTTGGGGTTGACCATCTGTGCGCACCGCGCCTCGGCTACCTGACCGAGCAGCAGCAGTGCCGACGCGTCAGTGAAGCCGTGGTCGGACACCATCCAGCGGATCAGCTCCTCGACCGACAGCCGGAAGGCGTCCTCGAGCGGCTTTGCGCACGCAATGGCACCGATGTGCTCCTCGGTCTCGAACCGGGGCCACACCATCGTCGCGGGGCGCTCGACGAGGTCGACGCTCACCGTCGTGAAGGTCCGGATCTCGATCGCGCCGCAGCCGCACAGCTCGCCGTCGCCCTGGACGGCGTGGCAGTCGCCGAGGAACATCAGCGCCCCATCGACGTTGATCGGCAGATAAACAGTCGTCCCCGCCTCGATCTCCTGGACATCGAGATTGCCGCCGTGGGGGCCGTTGTCCATCGTCGAGACCGCATCGAGCAGCGGCGCCGTGCCGAGCACGCCGACCATCGGCCGCACGGGAATCCGCACCCCGCGCTCCCACACGACGTGGTCGTCGACAACGTCGACGACCCGTGATTGCACACCAAACTCGCGCCGCCGGATCCAGTCGGGGAACGCGCCGACCCCGGGCACGAGGGCTGTGAACCCGGGCGGCACGAGCTCGATCCGCTCGATACGACATGTGAGAGCGTGCGCCGGGGTCGCGCCTTCGATCGCAATCGGCCCGGTCGCCCCGTTGACGAACGGGATTCGCAGCATCGACGGCTCGAACTGCTCGTCGACGGAGCGGAGGACGTCGCCGATATTAAGCTCGGTCTCGATCCGTAGCCGCGTTCCAGGCGACACCGTGGCGACCGGCTCGTGGGCCGGCGACAGCGTGTAGCAGACCTCTCCCTTCGGGATCTCGACGGCCGTCGTGATCGACACTAGAGCGCCTCGAAGAAGCGGCGGTCCATCGTCACCCGCGCCGACATCAGCGGGTCGACGACCTGACAGATCTCAGCGTGCGCCTCGACGGCGGTCATCAGGTAGGCCTCGTCGCGAGTGAAACCCTTCTGCTCGACCAGCACGTCGATGAAATCGGCGGTGGCGAGCGCCACGGCCTGTTCGAGCGTCTGCGCCGAGGCGACGGTCATGAACCGCGACTCGGCGAGGATCCGCGGTCGCTTCAGCGCCTGTCCCTTGATCACTTCGCAGCGGAGCGTGACGTCGCTGGCGGTCTCGGGCGCGACGCCGCAAAGCTCCCCGTCGCCCTGCATCTGGTGGCAGTCGCCCATCACCAGCAGCGCGCCTTCGTGCCACACCGGGAAGTACAGCGTGGAGCCGGCGCAGCAGTAGCGATTGTCGGTGTTGCCACCGTGATCGCCGGGCCAGATGCTCGGGATCGGATCGCCAGCCGGCGCGACGCCGATGCAGCCGAGGTTCGGCCGGATCGGGATCCGGATCCCACGCAGCCACTCGATCTCGTCGTTGACGGGCGTGAACATGTGCACGGGCAAGTCGTCCCAAGGCAGCACTCCGAGGCCCGGGATGATCCCCTGACCGCCCTGTCCGACGAGCTCGATGTCGAGGATCTGCACAGCCAGCGTGTCGCCCGGTTGCGCCCCGTCCACGAACAGCGGGCCGGTCAGCGGGTCGCACTTGCTCGTGTCGAGATCTGAGAGCTTGTCGCCCTGCTTGACGTCGTGGTCGCCGTAGGCCCACTGCGTCTCGACCACGACGGTCTCGCCGCGGTCGATGTGGGCGCACGGTGGCGAGGCAGACGAGTACTCGAACACGACCGCGGAGCGGTCGACGCGACGCACCCCGGTGTCGGCTGTGCTGCTCAAATAACGCGCGATTGGACAAGAGGCATTTGGTATGACCAGTAGACCAGCCATGTCAAGGCGGCGGCGGTGAGCGCTACGCTCCGTCGATGGAGTCTGCCCGCACCGCGACCGTCGGCGAGCCCGGGTTCGAACCGATCCAGCGAAGCGACCGGCTCGCGGACCGCGTCGCGAGCGCGCTGATCGACTCGATCGTGTCCGGCCGGCTCGAGCCGGGCGACAAGCTCCCGCCCGAGCGCGAGCTGTGCGAGCAGTTCGCGGTCTCGCGGCCGGTCGTGCGCGAGGCGGTCCGCTCGCTGATCGCCAAGGGTCTGCTCGAGGACAACCCCCGGCATGGCCATGTTGTCAGCGCGCTCAAGCAGGCGACGATCACCGAATCGCTGACGCTATACCTCCGCGGCCGCCAGCTCGACTACCGCAAGCTGATGGAGGTCCGGTCGGTGATCGAGGTCGCCAACGCCGGCCTGGCGGCCGAGCGGGCCGCGGCGGACGAGGTCGCCGCGCTGCGCGACGCGGCCGATCGCTTCACGCTGGGGCTCAGCGCCGAGGACGCGGCGCTGGCTGATGTCGAGTTCCATCGGCAGATCGCGACCGCGACCGGCAACGAGTTCTTCGAGCTGCTGCTGGACTCAATCCGCGAGACGATGCTCAGCGTGCAGCTGCCGACGCTGGCCGAGCCGAAGATCGTCCGCGGCGCGCGCCGCGGTCATGCCCGGATCCTCGCGCAGATCGAGGCCGGAGACCCCGACGGGGCCCGGGCCGCGATGCGCGCCCACCTCGAGGAGGCCGAGCGCGGGATGCGCGCGGTGCTGCGATCGCGGCCGTCGAGCGCGCGACTGGATTGAGCGGGTTGACGACATCCGCCCGCGTCCGTACCTTTGCGGTCAGTTGGTAAGACCAAACTGGATGGGGCATGTCGATGTACGTTCCTGCAGTTGAGCGGCGAAAGATCGGTCACATCACGCCGTCGAGCAACACCGTGCTGGAGCCGCTGACGAACCTGATCAGCCGGCCGCTCGACCCCGAGGTGTCCCACCACTTCACTCGGATAAAGGTCGAGGCGATCAGCCTCGAGCCCAGACACACCGGACAGTTCGCTGCCGATTCAATGCTGGGCGCCGCGGAGCTGCTCGCGGACGCGGCGGTCGACGCGATCGTGTGGAATGGGACCTCGGGCGGTTGGAACGGGATCGACGCCGACCGCCAACTCTGCACGGTGATCTCAACGCACACCGGAATCCCGAGCTCCACATGCACGCTCGCCCAGCTCGAGATCCTCGAGCGGCTCGGCCTCGAGCGGTGCGGACTCGCGGTTCCGTACACCGACGACGTGGCGGCGCGGATCACTGGCGTGTTCACCGGCGAGGGGCTCAGCATCGTTGGCGGTGCGAACGCCGGCATCAGTGATAACCGCGCATTTGCCCACGTCCCGGACACGCTCGTGCGCTCGCTGGTCAGAGGCGCCGACGCCCCGGACGCGGAGTGCATCCTCCTGTACTGCACGGGCCTCGCGGGCGCACATCTGGTTGCCGAGCTCGAGGACGAGCTCGGCAAGCCGGTGTTCGACTCGGTCGCGGTGACGTTGTGGAAGGCGCTGACGATGGTCGGAATCGAGCCCCGGCTCGATGGCTGGGGCTCGCTGCTCGCGGGTCCGCAGATCCTCGTCTGAGTCGCATTAGTCACTTGAGCACCGATCGGATCGGCTTCGGCGCTCGACGAACAGTCTGGTAAGACCATCAGACCAGATGTATGATCGCGCGGTCCAATGTTTGGCCGCGTGGACATGGCCCGTAATACAACGTCGATCTACGTTGCCGACTGTCCGCGGTCGTCGATCTGAACGGGGTGATCCGAGGTGTCTACATCTGCTGAGAAGACCGGTCTGCGCCACCGCTCCATCGGGTTCTGGGAATCATTGGCGATGTCGGTCGAAGCGATGGGTCCGCTGCTGGGCGCGTTGTCTGTCGCGCCGCTGATTGCGATCAGCGCCGGCTTCTCGGCGCCGTTCATGGTCCTCGTGTGCGGGATCGCGATGTTCATCGTGGCGGTCACGATCGCGCGGTTCGCGCGGCGGCTCCCGGGCGCGGCGTCGATCTACTCCTACGTCAGCCACGGCCTCGGCCAGCGTGCCGGCTTCCTCGGGACCTGGCTGTCGTTCATGTACTACGTCCTGTTCGTCCCGCAGCTGATGCTCGCGTTCGGCCTTTACGCCCACTCGGGGCTGCAGTTCGTGTTCAGCATCGACATCCCGTGGTGGGTCTGCTCGCTGTTCGCGGCCGGAATCGCGCTCGTGCTGTCGGTGATCGGGATCCGGATCTCGACGAGGATCGACCTCGGGCTGGCGATCGTCGCGGACGTGGTGCTGCTGATCGCGAGCATCGCGCTGGTCGCGAACTCGCACTTCACGCTCGCCTCGCTGTCGCCCTCGCACGCGGGCGGCGGCTTCACGGGTCTATCGCTCGCGATCGCCACGGGCGTCCTGATCTACCTCGGCTTCGAGCAGTCGTTCACGCTGGGCGAGGAGGTCAAGGATCCCCACGGGAACGTCCCGAAGGCGATCTTTGTTGCGCTCGTCTCGATCGGCGCGCTGCTGCTGTTCGCGACCTTCGCGATGGTGTCGGCGTTCGGGATCCACGGGATCACCGCGCTCGGGAACGCCAACAGCGCCGACGGCACGCCGTGGTGGGCCGCGTTCCATCGGGTGGGACTCGGGACCGGATGGCGCGACGCGCTGTCGCTCGTGATCATGACCTCGGTGCTCGGCAACCTGATCGCGAGCCACAACTGCGTCGTCCGGATTCAGTACGGCATGGGTCGCGCGAAGGCGCTGCCAGAGGTGTTCGGGCGGACGGGCTCGCGTCAGACGCCGGTGTTCGCGATCAGCGTCCAGATCGCGATCTCGGTCGTCGTCACGCTGGTGATGGGCTTTGCCTGGGATGCGACCAAGGCGTTCGGGTTCCTCGGCTTCACCAACGGTCTCGCCGGCGCGGTGGCGTTCATCCTCGTCCTGCTGGCGGCGATGACCTACTTCACGAAGGTCGAGCCCGAGAAGGGGATCATGCGCAACCTCGTGATCCCGGCGGTCGGGATCGCGATTCTCGTGCCGGCCGTTTACACGGCCTTCTACCCGAACCCGGGCCCGCCGCTGAAATGGTCGCCGTACGTGATCATCGGCTGGACGCTGCTCGGCGGGATCTATCTGATCGTCCGCCACATGCAGCGGAACGAGATCGACCTCGATTATGCATTCGCGGACATCGGCGAGACCGCGCCGGATGCGCCCACGGCCACGGCCGCGGCGACGGCCACGGCCGGGCCGTCGCCCGCCTCGATCCCGGCCGCGACCGCCTGAGACGCCAAGTCCGGGCGCATGCATCTGACACGGCCGATCAGGACAAGCTGCTGTTGTCGAGTCCGGCTAGCGGGCCGAGCGCGCGCGCCGGCCCGCGTTGGCGGCGGTCACGATCGGCGTCGGGCTGGTCGCGTCGAACGAGCGCATCACGTGGACGTCGAGCGCCCCGGGCGCGAACAGATCGCGCGAATAGGCGACGGGATCGCCACCGCCGGCCGCGTAGATCACTTCCTCGAGCTCGAGCGCAGCCGTCGTGCGCCGGATGCCGAGCGCCTTGCCCACCTGCTCGCGCGGCGTGACGAGGCACGGCATCACGCGGGTCCGCGCGAACGCGACAGCGACGCCGAGCTCGATCAGCAGGTCGAGGACCATCTGGCCGCCCTCGAGCCGGCGCTCGAGGCGCGCGATCGCCGGCAGCTCGACCGACGGGTGCACGACGTCGAACATCACCGCCGCCGGACTCCCGTCCGCCATCAGCACCCGGAAGATCGTCGTCACGTGGGTGCTCGGCTCAAGCGCCAGCAGCTCGCCGACCTCGCGCCCGATCGCGCGCTGCTCGATCCGCAGCTTGGTCGCCGACAGGCTGACACCACGGCGCTTGGCCAGCGACGAGTAGGGCTCCAGTCGCTCGAGTCGCTCGTCGAGCTGACTCGGCACCGCGACCCGGCCGACGAACGTGCCGCTGCCCTGCCTGCGGACTATCTCGCCGGTGTCCTCCAGCCGCTGGAGCGCCGTCCGCAGCGTGCCCCTGGAGATGCCCAACATCCCGGCGACCTCGTGCTCGGGCGGAAGCCGGTCCCCGGTCCGGTGGCGGCCGGGCGCGAGCCAGTTGCGCAGCGCCTGCTCGGCGCTATCGACCAGCGACGGGCGCGGCGGGGAGGCGCTGTTCGTCCGGGTCGCCATCGGGCTCATTCTGACACTGTTTTCCGGACTCGCCAGGATCGCCGGCGAGCACGCGCAACGCGTCCGGCGGGATCTGTGCCAGCACCGGCGTTCCCTGGCGCCAGCCTGCCGCGGGGCCTGAGTTCGTCACGGACGCCTGCAACGTCGCGCCGGTCGCGAGCCGGACCATCACCTGGATGGTGGCGCCGACGTACACGGTGCGCTCGACCATCCCCGGGAGGCAATTGTCGTGCTCGGCGTGCTCGTCGTGGGAGCGGAGCTGGATCCGCTCGGGGCGCGCGACGATCTTGACCGGACCGCTGGCGGTGAGATCGCCGCAGCCGGCTTGCAGTGTGAAGTCACCGACTCGCACCGTGCACCCGCCGGCCGCCGGCACGGCGTCGGCGTCCATCAGGTTGGAGACGCCGAGGAAGTCCGCGACGAATACGGTCTCCGGGCTCTCGTAGACCGCCTCGGGGGTGCCGATGTGTTCGATCCGTCCGGCGTTCATCACCGCGACGCGGTCGCTCATGCTGAGCGCCTCCTCCTGGTCGTGGGTCACGAACACGAACGTGATCCCGACCTCCTCCTGGAGCGCCTTGAGTTCGATCCGCAGCTGCTTGCGGATCTTGGCGTCGAGCGCGCCGAGGGGCTCGTCGAGCAGCAGCACCGCGGGCCGCAGCACGAGCGCGCGCGCGAGCGCCACCCGCTGCTGCTGGCCGCCCGAGAGCTGGTTGGGGCGGCGCTTCTCATACCCGGACAGCTGGACCATCGCGAGCGCCTGCGCCGTCCGGTGCTCGCGCTCGGACTTGGGCACCGACTTGTACCTCATCCCGAACGCGACGTTCTCGGCAACGGTCAGGAACGGGAACAGCGCGTAGCTCTGGAAGACCGTATTGACGTTGCGGCGGTTCGGCGCCCAGCTTCCGACGTCGACGCCGTCGAGCAGGATCTTTCCGCTGGTCGGCGGCTCGAACCCCGCGACCATCCGCAACGTCGTCGTCTTCCCGCAGCCACTGGGGCCGAGCAGCGAGAAGAACTCGCCCGCCTGGATCTCGACCGATATGTCGTCGACGGCGGTGACGTCGTCGAATCGCTTCGTCAGCGCCTCGAGTTCGATATGGCCTCCACTCATCTCTCAGTCCTCAGTCACTAGATGCCTGCGATGCTCGCCAGCGCCTCGGCCGTGCCCTCGGTGCGTTCGCCCCGGGTCATCCACCGGTACGCGAAGAAGCCGATCAGCACGGCCGCGAGCGTGAAGAACAGCATGATCGTCGCGAGCGCGTTGAGCGCCGGCCCGCTCAGCCCGCCGTGGACGTTGGCGTAGATCAGCACCGACATCGGCTGCGTCGCCGCGGTCGAGGACAGCTGTTCCACGATCACGAAATCGTCCACCGTGCTCGCGAACACGAGCACCGCGCTGGCGAACACGGCCGGCAGCAGCAGGGGCAGCAGCACGCGACGGATCGCGCCGAGCCGCGATGCGCCGAGATCGGCGGCCGCCTCCTCGTAGCTGCGCCCGATGCTCACCAGCCGGGACCGCACGATGATCGCGGGCCAGCTTATGTTCCACACGACGAGTCCCGCGACCTCGGCCTCGGTCCCCAAGCCGATGAACGTGAACGCCTGGGTGACCAACAGGAACAGCGCCACCGCGAGCAGCAGCTCGGGGATCACGAACGAGAAGATCATCACGAAGTTCAACCCCGTCGACGTCCGGCCGCGCCAGCGATCGATGCCGATCGCGAACCCGACTCCGATCGGGACGCAGATCACGGTGGTGAGTACCGCGAGCACGAGTGTCTGGATCACGGCCTGATGGAGGGTGGGGTTGTGGAGCACCGAGTTGACCCCGGCGCCGACGTACCACTTGGTGGAGAAGCCTTGCCACGTCGCCTGTGACGCGCCCTTGTTGAACGAGAACAGCACCGCGATCGCGATCGGCACGATCGACCAGACGATGTACAGCCAGGTGAACCCCTCCATCGCCCACGGTCGCCGCCACGGGTTTCCGGCCGGACGGCCGGGAAACCGGAGCGTCCGCCGGCCGGACGGTGCACGAACCTGGTCCTCGGCAGTGAGCGCCATCAGGCGTACTCCCTCGAGGTTCGGGCTGTGCTGACGACGTACCAGACCATCGGGATCAAAAGGAGCAGGAGCAGCATCAGCGCCAGCACGGCCCCCTGTCCGGTCTCGCCGGGCGCGTTAAGCTGACCCTCGATCGCGTTGCCGATCATCGTCGTCCCGGGCGCCGCCGACAGCAGCTGATTGGTGTAGTAGTCGCCCAGCATCGGCAGCACGGTGATGAACGTCCCGGCGATCAGCGCAGGCCTGCTGAGCGGAATCGTCACCCGCCAGAAGGTCCGCCACTTGCTGAGCCCGAGATCTCGCGCGGCCTCGAGCAGGCTGTGGTCGATGCGATCGAGGTAGGCGTACAGCACCAGGATCAGGTACGGGATGTATCCGTATACGAGCCCCAGGATCACCGTCGCCGATTTGCCGCCGAGCCAGTCGGTATTGCCCGGGAGTCCGACGGACGACAACGCCTTGTTGAACAGGCCGCCCTGCTGTAGCAGGTCGATCCAGGCCAGCATTCGCATCATGTAGCTGACCCAGAACGGCGCGATCAAAAGGACCAGGAACAGCGTCTTGCGCCGGCCTGCGTACCTGGAGACGAAATAGGCCACCGGGTAGGCGATCGCGAGCGAGATCACCGTGGCGATCGCGGTGTAGATGACCGTCCGGATTGCGGGCGAGCCCAGGTACGCCCCGCTCCCCGCGATGTCGTGCCAGACCGCGCTGAGGTTCAGGGTCGACCAATTCAGTGGATTCCAGACCGGGACCACCGTCTGGAAGAACTGATTGATGCCACCGCCGGCGACCGCCAGCATCACGTAGAACGGCACCACGAACAGAACGATCAGCCAGATCGCACCCGGCGCCGCGAGCCCGATCCACAGCCACCGGTTGCGTCGGTCGGACGTGTCCTGCCGGCCGCTCATCGTGTTCCCCTAGAGCCCCTTGGAGAACGTGTTCCAGGTCGACTCCCAGACCGCGTTGGCCGCCGCGGGCAGTTCGAGTTCGAAGAGGCCGTTGCGGAAGTAGTCCGGCAGTACCACCGTGGAGGTCAACTGGGGAGGCAGCAGCTTCTCGGAGATCAGCTTGGCCGGGGTCACATCGGACAAGGGCTGCATGTAACCGACGTAGCTGTAGTTCTCCAGCGCGTTGTTCACATCCAGCATGTAGTCGATGAACTTGTGAGCCAGGACGGGATTTGCGCCGCCGGTCAGGTTGACCATCAGATCATTGGCGACGGGTCCCTTCCTGTCGGGCGGGAACCAGTAACCGAGCGTGTCGATCGAGACGCCCTTCGGCAGGTATTGGTTCGAAGTGGCCATGTCGCCCGACCACGCCTCATGGATGTACGTCTTGCCGGTCGGCACGTCGGTGTAATCGTTGTTGTCGATCCGCACGCCCGTCAGAGCGGAGAGCTCCTGCAGCGCCTTGCCCGCAGCCTGGATCTGGGAGGTGCTGGTCGTATTGAGGTTCACGTTGCCGGCCCGCAGCAGCGCCAGGCTGATCGCCTCCCGGTAATCGTCCAGGACGGCGACCTTGCCCTTGTAAGCCGCCCCCTGCCAGGGCATGCTCCACGACGGAGCGAGGTTCACCTTGTCCTTGCGCCATGCGATCCCGGTGGTGTAGATCGAGTAGGGGGTTGTGTACTGCCATCCCTGGTCGTAGAAGGGATTCCGGTAGTCCAACCAGGCGTTGGCGATGTTCGGGATGTAGGTGTGGTTGAGCGGCCGGATCATCTTGGTCGCGACCAGCTGACCCAGCACGGCGACCGTCGGGAAGAAGACGTCGAACTTGAGCTGCCCGCTCGCCAGCTTGGCAAGCGCCTCCTCCATCGTGTTGAAGGTCGTCACCTGGTAGTTGCAGTTGTACTTCTTGCAAAAGCTCTTCAGCACCGCCTCGTTGATGTAGGCGACCCAGTTGTACAGCTGCAGTGTCGCTCCGGTCTCGGGCGCGAGGCCCGCGGCGATCGGCTTGTTGTCGGCGTACATCGGCCATTTGACGGGACTGCTCTGACTTGGCAGCGGGGGACCGCTGGTCCCAGCGGCGGGGTTCGAAGAGCCGCAGCCGGCCAGCGCTCCCCCGAGCGCGAGCCCGGCGCCCGCCGCGAGCAGCTGGCGACGAGAGATCGCACTTTCCTCCGGGTCGGGCCGGCGCCGGATCCCCGGTTCCAACCATCCCTCACGTGGATGCATGCAGACTCACCTCCTGAATTTCATTTGTGTCGAGCGGACACGCCCGTTCCGGCTCTCGCCGCACGCAGATCACAGTTGAGCTCTAACGACGCGAGCGCGAGGCATCGGTCGACCATGCGCCCCGGCTTGATGTCCGGCTGGCCGAGCGTCAGCTGCACCCCGAGCCCGTCCATCAACCCGCTCAGCCCGATCGCGAAGTCATCCGCGTCGACGTCTGGGCTGAACTCCTCCGCCGCCTGGCCTTCGCGCACGATGTCCGCGATCAGCTTGCGCTGCCGGCGGTCGAGGCGGAAGTACGAGCGCCGGACGCTCGGGTCGCGCCGAGCGCGGACCCAGATCTCCATCCACAGGGTCCAGTCGCTGATGCCGCCCGGCCCGAGGCTCGTCTCCTCGATCAGATGGACGAGCTTGTCGCTCGCGCGGTCGTAGCGCTTCTGGCCTTCGGTCAGCCGGACGTAGAACTCGCGGTCGGTCTGATCGACCGCCTCCTCGAGCAGCCGGTCCTTGGACTCGAAGTAGTAGAGGATCGTCGGCGCGCTCGTTCCGGCGCGCTCGGCGATGTCGGCGATGCGCGTGTCGAACAGACCGCGCTCGTACAGAACCTCCGCTGCCGCGGCGACGATCTGCGGCTTTCGCAGGTGGTCGGCTCTTGGTCGGGGACTCATCTCGCCTTGAAAATGGCTCGTACGAATTCGTATACTGAACCGAGGTTCAGAAAACTACGGCGGTCGGTCGTCGCTGTCAAGGGCGGACCGCCCGGGTGAGCGTGCGAGGAGCTGCTGACGTGTTCGATGTGGCGGTGCTTGGGGCCGGGCTGGGCGGTCTGAGCGCGGCGCGCGACCTGGCGCTGGCCGGCGCCGATGTGATCATCCTGGAGGCACGCGATCGACCCGGCGGGCGAGTGGAGGCGGTGCCGCTCGCAGACGGACGGACGGTGCAGGCCGGGGGGGAGGTGTTCGGGTTCGGCCACCACTCCTACCGCGAGCTCGTCGGCGAGCTGGGACTGACGATCGAGCCGAGCTACGTCGCCGATCCGGGCGAGATGAGCTGGGGTCTGCTGGACGGCGTGTACGTCGGCGACGAGCCGCCGTGGATGAACGACGAGGAGCGGGCCGACGCCGAGCGGATCGAGGGGGAGTTCGCGCGCCTGTCGGCCGGTGTCGACCCCGAGGACCCCTGGGCGCACCCTGATGCCACTGCGCTGGACCGCACCAGCATCGGCGCATGGCTGCGCGCGCGGGGGGCGCTGCCGGCGGTGAGGCGGCGGTTTGACCTCGCCTCGCTGTCGCTGTCCTGCGACGCGCCCGAGCGGACCTCACTGCTGGCCGAGCTGCGCAAGCACGCGGTGCTCGGCGGCGACGGGTTCTACGACCTCGAGCAGTGGGAGGGGCTCCGGGTGGCCGAGGGCTCCGCCGCGGTGGCGCTGGCGATGGCGGCCGAGCTTGGTTCGCGCGTGCGGCTCGGGGCCGTCGTCCGGCGGATCGACGTGCTCAACGGTGGCGGCCCCGAGGGCGTGCGGGTCACGCTCGAGGACGGCGAGTTGATCGGCGCCGAAGCCGTTGTCTGCGCGATCCCGGCCGGCCCGCTGCGCGAGGTCGCGATCACGGGCCTGAGCGAAGCGCGGCTGAGCTCGCTGCGCTCCCAGCGCCACGCTCTGGCGGCGAAGGTGGTCGTCGCCTACGAGGAGTCGTTCTGGCAGGCGGGCGGACAGAACGGGCTCGCCGAGACCGAGTGGCTGTTCGGTTCAACGTGGGCGCAGGCCGCCGGCGTGCTGTCGCTGCTGGTGCCGCCGGAGCGGTTCTCGGCGTTCGTCGCGGCGCCGCCCGACGCCCGCACCGCGACCGTGCTCGCCGGCTTGTGCGCGCTGTACGGAGAGTGCGCTCGCTCGCCGGTGGCGATGTTCGAGCGCGCCTGGGGTGCCGATCCGTTCACGCTCGGGTACATCGCGAGCTGGGCGCCCGGAGACCTGGCCCGCGTGGGGCCGCTGCACGGGACCCACGAGCCGCCGTTCTACGTCGCCGGCTCCGACCACTGGGTCGCCGGCTACATGGAGGGCGCGGTCCGGACCGGTCGCGAAGCCGCGCGAGCGGCGCTTGGCGCGGGCTCCGTGGCCCGGTGACGAAGTGTGTGGCGTGAAAAACGGCGGCAGTGAAAAGGGCGAGGCTCCGAGCGGTGGGCGGACAGACAAGGGGGCGTTATCAAAAGGTGATAACGGCGGAGGCCCAAAACAGCGCCCCGCGAGGGCAGGAGCAGTCAATCTGCCGCCCAAACGCAGCTCGGTCGCCCCGAACAGCGATGCACCGTAAATCGAATCGAAAGAAACCTTCGCTATGCGGCGGAAACCTCGGTTTTTGTCTTCGATTCCTTGCGCGGGCGCGGTGCCGTCGTTATCACTTTCTGATAACTGCCCAATAGTCACCAACCCTCGCTCGAGTCCCGACCTTTTTCCTGCCACCGGTTTCACTCCCCGTACCCGTCGCAGCGCCGCACGGACGGACGACCCGGCGGGCGAGCGGCGTCAGGCGTCGAGCAACGCGCCGAGGCCGAGCTCGGCGGCGAGTGATTCCTCGATCGCCTGGGTGGCGCGGTCAAGTGGGACCTGTGAGTCGCCGATCAGGGCCCGGATCCCGAACCCGTCGAGCAGCGCCAGCGTCCGGTCGGCGACGGCGTCCGAGTCGACGGTGTCCGGGAATTCGCCGTCGGCGACGCCGGCGGCGATCTCGTCCGCGAACCAGGTGTGCAGTCGGCCGTAGAGCTCCTCGGCGACGGGCTTGAGCTCGGGATGACGGACGGCGCGAAGCCAGAGCTCGACCCACAGGACCCAGTCCTCGGCCAGCTCGGGCGTCGTCGGCAGGCACTGGCCGATCATCGAGCTCAGACGCTCGGCGTGTGACGCGCCCGTCAGCTCGCCGGTCGAGATCCGGGCGTCGCCAGCGCGCGTGTAGGAGTAGTCGAGCGCCTGGGCGAGCAGCGTCTCGCGGCTGTCGAAGTGGTAGTGGACGAGCGCCGGCGAGACGCCGGCGTCCATCGCGATCCGCGCGATCCGAACGTCGTCGATGCCGTCGCTCGCGATCCGGCTGACGGCCGCGGCCAAGATCCGCTCGCGCGCGGCGCCCCGCTCGCTCAATTGGACTCCAGCGCTGGCGCCAGGTCGGCCCTGATCCGGTCGGCGAACCAGGCGACGCCACGTTCACGCGCGGACAGCGGACCGCATGTGTATCCGCGTGTCTGCAGGCCCGCCTGGACGTTCGCGACGAGGTCGACGTCCTCGTCGAGCACGATCGTGTTGAGGTGCTGGTTGGCCCACTGGACGAACCGGGTCCGGGCGCCGGTGCCGTGGGGCCGATACGACGCTGAGACGTCGAGGGTGCGGGCGATGCCGTCCGGGCGCAGTTGCCACGTGTTGACCTGGTCCGGGTACAGGTCGATGGTCGTGTTCGGGTAGATGAACGCGTACCGCCACACGTGGCGGTCCTCGTCGCTGAGCCCCGGCATCGGCCGCACAAACTGGGCGTAGAGTCGCTCGAGCCGGTTGCTGCTGGGCTGCTCGCGCAGCGGCGCCTCGAACCAGACGTAGTGGTCATGGACCTCGGTCTCGTAGCGCCTGTAGTCGAGCAGCCGCATCAGGCCCGGGTGGGCGATCGGGATGTGGTAGCCCTCGAGGTAGTTGTCGACGACCACCTTCCAGTTCGCCGGCTGGCTCCCGTCGGACGGGCTGAATGGCGCAAGCGACGGGATCCGGTAGCGCTCGAGCCGCGCCGGCAGGTCGCCGACGAGGTCCGCCAGGGGCGTCGCGTCGGGGTCGAGGTTGACGAACACGAGTCCGCTCATCTCCTCCACGCGCGCGTGGTGGAGGCCGAGCGAGGGCTTATCGAGCCGGTCGCCGAACGCAAGTGCCTCGGGGGCGCCGATCAGCTCGCCGCTCAGTTTGTACGTCCAGCCGTGGTAACGGCAGCGGATCGCCGCCTTGCACTGGCCCGAGCCGCTCAGCAACCGCGAGCCGCGATGGCGACAGACGTTGCGGTAGGCGCGGAGCGCGCCGTCCCCATCGCGGACCACGAGCACTGGCTGCGTACCCGCCTGCGCGGTGATGTAGCTGCCCGGTCCCGGTAGCGCCGAGACGTGGCCGGCCAGTTGCCACGTGCGCTCGAAGATCAGTTCCTGCTCGGCGTCGAGCAGCGACGGATCCGTGTACAGCCGCGGCGCGAGCGCGGCGGCCAGCTTCTCGGAGTGCCTCTGAGGGCTTAGGACGTCGGTCATGGCTCCATCCTGACTTTGTGATCAGTTGCTGTTAGTCTACTGCCCATGGTCAAGGGACCGTCCTGGCTGTCGGTCACGCCCGAGCCCGAGCGAGAGCTCCCAGAGGCGGTCGCGACGCTCGCGCGGGGCGGCGTGCCGCCGGCCGATCTCGTCGCGCGCGAGCGCGACCGAATCGAGCGGCTCGTGCTGCACGGGTCCCAGCGCCGGTGGCTCGCGTACCTCCACGAGATCGTCGAGCTGATCGACCGACAGCAGGGCGCCCGCGACCCCGATGTCGTCCGGGCGCGGGAGCGCGCCCGGGCTGTGATCTCCAACCACCACAACCTGCTGCTGGCGCTGCCCGGCCGCGCCGCGGCACGGACCGCGGACGACCGATCGCGGCTCGCGGCCACGGATACGACCGAGTAAAGGAAGCCCATGAGCACGATCGCGATTCCCGCCGCCGCCGCCGACGCCGCTGCCGCTGCCGCTGCCGCTGCGCCAACCCCGGGCCAGCTCGAGCTGCAACAGCGAGCGCGCGAGTTCGTCCAGGGGGTGCTGCTGCCGCTCGAGGTCGAGGCGGAGGAGCGCGGCGGCCGGCTTCCCGAGGCGACCGTGGAGGAGATCAAGCAAGCGGCGATCGCGGCGCGCCTACACGGCGGGCGGGTGCCCGTTGAGCATGGCGGCCAGGGCTGGTCGATGGTCGAGTGGTTCCTCGTCAACGAGCAGTTCGGGCGCGTCACGAACGGCCTTCACTGGCACGTCCCGAACATCTACAACGTCCTGCTGAGCGGGACGCCGGAGCAGATCGAGCGGTATGTGGCACCGGCTCTGCGCGGCGAGGGCGGCGACGCGTACGCCGTCACCGAGGCGGAAGCCGGGTCGGACCCCGGCGGGATCGCGACGACCGCGGTCGCCACCAGCGACGGCTGGCGGATCCACGGCGAGAAGTGGTTCGTCACCTCCGGCGACGTCGCCCGGGTGCTGATCGTGATGGCGAACGTGGTCGACGGCTCCGAGCGGCTGCCGACGCTGTTCCTGATCGAGCCGGGCGCGCCCGGGGTCGAGTTCATCGATGACCCGAAGTTCACGCACAACTACCCGCACGGCCATCCGACGGTTCGGTTCACCGACGTCGAGGTGGCTGCCGACGCGGTGATCGGGGGGATCGGCGCCGGCCTCGAGCTGCAGCGCGCATGGTTCACCGAGGAGCGGCTCGGGATCGCGACCCACGGGCTCGGCGCGATGTGGCGGCTGCTCGACGAGGCCACGAGCTGGGCGCAGACACGGATCCAGGGCGGCCAGCGGATCTACGACTACCAGGGGATCTCGTTCCCGCTCGCGGACTCCGCCACCGATGCCGCGCTCGGCAGGCTGCTGGCGCTGCAGGTCGCCGGAATGGTCGACGCGGGCGCGGATCTGAAGCTGATCCACGCCAAGGCGTCGATGGCGAAGCTGTTCGTCTCCGAGGCCGCGGGCCGGTGCGCTGACCGTGCCGTGCAGACGTTCGGCGGTCGCGGCTACAGGCGCGACAACGTGGCCGAGCGGTTCAACCGCGAGCTGCGCGTCGACCGCATCTGGGAGGGCACGAACGAGATCCAGCGGCTGATCATCTCGCGTGCGCTCGAGCGGCGTGGGGTGGAGGCGACGATCCACTAGTGGTCACCAACGTCGGCGGCCACTAGGTGGACCTCGCACGACTGTTCCGCCCAGCGTCGGTCGCGGTCGTCGGCGCCACCGACCGGCCCGGCAGCTATGCGGCGCAGGCGCTCCTGAACCTCGACGCGATCGGCTTTCCGGGACCCGTCTGGGGCGTCAACCCCGGCCGCAGCGAGGCGCTCGGACGCGCGTGCGTCCCGACCCTCGCCGATCTGCCGGACGCCGCCGACGCCGTGATCGTGGCGATCCCGGCCGCGGGCGTGCCGGACGTGATCGAGCAGGCCGGCGCGCGCGGCTGTGGCGGCGCCGTCGTGTTCAGCGCCGGCTTCGCGGAGATCGCCGGCGGACTGGATCTACAGGCGGCGCTCGTCGACGCGGCCCGCCGTCACGCGTTGCCGGTGTGCGGCCCGAACTGCAACGGGATCGTGGCGATGCACTCGCGCAGCGCGCTGTGGGGCGACGCGCTTGATCCGCGCGAGCCGGGAGCGGTCGCGCTCGTCTCCCAGAGCGGCAACGTCGCCGTCAACGCGCTGGCGGCGCGGCGGGGACTGCGGTTCCACACGGTCGTCGCGAGCGGCAACCAGGCCGTGCTGTCGGCCGCCGACTATCTCGAGCTGCTGTCGTCTGAGGAGGGCGTCCGGTCGATCGCGCTGTACCTCGAGGACGACGGCGGGCCACGACTGTGCGAGGGCCTGGCGGCGTGCGCCGGCGCCGGCATCCGCGTCGCGGTGCTGAAGGTCGGCGCCTCACCCGCGGGCGCGCTCGCAGCCGCGGCTCACAGCGGGGCGCTCGCCGGCGACCAGCGCGTGTTCCGGGCGCTGATCGAGGAGGCGGGCGGGCTGTGGGCGGAGGATCTCCACGAGTTGCTCGAGCTTTCGAAAACGCTGGCGGCGCGGTCGGCGCGGCGGGCGGTGCCGGCGCGGTCCGCTGAGGCTGCGAGCGGGCTCGCGATCCTGACGTGCTCGGGCGGCGACTCCGCCCAGGGTGCCGATGAGGCGGCGCGGCGTGGGTTGGCGCTGCCTCCGTTCTCCGCGGCGACGAGCGCGCGCCTGCGCGAGCTACTGCCGGCGACCGCGACGGTCGCGAATCCGCTCGATTACACGGCAATGATCTGGGGCGATGCGACGGCGCTCGGCGAGCTCGTCGTCACCGTCGGCTCAGACCCCGAGATCGGCGAGGTGCTCGTCTTCTACGACCAGCCACCGGGCTTGGAGGGGGCGGTCGAGGAGTCATGGCGGGCGGTTCGCGACGGGATCGTCGCCGGCGCGGCGCGGAGCCCGGCTCCGGTGATGGTCTCCTCGACGCTGCCAGAGCTGCTCGACGACGCCGCCGCCTGGCGGTTCGTCTCGCACGGGATTCCGGCGGTGGCGGGGCTACGGACGGGGCTGCTGTGCGCTGCCGCGATCCGCTCTCAACCCGGGGACGCCGCGCGCCTGAGAGCGATCGCGGCCACGGGCGCGAGCAACGGCGGCAGCGAGGGCACGTGGCTGAGCGAGCATGAGTCGAAGGAGCTGCTGCGCGCCGGCGGCGTCGACGTCGTCGAAGGCCGGTTGGTGGCCGACGAGGACGACGCGGTCGCGGCGCTCGCCGAGCTGGGCGCGCCGCTCGTGCTCAAGCTGAGCGCCGCCAGCGTGCAGCACAAGAGCGAACTCGGTGGGGTGGAACTCGGGCTCGAGACCGAAGCCGACGTTCGGCGCGCCTACCAGCGGGTCTCGCCGCTCGCCGGCGCGCACGGCGGCGGGCTGCTGGCCGAGCGGATGGCGGCGTCTGGCGTCGAGCTGCTGGTGGCGGCGCGCGCCAACACGATCGTGCCCGTGCTCGTGCTCGGGTTGGGCGGGATCTGGACTGAGCTGCTCGACGACGTCGCGATCGTCCCGCTACCGGCCGACGCCGCGCGGGTCGAGCGCGCGGTGCGCTCGCTGCGAGGGGGAGCGCTGCTCGCCGGCGGCCGCGGCCGTCCGCCCGTCGACATCGCCGCCGCCGCCCGGTTGATCGAGCGGTGTGGTCAGCTGCTGATCGACCAACAGCTCGAGCTGATCGAGCTAAATCCGGTGATCGTCACCGAAGCGGGAGCGGTGGCGGTTGACGCTGCCGCCCGGCTGAACTGACGACGACCAGGCGCCCACCAACACTTCACCGGCTGCCGCCGAGCGCTCGCGTCAGCGCCGCGGCCGCCTCCACAAGCGGCGCGAGCAGCTGCGTCGGGTCCTCGACCCGGGTCGCCGGACCCTGAATACCCAGGATCGCGGCGAGCTCGCCGGAGCGGCCCCAGATCGGCGCCGCGATCGCGTTGACATCGGGCTCTCGCTCTCCGAACACGGTCGCGTAGCCACGGTCGCGAACCACCGCCACGGCGGCCTCCAGCGAAGGCCTGTCGGTGATCGTGCGGTCGGTCAGCGCCACCAGGTCGCGCTCGCGCGGCAGCGGGCCCGGGCCGAACGCGAGCATCACCTTGCCGACGGCGGTCGCGTGGGAGACGCTCGGGCGTCCGAGCCGCGCCATGCTGACGACGCTCGAGCGGGACGGGACCGAGTCGACGGTGATCGCCTCGCGCTCGCCGGGCAGCGACAGCGTCGCGGTCTCGCCGGTGCGCTCCATCAGCTCGACGAGCACCGGGCGGGCCAGCACGCCCACGTCGAGCCGTTCGTGCACCCGGTCGGCGAGCGTCAGCAGCGCGAGTCCGAGCCGGTACGGACCCTGTCCGTCGCGCTGGACGATGCCGGCGGACTCGAGCGTCGCGAGCAGTCGCGAGGCGGTGCTCGCGTTGACGCCGATCCGCCGCGCGAGCTCGTTGACGCCGAGCCCGGCTTCGCTGTCGGACAGCTCGTCGAGCAACGCGAGCGCCCGGGCGACGGACGCGACGGGCCGCGGCCCAGATGAACCACGCTGTTGCGCCATTGGCAATAGTATTGCGCTCAGCGCCACTGTTGTCTACGATCATGTGGTCTTGTCGTTCGTGCTCACGTGTCCCCACTGCGGCGTCCGCGAGGTGGCCGACTTCGCGTTCGGCGGTGAGGTGTCCGCCCGCCCCAAGCAGACGCCGTCGTTCCGTGAGCTGTGTGAATACAACTACTTCCGCCGCAATGTGGCCGGCGTCCAGCGGGAGTGGTGGTACCACCGCTCGGGCTGCCGGACCTGGTTCCAGGCCGACCGCGACACGCGTACGAACGAAGTTCTCCGTGTGGGCCTTCCCGGAGAACTGACCCAGGCATGAACCCAAGGCTCCCGCCGCATCCCGCCGAGCGCGTCCAGCGCGACAAGACGATCACGTTCACCTTCGACGGCCGCAAGGTGGAGGCGCTGGAGGGCGACACGATCGGCTCGGCGCTGTATGCCGCCGGCCGCCGCACGTTCAGCCGTAGCTTCAAGTACCACCGCCGCCGAGGACTGATGTGCTGCGCCGGCAACTGCCCGAACTGCCTGGTGGCGGTCGACGGCGCGCCCGGCATCAGGGCGTGCACCGAGCCCGTCACGGAGGGCGCCACCGTCGAGCACATCAACGCCAGCCCGAGCCTCGAGTTCGACGCGATGGCGGCCACCGACAAGTTCGGCGGACCGTTCACGCCGCCCGGCTTCTATTACAAGACGTTCATCCGCCCGCGTAAGGCCTGGCCGCTGTACGAGTGGGTGCTGCGCCACGCCGCCGGGCTCGGCAAGCTGCGCAAGCACCAGGCTGAGAGGACGGTGCGGACCGAGTACCGCCGCCGCCACGCCGACGTGCTCGTGATCGGCGGCGGGCACGCCGGCCTCAACGCCGCGATCGCCGCGGCCAAGCAGGGCGCCGACGTCGTGCTCGTTGACGAGGGCCCGGAGCCCGGCGGCCGGCTGCTGTGGGAGGGCGGGCACGACCGCGCCCGCGAGCTCACCGCCAAAGCACGCGCGCTCGGTGTCGAGGTGCTGACCCACGCCCCCGCGCTGGGCCACTTCGACGGGCTCGTTGCGGTCTGGCAGGGGGAGACCCTGCATCAGATCAGGGCTCGCCGCCACATCTACGCGACTGGTGCGATCGAGCAGCCGCTCGTGTTCGCCGGCAACGACCTGCCGGGAGTGATGCTGTCGAGCGGCGCGCGCCGGCTGGCGGCGCTGTACGGGGTCAAGCCGGGCTCCCGCGCGGTCGTCGCCACCACCTCCGACCGAGGCATCTGGGCGGCGCTGGCGCTGCAAGAGGCGGGCGTCGAGATCGCCGCGGTCGCCGATCTGCGCCCGACGCCGTCGCCGACCTGCGAACGCCGCCTGACCGGCCATGGGGTCGAGATCCTGTTCGGCTGGACGGTGGCCGCCGCGCGGGGTCACCGCGCGGTCACCGGCGCGCTGCTCGAGCAGGTGGCGAACGGTGGCGGCCAACCAGCTCGTCGCGAGCTCGAATGCGATCTGCTGGTCGTCTCCGGCGGCGACTCTCCCGCGACGTCGCTGCTCTCGCAGGCCGGTGCGAAGGCGGAGTACGACGGCGAGCTCGGGCACTTCGCGCTCGCCGAGCTGCCGCCCGGCATTCACGCCGCCGGCCAGGTCGATGGCGAGGGCTCGCACCAGGTCGCCCACCTCTCAGGCGAGCTCGCCGGTCTGAGCGCTGCAGCCGGGTTGGGACTCAATGCCGCGGCGACCGCTCCCCGCCGCCGGCAGCTCCGCGAGCAGCTAGATGCCGAAAAGCCGCCGCCGGTCGCGGTGCCGCCGGCCGCGGCCTCCGCCGGGCAGCGCGGGCGTGCGTTCGCGTGCTTCTGCGAGGACGTCAGCGCAAAGGACATCCACCGCGGCGTCGCAGAGGGGTACGACTCGATCGAGCTGTGCAAGCGGTTCACGACGG
This sequence comes from uncultured Solirubrobacteraceae bacterium, assembly GCA_963712675.1. Taxonomy (GTDB): domain Bacteria; phylum Actinomycetota; class Thermoleophilia; order Solirubrobacterales; family Solirubrobacteraceae; genus Palsa-465. Next base: position 110,646 of record CAVQJF010000001.1, read on the forward strand.
TGACGATGGGCCCCTGTCAGGGCCGTATGTGCGCGCTGCCCGCGATCCGGCTGATGGCGCAGGAGACCGGCCAGACCCTCAAGCAGGTCGGCACCCCGACCGCGCGCCCGCCCTGGTCGACGGTGCCGATGGCCGCGCTTGCCGGCCGCCCGATCGAGCCCGCGAAGCGCTCCTCGATCCACGGGCGCCACCGAGAGCTCGGGGCGCGGATCCAGTGGGCGGGCGACTGGCGGCGCGCCTACGACTACGGCGACCCGGAGGGGGAGGCGCTCGCCGTCCACCTGTCGGCCGGGCTGATCGACGTCTCGACGCTCGGCAAATTGCTCGTCCGCGGACCGGACGCGGCCGAGTTCCTCGACCGCCTGTACCCGAACCGGATCTCGACGCTGAAGCCCGGCCGCGTCCGCTACGGGGTTCTCACGAGTGACGCGGGCCGGATCATGGACGACGGCACGCTCGGCCGGCTCGACGACGAGACCTTCTACGTGACGACGACCTCCAGCGGCGCGGGAGCGGTCGAGCAGTGGTTCAGCTGGTGGCTGGCGGACTGGCGCCTCGACGTCACGCTGACCGACATCACCCAAGCGCTGTGCGCGGTCAACCTGGCGGGTCCGCGAGCGCGTGAGATCCTGACGCGGCTGACGGAGCTGGACTGCTCGCCCGAGCAGTTCACGTATCTCGACGCCAAGCAGGCGGTGGTCGCCGGCGCCCCGGCGCTGCTGTTGCGGATCGGGTTCGTCGGCGAGCTCGGCTACGAGATCCACTACCCGGCCGCGTACGGCGAACAGGTCTGGGACGCGATCCTCACGGCCGGCGAGCCCGATGGGATCCGCCCGTTCGGTCTCGAGCCACAGCGGATCCTGCGCCTGCAGAAGCAGCACATCATCGTCGGTCAGGACACCGACTCGGAGTCGACCCCGTACGGCGCGGCGATGCCGTGGGCTGTGAAGCTCGACAAGGATGAGGACTTCATCGGCAAGTGGGCGCTCGCGCGTGTCGCCGAGCATCCCGCGGAGACCGCGCTCGTCGGCTTCACGCTTCCCAATGGCAACGCTCCGACCGAGGGCGCGGTCGTGCTCGACGAACGGGGAGACGTCGCCGGTCAGGTGACGAGCGCCCGTAGCTCGCGCCAGCTCGACCGGGTGATCGGGATGGCGTGGGTCCCAGCCACGCTTGCCAGCGACGGCGCCACGATCACGATCGTCGACAACGGCGCCCGCAGCACCGGCACGGTGATCACGGAGCCGTTCTACGACCCGCGGGGGGAGGTGCTGCGCTCGTGAGCGCGCTCTCGTTTCTGACGCCGGACTCTTCGACCGTCGCGGCTCGCAGCCCGATGCACCGGCTCGCGGCGGCGGCCGGGGCGCGGTTCGAGACCAAGGATGGCTGGGAGGTACCGGTCGGGTACGACGGCTCAGGCGACTACGCGCAGACTGTCGCGTTCGCCGACCGCTCGCACGTGACGAAGCTCGAGCTCAACGGCCCGGTGCCACTCGCCTTCCAGCCCGGCGTCGCCCAACAACGGGATGGAGCCTGGTGGTGCCCGGTCACGCCGTCTCGGACGCTGGTGCTCGGCGGTCCGGCGCCGTCGAGCGACGCGACGGTCGTCGACCTGACGTCCGGACTCGCGGCGCTGGCGTTGATCGGACCCGACGCAAACGAGCTGCTGGCTCGGTTCTGCGCGATCGATCCCCGACCGGTGAGCATGCCGGTCGCCGCGTTCCGCCCCGGCTCGGTGGCGCGGACCCCCGGGTACGTGCTCAGGACCGAAGAGCACGAGCTGCTGATCATGGTCGGCTGGGCGCTCGGGGCATACCTGTGGGAAGTGGTCGCCGACGCGGCGGCGCACCTCGGCGGTGGCCCCGTTGCGTGAGATCTTCAAACCCGGCCGGATGTGGCGCCCCCGCGGCGAGCTCAAGGACTCCTACGACGTGGTGATCGTCGGCGGCGGCGCGCACGGCCTCGCGACCGCGTACTACCTCGGGCAGCTGGGCGTCAAGAACGTCGCCGTGCTCGAGAAGGGCTACATCGGCTCGGGCGCCGCCGGGCGCAACACGACGATCCTGCGCTCGAACTACAAGACGCCGGAGGGCGCCCGGTTCTACGACCAGAGCGTGAAGATGTACGAGCGGCTGTCGAACGAGCTCGATTTCAACCTCCTGTTCTCCCAATGCGGCCACCTGACGCTCGCGCACTCGGACCGGGCGATGTTCGTGATGGCCAATCGGGCCGAGGTCAACAAGCTGCACGGGATCGACTCGCAGCTGGTCGACGCCGAGCAGGTCAAGAAGCTGTGCCCGGAGCTGAACGTCTCAGACGACGTCACGTATCCGATCATGGGCGCGCTGTACCACCCACCGGGCGGGATCATCCGCCACGACGCGGTCGTGTGGGGATACGCGCGCGGGGCTGATCGTGCCGGGGTCGAGATCCATCCCTACACCGAGGTCACCGGCTTCGAGCGCTCGAACGGCAAGATCGACGCCGTCAACACCAACCGGGGCACGGTCAAGGCCGGGCAGGTGATCTCCGCGACCGCCGGCTGGAGCACGCTCGTGTGCGACCTGGCGGACGTCCGGCTGCCGATCACGACCCACATCCTGCAGGCGTGCGTGACCGAGCCCGTCAAGCCGCTGCTCGACGTCGTGATCGTCTCCTCGCAGATGCACGTCTACATCTCCCAATCGGATCGCGGCGAGTTCGTGATGGGCTCGGAGATCGAGCCGTGGACGACCTACCGGATGCAGGGCACGCTCAATTTCCTCCAGGACCTGACCCGCCACACGCTCGAGCTGTTCCCGCAACTCGAGCACGCGCGCCTGCTCCGCGCGTGGGCCGGCCTGTGTGACCTGAGCCCCGACTACAGCCCGATCCTCGGGAAGACCGAAGTTGACAATTTTCATGTCTCGGCCGGCTGGGGGACGTACGGCTTCAAGGCGGCGCCGATTGTCGGCCGGACGCTGGCCGAGCTCGTCCATACTGGCCGCACGCCCGAGCTGATCGCGCCGTTCGCGCTCGAGCGGTTCTACGAGGACAAGCTGGTGTCGGAGCTGGCGGCCGCCGCGGTCAGTCACTGATGGCCCCCGGGCTCGGGCCGGACCACACCGCCAGGCTGCTGATGTCGTGCCCGGACGGTCCGGGCATCGTCGCGGCGGTGTCGAGCTTCCTGTTCGAGCGTGGCGCGAACATCATCGCGTCGGACCAGTACTCGACCGACGCCGAGCACGGCACGTTCTTCATGCGGATCGCGTTCTGGCTGCCGGAGCTCGACTCCGACCCGGCGCCGTTCGAGGCGGCGTTCGGCGAGCTCGTCCAACGCTTCAAGGCCGACTGGCGGATCGCCTACGCCCACCATCGCCGGCGTGTCGCGCTGATGGCCTCGCGGGAGGACCACTGCCTGCTCGACCTCCTCTGGCGCCACCGGCGCGGCGAGCTGAACATGGACGTCGTTTGCGTGATCTCCAACCACGAGGATCTGCGCGGCGAGGTAGAGGCGCTCGGCGTGCCGTACCACTGCATCCCGGTCACGCGCGAGACCAAGCCCGAGGCCGAGGCCCGCAACCTGGAGCTGCTGTCAGGGAAGGTCGAGCTCGTCGTGCTGGCGCGGTACATGCAGATCCTCAGCGGCGGGTGGCTCGAGCGCGTCGGCTGCCCGGTGATCAACATCCACCACTCGTTCCTGCCGGCGTTCGCCGGCGCGGACCCCTATCGCCGCGCCTACGAGCGTGGCGTCAAGCTGATCGGCGCGACCGCTCACTACGTGACCGAGGAGCTCGACGCCGGCCCGATCGTCGACCAGGACGTCCAGCGCGTCGGGCATGGCTACACCGTGGCGGACCTCGTCCGGGTCGGCCGCGACCTCGAACGACTGGTGCTCTCGCGCGCGGTTCGCAGCCATCTCGACGACCGCGTGCTCGTTCACGAGGGCCGCACGATCGTTTTCTGAGCGGTGGGTAGGCTGCAGGAATGAACCTACGCACGCTCGGCAACACCGGAGTCAAAGTCAGCCCGCTATGCCTCGGCGCGATGATGTTCGGCGCCTGGGGCAATACCGACCACGACGATTCGGTCGCGATCATCCACCGCGCGCTCGACGCCGGAATCAACTTCATCGACACGGCCGACGTCTACTCGCGGGGCGAGTCGGAGGAGATCGTCGGCAAGGCGCTCGCCGGCGGCAAGCGCGACAACGTGGTCCTCGCGACCAAGGTCCACGGCACGATGGGCGACGATCCGAACGAGTTCGGCAACTCCCGCCGCTGGATCACGCGCGAGGTCGAGAACAGCCTCCGGCGCCTGAAGACCGATTGGATCGACCTGTACCAGATCCACCGGCCCGAGCTGGACACCGACATCGACGACACGCTCGGCGCGCTGTCGGACCTGGTCCAGGCCGGCAAGGTCCGCTACATCGGCTCCTCCACGTTCCCCGCCTCGCAGATCGTCGAGGCGCAATGGGTCGCGCAGCTGCGCGGTCGCGAGCGTTTCCGATCCGAGCAGCCCCCGTACTCGATCCTGATCCGCTCGATCGAGAACGATGTCCTCCCGACCTGCCAGCGATACGGCATGGGCGTGATCCCGTGGAGCCCGCTCGCCGGCGGCTGGTTGTCGGGCAAGTGGCGCCTCGATGCCCCCGAGGACCAGCTCAAGTCGCGCCGCTCGGCGATGATGGCGTCGCGCTACGACCTGTCGATTCCCGGCAACCAGCGCAAGCTCGAGGCGGCCGACGCGCTCGCAAAGCTCGCCGAGGAGAGCGGGATGACGCTGATCGAGATGGCGCTCGCGTTCGTGATCCGCCACCCGGCGGTGACCGCCGCGATCATCGGCCCGCGGACGATGGAACACCTCGAGTCGCAGCTGACCAGCGCGGACATCGATCTCTCGGACGAGGTGCTCGACAAGATCGACGAGATCGTGCCGCCCGGGACCGTGGTCAATCAGTCCGACACGGGCTGGGAGAACCCGGCGCTGAAGCCGGCCGCGCGCCGGCGATAACGCTCCGCGCGCGGCTTTACGCGAAGCTGACCTCTCGGTTGGCACAGTTGTTATCGCGGCCGGCCCCGCAACGATTGGAAGCGAGGTCTCACCGATGACGTTCCTACGCAGTCACCTGAAGATCCTGACCGTGGCGGCGACCTGCCTGGCGGTCGGCGCCGGCGCCGGCGTGATCGCAAACGCCGGGGCGGCCACGAGTGCCAAGGCCGGCACCCACGGCGCCCGAGCCGGCCTTCGTCCGCGCCGGCTCCTGAGCCGAACCGTGCACGCCGACCTGGTCGTTGCGACCAAGGCCGGATTCGCGACCGTGACAGTCGATCGCGGCTTCGTCCAGTCCGTCAGCGGACAGCAGCTGACGATCTATGAAGGGACGAAGAAGGCGACCTACAAGACGATCACGCTGACGATCCCGGCCACCGCGGGCGTGCGCGACGACGGCGCCAAGAGCACACTCGCGAGCCTCAAGTCCGGCCAGCATGTGCTCGTCGTCCAGGCCCCGAAGCGGACGTTCGTGATCGCGCGCACCCGCTGAGTCCCTTTTCAGTCGACCGCCGCCACCGTCGTGAGCATCGCGGCGGTTGCGGCGTCGGCCGGGAAGAACGCCTCGATCGACAGCTCGGAGACGGTGATGTCGACCGCGGTGCCGAACGTAGTCACGGTGCTGAAGAACGAGAGCTCGCGACCGTCGCCGGCCGCTAGCCGCAGGCCGACCATCACGTCGCCTCCGGGGGCGGGATCCTCGCCGGGCGCCTGAGGACCTGGGTACGCCGTCACCTCCTCCTGCAACCGGCCCACCTCATCGTCTCCCGTCAACGCGTACTGGCGGGCGAGGCGATGGAGCAGATGCCCGCGCCACTCCGCGAGGTTGAGGATCCGCGGCGCGATGCCGTCCGGGTGCAGCGCCAGGCGCATGCAGTTGACCGGCGGCATCAGCAGCTCGTCCGAGACGCCCTCGAGCAGTACGCCGAGGGCGCTGTTCGACGCGACCAGGTTCCACCCGCGGTCGACCGCGATCGCCGGGTAGGGCTCGTGGCCGGCCAGGACGTGCCCGAGCGCGTCGCGGACGTGAGCCAGCTCGGGATCGTCGAGTGACCGGGCGCCGTAGCGTGGGGCGTAGCCCGCCGCCAGCAGCAGCGAGTTGCGCTCTCGCAGGGGCACCTCGAGCTGCTCGGCGAGGTGCAGCACCATCTCCGCGCTCGGCTTCGCCCGGCCGGTCTCGACGAAGCTCAGATGCCTCGTCGAGACCCCGGCCTCGAGCGCGAGGTCGAGCTGGCTCAGCCGGCGGCGCTGGCGCCAGTCCCGCAGGATCGCGCCGACGCCGGTTTCGAGGCTCTGGACGGTCACGCTCATGAGCGTACCTTCGCCGGGAGCAGTCTCGTCAGCGCCGCGACGGAGACGAGGATCGCCGCCAGCGTTCCGAGGCTCAACTCGAGCGCCGCAGCGAAGCCCGAGTGCAACGCGCCGAAGAAGATCACGCCGATGATCGCCACCCCGAGCGCGTTCCCGACGTTCTGCATCGTCGCCAGCGGCCCCGACGCGGCGCCCGCCTGTTCGGGACGCATCGAGGACATGATGATCGTCGCCAGCGGCGCGATGCCCAGCCCCATGCCGGCGCCGATCAGCAGCAGGCCGGGGATGAGTGCCGCGACCGAGCCGCCGACACCGACCACCGCGACCGCGGCGAGCAGCGTCGCATGCCCGGCGGCGAGCACAAGCGCGCCCAGCGTCAGCACGCGCCGGCCGTGGCGGACGGCGAGCGCGGGCGCCCCCATCGAGGCCGCCAGATACGAGACCGCGAGAACCGTGAACACGAGCCCGGCGTCAAGCGGGCTGAGCCCGCGTCCCTTCTGGAGATACAGCGCCAGCACGAGGAAGAACGACGCCTGACCGGACCAGAACACGAGCTGTGCGAGCAACCCCGCGCTGAACGCGCGCTCGGAGAAGAGCGAGAGATCGAGTAGCGGCGCGCCGCCGCTCCGTGCGAGCCGGCGCTCGTGGACCACGAACGAGCCGAGGATCGCCGGAGCCCCGGCCAGCGACACCCAGGTCCACAGTGGCCATCCGTGCTGGCGCCCGACCACGAGTGGCAGCACGATCGCCGTAAGTCCGACCGTCACGAGCGCCGTCCCGATCCAGTCGACGCGCGAGGCGCGCTCAGCCCGCGATTCGGGGACGAGCCGAGGAGCGAGCATCAGCGCGAGCGCGCCGATCGGCACGTTGATCAGGAAGCAGCTGCGCCAACCGAGCCCGGCCGGGTTCAGCTGCAGGAGCACGCCGCCGATCAGCTGGCCGGAGACGGCCGCGAGGCCCATCGACATGCCGTAGGCCGACAGCGCCTTGACGCGGTTCTCGCCCGCGTAGGTGACGCCGATGATCGAGAGCACGCTCGGCATCAGAAGCGATCCAGCCGCGCCCTGGAGGAGGCGGGCCGCGACCAGCATCCCGGGGCTCGTCGCGGCGCCGCACGCGGCCGACGCGACCGTGAACAGCGCCATCCCGCTCATGAACAGGCGGCGGCGCCCGAGCCGATCGCCGAGCCGGCCGGCGCTGATCAGGAATACGGCCGAGGTCAGCGCGTAGCCGGCGGTGACGAACTCGATCGAGCTGCCTGACGCGTGCAGGCTCGACTGGATCGACGGCAGTGCGACATTGACGATGAAGAAGTCGAGCACGACCATGAACGTGCCCGCGAGTACGACCGGAAGGGGGGCCCATTGGCTCGAGCGTGCGCGCTTCAGCAGCGAGCGAGTCTCAAACGCCGGGGCGGTGGTGGTGGTGAATTCATGTGTTGTCATGTCCGCCAAGGTCCCAGCGCCGCGGCGGCCTGTCGATTACCGGCGAGGTAATGAACGCGCCGAACAGCGTTAGCGAACATCAATGTTCGCTATAGTGCCGCGCCGTGGCCGACGCGGTCCATCAGCTCCCTCGCGGGAGGCACGGCTTGAGCCGGGAGGAGGTGCTCGCCTCACAACGCGGGCGACTGCTCGCGGCGATCGCAACCTCGGTCGCCGAGAACGGGTTCGCGCGCGCCACGGTTGCCGACGTGATCGCCCGCGCGGGCGTCTCAAGGGAGACGTTCTACGAGCAGTTCTCCGACAAGGAGGAGGCGTTCCTGGCGGCGCTCGATGCCGGCGCCGACGGGATGCTCGCGTTCCTGCGCGCCGCGCTCGAGGCTCCGGCCGATGACCCGATCGAGCGGCTCGACCGGACGCTGACCGCGTATCTGTCAACGCTCGCCGCCGCACCCGAGTATGCGAAGGCGTTCCTGATCGACGCCTACGGCGCGGGCGACGCTGCAATCGCGCGGCGGATCGGCCTCCAGCAGCGGTTCGTCGAGCTGATGGCCGAGGCGCTCGAGATCGACATCGATGATGCCTCGGAGCGGTTCGCGTGCGAGGCGCTCGTGGCGGCGGTCAGCTCGCTCGTGACCGCGCGGATCGGCGCCGGCCGGGCGGACGAGCTGCCGGCGTTGCGCGCGCCGCTTGTGGAGCTCGCGCGGCGGCTGTCGCTCGACAAGGCGCGCGCGTGAGGAGACTTGCCCCGCTGGCGGCGCTGCTCGCGTTGGCGCTCGGAGCCGCGCCGGCGCTCGCCACGCCGAAGCTCGCCGACGGCTACGGGATCCACGTGACCTCGGAGAAGGCGCTCGACTCGCGCCTGCTGGCGCTGACCGTCACAACCTCCGCGCTACCCGGGCCCGCGAACGTCCGCATCCTGCTGCCGGCCGGGTACGCATCACACCGTCACAGCCACTACCCGGTGCTGTACCTGCTCCACGGCACCAGCGGCGGCGCGGCCGACTGGACGACGAGCGGCGACGCCGAACAGACAACTGCGGGCGAGCCGCTGATCGTCGTGATGCCCGACATCGCCCTGCACGACGACGGTGGCGGCTGGTGCACGAACTGGCCGGACGGTCAGTACTCGTGGGAGACGTTCCACATCAATCAGCTGATCCCGTGGGTCGATCACAACCTGCGCACGATCTCGACCCGGGCGGGTCGGGCGATCGCCGGCCTGTCGCAGGGTGGCTTCTGCTCGATGAGCTACGCCGCGCGCCATCCGAATCTGTTCGAGACGGCGCTGTCGTACTCCGGCGCTCCGGACATCGCCTACGACACCGCGGCACAGTTGCTCGTCCGCCCGGTCATCATGGCGACCGAGGTCGGCCTCGATGGCGTCGCGCCGTTCTCGTTCTTCGGTAATCCGCTGACGGACGAGATCAATTGGGCCGCGCACGACCCGACGACGATGGCCGGCAACCTGCGCGGTATGAACCTGTTCATGTACGCCGGCAACGGTGCCGCCGGCCCGCTCGACACTGGCGTCAACGTCGGCGGGTCGGTGATCGAGGCGGGCGTCTCGCAGCTGACGAAGATGTTCCACGCGCGGCTGCAAGCGCTCGGCATCCCGAGTCTGTACGACGCCTACGGCGCGGGCACGCACAGCTGGCCGTATTGGGCCCGCGACCTGCGCTGGAGCATCAGCGCGATCATGAGCGACTTCGCGCACCCGCTGCCGACCCCGAGTCCGGTCTATTACATGACCGCTGCGCCGACGTATTCGGTGTATGGCTGGACCGTCGCCGTCAACAGGCGCGTGGCGGAGTTCTCGACGCTGTCGAACGCGAGCGCATCGGGGTTCACGCTCGCGGGCAGCGGCAGCGCCACCGTGACGCCGCCGGCGCGGTACAAGCGCGGCGCGCGCTACCAGGTCACGGTCAGCTCGCACGCGGGTACGACCACCGTCACCGACAGCGTCGGGGCGAGCCGGCGACTCACGATCGAGGTTCCGCTCGGGCCCTCCAACACCGCCCAGGAGTACACGGTCGGCGCCGCGCTGAGCCGCACGAAGGTCTACTCGACGCAGGTCAAGATCGCGCGGGTGACGCGATGACGCAGGCGCCACGGATCGCCCCCGGCACGCCGGCGCAGATCGGGCGCCTCAACACGCTGATCACGGGCGTGATCGGCCGCTTCGGCGGCACCGGCCGGCCGCCGCACCTGTTCACGACCATCGCCCGCCACCGGCGGCTGTTCCGCCCGTGGCTACGGTTCGCCGGAGCGCTGATGCCGCGTGGCTCGCTGCCGCGCGCCGACTCCGAGCTGCTGATCCTCCGCGTCGCTCACAACTGCCGATCCGAGTACGAATGGGGCCACCACGAGCGGATCGGGCTCACGGCCGGGCTGTCGGCGGAGCAGATCGCCGCGGTGCGCGATCGCGACCCGAGCGCGGATGAGTTCGACGCGCGCCAGTCCGTGCTGCTGCGCGCCGCCGACGAGCTCCACGAGCGGCGCGACATCTCCGATGGGCTTTGGGCCGAGCTCAGCTCACGGCTGAGCGATGTGGAGTTGATCGAGCTGTGCATGCTGGTTGGCCACTACGAGATGCTGGCGATGACGCTCAACAGCCTGCGGGTGGAGCCGGATACGTTCGGCTCGGGCGGATCGTCGCGGGTGATGCAGATAGTGGGGCGGCGATGAACGGCCTCGAAGGGCGGCGCGTATTCATCACCGGCGCGGCGCGCGGGATCGGCGCCGCGACCGCGCGGCGACTCCACGAGCGCGGCGCGCGGGTGGCGCTCGCCGGGATCGAACCCGAGCAGCTCCGGCAGGTCGCCGCCGATTGCGGCGACGCGCCGGTGTTCGACTGCGATGTCCGTGACAGGGCACAGGTCGAGGCGGCGGTCGACGGCGCGGTGCAGCGGCTCGGCGGGCTCGACGTGGTGCTCGCCAACGCCGGCGTCGCCGCGCAGCTGCCGCTGATCGGCGGCGACCCCGAGATCTTCGAGCGGACGATCGCCGTCAACCTGGTTGGCGTCTACTACACGTTCCGCGCCGCCGGACCGCACATCGCCCACGACCGGGGCTACGCGCTCGCGATCTCCTCGCTTGCCGCCGCAGTGCACCCGCCGCTGCTCGGCGCCTACTGCGCCGCCAAGGCCGGCGTCGAGGCGCTCGGGGACGTGTTCCGGATCGAGCTGCGCCCGAGCGGCGGCCGGGTCGGCGTCGCCTACTTCGCCGAGCTCGAGACCGACATGACGCGCCGGGGGTTCGGTACCGAGGCCGCTCGCAAGCTCCAGTCCGGGACCGGCCCGCTCGCGCACGTGACGCCGCTGAAGGTCGGGATCGACGCGATCGAGCGTGGGATCGTGAAACGCTCACGGCGCGTCGTCGCGCCGCGGTGGGTGGCGGCCCTGCTGCCGGCGCGGATGGCGGTCCAGCGGGTCGTCGATGTCGGCGTGCGCGTGCGCGGGGTCGACCGCGTGCTCGAGATCGCGCGCGAGGAGCACGCGCCGCTGACCACCGAGCTTCCCGACAACTCTTAGCGCGCTCCTACAAACCTCACACACTCGGGGAGCAACCTCCGGCGCGATAAACGCGAAGGAGGTGAATCAGACATACGGATCAAACCCCTCATCACCACCGCTGCCGTCACTGCTGCGCTCGTCGGTGGTGGCGCGGCGATCGCGAATGCGGCGTCGTCCTCCTCGTCGACGACGACCAAATCGAGCACGCCGAGCACATCGACCTCCTCGAGCGGGTCGAGCAAGCCGGCCACGCCGCCCGCGCGGGGCGCACGGCCGTACGGCGCCGGGCCGCGGAGCGGGCATCACTGCCCGAACATGGGCTCCGGCTCCGGCTCCGGCTCGGGGCCGGGCTCGAGTTCGGGCTCGGGCTCGGGCTCGTCGAGCGGCAGCTCGTTCGCGCCGGGCTCTGGCGCCCCGCCGCCGAACGTGTAAGTCGGCGTCCAGCCACCACAACCAGGCCCGGCCGGTCCCACCGACTCCGGGGGCCGGCCGGGTCGTTTCCCTGGCGGCCGCCTCGCCGGCGATCCGGGATTGCGACCGAAGTTTCCTCCGCATAGCGAAGGTTTCTTCGGTCGCAACCACGCCGAGACGGACTTCAGGACACCGCCCCGGCCGCTTCCCTTTTTCACCTGCGCCGTTTCTCGCCACGAAGCTGTGCCCAGCGCTACACGGACGCCGGCGAGCACCCGCCAGCGATCAGCTGAACGTGATCACGCTGCGGATCCCGTCCTGGCGCTCCATCAGCTCGAAGCCGTGGTTGACCTCGTCCAGGGTGATCCGGTGCGAGATGAACGGATCCACGTCGAGCTTGCCGTCGATGTAAAGCTGCACGAGCTCGGGGACCTGGTCGCGTCCCTTGACGCCACCGAATGATGAGCCGCACACGCGGCGCCCGGTGATCAGGTAGCGCGGAATCACGTCGAGTGTCTCGCCCCGGCCGGCGACCCCGCACACGGTCGCGAGGCCCCAGCCCATCCGGGCCGACTCGACCGCCTGGCGCATCACGGCCACCAGTCCGGTCGCCTCGAACGTGTAGTCGGCTCCGAAGCCGCCCGTCTCGTCGAGCACCCGTTGGACGACGTCGGGACCGCCGGTCCACAGGTCGGTGGCGCCCTGGCCGCGGGCCAGCGAAAGGCGGTCCTCGGATATGTCGACGCAGATGATCCGCTCGGCGCCCTGCAGCCGGCAGCCGGCGACCGCGCCCAGGCCGACCATCCCGGCGCCGAACACGACGCAGGTGGAGCCCGGCTCGACGCGCGCCGTGTTGATGGCGGCGCCGAGCCCGGTCGACAGCCCGCAGGCGAACAGCGCCGCTCGGTCCGCCGGCGCCTCAGGTGACACGACGGCGAGCGCGATTTGCGGCATCACCGTGTACTCCGCGAACGTGCTCGTGCCCATGAAGTGGCGGATCGGATCACCGTCGCGCGACAGCCGAGTCGTCCCGTCCGGCAGGTAGCCAAGATTCTGTTGCTCGCGGATCGCGAGGCAGAGATTCGTCTTCGGGCTCAGGCAGTGGACGCACTCGCGGCACTGGGGCGAGAACAGCGTCACCACCCGGTCCCCGACCGAGAGATCGGCGACGTCCTCGCCGACACGCTCGACGATCCCCGCCCCCTCGTGACCCAGCACGGTCGGCGCGTAGCCCGACGGGTCGACGCCGCTGGCGGTGTACAGGTCGGTGTGGCAAACGCCGCACGCCTCGAGCCGCACCAGCACCTCGCCGGCCTGCGGCTCGGCCAATTCGACCTCGGTCACGTTCAGCGGCTCAGCGAACCGCTCCAGGACGGCGGCGCGGATCTTCACGGGCGGGCTCCTCTCTCGTCGGGAGCCCCGGACTCTATGGGGCCGCGTCGAGCGCGTCGATGAACAACTCGAGCGTTCGGCGCCACGCCGCCGGCTCGACCTTCTTCGCCGCGCGCGTCGCCGCGAACAGCAGCCGCACGTCGAGCGTCGTGGCGTCGGCGCGCAGCCGCCCTTCGGTGCGCGCGGCCGCCATCAGCGCCTCGAGCGCGACGGTCGCGCGCTCGGTCGCCTCGGCCACCGCCGGATGGTCGTCGACGAGCATCCGCGCCTCCCCGAGGAAGTCGTCGGCCGAATCTCGCTCGACGATCGTCCACAGCATCTCGGTCAGCGCCGACCAGTGGTCTCCTTCGCGCGCGAGGGCGGCCGTGGCAGCGTCGGCGAACTGCTCCAGCCGACGTACCACGAGCGCCGCCACCAGCTCGTGCTTGGACGGGAACTGGCGGTAGACGCTGGCGACGCCCGCGCCCGCCTCCGCGGCCACGGCGGGCATCGGCGCGTCGAGCCCGTCGCGCGCGAACACGCGCCCGGCGGCGCGCAGCAACCGCTCGCGCTTTGCGTCGCCGTCGAGCGCGGACCACTCACGCTCGGGGTCGGAGACGGGCCAAGGCTCACTGAGCGGAATGCTCATTCCGCTAGAGTAGCCCGGATGGTTTCGGGGACACATGAAGCGCCGCGCGTGCACCCGAACGTGATCCTCGCAGTTCTGTCGCTGGCGGGGCTCGCGTACGCGGTTCTGAGCTCCGCGGTGATCCCCGCGCTGCCGTCGATCCAGCACAGCCTGCACACGACCGAGACCGGCGTGACATGGCTGTTGACCGGCTTCCTGCTGTCCGCCTCGGTCGGCACGGCGATCATCGGCCGGCTCGGTGACATGTACGGGAAGGAGCGACTGCTGCTGTGGACGCTGCTCGTGCTCGCCGCCGGCACGCTGCTCGCGGCGCTGTCGAACTCGCTTGCGATGGTGATCGTCGCGCGCGTGATCCAGGGGGTCGCCGGGGGGATCTTCCCGCTCGCGTTCTCGATCGCGCGGGACGAGTTCCCGCAGGATCGCGTCGCCGGCAGTATCGGCTTGATGTCCTCGATCCTCGGGGTCGGCGGTGGCTGCGGGCTGGTGATCGGCGGCTTGATCGTCGAGCACTTGAGCTGGCACTGGCTGTTCTGGATCCCGCTTTTTGTCACGTTGCTGGCGGCCGCGTTCACGTGGCGGTTCATCCCTGAATCCCCGGTCCGCTCGCCCGGCAAGGTCAACTGGGTCGCGGCGGCGCTGATGAGCGTGGGGATGATCTGCGTGCTGATCGCGATCGCTCAGACGACGGTCTGGGGGTGGGGTGGTCTGCGGACGCTGGCGCTGCTTGCCGCCGGGCTGGTGGTCTCCAGCGCGTGGGTCTTAGTGGAGGTCCGTAGCAAAGAGCCCTTGGTCGACATGGCGATGATGCGGATCCGCGGAGTGTGGACGACCAACCTCGCGGCGTTCCTGCTCGGCGCCGGGATGTATGCCTCGTTCATCGTCCTGCCGCAGTTCGCGCAGTTGCCGAAGCGGACCGGGTTCGGGTTCGGCGCGTCGGTCGTCGTATCGAGCCTGTACCTCTTGCCGTGCGCGCTCGTGATGGGCCTGCTCGGGACCGTCGCCGGCCGCGTCGCGCGGCGCTTCGGCTCGAAGTACGCGCTGGTCGTCGGGACCGGCATCGCCGCGCTCGCGTTCGCGTGGCTCGGCATCGCCCATCGTCACCCGTACGACATGTTGATCGGCGCGACGCTGCTCGGAATCGGGATCGGGTTGGCGTTCTCCGCGCTGGGGAACCTGATCGTGCAGGCGGTTCCATCGACGCAGACGGGCGTCGCGAGCGGGATGAACACCGTCATGCGGACGCTGGGTGGCGCACTCGGCGGGCAGCTGTCAGCGACGTTCATCGTCGACAACCAGGCTCACGGGTTGCCGGCCCTGAGCGGCTTCACGGACACGTTCTGGATGGCGACAGCGTTCCTCGTCGTCTGCGTCGTCGCCGGCATATTCGTGCCGACGCTTCGCGTCACCGCCCGTCAGCCGAACTTCGAGGGCGCCCTCAGAGCGGCTGACCCGGTAGAGCTTGTCCGTTAACTGTCGGAATCCGCCAGTTAACGGACACGTAACTAAGGCGCGGCCGGAACAACAACGACCGGTCCGCCGTTCGGCGCCACGGCCGAGATGTCGACGCTCGGCCCGTCGGCGCCGTGCACGGCGGTGCCGAACCGCTCGACGAATGCGTCGGCGGGCTCAAGGAAGTTGACCCGGTGCGTGCGGTAGTGCATCGGCACCACCCACCGCGGCTGTAGGCGCTCGACGATCGCGTATGCCTGCGCCGCGTCGGCCGTCGGCCCTCCGCCGACGGGGACGATCAACAGATCCACGGACCCGATCGCGGCGATCTGCTCGTCGCGCAGAGCCGGTTGGCCGAAGTCGCCGAAGTGCGCGACCCGCACGCCGTCGAGCGAGAACACGAAGATCGTGTTGGGGCCGCGTTCGGTGCCCGCGACCGGGTCGTGCTCTGAGGCGACGCCGACGATCTCGCCGATGGGCGACTCGTGCCGGCCGGCGGTTGCGCGCAGGGTCACCGGGTCGCCGCCGATCGCCTCGACGCCGTTGTGGTCGAGGTGCTCGTGCGTGACCAGCAGCAGGTCTGCCGAGACGCCCTCGATCGCGGGATAGTCGAACTGCAACCCGCGCTCGGCGGCGGGCGACATGTCCCCGAACGGGTCGATGAACACGAACTTCCCGTCGCCGCTGAGCGCGAACGACGACTGGCCGTACCACTGGATCTGCATGGAGTCTCCTTACGCCGCCGCGAGCTCGGCGGCCTCGGGTTTGGGCGAGGGTGCGGGCGCACCGTCGTCGTGGTGGTAGATGCCACCGCGCAGCAGCGACGCAGCGGCCGCCACCAGGCAGGCGCCGATCGCGAACGCGAACGCGGCGTGCAGCCCCGACCGGAACGGAGCCGAGATCAGCTGCGGGAAGAAGCTCCGACCGGTGAGGAGCGCGTGGTTGTGCGCTGACAGGCCGGCGAGCACGTGCGCGCCCGCGAGGTGCTGGATCGGGTTGTAGCCGAGGAACGCCGCGAACAGCACCGCCACCGGCGGCGTATGCGAGATCCGCACCGCGTCGCCGATCGCGACCCCGTGCGCGTGGAGCCCGGAGGAGAGCGTGTGGGGAAGCGAGCTCGACAGCCCGGCGATCATCAGCGAGAAGAAGATCCCGACCGACAGCACCTGGGCCGAGTTCTGAAAGGTCTGGTTCATGCCGCCGCCGGCGCCGCGGTCGCCGGGCGGCAGGCTGTTCATCACCGCGGCACGGTTCGGCGACGCGAACAGCCCCATCGAGATCCCGTTCATCGCCAGCACGATCGCGAACACGGGGTAGGAGAAGTTCGTCGGCAGCAGGTCGAGCGCGACGAAGCTGAGCGCCGCACCGACCATCCCGCCGGTCGCGAACGCGCGCGCGCCGAAGCGGTCGGAGAGGTAGCCGGAGGTCGGTCCGGAGATCAGCATCCCGACCGTCAGCGGCAGCATGTAGAGGCCGGCGCGCAGCGGCGTCTGGGTGAAGTCGACGCCGTGCTGGGGCAGCCAGATCCCCTGTAGCCAGATGATCAGCATGAACATCAGCCCGCCGCGCGCCACGGCGGCCAGGAACGACGACAGCGTCCCGAACGTGAACGCTCGGATCCGCAGCAGCGAGAGCTTGAACATCGGGTCCCGCGCGCGCCGCTCGATCAGCACGAACGCGATCAGCGACGCCACGCCGGTCGCGAGCAGCACGATCACCCGCGGGCTCGTCCAGCCGGTGGCGTCGTGCCCGTACGGGCGGATCCCGTAGGTGACCGAGGTCATGATCAGGATCAGCCCGAGCGCGAACGTGACATTCCCCGGCCAGTCGACGCGGGTACGCCGGGGTGTCGAGAGCTCCCTCAGCTTCAGGTACGCCCACACGGTCCCGAACAGCCCGACCGGAACCGAGATCAGGAACACCAGCCGCCAGTTGATCGGCGCGAGGATGCCTCCCAGCACGAGCCCGACGAACATCCCCGACACGCCGACGATGTTGTTGATCCCGAGCGCCATCCCGCGCTGGTTGGCGGGGAACGCGTCGGTCAGGATCGCGGCCGAGTTCGCCATCAGGCACGCGCCGCCGATCCCCTGAACGACCCGGAACCCGATCAGGTAGATGGCGCCGGCGCGGCCGGTCATCCAGTCGATCGTCAACAGCAGCGACGCCACGGTGTAGATCACGAATCCGAGGTTGTAGATCCGCACCCTCCCGTACATGTCGCCGAGCCGTCCCAGCGACACGATCAGGACACTCGAGACGACGAGGTAGCCGAGCACCATCCACAGCAGGTAGAAGCTGTTGCCGGGGACGAGCGGGTCGAGCTTGATGCCGCGGAAGATCGCCGGCATCGCGATGATCGTGATCGAGGCGTCGAGCGTTGCGAGCAGGATCGCGAGCGTCGTGTTCGACAGGGCGATCCACTTGTAGCGATCCGACACGGTCGCAAGAATAGCAAGGCAAACTGCGCAGCTTGCCTTCCTATTGGGTATGCTGTGCGTGTGCCCGTGCGCGTCAAACCGGCTGCCCTCGCCTCCGATCTCCGGCTCGTCCTCGGCCAGCTGATGCGGCGCCTGCGCGCCGAGCACACCTTCTCGCTCTCCCAGGGCGCGGTCCTGGGGCGGCTCGATCGCGAGGGTCCGCAGGGGACGGTCGAGCTGGCGGCCGCCGAGCGCGTCCGTCCGCAGTCGATGGGCCAGACGCTCGCCGAGCTCGAGGCTCAGGGGTTGATCGCGCGCCGACCCCACGAGACCGATCGACGGCGCACGGTGATCGAGCTGACCGATCAGGGCCGGCGGGTGCTGGCCGAGGATCGCAAGCGCCGGGTGGGGTGGCTCGGTGAAGCGATCGAGCAGGATCTCTCGGCCGAGGAGCAGGAGCTGCTCGCACGCGCGGTGCAGCTGCTCTCCCGGCTCGCCGAGTTGTGAGGCAGCTGTGGCTCGCGGAGTTGTGACGCATCTCACACTTCCGCGACTGGCTGGCCAGCCAGTACGATCCCGCACACGAGGTTGTGAGAGAGACTAGGAGGCCGGCGTGACGTCGACGAAGAGTGACCTTGAAGGCAAGTACGTCCTCGAGCGCGACGTCTGGGTCGATGGGCCACCGCACGAGTTGTTCCGCCAGATGCGGAACGAGTGCCCGGTCCACTGGTGCCCTGGCCTGACCGAGTTCCCCGAGGAGGCCGGCTTCTGGTCGGTCACGCGTCCCGAGGACATCCACACCGTCAGCCGCGACTTCAAGACGTACTCGTCCGAGCTCGGCGGCATCACCGCCGCGACCACCGGGTTCCCGATCGAGTTCTCGCGGGCGATGTTCATCGGCATGGACCCGCCCAAGCACGACCGGCTGAAGATGCTCTTCCAGGCCGGGTTCACGCCGAAGCGGATCGCCGCGCACGAGGACGAGATCCGCGCGATCACCCTCGCCGTCCTCGACCGTCTCGAAGGTCGCGAGACGTGCGATCTCGTCGCCGACGTCGCGCAGCCCGCGGTCTCGCGCGTGATCGGCAGCTTCATGGGAATCCCGGAAGAGGACGACGCGCCGTGGGCTGTGCTGATGAACGAGATGCTCGGCGCGAGCGATCCCGACCTCAACCCCGGCGGCCCGCAGGACATCATGCAGAAGCTGATCCCCGAGCTGTTCACGCGCTGCGGCAAGCTGATCGCCGAGCGCCGCGAGCGCCCGACCGACGATCTCACGAGCGTGCTCGTCCACGCCGAGGTCGACGGAGAGAAGCTCGAGGAGCACGAGATCGTGATGGGCTTCTTCCTGCTGATGGCCGCAGGCAACGATTCGACCAAGGCGACCTACTGCAGCGGCATGCGGGCGCTGATGGAGCATCCCGAGCAGCGCCAGAAGGTGCTCGACGACCCGTCGCTGGTCTCCTCGGTCGTCGAAGAGTCGCTGCGGATGTTCCCCGCGTTCGCCCACTTCCGCCGCACCGCGACGTGCGACGCCGAGCTCGCCGGCCAGCCGATCAAGGAGGGCGACAAGGTCGTCCTCTGGTACGTGTCCTCGAACCGCGACGACGACCTGTACGAGGACGCGGACACGTTCGAGGCGGCGCGCAACCCCGAGCACCAGGCGTTCGGCGCCGGCGGCCGGCACTTCTGTCTCGGCACCGCGCTCGCGCGACTCGAGCTCAACACCATGTTCGCCGAGACGCTCGCGCGCTACCCGGAGATGTCAATCGACGGCAAGTCCACCTACGTCGAGTCCGGCTTCATCAACCAGCTGAAGACGCTGCCGGTCCGGCTCGGTCCGCGGGCGTAAACCGCCGCTCGGCCCGCGTGTACGCACCGCGGGCCTGGACAGCTCTCGGGTCGGGGCTGGGGGGGCTGTCGCATGGCATGTGGTCCTCGGCCAAGATTGTTGAGCGATCAATACTTGGCAAAGCGCATGGTTAGGGTGTACAATCGTCTGTAATGGACCGTGCGACCGTGACCCCAGAGTCCGAGCGGCCAACAGGTAGCGCGGAGCACGACGCGCACCGGCTGCGCAACGGGGTCATCTGGACGGCGGCGCTGTTGTTGCTGCTGCTCGCGCTCGGGCTTGCCGTGCCTGATCTTCGGAGCGTGATCAGCCGCGCCGCGAACGCCAACGTCGGCTGGCTCGTGCTGGGCGTGGCGCTCGAGGTCCTGTCGTGCCTCGGCTACGTCGCGACCGTGCGGCTGGTGCTCCATCGCGGGCCCGCGCGCGACGTGCGGCGGCTCGCCTGGGCCGAGCAGGCGTTCGGCGCGGTCGTGCCGGTCGGCGGCGCGGGCGGACTCGCCGTCGGTGCGTGGGCGATGCGGGCGTGGGGAGTGCCGTGGTCGCGGATCGCGAACCGCTCGGCGGTGATCTTTCTACTGACGACGGCGATCAACGCGGCCGTGCTCGCACTGTCGAGCCTCGGGCTCGTGGTCGGCATCGGCGGCGGCCACGTCGCGCTCGTCTACGGGCTCGTTCCGCTGCTCGTCGCGGTCGGCGGTGTCGCGTTCTTCGTCCTGCTGCCCCGGTTGCGGCGGCCGACCAGCGAATCCGCGCGCCGCGGCAGAATCGCGACCGCGCTCGATGGAGCGTCATCGTGGGTGCGCGACACGGAGAGCGTCGCGTTCCACTTCAACTGGCGACTGATCGGCGCCGTCGGTTACCTGCTGTTCGACATGGCGGTGCTGTGGGCGTGCCTGCGCGCGGTCGGCACCTCCGCGCCGGTGCTGCCGATGCTCGTCGGCTATCAGGTGGGTTACCTCGCGAATTTGATTCCGATCCCCGGGGGGGTCGGCGTGCTCGAGGGCGGGCTGCTTGGCGCGCTGCTGCTGTACGGCCTGCCGGCGGCGCCAACCGCGGCCGCGGTGATCCTGTACCACGCGATCGCGCTGTGGGTGCCGACACTCGGCGGGACGGTCGCGTTCGTCCGCTTGCGGCGCACGATCGCGGCCGGCGCTCAGCGCCTCGAGGTGCTGCCATCGAGCGATCCGGAGCCCGTCGCCTCAGACGGCGAACTCGGCGAGCTCGCGGCGTAGACGTCCCCCGGAGAAGTTCAGCCGTACGCGGCTGATCGAGACCTAGGGCCGACGCAGCGCACGGAACTCGTCGAGTGCGACCTGCTCGTTGATGAGCCCCCGGTCGAAGCCGTCGAACGCGAGGTCGTGGGTGGCGTCCCGACACCAGAACCCCGGGTGACGCCGAAGCCAGCGCCGAGCGTCCTTCTGGCCCATTTCGATCAGTTCAGAGACGAACACCGGGTCGAACATCAGGAACGACATCAGCTCGCCGCGGGAGCGTGTGCGACCGCCAAGAGCGCGTGACATGACGGCGTAGTCGAGGTCGCGCAGCCCGCGCAGCCCGCCGTACCGGCGCTCGAACACAACGTCGGCGAGTCGTCCGATCTCGCCGCGCCGGCGCGGCGCCACGAGCGCGTAGGAGATCGCGCGGTACGGCCTGTGACCGCGGGCGGTCCGATAGGCACGCCCTGCGCGCGAGGTGCCGGTGCTGGCCCCCTCGGCGAAAAACGTGTTGATCGCGGCGAGCCGGCGCAGGTCGGCTGCGACCTGGTCGACGAGCAGCCCGTCGAGCACGTTCGCCGCGACGTCGGCGATTCCGGGCGCGCGAGTGTTCGGCGCCCGCGAGGCGTGCGGCGCGAACGGTTCAAGCCCAATCACGATCACGCGGTCGGCCCCGAGGTTCAGTGCCGGCTTGATCGGGCTGTTCAGCCGCGTGCCGCCGTCAACGTAATGACCGCGAGCGGTCCGTGGGCTCGTGACCTCGACGGCGGGGAAAAGCATCGGGATGGCCGCCGAGGCACGCACGTGCTCGCCATCGAGGCGCGTCTTGACGTACCGGATCTCCTCGTCGGCGTGGGAGGGCGCTCCATTGACGCAGGACACGAATGCGACCGGGTCGCCGCTCGCCAGCGACGTCGCGACGACGCACACCGAATCGATCAAGCCGCGGCGCACGTTCGCCGCCAGCTGCGCCCAGTCGATCCAGCCGTCGAGGCTGGCAGCCAGCGGCGCGGCGTCGAATAGGCTCGCGAGCCCGATCCCGCGCACGCCGATCGCGTGCGCGACGAGCCTCGCCCCCATCCGCAGGCCGCCCCGTCCCGCGATCGGCGCCATCACGTCCTGCTTTCGCATCTTCGCCCACCGCTCCCGCGCGCCCGCGACCTGCTCGCTGACGGGCAGATGAGCGAGCGATCCGAACATCGTCGCGTTGATCGCGCCGACGCTGGTCCCGCACCAGATCATCGGCCGTTCGCCGCGCGCTTCGAGCGCCGGCAGGAGGATCGACAGCGCGCCGATCTCATATGCCCCTCGTGCCCCCCCGCCGGGGAGGACGACCGCAATCGTTGCGTCGCCGGCCATGCGGCGGATCTTGACCCGGCGCGAGCGGCGCCACTATGGCCAACTGGCCAGAAGTTGGTGGCTAGTGGCGCGCTCGCCGCAGCGACAGCACGAGTAGCCCGAGGACGGCGACGGGCATCACCCACCACGCGGTCGCGTCGGCGCCCGCGATCAGCGCGGTCGCGCCGAGTGCGACGACGACGCCGACTGCCGTGATCCAGTCGTCGCCGACGATGAAATCCCACACCCCGAGCAGCGTCCTGCGGATCGCGCTCACGTCGGCTCTCCGACCGCGACGGCCATCGGCGAACGCCGCAGCCACGCGGCCATGGCCAGCGCCGCTGCCAGCAGCGTTGGGATGATCACGAGCAGCGCCGCGTCACCCCCGGGCCACGAGGCGCCTGCGCCCTCGGTACCCCAGAACGTGCCGAACGAGGTCAGCATCACGCCGACCGCGAACTTCATCGTGTTCTCGGGCACGCGCGCGAGCGGCGCCTTCGCCGCCGCTCCGCCCAACACGACGACGAGGATCGCGACCCCGGCGGCGGCCGCCGCGATCCCGATCTTGTGCTGGTTGGCCCCGAACGTGAGCACGATGAAGGCGACCTCGAGGCCCTCGAGCAGCACGCCCTTGAACGCGATCGCGAACGAGTAGCCGTCGATCCCCGCGCGCGCCGGCGCGCCCGCCGCCGCGGCGGCTTCGCGCTCGGCAGCGAACGTCGCCTCCTCATCGTGAAGGGCCTTCAGCCCGGCCGCTCGAAGGACCGCCTTGCGCAACCACTGCAAGCCGAACACCAGCAGCAGCCCACCGATCGTCACGCGCAGCGTGTTGATCGGGAGTGATGTCAGCGCCGGGCCGAGCCCGGCGACGACCACCGCGAGCGCGGCAACGGCGGCGCCAACGCCGTACATCGCCGAGGACCAGCTGCGCGTGAGGCCGACCGCGAGCACGATCGTCAGCGCCTCGACGGCCTCGACCGCGCACGCGAGGAACACGGAGATCGCAAGTCCTAGCTCAGTTCCGGTCATCGGCGACCGAGTATGGCGAAACGGGGCGTAAGGCATCATGGGTGTGGATGAGCTCCGGACGACATGGATTTGGCGCCCAGGCCGGAACCCCCGGGACGGGCGCGATGCGCTCGCTGCGCGGCGCCGACAAGAAGCCGCCATCGCTGATGGATCCGACCCGCGAGCGCGACCGGGGCCGGATCTTCCGGCTGTTCGCGCCCTACCGCTGGCGGCTGATCACGGTGCTCGTGATGATCATCTTCTCGGCCGGGCTCAGCATGCTCAACCCGTTCCTCCTCCGGGCCGTGCTCGACAAGGGGATCTTCCACCACGAGCACACGCTGCTGACCGAGCTGGTCGGGGCGATGATCGGGATCGCGATCGCAACCGCGGCGTTCAGCGTCTGGCAGACGTACGCGTCGAATGTCGTCGGCCAGCGTGTGATGCACGATCTGCGTGCGGCCGTGTACCGGCGGCTCCAGCGGATGTCGCTCGCATTCTTCACGCGCACGCGCACGGGGGAGGTTCAGTCGCGGATCGCAAACGACATCGGCGGTCTCGACAGCGTGGTCACGACGACCGCGACGACGATCGCCCAGAACGCGACGACCGTGATCGCATCGCTCGTCGCGATGGTGATCCTCAACCCGATCCTGGCGGCGATCTCGCTCGTGTTCGTGCCGCTGTTCGTGTGGCTGACCCGCCGCGTCGGGAAGGTGCGGCGCAAGATCACGACCGAGCAACAGCGCCGGCTCGCCGACATGTCCGCGCTCGTCGCCGAGTCGCTGTCGGTATCGGGGATCATGCTCGGCAAGACAATGGGACGGGGCAAGGACCTCGCCGACCGTTTCACGGGCGAGTCGAAGGGGGTCGCCGACCTCGAGGTCCGCTCGCGGATGGCGGGGCGCTGGGTGATGTCGACGATCCAGATGACGTTCGCGATCCAGCCCGCGCTCGTCTACTGGCTCGCCGGTCAGAGCTTCATCGGAAAGGTCTCGATCGGGACCGTGGTGGCGTTCTCGACGCTGCAGACGCGGCTGCTGTTCCCGATCCAGTCGCTGCTCGGGGTTGGCGCCGACGTCGAGGCGTCGATGGCGCTGTTCGACCGGATTTTCGAGTACATCGACCTGCCGATCGACATCGTCGAAGCCGAGCACCCCGTCGAGCTGCGCCCAAGCGAGCTGCTCGGCGAGGTCCGGTTCGAGAAGGTGTCGTTCCGGTACGGCGCCAACGGTGACGACACCTGGACGCTGCGAGACATCGACCTGATCGTGCCGGCCGGCACCAGGACCGCGATCGTGGGCGAGACCGGCGCGGGCAAGACGACGCTCGGCTACCTGGTCGCGAGACTGTACGAGCCCCAGGAGGGACGCGTGACGATCGACGGCGTCGACGTCCGCGAAGCGTCGCTCGCGTCGCTGGCGGCGACCGTCGGCGTCGTCTCGCAGGAGACCTACCTGTTCCACGCCAGCGTGCGCGACAACCTGCGGTTCGCGTGCCCCGACGCGAGCGACGAGCAGATCGAGGACGCAGCCCGGACGGCGCGCATCCACGATCTGATCGCGTCGCTGCCGGAGGGATACGACACCGTCGTCGGCGAGCGCGGCTACCGGTTCAGCGGTGGCGAGAAACAGCGGATGGCGATCGCGCGGACGGTGCTCCGCAACCCGCCCGTGCTGCTCCTCGATGAGGCGACGAGCTCGCTCGACACGCAAACCGAGGCGGCGATCCAGTCAGAGCTCGAACGGCTCGCCGAGGGGCGGACGACGATCACGATCGCCCACCGGCTGTCGACCGTCCGCGACGCCGATCAGATCGTCGTCCTCGACAAGGGGCGGATCGCCGAGCGCGGGACGCACGAGGAGCTGCTCGAACGGGGTGGGCTGTACGCCGCGCTGGTGGCGCGCGACGTCACCGAGGAGCCCGTCGAAAATTAATTTTCGGTCGGCGGGGAAGGATTGCAGGCGGAGGATCGTCACGGGGGTTGATGGGGAGAATCCGCATGGGCCGATTGCTGGCGCCATTGGCGCTCGCGCTGGCGCTGCCGGGCGTGGCATCCGCTGCCACGTTCAACGTGAACACGACCAATGACGTGATCAACGCTGGCGCGTGCGCGGCCGGGACGGCCAGCGAGTGCTCGCTGCGCGAGGCCGTGATCGAGTCGAACGCAACGCCACCCGCGGCGGGGGCGTCGAACACGATCAACGTCCCCGCCGGCACCTACCAGCTGACGATCTCCAACTCCGCGCAGACGGGCGAAAACGACCCGTTCAACGCTCGCCAGAACGAGCTCGACATCGAGGTCAACACCAAGATCCTCGGCGCCGGCGCGGGTACCGATCCGAGCGCCGACACGATCGTCGAGGCGGGTACGAGCACGACCAACGGGATCTCACTGATCTTCATCGTGAACGGCTACACGGCCCTCGCCAACGTCAAGCCGCTCGACGCGACGCTGTCGGGCATGACGATGCGCTTCGGGCTCAACAAGTACTCGCAGAGCGGCGCCGACTGGGGGAACGGCGGCGCGGTCGAATACGAGTCGGGAGATGGTGGCCAGCTGACGCTCGACCACGACTTGATCACCCAGAATTCCACCACCGATGGTGATGGTGGTGGAGTGGCCTTGTTCGATGACTCGCCAACCGGGGGCAATCCGACCTCGGGCCGGTCGCTGACCACGATCAGCAACTCCACGATCTCGGACAACTCCGCCACCGCGATCAACAGCGGCGGGCTTGGCGGGGGCGTGTTCGACGGCTCGCCGGAGCCCTTGGTGATGCAGAACTCGACGGTCTCGGGCAATGGGGCGCTGACTGGCTCCGGGTGCCCCCTGCTGGTCTCTGGCGTGAAAACCTGTTCGAGCGGCGGGGGCGTGTTCGAGTTCTTCGGAAACCCGCTGCCCGGGGGGTCCACCCAGCCGTCGATCACCGGGTCCACGATCTCGGGCAATTCGGCGTCGTTCGAAGGCGGCGGGCTGTTCACCACCCGAGCGCTGCAGATCTCCGGTTCCACGTTTGCCAACAACACGCTTACGGCCGCCGGCTTGATGCCGGGCTCGGGGGCGATCGGCGGCGGCGGCGGGCTCTGGTCAGGCGTCTCGCCGGGCACGACGTCGGTCACCACGTCGACCTTCACCGGCAACAGCGCCGGCGCCGGCACCGGGGGCGGGTTGATCAACAGCTCGGGCACGCTTGACGTCACCGACAGCCGGATCGTCGGCAACACCGCCTCGAAGGGCACCGCGATCGATCAGACGAACAACAACGTTGTCGGCATCACGAGCGCGACCGAGGATTGGTTCGGCTGCAACGGCGGTCCCGGCGCGGCGGGTTGTGGGACCGTGACCAATGAGAACACGACCGCCGGCTCGAGCGAGACCTCATCCCCCTGGGTGACGCTCCGCACGAGCGCAAACCCGACAACGATCAACGTCGGCGGCTCCTCGACGCTGACCACGAGCTTCCTCAAGGACTCCAACGGCACCACGCTAACGACCAGCCAGATCCCGGAGCTGCTCGGACTCCCGGTGACGTGGAGCGCAACTCACGGATCGATCTCGAACCAGCAGACGACGATCCAGTCGAGCGGTACGGCGACCGCGACGCTGACCAACGACAACACCTGCAACAACAGCAGTGGGGAAGCGGTTGTCGACAACGTGCAGCCGAACGACTCACTGGCCACCGCCACGCTCCAGGTCCAGTGCCCGAACCTGACCGCGACCAAGACCGACAACGTGCACAACGCGGGCACGCTCGGGAGCCCGTTCGACTGGACGATCACGGTTGCCAACGGCGGCGACGGATCGGCGTCGTTCGGCGCGGCGACGACGATCCTGACCGACGATCTGCCCAACTCGAACATCACGTACGGAGCGGTGACGGTGACACCCGTCACCGGCGTGACCGGGACGATCCAATGCGCGATCTCCAACGCCGACGTGCTGAGCTGCTCGTCATCGGCGGGCGCCCAGCTCGCCCCGGCAGGCTCGTTCACCGTCGAGTTCTCGGCCACTCCGAGCGGGGGTGGGACGTTCGCCAATCCGCGAGCGGGGGGAACGTGCGCCGTCGACCCGGGCAATGGAGTCGTCGAGTCCAACGAGACCGACAACGGGTGCAGCGACACCGTCACGGTGATCGCCCCTGATCTGACCGCGACCAAGACCGACGACGTCACCGGCGCCACCACGCTCGGCAAGTCGTGGAACTGGAAGATCCACGTCGCCAGCACCGGCGGCGGGGCTGCGACGTTCCCGAGTGGCGCGACGATCCTCAGCGACGACCTCCCGAGCGGCGTGACCTACGGGTCCCCGGCGGTGTCGGGCGCCACCGGGATCAGCGGCACCGGCTCGGTCAGCTGCGCGATCAGCTCAGGGAAGCTCACCTGCACGGCGTCCGGCGGAACAGTGACGCTGGCGGCGAGCACCGGTGCGTTCGATGTCTCGATCAGCGCCACCCCGGGAGCGATCGGGACCTTCACCAACCCCAGCAGCGGTGGCTCGTGCTCGGTCGATCCGAACAACGTCGTCACCGAGGGCAACGAGAGCAACAACGCGTGCGGCCCTGACAGCGTAGTCGTGACCGCGCCTGACCTGACCGCGAGCAAGACCGACGACGTCAACGGCGCCGTCACCCTCGGCAGCTCGTGGAACTGGAAGATCCACGTCGCCAACGGCGGCAACGCGCCGGCCGCATTCGCGACCGGGCAGACAATCCTCTCGGACAGCCTCCCGAGTGGGGTCACCTACGGCACGCCGACCGTCTCGAACGCATCGGGCCTCACCGGAACCGTCAGTTGCGCGATCGCCTCGGGCACGCTGACCTGCACCGCCTCGGGTGGGACGGCATCGGTCGCCGCGGGCGGAGCGTTCGACGTCACGGTGAGCGCCACCCCGACCGCGGGCGGCACATTCACGAACCCGAGCGCCGGTGGGACTTGCTCAGCCGATCCGGCCAACGTGATCGTCGAGTCCGACGAGACGAACAACACCTGCGGGCCCGACAGCGTCACCGTTACCGCTGCGGACCTGACCGTGACCAAGACCGATGACACCAACGGCGCAGCGATCGCTGGAACGCCGTGGACGTGGAAGCTCCACATCGCGAGCTCCGGCGCAGCCGCGGCGTCGTTCGCGGCCGGCCAGACGATCCTGACCGACAACCTCCCCAACAGCAACATCACCTACGGGGCCGTCACGATCTCGGGCGCGAGCGGGATCGCCGGCACCGGGTCGATCGCGTGTGCGATCAGCTCCGATGACCTGACCTGCACCGCGTCGGGCGGCTCGGTGACGTTGGCAGCCTCCAGCGGCGCGTTCGACGTCTCGTTCCAGGCGACGGCGAGCGCGGCCGGCACGTTCACCAATCCGCGCTCCGGAGCGATCTGCGAGGTCGATCCGAGCAACGTCGTACCCGAATCCGACGAGACCAACAACACCTGCAGCGACACGGTCGTGGTGACGGCGCCACCGACGGTCACGATCACCACCCCGGCTGATAACGCCACCTTCAACCTGAACCAGAGCGTGCTCGCCGACTACACCTGCCAGGACGGCAGCGGCGGGCCGGGCATCCAGTCGTGCACCGGCCCGGTGGCGAACGGCGCGGCGATCGATACCTCGACCGCAGGTGCGCACCAGTTCAAGGTCACCGCGACCAGCAAGGACGGACAGAGCGCCTCGGTGACCCACACCTACACCGTCATCGGCCCACCGACCGCGACGATCTCCTCGCCGGCGGACAACAGCAACTTCAACGTCGGCCAGACCCCACCGGCGACCAGCTTCATGTGCACCGAGGCGCCGAACGGGCCCGGAATCAAGTCCTGCACCGACTCGAACGGCTCGACATCGCCCGGTCAGCTCGACACCTCCACGCAGGGGGCGTTCACGTACACGGTGACCGCGACCTCCAACGATGGCCAGACCGCGACGGCGACGATCCACTACACGGTCAGTCCGCTGGACGTTGGCGGCGGCGGCGGAGCGGGTGGTGGCGGCGGCGGCGGTGGCGGCGGCGGCACGGGTGGTACCGGAGGCGGCACGGGCGGCGGCACCGGCGGCACGGGCGGCGGTACAGGTGGTAGCGGCGGCGGCGGCGGTGCGGGTGGTAACGGCGGTGGCACGGGCGGCAGCGGCGGCAGCGGCGGCAACGGCGGCAACGGCGGCAACACCGGCTGCCACGGACCGAACTCGATTGGCCAGACCCACCACACCGGCAAGGGCGCCGACAAATTCAGCGTGACGATCGTCTCGATTGCCTGCAACGGCACCGTGCAGCTCGACGTCCGGGTCCCGGGCGCCGGTCAGCTCGGCTTCCTGGAGACCGCTCCGAACAGTGACCTGGCGACGCCGGCGAGCGCCTCCGTCCGTCAGATGCCAGGAGCCGGCCGGTTCGCCTTCGCTCGTGGGCACGTCAACGTGCACAAGGCAACGACGCTCCATCTCAAGTTCAAGCCCGATGCGAAAGGCCGCGGACTCGTCGCCCACCGCAGGACGTCGTTCAAGATCCGCATCGCCGTGGTGTACCTGTCGGCCGGCGGTCACAAGGTCAAGCTCGGCTTCCGCGGCCTCAAGGTACCCTGACCGGCGTTCTGCACTCGAGAGGAGGGACCGATGGGCAAGCTGGACGGGAGCTGTCTGTGTGGGAATGTCACCTACAGCTGCGATGCCGAGCCGATCGCCTCGGCGAACTGTCATTGCAAGCACTGCCAGAAGTCGACCGGGTCGGCGTTCTCGACCGTCGTAGTGGTTCCGGCGGACTCGGTCGAGATCAGCGGTGACACGCTCGGGATCTACGTGACCACGAGCGAGGAGAGCGGCCTGCCCGCCCGCCGTCACTTCTGCACGAACTGCGGTTCGCCGCTGCTGACGAAGGCCGAGGGCAGTCCTGAGCTCGTGTTCGTCAAGGCGGGCACGCTGAATGACACCTCGGCGGTGACGCCGGTGATCGACGTGTGGGCGGACTCGAAGCAGGAGTGGTCCGACCACGGAGGGCGGCCGGCGATGCCGCGCGGGCCGTCGCCCGAGGCGACGGCCCGGCGGGTTCAGCTCTGACGTTGGCGCCGCTCACGGTCCGGTTCCATTGTCGTGGACACTCGCCGGGAGCGGGCGCCGGCAGACGTGCCGGGTCCGGTGCCGCCGTTACGGACGGGGGCCGTCCGCCGGCGTGACGGCGGGGACGTGAACGGGCGTGTCGAGCGTTGGGGCGATCGCGGTCGAGTAGGCGGTCGCGTCGATCACGGTGCCCGCGCGCAGGAACCGGAACTTGCGGTCTTGATGGGTGAGCACGTCGATCATCTCCAGTAGCTGTCCCGTGTGACGATCAAAGGCGAGGCGCTGCTCGAAGGGCTGCCCGGGTTGGGGCGGGAATGCCAGCAGGTCGCCCTCGTGGCCGCCGACCTGGATCGGTCCGAGCGACCGCACTCCGGGGAGCGTGGCGAGGAGCTTGGCCAGTGCCGCCCTGACGGCAGGCGGCGTCGGCCCGAACACGAGCAGCCGGGATGCCAGGTCGGCGAGGTCCCGCGGTTCAGGTCGCTCGATCCGGCCGCGGGTACCCAGCAACCGCGCCCGCAGAGCGCCCGGTTGCGTCGGCAGCGCCAGGACCTGGCCTGGGGTCAGCTCGAGGAAGTTGGGATCGGGGACGTTGGCGGCACCGTGGTTCTCGATCCGGGGCTTGGGCGGTACCGGCACGTAGGGGCCGAACTGCGTGACGTAGGCCGCGCGGGCCGCGGCGTTGGCGAATCGCGGTCGTCCATCCGGGAGCTCTTCGTAGAACCATCCTCCGTGGGCGTCATAGCCCGATTCGAGCGTCCGGGGTAGCACGTAGACGTAGCTCTGACCGTGGCGACCCCGACCGTAGACGAGCTGCACCAACTCCTGGCGGATGACGCGCGCCTGCGTGCCCCGGAGCGGGTGGTCGTCGGCGAGATGCTGGGCGGCGCGGTCGAGGATCACCGCCGCCTCAGCCGACGGCACGCCGAGCGGAACCGGTCCCGGCTGGTCGCCGCCCCCTCGGGACACGACCAGCGTTACCACCGCCGCCACGACGATCGCCGCCAGTGCGATCCGCACGACACGCGGCCGCAGGTCATGAGCGCTCCTGCGTTTGCGGCCGCGTGAGAGCCCGCGATAGACCGCGGCCGCGGCGGCCGGGTCCGGCGGCGGGATGTCCGCCGTCAGGGCTGTCCGGATCGCGGTCAGGTCGGGTGAGTCGGTCATGGGGTCATCGCCTCCTGGACGATGCGGCGGGCTCGGTTGAGACGAGAGCGGACGGTTCCCTCCGGGATCCCGAGCGCCTCGGCGATCTGCGCGTAGGAGAGATCCTCGAGCGCGTACAGGGTGAGCACATCGAGATCGCGGCGGTGCAGACGCTTGAGCGCACCGGCGATCGCCGAGGAGTCTCCGGCGCCGTCGGGAGTCTGTGCGCGCTCGTGCCCCAGCGCTGCGAGTGTTCGCAGCCGGCGTTGCTCCTGGCGGTACCGGCTGCGGATCAGGTTGGTGGCAATGCCCAGCAGCCAGGGTCCCGCGTCCGCGCGCTCCGTGTCGTAGCGGTCGCGCCGTTCGAAGGCAATCGCGAACGCCTCGGCGGCGAGATCCTCGCCGCAGCTCCCGATCCGCGCCCAGGCGTATCGACGCACCCGCTCGTAGTGGCGGTCGAACACGACGCGAAAGCGCTCGGGCTCGTGCTGAGACGCCGCGATCGCCGCGCCGTCATCGAACGAGTCTCCTACGAGCTGCGGGAGCATGTCTTCTATTGCTCAGTACAGCGTGAAAAGTTCACGCCGACAGTCTCGGGGTCGTGCCGCCTCGGAGCCCCGTCAGTGGTGGTGCAGCGCGTTGGCGAGGTGCACGGCGGTCGAGATCGTGTACGCGAGCCCCAGCAACCGGCGGAACGCGTTGACACCTTGAAAGAGCTCGAGGTAAGCCCAGACCGCCATCGCCAGGTAGGAGACGGCCTGAGCGTAGGCGTGCTCGCGGCCGTGAACGTTGCTGGCGAGCAACCCCGACGCGAACGCGAGGATCAGTGGCGCGTTGGGGAACTGCACGATCGGATAGGCCCGCGGGAAGCTGAGTTTGGTCAGACGCTTGAACGCGCGCCAGCATTTGCCCGGTGCCTCAAGGACCGGGTCGATCGACCGGCTCATGCCGGCGTCTCGGGGCCCCGCATCAGCGCGAGCTTCGCCGCTCGTGGCAGGCGCTTGATGCGTGCTTCCTCGCGGCGGGCCGCCGTGCGGTCTGGCATCGGGATCGCCAGCGCGAGCTCGACGGGCAGCCGGCTGGCGGTGTAGCGGCTCGCGACGCCGGAGCGGTGGCGCGCAAGCCGCCGCTCGAGATCGACGGTCCAGCCGGTGTACAGGGACCCGTCGCGGCAGCGGAGCAGATAGACCCAGGCGTCGGGCATCGTCTAAGAAGTTCGCCGCCGTGGGGACAGGGCCTGCGATGGGGGCCGAACTCGATAAGACCTGAGGCCAGGGCTGCCAATCGACGTCCATCTGGACGCCGTCGCGCGTTGCAGGTGAAGGGCCTCACTGCTCCAATTTCGGAGCTCCGCCTTCCTCGACGGATTAGGATGGGCCGGAATCGTCAACAAGCGAAGGACGCCGGGATGTTCGGACACGATTGGCAACCGGGGCAAGCAACGATCGTGGCACTGAAGGAGGTGAAGACGATTGGAAACGACGCCTGGACGGGCGCGAAGCTCCAGGGCTATGAGTACGTGGCCGATGTCCAACCCGACGGCCCCGGGGCCGCCTTCCGAATAGTCATGAGCGATCCGTTCGACGAGACGCATTGGGTCACGCCGCGCGTTGGTGATGTGCTGCCGGTGAAGTGCGATCCCGGGCGCCAGAAGGCGAAGTTCGACACTGCGAGCCTGAGGGCGGGCGATCAGGCTCAGAAGAACGCGGCGAAACAACAACAGGATGCGCAGTTCGACGCCGCGCGCGGTGCCACCCCTGGTAGCACCGCCCTCGCTCCCGGAGCGGACCCGCATTTAGCCGGGGATCTGCAGTCGGCGGTGACTGGCATGTCGCAAACCGTTGGGCGGCTCTCGGCCGTGTCGGAAGACCTGGCCGCGATCCAGCAGGCGAAGGCCTCCGCGGATCCCGCCGAGCTTGAGCGTCTCAAGGCGGCCGCCCGCGATCGATTGCTCCAGAACGCCGAGGCTGCTCGCCAGAGGGCGGCCGGGCTCGCGCGAGGACCAGTCGAATCCGACCCTCTGGAGCGACTCCGCGAACTCGCCGAGCTGCGTGATCGGGGAGACCTGACGGAGGCTGAGTTCACCTCTGCGAAGGCGCGAATCCTCGGCCAGGAGTAGCTCCCCACGCGGAGCCACGGACGACGCGCGGGCGAGTGGCGGCTTCAGCCGCCGCGCAGTCGCTGGAGCAGTCGCTGGGCCTCGGCGCGATTTCCGCTGGCGGCGGCCTGGTGCGCGGCGGCCGCTGTTTCCTTCGCCTCCCGCAAGCTCTCGCTCAGTCGCCGCACCTCGTCGCGATCGTGCGAAGCGCTCGCGCGCTCGAGTTCAGCCGTGAGCGCGCGTCGCCTGGATTGGAAGGCATGCCCGATGGCGTCCTCATCCGCGTGTTGCTTGACGCGTTTGCGGTCCGCGGCGCGCTGCGCCGCGCGAGATTGTGATGGCACCGGAGCAAGGGGCGGCCGGGCAGCGGGCGGATTCGGCGCAAGCGAGCCCACGTCGGTCGGTCCACCGGCTGACAGCCAGTCCGGCACTGCCAGACGCGGTTCGTCGTCGTCTTCGTGCCCGAGGTGGAAGTGGCGCGGTCGCTCGGGCTCGTCGAGCGGCGGTAGGTCGGCCATCACTGCGGCAGCCTGCGCGCGCGTCCGGGACTCCAAGAGCCGGCCAACGCGCTGGTCGAGTTCGTCGGCCGTCAGTCGGCCCTCGGCCATGTGTTCGCCGAGCACGGCCGAGAGCTGATCTCGGTCGGCGTCGCTGATCAGCAACTCTCCCGGATCCTGGTCTCGTTTGTTGCGACCGTCCGCTTGCATCGTTGATCGCGGGTGCCTCGAGGCGGGCGGAAAGGCCAGACCCCGCGCCGCGAGTATATGTCCCCACCACGGTGCGACTGGCTTCAGCAGCTCGAAGCCACCACCGGCCATCTCCGCAGTACGATCGCGCTCGCAAAGCCAACCTGAGGAGGCCTTCATGCTGGGTCGGGGCGGTTGGGAGCCGGCGCGAGCAACTGTCGCGGCGTGCCGGCAGTCATCCAAATTTGCGATGGGCGCGACGGCTACGCAGGTGAGATACGAGTACGTCATGGATATCTCACCGAGCAGCGGGGCGAAGTCCTTTTCCGTGACGATGGTGACGCCGATGTTCTGCGGGCGGTGGCTGCCCCTTCGTGTCGGGGACGTCGTTACGGTGCTGTGTCAGCCTGAGACCGAAAAGGTCAGGTGGGACAAGCGCGAGCCCTCGACGAACAGGTACGAGGCGGCGAAGAAGTACGAGCGGGAGCGCAAGCGGGCCGAGGACGACGAGTTCGAGAACGCTCGACGGAGTCGCTAAGCGGTCAAGCGTTCAAGCAGCCGAATCAGCTCACGACGTTCGCTCGCCGAGAGCGGCGCCAGCAGCTCGCGCTGGGCGTCGTCGACGAGCGCGTCGAGGCGCTTCAGAGCTACTCGGCCGGAAGCGGTGATGGTGACGACGTTCCGGCGGCGGTCACGCGGGTCGCGGACGCGTGCGATCAGACCAGCGCGGTCAAGCTCGCCAACGATCGCGTGCAGATCGCTGCGGTCGATCGAAAGGCGCCTGCCAAGCTCCGCCTGACTGGCCTCCCCTTGCTCGGCCAGCGAGGTGAGGACGACGAAGTGGTGCCGGCGCCTGCCGTCCCGCGAGAGCGCGCCGGCGACCAGCGCCTGCCCTCGCTTGTCCGCCTGGCCTAGAAGCCAGCTCGGAAGTCGTCGCACTCGGTCCGGCGGATCGTGCGAGGGAGTGGGCACGCGGCGAACTATATCGCTTGGCAATCCCAACGTTGACAATACCAACGATACGTGTATCATTGGCATTACCAACGTTGATTGGGCCAATGAAAGGATCGTCATGTCGTCAAGTCCCGCATTCACCCCGCAGCTCGTCGGACAGACCGAGAAGACGCTGAACGCGATCCTCGCCCGGCACCTGGCCGGCGCCGGCTTGACCGAGCCACAGTGGGTCATCCTGACGCTCCTGGCGAGGAACGACGGACCGGTCGATCGCGACCAGTTCGCCGCAGACGTCCGGGATGCGGCCAAGTTCAGCCCGACCGAGGTCCAAGCTGGCATCTCCAAGCTCGCCGATGAAAAGGTGCTCACCGTGTCGGATGGCGATCAACCGAGCGTCACGCTGACCGATGCGGGCCAACAACTGCACGCCCGGATTCGCGCCGCGAACATCGAGCTGACCGAACGCTTGTGGGGCGACCAGCCCGAAGGGGATCTGGCAATCGCCGCGCAGGTTCTAGCGGCCGTGCTCGAGCGGGCGAACGTTGAGCTCGCCCGCAGTTGAGCGGCCAGCCGGGCCATCGGTAAGCTGCGATCCGGTTTCCCGTATGCCTCATCCCCTCGTCCGTCTCGCCGCTGTCCTCGTCGCCGCGCTCGCCGCGCTCGTCGGATTCTCAGAGGCGAGAACCACGGCGCGCTCGGCCGGCGCGGGAGCGACCCGAGCCGCTGCGTGCCATTCGAGGCTCGCGTTGATCGCGCACGGGTCGCGCTCGCCCGATGACCTCGTCTGGGACGGTCGAACGCTGCTGGCCAGCGAGATCAACCAGGGCACGATCAGCGTGATCGCGCATGGCCACGCGCGCAAGTTGGTCGGCCACATCCGTTCGCCCGAGGGCATGGTGCCCGGCCCGGGTCATTCACTGATCGTCGCAGAGCAAGGGACCAACAGCGTGCTGGAGATCCAGCTGCCGACAGGTTCGCGAACCACGCTGGCCAAGCTCCCGCTCCCCGCGAAGAAGGAGGGGATCGACGGGATCAACGCGGACGGTACCGGGGCGGTGTTCGTCCCGGACAGCGCGCGCGGGCGACTCTATGTGCTCCAGCTGCACCCACGGAAGCTGTCGCTCCTCGCCAGCGGGATGACCCGGCCCGTCGCGGCGATCAACTGGCACGGCGCCGTGGTCGTCGCCGATGAGTACGCGAACGCCGTCTGGATGATCAGCCATGGGCAGCGGACCAGCCTCGGCACGGTCCCGGTGCCAGACGATCTGGCGGTCATCTCCCACCACCTGATCGCTACGAGCCTGCTCGGTGGTGTGTGGGAGGTCGCGCCGCACCTGCGGATGCTGTCGTCCGCCTTCTCGCCGGCGTCCAGCGATCCGCAGGGGATGGTGGCCGACGGTCCCGACGCGCTGATCCTGGCGGATGAGTCGCGCAACGCCATATACCGGCTCTCGCGGCTGTCGGGCTGCCTGTAGACCGCCGGGATTGGCGGCTACGCCGGGGCGGACCGCAGGCCGATGTAGCGGCCGAGGATCGTGAATCCGCCGAGGCACGCGAACGCTTCGGCGAGCCCGCGGAGGATCCCGTCGTACGGATCCGACGCGATCACGCCGACGAGTGCGACCCCGACGCCGACCGCGACCGCGACCGTGACCGCCAGCAGCCAGGGCCGGCCGTGCAGGCGCGCAGGTGCGAACGGACCGAGGTCGTCGAAGATGTCGCCCGCGTCGCCGGGAGCCGTTGGCAGCAGCCGCGCGGCGGACAGCACGGTCGGCGCGACCGCGATCAGCACGGCGGCCCCGACGGACGCCAGGATCACGGCGAGCGTCGGCCAGTTCGAGCCCCCAGAGCCCCGGACCTCGAGCGCCATCAGGGCCACGCCGGCCATGGTCGCGATGCCCGACCCCAGCGCGATCGCGGTCCGCCGGACGATCACCGTCGCCTCGGTCCGCGTCAGCACGGGCTCGTCGCGGCGCCACAGCAGTCGCAGCGCCGCGAGCATCCCGGTCGCGAACGCGACCTGCCCCGCGAGCGCGGCGATCACCCCACCGAGGATCGCGAGCGTCTGACCCTGGGCCTGGACCGATCGGAACATGCCGGGGCTCGTCGAGCCGGGCATATTGGTCGCGGCGACGAACGTGGCCGCGAACAGGATCCCGGCGAGCGCCAACGCAGCGAACGTCGCGACGACCCCGCGTCGGGCGCGGCTCGTGCCGATCTCGTCGGCGAACTCGTTCGCGAGCTCCGCCGGAGACCCCAGCTGGGCAGCGGGGTCGCACGTCAGGTGATCCTCGAACTCGACCACGATCCGGTGCCGGAGCCGGCCGCGAATCCCCACCTCGCTCAGCGCGTCGCGCAGCCCAATGATGTAGTTGTCGCTCACGCGAGCACCGCCTCGACCGTGGTCGCGAACTCGCGCCATGACCTGCGGCGCGCGCCGAGCTCTCGCCGGCCGCGCGGGGTCAGCTTGTAGACCCGCCGCTTGCGAGCACCGTCGGACCAGGTGCTCTCGAGCAGGCCGCCGCGCTCGAGCCGGTGGAGCGCCGGGTAGACCGTGCCCTCGGGCAGCGCGAGCGTGCCGCCGCTGCGGCTCTTGAGCGCCTCGATGATCGCGTAGCCGTGCAGCGGCTCGGAGGAGACGACCGCCAGGATCAGCGCGTCGAGGTGGCCCTTCAGCTGTTCGGCGGGGATGCCCATCGCGCCGCGCACTATACCTAGCAACGCTAGGGTGTCAAGTGCTGCTAGGCCTGATCCGGGGCGAGCTCGCCAAGCGCGGGCACCGGCGTGGGCGCGCCGCCCGGCGCGGCCCCTGGCGCGGCCGCGCGCCGCTCGCCCTCGACCTTCAGGTGCGGCAGGCGCTTGTCGAGCCACTGTGGCAGGCGCCAGTTCGAGTCTCCGAGCAGCATCATCACGGCCGGCACGATCACCGAGCGCACGACCACCGCGTCGAGCAGCACCGCGCTCGCGAGGCCGATCCCGAACAGCTCGATCACGCGCTCGCCACCGAGCACGAACGCGCCGAACACGAGCACCATGATCGCCGCGGCCGCGGTGATCGTGCGCCCCGTGGCCGCGAGGCCATGGCTGACTGCCTCACGGTTGTCGTGGCGCGCATGCCACTCCTCGTAGATGCGCGCGACCAGGAACACCTCGTAGTCCATCGAGAGGCCGAACAGGATCGGGAACATCAGCACCGGCAGAAACGCCTCGATCGGCCCCGTCTTGTCGATCCCGAGCAGCGACGCGCCCCAGCCGTTCTGGAACACGGCGGTCACGACGCCGAACGCGGCGCCAGCCGACAACAGGTTCATGACGGCTGCGGTCAGCGGGATCACGAGGCTCCGGAAGACCGCCACGAGCAACAGGAAGCTGAGCAGCACAACGACGCCGATGAACAGCGGCAGCTTGCGCGACAGCACATGCGCGAAGTCGTCGAAGATCGCCGTCTGGCCAGAGATCAGCACGTGCAAGCCGGTGCCGCGCGTGGCGGCGGGGACGACGGTGTTGCGCACGCGGTGCAGCAGGTCGGCCGTCGAGGCCGCCTGCGGGGAGCCGATCGGATAGACGTCGGCGAGCGCGACCGTCGCGTGGCCGTTGACGCCGGGGATGAACTTCGGGCTCGTCGACCCGACGAAGCCGGGGGTCGACGCGACCGCGCGCAGGACCCGGA
The DNA here is from genome assembly GCA_963712675.1 of uncultured Solirubrobacteraceae bacterium. Taxonomy (GTDB): domain Bacteria; phylum Actinomycetota; class Thermoleophilia; order Solirubrobacterales; family Solirubrobacteraceae; genus Palsa-465. The sequence continues at coordinate 149,268 of CAVQJF010000001.1, forward strand.
CGAAAGCAGCTTCCTGGGCGCTCGTCGGAACCTCCGCGACGAGCTGCAGCGGCCCGTTGTAGCCTGGCCCGAAGCCCTTCGCGAGCAGGTCATACGCCTTGCGCGTGGTCGTGCTCGCGGGGTCAGAGCCCGAATCGGCGGAGCCGAGGCGCATCGAGAAGAACGGGATCGCGATCAGCACCATCGCGCCGGCCGCGACCGCCACGAACGTCGCCGGGCGCGCCGACATCCAGCTGGCCCAGCGCATCCACGAGCGCGACTCGTCGGTCGTCGTCAGCTTGCCGTCGCGGATCGCGTGCCGCTCGCGCCGGCGGAGCACGCGGTTGCCGAACACGCTCAGCAGCGCGGGCAACAGCGTCAGCGACGCGAGCACCGTGAACGCGACCGCGATCGCGGCGGCGACCGCGACCCCGTATAGGAAGCTCACCCCGAGCGCGAACATCCCGAGCATCGCGATGCAGACGATCATCCCGGCGAACAGCACGGCGCGCCCCGACGTGTCGATCGACTCGATCGTCGCCTCCTCGCCCGAGCGCCCGCGCAGCCTGGCCTGCCGGTACCGCGTGACGACGAACAGCGCGTAGTCGACGCCTACCCCCAATCCGATCAGGGTCGCGAGCTGCCCGGAGAACGAGGCCATGCTCATCGCGTGCGAGAGCAGCCCGATCACAGCGATCCCGGTTCCGAGCGACACCCCCGCCGCCAGCAGCGGCAGCAGCATCGCGAGGAACGACCCGAACACCACGAACAGCACGACCGCCGCGGCGATGAAGCCGTACATCAAGCTGCTCGTGTCGTTGTTCTGGGCGCCGTTACGTGCGACCTGGCCCTCGACCTGGAACTGGACGCCGTTGCGCGACGCCGAGGTGATCGTCGAGACGAACTGCTTCGCGGCCGCGCTCGAAACCTTGTTGGCGCCGACGTTGAAGGTCACGTCCGCGAATGCGACCTGACCGGATGGCGCGATCTGCTTGGCCCCCAATGGGCCGTACGGAGACGCGACCGTCGTGACATTGGGCTGGACGGCGAGCGAGCTCAGCAGCGCCTCGACGCGCGCCCGCGTCGCCGCGTCGGTGACACGACCGCGGTTGACGGCGATCACGACATGCTCTGTGTCTCCCGACACCTTGGGCGCGTTGCGCTGCAACAGCCGGACCGCGTCGAAGCTGTCCGTGTGGGGGAGCCTGAAGTTGTCGCTGTAGGCGCTGCCGGTGCTCGACTCGATCGCGTTCAGGCCGGCGACCGCGACGATCCACGCGGCCAACACAATCCACTTATGGGTGTAACACCACCTCGCGAGCGCCCGCACAACTCCTGATTGAAGCGGTTATTGCTGACAGTTGCCTGACAGCAGCGCCGCGAGCTTCTCGCGCGTGCCCTCCTCGTCGGTCGGCGAGTACAGGATCAGCCGCTGCTCGGGCGCGTCCTGCGGGTTGCACACGGCGTGTTCGAACACCAGCTTGCCGACGACGGGGTGCATCAGCGTCTTGCGGCCCTCGCCGCTGCGGGCGACCTCGTGGCGCTTCCACGCCTTGCAGAACTCGGGGCTCGCGTTGCGCAGCGCCTCGATCAGCTGCTCGAACGACGGGTCGCCGAGGTGGTGCGCGGAGTCGGCGCGGAACTTCGCGACCAGCAGCCGCGAGCTCTGGTCCCAGTCGGTCATCATCTCGCGCCGCAGCGGGTCGGTGAACGTCTGCCACGCGTGGTTGCGGGCCGCTCGCGGCAGCTTCCCGAAGTCCCCGAACAGGGCGCAGGCGGCGCGGTTCCAAGCCAGGTAGTCCCAGCGCCGGCCCAGCAGGTAGGCCGGATTGGCGCCGAGGTTCTCGATCAGCCGCCGGAGCGTGGGGGAGACCCTCTCGGCCGGCGTGTCGCATGGCGGCGCTTCCTCGCCGCGCCCGAGCAGGATCAGGTGGATCCGCTCGGCCGGCGTCAGCTTCAGCGCGCGCGCGAGCGCCTCGAACACGTCGAGCGACGCGCGCACGTCGCGCCCCTGCTCGAGCCACGTGTACCAGGTGGTGCCGACGCCCGCGAGCGTCGCGACCTCCTCGCGCCGCAGCCCCGGGGTCCGGCGCCGGCCGCCGTTCTGCAGTCCGACCTCCTCGGGCTGGATCGCGGCGCGGCGCTTGGTGAGGAAGTCCGCGAGCTCGGCCCGGCGGCGATCTCCATTGCCGCGCGACCTCACGGATTCGCCGTTGGAACTGTTCTCTTCGCTAGTGGGTGTTGTTTCTAGTACCAGGATAAACGCCTCTCTTGTACCTGGATCAACTGGGAGGAGAATACCAGCCGTGCCAACACTTGAGAAGTCTTCTCGCCGCTCCAACAACCTGATCCTGTTCGTCGTCTGCCTGGCGCAGTTCATGGTCATCCTCGACGTCTCGATCGTCAACGTCGCGCTGCCCTCGATCCACAACGGACTGCACTTCTCGACCACCGGCCTGCAGTGGGTGGTCAACGCTTACACGCTCACCTTCGCCGGCTTCCTGCTGCTCGGCGGCCGCGCGGCCGACCTGTTGGGCCGCCGGCTCGTATTCATCTCCGGGACCGCCGCGTTCGCGATCTGCTCGCTGATCTGCGCGCTCGCGTCCTCGCGCGGGCTGCTGCTCGGCGCCCGTGCGCTGCAGGGGGTCGCCGGCGCTGTGCTGTCGCCCGCGACGCTGTCGATCATCACGAGCACGTTCCGCGACGGCGCCGAGCGCAACCGCGGCCTCGGCGCGTGGGGCGCGATGGGCGGCCTCGGCGCCTCCTCGGGCGCGCTGCTCGGCGGGATCCTCACCCAGACGTTCAGCTGGCCGGCGATCTTCGCGGTCAACGTCCCGCTCGGCGCGCTCGTGATCGCGCTCGGGCTGCGCGTGATCCCGACCGGTTGCGCCCGCGACGTCAACGCAGAGCGCCACTTCGACGTCACCGGCGCCGTGCTCGTCACCGCCGGGCTCGCGCTCGCGACGTTCGGGATCGTCCGCACGGACACGCTCGGCTGGGGCTCGGCCGGCGTGCTGATCCCAATCGCGGCGGCGGCGGCCCTGCTGGGGGCGTTCGTATACGTCGAGCAGCGGGTCGCGACGGCGCCGCTGATGCCGATGTCGATCTTCCGCCTCAAGCAGCTGACGGCCGCGAACCTGATCGTCGTGCTGCTCTACATGGGCTTGTTCTCGTCGTTCTTCTTCATCACCCTGTACCTCCAGCAGGTCCTCCACTACGACGCGCTCGACGCCGGGCTCGCGTTCATGCCGTGGACGCTGTCGGTGTTCGCCGGCTCGACGCTGGCGCCGCGGTTCGTGCAGCGGTTCGGGTTGCGGACGACGCTGGCCGGAGGGATGCTCGTCGCGACGGCCGGGCTGCTGTACTTCACAGGCGTGCGGCCGGGCGGCAGCTGGCCCGCGCAGGTGCTTCCCGGTGAGTTCCTGGCGGGGCTCGGGATGGGCGTTTCGCTCGTCTCGGGGACCGTCGCCGCGGTCCAGGGCGTCCCGCAGCAGCAGAGCGGGCTCGCGTCCGGGCTGCTCAACACCTCACGGCTCGTCGGCGGCGCGCTCGGGCTCGCGATCCTGAGCACGATCGCCGCCTCGCAGACGCATGGCGCGGCCGGCGCGCTCGCGGTCACGAACGGTTTCTCGCTCGCATTCGTCGTCGGCGCCGGGTTCACGGCGGCCGGAGCGCTCGCGGCGCTCGCGCTGCTCGGTCGGCGCTCGGCGGTGGCGGCCGAGGTCAGCGCGATGCCGGATTCCCCGCGCGAGCCCGAGGCGCTCGCCGCCTGACGAACTCGACGAACGCGCGGGCGGCCGGCGACAGGTGCCGGCCGCGCCGCCACCACAGCGCGACGTTCATCCGCAGCGGCGGGCTGAGCGGCCGCAGCGCGACCGCCGGCCCCGGGAGCTCGGCGAACGTCCGCGGCAGGATCGCGAGGCCGACGCCCTCGGCGACGAGCGAGCGCACGAGCGCGAGGTCGTTGCCCTCGAGCGCGATCCGGGGCTCGACCCCGGCGCGCTCGAACGCGGCGTCGACGAGCTGGCGCACCGAGGAGCCTCGGTCGAACCCGATCAGCCGCTGATCGGCGAGCGCGGCCACGCGCAGCGGCCGATCGCCCGCCAGCGGGTGGCTCGGGCTCATCACGACGGCCAGCTCCTCGCTCGAGAGCTCGATCCGCTCGAACTCGTCGATCGGTTCGACCTCGAGCATGAAGGTGAGGTCGATCGTCCCGTCCTCGAGCCCGTCGATCATCCGCTGCGCGGTCCCCTCGCGCAGCCCCACCTCGACCTGCGGGTAGGTGCTCGTGAAACTCCCGAGCAGCGCCGGGATGTCGAGCTCGCCGCCGAACAGCAGCGCCCCGACCGTCACCCGGCCACGGACCAGCCCGCGCAGCTCGTCCACCTCGTCTCGGAGCGCCGCCGCCGCGCCGAGGATCACGCGCGCGCGAGCGGCGACGAGCTCCCCGGCCTGGGTCGGCTCGACCGACCGCGTCGTCCGATCGAGCAGCTCGACGCCGAGCTCCTGCTCGAGCCGGCGGACCTGGTGCGAGACGGCGGACTGCGCGACGTGCAGCTCCTCGGCCGCGCGCGTGAAGTGCCGGTGGCGGGCAACGGCCTCGAAGTACCGCAAATGCTTGAGTTCCACTCAGCGCAAAATCATATAAATATAATTATATTTATATGATTTTGCGCCGCTGAATTCGGGGCGGCACACTGTGTCCATGAGCGTGACCTCCCCGATCTCGATCCGGCGCACGTTCGGCGACGGGGACGCGGACGCGATCGTCGCGCTCCACGACCGGGTGTACAGGGCTGAGTACGAACGCAACGACGAGTTCGTCGCGGCCGTCGCGCGGAAGCTCGCGGCAGCGTGCGCGGCCGGGTGGCCGCACGACGCGGGCGCCGTGTGGCTCGTGGAGCACGAGCGCGAGGTCGCCGGCTCGCTCGGGCTGACCGACGAGGGCGGGGGGGTCGGCTGTGTGCGGTGGTTCGCGTTCGCGCCCGAGGTTCGCGGCCATGGGCTCGGCCGCACGCTCGTCGATGAGCTGCTGGCGCACGCACGGGCCGCCGGGTTCAGGCGGCTCGAGCTCGACACGTTCAGCGCGCTGACGACGGCCGCGAGGATCTACCGCGGCGCCGGCTTCCTCGTGACCTCAGCGAGCGAGCGCGAGGATTGGGGCCCGACGATCACCTACCAGCATTACGAGCTCAAACTACGATGACGATGTGCGTACCAGCGCGGGCATCGTCCTCCATCGCCACGCCCGGACCGGGCTCGAGGTCCTGTTAGTCCATCCGGGCGGGCCGGCTTGGAAATCGCGCGACGCCGGCGCGTGGTCGATCCCGAAGGGCGAGTACGTCGACGGCGAGGAACCGCTGCAGGCAGCGCGCCGCGAGTTCGAGGAGGAGCTCGGCGTTGCGCCGCCCGACGGCCAGGCGCTCGACCTCGGTGAGATCCGCCAGAAGTCGGGCAAACGGGTGCGGGCATGGGCGCTTGAGGGGGACCTTGACGCGACCGCGATCGTGAGCAACACGGTCGAGATCGAGTGGCCGCCGCGGTCGGGCAAGCAGCTCGAGATTCCCGAGGTAGACCGCGCCGAGTGGTTCTCGCTCGCGGACGCGCGCGGGCGGATCAACGCCGCGCAGGCGGAGCTGCTCGACCGCCTCGAGGCGACGCTCGCATGAGGCTGCCGGAGCGCTCCTCGGACGCGATCAGCCCGACCGCTCACTACACCGGCTGGATCTGGGCGCGGAACGGACTCTCGCACCCGGAGCTCGAGACGGTCGAGGGGCGGGCCCTGTTCGAGCTCGTGCGCCCGGCGATGCTGTTCTCCTCGGCGCTCGGCTCCGGCACGCTCGAGGCGTACCTGATGGCGCGTCACACCGCGATCGACGCGCTGCTGGCGCGCGCGATCGAGGAGCACGGGATCACGCAGGTGCTGGAGGTCGCGTGCGGGCTCTCGCCGCGCGGGTGGCGGTTCTGCGAGCGCTACGGCGACCGGCTCACGTACATCGAGGCCGACCTGCCGGCGATGGCCGCGCGCAAGCGCGGCGCGCTCGAGCGGATGGGCTCACTGTCCGAGCGCCACCGGGTAGTCGAGATTGACGCGCTCAGCGATGACAGCGTCGCCGCCGCGGTCGCTGACCTGGACCGCGCCGGCGGTCTGGCGATCATCACCGAGGGGCTGCTCGGGTATCTGCCGACCGATGCCGTGCGCGGCATCTGGCGGCGGTTCGCCTCGACGCTGTCGGAGTTCGAAACGGGGCGCTACCTCGCGGAGCTGCACCTGGCGTCGATCCAGACGCCCGTGATCCGCGCGTTCCGCGTCGTGCTCGGCGCGTTCGTGCGCGGCCAGGTGTACCTGCACTTCGACAACGAGGCCGACGCTGTGGCGGAGCTCGAGGCGGCGGGCTTCGGCTCGGTCACGATCAAGCTGGCCAACGACATCGTGCCCGAGGCGGCTGCGAGAAGCGGAAGCCGGCTTGTGCATATAATTGAGGCATCAACGGGTTAATCAGCGCAACTCTGTACAACGATCCGGCGTGCCCGTGGGCGTACTCCGAGAATCCCGCGCTGCGGGTGATCGAGTGGCGCTACGGAGATCAGCTCGACTGGCGGCTCGTGCTGATCGGTCTCAGCGAGGACACGTCGCGGTATGCGGCGCACGGCTACACGCCGGCGCGCGGCGCGCTCGGCCAGCTCCACTTCCGTGACCGCTACGGAATGCCGTTCGCGGGCACTCCGAAGGCGCGGTTGAGCGCTTCCTCGCGCGCGTGCCGCGCGGTGATCGCCGCCCGCCAGCAGTGGCCCGGGAGCGAGTGGCGCGTGTTTCGCGCCCTGCAGCTCGCGAACTTCACGACGCCGCTGCTGTTCGACGACGACGAGCAGATGCGTGCAGCGCTCAGCGAGGTCGAGGGCGTCGACGCGGCGCGGATCGTCGAGCAGATCGACTCGCCCGAGGTGCTCGAGGAGTACGAGCGCGACAAGGAGATGACCCGCCGGGCGGAGGGCTCGCCGACCGACCTGCAAGGCAAAGCGCGCAACAGTGACGGCATGGTCCGCTACACGGCGCCCTCGGTCGTGTTCGAGGCGCCCGACGGCCGGCGACTCGAGGCCGGAGGGTTCCAGCCGGTCGAGGCCTACGACGTGCTGATCGCCAACCTCGATCCGACGCTCGAGCGCCAGCCGCCGCCGCCCGATCCCGCGCCGCTGCTCGAGCGCTTCCCGTCCGGCCTCACCACCCAGGAGGTGGCGGCGCTGATGACCGACGGCAATAATGCGCCCGACCGTGCCGGCGCCGAGGCGGCGCTGGTGGCGCTCGTCGGCGACGGCCGCGCGGCGCGGACGCCGCTCGGCGACGACGCGTTGTGGACTCAGGCGCGCGCCAGTACCAACGGGAGCTTGTCGAGCCCGTAGATCCCCGACGGGGTGCCGAACTCGGACTCGCCGGTCAGCGTGACGCGTTCCACGTGCTCGGCGAGGAACGCGAGCCCCTCCTGCATCTCCGCGCGCGCGAGGTTGGCGCCGACGCAGTAGTGGATCCCGGCGCCGAACGTCAGCACGCGCGCGCGGCCGCGATCGGCCGTGATGTCGAATTCGTCGGGGTCGACGCCGTCGCGATTAGCGTGCCAGGCCGAGATCAGGATGATCGTGTTCGGCGCGAACGTGATCCCGCGGTACTCGATCTCCGTGGTCGTGATCCTGGCCGTGAACGGCGTGATCGGCTCGTATCGCAGCGCCTCGTCGACGGCCGGCAGCGCGAGGCCGTGTGGGTCCGCCCTGAGCGCCGACCACTGCTCGGGGTGCAGCGCCAGCAGGCGAACCGCGTGGGCGAGTTGGCTCTGACTCGTGTCGACGCCGCCGACGAGGATGTTCAGGATCAGGTTCCGGAGCTCGTCGTCGCTGAGGCGATCGCCCGCTTCCTCCGCTTTGATCAACGCGCTGATCAGGTCGTCGCCGGGGTCGGGGCGGCGCGCTCTGATCAGGGCGTCCTCGTACTCGTAGAACTCTCTGACTGCCTCCTCGATCAGCGCCCGTTCGGTCATCAGCGAGCCCGCGTCGAACTGACGCTGGATCCAGTTCGACCAGTGGTGCAGGCGCGGCGCGTCGGTCAGCGGCGCGCCCATCACCTCGGCGATCACGAGCGACGGGTACGGCTTCGCGAACGCGTCGATGAACTCGCACTCGCCGTCGGCCGGGAGCTCTGAGAGCAGCTCGCCGAGGAACCTACGCATCGCGGGCCGGTAGCGGTCGACGGCGCGGGGGGAGAGCGCCGGATTGACGAGGTTTCGCAGCCGTCGGTGGTCGTCGCCGTTGATGTTGATGATGTTCTTGACGATCTCCTCGTACAGCGGCCCGTCGGCGATCTCGAAGATCTCCGCGATCGTCAGCCCCGGGAACACGGCGTCCTTCGTGCGCAGGAAGAACTCGCCAGCCTCACGGTCGAGCACCGTGCACCCGAACGGGTTCGCCGCCAGCCATCCGTCGTGGCCGGTGACCGATGCCATTGCCTCGCGGTAGCGCTCGCCGCGGAGCGTCGTGTCGGTGTGATCGAACATCGGCAGCTCGAGCTCGGCGGCGAGTGGCATCGGTTGGACCCTATCCGGGGCGCCCGGCGGGTGTGTTACGTTGCGCCGCGTGAAGCCCGCCGCCCGCCTGGTGATCGTCGCTGCGCTCGCCGTCGTCGCGACGAGCGCGAGCGGTGCCACGACGACGAAGCGCGGTCTCGCGTACGGGACCGGAACCGCGACCGGCACGCCGCAGATCTGGCTCGCCGACGCGACCGGCCGCCACGCGCGCAAGCTCGGTCCCGGCTACGAGCCGCTGCTCTCCCCGAACGGCCGGCTCGTCGCCGCGACCGGCGCGTCCGCGAAGGGGCCTCTGCTTCTGATCTACTCGGCGAGCGGCAAGGTTCTGGGCAGGTTCTACAAGGCCGCGACCTACAGCGTCGTTCCGAGCGCCTGGTCGCCGGACTCGCGCTACCTCGCGGTGGAGCTGTTCGACCCGGTCAGCCGCGGGATCGGGAAGTCGGGGCTCGCCGTGATCGACACCAGCACCGGCAGGACGGTGACGATCGCACGCGGTTTCACCGAAGGTGTCAGCTTCTCGCCCGCCGCCGGCGACACGCTCGTGTACGGATTCGCCAAGTCGGACGCCGAGAACACCGCCGACAACCTCTTCACCGCCGCCGCGAACGGCACGGGCACGCCGACCCAGCTGACCCACGACGGCCACAGCCTCAACCCCGTCTGGGGCAAGCGGGGGATCCTGTTCGATCGCGAACGGGCCCGCAAGCTGGCGCCGAGATTCGACATCTTCCTGCTCAGCGGCGGCCGCTCGAGTCAGATCACGAACGTGACCCCGGACAGGCTCTCCGAAGGACTCGTGCCGCTGGCGGTCTCCGCTGACGGCACCCGATTGGCGGCCGAGTACGAGGGCCAGGACAACTCCGAAGGGTGGTCCTTGAACGTCGTCACGCACCATGCGACGGAGCTGGCGACCCCGACCGCCGGGCTCCAGGACACCGGCATCTCGAGCGACGGGAAGCGGATCCTCGTCGACGTCGGGCAGTTCATGAACCCGCCGTCGAGCGGCAAGGTCGAGACGGTTCCGTTCTCCGGCGGCCCCGCCACGGTGCTCGTCAGGCACGCCGGCAGCCCGAGCTGGAACCAGTAGGCCCGCGGCGGGGGCGCCCGTGTAGCCGGGCGGGCCTATGTTGCGACCGCGCTGTCTGTTAGGTTCGAGTAGGCAATGAGGGCATTGAGGACTTTGGTGTGGGCGATCGCGGCCGTGTTGTGCACCGCTGCGGGAGCGGTCGGCGCTGCGAGCGCCGTGGCGAGCCCGGGGCTCGCGTACACGACGGGTGGCGCGCACGGCAATCCGTCCGTGTGGGCGGCCAAGGCCAACGGCACCGCACGCAGGCAGCTCGGCCCGGGAATCTTCCCGGTGATCTCGCCGAACGGACGGCAGGTCGCGACCACCGTCGGCTTCGGCAAGGGGCCTGCGCTCGCGATCTACTCGACCTCGGGCGGCGCGACGCACAAGTACTTCAACGCCGCGAAGGTTGGGATCGTCGCCGACACCTGGTCGCCCGACTCCCGTTACCTGGCGGTGGCCCTGCTCGACGCGGGCAGCTCGAAGGTCGGGAACTCGGCGCTCGAGATCATCGACACGCAGACGGGCACCGCGACCAAGGTCCTGACCGGGATCGTGCAGGGCGTCAGCTTCGAGCCCGGCACCAGCGACGAGCTCGTCTACGCCCGGTCCGCTTCGTCGAAGTTCTCCTCGAAGACGAACCTGTTCACGGTCGCGGCCGCCGGCGGTGCGCCGAGCCAGCTGACCCACGATGGCCACAGCTACTTCCCCGTGTGGGGCAAGCTCGGGATCGCGTTCGACGAGGTCGTGTCGGTCAAGAACCAGGCGCCGGCGTACAACCTCACGCTGCTGCACAACGGCCACACGACGTCGATCACGCACGAGAAGGTGAACCTGCTCCAGGACGGCCTGCAGCCGATGGCGGTCTCGAGCGACGGCCGGACGCTGCTCGCGAGCTTCGTCGGCGAGGACACCGACAGCGGCTATGTCGTCGACCTCAAGACGCACAGGACCAAGGTGCTCATCATCAGGCACCAGGCGGTCACGGCGTTCGGGATCTCACAGGACGGCACCCGCGCGCTCGTCGCCTTCGGCGGCTTCGAGGCGCCGCCGAGCCAGGGCACGGTCGAGTCGCTGCCGCTCGCCGGTGGCGCGCCGAAAGTGCTCGTCAAGCACGCCTCTGAGGCGAGCTGGAACAAGTAGGGGGTGGCGGTTGTGAAGCGCGGAACCGGGGTCCTCAGCGCAGTCGTGCTCGGGGCGCTCGGCGGCTCGGCCGGGGCGGCCGGGGCGGCCGCGACGGCCGGCGCGGCGGCGATCACGTACGTCACCGGCACGAATTCCGCCAAGCCGCAGGTCTGGGTCGCCGACGCACAAGGACGACACGCGCGCAAGCTCGGCACCGGCTCGTTCCCGCTGATCTCGCCGAACGGTAAGTACGTCGCTGTCAACAGCTTCGGCGCGCTGAGCGCCGGCGTCATCATCTACAACACGTCCGGCGGTGTGTTTGGCAAGTTCGGCAAGGCCGGCACGCCGGTCGCGTGGTCCTCGGACTCGCGGTACCTCGCGACGACCGTGTTCGACCCCGTCAGCAAGGGCGTCGGCAAGTCCGGGCTCTCGGTCATCGCCATGCAGACCAAGAAGGTCACGGCGATCGCCCACGGGCTGATCGCAGGCGCGAGCTTCTCGCCGACGAGCGCGGACACGCTCGTGTTCGCCCTGTACAAGTCGCAGACGACGGTCGCGCCGCCGGTCGACCTGTACACCGCCGCCTCGACCGGCGCCAGCGCGCCGGCGCAGCTCACGCACGACCACAACAGCCTCAATCCCCTGTGGGGCAAGCTCGGGATCGTCTACGACCGCCAGACGAAGCGCAAGCTGGCGCCCGAGTTCCAGCTCTACCTGCTCTCGGGCGGCAAGTCGACGCGGCTGACGAACATCAAGGTCGACGAGCTGTCCGAGGGGCTCGCGCCGGTCGCGCTCTCCTCCGACGGCACCAAGCTCGCCGCCGAGTACGTGGGCCAGGACAACTCCGAGGGCTGGGCGGTCAACGTCGTCACCCACAAGGCCAAGGAGATCGCGACCCCGATGAACGGGTTGGAGGACGCTGGCATCTCGCGCAACGGCAGGACGCTGCTCGTCAACCTCGGGATCTTCGGGGGCGATCCGTCGAACAAGGGCAAGGTCGCGACGGTCCCGTTCGGCGGCGGCCCGGCGCACGTGCTCGTCGCCAACGGCAACGAGCCGAGCTGGAACCGGTAGCCGGGACCGCCGCCCCGCGGCGGCGCGGCCGGCTCGCTACGGGGCGATCGTCGGCCGCCCGAGCCAGGGGTTCGAGGCGAGCTCCCGCGCGACCGCCTCGGTGACCGTCAGCGCGTGCTCGACGGTCGTGTAGTCGAGGTTCTCCGGCGTGTCGGTCATCTGGTGGTAGTTCGACAGCGCCTTATAGCGATCGGTTGAGGCGAGCGTGGCGATCGGATATCCGAGGCGACTCGGCACCACCGAGTCCGTGGAGCTGCGCGAGCGCATGCCACGCCGCAGCGGGGCCCCGGCCTGATCGGCGGCGCGCGCGACGAGATCACGGAACGTCCGGTCGAAGTAGTCCTCCATCACGATCGTGCCCTCGCCCTCGAGCATGATCAGCTTCGGCGACCCCACGGTGTCGAGGTTCAGCACCCACGTGCGATCGCGGTGGTAGCGCTTCAGGTGACGCTCGCAGAAGCCGTAGATCCCGCCCTGGAGCACCTCCTCGGCGCCACATGAGGCGAGCACCACGCGCAGGCCCTCGACGGGCTCGGCACGCAGGCGCTCGGCCAGCGCCACCAGCACGGCCACCGCGGTCAGGTTGTCGTTGGCGCCCGGGACGATCGGGCTGCGCTCGATGTCCTTGAACACCGCCACGCCGAGCAGGCAGGCGAGGGTGCCGGCACGGATGACGCGCGCGTTCCGCCTGGCGGCCCCGATCGCGACCGTCGCCGGCGCCGCCAGCATCGGCCACCACAGCGGGATCGAGGTGTCGAACCGCTCGATCACGCCCGGGAAGGTCTCGCCGAGCCACGCCTGCGCGCGCTCATCGAAGATCGCGCCGGTCGGGGCGGCGTCGTGGTGGCCCATCACGACGAGCGTCCGCTCCGCGCTCTCGTCGCCGCAGGTGCCGACCACGTTCCAGGTCGGAATCGGCGGCGTCGTCGCATGACGGAAGAGCCGCGGCCCGTTCGAGATGTCGTCCGCGATCGCCGCGGTCACCGCGCCGGCCGCCAGCGCGGCGAGCCGCCGCAGCGGCCGGACCTGGGCGGCGACGCCGGCGCCGGCGCCGATCGCGGCCAGCGCCCCGATCACCTTCGCGTAGCCGTCGTGGAACTGCTCCTCGTCGACCTGGACCTCGCATCCTGCCGCTTCGAGCCGCTCGGCGATCCAGCGGGCGGCCTGCTGCTCGCCGTCGGAGCCGGCCCGGCGCTCGAGCGGCGCGAGCGCCTCGACCACCTCGCGCAGCGTCGGCTCGTCGTCGCTCTCGGTGGCGCGCGCGGAATCCTGCGCGAGCCACCTGGATGCATCAGCGCTCACGGCTCTGATCGTACGGCGCGGCGCTTCGAAATGCGTTCGCCGGGAGGGATTTGCGCCGGCGCGCGGAACGGATTGCGCATGAGCCGCCCAGTAGCGTTCGTCTGCACGCTCGCCGTCGGCGGGCTGGTCGCGTTCCAGCCACCGGCCAACGCGGCGCTCGCCGGCAAGGTCGGCGATCTCGGCGCCGCGTTCGTCAGCGTCGCGATCTCGTTCACCGTCCTCGGCGTGCTGCTGGTGGTCGTGGGCCATCCGGGGCGCCTGTCGGGGCTGAGCGGATTCCGGCTCGAGTACGCGCTCGGAGGGCTCGGGGGCGCCGCCGTCGTGACGGTCGGGCTGATCGCGGTCAGGCCGCTCGGCGCGGGCAGCGTGATCGCGCTGTTGGTCGCGGCGCAGCTGGTCATCTCGGTCGTGACGGACCGTTTCGGCTGGTTCGGTGTGCACGAGGTCGCACTCAGCCCCGGTCGCATCGGGGGGCTCGTGCTCGTGATCGCCGGGACGTTGCTGATTACGCGGGCGTGATGTTCTCGAAGATCGCGGCGAGGCCCTGGCCGCCCCCGATGCACATCGTCTCGAGCCCGTAGCGGCCGCCGCGGCGGCGCAGCTCGCGCAGCAGCGTCGCGAGGATCCGGCCACCGGTCGCGCCGACGGGATGGCCGAGCGAGATCCCCGATCCGTTGACGTTGACGCGCTCGAGCCCGTCGTGCAGATCCCATTCGCGCAGGACCGCGAGCACCTGCGCGGCGAACGCCTCGTTGAGCTCGATCAGGTCGAGGTCCTTGAACTGGAGCTGGGCGCGTTCGAGGGCTTTCGCGGCCGCCGGCACCGGGCCGATTCCCATCGTCCGCGGCGGCACGCCGGCGACCGCCCAGCTGACGAGCCTCGCGAATGGCGTCAGCCCGAGCTCCTTCGCGCGGTCGGCGTGGGTCACGATGCATACGGCGGCGCCGTCGTTCTGGCCGCTCGAGTTGCCGGCGGTGACCGTCGACTCGGGGTCTTGGTTGAGGCGCACCGGCCTGAGCGCGGCGAGCGATTCGAGGGTCGTGTCCGCACGCGGATGCTCGTCGCGATCGAGTCTCTGCTCACCACGCTTTCGATCCCTGACGGTCACCGGGACGATCTCCTCGGCGAACGCGCCCCGCTCGTGCGCCGCGATCGCGCGTTGATGGGAGCGCAGCGCGAGCTCGTCCTGCTCGGGACGGGGGATCTTGTACTCCGCGCGCAGGTTCTCGGCCGTCTCGAGCATCCCGCCCGGGACCGGGTAGTTGACGCCTCCGGCGGTCACCCTCGCCCGGGCGAGGCGGTCGTCGAGCATCGCGCCGCCGGAGCGCGCGCCCCAGCGCAGCGCGATTGAGTAGAGCTCGGTCTGGCTCATGCTCTCGGCGCCGCCCGCGAGCACCAGGTCGGCGGCGCCGGTCTGGACGCGCATGCTCGCGTCGATCACGGCCTGCAGACCCGAGCCACAGCGGCGGTCGATCTGCAGTCCAGGGGTCTGCACAGGCAGGCCCGCGTCGAGCGCCGCGACCCGGCCGATCGCCGGCGCCTCGCCGTTCGGGTAGCACTGGCCCAGCAGGACGTCGTCGACCTGATCGGCCGGCAGGTTCGTCCGGGCCAGGAGTTCCTCGATCACGGTCTTCGCGAGCGTGGTCGCCGGAACGTCCTTGAAGATGCCGCCGAACCGCCCGACGGGCGTCCTCAGCGGCTCGCAGATGACGGCGTCTCGGAGCACGTGCTAATCGACTGTAGCCGCGATCCAGTCGACGGCGCTCGGGAGCACCCGCGGGTCGATGTGGTGGGCGGCCGGCGATTCGTGGTACTCGACCGGGAGCCCGGCTGCCGTGATCTGCTCGTCCGCCGCCCGGCCGAATTCGACTCCGATCACGGGGTCCTGCGCTCCGTGGGCGATGAACACGCGCGTCCCGGTGCGCTCATCGAAGCTCGGCTCCCAGCCCTCGACCACCGGGATGAAGCCCGACAGCGCGAGGATTCCCGCCGGGGCCGGGCGGTCACCGCCGAGCCCGAGCGCGTAGCTCATCACCGTTCCCATGCTGAAGCCGCCGAGGATCGTCTGCTCGGGCGTGATGCCGGTCCGCTCCCAGAGGCCGTCGTGGAACTCGGCGAGCTGCGCGAACGAGGCGCGGAACGTCTCCGGGTGGGGAAAGCCGACGGCCGCTAGCTGGTACCACGCGTACCCCGGCGAGCCGGGGAACGGAAGCGGCGCGCGCGGCGTGACCACGTGCAACCGCTGCTTGGGGTCGAACAGGTCGGCCAGCCCGAAGAGATCGTTCTCGTCGGTGCCGCGGCCGTGGTGCAGAACGAGCAGACCTTTCGCGTGGCCGGTGGCCGGTCGCTCGCGGAAGATCAGCTCGCTCACACCCTGTAGTAAACCGTTCAGCGCCGGCGCATCACTTCACCGCCGAGCGCGAGAAGACGCGAATCGAGATGAAGGTCAGCGCCGCCGCGAACAACGCCACGACCGCGAGGCTGAGGAACGCCTCGGTGTGGACGTTGCTCATCCCCCAGATGTCGTGCAGGCCCTTGCCGCTCGGGTCGATGAACCCGTAGCGGAGCAGCGCGAGCGCGTGCGTCAGCGGCATCACCTTCGCGATCGCGGTCAGCACGCCCGGCATCGCGCTGATCGGGAACAGCGCGCCGGCGAAGAAGAACGGCAGGATCGCGAGCACGGGGATCGCGCCGACGTAGTCCTCCTCCTTGTGGACGCGGCTGGCGACGACCTCGGCGAGGCCGTACATGAACACGGTGAACAGCAGTGATCCGGCGAGGAACCAGAGGACGCCGGTGGCGGTGATGTGGAACACGCCGCCGCGGAGCGCTGAGAGCCCGACGACGACGAGCGCCTGCAGCGCCGCCAGTCCCAGCGCGACGACGAGATTGCCGAGCACCAGGTACGCGCGCGGGATCGGGGCCGCGAGCAGCTCGCGCTGGGCGCCGCTGTGGCGATCGACGAGCACGCTCAGGCCGGCGAACACGCAGCTCAGCGGGATCACGAGCCCGACGGCGCCGACGCCGACGAACGAGGTGTAGTCGATGTGGGAATGGAGCCCCCCGGTCGCCTTCTTGAGCGCCGGCGCGAGGATCAGCGCCAGCAGCGCGGGGCCTAGCAGCGGCACCGCGATCTGGCGGGGCGTGCGGGAGGTGAGCATCGCCCGGCGCCGGGCGAGCGTCATCAGCGCGCTCGCCCCGCGCGTGCGGGGAGGTGGGGGAAGCGTCAGGATTGCTGGTTCTGCGACGGTCGTTGCCATCTCGATGACTCCTGTGATCGTGTGGGTGGTTGCTCAGGCGGCGGCCGGCAGCTGCACGCCGGTTCGCTGCAGGTAGACGTCGTCCAGGGTCGGGACGCGGGTCGTCAACTCCGACGCCCGTAGCCGCTGCGCATCGATCGCCGCCAGCGCCTCGGACGCGGTGTGGGCGTGGAGCGGGAGCGTGATGCGCGCGCCGATCGCGAATGCGTCGGGGCCGGCCACGCCGTGGTCGCGCAGCGCGCTGAGCGCCGCCTCGGCGTCGGTGTCGACGCGGAACTCGACGATCTCCTCACCGAGCCCGGCGAGCAGCGCCCGCGGGCTGTCGAGCGCGACGATCTCGCCCAGGTGGATGATCGCGACCCGGTCGCACAGGCGCTGGGCCTCGTCGAGGTAGTGGGTGGTGAGCAGGATCGTCATCTCCTCGCGGGCGCGCAGCCCGGCGATCACGTCGAGCAGCTCGTGGCGGATCCGCGGGTCGAGGCCCACGGTGGGCTCGTCGAGGAACAGCACCTGGGGGCTCGATACGAGCGCGCGGGCGATCTCGAGCCGTCGGCGCTCCCCGCCGCTGTAACTGCCGACCGCGCGACCGATCAGCGCGGAAAGCCCCAGCGCCTCCACCAGATCGTGGATCCGGTTCTTGGCGCGCGCGACGTTCACGTTCCACAGGCGCGCGTGGAGCTCCAGGTTCTCCATTCCGCTCAGCGATCGGTCGACGACCGCCTCCTGGAACACGACGCTGCTGATGCCCCGGGCCTGTATCGGTTGCTGGGCGACGTCGAAGCCGGCCAGCCGCGCGGTGCCTCCGGTCGGCGCGATCGTCGTCGTCAGCATCCCGATCGTGGTCGACTTGCCGGCGCCGTTCGGGCCCAGCAAACCGAACACCTCGCCGCCGGCGACGTCGAAGCTGATCCCCTTGACGGCTTCGACACCGCCCGGGTAGGTCTTGGTGAGGTCCACGACCTCGACGATCGCACGGTCCGCGGGCGCAAGGGCGTAGGCACCCTCGCGGTGCCCGTTGCGCTGCACGTCGAGCGCGTTCGGTTGATCTGTCGTGCTCATCTTGTCTCCACCTTTCGGAATAACATTACGTGACAGTATCATAATGAAAGACTACAGTACGGTCTTGTAATGGAATGGTCAGAGAACGAGGGGTCCTGGGGCTCTGGGAGACTTGCTCCCGTGCCGCCGCGACGCCCGCAGCCAGCTGACGAGCCCGGGTCCGAGCCGGCCGCGCGGAGCTCGGGCCGGCCGCTGGATGAGGGCATCGACGAGGCGATCCTCGAGGCGACCTGGAAGGTGCTGCTCGACGAGGGGTACGCGGCGATGTCGATCGCCCGGGTCGCCGAGATGGCGCGGGTTGGCCGGCCCGCGATCTACCGTCGCTACAAGGACAAGTCGGAACTCGTGCGTGCCGCGCTCGCCGACAAGCGTGCACGCGCCGCCACGGTCGATACCGGCAGCGCCCGTACGGACCTGATCGCCTACATGGAGTTCGCGCGCCGGCGGTTCGAGGTGTCGCTAGCGGGCACGCTGCTCGTCGACGGGCGCAAGAACCCTGAGCTGCTGACCTTCTTCCGCGAGGAGATGCTGATGCCGCGACTTCGCGACATGGCCGGCGCGCTCGAGCGCGGCAAGGACCGCGGTGAGGTGCGATCTGATCTCGACATCGAGCTTGCGATCCACGCCCTGATGGGTAGCTTCATGGTCTACAACCTGGCTTCGGACCGGCCGCCGAAGGGCTGGGCTGAGCGGATCGTGGACACGCTGTGGTTCGGGTTCGCGGCTGACGCTCAGGGCAGGTAGGCGACGACGTCCTGCTGGGGCGCGCGCTCGGGCGGCTCCTTCTCCTGGCGCGGCCAGCCGAGGTGGATCAGCGCCACGAACCGCTCGTCCGCGGGGATCCCGAGTGCGCGGCGGCCCTCGTCGGTGCGCAGGATCCCCGGGGTTCGCCAGTAGCCGGCGAGTCCGCGCCCGTGCGCGGCAAGCAGAACGACGTAGGTGGCGGCCGCGGTCGCGCACAGATCCTCCTCGTCCTGCACGGGGTCCTGAGGGCTCATTCTCGCGGTCACGGCGATCAGCGTCGGGGCGCGGTCGAGCTTTGCCGCCGCCTCGGGCCCGGCCGCCATTTTGAGCCGGTCGAGCGCTTCGGGGCCGATCACGCGGAACCGCCACGGGTTCGTCAGGTGGTGATTCGGCGCCCAGCGCGCGAGCTCGAGCAGTTCGTCGAGCTGGTCGCGCGGTATCGGGTCGGGCGCGAACGCCTTGTGCGTGCGGCGGCTCCGGATCGCGTCTTCGACTTCCATCTCGCTCTGAACGGTAGCGTCGCTGCGGGGTCCTAAACTCGGTTGCATGAGCGCGAACCCCGCTGTCTACGCCCTGGCCCGCGCCACCCGGCGGATTCCCGGGCTGCGGCGGCTGCCCGTCCTGAAGCTGCTCGCGATCGGTGAGATCGCGCTGCTGGCGCGCGACCACTACGAGCGGCTGTCCCCGGCCGAGCGCCGCCGGCTCGTGGTCCTGATGCGCCGTGGTCGTGGCCGTCCGAGCCGGCTGTCGGGCCGCGATCGCGACGAGCTCACCGAGCTGATCGCGAAGGCCGAGCCGCGGGTGTTCGCGGGCACGGTGGCCGACAAGTTGTCGCCGATACCGCTGCCGGACCGGATCGTGAACGGTCCGCCGCGCAGCCCTTGACTCTGACGTCGCGTGAGGCTCTACGGTCCTCTGCATGAGGACCGTCGGTGAAGTAGCAGAGCTCGCAGGCGTGACCGTGCGCCTGCTCCACCACTACGACGAGATCGGCGTGCTGGCGCCCAGTGGGCGCTCGGATGCCGGCTACCGGCTGTACTCGCACGAGGATCTGAAGCGCCTGCAGGAGATCCTCGTCTGGCGCCAGCTTGGATTCCCCCTGGCGGAGATCAAGGCGTTGGTCGGCGGCGCGGGCCATGACCGCGGTCGCGCTTTGAAGCGCCAGCGCGAGCTGGTCGCCGCCGAGCTCGGGCGTCTGCGCGCCGTCGCCCGCGCGCTCGACGAGGCGAACGCGGCGCATCAGAACGGAACCAAGGTGAAGGAGACGACGATGTTCGACGGCTTTGACCAGTCGCGGTACGAGGACGAGGTCCAGGAGCAATGGGGCGAGACCGATGCCTACCGCGAGTCGGCGCGGCGGACGGCCGCCTACGGCGAAGCCGAGTGGGAGGAGATCAAGACTGAGGCGGCGGCGATCAACAGTGACTTCGTGTCGCTGATGGGCGCCGGTGAGCCCGCCGAGGACGACGCGGCGCGGGCGGTCGCCGAGCGCCACCGCCGCCACATCTCGCGCTGGTTCTACGAGTGCACGCCGAGCTTCCACCGCGGCCTCGCCGAGATGTACATCGCCGACCCGCGCTTCAGGGCCACCTACGAGCGGGAGGCGGCCGGCCTGTCGGCATACGTCCACGACGCGATCGTCGCGAACGCCGCCGAGCTCAGTCGGTGATCGACACGTGGCCGGGTTGCGCGGCCACCCGCTCGATCCACGCCCGGATCCCGGGGTAGGGCTCGAGCTCGAAGCCGCCCTCGGGGGCGACGTGCGTGTACGCGTACAGCGAGATGTCGGCGATCGAGTAGCGCTCGCCGACGAGGTACTCGTGCTGCGCGAGATGGCCCTCGATCGCCGCGAGCGCCTTCTCGCCGCCGGCCTGCTTGGCGGTGGCGTCGGCCGCTGAGGGCGTGATCCCGGCGATCGCCCAGAACCGGGCGACGGCGATGTTCGGCTCGTGGTCGTACTGCTCGAAGAACTGCCACTGGAGCACCTGCGCGCGCTCGTAGCGGTCCTCCGGAACGAACGGGGTGCCGTCGCCGAAATACCACAGGATCGCGTTGGACTCGGGCAGCGTGCGACCGTCGTCGAGCACCAGCGTCGGGACGCGCAGAGCGGGGTTGAGTCCGCCCAGCACCTCGGGGCGGTTCGAGCGGTCGACCACGTCCATCTCGTGGCGTTCGTAGGCGATCCCGAGCTGAGCGAACAGCAGCCTGACCTTGTAACAGTTGCCCGACACCCGGTTGTCGTACAGGAGCATCGGCGCCAAGCTAGCAGCCGATAGGGTTCGGCTTAGATGGGGATCCCGCTCCCGCCCGAAGCGCGTGAGCTGTTCGACGCGCCGAACTACGTCCACCTCTCGACGCTGCGCGCCGACGGCTCGCCGCGGAACTGGGTCGTGTGGGTCGGTGTCGAAGACGACAACATCCTGATCTGCACCGGCGAGGGCACGTGGAAGGCGAAGGACATGCTCCGCGACCCTCGCGTCGGGCTGTCCGTCGTCGACCTGGCGAACCCCTACCGGATGGCGGCGGTCCAGGGGCGGGTCGCGGAGGTGCGGCCCGACGAGGACTGCCGGCACATGGACCCGATCTCCCACAAGTACACGAGCAAGCCGTTCCCGGTCCGTGGGCCGGGTCGCATCTGCTTCGTGATCGAGGCGGTCCGCGCCGGCCAGCGGACGCTCGGTTTCGAGCATCAACCGGGGTAGGTAGATCGTGGCGACGGGGCGGTGTCTGTGCGGGGCGGTTAGCTACGAGGTGCGCGGCCCGCTCAGGGAGGTGCTCAGCTGCCATTGCGTCGAGTGCCGTCGGTGGCACGGCCACTTCTCGGCCAGCACCGCTGCGCGTAGGGAGGAGCTCGTCCTGACCGAAGCGCGCGGCCTTCGCTGGATCGACAGCCCGGATAGCGACGCCGGGGCGCGTCGCGGCTTCTGCGGCGAATGCGGATCGAGCCTGTTCTGGGATCCGCCCGCACGCGACACGGTCAGCATCGCGGCCGGCACGCTCGACGGCCCGACGGGGCTCACGCAAGCTGCCCACTGGTTCGTCTCCCAGGTCGGCGATTACTACGAGCTGCCTGACGACGGGCTGGCGCGTCACGAGCACAGCGCCGAGGGCGAGTAGCGCAGCCCAGGTGCGCAAGAACGCCGCGGGCTGATGGGCCCGCGGCGCTTGCTTTCTGGTGGGGTGTTTGATCGGGCCGAGCGGGTTTTCACCTGACGTCAGCTCGGCGCTTGCTGGTGGCCCCCCATATCAGTAGTTGACCTGCGCGCTCACCGGCGTGTGCAGTTCGGGAACGGCCCTGTCCGGCTTCCCGGTCGCGCCTGGGTTGAGGATGCCGTTCGGGGCAATGCCGTCGAAGTAGTGGATGCACTCGCCCGCGGGGACCGTGGCCATCATCAGAGAACTGGTCGTGTTCTCGATCGCGAGCACGTCGCCGGCCCTGACCCTGACGTGGGTAGAGAAGCTGTTGACGCCGGTGTGCGCGATCGTCGCCCAGGAGCTCTGGCCGATCGCCTTGAACTTGCCGCCCGAGACGGGCTGGAGGACCCGGAGCTTGACCTGCTCGCCGTAGTACACGCCCGCGTCGAGCGACCACGCGGCGAGCGTGCCGGCGTGCTTGATCACGTCGGTGGGCTTGCCGTTCGAGTAGTTGATGTAGGTGCAATCGAAGTCGACCAGGCAGACGTTCATGTTCGGGCTCCCGGATGTGCTGCCAGCCGTCGTCGAGTGGGCGAGGGCGGCGGGGGCGGCCGCGAGTGCGAACGTCGCGGCGAGTGAGGTGAGTACGAGTAGGCGGTTCATGGCACGTAATGTCGCGCCATCGGACGCCCGCGCCCAGGGACCCAAGGGGTGGTGTTGGCCACCCCCCGCCCGACACGTGCAATTTCTTCCCGACCTGTGGGAGGAAGTCTGCAGGAGCGCTACGGCGCCGGTGCCGGCGCCGGCCGGCGGTCCTGGACCACACGCACGCCGTTGCGCGGCGACAGCGTGATCGCGCGGAATTGGACGGAGTCTGGTTCCGGGGCCGCGGCTCGCAACACGGCGCGCTCGAGCACGCGCGCGAGCACCACCCGCATCTCCATCAGCGCGAAGCTGGCGCCCAGACAGCGGCGGGTGCCGCCGCCGAACGGGACCCACGTGTAGGTGTCGGGCGGGTGCTCGCCGAGGAACCGCTCGGGGTTGAAGCGCTTCGGCTCCGGGTACAGATCGGCGCGCCAGTGGATCATCCGGATCGAGGGGTTGATCTCGACTCCGGGTGGGATTACATATCCGTTCAGGCGGAACGGCTCGCCGCGGACCACGCGCCCGACGCCGGGAATCACCGGGCGCACCCGCAGCGCCTCCTTGACGACAGCATCGAGGTAGGCGTCCTCGCGCGCGAGCGCGCGGTCAAGGACGGCCGGCGTGTGGAGCAGCAGGTCGAAGGTCCACGCGAGGCCCGTGGCGGTCGTCTCGTGGCCGGCCAGCAGCAGCGTCACGAGCTCGTCGCGGACCTCGCGGTCGGTCAGCCGCTCGCCGTCTTCGTCCTGCGCCAGCAGCAGCGCAGAGAACACGTCGCCGCGCTGCTCCAGGTCGGGCTCACCGCGCCGGCGGGCGATCTCCGCGTACAGGATCTCGTCGACGGCTCGCCGCGAGGCCTCGAACCGCTTGTTCGCGGCGCTGCCGGCGCCGAGCCTTCCGAGCAGCGCGATCAACGGCAGGCCGCGTGGGGATGCGAGCGGCTCGACCATCGCCCGCAGGCGCCGTCGGAGCTCGTCCTCCGCGGCGCCGGGCGAGTATCCGAACACCGCCTGGACGATCACGCGTAGCGTCAGCGCCTGCATGCTGGGCAAGAGCGGGAACTCCGAGCCGACCGGCCACGAGTCGATCTCGAGGTCGGTTGCGGCACGCATCGTCTCTGCGTAGCCCGCCATCCGGGCGCCGTGGAATGGCGGCAACAGCAGGCGGCGGTGGCGCAGGTGCTCGGCGCCGTCGAGCAGCAGCACCGAGCGCTCCCCCAGCACCGGCCCGAGGAGCGCATTCGCCTCGCCGGCGTGGAGCTGCTCGTTCGAGCCCTGGAACAGCTCCTTCACCAGCGCCGGGTCGAACAACATCACGAAGCGGCTGTCGAACAGGGTGCTGAAGGTGACCGCGGTCCCGTAGCGTCGCCGGCAGGCCTCGAGGAAGCGGGGTCCGGCGAACAGGAAGCCGGCCGTCTGCAAGATCCGTGGCAGGCGCGGTCCGGGTGGGAGCTGATCGGCGATGGCGCTCCGTAACATCAGCGCTCACGTTAGCGGGCGCACGCGTAACGCAAGACGCCCACCAGCTTTATTGCCCGCTTAGCGTGGCGGGGACGCTTCGGGTGCTGGACGGCGTCCGGACAGACGCTGCTGACGTGTCAGGTACGCATTGCGGGATAGCTTTCTCATCTTCGGGAGTCCAGCGATCGGCGAGGAGGAAATCGCCGAGGTCGTCGATTCGTTGCGTTCGGGATGGGTCGGGACCGGTCCGAAGGTGCAGCGCTTCGAGCAGATGCTGTCCGAATACCTGGGCGTGCCTCATTGCCGCTGCCTGTCGTCGTGCACGGCCGCGCTGATCCTGTCGATGCGCGTGCTCGGGATCGGTCCCGGGGACGAGGTCCTGGTGCCGGCGATGACGTTCGTCGCGTCCGCGAACGCGGTCGAGCACGCGGGCGCGAAGCCTGTGCTCGTCGACTCGGAGCCTGGCACCGGCCTGATCGATCTCGACGCCGCCGAGGCGGCGATCACGCCGCGGACGCGGGCAATCATGCCGGTCCACCTTGCGGGTAGACCGCTCGACATGGACCGGCTGAACGGGCTCCGGGATCGCCACGGCCTGCTCGTGATCGAGGACGCGGCGCATGCGATCGGGGCGCGCTGGCGCGAGCGGGCGATCGGGACCTTTGGCAACGTCGCCGCGTACTCGTTCTACGTGACCAAGAACATCACCACGATCGAGGGCGGTGCGATCGCGACCGACGACCGCGAGCTCGCGGCCGAGGTCGAGCGGATGGCGCTCCATGGGCTCAGCGTCGGCGCATGGCAGCGGTTCTCCGACGCAGGGTTCCGGCACTACGAGGTCGTCCGCCCCGGCTTCAAATACAACATGACCGATGTGCAGGCGTCGCTTGGTCTGCACCAGCTGCCTCGGCTCGACCGCGGGATCGAGATCCGCGCCGAGCTCTGGGACCGCTACGACGCGCTACTCGCCGGTCTGCCACTGCAGACGCCGCCGCCGCCGGCTCCCGACACGCGCCATGCGCGCCACCTGTACCAGGTGCTGGTGGCGCCCGACGCTCCGCTGGCCCGCGACGAGCTGCTCGACGGGCTCACCGGGCAGAACATCGGCACGGGCGTGCACTACCGCGGCGTCCACCTGCACCCGTACTACCGGGACACCTACGGCCTCGCACCCGAGCAGTTCCCCGTCGCAACCGCGATCTCGGAGCGCACGCTCAGCTTGCCGCTAAGTCCGTCGGTCACAGAAGCCGACCAGGACGATGTCGCGCGGGCGCTGCGGTCGCTGTTGGGGTGCTAAGCGAGTCACCACCCGAGACTGGAGTGAGGCGCCACCTGCATCGCGGCGGGCCGGCGCGCGCGATCCCGGTGGACGTGTGGATCGTCGCCGGGCTGGTGGTCGTCGCGACGCTGATCCGGTTCGTGACGATCTCGACCCAGAGCCTGTGGACCGACGAGACGCTGACCGCGTTCGAGACGACGCTCCCGTTCGGGAGCATGATCCACACCGTCGCACACGTGGAGACGACGCCGCCGCTGTACTTCGTGCTCGTCTGGTCTTGGGCGAAGCTGTTCGGAACGAGCGAGGCGGCGCTCCGGTCGCTGTCGGCGCTGGCCGGGATCGTGCTGGTCCCGATCGCCTATCTCTCCGCGCGCGAGTTGTTCAGTCGCCGGTCTGGCGTGATCGCCGCCGCGTTCGTGACGTTCAACCCGTTCATGATCTGGTACTCGCAGGAGGCGCGGGCATACATGCTG
Source organism: uncultured Solirubrobacteraceae bacterium (assembly GCA_963712675.1). Classification (GTDB taxonomy): domain Bacteria; phylum Actinomycetota; class Thermoleophilia; order Solirubrobacterales; family Solirubrobacteraceae; genus Palsa-465. Next base: position 174,439 of record CAVQJF010000001.1, read on the forward strand.
CTGGCCGCGCTGACCGGCGCTTCGCTGCTGTTCTTCCTCCGCGCACGAGCCAACCCGCGGAGCCTGAACCTGGTCGGATGGGTGGTCTGCTCGGCGCTCGCGATGATGACGCACTTCTTCGCCGGCTTCGTGATCGCGCCGGAGGCGGTGTGGCTGCTGTACGGCGGGCGCACGCGTGCCGTGTCGATCGCGATCGCGGCGATCGCGGTCGCGCAGCTCGCGATGCTGCCGTTCGCGTTGATCGACACCGGTCACGGCGTGAGCTGGATCGCGAGGACGCCGCGGGGCTTCCGGGTCGGCCAGACCGCGCTCGAATTCGGGGTCAACACGATGTTCCGCAGTGCGAGCACCGCTCAGGGGCTGACCGGCGCGGCCGTGCTGCTCGTGGCGGTGGCGCTGCTGATCGCCCGCGGCGGCGATCGACGCACTCGCAGCGGGGCGATCGTCGTGGGCTCGATCGTCGCGTTCGCGTTCCTCGCGCCGCTGCTGCTGGGATTCGTAGGCCAGGACTACTTCCTCGGGCGGAACCTGATCGGGATCTGGCTGCCGTTGGCGATCGTGTTCGCGGGCGCGTCGGTCGTCCCGCGCGCGAGGCTCGCCGGTGGCGCCCTGGCGGTCGCGCTGCTGGCGATGTTCATCGGCGCCCAGATCACGATTCAGGGCAACGCCAACTACCAGCGGCCGCAGTGGCGCAGGCTCGCCCACGCAATCGGCCCGACGCGTTACGAGCGGGCGTTCATGGTCGCCTCCGGAACCGCGTCGGACCCGCTCAAGTGGTATCTGCCCGGCGTCAGCTGGGTGCAGCCGACGGACCGTGTGGCGCTGATCCGCGAGATCGACGTGGTCGGCACGCACAAGCGGGAGGACTTGATCGAGGACGATGCATCGCTTCCTGAAGTGGCCCACGCCCATGATCGCCGCGACGTCGGGATTGCCCAGCCGCTGGCCGTCGCGCCGCGCGGCACCCGCCTGGACCGTCGCTTCCACGTGCGCGGCTGGATCGTCGCCAGATTCGTGTTGCGCAATCCGCTCCGGATCGACGCCGCCGGCGTCGCGCGGCTCGCGCCGCGATTCTTCCGCCAGGCCCCGGCATCGCTGCTCGTGTTCCTGCAGCGCCCGACCCGGTAGCCCGCGTTTCCTGTCCCGTCTCCGCTACAAACGGTCCGCCGTGGGTGTTAGCTTCGGGATGGTGCGTGTGGGCGATGCGCGGCGTGTACGAGCCGCATTGATCGCGTCGATCATGTTCGTCGCGCTGCCGGCGTCCGCGTCGGCTGCGTTGTCGACCTCTGACAACACCCCGTTTCCACGCAGCACGTTGATCGTCGGTGCGCGCTGGACGAGCCCGCGCTACGGACCGCCGCGCAACCAGCGGGGCGACATCCTGCCGACGGTGTGGGCGGATGACGACGACGAGTACACGATGATGGACGATGGCGGCACCGACATCCCGGCGAGCACGCTGTGGCGTCAGTCCCTGGCACGGATCACCGGCACGCCGCCGCACCTGCACTTCAGCTACGTCGGCCACTGGCAGCGGCCGCCGCCCCACACGTGGGTCCAGATCCACCGCAACCCGCTGCTCGCTGCGGGTCCGATCGGCCCTGGCTACTCGAGCGGGCTCGTCGAGGCCGACCACACGTTCTTTGCGACCGAGGAGCTGAACTGGAACTGGACCGCGAACGGCCCGTTCGCCGGCCTCAACGGGATCGCCTATTCGACCGACCGCGGGCGCGACTGGGTCACCGGGACGAAGCGGTTCCCGGCGCCGCTCGGCAACCTCAACTGGGTGATCCGCGGCCGTGGCGGCGTCTACGACGACGGCTACGTCTACGCGATCGCGACCGAGCGTGAGTTCAACGCGACCAACCTGATCCTCGGACGCAGCCGTCCGGACGTCGCCAACATGACGAATCCGGCGGCCTGGCAATGGCAGACGGCGTGGACAAGCGCGTCCAAGGCGTGGCCCATTTTCACGAGCTCGTTCTCGGCTGCGACCCCGATTCTCAGCTGGGGGTCGCACATCACCTATCCGCAGATGGCGTTCGACTCGGCGCTTCACCGCTACCTGCTCACGTTCACCTACTCCTACGCCTCGGCGCCGCCCGGGATCTGGCGCGACGGAGCCGAGCTCGTGATGCTCGAGGCGCCGCACCCCTGGGGCCCGTTCTCGTTCGTCGCGCGCGAGCCCGACTTCGGTCCTTCAAACGGATACGGAGCCGGATTCCCGGTCGGCTGGATCAGCCGCGGCGGGCACACCCTGTGGCTCAAATGGGCTGCGAACTTCTCCGGCTGCGCGGCCCACCTCGACTGCTCGGGCGGGTACGGGTTCAACTATCGGCAGCTGCAGCTGACGACGGCGGCCAACGGATAACATGCTCCATACGCGCCGTTTAGCTATGTGCGGGCAGAATTAGGGAGATGGCCGACCAGCTGTCAGGCGCACTGGGAACTGGCGACGTCGTCCTCACTGTCGTCGTGCCCGTCTACGGCTGCGTCGACTGCCTTGCGGCGCTGCACGAGCGGTTGACCGTGAGCGTCGCCAAGGTCACCGATCGGTACGAGTTCGTGTTTATCGACGATCGCAGCGCGGACGGGGGCTGGGAAGTGCTGGAGCGGCTCGCCCGGCGCGATCCGCATATGCGCGCCTACAGACTGAGCCGCAACTTCGGGCAGGACGCGGCGATCACCGCCGGTCTCGCCCAGTCGCGCGGCGCCTGGACCGTCGTGATGGACTGCGACCTCCAGGAGGCGCCCGAGGACATTCCGCGGATGTGGGCCGCCGCGCGGGAGGGCTACGACATTGTGCGCACGGTACGCCGAGGCTGGCGGCACTCGTGGCTCAGACGCTGGGCGAGCCGTACCTACCGCCGGCTGACGGTGGAGACGGACGTCCGGCCCGACTACAGCAACCTCAGCTTGCTCTCGCGACGCGTCGTGGACGCGTTCCTGCGCCTCCGTGACCGCGACCGCGAGTACATGATCGCGCTCGACTGGCTCGGGTTCGACTCGACCGCGATCGAGATCGATCACCACCCCCGGCATGCCGGCGAGAGCGGATACACGTTCTCGCGGCTCGTCCGAGTCGCGCTCGACGGCATGTTCTTCCGCTCGACCGTGCTGCTGCGCTTGGTCGTGCTGGTCGGGTTCGTGATCGCTCTGATCGGCGTCGTGCTGGCGGTGTTCGAGGTCGTCGACTACTTCATCGAGCCGCATCAGTCGGTCGCGGGGTACACGAGCCTCGCGGTGCTGTTGCTGCTGCTCGCCGGGTTCATCATCGTCAGCGTCGGCGTTGTCGGGCTGTACGTCGGCAGGATCTTCGAGCAGGTCAAGGACCGGCCGCTGTTTCTGATAGATCAGCAGGCGGAGGGGCCGGAGCCGCTCCTGCCAGCAGATACACCTTCTCCCGTCCGCCGGGAATCAGGAACGCCGACCTGATCCGGTAGCCGTCCATCAGCGCGTCGAGCGAGGCCTCGGTGAAACGGTCCGCGTGGCCCCCGACGCCCGGGTCCGCGGCGCGCCGCCCCAGCAGTCCGACGCCGGGAAGGCTGCTGCTCGCGAGGTTGCGGATTGGCTCGGACACGATCACCCGGTCCCGCGCGGCGTCGACCATCCGGTCGACGACCGCCCCGGCCTCGGGGAGGAAGTGGTAGAGGCTCGCCTGCATGATCACGACGTCGGCCTCGGGCAGCCGCTGATCGCTGCCCGCGAGGTCGGTCAGCCGCGCCTCGACGCCCTTTGCTTGCAGCGCGGCGACGAACCCGGGGTTGACGTCCAAGCCGACATACGCGTGGCCGCGCAGGTGTCGGAGGTACAGCGTCCCCGGGCCGCAGCACAGCTCGAGCACCGAGGCGCCGGCGGGCACATGGGAGGCGACTGCCGCCATCCGCGCCGCGTAATGGCGGCCGTAGAGCACGCGCATCAGCAACTCGTAGCCGCGAGCGCTGCGGTAGATGATGCTCTGGCTCACGGGTGCTGGGAGGCGGCGGCCCGCGGATCGAGGTCCCCGAGCGTCAACGGGTGCGCCGGCGGCTCCGGAAGAGCCTTCGTGACGGTGATGTGGAGATCCGGGTCGACGTGTAGCAACTCCCCCGAGCCCAGCGGCCGCCACCCCGGGTCGTCGGTCATCCGCTCGGTCGCCACCATGACGGTCGGCTCGTCCGGGGCGTGGACGTGGACCGTCCCGCTGCGCAGATGCGGCGCGCCGCCGGGGCATTCGAGCACGTAGAGCTCGTGCGTAGCCGGGTAGCGGAGCGCCCACATCTCGGTGGCGGAGATGAGCACGACGTTGAGCGCGTACACGGGCAGGTTGTCCGCGACCCACTGCGCGGCGCTCACGAGCCCGCGCTGCGCGATGAGCGCGAAGAAACGCTCCGAGTCCGTCTCGCCGTGGACGTTGCGCATGCCGTCGCCGAGCTCTGCCTCGAGCGCCGGCAGGCCGCCGATCATGCCGTTGTGCGCGAACAGGCGCCCGTCGATCTCGAACGGGTGCGTGTTGCTTGCAGCGACGGCGCCGGTCGACGCGTAGCGGACGTGCGCGACGAACGTGCGCGAGCGGGCGGCTCGGGCTTCGCGCGCGAACGCTTTGTCCTCGTAAGCCGCCAGCGGTTGCTTGGCGACGACCGGCCGGTCGAGCTCGTCGAACGTTCCGAGCCCTGTTCCGTCGGGCTCGCGCCGGCTCTGCTGCGCGAGCGAATCCGGCGCCTCGAGCAGCCAGAACGTCGCGGCGACCCGGTTCGGGCCGCCGCTCATGCCAAACAGGCGACACATGGTCGCCGACGTTACATGCTGGCCTACGCCACCAGGCCCTTCAGCTTCTCGAGCGACTCGGCCGCGCCCTTTTCGGCCGAAGCCGCCACGGTCGCGCCCATTGGACCGGCCAGCGGGCCGCCGTCGAAGCTGACCGAGATGCTGACGGTCGTCGCGTCGCCGTTCGGCGCGAGCTCGAGTCGCGTTCCGAGCACGATCCCCATCGGGCCTTCGCCGCTCCAAACGGTGCGTTCGGGGGGGACCGCCTCGGCGATCGTCCACTTCGCCTCGCCGGGCATCCCCATGATCGTGATCGTCTCGCGGAACGTTGAGCCCGCCTCGGTCGTCGGCGTGCCATCGGGGAACCCGGTGTGCGATGTGTTCCATTCGCCGTAGCGGCTGAGGTCGGTGGCGACCTCCCAGACCTTGTCCGCGGAGGCGGGGATCTCGACTGACTGCGTCACTTCTGGCATGTTGTCTCCTTAGACCCGCGCAGCACCGAGCTGCGCGGCGATGTTGTCGATCGTCCAGTCGCCGTCCGTCGTGATGCCGTCGCCGACCTGCCAGCCGGTCATCCGCTGGATCGAGCCGCCCTGAACTGCGAACAGCTGCCCGGTCACGGGACAGTCCTCGCTCACGAGCCACGCGACCAGCGGGCTGACGTGCTTGGGGTGGAAGGGGTCGAACGCATCCGGATCTTCGGGCGCCTTGACGAGCTCGCCGATCATCGGCACGTCGATCGTCAGCCGGGTTCGCGCGGCCGGTGCGAGGCCGTTGACGCGGACGCCGTACCGGCCTAGCTCCTGCGAGCCGACGAGTGTCATCGCTGCGATCCCGGCCTTGGCGGCGCCGTAGTTGACCTGCCCGGGATTCGGCATGAACGTCCCGGACGCCGACGCCGTGTTGACGACCGCGCCCTTGACGTCCTCGCCGGCCTTCGAGCGCGCCTTCCAGTGGTCGACCGCGTGGCGCAGCGGCACGAAGTGACCCTTCAGGTGGACCTTGATCACGGCGTCCCACTGATCCTCGGACATCGAGCCGATGAACGCGTCGCGGAGAATGCCGGCGTTGTTGACGAGCGCGTCGAGCCGGCCGAACGTGTCGACCGCCGCGGCGATCAGCGAGGCGCCTCCCGACCACACGGAGATGTCCTCGGTGTGCGCGACGGCCTCGCCGCCAGCGGCAGTGATCTCGTCGACCACTTTCTGTGCGGCGCCCGCGTCGGCGCCGGTTCCGTCGCCGGCGCCGCCAAGGTCGTTGACGACCACCTTGGCGCCTTCGGAGGCGAACAGCAGCGCGTGCTCGCGGCCGATGCCGTTGCCGGCACCGGTGATCGCGACGACGCGTCCTGCAAGCGTGTCTCCCATCGATTTACCTCACTTCGGCGAGGCCGTCTTTGATCACGACGGCCCCTTCGTTGGATGTCGTCTCATAGGCGTAAGCCCCGTTGTCGGCGTTCCAGATCCGCGTGGTGATCGTTTGCTCGGGCTGGATCGTCTTGGCGAACCGCACGGCCAGGCGCTTCAGACGGGTCGGATCGTCCGGGCACGCGTGCTGGATCGCCGCGACCGACGTGAACGCCATCGTGCAGAGGCCGTGAATGATGATCCCCGGCAGGCCCATCGCCTTTGCGAGGTCATCGTCGAGGTGGATCGGCATCGGGTCGCCCGAGGCCTCCGAGTAGCGGTACGTCTGGTCTTTGTCGAACGTCTGCGAGACGGTCGCGTCCGGCTCTCGGGAGCGCAGCGCATCGTCGAACGGGTGCGGCGGGGCGCCCTCGCCGACGCCGGCCTCGGTCTGGCCGCCGCGGACGAACGTGGTCCAGTACTGCTCGTTGAGCAGCTGGTCGTCGCCGTCGCGGGTCTCGGTCTTGACGACGACGGTCACGCCGCTCGAGCGCGGTTGCATCCCGATCGGCACCGCCCGCGTCGTCAGCGTCGTGTCGGGCACGATCGGGGCGTGGAAGTGAAAGTCCTGCTCGCCGTGGAGGATCATCATCAGCAGCTCCGAGGGGATCACCTGCAGCGCCGCCTGGCCGGCGGCCCCGAACGCGGGCACGACCGCGCACACCGGTGAGGCGAAGTCGCCTGCGACGTGCTGTGCGATCGGGTCGTTGGTCGCGGCGGCGTACTGCTGGATCCGCTCGCGGGTGACGGCGAACTCCACCGGATCGCTCCATTGGCCGATCGCGTCGGTGCTGAATGTGGGTGTCGTGGTGCTCATACGGTCTCCTTTACGAGTGCTTGCGATCTGGCGCGTTCGATGATCTCCTGCGCGACCCTATCGCCGGCTTCGCCGACGCCGCCGAGCAGCAGCCGGGAAAGTTGCGCGCGGCGCCAGTAAAGGTGTGCGTCGTGCTCCCACGTGGCGCCGATCCCGCCGTGAACGGCGATGCATGTACGGGTCGCGTAATCGGCTGCCTCCTCGGCGGCGAACCTCGCGGCGCTCGCCGCAAGCGCCAGCTCCTCGGGTCGTGTCTCGGCGGCGTAGCCCGCGTAGAAGCACAGGCTCCGCGTCGTGCCGGCGTGACGCAGGATCTCGACGATCTGCTGCTTGATCGCCTGATAGGAGCCGATCGGGCGGCCGAACGCGTGTCGCTCCTTGGCGTAGGAGACCGACATCTCGAGCATCGCCTCGGCGACGCCGAGCGCGTCCGCGGCGAGCAGCGCCTGGGTCACGTGCCACGCGTACTCGTAGTCGGCGTCAAGCGGTTCGGGGGCGACACCGTCGAGCTGCACGTGCCCGAGCAGTCGCGAAGCGTCAAAGCGGGTGACGGGCTCGACCACCGCCTGCTCGGCGGCGATCAGGCCGTCGCGCGTGATCAGCCAGTCCGCGCCGGCAACATCCAGCTGGAATTCCGGTGCCCACACAACCGCGGCACGCTGCTCGCCGGTCGCGAGCTTTGACAGCAACGGGTGGTCCGCCTGGGCGAGGAGCAACGTCGCGGCGAGGTGGCCGATCAGACCGGCGCCCGTCAGCCGCCTGCCGCACTGCTCGAGCACCAGCATCGCGTCGAACGGGTTCAGCTCCGCTCCGCCGTGGCTCTCCGGCACGAGCAGCCCCGTCCAACCCGCTGCGCGCGCGGTCGGCCAGATATCGGGGAGCGGCGCCCCGTCGAGCGCGGCCCGCGCGCCGGCGATCGTGTCGATCCGGCCGAGCGCGTTGACCGCGGCTTCGCGCAGTAGTTCCTGCTCGTCTGTCAGAGAGAAATTCATGCGTGGGTGAGTTGCGAGAACGGCACGCCCTTGTCGAGCCGCGGCTCGGTGGGCAGTCCGAGCACGCGTTCGCCGATCGTGTTGCGGAGGATCTCCTCCGTGCCGCCGGCCGAGCGCATTCCCGGCATCTCGGCCGCGAGCTCGCCCCACTCGCCCTCGAGCGCATCCGGTCCGAGCACCTCGGCGATCAGCGCCGCGGCCTTGCGGCCGGCCTCGACGACGCCGATCTTGCCGAGCCCCGACTCGGGACCGGGCAAGCGGCCGTCCTCGAGATCGGACAGGGCGCGGAAGGCCGTGTATCTGAGCGCCAGCCGGTCGACGGTCAGCTCGGCGATCCGCCGGCGGACGTTGCCGTCCTGGAGCGCCGGGCTGCCCAGCAGCGGCGCGATCAGCGCCTCCGGGGAAGGCGACATGTGCTCGAACGCCGCCAGCGCCATCAACCGCTCGTACATCAGGGTCGTGATCGAGACGCCCCAGCCGCCGTTGACCGGGCCGACGGTCGCGTCCGGTGCGAGCGCGACGTCGTCGAAGAAGATCTCGTTGAACGGGGCCGAGCCAGACATCAGCCGCAGCGGGCGGACGGTCACGCCCGGCGCGTCCATCGGGACGATGAACATCGTCAGCCCCTTGTGCTTGGGCACCTCAGGGTCCGTGCGCGCGAGCAGCAGCCCGAAGTCGGCGAACTGCGCGAGCGTCGTCCACACCTTCTGGCCGTTGAGCACCCAGCCATCGTCGGTGCGCTTCGCGCGCGTCATCACCCCGGCGAGGTCCGAGCCGGCGCCGGGCTCCGAGAACAGCTGGCACCACCCGTCGATGCCCTGGAGCATCGGGCCGACGTAGCGCTCCTTCTGCTCCTCGCTGCCGAAGGCGATGATCGTCGGACCGAGCTCGCCGATCGCGATGTGGTCGATGATCTGCGAGCAGCCGACGCGCGCGATCTCCTCAGCGGCGATCATCTCCTCGGACGGCCCACGTCCACCGCCGCCGTACTGCACGGGCCAGGTGACGCCGACCAGCCCGGCTCGCGCGAGCTTGCCCTGCCAGGCGCGATACGGCGCCGGATCGGGGACGTGCAGACCGCGGACCGGTGGCGGTGACTCGTCGCGATGCTCCGACAGCCAGACGCGGGCCTGCGCCCTGAACTCCGCTTGCGATGGGGTGTCGTCGAGGTTCATGTTCGGCGAGCTGGCGGCCGGCCGGGACGGTAGCACATAAACAAATCAGTCGATTGATTAGTTTTCGGATAGAGTCCGGCTCGATGCCCGACCTTCGCTCAATGCTGAGCACCGCGACCCAGATCGGCCGGCGCGTCGCGATCGAATCGCGGGCGTTCGTGTACGCGCGCCGGGCCGGGATGATCGGCGGAGATCCGCCGCGCACGACGATCGAGGCGCTGCGCGCTTCGGCGCGCTACGGCCAGTTCGGTTCGGCGACGACGATCGCCGCGATGCGCCAGGGCGACCGGCCGGGGCTGATCGACGAGCTCGGGACGCTGTCGTTCGATCAGCTCGAAGAGCGAGCGAACGCGCTCGCCTGCGCGCTCCGCGCCCGCGGCGTGCGCGAGCGTGACTCGGTTGGGATCCTGTGCCGCAACCATCGCGGGTTCATGGACGTCACGTTCGCGGCGTCCAAGATCGGAGCCCGGATCCTGCTGCTGAACACCGACTTCGGCGGGCCGCAGCTACGAGACGTGTGCGAGCGCGAGGACGTCGCGCTGCTGGTCCACGACGAGGAGTACGAAGCGCTCGCGGCGCCGATCGAGCCGCGCCTTGGTCGCGTGCTCGGGTGGACCGACGGGGACGGCGGCTCGCTCGACACGCTCGAGGCGCTGATCACGGCGTTCAGCGGACAGGTTCCGCCGCCACCCTCACAGCACGCCTCGCTGGTGCTGCTGACGAGTGGGACGACCGGCACGCCGAAGGGTGCGCCACGCGCAGCCGGCCGCTCGCTCGCGCCGATCGGCGCGCTGCTGTCGAAGGTCCCGTATCGCTCAGGGGAGTCGACCTACGTGGCGGCGCCGATGTTCCACGGCCTCGGCTTCACGCAGATGGCGCTGGCGATGATCCTCGGCTCGACGACGATCTGCGAACGCCGCTTCAACCCCGAGCGCGTGCTCGATGCGATCGTCCGTGAGCGGCCGACTGCGCTCACCGTCGTGCCCGTGATGCTGTCGCGGATCGTCGCGAAGATGGAGGAGGCGCCCGGACATTGGGACACCAGCTCGCTGCGGATCGTGTTCTGCTCGGGCGCGCAGCTCGAGGCCGAGCTCGTCCGCCGCGCGCAGCGCACGATCGGCGACAAGGTCTACAACTTCTACGGCTCCACGGAGGTCGCGTACGCGACGTTCGCGACCCCCGAGGACCTGCGAGCGGCGCCGGGGACGGCGGGCCGAGTGCCGTTCGGGACGATCGTCAAGCTGTACGACTTCGACGGCCGGCTCGTGGAGGGCACCGGTAAGTCCGGGCGGATCTTCGTCGGCAATGGCTACCAGTTCGACGGCTACACAGGCGGCGGCAACAAGGACTTCATCGACGGGCTGATGAGCACCGGCGACATCGGCCACTTCGACGCCGACGGGAGGTTGTTCATCGACGGCCGCGACGACGACATGATCGTCTCGGGCGGCGAGAACCTGTTCCCCGGCGAGGTAGAGGAGCTGCTGATCACCCATCCGGGGATCTTCGAGGCGGCCGTGATCGGCGTCGACGACGAGGAGTTCGGCAAGCGCCTGGCCGCCTACGTGGTCGTGCGTTCGGGCGAGTCGCTGTCCGAGGACGATGTTCGCGAGTTCGTGAAGCTGAACCTGGCGCGCTTCAAGGTCCCGCGCGACGTCGCATTCCTCGACGAGCTGCCGCGCAACCCGAGCGGCAAGGTGCTCAAGCGAGCGCTGCGGGAGATGCATTCGGGTGGCTGACGGCGCGCGGCCGGCGGCGGCCGTGCCGGCGGCGGCGGTGCCGGCGGCGGCGGTGCCGGCGGCGGCAGCGCCCCGGTCGCGGCGGACGCAGGCCGAGCGGCGGGCGACGACGCGCGCTGCGCTGCTCGACGCGGCGCTCGCCTGCCTGATCGAGGACGGGTACGCCGGGATGACGACTCGCAAGGTCGCCGAGCGTGCCGGCGTCTCGCAGGGCACGCAGATGCACTACTTCCCGACCCGCGCCGCATTCGTGGCCGAGGCGGTGCGACACGTGGCCTTCAAGCTTGCGGCGGAGCTGCGCGAACAGGACACGCTCCACCCCCGCACCGACCGCCGGCGGCTCGAGCTGATGCTCGACCAGACCTGGGAGATCCACACGGGCCCCGTGTTCCAGGCGACGATGGAGCTGTGGGTCGCGGCGCGCACCGATCCGGAGATCCGCGAGGCGATGGATGAGGTCGCGCGCGACGTCACCCGGATGATCGCCGCGGGGGCGAGCGAGCTGTTCCCTGAGCTGATGAAGCGTCCCCGCGCGCGCGAGCTGCTCGACATGGGACTCGCGATCATGCGCGGGCTCGCGATGCTGCGGTTCACGACCGACGCCGCCGACGTGGAGCGGCGCTGGCGGCGGGCCCGCGGGCATCTGCTCGAGCTCTACGAAGCGCTCTAGCGCCTTCGTGGCCCCGCGAGGCGACAATTCGCGTCTGTCACAGTAATTTCAAGCTTGATGCCTATCGTGGTCAGAGTCACGAGAAAGGCGGAGCAGTCATGAAGTACTTGCGCACGGTTTCAACTCAACGTCTATTGGCGACCATCGCCGCCCTGATCGTGGCGATCGGCGCCGGCGCCGCGATCGCGGTTGCGGCCGGCGGGAACGGGCCCGTGCCCAAGCGCGAGCCGCTCGCGCAGGCGATCCACCAGGCGCTCGGCGCTCGCGCTGTGACCGGGATCAGCGCTCGGATCCAGTTCACGAACAACCTGATCGACTCGACCGATATCCAGGGGCCGAAGGATCCGATCCTGCAAGGCGGATCCGGTCGTCTGTGGCTGTCGATGGCCCCCGGCGACCACCGGCTTCGCATCGAACTGCAATCGGACAACGGCGACGCGCAGGTGCTCCTCGGAAACGGCTCCTTCACGGTCTATGACCCGCAGTCGAACACGGCGTACGAGGGCTCGCTCCCGAAGGACTTCATGGGCGCCGGCAAAGACGCTCATACGTCAAGCGCGCACCAGCTTCCGTCCGTGGCCAAGATCCAGACCGACATCACCCGCCTCGCGAAGCACGTAATCCTGTCGGGCGCGATCCCGAGCGACGTCGCCGGCCAGGCGACCTACACCGTCGAGGTCTCGCCCAAGCACGACGGCGGCCTGCTCGGCGACGCGCAGCTGGCGTGGGACGCGGCGCGCGGGATTCCGCTCCGGATCGCGATCTACGCCCGCGGGTCCAGCGCGCCGGTGCTGGAGCTGAAGGCGACCGACATCTCCTACGGGACGGTGCCGAGCTCCGACTTCTCCGTCGCGCCGCCGCCCGGCGCCAAGATCGTCAAGGTGTCAAGCGCGAAGGTGAAGGCAGCCACGGCACGGGCCGAGGGCCAGGGCAAGCACGCTCTGCGCGAGCGCAAGCAAGCGGCTGAGGTTCGGGGCGTCGCGGCCGTCGCCCGTCATCTGAAGTTCGGGCTCGTCGCGCCGAGCGCGCTCGTCGGCCTGCCGCGCCGGTCGGTGACGCTGCTCGACTTCGCCGGTAAGCCTGCGGCGCTCGTCGCCTACGGCCAGAACCTAGGCGGGATCGCGGTCCTCGAGCAGGCGACCGGCGCATCGTCAGCCTCGGCTTCGAGCGGCGGCGGAGACCATCAGGGCCTCAGCCTCCCGACCGTGTCGATCGCCGGCGCCACCGGCCAGGAGCTGGCGACGGCGCTCGGGACGATCGTCAGGTTCACCCGCGGCGGGGTCGCATACACGGTGATCGGCTCGGTGCCGCCGGCCGCCGCCGAGGCGGCGGCGCGGGGGCTGTGAGCGGCGAGGCCCCGCCAGTCGAGGTACGGGGCCTCGTCAAGCGATACGGCGAGCTGACCGCGGTCGCCGGCGTCGACCTGACGGTGGAGAGCGGCGATGTGTACGGCTACCTCGGGCCGAACGGCGCGGGGAAGACGACCTCGCTGCGAATGATGCTCGGCCTGATCCGGCCGACCGCCGGCACCGTGCGCCTGTTCGGCTCGGACCCGCAGGCGACGGTGCTCGCGCTTGAAGGGGTGGCGGGGTTCGTCGAGGCGCCGACGTTCTACCCATACATGACCGGCAGACGGAACCTCGAGCTGCTGGCGGCGTTCGATGGCGAGGACGCGCGGTCACGGATCGACCAGGCGCTCGACACCGTCGAGCTGGCCGACCGCGCCAAGGACCGCGTCGGCGGCTACTCGCACGGGATGCGCCAGCGGCTCGGGATCGCCGGGGCGCTGCTGCGCGACCCGAAGCTGCTGCTGCTCGACGAGCCGGCGACCGGGCTCGATCCGGCCGGGATGCGAGACATGCGGCTGCTGATCCGGCGGCTCGCCGATCAGGGGATGACCGTCCTGCTGTCGAGCCACCTGCTCGCCGAGGTCGAGGAGCTGTGCAACCGCGTCGCGATCGTCCGCACCGGCTCGATCGTGTACGAGGGCGAGATCGCGGCGCTGAAGCGCGGCGCCGGCACCGTGTACCGGCTGTCGACCACGGACGACGAGCTCGCGATGAACGTCTGCCGCGCGCAGCCCGGGGTCGCCGAGCTGCGGACCGAGCACGGGCAGATCATGTTCACCTCGGACGAGGTCACGGTCGCGCATCTGTCCCAAGCGCTGGTCGAGTCGGGCGCCCTGATCAAGGCGCTGGCGCCCACGACCGTCACGCTCGAGGACCTGTTCTTCTCGCTGACCGAAGGTGCGGACGTCGCGGCCGGGGCGAGCGCAGCGACCGTGCCGGCGGCCGCGGAGGCGAGCTCGTGAAGCCGGGCGTGCTGACGGTCTACCGCTGGGAGCTGACCAAGCTCCGGTTCCAGAAGCGCACGTACCTCGGGCTCGGCGCCGCCACGATCGTCCCGATCATCTTCGTGGTCGCCGTCCACTTCCGCCACCACGACCGCGGCGGCGACTTCGCGTTCGCCTCGTATCTGGACCGGAGCGGCCTCGCGGTGCCGCTCGTGATCCTGCTGTTCGGCGCCGTCTGGATGTTCCCGCTGATCACGGCGCTCGTGGCGGGCGACATCGTCGCCTCCGAGGATCACAACGGGACGCTGAAGACGATCTTCACGCGCTCGCTCGAGCGGTGGCAGATCTTCGTCGGGAAGGCGCTCGCGGCGACCACCTACGGGATCGTCGCGATCTTCATCTCCGGCACGGTGGCGGTGATCGCGGGCTCGCTGCAGTCGGGGTTCAACTCGCTTCGGAGCCTGTCGGGCACGATCGTGTCGGCGCCAAAGGCGCTCGAGCTCGTGTACGCGAGCCTGCTCGTGTATCTGATCCCGATTCTGACGATCGTCTGCATCGGGCTGTTGCTGTCGGCGATCACGCGCAACAGTGCCGCCGCGGTCGTCGGGACGCTGATGATCTCGCTGCTGTTCCAGCTGATCGGGGTCCTGCCCGGCCTGACCGGGCTGCAGCCGTACCTGCTCTCGACCCAGTTCAACGCGTGGCAGGGGCTGCTGCGGACGCCGATCGACTGGGCGCCGATCGTACGTGCCGCATGGGTCTGCTCGATCTATGGCGTCGCGGCGATCACGACCGCCTTCCTCGTATTCCTGCGGCGTGACGTCGCGGGTGGCTGACGGCGCTGCCCGCGCCGAGCGCGTCCTGGTCGTCGACGACGATCCATCGTTGAGGCGGATGCTTGAGCGAACGCTGGCCGCCGAGGGATACGACGTGACCGTCGCCGTCGACGGCGGTGGCGCGCTGGTGGCGGTCGAGCGGATCGCGCCCGACGTGATCGTGCTCGACGTGGCGATGCCGGCACTCGACGGGCTCGCGGTCTGTCGCCGGCTCCGCGCTCGCGGGTTGCCGACGCCGATCCTGATGCTGACCGCGCGCGACGCCGTCCCGGACCGGGTCAGCGGCCTCGAGGCGGGCGCCGACGACTACCTGGTGAAGCCGTTCGCGGTCGCCGAGCTGGTCGCGCGGCTGCGCGCGCTGACGCGCCGCGACGACGCCGGGCCGCTGCTGTCATACGCCGACCTCGTGCTCGACGTCGCGGCCGGGACCGCGACTCGCGCGGGCCGGGCGATCTCGCTAACCGGCCGAGAGGCCGCGCTGATCGAGCTGCTGCTCCGCGAGGCGACGCGTACGGTCACGCGCGAGCGCGCGATCGACGAGATCTGGGGCGGCGCCGCCGAGGCGAACGTGGTCGACCGCTACGTGACGCGGCTGCGGCGCAAGCTCGGGGAGCCCGAGCTGATCCGGACCGTCCGCGGGGCCGGGTTCGTGCTCCGTGCGTGAATCAGTGGTTCAGCACGCCGTTGAGCAGCGAGTCCGCCTCGTCATCTGGGAGTGGGCGCCCGAACAGGAACCCCTGGGCGCTGTCGCAGCCGAGCGCCCGGATCCGGTCGAGCTGTTCGTCGGTCTCCACCCGCTCGGCGACGACGCTCAGCCCGAGCGCGTGGGCGAGCTCGACGACCGCCCCGACGACGGCGCCCTGATCCGGGTCGCCGGCGACCTCGCCGATCAGGCTGCCGTCGATCTTGAGCGTGTCGAACGGCATCGACTTGAGGTTGGCGAGCGAGCCCAGGCCGGTCCCGTAGTTGTCAATCGCGAGCCCGACGCCGACGCTCTTCAGGCCCTCCAGGACGCGCGCGGCCAGGTCCGGATGGTCGGTCAGGGCCGTCTCGGTGATCTCGAGCGTCAAGGCTCCCGGATCGGTGCCCCGGCCCCGGAGCGCGCCCGCGAGCGTCGGCACCAAGCCGGTGTCCTCGAGCTGGCGCGATGAGAGGTTGATCGACAGCGTCAACGCCGGGTTCGTGCCGCGCCAGCGGTCGAGCTGGCGGAGCGCCTCCTCGAGCACGAACTCGCCGATCGCCAGCACGAGGCCGGTCTCCTCGGCGAGCGGCAGGAACTCCTCGGGCACGAGCAGGCCGCGCTCCGGGTGCTGCCAGCGGACGAGCGCTTCGAACCCGGCGACGGTGATCGAGCCGTTGAGCAACACCCGGGGCTGATAGTGGACTCGCAGCTCCGAGCGCTCGATCGCCAGCCGCAGCGCGGCCTCGAGCTCGAGCCGCTCGATCGCTCGCGTGCGCGAGGCCTCGTCGAACAACTCGTACCGCGAGCGTCCGAGCTCCTTGGCGCGGTACATCGCCGCGTCGGCCTCTCGGATGACGGTCTCCGGCGGCATGTTGGGGTCGGCGACCATCGCGATCCCGATGCTGACGGTGACCGACGCCTCGCCGTCATCGAGCCGGATCGGATCACCCGCGGTGCGGCTGATCCGCTCGGCGATCAGGACCACCTCGCGCTCCGAGGCCAGATCCTCGAACAGGAACGTGAACTCATCGCCGCCGAATCTCGCGACCGTGTCCATCGGGCGTAGCATCGCTCCGAGGCGGTCGGCGAGCCCGACGAGCACGCGATCGCCCGCCGCGTGGCCGAGCGAGTCGTTCACTTCCTTGAAATTGTCGACATCGAGGAACAGCACCGCGACCGAGGCGCTTGTCCGCCGCGAGCGGTCGAGCGCGACCCCGAGGCGATCGAGGAACAGGGCTCGGTTCGGCAGCCCGGTGAGCGGATCGTGCAGGGCCTGGTGGGCGAGCTGGACCTCGGAGCGCTTGCGCTCGATCGCGTATGCGACCGAGCGCCGCAGCAGAGCGGGGTGGAGCTCACGCTTGGAGAGGTGGTCCTGGGCGCCGGCGCGCAGCGCCAGCAACGCCTCGCGCTCGTCGTCCTCAGCGCTGAGCACGACGATCGCGACGTCTGGTGCCGCCGTGTGGACGTGCTCGAGCGGGTCCACCGCGGAGCCCACTGACAGCCCGAGCAGCACGCAGGAAGCACCGTGATCGAGCAGCTCGCGGGTCGCGTCACCGAGCCGAGATGCATGTGCCAGGACGAGGCCTTCGGGCCACGTTATCCGGAGCATCTCGGCAATCAGCATCGCGTCGTGCGCGTTGTCCTCGATGAGCAGGACGCGAGCCGGTCCTCCCGGTCCACTCAGGTCTTCCATTCCCTGCCAACCCTGTCTTTTGCCGATGTATTGAGGAGGTTTGTTCTCCTTGGCAAACGATTGCCTATGTTCATCAACACGAAACAAACCTCCGGGTTGGCAGTTTGCGCACCATGAAATGGTTTCCGAGGACGTTGCGCGGCCGTCTGGTTGCTGTCGCGACCGGTTCAATCCTCGCCGCCGTGGCGCTGTTCGCCGTGGCCACTGTGCTGCTGGTCGGCCATGAGCTGCGCGGCACGCTCGACACGGCGTTGCGCCAGCGAGCCCAGTCGGTGGCCCAGCTGGCGGTCTCGGCGCCGGCCGTGCTGACCGATCCCGGAGCGCTCGAGACGCCGATCTCCGACCGCCAGCTGGCCGTCGAGGTGATCGACGCTCGAGGTCGCCTGATCGCGCGTTCGCTGACGCTCGGCGCGCGATTGCTGCCCCAGGATCGGCTCGCGCGCTCGGCTCGGGTGGGCGGGCTGACCGGCTACGAGAACCTGTCCCTGGACGGGCGGCCCTTCCGCGTCTACGCGGCGCCGATCGCCCAGGCGGGAGGCCCGGCGGCGGGAGGCGTTGTGCTCGTCGCATCGGATACGACCGATATCGCCGACACGGTCCACCACCTCGGCTTCGTGCTGACCCTGAGCGGCATCGCGGCCGCGCTCGTCGCGGCGCTGGCGGCCGCGGTGCTGACCGGGCGCGGGCTCGGGCCGCTGCGGCGGCTGGCCGGCGCCGCCGGGGAGATCGAGCGCACCGCCGATCCGGCCCGCCGTCTGCCCGAGCCCGGTGCCGGCGGCGATGAGGTCGGACAGCTGACCGGCGTGCTGAACCGGATGCTGGCCTCGCTCGAGCAGGCGCGCGCCGGCGAGCGGCGATTCCTGGCGGACGCATCGCACGAGCTGCGGACGCCGGTCACGGCATTGCTCGGCAACGTCGAGTACGCGCTCCGGCACGGCGCGGATCCGGAAGTCCTCGCGGACCTGCACAAAGACGCAGCTCGGCTCGCCCGACTGGTCGACGACCTGCTGGCGCTCGAGCGCGCCGGCGCGTCCGCCGCCGAGCCCGAGCCCCTGGCGCTCGATCAGCTCGTACGCACGCTCGTGAGTGAATACGACGGCGACGGTGGCGCGCTCACCGTTGCGCCGCTCGCCGCCGTCTCGGTGCGGGCGGACTCCGAGGCGCTCTCGCGCGCGGTCGCGAACCTGATCGACAACGCCTTCGTCCACGGGCCGTCGTCGGGCCGGATCACCGTCGGAGTACGGCACGAAGGCGATCGCGCGTTGCTGACCGTCAGCGACGACGGGCCGGGGCCGGACGCGGCCGATCGCGAGCACCTGTTCGAGCGCTTCTGGCGTGCCCCGGGTGCCTCACAGCGGCCCGGCTCGGGCCTCGGTCTGTCGATCGTCGCCGCGATCGCGGAGCGTTACGGAGGTCGCGTGACAGTCGACGGTCCGGCGTTCACGATCGATCTTCCGGCGGCGTAGCCGGATTCCCGCCGACGAGCGCGATGAACGCATTCTCATGCTCTTCTGATGACGAACTTACACGCGCCGGGCAGACTTACGAGCATTGTGGATAGCCCACGTCTTGATCTGCGGACCCGCGACCGGCGGTCCGAGGCCCAACTCCAGCGTGACGATGCGCTGCAACGAGTCGGGTGGACGCGACGCGCCGTGATCGGCGGCGCCGCCGCGCTGACCGCCGGCATCTCCGCGTTCGTGTCAGCAATCGCGCCCGGTCACACGCTCGGAGCCACAACCCGCGCCTCGCGCGTGGTGAGCTCCGCGTCGACCCGCTCGACACGCGCAGCCGCAACCACTCGGATGCCGCCGCTCGCGTCGCCAAGCCAGCTCGGGCTGGTGGCGGGGGCTGCGCCACAGTCACAGGCCGCACCCGATCAATCGCAGGCGCAGAACTCCGCGCCGCCGGTCCAGCAGGCGGCGCCCCCGGTTCAGCAGGCGGCGCCCCCGGTCGCCGTGTCGGGGGGCTCGTGAGTGGCGGCCTGACGGCCGGCTCGATCGCGTCCAATCGGTGGCAAGCGTTCGGTGGCACGGCAGTGGTCGCCGTCGCCGAACCCGATCGGCTCTCGGATGCCCGAGCCGCGGTGCAGCGGACGATCGACGAGTTCGACCTGGCGTGCTCACGGTTCCGCCCGGATTCGGAGCTGTCGGCGCTGAACGCGGCGAGCGGCTCGATCTTCGCCGCCGGGCCGGTACTGCTCGACGCGGTGGAGGCCTCGCTGCGCGCGTCGCGGGTAACCGACGGCGACGTCGATCCGACCGTCGGCGCGGCGCTGATCGCGCTCGGGTATGACAGGGATTTCGATGCGATCGTCGCCGGCCGCCGTGCGGTCGCGTTCGCGGCGGTACCCGGATGGAGGACCGTGGCGCTCGACCGCGAGGCGGGGACGATTCGGCTCGCGCCGGGGGTCACGCTCGACCTCGGCGCGACGGCCAAGGCGCTGGCCGCCGACCGTGCCGCCGCGGCCGCGCACGCAGCCGCGGCGTGTGGGGTGCTGGTCAGCTTCAGTGGCGACATCTCGCTCGCGGGCGCGGCCCCGGAGGGGGGCTGGCCCGTCCGTGTGACCGACGATCATCGCTCCGGTGCAGAGGCGCCGGGACAGTCGATTCTGGTCACGGGCGGCGGCTTGGCGACCTCAAGCACGACCGCGCGGAGCTGGCCGTTGGGCGCCGAGATCGTTCACCACGTGATCGACCCGGGCACCGGCGGTCCCGCCGCCGTGGTCTGGCGGACCGTAAGCGTCACGGCCGGCAGCTGTCTGGACGCGAACATCGCGAGCACTGCTGCGATCGTCCGGGGCGAGAGCGCGCCGGAGTGGTTGGCCTCGCTGCAGCTGTCGGCCCGGCTCGTCCGCAGTGACGGGACCGTCACCCACGTCGCCGGCTGGCCGGACGCGGGGGAGGAGCTGCCGGCCGCCGCTCGCTCGGGGCTCGCCGGGGAGGCGCTGCGATGACACTGCCGCTCGCGGCCGCCGGGCCGAGCGCCTACTGGTACCTCGCGCGGGCGACGGGAATGGTGTCGCTCGTGCTGCTGACCGCGAGCGTGGTGCTCGGCGTGCTCGGCCCGCTCCGGGTCTCAGCGCCGCGCTGGCCGCGGTTCGCGGTCGACACGCTGCATCGCGACGTGTCCCTGCTGGTGGTCGCCCTGCTCGCGCTTCACATCCTCACGAGCGTGCTCGACAGCTTCACGTCGATCAGCCTGGTCAACTCGGTGATCCCGTTCACCGGCACCTACCGGCCGCTGTGGCTGGGCTTCGGCGCGCTGGCCTTCGACCTGATGATCGCGCTCGTGCTCACGAGCATCTTCCGGCGCCGGCTCGGATACGGCGCCTGGAGAGCGATCCACTGGCTCGCGTACGCGAGTTGGCCGGTGGCGGTGCTGCACGGCCTCGGAACCGGGAGCGACACGAAATCGTGGTGGGCACTCGCGCTGACCGTCGCGTGCGTCGTCGCGGTGGCGATCGCGATCTGGATCCGGGTGCAGAACGCCGAGGGCGCCAGCGAATCGGTTCGCGGGCCAGCGCTGATCGCGACCGTGATCACGCCGCTCGGGATCGCCCTGTTCACGTTCCTCGGTCCGCTCCAGCACGGCTGGGCAAAGCGCGCCGGAACCCCGTCGTCATTGCTCGTGCCGACCAAGGTCGCGTTCGTCAAAGCTACGGGCGCGACGTCGACCCCACGGGTCCCAAGGGCGTCGGGCGCCACGCTGAAGACGCCGTTCACGGCCCGGCTCGATGGAAGCGTCGCGCAGACCACGGTGCCGGGCGGGGCGGTCGTCGACCTCGCACTGCGGGTCAGCGGAGGCGCGCGCGGGCGGCTGCGAATCCGCCTCGCGGGAGCGCCGATCCCGGGGGGCGGGCTGTCGATGACGGGCAGCCAGGTCGTGCTCGAGGCAGCCGGTCTGCCGACGGTGATGGAAGGGACGATCAGCTCGCTCGTCGGGCAGCAGTTCGTCGCGCGGGTGCGAGGCGCTGACGGGTCGCAGCTCGAGTTGCGCGCGACCCTCAGCCTCGACGGTTCCTCTGGGACGGCGACCGGCTCGCTGTCCGGCTCGAGGCCAGGCGGGGGCGGATGAGCATCGGCCATCCCGGCCTGCCGCGACTGCTCGCCGGCCTGCGCTCAGATGGAGCCGCGATGACGCTCTCCGATCACGAGCGCGTGCACGGCCCGTTGCCGAAACTGGCCCCGGCCGAGATCATCGACCGCGCGGAGCGCAGCGGCCTCCGTGGCCGTGGCGGCGCCGACTTCTCGACCGCGCGCAAGCTCCACACCGTCGCCGAGCGGGGCCGCGCCACGGCGGTCGTGGTCAACGGTTCGGAGACCGAACCGGCCAGCCGCAAGGACAGGCTGCTGTTGTCGCGGCTCCCGCACATGGTGCTCGATGGCGCCGTGCTGGCGGCGGAGGCGATCTCCGCCCGGGAGGTTGTCGTGAAGGTCGGCGAGGCGCAGGCCGCAGCTCTCGATGCGCTCGAAGGGGCGATCGCGATGCGCCGCGGCGATCGGGTCGCGATCAACCTCGTGACCGGGCCGGAGGGGTACGTGACCGGCGAGGAGAGCGCGGTCATCAGCTGGCTCAACGGCGGGCAGCCGAAGCCCGCATTCGTGCCGCCTCGTCCCTACGAACGCGGCTACCGCCGCCGCCCGACGCTGATCTCGAATCCCGAGACGCTGGCACAGCTGGCGCTGATCGCGCGGTTCGGCGATCAGTGGTTCCGCGCCCTCGGCACCGACGCCGACCCGGGCTCGGCGCTGGTGACGATCTCGGGCGCGGTCGCGGCGCCGGGGGTCTACGAGCTCGCGTTCGGGACCACGATGACCGATCTGCTGGCGGCCGCGGGCGGCTCGACCGAGCCGCTTCGGGCACTGCTCGTCGGCGGCTACTTCGGGACCTGGGTCGATGCCGGCCAGGCGCTCCGCTTGCGGCTCGCCCGCGAGGATCTGCGGACCGTCGGCTGCACGCTCGGTTCGGGGGTCCTGATCGCGCTCGGCCAGAGCTCGTGCGGCCTGCACGAGAGCGCGCGGGTGATCGACTGGCTGGCGACCGAGTCGGCCGGACAGTGCGGCCCCTGCGTCCACGGGCTGCGCGCGATAGCGGTTGCCGTCCAGGGCCTCGCCGACGGCGTCGCCCATAGCCGCGAGCGTGATCGAGTTCTTCGCTGGGCAGCCGAGATCCGTGGCCGGGGCGCTTGCCACCATCCCGATGGCGCGGTGCGCTTCGTCGAGAGCGCGCTCGAGGTGTTCGGCGCCGAGATCACGGCCCACCAGCACAGTCGCTGCCCGGCGAGACCCGCGGATCTGCCGCTCGGCCATTCGAGTCGGGGACTCGCGCGCCGATGAGCGCCAAGCTGCGCGTCAACCCGATCATGTGCAAGGGCCACGGCCTGTGCGCGGAGCTGCTGCCCGAGCTGATCAGGCTCGACGACTGGGGCTACCCGATCATCGATGTCGCCGACGTGCCGCCCGAGCTGGAATCGCTTGCGAGGCGTGCCGCCGATGCCTGCCCGACGCTCGCGCTGCTGCTCGAGGATTCGAGCTGAGGCGCGAGCCGCGCCGGTGGCCCGAACGGCGCGCCGGCAGGAACGGCGAGACGTGCATCGCCGACCAGCATTGGGCGCCGTTGTGGCACTGCTCGAGCGTGAACAGCTCGGCGTGCAGCGTCGCCAGCGCAGCGGGCGTCAGCTGGTCCGCGATGTTGTGGAGCTCGTCCGGGTCGGTCTGCAGGTCGTAGTACTCGCGCTCGCCGTCGCGGTACTCGACGTACAGATAGTCGTGCGTGCGCATCGCCTCGTACGTCGTCGGACTGCCCGCGGGAAAGCCCTGGTAGTCGGGGTCCTGGCCGTGCAGATCTGGGCCGTGGTGCTCGACGAGGACCGCGTTGCGCCAGCCCGGGGGCGTCGTCCCTCCTAACAGCGGCACCAGGCTGTGGCCATCGCCGGCCAGGTCGGTGCCGCCCAGCGCCGTGAACGTCTTAGCGAGGTCGATGTTCTCAGCCATCGCGTCCGTCTGTGCGCCGGCGGGCACGCCCGGCCCGACGACCACCAGCGGCACCCGGATGTCGGTATCGAACGCGGTCAGCTTCCCCGGCATCAGTCGGTACTGGCCGGTGTGAAGGCCGTTGTCCGAGCTGAACACGATGTAGGTGTTGTTTCTGAGCCCGTCGGCCGCCACCGTTGCCTCGATCGCGGAGATCAGGTCGTCGACCGCCTGCACATCCTGGGCGCGCTTGCGGAACACGTTGTCGATCCGCGTCACCTGGTCGGCGGTCAGCGGCGGGTGTCCGGCGAGCCACCGGGGCGCGTTCGTCGGCAGCGTGTCGAAGCTCGGCCCCCGCGGCGCCGTCAGGCCGGGGAACAGATCGGCGTCGCGCGGCGCGGGCGTGAACGGATGGTGCGGCGCGAACGTCGCCAACTCGAGGAAGAACGGCTGATTGGCCGCCGCCGCTCGGTTGATGAAATCGACGCCCTTGCGGGCGAGCACGTCGGTCAGGTAATCCGTCGGCTCGCCGCCGTAGGGGATCAGCAGGCCGTTCTCATTCAGCGTGTAGTTGAACTCGGGGTAGCCGTTCCCGGCCACATCCCACTCGCTCCAGCCCGGCGGCACGTACGTGGGCGGGACGCCCGGGCTTCCCTGGAGGTAGCCGTTCAGGTACTTGCCCATCATCGCCGTCCGGTAGCCGGCGTTGTGCAGCGCCACGGCGAAGGTGTGCTGCTCCTCGCCGCGAGCGTGGAAGACCTTGAAGCCGCCGTGCGGTCCGACGTTGCCGAACACGCCGGTGTCGTGCGGGAAGTTGCCCGTCAAGATCGACGAGCGCGACGGGCAGCACAGCGAATCGGACACGAAGTAGTCGTTGAACGTGAGGCCGCGACCCTGCATCGCCTGCACCACCGGCATGTACCGCAGCAGGTTCATCGACAGGTCGTCGGTGAGCACGAACACGATGTTGGGCTGCGCCGTCGGCGCCAGCACCCGGGGGACCGGCACCGCGCCCGGAGGCAGCGTCGGCGTACGGCTGGCGTTAGCGCTTGGCCTGGCGGCCAGCAGTCCGCCGACAAGCGCGGCGAGTGCGAGCGCGACGAGCAGCACTCGCCTGAACTTGCTTGCAGCTGTCATCTGGATCTATGTCGGTCAATCCGCCCGGAACGGCGAGCCGAGCTCAGCCGGCGCGTCATCAGTTTCCGGCAGCAATTGCAGCTGCCACCATCCCACGTCCCGCCACATCCCCAGCTTGAATCCTATCCGCCGGTATACGCCGACGGCGCCGAAGCCGAGCGCCTCGTGGAGCCCAACACTTGCCTCGTTCGGCAGCGTGATCCCGGCGCAGGCGACGTGCACGCCCTGGCGGGCCAGGTCTGACAGCAGCCGCTCGTAGAGCGCCCGGCCGACGCCGCGGCGGTGCGCCGCGGGGGACACGTACACGGTCACGTCCGCTGCCCACCGGTAGGCGGAGCGCTCGCGGTGGGGTGAGCCGTAGGCGAAGCCAACGGTGTCGCCCTCGAGCTCGGCCACGAGCCACGGGTGCGTGGCCGAGATCCGCTCGATGCGGGCCGCGATCTCAGCCTCGCTCGGCACGATCTCCTCGAGCGAGATCGGGGTGTCGGCGACGAATGGGCCGTAGATCGCTGCGCAGGCTGCGGCGTCGCGTGCGGAGTCGGCGGGACGGATCAACATCCGCCGAAATGTAGGCGACCGTCAGCCGGCGGGTCTGAGCAGCGAAGCGATCAGCGGCCCGACGGCGGCGCGAGTCGCCCGCTCGTCGTCGAGCGCGAGCACGCTCGCGGGCATCAGTACGAACGAGGCCCCGAGCCTGAGCGCGAGCTCGGCGAGCGGCGCGGGATCGGTTCTGGGGAGGTCGCCGGTTTGTTGCGCGGCTGTGATCAAGTCGACGAGGAACTCGAGCACGAGGTGGAACACAGCGCTGTCGTCGCGCGTCAGCTCGAGCAGCAGCGCCTCCGGCTCCACACGAGCCAGTCGCTCGAGCAGCGGATGCTCGCGGATCACCTTCAGCGTCACGACGAACAGCTCGGTCAGCCGCTCGTCGATCGGCGCGCTCGGATCGAGCGCCCGCGCGATCGTCGCGATGCAGCGCCGCGCCTCACGGACGGCGAGCGCGTCGAGCAGCGTCGCCCTGGCACCGAACCTGCGGTACACCGTCATCCGTCCGACCCGCGCGCGCTTGGCGACCTCGTCCATCGTCAGGTGTCTGAGGCCCGAGGCGGCCGCGAGCTCCAGTGCCGCGTCGAGGATCCGCTGCGCCATCGCGTCGTCCGCGGTCGGGACCCGGGGGTCGAACGCGAGCGCCAGGACCCGCGCCGTCTCAGGCGGCATCGGCGGTGGGCTCCTGGCGGATCACGGGGGCGCCCGCGCCGATGCCGTCGGTGGCGCCTGGGCCGGCGCCGCCGCTGGCGCCGGTGCCCGGGCGGGCGTCGGCGCCTGGGCCGAGCGGCCCGCGTGCGATCGCCCTGCGACGGAAGCGCAGCTGGCCGGGCCCGGCGATCCGAAGCGGCTTCGGCATGATCGGGGTGGCCGTGCGGCTGGCTCGCCCGATCGCACGGAACGCGAGCTCGTCGGACCGCGACCAGGCCAAGCCGAACCGCGCGCGGAGCGCGGGCGTCAGCATGCCGACGCCGCCGAGCCACAGCGTGCGCTTGGCGGGTAGGCGTGCCGCGCGCCAGAGGAGATCGGGCATCGGCAGCGGCGGCGGCACGTCGCCCTGGGTCGCCTGGATCACCTGGTCGACGCTTTGGGTACGAACGAGCTGTTCCTCACAGGTCGTCTTGAAGTAGTGCTTGAAGCTCGCGTAGTCGTCGGGGAGGTCGCGCTCGCGGACGCCGATCAGCCGTCCCAGACCGCGGTACTCGCGGTAGAAGCGGTCGATCTGGTCGGGTCGCATCGGGCGGCCGAAGCGGGCGTGGCCGGCGATGTAGGTCTCGAGCAGCGTCGCGTGCACCCATGCGTATGCCTCGGGCTCGAGTGCGTAGTACGGCTTGCCGTCCTCACGGGTCCCCCGGAAGCCCTTGTGGATGGCGCGCAGCCGCCGGCCCATCGCGACCGCGTCGGGCCCTCCGTAGACGAGCACGGTGACGTAGTCGATCGTCCGTAGCAGGCGGTTCCACGGCCGCTGCTCGAAGTCGGAGTAGTCCCGCACCCCCGCCCCGACGACCGGGTGCGCGACCTGCAGCAGCAGCGGATACAGCATCGTGAAGTACAGCCGCGAGTCACTGCTGAACCGCCAGGTGACGGAGTCCGGACCGACCAGCAGGTCGGGGATCTCCTGCTCGGATGGGAACAGCGTCGAGTTCGTCATCGCACGCCTCCTGTTGGCTGGGGTATGGTACGCAAAGTAGCACTTGCGTACCATCGGTACCAGCCAGTTCTGCCAAGCGCCGGCCAAGCGGGGGCCAAGCGCCGCGGGCGAGCCTAGCGCGGGCGTGTAACCGATCGTGTACAGCGGCATAATCCCGGATAAGCCACTGTTGGCACTATGCCAATTTCGTTTTCGTCTTCTCGAGGAGCCCTACCGATGATCCAGTCCCTGACCGACGAGCAGCGCGCGTTCGTGGAGTCGATCCGCGACTTCGCCCAGCGCGAGTGCGGCACCCGGGAGGAGCGCGACGCGCTAACCCGCCACGGCGAAGAGCCGCACAACCCCGAGTTGTACGCAAAGGTCGCCGATCTCGGCTGGTTCGGCGCCGCGATCCCGGAGCAGTACGGCGGCTCCGGGGGCGGCGCTGTCGACATGTGCCTGCTGTTCGAGGAGTCGACGCGGGGCCTGATCCCGATCGGCTTCTTCGGCGTCAGCATGATCACGGCCGGCGCATATCTGCGGTTCGGGACCGAGGAGCAGAAGCAGGAGATCCTCGGGGGCGTCGTGCGCGGGGGGGTCGAGGCGATCGCGATGTCCGAGCCGGAGGCCGGGTCGGACGTCGGCTCGTTGACGTGCCGCGCCGAGCGGGTCAACGGCGGCTACGTGATCAACGGCCAGAAGACTTGGATCACCGCCGCGCACGCGGCCGACCACATCCTGCTCGTGTGCCGCACCACCCGAGGGGCGAACAAGCACGAGGGCCTGTCGATGATCTCGATCCCGACCGGCGTCGAGGGCCTCGAGGTCCGCGGGATCGACACGATGGGCGGCCGCGAGGTCAACGACGTCTTCTTCACCGACTGTGAGATCCCGGCTGAGCGGTTGCTCGGAGTCCAGGACCAGGCGTGGATGCAGCTGATGGCCGGGCTCAACCACGAGCGGCTGATCATCGCGGCGCAGGCGCTCGGGATGGCGGCCCGGTCGTTCGACGACGTGCTCGCATACGTCAAGGAGCGCAAGCAGTTCGGCAAGCCGATCGGCTCGTTCCAGACGATCCAGCACCGGCTCGCCGACCTCGCGACCGAGCTCGAAGCGACCCGCCTGCTGATCTACGACACCGCGATGAAGGTCGATGCGAACCCGGGCACACTGTTCCCGCGCGAGGCGTCGATGTGCAAACTGAAGGCGACCGAGCTCGCGAAGCAGATGTCGCTCGAAGGCATGCAGATGATGGGCGGCTACGGCTATGCGGTCGAGTACGACATGGAGCGCCAGGTGCGCACCGCGATCGTGACGACGATTTACGGCGGCACGAGCGAGATCCAGCGCGGGATCATCGCCAAGACGCTCGGGCTATGAGCGACGGGGCGTTGGCCGGCCGGACGGCGTTCATGTCCGGCGGGTCGCGCGGGATCGGGCTCGCGATCGCGGTCGCCCTGGCCCGGGAGGGCGCAAACGTCGCGTTCATCGCGAAGACGGTCTCGCCGGATCCCCGGCTGCCGGGGACGATCCATACGGCCGCGGCGGCGATCGAGGAGGCGGGCGGGCGCGCGCTGCCGATCGCCGGCGACATCCGCGACGAGGACGCCGTTCTCGGTGCCGTATCGGACTGTGTCGCCGAGTTCGGCGGCATCGACATCTGCGTCAACAACGCCTCGGCGATCGCGCTCCTCGGGACGCTCGATCTGCCGATGAAGCGCTACGACCTGATGCAGGACATCAACGCGCGCGGGACGTTCCTGGTCTCCAAGGCGTGCGTCCCGCATCTGCGCGCTTCTGAGAACCCGCACGTCCTCACGCTGTCGCCGCCGCTGGACGTGCAGCCGAAGTGGTTCGGATCGCACCCGGCCTACACGCTCTCCAAGTTCGGGATGAGCATGCTGACGATGGGGATGGCCGAGGAGTTCCGCGGCGACGGGATCGCGTTCAACTGCCTGTGGCCGCGGACGCTGATCGCGACCGCCGCGGTCGCGAACGTGGTCGGCGGCGACGTCGCGATGCGCGGCTCGCGCAAGCCCGAGATCGTCGCCGACGCGGCACTCGCGGTGCTTCGGCGCCCTGCGCGCTCGTGCACGGGCCAGTTCTTCGTCGACGAGGACGTCCTGCGCGCTGAGGGCGTCACCGACTTCGGCCCATACCGCTTCGGCGACGACGCCTCCGAGGCCGACCTCATCCCGGATCTCTACATAGAGACGTAACGCTTCCGGCTCAGAGTTGGCACGTTTGCGTCTTGTTCCGTGACACCGATGGCGGGACCATCGGGGGCATGTCCGAACTCTGGCTCTCGCGTACAAATGGTTTTGACGAGAGCGCCAAGGTTCGGGTGGGGCGGGTCGCAGCGGAGCAGCGTGGTAGGGTCACCGGTGCTCAGCTGCGGCTGCTTGGGGTGAACCGGCAGTCGGTGTGGTACTGGGCCAGGAGCGGCCCGCTGTACCCGGAGCTGCCCGGTGTCTACGCGGTCGGGCACCCGGGCCGCTCCGAGGATTCTGACCTTTTGAGTGCGGTGTTGTACGCGGGCCCGGGCGCGGCCCTGACGGGGGTCACCGCCGGGCTGTGGCGCGGGCTGGTGAAGTGGCGCACGCAGCAGGCGATCGAGGTCGCGACCCCGCGGCGGTGTCGGTCATTGTCCGCGGGTGATGGGCTGAATCGGTTGCGGCGGGAGGTCGTGGTCCGCGACCGGCGGAACTTCGGTCGCGCCGTCTATCACGGGATCCCGACCGTGCCGCGGGAGCAGATCGTGCTCGATATCGCCGCCACCACCGGCGATCTGCAGCTGGTTCGGTTCGTGCTCTCCCAACTGGACTTCATGCGATGCCTGAACATCAGGGCGCTCCAGCGGCTGCGTGGACGTGGGATCCCCGGCAGCACGCTGCTCGGTCAAGCGCTGGCGAGCCATCAGCCGCTGCTGGCCCGCGCGCGGAGCATGTTCGAGATCAAGCTGATCCACGTGTGCGAGCTGACCGGGATCCTGCTGCCTGAGCTGAACGAGAAGATCGGTGAGATCACACCCGATGCGGTGTGGCGCGATCAGATGGTCGTGGTCGGATGCGACGGGGAGGGCAACCACGGCACCTGGGCGCAGCGCCAGCGCGATCTGAACGAGGACCGGATCCTCCGTGGGCTCGGGTACTTCCCGATCCGCTACACGTACGAGCTGCTCGAAGACCCATGGGCGATCCACGCCGACCTGATGCCCGTCCTCGAAGAACGCCGCGGCCGCGCCGCCCGCCTCGCCGCCGCCTAGCGCCCGGCTTAGCTCGCGGGCGTGTCGAGTGTCAGGTCGGTTGCCGCGTGGTGGGCGTCGACGGCCACAACCGTCACACCCACCACGGTCTGCCGGCCGGTTCTGACCGCGTACGCAAGCCGTGAGCTCGGAACGAGCGCGGAGCTCGAGATCGTGATCCGGACGCCGCGCGCCGGTGCGGCGAGGGACAGGGTCAGGAGACCCTTCTTGACCGTCGGGGTGAGGTGCAGCAGGTGAGCGCCCGACCGTGCCGAGACGCCTGCTCCCAAGGCGGCGGCCGAGTTCGAGAATCCGATCCCACGGCTCGATGGGAGCTCGATGGATCTGATCGCAGGTGCGCCGGCGGCGGCGGTGAGCGTGAACGTCAGCGCCGCGTTGCCGGCGCCGAAGCCGGTCGCACGAGCGTTCGATCCGGTCGTGACGCTGGCCGGTCCGAGCAGCGCATAGCCGGTCGAGTCGACCGCCACGCACTCCGAACGCGATGCGCACGCGACGTCGTTGGGCGAGTGGCCGGCCAGCGGGATCAGGGTCCAGCCGCCTCCGAGCGCCGGATCGCCCTCGACGAGGTAGCCGCCGATCGGATCGTCCGCGACGCAGAAGCTGGTTGTCGGGCAGGTGATCGGCCCCATGCCGTTCTTGGCGTGAGTGTCGATCGTGATCGAACTGCCGTGCGCACGTGACCTCGGGTCGAAGGTCAGGACGTTGCCGAGGCTGTCGAGCGTCACGCACATCGTGGTCGACGGACATGAGACGGTTCCCAGCGCCTGATCGACGTTGAGTGTCGCTGACGCGATGATCTTCTCCGAGCGGGGGTCGAAGGTCACCTGTCCCTGGTAGGTGTCGACCGCGGTGCACTGGGTCACAGATGGACACGCGATCGCGTTGATCTCGTTCGCATCGCCCTTGTCGATCCGGAAGTGGCTCGGCTTGACGATCGGCGCCGTCGGGTCGAACGTGATCGCCTGAAGTGAGGCCGAGTCCAGCGCGGTGCACTGGCTCGCTGAGGGACACGCGACGGCGCTGAGGTCGCCGGTCCCGTCGATCCGCACCGGCTTCGCGCCGGCTGGGGACCCAGGATCAAACGTGATCTGCCTGCCGACGCTGTCGACCACCGTGCAGCTGCCCGGCCACTCACACGCGAGCCCGTTGATCCCGTTGCCGTTGGGGTCGATCGGCCCGATCGTGGGCGCCTTCGCCGGTGTCTGGGGGTGGAACATCACCTCGCCGCCGGCGTCGTCGAACGCTACGCACTCGTCGGCCGACGGACACGCGACCGCACCGAGGGCGTGCTGCGCGCTGAAGCGCCCGTTGTAGACGTCGGTCGCGCTCGCCATCGCCGACGACAGTGGCCTGAACGTGGCCTCGCCGCCGTTCTGATCGACCGCCGTGCACGCCGTGGCGAGCGGACAGGCGAGCCCGGTTGGGGCTGAGGAGGCGTCGACGGTCGCCGTCGCCAGCAGCGCGCCGGTTGCCGGGTTGAAGGTCAGCTGTTGCCCCGTCGCGTCGAGCGCCGTGCATTGGGTCGCCGACGAGCAAACGAGCGCCGTCAGGGACGTGCTCGGCTTGACCAGCTTCAGTACTGGCGTGACCGGAGGCGAGACCGGGTTGAACGTCACCTCGTCGCCGACGCCGTCGACGGCGACGCACTGCGTGCTCGATGGGCATGCAACGGCGGTCAACATGTCGCTTGGGTCGATCCTGCCGGAGGTCGGGTGAGCGGAGCCGGTCGTGTTGAACGTCACCTCCTTGCCGTGGTCATCCGCCGCTGTGCATCGACTTGGCGAGCATGCGACCCCGATGAGGCTGTTGCCAGCGCGGTCGACCGTGACCGAGGTGTCGTTGCCGTTGCTGGGGTTGAACGCGACCGGATGGTGGGGGTTGAACGTGACCTCGCCGCCGTTCTGGTCGACCACGATGCACCGTGTCGTTGACTGGCACACGATCGCGTCAAGCGGGACCGAGAAGATGTCGCGATCCTGGTAGCCATCGATCCAGACGGGCTTCGGACGGCCTGGCGACCTCGGGTTGAACGTCACCTCCTGCCCGCCCGAGTCGACGGCCGTGCACTGGTCGGCCGTTGGGCAGGCGACCGCGCTGATCGTCACCTGATGGCTGTCCGAGTCGGTTCCGTAGTCGATCTGCGCGACGGATGCTCGTGCCGGTGCCGCTGGGTCGAAGGTCACCTCCGCGAGGCCGCTGACCGCGGTGCACTGCGTGCCGGATGAGCAGGCGACCCCGCTGAACGCCGGCGAGCCATTGAGGTCGATCGCGATCGGGGCCGACCACGAGAGTCGCGCCTGCGCAACCCCCGGAACCGCGAGCACCGTCGCGATGACGGCACCCGCCACGTTTGTCCAGCCACGCCTGGACCTTCCCATTTGGCCCTCCCGATTGCAGCGATGCCCCGGGCGGCGATCCTACCACCGGCGCTTCGGTCGATCAGCCGGGAAGCGCCGCGATCAACAGCCGCTCGAGCTCGTCGGCGACACGCTGGAGCGGCGCAGTCGAGCGCTCCGCGCGGGCGAGCACGACGGCCCCCTCGATCGCGGCGATCACGAGCGACGCGAGCGACTCGGCGCGCTCGCGCGGGACGCCGTTGGGCCCGAGCGCGTCTGCGATCAGCGCCTCCCAGTGCGCAAACGCCTCGCGCGCCGCGTCGCGCGCCGCGGCCGGGCTGGCCCCGTCGAGCGTCGCGGCGACGACCGGGCAGCCGGCGCCGAAGTCGCTGCGGGTCAGTATCCGCTGCCACATCGCCATGAACCCCTGGATCGCGGCGACCGGATCGCTTTGCGCGAGCGCGCCCGCAAGCCCCGCCGCCGTGAACTCGCCCGCGTACCGGGTTGCCTCCTCGATCAGCTGCGACTTGCCGCCGGGAAAGTGGTGGTAGATCGACCCGCGTGGCGCGCCCGAGTGGGCGAGAACGTCGGAGAACGAGGTCGCCTGGACGCCGCGCTCGCGCATCAGCACGGCGGCGCTTTCGATCATTCGCTGGCGGGGCTGCAAACTCGACTTGACTATGACGAGAATCATATTATCGTTCGCGGCGCGTGATTATGACGCTCGTCATGGTCGACAAAAGGAGCCAAATTCGATGCCGATGATGGACCTGACCTATCCCGCTGGTGCGCTGACCCCGGAAGCGCGGACCGAGCTCGTCGACGAGCTGACGACGGTGCTGCTGCGCGCCGAGCGCGCCCCGGACGCGCAGTTCTTCCGCGACATCACCTGGGTGTACGTGCACGAGCTTCCCGAGGGCATGGTGCTCGCGGCCGGCCGTCCCGTCGAGCAGCCGACGTTCCGGCTGCAGGTGACGGTGCCACGGGGCGCCCTGTCGGACCGCCGCAAGGAGGAGCTTGTGTCGGAGGCGACGACGCGCATGCTCGCCGCAGCGGGGCTGACCCCTGCCGACGGCCTGCGGGTGTGGGTCGTGATCAGCGAGGTGCCGGACGGGAACTGGGGCGCGGCCGGGAACGTCGTGCGCTTCGAGCAGCTACGCCAGGCAGCGGCCGCCGAGCGCGAGCGCGAGGGTGAGGCCGCCGCGGCCCTCGCAGGCTGATGGCCGACTGGGAGCCGACCGCCTGCATCCTGTGCGAGTGCAACTGCGGCATCGAGGTGCAGCTCGATGGCCGGCGGCTTGACCGGATCCGTGGCGACAAGGCGCACCCGCACTCCCAGGGCTACACCTGCAACAAGGCGATGCGGCTCGACCATTACCAGAACGGCCGCCACCGGCTGACCTCGCCGTTGAAAAGGCGCGCCGACGGCAGCTTCGAGGAGATCGGCTGGGATCAGGCGATCCGGGAGGTCGCGGCCGGGCTCGCGGCGGTGCGCGACACGTACGGCGGCGAGACGATCCTCTACTACGGCGGCGGTGGCCAGGGCAACCACCTCGGCGGCGCCTACAGCGGCTCGCTGCTGCGGGCGCTCAGCGCGCGCTACCGCTCGAGCGCGCTCGCGCAGGAGAAGATGGGGGAGTGGTACGTCGATTCGCACCTCTACGGCGGCCACACGCGCGGCGACTTCGAACACGCCGAGGTGGCCGTGTTCGTGGGCAAGAACCCGTGGCAGTCCCAGAGCTTCCCGCGTGCGCGGATCACGCTGCGCGAGCTGTCACGCGATCCCGATCGGGCGCTGATCGTGATCGATCCGGTGCTGACCGAGACCGCCGAGATGGCCGACCTCCATCTGCGGGTGCGGCCGGGTACCGACGCGTGGTGTCTGGCGGCGCTGCTCGGGGCGCTGGTGCAGGAGGAGCTGATCGACGAGTCGTTCATCACCGAGCACTGCAACGGTGCCGATGAGCCGCTCGCCGCGTTGCGCGAGGTGCCGGTCGCGGCATACGCCGAGCGGTGCGGCGTCGAGGAGGACTTGATCCGCGCCGCCGCCCGGCGGATCGGTGTCGCCGACAGCGTCTCGACGTTCGAGGACCTCGGCATCCAGCAGGGCCCTCACAGCGTCCTGTGCTCGTATCTGAACAAGCTCACGTGGCTGCTGACGGGCAACTTCGCAAAGCCGGGCGGGATGCACCTGCACTCTCAGCTGGCCCCGCTCGCGCGTCACGATCACGGCCGGGAGCACCGAACGCCGGTCACCGGGGCCCCGATCATCGGCGGGCTCGTGCCGTGCAACGTGATCGCCGAGGAGATCCTCACCGACCACCCAGACCGGCTGCGGGCGATGGTGGTCGAGAGCTCGAACCCCGCTCACTCGGTCGCCGACTCGCAGCGCTTCCGCGAGGCGCTCGCGGAGCTGGAACTGGTCGTGGTGATCGACGTCGCGCTGACCGAGACCGCGAGGCACGCCGACTACGTGCTGCCCGCCGCCTCGCAATTCGAGAAGTGGGAGGCGACGTTCTTCAACCTCGAGTTCCCACGCAACAGCTTCCATCTGCGGGCGCCGCTGATGGAGTCGCTCCCGGGGACGCTCGCCGAGCCGGAGATCCACGCGCGCTTGCTGCGTGCTCTCGGGGCTGTCGACCCGGAGGCGCTGGAACCGCTCCGAGCAGCGGCGCGACAAAGCCGCGCCGCGTTCGCAGCCGCGTTCGCCGAGGCGGCCGCGGCGGACCCGACGCTCGTCGGGTTGGCGTCCTACGTGCTGTACGAGACGCTGGGGCCGACGCTTCCGGATGGCGCCGCCGCCGCGGCGGCGCTATGGGGGCTCGCGCACCGTTGCTTTGCGACCTACCCCGAGGCGGTCCGTCGAGCCGGCCACGCCGACGGCGAGGCCCTGTTCGATGCGGTGCTGGCCGGACGCTCAGGGATCACGTTGACGCTCGACGACTACGCGGACGCGTGGGCGTACATCCGCAACCCGGACAAGCGGATCGCGCTCACGATCCCGGGCCTGCTCGAGGAGCTGCGCGCGCTCGCCGACGAGCGGCCGGGGTGGTGCAGCGACGAGCTGCCGCTGGTGCTGTCTGCCGGTGAGCGCCGGTCGAGCACCGCCAACACGATCATCCGCGACCCGGCGTGGCGCAAGCGCGACAGGGATGGAACGCTGCGGATCAGCCCGGCGGACGCGGCGCGGCTGGGTCTCGAGACCGGTGGACGGGCCCGCGTCGTCACCGCCAGCGGCGCGGCCGAGGCGCTGGTCGAGGTCACCGACGCGATGCTCGAAGGCCACATCTCACTCCCAAACGGCCAGGGCGTCGACTACCCGGGCGAGGACGGCGAGCCCGTGCTCACCGGTGTCGCGGCGAACGAGCTGACGGCAGTCGCATGGCGCGATCCGCTCGCCGGAACGCCATGGCACAAGCACGTGCCGGCGCGGGTCGAGGCGCTGCTCTAGCCGACTTCGGTCGACGGGTTGACGCTCGGCAGCGGCGTCAGACCCGCCTCGCCCTGATGGCCGCGAACCTCGCCCGAGTAGGCGATCTTGTCGAGCCGCGCGATCTCGCGCTCGCCCTCGGTCCGCGCCGGATCGCCGGCCGGGAGCCCCCGGATCAGCGTGCGGATCCGTTCGCGGAGCTGGAGCGCGAAGTGCGGCGTCGAGGCGCCCATCAGCGCGCGCACGTCTTCGACCGTGACCTGACGGCCCTCGCGCAGTCGGTCGGGATTCTCGGCCTGGCTCATGGTTGCGTCGCGGAGCCGGCCTGCGGCACGACCTCGAGCAGCTGGTCCATGCGAGCCTGGACCGCGGTCGAGATCGCGCTCTGATCCCCGATCACCCAGCCGTGGTTGTAGACCGCGGCCGTCGGGCCCTCCTGGTTGTAGCCGGGCGTGGCGTAGTTGAGGAAGTAGTTGAGCACCGAGGACGGGAGCGTACCCGGACTGTCGATCAGCAGCTCCGGCCCGTAGTCGCCGCTGCCCGACAGCGGCGCCGCGGCCGCGGCGTCGAGCGTGCGGGTGGCGTTGAGCAGCACGTAGCCGTGCCCCGGCCCGCGGATCGCCCACCCGAAGCTGCCCGGCACGTGCGCGCATGCCTGGCCGACGGCGCACGCCGG
The DNA here is from genome assembly GCA_963712675.1 of uncultured Solirubrobacteraceae bacterium. Classification (GTDB taxonomy): domain Bacteria; phylum Actinomycetota; class Thermoleophilia; order Solirubrobacterales; family Solirubrobacteraceae; genus Palsa-465. Next base: position 210,480 of record CAVQJF010000001.1, read on the forward strand.
GTCCCGGTACTCGGCGAACGCGATCGCGTTGGCGGCGGCGTCGGCCGCGGCGATCCGCTTGACGGGCCCGTATTTGCCGAGTTCGGCGACGACGCTGTTGGGGACCGCGCTCGGCGGTCCGAGCACGTAGATGTGGGGGTGCTGATGGGAGAGCAGGGCGTTGGCCGTGGCCTGCGGGACTCCTGTGCTGGAAACGAACAGGATCGGCTCGCCGCTCTCGGCGGCGAACCCGGCCGCCGGCATCGCGTAGGCGGCAGCCGAGTTGTCGGCGGAGGCGATCACGACGTTCGTACTCGTCTTGCCTCGCGCGGCGCTCGCGAACCGATCGATCGCGGCGGCGAGCGTGAAAGGATCGCGGCCGCGGATCGCGACCGAACGCCGTCCGGCGGGCGCCGGCACATCGCCTACGCGGATCACCTGCGCCCCGGCGATCACGCCCGACCCTGTCGGGGCCAGGACTCCGAGCGCGTCGGCGCTCGCGGACGGGAGCCCGGAGCTGGGCGACAGCAGGATCGGCGCACGGATCGGAGGCGCCATCAAGACGGCCGAGGCGAGCGCCGCCTGCCAGTCGTCGGTCGGGGCAATCGTGATCGCGGCCGGGTGAGTGCCGGCGCCGTTGGACGGGTAGACGGCGAGCGCGACGCCCGCGGCGTCCGCGATCGGATCGCCTCCGGCCACGCGGGTCGTGTTCTTGGTCGCGACGGCCGGGAACCCGAGCTTCTCCCCTGCGTGGGACGAGCTTGCCTTGATTCCGTTGGTGACCGGGCCCTTGAGCAGCTCCGTCCCGCCACCGCATCCGGCCAGCGCCGCCGCGCAGCCGAGCGCGAGCATGGGGACGGTGCGTCGCATCGTGCGCGGACGTTAGCGAGCCAGCGGCAGGAGAGCGGAGCTTGTCACCGAAGTAACTCTCGCCGCGATCATATGTATAGTGCCGCAACGCCTAATCCATGGGACCAAAAAACCGTGGAGCGGGGGACCCAAGTCCCCAGGGGCTAATCCCGCGATGAACTCGCGGGAGGCGCAGGCTCTTTTAGCGCTAGCCCGACAGCTAACCCCGCCGGCCGACGAAAGAGAGCGACTTGCGGGTTTCACGGTTAATTCTTCCCATCTTTGCCGCGTTGGCTTTAAGCAGCGCGCCGGCAGCGCTCGCGGCCAGCGGCGGGGGGACTCCGGGCGGCGTCAGCGCGACCTCGGGTACGCCGCCGCCGAGCACCAGCACGACCGGTGGAGCGGGCGTCGGGCCGCCTCCGGCCCCGATCAGCACGCCGGCTGAGCCGACCGTCCCGGGCGCGTTCGCCAAGATCGTCAACGGCGTCGCCTACGCGCCCACGGACGCTCCGATCCAGGTCAAAGAGGCGATCTGGGCGGGAAACAAGATTCGCAAGAAGCCGTACATCTGGGGCGGCGGCCACCAGGACTTCGTCTCACGAGGCTATGACTGCTCGGGCTCGGTTTCGTACGTGCTCCACGCCGCGGGTCTGCTTCGCACGCCGATGGCCTCGACCGACTTCTTCAACTGGGGCAAGCGTGGCCTCGGGCAGTGGATCACGGTGTACACCAACACCGGTCACGCGTTCGTCGAGATCGCCGGCATTCGCCTCGACACCTCGGCTGAGGGCGAAGGGCGGCCGCTGGCGGGCACGGCATCGGGCAGCGGTCCTCGCTGGCGCCCGCTGCTGAAGGACACAAGCGGCTTCCAGCCGCGCCACCTGCTGGGCTACTAGCCAGCGCCTCGCTCGTGGAGGATCTGCTCGCGTTCGGCGAGCCGGTTCGCGCGCCGCAGCGTCGCCTCGCGCATCCGTCGCTGCTCCTCGGCCGTGGTCGTGAGCAGCGGCGGAACGGGGGCAGGGTTGCCCTCGTCGTCGAGCGCGACCATCGTCACGTAGGCCGTGCTCGCGTGCCGGACGTCGCCGGTCCGCGGATTCTCCGCCTCGACCCGCACACCGACCTCCATCGAGGTGCGCCAAACGGCGTTGACCGTCGCGCTGAAGGTGACCAGCTCTCCGATGTGGATCGGCACGAGGAAGTTCATTCGGTCGACGCTGGCGGTCACCACTCGCTGCCGTGAGTGCTTGATCGCGGCGAGGCCCGCGGCCTCGTCGACCAGCTTCATCACGGTCCCGCCGTGGATGTTTCCCCCGCTGTTGGCGTCGCCGATTCCCATCCAGCGCGCGAGCAGCGAGCGCGACTCCGAGGCAGGCTTGGGGTCCACCTCGGGTACGCTACAAGAGCTCGTCCAGCCAGCTGCCAAGGAGGATGCGATGCCGGGCCTTTCCGGGCGCATGTCGACAGTCGTCAAATCCAAGATCTCGAAGCTTCTCGACCGCGCCGAGGATCCCGCGGAGACCCTCGATTACAGCTACCAGAAGCAGATCGAGAACCTTCAGAACGTCAAGAAGGGGATCGCCGACGTCGTCACGTCGAAGAAGCGGCTTCAGCTGCAGACCGAAAAGATGCAACAGCAGGTCGTCAAGCTCGATACCCAGGCTCGGCAGGCGCTCGCGGCCGGTAACGAGGAGTTGGCCCGGACCGCGCTCGAGCGCAAGAACGTGCTGCAGACCGACCTTCAGGGGCTCGATACGCAGATCGCCCAGCTCGAGCAGCAGCAGGAGCAGATGACTGCGTCCGAGCAGAAGCTGCGCACGAAGATTGAGCAGTTCCGCTCCAAGAAGGAGGTCATCAAGGCCCAGTACTCGGCAGCCGAGGCGCAGGTCCGGATCTCCGAGGCCGCGACCGGCGTCGGCGAGGAGATGGCCGATGTGGGGCTGGCGATGCAGCGCGCGCTCGACAAGACCGAGAACATGAAGGCGCGGGCCGACGCCGTGCAGGAGCTCGAGGCCGCGGGAACGTTCGAGGACCTGACCGCGCTCGGCCCCGGCGAGGACGACATCGACCGGCAGCTGAAGCAACTGTCGACCGGCAGCGAAGTGGACGCCGACCTCGCGAAGATGAAGGCCGAGCTCGGCATGCCCACCGCTCCCGTCGGCGAGCTCGGAGCCGGAGCGCCGGCCGGCGCGGGCGGCACCGCCACCGAGACCGCCACCGAGACGGCGACCGGCCCGGGTGCGCCCGAGGACGAGCAGACGGGTCCGGCCGAGGGTGGGCAGGCCCAGTGATCGTCCGGATCTCGACCGAGGGCCAGTACGAGGTCGATGACGCCGACCTCGCGACGCTGAATGAGCTTGACAACAAGGCCGTCGCGGACTGTGAGGCGAACGACGAGGCCAGCTTCCACGCGACCTTCGAGTCGCTGCTCGATTTCGTCCGGACGAAGGGGCGGCCCGTCGACGATGATCACCTGGGCGGCTCAGACCTGATCCTCCCCCCGCCGGACGTGTCGCTCGAGGAGGCGAAGGAGGAGTTCAGCGGCGAGGGCCTGATCCCGGGCTGAGCGCCGGACGGACGATTAACCGCCGCGGCGGCGATTGACCGCCGCGGTCAGTGCTTGGTCGATGAGCCGATCGTCGACGTCGGCCCGCTTGCGGGCGGCAGGCTCCCGCCGGATGAGCCCTGCGTCAGAGTCGAGCCCGAGGAGGGAGTGGGATTCGACGGCGGCGGGGTCGACGGCGTGACCGGCGGCGGCGTGGCCGAGGTGACGGGCGCGACCGTGGTGACCGGCGGCGCCGACGCGACACTGGTCACCGGTTTCGCGGCCGCCTTGTGGTGAGCGGGCTTCGCTTTGTGGTGCACGACGCGGTGCACGGCCGCGCGACGGTGGTGAGTGCGCGCCGGCTGAACGGTCGCCGTCGTGGGTTGCGAGACGGCCGGCGCGGATACGCGCGGTAGCGGCGGCGCTTTCGAGTTGTTCGACTTCGTCGCGAGCAGCACGGCACCGGCCACGACGAGCGCGGCCAGGACAGCGGCGAGCACGATCAGCGGACGGGACGGCCGGCGCCCTGACGGCGAGGTGCCGGTGGCCGTGCGGGATGCTGCGCCGGCCGCAACGCCGGCACCCGCGCCGGCTGCGGCACCCGTGGCGGCACCGGCCGCGCCTGCGCCGGCGGTCCAGGCCATCGTGGTCCCACTCGGATGCGCGGCCTCGGGCGCGACCGCTCCGAACATTCGCTCCGCGCGCGCGGCCCGTAGCTCGGTTCCCTGACACGCGACGCAGCCCTCGAGGTGGGAGCCGAGGCGGTCGAGGTCGGCGTGGCCGAGGGTGCCGTTGTCGCGCGCTGCAAGCAGCGTCGGGGTCTCGGCGCACTGGGGCCCGGCGGCGAGTGAGCTGTCGGCCGCCAGGTGCTCGGCTGCGCTCGTCCGCGTGTGCGCCAGCAGAGCGGCCGTGCCGACGGCGCCGGAGGCCGCGAATCCAGCCAGGGCGCCTTCAGCGACCGCGCTGCCGGCATCGTGTCCGCACAGCTCGCGGCAGTAGGCGTGGGCGGCCTGCGCGGCGCGTTCGTCGACAACGGGCGCGTGCTGACCGTTCGTCTCGGTGGGCGGCTCGCTGAGCCAGTCAGCCGGGGCGGCGGGCGCCGGCGAGGGGCCGGCGATCCAGCGCGCCGCTTCGCCGGCGGCGGGGGGCGCGACCGGTTCCGGTGCCGGCGCGAAGGGTTTCGGTGGGGGCGCGACCGGTTCCGGTGCGGGTGCGACCGGTTCCGGTGCGGGCGCGACCGGCTGAGGTGCCAGCGCGACCGCTGGTGGCGCCGGCGCGAACGGCGGATCCTCGACCAGCCAATCGCTGTGGATGCCGTTCGCCGGCGTGGGGGGAGCTTGCGTCGCTGCACCCGTCGACTCCTCGCCGACGAGCCAGGAGGAGTGGCCCGAGGGCTCATCGGTGGCTGCGCCGGCAGCCCACGGCGGCACCCAGTCGCTCGAGCCCGTCGACTTCGCACGGTCGGGACCGCTCGGCAGCCAGCGGGCGGCGGCCTCCGGGGACGGCGCCACGGCGGCTGGGGCCGAGGCAGCCGGAGCCGAGGCGACCGCGGGCGCCGCGGGTGGATCGGGCACCAGCGTGAGGGGCGGATCAGGTACCGGCGTGACCGGCGGCTCAGTTTCTGGCGCGACTTGCGGACCAGCCGCCGGCGCTACCGGCGGGTCGGCCGCCCTCACGCCCGGTGCGAGCCACCTGCTCGGTTCCGGTTTCGCCGCCGGCGCAGCGGGCCGTATGGAGGGAGGAGGAGGTGGCATCGCCGCGCGGGCCGACAGCCGCGCGCGGAGCCGCGAGAACACACCACCGTCATCCCTGGCCCGAGGCACACACGCAGGATAGACGACGGAACGCCCGTCGTTGCGCATGCACACGCCCACCGGTTGACGTGGATGATTGAATGCGCGGCCGCCGTGCGGATCCAGCTCTGGAGCTACAACTATGACCCGGAGCCGACCGGTATCGGCCCGCTGAGCACCGTGTGGGCGGCGGCGATGCGGGACCGCGGCCACGACGTCGAGGTCGTGGCGGCGCATCCGCACTATCCGGAGCCGGTGTGGGGCAAACCGCTGCTGCCGCGCCGGGAGGTCCGCAACGGGATCCACGTCCTGCGGCTGCCGCTTTGGCCAGGGCGCCAGACGATGGCCGCGAGGCTCCGTCAGGAGCTGACGTTCCTGGCGGCGCTCTCAGCGGCCGCGCCGCTGCTGCGGCGCCCGGATGTGATCGTCGCGGTGTCGCCGAGCTTCCCCGCGCTGGCGCCGACGATGGCGGCGGCGCGGGTCAAGCGCGTACCGTGGGTGTTGTGGCTCCAGGACATCCTCCCCGACGGGGCCAGCGCCACCGGGCTCCTCGACGAGGGCGCCCTGCTCCGCGCGTCGCGCAGGTTCGAGCTTGCGGCCTACCGATCGGCGCGCCGGATCGTCGTGATCTCCGAGAGCTTCGCCGAGAACCTTCGCGGCAAGGGCGTCCCGCCGGAGAAGATCGTGCGGATCTTCAATCCGGCGAGCCAGGAGATTCAGGGCGAGGCCGTCGGGGCGCGGTCGATCGATGATCGGCTCGTGTTGACGATGGGCAATATCGGCCACACCCAGAACCTGGTCCACGTGACGCGCGCGTTCGAGGCCTCCGCCGAGCTGGCGAAGCTCGGTGCGCGGTTCGTGCTCGCCGGCGACGGCGTCGCGGGAGATGACGTCCGCGCCGCGATCACGACCGATCGCGTCGAGGTCACCGGAGTGATCGAGCGCGAGCGGCTCGAGGGCCTCCTGCTCCGCGCTGCAGTCGCGGTCGTCTCGCAGGAGTACAAGGGACTCGACTTCAACGTCCCCTCCAAGCTCGCGAACTTCATGGGCCACGGCCTGCCGACGCTCGCCGCCGTGCGTCCGGATTCAGAGGTGGCTCGGATCGTGGTCGAGTCGGGCGGAGGATGGGTGACGCGCGGGTCCGACCCGGCCGAATTCTCTCAACAGCTCGTGCACGTCCTGAGCGATCCGGAGGACCGCGGGGCCCGCGGCGAGCGGGCACTGTCGTTCGCTCGCGAGCACTTCGCTCCGAAGGCGATCGCCGAGCAGTTCGAAGTTGTGCTCAACGAAACCGTGAACGGAGCTCGCGACCATGACTGACGGCAACGAATCATTCGCTGCGCAATACCTCGCCGAGGCCGCGGAGATCGCGCGCGCCCTCCCGGCGGAGACGATCGACCGGATGGCCGCGGGTCTCGCGGCCGTCCGCGGCCGCGAGGGACGCCTGTTCATCATCGGGATCGGCGGCGGCGCCGGTCACGCGTCTCACGCGGTCAACGACTTCCGCAAGCTGTGTCACATCGAGACGTACACGCCGACCGACAACGTCTCCGAGCTGACCGCGCGGACGAACGACGAGGGGTGGGAGACGACCTTCACCGAGTGGCTCAAGACCTCGCGGCTGAGCGCCAAGGACGCGCTGCTCGTGTTCTCCGTCGGCGGTGGCTCGCTCGACCCGCCGATCTCGGTCAACCTCGCTCGCGCGGTCGAACTCGCCAAGGACCTCGGCGCCGACGTGTTCGGCATCGTCGGCCGCCAGGAGGGGACGACCGCCAAGCTCGCGACCGAGTGCGTGGTTGTGCCGGCGCCGCCGGAGCGGATCACGCCGCATGTCGAGGCGTTTCAGGCGGTCGTCTGGCACCTGCTCGTGACGCACCCGCTGCTCGCCGCGCAGGTGGGTAAATGGGAGACGGCGACCGGGGCGTAACGCGCGGCTAGGGCCGCGCTTGCACCAGCACCGGCTCGACTCCGGGCGGACGCCAGTGGACGCGATCCTCCCCGGGCCACTCGCCGGCGAGCCGGAGGCTGCGGTACGAGCGCAGGGCGCCGGGGGGGACGTGGCCGTCGAGTACGACGTGAATCCCAACGACCGCGTCATTGCAGACGTCGTATGGGCCCTGCACCGCGCTGTAGGCGTAGATCACGCTGCGGTCACCGAGCCGGCAGGCGGTCTCGGCCGGCACCGCTGAGCTGCTCGGCGCGTGCCGGTTGCCGCCGATGTTCGTGTTGTTGTAGATCGTCACGCCGCTGCCGATCCGGGTGGAGCCGCCGATGATGATGCCGATCGGGTGCGGGAACGCGACCCCGGGACCGAGCTCGATCCCGTCCTCGAACGGGAAGCGGTGGATCTCGGAGGAGAACAACGTGACCTGGACCCAGCGGATCAAGTTGAGCAGCGGGCGCGGGCCCTTCTGGGCCATGCGGACGGTCAGCGCCAGCTGCAGTGAGGGGTTCAGCAGCAGGCGCGGCAGATAGAACAGCTTCGAGCGCCGGCGGGACTCGGTTCGCTCGACGAGGCTCACCTCGTAGTCGGACCATACGAGCTCGAAGAAGCCGAGCTTCGGCGCCGTGAGCTCGAACACATCGTGCTGGCTGCCGTTCGAGCTACGAGGCTGGTCTGGTCGATCGGCCACGGCGGCGCAGATTACCCGACGTCTGGCGTCGAGCCGTGTCGCTATGCTCCCGCCGCCGCAGCGCGACAATCGAGCATGCATGGAGGAGCGACGCTTGCCGGACGCCGAGACAACCGCAGACGCGCAGAGCACGATCATCGACACGATCCGAGAGCTGCTCGAACGGCGTGGGGCTGACACGAGCGGGATCACCCTGACGTCAAAGCTGACCGCCGACCTCGAGCTCGATTCGCTGGAGCTGGCGGAACTGTCGGCCGTGCTCGAGGACGACCTCGGACGCGATCCATACTCGGAAGGAATCGTCCCCGAGACGGTCGCCGAGCTCGTCGCGTTCTACGACCAGTAGGCGACCGTGCCGTACGAGCTCCTGCGCAGAGCTGCCGCACAAGTGCCACAGCAGCCAGCGGTGATCAGCCCCGAGCTCTCGGAGTCGTACGCTCAGCTCGCGGCGCGCAGCGAGTCGCTCGCGGCCGGCCTGCTCGAACGCGGCATCACCCGGTTCGGCTCCGCGCTCGTGTCGCCGCGCGACATCATCGCGTTGGTCGCGGCCTCGTCGGCGATCGGGGCGGAGGCGTGTCTGTACCCGCCGGAGCTCGATGCCCACGGTCTGAGCGAGACCGCGGCGAGGTTCGCCCACGAAACGGTTGTGGTCGACCACGGGCTGCGGCTCGAGTTCGGCGCCGCCGTCACGCTCACGGAACTGCTGCGGGCGCCACGACCGGAGCTACCGCGCCCGGATCAGTCGCCGGTGCTGATCCTCACGACCGGCACCACCGGGGCCCAGAAGGGCGCCAGACACGACTGGTCGCGGCTCGTCCGAGCCGTGCGAACGCCTGACGAGCGACCCGGGACGCGGTGGCTGCTGGCCTACAACCTGAACCAGTTCGCGGGGATCCAGATCATGCTCCACGTACTCGCCAGCAAGGCGACGTTGGTGGCGCCGCCGTCGCGGCGTGCCGACGATGTGATCGACGCGATCCGCCGCCACGGCGTCACGCACGTGAGCGCGACGCCGACGTTCTGGCGGCTGATCGTCGGCCGGCTGACGCCGGGTGGGGCGGACGGCCTGGCGCTCGAGCAGATCACGCTCGGCGGCGAGGCCACGCCCGAGGGACTGATCGAGAAGCTCGCCGAGCTGTTCCCCACGGCGCGTATCTCGCATGTCTACGCCGGCACCGAATTCGGCTCCGTGGTGTCCGTCCGCGACGGCCGCAGCGGGCTGCCGCTGTCGGTGCTCGACCGCGACGACGACGCGCCCGCGCAGTTGCGGATCGTCGATGGCGAGCTCCAGATCCGCTCGCGCGTCGGGATGCTCGGCTACCACGAAACCGGCGACAGCGAGGACGACTGGCGCCCGACGGGCGACCTCGTCGAAGTGCGCGACGACCGGATTCAGTTCGTCGGCCGCACGAGCGAGATCATCAACGTCGGCGGTGCGAAGATCCACCCGTTGCCCGTCGAGGAGCTGGCCTGTGCCGTAGAGGGCGTCGAGATCGCCGCCGTCTACGGGCGTCCGAACGCCGTCACGGGTCAGATCGTGGCGATGGACGTCGTCGCGAAGCCCGACGTCGACACGAAGGAGCTCGAGCGGCGGATCAGAGCGGCCTGCGAAGCGCTGCCGGCAGCCGGGCGGCCGCGCCGGATCCGGTTCGTCGACGAACTCGAGATCAAGGGCAACAAGCTGATGCGGCGCGAAGCGGGGACGACCGCATGAGCGCGCCGCGGGTGGTGATCGTGACCGGCGGCAGTCGCGGCCTCGGTGCCGGTCTCGTGCAATCGTTCCTCGACGCCGGCGACATCGTTGCGACCTGCAGCCGCTCAGCGACCCCGAACACGGACGGCTGGACGGCCGACCCGGCGCTCGCCGGCCGCTTCTACCACGAGCTCGTGGACCTCGCCGACCGAGCGGCGGCCGAGCAGTTCGTGCACAACGTCAGCGACCGCTTCGGGCGGATCGATGTGCTGGTCAACAACGCCGGCGTCGCCCGCGACGGCGTGTTGGCGCTCGCCGCCGACGTCGACGTCGACGAAGTGATCGACCTCAACCTGCGCGCGACGATCCAGATCACGAAGATGGTCAGCCGACGAATGCTGCGCCAGGGCTCGGGCCGGATCGTCAACGTGTCATCGATCGTCGGCCTGTCCGGCTATCGGGGGCTGTCGGTGTATTCCGCCACGAAGGCGGCGCTCGACGGTTTCACGCGCGCGCTCGCCCGCGAGCTCGGCTCACGGAACATAACCGTCAACTCGGTCGCGCCCGGCTACCTGCGAACTGAGATGTCGCACGGCCTCGACGACGCGCAGCTCACTCAGATCGCCCGGCGCACCCCGGCCGGCCGGCTCGGTGAGCCCGAGGACGTGGCCGCCGCGGTCCGGTTCCTCGTATCGCCCGAAGCCCAGTTCATCACTGGGCACGTGCTCGTTGTCGACGGCGGCCTGACGGCCTAAGCGCGAGCCCGGCGTCCGGCGATCGCCGCCGCGAGCACGTCGACCGTGCCGCGGACGTGGCTCTCCCAGGAGAACTCGCGGACGCGCGCGCTGCCGGCGGCGATGAGCCGCTCGCGGAGCGGCTCATCGAACAGGATCGAGCCGAGTCCGGTGGCGATATCTGAGACGCTCTCGGGATCCGCGAGCACCGCCGCCCCGCCCGCGACCTCGGCGGTCGCGCCGCTGGAGGAGGTCAATAGCGGCGTGCCGGTCGCGAACGCCTCCAGGACCGGGTGGCCGAAGGTCTCATACAGGCTCACGTAGGCGACCGCCGACGCGCCCGCGTACAGGGGCTCGACCAGCTCCTGCGCGACCCGGCCCAAGAACAGCACGCGGTCGCCGACGCCGGCATCGGCGGCGACCTGCTCCAGTTCGGCCTCCGTCACGTCCGCCTCGCCGCCGACGATCACGAGCCGGTGCGGGACCTCGCGCTCGGCACACAGCCTGCCGTAAGCCTGGATCAACCGTCGGTGGTTCTTGAGCGCGTACAGCCTGCTGATGCACAGCACGTACGGATGGTTGCCTGGGATCTCGTACGGCTGCACCGGGGTGCCGTTGGTGCGGCTGATCAGATCGGCGGCCCATGGTTGCGGCCCCATCGGGACCGCCTTGATCCGATCGGGGTCGAGGTCGAACAGCTTGATCGCGTCCGCCCGGACCGTCTCGGTCACGGCGATCACGCGGTCGGCCGTGCGCAGCGAGCGCGGCACGGTGAAGCGGATGTAGGCCGAGCGCACACGGCCGATGTCGTCGCCGAGCAGGAAGTACTGGATCGCGTGCAGTACGACCACGTTGCAGCCGCGGTACGCGAGCGGTCTGAAGTTGGCGGGCGTCAGGAAGACGTCGAACCGGTGCTTGGTCGCGATCCGCGCGAGTCCGACCTGCTCGTACGCGACACGCCCCGCCCGCTGCTTTGGTACGCCGCAGCTGACGACCGTCAAGCGATCGCTCGCCCAGCCGACGGGCACTTCGTACCAGCTCGGTACGAACACGTGCAGATGCTCGATCCGCGGGTCGTCGCGCAGGCCCGGGATCAGGGCGTTGACGTAGCCGGGCGCGCCGCCCGAACCCTCCTCGAGCGTGCTGCCCGCGGAGATCAGCTCGACCCCGACGCGCATCAGACCGGGCGCCCGGCCTCCGCCATGCAGCGTTCCAACGCTCCACGGACGTCGCCGACGAGCGCGGGTCCGTGGCCGGGCCAAGCGACCCGGGGCTCGAGCGACGCGATCCGCCGCAGCGAGGCCGCGGCGAGCTCGTCGTCCTGGCCGTACAGCGAGTGGGGGTAGTGCGCGGTGTGATCGTCGAGCGTGTAGAAGCTGTCGGCGCAGATGATCGCGCGGTCGTGCTCGCGCCACAGGCCGATCTGGCCGGGGGCGTGACCGGGCAGGTGCATGACCTTGAACGTGCCGACCGGATCGCCCTCCGCGACCGTCCCGTCAACGCGCACCGCGCCGCCGTCGCGGAGCTTCGACATCACGCGACACTTGATCACCTGCTTGGCGGGCGAGCCGGGCGGGTAGTTCTCGCCGCCGTTGCCCTCGACCTCTCCGCGGGCGTCGGCGTGACAGTGGACCGGCAATCCCAGCCCGCGCGCGCAGCCGCGGTGATCGAAGTGCGAGTGGCTCAACACGACCCGGTTGATGCCCCCGTGGGGTGCCGCTAGCCGGCGTAGCTCGCCGGCCAGCTCGCGGCTGCCGGTGTCAAAACAGACGACCCCGTCGCCCTCGCGGACGAGGAACACGTTGATCCCGTGACGTGGGAGCGCCGCGCGGAATGCCCACGCGTCAGAGCCGATCGGCTCCGGATCGCCAGCGACCAGCCGGGACCACAGCCCCCTGCGCGGCGCGGCCGCGCGATCGGCCGCCGTCACGACGCCACCGCTACGGGCTGCGCCTCCTCGCGCTTCGGGCCTGGATAGTCGCGAATCTTGCGCTCGCCGATGCGCTTGGCCGGGACGCCCTGATAGATCCCGCTGGGCTCGGTGCTGCGTTCGACGACCGCGCCCATCTGGATCACACAGTCCTCGGCGATCGTGATCCCGAGCACGATCCGGGAGTGGGCGCACAGCCACACACCGTCCTCGATCACGATCGGTTTGACGATCCCGCCGAGCCCCGGATCGTTCCAGTCGTGGGCACCCGCGCAGACGTACGTGCCCTGAGAGATCAGCACGTTGCTACCGATCGTGATCCTCTCGAGGCAGTCGAGCCACACGTCCTGGCCGATCCACACGTAATCGCCGAGCTCGAGCTTCCACGGGTACTTGATCCGCACGCCCGGCTTCAGCTCCACGTGCTCCCCGACCTTCGCCCCGAACCAACGCAGGATCTTTACCTTGATCCCATAGAACGGGAACAACGCGGTCTCGAACACGATCGCGCTCACGTAGTGCCACAGGGTGCGGTACCAGAACGGCCGGCCGGGAACGTAGCCGTACTCGAGCTCGGCCCGCTTGTCGAAGACAGTGAAGTCGACCTTGCTCATCGCCGCGCGAAGTGTAATGACAGTGCGAGCGGATCCGCGAGAACGCTGCGAGAATGCCGCCGGTGACGCGCGTGGTGGTCGCCAATCCCGGGGGGCAGAGCCACCTGAAAGAGGTCGCGGCCGTGTTCGCGGACCGCGGCGCGCTCGAGACATACGTGTCGACGGTTGGGTTCGGTCCTCGGGATATCGAACGCGTCGGCCGCCTGCTCCCGCGCCGGCTCGGCGACCGGCTGACCGTCGAGCTGAAGCGCAGGTCGGTCACCGAGGAGGTCGGCGCGCGCACGATGCGCGTCGCGACCGGGTGGGAGATCGCCAACGTCCTGCTCACCCGTACGGGGCTTCCGATGCGGCTGAAGTACTCCGGGCTCAAGCCGACTCGGCTGCGGTTCGACGAGCGCACCAGCCGGCTGCTGAAGGCCGGCACCGACGTTGTGCTCGGCTATCAGGGCGCGACCACGACGACCTTCCGTCGCGCGCGCGAGCTCGGGATCGCGACCGTGCTCGACTACCCGATCGCGCATTACGCGGTGACCGAAGCGCTGCTCGAGGAGGAGGCCCGCCTGGTGCCCGAGTACGCGTCGACCCTCCGGGTCCAGCGCTACCCGGAGTGGATCCGCGAGCGGTACGTGGAGGAGATCGCGACCGCCGATCGGATCATCATGGTCTCGGGCCACCACAGGACCACGTTCGAGCAGGCCGGCGTCGATCCGGCTCGCACGTTCATCGTCCCGTGGTACGTCGACTGCGAGCTGTTCTCGCCTCCGGAGCGCCCCGGAGACGGCACCTTCCGGGTTGCGTTCCTGGGCCAGATCACGCAGCGGAAGGGGATCTCGTACCTCGTCGAGGGCTTCCGCCGGGCGAAGCTCGACGATGCAGAGCTGGTGCTGATCGGCCAGCCGATCGGCGATCGCCCGTGGGAGGGAACTCCCGGGGTGAGGCACGTGCCGCCGATGCCTCGGTTCATGCTTCCCGACCAGCTGCGCCAATGTCACGTGATCGCGCTGCCCTCGCTCGTCGAGGGGTTCCCGATCTCGGTGCTCGAGGGGATGGCCTGCGGACTTCCGGCGATCGTCTCGGAGAACATCGGCCACGACTTCGTCAGCGACGGCGCCAACGGCTACGTGGTCCCGATCCGCGACCCCGACGCGATCGCCGAGCGGCTACGAACGCTGCATGCGGACAGCGCGCGCCGCCGGGAGATGGCGCTCGCGGCACGGGCCACGGCCGAGCGGTTCACGCGCGAGAACTACCGCGACGCGCTGTGGAGCGGCATCGAGGAGCTGCTCAGCGAGGGGCGACCCGTGACGCCCACGACGCGGTCTGCCTGATCACCCACGGGCGCCAGACGAGGAAGCCGTGCCCGGCGCCGCGGGCGGTTCGGAAGTCGATATTCGGGTGATCAGCGGCGAGCCGGCGGAGCGGCTCCGGGTCGACGAACGGATCGCGCGAGCCGTGGAAGGAGAGCACCGGAACCGTCAGCGACCCCAGCCGCTCGGGGGTCGGATCCGCCGGCATCTCGGCGAGCATCGCGGCGGGAAGGTGGTAGCTGCTTCCGAGCACCGGCATCCCCGACCATGGCGGGTCGCTGTCGCTCCGACCGGCACGCATCTGGTGTGTGAACGCGACCGGCGTGTCGGCGCCGTAGTTCCACTGATAGTCGACGACCGGATACCACAGCGCTAAGCCGGCGCATGGATCCCGCGTTGTCGCGATGTGCACGGAGGCCGCACCGCCGAACGAAACCCCGAGCGGGATCACGGGGACGGTGGCTCCGAGCTGCGCATCGACCCACGCCATCACGGTGTCCGCATCGTCGCGGAGCAGATCGAGACGGAGCTGCTCGTTCGTGCCCCCGCTGCGACCGTGCGCGCGAGCGTCATAGCGGGCCACGGCGAGCCCTGACCGCAAGGCGAGGTCCCGCACCGCCGGGAACGCACCGTGTTCGGAGCTGTCGGTCGTCAGACCGTGGCAGAGCAGGAGCACGGCACGCGGATCGGGCACCGAGGCCAGCAGCGCGTACAGCCCGACGCCGTCGGCGGTTGCGAGCATCTCCTCGCGCTCTCCCGGCGCAAGTGGCGCTCGGGTCCGCAGGCCGCGCATCGGCGCCATGATAGGTGGGAGCGCACCCGGCCGGGCGCCGAGCGCTGCAGCCCTGCCTTTATGTCCAGATCGCCGGCCGTTCGTGCGGAACCACGCGCGGCGAGCCCGATATGGCATGCATGCTCGGCCGCATACTCACGAACTCAGCCCGTGCTGCGCTGGCCACGCTGGCGATCGCAATCGCCGCCGTGGTCCCGGCTGCGGCGCCGGCTGCTGCGACCACGCTGCAGCCGTCGGGCTCGATCGATATGAGCTTTGGCGTCAGTGGGTTCACGGCCTCGCTGTTCGGCACCGCCTCGGGTGGCGTCGCCAGCGCGGTGCAGTCGAACGGCGATATCGTCAGCGCCGGTGCGGCCACCGTCGGTGGGACGAGCGAGATGCTCGTGACCCGGATGCTGCCGAACGGCACCGCCGATCAGAGCTTCGGCACGGCCGGCGCCGTGCTCGTGCCGATCGGCAAGAGCGCCTACGCCGATGCGATCACGCTCCAGAGCAACGGCATGATCGTCGTCGCGGGCACGGGCAGGAGCCCGGTCACCGGCACACTGTCGCTCGCGGCCGCGCGTCTGACGACGAGCGGCCAGCTCGACCCGTCGTTCGGCAGTGGCGGCGTCGCCCTGGTTCCGGTCGGCGCGAACGCGGTCGCGAACGCGGTAGCGATCGGGTGGGGCGGCAGGATCCTGCTCGGCGGCAGCGCGCTGACCGACCACAACCGCTTCGTCGCGGCGCGTCTGCTGCCCAACGGCTCGCTCGACACGAACTTTGGTTCGGCTGGCGTGACGCTGCTCGGGCCCGTCGGGGCCGGGTGGGGCATGACTCTGCAGCCGAACGGCGATCTGGTGCTCGCCGGACAGGAGACCTACAACGGCACTCAGGCCTTGATGGCCGCACGGCTGCTGCCGAATGGTGCGCCGGACAACGGCTTCGGCCAGCAGGGGATCGTGACCGTGCCGATCGGCAGCACAGCGGCCGGCATGGCCGTCGCGCTGCAGTCGAACGGGGACATCCTGATGACCGGCAACGCGACCATCGGCACCGGGACCGCCAGCGCGCGGGTTATCGCGACGGTGCGGATGCTCCCGAACGGGTCGCTCGACCCCAGCTTTGGATCCTCCGGGATCGCGACGTTCGCTGGAAGCGGCGTCAACACGATGGCGCTCGAATCAGACGGTGAGATCCTGCTCGGAGGCTCCGGCCCGAGCGTGAGCCTGCTCACGACCAGCGGGACGCTCGATCCCACCTTCGGCAGGCAGGGGATCGGGTTCGCGCTGATCGGCACGAACGGCTCGGCCAATGGCGTCACCGTTCAGTCTGACGGCAGGATCTTGCTGACCGGGGCGACCAACCTCGCCGGTCACGTGGTGATGGTCCTCGCCCGGATCAACCCCTAGCGCCGCGCCGGCGCGGCCCACCTACTCGTAGCCGAGTTCGGCGTTGAAGCGCAGCAGCGGGGCGAGTACCCGCATGTGCTCTTCGGTGAGCAGCTCGCGCCAGCCGCCGACTGCGCCCCGCCGGACGCCCTTGCTGCGCTGGCCGACGGCCCGGCGCAGATACTCGGCGCCCTCCTTCTCGAGCCGGCGCATCGCCTCGGGGTTGTTGCGGTCCAGAGCGGTCTGCACCCGCTCGGCATCGGCGGGGATGTCGAGCGCCTCCGCGATCTCGGTCACGACCTCCGCCGGGCGCGCCTGGAGGTCCTCGAACCGCTGGATCGTGATCGGCAGGCCGCCGTCTCGAGCGCGCTGCCAGGACTGCACGTGCTCGGGCCACCGCCCGTACGGCGTCGCGCGGTCGGTGGCGAACTCGGCCACGAACTCGTCGAGATCGTCCAGGTTGTCCGGATCCGCGCGCGTCACGCGGTACCAGGAGATCAGTACATCGCGGACGTCGCGGATCAGGTAGACGCCGCGGACGTACTCGGGCCGGTGCGCCTCGTGGGTCTTGATCAGCCTCCGGCCGCCGGCGAGCGCCGGAGCATCACGGTGGCCTCCGACGCTCGGGAACATGCGGTCGATCGACTCGAAGTTGGCCTGCGACCCGGTCGCGAGGTCGGCGAGCAGAAACCGGATCCAGGTGTTGCCCGTCCGCGGGTAGGAGGCGATGAACAGATCGTCGCGGCGCAGCCCCCGGTGCCGGTTCGCCACGACCGCAGCGCGCAGCGTGCGCGAGCGGCGGAGCGCGTCGCGAACTCGCGTTCCCTGCGTCGTCGGCGCCATCCTCAGGAGCTCTGATTCGTGGTCGTCGTCGGTGGCGACTTGAGCAGCGGATGGACCCGATATCCGGCGAGCCGGCGCATGCGCGGCCGCGAGCACACGATCAGGCAAAGCAACAGCGGCCCGACCATGAACAGCGATCTTGCAATCGCGTCGGTGATGCTGTTCCGGACCAGGATCACGAGCATCGGGAGCGCCGCAGCGAACACGATCTGGATCCCCTCGCTCTTTTTGTGTAACAGGAAGTACTCCCACATGAAGCGGACCATGATCCCGATCGCGGCGCAGTAGAGGACGAGCGTGAGCCAGCCGAAGTCGGAGTAGAAGTCTCCGAACATCGCCCCGTTGAAGCTCGCCCGTTGCCCCATCTTCGGCGGGAACAGCCGGTTGATCACCTTCTGGCCCGCCGCCTGAGGCTTGTTGTTCTTGCCGATGATCGAGCGCGGAAGCGGATACGCGAGCGTCGCGAGAATCGTCTGTCCGGGCGAGAACGTGAGCGGGTTGGTCTTGGCCGAGTACGCTTCGTACTCGAGCTCCAGGACGCTGAATTCGGCGAGGTCGACGCCGGTCGCGAAGTTCTTCAGCTGATGGGGGATGTGGGTCACGGCCTTCACTACCTCGGTCGGCAGCGGCTGGCGCTTGCCGACGGTGCGCGTCGCGAGCAGTACGTTGAGGCCGAGGATCGCGGCGAGCACGACGATCAGCGTCGTCACGGCCTTCGGCCTGCGATTCGTACGCAGGTACGGGAACACGACCAGCGGCAACACGAGCGCGAGCACGTACGTCCGGTCGCCTTGCGGGACGCTGACGAACACCGCGACCGCGAGCGAGCCCGCGAACAGCAGGAACGTCTTGACCGTCCGCAGGCGCGCGAACGCGAATACGAAGATGATCGCGGCGGGGATCGTCAGGTACGGTCCGAGGCCCACGTAGCCCGAGACGGCGAGGAACGTCTGGAACGAGGTGGTCGTGCGGCCGAGGTAGAAGTGAAACAGATTGCTCGGGCCGACGGTTGACGCGAACGCCGCCGTCAGCAGCGCGCAAACCACGAGCACCCAGATCCCGAATCGCACCGAGCGCTCCGGATCCCAGCGATCGGCCCCGGCGGGCGCGCGGCGGGCCCACGTCCGACCGATCGTCATCGCGTACCCGGCGTATGTCGAGAGCACCCCGGCGAGGCTGATCACCGCCGCGCCGGTGAACCCCGAGCGCGTGTACTGGTTGTCGAAGTACGTGGCCCCGCTCGCGAGCTCAGCTGCGGGCCTGATGCCGTACAGGATGAAGAACGTCAGCGCGAGGATCTGGATCGGCTCGAACGGATCGAACTTCCGCTGCACGGCCCTCACGACGATTGGCGATAGGCAGGCGATCGGCAGTACGGTGGCCAGGCCGGCCCGCGGATTCTTGATGATCAGGTTGGTCACCAGGCCGGCCAAGAGGCCGAGCGCGATCACGCCGCCGACAGCAACCGCACGCGCGTGGGATCTTCCTGAGTAAGCCGCGTTGGCCCCCATCTTGCGCTGGAGGGTAACGCTTCCCCCCGCCGGAGGGTCAGGTTTCCCTCCGCCGGAGGGTCACTTTCCCGTGGGTGGGAACCTATACTCGCGCCGCGTGTCGAGGACCCCGCTGCGAGCAGACACCCGCCAGCGTCTGGAAGCGCTGCGGCGCAGGCATCACCCCGAGAGCGAGTTCGGCGGGTTCACCGATCTCGACGGCGCCGTTCGCTTCTACGCGCGCGTCCGTGAGCTGCTGCCCGCAGACGGGGTCGCGCTCGATATCGGGTGCGGTCGCGGGACCCAAGACGATGACCCGGTCCGCGTGCGCCGTGACCTGCGGATCCTGCGCGGCCACTGCCGCAAGGTGATCGGGATCGACGTCGACAGCGCCGCGGCGGACAACCGCTTCATCGACGAGTTCCGCCCGCTCGAACTCGATCGGCCATGGCCGGTGGAGGGCGCGAGCATCGACCTCGCACTAGCCGACTTCGTGGTCGAACACGTGGCCGAGCCGGATGCGTTCTTCGCCGAGGCCGCGCGCGTGGTCAAGCCGGCCGGCGTGATCTGCATCCGCACGATCAACCGCCGCAGCTACCTAGGGATAGCCTCGCGGCTCGTTCCGACCGGCCTGCACGCGCTGACCCTGCGCCGCGCACAGCCCGGGCGCAAGTCAGAGGACGTGTTCCCGACCGTGTACCGCGCCAACACGCGCGCGGCGCTCTCCTCGGCGCTCGACCGGGCCGGTTTCGAGGCCGTCGTGTACACGGCCGAGGACGAGCCGGCGTATCTGACGTTCAACCCGTTCGCATACCGGCTCGGGCTCGCGCACCGGCGGTTCGCGCCGCGGGGCATGCTGATCGGGCTGATCGCGTTCGGGCGGCGGCGATGATCAGAAGCCGCTGAGCTGCTCGGCGGTCGCCGGACGGGCCCGGCCGGCGATCACCATGTGGCCGGCGGGGACGTCGCGGACGATAAGCGAGTTGGCGCCGATCATCGAGCCATCGCCGATCGCCACCGGCCCGGCGACGACGGTGCCCGTGAAGAACGTGACCCCGTCGCCGACCTGAACGAAGCCCGGCGACTGGCCGGTCCGCCAGCGCGTCGTGACCGACGAGATCGTGATGTGGTGCTGGAGCACGACGTCGCGGCCGATCACCGCTGGCCCGACCAGGATCCCGATCGGGTGCGGCATCCGCATCCCCGGGCCGATCTGCGTGTAAGGCTGGATGTCAATCGAGTGCAGCGTGATTAGTAGCCGGCGCCAGAACCAGTTGAGAAAGATCGGCGTGCCGAGCTGGAGACGGACGAGGACCGTCGCGTGCAGGCACGAGTTGGTCAGCACCCGCGGCAGGAACATTACTTGGCTCGTGCGCTCGGACTCGGTCTTGTAGTGATACTGAGCGAGGTAGTCGGACCAGATCAGCTCCCACATCCCGTACGCACGCGGCGGCAGCTCCTCGATCGCCTTGACCTCGTCGAACGGGCGGCCCCGGACCGTGCCCTGGCGGCGCGGCTCCGCCGTCGAGTTGGGGTCGATTGCCTGGGCCTTCTCCGGCACGGCGAAGAGGTTAGTCGTCACGCGCGTACGACGTTCGCCTGCCGGGCTTGACGTACAGGGGGCTTGCCGTCAGGCTGCATGTGGGCGTCCGAGTTCGGGTGTGACGGTAGCTGGGTGGAGACGGCCCGCAATGATCGGGCAGAAAGGGCGCCGAGATGATGATCAGGGCATTGGCCGTGGCAGCCATGATGAGCGGGGCGCTCGCCGCCCCGGCGGCCGCCAGTCCCGGAGACCTCGACACGGGCTTCGGCAACGACTCACCGACCGACGGATTCTTCAACTGCGCTATCAGCCAGCATCTCAGTGCCGAGGCCGTGGCGGTGCAGCCGTTGGACGGCAAGATCGTTGTTGCCGGGTCGGCGTCCATCCCGAACGGACTGTCAACCACCAACGCGATCGTCGTGCTGCGGTTGAACACCGACGGAACGCTCGACACCGGCTTTGGCAATACACAAGCGTGCGGCGGCACGGGCACTCAGAAGGGCCTCGACGTGTTCTACATCAACAATGGCCTTCCAGCCAGCAGTGGGGGCGGCGCCGGCGTCTACGGGGGCGCAGACATAGCCCTGCAACCGGACGGGCAGATTCTCGTCGCAGGCTTCGGCCGGGATCACGGCGTGACGCAGCAGGACTCGATGGCTGTGTTGCGGCTGAACCGCAGCAACGGCTCACTCGATACTTCATTCGGCAAGGTAGATCCGTCGACCGGAAACCCGTCCGGCGTTGCAACGGTGGTCGTCGGCACGAGTGCAATCGCGGCGGCAGTCGCGGTCCAGTCCGATGGGAAGATCGTTCTCGGCGGTGGTGCCACGATCAGCGGCCACAGCGATTTTGCTGTCGCGAGGCTGAACTCTGACGGGACACTCGACACGAGCGGTTTCGATGCTGGCGGCTCACAGCCGGGCGTCACGACGTTCCTGGCCTCCACGTATACGTCGGGTTTCGCATGGGGAGAGGTGGTCCGGCCGACCGACGGGGAGATCTTCCTTGGCGGTCAGGAAACAAATAAGAACGATTTCCTCGCCGCGGCCGTGAACAGCGACGGAAGCGTCCACACGGCCTTCGGCAGCAGTGGCATGGCGTCGATCTTGCCGGGCGCGAGCACGACGGGCGTCGTCGGGACGCTGTTCGGCCTCGAGCCCGACAACGGAGAGCTCATCCTTGGCGGTAACGCTCAGAACACCGCAGCCTGTCCGCATAAGAACGCTCCGGTGCTCGTGCGACTTGACCCGAGCGACGGCAGCATCGACACAACGTTCGGAAACGCAAGCCCGACGAACGGCTTCGCAACCAACTGCAACGACACAAGCGCCGTGAATGCGATGGCGATCGACAGCAATGACAAGCTAGTCGTTACTGGCGGCGACGGCTACACGCTGAGATTCACCGAGGATGGCATGCCCGACAGTGGCTTCGGGACAGGTGGCTACGTGACCCATACGCAGGGTTCGAGGTGGGGAGCGAACGGGGTTGCTATCCAACCGAGCGACGGGAACATCGTGCTCGCCGGCGCGGAACAGCAAATGGCGCTCGGCGAGCTCGAGGTCTCCGTCAGCCGCCTGCTGGGATAGGAAGATCGGATCCGCGGCAGGCAGTGCTAGCCTGCCGCCGATGCCGAGACCGACCCCCCGTGCGCACGCCAAGCCCGACACCGGCCTGCGCGCGACCATGCGCAAGCTCACCGACCCCGGACGGCCCGAGTCGCCGGCACAGCGGATTGCCGAGGGGCTCAAGGTCCGGGCGCTGCTCGGACTCCACGCGATCGGAGTCCCAATCGAGCTCCAGCCGAAAGTCTACGACGGGCGCGACCAGTCAGTGATCGCGAAGGTCCAGCCGTTCACGATGACCTCGCCTGAGCGGATCGTCGCGCTCTGCGACGCTGTGCGCTACCTAAGCAAGAACCAGATCGAGGGTGCGATCGTCGAGTGCGGTGTGTGGCGGGGCGGCTCGATGATGGCCGCGGCAGCTACTTTGCTCGAGCAGGGCGAGCGAGACCGGGAGTTGTACCTCTACGACACCTACGAGGGGATGACTCCCGCGTCGGCCGAGGACGTCGACTTCCGCGGACGCACCGGCGCCGGGCTGATGAGCTACCACGGCGGCGACGTCGCGCGCGCTCCGCTCGACGATGTCAAGGCGAACATGGCGGCCGTGGGATATGCCGCGGAGCGCTGCCGCTACGTCGTCGGCAAGGTCGAGGAGACGATCCCGGCGACCACGCCAGAGAAGATCGCACTGCTGCGACTCGACACCGACTGGTACGAGTCGACCAAGCACGAGTTGGAGCACCTGTTCCCCCTGCTGTCGCCGCGCGGGGTTCTGATCCTCGACGACTATGGCGCGTGGAAGGGCGCTCGTAAGGCCGTCGATGAGTACTTCGACTCGCTCGAGTACGCGCCGCTGCTGACGCGGATCGACTTCACCGGCCGGATCTGCGTGCTCCCCGAGCCGCTCAGCTCGCGCGTGGCCTAGTCGCTCAGGGGCCCGCGGGCCGTCACGCGTTCTCCAGGTGCGACGTCTCGCCCGACCGCGGCGCCGGGACCGATCGTCGCGCCGTCACCGATCGACACCGGCGAGGTGACCGTCGCGCCGACCGAGAATCTCACGTCGTCGCCGACCCGTACGACCCTGGGAGCTCCGCCGCCCGGAGCGATCGTGACGCGGTTGTGGAGCACATTCCGGCGCCCGAGCACGGCGCGGTCGACGCGGATCCTGGCAGGGTGCGGCAGGCGCAACGCGGGTCCAATCCGGGTGTCGTCACCGATCTCGATCGAGTGCAGCGCCCCCAGGATTCGCCGCGCCACTCCGCTGAGCGGTACTGGAGCTCCGAGCTGGAGGCGCACGAGCAGCACCGCGCGCAGGCAGGGGTTGCTGAGCGAGCGCAGGGGGAAAAGCAGCATGCGTGTTCGCGGAGACTCGTGACGAGCGGGGTATTCGGCGGCGTAGTCGGCCTGCATCAGCTCCCACAGTCCGTAGCGCGGCTCCGGAGAAGCGGTCACCGTCGCTGACCGGTCAGGTGCCGCTCCGGGATCGGGCCCAGATGTCGGCGGATCTTCGGCCGGGGCATACAGGTCGCTGGTCGCCTCGTCGGGCAACGCCGCTAACTGCGCTGGAGGTCCGATCGCCACCCCGGGGAGCACCTGCGGGCCACCGAAGAAGGCCTCGCGGTCGTCGGGTGGGCCATCTCTCAGGGCAGCCAGGATCGCTGCTCCCGGCCGCTCCTCCGGCGCGGGCTGCGAGCCGCGGTTGCGGAGACTGCGGAACCGGTCGACCGCTTCAGCGACGCCCTCGCGGTCTGGGGTCAAGAGTTTTCGGATCGGGAGCCCGGTGATGGTGCGTATTCGCCATGCCATCCACGCCCCGGAAGTCGAATAGGCGATCAGTGACGCCCAGGCGGCGCCGATGAGCCCGAGAGTGGGTAGTAGCGCCCCGAGGCACGCCGCGGTCGCGCCGAGCGCGACGAACTCGGCCATCCCGGCTGCGAGTGGGCGCCCGATCCCGCGTAGCACGGCCTCCAGCGAGCGGGTCGTCGCGAACGAGACCGACGCCACCGCGGTCACACGCGTGATGCTGCCGCCGACCGAGTACGCCGAGCCGAAGAAGATCTTGATGAGGAAGGGCGCGAGGATCACGATCGGCAGCGAGACCAGCGTTGCCGAGATCAGCGTAAAGCTCACCATCCGCCGTGCGAGCAGCTGCTGCTCGCCGGCCTCCGTCAGTCGCGCCACGTTCGGGAGCGCCGCGATAGCGATCGCACCCCCGAGTAGCGGCGCGAACAGTGTGAACGTCACGGCGACAACGTAGATGCCGAGCTGGTGCGCGGTCAGAAACGCGGAGATCACGAGCTGGTCGAGACGCTGATTAAGGAACGACGACGTCGTGCTGGTGTTGCTCTTGACGCCGTAGGCGAAGATCATCCGCATCGTCTTGCGGTCGGCTCGCAGGCGCCCGGGGTGTGCGAGTTTCGTCAGCCACGTGGCGAACACCATGCAAGCGAGGTAGCAGGCGATCATCCCGATCACGATCGTCTTGACGTGGAACGCTCCGATCGCGAGCAACACGGTCTGCAGTGCGACGATCGAGACCCCGGTGCTGATCACGCCCGCGTTGTAGAGGCCGTAGCGATGAAGGCCGTTAACGGTGCCGACGAGCAGCAGCCCGTAGACGTTGATCGACACGTACCCGGTGTAGATCAGCCCCGCTGTGATGACGGTGCCGCTGTGCTGGTGCAGGGCCAGTGGGACGACGGCCGCCGAGATGGCCGTGAATACGATCGACTGCAGCGCGCAGAGCGTGAGCGCGGACCCAAGCAGCCGGCCGGCGTTGGCGCGGTCCCGCGCGACGTGGTACGTGATCGACTCCTGGAGGCCGAGAGTCGCGATCGCCCCGATCACGGTCGGCCACAGAATCGCGGCAGCGAGCTCGCCCCGGCCGGTAACGCCGAGCCCCCGCGCGAGCTCGAGTCCCGAGACGACATTAAGGACCTGCAGCATCAGCGACATCACGACGTTCAGACGGATCGCGCGAGTTGCGCTCGCGGTGCCGTTCGCGGGCGGACCGCCGGCGTCGGCGGACCGCCCGGCCTCCGCAGGCGTAGCGTCGATTGTTGGCTCGACGACCTCCGCCCCCGGAGCTCCCTTCGAGCCTGGGAGCGGCGTCGAGCGAGTAGCGCCACTCACGGGCGCGAGGATAACGCCATCGGCGGGCGCGGCAACTGTGGTTTTGGACGACGGTCCCGGCGGCTACTCTCCCCGTCGTGAGCCCGACGATCACGGACGAGCCGCCGGTCGAGCTCGCCGCCGTCCGCGCCGGGTTACTCCCGGATCGCTACGGGTACCGCATGCAGGATGTGTTTCTGGTCCGGCTGGCACCGTTGCTCACCGATGGAGTGCGGGTGCTCGACGTCGGAGCCGGGCGTGCTCCAACGATCGCGACCGAGGATCGGCCGCCCGGCTCCTGGTACGCCGGACTCGACATCTCGGGCAGTGAGCTCGGCGCGGCGCCCGCTGGGGCGTACGACGAGGTGCTGGTGCACGACGTGACCGTTCCGCTCAAGCGCGAAGGCGAGTTCGACGTCGCGATCAGCTGGCAGGCGCTCGAGCATGTCGACTCCGTGCCGGCCGCGCTCGAGAACCTCCGCCGCGCGTTGCGCGTCGGCGGCACGCTGATCGCGCAGCTGACCGGCAGGTACGCGCTGTTCGCGCTGATCTCGCGCATGTTGCCTCACCGGACCAGGGTGTGGGCCCTGTCGCGGTGGCTCGATCAGCCGGCCGCGGAGAAGTTCCCGACCCGGTATGACCACTGCTCGGCGCAGGCGCTCGAGCGCCTGCTGGCGCCGTGGAGCGAGCATCTGGTGGTGCCGTTCTACCGTGGGGCTTCATACTTGTCGCCGCTGCGACCGATACAACAGGCGTATCTCGTCTACGAGTCGGCGCTTGCCCGCAGGGATGCACGCAATCTCGCCACCCATTATCTGATCATTGCGAAGCGCTGAGTTCACCACGACCGTAGACCAGCTCCTCACTGAGACGTGTGTCTGTCCCGCGTGCCACGGGACGCTGCGCTGGACCGCTACGCGCGCGACGTGTCCCGGCTGCGGTCAGAGCTTCCCGATCGTCGACGGGATCCCGGTGTTCGCCGTGCTGCACGACGATCACAAGCGCGGGCAGGCGGAGCTGTTCTTCGATGCGGTGCAGGAGGATTGGGAGATCGAACGGCCGTGGGGCGGCGTCGCTTTGTACGGCTGGCTGATGCTCGAGAAGTTCCGCCGGAGCATCGGTGGCATCGAGGACCGGATCCCCGGCTCGGTGGCGCTCGTGGTCTGTGCCGGCAGTGGGATGGACAGTGAGTTCCTCGCGCGCACGGGTGCGCAGGTGATCGCGTCCGACCTGTCGCTGGGCGCCGCGCTCCGGACCCGAGAGCGAGCGCGCCGTCACGGGATCCCGCTGGTCCCGCTGGTCGCCGACGCCGAGGCGCTCCCGTTCCGAGACCAGGGGATCGAGCTGGTCTACGTCCACGACGGGCTCCACCACCTGCGCGACCCCGAGCTCGGACTGAACGAGATGTGCCGGATCGCCCGCGGCGCGATATCGGTCTCCGAGCCGGCCAAGGCGTTCGTCACGAGGATCGCGCTGGCGGCGGGGATCGCGCTGCACGAGGAACCCGCCGGCAACCGGGTCGAGCGGCTCGATTCGATTCAGGTGCAGGAGGCGATGCGCGCTGGCGGCCTGCGGGTCGTCGGCACCGACCGCTACGCGATGTTCTATCGGCAGGACCCGGGGCCGCTGATGCGGCTGATGTCACGCAAGCGGCTCGTCAGGCCAGCGTCATCGCTGATCAGCGCGTTCAACGTGATGCTCGGCGAGATCGGCAACAAGCTCGCCGTCCGGGCCGTTCGCGATCGCTGACGGTCGTGGCTGACACTGGGCCCGCCCGACCTGGGCCCGCGCGCGGGCCGGCGGCGGCGATCCGGGTCGGGGTCAGCCTCCTGTCCCAGGACCGCGGGCAGTTCACCGGCACCAGCACGTACGTCCGCGAGCTGATCCGTGAGCTCGGGAAGCGAACGGGGGAACTCGAGCTCGAGGCGCTGTGCAACGAGTACTCGGCGGCCCGGTTGCGACCGGTGGCCGCCGCCGGCGTCACGATCAAGGTCGCGTCCGGCTACCAGGTCGGCGACTCGCGTCCGGCGCGACTCGCGGCGATGGCGGCGGCGACCGCGTGGCCCCGCAGGATCGCGCGGCAGTTCTCGGCCGGCCTGCAGGTCGTCCACTACCCGCTGACCTCGAACGTCCCGCGGGTCCGCCTACCGACCGTTACCACGCTTCACGACATCCAGCACCACGAGCTCCCGGAGCTGTTCGCGCGCCACCAGCTCGCGTGGCGCCGTGTCGTCTACGACCGCGCCGCCGCGCACTCGACGCTCGTCGTCACCGACAGCGATCACGCGCAGCGGCGGATCGTCGAGGTGCTGGGGATCGACCCCGAACGCGTCGTCACGATCCACCTCGGAGTTGACCACGAGCGCTTCGCGCCAGGCCCGGATCCACGCGACGATGCGGTGCTGGCGGTGATCGCGCTTCCGGGGAACCCGTTCGTGCTCTACCCGGCGAGCCTGTGGCGCCACAAGAACCACGACATGCTGCTGCGGGCGCTCGCGCTGGTGGAGGATCGCTCGCTCCACCTGGTGCTGACCGGGGCGCCGTTCGGACGGCTTCCCGAGCTCCGCGCCACGGCGCAACGGCTCGGGGTCGGTGACCGCGTGCACCACCTCGGGTTCGTCTCCGACGCGGCGCTGCCGGCGCTCTATCGCCGCGCGAGGGCGCTCGTGTTCCCGAGTCGATACGAGGGGTTCGGTGCGCCGCCACTCGAGGCGATGGCATGTGGCTGCCCGGTCGCGAGCTCGCTCGCCGCGGCGCTTGCCGAGGTCTGCGACGACGCCGTCGAGCCGCTCGCACCGGACGACCCGGAGCAGATCGCCGCGGCGATCATGCGCGTCACCCACGACGAGACCCTGCGCGAGCGCCTGCGCAGCCGCGGTCTGGCGCAGGCGCATCGGTTCTCGTGGCAGACGGCGGCCGATGCACACCTGGCCGTTTACCGGCGGGCGGCGCTGCGGGCGTCGTAGACCGCCGCTGGCATCACAATTCCCTGCGCCTGACGATGGCGACCCAACCGCTCACAATCGACACACGCGCGCGCTGGCGCGCGATCGACCGCACCGCGGCCCTGACTGCCGCGGGCGCGGTGCTCGCCGGCGTGATCGGTGGCGTGGCCGCGGTCGCCGTCGGCGCCAAGTACCCGGTCGCGGCGGCGGTGTTCGTCGCCGGGCTCGCGGCGGCGATCTCATCATGGCGGCGGTCGCTGCGCTGGATGCTCTACTACATGCCATTCAGCGGGTTGCTGCCGCTGTTGCTGTACCCGCACCAGGCGCCGGGGACGCTGTTCAAGGATGCCGTCCTGATCGGGCCGGCGTACATCGCGGCGCTGCTGCTCGTGGTCGGGCGGCGCGAGCGCTTTCACGTTCCGCGGCTGCCCCGCGTGCTGTTCGGGATGTTCACCGCGCTCGTGCTCGTGCAGGCGTTCAACCCGCGGCTGGGGAACCCGCTGGTCGGCGCGATCGGCGTGTCGGTGTGGCTGTTCTACATCCCGCTGCTGCCGCTCGGCTACCACATGTTCAGCGGCATCGGGGGGATGCAACGGCTGCTGAAGTGGATGACGATCCTCGCGCTCGTGCCGTGCGTGATCGGGATCGGCGAGGCTGCTCTGATCTACACCGGCCACTCGGGCCTCGTCAACTCCCTCTACGGCCCGGCCGCCGGCGCCGTCAACGAGGGGTTCTTCGCACTGACGCTCGGCACGTTCAGCCTCAGCCGGATCTCGAGCATCTTCACGTTCGTCGCGCAGTACTACTTCTTCGCGAGTGCGACGATCGCGGTCGCGTACGCCGCCTGGCGAGGGAACCGAGAAGACGAGACGATGCGGTGGCTGGGACCGACCGCGATCGCGATCGCGTTGGTCGCGACGCTGACGAGCGGCCTTCGCGCAGCGTTCGTGTTCGACCCGCTGTTGCTGCTGCTGATCGCGGTGCTCGAGGGGCTCTCGCTGCGACGCGTCGTGGTCGCGGCCGCCGCCGCCGCCGCGGCGATCGTCGCGACGCTGCTCGTGCTGGGGATCCCGCTCGGGCCGCTTGCCTCGCTGACCAGCGGCCACACCTCGGATCTGTTCGGGTTCTTCGGCCAGGGGTTCCGGTTCGCGCTCCATCACGCGCCGCTGGGGCTCGGCTCGGGCGCCGACACCGACCAGGCCCGCTACGCGTTCTCGAGCCAGTCCTACAACGTCGTCTACGCCGCCACCGGCGGCGTCTGGTACGAGAGCTGGTACCTCAAGGCGCTGATCGAGCTCGGGTTCGCCGGCCTCGCCGTGTTCGCGCTGCTGCTCGGCCAGCTGACGCTGCGATCGCTGTCCGCTCACCGGGCGGCGCGAGCGGATCCGGAGGCCCGTTCGATCTCCGCGGCGCTGCTCGCGCTGTTCATCTGGACGCTGCTGTTCTCGATCAAGACCGCGGGCATCGATCAGGACCCGCTCGACGTCTACGTGTGGTTGTTCCTCGGCCTGCAATGGCGCGTCGGGGATCTGCAAGCTCGGCGCGTGCCACCGTGACGACGGTGACCGCCGTACGACGCGCCGGCGCCGTGCTCCGTGGCACGGGCGGCTCCGTGCTCACGGCCGGCGGGCTACAGCTGATCGTCGCCGCGAGCGGGATCATCGCCGCGCGGCTGCTCGGCGTCACCAATCGCGGTCACCTCGCGCTGCTGTGGGTCGTGACCGCCGCGGCCGGCCAGCTGATGTCGCTCGGGCTGCACGTGGGGATCTCCTACGAGGTCGCGGGCGGTCGCACGCCGCAGCAGGTGTGCGGCAGGCTGCGAGGGCTGATCGCTGCGCAGCTCGCCGCGGCGACCGCGCTCGGGTTCGTGCTCGAGTTCGCGCTGTTTGGCTCAGAGCGGGCGCAGAGCACCGCCGCGCTGATCGCGGCGGCAATGGTGCCGCCGCTGTTCATCCTGCTGCTTTACGGCCTGGCGCTCGCCCAGGGGCAGCGGAAGTATCACCTCGTGCAGCTCCACCGGCTCGTGCAGCCGTCGCTGTACGTGCTCGTGCTGGTCGGGCTGGCGGCCGCTAGCGAAGGGCGGCTGACGACCGTGACCGCGGGGTGGGCGGCGACGATGGCGGCCGGGGCGCTGTTCGCGTGGCGCCAGGGCCTCGGCGCGTGGTGGCCATCCGCGCCGGCGGACACGGACACGGCGCAGGAGGGCTCTCCGCGGGCCGTGCTCCGTTTCAGCCTGCGGTCGATGTTCTCCGCGTTCGGCGCCGTCGAGCATTTCCAGGCCGACGTGCTCCTCGTCGGCCTGCTGCTTTCAGCGCACCAGTTCGGGCTGTACGTCGCCGGCGCGGCGTTCGCGAACCTGCCCGAGTTCCTCGGGCAGAGCGTCGGCTACATCGCCTACCCAGAGGTTCGCGCCGCCCGCGCGGAGCGACGCGCCGCGACGCTTCGCCGCTACCTCGCGATCGGCGCGGCCGTGCTCGTCCCGGTCGTGCTCGTATCGATCGCACTCCTCGGATGGCTGTTGCCGTTGCTGTTTGGCCACCAATTCAGCGGCGCGGTCACGATCGGCCGGATCCTGCTGATCGCGGCACTCGCGCAGGGCCTCCGCCGAGTCGCGGCGGAGGGGCTCCGCGGACTTGGCAGCGGGACCGCCGCCACGATCGCCGAGCTGTCGTTCATCGTCGTGTTCGTCGCCGCCGTGGTGCCGCTGGCCGAAGCGCACGGCGGCTCGGGAGCCGCAGTCGGGCTGCTGATCGCCTCGGTGCTCGGCACCGCCGTGCTCCTCGCCCTGACCCTCCGGCGACGGAGCGGGGCGCGATGAACGACCGCTCGCCGGCCGATGCCATCGCCAACCGGGACAACTCGTTCGACCTGCTGCGACTGGGGGGATGCGCGACGGTCGTCTGGAGCCACAGCTACGCGCTCGCCGGCGTGGCCGACCCACTCCACCATCCGTTCGGGTTCCAGCTCGGCACGCTCGGCGTGTTCGTGCTGTTCGGAATGAGCGGTTACCTGCTCGCCGCCAGCCTGACCCATGACGCCCGGCTCGGCCCGTTCTGGATCAAACGAGCCCTGCGTCTGTGGCCGGGGCTGTTCGTCTCGGTGCTGCTCACGGCGCTCGTGATGGGGCCACTTGTGACTGAACTGAGCGCCGGCCACTACCTGCGGCTGTCGCAGCCGTACACGTACGTGCTCAAGCAGAGCGTGTTCGACACCTTCCGCCCGCACCTCCCGGGCGTGTTCCTCCACAACCCGCTGCCGCTGGTCGTGAACGGATCGTTGTGGACGCTGCCACTCGAGGTCTGCTGCTATGCCGCGATCGCGATCGGGAGCGTGGTCGGGGCGCTGCGCAGGCCGCGGCTGCTCGCCGCGATCGTCGGAGTGGTGCTCGTCGTGATGGTCGTCGTGGCGCCGCCCGACAGCCCGGTCGGGGTCCCGCCGCACGGGATCAAGCTGCTTGCGAACGCGCTCCGGCCGTGTGGGGCGTTCGCTTTCGGCGCGCTGCTGTGGGCGCTGAAGGATCGCGTCCCGCGCAGCTGGCCACTGCTCGGGCTCGCGCTTGCAGCGCTGCTGATACCGGTACCGATCGGCGTCCGCTCGGCGATCGACATGCTCGCCGTCCCGTACGCGTCCGTGATCGTCGGCTCGCTGCGGCCCGGCCGGCTCGCCAAGGTGATCGCGGTCGGTGATGTCAGCTACGGCGCGTACATCTACGGCTACCCGATCCAGCAGGTGCTCGTGCAGTACATCGGCGGGCTGTCGCCGATCGGTCTGCTGGCGCTCTCGGCGCCGGCGTCGTGGCTGGCGGGACTGATCTCCTGGCACACGATCGAGCGGCGCGCGATCGGCCTGCGCCGGCGGCTTCGCTACTCGGGCTCGCGGTAGTAGCCGTCGTACCCGGCGAGCTGGTAGGTCGCGGTGGCGACGCCGGTGACGACCGCGCCGCCCGGTCGCGCCGGCAGGCGATCCAGCAGCCCGCGCGCAGCGGTCAGCTGTGCCAGGGGCGTGTGGCCGGCCCGCAGACAGACCAGGTAGGCGTCGACGAGCGGCACGATCTCGAGCGCGTCCGCGACCGGAATCAGCGGCGGACCGTCGATCACGATCACGTCGTGGTCTTCAGCGAGCTCGGCCAGCGCGTCGTGGAACTTGCCCGACGCAAGCGCGTCGCCGTCGCCGGTCGCTCCCGCGAGCACGTAGTGCAGCGAAGCCGACCCCAACGGCATCGTCTGCACGAGATCGTTCACGTCGCCGCTCCCGTCCAGGTAGTCGCCGAGGCCAGGAGCGCTCTGCACGCCGAGCCGCTCTGCGAGCACCGGCCGGCGCACGTCCGCCTCCACGAGCACGGTCCTTCGGCCCGTGGTGGCGAACGCGCATGCGAGCGACAGGGCGACGGTCGTCTTGCCCTCGTCCGCTCCGGGGCTTGTCACGAGCACGGTGCGCGGCCCGTCCTCGGAGAGCAGCTCGACGCCGCGGCGGAGGATCCCGAACCGAGCGAGCGCGGTTCGGCTCACGCTCGACTCCGCGGGCGCGAGGAACGGTGACGACCCGAGCGCCTTCTCGTCGACGTGCCCGACGATCGGCAGCTTGAGGTTGTCCGCGACATCATCGGGCGAGTGCACCGTGCGGTCGAGCGCTTCGCGCACGAACGCCACACCGAGCCCGAGGATCAGCCCGAGGACCGCGCCGAGCACGACGTAGAACGCGGTCCGTTTGGACGTCGCTGAGGTGGGGACGTCCGCCTGCTGCTGGACCTTCGCTGGAGACGCCACCGCCGCCAGCGCCTGGAGGTCGGAGTAGTGGGTCTCGTCGTCATGGCGGATCGTCCCGTATGCGGCGCTGTTGGGGAGCGCCGCGATCTGCTTCGCGAGCTGTGCCGCCGCGGCTGAGAACGACGCCCGCGTCTCGGTGTTGGACTGCGCCGCGGTGATCGTGGCGACGGTGTTTGCGATCTTCGCGGCGCGCTCGGCGCTAGGCGCCTGGCCGGTGACGAGCACGAGGTCGGAGGCCGGGTCGATCGAAGCGCTGACGTTGTCCCGGAACGTCGACAGCGGTCCTTCGCCGGGGAGCAACGCGAGCGCCTGGTTGAGGACCGGATCGGTCGTCACCGAGCGCTCGCTCGCGGCTGCGATCTGGGCCGGCAGGACGGTGCTCGTCGCGGTGGCGCCGAACGATCCCTCGATCTGCGTGATGTCAGCGAAGCTGACGCTCGCGGTGGCGGTGTACGTGGTGCCCTTGGTGAGCGCCAGCGCGAGCGCGACCAGCGCCCCGATCACCAACGCGATCGTCAAGATCACGCGGTAGCGTGCGAACAGACGTTGAAAGTCCTCCATGCAGCCCGCGAGGATACGCGGAGCAGGGGCGGTCAGAGCTGCGCTTGATCGCCGACGGGTCCCGCATGCGCGACCGGCTGCGGATCGCGCGGATCCTTCTGTACGCGCACGTGCGCCTCGGACGCGCCCATTTTCTACTCGGCTGGATCCCGGTCGGCGATGACGCGCCGCGGCCGTTGCGGCTCCGATCTGGCGTCACGGTGCTCGCGCGGCGCCGCGACGCGGTGCCGCTGCACGAGCAGTTCGCGCTCGACTGCTACGGGATCGGTTTGCGCGCGCGGACGATCCTCGACCTTGGGGCGAACGTCGGGTTCGCGACCGTGGCGCTGGCGGCGCGCCACCCGGGCGCTCGGTTCGCGTGCGTCGAGCCGGATCCGGAGACGGTCGCGCTGCTGGAGCGGAACGTCCGGCTGAATGGCGTCGACGCGGTCGTGATCGGCGCGGCCGTGGTCGGCGTGCCCGGCCGCTACGACCTCGCCGCGGGCCGCGCGCCGGCCTCGAACCGGGTTCAGGCGTCCGCCGCCGGGACGATCGAGGGGGTCACGGTCGCCGAGGTGCTCGCGCGAGCGGGGCTCGAGTCGGTCGACCTGATGAAGGTCGACATCGAGGGCGCCGAGGCCGGGGTGTTCGCGAGCGCAGCCGAGTGGGCGCCGCGCGTCGGCGCTGTGATCGCCGAGCTGCACCCGCCCCTCAGCGTGCCGGAAGCCGACCGGCTGCTGACGCCTCACGGGTTCAGGCGGGTGCCGCTGCCGGAGGGGCTGCGCTTCAGGGACGTGACCCTGTGGGTCAAGTAGGCGTCACGGCGGTGTCGAGGCGGGTCCCGGCGGCGGGGTCGTCGACAGGATCGTCGGCGGCCGTGGCTTCTGGCTGAAGTTGAAGTCGCTCAGCAGGTTGCCGAGGATCGGGTCGTTCTCGCGCACGTCCGGCCGCGGGTCGGGGCGGCCGTCGGTCGCCGGATCGAGCCGCTGGCCGCCGAGGAAGTCGTCCTCGATGAACTTCACGTAGGCGTCGAAGCTGAGCACCTGGTGGTCGATGTAGCCCTGCTTCGCATACGGGCTGATCACGAGCCCCGGGACGCGGAGGCCGTACCCGTACGCATCGACCTTCGGCGGCGCGACGTGGTCGTAGAACCCGCCCCAGTCGTCCCACGCCAGGAAGATCGCCGTGCTGCCCCAATCCGGAGATTGCATGATCGAGTTGATCACGCCGGTCACGTAGCTCTGCCCGGCGCTGACGAGTCCCGGCGGGTGCGCGGACGGATGCTCGGAGTCGAGCGCGTCTGGGATCACCCACGACACCGACGGCAGCGTCCCCGCCTTGGCGGCCGCGTAGAAGTTGGCCGTAGGCTGGACATTCCCGAGCTGACCGTCCTGCTTGACGTCGCTGAACGCCGGCAGCGGGTTCCAGATCCCCGGCGTGCTCGCCGTCTGCGGGTGCAGCGTGCAGGTGACGGCGCCGGCGTTCTCGCAGTCGGGCTCGGACCCCGGTTGCACGAAGTACCCCCAGCTGACGCCGTCCTTGTGCAACAGGTAGGTGAGGTCGGTCCAGGCGTACGGCGAGCTCATCTTCTCCGGCGTCTGGATGTTGCTCGTACACGAGTCGGGATTTGCCGCGCTGGTGCAGTACGCGGACCACTCCGAGAGCATGTACAGGTGCTGCGGCAGGCTCCACGAGTTGGCCGAGGCGAACATGTGGTCCTGGAGCACGTAGTCCTTGGCGTAGGCCCAGTAGTTCGGGATCTCGCGCGCGTCGTGGTACGTGGCCGCGTCGATACACGCGGTCGTCTGGCCTAGCTGGCATGGCATGCAGTACTTGTGGTACGGCGCGTTGGAGCAGCCGAAGCTGTCGTCGGCGGCGTTGTCGAAGCCGTTCATCGCGCCGCCGTTGAGGTCGGCCTCGGCGGCGACTTCGTCGTGCGGGCCGCCGAAGTTCTCGTCCTGCGGATCCCACGTCACCGGCACGCAGGCGCCGGTCACTTGATCCGGGACGCAGGCGCCGTGCGGGATCCCGTCGGCGCCGGGGAACGTGCCGAAGTACGTGTCGAATGAGCGGTTCTCCTGGATGATGATCACGACGTGCTTGATCGTGTGGATCCCGCGGACGTCGACGTCGACGTCGACGGTCTGCGACAGCGAGCGGATGTTGCGAGCGTCACCACCGAGCAGGACGCGCGCGTGCACCGCGCCGGGGTTCGTGAACCTGCGGACGACCGAGAATCGCGAGCGGTGGTCGAGCTTGACCGCGGCCAGCGTCACCCATCCGTGGCCGCGCTGGCGCTGAAGGGTCACGTGCTCGCCTGCGTGCGACGGCGTCACGTCTCCGGAGAACGTCACCGGCTGGGAGACGTTCGGCGCTGCGCTCGAGTCCGAGAGGACGATCACTGCGTGTACGCGCTGGTCGACCTGGCCGCTGGCGAGGCGACCGGCGGCCGCGTACCAGACGCCGTTGACGGTCGCCGCGGCGCCGGGCACCCTCGCTCTGTAACGACCGGCGCCGTCCGTCGTCGTCTGGCCGATCCGCGAGAAGCGCCGGGCACCGCCGGGACGGAGCCAGATCACGACCGGGCGGTCACCGACGCCGCTCCCGAACAGCCGCCCCGAGACGGTCACGACCCCGCCCGCGACCGAGGGATTCGGGGCCGTCGCGATCGTGAGCCGCCGCAACTGCGGGCGCGCGCCCTGCGCGGGGCCGACCTGCGTGACGACGAGGACCGCCACGATCGCGGCGAGCGGAACCAGGTACTTCAACTTTGGTGGTCTCACTGTCGGCGGCGCTCCGTTTTCCGGTTAACGACCGGCGGCGCAACGGTAGTTGCTGAGGCGGCTGGACGCGCCGCTCCCGCGTTCAGCCGGCCGCGATCGGGCCGAGCGCCGGCTCGCAGCCGTACAGCTCGAATGCGCGGAAGCGGCTGAACAGCTTGTGGCCCGGTCCGTGGTAGTCGGCCGAGCCGCTGGTCAGGAGCCCGAGCTCGCGACATCTGCCCGCGAGCAGCCGCGTCTGCTCCTCCGTGTGGGTTACGTAGAAGCATTCGACCCCATCCACGCCGACCTCGCGGAAGCGCTCGACGGTGCTCAGCACCGTGCCGGCGTCGTCCATGTCCCAGAACGGGTGCGCCCAGACGGCGACGCCGCCTGCGTCGTGGATCCACTGGATCGCCTCGGGCACCGTCGGACGGGTCCGCGGCAGGTAGGCCGGTTTGCCGGGGATCAGGTACTCAGGCAGAAACGACGAGACCTCGGTGAGACCCTCCCGTTCGAGCCGCTCGCTGTTGTCCGGGTGCGACACGACCGCCGCTGTCAGGTGCGGGCGGCCGATCACGCGCCCGGACGCGCGACGGCGCTCGAGCGCCTCGTGATCGACGGCGTAGCCGAGCTCCTCCAGCTTCCCGGCCATGGCGTCGGCGCGGCGAGCGCGATCACCGCGGGCGTCATCGAGCCGCTCGAGCAGGGTCGCGTCGGTGTGGTCGATCCGGTAGCCGAGCACGTGCAGGTCCTCGTAGGCGTCGTGGACCGCCGACAGCTCAGCCGCCGGCACGAGCTCGACGCCCTCGCGCGCCGCGGCCTCGAGCGCCTCCTCGATGCCGTCGACACTGTCGTGGTCGGTCAGCGCGAGCAGCTCGACGCCGGCGCGACCGGCGGCCTGCACCACTTTCTCCGGCGACAACTCACCGTCGGAGTGCAGCGAATGGGACTGCAAGTCGAACGTCGGTCGGTCGGTCATCCGCTCTATGGTGCCGCACAATGGACTCGGCGACCGGTCAGGGTTCGGTGGCGGCGGCGGCGGACTTCGCGGCGCTCGTCCGCGCCCACGACTCCAAGACGCTCGTCCGGTTCGTCATGTGTGGGAGCGTCGACGACGGCAAGAGCACGCTGATCGGCCGGCTCCTATACGAGTCCCAGGCGTTGTTCGCCGACCAGCTCGCGGCGCTCGAGACCGACTCGAAGACGCTCGGAACCCAAGGCGACGAGCTCGACCTCGCGTTGATCCTCGACGGGCTGGCGGCCGAACGGGAGCAGGGGATCACGATCGACGTCGCCTACCGGCACTTCTCCTCGCAGGGGCGGCACTTCATCGTCGCCGACGCCCCCGGCCACGAGCAGTACACGCGCAACATGGTCACCGGCGCGTCGACGGCGGACTGCGCGGTGATCCTGATCGACGCGCGCAAGGGCGTGCTGACCCAAACGCGCCGGCACAGCTACCTCGTGTCGCTGCTCGGGATCCGCGACGTCGCGCTGGCGGTCAACAAGATGGACCTCGTCGACTACTCCTCGGAGCGCTTCGATGTGATCGTCGAGGAGTACCGCGCGTTCGCGTCGCAGGTCGGGCTCGAGCGCGTGACCTGCATCCCGGTGTCGGCGCTGAAGGGCGATTACGTGCTCGTGCCGAGCTCGTCGATGCCCTGGTATGACGGCCCGACGCTGATGGGCTACCTCGATTCCGTCGAGGTCGATCAGCAGCGGATGCAGGCGGCGCCATTCCGGTTCCCGGTCCAGTGGGCCAACCGTCCGAACCTCGACTTCCGCGGCTACGCGGGCACGATCGCCGGCGGCGTCGTGCGCGCGGGCGACCGGGTGGTGGTCGCGCCGTCGGGTCGCGAGACCGTGGTGCAGCGCATCGTGACGTACGACGGCGACCTGGAGCTCGCGGTCGCAGGGCAGTCGGTGACGCTGACGTTGGCGGACGAACTCGACGTCTCCCGCGGCGACGTGATCGCGCACGTGGACGCGCCGCCCGGCGTCGCCGACCAGTTCGAGGCGACGGTCGTATGGATGGCCGACCAGCCGATGCTGCCTGGCCGCAGCTACGTGATGCGGATCGGGTCAAAGACCGTGACCGCGACGATCGCGCCGCTGAAGTACAAGCTCAACGTCTCGACGCTCGAGCATCTCGCGGCGACCAAGCTCGAGTTGAACGAGATCGGCGTCGTCGACCTCGAGTGCTCGCAGCCGATCGCCTTCGACGCCTACCGCGAGAACCGCGACACCGGCGGCTTCATCCTGATCGACCGGATCACCGGCGACACGGTTGGCGCCGGGCTGTTGCACTTCGCTCTACGGCGGTCCGCGAACGTCCGCTGGCAGGCGGTCTCGGTTGACAAGGCCGCCCGGGCGACGAGCCTCCACCAGCGTCCGGTGGCGCTGTGGCTCACCGGCCTGTCCGGTGCCGGCAAGTCGACGATCGCGAACCTGATCGAGTCAGAGCTCCACCGCCGCGGCCACCACACCTACCTGCTCGACGGCGACAACGTGCGCCACGGGCTGAACGCCGACCTCGGCTTCACCTCCGCGGATCGCGTCGAGAACATCCGGCGGGTCGCGGAGGTGGCGCGGCTGATGGTCGACGCCGGCCTGATCGTGCTCATCTCGTTCATCTCGCCATTCCGCGCCGAGCGGATGATGGCCCGCGCCCTCTTTGAGCCCGGCGAGTTCTTCGAGGTGTTCATCGACACGCCGCTCGCCGTCGCCGAGGACCGCGACCCGAAGGGCCTCTACAAGAAGGCCCGCCGCGGCGAGCTGCAGAACTTCACCGGGATCGACTCGCCATACGAGCCGCCCGACCGGCCCGAGATCCGGATCGACACGACCTCGCGGAGCGCCGTCGACGCGGCCCGGTTCGTGATCGAGCGGCTCGAGGGGGAGGGGTTCGTTTAGAGAGGGGCTAGCGCGGTCGGTTTGGTCGGCGTCCGTGTCGCGCTGGGGACAACTTCGTGGCGAGACAAACGGCGCAATGACAGGGGGGCAACGGGCCAGGGCTGCCGTGATTCGGCCCTCGGCGCCGTTGCGACCGAAGTTCTTGCCGCTATTGAGGCCGTCGCGTAAAAGCGTGCCGCGGCATGAGCGCCCGGATTGGGTCCGACTGGGAGCCCGGCCACGAATGGGCGCCAGAGCGCCCTTTTGTGGCCGGCCTCACCGAATCCGATTGGCAAGCCGGCCACGGATGGGCGCCAGAGCGCCCATTTGTGGCCGGTCTCACGGATGGCTGTCAGCCGGATTCAACCTCGGTATGCCCCGGAGTTGCGACTGAGGTTTCCGCCGCTATCCGGTGGAAACTTCGGTTTCGTCTCCCGACCGCTTCGGCGCACCCACCAACCACGCTTTTCATGGAATCAGGTGCGTCGTAGGCCTTGCCTTACTGCCCTTTTCACCGCGCCGTTTGTCTCGCCACGAAGCTGTCCCCAGCGCGCCAAGGACGCGACGCGTACGCACCGCGACCCGCCCGCCTAGAAGTAGCCCTCCTGCTTCTTCTTCTCCATCGAGGCGCTGGTGTCGTGGTCGATCACGCGGCCCTGGCGCTCTGAGTGGGTGGCGGCGATCATCTCGCGGATGATCTCCTCGAGCGAGTCGGCGTCGCTCTCGATCGCGCCGGTCAGCGGGTAGCAGCCGAGCGTTCGGAAGCGGACGCGCTTCAACGCCGGCGTCTCGCCAGGCTGCAACGGCATGCGGTCGTCGTCGACCATGATCAGCGTCCCATCGCGGTCGACGACGGGCCGCTCGGCGGCGAAGTAGAGCGGCACGACCGGGATCTGGTGGACGTGGATGTACAGCCACACATCGAGCTCGGTCCAGTTCGAGAGCGGGAACACGCGGAGCGATTCGCCGTTGCGAGTGCGGGCGTTGTAGGTGTGCCACAGCTCGGGGCGCTGGCGCTTCGGGTCCCAGGTGTGCTGGGCACTGCGGACCGAGAAGATGCGCTCCTTCGCGCGCGAGCGCTCCTCGTCGCGCCGCGCGCCGCCGAACGCGGCGTCGAAGCGGTGCTCGTCGAGCGCCTGCTTCAGGGCCTCGGTCTTCATCACGTGCGTGTGCAGCTCGGACCCTGAGTCGAACGGATTGATGTTCATCGCGCGGCCTTCGGGGTTGACGTGCACGAGCAACTCGACGCCGAGCTCGCGCGCGATCCGGTCGCGGAACGAGTACATCTCGCGGAACTTCCACAGCGTGTCGACGTGCAGCAACGGGAACGGCGGCTTGGCGGGATGGAACGCGCGCAGCGCCAGGTCCAGCATCACCGAGCTGTCCTTGCCGATCGAGTAGAGCATCACCGGTCGCTCGGCTTCGGCGACGACCTCGCGCATGATGTGGATGGTCTCCGCCTCGAGCCGCTCCAGGTGGGTCAGAGCGACGGCGGTCACGCTCACTGCGTCCGGATCCAGAACGACAGTGGCGAGTGGCGCGTACCGATCGTCGGGATCAAGTGCGTCAAGCCGTCGCGGCGCTCGCGCCATAGTGCGTGCGCGGCGATCAGCACCTGCAGGCGCGGGTTATCTACCAGCAGCGCCTGCAACAGGTACTGCTCCGCCCAGTACCAGTGGAGCTGTTCGAACCACTCGCGCGGATATTGGTAGGGCAGATAGACGTCGTGCACGTGCACGAGCACGCCGGGTGCCAGGCGCGGGACGACCTCGCACAACAGGTGAACGACGTCGCCGCCGACACGGACGGTGTGCGAGCTGTCAATGAACAGCACGTCCCCGTCGCCGAGCGCGCCGAACTCGGCCTCGTCGATCCGCTCGGCCGCGACCGATCGCAGCTCGGCGAGCCCGTCGACGGTGGCGGCGGTCTGACGCGATGCGTACGGGTCGCACGAGATGAGCCGCGTCTCGTGGCCGTGCGCGCGGTTCGCGCGCACGGCGGCCGCGGCGACCAGGGTCGAGAACCCGGCACCGAGCTCGAGCACCGTTCGCGGACGGTGGCGGCGGATGACCGCGTACAGCAGCTCGGCGTCGCCGGACTGGAACAGGCCGTTGTCGAGGAAGAACTCAGTTCGATCCGCGGTCGGGCTGCGGGGCGGTGAGAACTCGCCGACGAACTCGCCGAGCTCGCGCTCGATGTAGGCGAGCTGGGAATCGAGGTCGAGCTCGATCCCCGGCAGCGAGGAGCGGTGCGAGAAGACGTCGTCGCCGAGCATCGAGAGGTCGGGGATCGGGCTGTAGAAGGTCCGTACCTCGAGGTCGAACCCGAGGCGGCGCGTCGGCTTGCGCAGCGCCCTGACGACGCCTGAGCGCGCCCGGCGGCGCGGGTCCGAGTAGAAGTCCCGATCGAGGAATGGCTGACGCGGCGGCACGGCGCGCGAGGATATAGACGCCCGCGTGCCGGTGACTCTCGGGCAACCGGTTCAATTCGCTGCGGGGCGTCGCCTCCGACCCCGATCGCTGCTACCTTTTCCACCGTTGCACGAGCCACGTCCCAGGGTGGTGTCGGCGCAGCAATGTACGGGGGAACCACTCGAGACACGGACGATATGAACGAAGAGCGCCAC
The DNA here is from genome assembly GCA_963712675.1 of uncultured Solirubrobacteraceae bacterium. Classification (GTDB taxonomy): domain Bacteria; phylum Actinomycetota; class Thermoleophilia; order Solirubrobacterales; family Solirubrobacteraceae; genus Palsa-465. Next base: position 251,800 of record CAVQJF010000001.1, read on the forward strand.
CACGCGACGATGCGCGACTACCTGTTCGCGCTGCGCCGCCGTAAGTTCGTAATCCTCGGCGTGATGCTGGTCGCGGCCCTGGCCGCGGCTGCGCTGGCCTTCCTTTCGGGCGGCTCGTACACAGCGACGGCTGCGCTCAACGCGCAGCCTCCAGCTCAGAACGCCGGCCTGGCCGGACTGCTCCAGACGACGCAGCAGCTCCCGACGGTGACCTCGGCCCAGCTCGAGCAGACGATCACGCGGCCCGAGGTGCTGCAGCGGGTCAAGGCGGAGCTGCATCTGACGGCCAGCCTCAGCGACATCGCCAACAACATCTCGACCTCGACCGACGCGCAGTCGAACTTCGTGCTGGTGAGCGGGACGGCGAACACCGCCGTCGGCGCTGCCCAGTTCACGAACGCCGTTGCAAATGCGGTCTCGGACATCTCCAACAGCGCGCTTCAGGTCGAGTATGCGCGGCTCGCTGCCGAGGAAACGCAAGCGGCGACCAGCCTGCTCGGCCCCTTCAAGGGACTCAAGATCACGCAGCTGACGGGGGCCACGCTCCAGGCTTTCGAGAGTGCGCAGGCGCAGGCACAGACGGACGCCCAGACAGCGGGCCGTCTGCAGACGTTCAGCAAGGTCGTCAACGTCGCCCAGGTGGAGTCGCTCGCCACCGTCCCCTCCGGCCCGAATGGCCCGCACCTGATCCTGAACATCATCCTCGGCCTGGTCGTGGGATTGTTGCTCGGCCTGCTGCTGACGTGGTTCCTGGAGTCCTTCGACCGCCGGCTCCGGCGTCCGGACGAGACCGGGTCGCTGCTCGGCATGCCGGTCGTCGGGGTGCTCGAGCAGGGGTGCCTCGGCAAGGCTCCGGACGCGAGCGACAAGAACGCCCCCAGCCTCGCAGCGTTCCGGATGATGCGGACCAACGTACGGTTCCTCTCGCCTGACCGCGGGACGCCGCCGCGAGCGGTGCTCGTGACGAGCGCCATCTCCGAAGAGGGCAAGACGACGGTCGCGATGGGCCTGGCGCTGTCGAGCGCAGCGGCCGGACTCAACACGCTGCTGATCGAAGCCGATACGCATCGGCCCGCGCACGCGAAGCGACTCGGCCTGGCGAAGGGCCCGGGGGTTGCCGATTACCTGACCGAAGGCCTGTCGCCCGACAAGGTGCTCCAGGTGTATCCGTTCGCCGACCACACCGCGGGCGCCGCCACGAACGGCACGGGCAACGGCCGCGTTTCGAAGCTGACCTGCATCACCGCCGGGAACGTCGAAGGGTTCTCCGGCGATGCGCTCGGCTCACAGCGCTTCGCCGACGTGATCAACGAGGTCAAGCAGGTCTACGACCTGGTCGTGATCGACAGCGCGCCGCTGCTCGCGGTCGCGGAGACCTCAGAGCTGGTGGCGTTCGTCGACGCGATCGTGTTCTGCGTCCGGATGGGACGCACGACGGCCGAGCAGGCGCGCGCGGCGCGCGCGGCGCTGCAGCGGCTCCCGCAGCGGTTGGGAGGGCTGGTGCTCACCGACCTGCAGCGCAACGTTGGCGGCTACTACGGCTACGCATACGGTTACGGACCCGACAAGGCCCCGGCCGAGGAAGCTGCTGTCGGCTAGCGCTGCTCGCCGACCGCTCGGCGCTCTCGCGGCGCTGGGGGCTTTTGGCGCGCTGGTGCTCGCCGGCTGCGGGCAGGGCATCCAGCCTGTGACTACGATCGGCGGACCGGGCCCGTCGACGCTTGGCGGATCGGGCCAGCCGACGGCGGTCTACGGTCAGCCGCTTGATGGCACGGCGCCGCGGGCGCTGGTGATACTGATCCACGGTGGTGGCTGGAGCGGGCTCAACCCAAACGCCCTGAAGGGCACGGAGGCGACTGCGCCGATCTTCCAGAGGTTTGGCTTCGAGACGATGTCGGTCGATTACCGCGCCGGGGCGCAGGGCGTTGCGGACGTCGAGCAGCTCTACCGCGATGCGCGCAAGCGCGTTGGGCATCTGCCGATCTGCGCGTTCGGCGTCTCGGCCGGGGCGCACATCGCGCTGATGCTCGCGGTCAAGTTCCCAGATCTGGCCTGCGTGGTCGGCTTGGCCGGGCCGACCAACCTGCCGGTGCTGAAGACCCAGCACGGCGGGGCAGCCGGTTACAAGATCGCCGAGCACGCGTTCGGGGCCGCTCACCTCGCGCAGTACAGCCCGGCGCTACTGGCCTCCTCGATCAAGGCCAAGCTGCTGCTCGTGTACGCGCAGAACGACCCGCTCGTGCCAGTGTCCCAAGGCCATGAGATGGCGCGCGCCGACCCTTCCACCAAGCTGATCGTGCTGCCCCCAGGATCCGCCTCGTTCGTCCACACGGGCGTCGGCGCGCCGGTCAGCCGCACGGGCGTCGATCTGATCGCCAAGCAACAGGCCGCGCAAGAGGAGTTCAAGTTCCTGCTCGCGGCCACCTGATCGGATCTGCGCCCGCCGGCTGAGCGGGCGGGTGATGGCGACAGCGGTCGCGATGCTTCACACATCAAGGAGTACTTCGCGCCAGGTGTGGGCGAACGCGGCTGCGCCGGACGCGTCGAACTGTGCCTTGCAATAGCGGATCGTCAGGAAGATCTCGTCGTCGATGATTGCCGCACCGACGGCCAGTCCGAGGGGCATCCTCCCGGGCGGCGAGAACCACAGTTCGGTCGCGGTGCCGGCATCGGCGCCGAAATCGAGTTGTGCGGGAAGCCGACCCAAGTTCGACAGGACGGCCGTATCGGCGCTCCTGGCGGTTGGCCCGCGGAGCATCCGGGTCGCCAGCTGCAGGATCCCGACCGGCCAGATCCCGTCGCCCAGCGGCCAGTCGATGATGCCTCCCTGCTGGCGCCGCTGCTTGAGGACCCGCGTGCGCTCGGCGACCGCGAGCTGAGCCCTGGTCACCTCAGACTGCTGGTGGGCCAGAACCGGCACCGACGCCGAGGAGAAGATATTCGAGACGATCTCGTGCGGCCAGTCCGGGGGACGCAGGTTCACCGGCGTCGCGATCGCAATGTGGAGCGGGTCGACGCCGCGATCGTCGTTGAAGCGGCGGATCGCGACCGCCAGCGACGCGATCAGGAGGTCGTTGGTGCTCGCGGGCGGGTTTCGCCTGGCGGTCAGCTGCGCCGTCTGCGCCCGCTCGAGGCGGATCAGGTGGAACCCGAACCCGGCGACGCCCGGGCGGCCGCCGTCGATGCTCACGCGTGCGGGGCGTCCCGCTGGGCGCTCGCGCTCGCGCCGAACGCCACCGGCCGGGGACCGCCGACCGATGTGCTCGCGCAAATCGCGCAGTGCGAACGGTTCGAGATCGGGAGTTGGATCGTCCGCCTTGACGTATGCGCGAGCTATCGACGCCATCAACCTGTAGCTGCTGATGCCGTCGCCGGCAACGTGATTGAGATTGAGGATCAGCGAATCGCCCTCCGGACCGTGCGCGAGCAGCAGCGCGAACGGTGGCGCAGCGCTCAGGTCGACTCGGCGGCTCAGCAGCCGCGATCGGGCCTCGCACAGCGCCTCGTCGTCGGGACAGTCGACGACCGTCAGTGGGACGGAGTCGACACGATCGGCTATCTCCCAGAACAAGCGCCGGTCGCGCCGTGTGAAGCCCGCCAGGCGGGCGCGGGCAAGCGGATGGAGTCGGGTCGCCTCCGACGCCGCGACCGCGACGCGGGCGTCATCGAGCCGGCCGGGTACGCGCACCTCACAATGGACACTCCAGGGATCCGGCAGCCGATCGAGGTAGAAGATGAGTTGGTCGACGACGTTGAGTGGCGTTCGCGCCGTCGACGCGACAGCCACGGCCACTAGCTCCCCCGCACCAGGACGACCGACAGCTCGATCCGCTTCGACAGCGTCGCCGCGCCCGACAGCACGATGTCCCCGGTCGCGTCGTCGATCGTGACACCGTTGGCCGCGTTGCCGGCACCCTGGCCGATCCGGTCGATGCCGTCGTCGGCGAACGTCGGGTCCGGCACGCCGTCCGTGTCGAGACGGATCACGGTCGGACCCGTGGCGGCCACCACGACCTTCCCGTCGGGTTGCAGCGCGACCGCGTTGACGGGGTTGTACAGCGGCTGCTCGGAGATCCCCGAGACGCCGAAGCTCGAGTCGGGCGAGCCGTCTGGCATCAGCCTCACGGTCGCGCTGATGCCGGTGTGGGTGAACGCGCTGCCGGCGAGCACGACCTTGCCGTCCGGCTGCACCGCGACCGCTGTGCAGAGCGCCTTCTCGCCGATCGCGAGCTGGACCACGCCGTTGTGGCCGAAGCTCGGGTCGGGCTTGCCGCTCGGCAGCACCGCGGCGGCCATGTACTGCTGGCCGTTCGCCAGCCGGGCGCCGAGCCCGCCGAACCCGATACCGCTCAACAGGTCGAGCAGGCCACCCCCCGAGGGGCTGACCTCGCCGGCGAGCACGATCGAGCCGTCTGGCCGCAGGCCCATACCCCAGGCGGCGCCGTCCTGGCTGAACGTGGTCACGCCGCCGCTGCCGAACGAGCTATCGATCGAGCCGTTGGCGTTCAGCCTGGCGACCGCGAACCGGTCATGGGAGACGTCGGCGGTCCCACCGAGCAGGATCTTCCCGTCCGGCTGGACGGCGATCGCGTTCGCGATCGCGGCCGCTCCGATCGGGACCGTCGCGACTCCCTGATCGCCGAAGGACTTGTCGAGCTGCCCGTTCGGATGCAGCAGGACGGCCGCGAACGCGAGCGGCTGGTTCGCCGCGCTGCGACCGGCGCCGCCGATCAGGATCTCGCCGTTGCGGAGGATCGTGAGCGCGTTGCCCCCGCCCGTGCCGCCGAGGCTCAGCACGACCCAGCCGTTGTTGCCGTAGGTGGGGTCGAGGCGCCCGTCGGGAAGCATCCGGGTCGAGACGAGCTCGTAGTGTTTGTTCGAGAGCTTGGCTGCGCCGACCGTCACGATCCGGCCGTAGCGCTGCACCGCGCCGGCGACCGCCGCCGCCAAAGTGCCATAAGGCTCGGCGACCATCCCGCGGCGTCCGAGCGTCGGGTCGAGCGCCCCCGGCGTGGCCAGCGCAGAAGCCGCGACCACGGCGACGAGCGCAGCAACGGCGAGGACCGCGGCCAGGAGCGTCGCGGCCGGCGGCACCCGAACTCTGCGCACGCCCGAAGTGTAGGCAGCTTCCCGCAACTTTGAAGGCACCTAAAGGCTGAAAACCGGTGCAAGCTCGTTCCGGAACGCCGGATTCCGGTCGACTGGAGATAGCTTTTCCGTCATCCAGGCAACCGCCGGCGTTCGGTCCAGGAAGACGCCGGCGGAATCTCTACGGGCGGAATGGAGGCAGCTTTGAGGTTTGTACGAACGTGCGCGATCGCGCTCGCATTCGCGGGCGCTGCGCTGATCACCCCGGCGGCGTCATTGGCGGCGGGAACCGGTGGGATCGACAACGCGGGTACCACGCCAGGGTCGGCGACCGGATCGCCACTGGCCCTGCAGGGCGTGCTCGTCCTGAACAAGTCCGATACAACCAACGCGGGCGCCCAGGAGACGATCCTGCAGGTCGCGGGTCTCGACCTCCTGTCCAAGAGCGGCAACGGCGTCAACGGCGGTGCCCTCGCGGTCGCGGGCACGATCCTCGACACGCTCAACCACGCCCTGTGCCCGAAGGGCACCGAGGCCGCCGGCGCGTGCATCGGCCTGCTGTTCTCGAACACGACGCACACCGGGATGACCAACAACGCCAGTAGTGCGGCGGTGGCGTTGACGCTTGGCAAGGCTCACCTGCGCCTGCTCGGCTCGGAGGCGTCTACGACGAAGACGAGCACCGGACAGTGCGTGAGCACGTCGCTCGGCTACATCGCCAACTGGCAGAACGTGACTGCGCTGCCCGGCAGCGCACTCGAGAACGGCTCGATCGCCGGCCCGGGTGCCTGCTAGCCGGATTCAGCTACTGATCAGACGCTGAGAACGGCGCCGCGGCGCCGCCCGACGGGTGCAGGATCACCCCGAGGGCGGCCCGCGGCGTTGTCGTTCGCGCAGGAACGCGTCGGTCTCGGCGAGCGCGTCCGGCGTCCCGATCTCGTAGAACCGCTCGCTCGCCTCGTACCCGGCGAGCTGGCCCGTGCGGGCAAGCTCGCTGTAGACGTCGGCGAGATCGGAGGCCTCGGGCGCGGCTTGGGCGAGCGCGGGCGGTGACAGCATCGCGAGCCCGTAGTCGATCCACCTCATCTCGGGGGTCTGGTTGCGCTTGTCGTAGGCGACGACCAAGCCGTCCCGGAAGACCGTGTTGCTCACGTCCCAGCGCCCCTCGTTGCGCAGGACGGTCATCAGCGCCGGCAGCCCGCTGGCGTCGAACGCCGCCTGCACGCCGGCGTAGTCGATCCGCAGGAACGTGTCGCCGTACAGCACGAAGAAGCGCTCCCCGAGCTGCGCCAGCGCGCCGCGGACGGCGCCGGCGGTGCCGACCGGCGTCGGGCCGTCGTAGGCGTAGCTGACGTCCAGCCCGAGCTCGGCGCCGTCGCCGATGGCTTGCTCGACCTGCTCGCCGAGGTGCCCGACGCAGAGCACGATCCGGCGCGCGCCGTGCTCGCGCAGGAGCTCGAGCTGGTGATGCGCGAAGGGCCGCCCGGCGACCTCCATCAGCGCCTTCGGCTGGCGCTGGGCGTGCTGGCCGAGACGCGTCGCGAGGCCGCCCGCGAGGATGCAGAACGGTGCCAGCGGTTCGCTCATCCGGGCGCTGGCCGGTAGCCGGCTCGGCGCTGAGCGTCCTCGACGCAGCCCCACGCGTACGCGGCAGACTCCAGATCGCCGAGCAGCGGACGCCCGTCGCCGGCGATCACGGCCTCGCGGAGGTGCTTCCACTCGGCGTCCCAGGAGGCGTCCGCGGGGTCGTACTCGATCGTCTCCACCGCCGGTGGACCCAGTTCCGGGGACATCGTGTAGATCGTCAGCCGCGGCGGCCCGTACGAGCCCTGGAGGCCGTCGACCTGGAGCTTCCCGGTGCGGCAGTAGACCTCGAGCGAGAACATGTTCTTCCACTCGGTCCAGGTGACGTGGCAGGTGGCCCAAGGCGCGTCGCGCGGGCCGTCGGCGCCGAGCACGAGCACCGCGTTGTCCTCGACAACCGCGTCCCAAAACTGGGTCCGCAGCAGCGCCGAGTGCAGCGGCAGGGGCCCGAGCAGCCAGTGGAAGACGTCGAGCAGGTGCATCCCCTGATCGATCAGCTCGCCGCCGCCCGATAGCTCGGGGCGCATCCGCCACTCCGCGTCGTATCCGAGCCGACCGCCGTGGCCGTAGCGAGCGCGGGCGAACATCACGTCACCGAAACGGCCCGAGCGGGCCTCGGTGACCGCGCGCGCGATCGCCGGGTGGAAGCGGTGGTTGAAGCCGACCTTGACGCGCCGTTTTGCCTCGGCGGCGGCGTCCGCGACACGCTGGACGTCCGAGACGCCGATCCCGGCGGGCTTCTCGACCAGCACGTGAGCCCCGGCCCGGAGCGCGTCGACCGAGTACCCGGCCAGGAGGTTGTGCGGGACGGCGACGACGACCACGTCGGGTGCCAGCGCGAGCAGCTGCTCGGCCGAGTCGCAGGCCACGGCGCCGTGCGAGGTCGCGGCGAGCCGTGCGGTCGCCTCGGGATCGACGTCGAAGGCGCCGACCAGCACGTCGCCGCCGAGCGCGCGGGCGCGCTTGAAGCCGATCAGGCCGGCGCCGATGATCCCCACGCGCAGCGCGCGCACATCCGACGAGCTCACCGGAACTCCGAGCCCACGCAGCCCTGGAACTCGAATTCGAATCGCAGCTCTTGCGCGCCCGCGCCGGCCATCGCCTCGCGGGTCGTGTTCGGACGCTCGGAGTAGACGAGCAGAAACCCGCCGCCGCCGGCGCCGACGAGCTTGCCGCCGACCACGCCCGACTCGAGCGCGAGCGCGTACAGCCGGTCGATCCGCTCGTTCGACATCCCTGGCGAGCGGCGGCGCTTGGTCTCCCAATGCTCGTGCATCATCTTGGCGTAGCGCTCGACCTCACCAGCCTCGAGCAGCTCGCAACTTTCGAGGCCGAGTTCCTTGGTCCGGTGCAGGTTGTCGGTCATCGCCGCGTCGCCGGCCTCGGTGCGCTTGGTCTGGTCGGACAGGATCGCCGACGCCGAGCGCACCTCGCCGGTGTAGAACAGCAGGAAGTTGTCCGACAGCGCGTCGCGCGTGCGGTCGGACAGGCGCAACGGGCGCACGTCGACGGTGCCGTCGGGCGCGAACGTGTAGGCGCAGATGCCGCCATGGGCCGCGACGTACTGGTCCTGCTTTCCGACCGGCTCGCCGAGGATGTCGATCTCGATCTCGCATGCGTCTTCGGCCAGCGCGCCCGGCGTCGTCGACAGGTGCTGGCCGAGCGCGAGCGCCTTCAGCAGGCAGACCGTGTAGGCCCCCGAGGAGCCGAGACCGGTGCCCGCCGGCACGTCCGCGATCGATGCGATCTCGATCGGGTTTCCGCGCCAGTGACGGGTGATCGCCTCGCGCAGGATCGGATGGCGGATCTCGGCGGGACTCTCGACCTCCTCGAGCTCGGAGTACTTCATCCGGTAGCTGCGCTGAAAGACGGTGTGGGTGAGCATGTACACGTATTTGTCGATCGCCCCGGCGACGAGAAAGCCGCCGTGCTCGCGGTAGTACGAGGGCAGGTCGGTGCCGCCACCGCCGAGCGACAGCCGCAGCGGCGCGCGGGTCGAGATCATGCTCATCCCGGGTTGGCCGTCATACCGAGACGCGCGGCTCGAACACGGCCGGGTTCGCCTCGAGCCATCTGAGCGTGCGCACGATCCCCTGCTCGATCGTCAGCGTTGGCGCCCAGCCGAGCGCCCTGATCCGGGAACAGTCGAGATGGATCAACGGCGAGTCGCCGGCCCATCCCCGCGTGCCGCCGGCGTATTCGATCGTCGGCGAGAGCCCGAGCTCGCGGGTGATGATCGCTATCGACTGATCGACGATTACGGTCTCATCGGTGCCGAGGTTATACACGCTGAGCCCGGGCTTCTCGGCGACGGCCTGCAGGCCGCATAGGATCGCCGAGACGCAATCCTGGGCGTACAAGTAGGACTTCTCCTGCTTGCCGTCGCCGAGCACGTGGAGGCGCGCCGGATCCGCCTGCAGCTTGGCGAAGAAGTCGTACACGTGGCCGTGGGTGTAGCGCTCGCCGAGGATCGACACGAACCTGTACACGACCCCGGTGAATCCGTAGCCGTGGCAGTAGGCCCCGATCAGACCCTCGCCGGCGAGCTTCGAGGCGGCGTACAGCGAGGTCTGGAGCGGGAACGGCGCGTCCTCGGGGGTCGGGAACACCTCGGGCTCGCCGTACACCGAACCGGTGGAGGAGAAGGCGATCCGCTTGACGCCGGCGGCGCGCATCGCCTCGAGCACCGTCGAGGTCGCGATCGTGTTCTGCTCAAGGTCCCTGAGCGGCTGCTTCAGCCCGTCGCGCACGTCGGCGTTCGCCGCCAGATGGAAGACCGTGTCGCAGCCACTGAGCGCGCTCGTCAGCCGGTCGCCGTCCAGTACGTCGGCTTCGATGAACGATGCAGTCGGGTGTTCGAGCAGCGACGCGATGAACTCTGGCCGGCCGGTCGAAAGGTTGTCGTAGACCACCACCTCAACGCCGTCGGCGACGAGCCGGTCGGCGAGCGTCGAGCCGATGAACCCGGCCCCGCCGGTGATCAAAGCGCGCCTCAAAGCGGGTTACAGATCGAAGCCGCTGGCGATCGCGTCGCGGCGGAACATCTGCACGGTCTCGAGCGAGAATCGGTCGAGGTCCTTGCCGAGCGAGGACAGCTTGGCGAGCAGATCGGGCGTGACGGTGATGATGTGACAGCCGACGTTGCTCGCCTGGACCACGTTCAGCACCTCGCGCGGGCTCGCCCAGATCAGCTCGGCCCGCTCCGCGGTCGCCTCGATGAGCTCGACCGAGCGGGCCATGATCTCGATCGGGTCGATCCCGGCGTCGGCGATCCGGCCCGCGAACACCGAGATGCAGCTCGGCGCCCCGTCGCGGAGCGCTTCGGCGATCATCTCCACCTGGGCGGTCGTGAACAGCCCGGTCACGTTCAACTTGACCCCGGACTCGGACAGCTCGCGCACGAGCGGCGCGGTCGACTCACCATCGGTGGTCGTTACGGGAACCTTGACGTACACGTTGTCGCCCCAGGCGGTGATCTTGGTGGCCTGTCGGCGGATCTCCTCCGTGTCGTCGGCGAACACCTCGAACGAGACGGGCTTTGAGCCGATCGCCGCCAGCACCTGGCGCGCGAACTCACCGTAGTCGGTCACGCCGGCCTTTGACATCAACGTCGGGTTCGTCGTGAAGCCGCTGACGACTGGGTCGCCGGCGAGACGCGCGATCGTCTCAAGGTCGGCGCCGTCGGCAAAAATCTTCGTCCGAATCGAGTCGAGCACTCAAAACTCTCCTTGTCGGTTCCTCGCGCCCGGAACTCTACGGTACGGGTGGGCGGCTCACATCCCGCTGGTGCTTTGCGCTGGGATCGGCCGGGAGTTGTAACCCAAGCTCACCGGGCCGCCCTTGACGTATGCGCGGTACAGCGCGTTCCCGCGCGCGCGGGCTCGGACGACGAACACGCCGTCGGCCTGCGTGCGCGCGCTCGCGATCGTGCGCCAGCCGCCGTGGACGGCGCGCTGCACGTAGACGCGCACCTGGTGTGAGACCGGCACCCGCCCCCAGACGTACGCTCGCCGATGGCTGACGGACGCGATCATCGGGAACGAGAAGGCCCGCATCATCAGCTTCGGGCGGCCGGAGCTCGCGTACAGACCGCCGCCCGGGATGAACTGCTCGCTGACGCCGCTCTGGTTCGGGGGGTCCTGGATCTGGAACCAGATCACCAGTGGGATGTTGTTGTGCCACAGCAGCCACATCGAGTAGTCGACGTACCGGGCGGCGGTCCGGTCGGGAACTCCGAACGTCGATTGCGGCGGATTCGTGAACCAGCTCCACTCGGTCGCCCACAACTGATGTGGCGTACCCGGCAGGATCGTGTGTAGTCGGTCGGCCGTGCGCACGAGCCGGACGAGCCGGCCGGTGTCGGCGATCAGCAGGTTGTTGGGGTTCGCGGCGTGCGCGGTCGGGGTCGCGCCGAGCGTGTACGGGTGGAAGCCGAGCACGTCGAATTCGGCTCGTACCGGGCACGCCCCCGCCGCGCGGAACGTACCCCGGCGGCCGGGCGCTAGGCACAGCAGCTGTTCCGCGAACGTCATCGGCGACATCGAGCGCGGCGGGTTCGGCGAATCCGGCGCGAGCCCGCCGGCGATCACGACGTTGCTGGGGGAGACGGCCTTGATCGCGTCGTAGCCGGCGTTCAGCAGCGAGCGGTACTCGCCGACGAGGTCCGGTGCGGCGAGCGCGGGCGGCAGGTTCTCCTCGTTCCAGATCTCCCAGTCGTTGACGGCCGGCAGATCGGTCCCCGGGTTCAGCGGGTCGGCGAACTGGCCGCTGTAGCGGAGCGCGACGGCGTGCGCGAAGGCGCCGAACTCGGACGGGCTCGGATCCCACGCCCCGGGGCCGACCGAGGGATCCGAAGACGGGCTCCCAGGCCCTTCCGCCCAGGCCGGCGCCGATAGCAGCGTCAGGATCAGCTTCACGTGGTTTGCCGCCGCCGTGCGAACGAGTGCGTCGACAGCGCCCCAGTGGTAGTGCGGATCGGCGGGGTCCGAGGCGTTGAACCCGGCCGGCTTCTTCGCCCCGGTGGGGGCGACGAGCGACCACCGGAGCAGCTGCCTGACCCACGAGCCGCCGACCGCATGCAATGCGTTCAGATCTCCCGGCACGGCCGCCGGTTGGAAGAAGCTGCTGTCCTGGAGCCCGATTTGGAACGATGTTGCCTGCGCGCGCGCCGGCGCCGTTGAGAGCGCGGCGGCGATCACCGCGACCAACACCGTCACGCCCCCACGCAGGCTCAACATCAATCGAGCGCCTGACACGGATGACATCGTACGCGGCCTGTTCAGCCCGTGGCGGCGGTTGCGAGTAGCGAGGCGACGAACTCCTCCAGGCTCCCGGCCCGCGCGTCGGGGCGTCCATCTTCGCCAGGCTCCTCGCGCCGGTGCGCGCTCCCCGGGTGCTCGATCAAGGCCGTCTTGGTTCCGGCGCGCTTGCCCGCCAGCACGTCACGATCGGCGTCGCCGACCATCCAGGCCTCGCCGGCCGGGACTCCGAGCGTCTCGAGCGCGCGCAGCAGCAGACCGGGGGAGGGCTTGCGACAGTCGCACTCCGCGGTCAGCTCGGGGACCACGCCGTCGGGATGGTGAAAGCAGTACTCCCAGCCGTCCAGCGTGACGCCTTCGGCGGCGAGCAGCTCGACGGCCCGCTCGTGGACCGCGAGCAGTTCTTCGAGGGCGACGTTCCCCTTGGCGGCCGAGGGCTGGTTCGAGACCACGACGACCGGGATCCCGCGGGCGACGAGCTTCCCGGCGGCCAGCGCCGCGCTGGGGACGAGCCGCACGTCCGCCGGGTGCAGCGGAGATTCGAGCGTGCCGGTCAGCGGGTCGGGCACGGGCTCGGTCAGGACGCCATCGCGGTCGAGCAGAACCGCGCCCGGAAGCTCCGGGCGCCTGAGGCCGCCGGGCGGAGGGCTCACCCCGGCGTCGCTGCCGCGGTCCAGAGCTCGACGTTCTGGTCGTGGATCTCGACCAGGATCTGCTCGACGCCGTAGCGGATGTCCCAGTCCGGGTAATCGTGCTTGAACGGCTCCAGGTCGCTGATCCACCAGCGGTGATCGCCGATCCGGTTGTCGTCCGCGAGCGTCCACTCGAGCTCGCGGCCGGCGATCCGCTCGCAGGCGGTGATCGCCTCGAGCATCGAGCAGTTGCTCTGCCGGCCGCCGCCGATGTTGTAGACGGCCGCCGCGCGGGGCGCGGCCTGGAAGGCCTCGAACGCCGCCACGAGGTCCGCCGAGTGGATGTTGTCGCGCACCTGGAGCCCGTCATAGCCGTAGACCGTGTACGGGTCGCCCGTGATCGTGCAGCGCATCAGGTAGGAGAGGAAGCCGTGCAGCCGCGCGCCGGCGTGGTTAGGGCCGGTCAGGCAGCCGCCCCGGAAGCACACCGTCGGCATATCGAAGTAGCGGCCGTACTCCTGGACGAGCAGGTCGGCCGCCGCTTTGGAAACCCCGAACAGGGAGTGGGTGGATGAATCGATCGACATCGTCGTGTCGATCCCCTTGTAGTAGCGATGGTCGCTCGGCAGCTCGAGCCGCTCGCCGACGACCTCGAGCGGGAGGTGGTTCGGCAGGTCGCCGTAGACCTTGTTGGTCGAGCAGAAGATGAACGGCGCGCTCGGCGCGTGCTCGCGGGCGGCCTGCAGCAGGTTGAGCGTCCCGACGGCGTTGACGCTGAAGTCGGTGTGCGGGTCGGACGCCGCCCAGTCGTGCGACGGCTGCGCGGCGGTGTGGATGATCAGCTCGAGCGCGCTTCCCGCCTCCGTGAATACACGCTCGACGCCGTCGCGATCTCGGATATCGAGGTCGAGCGAGCGAAACGAGCTGCCGTACTGCTCTGAGAGCCGCTGCGAGGTATGCGCGGTCGACGCCGACGGCCCGAAGAAGACGGCGCGCATGTCGTTCTCGATCCCGATCACGTCGTAGCCACGCTCGATCAGGTGGCTCGCGGACTCGGACCCGATCAGGCCCCCCGACCCTGTGACGATTGCTATCGGCATCGCGCGGCAGGATACGCGGTCGGCCGCGCTACGCCTCCTCCGCGCCCGCCGCGATCTCGAGCCATCTCTCCTTGACGTCCGCTGCGGCTCCGCCTTGCGGTTCTCCCTTCAGGCTCTGCTCGGCGTCGAGCAGCCGCGTCGCGGTCTCCCTGCACGTTGCGCACTCGTCGAGGTGGGCCGCGAACGCCTGCTCCCCGCGCTCGTGTTCGCCGTTTGCCCGCGCGGCCAGAACCTCGGGCATCGCGCGGCAGACAGCCGAACTCGAGTGCACCGTGATGTGGCCGGCCGCCGAGCTGCGGGTCGCCTTCACGAGCAGCAGATCGAGATCATCGTCGCTACCGGTGCCCGACGTCCGGGCGAGGAACTCGACAAACGCCGCGAGCGTCGCGCCATCGACATCCTCGGGCGGACAGACGGAGGCGCAATACGCGCGCACGTAGCCCGCGCGCGCGTCGTAGAAGCCGCTCAGCGCATCCCGGTCGCGTGCGCGGAGCAGTGCCGCCAGGGTGGTGCTCATGCCTCTGAGACCGCCGGTTCTGTGGCCGAGAAGAACTGATCGTCGATCCGTCGCAACGTCCCGAGCGCCGGCTGCGCCCGGAGCTGGGCTTGAAAGTCGGCATCGCGCCACCGGTCCCACTGCGCGCTCAGCAGCCGTCCGCTGATCCCGTCGGCCCCATCCGAGAGCAGGAAGCAGACGAGTTCTGCAGCTTCGGAGGCCGGAAAGCCACCATCCTGCAGCTGCGCCTGCGTCCGCTCGTAGTAGGCGGCGCCGGCGGCGTCCGCGCCGGCGCTGAGCGTTCCGTCGTGGATCCGCGTCGCGACGAACCCCGGCGCGACGCTGTTGATCGGGACGCCGGCGCTCGCGGCGACGTTCTCCGTCAACCGGACAACGGCGGCCTTCGACGCCGCGTAAGCGTCGTAGCGTGGCAGCGGCGAGGTCGCGCCGCCGCCCGAGAACGTGACCGCCCGGCCACCGGAGGCTCGCAGCCTCGGCAACGAGTAGGCCAGCGCGAGCATCGTGCCGAGCACGTTGACGGCGATGGTCCTGGAAAACGCGGCCGCGGAGATCTGGTCGAGCTCGCCGATCGGCCCGAGCTCTCCGGCGGCGGTGACGAGCCCATGGAGCGGTCCGCCGGCGTCGATCGACTCGAACGTCGTGCGCCATCCGTCCTCGTCGGAGACGTCGAGCACGAACCCATGGTGCCGATCCCCGTCGAGGCTCGCGAGCGCTGCGTCGATCGCGTGCGCACCGCGCGCTGCGATCAGCACCTCGGCGCCGCTGCGAGCCAGTTGCTCGGACACCGCGAGTCCGATCCCGAGCGAGCCCCCGGTCACGAGTACCCGGCGACCGTCAAGCCGCGCGCTCATCGGGACGCCGCCGCTTGCGCTGGTGCCGTACAGCTTGACAACATGTATCGGAGGTGGAACGGGTGCAAGGAGGCGGAGGGAGAGTGCGGGCGCTCAGGCAGCTGGGGGCGTGCGTCGCCGCCTGCGCTCGATGGCGATCGCCAGCAATCCGAGCGCGATCGCCGCGAGGATCAGGATCAGCATGAGCGACAGCGACCAGATATTCGTCGCCGGCCCGGTGAGCGACGAGATCCGGACCTTCCGTTTGTGCGGCTTTTTGTGCGGCTTGCCCGCGGCCGGGATCGTCAGCAACTTCCGGCCGGCGGTCGGGCCCGTACCGATCGCGCGCGCGATCGGATGGGGCAGTGTGGTCGCGACCGACGGGCTCCCGACGTGCACGACGGTGCCGCCCGTCGCACTCGGGATCGCGTCGCAGTACTCGTTGATCGCGCTGCCCGCGGGGGCGCCGCAAGCGCCGAGCGAGCGGTGGCGTGCCGTCAGCGCGAGCGCCGGCGACGCGGCGAGCAGTGCCACGACCGAGTAGTAGGAGGAGAATGAAGTTGCGGGACCTGCGCACGGTGGCCATACCGGGTCGCGCACGATGCTAGCCAATCACCCCCCCGTAGCGGAGCAGGTGCACGGAGAGCCCGCCGGCGGGGGCGCGGCGCGGCCCGCGGTCGGCAGGGGACGGCTGGGGCTGGGGCTGGGGCTGGGCGACTCGCTCGCGTTTGCTGGCGGCGTCGGACTCGTGCTCGTGTACGCGCTGCGCGGTAGCGGCTCATACGACAACGTCGTGTTCGCCGAGCACGGCTTGGTGATCTGGTGGGTGCTCGCGATCGGGATCGCGCTCCGGCTCCTCCCGCGCACAAGGCCCTCACGCGAGTTGCTCGTGCTGCTTGGCGCGCTGCTCGGCTACGCGGCATGGACGGCGCTGAGCCTCAGTTGGAGCCAGAGCTCAGAGTTGACGAGCGAAGAGCTCGCGCGGACGGTCTCGTATCTCGGTGTGGTCGCGCTCGTCGGCTGCGTGCTCGACCGGAGAACCTGGCGCGCGGGGGCGCTCGGGCTCGGCTTCGGCGCGATGGTCGTGTGCGTACTCGCGGTCGGCGGCCGGCTCGCGCCATCGGTGTTCCCGAGCGACAACCTCGCCGCGACGCTCGGAACCGATCGCCTCAGCTATCCGTTCGGATATTGGAACGCGGTCGCCGCTTGGGCGGCGATGTCGACCGCGCTCGGCGTCGCCTGGAGCGCGCACGACGGAAACCGGATCCGCCGTGCGGTCGCGCTCGCGGTCGTGCCATTTGCGGGCGTGGCCGTGTACTTGAGCTACTCGCGGGCGGGGATCGGCGGCATCGCGATCGCGGCGATCGCGGTCGTCGCTTTCAGCCGCCACCGCTTCACCGCCACGATTCACGGGCTGGTCGCCGCCGCCGGTACGGGGATCGCGATCATCGCGGTGCGCGGCGCGCCGGAGATCGCCCATGCCACTGGCACGAAGGGCGCAGCGACGGTCTTGGGGGCGCTCGCGATCGCGGCCGTGATGTGCGCCGCGACGGCCTTGCTGACGAGCGTCTGCGGGGTCGATCGGTGGCGTCTCGGGCGCGCGCCGCGCCGGGTCGCGATAGCGGTCGCCGTAATCGCCTTGGTGCCCGCGGCGGCGGTTGGGGCGCACTATGCGCACCGTGCTTGGAAGTCGTTCACGCGCACCCCGGTCGTCCAGACGACCGACCCGACCGGACGGCTCGACACGCTCGCCGGCAGTCGCTATCCGCTCTGGAAGTCGGCGCTGAAGGCTTGGGAGGCGCATCCGTTCAACGGCACGGGAGCCGGCACGTGGGCCCTGTGGTGGAACAAGCACGGCACCGACGGCGAGTACACGCGCAACACGCACAACCTGTGGCTCGAGAACCTCGCCGAGCTCGGCGCTCCGGGGCTCGTCCTGATCGTCGCCGTCGCCCTTGCGGCCTTATCGGTGGCGCTCGCCGTGCGCCGGCGAGCGCGACGCAGCGCGAGCGCGGGCGCGGCAGCAGCGCTGGCGGCCGCGCTGATGGTCTACCTGTGGCACGCGAGCGTAGACTGGATGTGGCAATCGACGGCCGTCACCGTGCTCGCGCTCGCGGGGGTCGCGGCCGGTGCCGTGCGGCTCTCCGGAGGCCGCTGGTCGCCTCCGAGATGGTTGCGCGCGGTGCTGGCGATCGCCGCTGCCGTGATCGGCGCCGTTCAGATCCCCGGATTGGTCTCGACCGTGGAGCTCCGGCACAGCCAGGCCGCCGCGCGGGCCGGCAACACCGCCCTCGCGCTGTCGTGGGCACGCGACGCGGTCAGCGCGGAGCCGTGGTCGGCGAGCGCGTGGGAGCAGCGCGCGCTCGTCGAGGAGACTGCCGGCCTGCTGCCCCAGGCCGCCGATGATGAGCGCCAAGCGATCCTCCACGAGCCGACCAACTACGCCCACTGGCTCGTGATGGCGCGGATTCAGACCGAGCGGGGCCTGCTCGGCACGGGCGTGCGCGATCTCGAGCAGGCTCACGCACTGCGGCCGCTGGCGAACGTGTTCCGGCTCGGGCCGTACCTCGCGACGCCAGGGCATCCGTTCGGCGTGCTGCCCTAACGCGACCGGCCGCGATTAGATCGGGATGCCCCAGAGGGGGAACCAGCGTGCGAGCTCGGGCTCGATCGGCAGGTCCTTGCTCAGCTGCGCCTGCAGCTGCAGCTCGTGCTCGCCATCGCGCTGCTCGACGCCGCCGGCCGGCACGAACGGGTAGAAAAAGCCGCGCTTGTAGTTGTAGATCCAGTACAGCGCTCGCTTGCGCTCGTCGCTGAAGGCGAACACCGCGCACAGGACGCGATCGCCGTAGCCGCCCGTCTCGAGCGCGCTGCTGACCGCGTTGATCCCGACTACGAGGTCGTCGAAGTCGTTTCCCCTGAGGACGAACCAGCGGAACCCGTAGCTGTCGTCCTTGCACTCGACCGTGGTGGCGCTGTCGGCGGCGGTGGCGCGGACGACCTCCTCCATGTCCTTGACGATCGAGTTGAAGTCGGCCGTGGCCAGCGGCTGGAACACGATCGCGGCGGTGCCACGAGTCGTGATCGAGAGGCCGGTCTCGAGCGTCACGTACGCGGTGCTGATCGCGAACAGCCGGTCCGGGGCAGGACCCGCGAGCTTGCGCCTGCCCGTGATTACGTCGAGAAAGCCCATTCGCCGGCTTACGCCGCGCCCTGCAGCTGCGCCTCGAACCGCTGGAGCGCCTTGATCCGCGCGTCGAGCGGCGGGTGGGTGGCGAACAGGCTCGCCGCCGTCTGCTTGACCTTCGGCGGGAAGATGTAGAACGCGGCCATCTCGCCCGATGCCGCCCGCAGATCGCGCTGCGGAATCACGTTCATCTGCCCGTCGATCTTGCGCAGCGCCATGATCAGCGAGCTCGGGCGGCCGGTGATGATCGCCGAGCCGCGGTCGGCGGCGAACTCGCGGTAGCGCGACAGCGCCTGCAGCAGGATGAACGAGATCACGTACACGACCGCCGAGATCGCGATCACGGCGAGCGCGCTGATCCCGCCGCCCTCCTCGTTGTCGTCGAACATGCCGCCGAACCAGAACCCCATCTGCACTATGAACGACGCGATCGAGGCGAAGAAGCTGGCGATCGTCATCACCATCACGTCGCGGTTCTGGACGTGGGTCAGCTCGTGCCCGAGGACGGCGTCCAGCTCGGAGTCGTTAAGCAAATCGAGGATGCCCGACGTGGCGCAGACCGTCGCGGTCTTCGGTGAGCGGCCGACCGCGAACGCGTTGGGCATCGGCGTGTTCGCGATCGCGACGCGCGGCTTGGGCAGGTTCGCCTGGATGCAGAGGCGGTCGATCGCGCCGTGAAGCCGGCGCGCCTCGGGGCCGTCGCCCGGCTGGACCACGTGCGCGCCCATCGAAGCGAGCGCGATCTTGTCCGAGGTGAAGAACTGGATCAGGAACAGAACGCCCGCGATCACGGCGATCGTCACCGCGCCCGCGCCGGCGGCGAACAGCACGCCGATCAGGATCGCGTAGACGAGGCCGAGCAGGAACAGCGTCAGCACCATCCGTGTCTGCAGGCCGCGATCGCGGCCAAATGAGGTTGAGCGAGCCATGGTCCCACCGTATGTTAGAAAGGCGCCGGGGCGGTCGCTGAAGGGTTTGCTAAGACTCTGGACGCGTGAAGCCAGAGATCCACATCCTGGGATTGTCGCTGAAGAGCTTCGGGATCGTGTTCGCGTGCGGCTTCCTGGCGGCCGGCGCGATCCTCGTGCGGCGGCTGCGAGAACTCGGCAAGCCGGTCGACTACGCCTACGAGATGGCGTTTGCGGCGCTCGTCGGCGGGCTCGTCGGATCGCGCGTCTACTACGTCGTCCAGAACTACAGCCTCGTCAAACATGACCTCCTGGGCAGCCTGTTCTCGGGCTCGGGGCTCGTCTGGTACGGCGGTGTGATCGGGGGTGCGCTTGCCGTGTGCGGTTGGGCGAAGTGGCGCGGGATCTTCACATTGGGGCTGCTCGACCTCGCCTGCGTCCCGCTAGCGATGGGCTACGCGATCGGCCGGATCGGCTGCCAGGTCTCAGGCGACGGCGATTACGGCATCCGCTCCACGCTTCCGACCTCGATGAGCTATCCGCACGGCACCGTCCCGACGCCACCCGGAGTCACCGTCCTGCCTACACCGATCTACGAGACTGTGCTGATGGGGCTGGTCGCGTGGTGGCTGTGGCGGATGCGCGACCACTTCCGGCCGGGCGCCCTGTTCGCCTTCTACCTGCTGCTGTCGGGCACCGAGCGGCTGCTGATCGAGTTCATCCGCCGCAACCACAAGGTCGTCCTGGACCTGACGGCCCCGCAGCTCGAGAGCATCGTCCTGATGATCGTCGGGTTGGTCTGGATCCAGCTCTTGCGGCGCCGCGGGGGGATCGGGGTCGGTGACGGGCCCGGCGGTGGCGGGCGGCGCGGCGCCGCCGTCGCAACCGCCTGACCGGGCTGTCCGCGTGACGTTCGACGGCCACCTTCGTGGCCCTGAAAAGGCGGCAGTGAAGGGGGAACTTGGCTCCGCGACCGCACCGGATTCCATGAAAACCGTGGTTGAGGGAGACAGCATTGCACCGGCTGCGCTGTGGATGAGTTTCGACGAAATGAGTGCGGAAACTCATCCAGGTTCGAGGAACGAGCTGCGTCCGGCCCATAACAACGGTTCTACGCGAATCCGGTGCTTCGTGAGAGGCCCACGATGTAGAGATTCTGCCCAGATGGGACAGAAACTCTGTCCTAGTTGCGGATGAGCGCCTCGGGCACGACCCAACCCTGGTCCCTTGTTCACAGCGCTGTTTTTCCGGGGCCACAAAGGTGGCCGCCTAACCTCACACGGAAGTCCCACGGATCCGGTGCGCCCGGGCCCCGGAGCGACCTGCCGAAAAAGTGCTAAAGGTTTTCTCGCAGCTGCCGATTAAGCCCCTGAGGTGCGCGCCTCCCGGGCATACATCGCAGGGTTTGGCACCGCGGGCTCGTTGCTCGCCGGGGCGGCGATGGTGTTCGTCCTTGCGAGCGCGGTGGTGGCGTTTCGCGGCTGGCCGCAGGTCGGCGCCGGGGCGACGCCGGCGGCGGTGGTCGTCAGCCGGGCCCACCATGGGACAGGCTCGCGCGTCGAGCGACTCTTGGCGGCGAACGTCGCGGCCGTGAGCTCGAGCGCCTCCGGTGCGTCCGCGTCGGGGACGGCCGCTCGTAACGGCGGCGCGTCAGGCCGGACCAACGGTTCGTCGGGGCGGGTGAAGATGACGCGGACGCGCACGGGCGCGGTTGCGGCTGCGCCGTCGACGGCCTCGCCCACCGGATCGACCCCCGTGACGACGACGGGCGGGTGCGGAACGTCGTGCACGACGTCGGCCGCGACCAGCACCCTGTCGACGGCCGTGCAGAATGCGACCGGGGCGGTCGGGAACACGGTCGCGTCGGCCGGCAAGACGCTCGGGTCGACCGTCAGCGGTCTGACCAGCGCGGTCGCCAGCAAGCTTTCCGGCGTGAGCCCGACCCTTGCCGGCGTGGTCAGCAAGACCGGGACCGCCGTCGGGGGCGTCGTCGGCGGAACGACCGGGGCCGTTGGCAAGGTCGTCAGTGGCGCCGGCCAAGCGGTCAGCGGCTTGCTTGGCGCGCTCGGGCACCCGCACTAGGCGGGCGCGGCCAGCCGGCTCCTCAGCGCGTGCCGAGCGCGTGCTCCAGGAAACGGATGCTGACCGCCTGGAGCTCGCCGTCGTGCTGGACGGAGCGGTGGTGGCCGCCCGGGACTTCGATCAACCGACTGCCGGGTGTGTGCAGACGGCCGGCCAGCTCCCGCGAGATCTGGACCGGCACCACCTCGTCGCCCTCGGCGTGGAGGATCAGCACCGGGATCTCGAGCGCGTCGATGACGTCGTCGAGCTCGTGCTCGGCGAGCAGCTCGTCGAGCGCCTCGACGTCGGCGTCGAAGCGGTGCTGGCCGGTCGATAGCGAGCGGCGCAAGCCGCCGGCGCTGGCGGGACAGATCGCGACCACGGCACGCGCGCCGACCTCCGAGGCGGCGGCGATCGCCAGGTATCCGCCCATGCTCGAGCCGCGCAGCGCGATCGGCATCTCGGGCGCGCCCGAGCGCGCACGCAACAGCTCGGCCATCGACCCCACGTCGTCGAGCGCTCGATCGTCGAGCGGGCCGTCGCTGTCGCCGTGGCCGCGCTGATCGAACGCGATCGAAGCGAACCCGACGGGGAGCAGGGCGCGCGCGTAGTCGTAGTGGCTCTCCTTGCAGGACCCGGCGCCGTGGAGGATCACAACGCCGCCGAGGATCGGGGTCTGCTCACGCGGGAGCCAGATCGAGTACGCGATGCCATCGTGACGGTCGAGCTCGGCCGGGAGGGTGGCGTTGATAGTTCGCAGACGCCGCACCGGGCCGATGATCGCATTCCTTGGCATGATCGCGGCGATGAGCGCGACCACGGCCCAGCTGTCGCCCGCCTACCCGCTCGGGTCGCGCGTCAACGAGCACGGCCGGCTCGAGGTCGGCGGCTGCGACACGATCGAGCTCGCGCGGGAGTTCGGGACGCCGGCATACGTCGTCGCCGAGGACGATCTCCGCGCCCGGGCGCGCTCGTTCGTCGACGCGCTGACCGCGGCGCACGCAGACAACGACGTGCTGTTCGCGTCGAAGGCATTCCCGTGCACGGCCGTCTACCGCGTGCTCGCCGAGGAAGGGCTGAGCTGCGATGTGGCGTCCGGGGGCGAGCTTGCGCTCGCGCTGCGAGCGGGGTTCGATCCCGGCCGGATCTACCTGCATGGCAACGCGAAGTCCGATGCGGAGCTGGGCGAAGCGCTCGCCGCCGGAGTCGGCCACGTCGTGCTCGATTCGCTTGACGACCTCGACGCGCTGGAGCGGGTGGCCGCCGGCGCCGGGAAAGTCCAGGAGGTTCTGATCCGGATCACGCCGGACGTCGCCGGCGAAACGCACGCGGCGATCTCAACCGGCCAGGCTGACTCGAAGTTCGGTTTCTCGATCGCCGCAACGCCGGAGGCGATCGCGCGCACCGGTCAGACGCCGCACCTGAAGCTGGTCGGCCTTCACTTTCACATCGGCTCGCAGCTGCTGACGCTGGAGCCGTTCCGCGAGGCCGTGCGGGCGATCGCGGGGCTCGGCTCGTTCGGCGTCTACAACTTCGGCGGCGGGCTCGGAGTCGCATACACCGCCGGCCAGAGCCCACCGTCGGTGGCGGCGTACGTCGACGCCGTCGTCGGGGCCGCGCACGAGCATCTGGGTCCCGGGGTGCGGTTGCTGCTCGAGCCCGGGCGCGCATTGGTCGCGAACTCGACGGTGACGCTGTACACCGTCGAGACGGTCAAGCGCAACGTTTCCACGTGGGTCGCCGTGGACGGCGGGATGTCGGACAACCTGCGGCCGATGCTGTACGGCTCGCCATACGAGGTCGCGCTGGCCGACCGCCCGCTGACCGCTGGAACCGAGCGCTGTCACGTCGCCGGCAAGCACTGCGAATCGGGCGACGTGATCGTGCGCGACGCGATGCTTCCCGAGCCGGCGCGCGGCGACGTGCTCGTCACGCCCGCGACCGGTGCCTACTGCCACGCGCTCGCGAACAACTACAACGGGGTCCCGCGGCCGCCCGTGATCTTCTGCCGCGACGGCGAGGCGCGGGTCGTCGTGCGGCGCGAGACCTACGAGGATCTGGCGGCCCGTGACCTCGACTGAGTTCCGGGTCGGCCTGCTCGGGCACGGGACGGTCGGCGCGGCGTTTGCGGCGCTGCTGTCGCGCCACGCCGATCGGATCGCCCGGACCACCGGGCTGAGGCCGACGCTGTCGGGCGTGGTGACGCGCTCGCGCGGCTCGTTCGACGAGCTGCTCGAAGGCTCGGACCTGATCGTCGAGCTGATCGGCGGGATCGAGCCCGCGCGCGAGTACGTCATCCGCGCGATGCGCGCGCAGAGACACGTGGTGACCGCCAACAAGCAGCTCCTCTCCCACCACGGCGAGGAGCTGTGGGAGATCGCGCGAACGGAGGGGGTGCAGCTGCGCTTCGAGGGCTCGGTGGCGGGCGTCGTGCCCGTCATCCGCGTGCTCCAGGAGTCACTCGCGGGCGCGACGATCGACCGCGTCCACGGGATCGTCAACGGAACGACGAACTTCATCCTCAGTGAGATGGCCTCGACGGGTACCACGTTCGCCCTGGCGCTCGCCGAGGCGCAGCGACTGGGGTACGCGGAGGCCGACCCCTCAGAGGACGTCGACGGCCGCGACGCGGCCGCGAAGATGGCGATCCTGGCGCGGCTCGCGTTTGACACCCCGGTCCACATCGACCAGGTCCGCTACGAGGGGATCGAGCAGATCCAGCCCGACGACCTCGAGTACGCGCGCGAGCTCGGGCTCGGGCTGAAGCTGATCGGCACCGCGGAGCGGATCGACGGCGGGCTGTCGGTCCGCGTGCACCCGGCCTTCCTCTACCCGCACCATCCGCTGGCGTCCGTCAACGGCCCCTTCAACGCGGTCACGGTCGAGTCCGAGGAGATCACCGAGATCACGATGTCGGGCCCCGGCGCGGGAGGGTTTCAGACCGCCAGCGCCGTGCTCGGGGACGTGATCAGCGCGATGATCCCACCGGCCTCGACGCCCGCGACCTATGAGCGGCTGGAGATCGTGCAGGACGTCAGCTCGGCCTTTTACCTCCATCTCGAGGTCGCCGACGAGCCGGGGGTGCTCGCGAACGTCGCGGCCGTGCTGGCGCGCCACGACGTGTCGGTCAAGTCGGTCGTGCAGAAAGGGCTGCGGGACCAGGCCCGGTTGGTGATGGTCGTCCACCCGGTGCTCGAGTCGCGGTTCGCCGGCGCGATGGGCGAGATCGCGGCGCTCGACGAGATGCGGGCGCCGCCGCGGGCGATCAGGGTGCTCGAAGAAGAGTTTGGATAGGGTCCGCGCCGAGCTATGCGTGCGATCCAGATCGTCGAACTCACCGGGCCTGACACGGCGCTGAAGCTCGTCGACATCCCAGAGCCCGAGCCGTCGCACATGCTGACCCCCGGGAGCGGCGTGATCGTCGACGTGCATGCGGCCGGCGTCTCGTTCCCCGAGGTGCTCCAGACCCGGGGCGAATACCAGGTCAAGCCGCCGCTGCCGTTCGTGCCCGGCGCCGAGGTCGGGGGCGTCGTCCGCTCGGCGCCCGACGGCGCGGGCGTGTCGCCGGGCGACCGCGTTGCGGCGTTCTGCATGCTCGGCGGATTCGCCGAGGTCGTGGTCGCCCCCGAGTACTTCTGCCACCCGCTGACCGACGCGCTCGACTTCGCGCAGGGTGCCTCTTTGATCCTCAACTACCACACCGCGGTCTTCTCGATGAAGCTCCGCGGGCGGCTCGAGGCGGGCGAGACGGTGCTGATCCACGGCGCCGCCGGCGGCGTCGGGACGGCGTGCATCCAAGTCGCGAAGGCGCTCGGCGCACGACCTATCGCAGTCGTCTCATCCGACGCCAAGGCGGAGGTCGCGCGCCAGGCCGGCGCCGACGATGTCGTCCGCTCGGACGGCCCCTGGAAGGACGAGGCGAAGGAGCTGACCGGTGGCCGCGGCGTCGACATGGTGCTCGACCCCGTCGGCGGCGACCGCTTCACCGACAGCCTCCGCTCGCTCGCCGAGGGCGGCCGTGTGGTCGTCGTCGGGTTCACGGGCGGCTCGATCCCCGAGGTCAAGGTCAACCGCCTGCTGCTCAACAACACCGAGGTGATCGGCGCCGGCTGGGGCGCTTCGGTGATCTCGAAGCCCGAGGTGACGCGCGAGATCGGCGCCGAGCTCTCGAAGATGATCGACGACGGCTTCGTCCGCCCGATCGTGGGCGCCCGGTTCCCGCTCGAGCGGGCCGCCGACGCGCTCAATGCGATCGACCGCCGCGAGGCGACCGGCAAGGTCGTGCTCGACGTCGCCTAGGACGACTGCTGGCCGAGCGCGGCGAGCTTTTCGCCCATCGCGTCGCGCATCGCGTGCAGCGCGGACAGCGGCCGCATCATCACAACCAGCTCGGCGACGAGCCCGTCCTCGTTGTAGCGGAGCAGATCGACGCCCTCGATCTCGCGGCCGCCGACGACGCTCCTGAAGCAGAGCACCTCGCGGTCGCCGTCGCGGACCTGCCACTGGTAGGAGAGCTCGGGCCCGAGCACGTCGCCGACGAGGCTGAGCAGCGCTCCGACGGCGTCGCGGCCGTCGTAGGGCGCGAACACGACCGGGCTGCGGAAGTGGACGTCGGGTGCGAGCGTCTCCTGCACCCGCGAGAAGTCCTTGCTCTCGACCGCGGCGCGGAAGCTGCCCAGCTCGCTCACGCCGCCCGTTGTAGCACGTCGATCCCGGGGCCGGCTGGCCCGTCGGCGAGGATCTGGGGCGTCGGCTCGCCGCGCGCGACCCGCTTGCGCTCGGTCTTGGCGACGAGCTCGAACGAGCGTGTGTTGTACCCGCGGGCCAGTGGGCCGGGCATCACGCGACGCCCGGCCCGCACGGTGGCGACCGCGGCGCGGAACGCGGTCGCCTGTCGCTCGGTGTAGGCCAGGCCGTACATCTGACGAACGCGGGGCGGCAGGCTGCCGAGCATGATCAGGTCATGGACGCGCTTACCGGGCTGGTTGCGGCGCGGGAGCGGGATCTCGAAGGCGGTCGCGTACCCGACATAGCGAGCTTCGTCGGTCAGGAACATCCGATCGCCTGCGAGCGTCGTGCGCCAGTAGCGGCGGAACTCCGGATAGCTCTGCGGGGCGGTGTCGCGCGGCATCCCGAACAGCTCGGCGAAGCGGATGTAGTCCTGCCACAGGTGCTCGCGCTCGAGTTCGGAGAGGCGGCGGACGAACAGCTCGTAGAAGCACTGGGCCGAGTCGGCGATCACCGCGACGGTCCACAGCATCAGCTCGGGATCGCGCGCCGAATAGGGCGTCCCGGCCGGGGTGACGCCGGCGTCCTCGGGAAGTGCGCCGTTGACACGATCGTGCATTCGGCTGACGTACGCGAGCACCTTGTCGGCCTCCGCGCGCGAGCCGAAGAAGATCTTCTCGAACGCGTTGCCGGTGTGCACCAGGCGCTTGAACGGGGTCAGCTTGGCGGCCGTGTGCTCGCTCGTGCCGACGTAGTTGAGCGGCGCGAGCGCGCCGATGCAGAGCGCCCGCTGGCCGAAGAACAACCCGACCACGCGTTCCTCGTGGACCTGACGGAGCAGCGAGCTCCCGCGCGGGAAATAACCTTCTGCGGAATCTGCAAACACGTGTTATCAGACGATATCATGGGGCACAAGATGAGGCGCGCGGCGACAGGTTTGTATGGCGGCGTGGCCGCGCCCGAACGGCGCGCCGGTAGGCGCGCGCGGTTGCTCGAGGCGGGGCTTGAGCTGCTCGGGACCGAAGGCTGGCCGGCGACCACCGTGAGGGCCGTCTGTGCGCAGGCGAGGCTCACGCCCCGGTACTTCTACGAGAGCTTCGACGACCTCGACGCGCTGCTGCTGGCGGTGTTCGACGACGTGACCGGAGAGCTCGCCGGCGCGATCTTGGCTGCGGTCACGCCGCCACCCGGAGACGCACGCGCGACCGCTCGCGCCGCGATCGCGGCCGGCGTCGCCACGCTGACCGACGATCCGCGGAAGGGCCGCGTGCTGTTCGCGGAGGCGATGGGCTCCGAGGCGCTCGCGCGCCGCCGCCGCGAGACGATGCGTGGGTTCGCGGCGCTGGTCGCGACGCAGGGACGCGCGTTCTACGGCGTGCCCGACGCGACCGACCGGCTGATCGACCTCAGCTCGCTGGTGCTCGTCGGCGGGCTCGCGGAAGCGTTCGCCGCGTGGCTCGACGGCGGCTTCGAAGGGAACCGCGAGCAGCTGATCGATGACTGCACCGAACTGTTCGTCGCGACCGGGGAGGCGGCTGCCCGGTTTGTGGGAAAAAGGGCCCGGCGAGCGTAAGCTGTCCCGGTTGTGAACTCCCGAAAACGGGTGGATTTACTGAAGCGTCGGGGCGCGACGGTCGTCTTGATGATCGGCGGACTCGTGATCCTCGCCTTGCTGGCGGTGTTCGCGTTCGCGCTGACGAACACGCAGGCGAAGTCCAAAGCCGACGTCGAAGCCCGCGTGCACGAGCGCTCGGTGCTCGCCGCCGCGCTGATCGGCAGCCTGTTCCAGACCGTCCAGCAGCAGACCTCGCAGGATTCGCTCCGATACGGCGCTCGCGTGGTGACGGCGCGGACGATGCACCGCTACCAGCAGCAGAACGCATACGTCGCGCTGCTCGACCCGGCCGGGAGCGTCTTGGCGAGCTCCGCGGGGTTCACGCGGCAGGCCGACGCCGATCTGGCGATGTCCGCAGCGCTGGCGCTCGTGCGCGCCGGGCATCCGTACGCGCTCGGGAACGTGCTGCCCTACGGCAGCACCGGCGTGATCAACCTCGCCGTCGTGTTCCCGACGAGCTTCGGCAAGCGGATTCTCCTCACCGGTGTGCTGCCGGCGACGCTCGGGCCGTTCCTGACCGGGGAGCTGCAGAAGATTCCGGGCGTCAAGGGTGCGCACAACTACGTGATCGACGGTCACGACACCGTGCTCGCCTCGACCAACCCCGCGCGGCCGATCGGCTACCGCTTCACGGCGCCGGCGCAGGTTGAGGCGCTGAGCCACTCCTCGGGCAGCCGTCTGGGCCATTACTACGACGAGTCGCTGATCTCAAACTCCACCTGGCGGATCGTGCTCTCGGCGCCCGACGGGCCCCTGTTCGCGAGCGTCTCCGGGCCACGAAAGTGGCTGCCATGGCTGATCTTGATCGCGTTCGCGCTGGTCGCGGCGGCGGCGTTGCTGCTCGGCAGGCGCCTGCTGGTCTCCGCCGAGCGAGACCTGCTTGCGGCGACCGAGGCCTCGGCGATGAAGTCCAACTTCGTCGCGAACATGAGCCACGAGATCCGGACGCCGCTGAACGGGGTCGTGGGGATGATGAACCTGCTGTCCGACACGCGGCTGAGCGACGAGCAGCGCGAGTATCTCGCGCTGGCGAGGTCGTCCAGCGACGCGCTGATGACGGTGATCAACGACGTTCTTGACATCGCCAAGATCGAGGCGGGCCGGCTCGAGGTCGAGCGGCGGGACTTCGACCTGCACGAGCTGGTCGAGGCGAGCTGCGACATGGTCGCGGCTAGTGCCGTCTCGAAGGGGCTCGAGTTGCAGTCGTTCGTGCACGACGACGTGCCGCAGGTCGTTTGCGGTGATCGCATGCGAGTCAGCCAGATCCTCGCCAACCTGGTGGCGAATGCGGTCAAGTTCACCGCCGAGGGCGAGATCGTCGTCGACGTGTCGGTCGATCAACGGACCGATGAAGGCGTCACCGTGCGCTTTGAGATCCGCGATACGGGCATCGGGATCGCGCCCGACCGGGTCGCGCGCATGTTCGAAGCCTTCACCCAGGCGGACGTGGCCACCACGCGCGAGTTCGGGGGAACCGGTCTCGGCCTCACGATCTCGCTGGAGCTGACGAAGCTGATGGGAGGGACGCTCGGCGCCGACAGCGAGCTGGGAAAGGGGAGCAGGTTCTACTGCGTGATCCCGTTCGCGGTCGCTGAGGGCGCCCTGCCGGAGCCCCTGAGCGCGGGCGAGCTCCGTGGCCTCCGCGTCTTGGTGGTCGACGACAACGCCACCAACCGGCGCATCTTCGACGCCTACACGAAGTCCTGGGGGATGCGACCCGGCACGGCGGTGGACGCGCAGGACGCGCTGATCCAACTCGAGCAAGCCGCACATGACGGGGACCCGTACGCGATCGCGCTGCTCGATTTCAACATGCCCGCCGAGAGCGGACTCGAGCTCGCCAAGCGTGTGACGGCCTCCGAGGTGCTGCGCGGCACGCCGATGATCCTGCTGACCTCCTCGGGTCAGATTGCGCCCGACGATCCGACCGCCGGCATCTGCTGCCATCTGACCAAGCCGATTCGGCGATCGCGCCTGCTGGACGCGATCACTTCGGCAATGGCGCCTGAGCGCACGGCGCCGGCGCCCGCCATGGCTCGGCGGACGCCTGGGACAGAGCGCCCGGCGCAGGTGCGCGGTGCCCATCGGATCCTCGTCGCCGAGGATCAGCAGGTCAATTGGATGCTGATCGAGCGGATGCTGATCAAACGCGGGCACCATGCCGTCAACGCCACCAACGGCCGCAGCGTGCTCGAAAGGCTCGAGTCCGAGCACTACGACCTGATCCTGATGGATTGCCACATGCCGCTGCTCGACGGGTACGACACGGCGCGTGAGGTCCGTCGCCGCGAGGCGACGGAGGAGCGCGCCCGGATCCCGATCGTGGCGATGACGGCGAACGCGATGGTCGGCGACCGTGAGACGTGTCTCGCGGCGGGCATGGACGACTACATGTCAAAACCGATCAGCGCAGAGGCTCTCGATGAGCTGCTGGCCCGCTGGCTTCGGCCCGGGCAACAGATCGCCGAGGTGCTCGACCAGGCCCGGCTCGCCGAACTGCGATCGCTGTTCCCGGGCGGCGAGATGTCGGACGTGCTCAGACGTCTCGCCGACGCGATGGAAACCGAGGTCGAAGGCATCGACGCGGCGCTTGGTGGCGGCGATCGCGCGAAGCTCGCGGACGCGGTCCACCGGCTCAAGAACAGCACCGGCATGATCGGCGCGGTCGGGCTCGGGGATGCGGCCGACGCGCTGCAGGCGCAGATGGACGGCGATCACGGGCCCAACGGCTCGCTCGGGTCCGAATGGCTGATCAGGCGTTGGGCCGCCACCCGGGCGGCGATCGAGCTCGAGCTGACGCGCGCCGACTGACGGCCCACTCCCGGGCCGCTCTGCCATGCTGCGGGCCGATGGCTGGCCTGATCGAGCGCTACCGCGAGCGGCTCCCGTTCGCGCCCGAGGATCCGATCGTCTCGCTCGGCGAGGGCTCGACGCCGCTCGTGCTCGCCCCGCGGGTGTCCGAGCGCGCCGGCGCCGAGGTGTGGCTGAAGCTCGAGGGATCGAACCCGACCGGCTCGTTCAAGGATCGAGGCATGACCTGCGCCGTGTCGGCGGCGGTGCGCGAGGGAGCCGAGGCGGTGATCTGCGCTTCGACCGGCAACACCGCGGCGTCGGCGGCTGCGTACGCCGCCCGCGCCGGTCTGCGCTGCGCGGTGATCGTCCCGGAGGGCAAGATCGCGACGGGGAAGCTCGCGCAGGCGCTGATGCACGGCGCCAGGGTGATCGCGCTGCGCGGCAACTTCGACGAGGCGCTCGCGCTCGTGCGCCAAGTCGCGGTCCGGCATCCGGTGTCGCTCGTGAACTCGGTCAACGAGTTCCGGATGGAGGGCCAGAAGACGGCGGCGTTCGAGGTCGCCGAGGCGCTCGAGGGCGAGTTGGACGCGCTCTCCATCCCGGTCGGCAACGCCGGCAACATCACCGCGTACTGGCGCGGCTTCAGGGAGGTCGAGCTGCGGCCGCGGATGCTCGGCTTCCAAGCCGCCGGCGCGGCGCCGCTCGTGCATGGCGCGCCGGTCGAGCATCCGGAGACGGTCGCGAGCGCGATCCGGATCGGGAACCCGGCGCGCTGGGAGGACGCGATGGACGCGATGACGTCCTCGGGCGGAGCGGTCAAGGCGGTGACCGACGAGCAGATCCTGGCGGCGTATAGCTTCCTCGCCGCCGAGGAGGGGGTGTTCTGCGAGCCGGCTTCGGCGGCCAGCGTCGCGGGGCTGCTGGCGCACGGCGCGGGCGATGCGCGGCGGATCGTATGCGTCCTCACGGGCCATGGCCTGAAGGACCCCCAGACCGCGCTTGAGAACGCCGGCTCGATCATCGCGTGCGATCCCGAGCTCGGCGCGATCGAGCGGGCGGTTCTCGAATGACCTTAGGCCGGCGGCGGCTCGTCCGTGTGCCCGCGTCCTCAGCGAATCTCGGGCCGGGCTTCGACGTGCTGGCGGCGGCGCTGTCGCTGCATCTGGAGCTCGCGGTGGTCGAGACCGGGTCGTTTGCGGTCGTCACGGAGCTCGACGTCTCGCGCGAGCGCTCGAACCTCGTCGTCCGCGCCTTCGAGCGGCTGCACCCCGCCGATGGGTTCGAGTTCCGGATCGCGTCGAAGATCCCGTTGTCCGGCGGACTCGGCTCGAGCGCGGCCGCGATCGTCGCCGGGCTGCTCGCCGCCGACCACATGTTCGAGCTCGACGCCGACGTGCGGACGCTTGCGGGCGAGCTCGAGGGCCATCCCGACAACGTGGCGGCGGCGCTCGAGGGTGGGGTCGTCGTCTGCGACGGGTCGCGCGTCCATCGCTTCGACCCACCGATGGGTTTGGAGGCCGTGCTCGTGATCCCCGATGAGCCCGTGCGGACCAGAGAGGCCCGAGCGGCCCTGCCGGCCGAAGTTCCGCTTGCCGATGCCGTCGCGAACGTCGCGAGCGCCTCGATGCTGATGCTCGGGCTCGCGCGCGCCGATTGGGACCTGATCGCGGCCGGACTGCGCGACCGCCTCCATCAGCCCTACCGCGCGCGGCTCTACCCGCGCTCGGCCGAGCTGCTCGAGCGCGCGCCGAAGCTCGGCGCGCTCGGGGCGACGATCTCCGGCGCCGGCCCGACCGTCCTCGTCTGGACGCACTACGAGCAGACCGGGGGAGTGGTCGAGGCGCTCACGCGCGAGGCGGGTGGCTGGGCGCGGGTGATGCGGGCGCCGTTCGAGGTGCAGGGTGCCGATGTCCGCGGTCTGTAGCCGTTGACCGCGGCGGCGGCACGTGAAAAACGGCGGCAGTGAAAACGGGTCGGGGCTGGAGCGCTGGCGGACGGACGGGAGAAACCTCCGCTATGCGTGACTGTTCAGGTGGGGCAGGTGGTGGTGGGTTGGTCGCGAACGTTGTTATGTGCCCTTGGCGCGGCCTTCGTATGAGCAGCTCGCGGCGTTGGTGGTCGAGCAGGCGGGTGTGATTGAGGGGTTGCGCGCGGAGGTGCTGGAGCTCAGGGCGGAGGTTGCCGAGCTGAAGCGTCGTTTGGCGCAGAACTCGCGGAACTCGTCGCGGCCGCCGTCCTCGGACGGGCTCTCGAAGCCGCCGCCGAAGAGTCTGCGGCGCCCGTCGGGCCGCAAGCAGGGCGGCCAGCCCGGTCATCGGGGTGGGAATCTGGAGAAGGTCGCGATGCCCGACGAGGTGATCGATCACCTGCCGTCTGTGTGCGAGGGCTGCCGGGCCGATCTTTCAGATCGCGAGGTTGTCGGGCATCTCGCCCGTCAGGTGTTCGAGCTGCCCGAGATCCGGTTGCGCTGCAGCGAGCACCGCGCGCACACGCGACGGTGTTTGTGTGGGCATCAGACGACCGCCGCGTTCCCGGCGGGGGTGTCGGCGCCGGCGCAGTACGGGCCGCGGGTCAGGGCGTTGGGGATCTATCTGATCGCCCGCCAGCATCTTCCCTATCAGCGTGCCGCGGAGCTGCTGTATGACTGGTTTGGGGTGCGGATCTCGACCGCCACGCTGGTCGCGTTCGTAGCCCAGGGAGCGGCGGATCTCGGCCCGTTCCTCTCAGACATCCACCGCCAGATCCGCGAATCGGAGGTAGTCCATTTCGATGAGACCGGCGCGCGGGTCGACGGTCGCATCAGATGGCTGCACGCCGCGAGCACCTGGCGCTTGACGTGCTTCGCGCTGCACGACAGCCGCGGTCTGAAAGGGATCGATCACGCGGGGGTGCTCCCGAACTTCAAAGGTGTCGCGATCCACGACGGGCATCACCCCTACCGGCACTACCAAGACGCCACGCACGCGCTCTGTAACGTCCACCACCTCCGCGAACTGCTCGGCATCATCGAGCAAGACAAACCCGGCAAACAGACCTGGGCCCGGCAAATGGACGGACTCCTACGAGCGCTCAACATCACCGTCGAGCACGCCAAAGCCCACGGCCACGACGAGCTCACCCCGCTCGAGCTTGCCGCCTACCAGGCCGCGTATCAGCAGATCATCACGCTCGGGCACCACCAGAACCCGCCACCAGCGATCCGCACCGGCAAGCGCGGCCCGATCGCGAAAACTCCCGCAGCGAACCTCCACGCCCGCCTGGACCGCTACCGCCACCACGTACTGCGCTTCGCCCACGACTTCCGAGTCGCGTTCGACAACAACCTCGTCGAACGCGACATCCGGATGGTCAAGCTCCAACAGAAAATCTCAGGCTGCTGGCGCACCACCACCGGCGCACACCAATTCCTCGCCATCCGCGCCTACATCAGCACCGCCACCAAACACGGCCACCACATCACCCCAATCCTCACCGACCTCGCCGCCCGCACCCCCTGGACCCTCCCAGCCGCAACCACCTGAACAGTCACGCTATGCGGAGGAAACCTCAGTCTGGTCCCGGATTCGGGCCACGGCTGCATTGGCCGGCGTTGTCACTTTCTGATAACAGCCCACAGCCACGGGCGGCGCCCTGAACCCGACCGCTTCACTGCCGCCGTTTTTCACGGGGAGCCATCACCGTTTCGTGCCTCGCGCCCGAAGCCGCTCGCGCAGCCATTGCGCGTGCTCCTCTTGGAACTCGATCCCCTCGCGCTGGAACCTGATCATCAGGTCGAGGTCCCGGTCCGTGTAGTGGGCGAGGTGCGGCTCGACCTGCTCGGCGAGCCGACCGAACAGCTCCCATCCGATCTCGTGGGCCTTGTCGGTTGGTTCGACGAGCACCCGCCGCCGATCGCTCGGATCGGCGACTCGGCGGGCGTAGCCGGCGCGCTCGAGACGGTCGATGACGCCCGTGACCGCGCCCGTCGTCAGACCGCTCGCACGTGCGAGGTCGCCGGCGCTCATCCGCCCCTCGTGCTCGAGCAGGTCAAGGCAGCGGCCGTCCGTCCGGTTGACGCCCATCAGCTCCGCGACGAGCTCGTCGACGACGGCCGTAGCGCGCTGGTTGGCGCGGACGACGTCGCCCAGTTCCTGCAGGAGTTCGGAGCGTTCTCTTGACATCAAAGATTCTTAGTTACTAAGATATCGAACGGATAAGAGATCCTATCGCGGAGGTAGCTGACCAAATGCAGCAGGCGATTCAGACCGATGGTCTGGTCAAGAAATACCCGAAGGGGGTCACGGCTCTGGACGGAATCACGTTCAGCGTCCAGGCCGGGACCGTGTTCGGGCTGCTCGGTCCGAACGGCGCCGGCAAGTCGACGGTCGTGAAGATCCTGACCACGCTCGCGACGCCCGATTCGGGCCGTGCGACCGTCGTCGGCGTCGATGTGGTGAAGCAGCCGGACCCGGTCCGCCGGGCGATCGGCGTGGTCGCGCAGGGCTCCAGCGTTGACATCTACGCAACAGGTCGCGAGAACCTGCGCCTCCAGGGACAGATGTACGGGATGCGCGGGCCGTCGCTCGAGCGGCGCGTCGACGCGCTGTTCGACACGTTCGGCCTGGCTGAGCACGCGGACCGGATCGCCGGGAAGTACTCGGGCGGCATGCAGCGGCGGATGGACATCGCGATGGCGCTCGTGCACGACCCCGAGGTCCTGTTCCTCGACGAGCCGACGACCGGGCTCGACCCGGAAGTCCGAACGGAGATGTGGCTCGAGATCGGCCGGCTGGCGCGCGAGCACGGGAAGACCGTGCTGCTGACGACGCACTACCTCGAGGAGGCCGACCAGCTGGCGGCGCAGCTCGCGATCGTCGATCGCGGCAGGATCGTCGCGCGGGGCACGCCGGAGGAGCTCAAGCGCGAGCTCCGCGGCGACGCGATTCACGTCGAGCTGGCGGCCGGCAGCGGGACCCTCAACGGCGCGCTGGCGGACGTCGAGGGCATCAGGGACGTCGACCTCGACGGCCGGGCGCTCCGGGCGCGCGCAGACGACGGCGGCCGCGCGGTGCCGGCCATCCTGCAGGCGCTCGAGGCGCACGGAATCGGGGTTGCGTCGGTGCGCGTCGCGCGCCCGTCGCTCGACGACGTCTATCTGAAGTACACGGGCCGCACGTTTGAGGCGGCGGAAGCGGAGGTGAAGTGATGACGCTGATCAGGCAGACGATGTACATGACCGGGCGCCACCTGCGCGAGCTGTGGCGCCAGCCGTGGTTCGTCGCGGTGACGCTCGTGCAGCCGGTGATCTGGTTGCTGCTGTTCGGTGCGCTGTTCAAGAAGGTCGTCGAGATCCCCGGTTTCCACGGCCACTCCTACATTGCGTTCCTCGCACCCGGAGTGGTCGTCATGACCGCGCTGTTCAACTCTGCGTGGAGCGGGATGGCGCTGATCGGCGACCTCGAGAAGGGCGTGACGTCGCGCTTCCTTGTGACGCCCGTCCGGCGGCAGGCATTGATCGCTGGACGGATCCTCAAGGAGGCGATCGTGGTCGTCCTGCAATCGGTGATCATCGTCGCGTTGGCACTGCTCGACGGGGCGACTTTCCCGGGCGGGATCGGTGGGGTGCTCGTGCTGTTCGCCGTCTCGGCGCTGCTTGGGGCGACGTTCGGCGCGCTATCGAACGGGTTCGCGCTGATCATGCGCCAAGAAGAAGCGCTGATCGGGGCGGTGCAGTTCATCGCGCTGCCGCTGACGTTTCTGTCGGCGACGTTCCTTCAGTCGAACCTGATGCCCGCGTGGATCCGGCACGTGTCGGACTTCAACCCGGTCAACTGGGCCGTGCTCGCGGGCCGCGGCGCGACCTCGACGAACCCCGACTGGGGTGTGATCCTGTCGCGCTCGGCGTTCCTGGCGGCGCTGCTGGCGCTCTGTCTCGCGTTCGCGACGCGGGCATTTCAGACGTATCAGCGGTCGGTGTAGCCAGCCCGTGCGTCAGGCCGCTGCCGAGCCGCTGCTGACCAGCACGCCTAGCCGCTGGCGCGCCTGGGCCAGGCCGAGCCGGCGCAGCAGCTCGTCGGCGACGTTCAGGTAGTCGCTCGCCAGATCCGGCCGGTAGTCGAGGATCGAGAGGGCACGCTCGGCCGACTCGGCGTAGGCGATCGAGGCCCGGATCGTGGTGTCGAACAGCTTCTCGCCGTAGTGCTGGCGTAGCGAATCGAACGCCTCGCGCGAGTGCTTGGTGCGCATGTCGGCGATGTTCAGCATCACGCCGAGCCATTGCAGGTCCGGGTTGAGGCTGTCGCGCGCGAGCTCGATCACCTCGAGCGCCTGCTCGACGCCCTGCAGCGCGAAGTACTGTGCCTCGGCCGACAGCAGCGCGTAGTCGGCCGCGACGAGCGCGTTGACGGTCAGCAGTCCGAGCGCGGGCGGGCAGTCGATCAGGATCACGTCGTATCCGCGCCTCACCTCGTTCAGCGCACGCTTGAGCGTCAGCTCGCGGCCCATCTTGCCGCCGAGCACGAGCTCCGCCTCGGCGAGCCCGAGGTTGGCGGGGATGATGCCGTCGTGGATCGCCTCCTGCGGCGTCGCGCGGCCCGCCAGGACGTCGCCGATCGTCGGCGAGGCGTCCGGGTCAACGTCAAGGTAGTCGGACAGGTTTCCCTGCGGATCGAGGTCGACCGCGAGCACGTTCAGGTCGATCCGCCGGAACACGTCGGTCAGTGTCCGCACGGCGGTCGTCTTGCCCGTGCCGCCCTTCTGCGAGAGCACCGCGATCGTCGCCGCCATCACTGGGCGCCACTATAGACCGGTCAGGATGGGGGTCGCCCGGCGCGCGGAGTCCGGGCCATGAAATGCCGCAGCGCGGTGATCAGCATCCGCTCGTCACCGATCACGAACGATGAGCTGAGCAGCTGTGTGAGGCTGAACGAGAGCTTTTTCGCGCTCCGGTGGACGAAGCCGTTCTGGATCAGCGTGATGACACCCGGGATCAGGCCGAGATGGGTCATCGTCGCGACCAGCGAATGCGCCAAGCCGTGGTGCTTGACGCGGCTC
Organism: uncultured Solirubrobacteraceae bacterium; assembly: GCA_963712675.1. Lineage (GTDB taxonomy): Bacteria > Actinomycetota > Thermoleophilia > Solirubrobacterales > Solirubrobacteraceae > Palsa-465. The sequence continues at coordinate 289,133 of CAVQJF010000001.1, forward strand.
TGGGCGAGCTTCAGGTCGACGCTTCCGACGCCGTACAGGAGCTTTCTCGCGACCAGGTCGTGCGTCACGATCCGCTGTGCTGAGATCACCCGGCCGACCGCGGCCTCCGCATGGTGTGCGAAGCCGGCGGCTGCCGCCAGCTGCCAGCGCAGCCAATCGGCACGGCTCGACAAGAAGCTGGCGTATGTCGCTCGATTCATGGCCGTGTCGAGCGCTTCGAGGTTCAGCACCTCCTGTTGCTCGGCGAGCATCAGCCGGCTGAGGTCGCGCGCCATGCCGCGGGTGACCGTGCCGTGGGGCTTGACGGACGGAGCGGCGAGCTTTGCAGGGGGCGCCACCTGCTCGAAGTTGCTATCCGTGAGCTGATCGCCGAGCTCGAAGTCGAGCGTGGACCGGGCCGCGGCGGTGCTCGCCTCGAAGGTCCAGAATCCTCGCAGGGCAGGGTTTGAGAGCGGCAATGTCGTGTTCGTCTCGAACAGCTCGAAGTCGAGCACGTACGCGTCGGTCCAGGCGAGCGTGTCGGCGAACACCTGTTGCTTCTCCTTGCACGTCAGCAGCCGGCGGCCAGCGCATCCCGCGAGCGCCATCGAGGGGGCCGTCAACGCGATCGCTGCGCACGCGATCGCGGACATCACGAGCCGTGTCGCCCGCCGTCCCGCGGCGGGCTTGCAGAGCCGATGGGTCATGGAAGGCCGCGATGGTAGCGGCCCGGGCCCTCAGCCGGTCGCAGCGCCCCGCCGGCGCTGTGACCGCATGCCCGACACGACCGGCACGTCGACGAAGTGAAGATGGTGGCGTCCGATCACGATCTCGTCGCCATCCGCCAGCGTGCTCCACTCAACCCGTTCGCCGTTCACGAACACGCCGTTCAGGCTTCGGTCGTCGAGCACGCGCAGGCCGTCCGGCTGGCGCACGATCAGCGCATGGCGCCGCGACACCGTCGGGTCGTCGAAGCGGATGTCGGCGGCGAGGCTGCGGCCGATTCGCGTCCATTCGCGCGCCAGCGCGAACACGACCAGGTCGTCGCTCGGGGTTCGGTAGCCGAGGTACTGACCCGGCTCGTCGAGCCCTTCGCGGAGCTCGGACAGCCATTCGCGGTCGTCGCTCTGCTCGGGCACGTCGATAACGGCGTTCTGAGCGGTCGTGAACAGCGAAGCGCGGACGAACTCTGTGCCCCCGCAACTCGGGCACGTCGGCAATTCGTCGACGGCATCGAGCGAAACGGGGTAATCACACTCGGTGCATCGAAATGTTCCGGTCCCCGCGACATTGCCCGACATCCACGCTTTCATGGCTTCTCCTTGTACGGACGGGCGCTGCTGGACGGGGCGAGACCCTGCGAATCCCTTCCGACTCGCAAACACAATCATAACGTTCCGGTCAAAGAGCCGCTAAATGCAGGGCAGGCGCATCGAAGTCTCGCACCCCCACGGAGGAACGTTTACCCCGATGCCGAAAACCCCAATCAATGGCGACCTCCGTCACCGACGAACGGGAGCTCGAGCTCGCCCTTCTGCGGCGCGGTGTCGACGCCCTGGCGGCCGGTTGCGAGCGTTGCGCGCACTGCCGGCGCACGCCGCTGATCGGGGAGCGCGTCTACGTATATGGGTCTGGCAACGTGCGCTGCGAGCTGTGCCGGGCGCTCAACGGCGAGCGCCCGCTCGCTTCCCGGATCGTGCATGGGCCCGAGTTCGGGCACACGATGCGGATCATCGATCAGCGCTCCGCCGCCGCGTAGCCGGGCCGGCGATCTGACCGCCGCCGCGGTCCCGACGTAGACTTCCGCGCGCAGTGGACACGATCACCGTCTCGACCACGATCTCGAAGCCGCGCGAGCTGGTTTACGAGTACCTCGCGGACATCGCGAACCACGCCGAGTTCACGGATCACTACCTGGTCGATTGGCACCTGACGCGAATCGATCCATACGGGGCGGGGGCCGGCGCGCGGTTCCGGATCAAGGCGCCACTCAGCCGCTTCGCGTGGGCCGACTTCACGTTCGCAGAGATGCAGCCGCCCTACCGGATCGTCGAAAAGGGCCGCGGCGGCAAGTACAACCGGATCCGGATGCTCGGCACCTACAGCCTGACGCCGGGACCGGGGGACACGACCAAGGTCGAGTACTCGCTGGAGACCGTGCCGGTGATGCTGTCGGACAAGCTGATGGAGGCGTTCGGCGGTCGCGCTTGGAGCCGCCGGCAGGCGGCGAAGTCGATGCGGCGGTTGCGGATGATCCTCGAGGAAGGGCGCGGCCGAGGCCGGCGCGCATCGGTCGCAGGCGTCTGAGCCAGCCTGGGCGTCTGGCGCGGCGTCAGTCATTAGACTTCCGCGGCCGTGAGAGCTCGTCGGCCCCTAATCCTGCTGTGCGTGCTGCCGCTGGCCGCGATTCTCAGCGCCTGCGGGGCGCGCGGCGGCATCTCCACAGTTGGCGACAGCGAAGCGTTCTACGTCCGCGCGGGCCAGCTCACCTACCAGGTCCAGATCTCGCGTGAGCTGAATCCGTTCAGCGTCGAGGACAAGGGGTACCTCCAGGGGCTGCCGGCGGGGACTGCACCGCCGACGACGGACGAGGAGTGGTTCGGGGTCTTCCTGTGGGCGAAGAACAACACCCACCACGCGCAGACGACCACCGACTCGTTCGACATTGTCGACACGCAGGGCAACATCTACTACCCGCTGAGCCTCAGCGCGAGTGTTAACCCGTACGCCTGGACGTCGATGACGCTGCAGCCGGGCGGGACCGAGCCCGTACCGGACAGCACGGCCGCCTTCGGACCGACCCAGGGGCAGGAGCTGCTGTTCAAGATCAACGTCTCGGCGTACTCAAACCGGCCCTTGCTGCTCCAGATCCACGCGGCGGGCCAGCCGAAGCCGTCGACCGTCACGCTCGATCTTTGAACCCTCGCGGCCCGTCGAAGTCACCGCAGCTTCAGTTCAATCCCTTCGCGACTGGCTTCGCGGTGTTCACGGCGATCGCGATCCCCGCGATCGTGCTCGGGTACACACGCGCGGCCGGTCCGAACACGCTGATCATCGTGATCGGCATCGCGGTGGGGCTGCTCGCGGGATTGATCGTCGGCCTGTGGATCGATCATCGCGGCGGGCGCGTGTGGCGCGGCCCGCAGCTGTAGCCCTCGCCGCGGCGGCGCTCGCGGTCGGGCTCGCGCAAACCGCCGACGCCGGCTGGGGGAGGCCGGTCCGGCTGAGCGCTCCGCAGAGCCTCGACGTCGTGCCCGCGCAGATCGCGTTCTCGTCGGGCGGCGAGGCGGCGGTCGCGTTCGACGTCCAGGACGAGGACGACCCCTCGGTCTCGAAGCCGTTCGTGACGATCCGCTCGCCGTCCGGGGCGACGAGTGGCCCGCGGCGAATCTCGGGCGCGCTCGAGGCCCTCGGAATCGCGTTCGCGGGCCCGACGCTCGAGCTGCTGACCGGCTCGAGTCCGCGTGGGCGGGCATGCTGCGCCGTCGTCCGCGTCGTCGGCTCGCCGAGTGGGCAGGCAAAATTCGGCCGCGCGACGACGCTCGTCCGCGGGCTTACCGGGATCACCGACGGGAGCCTCGAGCCGCTGACCAACGGACAGCTGCTCGCCGCGATCGCGACCGAGCGGGGGGTGTGGGTCGCGCAGTCCACCGGCCGTGGCCGCTTCGCCCCGGCGCAGCGGCTGAACTCGGCCGGCGCTGCCGCTGACCTCGCGGCCGCCCCGCTGAGCGACGGCGGCGGGGTCGTGGCCTGGACGGTCGCGACCGGAGGCGAGGTGACGACGCCGAACGAGATCCTCGTCGCCACGGGCTCGAGCAAGGGTCCGCCCTCGGGTCCGCGGGTTGCGGTCACGGTCCCGGCCGGCCACAGCATCGACGAGCTTCAGCTCGCGCCGGGCGAAAAGTCGCCGACGCTCGCATGGGTCGAGAGCTGGTACGACGCCCGCGGCGGCCTGCACTCGGCGGTCGAGGTCCGTGACCTCGGTCGTTCGGGCGCCACGCGGACGCTGTCGCCGCCGTTCGAGTACGGGTCCGATGTGACGCTCGCGGGAAATGGCGCGGGCGATCAGGTGCTGGCTTTCGACGGGTGCTCGAGCACCGGGGCGTGCGTCGCCCGGGCGGCGGTGCGGCATGCCGGACGCGCCTTCAGCGGCGCCCAGCGCCTGCAGCCGATCGACTCCTCGCAGGCGGTGTCGGCGGCGATCTCCGCGGGCGGCGACGCGCTCGTCGGGTGGGTCAGCGGCGGCCACGTGCTGGCTGCCGAGCGCCGACCCCGCGCGGGCAGCTTCGGGCGCACTCGGATCGTCTCGCGAACGAACTACGCCTCAGATCTGACGCTCGCCTTCGGACCCGGACGCAACGCGCTCGCGGCTTGGACGCAGGGGACGCTCGCGCCGATCGTGGTCGGGGCGCCGTTCCGCGCTCAGTGAGCCAGTGCCGCCACCAGCACCTGCCGCACCGCCGGGGCCGCGGTCGCGCCGCCGGCGCCGTTCTCTGGGAACAGCGCCCCGACGACGATCCTCGGCTTGCCGACCGGGCCGTAGCCGACGAACCACGCGTCGGTGTTGAGCGGCGAGCTCGGCGGCGGCGCGTTCGGGTTCGTCGAGGGCTGGGTCGTGTTGCGCAGCTCGGCGGTCCCGGTCTTGCCGGCGATCGTGACGCCCGGGATCGCAGCGGCGGTCCCGGTTCCGTACTGAACGACCGCGATCATCATCCGCTGCACGAGCTTCGCGACCCGTTTCGAGGTCACGTGGACGAACTGCGGCTTCTGATGGAGCGCGAGGAAGGGAATCGGCCGCCGCCCGCCCATCGCGATCGTTGCGCCGACGTCCGTCATCTCGAGCGCCGAGGCGAGCACCATCCCCTGTCCGATCGCCGAGGAGCCGACTGCAAGCGCGTCGCCGATCGTGCTCGCCGAGGGGATCTCTGAGACGGCGGCGCCCGGGATCGTCGTCGGCTGGTTGAACCCGAACCGCTCAGCCATCGCGACGAGCTTGGCGCCGCCAAGGCGCGCGCCGAGCGGTGCGAACACCGAGTTGCAGGAAACCGCGAAAGCGTTCAGGAACGTACCGCCGCACGCCTCGCCGTTCGCGTTCTGGAGCGTGTAGCCGTCGATCGTCGCTGAGGTCGCGATCGGGAACACGCTCCCGAGCGTCACGATCTTGGCCTGCAGTGCTGCCGTCGCGGTGATGATCTTCATCGTCGAGCCGGGTGGCTGAAGCGCTGAGAACGCGACCCCGGCGAGCGCGAGCAGCGCGCCCGTGCGCGGGTCCATCGCGGCGATGCCCGCATAGTTCGCGCCGATCGCCGCGATCGCCGCCTGCTCGAGCGATGGGCTGATCGTCGTCCTGACCGGGAGTCCCGGGACCGGCGGCCTGTTCGCGAGCACGCGGGAGCCCGCGAGCAGCGTCCCGCCCGGCACGCCGGCCAGCTGCTGCTGGAAGACCCGCTCGAGCCCGTCGAGCCCGACCTTGGCGTTCGGCGGGTAGCCCTCGGCCTCGTAGGTGGGCGCCAGAGCGGCCGGGATCGGGCCGAGCGTGCCGGCGATCTGGCTCGCGACCAGGGGGATCGGCGACGTGCGCAGCGGGCCCTCCGCCAGCGGCGTCCCATCGTCGGCGAGCAGCGTCGCTCTGGGCGCCAGCCGAGTCGTGCGTGTGAGGTGCTCGCCCGGCCGGAGCCCGGGAAACAGCAGCGCATCGGAGAACCGCACGCGGGCGTCCGAGTCGCTGCCGCTCAACCGCACGTCGACCGTCCCGGTGAGCGTGCCGAACGCGCTCGTCCGGACGCGGATCCGCACGGCGAACGCGTTGCCCACGGCGTTGCCGATGCGGACGACCGCGATCGACTGCATGGTCGCCGTCCGCGCGGCAGTCTGATACGCGTCGATGAACTGCGACTGCGTTGTCCGCGAGCGCGAGACCGGGTCGAGCAGGCCGTACATCGACGCGTAGTCGCCGTGCGACCAGGCGCGGACGTAGCGAGTCACCAGCGTGCGCTCCGCGCGCGAAGGTCCGGTCGCCCACACGACGCCGGCCGCGAACGCGATCACGGCGACGCCGCCGAGCGGCGCCGCGCGCGTCATCAGCTTGCGCCGGCGCACGGGCGAGCGAGCCGCATGCGGCGGATTGACCACCCGAGTTGAACTTCCAGCGCCCACCTTGCCGTAAAGGTAGAAGATGCAGGGGAGGTGCGCCACACGGCGTACCCTGGGTATGTGACGGCAATCGACTGGCTGATCGTCGCGTTCACTGCCCTGCTCGCGTTTTATGGATACCTGCAGGGCTTCATCGTCGGAGCGCTGTCGCTGCTGGGGTTCGCGATCGGGGCGTTCGTCGGTGCGCGGGTTGGGCCGCTGCTGCTGCCGGCGGGCTCGCACTCCCAATACGCGCCGCTGTTCGGCCTGCTCGGCGCGCTGCTCGCCGGCGGCGTGCTCGCGAGTGGCTTTGAGGGCGTCGCCGTGCGCGCCCGATCGATCCTCCGGCTGCCCGGGCTACGGACGATCGACGGCCTGCTGGGCGCCGCGCTGACGGCCTGTATCGGCCTCGGGATCGCGTGGATCGTCGGCTCGGTCGCGATCGAGACGACCGGCTCCCCGTCGCTGCGGAACAACCTTCAGAGCTCGGCGATCCTGAAAGAGCTCGACCGGCTGCTACCGCCGTCGGGTCCGATTCTCCACGCCCTGTCGCGCTTCGACCCGCTGCCGGCGGTCAACGGGCCGGCAGCAAACGTGCCGGCGCCGACCCGCGGGATCCTCGCCGCAGCCGGCGTGCGCGCCGCGCGCGCGAGCGTCGTGCGCCTGCTCGGAACGGCGTGCGGTCTCGGGATCGAGGGGAGCGGCTGGGTGGCGGCGCCCGGCCTCGTGGTCACGAACGCCCACGTCGTCGCGGGGGAGAGCGACACCGTCGCGCAGGTCGGGGGCTACCCGCCTGACCTGCCCGCCACGATCGTCGCGTTCGACGCCCATGACGACATCGCCGTGCTGCGCGTGCCCGGCCTGAACGCACGGCCGCTGGCGCTTGCCTCCTCGGCGCGATCCGGAACCTCCGCCGCGATCCTCGGCTACCCCCAGGACGGCCCGTTCAACGCCCAGCCCGGCCGCATCGGGCCGACGGAGCCGATCCACACCGATGACGCCTATGGCGACGGACCGATCGTCCGCAGCATCACCCCGCTGCGGGGTCTCGTGCGGCCCGGCAACTCGGGCGGCCCGCTGGTCGACTCCGCGGGACGGGTGCTCGCGACCGTGTTCGCGGCGATCACCGGTGGCCCCGGCCACGGCGGTTTCGCGATCCCGAACGCGCTCGTCCGCACCGAGCTCGCCGCCGCCCAGACGGCGCGCCACGCGATCGTCACGAACCGCTGCGCCGCCTGAACCGGGGGTCGCGTTACGGGTGTCCTTGCCACGGGCGCTACCCTCCCGGCACCTATGAGTAAGACGCTTGTGATCGCCGAGAAGCCGTCCGTCGGGCGCGATCTCGTGCGCGTATTGCCCGGTCCCTTCACGAAGTCCGAGGGATATCTCGAGGGACCGGAGCACGTCGTCACGTGGGCGGTCGGCCACCTGGTCCAGCTTGCCGACCCCGACGAGTACGACGAGAAGTTCAAGAAATGGCGGATGGCCGATCTGCCGATCGTGCCCGAGCACTTCAAGCTGGTCGTGCGCGACGAGCGCTCGAAGAAGCAGATGAACGTCGTCAAGCGCCAACTCGGCCGCGATGACATCGATCTGGTCGTGAACGCTTGCGACGCCGGACGCGAGGGCGAGCTGATCTTCGCCTACCTGTACGAGAAGTCCGGCTCCAAGAAGCCGGTCCAGCGGCTGTGGCTCAACTCGATGACCCAGGCCGCGATCAAGGATGCGTTCGGTCGGCTGCGCCCCGGCGCCGACCTCGCGACGCTGGAGCAGGCCGCCCGCTCCCGCTCGGAGGCCGATTGGATCGTCGGCATGAACGCGACCCGCGCCGCCACGATCCGCCTGCGCTCCTCGTTCGACGGCGCGGTGTCGCTCGGCCGCGTGCAGACGCCGACGCTCGCGATCCTCGCTCGGCGCGAGGAGGAGATCCGTGCGTTCACGCCGGAGCCGTACTGGATCGTCGATGCGTCCTTCGATGCCATTCCCGAGCCGGCCGGGCGAGCCTACGAAGGTCGCTTCCATGCGGGAGCGCAGCCGCGTCTGAAGAGCGCCGAGGAGGCCGCCGCCGTGGTCGCTGCGTGCGAGGGCCAGACCGGCGAGATCACGAAACTCGAGAAGTCAGAGCGCAAGGAACGGGTGCCGCTGCTGTATGACCTGACCTCGCTCCAGCGCGACGCCAACACGCGGTTCGGCTTCACCGCGCGCCGCACGCTCGGCGCGGCTCAGCGGCTGTACGAGGAGCACAAGGCGCTTACCTATCCGCGCACGAACTCGCGCTGGCTGACGGGCGACATGATCCCCGAGATCCGGCCGATCGCCCAGCTCGTCGGCCAGCAGCCGCAGTACCGGGCGGCCGCGGAGTACGTCGTCGGGCTCGACAAGCTGCCGCTGGCGCGGGTCGTCAACGACCTCAAGGTCACCGATCACCACGCGATCATCCCGACCAACGCCGAGCACCACCCGGTCGACAAGATGTCCGACGACGACCGGCGCATCTACGATCTCGTCGTGCGCCGGTTCCTGGCCGTGTTCCATCCCGACGCCGTGTTCGAGAACACGCGCGTCGAGACGACCGTCGCAACGCACGTGTTCCGTACACGCGGCAAGCTGATGCTCGTCCCCGGCTGGCGTGGGGTCTATGGCGAGACCGCCGATGTGGACGCCGACGGGAAGGCCGACGACGACGAGGGCCGCGAGCAGCAGCTCCCGCGGCTCGAGCTCGGCGAGGCCGCGGCCGTCACCGAGATCGCGTCCGAGGCGAAGGAGACAAAGCCGCCGCGACGCTATACGGACGCATCGCTGCTGGGCGCGATGGAGACGGCCGGCAAGCTCGTCGACGAGGAGGAGCTGCGCGAGGCGATGAAGGACTCCGGGATCGGCACGCCGGCGACCCGCGCCGCGATCATCGAGCGGCTGCTCCAGGTCGGCTACATCGAGCGCGACGGCCGGGCGATCGTGGTGACCGAGAAGGGGCTGAACGTGATCCGGCTGCTCGGCGAGCACGCGCTGACGTCGCCGTCGCTGACGGGCGAGTGGGAGCACCGGCTGGCGCGCATCGAGACCGGCGAGGACTCGCGGGCGGCGTTCATGGGCGACATCGTCAAGTTCACCGAGGCGACCGTAGGGGAGCTCGACTCGAAGCTCAAGGACGTCCGGATCCCTCGCGCGAACCTCGGGCCGTGCCCGGTGTGCGGCCACGACATCGTCGAGAACCGCAAGGGCTACTCGTGCTGGGCGCGGGACGATCCGGGGTGTGGGTTCGTGATCTGGAAATCGAAGACTGGCAAGACGCTGCCGATCGCCATCGCGCGCGAGCTGATCAAGACAGGCCGGACGGAGAAGCAGGTGACGGGATTCAAGGGGCGCTCGGGAAAATCGTTCCGCGCCAAGCTCGCGCTGCAGCAGTCCGAGGACGGCAAGTGGCGGGTCGAGTTCGACGAGGCGTGGGCGAAGGAAGGGGCCAAGGCGGCGCCGGAGGTTGCGCCCGATGAAGGCATCGAGTCGGCCGCGGCGTAGCTAGGGCGCTCTGGTCCCGTTCCAGGCGCCCGTCGGCGCAGCGGCGCCGTTCCCCCACAGCCCGGTGAATGAGTTTCCGTCAGCGCTCAGCACGAAGTGGATCTTTCCCTGCGCGTTGTGGCACGGCTCGGTCCACGTGCCGTCGAGCACCGAACCGGCGACCGCACCGCTGATCGTCGCACCGTTGTTAGGGCAGTCCGCGTAGGTCCCCGTGACCTGATTGCCGGTCTGGGTCAGCGTCATCGAGCCGAACGTGGTGTTCCACATGCCGGTGAACGTGGGGGTCACACTGGCCGGAGTCCCACAGGCGGACGCCGGGACGGTGCTTGCCAGCAATGGCTGGGCGCCGAAGCCGACGAATCGAGCCTCCGACTTGGCGTTTGAATTCAGATCCGCGATGAATCGGTTGATCCCGGCGATGCGTTGGCTCGCGTTGGTGCAGACGCTCTGGACGCCGGTGAGGTCGGCGGCCAACTTCTGGCCGGCGGCGGTCGTGATGTTGCGGTTCACCACCAGGCCGTTCACGATCGCCGCAAGGTCGACCAACGAGATCGACTTGTACGACGCGGCGAATGTTGGAGCTGGGAGGGTGGAGCCCACGAGCGTGGACAGCTGCTTTCGGCCGGACAGCGACGACAGCTGACCGGCGATCATCTTCAGTTGCGCTTTGGACACCCCGCTCGGCGGGTGCTTGGACAACCAGCTCTTCGCCTGGCCGGGGGAGATGGCCACGTCGAGATGGTCCGCGCGGAGAATCGAAGCGAGCGTCTTGCCTTGGGAATGGAGCGCCGTCGCATCCCCCGCCATGGCTCCTTCGTTGATCTTGGCGAACGCTTCCTGGAAGAACGCCGGAACGAGAGCCTTGGCCGTCACGGCCGACGAGGTCCGGTTGGCTCCGGTCGCGATATCTCCAGCCGTGCCGTCGAGCGCACTCAGGAAGCTCTGGTAGCCGGCGGAGGCCGTTCGCAGCGCCGCGCACTTCGCTCGCGTTAGGTTGGTGGGACAGGCGCTCGCCGCGGTTCGCGCGAGGGGCGGCGGCGGCGCGGATCCTGGCGGCACGGTGAAGTGGGGATCCGGTGGGTCCTTCACGAGTTTGGCGGCGATCTCGAGGTAGAGCTGCACCGCCGCTCGACAGTAAGCCTCCGCGAGGGTGGCCCTGACGAAGTCGTGCGGGTTCCCCGCGGCCCCGCAGAACGCCCAAACATAAATCAGCGTCGCCTTCGCGTCCTCCCGGAGCTCTTGCTTCTGGTCGGGGTTCAACAGCTTGCCCTCGACGCACCCATCGATCGGCTCGGCTCCCTGCCCTAGCGCGGCCTGGAGGTCGGTTGCCTCGGGAAAGCCCCTCTGGACCCGGCAGAAGGCCGCCGGTGGGTAGAGCTCGATCCCGCCGCCGATCACCCAGCCGCTCGGGGCACCGCCGCCCCCGCCACCACCAGCGGGTCCGTAGATCTGGATCGTGATCGTGCCCCTAATCGTGGTGGTGCAGCCGCTGCACGGGTACAGGACGAAGTGGCCGCCGGCCTTCAGCGGCCCCGTGGCGGGCGGGTAGAAGTCGACGACGTAGGTGTGGCTGGTGCTGTAGCCAAGCGGCGTGCCACCACGGCTGGGCTCCTGGTAGGCGTCGATCGTGTTCAGGGCGCCGTTGCCCGAGCCGATCCCGAAGTCGGTGAGCGATGACCCGCCGAAGTGCTGAGGTCCCGGGCTGCCCGAGGTTGTGCACTGCGGACTGTCGAACCCCGAGTCGCCGTAGCAATACAGCGCGTCCTCGTCGTAGATCTGCGGCGGGGTGTTGCCGTTGTTGATCGCGAACGTGCCGCTGACCTGCAGCTCGTACTTCGTTCCCTTCTGTAGCTGGGTGGTTCCGGTAGTGACCGTCGGCTTGCCGGCGTCGACGGTGATCGTCTCGAGCGGCTGATCCGCCGACGCCGCGCCGGGGGCCAGCGCCAGCGCCCAGCTGAGCGCTGTCGCGACTCCGATACTGCGTCCCAGTCTCAACGTGGTCCCCACATCGACTCCCTCTCGGCCCGCTCCCCGAGCCGACCGGGCGCGATCTTCTCACTATTTGGGGATTGGGTCAACGATGGCGTCGGGACCGCGAGGCACTATTGGGACGATGGCCCTGACGCTCGTCCTCGGACCCGCCAACTCCGCCAAGGCCGGCGAGGTCCTCGGCGCCTATACGGCGGCGGCGCGGCGGGGCGCGCTGCTGGTGGTGCCGACGGTTGCCGACGCGCGGCTGTACGAGCGCGAACTCGCCGGAGCGGGCGCTCTGCTCGGAGGCTCGGTGCTGACGTTCGCCGGCCTCGCGCGCGAGGTCGCTTACCGAGCGGGCTACGCCGGCCGGCGCCTGTCGGCACTCCAGCGCGAGCGAGTGCTGACGCGGGCGGTGGCGGGGGCCAGGCTGTCGGTGCTGGAGCGCTCGGCGCAGGGCGCCGGGTTCGCGGCCGCCACCGGCACGCTCGTGGCCGAGCTCGAGCGCTCGCTCGTGACGCCGCAGCGGTTCGCCCAGGCGCTCACGGCGTGGGCGCCTGACGATCCGTACGCGCACGAGCTCGGGTCGCTGTATCTCGGCTACGCGCGGGAGCTCGAGCGTCTGGGGCGGGTCGACGAGGATCTGTACGCGTGGCGGGCGCTCGACGCGCTCCGCGCCGAGCCGGGCCTTTGGGGCTCCGACGCGGTGTTCTTCTACGGATTCGACGATCTGCACGCGCTCCAGCGCGACGCGGTCGAGACGCTCGCACGGGTCGTCGGCGTCGAGGTGACGGTGTCGCTGACGTACGAGCCCGGTCGCGATGCGTTGAGCGCGCGCGCGGAGGCGGTCGCCGAGCTGACCCCGCTGGCGGCGCGGGTGCTCGAGTTGCCGGCGCTCGACGAGTACTACGAGCCCGGCTCCCGGGTCGCGCTGCACGCGCTCGAGCGCGGGCTGTTCGAGCCTGCCGGCGAGCGCCTCGATCCTGGCCGGGCCGTGCGGCTGCTCGAGTCCGGTGGCGAGCGTGCCGAGGCCGAGCTCGTCGCCGCGGAGGTTCTGGAATTGCTGCGGGCGGGCGTGCCGGCCGAGGAGATCGTCGTCTGCCATCGCTCGCCGGCTCAGGTGGCGGCGCTGTTCGAGCGCGTCTTTGCGGATGCCGGGATCGGACTTGCGTCCGTGCGCCGGGTGCCGTTCGGGCACACCGTGCTCGGGCGCGGCCTGCTCGCGCTGGCGCGCTGCGCATGGCTCGAGTCGGCCGGGGCCGCGGATCTGCTGGCGTACCTGCGGACGCCTGGCGTGCTCGAGCGGACCGAGGTCGCCGACCGGCTAGAGGCGACGCTTCGGCGCGGAGGGTTGTGGCGGTTCGCGGACGCGCGGGAGCGGCTTGGTTGGAGGCTCGAGGAGATCGACGAGCTGCGTCGCGACCCTTTGGGAGCGCTCGAGGGCCAGGCGCGCCGGATCTTCGCGTTGCCGCGGCAGAGATCCGCGGCGGTGCTCGACTCCGCGGAGGCGCTCGACGCGCGGGCGCTGTCGGTGCTGGTGCGCGCCCTGGCCGAACTCGAGGACGTCGGCGAGCGGCTGCCCGCGCCGGAGTTGCTCGCGGTGCTCGAAGCGCTGGAGGTGCCGGCCGGGGAGCCGGCGCGACCCGGGGCCGTGCTGCTCTCGGAGCCACTCGCGATCCGCGCTCGGCGCTTCCGGGCGGTATTCGTGTGCGGGCTTCAGGAGGGAGCCTTCCCCCGGCCCGGGACGCCGGACCCCTTCCTGCCCGACGAGCGCCGGCGCGAGCTCGCGGCCGCGACCGGGTTGTTCCTCGGCCAGCGCGAGGACGCGCTCTCGCGCGAGCGATACCTGTTCTACGCGTGCGTCTCGCGCGCGACCGAGCAGGTGGTGCTCTCCTACCGCAGCTCCGACGAGGAGGGCAACCTCGCGCTGCCGTCACCGTTCATCGCGGACGTCGGCGAGCTGTTCGACGAGGGGTGGTTGGCGCGCCGGCGTACGCGGCTGCTCGCCGACGTCACCTGGCCGGCCGAGGATGCGCCGACCGAGCGTGAGCTCGCGCGCGCGGCCGCGGCTGTCTCGGCGCCCGCCGGCGGTGAGCCACCGGGGCCACGATACGAGCTGACCGAGGCCGCGCTCGGATTGGTCCGCCACTCGCGGCTCGTGTCCGCCGGCGCGCTCGAGATGTACGCGGACTGTCCGGTGCGCTGGCTCGTCGAGCGAGAGCTGGCGCCGGAGCGGTTCGACCCGGAGTCGGACCCGCTGACGCGGGGCAACTACATGCACGCGATCCTCGAGCAGCTGCTGGCCCGACTCGGAGGTCCGGTCACGCGCGCGGCGCTGCCGGACGCGGAGCGGATCCTCTCCGAGCTGGTGACCGAGTTGCCGGCGCCGGCCGCCGCCGGGCGCGGGGCGGCGGTCAGGGAGGCCGCGTTGCAGTCGATCGTCGCCGACCTGCGGCGGTATCTGGAGCACGAGGCGGCGACCGGATCCGGCTGGTCTCAGGCGGGGCTCGAGCTGCGGTTCGGGTTCGACGAGGACGGCGATGCGCTGCCGGCGCTGGCGCTCGGCGACGACGTGCTGATGCGCGGCGTGATCGACCGGGTCGACATCGACGGCGCCGGCCACGCGATCGTCCGCGACTACAAGAGCGGCCGGTCACGCCCGCAGCATCCCTCGGCTCGGTGGAGCGTCGACCGCCAGCTCCAGGTGGCGCTTTACATGCTCGCGGCGCGGCAGTTGCTCGCGCTCGAGCCGGTCGCCGGCTTCTACCAGCCCCTCGGCGGCGACAGCCTGCGCGGACGGGGGGCCTATCTGGCGGGAGCAGAGGTCGGGTCCGGTGTCGTTGACCGCGACGAGCGTTCGGCCGAGGAGCTCGAGGGGTTGCTCGATGACGCGGCTGCGCGGGCGGGCGAGCTCGCCAAGCGCCTGCGGTCCGGGGACCTGACGCCGTGCCCGCAGACGTGCACGCGCGAGGGGTGCGCGTTTCCCGGAATCTGCCGTGCCGTCTGAGGTCGTGTTCACCGACGAGCAGCGCGCCGCGATCGAGCGGCGCGCCGGTGATCTGCTGCTCGACGCGGGCGCCGGCAGCGGCAAGACGTCCGTGCTCGTCGAGCGGTTCGCGCGCTCGGTGCTCGACGACGGCCTCGATGTTCACTCGATCCTGACGATCACGTTCACCGACAAGGCGGCGGCCGAGCTCCGCGACCGGATCCGGTCGCGACTTCGGTCGCTGGGCGCGCTCGACGTTGCGCGCGAGACGGAGGGGGCGTTCATCTCGACGATTCATGGCTTCTGCGCCCGCGTGCTGCGGGCCAATGCGCTGGCGGCGGGGATCGATCCCGCATTTGTGGTGCTCGAGCGCGCGGGCTCGGAGCGGCTGATGGACGCGGCGTTCGAGGACGCGCTGGAGTCCGTGGGCGCCGTGCGCGAGCTGCTGGCCGCGTGGGGGGTGGGCCCGCTGCGGGCGGCGATGCTCGCCGTGCGCGCGGAGCTGCGCTCGCGCGGGCAGACCGAGCCGGCGCTGCCGCCGCTTGGAGCGGCGCCCGTCGAGTTGCCGGCGGCGCGCTCCTCGCTCGTCGCGGCGGCTGCGGTTGCTGCTATTGAGCTCGGCGGCGTGGACAGCCCGGGGGCGAAGGTGTTGCAGGCGCTCGATCGGCTCGAGCGAGTCGGCGCGGTCGTGGCCGGGCAGACGCCGTGGCCGGCCGACCTCGACGCGCTGCGGCTGCCGGGTGGCAACGGAGCGGCGCTGTCGACGGCCGCCTGCGCGGCGTACGCCGAGGCCCTGGCCGCGTTCCGGGCCGCGTCCGAATGGGAGTGGTCGCTCGGGCCGGTGGCGGCGCTCGACGAGCTGCTGCGGGTGTTCGGAGCCCGCTACGCGGCGCTCAAGTGGGCCTCCTCGGCGGTCGATTTCGAGGACCTCGAGTTGATGACGCGGGACCTGTTCGCTCGCGAGGCCGGGCTCCGAGCCGGATACCGCGACCGGTTCGCCCGGATCATGGTCGACGAGCTACAGGACACCAACGCCGTGCAACTGGCGCTGATCGAGTCGATCGCGAACGGGAACCTGTTCACGGTCGGAGACGCGCAGCAGTCGATCTACGGCTTTCGGCATGCGAACGTGGCGCTGTTCGAGCGACGCGGTGAGTCGCTCGAGGCCGACGGCCGACGGCTGACGTTGCGGGTCAACTTCCGCTCTCGCCCCGAGATCCTGCAGGCCGTGAATCTCGCCTTCGGGAGCGAGCTCGGAGAGCGCTTCCGGGCGCTCGAGGTGGGTCGGGTCGACGTGGCTCCGCCGAGCGGACCCTGCGTCGAGCTGCTGATCGCCGACAAGGGCTCGGACTGGGAGGACGAGGGGATCGCCGCGCCGTGGCGCGTGGCCGAGGCGCGGGCGCTGGCCGCACGGGTTGGCGCGCTGGTGCAGGCCGGCGCCGCCGCGCGGGAGATCGTGCTGCTGACGCGCGCCACGACCGACCTGCGCGCGTACGAGCGAGCGCTCGAGGAACGCGGTGTCCCCACCTACGTGATCGGCGGCCGTGGCTACTGGGCGCACCCGCAGATCGTCGACATGGTCGCCTACCTGCGGGCGCTCGCGAACCCCCAAGACGAGGAGGCGCTGTTCACGGTGCTCGCCTCCCCGCTCGTCGGCCTGTCGCTGGATGCGCTGGTGATCGTCGCCGCCGCGGCACGGGCGGCCGGGCGTGACCCGTGGTCGACGGTCGGGGAGCCGATCGACGGCCTGGCTGGCGACGATGCCTCGCGGCTGGCCCGGTTCGCGTCGTGGTTCGCTCGCGAGCGCGACGCGGCCGCGCGAAGCGGGATCGAGGAGCTGGTGGCCCGCGCGCTGCAGGAGAGCGGATACGACCTGACGATGCTCGCGATGCCCGGTGGCACGCGCCGGCTGGCGAACGTGCGCAAGCTGATGCGTCTCGGCGGCGAGCACGAGGCGCTCGAGGGACCGGATCTGCGCGGCTTCCTCGAGTTGGTCAAGGGCCGTGCCTCGGGCGCGTCCGGGACCGGCGACGCCCGCGAGAGCGAGGCCCCGGTCGAGGGCGAGGCGCTTGACGCGGTCCGGTTGATGACGATCCACCGCGCGAAAGGGCTCGAGTTCCCGATCGTCTGCGTCGCCGATCTCGGGCGGGCGCCGTGGCGCAGCGCACCGTTGCTGCGGGTCGGAACCGACGGGCGGCTCGGGTTGCGACTCGCGCGGCCCGGCACCGGCCGGCGCGAGTACGCGCTCCACTACGGCGCGCTACGAGACGAGCAGCTCGCGGCCGAGGCGCAGGAGGAGCGGCGGCTGTTCTACGTCGCGATAACGCGTGCGCGGGAGCGGCTGATCGTGAGCGGTGCGGTGAACCTCGAGCGCTGGCCGACCGGGCTGACGTGCGAGCCGATGGGGTGGGTGGGCCCGGCGCTTGTCCCCGACGTCGCCGAGCGCGACGATGGCGTCGTCGAGCGCGACGGGGTCGAGATCGCGCTTTCGTTCGTGCGGCCAGGAGATCTTGCCGATCCTGTGGATCCCGCGCGCCCCGTCGATCGTCCAGCTCCGGTCGAATTGGCCGTCGCGCCGGCGCCCCCGCCGGCCGTCGAACCCGGGCCGCCCGTGTCGGGCCTCAGCTATTCGTCGCTCGGCGAGTACGCGCGCTGCGGATATCGCTTCTACCTCGAGCGGGTGCTGCGGCTGCCGCGGGACGCCCGGGTCGCCGGGGTGGCCGCGGAGGCCGAATCCGCGCTGACGCCCACGCTCGCGCCGGCGGGCCTCACCGGCACCGAGCGGGGCATCATCGCCCACGCGCTGCTCGAGCGGCTCGACTTCCGTCGCCCCGCCGTTCCCGACGCGGCCGCGATCGCCGCCGCGGCGGCCCGCGAGTGCCCGGCGCCGACCGCCGCGGAGGCGGCCGAGCTGGCGGCGCTGATCGAACGGTTCATGACCAGCGAGCTCTGCTCGCGCCTGGCGACAGCGAGCGGCGTGCGGCGCGAGGAGCGGTTCGCGTTCACGCTCGGCGGTGTCTTGATCGGCGGGGTGCTGGACGTGCTCGCGTGGGAGCCCGGCGACCACGCACTGGTGGTCGACTACAAGAGCGACCGGCTCGAAGGGGCCGACCCCGGCCAGGTCGTCACAGGCGCGTACGAGACCCAGCGCCTGATCTATGCGCTCGCCGGGCTCCGTGGCGGCGCGGCCTGCGTCGAAGTGGTCCACGTGTTCCTGGAGCTGCCCGACCAGCCGGCGGTGGCCCGGTTCGAGGCCGCCGACGCGGCGGAGCTCGAGCAGCGGCTCGAACGGCTCGCGGGCGGCGTGCTGGCCCGCGAGTTCACGCCGGCGGCCGAACCGCACCGGGGGCTGTGTGGTGGCTGTCCGGGCGAGGGCGGGCTGTGCTCGTGGCCGCTCGCGGTCACGCGCCGCGAGGCTCCGGACCGCCTGTTCTAGGCGTCGGCGAGTCGAACTCGACCTCGACCTGCTGTTCCTCGGAGCGCTCCTCGACCTCGGCGAGCGCGCGCAGCGTGTCCTGATCAGCCGGGGTGTCGGGCGGTCCGAACAGGCTGCGCGGAAACAGCTGGCGGGCGCGGACCACGTTGATCTCAGCCGCGTACAGCGTGATCTGGGCGCCGAGGTGCAGCCACACGAGGACGCCGATCACGAACGCGAACGTGCCGTAGGTGTCCTTTGCGTGCCGCACCACGTGGTTGATGTACAGGCCACCGGCAACCTGAAGGATCTCCCAGCTGATCGCCGCAAATACGACGCCCGGGACGAGGTCGCGCGCGGACACCTCGGCCGCGGTGAGCAGTTTGAACGAGGCGAAGAACAGCGCGAAGTTCAAGAGCAGCGAGACGATGATGCCGACCACCTTGAGCAACGTCCCGCCGAGCCCTCCGGTCACGAGGCCGGGGGCAACGGTCGCGAGGAGAAACAGCCCGCCGAGCAGAACCAGCAACATCAGCCCCCGGAGCCGTGACTTGAGGAAGTTCGGCCGCTCTTTGAACGGCACCGCCCAGACGCGGTTGAGTGCGTTTTGAGCCGCCTGCGTGATGCCGAGGCCCGCCAGCAGCGAGGTTACGACTCCGGCCACAAGCGCAAACGAGTGGCCCTGGAGCGTGTGCCCGCGGAGCTGCCCGCCGATGATCGGGAACTGCCCGAGCACGGAATTCTCAACCGACCTCTGCGCACTCGGGTCGCCGCTCAACACAAACCCGAGCACGGTGACGAACACGAGCAGCAACGGAAACAACGAGAAGAAGGCGTAGTACGCCACCAGCGCCGCCAGCCCGCCACCCTGGTCGTCACCGAACTTCTTGACAACCGCGATCGGGAGCGCGAGCCACCGGCTTTGCTGCTGGTGGCGGTCGAACGCCTTGGCCGGGCGGAGGAGGTCCATGCGGCATGAATACCCGTCGCGGCGGTCGTTCAGCCGGGTGGGGGTCGGGCCACCAAGCCGTCGCCGGCCGGGTCCCGGCGTCCGTGTGGCGCTGGGGCACGGGTACGGGACGGAAAAACGGCGGCAGTGAAGGAGGCAGTCAGTCCGCCCCGGCGACCCACCGGATTCCATGAAAACCGTGGTTGAGGGGTGCGCCGATGCCGGATCGGGTTCGACCGAGGGTTTCCTCCGCATACCGGAGGAAACCCTCGGTCCCAACGGCGCCGAGAGCCGCATCACGGCAGCCCTTGCCCGTTACCCCTTCACTAGCGCCATTTTTCAGGCCACGAAGGTGGCCGCCGAACGTCACACGGACGACGACCGATAACCGCCGCCCGGTTAGCCCGCGGCGACGAGCTCGGCCTGGCCTGCGGACGCCCGGGCCGCGACCCCGACGCGCTCACGGAGCACGACGGTGGCGCCGCCGCGCGGGCTGAAGGTGATGCTGCGGCGCGCGGTCTTCTCCGCGGCCGGGACGGCCGGGGCGATCTCGAAGCGCGAGAGCACGGCGCGGATCACGATCTTCATCTCCTGGAGCGCGAAGCTCGCGCCGAGGCAACGCCGGCGGCCGCCGCCGAACGGCAGCCACGTGTATGTCCCGGGAGGGTTGCCGAGGAACCGCTCGGGGCGGAAGGCGTACGGCTCGGGATAGATCTCCGGGTCGTGGTGGACGAGGAACGCGCTCGCGAGCAGCGCGACGCCGGCGGGGTAGTGGTATCCGCCGATCGTCACCGGCTCCTTGGTCAGCCTCGGCTCCGCGTTGGGGAGCACAGGCTTCAACCGCAGGATCTCCTGGACGGTCGCGGTCAGGTACTCGTCCGACTCGCCGGCATCGAGCTCTGCGCTCAGCCGCTGCACCACGCGCGGCTCGCGCGCGAGGCGCTCGAACGTCCACGCGAGCTGGGAGGCGGTCGTCTCGTGGCCGGCGACGAGCGCTGTCATCAGCTCGTCGCGCAGCTCCTGCTGGGACATCTCCGAACCATCCTCGTGGCGCGCGTCGAGCAGCATCCCGAGGATGTCGTCGCGGCCGTCGTGGGCCGCGCGGCGCTCGTCGATCACATCGAAGATCAGTTGCTCGGAGCGGGCGAACAGCTGCCCGAACCGCTTCACCGGTCCCCACCAGCTGAGCGCTCGCTGCGCCTGCGGGATCACGGACAGGGGACTCTCGGCGAACTCGAGCACGCCGGTGAGCGCCTCGCGGAGCGCGTCGAGCTGCGCTCCCTGCTCGAGCCCGAACACGGCCCGCAGGATGATCTCGAGCGTCAGATGCTGGAGCCTGGGGTGGAGCGTCACCGGCTGCTCGCGTGGCCACGAGTCGAGCTCGCGCTCGGTCAGCTCGGTCATCAGGCCGACGAGGCGCTTCATCTTCTCGCCGTGGAACGCGGGCAGCAGCAGCTTGCGCTGCTCGAGGTGGGCTTGCTCGTCGAGCAGGATCACCGAGTGCTTGCCGACGATCGGTTCGAGGATCCGTGCGCCCTCACCCGGGTGGATCGCGGTCGGCGAGGCGGTCAGCAGCTCCTTGATGTCGCCCGGATCCGACAGGATCACGAACGGAGGCTGGAACGGGAGCTGGACCGTGATCCGCTTGCCGTAGCGCCGGCGCAGGCGCTCGAGCGACGCCGAGGGGCGCGTCCAGGTCGCGATCATCTGCAGCGCGGCTGGGACCCGGGGGCCGGGGGGAAGCTGATCTCGGCTGATGCGGGCTGACAAACGACCTCCCTCGACCTCGGTGATACCGTTCGCCGGAGTATATGTACTCGCGGGTATGTCTTAAAGTGTGAGATCGATCACTGATGCCTAGGGGTGAATTCGACCGGTCAGAGCGCCGCGCCCGGACACGGGCGCAGTTGCTGGAGGCCGCCGCGCGCGTCTATGCACGGCGGGGGTTCGACGGCGCGACGCTCGACGAGGTGGCCGACGTGGCGGGGTTCACGAAGGGGGCGGTCTACGACCACTTCGGCAGCAAGGAGAACCTGCTGTTCGCGCTGCTCGACGAGCACCTGGCGGCTCAGATTGCGGAGCAGATCGCGCTCTTTGACCCGCAGAAGGAGACCTCCGAGCGGCCCCGCATCGGCGCCGATCGCTGGATGAGCGAGGTGCAGGACGATCCGGACGCGTTCCGCCTGTTCGTCGAGGCGTGGGTCCACGCCCAGCGCGACGATGAGCTCGGCGCCCGCGTTCGCGCCGGCATGGACGCGTGGCGCGCGACGCTCAGGAGCTTCGGCCGGCAGCGCGCGAGCGACAGCGATGTCGAGGTGCCCGAGGCGCTGCTCGAGCAGGTCTCGAACGTGATGCTGGCGCTCGGGATTGGGCTCGGGATGGTGAAGCTGTCCGATCCCGAAGGCGTTCCCGAGGGTCTGCTCGGGGCCGCGTTCGTGCTGATGCTCAGAGCGCTCGAGTCGAGCGAGGACGCGCGGACGCTGCTGGCCGGCGTATCACGTGGCGCGGGGGGACCGTCGTGAGGAGCGCGGACCGCCGGAGTCAGGAACCGCCCAGGTTGGCGTCGTAGCGCCAATGACGGCCGCCGTCCTTGGACACGTACTGCCAGTTCACCGCTCCGGGACCGGAGCCGGGGAGTGACTTCTGAGCGAACGCAACGAGCTGGCCCTGGCCGCCCGGAACGACCGCCATCACGATGTCGCCGAGGAACGCTCGCCGCCAATGCCTGCCGAGGTCGTTCGTGACGTCGACGACCTGTGCGCCGAAGGCGAAGTACGTGTGCCGATTCAACACGCCGATCTGACTCACCGCGAGCGGCGCCTGGGCCGCGTTGACATGCAGAGCCGGACCGTTGGTCAGCCAGGTTTTGCCGCCGTCGACGGTTATGGCCGGATACTGCGCCTGCCCCACGGCCCCGAGTGCGAAGCCGTGCTGGTCGTCGAGAAAGACCCGCTCGCCGAGGTTGCGCGAGAGGACTCTGGTGCCGGCTGGCACCGTGCCGGGCTGGGCGGTGATGGGGGAGGCGGTGACGGTCCGCGGTGGCTGGGGGATCGATCCTGCCGTCGCTGGCGCCGGTTCGCTCGACGCTGAGGACACGCCGGCGACGATCGAGCCGGCGAGGAGGCCGGTCGCGACGAGCGTGGCCGATCTCGCGATCCAGGTTGATTGGACGCTCCTTCGAAGCATGCGGTCTCCTCTCGGCGGCGGGATCCGACCGCCGCAGTCTCTCAGCCTTCGCGGCGTTCGACCGCCGGCCGCCGGTCAGCCGTCGGGGCGTTCGACGGCCAGCAGCGCGCGCTTGCGCTCGAGGCCGCCGGTATAGCCGCCGAGCCCGCCCCCGGCGTGCAACACGCGGTGGCACGGGACGACGATCGGGATCGGGTTGGTGCCGAGGGCGTTACCCGCGGCGCGCGATCCGCGCGGGCTCCCGGCCGCCGCCGCGACCTCCTTGTAGCTCGACACCGACCCGAACGGGATCCGCGCCGTCGCGCGCAGCACGCGCCGGCCAAAGCCGCGCGTCAATCCCCAGTCGAGTGTGGTCTCGAAGCGGCTGCGGCGGCCGGCGAAGTACTCATCGAGCTCGCGGCGCGGGCCGTCGACCCGCACCGGAGAGGCGAGTACGCGGGGCGAGACGCGCGAGGCGAGCTCGGCCAGCGCGGCGTCCTCGTCGCCGCTTGAGTCGAGGTAGGCGATTCGCACGAGTCCTCGCGGCGTGACCGCGACGAGCAGTTGGCCGACGGGCGAATCGAGCGTCGCGTAGGCGACGTCGAGCAGCCCAGCCGCGGCCGCGGCGGCGTCGATCGAGGGCAGCTCAGCGGACGTGGCGGCGCTCTCGGCCAGGATCCGCTCGAGGTCGTCGACGGAGCTCATCGCTGGTACTCCACGCGCAGTCGCTTCAGCCCTTCGTGGACGTTCCGCCGGGCCGCTTCCTCGCTGGTCCCCATCACGGACGCGACCTCCGAGTACGCCGCGTCGGTCACGAACCGCAGCGCGAGCGCGGTTCGCTGCTTCGGCGGCAGCTCGCCGACGAGCTGCCACAGCCCGTCATCGGCCGGCGGCGGTGTCGCCGTTCGGGCTGTCTCGGGCAACTGCTCGACGGGCACGGGTTCACGTCGCCGCGCCCGGATCCGATCGATCGCCTTGCGGTGCGCCACGGTCAGGATCCAGCCGCGAAGGTTAGAGGCGTCGCGCAGCCGCGGATACGCGCGCAGCGCCGCGATCCAGGTCTCCTGATAACAGTCATCGGCGTCGTCGCGACCGACGATCGCGCGCACGAATCTGTACACGTCGCGTCCATGGGCATCGAGCAGCTCCTGAAACGGCGGAAGCGTCAATGCGGATGGAACGGTGCGGGGCGGCATTTCCGTGAGATCGTGCCGCACGCGGCCGTCGTCAGGCCGGCAAGTGGCCGCCCGTCGCTTGATTCGCCCGAGCACTCGGGTATACACCCGGGTATGGCCCGCGCAATCTGGAGCGGCGCGATCAGTTTCGGGCTCGTCAACGTGCCCGTCAAGCTGTTCAGCGCCACGTCACCAAAGACCGTTCGCTTCCATCAGCTGTCGAGCAAGACCGGCGCCCGGATCCGCCAGAAGCGCGTCGATCCGACGACCGACGAAGAGGTCCCGTTCGAGGAGATCGTCAAGGGCTACGAGATCACGCCCGACCACTACGTGCTGATCGCGCCCGAGGAGCTCGACGCGCTCGACCCGAAGGCGACGAAGACGATCGACATCGAGGATTTCGTCGATCTCGAGCAGATCGATCCGATCTACTACGACCACTCCTACTACCTCGCGCCGACCACGGGCGGAGCCAAGGCGTACAGGCTGCTGCTCGACGCGATGCGGGAGTCGGGCAAGGTCGGGATCGGGCGGGTGGTGCTGCGCTCCAAGCAGCAGCTGGCAGCGTTGCGGCCGAACGGCGACGTGCTGACGCTGTCGACGATGCTGTTCGGCGACGAGGTGCTGAGTCCCGACCGGCTCGACGAGCTCGACGCCGTCGGCGAGTCAGAGGCATCCGAGCGCGAGCTGGCGATGGCCCAGCAGCTGATCGACTCGCTGTCACGGGAGTTCGATCCGTCGAAGTACAAGGATGACTATCGCGAGCGGGTGCTCGAGCTGATCGAACGCAAGGCCGCGGGCGAGGAGATCGCGGTCCAGCCGGAGGCCGAGGAGCCCGCCGCGGCGCCCGACCTGATGGCCGCGCTCGAGGCCAGTCTCGCGGCGGTGCGCAGCGACGATCCGGACCCGGATAAGGCCGCCGAGTCCCCGAAGCCGAAGGCGAAATCGAAGCCGAAGACGCCGACGAAGCGCAAACCGGCCAAGTCCGCGGCTGCCAAGAGCTAGCGGCGGGCTGGTGGCGGCGATAGCCGCTGATACCCTTCTGGGCGCCGCGCCATCGTGTCTGTGACCCCCAATCCAGGGCCGCACCTTTATGCACCATCGCACAGCTCCCCCCGGGGCCACTGGCCTCTACCACCCCGCATACGAGCACGATGCCTGCGGCATCGCGATGGTCGCGAAGCTGCACGGCGAAGCGAGCCATGCCGTCGTCGAGAAGGCGCTTGACGCGCTCGAGAACCTCGAGCACCGCGGCGCCGAGGGGGCCGATCCGAACACCGGCGACGGTGCCGGGATCCTGCTCCAGATCCCCGACGCGTTCCTGCGCGCGGCGGTCTCCGGCGTCGAGCTGCCCCGGCCGGGTCGCTACGGGGTCGGCGTCTGCTACCTGCCGAGCGATCCCGAGCGGCGTGCCGAGCTCGAGCAGCTGATCGAGCAGACGATCGAAGCCGAGGGCCAGCGCCCGATCTGGTGGCGCGACGTCCCGGTCGACGAGCGTTACGTCGGCGACACGGCGAGGCTGTCGGCACCGGTGATCCGCCAGGTGCTGATCGCCGCCTCCGAGGAGCTCGCCGATCAGGATGCGTTCGAACGCAAGCTGTACGTGATCCGGCGCGTGATCGAGATCGCGGCCGGCCGCGATCTCGCGCTGCCGAGCTTCTCGAGCAGGACGATCGTCTACAAGGGGATGCTGACCGCGCCGCAGCTTCCGCGCTACTTCCCCGACCTTCGCGACCCGCGCGTCGCGACGCGGCTCGCGCTCGTCCACTCGCGCTTTTCGACGAACACGTTCCCGAGCTGGGAGCTCGCGCACCCGTATCGGATGATCGCCCACAACGGCGAGGTCAACACGCTGCGCGGCAATGTCAACTGGATGCGAGCGCGCGAGTCACAGCTCGCCTCGGAGCTGTTCGGCGACGACCTGCAGAAGGTGATTCCCGTAGTTCGCGAGGGTGGCTCTGACTCGGCGACGTTCGACAACGTGCTCGAGCTGCTCGTCCTGAGCGGACGCTCGATTCCACACGCCGTGATGATGATGGTGCCGGAGGCGTACCGGACGCGCCTCGACCTCGACCCTGACGTGAAGGGCTTCTACGACTTCCACTCGTGCCTGATGGAACCGTGGGATGGGCCGGCGGCGGTGGTGTTCACCGATGGCCGGCTCGCGGGCGCGGTGCTCGACCGCAACGGCCTGCGCCCGGGCCGCTGGGTGCAGGACACCGACGGCTACGTGGTGCTCGCCTCCGAGACCGGAGTGATGACGGTCGCCCCCGAGCACGTCCAGCGCAAGGGCCGGCTCGCACCTGGGAAGGTGTTCCTCGTCGACCTCGAGGAGGGCCGGATCGTCGAGGACGAGGAGGTCAAGCGCCGGGTCGCCCGGCGCAAGCCATACGGCGAGTGGTACGAGCGCTCGGTCGTCCACATCGACGATTTGCCCGACCGCGACCCGCGGACCCCGCGGATCGAGCCGCTGCGCTCCAAGCAGCTGGCGTTCGGGTACTCGCAGGAGGACCTCAAGCTGGTGATCGCGCCGATGGCGAGCAACGGCGAGGAGCCGGTTGCGAGCATGGGCAACGATTCCGCCCTGGCGGTGCTCTCCGAACGCCAGCCGCCGCTGTTCGCGTACTTCAAACAGCTGTTCGCGCAGGTCACGAACCCGCCGATCGATCCGATCCGCGAGGCCGTGGTGATGTCGCTGCACGCCGGCGTCGGGGCCGAGAAGAACCTGCTCGCCGAATCGCCCGACCAGGCGCACCAGCTGGTGATGGATCAGCCGATCCTCCGCAACCACGAGCTCGAGAAGCTGCGGCAGGTCTCGCACGAGGTGTTCGAGGCGGCGACGCTCGACATCACGTGGCCGATCGAGCACGGGCCCGACGGAATGGAGATCCGGCTGTACGACCTGTGCGGCGAGGCGGCCAACTACGTCGAGCACGGCGCCAACATCCTGATCCTGTCCGACCGTAACGTCGGGCGCGAGCGGGTGGCGATGCCGTCGCTGCTGGCGGTCGCGGCGGTCCACCATCACCTCGTGCGGCGCGGCACGCGGCTGCGGACCGGGCTCGTGATCGAGTCGGGCGAGCCGCGCTCGATCCACGACATGGCGACGCTGATCGGCTACGGAGCGGCCGCGATCAATCCGTACCTGATGTTCGAGTCACTCGACGAGCTCGCCGACCGTTCGCTGCTGCCGGTCGATCTCGATCGCGAAGAGGCTGAGAAGCGGATCGTCAAGGCGATCGGCAAGGGCCTGTTGAAGACGATCTCGAAGATGGGGATCTCGACGATCCAGTCCTACTGCGGCGCGCAGATCTTCGAGGCGGTCGGCCTTGAACCCGAGCTGATCGAGCAGAACTTCACCGGCACCGCGTCGCGGATCGGCGGCGTCGGCCTGGACCAGCTCTCGACCGAGGCGATGGAGCGCCACTTCCGCGCCTATCCCAGCACCGATCGTGAGGTGCTGCCGGTCGGCGGCGTGCTCCAGTGGCGGCGCGACGGCGAGCTTCACATCTGGAATCCGGACACGATCCAGCTGTTGCAGCACGCGGTGCGCGGCCAGAACGGCGAGTCGGCCGAGACGTACGGGCTGTTCGCCAAGAAGGTCAACGAGGAGTCCGCGCGCAAGGCGTCGCTGCGCGGGCTGATGAAGCTGCTGCCGGCGGGTGACGCGCTGCCGCTCGACCAGATCGAGCCCGCGACCGAGATCGTGAAACGGTTCACGACAGGGGCGATGTCGCTCGGCGCGCTCTCGCGTGAAGCGCACGAAACGCTCGCGATCGGGATGAACCGGATGGGCGCCAAGTCGAACACGGGCGAGGGGGGCGAGGATCCGGCGCGCTACACGCCCGACGACAACGGCGACCTGCGCCGCTCGGCGATCAAGCAGGTTGCCTCAGGCCGCTTCGGCGTCCACGTCCACTATCTCGTCAACGCGGACCAGATCCAGATCAAGATGGCGCAGGGCGCGAAGCCCGGCGAGGGTGGCCAGCTGCCGGGCCACAAGGTCGACTCCTACATCGCCAAGATCCGTGCCTCGACGCCGGGCGTCGGTCTGATCTCGCCGCCGCCGCACCACGACATCTACTCGATCGAGGACCTCAAGCAGCTGATCTACGACCTGCGGTGCGCGAACCCCGGGGCCTCGGTGTCGGTCAAGCTGGTATCCGAGGTCGGCGTCGGGACGGTCGCGGCCGGCGTGGCGAAGGCCAATGCCGACCACGTGACGATCTCGGGCCACGACGGGGGCACCGGCGCGTCGCCGCAGTCCTCGGTCCAGTCCGCCGGCGTGCCGTGGGAGATCGGCCTCGCCGAGACCCAGCAGACGCTGCTGCTGAACGACCTGCGAAGCCGGATCACGGTCGAGGTCGACGGTCAGATGAAGACCGGCCGTGACGTCGTCGTCGGCGCGCTGCTCGGCGCCGACGAATTCGGGTTCTCCACCGCGCCCCTGATCGCGATGGGCTGCATCATGATGCGCGTCTGTCATCTGAACACGTGCCCGGTCGGGATCGCGACGCAGGATCCCGAGCTGCGCAAGCGCTTCCGCGGCACCCCGGACCAGGTCGTCACGTACCTGATGATGGTCGCGCAGGAGGTGCGCGAGATCATGGCGTCGCTCGGCGTGCGCCGGTTCGAGGAGCTGATCGGCCGCACCGAGCTGCTCGAGATGGATGAGGCGATCGAACACTGGAAAGCGCGCGGCGTCGATCTCTCGATGGTGCTCGCATCGCCCGACATCCCCGTCGGCGCGTCGCGTCACCGGACCCGGTCGCAGGTCCCGGTGCTGGACGACGCACTCGATTGGGAGCTGCTGCGCAGCTGCGGCGCCGCGCTCGATAACGGCGATCCGGTCAGGATCGGGTTCGACCGCGCCGGTCCGGTGGCGGTCCGCAACGTCAACCGGACGGTCGGCGGCATCCTGTCCGGCGAGATCGCGCGCCGTCGCGGGGTGCGGGGGCTACCGGAGGGCACGATCGAGATCGCGTTCTCCGGGTCGGCCGGTCAGAGCTTCGGCGCCTGGCTCGCGCCTGGAGTGACGTTCTCCCTGCGGGGCGAGACCAACGACTACACCGGCAAGGGCCTGTCCGGCGGCGTCGTCGCGGTCAGGCCACCCGAGCGCGCTCTGTTCCGCGCCGAGGAGAACAGCATCGTCGGAAACACGGTGCTGTACGGCGCCATCGCCGGCCGCGCGTTCTTCCGTGGCCTTGCCGGCGAGCGCTTCGCGGTCCGCAACTCGGGCGCGCTCGCGGTGGTCGAGGGCGTCGGCGATCACGGCTGCGAGTACATGACCGGCGGGCGCGTCGTGGTCCTGGGTCCGACCGGCCGGAACTTCGCCGCCGGGATGAGCGGCGGGATCGCGTACGTGTACGACAAGGGCCGTACGTTCGAGCGGCGCTGCAATCTGGAGCTGGTCGATCTCGAGCCGCTGGACGAGGACGACGCGCTCGAGGTCCAGACGCTGATCAAGGAGCACGCGCAGCGGACGGGGTCGCTCGTCGCTCGCAACGTGCTCGCCTCCTGGGAGCGCGCCTGCGAGCGGTTCGTCAAGGTGATGCCGCGCGACTACAAGCGCGTGCTGGAGGAGCGGGCCGCCGCAAGCAGCGCCGCGGTCGAGGCGTAGGTCTCCCGGCCGTACGTAGTTGCGAACTTCGCTGGCCAACGGTTAACTTTCTGGTGTGAAGCGACTCGCGAGCCTCGCGGCGACCCTGTCCCTAGCCGCCGCGATCCCCGCGAGTGCGGCGACCCCGGCGTACGCGCCGCTCAACGAGCCGGGGCCGGCGCTGTCGGTGTCGCCGGCGCTCTTGAAGGCATCGCTGGACTGCGAGCCGAGCGTGCGCAGTGCGAAGGTCGAGCCCGTGCTGTTGAACCCCGCGACGGGCGTTACGGCGGTGGAGAACTACTCCTGGAACTGGGAGCCGGCGCTCCAGAAGCTGGGGATCCCGTGGTGCGCCTATACCGCGCCGCACGCGACGCTCGACAACATCGAGACCTCCGGCGAGTACCTCGTGTACGCGATCCGGACCATGTACGCGATGGCCGGCCGCAAGATCGCGATCATGGGCCACAGCCAGGGCGGGATGTCGATGCGCTGGCCGCTGCGGTTCTGGCCCGACACGCGCAAGATGGTCGACGACGTGATCGGCTTCTCGGGGTCGAATCACGGAACGACCGTGCTGTCGCCGGTAATGTGCGCCGCCGGCTGTCCGCCCGCCGATTGGCAGCAGGCGTACGAGTCGAATTTCATCAAGGCGCTGAACAGCGGCGCCGAGACGTTCCCCGGGGTCTCGTACACCGAGATCTACACCCACACCGACGAGGTCGTGCAGCCGAACTCGGGCCCCGAGGCGAGTGCGGCCCTGCACGGTGGCGGCGGGCTGATCACGAACATCGCGACCCAGCAGCTGTGCCCGGGAGACATCGACGAGCACCTGACCGTCGGGACGATCGATCCGGTCGCGTACGCGCTCGCGGTCGACGCGCTCACGCACCCCGGCCCGGCCGACCCCGCGCGGATCCCGAAGTCTGTCTGCTCGCAGCTCCTGATGCCCGGCGTCAATCCCCTCAGCCTTCAGAACGAGCTGCAGATCCTGGCGGCGCTGCCGACGCTCGGGAGCGTCGCGCTCGGTCCCGCGGCGGCCGTGACGGCCGGCGCGCCGGTGGTGCTCTCCGAGCCGCCGCTCGCGTGCTACGTGTTCGCCACCTGCGCGCCGACGACCCCGCTGATCGTCACGGTCAAGCCGACGAGCGCCGTCGTCCACAGGAGCGTCCGCGTCCGCATCCTCGTCACCGTCGACGTCGACGGCGTGATCTCACCCGTCCCGGGGGCGAGCGTATGGGTCGCGAACGGACGCCACCTGACGACGGACGACAGCGGCCGCGTCAACCTCAGGGTCGCGTTCGGCAAGGGTGGCCGGCGCAGGGTGTATGCGGGCGCCCCGGAGTATCTGAGCGCCAGCGGCACGATCATGGTCGCTCGCGCTCACCGCCGACCCTGAGCAGCACGGCGGCCGCAGCGGCTAGAGGAGCGCGCCGGTTACGCCCTGGATCGTGTCGATCCCGTAGCCCATCGACGGGTCGCCGTCGGTCATCACCGCGATCGAGAACGTGAGGCCGTGGCCCTCCAGCCGACCCACCTGGTGGACGAGCTGACCGAGGCCGGTGCCCCGCCACCCGCCCTTGAAGAACACCGTGTACCCCCGCGGCCGCGCGACCGCCGGGATCCCCCAGCTCTCGTAGCCCGCGATCGTCGACAGCAGCCGCCGCGCGTAGCCGACGAACTCGGGCGGGATCAGCGAGTCCATCTCGAAGAAGAAGCGCGCCTGGTCGGCGGGGCTGATCTGCGAGCTCGCCCAGTCGGTGTAGACCGAGTAGTCGGTCATGCCCGCGGCGTGCGCGACCGCGTACAGGCCGCCGTTGCCGACGATCGACCAGGTATGAGTCGCCGCCGAGTTGTCCGAGACATTGATCATCGGGTACAGGAATGAGTTGCTGGTCGAGTCGACGTAGTGCTGGCCCATCGCGTCGAGCCGTCGCAGGTAGGCGACGAGCAGCATCGCCTTGACCACGCTCGCGGAGACCCACGTCTCGTGCAGGTTGACGCCTGAGAGCCGGCCCTCCGAATCCACGACCGCGAACCCCGTCCGGCCGATCCGGCCGCGCAGGTACGCGGCGGCCCGCGCGATCGCGGCGGGACTGGGGTAGCCGACGGGGAGCGATCCGCCGCCGTGGTACCCGCGCCCCCTGCACCCCGGCGGGAGTCCGGAATTCAGCAGCGCACGGTCGAGCGGCGCCACGAAGCACGCCCGCCAGTAGAACCGTCCGGCCGGCAGCGTGATGACGGTCGACAGCTTCGTCACGTACGGGCTCAGTTTCACCGTGCGCGTCGGCGGCGCCGGCTCGAAGCGGCCGTGAGCCCCGGTGGCGAACCACCACTGCACGGGCGCGCCGCCCCAGCGCAGGTCGCGCGGGTGGTACACGAGCACGCTGACCCCAGCCCGCCCGAGCGTGAGCGCGCGGACGGTGGTCGCGGTGCGTCCGGTCGCCTCGACGCGCACGGCCGCGTTCGCGCTAGTGCCGGGAACCGTGACCCGATAACGCGTGGTGCGGTCAAGCGTGACCTTGAACGAGAACCGGCCGGCGGCGGTCGTGACGGCGGCCGCGATCAGCCGCGGGGCCGGGTAGGGATAGCGGCTCTGATAGAGCCGGACGGCACTGCCCGCCGGCGCTCCGGTGACCGCACCCGAGAGCGTGATCACGCGTCCGGCCAGCGCGGCTCCCCGAGAGGAGTGCAACGAGATCACGGCCACCGGCGCCGCCGCCGCCGGCGCGGCGCCCACGAGCGAAACGGCCCCGACCAGCCCGATAAGACGTCCCACAGAAAACCACCCTAGGGATTCGACCGGACGCATGCGGGACGTTGCTAGCCTCACGCCTCCTATGGGCGAACTTGGTGCATTTCTCAAGATCCACCGGGTCGGGTTCGACAAGCGCGAGCCGGCCGAGCGCGTGCGCGACTACGAACAGTATTTCTCGCTTCAGCCCGAGGATGTGCTGCGCAGCCAGGGCGCCCGCTGCATGGACTGCGGCGTCCCGTTCTGCCACGAGGGATGCCCGCTCGGCAACCTGATCCCGGACTGGAACGACCTCGTCTACCGCGATAAGTGGCGCGAGGCGATCGACCAGCTCCACGCGACCAACAACTTCCCCGAGTTCACCGGCCGGATCTGCCCGGCGCCGTGCGAGTCGGCGTGCGTGCTGGCGATCAACGACGACCCCGTGGCGATCGAGCAGATCGAGCTCGCGATCATCGAGCGAGCGTTCGACGAGGGCTGGGTGATCCCGGAGCCTCCCGACCGCCGCACCGGCAAGAGCGTCGCCGTGATCGGCGCGGGGCCGGCCGGGCTGGCGGTGGCCGCCGAGCTCAATCGCTGCGGCCACACGGTCACCGTGTACGAGCGCGATGAAGGACCCGGTGGGCTGATGCGATTCGGGGTCCCCGATGCGAAGCTGCCGAAGTCGATCATCGATCGACGCGTCGCGATCCTCGAGCGGGAGGGGATCGAGTTCGCCTACGACACCGACGTCGGCCGCGATGTCAGCGCCGGGGAGCTGCAGGAGCGCCACAACGCGCTCGTCGTGACGATCGGATCGCGCGTCTCGCGTGACCTCGAGGCTCCGGGGCGCGAGCTTCGCAACATCCACTTCGCGATGGACTACCTGTACCAGCGCAACCGCTGGGTGGCCGGGCAGGAGGGCCGCCCCACGAAGGCGCCCGCTCCCGGCACCGAGATCACCGCCGCTGGCAAGCGGGTGATGGTCATCGGAGGTGGCGACACCGGGATGGACTGCATCTCGAACTCGAACCGCGAGGGCGCGACGAGCGTGTACATGCTCGACGTCTACCAGGCCCTGACTGCGGGCGGCCAGGACCCCCGTCACCCGTGGCCACTGCCGCCGAAGCGGACGCCGACCACGTACGCGCTCGATGAGGGCGGCAAGCGCCGCTGGGGCACGGAGGTGACGGCCTTTGGGGGAAAGGACGGCGCCGTCAGCCACGTGTACGCACGCAAGGTCACCGGCACCTCCTCACGCGACCTGACGCCGGTTCCCGGCAGCGAATTCGCGCTCGAGGCGGATCTCGTGCTGATCGCGATCGGATTCGAGCACCCCGAGCACGAGGGCCTCGTCGAGCAGCTCGATCTGCGCCTGGATCACCGCGGCAACATCCGCACCGAGATGACCTATCGCACCTCGGTCGGCGGCGTCTACGCGTGTGGCGACGCGAGAATCGGTCAGTCGCTGATCGTCACCGCGATCGCCGAGGGCCGCAAGTGCGCCCGGATCGTCAACAAGGACCTCGGCGGGACGCCGATGGATGACGACCGCGAGCAGCTGGCGCTGGGCGCGTGGAGCGGCGAGGCCGACCGCACGCTCCGCCACGAGGCCGAGGCGGCTGGGACGGTCAGGCCGGGCGAGGAGTTCTTCAGCGGCCCGGGGACCCGCGGCGATCGCGAACCTGCCTGAATCGGCCAGCCGGGAAGTTGCTTTCCCACGTAAGCGGCGCGATTTGCAAACCTTCTAACGCCGGGATGCTAGGGTTACAATCGAACGTATTGATCACCTCCCTGCGGCGGACTGGCAGGCGAAGGTGATACAAAAAGCTTGGGACGGGGAAACTCGCCCCTGTCGGTCAGGGAACTGCGCCCCCACTTCCCTGACTCTCCGGGGGGCCCAGATGGATCTGGGTCCCCCGGGTCTTTTAAACGCGGCACCAACGAGAGGTCGCGCTGCTCGTTGTGCGACCGTTTGCCGATGGCAGTGACCTCAACCGCCGCGACGACTCCGCCCGCGTCGGTCGGGTCGACGACGACCGCAGCCGCGGACACGACGGTGCCGGCAACCACGACGGTGACCGCCCCGACGACGGCCCCGGCGACGACACCGACGGCCCCGGCGAGCACGCCGGGTACGGCCACCACGACGGCGACGGCCCCGGCGATCACACCGACGACCGCCACGACGACGACGACCCACGCGACGAACGGCGCGGGCGCGCCGATCCACGCGACCACGGTGCCGAGCCACCTCCCGATCTCTCATTCGCTCGGCCTCCACCACGGCACCTCGGTCGGCAGCACGATCGACAACCTGCTCGACTCCGCGGGCAAGTTCTTCTCGCAGCTCGCCCACCTCGCGTGGGCGCCGCTGGCGATCGGGCTCCTGCTGTACGCGGTGTATCTGCTGCTGCGCTCGCGCGCGCTGTTCAACGCGGTCCGCGCCGCTTACCCCGGCGAGCCGGTCCGCTGGCGCGACGTGTGGGGCGGCTACATGGTCGGCTACGCGGTCAACAACGTGTTTCCGCTCGGCGGCGGCAACATCGCGCAGCTGTTCTTGACGCGGAACGCGATCCCGCCGGCCAGCTACCCGACGGTCGCGACGGCGCTATCAACCGGCGTGATCTTCGATTGGTTCATCGGCCTGCTGGTGATGGCGTACTCGTTCACGCAGGGCGTGTTCCCGAAACCGCCCGATTTCTCGAAGATCCCCGCCTTCGACATCAGCTTCTTCGCCGGAAACATGCGCTTCACGCTGTTCCTGCTGACGGTCCTCAGCGTCGCCTTCCTGGTCGGGTTCGCACTCCTGTCGGTCCGCGTCAAGGCGTTCTGGCTCCACATCCGCCAGGGGATCACGATCCTGCGAGACCGCCGGCTGTACCGCCGGGGGATGGCGGGCTGGCAGTTCGCGAGCTGGATCGCCCGGTTCGGCGCGTACTGGGCGCTGCTCGAGGCGTTTCACATCGGCGGCTCGGTCCGCAACGCGCTGCTCGTGCTCGGGGTTCAGGTGGTGGCCTCGGTGTTCCCGTTCACGCCCGGCGGGATCGGGGTTCAGCAGGCGATCCTGTTGAAGGTCTTCCAGCACAGCCCGGATGCGGCGTCGTTCGCGATCGGCCAGCAGATCGCCACCGCCGTGCTGAGCACCGCGCTCGGGTTCGCGGCGCTGGTGTTGATCTTCCGCTTCAGGAGCTTCCGCGAGGTGATGGCGCGCGGGCGCGCGGACCGTCGGGCGGAGGCTGCGAAGGAGCCCGAGAAGGACCCCGCGATTCAAACTTGACGCCCCCGTCATCTTTGGCTACGTTACGCGGTCGACCCGCCAGCCCCAAGGAGCCTCCCGAATGACCGACCTCCCTTCCGCCTGCGTGATCGGCGCAGGCTCGTCCGGAATCGCCGCCGCCAAGACTCTGCATGAGCGTGGGATCCCGGTCGACTGCTTCGAGAAGGGCGACCGCGTCGGCGGCAACTGGGTGTTCAAGAACAAGAACGGCGTCTCGTCGGCGTACCGCTCGCTGCATATCAACACCTCGCGCGAGCGGATGGAGTACTCGGACTATCCGATGCCACGCTCGTATCCGGACTTCCCGCATCACACCCAGATCGCGAAGTACTTCGACGACTACGTCGATCACTTCGGGTTCCGTGACCGGATCGAGTTCGAGACCGGCGTCGAGCGCGCCACGCGGGACGCGAACGGCGGCTGGACGGTCACGCTCGATACGGGCGAGACACGTCGCTACGACGCCGTGCTGGTCGCCAACGGCCACCACTGGAACCCGCGCTGGCCAGAGCCGGCGTATCCCGGCTCGTTCGACGGCGAGCAGATGCACTCGCACCACTACATCGAGAACACCGACTTCCGGGACAAGAACGTGCTCGTCGTCGGAATCGGCAACAGCGCGATGGACATCGCGACCGAGTCGAGCTTCGTCGCCAAGCGGACGTTCCTGTCCTCGCGGCGCGGTGCGTACATCCTCCCCAAGT
Organism: uncultured Solirubrobacteraceae bacterium; assembly: GCA_963712675.1. Lineage (GTDB taxonomy): Bacteria > Actinomycetota > Thermoleophilia > Solirubrobacterales > Solirubrobacteraceae > Palsa-465. The sequence goes on from CAVQJF010000001.1 coordinate 324,735, forward strand.
ACATGTTCGGGCGCCCGCTCGACCAGATCGGTGTCAACGCTCTGACCCCGATCCTGCCGTTCGCGTTCCGGCGCATGATCCTGATGAGCATGTACCGCGTTGGCGTCGGCAAGGTGCAGGACTACGGGCTGCCGGAGCCCGACCACAGGATCGGCGAGGCCCACCCGACGATCTCGGCCGACTTCCTGAACCGGATCGCGCACGGCGAGATGACCTGGAAGCCGAACGTCTCCTCGCTCGAAGGCGGCGAGGTCCGGTTCGAGGATGGGAGCGCCGAGGAGATCGATGTGATCGTGTGGTGCACAGGGTACAAGGTGACGTTCCCATTCTTCGATGAGGACTTCATCTCCGCGCCGGACAACGATCTGCCGCTCTACCGTCGGGTGTTCAAGCCCGGGATCGACAACCTGTTCTTCATCGCGTTGCTGCAGCCGCTGGGCGCGACGATGCCGCTCGCCGAGGCGCAGGGCCGATGGATTGCCAGTTACCTGCGGGGCGAGTACCACCTGCCGACCCAAGCGCAGATGGAGGCGGATGTCGAGCGCGAGCGCGCGCAGATGTTCAAGCGCTATGTCGCCTCCAAGCGCCACACCATGCAGGTCGACTTCGACAACTACCTGTACGCGCTGTCGAAGGAGCTCAAGGTCGGCGCCGCGAGGGCGCGCGCGGCCGGGTTCACGTTGCCCGTACCGGCGCGCGCCCCCGTCGAGCCGGCGGCCGCCGCCGCATGAGCGCCACCAAGCGAGAGCTGACCAAGGCGAACAATCGCGCGGCGATCCTGGACGCGGCGCGTGAGGTGTTCGCGGAGGTTGGCTACGACGCCGCCGGGGTCCGAGACGTGATCCGCGGCACCGAACTGGCGTCAGGCACGTTCTACAACTACTTCCCCGACAAGGAGTCCGTGTTCCGCGCCGTGCTTGACGAGAGCGCCCAGGAGGTCCGCCGGCGCCTGCGCGCGGTGCGAGCCTCGGCGCAGACGCTCGAGGAGTTCGTCGGTGACGCGTACCGCGCGTGGTTCCAGTTCCTCGTCGAGGACCAGCTGATGTTCGAGTTGATGCAGCGCAACTCGGGCACGATCCGCTCGATGTTCGGCGACCCGATCCTCGGTTCGGGCGTCGACGAACTGCTCGACGACCTCCGTGCCGCGATCACGCGTGGCGACGTGCCGCCGCTCGACGCGGATTACATGGCCGGCGCGATGGCAGGCGCCGCACTTGAGCTCGGCGTGCGAATGGCCGAGCGCGATCCGCCCGATACCGAGGGCGCGGCGCGATTCGCGACCGAGCTATTCCTCGGCGGCATCTCGCGGCTGGGCGCTAAGAGGTAGGCGCGCTCAGCACGGATGCTCACGCCCGACCGAGCTGGGCGGCGCGCATCCGCAGCAGGGCGAGCAGCTCGGCGCCGCGGTGGAACGGGTCCGCGATCGCCTCGGTGCCGTCGAGCGGCAGCGCCGCGCGGATCCGGCCGTCGATCTCGGCCACCAGCGCCGGGCCCGACGGAGGGGCGGAGGAGTCGAGCTCTGCGAGGTAGCGCAGGCGTTGAGCGTCGGAGGCGGCGGCGTAGCGGAGCGTCACGCGGGTCACCGGCGTCCCGCCGTCGTCCTCACGGCGGGAGCGTTCGGCCTTGGCCCGCAGGTCGCGACTGTGTTCGCGGGCTACAAGGAAGTTCAGCGAGTACATGGTCTCTCCTGTCGGCGGTGCGTCGTCACTAGCTAACTAGTATAGCTGGTCACATCACCAGTCAACTATGATTGCTGGTGATGGAGAAGAAACGACAGGAAGCTCCGGCAGCACTCGAGCACGTTCGCGCGTTCGTCAACACGCTCGACGTCGAAGCCGCGAGTGACGAGCTCTCGACCGCGGTCGCGCTCGGCGGCTGGCTCTCGCAGCACGGACTCGCGCCCGCCGGCGTGCGCACGAGCCGCGACGATCTGCGTCGCGCGAAGCAGTTGCGCGAGGCACTGCGAGCGGTGCTGCTGGCGCACACCGAGCGCGCGGTGGTCCCGGCGGCCGCGTCCGCCGCCCTCGACGACGCGGCGTGTCGCGCCCGCCTCCAACTCCGGTTCGATGAGCGAGGCGAGGCGACGCTCGAGCCTGAAGCCGGCGGTGTCGACGGTGCGCTCGGGCGGCTGCTGGCGATCGTGCAGGACTCGATCGCGCAGGGAACCTGGGGGCGTTTGAAGGCGTGCCGCGATCACAGCTGCGAGTGGGCGTTCTACGACCACACGAAGAACCGCTCGGGCGCGTGGTGCACGATGGACGTCTGCGGAAATCGCGCCAAGGCGCGCGCGTACCGCGGGCGCCAACAGTAACGACGCGTAAACGCCGACGGGGCCGCCGGCGTGCAAGGATGAGGAGTGGACGTGCCAACCGCCTTCCCACCTCTCTGATGCCGACCTTCTGCCGCCACAACCGGCTCGTCCAGAACTGCCCGATCTGCTCGCGCGAGCAGTCGGTCGAGATGCGGCCCGTGGTGTCCTCCGGCGCGCCTCGGGTCTCCGAGCCGCGCCCGCGGCGCTCGCCGGCGGCCCAGCGGTCTGGCGGCGCCAGCCGCGCGGGGGCCGGGGTTCGCGTCTCGCGGCTCGCGCGCGGGGTCGACGACGGTTATCACTCGCGGCTGATCCCCGGGGTCAAGTCGAGCGTCGACGCGGAGCGGTTGGCGGACGAGCTGGCGTTTGGCGCCCTGCGATTGGACCGGCTCGAGGACGATCCGCCGGGGTTGTACGCGGAGGTTGCGGCGCCCGGGGAGATCGAGGAGCGCACTTGGCTCGCGTTCCTGATCGCATATCTCGGACCGCTCGACGGGGCCGAGCCGTTCGCGTCGATCGAGCGGGCCAGGACGAGCTGGGCGTCCGGCGCAGAACCCGACTTGGCGGAGATCGAGACGGGACCCCGCACGGCTCACGATCCGGCGCGCGGGACGCGCACGATCGACGCCTACCGAGCCTGGGCACGGCGCTCCGGGTCCCAAGCTGCAGCGTTCACGGGCGAGGTCGCGTGGAGCCCCGAGCGCCGGTTCGCGCGCGTGTTCGAGCGGCTGGCGCTGCCCGGCCTGCACCGGGACGCGCGGTACGACCTGCTCGTCACGCTCGGCCGGCTCGGCGTCTACGAGCTGCGCGCCGGATCGCTCCAGTTCGGCGGGGATAACGAAGTCACGGTGGCCGCGAAGCGAGCGCTCGGGATCGGCGACTCGCTGTTGCTCGAGCGGCGCGCTGCGGCGCTCGCCACGGAGTGCGGCCTCGAGCTCGAGGCGCTCGACGTCGGACTCCACAACTGGGGGCGGGGAAACCGGGCGACACTTGGGCTCGAGCCGGACGCGGAGCCGGACGCGGCGATCGTCGCGACAATTCGCGCCACGCTCGGTTTATGAGCGACGCCCGGGGGGTAAACCCGCGTTTGATGCGTACGCTGCGGGTCTTCTGGCTGACCCTCGCGGCCGCTCTCGCGGGTGCCGCTATCGCAGCCGCGCCCTCGAACTCGCGCGGCCTGATCGTCTGCCCTGGAGCGGCCGGGCCGCGCGTCGTGTCCTGCTGCCCACTGCCGGTCAACATCGAGCCGGCCCAACCGGTGTGCTGCGGCACGATCTTGCCGGTGTGCCAACCGTCGCTGACGATCGGCGCGTCGCCGGATCCGGCGCCCGCGGGCGGCCGGGTGACCGTCTCCGGGGCGCTGTTACACGGGGCCGGGGCCGGGGCCGGCATGCCGGTCCAGCTGTGGCAGAAGCTGCCCGGTGAGAAGGACTTCGCGAGGGCTCAGCAGGTCAGCACCAACGCGACCGGCAGCTGGTCGGTCAGCCTCGCGGCGGGCAGCGTGATGACGAATCGAGCCTGGTACGCCACGGCCGACGGGTTGCAGAGTACGACGCTCAACGAGCAGGTCAGAGCGGTCGTGACCTTGGCCGCCTCCAAGACCGGCCACTCAGCGACCCTGAGCGGCACGGTGACGCCGTCGCACGCGGGTCAGCGCGTGCTGATCCAGCGCCTCGTTCGGGGCACGTGGACGACGATCGGCCATGCGCGGATCGGGCGCAGATCGCGCTTCGCGATCCGGTACCCGAATACCCCCCAAGTGCGGGCGACGGTGCGTGCGGTCCTACCGGCCGACGCGCGCAACGTGCTGTCGGTCTCGCGACCGCTGACCGCGGTCGTATTCCCGCGTGTGACTGCAAAATAGTTCTCCGGCGGCTCCGTCCGGGCCACCGCCTACCTTCTGCTCGTACCGCATCCACGAGCCGGAGCCGCTATGTCACTCTGCTTCATCGAACCGCAGAACGCCATCCGCGTCATCGCCGACTCGGTCGGGCGTGAGGCGCGCCGCCAGATCCTTGGCGAGGTGGTGCGTGCGTGGGTCGACGAGATCCCTGAATCCGAGCTCGAATCCCACTACGCGAAGGCAGTCGCCGACCTCGATGAGCACGACCTGTCGCTGCTCGCTGCCTGGCATGCCTCGCTCGAGATCGGCCATCCGCTCCCTAACAAGGAGTTCCTCGTCAACGTGTTCTCGTCGCTGGGTGAGAACCGGCGCGAGGCGCTGAAGATCGCGGCCGGTTTCCGCGGCGAGGAGGCGTTCGAGGCCGGCGTGGGGGAGGAGCAGGCGTTCGACACGGTGCTTCCGTGGCTATCGGACGAGCGCTGCGTGCAGCTCGCGGCCGAGTGCCTCGAGCTGTACTGCTGGGACCGCCTCGGCGTCGACAACTAGTGCTCACGAACTCCTGAAGCGAGACACTCAGCACCCGCAACTCCCGGCCCGCGTCCGGGTTAGAGGGGCACAGGAGCTCGACTAAGCCTGGGAGGTAGCGATGCGTCGCTCGCTCGCGTTGCTGTTAGTTGCAGCCGTGTCTGTCGCCGCCGCGGGCGGCGTGTTTGCGTATTCCACATCGTCCGCGTCCCAGCCGTTGGCCGGGCCCGCCGCCGCGTGCCACGGCGGATCGACTTCGGCGCACTGTTGCGTGCGCCAGCGGACGTGCCACTTCTCGCTGACGATCGACGCGCGCCCTGAGCCGGCCGTTGCCGGCGCCCCGGTCAAGATCTCGGGCCGTCTCGTCGGCCTCCGCGCGGGCGGGATCCGGGTGACGCTCCGTCAGCAGCTCCCGTCCCAGCGTCGGTTCCACTCGATCGCCGCGACGCGCACCGACGGCGCCGGTGGCTACGAGATCGTGCTGCCGGCCGTGCAGTCGAACGCGTCCTGGCACGTGATCGCGCTCGGGCACACCAGCAGCACGGTTCAGGAACGGGTGCTGGCGGTCGTCAGCTTCGCCAGCTCCGACCCGAACCCGTTGATCCACGAGGCGGTGACGCTGAGCGGCGCGGTCCACCCCTCGCACGCCGGCCAGCGGGTGTGGCTCGAGCAGTTCGGCACCGGCGGCTGGCACGTGATCGCGCGTCCGCTGCTCGACCGGCACTCCGGCTACTCCATCGTCCGCAGGTTCTCGAGCGCCGCGACCCGGACGCTGCGGGTGCTGCTGCCGAGCGATCCACAGAACCTCCGCTCGATTTCGGCTGCCATGCCGATCCAGGTCGTTGCCTTCGGCATCCAGAAGATCAAGCACGTCGTGATCATCCAGCAGGAGAACCGCTCGTTCGACCAGTACTTCGGCACCTATCCGGGCGCTGACGGGATCCCGGCAGGCGTGTGCGAGCCCAATCCGGTAACCGGTAGCTGCATCGCGCCGTACCACGACCCGGCTGACCTCAACTACGGCGGTCCACATGGGCAGACAAACGCCACCGCAGACATTGACGGCGGGTTGATGGACGGGTTTGTCGCGCAGGCCGAGAAGGGCCAGAACTGCAGCACGGATGACCCGAACTGCAGCCCTTGCACGTCGGCGACCCAGCTGCGGTGCATCGACGTCATGGGCTACCACGACGGCGCCGATATCCCGAACTACTGGATCTACGCCCACGACTTCGCGCTGCAGGACCACATGTATGAGTCGAACGCGTCCTGGAGCCTCCCTCAGCACCTCTACCAGGTCTCAGAGTGGTCGGCGCTGTGCACCGACCCGAACAACCCCTACTCGTGCACGAACGCGCTCCAGAGCCCGAATACGCCGGGCGCCCCCTTGAGCCAGACGCCGTTGTACGCGTGGACCGATTTGACCTATCTGCTGCACAAGGACGGGGTCAGCTGGGGCTACTACGTCTTCAAGGGCTCCGAACCCGATTGCGAGAACCCCTCGGACGTGACCTGCCCCCCCGTCAAGCAGGGGCCGAAGACGCCGGGGATCTGGAACCCACTGCCGCATTTCACCGACGTCCACCAGGACAACCAGCTCGGCAACATCCAGACGCTGACGAACTTCTACGCCGCCGCGAAATCCGGGACGCTTCCGGCCGTCTCCTGGATCGCCCCCAACGGCAAGGTCTCCGAGCACCCACCAGGACTCGTCAGCGCCGGGCAGTCGTACGTCACCGGCCTGATCAACGCCGTCATGCAGAGTCCCGACTGGAGCAGCACCGCGATCTTCCTCGACTGGGACGACTGGGGTGGGTTCTACGACCACGTCGATCCGCCGACCGTCGATGTCAACGGCTACGGCCTGCGCGTTCCCGGGCTCGTCATCAGCCCGTACGCTCGCGCCGGCTACATCGACCACCAGACGCTCAGCCAGGATGCGTACACAAAGTTCATCGAGGACGCCTTGCTCCGCGGTCAGCGGCTCAACCCCGCGACCGATGGGCGACCCGACCCACGGCCCGATGTCCGTGAGTCGCTCCCGATCCTCGGCGACCTCGTCAACGACTTCGACTTCGATCGCGCTCCCCGGGCGCCGGTGATCCTGCCCGTTTGCCCGCAGACCGACCTGACGCCGACACCGGCGTGTCAGGCGTCAGGCGGCGTTCCGTGAGCGGGCGAGCGCTGCTTCGACTTCGGCGATCGCCTGCTCGTTTGACCTGAACCAGACCGCCCCGATCCCGAGCTCGCGAGCGCCCTGGCAGTTGAGCTCGATGTCGTCGATCAGCAGGGCCGCGCCGGCGGCGACGCCGAGGCCATCCAGGGTGAGCCGGTAGATCTCGGGCTCAGGCTTGCGCATACCGACGAACCCGGAGTCGACGACCACCTGGAAGATCTCATCGACGGGCAGCATCGAGCGCCACAGCGGCTCCCACTCGCGGACGTTGTTCGTGCAGATAGCGAGCTTGTAGCCGCGATCGCGCAGCTCGCGCATGTAGGCGATCATCGGCTCGTTCGGGTGCAGGTGCTCGAAGTAGCGCGCGCCGAAGTCGTGCAGCTCAACGGTTCGCCCGAGCTGCTCGGTGAGCTCGCCCGCGAGCGCGCCGAGGAACGCGGCCTCCGTCATCCGGCCGGTCTCGAGCTCGAACAGCGGGTTGGCGCCGTCGCGGCTCCAGAGCGCGCCGATCGCGTTTCCGAGCTGCTCGGGCGAGATCCCCGACTCCTCGCCGAACGCGGCGAACGAGTCGAGCAGCGGCGAGGTGAGCACGCCGCCGAAGTCGCTGATCACCGCCTCGACCGGACTCACAGCGCGGTCGCGAGCACGTATACGCCGGCGCCTTCGCCACCGCGGGCGTGCCAGCGGAACAGCTCCGCACGCGCCGCGAGGCCGGCCGCGCGCAGGTCGCTGCCATCACCGGCGCGCTCGCCGGCGGCGCGCCGCGAATAGTTCCTGCGTTCGTCGGGCTCGTTCTCATCCGAGGAATCGTCGTCGCCCTCGTCGGAGCCTGCGAGCCACAGTTCCAGGCTCGCTCGAGCCGGCGTCCCGGCCTCGGTGTACGTCGTGGACAGCCGCGGTTCCTCGACGGCCACCACGACGCCCTCCTCGAACAGCGCGCAGGCGAGCGAGTCGGCGTCATGACCTTTGGCGCCGGGCGGGCGCAGCGCGACGAGCCCGAACCCATCCTCCGGACCGAGCCACGCGGCGACCGCTCGCGCCGAGCCGGCGCCGGCCAACGCTGAGGAGATCGTCGCTCGAGCTCCGAAGCACTCGACCTCGCGATCGGAGCCGTCGCGGTGAACTGCACCCTCGACGCGACAGATCTGCATCGAGCCGTCGAGGCCCGCGGTGACCGGCTCGAACCGGGCCGGCTCGCCGGTCGGGACGAATCGCAGCTCGACGCCCGCGCCCGACAGGATCGACTCGTCGTCACCGTCGTCGACGTGCACCGGATCGGCGAAGCTCGCGACCGCGTTCGACTGCCACGCTGCCGCCACGCCCCAGATACTGGTGTCGAGGTCGCCGAACGCGAACGCCCGGAGCGCGGCTGGGGCGTTGGCGCTCATCGACCGAGGCGCCGCTGGTCGCGCTCGCCGGCGGTGGAGTCGACGTCGCTCGCCGTCGAGTCGACGTCGTATGTACGTCCGCGGGTCGTGAACTTGATCGTCTGGGTCACCATCGGGCTGCGGAAGTTACGCGCCAGCAGCGCGCGGAGGGGAGCCCGCGTGAGCGGCAGCAGCAGCAGGATCCCAAACGCGTCCGAGATGAAGCCCGGAACCATCAGCAGCAAGCCGCCGATCAGCACGAGCGCGCCGTCGAGCACCTCGCGCCCGGGCACGCGACCCTCGGCGACCGCAACCGCCATCCGCCCGAGAACCGCGCGGCCCTGGGACCGGATCGCCCAGCTCCCCAGCGGCCACCCAGCGATCAGCAGCAGCAGCGTCAGCAGGATGCCGATCGACTCTGCGACCACGATGATCACGAACAACTCGGCCACCGGCCACAGAATCAGTAACAGCAGGACGAGCATCGTCCCAAGGCTACTGGTGGCCGCGACCCGCGCTGAGCGGGCCGTCGGCAATGCCGGCGCGTCTAGGCGAACGCCGTCGCCGGACCTTCGAATCGGACGCCGGGTAGGCGGTGCAAACCGACGATCTCGATCAACGTCCTGATCTGCGGCTGCGCGCCACAGAGCAGGATCGCGCGGCCATGCGCACGCAGCCGGCGCGCGAGCATCGCCAGGTCGACCATCAGCGACGCGTCCGCGAACACGAGCTCCGAGAGGTCGACGACCACGTCGGCCTGAGCCCTGAAGGCGCGCGTCAGCGCCTGTCTCCGTCGGCCCTGCGTCGATCGATCCTCGTCACCTCGGCAGCGCAGAACCGGCGGCTTTTCATCGAAGTCGACGATTCGCCCAACCTACCGAACCGGGTAGGTGCCTTGCAAGGCTTCTGGACCAATTCTCCTACACTGTTCCTGGAATGCCCTCCGTTGATGATGTAACCGACGCGCTGCGCGAGGTGATCGACCCCGAGCTCGGCCTCGACTTCGTCGAGCTGGGGCTGATCTACGAGGTCGCGGTCGACGGTGCCAACGTGCACGTGACCTACACGCTCACGAGCCCCGGCTGCCCGATCGGGCCCCAGGTCGCCGAGCAGATCGACGAGTTCGTCTCCGAGCTCGAAGGCGTGGACGACGTCCAGTCGACGATGACCTTCTCGCCGCCGTGGACGCCCGAGCTGATGAGCGAAGA
>CAVQJF010000002.1:0-290905 GCA_963712675.1 uncultured Solirubrobacteraceae bacterium
CGAGCTTGGCGATGTGGGCGGGGTCGTCGACGGTGATCAGTCCGTCGCGCGCGCGGTTGTAGTGCAGCCACTCGCGGCGCATGAAGGGAAGCACAACGCTCCGAACACCGACACATCACCAGCGTCGTTGTCCACGAGCACCCTGGCGACGCGTTCCATCTGGCGCTGTAGCGAATCGAGCTGGCTGGTGCGGTCGCGTCCGTTGACGAGCAGTTGCTCGCGGCGGTTGATGATGCCGACGGTCGCGAGCTGGACGCGGCCGCGGCTGCTCTTGGTGTCGATCACGGTCACTCCGCTGGGGCCGATGGCGATGTGGTCGATGTTCGCCCGCCCACGGCCGGGGACACGCCGGTCGTGCATCAGGACCGCGTCGCTACGGTGCAGACGCCACTCGAGCGCGCGCGCGGTCGCTGCTTCGCCCTCGGCGCCCTGGCGCCAGGCGTCGACAGTGTGCGGTTCGCCGGCGAGCGCGGCGAGAACCGAGCCGACGGGCCCGTATCTGGCTCTGACACGTTGGCGTCGCGCCTGCTGGCGTCGCGCGTATTCCCGCTGCGCGCTCGCCCCGGCGCCGCTTTCCACGTCGTTGTTGTCGATCTGGGTCATGGCTCTGGTGACTGACGTTAGCTCCGGGTCCGGCGGATCACATCTCCTTCCCGCGGCCCGTTCGCTGGGCTGATGCTGTGCCGTCTGAGGGGCTCGTGGGCGACAGCGTCTGCTCAGGGTGGACCGGGATCTCGCAGAGCGTGCGCGGACCGGCGGGGTCGAACCGGTCGGGATTCGCGCGAGGGAGCTGCACGGGCAGGATGCTCGCGCGAGTCGGCTGGCCGGCGACCGGCGTGTAGATCACGGCCTCGCCTGGTTCAGAGCGCCGAACGTGTCGGAGGAGATGCGAAACTCACGCACGCGTCGGGCGCTGCCGCGCCCCGTGTGCGTGTGTCCATGCGCGCCGGTCTGGCTGGTCGTCTGCCAAGCGAGCGGGTGCCCATCAGCTTGGCGAGCCAGTCGCGGGACTCCGGGCTCGTTTGCCGGTGCGCGACGACGCCGGCGAAGTTGTCGGTCAGGCTCGCCAGGAGTCCGGGCTGTTGGGTGAGCGCGTCGATGTCGGCGGCCGATTGGGTGATCACGATCACCTGGCCGCCGTGGGAGCGCCCGCGCTGCAGGATCGCGACACCGCGTTGCGCGGCCATCTTGATCACGGCCCCGAACTCGTCCAGCAGCAGCGTCCACGGCGCGCCGGCCTGTTCGGCGGCGTCGTGGAGGTCCGCGAGCGCGAGCACCGAGAGCGCGGCGGCCTCGTCGGGCATCCGGTCGGCGTGTGTCCGCCACATCACCACGGCCCGCTGCCGCAGCGCTTCCACGAGACGCACGGCCACGGCCTCCCCGTCCGGCGTGAAGCGCGGGGTGACGAGCGTCCGGCCGGCAAGGGCGAGCGCGACCTCGAGCCGAAACACGCCGCCGGAGAGGTCCTGCATCCCTCGTGCGGAGCCAACGTAGGTGCCGTGCGCGTCGGCGCGTCGCTTCAGCGCGGCGTGGCTGTCGTCCAGCGGCTGGGTGAGCTTGACCAGCTGCTCGTAGTTCCCCGGGAGGCAGGCGTCGATCAGCAGCGGGATCGATGGGGGCCACATGCCAGCGGCGTGGAGCACCTTGCAGACGACGTCGAGGTGCCGGCGCAGGACGTCGTAGTAGTAGGGCTCGGATTGCCTGATTGCCTCGACCGCCCGGGCGGCGACTCCATCGGGTGAGCCCCAGAGCGGCTGCCAGCGATCGGTCGTCGGGTCCTGGGAATCGAACAGGATGAACGGCACGCCGGCCTTGGCGGCGAGCTGCTTCATGTGTTCGACGTCCTCGGGGTCGCCCTCTGGTCGAGCACCAGCAGCGCCGCTTTCGCCATGGAGCGTGCGAGCGGCGATCAGCCGCCGGGCGGTCGTGGTCTTACCGGCGCCGGTCGCACCGAACAGGACGACATGCTGTCCTGGTCCGAGCGGCAGCCGCGGTCCGTGCTTCCCCAACGCGGTCATGGAGACGTACCCGAGCGACCGTGGCCACGGTCGCTCGCGGACGAGCTCTCCCTGCGAGCGCAGGTAGGACCGCTCGCCATCGGAGCGCTCGGGCGCGGGCTGCCAGATCCAGCGGCGTGCGAGCTCGTGGTTGCGAAGCTCCTCCCCGGCGCCAAGATCGCCCGAGCGCCATCGTGCGCCCACGATCGCGCCGGCGACCAACGGCGCCACCACCGGAAGCACGACGATCGCCACGGTCCATGCACGAACGCCGATCGCGCCAACCAGCACGATCACTCCGACGGCGGCCGGCAAATACAGATTCCGTGCCGACAGGCTGGTTTGGCGCCGCAGCAGCCACGCGCCGACAGCGCCGGCGAGACCAAGCAGCATCGTCAGGCCGAGGTCGGCGACGATCGTCTCCGGGCGGAGCATCACGCCACCCTCGTTCCGGGCAGGTGCCAGTCCGTCGACGCCAGCGTCGAGCACGCATCAATTGCCTCGCGCTGGATCGTCGCGACCAGCTCGATCCGCATCGTTCCGCGGTCAACGCTCAGACCAGCCTGCGTGCCATCCGCGAGGACGCGCTCGGCGATCTCCTCGTCGCCACAGACATAGATCACGGCCCCGCTCTTCCCGGCCGCGATCCACTCGCTGTGCAGCTCGAGCACCGCCTTCAGCCGGGCGGAAGACTTCTCGGTCAGCTCGACCTCGATCGGCAGCAGTTGCCCGTCAGGGAGCCGTCCGCCGAGGTCAGGCCGGTGACCACGCCGTCGCAGCTCGCCCCGCTCACGGAAGCGAAGCTCGCCCCGCCAATCGGTTCGGACCAGCATCTCGCGCGGGCCGACCATCCCGCGGCCGCGTGCGGTCAGCCACGTCGCCGTCCACGCGCACGCCTCACAGTGCGCCCAGCTGACCGGCGAGGGACGCTTCGCGACCGCCGCGGCCGGGACGCCACTGAACCGCAGGCCGGCCCGCGAGGCATACACCAGCGAACCCTCGCCATGAGTACGAGAACACGTCTCCAACCAGCCGCCTAAAAGCCGATGAGTATGCGAATACACCGCCGTTCGCCCCCAACCCATCGCTATCCCCCAAGCCCCCAACGGAGCCGGACCCACCCTCGCCAACCACTCCAACCCAGCCACCGACGATTCGCCTGGCCTTACCTTTGCCATTCCAAATTCCTCCCCTCAACAATCCACCAACTCATCACTGCCTGTGCCTGCATGACCAGACTTTGAGAGCCCGCCCCCGCCAGCACTTGAACAGAGAAGACCCCGAGTCCGACTACCCGCACCCACCCCACCAATCTTCTACGTGGGGGGCGGGTAGTCGGACTCGGGGACCAGCGAAAACCCAGTGCTGGCGGGGGCGGGCGGCCGTCCAGGGGTGGACTCCAAGTCCACCCATCCGTCCACCCTTCTGTCCACCCCTGCTCGCCGCCGGACACGGTCCACCGCCGCCGCCGTCATACGTCCGCCGGTCATGTCACGCCCTCCGCCCCATGCTCAGCGGCGCGCTTGCGGCGGATCAGCTCCGCGACCTCATCGGCGGTCTGTGGACCCTCTTCCAACAGCGCGATCACGAGCTCGGTCAGGCTCGGTCGCCGCAGCCTCGGATGGTTTAGTTCGGCCTCGCGGACCAGGCCGCGGAACCGGTCGTGCAGGTCCACCGGGATGCGGAAGTTGACCAGCCGGGTGCTCGCGTAGTCGGCCGCCGGCCGCCGCTCGATCACAGGCTCCCGAGCGGTGCGGCGGCGCCCGTCCGCGCGGACCGGCGCCACATCGTTGCCTTCGGTGAGCGCCGTCGTCGAGGCCTCGGCCTCGGACGCCAGCGCATCATCGTCAGCGTGCTGATCGGCTTTCCCCGGCGCCGGCGTGGGCGACGGGGAGAGTGATCGGTTGGCTGGCCATGCCGGGGATCGGCCGCCGTCGCACGGACGGCATCGGCTGCGCTTCGCTCATCGCCCGAGCTCGCCGAGGAGGTGATGAGCGAGTTGCCGGTAGGCATGGCTGACCATCGAGTCCGGCTCGAGCACCACGGTCGGCGCGCGATGGCGCGGCGCCGAGGCGACCCGAACGGCACGCGGGACCTGCACGGGCAGCACCCGCATCTCATCGGCGGTCATCCGGTCGGTCGCGTCGCGGGTGACCCGCCACCGCCGCTCGCTCGCGGCGAGCAGAACCCCGAGGATCCGCAGCCCCGGGATCTCGCCCTCGACGAGGTCATAGAGCTTGCCCGCGCCGCGGACGTCCAGGTCCGCGGCGAGCGCCGGGATCAGTAGCCCGTCAGCGGCGAGGACCGCCATCCCCGACAGCGTGCCCAGCCCCGGTGGGGTGTCGAGCAGCACCAGATCGAACCGCTCGCGGAGCGGCTCGAGCACCTCCCGTAGCCGCAGCTCATAGCCCGTGACCGCCCGTCACCGGGAGGTCCGCTGCGACGTCGGCGAGCGCGTCAGTCGACGGGATGATCCGCAGCCGCTCCCGCCACTCAAGACCCGGCGCAACATCTGGCTGTAGCGCCGTGGGCGGGGTGTAGCGACCGGCGACGGCGTGCGGGTTGGCGAGCAGGTCCTCGAGCCTTTCCCCTGGGAGTTCCTCCACCCACCCGAATGCCTCGGAGAGGTTCGCCTGCGGATCGCAGTCGACGATCAGCACCCGCTGGCCTGCCTCGGCAAATGTCGCGCCGAGGTTCGCGGTCGAAGTCGTCTTCGTGACCCCGCCCTTGTGATTGGCGAGCACAATCACGAACGCGCCCGCCGGCGGCAGTCCGCCGCTGTCTTTACCGGCAGCTTTACGTCCGTCTGTCTGTACGTCTACATGTCTGTCTACCTGCTCGTCTTTACGTACGTCTTGGTGGAACGGCGTGGTGATGGTCATACGGCCTCCTTGTGAGGGATGGGATGTGGCAAGAGCGGCAAGACGTCCGCCGCGGGTGCGGCGGCGGGGCTGGCGGAGGTGGCGAGGGCGTCGAGCAGCTGCAGCTCGCGCTCGTCGGCGAGACGCACGCCTCGATCGACCGCCACGCCGGCGTGGTCGAAAGCGCGGGCGAACCGGTCAGCGACCCAGCTGCGGGTGGACGCCGGGGCAGCGAGCACCAGGCGCCCGCCGGGATCGGTGGCAGCGAGCTCGAGCTGAGCGAGCCAGATCTCGAACGTCGACTCGCCGACCAGGAGCCTCAGCTCGCTGCGGATCCGCTCCCAATCAGCGAGATCGCCGTGGTTCGCGGCTCGGAGCTGCTCGCGGATCGCGTCGAGCTCGACGACGACGGTGCGCTGTCGTTTGCGGCCACGGTCGGTGACGTAGTCCTCAACGATCGAGACCTGGCCACCGCTGCTCCCCCCGTCGGGGGGTTGGGGGGGAAAGGTTTGAGGGTTCTGGGGTTCCCTTCCCGCGCGCACGTAGCGTGGCGGGGTTTGTGGCGGGGTTTCCGGCGGGGTTTGCCGCGAAACCGTCCGACATTGAGCGGGGTTCCTCTCCGAAACCCCGCTCAATCCCGGACTGTTCTCAGCCGAAACGGTCTGGTTCTCGGCGGGGTTTGTACCCGATACACCGCTCGATCCCGGACCGTTTACGACCGCCGCCGGCGCGACCGCCGGCTTGCTGCGATCGGCCGCGTCAGGCTCGGTGACGGTGGCGAGCAGCGGCCTCGCCGACCTGCTCGGCGCGATCCGTCCGCGCGGCACCAGCACCGGCTCGGGGTTGCCCGAGCGCGGGTCGCGAAGCACCCATCGGTTCGTCTTCGCGCGCCCGCCGCCAGCGGCCTCGATCGCGACCTCGCCGCTCTCCAGCAACGTCGCCCTCGCTCGGCGGTACGTGCTGTCGGCCATCCCCGCGGCCGCCCGCAGCTCCTCGGTCGACAGACGGCTCACCGCCAGCTGCTCGTCGGCGAGCGCCGCCAATGCGGCCAGCAGCAGCCGCGCAGACCCCCGCGTCCGGCTCCACGACAACGCCGCCTCGAACAGCGGGGCGTTGATCTCGCCGTCGAACCACGGCCCCGCCTGCGCGAACGTCAGCGCGACCACCGGCGAGTTCCCACGCCCAGCCCCCGCGTGCTCGACCACCACCAGCCCGCGGCGCACGAGCCCGTCGCGTGCGGCGAGATACTGGCTGCGGCTCAATCCCGCCCGAGCAGCCGCGACGCGCGTCCCCGGCCAGGCGCGGTGCTCGCGGTTGGCGAAGCTCGCCAGCGAGAACGCCGCCATCCGCTCGCCCGCGGACACGTCCGAAAGCGCCAGCGCCGCTGCGATCGCGACGTGGCTCACGGGACGCCTCCGAAGGGCAGGCGCGAAGCGGAGTGGTTGTGGTGACTGAAGGCCATCGCCAGCTGCCCGAGTCGGGCAGCTCGCGGAGACCTCAGACATCCAGGCGGCCGCAGATCCCCGTCGCCGACGGGATAGCCCGCCGGGGCGGGCGTGAGAGGCGGCCCAATCGTCTTGTCCGGCGCGGAACGCGCCTATGCGGTCAGAGACCGGTGAGCCCGCCCGGTCTTGGTGTCCCAGGGCGGGCCGCGGACCTCGGCGGCGAGAAAGGAAACGACCTGCGTTGCGGATTTCCAGCACGGCCCACTCACCCCGCCGTCTCCTCGAACTTCCGGTCGCCGCGTCGACCGACGATCACGACCTGCCGATCGTCAGCGGTCCACATGACCTCGCCGCGGATACGTGGATGACCGTTGAAGGTTCCGAAGCGGTCCCACACCGGGGCTTCGAGGGCGTGGCAGAGTTCGTCGCGGCCCGTCCAGCGTTCGACGTCCACCAGGGCCTCGCCCTCGAGACGAAGAAGCTGGATCACGTCCGTGTGGCCGCCGCGTCCGGCCTGACCTGAGAACGGCACGACGGCCGCGGTGGCGTTGCGCCGCTCCAACTCCTCCCAGACGGCCGCTCGGCGGACCAGCTCCCAGCGGGCCGGTCGCAGTCTTGCCGTGTGAACCTTCGACGCCACGCTGCCGCTCGGCGTGCAGCAGCGCTCTCCAGAGGGCGCCTTGCACGTCGGGCATGGCCGCTCGAGCCAGCCGCGGGCCGGATGCAGCTGGGCGGCTGGCTCATGGTGACCGCAAGTTCCACGGCGTCCCCAACGCCACACCTTGCACCTTGCGCCGGGCGCCGCACCGCAGGCCGGGCACCACTGCTCCAGCCAGGTCAGACGATCACTCATCGCCCCTCCCGGTGTCCGATGGCCGCAGACCGTAGGGCGCGGAACGATGCTGCAATGGTGCTGCAAATCGAGCAGCCGCAGTGTCTATCCGGGGGTTTCGGCGTCCTCTACTGGGCAGGCCGTCATCCAACGGAACCCCCTGCATTTGCGGCGATTCCTGCCGTCTAGCAGGGAAACCGCCACCCAGGCCCAGACCGGGGACCCCTTCATTACGAGTGAAGTGCTCTACCAGCTGAGCTACGTCGGCGGTGGCAGGTCCGCGAGTTTATCGGCGGCTGAGCGAGGCACCTTCAACGAGGGAGGCGTCGGCACCGTCCCGCGCGCGCCACTCATCGGACAGGATCGCCCATCGTTCGTGGTCGCGCCAACGACCGCCGATCTTCAGGTACCGCGGCGAGAAGCCCTCGCGACGGAACCCGGCACCGCGGGCGAGCGCGATGGAAGCTTGGTTGCCGGGCTGGATGTTCGCCTCGACTCGGTGCAGGCGGAGCGTCCCGAACGCATGGCGGAGCACGAGCTCGATCCCTTCGCGCATGTAGCCCTGACCCGCGAACGGCTTGCCGACGGCGTAGCCGAGGTATGCGCTCTGGAGCAGGCCGCGGGCGATCTGGGAGAGGTTGAAGAAGCCGATGATCGCCTCATCGGCACGCCGGCAGGCGAGCATCGCCTCGAAATCGGGGCGCCGCGCGTCGGCGAGATAGGCAGCGAACCGCTCCTCGTCAGCGGGCGCCGTCGCCCACGGGCGGTGGAACGCGCGGCTGGTGCGCATCAACCCGATGAACTCCTCCGCATCGGAACGCGAAGGCGCGCGGAGGTACACCAGACCGTCGGAGCTCACAGGCCGACCGTACGCTCGAGCCGATAGGCGAGGGCCTCGCAGGCGAGGTCTTCGGAGACGTTGAGCTGGAACCGCTGACGCGTGTCCTCGACCAACTCCACCGCGGTCCGCAGGCGCTCGGCGGAACGGCCGGCGTCCTCCTCCAGCGCCGCCAGGCGGTCCGTGTTGCGGACGAGCTCCGGAGCGCCGACGGCTACGCAGATGAGGTCGCTGAACCACAACGACACGAGCTGCAGCGCGAGGTCGAGCGCTGCGGTCTCGGTCCGTCGGCGCGCGCGCCGGATCCGCTCGCTCCACTCGGTCTCGATCCGTTTGCGCTCCTTGCGCGGGTAGAGCTCCAGCTCGGCGGAAGCAAGCGCCTCGAGCTCCGCTCGCGTGGCCTCACCGCGAGCTCGCACCGAGCGCAGGACCTCGCTCCACGGCCGTGTCGCGCCAACCGAGCCGGCGAGCGCCGCCCGAGCGAACCGCTCGCCGCCCTCCCGCAGCGCCGCTCCCTCCTCGCTCGCGAGCTCACGCGCGCGGCCGGCGTCCCCCAGCGACAGCCGCGCGCACGCATCGGCTGTCTCGGGCGGAACGCCGAGCATCACGATCGATGCCGCAACCTCGCTGATCGAAGGTGCATCGAAGCGCACCAACTGGCAGCGCGAGCGGATCGTCGGCAGCACCTCGACGAGCCGGTCGGTCAGCAAGATCAGGTGCACGAACGATGGCGGCTCCTCGAGCGTCTTCAGCATCCGGTTCGCAGCCTCGTCGCCGAGCTCGTCGACACGCTCGACGACGAACACCCGGCGCTGCGCCTCGAACGGCGTCTTCGAAGCCGCCGATACAACCGGACCGTCGATGTCCGAGACCAGAATCTCGTGCGCGCCGCTCGGCGCGACCCATGTCAGGTCCGGATGTGCTCCAGACGCGACGCGAGCCCGTGCCCCAAGCGGATCCGCCGACCCCTCAGCGAGCAGCTCAGCCGCCACCGCGCGCGCGGCCGACCGCTTGCCGGCGCCTCCCGGCCCGTGGAACAGATACGCGTGCGAGGGACGACCACCCGTCGCCAGCGCCGGCGCGAGCACGGCGCGGGCCTGCGCGTGTCGGTCGAGCTCAGCCAGCACCCATCCGATGCTAGCGTCGGCCCCGGGTATGCCGACACGCGGACGACTGATCACGATCGAGGGGCTGGACGGGGCCGGCAAGACGACAGTCGCGACCGCGCTCGAGGCGGCGCTGCGCGACCGCGGAGTGGACGTCAGGCTCCTACGGGAGCCCGGTGGTGTGCCGGCCGCGGAGCGGATCCGAGAGCTGGTCAAGGATCCAGCCGCGCGGATCGGCGCGCGCGCCGAGGCACTGCTGTACGCAGCGGCTCGCGCCCAGCTCATCGAGGAGGCCGTCGAGCCGCTGCTCGCCGCAGGCACGTGGGTGCTGCTCGACCGGTTCGTGGACTCCTCGCTCGCGTATCAGGGCGCCGGCAGGATGCTCGGGATCGGCCCGATCAGGGATGTGAACGAGTTCGCGACCGGCGGGCTGACGCCTGACCGGACGCTGTTGCTGACGATCGACCCCCATATAAGTCGCGCGCGCGCGAACCAGCGCCCCGGGACCCCGGACCGGCTCGAGCTCGAGCGCGATGAGTTCTTCGGCCGGGTTGCGACGGCGTACGCCGAACTCGCGGCCGCGCACCCGGACCGGATCCGCTCGATCGATGCCGCACAGCCTGAGCCGGCAGTGCGCACGGCCGCGCTCGCGGCGATCGAAGACCTACTCTGAATACCCGCGCGGATGCGCCTGCGCGAACCGCCAGGCATCGCCGACCATGTCCGCGAGCCCCGGTTTGCGGGCCTCCCAGCCGAGCTCGTTGCGGATCCGCTCGCTCGCTGCGACCAGCATCGGCGGGTCGCCGGGCCGTCGCGGCGCCTCGCGAACCGCGATCTCTACGCCGGTCAACGCGCTCGCCGCCGCGATCACCTCGCGCACGGAGAATCCGTTCCCGTTGCCGAGGTTGAAGATCTGGTGCTCGCCCGCGCGCACGCCTTCGAGCGCGAGCAGATGCGCAGCCGCGAGATCCTCGATATGGATGTAGTCCCGGATCGCGGTGCCGTCCGGTGTCGGGTAGTCGGTGCCGAACACCTCGACGTGGTCCGTGATCCCGAGCGCGGCCTTGAGGACGTTCGGGATCAGGTGGGTCTCCGGGTCATGGTGCTCGCCGCGACCGCCGCTCGCGCCGGCGACGTTGAAGTAGCGCAGGCTGACGGCACCGAGACCGTGCGCGCGGCAGAAGTCGCCGATCATCCGGTCGACCGCAAGCTTCGATGCGCCATAGGCGTTGGCTGGATTCGGAGGCGCGGTCTCCGGTATCGGAACCTCCTCGGGCTGCCCGTAAACGGCACACGTGGATGAGAACACCAGCCGCTGCACACCGGCGACGCGCATCGCGTCGAGCAGGTTGAGCGTTCCGCCGACGTTCGTGCGGTAATAACGCTCGGGATGGGCGACCGACTCACCCACCAGTGCCAGCGCCGCGAAATGGAGCACGCCGTCCAATCCACCGCCAACCACCTGCTCGAGCGCATCGCGGTCGAGCAGGTCCGCGACGACGAGCTGGGCATCCGGCGGCACGGCGACCCGATGTCCCTGCTGGAGGTTGTCGAACACGACCACCTCATGTCCGGTGGCGAGCAGCTGGCCGGCAACGATCGAGCCGATGTAGCCGGCCCCGCCGGTGACGAGCAGCTTCATCGCCGACTGCTCCGGCGGATCGTGTCGTGGCCCATGAGCGCTGGAGATATAACAGACCTACAATCGGCCGCGTCGTGAGCGACGAGGCGTCTATCGAACTCGACGGGTTCGAGCGAATCGAGGCTGCCCCGGACCGGGTGCTGCTCCGTGTCTCCGCACGGGCATCCGCCGGGAGGAATCTGAACGGCCCGCCGACGCTGGTGATCGATGACGGCGTCCAGCTACACAGGCTGGCGGCGCTGCCGGCGCCGCCGGAGCCGAGCGGCCGGCTGCGCGCCGCTTACGCCGCTCCCACATCGCTGGTCGAGGGCCGATCCGCGTACGCGCTCGAGCTCACCAACGGCGTCGTCGTCGACCTGCCGGCCCCCACCCGGCCCCGACGGCAACCGCGTGATCGGCCCGCTCCGGACCGCGCCCCACGACCGGCTGCCCCGCGGTCGGCGGCCGTTGAGGAGCGCGCGGCCGACCGCGCCGAGCTGCTCGTCGAGCGGCAACTTCGCGAGGAGGCTGAACGGCGCGCCGAGGCGCGGCGGCTCGCGATCGCCGAGCTCGAGCGGCGGCTGCAGGCCGAACACGATCGGCGCACCGACGCAGAGGAGCGACGCTCGCAGCTCGCCGCCTCGCACGACCAGGTGCTGGCGCGAGTCGCCGACCTCGAGTCCGAGCACCGCGCCGCACGCACGGCACAACTGGAGCTCGAGTCGCAACTCGCGCGTGAGGCCGACGCGCTCGCGGCGGTCGAGCGGTCGATCGCGGCACGCGACGCGTCGCTCGCTGAGCGAGACGTCGAGATCGAGCGCGCGCGGGCGCGCTTGTCTGAGGCGAGCCGTGCGCTTGTCGAGCAGCGCGAGCGCTCGGCAGCCGAACTCGAGCGGGCCCGTGCCGCGGCCGACCAGTCCCAGCGCGAGGCAGCCGAGCAAAGGCTCGCCGTCACAGAAGCAGTGGAGCGGGCGCAAGCGCTCGAGGGCCGAGTCGCCGGTGCCGAGAGCGCCCACGCCGAGCTGCAGCGCACCGTCGAAGAGCTCGAGCACGTCGCCGCCCAGCGCGAGCGGGCGATCGCGTCGAACACGGCATCTTCCGCGGAGCTGAGCAGCGAGGTGCAGGCGCTGCGGACCGCCCTGACCCAGGCGGAAGCGACCCGCGTCGCCGCTGAGACCGAACTTCAGGCTCGCCGGCAGAACCTCGAACAGGCCCGCCAGGAGCTCGGCGTCGAGCGGACGCGAGCCCAGGCCGCAGAGGAGCGCGCCGCCGCACTCGACAGCGAGCAGGCCACGCTCCGGCAGCGGATCGAGGAAGCCCAGACCGCCGGCGACCAGTTGCAGACACAGCTCGCCACCCAAGCTGACGAGCGTGACGCCGCGCAGCGGCAGCTACAAGGCGAGCTCGCCGAGCGGACCGCGGCCGCCGAGCAACTGCAGCAGCGAGCCGAGCAACTCGAGCGAGAGCTCGACGCCGCACAGGATGCGGCGCGCTCCGCGCGGTCGGACGCCGACGCCGCCGCGCGTCAGGCGGAGGCGGACGTCGGGCAGCTATCCGAGCGACACTCAGCAGAGCTGGAGCGGCTGCGAGCGGCCGCGGCGCAACGTCAGGAGGAGCTCGAGGCAGCACTCGCGGCGGCGGCGGCCCGCGCCGACGAAACACACACGCGAGCCTCCGAGTTGGAGCAGCGGGCAGTCGCGCTCGAGCGCCAACTCGATGTCTCGGGGTCCGACGCCGCCAACCTGCGAGCCGCGATTGACGCGGCACAGTCGGAGTCGAGCGCTCATCGCGACCAGGCGGCTGAGCTCGAGGCAGCGCTCGCCACCCTCCGCACCGAAGCCGAAGGGCACGAGCAGCGGGCCGCCGACTACCACCGTCGCGCGGAGCTCGCCCAGAATGACCTGACCGCCGAGCGTCGGCGCGCCGCCGAGCTCCAGGCGAGATTCGAGGCGGGCGACGCCGAGCGCACGTTGCTTGCCCGCCGCGTCGACGAGCTCGATGCGCTGGTCACATCCGAGGCCGCCCGCTCGATCGCGGCCGAATCGCTCGCCGCCTCGTCCGACGCGCGCCTGGTCGAGCTCGAGACCGAGATCGATTCACTGCGAGCTCGCGCCAATGAAGCCGAGCGAAAGGCGGCGCGACTCGAGCAGCGAGACGCGGCGTTGGGGGTGCAGGCGGCCGAAGCCACCGAGCGCGCGGCCCGGCTCGAGCAGGAAACAGCGACCGCGCGTGAGCAGGCGCAGTCGGCACAGCTCGAGCTTGAACGGACGGCCGACGCCAGCAGGCAGCTGGTTCAGGAGGCAGACGAGCGGGCCGACCGCGCGCAGGCCCGAGTGGCGGAACTCGAGGCCGAAGCAGTCGCCGCCGCCGGGATCTCAGCCGCCGTGGTGGCCGAATCCGAGCGACTCGCCGAGCGCGGGCGAGAGCTTGAGGGCGTGCTCCAAGAACGGGAGAACGCCCTCCGCGAACAGCAGCATGCGTTGCGGGAACGGCAGAGCGCGGGGACGCAGCTCGAAACGGAGCTCGACGCGACGCGCGAGCGGTTGGCGGGCGCCGAGCAGGAGATCCGCGCCGCGCGAGCGGACCTCGCCTCCGTCCGCGAGGAGCTCAGCGAAGCCGGCGGGCAGCTCGAGAGCACGCGCGCACAGCTCAGTTCGCTCCGGTTCCAGATCGCTGAACGCGACGAAAGCGCCGGCGCGGTTCAGCTTGACCTTCAACAGGCACGCGACGAGTCGGCCCAACTCGCGAGCGAGCTCGCCGAGCGCGAGCAAGCGGCGTCCGAGGCCGCGACGCGACTCGAGCACGACGTCGCGGTCGCACGCGGGCGGATCACCGAGCTCGAGCGTTCCCACGAGGAGCTGACCGGCCGGCTCTCCGACCGCGAGCTCGCGGCCGCGGAGCTAACGGAGCAGCTCACAGCGCTCACGGCGGAGGCGGAGCAGGCCGCAGCACAGGCCGCCGACGGGCTATCGCAGGTCTCCGACGAGCTCTCGCGGACACGCGACCAAGCCGAGCGAAGCGCCCTTGAGTCACAGCAGGCGCTCGCGCGCGCCGCTGACCTCGAGCAACGGCTCGCGGCCTCCGGCACCGAAACCGCGGAGCTGCAAGCCGCGGTGCAGGCGGTGCGATCGGAGGCCGACTCGCATCGAGCCCGTGCGACCGACGCCGAGATAGCTCTGTTGGCGCTGCGTGAGGAGTCAGACGGCCACGAGCAACGCGCGGCGGAAGACCAGGCCCAGCTCGAGGCCCGCCTGGGCGAGCTTCAGTCGCGACTGTCCGAGGCCGAATCGCGCTCCACTGAGCTGCAGCAGGCGGCCACCGACGCCGAGCAACGTGCCGAGGCCGCCGAACAACGAGTCACGGAGGCCGAACAGGCCGCCGAGGCAGCCCGCGCGAGCGCCGCCGACGGTGAGCGCCGCGCCGACGAACACGGCCAGCGAGTGACAGCCCTCGACCGGCACGCATCCGAGCTCGAGACCCGCGTGGAGACCCTGACCGGGGAGCGCGAGGACCTGACCGCGCGACTCGAGGGACTCGCTGCCGAACTCGCCACCGTCGCCTCGGCAAGGAGCGAGGCCGCCGACCGCTACGAGCAGGAGGTCGCGGCGCGGGAACAGGCGCAGGCGCGCGCCGAGCAGCTCGAGGCAGGACAGGCCCAGCTCCAGGCGCGGCTGGACGAGCTTCAGTCGCGACTGTCCGAGGCCGAGGCGCGCTCCGCTGAGCTCGAAAACCTTGCCGCCGAGGCTGAGCGTGCAGCCGAGCTCGAGACTCGAGTGCAGACGATCACCAGCGAGCGTGAGGGGCTCGCGGGCCGCGTCGCCGGACTCGTGGCGGAGCTGGCCGCGGTAACCGCAGCGCGGAGCGACGCCGCCGAGCACTTCGAGCAGGAGGCCGCAGCGCGCGAACAGGCGCAGGCGCAGGCCGAGCAGCTCGAGACGGAGCAGGGCCAGCTCCAGGCCCGCTTGGACGAGCTTCAGTCGCGACTGTCCGAAGCTGAATCGGACGCCCAGCAAACCCGCGAGGACGCCCAACAGCGGGCCGACGAAGCTCAGCAAGCCGCCGAGGCGGAGCGCGAAAAGCTGGCCGGCCGCGTCGCCGGGCTCGTCGCCGAGCTGGCCGCCGTAACCGCAGCGCGGAGCGACGCCGCCGAGCACTTCGAGCAGGAGGCCGCGGCGCGCGAACAGGCGCAGGCGCAGGCCGAGCAGCTCGAGACGGAGCAGGGCCAGCTCCAGGCGCGGTTGGACGAGCTTCAGTCGCGACTGTCCGAGGCCGAGGCGCGGTCCGCAGAGCTCGAAAACCTTGCCGCCGAGGCCGAGCGGGCGGCCGAGCTCGACACGCGAGTGCAGACGATCACCAGCGAACGCGAAAAGCTGACCGGCCGCGTCGCCGGACTCGTGGCGGAGCTGGCCGCGGTAACCGCAGCGCGGAGCGACGCCGAGCAGGCCGTGGCCGGCATCCGACTCGAGCTCGAGACGGAGCAGGCCCAGCTTCAGGCGCGGCTGGACGAGCTTCAAACCCGACTGTCCGAAGCTGAATCGGACGCCCAGCAAACCCGCGAGGCCGCCCAACAGCGGGCCGACGAAGCCCAGCAAGCCGCCGAGCACTTCGAGCAGGAGGCCGCAGCGCGCGAACAGGCGCAGGCGCGCGCCGAGCAGCTCGAGACGGAACACGCCCAGCTCCAGGCGCGTCTGAACGAGCTTCAGTCGCGACTGTCCGAAGCTGAATCGCGCTCCGCGGAGCTCGAAAAGCTTGCCGCCGAGGCTGAGCGGGCAGCGGAGCTCGACACTCGAGTGCGGACGGTCACCAGCGAACGTGAACAGCTGGCCGGCCGCGTCGCGGGGCTTGTCGCCGAGCTGGCCGCCCTCACCGCAGCACGGGGCGACGCCGAGCAGGCGATGGTCGACATCCGGGTCGAGCTCGAGCGCTCGGACGCGGAGGCCCGCGACGCCGCCGAGCACTACGAGCAGGAGGCCGCAGCGCGCGAGCAGGCGCAGGCGCGCGCCGAGCAGCTCGCGACGGAACAGTCCCAGCTCCAGGCCCGCTTGGACGAGCTTCAAACGCGACTGTCCGACGCCGAATCGGGCGCTGAGCAAGCGCACAAGACGGCCGGCAGCGAAGCGGCGGCCCGCGAAGAGTCAGAGCGTGTGCGTGCGGCAGCCGAGTCGGAGCTCGCATCGCTGCGCGAGCAACACGAACGCGAGCGCACGCGGATCGAACGCGAGCTCGATGCCGCGCGGGTCGCCGAGCGCGAGGCGCAGGCGAAAGCCGACTCCGCGACCGAAGCGGCCACTGCCGCGCGCGCCGAAGCCGAGGCGAAGGGCCGAACCGTCAGCGAGTCGGAGGCGCTGCTCGCCGCCGAGGCGAGCGCTACGGACAGCGTCCGCGCGAGCGCGGCGCTTGAAGTGACAGCGGCGCGCGAGGCTGAGAAGGCCGCGAAGGCGCAGGCCGCCGAGGCGGCGCAGGCGGCAGCACGAGCCGAAGCGGAGGCCCAGACCGCGGCCGCCGCGGCACGGAAGGCGGAGGAGCAGGCGCGCACGCGTGCGCTATCTGCCGACGCGGCACGGACCGAGGCCGAAGCGGCGCTGGCCGTGGCGCAGGCAGCCGAGCGCGCTGCTCGCGCCGAGCTCGATGAGGTGCGCACGCAGGCCGAGGCGGCCCGCGCCGAGCTCGCCGAGGCGAACAGCCGGACCGAGCAGTCAGGCGCGCAGACGGTGGCCGCACGCTCCGAGCTCCAGCAGCTTCGAAAGTCGGCCAAGCAGACCGAGGCCGAGCTGGCCGAGGTCCGGCGGCTGGCGGACCACGCCCAGCTCGAGGCCGAGCGGATTCACGACCAACTGGAGCGGGCCCGCGCTGAATCCGTGCTCGCGAATGAGCTTGCCGCTCGTTCGGAGTCGGAGGCCGCGCAGGCGCGCCAGGCCGCATCGCGCGCAACCGCCGAAGCGCTCGCCGAGCGCGAGGCCGCACTCCTGGCCCGGGCTCAGTTGCAGGAAGCCCTCAGCGAAGCCGCGCAGGCGAAGGCGGAGGCCGCGCGGAACTCGAAAGCCCAGGCGCAAGCCGAGGAGGAGGCGACCGTCGCCAGGCAGCGCGCGGAGGATGCGCGGCGCGAGGCGGCCACGCTCGAGGCCGTGGCGCGGACCGCGGAGGAACGATCTCGAGCGCAGGCCGAGAAGGAGGTGCTGGCCGCGCGGCGCGAGGCGCATGCGGCCGAGGCTCGCCGGCGCGAGGAGGCCGACAGCCGGGCCCGCGCGGAGGCCGACGCACGAGCGAAGGAGGCCGAAGCAGAGGCACGCGCCCAACTGGCCGCAGAAGCGGAGGCCCGCGCCAAGACAGCCGCCGAGGCCCGCGAGCGCGAGGACGCCGAGCGCCGAGCGCAAGAGCGTCTCGAGCAGGAGCGGCGCGCTGCCGCGGAGGCCGAGCGCCGCTCGATCGAGAAGGCACAGCAGCAGGCCGCACGCGAGGCGAAGCGTCGGGCAAAGGCCCGTGAACGCGAGGAGCGCCAGAACCGCGAGCGCGAGCAGGCGGAGCAGCGCGCAGCTGAGCGTGAGGCGCAACGGCGGGCGCGCGTCAGGGAACAGAGCGAGCGAGCCAGCGCGGCAAAACCAGCGCCTCGCCCGGCAAAACCAGCGCCTCGCCCGGCCGCCACCCGCGAGCGCGAGGCGGCGCTCGTTCAGCCCCGAGCCAGCCGCGCGACCGCGACTCGCGCAACCGCGACCCGCACTACCGCGACCCGCGCGTCCACGACACCTCGCGAGCGCCCGCGCCGGCGGCGCGCCACCTCGCGGTGGCTGCCGTCCGAAGCGCTGCTCGGCATCTTGCTGCTCGTCTTCGGAATCACGATCGCGGTGCTGATCCTGACCGGGGCGCTCAAGCTCGGCGTCGCCCCGTAAGCCCCACCCGCGATCCCCGCCCGCCGCCCGTCAGCCAGCCGGCGTCCGGATCGCGGTCGGCGAGTCGGCCGGCGGCGCCGCGAGCGTCACCGTTCGCTGGGCGAGCTCGTTCGCCGCGGCTCCGGACGGATCGAGCGCGAGCACACGCGCGGCCGCGGTGATCGCGCTGCGAAGGTCGCCGAGCCGGAGTTCGACGAGCAGCAGTTGCTCCCAGGCCTCAGGATCCGTGGGCTGGCGTCCGATCGCCGCGAGCAGATCCGACCTCGTGAGCCCCAGGCGCCCACGCTGATCGGCGAGCGCCGCCTCGACCAGCAGCCCCGCATCCGACAGCGGATCGAGGCTCGTCGCCAGCTCGGCGCTCGACTGTGCTGAGGCGTCCGCCGCGGGCGTCCCGCGCCCCGCCGCGATGATCGCGTTCCTGGCGCGCCCCGCGGCGAGGCTCGGCAGCGCTCCCGAGACCACAAACGTGAACAGCGCCAGCACGCTGACCCCGAGCGCGAGCGCCCGGACGCCGGGGCCGGACGCGAGCGGCGGGGCCGGGTCCGGTGCGACGCGCCGGCGTTGCCGGGAGGCGCCGGCGAGCACCCCGAGCAGCATCAGCGCCGGCAGGGTCACCCCGGGTATGTCCCAGTCCCAGTCGTAACAGGCGTGGACCGCATACGTGACCGCGCCGGCGAGCAGCGCCGCCGCGAGCAACCGCTCGCCACCAAGCGGCCGCCGCCGGGTCCTGGCGACGCCCGACGCGAGCAACAGTCCGAACGCGCCGACGGCCAGCACCGCGCCGACGATCCCGGTCTCCGCGAGCAGCTGCAGCGGCACGTTGTGCGCCTCGGTGACCGACAGCGTGTTCCGGCGGTACAGCAGGTGCACGACGGCGAACGACCCCGCTCCCCAGCCTCCGACCGGCCTGTCGCTGAACGCCTGCACCGCCTCCTTCCACCACACCCAGCGGTTCTCGGAATCGACCGACAGCAACCGGTCGGGGTTGTAGACGCTCGTGCCCTTGGTCGCGGTGAAGCTGTTCCAGGCATGGGAGATGCTGCCCGTCAGCCCGCGCGAGGACAGCGCGACGCCAACCACGCCGAAGGCCAGCACAATGGACACGAGCAGCACGACCAGATGGCCGATCCGCCGCCCCCGTTCGGGCCCGATCCGAGCGCGCCGCTCAACCGCCATCACTCGCGAGCCGACGAACCACAACACAACCAGCGACACGACGAGCACCGCACCGAGCTCGGCGCCGGTGCGCTCGCGCGCCGCGAGCGGTACGAACGCGGCCGTGAGGTTGTGGTCCGCGAGCGCGATCACGACGGATGGCACCGCGGCGGCGCCCGCGAGCCCGATCCACATCAGCGAACGGAGCCTCGCGCCACTGACCGCGATTCCCGCGGCCAGGCCGACTGCGAGCGCCAGCACGCCGCCGCGTGAATAGGTCATCGCCAGCGTCAGCAGGAGCACCACGACGGACAGCAGCCCGAGCATCCGGACTCGGTCGGTCCGGGCCTTGTCCACTGCCAGCGCGAGCGCGATCGGAACCCCCATCGCGATGAACAGCGCGAGCGCGTTCCAGTAGCCGAACGGCTGCTGTAGTCGCGGGAAGACCGCCGTCTGGTCGAGGTCGAACACCCCCGTCAGGTGCACGCCGGGGAGAACCTTCTGGCCGAGTCCGTATAGCGCGACGACCAGCGTCAGCAGCAGGAACCCGCCCGCGGCCAGCTCGATCGAGCGAGCGTGCGATGCGCCCACGGTGACCGCGAGCGCGAGCACGAGCGCGTACGAGATCGCCCGGTTGAGCTCGATCCAGGTCTGGTTCGGCGCCACGCTCCAGGCGATGCTGATGCCGCTCCAGAGCGCGAACGCCGCCAGCAGGCCGACCGCAACCATCGCCCGCCTCGGAGCGCTGAACCGGAGCGACCCGGACCACAGGATCCCCGCCGCAGCAGCGGCCGCGATCACCGCCACGGCGCCGTCGATCCGCGCACCGGCCGCAACCGCGCCGCCGCCGTGATCGAAGGCGGCGTACAGCAGTACGAGCAGCAGCGCCCAGGTCAGCGCGACCGCGGGGCCTGGCGCTCGCGCCACGGTTCTGGCACGCGTCGCCCCCAGACGCACGGAATGGGCCGTCGACATCGCGGCGAAGCTAGCACGGAGCGATCGTCCGCAAACTGCGGGGCGGCCCGGTCGGCCGACAACTGCGGTTTTATAAAATTAATGTCGTCGGTTCTCCTGATTTCGAGCGCCGACGCTGTCCCCGAATGCGTCTTCCGTCCGAGCCATTCGCAAGGATCCGCTGTTACCCCCTCGGCCGCCACGGAGCCGAGCGGAAGGCTCGGAAAGAGCGGAAAACAGAGGGAGTAGGAGCACATGGAGCACACCCGGCAGACCCCCACAAGCGTCGATTCACACACCAGCGAAGGCCTCTCGATCAGCCGTCGATTCACGACGCCCGGAGAGCATCCGTTCGACGCGGTGGCTTGGGAGCTGCGGGACGCGCGCATCGGTCACGGGGACAAGGTCTCGTTCGAGCAGCGTGAGGTCGAGTTCCCGAAGACCTGGTCGCAGAACGCGACCAACATCGTCGCCCAGAAGTACTTCCGCGGTCAGCCCGGTACTGCGGCACGGGAGCACTCGGTCAAGCAGATGATCGGCCGCGTCGCCGGCACGATCGCGACCTGGGGCCGGGAGCGCGGCTACTTCGCCTCGGCGCAGGACGCCGATACGTTCGAGGCCGAGCTGACGCACATCCTGCTGCACCAGATGGCGGCGTTCAATTCGCCGGTCTGGTTCAACGTCGGCTGGCATCCCGAGGGCAGCCCGAAGATGCAGGCGAGCGCGTGCTTCATCCTCTCGGTCGAGGACGAGATGGAGTCGATCCTCGACTGGAACACCAAGGAGGGGATCATCTTCCGCGGTGGCTCGGGCTCGGGCATCAACCTGTCGAAGATCCGTGGCTCGACGGAGCCGCTGAGCCGCGGCGGCACGGCCTCGGGGCCGGTGTCGTTCATGCGCGGCGCGGACGCGTGGGCCGGCTCGATCAAGTCTGGCGGCGGCACCCGCCGCGCGGCGAAGATGGTCGTGCTCGACGTCGACCACCCGGACATCGTCGAGTTCATCGAGTGCAAGGCCAAGGAGGAGGACAAGGCCGCCGCGCTCAGGGACGCCGGCTTCGACATGTCGATCGACGGCGAAGGCTTCCACTCGATCCAGTACCAGAACGCGAACAACTCCGTCCGCGTCACCGACGACTTCATGCGCGCGGTCGAGAATGACACCGATTGGCATCTGACCGCCCGCACCACCGGCCAGCCGATCGAGAAGTTGCCCGCGCGTGAGCTGATGAACAAGATCGCCGCGGCGGCATGGCGCTGCGCCGACCCGGGCGTGCAGTACGACACGACGATCAACAAGTGGCACACCTGCCCCGCGTCGGGTCGGATCAACGCCTCCAATCCGTGCTCGGAATACATGCACGTCGACGACTCGGCCTGCAACCTCGCCTCGCTCAACCTGATGAAGTTCCGCCGCGCCGACGGGACCTTCGACGTCGAGTCATTCGAGCACGCGGTCGACATCATGTTGCTCGCGCAGGAGATCGTCGTCTCGCCGTCGAGCTATCCGACCGAGCAGATCACGACCAACGCACGGGCGTTCCGCCAGCTCGGGCTCGGATACGCGAACCTCGGTGCCTACCTGATGGCCGACGGCGTCGCGTACGACTCGGACGCGGGACGCGGGACGGCGGCTGCGATCACGGCGCTGATGACGGCCCGCGGGTACCTCGAGTCGGCACGGATCGCCGCCGCGATCGGTCCGTACGAGCGCTACGAAGAGAACCGCGACGCGCACAACGCGGTCATGCGGATGCATCGCGACGCCGCGCACGCGATCGACGGCGAGACGTGCGTCGATGCCGCGCTGCTGGCCGCCGCACGCTTGACATGGGACGCGGCCGTGGCCGCCGGCGATGAGCACGGGTACCGCAACGCGCAGGCGACGGTGCTGGCGCCGACCGGCACGATCAGCTTCCTGATGGACTGCGACACCACCGGCGTCGAGCCGGACTTCTCGCTCGTCAAGTTCAAGGAGCTCGTCGGCGGCGGCCAGATGACGATCGTCAACAGGACGGTGCCGCTGGCGCTGCAGACGCTCGGCTACACCGAGCAGCAGATCGAGCAGATCGAGGCGTATGTCAACGAGCACGGCACGATCATCGGCGCGCCGGATCTGGCGGACGAGCACCTGTCGGTGTTCGACGTCGCGGTCGGCGAGCGGGCGATCTCGCACATGGGCCACATCAAGATGATGGGGGCGGTGCAGCCGTTCATCTCCGGCGCGATCTCGAAGACCGTGAATCTCCCTCAGACCGCGACCGCCGAGGACATCACCGACGCGTACATGCAGGCCTGGCAACTCGGGATCAAGGCGCTCGCGATCTACCGTGACGGCTCAAAGACCGCGCAGGCGCTGCGGACCGATGCGCAGCAGGACGCCAAGGCGCCGGCCGCGACCGAGGCGGACATCGACAAGGCGGTCAAGGAGGCGCTCGCGAAGGCGCCGCCCAAGCGCCGGCGGATGCCGCGTGAGCGCGAGTCGATCACGCACAAGTTCTCGATCGGCGGCCACGAGGGGTACATCACAGCCGGCAAGTACGACGACGGCACGATCGGCGAGATCTTCCTGACCGACATCGGCAAGGAGGGATCGACGCTGCGCGGGATGATGAACTCGTTCGCGACCGCGATCTCGATCTCGCTCCAGTACGGCGTGCCGCTCGAGACGCTCGTGCGCAAGTTCAGCTACATGCGCTTCGAGCCCGAGGGGATGACCTCGAACCCGGAGATCCCGTTCGCGAAGTCGATGCCCGACTACATCATGCGCTGGCTGGCCTCGCGGTTCCTGGACGTCGACCTCCAGGAGGAGCTCGGGATCCTCACGCCCGCGGTCCGCGCGCGCAAGATGGCGCAGGACGCGGCCAGCTCGTACTCCGGAGACACGGCGGGTCCAGCGGTCGCTCCTCCGAGCGATGCCGACGACGCCACTCCGGCCGGCGGCGGCAACGGCTCGAGCACCGAGGGCAACGGGGGTGCCTCCGCGGAGCCGCGCGCGGCCGCTTCGGCGCTGACCGACGTCCCGCCACCGCTTCCCGCGGTCGCCAAGGGCCTCGACCTGGGGCCAGCCTGCCAGCAGTGCGGCGGCATGATGCAGCGCACCGGCAGCTGCTACACGTGCGGGAGCTGCGGGTTCAACACCGGCTGCGGTTAGTCGCGTTCAGCGGCTAACCGTGGTCGCGAGCGGCGCGAAGGCCGGCGGGCGCTTCTCGACGAAGCTCTGCACGCCCTCCGCGAAGTCTGGCTTCGCGAACGATTCGAGCATCAGGGCGTTCGCGTGCTCCAGTGCATCGCCGAGCGGTTTCGCCAGAGCCTCGTAGACCTGCCGCTTGATCGTCGCCATGCTCGTCGGCGAGACGTTGGCGGCGACGTCGCGCGCGTACTCGAGCGCGACCTCGACCACCCGCTCGTCCTCGACGGCGCGGTTGACAAGGCCGAGCTCGGCTGCCTCCGAGCCTCGAAGCACCCGTGCGGAGATGAGCAGATCGAGCGCGCGGGCGGGACCGACGAGTCGGGGCAGGATCCAGGAGGTCCCGTGCTCGGCGATCAGCCCCCGCCGCGAGAACGCCGTCGTCAGCTTCGCGTTCTCCGCGCAGAAGCGGATGTCGCACGTAAGCGCAAATGCAAGCCCGAGGCCCGCGCAGGCGCCGTTGATCGCTGCGATCACGGGCTTCGGGATCGACATCGCGAACGTGATCGGCCTGGTGTCCGTGCGATTGGCTCTCGCCTCGACCGCGTCGTCATCGCTCGAGAGGGCGCTCAGGTCGTTCATGTCGGCGCCGGGGCAGAACCCGCGCCCAGCACCGGTGATGACGATCACCCGCACGTGCTCGTCGTCGGCGCATCTCTGAAGCAGGTCGAACAGCGCGATCTGCATCGCGTACGTCCAGGCATTCAGACGATCGGGACGGTTCAGCGTCAACAGCGCAACGCCGTCGTCACCGACCTCACACAGCACGACCTCTTCCATCCTGTCCTCCTTCTCAGCTCCGAGCGCTGAGGCGAGCCTAGCGGCCCGACGAGAGGGCCTGCTGGATCAGCAGCTGCTCACGTCGGCTCGCCCCACCGGCCATCTCCATGATCTCGCGCGCTCTCATCCGCAATGGCCTGGGAACCGTCGGGAGCGAAACCGGCCTGCTTCAACATCCGCCGGAGGTCGACGACGATCTGGACGTCGACTTCCTTGCCGTGAGGTGCGGGGAGCACCTCGGTCTCGGGTCCGAGCGAAACCTTGAGCTTGCCGTTGTGCTCGTGGGTCACGGTCCCAATCGCGTCGAGCAGCGATACCACCTGACGCCATTCGATGTTGCGGCTCGGCGGATGGCTGAAGATCCTCTCGACCGTGTCGCGATGATGACTGCTGAGATGCGCTTCCATCAGGGATCCCTTCTTTCGTGTGGTCGGTCCAGTGCGTTAGCGGCCTCCTCGACCCAGACGATCCCGGCCAGGCGATCCGGGAGGCTCTGACGCCGAGGTGAGAACAGCACCGGAAGGCTCGGCACGAGGGGCGTCAGCAACGAAGGCGCGCAGGAACGGAGCGGGTTGACGTTGTGCTCCCCGTAGAAGCGCGTCAGCGCCTGTTGCCGGGCAACTTTGTCATCAGCGTGCGCCCGCTGCAGCTCCTTGAGCTGCGGCTGCAGCGCCTGCATCCGGTCGGCCGACCGCTTGCTAACCCGCGTCGCGAGCGGTCGGAGCCCGGCGCCGGTCGCCTGCTGTGCCCAGTGCTTGATCAGGGCGCTGCGAGCGGACACCGGCCCCCCGGTGAGCGCGTCCACACGCCGAATCCGCATCGTGCGGGCGCCGAAGCTCCGGCGATTTCTCCCATCAAGCTCGAGCGTGAGCCCCACGACCGCAATCATCATCCGGGTCCGCGGCGAGAGCTCGCCCGTGTCGCTCTCGGACTCACGCGCTTCGCCCAGCGCCTCAAGTCGCCTCGTCAACGGGCGCAACGGCGATCCGACGAAGCGGCGGAGCCTGTACACGCCGAAACCCACGCCGGCAAGCGGGACGGTGCCAATGGTCAGGTTGATCAACCCCGCTCCGAGTCGGCGCCACACCGGCGCGACGCAGAGCCCATTCGGGAGGGACGGATTCCGATCAGCAGAGTCGGCGCGACGAATTGGGTACACCGTGCGACGGTATCTGTTCGCCACCGATTAGACGGCGTTGAAGCAGAGCAACGTCGCACCGCTGAGCTCGACGCGATCGCACGAAGCTAGCCTTGGCGATGTGCGTGATCGTCTCCGGCGCGAGGCCGATGTGCTGCTCCGTTATCTGCGAGTGGCGGATTAGATGTCGAGGACGCGGTCGACCGAACCCACTGGATCCACGCACCGGCAGCTGCGGCTCGTGGCGACGATCGCGAGCATCGTGGTGGCGTCTCCCACACGCAGAACTGGCCGACGATTCAGCGGGTCAACGTGACGCTTCGCTCGGTCCCGTCGTGGTTCCAGGACAGAACGTCGTCGGTCAATGTGAGGCCCGTCAGAAACGGTCCGTTGCCGGGAATTTTGCTCGAGTCGACCGTATGCAGGCCGGTACCGTCGGATGCCTGGATTTGTTCGATGCTGCAAGGTGTCGCGTCCGCACAACGGTCCCCGTCGATCAGCGCAGGCGTCCAGGCGGCTGCGCCGCCGGTTGGGTCGGTGGAGCTGACGATGTGTCCATTCGAGTCGCCCGCAACGCAGAGCGATGGCGACGAGCAGGCGATCGAGTCAAGTTGGCGTCCATCGTCGATCGTGCTGTGTGTCCAGATACCGGACGCGGGGTTGGTTGAAACATCGAGTGCTCCGCCCGAGCCGACAGCAAGGCACAGCGACACCGAGGGGCACGCGATGCCATCGAGATTGTCGGCGACCGATTGTTTTGTCCATGTTCCCGCACCTGGGTCGCTCGTTGTCTGGATCCCTTGGGAGGACACCGCGACACAGAGAGTCGTCGTCGGGCAGCTCCCGGATGTGAATGGCGGAGTGGTGGTGCTTGTCGTCCAGGTGCTGGCGCCGGCGGCTGGGTTAGCTGACGTGAACACGGTTTCAAAGGCATCGGTGATGAAGCAGCGGGGTTGTGTCGAGCAGAAGATTGCGTTCAAAGAGCGATTGGTGTCGAGCGCCGTGATCGACCAGAAGCTGGTTGCGTTGGTGGGGTTCGTCGAGGTAGCGAGGCTGCCATCGAGCCGGGCGTCAACGCAGAGGTTCGCGGACGGACAGCTCACGGCATTTGCGTATGAGGGCGTCCCGGCTAGCGCGGTCGACGTCCACGCGGATGCGCCTGCGGTGGGGTTCGTCGAGGTGTAGACCTTCGCCGCGCTGGGCGCGACGCATAGCGACGCGGACAGGCAATCTATGGCCGTGGGACCGGGTGCAAAGCCCTGTGCGAGCGTGGCGACGCTCCAGGCCGCCGCACCGCCAGACGGATCGGTGGAACTGAACACGTGGCCGGGGAAATCCTCGAGGGCGACGCACGTCGTCGTTGCAGGCGCGCACGAGACCTGCCCGACCGCGCCCGACAGGGATCCGACGGGAGCGATCTCCTCGGAGTGCGCGGCGGAGACGCCATCGTTGCCGAGCACCACCTGGTCGGCCGACGAGCACGGGCCGCCGTCCCCGGGACAGCCGATGGTCTCGCCGCCGAGCTTGGTCTGCAACCGTCCGGTGCGCAGGTCGAAGACCTGCAGCGTGCTGGTCTGGCCGCCGTAGTGCTCGTCGATGGTGTCCGCTACCAGGCCCGCGTACGGCGCGGACAGAACCGCCGAGTCGATGAATTCTGCGTTATCGACGTTGTTGTCGGCGAAGCGCTCGAGCAGCCGCTCGCGTCCGTCCGCTCGCAAGCACCCCATGTACACGATCGGCGGCGCGTTCGAGAAGTCCAGCGGCGGGAGCGGCAAGCCGTCGGCGGTCACTACCGCTCCCGGCGAACTGGCAAGCACGCTCGAGCCAGGCGGGGCTGAGCAAGCCGGGTGCGGCGCGCGCGGTTTTGGCTGCCAGTCCACGGAGACCGCGTGCATGTTCCCCACCGGCCGTGGTGCGCGGGGTGCTCCCGCGGCGCGCACGATCATCAGCCGGCGGTCAGGCGCGACGTACGCGATCCAGCGCCCATCCGGCGAGAACGCGGGCGCGGTGCCCGGCACCAGCCGCCGCACGTGGTGGTCGCCCAGACGGATGATCACGACCCAGCCTCCATGGACGGCGGCGATGGTGGCTCCATTCGGCGACCAGGACGGCTCGCTGCCGCGGCCGATGCTCGCTAGGCGCCCCGGCCGACCCGCCCAGATCACTCCCCGGCGAACCACCGCCAGGCGACCCGCCGCGGACCATACGGCGTCACTCGCGGCACCAGCGTGTTGCGAGGACTCCCGGATCCCATCGATCTTGTCGAGTATCACCGAACCGTTCTCGATAAACGAGATCACGGTGCCCTCCGGCTCAAAGGCAGGATTCGGCGCGACACCGAACTGGCAGTTCAGGCACGACCCGTCCGGATAGATGATCCTGACCGCCGGACCGGCGAACACGAGAGCACGGCCGTCTGGTGACCAACGCGGCCGTCGGGGTGTGCCGCACTGCCTCCTGACGACGCAGATGCGTCGCTCGCCTCGCCCACTCGCGGAAACGAGAACGATCCCTCCACCTGCCCGCGGCTGCACCGCGAGCAGCCCATTCGCACCAGGGAACGCGGCGAACGCCGGCGAGGCCAGCCACAAAATCACAGCGACCGCCGCTCCCCAGCCGAAACTCGTCAAACGCCGCACTACATCGGCATTAACGACGGGCCGGCAACGGAGTTGCGACAACCTCACCTCCCCGCCTGGAACAGCTGCTTGCCGTTCGACCCGCATCGGTCGCTGCGGCAGAGCCGCCCTATAGTGCCGCGCGTGAGCGCTGTTCGGGCGAATGGTTTGGTCAAGCGCTTCGAGACGACCCGCGCCGCCGACCACGTCGATCTGCAGGTCGACGAGGGCGAGGTCAGAGGCCTGCTGGGGCCGAACGGCGCCGGCAAGACGACGCTGCTGCGGCTTCTGTTCGGGCTGGTCCGAGCCGACGCCGGCACGGTCGAGCTGCTCGGGCAGCCCCTTGAGGGACCCGAGTCCGTGCTCCCCGACGGCGTCGCGGGCTTCGTCGAGGACCCCAGCTTCTACCCGTACCTCTCGGGTCGTGTGAACCTCGAGCTGCTCGGAGAGCTCGACGGCGGCGCGCGCCCCGGATCGGTCGACGACGCGCTCGAGCGGGTGGGACTGGCCGCGCGCGGTGGCGATCGCGTCAGTGGCTACTCGACCGGCATGCGCCAGCGGCTGGGGATCGCGGCCGCGCTGCTGCGCGCGCCACGGCTGCTGCTGCTCGACGAGCCGACCGCGGGCCTTGACCCGGCGGGGGTCCGCGACATCAACAGCCTGGTCAAGACGCTGTCGGCCGGCGGCGTCGCGGTGCTGCTCTCGAGTCACCAGATCAGCGAGGTCGAGGACGTCTGCACGAGCTATACGGTGCTGGGGAGGGGCAAGGTCGTGTGGGACGGGACCGCATCGGAGCTCCGGGCGCAGGCGCCGGCGCCGGCGTACCGCCTCCAGACGAGCGATGACCAGCGGGCGGTCGAGATCGCCGGCGGCCACGACGGCGTCCTCGCGACGTTTACCGCCGACGGCCAGCTGACGGTCGAGATCAGCGAACGGGAACTCGATCGATTCGTGCTCGCGCTCGGCGCCGCCGGAATCGCCGTGCGGCGGCTTGAACAGCTGACGGGCCCGCTTGAATCGATGTTCTTCTCGCTCACCGAAGGCGTCGCGCCGGAACCAGAGCCCGTGGCGTGAAGCACGTGTTCGTGACGGAGCGGCGAAAGCTCGCCGCGCAGCTCGCCACGCGGCTGCTGGCGCTGGTCGCGTTCGTTGGCCCGTTCCTCTTCGCGCTGATCCTCAAGCTTCAGAACGGGGTTCCGGCCGACACGCTGTTCGGCGTCTGGGTCCACAGCTCGGGCTTCGCGATCGCCCTCGTGGTGCTGGGATTCGCGGGCTCGTGGGGCTTCCCCGTAATCGCCGGCGTGCTGGCGGGCGACATGTTCTCGTCCGAGGACCGCTACGGAACGTGGAAGACGATCCTGACGAGGTCGGCCGGCCGCCGGGACGTGTTCGCGGGGAAGGTGCTCGCATCGGGTGCGTTCGCCGCTGCGCTGCTGGCGCTCGCGACGGTCTCGAGCCTGCTCGCCGGGCTGATCTTCACCGGCGGCCAGTCGCTCGTCGGCCTCAGCGGGACGCTGCTCTCGCCGGGAACATGCGTGCTGGTGGTGATCGCCGCCTGGCTCGTCAGCGTGCTGCCGTTGCTCGCGTTCACGAGCATCGGCGTGCTGTTCTCGATCGCGACGCGCAACGGGATCATGGGGGTCCTCGGGCCGGTGCTGGTGGCGCTCGCGATGCAGCTGCTGGCGCTCGTGGGCAAGGGTTCGGTGGTTCACACGCTGCTCGTCGGCTCGGCGTTCGACGACTGGCACGGGCTGCTCAGCGCGCACCGCTTCTACGGGCCGCTGATCGAGGGCAGCATCGTCAGCGTGGCCTGGATCGTGGCTTGCCTCGGCGGCGCTTGGGTGATCCTGAGGCGACGCGACTTCGCCGGCACGCCGGTCCCGCGCCGCCCCGGTTGGATGACGGCGGTCTGGGCGGTCGCCGCCGCGGCGGCGTTGATCGCCGTGCTCGGTGCCGCGGGCAACTGGGGGCCGGTCGCGATCACCCAACAGCGCGTCCAGGCTTCGTTCACGCCCACCTTCAACAACCTCACCGTCCTCCAGCAACGGCTGCTCGGCCGCCATGTCCCGCCGGGCGCGAAGCTGAACATCCTCCCAAGCTGCCGGCGCCGTGCCGGGGCGAGCCAGGGCCCCGGCGACGACTGGGTGTGCACGCTCGACGTGCTGATCCCGCAACCGGGCGCGAATCCGTTCAATCCGACCGTGGTCTCCTACGACATGAGCGTCAAGTCCAACGGCTGCTACAAGGCGGAGGCGCCGCCGGCGTTCGTCGGGCAGCAGTTGATGCGAGCTCCCGGCGGGCAGGAGATCGTGAACCCGCTGTTCACGATCTACGGCTGCTTCGACACGACCTGATCGCGGACCCGGCGGCGGGCCCGCGCGAACCTCAGCGCCAGCCACACGCCCGCCCCTGCGATCCGCATGATGTCGGCGGTCGTCACGATCCGATGAAAGCGGGCCCCGCTCGCTGAGATCTCGATGAAGCCGGCCGGGCGGGCGCCGAACATGCCACCCCCGCCGCCGCCGTCGGACGGCGAGTCGCCAGTCGCGGTGCCGAAGCCAAGGCCGCCGACGGTCGACAGGCTCGCGACTGGGATGACAGCGCGATCGTCCTGGCGTACCGGGTCGCCGAAGCACAGGCGAGCGCCGACGGCGCGCGACGCCACGTCGCTCAGGCGCAGCATCCGCCCGCCGGCGGTCACTTCGATCGGGCTGCTCTCGGCCACCGCTGCAGCGTACGCTTCAGCTGAGATGGCCGACAGGCTGACGCTACTGGTGTGTCACATCGATGACGGCGGCCCGCCGCCGCACGCGTGCAAGCGCACGCAGCGGGCGTTGCGCGCCGCCGGCCACGACTTCGACAAGGTGATCGCCGGCAGGGGGATCCCGTTCGGGCTGTTCACGACCGGTCGGCGCCCGCAGCTCAAGCAACTGAGCGGCCAGGAGAAGCTGCCGGTCCTGCAGCTCCCCGATGGAACGATCGTCAACGGCAGCGCCAAGATCATCGCCTGGGCGCGCGACAACGCGCCTGCCGCGTAACGCCTCCACCCGCGACGAACAGCTCCGACGAGCTCATTGCAGCGACCCGCACACCACCAGGTCCTGCCAGGCGGTGATTGCCCGCGGCTTGATCTCGACCACCCTGAGCGGAGGCGACCAACGACATCCAACATAACTTTCACCATGAAACGCGAGCCCGTATCGAGCGCCGATCCCGGGTAGCTCGCCCTCGTTCCAGATCGACCGCCGGTAGGGCACGAATACGAACTCATCGGCCGCGAGCGGCGCCCGCTCGAACGCCGAGCGCGGGCACCAGCCGGTGGCGACGGCGCCGGTGCGGAATTGCTCGAAGGCGTACGAGCCGTGGACCGACAGCAGCGCGACGCCGCCCGGCGCGAGCACCCGCGCCACCTCCTGCAGCCAGGCGTCGGCGAGGCGCTCGTCGAGGTGGCTGAAGACGGAGATCGAGTACACGAGCTCGAAGCTGCCGTCCTCGAACGGAAGCGGCGGCTCGAAGCTCGATTGGCGCCAACGGATCCCCGGGTGGTGTGCCGCCGCCCAGGCGATTGCGCTCGCGTCGACGTCGCAGCCGTTGCATTCGGCGTCGGGTGCGAGCGCGGCGATGTGCGGGAGTACGCGCCCCGATCCGCAGCCGAGATCGAGCACCGATGAGACCTCGGCCAGGGAGGAGACGGCGCCCTCGAGCTCCCGCGCCGCGAGTGCCCCGCCCTCGGTGAACTCCCTCACCCCGGGCGCGCCGGCGCGAGCACGCAGACGGCGCGGCGGGACCGGAGCCCGCCGCACCGCGAGCGGGTCCGCGAGCTCGCGCAGCCGTCTTGCCGCCCATCCGAGCGGCAACGGAAGCGTCACCGTTTCTCCGCGGGCTGTCAGGATGGGGCGATCTTGGCAGACCCGGACACGGACGGCCTGCGCGCGCTGTGCGAGCGGACGCTCCGGCAAAACTGGCGCGAGGGCACGCGGGATTCGGACGGGGTGCCGTTCGCCTACACCTGCCCGAGCCCGGGCCATTACCCCTATCAGTGGTATTGGGACTCCTGCTTCGCGGCGATCGCGTGGCGCCACTTCGAGCCCGAGCACTCGCGCCGGGAGCTGAATTCGCTGCTCGCCGCGCAGCGAGAAGACGGCTTCATCGGCCACACGATCTTCTGGAACCACCCGCTCGAGGGTTACCGCAAGCTGACCTACAACGTGACCTCGCAGGACGCGGAGATGACGGCGAGCATCCAGCCACCGGCGCTCGCCTGGGCGTGGCGGATCGCGGTCGGCGACCCCGCGCAGGAGCCTGCGATCATTCGCCACCACGACTGGCTCGACGGGCATCGCGATCTCGACGGCGACGGGCTGATCTGGATCGTGCAGCCCGACGAATCGGGCCTCGACGCGTCGACTCAGTTCGACGCGATCTGGGGTCACCGCGCGCACGGCCTGCCCGGTTTCGTGGCGCTCGTGCATCGCAACCGAGAGCTCGGGTTCGACCTGCAACGGGTCGTAAAGGCCGGCGGGCCGGTCTGCTGCGAGGTCGTCACGAACGTCCTGAACGGACTCTCGCGGCTGGCGCTCGGGCGAGAATCGGTTACGGCCACGCTGATCAAGCGTTGCTACGACGAGGACGCGGGCCTGTTCGGGCCTGTTGCCCGGCCGGCTCCCGAACAGAAGCCGGCCGTGACGTGGACCGCGCTCGCCCCGCTCGCGCTGCCCGATCTTCCCGAAGCGATCGGACGCCGGCTGGTCGAGCAGCACCTGCTCGATCCCGACAGGTTCTGGCTGCCGGTCGCGCCGCCATCGGTGTCAGCGAGCGATCCGAGCTTCACGGTCGACGACAGCGGCATACTCGGCTCGCGGCGCTACTGGCGCGGTCCGACATGGATCAACTCGGCGTGGCTCGTGTGGCTCGGGCTGATCCGGCTCGGCTACGAGGAGCAGGCGAGTGAGCTCGTGCGCCGCATCTGCGCGCCGCTCGCCGTCGAGCACCTGCGCGAGTACTACGACCCGTACACCGGCGCCGGAATGGGCGCAGTCGACTTCGCCTGGTCGGCGCTCGTGATCGACATGGTGCAGCGCGATCCGCGCGCCGCGGCCAGCTATGTCGGGGACGGCCGCTGACGGGTTAGGCTTCGACGGTGGCTCTGCTCGGACCGCCACCGATGTCGTTCAATCCGCTGCGGCGGTTGACCGGCGACCTGCTCGAGGAGCGGCGCAATCCGGTGCCGTTCCCGCCCGGCGATACGTCGTTCAGCCTCAAGCGCACGCGCGCGTTCGCGCTCAACCCGCTGCCCGCCCTGCTCGACGGCTACGAGCGCTACGGACCGGTGTTCACGATGCGGATCTTCCACGGCAACGCCGTGTTCATGATCGGACCCGAGGCGAACCACTACATGACGGTCTCACACGCGAGCAACTTCAGCTACCGCGACGGCCATATGGGGGATCTCGCGCCGCTGCTGGGGGACGGCCTGCTGACGATTGACGGTGAGTTCCACCGGCGCTCGCGCCGGATCATGGTGCCCGCGTTCCACCACGAGGTGATCGCGACCGCGCTCACGACGATCAACGCCGAGATCGACCGCGCCCTCGACGGTTGGCGGGACGGGTCGCAGGTCGACATCTACCACTGGACTCGCCGCCTCGCGCTGCGGATCGCGATGCGGGCGCTGTTCGGCTTCGACCCCGATTCCGCCGGCGCCCGGATCGATGTCGCGCGCAAGTTCGAGCAGGGCCTCGGCTTCTGGGGCCGCGACTACTGGCTGCAGGCGCTCCGCGGGCCGGGCACACCGTTCGCGCAGATGCAGAACGCTCGGCGTGAGCTAGATCTCCTGATCTTCGACGAGATCGCGCGTCGGCGCCGCGGAGGCGAGCGGGGTGAGGACGTGCTCAGCCTGCTGGTCGAGGCGACCGACGATGATGGCGAGAGCCTCACCGATCAACAGGTCCGCGATCAGGTGATGACGCTCATGTTCGCCGGCCACGACACGACCACCTCGACGATCGCGTTCATGTTCTACGAGCTCTCGCGCAACCCCGACGTCGCGGCTGCGCTCCACGACGAGCTCACTGGAGCGGAGCGCCCGGACGCGACCGCGCTGCTGAGCGGCCAGCTGCCGCTGCTCGAGATGGTCACCGACGAGACGCTGCGGATCTACCCGCCGGCCTGGGTGGGGGCGCGCAAGTCGATCGAGCCGTACGAGTTCGCCGGCCACAGGGTGCCAGGTAACGCCTATGTCAACTACAGCTCGTGGGTCTCCCACCACCTCCCACATGTGTTCGCAGAGCCAGAGCAGTTCCGCCCCGAGCGGTTCGCCCCCACAGCCAAGGCGGCGCTGCCGAAGGGCGCCTACGTCCCGTTTGGTGCCGGCTCGCGGATCTGCATCGGGATGCGCTTCGGCCAGCTCGAGGTGAGGGCGATCGCGGCCGCGCTGCTCCGCCGCTTCGAGTTCGCGCTCGAGCCCGGGTACAGGCTCCGAATCCGCCAGATGCCGACGATCGGTCCGCGCGACGGCGTGCCACTGACGATCCGCAGGCGGCACCGTGCCCCGGTCTACGAACCCTCGCTCGCTGCCTAGCCGTCCAGCTCCGCTTGCACTCTGGGCAACGGGGTGCTGAAGTTCACCGCGCACGAGGCGACGTGAGATGACAACAACCACCGGCACGGACGTGATCGCGGAGGTTCTCAGCGAACTCGAGCTGCGCGAATACGCGGACCGGATGGCCGAGGCCGAGACGATTCTGCGCTTCGGAGTTTGGCGGTGGGAGATCACGACCGGCCGCGTCCGCTGGTCGGACGAGCTGCATCGGATCTATGGCCTCTTGCCCGGCGGGTTCGAGGGGACCGTCGAGGGATTCGTTTCCTACGTACACCCCGATGATCGCGAGCGCGTGTGGTCGAACATCGAGCTTGCGCTCGAGCGGCTCGCGCCGTTCGTGTTCGAGGAGCGGATCGTGCGCGCCGACGGAAAGCTCCGGGTACTGCTGTCGCAGGGCCGGCCCGTCATGGAACCCGACGGACACGCCTCCGCGCTCGTCGGGGTCTGCCAGGACGTGACCGATCGTCACGATGCCCAACGCGCGCTCGGACTCAGCGAGCGGCGGATGCGCGCGATCATCGACCACTCGCCGTCGGTGATCGCCGTCAAAGACCTCGATGGTCGCTACCTGATGACCAACGCCGAGACCGGCCGCCTGGTCGGGGAGCCCGCCGACCAGCTGGTCGGCCGCGAGTGCGCCGAGCTGTTCCCGACGATCGCCGAGCAGCTTCGGGCCAACGATCGTCTCGCCGCCGCCGAGATGGAGGCGGTGTA
The DNA here is from genome assembly GCA_963712675.1 of uncultured Solirubrobacteraceae bacterium. Taxonomy (GTDB): domain Bacteria; phylum Actinomycetota; class Thermoleophilia; order Solirubrobacterales; family Solirubrobacteraceae; genus Palsa-465. The sequence continues at coordinate 34,737 of CAVQJF010000002.1, forward strand.
CGACGAGGCCGTGCTGGAGCTCGACGGCGAGGCGCGGACCTTCCTGACGGTCACGTTCGCGCTTCCAGACGATGCCGGCCGGCCCGTCGAGACATGCACGATCGCCACCGACGTGACCGAGCGCAAGCAGCGCGACAGCGAGCGTCGCAGGCAGCTCGAATGGGAGCAGCGAATCGCATCGGCGCTGTCGGAGGGGCGGATGATGGTGTTCGCCCAGCCTGTCATCGACCTGGCCACCGACCGGCAGGAGTGGCACGAGCTGCTCGTGCGGATGCGCCCACCCGGGAGTCGCAACGGCCTGCTCGCCCCCGCGTCGTTCCTGCCGGCCGCGGAGCGGTTCGGGTTGATCCAGTCGATCGACATCTGGATGGTCGGCCAGGCGCTGGAGCTCGCGACGGTGCTGGCACCGGTCGTCAACATCTCAGCCGTGACGTTGTGCGACTCGGCGGCGCGCCGGACGATCCTCGGGCTCCTCGGGGCAGCCCCAGATCAGGCCCGGGGAATCGTGTTCGAGATCACCGAGACCGCGGCCGTCGATCACCTCAACGCCGCCGAGGAGTTCGCATCCGCGCTGACCGAACTCGGCTGTGGCCTGGCGCTGGATGACTTCGGGACGGGCTTCGGCTCCTTCACCTACCTTCGCAGCCTGCCGCTCCGCTACCTCAAGATCGACGCCTCGTTCGTGACCGATGTCGAGATTTCGCGTGACGACCGCCGAGTCGTGCAGAGCATCATCGGCATCGCGGCGCAGTTCGACCTGCTGACGATCGCCGAGGGCGTCGAGAAGCCCTCGACCGTCGGACTGCTGCGTGAGCTCGGCGCCGACTACGCGCAGGGCTACCACCTCGGGCGGCCCACCGAGGTGCCGCTGGCGCGCTGAGCTAACCCCCGGCGCGCGCGTACTGATCGGCGGCCGCGGTGTACCGCTCGAGCGCCGCCTCAACATCGTCGCGCCCGCCGGCGGCGATCCAGAACACGCCCCGTGTGACGCCGGCGCGCTCGAACCGCTCGATCCTCTCAGGCTCGCGCATCATCCCAGCGACCGTGATCGGGATCGGAGCGCGGCCGTCCTGCGCCGCCCGGCGCGAGAGCTCCTCGAACCGGGCGATCATCCCATCGTCGCCGCCGATCCGGTTCGGCATCCAGCCATCGCCGTAGGCCAGCACGCGGTCGATGACCCGCGCGCCGTTTCCGCCGACGAACACCGGCGGGTGTGGCCGCTGGAGCGGTTTCGGCCAGCACCAGATCCGCTCGAACTGGACGTGCTCGCCGGAGTAGCTGGCCTCATCCTCGGTCCAGATCGCCTTCATCGCCTGCACGCGTTCACGCATCACCCCGAACCGCCTCGACGCGTCGGTGCCATGGTTGCGCATCTCCTCGACGTTCCAGCCGGCGCCGACTCCGAACAGGAACCTTCCTCCCGACAGCCGGTCGATCGACGCGACCTGCTTGGCGGTGATGATCGGGTCGCGTTCTACGACCAGGCAGATCGCCGTCCCGATCAGCAGCCGCTCGGTCGCGGCGGCCGCGGCGGTCAGCGCGACGAACGGGTCGTGGGTGTGCCAGTACTCGGGCGGCAGCTCCCCGCCGGCCGGATACGGAGTCGCGCGGCTGGCCGGGATGTGCGTGTGCTCGGGGAAGAACACCGATTCGAAGCCGCGCTCCTCCGCCATCCGCGCGAACTCGTCGGGCGGGTGGACGTCTTCGGTGGGAAAGATCGCGAGTCCGAATTCCATCTTCGTTAACCGAGCGCACGATAACGTGATGTGCATGGATACCGATAACACAACTGAAACCGAGCTGACCGACGCGCAGTGGCGCGAGCGGTTGGCCCCCGATCAATACGACGTGTTGCGCAAGCACGGCACCGAGCGGCCGTTCACCGGCGCGTACGTAAACGTCAAGGACGACGGTATGTACCACTGTGCCGGCTGCGGCGCGCCCCTGTTCCGCTCCGACGCCAAGTTCGACTCGGGCACCGGCTGGCCGAGCTTCTACGAGCCGGCGGTGGCGGAGAACGTCGGGCTGCGCAAGGACCGGAGCCTGTTCATGGTCCGCACGGAGGTGTTCTGCAAGCGTTGCGAAGGCCACCTCGGGCACGTGTTCGACGACGGTCCGGCGCCGACGGGAATGCGCTACTGCATCAACTCGTGCGCGCTCGACCTCGAGCCCGATCAGGACTCTGAGGGCGGCTTGGGCGGCGGTTCCGAGTGAGCTGCCCGGCGCTCGCGGACCTGTAGCCCAACCAGCAGCAGCACCACCGCGACCGCTAGCACGATCGCCGCGATCAGGCCGTAGTGCGTGATCGCGTCCGCGGCGGTCTTGCCGGCGAAGTAGCCGACGAGCCCGAACGTCGTCGCCCAGGTGATACCGCCGAGCGCGTTCCAGAAGAAGAAGTGCGTGAACTTCATCTCGTTGATGCCCGCCATCCACGCGGCCACGAACCGCACCAGCGCGATCCAGCGCGCCAGGAACACCGCCTTGCCGCCGTGCTTGTCGAAGAACCGGTCGCCGGCGGCGATCAACCGAACGCGTCGCCGGTGGAACGGTCCCGGGGCCTCCAGCACCTCGCGGCCGATCTTCCGTCCGAGCAGATAGCCGATGTTGTCGCCGACGATCGCAGAGGCGCTCGCGATCACGATCACGAGCACGATGTTGAGCTTGTGCTGGCTCGCGAGCACGGCCGCGAGCACCAGCGCCGTCTCCCCCGGCGACGGAACGCCGAGCGACTCGAGGCCGATTACGGCAGGCAGCGCGTAGCCGAGCCCGCTCGAGATCGAGAAGATCGCCGCGAGCGTGACCATCAAGCGCCGGCCGGCGGATTCCGGAGCACCGCCATCAGGGAGAGCCCGGCGCTGAGCGTCCGGCCCCGCTCGAGCCAGCGGGCCTCGATCCGCAGCGGCGTCTCGAGCGCCCGGTTGATCCACTCCGGACCGAGGTGAAGCGTCGCGTCCGCCGAGCCGTTCCGGCGCCAGCGCCGCTCGGCGAGCCTGACCGCCGCCGCGGGCGCCAGCAGCACGCTGTTGAACGAGGTGAGGCGCTCGACGTGCCAGCCGGCGTCGGTCGCCGCCGCCCGCAGCCCCCGTCGGGAATATCGGCGGTAGTGGTGGTTGGCGTCGTCGTGAGCGGACCACAGGGCCTGATAGGCCGGCACGGTCACCAGCAGCCAGCCACCGGGCTTGCACACGCGCCGCAGCTCGCGCAGCGTCACCCGGTCATCGGGAGTGTGCTCGATCACGTCGAGACAGGTGATCAGATCGAACGTCGCCTGCGTCCACGGGAGCTCCTCAAGCCGGCCCGTGACGACCTCGCCCGTGCCCCGGCCGCGCGCCATCTCGGCGGCGTCCTCGCTCAGCTCGATGCCGCGCACGTCGCCATAGCGCTGGAGTTCGACGAGCGTCCGGCCCGAGCCGCACCCGGCGTCCAGCACCTGCGCGCCCGCGGGAAGCCTCAACCGGTCGAGCTCCGCGCGGATGATCCGCCGGCGGCCGCGATACCACCAGTGGTGCTCATCGACGTCGAGCATCTCCTTCATCAGACGCTCATCCATGACGCTGATCGTGTCAGCTAGTGCTAAATGATGGCCACCGGGTCGTGGTCGGGAGCGTGGGCCGCCGGGAGCCTGAGTGTGAACTTGGCACCGAGCGCGTAGGCCTCGTCGAGCACCAACTCGCCTCCCATCCGCTCGGCGAGCTCGCGTCCGATGGCGAGCCCCAGGCCGAAGCCGGCCTGGCCGCCGGTCGCCCGGCCGCGCTGGAAGCGCTCGAAGATCACCGGCCGCTCCTGCGCGGGCACTCCCGGCCCGAGGTCGCAGACGCTCAGCGCGACATCATCGCCGGCCTCCAGCTCGATCCGGATCTCGGATCCGTCGCTGCTCACGTGAACCGCGTTGTCGAGCAGGATCCGGAGGATCTGGGCGACGCTGCCGGGGTCGCCGAGTGCCCAGACCGGCCCTACGGCGTCGTCGAGGGTCGAGCTGATCCCGCGCTCGGACGTCCCGAGCTCGAACTCCGCGAGCACCGCGCGGCTCAATTCGCCAAGTTCAACCGGCTCCGAGCGGAGCGTCACGTCCGCGTCGATCCGGCTCAGGTCGAGCAGGTCGGCCGCCAGCCTGCCCAGGCGTCGCGACTGTGCCCGAGCGCGCTCGAGCAGCGAGCGGGCGTCCTCGAGATCGGGTTGCCCCTCTTGCAGGTCGTCGTTTAGCAGCTCCAACATCCCATCAAGCGACGTCAGCGGCGTCCGCAGCTCGTGCGACGCGGTCGCGACGAACGCCCGCCTCGCCTCCTCCTGTGCCTGCAGCCGGCGCTGCATGATGTCGAACGATCGGGAGAGGTCGCCGACCTCGTCACGGGCGCGGTCGACCGGAACCTCGGCGGGGCCGCCCACGGCGAGCTGGAGCGCCGCCTGGCGCAGACGGCGCAGCCGACGGACGAGTCGCGCCGACAGCGGGATCCCGAGGATCAGGGTCAGCACGAGGCCGGCGAGGGCCCCGTAGAAAAACGCGGTGCGTACCGCGCTTACGGCAGCCGGAATCTCGGTGACCGGCTTGCGGACCGCGAGCACGTAATCGAAGTACCCCTCACTGATTGGACGAGCGCCATGGACCGGCGGCACGACCGGCGGCCACGGCTGGCGAAATGGCAGCGCGGCGCGCGCGTAGTCGGTACCGTTGATCGTCCCGAACGAGTAGTTGGGCCTGCCGGTCCGGAAGGCGCGCGCAACGTCGTCGAAGGGGTCGGCCGCCACGGTATCGGCGTCCTGGGCGGCCGGTGCCAGCGGCAGCCCGTGGGCCGCGCCACCCTCGCCCGGAAAGCCCAGCACGGTGACCGTCGCCCCGAGCCGCGTGTCGAGTTGCGCCTCCTGCCCGAGCAGATCCGCGCGCGTGCCCTTCGTCAGCGGCTTCACGAGATAGGGCTTCTCGAATATCTTGATCGCGCTCTTGCCGAGCTCATTCTTCAGCGTGGTCTGCTCCGCCGTGCGGAGCTTCTGCTCGAGCGGCCCGAGCAGCGCGAGGGCCGCAACCGCCAGCGTCGCCACGGTTGTGACCAGCACCGCGCCGACGATCCGTCCGCGCAGACCGAGGGCACCACGCCGCGGTCGCGCTGGCACGCTACGGCCCCCGGAGCCTGTAGCCCGCGCCGCGGACCGTGAGGATGTAGCGCGGCTTCTCGGGCTCGGGCTCGAGCTTCTCGCGCAGGTGACGGATGTGTACGTCGATCGCGCGCGGATCGCGGTACGCGCTGTCGCCCCAGATCGCGCGCAGCAACTCCTGGCGGTTGAGCAGCCGGCCCGGGTCCGCCATCAGGGCATCGAGCAGCTCGAACTCGGAGAACGTGAGCCGCACGGCCTCGCCATCGATCGTCACCTCGCGCTGGGCGCGGTCGAGCACGATCGGCCCGACGACGAGGACCTCCTCGCCCATCGCGCGCGTGCCGGCGCGCCGCAGGACGGCCCTGATCCGGCTGCGGAGCTCGGCGAGGCCGAATGGCTTGGTGACGTAGTCATCCGCACCCGCCTCGAGGCCGAGCACAGCGTCGGCCTCTGAGTCGAGCGCCGTCAGCATGATGATCGGAACCACGTTGCGCCGGCCGCGCAGGGTCCGGCACACCTCGTAGCCGTCGGGCCCGGGGCCGAGCGCGACATCGAGCAGGATGATGTCGAACTGGTCGGTGCTCGCGCGGTCGATCGCCCCCCGCCCGTCGGCGACCGTCAGCACGCGATGGCCCTCGCGGGAGAACGACCGCATCAGCATCTCGCGCAGGTCCGACTCGTCGTCGACGACGAGGATGCTGAGAGAGGCCTCGGCGGTCCGGGGACTCGGCGCTGACGGTGGCGGCGCGGATACCGGGCGTTCTGGCACCATCGGGGCCCGATCGTAGCGTGAGCAACAGCTGCGCTTCGTCAGTGCAGGACCGCGCCCGGCCGCCCGAAGCGACTGGAATCGCTCAAGAGGCACACCTATACTGCCGACAATGAGCTTGATGCGGGTGAGGCTCTTTGTTGCGGCTACGGTGTCTGCGACTGCGATCGCAGCCGTTGGCGCGACTGCGGCGTGGGCCGATTCGGCCGCCACCACCGCTGGCTACAGCGACGTCACGGCTACGACGGCGGTCCTCCACGGGACCCTGGCCACCACCGACAAAGCGGCAGGCGACTCGGCCTGGTACTTCCGCTACGGCACGGATCCGTCGCACTACAGCGCGAACACAGCGGTCACCGTGCTCGCAACGGGGCCGTTCAACGGCGGCGTGGCGGTCCAGATCACCGGCCTCAAGCCCGGGACCAGATACCACTTCCAGCTGGTCGTCGCGCAGAACATCAATTACAGCCCCGCCTACAGCCTCGGCGAGGATCTCTCGTTCACGACCGCGACCAGCGGTGGTGGCGGAGGAGGCGGTGGTGGTGGCGGCGGAGGCGGCAGCAAGCCCAAGTTCGGCAAGGCGTCGCTCAAGGGCTCGCGCCTGACCGTCAGCAACGGCAAGCTCTCGATCCGGTTCGGCTGCTCAGGCGCCGCCGGCGCCAGCTGCAAGGGCAAGATCACGATCACCGCCCACGGCGTGCGCTGCGCGAGCGGCAAGTTCAGCAGCAAGAGTGGGAAGACCCCCACCGTCAAGAGCAAGCTCTCCGGTGGCTGCACGACGCTGCTGCACAACGCCAGCAACCACCAGCTCGGCGCGACCCTCAAGGCGACGTTCTCGACTCACCAGTCGTCGCTGACTAAGCACGTCACGCTAGTCGGCTAGCACCCGCCGCCCCGCGGACGGCTGGCACTGCCCCGCGTCTGCCGTGCCCGGAGCGGCTCGCTCTGTGAGACCTGGCGCAAATGGTCGTCCTGGCGACCATCCGGCCCAGGGCTGCCGACCGAACTCGATGAGACCTGGCGCAAATGGTCGTCCTGGCGACCATCCGGCCCAGGGCTGCCGACCGAAGTGCAGGTGGCCGCGCGTTCGCGGGGGGCGGCGCCGGTGGCGGCGCCCCTCTCAGCGCGCGACGAGCGCCTGCTCGCCGGCGCCCTCGCCCGCCTCCTCGCCGGCCCCGGCGCGCCGACCCCCGGCCCCCGCGCCAGCAGGAACGCGGCTCACGCGCGGCGCTAGCCGCCCGGCGGTCGCGACCGCCCACAGAACGGTGACCCACGTCGCGGTCGCGAGCGAGACGTGGACCCAGACCATGTCGGAGGGCAGCTTGAGCTCGTACTGGACGCTTCCGACGAGCCCCTGGGCGGCGAGCAGCACACCGAGGACGGTCAGCGGCTCGAGCTCCCGCTCGGACACGCCACGCCGGCGGTGGAGCAGCCACACGCCGATCACGGCGATCCCGAACACCGCCGCGATCGTCGCGTGCCGGTGGACGACCCACATCAGCGTGTCGGCGCCCTTGAAGTGAAGCCGATGGATCCGCTGGCCCGGAGAGCCGCCGGCGTGCGGGCCGGCGGCAGTCGCGGCGGTGCCGGCGAAGATCGTCACCGCGCCGAGTGGCGCGAGCGCACGGACCGACCAAACGCCGACCCGATCGCCCGAGCGCGGCCGAGCGCCTGGTTCATGCGCCGCCTGCCAGGCGAGCGCGACGGCGGCGATCAGGATGATCATCGACAGCCCGAAGTGGCCCATCACGAAGCCCGGCGCCAGGTGCTCGCGGACCGTGAAGCCGCCGAGCACGGCTTGCGCGCCGACCCCCAACGGGAGCGCCACGGCCAGCCACGCGAGGTCACGCCGGAACGGCCGGCGCGTGAACGCGAGCACCGCCGCGACCACGGTCACGACGCCGACGAACCCCGACAGCGCGCGGTTTCCGAACTCGATCAGCGCGTGATAGGAGAGTGGTGGCAGCGCGCTGCCGTAGCACTTCGGCCAGTCGGGACAGCCGAGGCCCGACCCGGTCAGCCGCACGGCGGCGCCGGTCAGCACGATCAACGAAAGGGCCGCGAGTGTGACGTAGGCGACGCGGCGATACTGGGCCGGGCTGACGGCGAGACGATCGCGCATTGCGACAAAGGATGCCGGATCGGCCCGCGAGTGTGCGCCTGCTCAGCGCAAGCTGCCGGCGATCTCGGCCAGGGGTGGAGCCGCCGCGTCGCGCGCCGAGGCTTCGAGCGCGATCCCCGCCGGCCAGCTGATCCCCACCGCGGGATCGTTGTACGCGAAGCCGGCCTCAGTGGAAGGGTCGTAGTACGTCGAGCACCGGTAGACGACGTCGGCGACCTCGCTGATCACAACGAAGCCGTGCGCGAACCGATCCGGGCAGTACAGCTGGCGATGATTTGAATCGCTCAGCGTGAAGCCCTCCCACTCGCCGAACGTCGCCGAACCGGGGCGGATGTCGACCAGGACGTCGAAGATCTCCCCGCGGACGCACCTGATCATCTTCGCCATCCCGGGCTGGAAGTGCATCCCGCGAACGACGCCCCGGACCGATCGCGAATGGTTGTCCTGCACGAACTCATCGGGAATCCCGAGCGAGCTGAAGGCGTCGCGTCTGTAGGTCTCCTGGAAGAAGCCGCGGGAATCCTGATGGACCACATGCTCGACCAGCACGGGCCCTGCGAGGCGAGTCTTGACCGCAAGCACCGCGGGCAATCTAGCCAACTGTTCTGATCTAGAGTGCGCCAAATGCGCGTGCTCGTCACCGGGGGTGCCGGTTTCATCGGCGCAAATGTCGCATGCGGCCTGGCGATTCGCCACCCCGACTGGGAGCTGACCGCGCTTGACAACCTGCGCCGCCGCGGCGCCGAGCTCAACCTTCCGAGGCTGCGCGAAGCGGACGTGAATTTCGTCCACGGTGACGTGCGCTCGCTCGCCGACCTGCTCGCGATCGGCGAGCTCGACGCGCTCGTCGAGTGCTCGGCCGAACCGTCCGCGCTGGCGGGCGTCGGCGACAGCCCCGATTACGTCGTGCATGCGAACCTGGTCGGGGCCTACAACTGTCTCGAGCTGGCGCGCGATCGAGGCGCGTACGTCGTATTCCTCTCGAGCAGCCGCGTGTACCCGGTGCAGGCACTATCCGGTTTGGCGCTGACCGAGACCGGCACGAGGTTCGAGCTGTCCGAGCCCCAGCCACTGCCGGGCGCGTCCGCGGCCGGGATCGCCGAGGACTTCCCGCTGACCGGAGCGCGCACGCTGTACGGAGCGACCAAGCTGGCCGCCGAGCTGTTGATCGAGGAGTACCGGGCGACGTACGGGCTCCGCGCGGTCGTCAACCGCTGTGGGGTGGTCGCCGGGCCGTGGCAGATGGGGAAAGTCGATCAGGGCGTGTTCACCTACTGGATGCTCGCGCACCATTTCGGTCGATCGCTCGAGTACATCGGTTACGGAGGCTCCGGCAAGCAGGTCCGCGATCTGCTGCACGTCGACGATCTGATCGAGCTGCTCGACGAGCAACTCGCGGCCCCGGGGCGCTGGGACGGCGTGGTCGCGAACGTCGGCGGCGGGCGCGAATGCAGTCTCTCGCTGCTCGAGACGACGGCGCTCTGCTCCGAGATCACCGGCAGAGAGCTCGCGATCGGCACCGCTCCCTCGTCGCGACCGGGAGACGTGCCGGTCTACGTCTCGGACTGCGCCCGGCTGGAAGGGATCTCCGAATGGCGCCCGCGGCGCGACGCGCGGCGGATCCTGACCGACATCCACGAGTGGATCGGCGCCCACGAGAGTGCCTTGAGCGGCGCGCTGTAAGAACCGGCGCGGACGGCAATTACGCTACTTTCGAGCGCTCGTCACGTCTATGTCTGAGGCTGAGGCGCAAATGAAGCTGTCCGTAGTGATCCCGGCGCATAACGAGGCGGAGTCGATCGCCGAGACGGTCGAGACCACCGTCGTGGAGCTCGAGCGCGCCTCGATCGAGCACGAGATCCTCGTGATCGACGACAGCAGCGAAGACGGCACCGGCGACGTCGTGCGGGAGGTGGCCGCTCGTCACCCGAGCGTGCGATGCGTCCGCTCGCCGTTGCCCCCCGGTTTCGGGCATGCGGTCCGCGCCGGCCTCGACGTCTACGCCGGCGATGCGGTGGCGATCATGATGGCGGACCTGTCCGACTCGCCGCGGGATCTCGTCCGGTACTACCGCCTGCTGGAGCAGGGCTACGACTGCGCGTTCGGTACGCGGTTCGGCCACGGTGGCGCGACGCACGGCTACCCGCTGCCGAAGCTCGTGCTCAACCGGATCGTCAACGCCGGCATCCGGGCGCTGTTCCGGCATGGCTACAACGACACGACGAACGCCTTCAAGGCCTACCGGCGCCACGTGATCGACCAGCTCCAGCCGCTGCTGGCCAACCATTTCAACCTGACCGTCGAGCTGCCGCTCAAAGCGGTGGTGCGCGGCTTCAGCTACGCCGTCGTGCCGGTCAGCTGGACCAACCGGCGCCGCGGCACCTCGAAGCTCAAGCTTCAGGAGATGGGCAGCCGCTACGTCTTCATCGTGCTCTACGTGTGGCTCGAGCACCATCTGAGCCGCGGCGACTACCGGCGGAAGGACGACCCTGCCGTCCTGCCGCCCAACGGCTTGCTCGACGAGTTCGAGCTCGTCGGGTCTGTCCCCGAGGACCATTGAGCGCTCGCCCGGGCGCGGGCATCGCTCGCGTCACCCCGGCCACCGCCGCGCTCGCAGGGATGCTGTTCGCGACGGCCGTGGTGCTGGTGTACGCCGGCCGCCACCTGACGTTCTTCTACGACGAGTGGAACTTCGTCCTCGACCGTCGCGGCGCCAGCCTGTCGACCTACCTCGACCCGCACAACGGCCATCTGTCGTTGTTCCCGGTGATCATCTACAAGTTGCTGTTCAAGCTCGTCGGGCTTCACCACTACACCCCCTACCGCGTCGTCCTCGTCGCATTCGACCTCGTCAGCGGAGCGCTCCTGTACGTGCTCGCAGTGCGGCGCCTCGGGCGTTGGCTGGCGCTGGCGCCGACGGTTCTGCTGCTGCTCATCGGGACCTCGTTCCACGACCTCCTGTGGCCGTTTCAGATCGGCTTTCTCGGCTCGGTCGCCGCCGGCCTCGGCGCGCTCGTGCTGCTCGATCGCTCAGACGCCGGCGGGCGCAGCGACGGACTCGCCGCTGCGCTGCTGATCTACTCGGTCGGCAGCTCGGGCGTCGGACTCGCCTACCTGGTGGGATCGGCCGTGATGCTGATCGCACAGCGGACACCGTGGCGACGGATGTGGGTCGTGGGACTGCCGGCGCTGCTGTTCGTGATCTGGTACGTCGGCTGGGAGACGAACACGCCGATCACGTCCGCGTCGCTACTCGGCACCCCCCAGTTCATCGCGGACGCCGCCTCATCGGGGTTCGCGGGGATCTCCGGGCTGAGCCTCATGTACGGGCCGCCGATCGCGGTCGCGGCGCTGATCGCGATCGCGCTCGCGGTTCACAGAAGAGGGGCAGCGGGGCAACCCTTGCTGCTGGCGGCGATCGCCGGAGCACTCGTGTTCTGGGGACTGTCGGCGATCGCCCGCAGCACCCAGCCCGAGCCGGATGCCAACCGGTACGTGTACGTCAGCGCGGTGTTCATCTTGCTGGCCGTCGTCGAGGCCGCGAGGGGCGTCAGGCTCGGGCGTCCGGCGCTCGCGCTGCTGTGCGTGCTCGTCGGCGGGGGCGTGATCGCGAATCTCGGCCAGCTTCGGCTGGCTGAGCGGGGAATGGTCGCCGCGGACAACGACGTCCTCGGGTCGCTCGCGGCGACCGACATAGCGGCGCCGGTCGTCTCCGCGAGCTTCCGGATGAGCCCGAGCGACGCCCCCCAGCTGACCGCAGGTCCGTACCTCGCGGCCGAACGTGCGCTCGGGACCCCGGCGCCGACGCTCGCCGAGCTCGAGCGCGCGCCCGGAGGTGTTCGCACGATCGCGGATCAAACGCTCGTCCTCGCGGAGCGAATCAGGCCCGTGCAGGCGGCGGTCGCAGCCGCGCCGTGTACGGCGATCACGGTCGCTCGCGGATCGCGGGCGGGGCGGGCGGGGCTTGCCGTTCACGCCGGGCAGCGGCTCCTGATCGAGACCGGATCCGGGCCGGTGACGCTGTATCTGCGCCGGTTCGGATCCCTGTTCTCTGCCACGCCCGCCGCGTCGTTGCCCGCCCACAGCACGTCGTCGGTCGGCTTCCCCGCCGACCGGGCTCCGGCCGTGCCGTGGACGGCGCTGCTCGCGGGCGCCGATTCCCCGCGCGCCTGCGTCGGCTGAGGCGCTACCGTCTGGCGCCGTGGCCGCCACGACTCGCGACCGGGAACAGGCATCGCCTCACGGAACGGTCAACCGCGCCGATATGGCTGTGCGGCTGTCGCATGTGAGCAAGCACTTCGAGCTTCCGCACCAGCAGTACCACACGCTCAAGGAACGCGCGCTGCATCCGTTCCGGCAGCGAACGTTCGACGTCCTGCGCGCCGTTGACGACGTCAGCCTCGAGATCGCCCGCGGCGAATTCTTCGGGATCGTCGGCCGCAACGGGAGCGGCAAGAGCACGCTGCTGAAATGCCTTGCGGGCATCTACCGCGCGGATGCGGGGACGCTTGATGTCCATGGGCGGCTGTCGCCGTTCATCGAGCTGGGCGTCGGCTTCAACCCCGACCTCCCGGCGCGCGACAACGTGATCATCAACGCGATCATGCTCGGCCTCACTCGCTCGGAGGCGCAGGCGCGGTTCGAGCAGATCGTCGCGTTCGCCGAGCTCGAGGAGTTCGTCGACCTGAAGCTGAAGAACTACTCGTCGGGGATGCACGTCCGGCTGGCCTTCTCGGTCGCGATCCAGGTCGACGCCGACGTCGTGTTGATCGACGAAGTGCTCGCCGTCGGCGACGCGTCGTTCCAGCAGAAATGCTTCGACGAGTTCGCGCGGCTCAAGTCCGAAGGCCGGACGATCGTGTTCGTCACCCATGACATGGGCGCCGTCGAGCGCTTCTGCGAGCGGGCGATGCTGCTCGAGCGAGGTCGTGTCGTCGACATCGCCGCTCCCGAATCGATCACCCGGCAGTACAACGAGCTCAACTTCAGGCGCGTTCGCAAGGAGGCCGTCGAGTCCGGGGGACCGGAGATCCTTCGCCGCGCGCCCGTCGCCGAGATCGTGAGCGCCGTGTTCGAGTCGCCGGGCGGCGAGGTGCTCGTGAATGCGTACCAGCGGGACGCGCTCCAGGTGCGGATGGAAGTTCGCTTCCACGCACCGGCGGTGAACCCGATCTTCGCGATCGTGCTGCGCAACGAGACCGGTCAACCCGTGTTCGCGACGAGCACCGTCGCCGACGAGATGGAGACCGGAGAGTTTCAAGCCGGCGAGACGGCGATCGTCACGATTTGGTTTGAAAACTGGCTCGGCCCTGGGCGTTACCGTCTGACGGCGACGGTCGCTCGAGAGGGCCTCGGCACCGACCTGTTCGATCTGCATGCCGACAGTTCGATGATCGTGATGGCAAGCCATCCGGGCGGCGGCAGCGTCGACCTTCCGCACCGGATACAGATCGCGCGCAGCTGACCGGCAGCCCAGCTGACCGCCTTACTATTAGCGCCATGGAGCTTGCACTCGCCGACGACCGGCCGCCCGTACCGCCGCCCGACCTGTTGCTCCGTGTCTCGACGTCGTTCGACGCGCAGCGGATCGACGCCGAGCGGATGAGCTTCGATCTCGCGGGGCTGGATCACCTGCGCGGCTTCGAGCGGGCGCTCGGACTCGTCGGCCGTTCGTTGGGCGACTTCGAACGACTGCTCGACTTCGGCTGCGGCTGCGGTCGCTTCATCCGCCATCTGGGGTCGCTCACCGAGCGGACCGAGATTCATGGCACGGACATCGATGCCGAGATGATCGAGTGGTGTCGGGCGAACATTCCCTACGGCCACTACGAGCTCGCGCCGCACGAGCCGCCGCTTCCGTACCCGGACCACCACTTTGACCTGGTGATCAATCACAGTGTCTTCACACACCTGGACGAGCGCCACCAGGATCTGTGGCTGGCGGAGCTGCACCGGATCACGCGGCCAGGAGCGATGCTGCTGCTAACGGTCGAGGGCACCGCGACCTGGAACCGGACACGCCAGGCGAGCGAGCGGATCGGTGAGCCCACCGACCGCTGGTCCGACGAGCTCGAGTCGCGCGGAATCCTGTTCATCGCCGACGACCACTTCGTCGGCTCCACGCATCCTGACTTCTACCACTCCGCGATCCACGCCCCTTGGTACGTGTTCGAGCACTGGACGCGGTTCTTCGATCTCGCGGCGTACCTGCCAGAGGGCTCGGACACGCAGGATCTGATCATGCTCAAGCGGCGTCCTGACGGCGCCGCCCAGCCGCGTCCGATCGGCCACCGAGGGGCCGAGCCGGCGCCGGCAGCGCCGGCGGCTCCGGCTCCGCCACGGCGGCGCCGGAGCCTCTCCGCGATGGCCCTCGAGCAGGGGCGTCGGATAGCACAGCGACGGGCACCAGCCCCGGCGGAATCGGATCCCGAGGCGATCCTGCGAGAGCTCAGCATGCTCCGAGCCGGTCTCTACGAGCAGGGCAACCGGATCTCCGTGCTGGCGGCCGAGTTCCGTGCGGGGCTCGATGCGCTCCGCGACGGCGAGCGCCCGTCGGATTAGGCACTCCTCGCGCGCTCCGGACCCTCAGCCGGAATACGGGACGATGACGTTGTAGTGGATTGCGATGATCGTGCCGATCAGGCCGATCGCGGGCAGCACGAACCGCCAGCCGATTGACAGCTTGAGCCGCTCGTAGCCGACCGCGAGCAGGATCCCGATCGCAGGCAGGCCGACGAACGCGAGCCGGCCCTCCTGTGTGTTGGTCTGCAGACCGAGGACCCAGACGATCAGCAACGCGCCGACGGCGACGACCGCGCAGGTGACGAGCGGACGCCCGGCGGCACGATCTCGCCGATCGCCGCGGCGGGCCAGCCCCGCGAGGCCGAGCGCGGCGAGCCCCCAGAACGGCAGGTACCAGAACCAGTGCCAGTCGAACTGGTTCCAGCCCGAGTCGTACCAGAACGACTTGAAGAGGTTCTGCGGGATCTGGTCGAAGATCCGCGTGAACGGACCGGCTACGTCCAACAGGCTGGGGAATATCTGCCTGAAGTGCGCCGTCGTGGCGCTGGCCGCCAGGGGATCGCCGTAGCGAACCTGGTTCTGCACGAACCACCATCCGGAGACGACCGCGGCGGCGCCGAGGAAGGCGCTCGTAAGCCAGATCGCCTCGCGGCGATTCCTTGCCACGAGGACGACCGCCAGCAGCAGCCCGGGCGCCACCAGCACCGCTGTCAGTTTGGTCAGCACCAGCGCGCCGGCGAGCGCCCCGATCCCCGCGGCCGCGGCGAGGCGGGCGCGTCGACCCGACGGCGGGCGGCACTGCATCGCGAGCGCGGCGGCCAGGGCGGCGCCACCGAGGGCATTGGACAGGTTGTCGTTGTTGATCACACCCGACAGGAACACGAACCTCGGCACCATCGCGACGATCGCCGCAGCCACCACGGGGGTCCAGCGATCTTTGGTGATGAAGCGCGCGGCGATGAACGTGAACAGGATCGTCAACAGCCCGAACACGACGCTCGGCAGCCGGAGGATGTCGAGCTGGCGCTGGTCGATCCCGTCGCGGGGCAGGTAGTGCTCAAACAGGCCGTGGCGATGGTTTGCGTTCGCGCCGGTCACCGCCCGGAACGGCTCGTCGAGATGCATCACCGGCGTCCTCGCCAGCTTCTGGTAGGCGGCGAGCAGCAGGTAGTAGAGCGGCGCCTGGTGCGATTCGAGCCCGCTCGACGGCGTGATCCGGTACCAGTGACCGGAGACGAGTTCCTCAACGTTCTCGACGTGATACGGCTCGTCGTTGGCCTCCCACGGTGGAGTCAGCGCCAGCACGGAGCCCGCGAGCAGCGCAAAGCACACAAGCACTGCGGCAAGTGCCCGGCCCGGCGTGATTCGCGCGATCGCACGCTGCATTCAAAGATCCAATCGTTTGGACGTCAACGACGCCGCGCCGGCGAGCAGCGCGGGGATCTTAGACGCCCCCTCACGTACGATGCCCGGCTATGCCGGAAGTGTCGATGCCTTCGGAGGCTGCGGCGATGCCCGACCCCGGCGAGGTGCTGATCGCTCGCGTGGCCGGAGGACCGGACCGCGCATCGTTCTTCTGGTCGGGCCGCGAATCGGTCCGGGAGCTCGAGCGGACGCTCGCGATCGCGGGCCGCTCGCTGGATTCGTTCGAGTCGATCCTCGACTTCGGGTGCGGCTGTGGACGGATGCTGCTGTGGATGGAGGAGCTCGGGCGGGCCCGAGCGCTGCACGGAACCGACATCGACGCCGAGGCGATCGAGTGGTGCCGCGCCCACCTCCCGTACGCCCGCGTGATGGTCAACGACGCGGACCCGCCACTGCCGTACCCGGACGGCGCGTTCGACCTCGTCTTCAACCACAGCGTGTTCACGCACATCGATGAGCACCGGCAGGATTCCTGGCTCGCCGAGCTGCAGCGCGTCACCCGCCCGGGCGCCTTGCTGGTGCTCAGCACGCATGGCGAGACGGCCCTACCCGAGGATGTGTGGGCGATCCGCGATCAGGTCGAACGGGACGGCATCGCATTTGTCGACCACACCTCCCCGCCGGGCAACGGCCTGCCCGACTGGTACCAGACCACCTGGCATGCGCCCTGGTACGTGTTCGAGCACTGGGCGCGCTGGTTTCAGATCCGCGCGTTCGTCCCCGGCGGGGATCTCGACTTCCAGGATCAGTGGCTGCTCGAGCGTCGGCCGGACGGACCGGCGCCGCGCCTGCCCCTGGCGGCGCGCGGCGCGCTGCACCGAGGGGGCGCGCCGGCGAACCGCGTCGCGGCGGCGCATGAGCAGGCGCGGATGTACCGCGAGCGCGATGCAGCCGCAAGCTCGCCGAGCGGTGCCATCCGTCGGCTGGCGCGCGGGCTTGTTCTGCGGCTGATCCGCCCGTACACCGCGCACCAGGACAAGGTCGACGACGCCGTGGCGACGAGCATCGCCGAGCTCACCCGCGCCGCTGACGACCACGACGCGCGCCTCGCCGAGTTGGAACGTCGCAGCCGCGAGGACGGCTGAGAGCTATGCGTCGGCGCGGTCGTCGTCGTTGACGGCCGCGCTGCCGCGTCGACGACGGAGCCTGTACGACGCGCGGTACCCGAGCTTGATCGCGCCGAACATCGGCGCCCCGATCTGCGGGTGCGTCGCGAGCGCCAGCAGGGGTCGCTCGAGCTCGGTCGGGAGCGCGCCGCCGGGCCCGAGCAGTCGCATGGCGTCCTCGCTCAAGGCGCCCGTGATCACGGCCCCGCGCCGTTCCAGGGCACTCAGCGTCGTCGGTGGCGCAGCGCACACGGAGCGGTAGACGTCGATCAGCTGCTGTGCCGTTGCGTCCCACGTCAGCACGGCGGCGGCGCTGCGGATCGTGGTCAGGTTACGTTCGCGCGCTTCGTCGTCGCGCAACAACTCGAGCGCGCGATCGGCGCTCTCCTCCGCATTCCAGGGCACGATCCCAGCGGCGCTCTCGGGCAGGATCTCGCTCAACGACGTCCCAGGCGCCCACAGACATGGGACGCCGTGATCGGAGGCCTCGAAGGGGATCAGGCCGAACCCTTCGTGGACAGTCGGGTAGATGACGAGCCGCGAGCGAGCGTACAGCCATGCCTTCTCGGCGCCGCTGACCGCGGCAAAGTCGAGCACGCAGCCCGCCAGCGCCGGGCTCAACGCCATCAGCTCGACCTCGTCCGGTACGGAGGATCCCTCGTGCACCCGCGGACCGGCGAGCATCAGGTAGCCGTTCCAGCCGTGCTTGAGTCGCAGCTGTTCGACCAGACGGAGCGCGAACACGCGGTTCTTGTGACGGAAATCGGTGCCGAGACACAGGATCGCCTCGGCGTCCTCCGGCAGTCGCGACGAGGCCCGCGGCGGGCGCGGCTCGCCTTCGGATTCGGCGATCGAGTGGTCGACGCCGATGTGCACGACGCTCGCGCGGCTCGGCTCCACCAGGTCCTCAGCGAGCGCGTCGTCGCGCGCGTGCGCCGAGAAGAACACGACCCGATCAGCGGCTGCAAGCGAGGCGCGAGTCAGGCGCCGGTAGCCGCGCCAGGCGACGTAGTCGCGGAAGTAGGCCGGATTGTGGTAGCCGATCAAGTCCTGATTGGTGACGATCAGGCGCTCGCCGAGCGGCGCTAGGAACGCGACATCGGCCTCACTGTGGATCTGGTAGGGGCGGTGGACGACATCCGCCGGCTGCGCCCGCAGCTCGGCGGCGGCCTTCGCGGTGACCAGGCGCAGATCCGCGATGCTCGCCAGCGCCCTGACCGCATAGCCGCTGGGCTCCTCCGGGATCAGGACCGTGATCCTGGCCTCGCCGGTGCGCGCGAGCGCCAAGATCACTTCGAGGATATGGAGCTGCGTGCCGGTCATCGGCCCGGTCAGCCGGCGGGCGTCGAGGACCGCCGACATCCCCTTGAGCGAGCGTCGCGCCGCACTCAGCGCGCGCGGCAGCGGGCCGGAGTGATCGAGCTCAACCGAGCGGATCATTGCGTGGTAGTACGGGTAGCGCGCCGCTATCAGCCGCTCGTGCCGCTCCTTGACCGGGTGCTGAGCGCCGTTGGGGGAGAAGCTGCCGCCCCCATGGTGGAAGACCAGCACGTCATCCGCCAGCACGTGTGAGAGCCCTGCTTGCAGGCACCGCTGGGAGAAGTCGACCTCCTCCCCGTATCCGGGCGAGAACGCGAGATCGAAGCCGCCGGCGAGTTCCAGCGCGCTCCGTCGGACGAGCATGCAATGTCCGATCGCGGTCGGCAGCGTGGGCCTCAGCTTCAGCGCGCCGGCGCGAATCGCCGCCGCCGCGTCGTCGAATCTCCATTCGGCCGGAAGCGCCGCGACCGGCGTGCGATCGGGAACCGACACGACGCTCCCATGATTGGTGAGGGCCGTCGCGG
Source organism: uncultured Solirubrobacteraceae bacterium (assembly GCA_963712675.1). Classification (GTDB taxonomy): domain Bacteria; phylum Actinomycetota; class Thermoleophilia; order Solirubrobacterales; family Solirubrobacteraceae; genus Palsa-465. The sequence goes on from CAVQJF010000002.1 coordinate 53,616, forward strand.
TCGCGATCCGGCTGTCGCTGTACGCCGCAGCGCGGAGGCCGTCCAGCCAGCCCTCGGCGACGATGCAGTCGGAGTTCAGGATCACGACATCCGCCGGCGCCGCCATCTCGAAGGCACCGTTGACGTTGGCGGGGAAGCCGAGATTGCGCTCGCGATCGAGGTAGAACATCTCGTGTGCGGATGGGCTCGCAGCGGCGAGCTTGACGACGAACTCATGCGAGCGCCGATCGGGGCTCGCGTCGTCGCACACCAGGATCGGAACGTCCTCGGCTGTATGGGCGAGGACGCTTTGCAGGCAGCTGACGAAGTGGTGGTGCCCGTCGAAGACCGGGATGCACACGACGACGTCGCCCCGCCGCGCGCCAAGGCTCGCGTCGGGCTCGATCATGCGTACGTTCACGGGGCGATTATGGCGCGCGTCCACAGCGTCTCTTGTTTCGATACGCGCTGCTAGCTTGCCCGCCGTGACGACAACGAATGCGAGTGCCTACGGGCCCTCGGCGCTCGGAGGCAGCGTCCGCCGGTTCGTCGAGTTGACGACGACGCTGGCGAGGACCGAATTCAAGCTCCGCTACTTCGGGTCCGCGCTCGGCTACCTGTGGTCGCTGATGCGCCCGTTGCTGTTCTTCGGCGTCATCTACGTGTTCTTCACGCAGATCATCAACCTCAGCAAGGGCATCCCGCACTACGGCGTGTACCTGTTGACCGGGATCGTGCTGTGGACCTACTTCGGCGAGGTGACGGGCAACTGTGTCCAGTGCCTGGTCGGACGCGAGGGACTGCTGCGCAAGGTCCGCTTCCCACGCCTGGTGATCCCGCTGTCGGTCTCGCTGACATCGGTCTTCAACCTCGGGATGAACTCGATCGCGGTGATCGTGTTCGCGCTCGCCAACGGAATCACTCCCCGGTGGTCGTGGCTCGAGATGTTCCCGATCATCCTCGGGTTCATCATGCTCGCGACCGGGATCGGGATGCTCCTGTCGGCTCTCTACGTCCGCTACCGGGACGTCCAGCCGATCTGGGAAGTGCTGGTCCAGACGATGTTCTACGCCTCACCGATCATGTACGTGGCGAGCAGCTACAAGGGGTTCGAGCACTACGTGCTGACGTTCAACCCGTTCGCGATGCTCCTGACCCAGATGGGCTACGCGTTCGTGCATCCGGGCCTTGTCTACTACAACTCGCTCAACGCGATCTGCACGCACAAGCTGGCCGGGTGCGTGGCGAAGTATCCGATGCGCTCCGCGGCCGCCGCCAGCGGCGGCGTTATTCACGTGCTTGTCGCGATCGCGATCATCCCGATCGTGTTCGGCATCGGCTGGTGGTTCTTCTCGCGTGAGGCGCCGCTCGTCGCGGAGAACCTGTAGCGGCTACAGGCTCGAGAGGATTCGCCGCAGACCGTCGGGCAGTTCCACCGTCGCCTGCCAACCGAGCTCGCTTCGCGCGCGGTCGACATTGAGGCAGCTGCGACGCACCTCCCCCGGCCGCTCGGGCGCGAACTCGGGCTCGGGCAGCGGCGCCGGCGCGACCTCGTTGAGCGCCTCGAGCAGATCGAGCACCGATGTCTCGCGCCCGTGGCCGATGTTGATCGGGCCGGTCAGGTCGGCCTCGGCCGCCAGCAGATTCGCCGTCACGACGTCCGATACCTCGACCCAGTCGCGCGTCTGCCGGCCGTCGCCGAAAACGGTCGGCGTTCCCCCGGTCACGAGATGCCCGCAGAAGATCGCCACGACGCCGCCCTCGCCGAACGGGTCCTGGCGCGGGCCGTAGACGTTTCCGTATCGCAGCGAGACCGTCGATAGGCCGTGTAGCCGGGTGTAGAGCTCGCAGTAGCCTTCGGCGGCATGCTTGCCTTGCCCGTATGGCGCCAGCGCCCTGATCGGATAGTCCTCCGGGGTCGGAAGCAGACCGGCGTCGCCGTACAGCCCACCGCCGGTCGAGGTGTTGACGACGCGGCTGACGCCGGCGGCACGCGATGCCTCGAGCACCGCGATCATCCCCAGCACGTTGACCGTCGCGTCGGCCGCCGGATCGGCGACCGAGCGCCTGACGTCTACCTGCGCTGCGAGGTGGAACACGACGCGGGGATGAACGCGGTCGAAGATCGCGGCGAGGTCGACCGCATCCCGGACATCGGCGATCTGGAGCGTCGCGCCCGTATCGAGCGCCCGCGACAGGTTCTCGCGCCGGCCGGTCGACAGATCGTCGATCACGGTCACGCGATCGCCGCGGGCGACGAGCGCGTCGACGAGATTCGACCCGATGAATCCGGCACCGCCGGTCACGACGCAGTCCATGGCCTCGGCAGAGGTTAGTGACGCTCAGGGGCGGGAGGCGCGTCGATGGTCGCGCGGCGCGGCGCGTGCGGATATGGCGGACCCGTGCCGTACTAGATGCACGGCACGGGCCCGGCCGAAGGACGACCCTGGTAGGGCTGGGGGCCGTCCGAGGTCCGCGAGAAAGGGGGCGATGCTCGCGGACCGATATGACGTCCGTGTCGCAATTGAGGATACCGCTCAGCGTCTAAACGAAACCTAACTTCACCGCGAAGCTTTCGACACGGTCCGGGGTAACTCCGCAACTGTGGACTCCAATTTTCGTATTTATGGGTAGGTTCTAGGTCCGTAAAATGACTTTCGAGATCCAGCCAGAGAGCTCCATTCAGGCGCGGGTGAGCCCGATCAGACCGCCCCGCACGGTCTCGGTGCTCGACATCCCGCTCGCCTTGACCGACTACGAGCGGACGCTCGACTGGATCGACCAGATGGTGCAGGCGCGCGAGCGAGGCTACGTGTGCGTCTGCAACGTCCACGCGGTGATGGCCTCCAGCGAGGATCCGGAACTGCGCGCATCGCTGCTCAGCTCGTCACTCAACGTTCCCGACGGTCAACCGCTGGTGTGGGCGATCAACGCGCTCGGGCATTCGCTGGCCGGCCGCGTCTACGGCCCGGAGCTGATGTCTCGGTCCTGTGCCCGCGCAGCCGACACGCAGCAGCGCCTTTACCTGTACGGGGGTCGCAACCAGGGAGCGCTCGTGCAACTGGCCCTCAACCTCCGCCAGCGCCACCCAGGGGTAAAAATCGTCGGCGGCTACTCCCCGCCTCACCGCCCGCTGGACGAGGAGGAGCAGAGCGCGGTGGTCGACGAGATCAACCGGTCCCGGGCGGATGTCGTGTGGGTCGGCATCGGCGTGCCCAAGCAGGAGAAGTGGATGGCGATGATGCGCCCGCGCCTCGAAGCCCCCGTGCTCGCCGGCGTCGGCGCGGCGTTCGACTTCCACGCCGGGCTCGTGCCCCAAGCGCCCAACTGGATCCAGGAGGCCGGTCTCGAGTGGGCCTACCGGCTGGCGCACGAGCCGCGCCGGCTGTGGCGGCGCTACCTGCGCTACAACCCGCGCTTCCTGACGTCGTTCGCCCGCCAGCTCGTCACGCACCGGCGGACCGAGCAGCTTTCGGGCTGACGACCCCACGCCGCGCCGCAGGCGGTCCGACAATACGCAGCATGCGCAGCCGGCCGAGAGCCACGATCGCGATCCCGACCCGCGCCCGAACCGGCTACCTGGAGGTCACGCTTGCCTCGGTCGTGCCGCAGGCGGCGAGCGCCGGCGTCGACGTGCTCGTGGTCAGCGACGGTCCCGACGACGGCACCGAGATCGTCGCCCGACGGCACGACGTTCGCCTCGTCGCACTACCGGCCCGCTCCGGCCTAAACGCCGCCAGGAACGCCGCGGTCGCCGCCACCGAATCCGAGCTGATCATGTTCATCGACGACGACGTCGAGACGCCCGCCGGGTGGCTCGAGGCGATGCTCGAAGGGATCCGCGCGGCGCCCGACCACGACGTCTTCGGCGGCCCGATCCGCGCCCGGCTCGAGGGCGGCGGCCCGCGTGCATGCGGCCGCGAGCCGGCGCCGATCACGACGCTCGACCTCGGCTCGGCGGACCGCGACGCCACGTTCGTCTGGGGCGCGAACATGGCGATCAGGCGCGCGGCGTTCGAGCGCGTCGGCTCGTTTGACGAGCGGCTGACCGGGCGTGGTGACGAGGAGGAGTGGGAGCGACGCTACGTCGCGGCCGGCGGGCGGATCCGGTACGTCGCGGAGGCCTGGCTCGAGCACCGAAGAACGGCGGCCGACGCGACCCTGCGAAAGCTCGCGCGGTCCGCGTATGAGCTCGGTCGCACGGCGCGGCGCAACGACGCCCGGAAGGGGGCGGCCCCGTCGATCGCCGGCGAGCTGCGAACGCTGTCCGGCTGCTGGTGGCACGTGGTCCGGCGCCGCTGCGCGATCGGGATCGTGATGGCGGCGCACACGTCAGGTCGCCTTCGCGAGGCCCTGCGCCCGGAGCGGGTGGTCGCAGCAGCTCCCGACCGACCTGACTTTCTGTCGGGGACGAGCGGCCAGGTGTCGGGGGTCGTGCGCACGAGCGCGGCACTCGCCGGCGACGCCCTCGCCGGCGCAGTCGCGCTCGCGACGTTGCGTCCGGCACGGCTCCGGCGGGCGGCGCGGGCGTGGCCGCAGCGGCGCGTGCTGGCCCTCGCCGTCGAGCGTGCCGATCGGCAGAACCTGCTCGCAGCGGAGCGCGAGGAACTGCTGCGCTCGCGGCACGAGGTCCATTTCGCCGCCACCGATGTCGGCGGTCGCGGAAAGTTCGAGAACCTCAACATGCTGCTCGGCGAGAACCCGCCCGACGGTTACGACTGGCTGCTGGTGCTGGACGATGACGTGGCGCTGCCGCACGGCTTTCTCGATGCGTTCGTATTCCTCGCCGAGCGGTTCGGACTCCAACTCGCGCAGCCGGCGCATCGGCAGCGGTCCCACGCCGCGTGGGACGTCACGCGCCGGCGCGCGTTCAGCGTCGTTCGCGAGACCGGGTTCGTGGAGATCGGCCCGGTGTTCGCATTTCACCGGCAGACGTTCGGCGCACTGCTGCCGTTCCCCCAGCTGAAGGCCGGTTGGGGCCTCGACGCGCATTGGTCGGCCCTCGCGCTGGAGCGGGGCTGGAGGCTCGGCGTGATCGACGCCATTGCGATCGGCCACGACCTGCGCGCGGTCGCCGTCGAGTACGACCGCGACGCGGCGATCGCCGAGGCGACCCGGTTTCTTGCCGGGCGCCCGTACACGAAGGCGGTCGACGCGCAGCGGACCCGGGTCACGCACAGGTCGTTCCGGTGAATGTCCTGGTGCTCGCCGAGTACTACCCCCGCGCCGCCGACCCGGTCCGCGGTGTCTGGGCCCATCGCCAGGCGCTCGCGGCGCGCGACGCCGGTGCGGACGTCCGGGTGCTGGTGCTCCATCGTCCGCTGCCGTCCCTGGCGGCGGCTCGCCGGCTTGATCTCGGCGCCTTCGCCGAAGTGGCCAGGCAGCCGGCACATGCCTCGATCGACGGACTCCAGGTCGGCTACGTCCGTTATCTCTCGCCGCCGCGGCCGTGGAGCTACAGCTCGTGGGGAGCGTGGGCGGCGCCGGCGCTCGGGCGCGCGATCGCGCGTCTGACGCGAGAGTTCCGATTCGATCTCGTGCACGCGCACTACGCCGTGCCCGCCGGCGATGCGGTGCGCCGCGCTGCGCCCGAGGCGCCGCTGGTCGTCTCGGTGCACGGCCACGACGTCTACGGCGCGGGGGCTCCGGCGGCCAACGTCGAGACGACGCTCGCGCACGCTCGCTTGGTGCTGGCCAACAGCGCCGGGACGGCGCAGCGATGCGCCGAGCACGGCGCGCGCGCGACCCGCGTCGTCCATCTCGGAGCCGATCTGCCAGTGCCGCCGCCCCCGCAGCCGGCAGTCCCGACGATCGCTACCGTCGCCAACCTGGTGGCCCGCAAACGCCACTGCGACGTGATCGAGGCGCTCGCACGGCTCCGCCCGCGCCACCCCGAGCTCCGCTACATCGTGGTCGGCGATGGCCCCGAACGCGAGCGGCTGCGCACGCTGTCGGCGTCACTCGGAGTCGCCGACCGCGTGCAGTTCATGGGGCAGCTTCCCCATCAGCGAGCCGTGCGCGCCGCCCAGAGCGCCTCCGTGTTCGTGCTACCGAGCGTCGACGAGGCATTCGGAGTGGCGTATCTGGAAGCGATGGCCGGCGGTGTCCCGGCGATCGGGTGCGCAGGTGAGGCCGGACCGGCGGAGATCGCAGCCGAGGGCGGCGGGATCGCTCTCGTCCCGCCGCGCGACGCCGACGCGCTCACCGCTGAACTCGATCGACTGCTGTCCGATCCATCCGAACTCGAGGCCGCCGGACGCTCCGCCCGAGCCACCGTGGAGCGCGCATTCACGTGGACGCGGTGCGGGGCGGCGACCGTCGAGGCCTACGAACTGGCGCTCTCCTAGTCCCCCCGGTTGCTACGCTCGGGCCGTCGGCCGGAGCAGGGGGAGCTCCCGGTCGCGACTCCCGATGCCTCTGAACGAACGATGACCCGGATGCCGCTACGTGCCGCCCTGATCTCCGCCGTCGTGGCGCTAGCCACGGTGCCGTCAGCGTTGGCGCCTGCCGTCGCGAGCGCCAATGGGACGCAGGAGTCGACCTTCCAGGACGACCAGTACCTGATCTACAACACCTCCGCGGGCGTCAACCACACGCTCGCGCGACTGCGGTCGCTGGGCGTCACCCGCGTCCGCGTCAACGTCAAGTGGTCGACGATCGCGCCGAACCCGACCTCGGCGACGCCACCGGCCGGCTTCAACGCGGTCCTGCCCAGCGACTACCCGGCCGCGAACTGGGTCCCATATGACCGGCTCGTGGAGTACGCGGCGGCGTACGGGATCGGCGTCGACTTCAACGTCACCGCTCCCGGTCCGCTGTGGGCGATGCGTCACGACTCCCCGACGACCAGGGCCGCCGACCATTGGGCGCCCAACGTCGCCGACTTCACCGAGTTCGTTTACGCGCTCGGCTACCGCTACAGCGGCACCTACACGCCGGCCGCGAGCTCCACCGCGCTGCCGCGAGTCAACTACTGGTCGATCTGGAACGAGCCAGACCAACCCGGCTGGCTGGCGCCGCAGTGGCGCAAGTACCGCGGCAAACAGGTGCTCAACTCCCCGCGGCTGTACCGCGAGTATGCCGAGGCGGCCTATAGCTCCCTGTACTACACCGGCCACGCCAAGGACACGATCCTGATCGGCGAACTCGCGCCCGAGGGCTACACGACGCCCGGCTACTACACCGCGACCACGCCGATGCCGTTCGTGCGTGCGATGTACTGCGTCGACAGCCACTACCGGCGGCTGACGGGTCAGTCGGCCGCTGCGCTCGGGTGCCCGACGAAGGGAAGCGCCAAGGCGTTTATCGATGCCAACCCGGTGCTGTTCGACGCAACGGGCTTCGCCCACCACCCCTACTTCTTCTACCACCCGCCGTCATACAGCACCCCCGACCCGGACTTCGTCCCGCTCGCCAATCTCAGCCGGCTGGAGCACGGATTGGACCGCTCGCTCGCGGCCTACGGCAGCCACCGCCACCTGCCGATCTACATCACCGAGTACGGGTACCAGACCGACCCCCCTGACCCGCGCCAGGTCGTCACCCCGGCCGAGCAGGCCACGTACCTCAATCAGGCGGACTACATGGCGTGGCGGGACCCGCGCGTGCGCTCGGTGTCGCAGTTCCTGCTGTACGACTCGGCGCCGAACACGACGGTCCCGAAAACGAGCCTCGATTACTGGGACACGTTCCAGACCGGACTCCTGTACACCAACGGCAAGCAAAAGCCCGCCTACAACGCCTACCGGCTGCCGATCTGGATCCCATCGACCACGGTTCATCCGGGGACGCGGATGTTCCTGTGGGGCGAGATCCGGCCCGGCCCGCACAACGCGGCGCAGCAGGCGATCGTCCAGTGGCATGCCACGGGCGGCAAGTGGACGACGATCGCGACGATCCGGGTGCGACAGCCCCACGGCTACTTCACGGCCCGCTTGCGGGCGCCCGGCAGCGGTGGCGTGCGAATCGCGTGGCGCTCGCCAGGCGGGCACGTCTACACGAGCCGCGTCGTGACGGTCCGAACGGGTTAGCGCCCCACCGAATTCAGGTTTGACCGCAGTGGTACGTTCTACCGTGAGCGTCGCCGTCGGATGGCGACGTGGTGGGCAGACCGAGAGCGGAGGGCAGAATGAAAGCGAAGGCGCGCGATCGGGTGTTGCCCGTGCTGTTCGTCCTCGCCGGCGTGTTCACCGCCTATTCGACCGCAGAGGCCCTGGTTATCGCGGGACATCCATGCCGTTTGGATACAACGGTGGGCCCCGCTGTGCCTCTACCGCGGCTATTCCAGGCGTGCCTCGCGACGCTGCGTGTCCCCGCCGCGGCGCCGATCACGGCCCCGCTCCCACCTCGATCGCCCACGACTACGCCCGCTCGGCCCGCGCCGAAACGCGCGCCCCCGCCAGACGCATCGTTGCTTGGCCCCGGTGCCGTTCCTGCTCCCGCGGGCCAGACGTCACGCTACGGCATTGCTGACGGAAACCTCGCCGCGACGTGCCCGACGTCGGGGTGCACAAGCACCTTCAATGAGTTCAGCGCTGGGCTCGGATTGGGGTACGCCCGAATAGGGGTGCCCTACGACACGTTTGCCACGTCTAGCGGCAACGAATGCGTGCTCGACGAGAATGCGGTCCCCGTGAGCACGGGCGGCACGTACTACGCGAGGTTGGAGTCGTGGCTCACGGCGGTCAACACGGCCGGACTTACCCCGACTATCGCGCTGACTTCCGGCAAGAATCCGAGCGATCCCGGGTTTCCCTCCGGTGCGACCGGCCAAGCGGATTACGTCTGCGGGCTGGTCGGCTTGCTGGCGAACACGTCGGTGACGCAGTGGGAGGCATTCAATGAGCCGGATCTTGCTCACGGCACCTCGCTTGCCGAGGCAAACGCCGCGGCGGACCTGTGGTATCTCGCCGACACCGTTGCCAACGAAGATCAGAACAGCTCTGCGCAGACCGAGACAGTCGCCGCGCTCACGATTTCCGGCGTTGCAGACGCCACAAGAATGACCTACGTAAAGAACTACCTCAACCGGATCACGACCGATGAGGGCGGATCTCCGTACGCACCCGTTCCGACCACGCCTCCGGCCGTCATCGCCCTCCATGACTATGAGGACGTCACGCAGGACGCCGCTTCCGACACGAATACCGTTACAACCAATCTGACCAACCTCGAGTCCGCGATCGCGAGCGCTGCGCAACCCGATACGAACTACTCGATCTGGATCACAGAGACCGGCGTTCATCTCAACGACGGAAACATGGACTGCTGCGGACACACGCTCGGCGCGGACGTCGACGGCAACGGTCTGGCGCAAGCTTGGGGCGCGGCCGGCTTCAAGCTGCTCGCGAGCCAGCCCAAGGTGACGCAGAGCTACTGGTATGAGTTCCAGACCTACGACAACAACCTCAACGACTACGACCGCTGGGACAGCGCGCTCGTGGGCGCCGACAACAGCGGCGGTGGCGACGGCGATCCGGCCGGCTACGCGCTCGATCGGCCCAGCTATTGCGTTCTGGCGTTCGGATACCTTCCCAGCGCGGCGAGCTCCTCGCCGTCGTGCAACGACACGGTCGGCCTTACCGCACCGTGTTACCAACCGTCGAACAACACGATCGTTGGCTGCGCCACCGCACCCGGGTGCTCGCCCCCGGGCTTCGCAATCGGCCCGACGCTCACGACCGTCCCGGCCGACACGGACTGGGAGGACCAGGCGACCGATGACGGTGTCTGCGACCCCAGCACCGGCCTGTGGGTCGCGAACGGGCAAGCGCCTCCCGGCTAGCCAGCCGCCGGCGCCATCGCAAGCGGTTCGGGGTCAATCAGGTAGGACGGCAGGCCACCCGGTCCGCGCGCTTCGCAGACCGCGGTCAGCAGCTGCTCGTACTGGTCGGTGACGGCCTCCCACGAATACTGCTGCGCCCGCCTGAGCGCACGCCCGCGGTACTCGGCCACGAGAGCGGGATCGGCGAGTAACCGCTCGAGTTGCGTCGCCAGATCACCGACGCCCGCACGCCCCGAGAAGTAGATCCCTGCGTCGCCGACGGTTTCGGCGTTCGGCTTGTGGTCGTTGACGAGCACGCAGTTGCCGGCCGCCATCGCCTCGAGGATCACCGGATGCGTGCCGCCGACCTCGGTCGGCGCGCAGAACACGTACGCGTGGCGCTGGAGCTCCCAGTAACCGCGCCCGAACACGTAGCCGGGGAAAACGACGCGTGGATCGGCGGTGCGCCACACCTGGCGGATGTAGTCGTCCGCATATGGTGCGCCTCCGACGATCGCCAGCTTCATGTCGCGAGCGGCCGCACGGCCGATCCGCGCGAACGCCTCGACGAGCACGTGCGGGTTGTTCTCCGGCTCGAGCCGGCCGACGAACAGGATGTACTTGCGCGGTTCGAGCCCCAGCCGCTCGAGCGTCTCGGTCCCGTCGTGGCCCGGGTCTCTGACGCCGTATGGAACGACGCCGATCCGCTCGCCGTAGCGACTCTGATAGATGTCGGCCACGGCATGGCTGTCGGTGATCGCCTCGTCGGCCCAGCGCGGCGCAGTCCGCTCGGCGAACCGCAGGTAGGCCTTCGCGAACGCCGGCCACTTGCGCCGGTCGGAGTCGAGTCCGTCGACGTTGATCACCGCCGGGATCGACGCCCAGCGCGTGATCAGGCACAGCGGGGAGTTGCCGGCGATGAAGAACAGCGCGACGTCGGGCTTGGTCACGCGCGCAGCGTGGATCGCGGACAGGAACGTGTGCACGAACGTGTCGAGGTACTTGTTCTGGACCGTGCGCAGGTGCACGAGCTGCGCGCCCTTGTACCGGCGGAGCTTCGGATCGACGACGTGCGGGCGGCAGTACACGACCACCTCGTGCCCGCGCTCGGTCAGCCGCGAGGCGAGCTGCTCGACAGCCGTCTCGAAGCCGCTGTAGGAGGCCGGGATCCCCCGGGTGCCCAGAATCGCGATCTTCATGCGCGTGCGCCCACCGCTAGAGAGTAAGCCTCGGCGTGCGCCCGTGCGGACGCGGCCCAGCTGAACTCCGCGGCGCGACGGCGGCCGCTTTCGGCCAGCTGCGCCTGCGCCGCCGGATCGGCGGCGATCTCGGCCATCGCGTCGGCGAACGACGCCGGGTCGCGTGGCTCGGCGAACCGGGCCGCGTCGCCGCAGACCTCGGTGATGCCCGCTACGCGCGCCGCGATCACCGGGGTTCCGGCGCCCATCGCCTCGAGCGGGGTCAGCCCGAAGCCCTCGTAGAGCGATGCATGCACGAGCGCGGCGGCGCCGGCGTACAGCTGCGCGAGCCGCGCCGCGTCCGGAGTCCGCTCGACGCGCACGCCATCCGCGGACGAGTCGACCGATCCCGCCAGCACCAGACCGAGCGGCTGGCTGACCATCGTCCGGTAGCGCGCATACGCCGCCTGTACGGTGCCGAGGTCCTTGCGCGGCTCGGCGTCGCCGACGTAAAGGAAGTGCTCGGGGACCCCGCGCTCAGACGCCGGCAGTGGCTGCCCCGGCCCGTGGCGGGCGACGACGATCCGGTCCGCCGGCACGCCCCAGAGCTCACGGACATCCGCGGCGGTCGAGTCGCTGACGCAGATGACGGCGCCGGCCGCCCGCGCGGCCGCGCGATACGCGTAGTGCGCATAGAGCCGGAAGCGCTCGTCGAACAGCTCCGGCAGCCGCTCGAACGCGAGATCGTGGATCGTCACGACCTGCGCGACCTCGGCGCGCCTGGCGCGCGCGGCGAGCGGATGGTGGATCACGTCGGCGCGCGCAGCCCGCGCGCGCCGCGGGAGCTCGAACTCGGTCCAGCCGCGGTCGGACAGGAGGTTGCGAACGCTCCCGAGACCGCCGCCCGCGGGCGGTCGGCGGCGCTCGTGGCGCTCGGTGACGACCTCCATCCCGGGCTCACGGCCAAGCGCGTCGATCAGGCGGTCCAGATACACCGCGGTTCCCGAATGCGGCGCGCGCTGCGCGTACGTCGTGTCGATCAGGACGCGCATCGGCTCACCTCACCGCCCGCGCCCACACCGAGCGTCGCAGCAGCGGCGGCCCGCCGACCGCTCGGGCGTCGACCGCCGAGAACCCGAACTCGCTCAGCAGGCCGGCGAGCGATCGCCGGGTGTACAGGTGCAGGTGATCGCCGAGCGGCTCGGAGAACCGCTCGATGCCGCCCAACATGAGCCGCAGCCGCCCATGCGAGGGCGTCGTCAGCAGTAGCCGTCCTCCGGGCGCCAGCACCCGACGCACCTCCGACAGCCATGGAGCCGTGTCAGCGACATGCTCGATCACTTCGCTGGCCCAGACTAGCCCGAACTCGCAATCCTCGAGCGGCAACGGCCCGTCGAGCGGCACGTCCCTGAACTCGAGCCCCGGATGGCGCTCGCGAGCCAGACGCAGCGCGGCTTGCGCGATGTCGACGCCGACCGGCTTGGCTCCAGCTTCCGCGAGCGCGGCGGTGAAGTCGCCGGCGCCGCAGCCGAGGTCAAGCGCTCGCTCGCCCTCAACCACCTCCTCGGCCAAGAACGCGCGCCGTTGCTCGAAGTCGGGTGCGCGCAGCTCGCCCTCAAGGCGCTCCCACAGCTGCTCGTAGTAGTCCTGCATCGCACCGACGGTATCGCCCGACATCGCAGCCCACACGGCTTTACAGTGTTTTGCCGGATGAGTCGTAGGTTGACCGCAGTCGCGCCGGTCGACCATCCCGGAGGTGCGGAGATCCATCTCCTGCGGTTGCTCGCGGGGTTGGCGGACCGGGGGTGGGAGATCGCGTTCACGACACCTGGCGAGGGACCGCTTCGGGACGAGGCGATCCGGGCCGGGTACCGCTGGTGCCCGCTCGCGCTGGGTGGGCTGGCGCCCGGCACCGGCGCGCGCGCGGTCGCGTCGTGGCCACGAGCTCGCCGTATCGCCCGTACAGAAGCGGACGTCGTCTACCTGAACGGCGCCGTCTGCGGCCGGTTGCTCCCCGCCCTGCCGCCGCGCGCGGCGCGGCGGGTACTCCACATCCACGACATCGTCAAGCGAGTGCCGTCGTTCTGGCAGCGCGCCGACGTGGTGCTGGCGGACTCCCAAGCGGTCGCCGATCGGCTCCACGGCCTGCGCGCCGAGGTCGTCTACGGGCCGGTCGACCCGGACCCGCCCACGATCGCCGCGCCGTGGCCGACCGGCAACGGCCCCGTCGTCGGGTTCATCGGCCGGATCGAGCGGCGCAAGGGCCCGCTTGACCTGGTCCGTGCCGCACCCGCGATCCGCGCCGGCGCGCCGGGTGCGCGGATCGTGATCGTCGGTGACGATCCATATGCCGCGGACCTCGCGTACACGAGCACGGTCACGAGCTCGCCCGAGATCGAGCACCACCCGTGGAGCGACAACGCGCCCGGGCTGATGCGTCATCTGGACGTGCTCGTCCTGCCCTCCTACGAGGAGCCGTTCGGGACCGTGCTCGCGGAGGCGATGGCGGTCGGGACCCCGGTCGTCGCGACGCGCGTCGACGGCCTGCCCGAGGTCGTCGACGACGGCGTCACCGGTCGCCTCGTCGACCCGGGGGCGCCGGGCCAGCTGGCCGAAGCGGTGCTCGATGTGCTCGCACACCGATCGGAGATGCGAGCCGCCGGACGCGAGCGGGTGGCGCGGTTTTTCGTGGCTGACTACGTCGACCGTGTCGAGCGGCTGCTCGAACCGTGAAGGTGGCGTTCGACAGCCGGCCGGCGAAGGACACGCGCGGCATCGGCCGCTATGCGCGCTGCCTGCTGGAGTCGCTCCGGGCAGATGGCCGCGGGGAGATCGTCGAGTCCCACGACCCGCGGCGCTGCGACGTGTTCCACGCGCCGTGGATCGACGGCGCGATGCTGCGCTGCCCCGTGCCGATGGTGGTGACGCTGCACGACCTGGTGCCGCTCAAACGCCGGAGCGAGTATCTGCGCTCGGGCCTGCGCTTCAAGCTCCGCTATCTCGCCGTTCAGCGGGCCGTGCGCGTGATCGTGCCGACACATGCGGTCGCCGACGACGCGATCGACGTGCTCGAGATCCCCGCCGATCGGATCAGGGTGATCGGCGAGGCGGCGGCGGCGGCGCTGCATCCGCGGTCGGCGACCGAGGTGCGGGCGGTGCGCGACCAGTACCGGCTCCCCGAGCAGTACCTCCTCTGGGTCGGTGGGCTGCGCACGCCGGACCCCCGCAAGCGGGTGGCCGCGCTCACCCGTGCGGCTCGCACGATGCCGCTCGTGCTGGTCGGCCCAACCGGGCGCTGGGCCCGTGAGCTCCCCGACGTGACGCTCACCGGCGCGGTCAGCGACGACGAGCTCGCGGCGATCTACACCGGGGCGCACGCGCTGATCTTCCCGAGCGACGATGAGGGCTTCGGCCTGCCGCCCGTGGAGGCGCTGGCGTGCGGTACCCCGGTCGCAGCGTGCGATGTGCCGGCCGTGCGCGAGGTGCTCGACGGCCGCGTCGTGCTGAGCGCCGTCGACGACCTCGACGGCCTGGTGATGGCGGCCGAGAGGGCGGCGCGTCCCGCCCCGGAGCCACTCAGCTGGACCTGGGAGGACGCCGCGGCCGCCACCTGGGACGTGTACGCGGAAGCCGCCAGCGCACCAGCTCTCTGGCGCGGCGCGCGACGTTGACTGCGGAGAGCGGATGGCGCTGATCGCGTTCGACGCGCGGGACGCGTTCGTGGCGATGCCACACGGTTCCGGGATCTACGTCCGCTGTCTGCTGGAGGCGCTGCAGCGCCAGCCGCCCACGGGCCACGAGCTGTGGCCGCTGACGCAGGGCGGCCGGGGACCAGAGGTCTTCTACGAGCAGGTGACGCTGCCGCGACTGCTCCGGCGGCGCCGCGCGGCGCTCGTCCACGGACCGGACTCGTTCCTGCCGCTCCGCCGCCCCTGCCCCGGGGTCGTGACCGTGTACGACCTCGGCTTCGAGGCGATTCCGGGCGATATGCCGGCGGTGACGGGCGCCAAATACCGGCTGCTGGTCCGCTTGGGTGCGCGCTCCGCCGATCTCGTGATCTGCCCCTCCGCCTTCACGGCCGAGGATCTGCAAACGCGCTACGGGGTCGCGCGCGAGCGGATCCGGGTGATCCCCGGGGCGCCGGCGCTACCGCCAGGCCGGCTCGCACCGCCCGAGGGTCCCTACCTGCTCGCTGCAGGCGACCTGCGGCGCAGGAAGAACCTGCCGGTCCTGATAGACGCCTTCCGGCTGCTGGTCAAGGAGGGGCTCCCGCACCGGCTCGTCCTCGCAGGCGCGGATGTCGGTCTCGGCCGCGAGCTGCGCGCCCGGGCGGGAGACCTGCCACTCGAGCTGCCCGGGTTCATCGATGACGAGCGCCTCGACGCGCTGATTCGCGGCGCGGACGCGCTCGTGCTGCCAGCCGTGTACGAGGGCTTCGGCTTGGTCGCGCTCGAAGCGATGGTGCGCGGCTGCCCGACGGTGCTCGCGCGCGCCGCGGCGCTGCCCGAGACCGGGGGCGACGCGGCGCTCTACTTCGACCCGAACGACCCGGCGGACCTCGCCGGCGTGCTGCGCCGGATCGCCGGCGACGAATCGCTGCGCGCGCAGCTGGGCGAGGCCGGGCGGGCCCGCGCGGCGGGCTTCAGCTGGGACGCGACCGCGGCCGCGACGCTGGCGGTGTACGAGGAGCTGCTGTGAGGACCGGCTTCGTGATCCTGTCCTGCGATGAGGCGCCGCTGCTGGCGACGTCGCTCACCGCCGCCGTGGCAGAGGGCTTCGACGAAGGCTTGGTGATCGACAACGCTTCGAGCGATGCGACCGCCGAGCTCGCCGCCCAGCACGCCGTGCCGGTGCACCGCCTCCCCCGACGCGTCCCCTACACCGAGGCGATGAACTCCGGGCTGCGCCAGGGGTCAGCCGACGTGGTCGCGCTGCTGCAGGCCGACACGTTCCTGACGGAGGGCTACCTGTCCACCTGCACCGCCGTGCTGGCCGCCGATCCCAACGTCGGTTCGGTGGCCCCCAAGCTGGTGCGGACGCTCGGCCCGGAGATCGGCGATCGCCTGCTGCTGCTCGACGCCGCCGGGATGTCGTTCGACCGCCGGCGTAAGAACAGCCTCGTGGGTCACGGGGCGCCCGCGGGCGCGTACGCCAGCGCTCACGAGGTATTCGGGGCCGATGGTGCCGCGGCCGTCTACCGTCGCGCGGCGCTCGCGGACTGCGCGGTGGAGGACGCGTACTTCGACGAGAACATGCCCGGGTGGGGCTGCGACGCCGACCTCGCGTGGCGGGCTCGCCTGATGGGCTGGAGCACGGTGTACGAGCCGGCGGCCGTCGTGCACCACATCCGCACCTACAGCCCGACCACGCGGGCCCAGATGGGCGCACGGGACCGTCGGACCCAGTTCCGCAACCGGCTGCTGATGATCGCCAAGAACGATTCCCGCGCCGACATCCTGCGGGACGCCGGCCCGCTGCTCAGCTACGAGGTGCTCGCGTTCGGCTATGCGGTCCTGCGCGAGCGCGAGCTGCTGGGCGGATACCGAGAAGCTTGGGAGCGCCTGCCGGAGGCGCGGCGCCAACGCCGGTTGATTCAGGCCCGCCGGCGGGTACAGCGGGTGCCGTTCGGACTCGAACCGCCGCCGTAGTCAGTCAGGCGCCGTTGACGCTGTCGAGCACCTCGGCGGCGCAGTCGAGCGCTTGGCGCATGCAGTCGTCCATGTCGATGTAGGCGTAATTCGCCAGCCGGCCCGCGAAGTACACGGGCCTCGAGATCTCGGCCCGCAGGTGCTCCTGGTAGCGCCGGTTGAGCTCCCTGTTGCGCTCATCCTCGATCGGGTAGTAGCGGGTCGGCGCGCCGGTGAACTCGAAGCCCAGCACCGTTCCCTCGCACTTCTGCCCTGAGGCGTGCTTGGTCTCATGGACGCGGATGAACGGATACTCGAGACCGGGGTAGTTGACGACCATCGCGCTCTGGGCGTACTCCACGTGTGGCACGTGAACCGAGCGCACGAGGATTCCACGCCATGCGAGGTCTCCGAAGATCGTGTCCGCGAACTGGTCAAGCGCGCAGGTCAGCACGACCGCGGTCGGTTCGTGCTCGGCGACGAGCGAGTCAACCGTCGCGAGCGTGACGGCGCTCCCGGTGACGACGGTCACATGCTCTGAGTCCGCGAGCAGGCCGTCGATCAGATCCGTGTAGCCGAGCGGGCCTGCCGGCCAACCCTGATACGGGTCGCCGAACAGATACGGGTCGTCGTCCCAGCGGATGCTCACCCGTCTGGGAGCAAAGCTCGCCGGGAGCTCCGTCGGTGGGCGTCCCCACTGCTTCTGTGTGTACGGTCGAATGAACAGCTCGTACAGATCCGGACCCATCAGCTCGAGGCACCACTCCTCGAAGTTGGCGCTGCGAGCCCGCAACTCGGGGTTCATCGGGTTGTCGCGGCGGGGGAGCAGCTCACGCTTGATCCGCTCCCCCTCGCACAGACGGTCGACATCGCTCAGCAGCGGCGGCCAGTTGAGCAACTTGCCCTCGACCATCACGTCGACGCGATGGCGGTACGGGCGAAACGGCGTGATCGCATTCGCCAGCTCCCAAACCTCGGCGTCCTCGGTGTGGAAGATGTGCGAACCGTGCGGCTCGTAGATCACCCCGTGCATCCGCTCGGAGCGGATCAGGCCGCCGGGCACGTCCTCCCGTTCATAGAGGACACTGTCGACACCGTGCTCCGCGAGTCGATGGGCGAGCGTACAGCCCGTCAGACCCGCGCCGACGATCAGTATCCGCGGCACCGCATCGTGGCCAATCCTAGCCGCCGAGCCACGCCATCGGCGCTTCGCCGCGATCTACGGCACGATCCCGGAGATGCTCGTCGCCGTCACTGACCACGCGGCCGAGCGCTTCCGACAGCGCGTGCGCGGAACGCTTGATGCGCGGACCGAGATCGCCTCGCGCGTCGCGCGAGCGCACGCGGCCGGGCGGACGGAGGCGGGTGATCGCGGGACCGTCCTGGTGCGCGACCTGCAGCTCCCGAACCTCGTCTACGTCTGTCGCCCGGATGCGGGCGCGCTCGTCGTCGTGACGCTGTGGGAAGACGGCGACGACGCCGCGGTCCCGAAACGCTTCACGGACGCGCTCCGACGCGACGATCACCACGTCGCCGACCGACGCCGCGAGGAGTAGCCGCCGCGCCTTAAAGGGGCAGCCGCCGCCCGGCGGGGGCAGGCCGGACGGCGGCTTGGGGGCGCGGTACCTCCGGGGGCTCAGGGCTCCCGTGTGCGGCTCCGTTGTTCCCGAACGGCCCCGGGTTCAAACATAAGTCGACGGCGATCCCCTCCGTGCTAGACTAATACTTGCCAGCAAGCAACTAAATTGAGAGCGGGCAACCACGCCACAGTCAGCACCCATCCTCGACGTCGAAACCGCGGCCCGGTTGCGTGCCGCGATCGCCCGGATCAACCGCCGGCTCCGCTCCACGCCCGCGGCCACCGCCGCCGGGCTGACGGCGACGAGCATCTCGATCCTGTTCACGGTCGTCCGCAGAGGTCCGATCCGGCTCAGCGACCTGGCGGCCGCTGAAGGCGTCAACCCGACGATGCTCTCGCGGATCGCCGGCCAGCTCGTCGATGCGGGCCTGCTCGAGCGCAGCAGCGATCCGGCGGACGGGCGCGCGGCGCTCGTCAGCGCCACCACGCGTGGCCGTCGCCTCGCCGAGAGGATTCGCAGGGAGCGGACGGTCGCGCTGAACGCGGCGCTCGAGCCCCTCGCCGCCGCCGATCAGGCAGCACTGGCGGACGCCCTGGGAGCGCTCGAGGCGCTGGCCGAGGAGCTTCGCCCGTGACGCGCGTCGTGCGCGCAGGCCGACTGACCTTCGCAGCGCTGTCGGTACCGAACTACCGCCGTTACTACGGCGGCCAGGCGATCTCGCTTGTCGGCACCTGGATGCAGATGACCGCGCAGGCGTGGCTCGTGCTGACGCTCACCCACTCGAGCACGGCGCTCGGCGGGATCGTCGCATTGCAGACGCTGCCCGTGTTGCTGCTCGCGCCGTACGGCGGCGTGATCGCCGACCGGGTCGACAAGCGGCGGCTGATGGTCGCGCTGCAGGCCGCGATGGGCGTGCAGGCGCTGATCCTCGGGGTACTGACGGCAACCGGCAGCGTCCGCGTCTGGGAGATCGGGGTGCTCGCCGCGCTGCTCGGGCTCAACAACGCGTTCGAGAACCCGGCGCGCCAGTCGTTCATGCTCGAGCTCGTCGGCGCCGACCACCTTCGCAACGCGGTCAGCCTCAACTCGGTGCTCGTCAACGTCGCCCGCGCGGTCGGGCCGGCGATCGCTGGGATCCTGATCGCGACCGTGGGCGACGACGTCTGCTTCCTGGCCAACGCCGCCAGCTTCATCCCGGTCGTCGGTACGTTGCTGCTGCTCGACAAGTCAAAGCTCAATCCGACGACGCCGGCGCCGCGCAGCCCCGGCCAGCTGCGCGAGGGCCTCCGGTACGTGCGCCGCACGCGCGAGCTCGCGATCCCGCTGCTGATGATGGGCGCCGTCGGCTGCCTGACCTACGAGTTTCAGGTCTCGCTCCCGGTGATGGCCAGCCGCGGCCTGCACGCCGGCGCCGCCGGCTTCGGCTTCATGACCGCCTCGATGGGCGTCGGCGCGGTGCTCGGCGGATTGCTCGTCGCCGCCCGCGGACGGACCGGGCTTGCGCCTCTGACCGCCGCCGCGACCGGATTCGGTGCGGCGATCACGCTCGCCGCGCTCGCGCCCAGCCTCGCGCTCGAGCTGATCGCGCTCGCGTTCGCCGGCGCCGCGAGCATCTCGTTCATGTCGACTGGCAACTCGACGCTTCAACTGACCGCGGCACCGGAGATGCGTGGTCGCGTGATGGCGTTGTGGTTCGTGGCGTTCCAGGGCTCGACACCGATCGGCGGGCCGGCCATCGGCGGCGTGATGGCGCTGCTGGGTCCCCGCGCCGGGCTCGGCGTGGGCGCGCTCACCTGCCTCGTCGTCGCCGCGGCGGGGCTCTACCAGCTGACGGTGGACGGCGACGGTCTCGGGCGACGATCGCGATCAGCGGCGCCATCGATCGCGCGCTCTTAGCCCGCGAACCGCGTACCATCAGCGCGACGTGTCCGCCCATGCGCTCCTCGAGGCGAGCGGAGGCGATCCGGAGCCGCTCGCGCCGGCGTCCCGGCCGTCCTCAGCGATCTTCGACATCCCGATCGACCTGGCCCAGCCGGCCGAGCTCCTGCGAACGATCTCAGGCTGGGCGTCCGACGAACAGACGCGGCGCGTGATGTACGTCAACGCGCACGTCGTCAACCAGTCCCGGGTCACCCCCGGGCTCGGCCGCGCGCTCAGGCGCGCGGACCTCGTCTATTGCGATGGCTACGGCGTCCGGCTCGCCGCTCGGGTGCTGAACCTGCCGGTCCCGCACCGAATGACCGGCGCAGACTGGATCTGGGGCCTGGCGACGTTGTGCGAGCGCTCAGAGCAGCCGATCTACCTGCTCGGCTCGGAGCCTCCGATCGCCCGCGAGGCCGCGGCGCGACTCCGGCGCTGGTACCCGCGGCTCGACGTCGTCGGCGCGCACCATGGCTTCTTCGACCTCGATTCACCGCACAACGAGCGCGTGATCGAGCACATCAACGCCCACGGGCCGGCGATCGTGCTCGTCGGGATGGGCACGCCGAAGCAGGAGCTGTGGGTCGACCGCTACGCCGACCGCCTCGACGGCGCCGTCGTCTGGACCGTCGGCGCGCTGTTCGACTACGTCTCGGGGCACATGCCCCGCGCGCCGCGGTGGCTGGCGGACAACGGGCTCGAGTGGATCTTCAGGCTCGCCATCGAACCGACCAGGATGTGGCGGCGCTATCTGATCGGGAACCCCATCTTCCTGACTCGGGTCGCCGGCGAAGCGCGCCGCGAAACCCGGCCGCGACCGCCCACACGGTGAGCACGGTCGCCGACGAAGTGACCGCGGTCCACGGCGCTGCCGGGCCCGCGGAGGAGATCGGCGGCCGGGGGCCGCTCGAGCGAGTTCAGCGGCTCGACCCACGTCTTCTGGCGCTGCTCGCGGCGCTGCTCGCGTCGGCTATCGCGCTGATCATCGCGATCGGTGCCGATGTGGTCGGGGTCGCGGCCGTGCCGGCCGTGATCCGCACGGCCGCGGCGGCGATCGTGCTGTTCGCGATCGTCGGCTACGCACCGGCGCGGGTACTCGCGCGGGGCGAGCTCAACCCGCACATGGTGCTGCTCGTGCTCCCGGTCGGGGCCGCGGTGGCGAGCCTCGCGCTGGCGGTGCTCGGGCTCGTGCACGTGCCGCTCAAGGGCTCGCTCGCGATCTTGATCGC
Source organism: uncultured Solirubrobacteraceae bacterium (assembly GCA_963712675.1). Taxonomy (GTDB): domain Bacteria; phylum Actinomycetota; class Thermoleophilia; order Solirubrobacterales; family Solirubrobacteraceae; genus Palsa-465. The sequence continues at coordinate 74,892 of CAVQJF010000002.1, forward strand.
CGTCGCCGCGATCGCGGATGCGTTCATGTACCGGCGCGCGCGGGGGGACGTGGCGGTGGCGACCCGCCAGCGCAGCGGGGAGCTGATGCGAATCGCGCTGCCGGTATTCCTCGCGACGATGGTCGGGCTGATCTCGCTCACCCCGATCTTCCGCTCGGGGTTCGCGACGGTCCCCGGGCAGAACGGAGACGCGGTGATGGCGGTCGGCAGCGCGGTGCTGCTCGAGCACGAGCCACCGACCGTCACCGTCGTCAACAACCTCCCGATCAACCACATCCCGACCGAGTGGCGCTCCAAGTACCCGATCTACTACGCGCTCGCGGGCGTGTCGACGATCGCCGGCCAGACCCCGATCCAGACGTTCGCCACCGTCTCTGCGCTGATGCTGGCGTTGACGGCGCTCGGCTTCTTCCTGTTCGCGCGGTACGCGTTACGGGCTCCGCCGTGGGTCTCGCTACTCGGGATGTTCCTGCTGCCGCTCGACCGGATCGTCATGTACGTCACGATCCACCCGTACTACAACGAGCTGTGGGGGCAGTTCACGCTGCCGTTCATCCTGCTGTTCGGGTGGCGATACCTGAGTTCGCCCGACCGGGTCAGCGCGGTGCTCGCGGCGCTGTTCCTGGTTCTGGGACTGTTCGCATACCCGCTGATGCTGCCGTTCCCGGCGGTATTCCTGGTGGTACACGCCTGGCGGATCAATCGAGCCGCGCGAGCGGACGGGCGCAAGCCGGGGTGGATCTCGGAGCTGCACCTACCGCGGCCGCGACAGCGACCGATCCTGTGGATCCCGATCGTCGCCGTTGCGTTGCCGGTCATCGCGGTGCTCGTCCGCGGAGTGCTCGAGAAGACGACCGAGGCGCTCCAGGTGGTGCTGCCGTGGCAGAGCCTCGCCGGCTGGCACGGCAACGCGCTCCCATTCCTCCCCTTCCCGCGCTTCGTCGGTATGCCCGGCGCGAGCTGGGCCGACTACGCCGGGCTCGCCGCCGTGTGCCTGATCGCCTGCCTCGGCGCGCGGCGCGTCGAGCGCGAGCTCCGCCTGCCGCTCGTCGTGATGGTCGTCGTGACCGTGCTGATCGGCATCTACTTCCGCCTGCGGACCGGGGGTCAGCTGTTCTTCTTCAAGGACCTCGCGTTCGTCGGGCCGTACGTGTTGCTGCTGGCGCTGATCGAGCTCACTTCGCTGGTGGTGTCGACCCGGCGGCGGAGCGCCATGCTCGGCCTCGCCGGCGTCGCGGCCGCAGCCGTCATCGTGCCGGCCAGCGCCGCCGCCGAGATCGACGGCACCTACGACCAGGCGAGCCGATCCGTGCTCCAACTGCGGACCTGGGACCACGAGCTGCCCCGCGGCTCGAGCGTCCGGATCGACGTCGGTCAGAACGGCTGGGAGCTGTGGGCGATGTACATGTTCGCCGACCACCCGCTATCTGCGCTCAACCCGCTCGGCGGCTTCTTCCCCCACCCGGTGGTGTCCTTCAAGGCCGACTACGTGGTCGTATTTCACTCGCAGCGCGAACCCGCTGACGCGATCGGCCCGCCGATGTTCACCAACGCGGATTACAAGCTCTATCGGCTGAACCCGAACATCCCCGGACCCGACTACTCCTCCCGCCGCCTGATCGACGACGCCACGACGACCACGGTCCCGGGCTACTGAACACGACGGCCACCGTCCCGGCCCCGTCAGCCTCCCGGTCGACGCACCAGATTCCGTGAAAACCGTGGTTATGGGATGCGGTGGCGGGTTCGAGGATCGAGACCGAGGTTTCCTCCGTGTGGCGGAGGTTTCTTCGGTCACGACCACGCTAAGGGCGCATTCCGGGGCGGCCTCGGCCCTGCCCTTTTTCACCGCGCCGTTTTTTCCCACTTGGCGCACCGGGTCCCTAACGCGGCGCGTCCCCCAGCTTCACGAGCCCCGTCTCGTAGGCGAGGATCACCGCCTGCACGCGGTCGCGAAGTCCGAGCTTGCGCAGCAGGCTCGAGATGTGGGTCTTGACGGTCGCCTCCGCGACCACGAGCTCGGCCGCGATCTCGGCATTCGACATGCCCGCTGCGAGCAGTCTCAGCACCTCGGTTTCGCGGGCGGTCAGCTGTGTCAGCGCGGCGTCGGTGTGATCGCCCACCGGCAGCGTGTTCGCAAACCGCAGCAGCAGCCGCCGCGTCACCGACGGCGCCAGCAGGGCATCTCCGGCGGCGACGATCCGGATCGCGTCGAGCAACTCGGCGGGGGTGACGTCCTTGAGCAGGAACCCACTCGCGCCGGCGCGAATCGCGGCGTGGACGTACTCGTCCAGGTCGAAGGTCGTCAGCACGAGGATCCGCGCCGTCGAGCCGCTCGCCACCAGCCTCCGCGTCGCCTCGACACCGTCCAGCACGGGCATCCTGATGTCCATCAGGATCACGTCGGGCCGGCGCCGCTCCGCGAGCGAGACCGCGTCGGCGCCGTTCTCGGCCTCGCCGACGACCTCGATCTCGGGCTTCGTGCCGAGGATCGCCCTGAACCCGCTGCGCACGAGCGCCTGGTCGTCGCAGATCAATACGCGGATGCTCACGCCACGTCCTCGGGGATCGGCAGCGTCGCCCGGACGGCGTAGCCACCCTCGGCCCGGGGTCCCGTTTTCAGCTCTCCGTCGAACAGCGCCACGCGCTCGCGCATCCCGATCAGCCCGTGGCCGCCCTCGGCTCCGTTCATGCCCATCTTGGCGCTGCCGTCGTCGAGCACCTGCAGCTCGAGCGCGTCGTCGCGGTAGCGCACGACCACCTCGGCGCCACTCGCGTGGGCGTGCTTGAGGGTGTTCGTGAGCGCCTCCTGGACGATTCGGTACGCGCACAGCCCCACCCCTTCGGGGAGCACGTGCGGGTCGCCGAGGACCGAGAGCTCGACCCCGAGGCCGGTACTCCGGACCTGGCCCACCAGTTCGCCGAGCCGCTCGATCCCAGGTTGTGGCGCGAACGAGGCGTCGTCGTCCTCCTCAGATCGGGTCACGCCGAGCATGCGCCGGAGCTCGGCTAGCGCCGCACGACCGGTCGACGCGATCGAGACGAGCGACTCGCGTGCCCGTCCCGGGTCGGTCTCGAACACCTCCTCGCCGGCGGCCGCCTGAACCACCATCACGCTGACGTTGTGGGCGATCACATCGTGGAGCTCGCGTGCGATCCGGGTGCGCTCGTCGATCACCGCCCGCTCGGCGCGCTCCTCGCGTTCACGCTCGAGCCGAGCCGCTCGATCCTCGAGCTCCGCGAGGTAGGCGCGCCGTGTGCGCAGGCTGTCCCCGATCACCCACGCGATCGCGAACAGGGCCAGCTCCGGCACTACGTGTCCGTACGAACCCTTCGCGTCCACGACGACACCGACGGCAATCGGTAGCGCGGCCCAGGCTGCGGCTCGACCCGACACAGGCCGGTCGCAGTGAGCGGCGACCGTGTATAGGGCGACGATCACACCGAGCGGCGGCGCCAGCGTGCCCACCGACAGCACCAACACGGTCTCGGCGACGACGGTGATCGCGAGCACATGGACCGGCCAGTAGCGTCGGACGGCGACCGGTAACGCGCTCAGGATCACGACAAGCGCACGGAGCGCTTTGATGCTGTGGGGCTCACTGAGCCCGGTCGAGAACACCACGCTCCCGATCGAAACGAAGGTCAGGAACAGCGCCAGCGGCACATCGGTCCACCACGGATGGCGTCGGATCGCCTCAGCAGCTGAGCCGAGCCGTGGCCAGTAGGACGCCATCGGCGGAGCGTAGCCCGCCGCCGCCGGCCCCCGCCGCGAGCGCGGGGAGGGCCGGCCGGACGACGTCTCAGGCATCCCGGGTTCGCATCCGCCAGGCGCCGAGCGACGGGAGCACGAACAGCCACACCGCGGCCACGACCACCGCGACCCCGACCGACATCGTGATCGCCGGCCCGCTCAACGGCCCCGGCTTCAGGAACTGCAGCACGCCGTCAAGCAGTCCGCGTCGGATCGAGCCGAGCGAGCTTTGGAGAATCAGCGGGCTCAGCACGAGCTGCCACGCGATCAGCGCCGTGATCGTTCCGGGCCGTGATCCAGTCAGCGACGCAAGCCCGATCGCGACGATGCAGACAATCGAATTTGCGAGCGCCAGCCACGCGATCGACTGCAGGATCAGCGACAGGTCCGGGGTTGGCAGACCGCCGGCAAACAGGAACGTCACGCCGAGGCCGATCGCGTATGCAACCGCGATCACGGTCAGGTCGACGACGAGCGCCGCCGGGATTCGTGCCAGGAACATCGCCATCCGCGAACGTCCGGTGAGCACGTTGTCGCGGAACACGCCGGCCGCCAGGTCGCCCGCACCCGCCTCGGCTCCGATCAGGATCGCGGCAACGGGACCCATGAATATGCCGAGCAGATCCAGCACGTGCGCGTAATTCGGCAGGCCGCCGGCGGGTCCGTGGGTCGCCGGGTTCGACGCGTGCTCGATCGCGTTGTACCCGAACACCACGACGATCGGCGCGAGCACTGCCAGCGCCACCAGCGCGATGAAGCCCCGCTTCTTGCGCAGCCGTAGTAGGTCGGCTCCGATCATCTGCCGGGTCACCGTCAGATCGAACGTCATGCCGCCACCTCCAGCCGCGTCGTCATTTCCAGGAACCGCTCTTCGAGGCTTCGCCGCGCCGGCTCCAGCCTGGTCACGACGATGCCCGCCGCCACGAGCCGGGAGTTGATCTCGCCCGACTGGCCCCGATCGACCAACCGCATCCGCAACGTCCCGTGCTCGGTGTGCAGGTCGCGCACCCGCGCGTCGCCAGCCAGCATCGCGAGCGCTCGAGCGGGGTCATCGCACTCGATCACGAGATCGCCGGCCTCGTCGGCGACGAGCTCGGCGATCGACCCTTGGGCGATCACGCGCCCGCCGTCGATGATCGCCGCCACGTCGCAGGTCTTCTCGACCTCGTCGAGCATGTGCGAGGAGATGAACACCGTCCGCCCCTCGCCCTCGACGAGCGTGCGGATCATCCGCCGCATGTCGAGCATCCCGCCGGGGTCGAGCCCGTTCATCGGCTCGTCGAGGACCAGCAGATCGGGGTCCGACAGCAGGCACCGGGCGACCCCGAGCCGCTGACGCATCCCGAGCGAGTACGTCCCGACCCGATCGTGGCTCCGCTTGTCGAGGCCGACCCGTTCGAGCACCGACTCGATCCGCGGCCGGGTCTGCGGACCGCGGATCGCAGCGGCGATGCGCAGATTCTCCCGTCCGGTCAGATGCGGGTAGAACGACGGCTCCTCGACGATCGCGCCGACCTTCGACAGCGCCTCGGCACGCCTCGCAGGCACCGGCAGTCCGAGCACCGTGGCGCTGCCCGCCGTCGCTCGCGTGAGCCCGAGCAGCATCCTGATCAGCGTCGTCTTGCCGGCACCGTTGTGGCCCAGGAAGCCATACGCCGTCCCGCGAGGAACTGCGAGGCTGACTTCGTCGACCGCCGTGCGCTCGCCGAACCGCTTCGTCAATCCCACGGTCTGCAGTGCCAATCCATCGTGATTTGCATCTGTGGTTTGCATACAGATCAAGGTATGCGTGCGCCCGCCACGGCACATCGGCCGAAGGAGTGGGATTACGACTCAGTCGAAAGTAGGAGACCGGTGCAGTCAGTTACGCGGCGGCCGCGGCCTCAACCGCCGCCCGCAGCCGGGCGGCGACCAGATCAGGCGTGTACGCGCCCAACCTCGCCCGCCCTCGCCGCGCCAGCTCAGCTCGGAGCGCACCGTCGGCCACGACCAGGTGGAGTAGCTCCGCGAGCACGGCGGGGTCCGAATCGTCGACCAGCAGGCCCGCGTCGCCGACCGTCTCGGGGACCGCGCCGGCGGGGCGCGCGATCACCGGTACTCCGAAATGGAACGCCTCGAGCAGCGGGATGCAGAAGCCTTCGTGCGCCGACAGGCACAGGAACGCATGCGCCGAGCGGTAACGGGCGCCGAGCGCGGCAGGGTCCAGCCCACTCTCGATCGTCACCGCGCCCGGCGCCGCAGCGTCGGCGAGCTCGCGCAGCCGCTCGGCGTAGCCCGCCGACAGGGGATCGCCGACGAGAATCAGCCGGGCGTCCGGGGCGCGATGGCGCCGGTACAGCGCGAACACCTCGATCACCTCCTCCTGGCGTTTGTGTGGCGACAGCCGACCGACGAAGATCACTGTCGGTGGTCCCGAGGGCGGCCCTCCGTCAGCCCCCGCCGGGCCGAGCGGCGCGCGGTCGACCAGCAGCGGTATGACCTCCGTCCGCGAGGCGCCGAACTCCGCCAGCTCGGCGGCGTTGAACGCGGAATCAGCGGCCGTGACTCGCGCGGAGTCCACCAGCGCCGGCAGCTGCTCGCGGCCGATCGCGCACTGAACGGCGACCAGCGGCGCGTGCTCCCACAGCCACGCCGGCGGCGTGACGTTGTGATACAGCAGCAACTTGGGGTTCGGTAGCTCGAGCAGGTCTCCGAGACGTGGCATCCCGGCGGAGTGATGGATCAGCAGCACGTCCTCGCGCGGCGGCGCGAACCCGAGCAACGGCGCCACGGCGCCGTTCAACCCGGGCGCGATCCGCGCCGCATGGTCGGCGCCGCCCCACCCCCACTCCCGGAACCGGGCTCGGAACAGGCCCGCCTCGGTCGTGATCGCGTCGTGCGGGCCGGCGCCCGACAGAACCTGGTGGACGTTCACTCGCGCTCCTTCTCGAGCGCCTCGATTCGCTCCTCGAGCCGCCGGACATACACCAGCAGGTTGACGTTGAAGCGCGTCTGCTCGGCGATCAACGACGCGTGGTACTGCTGCAGGAGCCGGAGCAACCCGCGCTTGAAGGCCGTCACCGGAGCGCCGAGCCGGCGCGTGGAGCGGACCTCTCGCAGGTCGGGCTCGATCAGCGCCCACTCGTACAGCTTCTCGGTCGTGATCGAGTCGCTCGGCTCCCGCTCGACCGCGCGCGGGACATCGCGATACGCCCCGGCCTCGCGCATCGACGCGGCCGCCTCCCGCGCGCGCTCGACCGCCGCCTCGGGTTCCGTCATCGGACGCCCTGCACGCTCAGCGCGCGCCACGACCCGCGCAGGTCGACGACACCCTCCGGGCCCGGCTCGGTGGCGACGGAGAACCTGACCGTGCGGTCGAGCAGCGGGGCGCCGAGCTGCAGGTCATAGTCGCCGCCGAGCAGCGCCAGGTCGGGGATCTCGAACGCGACCTGCGCCTGGCGATCGGCGCCGAACTCGACAACCGTCGTCGTGCGGAACACTCGCGCCCCTTCCTGCGAGCGCAGCTCGAGCACCAGCTCCGACCGCTCGACGGCTCCTGCGGAGCGCAGGTCGACGACCACGTTCAGCGGCGCGCCGCTGCGGAACACGCTGCTCGCCCGCCCGAGTCCGTCTCGGAGCTCGACCGAAGCCACATCTACCGGACGTGCCGCCGGCGGGCGGAACGACTCGCCGCCGCTGTGTTCGGTGCCCATCACGCGGTGATAGTGGAGCAGCCCCTCGGCGGTGGGACCGTCGAACACCACGCGCCCTGCGTCGAGCACCACGACGCGCTCGCACACCCGCTCGATCGCGCCCGCGTCATGCGAGACGAGCACGACCGTCGCGCCCGCCGCGATCTGATCGGAGATCCGCCGCAGGCACTTGCGCTGGAACGCCTCGTCGCCGACCGCCAGCACCTCGTCGATCAGCAGCACGTCGGCGTCGAGGTGCGCCGCGATCGAGAACCCGAGTCGCACGAACATCCCCGACGAGTACGTCTTGACCGGGATCTCGATGAACGACCCGAGTTCGGAGAACTCGATGATCCGGTCGATCCGCTCCGCCATCTGGATCTTGTCGAGCCCGTACAGCGCGCCTTGCAGATAGATGTTGTCGCGCCCGGAGAAGTCGCGGCTGAAGCCGGCGGCGAGCTCGAGCAGCGACACGACCCGTCCGCCACAGCCGGCCTCGCCCGACTGAAGCGGGATGATCCCCGCCAGGATCCGCAGCGTCGAGGTCTTGCCCGCGCCGTTGCGCCCGACCATGCCTACGGTCTCGCCGGGCTCGATCGTCAACGTCACGCCCTGGAGCGCCGGTACCGGAGCGGGGCCGACCTGGCCGCCGCGGGCGCCGAACAGCATCCCCTTCAACGTGCGCGCCTGGTCCGCGCGGACATTGAACGATCGCGTCGCGTCGCGCAGCACGATCTCACCCGGCCGGAGCGCGATCACAGCACCACCGCCAGCTCGCCCTGCATCCGCGTGAACACCAGGCGGCCAAGGCCGAGGGCGAGCAGCGCGGCTGCCGCCGCGTACACGACCCACCCCCAGTTGAGCGCCGAGCCGCCGTAGACCACGGAGCGCATCGCCTCGATGAACGGCGCCACCGGATTGACCCACCCGAGCAGCGTCCCCGCCCACGCGTGCTGCTGCACGAACGGAAACTGGTTCGGGTTGAAGAAGATCGGCGTCAGAAAGAACCAGGGGAGCATCGCCGCCGCGAGGATCGGCCCGACGTCCCGGAAATAGGCGTGCAACACCGACACGATCAGAGCGCACCCGAGCACGAAGCAGAACAGCAGCACGACGAGCACCGGCAGCAGCAACAGCTTCGGGGCGAACGTCCCCCGCAGCGCGACCGACACCGGGGTCAGCAGCACGAGCATCACGCCGAGCGTCACGAGCTGCACCGACACGGTCGCCGCGGGAACCGCCTCGCGCGGGAATCGCGCCTTGCGCACCAGCCCGCCCTGCTCGATCAGCGAATCGGACGCCGCGAGCAGCGACTGCTGGAAGAACGTCCACACGAGCAGCCCGACCAGCAGGAAGATCGGGAAATCCGGGTGCTTGCCGACCGGCACCACGTGCCCGAACATCAGCGTGTACGCGCCCATCAGCACGAGTGGGTTGATCAGGTACCACATGACCCCGAACCGCGAGCCCTTGTACTTGCGCGCCAGCTCGCGCCGGAACAGCTGCTCGAACAGATACCGGTATTTGCGCACGCAGGGATTATCGGCTCTCGAGCAGCAGCGTCACCGGCCCGTCGTTGACGAGCTCGACGGCCATCATCGCGCCGAACACGCCGCGCTCGGCGCCGGTCAGCTCGCAGAACCGCTCGTACAGCGGCTCGGCGACGTCGGGCGCCGCCGCGTCGACGTAGGAGGGACGGTTCCCGCGTCGTGCGTCGCCGTACAGCGTGAACTGCGAAACGCACAGCAGTGCCCGGTCGCCCAGTGGCTCGTTCATCCGGCCATCGGGGTCGGCGAACACGCGTAGCGCGCGGACCTTGGCGGCGAGCCACTCGACCTCGGTCTCGGTGTCCTCGCGGCCGACGCCGAGGAGCACGAGGAGCCCGGGACCGATCGAAGCCACGCGTGCGCCGTCGACGGACACCGAGGCGCGCGCCACGCGTTGGACGAGCGCCCGCACCTCAGCAGTCGCGCAGCTCCGCCGCCGCCCGTTCGGGCGCGACGATGTTGAGATGCACGCCCGCGCCCAGCTCGAGTCCCGCGAGATGTGTGAGCCGCGGCAGGATGTCGATCCGCCAGCAGAAGTGCTCAGCCCCGCGCGGCGCCGTCCGCACCCAGAGGTTGAGCGGCGGGAACGCACCCAGCCGCCGCGCCAGCCGGCCGATCGCGACGTGGAGCATCGCCGCACCGGCGGGTCCTTCATCCTCGAATCGCATCCGCGGCACGCGCGGCGCGATCATCAGCTGGTAGGGGACGCGACCCGCATAAGCGGTCATCAGCACCGCCTCGTCGTCGATTGCGACGATTCGCTCGCGTCTGCGGACCTCGTCCTGGACGAGGTCGGCGAGCAGGTTGCCGCCCATCGTCCGCGTCGCGTAGGCGCCGAACCGCTCCCGCTCGCGGGCGATCGCCGCCGGCACGAACCCGAGCGCATACAGCTGCGCATGGGTATGGGGCAACGACGCGCCGGCCTCGCGCCGTTCGTTGACGATCAGGTGCGTGTAGGCCGCGTCCGCATGGGCGCGCATCCGCTCGCGCCACACATCGACAGCGCCGGCTACCTCGACCGCGTCGAGCTCCCCGAGCGACATCACAGGCTTCGGCGAATTGATCACCACCTCGTGCGCTCCCCGCGCCGGCCCGGCCCAGAACAGCTCCGGGTTCGCGGACGGCTCTGGCTCGGCGGCCGCTGGGCTCAGCGCCGGATACAGGTTCGGAACGACCCGGACCGACCAGCCGGGAGTGTTGGCCGCGCCGCCGCCGGGCCGCACGGCGTACACCTCCGGCGGCGTCCGGTCCTCGTGCCCTTCGGCGAACGGATCGCTCTCGGCATCGATCGGCGGCGACGGCTCGGCGCGCAGCTCGCCGCCCGGGCGGCCCGACCGCGCGCCAGCGACGATCGTCCGCTGACCGGTGATCGGGTCGATCCGGACCTCCGGACCGGCGCCGTCGTCAGCCAAGCTGGCGCTCCATCGCGATGTGCTCGATCTCGGCCTCCACGAACACCCGTCCTCGGGTGCGGTACCCGGCCCGCTGGTACAGCTCCTGCGCATACGTCTGCGCGTGGAGGACGATCCGGCTCGCGCCGGCGGAGCGGGCCTCGATCTCGGCCAGTTCGAGCAGCGCGGTGCCGATCCCCCGCCGCCGCGCGGACGCCCGCACTGCGAGCCGGCTGAACTGGGCGGTCGGACCGACCAGCAGCAGGCGGCAGGTGGCGAGCAGCTCTCCGTCGGCGACGGCCACGAGGTGCAGGCCCTCGTGGTCTCGCCCGTCGAGCTCCTCGTGCCTCGGCACGCCCTGCTCACAGCAGAAGACCTCGTAACGGAGCTCGAGCGCGGCGTCGAACTCATCGTCTCCGCGCAGCCGCCGGACTTCGTACAGGACGGTTCCACTCATGCGACGTGCAGATAGAAGCGGATGTCTTTTTTGAGGTCGGCGACGCTCAGGTACGGGCCCGCCTTGTCGTACACCATCGTTCCGCGACGGTTGAAGTAGAACGTCTGTGGATATGCGGCGTACGCGTGGATCGCGGACGAGATCCGCTGCTGCGGGTCGGTGTAGCTCGGATACGTCACGGGGAACTTGTGGAGGAACGCCTGCGCGGCCCCGTTCTCATCCTTCGTGTCGATTCCGAGGAACGCGACCTTCCTGCCGAGGGCCACGGCCACGCGTTGATAGACCGGGAACTCCGACTGGCAGGGCTCGCACCACGAAGCCCACATGTTGACGACGACCGGATAGCCCCGCAGTGCCGCGAGCCGCGCCATGAAGGCCTGCGGTCCGCCTCCGAGCAGCTGGCTCGCCTGCGCGTGCAACATCGCCAGCGGCGGCGGCGAGCCCTGGAACGCAATCGTCACCGTCCGGGGCGTCGGCGCCGCGTTACGGGCCGTCGTCCCGCAGCCCGCGAGCACCGTCGCGGTCGCGACTGCAACGATCAGCGCACGCCAGTTCACCAGCCGACAGCTTGCCATACCGCGGATCTGCTTAAATAGCCGCTATCCTCCATGCCAGAGAGGCGCGGGGGTACCGCTTCTGAGGATCCCTCGCCGCCCTCGGCTGTGTGCCGAGGCTTACTGTTGAGTCGCTCCGCCACGTTGCCGCGGCTCGCCCTTCCAGTCGCAACCCTTCGATTCCAATGGGTGACTCCACCCCTTTCCCTAGTCCTGCCGCGATCGCGCGTGCGGAGCTGCTCACACGTGAGCGCTTCGTCTACGACGGCGAGAAGCTCGAGGACGCCCTCGCTCCCGGCTCCGCGCGGCGCCGGGCGCTCGACGCTGCGCTCACCGAGGTGCAAGCGGGAGTCAAGCAGGCCTCGATCGAGTGGCGCCGCCACTATTCGCTGTTGCTGGGCCTCGAGCGGCTGCTGTCCGAGGATGAGCCCCACCTCGTGGACGGCACGGTCCTGTCTGCCCACCAGGTGGACGCGCTCTCCGGCACACTGACGGCGCTCCTCGCCGAGGTGCAGCGCAACGGGAACGGGAATTCGAACGGCACCAACGCCGCCGCCGGCCCCGCGCTCGAGCCGGTCCAGCTGGCCTCCGCGGCGATCCCCGGCGAGGAGAGCGAGGACCTCGAGGATCTCGACGATGACGACGCTGACGAGGACGAGGAGCCGCAGGACTGGCAGGACGAGGTCGACGAGGAGGAGGAGTTCGAGCTCGAGGGCCAGCCAGAGGACCCCAACGCCGACCGCAGGTTCTGGTTCGAGCACGCCACCGGCGCAGGTAAGACGGTCGCGGCGCTCGGGTTCGTCGAGGCGTCGCGGACGGGCGGCGTCCTGATCCTGACGCACCGCCGCAACCTCGTCGATCAGTTCAACGGCGAACTCCGCGATCGCGGCTACCGCGATCGGATCTGCGCGCCGCTGCTCGACGGCAGCGACTCCGCGAACGGCCCGGTCACGGTCGAGACCTACCAGTGGTTCGTGCGCAACGCGGACCGCGTGTCCGACGCCTACACGATCGTGATCTGCGACGAGGCGCACACCGCGCTCGGCGAGAAGACGTCCGCCGCGATCCGCCGCTGGTCGGGCCCGGTGTTCGTCGGCATGACCGCGACCGGCGCGCTGATCGCGCGCCACGTGACCGATCTGTTCCCGACCCAGACCTCGCGCTTCGACCTCGCGCAGGCGGCGCGGCGCGGCGTGATTTCGCCGCTGCGCTGCATCCGGATCCCACCCGGCCCGGGGGTGCGCACGATCGCCAAGGTACCGCTGCGCCGCGGCGAGGTGGACACCGAGTTCGACCAGGAGATGCTCGCCGAACTGCTCGACCAGACGCCGTTCAACCTCGCGATCGCCGACCTCTACAAGACGCGCTTCAACGGCGTGCCCGGGATCGTGTACTCGGCCGGCGTGCGTCACGCGTACAACGTCGCGCAATCGTTCCGCGATCTCGGGATGAAGGCGATGGCCGTCTCCGGCGAGACCCCGAAGCGCGAGCTGGCCCGGATCCTGGCCGACTACGAGTCCGGCAAGATCGATGTGCTCGTCAACGCGCAGCTGCTGGCCGAGGGGTGGAACAGCGCCCGCGCGACGATCTGCATGCATCTCGCGCCGACCGCGTCCAAGCGCATCTACCAGCAGCGCGTCGGCCGCGTGACGAGACGCCATCCCGGCAAGGAGGCGGGCATCGTCATCGACTTTGTCCACCCCGCGACCAAGCACGACGATCCGGTCGTGACGCTCCACTCGCTGCTCGATCGCGACGTCTACCGCGGCGGCGCGATCGTCGTCGGTCCCGTCCGCCGCGGCCGTGGTCGCCGCGTTCGGGTCGAGCGCCGCGTGCTGCCGGTGACGCCCGACCCCGAGCGGCGGGCCGAGGTCTTCGAGCGGGAGCTGTGGCGGATCGCGGTCGAGCACCTCGACTACGGCGAGCAGCACGTGTGGGCCGCGCTGGCGGGAGCCCGCGTCGCCCCGAGCGGCTGGCGGCGGGCGAAGGCGATGCTCCACTTCGACCGCGGCGGCGAGCTCAAGCGGCGCTTCCTCCTGACCGCGCTGCAGCGCAATCGCAACTCGCAGCTACGTCTCCGCGCGCTCCAGGAGATCGCCGCTTCGCGGGACGCCGAGGCGTTCGATACCGCGATCGACATCATGGCGGGTTGGCCGCGAGACGAGCGACGCGAGGGCGTCAAGATCATGCTCCAGGCCCTCGCAGAGCGCCGCATCGGCCGCCGCGATCAGGCGAACGCCTGGATCTGGCGGATGGCCGAGTACACGCGTGAGGTGCACGAGGAGTACGCCGTTCAGCGCTGGCCCGAGACCAAGCGGCTGCTCGGACTGCTCGTCAATTCGAGCGGCGCCGCCCACGCCCGCAACGCGCGCCGGCTCGCGCATGCATCGCGCAAGGAGGACCGGCGCTTGAGCGCGGCGCTGCTCGCTGCCGCGCTCGCGCACACGCCGGAGGCCGAGGAGGCGCTCCGCGGAGCGCGCACACGGATGGCACGCAAGCCGGCCGCGCTGGCTCGCGAGCTGCTTCGCAACTTCCCGAAGGGCCGGCGCAGCAAGAGCCGGCGGCGGCGCAAGACAACCGGAGGCGGCGCCCAGACCGGCGGCCGTGCCGGCGGGGCGGTGGCGACCGCGGAGGCCGTCGAGCTGGACGATACGGCGGTCGACGTCGGCGCCGACGAGCGGCCGGTCGAGGACGAGCGCGAGCGGCGTGCGGCCGAGTTCGACGACCCCGACGAAGATGACGACGATGACCTCGACGAGCCCGACGACGATGACGACGACCGAGACGAGGACGACGAGCCCGAAGACGACGAGCCCGAAGACGACGAGCCCGAAGACGATGCCGAGGCGGCATAGGCCCGTTACCGGCCTAGGTGGACCTCGCCGGCGTCAAGTGCCGCCTGGCCGTCGGGCGTGATCACGAGCAAGCGACCAGCGTCGTCGATCCCGGCGCCACGGCCCTCGCCCCCGGCCCACCGAACCGGCTGATCCAGGAGCGCGTCGCGGGCGCGTACGGCGGCGAGCAGCTCTTCCGGCGCGACTGCCAACCAGCTCTCTAGGGCCACCATCAGCGCCTGCAGGGTCGGCTCGATCGCATCCGGCGCCAGCCCCAGGGTTCCCGCGCGGTCGCGCAGCTCCGGTGGAAAATCGGCGGCCACGACCGCCACGTTCAGCCCCACCCCGACGACGGCCCAGCCCTCCTGGGGGCGCCCCTCGACGAGGATCCCCGCGACCTTGCGGCCATCGACGAGCACGTCATTGGGCCACTTCAGCAGCGCTCCGTCACCGACCACCGACGCGACCGCCACCCCGGCCGCCAGCGGCAGCAGCCGCGGCGGATCGCGGATCACGACCGAGCACAGGAGCGCCCGGCCCGCCGGCGCCACCCACGTCCGGCCCTGGCGGCCACGGCCCGAGGTCTGCTCACTCGCCGTCACCACGGTCCCATGCGGCGCGCCGGCGCCGGCCAGCTCGCGCGCGCGCTCGTTCGTCGAGCCCGCGACGCGCAGGTGAAGCCGCGGTTGGCCGAGCGTCACGCCGACCTGATCGCGAGCGCGTCGCCGACGGCCAGCCCGAGGCGGTCGGCCGCGCTCCCCTGGCTGACGGCGACCGCCAACGTCCGGTCGGCGTCTTCATACAGCAACAGCTCGTTGGCGCCGACATCGGCGAACGTCCGCACGTAGTGAGCGCTGTGGCGGCCGTGCGACCCAGCCTCGACGTCGACCCGCGAGCCGAGCTTGACGCCGAGCTCGCCACCGACGAGGTCTTCATGGCCGGCGTTGAGCTGCACGTTCCCGAACCGGTCGATATAGACCGCGCTCGCGACGAGCGCTCCATCCTCCCACGTCGGACGCAGCAGCTCGAGCGTCACAAGCTGCTCCGGATCGCACGGATCGCCTGCCTGCGCGAGCGGTTCGCCGGCCGCCAGCCGGGCGGCCACCGGAGCGAAGATGTCGCGCCCGTGAAAGGTCGCGGAGACGGGCTCGAGCCGCCACGGCGAGCTCGCGATGTCGGCAGCCTCGGTCACGCCGCCGGCTGCCTCGGCCGCAAGCCACAACAGCCCGTTGTCCGGGCCTACGAGGAGCCGGTCGTCGGCGGTGCGCAGCGCGACCGCGCGCCGAAGCGCGCCGACGTCGGGATCGACGACCGCGAGATGGACGCCGACCGGCATGTATCGCAGCGCGCCGCGGAGGATCAGCGCCCCGGCCTGAACGTCATGGCGCGGCACGCCGTGGGTGATGTCGATCACGCGCGCGTCCGGGCAGATCCCGGCGATCACGCCATGACAGATACCGGCGAA
Organism: uncultured Solirubrobacteraceae bacterium; assembly: GCA_963712675.1. GTDB lineage: Bacteria > Actinomycetota > Thermoleophilia > Solirubrobacterales > Solirubrobacteraceae > Palsa-465. Next base: position 90,565 of record CAVQJF010000002.1, read on the forward strand.
GTCGTCCTCCAGACCGTAGTCCGACAGGAACGTGATCACCGGCGCGCTCACGGGCGTGAGCGTAACGCGTCCTCCACCAGCGCCTGCACGAGGCCGTCGATGTCATGCCGTGCCGCCTCCACATCAGGCTCAACTCCTCGTTCACGGAGAGCCTCGCTCGTCACCGGCCCGATGCTGACGGACCGGGCGCTGCCAGACCGGGGTTCTCCGACCGCCTCGCACCAGAACCGCACGGTCGAGGACGACGTGAACGTCACGTAGTCGGCGGCCAGCGCTGCTTCGAGGTTCGCGGCGCTCAGCGGCTCGGCGACGGTCTCGTACAGCGCCACCACATCGACCTCGGCACCACGGGCCCGGAGCGCGTCGGGCAGCACGTCGCGCGCTTCGGCGGCCCGTGCCACCAAGGCTCGGCGCACCGGGACATCCGCCAGCGCCTCGACCAGCCCCTCGGCGACGAACCGCTCCGGCACGACGTCCGCGATCACGCCGAACTCCCGCAGCGCCGCCGCTGTCCCGGGGCCGATCGCCGCCACCCGCGCGCCGGCCAGCGCCCGCGCGTCGAGCCCCGTCGCCTCCAACCGCGAGAACAGCAGCCGGGCGCCGTTCGGGCTCGTCACGCAGATCAGGTCGTAGCCGTCGACCGAGATCGGCGGGCCGGGGAGCGGCTCGATCCGGATCGCGGGCGCCTCGATCACGTCCGCTCCGAGCTCTCGTAGTCGTCCGGCGAGACCGCTCGCCTGCGCCCGCGCGCGGGTGACCGCAACCGACACGCCGAGCAGCGGTCGCGCGGCCGCCAGCCACTCCAATCGCGCCCCTGGCGACGCGACATCCCCGAACACGGCGATCGCCGGCGCCTTCAACCCCTCGGCCGCCACCACGGCCGCGATCGTCGACAGCGTGCCGGATGCGACCCGCTGGCCGGGGAGCGTGCCCCGTTCGATCACCGCCGCGGGCTCGGACCCGGGGCGGCCGGCCGCAACCATGCGCGCCGTCAGCGCCTCCAGCTGCCGCACCCCCATGTACACGACAAGCGTTCCCGGGAACGCCGCCAGCGCATCCCAGTCGAGCGCCGACTCCTGCTTGCTCGGATCCTCGTGGCCGGTGACGAACGCGACGGCGCTCGCGGCGTCACGATGCGTCACGGGGATTCCCGCGTACGCCGGCGCCGCGACGCCTGCAGTCACGCCCGGTACGACCTCGTACGCGATCCCGGCCGCGCGCAACGCCTCGGCCTCCTCGCCGCCGCGCCCGAACACGAACGGATCGCCGCCCTTCAGCCGCACGACCATGCGCCCGTCGGACCCATGTGAGACCAGGAGCTCGTCGATCGAGGCCTGGGGCATCGACGGGCCGCCGCCCTCCTTGCCGGCGTACAACAGCAGCGCATCCGCCCGCGCGCCGTCGAGCGCCCCCGGAGGGATCAGGCGGTCGTACACGATCACGTCGGCCGCCGCGATCAGCTCGAGCGCGCGCGTCGTCAGCAGGCCCGGGTCGCCGGGACCGGCGCCGACCAGGTAGACGGTCACTTCAGGAACTCCCCGGCGCCGGCGGCGAGCATCCGCTCCGCGACCATGGCGCCCAGCCCGCCGGCTGCGCCGACGAGGCAGTCGCCGACCCACGACGACCCATCCGCAAGCCCCGCCCACGCCCGCAGCTCGAGCGCGCCGCCGTCGAGCACGCGCGCGTGCGCGCCGACCGACGTGTTACAGGTCGCGCCGAGCGCCCTCGTCAGCTCGCGCTCGGCGTGGACGCAGGCGGTCGCGTCGGCGTCGCGGAGTGCCTCGGGCGCGACCCACCCCGGTCGCGCCTCGAGCGCGAGCGCGCCCTGACCCGCGGCCGGCACGAGCTCGTCAAGCACGCCGTCGGCCTCGAGCCCGAGCCGGTTCAGCCCCGCGAGCGCGAGCACGAGCGCGTCGAATTCGCCGTCGCCGAGCTTCCGCAGCCGCGTGTCGACGTTGCCCCGAACCTCGACGACCTCCAGGTCGTCGCGGGAGGCTCTGATCTGCGCCGCCCGCCGGAGGCTGCTCGTCCCGACGCGCGCGCCGGCCGAGAGCGCGCTCAGCGATTCCGCGCCGCAGATCGCATCCCGCGCGTCGGCGCGCGCCGGGATCGCGACCAGCTCGAGCCCCTCGGGCAGCTCCGCGGGCACGTCCTTCGCCGAGTGGACCGCGACGTCGATCTGATCGGCGAGCAACGCCTGCTCGAGTGCCGACACCCAGCGAGACTTGTCATCGACGGGCCCGGCGGCGTTGATCGTCACCAGCTCCACCTCGCCATCGATCCGCTCAGCCACCCAGCGCGCTTGCGCCAGCGCAAGCGCGCTGCCCCGCGTTCCGAGCCGCATCAGCGCCGGCGCTGCGGGAGCTCGCGAACCTCCGCGAGCTCGTCCTGCGCCGCGTCCACGTCCGCGACCGCGCCCCCGCCGAGCTCATCCTCCTCGAGCCCGAAGAGATCGCGAACGAGCGCCATCCGCGCGTGCACGCGATCGTCGCGCAGCTCCTTCATCCGCACGGTCGGGTCGTGGAGCAGCCGGTTGACGATCGCACGTGCGATCGCGTCGACACGCTCTCGGTCCCGCGGTGAGGCGGACTCCCACTTGCCGTTGTTCTCGCGCAGGACCTGATCTGCGATGTCGGTCGCGCGGCCGCGCAGCGCCGCTAGCGTCGGCAGCACCTCGAGCGACCCGAGCCAGCTCGCGAAGTGGCCGATCTCCTCCTCGATGATGCCCTCCGCCTTGCGCGCCTCCGCCTGGCGCACGCGGCGGTTGCGCGCGATCACGGCCTGGAGATCGTCGATGTCGTAAAGCGACACGCCGCTGATCTCCGCGCACGCGGCATCGATGTCGCGGGGCACGGCGAGATCGATCAACAGCATCGGACGGCCCGCGCGCGCGTCCATCACCGACGCCAGCTCGCGGGCCTCGATCAGCAGGTGCGGCGAGGACGTCGCCGACACGACGATGTCGGCTCGGTCGAGCGCTTGGGGCAGCTCGTCGAACGTGACGCTGGTGCCGCCGTAGCGCTTCGCGAGGCTGACCGCCCGGTCGCGCCGGCGGTTGGCGACGAACACGGCTCGCACACCGCTGTCGGCGAGCGCGCGCGCGGTCAGCTCGCTGGTCTCGCCGGTCCCGACGATCACGACTTCGCGGCCATCCAGAGACCCGAGCTGCTCGCGCGCCAGAGCGACCGCGACCGCGGGGAGGCTCAGCTGGCGCTCGCCGATCGCGGTCTCGGTACGGACCCGCTTGCCGGTCTCGATCGCCGCCCTGAACAGCCGGTTGGTGAGCGGCCCCGTCGTCTCCTTGTCGAGCGCGGTGTCATACGCGCGCTTGATCTGACCCTGGATCTCCGCCTCGCCGACGATCATCGACTCGAGCCCGGCCGTGACCCGGTACAGGTGGCGCGCGGCGTCGCAGTTGCGGTGCGAGTAGATCGCCGACGCGAGACCGGTCGGCCGGATCCCCGCCTGCGAGGCGAGCATCGCGAGCGCCGTGCTCTCGGCCTCGACCGGGTCGCCGACGACCAGGTAGAGCTCGGTCCGGTTGCAGGTGGAGATCGCGACGGCTTCGTGTACGTCGGCCGCGCCGCGCAGGTCGCGAACGAACTCGTAGGCGCGCCCCTGTGGCAGCGCAAGCCGCTCACGGACCTCGACCGGCGCGGTCTTGTGCGAGACGCCGATCGCGAGCAGCTCGCTCAACCCACGTGCTCCAGGTCGCGCTCGTCCGAGCGCTCGGATTCCTCGACGTCCTTCTTGAGCTCGGATAGCTCCCGCTGGGTGTGGCCGAGCCGCATCGCCATGATCGCGACGTAGATGAGAATCATCAGGACGAACACGATGTAGGCGCCGGCGACGTACTTACCCGCCGTGTGCAGGGGCAGCGCGGGCGCGGTGGCGAGCAAGGCGGTCATGACGGCGCCGCGCTCCTTCCGAGTGGCCGCATCGCGTCATCGCCGAGCACGTGCCGGCGCAGCCGTCGCACCTGCATCCGCGCATTCTTAGCCGCCATCTCGTACCGCCATAGCGTCACGTATAGCAGCGCGATCCCGACCACCGAGATGATGAACGTGAGCCGCATCGCCCCCGGCAGGTTGCCGCCGGCGAGCGTCAGCACGCGCGGGTGGACGTACTGCTGCGCGAGCCGCACGGCGATGAAGTTCAGCGGCACGAACGCGCCGGCGACGATCGCGAACACGCTCGCGTACCGCGCCTGGCGCTCGGGGTCCTCGATCGAGAACCGCAGTGGCTGGTAGGTCGCGAACATCAGCAGCACGATGAAGAACGAGACCAGCGTCGGCTCGTTCCAGACCCACCAATGACCCCAGGACGCCTTCGCCCAGATCGAGCCGGTGATCAGGCCGCCGATGCCGAAGATCAGCGCCATGTGGATCGCGACGTAGGAGCGCATGTCCCAGCGACGATCGCCGGTGCGAAGGTGCATGACCGCGAGCAGCGCGCCGAACACGAACCCACACAGCGACACGATCGCGAGGGGCACGTGGACGTAGAAGATCTTCTGCACGAATCCCTGATCCGCGTCCAGCGGCGCGTAGAAGAAGACCAGCGCCAGCGCGGCGCCGATCGTGGCAACCGTGGCTAGCGCCAGGGCACGCAAACTCAGATGCACACGACGATTCTAGGGGTCGGGCACCGGGCGCATGCCGCCCGGCGGAACAGCCTCAGAGGCGTTCGAGCCAGGCGCGACGCCGCGCCGCGAACTCCGGCGGGATCGCGCCTTCCTTGCGCTCAACGTAGTCAAGCCAACCGACGGCGTCCCGGAAGTCGCCCAGCAACGCTGCGACCTCAGCCCAGTCGAGCGCGACCGCGACCGCAGGAGTCGCCTCCTTGCCGACCGAAACCGCGGGCTGCTCGTGCCCGGCCACGGGCGCCCGCGGTCAGCTCCGGCCGCTGTTGTCGGTCAGGTACCGCTCGATGGGGTTCGATCCCCTTACCGCCATCGCCGTAAATATCCCCGAACGAGTCCACGACCACCATCGACCGGCGGCACATCCCGTTGGTCGGATCTTTGGCTCCGTGGGGCTACCGACCGCTCGTCCCACGGACGACCCCGCCTCCCCCAACTGGGGGACGTCCGACTAGACTCTCCCGGTCGTCCCATGCAGGATCCACAGCGGATAACCGTTTACATCGCCGAGGATCACCCCGTATTTCAGGAAGCGGTGGCTCGGGCTGTTACGAGCCGTCCGAACCTGGAGCTCGTCGGAGCCACGCGGGATGGTCACACGGCGCTCGAGGAGATCCGCACGCTTCTGCCCGCCGTGGCCTTGCTGGATCGCGGCCTGCCGACGCTCGACGGCGTCGAGGTCGTCCGGGCGATCATTCGCGAGGGGCTCGAGACACGGGTCCTGATGCTGTCGGCCGACAGCTCGAGCGGGCTCGTCTACGACGTGATCAAGCTCGGCGTTTCGGGGTTCCTCACCAAGGCGGCGACTCTCGATGAGATCTGCGAGACGATCGAGGCGGTCGCGCAGGGCGAGACCGTGCTCGCCCAGGAGATCCAGTCGGGCCTCGTGACCGAGCTGCGCGAGCGCGAGCACCACACGCGGCCGCTGCTGACCGACCGCGAGTCGCAGGTGCTGGCGCTGATCGCCGACGGCCTCTCCGGACCCGAGATCGGCGAGCGGCTGTTCATCAGCTCTTCGACCGTCAAGACCCACGTCAAGAGCGTGCTCGAGAAGCTCGGCGTGTCAGACAGAGCCGCCGCCGTCGCCGAGGCGATGCGGCGCGGGCTGATCACTTAGTCCTCGAGCAAGAAGTCGAACACGCCGTACGCGATCAACGCGAACACGGCGTCGTACAGGGCGAGGACCGCGACCCACTTGCCCGGCGGCGCACCGGATCCGTGCACCGCCAGCAGCGGCCCCGCCGCGCGTGCGGTCGCGATCAGCGCCGGGATCAGCAGCGGCAGCGCCACGATCGGACCAATCAGATCGCGCGCGCGCGTCTGGACGGCGATCGCCGACACGAGCGTGCCGATCACCGCCAGAGCGACGTTCGCCAGCGCGAGCACACCGATCAGCCCGAGCAGCGGCGGCCCGAGCGACGGCCCCAGCAACAGCAACCCGAACGCCGGCACCGCGAGCAGCTCGAGCACGACCAGGTAGGTGAACAGCGCCGCAGCCTTGGCGATCAGCATCGCGCTGCGGTCGACCGGCGCGAGCAGGAAGCCGTCGAAGCCGCCCTGCTCGCGCTCGGCGACGAACAGCCGGTTGATGCCGAGCATCGCCGCCAGCAGCAGCGTCACCGTCAGCACCCCGCCGGCGAGCTGCCCCGCGATGCTCGGGCGGTTGAAGCCGAAGTGGAAGATCACGAACACCGCGACCGAGAACAGCAGCATCGCGGGCACGGTCTCGAACGTCCGCAGCTCGAGCCGCAGGTCCTTCCGCAGCAGCACCAGCGCCGTCCTCATCCGTACAGCTCCCTGATCTGCCCCGGTCCGGCGTTGGCCGCCGTTCCGGTGAGCGCGACCCGTCCGTCGGACAGGCCGAGCACGAGATCAGCTTCGGCGAGCGCCGCCTGCGGGTCGTGGCTCGTGAGCACCCTCGTGCGGCCCGACGCGCGGCCGATCAGCGGCTCGACCAGCTCGCTCGCAGCCGGGTCGAGGTTCGCCCGCGGCTCGTCAAGCAGCAGCAGCTCCGGCGCATGCAGCACGGCTCGGCAGATCGCGATCCGCTGCACCATTCCCCGGCTCAGCAGTCGCACCGGCTCATCGGCGCGCCGGTCCATCTTCACGCTCTGAAGCAGCTCCTCCACGCGCTCGAGCCCGACGCCGTGCAGCTGCGCGTGGTAGCGGAGGTTCTCGCGCCCGGTCAGGTCGCGGTACAGCAGCGGCTCGTGGGCGAGCAGCCCGAGCCGCCCGCGGACCGCGAACCCGCGCCGCGGCAGTGCCTCGCCGAGCACCGACGTCTCGCCTGCATGAGGCGCGAGCAGCGTCGCGAGGATCCGTAGCAGCGTGGACTTGCCCGCACCGTTGCGCCCCAGCACGGCGAGCGTCGACCCTCGCGGAACGGTGATCGACACGTCCCGGAGCGCCGCGCGCTCGCCGAAATGACGGCCCAGCCCGCGCAGCTCAATGGCGGGAGTGTCGTCCACCTTCGCGCCGCATCGTCGCGACCGCGTGCTGGAGCGTCGGCGCGATCACCGGCCACAGCTCGCCGATCGCCTTGGGGTTGCCGGGGAAGTTGACGATCAGCGTCCGGCCGGCGATCCCGGACACGCCGCGCGTGAGGATCCCAAGCGGCGTGTGCTTCAGCGATTCGGCCCGCATCGCCTCCGCATATCCCGGCGCCTCGCGATCGATCACCGCGCGCGTGGCCTCCGGGGTGACGTCGTCGGGCGTGAACCCCGTCCCCCCGGTCGTGAAGATCAGCGCCACGCCGGCCGCGACGTGCCTGCGCAGCACGGTCACGATCGCGGCCTGGTCATCGGTGACCACCTCTTGCGCCACGACCTCCGCGCCGGCGGCGGCCGCGCGCTCGGCCAGCGCGGCGCCGGACGTGTCCTCCGTCGTCCCCGCGGCGACAGAGGTCGACACGGTGATGATCACAGCCTCCATGGGCGCGACAGCATAGGCTCGGCCGGGCCGCGGCGGGCCCCTCAGCCTAGTCCCGCCGCCACTCTCCCGAGCGCCCGCCGGACTTCTCGGTCAGCACAACCGACGCGATCTCGGCACCACGCTCGATCCCCTTGACCATGTCGTAGACGGTCAGCGCAGCGACGGACGCGGCCGTCAGCGCCTCCATCTCCACGCCGGTCTGGCCGACCGTGCGAGCCTCGGCGGTTAGCGTGATCTCGCCTGCGTCGGGGTCCACCGACGCGTCGACGCCGACGAACGACAGCGGCAGCGGATGACACAGCGGGATCAGGTCGGCGGTCCGCTTGCCGGCCTGGATTCCTGCGATCCGGGCGGTGCCGAGGACATCGCCCTTCGGCGCGTCGCCGGCGAGGACAACGCGGGCGGTCTCCGGCGACACCCGCACGATCGCCCGCGCCACGGCGCGGCGTTCGCTCACCGGCTTCGCTCCCACGTCCACCATCCGAGCCTGGCCGGCCTCGTCCAGGTGCGTCAGCTCCGTATCGCTCACGCGGGCGCGGCCGTCCGCTGCGCTGCCGCAATCAGGTCGCGGACCGCGGCCGCGTCGCCGGCGCGCAACAGCTCGATCGGGTCCGGATCGCCGTTGACGATCGACTCGAAGAACTCCTTGCGATCCTGGTAGGTGGGAAGGGTCGCCTTCGCCCATCCGCGGGCGTCGTTGAGCAGTACCGCCAGCATCGCGTACGGCTCGCCGAACAGCTCGCCGATCTCGCGCTTCATCCGCTTGGCGAGCGCCGGCGAGGCGCCGGCGGTCGAGATCGCGACCGCGAGCGGCCCCGTGCGGACGATCGCCGGCAGGATGAAGTTGCACAGCGGCGGCACATCGACGACGTTGACGAGCATCGCGCGCCGCTCGGCGTCCTCGAACACGCGGATGTTGATGTCCGTGTCGTTGGTCGCGGCGATCGCGATCAGCGCCCCGTCGAGGTCCTCCGGCGCGTATTCCCGCCGCTCCCAGGCGATCGAGCCCTCGAGCGCGAGCTGCGCCAGCTCCGGGTGCGCCTCGGGCGCGATCACCGTCACGTCACCGTCGCACGCGAGCAGGCCCTCGACCTTCTCGAGCCCGACGTCGCCACCGCCGACGACCACGCAGCGCCGTCCGGTCAGTCGCAGGCAGGCGATGTAGAACGGCGTCTCCAGCATGCCCTTGACGCACGACTGGTCGCAGATGCCGAGCCGCAGCTGGCAGACACACTCCTTGCCGGTGTAGGCCTGGGCGGGCATAGCCTGTACAAGGTTAGCCAGCGTGCCTCTGATCTCGATCGACCACGTCCAGATCGCCGCGCCACCCGGGTGCGAGCCATCCGCCCGCGCCTTCTACGGCGCCCTGCTTGGACTCGCTGAGTTGGACAAGCCACCCGCGCTCGCGGCCCGCGGCGGCGTGTGGTTCGCGGTGGGCACCTCACAGCAGCTCCACATTGGCGTGGAGCAGCCACACGCGCCGGCGCGCAAGGCGCATCCGGCGTTCGCCACCACCGATCTCGACGCGCTCGCGGCGCGGCTCGAGGCCGCCGGCCACCCGGTGCGGTGGGACGCTGAGCTACTGGCCGTGCGGCGCTTCTATGTAGACGACCCCTGGCGCAACCGCCTCGAGATCGTGGCACAGAAGTGACACGTTTACGTCTTGTTCCGTTACACGCTGAGCGTGACTATGGGTTGAGTGTCCGAACTTTGGCTCCCGCGTCATGCATATCCGGACGCCAGCGCCAGAGTTCGCGTGGCGCGGGTGGCGGCGAATCAGGGGGGCAGGGTCGCTGGCGCGCAATTGCGGCGGCTCGATGTTCCGAGGCAAACGGTCTCGGATTGGACCAGGAACGGGCAGTTGTTCCTGGAGTTGCCCCATGTCTTTGCGGTCGGGCACCCGGGACGCACCGAGGAGTCTGACCTCTTCAGTGCGGTGTTGTACGCGGGCCCGGGCGCGGCCCTCACGGGGCTCACGGCTGGCCTATGGCGCGGGCTGGTGAAATGGCGCACCCAGCAGGCGATCGAGGTCTCCACTCCGCGGCGTTGTCGGTCGCTCGCAGCCGATCACGAGCTGAACCGGCTGGGGCGAGAGATCGTAGTCCGTGATCGGCGGGACGCCAAGCGCGCCATCTACCACGGCATCCCGACCGTGCCGCGTGAGCAGATCGTGCTTGACATCGCCGCCAGCACCGGGGACCTGCAGCTGGTCCGGTTCGTGCTCGCGCAGCTGGACTTCATGCGTCGCCTGAACGTGCATGCCCTGCAGCGGCTCCGCGGTCGCGGCGTCCCGGTAGCGCGGTCCTTGACGAAGCGCTCAGGACCCACCAGCCGCTCCTCGCGCGCGCCCGCAGCCTGTTCGAGATCAAGCTCATCTACGTCTGCGAGTTGACCGACATCCCGCTCCCCGAAATGAACGTGAAGATCGCAGGCATCACCCCCGATGCCGTATGGCCCGATCAGATGGTGATCGTCCAATGCGACGGGGAGGGCAACCACAACACCTGGGCTCAGCGCAGACGGGACCTGAACCAAGACCAGATCCTCCGCGGCCTCGGGTACTTCCCGATCCGCTACACGTACGAGCAACTCGACGACCCATGGGCGGTCCACGCCGACCTGATGCCCATCCTCGACGAACGCGCCGGCCGTGCGGCGGCGGCCTAGCGCCGGACGGCGTCGCGGGCCAGTCGCATCCCGAGCTTCAGCAGCGGCGCCGCGCCGGCCTTCAGCGCCCCGGCCCGGATCGACGGACGCCCGTACAGGATCGTGGCCGTCTGTCGTAACGCGCGGCCGAGCGTCTCGTCGTACGGGTGCCACCACGGGTCGCGGATCGCCGATGGCTCCCAGACCCGAAGCTTGACGTTGACGCATTCGTACAGGCCGAACTTGGAGTGCGTGCGCCCGAGGCCCGAGTCCTTGACGCCGCCCCACGAGCACTGGCACGCGCCGTGGCTGAACATGTGGTCGTTGATCCACACCATGCCGGCGTCGATCTCGCGCGCGAACCGCTCCCCCTTGCTGCGATCGGACGTCCAGACCGAGGCGCCGAGCCCAAAGGAGCAGTCGTTCGCCAGCCCCACCGCCTCGTCCTCGGAGTCGACGATCACGATCGGCAGCACCGGACCGAAGATCTCCTCGCGCATGATCCTCATCTCGTGCGTGACGCCGGTCAGCACGGTCGGCGCATAGAACGACGCCCGCTCGAACCCGTCGACCGACACCGCCCCGCCGCATCGCATCGAAGCGCCGGCGGCGACCGCATCGTCGACGAGCGAGCGGACCGCGGAGAACTGCTCCTCGGAGACCATCGGGCCGACCTCGGTGTCCCATGACAGCGGATCGCCCACGCGCAGCCGCTGCGCCCCGGCGACCACTTCCGAGATGAAGCGCTCGGCAACCTCGCGCATCACGTACACGCGCTCGATCCCCGAGCACGTCTGGCCGGCGTTGGCGAACCCGCCCCACAGCGCGCCGGCGACCGCGTGCTCCACATCGGCGTCGGGGAGAACGATCATCGGGTCCTTGCCGCCGAGCTCGAGCACCGATCCCTTGAGCTGACGAGCGCACGCCTCACCGACGCCTCGACCGACCTCGACCGAGCCCGTGAAGAACACCTTGGCCACGCTCGAGGAGACGAGCGCCGGACCGGTGCCCGGACCGTGCACCACTCGCACGAGCCCCTCCGGCACCCCCGCGCGTTCGAATACGCGCACGATCCGCTCGCCGATCAGCGGCGTCAACGAGGCGGGCTTCAAAACCACGCCGTTGCCGGCCATCAACGCGATCGCGACCTCCCCGAACGGGATGCTCCACGGGTAGTTCCACGGCGCGATGACCGCGATCACCCCGAGCGGCTCGTACGTGAACGCCGAGCTCTTCGTCCTCAGGAAGATCTGCGACATCGGGATCTTCTCGTCGGCCAGGATCTCCTGGCCGGCGCGCGCGATCCACCGCAGCGCGTCGATCGTCGGCAGGATCTCCATCGAGAACGCCTCGTTGCGAGACTTGCCCTGCTCGCGGACGATCAGGTCGCGGACATCGTCGGCCTCGTCGATCAACACCTGCGCGGCCCGTTCCAGATACCGCGCGCGCCCGAGCAGCGTCAGCTGCGCCCAGAAGGGTTGCACCTGCGCCACCTCGTCGACGATCGTTTGCACGACCTCTGGCGGCGTCGTCGGAACGGCACCGATTCGCGCTCCGTTGGCGGGGTTGAACGACTCGAGCTGACCCGTGACCGTGCCGGCCTCCACGGTGGCGGAGACTACCCGCTATGCCGCGCGCGCCCTGACCCTTCCGAGCAGGGCGTTGCTCAACAACTCGGCCAGGCCCTCGGTGAGCTCATCGTCGACGTACGCGATCGGCCGGGCGCCCACCGGATCGGGTCCGAGCTCGATCTCGCCGACCCCGACCACCGTCTCGGTCGATCCGATCAGGCCCGTCGCGCAGATCACGAGCCGATGACGCGGATCGGCGCGGACGAGGCGTGCCGCCTGAAAGTCCGGCCCGTCCACTCCGACGCGCTCGAGCAGCGCGCGAACGCTCGGCAGGTCGCGGGATCGCGCCAGCCGCAACCGCACTCGAGGGCCGCGCGGAAGGGGATATGAGCGGGACATAAGCGCCCCGGGATCGAAGTTCGACGCCATCCCTACAGGCTAATGAGTGCGGTTAGCCGGCTTATAAGGATGGCCGCTCAAGCGCGTCCGCGGGCACGCCGGATCTGCTCGAGCTTGTCGCGCAGCGCCGCCTCGGCATCGTCGGGCGTGTAGAACCGCACCCCGATCGCCGGATCCGGGAGCAGTTCCTGGGGCGAGATGTGGCCCGGGCGCTTGTGCGGATTGTCGTAATCGCCGTCGCTACGGGTGCTCGATCGCAGGTGAGCCGGCGGCGCGTCGGCGCCGTGATCCCGGATCTGCTCGCGTGCTGCGAACACCGCGCGCTTGGCCGCGTCCGACTTCGGCGCCAGCGACAGGTAGATCGCGGCCTGCGCGAGAGCAAACTGGCACTCGGGGAGTCCCACGTGCTCGACCGCCGCCGCCGCCGCCGTGGCGACGCTCAGCGCCTGCGGATCCGCGTTGCCGATGTCCTCGGACGCGAGCACGACCATCCGGCGAACGATGAAACGTGGATCCTCGCCGCCCTCCAGCATCACCGCCAGGTAGTAGAGCGACGCGTCCGGGTCCGAGCCGCGCGTCGCCTTGATCCAGGCCGAGATCGTGTCGTAGTGCCGATCGGCCTGGCGGTCGTACAGCAGCGCGCGGCGCTGCAGGGCGTCCTCGGCGTGGGCGAGCGTCGCAATGGCGTCGGGACCTGCGGTCTCGGAGGCCAGCTCGAGCGCGTTCAATGCGGTCCGCGCATCCCCGCCCGAGCGCTCGGCAAGGAACTCGAGTGCTGCCGGCTCGGCCGGCCCGACCTCGCCGCGCTCGAGCGCCCGGTCGAGCAGCGTCCGGATCTGCGTCGGCCCGAGCGCGTCGAGCTCATACACGCGCGTCCGCGACAGCAGCGCGGAGTTGACCTCGAAGTACGGGTTCTCGGTCGTGGCACCGATCAGCGTCACGAGCCCTTCCTCGACCGCCGGCAGCAGCGCGTCCTGCTGTGCCTTGTTGAAGCGGTGGATCTCGTCAAGGAAGAAGATCGTCCGGTTGCCGGACGTCCGCAGGCGTTCGCGGGCGCGCTCGATCACGGCCCGGACCTCGGCCCGGCCCGCCGCCACCGCGCTCTCTTCCTCGAACGCCGCGTCCGACGCCTCCGCGACGATCCGGGCCAGCGTCGTCTTCCCCGAGCCCGGCGGCCCGTGCAGGATCATCGAATGGGGATTTCCCTCCTCGATCGCGCGGCGCAGCGCCGACCCGGAGGCCAGCAGCCGCTCCTGCCCGGCGAACTCGTCGAGCGTCCGCGGGCGCATCCTCGTGGCGAGCGGCGCGCCGGGCGCCGGCGCCTCGCCGCTTGGGCGACCCGCCGGCACCGGCTCTGAGCCGAACAGCCGATCCATTTGCTGCAGTATTACGCCGCTTCGCGGAGTGCTTCGAGCTCGCCGCTGTGGGCGAGCCGGCGGAGCGCGAGCTCCTCGAGCTCCGACGCCTTCGACGGCGTGATCCCGAGCTCGGTGCCCGTCTGACGCACGGTCCGCGGCTCATCGCCGGAAAGACCGAAGCGCAGCTCGATCACCTTTCGCTCGTTCTCGGGCAGCCGCGCCACGACATCCGCAACCTGCCGGTCGCGGAACATGTCGGCCACCTCGTCGTCCGGCCCGGGCCGGTCGCTCGGCAACAGGTCGCCGAACGCCGTCTCACCGTCGTCACCGACGGGCTGATCGAGGCTCGGCAGTATCCGGCTGAGCTCGCGGATCTCGGACACCTGCTCGACCGGGAGCTCCGCCACTGCGGCGATCTCCTCATCTGTCGGATCGCGTCCGAGCTTGACGCTCAGCTCCGCCGTCACCTTGTTGACCTTGACCTCGCGCTGGGCGACGTGCACCGGCAGCCGGATCGTCCGGCCGTGGTTCTGCAGCCCGCGCTGGATCGCCTGGCGGATCCACAAGGTCCCGTAGGTCGAGAACTTGAAGCCGCGTCGCCAGTCGAACTTCTCCACCGCCCGGATCAGGCCGAGCATGCCCTCCTGGACCAGATCCTCGAGCGCCAGCCCGTGGCCCTGGTATCGGCGGGCCTGCGACACGACCAACCTCAGGTTTGCGTTGATCATCCTGTTCTTCGCCTCGAGGTCGCCGCGCTCGATCCGCTTCGCCAGCTCGATCTCCTCGGCTGCCGTCAGCAGCGCGTGCGTACGCGCCTTCCGGAAGAACAGGTCAAGCGTGTCGAGCGAGCCGTCAGCGGCGGTCGCTGCGTCACGAGCCCGAAGCTCGCGCTCGACGCCCTCCGTGCGGTTTCGCCTGCGGCGCTGACGCTCAGCGCCCTGCGCAGCCGGCTTCCTGCTCGGACGGTCGGCGTGTTCTCCACGAACACGCTCCTGCTTCTTAACGGTATTCAGTGCTACTCCATTGTTCGCTAGTTTGATGATGATCGAATTATACGCCCGAACGGGTGTTTGGTCAAGGCCTGCGCGCGGTGCGCGCGGGCGCCGTTACAGGCCGCGGATGACCGGGCGTCCGGGGGGTCGCGCCGAGTGCGCGAGCACGCAATCGAGCAGTCCAGGGAACAGGTCCTCGATGTCCCCGCGTCGCAGCGAAACGAACCGGTGCACGCCCTCCGCCCGGGTCTGCGTCAAGCCGGCATCGCGCAACACCTTCAGGTGGTGGCTCAGCGTCGACTTGGAGACCGGGACGTCGAGCGCGCCGCAGGACCGCTCGTCCCCATGCCGAAGCGATTCGACGATTCCCAGACGGACGGGGTCGCTGAGCGCATGGAGCACGCCCGGAAGGCTCAGCTGCTCCCTTACCGGATGCGAAATGACCCTCATCGGACGACAGTTCGATGCATCTCGAACGATGATACTACCTACTTCCCGACGATCGCCAACACGGCCTCGTGCACGAGCCCGTTCGTCGCCAGCCCGCTCCCGCCATCGGCCCGCGCTACGCCCCCGAAGTCGGTGAACCGCCCCCCGGCCTCCTCGACGATCACCTTTGGCGCCGCCAGATCCCAGATGGAGACGACGGGGTCCAGCCCGATCTCGACCGCGCCCTCCGCGACCAGCATGTACGACCACAGATCGCCCAGGCCCCGCGTGCGCCAGCAGGCCTGACCGAGCTCGAGCAGCACGTCGAGACGACCGATCGTGCTCCAGTCCTCGAGCCCGCCGAACGACAGGTGGGCGTCGGACAGCTCGCGCACCGCCGAGACCGCGATCCGGCGCGGGGCGCCCGCCAGGCCGTCATCGAGCCACGCTCCGTCGCCTCGCCGGGCCCACCAGCGCCGGTTCACCTCCGGCGCCGATACGACTCCGACGGTCACCTCGCCTCCCTCTTCGAGGGCCAGCAGCGTCGCCCAGGTCGGGACGCCGCGAACGTAGCTCTTGGTGCCGTCGATCGGGTCGATGATCCACCGCCGGCCGCCGGCAGTGCCGTGCGCGGCCCCGTCCGCGACGCCGAACTCCTCACCGACGACCCCATCGTCCGGACGCGCCACCGCGAGCCGTGCCCGGAGCGCCTCTTCGACCGCCCGATCGGCCTCGGTCACCGGCGTCAGGTCGGGCTTCGTCTCTACGACCAGATCGACCGCCCGGAACCGTCCGAGCGTGATCTCGTCCGCGAGGTCGGCGAGCTCGAGCGCCAGGGCGAGGTCGTCGGCCACGGCGGCATCCTACGCTTCAGCCGTGTCCGTAGATGAGGAGGAGCGGCGAGCTTCGGCCGTATCGGGCGACGAGGAGAGGCTGCGAGCTTCGGCCGTGTCCGCAGAGGCGGAGGAGCGGCGCGTCAGCCCGATCGAGCTGCTGTGGGACCTCGTGTTCGTGTTCGCGATCACCCAGGTGACGACGCTCCTGCGCAGCCACCTGACGTGGGGCGGGTTCGGCGAGGCGATGGTCGCGCTGGCGCTCGTCTGGTGGGCTTGGTCGGCGTTCGTGTGGGCGGTGAATGCCGAGGAGGCCAGCTCCCGACCGGTCCGCCTGTCGCTGCTCGCCGGGATGGGATTCATCTTCGTCACCGGGCTGGCGCTGCCACGCGCGTTCGAGGCGCATCAAGCGCTGCTGTTCGTCGCGACGTACGCCGCCGTCAGATTCCTGCATCTGGGGTTGTACGCCGACGCATCGCGGAGGGGGAACGCATCGTGGAGCTCGATCGTCGGGTTCGCGATCACGGTGACGATCGGCATGGCGCTGCTGTTCGTAGGCGCGTTCCTCCACGATGGCGCCCGCGCGGGCGTTTGGGCCGCGGCGTTGGCGATCGACTACGCAGGACCGGCGTGGCTGACGCGCGAGCGGCTGCGCGGACTTCAGCGCGTCGCTGTCGCGCACTTCTCCGAGCGCTACAGCCTGTTCGTGCTGATCTGCCTGGGCGAGTCGATCATCGCGATCGGCACCGGAGGAAAGCCGCTCAACGTCAGCCGCGTGACCGGCGTGACGCTGTGCCTGATGCTCACCGTGGCACTGTGGTGGGCGTACTTCGACGAGCTCGCCGAGACCGCGGCGCAGAAGCTGCGCGAGCACGACGATCCCGTGCTCGCGGCGGCCGACGCGTACAGCTACATCCACCTGCTGCTGGTGGCGGGGATCATCATCTTCGCCGTCGGCGCACGGCAGCTCGTGCACGCCGGATCCGGGCCGCTTGACGCCGCCGGGCGCCTGGCTCTGTGCGGGGGGATCGCGCTCTACCTCGTCGGGCTCGTCGCGGTCCGGCTGCGGATGCGCGCCGACTCCGAGCCGTTGAAGCTCGTCGCCGCCGTCGCACTCGTGGCGCTCGGCTGGCTCGGGAGCGGATTGCACGCGCTCGCCGTGGCCGGCCTCGCGATCGCAGTGTTGGGCGCACTGACCGCGGTCGATGCGCTGCGCCGGTAGATTGACCTCGGGATGGAGCTCGAGCGCGAGACGACCGAGGTGCTGCAGCGGCTCGTGCGCTTCAACACGGTCAACCCGCCCGGCAACGAGCGTGCGGCGATCGAGTACCTCACCGGCTATCTGAGCGAGGCCGGGTTCGAGACCGAGATCCTCGGCCTCACAGAGGAGCGTCCCAATCTGATCGCGACCCTCGGAGCGGCGAACGGTGGTGGACCGACGCTCGTCTATCTCGGACACGTCGACACGGTGCTCGCGGATCCGTCCGAATGGCAGCACGACCCCTGGTCCGGCGACGTCGAGGACGGGTTCCTGTGGGGCCGGGGCGCGATCGACATGAAGTCGCAGGTGGCAGCCGAGGCGGTTGCGGGAGCCACGCTCGCGCGTGGTGGCTGGCGCCCGCAGCGCGGCTCGTTGAAGCTCGTGTTCGTCGCCGACGAAGAGACCGGCGGGGACGTCGGCGCGCGTTGGTTGTGCGAGAACCATCCCGACAAGGTCCGCTGCGACATGCTGCTCAATGAGGGCGGCGGCGAGGTGTTCGAGTACGCGGGCCAGCGCCGCTACGGCGTGTGCTGCGCCGAGAAGGGGATCTTCCGCTTCAAGTTGACCGCTATCGGCGCCGCGGGTCACGCGTCGCTGCCGAAGACCGGTGACAACGCGCTGCTGAAGCTCGCGCCGGTGCTCCAGCGACTCGCCGTCCAGGAGCCGTCGTTCGAGCTGACCGACGGACCGGCAGCGCTGTTGCGGGGGCTGGGCGAGGACCCGGCCGACCCCGGGGCCGCCCTGCACCGAATCGCCGCGACGGCGCCGGCCCTACTGACGCTGATCGAACCGATGCTCGGCGTCACGCTCGCCCCGACGATGGCCCACGCATCCGACAAGGTCAACGTGATCCCGTCGCGGGCGTACCTCAAAGTCGACTGCCGTGTCCCGCCGGGCCTCGGAGAGGACGCCGCCCGCCGGCGGATCGCGCACGTGCTCGGCGACGACGCTGACCAGATTGAGATCGAGTTCACCGAGACGGTCGTCGGCAACGAGTCGCCGGTGTCCTCGCGGCTGCGCGAGGCAATCGACGGCTGGATCGAGAGCAACGACCCGGGCGCGGAGACCGTGCCAGTGATCCTCCCCGGCTTCTCGGACTCGCGGTGGTTCCGCGACGCGTTCCCGGACTGTGTCGCCTACGGCTTCTTCCCACAGCGCCACCAGACGCTGCTCGAGGCGGCGCCGCTGGTCCACAACGCCGACGAGCGGATCGACGTGCGCGACCTAGGCTTTGCCGCGAGCTTCTACGCGGACCTCGCGCGCGAGCTGCTGGGTTAGCGCCGGATCGCCGCGGAGCTCGCGCGTCGACCGCGGGACGAGCGCGAGCAGCAGCAGCCCGAACCCGATCGCGCTGCCGACGCCGAGCACCGTACGCGGCCCGAGCGCGTTCGCCAGCGGCCCCGCGATCAGGTAGCCGACAGGCAGCAGCGCCAGCGACCCCATCCAGTCGTACGCGCTCACGCGCGACAGCAATCCCGCCGGGATCTGGCGCGCGAGCGCGGTCTCCCACCAGATCATCACCAGCGAGAAGCCGAGCCCGGTCGCGAACGCGAGCACGACCACGAGCGCGAGCGGCGCGGCGAGCGCGAACGCGCCGGCCATCGCCGGCCATGCGAGCAGCAGGACCATGCCGGTCCGCAACGGGCGCTCCGGTTGCCAGCGGAGCGCGATCAGGGCTCCGCAGACCGCGCCGGCGCCGGCGACGCTCTCGAGCACACCGAATACGCCCGCGCCTCCGTATGCGTCGCGCGCGATCACCGGCCCGAGCGCGTACCACTGCGCGAAGACGCACATCACGGCGCCGGCGAAGGTGACAATCGTGACCCACACCCAGGCGCGCGAGCGAACCTCGCGCCACCCGGCGCGCAGCTCGGCCAGCAAGGGCTCGGGCGCCGCCGCCTCGCCGCGCACCCGCGGCTCGACACGGAGCAGCAGTGCCGCGCTGAGCACGAACGTCGCGGCGTCGAGCGCGAACGCCTCCCAGGCGCCGACCCCGAGCACCAGCACGGTCGCGAGCGCCGGGCCGACCAGAAACGCGACGTTCGACATCGACTCGGTCAGCGCGCGCGCGTCCTGGATCTCGGGTTCGGGCACCGTCTGCGGGACCAGCCCCGTGTACGCGGGCTGGAAGAAAGCCTGCGCGGCGCCGAAGATCGCCTCGATCACGATGATCTGCCAGATGCGTACGGCGTCGGTGACGATCAGCACCGCGAGCGTGGCGTGCAGCGCCGCCCGGGTCGCGTCGGTGGCGACCATGATCCGGTGGCGCGGTAGCCGGTCGGCCCACACGCCGCCGAACAGCAGCAGCGCGATCAGCGGCAGCGACTGCGCCGCGAGCACGAGCGACAGGTCGGTGACCGACCCCGTCCGCCGTGTGATGAACAGCGCCAGCGCGACCACGACCAGGCGGTCGCCGACCGTGCTGGCGGCTTGACCGAGGAACAGATACCGGAAATTCTGGTGGCGCAGGACGCGCAGATACGAGCTCACAGCACACTCTCGAGACGACGGGACCACAGGACGACTGGGCAGCCGCGAAGACCCTCAGCGGGCGGCGGCAGCGGCGGGTTCAGTCAGATGAGAGGCGGGATGCGGAGCATCGTCAGCCGACCTTATCAGCGCGTGCAAGCTCGAACTTCAGGCCGAAGTAGTCGAGCGAGTACGGCAGCGTCTTGGCCGAATCGAGCTGCGGCGCCGACAGCCTGACGGTGTGCGCCCGCAGCACCGCCGCCAGCATCGTCCGGCCGACGAGCAGCGAGAGCTCGACGCCCGGGCAGCCCTGCGGGCCGTGGCTGAAGTGGTTGAAGCTCCAGTCGTCCGCCGCGCCACCGGTCAGCCACGCATCGGGCGCGAACCGGTCGGCGAACTCGTGCCGCGTGCGGTCGCGGTGGTTGAACGTGTTGACGATCAGCACCTGCGTGCCGGCCGGGACGCTGACGCCGTCCCAGTCGACCGCGCTGGTCGTCACGCGAGACAGCATCGGCGTCGTCGGCCACAGCCGCATCGCCTCCTGCAGGCAGGCGTCGAACCGGGCCGCGTTGCCGCCGTCGAGCTCCACGAGCGCCGCCGCACGTTCGGTGTCGTGCGAGGCGAGCAGCGCAAGGCACCGCAGCGCGTTGATCGCGAGCGTGTCACCGAGCGCGAACAGCCAGTGGATCACCTGCCCTGTCGGGTCGGTGACGTCGCTCTGCGGCGCGTCGGCGAACATGCTCGCGAGGCTGTCCTCCTCGGCCGCTTCGACGTACCGCCCAACCGCCGCGACGAACTCCTGGTAGAGCTTCGGCGATCCCTTCCCGGGCGGGTTGCTCTTGTCCATCAGGTCGCCGAGCCACTCCGACAGGCGGTCGTCGTCACCGGCGCTGTCGCCGAGAATGATCCGACGGGTCGCGCGCCGCACCGACTTGTTCCACGCGTCCCAGTCCAGCTGTGACGGCAGCCTTTCGGCCTCTTCGTCGCACACCGCGGTGAACCGCTCCGAGAGCTTCTGCATGCCCGACCCCAGCGCGGCGTCGGTGAACTTGCGCCGGTCCGCCCACTCCGGGTTGCGGGAGATCGTCAGCGCGTGCGGCTGGAAGTGCTCCATGCCGCTCTTCTTCGGCTCGGGGTCGGAGGCGAATGGGTCGGGCGAGCCGGCGAGGGCGCGGCGGATCGGGTCCGGGCCGAGCAGCAGCAGCGCCTCATCCTTGGCGACCCTGATCCACACAGGCCCGTCCCCGTAGCTGCGCTTCAGCCCGGCCATGAAGGAGACGGCCAGCCGGTCGGCCCGAGTCTGGGTCGCGACCGCCACCGCTTTGCGCCGGCGCCGGAACAGGCCCTGGATCACGTTCGGGACCGCGACCTGGGCGGTGAAACGGAGCCCTTCGATGATCGAGGCGTGTGGAAAATCGCCGTCAGCCACGTTGGCCGCGACCCTACCTCACTTCCGGTTAAGCTGACCCGATGGCGACGGAGGTATCGGCGCGCCTGGACCCCGCGATCTTCCGCCTGCCGGTGGACCGGATCCGCGCCGGCTACTACTCGGACGCCTACTTCGTCCACACCAAGACGCTGCTCGAGGCGGAGGACCGCCACCCGAGGGTGACGATGCAGGTGTTCCAGAAGCACGACTCGATCCTCGGCGGGATCGACGAGGCGATCGCGATCCTGAAGCTGTGCTCGGGACGCAACGCCGGCGGCGTCTGGGTCCCCGGTTGGGATGCCTTGGAAGTCCACGCGCTGCGCGAAGGCGATCGCATCGCGGCACGCGAGACGGTGATGACGATCGCGGGCGACTACAGCCTGTTCGCTCATCTCGAGACCGTCTACCTGGGGACGCTCGCGCGGCGCTCGCTGATCATGCGCAACGTCGCGGCGGTCGTGCGCGCCGCGCGCGGCAAGCCGATCTTCTACTTCCCCGCTCGTCACGATCACTGGCTCGTGCAGACCGGCGACGGCTGGAGCGCCCACGTCGCCGGCGCGATCGGCGTCTCGACCGACGCCCAGGCCTCGTGGTGGGGCGGACGCGGGATCGGGACGGTGCCCCACGGGCTGATCGCGGCCTACGGCGGTGACACGGTCGCCGCCGCGGCCACGTTCGCCGACCGCTTCCACTCGGAGATGAACATCACCGTGCTGGTCGATTTCGACAACGACTCGGTCCGCGCGGCGCTCGACGTCGCCAACGCGCTCGGCACACGGCTATGGGGCGTGAGGCTTGACACCTCAGAACAGCTCGTCGACCGCTCGCTCCACGATGAGATGGACCCACCCACCCGCTTCACGCCGACCGGCGTCAACCCGCGGCTGGTCGAGAAGGTCCGCGGCGCGCTCGACGGCGCCGGCTTCGGCGACGTCAGGATTGTCGCCAGCGGCGGCTTCACCGCGACGCGGATCGAGGAGTTCGAAGCCGGCAGCGTGCCGGTCGACGCGTACGGAGTCGGGTCGTCTCTGATCCGCGGCGAGAACGACTTCACGGCCGACGTGGTGCTGCTCGACGGGCGCCCCTGCGCCAAGGTGGGACGCGCGTTCGCACCGAACCCGCGCTTGCAAAGGGTTGAGTGACGGCGCTGGTCTGCCGATGAATCGGCAGACGCGATGACTATCACCGCCTTCCTCGGCTATCCCGACGTGTACTCGTGGCTCCAGGCCTGGCTGCCCATCATCTTCATGGGCCTGCTGGTCGTGGCCGTGTTCATGCTGATGCGGCACATGCCGCGGACCAAGCCGGTCGAGATCAAGCCGGAGAAGTCGCCGTCGATCGGCTGGAGCGAAATCGCCGGCTCCGAGGAGGCCAAGGAGGAGCTGCGCGAGGTGGTCGAGTACCTCCGTGACCCGAAGCGTTTTCGGGACCTCGGCGCCAAGGTTCCGAAGGGGATCCTGCTCCACGGACCGCCTGGAACCGGCAAGACCCTGCTCGCAAAGGCGGTCGCGCACGAATCGGGCGCCACCTTCTACTCGCAGTCCGCCGCCTCGTTCGTCGAGATGTTCGCGGGCCTCGGGGCCGCCCGGATCCGGCGACTGTTTCGGATCGCGCGCAAGAACGCGCCGGCGATCGTGTTCATCGACGAGCTCGACGCGGTCGGCGGTCACCGTGGCATGGACATCTCCGGCGAGCGCGACCAGACGCTGAACCAGCTGCTGGTCGAGATGGACGGCTTCACGGCCCGCAAGGAAGTCGTCGTGATCGCCGCCTCGAACCTGCTCGAGAAGCTGGACACGGCGCTGCTTCGCCCCGGCCGCTTTGACCGCCAGGTGTTCGTCTCCCCGCCCGACGTCTCCGGCCGCGAAAAGATCCTCCAGGTCCACTCCCGCAACAAGCCGCTGGCCGACGACGTCGATCTCACGCTCGTCGCGCGACAGACCTCGGGACTGACCGGCGCCGACCTCGCCAACATCTGCAACGAGGCGGCGATCTTCGCGGCGCGGCGCGAGGCGGACCAGGTGGCGATGGTCGACTTCGATGCATCCCTGGAGCGCGTCGTCGCGGGAATGCAGTCCCGCCGCGCGCTGACCGACCACGAGAAACGCGTCGTCGCCTACCACGAGGGCGGCCATGCCCTGTGCGGCGAGCTGCTGCCGTCGGTCGACCGCGTACACCGGATCTCGATCGTCCCGCGGGGCAAGGCGCTCGGCTACACGCTGAATCTGCCCGAAGAGGATCGCTACCTGAAGACCCGCGAAGAGCTGATCGACTTCATGACGATGTTGCTCGGCGGCCGCGCCGCTGAGCAGATCGTGTTCGGCTCGATCACGACCGGCGCCTCCGACGATCTCAAGCGCGTGTCCGAGATCGCCCACGCGATGGTGCACGACTACGCGATGGGGACCGGGATCACATCCCTGCGTGTTGTCTCCGAAGGAGCCGCCGAGTCGACCCGCCGGATCCGAGACGAGGAGGTCAAGGAGCTCGCCGACGAGGCCTATCGCGCCGCCGTGTCGATCATCGACGGCCACCGCGCCGAACTGGACGCGCTCGCCGGCACGCTGCTCTCGAACGAGGTCCTCGAACGGCCCGACATCGACCGGATCATGGACGGTGTACCGCGCGCCGCGCCGCGCCGGATCGGCGGCGGCGGCGAGCTCGGGATCGCGGCCGCGACGGCCGCGCATCCGGCCGAGCGCCCGGCGCGCCGGGGCTGAAGTCAGCTCTCGAGACGGGCGGGCGGCCGGCCGGCGGGATCGCCCAGGTGGTACAGGTTGCTGGCCTGGACCCTGTTCGAGCAGCCGAGCTTCAGGTAGATGTTCGCGAGGTGACGCTTGATCGTCGGCACGGCGATCCCGAGCTCGGCGGCCATCTCACTTGCGCTCGCCCCGGTGGCCAGTTTCGCGAGGATCTCGTGCTCTCGCGGCGTCAGCTGCTCAAGCCGCTTAGGACTTCTTGCTCGTCTCATCCCTGGATTCGTCGCATGATTAGCGACGACAGGAGGCCGCCGCGACGGCTCGATTCTCCATCCACCCCGAGCCGGACCGCGCCCGCGACGCCGTTTGGCGGTGATTTCGCGCCGGAAAGTGTGCAAGGGTGGGTCGCGTGGCCGCTCGATGGCCATCGCTATCCTCCCGGCGCGTGCTGTCCACGATCGATCACATCGGCATCGCCGTAGACGACATCGACGACTCGCTGCCGCTCTACCGTGACGTGCTCGGGATGCCGCTCGTGCACCGGGAGACGGTCAGCGAGCAGGGTGTCGACGCCGTCCTGCTGGATGTCGGCGACGGCCACATCGAGCTGCTGGCGCCCCTCGGACCCGACACGGCGGTCGGCAAATTTCTCACCAAGCGCGGCCCCGGATTGCACCACGTCGCCTACCGCGTCGCGGATGTCGACGCGACCCTCGACGCGCTCAGATCGTCGGGGGTCCGACTGATCGACGAGCAGCCGAGGAACGGGATCCGCGGCTCGCGCGTAGCCTTTCTCCACCCCGCCTCCACGGGCGGTGTCCTGACCGAGATCGTTCAACCTGCGCAGGAGGGTCACTGATGGCCGACGAAAAGCCCCAGAAGATCAACATCGGCTTCATCGGGGGCCAGGTGCTCTCAGCCCGGGTCCCCCCGGCCGAGCTGACCAAGCTCCGCCAGGCGCTCCCCGCCGGCGGCTGGCACGACCTGACCTCCGAGGACGGCACCGCCGCGCTCGACCTCGCCAAGGTCGTGTACGTGCTGGTCGACCACGAGGAGCACCGGGTCGGGTTCGGAGGCTGAAGCCGCCGCCAGACCCGGCGCCCCGCGCGCGCTACATCGCGATCGCTTCGTAAACGTCGACCGCGCCGCCGTTCTCGAGGACCGGGCAGCCCTTGGCCAGCTCGACCGCGGCGTCGAGGGTGTCGGCCGAAACGACCGAGTAACCGGTCAGGCCGCGTGAGCCGCCGTCGCTGACCGAGCCGCCCTCGCCGACCGTCTTCGACGCGCCCGTCGGAGCGCCGCCGTCGACGACCGCGGGGCCCAGCTCGCCGAACCACTGGCCCCACTTCGCCATCACGGCGTCGCGCTCGGCCTGGTCGGTGGCCATACCGTTGCCACCGCTGTACGCAAATACGAAGTTGCCCATCTCACCACTCCTTTTGTTTGGGTGTGCGTACAGTGCTGACGAATGCGACTCGGCGAACTCGACACCGCCGGCGCGAAGTTCGCGCGCACCCACTTCCACGCCGCGTGGTCGGATCGGGCGGTCGCCACGTACTCGCGCCTCGGCGAGCACGGCGGATGCTGGTTGGCGCTCGGCGTGGCCGGCGCTGCGCTTGACCCGCGGCGCCGCGCGGAGTGGATCTGTGGCGTGCGCACGGTCGCCGCGGCCTACGCGCTCAACTACGCCGTCAAGCTGTCCGTTCGCAGGCGCCGCCCCGACTTCCCGGGGCTGGCACCGCTGAGCCCGGTCATCAGCAGCCTGTCATTCCCGAGCGCGCACGCGACCACCTCGTTCGCCGCCGCTCGGACGTTCAAGGACCTCGTGCCCGCCTGGCCCCTGTACGCAGCCGCGACCGCGTTCCTGCTGAGCCGCCCGTATCTCGGCGTCCACTATCCCGGGGATGTGCTCGCCGGCGCCGTGCTCGGGACCCTGGTCGCCGACGCCTCCCCGTGCCGATGAAGGTCGGCATCGTGGGAATGCCGAACGCCGGCAAGTCGTCGCTGTTCAGCGCGCTGACCGGCGTCACGGCCGAGGCCGCCAACTACCCGTTCACGACGATCGAGCCGAATATCGCGGTCGTCCCGGTCAGCGACGAGCGGCTCGACGCCGTCGCCGCCACGATCGGCGCCTCGAAGATCGTGCCCGACACGATCGCCTTCCACGACATCGCGGGCCTGGTGGCCGGGGCCCACAAGGGCGAGGGCCTCGGCAATCAGTTCCTCTCGAACATCCGCGAAACCGACGCGATCGTGCACGTCGTGCGCGTCCACGACGACCCCAACGTCGTGCACCCGGATGGTCGCGTCGACCCGCTCGCCGACATCGAGACGATCGAGACCGAGCTGATCTACGCGGACCTCGAACAGGCCGAGCGCCGGCTGGACCGCGTCTCCAAGGCGGCCAAGAGCGGCGACCGGCGGTCGCTCGCCGAGGAGGCGTGGCTGCGTTCGCTGATCGAAGCTCTGCAAGCCGGCCGGCCCGCGCGGACCGTGCCACCGCCCGCCGACGCCCCTGACGCACTGACTGCGCTATCTCCGCTGACGGCCAAGCCGGTCCTATTCGTTGCGAACGTTTCCGAGGGCGACGTCGAGGTGCCCGCCTCGGTCGCCGAACACGCACGCGCGGTCGGCGCAGGCGCGGTCGCGGTCAGCGCCCGGATCGAGTCAGAGCTCGGCGAGCTGGCAGACGAAGACGCCACCGCGATGCGCGCCGATCTGGGGATGGGCGAGTCCTCGCTCGCTGCGGTGATCCGCGGCGCGTTCGAGCTGCTCGAGCTGATCGCGTTCTTCACCGCCGGCGAGGACAAGCCGGCGCAGTCATGGCACCTGCGTCGCGGGCTGTCGGTGTGGCACGCGGCTGGGCTGATCCACTCGGACATCCAGCGCGGGTTCGTGCGCGCCGAGGTCGTTTCGTGGTCCGAGCTCGTCGACGCGGGCGGCTACGCGGGGGCACGCGACCGCGGCACGCTGCGGATCGAGGGACGCGACTACGTGATGGCCGACGGGGATGTGATCACGGTCAAGTTCACGCCTTAGCGGGTGCTGGTAAGGTCTCGCCACGCCGAATTCCCTGCTAAACGGCAGGGGAACGGGGGACCCGAGCAACTTTCGGGGCGAATCGCCGCCTGCTGGCGGCGTAGCGCGACAGCCGCGAGCCCGACAGCTAACCCCGCAGGCGAACACGATGAGCTTCCGCCGGCCGATCGAGAATGACGCCCTGAACCGCCGCACCCGTTTGCGGCGCGGCGTCGCGATCGCGATCGCTCTCGCGCTGCTGGCGATCGCGGCGGCAACGCCGATCACCTCATCCGCGCAGCAGTCGATCGGTCAGCTCAACTCGAGCCTCGGTGCGACGCAAGCACGCGCCGGCAGCCTCTCGGCGAGCGTCTCGTCGCTCGATCGGCTGATCGCGTCGCTCGGCGCCCAGATCTCGCTGGTTCAGTCGCGTGAGGCAGACGTCCGCGCCGCCTTGGCGGCCGACCACGCGAAGCTCCTGAGCGCGCAGGAGGCGCTCAACCGCGAGCAGCGGCTGCTCGCGCTCCTCCGAGCGCGACTTGCCCGCGCGCGGATGATCCTCTCCCGCCAGCTCCTGTCGAACTATGAGGCCTCGAAACCGGATCTCGTGACCGTCGTCCTCGAGGCGCGCGGGTTCAGCGACCTGCTCGATCGGCTCGACTATCTGCACCGCGCCGAGCAGCAGCAGCAGACCCTGATCGGAGTCACCCGCTCCGCCAAGGCGCGGGCCGACGTCGCCGCGCACCAATTCGCGAAGCTCGAGGCAACCGACCGCGCGATCACGGCAGCGACGGCGCTCCGCGCTCGGGCGCTCGCCGGCATGAACGAGCTCCTGTCGTCCAAGCAGGTCGCGCTCGAGCATGCGCGGGCTGCCCAGGCGGCGGCGCTCGCGGCCGCTCGCGAGCGCGGGCACCAACTCCGCGCCGCGATCTCGCGGCTCCAGGCCCAGCAAGCGGCGGCGCGAGCCGCGCTGCAGGGGCCGGCGCCGACCGCGCTCGGCCCATCGGGCGGATGGGCGATCCCCTACGCGATCGTGCTGTGCGAGTCCGGCGGCCAGAACCTGCCGCCCAACAGCGCCGGGGCCTCGGGCTACTACCAGATCATCCCCAGCACCTGGAGGCTGTTCGGCGGCAGCGGACCCGCCGCCTACCTTGCGAGCAAGGCCGAGCAGGACGCGATCGCCTCCCGGATCTGGAACGGCGGCGCCGGCGCCTCCAACTGGGTCTGCGCTGGGATCGTCGGGATCCACTGATCCCGGACGCGCTACGCGCTACGCGGTCCGCCAGTCTGGCATCGGCTCGAGCCGCCGCCGCCGGCTCAGGGCGTTCAGGGAGTCGAAGTTTTCAAGCGCACGACCTGAACCGAACGCCACGCACGTCAGCGGCGAATCGGCTCGAGACACTGGCATTCCGGTCTCCATCGCGACGAGCTCGGGGAAGCCGCGGATCAGCGTTCCGCCGCCGGCGAGCAGAATCCCGTCTCGCGCGATGTCGCTCGAGAGCTCGGGTGGGGTCTCTTCGAGCGTGTCCCTGATCGCCTGCAGGATCTCCCGCAGCGGGGCACTGATCGCCGCGCGGACCTCCTCGCTCGACAGCATGACCGCCGTCGGCAGTCCCGTCAGCAGATGACGGCCCTTGACCTGGAAGGTCTCCTCGGGGTGGAGCGGCATCGCGGATCCGATCGCGATCTTGATCGTCTCCGCTGTGGTCGAGCCGATCGCGAGCTTGTACGCGTTGCGCAGATAGTGCGTGATCGCCTCGTCCATCTCGTAGCCGCCGACGCGCACGGACCGGAACAGGACAATCCCGCCGAGCGAGATCACGGCCATCTCGCTGGTTCCGCCGCCCACGTCGACCACCAGCCTGCCGATCGGCTCCTCGATCGCGAGCCCGGCGCCGATGGCGGCCGCGATCGGCTCTTCGATCAGATGCACACGGCGCGCGCCGGCCGCCAGCGATGCCTCCTCGACGGCCCGCTTCTCGACCTCGGTCACGCCTGACGGGGCGCACACGATCAGCCGCGGATGCGCGCGACGGCGGTCGAGCACCTTGCGGATGAAGTAGCGCAGCATCTGCTCGGTGACGTCGAAGTCGGCGATCACGCCGTGGCGCAGCGGCCGCGTCGCCGAGATCGTGGCCGGCGTGCGGCCGATCATCCGCTCGGCGTCGGTCCCGACGGCATGCACCTCGCCGGTGTTGACGTCGGAGGCGACCACCGACGGCTCGGATACGACGATCCCCCGGCCGCCGACGTACACGAGCGTGTTCGCCGTACCGAGGTCGATCGCCATGTCGTGAACCCCCAGCGCGGGGGTCAGGTGGCGGCGTGAATTGTCGCGGCGCGAGCCGTCTCTACGAAATCCGATCTGCGAAGGGTGGCAGACCCGACCGCTCAGCGGTATTCGGGTGGGTGTATGCGCCGGAGGCTTCCTACTTTCGCCACACACGATGTGAAGTTGAGCGGCACCTTCGTGGCCCGAAAAAACGGCGCTATGAATAGGAACCAGCGACCACGGCTGCGTCGTGCCCCGGGCCGGCCGGTGAAGCAACGTACGACGCACCGGCTTCGCGTAGAACGCTCGCTCCGGGCCGGACGCGGTTCGCCCCTCGGACCTGGATGGGTTTCCGCACGTATTTCATCGAAACTCATCCGGGTCGCTACCGTGCGATGCCGTGTCCCTCAACCACGGTTCTCATGGAATCCGGTGCGGGGCCGAAGCGGAGCACCTTCCTCCCTTCACCAGCCGCAGTTTTTCGCGCACACGACGGGCGATCGCGCGCGGCTACTCCTCGCCGGTCAGAGTCGCCACCACGGACCGGGCGCCACCACGATCGCGGTGCTCGCACAGGTAGATCCCCTGCCAGGTGCCGAGCGCGAGGCGCCCGCCGGACACCGGCAGCGTCAGCGAGGGCCCGAGCAGCGCCGCCTTGACGTGCGCCGGCATGTCGTCGTCGCCCTCCAGCACGTGGGTCCAGTACGGCGCCCGCTCTGGTACGGCGTGGTTGAACCACGACTCGAAGTCCCGCCGGACGTCGGGGGAGGCGTTCTCGTTCAGCGCCAGCGACGCGGAGGTGTGACGGATCAGGAGGTGGAGGAGCCCGACCGACAGCTGCGAGAGCTCGGGAAGCGAGCCGAGCACCTCCCGGGTTACCAGGTGGAATCCGCGCTCGCGCGGCACGAGCCGGATCTCGCGCTGCACCCACACCGCTAAACCACGTCCGGCAGTCGCGCGACTCGCATCTCGACGCGCTCGCCACGGAACGGGACGCCCTCCGCTTCGAGCAGCGCTCGCTGACGGGCGCCTTTGGCCAGCGAGCCGTCGGCGCGCACGATCCGATGCCAGGGAACGGTCGGATCGTGGCAGCCGCTGAGCACCGCGCCGGCGACCCGCGGCGCGCCCGGCGAGATGTCGCCATAGCTGCGCACGAACCCGGGTGGCGTCGCCCGCACGCGGTTCAGGATCGTGCGCTCGCGCTCGGTCAGCGCTCGCCCGGCAGCTTCCGCGGGTATTGCGACACGGGCTCGGCGAGGTTGAGCGCCGTGGACACGATCCGGTTCTGCTCCATCGCGTGCGCGATCGGGTAGCCCTCGCCGGACGCGGCTCGCTCGGGCCGGCCGATGTATCCGAAATGCAGCTCGGGCGGCAGCACCTGGAGCAGCCGCGGCGACATGTAGGCGCGGGCGCCCATGTTGCGAGGCTCCTCTTGCACCCACACGACCTCCGTGAGCTTCGGATACGTCGCCACAAGGTCGAGGATCTCGGACTGCGGGAACGGGTACAGCAACTCGACACGCCCGATTGCGACCCCTGGATTCTGAGCTCGCGAGTCGTGACCGGCGAGGTCGTAGTAGATCTTTCCGCTGCACAGAACGAGTCGCGTCACCTCGGCGGCGTCGACGTTCGCGTCGGGCAGTACGGGCTGGAAGCGCCCGTCGGCGAGTTCCTCGATCCGGCTCGTCGCCTGGGGCAGGCGGAGCAGGCTCTTTGGCGTCATGATCACGAGCGGCCGCTGCTTAGCGATCCGCGCCTGGCGGCGCAGCAGATGGAAGTACTGCGCCGGCGTCGTGCAGTTGGCGATCCGGATGTTGCCCTCGGCGGCGAGTTGCAGGAAGCGCTCGAGCCGCGCCGATGAGTGCTCGGGACCCGAGCCCTCGTAGCCGTGCGGGAGCAGCAGCGTCAGCCGCGAGGTCTGACCCCACTTCGCGAGCCCCGGAGTGATGAACTGGTCGATGATCACCTGGGCGCCGTTGACGAAGTCGCCGAACTGGGCCTCCCACAGAACGAGCGTTTCGGGGCCCTCCTGCGAGTAGCCGTACTCGAACCCGAGACAGGCCATCTCCGACAGCGGCGAGTTGTGCAGCTCCATCGGCGCGAGCGATCCGGGCAGGTGCTGCATCGCGCAGTGCTCCTGGCCCGTTCGCGGGTCGTGCAGCACGAGGTGGCGCTGGGAAAACGTGCCGCGTTCGGAGTCCTGCCCCGTGAGCCGGATCGGGATCCCCTCGGTCAGCAGTGATGCGAACGCGAGCGACTCCGCGTGCGCCCAGAAGATCCCTCCCGCCTCGCCGAGCGCATCGCGGCGCTGCTCGAGCTGCTTGATGAGCTTCGGGTGGACCGTGAACCCGTCTGGCACCGACAGCAGCTCCTCGTTGAGCACGTGCAGCCGATCGGCCGAGACCGCCGTCTTGACCTCCGGTGACGGAGTCCTGTCGAGCTGGTACTCGCCGGTCGCGTGCTCGAGCTCCTTGGCGGCGGCGATCTGCGCCTTGAGCTTCTGATGGTCGTCGGTCAGCACCGCCCACACGGCGTCGGTCATCTCGGTCGACTCCTGCTCTGAGACGACACCCTGATCGATCAGCTGCTTGGCGAACAACTCGCGCAC
The DNA here is from genome assembly GCA_963712675.1 of uncultured Solirubrobacteraceae bacterium. GTDB lineage: Bacteria > Actinomycetota > Thermoleophilia > Solirubrobacterales > Solirubrobacteraceae > Palsa-465. The sequence goes on from CAVQJF010000002.1 coordinate 122,122, forward strand.
CGATGGATGCTTCTTGATCTCGACGTACATCTCGGGCTGCGTGTAGGCCGGCTCGTCGGCCTCGTTGTGGCCGAAGCGGCGGTAGCCGATCAGATCGATCAGAACGTCGTGGCCGAACTCCTGCCGGAACGCGAACGCGAGTCTGACGGCCGAGATGCAGGCGGCCACGTCGTCGGCGTTGACGTGGATGATCGGGACATCGAAGCCCTTCGCGAGGTCGGACGCCCACGTGGTGGAGCGGGAGTCCTCCGGGTCGGTCGTGAACCCGACCTGGTTGTTCTGGATCAGGTGGATCGTGCCGCCGACGGTGTAGCCGTCGAGCGCCTGCAGGTTGAACGTCTCGGCGACCACGCCCTGACCGGGGAACGCGGCGTCGCCGTGGAGGATCACCGGAATCGCGGCGTTGGTGTCCTGGTGGGCGTGCGGACCCTGGCGCGTGGTCTGAGCGGCGCGCGTGGCGCCGGCGGCGACCGGCGCGACGAACTCCAGGTGAGACGGGTTCGACTCGAGCCGGACGATGATCGACTCGCCGCTCTGCAGCTGGTAGGAGCCCTGGGCGCCGTGGTGGTACTTGACGTCCCCGGTCCCGCCCTGCGGGATCGTGGTGATCGGCTCGAGCGTGGAGGCGCCCTCGAACTCAGCGAAGATCGTGTCGTACGGCCGGCCGAGGTTGTGCGCGAGGATGTTCAGCCGGCCGCGGTGGGCGGTGCCGATCACGACCTCGCGCGCGGAGCGCGTGGCAGAAAGCTGGATGATCTCGTCGAGCATCGGCACCGTCATGTCGAGCCCCTCGACCGAGAACTGCTTCTGACCGAGGTAGGCCTTGTGCATGAACCGCTCGAGCGCGTCGACCTCGGTCAGCCGCTTGAGCAGCGCCTTCTGCTCGTCGTGGGTCAGGCCCGTGCGGAAGGTGCCCGATTCGATCGCCTCGCGCAGCCACAGGCGCTGCGCGTGCGAAGCGATGTGCTCGATCTCGTACGCGATCGGACCGCAATAGGTCTCGCGCAGGTGCGGGAGGGCATCGGCGAGGGTCGCGCCCGGGACGTACATGCGCAGGATCCGCGCCGGGATCTTCGCCATCAGCGCCGGCGTCAGACCGAGCGGCTCGGGGTCGAGCGCGGGGTCGCCCTCGGACTCGCGTCCGAGCGGGTCGAGCTTCGCGGCCAGGTGGCCGTGGGTGCGATGTGCCTTGACCAGCGAGGTCGCAGCCTGCACCGCCTGCAGCAGCTCCTCGTCGGGCGGGCCGGCGGCCAGCGTCGGGGCGGCGCCTGGAGCGGGCGCGGCAGCCGCCGCGGCAGCGGCCGGGGAGGGCGGCGGGGGCAGCGCCGGCAGTTCGACGCCGAGATCCTTGAACACGCGCTCGTAGAACTCGTGGTCGCCCTGCAGGTAGCCCTCGATCCTCGCCAGGAAGCGCCCCGATTCGGCGCCCTGGATGATCCGGTGGTCGTACGTCGAGGTCATCGTCATGACCTTCTCGGCGCCGATCATCGGGCCGACGTTGCCGAGCCCGACGGGATAGGCGATAGAGCCGGTGGCGATGATCGTTCCCTGGCCGACCATCAGCCGGGGCACGGACATCACGGTGCCGATCCCGCCCGGGTTCGTCAGCGTCACGTTGCCGCCGGTCAGGTCATCGGCCGTCAGCGAGTTCGTGCGCGCCTTGTCGACAAGCGCGTTGTAGGCGTCGAGAAACTGCGCGAAGCTCATCCGGCCTGCGTCGCGAATCACCGGCACCATCAGCGTTCGCGAGCCGTCCTTCTTCTCGACGTCGACCGCCAGTCCGATGTTGCACGCGCCGTCGTCGATCCGGTTCGGCTTGCCGTCGATCTCCGCGAAGTGGTTCGCCATCACCGGCATGTCGTCGGTCGCCGCCACCGCGATCGCGTAGGCGATCAGATGCGTGAACGAGACCTTCCTGCCGGCGTCCTTGAGCTGCTTGCGGCGCTGGTCGAGCACCGTCACCGCGAGGGTCCGGAACGACGTCGCGGTCGGGATCGAGCGGCTCTCGTCCATGTACCGCGCGAGCGCAGCGGCACCGCCCTTGATCACCTGGGCGCCTGCGGCAACCGGCGGGGCCACACTCGCACTTGCGCCGGCGCTGGCGCTGGCGCCGTTGCCGGCAGCCGCCAACACGTCAGCCTTCGTGATCCGCCCGCCGCGCGCGCTGCCCTCGACGCGCCCGAGGTCCACACCCTGATCGGCCGCGACCCGACGCGCCACCGGAGAAGCGTTGCCGCCATCGGCCGCCTCCACCGCAGGAACGGGCGGCGGGCTCGGCGTGGCGGGCTCCGGCGGGGCGCTGGGCGTTGCGGCTGCCCGTGCCGGCGCCGCGCCGCTCGTCGTCATCCGCGCGATCACCTGTCCGACCGTGACCGTCGCCCCTTCCTCGAACAGGATCTCCATGATCGTGCCGTTGGTGGGCGCGGGAAGCTCCATGTCGACCTTGTCGGTCGAGATCTCGACCACCGTGTCGCCGTCCTTGACCGAGTCGCCGACCTTCACCGACCACTCGAGGATCGTTCCCTCGGTGACGGACTCGCCGCCCGTCGGCGTGACGATGTCGATCGTCTCGCCCCCCGCAGCCGGTGCCGGCGCCTCGGCCGGTGGCGGACCGTCGCCGGCCGGTGCCGGCGCCTCGAGCGGTGGCGGACCGTCGCCCACCGTTTCCGCCTCCTGGGCCGCGCCGGCAGCGGCCTCCTGCGGCGTGGTCGGCTCGGACTCGCCCGAGACCGGCGTCGCCGGGGGCTCCGGAGCGCCGGCGCCGTTGGTCGCGATCTCCGCGAGCGGCGCCCCGACGGCGATCGTGTCCCCCTCGGCGGCATGGATCTTCACGACGGTGCCGGCGACGGGAGAGGGAACCTCGGCATCGACCTTGTCGGTCGAGATCTCCACCAACGTCTCATCGGCGGCGATCGAGTCGCCTTCCTGCTTGTGCCACTCGAGCACGGTGCCCTCGGCGACGGAGTCGCCCATCGCGGGCATCACCACCTGCACTGTGCCGGTTTCCACTGCCATGGAATGCCTACTGTAACGCGTGGCGTTGGACGCTAGTTGTTGTCGTTTTGGGATCGACGCCGATCGGCGATCACGAACCCGATCGAGCCCGCGAACGGTCCCAGACCGCCGAGCACCGCGACCAGCACGGCGAGCCAGAACGGGATGATCCTCGCGCGCGCCGCCGCGATGCACACGAGCGACATCCCGATCCACAACAGCCCGTGCGACAGCCCGAGGATGAACGTCTCGGGCTCGGGGTTGCCGAGCACGAACGCGCACAGCAGCAGCGACAGGTAGACGACCGAGTGGGTGAACGAGACCGCTTCGAGCCGGCGGAATGTGACGATGCTCACGCCTGCGAGAGCAGCATGGCCATCCGCCGCAGAGGCTCGTCGGCCTCCTCCGGCCATTCAGCCACGTCCGCCGGCCACCACGCGAACTCGTCGTGCTCCTCGTCGGGAGTCACGGTCGCACCGTCGGGCAGCCAGGCCATCCCGATGAACAGGACGACGGTGCTCGGCAGGCAGATGAGCGCCTCAATCGTCAGCCGCTCGCCGTCGACCGACCACTCTTCGCGCAGCTCACGGCTGAGCGTGTCGATCGGGTTCTCGTCGACCTCGACGGAGCCCCCGGCGCCGAGCGCCCAGCGGCCGGCCCACGACGCGAGCCAGGCGGCGCGTCGGCCGGCGAGCCAGCGGCCGTCAGCGGCACGCACGACGCACAGCGCGGCAAGGCTGTTGGATGCGCGCAGTGGATTCAGCCGCAGCGCCCAGCGCGCCGGCTGCAGCTCGAGCTCGAGCCGATCGCCGACCACCTCGAAGCCTGCCAGCCGCGCCGCGAGCCCGTCGTGACTCGGCGAGCCGCGTTCGCGGAGCGCGTCGAGCGCCTCGTCGGCGGATTCCGTCTCGCTTGCCGCCGGTTCGAACGGGTCGCTCCTCCAGCGCACCTGCACCTGAGCCGGAGCCCAGGGGCCTCGAGCGAGCAAGCCGGGTGCGATCGTCACCGATACACCGTACCTGGGTAGGCTGGCGCGTCGTGGCGCGACGGCTCAAGCACTGGGGCTGGGGTTACGAGGACGAGCAGCCGTCCGATGCCGATCTACGCGCCGCCGCCGCGATGATCTCCGAGCGGCTCGGATTCGGCCGCACGGATCCCGAGCAACCGGTTGCGCTGTCCGACGTGACGCTGGCGGCGCCGCGACTCGAGCCACCGGCAGCGCTTCAGGAGATCTGCCACACCGATCCGTACGAGCGCGCGCTCCATACCTACGGTCGCTCGTACAGCGACATCGTGCGCGCATTCCGCGGTCGCTTCGACAGCCCGCCCGACGTGGTCGCCCACCCGCGCGATGAGGCCGAGGTGCAGGCGGTGCTCGAATGGTCACTCGCCGCCGGCGCCGCGGTAGTCCCGTTCGGCGGCGGCACGAGCGTCGTCGGCGGGGTGGAGCCCCGAGCGACCGACACCGCGGCGCACGCGGGGGTCGTGACGATCGACCTCAAGGCGCTCGACCGCGTGCTCGAGGTCGATCCGATCTCGCTCGCCGCGCGGATCCAGGCGGGCGCCCTCGGGCCGCGGCTCGAGCAGCAGCTCGCAGAGCACGGGCTGACGCTGCGCCACTTCCCGCAATCGTTCGAGTTCTCGACGCTCGGCGGTTGGATCGCGACCCGCGCGGGCGGCCACTTCGCGACGCTGTACACGCACATCGACGACCTCGTCGAGTCGGTGCGGGCGCTGACACCGGCCGGCCCATGGGAATCGCGGCGGCTGCCGGGGTCGGGCGCCGGCGTGTCGCCGGACCGGCTGCTGATCGGATCGGAGGGAACGCTCGGGGTGATCACCGAAGCGTGGGTCAGAGTGCGACCGCGACCCACCCACCGCGCGTCGGCGGGGGTCCGGTTCACGGACTTCGCCGACGGGGCGGGCGCCGTCCGTGCGCTGTCGCAATCGGGGCTGTACCCGACGAACTGCCGCCTGATCGACGCGGCGGAGGCCAGGGTGACGGGCACCGGCGACGGCTCGCGCGCGCTGCTCGTGCTCGGCTTCGAATCCGCCGGCGTCGACGTGGAGAAATCGATGTCGATCGCGCTCGACATCTGCGGTGACCACGGCGGCACGTGGGAGCGCCGCGGAAGTGGCGGTGACGGCGCGGTCGGCAGCTGGCGCGACGCGTTTCTGCGAGCGCCGTATCTGCGTGACACGTTCATCGCGATCGGCGTGCTGTCGGAGACGTTCGAGACGGCGGTCACCTGGGATCGGTTCGACGCCTTCCACGAAGCGGTCCTCGGCCGGGCGCTCGCCGCGGTCCAGGAGCATTGCGGCGCCGGCTCGGTCACCTGCCGCTTCACGCATGTGTACCCGGACGGCCCGGCGCCGTACTACACGATCCTCGCGCCCGCGCGTCGCGGCGAGGAACTCGAGCAGTGGGCGGCGATCAAGCGCGCCTGCTCGGACGCGGTGATCGAGCACGGCGGCACGATCACCCACCACCATGCCGTCGGGCGCGACCACCGCCCGTGGTACGACCAGCAGCGACCCGACCCGTTCGCGGTCGCGCTGCGCGGCGCTAAGTCGGCCATCGACCCGACCGGCGCGCTCAACCCCGGAGTTCTGATCGACCCGCACGCCTGATCGCGTCGCCTATTCGGTCTGGCGCCCCAGCATCGCGAGGAAGCGGCCGATTCGGGCCCGCTCGGTGTCCGGAAGTGGGCCTTGTGCCTCGACGAGCAGTGTCATCGGTCCACGTTGACGTGCCCACAGCTGGACTGAGTCGCTGAACTGAGGGCCCACCCAGACAAGCGGGAACGACCCCGCGAATGCGAGCACCGCCTCATCCCGCGCGGCGGTGCTCTCCTCGCTTCGCACGATCGAGACGGTGAGGAGATCCAGCGTATGGGCGGCCGCCATGATCGCGTCAAGCCCGCCATCGTCGACGAGGAATGCGACTTCACCATCGCGCAGCGTCTCGACCGCCCACCCCCGCGGTGCGCGGACGAGCGCCGCGGGACTGCACACCATGCGGAAGATCGGAGCCACGGGTCCGACAAGCTAGCGAGTCGCGCTGATCCGGCGGCTCAGGCGGCGTCGCCGAGCACCTTCGCCTTGGCTGCGGCGAACTCGGCGTCGGTCAGCGCACCGCTCGAGTGCAGCTTCGCAAGCTGCTCGAGGTGCTCGATCTCATCGCCCGGCTGTGGCTCCGCCGCCGTGAACGTATCCGCCTGTTCGGAGCCGCGGATCACCGTCTCGGGGGTCGCGGCGCCGACGGCCTTGAACGCCTCGATGCGGCTCTGCAGCTCCTGATTGGCGGCCTCACGGTGCGCGTCGCGTTGGCGCTCGATCGACTCCGTGTCCATGCAGATCTTCTTGTGATCGGCGGGATCGAAGATCACCGGGATGGTCTCGCCCTCGATCACATAGCTGTGCGCGAACGCGCGAAAGGACGCCTCGAACGGTTCCACCCCGTCCGCCCTCACCGCGACCTTGAGCGCGAACCAGTAGCCGTAGCTCGACCCATGGAACCCCGAGCTCGACTCCGTGCCGAGGCACTGCGCCTTCTCGACCATCGCCGTCCCGGTCGCACCGCCGTGCTCTCTCAGGGTGTGCTGAAGGTGCTTGTGCTCCCCGAGCATCGCGCGCAGCTTACGCGAGATACGCCTCCACGGCCGATGCTTCGCGCCTGAGGGCGTCGGTCGTGGCTCTGCTCTGCTGGCCCCACAAGCGGAGTTCGACCTGGCCCCGTGACATCGTCCAGCTGCCCGCTGCGCGTCCGCCGACGAGCGCGATCGCCCTGATGATCCCGTTCGTCGTGATGACCTCCTGCGGGTTGTCGAGCACGAAGCCGCGGGAACGCCAGCCGAGCAGCAGCGGATCGAACGGCCCTAACAGGCGTGGCGGCGGGAGCGGCACCAGCTCGCCTCGGGGAAGATCGACGAGCCCGCCGGGTCGTGACTCGAGCTCCGACGCGATCGCGTTCAGCCCCGCACGCGCATCGCGGAGCGAGAGCTGTGCCCACTTGGCGAGGTCACGTTCGTCGGCTGGCCCGTGGCCGGTGAGGTAGCGGCGAGCGAGCTCAGTCAACGCTCGATCGCGGTCGATCTTGGGACGTTCGCCCAACCAGTCGGCGCGGAGCACGAACGCGTGCTCTCGTCCGATCATCGGCCCGCGGATGATCAGCCCGTCCAGCGTCGCGCGGAACAGGACGTGCACCATCGCCTGTCTCGCCGTGGGCACGCGCGCCTGCTCGAGAACGGTGCGGAGCTGGCCACGCGTGAGCGGCCCATCGTCGCCGAGCGCCTTGACAATCGCGGCGATCCCGCGGCGGGCGGCCGCCGCGCTCACGCCCTCCTGACTCAGCCGACGGTCGCTGTTGCTGCGGAGCTGCGGCGTGGTCAGCGCGTGCAGGAGCGGCTCGTCCTCGGCGGCGATCAGGTGCAACGTCCCGCGATTGACCCACGTGATGATCAGCGAGCGCTCATCGGTCAGGGCGCGGTCGACTGCCGAGGCATGCCCGCCGGCGACGCGGGCCCGGAGCGCAAGACGCGCGGCACGGGGGTCCTGACCCTGCACCGCGAGCAGGTGGCGCGTCGCCTCAACGACGTCGGCGGCCGGCGTACCCGACAGCCGCTGCGCAGCCAGGCGGGCCGCCAACAGCGAGCGCTCCGCGGATCGGCTCGAGCCCATCGCCTCACCGTAGCGGCAGCGCAAACGCTCGAACGTGATCGGACCGCGGCGTCGCACATTCGTCCGCCGCGGGCCGCGTGCGACCGATTCTCAGAGAAACTCAGTGGATGTCAGTGCGAGCCCGAGATCTCACGTGTCTGGGGAGCTGCGCGATCCTCGGCGCGGTCGTGTGGCTGATCCACCTCAGCTCTTGGCCTCACAGCACCCAGCGGCCGCTGAAGGTCGCGGTGATCGTCTTGGGTTTGGCGGCCGTCGGCGGCTGGCGCACCTGGCAGATCCGGCGCATCTAGGCGTCCAGCCGACCTCGCACGGCGGCCGCCGCCGGCGCGACCTCGGGCGTCAAGCGCTCGAGCAGCTGACGCCACCCGGGATGCATCTCGATCGCGGCCCGGACCTGCGCCACGCCGGCGTCGAGATCGCCGCCCTGCGCGCTCCCGAGTCCGGCCCAGAACAGCAGCTCGTGGTTGTCGGGCGCCACCGCGCTGGCGCGGGCGAACAGCCGCGCGGCATCGTCGTGGCGACCTTCACCAACGGCCTCGTCGCCCTCGCCCGCCAACTTGTATGCGTCGTGCACAGCCACGAGGCGGCGCAGCTCGACGAGCGGCTCGGGATCGTCCTCCACCCGCAGCGAGACAACCGTCTCCCAGGCCTCGCCCGCGGCCGGCACGACCAGGATCGCCGCCGACTGCCGGCCGCGAGCGTCGCCACCGGTCTCCTCGGCCGCGTCGAGCGCCGCCAACAGCCGGTCGGTCAGACGCCCGGTCGAGGCCTCGAACGCCTCCGCCATCTCCGGCCACACGCGGTCGTTGACCATCATGTTCGCCTGGCACGAGTAGCCCTCGCCGACCGTGTGGCCCGCGTACTGGATCGCGTCGTCGCCGGTGTGCGCTCCGACCCGGCCGAGGGCGTCCATGACTGCGACCTGGCGCCCGCCCGCGCCGCGGTCCTCGTTGACCAGCTGCGCGAGCGCGGCGGATGCGCCGAGACCTTCCTCCAGCAGCGTCAGCGCCTTGGGTCCGTACGAGATCTCGGCGTTCGCCTGGGTCGCCACGGCGCCGACGCCGGGCCGCGCCCACGGCACGATCGCGCCGACCGAGAACCAATGCGATTGGACCGCGACGCCGAGCTCACCTGTAGCCGGGTCGCGCGCGACGATCGAATACGTGATCGGGCGAGCATATTGACCGCTCGCCCGCCGCGTTGACGCTCGTGACGTGCATCTGATATATCACGAGACCGTGTCCACTGTGATCATCGGCGCCGGCATCGTCGGCAACAGCGTCGCCTACCACCTGACCCTCCTCGGGGTCAGCGACGTCACGCTGCTCGACAAGGGACCGCTGCCGAATCCCGGCGGCTCGACCGGGCACGCGTCGAACTTCATCTTCCCCGTCGACCACTCCAAGGAGATGACGGCGCTGACGCTCGAGTCGATGCGCCAGTACAAGGAGCTCGACGTGTTCATCGAGAGCGGCGGGATCGAGATCGCGCGCACCGAGGCGCGCATGCAGGAGCTCACGCGCCGGGTGGTCTCGGCCAAGACCTGGGGGATCGAGCCCGTCTCGCTGCTGACCCCCGAAGAGGTCAAGGAGCTCGTGCCGTTCATCAATGAGCAGCTCATCCTGGGCGGCTTCTACACCCCGGGCGCCGGCGTCGTCGACTCGCTGCGCGCGGCGACGCTCATGCGCGAGCGAGCCGCCCAGCATGGCCTCACGATCCAGGCCAACACCGAGCTCCTGGGGATCGACGTCGAGCACGGGCGAGTCAAGGGCGTGCGGACGACTAAGGGCGAGATCGAGGCCGACCGCGTGGTGATCGCGTGCGGCGCCTGGAGCCCGCGGATCGCGCGCATGGCGGGCGCGTCGATCCCGCTCACGCCGATGGTCCACCAGATGATCGACATCGGCCCGGCGCCCCGGTTCGCCGACGCCAAGGGGATGATCGAGTTCCCGATCGTGCGCGACATGGACACGAACATGTACGAGCGCCAGGAGGGAACCGGGCTCGAGATCGGCTCCTACGCGCACCGCCCGATCACGCTCGACGCCGACGACATCCCGAGCATCGAGGAGTCGGCGCTGACCCCGACCGAGCTGCCCTTCACCCAGGAGGACTTCGACCCGCAGATGGAGATCGCGCTCGAGCTGATGCCCGAGATCGTCGGCGATGAGACGGTCGGCGTGAAGTACGCGATCAACGGAGTTCTGTCGGTCACCTACGACGGGATGCCGCTGATCGGCGAGACGCCCGAGACCCGCGGACTGTGGTCGGCGGCCGCGATCTGGATCAAGGAGGGGCCCGGCGCCGGCAAGACGGTCGCGGAGTTGATCGTCAACGGCGAATCCGCGATCGACGTGTACGAGTCGAACATCGCGCGCGCCTACGGATGCCAGCGCACGAAGACCCACATCGTGGCGAGGGCAAGCGAGGGCTTCAACAAGATGTACGGGATCGTCCACCCGGCCGAGCAGTGGGAGTCAAACCGCGGCGTGCGCCGCTCGCCGTTCTACGAGCAGGAGCGCGCGCTGCAGGCCACCTTCATCGAGACCGCCTGCTGGGAGCGACCGAATTGGTACGAGTCCAACGCGCCGCTGCTGGAGGAGTACGGCGACAGGGTCACGCGACGCGAGGCCGAGTGGGAGTCCCGCTGGTGGTCGCCGATCATCAACGCCGAGCACCTGGCGATGCGAGACCGCGCCGCGATGATCGATCTGACCGCGTTCGCGATCTTCGACGTTGTCGGGCCGGGCGCGCTCGACGCCGTGCAATTGCTGGCGATGCGCCAGATGGATGTGCCGATCGGCCGCGTCGTGTACACGCCGATCCTGACGCCGAGCGGCGGCTTCAAGCAGGACCTGACGATCATGCGGCTCGACGACGACGTCTTCCGGGTCGTCACCGGCGGCGCGTACGGGATGTCGGATTACAAGTGGTTCTCCGACCACCTCCCCGCGGACGGCTCGGTACAGATCCACGATCAGACGAACGCGTGGTGCACGCTCGGGCTGTGGGGCCCGCGCGCGCGAGACATCCTGTCGAGCACGACGTCCGCCGACCTCAGCCACGAGGGCTTCCCGTTCGCGCGCTGCCGCACGATCGAGGTCGGGCCGTTGCAGGTGCTCGCGTCGCGGATCTCCTACGTCGGCGATCTCGGCTGGGAGCTGTACGTCCCGATCGAGCAGGGCGCGCGCCTGTGGGACATCGTCGCCGAGGCCGGCGCGCCGCATCGGATCGCCCCGGCCGGGATCGGGGTCTACGGGACCACCGGGCGGCTCGAGAAGTGCTACCGCGCTTACGGCGCCGAGCTCGAGGCCGACTACACCGTCGTCGAGGCTGGAATGGCGTGGGGCAAGGTCAAGGACGACGAGTTCGTCGGCAAGCAGGCGCACGTCGGCCATCGCGAGGATCCGCCGGCGGCGATCATGTGCGCCCTGACGGTCGACGACCACACCTCGCAGTCCGGGGTCAAGCGCTACATGCTCGGCGGCGAGCCGATCCTGAGCGCGGACGGCGAGCCGCTGACCGACGCCAAGGGCCGACGTTCGTACGTCACCAGCGCCGGCGCCGGCCCTTCGATCGGCAAGCACATCCTGATGACTTATCTGCCACCCCAGCACGCCGTCGTCGGCGCCAAGCTCCGGGTGCAGTACATGGGCGAGCAGTACCCCGTCACCGTGCAGACGAACGATTCGGCCGCGGTGTTCGACCCGGACAACTCCCGAGTCAGGTCATGAACATCCTGGTGTGCGTGAAGCGCGTGCCGCTGACCGGCGGCAAGATCGTGCTGACCGATGACGAGCGGGCGATCTCGACCCGCCACCTCGGGTTCACGGTCTCACCGCACGAGGAGTGCGGTGCCGAGGAGGCCGTCCGGCTGGTCGAGAAGCTCGGCGGAGAGTCGGTCGTCCTCACGCTCGGACCGCCCGAGGCGGAGGAGCAGCTGCGCGACATGATGGCGATCGGCGTCGATCGCGCGATCCACCTCGTGACCGACGGCTCGGAGTGGGATCCGCAGGCGACCGCGTCGGCGATCGTCGAGGCGATCAACGGCGACACCGAGCGGCCGGACCTGATCATGTTCGGCAACGAATCGGCGGACGCCGGCAACTACCAGGTCGCGATCCGGGTCGCGCATAAGCTCGGGCTGCCGTGCGCCACCGGGGTCAAGGGGATCTCGGTGCAGGACGACACGCTCCGGCTCGAGCAGGAGGTGCCGGGCGGCCGCGACATCTACGAGGTTCCGATGCCCGCCGTCGTGACCGTCAAGGAGGGCCTCAACCTGCCGCGATACCCGTCCGTGCCCGGGCGGCTGCGGGCGAAGCGCAAGCCGGTCACGCCCACGACGCCCGCACGACCCGACAGCAGGCTTGAGATGGTCCGGCTGAAGCTGCCGCCCGGATCGGGCAAGCAGGTGCAGGTGCTCGGAAACGGAGCGGACGCCGCCCCCGCAGTTGTCGGCGTGCTGCAAGAGCTGGGCTTGGTGTGAGATGACGACGCTCGTGTTCGTCGAGGACCGCGACGACGAGCTCTCCCAGCAGGCGGTTGCCTTCGCGAGGACGCTCGGAGAGGTCACAGCGGTGTCGATCGACGGCGCGTACACGCCGGCCGCCTGGGGACGCGCACTCGCTGACCGCGCGGCGGACGTGGTCCTCGGTCCCGGCACCGATCGCGGCAACGAGGTACTCGCGCACGTCGCGGCGATCCTCGACCAGCCGCTCGCCGCCAACGTCACCGCGGTCACGCCTGGGTCACCGGCGACGGTCACCCGCGTGCGCTGGGGCGGCTCGCTGCTCGAGGAGGCCCGCGTCCATGGCTCGCCGCTGCTGCTGACGGTCGCCCAGCACGTCGTGGCGGCGGAGCCGATCGGTGACGTCGAGATGCTGCAGGCCGACACCACCGGCGCGATCACGGTGGCCGAGCGCGTACCGACCGTCAGCGCCGGCGTTTCGCTGGCCGACGCAGACGTGGTCGTGAGCGGCGGGCGCGGCGTCGGGTCCTCCGAGGGCTTCGCGGTGATCGAAGAGCTTGCAGCGCTCCTCGGCGGCGCCGTTGGCTGCTCGCGCGCGGTGACGAGCGCCGGCTGGCGGCCGCACTCCGACCAGGTCGGCCAGACGGGGACGAAGATCTCCCCGGAGATCTACATCGCCTGCGGAATCAGCGGCGCGACGCAGCACATGGCCGGTTGCAAGGGCGCCAAGAAGTTGCTTGCGATCAACCCGGATGGCGAGGCGTCGATCTTCGCCAGCGCCGACTACGGGGTGATCGGCGACCTGCACGAGGTCGTGCCGGCGATCTCGGCCGAGATCCGGAAGGCGAGGGGCGCATAGCTTCTGCGGTCGCCGCGGTCGCGCTCGGCGCCGTCATCGTGGTGGCCGCCGCGCTGTTCAGCCGACGCGCGATCTGGCTCTACCGCCGCGTGCTGGCTGGCCAGCCAACCAGCCGGGCCGGAGATGGCACGACGCGAGTGCGCAACGAGGTCACGATCGTGCTCGGTCAGCGGAAGCTGCTCCAGCGGCTCGGGCCGGGGCTGACGCACGCGTTCATCTTCTGGGGCTTTCTGGTCCTGCTCCCGACGATCCTGATCGCGATGATCGGGATCGTCGACAAGCACTCGACGCTCCCTTGGCTCGGCCACCAGGGCTGGTTCGCTTTCCTGACCGACCTGTTCGCGGTGCTCGTGCTCGTCGGCGTGCTCAGCGCTCTGTACATCCGCAAGGTGCAGCGGCCGCAGCGGTTCGCCGGCAGCCACCTCGCCGAAGCCGACCTGATCCTGGCGCTGATCGCGACGATCGTGATCACGCTGCTGCTGTGGCACGCGTCGCGGATCGCGCTCGGGCTCAATGAGTGGCCACGCGCAGACGCGCCGGCCTCACACCTGCTCTCGCGCCTGTTCAGCCATGACGAGGCGACGAAGGTGCTCGAGCGCGTGCTCGTGTGGGCGCACGTGCTGACGATCCTCACGTTCCTCGTTTACCTCCCGTATTCGAAGCACCTGCACATCGGCACAGCCGCCGCGAACGTCTGGTTCGGGCGCACGCGCGCGGGCGGCCGGCTCGAGCCGCTGCGATTCGAGCCGCTCGAGGGCGAATCGGAGGACGACTTGCGGTTCGGCGCCGGCACGGCTGCGGACCTGACCTGGAAGCAGGTGCTCGACACGTTCTCGTGCACTGAGTGCGGCCGCTGCCAGGACGCCTGCCCGGCGTTCGCGACCGGCAAGACGCTGTCGCCCAAGCTCGTGATCATGGGCCTGCGCGACCAGGTCTTCAGCGGCGATGAGGAGACACCGCTGGTGCCGAGTGCGGTCCCGGCGGAGTCCGTCTGGGACTGCGTCACCTGCGGCGCCTGCGTGCAGGCGTGCCCCGTGTCGATCGAGCACGTCGACCACATCGTCGACCTGCGCCGCCACCTGGTCATGGTCGAGTCGAGCTTCCCGTCGGAGGCCGAGCCGATGCTGCGCGACGTCGAGCGGGCGTCGAATCCATGGGGACGCGCGCAGTCCGAGCGCGCTCAGTGGGCCGCCGACCTCGGCGTCAGGATCCTCGAACCCGGCGACCCCGCGCCCGACTATCTCTACTGGGTCGGCTGCGCCTCCTCGTTCGACGAGCGCGCGCGGACGACCGCCGAGTCGACCGCGAAGCTCCTCCAGAAGGCGGGCGTCGACTTCGCGATCCTAGGGCCGCGCGAGTCGTGCACCGGCGACCCGGCGCGCCGGATGGGTAACGAGTACGTGTTCCAGGCGGCCGCGGAGCAGAACGTCGCGACGCTGAACGAGGCTGGCGTGACGAAGATCGTCGCCAACTGTCCCCACTGCTTCAACACGCTCGCGAACGAGTACCCCGACTTCGGCGGCAGCTATGAGGTGATCCACCACTCGGAGCTCCTCGCGCGGCTCGTCGGCGAGGGGAAGCTTGCCCCCAAGCGGAACGACAGCCTCAAGGTCACCTACCACGACTCCTGCTACCTCGCGCGCCACAACGACGTGCTCGCCGCGCCCCGCGAGCTCGCCGCTGCCGTCGGCGCGCCGATCGAGATGAAGCGATCGGGGAAGGAGACGTTCTGCTGCGGCGCCGGCGGCGCGCACATGTGGATGGAGGAGCGCGCGGGGGCGATCAACGAGAACCGCGTGCGCGAGGCGGCTGGCACCGGCGCCAGCACGCTCGCGGTCGCCTGTCCCTACTGCACGGTGATGCTCGCCGACGGCGTCCAGAGCACCGGCGACGAGCTCCGGGTCGTCGACATCGCGACGCTGCTTGTCGAGTCGATCGACTAGTGAATCGAGACGCTAGGAAACGAGTTCCTGCGCCCGGACCCGCGCCGGCCGCTGGAGCAGCGAGTCGATGTACTCGTCCACGGTGGGCGAGGGATCGACGAGCTCGAACCGCCTGACGGCCATCCGCAGCACATCGCCGGCGACGATGTCGGCGACGGTCAGCCGGTCTCCGACCAGCGTCGGCGGCGATCCACTCAACGCAGCTTCGATCGCCGCCACCGACTTCGCCGCGCGAGCGCCCGCCTTGGCGGACAGCTCGGGATTCGACTCGCGATGGCGCGCGGAGTCGATCGCCGGCGGCTCGAGCTCGGTCATCGCGAAGATCGCCCATTGCTGAGCCAGCGCGCGCTCGTGGGTACCGGGAGGCGGCATCAGGCCCGAATCGGGGAACAGCTCGGCGACATGGAAGATCAGCGCGGTGGACTCGAACATCGGCCCCTGCTCATCGACGAGGACCGGGACGCGACCGAGTGGGTGGCGAGCCAGGTGGGCTTCGCTCTTGCCCTCCTCGGCGTCCATGATCACGAGCTCGTAGTCGGCGCCCGCCTCTTCGAGTGCCCACAGCAGCCGGATCGGGCGCCCTGCGCCCCGACGGTGGTAGACGGTCAGCCCGGCCATACGGCGGCAGCTTACGCGCTCGCGAGTTGGCGCGCGCGTTTTCGGCCGGCGATCGCGATCGGCGCCCGAGCGCGGATCTCGGCGGTGAGCCGCGCGGCGAAATCGCCCGGCGACTCGCCGGGCGCCAGCCCGCCACCGGCAGGGCGGAAGAAGTCAACCCTCACGTGGGGTCGGTCGGTCGGGAACTTCGGAATGTCGACCGTGCCGGTGACCGTGCACGAGACGATCTGTGCCTCCGGGACGGCTTCGGCGAGCCGCCCGATTCCGCTGCGCGCGCGAAGCTCGCGACCGAGCGACCGCGTCCCCTCGGGGAAGATTCCGATGCACGCGCCGCCCCGCAACTCCGCGATCGCCGTGTCGAGCGCATGTTGGTCGCCGGCGCCGCGATCGATCGGGATCTGGCCCATCCCGTCGAGCACCTTGCCGATCACCGGCTTCCACAGCGACGACTTCGCGAGCGCCCTGATCTGCCTGCGCGGCATGCCGGCGATGCCGACGGCGATCGGATCCCAGTAGCTGTCGTGGTTGCCCGCGAGCAGCACGGGACCGTCGAGCGGCATGACCTCCAGCCCGCTCACCTCGAGCCGGCCCCACCAGCGCACCGCCGGTGTTGAGACCATCATCACCGCGCGGTAGGCCGAAGTGATTCGCTCGACGCGTTCCATCGAGCGGGGCATGGTGCCAGACTCGCAACCGTCCCGACCAAGGAGACTCCAATGCGATTGAACGAGGGCCGCGTCGAAGCGGTCGCCGCCGTTTCCGACCTGGCAGCCGCCCAGGAGTTCTACGAGCAGAAGCTTGGCCTTCCGCCGGGGGTGCAGGAGGACGGCGGGGTCAGGTATCCCTGCGCCCTGGGCACGGCGCTGTTCGTCTATCTGTCGCCCGAGAACGCGGGCGACTCACGCGCGACCGTCGCGGGCTGGTTCGTCGACGACCTCGACGCGACCGTCGACGAGTTGGCCTCCCGCGGCGTGAGGTTCGAGCAGTACGACCAGCCCGGCATCAAGACCGATGACCGCGGCGTGTTCGACAACGGGCGGCTGAGAGCCGCCTGGGTGACCGACCCCGACGGGAACACCATCGCGCTGACTGAGATTCGCGCAGGCGGCCGCTAGAGCTCACGCAGGACGCGGCACGGATTGCCGACGCACAGGTGGCCGGCAGGCAGATCTGACGTCACCACGCTGCCCGCGCCGACGACGGTGTTCTCGCCGATGCGCATGCCTGGACACACGATCACGCCGGCGGCGAGCCATACCCCGCTGCCGATCTGGACGGGCTGTGCGGTCTCGGTCCCGCAACGGCGCGCGGCGGCGTCCAGCGGGTGCAACGCCGTGAGCAGCTGCACGTTCGGACCGATCTGGACGTCATCGCCGATCGTCACCGCCGCCGCATCGAGCACCACTGCGTTGTAGTTGATGAACGTCCGGGCCCCGACGCTGATCTGCCAGCCGTAATCACAGGCGAACGGCGCGAGGATCTCAGCCGCCTCGCCGAACGAACCGAGCAGATCACGAACAATCGCCGCTTCACCGGCGTTGAACCGCTCGCACAACTCGCGGCAGCGTTGCCGCTCGGCGCGCAGCTCCGGATCCTGGGCGTCGTACGGCTCGCCCGCGAGCATCAGCTCCTTATTCGAAGCCATCGAGCAGCCGCTCGAGCTCGCGTTCGAGGCCCGCGTTGCCGACCGCGCGGACGTGCAACGGAAGGCCGAGCCGACCGGCCGCTCGCTCGGCCGCGGCGCGGGTCGCCGGCGTCGGCCGCTGGGCGAGCCACAGCACGCGGGTGTAATGACGGAAGTAGTCGTCGCGCAGCTCGGGGTAGCGGTCGAGGCCGAGCTCGCGGACGACCGTGTGCTCGAACGTCCGCGCCAGAAAGTCGGTCAGGAAGTACGTGCCGGGCTCCTCGGCCAGCGCCTCGGTCACCTCGTCGCGACCGAAGACGCTGTAGCAGTCATCGGCTTGCAGCCGCTTCACGCCGAGCTCGTCGAGCGCCCCATACGTGCCGCAGTCGCCGTACGCCACGACCACCGTGTCGTAACGCTCACACAGCGCCGCCACGGCGGGCGCAATCCGCTCGGGCCGGCTGTGGAGCAGCGCCGGCACCGGCACCACCTCGACATCCCAGCCCCGCCTGCGTGCGATCGACCTGACGTCAAAAGCGAGCGCTCCGCAAGCCACGACCGCGGTGCTCATCCCGGGAACGCGAGCTGGTCGATGAACAGGTCGTTGAAGTCCGCGCGCCCCGACAGCTCGACGTACTCGACCTCGCGGAGGATCGACTGCGCCTCGGCCCGCTCGCGCAGCGACAGGGCCGCGATCTTCGCGCCTTCGCCCGCGACGTTCCCAGCCGACACGATTCGCGGCAGGGCGAGCTTCGGCACGAGCCCGATCCGGACCGCGCTCAAGGGCTTCAGGTAGGCGCCGAAGCTGCCGGCGAGCAGCACCTGGGTGATCTCGTCGGGCTCGACGCCGAGCTCGCGCATCAGGATCCCCCAGCCGGTCGCGATCGAGGCCTTGGCGAACTGGAGCTCGCGCACGTCGCGCTGGGAGAGGAACACGGATGTCTCCGGGTGCTCGCCGCGCCAGTGCAGGACGAACACTCGCTCCTCGCCGATCTTCGTCAGGCGCGGGGCGAGTCCCGGATGGAGGGCGAGCGCGTCCTCGTCTGGGATGAAGCGCCCGGAATGGTCGAGCAGACCCGATTGAACGAGCTCGGCGACCGCGTCGACGAGCCCCGACCCGCACATCCCGACCGCCTCGACGTCGCCGATCACCTCGAGCTCGAGCGAGTCGCCGACGATCCTCAGCCCCTCGATCGCGCCCTCGGCTGCCCGCATGCCGCAGCGGATCTGTGCGGCTTCGAACGCCGGGCCCGCGGGCGCGGCAGTCGCGACCACGCGCTCGCTCGAGCCGAGCGCGATCTCGCTGTTGGTGCCGACGTCGATGAACAGCCGCAGCCGCCGGTCGCGCGTCAGGCCGGTCGCCAGCATCCCGGCAACGATGTCGCCGCCCACGTAAGCGCCGAGCGACGGGAACACGAACGCCGGCGCCCGCGGATGGACGGCGACCCCGAACGCTGACGCCGGCACGGGCGGCCATGTGTGCGTGGTGACGACGAACGGCGCCATCGACAACGGCTCGGGATCGACCCCGAGCGCGAGCTGCATCATCGTCACGTTGCCGCATACGGTGATCTCGTAGACCTCGCGCGGGTCGACACCGCCCTCGGTGCACACCTCGCCGACCAGCTCGGCCAGCGTTTCATGGGCCCGCTCGCGGAGCGCCGCGAGCGCCCCGTCGTCCATCATCGTCGCCGAGATCCGGGTGATCACGTCGGCGCCGTAGGGCTGCTGACGGTTGAGCATCGAGCGGACGGCGGCCGGCTGACCCGAGTCGAGGTCGATCAGTGTCGCGACGACCGTCGTCGTGCCGAGGTCGAACGCGATCGCGAACCGGCGTGCGGTCGTGTCGCCCGGCTCGATATCGATCAGCTCCTCGTCGCAGATCACCGCGGTGACGTCGAAGTTCGCGGCACGGAGGACGCCTCCGAGCGAGCGCAGCACCTCCAGCGACGGCTGCGGCTCGAGGTCCTCGATCCCGTCGAGGACCCGCTGGATGTCGGAGCGCTGGTCCTCCATCGACGGCTCCTCGAGCACGAGATGACGCTTCTGCACCGAGGGCCGCAGGATCACGTGACGACCGACGCCGACGAGCGCCGCCTTCGGGCGCGTCTGCAGCGGCGGCACCTCGATCACGAGGTCGCCCCGGGCGTTCGCGCGGCACGCGAGTCGCCAGCCGTCGCGGAGCTCGTCAGCGGTGAACGCCCGTGGATCGAGCGGGCCGACCGGGACCTCGCCAGAGACGACCCGGACCTTGCATTTCTTGCACGTGCCGTGGCCGCCGCAGGTCGAGTCGATCGCGATCCCGTTCCAGCTGGCGGCGTCGAACACGGGGGTCCCGCTCGGAACGCGCACCTCGGCGCCGTCCGGGAGGAAGCGCAGCCGGACGCGCTGCGCGCCATCGTCAGGCGTAGCCGGGTCCCGCTGCACCGACCTCAACGGCTTGACGCTCATGCGGTCGCCGCCGCCTCCTGCGCGACCCGCGCCCGGTGCGCGGCGATCCAGCTCGCGCCCCACGCGTCGTGGCCGAGCAGCAGATCCGATGCTCGCACCGCCTGCACGCACACCTCGGCCGTCGACATGATCGCGCTGGTCAGCCCGGCGGCCATCGCCATCGGCAGGAAGCCGGCGTTCAGAGCGTGACGCTGGGGCAAGCCGAACGAGACGTTCGACGCCCCGAGGCACATGTTGACCCCGAGCTCGCGACGGATCAGAGCGATCGTCGCGAGCGTCGTCGTGACCGCTTCGGTGTCCGCGCCGACGGTCATCGCGAGCGGGTCGATCACGATGTCCTCGGGGCCGATCCCATAGTCACCGGCGACGCTGACGATCTTGCGGGCGTGTTTGAGCCGCTCCTCCGGCGTCGCGGGAATCCCGGTCTCGTCATTGGCGAGCGCGACCACGGCGGCGCCGTGCCGGGCGACCAGCGGCAGGATCTCCTGCAGCCGATCGTCCTCGGCCGTCACCGAGTTGACCAGCGCCCGGCCCTCGTACACCGACAGCCCGGCTTCGAGGGCTTCAATCACTGAGGAGTCGATACAGATCGGCAGATCGACGGCGTCCTGCGCGGCCCGCAGCATCGCCTTCAGCAGCTCCGGCTCGTCGACGAGCGGGATCCCGGCGTTGATGTCGAGCATGTCCGCGCCGGCCTCAGCTTGCGCGAGCGCGTCCGCGGTGACGGTGCTCAGATCGCCACCGCGCAGCTCGTCGGCGAACTTCTTGCGGCCGGTTGGGTTGATCCGCTCGCCGATGATGCAGAACGGCTGCCCGGAGCCGATCGTGACGGTCTTAGACCGCGACCGAAGCACTGTATCCATGGAGCTCTCTTTCAGTTCGGGGTGGAATTCCTAGGCGCGCGCAGAGCTTGGCGATGCCCGCGTCCTTGCGGAACGAGATGAAATGGAGGCCGGCGACGCCGGGTTGGGCGAGCGCGTGCGAGGCGAGTTCGTAGGCGATCTCAAAGCACTCGTGCTCGGCGTCCGCGGCGTTTTCCACACGCGCGACGGTCGCGGGTGGGACGTCGATCCCGGGCACCCTGCTGGCCACGAACCGCATCCCGCCGACCGTCCGCAGGATGCAGATCGAGGGGATCAGCGCGATCCGCTCGCTGACGCCGGACTCGGACGCCTCGCGCATGAAGCGCTCGAGCAACTCGGGCCGGTAACAGATCTGCAGCTGGAGAAATCTGGCGCCGGCCTGCGCTTTCTTCGCGGCCCTCCGGACGCGGTACTCGAACGGCGGCGCACCCGGGTTCTCGACCGCGCCGGCGAAGAAGTGCGGCGCCGGGTCGAGCGCCCGGCCCGACAGATAGTGCCCGCCCGCCAATGTTTGAGTCAGGGCGATCAGTTGCGGGCCGTCGAGATCGAACACGCGCCGCGCCTGAGGCTCGTCGCCGGCGGTCACGTCGTCACCGGTCAGGCAGCAGATGTTCTGCACGCCGTGCATCGCCGCACCCACCAGCTCACCCTCCAAGGCGAGCCTGTTGCGGTCCCGGCAGGTGAGCTGCATGATCGGCTCGACCGCCGCCCGCTGCATGCTGATCGCGACCGCGAGCGGCGAGCAGTGGGCGTGCGCCGAGGGGTTGTCGGTGGCGTTGAACGCGTCGACGAACGCGCGCATCGGCTCGAGTTGACGCAGCACCTCGTCGTGGCCGCCGCCGTCGATCACGGGCAGCTCCGCCGTTACGACGAACTCGCCGGCCGAGACCTTGCGTTCAAGGTTCGACACGCCCGCTCAACAGGTTGATCCAGGCCGAGGTGCCCTGCAGCGAGTTGTCGACCGGCGGGCGCAGATCGTCGATGTGCCCGCGCCACAGTGGCAGCCGCTCGGAGCGCTCGTACGCCTTCATCCACACGCACCGCATCTCGGGCTTGACCTCGCAGTGACCGTCGGCGCGCACGCCGCCGCAGGGCCCGTTGCGCAAGGTCTTCGGGCAGTTCATCGGGCAGGTCAAGCCGGTCGAGTGCAGCACGCACTGGCCGCACATCTGGCAGCCCCAGATCGGGCCCTTGACCGCGTGCTCGGCGCGGGCGACAGCGCGTTGCACGCCCGGGTTCACGCCGGAACCCGCTCCCGCTTCAGCTGGATCAGCTCTTTGGCCTTCTTGACGGCGCTCGAGGCGTCGGCCGAATACCCGTCGGCGCCGACCGCGTCGGCGTACTCCTGGGTGACCGGCGCGCCACCGACCATCACGATCACCTTGTCGCGGATGCCGGCCTTCTCGAGCGCGTTGATGTTCGCCTTGAACATCGGCATCGTCGTCGTCAGGAAAGCGGAGAACCCGACCACGTCCGGGTTGTGCTCCTCGATCTGCTCGATGAACTTCTCGGGCGGCACGTTGACGCCGAGGTCGATGACCGTGAAGCCGGCGCCCTCGAGCATGATGTTGCAGAGGTTCTTGCCGATGTCGTGGACGTCTCCCTTGACGGTCCCCATCAGGAATGTCCCGACCTGCTGGGTGTCGGTCTCGGCCAGCAGCGGCCGCAGGATGTCGAGCGCGGCCTGCATCGCGCGCGCCGCGATCAACATCTCCGGCACGAAGTAGTCGCCGCGCTCGAACCGCGCGCCGACCTCCTCCAGCGACGGGATCAGCGCGTCATACAGCATCCGCTCGGGCTCGAGGTCCGTCTCCAGCCCCTCGTTCACCCCGTCGACGACGGCCGGCGCATTGCCGACGAGCGTCTCCTCGTACAGCGATTGGAGGATCTCCTCGTGCGTCATGCGGCGTCAACTCCTTGCTCTCGGTGGCCGAGGCGCCGGCTCAGCGTCCGCGCCTCATCGATCAGTAAGGGACCCAATTCGAAGATCCGCGCCGGCGTCATCCGCAGCGTTGGCCCGGTGATGCTCAGCGCGGCGACGACGTCACCGCGGGCGCCGCGCACGGGCGCCGCCATCGCGGCGAGGCCCGGCTCGAGCTCGTCGATCGCGGTCGCGAAGTCGTTGCGACGGACGACGTCGAGCTCCGCCCGGAGGCGCCCGGGGTCGGTGATCGTGTCGGGCGCGTGCCTGACCAGCGGCAGCGCCGGGATCGTCGCCCGCCCCGAAGCCATGAACACCTTGCCGACCGCCGTGCAGTGGTAGTCCACGGTCCGCCCGAGCCACTGGCCGGTGCCGAGGAAGTGGCGGCTGTCGACCTGGGCGAGGTGCTCGACGCCGTGGCGCGCCGGCACCGCAAGGTTGATCGTCTCGCCGCTCGCTTCGGCGAGCGCCTCGAGCGACGGCCCCGCGAGCTCGACGATGTTGCGCTCGAGCATGCTGCGCTCGGCGACGCGAAGGATGGCGGGGCCCGGCCGCAGGCGGCCGCGCTGGCCGTCCTGTTCGATCAGGCCGCGGCGCTCGAGCGCGCTCACGAGCCGCGAGACGGTGCTCTTCGGGATCCCGCTGGCCGCCGCCAGCTCCGCCAGTGCAACCGGGCGCTCTGACTCGAGCACGCGGACGAGCAGGTCCGCCCCCCGATCCACCGCGGTCGCCCCTTGAAACTGTTGTTCCACGGGGTATATATTACGCCCGAGTCGATGTTCGTCAACCGTATGCCCCGATACGAGATCCTCTCCGAGGACGCGATCGCCACGCTCGACAAGGGCTGGCGGCGGATCGTGTCGGAGCTCGGGATCGAGTTCCTGCTCCCCGAGGCCGTCGAGCTGCTGCGCGCCGCCGGGCAGACGGTGGAGGAGGAGAACCGCGTCCGCTTCGATCCCGACTTCATCCTCGAGCAGATCGCCAGGGCGCCGCGTGAATTCGAGCTGCAGGCTCGCAACCCCGACATGACGGCTCACATCGGCGGCGACAACATGGTGTTCGCGCCCGTCTACGGGTGCCCGTTCATCCGCGAGGGCGCCACCCGCCGGGACGCGAAGATGGCCGACTTCGAGAACCTCGTCAAGCTGGCGCAGGCATTCCCCGAGCTCGACTCCCCGGGCGGGACGATCTGCGAGCCCGAGGACCGGCCGCTCGACTCGCGCCACCTCGACATGGTGTACGCCCTCCAGACGCTGTCCGACAAGCCCTACATGGGTTCAGTGACGTCCGGCCCGAACGCCGCAGACACGATCCGGATGGGGGAAATTCTCTTCGGAGGGCGAGCTGCGATTGAGCGCGCGCCGGTCTCGATCAGCCTGATCAACGTCAACTCTCCGTTGCGCTACGACGACCGGATGCTGGCCGCGATGTTCGAATACGTGAAGGCCAACCAGGCCGTCGTGATCACACCGTTCCTGCTGATGGGCGCGATGTCGCCCGTGTCGCTGCCCGCGACGCTGGTCCAGCAGATCGCCGAGGCGCTCGCCGGGATCGCCCTAGCGCAGCTGATCCGCCCGGGCGCGCCCGTGGTGTTCGGCTCGTTCCTCTCCAACACCGACATGCAGTCGGGCTCGCCGTCGTTCGGGACCCCCGAGTCAGGGATCGGCGTCCTGTGCACCGGCCAGATCGCGCGCCACTTCGGGCTGCCGTGGCGCGGCGGCGGTGCCCTGAACGCCTCGCAGACGGTCGACGCGCAGGCCGCGTACGAATCGCTGATGACGTTCATGCCGACGTTCCTCGCCGGCGCCAACTTCGTCATGCACTCGGCCGGCTGGCTCGAGGGCGGGCTCGTCTCCTGCTATGAGAAGTTCATCGTCGACATCGAGCTGCTGCGAGAGCTCAGGCACGAGTTCACGCCGCTTGAGATCGACGAGGCCTCGCTCGCGTTCGACGCCCATGTCGAGGTCGGCGCGGGCGGCCACTTCCTCGGCGCCGCGCACACGTTGGAGCGCTTCCGAGAGTGCTTCTACCGACCGTTGCTTTCGAGTACCGAGAACTTCGACCGCTGGACCAAGAAGGGCGCCCGCGACACCACCGTCCGCGCGGGCGAGATCTGGCGCAAGACGCTCGAGGAGTACGAGCAGCCGCCGCTCGACGAAGCGATCCGGGCCGAACTTCAGGAGTTCGTCGATCGCCGGCGGACCGAGCTGGGGGATTAGCCGCACACGCTGGATAAGGCTCAAATCCAGAGCTAGACTTCTAATCCATGACTCATATATCAGTGGCGCCGCGGGAGCTGCTGGCCGATCGTGCTTACGTCGAGCTGCGCGATCGGATCGTGTCATTGCGGATCGCCCCGGGCGCTCCGATCGACGAGGACGGGCTCGGGGCCGAGCTCGAGATGGGTCGGACGCCCGTCCGCGAAGCGATCAAGCGGCTTGCGCTCGAGAACCTCGTGACCGTGTTCCCGCGCCGCGGCACGTTCGCCTCCGAGATCAACATCACCGACCTCGCCCACATCTCGGACGTCCGCGCTCAACTCGAGGGCCACGCCGCGTATCGCGCCGCCGAGCGGATCACCGACGCCCAGCGCGCGGAGCTCCAGCAGCTGCTGGACGAGCTCGGCGACAGCCACGGCAGCGACGACGTCGAGGCGTTGATGACGCTCGACGCCCGCGTCCACCGGTTTATCTACCGCTCCGCCGGCAATCCGTACCTGGAGGAGACACTCGGTCGCTACTTCAACCTATCCCTGCGGATCTGGCACCTCGTGATCGACCGCCTCCCCCACCTGTTCACCCGCGTCCACGAACACGACGACGTGCTGCACGCGATCGCCGCCGGCGAGCCCGCACGCGCGCGGGACATCCTCGCCGAGCACATCGCGACCTTCGAGTCCGAGATCCGGGCCGTTCTGTAGCCCGCGACGCGGGAGTTCGGTGCGGCGCTCAGCGAACTTTGGCGCGAGCGTCCGGATATGCCTGACGCGAGAGCCAAAGTTCGGGGTCGCGCACTCAATCGGGCGCCACGAACCCGAGCCGCGCGGATACCGCGTCCGCCTGCTCGATCGCGACGCGCCCGAGCAGAGCGAGCCGCTGCGCCGGCAGGCGCAAGCTCGCGCCCGAGACCGTCAGCGCCGCCACAACCGAGCCGGCACGGTCCCGCACGGGCGCGCCGGCCGCCGACAACCCCTCCTCGAGCTCGTCGACCAGCGTCGCGTAGCCGGCCCCGCGAACCGCCTCGAGCTCCGCCCCGAGGCGCTCCCGGTCCGTGATCGTCGCCGGGGTGAGGCGCGCCAACTCCCCGCCGGGGATCGCCGCAGCTCCGAACGCCAGGAACACCTTGCCGGCCGCGGTGGAGTGCAACCCGAGCTCGCGGCCGATCCAGTTCGTCGCGCCGAGCATGTGCTTGCCGTCAGCCTGCGCGATCGCTTCTGTCGCCCCGGGTCTCGGCACGATCAGGTTCGCGGTCTCGCCGCTCTCCTCCGCGAGCCGGCGCAGGCTCGGCCCGGCCAGTTCGGCGAGGTCGGCGCGCACGGCGGGCCCCGGCCGCACCCCGGAGGCATCGGACGCGACCAGACCGTGGCGCTCGAGCGCCGCCACCAGCGGCTCGACGTCGACCCCGAGCGCCTCGCTCAGCTCCGCCGGCGTTCGAGGCGAGCGCTCGAGCACCGCCGCCAGCAGATGCGCGGTCTGATCGGCCTCCGCGCTCACGTCCGCCGGCCGTGGGGCGACAGTACGACCGTCTGCAGTTCGGTGAACGAGTGCATCACGTGCGCGCCGCCGACCTTGCCGATGCCACTGTCAGAGCCCGCGCGACCGCCGAACGGGAGCTGCGCCTCCCAGTAGTTGCTCGACTCGTTGATGTTGACCCAGCCCGTCCGGACCCGGTCGGCGAACTCCAGGCCGGCCTCCAGATTCGCGGTGAAGATCGCCGCCAGCAGCCCGTACGGCGAGCCGTTCGCTGCGTCGATCGCTTCCTCCAGGGAGTTGATCGCCACGACCGGCGCGACCGGCCCGAACGTCTCCTCGACCGCGACCCGCGCGT
Organism: uncultured Solirubrobacteraceae bacterium; assembly: GCA_963712675.1. Taxonomy (GTDB): domain Bacteria; phylum Actinomycetota; class Thermoleophilia; order Solirubrobacterales; family Solirubrobacteraceae; genus Palsa-465. Next base: position 148,590 of record CAVQJF010000002.1, read on the forward strand.
CGGCCGGCACGTCGGTGAGCACGGTCGGCTCCCAGTACAGCGAGGTCGGAAAGCCGCCGGCGCGCGAGCCGCCTGCGACCACCGACGCGCCCCGCTCCACTGCGTCACCGACGTGCTCGTCCATCTTCATCGCGACCGGCTCGTTGTTGACCGGTCCCATCGTCGTCGCGTCGTCGAACGGATCGCCGAGCAGCACCCGCTCGGTCACGCGCCGCGCGAGCTTCTCGACGAACTCGTCGCGGACCGCGACGTGCACGAGGATCCGCTCGCCGGCCGTGCAGCTCTGCCCGGCGCACAGGTAGCAGGCGGTCAGCGTCGCGTCGACTGCGGCGTCGACGTCGGCGTCGTCCATCACCACGAGCGGCCCGTTGCCACCCATCTCGAGCAGCGCGGCCTTGCCCGCGGCCGCGCGCGCGACCAGCCGGCCGGTCGCGGTCGACCCGATGAACGCGACCCCGTCGGTCCCCGGGTTCGACGCGATCTCGTCGCCCACGACGGGACCCGGTCCGGTCACGAGGTTGAACACCCCCGCCGGCAGGTCGGCGTCTGCGATGCACCGCGCCAGCGCGACCGCGCACACGGCGGTCGACGGGGCCGGCGTCCACACGACCGAGTTGCCGCACGCCAGCGCCGGCGCGATCAGCTCGGCAGGCATCGTGTACGGCCAGTTCCAGGGGCTGATCACCCCGATCACCCCGCGCGGGCGGCGAACGAGCATCACGCGCTTGCCGGGCGAGATCGAGTTCGGCAGCTCGCCGCTGAGGCGCTTGCAATCCTCGGCCGCCATCCGCCAGTACTCGACCAGCTCGTCGACCTCGTCAAATGCCTCGGCCTTCAAGGGCTTGCCCTGGTCGAGCGTCAGCGTCCGGGCGAGGTCGTCGCGCCGGGACTCGATCAGGTCGCCGACGGCGTTCATCTTCGCCGCCCGCTCGAACGCCGTCAGCCGCGCCCAGCCATCCGCCGCCTCGCGCGCGGCCGCGATCGCGCTGCGCGCGTCATCGCGGTCGCCCTGGGGGACGGTGGCGATCTTCTCGCCGGTCGCGGGACTGGTCGCGTCGAACGTCTCGCCGCTCGCGCTCGGCCGCCAATCGCCGCCGACGAACATCTGCTGTTCGGTGCCTGTGGCCACCTGATCCTCACTCGCTCGGGAGTCGCCGGTCGTACCGCGAGCCGCCTCGCAGACCCGCGTTGACACAGTTAGACAACTGATATATAACAGGCCGATCAGCCCTGGGTCAATTTGTTCAACGGCGTCTTACGCCCGAAGACTTGGTTCCCACCCACCCAGGTCGACCGTGTCGTTCTACGCGTCGCGCGGGGACCTCGTGCGACCGGGGGAGGTTGATTGATGGCGACCGTAACGCCGGGTGCAAGCGGCACCACGTCGGACACCAACGAGCTGGCCGGATTCGGCTACAAGCAGGAGCTCGACCGCTCGCTGGGTAAGTTCTCGTCGTTCGCCGCCGGCTTCAGCTACATCTCGATCCTGACCGGCGTCACGGCCCTGTACGGCTTCGGCTACGGCTTCGCCGGACCGGGAGTGTGGTGGACGTGGCCGGTCGTGATCTTTGGTCAGGGTCTGGTGGCGCTGTGCTTCATGGAGATGGCGGGACAGTTCCCGCTCGCCGGCTCGGTCTACCAATGGTCGAAGCAGATCAGCTCCGGGTTCACATCGTGGATGACCGGGTGGATCTACATCGTGGGCGCGATCGTGACGATCGCCGCGGTCGCAATCGACTGGCAGGTCGTGTTGCCGCAGATCAACAACGGCGGGACGGCGAGACCGGTCTTCCAGATCCTCGGGCACGCCGCCGACGCAGGCCTCACGAGCACCAAGGGCGGGGCGCAGAACGCGCTGCTGCTCGGCGGGATCCTTGTCTGCATCACGACGATCATCAACATGCTCGGCGTCAAGCTGATGAGCCGGATAAACAACATCGGCGTCACCGCCGAGCTCGTCGGCTCGACCATCCTCATCATCCTGCTGCTGTTCCACCTCCACCACGGCCCGGGCGTGATCGTCCACTCTTACGGCCTCGGTGCCGGTCACCCGTGGGGTTACTTCGGTGCGCTGCTGACCGGCGGCATCGTGAGCGCGTACGTGATGTACGGGTTCGACACCGCCGGCACACTCGGTGAGGAAACGAACGATCCGCGCAGACATGCGCCTCCGGCGATCATCCGCGCGGTCGCAGCCGCGGCTGTGATCGGCGGGCTCGTGATCCTGCTCGCGATCCTCTCGCAGAAGAACGTCCTCAACAAGAACATCGGCCTGCTCGGTCTCCCGTACGTGATGAAGTCGGCGTTCGGGAACACGACCGGCAACGTGTTCCTGGCTGACTGCGGGCTCGCGATCTTCGTCTGCTGCCTGGCGGTCCAGACCGCGACCATCCGGATGCTGTTCTCGATGGCTCGCGACAACAAGTTGCCCGCCGGGTCGGCGGTCGCGCGCGTGTCCGGCGCGCGCAAGGTCCCGATCGTGCCGGCGCTCATCACCGGCATCCTCACGCTCGCGATCCTGGCGCTGAACATCGCCAATCAGAGCGCGTTCGCGGCGATCACGGCGATCGCGATCATCATGTTCTATCTGGCGTACCTCGGGGTGACGGTTCCCATGCTTGCGCGCCGAATCCGCGGCACGTGGCCGAGGCCCAACCACGGCCCGTACTTCTCGCTCGGGCGCTGGGGAACGCTCGTCAATGCCGGCGCCGTGATCTACGGGGCGCTCGTCGCAATCAACATCGCCTGGCCGCGCGCCGACATCTACAACTACCTCGGCAAGCCCCACTGGTACTGGCGATGGTCCGCGTTCCTGTTCATCGGCGCGGTGGTGATCATCGGCACGATCTACTACTTCACAGTCCAGGTGAAGAAGGGCTCGGACGTGATCGCCGAGCACCGCGCCGATGCGGCCCCGGTTCCCGCGCCGCTCGGGAACGCGGTCCCGTGATCGACGCCGGAGAATTCGACTATGTGATCGCCGGCGGCGGCACAGCGGGCTGTGTCGTCGCCGCTCGCCTCAGCGAGGACCCGAACGTCACCGTCTGCCTGATCGAGGCGGGACCGTCGGACGTCGATGACCCGAACATCCTGCGCCTCGACCAGTGGATGTACCTGCTCGACTCGGGTTACGACTGGGACTACCTGATCGAGCCGCAGGAGAAGGGCAACAGCTTCATGCGCCACGCGCGCGCGAAGGTGCTCGGTGGCTGCTCGTCGCACAACTCCTGCATCGCCTTCTGGACCCCGAAGGAGGACCTCGACGAGTGGGAGGCTTCCGGCTGCGAGGGGTGGGGCTCCGCTTCCACGTGGCCGCTGATCAAGCGGCTCGAAACGAACGACGGCCCCGGCGAGCACCATGGACGCAGCGGCCCGGTCAACATCCGCACGGTTCCCCCGCACGACCCGTGCGGGGTCTCAATCCTCGAGGCGGCGGCCCAAGCTGGGCTGCCGACGAGCAGGTTCAACGAAGGTGAGACGGTCCGCAACGGCGCCGGCTGGTTCCAGATCAACTCGTCGGCAGATAACACCCGCATGTCCTCGTCGCACGCCTACCTGCACCCGGTTCTCGGGTCGCGTCCGAACCTCGAGATCCGCACCGGCTGCTGGGTCAACCGCGTCGACGTCCAAGGTGGGCGAGCGCGCGCGATCGAGTATCTGACCCCCGACCTGCTCACCCATGGCTCCGTCAGAGCGAGGCGCGAGATCATCCTGTCGGCGGGCGCGATCGACACCCCGAAGCTGCTGATGCTGTCCGGGATCGGCCCCGGCGAGCACCTCCAGGAGTTCGGGATCGAGACGCTCGTCGACTCGCCCGGCGTCGGCTCGAACCTCGACGACCACGTCGAGGGGATCGTGCAGTGGGACGCGAAGAAGCCGATGGTCACGACCTCGACGCAGTTCTGGGAGATCGGGCTGTTCTCGACCTCCGAGGAGGGTCTCGACCGCCCCGACCTGATGATGCATTACGGCTCGGTGCCGTTCGACATGAACACGGCCCGCTGGGGCTACCCGACGACCGAGAACGGGTTCTGCCTGACGCCCAACGTGTGCCGCGGGCGCTCGCGTGGGACGGTCCGCCTGCGCTCACGCGACTACCGCGACCGCGCCCGGGTCGATCCGCGGTACTTCACCGATCCGGACGGTCACGACGAGCGCGTGATGGCGTACGGCATGCGCCTCGCGCGGAAGATCGTCTCCCAGCCGGCGATGGCCGAGTGGGCCGGCGTCGAGCTCGCCCCCGGCCCCGACGCGCAGACAGACGACGAACTGATCGACTACATGCACAAGACGCACAACACCGTGTACCACCCCGCGTGCACGGCGCACATGGGTCCCCACTCGGATCCGATGGCGGTCGTCGACCCGCGACTGCGCGTGCGCGGCGTCGAGCGCCTTAGGATTGCCGACGGCTCGATTCTTCCGTTCCTGCCTGCGATCAATCCGTGCATCACGACGATGATGATCGGCGAGAAGTGCGCCGACATGCTGAAACAGGACGCGCAGCAGGGCGCCCAAGCGGTCGCGCAGTCACAAGCCGGTTGACTCAGACCCCCGCGGCGCCGGCGGAGATCGCCCGCTTCCTGCGCAGCCATCCTCCGTTTGATGCGCTCGAACCTGATGCCGTCGACCGCATCGCAGAGGCCGTCGAACTCGAGTCAAGCCCGGCCGGAACGACGATCTTCTCGCAGGGCGGCGCGCCCGTGGAGCACCTGCGCGTGATCCGCAGCGGCGCGGTGGAGCTCGTCCACCGCGGTCGTGTCCTCGACATGCTCGGCCCCGGCGAGCTGTTCGGCCAGACGTCGATGCTCTCAGGCCTGCCCACAGGATTCGAGGCGCGGGCCGTCGAGGACACGCTCTGTTACCGGATCGGCCCCGAGCCCGCCCGCGAGCTGCTCGCCGGCCCGGCAGCGATCCGGTTCGTCGCGCGCTCGATACTCGAGACGCCGGTCGAGCTCGCCGCGTCCGGGCGCGAACCGATGCGCGGCCCGACCGACAGGCCTGTCGTAGCGCTGATCCGGGCACCGCCGGTCGTCTGCGGCCCCGAGACGTCGATCCGTGAGGCGGCGCGATCGATGACCGACGCAACCGCGAGCTCGATGATCGTCGAGCTCGGCGACGGGGTGCTCGGAATCGTGACCGACCGAGATCTGCGAACGCGCGTGATCGCCGACGGCCTCTCCAGCGACGCTCCGGTGTCGGCGGCGATGTCCGCGCCGGCGTACACCTGCCGTCCGGACCGGCTCGGAGGCGAGGTGCTGCTCGAGATGCTCGACCGGGGGTTCCGCCACTTCCCCGTGGTGTCGGCCGCCGGGGAGATCCTCGGGGTCGTCGAGGACGTCGACATCGTCGCCGGCCAGACCCGATCGTCGTTCTTCCTTCGCCAGCGGATTGCCCGCGCCGGCAGTGTCGAGGAGCTGGTCAACGCCTCGCGCGAGCTCCGGCCGACGGTGATCGCGATGCACGACGCGCGCGTCGCTGCCGCGAGCATCATGGCGGTCTACGCGGTCGTCGTCGACGCGCTGACCCGCCGTCTGCTCGAGCTCGCAGTCGCTGAGCACGGCGAGCCTGAAGCCGAGTTCGCGTGGCTCGCGCTCGGGAGCCAAGCGCGCCGCGAGACGGTACCGAGCTCCGACGTCGACAGCGCGATCGTATGGTTCGGCGACGCCCCCGACGCGCAGATCCGGCCGCAGGTGCACGCCATCGCGACCAAGGTGGTCGCGGGGCTGGAGGCGTGCGGCCTGCGCCAGGACGCGCACGGGGCGTCGGCGTCGAACGTCGTGTTCGTCCGCTCGCTTCGCTCCTGGCAGCACGCGGCGCGGGGCTGGATCGATGACCCGACGCAGGAGAAGGCGCTCCTGCTCGCGTCCGTGCTCGTCGATAGCCGTCCCGTCTGGGGAGTGCACACGGGGACGCCCGTCTCGGACACGTTCCGGATCGCGCCCCAGAATCCCGCGCTGCTGCGGCTGCTCGCTCGGTTCGCGCTCTCCTACCGCCCGCCGACGGGGTTCCTTCGCGGCCTCGTGGTCGAGCACAGCGGCGAGCATCGCGGTCGGCTCGACCTCAAGCACGGAGGCCTAATCCCGATCGTCGACCTCGCCCGCTGGGCGGGCATGAGCGCGAGCGTCACCAGTGCCTCGACCGCCGAGCGGCTGCGCGCTGCCGCGACGGCCGGAACGCTGTCCGCGGACGATGCGCACACCCTCGGAGACGCGTTCGACCTGCTCGTCCGGTTGCGACTCGAGCACCAGGTACAGCAGCTGCGGGCGGGAGAGCCACCCGATGACTACCTCGATCCGGGGGCGCTCAGCGCGCTGACCCGCAGCCATCTGAAAGAGGCGTTCCGCGCAATCGCGTCAATCCAGAAGGGCGTCGCCGCCGAGCTCGCCGGGACGGCGCGTTAGGGTAGGCGCATGACCGGTGACTGGCGAGACTGGAGGCCCGCGATCTGGCTGGCGATGCTCGGGGTCGCCGTGATGCTGTTGATCAACCCGTTCTACTTCGGGGCCGTATTCGTCGGCGCGGCATTGGGCGTGGCGATCCGGATCAACCAGCGACGGCGGATCGCCGCGCGTCGACCACCCGAATCTCGGCGCCGGAACTCGCGCTGAGCCGCCCAGCCGCGGGGTGGCCGGCCGCGCGCAGCAGGCGCCGCCGCGCGGGCAGCAGCACGACGTCGAAGTCACCGCCGGCCGCGAACGCGTCGAGCGACGGTTCGGTGCCCTCGACCAGCAGCCGATAGGAAGCCTCGGCGCCGAGCTCCCCGAGCCGCGCGCGCGCCGATTCGAGGTCGTCAACCACCGAATCAGTCACCGCCTCGTTATATGCCCGCGCCGACGTCGCGCCGCAGGTCCCCAATCGCGCCTGCGGAGCGACGCCGACGACGGTCAGCGCGGCGTGGTCGTGCTCGGCGAGCTCACGCGCCTGCGCCAGCGCAGCAGCGCCGCCACGTCCCGGCTCGAACAGCACCAGCACTCGCATCGCGATCTAGGACGAACTGTACTCTCGCGCGGTGGCCACGATCGCGGTTCTCGGCCCCGGCGGCGTCGGCGGCTTCCTCGCCGGCGCGCTCGCGCGCGCGGGCATCCCGACGACGGTCGTCGCGCGCAAATCGACAGCCGAGCTGATCGAGCGCGACGGGATCGCCGTCACGAGCGTCCGCCTCGGGGATTTCATCGGCCGCCCGGTCGCGACCGACACCCTGACGACGCCCACGGACTATTTGCTCGTCGCGACGAAGGCCTCCGGCCTCAATGGCGCGCTGGAACGGATCGACGCAACGCCCGGCCTGGTGGTGCCGTTGCTCAACGGCCTCGACCACCTGGTCACGCTGCGGGAGCGCTTCGGCGCACGGCGAGTCGCCGCGGGCACGATCCGAATCGAGGCCGACCGCCCCGCGCCCGCGCGGATCACCCAGACGAGCCCGTTCCTGCGCGTCGACCTCGCGTCCAACCACCCGTCCGCGCTCCCCCCGCTGCAGACCCTCGCCACGACGCTGGAGCACGCGGACGTTCCCGCGACGATCGGCGACAACGAGGCCCAGATCCTGTGGGGCAAGCTCGTGCGCCTGAACGCCTTGGCGTGCACGACGAGCGCGTCGGACCGCCAGATCGGCTTCATCCGTAGCGACCCCGAATGGCGTGCCGCGCTGACCGCGTGCATCGAGGAGGCCGCCGTCGTCGGGAACGCCGACGGGGCACGGCTCGATCCGGCGACCGCGCTCGCGGAGCTCGACGACGCCCACGCCGAGCTCGGCTCGTCAATGCAGCGCGATATCGCAGCCGGCCGCGAGCCCGAGCTCGATGCGATCCCCGGGTCGGTCCTGCGCGCCGCCCGGCGCCACGGGCTCGAGTGCCCGACGATCGGCCGGCTCACCGCAGTGATCGCGCAGCGCGCCGGCGTTCCGCTGCCGCGCGCGTAGCGCGCAGCGGCTAGAGCGGCGGCTCGATCCGCGGCGGCGTCACGTACACGGGCTCGCCGATCTCCTCCGAGGCGACCGCATCGACGATCTCTTCCTCTTCCTCGACCTCGCCGGCATCGTGCTCGCCGTCGCACAGCACGCGGAACGCGCCGGTGACGCCGCCGTCGGCCTGGAGCACGATCCCGGGGAGGATCTCCTCGCCCTCCTCGAGCCCGAGCCGCTCGATGTCGAAGTACGACATCCCGATCCCCCAGCTGTGGTGGTCGGGGTTCTCACGGTCATGCGCCGCGACGCCCTCTGCCAGGCGCCGCAACAGGTAGCCGATCTTGCTCGTCTCAGGCACGCTCAATCAATTCGATCCTGTACCCGTCAGGATCGCGCACGAAGCACAGCCGCGGGCCGCCTTCGCGGATCGTGTACGGCGGCTTCTCAGGCTCGATCCCCTGCCCAGCGAGCGACGCGAGCGCGCCGTCGAGGTCCTTGGTCGAAACGGCGATGTGCCCATAGCCGGTGCCGATCTCATACGGCTCGTCGCGGCCGACGTTGTAGGTCAACTCCAGCCGCGGCTCGGGGCCATCGTCGGGCAGCCCCATGAACACGTTGATCGCTTCGTCTCTGATCGGGATCCGCCCGATCTCGTTGAATCCGAGCGCCTTGTAGAACTCGACCGAACGGTCGATCTCGAGAATCCGGTAACAGGTGTGGATCAGGCTCATGTCCGCGAGAGGATACGCTCCCGAGCGAAGATGCTGATCGAGCGCTCGATGAACGACCAGTTCCTCTCCAACACCTACCTGGTGGCGGATGAGTTCGGCGCGCACGCGGTCATGATCGACGCCGGCGGGCCGGTGGAGCCGTTGCTCGGCGTGCTCGACCGGATGCGCTTCCAGCTGACGCACGTGCTGCTGACCCACCACCACCACGACCACATCGCCGAGCTCGACCAGGTGCTCGCCCGGCACCCGGGGACGCCCGTCCTGATCCACGAGCTGGAGCGGGACAGCGTCCCCCAGGCCACCGGCACGATGGCTCCCGGCGACAAGATCGAGTCCGGGGCGCTGACGATCGAGCCGCTCCACACCCCCGGCCACACCGCCGGGATGCTTTCGCTGCTGATCGACGGCAATGACGTGTTCACGGGCGACACGCTGTTCAAGGGCTCCGTCGGCGGCGTCCGGGCCCCCGGCCACACCACCTACGCGGACCTCAAGTCCTCGATCATGGACACGCTGCTCAAGCTGCCGCCCCAGACCCGGATCCACCCCGGCCACACCGACCCGACGACCGTCGCCGACGAACTCGAGCACAACAAGTTCGTCCGCATCTGGCGCGGCCTGGACCCGGAGGGCAGCGAAGCGTGCACCGCGATGGGCGAGCCGGCGACTCTGATCCTGCTCGGCGACGACTACGACGGGGGCCACAAGGCCTGGGTCCGCTGGCCCGACGGTTCCGACGACATCGTCCCGGGCTCGCAAGTCACCCGCAGCTAGCGTCCCACGCAGACTTCCTCCCACATGTCGGGAGGAACTTGCAGTTCTAGGACTTAGCCCGGCGCGGGATGCCGGTCATCGTCGCTAGTGACGCGTCCATCACGGATGTAGGCGTCAGCGCATCCATGACGAGCTGGATCTTCGCCGGGGCGCCGACGGGGTAGCGGGCCTTCGGCCTGCGGTCGGTCAACGCCCGCCCGACGGCGCGGACGACGTGCTCGGCCGGAACGGCTTGCTTCTGGATTATCTTGGTCGCGCGCCGCATCCCCTTCGCGTGCGCGGCGTATAGCCGGCGGTGCTCGTCGCTCATGCCGTCCACCGTCGCATCGAGCTGCGTCAAGGCGTCCTGCCACAAGGCGGTATCGGTCGACGCGGGCTCAACCAGGATCACCTTGATCTTCCACGGCCGCAGCTCGATCCGCAGCGAGTCGGCCATGCCCTCCAGCGCGAACTTCGACGCGTTGTAGGGACCGGTCCACGGCGTCGAGATCCGGCCGCTGACCGAGGAGATGAAAACGATCCGGCCCCGGCTCTCCCGTAGCCGCGGGAGCACCGCCTGGGTGACCGCCAGCTGGCCGACGACGTTGACCTCGAGCTGGCGCCGCAGCTCGTCCAGCGCGACCGCCTCCAGCGGCCCGTCGACCACGATCCCGGCGTTGTTGACGACCGCATCGAGGCGCGCCGGCAGCACGGAATCGAGCGCCGCGACCTGCGCGGCGTCGGTCACGTCGAGCACCACCGCCGTGGCGCCGGCCGGCGCGTCCGCGACCCGCCGGACGCCGGCGTAGACCTCCCAGCCCGACGCGGCGAGGCTTTCCGAGAGAGCGCGGCCGATCCCACGCGACGCCCCGGTAATTACCACGCTGCCCACGAGGTGATCCTACCGACGCGTAACATCTGTTAGATGGCGCGAGACAGTATTCCTACCTCGCGCGTGCGCCGGACGGCGAAGATTGGGGGGCTGGCTGCGGGCCAGGCCATTCGCCAGGCCGGCACGCGCGCTGCCAACGTCGCCCGCGATGAGGACGGCAAGAAGGCCGCGCTCGAGCGCCGGCACATCGAGGCCGCCGAGCAGATCGTGTCGGCGCTCGGAACGATGAAGGGCGCCGCGATGAAGGTGGGCCAGGTGATGTCGTTCCTCGATGTCGGACTCGTTCCCGAGGAGTACCAAGAGGAGTTCCAGAAGAAGCTCGCGAAGCTGCGCGACGCCGCGCCGACGGTGACCTTCAACGACATGGGGAAGGTGATCGAGTCGCAGCTCGACGAACCCCTCAGGGATGTGTTCGAGGAGTTCAACGAGGAGCCGATCGCGGCGGCCTCGATCGGCCAGGTCTACCGCGCGAGGCTCCGGGACGGCGGTCGCGAGGTCGCGGTCAAGGTCCAGTACCCCGGCGTCGCCGCCGCGGTCCGGGCCGATATGCAGAACCTGGGCCTGATCCTGCGCCTCGCGAAGCGCATCGCTCCGGGGATGGACCCGCAGGCGATGGGCAAGGAGATCCGCGACCGGATCGAGGAGGAGCTCGACTACGAACTCGAGGCCCAGAACCAGCGAGCGATCGCGCGGGTCTTCCGCGGCCACCCGTTCATCGTCGTGCCCGACGTCGTCACGTCGCTGTCGCGCGAGAAGATGCTCGTCACGGAATTCGTCGAGGGCACCGGCTTCGAGGCGCTCAAGCAGTACCCGCAGGACGAGCGCGACCGGATGGGCGAGATCCTGTTCCGCTTCTACTTCGGCTGCCTGTATCGCCAGCATCAGTTCTCCGGCGATCCTCACCCCGGCAATTCGATGCTGCTCGCCGACGGGCGGATGGCGTTCTTCGACTTCGGCCTGTTCAAGCGGATGCCGGCGAGCGCCGTCGAGCTCGAGATCCAGGTCGCGCGCGCGACGATCGAAGGCGATAAGGAGACGATCATGCGCGTCGGCGCTGAGACCGGCTTCTTCCCCGAGCCCGAGAGGTTCAACCCGGACAAGGTGCTGGAGCACTTCCGAGCCGCAACCTCGTGGTACACGGAGGACGCTTACGTCGAACTGACGCCGGAGTACGCCACGCAGGTCCTGATCGACATGAGCGACCCCCGCTCTGAGTACTTCGGGCAGCTCCGCCACGAGAACGCGCCCCCCGACCACATCTTCGGCCGCCGCATGGAGGTATTGACGTTGGCCGTGATCTCACAGCTACACGCGCGTGGCAACTTCCACCGGATCGCGCGGGAGTGGTTTTACGGCGACGAGCCGGCGACTGAACTCGGCCGCCAGGAGGCCGAGTTCTTTTCGCACGCCGCCGTGTAAGCGGGCCTAGTCGTCGTTCGGGTTCACAGCGTCCTTGACGGCGCCGGCGGCGTCGCCGACCTTGTCCTTGACCGCGCCAGCGGCCTGGTCGACCTTACCCTCGTTCTTGAGGCCCTTGTCGTCGGTGAGATCTCCAGCTGCTTCCTTGATGCGCCCCTTGGCGTCATCGATCGTTCCATCGCTCATTCGATCTGATCCTTTGTCGCGGATTGCCTTGTCCTGTGGCGCTACCCGAGACCCGACTCGCCCAATCTGGGTCGGGCAGCAGCCGCCGCGCTCGGCGACGCGCCGCTCGAGCGGCGTATGCGCGTGCCGCAGTCCCGAACTACCATGCAGGCGGTGCAGGGGCTCCCGCTTCCGCCTCTGGAGCTCGCCAACCGCGTGGGTTGCCTGAACGCCGCGGCCGATCCGTTGCAGTGGTACATCGAGCTCGGAGTCCGGGCTCGCGCTGACATCATGGCCGCGCTGCCCGATAACTGGACGTTTGAGGGCAAGCGGGTGCTCGACTTCGGCTGTGGAGCCGGACGGACGCTGCGCCATTTCGTGGCCGACGCGGACAAGGCTGAGTTCTGGGGTTGTGACATCGACGAGCGGAGCGTCACCTGGCTACGGCAGCACTTGTCGCCGCCGCTGCGGGTCTTCCGCAATACGCCCGCGCCACCGCTGGACATGGCCGATGGCGCTTTCGATCTCGTCTACGCGATCTCGGTGTTCACCCATCTAACCGACTCTTGGGCCCAGTGGCTGGCGGAAATGCACCGCATCCTTGGGCAGGAGGGCCTGCTACTCGTGACCTTCATCGGGGAGGGCGCGATTGACTGGGTATCGGATGAGGGCTGGCTCGAGGAGCGCATCGGCATGCAGGTCATGAGCTACGCCCAGATCTGGGACCTCGGAGGTCCCATGGTCGTTCACTCGCCCTGGTGGATCCGCGCGCACTGGGGGCGGCAGTTCGAGATAGTGGACCTCCAGCCCAGCGGCTTCGGGGCTGAACCCGGTCGGGGGCACGGCACGGTGCTGATGCGCAAGCGCGAGCGGATCTGCACGGCGGAGGAGCTTGAGGCGCTGGAACCCGACGAGCCGCGCGAGGCGATCGCACTGGAACACAACCGACGCCGGCTGTTCGCGGAGATCGCCGCGCTACGCGCTCGGCAGGACGCGCTGGCTGGCGAGCTGGCCGATCTCCGCGCCCAAAAGGAGTCGGCGCTACGGTCCGGCGACCAGCGCCTGGGGATGATCGCCTCCCGCCGAACGTGGCGCGCCACTGCTCAGCTGCGATTCCTCGCTGACAGGCTGCGCCGTGCGCGGACCCGGCCCAAGTAACCCCAGCTATTGTCAATTATCGGATTGTTTTCGCGAAATCGCTTGCGTAGATTGGGCAGATCGGTGCACAGACGGCTGCGCCATCCGCGGGGACAAGATCCACTCGTTCGGATGTCAGAACTTGCGGACCGGTTTGATGAGTTGGGGCCGTGGTTTACTGGCTTCGAGATCGACGGGGCGACCTTCGGGGGAGCGAACTCGTACAACGACGACCCAAGAATCGAGTATTTTTTTAGCTGGCTCGGCGAGCCCCGTAGCATCCTCGAGCTAGGCTCATTCGAAGGAGGGCACTCGATCAGACTTGCGCAGCCCCCCTATGTTGCACGCGTCGTTGGCCTTGAGGGGCGCCCCGAGAACATTGAGCGCGCTCGTCTCGCCGCAGAGCTTCTGTCCGAAGGGAATATTGAGTTCAGTCATGCTGACCTTGAGCAGGTGTCGTTGCAACGCTTCGGCGAGTTCGATGCGGTGTTTTGTGCCGGCATCCTCTATCACTTGACTCGCCCGTGGCGCTTGCTCGAAGAGATTGCGAACGTCACGGACCGGCTGTTTCTTGACACCCACTACAGTCAAAGTGAAGAGTGGACCGTCGAAGGCTACGTCGGGCGGCTCTTTAGGGAAGGAGGCCTCGCGGACCCGCTCTCAGGGCTATCCCCGGAGTCCTTCTGGATGACGCTCCCGTGTCTTATCGAGACGCTCGGTGGACTCGGGTTCGTGGTCGAGAACGAACATTTAGTCCCGAACTGGAACGAGCATGGGCCACGGGTTCACCTCGCTGCCGTTAAGGTCTAATTCGGCCCTCGCCGGCCGACTCACCCGCCGCCCCGCTCGGTATCTGCCACGCTACGCGGAGATGACCGACGAGCTCGTGTTCGAGGGCCCGGCGGCGCTCGCCGCGAAGGTCCGTGCGAAGGAGGTCGGCCCGCGCGAGCTGGTCGAGCTGTGCCTGCGCAGAATCGATGCGCTCGACCCGAGGCTGAACGCGTTTCGCACGACGATGCCCGAGCAGGCGCTCGCCGAGGCCGACGCGCTCGCCGCGACCGACGGGCCGCTCGTCGGCGTGCCGATCGCGATCAAGGACGACCTCCCGGTCGCGGGGCAGGCGATGACTTGGGGCTCGCGCACCTCCGGCCCGCCGCAACCAGCGGACGCGGAAGCCGTCCGCCGGCTCCGCGCCGCCGGCGCGATCCCGATCGGGATCACAAACGTGCCCGAGCTGATGATCTTCCCGTGGACGGCGACCGAGGCGAACGGGATCACGCGTAACCCGTGGGATCCGAGTCGCACGACCGGAGGATCCTCGGGCGGCTCGGCGGCTGCGGTCGCATCCGGGATGGTGCCCGCCGCCACCGGCTCCGACGGCGGCGGCTCGATCCGGATCCCGGCCGCGTGCTGCGGCCTCGTCGGGATGAAACCGACCCGCGGCCTCGTGCCGACCGCGCCGGCGGTGGAGGGCTGGCTCGGGCTGAGCGTCTACGGCGCGCTCGCCCGGACGGTCGCCGACAGCGCGCTGATGCTCGACGTGATGGCCGGCTCCCCCGACCGTCGGTATGCGGACGCCGCCGTCAAAGCAGCGCCCGGACGGCTCCGCGTCGCGATCTCGCGCAAGGTGCCCGCCGGCCTGATCGCGAAGCTGTCGGCCGACCAGCGTGGCGCTTGGGAGCGCACCGGCCAGCTGCTCTCGGAGCTCGGTCATGAGGTGATCGAGCGTGATCCTCCGTACGGTCTCGCGGCACTCGAGTTCACGCAGACTTGGCTGCGCGCGGTCTACGAGGACTACCTGACGGTGCCCGAGCCCTCGAAGCTCGAACAGCTCACGAGACGGATGGCCGCGGCCGGCCGGCTGATCCCCGCGCGCCGGCGCGACAAGCTACGGGCCCAACGAGCGACGACGAGCGCGCGGATCATGGCGCTGTGGGACGAGGTCGACGTGGTGCTGACGCCCGGCCTCGCCCGGACCGCGATCGCCGCCGAGGGCGGCTTCGGCAAGCCGGCGCTGGTCGCGTTCGATCGCGCCGCCCGGTTCACGCCCTGGACGCCGATGTTCAACCTGACCGGGCAGCCCGCGCTCGCGATCCCAGCCGGCTTCGGCGCGGACCGGCTGCCGCTCAGCGTGCAACTCGTCGGACGGCCCGGCGAGGAGGCGACGCTGTACGCGCTGGCCGCGCAGATCGAGGCGGCGCGCCCGTGGGCGCAGGACCGCCCGCCGCTGTGATGCTCTATGCCCCGATCGCCCGGCATCTGCAGCGCGCCAAGGACCTCGCAGACGCCCGCTACACCGAGCCGCTCGACGTCGACGACATGGCCCGCGCGGCGGGCCTCTCGCGCGCCTACTTCAGCCGCGAGTTCCGCCGCGCGTTCGGCGAGTCGCCCCACGGCTACCTACTGACGCGCCGCCTGGAGCGGGCCGCGGCGCTGCTGCGCAACACCGACCACGCGGTGACCGAGATCTGCTTCGACGTCGGCCTCCAGAGCCTCGGCTCATTCACGACCAGCTTCACGCGCACGTTTGGCATGTCGCCGACCGCGTACCGGGCCCAGTTTCCGCCCGCCAGCGCCTTCGCGGTCGTGCCGGCCTGTGTCGTGCGCGCATACGGCAGACCTCAACGCCGCACATTTCGAGAAGCCAACGGCGCCGACGCGGATTAGCTTGGTTTCCGTCCAAACCAACTACAAGGAGTCAGGATGATCAAGCTGTCGACAGCGCAACTGTGGGTCCGCGACCAGGACGAGGCGCTCGACTTCTACAAGAACAAGATCGGCTGGGAGGTCCGCTCGGACGCCACCCTGCCCGAGCTCGGCGACTTCCGTTGGCTGACCGTCGGCCCGCCGAGCCAGCCCGACGTGTCGGTCGTGCTGATGGCAATCCCGGGCCCTCCCGTGATGGACCAGCAGACCTCAGAACAGGTCCGCGAGCTGATGTCGAAGGGCTTTGCCGGGACCGTGTTCCTGACGACCGACGACTGCCGCTCCTCGTACGAGGAGCTGAAGGAACGCGGCGTCGAGTTCACCGAGGCTCCCGAGGAGCGGCCGTACGGCGTCGACGCCGGGTTCCGCGACCCGTCGGGCAACAGCATCCGGCTGACCCAGATCCGCGCGGACGTGCTGGCGTAACAGAGGTGTACCCGGGGGCCGCATGCGGCCCCCGGCGTACCTAAACCTTGAGGACCAGCTTCCCGAAATTCTCCCCGCGGTACAGCATCAGCAGCGTGTCGGGGAAGTTCTCGAGCCCCTCGACGATGTGCTCGCGGGCCGTGATCTGGCCGCGCGCGAGCCACTCCGCCATCTGCGCGCCACCCTCCGCCCACTGGCTGACGTAGTCGAAGATGACGTAACCGGTCATCGTCGCGTGGTTGACGAGCAGCGATAGGTAATTGACGGGGCCACTGACGCCGCCGGCGTCGTTGTACTGCGAGATCGCGCCGCAGATAACGACGCGCGCGTGGCGCGCCAGCTGCGCGAGCGC
Organism: uncultured Solirubrobacteraceae bacterium; assembly: GCA_963712675.1. Classification (GTDB taxonomy): domain Bacteria; phylum Actinomycetota; class Thermoleophilia; order Solirubrobacterales; family Solirubrobacteraceae; genus Palsa-465. The sequence continues at coordinate 165,077 of CAVQJF010000002.1, forward strand.
AGCGTCGAGGATCTCACCGCCGACGTTGTCGAAGTAGACGTCGATCCCGTCGGGGCAGTGCCTGTGGAGGGCATGAGCGACGTTCTCTGACTTGTAGTCGATCGCCGCGTCGAACCCGAGCTCGTCCGTCAGGTATGCGCACTTCTCGGGACCGCCCGCGATCCCGACGGCCCGGGCGCCCTTGATCTTGGCTATCTCGCCGACCAGCGCACCGACCGCGCCGGCCGCACCGGACACGACGACGGTCTGGCCCGGCTCGGGCTTGCCGATGTCGAGCAGACCGAAGTACGCCGTCAGTCCGGGCATCCCGATCGCCCCGAGCCACGTCGGCAGCGGCGCCGTCGACGGGTCGATCTTCATCAGCCCGGTCCCGGGAGCGACCGCGTACTCCTGCACTCCGAGCATCCCTGAGACGTGGTCCCCGACCGCGAGCGCCGGATCATTCGAAGCCACCACCTCGCCGACCCCACCCGCTCGCATCACGTCCCCGATCCCGACCGGCGCGATGTACGAGCGGCCCTCGTTCATCCACCCGCGCATCGCGGGGTCGAGCGAGAGGTACTTCACCCTCACACAGACCTGCCCGTCGCCCGGCTCCGGCACGTCGTCCTCGACGTATTCCCAGTTGTCCGCGGTCGGCAGCCCGACCGGGCGCGAGGCAAGCCGGAAGGCGCGGTTGTTCATAGCTCCCGCCGGTGGACGAGCGCCTTCAGGACACCTGCCAGCCCGGCGATGATGCCGCCGGCGCCGAGACCCGCACCGATCAGCGCGAGCCCGACAGCGGTCCGGCCCTGCGCCTCGGTCTGCTGGCTCAGCAGCCCGAGCGTGTCGACGTTGGTGGTCATCGCCAGCACCCCGGCGATCACGCACAGGACGGTGACCGTGCCGGCGATCCAGAACAGCGAAGTCGACAGCGTGTCGAGCCGGAACGCGAGCCGGGCCGCATCGTCAACGACGCCACCTTCCGAAGCTCGGCTCACGTGCTCCACGATGCGCCGACTCTACACGCGCTGAATCTGCAGGAGGCTGGTCGTCCCGGGCCGGCCGCTCGGGAGCCCGGCCGTGATCGCGACGCGCGCGCCGGGTTTGACGAATCCGAGCTCGATGACTCGGCGGGCCGCGTCGGCGATCAGCTCCTCGGTGATCTCGTGGCGGCGCATCGACCCCGCCTGCACGCCCCACATCAGGCTGCAGCGGCGGACCGTCTCCTTGCCGGGCGACAGCGCCAGGATCGGGACCTGCGGCCGGTGGGCGGAGATCAGCCGGGCCGAGCGGCCCGACAGTGTCGGGACGACGAGCGCCGCCAGGTGCAGATCGCGCGCGGCGGCGCAAGCCGCGTGGGCGACTGTGTACGCAGGGTCTCGCGCGTCGCGCCGGACCCGGTCCTCGTTCCACTCGCGATACGGCAGCCCGCGCTCGGTCCGCTCGGCGATCGAGGCCATCATCGCCACCGCCTCGACCGGATATGCGCCGATCGCCGTCTCCTGCGAGAGCATCACCGCGTCAGAGCCGTCGAGGATCGCGTTCGCGACATCGGCGACCTCGGCCCGCGTTGGGCGTGAGGAGGAGACCATCGAGTCGAGCATCTGCGTCGCGGTGATCGACGGTCGCGCGAGCCTGCCGGCAACCCGCAGCAGCTGCTTCTGCACCATCGGCACGTCCTCGACCGGCAGCTCGATCCCGAGATCGCCGCGCGCGACCATCACGCAATCGGCCGCGCGGATGATCTCATCGGCGGCGTCGACCGCTTGGGGCTTCTCGATCTTCGCGATCAGCGGCAGGCGCGTATGCCGCCGGACGCTGGTCACGTCCTCGGCGGTCCGGACGAACGACAGCGCGACCAGGTCGACCCCGAGCGACTCGCCGAACTTGAGCATGTCGAGATCCTGCTCGGGCACCGCCTGGAGGCCGCGCGTCGAGCCGGGCATGTTGAGGCCCTGGCGCGATGCGACCGAGCCGCCGATCTCGACCAGCGTCTCGATCTCACCGGCGGCCGGGCGCACATCGACAACCCGGAGCCGGATCGCGCCGTCGGCGAGATAGATCACGTCGGCCGGATCGCAGGCATCCGCCAGCCCGCTCCAGCTGACCGAAATCCTGGTTTCGTCGCCGACCGCCTCGGAGCCGGCGGCGAGCACGAGATGCTCGCCCGGCTTGAGCTCGACGCGCCCGTCACGCAACACCCCGATGCGGATCTTCGGGCCGGGCAGGTCCTGGAGAATCGCCACCTGGCGTCCGACCCGCGCGGCGGCGGCGCGGATCCGTTCGGCGTTCTCGGCGTGGATCTCGCGGTCCCCGTGCGAGAAGTTCAGCCGCGCGACGTCGAGCCCGGCCTCGACCATCCGCGTCAGCGTCTCCGGGTCGCGGCAGGCGGGGCCAATCGTGGCGACGATCTTCGTGCGGCGCATGAATCCGCAAGGTAGCGGGTCGCCCGGTCCGGCTGAGTAGGGATTCTGTTGCCGGGCTACTCGTCCGGCGCGCGGCGCTGCTCCTCGAGCTTCTCGCGCAGGTAATCGGCCTTGTCCGCTCGGCGCTCGTGCGTCTGGCGCTCTTCCTCGTCCGGGGCCCGTTCGGCCAGCTCGCTCTCTTCCTCGGACCGACGCGCCTGCTGGTCGCGGAGCCGCTCTGACTCATCCTTGTCCGGCAATCGCGCTCACCTCCTCACCGTCGAACGTCAGACGACCTCCGTTCCGCAGGTCGCAGATCAGGTCCCAGTGAAGCGCCGACTGGTTGAGGCCACCCGTCTCGGGATAAGACCGGCCGAGCGCGACATGAATCGTTCCAGCGATCTTCTCGTCGAGCAGCGTCGACCCCGTCGCGCGGTCGATGCCCGTGTTGGTCCCGATCCCGAGCTCGCCGACGAACCGCGCGCCGGCGTCGGTTGCCAGCGCCGCCTGCAGGAGCGCGTCGCCGCGATCCGCGCGGGCCTCCACGACCTCCCCGCGCTTGAAAGTCAACTCGACGCCGGTCGCCTCGTCGCCGCGGACGATCGACGGCACGTCGAACCGGATCGTCCCTTCGGCGGAGTCCTCGAGCGGGCCCGTGAACACCTCACCGCTCGGCATGTTCCGGCGCCCGTCGGAGTTGATCCACGTGCGCCCGCCGACGTTCAGGCGCAGGTCGGTGCCGTCGGCCTCGATCCGCACCTCACGCGCCTCGGAGAGCCGCTCCACGAGCCGCGCCTGGCGCTCGGATAGCGCCCGCCATGCCGCGACCGGGTCGCCTTTGTCGAGGAACAGTGCCCGGTTCACGAACTCCGCGTATTCGGACTCCCCCATCCGCGCCTGCTGGGCGAGCGCCGGCGTCGGCCACAGCGTCCCGCACCAGCGCCGCCCGAGCCGCGTCTGCTGGATCGGCGACCGGGCTCGTGCGGCCCGCGAGACGAGCGCCGGCTCGATGCCGGCGAGCGCGAACGAGTTCGCGGGCGCATCGATCCGCAGCCAAGCATCGGCCATCTGCACCTCGGCGAGCTCCAGCGGAGCGAACCCGTCAATCTGCGCCTCGCGCGCGTGACGGTAGAAGTCGGCGGTGACCTCGGGCGGCGAGCACCGCAGCAGTGGCCACGCGCCGCGTTCGAGCAGCGCACGGTGCAGCGCTCCGAGCGGCTCCAGCGCGAGCGTGGTCGTGACGACCATGACCTGCTGACCGGGTTGCGCCTCGAGGCACCAGTCGCACAGCAGCGCCGCGAAAGCATCGGGATTTGGTCCCGCCCGCCCCGTCATGGCGCCTGCAGCTCCGGGAAATGCTCGGCGACGTGCTCGCGCAGCGAGTTTCGGACGAACTGGCGCTCGGCGGCGGACGCCATCCGGTAGCGCCCGAGCAGCTCCTTCTGCCGATTGAGCTCGAGTCCGGCGATCGTCCACGACACCGCGACCTGCTCGAACAGCAGCTCTACGGCTCGCTGCCAGGCGTCCTCACGGTTGAGGCCGCCTGCGAGCACGGACGCGTACTGACGCCGTGCCCCCGGTTTCAGTGAACCTCGGAGCACCAGCAGGTTTTGTTCGGCGTCCCGGTACTCGCTGACCGGCGCCGGCAGCCGTTGGCGCCTGGACCGGCCCACTACGGCAGCGGCGCCGCCGCGGCGCGCTCGAGCTCTCCGCGGACGTCGCCGATGACCGGCTTCGCGTGCCCGGCCCACGCCGCTGAGGGCTCCAGCTCGGCGACCCTGCGGATCGAAGCGCGCGCCTGCTCGACGTCGATGTCGAACGCCGGGTGCGGTACCCGCGCCGCGCCCTTGATCCCGGTCTGCGGGTTAAGCGTGTAGAAGCAGTCCGAGACGAGCGCGAGCCGATCGGACTCTCGCCACAGGCCGATCAGGCCGGGCGCGTGCCCGGGCAGGTTGATCACCTTGAAACCCGCCACGGTGTCACCCTCGTCGACGGTACCGGCGATCTCGACGGCGCCGCCATCCCAGACCGGCAGCAGCTTGCCGAGGAGGAACCGCCCAACCGGGTTGAGCTTCGACAGGTCGAAGTAGGGACGGAACGAGTCGGGCGACTCCGCCGCTTCCCGCTCGGCGGGATGACAGTAGACGGGCGCGCCCAGGCCGGGAGCGGTCCCACGATGGTCGGCGTCGGCGTGCCCCAGCACGACGCGCTTGATTCCGCCGAGTCGCGCCGCGGCCGCCGCGACCGCGTCGGTCATGTCGGAGATCCCGGCGTCGAACAGTGTCACGCCGCCGTCGTCCTGAAGCAGGTAGACGTTCATCTCCTTCATCGGGAAGCCGCCGCGGACGAGCCATACGCCGTCGGCGATCCGCTCGGGCGCGGACGCCTGCATCCGGCCCCGGATCCGCGTGCGGACGTTGGCGAGCCGCGTCAGGCGCGCCTCAGCGGGGGATCCGAGCGGCGGCAGGACCCCGAGCTGCCGTGCGATCGAGCTGCCGTCGATGTAGGCGTCGTTGTGGACGATCAGGTCGCCGTCGACCGTGACCACGTCACAGCCCTCGAGCTCGAGCCTGGCCCCGTTGGGCTCGAACCCCTGGAAGCTGCCCGGTCCGGCGAAAGTCGCCCGCGCCCGCCAGCGAACAGCGGACCGATTCCGGTACGTGGTCAGGTCCAGGATCTCGAGCTCGAAATCGGGGAACGCCTCGAACAGCGCGCCGAAGTACTCGCGGACCCCATCGGGGGCGATCAGCTCGACCTGGCCGACCAGCCGGTCGACACTGCCGGACACCCAGCACGCACACGCGGCGTCGAGATCGTGTGCGGCGAGCGCGCCGAAATAGCGCTTGGCAACCTCAGAGGTGGACATCGGAGGACGCGAGTCTACGCAGGCTCAATATCGTGCGCCGTATGACCACCAAGCGCGAGCTCGGCCGCGGCGAGCGGGTGCTCCCCGGGCTGTGGCGGCTCCGGCTGCCGCTGCCGTGGCCGGGCGTTCCACACTGCAACGCATGGGCGATCGCCTCCGGGCCCGGGATCGTCCTGGTCGACACGGGGATGCACCAGCCCGGCTCGATCGCCCAGCTCGAACGCGCGCTCGATCAGGTCAACCTTCGGCTCGAGCACGTGCGGCTGATCGTCTGCACGCATGCCCACTCCGATCATTGGGGCCAGGCGGCGCCGATCCGCGATCGCGCCGGGTGCGAATTCTGGATGCACCCGAACCATTCCCACGCGACGCGCTCGCACGAGGATCCCGAGGCCGCGCTCGCCCGCCGGCTCGAGGTCGGCCGCCAGAGCGGCGTGCCCGAGGCCGCGTTGCGCAACTACGCCGAGCGGGTCAAGGACATCCCATCGGGGGTCGCACGCGTGATCGAGCCGGACAGGCCACTCGTGCCAGGGGTCGAGATCGAGACCGACCTCGGCACGTTCAGCGTCTACGAGACCCCCGGTCACGCCCCCTCGCACGTCTCCCTCTACCAGCCCGAGCGCCGGTTGCTGATCTCCGGCGACCACCTGCTCGGCCGGATCTCGTTGTTCTACGACTACGGCTGGACGCCGGACCCGGCCGGCGAGTTCCTGAACTCGCTCGACGTGGTCGACGAGCTCGACGCGCGGCTGTGCCTGTCCGGCCACGGTCGCCCGTTCGTCGACGTGCGCGGCCACATCGACGCGAACCGCAAGCTCGTGCATGAGCGGGTCGAGGCTGTGCTGGCGGCGGTCGGCGGCCAGCCGCGAACCGTGGTCGAGATCGTCCCGATCGTCTACGACGAGCCGCTGACGCCCTTGAACGCGAACTGGCGCTTGTCAGAGACGCTGTCGTACCTGCGCCACCTGGAGGTGGAGGGCCGGGTCGCCCACGAGCCGCATGGTGGCGCCGAGCGCTGGCGGGTCACCTAGCCTCGCCTAGCCAACCTTGACACAGTCATGTCAAGGTTGGTACGCTCCCGGGAGAGTGCGGATCGACGAGATCATTGCGACGAAGGACGAGCCGACCTTCTCGTTCGAGTTCTTCCCGCCCAAGACCGACGAGGGCGAGCGGAATCTGCGAGCGACGCTCGAGGACCTCAGCGCCTTTGATCCGGACTTCGTGTCGGTCACCTACGGCGCCGGGGGCTCCACCCGCACGCGTACCGTCGAGCTGACGAAATGGATCAAGCGCGACCTCGGGATCGAGGCGATGGCGCACGTCAGCTGCGTCGGCGCCACCAGCGATGAGCTGTCAGAGATTCTCGACGGACTCCAAGACGCCGGCATCGAGAACGTGCTGGCGCTGAGAGGCGATCCGCCGCGCGGCGAGCCCGGCTGGAAGCCCCACCCCGGCGGTCTGCACTACTCGACCGAGCTCGCGTCGCTGATCACCGAGCGCTACCCGTTCTGCGTCGGCGGCGCCTGCTTCCCGGAGGTCCACCCCGAGGCACCCGACCTGACGCACGACCTCAAGTTCCTCAAGGAGAAGGTCGCCAACGGCGTGACCTTCGCGATCACGCAGATGTTCTTCGACAACGAGTTCTACTTCCGGTTTGTCGAGGAGGCGCGGTCGGCCGGGATCGAGATCCCGATCATCCCGGGGATCATGCCGATCACGGACGTCAAGCAGATCAAGACGATCACGGGGCTGTGCAAGGCGTCGATCCCGCAGCGGCTGCTGGAGGCGCTCGAGTGGCGCGCTGAGGACCCCGAGGCGGTGCTGAACCTCGGCGTCGCCTACGCGACGCTCCAGTGCGCCGAGCTGCTGGCCCAGGGCGCGCCCGGGATCCAGTTCTTCACGCTCAACCGCTCGCCCGCCACGCGCGCGATCCTCTCCTCGCTGCGGCTCCACCGCCCATGGGTCGGGCGGCTCGCCGAAACCGCGACGGCCGGCTGACGGCCCTCTAAGGGTCCGCGACGAAGGAAATGGCGGAATCCGGCGAGCGGCTGGGCGTGTCCTGACGTCGCGGGCTCGTCCCGACATTACTGGTGGTAAGTGAGGACGAGCCGGTGGCGTCAGGTGCGTCCAGACGCCGTCGGAACCGTCAGTTACTAAGTCGTGGGCCCTAAGGCAGCCGCCGGGCCTGGGCGAAGGTCAGCAGCCGACCGGTCCGCTCGTCGATCAGCTTCAGGTTGACCGTCTTCATCCCGGCCCACATCCCGATCGTCGGGACGTCATGCAGGAACGGGTTCTCGTCGTGCGCGCGCTGGAGGTTGTAATTCGGGATCCGCGGCTGCAGGTGGTGAACGTGGTGCAGGCCGATGTTGCCGCTGAAGAACTGCAGCACCTTCGGCAGCTTCAGGTAAGAGCTGCCCTTGAGCGCCGCGTCGCAGTAGCTCCATTCCTCAGCGCGCGTCCAGTAGGCCTCTTCGAACTGATGCTGGACGTAGAACAGCCAGACGCCGGCCGCGCCGGCGATCAGGACCAGCGGGAGCTGGATCTCGAGCACCTTCTGCCAGCCGATCAGCAGGACCAGCCCCCCGACCATCGCGACGACGCCGACGTTCGTCAGGATGTGGCTGTGGCGAATCCGAGCCCGCTTTGAGATCGGGACCAGGCGCGGCTCGATCGCGAGCGCCCACAGCGGGCCGACCGTGAACATCACGAGCGGGCTCCGCATCAGGCGGTAGCCGAGCCGCCCGGGCCACGATTTCGCGCGGTATTCGGCGACCGTCAGCGTTTCGACATCGCCGGCGCCGCGGTGGTCGAGGTCGCCCGACGTCGCATGGTGGCCGGCGTGGTCGTGCGTCCAGGCGAAGTACGGGTTGAAGACGAGCAGGCCGGTGACGATCCCCACGTATCGGTTCAGGCGCTTGCTCGGCATGAACGAGCCATGGCCGCAGTCGTGGAAGACGATGAACGTCCGGACCAGGAAGCCGGCGGCGGGGACGGCGACCAGCAGCGACAGCCAGAACGAGACGTTGAGCAGGAAGTACATCGCCACCCATAGCGCCACGTATGGGACGACCGACGTCGACAGGAAGACGATGCTGCGGCGCAAATCGGCGCCGGCATACGGCTCGAGCGGTTCCAACCACCATGCCTTCGGCCGCGGCTTCGCGGCCACATCTACCTGCCAGTCGACAGCAAGCGTCGCGGCTTCCATCAGCGCTCCAGATCCGTAGTTGCCGCACCCCGCAGCAGGCGGCCTGACGACCAAGCTTACAGGTTATTTATCAACCTGGCGGAACGATGTCGAGCGCGTGGGCGAGCATCGGCTGGCCCTCGAGCTCGTACCGAACGTCGACCTCGTCGTTGCGCTTGTACGTCCCGATTCCCCAGACTCCCAGCAGCCAGGCGCGCAGACCGAGCTTCTGCTTGACGAGCTCCCGCTCGAACCGCAGCGCGCCACCGGAGACCGAGTAGTCGACGCCGAGTTCCTGGCGCACGCCGTTGACGTAGACCTCGAACGGCGTCCGGACGCCCGGCGGCAGCGGCACCGTCCAGTAGCGCATCACGACGGCCCTTGGGCGAGATCGGCCGGCAACAGCGATAGCGCGACCGCGTCGAGGCGTCGCTCACGCTGACGCCAGTAGCCCCGCAGCACACCCTCGTGGGCGAACCTCGCGGCCCGTGCGGCGCGGAGCATCGACTCGTTGTCGGGCTCGGTCAGCAATCCCAGCCGCTCGAGACCACAAGCGCCGAACAGCCAGGCGGCGGCGAGCGCCAGCGCGCTGCTCGCGTAGCCGCGGCCGCGGCACTGCGGCGCGACCCACACGCGGAGCTCGGCGCGCGCCGCCTCGGCGTCGACATGACCGACCTCGATGCGGCCGCGACAGTCGTCGCTGCCCGGCTCGAGGATCGTCAGCGAGACGTGCGCCCCGCTGGCGCGCTCGGCCTCGGCGCGCTCGGCCTCTCGACCGAGCTCGGCGCCGCTAGGCGGGCGCTCGTCACCAATCCGCGCATACATCCGCGGGTCGTCCTGATGGGCGATCAGGATCTCCGGGATGTCACGCTCGGAGCCGAACCGCAGCGCGATTCGCTCGGCGCGCAACGGTTCCTCGAGCTCTGGGAAGGCAACCACGTCAGCAGCGGACCGTACTCTGTCGCGGTGTGGATTTCGATTACACGGTCCGCCGCTCCGAGCGCGCACGACGGGTCCGCGTCACCGTCGATGCGACCCGCGGCGTGGAGGTCGTGCTCCCCCGCCGGGCATCGGAGCGGGAGGCGGCGGCGGCGGTTACGGAGCTGCGTCCGTGGATCGAGCGGCGCGTCCGCGACGTCGCCCGCGTGCGCGCAACGCTGGCCGCTCGGGGCGACACGGTCCCGTACCTCGACGAGACCCTGGCGCTGGTACCGCAGCCGGGGCGCACGCGTGTGCACCGACGCGGCGGATCGCTGGTCGTGCCGGCTGAGGACCGCGACGCCGCACTCGAGCGCTGGTACCGACGCGCCGCCCGAGCGGAGATCGGCCCACGGCTCGACCGGGCTTGCGCCGCCGCGGATGCCTCCTACGAGGGGCTCACGATCCGCGGCCAGCGGACCCGCTGGGCCAGCTGCTCCCCGAAGGGGGCGATGAGCTTCAACTGGCGTCTGCTGCTGGCGCCCGAGGCGGTGCTCGACTACGTCGTCTGGCACGAGGTCTGCCACCTGCACGTGATGGACCATTCGCCGCGGTTCTGGGCGCTGCTGGGGCGCCACTGCCCCGACTACCGTACGCACTCGCGCTGGCTCAAGCGCCACGGCGCGACCCTGGTCCTTTAGGGGGCCTACTCGGGCGTGACGTACGCGCCCGAGATCCCGCCGTCGACGAGGAACGTCGACGCGGTCACGTACGACGAGTCATCGCTGGCCAGGAACAGCGCGGCCCGCGCGATTTCCTCGGCTTCGGCGAAGCGGCCCATCGGAACGTGGATCAGCCGTCGCGCGGCGCGCTCGGCGTCGGTGGCGAACAGCTGCTGCAAGAGCGGCGTGTTGACCGGCCCGGGGCACAACGCGTTGACGCGCACCCTCCTCCTGGCGAACTCGACACCCATCTCGCGCGACATCGCCAGCACCGCGCCCTTCGAGGCGGTGTACGAGATCTGCGAGACGGCCGCGCCCATCGTCGCCACGAACGAGGCCATGTTGATCACGGACCCACCGCCGCTGTCGAGCAGGTGCGGGATGCCGTGCTTGCAGCACAGGAACACGCTCCGCAGGTTCACATCCTGAACCCGCTGCCAGGCGTCGAGCGGCGTGTCGAGCACGGATTCGTCGTCGGTCGGGTTGATCCCGGCGTTGTTGAACAGGACGTCGATCCGGTCGAAACGCTCGCGTGTGGCGGCGTACATCTCGCGCACCTGCTGCTCGTCGGTCACGTCGACCTGCAGCGCGAGCGCCGCCCCTTCCACCGGTTCGAGATCGACGCCGACCACGGTCGCACCCTCGGCGGCGAACAGCCGTGCCGTCTCGGCGCCGATGCCGCTCGCGGCACCGGTGATCACGCACACCTTGCCCCAGAGCCTCATGAGGTTGCGTAGTAGATCGACTTGACTTCCGTGTACGCGTCGAGCGCGTGCGGACCGAGCTCGCGGCCGTAGCCCGATTGCTTGAAGCCGCCGAACGGCGTCGTCACTCGCACCGAGGTGTTGGAGTTGATCGCGAGCACACCGGTGTCGATCGCGCGGGCGACGCGCAGCGCCTTGGCGCCGTCGCGAGTCCAGATCGAGCCCGAGAGCCCGTAGATCGTGTCGTTTGCCAGCCGCACAGCATCCTCCTCGTCTTCGAACGGAATCACGGTCGCAATCGGGCCGAAGATCTCCTCGCGGGCCGCGCGCGCGTCGGGCTCCACCGGGCACAGCACAGTCGGCGGGAACCAGAAACCGGCGCCGTCCGGCGCGCTCCCGCGAATCGCAATCGGAGCGTCAGCGTCGATGAACGATCCGACGGTCTCGCGCTGACCTGCGGAGATCAACGGACCCATCTCGGTCCCCTCGTCGAGCGGGTCGCCGACCTTGATCGCCTTGACGGCCGGCTCGAGCAGCGCCATGAACGCGTCGAGCGCCTTGCTCTGCACGAGGATCCGCGAGCGCGCACAGCAGTCCTGCCCGGCGTTGCCGAACACGGCCATCGGCGCCGCTGCGGCGGCCGCCTCAAGGTCGGCGTCTGCGAAGACCACGTTCGCGGACTTGCCGCCGAGCTCGAGCGTCACTCGCTTGATCGTCTGCGCCGCTCCCGCGGCGATCGAGCGCCCCACCTCCGTTGAGCCGGTGAACGCGATCTTGGCGACGTCCGGGTGCTCCACCAGCCTCTGACCGCAGGTGCGTCCGGGGCCGACGACGACGTTGACGACGCCCTCGGGCAGCCCGGCGCCGATCGCGATCGACTCGAACCGCATCGCCGTCAGCGGCGTCAGCTCCGCCGGCTTGAGCACGACCGTGTTACCCGCCGCCAGCGCCGGTCCGAGCTTCCACGCCGCGATCGTCAGCGGGAAGTTCCACGGCACGATCAGCCCGACGACGCCGAGTGGCTCGCGGACGGTGAACGCCTGACCGCCGGCGACCGGGATCGAGTCGCCGAGCAGGCGCTCCGGTGCGCCCGCGTAGTAGCGGAACACGTCGACCACCATCCCCATCTCCCCGCGTGCGTCGGAGATCGGCTTGCCGGCATTGCGCGCCTCGACCTGGGCGAGGTACTCGCGGTGTTCTTCGAGCGCATCCGCGAGCGCCCGCAGTCGCTCGGCCCGCTCTCCCGGCGTGAGCGCGCGCCAGGCCCGGAAGGCGGCCTTCGCCCGCGCGACCGCCTCATCGACCTCCTCGACGCCGGCGCGCGGGACTTCCTTGAGCACCGCCTCGGTGGCGGGCTCGATCACTGCGAGTGTGTCGCTCATGTCCGGCTCCTACGGCGACGACGCCACCGGCGCGAGGTTGACGTCGGCATCCTGCTCGACAGTGCGAATCGGCCCCTTGAACGACTTCTTTGCCGAGATCAGGTACCACGCCGTGACCGCGACCATCACAGCGATCGTGACCAGAGGCGCGTAGTTGAACGAGGACCAGCTGAACGTCTTCCCGAACGGCACCGCGGCCGGCGTGAACGGCAGGCAGAAGATGATCACGCACAGCGCCACCCAGACGATCGCGATCAGGTTGACCCACTTGTACTTCTGCCCGAGCGTCCACGGACCGGGCTCGAACCTGTCGCCCATCCGCCAGCGCAAGTAGATCGGAATCGTGTACGCGATGTAGAGCCCGATCACCGAGATCGAGGTGACCGCCAGGAACGCGACCGGGAGTCCGGCGTGGTTGCCCTTGTAGGCCGGGATCGTGATGATGAATGCGGTCACGGCGACGAACACGACCGCCCACGTCGGGGTCTTGTTCTTCCCCAGCTTCCGCCACAACCTGTGGCCCGGGACTGCCCCGTCCCGGGAGAAGGCGAACGTCATCCGCGAGGCGCTCGTGACGCACGCCATCCCGCAGAAGATCTGGCCGACCGTCGAGATGATCAGCACAGCCTTTGCAGCAGCTGAGCTGAGCGCCGTCTCGATGACAGACTGCGACGTCCCGCCGGCGGCGGTGATCGCGCTCGTGTGAGTCGCCGCGAACGTCAGCGCGAGCAGCACCATCCAGCCGAACACCGCCGAGTAGAACACCGAGCGCCAGACACCCTTCGGCGCCGCCTCTGCTGCGTTGTGGGTCTCCTCGGAGATGTGAGCCGATGCGTCGTATCCCGTGATCGTGTACATAACCAGCAGGAAGCCGAGCGGCAGCACGTAGAACCAGTACATGCTGTGATTGAACCCGGACAGGTTCTGCCGGTGGCCGAACACGAAGCTGAAGCTCTGGTGGTGGCTCGGGACCGCGATTAGGATCACGATGATCACCAGCACGCCGATCACGTGCCACCAGACCGAGACCTGCGTGAACAGCGAGACGAGGTGACTGGAGAAGATGTTGATGAGCGCGTGGAGGATCAGCAGGAGCGCGAACAGCACGAACACGTGATGCAGTGAGGCCTGGACGCTGGTGGTCGCGAAGTTGACCCCAAAGATGTGGGCGCCGTAGAACGAGAGCGTCGAGTTCAGGAACGTCGCCGCCGCGTAGTCGACCGACGCCGTTACCGCCACAAGCCCGACGAGGTTGAACCACCCCGTGAACCAGCCCCAGCCCGGACCGCCGAGCTTGGAGGCCCAGTAGTAGATACCTCCGGCGGTCGGCATCGCGGAGGCGAGCTCCGACATCGAGAACGCGACCAGCAGGACGAAGACGCTGATCACCGGCCAGCCGATCGAGATCATGACCGGCCCGCCGTTCAGCCACGCCTGGCCGTAGGTGGTGAAGCAACCCGCCAGGATCGAGATGATCGAGAACGAGATCGCGAAGTTGGAGAAGCCGCTCCAGCCTCGCTTCAGCTCCTGCTTGTAGCCCAGCTCGGCGAGTCTCTGCTCGTCCGCTGTCAAGGGCGCGTCAGCAACCGCCATTCCGTACTCCTCCCCGGGAAAAGGTCTAATGGTCCGTCCTTAGTGGCGAAACATACGCCCGCCCGACAACGGAAGTCAAGGGACGTTTGGCAACAGCCCCGCGAGCACGTGCTCGGTGCCGCGCAGGTGCTCGGCCATCTCCCGGGCAGCGCCCGCCTCGTCGTGGTGCCGTACCGCGGCCAGCACGCGTCGGTGCTGTGCGTTCGCGGAGTCGAGAACCTCGGGCGGGTGGGCGATGTGCGAGATCAGCTCGGTCATCGCCCCCTGGACCTCCGTCATCGCGGTCACGAGCGGCGGGCTACGAGTCGCCTCCGCGAGCCCGATGTGCCAGCGGACGTCCGCCTGGCGGTAGGCGGCGAAGTCCTCGAGCATCCCGTCGAGCGCGACGACGAGCTCGTCGAGCGCCGCCAGCACATCCGGGTCCGCGCGCTCGGCGGCCAGCACGGCGACGCCCACCTCGACCGCCATCCGCTCGTCGCAGGTGTAGCGCCAGGCATTCAGCACGTCACGCGAGGGCGGCGGCGCGGGCGGCTGCGGATCGGCGACGAACGTCCCGCCGCCGCGACCTCGGGTCGCGTGCAGGTGACCGCTCTGGCCGAGCGCCACCAGCGCCTGGCGCAGGGTCGAGCGCGCGATCCCGAGCTTTGCGCACAGCTCCCGCTCGGCCGGCAGGCGCGTGCCCGGGGGCAGCAGACCCAGCTTGATCGCGGTACCAAGGCGATCGACCGTCTCCTCGAACGCGGTCTGGGAGCGAACCGGCGCGAACACGCTCTCGAGCGAAGCGACCGACTCCAGCGAGGCCAGGGCAGCCGCGCCGGCAGCCTCCGCTGACGTGCTCACAGCCGCTCGAATCCGCGGAAGCGCTCCCAGTCGGTGACGGCCGCGTCGAACGCCTGCTGCTCGACATCGGCGGCGTTCACGTAGTGCGCGACGACCTCGTCCCCGAATGCCGCCCGGGCGACCGAACTGCTGGCGAACAGGTCGCGCGCATCGCGCAGCGTCGTCGGGATCCGCGGCTTGTCGGTCGCGAGATACGCGTTGCCCTCAAAGGGCGGCTCGAGCGCGAGCTGCTCCTCGACGCCATGCAGCCCCGCAGCGATCAGCGCGCTCAGCGCCAGGTACGGGTTCAGATCAGCGCCGCCGGCGCGGTTTTCGAACCGCAGCCCCGCGCCGTGGCCGACGACACGCAGCGAGCAGGTCCGGTTGTCGTGCGCCCACGCGACCGCCGTCGGCGCGAACGAGCCCGCGGCGTAGCGCTTGTAGGAGTTGATGTTCGGCGCCAGGAACAGCGTCAGCTCGCGCAGGCAGGCGAGCTGCCCCGCGAGGAACGCGTCGAACACCTGCTGGTCGCGCGCGAACAGCGAGCCGTCCGCGTCGGCGAGCGAGAAGTGGATGTGACACGAGTTGCCCTCGCGCTCGTCGTATTTCGCGATGAAGCTGATCGACATGCCCTCCTGGGCGGCGATCTCCTTGGCCGCGTTCTTGTAGATCGAGTGGTCGTCGGCGATCCGCAGCGCGTCGCTGTAACGGAAGTTGATCTCGTGCTGGCCGAGATTGCACTCGCCCTTGGAGTTCTCCACCTCGAGCCCAGCGCCGGTCATCGAGTTGCGGATCCGCCGGATCAGCGGCTCGACGCGCGCGGTACCGAGCAGCGAGTAGTCGACGTTGTAGAGGTTCGCGGGGTCGAGCTTGGTGTAACCCTTGCGCCACGCGTCCTCGTAGGAGTCACGGAACACGAGGAACTCGAGCTCGGTGCTCGCGTTCGCGGTCCAGCCCCGCTCGGCGAGCCGTTTCAGCTGCGCCCTCAGAACCTGTCGCGGCGAGGCGACCACGTCGGATCCGTCCGCCCACGAAAGATCGGCGAGGCACATCGCCGTCCCCTCCTGCCACGGCACGAGGCGCAGCGTGTCGAGGTCCGGACGCATGACGAAGTCGCCATAGCCCTTCTCCCACGAGGACATCTCATAGCCGTCGACCGTGTTCATCTCGACGTCGACGGCGAGCAGATAGTTGCAGCCCTCGGCCGCGTGCTCGGCGACCTCGTTGAGGAAGTACTCCGCCGTCAGGCGCTTGCCCTGGAGCCGTCCCTGCATGTCGGTGAGCGCAAGCAGCACCGTGTCGATCGCTCCCGATTGCGCCTGGGCCTTGAGCTCCTCCAGCGTCATGCAGGGTTGAAGGTATAGGAACCGAGCCTTAACCGCTAGGTTTCGCGTGATGGACCTCGCCGGGATCCTGAGCCAGCTCGAATCGCGCCTGGGCGCGCTCGACGGCGAGCCCGCGCCGCTCGACGGGGGGATCACGAACCGCAATTACCGCGTGCGCTTCGGCGAGGCCGACTACGTCGTGCGCCTCCCCGGCAAGGACACGTCGCTGCTCGGAATCAGCCGGGACGCGGAGCGGGTAGCGAATACGGCCGCCGCCGGCCTCGGGATCGCACCTGAGGTGGTCGCCGCGGACGCCGACTCGATCGTCACCCGGTTCGTCGGCCGTGGGACGGCGGTCGATCCCGATCGGCTGCGCGCGAACCCCACCCCGGTCGCGCACGCGCTGCGCGCGTTCCATGCGCTCGAGCTGCAGCTGCCCGCGCGCTTCTGGGTCCCCGAGCTGCTGTCCGACTACGCCGGGATCGTCGCCGAACGTGGCGGCAGCCTTCCCGCCGACTACGTGCAGACCCAGGAGCTGGCGGACCGGATCGCACGGGCGATGCCGCTGTCGCACCCGAGGCCGTGTCACGACGATCTGCTGCCCGGCAACCTGATGGCCGTCGCCGGCAGCGAGACGATTCTGCTCGTCGACTGGGAGTACGCGGGCATGGGCCATCCGCTGTTCGACCTGGGCAACCTCGCGGTGAACAACGAGTTCGACGACGATGCCGAGGAGCGGCTGCTGTCGGCGTACTTCGACGAGCCGCCGACTGACAGCCGGCGCGCGGCGCTGAAGCTGATGCGCTTGATGTCCGACGCCCGCGAGGCCGCGTGGGGTGTCGTTCAGGGCGTGATCTCCGAGCTCGACTTTGACTTCGGCGACTACGCGGCGCGTCACTTCGCGCGGCTCGCCGCCGCGGCGAACAACCCCGACTTTGAGAGCTGGCTGCGTGGCACGTCCGCGTGAGCTCCCCGACCGCGCGCGCGTGGTGATCATCGGTGGCGGCGTCGGCGGCGCGTCGATCGCCTACCACCTGGCGGCGCAGGGCGAGCGTGACGTGGTGCTGCTCGAGCGCAACGAGCTGACCAGCGGCTCCACGTTCCACTCCGCCGGTCTTGTCGGTCAGTTGCGGGGCAGCGTCGCGCTGACGCGGATGATGATGAACTCGGTCGAGCTCTACCGGGAGCTCGACTGCGGCTGGGTGCAGTGCGGCGGGATCCGCCTCGCGTGCACGCCCGAGCGCGAGCAGGAGGTGCTCCGGCAGGTCGCGTGGGCGAAGACGTTCGGGCTCCCGCTCGAGCTGATCTCGGCCGAGGAGGCACAGCAGCTGTTCCCGCTGATGGTCACCGACGGCGCTCGCTGCGCGTCCTACCTGCCGACCGACGGCTACCTCGATCCCTCGATGCTCACGTACGCGCTCGCCGAAGGTGCGCGGGCGGGCGGATGCCGCGTGTTCACGCACACGCGGGTGCTGTCGATCGCGGTCGACCGGGGCCGCGTGCGTGGCGTGTCGACCGAGTGGGGCGACATCGAGGCGGAGATCGTCGTCAACGCCGGCGGCATGTTCGCCGCCGAACTCGGGCGGATGGCCGGCGTCCGCGTCCCGATCGTCCCGTTCGCGCACGAGTACCTCGTGACCCAGCCCTTCCGCGACCGCGACCGCGGCCCCGACGGCGAGATCATCCATCTGCCGACGCTCCGCGACCCCGACCTGCTGATCTACTTCCGCGAGGAGGGCGCCGGGCTCGTGATGGGTGGCTACGAGCGCCACAGTGCGCCGTGGGCGCTCGACTCCTCATTGCTGGACCGGATCCCAGCCGATTTCAACGGCAGGCTGCTGGAGGAGGATTGGGATCGGTTCGAGGAGATTGCGCAGAATTCCCGTCAGCGCGTGCCGCTGATGGAGGAGGTCAAGGTCACCCGGCTGATCAACGGCCCCGAGGCGTTCACGCCCGACAACGAGTTCTGCCTGGGCGAGACCGAGGTCGGCGGCTTTTTCGTCGCCGCCGGGTTCTGCGCCCACGGGCTCGCGGGCGCCGGCGGGGTCGGCAAGCTGATGGCCGAGTGGATCCTCACCGGCGAGCCCGGCCTAGACGCGTGGGAGATGGACATCCGCCGCTTCGGCCCGCACTACCGCTCCCCGAGCTACACGCTCAAGCGCGCCAAGGAGGTGTACGAGACCTACTACGACATCCGCTACCCCGGCCACGAGCGGCTCGCCGGTCGGCCCCTGCGTGTCTCGAGCGCGTATCCGTGGCACGCCGAGCACGGAGCCGAGTTCGGCGAGAAGTCGGGTTGGGAGCGCGTCAGCTGGTACTCGTCTAACGAGGCCGTCGGCGATGAGTCGCTGCGGCCGCGCGGATGGGCCGGCATGCACTGGTCGCCGGCGATCGGCGCCGAAGCGTTGGCGACCCGCTCGGCGGCCGGCCTGTTCGACGAGTCCTCATTCGCGAAGCTGGAGATCGCCGGCCCGGGCGCCGCCGCGCTGCTCGAGTCGCTGTGCGACAACCGCGTCGCGCGTGAGGTCGGCGCGATCACCTACACGCAGATGCTCAACCGCCGGGGCGGGATCGAGTGCGACTTCACCGTCACGCGCGTGGCGGAGGAGTTGTTTTCGATCGTGACCGGAACCGCGTTCGGCAACCACGACGCCAGCTGGATCCGCCGCCATCTCCCCGACGACGGGTCGGTGGCGCTCAACGATGTCACCTCGCGCTGGGCCTGCTTCGCCCTGTGGGGGCCGAGCGCGTTCACGATCCTGTCGTCCTTGACGCCAGATCCGCTCGAGTTCGGCTACATGTCGATGCGCGACTTGACCGTCGGCGACGTGCCGGTTCGGGCGCTGCGCGTGACGTTCGTCGGCGAGGCCGGCTGGGAGCTGTACTGCCCGACCGAGTACGGCGCCGGGTTGTGGCGGGCGCTGTGGGAGGCGGGCGAACCGCACGGGCTGACCGCCTGCGGATACCGCGCGATCGACTCCCTGCGGCTCGAGAAGGGCTATCGCGTCTGGGGCGCCGACATCACCCCGGACGAAACCCCCTTCGAGGCCGGGCTCGGCTTCTGCGTTCGGTCGGACAAATCCTTCATCGGCTCCGACGCGCTGGCGGCTCGTTCACCGGAGCGGCGCCTGCGGTGCCTCGTGCTCGAGGACCCGCGCTCGGTGGCGCTCGGCAACGAGCCGGTCCGGATCGCCGGTTCTGTGGTCGGGCGCGTGACGAGCGGCGGTTACGGCTACTCGGTCGAGCGCTCGATCGCCTACGCCTACCTCCCTGTGGACGTTGAGGTCGGGGCGGCCGTCGAGGTCGACATCTTCGGCCAGTGGGTCGAGGCCTCGGTCACGCGCGAGCCGCTGTTCGACCCGGCCGGTGAGCGCGTCCGGCGGTAAGCGCCGGGTTGTCCCCATCCGAGGCGCTGGGGACAGCTTCGTGGCGAGACAAACGGCGCAATGAAGGGAAGGCAGGCAACCAACCCGCTCCGTCGACGCACCGGATTCCATGACAACCGTAGTTATGGGGTACGCCAGGCAGATCGGGGGACCCAACCAAGGTTTCCTCCGCGTGGCGGAGGTTTCTTCGGTTTCGACCACGCTAAGGGCGGATTTCCGAGGACGGCCTCAGCTCCTGCCGTTTTTTCACCGCGTCGTTTTTCAGGCCACGAAGGTGGCCGCCCAACGCCACACGGACCGCCGACCCGCGCGCCGGCGCGGGCCAACCAACCCCCGCCAGCCAGCTACTTACCGCCGGCCTGCTCCCCGACCGCCCGCCGCAGCGCCTTGTAGGCGCTCTCACCCTTGCGCGGCTCGATCACCTGGCGCCGGAGGCTCCCGAGGTACGCCTCGGTCGAGCCGTCGCCGCGAACGTCGATACCGGCCCGGGTGCTGGGCAGCAGTCGCTGCGGTCCGGCCAGCTCGAGCCGGGCGGCTACCTGCTCCACGGGCTCGAACTGCTTGAGGAACTTGGCGTCGATCGGCTTGTTCGGCACCCCGTCGGCGAGTTCGCGCGCGCGTGCCTCGATCGCGTCGAGGGCTGGGGCGAGCTGGTCGAAGCGCTCGCGTTGCACCTTTGGGCCGGTGCGCACGGTCAGCTTCCAGGACACGGCGCGATCCTACCCCGAGCCCTACGCGGCGAGCACGACCTCGAGCTCGTCGACCGGTCCGAGGTGGCGCTCCTGCGCGAGCCCGCCGGCCAGCCGGTGGGTGAGCCTGTGGGCGGCGAGGTTCTCGGCCAGCATCGTCGCGATGAAGCGCGTCACGCCGCACGCGACGGCCTCGGCGGCGAGACGTTCCATCAGCGCCGACCCGAGCCCCTCGGCCTGGAACGGGTCTCCGACGACGATCGCGAACTCGGCCGTCAGCGGATCGTTCTCGATCCGCACGAACCGCGCCACCCCGAGGATCTCTGAGGGCTGCCCAACCGGGTTCGCGACCAGCGCGACGTGGCGGCTGCCGTCGGCCTCGGTCAGGTACCGGACGTCGGTGCCCGTGAGGTGCGGCTTGGCCGCCATGAAGCGCTTGTACTTGCTCTCGTCGGAGAGGTGGTCGTAGGCGGCGCTCAGCGCCGGCCCATCGCCCGGCGCGATCGGCCGGATCTGGATCTGCCTACCACTGGCTAGCTGGACGACATCCATACGACCAGCTTACGCTCGGTAAGCGGGCCTGGATGTGGCGCCGGTCACATACGCCGGCTACCCCCGGTCGGAGATCGGAACGTAGTCGACCGCTCGCGCGCCCGTGTAGATCTGGCGCGGCCGAGCGATCTTCTGCTCCTTGTCGTCGATCATCTCGAGCCACTGCGAGATCCAGCCGCTCGTCCGCCCGATCGCGAACAGGACCGGGAACATCTCAACCGGCATCCCGAGGGCCTCGTAGATCAGCCCGGAGTAGAAGTCGACGTTCGGGTACAGCTTGCGGGAGATGAAGTAGTCGTCCTCGAGCGCGATCTTCTCGAGCTCGGTCGCGATGTGGAGCAGCGGGTTCTTGCCGGTGACCTCGAACACCTCTTCGGTCGCCGTCTTGATGATCTTCGCCCGCGGGTCGAAGTTCTTGTAGACGCGGTGCCCGAAGCCCATCAGCTTCTCGTCGCCGGCCTTGACGCCCTCGATGAAGCTGGGGATGTTGTCGGTCGTCTCGATCCGCCGCAGCATTCGCAGCACCGCCTCGTTGGCGCCGCCGTGGAGCGGGCCGTACAACGCCGCGACGCCCGCGGCCACCGCCGAGTACGGGTCGACCTGCGAGGAGCCGACGCTGCGCACGGCGCTGGTCGAGCAGTTCTGCTCGTGGTCGGCGTGGAGGATGAACAGCACGTCGAGCGCGTGCTCGAGCCGCGGATCGGGCTTGTACTTGAGCTCGGCGACCCGGTAGATCATCGACAGGAAGTTGCCCGCGTAGCTGAGGTCGTTGTCGGGATAGACGTACGGCATCCCGCGGTTGTGCCGGTAGGAGAACGCGGCCAGCGTCGGCATCTTCGCGAGCAGCCGGATCACCTGCATGTAGCGGATCTCGTGGTCGTGGATCGCGCTCGCCTCGGGGTAGAAGGTCGACAGCGCGCCGACCGACGCAAGCAGCATCCCCATCGGGTGCGCGTCGTACCGGAAGCCCTGCATGAACTCCTTGACGTTCTCATGCACGAACGTGTGGATCGTGATCTCCTGGATCCAGTCGTTGAGCTGGTTCTGGGTCGGCAGCGACCCGTGAACGAGCAGGTAGGCGACCTCGAGGTAGTTCGACTTCTCCGCCAGCTGCTCGATCGGGTAGCCGCGGTACTCGAGGATCCCCTTGTCGCCGTCGATGAACGTGATCGCCGATCGGCACGACGCCGTCGCCATGTAGGCGGGGTCGTACGTCATCAGCCCAAAGTCCTCGTCGTCGGTCTTGATCTTCCGCAGCTCGGTGGCGCGGATCGTGCCGTCCGTGATCGGGATCTCGTACGTCTTCCCGGTGCGGTTGTCGGTGACGCTGAGCGTGTCGCCGGACGTGGCTACGCCGGCCCCGTCGGCCTGCTGGGTCTCGGTGGTCATGGCACTCCTCTCGCGCGTTGCCAGGCGGTCTTCCCCACCCGCTTGCAGGCGGAGCGATCTGTGCGGACTCTAGTACCCCGGCATTGCGGGCGGCTAAGCGCCGAAGGTGCTCGTCTTGACGGCCATCGCAATCGCCACGAGCATCAGCACGGCGCTGATCGCGATCACGCCCCGCTGCCCGCGCAGGCCACCGGGGAACTTGGGATTGTTGAGACCGAGCGCCGCCAGGATCACGGCCCAGCACGCGAGCGCCCCGCCGGCGATGTAGAACGGAACCTTGGAAACGGTCGCGGAGAGCAGAACCGAGGCGATCACGGCGCCGCAGCCTATCCGATTCGGCTGCCAGTATTGGTGGCCGCCGTGACCGACAGACCGCTGCCGACAACCTACCCTTCGCGCGACGCCTCCGGTTCGGCGCCCGCGCGCGGCGTGTTGCCGTCGCAGGGGCTGCGCAGAGCGATCCACGAGCGGTGGATCCACTCGGGCGCGCACCGCGACCCGTTGGAGGAGATCCAGCCCGCGAGCGTCGACCTGCGCCTGGGCGAATACGCGTGGGCGCTCCGCTGCAGCTTCCTGCCGGACGTGAACTCGACGGTGGAGGAGAAGTCCGAGAGCCTGCGCTTTGACCGGATCGACCTGCGAGACGGCGCGACGCTAGAGCGCGACCGCCCATACCTCGTGCCCCTGGTCGAGGAACTGCGCCTGCCGCCCGATGTGCGCGGGCGCGCGAACCCGAAGAGCTCCACCGGCAGGCTCGACGTGTTCACGCGCGTGATCAGCGACCGAAACAACCGCTTCGACGAGATCGCGGCCGGCTACCACGGCCCGCTGTACCTCGAGATCGTCCCGCGCACGTTCGCGATCCGGGTCCGGACCGGGCTGTCGCTCAACCAGCTGCGGCTCGTCGTCGGCAACCCGCGGCTGACCGACGACCAGCTGCTGGCGGTGCACGAGGAATTTCCGCTCCTGTACCTCGATTCGCACCCGCTGCGGGGATCCGAGCTCGCGGTCTCGGACGGCCTGTTCCTGAGCGTCGACCTGTCGGGATCGCGTGATCGCCTGGTCGGATACAGGGCCAAGAAGAACAGCCTGCCGGTCGACCTGCGGAACATCCGCACCTACCGCTGGCAGGACTTCTGGGATCCCGTGTACCCCGAACAGGGGCAGCGGATCGTGCTCGAGCCGGAGATCTTCTACCTGCTGCTATCGGCCGAGGGATGCTGCGTGCCGCCGGACTACGCGGCCGAGATGATGGCCTACGACCCGACGGCCGGTGAGCTGCGAACCCACTACGCCGGCTTCTTCGACCCCGGCTTCGGCTGGGACCCACAGGGCAAGCGCCACGGCAGCCGCGCCGCGCTCGAGGTCCGTGCGCGCGACGTCTCATTCATGGTCGAGCACCGCCAGCCGATCTGCAAGCTCGCCTACGAGCAGATGCTCGAGCAGCCGGACGTCCTCTACGGCTCCGACGTCGGCTCCAATTACCAGGGCCAGACGACGATGCTCGGCAAGCACTTCGTCGACGAGTTCGACCGGCCCGCGTAGAGCGGCTCAGTGGCCGATGCTGCGCGCCTTGGCGCGGACGGTGCGCACCCGCGCCGGCGGCCGTGGCGCGGGATCGCCGTGGGGTCCGCGGCGGGGATGGCGCGGGAACGGCTTGGGCGGATGCGGACGGTGGTACTTGATGCCGCCATCGTCGTCGTTGGACTGCGTCTCCTCAGGCTCCTGCTTGATCGCCCACCAGACGATGTAGATCAGCGCCACCAGCGGGATCTTCAGCGCGAGCATTATCCACAGGAATCCCCACGTCACGACAAGCGCGATCCTACCCCGATCCGCGACGAATGTCACCCCCGGCGAGCGCGCGAGCGTCGGGAGTCCGTTTACGACGACGCTCAGCCGCGGAGCGGGACCGGCTGGTCGGCGAATCGACTGATGCGGGCCAGTTCCGCGACCCGCGCCGGGATCTCCTCAGGCGTCAGCCGCGCGACCCGTTCGGTGCCGAAATCCTCGACATTGAACGAGGCCAGCGCGGTGCCGTATGCCACCGCGCGGGACAGCAGCCCGTGATCGAGCTCGGCGTCGGCGTGCGCGGCAACGTAGCCGACGAAGCCGCCGGCGAACGAGTCACCGGCACCGGTCGGGTCGATCACCGTCTCGAGCGGGAACGCCGGCAGCGCGAAGAAACCCTCTTCGGTCACCATCGCGGCGCCGTACTCCCCCTGCTTGGCGACCACGACCCGCGGCCCCCACTCGAAGATCCGCCGCGCCGCGCGGACGAGGTTCGGCTCGTGGGTCAGCTCTCGGAGCTCGGCGTCGTTGAGCATCAGGCAGTCGACGACCCCGATCGTCTCGATCAGCGACTCGCGCGCGCCTTCGATCCAGAAGTTCATCGAGTCGAGCGCCACGAACCGTGCCGCATCGCACTGCGCGCGCACGTCACGCTGGAGGTCCGGCTGGATGTTCGCGAGGAACAGCACGTCGCACGCACGGGAGGCCTCGGACATCTTCGGCTCGAAGTCAGCGAACACGTTCAGCTGC
Organism: uncultured Solirubrobacteraceae bacterium; assembly: GCA_963712675.1. Lineage (GTDB taxonomy): Bacteria > Actinomycetota > Thermoleophilia > Solirubrobacterales > Solirubrobacteraceae > Palsa-465. Next base: position 189,537 of record CAVQJF010000002.1, read on the forward strand.
GTGTCGAGCGTCTTGCGGTCGTTCAGGTCCCAGCCATACTCGCCGGCCCAGAAGAACGTCCGCCCGCCGGCCACGTGCTCGATGTCGTCGGTGTCGACGCCCCGAGCGCGCAGGACCGCGTACTCCTCCTCACCGAAGTCATCACCGACCGGCCCGACGACGTGGACCGTGTCGAAGAACGACGCGGCCAGCGCGAAGTGGACCGCGGAGCCGCCGAGCATCTTCTCCCGGCTCCCGAACGGCGTCTTGACCGCGTCGAATGCGATCGAACCTACGACGGTCACAGACATGAGGCGCGGTAGCGTAGCGGGCTGGTGCGCGCGATCCAGATCACAGAATTCGGCGGTCCCGAGGTCCTGCAGCTGACCGAGCTGCCGACGCCGTCGCCAGTCGACGGCCAGGTGCTGATCGAGGTCAGGCGCGCCGGCCTGAACTTCGCCGACACCCACCAGCGCACGAACTCATACGTCGCGAAGGCGGAGCTGCCGCTTGTGCCCGGCTCGGAGGTCGCCGGCGTGCGCACCGACACCGGCGAGCGCGTGGTGGCGCTGTGCGGCAACGGCGGCTACGCGCAGTATGCAACCGCACCGGCGTCGCTGACGTTTCCGATCCCCGACGGAGTCGACGACGGCACCGCGCTCGCGCTGCTGCTCCAGGGGCTGACCGCCTGGCACATGTACCGCACCTGCGCCCACGTCGCGCCGGGAGAGAGCGTCGTCGTCGGCGCGGCGGCTGGCGGCGTCGGCTCGCTCGCGGTTCAGCTCGGCAGGTCGTTCGGCGCCGGACGCGTGATCGCGACGGCGTCGACCGAGGAGAAGCGAGCGACCGCGGTGGCGCTCGGCGCCCACGCCGCCACCGACGCGTCGTCCGATCGCATGACCGAGCGGCTGATCGAGTGCAACGACGGACGGCCCGTCGACGTCGTGTTCGAGATGGCGGGCGGCGAGTCGTTCGAGCAGTCGCTACGCGCCCTGGCGCCGTTCGGGCGCGTGGTCGTGTGCGGAATCGCCTCAGGCGAGAAGAACATGGTCTCGACCGGCCACCTGTTACGCAACTCCCGCTCGGTGATCGGATTCTGGCTGTTCCACTGCCTCGACCGGCCCGAGGAGATGATCGACGCGCCGCTCGCCGACCTGTTCGCCCGCGCGGCTCGCGGCGAGTTGCGGGCGCTCGTCGGGGCGACCTACCCGCTGGCGGACGCGGGCAAGGCGCACGTCGACCTCTCAGAGCGGCGGACGACCGGAAAGCTCCTGCTGGACCCGTGGGCGTAATACAGTCGGACGGTGGCGGACGAACCACAAACCGCAGCGCAGCCTGAATCCTGGATCGTCGACTTCGCCCAGGGGTCGATGGAGATGCGAGAGCTGCTCGGCGGCAAGGGCGCGAACGTCGCTGAGATGACGCGCGTCCTCGGCCAGGACCGGGTGCCGCCGGGGTTCACGATCACGACCGCCGCTTCCGTCGAGTACATGCGGACCGGAAGCGAGCCGGACGGGCTCGCGACGGAGCTGGAGGCCGCGCTCGAGCGCCTGCAGCGGACGGCCGGCAAGCGGTTCGGGGATAGAGCGGACCCGCTGCTCGTGTCGGTACGCAGCGGCGCGCGCGAGTCGATGCCGGGGATGCTCGACACCGTCCTCAACCTAGGCTTGAACGATGATTCCGTCGCCGGGCTCGCGACGGTGTCCGGGAACGAGCGGTTCGCCTGGGATTCCTATCGTCGGCTGCTGCAGATGTTCGGGAATGTCGTCTACGCCGTCCCCAACGAGACGATCGAGAGGCACATCCGCGCGGCCAAGGAAGCGGCCGGCGTCAGCACCGACGCCGAACTATCGACGGCGGCGCTCAGGGAGCTCGTCGGGCAGTTCAAGGAGCTGTTCGAGTTCCCCCAGGATCCCCAGGAGCAGCTGTCTCGCGCGATCGGTGCCGTGTTCGACTCCTGGACGGGCGAGCGGGCGATCTCCTACCGGCGGATCAACCACATCCCGGACGAATGGGGGACGGCGGTCAACGTGCAGCAGATGGTGTTCGGAAACACGGGCGATAAGTCGGCGACCGGCGTCGCGTTCAGCCGCGATGAGGTGACCGGAGCGCCGGAGCCGTCCGGAGACTTCCTCGTCAACGCCCAGGGCGAGGACGTCGTCTCGGGCGTCCGCACCCCGCGCGACCTGAGCGAGCTCGCCGACGTCATGCCGGAGGTCCACGAGCAGCTGATGGAGATCCTCCGCGAGCTCGAAGCGCACTACAAGAACATGCAGGACACCGAATTCACGGTGCAGGACGGCCACCTGTACATGCTCCAGACACGCAACGCCAAGCGGCCGGCGCAGGCGGCGGTCCGGTTCGCCGCCGATGCGGTGAGCGAAGGGCTGCTGACGCGCGAGGAGGCGCTCGCGACGATCGACTCCGACAACCTCGACGCGCTGCTGCACCCGACGTTCGACCACGGCGAGGGGTACACCGTGCTCGCCCACGGCGTCGCTGCGTCCCCCGGCGCTGCGTCCGGGGAGATCGTGTTCACCGCCGCCGCCGCGGTCGATGCGGCCGCCCGCGGCCGGGAGGTGATTCTGGTCCGGCAGTTCACCGACGCCGACGACGTGACCGGCTTCCACGCCGCCAAGGGGATCCTGACCGCGGAGGGAGGCAAGGCCTCGCACGCTGCGCTCGTCGCACGCGGGATGGGCGTTCCCGCCGTCACCGGAGCCGAGATCGTCGTCGACCAGGAGGCCGGCGAGCTCGCGATCGACGGCCACGTGTTCCGGGAGGGTGACCTGATCGGCATCGACGGCAGCGACGGCGTCGTCGTCGAGCACGGCGCCGCGCTGACCGAGCCGGCGCCCGACGAGCGCTTCGAGCGCGTGCTTGGATGGGCCGACGAGTTCCGCCGGCTCGGCGTGCGCGCCAACGCCGACACCCCGGAGGACGCCGCGCGGGCGCGGGCGCTCGGGGCCGAGGGCATCGGCCTGTGCAGGACCGAGCACATGTTCATGGCCGAGGACCGTCAGCCGAAGATGCGGGCGATGATCATGGCCCAGGACGAGCGCGGCCGCCGCGAGGCGCTGCGCGAGCTGCTCCCTCTCCAACAGGCGGATTTCACGGGCATCTTCGAGGCGATGCGGGGGCTGCCGGTGGTGATCCGCCTGCTCGACCCGCCGCTGCACGAGTTCCTTCCGGATCTGCCCGGGCTGCGAGCTCAGGTGGAGCGCGCCCGGATCGAAAACACCGACGACCTATCGGAGCTCGAGACGCTGCTGGCCCGCGTGGAGGAGCTGCACGAGGGCAATCCGATGCTCGGCACGAGGGGTGTCCGTCTCGGGATCCTGTATCCCGAGGTCTACGAGATGCAGGTCGAGGCGATCGTCCGGGCCGTCGCCGCCCTTCCGGAAACGCCCCGTCCGGAGATCATGGTCCCGCTGGTCGCTTATGAGCGTGAGCTCGCCGAGATTCGCGCGCTCGTCGTCCGGATCGCCTCCGAGCACGGGCTCGTCGAGCGCCGCGACTACACGGTCGGGACGATGATCGAGCTGCCACGGGCATGCGTGATCGCTGAGCGGATCGCGCCGGAGACCGATTTCTTCTCGTTCGGGACCAACGACCTGACCCAGACGGCGCTCGGGTTCTCGCGCGACGATGTCGAGTCGAAGTTCATGCCGACCTACATCGAGCGCGGGATCGTCGACCGATCGCCGTTCGAGACGCTCGACACGCCGGGCGTCGGATTGCTGGTGCGGATCGCAGCCTGGATCGGGCGCGAGGTGCACCCGGAACTCGAGCTCGGGGTGTGCGGCGAGCACGCCGGCGACCCTGACTCGATCGCGTTCTTTCACGCCTCCGGCCTCGACTACGTCTCATGCTCGCCCCCGCGGATCCCGGTGGCGCGGATCGCGGCGGCCCAGGCCGCAATTGCAGAGCGGTCGCAGGCGCGATAGACACACCCGCTCGATGCGGCGCGCCGTCACGATCGGGGTCTACGACTGGGACCTCCAGCATTTCCTGGACGCCCTCGATGCCGCCGATGTGCGGCTGCTGCTCGACGTGCGCCAGCGCCGAGGCGTCAGGGGGCGCGAGTACGCGTGGGCCAACTCCGTCCGCTTACAGGCCGCCCTGGCGGCCGCCGGCGTCGCGTACGAGCATCACCGCGAGCTCGCGCCGACGACCGAGCTACGTCAGCTTCAGTACGCGGCCGACGCGCGCAGCGGGGTCGGGAAGCGCTCGCGGATCGAGCTCGCGCCCGAGTACCGCGACCGCTACACGCGCGAGATCCTCAACCATGTCGACCTCGCCCCGCTCGTCGCGGCGCTCCCAGCCGACGGAGCGACGGCGATCCTGTGCGTGGAAGCAGACCCAGAGGCATGCCACCGCTCGCTCATCGCCGAGCGTCTCGCGGCCGACCACGGCGTGGCCATCACCGACCTACTCCCACCAAGGGTTGTCCGTTAACTGGCGAATTCCGCCAGTTAACGGACACGCCTGCGTCTAACCCGCGCCCTCCGCGCTCGCCGCGCGGGGCGGCAGTGAGGGCTCAACCCGCAACCAGCGCGCCGGGCCCGCCGGCAACCACCAGTTCCAACGGCCGAACAGCGACACGACCGCCGGCACGAGCAGCGCCCGGATCACCGTCGCGTCGAGCATGATCCCCGCGGCGAGCCCGGTGGCGAACACCTTGACGTCGGTCTCCGGTCCGGACGCCATCGAGACGAACGCCAGGAACAGGATCAGCGCGGCGCTCGTGACGAGCCGCCCGGTCCGCCCGATCCCGCCCACGACCGCCGCATCGGTCGAGCCGGTGCGGTCGTACTCCTCCCGCATGCGCGCGAGGATGAACACCTCGTAGTCCATCGACAGGCCGAACAGGAACGCGAACACCATCAGCGGGATCCACGAGGTCACCGAATGGGTCGCAGGGATGCCGAAGACAGCGTTCGAGCCGTGGCCCTGCTGCCAGAACAGCGTGATCACGCCCCACGCGGCGCTGACGCTGATCACGTTCAGCACGACGGCCTTCAGGGGCAGCAGCAGCGAGCGGAACGCCCGCGCGAGCAGCACGAACGTCAGCGCGGCGATCAGCGCGATCATCAGCGGGAAGCTGCCGTAGATCGCTGAGACGAAGTCGGCATTCTCGGCTCCGATCCCGCCGACGCGCACGCCCGGGCCGACAGCGTGCGCCGCCGCGCGGACGTTCGTGACGACATCGCGGCCGGCTGACGTCGAGCCGTCCGCGACGGGGATCACGTCGACGAGCGCCGTGCCCCGGCGCTGCCACTCAAACCCAGTCGGCGCGACGGTTCCGTGGATGCCGCCGACGGACGCGACCGCCGAAGCGACACGCGCGGGCGAGGCGCCACCGCCCGCCAGGATCTCGATCGGCTCCAAAGCACCCGGACCGATCCCGGAGTTCTCAAGCGCGATCAAGCCGGCGCGTGCGTCGCCGCCCTTGGAGAGGTCGTTGACGTTCGCGGTCCCGGGCTGCAGCGAGGTCGCCGCGAGCACCAGCGCGGCCAGCACGAGCGCGGCACCGCCGGCCGCGACCCAACGGCGGCGGACGACGAGCTGCGCCCACCTGGTCCAGGAGCGGCTGGCCTTGTCATCGGTGCGGACGTGCGGCCAGTCGAGCCGGTTGCCGACCTTCGCGAGGACGACCGGCAGCAGCGTGCACGCGACGATCACGCTGACCAGCGGGATCAGCATGCCGGCGTACCCGATCGAGCGCAGGAACGGGAGCGGCAGCACGATCATCGCCAGCAGGCCGATCGCGACCGTTGTGCCACTGAACACGACCGCGCGGCCGGCGGTCTCCATCGCGCGCACCACGGCTTCGTCGCCGACCAGGCCGTGGGCTCGCTCCTCGCGCCAGCGCACGACGATGATCAGCGAGTAGTCGATCGCCACGCCCAGGCCGATCAGCGCCACGAGGAACTCGACGATCCCGGAGACGCTCGTCAAAGCGGTCACGCCCCAAAGCACCAGGAACGTGGTCATGATCGAGACGACCGCCATCAGGATCGGGATGAACGCGAGCAGTGACGCGAACACGAACGCCAGCACGATCAGCGCGCCGACGCCGCCGAGCATCGCCTCGATCAATACGCCCGGCCCCTTGCCGCCGCCGGTCTGATTGGCGAGCGCGTCGAGGCCGGTGATGTGGACCGGCGCGCCCGCGATCGTGTCGCCCGCGAGCACCCGCGCCGCGGTCTTCGCCGCGCGCGTGTTGTTTCCGAACGCCTCGTTGTCGGGCGGCGGATAGGCGAGCACGAACGTCGTGCGGCCGTCGGCCGAGACGAATGCGCGGCTGCCGGTCGAGGCGAATGATGCCGTGCGCGTGCCCGGGATCGCAGCGCGCAACCGCGCCGCCACGGACTCAAGGCCGGCCCGGACGGCAGGTGAGGACACCGACGTGCCGGCGGGCAGCGTCACGACCGGCACGAGCGGGGCGTAGTTGCCGCCCTGGTGGTAAAGCTGCGCGATCCGCTGGTTGGTCTGAAAACCTTCACGACCGGGAACGCTGAACTTGTTGCTGAACGCGCCGGTGGATTTGCCCACGGTCGCGATCCCGACTAGCGTCAGCACCACCCAAGCGAGCGTCACGAGGCGTTTGTGTCCGAGCACCCAGCGTGTGATCGAGGTCAGCATTGCGGCATCGACTCCATGGAAAGATTGAGTTGGCGGATGATTTGTAGCAGAAACTATTTTGGGTTGCCACCGTTCGCGCTACACTTCTTTCCAGCATGGGAATAACCATTCATGGCCCCGCGGGAGTCCACGGTGCGCTGACCAAGCACACCGGCTTTCTGCTCAGCCGCGTCGGCATGGTCGCTGCGAAGCAGTTCTCCGAGCGGATTGAGGAACTCGGTCTCAACCCGCGGATGTGGGGCGCGCTGAACGTGCTCGACGCCGAGGGCGCGATCACCCAGCACGCGCTCGGCAAGTGCACGGGCATCGACCCGAGCTCAATGGTCTCGACGATCGACGAGCTCGAGAAGAACGGGCTCGTCGAGCGCCAGCCCCACCCCACCGACCGCCGCGCGCACGCGCTCCACATCACGAGCAAGGGCCAGGAGACGCTGAAGCGCGGGCGCCAGCTCGCCCGCGGCGCGCAGGAGGATCTTCTCTCGCCGCTGAGCGCGGATGAGCGCAAGCAGCTACACGAGCTGTTGCTGCGAATCGCGCTCGCGACGAGCGACGTGCAGCCCAAATAGCGTGAGCGCGCGCACGCTCAGCAGGCGCAAGCCCGCATAGTCTTGTGGCGATGCTGACAATCCTGGGGGGAGGCGGATGGTTCCCGGCGTACGGACGTCACACCGCGTGCGCGCTGCTTCGCCATGGCGACGCCGCGATCATGATCGACGCGGGCACCGGCGTCGGTCGGACGATCGAACGGCCCGAGCTGCTGGAGGGCGTCGAGCGGCTTGACATCCTGCTGACGCACTTCCACCTCGACCACATCGCCGGCCTCGCCTACCTGCCCGCCGTCGGGCTGTGCCCGCAGACGACGATCTGGGGGCCGGGGGCGCTGCTCTACGGGAGCTCGACGGAGGCGATCCTCGCCGCCGTCTCGCACGAGCCGTTCCACCCAGTCCCGCTTGAGGACCAGGACCTGGTCGTCCGCGACATCCCGCCCGGCGAGTTCGAGCTGACCGGGGTCCGCGTCAGCTCGCGCCGGCAGGACCGCCACTCCGCGCCGTCCCTCGGGTTCCGCTTCGATGACACGCTCGCGTGGATCACCGACACCGCGTACGACCCCGACTCGGCGCCGTTCGCGGAGGGCTGCGCGACGCTCGCCCACGAGGCCTGGTTCACGACCGAAGCACCGCGCAACGCCAACATCCACTCGGCTGCCGCGCAGGCCGCGCAGGTCGCCGTCGATGCCGGCATCGAGCAGTTGCTGCTGATCCACCTGCCGCCGTTCAAGCAGAGCTACGAGCCGCTCGTCGACGAGGCTCGCGCGCGAGCGCCGCTCGCCGAGCCGGCGATCGACGGCGCCGGGCTGTCGATGCCCGTCGGCTGAAACGGCCGCTTCTACTTCGGCGCCGGTGCCGGCTCGACGTGCGGGAAGTAGCGAACGATCCCCTGGAAGTTCCAGCCCGGCTGGAGCTTGCACGGTGGCGGCGCGCCCAGCTGCGGGAGGCCCGTGTCGTGGATGTTGAAGCAGTCAGAGGAGAGCAGGCCGCCGTTGGCGATCTCGGCGAGTGCCCCGGGCGGGTGATAGGCGTTGTGGCGATCGTCCGCGGGGCGCGTCGTCTGGCCGAACAGCAGCTGATTCGAGATCACCGGTTGAACACGCGTGTAGCGGCGCGGTGTGCCGCCGGCGCCGAGGTCGCTCGCGCTCCCGGAGGCGGCAAGCTCGCCCATGTCGTCGACCAGCTCGGGCGCGTAGTCGTGGACCAGCGCGACCATCGGTGAAAGCTGCTCGCCGACCGGGAGCACCACGTGCAACAGCGTGCGCAGCGTCGTCGAGACGTGCGTCAGATCGGGAAGCGCGACGCGCGCGATATCGATCAACGGCACCGCCTCGTGGAGCAGCGCGCGGGCCGGCGGACCGATCTTGATCAGCTCCGCGAGCGTCGGCGCCAGCAGCGGCGCGACCGGGATCAGCGTCCTGAGCGTCGGGTCCGCGAGCGCCAGGGCGTGGTGCGCGGCATCGAGCGTCGTGCGCACCTGCGGGACGAGCGGCGCGAGCGCGTTCACGGTCGCGGTCAGCCCCCGGTTACGCGCAGCCGTCGTCGCGAACACGCGCTCGCCGTCATCGACCAGGCTCTGGAGCGCGGACTGGCGCGCTGAGATGGACTTCAGCACCACGCCGGTGTCGCGCACGAGCCCCTGGACGGTGCCGTGCTCTGAGTCGAGCAGACCGGCGAGCTGGTCGAGCTGGCTCGTTGTCAGCTCGCCGTTGCCGAGCGCCGCGCTCAGCGACGCGCCCTGACCGGCGAGGCCTGTCGAGACCCCGGCCAGCAGGTCGTCGAGGTTGCGCTGCGTCCGCGGCGTGAGCGTGTCGAGCACCTTGTCGAGCGGCTGCGTCTGCGCGACCTGCGAGCTCGGCAGCGTGCCGCCGTCGGGCAGCTTCGGCGCGCTCCGAGACCCTGGACTGAGGTCGACGAACACCTCGCCGAGCAACGTCTTCAGGCGCAGGATCGCGTGTGCGTCAGCCGCGATCGGGGCGTACTGGCGCTGAAGCTCGAGCGTCGCGAGCGTCGTCTCGCCCAAGTTCCTGACGCCCACCACCTTGCCGACGTCGATCCCCGAGATCCGCACGTCGTCGCCCGGCACGAGGTCGGCGGCGTTCGTGAACCGGATCTCGACCCGGTACCCCTGGGCGGCGAACGGGATCGAGCCACCGAACTGCGTCCAGACGAAGATCATCAGCCCGATGCACGAGAGCGTGAACGCGAGCGCAGCGACGATCGCCGAGCGTCGTGGCGCCTGGGTGACCACTAGCGGTCCCCTCTCAGCATGTTGCCCCCGGGTTCGTTCCGACCAGTTGTGCCAGCAGCGGGCCGAACGGCGTCGAGTTCAGAACCGAGCACGGCGCGACCCCCATCCCGCGCCACACCGATCCGTTCGCGTCCTGGGTGGAGAGGAATGAATTGGCGTTGTGCGCGAACCACGCGAACCAGTACATGAACCCCTGGTTCTTGCCGCCCGGGTTGTACGCGAACTCGTTGACGACGTACTCGAGCACCTTGAATGAGTCGATCAGGTACGGCGTCCCGAGCTCCAGGTTGTGCGCCAGCGGCGGCACCATTCTCGCCAGCGGCAGCACCGCGTTGACAAACGGGATCGCCTGTTTGGCGGGCAGCAGTGACGCGCCCCTGAACAGCGTCGGCAGCTCGCGCAGCACCGACGGAAGCCGTCTGACGCTCGGCTGCAGAGCGGTCGCCGTCGGGCCCAGCACGTTCGCGAACGCGGCCGTGTCGGTGAGCGTCCGCTGCGTCGTGGCGAGCGTCGCCGGCAGCCGTCTGATCGCCTCGCCGAGCGCCACGTTCTGCGACGCGAGCGCCCGCAGCGTCCGGTCGCCCGCGTCCGCGACCGTCTGCAGGTTGTTGTCCTGGCCCGCGGCCGCCCGCGTCAGCACGCCGAGGTTGTGGACCAGGTGCGAGAGCTCGTGGCGCCGCGAGGCCAGCTCGTCGCCGATCGCGCGCACGTCGACGGTGGTCGGGCCGAGCGCTCGGAGCAGCTGGTTCAGCTCCGTCCCCCGGTTCTCGGTGCCGGTGTGAAGGTCGGTCACGACGCTCGTGAACCAGGCGCGCGTGTCGGCGTCAAGCGCGCCGAGGAGCTCATCGGAGTCGATCGGCGTGGTCGTCTCCGAGACGGGGATCGTCGCCCCCGACGCGAGCGCGCCGGCCGACTTGTGGCCGGGGATGATGTCGAGCTCCATGTCCTTGAGCGGGGTGTTGGGGAACAGATCCGCCGACGCGTCGCGGTACACCCGCGGCAGCACGCCGGGATCGATGTCGAGCTGCAGGATCCCGTGGCCGCCGTGCAGCTGAACGCCGGCGATCTCGCCGACGTGGACGCCCGCCACGTTGACCGGCTCGCCGAGCCCGGGAACGACCGCGTTGACGGTCGAGAACGCGCCGTTGAGCGTGTAGTAGTTCGTGAACGGCGACGGCAGCCGTTCCTGCAGCAGGATGTAGAACCCGGCGGCGGTCCCGAGCAGCGCGACGAGGGCCACCATCGCGGCGTAGACGCCGTAGCGGCGCAACTGGACCTTCAACCGCGTCATCGCCCTGCCGCCTTGCGCAGCAGCGCGATCAGGTTGTCGAGCTGGCCGCGCGTCAGCTTCGCCGGCGTCGAGGGCCCCGCGGCCGCGAAGTCCGGCGCCACCGTGCTCGAGCCGAGGTTCGGCAGCGGCTGGTCGACGCACGGGGCCTCCGGATGGAAGGCATCGGGGGTCAGGTCGCCGACCCACTGGGGCCGTGCGCCAAGGATCGTGCCGCCGCCCGGCAGGGTCCCGATCACCTTGCCGAGCCCGGGCAGCACCGCGGTCAGCGTCTCCACGCCGGCGCCGATCAGGATGCGCAGGGTGTAGCCGTTCGCGTCGAAGTTCTGCGACGCGCCGGACAGCCCGACGAGCGCGTGCGCGAACTCCTGCCACACGGGCTGCCCGGTCGAGAGGGAGCCGTCGGGCACCGGCTCCTGCAGCAACGGCCCGAGGTGCGTGCTGACGCAGTCGGTCACGGGCTTCACGACCGGGAACAGGCCACCGAGGTGCTGCACGAGCGAGGGCAACGCGACGAACACTCCGCGCAGCGCGGTCTGCAGCCGGGCCCGCTCGGCCGGGGCGACGAGCGTCGCGAGCTCGCTGACCGCGCCGCTCACGCCGTGGATCAATGGCGGCGCCACCTTCAGCACCGGGCGTAGCTCCCGCGCCAGCGCGGTCAGCGGCGGCAGCGAGCGGTCAATCGCGCCCAGGTCCGCGGGCGCCTGCCTGAGCACCGCGTCGGTTCCCGCGATCGACTGTCCGAGCGCGTTCCCGGTCGCCGCCAGCGTGCCGGCCACGGTGTTGAGGCTGGCGACCGAATCGGCCAGCTGAGCGCGGTTACGCGCCAGCGTCGCGGTCACGTTCGCGGCGGCGCTGACGAACGAGGGGAGATCGGGCGGCTCTGTGCCACCCAAGGCCTGCGACACCCAGGCGACATCCTTGAGCGCCGGCGCCAGCTCGGGGTCCGCCTGGCGGAGCCCGTTGGCGCCGCCGTGACCGAGCGCCTGGCTGAGCGAGGAGACAACCCCCTTGAGCGCGGCTCGCGTCGGCAGGTCGAAGGTCGAGAGCACCTGATACGCCTGCACCGCGATCGTCGTCTGGGAGAGCGGGATCGTCGCTCCCTGCTTGAGGACCGGTGCGTTCGGGCTGCCGGGGGAGAGATCTACGTACGAGGAGCCCTCGAGGAACAACCGTGGCCGGACGCGAATCGTCGCATCGGTGTGCAGCGGCAGGGCGCTGTTCGAGAGGTCCATCGTCGCGAGCGCCGTGTGGTTCGGGCCCCGGGAGACGCCGTCGACGGTGCCGACCTCGACGCCGGCGATCCGCACCGGCGAGTTGCCGCGCAGGCTCTGCCCGGCCTGCAGCACCGCGTGGATGCGGAACCCGTGGACGAACGGCAGGCCCTCGTTGAAGGCGTAGTAGGTGACCGCCACCGTCACAGCGATGGCGAGCAGCGCCGCGGCCAGCGGGTGCAGGTTCCGTTTACCCCGTGCTCGTCTCATCCGGTCCCGCCGGTCGAGAGCAGGCCCGCCTGCGCGGCGCGCGCGAGCACCCCGGGGGGCGGGCTTGTGGCCTCATACCCCGACTGGTTGCCTGGCGGGTTGCCGAGCTGGCGGCCCGGGAGGTACTGCTCGTTGCCCGCCTCGCAGTCGGTCGCGTTCTCGTGCGGGTAGAAGTTGGCGTGCAGCGTCGGCGAGGTGGTCGCCGACTGGAGCAGCTCGTTCGGGTCGAACACCTCGTAGCTGCGCAGCCAAGCCCCGGCCGCATCCCCCTCGGTCAGCGACGAGGAGAAGTTCAACAGCCACGGCACCTCGATGTTGCATTTCTGCTGGCCAGCCTCGGCGGCCTTCAGGATCGCGCCAAGGCCAACGAACCCGGAGGCCGAGAAGCTCGCGAGATCGTTGTTGCCGATGATCCGGAAGGCCGCTGTCGAGACCGGATCCTTGGCGAGCTGGTCGACCGCGGCAAGCGTCGCCCGGAGCGGGCCGATCAAGGCCGGCATGCGTTTGAAGACGGGCGTCGCCTGCACCGCCAGGCCGTCGAGCTGTTGCAACGCCGCGGGCAGCAGACCCGCCGCCGGCCCGAGCCGCGCGAGCAGCGTCTGCGCATCCGCGAGCGCGGGCTCTGAGCCGTTCAGGTCGCTGGTGGCGGCGGACTCCGCTGACGGCAGCCGCTCGAGTGTCGAGGCGAGCGCCGGGGCGGCCGCATTCAGCGCCTTGAACGTCGTCGCACCATCGGCGAGCAGCGCCGTGACCGTCGGGGCGACCGGTGCGAGCGCTGAGCTGAGCTGCGCCGCGCCGTCGACGAACCCCGCGAGGTCGGTGGTCGGCGAGGCCAGCGTCTGCAGCACTCGCTCCAGCGCCGGCAGCGCCGCGTGGAGGTTGAACAGCGTCGCGTTGAGCGCCCCGCCGCGGCCGGCGAGGGCATCGCCGAAGCTCGACACGCTGCTGCGAATTCCCTTGACCGTGGCGGGCCCGCCGAGCGTGCGGAACACCTGGTCGAGGTCGACCACCGAGGCGGACTGGGTGAGCGGGATCGTGCCGCCATCCGGAATCCCCCGCCGGGCGTGCCCGGGCTCGATCTCCATGTACTTGCCCCCGAGCACCGACAGCAACCGGACCTCGTCATAGCTGTCGGCCGGCAGCGGCGCGACGCTCCGGCTGAGCGACATCGTGATCCGCGCGTACGGGGCCGGCCGGCGCGTGGTCGCGGGCTCGGGTGTGATCCCCAGCACGAGCCCGACCTGCGCCCCGCCGATCCTGACCGGCGCGTCCTTGACGAGCTCGTCGGCGTTGCGAACCTCGGCCGAGACCTGGTAGGACGGCACGAACGGCAACCCGTTCTGGGCCGTGTAGGAGAGGTACACCGCGACGACCGCGATCAGCAGCGTCAGCGCCCCGGTCAGGATCGGGTTGTTGAAGCTGTCCGCGATCGGTCGGAACGTGGCTCGCATCGTCACCGCAGGAGGTACTTGAGGAGCGGGCGGAGGCGGCCCGCAGGCTCCTTGGCGGGCGTGAAACCGGTCGCGGTGGCGCTGCCACCGAGGTGGGCGCTACAGCCGGGCGTCGGGCGCGAGACGTACAGGGAGCACGGACCGCCGCCGAGCACTGCGACGGCGAAGTGCGAGACCTTGTCGAACCTCGAGGTCGCGGAGGCCAGGTAGTAGACGGCGGCCAGGAACGCTTCGGCGAAGCCGCGATCGCGGAGGTTCATGAACAGCTTGCCGGTGTCGATCGTGCTCGCGAGCGAGTTGCGCGCGTAGTTCGCGAGCAGCCTGACGAGCGGCGTCACATCGCGGCCGGTCTTCGTGCCGAGCTGGAGGACGGGCGCCAGCTTCGCCAGCACGGGCGCCACCGCTCTGGCGAACGGTCCGAGGTCTGCGGTCAGCTTGTTGATGTCGGGGACCGCGGCGTGCAGCCTGCTCAGCAGCGGCGTCCCGGTGGTCGCGATCGCGTCGACTCGCTGGAGCGCCGGCTGTGCGGCCCCCAGCAACCCCGGCAGGCGCGCGATTGCAGTCGACAGCGCCCCGCTGTGAGCCGCGGTGACCGAGGTCAACCTGGCCGACTGTGCCACGAAGTCCGACACGTTCGCGGTGTGCGACGCGAGTTGGGCGACGACCTTGTCCGACGCATCGATCGCGGTCCCGAGCGCGACCCGCTGGCCGTGGAGGATCGACAGCACCCTTCTCGCGGCGCTCAGCGCCGGCGCCGCGCGGAGAATGATCTGGTTGAGGTTCTGGCCGTTGCCCGAGAGCCCGATGCCGAGCTCGTTCACGATGATCGAGAACCGCTCGGCCGTCGGCAGGTTCGCGATGTCGAACAGGTCGAGCAGGCTGACCGGCTCGGTCGTGTTCTGGACCGGCACCGTCGGTGGGTAGCCGCTCTGGGCGCGGAGCGCCGGCGCGGTCAGACTGCCCGGATCACAGTCGACGTAGTTCTCGGCGATCAGCCCCTGCGGGCGGATCGCGCAGTGCGCGTCGGTTCGGAACGGCGCGAACTGCTCGCCGACCGACATCTCGATCCGCGCCTTGAAATCGGGCGTGATCGTGACCTTCTCGATCGAGCCGGCGTTGGCCCCCGCGACCTTCAGCAACTGGCCCGGCACGAGCCCGCGCGCGTCGTCGAAGATCGCGTCGAAGGTGTAGCTCGAGGCGCCCTGGGCGGGGTGGCCGGGGGTGATGAGCACGCCCGTGAGCACCGCGGCCGCGGCCAGCGCAACGGCGATTGCGCCAATGCGCCTCACGCCGGCGGCACGTCCTCGCTGGGATTGCAGAGGGCATGAAATCCGGGCGGGACCCACGGATTTGAGCCGTCCGGCGCCGGCGTGGTCGCGCCGCCGGGGCAGCGCGCGGTCAGACCGGTCCGTGGGCTCAGCACCGGCAGCGACCCGAGCGACGGCAGCAGCCCGGTCAGGCCTCCGCCTTGACCGGCTGTGGCCGACACGCGGAGGTAGTGCCCGTTCGCGTCGTACCCGGCGGCGGTGTTCGCCGCGACCCCATCAAAGAAGCCACCGATCAGATCCGGCATATACGGTCGGAGGCCCGCCACGATCGGCAGCAGCGGCCCGATCCCGTGGGTGATCGAGACCAGCGCCGGCACGGCTTCCTGCGCCACCGGGATCATCGCGTTCAGCGCTGTTCGCGCCTGCGGGAGCAGGGCGCGGATCGCCGCGATCGTCGGCAATGCATTCCTCGTCACGGGCAGCAGCTGTCTGATCAGCGCCGCGGCCGGCGGCGCGACGGTTCGCAGCTCGATCAGCGTCGGATCGAGCGCCGACAACGCGTAGTCGGTGTCCGCCAGCACCGACCGCGTCTGGGTGAACACGGCCGGCGCGCGGGCCAGCGTGTCACCGAGCGCCGAGGCCTGGCCGGCAACCTGTCGGAGCGTCGCCGCGGTATTGACGAGCCCGGCGGTGATGTCGCCACTGCGCGCTGCGAGCGCCGCCGCCAGCTGGGCCGTGCTGGTCAGCAGCTGCTTCAGCCCGGCTCGGTCGAGCAGCAGCTCGCGACCGAACGCGGTCGTCTGGCTCAGCGCCGGGTTGAGATACGTCAGCCCGCGGTTGAATTGATGCGCGGCGGGCGGCGCCACCGACTGCGCGCCTTCGGCGATCAGCTGCTGAATGTTGTGGCGCGTACGGGGGTCGAGCCCGTCGAGCAACTCGTCGAGGTCGACGGCGCCCTTCGTGGCGGCGGTCGGCAGGACGCCGCCGCTGGGAATCGCCGGCGCGCTGCGGGGTCCGGGAGCGAGCGCGATCACCCGGTTCGCCTCGCCGGCGAGGCCGGGCAGCGCGACCGTCGCGATCGTGCCGGCATGCAGCGGCTCGAGGCTCGAGTCGGAGATGCTCAGCTGGATGTCGGCAAGCCCGTTCGGAGTCAGCTTGACGCCCCCGACGCGGCCCACCTCGAGCCCACCGACTTCGACCAGGTCACCCGAAACGATCTGGCCGGCGTCGGTGAACTCCGCGTTGATCGTGTACGACTTTCCGCCCCGCCGCCGCCGACGACGACGAACACGATCAGCAGCGCTGCGACCGCGGCCGCCAACGCGGCCAGCCCAGCCAGCCTTGGCACCGATCGACCGTACGCGGAGCTCGGCATCTCCCTCCCAGCCGACACTAGACAGGCTGTGTGGTGCCCGTCAACTGGGAACGGTCAGGCGGGCGCCGAGGCGACAGCCGATGCCCGCGCAACGCGGCGGGCCGGCTCGGGCCTCGGACTGGCGCGCGCGAGCGCGACGCCCGCACCGAGCAGCGCCCAGGTGACCGGATCCTCGAGGAAGTCCGCGTACAGCATCGTGTGGAACACGAGCGCCAGGAAGGCGGCCGCGATCGCCGCCCGCGTTGGATCTCCGCGAGCACCGCGGATCAGGACGACGAGCGCGACGACCACGAGCGCGATGTACGCCAGCTCGCCGATCAGCCCCTGCTCGGCGGCGATCGTCACCGGGATCGTGTGCGAGGCGGACAGCGGCCCGGCGCCAGGATGGTGTGCGCGGTACTCCTTCTCGAAAGAGCCCGATCCGTAACCCCATAGCGGCCGGTCGGCGAACAGGTGCAAACCGCCGCTGACGAGGTTCGCCCGTCCACTCGAGGCTCCATTTGCGCCCTGGTTGAGCCCGAACGTCGTCGGCGTGATCGCCACCAGCGCGGCGCCGAGCGCGACCACGGCGACGGCGACGAACAGCGCGCGGGACACGTTCCAGCGCAGCGCCGCGAGCGTGCCTAGACCGACCAGCAGCGCCGCCAGGCTCGAGCGCGACAGCGTCAGCACCAGCCCGCCCCACAGCACCACGAGTATCCCCGTGATGATGAGCTGCCCGCGGCGGTCGTCGTCGTACAGCAGCAGCACGGCAAGCGAGATCATCACCAGCGCCAGGAAGCGGCCAAAGATGTCGGGGTCGAAGAACACCGAGTTGACGGTGAAGTACGTGTGCAGGTCGTTCGCGACCACGAGCCGCGGGTTGAGGATGATCGTCTTGGTGGCGTACTCGACGAACGCGATACAGGCGAACACGATCGCGAGGCCGACGATGATCTGGAGGCTCGTCTTGACCAGCTCGCGCGTCCACTGCAGCCGCGTCAGCAGGCAGAACAGCAGCGTGAACGGGACGTAGAAGAACACCATCTGCTGCAGCGCCTTCTCGAAATCGGTCGAGTACACGGACTGGATCCCGTACAGAACGATGTACAGCGCCAGCAGGCGCTCGATCCAGCCCGGCTGATACGGCTCGGCGTCATCGCCGTCGCGGAGCGCCGGGCCGATGAACGCGAGCGCCCCCGCGGCGACCACCAGGTAAAGCGGCACGAGCAGGTTCGACGTCGTCGGGCCGGCCTGGATCGGGACCCGAAACGGCAGTGCGGCGACCGCGAGCGCCCCGAGCACGAACGGCCGGCGGTGGATCACAACCGCGACCCCACCGAGGCCGGCGAGAACCACGGCCGCGCCGACGACCGCGTACAGGGGATGACGGTGAATCAGATGCAGCTGCGGCGAATGCCAGATGTCGGCCAGCAGTAGCACCGGCGCGAGCACCAGCGCCGCCAGCATCGCGGTCGCGCGCGTCCGGCGCTCGCGGGCCAGCAGGCAGCCGGCTGCGAGCAGCGCAATGACCAGGACGCCCACCTTCGGGAGCGGACCCGTCAGCGCAGCGATCACGGTCATGGCCGGGGAGGGTACGAGAACTGCGCCTGTTGATCCTCTACCCTCTCGACGCATGTCCTCCGCGAAGCTCGCGGTCGCATGCGGATTAGCCGCGCTGGCGCTGTCGGCGTGTGGCTCCGCCGCCAAGCCCGTCGCCGGCAGCCCCGGCGTCGCCACCAATCCAGGCACCCGCGGCAAGATCGACGATCCGCGCACGACCAAGAACAACCACCTCGCCTGCATCCGCCAGGACGGCTTGCAGGTCGCCGAGGCCGGGAACACCGACATCCAGATCGGCACGCCACCAGGGGGGCCGTTGATCCACTTCGAGCCCACCGCCGGCCAGGCGCAGGGAGCCCAGATCGCCGGCACGGCGCAGGGCGCCGAGGTGATCGGCAACGCGTTGCTGTATCCGAACCAGGGCTCGGACGCCGAGCTCGCGAAGATCGAGAACTGTCTTGCCCAGGGAGTCACCGGGTAGCCGGCAGGCGCTGCACGGCTGGCACGCGCACGTGCTGCTCGCCGTGCTGGCATTGACGACTTTGGGGGTCGGGCGGGCGATCGCGCCGGACGGGGTCAGCGACCGGGCCGGGCGAACGGCGGCCGCAGTCAGCGCCCACGCCGGGTCGCGGGCGAGCGGGCCGTCAGGCGGCCAGGGCCTGTCGTCAGTGCCCTCCTCGCCGTCCTCGCCCTCCTTGCCGCGCTCGCCGGCGAAGCTGCTCGGCCAGCGGATCATGGTCGGGCTGCCGGGTACCGCGCCGTCGGCAGCGTTGCTCGGTCAGATCCGCGCCGGCGAGGTCGGCGCAGTGATTCTGTTCGCCGGGAACATCGTCTCGACCCGGCAGCTCGAGTCCCTCACCGGCGCGCTACAGCGCGCGGCGCGCGCGGGACACAACCCGCCGCTACTGATCGCCGTCGACCAGGAGGGCGGGCAGGTCAAGCGGCTGCCAAGCGGGCCGCCGTCGCTGTCGCCGCCGCAGATCGCCGCTACCGGGAGCGTGAGCGTCGCCGGCGCTCAGGGCCGCGCCACCGGCCACTACCTGAAGCAGCGCGGGATCAACATGGACCTCGCGCCGGTCGTCGACGTACCGACGTTCAGGGGTGCGTTCGTCTGGCAGCAGGGGCGCGCGTTCTCGTTCAGCGCCGCTGACGTGACGAAATATGGCACCGCGTTCGCGCTCGGAGTCCAGTCGGGCGGCATCGCCGCTACGGCCAAGCACTTCCCGGGCCTCGGAACCGCGCCGATCGACACGGACAACAAGCTCCAGGTGCTGCACCCGAGCGCCGGCCAGCGCGCCGCCGCGCTCGAGCCCTATCGCTCGCTGGTCGCCCGCGGGATCGACGCGATCATGGTCTCGGACGCGGGCTTCCCCGCGTACGACGCAAGCGGCACGATCGCCGCGCTCTCGAAGCCAATCATCCAGGGCCTGCTGCGCGGCCAGCTCGGCTACGGCGGCGTCGCGATCACCGATTCACTCAGCACCCCGACCGGCCACGACGAGACGACCGCCGGGGTGCTCGCGGCCGAGGCGGGCGCCGACATCCTGCTGTTCACCGACTCGGCGCCGGGCGAGCTGGCGGCGCTCGAGCGCTCGTTCGCCCGCGGCGCGATCACCCGCGGTGCCGCGGATGCGTCATACCAGCGGATCGTCGCCCTCAAGCGCAAGGTCGCAGGCTGAGCCAACCCTCTAGAATGCGGCCCCGATGCCCGCGCCGGCGCGCGGGCTCGCGTGCGTCTGCCTTGACTTGCGCTGTCGCACAACACTTGATCCGCCCGTGTCCGTTCCCACCGCAGAGCTGACCCACCCGAGCGTGGCCGCCCGTCTCCGAATCCGCGGAAGCCTCCGCGCGACGCCGCTTGGCGACGCCCGTTTCTACGTCCTGCTGGCGGTGGTCGGGCTCGCGATCGGGGCGCTGTCGCTGCTGATCCCCTCGACCCCGAGCTACGACCCGTGGTCGTGGCTCGTGTGGGGCCGGGAGATCATCCATCTGAACCTGCAGACGACCGGCGGGCCGACGTGGAAGCCGCTGCCGATGATCTTCACGACGGTGTTCGCGCTGTTCGGCAAGGCGGCGCCCGACATGTGGCTCGTGGTCGCCCGCGCCGGGGCCGTCATGGCGGCGGTGATGGTGTTCAAGATGGCGTCGCGGTTGACGTGGTTGCTCGGGGACGTCGCGGGGCTCGATGCAGGCTCCTCGCGCAGCGAGCGGATCGCGGCAGTCGCTCCGGGTGTGCTCGCGGGCGCGATCGCCGCCCTCGGGCTTGTGTTCAGCGGCGCGTTCATCACCGACAACGCCTACGGGTACTCCGAAGGACTGATGACGGCGCTCGTGCTGATCGCCGTCGATCGCCACCTCGATGGCCACCCTCGCCAGGCGTTCGTGGTCGCGTTCTTCGCCGCGCTCGACCGCCCGGAGATCTGGGTCTTCTGGGGGCCGTACGGGCTGTGGCTGATGTGGAAGGACCCCGGGGCCCGCAAGCTCGTGATGGGTCTGTTCGTGCTGATCCCGGTGCTGTGGTTCCTACCCGAGTACTGGGGCTCGGGCCACTTCTTCCGCGGCGTCAGCCGCGCGAACCACCCGCGCGCCAACAGCCCCGCGTTCGCGAGCTGCCCGTTCTGCAAGGAGCTGAGCAACGCATCGGTGACGGTGCTGAGCCGGATCAAGGTCGCCGCCGGGGTCGCGTTCGCGGGCGCGGCCCTGCTGCTCGCGCGCGCCTATCGGTCACGCCGCGAGTTCAAGCTCGCCGACAATCGCGAGCGCGCCTGGCTCGCGGTCGCCGCGGCCGGCGTCTTCGGACTGGGCTGGTGGACCCTGGTCGCGCTGCTCACGCAGGCCGGCTTCTCCGGCAACAACCGGTATCTGGTGCTCGGGGCGGCGCTGATCGAGATCGCCGGTGGGGTCGGGTTCGGGTGGGCGGCGATCGAGATCGGCAAGTTGCGCAAGCGCGCTCTGACACGAGCGGCCGGTCAGGAGGCCGCCGACCGATTCCCGCTGCTGTCTGGCAGCGGCCCGGCGGTGGTGCTGATGGCGGCCGTGTTCGCGCTGATTCCGGGCTTCGTCGGCAACAGCATGACCGACATACAGCGGACCCATCGAGCGCTCGTCTACCAGGCGAAGCTGCGCACAGACGTGAACGCGATCATCAGGGAATACGGCGGCCCGAAGCGACTGCTCGCGTGCGGATCGGTGATGACGGAGGGGTTCCAGGTACCGATGGTTGCCTACGCGCTCGGAGTTCACACGCTCGCGGTGCAGGCGCCGCCGCTGAACGTCGATCCAGGCTTGCAACCCGCACCGGCTTCGATCCTCCAGAACCGAGCGCAGTCCAACGCCTCGCTGTTGCCCCAGCCCCAGACGATTCTCGACTGGGAGCACGAAGGCCCGCCGAACGGCGTCCGGTACTCCACCTACCTCCACGTGCGCACGTTCAGGCTGTTTTCAACTTGCCCGGCTAAGGTGCGCTCTTAGATGGCGACCGTCACCGCCCCGCCTCGCGGCATCCCGCACGTCCGCGACATCCGCGAGCCCGGCTGGCTCGAGCGCGTCCCCACATGGGCGAGCGCCGGCGGCCTGCTCGTGGTGCTGATGGCGATCTCGGCGTTCATCCGCACGCGCTACATCGGCGGGCAGTTCTGGATGGACGAAGCGATCACGACCGGGATCGCGCAGCACTCGCTGACGGCGATCCCCGGGATCCTCCGCCACGACGGCTCTCCGCCGCTGTTCTACCTGCTGCTGCACTTCTGGATCCGCCTGTTCGGCTCCAGCGAGTCCGCCACGCACTCGCTCCCGCTCGTGTTCGGGTTGCTCTGCATCCCGGCCGGGATGTGGTCCGGCTGGAGCCTGTTCGGCAAGCGCGCGGGCATGTACGCCGCGGTGCTGTTCGCGTTCTCGACGTTCCTGACGCAGTACGCCCAGGAGACGCGGATGTACGAGCTGATGGGGCTGCTCGGAATCCTCGCGACCACGGCGTTCATCCACGGGTTCGTCTACCGCCGCCGGCGCTACGTCGTGATGTTCGCCATCTGCGAGGCGCTGATGCTCTACACGCACGCCTGGGGCATCTTCTACGGCGCCGGATCCGTGATCGCGCTGATCCCCGCATACCTGGTCAGCGACGACCGGCGTGGGCTCGTACGTGACGCCGTGCTCGCGTACGCCGGGGCGTTTGTCCTGTTCCTGCCGTGGCTGCCGAACTTCATCTACCAGTCGACCCACACGGGCGCACCGTGGGCGCCGCCACCGCGGTTCGGCGCCCCGGTGCTGATCTCACGCGATTTGATCGGCGGCGACCGGATCACGATCGGGCTCGTGCTCGCGGCCGTGATCGGGTTCGCGCCACTGTTCACGCGCACCTACCGGCGCACGCGCGAGGCGACGACGATGTGGACGCTGCTCGCGCTGCCGATCGGAACGCTGCTGCTTGCTTGGCTGGCCTCGCAGATCACGCCGGCGTTCGTGTCCCGGTATTTCGCGCCGGTGCTCGGAGCCGTGATGCTGTTCGCGGCCTACGGCGCTTCGCGCTCGGGCATCGTCGGGCTGGTCGCGATCGTGCTCTCGGTGGTGTTCGTCGTGCACCTGTCGTCGTACACGCCGCAGTACAAGAGCGACATGCGCGACGTCGGCGGCGAGATGACTCCACTCCTGCACCAGGGCGACCTGGTGGTCGTCGGTCAGCCCGAGCAGACGCCGCTCACGTACTACTACTTACCTGCGGGCCTGCGATACGCCACCACGATCGGGCCGGTCTCGGATCCGACTTACATGAACTGGGTCTACGCGCTCCGGCGGCTGCGCCACACCCAGCCCCAGGCGACCCTGCCGCCGCTCCTTGCTAGCCTCAAGCGGGGACAGCAGGTGTTGTTCGTGCGACCGCTGACCGAGGGCGCGCAGAACTGGAAAGCTTCCTGGACCCTGTTAGTGCGACGCCGCTCGGCGCAGTTCGGCGCAATCTTCCAGGCCGACGTCGACAACGGCACCCTCAAGCAGATCGCCGTCGCGCCCCATAACTACCGTGGCGCGTGCTGCGTGGCCGACAGCGCCGTGCTCTACCAGAAGGTTTCCTAAGTGCCCGATATGACCGACACTCCCGCCCGCGGATCCGAGATCACACCTGAGCACCCCGTGGTGGTGCTTGGCGGCGGCCCCGCGGGGCTCACCGCCGGTTACCTGCTCTCCAAGCAGGGCAAGCCCGTGATCGTGCTCGAATCGACCGACATGGTCGGCGGCATCGCCCGCACCGAGGTGCGCGACGGCTTCCGCTTCGACCTCGGTGGCCACCGCTTCTTCACCAAGGTCAAGGAGGTCGACGACCTCTGGCACGAGATCATGAAGGAGGAGTTCCTCAAGCGGCCGCGGCTCAGTCGGATCTACTGGAACGACAAGTTCCTCGACTACCCGCTGCAGGGAATGGACGTGATCACGAAACTCGGCCCGATCGAGGTCGTGCGGTGCGGCCTCTCCTACCTCTGGGCGGCGGTCAAGCCGAAGGGCCGCGAGGACTCGTTCGAGCAGTGGGTCTCGAACCGCTTCGGCAAGCGTCTCTACAACCACTTCTTCAAGACCTACACGGAGAAGCTGTGGGGCGTCAGCGCCCAGGACATCCGAGCCGAGTGGGCCGCTCAGCGGATCAAGGGCCTGTCCTTCTTCAGCGCCGCCAAGGCAGCGTTCTTCGGCAACAAGGGCAACAAGATCAAGTCGCTGATCTCAGAGTTCAACTACCCGCGCTACGGGCCGGGACAGATGTGGCAGCAGATGACCGACGACATCCACGAGCTCGGCGGCGAGGTGCGGCTGAACGCGCCGGTCACGCGGCTCGTCATGCGGGACGGGCGCGTCGCCGAAGTGATCGCCGGCGGCGAGACGCTGACGCCCTCGCACGTGATCTCCTCGCTGCCGCTCCGGACCACCGTCGGGATCGCCGAACCCGAGGCGCCGGCGGAGGTTCGGGACGCTGCACGGGGCCTGCGCTATCGCGAGTTCCTGACCGTGTTGCTCGTGATCGATAGCCCGGACCTGTTCCCCGACAACTGGATCTACATCCACCAGCCGGGCGTACGCGTGCTGCGAATCCAGAACTTCAAGTCCTGGAGCCCGGCGATGGTGCCCGAGGGCAGCACCGACTCATCGATCGGGATGGAGTACTTCTGCTTCGAGGGCGACGACCTCTGGAACATGGACGATGACGACCTCGTCGCGATGGCGGCGCAGGAGATCGAGAAGCTCCATCTCGCCGAGGCGAGCAAGGTCAAGTTCGGTTTCGTCGCCCGCGTCCACAAGGCGTACCCGATCTACGACGTCGAGTACGCCGAGCGCGTCGCGACGATTCGCGGCTGGCTCGAGACGATCGGCAACCTGACCCAGGTCGGCCGCAACGGGCTGCACCGGTACAACAACTCGGACCACTCGATGCTGACCGCGATGCGGGCGGTCGACAACATCCTGCTCGGAACTTCGCATGACATCTGGGCGGTCAACGCCGAGAGCGTCTACCACGAGGAGGACGTCGAGGACGAGCAGCCATACCGCGACCCGCCCGAGACGCCGGCGATGGAGCAGCCACTCGCGTCGGAGCGATAGCGGTGGCCGGGCGCGTTCCAACTAGCATGCGTCGCGCTGCCTCCGTGCTGCTGACGCTGCTCGCGGCCGGCGGCGCGATGCCCGGGGCCGCGCTTGCGCTCGGCGCGACAACAACGAGCCCGTTCGCGCCTGGGCTGCCGCAGTCCGCGCCCTCGGTGCCGACGACGACGGCCACGCCGACCGTCAGCAACACGAGCACGAGCAGCGACAGCGGGCTCAACGGAAGCGGCGCGATCGCGATCGCGATCGGAGCGCTGGTCGTCCTCGGCGGGATCTCGTTCTTCATCTGGCGCGACGCCCGCAAGCGCGCGCCGGTCCGCGCGGCCGCGGCGATCGCCGGCGACGCCGCTCGAACCGGGTCGAAGGCAAAAACCAAGCCGCGGAAACTGAGCCCGGCCGAGCGCAAACGGCGCAAGCGCGGTCGCGCCCGCTAGCCGCCCCAGACGTGCCGACTGCGGCTTTAGGCGCGCCGGTGAATGCGGACGGATGGCCTAGAGCTTCGGGCCCAAAACTTGAACGAATTCAACCGGTCGGTGATCCGGACATCGGCCCTGTCCGATACACGAGTTGTGTCAGCCCAGCCCGCGTCCGCGCGACCCCGGCTGCGTCTCGTCGAACCGAACGCCCACGGCTCGACCTGGTTCTGCAGCCACTGCGGCGAGCGCCTCGGCGCTACTTCGCCGAACCCCATCCCGCGCGTATGCCCCACCTGCGAGCTTGGGCTGCTCTTGCAGACGGACACCTCCGCCGCCCCCGAGCCAGACGATGCGTTTCTGATCGTCGACTCCTCGCTATCGGTCCAAGCCGTTTCGGAGCGCGCAGAATCTCAGCTCGGTATCCGTGAACAGCAGGCCATCAACCGCCACGTGACGGAGCTGCTGATCCCCGGGGACACCGAGGCGTCGTCCGATAGCCTCGCGGTCGCGATCACCCGCGCCGCGGGCGGCGACGCTGCCGAGGGCCGCTTCGGCGTGCGGCCCAGCCACACATTTGGGGTCAGGATGCTCGCGCGGATCGCGGCGTGCGGTCCCCCGCTCGCTGCGCTGCTGGTGCTCGATCAGCCGACCGGCGCGAACTGACCCCGAGCGGGCGCGGCGGTTCCGTCCTCCGTCGCGCTCGCTGAGGCTGGCGGTTGCTGACCGGCAGCGACCGCCTCTAGCCGGACGGGGACCCCGTTCAGCAGCGCCATCCCGGCGAGCCGCTCGAGATCTTCCGGCGCCGAGGAAGCCAGCACGTTGACGTTCGCTCCACCGGCCACGGTCGCGCGCCGCCACCCACCACGGTGTCCCCACCCGTGCGGGATCGCGACCGTGCCGGGCGAGACCTCGTCGGTCACCTTGGCCGGCAGCTCGATCGCGCCGTTGGCCGACACGACCCGGCACTGATCGCCGTCGACGATCGACTGAGCCCGCGCGTCGTCGGGATGGATCCGCGCCGCATGCGTGCGGTCGCCCTGCATCAACTTCGGCACGTTGTGCATCCACGAGTTGTGCGACCGCAGCTCCCGCAGGCCGATCAGCCTGAGCGGAAACGCGGGGTCGTGGCCGTTCTCCGTTGTCAGCAGCGCGACCTCACGCGCGATCTCCGGCGGATCGAGCCGGACCCGTTTGTCGCGATGGAACACCTTCTTGCCCAGCACCCCGACCGGCTGGCGTTCCGCGAGCACGATCCCGTGCGGATGGCGCTTGAGCTTCGCGATGCTGAGCCCGCCGCGGCGTAGCCCGAACAGGTCGCCCTCGGGCCCCGTCCGGATCAGGAGATCGATCAGGTATTGCGGCGAGAACCGGATCCCGAGCTTGCCGAGCCAGCGGGCCGGCGCCGCGCTCGAGGGCGTCACGCCGATCCGTCGCGAGATCGCCTCGATGATCTGCCACTCCTGCCGCGCCTCGCCACGAGGCTTGATGACCGGCTCCGCCCACTGCACGAATTGAGAGGTGTGGAAGGTCAGGAACGCGGAGGGAAAGTCCTCGCGCTCGAGGAACGTGGTGCCCGGAAGGATGTAGTCGGCGTGTCGGGTCGTGTCGGTCACGTACAGGTCGATCGCCACGATCAGCTCGAGCTGCTTGAACGCCTCCTCGAGCTCACCTCCGTTCGGAACCGACAGCACCGGGTTGCCCGATGAGACGAAGAACGCCTTCATCTGCCCGCTGCCGAGCGTCGTGATCTCCTTCGCCATCAGGGTCGCCGGCAGCGATCCGAGCACCTCCGGCAGACCCCCGATCCGCGACCGGTAGGTGTCGTAGGTCGCAGCGCCGATCCGGTGCAGGATCAGCTCGAGGTCGATCGGCCCGGTGCCGAAGATCGCGCCGCCCTCACGATCGAGGTTCCCGGTCACGATGTTGAGCGCATCGAGCAGGAACGACACCAACGTGCCGTGGCGACCGAGACACGAACCGGTGCGGCCGTAGACCGCGGCCGCACGGGCGCTCGCGAGATCCCTCGCGAGCTGGCGGGCCTCGCCCGGCGCGATGCCCGTACGCGTTGCGGTGTCCTCTGGCGAGTGCGGGGCAACGAGCCTTCGTAGCTCGTCGGCTCCGCGCGCCTGACGCGCGAGCGCCGCACCATCCTCGAGATGCTCTTCGAAGATCACCTGCAGCAGCGACAGGAGCAGCCACGCATCCGAGTCCGGGCGGATCGCGACGTGCTCGAACGCGCGCGCGGTCTCGGACCGCCGCGGGTCTATGACGACCACGCGCCCGCCGCGCGCCGTGATCGCATTGAGATCGTCCCTGATCCGCGGCGCCGTCAACACGCTGCCGTGCGACACGAGCGGGTTGGCGCCGACGATCAGCAGCAGGTCGGTGCGGTTGAGGTCGGGGATCGGAACCACGACCGGCGAGCCGTACAGCAGCGAGCTGGCGACGAAGCGGTTGTTGACGTCCTGCGACCCGGCGCTGTAGACATGCCGCGAGCCCAGCGCATCCATGAACCCCTTGACCCAGATCGGGTGCGAGTACGAGAACGCCGACGGGTTGCCGAAGTACCAGCCGACCGACTCGCCGCCGTGCCGTTGGATCACCGACTTCAGTCGCCGTCCGATCTCGTCGAGCGCCGTATCCCAGCTGACCCGCTCGAAGCTTCCGTCCGCGCGCCTTCGCAGCGGGTGCGTGACCCGGTCTGGATCGTTCTGCACCCCCGTCATCGCGATCCCCTTCGGGCACGCGAAGCCCTTCGAGAGCGGATGGTCGCGGTCGGGGCGCAGCTGGGTCACCTCGCCGTCCTGCACGGTCGCGACGAGCCCGCACAGCGGCTCGCAGATCCGGCAGTAGGTGACGCGCTCCTCGGTCGGCATCGGCCCTGCCGGGATGCTATCCGGGCTGCTCGTTATCCGGCGTTCGCGTAGCGCTCCGCTGCTCGAGCGCGCGCCTTCGCCGCTTCGACCTCGCGGTCACGCGGCGGCGCGTTCGTCACCAGCTTGCCGAGCAGCTCGGTCGAGATTTGCGTGACCGCGTCGACGGCGTACTCGAACGCCTCGGTGTTGGCCTGCGACGGCTTCGAGAAGCCACTGATCTTGCGGACGTACTGGAGCGCGGACGCACGGATCTCTTCATCGGTCGCCGGCGGCTCGAAGTTGTGGAGAGTTCGGATATTTCTGCACATGCCCTGATCCTAGCCACCGGCTCACCCCGGCTCGCCCCGGCCTTCATGCCGCCTCGCGCAACGCCTGCTTGGCCCGGAGCAGCTGGCGTTCGACGGTGCGGCTCGTGCACCCGGTGGTGGCTGCGATGTCGTCGTAGCTGAGGCCGAGCCCCTGTAGCCAGAGCATCTGCTGCTGGCGCGTCGGCAGCAACCGGAGCGAGTCGAGCCGCTCCCGCTGCTCGAACACCTCGTCGGGGCCCGGAACGACGGCGTGAAAGAGCATCGCGGGCGTCTCTTCCGCCGCCAGCTCCAGTGACAGCTCGCGGCCGTCACGCCGGATCAGCTTGAACGCCTCATGGACGGCGGTCTTGGCGAGCCATGAGAGGGCAGTCTCTGAGCGAACGCGGCCAGCGTGATGCGCCAGCCGGCTCCAGGCGAACTGGCACGCGTCCTCGATCACAGGATCGGGCGCGTGGACGTCGAGGCGAACGATCCACTCGAGCCGCGCGCCGAGCGTCCGATAGAGGCTCTCCAGATCTCCCGCCATTACATATGAATCTAATTGAGTCAAAGTTATTACGATCAAGCCTAGCAGAACTAACTTAGTCTTGCTAGGTTCAATTAGACTCAATTAGTCTCGATAACCCAGGAGGACGTATGAACCTCGTTCCGTCGATCGCCGTCAGCTCGCCGGCGGCCGTCGCCGCCCACCCCAGCCTCACGAGCCTGCCCGGCAGCAACGTGCTGCAGCAGCTCGTCAACGGCGCGGAGGCGTGGGCGCTCGCGATCGCGCTGCTGGGCGCGTTCATCGGCGCCGCGCTGTGGGCAGTCGCCTCCCACACGCATAACAGCCACTACGCAGCCCGAGGGCGGATGGCGGCGCTCATCTCAGCCGCCTCGGCGTTGATCGTTGGAGCCGCGCCGGGGCTGGTCAACTTCTTCCAGCACCTCGGGACGACGGCCCGATGATGCGCCGCGCGGCGATCGCAGCGCTGGCGACCGGCTGTCTGGCGGGCGCGACCGCCCAACCGGCGTCGGCCAGTATCGGCTCCGCCGTGTGCGGCGTCGCGGGGGTCTTCAGCGGCCTCGCCGGTAAGGCTTGCAACGCCGTCACCGGGCCGGTTGGAGGGATCGTCAAGGGCGTGTTCGGCGGTGGCGGTCGCAGCGCGGCCTCGACGGCGGCGCACGCCGCCGGGTTCGTCGCCCTCGGCGCGTGGGCCTTCCAGGGCGCCAAGTTCGCGCTCAGCGGTACTTCGACGATCCTGGCCGAGACGACCAGCCCCCAACTGCGCTCGACGTGGTTCTCAGCGACGTACTGGCGGATGACTGCAATCGCCGCACTGCTGACGCTGCCGTTCCTGTTCGCGGCCGGCGTTCAGGCGCTGATGCGCTCGGATCTCGCGATGCTGGCGCGCGCGGCGTTCGGCTACCTGCCGCTCGCGATGCTGGCGATAGCGATCGCCGCGCCGCTGACGATGCTACTGCTGGCGGCGTCGGACGAGATGTCGGGGATCATCTCCTCGGCGGCCGGTCCGGCGGGCTCACACCTGCTCCGCGACGCCGGCGTGATCGCAGCGCTGCTCAGCATGTTCGGACGCTCGCCGTTCTTCGGATTCGCCGTGGCCGCGCTCGCGACCGCCGCCGCGCTGGTGCTCTGGCTCGAGCTCGCGATCCGCGAGGCCGCCGTGTACGTCGTCGTGCTCATGCTGCCGCTCACGTTCGCGGCGATGGTCTGGCCGGCTCGGCGCGTGTGGGCAGTCCGGGCCGTCGAGCTGCTGGTCGCCTTGATCCTGTCGAAATTCGCGATCGTCGCGGTGCTCACGCTCGGGAGCGGCGCGGTCAGCCAGCTTCGGCACGGCGGGATCGCGGCGGCGCTTGCGGGGGTCGCGCTGCTGTTGCTCGGGGCGTTGGCGCCCTGGGCGTTGCTGCGCCTGCTGCCGCTGTCGGAGATCGCGAGCAGCGCCGTCGGGACGCTCGGACGCGAGGTCCGGACGATCAGCGGCTCCGGCATGGAGATGGTCGCGCGGGTCGGCGGCGCCGGGGGTGGCGGCGCCGGGGCAGACAGCTCCGGGGATGGCCATGCCGACGACCGTGCCGATCACGCGGACTCGATCCCCGCGCAGATGCGCAGCCAAGCACAGGAGGCCCACAGCAACGGGCACTCATCCGGCCACACGAACGGCGCCGCTTCAGCTGATGGTGTCGTGGCCGCGCCGAGCGACGGCATCGCCGATCCGTTCGCCCACGCCGGCGCCGGGCCGCCGCCGGTCGCAACCGGCTCCGGACCCACGTCCAGCGGCGCCCCCGAGCACGCGTCCGTCCGCGCTGATGGCGCCGACCCGGAGCAAAGGCCGCCACTCGACGGGGTCCTGCGGGCCCCAGATGGGGAGTTGCCGGCACACCCGATGGACCTCCCCGAAGAGTGGGCTCGGCCGCGCTCCTCGACGCCCCAAGAGAACGACGAGCGGCCCGCCGGCGAGGCGCACAACCCCCTGCCTGCGCCCCAACCCGAGGACGACGAGCTGTGAATCACGACCGGCTGCGCTACCGCTTCGGGCCGCTCGAGCGACGCGGCATCCTCGGCCCGGTTCGCGCCGGCCAGGCGGCGTCGGTGACCGCAGGCGCCGTCGCAGCGATCATCGCTCTGGACGAGGCGCCGAGCGGCGCGGGCGTGCTGGTGGCGTCGCTCGTGTTCGCGGCGGCGGTCGTGTTCGCGGTCGCGCCGATCGGGAGTCGCACGGCGCACGAGTGGGCGCCGATCGCGACGGGTTTCGCGCTGCGGCGACTCACTCGCGGCACTCGAACTGTCTCGCTCGCCCCCGTGCGCGGGATCCGAGCGGGGGCCGCAGGGGCACCAGCGCGAGGCTCGATCGAGCAGGCCGATGCTCCACCCGACACGCCCGTCGCGCTGCGTGGGGTGAGAATCGAGTCCGCGTCGTACCGGGACCGCGCGATCGGCGTGCTGTCCGAACGCGGCGGCCGGCGGATGACGTCGGTGCTCGCGTGTCGGGTGGTCGCCTTCTCGCTTCTCGATGCCGACGCCCAGGAGCGCCGGCTCGCGCGCTGGGGACTCGTCCTGTCCGGCGCCGCCGGCAGCGAGCTGCGCCGGCTTCAGTGGCTCGAGCGCACCGCGCCCGCGCAAGGGGACGAACTCGTCCGCTGGCTGCACGCAGAGCGCGATCCGATGGTCCCGCTCCGCGGGACGCCGATGATCGAGTCTTATCTCGAGCTGATCGGAACCACCGCAAAGGTGACCCAGGAGCACGAGATCCTGGTCGCGGTCCAGATCGACACCCAGCGCGCCGCCGGCCGCGCCGGGCGCGGCGCCGGCGTGGCGTGCGAGGCGCTCATCGAACGGACCGAGCGCGTCGCGCAGGGGCTACAGGCGGCCGAGGTGGCGGTGCTCGGGGCGCTCAGTCCCGGACAGCTTGCGCGATCGCTGCGAACCGCCTTCGACCCGTACGCGCGCGCCGAGCTGGCCGCGCTCGAGGCCGCCGACCCGGACCGCGACGGGCTCACCGAGGAGAACGCATGGCCGCTCGGCGCGCGCGAGGCTTGGGATCACTACCGGAGCGACGGCGCGTTGCACGCCACCTTCTGGATTGGAAGCTGGCCGCGGGTCGATGTCTCGCCGATGTTCATGGATGCGTTGCTCGGTCGCTCGAGCGCGGTTCGCACGGTGGCGGTGACGTTCGAGCCGATCCCGCCCGAGCGCTCGGTCCGTGAGATCGAGGCGGCGGTCACTCGCGATCGGGCCGAGCGCGAGCTCCGACGCCGGTTCGGGCAGTCCGAGACCGCGCGCCAGCGCCAAGCCGAGGACGCGACCATGCGCCGCGAGGCCGAACTTGCCGCCGGTCACGGCGAGGTGAGGCTCAGCGGTTTCGTGACCGTCTCGGGGCGAGACGACGACGACCTGCGGCGCGCGATCGCCGAGGTCTCCGAGCACGCGGCGCGGGCGCGTCTCGAGCTGCACCGGATGTACGGTCAGCAGGCGGCGGCGTTCACGTTCACGCTCCCGCTCTGCCGGGGCCTGCGATGACCGCCGGCTACCGCCGCGCGGAGCGGCCGGGCCATCGGGCGACGACCCGCCACGCCCAGGCGATCTACCCGTTCGTCGCCGGCGGCGGTCTCGGCGCGCGCGGCGTGTTCATCGGTCGCGACGCCGCCGGGGCCGCGTTCTGCTTTGACCCCTGGGCGCTCTACGGCGACGGCATGCTCGACGACCCGAACGTGATCGTGCTGGGCAAGCTCGGCCAGGGCAAGAGCGCGCTCGTGAAGACGTTGCTCTGGCGGATGCTGCTGTTCGGCCGTCGCGCGTTCGTGCTCGACGTCAAGCGCGAGTACGGGCCGCTGTGTGCCGCGGTCGGCGTCCACCCGATCGCGCTCGTCCCCGGCGGTGGCGTGCGGCTCAATCCACTCGCGTCGAGGCCCGAGGAGCACGCGCAACTCGAGCTGCTGCGCGCCGTGACCGTGACCGCGATCGGCGCGCAGGTCACCCAGAGCGAGGCGGCCGCGCTCCGCGAGGCGCTGCACACGGTCCGCGCGCGGGGAACCGGCGAGCCGACGCTGCCCGAGATCGCGGCGCTGCTGTTCGCTCCGGTCGCCGCGATGGCCGAGCGGCTCCGCACGACGCCTGAGCTCCTGGCGGCCGACTCGCGACGCGCCGCGCTCGCGCTCCAGGACCTGTGCGAGGGTCCGCTCAAGGGCATGTTCGACGGCCCGACGACGCCGGGGCTGGACCTCGAGGCGAAGCTGCTCGTGCTCGACCTCCACGCCGTCCGGGATTCGCCGGCCGTCGGGATCCTGATGGCCTGCGCGACCGCCTGGATGAGTGCGCTGCTCGCGCGAATGGCCGAGCGTCCCGGGCGCGAGCGGCTGATCAACGTCGCCGACGAGTCGTGGAAGATCGTCCAGCACACGGGTCTCGGCGAGTGGTTCCAGTCGAACTTCAAGCTCGCGCGGCAGTTCGGCGTGATGAACCTGGTCGTGCTGCACAAGCTCGCCGATCTCCAGGCTGCGGGAGACGCCGGCTCGCGGGCCGCGCGGATCGCCGAGGGCCTGATCGCCGACGCGTCCACGCGGATCGTCTATCACCAGGACGAGAGCCAGGTGCCGCTGACCCGCACGCTGCTCGGGCTCTCAGCCTCCGAGGCGCAGCTGATCTCGCTGCTGTCGGCCGGCCAGGCGCTGTGGCGGGTCGGGTCGCGCTCGGTGGTGGTGCAGCATTACCGCTCGCGGCTCGAGACGCAGCTGACGGACACGGACACCGGGATGAGGCTGAGCGCGTGAACGCCCCGAACCAGGCCGGAGACGTAGCCGTCCTGATCGTCGTCGGATGCGCGCTCGCGCTCGGTGCGTTGCTGTGGCTGTGGGGCGGCGTCGCCGGACTGCTGTTCGGCAGCGGTTGGCCGCACGTGAGCGCCGGCGACCTGCCAGCGGTACTGATCCGGCTGCCGGCGCGGCTCGGCGATCCCGCCCGCGCGTGGCCCCCGGCCGCGCGGCCCGGCCTCCCGGGTCCGGTCGGCTTCTATGCGACGCTCGGCCTGCTGGCCGTCGCCGCGCTCGCCCTCGCACGCACCGGCCCGTGGCGCGCGCTCCGGGGCAGCGCCGCCGGCGCTCGCTGGGCAGCCGGCCGCGACCTGCGGCCGCTGAGCATGCGCTCGCAGGCGACGGGGCGGCTGACCCTCGGCCGCCACCACGGACGTCTGCTGCATGCCGAGCAGCGCCACGCGCTGGTCGCGTTCGGGCCGCCGCAGTCGGGCAAGTCGGCCGGGCTGGCGGTGCCGGCGCTGCTCGAGTGGCGCGGTCCGGCCGTCGCGTCCTCGATCAAGACCGACCTGCTCGGGACGACGCTACGCCGTCGCCGCGCGCTCGGGCCGGTGTTCGTGTTCGATCCGTTCGCGCTCGCGGGCGTCGAGGCCCAGACGTGGTCCCCGCTGCACGCGGCGAGCACCTGGGACGGCGCGCTCGAGGTCGCGTGGCGGCTCGCAGCCGCCGGCGAGCTTGACCAGCGCGGCGTCGAGGGCGGCGACTTCTGGGCGGTCGCCGCCGAGCAGCGGCTGGCGCCGCTCCTGTACGCGGCCGCCGGGACGGGCGCCGGCATGGAGGCTGTCGTGAGGTGGGCGTACGGCCAGGGCGGCCGAGAGCTCAACGCGGCGCTCAACGAGCTCACGGGAATGGCCCGCGACGAGGCCGCGCTCCAGGGAGCCCACGCCGCCTATGACGCGGTCCGCGCATTCGAAGCACAGGCGGACCGGACCAGAACCTCGATCGAGGCGACCGCCCAGGCGCTGCTGCGGGCGTACCGCTTCAGCCAGGTGATGCGCTCGGCCCAGTCGTCCGAGATCACCCCCGACCGCCTGCTCGACGAGGACTCGACGCTGTACCTGATCGGCGACGCCAAGGCGTCGAAGCTGCTGCGGCCGATCTTCCTGGCGCTGCTCTCGGAGGTTGTCGACGCCGCGTACGAACGCGCCACGCGGAACGGCGGCAGGCTCGAGCGGCCGCTGCTTTTGTGCCTCGACGAGGCTGGCAACGTCGCGCCGCTGCCGAACCTGGCTGAGATCGCCTCGACAGCGCCGAGCCACAACATCCAGCTGATCTCGATCTTCCACGACCTGGCGCAGGCGCGCAGCCGGTACGCCCGTCAGGCGGAGACGGTGGTCAACAGCCACCGGGCCCGGATGCTGCTGCCCGGCGTCGCCGACCTCGAGACGCTGCGCTACTTCGCGGGGCTCGTCGGCGAGGAAGAGGCGCGAGACACCACGCGGACAACGGGACCGGGCGGCCCGTCGCGGTCGACGGCCCGACGCCGACGGCCGCTCGTGGCCGCGGAGGCGCTCCGCCAGCTGCCCGAGCGCCACGCGCTGCTGCTGTACGGCCGCCTCGCGCCGGCACAGGTCAGGCTGCGGATGTGGTTCGAGGATCGCCGTCTACGCCGACTGGCGGGCGCGGAGCCATGAGCTGGTCCGGGCCCGATGACGATCGCTGGGATGATTTCGAGGGCGGTGGCCCGGAGGGCGGCGCGGACGGAGTCGACGGCCGCCGGTGGCCACTGACGTGGCGTGGGCTCTACCCGCGCGAGCGGTGGCTGTGGTTCGAGCAGCTGTGGACCGACGTGTGCGCGCTCCGCGGCCGCTACCGCCTGGCCATCCGCTCGGGCTGGTGGGACGATGACGTCCAGCTCGAGGCGCTCGCCGCGCTGGCGGCGTGGACGCAGCGCTACGACTCGGGCGAGTGGGACGACCCGCCGGGCAAGCTGGCGCTGCTGTACGACCTCGAGCGGATCGCCGGGCTCCTCCGCGACGGCGACGAGCCGTTCCATCCCGATCGGGACCGGCTCGCGTTCGCGCGACATCTGATCGACCTCGGCTGCCAACCGCCGCCCGGCCGGGAGGCGGACTAGGCTCGCCCCGTGTCACGGCGCGACGATTTCCCCCTCGGCGGTTCCGTCACGCTCGAGCAACTCGACCGGGACCCCCACGCCGTGCTCGCCCAGCTCAGACAAAGCGAGCCCGTGTCATGGGTCGCGGCGCTCGACGGCTGGCTCGTGACCAGGTACGACCTCGTGCTGCAGGCGATGCGCGATGCGGACACATTCACCGTCGACGACCCGCGGTTCTCGACCGCCCAGGTGGTCGGGCCGAGCATGCTGAGCCTCGACGGCGCCGAACACGCGCGCCATCGCGCCCCGTTCGTCGCGCCGTTCCGACCGCAGGCCGTGAGCGAGCGATTCGCGCAGGCGACGGCAGACGAGACCAAGCGGCTGCTCGACGAGATCGCCCCGCTCGGCAGCGCCGAGCTCAGACGTACTTTCGCGGGGCCGCTGGCGGCGGCGATCGTCGCGCGTGCGCTCGGACTGAAGCGAGACGACGTCGGCACGCTGCTCGGCTGGTACGACGAGATCGTGGCTGCCGTGACCTCGATCACCGCCGGCGATCCGGGTTCCGCTGACAATGCGTTCGCCGCTCTGAGCGAGCGTCTCGGGCGCGTGATCGAACACGACCGCGATTCGCTGCTCGCAACCGTCGCGGCGCATTCGGATCTGAGCAGCACCGAGATCGTCGCGAACGCCGCGGTGCTTCTGTTCGGGGGGATCGAGACGACAGAGGGGATGATCGCCAACACGATCGTGCACCTGCTGCAGCGCCCGGACCAGCTCGCGCTCGTCCGCGCCGATGCGCGACTGATCGACACGGCGATCGAGGAATCGCTGCGGCTCGAGCCGGCGGCGGCCGTCGTCGACCGTTACGCGACCGCCGACGTCGAGCTCGGCGACGCGCCGATCCGCGCCGGCGACCTCGTCCGGCTGTCGATCGCCGGCGCCAACCGCGACCCGGCGATCTTCAACGCCCCGGATCAGCTCGACCTCAGCGGTGGCAACGGCCGTCGCCACCTCGCGTTCGCGCATGGACCGCACGTGTGCGTCGGCGTCCACCTCGCACGCCTCGAAGCGCGCACCGCGCTGGCGGAGCTACTCCGGCGGCTCGTGGGGCTCGAGCTCGACCCGGAGCGCCCCTCAGCCGTCCGGGGGCTCGTGTTCCGGAAGCCGGAGCGCCTCGACGTCCGTTGGCATGCGAGATGATGCGCGCACCGGCGGCGTCCGACCAAGGAGAGACCGAACGATGGCCCTCAGCCAGAAGCGCAAGCCCAGCGCCCACTCACATTGCAGCACCGCGCCCGTCCACCACCCCGTCCCGGACTTCGAGATGCCTTGCCATGGGCTCGCCGAGCACGGGATCGGCGGCGAGATGGCCTACGAGCTGATCTCGAGCGAGCTGCTGCTCGACGGCCAAGCGCGCCTCAATCTGGCGACGTTCGTGACGACCTGGATGCCGTCGATCGCCGGCCGGCTGATGGCCGAGACGGCCGACAAGAACATGATCGATAAGGACGAGTACCCGCAGACCGCGGAGTTCGAGTCGCGTTGCGTGAACATCCTCGCTGAGCTGTGGCACTCGCCCGAGGCAGAGCAGGCGACGGGCTGCTCGACGACTGGCTCCAGCGAAGCGGCGATGCTCGCCGGGCTCGCGCTCAAGTGGCGCTGGCGCGAGCGCCAGCGCGCGGCGGGCAAGCCGACCGACAGGCCGAACCTCGTCACGGGTTCGAACGTCCAGGTCTGCTGGGAGAAGTTCTGCCGCTACTGGGACGTCGAGCCGAAGCTCGTGCCAATGGAAGGCGACCGCTACCACATGGACGCGGCAAACGCGGCCTCGCACTGCGACGAGAACACCATCGGGGTGGTCGCCGTGCTCGGCTCAACGTTCGACGGCAGCTATGAGCCCGTCAAGGAGATCGCGGCGGCGCTCGACAAGCTCGAAACCGACGCCGGGCTCGACATCCCGCTGCACGTCGACGGCGCCTCCGGCGGATTCGTCGCGCCGTTCATCCAGCCCGAGCTCGAGTGGGACTTCCGCATCCCGCGGGTCCAGTCGATCAACGCCTCGGGGCACAAGTACGGCCTCGTCTACCCCGGCGTCGGCTGGGCGATCTGGCGCAACAAGGAGGCGCTCCCGAAGGACCTGATCTTCGACGTCAACTACCTCGGCGGCCACATGCCCACGTTCGCGCTGAACTTCAGCCGTCCGGGAAGCGAGGTCGTGGCGCAGTACTTCATGTTCGTGAGCCTGGGGCACGAGGGCTACCGGCGGGTGATCCAAAGCTGCCAGGACGTGGCGATGCACATCTCGAAGGGCATCTCCGAGATCGGCCCGTACGAGCTGCTGACCACCGGCGACGAGCTGCCGGTGTTCGCGTTCACGCTCAAGCCCGAGGTGAAGAATTACACGGTCTTCGACGTCTCCGACCGCCTCCGCCAGAACGGCTGGCTCGTGCCGGCGTACTCATTCCCCGAAAACCGCCAGGACCTGAGCGTGCTGCGGATCGTGGTGCGGGCCGGAATGAACCACGACATGGCCGAGCTACTGCTCGAGAACCTGCGCCAGCAGACCGAGTTCCTCGAGTCGCTGGAGGTGCCCCTCCCACGGCCCGACCAGGACGTCAGCCAGGCGTTCGCTCACTGACCGCGTCCGGCTGGCCAGGCGGTCCCCGCGGCCGGGCCTCTGAACGCCGCCAAACCGGGGCGTTGGTGCCCGGGAACCGATAGGGTCACGGTTACACCACGCGGTGGTGAGAGAGGCGCTGCGATGAGTACAAGCGACTGGATCAAGCTCGCCACGATTCCATTCTTCACCGGGGCGATCGGGTGGCTGATCAATTGGAGCGGACTGATCATGCTGTTCAACCCGGTGCAGTTCCACGGCCGCACGATCCCGGGCCTGTACGAGCTCTCGAGGCTGCTGCCGCGCAAGCTCCAGGAGATCCCGGGAATCATGCAGGGCGGGATCGGCTGGCAGGGGATCGTGCCGGCGCGGGCGGCGAAGATGGGGAGCATCTCGGTCGACAAGGCGATCGCCAAGCTCGGCACGCCGGCGGAGTTCTTCCAGGAGCTCGGGCCCGAGCAGATCACCGAGCAGATGGTGTTGATGTTCTCACCGCAGCTGCCCGAGATCGTCGACAAGATCATGCGCCAAGAGCAGCCCCGCCTGTGGCACAACGTGCCGCCGCAGGCCAAGGAGGCGATCTACGCGCGGGTCCAGCAGCAGCTGCCGGAGATCATGAAACAGATCCTCGATGAGATCGGGGTCTACATCGACCAGCTGATCGATCCCAAGCTGATGGTGATCGACCACTTCGAGAAGCACCCGGCGCTGGTCAACAAGATCTTCAAGGACTTCGGCGCCAGGGAGCTGCGGTTGATGGTCAACTTCGGCTTTCTGTTCGGGTTCCTGCTCGGGATCCCAGTCGCGGTCCTCACGCATTTCGTCACGAATTGGTGGCTGCTGCCGCTGTGCGGTGTAGTCGTGGGCTGGACGACGAACCTGCTCGGAATGACGGTGATCTTCGAGCCCGTCGAGCCACGCAAGATCGGACCCTTCAAGCTCCACGGCCTGTTTCTGCGCCGCCAGCCCGAGGCGGCGGAGGTGTACGCGCGGATCATCGCCGAGGACGTGGTGACGCTCGAGAACTTCGGCAACGCGCTGTTCTACGGACCGCGCGGCGACCGCACGATGCAGATGCTGGAGGAGGCGATGCGGCCGGCGATCGACCGCGCGGCCGGCCCGGTCCGGGGCGCTGTGCGGGTCGCCGTCGGCGCGCATGCGTACGACACGCTCACCGAAGCGTTCGCCCGCGAATCAACCGAGCACACGATGACGCCGTTCATGGACCCCGAGTTCGGCCGCCAGCAGAGCGAGAACATCAGGAAGCTGTTCGCCGCGCGGGTCAAGGAGCTCCCCTCCCGCGACTATGTCGAGATGCTCCGTTCGGCGATCAAGGAGGATGAATGGATGCTGTACCTCCACGGCGGCGTGATGGGCCTCGCCGGCGGCTTGATCCACCTGGCGATCTTCGGATGACGCGCGCGTGAGTGAGCCCGATTCGCACGACCAGGCGCCGCCGCAGGCGCCACAGTCGGGCGGGCCAAGCGCGGTCCCGGGTGTCGTCCGACTCGCTGCGACCGCCTGGTGGCACACGACGGAGTGGACACTCGCGATGTCCGCCAAGGCCACCAGCCGGGTGCTGGAGGTCGCGGTCCGGCCCGACAAGGCAGGTGATCTCGTCCGCGACGTACGCGAGGCCGCGCGCGACACCGCGCGCGATCTGATCGGGCTGACCGATATCGAGGATCGTCTCCGGAATGCGGCGCCGTCCGATGCCGCGCGGAGGGTGGCCGAGAACGTACCCGGAGCGGTCGCAGCGCTCAGAGCGGTCGAGTCGATCCAGCATGCACCGCCCCCGGCGGGCGAGCTGTCGACAGGCGACCGGCGCAACGGGGCCGAGCCGTCGCTGCGGATCCGCGGCGAGGAGCTGCTGCACAAGTCCAGGGACGTCCGCTACGAGGAGGATTCGC
This sequence comes from uncultured Solirubrobacteraceae bacterium, assembly GCA_963712675.1. Classification (GTDB taxonomy): domain Bacteria; phylum Actinomycetota; class Thermoleophilia; order Solirubrobacterales; family Solirubrobacteraceae; genus Palsa-465. The sequence goes on from CAVQJF010000002.1 coordinate 229,443, forward strand.
ATCCGGCGTACGAGCGCCTGCTCGACTCGCTGGCGCCCGATGAGGCGCGAATTCTGCGACTGATGCTGCTCGACGGCCCGCAGCCGGCCGTCGACATCCGAACCGGCGGTCCGTTGGGGCTGGTCAGCTCGCGGCTGCTCGCTCCGGGGCTGTCGATGATCGGCGCGCGGGCGGGTCTGCGGTACGTCGACCGCGTCCCCGCCTACCTCAACAACCTCAACCGGCTCGGCCTGATCTGGTTCTCTCGCGAGACGCTCCGAGACCCACTCCGCTACCAGGTGCTCGAGGCCCAGCCCGATGTGCTCAACACGACGCACTCCGTCCGCCAGGCCAAGATCGTCCGCCGCAGCATCCACCTGACACCGTTTGGGGAGGGCTTCTGCCGCGCCTCCTTGGTGCGCGACGCCGAACTGCTCGCGAGCCTGCCCGAGCACGCCTCCCCGGAGAAGCGGCGCGCCCCTCGGCCCCCCTCCGTCAGTGAGACCGAGATCGTGAGTGACTGACCGGCCGCGGCATCTTCGGCTGGGCTGATCCCGTGCACTCCAGAAGCTCGGCGAGCCGCCGTCCGGCGGCCGTGATCCGCCGCGGTGTGCCCGCCTCCAGCACGGCCTGCAGGTCGAGGATTCGAGCGCCGAACGAGTCGAGCTCGTTGCTCCCGACGATCGCGTAGCACGGGACGCCCGTCTGCCGAGCGCGCGTCGCGACCTCGGACACGAGCTTGCCGGCGAGGCTCTGGGAGTCGAGCCGGCCCTCCCCGGTCACGACCGCTCGCGCGGCCCGCATCCGCGGATCGAAGCCGACGGCGTCGAGCACGAACGATCCGCCCGCCACCAGCTCCGCGCCAAAGGCCGCCCACAGCCCGCCCGCGAGCCCGCCAGCTGCCCCGGTCATCGGAACGCCCCGAGGGTCCCGCTCAAGGCGGCGGGCCAACGCGTTGAGCCGGCTCGTCAACCGGCGGACGTCGTCCTCATCGGCGCCCTTCTGCGGGGCGAACACGCGCGCCGCGTCCTCGAACGGCGTTCGTACGTCACACAGCACCGACAGCCGCGCGCCACCGAGCCCACCGCCGGCCTTGATCGCGCGGATCGCGCCCGAGCCGCCATCGGTGGTGGCGCTGCCGCCGACGCCGACGAGCACGACCTCGGCGCCCGCATCCACCGCGGCGAGGATCAGTTCGCCCGTGCCCGCCGTCGAAGCGGCGAACGGATTGCGTTCGTCGGCCTTCACCCGCCCGAGACCGCTCGCGGCAGCCGTCTCGACGATCGCCGTGACCTTGCGGCCCTCCCCGATCGCGAACCGAGCCGTGATTGGCCGACCGAGCGGATCGGTGACGGATGCCTGACGCAGCTCAGCGTCGAGGACGGGCGCCAGCGCATCGAGCGTTCCCTCGCCGCCGTCGGCGACCGGGCAGTGGTCGACCGGCACCCCTGCCGCCTCGAGCCCGCGCCCGATCGCCGCGGCGACCTCGACCGCGCTCAGCGTCCCCTTGAACGAGTCCGGCGCGATCAACACGGTGGTCGGGAGCACGGTGGCAGTATTCCGTGCCATGGCCGAGCACACGATCATCGAGGTCGCCGGGCAGCAGGTTCAGCTCTCAAACCCCGGCAAGGTGTTCTTCCCCGAGCTCGGCTTGACGAAGCTCGACCTCGTCAACTACTACCTCGAGCTTGCCGGCCCGGTGGTCAACCACCTCCGCGACCGCCCGACGACGCTCAAGCGGTTCGTCGACGGCGCCGCCAAGCGGCCGTTCTTCCAGAAGCGCGTGCCCGACAGCGCGCCGGAGTGGCTGCAGACGGCGGTCGTCACGTTCCCGAGTGGCCGCGACGCGCGCGAGCTGGTGGCCAACGACGCCGCGCATGTCGTCTGGGGCGTCAACCTCGGCGTGATCGACTGGAACCCATGGCCGGTCCGCACCGACGACCTGGACCACCCCGACGAGCTCCGGGTCGACCTCGACCCGACCCCGGAGGCAAGCTGGGATGACGTCCGGCGCACCGCGCTCGTCGTCCGCGACGTGCTCACCGACCACGGCTTGACCGGCTTCCCGAAGACCAGCGGCTCACGTGGGATTCACGTGTACGTCCGTATCCACCCGCGCTGGGACTTCATCGCCGTCCGCCGAGCCGCCGTCGCCCTCGCCCGCGAAGCCGAGCGGCGGGCACCCGGGCTCGCGAGCAGCAAATGGTGGAAGGAGGAGCGCCAGGGCGTGTTCCTCGACTACAACCAGAACGCCCGCGACCGGACGATCGCCTCCGCCTACAGCGTTCGCCCGACGCCCGACGCGCGCGTATCGACGCCGCTGCGCTGGGACGAGGTCCCGGACGTGGAGCACGGCGACCTGCGGATCGACACGGTGCCGGCACGAGTCGCGGCGGTCGGCGACCCGAGCGCCGACATGGACGCGCACGCCGGCTCGCTCGAGAGCCTGCTCGAACTCGCGCGCCGCGACGAGGAGAACGGCCTCCCGGACGCCCCCTGGCCTCCGAACTACCCGAAGATGCCCGGGGAAGCCAAGCGCGTCGCGCCGAGCCGGGCCAAGAAGGAGGAGTGACGCCCTCTACTGACCCATCTGGTCCAGCATGCACTCACGCGGCGCCTTGTCCTCGCGCCAGCGGATGATCTTCGTGCCGTGGCGGATCCGGCCGCCGCTAGCGTGGTCGAATGTCACCTCGACCACCAGCTCGGGCCGCAGCTCGATCCACTCGAGCTCCTTGTCGCTCTTCCAGCGGCTCGGGTCCCCGCTGCCACGATGCCCGGTCTCGTACGCGGCCAGCTTGTCGACCAGCGCGCGTTTCTCCGCCGCGTTCAGCCCCGATGAGTGGCCGACGACGCGGAGTTTTCCGTCGGGGCCGTACAGCCCGAGGATCAGCGACCCGACCGTCCCCTCCTCCTTGCCAGGGCGGTAGCCGGCCACGACGGCGTCGATCGTTCGCAGCCGCTTGACCTTGACCATGCCCTTGCGCTGACCCGGGCGGTACGGGGCGCCGACATCCTTGGCGACGACGCCCTCGCCGCTGCGCAGCCACGGCTCGGCCTCCTCCGGTGTGTGCGTGATCGGCGTCAGATCGACGCCGATCGTCTCGAGCCGAGCGCGCCGCTCGGCAAACGGCAGCTCCAGCAGCGAGTCGTCCTCCGACGCCAGCAGGTCGAAGCCGACATACCGCGCCGGGGTCTGCTCGGCGAGCATCTGAATCCGTGACTCCGCCGGATGGATCCGCTGCTGCAGCGCGCCGAAGTCCTCGCGCTCGCCGGCACCGTCGATCACGATCTCGCCGTCGACGACGTACCGGCCCGGGGGGAACGTCAGCTCGGGGAAGTACCGCTCGAGCGGCTTGCCCGACCGCGACTGGATCACGAACTCGTCGCCATCGACAAACGCGATCGCGCGGAATCCGTCGTACTTGGGCTCGTACGCCCACTCCTCCCCGAGCGGCAGCTCGCCCTTGGAGCGCGCCAGTTGGGGCTCGATCGGAGGCTTGAGCGGGAGCGCCATCAGGACGCGATCGTAGATCACTCGGGTCGATCGCTACGATCAGCCGATGGCTCAGAGCCAAGCGACGCCGGCGGAGGAGGAGTACCTCGAGACGTTGTTCTGGCTGTTCGAGGCGGGGCTGCCGCTGACCGGCGCGAACATGGCGCGGGCGATGCGGCTGTCGGCGCCGACCGTCTCCGAGATGCTCGGCCGGCTCGAGCGCGACGGATACATCAGCCGCGACAGCGACCGCGCGATCGAGTTCACGACCCCCGGACGGGCCCACGCCGAGCACATCGTTTCGAGGCACAGGATGATCGAGCGGTTCCTGACCGACGTCGTCGGAGTGCCGTGGGACGAGGTCCACGAGGAGGCCGAGAAGCTCGAGCACGCGATGACCCCCCGGTTCGAGGCCTACGTCCGCACCGCCGTGGGCGACGCCAAGACGTGCCCGCACGGACACCCGATCCGAGTCGGCGAGCGCATCGACGGGGTGCCGCTGGCCGACTGCGTACCGGGCGCCAAGGTGACGATCCTCCGGCTCGAGAACGAGGCCGAGGACATCCTCCACTACCTGAAGGATGCCGGCATCGAACCGGGCCTCGAGGGCCAGATCGAGACCAACGACGGGGAGCTTGTGACGGTCAGCGCCGGCGACGCCAGCGCGACCGTGACCGTCAGCGTCGCCGAGACGGTGTCCGTGCTCGCAGAGCCCTCGCCGCCCGCGCGTATCGCTCTCCCCGAGCAGCTGGTGCTCGGGCGGGAACGGTACGGGCGCTGAGCCCTGCTGGCTTCCATATGGGGTGCGCGACCGGCGATCCGGGATTGCGACCGAGGTTTCCTCCGCGTCGCGGAGGTTTCTTCGGTCGCGACCGCGGTCGCTTCCACCCCCACCAGGACAGGCGTCGCCCGCCGCACGAATACGTCAGCGTGCGACCGCTGGGTCAGACCGGCGCCGGCAAGGCCGGCCGCCCCACCAACCACCGCCGGATCTGGTCGTAGATCGCCGGATGGTTGAGCAGGTCGAAGTGCGTGGCGCCACCGTAGTGGCGGTAGTTGTCGACCGGGAAGCGCAGCCGCTGCCCGGCCGCGCCGCCGTGCGCCCACGCGCTCGAGTGCAGCACGAGCAGATCGCCGATCAGCCTCCCCACCGGCCTGTGCGGCTCGCGCGACAGCGTGGCGCAGACGAAGTAGTGGTTGGCGCTCGTGAGGAAGGGGATCTCCCGGCCGGTGTTGCGCAGATACTCGTCGGGGTCGTGGCCGAACCAGTCCTCATCGATCACGTAGCCGTAGCGGAGATCCTTGATCCCGGCGCTGCGAAGGTTGAGCGCGCGAGCGATCGCGCGGGTCTCCGGCAGGCGAGCGAACGCCGAGCTGGCGGCGTTGGTGACTCGCTCGAGCGGGGCGCCCGTGTGCGGGCACCCGAGCGTGAACACGTGGCGCACGCGCCCAACCCACTCGCTGCCGGCGCCGTAGTGGCACGCGCTCCGTGACACGAGTCCGCCCATTGAATGTCCGATCAGCGCCAGCTCCGCCACCTCGACGGGCCACTGCTCAACGAGCCCGGCGAGGAGCTCCGACAGCTCGCGGCCGTTCTCCGAGATGTGCAGGCCGCTGTTGTACTTGACGTACAGCGCGCTGTAGCCGAGCTCGGTCTCGAGCCGGTCCGCGTAGGGCACGAAGCGATCCGAGCGCAGCTTCCAGGCGTCGTCTGTCTCGCACAGACCGTGGAGGAAGATCGCCAGGCGCGGGCGCGCGTCGGCGCACGCTTCGGCCAGCGCAGCGCGAGTCACAGCGACGTCCTGGCCGCGACGCCGCAGCGCCATCTTCACCGTCAACGCGCTCCCGCGCCGCGCGAGCAGGTCTCCGAACGCCCCGTTGAGGGCGCCCACCGCGAGCCGCCCACGAGGCGTATCGTCGATGCGGGGCGCGTCGGGCGCGGTGGCGGCGCCGACGCTCAGCGCTCCGGCTCGCACAAGCGCGCTCACCCCCGTGCGGACCGCGGCGTACACACCTGTGGTGATCCCGGCGTGGATCGCGCGGACGGGTTCCGAGCCCGGGCCGATGGACGCAAACACCCGCTCGGCGATCCCCGTGTGTACGTCTTTGATTTGAGCCGCGACGCCACCGACCGCGTCACCGGCAAGCTCGCCGAGGGCGAGGACCTCCTCAGGCTGCATCTGCCGCCGAGGACGTGACCTCCGCGTATGCGTCGGCCAACCGCTTCAGGCCCTCTTCGATCTCAGCGGGAGTGACCCCGGAGTAAGCGAGCCGCAGCGAGGATCCACCACCGTCGATCACGAAGTCCGATCCCTTCACGAACTGCACTTCGCGCGCCGCCGCCGCGTCGAACAGCGCGTCGACATCGGTGCCGTCTGGCAGATCGACCCACAGGAAATAGCCGCCCGCGGGCTTGACGAAGCGTGCGTCGGGGAGTTCGCGCGTGAGGCTTTCGCACAGCGTCTGCGCGCGTTCGTGCAGCGCGGCCTTGACGGTCTCGATCGAGCGATCGAGCGCGCCGGACTGGCAGAACTCGTAGACGATCGCCTGCGAGACCATGCTCGGAGAGATGTAGGTCCCGGTCGCGAGCTTCGCCACCCGCGCGATCAGTTCCTCGGGCCCGACCAGGTACCCGACCCGGATCCCCGGACAGACGGTCTTCGAGAACGACGATGCGTAGACGACCGTGTCGCCGTCCATCGAGAGCATCGTCGGCAGCTGCTCGCCCTCGAATCGGAGTGCGACGTACGGATCGTCCTCGAACAGCGTGAACCCGTGCTCGCGCGCCAGTTCGAGCAGGCGCCCGCGCTTGGCGGCCGACAGCGTGTACCCGGCGGGGTTCTGGAAGTTGGGGATGATGTGAGCGAGCGTCGGCTCCGCGCCGCCCGCTAGGAGCTCCTCGAGGGCCGCGACGTCGATCCCATCCGGTTCCAAAGCGACGGCGCGGACGTCCGCACCGCGTCCGCGCAGCGACAGCAGCGTGCGGTCATAGGTGGGGCGCTCGACGATCACAGTGTCTCCGCGCTGGACGAGCGCATCGAACAGGAACGCGTCGGCCTGCATCGAGCCGTTGGTGACCAGCACGCGCTCTGGGGCGACGCCGTGTTGCTCTGCGATCCAGGCCCGCAGCGGCCGGTATCCGATCGAGGTTCCGTACCCCGTCACCCCGGCAGGGTCGTTTACGAACGCGCGATCGGCAGCTGCACGGAGACCGTCGACGTCCACGATGTCAAGCGACGGGGCGCCGCGGGCGAACGAGATCGTGGCCACGCGCCGAAGATTACGCAGTCGCGTCCGGTGGCGACTCGCGCTCCAACTCGATCACGAACACCGCGTGATCGACGCCCTCATACCCGCGAACTTCGACGTGCCGGACGCTGGGTAGCTCGGCCAGCTCACGCTCGAATGCGCGCACCGCCTCGGTTCCCGCGAACGGACCGGCCGAGAGCGACAACTCGTTCGCAGACGGGGACGGCGGGGCTGCGCGTGGGGCCTCACGGATCTGACTCTCGCAAAGGTCGAGCAGCTCCTCGATCGCGAGCATCAGCCGCGCCTGCAGCTCGCTCATCGCCCGCAGCTGGCCCACCAACGCGGATGGCTCCGCCGGGGCGCCCGGTTCGACCGGCTCACGCGGCTTGGCAGCTGCTGAGCGCTCGGAGCGCTGCAGGATCGCCGCCAGCGGCCCCGAGCGCCCTCGCCGCGGCGGTGGCTCCTTCGCGCGAGCCTGCCCCGCCCTCAACTCTCCCTGGATCGCCTCCAGGCGTCGGTCGATCTCAGTGAGATACGAATCAGGATCCGCCCTGCGCTCCGGCATCGACCCATCGAGGCTACCGGTCGCGGCGGCCGCAGGGGGCCGGTGCCGGCGTCAGTTGCCGCCGAGCACCGCGATCGCGGCCTCGGCGACCTCGGTCGGCGTCTTGCCGACGCGGACGCCCCTGGCCTCGAGTGCCTCGGCCTTGGCGGCAGCCGTGCCCTTGGTGCCTGAGACGATCGCGCCGGCGTGGCCCATGGTCTTGCCGGGCGGGGCGGTGAAGCCGGCGATGTAGGCGATCACCGGCTTGGAGACGTGCTCGGCGATGAAGTCGGCCGCGCGCTCTTCGGCGTCGCCGCCGATCTCGCCCGACATCACGATCAGCTCCGTCTCGGGGTCGCCCTCGAACAGGCCGATCACGTCGATGAAGTCCGTCCCCGGCACCGGGTCGCCCCCGATCCCGACGATCGTCGAGTTGCCGAAGCCCTCCTGCGCGAGCACGTTGCCGATCTGGTAGGTCAGCGTTCCCGAGCGCGATACGACCCCGACGTTGCCGGGCTTGAAGAACGAAGCCGGAATGATCCCCACGTTCGCTTTCCCGGGCGACAAGATCCCGGGGCAGTTCGGGCCGATCAGCCGCGAGCGGCCGTTCTTCTTCAGCGTGTTGTAGACGCGGAGCTCGTCGTGGGCCGGGATCCCCTCGGTGATCGCGATGATCAGTTCGATCCCGGAGTCCTCCGCCTCGAGGATCGAGTCGGCGGCGAACCGCGGCGGCACGAAGATCATCGCTGTGTTTGCGCCCTGCTTGTCGACCGCCTCGTGGAAGGTGTTGAAGACGGGGATCCCGTCGACGTCCTGGCCGCCTTTGCCCGGCGTCACGCCCGCGACCACGTTGGTGCCGTAATCGCGGTTGCGCAGCGAGTGGAATGTGCCCTCGCTGCCGGTGATTCCTGATACGCACAGGCGCGTGTCGCTGCCGACCAGGATGCTCACGGCGAACCCGCCTCGCGCGCCAGCTCAACGACCTTCGCCGCGGCGCCGTCCATCGTCGACTCGGAGAACACGTTCGGAAGGTTGGCGTCCGCCAGCAGCTTCCGGCCCTCGACGTCGTTCGTGCCGTCGAGCCGGACCACGAACGGCACGGTCGGGTTGATCTGGGCGAACGCCTCGATCAACCCCTTCGCCACCTCGTCGCCGCGCGTGATCCCACCGAAGATGTTGAACAGCACGGCCTTGACCTTGGGGTTCGAGAGGATCACCTCGACCGCGCTCGTGATCGCCTCGGCCTTCGAGCCACCACCTGCGTCGAGGAAGTTAGCCGGCGAGCCACCGGCCTGGGCTACGACGTCCAGCGTCGACATCACGAGCCCGGCGCCGTTTCCGAGGATGCCGATGTCGCCGTCGAGCTTGACGTACGTCAACCCGCGCTCCTTCGCCATCCGCTCCTGTGGATCCTCGGCGGAGGGGTCGCGCAGCTCGGCGTTCTCGGGGTGCCGGAAGAGGGCATTACCGTCGAGCGTGACCTTCGCGTCGAGCGCCTTCACCTGACGATCGGGTGTCACGATCATCGGGTTGACCTCGACCAGCGTCGCCTCCTCCTCGATGAACGTGGCGTACAGCTTCGCGAGCATCGCGCCAACCGGGCGGACGACGTCGTCGTCGACGCCCGCCTCGTACGCAAGGCGCCGGCCGTGGAAGTCCTGGAACCCGAGCAGCGGGTCGACATGGAGCCGCGCGATCGCGTCCGGATCCTCGTCCGCGACGGCCTCGATATCCATCCCGCCCTTGGTGGAGAGCATCAGCAGCGGCGCCTTGGCCGAGCGATCAAAGATCACTGACGCGTAGTATTCCGAGGCGATCTCGGAGGCGCTCTCAATCCACAGCTCTCCGACCGTCAGGCCACGGATGTCCATCCCGAGTATCGCCTTGGCGTGCTGCTCGGCCTCATCTCGGCTCTGCGCCACCTTGATCCCGCCGGCCTTACCGCGGCCGCCGATCTGGACCTGCGCCTTGATCACGCATGGGTAGCCGATCTCATCCGCTGCGGCGACGGCCTCCTCCACAGTCCGCGCGGGCTTGCCATTCGGCACCGGGACGTCATGGCGGGCGAACAGCTGCTTGCCCTGATACTCGAGCAGATCCATGGGCGCGGCACTCTAGTGAATCGCCCACGAGCGCACGTGCCGGGCACCACTAGGAAGCGCGCGGCGCTGTCGCCATGGCATCATGCCCGCCCCATGGCGATTCCCAAGAACATCTCGTTTGTCACGTTCGACGTCTACGGCACCCTGATCGATTGGGAGACCGGAGCCTATGAGGCCTTCGCCAAGGAGGCCGACCGAGATGGATTCACGCTCGAACGCGACGAGCTGATTCCCCTGTTCCACGAGATCCAGCAGCAGATCGAGGCTGGGTCCTACGAGCTGTACGCCGAGGTCCTGCGGCGCACCGCGGTGCAGATCTCGAAAAAGCTCGGCTGGCCGCTCGAGCCATCGCGCTCAGGCTTCCTGCCGGACTCCGTGCAGCGGTGGGCGCCGTTCAAGGAGACCAATCCGGTGCTCACGAAGATCGCCAAGCAGTACAAGATCGGGCTGATCTCGAACATCGACGACAAGTTGCTCGGCCAGACGCGCCGTCATATTCCGCTCGACTTCGACCTCGTCGTCACCGCGCAGCAGGTCCGCTCGTACAAGCCAGACCCCGCTCACTTCACCGAATGCGAGCGGCGGATCGGCGGCAAGAAGGGGTGGGTCCACGTCGCCGCCAGCTACTACCACGACGTCGAGCCGTGCCTGAAGAAGAAGGTTCCGGTGATCTGGGTCAACCGCGCAGGTCAGGAGCTCGAGGGCAACCAGAAGAAGCCCGACGCGGAGGTCAAGACGCTCCGCGAGGCGGCGAAGCTGATCGGCGCGGCCTAAGGCCGCTCGCGATGCGTGTCGTCGCGGTTGATCCCGACGTCATCGTCTTCATCAGCCGCGTCTGGCAGACGACGTCCACGGCGGTGCGCGCCGGCGACGAAGGGTTTCTGATCGACTCGCCGGTTTATCCCGACGAGCTCGAAGCGTTGCCGGGCGTGCTCGAACGGGCGTCGTTCCCGGTCTCGGGCCTGCTCGCGACGCACGGTGATTGGGACCACCTGCTCGGGCGCCTCGCGTTCCCGGAAGCGTCACTCGGATGCGCCGAGTCGACCGCAGGCCGGCTCGCCGCCGAGCCCGGGAATGCGCAGCGCGAGCTGCGCCGGTTCGATCAGGAGCACTACGTCGAGCGCCCGAGGCCGCTGGCGCTGGCCGGGATCCAGGCGCTACCCGTCCCCGGCCGCCTGTCGATCGGCTCCTCGGGCGGATCGGAGCTCGAGCTCCACGCCGCCGAGGGCCACACGGTCGACGGAGTCGCGTTCTGGCTGCCCGCAGCCGAGATCCTCGTGTGCGGCGACTACCTGTCACCGGTCGAGATCCCGATGGTCTCTGAGGGCGGGTCGCTCGACGCCTACGCCGCGACGCTCGAGCGCCTGCGCCCGCTCGTCGGCGCCGCGCAGACCGTGATTCCCGGCCACGGGAATCCGCTCGACCGCGACGCGGCGCTCGCGATCCTCGAGCAGGACGTGGCGTACCTCGAAGCTCTCAAGCGGGATGGCGCGGCGGCGGCGCTTCCGGCTTCTCGCCGGAGCGACGCCCAGAAGCGGGTGCACGCCGCCAACGTAGAGCTACTACTCGGCGGGTGAGCTGATCACGGCGACCGTGTCGCCCGTCGTAACGGAGGCACCGACCGCAATCGGAAGCTCGGAGACCGTGCCGGCCTTGTGCGCGGTGATCTCGTTCTCCATCTTCATCGCCTCGATCACGGCGATCAGAGCGCCTTCCTCGACGCTGGCGCCGGTCTCGACCGCCACCTTCAGCACGGTGCCCTGAATCGGTGAGACGAGCGTGTCGCCCCCGCCACCACCGCTGCCACCGCTGCCACTGCGCCGACCGGGCTTTCTGGGGGCCGCGCCGGCGCCGGCCATCGGAGGTGCGCCACCGGGCCCGCCCGCGCCGTTCGCGGCACCAGCGAACGCCGGCCCGATCACCTTGACGTCGAAGCGCTTGCCGGAGACCTCGACGGTGTAGGCCTGCTCGACCTTCGGCTCGTCCCCGTCGTCCGCGTCAGGGGCTTGAGCGGGCGGGTCGAACGCCAGGGTCTTGAGCCACTTCTTGTCCTCGATCAAGTCGCGGCACGTCTCAGCGTCGTGCCACTGCCGAGTCTGGAGGATCGCCTCGTGGAACGGCAGCAGCGTCTTCAGCTCGCCGATCTCGTACTCGCGCAGCGCGCGGATCATGCGCGACGTGGCCTGCTCGCGGTCGACGTCCCAGACGATCAGCTTCGCGACCATCGGGTCGTACATCGGACTGATCTCAGATCCCGGACCGACGCCGGAATCAACACGAACGCCCGGCCCCGTCGGCTCGCGGTAGGAGCCGATCGAGCCGGGAGCCGGAGCGAAATTCTTGGACGCGTCCTCGGCGTTGATCCGGCACTCGATCGCGTGCCCGCGGAGCACGACGTCGTCCTGCGAGATCGACAGCGGCTCGCCGGCGGCGACGTGGATCCCCTCCTTGACGATGTCGATCCCGGTCACCATCTCGGTCACGCAGTGCTCAACCTGGACCCGGGTGTTCATCTCCAGGAAGAAGTACTCGCCGTCCTGCAGCAGGCCCTCGATCGTGCCGGCGCCCGAGTACGTGACCGCCGCCGCCGCCTCCGTCGCGATCTTGCCGATCCGCTCGCGCAAGGCGGCGTCGACCGCCGGCGCGGGCGCCTCCTCGATCAGTTTCTGGTGACGGCGCTGCAGTGAGCAGTCGCGCTCACCGAGGTGAATCACGTTGCCGTGGTTGTCGGCCAGCACCTGAACCTCGACGTGGCGGGGATCGGGCAGGTAGCGCTCGAGATACACGGTCGCGTCGCCGAAGAACTTCTCGCCCTCGCGCGCGGCTCCCTCGAACGCGTCCTGGAGCTTGTCCTCGGTCAGCGCCACCCTGAAGCCCTTGCCGCCACCGCCACCGGCCGCTTTGACCGCGACGGGGTAGCCGATCGTCTCGTCGATCAGCTTGCGTGCGTCCTCAACGCTCTCGACCGGCTCCGTCGTGCCCGGGACGATCGGCACGCCGGCCGCGGCCATCAGCTCGCGCGCGCGTGTCTTCGATCCCATCGCCTCGATCGCTGCGGCGGGCGGTCCGATGAACGTGATGCCGCGCTTCTCCAGCGCCGCGGCGAACGCCGCGTTCTCCGCCAGGAATCCGTAACCGGGATGCACCGCCTCGGCGCCGGAGCGCTCGACCGCATCAAGCAGCTTGTCGACCACCAGGTAGCTCTCGGCGGCCGGCCCTGGACCGAGCAGGAACGCCTCGTCGGCGCGCTTTACGTGCAGCGCATCACGGTCGATCTCCGAGTACACGGCGACCGTCGCGATGCCTAGCTCCTCGCACGCGCGCACGATTCTGACCGCGATCTCGCCGCGGTTGGCGATCAGGACCTTCGAGAACATCGCGCGAGGACTCTACCGGGGCGTGAACGACCGCTGTCGCCTGGCGCTAAGCGCTCTTGGCGTGCAGCAGCATGCCGGCGCCGACGGTGTCGTTCGTCGACTCGTCGATCAGGATGAAACTGCCGGTGGTTCGGTTGCGCCGGTAACGGTCGACCATCAGCGGCGCGCTCGTGCGCAGGTGAACGCGACCGATCTCGTTCAGCCCCAGCTGAGGCGCCGGAGCGTGCTCGAGCGTGTTGACGTCCACGCGGTACTCGAGTTCCTCGATCACCGCGCGCGCGGTGCGCGTCGTGTGCTTGATCGCGTACCGGCCGCCGGGCTTCATCGGCGCGTCGCTCATCCAGCAGATCATCGCCTCGATCTCCCGTGCGGCGACCGGCGGATCGTCCGCGTTGACGAACATGTCGCCGCGCGAGATGTCGATCTGATCGGCCAGCCGGAGCGTCACCGACATCGTCGGGAACGCCGCATCGACCTCGCCCTCGAACGTGTCGACCCCCTCGATCCGCGTCATCTTGCCGCCCGGCATCACCATCACCTCGTCGCCTGCCCGGATCACCCCGGCCGCGACCTGGCCGGCGTAGCCGCGGTAGTCGTGGTGCTCCTCGGACATCGGCCGATTGACCCACTGCACGGGGAAACGGACATCTTCGAGGTTCCGGTCGGTGGCGATCACGACATGCTCGAGGTGGTAAAGCAGCGACGGTCCCCCGTACCAGTCCATCGACCGCGAGCGGTCGACGACGTTGTCCCCGTGCAGCGCCGAGATCGGGATGAAGGTGATGTCCCACACGTCCAGGCGCGCCGCCCAGTCGGTCATCTCCGCAGCGATCCGATCGAACACCTCCTCGTCGTAATCGACGAGGTCCATCTTGTTGACGCACACGACGAGGTGCGGAATCCGCAGCAACGAAGCGATGAACACATGGCGACGGGTCTGCTCGGAGACGCCCTTGCGCGCGTCGACGAGGACGATCGAAAGGTCCGCGGTCGACGCGCCGGTGACCATATTGCGCGTGTACTGCTCGTGGCCCGGCGTGTCGGCGATGATGAACTTCCGGCGCGCGGTCTGAAAGAAGCGGTAGGCGACGTCGATCGTGATCCCCTGCTCACGCTCGGCCCGCAGGCCATCGGTCAGCAGCGCCAGATTCAGATACCCGTCGCCGCGGCGCTCGGAGGTCTCGACGACGTGCGCGAGCTGGTCGGAGAGGATCTGCTTGGAGTCGTACAGCAGCCGGCCGATCAGGGTCGACTTGCCGTCATCCACCGATCCCGCCGTCGCGATCCGCAGCAGCTCGCTGGTGCGGGCGCGCATCGCGTGCCCGTTGGTGCCTGCGCCGGGGGACATGCTTAGAAGTAGCCCTCGCGCTTGCGGTCTTCCATCGCGGCCTCCGTGACGCGGTCGTCCGCGCGCGTTTCACCGCGCTCGGTGATCCGCGTCGCGGCGATCTCCGCGACCACGTCCTGCAGCGTCGTGGCGGTCGAGCGGACGGCGCCGGTGCAGGTCATGTCGCCGACCGTGCGGTAGCGAACCGACTCCTCGAACGGCTCCTCGCCCTCGATCAGCTCGACGTGCTCGGAGTGCGCATACAGCATCCCGTCGCGCGCGAACACCTGACGGTTGTGCGAGTAGTAGATCGATGGGACCTCGAGCTTCTCGGTGGCGATGTACTGCCACACATCGAGTTCGGTCCAGTTCGAGATCGGGAACACGCGCACGTGCTCGCCCTTGCGGATCCGGCCATTGAACAGCGCCCACAGCTCGGGCCGCTGAGCCTTCGGATCCCACTGGCCGAAATCGTCACGGAAGGAGAACACCCGCTCCTTTGCGCGCGCCCGCTCTTCATCGCGCCGAGCACCGCCGAACGCGGCGTCGAACCCGTGCTCAGCGATTGCGTCGAGCAGCGTCGTCGTCTGCAGGCGGTTGCGCGAGGCGCGCGGCCCGGTCTCCTCGACCACCCGGCCGGCGTCGATCGAGTCCTGGACGCTCGCGACGATCAGCCGCTCTCCGAGTTCGCCGACCAGTCGGTCCCGGAACTCGATCACCTCAGGGAAGTTGTGGCCCGTGTCGACGTGCATGATCGGAAACGGGAACTTGCCGGGGCGAAACGCCTTCTCGGCGAGTCGCAGCAGGACGATCGAGTCCTTGCCGCCGCTGAACAGCAGCACCGGACGCTCGAGCTCGGCCGCCACCTCCCGGAAGATGTGGATCGATTCGGCTTCGAGCGTCTCGAGGTGGGAGAGTTCGTAATGGAAGGGGTTCACTCGTGGATCCCGCACTCGGTCTTGTCCTGCCCGGCCCAGCGGCCGTCTCGGCCGTCTCCGGGAAGCGTGCACGGCGCGCAGCCGATCGACGCATAGCCCTGATCGTGCAGCGGATGGTAGGGCAGATCGTGCTCGTGGATGTACCGCCACAGATCCTTCTCGGTCCAGTCGGCCAGCGGATTCAGCTTCCAGATCCCGCGCCGCTCGTCGCGCTCGATCTTCGGGGCGCCGGCGCGGGACGACGCCTGCTCGCGACGGATCCCCGTGATCCAGGCATCGACGTCGGACAGCGCTCGCTCGAGCCCGTCGACCTTCGCTGCGCCGCAGCACCGCTCGGCGGTCCAGGGCTCCCCCGGACTCCGCGCATCGATCACCTCGACGCGAAGGCCGGCGAACCGGTCCTCGAATGCTCGCCACGTGGTCAGCGTCTCCGGAAACAGGACGCCGGTGTCGATCATGAACACGGGCACGTCCGGCTCGATCTCTGAGAGCATGTGGACGAGGACCGACTCCTCCTTCTGGAACGAGCAGGCCATCGTCAAGCGGGGGTGGAAGTTCTCCACCCCGTATGCGAGCACGTCCTGCGCGGACGCGCTCTCGAGCTGGGTCGGAGCTAGACCGCGCACTCGCCCTCGCCGCGGACGACCTCGAACGGGGCGTTCTTGGTCCAGTCGATGAACTGCTCCATGTTCTCGAGATTGAATTCGACCGGCATCGTCAGATCCTTCACGTGGGCCTCGAATTCCGCGGCGCCAACGCGATCGACGAACGCGTTGAACTCCTCGCCGTCGGCGCGTTCCGCCTCGTAATAGCGGAGCCAGCGCTCGATCGCCTCTGGCACTCGTTTGGCGGGAAGCCTCGCCTTGAGCCTCTGACCGTAGCGAACATCGCCGCCCTCGTACGCGCCGCCGATGTGCGGGATGTAGGCGGGCACCGTGTGCTCGCCGACCTTGATCGAAGCTCCGTAGAAGCCGATGCTCGCGATGTGGTGCTGGCTGCAGCCGTTCGGGCAGCCGCTCATCTTGATGTGGATCTGCCGCGTCAGCTCGTCGGTGATCCGCATCTGCACAAGCCGATCCTGGATCGCCTGGTTGAGTCCCATCGAGCTCGTGATCCCGAGCTTGCAGGAATCGGTGCCCGGGCAGCTGACGACGTCGGTGATCTCGTCTGCGCCGGCGTCGCCCAGATCGAACTCGGAAAGGCGCCGCCACACGTCGTAGACCGCCTCGTCGCGCACCCAGCGCAGAACGAGGTTCTGGTGGACCGTCGTGCGCGCGTAGCCACCCGTGTACTCGCGCATGATCTGCCCGAGGCCGCGGAGCTGCTCCGGCGTCAGATCGCCGCGCCGGATCTTCACTTCGATGGTGCTGAAGCCGCGCTGGCGCTGGGGGTGCACGTTGGATTCCAGGAAGTGCGCGTATTCACGGCTGTCGCCGTTCGGCGTCGCCGCGTTCGCGGGCTTGCCGGGCGCGTTCCCCTCCTCGTCGTGGTCGAACAGGATCGCGTCGAGCGAGAAATCGCGCTCGGCGACCCAATCACCCTGCAACTCCTCCTCCACCAGCTCGCGGAAGGCGTCGATGCCGATCTTGTCGACGAGCACCTTGATCCGCGCCCGTGCGCGGTTGACTCGCAGGAAGTCCTGGCGATCGAAGATCCGCATGCACGCCTCGGTCACCTTCAGGTAGTCGCCGTTGTCGAGCTCGACGAACTCATACAGCGTCGGCGCGATCCGAGGCATGATTGAAGTACCGCCGCCCACGCGGACCTCGACGCCGCGAACGCCGTCGCGAACGCGCGGGAGGAACGCCATGTCGTGGATTCCGGTGATCGCGTTGTCGGCGTCGGTCGCAGTGAACGCCGTCTTGACCTTGCGTGGCATCGCCTGCGTCGTCGGATGGCGGACGAAGTACCGCACGTACGCGCCGGCATACGGGGTGATGTCGAACAGCTCGCCCTCGAGCACCCCCGCGCGCGGGTCGCCGGTGACGTTCCGCATCGTGTTCCCGCACCCTTCCCGGCTCGACAGCCCGACCTCGGCGATCTCGCGCATCAGCTTGGCCACGTCCGGCAGCGGGATGTGGTGCATCTGGATGTTCTGGCGCGTGGTCACGTGGCCCTTGCGCAGCGGCACGTACTCGTCGATCACGCTGGCGAACGCGTCGAGCTGGTCGGGCGTGACGCCGCCCATCGGCAGCTTGACGCGGATCATCTGCACATCTGGCTGGCGCTGGCCGTACACGCCCTGCTTGAGGCGGAACTTGATGAAGTCGTCCTCCTCGAGCTTGCCGTTGAGGTAGCGCGTCGATTCGGTATCGAAATCGTCGAACTCGCGCTCCAGGATCGGAATCACGTGGCCCGGGACGTTCTCGATCAGCTCGGGGTTCTCGAGTGATCCCTCGCGGGGGGCAGCCTTATTCGTGTCAAGCGATGCGGGCTCCATCGACTTCCTTCCGGGCTCCGGGGGCAGGGACCAAATGTACCAAAAGAGGATCGGGATACAGCTATTTTGCCCCGGGGCGCGGCTCGCCCTCCGCGCGCACCGCCGTGACCGTCTAGGAAAGCGTGACCTTCGTCTTGGTCCGCTCGACGGCCCCGACCGACGGCGCGAACGCGAGCTTGAGCTCAAGCACGAGCTTCCCCTGCTGGGCGAGCGTCGTCTGTTGCGAGGACGACAGGGGGAGCCGGAAGCGGGCCGTCCCCGCGCTTCGAAGGTGGACCGACTGCCTGCCAAACGTGACCTGACCCGGGCCGTCGGTCCTCACGAGCAGGTACCGGCGCTGCTGCCGGGTCTGGACTGACGCGCCGGTGATCCGCGCCGCGACGATGACCGTAGCCGTTGCGACGGCACTGAAGCCGGAGCTGTCGGTCACCGTCAGCGTGACCGAGTACGTCCCCGGCCGGCGGTACGCGTGCCTGGGAGTAACGCCCGATCCGGTGCTGCCGTCGCCGAATTGCCAGCGGTAGGTAGCGATCGAACCATCGGGGTCGCTGGACCGCGAGCCGGTGAACGAGACCGGAAGGCCGGCCTCGGGGTGGCGGCTTGTCGCCGTCAAACGGGCGCTCGGAGCCTCGTCGACCGTAACCTGATGCGAGGCGGGAGCCGATGCGAGGCCGAAGCCGTCGCGCACCTGCATCGTCACCGTGTAGGTGCCAACGCTCGCATAACTGTGGGTCGGCGCGACCCCGGAGCCCACCGAGCCGTCGCCGAAGCTCCAGCTGTAGCTTGCGATCGAGCCTCCGTTGTTGGGGTCGCGGGATGCGCTGGCGTTGAATCCGACCTGGGCGCCCGGGGCGGCCGGATCGGGTGAGACGACGAACGCCGCGGTCGGCGGCGCTCCGACGGTGACCTGATGGCTCGCGGTCGCGAGGTCGCCGTGCGTGTCGACCAGCGTCAACGAGACCGTGAAGTTGCCTGGGCTCGCAAACGCGTGCGAGACGACCGCTGGGGGGCCCGCGGTGGTGAACACCGGGATGCTCCCGTCTCCGAAGTTCCAGGTCACGCTGCTGTATCCCCCGGTACTCGTGCTCGCCGTCGGGTCAAACTGGACCGGCGTGCCCGGGGCTGCCGACGTGGGCGCCGAGAAAGCGG
The DNA here is from genome assembly GCA_963712675.1 of uncultured Solirubrobacteraceae bacterium. Lineage (GTDB taxonomy): Bacteria > Actinomycetota > Thermoleophilia > Solirubrobacterales > Solirubrobacteraceae > Palsa-465. The sequence continues at coordinate 248,041 of CAVQJF010000002.1, forward strand.
CGGCGATCGTGCCCGCCGATGGGCGCATCTCACAGTTGACGTCGCCGTTGCTCCACTCGCTCTGGGTGTAGTAGGGGTTGCCGTTGATCAGCTGGTCGTACAGCGTGCCGGCGCTCGCACTACCGCCGAGCGTCGGCAGGAACGCGTCCGGGTTCTCGCCGAAGGGCGGGAAGAACATTCCGGTGGCGGAGCAGGTGTCGCCGATCTCGTTCCCCGTGCTGGCATCCCACCACCCGGTCCCGAACGGGTCGGTGAGCGTCTCGTTGTCCTCGTGGCTCACATAGCTGACCGCCACGTCGGCGATGTTCCCGTTCGGCTGCTGGATCGCGCTGTTCCCGTCGAACTGGCATCCCTTCGGATCATGCGCGAGCAACAGCGTCGGAATCGATGCGTAGAGCACGCTGGGTCCGCCGGGGCCGTCCTGGAAGGAGGAGTGGTAGGCGCAGAAGACGGAGTCGGCACACGGCACCGGAAGGGTCGCGTCCGAGATGCAGACGTCGACGTTCGTCGGCGTCGCGACGAAGTAGATCGGTGCGTTCGGACCATTCCCGGTCGGAAGTCCGTCGGCCGTCACGAGCCGGGTGATCTCGGCTTGGAGCTGAGCATCGGTTACGCAGGTTGGGTAGGACGGCGCTACATCCGGGCAGTTCTGTGAGTCCAGCGCCGGGTACGGCTGCGTGTCGTTGATCGCCTGCGCCGGCGCGAACGTCTGCTTGTAGTCGGCGAAGCCGGAGCCGTCGGTGTACTGGCGGACGACACCGAAGATGTTGTTCGAGGTGCCGCTGTCGGCGGCGACGTCGGTGAAGAAACGCTCGAGCAGTGCGCGCGAGCCCGCCGGGATCGCCCCGGCTGGATCCCAGAAAATCAGGTACGGCGCGCTTGAATGGATCACTGGCCCGTTGTGGTAATCGACGTTGCCGTTCGCCAGGAACGGTTTGGGCCGCCCCGGCGCCGGCGGAGCGGCCTGAGAGCCGGAGATCGTCGTCGGTGAGATTCCCGCGCGGAGCGCAACACCGGCGAGATGTCCTGTGGGCAGGCGGAAGACGACGGCGGCGGCGGGCGGCGCCGCAACGGCGGGCGTCATCACGACGGCCGCAAGCGCGAGCCACCGGGGCGAAACCCGTGAACGCGGGCGCATCACATCCACGGGGCACGTTCATCGGGCTCGCGCGCGACGCCTTCGAACAGGGCCGCTCGCAGCCAACCGCTCACTCGCGGAGCCGGCGGCACCGGAACCGGCGCCGTCTCGCGCATGAACCGTTCGAGTGCCGCGACGACGGCTGCCGCCTCCTCCGGAGAGGCGTCAGGAGCGACGATCGTGAGCTGTGGACGGCGGTTCACGGTCGGCCCGGAGGGTATCGTGCCCCGACCGTGCCCGCGCTAGGAGTCCTGGACCACGACGCCGTGCTGCAGGCGGTGACGCCGGGCGCGGCGATCGAGTGCGTCCGCCGCGGGCTGCTTCGCTTCCGCGCGGGAGAGTGGACGATGCCGGCAAAGGTGTATCTCGACAGCCCACCGTTCGGTGACTTCCGGGCGATGCCGGCGCGCGGCGACGGCCTCGCGCTGCTGAAGTGGGTGACCTCGTTTCCGGGCAACCCCGCCCGGGGTCTCCCGACCGTCACCGGCGTGATCTGCCTGTCGGACGCCGGCAACGGCGAGCCGCTGCTGCTGCTCGACGCACGCTCGGTGACCGCACTGCGCACGGGCGCCGTCGCTGCCGTCGCGACCCAGGCGCTGGCGCCCGCGACCGCGCGATCGGTGGGGATCGTCGGCTGTGGCCTCCACGGAGCGTGGACGGCGCGCTGCCTGGTGGCCGCCGGGTACGGGCCGGGCGTCTGTCACGACCCTCAGATCGGAGCGGCGCAGGCACTCGCGACAGAGCTGGCGTGGAGCGTCGGTACACGCGACGAGGCGACTCGTTGCGACGTCGTGTGCACCGTCACCCCGGGAGCAGAGATCGTGATCGATGCCGGCGATCTGCGGCCCGGCCTGCATCTGAACATGCTCGGCGCCGACGGGCCGGGGAAGGCGGAGGCGAGCGTCGGCGCGGTCGCCTCGTGCGCGCTCTTCTGCGATGAGTGGGAGCAGGCGTCACATGGGGGCGAGCTGACCGGAGCGATCGACGCTGGATTGGTCACGCGCGACCGAGTCACCGAGCTCGGGGCAGTCCTGGCGGGCGAGGCACCGGGGCGGCCGGGGCCCGAGGCGGTGACGCTGTTCGACTCGACCGGGCTGGCGATCCAGGATCTTGCGATCGCCGCGGCCGCGCTCGCGGCGCTCCGGGACGGCCGGGTTCAGGCGCAGACCGTCGTCCTGTAGCTACAGCGGGATGTTCCCGTGCTTGCGTTTCGGACCGGCCTCGCGCTTGGTCTGAAGCGTCTCGAGCGCGGTGATGATCTTCGGCCGCGTCTCGTGCGGGATGATCACGTCATCGAGGTAGCCGCGCTCGGCGGCGGCGTACGGATTCGCGAAGTGCGCCTTGTAGTCGTTGATCAGCTTCTGCCGCCGGGTGTCCGGCGTCGGCGAGCTCTGGATGTCGCGCCGGTAGATGATGTTGACGGCGCCCTCGGGGCCCATCACCGCCACCTCCGCCGTCGGCCAGGCAAAGTTGAAGTCGGCGAGCATGTGCTTGGAAGCCATGACGTCGTACGCGCCGCCGTACGCCTTGCGGGTGATGATCGTGATCTTCGGGACCGTCGCCTCGGTGTAGGCGTACAGCAGCTTCGCCCCGTGTCGGATGATCCCGCCCCACTCCTGCGTGGTGCCGGGGAGGAAGCCCGGGACATCGCAGAACGTAATGATCGGGATGTTGAACGCATCGCACGTGCGAACGAAGCGCCCAGCTTTGCAGGAGGAGTCGATGTCAAGCACGCCGGCGAGCTGGTTCGGCTGATTGCCGACGATCCCGACCGAGTACCCGTTGAGCCGGCTGAACCCGCAGATGATGTTGCGCGCGTAGTGCTCGTGCACCTCGAAGAACTCACCGTCGTCGACGATGTGACGGACGACGTCGCGCATGTCGTAGGGCTTGTTCGGGTTGTCCGGGACGACGGTGTCGAGGTCGGGGTCCATCCGGTTCGGGTCGTCCGTCGGCTGCACTCGCGGGGGGATCTCGAGGTTGTTCTGCGGGAGGAACGAGAACAGGTAGCGCGTGTCCTCGAGGCACGCGTCCTCGTCGTCGGAGGCGAAGTGCGCGACGCCCGACTTCGAGTTGTGGCTCATCGCTCCGCCGAGCTCCTCGAACCCCACCTCCTCGCCGGTCACGGTCTTGATCACCTCGGGCCCGGTGATGAACATGTGCGAGGTCTCTTTGACCATGAAGATGAAATCGGTCATCGCCGGCGAGTAGACCGCGCCACCAGCGCACGGACCCATGATCAGGCTGATCTGCGGGATCACCCCGGAGCATTTGACGTTGCGCACGAACACGTCGCCGTACGCCCCAAGCGATACGACGCCCTCCTGGATCCGAGCCCCACCCGAGTCGTTGATCCCGATCACCGGGCAGCCGATCCTGGCCGCCAGATCCATGATCTTGCACATCTTCTCGGCCATCACCTCGCCGAGCGAGCCGCCAAACACCGTGAAGTCCTGGCTGAACACGCACACGCGACGGCCGTCGATCGTGCCGTGGCCGGTCACGACCGCGTCGCCCCACGGCCGGTTCTTCATCATGTCGAAGTCGGGCGTCCGGTGGCGCACGAAGGCGTCCAGCTCTTGGAACGAGCCCGGATCGAGCAGCTTCTCGACCCGCTCGCGTGCGGTGTACTTGCCCTTCGCGTGCTGCTTCTCGATCGCGTCGTCGGAGCCGGCGTGGATCGCCTCGTATCTCAGCTCCTGAAGCTGGGCGAGCTTCTCCTCGTAGGTTTCCGGGGCTTTGTCACGCATCGCGAGGGGTCGCGAGTCTATCTGCGCCGCCCGTTTGCGGCCGGTCTCATCGAACCCGACCGGCAGCCATGGCACGGATGGGCGCTCTGGCGACCACTTGCGGCCTGCCTCACGGATCGGGACGTTCCAGGTACGTCTCCGCCGCTACCCGGACATAACTTCGGTCCTAACCCGCGGGAAACGTCACCGATCCCCGGATGCGATCGCGTCAGGGGCGCGAAAACGGGCGGTGGTGGGCCTGCCCGAGGCTGTCGAGCGCTGCCGCCAATGCCGCTTCGGCGTTGGCGAGCTCGGCGGCCATCGGTTGCGGGTCGGGAGCCGGCGGCTGCGGGTCGGGAGCGGCCGGCTCGGCGACACGCGGCGATGGCGCGGGAGGCTCTGAGACTGCCTGGACCACCGGCGTCGGCGGCGCGACCGATCGAGCAACGGGCGTCAATGCGGGCGATGTCGTAACCGCAGGCGGGGTCGTCACAACTGCCGGAGTCGAGACGACTGGCGACGCCTTGACGGGCGGGCGCGGGCCAAGGAAGTCGAGCAGACGCCCGAACAGGCCCCGGCGCGGCGCGCGCTTGGTGGTGACCGCCGGCGCGGGCGCCGGCTCCGCAAGCACCACGGGCTCCTCAACCGCCACCGGCTCCTCAACCGCCACGGGCTCCTCAACCGCCACGGGCTCCTCAACCGCCACGGGCTCCTCAACCGCCACGGGCTCCTCAACCGCCACCGGCTCCTCAACCACCACAGGCTCCTCAACCACCACCGGCTCCTCAACCGCCACGGGCTCCTCAACCACCACGGGTTCCGGAACCCCGACGGGCTCACCGGCCGCCACCGCGGTCAGGGTCACGCGGGTGCCCCACCCCGACGGCTCGAGCCGGACCGTGCCGCTTACGCGCTCGCCCTCCCAGGCGACGGCCGTCTCGGGTTCGAGCCTCGTGATCTTGATCTCGCCGAACTGATCCAGGTGTTTCGTTAGTGACGTCGCTTCGCTGCACTCGGCCCACAGCTCCGGCGGGGACTTGACGAGGGTCCGGCTTGCCTTGTGCTCGTTCATGTCCTTCGAATTCGCGCGACCGCGCGCGACTCCTGCACCGGTCGCGCGCTTGCACGGCACACCAGCGGGGGAGCGGCACGGACCAGGATCCGATAACCGGACACACCGGTTTGCGACGATGAACCGACGAACACGCAACAGGAGGGAATGATCGTGACGCTTGGAACGAGCGGACCGGAGGTATCGCGGGTCGGTCTCGGCTGCATGGGAATGTCGGGCATGTATGGCCCGGCGGATCGCGCCGAGAGCATCGCGACGATCCACGCCGCGCTCGACGGGGAGATCAGCCTGCTCGACACCGGCGACTTCTACGGGATGGGCCACAACGAGCTGCTGATCGCGGAGGCGCTCAAGGGTCGCAACCGCGACGAGGTCGTGATCAGCGTCAAGTTCGGCGCCCAGCGCGGCCCCGACGGGGGCTGGCTCGGCTACGACGCGCGGCCGCAGGCCACCAAGACCGCGCTCGCCTACTCGCTGAACCGGCTCCAGACCGATCACGTCGACATCTACCGCCCGGCGCGCCTGGATCCGCAGGTCCCGATCGAGGAGACGATCGGTGCGATCGCCGACCTGGTGCAGGCGGGCTACGTGCGATATATCGGCCTCTCCGAGGTCGGCAGCGCCACGATCCGGCGCGCCGCCGCCGTCCACCCGATCTGCGACCTCCAGATCGAGTACTCAGTGATCTCCCGCGGGATCGAGGACGAAATCGTCCCGACCTGTCGCGAGCTCGGCATCGGGATCACCGCGTACGGCATCCTCTCGCGCGGTCTGATCAGCGGACATTGGTCGCCCGAGCGCGGCCTCGACCGCGCCGACTTCCGTAATCACTCGCCACGGTTCCAGGGCGAGAACCTCGACCACAACCTCGCGCTCGTCGCGGCGCTCCGCCGGGTGGCCGACAGCCGGAACGCCTCAGTGGCGCAGATCGCGATCGCGTGGGTGCTGGCCAAAGGCGAGGACATCGTCCCGCTGATCGGGGCTCGGACGCGAGAACGGCTGACGGAGGCGACCGGAGCGCTTGAGCTCGAGCTCACCGGTAGCGATGTCGCCGCAATCGAGGAGGCGGTCCCGGCCGACGCCGTCGCCGGCACCCGCTACCCCGAGCAGCAGATGGCGATGCTCGACTCAGAGCGGAGCTGACTGGGGCGCTAAGCCTGGACGGTCATCAGGTACAGCGTGACGAGCGTGAGCAGGCCCATCAACGCGCCGACCGAGCCGACCCGCCGGCCGAGCGCTTCATAGTCGGCGCTCAGGCTGACCTCGCCGGCCCCGGCCGCCGCGATGTCTCGCTCCGCGAGCTCGGCGAGCTTCTTTTCCTGCTTGACCATGAACGCTCCCTCGAGGCCGCCGAGCACGACCACGGCGGCGACACCCCACTGGACGTAGAAGTGGTGCCACTGGTGCAACTTCGAGGCCAGATAGATGCCCGCCACGAGCACGACCGCGAGACCCGGACTGATCAGCCGCCGTCCGATCTGGACCTGCATCCGGTGGAACCAGGGCAGCCCGCGCGGGTCCATCCGTGCCCCCACGACGGCGAAGATCGGATACGCGAACGTCACCCCGAACGTGATCACGACGGCAGCGATGTGGACCGCGAGCACGACCTGCCAGAACATCACCCCTGTAACGAGCACCGACCTGAAACCTACAGAGGCCTGCGGATCGACGGTGTCTAGAGCGCCGGCTTGTACTCGCCGAAGACGTCGCGCATCGCCGCGCAGACCTCGCCCATCGAGCAGCGGTCCTTCAGCGCCTGCCTGAGCGCCGGGAGCATGTTCTCGCTGCCCGCGGCACGGTCGCGCACCTCCTGCAGGCGCGCCTCGATCAGAGCACCATCACGGTCGGCTTTGAACGCCTTCAGCCGTTCCACCTGCTGGCGCTCTGACTCGGGGTCGACGCGCAGGATGTCGGTGACCTCGAGCGCCTCGTCGACGAACTTGTTGACCCCGACGACGATGTCCTGCTCGATCCGGTAGCGCTCGTGATAGCCGAACGCCGACTCCTCGATCTCGTTCTTCATGAACTCGATCGCCTGCACGGACCCGCCGAGCTCGTCGACCTTCTCGATCAACTCGTTGGCCCGCGTCTCGATCTCGTCGGTCAGCGCCTCGATGAAGTACGAGCCGGCGAACGGGTCAACGGTGTCGGCCGCTCCCGACTCGTAGCCGATGATCTGCTGAGTGCGCAACGCGATCTTGGCGGCGCGCTCGGTCGGCAGCGCGAGCGCCTCATCGAAGCCGTTGGTGTGTAGCGACTGGGTGCCGCCGCAGACCGCGGCGAAGCCCTGCAGCGCAACCCTGACGATGTTGTTCTCGGGCTGCTGGGCGGTCAGTGTGACGCCGCCCGTCTGGGTGTGGAACCGCAGCTTCCACGACCGTTCATCAAGCGCTCCGAACCGCTCGCGCATGATCGCCGCCCACATCTTCCGCGCCGCACGGAACTTGGCGACCTCCTGGAAGACGTTGTTATGGCCGTTGAAGAAGAACGCGAGCCGCGGCGCGAACTTGTCGATCTCGAGCCCCGCGTCGAGCGCCGCCTGGACGTACGCGATCCCGTTCGCGAGCGTGAACGCGACCTCCTGCACTGCGGAGCATCCCTTCTCGCGGAAGTGGTAGCCGCTGATCGAGATCGTGTTCCACTTCGGCACCCGCTCGTTGCAATAAGCGAACAGGTCGGTCGTCAGCCGGATCGCGCCCTCGGGCGGGTAGATGAAGTTCCCGCGCGCTATGTACTCCTTGAGGATGTCGTTCTGGGTCGTGCCCCGGAGTTGCTCGGAGGGCACGCCCTGCTCCTCGCCGACCAGCTCATAGAGCAGCAGCAACACGCTCGCCGGCGCGTTGATCGTCATCGAGGTGGACACCTGGTCCAGCGGGATCCCCTCGAAAGCGGTCCGCATGTCGTCAATCGTGTCGATCGCGACGCCCGTGCGGCCTACTTCGCCGAGGCAGCGAGGGTCATCCGAGTCGAGGCCGAGCTGAGTCGGCAGGTCGAACGCCATCGACAGGCCGGTCGACCCGTGCTCCAGCAGGTAGCGGTAGCGCTCGTTGGACTCCTTCGCGCTCGCGTAGCCAGCGTACTGGCGCATCGTCCAGAGCTGCTTGCGGTACATGTCGCGATGGACCCCGCGCGTGTAGGGATATTCCCCTGGCTCTCCGAGCCGGTCGGCGAGATCCGCTGGAAGGTCGCCCTCGCCGTACAGCGGCGCGATCTCGATCCCCGAGTCGGTGAAGTGCCTAGGGTCATCCGGACCCACGATCGGCGCGACTGTCCGATGCTCGTCTGCGGTTGCCATCGCAGGCAGAGATTACCCGCGAGACGCGAACCCGAGCGAGACCAGCGCGACACTGACAGACGGGCGGGCAGTGCGTACGGTCCTGAGCATCCAACGGCTACGGCCATAAGGGGGCTAGCTACATGTTCATGATCGTCCGCAGTCCGAAGTACGCGCTGATCTCGCTCGCGGTGTCGCTCGGGATCTTCCTGATCCTGTACTTCACGGTGATCAAGTCCGACCAGAACACCGCCAATAACGCGATTAGACAGGGCGAGCAGCAGGTTCAGCAGGCGGTGAATCAGGCCGCCAAGACAGGCGGCGTCCCCGCCGGGGTCACCAACCTCACAGCCTGCATCACGGCCGCCGGCACAGACAGCTCCGCGCTGCAGGCCTGCGCGGCGAAGTTCAAGCCGTAGACGCTCCGGGCGCGGATCAGCTCAGAACCTTCGACAGGAACGACCTGGTCCGCGCCTCGCGGGGGTTGCCGAGTACGTCCGCCGGCTTGCCGGACTCGACGACGACCCCCTCGTCCATGAACACGACCGAGTCGGCGACCTCCTTCGCGAACCCCATCTCGTGCGTGACGACGATCATCGTCATGCCGTCCTTCGCGAGCCCACGCATCACGTCGAGCACGTCCCCGACGAGCTCGGGGTCGAGCGCCGAGGTCGGCTCGTCGAACAGCATCAGCTTCGGCTGCATTGCGAGCGCCCGCGCGATCGCAACCCGCTGCTGCTGGCCGCCGGACAGGGCGACGGGGTAGGTCGTCAGCTTGTCCCCGAGGCCGACGCGGTTGAGCAGCTGCTCGCCCCGCGCCCGGGCCTCATCCCGCGACACACCCAACACTCGTTCGGGAGCGAGCGTCACGTTGTCCATCGCCGTCATGTGCGGGAACAGGTTGAAATGCTGGAAGACCATGCCGATCGCGGCGCGCTTGCGCGCGACCTCGCGCTCGTGCAGCTCGTGCAGCTTGGTGCCGGCCTCGCGATAGCCGACCAGCTCACCGTCGACGGACAGCCTTCCCGAGTTGATCTTCTCGAGGTGGTTGATGCACCGCAGGAACGTCGACTTCCCCGACCCGGACGGGCCGAGTAGGCACATCACCTCTCCGGGCTGGACCTCAAGCGAGATGCCCTTCAGCACTTCGAGGCGTCCGAAGCGCTTGTGCACAGCCTCCGCCTGCACCATCGCGGTCATCGCCACCCGCTTCCGAACCTCAGCCACCGGTCCCGCATCGACCCCACCTGAGCGCGAGAGAACCCACGCCCGTAGCGCCGCTCGAGGAAGTACTGGCCGACGTACGCGACGCTCGTCATCGCCAGGTACCACAGGCACACGACGATCAGCAGCGGGATCGTCTGATAGGTCGTCTCGTAGATGTGTTGGGCCTCCCCGAGCAGCTCGTAGAGACTCCCGCCGACGGCAACCGCCAGCGATGTGTTCTTGAGCATCGAGATCGTCTCGTTGCCGGTCGGCGGCAAGATCACGCGCATCGCCTGCGGCAGCACTATCCGGCGCATGATCTGAATGCGGCTCATCCCGAGCGACTGCGCGGCCTCGGTCTGGCCCTGGTCGACGGCGATGATCCCGGCGCGGACGATCTCGGCCATGTACGCACCCTCGTTGAGCCCGAACCCGAGCACCGCGGCAACGAACGCGGTGATCGTCGCATTTGAGCTCAAGTGGATGAACGACGGGCCGAACGGCACGCCAAGATCGATCGTCTTATACAGCGCTCCGAAGAAGCTCCAGAACAGCAGCTGCACATACAGCGGGGTGCCGCGGAAGAACCAGATGTAGAGCCAACTCGCCCCCGACACGATTGGATTCGGCGATTGGCGCCCGACCGCCATCAGGATCCCGAGCAGCACTCCGACGACCATCGAGATCACGGTCAATTCGAGCGTCAGGACGACGCCGTGCAGGATCCGCGAGTCGAACAGGTACTGCCCGACGATGTGCCACTCGAAGTTCTTGTTCGTGACAACCGAGCGGACCAGCGACGCCGCGATCACCAGCACAATCACCGCGGCGATCCATCGCCCCGGTCGTCGGACCGGGACGGCCTCGATGTCCTCGGGCCGTCCCGTCCGTTCCTGGTTCAGCTCGGAGGTAGCCACCTCAGAGCGTCAGTCTGACGCCTAGCTCGTGGCCCCGTTGATCTTCGGGCTGGTGATCGCGATCCCCTGGAGACCCCAGCGGCTCAGGATCGACGTGTACGTGCCGTCCTTTATCAGCGACTTGAGCGCCGCGAGCACCGCCGGCGCGAGGGCCGGGCTCTTTGGGACCGCCAGACCGTACGGCGCCGGCGCGTAGGCCGCACCGATCAGCTTGAACTGGCCGTGGGTCTGCTTGACCACGTAGCTCGCGACGGGCGTGTCGGCGAAGCCGAGCTGCGCCTTGCCGCTGGCCACCGCCAGATTCGCCGCGTTCTGATCGCTGTACGACAGGACGGTCACGCCAGGCTTGCCCGCCTTCTTGCACTTCGCGCCCTGCGTGCCCGCGTCCGTCTCCTCGGTCGTCCCCTTCTCGACCGAGACGGTCTTACCGCAGATGTCGGCGATCGTACTGACCGTCGTCCCGCCGGAAGCCTTGGTGTAGAAGGATTCACCGACGTTCGCGTAGTCGACGAAGTCGACGACCTTCTCCCGCGCCTTGGTGTCCGTGAACGACGAGGCGCCCATGTCGAACTTGCCCGAGTGCAGGTCGGGGATGATCGTGTCGAACGTCGCGTTGACGACGTTGGCTTTCAGACCCATCACGGCCGCGAGCGCCTTGCTCAGGTCCGCGTCCATCCCGATCACCGTGTGCCCGTCGGATGCGAAGAACTCGTCGGGCGCGTAGCTCGCGTCGGCGGCCACGGTCAGCGTCCCCTTCGACTTGACCGCCGCGGGCACCAGCGCCTGCACGGCAGGATCGGCGGCCGGGGCCGACGTCGAGGCGGGCGTCGACGAGGAAGTCGACGAGGACGACGACGTGCCGGATGGCGGCGTCACCGCGGCCTTGGTCGCCGTCGACGATGAGCTGCTGCTCCCACATCCCGCCAGCGCCAAGACGCCGACCAACGAGACCCACATCTTCCAAGTACGCATCACAGGCCCTCCTGAAGCTTTCAGAGGATGCGCAGCATATGGAAGAAACGGACTGCATGCCGGACCTTTAGCCGCATTAACCGCGCGCCAACAGAGATAGCCTTGGTTCATGCAAGTGCGCGTCCGACTGTTCGCCGGTCTCCGCGAGCGCGCCGGCGCGGACGAGATCAAGCTCGAGCTGCCCGACGACGCGCGCGTGCACGACGCCCTGGAGCAGCTCGGCGAGCTCGCGAGCGGGATCCCGGTCGTGATGGCGGTCAACCACGAGTACGCGGACAGGGACGCGCCGCTCCACGCCGACGACGAGCTTGCGCTGATCCCGCCGGTGTCCGGTGGCGCGCTCAACAGCGACACGGTCCACGCCCGCGTGACGACCGAACCGCTGTCGACAGAGGATTTGACCAACAGGGTCAAGGACCCGCGCGCCGGCGCCGTGGTCACGTTCCTCGGCGTCACGCGCGAGGTCGACCACCTCGACTACGAGGCGTACGCCGAGATGGCGCAGCAGAAGATCGCGGAGATCGTCGCCGAGGCGATCGCCACGCACAGCCTCACGGCCGCGGCCGCTGAGCATCGGATCGGTGTCGTGCCGCTGTCCGAGCCGTCGGTCGTCGTCGCGGTCTCGGCGCCCCACCGCGACGAGGCGTTCAACGGAGCGCGCGAGATCATCGACCGGATCAAGGCGCAGGCGCCGATCTGGAAACGCGAGGAAGGCGAATGGGTAACGGGAACCCTCCCAGCCACGACCCCGCCACCGACGCCCGAGACCTGAGCGCGCTGCCCGCGGTCCACGAGCTCGCGGCCACCCTCGACGCTCCCCACACGATCGCCGTCAGCGCTGCGCGCAAGGCGATCGACGAGCGACGCGACGCGATCAGGGCCGGGGTCGTGCCGGAGGCCGACATCCGCCTCAGTGCGCAGGCGCATCTGGCGACTCTGAGCCGCCCCTCGCTCAAGCGGGTCCTGAACGCGACCGGCGTGATCCTGCACACGAACCTCGGTCGCGCGCCGCTCGCGCAAGCGGCCCGAGAGGCGGTGCAACGCCAAGCGCGCGGCTACTCGAACCTGGAGCTCGACCTGGAAACGGGCGCCCGCGGCAGCAGGCACGATCACGTGCGGGAGCTGCTGTGCGAACTGACCGGCGCAGCGGACGCGATCGTCGTCAACAACGGCGCCGCTGCGGTGCTGCTGGCGACCGCGGCGCTCGCCGGGCCGGGCAGGCAGATCGTCGTCTCCCGCGGGCAGCTGGTCGAGATCGGGGGTGGCTTCCGGATCCCGGATGTGGTCGCGCAGTCGGGATCGACATTGGTCGAGGTCGGCACGACGAACCGCACGCGGCTCGCGGATTACGAGAACGCGATCGCCGACGCCGGCCAGGCGACGATCCTCCGCGTCCACCAGTCGAACTTCCGCACGCTCGGGTTCGTGCAGGAGGTCGAGATCGAGGCGCTGGCAGCACTGGGGGTGCCCGTGATCGACGACCTCGGGTCAGGCGTCCTGGCGGACGCGAGCGGAATCCCGGCGCTGAGCGATGAGCCGACCCTGAAACGGTCCGTCTCGGCCGGCGCCGCGCTCGTGTGCTGCTCGGGTGACAAGCTGCTCGGCGGGCCGCAGGCGGGCCTGATTGTCGGGCGCCACGACGCGGTCGCCGCAGCGCGCGCACACCCGCTCGCGCGAGCGCTGAGGATCGACAAGCTGTCGCTCGCGGCGCTCGAGGCGACGCTGCTCTGTACCCGCTACCCGGCTCAAGACGGCTCCGGGATCCCGGTGCACGCGATGCTCGGCGCAAGCGAGTCGAGCCTGCAGCGACGGGCCGAGCTGATCGCGACCCGAGTCGGGCCGAGGGCCGAGGTGATCCGTGCGAGCGCCAAGGTCGGCGGCGGATCCCTTCCGCTGCTCGAGCTCGATGGGCCCGTGGTCGCGCTCAGCGCCGGCGACCCGCAGCAGCTCGCCACCGCACTCCGGCGCGCCGACCCACCGGTGATCGCACGGATCTCCGACGGGCGTGTGCTGCTCGATCCGCGCACGCTGACCGACGATGAGGCCGACGAGGTGGCCGCGGCGGCAGTGACAGCGCTCGGATGAGCGACGCACCGCTGACGCTCGGAACCGCCGGCCACATCGACCACGGCAAGACCGCGCTGATCACGGCGCTGACGGGCACCGACACGGACCGGCTTCCCGAGGAGCGCGAACGCGGGATCTCGATCGAGCTCGGTTACGCCCGGCTGACGCTCCCTTCGGGCCGCACGCTGTCGGTGATCGATGTCCCCGGCCACGAGCGGTTCGTCCGCACGATGGTTGCCGGCGCGACCGGGATCGACCTGTACCTGATGACGGTCGCCGCCGACGACGGTGTCATGCCCCAGACGCGCGAGCACGCCGCGGTCCTCGCGGCGCTGGCGGTCGACACCGGCGTCGTCGCGGTCACCAAATCGGATATCGCCGACCCCGAGCGGGCCGCGCGCGAGGCCGCGGCGCTGCTCCCCGGCGCCACGACCGTCCGCGTGTCGGCACGCACCGGAGCGGGACTCGACGAGCTGCGCGCGGCGCTCGACGACGTCGCCGGGTCCCTTCAGAGTCGCGCGGCGGACGACAAGCCGGCCCGCCTTCACATCGACCGCGTGTTCACGATCAAGGGCGCCGGCACGGTGATCACGGGGACGCTCTGGTCTGGCTCGATCGCTATCGGCGACCGCCTGACGCTGCTCCCCGGCGGCACGCCGGCGCGGGTCAGGAGCGTTCAGATCCACGAGCGGCCCGTCGACGAGGCCCGCGCCGGACAGCGGGTCGCCGTCAACCTGACCGGCGTGGCGGTCAGGGACGTCTCCAGGGGCGACGTTCTCGCCGGCGGCGAGCTCGAAGCCACATACGTCCTCGACGCCGCGCTCGACATCGAGGCCGAGCACGGCGAGCGCGTCCAGGTTCACCACGGCACCCGCGAGTCGCCCGCACGACTGGCCTGGCTCGGCGGCCGCTTCTGGCAGCTGCGGCTGGAGCAGCCGCTGATCGCGGCGGCGAACGACCGACTTGTGATCCGCCGGATCGCGCCGCCGGACACGCTCGGCGGCGGCGTCGTGCTCGACCCCCACGCGCGCAAGCACGGCCCCGGCCGCGACCTCACCGCCCGGCTCGAACGTCTCGCGCGCGGCGAGCAGCCCGCCGCCGATCCGCCCCCTCCCCGGGGGGCCCCCACTCGACCAGAGCCTCCAGAGCCACCATTTCCACCCCCCCTCACGGACAGCGCACTCGAACTCGAGCAGCGGCTGAAGCAGGCCGGCTTCGAGCCCCCGTCCGATTCCGGCCTTGATCCTGGCGACCTCGCCGCCCTCCGTGCGGCTAACCGAGCGGTCCGCGTCACGCGGTCACTGCATTACCACCCGGACACGCTCACCGAGGTGCGCGAGCGGGCGGTCGCGCTCGCCAATCGCCTGCAGGGCGCGTTCACGCTCGCCGAACTCCGTGACGAGCTCGGCACCTCGCGCAAGTTCGCCCAGGCGCTACTGGACCACCTCGATTCAGAGCGCGTCACGATCCGCCGCGGCGACGAGCACCGCCTGCGCAGGTCGACCGGCGGCTAGAGCGCCCCGCCGGCCGCCGGCGGCGCGGTCGGATCATCCCCGCCGCCGCTGCCGTGCTCGCGCGCGAGGTAGTCCTCGATGAACCCCGGCGCCTCGCCCGAGCGCTCCACGACGGCGAGCAGCGACGACATCGTCGAGACCTCCTCGACCTGCTCCTTGAGGAACCACTGCACGAACTGCTCGGACAGATAGTCGCCCTCCTCGCGCGCCACCCCCATCAGTGCCGCGACCTGGTCTGAGACCCGCCGCTCCTGCTCGAGCGCGAGCGCGACCGGGGCGACGATGTCGTCGAACTCCGTCGCGGGCGGATCGATCCCGGGGATCGCCACGCGCTCGTCGGCGTCGAGCAGATACTGGACCATCATCATCGCGTGGTTGCGCTCCTCGACCGCCTGGGCGTAGAAGAACGCAGCCAGCCGCGGAAGCGTCTGCTCGTCGTAATAAACCGCGTTCGCGATGTACTGCTGTGAGGCCGCGAACTCGTTTCCGATCTGCTCGTTCAGGCGCTCGACGAACCGGGCTGCAGCCATCGCTCCTCCAGTCGTTGCACAGGGGGTCATGCTAACCGCCCGGCCGCCCCGGGCGGCACGGGGACGCGACCCCCCGATAGATTGCGTCAATGCCCACTTGCCTTGTTACCGGTGGAGCCGGCTTCCTCGGCTCGCACCTCTGTGATGAGCTGCTCAGCCGCGGCCATCGCGTGATCTGCGTCGACAACCTCGAGACGGGGTCGCTCGCGAACATCGAGCACATCCGCTCTGAGGAGTTCGTGCACCTCAGCCTCGACATCATCGACCCGTATTTCGTCGAGGAGCAAATCGACTTCGTGTACCACCTCGCGTCGCCGGCATCGCCGATCGACTACCTGCGGCTGCCGCTCCACACGCTCAAGGTCGGCTCGTATGGAACCCACCACACGCTCGGCCTCGCCAAGCGCCACCGTGCCCGCTTCCTGACCGCTTCGACGAGCGAGGTGTACGGCGATCCGCAGGTACACCCGCAGCCCGAGAGCTACTGGGGACACGTCAACCCAATCGGGCCACGCGGCGTCTACGACGAGGCCAAGCGGTATGCCGAGGCGCTGACGATGGCCTACCACCGCCAGCAGGGCGTCGACACGGCGATCGTCAGGATCTTCAACACGTATGGCCCTCGAATGCGTCCCCATGACGGCCGCGCGATCCCGACCTTCCTCCGTCAGGCTCTTCAGGACCGCCCGATCACGGTCTTCGGCGACGGTTCGCAGACGCGCTCGTTCTGTTACGTCGACGATCTGATCCGCGGAATCATCGGACTGGCCGAATCCGGGTACCACGAGCCTGTGAACATCGGCAACCCGAACGAATTCACGCTGCTCGAGCTGGCCGAGGCGGTGCTCGAGGTGACCGGCTCGAGTTCGGAGATCGTGTACGAGGCGCTGCCGACCGATGACCCGCAGGTTCGCCAGCCGGACATCACACTCGCGCGGTCGGTGCTCGAGTGGGAGCCGGCGATCGAGCTCCGAGAGGGCCTGGAGCGAACGATCGAGCAGTCGGGCCGAGAAGGGCTCATCGGCAGCGTTCGGTAGCGTCGCGAGAGCGGCGCCGGCCCGCCCGGAGCGGTAGCCGAGCTACTGCGTAACTTCGATGTCAAGATACCGTTACCACCGTTGGGGAAAATGATCGGCCGGAGCAGAACGTGACGATCGAGCAGCGCGAGGCTACGGGTCGCGCCCCGAACCGGACCCATAACGGCCACGCGCCGCTGGTGCTGCCGGACCGCGACGTCCGCCGCAAGCGACCGCCGGCGCTGTCGTTCCTGCTTCGGCTGGAGACCCTGCGACGCGTGTTCCGCGTCGTATCGCTGCTGGTGCTCGATTACGTCGGCGTGCTCGCGGCGATCTACACGACGATCGGGGTCAAGCTGCTGTTCCGAGGCCAGTTCCACGCCGGCCTCGCCTGGCACGACTCCAAGCACTGGATCCCGTTCGCGTATCTCGTCACCGTGCTGATGTTCGCGCGCGTCGATCTGTACGCCGACCGCCCCCGGCGGCCGGGACTGTCGGCGATCACGACGGCGCTGTTCCAGGCGACCGTGATCGCGCTGGTATTCGCGCTCGCGAGCGGCGAGCGCTACTCGAGCTACTACTTGTTCTACGGCTCGCTGTTCTTCGGCGCCGTCTACATCGGCGCGCTCCGCCATCTGCACCTGCAGATCACCGGCTGGCTGCTCGAGCAGGCGGGCTACCGCCGACGGGGGCTGCTCGTCGGCTCCGGCAAGCACATCGAGGCGGTGGCGCACGCCCTCGCCGGCAAGTCTCGCGGGCGCGTCGACCTCGTCGGCTACATCTCGCTCACGCCCCGCCCGCAGAACGGTCTGCGCTCGCTCGGCCAACTCGAGGAACTCCCGGAGATCCTGGCGCGCGAGCGCGTTCAGGAGGTGATCATCGCGGACCCCGACTTCCCGCAGGAGAAGGGCGTCGAGCTGGTCGACCTCTGCCACCGGCGCGGTGTCACCGTGCACGTCGCCCCCTCGACGATGGAGATCCTGATCGAGCGCGCGGAGTTCGTCCCCGGTCAGACGGTGCCGCTGTTCACGCTGCGGCCGCCGGTGTTCGAGGGCATCGACTACGCGCTCAAGCGGACCTTCGACCTCGTGCTGTCGATCGTAGGGCTGATCCTGCTCGCGCCGATCCTGCTGGTGATCGCGGTGGCGATCAAGCTGAGTTCGCGCGGATCGGCGATCTACCGCTCGGTTCGCCCCGGGATGGCCGGCAAGCCGTTCTACTGCTTCAAGTTCCGGACGATGCGCGTGCACGCCGACCAGATCCAGGCCGATCTCGAGCCGCTCAACGAGCAGTCGGGCGCGCTGTTCAAGATCCGAGACGATCCGCGACTGACGACGGTCGGCCGCTTCCTGCGCCGCTTCTCGCTCGACGAGCTGCCGCAGCTCGTCAACGTCGTCCGTGGTGAGATGTCGCTTGTCGGCCCGCGCCCGCTCCCGATGCGCGACTTCGAGAAGCTCGAGGAGTGGCACAAGAAGCGCTATCTGGTGCTCCCCGGGATCACCGGTCTGTGGCAGGTCTCCGGTCGCGCGGAGCTCGACTTCGACGACCTCGTGCGGCTCGATTTCGTCTACCTGGAGCGCTGGTCGGTATTCCTCGACCTGTCGATCCTGCTGAAGACGATTCCTGCCGTGCTTACGCGGCGCGGCGCATTCTGAATAAGCTCCCGCGGCGATGCCGCCAACAGACCGCTTCGTAATCAGCTTCGCCGCCGAGCCGCCGCAGGAGACGCTCCCCTACGGCCGCTGGGCGGACACGCTCGCCGAGCACTTCCTGAGCGCCTGCCGCGAGCTCGACACCGAAGGCGAGGACGTCGGTGACCCGGGCGAGATCGCGTGGTTCCCCGATCGCGCGTACGCCGGGCGAACGTACATCCCCGCGGTCGCGAGGACAACCGAGGGCTACGACCTGTACGGGTTCGTCTCGTTCGGGGAGGGCCAGGGCGGACCGAGCGACTTCTTCACATACGCCGACTTCACGTCCGAGACCGCTGAACAGAACCCCGACTGGAAGCTGGATCTCAACGAAGAGGTGATCGGCACCTGGCGCGGCGAGCAGGGCAAGTCAGCCGAGATGACGCTCGTCTGGGGCGTGCCACTGGTCCCCGGCGGCGCGCTCGTCACAGCCGAGCTCGCGAACCTGGCCGTCGATCAGTGCGAGCTGCTCGACGAGCGCTTCACGCTGATCGCGCCGGACAACTACCGCGGCGACTTCCTCGAGGTCAAGCTGTGGGACAAGCGCGGCCAGGAGATGGCGGTCGAGTCCTTGTACGTCGATGACGGCGACGACGACGAGGACGACGATTCAGCCGACGATTCAGCGGACGAGTCAGCCGCCGAGTCAGCCGACCACGAGCAAGCCTAGGCCGGCTCCCCGCCGACGCCCGCGCCGCCCGAGCCCACCAGCGCCTTCGGCAGCAGCAGCTTGACCTCGGCGTCGGTGAGCGGGTAGTGGCATGCGGCCTCGGTGCTGTTGCCCTTGTCCTCCAGCAGCGGCTCGTCCTGCGAGCACTTCTCCTGTGCCTTCGGGCAGCGCGTGTGGAAGCGGCAGGCGGAGGGCGGGTTGGCGGGGCTCGGAACGTCGCCGGTCAGCAGCTGGCGCTCGCGCTGGCCGCCGGTCGGGTCGGGAACCGGCACCGCGGATAGGAGCGCCCCGGTGTAGGGGTGGCGGGGAAATCCGTACAGGGAGTCGTTCGGTGCCAGCTCGACGACCTTGCCGAGGTACATGACCGCGACCCGATCGCACATGTGGCGCACGACGCTCAGGTCGTGCGCGATGAAGATCAGCGTCAGGCCCATGTCCCGCTGAAGACCGCGGAGCAGGTTGAGCACCTGCGCCTGGATCGAGACATCGAGCGCTGAGACTGGCTCGTCGGCGATCAGCAGCTTCGGCTCGAGCGCGATCGCTCGCGCGACCCCGATCCGCTGGCGCTGGCCGCCCGAGAACTCGTGCGGATAGCGGTTGTAGTGCTCGGGGTTGAGTCCGACGCGATCCATCAGCTCCTGCACCTTCTGCTTGCGCTCGCCCTCTCCCGTGAAGAGCCCGTGGATGACGAACGGGTCGGCGATGATCGACCCGACGCGCTTGCGCGGATTGAGCGACGAATACGGATCCTGGAAGATCATCTGCACCTGGCGGTGCAGGGCCTTCAACGCGTCGCCGCGATATGCCGAGATGTCCTCGCCGTCGAGCTTGACGCTCCCCGAGGTCGGGTCGAGCAGCCGCACCAGCAGCCGCGCGGTCGTGCTCTTGCCGCATCCGGTCTCGCCGACGATCCCGAGCGTCTCGCCGTGGTTGACGTCGAACGAGACCCCGTCGACGGCTTTGACGGCGCCGATCTGGCGCTGGAACAGGATCCCCTGCGTGATCGGGAAATACTTCTTGAGGTCGCGGACCTCGAGCAGGGGCGTGCCGGTGACGGCCGTCATCCGTCGCCATCCTTGGGCAGCGGGGGCGCCTCGGCCGTGCGTGGCCGCGGTCCAGGTCCGGGTCCCGCGATCTGGCGGAGCGAGGCCGCCGAATCGCCTGCCAGCAGCCCCCGCCAGATCGAATTCCGCTGGGCGGCGTCCAGCAGGCACGCCACCTCATGGCCGGCCTGGCCCGGAACCGCTTGGAGCCTCGGATCGACGCGCTTGTGGTCCTCCTGGACGTAGGGACAGCGCGGATGGAAGTGACAGCCGGACGGCCGGTTGATCAGGCTCGGTGGGCGCCCGGCGATCGGCACGAGCTCCTCGTCGCGGGGCGCGTCGAGGCGCGGGATCGACTTCAGCAGCCCCCACGTATACGGGTGCTGCGGCGATTTGAAGATCCGCTCGGTCGACCCGTGCTCGACGATCCGGCCGGCGTACATGACCGCGATTTCATCAGCGATCTCGGCGACCACGCCGAGGTCGTGGGTGATGATGATGATCGCCATCCCGAGCCGCTTCTGGAGATCCTCGAGTAGGGCCAGGATCTGCGCCTGGACGGTCACATCGAGCGCTGTCGTCGGCTCATCGGCGATCAGCAACTTCGGCTCGTTCGCGAGCGCCATCGCGATCATCACGCGCTGGCGCATACCGCCCGAGAACTCGTGCGGGTATTGATCGACGCGACGGTGGGGGTCGGGGATCCCGACCAGCTCGAGCAGGTCGACCGCCCGATCGCGCGCCGCCGACTTCGACACCTTGCGGTGCACGAGCACCGCCTCCATCAGCTGCGAGCCGACTTTGTAGAAGGGATGCAGCGAGGACAGCGGGTCCTGGAAGATCATCGCGATCTCGTTGCCGCGGATCTTCCGCAGCGCGCCATCGGCCATCGCGACCAGATCGTTGCCGCCGAACAGCATCCGCCCCGAGACGTGCCCGCCTTGGGTGCGCGTCAGCCCGAGCGTGGTCAGCGACGAGACGCTCTTGCCCGAGCCTGATTCGCCGACGATCCCGAGCGTCTTGCCGGCCTCGACCGAATATGAGATCCCATCGACCGCGTGCACGAGACCGTCGTCGGTGTCGAACGTGACTCGCAGATCCTCGACCGCGAGCAACGCCCCGTTGGAGGTGCTCACGTGTATTGCACCCGCGGGTCGAGGTACGCGTAGCAGATGTCGACGACCAGGTTCGCGAGGATGATGAACATCGCCGCGAGCAGCACGGTGCCCTGCACGATCGGAATGTCGGTGTCGACGATCGCGTTGTAGTTGAGCAGCCCGATCCCGTGGATCTCGAACACGGTCTCGGTCAGGACGGCGCCGCCCAGCAGGCCGCCGATGTCGAGGCCGAGCACGGTCACGACCGGAGTGATCGCCGAGCGCACGCCATGGCGCCAGATCACGCGCCGCTCCGATACGCCCTTGGCTCTGGCGGTGCGGATGTAGTCCTCGCCCATCACCTCGAGCAGGTTGCCGCGGAGCAATCGCGAGTAGATCGCCGCCTGGGTGGCCGCGAGCACGAGCCACGGCAGGATCAGCGAGTGGAACCACTTGAACGGATTCACGGTCAGACCGACGTACGAGTTCGCGCCCGGGAGGATCGCGAACTTGCCGATGTCGGAGGCGAACAGGAACAGCGCGATCAGGCCGAGCCAGAAGATCGGCATCGAGACGAACGCGAGTGCGGTCCCCATCGCCGCGCGGTCGATGAACGTCCCGCGCTTGATCGCGGAGATGATCCCGACCGGGATCCCGAGAACCACCCACAGCACGACCGCGCCGACGGTCAGCGACAGCGTCGCCGGCAGCCGGTTGATGATCAGGCTCAACACCGACTGCTGGCTGTAATAGCTGTAGCCGAAGTTGAAGTGCAGCACGATGCCCTTCATGTAGTCGAAGTACTGCGTGTAGATCGGCTTGTCGAGCCCGAGCGAGTGCCGGATGTAGGCGATTTCCTGCGGGCTGCCGTTGCGGCCCGCGCGCAGCGTCGCCGGATCGGCTGCGGGGAGCAGATAGAAGATGACAAACGTCAGCGCGCTGACGAGGAACAGCAGCACGATGCCCCACAGGACGCGGCGGACGATGTATCTGGCCATGGTTTCGGTCGAGTCCTCGGCCGCGCGACGCGGTGACCCCCGCCCGAGGGCGGGGGTCACATGCGACGAGCGTGTTACTTCAGCGACGTGAACATGAAGTCCCAGGAACCGATGTTCCAGAGATCGTTGATGCCTGCGACGTTCTTCGCTTCGATGTTCGGCTGGCTGTCGAACTCCTCGGGGAGCGCGACCGCATCATTGACGAGCTGCTTGTCGATGTTGCCCCACGCCGTCGCAGCGGCCGTGGGATCGGTGATCAGCTCGGCCTTGTTCATCGCGGCGTTGATCGTCGGATCGTTGAGCAAGCTCCAGTTGGAGTTGTTCGTCGGGACGATCGCCGCGCCGTTGAACGGCACGTACAGCACCGTCAGCGGGTTGTCGTAGTCCCGGATCCAGCCGGACGACGGACACACGTCGATCTTCTGCTTGGGCACGCCGCAGTACTTCGAGTACATGACCGACTGGTCGACCTGACTCAGGTGGGTCTTGAACCCGAGCGCGTTGAGCGAGCTCTGGATGATCTGGTTGATCGCCGGTTGATCGCCGGAATCGCCACCGACGATCTGGATCGGCGTGGTGCCCGTGTACTTGCCGCTCGGGTAGCCGGCAGCCTTCATCAGCTTCGTCGCCTCTGCCATGTTCCCGTTCGGGTCCGTGTTCCACGGGACGTTCGGTCCCGCTGCGCCACCGGCCTGCGTATAACCATCAGTGCCCGGCGTGATGAAGTGCGTCATCGGCGCGGCCACGAGCGACCCGCCACGCGCCTTGACGATCGCGTTGCGGTCGATCGCTGCCCACACTGCACGGCGCAGGTTGACGTTCTTGAACGGGCCGTACTGGGTGTTGAGGCCACCGTAGTGGTCCCCGGCGCCCGGCGTGAACGTGATCTGCGACGGATAGTTCTGATACGCGAGCTTGACGATCGACTGCGACGGAGTGTCCATCTGCAGCGAGCCCGAGCCCTTCAGGACCTGCTGCCCGATGACCGACGCGTCGCCGCCGATGTTGATGTTGACCTGGTCCAGATACGCCGGCGGCTTGAACGCCGTCGACGCGTACGTGCTCGCGTCCCAGTTCGGGTTGCGAACCAGCGTCAGCTGCTTCCCGGTCTGGTAGCCGATGCCTGCGAACACGCCCTTGCTGTTTGACTTGATCATGTATGGGCCGGTCGCAACCTCGGCCTGGGCGCCGTACAGGGTCGGCGCATGCTTGTCCATCGGGCCGGCCATCGATGACGGCACCGGCGAGGACAGCGGCATGCTGAGCGCTCCGATGAGCAGGTTCGCCGTCGGCTTCGTGAGGTGGAACACGATCGTCGTGTTGTTCGGGGTCTGGATCCCTGAGATCGGGCCGCCCTTGGCGCTCGAGGCGCCGACGATGTCGCCGAAATACGGGGCGAAGTAACCGTTGCCCACGTTCGGGTTCGCGCCTCGCTCGATCGCGTACGCGACGTCCTTGGAGGTCACGACGCGATTCACCGGCGGGCTGAACTTGACGTTCGGCTGGATGTGCACGGTGACGGTCTTGCCGCCATCCGTTATCCCGCCGTTGGCCAGCGTTGGGACCGCGGTGGCGAGATCCGGTGCGAGCGTCGTGCTCGAATTCGGCGGGTAGCTCAGGAGCGGCCGCTGGGTCGCGTAGATCACCTGGTAATCGAGCGCGAAGTAGGCCGAGCCAGGATCGAGGTGCTCGAAGTCCTCGCTCGAATAGACGGTCAACGTGCCGCCCTTCTTGCCGCTGTACAGCGCCTGGCCGACCGGGTTCTCGCCCGCTTTCAGCGGAATCGACGCTGTGGACGCCGTCCCCGAGCCGCCCGAGCTGCTGGTGCTGCTGTTGCTGCTGCTCGAGCCGCACGCGGCCAGTCCTACGGCCAGAATCCCTGTGATCGCGACGGCCATTGCCGCGCGGTGGATTCTCATATGTGTTGCCTCCTCGTGGGTGGAGCGGCGCACGGTGCGCCGCGGGTCGTTGTGTGTCTCATCGCGTCCCTCTCGGGTTGAGCGCGTCCAGCAGGCCGTCGCCGACCAGGTTGAACGCGAGCACGGTGAGCAATAGGGCTGCGCCTGGGAACACCATGTACCACCAGGCTGTGTTGAAGATCGGGGTGGCGTCGGCGATCATCTGGCCCCAGCTTGCGGTCGGGGGGCGGATGCCGACGCCGAGGAACGAAAGTGCCGCTTCGAGCAGGATGTTGGTCGGGATAAGCAGGCTCGAGTAGACGATCAGCGGCGCGAGCAGGTTCGGCAGGATCTCGCGATACAGGATCCGGCTGTTGGATGCGCCCAGCGAGCGCGCCGCCTCGACGAACTCCTTCTCGCGCAGGGACAGCACCTGACCGCGGACGATCCGCGCGATATACGTGAAGCTGGACAGGGCGATGATGAAGATCACCGTCACAAGCCCCGGCTGGATCCACGTGACGCCGAGCACCTTGGCGCAACCGCGCACCTCGCACGCGGCGCCGATCCCGAGTCCGAGCACGAGCACCGGGAACGCCAGGAACACGTCGACCGCCCGCATCAGCAAGGTGTCGACCCAGCCGCGGTAGAACCCTGCGATCAGTCCGATCACGGTCCCGACGATCGCTGCGACCGCCGTGCCGATGATCCCGACCTCGAGCGACACGCGCGCCCCGTACACGACACGCGCGAGCACGTCGCGGCCGATCTTGTCGACCCCGAAGGGGTGCGCCCCGCTCGGTCCGATCGGGCTGCCGAAGATGTCGGTCGCGTTCGGGTTCGGCGTGTTGGGTCCGGTGACGCCGACCAGGCTGACCACCAACGGTGCCGCGATCGCGACGATGATCAGCACGATGATGAAGATCGCCGACGCCATCGCCACGCGGTCCGAGCGGAACCGCCGCCAGAACAGCTGCAGGGGTGAGCGCGCCGTGATTTCGCCGCTGATGAGCTCGACGCTGGCGAGCGCGGGGTCTTCCTCCGCCTCGACCATCAGCCCGAGATCGCCGTAGCTCATGAGCTAGCGATACTTCCGCGCCGCACCTGGGATCCCTCCACCACAAGGCGGAAATACCACACGCCCATGCGGTTGTCACCCATGGTTAACCCGGCGCCAACGAAGCGAGCGGCGGCGGATACCCTCCGTCGGGACCGCCCTCGTAGCTCAATGGATAGAGCACGCGCCTCCTAAGCGCGGGATGCAGGTTCGATTCCTGCCGGGGGCAAATGCGCCTCAGGGTCATTTGCTACCGTCACCGGCTCCTCGTGTCCGAGAACACGCTAGAAGCACCGCCGATCCCGACGTCGGCGACCTCGGGACGACCCGACGCGCGCGGTGCCGGGTCGCTGCTTGCCGTGCTCCGCCGGCACCCGTGGTGGGTCGCGACCGGAGTGATGTTCGTGATCGCGTTCGTGCTCGTGCTGTGGACTCGCACGCGACCGGGGTACGACCCGTACGGCTGGCTCGTGTGGGGCTACCACACGATCCACCTTGACCTCAACCTCGGCGGCGCGCCGTCGTGGAAGCCGCTACCACTGCTGCTGACCGCGCCGTTCGCGCTGTTCGGCCACTATCAGCTGTGGCTGTGGATGTTCAGCTCCGTTGCGATCTCGCTCAGCGGCGCGGTCTTCACGGCGCGGATCGCCTACCGGCTGACGGGCGCCTCCGACGACGGCGACAAGCGGCCGGCAATCATCGCCGCGGTGTTCGCCGGCGCGGCGCTGCTCGGAACCGAGACGTACATGCACATCGTGCTCAGCGTCCAATCCGACCCGATGATCGTGACGCTGTTCGTGGCGGCGATCGACGCCTACCTGTCGGGCCATCCGCGGCTCGCGTTCGTGGTCGGATGCGTCGCCGGTCTCGGACGCCCCGAGGTGTGGTCGACGCTCGTCCCGTTCACCATCTGGCTGTGGATCAAGCGACCCGATACGCGCAAGCTGCTGGTGTTCGGGTGGGCCGTGATCCTGTTCGGCTGGTTCGGGATCCCGGAGATCACCAACCACCGCCCGTTCCTTGCCGAGCAGCTCGCGCTCCGCTCCCCGCGCGCACCGAAGGGGAACAAGGTGATCACCGAGTTCCACCGCTTCACCTCACTCACCTACCTGCCGCTCCAGCTCGGCGCCATCTTCGCGCTCGTGGTTGCCTGGATGCGCCGCAACTACATGGTCCTGCTCGTCGGAGCAAGCGCCGTCGTCTGGGTGATCGTTGAGGAAGCACTCGTGATCAAGGGGCTTCCGGGGCAGCCGCGGTACTTGTTCGAGCCGGCTGCGCTCGAGGTGGCGCTCGCCGGCGTCGCACTCGGCTGGCTGCTGATCGAGGCCAAACGCAAGAGCGCGCTACAGCTCCGCGTCGGCGCGCTCGCACTCGCCGCCGCGCTCGCGCTGCCGATGGTTCCGGCGGCGGTCGCGCGGATCCGCTACGAGCACAAGGACCTCACCCACGAGCGCGGCCGCACCACGGTCGTCAACCGCCTCCAGGCCACGATCAACCACATCGGCGGCTACAAGGCGGTCCGTGCCTGCGGGCACCCGGTGACGAACACCGAGTACGCGAGCCTGCTGGCGTGGCTGACGAAGCTCAACGTCGGCAACGTCGGCTACCTGCCCAAGCGTGAGCTGAAGGCGAAGTACCCGATCGTGCTGTTCATCGAGCTCCCGAACGGCTGGGAGACGCAGACCTACCACGCCACGGGGGCGCTGCGGGCGACCTGCCAGCGCGTCACGGCGGCCTGGATCTACACCGGGCCCCACCCCGACGGCGTGCTCGTCCCGGGACGGTAGGCCGTGACGGCCGCCACCGTCGAAGCTCCGCGAGGCGGCCGGCGGCTGACCGCGGTGGTCCGCTCCCATCCTGCGATCTCCACCGTCATCGCCCTGCTCGTGTTCTCGGCGCTGTTCGCGCGCTGGGCGAATACCCGGCCCGGTTTCGACCCCTACGGCTGGCTCGTCTGGGGCCATCAGACGCTGACGGCGTCGCTGAACACCAACGCGGCGCCCTCTTGGAAGCCGCTGCCGTACCTGTTCACGGTCCCGTTCGCGCTCGCCGGCCACTACGAGATGTGGCTGTGGCTGATCACCGCGACGGCGATCTCGCTGAGCGGCGCGATCTTCGCCGCCCGGATCGCGTACCGGCTGACCGACGCGCCGCCCGATCGCCGCTGGGCGGGCTACGTCGCCGCCGTCGTGGCCGCCGGCACGTCGCTCGGGATCGTCCAGTACTTCCACTTCATCCTCTCGGCGCAGTCGGACCCGCTCGTGGTCGCGTTGTGCCTGGGCGCGATCGACTGCCATCTGTCCGGCAGGCGGCGGTGGGCGTTCTCGCTGCTCGCGCTCGCCGGCCTCGCGCGGCCCGAGGCGTGGCTCTTCCAGGGGCTGTATGCGATCTGGATGTGGCGTACCGAACCGTCGATGCGCCGGTTCATGGTCGGCTGGGTCGTGGTGATGCTTGCGCTGTGGTTCGGGATCCCGGCGATCACCGCGAAGACGTTCTTCATCGCCGGCCAGAACGCCCTGCACTCGCCTCGCGCGCTGCACTCGAACAAGATCACCGGCACGATCAGCCGCTTCCTGTCGCTGTACGAGCGGCCGGTCGAGGTCGCGGCGGTGCTCGCATTCGCGCTCGCAATATGGCGGCGCGACAAGCGGGCGCTCGTGCTGTTCGGGTGCGTCGCGGGCTGGCTCGTGCTCGAGATCGCGTTCGTGCTGCACGGCTGGGCGGGCGTCAAGCGCTACCTGTTCCCGCCGGCGGCGCTGGCGGCGGTGATGGCGGCGGTCGGGGTCGGCTGGCTGCTGGCGCGGCCGCCGAAGGGGCCGCAGTGGCTGGGGGTCGCGCTCGCGGCGGTGATCGTCGGCTCCTTCATCCCGGGCGCGATCTCATCCGCGCGCGCCGAGCACAAGGACCTTCATCAACAACGCAAACGCACGACCGTGATCAACCAGCTCGCCGAGCTCGTCGACAACAAGCTCGGAGGGCCGGATGGCTTCCACGGCTGCGGCGAGCCGCTGACACGGCTGCAGTACCAGTCGATGGTCGCGTTCACGCTCCACATGAACGTCGCGAGCGTCGGCTACAAGTACGGCCCCGCGATCGCGAGCACCCGCCCGATCGTCCTGATCACACCCGGCCCGATCAGCGGCTGGGTGATCCAGCCGATGCGCCAGCCGCTCGCGCGCTGCCGGGCGCTCGCCGGGCAGCTCGACCTCAAGTAGCGCGCTACCGGTCCGGGCGCTCCGGGTAGACGTCGTCGATCGTCGTCAGCGCCACGTATGGGACCCCCGCCGCCTCCCTGATCTTCTCCGCGCCGCCGGCCAGGCGGTCGCAGATCGCCAGCACGCCACAGAGCTCGTGACCCTCGTCCCGGACCGCCTCCAGTGCGCGGATCGTCGAGCCCCCGGTCGTGACCACGTCCTCGACCAGCATGCAGCGGTCTGAGGCGTCCAGCAGCGGGCCCTCGATCCTGCGCGCAAGCCCATGAGACTTGGCCTCCTTGCGGACGAAAAAGGCCTTAACGTCGGCGCCCCCGGCGAGCGCCGCGCAGGCGATCGGGTCGGCGCCCATCGTCATCCCGCCGACCGCGCTTGCATCCCACTCGCGCGCCTGCGCCGCCACCAGCTCGGCGAGCGCTTGAAAGCCGGCCGGGCGGAGGATCGCGCGCTTGGCGTCGACCAGGTACTGCGCGGTCGCGCCGCTCGTCAGCACCACCTCTCCGATCACGAGCGCGTGCTCGCGCAACTCCGCGAGCAGCCGCTGTTTTGCGTCGAGATTCACCATCCCGCGGTCATGCTAATGGCACTCGCGGCCGATACCGAGAGCGTGATTCACCGCGTCATGGTCTTGGCGGCGTGCGTGTGCAGCCTGCTGCTTGTGAGCTCGTTCGGGTTGTTCGCCCGCGACCAGCTCGCCGGCGCCTCGGCGCATCAGGTCGCTGAGATCAGCACCTCACAGCCGATCACCCCCGGCGTCACGCCCCAGCCGACCCATCACGGGCAGCCGCGAGCGTTCATCGACGGCGCCTGGAAGACGCTCACCTCGCCCTTCCGCTCGATCGTCCAGTCCGACAACCAGTGGGTGCTGCACGGCCTGCCGACGATCTTCGCGCTGCTGCTCTACGGAGTCGGGCTCGGGTACCTCGCGCGGTATACGCGCGGGCTCAGCTGATCGTTAGCTCGTAGCGCTCGGCACAACCAAACTGCGGCATCGAAAAGGGCAGGCAGGAACCCAGTTCGGCGACGCCCCTGATTCCATGAAAACCGTGGTTGTGGGGTGGGCCAGGCAGATCGGGGGACGCGACCAAGGTTTCCTCCGTGTGGCGGAGGTTTCTTCGGTCGCACCACGCCGAGGCGGACCTCAGGGCGCCGCCCCGGCCGCTGACCTTTCACTGCCGCCGTTTTCACACCACGCGCAACTCCCCGGCGCGACACGGACGCCGGCAACGACCTAGTAGTAGGTGTCGACTCCGTTCCCGATCTGCAACCAGTTGTAGATCGAGATCGCGTCCTGGATCGGGACGCGCATGCAGCCGTGGCTGGCGGGGTAGTCCGGCGCCGGGTTGTAGCCGTGGATCGCGTAGCCACCGGTGAAGAAGTTCGAGAAGTACATCCCGTCGGAGAGGTAGCCGGGGTCCTTCTGGTAGACGTGGAAGTTGCCGAGGATCGTCGGCGTCGACGGCTTGCCGGAGCTGATCGGGTACAGCGCGTACACCTGTGAGCCGTTGATAAGCGCGAGCACCTGCTTGCTGAGGTTGCCCTCGGCGTGCCGGCCCTGGCTGGGGAAGCGGACCTTGAACGCGCCCCAGCCGTTGAGCAGGTAGCGGATCGTGTTCGCGTCGAGGCTCTGCGACGTGCCCCAGCCGAGCAGCCGGTGGTAGGCGTCGATCGCCCACCCCGTGTAGCTGTCGTAGACGCCGCTTTCGATCAGGTAGAAGTGCAGCGCCCGCAGCCGAGACTGAATCAGCTGGACGAACGGCCCACTTGAGCCGGGTCCGGCGTTCTCGGCGACGACCGTGTAGCGCCGCAACGCGCCGAAGCCCTTCATGGCTGCGTTCTTCGCGTGGGTCACCTGGACGAGGACGGCGCCGGTGCCCGAGGTCGACAGGGCCTGATTGAAGTAGCCCCACTTGCCGCTCTTCGAGGGCCGGATCCACAGATGCGCGGTCTCGAAGGCGTGCTTGCCGAGGTACGCCTTGACGGTCACCTTCTGGCCCTTCACGTACGGGCTCACGACGCCGTGCACGTGGAGCGTGCGGTTCGGGACCATCAGCGCGCCACCGTTGACGACGAACGCATCTGGAAGCGTCAGCGTCATCGACCCCCTGACAGCCTGCGGCTTCGCGGTCGTCGTCGTAGCCGCAAGCGCCGAGGAGACCGGCAGCAGCAGCACCAGCAACGTCATCGCCCCGAGTCGTCTCATCAAAGCAAAGTAAATCAAGTTCGTGCTGTCTGCACGTCGCGTTGCACACGGCGCGCCGACAGGGGGCCGGTGGCGGTCGCGATCACGAGCAGCGAGCCGACCATCAGGCCGACGATCGCGACCGCGCTCCAATGCTCCTGGTTGACCCCGAGCGCGAGTGCGTTGTTCGCCGAGTGAAGCGCCATGCACGGGTACAGCGAACCGGTGCGCCACCGGACCAGACAGAGGACGAAGCCGAGGAATCCGAGCGGGAGCAGGTACTGCGAGGAGGCCGAGCCGGTGTGCGCGAGCCCGAACAGGATCCCGGTCAGCACCGCCGCCACCCACGGACCGAGCTCGCGGCCGGCGACGTTGATCCGCCACTGCCGCAGGACGCCGAAGAAGAAGCCGCGGAAGAAGAACTCCTCCGCGATCGGCGCGATCACGCACACGAACACGGTCGCGGCGACCAGCGCCGCCGTGCTCTTCGACACGCCGAGCTCGCTCGGGAGCTTGTCGCTCCCGTGGAGCTTGACGACCGACGCGTACAGGAGCGTCACGAGGTAGTACCCGACGGCGGCGACCACGAACGCGGTCACTCCCAGCCTCAACCCGATCCGCCGGAAACCAAAGTCCGCCGGCCGCGGGCGACCCTGGATCGCGGTGAAGTAGATCGCCGCGGCGACGAACGAGAGGTCGAACACGATGTCGCCGATGATCGACACGGCCGGCGTCGGGTGGGACAGGTTCGAGCCGGCTGACGAGCCGACGATGTCGACCACGAGCGTCGCCACGATCCCGAGCGCGAGGCCGAGGAGGACCGCCGCGGGCGCCGTCCACAGCCGCCACGGCGGCGAGGCGGCGCCGGCTGCCGGCGCGTCAGGCGGATTCGTCGGTGGCGGGACGCTCGGCATCGGCGCCGCCAAGAGTAGGTGCTCGCGCTACGCGATCGGCCCGGGATTTGTGTCGGTGGACGGCGGCGAGCTCGGGGCGCCGCCGTTGTCCCCCGGATCGTCCGGCGCCCGGATCCACTCGACGATCCGGCCGTCGGCGATCACGAAGTTGGTTCGCGCGGTCTGGCCGGCGCCACCGTCGCAGTTGCTGCCCCCGGCTCCGGGCCGGCCGGTGAGACGGAACAGCGCGTTGACATAGCGGCCGCGTTTCTCGGCTGAGATCAACCGCGCGCCGCACGGCAGCGTCGCGTTCGCGTATGCGGCCTGAGCGGCGCTGTGGATCCGAATCACGACGTCGTTGATCATCTCGCTCGGCAGCGCGAAATACCGCGCTGCGGCGACGACATCGCCGCGACGGAGCGCGTCTGCCCAGCCACGGATCACGCCGACGGCGCCCGGATCGGGGGCGGCCCCGGTCGGTGACGGCGGCGTGGGTGTGCCGCCGCTCAGCGGCGCCCGCCCCCGCGCCCGCGCCGACGACGGCGCCGGCCGGTGGGCCCGCTGCGCGGCGCTCGCCCCGCAACCCGTGAGCAGCACCACAACGGTGCC
The DNA here is from genome assembly GCA_963712675.1 of uncultured Solirubrobacteraceae bacterium. Lineage (GTDB taxonomy): Bacteria > Actinomycetota > Thermoleophilia > Solirubrobacterales > Solirubrobacteraceae > Palsa-465. The sequence goes on from CAVQJF010000002.1 coordinate 279,829, forward strand.
GACCACGAGCAGGCGAGGCGCGACCATGCAATTGATGATCTCATGGCCCCGACACGAGCTCCGCGAGTGTCGCGATCGTTCGCACGCCCGGCGGCCCGCGGCTCCCGTCGCGGCGGATCAAGACCGGCTCGATCCCGGCGGCCCGAGCGCCTGCGACGTCCTCATCGAGGCTGTCGCCGACGTGCAGCCGGGCGGGCCCGGCGCGCTCGAAGATCTCCCGGCCCGGCTTGCGAACCCCCACCTCGGCCGAGGTGACCACGTCATCCAGCAGCCCCGCCAGGCCGACACGCGCGAGCACCTCGTGCAGGGACACGTCCCAGTTGCTGACGACCACCAGCCGTGTACCGGCCGCGCGCAGCGCGCCGAGCACGGGCAGGACATCCGGGAACGCGGTGAACCGAAGCGACGCGAGCAGCACCTCTTCAAGCAGCTCCGGATCGAGCGTGACCGCGGGCAGCTCGGCACCGAGCGCAACAGAGCACCGCCGCCGCAGCGCGGCCAGGCTGGCGGCATCCCGGCCCTCGTCGAGGTGCGCGCGGTAGTAAGCGATCTCGGCAGCGATCGCGCGCTCAGCGTCGGCGAGGGAGATACCCAGCGCTCGCCCCAGATGCGGCGCCGGCGGCTCCAGCGCGACCAGCGTCCCGAGCGCGTCGAGCAGGATCGTGTCACTCAAGCGACGAACCGCCAGGTCGCGAACTGCACCGTGAACAGCCCGAGCAGCACGGCGAGCGACGCCAGCCCCTCGCGCGTCAGCCGCCGGCGGACCAGCCAGCTCGCGCCCCACATGAACAGCGGGAACAGGACGACCTCGTAGCGCGGCAGCGAGGCGAGCGGCTGCGGCCCGACCGGGTAGGAGAGCGGCAGCGCCAGCGACGCGAGCACATACGCCCCGTACGCCACCGGCAGCCGCCGGAACGCGCCGACGCACGCGATCGCTCCGAGCACGAGGAACCCGAACAGCATCAGGTTCTGACCCGCGACCGTCAACGGGTCGCCGCCGGCCTTCGTGAAGTAGACGGGCGGCGCAGGCCCGTGTAGCAGCTGCCGGAGCCCATCCCACGCCGCGACAGCTCCGTCCCAGACGCCACCGAACGGGCCGGCGAAGTGGCGGAACCAGACCTCCTGGGAGCGGAACGGCGCCAGCCCGTCGCCCGTGCTGAGTGCGAGGAAGATGATGTACACGACCAGCCCAGCCGGCACCAGCGCCACCCAGGCAAACGACGGCCGGATCGGGTACTTCGGCAGCAGCCGTCGCACGCCGCCCCGCGCACGGACGACCGCGTACACGATCGACGGCGAACGGTCGCCTCGCGGGCCGTACAGGTACAGGAGCACGATCGGAACCGCGAGCATCACGCCGCTGTTGCGCGACATCGCCGCGAGCCCGCCCAGCAAACCCGCCCATGCCCACCGCCCCATCCGCGCTTGATAGATGCACGCGACCGAAAGCGCCAGGTACAGCGACTCGCTGTAGACGGCCGAGAAGAAGTACGCCATCGGGCAGAACGCGATCAGCATCACGGTCAGCCGGGCGCGCTCGTCATCGAGCTCGAGCGCGACCAGGCGGTACAGGAGCACGAGCGCGAGCGCGAAGCACATGAGCGACACAAGCACGCCGGCGATCAGATCGGACGAGATCACGACCCCGAGTCCACGCGTGAGCAACGGGTACAGCGGGAAGAACGCCGTTCTGGAGGGCTGGTGCAGGTAGCCCTGGCGCGCGATCGCCAGGTACCAGACCGAATCCCAGCGAGCGAACGGGGCGGCGAGCAGGTTCCCGAAGTAGCCGAACGGGGCCGTCAGGCTGGCGGGGTCGAACGCTTGGGAGCCCGCCGCACGACCGACCGACAGGACGCCGAGCACGCCGCTCGCGAACACGACCAGCCGCGAGGTCCACAGCGCGCGCCAGGCGACGCGGACCGCTGCACCGTTGTCAGCCACCGATGCGGGATCGTACCCAGCGGGAGGACACGGGACCGACGGCCCGAAAGCAAACGTACAGCTAGAATCCCGCGTGTTTTCTGCAGGTGCGCCGAGCGCGGCTGGGAACCGCAAGCGAGGCCGACCGACCTCTCGCAGACCGTCTTTATGAGCCGACGTGAACGACAGCGGCGCCGCGGGCGCCACCGCGGATCCCCGATCAAGCGGACCCTGATCATGAGCTTCCTGCTCGGCATCTGCGGGGTCACGCTCGGCGCGCTCGCGTTCGTCGGGTGGGTCGTGAGCGTCGCCGACTCGGCTCCCAACCTCGACCAGCTCAAACCCCAGCTCCCCGGTCAGCTGTCGCAGGTGTTCGCCGCCAACGGCCAATCGCTCGGATTCATCCAGTCCGACGTGCTCCGCAAGGCCGTCACCATCAGGCAGATCCCGACCGTCCTCAGCGACGCGACGGTCGCGATCGAGGACCGCCGCTTCTACCAGCACGGCGCGCTCGACTACCAGGGGATCATCCGCGCCGCGTTCAAAGACATCTTCAACGGCGGCGCGACGCTCCAGGGGGCCTCGACGCTGACGATGCAGCTGGTCGACAACCTGTACCCGCAGATCAGAACGCAGCGCACGCTGACCTACAAGATCCGCCAGGCGAAGCTCGCCGAGCAGCTGTTCAAGGACCACAACAGGGCCTGGATCCTGATCAGCTATCTGAATGATGTGCCCTACGGAACGGTCGGCGGGCAGACCGCCTATGGGGTCGGCGCCGCCTCGCAGATGTTCTTCGACAAGCCAGTGTGGAAGCTCGATCTCGCCCAGGCCGCCCTCCTCGCCGGGCTACCCCAGGCGCCCTCGGACTACAACCCGTTCACCGATTCCGCCGCCGCGCGCCAACGACGCCACGACGTGCTGCAGGCAATGGTCCAGTCCCACTACATCACCCAGGCCCAGGCCGACACCGCCAACGCCGAGCGGCTCGAGGTGCGGCGGAACAGCGCCTACAGCGTCCGCAGCCAGCCGTACGTGTTCGACTACGTACAGCAGCAGCTGATCCAGCATTTCTGCCCCGATTCGCCGAGCCGCTGCCCGCAGGTGACCCAGGGCGGCTTGAAGATCTACACGACGATCGACCTCAAGCGCGAGGAGGAGGCACGGGCGGCGATCCTCTCGCACGAGGGCGGCCCCGGGCAGCCAGCGGCGGCGCTCGTCTCGATCAATCCGATCAACGGTCAGATCCTCGCGATGGCGACCTCCTCGAGCTATGACCAGACGAGCTTTGACTACGCGAGCCAGGCGCACCGCCAGACCGGCTCGGCGTTCAAGGTGTTCTCGCTGATGACGCTGATCCACGACTACAACGGCGATCCGCAGCTGACGTACTACAACTCGCACCTGCTCGCGCCCGGGTGGCTCCCCGCCTACCCGACCTACTCGGTGCACACCTCCGAGCTCACCTACCAGGGCAACATCAGCGTCGCCCACGCCACCACGATCTCGGACAACACGGTGTTCGCGCAGCTGGCGCAGGACCTGGGGATGGACAAGGTCTCGGCCATGGCGCACGCGATGGGCATCACCTCGCCTCTGACCGGCTTCCCGTCCGAGGCGCTCGGGGCGGTCAGCGTGTCACCGCTCGAGATGGCCGACGCGTACGCGACGCTCGCCAGCGGCGGCGTGCACCACCCGCCGACCGCGATCTCGAAGGTGGTGTTCCCCGACCACAGCGTCGTCAACCTCGGCGATCAGACCCCCAAGCGCGTGTTTCCCTACGGCCAGGTGTACGCCGCCGACAACGTGCTCAAGACCGTGATCACGAGCGGCACCGGCACCGCCGCCGGCTACGGCTGTCCGGCCGCAGGCAAGACGGGCACCACCAGCAGCTTCACCGACGCGTACTTCGTCGGATACACGCCACAGCTGGCGACTTCGGTCTGGGTCGGCTACCCGAACGCGACCACCTCGATGCCGGGCGGCTTCGGCGGCACGCTCGCGGCGCCGATCTGGCACGACTACATGGACGTCGCGGATAACGGCTACTGCGGCGATTTCCCGATCCCGGCCGTGCCGTGGCACGGGACGGCCTTCTTCGGCCCGTTCTCGACGACCGGCAACCCGATCAAGAGCTCGACCACGCCCGGGAGCACGACACCGACCACGGCCACACCGACGACGGCTACGAACACCACCCCGACGCCGTCCAGCACCACGCCGCCGCCGCCGACGACCACCAGCCCCGGAAATTCGGGTGGCGGCGGGCTGCATCCGCCGCCCGGGTTCGGGAACGGTCATCTGCCAGGTGGACACGGCAAGGGCCACTGACACTGCTAGCGTTGTCGCCCGTCAATGGCTAAGGAAGAGAAAGTCGAGCTCGAAGGCGAGGTCGTGGAGGCGCTGCCGAACGCGATGTTCCGCGTAAAGCTCGACAACATGGACCGCGTCGTGCTCGGACACGTAGCCGGGAAGATGCGGCGCTTCCGGATCCGGATCCTCCCAGGGGACCGTGTCCGCGTCGAGCTGTCGCCGTACGACCTCGATCGCGCGCGGATCGTCTACCGCCACCGCTGAGCACCGAACTTCAGCTGATCGAGGCGATCGAGGCCGTGCTCGCGTCCTCGGGCCCGGGCTCGCGGGTAATCCGCTGGCTCGGCGATGACGCTGCCGTCGTCCGCGCACGCGGGTTCGCGGTCACCTCCGTCGACACCTCGGTCGACGGCGTGCACTTCCGCAGCGCCCAGCTGACGGCGCCGGAGATCGGCCACCGCGCGCTCGCGATGGCGCTCTCGGACCTGGCCGCAATGGGCGCGCTCCCGGGGGAGGCCTATCTCGCGTTGGGGCTGCCCGCTGGGGTGCAGCAGACATATGCGCTCGACCTCGTGCGGGGCGCACAGGCGCTCGCCACCGAATACGACGTCACGATCGCCGGTGGCGACGTCACGCGGGCCGACTCGTTGCTGCTGTCATTCACCGTCGTCGGATGGGCCGATGATCCCGGTGAGCTGGTCGGCCGCGACGGGGCGCGGCCGGGTGACCTCGTCGGGGTCACGGGCACGCTGGGCGGCGCCGGGGCGGCGCTGGCGGCGCTCGACGGCCGCGCGCCGGCGGCTTCGGAGGCGCTCCGGGCTCGATACGCCCGTCCGCGGCCACGGCTCGTGGAGGGTCGTGCGCTCGCCCTCGGCGGCGCGCACGCGATGATCGACCTCTCGGATGGGCTCGCGACCGATGCGCGGCACCTGGCGCGCCGCAGCGGCGTCACGATCGAGTTGACGTTGAACGCGCTGCCGCTCGACGACGGCGTCGCAGCGGCATCCGCGGGACTCGGCGTCGACGCGGCGGTGTTCGCGGCAACCGCCGGGGACGACTACGAGCTCTGCGTCTGTGCGCCGCCGAACAGCCAGGCCAGCGACGGGACCGGGTTGACGTGGATCGGCCGGGTCCTCGACGGCCCCGCCGGCGTGAGGTTCACCGACGCTGCCGGCGACCTATCCGGGTATGAGCATTCGTTCTGAGGCGTGTCGCGCTCGGCGCGCACGGCTGCCAGCTCCCGCAGCCGGCGCAGGATCGCATCGGCGACGACGTCGGGATCGATCCGATACTCGCCCCGCTGCACCCGTTGCTTGATCTCAGCGACCTTTTGCTCCCGATCCTCGTCCATGTATGCCCTCCGCCGCTTACGCGCGGTCGTCTGCCTGGATCCCTTGACCGGTTTTCGACACCGAGCGGTGTTCGATTTCGCCCCGGACCCCGTATCTGGACATTCGATCGGCTCTACGCGGCATGAACGGCGGCTCCCGTGGGTTGTTCCTCCTGCAGGCGCGCAAACACGATGATCCGCTGCGCCGCGCTGTACAGCGGGTTGCAGGCGGACAGCACCAGCCGCTCGTAGCCGACATTCTTGATCACCCACAAGGCGGTCGGCAGCACGATCCGGCGGTACTGGACGACGTATGTGAAGCGGGCGTACGGCATCGTCAACACGATCCTGTCACCGGGATTGAGCGTGTTGATGTTGCGAAACGGCGCCAGGTACGTCGTCCTGTGGCCGGCGATCGCAACCGTCTCGCCAAGTCCGGGAAACGCGGTCTGTGGATAGTGGCCAGGGCCCTTCTCGAGGCTCGAGGTGTCGGTTCCCTGGACGATGTCGAAGCTCGCGCCGATCTTCTCGATCCGGATCGTCCCGATCGCGGCGCCGGTCGCGACCCGGCGCTGATCGACCCGAGCCAGGAAACGGATCTTCTGCTGGTCGCTCGCGAGCGCCCCGAGGGCACGCTGGTCGAGTTGCGGCAGCGGCGCGCTGTTGAACGACAGGTAGCGCTTGTCGATCTCGCTGCGCTTGATCAGCCCGATCACAGCGGTCACGGGCTCCTGCCAGACGAGCGTCGCGCCGGCGTCGATCAGCAGCAGCACGCCGGAGATGATCAGAACCGATGAGGCGTCGCGGATCAGCCGCCGCATCGGGCTACCGCCTGAGCGCGGATTTCGTCCCGCCAAGCGAGCCGGGGCCCGCATACGTCACCGGGCCACGGACCGTCACCGGCGTCTGCTCGGGCCGCATCGCACGCGTCGCCCGCAGCGCGATCACGAACACGCTCGCGGTGCAGCCGAGCACGATGCACCACTCGAGCGCCACCAGCAGCCCAACCTGGCCGCCGGCGATCATCAGCACCCCGGTCCAGAGCAACCCGCCCGGACCGAAGCCGAGCGACATCGCGTAGTACAACGCCACGAGGATCGCCGGCGCGAGGCCGGCGAGCAGCAATCCGAACGCGGCGACCCGAGGGACACCCCTCTCGGGGTCGGCCACCCACATCCACAGGTGCAGCGCCGGCACGATCAGCAGTGCGGCAAACGGGTTCGAGAGCCAAATCGCGATCGCGATCACGCACATCAGCGCCGGCACGACCGCCGCGGCGCCACCGACCCGATCCTCGGGATCCACAGCATGCGCAACCCCGCGGGGCACCCGACGCGTCGCCCGCGGCGATAGCCACCGCCACAGCGCGAACCCCCCGACGATCAGCACCGCGAGCAACACCAGCAGCGTGATGTCGCCGGCGTGAAGCGAGACCGTGCCGGGGCCGACGGCGGCCGGTGGCGCGACCGACACGAGACCGACCAGCCTCGCGGCGACGATCGCCAGCGCCGCGAGCGCGAACGGAACCGTCGCGCCGAACACCGACAGCACCGGCGCGATCAGCGAATGGCCGCGACGCCGTGCGCGCGCGAGTCCGTCGATCGACGCGCCCAGCACGGGCAGGATCAGCACGAGCACGAGCAGCCGGATCGCCCACAGCGGAATCACCTTGCCGTCGAACAGCAGATACGCGGACGGCGCGGGAATCGGTCCGGCCGAATCGAGCGCGCTGATCGAAGCCAAGATGGTCCGACCCATCCCGTTGAGCTGGCGCTCCGATACCGGCTCACCGGCACTCGGCCCGCGCTCTCCCGACACGGACAACAGCGCCGCCGGCTCGCCCGCCGCGTTGAACGGACCCTGCTCGGTGGTGCTGAGCGGAAACGCGAGGTGCGCGATCTGGCCCGCCAGGCTCGAGCCACCCGGCCGGACGCCCGCCTGCCCCGAAAGCGCAGCGCCAAGCGTGTTGCGCAGCTCCGGCGGCGCGACGCCAACCTCACCCGACCACGGCACGACGACGGGCTCGCGGACGCGCGTGCCGGCCAGATCGCCGAGCACGATCACGGCATCGACGGGGCCGGGCAGGTCGCGTGCCAGCTGCGCAACACCGGCTCCCCCGGCCGATCCGCTCGTCGACGCCAGCACGATCGTGTGCTTCAGCGTCTCCCCGGAGAGCACCGCCCCGAGGTCGAGCAAGGTCGCCGTGCCCGATAGAAGAGAGGATTCCCAACCTGTTGCGTAGGGTATAATGACGGCCATCAGCATCATAATCTTCAATGCAATGCCGATATTGTTGAAGATACGACTTGATATTTCTATGGAGGTGAGTAGAAGTGCCTTACACACAATTCAACGGAACAGGGAACCCTAAGCAACAGTGCTAATGACTCATCCAATAGGAACTGTAGGCAACCACGTAACCGCTTCTCCACCACAATTTATATCCGCCCACACTTCGTCCGAGTCCACTCACTGTACGCGTCGCACCAGTTCACCCCTGTAACATCCATTCATCATACTGGGTAAGTACGGGTCTCTCCCATTGCGGTGGCGCATCAATTACGTTGGCACCTCAGTCACGCCGGTGCGAGACAGGCGCTGGCGATAACAGTGGTTTTGTACTAATAGCAGGACTGTTACGTAGAGTAGATATCTCGCACAATGACAGCTATGAATCTGATATCGTGAACTACAATCTACCAGTAGCTATCTTGAACGCTGGTGGCATGGGCCCCGTACCGGCCTACGCCCTGTACCACTCCACATTTCTCAAGGCTCTCGGCGAGAGAGGGGTTCGTATCAAGGCTTGCGTCCGAATCACCGGACGTTATATCCATCAGGTGATCGCTCCTCTTTTAGCACCGAGGGGGAAGGCGTAGAGTCAGGGATCGGAATCTTCGAATGCTATCGTACGTTACGGTTTGCGAATATTGTAGATACTTCTTCGATGATAGTTGAGAGTATCTTACAATCATCCGTAATGAAACTATCGCTTTTGTACACAAAGTGGCTGGCACCCCCTGATGTTCCGGCAGAGTACGACTTGCAGCAGAAACATGCAATATATACAAATCAGAGGGAAGGACAGTTTTGTTAATGCGAATAAAGGAAACCAAAAGTCCGCATTTTGTTTGCAATCACTAAAGCACTTGGTTTTAGGGGTTCAATCACTAAGCCATAGCGCTCGCTCGCTCGCTCGCTAAAAAAAGCCAAGGCGCACCGTTGCAGCTGACGAGGGGCTAATCCGTTTGGGTGATTATGAGGCGGCGATGTAAAAAGGAATAGGTTGAAGCAGACTGCGCCGAAGCAAGCAGATTGGCAACCATTTGCATAGCTTGAGGTGATATAGTTGAGGCACTTGATCCAGTTATCAATCGAAGAGGATATTGGTCGAAAGACATGTATATTGAGGATTCACTTTGGCGAGCCACATTGAGATGGCGTCGGCGAAACGTTGGCCCGAAACCGGATAATGCATAATTTACATTCAATATCAGAGCATTTTTAATATCAAATCAGTCACTCTATCCACTCTGAACAATGAGGAGGTAGACACTGGGTCTTGGCCAGCAAACTCGAACTCCCACCTGTACGCGGTGCTGGCTACGAACCTGCGATTGAGTATCATCGAGTCCATGACACTCCTGCGCAGAGCCAACGGGAGCAGCGCAAAACACGATCAAGTTAACGCGTCAATTGGTCTCGATCGATAAGAAGCACTGCAGGCCTCCCTAAAAACGCGTCGCGATTACCTCTACAGCCTGCGAGGGTATCACGACACAGGTAGAGCCTGCGAGTAACGACTACGGTTTTTAACACTGCTACAAGGATAGATTCTACAATCGATCATACATTCAAATCGTTGTGCGTTTAAAGAATTCGCGTATAGGCCGTTCCTGATACTCTGCCATTGTGTTGGACGTTGGCTCCTCATCACCCAAGGAGAAATGGGTAAGGCTCTGAGATCGGTGGTCATCGCACCTTAAGGATAGGTCTTTCGGCTATCATGAGGTCGTCGGAGGTGACACTTGTAGCTACGCTTCGAGGCGCAATCGCTGTTGTGTAGGGATGGTCATCGCCGCTTGGCAGGCCATGGGTCTTCTGTAGATAGGATTTCGCGGAACATGTAGCTCACTCCTGACATGATCACGGAAGTCGAAATGGCATGTACTATACACGAGGCTTCTTAGCCTTGTTCTCATTCCACCTGATCTTCTCTCCATGCCTGCTCTTCAACTGTCCTTCCTCCAAGCGTTCATCTTCTATAGCATCCTGTTCGCTCAATCTATTCGTAGCCCATATTCTTTCAATACAGAGCTCAAACGGCCCAGGTATTCGGTTAATCAATCCGATCCCAACTGTCCTAACCTTCTGCCGCAGCAACTCTGTTTGTGGCTCGACAACTACTCCATGATTTGTTCGGACGAACTCGTTCCATTTGATCAGCACCGTCTCCCATTCGCCAGGCCGCCTTGCATATAATCTGTGTTGGTGGAGGTCCGTTGGGACAATTGACTCTGTCTGCACGTTGACGAAGTATTTGCGCCCATCGGACTTTATTCGCAGCGCGAGGTATGCATAGGGGTCGATGTCCCACAGACTCTTCCCGAATATTGTGCGTGGACGATCGAGAGTTCTCCAGGCAGCGTATCCTGTCCGCTGGATATGGGGCTTGTTGACTGGTAACTCGATAGAGATGTTGCCGTGAAATTTGACATGGCCGTGGATGTTCTCGGACAGGGCTGGCTTCGAGGTTGATACAGGTGGTATCCAATCCAGAGAGACACGTGAAGAGCCTCCCGTGTCCGCATCAGACATCACCTTGCATGCGCTGACCGAGTCGGGCTCGTGGAAGGTAGTAAGGATGTAAGGCGCGGTTGGTACTCTGGTGCCTTCTGCTGTAAGGGCTGTAAAGATTACGCATCAGCTCAATGTCCTAATGGAATCATCTTCAATATATGGCAAAGTACAATACCTATTCTTGATAATCTCTGAAATTCATCCAGACTTCGTCCAAAGAAACCCTTTCCCACACACGGTGTCACTCTCATGTTGGGCAGCGGTCAGTGGACGTACCAGCGCCACTGGACTCAGCTTGAAGTATGTAATGTAAAGATTGGAGACAAGAGTGATTCAGGCGGAAATTGTCGAGACCTAGAGCTCAACAAAATTTCGTGGATATGACGAAGTAGATGTTGCTGCATTGACTTGCGGAACAAGCCGCCCCTCCCTTGTAAGGTTGAACCGAAATCCCGCCTCAATGACCACCCCGGCTCAGCGACCACTCATTTTACCGCAAAATTCAAGGAAACACCCAACTTTCAAAAGGCTCCTACTCTCTCAAATCAAACCCTTTTTACCTAAAATTTAAGAATTGAATATATATTTGCACGCATTAATATTATTGAAGCTGAAATCGACTTAAAAGTGTTTTTTAAGTGTTGTAAAAATAAGATTCTAAAATATAGCCTCTTTACACTAAAAAACCGTATATTTGTATCTCGGGATATTATT
>CAVQJF010000003.1:0-63936 GCA_963712675.1 uncultured Solirubrobacteraceae bacterium
GTGTCGTTGCTCGCCGTGCCTCTGTTCTTCCTCGTCGGCCTCGGCACGGCGGACTACTGGTTTTACTGGATGTCGGGCAAGCAGACCCGTCCCGAGGACCACTCGGGACATGGCGCGCGCACGTGGCGCGACTACTTCCGGGTCAACACCGACCACAAGGTGATCGGGATCCAGTACACGGTCACGTCGTTCTTCTTCCTGCTCGTCGGCGGCCTGCTCGCGATGCTGATGCGCGCCGAGCTCGCCCAGCCGGGGATGCAGTTCGTCACACCGGAGGAGTTCAACGGCCTGTTCTCCGTCCACGCGACGCTGCTGATCTTCCTGTTCGTGATCCCGGTCTTCGCTGGGCTCGCGAACTTCGTCCTGCCGCTGATGATCGGCGCGCCGGACATGGCGTTCCCGCGCCTGAACGCGCTGTCGTACTGGCTGCTGCCGATGGCGGGGATCATGATGCTGATGAGCTTCCTCGCCCCGGGCGGCTCGTTCGCGTCGGGCTGGACCGCCTACGCGCCGCTGTCGACGACGATGCCGCTCGGGCAGCTGTTCTTCACGATCGCGGTCCAGTTAGCCGGCGCCTCATCGATCGCGACGGCCCTGAACTTCCTGGTCACGATCATCACCATGCGCGCGCCCGGGATGAGCTTCTTCCGGCTCCCGCTGCTCGTGTGGGCGAACTTCTCGACCTCGCTGCTGGTCGTGATCGCGACCCCGTTCATCGCCGCCTCGCAGTTCTTCGTCCTGCTCGACCGCGCGATGGGGTTCCACTTCTTCGACGCGTTCGTCGGCGCCGGCAAGAACGGCAACGTGATCATGTACCAGCACGTCTTCTGGTTCTACTCGCACCCGGCGGTCTACATCATGATGCTGCCCGGGTTCGGGATCATCTCCGAGATCATCGCGGTCAAGTCGCGAAAACCGATCTTCGGCTACCGGATGATGGCGTTCTCGCTGCTCGCGATCGTCGTGCTCGGCTTCACCGTCTGGGCGCACCACATGTTCGTCTCCGGGATGTCGTCGTGGATCCGAATACCGATGATGATCACGACCGCGATCATCGCGATCCCGACGGGGATCAAGATCTTCTCCTGGCTAGCGACGCTATGGAGAGGCGTGCTCCACTTAGACACGCCGATGCTGTTCGCGCTCGGCTTTTTGACGATGTTCACGCTCGGCGGGATCAGCGGCGTGATGCTGGCGATGATCCCGTTCGACATCCACGTCTCGCAGACGTACTTCATCGTCGCCCACATCCACTACGTGCTGTTCGGCGGGTCGCTGTTCACGATCTTCGCCGGCGTCTACTACTGGTTCCCGAAGATGACCGGGCGGATGTTCGACGACCGCCTGGGCAAGTGGCACTTCTGGCTGACGTTCATCTTCTTCAACCTGACGTTCGGCCCGATGCACTTGATCGGCATCCAGGGCATGCCCCGCCGGGTCGCTGACTACGCGCAGAAGTTCGCGGCCTGGAACCTGTTCATCTCGCTGTCGAGCTTCGTGCTCGGGTTCTCGACCCTGATCTTCATCTACAACGTGGTCGTGAGCTGGCGCGCCGGTCCGCGGGCCGCGGCCAACCCGTGGCGTGGGCTGACGCTCGAGTGGCAGGTGTCCTCGCCGCCGCCGATCTTCAACTTCGACACGATCCCGACCGTCGTCGGCCATCCGTACGAGTACGGGGTCCCCGGCGCCGTGCACGGGATCTTCAAGCCGCCCGCCACTGCGACACCCGTGGCGGCCGGAGTCGGCGGGCAGGCGATCGAGGAGCGCCACGAGTGACCACCGAGCACTTCATCGCGTCCAAGACGATCCTCGTCGTGGCCAATGAGACGCTCGGCGGACGCAAGCTCATAGAGGCCGTCCGCGAGCGGGCCGGTGACGACGTCCGCTTCGTGCTCTGCGTGCCGCAGACGAAGCCTCGTGCCGGCCTCGTGATCTACGACGACGCCGTGTTCGACGCCGCCCAAGCGCGGGTCGACCTTGCGCTCGAGGTGATCCGCGACATGGGGATCCGCGCGATCGGCGAGGTCGGAGATCCCGACCCGTACACGGCCACGATCGACGCCGTGCGCGAGTACGGGCCGGCGGAGATCGTCATCTCCACCTACCCTGAGACCCGTTCGGGCTGGCTCCGGCGCGACCTCGTTGAACGGATCGGCGAGGCGACCGGGCTGCCGGTGACCCACGTCGTCACGGATATCGACACCGAGGGCCTTCCCTTCCGCGTGACCCTGGCTGTCGCCAACCGCACCGCCGCGGGAGACGAGCTGCTCGAGGCACTCAAGGCCAAGGCCGACCAGCTCGCAAGCGACGATCGCCGGCAGTTGTTCCTCGTGCTCATCCCCCAGGAAGGGGGCGACGGCCAGGCGACGCGCCGCGCGCGCACACGGCTGAAGCTCGTGCTCGACCGCCTGCGCGTCCGCGGGCTATACGCCGCCGGGATGATCGGGGACCCTGACCCCTTCACGGCGATCACGAACGCGCTCCAGTACTTCCGCGTCGACGACATCGTGATCTCGACGTTCCCGGAGACGAAGTCCGGCTGGATGCGCGCCGACCTGATCGAGCGTGTCCGCCGCGCCACCGGCAAGCCCGTCGAGCACATCGTTCACAGCGACGTCGAGACCGCGACCGCGTAACCCCGAACGAGAGGAATCAGTGGAAGCCGCCTCGATCGCCCACGCCGAGCATCACGGACCGCCGCCCGCGAATCAGTCCTCGCGGGTCAACGCGCCGACGCTCGGGATGATGCTTTTCATCATCTCCGAGGTGATGATCTTCGGGGCGTTCTTCACGGCCTACTTCTTCATCCGCCAGGTCACGCACGACCCGTGGCCGGCCCACGGCACGAAGCTCCCCGAGGCGGTCGCCGGCGTCAACACCGCGATCCTGCTCTCCTCGTCGCTGACGATCCACTGGGCGCTGACCTCGATCAAGAACGGCAATCGCTTCGGGCTCAAGGCCGGGATGCTGTCGACCTTCCTGCTCGGCCTCACCTTCCTGTTCGTGCAGATCAACGAATACGTCCACCTCGGCTTCGCGCCGCACTACGCCGCCCAGGCGACGATCTTCTACTCGCTCACCGGCCTGCACGGCGCCCACGTGTTCATCGGCCTGTGCCTGCTGCTGATGGTCACCGTGCGCTCGTTCCGCGGCCACTACACGCCCGAGAACCACCGCGGGATGGAGGTGCCAGGGATCTACTGGCACTTCGTCGACATCATGTGGGTGATCGTCTACACGACCGTCTACGTCCTGTAGGGGCCCTCACGAGTCCCGACCCAGGCCCGCGCCGCGGGTTCAATCCGCTTCAAAACGAAGCCGACATGTTCCGGGTCCTCGTCTGGTTCGTCGCCGGCGTCGCAGCGATCGTCGTGATCGTGCTCGTGATCAACGCGCTCTAGCGCGCCGCCCCCCGGCCCCTCCCCCGCCCCGGCCCGGGCATCCCAATTCGGTGAGACCTGGGCCAAATGGCCGTCCTGGCGACCACTGAGCCCCGGGCTGCTGGCCGAGATCAATGAGACTTGGGCCAAATGGTCGTCCTGGCGACCACTCAGCCCAAGGCTGACAGCCGAAGTCCAACTGGGCGCCCGTCGCCCCGAGCGGATTACCCGCTTGTCAACAGCCGGACCGGGACCCGGCGGCCGCCTCACGCCCGCCGCACCGTCACGTGACACCATTGGGCGTCGTGCTTCGTGTAGCCGCCGTAGGACCTGTGGGCGCCATAGGGGCCCCGGTCCTGGTCCTTCTCTCTGGGTACCCGTACTACCTCCGCTCCCGGACGCTGGCGGCCCACGGCAGGCCGGTGCCGGGCTGGCGGCGGGCGTGCTTCGCCGCGGGCCTGGTGGTGCTTGCGGGCGCGCTGAGCCCGCCGGCGGACACGCTCGCCGACCAGCTACTGGTGGCGCATATGGCCGAGCACCTCCTGATCGGCGACATCGCGGCGCTGCTGATCGTGCTCGGCATGACCGGCCCGATGCTGGCGCCGCTGTTGCGCGTGCGCGGGATCCAGTGGCTGCGGGTGCTCGGGCATCCCGTCGTCGCGGTCATCGTCTGGGCGGTCAACTTCTACGTCTGGCACATCCCGGCGCTGTACCAGGGGGCGCTCCGTCACGACGCCCTCCACGCTCTCGAGCACGCCACCTTCCTCGCGTTCGGGATCGCCGTCTGGATGGCGCTGCTCGGGCCGCTGCCCAAGCCGCGGTGGTTCTCCAACAGCGCCCGGCTGGTGTACGTCATCGCGGTACGCCTGATCGGGACCGTGCTCGGCAACGCGATGGTCTTCTCCGGAACCGCCTGGTACCCGTACTACCGCGCCGGCGACGCGCACTGGCACATCAGCCGTGTCGCCGACCAGGTCAGCGCCGGCGGGCTGATGATGGTCGAGGAGAGCCTGCTCACGATCGGACTGTTCTGCTGGCTGTTCCTGAAGGTCGCGCGCGAGAACGAGGAGCGCCAGCGGCTGCTCGACTACGCCGAGCAACACGAGATCGCGCTTGACGAGCGGCGCGCCGCACGGGCCGTCGCGGCGGGACGCGGCGATGAGCTGTGGGAGCGGCTGCGAGCGGGCGCCGGAACGCCGGCGCACGCGCCGCCGCCTACTTGACGGTCAGCGTCCCGACCATCCCGGCCGCGCGGTGGCCGGGGACCGAGCAGTAGAACGTATAGGTGCCGGGCTTGAGCGTCGCCGTGACCGTCGACGTGCCGCCGTTGGACACGATCGCGCCGATCTGGTTCTCGCCGCCGCCGGTGATCGCGATGTCGTGGCTGACCGAGGACATGTTCTTCATCTGCAGCGTCACCTTGCCGGCGGTCGCGCTGGCGCTCGAGGCGAGGAACTTGAGCTGGCCGGTCGGGTCCGCGTCGATCTCGACGACGCCGCTCTTCTCGACCGCCTTGTGCTGCGTCGTGGCGGCGACGGCATTGCCGAGCGCCCCAGTGTCCTGGCCGGGCACGGCGGCGACGGCCGCGACGTAGGACGCCACGTCCTGGGCCTTCTGGCCGCTGTAGAGCATCGCGGGCATCACGCCCTGGCTGTTCGGATACTGGATCCAATAGTCGACGAGCCCTGAGATGTCCCTCCCCTTGAACCCGTCGGCGCGATCTTGGCGGTACGCGTCGTCGAGGTTCGGGCCGATCGTCCCGGTCGCGCTCGCGCGGGCGAGCGTGTGGCATGCGGCGCACTTGGCGACGAACAGCTGCTTGCCCGTGACGAGGTTTGCCGTCGGGTGCTTGAGCGAGCAGCCGCCGAGGCCGATCAGCAGCGATGCGCCGGCGGCAAACGCCGCAAGGCTGCGTGGAGTGCGTGGTGGCGTCCGCAGCATCTTTGAGCGCGGCACTCTATCCAAGGGCGCGGCGTGGCGGCACCGCCGAGCGGTGCCTCCGCGAGAGCGCGGCGCGCCGCAACCGCTGGCCCCGCTGGTAGGATCGAAAGGGTGAGGCTGCACCAGAAGTACCGTCTGCGCACCCCCTCTACCGGCCGCGAAGTCGTTTTCGAGGCCGAAGCAGGGCGTCAGTACGTGGACCGCGACACCGGCGAACCGCTCGAGGTGGTCGCACAGCTGCTGCCGCTCGCTCCGACCCCGTCGGAGCTGCCATGGGCGGTCGACAACCTTCGCTTCTGCAACTGGTGCGACCAGCTCTGCCAGAAGGACCTCAACGACTGCCCGCACTGCGGCAGGCGGATGGAGCCACTCGGCTCCTGAGGGGCTGTTCGATGTTCCGTCGTGCCCGCCCAGTGACCTCCGCGCTCGTCGCCCTGGCCGCCGGCACGGCGCTGTCCGTGGGTCTGTCGGCATGTGGCGGCGGCAGCCCGGTGACCGCCGATACGGTCGGCACGCCGGCGCTTACGGTCCCCGCGGGGGGCTTGACGACCGCCTCGGCGTCGAGTGGAACCTCGACCACCGCCACGACCTCGACCTCCACCACGCCGTCGTCGGGATCCGCGGCGTCGGGCTCCGCAAGCAGCTCCGCCTCCAGCGCAACCGGTTCGGGCGCAGCCTCCTCGGGCACATCGGCCTCGGGCGGCGCGAGTCCCACCGGCGCCGGCACGGCGGCTACGCCGACCACCCCGGCCACGACCACACCCAGCAGCTCCAGCGGCGGCGCCGGACTCAACGCCACGTTCTGCTCGCAGAACCCCGGAGCCTGCTCGGGCCACTAGGGGTGCGGGTCAAGCTCGCGGCGCCGGTCGACCGGCGCCGGTCGAGCGGCCATGCCGCCCGCCCGGGATCAGTGGACGTACGTCTTCGGCGTCGTCGGCGTTACGAGCTCGGTGGCGTTGTACTCGACCCGTGTGCCGGCGTAGTCGCACGTGTAATCGTGGGTCTGGCCAATCGTCAGCTGCGCGTTCTGGTAATGACCAGCGTGCGCGCAGTTCGCCGTCCGGCTCTGCCGGTAGGCGAATTGCTTGGTCGACAGGTTGTACGTCAGCACCGGAGCCCATGTCGGGACGGTCAGCGCCACCACCTCGCCGGGGACGACCGGGATCGGCGTCGACAGCGGGAACTGGACGACGTAGCCAAGGTAGGGCTGCAGATGGACCATCGGTCCCTCGCTGACGACCGTGTAGTTCCGGTTGAGGTTCTTGCCCGGGCGCGGCTTCAGAACCGTGATCCCGGCCATCGTCACGCCGCCATAGGTCGCGTCGAGATTGGCGATCTCCTGATGGGTCGTGGAGGCGCTGCTCGACAGCTTTGCGACTCCGACCGTGAACGCCACCAGATTGCCGGCGGACCTGACCCTCGTCGGGTAGGCGATGCCGTCCCGGACGGTCTCGAGGCCCGTGGATCGCGTCAGGACGATGTCGCAGTTGCTCGACGACACACCGACCGGGCAGGCCGGCGGCACGACCGCGGTACGCGTGCCGCCCAGAACGACCGTTCCGCCCAGCGTCTTCGGAGGCGCCGTGGTCGTGGTCGTGCTCGTGCTGGTGGTCGTGCTTGTCGTCGTCTTCGGCCTCGTCGACGTGGTCGCGGCGAACACGACTGCCGGCGCAGCTCCGATGAACAGCGCCAATGCAGCGATCAAAGTTCGTTTCATACCAGCATTGAACACGACCGCACGGCCGGAAGTAGCGAGATTTCGTGCAACTATGCGGCAGCGCGCGCGCGCGGCCGCTGCCGGAGACGGGCGCTAGAGCTTCGTGACGTTAACTGCCTTCGGTCCCTTAGGGCCCTCTTCCTCCTCGTAGGAGACCTTCGAGCCTTCGGGCAGCGAACGGTATCCGTCGCCGACGATGCCGCTGAAATGGACGAACAGATCGCGCCCGCCATCGTCGGGCGTGATGAAGCCGAAGCCTTTGTCGTCGCTGAACCACTTAACGGTTCCGGTTGCCATGTACTCCCCTTCGATGCAGCTCGTTTTCCGGACCGGTCGGACGCCGGGAAGGCCCCGACCAAACGCGGCGTAACGTATCAGGGACGGCTCGCAGGTGGCTCTCAGCCGAGCCCGCGCCCGAGCTCAGCGCCCGTCGAACGTCGTCCTCGGGCGGTGACTCACCGCAGGGCGGCAGCGGCGGCGGCGATCTCATCTGGGTCGCCTGGCCCCGGAGTCCACGGAAGCCGCAGCGGATCACCCGCGTAACGCGGGATCACGTGGACGTGGAAGTGGAACACCGTCTGCCACGCGGCGTTGCCGCACGAGTTGAGCAGGTTGACGCCATCGGCGCCGAGCCGTTCGGACACCCGCACCGCGAGCCGCTGCGCCGCGAGCATCACCGCAGCAAGATCGTCCGGTTCGATTTCGAGCAGGTCCACAACGTGCTTACGCGGGATCACGAGCGCGTGCCCGCGCGTGGCCGGGTTGATGTCCATGAACGCGATCGTCGAGTCGTCCTCGTCAACGATCGCGCTGGGGATCTCCCCGGCGACGATCTTGCAGAAGATGCAATCGGGGTCGGACATCGCGTCGGGAGCTTACCTACGCTTCGCCCGCCCGCGCCCGGAGCTCTCTCGCCAGCGCGAGCGCCTCCTCGCGGCCGTTCACCTCTCCTGCGAAGCTCGCCTCCTCGAGCGCCGCCAGGATCCGCCCGATCTCCGGTCCGGGGAGATTCCCGAGCGCGCTGGCCAGCTCGTTGCCTCTGAGCGGCGGCCTCGGCGGACTCGCGCTCCACGCCAGCGCTTCGCCGAGCAGCTGCCGGGCAAGCTCGAGATGACGTGCGATCGCGACCCGCGCGTTGTCGCCCTGGGTCGCCAGCCGATCCGCGACGCTCAACAGCGTCACGTCGACCTGTACCGGTGCGCACGCCCTCAGGTAGCGATACACCTCGCGGCGGCCGAGCGGCATCGAATGCACGAGGAAGCCGAGCCGCAGGTGGTTGCGAGTCAGCGCCGCCACGTACTCCGACAGGCGCTCGCTCGCCCGCAGCCGCCTGAGCACCGCCGTCGCGAGCTCGGCGCCGGCGACGTCGTGGCCCATGAAAGTGACGCGGCCCGAATCGGTCACGCCCCGCGTCTGGGGCTTGGCCACGTCATGGAACAGAGCCCCGAATCGCAGCGCCTGGCCCCGGGTCAGGTCGTTGGCGAACGGCTCCGCAAGCAGCTGCGTGACGGCCTGGGCGTGCGCGCCGAGCGCCCGCTCCGGGTCTCGCTCGAGCTCGATCGTCTCGGCCAGCACCGCGCGCGTGTGGTCGTGGACGTCGAGGTGGTGGAAGCGGTTCTGCTCGACGCCACGCAACAGCGCCAGCTCGGGCAGCACCACGTCGGTCGCTCCGACCGCGTCCATCAGCTCGAGCCCGCCGGGCGCCCGGTCCGAGCTCAGGATCCGCTTGAGCTCGTTGAACACCCGCTCGGGAGCAACGGCGCCGAGCGCCCCGGCGTTTGCAAGCGCCGCCCGCAAAGTGGCCGGGTCGACCGCGAATTCGAGCTCACACGCGATCCGCGCCAGCCGCATCGCCCGCAGCGGGTCGCGCTCGAACACCCCCGGACCCACCATCCGGAGCCGCCGCGCGTCCAAGTCCTCAAGCCCGCCGAACGGGTCGATCAGTGGCCCCCCCGACAGCGCCTCGGCGATCGCGTTGATCGTGAAGTCGCGCTGGGCGAGGTCCTCCTCGATCGTCGCCCCGGCGAGGGGAATCAGGTCGACCTGCCAGTCGCGCGCGTGCGAGGCGACCCGCCATACGCCAAAGCCCTCTGAGAGCCGGAAGGGATGCCCGCCGGCGTGCCGGCCGAGCCACCGCGCGACCTGCTCGGGATCGCCCGTCAGCGCGATGTCGTAGTCGGAGCTCGCGCCCCCGAGGAGCCGGTCGCGCAGCGCACCGCCGACGAGCCAGGCTTCGCCACCGAGCCGGGCGAGGACGGCCAGCGGATCAGTCAACCGGCGCTCCGTCGCGGTGGTACTCCCGGGGCACACGGCCCGAGATGCCGCACATGATCTCGTAGTTGATCGTCCCGATCCGCCGCGCCAGCTCCTCGGCCGTCTGCCGCTCTGCCCCGTCGGCACCGATGATCATCGCCGGATCGCCGACGCCGACGGCGGGCTCAGGGCCGAGGTCGATCGTCACGTTGTCCATGCTGACTGTGCCGACGATCGGATATTTCCGAGCGCCGACGATCACCTCGCAGTTGTTGCCGAGCGGACGCCGGATGCCGTCGGCGTAGCCGATTGGGAGCGTCGCCACATAGGTGTCGCGCGCGGCGATGAACCGCCGGCCGTAGCCGGCACTGTCCCCGGCACGAGCGAGCTTGACGGCCGCGACGTACGAGCTCAGCTCGAGCGCCGGCTCGAGTCCGCGCGGCGCGGGATCCTCGTTGATCGGGTCGCAGCCGTAGATCGCGATCCCGCATCGCACGAGATCGAAGTGGCTGCCCGGCTCGAGCATCGTCGCCGCGCTGTTGGCCGCGTGCAGGACGATCCCCGGATGCCTGCGGCGCAACTCGGCCGCGAACGGGGCAAACCGCTCCAGCTGCAGGCGCAGGAACGCCAGGTCGCCGTCCGCGGTCGCGAAGTGCGTCATCGCTCCGACGAGCGACAGCGTGCGCTCACCCAAGACGCGCTCGGCGACCAGCAGCGCCTCTCCCTGCTCCCGGGTCCCGAGCCGCCCCATTCCCGTGTCCAGCTTGACGTGCATCCGCAGCGGCTGATCCGCGCTGCCCTCCGCGGCGGCGCGAGCGACGAACGCCTCACTCCACGCGACGAGATCCGCTTGTGCGGCGATCGCCAGCGGCAGTTCGTCGGCGCTGACGGCGCCCATCACGAGGATCGGGCCATCGAGGCCCGCCGCGCGGAGCTCGGCCGCCTCGGCGGCGGTCGCCACCGCGAGCCACGTCGCCCCGCCCGCCTGCGCCGCCCGCGCGCACGGCACCGCGCCGTGCCCGTAGCCGTCAGCCTTTACGACCGCGCACAGCTCGGCGCCGGCGGTGAGCCCGTCTCGGAGACGTCCGACGTTGCGCTCGATCGCCGCCAGGTTGACGCGGGCGAGGGCGCGGACCGGCATCCATTCAGCGTAGATGACAGCTCGCTCAGAGTGCGCCCGCGCCCCGCAGCGCCGCCGGCAGCCGCCTCACGACGTCGCTCGCGATCACGCCTTCGGTCCCGATCTCGCCAGCCGCGGACCGGCCGGCGCAGGCGTGCACGTAGACGCCGGCGCTCGCGGCGTGGAACGGGTCCATCCCCTTCGCGAGGAACGCGCTGATCACGCCCGAGAGCACGTCGCCGGTTCCGGCCGTCGCGAGCGCCGGAGCGCTGCCGGCGCTGATCGCAACGCGGCCATCAGGCGCCGCGACAACCGTGTCGTCGCCCTTCAGCACGACGATCGCTCCTGCCTCCGTCGCTGCGCTCAGCGCGCTGTGGAGCCGCCGCGCCTCAACGGCCGCGCTCTCGAGCCCGAGCAACCGCCCCAGCTCGCCCGCGTGTGGGGTTAGCACCGTCGGCGCTGATCGCGCCGCGAGCTCCGTCAGGCGACCGCGATGGGCGTTCAGCCCGTCGGCGTCGAGCAGCAGCGGCAGCTCCGCGGTGGCCGCCAGCGAGCGCGCCAACGCGACCGCCCCGTCCGACCGCCCGAGGCCGGGCCCCAGCGCGAGCGCGCCGGCGCGGGCGACCCGCTCGAGCACCACGCTTGCGCCGGCCGGCGTCAGCGCGCCACCCTCGTCCGGCAGCGGCACGGTCATCACCTCGACCAACCGGGCCTCGAACACGAGGTTCAGCGATCCCGGCACGAACGCGGTCACGTAGCCGGCCCCGGCCCGCATCGCGGCCTCGGCCGCCAGGCAGGGCGCGCCGGTGAGCCCGATCGAGCCGCCGCACACGAGCACGCTGCCGGCCGCGAACTTCGTCGACTCGCGACCGCGCCGCGGGATCCCATCGGTTACCGCCGGCGAGATCAGCCCGATCTGCGGCGCGCTCGGACCTCCCGCGGGGATCCCGATCTCGACCACGACCACGTCGCCCGCCAGCCCTTTGCCGGGCGCGATCCACAATCCGGGCTTGGCAGCGTGGAAGGTCGCCGTGGCGGCGGCGTTGACGGCTACGCCGCCGGCCTCGCCGGTCGACGCGTCGACGCCGCTGGGGACATCGCATGCGATCACGACCGCGCCCGCAGCGCCCGCGGCGTTGATCGCCGCGATCGCGCCGGCCGCCGGCTCCCGTAGCTCGCCGCTGAACCCCGTCCCGAGGATCGCGTCGACGACCGCGCTCGCGCCCGTCAGAGTGCCGGCGCTGAATGGCTCAGGAGGGGCGCCCCGCAGCCGCTCGTAGTTCACCAGCGCGTCGCCCTGCAGCTCCTCGGGCGCGGACAGGATCAGGACCCGTACGTCCCGGCCGCGCTCGCGCAGCACCCGCGCCGCGACGAACCCGTCGCCGCCGTTGTTGCCCTTGCCGCACACGATCGCCACGACCCCGGTCGGCGCGAGTCCGCCGACCAGATCCGCGAGGCCAGTACCGGCGAGCTCCATCAGGTCGATCCCCGGAATCCCCAGCTGTTCGATCGCCCAGCGATCAAGGGCACGCTGCTGCTCGGCGTCAGGGAGCGGCTCGAGCCAGCCGGGGAGAGTCATCCAACGGGGGCCGCGACGGCCGCGGCGGCCGCGTCGCGTCGGCTGTGCGTCAGCGACACGCTCACCTCGACGCCGAGCTCCTGCGCCCTGCGCCGAGCGGCGCCGTGGAGCACCACAGTCGGCGGCCCGCCGTCGCCCCGGATCTCGACGTCGCGCCACTCCCAGGCGTCGAGCCCGAGCGCCTTGGCAACCGCCTCCTTGGCACAGAAGCGCGCGGCGAGGTGCTGCCCCGGCCGCGCCCGGCCGGCGGCGTACGCCCGCTCGGACTCCGTGAACAGCCTCTCAGCGAGTCGCGGGCGGCGCTCCAGAGCCCGCTCGAGCCGCTCGATCTCGAGCAGATCGATTCCGATGCTCGACGCTGCCGAGCGCTCGCTCATTCGACTGTCACCGTCTTCGCGAGGTTCCGAGGCTGGTCGACGTTCAGCCCGCGTGCCCGCGCGACGTGGTAGGCGAGCAGCTGCAGCGGGATCACCGCCAGCAGCGGCGCGAGCATCCATTGCGTATGCGGGATCCAGATCACCTCGTCAGCGTGTTCGGCGATCTGCTGATCGCCCTCGCTCGCGACCGCGATCACGCGCGCGCCGCGCGCCCGGACCTCCTGGATGTTGGAGATCACCTTCTCGAGCACCGGCGACTCGGTCGCGACGACGACGACCGGCGTCGACTCGTCGAGCAGCGCGATCGGACCGTGCTTCATCTCGCCGGCCGCGTACGCGTCGGTCGCGATGTACGAGATCTCCTTCAGCTTCAGCGCCCCCTCGAGCGCCACCGGCAGTCCGACGTGGCGACCGAGGTACAGGAAGAAGTCCGCATCCTGGACCCCGGCGGCGATCCGCGCCACATCGTCGAGCCCGTGCTCGAGCATCGACGCGATCGCGTGCGGGAGCCGTTTGAGGTCGGCGATCGCCGCGGTCAGCTCCTCCTGCGCCAGCGTGCCGCGGAGCTCCGCGAGCCGCAGAGCGAGCAGGTACATGGCGGCGACCTGGCTGAGGAACGTCTTCGTCGCCGCGACTCCGATCTCGAGTCCTGCGCGCGTGTACAGCACGCCGTCAGCTTCTCGCGTCGCCTGTGATCCCATGATGTTCGTGATCGCGAGCACGGCCGCGCCGCGCGCGCGAGCGGTCCGCATCGCGGCCAACGTGTCGGCCGTCTCGCCCGACTGCGAGATCCCGATCACGAGATCACCGGGGCCGACCACCGGGTTGCGGTAGCGGTACTCGGAGGCGATGTCGACCTCGACGGGCACCCGGGCCCACTCCTCGATCGCGTAGCGACCGATGAGACCGGCGTGGTAGGACGTCCCGCACGCGACGATCACGATCCGCCGCATCGTTCGCAGCAGCTCGTCGTCGATCCCGCCGAGCTCGGCGATGTCGATCCCGTCGTCGCGTGCCGCGCGCTCGCCGATCGTCTCCGCCACAGCGTCGGCCTGCTCGTTGATCTCCTTCAGCATGAACGTCTCGTAGCCCTGCTTCTCGGCCTCCTCGGCGCTCCAGTCGATCTCGACGATCTCCCGCGACACGGGCACGCCGTCGGCCGTCTGGAACTCGACGCCGTCTGGGCGGAGCACGACGATCTCATCGTCGTTGATGTACTGGACCCGCCGTGTCTCACGCAGGAACGCCGGGATCGCCGAGGCGATGAACTGCTCGCCGTCGCCACGGCCGACGATCAGCGGGCACTCGTTCCGAGCGCCGACGAGCACGCCCGGCTCTTCGACGCTCATCGCCACGAACGCGTAATGGCCCCGCAGTTCCGCGTATGCCGCCTCCACGGCCGCGGCGAGGTTCCCGCGCACGTAGTGGTGCGCGACCAGGTGCGCGATCACCTCGGCGTCGGTCTCGGACGTGAAGTCGGCCCCCATGTCGGCGAGCCGGCGCTTGAGCTCGACGTAGTTCTCGACGATCCCGTTGACGACGATGTGGACGCGGTCGGTCGTGTCGTAGTGCGGGTGGGCGTTTTCCTCGGTCACGCGCCCGTGCGTAGCCCACCGCGTGTGGCCGATCCCGGTCGTCGGCGTCGTCGCGGGCCGCTCGGCGACCGCCACCCCTCCCGAGGCCGCCTGGTCGGCCGCCGCGAGCGCGGTTCGGAGCGCGCTCAGATTGCCGACCGCGCGCACGGCCTCGATCCGATCGCCGGCGATCACCGAGATCCCGGCGCTGTCGTAGCCGCGGTACTCGAGCTTCTCGAGCCCGGCCATCAGCAGCGGACGAGCCTCTCGTGAACCGACGTAGCCGACGATGCCGCACATGCGAGTGATGACTCCTGTGGTCGGGGTCGAGCCGCACCGGCGGCCCGCGCCCGACGGCCTGAGGAGCCGGCGAGCGAAATCCCCATGTTAGAGGGGGCCGCCGATCTACACTGCCCCGCCACCATCTTGGACGCACCGGCCACCCAGACGGGCTGCGAGCCCTACAACGAGCGCAACCTCCTCGATCGCCTGACGCGGCACTCGACGCTCGAGGCCCACTACGCACACATGATGCGGCGCGAGCGCGCGCTCATCGACCGCCGGCTCGGGCTCACCTCCGGCGAGGTCCTGTCGATCGGAGCGGGCTGGCACCCGGGCCGGCACCTGTTCCCGGCGCCGGCCTTCCGGCTCGTCGCCGTCGACTCGAACCCCGACCGCGTGCAGGGGGTTCTGCAGGCCGAACGCGCCGACGACGCATTTGTGGGATGGGCGGGAGCGCTCGAGGAGCCCGACGGCCGGTTCGACGTCGTGCTCTACCGCCTCGCCCTGCACCACATCGCCTTTCAGGGGCCGCTCCAGCCGTGTTTCGCAGAGGCCGCGCGCCTGCTCCGCCCGGGCGGCGCGCTGGTGGCGATCGAGCCGGGGCTGTGGCATCCCGTCGGTCTCGGCCTCGCGCTCGCCAACCGCACCGGCGCCGCGACCGCCGTCCACGGCACCCCGGACGACATCCCCCTGTCGCCGCGCCGCCTGGTGGCCGAGGCGCGGGCCGCCGGGCTGACGCCTGAGCTGCACGCCGTCACGTACACGTGGCGGCGCCTTCCGCCGGGGCTGCAATCCGCCCTGCACCCTGTTGACGACAGCTTCGGATCACGACCGCGGGCGGCGCTGTTTGGCCACACGCTGATGCTGATCGCGCGGCGCTGATTCGGGTGGTCCGCCAAGATTTGTGGCGGTGAAAAACGGCGGCAATGAAAAGGAAGGCGGCTGGGAGCTGGGCGCACAGCCAGGAGCTGACTCGTTATCAAAAGGTGATAACGGCGGAGCCCGAAATCGTCGCTATGAGCGGCCCCGGATCATCAAATCTGCCCGCCGGCAACCAACACGACCCCCAAAGGCCGATGCACCGTAAATCGAACCGAAAGAAACCTACGCTATGCGGCGGAAACTTCGGTTTCGTCCCCGGATTCGGAACACGGTCCGGTGCGAGGGCATTGTCACTTTCGTACAAGCGCCCCACAGCGACCGACGGCCGCCCCGAAGCCCGCCCCTTTTCACTGCCGCCGTTTTTCAGGCCACGAAGGTGGCCGCCCAACCTCGCATGGAAAAGGGAAGCTCAGCCAGCCCGCAGCGCCGCAAAAACAGCCTCAGCCCGCCCCGCCTCCCAATCAGCCGGGATATCAAGCGAGATCCGAGTCACCACGTCCCCGTAGCGTCTGCGCAGCTCGGCGACCGCCCCATCTGGAGTCCCCACAACGGCGAACGTATGCAGCACCTCGTCGTCGATCATGTCGGGGAGCTTGTCCCACTCCCCCCGCTTGGTCATCGCGTTGAGCTCCTCCCCGAGGGCACCCCAACCGTGAACCTCGAGGACGGGGCGGTAGGCGGGCGTCGAGCCGTAGAAGCCGATCTGACCCCGCACGAACCGCGCCCCCGCCTCGCGCTCGGCCTCGGAGGACCGGGCGACCACGAATGACGGGCCGCTGATCTCGAATCCCTCCAGATTCAGGCCCGCCTTGGCGCGACCCCGCTCCAGCGCCGGGAGCGTGACCTCGCGCAGGTAGCGCTCGGTCGAGAAGCCGTGGCACAGAATCCCGTCGGCAACCTCGCCGGCGACCTCGGTCATCAGCGGA
This sequence comes from uncultured Solirubrobacteraceae bacterium, assembly GCA_963712675.1. GTDB lineage: Bacteria > Actinomycetota > Thermoleophilia > Solirubrobacterales > Solirubrobacteraceae > Palsa-465. The sequence continues at coordinate 16,032 of CAVQJF010000003.1, forward strand.
CCAACGGCCGCGAGCATCACCTTCGGGTTGCCGTACGGGTTCGGCCCCGGGTCGAAGAACGGGGTCATCAGCGTGTGCGTGTAGAATTCGCCGCGAAAGTCGAGCGGCGCGACGCCGGCCCACGCGTCCCAGATCGCGCGCATCGCGAGGATGAACTCGCGCATTCGCGGCGCCGGGTGCGACCACGGCATCGAGTAGCGCTTCGTGATGTGGGGCTTGATCTGTGACCCGAGCCCGAGCGAGAACCGTCCGCCCGTCAGCGTCTGAAGATCGTTGGCCTGCAGCGCGATCGTCATCGGGTTGCGCCCGAACGCGACGGCGATCGCGGTGCCGATCTCGATCCGCTCCGTGTGCCCGGCGGCGACGGCACAGCCGATGAACGGATCGATCTGCGTCTCGGGCGCCCACCAGCCGTCATAGCCGGCCGCCTCGGCGGCGCTGGCTGCACCGCCGGCGTCGACGACGTTCGCCAGATAACCGCCTGCGTCAATCTTCATCGGGCCACCTCTACGGTTGGAGTGAGAGCCGCATGATCGGGATCCGCCGTCCGATCGCGCCGGCGCGATCGCGATAGTCCGCGTAGCCGGGATACAGCTGATCCACGAGCCCGAACAACCGCGTCCGCTCGGCCTCGTCGTCGACCTCGGTCGCGACGTACACGCCGGACCGCCCGGCCCGCTCCAGCGTCGCCTGCGGGTGCGCCTTGAGGTTGTGGTACCACGCCGGATGCTTGTCACGTCCGAAGCTCGACGCGACCAGGATCACGTCGTCGCCGTCGGTGAAGTAGAGGATCGTGGCGGTCCGCGGGGTGCCCGACTTCGCGCCCGTCGTCGTCAGATTCGCGCTCGGCAGCATCAACCCGAAGCCGACGTACCCGCGCGTCGCGCGCAGGAGATGGGGATCGGCCCTCGCCGCGACGTTGATCGCGAACCACCTCCCCTGGCCGGTACGCAGGAACCGGGCCATCGCGCGGTTGACCGGACCACGCTTGGCGCGCGGATCGACCCGCGGCAGGCCGGGGTTAGCGGTCATCGGCGGGCAGCTTAATGATTCGCCAGCTTGGCGATCGTGTCCCCGACCCGCACATCGCCGCCGACGACCACGCGCGCGTTGATGCCGCGCAGGTGAAGCTCGCGACCGACCTCTGAGTTGACGAACTTCTGCGCCTCGACCCCGAACCGGGCGATGAACTTGCCGCATCCGAGATGCGGGATATCGGTCACCTCGATCACGGCCGAGCCGAGCCCGAGCTGCGTGCCCGGCGGCAGATTGTCTTCCGCGAGGTGCAGATCGACGAACAGCTGATCGCCGGCGAGCGCGCGCCGGTCCGGGTCGCCCGCCACCAGCGCCGCGGCGCGCGCGTTCATTAGGGTCAGCATCGTCCGCGGGTCGGCGCCGTTCGTGCGCCAGCGGTCGCCGACCAGGCCACAGGTCTGATCGAGCGTCCCGACCTCGAGCAGTTCGCGAACGCCCTCCCGCGGCCGCGCGACGATCAGCTCGATCCGCCCGTTATCGCGCGGGGATGCGCGGATCTCGTCGAGTCCGGCCTCCAGCACGGCGCGTTCCACGTGGCCCACGGCAAGGAAGTTATCGTGTGCCTGGATGGATGTTCGCGCGCTGAGGCTCCCGATCGTCCAGGCACCGCTGGCGGGCGGCGCCTCGACGCCGCGACTTGCGGCTGCGATCGCGCAAGCGGGCGGTCTCGGCTTTCTGGCGGCCGGTTACAAGAGCCCGGATGTCCTTGCGGCTCAGATCCGCGAGTTGCGCTCGCTCACCGACGGACCCTTCGGCGTCAACATCTTCGCCCCTCCGCCGCCGCCCGAGGAGGCGAGCGCGGAGGCGATAGCGCGCTATGCGGCCCTGCTGCACGGCGAGGAGGCCCGATACGGCGCCAGTGCCGGCGAGCCCAGACATGACGACGACCACTTCAACGAAAAGCTGGAGCTGGTCCTCGCCGAGCGCCCGGCGGTCGTCTCGTTCACGTTCGGCTACCCGGATCCCGCGAGCATCGAGGGCCTGCGGACGGCCGGCATCGGTGTATGGATCACGGTCACGACCGCGGAGGAGGCCGAGATCGCCGTGCGAGCCGGCGCTGACGCGCTCGTCCTTCAGGGGCTCGAGGCCGGTGGCCATCGCGGTGGCTTCAGCGACCCCACGCACGGTGAGCAACTCCCGCTGCTCACGCTGCTGCGCGTGGTGGCAGCGCGGACGGCGGTGCCACTGATCGGCGCCGGCGGGATCGCGGACGGCGCCTCACTCGCCGCTGTTCTGACGGCCGGCGCGGCGGCCGGCCAGATCGGGACCGCGCTGATGTTGTCCCCCGAGGCCGGCACATCTCCTCCGCACCGCGCAGCGCTCAAGCGCGAGGCCCCGACGGCGCTCACGCGCGCGTTCAGCGGCCGGCAGGCGCGCGGGATCGTCAACCGCTTCATGCTCGAGCACGAGTCAGAAGCGCCCACCGCCTATCCCGATGTCAACTACCTCACGGGGCCGATCCGGGCCGCTGCACTCGCGGCCGGCGATGGCGAGGCGCTCAACCTCTGGGCCGGGCAGGCGCACGCGCTCGCGCGGGAGGCTCCCGCGGCCGAGATCGCGCAGATGCTCGTGGCCGAGGCGCGCGCCGCCGTGGCGGCTACCGCCGCCCGGCTCGGACTCGAGTCGGATTAGCTGGCTTCGGATCCGTTGCCGCTGCCCCCGGCGAGGGCCGCGATACCGAGACCGGCGGCTGCAACCGCGGTCGCGCCGGCCAGGACTCCGGTCACCTTGGGGCCGCCGGCCTTGATGCTGATGACTGCCGCGGCTGCGTCGGCGACGTCGCAGACGACTCCGAGCTGCCACCACATGCCGCCGCTGTTCGCGATCTGCCCGATGCCGAGCGCCACGTCGCGGATGCCGAACAACCGCCCGAGGAACAGCGCTTCATGATTGCCCGCCAGCTTCGCGCCGAAGGCCTTGCCCGTCAGTTCTGGGAACGCCCACATGCCGCCGCCGATCGCGATGCGGATGCCGGGCAGGAGTTGAGAAGGGTTCATGCGGCGAACCCTAGCCGACGGGCTCGGCACCCGCCGCTCCGATCGCCCGCTCCACCACGTCGGCCAGCCGCGTGCAGACCGCATCGGTCTCCTCGACGGTCGGCGCCTCCACCATCACGCGCACCAACGGCTCGGTTCCGGACGCGCGGACGAGCACGCGGCCACGGCCGCTGAGGCCCTCGTGCTCGCGCTCGATCGCCTCGCGTACCGCGGCTTCGCCGATCGCTGCTGCGAGCGCCTCGCGATCGGGCGCGCGGATGTTGACGAGCCGCTGCGGCAGCTTGGCCATCGCGTGGCGATCGGCCAGATCGGACGATCCGAGCGCCTCGAGCGTCAGCAACGCGCTTGCGATCCCGTCGCCCGACGGTCCGAACCCGAGATCGATGATGTGCCCCGACTGCTCACCGCCAAGCGCCCATCCACGTCGCCGCAGCTCGTCGAGCACGTACCGGTCGCCGACCGCCGTCGTCGCGACCTCCACTCCGGCATCCGCCATCGCCGTGTGGAACCCGAAGTTCGTCATCACGGTGACCGCCACGCCGTTGCCGGACAGCCGCTCGGAGGTGCGCAGATGCAGGGCCGCGAGGGCGATCAGCTCGTCGCCGTCGACGACGGCGCCGTTGCGATCCACGGCCAGCACACGGTCCCCGTCGCCGTCGAATGCGAACGCGGCGTCAAAGCCGCCTGCGGCAACCCGCGCCACGACGCCGTCGAGGTGCGTCGAACCGCAGCCGTCGTTGATGTTGCGCCCGTCAGGGGCATCCGCCAGCACCTCGACCTCGGCCCCGAGCCGGCGCATGATCTCCGGCGCCGCGCGATAGGTCGCGCCGTTGGCGCAGTCGAGCAGGATCCGGCGCCCCGACAGGTCGAGCCCGACGAACCGGGTGTGGAGCTCGCGGAGGTAGTCCTCGAGCGCACCGTGCAGCCGCCGCACATGACCGATCCGCGCTGGCGGTGCCTGCGGCTCGCCGAGTTGGGCCTCGATCCCGTGCTCGGTGTCGTCGGACAGCTTGAACCCGTCTGCGGCGAACAGCTTGATCCCGTTGTCCTCGTATGGGTTGTGCGAGGCCGAGATCACCGCCGCCAGCTGGAGTCCGTGGCGGCGCACGAGCAACGGAGCGGCCGGCGTCGGCAGGACCCCGCCGAGCAGTGCGTCACCGCCCGCGGATGTGACACCGGCGGCGATCGCCGACTCGAGCATCTCGCCCGACTCGCGCGTGTCGCGGATGATCAGCACCTGCGGCCGGTCTGACTCGAGGAGCTCGACGGCCGCCCGCGCGAGCGCGAGCGCGAGTTCCGCCGTCAGAAAATCCCCGGCGCGGCCGCGGACGCCGTCCGTGCCGAAGAGCTCCCGGGTCATCTAAGCGCTTGGACGGCCGCCTGCGAGAGCCGGAGCGCTCAGCGCTTGGAGAACTGCGGCCGCTTGCGAGCCTTCTTGAGGCCCGCCTTCTTGCGCTCCTTGACCCTTGGATCACGGGTCAGGAAGCCGCGGCGCTTGAGCTCGCCACGGAGGTGTGGATCGGCCTCGAGCAGCGCTCGTGAGATTCCGTGCCGCAACGCCCCGGCCTGAGCCGCGACGCCACCGCCATGCATCCGCGCCACCACATCCATCCGCGACTCGTAACCGACCGCCTCGAGGGGCTGACGGATCACGCGCTGCAACGTGTCGCGCGGGAACGCCCGTTCAAGCTCCTTGCCGTTGATCGAGTAGACGCCCGTGCCTGGCTTAAGAATCACCCGCGCGACCGCCGTCTTGCGCTTCCCGGTGGCGGTGTAGCGCGCGCCGGCCGCGAGATCGATCGCCGCGTCGGCGATCGGCTGCGCCTCGGCCTGATCTTCCTGCTCGCGCGCAGCCGCGGCCTCCGCCTCGGCCTCGGCCGCTGCCTGCGCCTCGGCGTCGAGGAACTCCTCGCCCTCGGGAATGATGTCCGGGATCAGGTCCGCGCCCGGGATCTCGGGCTTCTGGCGCGGCGCCAGCTCGACCTCCTCAAGGTCACCCTCGACGATCTCGGTGTCGTCCACAACGACCGCGCCATCAGCGGTCACGGGCTCGGGCGCCTCAGCCGCCACAGGCTCGGGCTCGGCCGCGGGCTCCTCAGCAACCGGCTCGGGCTCCTCGCCCTCCTCCTCAGCCGTCACGGGCTCCGCCGCTGCCTCAGCCTCGGCCACGGGCTCCGGCGCTTCGACCTCGACAGGCGACGCAGCCGGGGCGGGCGTCTCGTCGGAGACACTCGAGTCCGTCTCAGACGCAACCGACGTCTCATCATCAGCAATCGGTGTCTCCGGCGAGACGTCTGCCTCGTCTGCGTCCCCGGGCGGCTTCTCTTCTTCTTGGCTCACGACAAAATCTCCATCTCTTGCGGCTGCTGGGCGGCGTGTGGATGCTCGGGACCGGCGTACACCTTCAGCTTGGTCAGCTGCTTACGCGCCAGCCGGTTACGGGGGAGCATGCCCTTGACGGCGAGCCGGATGACCTCTTCGGGCCGGCGCGCGAGCATCTCCTCGAGCGTGCGCGACTTGAGCCCGCCCGGATACCCCGAGTGACGGTAGTAGCGCTTGTCCGCCCGCTTGTTGCCGGTCACGGCGATCTTCTCGGCGTTGACGACGACGACGAAGTCCCCCGTGTCGATGTGCGGCGTGTAGGTCGGCTTGCGCTTCCCGCGCAACGCGTCGGCGATCTGCGTCGCGAGCCGCCCGAGCGTTTGCCCGGAGGCGTCGACGATCAGCCAGTTGCGTTCGCGGTCTGTGGGTTTGGCGACGTAGGTCTTCATGGCATGCACAAAGCCGCGCGACTGTCCCGCGCGCGGCACGCGGCAATGATAGCGGCGGCTGCCGGAGCCGTCGCTTACGCTCTCGGAGCCCGGTTTCCGAGCTGCCGGCGGTGGCTTATTCCCACTCGATCGTGCCCGGCGGCTTGCTCGTGATGTCGAGCACGACGCGGCCGACGCCACGTATCTCATTGATGATGCGACTGGCGATCTGCTCGAGCAGGTCGTAGGGAAGCCGCGCCCAGTCGGCCGTCATCGCGTCGTCGCTGGTCACGGCGCGGATCACGATCACGCTGGCGTAGGTCCGCTCGTCGCCCTGCACCCCGACCGTGCGGATGTCCGGCAGGACGCAGAACGACTGCCACAGCTCCCGGTAAAGGCCGGCGGCGCGGATCTCCTCCTGGAGGATCGCGTCCGCTTCGCGGAGGATCTCGAGCCGCTCGCGGGTCGCCTCGCCGCCGACGATCCTGATCGCGAGGCCCGGCCCGGGGAACGGCTGGCGCCACACGAGCCGCTCGGGGAGTCCGAGCTCGGCGCCGACCGCCCGCACCTCGTCCTTGAACAGCGAGCGCAGCGGTTCGACGAGCGAGAACTGAAGATCGTCGGGCAGCCCGCCGACGTTGTGGTGGGACTTGATCGTCGCCGTGCCGGTGCCGCCGCCGGACTCGATCACGTCCGAGTACAGCGTGCCCTGGACGAGGAACGACACGTCCTCGAGCTTCGCCGCCTCCTCCTCGAACACTCGGATGAACTCGGCGCCGATCCGCTTGCGCTTCTCCTCCGGCTCGGTCACGCCGGCAAGCCGCGCCAGGAAGCGCTGCTCGGCGTCCACCGCTACCAGCGGCACCTTGAAGTAGTCCCGGAACGCCGCGATCACCTGCTCACCCTCGTTCTTGCGCATCAGCCCGTGGTCGACGAACACGCACGTCAGCCGGTCGCCGATCGCGCGGTGCACGAGCAGCGCCGCGACGCTCGAGTCGACCCCGCCCGACAGGCCGCAGATCGCGCGGCCGTCGCCGACCTGCGCGCGGATCCGCTCGATCTGGTCGTCGATCACCGACCGCGCGCTCCAAGAGCGCTCGCAGCCGCACACATCCTCGAGGAAGTTGGTCAGGACCTGCTGGCCGTAGGGGGTGTGGACCACCTCCGGGTGGAACTGGATCCCGTACACGCCGCGCTGCACCGACTCGAACGCCGCCACCGGCGACGCCGTCGATGCCGCCAGCGCCTCAAACCCGGGCGGCGGCGCGAACACCGTGTCGCGGTGCGACATCCAGCACGACTGCTGGTCGGGCGTGTCGGCGAGGAGCCGCCCGTGCGCTCGCACGGTCAGCTGCGAGCGCCCGAACTCGCCGACCTCGGCGCCCTCGACGCGGCCGCCGAGCTCGCGCGCGAGCAGCTGCATCCCGTAACAGATCCCCAGCACCGGGACCCCGAGCTCGAGCAATTCAGGGTCGAGCGCCGGCGCGCCGTCGGCGTACACCGACGCGGGCCCGCCTGACAGGATCACGCCCTTCGGCCGGCGCCGCGCAACCTCCTCAGCTCCGACGTGGTGGGGCAGCAACTCCGAGAACACACCGCACTCGCGCACCCGCCGCGCGATCAGCTGCGAGTACTGACCGCCATAGTCAAGGACGACCACCGACTCATCCGACTGAGCGTCGACTGGCCGTGCGCCCGGCCGACTCGCCTCGACGGCCGGCGATGCCGGCGCTTCAGTCGGCGACACCAACGGCTGCTGCTTTGGCGCCCATGCCCACGCCCTGCTCGCGCTGGAGGTGCTTGCCCTCCGTCTGGAGCGCGGGCGCGACCATCAGCTCGGCGCGCTGGAACTCGGCGATGTCGCGGTATCCGCAGGTGGCCATCGAGGTGCGCAGCCCGCCGATCAGATTGAAGGTTCCATCGTTCTCGCGCGCGGGGCCCTTGATGATCTCCTCGAGGGAGCCGTTCTGGCTCGTCGCGACACGGGTTCCGCGCGGCAGCGTCGGATGGAAAGTCGCCATCCCCCAGTTGTAGCCGCGGCCGGGGGACTCGTAGGCCCGCGCGAGCGCGGACCCGAGCATCACCGCGTCGGCGCCACACGCGACCGCCTTCGCGATGTCGCCGCCGTTGCGCATCCCGCCGTCGGCGATCACCCGGACGAGGTCGCCGGTCTCAAGCATGTGCTGCGACCGGGCCGCTGCGACGTCCGCGATCGCCGTCGCCTGCGGGACGCCGATCCCGAGCACACCGCGCGTGGTGCAGATCGCCCCGGGGCCGACGCCCACGAGCACGCCGGCCGCACCGGTGCGCATCAGGTGAAGACCCGTGTGGTAGGACGCGCAGCCGCCGACGATGATCGGGATCGGCGCGAGCTCGCGGATGAACTCCTTGAGGTTCAGCGGCGGCCGTGATTCGTCCCTCGACACGTGCTCGGCGGAGACGACGGTGCCCTGGATCACGAGGATGTCGAGGCCGGCCTCGAGCGCCGTCTCGTAGTGAGTCCGGACCTTCTGCGGCGTGAGCGACGCGGCGGCGACGATCGGCCGCTCGGGCGTGCTCAGGTCCTTGATCTCCTTGATCCGCTTGGCGATCAGCTCCGGCTTGACCGGCTCGCGGTAGATGTCCTGCATCTCGCGGGTCGCGATGTCGCGCGAGAACGTGGCGATCCGGTCAAGCTGCTCATCGGCGTCCTCGTAGCGGCAGAAGATGCCCTCGAGGTTGAGCACCGCCAGCCCTCCGAGCCTCCCGATCTCGCCCGCGGTCGTCGGCGACACAACTCCGTCGAGCGCCGCCGCCAGCAACGGCAATTCGAACCGGTACGGGCCGAGCGTCCAGGAGATGTCGACGTCGTCGGGGTCACGCGTCCGGCGCGAGGGAACGATCGCAATGTCGTCGAACCCATACGCCCTTCGGGCCTTCTTGCCGCGGCCGATCTCTATTTCCATCGCGGAAGCGTAGAACGGGATGCGGACGTCAACGAGGCGGCAACCATCGGGTGATCGATCCTAGCAGCGGCCTCTGGAGCCACGGCGACGATGATCCCGGTCGATGCGCAACAAATCGAACGACCGGCCCACCCCAACTGCCGCTCAGCTGATCTCCGCCCGCAGCTCCAGCCGCTCCGACGCGACTTCCCCGACGAGCCGCTCTACCCGCGCCGGATCGAGGATCCCGGCTCCGAAGTGCTGGGTCGACTCAGCGCCGCAGGCGACCGCGAACCGCATGCAGTCGACGCCCGACTGGCCCATGTACCGAGCCGCGACGTAGCCGGCCAGGAACGCATCGCCCGATCCGATCGAGGAGCGCGCCTCCTGCTCCTCCACCCGGACGCGGTGAACCGCCGGGACGCCGTCCTCGAGCACGCACGCGTAGCAGCCGTCAGGCACGGTCATGATCGCCTCGCGCGCGCCTAGCCGCGTCATCTCGAGCACCGCCTCGGCGCGGTCGTCGACGTCGTTGAACTCGTGCCCGACCAGCTCCTCCGCTTCAAGTTCGTTCGGGGACACGACATCGGGCTCGGCCCGCACGGAGAGTCGCAACGGGTCGCCGTCGGTGTCGATCATCGTCACCACGCCGAGCTTGCGGACCTCGCGGATCAGCTCCCCGTAGACACCCGCGTCGACACCGCGCGGCAGGCTGCCCGCGAACACGCACATGCTCGCGCCCTGTGCGAGGTAGAGAAGCTTGTCGCGGAACAGCTCGAGTTCCTGCGCAGAGATCGACGGCCCGCGTTCGTTGATCTCGGTGTGCTGCCCGTTGGTCGGGTCTAGGACCGCCGTGTTGGTCCGCGACTCCTCGCGGATCCGAACGAACGAGTTGAGAATCGACTCCTCGGTCAGCGCGTCGACGATTCGCGTGCCCGTCGCGCCGCCGGCCAGCCCGGTCGCGATCACCGGCTGCCCGAGGCGCTTGATCGCGCGCGCGATGTTGACGCCCTTGCCGCCCGGCATCGTCGTCTGATCGACCGTCCGGTGGCGGCGCCCCGGCTTGAAGTTCGGCACCTCGAGCGTCTTGTCGAGCGCCGCGTTGAGGGTGACGGTGAGAATCATCGAGACGCGGCCAAGGCCCGTGTATGCCCGCGGCGGCGGACGATCAGAGTGGCTGCCAGCCCGAGCAGCGCGAGCACGGCTAACAGCGTAAACGGTCGGGTGATGAATCGGGCCGCGATCGTTAGGACGCTGACAGCGGCCAGTCGGTGGGCGAGCAGCACCTCGATCCGGTCGATCGCGCGGCGACCTGCGTACACGAGCGCGTACCCGACCACGGCGTGGCGCTTGAGCGGCCCGGTCAGCTGGTGCGGAACGACGACGCGGACCGTCACCCTGGTGCCGTTCGCGAGCACGCGGCTGAACCCTGACGCGGCGACCACCTCGGCTCGGAAGCCGGGGCGATCACGAACCGTCGGCCGCGCAAGGACGTCACCGGCGTGCACCGGAGTGGCAACGTGAAAGTTCGCGAACCCGTAGTCGAGCAGTGCGAGCGTGTTGGCGTCCCGCGACGCCTCGCTGCTGGTCCCGAGCACCGCACTCAGGAGCGTCATCCCGTTCCGCGTCGCCGAGCCGACGAGCACGTATCCGGCGCCGGATGTATGGCCGGTCTTGACGCCGTTGATCCACGGGTACTTGGCAACCAGGTCGTTGCGGTTGACGACGTAGTGCACTGGCCCGGTGTCCAGCGTCGCGTTGGGCAGCGAGACGATGTGGCGGAAGAAGCGGTTGTGCTCGAGCTCGTAGCTGGCGAGCTTCACGAGGTCGGACGCGCTCGAGTAGTTGCCCGGCGTGTCGAGACCGATCGGAGTCGAGTAGTGCGTGTGGGTCAGCCCGAGCTGCCTCGCGCGCGCATTCATCATCCCGACGAACCGCGCGACCGAGCCATCGCCGACGTTGTACGCGAGATCCTCGGCCGCGTCATCCGCGCTTGGCAGCATCAGCGCGAGCAGGAGATCGTGGACGCTCATCCGCTCCCCTGGGCGGAGCCCGATCTGCGAGTCGACCGAGGACGCGTAGTAGTTCGGTGCCACGAACATCTCGCCCAGGTGGCTGACATGCTCGAGCGTGATCAGAGCCGTCATCAGCTTCGTCGTGCTCGCGATCGGAAGCTCCGCGGACTGTTGGGAGCCGTACAACGTCTGGCCCGTGCCCTGCACGACGAGGGCAGCGGCGCGAACGCTCAGCGCAGGCGTCGCTGCGCCCGGACGCGTCGCTGCGCCCGCAGGGGTCGCAGGCGCGAACGCGAGGACCGCCAGCACCACCACCGCCGACGCCAACCGACGGAGCCAGACTCGCACGCCGATGCTCACCGCCGCAGCCTGATTCGTTGGCCGGTCTGCAGAGCGTTCGGGTTGATCGACGGGTTGAGCGCTTCGAGCGTGGCCAGCGGGACCCCGGTCAAATCGGAGATCGAGGTCAGCGTCTCGCTCGGGCGGACGGTGTAGAAGCGCGTCTTCGCGTACTTGCCGCCATGCCTGCGTTTGGAGTGGGCGCCCGAGCCTTGCGCCGCCGCCGCCGGCGGTTTCTTCGCCAGGTTGTGATGCACGATCAGATAGCCGCCCGCGATCGTCACGACGAGCGCGACTGGCGCCAGATAGCGCGCGCTATTCCTAGCCACCATCGCCCGGCGATCATACAAGTGGAGGTCCCGGACTTAGGAAAACGCTTAGGCAGCGAGGTTCCAGGCCAGTTCCTGCAGTCGTGCGGCCTCGGCGCGCGCAGCGCCGGCCGGATCGCCCCCGGTTTTCTGGTGGGCGCCGACGATCCCGCGCGAGGCAGAGACGAGCCCCCCGGCGCGCCCTGGTGCGAACGCCGGCGCGAGCTCCTCGACGCGCCCGCCCTGTGCCCCGACCCCCGGCAGCAGAAAGGCTGAGTTCGGCATCGCGGCGCGCATCGACTCGAGCCGACCGGGCGCCGTTGCGCCGACGACGGCGCCGACGTCAGACAGCCCGCTGGAGCCGACGCCCGGCGCGCCGAGGTCGGACACGATCTTGGCCAGGCGGTCGCTGACGGCGCCACCCTCCTCGAGCGTGGCGTCCTGCACGTCCGCGGCGCCCGGATTCGAGGTCCGGACGAGCACGAACAGCCCCCGGCCCGCGGCCCTTGCGGCGGCCACGAACGGCGCCAGCGAATCGGCCCCGAGCAACGGGTTGACGGTCAGCGCGTCCGCGCCGAGCCCGGGCACCGGGCCGAAGTGGGTGGGCGTCTCGCCGAGGAACGCCTGCGCGTACGCCGCGGCGCTGACGTCGATGTCACCGCGCTTGGCGTCAGCGATCACGAGCAACCCGGCGTCGTGCGCGCGCTCGATCACCTCTCCGAGCGCGGCCCAGCCCGGAGCCCCGAGACGTTCGAAGCACGCGACCTGCGGCTTGACCGCGACGCAGTGCTCGGCGACCGCATCGATCGCGAGCGCACAGTGCGCCGCGACCGCGAACGCCGCCCGCGTCGCAGGTGGCTGACCGACGCCGCCGGCGAGTTCGACGGCGCGCGGCCACAGGTTTGCCGGATCCGGATCCAGCCCGAGCACGATCTGGGAGGCGCGCTCGGCGACCCGGCTCGCTAGCAGGTCGCCGAACCCAGCCGTCACACTCGGGGCAATGGAAGCAGCAGCTTCCGTCGCGGGAGGCAGCGCTACCCCTTGACCGCCTTCTTGAGCGCGGCACCCGCCGAGAACTTCGGCACCCGCGAGGCAGCGATGTTGATCTTCTCTCCGGTCGCTGGGTTGCGGCCTTCGCGAGCACTACGGTCAGCGACGCTGAACTTGCCGAAGCCGGAGAAGACGACCTCACTCCCGCGCTTGAGCGCGCTCTCGATGGTCTCCAGGACTGCATCGACGGCGTCTCCGGCGTCCTTCTTGCTCAACCCGGCGCGATCAGCGACCTGGTCGACAAACTCGGACTTCGTCACTAGATCCCTCCTTGAAGGTGGTAGGAATTATCGAAGCTAACATCAGGGGCGGACGTGTTCGCAACGCGTGGCCCCATCGACGGCCATTCTCTCCAGTCCAGGACCACGCTGCGGGAAGCCTCGCTTCTTATTCCCGCAATTTGCGGTAATCCGCGACGATGATCCAGCACGTCACAAGGCAGATTTCGCCCGCCCAGCTTGACTCCTGCGTGCGGTTCTACGCGATCTTGGGCTTCGAACCGGTCGCGGTGCCGCCATCCGTGGCCGGACGGGCGGTGTGGCTCGCGCGCCCCAATGCTGCCGCCGCGTGTCCCTCCGGCGCTCAGATCCACCTGATGCCGAGCGACGATGCACGCCCCGAACAGGGCCATGTTGCGTTTGTCCTGGACGGCTATGAAGCGACCCTGGAGCGGTTGCGGCAGGCAGGCTTCGAGGTGGAGCCGCGCCGCCAACATTGGGGTGCCCCGCGCGCATATGTCCGCGACCCCGCCGCGAATCTCGTCGAGCTGATGGCCGCGGCGCCGGATGAACAACGAGAATAGGCCCGTGGACCTAGCCCGAATCGCTTGGCTGGCGACAGCCGGCGTGCTGTTCATCACCGTCGTGGTGCTCGCGCTCCAGGGGTATTACGGCTACGCCGGGGTGACGCTCGCGGTCGCGCTCGCGGCAGGGATCAATCTCCTCTAGCAACCGCGGCGTAGCCCCAGCGCGAATGCTCACGCCTCCTCCATCCCGCTCTCGAGCCAGGCCACCAGCCCCCGCGCCGCCCGGCCCCGATGGCTGATCGAATCCTTCTCGGCGTCTGAGAGTTCGGCCATCGTCCGGCCGGCCGGCTCGCCCTCCGGAACGAACACCGGGTCGTAGCCGAACCCGCCTTCCCCCCGGCGCCGATCGGCCATATGGCCGTCGCAGACGCCCTCGAAGAACCGCACGACCCCGGCGCCCGGGTCGACGTACGCCAGCACGCAGACGTATCGCAGCCCACTCCCGACCGGCGCCGCTCCGATCAGCTTGACCAGGTTCTGCTCGTCGGTGGCGCCGTCGCCGGCGAATCGAGCGGAGCGGACACCGGGGGCGCCGTCGAGCGCCGCCGCCTCGATCCCGGAGTCGTCGGCGATCGTCGGCCGGCCGGTGGCCGTGGCGGCCGTGCGCGCCTTCGGCAGCGCGTTCTCGGCGAATCTCTCGCCATCCTCGGGCGGTAGCTCGATCCCTTCGGGCAGCGGTTCGACGGTGATTCCCGCGGGCGCGAGCAACCGCTCGAACTCCCTCAGCTTGTGCGGGTTCCGGGTAGCGAGCACGAGTGCCGGCACGAGGAACCCTGCCTACCGCGACGCCGGCGCGACCGCCTCGTCCTGGGCCGAGCGAAGCGCCTCGATTCCGACCGCGGCGAGCGCCAGCAGGTCGTCGAGATGCGCGCGGGAGAGAGGCGTGCGCTCCGCCGTGGCCTGAACCTCGACCAACCCGCCATCGCCGGTCATGACGACGTTCGCATCCACCTCGGCGGTCGAATCCTCCGAGTAGTCGAGGTCGAGCAGCGGCACGCCCCCGACGATTCCGCACGAGACCGCTGCGACAGTCCCCGTGAGCGGCACCTTCGTGAGCTTGCCGTCGGCGATCAACCGCTCGCACGCGAGCGACAGCGCCACCATGCCGCCGGTGATCGCGGCGCACCGCGTGCCGCCGTCGGCCTGGAGCACGTCGCAGTCGACGTACACGGTCCGCTCGCCGAGCGCGGTGAAGTCGACGACGCCGCGCAGCGATCGCCCGATCAGCCGCTGGATCTCGACCGAGCGCCCGTCGAGCCGCCCCTTCGTGACGTCGCGCTGCTTGCGGTCCCCCGTCGAGGCGGGGAGCATCCCGTACTCGGCAGTGACCCAGCCGCGGCCCGAGCCGGCCATCCAGCGCGGCACGCTCTCCTGCACCGACGCGGTGCAGATCACTCGCGTCTCACCGGCCGAGATCAGTGCCGAACCGGTCGCCGTGCGAACGAACCCGGGCTCGATCGTGATCGGTCGCAGCTGGTCGGGTTCGCGGTCGTAGCTTCGCTTTGGGGTCATGCGGTCACCTTAGCCTCGAGATCGATGTGGACCACCCCATCGAGTGGCATCTGCAGAAACCGCATCCCGAGCGCCTTGAACGTCTCGACGTCGGCGGTGCACTGAAACCGGTAGTCACCCTCGCCGTCCCGTGGATTCTGCAGGCCGCGCGCGGCGAGCGCGCGCTCGACGCTGCGCGCGACCCCGGCGCCGGAGGTCACGAGCGTGACGCCACGGCCGAGCGTGCGCTGGAGCATCGGCGCCACCAGTGGATAGTGCGTGCAGCCCAGGATGACGGTGTCGACATCGGCTTCGCGAAGCGGGGCGCAGTACGAGCGAACCGTCTCCACGACATGCTGGTCGAACGGGAACCCGCCCTGGATGATCGGCGCCAGATCCGCACACGCGACGCTTTCGAGGTGGACGTGTGCGTCGGCGGCACGCACCGCCCGCTCGTACGCCCCGCTCGCGACCGTGGCCGGCGTCGCGAGCAACCCGATCCGCCCCGTCCGGCTGCCGGCCACCGCGAGCTGCGTCGCCGGCGCCACCACGCCGATCACGTCGACGTCGCGGCCGGTCGCCTCGAGGTGTCGCTCGAGCGTCAGCAGTGCCGTCGAGCTCGCGGCGTTGCACGCGACGACGATCAGCTTCGCGCCGCTCTCGAGCAGGTGCTCGGCGATCTCGAGCGCGAACGCGCGCAGCTCCTCCTGCGTCCGATCGCCATACGGGAAGCGCGCCGTGTCGCCCAGATAGACGTAGTCCTCGGTCGGTAGCGACACCAGCAGCTCGTGCAGCACCGTCAGTCCCCCGACCCCGGAGTCGAACACGGCGACAGGCTGCTCCGAGCGCGCGGACATCGCGTGAGATCGTGACACAGCGACGTGACGGCGGCTCGGCGCTGGATACGCTCGATCGGCCGATGCGCGCGCTGATCGTCACCAACATGTACCCGAACGCTGCCGCTCCCGCGCGGGGGAGCTTCGTGCGCGACCAGGTGGAGGCGCTGCGGCGGGTGCCCGGGATCGAGCTCGAGCTGTTCGCGTTCGCGACCGGCGGCGCGTCCGCCTATCCGCGCGCCGCAGCGGCGCTCCGGCGGCGGTTCGGCCGCGCCCGGTTCGACATCGTTCACGCCCACTTCGGCCTGACCGCCTGGCCGGCGCTGATGGCCCGTGCCTCCGCGCACGCGGTCACTCTGCACGGCACCGATCTCACGCACCCACGGTCACGCGCGATCACGCTCGCGGGGCTCCGCACCTGCGATCTGGTCGCGACGGTGTCGGAGCCGTTGTCGCATCAGGTGCCGGCGTGGGCGGTGAGGGGCGCGGTCGCGGTGCTCCCGTGCGGCGTTGACACGGGCCGCTTCAACCCGATCCCTCGCGCCGAGGCGAGGACCGCCCTCGGACTGGACCCGGAGGCGCCGGTGCTCCTGTTCCCCGCCGACCCGGCGCGGCCCGAGAAGCGCCACGACCTCGCCCAACTGCTCGCCGGCGATATCCCCCTGCTGACGCTCGGCGCGATCGACCCGACGGAGGTGCCGCTGCGGGTCAACGCCGCAAACGCCGTGCTCGTGCCTTCGGACCGGGAGGGGTTCGGTCTCGCCGTGCTGGAGGCGCTGGCGTGCGACGTGCCGGTGCTCGCGACGCCGGTCGGGATCGCGCCCGAGGTGCTTCACGGCGTCGCGGGCGCGTATTGCGGCCCGTTCGACCTCGCCACCTGGTCTGCCGCGCTCGAGCCACATCTATCGGCGCCGGACCCCCGGATCGCGGGTCGCTCCCGCGCTGAGCTGTTCTCGGCCGAGCGGATGGCCACGCGCGTGGTCGCGGCGTGGCGGGCGCTCGCGGGCGCGTGAGCAACGTGCGCGACCCCGTTCTGAGCAGGGCTAACGCCACGGACGGGCGCCTATACTCGCCCGTGCCTAGAGCATCATGAGCGGCTTGTTAGAAAGCATTGCCCGCCGGCGCCGCGCGTCCGCGAGCAGCCGTCTGGGCCCCCCACCGCAGTACGCCGCCGGCGCGTCCCTCAGCGGCCCGGATCCCGACCTCGAACAGGCCGTCGAGCCGGTCCCGGAGGACGTCAACGGCAACGCGCACGTCCGGATCGTCGAGGAGGCCGAGGCCGCGGCCGCCGCCACGGCCGCCTCGGCCGCGATTGAAGCCTGGATCCGCGACGAGCGCCGAACGGCGCCCGAGACGGTCGTCGAGCCCGAGACGGTCGTGGAACCCGAGGCCCCGCCGCAGGAACCCGAGCCCGAGCCCGGGCCGCCGCCGGAGCCCGAGCCGCCGCCGGAGCCCGAGCCGCCGCCGGAGCCCGAGCCGGAGCCCGAACCCGAACCCGAACCCGAACCCGAACCCGCGGCGATCGTGGAACCCGAGGCGCCGGCGCGGGAACCCGGGCCCGAGCGCGAGCCCGACCCCTTCGATACGACGTGGTTCGCGCCGCCACGCGAGGCGCCGCCGGTCGCGCCGCGACCCGTCCCAATCCCCGCCCCGGTCGCCCCCGCGCCGCCCCGCCCCGCCGCCGCGCCGCCTCGCCCTGCCACCCGGCCAACCCCGACGCCCGCTCTCGATAGCCCAGGGCCGTTCGAACGAGGGCGCCTGCGCCGGCGCGCCCGCTACCTGCGCCGACTGCGAGAGGTGCAGTTGCGCGACATCGGCGGCTTCGTGCTCGAGCTACACCGCTTCGGGCGCGAGCGCCCAGATCTGATCAAGCGGAAGGTCGAGTGGGCTGCGAACACCGATCGCGAGCTGCGCGCGCTCGAGCTGGCGCTCGACGGTCAGCAGTCGCTGCGGGAGCTTCGCGAGGCGGGCATCGGCGGAGCATGCCCCGAATGCGGTGCCGTCCACGGAAGCGCAGACCGGTTTTGCTCAACGTGCGGCGAGACGCTCACCGGCGCGGCCGAGGACGACCCGGCCGCGGACGACCCGGTCATGGAAGACCCGCGCGCATGAGCGCCACGAAGCCCGCGCCGTCGGCCCCGGCTCGGGACCCGGCCGACACGCTGTGCGCCCAATGCGGCGCCGAGCTGGCTGACGACCAGGAGTGGTGCCTCGAGTGTGGCGGCGCTCGAACGCTGATCCACCGCGCACCCGACTGGCGGGTGTCGGTGGCCGTGATCGCGGTCGTCGTGGCGGTCGCCCTGGGCGGGTTCGTGGTGGCGCTGATCGCGCTCACAAACGACGCGAACCGGCAGCCGGCCGCCGGCGTCGCGGCAGCGACCGTGACCCCATCGGCTACGTCTCCGGCAGCGGCCACGCCGACGACCCCGGCGACATCCACCACCGCGACGACGTCCACGACAGCCGGCTCCCGGACCCGCGCCAACACGACATCGACCGGGACCACGGCCGCGCCGCTGGCAATCCCCGCCGGCGTCGCGACCTGGCCGACGGGACTCCCCGGCTGGACGGTCGTGATCGCCTCGAGTCACAGCCAATCGGTCGCCTACGCGGACGCCGCCCGGGTCGCAGGCGCCGGCATCCAGGTGGGCGTGCTCGACTCCAGCGAACATCCGCACCTCGCGCCCGGCTACTGGGTCGTGTTCTCAGGGCGCTACCCGTCCCGCCCGCAGGCGCTGGCCGCCGCCACGCACCTGATCGCGCTCGGCCAGGCCACGGCCCACCCGCGCCTCGTCGGCCGCCCCGGCGGCGGCTGATCCCTGTCCGTTAACTGGCGGATTCCGCCAGTTAACCGACACCAATCGCGGTCACCCGAGCGTCGGCCAGTAGCGCGCAACCCGCGCGCGTGCGTCCGCCACGAGCCGCGTCGCGTGCGTGCCTTCGGCGTGGCCGCCGCCGGCGCCCGCCATCACCTCCATCGTCGCAGCCACTGACCGCGCCAGCGCCCCAAGGGCGTAGCCGCCCTCGAGCACCGCCCCGACCGGCGCCCCGAGCTCGGAGCCGACGGCCAGCAGCGCGGACGTCATCGCGGCGTACCCGGCCTCGCTGACGCGGCAGTCCGCCAACGGGTCGTCCGCGTGCGCGTCGTACCCGGCGGAGATCAGGAGCAGCTGCGGCTCGAAGGCCCGCGCGAGCGGGACGGCCAGGCCATCCACGAGCCCGACGAATTCGTCGTCCCCCGAGCCCGGCGGCACGGGCAGGTTGACCGTGAACCCCAACCCCTCTCCCCTGCCCAACTCCGACGCGGCACCGCTCCCGGGGTACAGCGGCGACTGGTGGATCGAGACGAACAGCACCTCTGGGGACTCGTAGAAGATGTCGTTCGTCCCGTTCCCGTGATGGACGTCCCAGTCGACGATCATCACGCGCCGAAGGCCCCGTGCCGCGAGTGCGTGCCGCGCCGCCACGGCCACGTTGTTGAACAGGCAGAAGCCCATCGCGCGAGAAGGGAGCGCGTGGTGCCCGGGCGGCCGGTGAGCGCTGAACCCGCACGGGGCCGACCCCTCGAGCAGCAGGTCGACCAGCTGTACAGCGCCGCCGGCGGCGTGCAGTGCCGCCTCGTACGAACCGGCCGAGGCGACCGTGTCCATGTCGATGTGCCCCCCACCGCGCGCGGCAAGCGCGGCAATGGCGAGGACGTGCGACGGCGGATGCACGGCTTCAAGCGTCCCCATCTCGACCTCAGGCGAGGCGACCCGAGAGAAGCCGAACCAGCCGCGAGCGTCGAGCTCGCGCTCGATCGCGACGATCCGCGCGGGCTGCTCTGGGTGCCCGCCGGTGTCGTGCTCGAGCGACGAGGGGTGAGACACGAACACGGGCTCGCCGGCCATCGCGAGTACCGTATCGAGCCGTTGTTCGAGCGCCACACCCAAGTCGTGGTCGTCGGCGCCGGCGCTGCCGGTCTGTACGTCGCGTTGACCGCCGCTCGCGAGGGCGCGCGCGTGAGCATGATCTCGGCCACGCCGCTGGCGGAATCCTCGAGTTACTGGGCCCAAGGCGGCCTCGCCGCGGCGCTCGCGCAGGACGACGACCCGGAGCTGCATTTCAAAGACACGATCGCCGCCGGTCGCGACATGACGCGCGAGTCGGCGGCGCGGATCCTGTGCACTGAGGCGCCGCTCGCGGTGGAGGACCTGACCGCGCTCGGCCTCCATTTCGACGCGGACCGCAACGGCCGGCTCGCGCTCGGACTCGAGGGCGGTCATTCGGCCCGCCGGATCGTCCACGCAGGGGGCGCCGCCACCGGCCGGCGCCTGATCCGGCAGCTGTCGGCATTGGTCGCCCAGGACGAGCGGATCGAGGTGGTCGAGGGCCGCCGCGCGACCGCGATCCTCACCACCGACGGTGTCGCCACCGGCATCCGACTCGATGGCGACGAGTACCTGACCGCCGCCGCGGTCGTGCTCGCGACGGGCGGCGCCGCCGCGCTGTGGTCGCGGACGACGAACCCCGCCGGCGCGCAGGGGTCTGGACTTCTGCTGGCGTATGAGGCCGGCGCGGCGCTCGCCGACCTCGAGATGCTCCAGTTCCACCCGACCGCGGTCGCGGACGCGGCCAACGGCGCCGACGGCTTCCTCGTCACCGAGGCGATCCGCGGCGAGGGCGCGCGGCTC
The DNA here is from genome assembly GCA_963712675.1 of uncultured Solirubrobacteraceae bacterium. GTDB lineage: Bacteria > Actinomycetota > Thermoleophilia > Solirubrobacterales > Solirubrobacteraceae > Palsa-465. The sequence continues at coordinate 36,255 of CAVQJF010000003.1, forward strand.
CTTGACCGCAACGGCGAGCGGTTCGTCGACGAGCTCGCGCCCCGCGACGAGGTCGCGCGCGCAATCCAGCGCGAGATGCTCGCGACGGATGCGCCGGCGGTCGACCTCGACATGCGCGACGTCGACCCGGCGCTGTTCCCGAACGTCGTCACGGCGCTGCGGCGGGCCGGGATCGACCCCGAGCGCGAGCTGGTCCCGGTCGCCCCGGCTGCGCACTACATGATGGGCGGGGTCGCGACCGATCTTGACGGGCGCGCGACGCTCCCCGGCCTGTATGCAGTCGGCGAGTGCTCATGCACGGGGATTCACGGCGCGAATCGCCTCGCGTCGAACTCGCTCACCGAGTGCTTCGTGTTCGGTCGCCGGGCGGCGCTCGCGGCCGCCGCGGGGCCGCCCGCTGGCGGTGCTTCCCACGCCCCGGGCAAACTCCCAGACCGGCCGCCGGCGTTGACCGCCGAGACGCGCGAGGCGCTGTGGCGGCTCGCCGGTCTCGAACGGGACCGCGAGGGACTCGAGCAACTGGCGCGGGACCCCTATCCGCTCGCGCGGTTGATCGCTGAATCGGCGCTCGCACGCAACGAGAGCCGCGGCGCCCACCAGCGCCGTGACTTTCCCGACCGCGACGTCGAGCTTGATTCGCGGCACGTGACGGTGACCAAGAACACCGAAGCAGACCTCGCTTATTGGCGTTAAGCCAGGTTTCCGCTTAACGCGGGGTTAACACCCCGCGTCGGCCCGCCTTCACAAGTCGGCGCGATACTCGCGTCGCTTGGAGAGGATGGCGCCCGGCCGGGAAAGCCGAAAGGAGCATGTCTGCATGTACCGGTTTAGCCGAGCGATCTACAGAGAGCTCGCATGCGAGATCATTGAAGATCCCCACGCGTTGTGTTCACACGGCAACCACGAGCGGGTCCTTCGGGCCTGCGAGGCCGCCGTCGAGCGCCTCGCGACGGACCGCCACTACTTCGCGCGACCAGCGCGGACGCTGTTCAACGACATCCGGGCGTACTTCCCGATGTCGACGCAGCCGCGCGTGCTTCGCGTGATCGAGTGCTACCTCGAGTGCGCCGACGAGTTCCTGCGCCGCCAGCCGCAGAACGGCTACGACATATACGGCAACCCGCTCCAGTGCCGCGCGAGCACACGCAAGGGCACGCCCTGCCAGCGGATGCCGCTCCCGCACAACGGCTATTGCCCGTCGCACCAGCACCTCGCCGACACCGAGGAGCTCGAGGAGGCCCTCGCGGCCTAGCGGTGGCGAAGGCTGGGCGCGTGTGCGCGCCCGAACACCAATAACGTCCCGACCCGATGCTGCTGGGTGTCGACGTCGGCGGGACCTTCACGGACGCGGTGCTGGCGTTCGATGGGCGCATCGTCACCGCCAAGGCGCCCACGACGCCGCACGATCAGTCCGAGGGCGTGATCGCCGCTATCAACGCCGCGCTGGAGCGGGCCGGCCGGCTGCCGCAGGAGATCGCGAGCTTCTGCCACGGGATGACGGTCGCGACGAACGCGCTGCTCGAGGGCAAGGGGGCGCGCACGGCGCTGATCGCGACCGAGGGGTTCACCGACATCGTCGCGCTGGGTCGCCAGGACCGCGCCGATCTCTACCGGCTGTGCGCGACGAGGCCGGCCCCGCTCGTACCCGATGAGCTGCGCTTCGGCGCAAGGGAGCGAATGTCACCCACCGGCAGGCTCTTACCCCTGGGGGATGATGCAGCTGGCTGGCTCGCCAACCAGGTGGCGCGCCTGAGCTTTCCGCCGGATCGCGGCGGAAACCTCGGTCACGAGCCCGTCGAGGCCGTCGCGGTCGTGCTGTTGCACTCCTACGCCCACCCTGAGCACGAGCTGGCGATCGGCGAGGCACTGGCGCAAGCGGCCCCCGATGTCCATGTGTCGCTCTCGCATGAGGTGGTAGGGACGTTCCGGGAGTACGAGCGCGCCGCCACCACCGAGGTCGACGCTGCACTGTCGCCGCTGCTGAGCCGCTACCTGCGTGCGCTCGTCGACCGCACGCGCGAGCATGGAATCCCCGAGCCGGCCGTGATGCAGTCCAACGGCGGACTGATCGACGCCGGCGCGGCCGCCGGCCACGCCGCCTGGACCGTGCTGTCCGGGCCGGCCGGGGGCGCCGCCGGGGCGGCATTCGTGGCCCGCCAGGCGGGCGTCCCGGACGCGCTGTGCTTCGACATGGGCGGCACCTCCTGCGACGTGTGCGTGGTCGACGACGGCGCCGTGCAGGAGCGCGGCGCAGGCGAGGTCGCAGGGCGGCCGCTGGCGCTGCCGATGCTGGCGGTGCACACGGTCGGCGCCGGAGGCGGTTCGATCGCGTGGCGCGACCCCGGTGGCGCTCTCCGGGTCGGGCCGCGATCCGCGGGTGCCGACCCCGGTCCCGCCTGCTACGGCCGCGGCGGCACCGAGCCGACCGTGACGGATGCGAACGTGCTGCTCGGTCGCGTCGAGCGGCTGGCCGGCGGCGTGACCCTGGACACGGCCGCCGCGGAGCGCGCGATTGGCGCGCTCGCCGCGGAACTCGAGCTCGACGCGCGCGAATGCGCCGAGGGGATCGTCCGGGTTGCGAACGCGGAGATGGTTCGGGCGCTGCGCGTCGTGACCGTCGAGCGGGGCATCGATCCCCGCCGCTACGCACTGCTCGCCTTCGGCGGCGCGGGCGGACTTCACGCCGCGGCGATCGCCGAGGAGCTCGGCATCGACACGGTCCTCTGCCCGCGCGCGTCAGGAGTACTCGCGGCGCTCGGGCTCGTGATCTCGCCGCGGCGTCGTGATGCTCAGCGGACCGTGATGCTGGCGGTCGACGACCCGGCGATCGACGGGGTCGTCGCGGAGCTCGGCGAGCGCGCCCGGGAGGCGCTCGGCGAGGCCGACGCAGACCTGCAGACGACGTACGAGCTCCGTTACCGCGGCCAGGCATTCGAGCTCCCGGTCAGAGTGCAACGGGGAAGCCTGCGCGAGGCGTTTGAGGCGATCCACGAGGAGCGCTACGGCTACCGCGACCCGGACGGTGAACTCGAACTGGTCACCGTCCGCGTGACGGCGACGGTCGCCGGCGCGCAGGTGGAGCTCGAAACGACCGAACCCGAACCGATCGCGGGACCGGTGGTGTCGCTGCCCGAGTCGACGGTGTTCGTCCCGGATGGCTGGAGCGCTCGCCTCGATGACCAGGGCACGATCCGGATGACGAGATGATCGATCCGGTCGAGCTCCAGGTCATATCCGGCGCGCTGCGGGCAATCTGTGAGGAGATGGGCGCCGTCCTGATCCGCTCCGCGCACTCACCGAACATCAAGGAGCGCCGCGATGCCTCAACCGCGTTGTTCGACCCGCGTGGCGAGATGGTGATGCAGGCCGAGCACATCCCGGTCCACCTCGGGGCGATGCCGGCCGCGGTCGCGGCGGTGCTCAGCCAGGACCACCGGCCGGGCGTCAGCTGGATCCTCAACGACCCCTACCGCGGCGGCACCCACCTGCCCGACATCACCGTCATCACGCCGGTTTTCGCCAGCGGCGGCGATGAGCTAATCGGCTTCGCCGCCAACCGCGCGCACCACGCCGATGTCGGTGGCCCGACGCCGGGCTCGATGCCAGCCGACTCGAGGACGCTCGCCGACGAGGGCGTCGTGATCGAGCCACGGGTGCTCGACGAGCGCGCGATCGACGAGCTCAGCTCTCGGATGCGACGCCCCGACCAACGCCGGGCGGACCTGCGCGCGCAGCTGGCAGCGGGCCGCGCGGGCGCGAACCGCTTGGCGGAGCTCCGCGACCCGGCCACCCTGAGCGACGCATTCGCGGCCGTGCTCGATTACGCCGAACGCCGCACGCGTGCGTGCCTAACCGAGCTCGACGACGGGGTCCTCACCGCGCACGATGTCCTCGAAGGCGCCACGAGCGACCTGGAGATCGCCTTGGACGCGACGATTGCCGGTGACCGCCTGACGCTCGATTTCACCGGCACCGCGCCCCAGCACGAGGGCAACCTCAACTGCCCGCTGGCCGTCACCCGCTCGGCCTGCTACTTCGCGGTCCGCGTGCTCACCGACCCCGACATCCCGCCGAGCGCCGGCGCCTACCGGCCGATCGAGGTGATCGCGCCGGAGGGCTGCCTGCTGAACGCGCGCGCTCCCGCCGCGGTCGCCGGCGGCAACGTCGAGACCTCCTCGCGCGTCGCCGACGTGGTGCTGAAGGCGTTCGGCAGGGCACTCGGGCAGGGGACGATGAACAACCTGACCCTCGGAAACGAAGACGTCGTGTACTACGAGACGCTCGGCGGCGGCCAGGGCGCGTGCCCCGACGCCGATGGCCCCAGCGGCGTCCACGTCGCGATGAGCAACACGCTCAACACGCCGATCGAGGCGCTCGAACTCGAGTTTCCACTGCGCGCCGTCCGCTACGAGCTGCGCCGCTCCTCGGGCGGCGCCGGGACGCATCGCGGCGGCGACGGCGTGGTGCGCGAGCTGGAGGCGCTCGCGCCGTTGCGTTACTCGCTGATCACCGAGCGCCGGCGCCACGCGCCACCAGGCGCGGCCGGCGGCCAGCCGGGCGCCACCGGCCGCAACCTGGTCAACGGGGTGGAGGTGCCGGCGAAGGCGACGGGTGATCTGCGCCCCGGGGATCGGCTGAGGATCGAGACGCCGGGCGGCGGCGGGTATGGTCCCGGATGATGCGCGTCGCGTTCCTCGGTCTCGGGATCATGGGCTCTCGGATGGCCGCGAACCTGGCCCGGGCCGGGTTCGAGCTGGCCGTCTGGAACCGCACAGGCGAGACCGCCGAGTTCTTCGCCGAAGAGCACGGCGCAAAGCTCGCCGCGACACCCGCCGTCGCCGCCGCGGGCGCCGAGTTGATCGTGACGATGGTCGTCGACGGCCCGCAGGTCGAGCACGTGCTGCTCGGGCCCGATGGCGCCGCCAGCGGCGCCAGCCCCGGCGCGCTGTGCATCGACTGCTCGACGATCGGACCCGCGGCGACCCGCGCGATCGCCGCCCAGCTCGCCGACCTCGGTCTCGGGATGCTCGACGCGCCGGTGACCGGCTCGTCGCCTCGCGCGGAGGACGGGACGCTGACGATCATGGCCGGCGGGACCGAGACGGATTTCGAGCGCGCACGCCCGGCCCTGGAGGCGATGGGCAAGCTGATCGTGCACGCGGGCCCGCTCGGTCACGGTCAGATGGTCAAGCTGATCAACAACGCGGTCGCGGCGATCAATGCCGCGACCGTCGGCCAGGCGCTGCTCGTCGGCGCCCGGGCTGGGATCGACCTCGACGCGCTCACGACCGTGATGGCCGCCGGCGCGGGCGGTTCGATGATGCTCGACCTGAAGGCCGGGCCGATGCGCGAGCACGATTACACGACGCTGTTCAAACTCGATCACATGCTGAAGGACGTTCGGCTCTGTCTCGAGGAGGCGCAGGACGCCGGGGCGCCGTTCGAGTTCGCAGCGCTCGCGCGTCAGATCCTCGTCGCGGCAAGCGGCCGCGGCCTAGGTGACGCCGATTTCGCTGCGCTGATCGAGGTCCTCGAAGGGCAAGCGGGGTTCCAGCTCTAGCCCAGCGCCATGGACCTTGGTCCCGCTGCCAAAGCGGAACGAACGGGCCGCTGTGACCGACACAGACAAGCGACGAACCACCAGCGGGTCCAGCCGTGCTTGAGTGGCGTTTTGTTGGAAGCGGTCTTCGAAACCCGCAGATCCTCGCCCGCGATGAACAAGGTGGGGTTCTCGCGATCAACCGCGTTATGTCAGTGGGGCGACCGGACAAGTGGTGGTTGACCGGCCCTAATTACGGACTCGCGACCGAGCACGATTCACAGGCTGAGGCGAAAGCTGCTGCTCAGCACTGGGCTGATACCGGCGAGCGCCCCGATCAGACCAACTCCGGCGCCTCTGCTCCTCGCGCTTAGGTCGCGGGTCGGGACCGTGCACCAGCCAGGCTAACCCGAAGTCGGGGTGGCGTAGGCGACCGGGCTGAGGTGGCCCTGGCTGTCGATCGCGCGGACCCCGAAGTAGTAGTTGTCGGGGTTCATATGGGCGAAGGTGACGCTCGTGACATTGCCCACCACTTGCTCGTCAGTCCAGTCTGGCTGGGTGGTGTCCCGCCAGACGACCTCATAACCGACGAGATTGGGTTCGGGATTCGCATTCCAGCTCAGGTTGACGGAATTGCTGCCGACGAACCCCGCCGGGGGCGAGATGTGGAACCGCACGTTCTTCGGTGTCCCAGGCGAGCTGGCCAGGGCTGCAAGCGTCGATCCGACCACGCGCGTGACGCGAGCGAGATAGTTGAAGTCGAGGAACTGCGGCAGGTCTCCAAACTGGACACCATTCACGACCCGCACGTTCTGGGCTTCGTGGTTGTAGTTCTCGTTGGGCTCGGTGAAGCGCGTCGCGGGGTAGCCCTGCTGCGTCAAGGGAATCTGATCGCCACCACGCAGGAGGCGGTCGCGGCGGTACACCAGCTGGACGTTCATGTTGGTGAAGTGGTTCTCGCCGGTCTCTTGGATGTAGCGCGCGAGCTGGCGCGAGACGCTGTCATTCTCCCCGCCGGTCTCTTGGAGCAGCGCGATCTGGTTGGGGGTAGCGTTGGCCGGGATGCCGTCCGAGAAGACGCGGATGACGTTCGGCTGGTAGGCCTGATTGTCGCCAAGCGGGTTGCCGATCGTGTCCAGGTCCAAGGCACCCTGGACGTCGCCACCGGCAGCGGCGAGCTGGTTGGCGAAGAAGGTCGAGCCGTAGAGCCCCTGCTCCTCGCCGTCGAAGGCCACGAACTCGATTGTCCCCTCTGCCGGGTGCGCGGCGAACACGCGCGCGAGCTCGAGCATCGCGGCGACGCCCGACCCGTCACGGTCGGCGCCCGGCGCGTCGCTGGTGAAGTCGAACACGTCGCTGGCGCGATCGTCATAGTGGGCCCCGACGACGTAAATCCGCTGAGGGGTGGCGGTCCCTTGGAGCGTCGCGATCACGTTGGTGATCTGCGTCGGCACCGGGATGCCGCTGGCCACCGGCTGCGTGAAGGTCTGCCTCTGAACCGTCATGGCCCCGTTGGATGTCGCGGCGATCGCTTGCAGCTGCCCGGCGATCCAGTTCGCAGCCGCACCGACTCCACGAACCGGATCGGTCTGCGAAGAGGCCGTATGGCGGGTGCCAAACCCCACCAGCGCGGAATCGTCAGCCTGGAGATTCGCTGGGCTGATCTGGCTCAGCATCGTCTGGACCGCGGCCGGCGGACCCCACCAGTTTCCGTTCCCCGCGTCCTGGGCTCCCGCGACTGCGACCAGCGCCGCCGCGGCCATCCCGCCGAGCGCCGCAAGGGTGACAACCCACCGCCGCCAACCGGTCAAGGCCCATACCGCCCTACGCGCCGCACCCATCGTCCTCACCCCAATTCGGATCGCTTGGCCCCCCAAACCCCTTGTAAACAATGCTACAGAACCCCTGAACATCGGTGTGAACAATCCGTAGCGAAGATGGGCCGAGCAACCCACGGATAACGCCTACGGCGGCGTAGCATCCACCCGCTGAACAGTCTGTCAACCCGCTGATTTGCAGGGACATTATGGATTTTCGCAACCCTCGCGTACAATCCGACGTCCCCGCCAAAGGCCGTGGCGCTCGGCTACGGTGCGCGGGCCAGTCAATCCCTTTCGTCTTCCCCTTTCACTTAATATATGCCGATTGCTTTTAAAGAATGGGCCGTAACCGTGCGGGCGCTCGCCGAGGGCGAGCAGCTCCTGACCCTTCGCAAGGGCGGTATACGCGAGCCCGACAAGCACTTCAAGCTCGAATACGAGCGCTTTTTCCTGTATCCGACGTTCGACCACCAGCGGTCCGACCTCGTCCGTGAGTCCCACTTGCCCGAGCTTTCCCGGGCACTCGAGGAGGGAGTCTGGAGCGATGGCGAGCCACCGCCGCACGCGTTGCACCGTGACGGCGAGCTGATGCAGCCCGACCGGGTGCGGATCAGAGCCTGGGCCGAAGTCGCAGCCCACTACACCGTCACCGACCGTCGCGCGGTCGACGCGCTGTCGCCGTTCTACGTATGGACGACCGACTACGCCGAGAAGCGGCTCGCCTGGAAGCGACGCCACCCACTCCACGTGATCCTGCTCCGTACGTATCGGATCCCGCGTCCGGTGACGGTCAAGGTACGTGACGAGTACGGCGGCTGCCGCTCGTGGCTCGAGCTGACGCGTGAGCTCCCGTTCGAGGGCACCCCGGTGCTGTCCGACGACGAGTTCGAGCGGGCCTCCGAAGAGATCGCAGCGATCGCGTCCGATCGCCAGCCGGTCCTGGTCTGAGTCCGCGCGACAAGCGCGGGCTCGGCGATCGCCATGGCGTGGGTCGAGTCGGTGTCAGCGTCGTTCCGGGCACGGCACGAGGCCGAGGAGGCCGACGACGCCGATCGCGTCCTGCACTCGCTGGAGGAGCTCCGCGAGCGGCTCGCGCGGACCTTTCCGCGGACGATCGCGGATGTCACCGTCGTCCTGCACCCGAGCACCTCGGCGTTGTCGATGACCAACCCGCTGCTGCCGCTCGCGTGGCTTGCGACAGCGCCGGCTGCCCGCCGATATGTGGCGGGTTGGGCCAGCGTTGCCGAGCTGCACGTGCTCTCGCCGGCGGCGCTGCGGGCGCGTGCGTCAAACGTTCGCGGTTCGCGGGAGATGTTGGAGCGCGCCCCCGCCGCGTTGTATGCGCGGCTCGTGATCATCGAGAACAACCGTGACCTGTCGCAGCGGCTGACTCCGCTTCGCGTCGCACGCGAGCTGCGCTGGGCGTGGCTGCTCGAGGGCGGCGCACGCTGGTTCGCCGGTCAGACCGAGCATTCCCGACCCGCGATCGCGCGGCGCCTGCACGAGGGACGGCGACCGAGCTTCCCACCGGGAATCCGTGACGCTCCGCTGCTTGGCGGGACGGTGATCGATCTGCTCGCGCGCGAGGAGGGTGAGCTCGCGGCCGCGCAGTTCGTCTCGCGGATCCACCCGCAAGGCGCACGGGCAGCGCTGTCGAAAGCGTTCGGCGGGCGCACGTTGGTTCACACCGAGGGCGCATGGCGATCGCACCTGGCCCGGATGGCCGGGGCATGAGAATCGCCATAGACGTCCTTCAGCCGCTCTTGATCTGGTTCGGGCAGCATCCGTCCCGGTGCGGGATTCAGATCGAATGCAGCGGCTGACCGCTGCGCGTGCCGCGGCCGTGTGCGCCGCGGCCGTGTGCGCCGCGGCCGTGTGCGCCGCGGCCGTCGCCGTGGCAGGATGCGGATCCGCTGGCAGCAGCTCGACGGGTGCGCAGCTGCGCCACGCGGCACAGCGTCGCCCCCACAACCGAGTCGCAGCGGTGCCGGCACGCCCGCCGGCGCTCGCGGTCACCGCAGCCGGCCGGCTGCCGGCCCCGGTCCAGGCGCCGGCCACAACGGCGTTGGGCGACCGCGCCGTGCTGATCGGCGGACTCGATCAGGCCGACGTCTCGGTGTCCGATGTACTGTCGGCGGACACGGCCGGCGCCCACCAGATCGGCACGCTTCCGGTCGCGCGTCACGATGCTGCCGCGGCGACGCTCGGCGGACAGGCATACGTGATCGGGGGCGGTGAACCATCGTTCGACCAGATCGTCGCGATCGGCCCCGGCGCGAGCACCATCGCCGGTCATCTTCCCGCTGCCGCATCGGACGTCGCGGCGGCGACGATCGGCTCAATGATTTACGTCGTCGGCGGGTATAACGGAACGGTGCCGCTCGACACGATCGTCGGCTGGTCCGGCACCGGCACGGCGCGCGTGGTCGCGCGACTGCCGGAGCCGGTGCGCTACGCGGCCGTCGCGGCCGCCGACGGCCGCCTGATCGTCGCGGGCGGGACAAACGGAACTACCGACACGACCGCCATCTACTCCTTCGATCCCCAAACCGGCCGGGTCGCCCGGATCGGGCTGCTGCCCACGCCGCTCGCGCATGCGGCGGCAGCACCGCTCGGGAACGATGTGTACGTGCTCGGCGGCCGCGGCGCGAGCGACGGAACGCAGACCTCGCGGATCCTCGCGATCGACCCGGTTACCGGTCTGGTGACCCACGCCGGGCGGTTGCCGATCGCGCTGTCCGATGCAGGCGCCGCGGCGCTCGGCAACCGGATCCTGCTCGCGGGTGGCCGCAAGCCGGACGGCTCGGTCAGCGATCGGCTCTACGCGCTCGCGCAGGCACCCCGATGAGACGGCGACGGCGAATTCCGCGCCTGCTCGTGGTCGTGGTCGTGCTGCTGTGCGCGGGTACGCTGACGCTCGCCGCGTTCGGCGATGTCGACCGGCCGCGCGATCACGACGTGCGTGGCCCCTTCGTGCGGCTCGCCCCGAACCCGGAGTTCGACCATCTCGCGCAGTCAACGTCGCCGGAACGGATCGGGCCGCGGCTGGTCGACCCGAGCAACGTCTACGCGGCAGATCGACCGGGCGATCTGTCACCCGTCGTGCGCGGCTTCCGACGACTGATCTACGTTCCCAACAGCGCCAGCAACACCGTCGAGGAGATCGACCCGAGCACGTACCGCGTGGTGCGGCAGTTCGACGTTGGCTCCGTCCCACAGCACGTCGTCCCGTCGTACGACCTGCGGACACTGTGGGTCACCAACGACGCGAGCAACACCCTGACCCCGATCAACGCGGCCAACGGGATGCCGGGACGGCCGGTCGCCGTCGCCGATCCCTACAACATGTACTTCACGCCGGACGGGCGATACGCCGTCGTGATGGCCGAGGCGCTGCGGCGGATCGATTTCCTGAACGCGCACACGATGGCCGTCCACCACGACCTGAGCGTGCCCGAGTGCTACGGCGTCAACCACGCCGACTTCACAGCCGACGGGCGCTACATGCTCGTCAGCTGCGAGTTCGGCGCGGCGATGATCGTCGTCGACGTCGGCGCCGAGCGCGTCGTACGAGTCCTGCGAATGCCGCCCGGCTCATCGCCCCAGGACGTGAAGCTGTCGCCCGACGGCAGGATCTTCTACGTCGCCGACCTGACGAAGGGGGGCGTCTGGGAGATCGACTCCTCCTCGTTCGCTCGAGTCGGGTTCATCAAGACCGGCGCCGGCACCCATGGCCTCTATCCGAGCCGTAACGCGACCGAGCTGTACGTCTCCAATCGCCTCGCCGGAACGGTCTCCGTCATCAGTTTCACCAGCAGGAAGGTCCTCGCCACCTGGCGCATCCCCGGCGGCAGCCCGGACATGGGTGGCGTGTCGGCCTCCGGGCACGTGCTGTGGCTCTCGGGTCGCTACGACGCCCAGGTCTACGCGATCAACACGTCGACCGGGAAGCTGATCGCGCGGATCCCGGTCGGGCTGGCGCCACACGGCGTGGCCGTGTATCCCCAGCCGGGCCGCTACTCGCTCGGCCACACGGGCGTCATGCGCTGACGCTCGCCGAGCCGATGATCATCGGCTTGACGAGCACGAGTGCCTTCGGCAGCCGCCCGTGCTCGACGTCGCCGACCGTGAACCCGCCGGCGCGGATCGCCTCGAGCGTCGTCCGGTTGCAGTGACAGCCGTGGCCGACGTGGACCCACAGCGGCTGGAGCCGGTCCTGCCAGCGCGCGAGCCCCGGGTCCTCGGCGCGGACGTGCTCGAGGAACAGCAGCGTTCCGTCGGGCTTCAGCACCCGCCGCAACTCCGACAGCGCCCGCGCCGGATCGGTCACCGTGCAGAGGACGAGCGTGCAGACCGCGAAGTCGAAGCTCGCGTCGGGCAGCGGCAGCGCCTCGGCGGGCGTGCTGACGATCCGCGCCGGCGCGGCGCTGCGGTGCAGGTGCCGCCGGAGGCGCTTGGCCATCGGCGCTTCGGGCTCCACCAGCACGAGCTCAGTCACCCCGTCCGGGTACTTGTCGAGGTTGACGCCCGTCCCGGCGCCGATCTCGACAACTCTGCCGTGGGCTTGGCTGAGCAGCTCGCGCCGGCGATCCGCCAGCCCGGCGCGCTCGCTCTCGGCCATCACGCGGTCGTAGATCGCCGCGAAGATCCGGCCCCAGACGTTCAATGGATCACCGTCGAGAGGAGCCAGACGACGAACGCCCCGATGAACAGGGCCACCAGCAGGCCGGCCATCAGCCGCACGGGCGCGACCGGTCGCGTCACGCGGTCCGTGCTCGGCGAGATCACCTCCGCCTGGAGCAGCACCTCGCGCGCCGTCGCCGCGCCGGAGCTCGGCACGAGCACGTCGCGGGGACCGGCGGCGAGGAAGTCCGGCACGTCAAAGCCGGCGCTTCGCTTGAGCATGCTCGGAACGCCCTCCTCGAGCAACAGCCCCTGTATGAACTCGCCCTCGGCCTGGTTTCGGGCCCACGCGACCCGGACGACATCCCCTTCGGCGAGCTGGGGCTTGATCTTTCGGGCGCGCTCGTGGCGCTCGGACACGGCCTCCGGAAGTGGTTCGCGCTCGGCGGAGCTGGCGAGCACCAGCGGCAGCTTGCAGTCCGGGCAGAAGCGCTCCTGGGCCGGACGCTGCGCCCCGCACGCCGGACACACCAGCAACTCGGACTCAGCCGGCCTGGTCACGATCATTCCACTACGAGCTGCGCTTCGCTGACGTTGCCGTCGTCGATCAGCCACGTCCTGACCTCGGGCTCCGCCCCGGCCAGGCCGACGATGATCCACAGCACTCCCGGCCACCACTCCGCGTACTTGATGTCCGTCAGCGAGGGCTCGGGCGCGGAGCGCGTGTGCGAGTGGTAGATGGCGCCGTACTCCAGTCCCGCCGCCTCGATCTCGTTGTTGATCTGGAGCTGCTCACGCTCGTCGATGACGAACGAGAACTCGCTCGCTCGGGTGTTCGTCGCTTGGTACACCTTGACCGCTCCGCCGTCGCTGCTGGAGACGATCCCGCAGCACTCCTGAGGGGCGACAGCCCGCGCGTGCGAGACGATTTCGTCGTACAGCTCCCGGGCGATCCGCATCATCCGAGGTTATCGTCTGCCCGATGCCGCGCGGCGTGAGCAAGTGCCCGAACTGCCACGAGCCCGTGTCGCCGTTCGCCGCCGGCTGCGCGATCTGCGGCACCGATCTCGAGGCGGCGCGGGCGCGGGCCGCTTCCCGGCGGCGGATCGAGGCCCCGAGCATGCCGCGGGTCGGGGGCACCGTGGACTGGGTGCACGTCGCGATCGCGACGGTGCTCGCCCTCGCGGTGCCGCCTGTAGGGCTGGCGCTCGCGCTGTACTGGGCCCTCCAGCGCAACCGCTTCGGCGAGCGGACGATGACTTTGTTAATGCTGGCGGCGGCGGCGCTCGCGCTCGCGGCACTGCTGGCGCCGGTGTGGTTCTGGAGTCACTTGTTGGGCATCTGAAGGACATCCCGGACGTAGCTCTCGCGGACCGCATCGGGCTGGCTCAACATCCACGCCACCTCCGGGCCGGCGCCCTGGACGCGCGCGACCTCGCGCACGTAGCTCTCGCGCACCGCGAGCGGCTGACGCAGCATCCAGGCCCGCTGCTCGCGCTCGGCGCTGCCGGTGTCGAGCACCTCGCGCACGTACGATCGGCGGACCGCGCGCGGCTGGCAGAGCATCCACCGCTCAGCTCGTCCGTTGGTCGCCGGCGCCGCCGCGCGGGCGATGAAATCAGGCGCCAACATGATTTCCCGACCCAGAATCCCGACCACGGCGCAATTGTCCCCGAGCGAGCGGCGCCACCCCTCAGGTCAGCGCCCCTGGCTGCCGATAAATGCCCCGTGCAGGATCAAATTCGAGTGCTGAAACAACTGGTGCGCGAGTCGCTGTACGTCGTCGATTCGATCGCCGTCGCGGACGCGATCTTGCTCCGCGCGCAGGCGCGGCGCACGATCGCGGTTACATCGTTCCGGAGTGAGCAGCGGGGACCCCAGGCCCGTTCCTTCCGGCGCGATCGCGACGCACGATCGTTCCGCCTCGTCGGCGCGCCGCACCTTCGCGCGCCGCACCGGTAGCAGCCCGCCGCCGGGCGCCTACCGCGTCCCGTAGACGAACGCGCCCGGAACCGCGCGCGAGACGTCACCGGGCGAGAGCAGCTCGCGCAGCGCGGTCGTGTGCTGGGCCTCGCACGCCATGATCTCGGCCGCAGTTCTGGCGGCGCGGCCGTCGTGGAGCTGTGCCAGTTCCGTGTAGTAGACGCTGATCGCCGCGCGCTCGAGTACCAGCAACAACCGGATCGCCGCTCGCTCGCTTGCCGGCATCACGGGGCCGAGGCCGCGGGGTTCGCGCGGCGGCCTCCCGCCGAGCCGTTTCAGCTCGCTCGTCAGCGCCGCGACGTGCGCCCGTTCGTGGGCCAAGAACTCGGTCGCAGCCCGTGCCGCCGTGGGGCCGAGCACCCCGGCGCCGAGCAGCTGCTCGTAGGTGGCGACCATCACCTGCTCGGCGCGGACCGTGGCCCGAAGCGCCCCGGCGTCGCTGCCCGTGCCCCTCAGCGCGATCCCTCTCGCGATCAGCTCGCGCCGGGTCGCCTCACCGAGGCTGCCCATCGCGGGCATCAGCCGGCGCCTGTCACGAACGCCGCAGGGGTCGCCGACAACCCGAGCGCCGAGCGCAGGACCGAGACGTGCTGCGCGTCATCGGCGAGGATCGAGGCCGCCGACGATCGCAGGCGGCCCGGCGAGAGCTGCCCGATCGCATCGAGGTAACCGGCGACCTCGGCGCGCTCGACGTTGTGCAGCAGCCGCAGGATCCCGTCCCGACCGCCGGCCCGACCGAGCGGGTAGCTCGCTGCGCGTGGCGCGGCCCCGCCCCCCGAGTGCGCGATCAACGCCAGCAGCATGCCCGCGTGGGCCAGCTCCTGGCGCAGGAACAGGGTGGCGGCGCGCTTGTCGGCGCCCTCGAGCAGCGGGATCCCGGCCGTGTACGCGTCGATCGCTCGCCGTTCGAGCTCGAGCAGCCCGTTCAACAGCCTCACATCCCGGTCGGCGACCTGATCCGCCACTCGCCCCCGGGTCTTCTTCTTGCCGCCACAGCCCGCGAGCGCCCCGGCCGCGCACGCGGTGACCGACATCTCCAGCAGCCGCCTCCGGGAGGCAGGCTGGACCGGCGTTACCACCAGACGGTCGAGTCCAGGTTCTCGATCTCGTCGATCGGGCGCGTGTAGATCCCAGAGGAGAAGTACTTCGACCCGTCGTCGGCGACGATGAACACCACGTTCCCCTCGTCGAGCTCGTTGGCGATCCGCACCGCGACCCTGGCGATCGCGCCCGACGAAACGCCGGCGAACACACGCTCCTCGTCAAGCAGCTTGCGCGTGAACACGATCGCGTCGCGGTTGGTCACGAAGATCTTCCGGTCCAGCAACGACAGATCGATGATCGGCGGGATGAACCCGTCCTCGAGCGAGCGCAGTCCTTGGACCGGCTCGCCCTGCATCGGCTCGGCGGCGACGATCTTCACCTGGTCGCCGAGCTCCTCCTTCAGTCTCCGCCCGTTGCCCATCAACGTCCCGCCGGTCCCGAGCCCGGCCACGAACGCCGCCACCTCGTCGAGCTCCTCGAGGATCTCGAGCGCCGTGCCGTTGTAGTGCGCCAGCGGATTGGCCTGGTTGCCGTACTGGTAGGGCATGTAGTAGGACGCGTCCTTCTCCGCCATGTCGAGCGCCAGCTCGACCGCCCCGTTCGACCCCTTCGCGCCTTCGCTGTAGACGATGTCGGCGCCGTACATCCGCAACAGATCGGTCCGTTCCTTGGTGACGTTGTCCGGCATCACGACCGTCGTCGGGTAGCCCTTGCGACCGCAGATCATCGCGAGCGAGATACCGGTGTTGCCCGATGTCGGCTCGAGAATCGTCTGCCCGGGCCGGATCAGGCCCTTGTCCTCGGCGTCCTCGATCAACGACCGGGCGACGCGGTCCTTGACCGAACCGGTCGGGTTGCGCGACTCGAGCTTGGCCCAGATGCGCACGCCCGGCTTTGGGCTCAGCCGCTTCAGCTCGATCAGGGGCGTATGCCCGATCGACTGGACGATGTCGCCGTACCTGCCGCCGCAGGGCTTGTTCTGGAGGCGCTCCAGGGCCATCGCTTCACGAAGTATAGCGACGGCCCCGTAGCGTGCGGGAGGTTATGTCAGTAGCAATACGGCGGCGGGCCGGGAGTGCACGACGTTGTCGTCGTCGAGCCCATCGTCGTCGAGGTCGTGGTCGTGCTCGTGGTCGTGGTCGGCTTGCTGGCGCCGCTCGAGACGACGTGCCAGGTGCCGCCGAAGCCCACGACCCCGTTGCCGTTCGCCTGGCCCGCCTTGCCGTGGTCCAGAGAGAAGTGGTACAGCGGCCGGCCGCCGAGCGTGACCTGGTAGAAGCCGTCGCGATGCAGCAACCCGAGCTTGCCCTTGATCCCGGTCGCCTTCGTCAGCTTCGCGTTCTTGGAGGCGGTCAGCGGGGGCCAGAACATGAAGCACGGCTTCGACGTGCAGAGCAGGTGCTGGGTGGTCTCGGGCTTCAGCTCGTACACCGTGCGCCCGTGACTGTCGACGAGGATCGACTCTCCGAGCTTCGCGTTGTGCGCGGTCTTGACCGTGGTGTTGGAGGCGGCGAACGCTAGCCCGGCGAAGGCGGCCACCGCCACGCCGGAGAGGACCGCGACAAGCACCGCCTTGAAACCTGCGGGCCGACCCGGTACGGCCTCAGTGGCTGGACGTGACATCTGGCTCCCTTCGATGATGGACACTCGAAGGTAAGGACGCCATTGCGTCGCGGTTCTTCCCGGGCGGGCAGATTCAGGCGGTCGCGCCGCCGGCCATTGCCGGCAGGATCACGAGCGTGTCGGCGTCGCCGACAGCGGTGTCGAGGCCATCCAGCACGCGGACGTCCTCGTCGTTCAGGTACACGTTCACGTACCGGTTGAGCCCGCCGTCGGCGGCGAACAGCTGCGAGCGCGTGTCCGGGTGGGTCGCCGCAACCTCGTTGAGGATCTCACCGACCGAGCTGCCGTCCGCGGAGAGCTCCTTCTCGCCTCCAACGGAGGGACGGAGGACGGGTGGGATGCGAACGGTTGCCATCGGAGATCCGGAACCCTAGTGGGCGCCGGCGCAGAACGCTTCGTAGTCCGGGAACACGCCGAGCTCGTCGTCGGAGATGTCGCCCGGGTCGCGCGAGCAGATCGGGCACTCCGGATCGCGGCGGACCTTGACCTCGGTCATGCGCGCGGCGAGCGCGTCGTACATCAGCAGGCGCCCGATCAGCGGTTCGCCCTCGCCGAGGATCAGCTTCACGACCTCGGTCGCCTGCAGCAGGCCCATTGTGCCCGGTAGCACGCCGAGCACGCCGTTGGCGCCACAGGAGGGCGCGAGCTCCGCCGGTGGCGGGACCGGGAACAGGCACCTGTAGCACGGCCCGTCGTAGGGCTTGAACACCGACAGCTGTCCCTCGAAGCCGAGGATCGCGGCCGACACGACGGGCATCTGCAGCCGCACGGTGGCGTCGTTGAGCAGGTACCGGGTGGGGAAGTTGTCGAGTCCGTCGACGACGATGTCGTACCCCGGGAGGATCTCCATGATGTTGCTCGCATCGAGCCGGACGGCGTGCTTGACGACGTCCACGTCGGGGTTGAGAGCCTTGATCGTCTGCTCGGCCGAGTCGACCTTGTGCATTCCGATCCGCTCACTCGAGTGGATCACCTGGCGCTGCAGGTTCGATAGGTCGACGGTGTCGTTGTCGACGATCCCGAGCGTGCCAACGCCGGCGGCGGCCAGATACAGGGCGGCTGGCGATCCGAGCCCGCCGGCGCCAAGCAGCAGCACCTTCGCATCGAGCAGCTTCTGTTGGCCCTCGAGTCCGACCTCGGGCAGAAGCAGGTGGCGCGAGTAGCGATCGCGCTGCTCCGCGGTCAAGGTCCGGGGTACCTCGACCTCATAGCCGCGGTCCTTCCACAGCGTGATCCCGCCCAGCATCGACTCGACGTTGTCGTAGCCGAGGTCGTCGATCATCGTCCGTGCCGCGTACGCGGAGCGGTTGCCGGAGGCGCAGTACAGGATCACGTGCTGTGAGCGGTCCGGCACCGCGCCCTCGATCCGCGACTCGAGATAGCCGCGCGGGACGTGCTTGGCGCCGGGGATGTGCCCGGCCGTAAATTCCTCGGTCTCGCGGACGTCGACGATCACGGCGCCGTTGTTCATCTGCTTGCGGACCGCAGCCGGGTCGACTTCCTCGATCCGGCCCTTGATCTGGCGTAGAAGCTCAGCTCCCGACGGGCTCATGCGAAAACTCCCAAAAGGCACTCTGGATTCAATACTTCAGAGAGTGTAGCGCCTCAACAGCCGACGCTCGCGTAGCACCGAAGCTTAAAACACTCGGGGCGCCCCCCTCGCCAAAAGGGGGCGCCCCGGAGTAGTCCTAACTGCCAGACCCAATCGCTGTCGTCGCAACCCCTTGCCCAGTGGAGTGTTTCTCCGGAAGTCTTTTGGAAGGGCTTGCATCAGGGGTATCGGCCGCAGCGAATTCGGCCGATATCGGGTGAAGACCCCATCTTGCGCCGATCGGAGCTACCGAAAGGTTTTGTGGGGGGCCTCGACTATGAAGTCACGTTCTCTTCTCGCCCAAGTCCTGGCTGTCAACCTGCTGCTCGTCGCGGGGACGGCGCTCGTCGCCACGCTCGCCCTTGACGCCCACTTCACCAACCTCGCCCGCGGCCGCGAGATATTCGTGCTGGTGCTCGCCGTGGTCGCGACGCTGCTCGGCAACTGGCTCCTGCTACGCCGGCGGTTCGCGCCGCTCGATCAGATGATCTCGTCGATGGAGCACGTCGACCTCGCGGCGCCTCAGGCGAAGATCCCCGCCGCGCCGCGTAGCGACATCGCCGAGGTCGAGCGGCTCGACGTAGCGTTTCAGCGCATGATCGCGCGGCTCGAGGCCGAGCGGCGCGAGGTGGGCCGCGCCGCGATCCGCGCGCAGGAGCGCGAGCGCCGCCGGATCGCCCAGGACCTCCACGACGAGGTCAACCAGGCGCTGACCGCGGTCTCGCTGCGGCTCCAGGCCTCGATCGAGCAGGCGCCCCCCGGGCTGCGGCGCGAGCTGACCGAGACCAAGCGGCTCTCCAGCCAGGCGATGGAGGAGCTGCTCGCGATCGCGCGCCAGCTGCGCCCGGCGGTGCTCGACGATCACGGCCTGCTGCCCGCGCTCCACAGCCAGGTTCGCGACTTCGGGGATCAGACCGGGATTCGCACGACCTTCAACTCCCGCGGAACGGTGCCCCGGCTGACGCCCGAACAGCAGCTTGTCATCTACCGCGTCACCCAGGAGAGCCTGTCGAACATCGCCCAGCACGCCGGCGCAGAGAAGGTCGACGTCGAGCTGTCGTTCATCGGCCGCACACTGTTGCGAATCAGCGACGACGGGCAGGGCTTCACGGGCCCGCGCAATGGCGGCCTCGGCGTCTCGGGGATGCGTGAGCGCGCGCTGCTGGCGGGCGGGCACCTGTCGATCTGGTCGGGCAACGGCCAGGGCACCCGCGTCGAGCTGACGATCGGGTGAATGCGATGCGCATCCTGGTAGCCGACGACCACGGAATCGTCCGAGCGGGCATCAGGCTGCTGCTCGAGCGCCAGCCCGGCCTCGACGTCGTCGCCGAGGCGGCGGACGGCATCGAAGCGGTCGAGCAGGCGCTGAGCTCACGTCCCAACCTCTGCATCCTCGACGTCGGGATGCCGCGGATGACCGGGCTCCAGGCGGCGCGCGCGATCCGCTCTCACCTCCCCGACGCGCGTGTGCTGATGCTCTCGATGCACGACGACGAGCACTACCTGTTCGAGGCGCTCAAGGCCGGCGCCTCGGGATATGTCCTCAAGCGTGAGGCCGACCAGGATCTGGTCGGCGCCGTCAGGGCGGTCGGCCGCGGCGAGGCGTTCCTGACCAACGCCGCCGAGCGCTCGATCATCCGCCAGTGGATGGAGGACGGCGCCCAGGGGCCGGCGGTCCCCCTGACGCCTCGCGAGGAGGAGGTCGTGAAGCTGATCGCCGAGGCGCACACCAACGCCCAGATCGCCTCGCTCCTGCACCTATCGGAGAAGACCGTCGAATCCCACCGCGGGAACGTGCTCCGCAAGCTCGGAATGCGCGACCGGGTCGAGCTCGTCCGCTACGCGATCCGCCGCGGTCTAGTCGAACCGTAGCCCGCCGCCCCGGCGGAGGAGCCGGGAGCGCGCTTTATCAAAAAGTGACAACGGCAACGGCCCAACGGCGGCCGCAACCGGCTCCTGATCATCGATCGGACCATCCGAAATGCGGCTCGCCCCTCCAAACGCAACGCACCGGAAAGTCGAAACGGATGAAACCTTCGCTATGCGGCGGAAACTTCGGTTTCGTCCCCGAAACCCGGCCCGGCCACGCCGATCGGCTTTATCGACTTCGTACAAACGCGGATAGCCACTAACCCTCGCCCGACGCCCGCCCTCTTTCACCAGCCGCCGTTTTTCCACGCCACACCACGCCACACCCACGCCACGCCGCGCCCGCTCCGCCCGCCCACGGCCGGAGCACGCCCAGCCCTACCCCCTACCATCGCCCCCCGGATGCGCCCGCCGGTCGACCACATCGCCGCCCCGCCGTTCCCGACCGGCCTGCCGTGGATCAACGTCGCGCCGCTGCGGATGGACCAGCAGATCGGGCGGCCGGTACTGATCGAGTTCTGGGACTTCTGCCGCGCCAACTCGATCCGGACGCTGCCATACGTCAGGGCGTGGCACGAGCGCTATCAGCCCGACGGTCTGCGGGTGATCGGCGTCCACGCCGCTGGCTTCGAGCCGTCGAAGGACCCCGAGGCGGTGGAGCAGGCGGTCGCCCGCCTGCAGATCCCGTACCCGGTCGTGGTCGACGTCGAGCACGAGATCTGGCAGCTGTACGGCAACCTCGGCTGGCCTGCGCGGTACCTGTTCAACCAGGAGGGCCGGCTCGCCGACTACCACTACGGGGAGGGGGCCTACGCGGACAGCGAGCGAGCGATCCAGGAACTGCTCTGGATCGAGAACCGCCCCACGATCGCCCCGCTCCGCCCCGAGGACGAGCCCGATGCCCGCCTCGCGCCCCAGAGCGAAGACGTCCCCGGCCCCTACAGCGGCCCGTA
Source organism: uncultured Solirubrobacteraceae bacterium (assembly GCA_963712675.1). Classification (GTDB taxonomy): domain Bacteria; phylum Actinomycetota; class Thermoleophilia; order Solirubrobacterales; family Solirubrobacteraceae; genus Palsa-465. The sequence continues at coordinate 57,300 of CAVQJF010000003.1, forward strand.
CGCCGCCGGCGGCGTCTGGGCCGTGCTCGAGGGCCACGGGACAGCGACCGCGAACACCCGCACGTTCGCCGTCGAGCACCCCGGCTGCTATCCGCTGCTCGAGCACGACCGCCACACCGAGGGAGAGCTGAGCCTGACGCTCAGCGACGGCGTCAGGTGCCACGCGGTCTGCTTCACCCCTGGCCTGGCGCCCGCTGACTCTGGCGCTAGAGCTTGACCGCCTGCAGGGTGTAGCTCGCCGGCAGGCGTTCGGGCCGATCGCGCAGGCGCCATTCGCCGAGCTCGACCTGCTCCATCTGTCCCGGGAGGGCCTCCCACGGGACGGTGTCGTGCTCGACGAGCATCGTCACGTCGAGACCGGCCTCGAACAGCGCGCTCACGACCTCTCCGAGGCCGTGGTTCCAGCTGTACGTGCGAGTCGCGGTGAACGAGACATCCGTCGCTACGTAGGTTCCGGCGTCGTCCCAGGGCAACGGGTCGACGGTCTCGAAGTATGGATGCTCCACCACCAGCCCTTCGGTGCGCTCGTCGAGCGCCCACAGCATCGGATGGCCCTCGCGGAGGAACAGCCGGCCCCCGGGCACGAGTAAGCCGGCGACGACCGCCGCCCACTCGGCGATCCGCGGCAGCCAGCAGAGCGCGCCCATACCCGTGAAGACCAGGTCGAATGCGTTCTGCTCGAGCGCCGCCGGGGCGTCGTAGACCTCGGCGAGCACGAACTCCACCTCCGCGTCCGCCAGCGAAGCCAGTCGCCGAGCCTGTTTGAGCGCCTCAGGCGAGAAGTCGAGTCCGGTCATGCGGGCGCCGAGCCTCGCGAGCGACACCGTGTCGGTCCCGATGTGGCACTGCAGATGCATCCCGCGAAGACCTCGCAGGTCGCCGAGGCGCGGCAGATCGAACCGCACGACGTCGCTGACGAACGATGGATCCGCGGCGAACCGATCGAAGGCGTAGTCGGGCGATGCCGCGTGTGCGGGCGCCCGCTCGTCCCAGTTGGCGCGGTTGACCTCGAAATGCTCCCCCATCAGGTGGACCCTAGTCGAGCAGGTTGACGAGCTCGGGCGGCCCGTGATCGGCGATCAGCACGCCGAACCCGGCGCGGTACGGGCTCGAGCCCGGATCGCGCCCGAGGAACGCCGGCTCGTGCACCCAGCTGCCGGTATTGAGCATCCCCGCGCCCGCCCCCGCGCCCGGGCCGGCGCACGGGCCGGCGCCCGGGCCGGCGCCGGCGACCCACTCGCCGCGGTCATCCTCGCCGAGCGGCCCCGCGCGGTGGGTGTGGCCGAAGACCACCCAGCGAGCGTCGACCTCGAGCCGCTGCACGACCTCGGCGAACGCCCGCAGGCTGGCGCGGCGGAGCTCGGGCCCGCTCACGTCCGAGCGCAGCGGCCCCAGCCGCAGCCGGTTCAGCGACGCCACCAGCGCAGGGAACGACGCGATCAAGGCGCGCCGGCGCGCGGTCGCCAGGCGGCGGTGGCCGCCGCGCCCGCGCCCGCCCGAGAGCGCCCGCCACGCCTGTGCCGAGGCGCCGTGTGAGCTGGGGGTGGGTGGGACCAAATTCTGGCCGCCGTGCTGGGCGATTGCGTGAATCCAGGCGTAGATCGGCGCCAGCACAGCCTCGTAGTCCTCCGCGCACCGAGGCCCGTCCGTCGGCTCGCGCACGGCCAGCGCCATCGCCCCGGCGCCGAGCCGCTCGAGCATCGGGACCGTCGTGTGCCGATCGCCATAGTGGCCGTGCATCGCGTAGACGTCCTCGCGCAGCCAGACGCCCGGGTATGCCGCTCGCACGCGCGCGGGAGCGAGCCGGCGCGCGACCGTCGCCAGCACCTCACCGGCCCGCCAGTCGACGTCCGTCTCGAGACCCAGCGGCGACGGGGCCTCGCGCCGTGAGGTCCGCGCGCGCCACGCCGCCACCAGCTCGTGGTCATGGTTGCCCGGCACGAGCACGACCTCACCGCGCTCGCCGAGCGCGGCCCCGATCGAGCACAGCACCGGCTCAGCCACGGCGAGCGCATCACGTGCCGGCCCGTGGCGCAGTTCGATCACGTCGCCGAGCAGGACCAGGCGATCGACGCCGTCAAGCGCCGCGAGCAGGCGAGCGCGCGGACCTTCGCGCCGGAGCGCGTCCCGCTCGGTGTGCGCACCAAGGTGCAGGTCGGATACGACCAGCGTGCGCGCGGCCGCCCCCAGTCCGGATCAGGCGTCGCTCGCCAAAGCCTGGCGGATCGCCTTGGGGAGCATGAAGCGAACGTCCTCCTTGACGACCTCCAGCTCCTGCACGTCACTCGTGCCCCGGCCGCGGAAGAACTCGACCAGCCGCTGGACGAGCTCGTCGGGGGCGCTGGCGCCCGACGTGATGCCCACGACCGGTTTGCCGACGAGCCACTCGTCCTGCACCTGTGACTCGTTGTCGATCAGGTAGGAGTCGGCGCCGTGCTCGCGCGCGACCTCGACGAGGCGGTTGGAGTTCGAAGAGTTCCGCGACCCGATGACCAGCACGAGGTCGCATTCACGCGCGAGCTGCTTGACCGCCGCCTGGCGGTTGGTGGTCGCGTAACAGATGTCATCGGTGCGCGGCCCGACGATCGCCGGGAATCGCTCTCGCAAGCGGTTGATCACGGCGCGCGTCTCATCTACCGACAGCGTCGTCTGCGAGATGTATGCCACCCGCGACTCATCGGGGACCTCGAGCGAGTCGACATCCTCAACCGTTTCGATCAGCACGATGTCGTCAGGCGCCTCCCCCATCGTTCCCTCGACCTCTTCGTGGCCGGCATGGCCGACGAGCACGATCGTGTAGCCCTCGGCGGCGAACTTCTTCGCCTCGACATGTACTTTGGTCACCAGCGGACAGGTGGCGTCGATCGTGTGCAGCGAGCGCTCGACGGCGTTCGCGTGCACAGAAGGCGCCACCCCATGCGCACTGAACACGACCGTCGCGCCCTCGGGGACCTCGGTTTCGGATTCGACGAACACGGCGCCGCGCTCGCGCAGCTGCTCGACGACGTGCTTGTTGTGGACGATCTCCTTGCGGACGTATACGGGTGCGCCGTACAGCTCCAACGCGCGCTCGACCGTCTGCACGGCACGGTCGACGCCGGCGCAGTACCCGCGCGGGGCGGCGAGCAGCAGCTTTTCGGGACCCGTGGGCACGATCGACAGTGTAGGCAGGCGTCCGAGGGCGCAGCCGCACCGTCAGTCGTTGGCGGTGACCGCCTCGAGCAGGTGCGCGAACTCGCGCCTCGCCGCCTCGCGGCGGGTCGGGATGTGCTCGCTCGGCACCTCGTCGGCTGGGGGCTCGTAGCCGCGGAGAATCTGCCGTGCGACGGACGCGCGGTGCACCTCGTCGGGTCCGTCGTAGAACCGTGCGCCGCGGGAATAGCGATACATCGCCTCGAGCGGCATGTCGGTCGAGTAACCCAGCGACCCGTGCGCCTGCAGCGCGCGATCGACGACGTCGTGGAGCACAGACGCACCGTAGTACTTGATCATCGCGATGTCCTGCCGGGCGGCCGCGACGCCTTCGGTGTCCATCTTCCACGCCGCGTGCAGGGTCATCAGCCTGGCGGCCTGCATCTGCGCCGCGGAGTCCGCGATCCAGTTCTGGACCGTCTCGTGCTTGGCCAGCACGTTGCCGTGCGCGTAGCGGTACAGCGACCGCTCGCAGAGCATGTCAAACGCCCGCCGCGCGACCCCGAGCCAGCGCATGCAGTGATGGATGCGCCCGGGATAGAGCCGTTGCTGGGCGATCAGGAAGCCGGCCCCCTGCATCCCCAGCAGCGCCGAGCCGGGTACGCGGACGTTCTCGTACAGGATCTCGGCGTGGTTGCCGTAGCGACCGAAGCTCTCCCACGGGTGCTCCATCGTCGCGACGTCGCGGACGATCTTGACCCCCGGCGTGTCGGCGTCGACCACGAACATCGACGCGCGCTGGTGTGCCCGCGCGTCGGGATCGGTGACCGCCATCACGATCAGGAAGTCGGCGATCGAGCCGTTCGATGAGAACCACTTGTGGCCGTTGATGACCCAGTCGTCCCCGTCCTTGACCGCGCGCGTCTTCAGCAGCGTCGGGTCAGAGCCGGCGGTGTCGGGCTCGGTCATGCTGAACGCCGACTTCAGATCGCCGGCGAGCAGCGGGTGCAGATAACGGTCCTTCTGCTCGGCTGAGCCCGCGAGCGCGAGGATCTCCGAGTTCCCCGAATCGGGCGCCGCGTTGCCAAACGCGAGCGGGGCGATCGGCGAGCTACCGAGGATCTCGTGCATCAGCCCGAGCTTGACCTGCCCGAAGCCCTGGCCACCGAGCTCGGGGTCGAGGTGGGCGGCCCACAGACCGCGCGCCTTGACCTCCTCCTGGAGCGGCACGACAGCCCGCCCGAGCCCTTCCCAGCCGAGCTCGTCCAGCAGCGTCTCGAGCGGCCAGATCCGCTCGCGGACGGCGCGCTGCATCCAGTCGAGCTGTTCCTGGAACTCGGCGTCAGTCGAGAAGTCCCACCCCATAACAGGAGCCTACAGACTTACCGGTACCCTTCGTCCCTCCGTCCTCCCAGCGTTTCCGGGACCTCGCGATGCCCCAGCAGCACCTAGACCGACTGACTTCGACCGACGCGTCGTTCCTCCATCAGGAGGGCACGGCGTCGCACATGCACATCGGGGCGCTGCTCCTGTTCGAGGGCCCGCCGCCGGAGTTCGTCGACTACCTCGACCACGTCCGCGGACGGCTGCACCTCGTCCCGCGCTACCGCCAGAAGCTGGCCACGCCGCCACTCGAGACGGGCCGTCCCTTGTGGGTCGACGATCGGAGTTTCAACCTCGAGTACCACATCCGCCACGCCGCGCTGCCGGCGCCGGGAACCGAGGATCAGCTGCTGCAGCTCGCCGCTCGGATCTCCTCGCAGCAGCTTGACCGCAACAAGCCCCTGTGGGAGAGCTGGCTCGTCGAGGGCCTCGAGGACGATCGCTTCGCGCTGATCTTCAAGACCCACCACTCGCTCGTCGACGGGGTGTCCGGAGTCGACCTGGCGACCGTGCTGCTCGACCTCGAGCAACAGCCCAAGTCGGACGTCAGCACCGAGGCGCTCGAGCCGTGGCAGCCGAAACCGGAGCCCTCACCGGCGGATCTGATCGTCGCCGGTGCCCGCGGGCTGGTGACGACGACCGCCGAGATCGTCGCGCGCGCCCTGTCGGCCGCTACCAGGCCACAGACCTCGCTCGCGATCCTCAGGGACGCTGCCGAGGGGATCGGCGAGATCGTCTGGGCTGGGCTCAACCCCGCCCCGGAGAGCCCGCTCAACGTCGAGATCGGCCCGCACCGCCGGTACAGCGTGGTGCGCCAGGAGCTGCACGACTACAAGGAGATCAAGGACGCGCTCGGCGGGACCGTCAATGACGTGGTCCTGACCGTCGTCGCAGGGGGCCTCGCCCGTTGGCTGCACGGCCGTGGGATCAGAACCGAGGGCCTGGAGATGCGAGCGCTGGTCCCGGTGTCGATCCGCACCCACGACCAGCGGCACACGCTCGGCAACCAGCTGACCGCGATGCGCGGCCCGCTGCCGGTCTACATCGCGGATCCGGTCGCGAGGCTGCGGTTCATCAGGCAGGCGATGGACGGACTGAAGGAATCCAAGCAGGCGGTCGGCGCGGCCACGCTGGCGCGGGTCAACAACCTGGCGCCACCGACCGTTCTCGCGCAGGCCTCGAGGCTGAACTTCTCGACGCGGCTGTTCAACCTCCTGGTCACGAACATCCCGGGCCCGCAGTTCCCGCTGTACGTGCTCGGTCGCAAGCTTGTCGATCTGTTCCCGATCGCGTTCCTCCCGAGCCACCACGCGCTCGCGGTCGCGATCATGTCCTACGACGGCGGGCTCGACTACGGCCTGCTCGGCGATTACGACGCGCTGCCAGATATCGACGTGATCGCCGAGGGGATCGAGGCGACACTGGCGGAGCTGCTCGAGGCGGCGCGTGAGAAGTCAAACGGCGCGGTGCACAAAGCCGCGACCGCGCCCCGCGCGAGCGCGCCACCCCGACGCGACAGCGCAGCCACGGGCCCGGCGCCGATCATCCCGCCCGGCCGGGCGCGCTCAACTCGCGGTCCGGCCGCCGACATGCGCGCCAAGCGAGCCCGCGGATCCAGGCCCGAGCGGCGACGGCCCGAAGCGTAAGGAGAGGAATGGCAGACGACCTGATCGGACCGCACGAGACCGCTTACCGGCTCGAGCTGACCGCGGCGCAGCTGAAGATCGTCCACACGGCACTGAAGTCGCTGTTCGACGACCTCGGGCACGAGGAGCACAGCGTCAAGCAGGTGGTCGGCTCGGTGCTCGCGAAGCTCCCCGGCGAGCACGAGATCCGCGCGATCGACCTCGACCGCGAGCTGCGCGCCGGCGACGCCGACTGAGGATTTACACAAGTAGCCAACCTGGGTCCGCCCGGCGGGTTTACAACTATGGCGAGGGACCTTGGCGTCACCTGGTCCCCACCCATCCGCCCAAGTCTCGGCTGGTGGAGCCGCGGCCCCCTGAGCGGCACGCTGGCGGGCGGAATATGGATCGGGCGGGTTCGATGGATCGGGCTCGCCCGATCTGCTTTTTCAGCGCTGCGACTGCGTCGCGATCAGAAGCCGAGCGCGAACTTGGCG
>CAVQJF010000004.1:0-42954 GCA_963712675.1 uncultured Solirubrobacteraceae bacterium
GATGGGCCACCAGGCCCCTGCCGCGCCGCGTGAGATGCTAAGCGCGTGGAAGCGGAGCATGGGATCGTTCATGGCGATGACGGCGTGGCGCGCTGCTGGTGGGGCGCCTCGACGCCCGATTACTTCTCCTACCACGACACCGAGTGGGGTTTTCCGGTCGCCGCCGACGTGCGGCTGTTCGAAAAGCTGAGCCTCGAGGGGTTCCAGTCCGGGTTGTCATGGCTGACGATCCTCCGCAAGCGCGAGGCGTTCAGGCGCGCGTTCGCGGGGTTCGATGCCGAGCGCGTCGCCCGCTTCGATGAGTCGGACGTCAACCGAATGCTGGCGGACGCCTCAATCGTCCGCCACCGCGGAAAGATCGAGGCGGTGATCAACAACGCCCGGCGGATGCTCGAGCTGACCGACGAGCACGGGTCGCTGGCCGCGTATGTGTGGCGCTTCGAGCCCGAGGCCCGCCCAACGGGGCTCGACCGGGCGGCGCTGCCGGCGATCACGCCCGAGTCACAAGCGCTCGCGCGCGACCTGAAGAAGCGCGGCTGGCGCTTCGTCGGGCCGACGACCGTGTACGCGTTCATGCAGGCGATGGGGCTGGTCAACGATCACCTGGCCGGATGCGATGCCGGCGACGCGGTCCGGCGTGCGCGGGCCGAGTTTCAGCCGCCCCGCTGACCGTGCTCGAGCGCGTCCTTGACGCTTGCGTCGAGGGCGTTGACGCGATACAGCGCGAGTGCCTCTGGCGAGCCGAAGCGGCCGCCGGGCGCGGCCGCCGGGCCGTGGTGGCACAGCACGCAGTGGAGCAACGCGAGCCGGCGCTCGTCGTCGAGCGCGCTGGCACGCGCCAGGAGTATCCGCTGGCCGATCGCGATGTGGCCCAGCAGCCGTGCCTCGTCCGTGAGCCCGAACTCGGCGCCATAGGTGAACGACTCGGTCAACCCGATGTCGTGGACGATCGCCGCGGTCACGAGCAGGTCGGAGTTCAGGCGCGGGTGCAGCTGACACGTCTCGAGCGCGAGCGTCGCGACCGCCACGCTGTGCTCGAGCAGTCCGCCGAGATAGGCGTGGTGGCCGGCGCGGGTGCACGGCGCCCGGCGCCAGGCGGCGCGGAGCGGCGCGTCGGAGAGGATCGACTCGAGCAGGGCCCGGTAGCCCGGGTCGTACACCTCGCGCACGAGGTGCTCGAGAAACCCGTCGAGCTCGTCGAGGTCGCGGTAGGCCGCCGGCAGAAAACGCGCCTCCTCGACTGCGTCGCCGGCATCCGTGGCACGAGCGATCGAGGAGAGCTCCAGCACGAGTTCGTCCCGGAACCGCTCGACCCTGCCGGCGACGCTCACGACGTCGCCGCGATCGAAACGACCGGCGATCGCGTCCGCGTCTCGGAACACCCGTGCGGACACGGTGCCCGTCCGATCGCGCAGCTCGAGCGCCAGATACGGCGATCCGGTCCGGGTCATCAGGCGGTCTTTGCGCGTGCACGCGAACACCGCGCTCACCTCCGCTCCGGGTCGGAGCGTCGCGATCGTCGTGTCAGGGCCCATCCGCCCATGATGTACGGTGGACCGGATGCAGCCGCTGCAATGGGAATATCGCCCGGTCAGCCTCCGCGCGCCTGCTCTGATCTGCGCATTCAAGGGCTGGAACGACGCCGCGGATGCAGCCTCCTCAGCGCTCGATTTCGTCGTTCGCGCGCTCGAGGCGCAGCGGTTCGCGACGATCGATCCGGAGGAGTTCTACGACTTCCAGGCGACGCGCCCGCGGATCAGGCTGGTCGACGGTCTGGCGCGAGAGATAGTGTGGCCGGAGGTGGAGTTGTACGAGGCTCGCGTCCCGCGCGCGCCGCGCGACCTGATTTTGCTGGCGGGCACCGAGCCGTCCTTCCGCTGGCGCACCTTCGGCAAGCTGGTGGTCGAGCTCGCCGAGGCGATCGGCGCGCAACTTGTGGTCTCGCTCGGCGCGCTGCTGGCGGACGTTCCCCATACCCGCCCCGTGTCGGTCACCGGTCTCGCGTCGGATCCCGCGCTGGTCGCGAGACTCGGGTTGACGCAGTCCTCAGACGAGGGGCCGACCGGGATCGTCGTCGTTCTCCATGCCGCCTGCCAGCAGGCCGGGATACCGTCGGCGAGCCTTTGGGCGGCAGCGCCCCATTACATCGCGGCCGCCCCGAACCCCAAGGCCGCGCTCGCGCTCGTGCGCAAGCTCGAGGGCCTGGTCGGTGTCGCGGTCGATGCTTCCGAGCTCGAAACAGCGGCGGCAGACTACGAGCGCCAGGTCAACGTCGCGGTCCAGAGCGATCCGGACGTGCAGGCGTTCGTCGAGCGGCTCGAGCAGGCGGCTGAATCAGAGCCGGGCGACGAACCGGGTTCGCTGCCTTCGGGCGAGACGATCGCGCGCGACCTGCAGCGGTTCCTGCGTCAGCGCGGCGGCGAGGGCGAGAGACGACAGGGTGAGCGCGGCTAGCTCGCGTCGTTAGCGCTCCGCCGCCGGGCACACGAGCCGGTAGTCGCACATCGAGCAGGCAGCGAACGAAGGCGTCGGCTCGAACCCCTGCGACAGGATCCCGTCGGCGACCTCCATCACCACCTCCCGTATCCACTCCGAGCGGTCCCCGGAATCGGCCGGCACCTCCACCTTCTGGTCGTCGAGCACGTAGTAGTACGCCTGACGATCGATCCAGCCGCCACGCCTCGCGCGCGCCCACGGCGTACAGCGAGAGCTGCACGTCGTCGGCGAGCTGCGCCACGCTCTTCGGCCGCCCCGTCTTGTAGTCGATCAGCTCGTATTCGCCCCCCGGCAACCGGTCGACGCGGTCGACGCGGCCACGGAGCAGATGCGGGCCGAGCTTGAACGTGAACGGGCGCTCGAACCACAGCGGTTCGGCCTCCTCTGACTCAAACCGCGCGTGGTACCGCTGCAAGGCGTTCGTCGCCTTGCCCCGCAGCTGCCGCTCTTCCTCGGAGTCGGCGAACCCCGCGCGGCGCCAGCTCGCGTCGAGCAGTCCGAGCAGTTCCGGCAGCGTCCTGCTGGGAGCGTCGGCACCGTGGAAGCGCTCGAGCACCTGGTGCACCACGATCCGAACCGCTGATGGACAGTCGGTTCCTGCGGGATCCGGAACACGCGCGCGAACTTGTACTTCAACGGACACGTCCGGTAAGTGTCGATGTCCGATGCCGACAGCACGACGCCGTCGCCCCGCTTCGGCAGGAACGGCTCGAGCGACGGCTCGTCACGCGCCGCGATCGCCTGCGCACGACGCCGGTCATCGCGCTCGGCGTCGAGCAGGTAGTCGTCGAGCGTCGAGGAGCCGAAGATCTCCCGCTGCTCGGACGTGACCGCCTGCAGGATGCGCGCGTTGACGTCGCGCAGCCCGTCCGCCAGCGACTGTCCCTCCGGTCGCGCGATCAGCGCGGCGAGCTTCAGCAGCTCGAGGTAGCGCACGGTGGCGTGCGTGACGTCGAGGTCGGTGTCGAACCGCAGCTCGCCGAGCCGGCTCCCGGCCCGCATCGTTCCCTCGAGCAGCTCGTCGCGCAACAGGCGGTAGGTCGAGTGGAGCGTCTCCGCTGGCCCGAACAGCTCCTCCTCCTTCTCCTCCCACTCGACGCCGCTCGCGATTCGCGAATCCTCCACCGCGCGCGTCGGCGCGAGCGCTGTCCCGCGATCCCCGGCGCCCGGGTACGTCAACACGAGCCGCGACCGCGAGCGCGTGACGGCCAGCCCCAGCGCCTGGCGCAGCATCAGACGACGCGTTTCCTCGCTGTCGGGCGGCAGCGGTTCGCCCAGCAGCGCGTCGGGGATCGGTTCCGGCGCCGGCAACGTCAGCCCCGCGTGCAACCCCAGCACATACACGTGGTCGGCCTCGAGGCCGCTGGCAGCGGCCAACGTCAGCACCTGAACGACCGCAGCGCCCGAGAACTCGGGGGCCTCCTCGTCGCGTACGCCGGAATCGGCGACCGCCGCGATCGAGCGCGCGAACTCGCGCGGCGTCGCCTGCGGCGAGCGGCGCACGTACGCCGCAGCGAGCTCGCCGAACCGCGCCAGCGCCCGCAGCCGGTCGACGACATCGGCCTGGGCCGCGAACAGCTGCTGGGTGCGCAACCCGAGCCGGTCGATCAGCCGGTGCACGTACAGGTCCGGACGCGTCGTGTCGAGCGCGGCCAGGCATGAGCGGTACAGCTTCAGGAACACGCGTATCCGCTTGCGCGCCTCCGGCGGCACCTGCGGCGATTCGGTCGCGGCCGCAAGCGCCGCGACCATGTCGAGCTTCCGGCGGCGCGCGATCTGCGTGCAGCGGGCGATGTCGACCGAGCGCAACTCGATCGGTGCACGCGCCAGCGCGCGCACGACCGCGCCGGCATCAGAGGCGTTCGCCAGCAGCCGCAGCCAGGCGAGCACGTCGCGGATCTCGGCACGGTGGAAGAACGCCGCCTCTCCCACCAGGCGATGCGGCACAGCGCGCTCCTCGAGCGCTACGGCGACCGCCTGTCCCTCGCGCGCGGTCGAGGGGACGAGCACGACCACCTGCCCCGGCTCAACGCCATCGCGCGACAGCAGCCGCTCGACATCGGCGGCCACCGCTTGCGCCTGCGCGCGATCGTTCGCGCAGCGCCAGAACTCAACCGTGCCTCCCTGCTCACCGACCGGGGCGGGCTCGCCGACGATCACGGACGCCACCCGGTCGACGGAGGGCGGACACCTGAAGCGCTGCTCCAGCCGGATCACGCGCGGGCCGCCCTCGAGATAGCTCTGCACACGCGCCGCGCCCGCGCCGCGGAAGCGCCGCACCGACAGCGACGGGTCCGCGGTGACCGTGAGCGCGTCGCCCGCCAACGCCGACACGAGCCGAGCGGCCGCAAGGTCGAGCTCCTGCCCGTCGTCGAGCAGCACATGCTCGAACCTGCGGGCCGCGCGATGCTGCTCCTCGGCAAACCGCAGCGCATCGCAAATCAAGTCGCCGGCGTCCCGCGACCCATCCTCGGCCAGCATCCGCTCGTGGGTGCGGTAGACCTCAGCGAACTCGCGCTCGAGCTCGCCGTCACCGTCCACCAGCTCCGCCGCCCAGCGCGCGTAGTCCTCGGCGGTGATCAGCTCCGCCTTCAAGCGATCGATCTTGCGCACGAAGCCACCGAGCAGCGTGTTCGCGCTGCCTCCGAAATCGTGGTGGCGGAGCGACAGCTCGTCGATCCGCTCCATCAGCATCGCCAGCCGATCGCCGGCCCCGAGCCACTCTCGATCGCCGAGCAGCCGCGCGGCGAGCTCGAGCGGAGCCGCGACGACGAGCTCCTCGTAGCCCTGGTCCAAGGCGCGCTCGAGCCGCATCCGCATCGCGTCCGCCGCGCCCCCCGACGGGCACACCAGCGCGATCCGCCCCGGCTCCTGGCCCTCCGAGACGAGCCATCCGAAACGCTCCTCGATCATCCGCGTCTTGCCGGTGCCGGCGCCGCCGAGAACCACCAGGCGACCTTCGCGGTGCGTGACCGCGTCCCGTTGCGGACCGACGACCCCCTCAAGCGAAAACACCACGTCTGACAGGATAGGTTGGCGATGACCTCCACTCGCTCGGCACTTGACGCAGACTGGCTCGACGCCTGCCGGCGGGCCGTCGCCGGGCTCGAGCGGATCCTCGCCGCCGCGCCGACGACGACCGAGCGCGCCGTGGAAACCGGCACCCGCGGGCGGGGTGGCGACCGGACACTCGTGATCGACGCCTCGGCGGAGAGCGCCGTTCTCGCCGAGCTCGATGCGATCCACCAGCAGGGCTACGAGTTCAGCGTGTTCTCCGAGGAGCGCGGCGCGATCGACTACGGCGGCGGCGGGGACGTGACCGTGATCGTCGACCCGATCGACGGCTCGCTGAACGCCAAGCGCGGCCTGCCGCACCATGCGCTCTCGATCGCGGTCGCCGCCGGCGACACGATGGCGGACGTCGTATTCGGCTTCGTCTACGACTTCGGACCCGCGAGGAGTGGTGGGCCCGTCACGGCGAGGGCGCCTGGCTCAACGGTGAGCGAATCGATCCCGAGATCGGGGAGCGCCGCTCGCGCGACGGCCGGCTCGAGGTGCTGGGGATAGAGTCGGCGGACCCACGCTGGGTCGCTAGATCGATCGACGCCCTGGAGAGCACCGCATACCGCCTCCGGGCGCTCGGGACGATCGCCTCGTCGCTGTGTCAGGTCGCCGCCGCCCGCTTCGACGGCATGGTCTCGCTGCGCAACTGCCGCGGGGTCGACGCCGCCGCCGGTCAGCTGATCGTCCGAGAGGCCGGCGGGCTGGTGAGCTTCGTCGGCCTCGAGGAGCCACTCGGCGCGCCGCTCGATGCGACCCCGCACGCGCCCGTGATCGCGGCCCGCACGCCGGCGACGCTCGCCGAGCTCGAGAGGATCCCGTCACCGTGATCGACTGGATCGTCGCCGAGCGGATCGCGCGGTACATCGCGGGCACAGGCGACGCGGAGCCACCGAAGTCCGACCTGGCGGCGCTCGCCCGTGAGTCCGAGCAACGCGTGGTCGCGTATACCGGGCTGCAGCCGACCAGCCCGTTGCCGCCGCCGGAGGGGATCGACCGGCGCGACTGGGTCCAGGCCAACGTCGCCTCGATGCGGACGATGCTCGACCCCGTGCTCGATCGCGCCAGCAGCGGCCTCGGGCCATTGAAGCCGGCGGTGCAGATCGCCGTCGGGTTCGCGCTCAGCGCCGAGGTCGGCCTCGTCGTCGGCTACCTCGCGCAGCACGTGCTCGGTCAGTACGAGCTGGTGCTGCTCGACGAGACGCCCGGCGAGGACCCCCCGCGGCTGCTGTTCGTGCTCCCCAACCTCGGCGCGGCGGTCAGCGCGTTCGGCGCCGACGAGCAGGAGTTCATGACCTGGGTCGCACTCCACGAGGTCACGCACGCGGTTCAGTTCGCGGGCGTGCCGTGGCTCCGCGGTCACATGGCCGGGCTCGTGCGCGAAATGCTCAAGAGCGCCGAGCTGCGCCTCGACCGGGAGCGCAAGCTCCGGCTGCCGAGCCGCGACGCTGTGGGCCGCTTCGCGCACGCGATCCGCCACGGCGACCTGATCTCGATCGTCACCAGTCCCGGCGAGCGGCAACGCTCGACCGCGTGCAGTCGACGATGGCGGTCATCGAAGGACACGCCGAGCACGTGATGGACGCGGTCGCTCCGGACCTGTTGCCGTCGCTGCCGAAGCTGCGGGAGGCGATCGACCGCCGGCGCAAGTCGCAATCGGGGCTCAGCCGGCTCGTCGCGAGGCTGCTCGGCCTCGAGTTGAAGCTACGCCAGTACGAGCAGGGCAAGCAGTTCTGCGACGCGGTCGTCAAGGAGGGTGGCGTCGAGGCGCTGCACTACGTCTTCTCGGGCCCGGACGCGCTGCCGACGCTCGAGGAGCTCGGGGATCCGTCGGCGTGGCTCGCGCGGACGCGCAACGGCAGCGCTCAGCGCGCGAGCGCGTAGAGCCGCCACTCGTCGGGAACGCCCTTGAGCTCGTGCGAGCCGCGGTCCTCGAACCGCAGCTCCGAGCCGACGACGAGATCCTTGACGGTGCTCGACGCGAGCACCTCGCCCGGCTGCGCCTCCGCCATCACGCGCGCGCCGATGTGGACCGCCATCCCGGCGACGTCGTCGCCGACGAGCTCGCATTCGCCGGTGTGCAGGCCGGTACGGACGTTGAGCCCGAGCGGCGTCATGCTGTCGACGATCTCGCTCGCGCAGCGAACCGCGCGCGCGGGGCCGTCGAAGGTCGCCAGGAAGCCATCACCGATCGTCTTGACCTCGGTCCCGCGCCAGCGCTCAAGCGACGTCCGCACGACGCTGTTGTGTGAGTCGAGCAGCGCTCGCCAGCGGCCGTCCCCGAGGCGCGACGCGTGTTCGGTGGAGCCGACGATGTCTGTGAACATCACCGTCGCGAGTACGCGGTCGCCCGGGGCGGACTGACGCCGACCCGTGAGGAACTCCTCGACGTCGTCGAGTCCGAGCGGATCGATCCAGTTGTACGTGTCGCCGCCAGGGTGCTCGACGAACCGCGCCCCGGGGATCAACGAAGCCACCTCACGGCCAAGCTCGACCGGGATGTACTGGTCCTTGGCCTGGTGCATGACGAGGGTGGGGACGCGGATCGTCGGCAGGACGGCGCGCAGATCGGTGCGGGAGATCATGTCCATCAGCTGACGCGCCATGCCCGGGCTGACGGCCGAGCGCTGCATTCGCGCCCACCACTCCTCGAACGCGCGGTTGCCGACCTGGCTCGGCGCGTACAGGGGCATCAGCGTCCCGTCCCCCCAGTGGTTCTCGATCGCGTCGAGGTATTGCGAGCGGATCTCCTCGGTGATCGTCTTCATTCCAGCCGAAGCGACCCCGGACAGCACCAGGGCGGTGACGCGGTCGGGGTAGGTGGCGGCGAACAGCGCGCAGAGCCCGAGGTCGCTGGCCCCGAACAGCGCCGTCCGGTCCATCCCGGCGGCGTCGAGCACCGCTCCGAGATCGTCCATCTGCTGCTCGAGCGTCGGCGGGCGGACCACCGGATCGGACAGCCCGGTGCCCCGGCGATCGAACACCACCAGCCGCGAGAACGAAGCGAGCCGATGGAACGCTCGCGCCGTTCCGGGCTCCTCCCAGATCAGCTCGAGATGAGACGCCGGACCGTTGACGACCGCGAGATTCAGCGGGCCACTGCCGAGCACCTGAAACGCGATGCTCGCGTCGCCGCTGTGCGCGTATTGGGTTCTCGGTGTCGCCATTGCGCTTACCCAGGAATGTAACGAAGGGCGCCGGTCGGTTTACAAACACATGTTCGGTGTTCATAGACCCGGCCGCAGGTCATTAGAAGTAATATCCTTAGTTATTCCTACGGGAGTGGAGCAAGCGACCATGGCTACCAGCAGCAACACGAGCGCGCGCAAGCCCGCCACCACACGCAAGACCACGGCGACGCGTAAGACAGCGGCGTCGGCAACCACGACTTCGACCCAGCCGAAGACGGCGGTTGCGCAAGTCCAGGAGATCGCCGAGCGCGTCGTCCTGGTGCCCGTCGGCGCGAGCCTGCTCGCGCGTGACGAGCTCGTCTCGACCGTCAAGGGTTTCACGACCAAGTACCGCACTCGTGCGGGCTTCGAGCGTGAGCTCAAGCGCTACGAGCGGCGCGGCGCCACGGCCCGCAACCGCTTCGAGCGTCAGGTCCGCAAGACGCGGACGCGCTTCGAGCGCGAACTGCGCCAGCGGCGCACGCGGGTCGAGCGCACGGTCAAGCAGAACCGCCGTCGCCTCGAGCGCGAGGTGCGGGCGGTCCGCAAGGACCTCAGCAAGCAGTCCGAGCAGCTCAGCTCGCGAGTCGAGAAGCTCGTTTCGGACGTGCAGGAGCTCCTTCCGGTCTCCTAACAACTTCCCCCGCCTGAGCCCAGGAGAGCTCAGAAGCAGGACAGGTTCGCCGGCCTCATAACCTCGCCGGCGAATGAAGCACCCTCTCCTCCCTCAACCGCCGGGGCGTCACGAAAGTGGCGCCCCGTCGGTCCTTAAAGGGGTCCATCTAGAATGGTCGGCATGGCTCTAACCCAAGATCAAGTACGCGACGCGCTGCGCGCGGTCATCGACCCGGAGCTGCGGCGCGACATCGTCGAGCTCGAGATGGTTCGCTCGATCGACATCCACCCGAACGGCGTCGTCGATGTGATGGTTTCCCTCACGACCCCCGGGTGCCCGATCCGAAGCCACTTCGAGACCGGCGTCTCGCAGGCGGTGCGCGAGCTCGACGGCGTGACCGGCGTCAACATCGCGTTCGACGTGCTCTCCGACCAGGAGAAGTCGGCGCTCGGGCACAAGCTCGGGCGCGGCTCGCTGCCCGAGGGCGCGCTCGCCCAGGTCAGCAACGTGATCTGCATCGGCTCCGGCAAGGGGGGGGTCGGCAAGTCGAGCGTGACCGCCAACATCGCAGCCGCGCTGGTTGCCGAGGGCAAGTCCGTCGGCGTGCTGGACGCCGACGTGTGGGGCTACTCACAGCCCCGGATGCTCGGCCTCGGCGCCGAGCGGCCGACGGTCAACGCCGAGCGCAAGCTGGTGCCGCTGCTCGCCGCTGACGGCATCAAGGTGATGTCGATCGGCTTCTTCGTCGAGCAGGACGCCGCCGTCGTGTGGCGTGGCCCGATGCTCCACAAGGCGCTGCAGCAGTTCCTCGAGGATGTCGAATGGGGCCTGCTCGACTACCTGCTGATCGACCTCCCGCCCGGGACCGGCGACGTCTCGATGACGCTCGCGCAGCTGCTCCCGCAGGCGAAGTTCCTGATCGTGACGACGCCGCAACCGGTGGCTCAGAAGGTCGCGCGGCGGTCGGCCGAGATGGCCGCCAAGCTGAAGCTCGAGCTGGCGGGGATCATCGAGAACATGTCGGGCTTCGTCACCCCCGACGGTGAGCGATACGCCCTCTTCGGCGAAGGCGGCGGGCAGCTCCTGGCAGACGAGCTCGACGTGCCGCTGCTGGCGAAGATCCCGTTGACGATGGGACTGCGCGAGCAGTCCGACGCGGGCCTGCCGATCGTGTTCTCCGATCCCGACGACCCCGCCGCGCAGGCGCTCCGGCAGGCCGCGCGCGGATTGGTGGCGCTGTCGCCGATCGAGCTCCCGGTCCTGCAGGCGCCGGCGGCCGCCGCCGCGCCGAAGCCGGCGGGGATGTCGCTGCCGATGGCCTAGGCGGCGCGGCGCCAGCGCCGTAGCTGTTCGAGGATTCGGTGTAGACGGGCGGCTTCGCGGTCTGGGGTTTTGTGCATCCGCTCCCAGGTGATTCGTAGTGTGGGGCGGCCGATCTCGAGGTTGTCGGCGTCGCGGTCGCGGTCGGTCTCGAACGCGTCGCGCGAGGAGTGGTATTCCCAGCTGTCGAGCTCGATGATCAGGCCCTCGGGTTCGATGAGCCCGTCGACTTCATGCCCGCCGCTGCGTTGGATCAGTCGCGGTCGCGGGAGGTCGTACCGTTCGCAGAAAGCTGGGAGCTCGCGCTCCCAATCGGCGCGCGTGGGGCCGTCGCCGGTGTTGAGGTATGCGAGCAGCAGTTTCGTTCCGCGGTGGCGCGGGTTGCGTCGGAGCTGTTCGGCGAGTTGCCCTCGCTTGAGGTACGGCGTGTGTAGGGCTTCGTCGACGGTGCGGTGAAGCTCCTCGTCCGTGAGCCGCGGGGCGACGTCGAGGATCGCGCGCGCGAGCTTGGTGACGCGGATCCCGTAGTGCCACGTCAGGTCATGCGGCTTGAGCGTCGACGAGCGATGCACACTAACCCCCTTTGGTCGTGGATTGCCGCCCATGACCGTTACCTCGAACGGTTCCTCCCAACGCTGGCGGACTCCCCAGTGGGTCAGGGCCGAGAAGCCGCTGAGCCCCGCTTGGGGCCCGCAGGCGAGCACCGCGGCGCTCGCTTTCTCGCGCGGTGTGAACGCCGGCCGCCCCAGCGAATACACGCCCGCATGCTCTCTGAACAGGAGGCTGACCCTGACGCGGCGCATGATCGCCTTGTCGTCAAGTCCGGCATTGAGGAGTTGCTTCCGGGTGAGCTGGTTCTGTTGGCGGCACGCGGCCGCGATGATCTGAGCGCGTCCGATATCTGGCGGAATCCGGTAGTTATCCGACACGCCACCCAAGCTGCGCGAGCGTTTCCACAGAGTTGTTACGAACTCCGGGGCGCGCGGGTAGCTACCTGCTGATGACGACCGCTTCCGAAACGGCTGGCGCAACGGTCGTTCGCCGACCCGAGTTCGAGTGGCTCGCCCGTGCCGGCCTAGTCAGCCGGGGCGTCATCTACGGCGTCGTCGGCATCCTCGCGGTCAAGCTCGCGCTGGGCTCAGGTGGGAAGGCGACCAGTCAGCAGGGGGCGTTGCAGACGATCGCGCACCAGCCCTTTGGTGAGGCGCTGCTGATCGCCACCACGATCGGCCTCGCCGGCTACTCGATCTGGCGCCTGATGCGGGCGGTGCTCGGTCACGGCCGGCGTGATCGCGACGGCGCGGGCGAGCGCATCGCCGCCGGCGCCAGCGGCGTCGCGTACGCGGCGCTGTGCGTCAGCGCGATTGGGATCCTGATCGGATCTGGGGCGAGCGGCGGTGGATCGCGTGCCGCTAAGCATGCGGCCGGTGGCGTCCTCGGCTGGCCGGCCGGGACCGTGATCGTCGCTGCCGTCGGCGGGATTCTGATCGGCGTGGCGCTCTACCAGGGCTACAAGGGGCTGTCGCACGAGTTCCTCGATACTTCGGACACGAGCCGGTTGAGCCGCGGCGCCGAGCGGGCGTTCATCGCGATCGGCGTGATCGGACACCTCGCGCGGATGGTGGTCTTCGGCCTGATCGGCGCCGGCCTGATCGAGGCCGCCGTCAACTACGACCCGCGCAACGCGATCGGGCTCGACGGCGCACTCAATCAGCTCGCTCACGCCGCCTACGGACCCGTCCTGCTGGGCATCGTCGCGGCCGGGCTGACCGCGTTCGCGCTGTACTCGATCGTGGACGCTCGGTACCGCCGAGTCTGAAGGGGTGGGTGGGACGCGCCCACCCCCCGCGGCTACTTCTTGTAATACGCGGCGTTCAGCTCGATGTACTTCTGCCACTCCTCAGGGAGCTGGTCCTCGGCGAAGCAGGCATCGACGGGGCACGCCTCGACGCAGGCATCGCAGTCGATGCACTCCTCGGGGTCGATGTACAGCATCGGCACCGCGTCGTAGTTCGGCTCGTCGGGAGTCGGGTGGATGCAGTCGACCGGGCAGACCTCCACGCACGAGTTGTCCTTCGTGTCGATGCAGGGCTCGGCGATCACGTAAGCCATGGAACCTCTTTGCTGTCAGTTAGCGAAAGGAAGGCGCGCATTCTAGGGGCGGGGTAGCCTCTCCGCCGTGCTGCTGCTCACAGGCGCCACCGGAACCGTCGGCCTGCCGCTACTGCGGCGGCTGACTGCCACCGGCACTCCGGTCCGCTGCCTGGTCCGCGACCCGCGACGGCTCGGCGCCGAGCGGGTGCGGGTCCAGATCGCGCTCGGCGACCTGTCCGACCACCTCTCGTTCCGCCATGCGCTCCGCGGGGTCGACACGGTCGTGCACCTCGCGTCGGTGATCCGCGACCAGCCGGCCGGATCGATCGAGGAGCTCGCCGGCGTCGCGACCTGGCGACTCGTCCGCGCTGCGGAGCGCGCCGGAGTCAAGCGGTTCGTGTTTTTCTCGGCGCTCGGCGCCTCGACCCGGAGCCGCGCGCGGCTAATGCGTGCGAAGGCGATTGCGGAACGGGCACTGATGGAGTCCGATCTGCACCACACCGTCTTCGCGCCGTCGATCGTCTACTCCCCGAGCGACCCCTACCTGACGCTGCTCGAGCGGATGTCGCTGCTGCCCGTGATGCCGATCCCCGGCGACGGGCGCGCGACGTTCCAGCCGATCTGGGCCGAGGACGTCGCCACGTGCGTGCTCGCCGCGCTGCCGGGCGGGGCGCTCGAGGCCGAATCGGACGGCGCACGCTACGAGCTCGCCGGCCCGGAGACGCTGACCCATCAGGACATCGTCGAGATCGCCCTGCGCTCCTTCCACCGCCGGCGGATGATGGTTCGCGTGCCGGCGCCCGTCGTCCGCCGAACGCTGAAGCTGGCCGAGCTGCTGATGGGGCCGGCAGCATTCGCCACCTGGGACGAGGCCGAGTTGCTCGAGGTATCGATGACCTCTCGACACGGCACCGCGGACGCCGAGCGGCTCGGCGTGCTCCCGAAACCGATGCGCGCCGTGCTCGGGATCGGCTAGCGCGCTAAGTCGCGACTGACTCGAGGTCCGGACGCCGCGCCGCCCACGGCAGCGCCGCCTCGAGCGCCGTGGCGAGCCCGAGCAGCGACCCCTCGTTGGCCGCGCGTCCGATCAGCTGGACACCGGTCGGGAGACCGTCGTCGCCCTGGTACAGGGGCAGCGAGATGGCAGGCAGGCCGGTCACATTGACGATCGCCGTGTAGGGGGTGAACAGACCTGAGCGCTGGAAGTGGTCCCAGTGGTCTGGGCCGCGGCCGTGGACCTCCCCGGTCCGCAGCGGCCGCTGCGCGAGCGCCGGCGTGACGACGGCGTCAAACGGATCGAGGGCAGCGACGATAGTTCTCGCCACGCTCTCGAGCCGCCCCTGGGCGGCGAGGTAGGTGACCGTGTCCTGGGCCCGCGCGCGCTCGTACATCTCCCAGGTGAGCGGCTCGACGTCGGCTGCGGTCGGCTCGCGGCCTGCGATCCGGCCACCGATGAAGACCGTCATCGCGATCCCCGGGCCGAAGGCGCGCGAGAAGTCGGGCAGCAGGTTGAGCGCCGTCCACGGCGGCGTGATCTCCTCGACGTGATGGCCGAGCGACTCGAGCAGCGCCGCCGCGTCGCGCGCGGCGGCCTCGCAGACCGGATCGAGCGTCGCACCCTCGAGCGGCGAGTCGAGCGTGAAGCCGATCCGGAGCTGTCCTGGCTCTCGCGCCGCGAGCTCGGCATAGCTCTCGGCCGCAGGCGGCGCCCACGTGGCATCGCCCGGCTCGTAGCCGGCGAGCAGGTCGAGCACCTCAGCCGTCTCGGCGACCGTCCGGGTGAGCACCCCGTCGGTGACCAGGAAGCTCTGACCGGAGTCCGGACCGACGGAAACCCGCCCGCGCGCGGCCTTCAGTCCGACAAGGCCGCAGCACGCGGCGGGGATCCGGGTCGAGCCGCCGCCGTCGTTGCCGTGCGCGATCGGGACCATCCCGGCCGCGACCGCGGCCGCGGAGCCGCCGCTCGACCCGCCCGGGGTCCGCTCGAGATCCCACGGGTTGCTGGTCGGGCCGAACCGCCGCGATTCGGTCGTCGGCAGGATCCCCATCTCCGGGAGCGTGGTCTTGCCGACGATCACGAATCCGGCCTCGCGCAGCCGGCGGACGAAGAACGCGTCATGCGGTGCCACCACGTCGCCGAACAGGTCGCTGCAGATCGTGATCGGCATCCCGGCCACCGGCCGGTTGTCTTTGATCGCGATCGGAACGCCGGCGAACGGGCGCGGGTCGCCCGGGCCGATCGCTCGCGCCGCAGCCAGGGCGGACTCGTGCGCGACGTGGGTGAACGCATTGATCGCGGGCTGGAGTTCGTCGATCCGCTTGAGCGACGCCTCGACGAGCTCGCCGGAGCTGAGCTCACCCGATCGGATCAGCCCGGCGAGCTCGGACGCCGGTCGGAACAGGAGCTCGTTCACCGCGCGAAAGCGTAGCCTGTTGCACTCTCTCTTCGAACCGTCCCAGGAGCACACCTGAAATGAGCGCCACCGCCGAAGTTCAATCTGGCCTCGAGGGCGTAGTCGCCTTCGCCACCGAGATCGCCGAGCCCGATCGGGCCGGCGGCGCGCTGCGCTATCGCGGCGTCGATATCGAAGAGCTGGTCGGGGTGGTGCCGTTCGAGCAGGTGTGGGGTCTGCTCGTCGACGGCCAGCTGCTGCCGGGAATGCCACCCGCCGAGCCGCAGTCGCTCAGCGTGCGCTCCGGGGACCCGCGCGTCGACGTCCAGGCGGCCCTCGCGATGCTCGGACCTCAATGGGGCTTCGGGGAGCTGATCGACATCTCCGACGAGGAAGCGCGGGACGACCTCGCGCGCGCATCGGTGATGGCGCTGTCGTTCGTGGCGCAGTCGGCGCGCGGGATCGGCAAGCCACCGGTACCCCAGCGGGAGGTCGACAAGGCGCGATCGATCCCCGAGCGGTTCCTGATCCGCTGGCGCGGCGAGGCCAACCCCAAGCACGTCGAGGCGATCGACGCGTATTGGAACTCGGCCGCCGAGCACGGGATGAACGCCTCGACGTTCACCGCGCGGGTGGTCGCGTCGACCGGCGCCGACGTCGCGGCTGCTCTGTCGGCGGCGGTCGGTGCCCTTTCCGGACCGCTGCACGGCGGCGCACCCTCGCGGGTGCTGAAGATGCTCGACGAGGTCGCGGAGGTGGGCGACGCCGACCGTTACGTCAAGGACCTGCTCGATCGCGGCGACCGCTTGATGGGGTTCGGCCACCGGATCTATCGCGCGGAGGACCCGCGCGCACGCGTGCTGCGGCAGACGGCCCGCAAGCTCGGCGCGCCACGCGTCGAGGTCGCCGAGGCGCTCGAGGTGGCTGCGCTGGCCGAGCTCCATGCGCGCAAACCGGACCGTGTGCTGGCGACCAACGTCGAGTTCTGGTCGGCCGTTGTGCTCGACTTCGCCGAGGTCCCGCCGGAGCTGTTCACGCCGATGTTCACGTGTGCACGCACGGCCGGCTGGTCGGCCCACATCATGGAACAGAAGCGTGAAGGACGCCTGATCCGCCCGACCGCCAAGTACGTCGGCCCGCCACCGCGACCGCTCTCCGATTTGACAAGCTAGGGGCGTGAGCCCCGATCGGTACCTCGATCCAGAGGCGCTCGGCGATCACATCGATCGACTCTACCGCGCCGCCCGGGGCTTGACCGGGTCGCGGGAGGAGGCCGAGGATCTCGTCCAGGAGACGTTCTCACGCGTGCTTCGCAAGCCGCGCTTGATCCACTCCGACGACGACATCGGCTACCTGCTGCGCGTACTTCGGAACACGTTCGTGAGCACCCGCAGGACCGCGGCGCGGCGCCCGCAGACGACGCCGTTGCCCGACGACTTGGATCTGATGGAGGACCGCTCCTCCGCGCGGCCGGAGGCGCGACTCGAGTCGGCGGAGCTGTATCAGGCGATCTCGGCGTTGCCCGACGACTTCCGCGACGCGTTGATCGCGATCGATGTCGTCGGTCTTTCCTATCGTGAGGCGTCGCGAACGCTTCGTGTCCGCGAGGCGACGATCACGACCCGGCTGCACCGGGCCAGGCAGCGCGTCGCCGGGACGCTGGAGGAAGCGGATTCGGATTCGCCGGCCCCGGCCCGACGGCGGCGCGAGGGCTGAGGATCAGCTGCCGTGCTCGAGCCCGGGGGCATGCCAGGCGGCGAGCCGCTGGAGCTCGGCAGCCGAAACGCCGGCGCCCGACAGCACGCACGTGTGGCCGTCGCGTCGCCATGTGACGACCAGCCGGCCGTCTAGCTTGAGCGTCCGCAGCGCGATGCCATAGACCACCTTGACGCTGGCCGCGGGGGCCGCGAGCGTTGGAGCGCTGACGATCGTGTACGCGATCCGGTGGCCGTGCCTCTGGTAGTAGACGGTCAGGGCGGAACGACCGTCGAGGCGATCCGAACGCTGCCCGACCGCCCGCCAGCGAAAGTTCGAGTTCCAGTTGGGGAAGTAGACGTCCTGGATGTTCCGCCCGAGCTTGACTGCGGGAGCGCTCGGGTCGGGTCCGGGCGCCGGCGCGGTCGGGGCGCGGACTCCGAGCGCCGCGGCCTGGCTGACCGACGGAGCACCGGGCGTCCCGGCGGGGAGGATCAGCACGAGCGCGAGGACAATCGCGGCGAGAGCGCCGGCGAGCGCGCCGCCGTACCCCACCCGCCAGCCGAGCACGACCCCTCTGCTCGGTCGCTGGGCCTCGATTCGCCTGCGCAGACCCGCGGGCGCGCGATCGGTTGCCCGCGCCTGGCGCAGCAACTCGGCGACCCGCCGCTCGCGCTCGTACAGCGCGCTCAGCTCAGGCGAGGACGAGATCTGGGCCTGCACCGCACCGCGACGCGCAGGGTCGAGCGTTCCGTCCGCGAGCGCGGACAGATCGGCTAGTTCGCGAGCCGGGAGCTCAGGGGTTTCTGCGTCTCGTGCCATGGGTGTAGACCGGGTTAGGTTAAACGACGCCTCGGGTCCGCTTTTCCTTCCCGGGAACGGGCATACTGCCCTGCGGGATGTCGACGATCGAGGCTCAGCCGCCACGGCTCCGCCAAGCGGTGCTCGCGGCCCGAGATCTGGAAGCGGTAGCCGGCAGATTACGCCAGACGCTGTCGCTTGGCGAGCCATTCTCCGATCCCGGGGTCGAGCACTTCGGGCTTCGGAACGCCGTGTTCGCGATCGGCGACACGTTCCTGGAGGTCGTTTCGCCGGCGCGCCCCGACACCGCCGCCGGGCGGCTGCTCGAGCGCCGCGGCGGGGACTGCGGATACATGCTGATGTTCCAGGTCTCAGACCTGGGCGCGGCCCGGGCGCGAGCGGCCGAGCGCGGCATCCGCGAGGTCTTCGAGGTCGACCTCGCCGACATCTCCGAGGTTCACCTGCACCCCGGCGACATGGCCGGCGCGATCGTCTCGCTGAGCGCGCCCCAACCGGCTTCGTCGTGGCGCTGGGGCGGTCCGGATTGGGAGGCACGAAGCGTGTGCGGCGGCGTGGCGGGGGCCACAATCGCAGTCGCCGATCCAGACGCGGTGGAGGATCGCTGGCGGGCCGTGATCGGAGATCTCGACGGCGTCCGGTTCGTGGCCGACGAGCGCTCGCGCGGCCCGGTCGAGGTGCTGATCGAGGACGGTTCGCCGCCGGGCTTGGACGCTGAGATCGGCGGCGTGCGTTTCGTCCGTGCCTAGTGTCGAGATTCGCGGAACGATCGCTCCGGTAGGGTGAGCGCCCGTAGATGCGCGTGTTGCTGATCTCCTGGGAGTACCCGCCCGTGATCGAAGGCGGGCTGGGCAGGCACGTCCGGAAGCTGTCAGAGCACCTCGTGCGCGAAGGCGTCGAGGTCCACGTCCTGACCCGCGGCGGCGGCCGGCTGCCCGCTGAGGAGGATCGTCATGGCGTAACCGTGCACCGGGTTCGGGAGCCACCTTTCCCGAAGGACGTGCGCGCGTTCGTGCGCTGGGTCGATGCGATGAACGGGGACATGCTCGAGCTCGGCGCTGAGCTGTGCACGCGACTTGGCTTCGACGTGATCCACTCTCACGACTGGCTCGTCGCGGGCGCCGCCGAGCTGGTCGCCCGGCGCTTCGGGCTGCCGTGGCTGACGACCGTGCACGCCACCGAATACGGCCGCCACCAGGGCTGGGTGCAGAAGCATCCGCAATCGCACATCCACGCCGCCGAGCGCTCGATGGTGCGGAGCGCCGACCGTGTCGTCACCTGTTCTCGCTACATGCGCAGCCACGTCGCGAGCGTGTTCGGCGTCGCGCCCTCGCGGATCACCGTGATCCAGAACGGCGTCGACCCGAACGATCTCGAGCCGAGGCTCGAGGACCTGGACGGACTCCGCGCTCGATTCGCGCGTCCGGACGATCGGCTCGTGCTGCTCGTCGGGAGGCTCGTCTACGAGAAGGGCTTCCATCTCGCGCTCGACGCGCTCGCGCCGGTGATCCGCCGGCTCGGGAAGCTCCGCTTCGTGGTCGCCGGCACGGGCACGGCCGAGGCCGAGCTCAAGAGCCAGGCGCGACGCCTCGGTCTCACCCCGTACGGATCGTTTCTCGGCTGGGTCGGTGACGACATGCTGCACGCGCTGTACCGGGTCGCCGACCTTTGCATCGTCCCGTCGATCTACGAGCCGTTCGGGCTCGTCGCGCTCGAAGCGATGGCCTCCGGATGCCTGTGTGTGGTCGCCGACACGGGTGGCCTGCGGGAGGTCGTGCCGGGCGACGGCGAGGTCGGACACCGGTTCCCCTCTCGCGACGCCGATGCACTCGAGACGCTCCTGGAACGGGTCCTGATCGACGACGCGGCCCGTGCCGGCGTCGTCGCCGAAGCCCGCGAGCACGTGCTCCAATTCGACTGGTCCGAGGTCGCGCGCCGCACCGCGGTCGTCTACGGGGAACTCGTCAGCGACGCGGCACGGTCGCTCAGCCGAGGGTCCGCGAGCAGTTGAGACGGCTCGTCGATCACGCCCACCGCCACTCGATCGCCTACGTTGCACTTGTCTGCTCGCTGCTCGCGCTGGGCGGCGCGTCATACGCCGCGTTCCGCGTGCCGAACAACTCCGTCGGCGAGCGGCAGATCAAGAACCAGGTGATCGATCCGGTCAAGTGGGATCCGACGTACGTGACCGGATTTGTGCGCCGGTGGGCGAGCGTCGGCGCCGATGGTCAGCTCCTCTCCTCGAGCAACTTCGGAACGAGCAAGGAAACGTCGCCGGGCAATTACGTGCTGACGTGGGGTGACGCCTTCTCGAGCCAGTGCATCGCGAACGCCACGGTGCGGGGCGGCTCGACGACGAGCCCGACGACCACCACTACGACGAGCACCACGACTACCACGGCTTCGACGACGTTCACAAGCCCCTCGATCCCGACCCAGTCGACCACGACGAGCACGACGACGACGGCCCCGCCGACCGGCGGATTCGCCGACGCGTCGATCGTCGCGGCGCCCCGGTCCGCCACGCTCGTCGGGGTCGCGACGTTCGACACCACCGGCGAGCAGACACCTGAAGCGTTCTCGGTCGCGATCATCTGCCCGCGGGGCGCCGGCGACGCTCAGACCTTCCCGGCGCACCTGCCCTAACAGATCGATCACCGGGCCAAGGCCTTAGCCGCCGCACAAATGCGGAGGGCCCGGCGCTCTCGCGCCGGGCCCTCGCCTACAGCTTGCGTCTCGAAAGACGGCTTACATCATCCCCGACATGTCGGGCATGCCACCGCCACCAGCGCCGCCGCCATCCTTCTCCGGCACCTCGGCGACGATCGCCTCGGTCGTGAGGATGTTCTTGGCGATCGAAGCGGCATTCTGGAGCGCTGAGCGCGTCACCATCGCCGGGTCGATCACGCCGGCAGCGACGAGATCGACGATCTCGTTCGTCGCGGCGTTGAGGCCGTGGCCCTTCTTCGCCTTGCGGACGTCGTTGACGACGACCGAGCCTTCGAGGCCGGCGTTCTCGGCGATCTGACGGAGCGGCTCCTCGAGCGCGCGGATGACGATCTTCGCCCCCGTCTGCTCGTCGGGCTCCTCGATCTTGTCGAGCTTGATGGCCGCCTGAGCGGTCAGAAGCGCGACACCGCCGCCCGGCACGATGCCCTCCTCGAGGGCGGCGCGGGTGGCCTGCAGCGCGTCCTCGACGCGATGCTTCTTCTCCTTCATCTCAGTCTCGGTGGCCGCGCCGACCTTGACGACGGCGACACCGCCCGAGAGCTTCGCGAGGCGCTCCTGGAGCTTCTCGCGATCGAAGTCCGAGTCGGTGTTCTCGATCTCGGTCTTGATCTGATTGATCCGGCCCTTGATCGCATCGCTTTCGCCGGCGCCATCCACGATCGTGGTCGTGTCCTTGGCGACGACAACGCGCCGTGCGCGGCCGAGCTGCGAGAGCTGCGTGTTCTCGAGCTTGAGGCCCATCTCCTCGGTGATCACCTCGCCACCGGTGAGGATCGCGATGTCCTCGAGCATCCGCTTACGGCGGTCGCCGAAGCCCGGTGCCTTGACCGCGACGCCGGTGAAGGTGCCGCGGAGCTTGTTGACGACGAGCGTCGCGAGTGACTCACCCTCGACGTCCTCGGCAATGATCAGGAGCGGCTTGCCCGACTGGATCGTCTGCTCGAGCACGGGCAGCACGTCGCGGACGGAGCCGATCTTCTGATTGGCGATCAGGATGTAGGGATCCTCGAGGGTCGCCTCCATCCGGTCCTGGTCGGTGACCATGTACGGCGAGATGTAGCCCTTGTCGAACTGCATGCCCTCGGTGAACTCGAGGTCCATGCCGAACGTCTGGCCCTCCTCGACGTTGACCACGCCGTCCTTGCCGACCTTGTCGATCGCGTCGGCGATCACGTCGCCGATCTCCTCGTCGCCGGCGGAGATCGTCGCCACGCGGGCGATCTGCTCCTTGCCGGAGATCTCGACCGACTGCGACTCGATGTTCTTGACTACCTGCTCGACCGCGACCTCGATGCCGCGCTTGAGCGCCAGCGGGTTCGCGCCGGCGGCCACGTTCTTGAGGCCCTGGCGAACGATCGCCTGGGCGAGCACCGTCGCCGTCGTGGTGCCGTCGCCGGCCACGTCGTTGGTCGACGTCGCGACCTCGCGGACGAGCTGCGCGCCCTGGTTCTGGAACACGTCCTCGACCTCGATCTCACGCGCGATCGTGACACCGTCGTTGGTGATCGTCGGCGCGCCGAACTTCTTGTCAAGGACGACGTAGCGGCCCTTGGGGCCGAGCGTGACCTTGACAGCGTTGGCTACCGCGTCGACGCCCAACTCGAGCGCCTTGCGTGCCTCCGAGTTGTACTTCAGTTCTTTATGTGCCATGTGTTTCGGGTTCTCCTAAAGCGTCTACTGGATCTTCGCCAGCACGTCGGACTCGCGGAGGACGAGGAGCTCCTCGCCGTCCACCTTGATTTCGGTGCCGCCGTACTT
Source organism: uncultured Solirubrobacteraceae bacterium (assembly GCA_963712675.1). Classification (GTDB taxonomy): domain Bacteria; phylum Actinomycetota; class Thermoleophilia; order Solirubrobacterales; family Solirubrobacteraceae; genus Palsa-465. Next base: position 22,152 of record CAVQJF010000004.1, read on the forward strand.
GCTGTAGAGGACCTCGTCGCCCTCGGCGACGTCAAGCGGCGTGCGCTTGCCGGTGTCCTCGTTTACCTTGCCGTCTCCGACAGCGAGGACCTTGCCCTTCTGGGGCTTTTCCTTGGCGGTGTCGGGCAGGACGATCCCACTTGCAGTGGTCTCTTCCTCCTCGATCGCCCGGACGATCAGACGATCGCCGAGGGGCTTGAGCTTCATTGATGCAACCTCCGGTTGAAAAGTGCCTGTCTTGGCACTCGTAGGGGCAGAGTGCCAACGGGCTTGACTATAGCTGGTGTATAGCGCTATTCAAGGCGAGCCTTGGCACTCTCTTGTAAAGAGTGCCAGCGGAATCGCTAGTTGCGCGCGCCGCCGAGCCCGTGGATCCGGTCGCGGATCCCCTCGGGCGGCGTCTCAATGATCTGCGAGAAGCGCACGACCGTGACGGTGTCCTCCATCGACACCTTCCGGCCGTAGATCTGCTCGAGAAAGTGGACCATCTCGTCGACGCGGCGAAACTCGGGGTTGTCGTGCTCGATGTCGCGCGGGGAGAGGTCCTTGACGCGCTTGACCTCGACCTGGTCGATCACCGCGTGGAAGATCTTCTCGCGCGGTGAGTGCTGATAGCCGATCGTGACCAGGACGCAGTCGTTCTTGCGGTACTTGTGGGACTTGTCCCCCAGCCGGATCGTCGCGGTCTTGCGACCACGTCGCAGCTGGTCGGCGAACACCGACGAGTAGAAATTGAGCACGCGCACCGGCGCCAGCCTACCGATCCGTAGACTTTCGCGAAAGCGCGCGCAGGACCATTTCCCGCTCCCCCTCGTACGTCAGCTCCCTCGCCGCCTGCTCGAGCGGCATCCAGCGCGCTTCCTCGACCTCGTGGTCGTGGTCGGCGAAGTCTCCGGAGATGTATTCGAACAGGTAGAAAGCCACGCGCTTGGCGCGCTGGCGGCCCTTGCGCTCGTACCGGTAGCGAACCTCGCCGAGCTCCTCGACGAGCTCCGCGTCGACGCCGGTCTCCTCGCGAACCTCTCTGGTCGCAGCCTGCTCGGCGCTCTCGCCTTTCTCGGGATGGCCCTTTGGGAGGCCAAGCACCGGGCTCCCACCGGCCGCTCGCTTGACCGGCACGATGACGACCACGTCGCCGCCGCGGATGACGACGCCGCCCGCTGAGAATTCCTCAGTCAGTAGACGTACCGCTCGAGCGCGGCCGGATCGTGGACGACCAGCTTGCCCCGGCCCTGACTGATGATCCCGGCCCGCTCGAGGACCGCCAGAAAGCGGCTGGCCGACTCGCGCGAAGAGCCGGCGAGCTGCGCGAGGTCGGCCTGCGTGGCGGTGATCAGCACGTCGCCCTCGGCGGCGCCCTCGGCACGCTCGGCTGCGACCAGCTGCGCCAGCACCGCCGCCACGCGGCTCTGGACCGTCTGGAAGGACTGCCGTGCGAGCCGCTCGTTGGTCTCTCTGAGTCTTCGCCCGAGCGCCGCGAGCAGCTTGACGGCGATGTCGGGGTGTTCGCGCAGCAGCCGGCGCATATCGCCGCCGAGGATCGCGATCGCCTCGGTGGGCTCGAGCGTTTCTACCGTCGCCGATCGTTTCTCGTCATCGAACATCGCCAGTTCGCCGAAGATGTCGCCGGGACCGAACCGCGCGAGCGTGATCGAGCGGCCGTCCTGGTGCTCGCGGACCGCGCGAGCGTGGCCAGAGCGGACGATGTAGCAGGTGTCGCTCTGGTCGCCCTCGCGGAACACCGTTTCGTTGGCCTCGAAGCGGCGTGGCACCGCTACGTCAGCAACGCGGGCGAGGTCATCCTCGGCGAGCGCAGAGAACACCGGCACGCGATGCAGCAGCGCGATCGTGTCCTCGCTGGTGGTCGCCATGGCGGGATGGTATTGCGCCACGCCGTGGCGAACAGCTCAGGCGAGGTCGAGCGCCTGTTCCCGCCGCCGCCGCCTCGCGCTCGACGCAATCCACCAGGCGATCGCCGCCAGCAGGCCTATCGGCACCGCCGCGGCGAGCGCGATCAGCGCCACCCCGGCGGCGACGGTCAGCACGCGACCGGCGTCGTGCGCGGCCTTGCCGAGTGTGAAGCCGCTGTGGTGGTGCGTGGCGGGCACGGCGCTCGCGGCGTTGATCGTCAGCTGGATCTGGCTGTAGGCGATCGCGTGATTGAGCGAGTTCAGCGTCGACTCGTCCGCGGCGAGCTTGGCATTGATGTCGTGGATCTGCGCCGTGATGCTGTCGATCTGCTGCGTCGTGACGGCGTTGGCGAGCTGCTTGAGCAGCGCGGTGCGCTTGGCCCGATCCTCGGCCACGGCGCGGTTGTCGCCGACGGATTGGTTGTTGACGTCCCGGGTGTTGTCCGTGCGCGAGCTCACGGAGGCGTAGCGCAGCTTCGACAGTTGCGCCATCGTCTGCGACAGGTTCTGCGAGGGGATGCTGAGCTGGAACTCGGCGTACGCGCCGGGATTGTTCGCGGCCGTCACGCTCGAGCGGTTGACGAAGCCGCTCTGGGCGCCGACGACGTTGAACACCTGTTGGGCGACGGCGTCGATCCTCGTCGGCGGCGCGTTCAGCGCCAGCTGCGCGGACTGGATGATCTTGCGGCCGTTGGCGGGTGGCGTCGGGGCGGTGGCCGCGGCGCTGCCCGAAGCGGTCGAGAGGACGGGCGCCGCGGCGGGCGCCGCGGGGGCCTTCGTCGCGGTGCCGTTGGCGGCGGCGTGCTTCAGGCTCCGGGACGGTGCGGGGAGACTTTGAACAGCTGTGCCGCCGGCCGCGGACCCGGCGGATGAGCTTGCGGCGGTCGCGGAGGTGCTCGTGAGCTGGGGAGAGGCGTTCGAGAACGCAGCCGTGCTCGACGAGCTCTCGCTGCTGCCACCGCTGAGATTGACGACGACGAGCACGGCAACCGCGAGCCCCGCGACGGCGCCGCCCCATACCGGAGCCAGCGACCAGACGGAGCGTCGGCGGCCGCCCTTATGTCCGGTGCCGCCGGCCGCGGCTGTCGGGGCCGGCGCGAACCGGCGTGCGACCCGCTCGTCCATCGTGTGCGCGAACTCGGCGCTGCACTCCGGCCGGTCGGCGCTCAGCAGCAGCGCCAGCTCGGCCAGATCGGCGTACTTCGGGTCGACCGGCTCGCCGGCGAGCGTTGCGTCGATCGCGTCGAGCGAGCGGGCGACCTCCGGATCGATCGGGGTGTCGTCAAGCCGTCTCATTGCATGCCTTCCTCAGTTTCTCCATCGCCCGGTGCAGGAGCGTGCCCGCGTTCGATTGGCTGACGCCGAGCACGCGCCCAAGCTCTTCATTCGAGAGCCCGCCGTGGAACTTCAGCGCGACGATCTCGCGCTCGCGCGGGGGGAGCGCGGCCAGCGCCGTGCGGACCGCGGTGCGCCGCAGTGCGACGTCGGCCGGGTCTTCCGCGGTCTCGAACGCCGGCTCCGGGTCGGCCGGATCCGTCGTCAGGGTCGCCAGCCGGCGACGGCGGCGGAGCTCGTCGAGCGCGGCATTGCGGGCGATCCCGAACAGCCAGGCTCGCTCCTCGCCACGCCGGCGATCGAACGTACGCCGACGGCGGTAGGCGCGCTCGAACGCGAGCGCCGTGACGTCCTCGGCCGCCGCGTGGTCCCGCAATAGTGTCGCGACATAGGCGTAGACATCGCTCCGGCTGGAGCGGTACAACTCCTCGAAGCGCGCCCAACTGGAGTCGCCGGTTGACGCGCCGGGCGGAGACAGAGTCTCGATCACGCCCTCACTACGACGCTTTAGGGGATCCGTCACGGTGCCGATATGTTCCTAGTTGTGGGGCTTCGCGCAAGGACAGTCGCTGCCGTGATCGCGGCCGCCGTGGTGGGGCCCGCTACGCCCGCCCTCGCCGCGCATCCCGCACGCCCGAGCTCGTCTCAGATCCACACCGCGATTAGCAGCGCGCAGCACTCGAAGCTGCTGTGGGCGACGGTCAACATCTGCGACACCAAGCACCACCCCAACACGATCGGGATCCGCGCGCAGATGCCGAGCCTCCCGTTCGCGGCGAGCCTGTCGGTGAACGTGCAGGTCGACTATTGGTCGACCTCGGCGAAGCGGTTTCTACCCGACCCCGGGGTGAGCAGGAGCATGCTGCTCGGCGACCAGGCGAATGAGATCAGCCAGGGCGGGGCGAACTTCCGGTTCGCGCCGCCGGTCGTGCTGAGTGGAACCGTCACGTTCGAGTGGAAGCTCGCCGGCAAGACGATCGGCCGCGCGACGCGATTGACCGGCCACGGATATAAAGGCGTGCAGGCGGGCGACCCGGCCGGGTACAGCACGGCGACCTGCCGGATGAGCTAGCTCGCTAGCTCTGGGCCGCGGCGAACAGCCGCGGGTCGTTCGTGATCAGGCCCGTGACGCCGAGCGCCTCGAGCGCGCGCAGCCGCGGCAGCTCATCGACGGTCCACACATAGAGCTCGCCGCCGGCGCCGGACACGGCCCGCACCAGGCTTGGCGTGACCAGCCGCCAGTGGGCCGTGATGACATCGCAGCGCCCAGCCCGGATCGCCCTGGCGGCGCGCGCGGGAAGCGCGGTTCTGAATGCGAGCAGGGCGGCGTAGGCGGGGATCCGCGTCAGCGGCGAGCGGAACGGGTCGCGGCGGACCTTCGGGACCGTCCAGCCGAGCCGCACGGCGGCGCCGGTCGCGCGGATCAAGTCGAGGCTCTCGATGAACTGGGTGCAGATCAGCGCGCGGCCGAACAACTCGTGTTCACCGAGGGCGTCGACGACGCGCAACTCGTAGCCGGGCAGCTTGAGGTCGACCAGCAGGTCGACGCCGGTCGGCGCGAGGTGCGCGAGCCCTTCGTCGAGCGTCGCCGGCGAGCGCCGATTCGCGTCGCCGTAGTCGTGGGCGAGCAGGAGCCCGTTGCCGACCTGAAGGACGTCGAACTCGATCATGTCGACGCCGGCCGCGAGCGCGGCGTCGAAGCTCGCGAGCGTGTTGCCTGGCACGATCAGGTCGGCGCCCTTGTGGCCGACTCGGACTACCGTTGACATCCGGGGCACCAGTAGGTCGTGCGATTCGCATCTCCCTGGCCACGGGCATGCACCGCCCCGCCGCAGCGGGGGCAAGGACGGCCGTGAAGCTTGTACACTCGCGGCTCGATCCTGCGCGGTCCCTCCACTCCCGAGCGCAGCATCCGTGGTCGCACGGCCTCGATGATCGCAAGCGCCTCGGCGTCGGATACCTGGCTCACCGGCCGCCACGGATCGATTGCCGCCTCCCAGCACCCCTCGGCCTTCCAGATGTTGCCGAGCCCGGCGACGGTCCGCTGGTCCAGCAGCGCGTCGCCGATCCCGCGCGTCGGGTCGTCGCCCCGCAGCCGGCGCAGGAACCGCTCGGCGTCGAACTCAGTTGCGAGCACGTCGGGTCCGAGCGCGGCCAAGCGCTGGTCAAAGCGCGTACGTCCCTCGGTCAGCAGCTCGAGCAGCGGACCGTCGAACTCGACCACCCAGCGATCGCCGGCCCGAACGATCAGCCATGCACGGCGCCCGATGCGGTCGTGCCCCAAGACATTCCACGAGCCGACCATCCCCAGGTGCGAGTGCAGCGCGAGCTCGCCCTCGAAATGGATGAACAGGTGCTTGCCGTGCGTGTCGACGCTCGTGATCGTCCGTCCCGCCAGCCGCTCGGGCCAGCGATCGAGCGAGAAGCGAGCGTGGGTCCGGATCTCATCAGGGGCGCGACCGCACAACGCGGGCCGGATCCGATTCGCGGCCCACATGATCGTGTCGCCCTCAGGCACTCAACGTCAGCCGCCGGGGCCCCTCCTGGAACCCGAGCGCGATCAGGGCCGGCCCGAGCGGTGAGCTGAGCGCGGGCTGGCCGTCGACCTTCTCGAGCGCGAGCCGCTTGATCCGGCCGTTGCGGACGTGGTCGACGAGCGCGGCGAGTGCGGGCTGGAGTCGCCCGTCGTCGGCGGCCACGAGCGTCTGCAGTCCACGGCCGCCGCGCTCGAGGTACAGCACCGGCTCGCCGCCCGAGAGCACCACGTAGGCGCCGGCCACGCGCGCGACCCGGCGGGACTCATCGAGGCGCGGCCACGCCAGTGCCGCTCCATACGGCTGTGCGGGGTCGACCGCGGCAAGGACGATCGGCTCCTCGGCGTCGTCGCGGAGCGCACGGAGTCGCTCCACCGCCCCCGGGAGCGCGAACTGCGCGCCGCCGAGTCCCTCGACGAAGTACCCGCGCCGCGCCACGCCGAGCGTCTCGAGCTGGCCGAGCTCGGGGTAGATCGCGCTGAACCCGCCGGGAACGCCCTCGGCAAGGACCTGCTCGCGGGTCAGGATCCCGTAGCGCTCGAGCATCAGCTCGGCGCGGGCGCGGCGGCGAGCGGACGGGTCGATTCCATCGGGGAACAGCGCCGAAGTGAGCGACCACCGGCCCTGGACCTGCGCGGCGGCACCCGCGCCCCGGCGGCGCGCGGCGAAACGGCCGGGCCGGGCGGCGCGGGCCGCGGCCTGGCGCTGAGCCCGAGCGAGGGTCAGACGGGGGGCGCGCAACGGGGCGAACGCGTCGTTGGTGGCCTCGCCGGCCCAGACCAGGTCCCACAGCGCGTCTTGCAGCTCATCCGGCGCGAGCTTGACGTCGACGAGCAGGTCGGTGAAGAAGCAGGCGCCGGCGAGGAGCCGATCGCGGACCGCCGCGTGTGCAGCACTATCCGTCGGCACTCCCGCACGGGCCGCCGGCGAACCGAGCAGCGCCGCATCCTCGCGGAAGTACAGCGCCACGCGGCCCGAATTGCGCCCGAGCGCGCCGGCACCAACCCACACGAGCTCCCCGCTCGCGCACAGCTGGTCGATCCAGGCGGGCGAGTACGCGCCGACCCGCCGCGGCAGGACGTCGCGCTCCCACACATCAGCCGGCAGCGGGAGACCCTGCAATGGCACGAGCGCCTCGCGGAGGCGGTCGATCCCCGCCCCGCTCGCGGGATGGCGGTCGACGCCCTGCCAGGCGGGCAGCAACCGCGCGAGCGCGCGCTGGTCGGCGGGCTCGATCTCCGCGCGCAACACGGCCAGGGAGGCGCGTCGCAGACGCCGCAGAACCTCGGGATCGCACCACTCACGCTCGGAGCCACCGGGTCGGAGCTCACCCTGGACGAGCTCGCCGTCGCGCTCGAGCTCGCGCAGCGCGGCCGACGTGTCGATCGCGTACCTCGCCTTCACGTCGGCGGTCGTGAACGGACCGTGGGTGATCGCGTAGCGCTTGACGAGCCGGGTGAGCGCGTCGGGGACGTCCTCCAGGAAGGCGGCTGGCAGACCGCCGGCCGGCGCCGCCCCGAGCGCGTCGCGGTAGAGCCCGGCATCGGCGGCATCGATCCAGCGCTCCTCGCCGGCGAGCCTGACCCGGGTGGCGCGACGTTCGTCCTGCAGCGCGGTCAGCAGCTTCGCTGCGTCGATCGCCGGGAGCGTCCGCGCCGCCGCCTCGGCCACCGTCAGATCTCCGACCCGCCGCAGCACGTCGTGGAGGCCGTCGCGGGTGGCGGCTTTGGCGAGGTCGGTCAGGCACTGGAGCTCGTCCTCGACGCGCGCGAGTGCGCCCGGGTCGATCAGGTCGCGCAGCTCCTCCTGGCCGAGCAGCTCGCGCAGCAGGTCGCGGTCCAGCGACAGCGCGGCGGCGCGCCGCTCGGCGTTCGGCGTGTCGCCCTCGTACATGTAGGTCGCGACGTAGTCGAACAAGAGGCTTGAGGCGAACGGGGACGCGGTCGAGGTCTCGACCTCGACCAGGCTGATCTCGCGGCCGTGGAGCTTTCGCAGCAGCTCGGTCAGGCCGGGGACGTCGAGGACGTCGCGCAGGCACTCGCGGTAGGTCTCGAGCACGATCGGGAACTCGCCGTACTTCTTGGCGACCTCGAGCAGCGACTGCGACTTCAGCCGCTGCTGCCACAGCGGCGTGCGCTTGCCGGGCCGCGCGCGCGGGATCAGCAGCGCCCGGGCAGCGTTCTCGCGGAAGCGGGCGCCGAACAGCGCGCTCGAGCCGAGCTCGCGCACGACCATGTCCTCGAGCTCGTCGGGCTCGATCATGATCATGTCCGCGCCGGGCGGTTCCTCGGCATCGGGGAGGTGGACGATGATCCCGTCGTCGGAGTAGATCGCGTCGGCTTCGAGGCCGAGCTCGTCACGGATCCGCGCCGACAGCGCGAGCCCCCATGCGGCGTGGACGCGACCGCCGAACGGGCTCAGCACGCACAGGCGCCAGTCGCCGATCTCGTCGCGGAAGCGCTCGACGACGATCGCCCGGTCGGACGGGATCACGCGCGTCGCCTGCTGCTGTTCCTGGAGGAAATCGATCAGGTTGGTGGCGGCGCGGCGGTCGAGGTCGTAACCGTCCTGCAACTGCTGCGGCGTGTAGTTGACCGCTTCGCGCGCGAACGCGCCGATCGCCTCGCCGAGCTCCTTCGGCCGTCCGATCCCGTCGCCCTTCCAGAAGGGGACCGCGCCGGGGAGGCCGGGCGCCGGCGTGACGATCACGCGGTCGCGGCCGATCTCCTCGATCCGCCAGGTGGTCGCGCCGAGCAGGAACGTCTGGCCCGGCCGCGCCTCGTAGACCATCTCCTCGTCGAGCTCGCCGACGCGGCGGCCGTCCGGCAGCGTGACCGCGAACAGCCCGCGGTCGGGGATCGTGCCGGCGTTCGTGACCGCGAGCTGCCGGGCGCCCTTGCGAGCGCGGATCGTGTTCGCGACGCGATCCCAGATGATTCGCGGTCTGAGCTCCGCGAACTCGGACGATGGGTAGCGGCCGTCGAGCATGTCGAGCACGTTCTCGAGCTGCGCGCGACTGAGCTCCGCGTAGCTGTAGGTGTTCGTGACGAGCGCGTACAGGTCGTCGATGTCGATCGTTCCGTCCTCGCCGGCGGCGGCCGCGATCGCGACGATCTGCTGGGCGAGCACGTCGAGCGCGTTGCGCGGCACGATCGTCGTCTCGATCAGGCCCTCGCGCATCCGTTTGGCGACCACCGCGCACTCGAGCAGATCGGCTCTGAACTTCGGGAAGATCCGGCCGCGGGAGACGTCGCCGACGTTGTGTCCGGCGCGCCCGATCCGCTGCAAGCCGCGGGCGACGGATTTCGGCGACTCGACCTGGATCACCAGATCTACCGCGCCCATGTCGATCCCGAGCTCGAGGCTGCTGGTCGCCACGAGGCACGGAAGCTCGCCCGATTTGAGCAGTTCCTCGACGACCGTCCGCTCCTCGCGCGCGAGCGAGCCGTGGTGCGAGCGCGCGATCTCCTTCTCGGCCATGTCGTTCAGCCGCAGCGCGATCCGCTCGGCGGCGCGACGGGCGTTGACGAACAGGATCGTCGAGCGGTGCTGTTCGATCAGCTTGAGCAGCTCCGGGTAGATCGCGGGCCAGATCGACTTGCGCGTCGCCTCGGTGCCACCAACAAGCGGATCGAGCTCGGGGGCGGTGCTTCCAGCGTCCGGCTCGACCATTGACTCGACCGGCACGTGGATCTGGAGGTCGAGCTCCTTGCGCACCCCCGTGTCGACGATCCGGCAGGCGCGGTTCGGCCCGACCATGAACCTGCCGACCTCCTCGAGCGGGTTCTGCGTCGCGGATAGCCCGATCCGCTGGACATCCCGGCCGGCGGTTTTGCTCAGCCGCTCGAGCGTCAGCGCGAGATGCGCACCGCGCTTGGTCGCGGCCACCGCATGGATCTCGTCGATGATGCACCAGCGCGTGTCGGCGAACAGCTCCTGGGCTCGGCCGGTCAGCATCAGATACAGCGATTCCGGAGTCGTGATCAGGATGTCGGGCGGGTGGCGGCGCATCTGCTCGCGCTCTTTCTGTGGCGTGTCGCCGGTGCGGACCGCGACCTTGAGCTCCGACTTGATCCCTCTGAGCGGCGCGCGGAGGTTCCGCTCGATGTCGTACGAGAGCGCCTTCAGCGGCGACACGTAGACGAGGCGGATGCCCTCGGTCTCCGGCGGCTCGTCGCTCAGGCGGTCGATCGCCCACAGGAACGCCGCGAGCGTCTTGCCCGAGCCGGTCGGGGCGCTGATCAGGACGTGCTCGCCGGACGCGATCGCGGGCCAGGCTTGGGCCTGGGCGGGCGTCGGCGCCTCGAAGGCGGCTTCGAACCAGTCGCGTACGCGGGGCGTGAAACGGGTGAGTGGCACCTGTAGTGCCAGCGTACCGAGCCGGGATTACGCGGTTTCAGGCGTCATGAACGCCACGTGGGTCTTGAGGCCGGCGGCGCGATCGAGGGTGGCGATCCGGCGGCCCGGTTGGACCGCGTCCTTGATCGGCTTCAGGTGCTCGCCGAGCCTCGCGGCGAGGGCGTCAAGGTCGTTCGCGATCAACGTCACGCCCCAGAAGCGGGCCGGGCCGGGCGGCATGTGCGTGGCCTCGACCAGCTCGAGGATCGCGGGTCCGAGGCGGCGGAACCCCTGGCGGAAGCTGCCCGCGTCGCGGACTCGTCTGAGAGGCATGCCGGAGGCCTCGAGCGCTTGCGTCGTGCGATCGAAGTCTGGGGTCACGATGACGAAGTGGTCAATCCCTGTGACGCCGTTCGGGTGCGTGATGAACGGCGGCTGGTGAAGGGTTGGTGGGATGGTGTTCACGCCGTCGATGGCGTCCGTGGGCGGGATGTCTTCGATCGCCAGGGCTGGCGCCTCGGCTCCGGGGTGGATCGAGACGCTTTCGAACTGGATCGCGTTCTCGGCGACCGCGAACCCCAGCGCTGCCCACGCATTTGGCGGATCGACGACGTGCAGCGCTGCGAGTCGGGGGCTCATGTTGGTTGTCCGTTAACTGGCGTATTCCGCCAGTTAAGGGACAAGCTCCCTCGCGTGGGAGAAGATCGCGTCGAGCATGGGCTCGGTGAGGCGCCCGGTGAACGTGTTCTGCTGCGAGACGTGGTAGCAGCCGAGGAGCTCGTAACGGCCCACAGCCGCCTGCGCCCCGTGGGCGAACCGTGGGCGGGGTCGGGGGGCGTCGAGCAGCCGCAGCGCGGCGTCCCAGGCGAAGCCGCCGAGGCAGACGATGACCCGCGCGCGCGTGAGCAGGGCGAGCTCCGAAGCGAGCCACGGCAGGCAGTTGTCGCGCTCGGCGGGCGTCGGTTTGTTCGCCGGCGGGGCGCAGCGGACCGCGGCGGTCACCCAGCAGTCGCTCAACGTCAGCCCGTCGTCGCGCGAGACCGACGCGGGCTGCGAGGCGAACCCGGCACGGAACAGCGCCGCGAACAGCCAGTCCCCGGAACGGTCGCCGGTGAAGATCCGCCCGGTCCGGTTGCCGCCGTGCGCCGCCGGCGCCAGGCCGAGCACGACCACCCGCGCCGACGGGTCGCCGAACCCGGGCAGCGGCCGCCCCCAGTACGTCTCTGATGCGAACGAGGCTCGCTTTACGCGCGCGACCTCCTCGCGCCACGCCACCAGCCGCGGGCAGCGCCTGCACTCGACGACCTCCCCTTCGAGCTCGTCGAGCGTCACGCGCGTTCGGCGAGCGGCGGCGCGAGCACTCCGTCGATCAGCCGGTCGATCACAGGGGCGAGCTCCATCACGTCGTTGGGCTCGCCTAGACGCACCTGACGTGAGACGAGCTCGCTGACCGCGCCGACGATCGCGAACGCGTCGTGCGGGGAGGCGAAGCGCGGGATCAGTCCGCGACGCGCGGCGGAGGCGTTCTCGGCGTCGAGCACGTCGGCGAACATCTGCATCACCTGGTCGCGGCGCGCGGCGACCGCCGGTCCGGCGCCGATGATCTCGACCAGCAGCGTCTGGGCGAACTCGGGGTGCTCGGTGATCGAGCTCAGGTACGCGCGCGTGGCCGCGCGCATGCGCGCGCCCGCGTCGCCTCGACCGGCGTCGCGCTCCGCGTTGCGGGCAGCGGTCGCGATCCCCTCGGCCACGACCTCGGCGGCGCGGTCGAACAGCGCGATGATGCACTCCTCCTTGTTGGAGAAGTGCTCATAGAAGGTCGCCTTGGACATGCCGGCGCGGCGACTGATCGACTCCGAGGTGGCGCCGGCGTAGCCGCGCTCGGCGAATTCGAGCGCCGCTCCGCTGAGCAGCCTTTGGCGTTGCAGCGGCAACCGCACTTCCGGTGGTGGCGCATGCCGCCCCCTCGCGGGTGGCGTGTTGTCCAGCACTCCTGGCTCCGAATCAGGCCTTCAGCGGCCGTCCGTAGTGGCGCTCGTAGTAATCACGATACGCGCCTGAGCGGATCGGTTCCCACCACCAAGCGTTGTCGCGGTACCAATCGACGGTCGCCGCGAGCCCTTCCTCAAACCCCATCCGCGCGGACCATCCGAGCGCGCGCAACTTCTCTGACGACAACGAATACCGACGGTCGTGGCCGGGTCGGTCGGTCACGTACTCGATCAGCGATTCATCGGCTCCAGTGCAGGACAGGATCCGCCGCACGACGGCGATGTTCTCGCACTCGTCGGGGCCGCCGCAGTTGTAGGCCTGCCCGGGCACGCCGTCTGCCAGCACGCATCCGATCCCCCGCCCGAAGTCCTCGACGTACAGCCAGTTGCGCACGTTGAGGCCGTCGCCGTAGACCGGCAAGGAGTCGCCGGCGAGCGCGTTCAGGATCATCAGCGGGATCAGCTTCTCGGGGTACTGGCGCGGGCCGTAGTTGTTCGAGCCGCGGCAGATCACGGTCTCAAGCCCGTACGTCTCGAAGTACGACGCGACCAGCAGATCGGCGCCGGTCTTGGTCGCACTGTACGGCGACGAGGGCGCCAGAGGCGACTCCTCGGTGAACGAGCCCGACTCGATCGAGCCGTACACCTCGTCGGTCGAGACCTGGACATAGCGCAGGCCGGCGGAGCGCGCCGCCTCGAGCAGCACGTGGGTCCCTTGCATGTTCGTGACGAGGAACGCCTCGGGACCCGAGATCGACCGGTCGACGTGCGTCTCGGCGGCGAAGTTGACGATCGCCTCGCAACCGTCGAGCGCCTCGGCGACGGCGGCGGGGTCCTCGATCGCCCCATGGACGAAGCGGATGTCGAGCCCGTCGAGGTTCTCGCGACGGCCCGCGTAGGTGAGCTTGTCCAGCACGGTGACGTCGTCTCCGTGCTCGTCCAGGCGCAACCGAACGAACGTCGAGCCGATGAAGCCGGCGCCTCCGCAGACCAGGAGTCTCATGCCGACCCCACCCTCACCGCCATGAACGAAGCCAGCCCCGACTGCCACGGGCGCAGCGCCGGCACCGAACCGCCGCGCTCGGAGCGCAGGACGCTGTACGCCGGCCGCGGAGCGGGCCGCGGGAACTCATCGGTCGAGCACGGCTCGACCTCGCAGGCGAGCGCGGCGGACTCGACGATCGCCGCGGCGAACTCGTACCACGAGCACTGACCCGCGGCCGCGACGTGGACGACCCCGTCGAGCGGCTGCTGTGCAAGCGCGAGGAGCGCCTGCGCGAGATCGCCCGTGAACGTCGGACAGCCAACCTGGTCATCGACCACCCGCAACCGGTCGCGCTCGGACGCGAGTCGCATGATCGTCTTCGGGAAGCAGGGACCGCCGGCGCCGAACAGCCACGAGGAGCGCACGATCGTGTGCGCCGCCGGCGCGGCCCGCGCCACCGCCAGCTCGCCGGCGAGCTTCGAGCGTCCGTACGAGGACTTCGGCCCGGTCGGGTCCGACTCGACATAGGGCGAGGTCTTCAGGCCGTCGAACACGTAGTCACTCGAGACATGGATCGTCCAGGCTCCCGACGCCTTCGCCGCGGCGGCGACGTTGCCGGCCCCGGACCCGTTCACGGCGAGGGCCGCATCAACGGCAGCCTCCGCGCCGTCGACGTCGGTCCACGCCGCACAGTTGACCACCACGTCGGGATTCACGCCCGCGAGCGCCGCGGCGACCGCGGGTCCGTCCGTGATGTCGAGGTCGGCGCGAGGGAACGCGTGGACATCGTGCCCCGACGCCGCACCGGCATCCGCCAGATCCAGCCCCAGCATCCCCGCTGCGCCTGTAATTGCGAGCCGCATCGGCCGCGAAGCGTAGACGCTCCATTTGGCTATGGCACGGCAGTCGCAGAACGGGTACACCTAGTGACCTACATGGCGATCGAGGACTACCAGGTGCCGTCGGGCTGCCTCGACGAGCTGCTCGACGAAGACGGGGTTCCGCGGGCACACGCGAGCGAGCTGCTCGCAACGCTCGAGCGGCTCGGGCCCGAGGCACTCGCGGCTGCCGGCCGCAGACGCGACGCGATCTTCATGCAGCAGGGGATCACGTTCGAGGTCGCCGGCACCGACGGCGCTCGCCGCGACCGCGCGTGGCCGCTCGATCTCGTCCCGAGAGTGCTGCCCGCCAACGAGTGGACGACGATCAAGCGTGGCCTGGCGCAGCGGATCCGGGCGCTGAACGCGTTCGTCGATGACGTTTACCACGCGCACGAGATCGTGCGGGCCGGGATCGTGCCCTGGTCGCTGATCGTCAGCCGCCCGAGCTTTGCGCGGCCGGTCCACGGCGTCCGTCCCCCGGGCGGCGTCTACTGCCATGTCTCCGGCTGCGACCTGGTTCGCGGCGGCGACGGCCGCTGGCGGGTGCTCGAGGACAACGTCCGGACGCCGTCGGGAATCTCGTACGTGCTCGAGAACCGAGTCGCGATGACGCGCCTGATGCCGGATCTCTTCGCCGGCCACCGCGTGCGCCCCGTGGAGCACTATCCGACGCTGCTGCTCGAGGCGCTGCGGGCCGTCGCGCCCGCCGGGGACGGCGAGCCGACGATCGTCGTGTGGACGCCCGGACCGCTCAACGCGGCGTACTTCGAGCACGCGTTCCTCGCGCGCCAGATGGGCGTCGAGCTGGTGCAGGAGGCCGATCTGGTTGTCCGCGATGCGGTCTGTTACATGCGGACTACGGCCGGACTGCAGCGGGTCCACACGATCTATCGCAGGCTCGATGACGACTTCATCGACCCGCTCGAGTTCCGCCCCGACTCCGTGCTCGGCGTGCCCGGTCTCGTCCGCGCCTACCGCGCCGGCACGGTCGCGATCGCCAACGCGATCGGCACCGGCGTCGCCGATGACAAGGCGGTCTACCACTACGTCCCGGAGATGATCCAGTTCTACCTCTCAGAGGAGCCGATCCTCGCCAACGTCCCGACCTATCTGCTCAGCGACGACAAGGTCCGGGCACACGTTCTCGGACGGCTGGACGAACTGGTGATCAAGCCGACGTCCGAGTCGGGCGGCAAGGGGGTGTTCATCGGCCCGCACGCATCGACCGCCGAGCGCGAGCGCCAGGCGCGGCTGATCGAACGCGATCCCGACCGGTACATCGCCCAGGAGCTCGTGCACCTGTCGACGGTTCCGACCGAAACCGGCGACGGCAAGCTCGCGCCGCGTCACGTCGACCTGCGCCCGTTCGCGCTGTTCGGGGAGGAGATCAGGATCGTCCCAGGCGGGCTGACCCGGGTCGCGCTGCGCGAGGGGTCGATGATCGTCAACTCATCCGCGGGCGGTGGCTCCAAGGACACGTGGGTGCTCGACGACGGCGACGACACCGTCGAGCGGCAGGACGCCGGCACGCTCCCCGCTCATCGTGCGCCCCCCCGCCTTCCGGATGTCCGCTACGGCGGCTGGCACGGGCAAGAGCAGCAGCAACAGCAACAGCAACAGTCCTCCGCGGGACATCCGGTCCCGCGTTCTGATCGGAATGCTCGGCGTCCAGCCTCGACTAAACCTTGTTAGCCCGGATCGCACAGGAGCTGTTCTGGCTGGGGCGTGATCTGGCCCGTGCCGAGCACACCGCACGGATGCTCGACGGGGCGTTCCACGCGGACGTCGCGGGCGCGCCGGGTCAGCGAGGGATGGCGCTGAGCTGGGAGGGTGTGCTCACGATCATCGGGGCGAAGCCGCCCGCTCCAGGCGAGGATGCGCCGCCGGTCGCGGCGTTCGGTCGCAGCGAGGTCGCGCGGCTGCTGACGCTCGAGACCGACAGCCCGGCGTCGATCGTCTCATGCGTCGCCCGCGCGCGAGAACGGGGCCGGACGCTCAGGGATGTGATCTCGACCGAGATGTGGGAGGCGCTCAACTCGTTCTACCTGTCGCTCGGTCGCTATGACCTCCAAGCGGCACTTGTGACCGGCCCGTACTCGGTCTACCAGGAGGTGAAGGAGCGCTGCGCGCTGTTCTGGGGACTTGGCGGGCGGACGATGCTCCACGACGAGGGCCGGTCGTTCCTCGAGGCCGGCGGCCGGATCGAGGATGCCGACATGGTGCTGCGGATGCTCCGCGTCGCGGCGCCCGCTGAGACGCAGTTCTCCGAAGCCGGCCACGAGGGCGAGGCGCTCGCCGTGTTGCAGGCGATCGGCGGCCTTCAGGCCTACCGCCGGGCGGTGCGGTACGCCCCGACGCTCGCGCTCGTGGCGCGCTTCCTGCTGTACGACAGCTCGTACCCAGGATCGGTCGCGTTCGCGGTCGATGCGCTGTGCGGCGAGCTTACAACCGCCGACGCGCAACCGCGCTCCTCACCGCCGGTGCTGCGCCTCGGCCGACTGCTCGCCGACCTCGAGCTCCAGCGCCGGACGCTCGAACATGACGGCCCGCTCGAGGCAACGCTCGCGCGGGTACAGGACGAACTCGAGCTCGTCGACCGGGACATCGGGGACCGGTATTTCGCGATCGCCGCGCTCGCCGCGGTACATCTGTAGGCGGCGTCATGATCTCCGAGATGAACTTTGCGATCCACTACGTGACGAGCTACAGCTATGACGCCGAAGTCGTCGACAACCTCAACGCACTGCGGGTGAAGCCGGCGGCGAACTCGCGCCAGCGCTGCGACGAGTTCAGCGTCCGGCTCGATCCCGAGGTCCGCCTGCACCGCCACGACGACTATTTCGGGACCGACGTGGTGGAGTTCGAGGTCCCGCGGCCGCACCGGAAGCTGACAATCGACGTCCGCGCGCGCGTCAGCACGAAAACGCCACCGGAGCCGCCCGAGGCGCCGTGGGAAGCGCTCAGCGAGCCCGCCTACCGCGAGGTCGCGGGCGAGTTCCTGCTGCAGACCGACGACGCGCCCTCGCACCAGGCGCTGAACGAGCTGCTTACGACGACCCGCGCGGCGCCGAACCCGCTCGCCGCGGTAACGCTCGTCTCGGAGCTGATCCCCGACCGGTTCGAGTACCGCCAGGGCGCGACCTACGTCGACTCGACGATCGAGAACCTGCTCGAGGCCGGCGCCGGCGTCTGCCAGGACTTCGTGCACATCGGCCTGTGCGTGCTGCGCCACCACGGGATCGCGGCGCGATACGTGTCCGGATACCTGTTCGCGAGCAAGGGCGGCGACGGCGAGGAGTCAGTCGAGGTCGACACCCACGCCTGGATCGAAGCGCTGCTACCCGTGCTCGACGGCGGCGAGCCGGCGTGGATCGGCGCCGACCCGACCAACCGCGGCCTGGTGGGCGAGAATCACGTCAAGATCGGCCACGGGCGCCAGTACGCCGACGTGCCACCGATCAAGGGTGTCTATCGCGGCGGAGCTGAGGCGCAGCTCGAAGCGCATGTGACGATGACACGACTCGATCGCGGCGATCCGGCTTCGATCGCCAGAGCTTGAACGGCTAATCACCCCAGAAGTCGGGGATCATCTCGCCATCTCCGCCCTCGGGGCGGTCGTTGCCGACGGCGATCAGCTCCATGCCGTCGGGGCCGGCCGAGAACGCGCGAGCGACTTGCGGCGCTACTCGGACGACGTCCCACTGGCGCAGATCACGCACCTCGTCGTTGAGCCGGATGCTGCCGGAGCCGGCGACCACGACGTAGGCCTCCTCCTGCTCGCGGTGGCGGTGGCCGATCGGCGAGCGGAAGTCGGGACCCATCCGGAAGTACGTGACACCGAGGTGCTCTGACTCGATCGCGCCGCGGCCGAACCGGGCTTCGACGTCCTCGGGACGCTCCGCGGCGAGGTCGTCGAGCTCTTTCAAGTTCACATGTTTGTAGTCGGACATGGCAGCAAGCGTAGTAGGGTCGGCAACCATGGCAGAACGAACTCAATTCAAACCAGGGACCTTCAGCTGGGCCGACCTGTCGACACCCGACCAGGACGGAGCGAAGGCCTTCTACACCGCGTTGTTCGGATGGGACGTGCAGGACAACCCGGTCGGCGACGAGATGGTCTACATGATGATGATGGTCGGCGACAAGCCGGTCGCGGCGATCTCGCCCCAACCTCAGCAGCAACGCGAGATGGGCGCACCCCCGATGTGGAACTCGTACGTCACCGTCGAGAACGCGGACGCCGCCCTCGAGAAGGCGAAGGAGCTCGGCGGCACCGTGCACGCGCCGGCGTTCGACGTGATGGACGTCGGGCGGATGGGAGTCGTGGCCGATCCGCAGGGCGCGTTCTTCGAGGTCTGGCAGCCGAAGGCCCACATCGGCGCGGGCCTGGTCAACGGCCACGGGATGCTGTCGTGGAACGAGCTGCACACGACCGACCTCGAGGACGCGACGCGTTTCTACACCGGGCTGTTCGGCTGGTCCACGTCCGACATGGACATGGGCGGCGACACGTATCGCATCGTCTCGGTCGACGGCCACGGCAACGGTGGCCTCAGCACGATGCTGATGCCGGGCGCGCCGCCGCACTGGCTCGTCTACTTCGGCACCGATGATCTCGGCGCGAGTGCTGCGAAGATCTCAGAGCTCGGCGGCACGGTCGTGCAGCCGCCGATGGAGATCGGCGAGGGCAACTCGATCGCGGTCGCGCAGGACCCGCAGGGCGGCTGGTTTGCGCTCTATGCGGGGAACTTCGAAGACTGAGCCAGGCATACTGGGGGGCGTGCGCCGGACCGCACTCAGCCTCGCCGCCCTGGCGCTCGTCTCGGCGCTCGTCGCCGCCGGTTGCGGTTCGTCGGCGACGAGTAGCCATCGGGCCGCCGCCTCCAGCGGGCCCGCTTTCACCGCACGCGCCCACCCGCAGGCCGTGGAGCCGGTTGCGGGCGCTGCGCCGCCGGCCTCGGGCGGCGGCGGTGCGCAGGTCGGCGTCGACTCAAGCGGCGGCGCGCTCGCGCAGCCGGTCTCGAACTCGGAGGTTCGCGCCGAGCTCGCGGCCAGTGGCCTGTCTGCCAACACGGATCAATCGACGCTGACGCCGAACCTGCTCGCGATCGCCCCGATCGGCGCGCCCGCGGAGGTGCAGGCCGTGATCAACGCCGGCAACGAGATCGCCCACCTCCCCTACCACTGGGGCGGAGGCCACGGGACCTACGAGGACACGGGCTACGACTGCTCAGGGTCGATCAGCTTCGTGCTCGCAGCGGCGGGTCTCCTGAACGGGACCGAGACCTCGGGCCAGCTGATGTCCTACGGCGACTCCGGGCCGGGCAAGTGGATCACGATCTACGCGACCCAGGGCCACACGTTCATGTATGTGGCCGGGCTGCGATTCGACACCGTCGCGCTCGCGCAGGACGGGTCGCGGTGGTCGAACCGCTCGGCGACCGAGGGCGGCGGGTTCGTCGCCCGCCACCCGCCCGGCCTCTAGCGGGGCCTCGAGCCCGGCCTCGACTTACGCCGCCGCCAGCTCCAGCTCGCCGCTGAACTCGAGCAGCAACTCGGTCACGCGCTCGGGCGCCTCGACCTGCGGGCAGTGACCGATCCCCTCGAGCAGCTCGAGCCGTGAATCCGGCACGGCTTCAAGCAACCGTTTCGCGCCGCGGTGGAACACGAGCCGGTCGCGGTCGCCCCACACAAGCAGCACCCGCGCAGCGATCCGGTCAGCTCGAACGGGTCCTTCAGCTCGGGCAGCATGCGGTGGGCGGTGTCCAGATAGTGGGCGACGCGCGAGCGCTCGCGGTGGTGGTAGGTGAACATCGACACCACCCTCTCGTCGATCGCAGCAGGGCGGGCGAACGCGAGCTGACGGAACAACCACGCCACCGCAGCCCACAGCACGACGCCCGGCACCAGGGTCGGGAGCGCCAGCAGCGAGGTCAGCACGGGTCGCGCTGGATCAGGTACAGAAGACGGGTCGTCTCGAGTCCCGCCGGCGCGATCCCGACGACGCCACGAGCCACTCCGGGTGGCGCTCGGCGAGGCGCAGCGAGACGCAGCCACCGAGCGAGTTGCCGATCGCGATCAGCGGCTTGCGGGGACGGCCGGCCGCGTAACGCGCCGCGGCGGCGGCGAACGCGTCCAGCTGGGGCAGGATCGGATCGTTGGTCAGACGATCGGCGGTCCCGAAGCCGGGCAGGTCGACAGCCACCGCGCGGTGACCGCGCCGGGAGAAGCTGCGCGAGCATCTGGCGCCACGTGTCGGCGCTGTCGGCGTAGCCGTGGAACATCACGATCGGGACGCCGTCGCCCTCTAGCTCGAGCACGCGGGTCTCATAGCCCGCGAGGCTCATCCGGTGTTCGAATAACGGCTGGATCATCCGGCGGCGACGGCGGCTGGCTCCGGGGTCGAGTACGGCACGAAGTCACGGCGGCGAATGAGCACGAGCGCAAGGCCCGCGCCGACGAGCGCGACGATCCCGCGGATCGAGCAGGATGTCGTTCATCGCGCTGGTGAACGCGCTGTGGATCGCGGCCGCGGCCTGGGCACGCTGCCCCAAGGGCACCCCGGCGATCACCTTCTGGGCGCCGCCGGCGGCGACTGCGTGGCCGATCGTGGCCGCCTGCCCGGCCGCGGGCGTGCCGGCGAGCTTGGGCACGAGCTTGGTGGAGATGACGTGTTCGAAGACCGCGCCGAGCACCGCGATCCCCGTCGCGGTCCCGACCTGCCGGAACGTGTTGTTGATCCCGGAGGCCATCCCGCTGTGCTCAGGCGCCACCACCCCGAGCGACGTGGAGGCGAGCGCCGGGTTGATCACGCCGACGCCGCCGCCGG
>CAVQJF010000005.1:0-231079 GCA_963712675.1 uncultured Solirubrobacteraceae bacterium
CGTTGCGGGGAAGACTCGCGGAGCAGCGAGATGCGCGTGCTAGAAGAAGAGCAGGGCTCAGCGGCGCCCAGCACGATCGAACGGGCGCTGCTGGATCACGCCTATACGGGTCACAACGGTAACGTGGCTCCTTCGACGAGTGAGCAGCAGCGCTGGGGGTCGGACGAGGCAGCCGCTCCTGCCACGCGACAGCACAAGCAGCGCCCGGGAATTGAAAGCAGGAGTCCGGGACAGGGTCCGACTACCGACCCGACGTCCCGGAATCATTGATGTTCTTCGTGAACGGCACGGGCGCGGTCGGCACGTGGACGCCGGCTGGTATGACCAGCTTTCCGTAAGGATTGAGGTGCACGGTGTCGTTGCCGAGGAACGGTGGGATGCCTGGCGTCCCGGGACACATCCGATCGGTGCCCTGGCCGCAGATGTAGTCAGTGAAGTAGGACTTGTCCTGAACCGACTTTGGCCATGGGCTCTGGTTGGCTGACACGAACATCGCCAACGGGACGTTGTAAAACGCGACGAAGATCAAGGACATGGAACTGATGAGCGCGAGGAAGCGCATCACGGTTTTCTTGCCCGTGCCTGCCTTGAGGTCCGTTATGCCTCGCTCCACGAGCGTCTCGCCCTTGTCGTTCTTGAAGTACCGCAGAGATGCCCAGGCCGTCATCAGCACGGATGCGAAGAACACTTCGAGGAACGGCAACTTGAAGTAGCTGTTGGGGAACAGCGAAGGACCGGGCACCCCGGGCTCGTTGTAGAGGCCGAGTGGCATCCAGATGAACCCCTCGAGGACGGTGTCGAAGACGAAGCCGATCACGAAGGCCATTGCGATCAGGCGGCCAGGCCCGGTCGACGGCCAGCGCTGTTTGATCTTTCGCATCAGCCAGCCGACCAGCACAAGCCAACCGAACATCAGCCCTGTGTAGATCCCAGGGTTCAGCAGCACCGGTTCGGCGAGCATCTTCCCGGGCTCGCCAAACGCGCGCCAACCCGGGATCTCGTTATACCAGGAGCCGAAGTTTATGAGGTACGAGTTCTGGGTGAACCATTGCCCGAAGAACTCCGACGTTCCATTCCAGAACCACATGAACCCCATCGAGATCATGAACAGGCCATCGAATGGCACTCGCCGCTCGCGCCGCCACGGACGCACCACCAAGCGGTACACCATGTACACCATGATCAGGGTTGTTCCACCTTGCCAGGCCCAGGCATCGATCTGCATCCACGTCGGCGGGTGGTTTGGTCCGTAGGGGATGGGCTTGAAGTAGGGCCCCGCGATCCACTTCCCCCACACCCAGAGCATGAAGGCAAGTACCACGGCGCCGGCCACGGCCCAGTATGTGATCGCCGGTTTTGGCTTGGATGTCTCTGCGACGGGGGGCCGGACAGCCAGCGGTTCGGTCGCAGTGGTAACCATTACCTTCTCCTCACGTCGGGGACGCTCGCGGTACGAAACGCGTTCCTGGGGCGTGCGGGACTCGTGTTCAAGTCAGCACCAGTGTCGCTTGGCGGCTTCATCGTTTGCTCCGTGCAAAGGGGGATGAGCCGGCGAGGACGACATCAAGGGCTCGCGCTGGATGCCCTGGATGGCATGGAAAGAGCTCGTCGCCGTCTCGCTGAGATCATTTGGTGTTGAAGGTCACGGCAGAGGCAGGGTTCGGCGACTGCTCGCCCGGGGGGACGATCAGGCGGCCTTGGGGATCGAAGTGGATCTGTCCCCGGCTTGCTGCGGGCAGATCACGGGTTGGGCAGGCCTGATTGGTGCTCGGCCCGCAGATGAAGTCGGTCATGTAGGACCGCGTCTGGACGTCGCGCGGCCACGGCTCGTGGTACTGGGTGATGATCCAGTACGGGATGTTGTAGGTGAACATGTAGATCGCCGTGCCGGCGGCGGCGAGCGCAAAGAAGCGCACCGCGGTGGAGCTCCGGCGGCCGAGCGACAGCCGCTCGATCCCGCGCTCGGCGATGGTGTGACCTTTGTCGTTGCGGAAGTACAGCAGTGAGGCGTAGCCGGTGAAATAGACCCCCGACAGAACCGACTCGTAGATCGGCAGTTGGTAGTAGTGGCCGTACCAGACGGTGAGTGAGGGGATTGCGGCGTGATAGCCGTAGATCCCGGTGCGCACGAGGATCGCCTCGAGCACGAAGAAGAAGACCGTCCCGAACAGGAAGCAGACGGTCATCAGGCCGAGCGCCCCGACATCCGGGAAGCGAGCTTTGGTCTTGCGCATCACCCACACGCACAGCATCGCGACGGCGAACAGCGCCCACAGGTAGCCGAACGGGACCGCGAGCATCGGGTAGGCCATCGTCCTGCCGGGAGACCCAGCCGCGATCGAATGCCAGCCCGGAATCTCGGCGACCCACGAGCCTCGGTTCCAGCCCCACGAGTTCCAGGTGAAGTACGGGCTGAAGAAGTTGGCGAACGGGTCGTAGAACCAGGCCAGCGTCCCGAACCAGATCAGCATCAGCGCTTCGGAGGTGAGGCGACCCTCGCGTCGCCATGGCGCGACGACGTACCGGTAGATCAGCACCGGCGCGACCACGAAGCCGAAGATCGTGATCGCCGTGATGCCGACCTTCATCGCCTCTGGCACGGGTGTCGGTCCCGCTGGCACCGACTTGAAGTACGGGCCCGTCACCCACTTCGCCAGAACGTAGATCTCGAATGCCGCGATCAGAACTCCACACACTGCCCAGACTCGAACCGGCGCCTTGGTTCGTCCGGGCTCCTCCGGCGAGAGTCGCGCGAGGCTGGGGTCGAGCCTGTCGCGGACCGCTGTCTCGATTGCCATCCCGCCTCCTTTGACCGAGCAATTCGGCCACGCCGGATTCATCAGGAGCGCCCACTTGGCCTGAGCTGCGAGCACCCAGGGACCATGCTAACCTATTTGTTAGATGTTAAGCAAGTAAATTGAATGCCGACCCGAACTAGAACCGACAACCGGCGCGCGGTCGCCTCCGGCCGCCGCAGCCAGTCCGAGCGGACCGCGGAGTCGGCTCGGCGTCTCGTTGATGCGGCGATCGAGCTGATCGCGGCGAAGGGGTTCGAACGGACGACGGTTGCCGAGATCGGTGAGCGTGCCGGCTACAGCCGGTCGATGGTCAACGCGCGGTACGGCTCCAAGGAGGCGCTGCTTGAGGCGCTGTTCGCCACCGAGCTCAACCGTCGCGTGATCCCCTCAGAGAGCGATCAGCTCGAAGGATTGCCGTGGCTGTTGGCGCAGCTTGACCACGTCGCGCGAGTGTTCGATGCCGAGCGCGACTTCGTTCGGGCGCTGCTCCGGCTCAGCTTCGAAGGCGCGGAGCCGGTTGAGAATCTCCGCGTCTGGTGGCGTCGGTGGATCGAGGAGTACGAGGCGCGGATCGCGCAGCACCTTCGTGCGGGACAGCGGGAGGGAAGCGTCCGCGCCGAACTCGATCCGGATCGGGAGGCGAAGGAATACATGCTGCACGGGCTCGGGCTCGTGTTTCGCTGGTCGCTCGACCCCGAGGGCTACAACCTTGCTGGAGAATTCGAGAGCTTCCGAGACCGTCTCCTGCTCACGTACGCGCCCGGCCCGCCCTCCCAGTAAACAATGGTGACGAGGCCCCATGGGATGCCAGAGATTCGACTTGAGATGAGCGCCGCCGCGTCGCTTCGAGCCCGCGCCGCGGTCGCTGATCTGCTCGAGCGTGTCCCAGTTGGTTCAGCCCGCCCGCTGGCCGAGCCTCCCGCCGCGAGCGGCCTCAGTCCGGTCATGGGCGATGCGGGCTTGCCCGTCGTGGGCCATTCGCTCGGATTCTTCAGCGATACGCTCGGAACCGCACGGCGATTCCACGAGCGCTTGGGTCCGGTGTTCTGGACGAACGTCGTTGGGACCAGGCTCGTCGTTGTGCTGGGGCCCGAGGGGCTTGAGACGGTGCTGTCAAACCGCGACCAGGCGTTCTCCAGCCGCGAGGGGTGGAGCTACTTCATCGGCCCGTTCTTCGAACGGGGCGTGATGCTGATGGACTTCGAGGAGCATCGCCACCATCGCCGGATCATGCAGCAGGCCTTCAGGCGCGAACGGCTCGTCGCCTACCTCGACGCGATGAACCCGGCGATCGAGCGCGGCATAGGCAGTTGGCGCGCGGATAGCGCCTTTCCTCTGTACGCGCGCACCAAGCAGCTGACGCTCGACATCGCGACCGAGGTGTTCGTCGGCGCCGAGCTCGGTGCGCAGGCCGACCGGCTCAACAGGGCGTTCATCAACACCGTGCACGGAGGGCAGGCGATCATCCGCGCCGACGTCCCAGGCGGCAAGTGGCGCCGCGGCCTTGAGAGCCGCCGGATACTCGAGCAGTACTTCCGCGCTCAGCTCCGGAACAAACGTGCGGGCGACGGACACGACCTTTTCAGCGTTCTGTGCCGCGCTGAGAGCGAGGACGGCGAGCGGTTCAGCGATGAGGACGTCGTCAACCACATGATCTTCGTGCTGATGGCCGCGCACGACACGAGCACAATCACGCTCGCCATGATCGTCTACTACCTCGCCACGCACCCCGATTGGCAGGAGCGCTTGCGCCCCGACTCCCGCGCGCTCGGCAAGGCCACGATCGGCTACGACGATCTCGACGCGTTGGAGGCGATGGACCTCGTGTTTCGGGAGACGCTGCGGATGAACGCGCCGGTCGGAATGATCGCGCGGCAGGCGATCAAGGACACCGACATCTGCGGGCACTACATCCCGAATGGCACCCGCCTGATGCTCGGGATCTACCCCACCCAGCGGATGGAGCCATGGTGGAACGACCCCGATACCTTCGACCCCGAGCGCTTCACGCCGGAGCGCCGCGAGGACGCCTCCCACAAATACGCCTGGGCTCCATTCGGCGGCAACGTCCACAAGTGCATCGGCATGCACTTCGGCGGCATGGAGGTCAAGGCCATCCTCCACCAGCTCCTGCTGCGCTACCGATGGACGGTGCCCGCCGGTTACGAGCCGATCATCGACTACGGGACCGGACCGTTCCCCGGTGATGGCCTTCCGATCGAACTGCAGGCCGTGTAGCTACGGCCTCGTGTGCTCGAGCGCAGGCGCTGGTGTCATGCACGCGGTGCGCGGTCGGCTTGGCGGTAGAGCGTGAA
Organism: uncultured Solirubrobacteraceae bacterium; assembly: GCA_963712675.1. Classification (GTDB taxonomy): domain Bacteria; phylum Actinomycetota; class Thermoleophilia; order Solirubrobacterales; family Solirubrobacteraceae; genus Palsa-465. The sequence continues at coordinate 5,114 of CAVQJF010000005.1, forward strand.
CCACAGCACGTCCACGAGGCCTTCGAAGGCATCGTCGACCGCTCCATGGTCGTTTTGCACGGCGAGCTGGGCCAGACCCCGCTCGGCCATCCAGATCAGCCAGGGGGCTGTTCTGGCAGCGTCGAGCTCGGCTCTGATGTCGCCGCGGGCCTGCCCGTTTTGGATCGCAACGGCGAACGCGGCGGAGGCCATCTGGACCAGCGAGTGGAGCTTCTCACGTACGCGCGCGTCGGTGCCGGCGGTGTCGGCCAGCGCCAGCAGCAGCTTCCCGTGCTTGCGGTAGACCTCGAACACCGGCCGCATCCGCTCGCTCAAGTCTGCGCGGGTCGGTGACGACGGCAGCGTCCAGAACGACTGCGAGCTCTGGACGAGCTCCGTGACAACACCGTCGGCGAGCTCGGCGAGGAGCACGCCTTTGTCCTCGAAGTGCACGTAGAACGTCTGGCGCGACATCGCGCCGGCCTCCAGTAGCTCTCGGACGCTCAGGTCGGGGTAGCTGCGGGGGCCGTCGAGCAGCGATTCGACCGCGGACAGCATCCGCCGTCGCGCTTCGGACTGACGCTCGGGCGTGACGGCGAGACGCTTCCTTTCCAGCACCGATTGCTCGATCGCACCGCGAGTCGACATGCCCACCAACGGTAGCAAACAAGCTGTTTGCAATTCTGGCAAACGCGTTGTATGCTGCCGCGCCGTGGGAGAGGACGGGTCGCCATCGCGCAGCAGCTCGGCGATCCAAGACGTGATCGTGGTCGGCGCGGGGCACAACGGTCTGATCGCGGCTTGCTATCTCGCGCGCGCAGGCATGTCCGTCCTCGTGCTCGAGGCACACGGCACGGTCGGGGGGCTCACGTCAACGGCCGAGATGCTGCCGGAGGCGCCCGGGCACATCATCAACGAGGGCGGGATCCAGGCGTCACAGCTGCGCGCGACGACGATCGTTGGCGACCTTGAGCTGGAGAGTCGTTTCGGGCTGCGCCAACGCGTGCTCGATCCCGCGCATGTGCAGCTGGGTCTGGACGGCGAGTCGTTCGCCGTGTGGGCGGATCCGCGACGCACCGCGGACGAGATCAGGCGGCTGTCGGTCCGGGACGCGAAGGCGTGGATCGAGTTCTCGCGCGTTGCCGACGCGGCGATCGAGATCTCGCTGCCGTTCATGCAGACCAACCCGATCCGCCCCGAGCCGAAGAAGCTCGCGCGCGCCCTGCGTGAGACTGTCCGGCACCGCCGGTGCCTGCGCGAGCTTGCGCCGTGGCTGTGGTCGTCGCACGCCGAGATCGTCAACACGCGCTTTGAGCATCCGCTCGTGCGCGGCCTGTTCGGCGCCGGGCTCGCGTACTCGCACCTCGAGGACGACTGCACCGGCCTGATTGGCGTGATCTACATGGGCCTGCTGCACCGCTACGGCGTCAGCATGTTCGAGGGCGGGACTGGAGCGCTCCCGAACGCGCTCGTGCGTTGCCTGCTCGACGGCGGCGGCGAGGTACGAACCTCCACGCCGGTCGAGCAACTCCTGATCGATAGCGGCCCTCGAGTCGTCGGCGTCCGGGTCGAGTCCGGTGAGGAGTTCCGCGCGCGGACCGTGCTGACCGCCTGCAACGTCAAGACCGCACTGACGAGGCTGCTGCCGGCCGGTGTGCTCGCGCCGACGATGGCAGAGCGTGTCTCCCAGATCCCGACGGCGCGGACCGGCGCGGCGACGTTTAAGCTCGACGTCGCAGTGAAGGGCAAGCTGACCCTGCGGCGACACGATCGCTGGCGTGGCGACGGTCTTGATCTGCGCTTGCCGTGTAACAGCCTGCACACGATCCCGCAGACGATCGCCGCGTTCGAAGCGTGCCAGCGCGGCGAGCTTCCCGATCCGATCCCCGGCCTTGCACAAATCACGACCGCACTCGATCCGGCGATGGCACCAGCCGGCCACGACACGATGTGGTTCTGGACCGGCCTCACACCCGCCCGACCGATTGAGTCCTGGGAAACGCTGCGCGACCGGGCGGCGGACCGGATCGTTCAGGATCTCGGCCAGTTCTACGAGGGGATCGAGGAACTCGAGATTGGTCGTCGCGCACTCGCGGCACCCGACCTCGAGCGCCGCTTCTGGGCGCTCGATGGAAACGTGTACCACGTCGACCCGCTCCCGTTCCGCAGCGGTCCGCTGCGGCCTGCGCTCGGCCTCGGCGGTTATCGGACCCCGGTCGAGGGCCTGTTCCTGACCGCGTCAGGTACACATCCGGCAGCTGGGATCAGCGGCATGCCCGGCCAAAACGCCGCCAGGACGCTGATTCGACACGTGAAGCCCGCTGAACGTTTCAACGGCCGGACCGCGCAGCAGTTCGACCGGGCATTGGAGTTCGACCGTGACGCACCCGCGACCGCGTTGAGCACCCCATGAACCAGGCTGCGCCCGCGGATCGCCCGCAGGTCTCGCGACCGCCAGGGTTGCGGCGGGCAATCGCTGACGCTCCTTCTTCGGCAGTCCACGGCGTCGGCGTGACGACCAGTCAGCGGGGACAGGATGTCTAGTTTGAACGTCGGGCGTCGGCCCGACGCGACGACGGGCCACGTCGGCGCTCTGGAATCGCCTCACGATTCACTTGCATCGCAGCTGCCTGGGTTCGTGCTTGCAATCGGCGGGATGCTGTATCTCGTTGCTGAGCTGGCCCGGCGCGGTGTCAGCAGGCCGTTCACCTGGGGTCACGAGTTCGCGGCGCAGTTCGGTTTCACGGTCAGGGTGTGTTTCTTCCCGCTGATTCTGACGTCGTTCGTGCTGGCGTTCGGCCCGATCGGCGTTCAGGCGTCGGGCTTCTTGGAGGTGTTCGGCTCGTTCGATCGGTTCGGCAGCGTGTACGAGCTCACCGAGGTGCGATGGTTCGCTCCGCTGGTTGTGGGGATCGTCCTAGCTGGAGCAGCGGGTACGTCGATGTGCGCCGATCTCGGTGCTCGCGTAGTCCGGGAGGAGATCGACGCGTTGCGGGTGATGGGTGTCGATCCCATCAAGAATCTGGTGCTCCCGCGTGTGCTTGCGCTCATGTGTGCCGCGCTGCTGTTCAACATCTTCGCGGTCGTGAGCGGGTTGGCCGGCGCGATCTTGGTGCTTTACCAGCATCACCAGCCGCTAGGTCCTGCGGTGTCGGACTTCTTCGCCAACGCGACCCCGCTCGAGCTGGCGGCGGCGACGCTGCAGGTCGCGATCTACGGAGCGATCATCGCGGTGGTCTCCTGTTACAAGGGGATCAGCGTGTCCGGCGGTCCGGAGGGGGTTGGCCGGGCAGTCAACCAGTCGGTGGTGATCGGCTTCACCGCGATCGGGTTCACCGGTTACGTGTTCATGCAGCTGTTGTTGGCGACCCATCCGATCTTGTCCGTGGTGCGTGGATGAGCTCGCTCGGTGAGAGAGCATCTGTTCCGAACGGCCGGGCCCGCGCCGGAGGCAGGACGGGGCTCCGCGATCGGGTGGTTGTGTTCGGCGAGATGTCCGATTTCTTCTGGCGTGTCACGCGTGGTGTGCCGGCTAGCGTGCGCCGCTACTTCGTCGAGGTGATGCGCCAGTCGACGATCCTCGCGCAGGGCTCGGCGCTGATCGTGCTGGTGCTCGTGTTCGCGTTCGGGCTGGTCACGGGGATCATTTCGGTGTACGGCGCGCGCTTGGTCGGGGCCCCGTCGCTGGCTGCGCTTGGTCCCTCGCTCGGAGGGCTGCGGGAGCTGACCCCGTACGCGTTCGGCCTGATGATGGCCGCGAAGGTCTCGACCGGCTACGTCGCGGAGATCGGGACGATGCGGATCACCGACGAGGTTGACGCACTCGACGTGATGGGTCTGAACACGACGGTGTACCTGTGCTCGACCCGAGTGCTTGCGACGTGGCTGATCCTGCCGCTGCTGTACGGGGTGGCCATCATCGTCGGCTACGTCGCTTCGTACATCGCGGTGGTGGTGCAGATTGCCAACGTTTCGCAGGGTGCCTATCTCCATCTCTTCTGGGAATTCCAGAGCGCGGGTGACCTGCTGTTCTCGCTGATCAAGGGGATGCTGATGGGGACGTTCGTGGTCCTCGTCGGCGTCTACTACGGCTTCAAGGTCCGCGGTGGCCCCGTCGAGGTGGGCCAGGCGACCGCCAGGGCGATGATCGTCAACCTGTTCGGGATCATGTTCATCGGCCTGCTGACCAGCCAGGCCTTCTGGGGAGCTAACGACCGCCTCCCGATCGGCGGCTAGATGAACATCCGACAGGGCACGCGGGTCGTTGCATTCGGAGCGCTGGCGCTCGGGGTCATTTTGCTGGCGTTCGTTCTATTGATGTCCGGCAGTTCGTACACGATCAACGCGCACTTTCTCAATGCCAGCGGGCTCGTCGACGGGGGCAGAGTCGAGCTGGCCGGTGTGCCGGTCGGCAGCATCTCGAACATCAGCCCGACGGCTGACGGGCAGGCCGACGTCGAGCTGTCGATAGATCACCCCGGCTTGACGACGCTGCACAAGGGGACGCGCGCGTCGATCCGCGCAGTCGGGCAGGCGGGCGTCACCGAGAACTTCGTCGAGTTGTCTCCCGGGCCGCTCAGTGCTCCGGCGCTGCCAGACGGCACCGTGCTCCCCACGACGCAAACATCGAGCATCGTCGACATCGACGCGCTGCTGGATTCGTTCGGGCCCGCCCAACGGTCGAACCTCGACGAGCTGATCACAAATATGGACCAGGTTTACGCCGGCTCTGGCTCGCATTACTTCAACCAGATGCTCGGCAAGCTCGACCCAGCGCTCGGCGCACTCGACGGCTTCACGAGCGACCTCGCACTCGACCGAGGCGCCCTAGGGCAGCTCGTCCGCACTGGGGCCGCGACCGCGACCGCGGTCGCGTCTCGTGGCAGCGATCTGACCGCGGCGGTGACGCACACGGCGAAAGCGCTCAGCGCGGTGGCGAGCCAACGACAGAACCTCGCTGATCTGCTCTCACGGCTGCCTGGGGTGCTCAACCAGGCGCGCGGGACGCTAGCGAGAACCGGCAACGCGCTGACGGCGCTGCGCCCGGCGCTGCGCGACGTCCTGCCGGTCGCGCCGCCGCTGCGCGATTTCCTGACAAGGCTCGACTCGCTGCTCCCCGCCGCAGGTCCAGTCGTTGCGCAGCTGAGAGCCCAGCTGCCCGCGCTCAACCAGTCGCTCGCCGGCCTCAAGCCGCTCGATCGACCCGCCGTCGAGGCACTCGACACGCTGGGACCGGCGATGAAGGAGCTCTTCCCGGTCGCACAGGGTTTTCGCTTCTACGGCGTGGACCTCCTCCTCGGAGCCCTCAACCTCCTCGGGCTCATCAGCCCCGACTACGGCGCCCTGGGGCACTACGTGAAGGCGAACTTCGTCCAGAGCCTCCAGACCGTGATCGCCGGGCCGGTGGCTGCGGATCTCGCCGCGCACCCGCTCGTCCCCGGGCTCCTCGCCGTGCGGACCGGCCTCACCCGGCGTTGTCCAGGCGGCAACGAGCCGCCGGCCCCCGACGGCTCGAGCCCATGGAACCTTGAGGCGAAGCTGTGCACCGCGTCGCAAGACGACCCGCTGAGCGTGGACTTCCGATGAGACGCGCTGGCCTGGCGATCACGTTGTTGGCGATCCTCGCCGGCGCGCTCCTCCTGCTGCTGCTTGCCGGCGGGGGCCACTCCTACCGGGTGGCGGCGATCTTCGACACGGCCGATGGAATCGTCGGCGGTGAGCAGGTGAAGATCGCCGGTGCCGTCGCGGGCAATGTCAACCAGGTCGAGCTCGCCCCCGGCCCGAAGGCGCGGATCGTGATGAGCGTCGACTCGCGGTTCGGTCCGTTCCGCCGCGACGCGACCTGCACGATCCTGCCCGAAGGACTGATCAGCGAGAGCTACGTCGAGTGCGACCCGGGGTCCTCGCGAACCGCGAAATTGCCCGCGGGCGTTGGAGGTGTGCCGATGGTGCCGCTCGCGCACACCACCGTCCCCGCCTCACTGCAGGACCTGCTAAACGTGTTTTCGCTACCCGTGGATGACCGGGTGCGCGTGATCATCAACGAGCTGGGGATCGCAACAGCCGGGCGCGGCGCGGCCCTCAACACACTGCTCCTCCGGTCGAATCCGGCGCTCACCCAAGCCCAGCGGGCGCTCGCGATCATCGCTGCCCAGCGCCAGCAGCTAGCCACCGGCATCGCACAAACGTCGCACGTTCTAACCGCGCTCGCCGCCAAGAATCCGGGCGTGAGGGAATTCGTCGATCAAGCCGCCGTCGTCGCGCGCACGACCGCCGCGCATCGGACCGCGCTCGGGCAGACAATACATCGGCTCCCGGCGCTCCTCGACGCGGTCCGCCCAGGACTGGCGTCGCTCGACCTCGCGATCTCGCGAGGAACACCGCTGCTCCACAGCCTCCGGACCACAGCGCCCGGGCTGACAGCACTTACGCAAACGCTGCCATCGTTCGTCGCGGCAGGGACACCCGCGCTCACGAGCCTCGCTTCGGCCACGAGCATCGGTCGCACTGCGGTGCGCGCCGCCGACCCGGTGCTCGGAGACCTCGAGCGCGCAGCCGCTCAGGCCGGGCCGTTCGTGGCGAATCTCGACCAGCTCGGGATCAGCACCCGCGACTCCGGCGGGATCGAGGGCCTGCTGCGGTTGTTCTACTCCCTCGCGAACCTGTTTGCGGGCTACGACGATGTCTCCCACATGATCTCGCTCCAGCTCGATGCCTTCCCGGCCTGTGTCGCGGACACGAGCGCGCCGGGCTGCAGCAGCAAATACGACGCACCCGGACAGGGCACGATCCCCGCCAATGACCCGGCGTGCGGGCCGCAGGATGGCGCGCCATGGGACCCGCCCACGAGCTGCATCTCGAACGCTTTACCGTTCACTCGCAGGCGCGTTCATTCCGCAACTCGCAAACCTCGCTCGGGGTCGTCCCCAAAGCGGGGGTTGCGCACCGGTGCCGAGCCGGTCTCGCGGACGCCGACCGCGAGCGCCCCGGTCACTACCACGGTCAGTTCCGGTCGGCCGCCGGCCAGTTCCGCTCAACCGCCAGCTTCCACGAGCACGCTGGCGGCCCTCCTGCACTTCCTGGTCGGCCGATGAGACAGCGGCTGCATCGACGACGGGATCGGACGCCGCTGTTCGCGGTCCTTGGAGTCGCAGCCATCCTCGTGGTCGGAGTCGTCGGCTTCGTCTCATACAACGCGCTCAGCGGACTTCCATTTCAGCCGATGTACCGCGTAAATATCGAAGTCTCGAACGCCGACGAGCTGATCGCCACCGACAACGTGGAGATCGCCGGCGCCCGCGTCGGCCAGGTCGTCGGCGTGACCGCCGCGCGTTCGCCCAACAACCACCCCTACGCGGTCATCCAGCTAGCGATCGATCCCTCTGTCGGATACCTCCCGGTCGACAGCTCGGCGCAGATACGGGCTGCGTCGGCGCTGGGCGCAACGTACGTGGCGCTGACACTCGGTCGCAGTCGCGAGACGATCCCCGCCGGCGGCACCCTCCCTCTAGCGCGGACGAGCGCCACCGTCGCGGTCACCGATCTGTTTCAGATCTTCAACCGCAGCGCCGCCCGCAACTTCCAGAACGCGACGGCGCAACTGGCCGGCGGTCTTGCGGGACGCGGCCAGGAGCTGAACTCGACGATCGGCTCGGTGTCGGCGTTGCTGCCAGCGCTGACGGGCGTGGCCTCCGCGCTCGCCTCGCCAAACGCGAGGCTGACCCGCTTCCTAGGCGCGTACGCGACGGCCGCCAACGCGCTTGCGCCGGTAAGCACTCAACTCGCAGGGCTCGTCGCGGATGGCGCCGTCACGTTTCGTGCGCTGGCGGGCGCGCGCTCATCGCTGGCGGCGACGATCGACGCGGCGCCATCGACTGAGAGCGCCGCAACAGTCGCGTTCGACAGCGTGCGACCGGGGCTCGACGGGCTCGCGCACCTGGCGACGGCGCTCGAACCGGGCGCCCAGTCATTGCCCGGCGCACTGACGACGATCAACAGCACGCTGTCCGCAGGGGTACAGCCGCTGCGTCAGCTCCCGACGCTGACCCGCCCGCTTCGTACGGCGCTGTCCGAACTCGAGACGGTGAGCCGAGTCCCGTCCACGAGTGGCGCGTTGCGCAAGCTCGGAGACCTGATGGCGGCCGGCGAGCAGACCCTCACGGCACTCGTTCCCGCCCAGGTGCACTGCAACACACTCGGTCTCTTTACCCAGAATTTCGCGTCCATTCTCGGTGTGTTTGGAACCGGCGAAGGGCCCGCGCTGGGGGTTTTCGGGCTCAAAGGCGATGGACTGGACACCGAGGTGCAGAGCGCGAAGCCGGCACCGGACGTGCACGTCGACAACCTGCCGACCGAAAACGCCTCCGAGTGCCAAGCGGGCAACGAGCCCTTCAACCCCAACACGCAGGATCTGACCCCCCCGGCTGGGCCCCAGCCCGACCACACGCGCGCGACGTACCCGCCGCCCGGTGTCCTTGCGCTTGCCCGGTCGGTCGGTCTGCTTGCCCCCTCTGACCCAAGCCGATGAGCAGCCCCGCGCACAAGACGCACGATGCCCGTCGCGGCGCCGCGGAGCGCCGATATGTCCGCGCCGCGGTCGTCGCGGCGCTCGGGCTCGTGCTGATCACTGTCGCCGTGTTCGCAGGGACGAGATGGTTGACGAGCCATTACGAGCTGCGCGGGATGTTTTCCGACGCGCACGACCTGGTGACAGGCAGCCCGGTCCGGATCGCGGGGGTCGATGTCGGCCAGGTCAGCGGCGTCGCCGCGGGACCCCGAAACGCGGCGATCGTGTCGATGCAGATCGACAACCCCGGGCGGCCGATTCATGCCGACGCGACGCTCGCGATCGAGCCGCGGCTGATCCTCGAGGGAAGCTTCTACGTCAACCTCGATCCGGGGACCCCGGGCGCCCCCGCGCTCCGGTCCGGTGCGGTGATCCCATTGAGGCAAACGTCGGTGCCGGTACAGATCGATCAGGTGCTCGATACCTTCGATCTCGCCACCCGCGGGGCGCTGCAACAATCGATCCGGGGGCTCGCGAGCGGGCTCGGCGGCGGCAGCGCCCCCGCTCCCACCACCCGGGTCCCGGCCGGTTACGACGGCCTGCGGAATGCGGTCCGGGCGCTGAATGGGTCGCTGGCGAGCATCACCCAGGTCGCGGATGCGGCCCAAGGGACCCAGCCGGGCGACCTCGATCGAGCCGTCCGCTACTCGCGCGATTTCACCAGCCAGCTCGCTCAGGACCCGGCTGCCCTGGCGGGCCTGGTCGCGAACTTCAACACGGTCATGGGGGCGCTGGCGGCAGAGGACCAGCCGCTCGCAGCCACCGTGGCACGACTGGACGACGTGCTGCGGGTCGCGCCGCCCAGCCTGACGGCGCTCGATGGCGCGCTTCCCACGCTCACCAGCTTCAGCAAGGCGCTTGATCCTGCGCTGCGCGCCGCACCGGCGCCCCTGCGGCAGACCGATCAGTTCATGGCCCAGGTTCAGAGCCTCGTCGGCCCGCGGGAGCTCCCAGTGTTGCTCCACGAACTCGCGCCGGTCACGACCACACTTCCGCAGCTCGAGCGGCGTCTAGGCAACCTGCTGCCGCTCGTGACGCCGGTCAGCGAGTGCCTCAGCAGCCACGTCATCCCCGTCCTTGACGAGCAGGTGCCCGACGGGTCGCTCAGTACCGGCGACCCGGCATGGCTTGACCTCCTGCACATGGCAACCGGTGTCACCTCGGTCACCGGCGGGTTTGACGGCAACGGCGTCGCGCTCCGAGCCGGGATCGACGAAGGCCCGGGCGCGCTCGCCGGAATCCTGCCTGGCTTCGGCCAGGTCGGCGTGTTCGGGGCCCGGATCCAAGGGGTTCGCCCGACCTGGTTGGGGTACGGGGTCGAGCCGCCCTACCGCCCGGATCAACGGTGTACAAAGCAGCCGCTGCCAAACCTCAACGCGCGCTCCGGCCCGGCGCCGAGCTGGGACCGCTGATGCGCTCCAAGACCGCCGTCTCCGTCCGCTTCCTGACGATGTTCGCGATCCTCGGGACGCTCGGCTGCGCCGGCTTCATCTACGTCCTGGTCCACCAGCGCTTCACGCTCCCATTGATCGAGCACGTGTACACGATCAACGCGCAGTTCAGCGCGGCCGACGGTGTCGTGAGCGGCATCGGCCAGCCGGTCGACGTCGTCGGCGTGACGGTCGGCGAAGTGACCGGCGTGAAGCTCGAGGACGGCGCGGCGGTCGTGACGATGCAGCTGCAGCGTCACCAGCTTCCCCACGTGTACGCGGATGCGAGCGCCGCGCTGGTGCCAGTCACCCCACTGGGAGACATGCGCATCGACCTCGACCCCGGCAGCGCACCAGCGCGAACGCTTCCTGCCGGGTCCACGATCGGGTTAGCGCAGACGAGCGCCCCCGTCCCGCTGTCAGACCTCACCTCGACGCTCGACGCGGACACCCGCGACTACCTGTCCTCCCTCCTCGCCTCGGTCGCTCAGGGAACCGATCGCCGGGGACCGGACATGCGCCGAATGCTGCTCGCGCTCGGCCCGACCACCCAACAAGTAGGGGAGATCACCACGGCGCTCGCGCACCGGCGCACCGAGATCGCACAGTTCGTGCACAACCTCGCGGCCGTGACCCGGGATGCCTCGCAGGACGGCCAGCTCGCGTCGGTCGTGTCAGCCGGCGACCAGACGCTACATGCCCTCGCCGAGCAGGACCAGCCCCTTCGTCAGGCGCTCGCGAAGCTCCCCGCCACCCTCGCGGTCACACAGTCGACGCTCGCGAAACTCACACCGTTCGCTGAGCAGCTCGGTCCGACGCTGACCGCGCTGCTGCCGGCGACCCGCCGCCTCCCGGCCACGCTCAGCGCGCTCAAACCGTTCGCTGTGACCGGGACGAGTGTGCTGCGGCGTGATGTCCGGCCGCTCGTCAGCGCAGCGCAGCCGCTCGTCCGCGAAGCGGCGCCCGCGGTCGCGAACCTGAACGCAGCGACCCCGCCGCTGACCGGCGCAGCGCAAACGCTCAACTACTTCCTCAACGAGCTCGCCTACAACCCGAACAACGAAGTCAACGGCAGCCGCGACGAAGGGTTCCTGTTCTGGCTCGACTGGTTCGCGCACAACTTCGACTCGGCGCTCTCCACGGGCGACGCGAACGGCGCGATCCTCCGCGCGACGGCGGTCGTCAATTGCGGTGCCCTACAGGGAGTTGCCTCGCTCCAACCACTCCTCTCCTTGGCCAATCTCTGCCAATAGCGATGGAAACGCACGCTCCACCACGACAACAAACGATGATCGCGGGCGCGTTCGCGCTCGCGTGCGTCGTGCTGATGATCATCACCTACGTGTCGTTCGGCGGTCAACTCCCGTTTGCGCCTGCTGGCTACAGGTTCGAGCTGCCGCTGCCCGACGCGGGAAACCTCGTCCAAGGGGAGGATGTCGACATCGCCGGCGCCAAGATCGGGAGCGTTGTCGGCGTCCACCGCGCCGGGAACCACGCCCTGGCGACGATCGAACTACAAAGCCGATATGCGCCGATCCACGCTGGCGCGACCGCGATCCTGCGCACCAGAACCCTCCTCGGCGAGGCGTACGTCGAGCTCGCCCCCGGTCCGCAAAGCGCGCCCACGGTTCCCGATGGCGGACGACTCGCGGCGACCCACGTCCGGCCCACGGTGACACTGGACCAGTTCCTGGAGGCATTCGCGCCAAGCGATCGTCAACGGATGCGCCAGCTGTTCGCCGGGCTCTCGAACGCGCTCGCCGGCCAGGGGGTGTCGCTCAACGACTCGCTCGGCTACGCCGCCCCCGTCGCCGGCAACCTGGGCGCCGTGCTCACCACGCTGAACGGCGAGACGACCCAGCTGCAACAGCTGTTCGCCAGCTCCGGGACCGTACTCAGTGCGCTCGGCCAGCGACAGGGAGACCTCCAGGCAGCGGTCACCGCCGGCAACCAGGTCCTCGACGCAACCGCACAGCGCAACCAGCAACTTGCCGCGACCGTTCGCGCGCTGCCGCCGTTCCTCGACCAGCTTCGCTCCACCTCGCAGACGATCACAGCCGACAGCGGCGACCTCAACCGCGCCATCGCGGCGCTGCTTCCGATCGCGCCTCTGATCGTCCCGGCGGTCAAGCAGATCAACACCTATGTCCCTGAGTTCAGAGCGCTGTTCCGCGACCTCCCCGCGACGATCGCCGCCGGGAAACTCGGGCTCCCGTCCCTCACGCACATTCTGAGCGCGATACCGGTCGCGTTCAGAGAGCTGTACCCCACCTCTCGACAGCTGATCCCGCTACTACAACTGCTCGCAACCTACCGAGAGGAATCTGTGATCGCGCCGTTTAGCAACGCGGCATCGGCCGTAAACGGCAAGATGGTCGGCCCAGGCGGAAAGATCGCCAGTTACACCGACGGCGCGCTGTACCTCTCCAACGAGACCCTCGTTGGCTGGGTCAAGAGGCTGCCCAGCAACCGATCGAACCCATACCCAACGCCCGACGGGGATGCCCTGCTCGGACAACAGGGCTTCCTCGACTCATACGACTGCCGCAACGTCAACAACATCGACTACCTACCGCCCTTGGGTACCGGCGTACCACCTTGCAAGACACAAGGACCATGGGACTACCGAGGCACGACCGCCTATTACCCGCGGCTCCAGCCGGCGCCGCCGTGAGATCGATGACGCTCCGGTGGTTCCGATCGCGGCGCTCGAGATCTACGTGCCGGCCGAGTTGGGTCACCCCACCTCAAGGCGGTCCCGCCAGGACCGACCCCTGTGCCGCAGGTGACGAAGGTCTGCATCACGGCGATCACGATCTTCGGCTTCGTGGTCACGCCGATCTCGGCGCACTAGAGAGGAGGAAAGCCAGTGACAGTGCAAACAAAGCCCCCTGACCGGCTCGGACCGCCAGCCGGCGCGCACGAGCCGACCGGAGGTAACAACACGCGGTCGAAACCGGTAACGACCTGGGCGTTTGCCGGAGCGTTGATTGTTGGTCTCCAGCTGTTCGTGCTGCTCCGCTGGGTCACCGGTCCGTATTTCAAGCGAGTCCACTCCGGGCCGACCCATCTACCCGAGGCGATGAAGGTCGGGCTCACGGCGGTCATCGTTCTGGGGTTCGTGCTCGTCCCGATCATGGTCTATCGCTACGTGATCGTTCCGTGGCGACGCGAGCGGCGTCTCACCTCAGACGCGCTGATGCTGATCTGGTTCGGAACGCTGGCGTGGTTCTACGACCCGTTCGCGAATTTCTTTACGCCTTACTTCACGTACAACTCCTGGCTTTTCAACATGGGCTCCTGGATCGCCGACATCCCGGGCTTCCACTCGATCGCCGCCGGGCATCCCGGCAAGCAATGGTCCTACCCCCTGATGTTCGCGCTGGGTTACATCTGGGCGATCTTCGGCTTCGCGCAAGTGTTCGCGTGGTTGATGCGCAGGATCAAGGCCCGCTATCCGCGCATCGGCACACTCGGGATCCTCGGAGCATGTTTCGTGATCGCGATCGCCGTATTCACCGTGCTCGAGGTGATCTGGCTCCACCTCGGCATGTATAGCTACGAGGCGGCCATTCCCTCTCTGACGCTGTGGTACGGCCACTTCTACCAGCTGCCGATCTACGAACCCGTTCTGGTCGCTTGCTACATGACCGGATATGCAGCGCTGCTGTATTTCCGCAACGACAAGGGGCAACTACTCGTCGAGCGCGGGATCGATCGCGTACGCGTGAACAGCAAGCCCGCGAAGACTGGGCTGCGCTTTCTCGCCATCGCAGCCGCCTGCACCGGAGTCTTCATGTTCACCTACAACGTCCCGTACTGGTTCATCAACATGTACAACCCCACATGGCCAGCCGATGTTCAGCAACGGTCCTACCTCACGAACTTCATCTGCGGACCGGACACCAACCAGGCATGCCCGTCATCGGACCTTCCGCTTTCGAACCGAGACACGATCCACTTCGATCCCCAAGGGCGGCTCATCGTGCCGAGCGGCGACAAGCAGCCGGGCGCCGGCGCCGTAACAACGTTCAAGCCGTGATGGCTCAAGCTCCCGCCTGACACTGCCGACCCGATCAATGAATGGATCCGACTATGACCCCAATTCCCGTCTCCAATGAGCCCTCCCCGCCGGCGTTCAGACGCAAGACGGCAACCCGCTCGACGATCTCGATCTACGCAACGCCGTAATCGCAGACAACGCGGCGCTCATACCTCGCGCCGACGGCAGCTTCCATCTTTACTCGCTCAGCAGACAACGCGCGCGGCTCTTGGGAACCTTTTACAACGGTGCTGACGGCTTCCTCGCGCTCGAGAGCGGCTAGTGACGAGTGGTGTGACCGTTCCCTGGCCGGCGACATCGGTCCTCTGATCCGCCAGACACTAGGCCGCTCAGCGCCGCAGCCAACGTGGAAGCGCGACGTTTCAACCGTCGATCTCTCATCGAGATCAAATTCACTCGTGGCGGGTCGCTTGGGCCGCCAGGGTCACGCGCTAGGAAGCTGGCAACCCGGTCGCTCACACGGCGTCGCTCGAGCACGACCTCGGCAATCCTGCTTCGTCGTACGGCAAGGGCATCGCTCTTCGTCGAGGGGCGCCCGAGACCCGCTACTCCGTCGCGATGTGACCCATCCGCGGCGACCGCGCTGCCTTGCGCGGAAGGGCGACGCCCGTCGCTTGCGCATTCGTCTGGGTCCGATCGCGTCGCTCACTCGCGGATTCGCGTGATAGGAGCCAGGACCGGCCAGCATCTCGACACGCTCGCTCGTGGGGCAAAGCAGTCACGCTGCCGACGTCGACGCACCGTCGCACGCGACCCCTTCCGGACACAACCAGCCACGACATCGTGGCGGTAATGCCCGCGTGAGAACGAAAGCGAGTCTCAAGCCGCCCGTGGCCGCGCACCTCCTGTTCGCCAACTGCGGGTCGCCGCTAACGACACGGACGACGCGTTCAATCAGCCGGCGCGACCGGAGCGCGACTGACGCTGGCGCTGCTCGACTGCGTCGGCGAGATCCCATGCCGCCGCGGACAGCTGCCCGAAGGCCTGCGAGATGGCGACAACGCTCACCCCAGTCCGCGCGCGGCTGAGGGATTGCACGGCCTCATCGAAGCGCTCCCACGCCTCCTCCGGGGCGAGCGACTCGCGCCATGGGGCGTCGCGGAGTTCCTGTGGCGGAAGCCAGGCGGGACCAGGTCGCCAGCCGAACCCCTCCTGCTCCGCGTAGCGGTAGGCAGCTTGCTCCTGGGCGGCTGCGTCGGCGAGCGCTCGCAGCCGGCGGGCGTAGCCGGCGTCCGGCGGCGGCTGGGCGTGCTCTTTGATGGCGCTCTGCCATCGTCCCTCTGCGAGCTCGAGCTGCTCGCGGGCCTGTTCAACGCTCATCGGGCGCCACCAGGTGCTTGCTGAATGAAGGGTCCTCCGATACCTCGGGGGCATCGGCCGGCTCCCGCCCGCCGGCTGCGAGGAACGCAGCCAGGTCGGAACGCCGGATCATCCAGCGGCGCGGGCCTGCCTTCGTCGCCCGCAGCTCCCGGTTCGCGATCCAGCGGCGGACCGTGACGACGGTGACCTGAAGCTCCTCGGCGACCTGAGCGGGAGTGAGATACTGCTCGTCAGCCATCAACGGGACCGCGAGGACCAACGAGCAAAGCCTGAGATAGGACTATAAGCATCCATAGCACTCTACGGTGCTATCCTAGCGTACATGTCTAGTTGTAGGGGACAATGGACGATCGCAAGCCGCCCGAGACCAACGTAGTTCGTCTGCGCCGCGACGGCGAGCCCGACGAGGAGGAGCGGCGACGGCTCGCGCGGACGATATTCGCGAGCGAGGACGACGTCGGAACGTTCTCCCGCGGCAACCTCCTCCTTCCCCCCAAACCGGCTGCACGCGAAGAGCCACCGGCTGAGCGGGATCCCTTCTTCGAAGAGCTTCAGAGGTCAGATGGGTCCGAGACCCCAGGTGGCACGGTCGGCGATCACCCTGACACCGCCGCGTACTTCGAGAAGCTCGGCTCACAGACCGCGGCCGAAATGAGCGCGGCGGCGACGGCCGCCCAGCCCACAGGCGTGTCCATGCCTGGAAGCGCTCGCCTTCCCGCAGAGATCGACAAACCCCGGCGCCGCGTTGCTCGTCGAAACCGCGCCGCGACACCACATCAGCCGGCTGCCAAGCCGACAGCATCTCAGCGCCGGTCTCGATTCGCCCTGGCGCCGGTCGCAGCGGCGACCGGTGTCCTGGTCGTCGCCGGCACCGCGCTGGCAGCGATCATGGCGGGGAGCGGCCCGGGTCACACAACGCACAGGCCGCTCGCGACGCATCAGAGCAACGAGGGATCAGCGACTGCTGCGTTCTTGGCGTCAAGCATCGGTGCGAGCAAGGATCAAGCCGGCACATCGCGGCGCGTGGTCGAGCAACGTAGATCAGCCGCGCAACACCACGGCCGCGTCCGTCCGCGCAAGCGCGTCAAGCACGCCACTCGAGGCACGGCGGCGGCAGCGAACTCGTCCCCGGCGGCATCGACCGTGGCGGTCAGCGCGACGCAACCGGTCGAGTCCAATCCGACCCCGCAACAGTCGGCGAGCGCCGCCAGTTCGAGCACGAGCGGAAGTTCGGCCGGCGGGGGCGCCACCAGTCATCAGCCCGTTTGGGGTGCCAACGGCATCTTGGGCCCCGGGCACAGCCCCAATGGATGATCGAAAGGACCTCATGAACCGAGCCCTGGACTACCTCAGACGTAATGCGATCGCCGAAGTCGCGCTGGTGTTCTCGGTGCTCTCGCTTGCGGGAGCGTCCTACGCCGCGTTCAGTCTCCCCGCGAACAGCGTCGGCACGCGGCAGCTTCGCGGCGCCGCCGTCACGAGTCAGAAGCTCGCGAAACACGCGGTGACCGCTGCGAACCTCGATCCAAAGTCGATCGCCGGCCACATCGCGGAGTGGGCGCAGATCGGCGCCAACGGCAAGGTGACTTCGTCAAGTCCGCGAGCGACAGCCGTGACCCCAAATCCCGGACGCGGAATCTATCGGTTGTCGTGGAACCGTTCGATTCCTCGGAAGTGCATCGCGTTGGCGAATCCAGCCAATGCGGTGCCGACGCTTGGCCCGCCGACGGCGGACACCTTTGGGCCGGACGGCAAGAGCCTGCTGGTCGAAACCTATGACGCCAGTGGCAACAACGTGCCGGAGACCGTCAATGTCTTCGTCATCTGCCCCTGATCGAGAAGCATGCCGCCGGGCTCGGTAACCAAGGGAGCCTTCCGTCCCGCGGCCGCCGCCATCGCGCTCGCGGCAAGCCTTGGCTGGTCCGCCTGCGCGCTGGGCGACGAAACCGTGCACGTCTGCGGCTCGTACGCCAACAACGTCTTCAGCTCGAGCACGGTGTCCGGCATCAAGGCGACCGTCGGGTGCCCGACCCCGGCGTATAACGGCGGCGGCTTCGGGCTGTTCAACAGCGGAAACACGACTCGGGGTCAGACCGGTAGCTGGCAGACCGTCGCCCCCGCGGGCCTCGAACTCGTTGGCGCAACCGCGAACCAGATCGTCTCAGCCGGAGTGAACAACGGCGCCGACTCCGACTATGGCGGCGGGTTCTATTACGCGGGCGGCGGCCCACAGGTGAGCAACTCAACTCCGGCCAGCCTCGGGATGGCGTTTCCCTCGCCTTCGAGCTACTTCGGTATGAAGCTGGTCTGCGGTAGGGGGACCTGCAGCCAACCGGCGATCTTCACCGTGGGAGCGTTCTCGCTCTACGTTCGCGAGACCAGCGGCCCAAGCCTCGTCGCTCCAACAGGTCTCTTTCAGGCGTCGGGGTGGCTGCGAGGCGCCTGGCAGTTCTTTGCCTGGGGGAATTCGCCGTCGGGCTTGTGTTCGCTGTCGGCGACGCTGGACGGCCAGCTGATCAACACGACGACATCGGCGCAGGACGTCTCGACCTGGCATCAGTGTGCCGCGCCCCCGGTCGACCAGCCGGTGGACACCAGCCAGTACGGGCAGGGTGCCGTGCCGCTCACGATCAGCGCTGACGACGCGGCAGGGGTCCCGGCGAGCATCACCAAGACCGTTTATCTCGACAACAGCACTCCGACGATCTCGCTGTCCGGCCCAGTCGACGCGCCGTCGACGGCAGGCACGCAATACGTCACGGCCGCGGCGAGCGGCAGTCCCTCAGGCATCGCGAGCATCGTGTGCTCAGTGGACGGCGGTCCCGCCGAGACTTATGCCAATGCGAGTGCAAAGGTACCGGTCAGCGGGATTGGGCCTCACCTGGTCCGATGCGCGGCTGACAACAATGCGATCGACCCTTCCGGTGCGCATGGCTGGTCGAGCTGGCAATCCTGGTCTTTGAGCATCAGGCAACCGACGGTCAGCGGCATCGGGTTCTCGAGGCGCGTCGACCCGTTGCTGTGCCACCGCGCCCGCGAGCGGGTGACGGTGCCGGCACGATGGGTCGTCGTCCACCGTCACCACAGGCGCGTCAAGGTGCTGCGGCGAGCTCACACGAAGACCGTGAGCGTCGCGAAGTGCCATGCCCAGATCGTCCGACGCAGGATCACCGTGTGGACAACCGTCACCCGAGACGGCGGGCCGACACGCGTCGCTCACCACCGCTGGATCCGCGTCGTCGTTCTGCCGCACACCGTCACCCGGGACACCCGCCGCGTCGCACATGGCAAAGCGACGACCGTCGACGGCTGGCTTGGAACGACGAATGGCACGGCGCTCGCAGGCCAGACGGTGCGTGTCCTCACCGCGCCCGACAATGGCAAGGGTCAGTTCTCGCAAGCCGCCGTAGCGGTTACGCGTGCGAACGGAAGCTGGAGCGCGAAGCTTCCACCGGGACCCTCGCGTCTCGTGGAAGCGGCGTACGGAGGCGCCGCGACGCTCGAGCCAAGTACGTCGAGCCAAGCCCACGTCGTGGTTCCGGCGAAGGTGCAACTCATCAGCGTGCGGCCATCTCGCGTGGCATGGGGCGGCACCGTGCGGATCGTGGGTCGGCTCGTCGGTGGCTACCTTCCACCGCAGGGCGCCCTCGTCCGACTCAGGCTCGGCCAGGGCTCGGGCTACAACACCTACGGCATCCAAGAGCACGTGACCGGCAACGGCCGGTTCACCACGACGTACACCTTCGGCGCCGGCCTTCCCGGCGTGATCCGCACCTTCTGGTTCCAGATCGCGTCCCTGCCGATGGGCGGGGATTATCCATGGGCGCCCGCCGACAGCCGGAAGGTGAGGGTGATCGTCGGTGGACACCCCTAGCTGCTGCTGCTGCTGCTGCCCCCCGTCGCGCCCGACCCGCCGGCCTCACCGACACAGGCGGCACCGGCGGCACCAGGCCAAGTGATGAAGCGCCACAAGGTGCGTAGCCCGTGGCGATGATGAACCGGCGCGGGATGCTCCGCGCCCACACGCACTGGCGTCCGGGCAAGGCACCCACGACGAGCGACCAGCTCGGCCCGGGCGAAAGGACCGGTCACAGATGGCGGCGGGCCAGACTCACGATCGTCGTGTGCTTCCTCGCAGCGGGTGGAGCGCTCGCCGTCACCGGCGCGCTGACCTCGGCCCGAAATCCGAACCCGGGTCCAGCGACGCCGACCGCCTGGCTTGACTCGTTCACCGCGGGCGTCACCCGCGAACCGCAATCCGCGTGTGCGCACCTCGTGACGCCGGGATTCCGCCAAGCGCTCGCGCACGATCTGCACGAGTCGTGCGCGCGCTACTACGAGCATGTCCGGGTAGGGCCCATCCGGATTCTCCGGATCCTCCAGAGCCGCACCACGGCTGCAGTGGAGATCCGGTACTGGCCCCGCGGGAACTACTGGACGTTCGTGCTCGGCCGCGAGGACAGCGGCTGGGTAGCTGTCGCGATCGTCCCGGGCGGGCCGCTTCCAATCGCCTGAGCAACACGATCTTCGATAACGGCGGCTCCGACGTGCCATGCCACGGGATCACGTGCCGGTGAGCTCATCGGTCTCAGGATCGACGGCACCAGCAGCTCTCGTAAGTTCTAATAAGCATACTTGACGATCTATAACTGATGTCTGTAGTATCTTGACATCAGTAACCGCGTACAAGACCCAGGAGCGCAGATGATCGTTGCGGGCAGGCTGATTCGCACCGCCGCACTCTCCGCCGCCGCCGGAGGGGCATGCGCAGCTCAGTTGTGGGCACTGAAGGCCGCCGGACTCGCCGGCGTGTCGCCCAAGGGCGGCGGAGCATTCGCCGGACTCGTACGAACGCTTCAGCAGAACTGGACGTGGCTCGTGTCGACCGGACTCGGACTCGTGCTGGTGCTAATCGCCGGACTGATGGTGGCTGGCTCTCGCCAGGCGCCCGATTGGCTCTTCCGCGTGATCGGCGGGATCATGCTGATCCTGGTCGTGATCCCGGCGGTGCTCGCGTAGGCGGTCACTGCCGTGCTCGCGCCAGCGTTCCTCGGGCCGATCGGCGACCTGATCGGCGGCGTCTTCCACGCGATCGCCGGAGTCGTACTCGGCGGCCTGCACTGGACGGTCGCGGTGGCCGGCAAGTTCATCCTCGCGACGATCGGCGGCCTGATCCGTCTGCTGATCCCGGCCTCGTGGGCCAAGGATGGGCTACAGGTGATGCACTGGATCGTCGCGGTGCCGGACTACGCCGGCACGATCACGACCCCTGGCGGGCACGTCGCGTATGGGTTCTCCGGGATCAACGCGCTCCGCGACCTGTTCATGTGGGTCGGCGCCGCCCTGCTGCCGCTGACACTCACGTATGCGACCTCTCGCGCCGCGCTCGGAGCCGGCCGGAACGTCGCCGCTCCCGTAGCGAGGGTGCTCGGGCTGGCAGCCGTCCTCGTCTCATACCCGTGGTGGTGGTCGCAGGCGGCCGCCGCCGTCAACCAGCTCACCCACTTCGTGCTCTCGCTGCCGCCGGTGAGCCACGGCGTCTACAAGCTGATGCAGTACGCGGTCGGCGGCGTCGCGCTCGGCGGCTGGCAACTGATCGACCTGTTCCTGATGGGGGCGATCGGGTTCGCCCTGCTCGGATTGATCTTCCTCAAGGTCGTGATCATCCTGCTCGGCGCGCTGCTCTACGCGATCGGGCCGGTGATGATCGCGCTGGTTCCGACCGACGGCGGCATGGTGGTCGCGCGCGCGTGGGCGAGCGCCGCCGCGGCGCTGCTGATCCTGCCGCTGGCATGGAGCACGATCCTCGCCGTCGGAGCCCTGTTGATCAACGACAGCTCGACGGCCGGACCACTGATCGCTGGGCAGGGGACGATCGCGAACCTGCTCGGCGGCCTGTTGCTCGCGCTCGCGGGGTTCGCATCGTTGTGGCTATGCATCCGCGCCGCTCGCGAAGCGGGCGCCGTGCTTCGCGGACAGCTCGGCGGGGCAGTGATGCTCGGCCGAGGCGGCTCCCGCGCGACGGCATCGAGTGCTCCGGCTCCGACCCGTCGGGCCGTGGACTCGCTACGTGGATTCCCCGGTCGTGTCGCGCGGGCGAGCGGAGCTGCGCTGACGGCGGCCGGGCCGACCGGCGCAGCGGTCGCGGGGGGAGCGGGAGCGTTCGCACGACACAGCCGACACGGACTCGTCGGCGCGGGCGGTGCGCTGATCCGCACGGGAGCAGGCGGGGCGGCACCCGGGACGGCAGCGCTCGTCGGTCGCACGCGCGCCGGCGCGGCGGCGGTGAGAATGGCGCGGGCCGGGACGGCGAATTGGCGAGCAACCGCATCGCGCGGCCAAGCGTCGGGCGCCTCCGGCGGGACGGGCCATCGCCGGCCTACGAGCACCGCAGTGCATCCACCGAGCACGCCGGGCGGCAGGGGCGAGGCCCCGGCACCGCCGGGAGCGGCTGCCTCGGCGCGGCCGGTGCATGCGTCCCCGCGAGTCGGAGGGCCGGGGCGAGGAGAGACCTCGGGCCGGTCGGCTGCGGCGCCGCCGAGCGCGTCGAGCGCACGGCCCCCACAGCCGATCGACGGCAAGGACCGCGGCGCGCTCGATCGGCCGCAGAGCAAAGCGAAGGCCCCCGGCCCACGGGCACCGCGGCGGCCGCGACCGAGGAAGGGCAAGTGATGGAGACGCTGCGCAGGCTCAACGATCCGGAGCGCTACTACGGTCTGTCCTGGCGTGGCTGGCTCGGCATCGCGATGGGGGGCGGCCTGCTGTACGGCGCGGTGAGAGTCTCGCCGTTGGGCGTTCGGCCGACGGTCACGATCGTCGTGCTGGTGCTCGCGTTCTGCGGCGTCGTGCTGCACGCTCTCTCCGGACAAGCACTCGGGCCCGGTCGGCATCTCGTCGCGCTCGTTCGGTACGCGCTCGCTCCCAAGCAGCTCGAGCTTCCCGAGTGGACGGACCGCGGTGGCCTGCTGCTGGCCGCCGCGCCTACCACAGCCGCTGAGCAGGTTGCCGACGGCGAAGGTGCTCTCGAGGCGGTGGGACTGTGAGGGGGGCGCGCCCAGGGTCGCTCGGCCGGGTGCTGCCGATCGATCTCGTCGAACCGGACGGGCTGATCGTGACTTCCGATCGTCGCTACGTGCGGCTGATCGAGTGCGATCGGATGCCGAATGCGATCACGGCAGACGGCAGCGCGCAAGCGCGAATCGAGCGCGCGTTCGGAGAGATCTGCCGCGGGATCCCGGACCGCCAGGCGCTCGCGATCTACGCCCAGACCGACCCGATCCCCGTCAAGGAGGCGCTCGCCGACGACGCAGGCCGGGTTGAGCAGGCGTGCGCCCACGACCGACGCGAAGGCCGGCAGGATCTCGCCCGGGTCCGAGGCTGGCTGCTGTCCGCCCAGCGGCAATCCGTCGTCCACGCAGCGGGATCCGAGCAGCCCGCCGTAGCGGCCCGCTGGTGGGTCGCGGTGCCCCACGCGCCCGACGACGAGCGGATCCGCGACCGCTTCCGCCAGGCGCTCGCTCCCGGCGGCGCCCGGATGTCGTGGCGATCGCACCAGCGCGCCGCGGCCGAGAGCCTGCGCCAAGCAGAGCAGGTCCAGGCTCAGCTCGCAGCCGTCGGGATCGAGCCGTGGCCGCTCGACGGCGTCCAGACCATCGCTTGCCTGTGGGAGCGCCTGCATCCCGCCGCGCGTCGGCTGCCGGACATGGGCTCATTCGCGTCGGCGACGTCACTCGCGAGCGCGACGAGCTCCGAGGACGCAGCCCTCCAGCGTCATCGCGTCCTCGACGCGATCTGCCAGGCCGATCACCCGGCTGGGATCGACGGCGGGGACCCGCGCTGGCTGCGCCATCGCGACGGCACCTTGGAGGAGGTGCTGCACCTCGGCACCCCGCCGATCAGGACCTCGCTGTGGTGGCTGATGCACCTGCTCGCGTGCCCGCTGCCGGTGACGGTCGCCGTGCACATCCGCGTCGGAAGCCGCGAGCAGGTCCGCTCGCGACAGCGGCGCCGGTGGAAGCGGCTGTCGGCCTCGATCGACTACAAGAGCCGCCGAGCTCAGCTGGTCGGCTCCGAGGAACACGAGGCGCTCGCCGAAGCGGAACTGCTCGACTCCGAGCTCGCCGCGGAGATCGGCGCGACCGTCTACAGAGTCTCCGTCAGCGTCGCGATCCGCGACCCACGTGGCGAGGAAGAGCCGTTCGACGAACTCGTGAAAGCGACCGCCCGCGAGTTCCAGGCGCATACCGGCGCGCGGGTGATCCGCGGGCGATGGCTCGGGTACCAGGGATTGATCTCGACGATGCCGCTCGGCGTCGACGCGCTACGCGCGACTCGCTCCTATGCGCACCGGAACATCGCGCACTGCGTGCCGCTGACATCCGGCTCCTGCGGGTCCCCCGAGGGCCTGATCCTCGGGTTCGCCGACCCTGGCGGGACGCTCGAGCGGCTGAACCCGTTCGACCGCCTCTACACCCGGCACGTGACACTGGCGATCGGTCCCTCTGGCGGCGGCAAGACGGTAACGATCAACGCCTTGCTCGAGCGCGCGATCTCCCAAGGGATGCGCGGCTGGATCATCGACCGGTCATCGACCGCCTCAGAGCATGGGCGCCGCGGTTCGGGCCACTACGACATGCTGCTCGGGCTGATCCCAGGCTCGCGACGCGTCCAGGTCGGCTCTGGCGCCGGTGAGGTCATCTGCCCCTGGGACGTACGCGACCCGAGCCGCGTCGCGCCCGAGAAGGAGCAGTTCCTGCTCGCGCTGCACGCGCTGCTGATCGGCGACCAGCACGCCGGCGAGGACCGCACCCTCTCGGCGCTCGAAGAGTCGTTCCTGCTCTCGGGCATCCGCCACGTCTACGAGAGCTGCGCACTGACCGGCGAGCGCCCCCGCGAGACGCTGCTGCGTAACGCCCTCGAGCGCCGCCTCGGGCAGGTCGAGCCGGGCGGACTCGTGGCGGACACGCTGCACTCTCTAATCGTCCGGCTCGAGCCCTATTGCGCGGGCGGAGCGTTCGCGCACTTGGCCGACGCGCCGACCACCGTTCCCGGCGAGACGACACTCACGCTGTTCGATATCGCCGGGCTGCCGGACCGGCTGGTACCGCCGATGATCCTCGCGATCGTCGACCACATCGAGGGAGCGATCCAGCGCACCCGCAGCCGCCGTCTGCGCGGCGAGCTCGATGACGCCGGCGCGTGGGCCGGGCGGCTGTTCCTCGTCGTCGAGGAAGGCTGGAAGCTGACCGCCTCGGCGGCCGCCGGTGCGTGGCTGAACGAATACGCCCGCCGCTCGCGCCACTACGCGCTGTGGCTGATCTTCGTCTCGCAGTTCTTCCGCGACCTCGCCACCGCGCAGGGCCACGCGCTGCTGGAGAACAAGGCGATCGCGCTGTGCTTCCCGAACGACGCCGACGACCTCGAGCACGCCCGCGCCCCGCTCGGCCTGACCGACACCGACATCGATCAGATCACGACCCTGACGACGCGGCCTGGGCTGTACTCGAGCACGTACATGATCTCCGCCCGGGGGCGCGGCGCCGTGCGTCAGCTGCTCGGCGATCTCGAGTACTGGATCTGCTGCTCGGACCCGGAGAACGACCAGCCACGCCGCGCCGCCGCGCTCGCGGAGTCCCGCGGCGATCACTGGGAGGCGCTGCGGCTGCTGTGCGATCCCGACTGGCACGAACGCCACCGCCAGCAAGGACGCGCCGCATGAACAGCCAACGACACAAGACGCGACGTTGGCTGATCTTCGTGCCGGCGGTCGGCGGGATGATGCTGATCGCCCTGCCCGTCGTGCTGCTCGGCGGCGTCAGCTCGCTGCAGTGCACACCACTGTCCACGCCGTTGACGTTCCCGACGGGGAGCGGAGCGTGGATCGCGACCGCGTACGGCCCGCCCTGGGACGCGATGAACGGCTCCGGGGTCACCGCGACCGGGCTGAACCTGACGGACGGGCAGCCCGCGTACGAGATCGCGGTCGACCCCGCGGTCGTCCCGCTTCAGAGCTTCGAGCACGTCACCCCGAACCCGTTCGGCACCAATCACGCGTTCTACGCCGGTGACACCGGTGGCGCCATCATCGGCCGGCACGTCGACATCTACGACTGGCTCGGACGCTCAGCCCAGGACGCGTGGGGCGTGCGCCACGTCAACGTGGTACCCGCGCCGAACCCCGGCGCGGGCAACCTGCTCCAGGAGATCACCCCCGCTCCGACCGTGACCGGGACGAGCTCGTCGAACGCGCAAAACGGCGCGTCGTGGACGCCCACGTGCGACGGACTCGCTGGCACCGCGGCGCTGAAACTGATCCCCGGCCAGCAGGCGCGCATCCTGCCCGACGGGACCGCTGCCGCCCCGCAGGACGCGCCCGCCGCAGTCAAGCTCGCGATCGCCGCCGCGAACGAGATCCACACCAAGCCCTATCCCGTCCCCGACGTCCACTACGGGTCGCTCGCGCAGCTGTGGCCGGCATACGACTGCTCGGGGACCGTGTCCTATGTGCTCTACAGGGCGGGCTTGCACACCGCCTGGCCGGACGTGTCCGGAACCCTCGAGCAGTGGGGGCTCCCCGGTCCCGGGCGCTGGATCACCGTTTACGCCGACTCCGGGCACACGTGGATCGTCATCGCCGGGCTCGCGTTCGACACCGCCGACTACGGCGGGCCGAACATCCCGCTCGGCTCGGGGCCGCGCTGGCGGCAGAACCCGCTCGGCAACCTCGCCGACGGCCGCTCCTACGTCACCCGACACCCGCCCGGCCTATGAACCCCGCGGACACAGTTCGGCGGAAGCTGGTGCGCCGGAGCATCCGAAGCGGGTCGACGCGGCTCACGCTTGTCGTGCTTGCCGCTGGCGCGATGGGAGGGTGTGCCGGGATCCGCAATCCGTACCAGTCGGCTGGTACTGGTCGAACACCGACCGTCACATCGACGTCGACGACCACGGCACCGGCAGACTCCGGCGACCCTGCGCCCGAGCGTGGCGGAACGATCCCGTCGAGCGCTCGCGCCGCGCAGAACAAGCTCGCGATCGGCGCGGCGCGCCGCTCACCCGAGGCGGCGCTCGAACGCTACGCCGAGCTGTACGTCAACTGGACCGCGGCCGACGTGGCCGGACGCCAGCGGGAGCTGGCATTGTTCTCGCTTGGGCAGGCCAAGGCGCAGGCGCTCCAAGCCGCGGCGACTGCCGCCCGTGACACGCAACTGCTCAAGAGCAGAGTCGCAAATAGCGGCAGCGTCGTAGCGATCACCCGCAGCCGGGGGCCAGCCGCCCGCGAATGGGTACTGGTCACCCGCGAGCAGACCACCGGGCAGGGCGACTACGCCGGTCTCCCGCCGACTCTGCATGTCATCTACGCCCAGCTCGTCGACACGGCGAACGGATGGATCGTGACCCGATGGCAGGCGGAGAACTGAACCGCCCGGAGACCTCGCTGCACACGGCCTCGGGTGAGGAGGACGCCGCCCGTCAGCGGGTTGATCTGCCGACGATCTGCCTGTGCTGGGCAGCGCTCGCCGGGGCGACGGTGATAGGCGCTGCCGCCGGCGCGGCATGGCCCGCTCTCGGGCCGGCCACCCGCCCGCACCCGACGCTCCACCCGTCTGCCGCGGCCGTCGTCTCGATCCTGCTCAACAACCTCCGCGTCCTGGCGGCCCCGTTCATCCTCGTCGCCGCGCGTTTCGAACGTACCTGCCGCAGCCGACTCGCCGGCGACACGGTCGTGGCCGCGATCCTCTCAGGGAACGCCATCGCCGTCGGCCTCGCGCTCGGCCGGTGGCGCGGAACGCTGGTCCCGTTCCTCCCCCAGCTGCCGCTCGAATACCTCGCGGCCGCGACAGCTGCCGCGGCGTGGCTCGATGCTCGCCGATGCGCCCGCTCGTCCAGGTCGCGGATCGCAATCCCGTACGCGATGGCGACGATCACGTTGACGACGTGCGCTGCGGCGATCGAGGTGCTCCTCACCCCTCACGCCCGATGAGATACCGCCGACGCCACTCGCTCCTCTACGTGCTGAATTTGCGCTCGCCGCTGTGGCGGCTTCGGCGGCGGCTCTGGATCCTTCGCGCGGGCGGCCGATGCGAACGGTGCCGATCGCGGCGGCGTCTCACGATCCACCACCGGACCTACGCGCGGCTCGGGCACGAACGACGCGGTGACGTCACAGTGCTCTGCTGGGACTGCCATCGCCAACACCACGCTGAGCACGGCAGGTCCCATTCGGGTCCGGGGGGCCTGACCGGCCGCTGGATGCGGACCCGGGTCCGACGCGCCTTCCTCCTCGGCGGACGCTCGCCCCGTCGTCTTGCCGCGCTAGCGCTGATCGCCCTACCGACGCTTGTCGCCGCCGCCCTGGTCGTGCAGCGATGAGACGGTCGCCGATCCCGTCTCGTTCACATGTCGACGCCTCCGGTGTGGACCGGTTGGTTGTTCTGAGAGCCGATTGTGCGCCGGCGGCGGCCCGTCGCTTCAAGGTCGCTGCGCTCCCTTCCCCTCGCCCTGCGGGCTTCGGTTCCGCTCGGCCGCCAAGCCGGCGCTGCCGGCCCTCGTTCAACCAACCGATCCCCACAAGGAGGGAACACATGAACGCCGTACAGATCGTCGCCCGTCTCACCACCGCACCCACGCTCGATGAGCGGGGCGGCACTCAGGTCGGGCGGCTGCGCCTCGCGGTTCAGCGCCAGCGCGGCAAGGACGGTGAGGACCGCGGTGCGGACTTCATCGACGTGACCGTCTTCGGCCGCCAGGCCGAGACCTGCGCGAAGTACCTCGCCAAGGGCCGCCGGGTCGCCGTCGAGGGACACATCCACCACTCCGAGTGGGAGGCCGAGGACGGCACCCGCCGTCAGAAGCTGGAGGTGATCGCTCGCAGCGTCGAGTTCCTCGACGCCCCGCGCACGGAGCAGTCCGAGCCCGAGCCCGCGGCCGCCGCCGCGTAAGCCCACGGCGGCAAGGCGGGACGCCCGGCCAGGGGCGTCCCGCCACCGCGCCGCCCCACGAGAGGAGCGACATGCGACAGCACACTTCTACCACCGCGGACGCGGGAGTCCAGCTCGGGAGCCTCTGGATCGACCGCGCCCACAGCCACCGCCTCGTCGAGGTCATCCACATCCCCGACGAGCAGCACGTCCGACTACGCCCCGTGCGCGACGCGCGGCAACAGCCGCCGAGCTATCTCGAAGCGGCCCGGCAGCTCGGCGCCGAGTACGAGCGGGTGCAGCCATGACCCTCGACACGACCCCACGCGACGAGGAGCGAGCCGCTCGGGATCGCGTCCGTGCAATCCGGCGCGCCCGCGCCGCGAAAGCGAAGGCCGACGCCGGGAGGCGCGCCCGGGTGATCCGCGAGGAGCTCAGCCGGCCGCGCGCGAAGGACTGCCGTTGTCCGATCACGCCGTCGAGCACGCTCGAGGATCTGCTCGCGCTCGGCGCCGGCTGCACAGCTGGCCGGTGGGTCTGCCCGACGCTCGACGCGATCCGTCGGAGGCTCGGACGATGAGCGCGACCACGTCGAGTCGGGGACTCGCCTCGCCCGATTCTCGCCGACGCCCGGACGTGAGGCAATCGATGCCGCGGCGTCTGCCGCTCTTCGACAGCGCGCCGAGCTCTGCGCCCGGATCGCCGGCGGCCGGAACTCACCGAGTCCCCGACCCGCCACCAGCACCCATGCCCGAACACCAGCTCGATCGTGATGCCCCAGGCGAAACATGGTGGGAGTCCGCCCAGCGCGCCCAGCGCGCCCGTGCCGGACGCCTCCGCTCGCTGTGGCAGATGACCCCAGCGCAGCGCGTAGCCGCGATGCGCCGCGGCGATCTGACCTACGAGCAGCTCGCGGCGTGGGGCGCCCGGCACCCAGAGCAGGTCCCGATGGTCAACGGCGAGTTCGAATGGATCGCCGCCAAGACCCCTGAGGTGTGCGAATGACCGCTTCCGCGAGCGGCGGGTCGCCCGGTGGCGTTGTGTATCTCGTCCACTTCACCGAGCCGTACCGGCACGCGCGCCACTACACCGGCTGGACCGCGGACCTCGATAGCCGGCTCGCCGAGCACCAGGCAGGACGCGGCGCCCGGCTGCTACAGGTCATCACCCAGGCCGGGATCGGCTGGACGCTCGCCAGAACGTGGGAGGGCACGCGCCAGCGCGAGCGCCAGCTCAAGCGCCAGGGCGGAGCCTCACGGCGATGCCCGATCTGTCGTGCCGAGCGAGCGCGAGCACGATGACCGACTACCGCATGATTGAGGCTCGGCCCGGCGGCACGCGCACCGTCCGAATCGAGCGGACACCATGACCGCTACTGCGGCGTCCAGAACCGCCGCCGCCGTCGAGGCACTCGACCGCTACCTGCGACTGCTCGCAGGACCCGCGCCGGGCGCGCGCCTCCTCGAGATCCGGTTCGCGCTCCGCCACCGCGACATGGGCCGCCTTTTCATCACCGCCGGGAGCGCTCCAGGCGCCGGCCGGCTCATCCGGCGGCTTGCGGCGCGGACCGACGTGTACATCGGCGTGTGCCTACGCACTCGCCGCTCCGGCGGACGCGACGCGATCGACCAATCGCACCTGGCGTTCGTCGAGATCGACACGCCGGACGCGGTCGACCGACTCCGTGACTTCCGGCACCCGCCAACGATGATCGTCTCGTCGGGCACCGCCGGGCACGCGCACGCGTACTTCGGCCTGTCCGCGCCGGTCTCGGTGCTGGAGCTTGAGCGCGCCAACCGTCGCCTCTCGCACGCCCTCGGCGGCGACCTGGCGTCGGTCGACGCCGCGCGGATCCTGCGGCCACCGGCGTCGTGGAACCACAAGCACTCGCCGCCTGCGGCGGTCGAGCTAATCGAGCTGAACCGGACGCGGCGGTATCACCTCGAAGAGCTGGTCGACGGACTCGACGACCCACCTGGACGCCTACCGGGGTCGCCGGCGGGCCGCCGTCGAACCGAACGAACCGAGCTCGACCGGCTTCTTCTGGCCATTCCCGCCGCCGACTACGTGTGCGTGCTCGCTGGCGTCACGCCCGATCGGGCGGGCAAGGTCTACTGCCCGTTTCACGAAGACCGCACGGCGAGCCTCCAGCTCTACGACGACGGCACCTGGTACTGCTACGGAGCGTGCAAGGCCGGCGGCTCCATTTTCGACTTCGCGGCTCGCGTGTGGCGCATGGACACGAAGGATCGTGACTTCCTCAAGCTGCGCGCGCGGCTGGCCGACGAACTCGGCGTCAGAGCTCCGAAGTAGCTGCCGCCCGTCGCGCTACGGTCACCGAAGATGGTGGCGAACATGTGCGGCGATCTCCCGCTCACCGTCTCGATCGACGGTCGACCCTGCGAGGCGCACGGCACGTACAGCTGGGCTGCCGGCGGCGCAGTGCTCACGCTTTCGACCGTGCTCCCCGAGCGAGGCCTCGCCGCCGAGCTGATCTCGACCTACGTCGGCCACCCCGACACGCCGACGATCGCCACACACCTGATGCTCGGCCCCGTTGGCCACTCCGCCACAGTCCGCAGCGCAGAGCACCGGAACGAGCACCTCAATCCCGTCGAAAGCGCCCGGGAATGCGCGTACGACCACGCGCATCAGTTGATCGAACTACTCAGTACAACCGGACGCGTGGTGACCGTGCATCTCGACGAGCAGAGCTTTACGGAACTTGAGCGCATGGAGTAGCAGGCCGCACCGCGGTTGCGCGTTCCCGGCCGCCGCCGACGGCCGCGTGCGTCAGCGGGTCCCGTAGGCGCGCTGGCCACGGGTCCCGACCCCTCCCATCCTGGCACGCCATCCGGGCGTGCCCGATGTCGGGGATCGGCCCCGCACCCGGCGGGGCCACTCCACACAAGGAGGGCCTCATGGCCACCAATAGCGCAGCCGGCACACACGATCGGCCGACGATCGATGCGGCGCCCGGCGGTGTTCAGCTCCGCCACATCCCGCTGTCGCGGGTCGTCGTCCCCGACTCGTTCAACCCGCGCGGAGAGGTCGTAGACGATCGCGATCTCGAGCAGCTCGCGGAGTCGATCCGGGCCGACGGCTGCCTGCAGCCGATCCGCGTCCGCGCGACTGACCAAGGCGATTACATCCTGATCGCTGGCGAGCGGAGATACCGGGCTGCAGTCAAGGCCTGCGTAATGGAGCTGCCCGCGATCATCCGCCCAGTCGGCACCGGCGACGAGGACGAGCACTCCGACCTCCTCGTGGAAGCGCTGCTCGAGAACGATCTGCGCCGGGACCTCGATCCCCTCGCCCGCGCTCGCGGGTATGAGCGCCTGATCAACAGTGGGCTGACCGTGAAAGGAGTCGCGAAGCGGCTGCAGACCACCCAGGCACGGGTCCGAGACCACCTGCGGATCCTGAAGCTCCCCGGTGACCTTCAGGCCCAGGTCGCGTCCGGCGAGATCCCCCTGCGAGCGGCCAAGCCGCTTGGCCAACTCGCCAGCATGCATCCCGGACTCGCCGTCGCAGCGGCCGAGCAGGTACTGAACCCTGGCGACGCCTACGAGCCATACACCTGGGCGGACGTCGAGCGCGCACCCCTCGATGTGGCGCTCGCGAGCGGACAGCTCCCCGAAGGTGTCTATCGCCCGCACACCCCGTACTCGATCGCCGGATTCGCGCTCGGCGACACCGCAACGAAGGACCTAGCGACGATCGAGGGGACGCTGGAGAGGCCGATCGAACACGTCCATTTCGATGCGAACGACATCGCGCAGGCGCGCGCCCTCGGGGCGGCCCACGGCGAGAACTGGCAAGCGGTCATCGTCGGCGACGACGTCGCTAGCCAACTCGTTGCGGACTACCTCGCGCGCAGTGTCAAGGAGCTGCGCAAGCGCGCTCGCGAGGAGCGAAAGCGCGAGGCCGACGCCTCTGCGAGCAGCCCGGCCAGCGGCAGCGCCGTAGACCGCGCTACCGCGGTTCCGGGCTCGGAACCGAGCCCAGAAACGGATCCGGAAGAGGCCCGCCGAGCGGAGCGGGAGGCCGAGCGCCAGGCGCGCGAACACGCACCCGGTTCAACCTGGAGCTCGGCCGAGCCGTCTTCACGACGCTGTCGCGGGTTCGCGTCGACGAGCAGGTGCTGAAGCTGCTCGCGTCCGTCGAGATCATCGGCGAGCTCGCCGACGTCGCGATGCGCGGCGCTCGTTACGGGTTCCCCGGCTGGGTCACCGAGACCACGCAGAAGAATGGGAGGACGAAATACGGCTACCTCGAGAAGTCGGAGGCGGGGCAGCGAGCCAGCGACTACCTCCGCGGGGCGAACAAGCCAGGTGAGATCGCGGGCAGGCAGCTCGCGCTTCTCGTCATGGCGACCTACGCCGATCAGGACGCCGTCGCAGCATCGAGCCGCAGCTGGCATCACGTCAAGGCCAGCGGTCCGTGGGCGGTCGACGTCGACGAGCTGCTCGACAAGCTGGTCGCTGACAACCTCCCGGACGGTGCGTTGTCATTGCTCGCGCCCGTGCTTGAGACGCGCAAGGCCGAGCAGGAGGAACGCTCCGCTGCGCGCAGGGCGCGCAAAGAGGCGGCCTCACGACTCGACGACATCGAGTCGCGCATCGGCGAGCTGACCGCCGAGCAGGTCGATCAGGCAGAGCACGATCTCGACACCGTGTGGGCGCGCTGGACTCCCGAGCACACCAGCGCTGCGCGAGCTTCTCGCCGCACGTCGCGCCGAGCTCGCGACCGGCGACGAGCAACCGAACGCTGCCACGGCGTCGGCTGTGGCGTAGCCGCAGATCCAGCTCGATGCGGGAGCCGGCGGGCGAGGCCAGCTTGGCACGCCATCCAGGCGTGCGGCCCTCGCTCCGACCGGCCCCGCAACGAGCGGAGCCACCGATCACAAGGAGTGGGTCATGCCCGCAGGAATCACAAGCAACGACTCGATGTTCTCCGTCCGCGAGACGCCGTGGCACGGCCTCGGCACCGTACTCGACGAGCCCCCACCACGATCGCCGAGGCGATCGAGCGCTCCGGGCTCGAGTTGGCGCGTCGAACGAGAGCCCATCGCGATTGACCGCGGCGACGCCGCCACGGTCGACGACTGGTGGCTGCCCCGCTGCGAGGAGATCCCCGGGTGGTGGGCCAACGTCCGCCAGGACACCCGCCAGGTCCTCGGGATCGTCGGCGAGCGCTACCGGATCGTCCAGAACATCGAGGCCTTCCAGTTCGTCGACCAGCTCATCGGCTCCGCGATGCACTTCGAGACCGCCGGGAGCCTGAACGGCGGCCGCCGCGTCTGGGTCCTCGCTCGCCTACCCGAGCACATCGAGGTCGGCGGCGATCCGGTTCGCCCTTACGTACTGCTGATGAACAGCCACGACGGATCGACGGCCGTCGTCGCCGCGTCGACCCCGATCCGTGTGGTCTGCCAGAACACACTCAACTGGGGACTGCAGCGGGCGCGGCAGAAGTACTCGATTCGTCACACCGAGAAGATCCGAGAGCACGTCCACCAGGCACGGCGGGTTCTCGACCTCTCGATCGACTACTACCGGCAGTTCAAGCACGCCGGCGACCAGCTCGCCAGCGAGCGGTTCTCCGAAGCGCAGCTGCGCCGGGTCCTCGACGAGCTCTACCCCTCCGGCACCGACG
Source organism: uncultured Solirubrobacteraceae bacterium (assembly GCA_963712675.1). Classification (GTDB taxonomy): domain Bacteria; phylum Actinomycetota; class Thermoleophilia; order Solirubrobacterales; family Solirubrobacteraceae; genus Palsa-465. The sequence goes on from CAVQJF010000005.1 coordinate 39,050, forward strand.
ACGCCGCCGCCGCCCGCGCCCGTCGCTCACGGGAGCAGACCAAGCAACGGATCATCGAGCTGTTCGCCCACGGCGAGACCCAGGGCACACGCTCCTGGCACCAAGTGGGCCGCGGTCAACGCGATCATTGAGCACGTCGACTGGATCCGGCCAGTTGGCGCTAGCTCGCAGCGCTTCGCACGCGTGATCGACGACGGCGCACGCAAGACGCACGCACTCGAGCTGATCGCCGCTGCATAGGCGCAGCGCGCATCACCGTCGTGCCGGCAGTGACTCGCTGTCGACGGTTCACGCGTCAAGGGCGGCCAGACGCAGGGGCTTCACATCCGCTTGCGCGATGATCGTCGCTCAGCGCGCTGGACGCGCTACGAACCAGAGAAGTGCTTCGTCGCTGAACTGTTCGCCGACTCGGCCCGTGCCACGCGATTGCGATCGTCGGCGATCGAAACCACGCTCGATGGTGGCCCGACCTCGACTGTGTCGGACGCGCCAGGATGGCCGAAGCGCGGTCGCGCCGATGGTTCGTGTGAGGTCTGACGGCGGTTCGGCCAGCTCGAACGGAGCCGCTCGACAACCCATGCCATCTGATTCTCGCGACGAACAAGACGCTGCCATCCTCCGTCCCTTCGTGCATCCGTATGACCCAACCTTTCCGGCGACCGTGGCCGTCGTCATCCCGGTCGTCTTCGTTCTCATCGCTGTGGATCTTGGCCTCCTCGATAAGCATTGGGGGCCTCGTGCCTCGGGTGTTCTTCTTATGGTCGTCGTCCTACTGCTCTGCGCTGAAGCTCTGTGTCTCTACGCGATCCACGATCGGCGACCACTTAGCAACGTCGATCAAGCGGTAGTCGCCCTGGCTTTCTACATGGCGGGCGGACTGATCTTTCTGCGGGTAGCCGCGCCCCTCATCGTCTCAGTTGAGAAAACGCGCCCAGGGCGGCTCGTGCTCCGAATGTACCCGTTGCTCGCCCTCGCGCTCCTTGCCGTGGTCGCCCTGAATGTGATCTCCGGGCAAACGATGATTGTGATCCTTGGTGTGGCCGCATTCGTCCTTGCCTGGCTTCTTCCTCAGTGGGCAAACGACCTGCGCGCGCTTAGATCGTCGTGGCGCGAGCTCGTCGACAAGGGTGACGGCACTCGGGATGACACCGCGCCCGCTACGCCGTCGACCTCAGATCAGACGTCAGACGACCCCGGGTCCGAGGAATCTGACGCAGACTAGACCTGGGCCGGCACAGACTAGACCTGGACCGGCAAGATCCCGGACCACCTGCGAGCACTACAGCGCCGTCATGGAGCCTCGATGGCCGTGAGCTCTCCACGAAATGCCTTCGCAAGAGATGCCTTCGAAAGGCTGTCGAGTGTCCTGGCGACGCGATCGATTTCGCTCGCGAGGCGATCGGCGGCAGCCAATGTGGCGTCGACGCGACGTACGATCTCGCGCTGTTCGACGACCGGCGGCAGCGCGATCTTGGTTGCAAGGATCTTCTTCTGCGAAAGATTTCGCATCGAGTTGCTGGTTCCAGTCGCGTCGTTCTCAAACTGTCGGCGCGTCGACGACGCACTCAGGGCGTAGTTGAGCCAGCGCTTGTCGATGCCCGGGTGAAGGACTAGGCGAAGACTCTTGTCGCTTAGAAGCAGACGCGGCCTGGTCTCGTCAACTAGGACCGTCGCGCCAACAAGTTCGACCGTGTTGGCTCTGGAAAGGAGCAGGTCGCCGGCGCGAATTTCGTACGCGGGATTGACCACGTATCCCGGCGCCGCGGCCTTGTTCTCGTCTTGCAAGAACTTCCCCCACGACATCGCGCTGACCTTGATGACCCCCCACTCATCCTCGCGCGCCGGGCGCGGGAGGGCTTGAAACGACTTTCCGGCCTCGATTCGGCTAACGAGCTGCCCCAAAGGGACCGATCGCCAAGCCGCTGGCAGATGCGCGGATAACTCGGAATCGGGCTGCCCCTCTTGCCTCGCAGTGCTCGTAACGACGAGATCATTCGGCGCCGTCTCCGCGTAGGCCTCTCGCCAATCCTCGGTGAGGCGACCGTCGCACCCCGCAGCCAAGACGGCGGTCCGGAGGCTGCCAATTGCGACACGAGCAGCGTGGAGTCGGTCAACCGTCGCCAATCGGCGAGCCTCTATCTCGTGGAGCCGTCGAGCGATGCGGCGCTGCTCATCCACAGGCGGCGTGAGGAGCAGTGAGCTATTCAGCTTCGACTTCGTGATATGCGCCAGGCCGACTCCGCCTTGGGCCTGATCGATATAGGACGCAAGGTTCGCGTCGAATGCGAATTTCAGAAAGTCGCGGTCGAAGTCGTCGGAGGAGAAGTCAACGCGGAAGATGTGCTGGTTGACCCAAGCGTCTGGTCCGTGCCAGATGTGGGCGCCGAAAGAGGTTCCGGGCGTACCCGACCAAGCGAAAAGCAGATCGCCATCTCGAGCGGCGAACTGATCCGGTAGCTCACCATCGAAGTAGTTGAACGCGGCATCGTCCGACTTCAGATTCTGGATGCGAATGATCGGACGCCCAGCCGTGACCCATTCGCTCGACTTGAAAGCACGACCGTTGCGCAACCTGAGGACATCGCCGACGCGGAGCCGCTTCCATCCTTCCGGCAGGCCGCCGTTCTCGTCCCCTCCGTTCACGCGGCGACCTCCGTGTCGTCCACCAGCTTCTGCAGCTCATGAAGTTCGATCACTGCGGCTTGGAGCGCGGCGATTGCATCAGTGACAAGTTCGCCCGGGTCAACGACCTCGTCGGGGTCGTCCAGTTGCTCGTCCCGGAGCCATTTAAAGCCGTCTATCTTGTAGCCGCGCTCGATGATCTCGGTGTGACTGAAGCACCGCCACCGGTCATCGTGGGAATCTGTTTGGATGCGTTTGGCGTTGCCATTCGGGTCGTCGCCGTAGCATCGCTCGAAGTCGGCGAAATGTGCGGCGACAAGCGGCCGCGCAGTCTTGGTGATGGTCGGAACGTTCGCGCGAGCGTCGTACAGCCAGAGCGTGCTGGTCGGCGCGCCCTTCGTGAAGAAGAGCACGTTCGTCTTGGTGCCAGTGGTGTACGGGGCAAAGGTGCCTCGAGGGCAGCGCAGGACCGTGTGCACGTTGCAGTCCTCCATTAGCACCTTGAAGACCTCGCCGGCTTGGTCTGCGAAGAGGACGTTGTCCGGCACGACGATGGCGGCGCGTCCACCGGGCTTGAGCAGCGTCATCACGTGCTGGACGAAGTTGAGCTGCTTATTGCTCGTCTCGACAACGAAGTCGTCACGAACCGGGGCCTGGCCCGAGCCTTTGGTCCCGAACGGCGGGTTGGTGAGGATTACATCGAAGCGCTGGCCAGTCGGCGTCTCGTACAGCGAGTCCCCGAGTGATATGTGCGGCTCGACCTGATGCAGATACAGGTTCATCAACGCCAACCGACGCGGGCGGGCCACAAGCTCCTGACCGTAGTACGTGTTGGTGCGAATGCGCCGGGCGGTGTCACGGTCGAACGCACCGCCGGTCTGGTCTTTCAGCCATTCGTACGCGGCGACGAGAAAGCCGCCCGTGCCGCACGCCGGGTCGCCGATGATGAAATGCTTCGCGACCCGTGGGTCGGGCCGCATGAGACGCACCATTGACTCGATCAGCGGCCTGGGAGTGAAGTACTGGCCAGCGCCCTTCTTTCCCTCGGCCGCAGCCTTCTCAAGCAGGCCCTCGAAGGCGGCGGCCTTTACGTCGACCTTTAGACTGGTCCACTCCGTCTCGTCCGTCGACTTGATCAGCTGAGCCAATGTAGCCGGGTTACCTAGGCGGTTTTGGCTGCCAGCAAAGATGTCGCCAAGCATGCCGCGCTGCTTACCGAGCGTCCGCAGAGCATCCTCGTAGCCCTCGACGAGTGCGACGCCACTTTGAGAGCGCAGATACGGCCAGTCGGTGCCCTTCGGCAGTTCGATGTCCTGCTCGTCGGCCATCTTCAGAAACAGCAGGTAGGTGATCTGCTCGATGAAGTCGCCGTAGTCCACGCCGTCGTGGCGAAGAGGGTGAGCGAAGCCCCACAGGCGTGATACGACGTCCGTCATACGGTCGCCAGCTCCCTGTTCATGCTCGCGAGCAGCTCGGCGAGCTGGCCGTCGAAGGTCTTATCGGCCGGTGCCCAGCCGCCGTGGTCGGAAAGAACGGGCACGAGCGAGAAATCCTCGCGATCGATCGAGAGGTTCTGAACGAGATGCAGCTGGATACGGTCCAGCCATGCTGTCTGTTCAGCGGTCAGATCGCGGCCCTCGGTCACACGCAGCATGGCGGCCTCGACCCGCTCCTCGGCGGTCAGCAGCGTTGCGGTATCAAGCGCCGCGTGCTTGACCATCGAGATGATGTCCACCAGCGCCTTGTGGTACGCGGCCTTGTGAGCCCGCTCGAGATTCTCCTGGGTGAAGTGCTCCGGCGCAGTCTTCAGCGCATCGCGCAGCTCGACGAGTGCCTCAGCGTTCCAGTCGGTCGGCCGCGAGAGCAGGACCGACAGCGCGTCGATCGCCTCCGCATTCAGCCGCACAAAGTCGACGAACACCGTCAGGTAATCCTCGGGCTTGTACTGCGTTCCGTCCGCGCCCTTGATTAACCCCACCGAGGATACGGTGTCGGTGACCTGCTCAGCGATGATGAAGCTGCGCGGCGCTCTCGGGTAGTCCTCAAGCAGTCGGAGCAAATCGTGGTTTCGGAGGGTCTGCATCGTCGGCGTGAACGCCTTATGCAGCAAGCTCGGCAGCTGCTCGGCGAACCGGCCGAGGTCGCCGTCGGCGATGAAGCGCGCGAACAGGTCGCGCGCGTCGCCGGACATCCTCTTGTCGATGCGGCGCAAGCGTCGGACGAGGCGCTTCGTGTTGTAGCCCCGGTCCTTGTTCTGCCAGATCTCCTCGATGATCTGAGCCAGGCTCTTGCCGTCTCCCTCAGCTGGCTCGGCGGTGATGCCGGTGCTGCCGGCGAAATACTCAAGCAGCGTACCGTCGAAGCAGTCGAAGACGACGAAGCGGTCCTTGTCGGTGGCCTTCTCGCCAAGCCTGGTACCGCGACCGAGCATCTGCTCGAACAGGATTCGCGACTTCACGGGGCGAAGGAAGACCACGAACTCAAGGTCCGGGATGTCGACGCCCGTGGTCAGTAGGTCCACGGTGACGACGATGCCGGGCTTGACGCGGTTGCGGAACTCGCGGATACGCTGCAGCGGACGGTCGACGCGCCCAGTGATCTTGGCCACGAACGCATCGCCCTGGCCGAAAATGTCGCGGGCCTGGTCGACGAGCTGGTCGGAGTGCGACGTATGCGGAAGGTCGTTGGCGGCGAAGATCAGCGTCTTCGGGAAGCGACCGTGCTCCGCCTCGTGGGCGTCCGCGTGCTTCTTGAGCTCCCGCAGGATCCGGCGGTTGGAATCTGCGCCGTGATCTCGCGCTCAACAGCCGTCGCATCGAACGCGCGTTCGTCATCGAGGAGGTCGAGCTGCTCCGTGCCAGTCTCAGGGTCGACTTGATCCACCTGCTCCCCTTCCTCCAAGAAGACGCCGTTGATGCGCACATCGGAGCGCACCCGCACGACGTCGTAGTCGACGAGGAAGCCGTCCTGCACCGCGGTCCCGTAGTCGTAGCGGTAGGCCAGGTTCTCGAAGTACGCCATGGTGTGCGCGGCTGGAGTAGCTGTCAGGCCGATCTTGATCGCATCGAAGTAGTCCAGCGTCTCGCGCCAGATCGCCTGCTCCTTCGCCGAGTAGCCCCGGTGACACTCATCAGCGACGATCAGATCGAACGCGTGAATCGGGATGTCCAGCTGCTCAACATCGGCGTCGATCGCTTCATCGTCGATCGTGAGCGCCTTCTCGCCGCCAAAGAGGTTCATCGTCATCCGCTGGATCGTGGAGACGTAGACGAAGGCATCCCCAGGCGACGGGGCAGTCAGCAACGAGTTCGGCATCACACTCGGATCGAACGCCTCATCGCCGAGATCGGACTGCTGAAAGCGCTGAGAGTAGAGCGGGTAGATCTTGTCGAACTTCAGGCCGGGCTCGGCCTCGAACGATGCGAACGCCCGAACGGTCTGCGCGGCAAGCGCGCGACGGTCCACGAGGAACAGTACCCGTCGCGCAACGCCGGACTTCATGAGCCGGTAGATCTCATTGACGGTCACCAGCGTCTTGCCGGTGCCCGTCGCCATCGTGACTAGCAGCTTCCGCTTGCCTTCGCCAATCGCCAGCTCGATCGCTGCATTGGCGTCCATCTGATAGGGCCGGAGTCCATGTTCTGGGATAGGCCAGCAAGTGTTGCAAGCTCCGCATCCAGGTCGCGGCCGAGCAACTCGCCGAGGGCGGACGGCGTATGGAAAGCCGACACCCATCGCGAGCGGTTTTGCTCGCGACGGACATCGTGAAAGCGGATCTGCTCACCGTTCGTCGAGTACAGGAACGGCACGCCGTACTCGCCCTGAAACCGCGGCTGCTGCCGGATCCCACGGGAGTACCGCTCAGCCTGGGTGAGGACTCCCTGCGGGCCAATCGTGAGCTTCTTGGCTTCGACAACACCAAGGACACGCTCGCCCGCGCAGAGGGCGTAGTCAGCCGGTCCGTCGAATGTAGGAAGCTCTCGGACTGCGGCAGGTTCGACGACGGCAACGGCTGAGGGACCCGCTGCGTCAGTCAATGCCCACCCCGCATGCGCAAGCTTAGGGTCGATGCGAAGGGTCCTGTATCGCGCTCTCGTTCTGCCATGGCGAGCACGATCGATCCTATCTGCGCGCGATCGAATTGATCGTTCGGTCGGCGTCCAAGCCGACGAGTACTAGAGACGACAAAGCGCCGGTCGGCAGATGGAGCTGCTGCTCCGTCACGGTTCCGACAGCGAGCCGCGTCGCGCGCAGCAGGCAGAACCGCAGTGATCGAGGTTCAGAAGAGTGACGGTGGCGGGCTGGGCTTGGCGGCCTCCGCGTGTGCAGCGGCGTCGAGACGACTGGACGCGCTCCGAGAGGGCGGCCGGCAGGCACGGGTAGCGAGCGCATGTGCCAGCTCCTTCTCACCGGGAACCCGAAGCTCCTCCCACGCGACGACCCAGCCATCATTGGTCCGGTCCGCGAGCTTGGCCGTCTGCAGGAGCTCAAGCGCTCCATCGACATCTGAGGCCAGCACACCACCGAACTTGTCCCGCAGTTCGGCGGCGAGGTCCGCCGACTGGACCTCCAGGCGTACAGGACGGGGCGCATGCCCAACAAGGGTGGGGAAAGTCTTTGCCCACAGGTGAGTTGCCAGGTACAAGCGGTCGGCTGCGTCATTGATGAACGCACGAGCAGCCTTGATGTCGCTGAAACGGCTTGGGCGCGCCTTGAAATCCCCGTTCTCGTCGAACCACCGTCCGAGTCCGTCAGCTCGGTCCCCGTCGCGGAGCGTTCCGTTTCTGGGTTCGAGCAAGCGCTGGAAGATGTAGCGGTCCTCGTCGAAGGCGAACTGAACGACGCATGGAGCAACCGACGGCTTGTATGGGTGGTCCGGGTCGGCAAAGCGGTCTACAACGATGCGCTTGACCGCTGCGACACCTACCGCTTGGGGCACAAGCAGAAGCACGTCGGTGTATGCGACGTCTACAAGCTCCGTTTGTGCGGGAAGCTGTCGCAGCTCGTCGTACTTTGAAATCTGGCGACACAGCTCCTCCGCGCTGTTCTCATGCAGCGCGAGACGCGCAATCTCACCCGCAAGCCCCGTCCCGTCATGGAACACGACCGTGAAATCGGGGGTGAGCGTGCTGCCCCGGTCGCCGGGGATGCGAGGGAAGCGCTCGAAGTGGCGGACCGTGCCGGGTACGTCAGAGTGCGACGTCGTGAATGCCATTTCGAAAGCCGAGACCACGTCCACGGCTCGGTCGTAGGTCGTGAAGCCGTGAAGCAGCCGGTCGACGCACTCGGCGAGGTCCACGGCTGGAGTCACGTTCAGCCCGTCGTGAAGAGTTCGTCCCGTGTGGGCGGAGTGGAGGCTGCGACGTCGGCGACTTCGCGCGCGGCAAAGCGCTCCGCGAGGTGCTCAGTGAGCCGTGTGAGAGCTCCCACGCTGGCGCGGTAGCCGGGGTAGATGATGACCCGGTCGTCGAAGGTCACGAAGGCATCGAAGTTCGACCCGTCGAGGTAGTCGGTCACCGCGACATGCAGGTAGGGGTTGCGATGAAGAACTGCGATTCCAACGCCGCGCTGCTCGGCCAGCGCCTCGAGCAAGGCAGAGACAGACTCCGGGTTCCCGAAGATCCCGGTCGGCATCTGTACTGCGATGGCGTGCTCCTGGCGCACGTGAGCCTGGCGCTGACGGCCCGTCAGGAGCGAACGCCGCCGCGACGCCGCACCTACAAGCGCGGACAGCACGACCTCCTCGAAGATTCTGAAGCTGCCACCGTAAAACGTGGCACCAGCTTGACGTCGTAGGTGCAGCGACAACGCGTCGCCGACGTGAACCGTGAGCGTTCGCACGGAGGCAAACTCCTCGACCTCTCCGAGCGCTTGCGTGTACGTGGGGCGTGGGGAGCGACGTCCCTCCGCCCAACCCCGCGTGTAGGACGAGCCATCGGTCAGAACGCGAGCTGTTAGCCGGCTCACCTCGACCCGACCATGCTCGGCCAGAGCCGCGCCGACCCCGTCGAAATCCGCCTGGTTCAGAACGAACGGAACGACTCGCGGCGCGGAGTTCGCCAGCCAACGATCAACCCGCCGCCACCGCTCATCTGTGACGGGCACAGTTCCGACCAGGTGGTAGACGTCTTGCTCGGCGGCGGGCCACACGGCGACCGTGTAGGCATCTTCCCCCTCGCCGATACGCAACACTGCGATCGGCCCCGCCCAGGCAAACCCGCTAACCGCTCCAGCGCCGGCCTGGGCAAGCCGTTCGCCCGGCTCGCATCCGTCAGCAATCACCGTCGCGACCGTCAGTTGGTCACGTTCGCTACGGAACGTCGCTTGAACGATGTCGCGTAAGGACGCTGGGGCCTGACCGCGCTCGGCGGCGGCCCAGAGCGCGGTGTCGAACGTCTGCGGCGTGGGGGTTGTGGCGGTCACGTCCCCCACAAGGCTACTGGCGGATGCCCCGGCACAGCGCCGTGCATCGGCACTTGCGTCGCCTCAGCCGCTCGCCGAGCTGGCGCCCGGATCGGGCATGAGTGTCGCCCGGCTCCTGTCTTTCTTGGGATCGCCCCATTCGGCTAGCTGTTGGCAGCTTGTCGCCGGAGTGCTCGCTCGCCAACGGCCTAGGTAGATCGGGAACGCAGCCGTGTCACAGCTCCGGTCTCGCTGCTCCGAAGCGGAGTATGTGTCGGGTCAGCTCGCGCGTGGTCGCAGCTAGGACGCGAGACGTACTCGGCGCCCGAAGCGTGTTGCCTTCTCGTCTGCGACGAACACGAAGTAGCAATGCCGGTTGAAGAACGCCTCGGCTGTGAAGCGGCGGAGCGTGCCGCCGGCGTCGGCTATCTGGATCGTCTTGCTCGGAGGATCGAGTGCCGTCCTTGAGGCCACGACGATGTCCGCTAACGGCGCGTGCTCACCGTCGGTGATGGCAAGCTTCCCGTCCGGCAGATGGTTCTGGAGCCTTCCGAACCGTCGGAGAAATTGCTGCGATTCGACGCTCTTCCAGATGGGCACAGAACCGTCAGCGCGCGAATATCGACCCGCGATGAGGAGACCAACTGCGTCCGGATGCTCCTCGACGTAATAGTGCAGCGTGGCGTGTCGAGACGCCCCGTAGAGTCCGGAGAGCTCAAGTGGCGTGCGCATCGAAACCTGGTCCTCGAGCGCTTGTCTATGGAACCTACCCCCTTGAAAGACTAGATGCCCAGCGCCGTAGTTCGCCTCCGCTTCGACTCCTGGGTGAAGTTGCTTGAACAAGGTGTCTTCATTGTCGAGGCGTAGGACAGGCGCGTGCCATTCGCACATCGCGTGGGCGCCCTCGTGCGCGTCGGTCCAAAGCTGTCGGCTCTCAGGCTGATCGCGGTCGATAAACACAACGCGCTCGTCATGCCAGTAGGCGCCCAGAATCCTCGACATGAAGCCCGGCTTCTTTGCAGCGAGAGCTTTCGGCAGCTTGCGCATATCGATGCGCTCCCGTACGCCGACGGCCACTTGGACTCGATCCATCGGAGTTGGGATGACACCCGCGACATCGGCGCGTCGGATCGCGTCCTCGGCGAGCTTGCCGATTCGCTGCCGGGTGAACCTGGAGAGTTGAGGCTCAGTCATCTCGATTCGTGGCGCGGAGCTCAGCCATGTATCGCAATGCCTCGTCCTGCTGGGCCGGCGACAAATCTCCCATAGCGCGCATGGCTACCGACATTCTGCGGCGCTGCCTCCCCGAATTCTCCTCACCTTCCCCATAGCCCGCGAGTACGAGCAAGTCCGTGTAATCGAGGCCATATATCCCCGCTAGCTCCCACAAAAGCGCCATTTCTGGCCTGGAGATCGTTCCGCTCTCGATCTGTGAAACGTGTGCATTCTTGATGCCTGTCGCTCGCTCTACTGCTCGCAAGCTCAGCTGCCGTTTGAGCCGAGCCTGTTTGAGCACCTCCCCGAGCGTTTGAGCCATTTCGTCCTCCTTCGGGGTTCGTCATCCACTGATTCTACCGCGCGCGCTAAGCAAATGAGCACTCGCGGTACGGTGCTCCGCGCCTCGGGTCGCTAACCAACTTAGCGATGTGCTAAGTTGGTTAGCGGCGCTGTGCTCGCCGGCTACCGACCAGGAGGTCACGCAATGAATGATCTAGTACAAGCAGGCATTCTCGACACGCCGCGCGAGCATCTCCTCGCAGCGGCACTTACGCTCAACACGACCGACGCGCCGAGCACGACCGCCGCGTTGCAAGCACTCCAGGCGCTGCAGCAGCAGGAACTCACGTCTGTGCTGCCGCCTGAAGGTGCCGCAACGCCGAAAACCGCGCCGGCACCTGAGCCCGGGGAGGTCGGGTTCGACAACGGCTTCGAACGTTACGGGCTGAGCATCACGACCGGCCTTGGGTCACGCGTCTTTGACCTCCTCGGAACGGCGCCGCCCAACCGTCCCCAAGATCTGATCCCCATCCCCTGGGCCCAGCTGTCAGACAACCCGACGACACCCACGAATGGTGATGTGTTGCTGCAGCTGTGCTCCGACAGCGCCGTCGTGTGTGAGCACGTGCTCCATCGCGTGCTGTACGAGCTCACCACCAGCTTCGATCTCGCTTGGGCGGCGCAGGGCGTTCAGCGTCACAATTCCCGATCGGGCCCGACGTCTCGGGCGGAGGGCCGGGGGATCATCGGCTTTCTCGACGGGACGTCCAATCTGGATCCGCGATGCAATCCGCCTGACAGGGCGCTGGTGTTCTGTAGCCCCGAGGGGCCACCATTCCCGCCTCTGCCAACGCCCGGTCCCGGCCCAAACCCGTACGGGCCACCGCAGCCCCCGGCATTCCCGCCTGACCTTCGGCCGCCCTGCGGACCAGAGCCGGGGTGGGCCACAGACGGAACGTACGCGGTCGTTCGCGCGAGCGTCATCGACTTCAGCGGGTGGGACCCAGCCACACTCGGCAGCCAAGAGCAGACCATTGGCCGGTTCAAGTTCTCGGGCCAGCCGTTATCAGCGACCGATGATCCCACCCTACCACTGGCCGACCCCAGCTTCGCCAATGACCCGAGCGGCACGACAACACCGTTCAGCTCCCACATTCGAAAAGCCAACCCGAGAGGCCCAGGCGATGACACTCGCCGTTTCTTCCGCCGCGGATACCCACTGCTCATCGCATCCCCTCCGGAGGGACTCCAACGCGGGTTAGTGTTCGTGGCGTTCGCACGAAGCATCAGCACCCAGTTTGAGTTCGTAACCAGGGCTTGGACAACCAACCCCAACTTCCCTGGACCCGGCGCCGGCATCGACCAGTTGCGCTCGTTCGAGTCCGTCCTCTGCGGGGGCTACTTCTTCGTTCCGCCGCTTACAACACAGTGCGCACCGTGGAGCTGGGCATTGCCGAGCTAAGTGGGGAGCCAGCGATCCGCACGATCGCCTCCATCCTGCTGCTACTTCGCAGCGTTCGATCATATCGGCGGCGTTCGCGTCACGCGATCGCCGCAACGTCCGACACTCGCGTTTGCTCACAACAGCCGCCGCATCCCCCGGGTAGTTGGGTCGTGCTGGCCGAAGTGCCTTTTTTTGGCGCGGCCGATCCATCGCTGTCGCTGGCTCGACGCGGGCGACGGCGGCACGTCCGTCGATTGCGTGTCAGTTCGGTTGGGCACTGGCCAGCCCGCTGACCGGTACCGCGCCGGCCGGCGTTCCGTCAAGCGCCGCGCCTTCGGCGTCGCCTGCGGCGATCCCTGACGGGACGGCGCTTGACTGCCCGCCGCCCGTCGCGGTCGGGGCGGGGCATGCCCGCACCCAACCAACGGAGGCAGCCGATGTCGAGCAAGCCACCCACCGCCAAGCAGCTCGCGTACCTCAGGGCACTTGCGGAGCGCACTGGCCAGACGTTCGTCACGCCGCCGACGAGCTGGGACGCCAGCGCCGAGATCCGCCGGCTGAAGGCGATCCCAGCCGACACGCGAATCGAGCGGAGGATCGAGAGCAGGGAGATCGCAGATGCGATCGCGGCCGGACCGCAGGACAGCGCGCGCGTGATCCCGACCGAGGTGACTGGCTATGGGTCATCTGCGACCTGGAGTCGACGGTCATGACGACGCCGATCGTCACCGAGACCTGGAGGAACGGCAACCACATCGGCGAGCGGATGGAGCTCGGCCGCTACCGGACCGACGCCGGCGTCGAACGTGTTCTATACGGCCAGCGCGTCGCAAACGTGGTGAGGATCACTGACGTCCCCGTCGACCGAGCCGGCCGCGCGTACCTCGTTGAGCGCGGGCTCGAGCAGGATGGCTACGCGGCGCTGCTCGCGGTGGTCCAGGACTATCTCGAGCAAGCGAACCAGCTCGGAGTCCCGCCCATGTCAACGACGGTCCTCGGGATAGGGCCGACCGGCCCTCCCCGGGCCTGCGATCCCGGGTCAGGCCGGAACGGCGTACGTCACCGTCTCGAGCACCTGCAGCTGAAGCGCGTCAGCGATCTCCTGCAGACGCTCGATCGCCACGCCGGCGTAGCTGTTCGCCTCCCAACGCTGGACCTGCTGCTCCGGGACTCCCAGCCGCTCGGCAAGCTCGCGCTGAGTCAGCCGTGCGGCGATCCGCGCCTCGATCAACGCGATCGGCAGCTCCCGCCACGAGTTCGACGTCCGCTGAGCGACCCGCCCGGAGCGCAGATCGTCGTACCGCGCGAGCTGAGCGCGCAGCTCGTCGCGCTCGCTCGCCATCGCGTCGAGCATCGCCTGGTGGATCCGCGGATGCACGTCGGGGCCCGGCCCCGCCGCCGCTTGCGCGGCGAGCCCTTCCTCGAAGCGCTTCAGCTCCGCGTTCGTGATCCGGTACTGGCGCTCGTTCGTGATCACGCCCACGTCCCGAGGTCGATCGCGACGATGCCCTTGCGCTCGCCAGTGATGCGGTCGCGCTGGAAGTACTCGACGAAGCGCATGCCGCCCGGCTCGGCCGCGACCTCGGCCGGGAACAGCTCCCCGCCGTATTTCGCCTTCTGCGCGGCACGGAGAGCGCTGAAGTCGAGAAGCACAGGATCAAGCAGTGCTGGGTCGACACCACCTGCCTCCCAGCACGCGTCGAAGTCGCCGGGCGCGTCCTGGTCCGTGACGAAGCTGCCGTTCAGGTACACACGCCCGCAGCCTGCCGCGTGAAGCGAGTCGATCGCGGCGCGCAGCCCATCCAGCAGCTGTCCGCGTCGTTCGTTGGTTGCGTAGCGCTCCACGATCTCGTCCCAGGTCGCCAGGTGGATGCCGGGCGGGAGGTTCCCGCCTTCGTCAAAGGATGGTATCACGACACAACATTCAGGTTGGGTTGGTCACAGCGCGTCCCGACGTGCCCAGATATCCGCACGTAAGCGGCTGTTGAACTCTAATAACAATACTTGACGATATACAGACCTACTTAGTAGGATGCGCTGACACGCCGTGATCACCCACCCGACACGATCATCGCCCCTCCGGCTGCGGCGACCGCGCTGGGTCGAACGCGCGCCGCGCCGATGACCCAGCCGGCGCGCGACGTCCTCTCCCCGCGCGAAGTCGCCGAGCGCGCCGGCTTCTCTTACCACGCCATCCTCCGCGCTATCCGGCGCGGCGATCTGCAAGCTTTCGAGCCGGTGCCCGGCCACTATCGCATCGAGCTCGTCGAGTACGAGCGCTGGCTCCATCGACCCGCCCGTCGCAACCTGCCGCCGCCGCCCGAGCCAGCACCGCGCCGCGAGCGTCGGCGCGCAACTACGGACCCGGCCCAGCCGGGTAGCTTTGGTCGCCTGCGCGCGATCGAGACCAGCAGCTGATGGACATCCGGAGGGTCTACAACGGGAAGTGGGAGCTGCGCTGGACCGAGGGCGGCCGCAAGCGCAGCCGGACCTTCGACCGCAAGGGCGACGCCCAGAGCTTCCACTCCTGGCAGCAGCGTCGGCGCCAGCTCGGCCAGGCCGCGGTCCCCGACGACGTGAAGCTCGGCGAGTTCGTCGAGACCTACTGGCAACTGCACGTCATTCCGAACCTCAGCGCCGCCACCCGAGACCTCTACAGACGCGTGTGGTCGCTCCACATCCTCCCGCGCCTCGGCGAATACGGCGTGCGTGAGCTGACGCCAAAGCGGCTCACACGCTTTCGCGCCGAGCTGGAGAAGGCCGGCGTCGGCACCGCGACCGTCGTCAAGGCGATGACGATCGTTCAGTCGATCCTCTCCTTCGCGGTCGGCGAGGAGATCGTCGAGTACAACGCAGCCGCCGCCGTGACCAAGCCGCGCTATGAGCGCGCCCGCGAGCCGCACATCTTCCTGCCGGCAGATGTCGAGGCCGTCCGAGCGAACCTCCCCGATCTGCGCGATCGCACACTCGTGTCGACACTCGCCTACTCCGGTCCCCGACCCGAGGAGGTCGTCTGCCGTCTGACCTGGGCCGACATCGGCGACCAGGCAATCCGGTATGTCGACACCAAACGCCACCGCACGCGCCACACCCCGCTGCTGAAGCCCCTCCAAGAGGACCTGAACGAATGGTTCCTCGCGTCGGGGCGGCCACAAGGCAAGCGGCCGGTCTTCCCCGCCCACGACGGAGGCTTCTGGAAGCAGGATGACTGGCGCAACTGGCGCCGGCGAACCTGGCAGGGCGAACCCGAGCGGCAGCGCCGCGATCGCAAGAACCCCAACCCTCCAACGCCTGGCGCAGCGCCCAAGGGCACGCGACCGCGAGACCTACGCTCGAGCTACGTGACCCTCCGCATCTACGAAGGGATCCCGCTCACACAGATCGGGCGAGAGGTCGGCACAAGCGTCCGGATGATCGAGCAGCACTATGCCGGCGTGATCGCGAATTGGGACGGAAAACAGGTCCCCGCAGAGCGGTCCATCCGGGCCGCGCGCCAGACTGGTGGACGGAAAATGGACGGAAAGGCTCATAGCACCAGAGCCCAAAACAATGACAAAATCCCTGGAAATCCGCGGAAAGCCCTCTGACGGACTCGAACCGTCGACCCCTTCCTTACCATGGAAGTGCTCTACCAGCTGAGCTAAGAGGGCGCCAAGGCCAGCGTATCGGGTCTGCGCCGGCCCGGGACGGGTGCTGCCGGACCGGTTCGCGGAACCGCGCAGCGCCCACGCCGGCCCGGTCGCGGTGCCCGGCCGCGAGGCCGCCCGGTTGGAGGCACTGGTTTGCGGCGTAGTAGTCCGGGTAGACCAAACCGGTACCCAAAAAACGAGGAGACTCGATGCCTCAGACAAAGGCTGACCGCTCGGCAGCGGCAAAGAAGGCTGCCGCCACCCGGCGGCGTAACGAGATCAGAGCGGAATCGGGGGCCGCTGGAAAGAAGGGCGCGGCTACACGCCAGGCGAACGTAGCCGAGGACACGGCGGCGCAGGCCAAGCGAGCCGCTGGCAGCGCGATCGGCAGCGCCGTGTCGGCCGGCAAGCTGGCTGGCAAAGCGGTCAAGCACGCTGGCAAGGCGGCGGCGAGCCGGGCCGGGGTCGTTAGCAAGAAACACTAGACAGGGGCCGGGGGAGGAAGTGAGGAAGATGGGAGAGTGGCGATCGGGCGAGCTGGCGGGCATCGGCAGGTTCCATTGCACGACGTGCGAGTACCGCGTGGCGCTCAATGCGACCGACGCGGTGCCCGTGTGTCCGCGGTGTTACGGAACCCGGTTCGTGCGATCGTCGCTGTTCGCCGACCCGGACACGGCGGCGATCGCGCCGACGGTACCCGTCGGACTGCGCGTGCCATCCTGGCTCGGGGAGTTGCGTCGCGACCTCAACCTTCCAGGCCAGTACGTCGCCTACCGGACCGCGGACGCGGAGTGTGTCGCGTTCCGCCTGCGCAAGCCGTGGACGCGGATCGGGCGAAGCGTCGCGGCGCAGATCCGGTTCGACGATCCCACCGTGTCGCGTAGGCACGCGTTGGTCGTCCGCCAGCCGAACGGCTTCCACATCCTCGACGATCGCAGCCTCAACGGCGTGTACGTGAACGGCCAACGCGTCGACTGGCGCCTGCTCGCCGACGAAGACGAGATCGTCGTCGGGCGCCACCACCTCCATTTCCTCGAGGTCCGCGTCGCCGCCAGATTGCTCCCGGAGCTGAAGCGGCGTCCGCAGCTGCACGCCGGCCGGGCCGCTCTCACGCTCCCGCGCGAGAGCAACCGCCAAACTCAGTAGGACGCCTGCAACAGCGACAGCATCGTCCCGGCCGTCTGCGAGCCGATCGGAGTGCCACTCGAGTCGCAGAAGCCGAGCTCGAGGTGCGGGCCGCTCGAGATGCCGACGATCCCCGGCCCGACCGAGCTCATCACCTGGCCGGCGCCGACGTGTGTGCCGTCTGGCAGCTGGTTCGCGGGACCGGCGTGGCCGTAGTACACGTAGCTGTAGCCGGCGATCGGGCTGTCGCAGTGCAGCACCGGCGCCCAGGGCCCGAACCCGCCGATCCCGTGGAGCACGATCGTCCCCGAGCAGACCGCCAGCTCCGGCGTGTCTCCCGGCGCCGAGATGTCGACGCCCTGATCGGGGCTCCAGGTGCCGGGCGGCGAGGCATCGGACTTCGGCATCGGGAACGTGAACCCGCCGCTGCTCCCGATCTGTGACGACGACACCGGCGAGCTCGACGGCGTCGTCGAGGGCGGCGCGACGATCGGCGCCGTCAGCTTCGCGAGCTCGCGGCGCAGCGATGCGACGTGAGCCCGCGCGCCGGCGAGCTGGCCCGCCTTCGCCGATCGGGTCTGAGCCGCCGTGAGCTGCTGCTGCACGAGACCTGCCCGGGCGCGTGCGAGCTTGTTGCGCTGAGCGAGGATCTCGGTCGTGATCGTCTGCTGGCGGACTTCGAGCGCTCCGAGACGGGTCGCCTGCGCTGCGACCGCGCGGCGGGCGGCTCGCACGTCGCTGACGACCTGTGTGTCCTCGTCCTGGATCCGCCGCGCGAATGACAGCCGCTCGAGCAGGTTCTGGAAGCCGGTCGCCTCGAGCACGACCGTGACGAGATCTGGGCGCGCGGTCTCGTACGTGCTCACGAGCCGCCGCGCCAGCACCTTCTGAGCGTGCGCCTGGGCGGTCTCGAGCCCGGTCAAGCGAGTCTGGGCCGTGGACAACTGACGCCGCAAAGCGATCAGCTCGAGCCGCTTGGCGTTGAGGTCGACCTGGATGCCGGCGATCTGGCGCTGTACGCCGGCGATCGCCGATCCGAGCCGGGCGACCCGGCTCGAAGCCGCGCTCACCGCCCCCGACAGGCCGCTCACCCGACCGGCGCCCGAATTGATCTGTTGCTTGAGCGTCCCGGCGCTCGCCGCGAGTGCGGACGTCGCGAAGGACGCCCACACGATCAATGCGAAAACGGAGATCGTCGCGAGCAGCGCCGCCGCGTTCAGCGCACGAGTGGATGGGCGATGAACGCTGGGCATTGAGGGGTTACGGAGCCGGTTGACGCCCGAGCGACGGTAACACGGCCGTCGTGACGTCGGCGGCGACTCCTTGCCGCTGCATGGAAAACTGCAGCTACGCTCGGGATACGCGCAGCACCTGCATGTCGCGCGGGGCGCCGTCGGCCCGCAGGCGACGGGCACGCCCGATCCGTAGCCCCTCGGGGTCGAGCAGCTCGGCGGCGATGTCAGACACCAGCAGATCGCCCCCTTTGGCAGCGTCGCCGACGCGCGCTGCGATGTTGACGTCGACCCCGAGCAGATCGCCTCCGAGCCGACGCGGCCTGCCGTAGTGGACGCCGGCGCGCATGCGCGGGACGTAGCCGTCGACCTCGACCAGGGCGACCAGTTCGTGCGCGTAGAGCGCGGCCTCGACGGCATCCTGCACGGTCAGGAACGACGCCATCAGCCCGTCGCCAAGCCGTTTGACGATCTGGCCGCGATGCGCGAGTATCGCCGCCTCCTCGGCGCTCCCGACCTCGCGCAGCAGCTTCAGCGTCGCCGCGTCGCCCGCCTTGAGCGCCCACGACGAGAAGCCGACGAGGTCGGTGAACAGCAGCGCGAGCGGCTGGTCGCCCCGCCCGCGGCCGGCGGCCTCCGACAGCGATTGCCACACCTGCAGCCCGGCGAGACCGAGCTCCTGGAGCAGGCTCTCCCGCTCAGGCCGGAGCGCTGAGACACCTCGTGCGACGACCTCGACCGGGGTCGCGCCAGCCGTCGACAGCGGATCGCCGAACTTGTCGTCGCCGGGCAGGCGCTGGCGCAGCCGGCGCGCGGCGGCGAGCAGCCCGGGCTGCGAGTCGAGCCTGGTGGCGGTGCTCCGAATCCGTGACGCGGGGTCCGCGGGCGGGCCGGTCGGGTCGCGCGGCTCGATCTCGCCAGCGAGCTCGGGGACGTCGGGGAGCTGGTGCTCGTCGGTGTCCATCACGTGCGGCCCAATATAGATTGGCTGGCTCTGTGCGACCGGTCACGCAGGCGCACAGAGCGGGTGAAAGACGCTAGAAACCTTGCAGTCGGCGAACCTAAGGCGTGGGGGCGGCGGCGAGCCGGTAGGCCACTATTTCCGGCTGCTGGCCGGGCTGCGGGGCACTCGCGGCTGTCACCAGCGTGCCACCAGCGACCACGATTTGGGCGTTGGTCCCGGCGGCGAGCTGCGCACGCCAGACGATGTCACCCGTCGCCCGCGCGAATGCGAGTACCTGACCGGAGTAGTCCGTGGTGAAAACGAGATCGTTGACCACCGTCGCAGCTCCGTACGGCGTGGACGGAATCTTCTGGTCCCAGCGTATGCGTCCGGTCGCGGCGTTGATCGCGACCATTTCGCCGGTGCCTGTGACGAAATCGCCCGTCGAAGTGCCGGGCTTCTCGATCGTGTACGGCACGTTGACGACCGGGACATAAAGGATTCCGCCCGCAAATGCCATCGGCGTCTCGACGCCACCCGCCTCGCCTGGTTCGAGCTTGAAGGGGAACTTCGGCAGGCGCGCGTAATCCCTGCGCCGGGCTAGCAGATCGTCATGATCGCGACCGCTGTGGTCACCGACGTAGGTCTGCCAGAGACGCCGGCCAGTCGTGGCATCGAAGGCCAGGACGCGCCCATATTTTCCGGCGATGTACACGTGCTGGGTCGGCTGGTCGTAGATCGGCGGGAGCTGCGAGTCCCAGTCATAGAGGTCATGCGGGATCACCTGGTAGTGCCAGATGGCCCGCCCTGTCCGCGCGTCGAGCTTGACGACCGAATCGGTGTAGAGGTTCGGGCCCGGACGCGAACGAGCCCAGACGTTGCCCGGCGCGCCAGCGTTGGTCGGCCCGGGGTTGCCGATGTTGACGTAAACGCCGCCATGGCCGTCGAAACCGGGCGGTTCCCATAAGCCGCCGCCGGAATTCACGGAGGGGTTGCCCCAGAGCGAGAACGGCACGGTGCGGAAAGACCATCTCGGTCTCCCTGTCGCGGCATCCAGAGCCCACAACACGCCGGCGCCACGGCTCGTATAGAAGCTACGAAAGTTTCCGGGAACGGTTGAGACATATACCGTGCCGCCGAACACGCCCGGCGCCATGTCGATGCCTTCATGGCCGTTGCGCGGCAACTCCCGCGAGCGCCAGAGCTGCCGCCCGGTGCCTGCGCTGAGCGCAAAAGCACGCGACTCGGTGGCGCCGTAGATCACGCCCCCGGCATAAGCCAAACCGTTCGGCCCGGCGCTGGGATCGTTATACGACCGCCTCCACAGCAGCGTCCCCGTACGCAGCGACCGGGCCTCGACGTTGGAGCGCATGTCCTGCAGGTAAACGACGCCGCCGACGACCAACGGCGTCCCCGACATACCTCCATCGAACGCATCTCTGGCATAGAGCGGCGCGGTCCAAGCGACCGTCAAACGGCCGACCGTCGCCGCAGAGATAGGTCCGCCAACGGCCCGGGTGTTCTGCGCATTCAGGTCCGGCAGAGCCCAGTTAGCGGCTCTCGCGGCCGGCGTACGCGATCCCACGCGGGTCAAGCTCACGCCCCTCGCTCCCAATCCGAGGGACGCCACCACGAGCGACAAACCGAGCAGCGCGCGCCGGGCGATCACTGTGTCACCTCACAGACGGCGGCGGGGCCCGTCACCGGTGGCTCTCGCAGCGGACGAGCGCGAGCGTGTCCCGCGCGTCCGCGTGAACAACGCCGCCACCGTGCACGCATCGCCCCCATCGCGGCAATTGTGCACCAGCGAGCGGCGCAACGCCGACGTTGTTGGCGCCAGCCTCAATAAGCGATCGACGGAAGCCAGGCGCCGCTTGGTTCGTTGTAGAGGCCGATCGTCATCAGCGTCGACTGTTGGACGATCCTCAGCCCGTGGGTGAGGCACCAGTGGAGGAGCTCGGTGTTTCGGGACGGGACGAGGATCCCGAGGCCCATCAGCATTTGCGCTGAGGCGAGGAGTGCGATCAGGTGCTCGTTGGTCTCGGCGACGGCGTGCCAGCCATAGCCGAACCCGGTTGCGTAGCCGCAGATGCCTGCGGAGTGCTCGACGACGTGGGCGGACCCGGCGGCGATCGCGTCTCGAAGCTCCCCGTGCCGGTCGTGACCGTGGACGCGGGCGCAGAGTTGATTGCATGAATCGAGGTCCTGTTCGCCGGCCGGCCGTACGCCGAGGCCGGGGATGCTCAGCGCCGGCGGCGTCCCCTGCAGGACAGACAGCGGCTCGCGGACCGCGAACGCGAGCTTCGCGTATAGCGCCAGCGAGCGGTAGTGGTAGGCGGTCTGGACGAGCCGGATGCCGACGGCTCCCCGCTCGCGCTCGCGCCGCAGGGCGGCCTCCATCAACACCCGCCCGATGCCGTCGTCCTGTGCCGCCGGGTCCACGGTCACGGGGCCGATCCCGGCGATCACCCCGCGCTCGTCGACGAATGCGCTTCCGAGCAGCGCGCCGTCACGTTCCGCCACGAGTCCCGCGAACCCATCGTTAGCGAGCATGTTGCCGACCATGAAGCGCGTGAACTCGCGTGAGCTTGGCTCGATCGGGTGGCGGTGTCGAGTCGCGATCGACTCGAACGCGTCGTAGAAGACCCGCCCGCAGCTGTCCGCATCCGCCGCGGTCGCCTCGCGCACCGTCACGCCAGTCGCAATTTGTTGGCTTGTTTCCAGCCGTGTGTGCATCGCCGTTCTCCTTCGTTTGCGTGATGGCGAGCATGGCGTTCAGCCGGCCAACCGGACATCCCGGATTTGTGGGGGTACGCTGGACTGAGCGTCAACCCGGGGAGAGGAGTCCACCACGAGCTTGAGCACTGGGGCATGGGCACCGAAGCGTCTGCTCGCCGACCTCGAGCGGCTCGCTCTTCGAGCGACGACGCGGGCCGAGTTCTTCGACGAGGCCGCGGCACGGTTGAAGCGAACCATCCCGTTCGACGGCGCCTGCTGGCACACGCTCGATCCCGGGTCGGACCTCATCACCCAACATCGCCTCCAGGACCTCCCCGACCGCTTCCCGATCCTGGCGAACAACGAGTACGCCGTCGACGATGTGAACAAGTTCGAGCAGCTCGCACGCGCCAAGCGAAAGGCCGCCACGCTCAGCGAAGCGACCGGCGGTCACCCTGATCGAAGTGCGCGCTTTCGCGAACTCCTGACACCCGCGGGAGTCGGTCCCGAGCTACGCAGCGCGTTCGTCGCCGACGGCGCCACCTGGGGAGCTCTGATCCTCGTCCGCCGGGCCGACCAGCCCGACTTCGAGGACGCCGATGTCGAACTGCTCTCGACGGCCTCCTCGTTGTTCGCGCACGCCGTTCGCCGCGGACTGGTCGCCGAAGCCTGCGAATCCCCCGACGCGCTCCCCGATGCTCCGGGGGTGATCGAGCTCGACGCCGCCGGAAACCTGATCCGCGCTTCCTCCTCAGCCGAGCGGCTGCTTGCCGAGCTTTCGGGAAGCACCGTCGAAGCCGGCGTGCGCTCCTCCTCGATCCACGCCGTCGCCAGCGCAACCAGAACCGTCATCGGCTTGGCTCATACCCCGGGGAAACTGGCCCTTCCAAGCGCGGTACTCAAAACGCCCGCCGGTACGTGGCTCGTGCTCCACGGCGGCCTCCTGGGCGCCCCTCGCTCAGGGGAGGTCGCCGTCTTCATCCAGCGCGCTCACCCGACCCTTGTCGCACCGCTCCTGCTGAAGGCCTACGGCCTCACCCCGCGCGAGCAGGAGGTGACCCAGCTGATGCTCAGGGGTGCTACGACAATCCAGGCCGCCCAACGGCTGACGATCTCGCCGCACACCATCGGAGACCACATCAAATCGATCTTCGAGAAGACCGGCGCCCGCACCCGCGGCGAGCTCTCGGCGACGCTCTTCTTCGGCGAACACCTCCCCCGGATTCAGGGCCGCGTCCCAGTCGGCGATGACGCGTCATTCGTCGACGCCCCCCGCCCGCACGGCCACGACACGCAATCCCCGTAACGTCAGTTCGGAAGAATGGCGGGAGCAGGATTCGAACCTGCGAAGGACTAGCCACTCGGTTTACAGCCGAGCCCGTTTGACCGCTCCGGAATCCCGCCCGGGCCGAAAAAAGTCTAGTCGCCCGCGGGGTCTCGGGCCTGTAGAGGAGCACCCGGATCGACTTCGAACTCTGAGTATTTCGGGCCGCCGACCACGATCGCGGTGGTCCCTCCGAGCTCGGTGGCAGGTATGAACCAGCGGCGCCCGTCGCCCACATGCACAAACACGTAGTCGTAGCGCGAGGGGTCGAGGCGCTTGCTGATTCTCGACCAGCTCTGGTTACCCCCCGACGTTCGCAGCGCGACGTCGAACCGTCCCTCTCGCGGGGAGAAGATCGAAGTCTTGACCTGGACGCGCACGAGCCGGCCGTCCAGATCCGCCACGAGATCCACGTCCGGGTTGTGTCCGAACGGCAGGTAGACAGACGCTCCAGCCCAGATGAGCCACTGGATCGCTGACAGCTCGCCAGCATCGCCCTGCTTTCTGGGAGTCCACACCTCCGCCATGGACCCAAACATACGTTCGGGTCCGGACGGAAAACGCCGGCGCTACACCAAGCTAAGAAGCGTCCCTGAGCCGCTGCGCCTCGGGCAGCGCCTCGAGCTTCTTGAGCGTGTGATTCTCGATCTGCCGGATCCGCTCGCGGGTGACGTTGAACGCTCGCCCGACCTCTTCCAAGGTGTAGGGCCGCTCGCCGACTAGGCCGAAACGCATCTCGATCACCTCGCGCTCGCGCTCGGGCAACGCCGCCAGGGCGCGGCGCAGGTTCTCGCGCCGGAGATGCTCGGCGGCCTGCTCGAAGGGCGACTCGGCGGTCTGATCCTCGACGAAGTCCCCGAGCTCGGACTCCTCTTCCTCGCCGATCGGCTTCTCCAGAGAGATCGGCTGCTGGGCCATCCGGAGGACGTCGCGCACCTCGCGGACGGTCGTCTCGAGCTCAGCCGCGATCTCCTCGGGCGTTGGCTCGCGGCCGAGCTGCTGCACGAGCTGCCGCTCGACGTGAACCACCTTGTTGAGCTTCTCGACCATGTGCACGGGGATCCGGATCGTCCGGCCCTTGTCGGCGATCGCGCGCGTGACGGCCTGACGGATCCACCAGGTGGCGTAGGTGGAGAACTTGTAGCCGCGCCGGTAGTCGAACTTCTCGACCGCCCGGATCAGGCCCATCGAACCCTCTTGAATGAGATCCAAAAAAGTAAGCCCACGCCCCAAATACGACTTCGCGATTGAGACCACGAGTCGAAGGTTCGCCTCGATCATCTGCTGCTTGGCGACCATGTCGCCCCGCTCGATGCGGCGCGCCAGCACGACCTCCTGCTCGGCGGTCAGCAGGTTCACGCGCCCGATCGAGCGCAGGTACAGCCGCAGTGAATCCAGAGACGGCTCGACCGTGAGATCGATCTCGACCTTCTTCGCTGACGAGTTCTCGGGCGGTGACGGCTCGGCCGCTTCCGCAGCTCGCGCCTCGACGCTCCCGCCCTCGGATTTCGCGAGCCGGCCGTCCGCTTCGACGACCTCCACCCCATGCTCGTCCAGGTAGGCATGGAGCTCCTGGATCTGCTCTTTGGTGACCTCGACCTCTTCGAGGCAGGTGGCGATCTCCTCAAAGGTCAGGTATCCGCGCTCGACGCCCTCGGAGATCAGCGGGCGTAATTCCTCCAGCTCCGCGATCGGCGCTTCGTCGCTCAACAGAACGATCGACTTGTCGCTCAAGCTGCGAGCTCCTCGCTAATTTGGCCCTCGAGCACGCCCTATCGGGCGCCTCGCTCTCTCTCTCACTCAACTCCCAAACGACCGGCGAGTGATACCACAATCCTGGCCGATGGGCTATCGCGGTCTGATTGCACCGCCGCGCCTGTCGACGCCCGCCGGACTCACCCGACGTCTAGGCTTAACGCCCATGATGGCCAACGAGCACTCATCAACGGTCTCGATCATCGACGTTCAGTCGCAGCCGCCGTCGGTCGCGCTGAGCCTCTCGCGCGTCGGCGTGACCGGCGTCGAGAAGGTGATCCGGCTCAAGCAGAACGGCAATGAGCAGCTGTACCTGGCGCGCTTTGAATGCGTCGTCGACCTCGGCCCCGGGCAGAAGGGCGCCCACATGTCGCGCTTCGAGGAGGTCGTCAACGAGGTGATCGGCGACGTCGTGCTGCACGAGAGCGCGTTCAAGGTCGAGACGCTCGCCGAGCGCATCGCACAGCTCGTCCGCGAACACCAGCAGGCAAAGCGAGCCGAGGTCAGCGTCGAGGCGCGGTTCCCGGAGCACAAGCCGGCGCCCGTGTCCGGCATCGAAACACAAGAGCTGTACACGCTGCACGGCTCGGCGCTCGCATCCGAGCTCGGAACGCGCAGGCTGATCGGCGTCACCGCCCAGGGGATCACCGCCTGCCCGTGCGCCCAGGAGCTGGTGGCGAACAACGCACGCCAGCGCCTCAGGGATGAGGACTTCACCGACACCGAAATCGAGAAGATCCTCGAGGCCGTCCCGGTCGCGACGCACAACCAGCGCGGGCTGGGCACGCTCCACATCGGGTGCACCGAGCTGTGCGATGACGAGATCGACGCCGGAGCGCTGCTACAGATCGTCGAGCAGTCGATGTCGTCCGAGATCTACGAGCTGATGAAGCGCTCCGACGAGGCGCACGTGGTCGAGAAGGCCCACCGCCGCCCCCGGTTCGTCGAGGACTGCGTGAGGGAGATGATCCGCGGCGTCGTCGAGGCGTTCCCGGGGCTCGACGATCGCGCGTTCGTGGAGGCGCGCCAGGTGAACCTCGAGACGATCCACCAGCACAACGTCGTCGCCGAGCGGTTCGGAACGCTCGGCGAGGTCAGGCGCGAGCTCGAAAGCGGCGAGCCCTCAGTGGCGCACACCACCC
The DNA here is from genome assembly GCA_963712675.1 of uncultured Solirubrobacteraceae bacterium. GTDB lineage: Bacteria > Actinomycetota > Thermoleophilia > Solirubrobacterales > Solirubrobacteraceae > Palsa-465. The sequence continues at coordinate 64,883 of CAVQJF010000005.1, forward strand.
GTCGCGCCTGGCTCGACGCGCCGGCTGCGGCTTAGCCCGAAGAAGTAGTCCGCGCCGGACAGCACTGTCACCAGCACGGTGACGTACACGATCGCGTACTGCCATGCCGGCCGTGGCGAGGTGTGATCCGCGATCAGGACCATCACCATCAAGACCTGCAACGCGGTCTTGAGCTTGCCGAATATGCTGGCCGAGATCACGACCCCCTGCTGGGCGCCCATCCCCAGCCGCAGCGCCGTGACGGCGAACTCGCGGCAGATGATCACCATCGCCACCCACGCCTCGAGCCGGCCGAGCGAGACCAGCGCGACCAGCGCGCCAACGATCAGCAGCTTGTCGGCGATCGGGTCCATCAGCTTCCCGAACGTCGTCACCCAGTTGCGCGAGCGCGCGAGATATCCGTCGATCGCATCCGTCAGCGACGCGACCGCGAACACGATCGCTGCCAGGAGATCCCCGCCGCCGGTCTTCTCGAGCAACGCGACCACCAGCACCGGCACCAACAGGATCCGGATCACGGTCAGAACGTTCGGCGCGTTCAGCGGGACCATCGTGGGAGGAACGCTAGCGACAACGCCGTAAACTCCCAACATCGTGAGGGGACGAGGCATGGTCCGTGCCGCCGTGCCGCTGGTCATGTTGCTGGCGGGCGGCACTGTCGCGAGTACGCTCGGGCCGACCCAGGACGCCCGCGCGCTGACGCTCCCGACCACGACGAAATCGGTACCACCGGTCACGCCGCCCCCGCCGCCCGGTCCGCAGACGGTCGACTACGGCTACGACGCAGCCCACGACTTCGCCGCCGCCGACCCGTCGATCACGCTCCCGCTCGGCGCCCGCTGGTCGATTGCCGCGAAGGGCGATCCGGTCGCGCTGCTGGCCGCCGACGGCGTCGACTTCGCGCTCGTCGACACCCCCAGCTCAGCAGCACCGACGGGCGCCACGATCGAGGCGTTCGATCCGAACACCGGCGCCACCGCGTGGACCTCGCCCGCTCCGATCAACGCGCAGCTCGCCTACGACGCGGGAATCCTCGCCGTCGCCGGCGACGGCCAGGTGCAAGCGTTCAACTACGGGATCGGCGTCCAGGCGTGGAAGCTCGCGCTCCCGGGCGTCGGCGCGATCACGGCCTCGGGCAGCGACTTCTACGCCGACGCGGCCGGCGGCCCCGGCACCGCGGGCACGATCGACGCGATCAATGCCCAGACCGGCACGCTCGACTGGTCGGCGAAGCCGCCGTCCGCCTTCACCGCCGGGCCGCTCGCGGTCGCCGGCGACCGCGTCTACCGCGCCGACAGCGGTCAGACGCAGGCGTTCAACCGGCTCAGCGGGGCGCTGATCTGGCGCCAATCGACCACCACGATGCCCAGCACCGCGGAGACCCCGACGCTGTGGCAGACACAGCTGTTCCGGGTCCCGTTCATGGCGGGCGAGTCGAACCCGGGGACGACCCTCGACGGCGGCGCGATCGACGCCGCAACCGGCGTCCCAGCCGCCGCACCACCGGCCGAAATCGTGTCCGGCGCCATCGGTCTAGAGACGCGCGGCTCCGGCGTCGTCGCCGCCAACCTCAGCTCCAACAGCGTCCTGTGGTCGTCGTTCGAGCAGCCACTCGCGGCGCTGAACGGCGACGCGATCACGGCTACAAAGACGTCAATCCAGCTCCGCGACCTGACCACCGGGCAGCTCGCGTGGACCGCGCAGGTGTCCCAGGACCAAGCCGGCGTCGTGACCGCGGTCGGCAACCAGGAGCTGCTGATCGGCGCCGGCGGCCATGTGACCGCGCTCGTGCCGAACGCCTTCGCAGCGCGGACGGTGAAGGTCAAGCTGACGACGGCGTTCGCCGTCTACGGCGGCGCCCCGGCGCGCGGAACCGTCACGGTCGCCGAGCCGGGGATCGGGATTGCGACGCAGGTCTCAGTCGCCGCCAAGCCGTTCCCCTACAAGCAATACGGCCCAGCGACGACCCGGACGACGAGCGGCGACGGAACGCTTGCGTTCACGGAGCACCCGACGCTCGACACGATCTACCGGATCTCGCCACCGGGCTCGACGAGCGCGCTCGCGCTGTTCAAGGTCGTGGCGCTGCCGCGGGTTTCGTACCACTTCGCCAAGGCGACGACCGGCGGCAAGACCCACGGCGAGGTCACCGTCACGGTCACCGTTCCGAGCTCGATCAAGCTCGCGCACCACAGCGTGTCGCTGTATCTCGGGATCCCACAGGGGAAGCGATACATGCTGCTCGGGACCGGCAGGCTGGCGGGCGGCAAAGGTCACTTCGTCGGGCGCTTCGCCTTCAAGCTGACCAGCCACGTCAGCGGCAAGGATTTCGTGACGGCCTGCTTCGCGGGGATCTACAAGCTCGGGATGAGCTTCGGCGACCACCTCGACAGCCGCTGCGGGTCAAACCAGATCGGGTTCTAGAGAAGTTGCGGGCAGCGATCCTCGAGCGCCAGGGCGAGCCGATCCGGATCACGACCCTCCCGGACCCCGAGCCGGGACCCGGCCAGCTCAAACTCACCATCAAGGCCTGCGCGGTGTGCCGAACCGACCTCCACCTGCGCGACCACGAGATCGCGGCCACGAAGCTGCCAGTCGTCCTCGGCCATCAGATTGTCGGCATCACCGACGACGGCGCCCGCGTCGGCGTCCCGTGGCTCGGATGGACCGACGGCGAATGCCACTACTGCCGGACCGGGCGGGAGAACCTTTGCGTCAGCGCCCGCTTCACCGGCCGCGACATCGATGGCGGCTTTGCGGAGCAGACGACAGCCGACGAGCGCTTCTGCCTCCCGCTGCCCGACGGCCTCGCCGACGAGCACGCCGCGCCGCTGCTGTGCGGCGGGTTGATCGGCTACCGCGCCTACACGTTCACGGGCGACGCGCACAACCTAGGCCTGTATGGCTTCGGCTCGGCCGCGCACATGATCTGCCAGGTCGCAGTCCACGAGGGCCGCAGCGTGTTCGCCTTCACCCGCGACGGCGACGAACACACGCAGGCGTTCGCGCGCGAGCTCGGCGCGCAGTGGGCGGGCGGCAGCAGCGAGAGCCCGCCCGAACCGCTCGACGCCGCGATCATCTTCGCGCCGGCCGGCCCGCTGGTCCCGCAGGCGCTGAGGCAGCTCGCTCCGGGCGGCGCCGTCATAACCGCCGGGATCCACATGTCCGACATCCCATCGTTCCCCTACGAGGATCTGTGGCACGAGCGCACGATCCGCTCGGTCGCCAACCTGACCCGCGAGGACGGCCACCGGTTCCTCGCGATCGCAGCCCGTATCCCGCTCCGCACTACGACCACGACCTACCCGCTCGAGCAGACCGAGCAGGCGCTCGCGGACCTCCGCGCCGGCCACGTCACCGGGACCGCGGTCGTCGTACCGTAGGCTCCACGTCATGCCCCTGATTCCGATGGTGATCGAACGGACCGCTCGAGGCGAGCGCGAGTTCGACATCTACAGCCGCTTGCTCAACGAGCGAATCATCTTTCTCGGCTGGCCGATCGACGATGTGGTCGCGAACCTGACCGTCGCCCAGCTGCTGCACCTCGAGTCCCAGGATCCCGACAAGGACATCTCGATCTACATCAACTGCCCCGGCGGCTCGATCTACTCGGGACTCGCCATCTACGACACGATGCAGTTCGTCAAGCCCGACATCTCGACGATCTGCGTCGGGATCGCGATGTCGATGGGCTCGCTGCTGCTGACGGGCGGGGCGAAGGGCAAGCGCTTCAGCCTTCCGAACAGCCGGCTGCTGATCCACCAGCCGTCGGCCGGGTTCGAGGGCCAGTCCTCAGACATCGAGATCCACGCCCGCGAGATTCTCAACGTGCGCCGCCGGATCGACGAGATCTACGCGCTCCACAGCGGCCAGACGTTCGACCAGGTCCACGAGGATATGGAGCGCGACCGGTTCTTCAAGGCGGACGAGGCCGTCGAGTACGGGCTGATCGACCGCGTGATCCACGAGCACTAATCGGGAGGTAGGGAAGATGGCGATGGCAGAGCGGACGGCGACCACGTCATGGGATGGTGACCTCGCTCACGGGGCGGGCACGATCACGGGGGCGAGCGGCGCGCTCGACGCGCTCGCGGTCACGTGGGCTTCGAGAACCGAGCGCTCGGACGGCAGGACGAGTCCCGAGGAGCTGATCGCAGCGGCACACTCATCGTGCTTCTCGATGGCGCTCGCGCACGGTCTGACCGAGTCGGGCCACACGCCCGATCATCTCGAGGTCGCGGCGAAGGTGACCCTCGATCTCGTCGATGGCGCGCCGACGGTGACGACCTCGGAGCTCGAGGTCAGCGGCCACGTACCGGGGCTCGATCAGATGGGCTTCATCCAGGCCGCTACCGAGGCGGCCAAGAACTGCCCCGTCTCGCGCGCGCTCGCGGGCGTGGACATCAGCGTCGAGGCGATGTTGGCGGAGTAGCGCTCAGGCCACCGGATGCTCGATCGAGCCGAGCGACTCGATCTCGATCCGGATCACGTCACCGGACTCCAGGAAGCGCGGTGGGTCCATCGCCATCCCGACGCCACTCGGGGTGCCGGTCAGGATCAGATCGCCGGGTTGGAGCGTGCACGTCTGCGAGATGAACGCCACCAGCTCCTCGCAGCCGAAGATCAGGTCGGAGGTGTTGCTGTCTTGCCGCAGCTCGCCGTTGACCCAGGTCCGCAGCGCGAGCGCGCCCGGATCGGGCACCTCGTCGGCCGTTGTGATCCACGGGCCGTATGGGCAGAAGGTGTCGGCGCCCTTGGCGCGCGTCCACTGTGGCTCGCGGCCCTGGAGGTCGCGCGCGGTGACGTCGTCAGCGACGGTGTAGCCGCCGATCCTGCCCTCGGCGCCGATCACGATCGTCAGCTCGCCCTCGTAGTCGAGGCGTCTGACCACCGAGGGGCAGCGGATCGGGCCGCCCGGCGGTGCGACCGACCCGCGCACCTTGACGAATACGATCGGCTGCTCGGGCCGCGTCCCGCCGGTCTCCTCCACGTGCTTGGCGTAGTTGAGCCCGATCGCGTAGATCGCGCCGGGGTCGGGGACCGGCGCCAGCAGCTCGACCTCGGACAGCGCCCAGCTGCCGAGCTCGCCCTCGGGCGCGCGCCCGGCCGCCAGTGCGTCGCGCACCGTGCCCGCGAACGCGACCACGCGCTCACCCTGCACCCGCCCGGCGTACTGCTGGCCTTCGACTTCGAACGTCGCGAGCTTCACCCGCGGCAGCCTATTACGCGGAGACGCCCGCCTCCACGTTCGAGGTCGCCTCGACGTGTGTGACCGGAATCCCGAGCGCCTTCGTCTTCGAGACGAGGTCGAGCTTCAGCCACTTCGACACGCGCCGCGGCAGCGTCGAGATGATGATCTCGTCGAACGTGCCGAGGTTGACCGCGTCGTGAACCGCCATCAGCGGCTCGGGATCACCGAGCGCGCCGGTGACGCTGCTCCCGGCCGCGTCCGAGAGCCTCGGTAGCGCGTCGCGCAGGACGGCCGCCGCCTCGTCGTCGTCGACGTCCTGTGGATCCACGACCCTGTGCATCCCGTGCGGCTGGCGAGGTACGACAAGGTGGAACTTCGCCGGCCCCCGTTCCGAGCGTTCACGGACCGCATCGAGCAATCCTTGAGTGGCTGCCGTCTGATGCGCGACAACGAGGACGTGTGCCGGCTCGGACATGTACTTCACCTCCGGGGGCTGGTGATGATTGCTACATGGAGTGTACCCCTCAGCCGAGTGCAAAATTCACGCGGTCGCGGCAACAATCATTGTGGTATAAATAATTTGTATGCCGAACCATTCCATCGAAGCGTCACAACTGGTCAGGGAGTTCAAAAAGGGCCCGCGCGCCGTCGACGGGATCGACCTCGCGGTCTCGCCCGGCGAGATCTACGGCTTCCTCGGCCCGAACGGCGCCGGCAAATCGACAACCGTGCTGATGTTGACGACACTGCTGCCACCGACCGGCGGCACCGCCCGCGTGGCCGGCTATGACGTCGTCACCCAGGGCGCGGACGTGCGCGCCTCGATCGGCGCTGCGCTCCAGGAGGCGGCGCTCGATCCAAACCTCACCGGCCGCGAGCACATGCGCCTGCAGGCCGCGCTTCAGGGCCTCCCCCGCGCCGAGCGCGCACGGCGCGGAACCGAGCTGCTCGAGCGGGTCGGCCTGTCCGACGCCGCCGACCGCCGCGTGCGCGGTTACTCGGGCGGGATGAAGCGCCGTCTCGATCTCGCGCTCGCGCTGATCCACAACCCGCCGATCCTGTTCCTCGACGAGCCGACGACCGGCCTCGACGTTCAGAGCCGCACCGCTCTGTGGGAGGAGGTCGCCCGGCTCGCGCGCGAGGACGGCGTGACCGTGTTCCTGACGACGCAGTACCTCGAGGAGGCGGACGCGCTCGCCGACCGGGTCGGGATCATCGACCTCGGCCACATCGTCGCCGAGGGCACGCCCGCGGCGTTGAAGTCAGAGATCGGGCGGCCAACGTTGGAGGCAATCCCGATCCAGCCCGAGGACCGCGAAGCCGTTGCCGCCGTGCTCGACAGGTTCGGCGACCCGTGCGGTCCCGGCAGCACCACGAAGGGGGTCTCCATCCGTGTCCGGAACGACAACGAGGGTCTCGCCGACGTCGTCCGCGCGCTCGACGCGGCCGGGGTGAAGGTCTCCGACCTGCGCGTACATCAGCCGACGCTCGACGACGTGTTCCTCGCCAAGACCGGTCGCTCGCTCGAGGGCGCCGGCGACGAGCCGGAGCCGACCGTCGGCGGCCTGCCGGAGCCCGCCCCGACGGCGGCCTGAGCATGAGCGCGATTGCTGTAGCGCCCTCGCGGGCGTTCGCCACGCCGTCGCTCGCGACCCAGGTCGGCGTGCTCGCCCAGCGCTCGGTCCTGCGCACGATCCGCCAGCCCGCGCAGATCGTCCCGTCGCTGATCTTCCCGCTGTTCATGCTCGCGGTGAACGCGAGCGGGCTCAAGTCGGCGACCAACATCCCAGGCTTTCCGACCCACTCCTACATCACCTTCGCGCTCGCGATCCCGTTCATGCAGGGCGCGCTGTTCGGGATCATCAACGCCGGCACCGACATCGCGAACGACATCGAGACCGGGTTCCTCAACCGGCTGCAGATGACGCCCGTTCGGGGCGTCGCGCTGCTCGCCGGCGAGCTGGCCGGCGTCGTCGGCTTCGGGATCCTGACGGTGCTGTTCTACATCGTCATCGGGTTGATCTTCGGCGCACATGTGCAGGCCGGCGTTCCCGGCGTCCTGGTCCTGCTGGCGCTGACCGCCGTGATCATGCTGGGGTTCGGAGCGCTTGGCGCGCTGGCCGCGCTGCGGACCGGATCGGGCGAGGCCGTCCAGGGGTTGTTCCCGGTCTTCTTCGTGTTGCTGTTCCTGTCATCGATGTACCTGCCGCGCAACCTGATCAAGGCCGACTGGTTCCGCACGATCGCGGATATCAACCCGGTCAGCTACCTGCTCGAGGGGATCCGCAGCATCCTGATCACGGGTTGGGATGGGACCGCGCTGTGGCGCGCGTTCGCGATCGCCGGCGCGGTCGCGGTGATCAGCCTGGTCGCCTCGTCGCTGGCGCTGCGAGCGAGGATCGGCCGGACATGAGGGTCGCCCGGTTCCGGTCCGCGACGCTCGGAGTCGCCTGGCGCAACCTTCACAACTACTTCACGAACCCCGCCTTCCTGATCCCGTCGATCCTGTTCCCGCTGTTCTTCTTCACAGCGTTCGCCGGCGGCCTGTCGACGCTCGGCAAGGCTCCGGGGTTCCATTACAACGGCGGCTACACGGCGTTCCAGTTCGCGTTCGTGATGATCCAGGCGTCGGCCTTCGGCGGCGTCTTCACCGGCTTCGGGATGGCGGCGGACTTCGAGTACGGGTTCGCGCGCCGGCTGATGCTGGCGACGCCGAACCGGCTCGCGATCATCGCGGGCTACTCGCTGGCGGCACTCGGCAGGGCTTGCTTCACGATCACCCTGTTGTTCGCGGTGGCGCTGATCACGGGGATGTCGGTCAGCGGCGGCGGGGTCGACATCGTCGGGCTGGTCGGCCTCGCGTTGATCATCAACCTCGGCGCGGGCCTGTTCAGCGGTGGGATCGCGTTGCGGTTCCGCTCGATCCAGGCCGGGCCGCTGATGCAGACGCCGGTGTTCCTGATCCTGTTCCTGGCGCCGGTCTACGTCCCGCTGCCGCTCCTGACGGGGTGGATCCACGCCGTCGCGACGGTCAACCCGCTGACGGCCGTGCTCCAGGGCGCCCGCACCCTGCTCGCGGGCGACACCGGCGGGATCGCGCTCGCGTTCGGGGTCGCGGTTGCGATCGCCGCCGCACTGTCGCTGTTCTCAGTTCGTGGCCTGCGCCGCGCCGAGGACGCCGGCGGCGGGTAGGACCGAGCCTCAGCCCGGGGAGCCGGCGCTGCAGGTGAACGGCTTCGCGTTGCTCGGGTCGAGCGCGTTCTGCACCAGGTGCCACACGTTCAGATCGTAAGCCTCACCGATGTGGCCCACCGGGTCGAACGGGCATGTGTCCTGCACGTACTCGTTCTTGACCCCGGGCTCGTTGACGAACGCGGTGCCGGTGGGCGTGACGAGCTCGTCGTAGCGGGACGTGATGACCGTGTAGCTCACCCCGGGCTGTGCGATCGGCCCGTTGTCGAGCGTCGCGACGGCCGAGCCGCCGACTCCGAGGTCCGAGCACGCTGGGCAACCGAACGCGGTGAGCGCCTGGCCGACTGCCGCGCGCTCCGCCTGGCCGAATAGGTACGCGAGGTTGTAGAGGCCGGCGAACGTCGTTCCGTGCGTCGGGGGCGCGATCGCGACCACCTTGTCGACCTGGCTCGCGATCCCCTGCGTCTTGGTCACGTACAGCGACTGGAACCCGCCCTCCGAGTGGCCGACGATGTCGACCTTGGCGGCGCCGGTCTCGGACAGGACCTGCTCGATGAACGCCTTGATCTCACCCGCCGAGTCGGCCACGGGTCGCAGACCTCCGACGTACGGGAAGCCCGGGTACGCGCCGTATGTGGCGCTGAACGTGCAGTACCCGAGCCCGGCGATGTCGGCTTGGAGGAAGTTGAGGTCCTCGTAGTACGTCGCGCCGAGACCGTGCAGGAAGACGACCGGGAACGGATGGGCGGCCGTGGGCTTGCACGATGGATCGTTGTTGCCGCCGGCGGCTTGGGCCGCGGGAGCGATAAACGCGGCGGCGGCGAGTCCGGCGAGCGCGGTCATCCAGATGGTGCGGGGGCGAGTGTTCACTGATCTCTCCTCTGGGCGGGCGGGGAAGCAACGTCACAATAACTCACTTGTCAAGCGTTCAGCAAGCGTGCGATATGATCCTGTGCATGCCCTCGCCAGCGACCGCGCCGAACAAGCGGGCACAGCAGGCGACCGAGACTCGCCAGCGGCTGATCGATGCCGCCGCGCGGCTGTTCGCGGCGCACGGGTACACCGCGACCACCGTTGCCGCGATCGGCGAGGCGGCCGGCGTCAGCCGCGGTCTGGTCAACTTTCACTTCACCACCAAGGAGAAGCTGCTCCACGCCGTGATCGACGAGCTGGTCGCCGAACTCGAAGCGCGCATGTTCCCCCCCGATGCTGCCTCGGTGCCCCCGATGGAGGCGCTCGCGATCCTGATCGACGCGCACAGGAGGTTTGTCACCGGACAGCCGGAGCGCGCGAGGCTGCTATTCCGGCTGCAGGCCGAAGAGCTCAATCCGACGCTCGTGCTCGATGCTTTCGCCAAGCTCCACCAGCGCTGGCTCGATCGCACCCGGCCATGGTGGGACGTGGCGCTCTCAAGCGGCGAGTTGGACGCCGGGCTCGATCACAACGCGGTTGCGACGGTGATCATCGGCGCGCTGCGAGGGATCGCGCTCGAATGGCTGCTGGCACCCGACGCCGTCGATATCGACCAGGCGTACGCGCAGCTCGACGTCGTGCTTCAGCGCGGCCTGCTGGTGTGACGGCCTAGCCGTCGGCCATCTCGAGCAGCGTCGTGACCGTAGTCCAGTTGCGGGCAGTGGCCTTGACCCCGAGCCCCTTGGACGCGACCGCGTTCCACAGCTTCGAGCGCGCGACCCCCTCCGCGTGCCACGAGTAGATCTCGCGGCCATCGAAGACGACCTGCTCTGGAGCCACCACGGCTGCGGTGAGCTTGTCGACCACCTCCGGCGCGAGCGGGGCCGACAGGAAGCTGACCTGGTAGCGCTTGTGGTTCTCGGCCACCTTGGCGAGCGGGTTGCGCTTGACGACCGCGGCAAGTTCGGCACGCGTGCGCACGACGACCGGGATCTCGAGGCCGAACTCAGCTTTGATCATGCGCTCGCACTCCTGCTCGAGCTTCGCCGGCTTCAGCTTCGAGCGCAGCACGATGTTGCCGCTCTGCACGTACGTGCGCACGTCCTCGAAACCGGCATCGGTGAGCAGCTCGCGCAGCGTCGGCATCGCGATCCGGTTGCGCGGGCCGATGTTGATCCCGCGCAGCAACACGATCTGCGGCGCCACTGCCACTAAAACAGAGGTTCCTGGCCCGGGAACCCAGACCCCCCGCGCCGGCCCCGCGGCGACTGGTGATCGAGCGCGGCCGCCAGATCCTCCGCGATCGCGGTCTCCGATCGCGAGGCGACGATCGGCGCGTCGATCCCCTCGACGTGAACGAGTGTCCGGCGGCCGTCGCCGCGGTCGGGTCCCTCAAGCGGGACGAGCGCGTACACGCGGTCGGCACGTACGAACTTGCCGTAGCCGAGGGGAATCAGTGGTGGCGTGCCGCGCGCCATAACCGGGCGCATCGTACGCCCACGGGCGGGTGGCATCGCCGCTGTGTGAACTTGATCACTCGGGTCGAGTCCGCAAACGCAGAGGTATAGCCTCGTGGTGTGGAGAGCGCCGCCCCCTTCGAGCTCGGGAATCGGCTGGCGCGCGACGGGGACTGGCAGGGCGCGGAGGACGCCTACCGCCGCGCCGACGACGCCGGCGATGGCGCGGCCGCCGCGGCCGTCGGCCTGCTGCGCGAGCGACGCGGCGACCTCGCCGGCGCGGAGGATGCGTACCGCCGCGCCGACGAGCGCGGCGACGCGAACGGAACGTTCCGGCTCGGCTTGCTGCTGTCTGCGCACGGCGACTGGGACGGCGCCACCGAGGCGTGGCGGCGCGTCGATGAGCGTGGCACCGAGCGGGTGCCGCTCGAGCTCGAGCAGCTCCTCGACGAGCAAGAGCCCGCAGCCGAGCAGGCGAGCGTCATCGCCGCCCAGGCCGGGACCAGGCGCAGCACGTTCGCGAACCCGGTGCTCGTCGGGGCGGTCACCGTGCTCGCGCTGCTGGTAGCGGTGTTCCTCGCCTACAACTCCAATGCCGGGCTGCCGTTCGTGCCGACCCGCCAGCTGAAGGTCGATCTCACCGACGGCGCCAACCTGCGCGTCGGCAACGATGTCCGCGAGGGCGGGTATCTGGTCGGGATGATCTCGGCGATGGCGCCGGCGCGGTTCGCGAACGGCACGCTCGGGGCTCGGCTGACGCTGAAGTTGCGAGAGGCGGATGGACGCGTCCCGGTGGACTCGCGTGCGACGGTCTACTCGAAGTCCGTGCTCGGGTTCAAGTTCCTGGACCTGATCAAGGGGACGTCCCAGCGGGACTTCGCCGACGGCGGCACGATGCCGGTTTCGCAGACGACCGTGCCGGTCCAGATCGACCAGGTGTTCGACACGTTCGACCCGCGCACGCGGAGCGCCGTGCAGCAGGATCTGGTCGGGTTCGGGGATACGCTCACGGGTCGGGGGTCGTCGTTGAACGACACGCTCGCGAGCTTGCCTGCGCTGCTGCAGTATCTGCGGCCGGTGGCTGCGTATCTGTCGGCGCCGCCGACGCAGTTGACGCGGTTGTTGACGTCGCTTGACACGTTCATGCGTGTCGTGGCGCCGGTCGCGGACGTCAATGCTCGGTTGTTCACGGATATGGCGACGACGTTCGAGGCGTTCTCGCGCGATCCGCAGGCGTTGGAGGCGACGATCGCGAAGTCGCCGTCGACGTTGAGCGTGTCGACCGCTTCGCTCAAGGTGCAGCAGCCGTTCCTGGTCGATTTCGCGTCGCTGGGGCGGAGCCTGACGCCGGCGACCGCGGAGCTGAAGGCCGCGTTGCCGGATGTGAATCCGGCGATCGAGATCGGCACGCGAACGCTCAGGCGCACACCGGCATTGAACTCGCGGCTGCAGCGAGTGATGGTCGCGCTGCGGACGCTCGCTCAGGCGCCGGGGACCAACCTCGCGCTGAACGCGCTCGTCGCCACCGTCGGGACGTTGAACCCGATGATCCGTTACCTCGGTCCCTACCAGACCGTCTGCGACGACTGGAACTACTGGTGGACCTACCTCTCCGAGCATCTCTCAGAGGCGACCAGCTTCGGCTTCGCCCAACGCGTGTTGCTGATGCTCGCCAATTCGGCGGAGCTCAACAACGTCGGCACGCAGGGGGCGACCGGCCCGGCCAACGGCGTCGGAGGCAACGAGTTCCTGCACAGCCAGAACTACGGCGCCGCGATCGACAACGCCGGCAACGCCGACTGCGAGACCGGGCAGCGCGGCTACCCGAAGCAGCTCAACTCCTTCGATCCCCAGCACCGCAACCTCGCGATCGACCCGCACACCCCCGGGGATCAGGGACCGACGTTCCACGGCCGCGCGCGCCTGCCCAAGGGCGAGACGTTTAGCCGCAACCCGCAGACGGGACCGCAACTGGTGGCGAACCCGTCGAACCCGTAGCCGCGAGCTGACCAGAGGGCTCGGCGGTCACACCGTGCATCGGACCGGCCCGCTCGGGGCCGGCGCGCTGCCGGGTTCCTGTGGCGGCGCGGCCGAGTTGACCGTCACCGGGTAGGTGGCGACGAGCGTGTCCTCGATCTGCGCGTAGCTGTTCGTGTTGCTGGTCGCGAGGTCGATCGGCGCACTGGTGGCACACGTGCTGAGCAGCACCCTCGGGTCGGCTGGCGAGGGCTGCGGCAGGGACGGCACGGACGGGTCGACCTTGACGAAGTTGAACGCCGTCGTCAGGTCGCCGGTGACCGAGCGCCGCCATGCCGACAGGTTCGGGACCTCGGCGCCGAACCGCGTCTCCAGGAAGCGCAGCGTCGAGGTGTGGTCGAAGACGTTGTGGCAGACGAGGCCGCCGCGCGCGAACGGCGAGACGACGAGCATCGGCACGCGGAAGCCCAGGCCGATCGGGCCGGCCACGCCCGACGCGTCGCTCGGCAGCGGGTTCGCGGTCAGGTACTCGCCCGCGGTCCCGGCCGGCGCGACCGTCGGCGGGACGTGGTCGAAGTACCCGCCGTTCTCGTCGTAGGTCACGAACAGGGCGGTCTTCGCCCACACGGACGGGTTCGACACGAGCGTGTTCAGCACGTTCGCGGTGACGAGCTCACCGAACTCCGTCGGTGCGGGCGAGTGCTCCGAGGAGATCAGCGGCGCCAGCACCCACGAGACCTGCGGCAGCGTTCCGGCGGCCACGTCGGCCTGGAAGTCGCCCGGATACGTCGGCGTCAGCGCGTTGGCCGCGAGCGTCGGATTGGTCTGGTACTGCTTGAAATAAGGCAACACGTTGTCGCCGAAGTTGCCATCGGGGTTTCCGTAGACCTTCCAGCTGATCCCGCGCGCCTGCAGCTGCTCGGGCATCGTCGTCCAACTCAGCGTCCCGAACCGCTCGACGCGCGTCGAGCTCGTCGACAGGATCGGTCCACCCGCGACCCCTGCCGGATCGAGCCACGCCGACATCGTGTACAGGCGGTTCGGGTCGGTCGGGCCGATCACCGAGCACGAGTAGTGATCACAGATCGTGAACGCGTCGGCGAGCGCGTAGTAGAACGACAGGTCCGCGCGCGTGTAGTAGCCCATCGTCAGCGGCCCGTTTGCGCTCCCGTCGACCGCGAGATGACCTCTGACGAATCCGTCCATCGCGCCGTGATCCCAATAGGTGTGCTGCGGGCCCCAGCTGTGGTTGATGTCGTTGGTGCACTCGCCGTTGTGGAACGAGTCGAGATGGAACGGATACAGATGGTCGCCGTCGAACCCGCCCGGGTAGCCGGGCTGCGCGAACACCTTGAGCCCGCTGCCGTCGTTGAGCGTCAGCGCACTCGGATCGGCGAAGCCCGCGACGCCGCGATACGAGCCGAAGTAATGGTCGAACGACCGGTTCTCCTGGACCAGGATCACCACGTGCTGGATGTCCGTGAGGCTCCCGCACTTGGGCGGGTTCGCGAGCGCCTTCTGGATCAGCGTGTTCCCGAGCAGCGCCGAGGCGCCGAGCGTCGCGCCGCCGGCGGCGCCGGCTCGGAGAACTTGACGGCGGGTGAATTCACGATCCACTTCGAGCCGCGATCTACCCCTATCCGGCTGATCCTAATCGCGTGGCGGGGACGCGGCACTGGCCGGCCCGGCCCGCCCTGCGACACTCGCGTCGTGCGCGTCCTCGCCAGCGTCCACCAGGCCGATGCCGGCGCAGGAGTGTTCGCCGAGGCGATCCGCGGTAGCGGCGCCGAGCTCCACGTCTGGACGCCCCCGAACGGCAACGCGCCGCCGCTCGCTCCCCGCGATTACGACGCGGTGCTCACGTTCGGCGGCGCGGCCCATCCCGATCAGGACCAGCAACACGCGTGGCTTGCGAACGAGACGGCGCTGCTCTCCGAGCTGCTCGCGCACGGCACGCCGCTGCTCGGAGTGTGCCTCGGAGCGCAGCTGGTGGCACGTGCCGCCGGCGCCACCGTGGGCCGCGCACGCGAGCCGGAGATCGGCTGGTACGCCGTCGAGACGACGGCTAGCGCGGCCGCAGATCCGCTGCTCGGCGCGCTGGCGCCCGGGTTCGAGGCACTCGAGTGGCACAGCTACGAGTTCGAGCTGCCCCCGGGTGCGACGGCGCTCGCCCGCAGCGCAACCTGCCTCCAGGCCTACCGCCTCGGAGCCACTGCGTGGGGAATCCAGTTCCACGCGGAGGTGATGCTGACCGACTTCGAGACGTGGCTAGACGATTACGGAAGCGACGAGGACGCCGTCCGGATGGAGCTCGACGTTGACGCCCTACGCGCGGCCACCCGCGAGCGAATCGCGGGCTGGAACGAGCTCGGACGCGCTCTGTGCGAGCGGTTCCTCGGCGTCGCGGAAGCTACTCGCTGAGGATCGCGTTGAGCCGCCGCTCGAGCGCGTCGCCGAGCACGTCGCGCACGGGACCCTCCTCGAACCGCTCGACCAGCGCCGCGAGGAAACCCTCGATCACGAGCCGCTTGGCGGCCGGTTCGGGCAGGCCGTGCGAGCGCAGGTAGTAGACCTGCTCGGGGTCGACCTGCGCGATCGCAGCGGCGTGTGTGCAGCGCACGTCGTTGGCCTGGATCTCGAGGCCCGGGATCGAGTCGGCATGGGCGCGCTTTGAGATCAGGAGGTTGCGCGACTCCTGGAAGGCGTCGGTCTTCTGCGCGCCAGGGTCGACGATGATGTTGCCCTTCCAGACCGCCGTCGAGCGGCCCTGGAGCACGCCGCGGAACGCGAGGTCCGAGGTCGTGTTGGGCGCCGAGTGCTCCTGCGTCGTGTCGAAGTCGATGTGCTGGCGGCCGTGGCTGGCGTACGCCCCGGTCACCCGGGCGTCCGCGCCTTCGCCGGCGAGCCTAGTCTCCATCCGGACATGGCCTCCGGTCGAGCCGAAGCCGAGCGCGACCCAGTCGAGCGAGGCGTCGCGGCCGACCTCCGCGCGCTGAGCACCGAAGATCCACGAACGCTCCGACAGGTCCTGACCGCACACGTATCGCAGGTGCGCGTTGGCGCCGACGACCAGCTCGGTGACAACGTTGAAGACGCCATCGATCTCGGGCGTCGCCGACAGGTACTGCTCCCACACCTCGACCTGGGCGCCCTCCTCGAGCACGATCAGCGTCCGACGGTTGGCAAGCGTCCCGGTCTGCGACTGCACCGCCGTCAGCGAGATCGGGTCGGTCACGACCACGCCGCGCGGCACGTACACGAACGCCCCGTTGCGGGGGCCCGCGTCGTTGAGCGCGACGAATACGTCGTCATCACCGGAGAGCAGCGACCCGAATCGCGGGTCGCTCGCCGCCTCATCGATCGAGGCGACGATCACGCCGTCGGGCAGCTTGGCGGCCGGCAGCGCGAACATCGGCGCGTCGACGACGGCGTCGTCGTCGGCCAGCGCGCCTTCGTATGCCTCCAAATCCAGCGCGGAGATATCGGTGAACTCCCAGCCGGCGCGACCCTTGAACTGAGGCAGGTCCACCGTCGCGCTAGCCAATCGAACCCTCCATCTGCAGCTCGATCAGCCGGTTCATCTCGACCGCGTACTCCATCGGGAGCTCCTTCGTGATCGGCTCGATGAAGCCATTCACGATCAGCTTGCCTGCCTCCTCCTCGGAGATCCCGTGGGTCATCAGGTAGAACAGCTGGTCCTCACCGACCTTCGAGACCGTCGCCTCGTGGGCGACGTTGACGTCGTCCTCGCCGATCCTGATCGTCGGGTAGGTGTCGGAGCGCGAGTGGTCGTCGAGCAGCAGCGCGTCGCACACGACCTTCGACTTCGAGCCGTGAGCGCCCTTGGCCACCTCGAGCAGTCCGCGATAGGAACCGCGCCCGCCGTCCTTCGAGATCGACTTGGCGAAGATGTTCGAGGTCGTGTTCGGAGCGGCGTGGATGATCTTGCCGCCTGCGTCCTGGTGCTGGCCGGCGCCCGCGAACGCGATCGAGAGGATCTCGCCGTGCGCGCGTTCACCGAGCAGATACACGCTCGGGAACTTCATCGTCAGCTTCGAACCGAGGTTGCAGTCGACCCACTCGACGGTCGCATCCTCGTGCGCGACCGCGCGCTTGGTGACGAGGTTGAACACGTTGGTCGACCAGTTCTGGACCGTCGTGTAGCGGATCCGGGCGCCCTTCTTGGCGATCAGTTCAACCACGGCGGAGTGCAGCGAGCTCGACGAGTACGTCGGTGCCGTGCAGCCCTCGACGTAGTGCACGTATGAGCCCTCGTCGGCGATGATCAGCGTGCGCTCGAACTGGCCCATCGACTCGGTGTTGATCCGGAAGTAGGCCTGCAGCGGCATCTCGACATGCACGCCCGGGGGCACGTACACGAACGAGCCGCCCGACCAGACGGAGCTGTTCAGCGCCGCGAGCTTGTTGTCGTTCGGCGGGATGATCGTCGCGAAGTACTCGTGCACGAGGTCCTCGTGCTCGCGCAGCGCGGTGTCCATATCCATGAAGATCACGCCTTGGGCGGCGAGCTGCTCGTTGACCTGGTGGTAGACGGATTCGGACTCGTACTGAGCGCCGACGCCGGACAGGAACTTCCGCTCGGCCTCTGGGATCCCGAGCCGGTCGAACGTCTTCTTCACGTCCTCCGGCACGTCGTCCCACGAGCGCTCGGCGCGCTCTGAGGCGCGGACGAAGTAACGGATGTCGTCGTAGTCGACCTCGGCCAGCATCGGCGAGCCCCAGGTCGGCTGCGGCCGCGCGAGGAAGTGCTCGTACGCCTTGAGCCGGAAGTCACGCATCCACTGCGGCTCGGACTTGAAGTCCGAGATCATCTCGACGGTCTGACGCGTGAGCCCCTTCTCGGCCTTGTACAGGTAGTTCTCGGCGTCGTGGAAGCCGTAGCGCTCCGTGTAGTCGGCGTTGATCCCCGCGAGCTGCTCGTTCTCGGTCAGAGCCATTACTCCACCTCCACCTTGATCGTGTCTTGCTCGATGACCACCGGAAACGTGTCCACCGGGATGTACGCGGGCAGCGTCAGCGGCTTACCCGTCTTCAAGTCGAATAGCGATCCGTGCCGCGGGCACTCGATCGTGCACGCCTCCTGGTCGAGCTCGCCTTCGACGAGCGTCCCGTCGTCGTGCGAACAGCGATCCTCGATCGCATAAACCGTGCCGGCACAGTTGAACACGCCGATCTCGAGGTCCTCCCATTCGACCAGGCGCATAGCCCCCGGCGGGAGCTCGTTCAACGGACAGACTTCGATCACTTGCGGCACGTAGCTAAATCCTAGCGAATGGATCGGATTTGGCATCGAATCATAGTCGGGCGCGCGAAATGGACGAGGATGTCGTGCGTAGTACCGGTGGATCGTTCAACGCGGTGGCGGGCTGACAGACCCGCCCGAGAGGAGCACACATGGTGCACGCAAGGTTCAAACTGGTCCCGTCGCTGGTGGTGGCCATCCTGGCGGCCCTCAGTCCGGCCGTCTCGGCAGCCCAGAGTCCGCCGCCCAGCTCGCAGAGTGGCACGGCGACGCTCCACGTGATCGGGAACGGGACCGTGTTCGTGACCCCAGATCTGGCGACGGTGACGATCTCGGTCAACCGCCAGGCCTCCGCGCGCCCGCTGGCGAGCCAGAGGACCGACCGCGTCGTCAACAGGATCATCTCGGGCCTGCTCCACCTCGGGATCCCGCGGCCCGCGATCCAGACCTCGAACGAGACGCTCTCGACCTCGACCGTCCGGCTCCGCCAGCACCGGCATCGCATCGTCTACGCCGTCGAGGTCGACCTGACCGTGACGACGACCGCGATCAAGCTTCTGTCGCAGCTGTTCGCGACCGCGTCTCACGACGGCGCCACCAGCTTCGCCGGCCCGAACTTCGGCTTCACGAACCCGTCCACCGGGATGGCGCAGGCCGAGGCGGCGGCGGTCAGCGACGCCCATCAACGGGCGCAAGCGGCCGCGACGGCGCTCGGGCTGCAGATCGTCGGCGTGCAGTCGATCGATCTCGACCCTGGGCTGACCGGCGTGCCCACGACGTCGGCGTCCGGCTCGGCGCCCAGCGCGCCCAAGCTCCCGTCCGCACCCGTTCTGCCCGGCCGCGAGGAGGTCGACGCCTCGGTCGACATCGTGTTCCTGCTCGGGAATGCGGGCACGACGTAGGCGGCGCGCCGGGATCAGGCCGCAATTGCGGTGGCCCGGCACGTCCGGCCGGCCACCCATTCCGCGCCGACCTCGTGTAGCACCGAGATCATCGCCTGGACCGCCGGCGAGCGATAGCCCGATGGCACAGCCACCATGATCGGCCGCGGCGGCGGAGCCGGCTCGAGCTCGCGGATCACCACGTCGTGGCGGATCCCGCGAGCGGCCATGTCGGGGATCAGCGCGACGCCGACCCCCGCGGCGACGAACCCGAGCACCGCCGCGTAGTCGTCGTTCTGGAACGCGATCTTCGGCTCGAACCCGGCCGCCAGGCACGCGCGCAGGAACAGGCGCGAGTCGGGACACGAGGTCGTAGTGCCGAGCATCCATGGCTCCTGCGCGAAGCACGTGAGGTCTAACTTCGGCGCATCGACCAGTGGATGACCGGATGGGAGCGCGACGTACATCGGGTCGTCGAAGAGATGCACGAACTCGATCCCGGTCACGCTCTGCGAGAGCCATTCCGGGTCGTGCGACAGCGCCATGTCGAGCTCGCCTGCGCGCAGCCGCGGCAGCGAGTCGACCGGATCGGCCATCGCGATGCTGAGCTCAACGGCCGGATGGCGCTCACGGAACTTGGCGATCGCGAGCGGGACGATCGAAGACGCGGCCGACGCGAACGACGCGACCCGCAGCCGGCCGCCACCGAGCCCGAGCAGCGCGTGCAACTCGGACTCCGCCTCGTCGATCCGCGCCATGATCGCCTCCCCGCGTTCGACGAGCAGCCGCCCCGCGTCGGTCAGCACGGCGCCCTGGGGGACGCGGCGTACCAGCATCGCGCCCGTCTCCGCCTCGAGCGTCGCGATCTGGCGTGAGACGGCGGGCTGGGTATAGCCGAGCGCCTCGGCCGCGGCCGAGAACGAACCATGCCGGGCGACCTCGCACAGCACGTGGATACGCCTCAGGTCGAGCATGACTTCAAGTTATACCTGATCAGCCCAATCCATATTTGAAATTATGCCTGCGACTCGCCATCTTCCAGTGCATGAACGCTCCCCACCCCGAAATCACGATCCGGCGCGCATACGCGGACGACCAGCTCACACTGATGCGGCTCGCCGCGCTCGATAGCTCGGTCGACGTCCCGGCGGAGCCGCTCCTGATCGCCGAGGTCGACGGTCAGCTCCGCGCCGCGCTGTCACTGCGCGACGGCGCCGCGATCGCCGACCCATTTGTCCGCACGGCCGACCTGCTCGAGCTGTTGCAGACCCGCGCCCGCGCGGACGCTACGCGGCCTCGCCGCGCTCGCCTGCGTCGCTTTCGGGGGTCTCGGGCTCCCAGCCGACCTCGTGCCCAAGTGACGCACCCTTAAGCACCTTCAGCGAGAGCAGCGCGCACTTCATCCGCGTCGCGGAGATATCGATCCCGAGCAGGTCGAGCACGAACGAGCGATCGAGCGTCAATAGCTCCTCGATCGGCATCCCCTTGACCTCGTCCGAGGTCATCGACGCCGCGGCCTGCGAGATCGCGCAGCCGTGGCCGGAGAAGCGCACGTCCTCGATCCGGCCGCCATCGCCGACCACCAGCTGGACCTTCAGCTCGTCGCCGCACAACGGGTTCAGGTCGTGGAACTCGAGATCGGCCTGCTCGAGCTCGCCCCAGTTATGGGGGTGCTTGTAGTGGTCGAGGATGTTTTCGCGATACAGATCGTCCATCGTCCTATACCTATAGCTGGAGGATGCGGCGCACTTCGTGCAGCCCGGCGATCAGCCGGTCGATGTCCTCGTTTGTGTTGTGCACGGCGAACGACGCCCGCGTGGTCGCCGATTCGCCGAGCCGGCGCATCAGCGGCTGCGCGCAGTGGTGGCCGGCACGCACGCACACGCCATCGCGCCCGAGAATCTCGCCGATGTCGTGCGGGTGCGCTCCGTCAAGCGAGAAGGAGATCAGCGACCCGCGATCGGCCGCGAGCGCCGGGCCGTGAATGCTCAGCCCCGGAACCTCTTCGCTCAGCCGCGCCAGTGCATCGTCGACGAGCGAAAGCTCATGGCCCCGAATCGTCTCGATCCCGAGCGCCTGGATCCAGTCGACCGCGGCCCCGAGCCCGATCGCCTCGGCGACCTGCGACGTTCCGGCCTCGAACTTCCACGGCAGGTCGGTCCAGGTCGACTCGTTCGCCGCGACGGTGCGGATCATGTGACCGCCGCCGATGAACGGCGGCATCTCCTCGAGCAGCTCGCGACGTCCGTGCAGCACGCCGATCCCGGTCGGCCCGTACGCCTTGTGGCCGGTCCAGGCGTAGAAGTCCGCGTCGATAGCGCGCAGATCGACGGCCATCTGTGGCACCGCCTGCGTCCCGTCGATCACGGTCACTGCGCCCGCCTCCCGGGCCCGCCGGACGATCTCGGCGGCAGGGTTGATCGTGCCGAGCACGTTCGAGACGTGAACGAAAGACACCAGCCGCGGGCCGCGTTCGAGCAGCGCGTCGAGCGCGTCGAGATCGAGCTGCCCGTCGTCGAGCACCGGCACGTAGGCGAGCTCGGCCTCGCGGTCCTGGCACAGGATCTGCCACGGGACGATATTGGAGTGATGCTCCATCTCGGTCAGCACGACGAGATCGCCGCGCTGCACGTTCACCCGGCCCCACGTGTAAGCGACCAAGTTGATCGCCGCGGTTGCGTTGGACGTGAAGATCGTCTCCTCCGGGGTGGAGCCGAGCCACTCGGCGATCCGCCCCCGGGCGCCCTCGTACAGATCCGTCGCCTGCACCGCGAGCGGGTACACACCGCGGTGGATCGAGGCGCGCGACTCCGTGTAGTACCGGGTCATCGCGTCGATCACCGGCATCGGGGTCTGCGACGTGGCCGAGCTGTCCAGGTAGACCAGTCGGGGATCCCGGCTGAGGACGGGGAACTCGGCCGCGAGGTCCTGTAGCGCAGCGGTCGTGCTCACGCGGCCGCCTCGATCTGGTCGGTGATCCACCCGTAGCCCTTCGCCTCGAGCTCGTCGACCAGCTCGGGGCCGCCCTCCCGGACGATCCGGCCCTGGTACATGACGTGGACGTGGCTCGGCTGCACGAGGTGCAGGATCCGCTGGTAGTGGGTGATGATCAGGACGCCCATGTCCGGGCCCGCGACGGCGTTGACTCCGTTCGCGACCACCCGCAGAGCGTCGATGTCGAGGCCCGAGTCGGTCTCGTCGAGGATCGCCATCCCCGGCTTCTGGAGCGCGAGCTGGAGGATCTCCATCCGCTTCTTCTCACCACCGGAGAAGCCCTCGTTCAGATACCGGCTCGAGAATTCGGTCGGCACGTTGACGAGCTTCATCGCCGCGGTCACCGTCTCGCGGAACTCCTTCAACGGGATCGGCTCCTCACCGCGCGCTTCGCGGTGGGCGTTGATCACCGTCCGCAGGTACTTGGTGACAGTCACACCCGGCACCGCGACCGGATACTGGAACGCCATGAACAGTCCCATGCGGGCGCGCTCGTCGGGCGCGGTGTCGGTGATGTCCTCACCCTTGAACAGGATCTGGCCGTCCGTCACCTCGAGACCCGGATGTCCCATGATCGCGTTCGCGAGTGTCGACTTGCCGGACCCGTTGGGCCCCATCAGCGCGTGAATCTGGCCCTTGTCGACGGCCAGCTCGAGGCCACGCAAAATCTCCTTGTCGCCCGCGCGGACGTGAAGGTTTCGAATCTCTAGATCAGCCATCTCACTCTTTCTCTCTATGCGGGGACGCGCTCGGTGCGCCGCGAGAACTCGACCAGCTCAGCGAGCGTGGTCGTCTGCAGCGAGCGGATGATCCCGCCCTGCACGCGCGTCCACAGAAGTTTTGTCGCGCAGCCGCGCCCGGCATCGGGCTCGTGCGAGCACAGCACGCGCTCGGTGTGGTCGTGGACGAAGCACTCCATCGGCGCGATCGAACCCTCGAGCGCCTGAACCACTTCGTCCATCGAGATCTCATCCGCCGGCCGGGCGAGCCAGTAGCCGCCGTGCGCGCCGCGCGCGCTCATCACGAGCCCCGCCTTGCGCAGCCGCGCGACCACCTGCTCGAGGTACGCCAGCGGCAACCCCTCGGCGTCGGCGATCGCTTTCAAGCTCGTCGGCTGCTCGGGCGTCTGGCGCCCGAGCTCGACCATCAGCCGCACGCCGTACTCAGCCTTGGACGAGAAGATCATCTCGGTGTAAATCCTACCACGGGGGTCGGTTTAGAAGACCCAGGATGCCGTCGGCTTGCCGAAACACGGGCCGCTCCCTTACAGTCTGTCTGGTAGGCGAATGCTTACTGGGGTGTGGGTGGGATGACGACCAAGAGCAGCGGGCATAGACGTGACCGCGAGGGACGAATCGCCCTTGCGACGACGGACGACATCGCCGCGGTGGCGAGCGCCGCCGCCGCGAGTGGGCGACTCGGAATCGACACCGAGTTCATGTCCGAGGGGCGCTACCGCGCGCTGCTGTGCCTCGTCCAGGTCGGGGTCGACGACCCCGACGGTGGGGACACGCCGAAGATCGTCCTGATCGATTCGCTGGCGCACGCCGACGACGACGTCGCGCCGCTCGCGGAGCTGCTGGCCGATCCGGCGGTCGAGGTGATCCTCCACGCCGGCCGCCAGGACGTGGCGATCCTCCGCCGCGCCTGGAACACCGAGCTGACGAACGTGTTCGACACGCAGGTCGCTGCCGGGTTTGCCGGCGCCGGAGCGCAGACGGGCTACGGCAACCTGCTCGGCTCGATCCTCGGTCGCCGGGTCGGTAAGACCGCGAGCTTCACGCGCTGGGACGCGCGCCCGCTGACCGACGAGCAGCTCAGCTACGCGGCCGAGGACGTCGTTCATCTGCTCGAGCTGTCCGACGAGTTGCAGCGCCGGCTGACGAGCACCGGCCGGCTGGATTGGGCCCGCGAGGAGTGCCGCCGGCTCGAGTCAGCGACCGACGAGCGTGACCCCGAGACCGCATGGGAGCGCTTGCCGCGGATCGGGCAGCTCGATCCACGCGCGCGCGCCGTCGCCCGCGTGCTGGCTGCGTGGCGCGAGCGCACCGCCTCGAGCGAGGACCGTCCGGTCGGCTCGGTGCTCGCCGATCCGACGCTGGTCGAGATCGCCAAGCGCCAGCCCTCCGATGTCCGCGCGCTCGAGCAGATTCGCGGCATCCATCCCTCGGGGATCAAGCGGCGCGGCGCGGCGATCGTCGCGGTCGTCGCCGAGGGCCGCGAGGCGCCGCCGATCCCCCGCGAGCAGGCACACGGGCGCTCGGATCCCAGTGACGCACCGCTGATCGCACTCGCGGAGGCGCTGCTCCGCGCCCGCTCGCTGACGGCCGGACTCGCCTACGAGCTGATCGCCTCCCGCGCCGAACTCGAAGTGATCGTCTCCGCAGCTCGCCGGAAGGAGCCCGAACCCGAGGTCCGGACCCTGTCCGGGTGGCGGCGTGAGCTGGTCGGCGACGATCTGCGAGATCTGCTCGCAGGTCAGAGAGCGCTCGCCGTCGGGCCGGACCTGAAGCTGACGCTGTCGGACATCGGCGTCTCCGGCTCCTAGGACCCCGCCTCGAGCATCAGCGACATCGTCGGGGACCGCGCGAACAGCTCCCGGCTCAGCGCAAGCGAGATCGTGTGCGACCGCATGATCCATCCGAGCTCGATGTCCTTCAGATCCCCGTAAGCGGTCGCGTACGTGACCCGCAGCTTGTCGCCCGGCGAGCTCGCCGCCTTCTCGTCGCCGTTGTTTGCGTGGTCGGCCGTCCAGCCGTGTCCGGCGAGGCTTCTGCGCTCGCCCGCCACGAGTGCCCACGAGTCCCGGTAGCTCGGATTGACGACCACGAGCTCGATCGCGCAATACGCGTTCGCACCGACGTCGCACTGGCGCGCCTGCGCGACGATTCGGCTCCCCGATGTGAGCGGCAGGCTGCCGAGCGACGGCGTTCGGGTGCCGGCGTTGCCGCCACAGCCAGTCAATGCGCCGGCGGCCAGCGCCACCACCACTACTACTCTTCCCGCGGTCATGGGATGCATCTCTAGCGTAGCCCAGTGACTGTCGGCCGTTACGCGCTGGGCGTCGCCGCGCTGCTGATCGTCATCGCGTCCGCCGCGCTCACCGCGCGCCGATTGAGGGCCCACTACCTGCCCGATTGGTCCGGGGCCCCGGCGCGGCTGGCGGAGTCGATCATCGGCGTGGCGTCGGTGGTCGTGGTCGCGGAGATCCTCGGCGCGCTCGGATGGCTGGCGCTCGGGCCGCTCGTCCTCGCCACGGCGGCGATCGCCGCGGGGACGACCCGGAGCTTCGCATCGACGCAAGCGGCTCGGGCCCCGCGCGCGGCTCGCGGTCCGCTGTTCTGGCTCGGCCTCGCGGGCGCCGCGGTCGTGACGGCCGCGTGGACCGCGCCGACCCTCGAGTCCTTCGACCACGGCATCCGCGGCTTCGACTCTCTGTGGTACCACCTGCCGTGGGCCGCCTCGTTCGCGCACAGCGGCCAGATCACGCACCTGCGCTTCACGGACGTCGAGTACCTGTCGCAGTTCTACCCGGCGACGTCCGAGCTCCTGCACGGGATCGGAATCGTGCTGCTCGGACGCGACACGTTGTCGCCGATGCTGAACCTGGTCTGGCTCGGGCTCTCGATGCTCGCGGCCTACTGCATCGGACGCCCGCGCGATCTCGGGCCCGTGACGCTGCTCGGCAGCGCGGTCGCGTTCGTGACCCCGACGCTGATCTCCTCGCAGGCCGGCAGCGCCGCGAACGACGTCGTCGGCGTGTTCTTCCTGCTGGCGGCCGTCGCCCTGTTCGTCAACGCCGAGGGCAGCCGCGCCGCGATCGTGCTGGCGGCCGTCGCCGCGGGCCTTGCGGTCGCGACCAAGCTCAGCCTGCTGGCACCGGTGGCGGCGTTGACGGTCGCCGCGGTGGTGCTTACGCCGGCCGGGCGCCGACGGGCCGGGGCGGTGGCGTGGCTCGTGCCGCTGTTGCTCGCGGGCGGCTACTGGTACGCCCGCAACCTGTTCGCCGTCGGCAATCCGCTGCCGTGGACGAGCCTCGGCGTGCTCGCGACGCCGGCGGCGCCGCTGCAGCAGAACACCGGGTTCTCGGTCGCCCACTACGCGACCGACGCTCACATCTGGACGCACGTGTTCGGACCCGGCCTGTTGTCGGGCCTCGGACCATGGTGGCCGCTGATCCTCGCCTCCGTGATCGTCGTGCCGCTGCTGTGTCTCGCGCCCTCCGCCGACCGCACACCCGATCGCACGGTCCGCGCGCTGGGGCTGGTGGCGCTCGCCTCGCTGCTCGCGTACCTGGTGACCCCCGAGACCGCCGCCGGACCGGCCGGCCACCCGCTCGGGTTCGCGTTCAACCTTCGGTACGCGGCCCCCGTGCTGGCACTGTCGCTGACGATCCTGCCGCTCGCACCGGCGCTCGCACGCCGCCGCGAAGTCACTGCGTCCGTGCTGGCGGTCGCGTTCGTCCTGACGGCGATCAACGGTCACCTGTGGGCCTCGAAGCACCTGCCGGGCGCGCTCGTCGTCACGGCCGTCGCGGCCGCGCTCGCGATCGTGGCCGCCCGACGCCCACCCGGCCGTATGTTGCTGGCCGGCGGCGGCGCGCTGCTTGCTGCGCTCATGATCGCCGGCTACCCGTGGCAGCGCCACTACCTCGACGGGCGCTACGCGTTCCAGCCCGGCATCTCCGCGCTGTCGAGGGTGTGGGCTCGGTTCCGCGACGTCCATCACGCCCGCGTCGGAGTCGCCGGCACGTTCGGCGAGTTCTTCACGTATCCGCTCAACGGGCTCGACGACTCCAACGTCGTTCAGTACATCGCCGCCCGAGGGCCGCACGGGTCGTTCACGCCGATCGGCTCCTGCTCAGCCTGGCGCACCTCGGTCAACGCCGGTCACTACCGCTACGTCGTCACCACGCCGGCGCGTGACCCGTGGCATCCGAAGCCGCTCTCCTACTCGCCCGAGCGGAGCTGGATCGTCTCCGATCCCGCGGCGCGCATCATCTACCAGCACCGCGCGTTCGGCCAGCTGATCGACGTGTTCGAGCTCAGTGGACCGCTCAACCCGGCCGCGTGCGCCTGAGCAAAGTTGCAGCTAATCTGACTCGTCGATGTCCGCCACCGCCGACTACCTGGCCGATCCTGAGCTGCTAGCGACGGAGTGGGATCTCGGCCCGCTTGTCGACGGCGACTACGACCACGGCGTCGAGCGCCAGCTCGAACAGGCCAACGAGCGCGCGGCGGCGTTCGCGACCGCATACGCCGGCAAGCTCGGCGAGCTGGATGCGGCGGGGCTCGAGGGCGCGATGCGTGAGCTCGCCGAGATCAATGACCTGGTCGGACGCGCCGCGTCGTACGCGTCGCTGCGGTTCTCGACGGACACGGCCGATCCGGCGCGCGGAGCGCTGCTGGCGATGATGCAGGAGCGCGCGACTGAGATCGAGACAAAGCTGCTGTTTTTCGAGCTCGAGTGGACGGCGCTCGACGACGATCACGCCGTCGCGCTGCTGGAGGGTCCGGGTCTGGACTTCTGCCGGCACTACCTACGCAGCGTGCGCCGCTACCGGCCGCACCTGCTCTCAGAGCCCGAGGAGAAGATCTTCGCCGAGAAGGCGATTTCGTCCAACAGTGCCTGGAACCGGCTGTTCGGCGAGGTCGTCTCCGCGCTCAGGGTCGAGCTCGACGACGGCGAGGTGACGCTCGATGTCGCGCTCAGCCGCCTTCAGGACCCCACGCGCGAGACCCGTCGCGCGGCCGCCGAGGCGGTCACTGCCGCCCTGGAGCCGGGCCTGCGCACGCGCGCGTTCATCTACAACACGCTCGTGCAGGACAAGGTGGTCGAGGACCGTCTGCGCTCGTACCCACACTGGCTCGCGAGCCGAAACCTGGCGAACGAGGCATCCGACGAGTCGGTGATGGCGCTGATCGAGGCCGTGCGCGGGCGCTACGACATCCCGCAGCGTTGGTACAGGCTCAAGGCCAAGCTGCTCGGGGTCGACAAGATCGCAGACTATGACCGCGCCGCACCCGTGCTCCCGGAGGACATCAGCTTCTCGTTCGGACAGGCCCGCGAGCTCGCGCTCGACACCTACGAGTCGTTCTCGCCGCAGGCCGGAGCCGTCGCCCGTCAGTTCTTCGACGAGCAATGGATCGACGCGCCGGTCCGCCCGCACAAGCGCGGCGGGGCGTTCTGCGCCTACACCGTCCCGAGCGCGCACCCCTACGTGTTGCTCAACTTCACCGCCCGGCGCCGCGACGTGCTGACGATGGCACACGAGCTCGGCCACGGCCTGCACGCTGCGCTCGCCCGGCCGCAGGGCGTGTTCCACCAGTCGACCCCGCTGACGCTCGCCGAGACCGCGTCCGTGTTCGGCGAGACGCTCGTGTTCGCCCGCATGCTCGAGGCGACCGGCGACGCCGAGGCGCGCCTCAGCCTGCTCGCCGACCGGATTGACGGTGCGATCGCGACCGTCTTCCGCCAGATGGCAATGAATCGCTTCGAGCACCTCGTCCACAGCGGCCGCCGGACCGACGGTGAACTGTCGGTCGACCGGATCGGCGAGATGTGGACCGAGTCCCAGGCCGAGCTGTTCGGCGACTCGGTCGAAATCACCGACGGCTATCGGATGTGGTGGTCCTACGTGCCGCACTTCATCAATACACCCGGCTACGTGTACGCCTATGCGTACGGCCAGCTGCTCGCGCTGTCGGTCTACCAGCGTTACGTCGAGGAGGGCGACTCGTTCGTCCCGCGCTACCTCGAGCTGCTCGCGGCCGGCGGGTCCCGCAGCCCCGAGGAGCTGGCCGAGATCGTCGGCATCGATCTCAGCGACCCGGGTTTCTGGGACTCGGGGTTGCTGCTCGTCGAGCAGCAGCTGACCGACGCCGAGACGCTTGCGGGCGAGGCCACACGATCTTGATCAGGCCCCGGCCACGCCGGCTCGCGCTGGCCGTCCCCCTATGCGCGCTGGTCGTCCTCGTGGCCGCGCTGGCGACAGCGTCGTCCTCCGCGCTGGCGGCCAACTCCGTGCCCCGGCAGGTTCGGATCGGCTCGGCCCCACTGCGGCCGGCCGGCTCGAAGGTGCTTGGCGCGCTGCCGACAGCGACCCGCCTGCGGGTCACGGTCGCGCTCGCCCCGAGCGACCCGCTGGCACTGGAGACCTACGCTGCTGCGGTCTCGACGCCTGGCTCGAGTGCGTACCACCAGTACCTCTCGGTCGCCCAGTTCGCCGAGCGATTCGGGCCGACGATGAACCAGATCGCGGCCGTCTCGGCGGCCCTCCGCGCCCAGGGACTTGACCCGGGAGCGGTGAGCGCAAATCACCTTGCGATTCCGGTTACGGCCGATTCAGGCACGCTCTCGCGCGCCTTCTCGACGTCGTTCGATCGCGTCGCGGTGACCGGCGGCGGTGTCGCGTTCGTGAACACGAGCGCGCCGCTGCTCGATCACGCCGTCGCAGGCGATGTGCAGGCGATCATCGGCCTGAGCGACATCGCACATCCACAGCCGCAGGTCAGCTCGATCAGACGAGCCACCGGCATCACCGGCGACGGTGCGACCGGCGGCGGCACGACCGGCGGCGGCACGACCGGCGGCACGAGGAGGCCGCATGTCGCCACCGGCGGACCGCAGCCGTGTCAGACCGCATCGTCCACCGCCGCCGACCTTCCGGTCACCTACACCGCCGATCAGATCGCCTCCGCGTACGGCTTCTCCGGGCTGTACGGGGCGGGCAACGAAGGCGCCGGCCAGACGATCGCCCTGTACGAGCTCGAGTCCAACTTCCCATCGGACGTGTCCGCCTTCCAGGCTTGCTACGGCACGAGCGCGTCAGTGTCCTACGTGAGCGTCGACGGAGGGCCGACGCCCTCGCAGCCGGACCCCTCCAACGGCGACGGCATCGAGACCGAGCTCGATATCGACGCGACGATCGGGATGGCGCCCAAGGCGACGGTGCTCGTCTACCAGGGCCCGAACTCCGACTCGGGCGCGCCGGGCTCGGGGCCGTACGACACCTACAACGCGATCATCAGCCAGGACAGGGCGAATGTGATCTCGACCTCCTGGGGGGCATGCGAGCCGGTTGAGGGGATGTCCGACGCGAAGGCGGAGAGCACGCTCTTCCAGGAGGCGGCGATTCAGGGAGAGACGGTCGTCGCGGCGGCCGGCGACAGCGGTGCCGAGGACTGCAGCCAGCAGAACGGATCGACGGCCGCCGCAGTCGACGACCCTGCATCGCAGCCATTCGTGACCGGCGTCGGTGGAACGACGCTGACGATCGGGCCACCGCGCAACGAGACGGTCTGGAACCTCGGCTCCGCGCTCGGCGCGGGCGGCGGCGGCGTCTCGTCACTGTGGGCGATGCCGAGCTATCAGGCCAACGCCTCTCCCTCGTTGCACGTCATCAACTCGGGCTCGTCGGCCACGACTTGCGGAGCGACATCGGGTGCCTGTCGCCAGGTTCCCGATGTCTCAGCGGACGCAAACGAGTTCACCGGCTACCTGGTCTACTGGGACGGCAACGGCTCGCCCACCGATCAGCTCGGTTGGGGTGGCATCGGCGGCACGAGCGGCGCCGCTCCGACCTGGGCCGCGATGATCGCGCTCGCGAACGACACCACCGCGTGCGCCGGCGCGCCGATCGGGTTCGCGAACCCATCGCTGTATCGAGCCGCGGGCACTGCCTACGCGAGCGACTTCAACGACGTCGTCTCCGGCAACAACGACATGACCAACACGAACGGCGGCAAGTTCGCCGCCGCCCCGGGCTACGACATGGCCACCGGCCTCGGCACGCCGATCGCCTCGGCGCTCGCGCCCGAGCTCTGCAACGTGACCCTGCGGCTCGCCAACCCGGGTCCTCAGGCGTCGGTGGTCGGCACCGCGGTCAGCAAGCCCGTCACGGCGATCGACGCGGGCGGCGCGACCGTGTCCTACGCCGCAAGCGGCCTGCCGCCCGGCCTCTCGATCAACGCGAGCACCGGCGTGGTCACGGGCCATCCCACCACCGCTGGCACGTACACCGTGGCCCTGCTCGCCAGGGACAGTGACGGGTTAGTCAGCCATACGACCTTCAGCTGGGTGATCGAGCCCGTGGTCGTGACCGTCGCGACCCCAGCCGCCCAGCTCGGACACGTCGGCGCGGCCGCGAGGCTGGCCATCCACGCGAGCGCTAACAACGGCGCCGCACTCGGCTACAGCGCGAGCGGGCTCCCGCGCGGCCTCTCGATGAACCGCTCGACGGGCGTCATCACCGGCAAGCCAACCGACGCCCGCCGCTCGTCCGTGACCGTCACGGTCGCCGACGGCAGCACCTCGACGACGGTCACGTTCGTCTGGACGATCGCTGGGCTCCCGCGCCCGTCGGGCACGTCCCTGTCGGGTGTCGCTCGCGGGCAAGCCCAGCTCGCGTTCACGCTGACCGCCGGCGCCAACGCACCAGTCCTCAGGAAGCTGACGGTCGCGCTGCCCCGGGGTCTCACAGTGTCTCGCAGTTCACGGCTCGTCCGCAGGCGGATCTCGGTCAGGTCGCCGAAAGGCGCCCACCTGAAGTTCAAACTCGCGACCAGCCGGACCAAGCTCACGATCACGCTCAAGAGCGGTGCCCGGAGCGTCCAGGTCCTGATCGCGAGCCCCGCGATCGTCAGCTCCAATGCACTGATCGGCCTCGTGAGCACCGGGCAGAGCGGGCGGCTCGACGTGACCATCAGGGCCACCGATGCCAGCGGTGCGTCGACGCCGCTGGCTCTCCGTCTACGACCCTCCTAGCAAGTCGCCACTCCGCGCGTCAGGCGCGGGCTCTGCGCGTCCGCGCGCGCTCCTCCTGCTTCTCGACCACGTTGACGATCAGCTTCAGCACCTGCTCGATCCCGGTCGCCTTCGCGTCACCGTGCTCGAACGCCGCCCGCCAGTCGCTGATGTGACCCTTCGTGGCGAGCTCGTTGAAGAGCGCCCGCGGCACCAGGAGAGTGACCTTCGAGTCGTCGGCGACCACTTTCGTCACCTTCGGTCCCGGCAACTCGACCCGATAGTGCTGGACGTCGCGCCCGCCGCGCAATTCGAGCGATACGACCAGCTTCAGTGGCTGGAGCGCCGGCACCTCGGCGAGAAACCGGGTCACCGCTGTCTCGATCAGCGACTTGGTGTCCGAGGGCGAAGTCAGGCGGAGGAGTCTACGGCTTCACCATGAAGCCGACGCTGACCGGCGCGCCGGATTGCCGCTGGAAGCGTGGGGTCGCCTGCAGCGTGTACCGCCTCGGCGCGAGCTTGTGCCCGCCGATGTGGCCGCTGAAGTGGAACTCGTTGGCGCCTCTGGCGTCCTTATGGGTGAACGAGCCGATTGTCTTGCGGTGGCGTCCGCTCCCGCGCAGGATCTCGAACGTGGTTGTCGCGGCCTCGGTGTCGGTGTAGCTGATCGTCGTGCCCCCCTTCCGATCGGTCGCGAAACGCGACGGGTTGAGCTTGAGCTTGCTCAGCACCGGGGTCGACGTCGTCGTGAAGGTGCGGTCGGCGCCGATCGCCGTGCCGTCCATCGTCGTCAGCCTCACCTGGTAGTGGTACGTCGTGTCCGGCTTCAGCCTGCCGAGGATCGCCGCGATCGCGACCTGAGTCACGCCGGACACTCCGGGACGGGCCACGAAGGTGCTGTATTTCGTGCTGGTGCCGTAGTCGAACGTGACCGTCGTCGGACCGGCGTTCGGCGTCACGAGCGCATTCAGGGTCGCGCCGGTGTTCGTGACCTTGATGGCCGCGGTTGTCCGGGCGAGCGGGGGCGCGACCTCGTAGGCGCCGATGTCGCATGCCGAGCCGCTCGGGCGCGGCACGCCCCGCTGGTCGGTCGCGGGGCAACCCGCATCGGTCGACGGGACCCGGTCGATCGCGGCGCTGCCCGGCTGCAGCGAGATCGTCTTCGTGGGCCCGCCGTTGTCCTGGAGCGAGCCGAGATCGGGGTCGGCGCTCGCGAACGTGGCGGGGCATCCCGAGCCGGCGAAGCTCAGGTTGTGACCACCATCGGTGATCAGTGAGGAGCAGTTCCCGCCGTCGTTTGAGAACAGCAATGAGTTCTGAAGCGTCGTCGCGGAGCCTGCGGCGAGCACGCCGCCGGCGCTGCCACCCGCCCCGGGACTCCCCGCCGTGGCGCCCGGTCCGCCCGCGCCGGGCGCGCCGGCGCC
This sequence comes from uncultured Solirubrobacteraceae bacterium, assembly GCA_963712675.1. GTDB lineage: Bacteria > Actinomycetota > Thermoleophilia > Solirubrobacterales > Solirubrobacteraceae > Palsa-465. The sequence continues at coordinate 97,918 of CAVQJF010000005.1, forward strand.
GTTGGCAGCGATCGTGACGTTCAGCAGCAATGCGCTGGCCGGGCTGTTGATGCGCGCGCCGCCACCGTCGCCGGCACTACCGCCGTTGCCACCGTTGCCGTTTGTGGTCCCGCCCACGCCGCCGCCACCGCCGCTGCCGCCGGCGCCTGCGACGTTCGAGGCGAAGGTGCTGTTCGTCACCGAGACGGTGCCGCCAACGCTCGACACGCCCCCGCCGGGGAACCCAGGGCCACCGGTGCCGCCGGCGCCAGAAGTGGCACTGCCCTGGTTGCCGTTGCCGCCGACGCCGCCGGTGCCCGCGGCATTGGCGCTGATCGTGCTGCCGACCACGGTCAGGGTGCCGCCGTTGTTGCTGATGCCGCCGCCGTCCCCACCGGTGCCACCGGTGCCTCCTGCGCCGCCGTTGCCAGCCTGGCCTTGCCCACCGAGTCCGCCCTGACCGCCGTTGCCGGCCCGGTTGTCGCTGATCGTGGCTCCCACGAGGGTCAACGTCCCGGTGTTATAGATCGCGCCGCCGGCGCCGCCCGGGCCTCCGGTACCGCCGATTGCGAGCGCGGCGTCCTTGGGCGATCCGCCGCCTGACCCGCCGAAACCGCCGCTGCCCGCGCTGCTGTTGGTCACGACCACGTCGTTCAGAGTCAGAGCGCCCTGATTGAGGATCGCGCCGCCGTTCGCGCCGGCCCCGCCCGCGCCGCCGGGCGCGTCCGCGGACCCCGCCAATCCAGTGTTCCCGTTGGGCGCGTGGCCGGCGCTGATCGTCAGGCCGTTGACGGTGACCCGCGCGCCGGCGGCGACCTGGAGGACTCGATTGGCCAGCCCGCTGGCATCGATCAGCGTGCTGCCCTCGCCGGCGCCGGTGATCGTCAAGCTCGTGACGGTCGAAGCGACCGCCAACTGCCCCGGACCGAATAGGGAGAACGTTCCCGACCCGAGCACGATCGTGTTCGCGCCGAACGCCGCCGGGGCGCAGTTGCCGCTCGAGATGCCGGGGGAGTCAACGTCCAGGATCGCCTCGCGCAGCGAGCACTGGTTCGGAGCCGTGCCGTCGAAGGTCGTGTTGACGGTGATCGTCGCGGCCGCGGCCCGTCCCGCAGTGGCGGCGAGCACGGTTCCGAGCACCAGCACGAGCAGGCGTACGCGCAACATCTCTCCTCCGATCTTTGGCGCCTGGCCCCGCCTGGCGCTCAGCTGCAATGGTTAAACGGGAACCCGCGCGAGAAGTTTCGCTGTGGCTCAGGCCGCCGGCGTCAAGGCGAGTCAGAGCGTGATGGGCAGCGCCGGCGTCGCCCTAAATCTTGTGCCGTTGGAGCAGTTTGCGCCCGATCACCATGCGCTGGATCTCGGACGTGCCCTCGCCGATCAGCAGCAGCGGCGCGTCGCGGTAGATCCGCTCGATCTCGTACTCCTTCGAGTAGCCATAGCCGCCGTGGATCCGGAGGCATTCCTCCGCGCAGAAGCGGCCGGCCTCGGATGCGAACAGTTTCGCCATCCCGGCCTCAATGTCCGAGCGCTCGCCCGAGTCCTTCATCCGGGCCGCGCGGTGGGTCAGCAGCCGCGCCGCGTCGACCTGGGTCGCCATGTCAGCGAGCTTGAACTGGATCGCCTGGTGCTGGGCGATCTCCTTGCCGAACGTCTTGCGCTCCTGGCTGTACTTGAGCGCCAGTTCCAGCGCTCGTTGCGCGAGCCCGACGCCGCGCGCCGCCACATTGACGCGGCCAAGTTCCAGCGCATCCATCATCTGCGCGAAACCCTTATTCAGGCCGGCGTCCTCGCCACCGAGGATGTTCTCCGCCGGAACCTTGTAACCGTCGAACACGAGCTCGGTCGACTCGACGCCCTTGTAGCCCATCTTCTTGATCTGCGGTGGGACGTTGAGGCCGGCGTAGTCGCCGGTGTTCTCGCTGACGCCCGGCTCCTTCTCGGCGATGAAGCAGGTGAGGCCGCGGTGCTTGGGCTCAGCGTTCGGGTCGGTGCGGACGAGCACGAACACGAGCGAGCTGCGCAGGCCGTTCGTGACCCACATCTTCGTGCCGTTGATCTCGTACGTGTCGTCGTCGAGCTTCTTGGCGCTCGTCTTGATCGCCGCGACGTCTGAGCCGAGCTCCGGTTCGGACAGGCTGAAGGCCGCGCGGGTTTCGCCGGTTGCCATCGCCGGCAGGTACTTCTGCTTCTGCTCCTCGGTCCCGAACTTCATGAGCAGGTAGGAGCCAATGAAGTGGGTATTGATGACGCCCGAGATGGAGATCCATCCCCTCGACAGCTCCTCGACGATCATCGCGTAGGTCGTCAGGTCGAGGCCCATCCCGCCGTACTCCTCGGGGATCGTGACCCCGAACAGCCCCAGTTCCTTCATCTGCTCGACGATCGGTTCGGGGAACTCGTCCTCGTGGTCGTAGTGCTCTGCGTTCGGGAGGATCTGCTCATCGGCGAACTGGTGGACCATCTCCAAAATCGCGCGCTGCTCGTCGGTGAGCTCGGTGGTGGAAGTCGCTAGGGCCATAAAGCTGAGAATAGTCACAACTCTGTGAAATCGCTTGTCCCGCGGGCGGGCCCCCGGGGACGCTGCGAGGCGTGCCGCGCTCCCGTCACCCCAATCCGCACCCCGCCCGCCGGCGGGTGGCGGTAGATGTTGCCCCACCATGGAGCCAAATATCCCGCGTCCCGTCTAAGGGCCGCACATGACGGACCCGATCGACGTGCGGATCGGGCGCCGAGCCGCCGCGCAGCAGAACATCGTGACCCGAGAGCAACTGTTGTTCGTGGGCCTCGGAGCGAAGGCAATCACGTACCGCGCCAAGGTGGGGCGCCTTCATCGAGAATTTCCGGGCGTCTACAGCGTCGGCAGGCCCGCGGTGACCCCCTACGAGCACTCCAGCGCCGCCGTCCTCGCCTGCGGCCCGGGCGCCAAGCTCGCCGGCGAATCTGCGATGTGCCTCTGGGGCTTCCGGACCCGCTGGCCCAAGCAACCGGAGGTGGTCGTCCCTGGTGACCGCCGCCCGCCGGGCATCACCGTCCACCGCTGTACGACGCTCACCCGCGGCGACGTCGCTCGCCACCACGGCATCCCGGTCACCAACCCCGCGCACACGGTCCTCATGGTGGCGCCCCGCCTGACTGAGGACCAACTCTGGCGGACCATCGACGACGCACTTCACACGCCCTACCTCCACCGCGCGTCGCTGCTCGACCAGGTCATCCGCCACCACCTGTACCCGGGCGCGAAGCTGATCCGCGAATACCTCCTCACGGGCGACGGCCCGACCCGCTCGGACCGGGAGCGCGCGATCAAGACCTTCTGCCTGCAGTGGGACCTACCAAGCCCGCTTCTCAGCGTGATGGTCGCAGGTCGCGAGGCCGACGCGTACTGGGTAAACGAGGGCGTGATCCTCGAGTTCGACAGCTGGGAGTTCCACTCGAGCCGGCGCGCGTTTGAGCGCGACCGAGATCGCGATGTCGACATGCTCGTCGCGGATCGGATCACCGTCCGGCTCACCTGGCGGCGTCTATTGATGAACCCGGCACGTGAGGCCGCCCGCCTACATGCGCTGCTCGAACTCCGCCGGCGCCGCGCTGCCTAGACCAGCGTGGGGCTCAGGTGCGCGCCACGGACCGGGGGCGGTGGCTGAAGGCCGTCTCGGGCCGCGGCTCGAGCGCTCCGTCGAGTTCGAGGTCGACCCGCTCGTTGTAGAAGCACAGCAGCCCAGCGATCCGCCCGACCTCGGGCCGGGGATCGGTGTAGTACCAGATCAGATCCTCGCCGCCCTCAGCGCCGGCGACGGTCCAGTACGAGGCGGTCCCCTTGTACGGGCACTGCGTCACCGTGTCCGACGGCTCCAGCTCGGCGAGCACATCCTCGCGCGGGAGGTACCACCGAACGGGAAGGTTCGACTCGAACAGCGCCAGCGCCCGCGAGGACTCCGCCAGCACGACACCGTCGAGCGACACGCGCACCAGCCGGTCGCTCTGGACGACGTCGACCCGGTGGTACGGGTCGCGCGGGTGGACGAAGATCTCCTCGTCCTCCTCGAACCAGTGGTCCATGCGGTTGAAATAGAACGCGACCAGACCCTTCAGCGCGTCCGGGGCGCCGGGGAGGATCTCGGGGTAGTACCAGGCGCCCGCTTCGACGACGGACTCGCCGGCCCGGATCGTCCAGTACGAGGCGTCGCCCTTCTTCGGACAGTGAGTCACGCGATCTGAAGGCTCCAGCAGGTCCGACCGTACGTCCCGCGGCGGGAAGTAATAAATCGGCTGGTGGCCGGACTCGTGCAGCATGAACGCGGCCCGGCTGTCGGCGACCGTCTCGTCGCCGACTACGACCCGAACGCGCTTCGGGGTCGGCTCGAGGTACAGCGCTTTGCCAGGCGGAGGCGGTTCGAAGTTGAACTTGCCCGCCGGACTCGGTCCGAGCGGTCCTGTGCCGTACATCAGACCCATCGTCCAGCCAGCTTACCGACCGCGACTCCCCGGCCGATCGGGCCGTCGGCAACCGTTCGCCGGCGGCTCAGCCGGCGACCACGATCCCGAGCCAGATGATCGCGAGGGTCACCAGGAACAGCGCCGCGTCGAGCACGTGCCACTCGGGCCGGCGCATGTGCAGGGCGATCAACACCCCGACCACGACCACCAGCCCAAGCTTGACCTGCAAGGTTGACTCGCCCCAGCGATGCAGATGCGACGCCATCGCGGCGCCCGTCACCACCAGGACACCAACGGCGAGAAGGGTCCCGATCCCGAACCGCCGCGCGGCCGCCCGCAGCGCGACGCGCTGGGGCGAGTCCTCCGCCCCACCGCGCAAGACCGGCACGACGACGAACGCCAGCATCATCTGGCCGCCGACGAAGAACGCCATCGCGATCAGGTGCAGCCACAGGACGCCGTTCCAGAAGCTCACGTGTCGCGGCGCTGGAACAGTACGAGCGTCCCGGCGGCGACCACGGCCGCGTACAGCGCCACCAGCGCCAGCGCGCGCGAGTACGAGGTCGAGCCCGTACCGCCATGGGCGACCGCGCTCAGCAGCTGACCCGGCAGCCACCGACCGCCGTTGCCCCACAGCGCGTTGATGATCGCCTCACCCGGGAGCGAGTACGCAACGCCGATCGTGATCGCGACGGCCGGCGAGCGGAAGATCACCGCCAGCGCCACTCCAAGCACGCCGTAGCCGAGCGCTGCCAGGTAAATGTGAAGGACCGCGCTGAGCGTGTCGTCGATCCCCCTGCCGCTCGTCCACGCCGACGTGTGGATGCCCTTCCCGGGCCCGGCGATGAACGCCACCACGACCGCAACCGCGATCGCCAGCACCACAGCCAACAGCACGAACAGCGCCAGCGCCAGGTACTTCCCGCACAGCAGCTTGATTCGACCGGGCTGTCGCACGAGCAGGTTCCGCAGCGTGCCCTGGCTGTACTCGGTCGCGGTCGCGCCGGCGAACAAAGCCAGCGCCACGATCCCGACCAGGTTCGAGACGTCGACGATCCCGTGCACGAGCCCGTCGGGCTGGGACAACTGCGCAACGCTGACCCGGAAGCCGTGGTCATGGAACCCAGGCGCGAAACCGGTGATCGCACGCTCGATCGTGATCAGCGTCGCGATGACGGTGAAGAACAGTGTGCCGCCGAGGCCCCAAAGCAGCATCGACTTGCGCCGGAGCTTGACCCACTCGCTCGTGAACGAACGGAGCATCAGCCGACCTCCGCATCCGCCGCCGCGCCGGTGATCGCAAAGAACGCGTCCTCCAGCGACCCGTGTGAGCTTTCGAGCCCCCGGAGCGTGATCCCCGCCGCCATAGCCTGGCGGTTGAGCTCGGCCGCCCAGTCGCCACCGGCGGACACGCGAACCGATTCGCCGTCGACCCGCGCCGGCTGACCTGCGGCCACGCACAGCGCCGCCAGCGCCTCGGCGTCGGACGGATGCTCGGGCGTCGCCAGGATCTCCGAGTGCTGCGCCGCGAGCAGCTCGCCGATGCTGCCACCGAACACGATCCGCCCCTGGTCGATCATCACCAGGTGGTCGCAGATCGCCTCGATCTCCGCGAGCAGGTGGCTCGACACGAACACCGTGATCCCCTGATCGGCGAGCTCGCGCATCAGCGCCCGCATCTCGCGGATCCCGGCCGGGTCGAGGCCGTTGGTTGGCTCGTCGAGGATCACGAGCGAGGGCGTCGGCAGCAGCGCCGCCGCGACCCCGAGCCGCTGCTTCATCCCGAGCGAGTAGGAGCGGACGAGGTCACCGGCGCGGTCCGTCAGGCCGACCTGCGACAGCACCTCCGCGATCCGACCGGCATCGAGCCCGCCGAGCCGCGTCAGCACCTCCAGGTTCCGCCGCCCCGACAGCGTCGGGTAGAACGACGGTGACTCGATCAGCGCGCCGACGCGCGGGAGGTACTCACTCGGGTTGGAGATCGGGCAACCCAGCACCCGCGCCGTGCCGCTCGTCGGGCGGATCAGCCCGAGCAGCATCTGGATCGTGGTCGTCTTGCCGGCGCCGTTCGGCCCGACGAAGCCGCTGACCACACCGGCCGGGAGCTCAAAGTCGATCTGCTCGACGGCACGTCGCTCGCCGTAGTGCTTGGTCAGCGCTGTGGCAACGATGGCAGGGGCTGTGGACATGTCGGGCAAGTTGCTACCGCGCCCCTCCCCATCTCGAGCACGCGGCATGCTACAGCGGTGAACTTCGCCCGCGACGTGGTCGACCGGGCGCCGGCCGCCAACCGCGCGCTGGTCGCCCTCGCGCGCGACGGCAGCCGCCGCGAATGGTCGTTCGGCGAGGTGGCGGACCGCAGCGCGCGGCTCGCCGGCACGCTCACGCGGCACGGCGTCGGCCGCGGCGACATGGTGATGACGCTGATCGGCAACCGGCCCGAATGGGTGCTCGCGATGGTCGCCTGCTTCCGGATCGGCGCCGTCGCGCTCCCTTGTAACGAGCAACTACGCGCCAAGGACCTCAGCCACCGTCTGAAAGCGGCCTCCCCCAAACTCATCCTCGCCGACGGCCGCAACGACGGCGAGCTGGCCGCCGCGGCGCCGGCATGCCCGGTGCTGAGGATCCCCTTCGACTACGACGGCGAGCCCGCGCCTGCGACGGAGCTCGACGCCACCGAGCCCTGCCTGATCACGTTCACGAGCGGCACCACCGGCGAGCCGAAGGGGATCGTCCACGGACAGCGATACCTCCCCGGGCAGCGCCTGCAGTCAGAGCACTGGCTCGACGCCCGTCCCGGCGATCTCGTCTGGTGCACAGCCGCGACCGGCTGGTCGAAGTCCGCCCGCAACGTGTTCATCGCCCCGTGGCTTCGTGGCGCGGCGGCGCTCCTGCACGACGCGCGCTTCGACCCGGCCGAGCGCCTGCAGATCGTCAACACCGAACGCGTCGACGTGCTCTGCATGGCCCCGACGGAGTACCGGGTGATCGCCAAGCGCACGGCCCTGAAGCCGCTCCCGCACACACGGTCACTCGTGGCCGCCGGCGAGGCGCTCAATCCAGAGGTGCTGGGCGCCTTCAAGCAGGCGACGGGCCTCGAGATCCGGGACGGCTACGGCCAGACCGAGACCGGCCAGCTGACCGGCATGCCGATCGACGCCCCAGCCCGCCCGGGCTCGATGGGCCGCCCACTCCCGGGCATCGCGCTGATGGTCGATGACGGCGAGCTGGTGCTGCAGGACCCGACGACCGATCCCACCTTCTTCGTCGCCTATCTCGCGGACGACGACGAGCCCGCGCCGGTCGAGATCCCGTGGCGCACGGGGGACCGCGTCGAGCAGGACGAGGACGGCTACCTGTTCTTCGAGGGCCGCTCGGACGACCTGATCATCTCCGCCGGCTACCGGATCGGCCCGTTCGAGGTCGAGTCCGCGCTCGTTTCGCACGAGGCTGTGGCCGAGGCCGCCGTCGTCTCAGCGCCCGACGACGAGCGCGGCGCCGTCGTCCGCGCAGTGGTCGTCGTCCGCGACGGCTTCGTGCCAAGCGACGACCTCGCCAAAGCTCTCCAGGAGCACGTCAAGACGCAGACCGCGCCGTACAAGTACCCCCGGATCGTCGAGTTCGTCCCGGAGCTACCGAAGACGGCCAGCGGCAAGGTGCGGCGCGCGTTGCTGCGCGACCAGAGCGCTCAGTAGGGACTTCCGCCCGAGGCCGGGATACTCGAGGTGGTCGAGGTGGTCGACGTGGTTGTGCCCGCGCCCGCGCCCCCACTCGAGGCGCCGCCACCGCTGACCTTCAGCGCTCCGACCATCCCGAGCATCCGGTGGTGATCGATCGGGCAGTAGAACGTGTAGCTGCCGGCCTTAGAGAAATCAACGGCCAGGATCGCGGTACCGCCGGGGGGGATTGGGCGCGTCTTGACGACCCCGGACGGCGTCTGGACCGCCAGCGCATGGGTGATCTTCCCGCTGTTGTGGACGGTGATCGTCACATTGCCGGCGCTCGCTACTGCCGGGGCCTTCGGGGTGATCTTGAACTCGGTCTCCGACAGCGTCAGCGCGCCGGCCGGCGAACCGGCGCTCAGGGTCGACCTCGTCGCCGACGTGGTCGACGTCGTGGTCGAAGTCGTGGTCGACCCGCTGGCGGATGCGCCAGCGGAGCTCGAAGAGCCCGACGAGCCGCATCCGGCAAGCAGGCCGGCGACGATTACGGGGGCGAGCGAGACGAATCTGGGCATGCACTGATGATGACGCCGCCGGTCCGAAGATGCTTCCTCGCTACGCTCACACGCGTGAGCGACCATCGGCCCGCGATCGGGATCTGCGCCGCGCTCGAGCGCGCGAAGTGGGGCGCCTGGGATCGCCCGGCGGCGCTGCTGGCGTTCGAGTACGTGCTCGAGATCCAGCGCGCCGGCGGGCTCGCGCTGATGATCCCGCCCGACGCCCGGCTGATCGAGAACCCCGACGAGGCACTCGACCTGCTCGACGGTCTGATCCTGGCGGGCGGCGCTGACATCGACCCGGCCGCCTACGGCGCCGAGCGCCACCCGGAAACCAAGGGCACGGTCCCCGAGCGAGACCAGGTCGAGCTCGCGCTGACCAAGCGGGCGGTCGAGCGTGACATTCCCGTGCTCGGGATCTGCCGGGGGATGCAGCTGCTGAACGTCGCGCTCGGCGGCACGCTCAGCCAGCACGTCCCCGACGAGGTCGGGCATGGAGAGCACCGGCGCAACCTCGGCACGTTCAACGGAAACGACCACCGGGTTCGCCTCACCCCCGGTTCGCTCGCCGCTCGTGCCGCCGGCGAGCACGACCACAACACGAAGTCTCATCACCACCAGGGCGTCGCGATGATCGGCGAGGAGCTGACGGTCACCGGGTTCTCGAGCCTCGACGACTTCCCCGAGGCGATCGAGGCCCCGGCCCGCCGCTTCGTGCTCGGGGTCCAGTGGCATCCGGAGGCCGACGAGCACAGCCGCGTAATCGAGGCGCTCGTCAACGAGGCGCGCGATTACCGCAGCGCGCGCGGCTCCGCGTAGCCGGCGCCGCGCACGGCATCCGTGACGGCCCGGGCGTGCTCGATGCCCCGCGTCTCGAGCACGAGCTGGACCGCGGTCTCGCGGACGTGCAGGTCGATCCCCTCACGGATGTGCTGGACGTCCATCAGGTTGGCACCGTGCTCCCCCACGAGCACCAGCAGCCGCGCGAGCGACCCCGGCCGATCAGGGATCCGCGCGAGCAGCACCAGCCGCCGTCCGGCCTGGCTCTCGTGTCGCCGCGCGATGTGCGCGAGCAGGCCCGCATCGACGTTGCCGCCGGACAGCACCACGACGGTGGTCCCGGGATTGGACTCACCCACTCCGACCAGCCCCGCGAGCAGCGCCGCGACGCCGACCGCCCCGGCGCCCTCGACGACCAGCTTCGCCCGCTCGAGCAGGAACACCATCGCCTCCGCGACGTCGTCCTCCGGGACGACGATCATCCGATCGACCCACTGCCTGATCAGCGACAGCGTCAGGTCGCCGGGCCGCTTCACCGCGATCCCGTCGGCGATCGTCAGCGCCGAGTCGACCGCGACCACGCGGCCCTCGGCGATCGAGGCCGGGAACGGGGCACACGTGTCGACCTGCACGCCGACGATCTCGACCTCAGGCCGCACCGTCTTGACGGCGATCGCGACACCGCTGATCAGCCCGCCGCCGCCGACCGGAACCACGACCCGCGACATCTCCTGCACCTGATCGAGCAGCTCGAGCCCGAGCGTCCCCTGGCCCGCGATCACGTCCGGATCCTCGAACGGGTGCACGAACACTAGGCCCGCCTCGGCCGCCCGCGCGCGCGCCGCCGCCAGGGATTCATCGAGCGTCGCGCCATGCAGACGGACCACGGCACCGAGCGTCGTCGCGGCTTCGGCCTTCGCGATCGGCGCCGTCAGCGGCATGAACACCTCGCATCTGACGCCGCGCGCCCGAGCGGCGTACGCGACCGCCTGGGCGTGGTTGCCGGCGCTCCCGGTGACGACCCCGACATCGCATTCGTCCCCGAGCGCCGCGATCTTCGCGAGCGCGCCGCGCAGCTTGAACGAGCCCGTGCGCTGCAGGTTCTCCGCCTTCAGCGCGACCGTGCCGCGGGCGCGGTCGCTCAGCGTCCGCGAGCTCAGTACCGGCGTCTCGCGGATGATCCCCTCGCCGGCGAGCGCAGCGCGGCGGATGTCCTCAATGCCGACGCTCAATCAGGAATCGCCACCACGGCTTCGATTTCTACCTTCGCGCCCCGCGGGAGCGCCGCCACGCCGACCGTCACGCGCGCCGGCGGGTCGGACTCGAAGAACGACGCGTACACCTCGTTGACCGAGGAGAACGCGGCCAGGTCCGTCATGTACACGGTCACCCGCACAGCGTCCCCGAGGCTCGCCCCCGCGGCCATGCACACGGCCGCCAGGTTCTCCAGGCAGCGGCCCGCCTGCTCGGCAGGGGTGGCGCCAACCAGGTCACCCGTGCGCGGGTCGAGCGGAATCTGCCCCGAGCAGAACAGCAGCCCTCCGGCGCGGATCGCGTGCACATAGGGGCCGATGGCGGCGGGCGCGTCCGGGGCGGTGACTGGCTCGCGGTGGTGTGACACTGGTCTCCTCGGGTAGTGGGCTGCGTGAAGCCTAGGGGTACGCTCCAGACTGTGCCGAATCGCCTCGCGCGCGAAACGTCTCCATACCTCCTCCAGCACAAGGACAACCCCGTCGATTGGTACCCGTGGGGTGAGGAGGCGCTTTCGCGGGCGCGCGCGCAGGACAAGCCGCTGCTCGTCTCGGTCGGTTACTCGGCCTGCCACTGGTGCCACGTGATGGAGCGCGAGTCGTTCGAGGATCCCGAGATCGCGAAGCTGATGAACGAGCACTTCATCCCGATCAAGGTCGACCGCGAGGAGCGGCCCGACGTCGACGCGATCTGCATGGAGGCGTGCCAGGCGATGACGGGCCACGGCGGGTGGCCGTTGAACACGTTCCTGACGCCCGACCGTGCGCCGTTCTACGCGGGCACGTACTACCCGCCCGAGTCGCGCCAGGGAGTGCCGAGCTGGCGGATGGTGCTGCTCGCGATCGCAGACGCGTGGCGCGACCGCCGCCAGGAGCTCACCGGACAGGCCGCCAAGATCGTCGAGGCGATCGGCGCGAGCTCCAGGCTCGAGCCCTCGACCGACCCGATCCGCGCCGAGCAGCTCGAGCGCGCGGTCGCCGGCCTGCGCGGCACCTACGATGCCGCCAACGGGGGTTGGGGCAGCGCGCCGAAGTTCCCGGCCGCGTCGGTGATCGAGTTCCTGCTCGCGCGCGGCGAGCGCGAGATGTCGCTCGGATCGCTTCGCGCGATGGCGGCCGGCGGTATCTACGATCAGGTCGGCGGCGGCTTCGCGCGCTATTCGGTCGACGCCACCTGGACCGTGCCGCACTTCGAGAAGATGCTGTACGACAACGCGCTGCTCGCGCGCGCGTACCTGCACGGCTTCCAAGCGTCGGGCGACGAGCGCCTCGCGCGCGTCTGCACCGAGACGCTCGATTGGGCGCTGCGCGAGATGCAGGGATCCAACGGCGGCTTCGCGTCGGCGCTCGACGCCGACTCCGAGGGCGTCGAGGGCAAGTTCTACGTCTGGACGCCGGACGAGCTTCGCGCGCTCGGCGCCGACGAGCACTTCGAGCTCGCACGGTTCGAGGGCGAACAGCGCGTGCTCCGAGCTCGCGAGCCCGAACCCGATGGCCTGGCTGAGATCCGCTCAAAGCTGTACGAGGTGCGCGAGCAGCGCGTGCGGCCGGGGCTCGACGACAAGCTCCTGACCTCCTGGAATGCCCTGATGATCTCCGCCCTCGCCCAGGCCGGCGCGGCGTTCGAGCAACCGCGTTACGTGGATGCCGCCACCCGCTGCGCCGAGTTCATCGTCAGCGCGCGCAAAGACGAGCACGGACGACTACTCCGGACCGACCGCCTGCTCGGACACCTCGAGGACCATGCCTACCTGCTCGAGGCGCTGATCACGCTGTACGAGTCGACGTTCGACCCGCGCTGGTACCGCGAGGCGGTTGCGATCGCCGGGCAGATCATCGAGCTATTCGCGGACCCGGAGCGCGGAGGGTTCTTCACGACCGCCGAGGACCAGCAGCAGATGCCGGTAAGGCGCAAGGACCTCGACGACGCACCGATCCCGTCGGGCAGCTCATCGGCCGCATTCGGGCTCCTGCGCCTCGCGCTGATCTCGGGCGAGGGCAAGTACGAGCGCCACGCGCTCAGCGTCCTGCGGCTGCTGTACCCGATGGCCGTCCGCCACCCGCAGGCGTTCGGCCACCTGCTCGCGGCGGCCGACTTCTACCTTGCGACCGTCAAGGAGGTGGCGATCGTCGGCGACGACGCCGAGGAGCTGCTGCGGGTGGTCCGCTCCGAATACCGGCCGCACATAGTGCTCGCCGGGGGCTCTGCCGACGGCGTGCCACTGCTCGACGGGCGCGAGCCGGTCGAAGGCCGCGCGGCCGCGTATGTGTGCGAGCACTTCACCTGCCAGGCGCCGGTCACGACGCCGGAGGAGCTGCAAGCCGCCCTTTAGAGGACCGGCAGGTACCGCTGGAGCTCCCAGGGGGTGACCTGGACGCGGTAGTCGTCCCACTCCTGGCGCTTGATCTCGATGTAGCGGTTGAACATGTGCTCACCGAGCGTCCGCAGCACCAGCTCCGATTGCGCGGTCAGCTCGATCGCCTCGCCGAGTGTCTCGGGCAGCTGATCGATCCCGAGCCGGCGGCGCTCGTCGGGCGAGAGGTGGTAGAGGTTCTTCTCCATCGGGTCGGGGAGCTCGTAGCCGTGCTCGATCCCCTCGAGTCCGGCCTGCAACAGCGCCGCGAATGTCAGGTATGGGTTGCAGGCCGGATCCGGGCAGCGGATCTCCATCCGCGTCGCCGACTCCTTGCCCGGGTGGTACAGCGGCACGCGAACGAGCGCCGAGCGGTTGCGCCGCGACCACGCGACGTACACGGGTGCCTCGTACCCGGGCACGAGTCGCTTGTACGAGTTGACCCACTGGGCGAAGATCGAGCAGATCTCGCGTGAATGGCGCAGCTGACCGGCGATAAACGCCTTGCCGACGTCGGAGAGGAAGTACTCGTCCTCAGCGTCGTAGAACGCGTTCTGCTCGCCTCGGAACAGCGACTGGTGCGTATGCATACCCGAACCGTTCTTGCCGAACAGCGGCTTCGGCATGAAGGTCGCGTGGTAGCCGTACTTCATCGCGTATTCCTTGACCGTGATCCGATACGTCATGCAGTCGTCGGCCATCTTCGCCGCGTCCGCGTAGCGCATGTCGATCTCGTGCTGGCTCGGACCGACCTCGTGGTGGGTGTACTCGGTGTGGATCCCGAGCTGCTCGAGCGCGAGCACCGTCTCGCGCCTGAGATCGGAGCCGGCGTCGAGCGTCGTCAGGTCGAAGTAGCCGCCCTCGTCGAGTACCTCAGTCGATTTACTGTCCTTGAAGTAGAAGTACTCGAGCTCGGGCCCGACGTTGTAGTGGTCGAATCCCATCTCGTTCGCGCGCTGCAGCGCGCGGCGCAGCACGTGGCGCGGATCGCCCTCGTACGCGGTCCGCTCTGGCGTCTGGATGTCGCAGAACATCCTCGCCACACCCTGCTCCTCGGGGCGCCAAGGCAGGATCGCGAACGTCGTCGGGTCGGGCAGCGCGATCATGTCCGACTCCTCGATCGGGTTGAAGCCGGTGATCGACGAGCCGTCGAACCCCATCCCGCCCTCGAATGCGTCGGCCAGCTCGGTCGCGTTGATCGAGAAGGCCTTCAGCTGCCCGAGGATGTCGGTGAACCACAGTCGGATGAAGCGGATCTCTCGCTCCTGCGCGAACGCGATCACATCTTCGGCGGTGCGCGGTCGGTCGTGCATCGAGCGCGGGAGGTTACCCTTCGTCGTGTGAAGCGCGTTGTCGTGGGAGTGACTGTGGCGGCCGTCGTGGCCGGGTTCTGCGCTGCGGGGGCGTCGTCGCGCCTGCCGCTCGGCCCGGGTCCCGTGATCCCCCAATGCAGCCCGATCGGGGCCAAGACGCTGGCGCACTCGGCCGACGCCAAGGTCTATTCGCTCCGCGGCACCGCGTACGCGTGCGCGTTCGGGGTTGGCAAGTCCTACAAGCTCGGCTCGACGACCCTCTGCATCGGCACCGCCTTGGCCGGACCGTTCGCCGTGGCCGGGACGGTGGTCGCGTACGGGCTCGAGTCGTGCGGTGTCGACACTAGCTCGGCCGAGGTCGTCGTCAGGCGCCTCACGAACGGCCACCAGGTCCACAGCGATCCGATGGTCTCGACGGGCTTGGTCGAGCAGCACGGATCGCCGAGCGCAGTGGTCGTCAGGAGCGATGGCTCGGACGCGTGGATCGGCGTCGAGCGCTCGATCACCGGACGGCAGCTGATCGAGGTCCACCGGCACGACACTCGCGGGTCGGCGCTGCTCGACTCAGGATCTCAGGTCCACGCGGCGTCGCTGACGCTGCACGGGTCCCGTCTGAGCTGGGAGCACGGCACGCAGACGCGCCATACGGCGCTCCGGTAGGCCGTTTCAGACGCCGGCGGGGACGCGCTTGCTACCGAGCCAGCGATTAGCCCAGCGGTGAAGCTCAGAGAGCGCCGGCTCGAGCTCGTGGCCCATTCGCGACAGCTCGTACTCGACCCGCAGCGGAGGTCCCGAGATCACGGTGCGCCCGACGATCCCACGCGCCTCGAGCTCCTTCATCCGCTCGGACAACAGCCGGTCCGACAGCTCGGGCACCGACTGCGCGATCTCCGAGAAGCGCAGCGGCCCATCCATCAGTACTCGCAGGATCGCACCCGTCCACCGGCGGCCGACCAACTCGACCGCCTCGTGGTACAGGGGACAGCAACCCGCGGCCCGCTCGCCGCCGTCGGCGCGTTCGGTATATCCGCGTGCGCACATCTCTCAGCCGGAAGCTTACGCTGCCTGCAGACGACGGGACTCCTCAGTGGAGCCGTCGACTGGTACCTCGCCGGCGACGTTCACCATCGCCGTGAAGCCTTCGAGCGCCACGGCCGCGATCGCCTCCAGGATCTGCTCGTCGTCCCAGCCGGCCTCGCGAGCCTCCTCATGGAGGTGCATTGGGGGCCGCCCGACACCTTCGACAAGCGCCTGCAGGTAACGCAGCAGCGCGGCCTCGCGCTCGTCCTTGGACGAGAACTTGCGCGCCAGGGCAACCTCGTCGAGCGCCAGCCCCGCCCCACGAGCCGCACGCGAGTGCATCTCGATCCCGGGCTCGGACTGGTAGTGCTCGGCCACCGCCAGCGCGATCCGCTCGAGCGTCGCCAGCGTCAGCCTCCCGTGGCGTAGCTCCGACCGGAAGCGCGCGTAGGCGCGCAGCGCAGCAGGTGAACCCGCGAGCACGCCGAGGAAGTTCGGCAGCTGCCCACCGGACGCAAGCGCGCCCCGCAGCACCGGAACAGAGCCCTCCGGCGCCGTCAGGTCATCGTGGATCTGGAATCTGCTCATTGCTGTCTTCATAGTGGTCCACCGGGGGGTCTGAACAATGGCCAGAGGTGGTGCCTCTGGCCCTTTACTTTCGAGACTTGCTTACGGTTGATAAGTCTATCTGGCCGTTTGCGATTGCACAAGAGGCGCGTCCAGATGGACGACCAGTGTTCTCATCTCTGTAACAAAGACGCGCCCGCGGGCGTTCGCCTTCCCGCCCGCGGGTGTGTGGATCGTCGCGGGTGCGTGGATCGCGGCGGGTGCGTGGATCGCGGCGGGTGCGTGGATCGTCGCGGGCGCGTGGATCGTGTACGGGCGAGCCTGTAGCCGCCAACTCTGGCTCTCCCGGCTAGCCGGGCCGACCTCGAGCGTCAAAGTTGCCGCGCATGCGGTTGCCGCGCACTGACGGCGGGCACTGACGGTGGGCACGGTCACGAGCACGAGCACGGGCGATCCGCACCTACCCCATCCGTCGTGTGAGCGGCCCCGGGGCGGCTAGCGCAGGGCGAGGTGCGCGACGTGCACGACGGCCGCGTGCACCCCTGCGGCGTGTGAGCTCGTCGCCGCGACCAGTATGAGCAGCAGACCTAGCAGCACCGCCCACATCGCGATCCGGTCCGGCCGCGAGCCGGCGCGTTCATGGATGCGGCGGGGGGGCCGCCGGGGCGCGGCTACCTGGCCGCGAATCGTGACGGTGCGCCGTCCAGGCACGCCGCCGTGAATACGCTGCGTCTGATCATGCTCCATCTCGGTGAGCGGAACCGAAGCACGGGCTGCTTGCGCCATAAGACCGTCCTCTTTCTCGGTGCTTGCGGGGTTAGCTGACGGGCTCGCGCCGAAAGAGCGGCGCTACGCAAATACGCGATTAGCCCCAACAACTTGGGTCCCCCGCTTCCCTCGCGCCCCGTTGCCGGGCCGTGGGTACGGGAATTCAGCTGTACGGGTCGGCGATGCTATCAGCGGTGCGGGACGGCTCGCGGTGCGGGACGGCTCGCGGTGCGGGACGGCTCGCGGTGCGGGACGGCTCGCGGTGCGGGACGGCTCGCGGTGCGGGACGGTTCGCCCCGCCGGGGGCCCTGCCCGCTACTCCTTGCCGGCGACGCGTGCGACGAACGCCGCGACGTCGGTCTCGTCCCGGCCCTGGAGGATTCCGGCCGGCATCGTGCCCTGCCCGAGACACAGCTGAGAGCTGTTCCCGGTGGCGTTCTGCAGACAGCCGTTCGTGATCGTGCGCGAGACCAGCGACGCGGGCGGCGCCAGCTGGTCGAGATTCGGGCCGACCTTGCCGACCGCGTTCGCGGCGGAGAGCGTGTGGCACACGCCGCAGTGCTGGCCGAACAGCGCGCGGCCCTGCTTCTCGGAGGCGGTCAGCTTCAGCCCGCCGACCTGGCTTGACGCATTGGCGTGGTTGCCGGTTAGCAGAGCGAGCGGAACGCCGACGCCGAACGCGATGTAGATGAACGCGAACGAGAGGTTCATGAACCCACGAGCGCCTCGGGTCTGGACATGCAAAGCGGCCCGGGCGCCGGCGACCCCGCCGCGGAGCGCGATGAAGAACAGGCCGAGCGCCAGCACGACCCAGAAGCCGAGAAACAGGATGATTTCGACCACGGTGCGCGGGCACCTTATCGCGCGGCGCAGCCCGATGAGTCGTTGCGGGGCGGTTGCCTACGCGGGTCGTGGCCGTAGGCCGCGGGCGATGCTATGCGGTCGCGTCGGCGATCGTCTTCGAGCGCTGGCGATCGGGCGTGATCTTGATCACGTTCCAGGCCAACCCCATGCGCGACATCGCCGCGATGATCAACCCCGAAGGGTCGATCTCGTACCACCGCAGACCGTGGTAAGCGGATCGCGGGAACGCGTGGTGGTTGTGGTGCCATGACTCGCCGAGCGAGAGCACGGCCAGCCAGCCGACGTTGGTCGAGTGGTCGGCGATGTCGAACCGCCGGCTGCCGAAGAAGTGGCAGACGGAGTTGACCGACCACGTGACGTGATGGACGAAGAAGATCCGCACCAGCCCGCCCCAGACGTATCCGCGGAGCGCGCCGCCGAGCGTGAAGCCGTGCAGTACGAACCCGGCGAGCGTCGGCACCAGCAGCGAGACGACCACCAGCAGCGGGAAGCGGCGGCCGATCGTCCGCATCGCTGGATCCTCGTACAGCTCCGCGGCGTACTGCTTCCAATCGGCCTGCCCCTGGGTCTCGAGCAGCCAGCCGACGTGCGCGTGCCACAGGCCCCGAAGGCCACTCCCGTGTCCGACATGGGGGCTGTGGGGATCGCCTTCGACGTCGGTGTGGGCATGGTGCTTGCGGTGGTCGGCCACCCAGTCCATCACCGAGCCCTGAACCGACAGCGACCCCATCACGGCAAACGTCCGCTCGAGCCATGGATACGTCTGGAACGCCCGATGAGTGAGCAGCCTGTGGTAGCCGACGGTCACGCCGAGGGCCGTGATCAGGTACATCACCGCCAGGATCCCGAGATCGGTCGCGTCGACGGCTCGATTCCACAGCAGCACGACAGCCGCGAGCACGCCGATGAAGGGCAGCACGACGCCCGTCAGGTTGGCGATCCGCTCGGCACGAGTCATCGACCAAGGTTCTCATATCGGACGACGAATTTCTTGCGCTGTTGACAGTGAAATAGCCCCAGGATCTATTCGATCTGTATGAATTCCCGCGTACGGCACCGTCTTCTATCGACGCCGCCCGGAGCCGAAGCTCATTACCGCCGGCGCCACCGCGCGGAAGTCCTCGGCCTCCGTGCCCGCGACCGCTTCGCGCGCCTCGCTCTCGCCCACCGCGCCCTCGCGCGCCTCGTCCCGCCGCTGAGCGGCGAGGCCGCGACGCACCTGCTCGTCAAGCATCGAGAAGTCCTTGACCTCCGCGAGCGGTCGCTCGGGTGCGGCGATCGAGGCGATCCGATCGACCAGCACGTTGATGGCGCCCCCAGCCGCTGCGAACCGCTCGAGCTTGCCCTGGACGATCATCAGCGGCTCGGTCCTCACCGTCAAGCGATGCCGTTCGTAGATCTGCGGCGGCACGATCAGGTTGATCGTCCCGAACTCGTCCTCGAGCAGCACGAACACGATTCCGTTTGCGGTCCCCGGGCGCTGGCGCGCTACCACGAGACCCCCGATCCGCACCCTTGAGCCGTGATTGAGCCGGTCCAGATCTTCGCTGGTAACCGAGTCCGCCGGCAATCGCGCCCGCAGCAGCGCCATCGGATGCGCCTGGACGGTCAGCCCGGTGGTCGCATAGTCGGCGAGCATCGAGTCCCAAGCCGACAGCTCGCGGAGCTTTGGCGGCGCGGGCAGGTCCAGTGGAAGCGCCAGCTGAGTTCCGCCGGGGACGCTGTGCCCGGGAGTTGCGACGCCGAGTTGCCAGAGGACCGTGCGCCGTGCCGATCCGGTCCGATCACGGGAGCGTGCCTCAGTTGTTAGCGAGTCGCATGCTCCGGACCAGGCGAGCAACTCGAGTGAAGGGGCGCTGGCTCCGGCGCGCGATGCGAGATCGGCGAGGTTCCGGAAGCGCCCGCCGGTGCTGCGGGTTTCGACCAACGCCTGCACCTCCGCTGATCGCACACCCCGGACATAGTCGAGGCCGATCCGCACCCGGCCCTCGGAATCGAGCTCGCACTCGGCGCCACTCTCGTTGACGTCCGGTGCCAGGACCTCCATCCCACGCCGTTGCGCCTCGTGAACGAGTGCGTCGGGTGGATAGAACCCCATCGGCTGCTCGTTCATCAGCGAGCACAGGAACTCGGGCCCGTAGTGGACTCGGAGCCAGGTCGACTGGTAGGCCAGCAAGCCGAACGCGGCGCCGTGTGCCTTCGGAAAGCCGAAGCCCGAGAACCCCTGGACCATCGAGAACACCCGCTCGGCGGTTTGCTCGTCGACTCCGTGCAACTGGCGAGCGCCGGCGACGAATCGCTCGTGATAGGCCTGGATGGCGGCATCAGAGCGCTTGCGACTCATCGCCCTCCTCAGGCCCTCCGCCTCCCCCGGTGAGAACCCCGCGAATGCGACCGCGACCTCGAGCACCTGATCCTGGAAGATGATCGTGCCGAGCGTCTCAGACAGAACCGGCTCGAGCGATGGATGCTCATAGGGAACCTTGAAGTCGGGATCGATGCGCATCCGCTGGCGGTGCGCGATGTACGGATTGACCGCGCCACCCTGGATCGGCCCGGGCCGGACGATCGCGACCTGGATCGTGATGTCCTGCAGGTTCTCGGGACGTGTGCGGCGCAGCGACTGCATCTGCGCGCGGCTCTCGATCTGGAACACGCCCGTCGTGTCCGCCGCCTGAATGCACTCGTACGTCTCCGGGTCGTCATACGGGATCCGGCTGAGATCGATCCGCTCGTCCCGGGTGCGGGCGATCATCTCGACCGACCGCTCGACAGCCGAGAGCATCCCGAGTCCGAGCAGATCGATCTTGAGGAAGCCGGCGTCCGAGCAGGAGTCCTTGTCCCAGTGCACGATCTGGCGGCCCTCCATCGCGGCGGGAACGATCGGGCAGCAGTCGATCAGCGGCCTGGTGGCGACGATCATCCCGCCCGAGTGCTGTGACAGGTGGCGCGGGAGACCGTGCGCCTCGGCGGACAGCCGCGCGAGCCACGCCCAGCGTCCACTCGAGCCTCGGCGGGATGCGCTGGCGGCGGGAACGGGACCACCCTCAAGCGTGTTCTCGATGTCCTTGGCGACATCACGCGCGTCCCAGCCCTCGCTGCCCCGCGCCACTCGCTCGATCTCCCCCGGCGGCAGTCCGAGCGCCTTGCCGAGCTCCCGGATCGCACCGCGCGCGCGATACGTGGGAAAGGCCGCCACCAGCGCCGAGCGATCGTGCCCGTAGCGCTCGTGAACGCGCGGGATCAGGACCTCACGGATATCGCGCGGGAAGTCGAGATCGATGTCGGGGAGCGCGTTCAGCTCCTCGTTCAGGAAGCGCCCGATCAGCAGCTCGTTGGCGATCGGGTCAACGTGCGAGAGGCCGGTCAGGAAGCAGACGATCGAGGAGACGCTCGAACCACGCCCGCGACCGGGCGGTAGCAGCGCACGAGCAGTGTCGCCTCCACGGACCTCGGCTGCGACCTCACGCGCCAGCTCGAGCAGGTCGTGGTGGAGCAGGAAGAAGCCCGGCAGGTGCAGCTTGTCGATGATCCGCAGCTCCTCCTCCAGACGCGCCGTGGCGCGGTCACGAAGGCTTTCCGATGCACCCACATAGCGGTCGTCCAGCCGCGAGTCGCATAGCTCGATCAGCTTGCGCATCGCCTCGGTGTCCTCCGCCCCGGGATAGCGGTAGCCGAGATCGCTGCCGAGGTCGAAGCGAAGGCTGTCGGCCAGCCTGGCCGTCTCAGCCACCGCCTCCGGATACTCGGGAAAGCGCGCTGCCATCGCTGCAGGCGAGGCGAGCACGTGGCTGAAGTTCCCGCGCCGTTCGGGCTCTGAGGCATCAAGCGTCATGTGCAACCGCACGGATACGAACGCATCCTGCAACGGGGCGCGCGAGAGCGCGTGTGCGTGCACGTTCCCGGTCGCTACACACGCCACCTCGAGCCGCCGTCCGAGCCCGGCCAGCCGCCGGTTGCGAGCGCGATCGTCACGCAGGAACGGCCGTTGCAGCTCGATCCGTAGCCGATCTGGCCCGAACGCATCGCGCAGCCGACGCAGCGAGAACTCATCCTGCACTCCGCGCAGCGCGCAACCGCTCAGGCACACGAGCCCGGTCGCATGATCTAGCACCGTCTCGAGCGGCACGGACGCCTGCGAGGGAGGCCCACGCGACTCGCGCGTGTGCGCATGCGCACGCGTGAGGATCCGGCACAGGTTCGACCAGCCACGGGCATCCTTGACTAGCAGCGTCAGATGGCGTCCGTCGTCGAGATCGACCTCGGCCCCATGGATCGCCCGCAATCCGAGGCCACGGGCCGAGACTGCGAACTCCATCGACCCGGAGACCGTGTTGTGATCGGTCAGCGCGAGCGCGTCGTAGCCCAGCTCGAGCGCGGCGGGTACGAGCTCGTCCGGGAGCGACGCACCGTCGAGGAACGAGAATGCCGAGTGGCAGTGGAGCTCCGTGTACATGGCGAACATATGTTCGTACAAGACTCGGACAGAACCGTCGCCGCGGGGCGTCGGTCACACATCCCTTGACAAGTTATTAGCGGCTGCTAATCTGTCCGTAGTTAGCACTCACTAAGAACTTCTCAGGAGCAATCATGACCGCACAACGAAGGGGCTGGACACTCGCAATCGTCTCGATCGGCCTGTTCATGGTCGTGCTGGACAACCTCGTCGTAAACGTCGCGCTGCCCAGCATCCACCGCGACCTCGGCGCTTCGATCCAGGCGCTCGAATGGACCGTCAACGGCTACGTGCTCGCGTATGCCGTGTTCCTGCTGACCGGGTCGGCGCTCGGCGACCGCTTCGGACGCAAGCGGATGTTCATCGGCGGCATCGCGCTGTTCACGATCGCCTCCGCCGCCTCGGCTCTCGCGCCCACCAGCGGCGCCCTGATCGCAGCCCGTGCACTCCAGGGTCTCGGTGCCGCGATCGTCACTCCGCTGACGCTGACGCTGCTCGCCGAGGCATTCCCGGTCGACAAGCGCGGGGTCGCGATCGGCGTCTGGTCCGGGATCAGCGGCGTCGCCGTCGCGCTCGGCCCGCTCGTCGGCGGCGCGGTGATCCAAGCCGCCAACTGGCACTGGATCTTCTGGATCAACGTCCCGATCGGGATCGCGCTCGTCCCGCTCGCGATCAGCCGGCTCGGAGAGAGCCGCGCCAGCTCGCAGCGCCTCGACCTAACCGGCCTCGCACTCGCCTCGACCGGGCTGTTCGGGATCGTCTATGGCCTCGTGCGCTCGCAGTCACTTGGCTGGACGAGCCCCGAGATCGTCGTCTCGCTCGCGGCGGGCGTCGCGCTCGTGCTCGCATTCGTCGTCTACGAGCTGCGCACGGACGAGCCGATGCTGCCGATGAGCTTCTTCGCCAAGCGGAGCTTCGCTGTCACCAACGCGGTCTCGCTGGCGATGTACTTCGGCATGTTCGGGTCGATCTTCTTCCTCAGCCAGTTCCTCCAGAACGTGCTCCACAACAGCCCGTTCCACGCCGGCCTGAAGCTGCTCGTGTGGACCGGCGCGTCGATGGTCGTCTCGCCGCTCGCGGGCTTCTTCTCCGAGCGCTACGGCAGCCGGCTGTTCATGGTCTCGGGCCTGAGTCTGCAGGCGATCGCGCTCGGCTGGCTCGCGCTGCTGGCGTCGACGACGCAGAGCTACACCAGCATGATCGCGCCGTTCATCCTCGCGGGCGCGGGTATGGCGCTCGTGTTCGCGCCGTCGGCAAACGCGGTGCTCACCTCGGTCCGGACTGAGCAGGCCGGCCAGGCTTCCGGCGCGACCAACGCGATCCGTGAGCTCGGCGGCGTCCTCGGGATCGCCGTGCTGGCCACGGTGTTCAGCCACCACGGCAGCTACGCGTCACCGCAGGCATACGTCAACGGGCTCGTGCCGGCGATGTGGGTCGGGGTCGCGGTTCTGGCGGCCGGTGCGCTGATCGCGGCGGCGCTGCCGTTCGCCCAGCGCAGCGAAGCGACCTCGGCGCAACCGGCGAGGCGACCTGCGCAGCCCGCGATCACGTCGGCCGCCTGACGTTCCCCTACGATCGAGCATGACGATGGCCACCACACAGGACAAGCCAAGCCGTCAACGCGTCCCGGCGTCAGAGCGCCGGGACGCGCTCGTCGAGGCGGCGATCCACGAGTTCGCCCACGGCGGCCTCCATGGCACGCCCGTCGACAAGATCGCGCGGCGCGTCGGCGTCGCGCAGCCGTACGTGTTCAGCCTGTTTGGCTCCAAGCGCGAGCTGTTCATCGCCGCGGTCGAGCGCTGCTTCGAGCGGGTGATCGAGCTGATGAGGGAAGCCGCTGAGGCGTACGACCCAGCGACCGTCATCCCACCGGAGTGGGAGGGCAAGCCGGGCGTGATGATGGCGATGGCGGAGGTGTACGTCGAGAGCCTGCAGACGGATCGAGACCTGCTCATGCTTCAGCTGCAGGCCTACGCAGCTTGCGACGACGAGACCATCCGTGATCACGTCCGCGACGCGTACGCGCGGCTCATCAACGCTGTCGCGTCGATGTCACAGGCGGACGCCGAGCAGGTCGACGACTTCTTCCGCTACGGGATGTCGCTCAACGTCGCGGCGGCGATGGGCGTGCTCGATCTGTCGTGCGGCGCGGACTGGGTCCGCCAAGAGGCTGAGCGAACCAGCTCTCAGTGAGCGACTTGGACGAGGTCGCGCTCGGGCGCGATCCGCCACCGGCGCGCGACCTCCGACAGGCGATCGTCCATCCCCCAGCGATCGGGCCCCTCCTCGCCCTCGAACTCGGGCGAGGCTCCCTTGAGCGCCATGCAGCCCGTGTTGTCGCCGAGCGACCGGATCGCCTCGACATCGGCTGCGCTCAGCCGCAGCTCCGACGGAAGCGTTGCGAGCTCGGCGCGCTTCTCCTCGACCGAGCGTGAGTGCGGCCCAACCTCCTGGATCAGCGTCGGCGCCACGCACGCGACGGCGTCGTGCGCGAGGTTCCACTGACACGCGAGCTGAATCATCGACAGACCTGCCCGCTGCGCGATCGGCCGCATCGCGTCGAGCTTCGAGCGTCCGGCCTCGATCCACCCCGCGGGGCGGAAGCCGCGGTGATCGCCGGGCGCCATCGACTGACCGGGGAGGACGTCGTCGAAGAACAGCCCCCCGTAGTCGACGACGCGCGTGATCACCTTCACGTCCGCCGCGGCGGCCGCGCCGAGGCAGAGCTCGCCGGGCCACGGCTCGAGCGGGTTGAGGATGATCATCGCCCAGTCGAGCAGCGATCCGAACCGCTCGAGGCAGTCGATCACGTCGAGCGTGAAACCGTTCGCGGGCCCCGGCGCTACCCCGATCATGCGCGTCAGACCTGACTCGCGCAGCGCCGCCATCTCAGTCCAGACCGCCTCGCTCGTGTATCCGATCCGATCCGGGTTGTGGAGCAGGAGCAGATCGAACGAGTCGATCGCACAGCGCTCGAGGCTGCGCTCGGTCGCCATCCGCAGATAGTCGCCGTATGCATCCGGGCCGCGCAACCCCGGATCGGTGAAACGGGGGAAGCCCTTCGCGCCGTCGCGCTCGCCGACGTAGAAATCATGGCCGACCGCGCCGACGACGCAGATTCCCTCTCGGGCGCGCCCCGCGATCGCCCGGCCGAGCATCGTGTCGGCATCACCGGCTCCGTAGACGTCGGCCGTGATCACCGTCCGGATGGAGTCATCGGGCGTGAACAGCGCCAGCAGCCGCTGATCGTCGAGCGGCTCGCCAAAGCGCATGAAGCGCCCGCCGCTCCAGGTCCCGATCGCGGCGGGTCCGGGGTCGAGCGCGGGCACGGGTGGGGCCATTGGCCGCGGAGTCTAGGACTACGCGACTTCGATCTCGGCCAGCGCCTGGCGCGACAGACGGCGCGGCCTCGACTCGCGCAGCAACACGAGCGCGGCGATGACGCCGGCCAGCGCGCATCCGGCGGCGACCGCGAACGCGAGGTGGTAGCCGCCGAGCAGCGCCGCGACGTGCCCGTGGCCATGAGCCGACAACGTCCGCGTGCGATCGGTCGACAGCGTGCCGAGCACGGCGACGCCGAGCGCCGCGGACAGCTGCAGCGACGTGTTGACGATTCCCGACGCCATCCCCGCATCCGTCGCGGGGACGTTGGCCATCGCGAGCGTCAACAGCGGCATGAACGCGAGTCCCGCGCCGACGCCCATCAGGAGGTAGGCGGGGAACATCGCGACGAGGTAGCTCGAGTGCGCGCCGACCTGCGTCAGCACGCCGAGCCCGATGCCGGTCGCGGCCAGGCCGATCACGAGCGGCAGCCGAGCGCCGAACCGATCGACGATCCGGGCGGTGATTCCCGATGACATCACGGCCAGCCCGAGCGTCTGGGGCAGGAACGCGAACCCGGTCTGCAGCACGCTGTAGCCCTGGACGTGCTGGAGGTAGAGGACGCCGATGAAGAACGATGCGTACATGCCGGTGATCGTGAGTCCGCGGATAAGGCTCGTCGAGGCGAGTCCCTTGATGCGGAAGATCCGCAACGGCATGATCGGATTCGACAGCCTGGCCTCGACGGCTATGAATGCGACCAGCAGGGCGATCGACGCCGCGCCCCATGCGAGCGTGTGCGTTGAGCCCCAGCCGTAGCTCGCCGAGGTGACGATCGCGTAGGCGCCGAGCATCATCGCCGCGGTGACGAGGACCGATCCGACGACGTCGATGTCGCGCCCGATCCCGAGGCCCCGGTTCTCGGCCACATAACGTCGGGCCGCGAGGAACGTCAGCACGCCGACCGGGACGTTGATGAAGAAGATCCAGTGCCAATCGAGCGACTGCGTGATCGCGCCGCCGGCCAGCAGCCCGAGCGAGCCACCGCTCGAGACGACGAACATGTAGACGCTCATCGCGCGCGCCCGCTCGGACGGCTGCCGGAACTCGGTCGTGATGATCGCCATGATCGCCGAGCTCGCGCCGGCCCCGCCGAAGCCCTGCAAGAAGCGCGCCGCGATCAGCAGCACCTGCGAGTCGGCGAGCCCGCAGACGGCGGACGAGATCGTGAACAGGCTGATGCCGGCGAGGAACACCCGCCGGCGGCCAATCAGGTCTCCCAGCCGGCCGCCGAGCAGCAGGAAGCTGCCGAAGCTGATCAGGTAAGCGTTGACGACCCAGGTCAGATTGGCCTGCGAGAAGTGGAGGCTCCGCTGCATCGACGGCAGCGCGACGTTGACGATCGTCGCGTCGAGCACCGCCATCAGCTGGGCGAAACAGACGACGACGAGCGCGATCCACCGCGCACGGTCCGGATTTTGGGAACTGAACTTTGACACAGTGATCATCACTATATCATGGATGATCTTTCACAGTATGATCACCACCGAGCAACCGCCCATGTCCCCCACAGGAGCAATCACGCCGCTGATGCGGCTGTCAAAGACCGTCCACCGCGCGACCTCCGAGAGCGTGTTGGGGATGACGTTCCGCAAGTACTGGGTGCTGTCCGTGCTGTCCACCCACGGCGGCCGGCGATCTCAGCACGAGCTCGGGCAGCAGCTATTGGTCGATGCCAACAACCTCGTGCTGCTGCTGAACGAGCTCGAAGACGCCGGCTTCGTGCGCCGCGACCGCGACCCCGATGACCGCCGGCGGCACATCGTCGTGCTGACGGATCAGGGCGCGGATGCGTTCAAGCGGGCCGAGCTGGCTCAGGACACGGTCGAGGACCAGGTGCTGTGCGCGCTCGATGCGGAGGAGCGCAACAAGCTCAAGGCATTGCTCCTCAAGGCGCTCGGCGAATAGCGGCTATTCGTATTCGCTCATCCGAGTCCGCGCCGAGGCCCACGCGCCAGCGAGGGACATGCCGGACCGCAGGCGCCGGCGAAAGTGGCGCAACAGCCGCGGGATGTACAGAAGGGTCGACCGCGGTTTAGGCCGATCTGGCGACACGAGCGTGAAGTGGGACCCGTCCTGTGCGGCGCGGATCGAGCGCGAATCTGCGGTGCTCGAGTGGGGTCGTGCAGGATCGACCGGCTCCGGATCGTGTCTTTGGACCCCTGTCGCCACGTTCCACCTCAGTACTGCCTATTGCTAATAAAGCCTCGTAAAACAACATCATATCTCGTTCGGCAAAGAAACTGAGCATCGGCACTCGACGGTTAGATTTGTCTCATCTGCATCGTCAGCGCTGGCGCCACCACCTCCCTCCCTCGAGATCGTGAAATACGACCTCGTCACGCCCGCATGTTGTGACGACCTCCCAGTAACGCCGGCGTAGAGGTCGATCCGTCCACCAGCGATCCTCGATCAACCACGACTCACGCACCGCGTCGACCTCACGGCCGTCGAGAAGAAGCGGGCGGCCGTCATCGCCGGCATCGACCGAGATCCGACGTGGCACCGAGAGTCGCCGTGGGCCGCTCATCGGTCTGAGCTCCCCTCGAACGGCGCCAACACCGCTCGGCGCTCCGGGAAACGAGAGTCCGGGTCCACCATAAGCACGCGCAGCGCGGCGTCCGGGCCAGCTGCCGCGCGTGTCTGACGAATCGCCTCCCGCAACCGCGCCGCCCGCGCCGCGGCCGGATCCTGGAGCAGATATCGCTGATCGCTCGCGGGTGGACCGAAACGCTCGACCGCCAGGCGCAGGACATCGGCCGGAGCGGGTATCTGAGTCAGGCGTGGCGAGAGCGCAAGTCGCATCCGCACCGGATCGGCGAGCGCTTCGCGGAACACGACCTGCTCGCGCCACGTCCCCCCGTTCTCGACCAGCACGGCCGACAGAACGACCGCACGCAACGTCCTCGAGCGCCGCTCACGCCGGGCGAGCAAGCGATCGATCAGCAGTCCGAGTCCCCGCTCGAGCTGGATGCCCGACGTCGCCTCGGGCAGCTCGAGCGTCTCGCGCAGGAATTCACTTGGAGGCCGTGGACTGAGCGCGCTGTCGCCGCCACTCGCAAGCTCGTGCGCGAGCAGTCCAGCGTTCCCGAAGCGATCGGCGATCGACGCCAGCGACACCGCCGCCAGCTCGCCGAGGGTCGCGATCCCGAGCCGCTCGAGAGCCTCGGGCAGCTCGGCGAACGATGGCCGCTCGCGCAGCAGCGCCACCGGCATCGGCGCGAGGTAGGCCCCTGCCCGCTCACGGCCTCCGGTGACAATCTCCGGCCGCCGAACTCGGGCACGGGTCGCCGCCGCGACAGCCGCAAACCGAGAGGGCGCAACACCAAACCTGGCTGGCACTCGAAGCGCATGCCGCACGGCTGTCAGGACCCCCTCAACTCCACCACCGTGCAACCGCAGCAGCCCGTGCGCGTCGAAACACACGAGTCCCGGACGCTCTGGCTCGACCGCCGCCCCAACCGACTCGAGCCGGACGAGCAGCCGCTCCCACGAATCCGCGACTCCAGCGGGATCGGGCGGGATGAGGGTAAGCCGCGCGCAGCGCGCGAGCGCCTCACCGAGCCGCATACCTGCGTGGATGCCAAATGCCTCGGCCGCAAGCGACACCTCCCCGACCTTCTGCACTCCGCCTGGCTCGGGCGCGAGCGCAGTGGGCGACTTGAGCAGCTCCTCACGTTCGCCCGCGGCGATGGTGAGCTGGAAACGGGGGAGCAGGACGCAGACGATCATCGTGACGAACATATGTTCGCATCAACGGCGGATGGACCTCCTGAGCAAACTCCGATTTGCGAGTAAATCGGATAAACCGCAGATAAACTCCGCCCGTGCCGGTCACTGCTCCAGGATCGAGTACGACGCTTGCAGAGCTGCTGGCGGTGATGTCGCTCGGGGTTGATCTGGGGCTGGGTCACCCGATGGAGCACATGCTCCGCCAATGCGCGATCGCGCTCGACCTAGCCTCGCGCGAGAACACGGACGCATCCGACCTGGAGATCGTTTTCTTCGTCTCGCTGCTCTCGTGGATGGGCTGCCACTCCAACTCCCATGAGCAGGCAAAGTGGTTCGGAGACGACATCGGCATTCGCAACGGCGTCTACTCGATCGACATGACGCCGATGAAGCTGAACCGCTACATGATGGGCCAAATCGGCGCGGGCGCACCTCCGCTCCGCCGGGCGCGGACGTTCGCAGAGTTCATGCGCTCCGGCCGAAAGGAGGTTGAACCGACGCGCATCATTCACTGCTCGGTCGCCGGCGATCTCGCCGTCAGGCTGGGAATGCGCGACGAGGTCCGCACGGGCCTGAAGCAGGTGTTCGAACGCTGGGACGGCCACGGCGATCCCGGAGAGCTGTCCGGAGCGCAGATCGATCTGCCCGTCCGGCTGGTACAGCTCGCTGATGTGGTCGAGGTGTTTCACCGCGCGGGGGGTGTCGAGGCGGCAGTCAGGGTGGCTCGCGAGCGACGTGGCAAGCAGTTTGACCCGGATCTCGTCGACAGCTTCTGCGAGCACGCACAAGAAGTGCTGGAGCCAGAGACGCCGACGAGCTGGGACGCGATGATGTCCGTCCACCCCAGGCTTAGCGTGACGCTGTCCGACGAGGAAGCGTTCGCGGCGCTTGAGGCGATCGCGGACTTCACGGACCTGAAGTCGCCCTACACGCTCGGGCATTCCAGAGCAGTCGCCGACCTCTCCGCCGAGGCGGCTCGCGTCCAGGGCCTCCCCGCCGACCAGATCGACACCGTCCGCGCCGCGGGTCTCGTTCACGACCTCGGGCGGCTCGGCATCTCGAACTCGATCTGGGACAAGCAGGAGCCGTTGACGGCGGCCGAGCAGGAGCGGGTCCGGATGAAGCCCTATCTCACCGACCGGATGCTGACGGCATCGACGGCGCTCGCGCCGCTCGCGGCCGTCGCAGGCGCGCACCAGGAAAGACTCGACGGCTCCGGTTACCCGCGAGGGCTCAGACGCGAAGCGCTATCCCCTGCCGCCAAGATCCTCGCGGCAGCCGACGTGTATGAGGCGATGCTCGAGCCGCGGCCGCATCGCAAAGCGAGGGCGGCGGCTGAGGCGGCCAACGAACTGCGCGACGAGGTCCGTGCCGGACGCCTCGACGGGGACGCGGTCGAAGCGGTCCTCCGCGCCTCCGGCCATCGCTCCACAAAGCGACCAGAGCAGCCTGGAGGGCTGACGCCGCGTGAAGTCGAAGTGCTCGGGATGCTCGCGCGCGGGCTGACGAGCAAGCAGATCGCGCAGCACCTCTACATCACGCCAAAAACGGTCGGGCACCACATCGGGCACATCTATACGAAGATCGGCGCGAGCAATCGAGTGGCCGCCAGCTTGTACGCGACCGAGCACGGACTGCTCGGCCCGCAGGCTACCCCGCCCGTTCAGCCCGCAGGATCGCCAGCCCCGGAAGCTGCGGCAGCGTCTTGACCTTCGCCGGCCCGAACCCGCTCGCGGCGAGCCACTCCGACACCTCGCCGGTGGAGTACGTGTCCGCACCCGAGGTCAGGTGGAAGAAGAGGCCCAGGAAGCTGCCAGTATCGGGCCGAGTGCCGGCCGGTCGGTCGTAGAGCTCGAGGACGCACAGCGGCGCTCCCGGGCGTAGCGCCGACGCGATTCGCGCGAACAGCTCCCGCGTCGACTCGGGCGACAGGTGATGCACGATGTTGAACGCAAGCGCGCCGTCGTGCGGGCCGCCGTAGTCGGCCTCGAACATGTTGCCCTCCACGTAGGAGACGCGGTCGGCCATTCCGTTCGCAGCAACGATCTCGCGCCCGATCGCCGCGCTTCCCCGGAGATCGACCACCGTTGCGCTCAGGCCCTCGTGGCGGCGACAGAGCGCCATCGAGAACTCACCGTGCGCGCCGGCAACGTCGAGCAGCGACTTAGCCCCGGTCGGAAGCGCGACAGCCTTCGCGACGGCGCCGCTCGAGAGCCGCGCGAGCTGGTACTGGCCGGTGATGTACGAACGCCAATACGGGTCGTCAGGCGGCTTGTCGTGAAGCTCCACGGAGCGACCGTCGCGGACGAGATCCTCGAGCCCCGCCCACCACTCCCAGTAGTAGTAGGTGTCAGCCAGGAAGTCGCCGACATAGTTCTCGGAGTCGGGTGCAAGCCACTTGGCGGCGCGGGAGTCCAGCGCGTACCGGCCGTCGCTGCCGAGGGACGCCATCCCCGAGACGGTCAGAACATCGAGCAACAGTGCGGTGCCCTGCTGTCGTAGCCCAAGCTTCGTCGCGATCGCCGCCGCGCTCGCGGGACCGGCGGCCAGCTCGCCCAGCACTCCGGTCTGCTGCGCCACCTGAAGCGAACGCGCGATCGGCATCGCGAACATCGACAGGCCGATGGGCACGGGGACGAGGTTGAGCGCGGCGCCGACGCGCTCAGCGATCCCGTCGTACTTCACCCCCAAGCGCACGGCGACAGCATATCCTCCCGCCTGATGGCGCCACCGGACCTACAGCAGATCGCCACCGGCGGGATCCGCACGCTGCGCGCGTTCGGAAAGCGGATTCCGGGCGCCGGCGGCGTGCTCGCCGAATCGCTCCGCGACGCGGCCGGCGGCCGCACGATCATGATCACCGGCGCCTCGAGCGGCATCGGCAAAGCCGCCGCGCTGAAGGTCGGGAAGGCCGGCGGAACCGTGTTGTTGGTGGCGCGCACCGAGGACAAGCTGCAGGAGACCAAGCAGGAGATCGAGCAGCAAGGCGGCGTCGCGTTCGTTCACAGAGCGGACCTGACCGACGCTGACGACATCGACCGCATGGCGAACGAGGTGCTCGCCGAGCATGGCCGCGTCGACGTCCTCATCAACAACGCGGGTCGCTCGATCCGGCGCTCGGTCGGCCGCTCGTACGACCGCTTCCACGACTACCAGCGCACGATGCAGCTGAACTACTTCGGCCCGGTCAAGCTGATCCTCGACCTCCTGCCGGTGATGCGCGAGCGCCACTCGGGCCACATCATCAACATCTCGACGATGGGCCTTCAGACGAACACGCCGCGGTTCGCTGCGTACCTCGCCTCAAAGGCCGCGCTCGACGCGTTCAGCCGCTCGATCGGCTCGGAGATCATCGGCGACGGAGTCCACATCACGACCGTCTACATGCCGCTCGTGCGCACGCCGATGATCGCGCCGACGAAGATGTACGACCGCTTCCCGGCGCTCTCGCCCGACGAGGCGGCGGAGATGATCACGGACGCGATCCGCAAGCGCCCGAAGCGCGTCGCCACCGCGCTCGGCAACCTCGGTCAGCTGAGCTATGCGATCGCCCCGGGCGCCCAGGACTTGGTCATGCACGAGGCGGTCAAGCTGTTCCCCGAAGGTGGAGAGCGATCCGAGAAGGAGTCCGCCGAGCGACGCGCGTTCGTCCGCGCCACCCGCGGCGTGCACTGGTAAGTAGATAGGGAGTTTTCCCGATGTGCGACCTCGCCGGCGGCCTTAAGTTGCTGGCATGTCGCTTCAGATACGACTCGCAGCTGTAGCCGCTCTCGTCGTTGGTTTGGCATCGACGCCGGCCGCAGCGGCCGCCTCCACGTGGACACTCGTTCCATCCGCAAACCCGGGCGGCGTCCGAGGAAGCTTCCTGTACGGCGTGTCGTGCACGAGCGCGAGTACGTGCACCGGCGTCGGGGCCACCCGTGACAGCTCCAACCACAGGATCACGCTCGCGGAGCGCTGGAATGGCACGAGCTGGGGTGTCCAGCCGACCCCGAACCCAATGCAGACGGGAAATGAACTGCTCGCCGTCTCGTGCGTCGCGAGCGTATGCACCGCGGTCGGTAACGGCCGGCTCGATGCACTCGCCACGTACATACCGCTCGTCGAGCGCTGGAATGGCTCGAAGTGGACGATCCAGCGGAGCTTGAACCCGGGCGGGTCCAATGGCGGTCAGCTGTACGGCGTGTCGTGCACGGGACAGAATGCTTGTACCGCGGTGGGCTACTACAACGTGGGCAGCGGCGGAGCGTTCGCGGTGTTCGCCGAGCGCTGGAACGGCACCTCATGGGTCCCCCAGCCGACCCCGAGCCCACCCGGCGGGGGCTTCCTCAACTGGGTCTCGTGCACGGCGACAGCGAGCTGTGTCGCGGTCGGCACGTACTACGACCAGTTCGGCACTCCGTTGGAGTTCTCCGAGAACTGGGACGGCCACGCGTGGCAGATCCAGCAGATGCCCTCCCCACCGGGGTATGTCGAGAGCAACCGAACGCCCACCGTGTCCTGTTCTGCCGCGAACGCGTGCACCGCGGTCTGGAGCTACCTGGACTCGTCTGGCACCTGGCTGCCGATCGCCGAGCGCTGGGACGGAACGGCATGGACGATCGAGGCGACGCCGACGGCGCCCGACGCGACGCTCACATATCTCTACAGCGTCAGCTGTGACGCAGCCAACTCGTGCACGGCTGTCGGGTTCGACCGCAATAGCGCGGCCGTCGATGTGACACTCGCGATGCACTGGGACGGCTCGCAATGGACGATCGAGCCCTCTCCGACGCCCCACGGTCCGGGTCCGGCCTACCTGGGCGACATCTCGTGCACCGCAGGCGCACAGTGCACGGCCGTCGGCACCTATCGCGACAGCACCGGGACATATCTCACCCTCACGGAGGTCCGCAGATGACACGTCAGGGAAAGCTCGCAAGCTGTGCGGCGGCGATCTGTGTGCTCGCCGTGGCGTTCGCGCCGGCGGCCTCAGCGGTGATCCTCAAGCTCTCCAACGGCAAGGAAATCAGCTACCTGCCGATGCGCCGGCAGCTGGCGAAGCTACAAGCGCTCGCCGCCAAAACGCCGACCAACCTTGACTACGGGGGCGGGCCAGTGATGCCGACGAACACCAACTACGCCGTGTACTGGCGCCCCGACTCGGCGCCCGCATATCCACCCGACTACGAGCCCGGGATCAACCGTTACTTCACCGACGTCGCCCACGACAGCGGACTCGCGACGAACGTCGACTCGGTCGCCACCCAGCTCAACGACACACTCGGCTTCTATGCCAACTACCAGTCGTCGTTCGGCGGCGCGCTGATCGACACCGATCCGTACCCCGCAAATGGCTGCCAGAACGCGGCCATCTGCATCACCGATGGGGAGATTCAATCCGAGCTCTCGAGTTTCATCGACGCAAACCACCTGCCCAAAGATCTCAGCCATGAGTACTTCCTGCTGACGCCCCCGGGTGTCGAGACCTGCGACGACGGCACCGGACAGGTTTGCTCGGCCAACGCATTTCCGAATCCCGTGTACTGCGCCTACCACGCATACAGCCGTACCAACCCGGGCTTCGTGTACGCCGTCGACCCCTACGTCGTAGGCAACTACAACTGCGACAACGGACAGCATCCGAACGGGACGACCTCGGACGGCGCGCTCCTCGGCGGGCTCTCTCACGAGCACATGGAATCGATCACCGATCCGGTGCCCGAGCTTGGATGGAACGACTGGGCGACCGGACAGAACACCGGTTACGAGATCGGCGACAAGTGCGAATTCGGACCCCAATTCGGCACACCGCTCGGGACGGCGCCGAATGGCGCCCCGTACAACCAGGTGATCAACGGCCACTTCTACTACTACCAGGAGGAGTGGAGCAACCAGACACATCAATGCGTGCAACGCCTGTCGTTCGACGGCTCGTCGCCGATCGCACAGTTCACCTCGACGCCCGGCACAGGGACGACGATGGTGTTCAACGCTGTGGGATCGTCGGCCAAGGGCGGGGTCGAGCGTTACGCGTGGCAGTTCTTCGACGACCCCAACCCGGCGAGCTTTCAGCGGCAAACAAACGTCCCCGTCGTAATCCATACCTTCCCGGGCCCAGGGATCTATCCGGTCGCGCTGACGGTGTTCTCGCACGATGGCACGAGCACCGGCACGTTCCGCTTCATCGCAATCGGCGACGAAGGCCCGAACCCGGTCATCTCCGTCGCGACCCGCCACCCGCAGGCCGGCGCACCGATCTCGTTCACCGGCGCGTCCTCCACCGACCCCGACGGTTCCGTCGGCGGATTCGCCTGGAACTTCGGCGACCACTCCCCGCTCGCGGGCGGCCCGACCCCGGCGCACACGTATGCGGCGGCCGGCTCGTATCGCGTGACGTTGACGCTTGTCGACAACTCCGGTCAGCAAGCCTCGGCGACGACGGTCGTGACCGTGAAGTAGCAGGCACAGCCCTCATTTCAGATATACTTGACCTCTCAACTATCATCGTGGTAGGCTCGCCACATCAACCCCGAGGAGTCCACGATGAAGCTCGAAGGCATCCACCACATAACGGCGATCACCGCCGACGCGCAGCAGAACGTCGACTTCTACGCCGGCGTCCTCGGGCTGCGACTGGTGAAGAAGTCGGTCAACCAGGATCAGACCTCGGTGTACCACCTGTTCTACGCCGACGAGGCCGGAGAGCCGGGCTCCGACATAACGTTCTTCGAGTACCCGGACCTACCCGAGGGCCGTGCTGGCGCGGGCATGATCCACCGGATCGTGTGGCGGCTCGGGACGCCAGATGCGCTCGACTTCTGGGCCAAGCGCCTCGCCGACAACGGGGTCGAATCGAGTCGCGGCGATGACAGCTTGGTGTTCGACGACCCCGAGGGACTGACGCACGAGGTCAGGCGCACGGACACGACCGATTCGCCGCTGACCGCGAACCACCCCGAGATCCCGGCCGAGTTCGCGCTTCAAGGCTTCCACGCAGCTCGCGCCTACACATCCGACCCGGAGCGCAGCGAGCAGCTGCTCCAACAGACGCTCGGCTTCGCCCCGGTCGACCACGGACCGAATCAGACCGCGGCGTACGAGGTGCGCGGCGATCACCGCGGCGGCTTCTACCTGTACGACGCGCCGCCCGAAGCCCGCCCGCTCCAGGGCGCCGGCACCGTCCACCACATCGCGTTCGCGGCGCAGCCGGAGGACGAGGAAGCGTGGCAGCGCAAGGTGACCGAGGCCGGTGCTCGCGCGACCCCGATCATCGACCGCCATTACTTCCGGAGCGTTTACTTCCGCGAGCCGTCCGGGGTCCTGTTCGAGATCGCGACGCTCGGACCCGGATTCACTGTCGACGAGCCGCTCGAGCAGCTCGGTGAGAAGCTGTCGCTGACGCCGCAGTTCGAGCAGCTTCGCGAGCAGATCGAGCCGACACTGACTCCGCTCACGAACCCGAGGGATGCGTGGGCGAAGACGTGAGCGAGCAGCGCCTGCAGTTCGGCGTCTTCCTTATCCCCGACGCCGCGGAGCCGACAGCAACGATCGCGACCGCTGTCGAGGCCGAGCAGCAGGGCCTGGACCTGATCGGGATCCAGGATCACCCCTACCAGCGGCGCTTCCTCGACACGTTCACGCTGCTGGCGTACCTCGCCGCCAAGACGAGCAAGATCCGGCTATTCACCGACGTCGCCAACCTCCCGCTCAGACCCCCGGCGATGCTCGCCAAGGCCGCGGCCACGATCGATGTGCTGAGCGGCAGCCGGTTCGAGCTCGGGCTCGGCGCGGGCGGCTTCGCGGAGCCGATCCACGCGATGGGCGGTCCCCGGCACACCCCAAAGGAGTCGGTCGATGCGCTCGAGGAGGCGATCGCAATCATTCGCAGCTGCTGGACCGCGGACGGCAGCCCGGTCACCTTCGAGGGTGAGCACTACCGCCTCAGCGGCGTCAAACCAGGCCCGCAGCCGCCCCACCCGATCGGGATCTGGCTTGGCGCGCTCGGGCCACGGATGATCCGGATCACCGGCCGCCTCGCGGACGGATGGCTGCCCAGCGTCCCGCGCCTCCCGCTCGACGAGATACCGGCCCGCCAGCAGTCGATCGACGAGGCGGCCACACAAGCCGGCCGCGATCCAAAGCAGATCCGGCGGGTCGCAAACGTGAGCGGCCAGATCACGACCGGCGAGCACAATGGGTTCCTCAAGGGCCCCGCGAGCCAATGGGTCGACGACCTTCGCCGCCTCCACGACGAGTATCGGTTCGACAGCTTCATCTTCTGGGGCGAGGGCGACCCCGACGAACAACTGTCGCGGTTCGCGCAGGACGTAGCCCCGCGCATCCGCGACCAGTTCTAGCGGGGCCCGTCAGGCCGGGAGGCCGGCGTCACGCATCAGCCACGCGACGGACACGGCCCGTAGGTGGTCGGCGGCCAGCTCGCCGCGAAGCTTGTCGAGCATCGCCGGCAGCTGCGCGGCGCTCGTGACGGTCAGCTCGACGACCTCGCCGGCGTGCAGCCGTCCGAGCGAGTCGTGTGAATCCGAGAGCCGAACCGCGCCGCCAACGAGCCGGCCACCGGCGCCGTGCGCGAACAGCCATTGGCCGACGCTCGGGCCGCTCGAGGCGTACAGGAAGTGGCGCCCGTCGCCGAGCGCGTTCAGCCAGTGATGGAGCACGCCGCGAGTGCCGAGCCAGCGAACCAGCCCGCCGCCGGGCAGCCACGGCACCGCCTGATCGCCCGATGGCACCGCGACCACCATCGGGTGTCCTGGCGGCTTGCCGCCGACTGCGAACGATGCGTGCATGCCGTCGCTGGCAACCGTGTCGGCGACGCTTGGCAACGTGCCGAGCGGCGCGTCGATGAGCAGCCCGACCTCGGGCCGGTCGGTCGCGACGCTGGTCAGCGGGGTCATGTGGACGAACGTCGAGACGAGGTCGTAGGAGGCTCCGGTCGAGAACGTCCACGCCGCCACCGCGACCGCCGCGGCGATCGTCGTCGCCGCGCGCGCTGTCCTCAGGCGCCAGCGCGGGAGCTGCCGCGCGCGCCGCTCGTCCGACAGGATCAAAGACGCAGTCGAGGGGCGCCGCGCGAACGACCCATCCGGCTCGAGGTTCTCCGCCAGGGCTCGCTCCAAGGCCGGCCCGAGGTCGGCCTCTCGACGAGCGACCTGCGCCAACCCGAAGCGCTCGAGAGCCGCGTTCGAGGCACGGACGTGCCCGTACCCGAACCCGTAGGAGACGACCGGACAGCCGCGGATCAATGCCTCGAGCACGGTCAGCCCGGCGCTTGAATGCACGAGTGCGTTGCTGGCCGCGAGCACGTCGCCCATCCGGTCGGTGAAACCCATCAGTCGCAAACGGGGTTCGGCGCCGAACGCCCCCGCGACACGCGCGCGCGTCTTGTCGTTGCGCCCGCACAGGCACAGGACCAGCGCGTCGGGAACCGCCAGCGCAGCCCGGGTCGCGCCGACGAGATCGCCGACGCCCCAGCCGCCACCGGAGACCGCGATCACGACACCGTCAGCGGGCAGCCCCAGCGCGCGCCGTGCGTCGGCACGCGAGCGCGCCGCCAGGAAGGCCGGCGAAGTCGGCGGCTTGGCCCAGCGGACGCTTCCCGGCCCGGCGATCTTCTCGACCTCCTCGGCCGACTCGGGATGCGTGATGAAGTGCCGGTCGATCCCGGGGTGAGCCCAGAACTGCAGACCGGCAAGGTCGGTGATCGACGAGTAGCACGGCACGTCCAGCCGGCCCTTGCGGCGCAGCTCGCCGAGCACGGCGGTCACGCCCGGGTACGTGGAGACGATCAGGTCGGGGTCGTGGGCGCGGATCAACCGCATCAGGCCCCGCCGTCCGAAGGCGGTCAGCAGCCGGCGCGAGAGCCACCGCGTCGGCGGGAACTGCATGAACAGCCTGTACTGGAAGTCGAACAGCCACGGGACAAACTGGAACATGAACGCCGAGTTCTCGCGCAGCGTCTTGGTCAGGACCGGCCCCATCGCCGGCAGGCCGTTGACGATCGAGATCTGCGCATCGGCGTCCTCGTCGTGGAACTCGCGCATCACGGCGCGCGCCGGCAGATCGTGGCCCTCACCTATGTCGGCCGAGACGATCAGGATCTGGCGCGGGCGCGACTCGGCGTCGGGCTCGCCGGCGGGGATCACGGCCGCTTCCTCGGCGCTCGCCTTGACCTTCTCGTTCTCGAGCCGCCACTCGACGTAGCGACGCACGCCCTCGGAGAACGGCGTCGCGGCGGTCCACCCCAGCTCGCGCTCCGCGCGCAGCGAGCACACGACCTTGCCACCGAAGTCGCCGGGCCGGGCCGGCGTGTACTCGATCTCGACGTCGCCGATCAGCTCCTGGACCCGGACGGCGATCTGCTTGATCGTCACGTTCTCATCGGAGGCCAGGTTGTAGACCCGGTTCTGCCCGACTTCGTCGAGCCCCAGCGCGACCCCATCGGCGAGGTCCTCGACGTACACGAACCGCCGTGACTGGCCGCCGTCGCCGGCGAGCGTCAGCGGCTCGCCTCGCAGCGCCTTGCCGACGAATGCGGGGATCACGGCCGCCTCTCGCGCGCGCGGGCCATAAGGAATCCCGAACCGCAGGATCGTGTAGTCGATCCCGTACAGCTCCTGATAGGCCTTGCAGTACAGCTCGCCCGCGAGCTTCGTGCTCGTGTAGAGGTGCGACGGAGGCGGCAGCAGCGTGTCCTCGTCGACGGCCTCCTCGGCGCAGTCCGAGTAGACCCAGATCGTCGAGGCGTAGACGATCCGCTTGACGCCGGCCCGCCTGCACGCCTCGAGCACCGCGACCGTGCCGCGCGCGTTGACGCGCTCGGCGTCCTCCGGCGAGGCGTGGACATCGTTGACGTCGGCGACCGCGGCGAGGTGCGCAACGGCGTCGCAGGAATGCAGCGCGCGCTCCAAAGCCTCACGGTCGGTGATCGAGCCGAGCACGGTGTCGACCGGATGCTCGGGATCCTGGTGCCACGGCGACGGGCGCAGGTCGTAGATCACGGGCTCGTGCCCGCGCGCGCGAAGCTTGTCGACCACGTGCGACCCGATGAAGCCCGATCCGCCTGTTACGAGTACACGCATCGCTATGGCCGGTAATACAGCGCGACGCAGGAATGGTTGCGCGCGACCCAGTCGGTGTTCGGCAGTTCGACGTCGGTCCGCCCCATGATCCGGTGGCACGGCTCGTCGTAGACGCGCCCGGTCGACTTCTCGAGCCAATCGAACACGATGTACTTGTAGAGCCCGGACTCCATGCCGTCCGGCACCATCAGCCGCGACGGGTACAGCGGGTCGAGCTCCGACGTCGCGACCGAGTTCTTCCACGCGACGATCTCGGGCATTCGCTCGACCTGGACCAGCCCCAGCGCCGCGGTGAACTCGCTCATCCGGTAGTTGAGACCCGACACCTCATAGGAGGGCTTGCCGTAGTCGCGAAACGCACGCGCATGCTCAACGACCTCCGGCGACCGTGAGACGAGCACGCCCCCCTCACCGGTTGAGACCGTCTTCGTCGCGTAGAACGAGTAGACGCCCGCGTCGCCCCACGTGCCGGGCCGCTTGCCGTTCCACGAGGCGCCATGCGCGTGGGCGCAGTCCTCGATCAGGAAGATCCCGTTAGCCGCGCAGTACGCGGCAATCTGCTCGACCTCGAACGCGATGTGACCGCCGATGTGGACGAGGAATGCGGCGCGCGGGCGATGGCGCTCGGCCTTCTCGACGAAATCGGAGAACGACATGCAGAGGTCGTCGCGGTTGCAGTCGACGAACTCGACTCGCGCTCCCGAGCGAATCGCCGCCAACGGAGTCGCCATGAACGTGTTCGACGGGCACAGCACCGTCTGGCCGGAGACCCCGGCGAAGTCGAGCGCCGCAAGCGCGCCGCCGGCCCAGCTGCCACACGCCACGGCCGGGGCCCCGTTCCACGCCTCCCATGCCTCTTCGAAGCGCTTGTTCATCGAACCGTGCGACCACTGGTTCGAGTCGATCACCTCGTCGATCAGCGCGTGCAGCCGCGCGCGGTCGCGCTCGTCGAAACCGATCGCGAAGCGGGCGAAATCCGGGACGCCCTCGTGTCGGGCGGCTGAAGCGGAAGCAGTTGTCATCTGAGATGTGGCGGCAGGCGAACGCGGGCTCGCGCACAAGAATCGCCGGCCGGCGGCGTGAAACCCCGCGCTCAGCTTGCCAGATCCTTTCAGGTCCGTATGCGCACTGGCAAGCCTGTCAGACAGGTAGGACGGTATCGAAACCGCGCTCCCGGAGCACTCCGAGCACCTGCGGCAGCGCCGCGATCGTCCGCTCATGTGAGCCGCGCGCGCTATAGAAGTCCGCGTCGTGCAGGAGAATCACGTCTCCGGCGCCCACCTCCCTGACCGCTCGGGCGGTGATCCGCCCGGGAGTCGTGAACTTGCGCCAGTCCTTGCCCCAGCGCGACCACAGGAGCGGTTCGAGACCCACCCCACGCGCCGCGCGGAGGCCGGCGGCGCTGTAGATCCCGAACGGGGGCCGGTGCCAGCGCGCGGCGACTCCCGTCGCGTCGGCGACCACGGCCGCCGCTCGCGCCAGATCGGCCTCAACCTCCGATGCACTGCAGCGCAGCTGCAGACGGTGCCGGTATCCGTGCACGGCCACGATGTGCCCCGCCGAGACGATCGCGGCCGCCAGCGCCGGCCGCCGCTCGACCTGCTCCCCGACGACGAAGAACATCGCCTGCGCGCCCGCGCGCGCGAGAGCGTCCAGCACCGCCGGCGTGCCCTCCGGGTGTGGCCCGTCGTCAAACGTCACGACGACGCCGTCCGCTTCCGGCAGCGTGCGGGGCAACCCCAGCGACGCCGCCGCCCGGGGCACGATCGGTGCGAGCGCGTGGCGCAACACGGGCCGTATGATTCCAAGCAGGCGATGTTCGGACGCAAGCGCAAGCAAGAGCAGGACGGGCTAGGGCTCCCGTCGGCTGACGACCCGGGTCTGTCGGTGCCATCGATGGCGCCGACCGTGACCGTGACCGCGTCGGGCAGCGTGCCGCCGCCCGCGGTCCCAGCGGCGCCCGCCCCCGCGGCGACACCGACGCCATCCGCTGCCACGCTGCCCACGTTCACGCCGGGCGCGATCCCCATTGGGTTGAGCGGCGGCGCCGCGCTCGCACAGATCCTCTCCGGCCACGGTCCGGTCGGCGAGATGATCCAGCAGATCAAGTCCGACCCCGAAGGTTTTCGCCAGCGGATGCTCGCGCAGGCCCAGGCCGCCGGCGTGTCGACGTTCGTGATGACGCCGCAGGGGATGACGCCGATCGGACACCCGGCCGCGGCGCCCGCGCCCAAGCACGTCGATGTGATCGACGAGCTCACCAAGGCGGCCGCGCTGCACGACAAGGGCGCGCTGACCGACGCCGAGTTCGACGCGCTGAAGAAGAAGCTCCTCGGAGAGTGACCCGCGCCGCGAGCGCCGTCGCGAGCGCCGCCGCGATCGCGGTCGCCGTCGGCGCGCCACTCGCGGGCTGCGGCGCGGCGACCAAGCGCCAGCAGCGCACGATCGCGACCCCTGGGCGCAAACCCCCGGCCGCCATCGAGCTCCGTCTCGAGCTCCCGCGCGTCGGGTTGTCGAGCGCCCCGACCGTCAGCTACGCGACCGACCTCGGGCAGCCGGTGCTCGCAGGGACGGTGACCCCGGCGGGCGCAACGCTGTACGTCGAGGATCCCGA
Source organism: uncultured Solirubrobacteraceae bacterium (assembly GCA_963712675.1). Classification (GTDB taxonomy): domain Bacteria; phylum Actinomycetota; class Thermoleophilia; order Solirubrobacterales; family Solirubrobacteraceae; genus Palsa-465. The sequence continues at coordinate 140,733 of CAVQJF010000005.1, forward strand.
CGGCACTCGCACCGCCGTCAACCCGCGCGCCGATGGTCGCTTCGAGATCCGCGCGAAGCTCTCCCCCGGCGGGAACGTCTACCGATTCACCGCCGCCAAGCTCGGCGCCAAGGCCGCCGCGGCCCAGCTCGCGGTCACATGGCGGGGCTCGCGCGCCAACGCGATGCGCCACGCGATCCAGAGCGACCCGGCTAAGTATCTTCCGCCGGCGAGCGCGGGGCTGAACCGCAAGCTGCCTCCGCTCGGCAACCTGCCGGCGGTCGCCGCCGGGCGGATCACGGTCACGTTCTCGCTCAGCCCGATCAATGCCCCGCCGCCCCCGGCCGCCGGCGGTGGCGGCAAGTGGCTCGGCGCCTTCGAACTGACCGAGTACTACCCGGCGCTCGAGTCGTGGTTCTCGGGCGCCTCGGTCTCGGCTCCCGGGCTCCCGGGCAAGCACCGGATCGACTGGCTCTACTCGGCCCAGGGGCTGTCGATGGAGGGCGACGGGATCGGGCTCGACGGCAAGCCGTACCACATCGCGAACGTCGGGGCGGGCGGCTGGCTGACGGCCGGCGGTGGCGCGACCGCCCAGTTCGGCAACGGCGCACTGGCCCCGTTCTGGCGCGACGGCGGCTTCTGGCGCAACCAGAACAACCGGTTCACTTTCCCACTCGATACGGGCGGCTGGTCGAACGGCACCGGCGTCAAGTACATCCCGCCACCGTCGGGGATCAGCTTCGCCGCAGGCCAATCGCGGCCGCTTGCGTACCTGCGCAGCGTCGCCGTCGACCCGAGCCTGATCCCGCTCGGGAGCCACATCTTCATCCCGGCCTACCAGTCGATCAACGGCGGCTGGTTCGAGGCCGACGACACCGGCGGCGCGATCGTCGGCCGCCACATCGACGTCTTCCGGCCGCCACCAGCGAACCCGAACAGCGGCGACAGCCTCGGTCTGGCCACCGGGGAGCGCGTGTACATCGTCGGCCCGGGCCAGCCGATCCCGTAACGGCGACTCAACCTTTCCCGGTGCCGACCCGGTTAATGAGTCAGATGATCGATTTCGACCAGTTCGTCAACAGTTCGGGCGACGGCCTGGTCCGCACGGCGTATCTGATCGTGTGGGACCTGCCGGAGGCCGAGGACCTCGTCCAAGAGACGTTCTTCAAGATCGCGAAGCGCTGGCCGAAGGTCCGCCGCATGGACCACCCGCTCGCGTACGCGCGCCGGATCCTCGTCAACCTCGCCCTCGACGGGGGCGCCCGCCGCACCCGCGCTCGCGCCGAGCTGGCGGCCGCGCCGCCGCCGGAGGCAGCGGTCGAGGCGCACGACCCTGGGACATACGACGAGCTGATCGCCGCGCTCGGGACGCTGCCACCGCGAATGCGCGCGGTGCTCGTCCTGCGCTACTTCCTGGACCTTCCGCAAGACGAGGTGGCGGCCGCACTCAAATGCTCCCTCGGCACCGTCAAGAGCACCACCTCGCGAGGCCTCGCGCGACTCGAGCAAACGCTTCAAAACGACACTAGGAGCATCGCCTGATGACACTCGAATCCGAGGTGCGAGTCGCACTCAAGCAGCGCGCCGCGCAGATCCCCAGCAGCACCCGGCTGACGCAGATCGACTACCATCCGCGCCGTCTGCGGCCGCGGGTGGCGATCGGCGGCGGGCTCGCAACCGCCGCGGGCACGCTCGCTGCCGTGCTCTCGCTCACCGGCGGCGCGAGCAGCGCCTTCGCCGGCTGGTCGGCCCAGCCGACAACGCCGGCCCCCGGACAACTCGCGGCCGCCCAGGCCTACTGCGCCAAGAATGTCCCAACCCCCGGGCTGCCCTTGCAGCTGACCGACACGCGAGGGCCGTTCACCTTCATGGTGTACTCCGGCGGGAACTGGAACAACTTCTGCACCATCGGTCCCGCGTTCAGAAACGCGTCCGGGTGGAGCACCGAGACGCCGGTGCACGTCCACCCTGGCAACCTGGTCCTCTGGGCCGAGCACACGAGCGCCCACGCCGACCAGGCATACGGGTTCCTGATCGCACGCGCCGCCGACGACGTGAGCGCGGCGGGGCTCACGCTCGAGGACGGCACCGAGGTGACCGCGACGGTCCAGAACGGCTGGGCGGTTGCGTGGTGGCCGGGCTCCCATCGGATCACGAGCGCGCAGCTGACGACGCCATCTGGCACGGAGACGCAGACGTTCCCACTCGGCTCGTGCGATCAGCCGGCTGACAAGTGTGGGGGCGGCGGCCCGCACGGCGGCGCGCCGGGCGGTGGTCCGGGCGGCGGGTAGGCAGGTGTTCCGGTGGGTGCATGCACCCACCGCCCGACGGCGCATGCGCCGCCGGGCCGGGCCGCATGCGGCCCGGCCTTCATCTTTGTAACAACGGTTCGTATCCGGCACCGGCGGCGGCTACCGTGATCGCCGGTGCCCGATTTCGACTCCGAGGTGACGGTCGGCCGCACGCGATTTGCGAGCGAGGACACTGGCTGGGCGGTCGTCGAGGCGGTCGACGCCGACGGCGACGAGATCGTGCTCGTCGGGCCGCTGATCCACCTGGAGGCGCGTGAGCGCGCGCACGTCACCGGCACCTGGGTCGACGACAGCCGCTACGGGGTTCAGGTCAAGGTGGCCGAGGCCCACCCGCTCCCCCCGACGGACGCCGCGTCGCTGGCGACGCTGCTCGTGCGGGTCAAGCACATCGGCGCCACACGCGCGGCAAAGCTGCTCGACCGGTATGGGGCCGACGGGCTGCTCGACGCGATCGACGGCGATCCCCGTGCCGCGTTCGCCGCCGCGGGGCTGAGCGGCGCGCGTCTGTCGGAGGCAGTGCGCTCCTGGGACGAGCTGCGCGTCACGCGGCAGCTCCACCTGCTGCTCGCCCCGCACGGCCTCGCGTACCTGGTGGCGCGGATCCAGGCCGCGTACGGCTCGACCGCCCATCGCGTCGTCGCCAAGCGACCCTACGAGCTGACGAGCGTGTTCGGCGTTGGCTTCCAGATCGCGGATCGGATCGCGCGCGCGGCCGGCATCCCACCCGACAGCCCCGCGCGCGCCCGCGCCGGCGCGTTGCACCTGCTCGCCGAGGCCGAGCGCGGCGGCAGCACTTGCCTGCCGCTCGAGACGCTGCTCGGCGCGCTCGCCGACCTGCTCGGCGAGACCAGCGAGCTCGCGCCCGGGGACCTGTTCATCGACGAACTCGTCGACGCCGGCGACCTCGAGCGCGAGGAGCATTGGGTCTACCGCGCGGCGACCGCGCGGCTCGAGGCCGAGCTCGCGACGCGGATCGCAGAGCTGCTCCGCACCGACCCATCCGAGCGCTTGAGCGCGCCGGATTCGGTGGCGGTCATGTCGACCGGGCTCGAGCCGAACCCGGCGCAGGTGGCCGGGGTGCAGAACGCGTTCGCGCACCGGCTCTCGCTCGTAACCGGCGGTCCCGGGACCGGCAAGACGGCGTCGATCAAGGCGATCGCCGGGGTCGCGGTGGCCCAGGGTGCGCGCGTGATTCTGGTCGCCCCGACGGGCCGCGCCGCGATCCGGATGACCGAGGCGAGCGGCATCCGCGCCCGCACGGTCCACTCGGCGCTCGGCTGGATCCCCGGCGAGGGGCCCGAGCACGACGAGGACGACCCGCTCGCGTGCGATCTGCTGATCGTCGACGAGTCCTCGATGGCGAACCTCGAGCTGCTCGTCGTGCTGCTGCGAGCCGTGGGGCCGCGGACGAACGTCGTCCTCGTCGGCGACGCGGATCAGCTCGCGCCGGTCGGCGCCGGAAAGCCGTTCGCCGAGCTCGTCGCCTCGGAGCTGGTTCCGACGGCGCGGCTGACGCACATCTTCCGGCAGGCTGCCGGGAGCATGATCGTGCAGGGCGCGCACGCGATCCGCCGCGGCGAGCTGCCCGACTTCAACGCCACCGATGAGATGAAGCGGGACCTGTTCATGATCGAACGCCCCAACGCGCGGGCCGCTCGCGAGGAGATCGTCGAGCTCGTCTCCGAGCGCCTCCCGGCCCACTACGGCATCGATCCGATCAAGGACGTGCAGGTGTTCGCGCCCGTCTACCGGGGCGAGCTCGGGATCGACGCGCTCAACGGCGCGCTGCGCGAGGCGCTCAACCCAGACGGCGAGCCGGTCCGCGGCGGCCGGCTGCGGCTCGGCGACAAGTTGATGATGACCGGACGCAACCTCCACGAGCTCGGGCTGATGAACGGCACCCTGTTGCGGTTGATCGACGAGACCGACGAGCCGGCGCTGCTGCTCGAGGCCGACAACGAATCGCGCTTCCGGCTCCCGCCCGAGGAGTCGGATCGGCTTGCGCTGGCGTACGCCTGCTCGGTCCACCGCGGCCAGGGGATCGAGCTTCCGGTGGCGGTGATCGTCGCCCATCAAGCCGCGGGCGCGTTCTTCCTGCGGCGCGAGATGCTGTACACCGCGGTCACGCGCGCGAAGCTGGCCACGGTCATCGTCGGGACGAGAGCCGTCGTCGCGCGCGCGGCGCGGACGCCCGACACCGGCCGGCGTCACAGCCGTCTCGCCGACCGGCTGGCAAGATAGAACTAACGGTGGAGACCCCGACGCAAATTGGGGACGTGCTGGGGCACGAGCCGCCGAGGTGAACCGATACACGGAGGAGTCATGATGTCGAGACGGTCAATCACGATGATCGCTGCGCTCGGCGCGGTTGCGCTCGCCGGCTGTGGGGGCTCAAGTTCCAGCGGTCCGAGTCTGAGTGCGTTCAAATCGGGCTTTAAGGCACAGAGGCAGAGCTTCACGAAGCTCGGGACGGACCTGGAGAAGGCGATCAGCTCCGCGCCTTCGACGTCCGCTACGACGATCGCCACCGAGTTCACGTCGCTCGCAACTCGGACGACCGCAGCGGCAGCCGCACTTCGCACGCTCAAGCCGCCGGCCAGGTTCAGCGCTCAGGTCGGCGCGCTCGCCACTGGCTTTGATGGCGTCGCCTCCGACATGAACGCGATCTCCACCGCCGCGACCAAAAACGACGCGAATGGCGCCAAGTCGGCGGCCGCGAAGCTCGTGACCGACTCCGCGACCGTGCACACGGACGACCTCACGCTGACGCGCGCGCTAGGGCTGTCGACCACCGGCTGAGTTGCTTCTCCACACGGGGGCTCGCCATGCGCGCCCCCGTGTGGTACAACGGCGACGGACTGCGGAGGACAGATGCCAGCTATTGCTGATACCACGAACCGCGCCGAACTGATCGAGCGCTACTTGCCGCTCGCGCGCAAGCTTGCGCGCCGGTACCTGGGGCATGGCGAGCCGTATGACGACCTCGTCCAGGTCGCGAGCGTCGGGCTGATCAATGCTGTCGACCGGTTCGACCCCGATCGCGGCTACGCGTTCTCATCATTCGCCGTGCCCACCATCGTTGGCGAGCTCAGGCATCACTTCCGCGACGCGGCCTGGGCCGTGCGGGTGGAGCGCGGCGCCGCCGAGCGCGCGCGCGCCGTGACGATCGCCGCAGCTGAGCTGTCGGCCCGGAGGCCGACCGTAGAACAGCTCGCGCAATACCTGGAATGGCCGCTCGAGGACGTGATCGACGGGCTTCAGGCCGCCGAGGCACGATCGGCCGTCGCCCTCGATGAAGACGATGGCCGGGTCGATGAGCGGATCGAGATGGCCGATGAGCGCCTGACGATCGCCGCGGCCTGCAGGCGGCTTCCGAAAATCGAACGCCACGTCCTCTACCTGCGTTTTGCGGAGGACCTGAGCCAGGGCGAGATCGCGACCCGAGTCGGCGTGTCGCAGATGCACGTGTCGCGCCTGCTGCGGGGGTCCCTCGGCCGCCTGCGCGACCTGACCGCAGCCTGAGAAGCGGATCAGTCGCGGCTGCGGTCGGTAACGACGACGCGCAGCAGCTCGTGGCTGCCGGCCGGCTCGACCGACAGGTCGTCGGCCAGCAAACCGATCGCCGTGGTCGAATCCCCCGACCCGTCGCCAGCTGACAGGCGGGCTCCCGTTCCCGCCCGCAACGGCCCCACCGTCAATTCGAGCAGTCGCGGCTCCGAGCGGATTGAGAATCCGACCGGCGCGCCGTCGGCGCTCTGCTCGACGTGCCTTCCGAGCGCATCGGTCACGAGCGCCAGATCCGAGAACCGATCGACCGTGAAGTGAGCGCGTGCTGCGGTCGCGCGGGCCGCTCGGCCGAGCACGCCCGCGAGCAGCGTTACCGGGGCGACCGTCGCGACGACGTCGCCGGCCAGCTGCGCCGGCGCCGCCACGCTCCCCAGCGTGACATCCGCCCGCTTGACGAGCGCGCCACCGCCGACGAACGACATCTTGACGGTCGTCCCACCGTCGGGCTCGGAGAGGAATTCGGCTCTGTTCGCGAGCGCGCTGATCACGGCCAGGCCGACGCCCATTCGGTCCTCGGAGGCGGCCAGTTGGTTGATCCCTCCGCCGTAGTCGCGGACGACTGCGTCAACGCGATCGCGGCCGATGGCGAGCTCCACGAGCAGCGGTCCCGGCTCGTCGCCGTACGCGTGCAGGACGACGTTGTTGCACGCCTCGCTGATCGCGGTCTTGACGTCGTCGAGCAGCTCGGGATCGAGCGCGAGCGCATCGCCGAGCCCTGCAAGCACGCTCCGCACGAGGGTCACGCACTCGGGACGGCTATCGAGTTCCAGCCGAACCGCTGGAGAGTCTTGAGTCAAACCTAGCGTTTGCAAACGGCCTTCCCGACTAGCGGCGCGGCCAAACCCCTGCATGGCCGAATGACCCGAGTGTCCAAAATGTACTGCGACCCCGGACGGGATCGCTCGTCTGCCCCGTCGGGCCGGCGGGCGCATCGTCGTGTCGTCGGGAGCCTACGTGCGGGCGGCGTCTAGCGCCCCGAGTTGCTGCTGGGCCAGCAGCTCTCCGAGACGCTCGATTGCGCGGTTGAGGATCCGAGACACCTGCATCTGCGAGACGCCGATCTGAGCGGCGATCTGCGTCTGCGTCCGGTCGTCGACGTACCGGAGCAGAAGCACGCGACGCTCGCGTGCGGTGAGCTTGTGGGCGGCGCTTGCGATCGTCAATCGCTGCTCGAGCGCCTCGAGTTGGGTATCGGCGCGCCCGAAGGTGTCGGCGAGCGTCGTGCGCTCCCCGTCGCGGTCGGATGGTGCGTCGAGCGAGACGGCATGCTGGGCGGCACCCGCCTCAAGCGCCGTCAGCACGTCCTCCGCGCTCCACTCGAGGTCCTGTGCGAGTTGCTCAACAGTCGGTCCTATGCCGTGGTGGGATGTGAACGCGAGACGCGCCCGTTCGACGGCGAGCGCCATCTCCTGCGCCCCCCGCGGCACGTGCGCGGCCCAGCCGAGATCCCGGAAGTAGCGCCTCAGCTCGCCGACGATCGTCGGTACCGCGAACGACGAAAATGCCGTCCCACGCTCGACCTCGAAGCGGTCGACGGCCTTCACCAAGCCGAGACACGCGACCTGCAGCAAATCGTCGAACGGCTCGCGCGTCCCGACATACCGCCGCGCGAGCTTGCGCGCAAGCGGCAGATAACGGGCGATCAGCTCCTCTCGGGCGCGTTGATCTCCGGTCCGACGCCAGCGCAAAAACAGTTCATTCGGATCTTCCGGTCGCGTGGCCGGGTCGAACTGATGCTGCGCCGGGCTCGTGGACAGCTGAGCCGCATGCATCGTGTTGGTTGTACCCAACTCGGCCGGTTCTCAAACATTTTCGATAGGAAGCCGATGAGGATTCAATGGATGCGTCGGCCTACGCCTTCACACATGGCGTTCGCCGAACACGCGAGACGTTCCACTCCTGGCGCGATCGCCCGGGCCCAGTGCTGCGCCGCTGGCTGCTGGGCAGCCTGGCGGCGAGCACCGTGCTGCTGGTCGCGATCTGGGCGATCGCGGGCACCGTCCACGGCCAGGGCACCGCGACGCTGGGGCGACCACCGTTCGCCGTCGGCCATCCGCGTGACGTGCTTGGGATCCTCGGCAAGAACCTGCTCGTGCTGGCGCTGCACGCGATGGCGTGCGTCGCCGGCTTCATCGCAGGCAGCTCGCTGCCGCTGCAGGCCAAGTTTTCGAGTGGCTGGCGGCTCGCCGTGCACGAGCGCGGGCGAGTGGTCGCCCTGGCCGCGGTCGCGGGGGCGACCGTGTTCTCGCTCTCGTGGCAGGCGTACCTCGTTGGCACGAGCGCCGGCCGGGTCGCGATCCGTCTCGGCGCCTCGCCGGCGCTGCTGCTCGTCGGGCTGCTGCCGCACGCGCTGCCCGAACTCGTCGCACTGTTTCTGCCGCTGGCGGCGTGGGTCAGCGCCAGCCGCCGCGGCGAGTGGGAGCAGCTGCTCGCGGCGGCGGCCGTGACCGTCGCGATCGCGGTCCCGATGCTCGTCCTGACCGCGCTCTGGGAGGTCTACGTCGCGCCCCACCTGCTTGGCGCGATGTTCGGCTACGGCGGTTAGGATCGCCCAAGATGACCGCGTTCGTCACCGGCGCCAGCGGGTTCCTCGGGCACGCGGTGTGCGCGGAGCTGCGTGCACGAGACCACGAGGTGGTCGCGCTCGTGCGCCGTCCCGGCTCCGAACCGCCGGGTACGACAGCCGTCGCTGGCGACCTCAGCGATCGCGCGGCGCTCGAGCGCGCGCTGTCCGACGCGGCGCCCGAGTTCGTGATCCACCTCGCCGCCGAGATAGCCACCCAGCGTGATGCCTCGAAGATCGATGAGGTCAACGTCGCTGGGACGCGGCGGCTGCTCGAGGCGTGCGGCGGTGCCGGCGCCGGCGTCGGCGTCGGCGTCGGCGGCGGTATCCGCTTCGTGTTCGTATCGACGGTCGTCACGGGCGAGGCCGGCGGTGCCGTGCTCGACGAGGACTCGGCGCTGCCGGTCGAGACCGCGTACGGCCGCTCCAAGCAGGAAGGCGAGCGGCTGGTCCGCGAATCCGGGCTGGCGAACGTCATCATCCGGCCCAGCCACGTTTACGGGCCCGGCGGCTGGTACGCCGAGGAGGTCGTCAAGCGGCTCCGGTCGCCGGGGCGGTTCGTCGTGATCGGGTCGGGCTCGAACTGGTGGGACGTCGTGCGCGTCGAGGACGTCGCGGCGGCGTGCGTCGCCGCCGCTGAGCGGGCCCCGGCCGGCGCCGTTTACCACGTCGTCGACGACGAGCCGATCACCTACTACGACTTCGTCGCCGCGACCGCGACCGCGCTCGGCCTCGGTCCGCCACGCCGGATCCCGGCGTGGGTCGCACGACGCGTCGCCGGCGATGACCCGGTGAGCGCGGTCGTCCGTTCGGCGCGCAGCTCCAACGCCCGGATCAAACGCGAGCTCGGCTGGCAGCCGCGCTATCCGTCGGCTCGCGTCGGGGTGCCCGATGCGGTGGCGAAGTTGTAACGGGTCGCTCGGCGGCTCGCATGCCGTGTGACGTTGGGCGGCCACCTTCGTGGCCCTGAAAACGGCGCAGTGAAGGAGGGGCTGCGACTCGGATCGGCGGCGTTATGCCCCGGACGCCCTCGAACTCGTTGCAACCAAAGGAATCTCCGGCACGCGGAGGAAACTTTCGGTCAAACTCGGTGCTGCGCCGGTGCCCCCCTCAACCACGCCCCACGCCGGTGCTGACCCCGGTACTGCTGAATACCTGAACGGCTATGCGGGTATAATCGTGGGCGATGGCACACGGACAACTGCACCGAGCCGACCAGCTCGACACCGGGTTCGCCGGCGCGGTCGCGGACACGATGCAGGCGCTCGCGACACCAAGCCGGGTGCGGATCCTGGGGCTGCTGCGGCAGGGCCCGATGAGCGTCAACGAGCTCGCCCAGGGCGTCGGGATGGAGCCGTCGGCGGTCTCCCATCAGCTGAGGCTGCTGCGCCACCTGCGGTTCGTGGTTGGGCGCCGACAGGGCCGGAACGTCCTGTATGACCTCCACGACGACCACGTCGCCCACCTGCTCGATGAGGCGATCTCGCACGTCGAGCACGTGCAGCTCGGGCTCGCCGGCCGCGCGACCGAGCAGCTCGAGACGGTTCTCGGATGACGGCGCAGACACATTCCCACCCACACCCGCACCCGCACGACGAGGACGAGGGACACGACGGGCATCACGGGCACGAGGCAAATGACGGACACGGCGGACATAACGGACACGGTGGACGCGGCGGGCACGGCCACAGCCACGGCCTCGTTGACCCCTCGATCAAACGCTCGCGCGACGGGCTCCGCGTCGTCGGCATCTCGCTGGCGCTGCTGGCGGCGACCGCGGCCGCGCAGGTGGCGATCTACATCGCGACCGACAGCATCGCGCTGCTCGCCGACCTGATCCACAACGCCGGCGACGCGCTGACCGCGGTCCCGCTCGCGACCGCGTTCCTGCTGCGCTCAGACCGCGCCGAGCGCGGCGCGGGCCTTGCGGTGGTGTTCGCGATCTTCGCGAGCGCGGTCACCGCCGGCGTGTTCGCCGTGCAGCGAGTGATCCACCCGCTCGCGCCGCACCATCTGCTCGCGCTCGCGCTGGCGGGCGCCGTCGGCGTCGCCGGCAACGCGATCGCCGCCCGGGTCAGACTGCGGGGCGGCCGGCGCCTCGACAGCCCGGCGCTGATCGCCGACGGCAACCACGCCCGCAGCGACGCTTTCGTCAGCGCCGGCGTGATCCTCAGCGCCGCTGCGGTGGCGCTCGGCGCGCCCATCGCCGATCCGATCCTCGGCCTGCTGATCACCGCGCTGATCCTGCGGATCACGTGGGAGAGCTGGCACACGGTCCGCGGCCACGAGCACGAGCACTAGCGGCCACGAGCGCCAGCGGCTACCAGAGCGCCGGCGGCCACGAGCGCCAGCGGCCGAGCCGGCGGCTACTGGCCGGAGGATGTGTGCTTGGAGTTGCCCTCGCCGGTGCCGTTACCGGCACCGTGGTTGGGCGCCTGCGGCGTCGTGGGCGTGGGCGTGATCGTGGTCGTGGTCGTGGTCTGTGACTTTGGCGACGCCGCCGAGGATGGGTGCGGCTTGGGAGCTTTGGTGTGCGGAGGATTGGCGTGCGAATGCGCTGGGCTGCCGACCGCTGCTGCCGGCGAAGCGCCGTTTGTCGGCGAGGCCGAGGTCGGATGCCCGTTCGCCGCTCCTCCTCCGTGCTTCGGCTTGGCCGCTCCATTGTTGGCCGAACCCGTGGCGCTGAGCTGAACGCTCGCAGGGGTCGTGCGCGCCCCGCTCGCGCGCTTCGCGCTCGCCCGCGCGCTGGTTCCGTTCTGGCGATGAGCGACGCGCGCGGCCGCCGCGCCGATCAACAGATCTCGGGTCGACGAGGTCTGACTCGAGTTGGTGGATGTACCCCCGCGCCCGACGAGCTCAGCGGGAACGGCCCCAGGGTAAAGGCCGCCCTCGGCGTTGGAAGCGTGCCGAGGCGAGCCCGCCGGACGCGAGGCCTTGTGCGCCAGCGATACGTAGCCGACGCCAACCGCCGTGGCGCCTGCAATCGCGGCAAGTGCAAGTTTGGCTGCCACCGAGCCGACGACCGAGCTCAGCAACGTGCCGCCGCCGGAGACGGCCGACGTTGCCGCGATGCCCGCCGGGGCCGATGCGGTCGCCGCCCCGCCGAACAGCTGGCTCAGTTTCAGCGACGCCGGCAGCGGAACGGCGGCGAGCGACCGGATCGCGGATCGCTGCGCGCGGAGGCGCCGCGCGAGCGAGGCACATTCCGGGCACTGTCTGAGGTGCGCCCGGAGCGGACCTCGCTCAGCGCGAGCCACCGCTCCGTCGAGGTGGCGTGAGAGCGCCTGCTCAGCCTCCGCGCAGGTGAGCGCTCCCTCGAGCTGTTCTCGGAGCGCCCGGCGCGCACGAAACAGGAGTGCCTCCACCGCCGAAGCCGAAACCTCGAGCGTGACCGCGATCTCAGCCAGTGAGCGTCCCTCGAATTCGCGCATCACAAGAGCCGCACGCTGATTGAACGGGAGGTATGAGAGCCCGCGGATCACATCGCCGATGCCCGGCGACGGCGGGTCGAGCACCAGCTCGCCAGGATCCTGATCGAGCGGGACCTCGTCAGGCCGTCGCCGTGCGCGCCGGTAATGCTCGCGGCAGACGTTGAGCGCGATCGCCTGGAGCCAACTGCGCGAGTCTCGCGGCCGCTCACCGCGCTCGAGCGCCCGGTACGCGTTCATGAAGGTCGTCTGGGTCGCGTCCTCCGCGTCGGCCGGGCGGTCGAGCATCGCGAGCGTGTAGCGGTACACGTCCGTGACGTGCCGGCGATAAAGCGACTCGCAGACTCGCTCGGGCGAGCTCGACCGCAGCGCAATGGCCTTCATTCGCCCGTCCGACAACCGCGCACAGCTACCGGCATCACCTCAACTCTACCCGTATCGACCGTGGCAAATCGTGACGCTCTACTTTGCGGTCTTTGATCGTGACGTCGCGGATCGTGGTCGCCGAAACGAACCCCGTGGTGGAGCACCCGTGCGGTAGCTCGGTGATCTTGCCGTGGACGAGAACTTTCTTCACGGAATACCTCTTGATCGGGGCCTACAGAGATAGATGCCGGTGAGGCGCCGACCCTGCGCTCTGCTCGCTCTTTTCGCGGTCGAGCAAACGCCGGCTACAGGTCTGCTGCCGCCGCAGCCTCCGCCGCGGCAGGCTCGGCGACGGCCGCGTGCGCGACCGCGGCCGCAGTCGGAGTCCGGGCCGGCGCGCGGATTTCGAACCGCGGGATGCTGACGTGGGCGATCGGACCGATCCCCAACGCGTATACGACCGTGCCAACGCCGACCGTGCCGCCGAGCAGCCAACCGCTGAGCAGCACGGTCAGCTCGATGCACGTCCGGACGATGCGGACCGAGTGGCCGCGCGCCGCGAGACCGGTCATCAGGCCGTCGCGCGGGCCCGGACCGAGGCCCGCACCGATGTACGCGCCGGTGGCGATGCCGTTCAGCACAACGCCCGAGCACATGACGATCACGCGAAGCACGACGCCGTGAGCGGGTGGGACCGCCGCCAGCACCAGATCGATCACCGCCCCGACCACGAGCACGTTGCTGAGCGTCCCGAACCCGGGCCGTTGGTGGAGCGGGATCCACAGCGCCAACACGAGCACCCCGACGATCACCGCCCAGGTGCCAACGCCAAGCCCAACGCGGCGGGACAGCCCCTGGTGCAGCACGTCCCACGGGTCGACGCCGAGGCCCGCCAGGAGCAGCATCGCGTCGCTGACTCCGTACAGCAGGAGGCCGGCGTACAACTGGCCGAGGCGACGCATGCGTGGCGGCTCCATCGACCCAGTGTCGCGGAAGCGGCCGCCGGCGACGGTATGAGCGGCGTTCGCGGCGGCTACGTCGCCGCGCCGACCAGTTCGGCCGACGCGCCGCGGGCCTCGAGCGTGCTGCGCGCCTCGCGTTCCTCGTCGCCGACCGCCCTGAGCAGCATCGAGACGTTGGTGATGAACTGGATCACGAACACGACGGCTGGGACCCAGAAGACGAACATCCCTCGCCAGTCGAACGGCCCGACCTTGAAGAACGGCAACAGCAGGGCCGGTGAGAAGATGATCGGCGCCCAGATGTTGACGTAGCCGAGCCACCGCGGGAACAGCGGCTTGCGGCGAGGGTCGGTGAAGATCGCGTACGCGAACGCGTAGTTCTGCGCCATGAACGGCGGCCAGGGCATCACGAGCATGATCCAGCTCATGTCGTTGAGCGCCTGCGTGGTTCCGGGCGCGCGGTCCGGGCGGAACGCGGTCACGATGAACAGCATCGCCGGCACGAGGAACGTCAGGCAGGCGAATGCCCCAGCCGCGAGCTGGACGTACACCGCGGCGATCGGCACCCCCGGGATCCGCCGCATCTGCGCGGCGATCACGCCGGTGAACGCCGCGTAGAACATGCCGCTGAGCAGCATGATGCAGCCGCCGATGCGGATCCCCGTCGCGTGCTGGCGATAGAAGGCCGCGACCTGATTCGCGCCGAGATGAGGCGACAGCGGGGGGATGAAGTCGGCCGCGATGAAGGCGGCGAAGAACAGGGTCACGCAGACGAGCCCGCTCCAAGCGCACACCCGTTGAAAGGTCATCTGGTGCATCTCGTGGACATCCGTATATACAGGATGTCCGGGCATACTGTCAACTCGGATTACGCCGCCGCGGGGCGTTCGCCGGCGCGCCGTTTGGCGGCGATCTTCACAGAATCTGTATACGGCGAGACGGATTCTCAACGCGGCGATGATGCGGCCCTGCCCACAATCGCTGTATGGCCCTCGATTGGACCACTCCGGTCGCACGAGCAGGGGTTTCCTGGCCCACCGCCGGCGGAGCCCTGCGCAGGATGCACGCGCGATTCGCAGCACCACGGCTCGACCGTCGCCTGGCGGCGGGCGAGGATCCGTCGATCGATGCTGCGCTCGCGTGCCGCTCGGCGCAACTCGTATCAGACGGGGCTCGACGCGGGCTCGCCCGCGGACTCGGACGCGTGCTGTCGGCGCGGCCGGAGGCGGCGGCGTTCTCCGCCTCGATCCCATGCAACGCACGCGCCGTCGCGGTCGCACGGCCGGCGCTGGAACAGCTGGCGGCGGCGCTTCGCTCCTGGGAGTCGGTCAATCCGCGGGGCGTCGCGATCACCCAGGTCCTGCTGACCGAGCCCGGGAGCGCGCTGTACCGGCCCTCCTACGCCGACGAGCTGTACGAGGTCGCGCGTGAGGCACTGTTCGCGCTCGGCGCCCGCGGACCGGCGCACGGCGACACGCGGAGATCAGGCTCGCCGTGTTGAGCAGCACCGGATCGGGCCAGAAGCGGAGCATCAACGAGGCCGGACACAAGCTCGGCGACGGCGAGCTATCGGCCCCGCCCACCCGCGACGACGGATCGGAGACGGTTCGACGACGGTTTGCGGCGCTGGCCGCTTCCGATCGTGATGTGATCGCTCACGCGAGCCGGACCGTGCTGGCGCTCGGTGCGCTGGGGGTCGTCTACGGCGACATCGGTACCAGCCCGCTCTACACCGAGCAGGTCGTGTTCGGCTCCTACCGTGCGACCGCGCACGTCACACCGGGGAACGTGTACGGCGTCGCGTCGCTGATCTTCTGGGCGCTGATGGTGATGGTCTCGATCAAGTACGCGGGCTTCATCATGCGCGCGCACAACCGGGGCGACGGCGGCATCATGGCGCTGGCGGCGCTGCTTCAGCGGAGTAGGGTCGCGAAGGGGGCGCTGCTGGCGACGCTCGGCATCTTCGGCGCCGGCCTGTTCTTCGGCGACGGGATCATCACGCCCGCGATCTCGGTGCTCGGCGCGCTCGCCGGCGTGCAGGTCGCGACGCCCGCGCTCACGCATCTCGTGGTGCCGCTGTCGGTCGCGGTCCTGATCGGCCTGTTCGTGCTCCAGCGGCGCGGCTCGGGCACGATCGGGTGGGTGTTCGGTCCGGTGATGCTCGCGTGGTTCACCGTCATCGCGGTGCTCGGCCTGAGCCAGGTGGTCAAGGATCCGGCCGTGCTGCAGGGCCTGTCGCCGAGCTGGGCGGTCCGGTTCATGTTCAACCACGGCACCGCGGGCTACCTGACGCTCGGCGGCGTGGTCCTGGCCGTGACGGGCGCGGAGGCGCTGTACGCCGACCGCGGGCACTTCGGCGCGACGCCGATCCGGATCGGGTGGTTCTTCATCGCCCTCCCGGCGCTGATGCTGAACTACCTGGGGCAGGCGGCCTGGGTCCTGCATCACCCGGGCGTCAACCGCCTCGGTGGCTTCAACCCGTTCTTCCAGATGGCGCCGAGCTGGTCGCTGTGGCCGCTCGTGATCCTCGCGACGCTCGCGACGGTGATCGCGTCGCAGGCGGCGATCTCCGGCTCGTTCTCGGTCGCGCGACAGGCGGTGCAGCTCGGATTCCTGCCGCGCCTCAAGGTGCTCCACACATCGCGGATGGAGGGGCAGATCTACGTACCGGTCGTCAACTGGGTGCTGTGCATCGGCGTCGTCGCGTTGACCATCGTCGTCCAGTCGGCCAACAAGCTCGGCGACATCTACGGGGTCGCTGTGACCGGGACGTTCATCCTCAACACGCTGCTGTTCGTTGCGGTCGCGCGGCTCCTGTGGGGCACCTCGTGGCGGAAGCTCGTCCCGCTGGCGGCGCTGTTCCTGACTGTCGAGGTGTCGTTCTTCAGCTCGAACATCGCCAAGATCGCCCACGGCGCCTGGCTGTCGCTGGCGATCGGGGCAGTCATGTCGATCGTGATGATCACCTGGCGCCGGGGTCAGGTGATCGTGACGCGCAACCGGATCGCGCAGGAGGGCCCGCTCGAGGAGTTCCTCGACACGCTGCCGGCCAAGCAGCCCGCACTGGTCCGGGTTCCGGGCGTCGCGGTGTTCCTCAACCCGAACAAAGACACGACGCCGCTGGCGCTCCGCGCGGAGGTAGAGCACACCCACACGCTCCATCAGAAGGTCGTGATCGTGTCGATCGACACCGTCAGCATCCCTCACGTCGAGCCCGCCGAGCGGTTCACGGTCGACAAGCTGGGACGCGGTCTCTACTGCGTGTTCCACGTGACCGTCCGGCTCGGCTATCAAGACAAGGTCAACATCCCGTTTGCCTTGGCCCTGTGCCGGAAGCAGGGTCTGCTCGAGCGCAACCTCGACCTCGAGCACGCCTCCTACTTCGTCTCCCGCATCACGATCACTCCGACCACGGCCCCGGGCATGCAGCGCTGGCGCAAGGCGCTGTTCATCATGATGGCCCGCAATGCCGCCAGCCCGATCGACCACTTCGGGCTGCCCGGCGACCGCACGGTGATGATGGGCTCCCAGATAGCGCTCTGAGCTCAGAGCCCGGCGGTCCGCCTAGCTCGCCTCGACCGCGGCCTTGATCGCCTGGGCGAAGTCGTCGGCGCCCTTGCGGGCTGACCCCAGAGCGAACCCGGCGAGCAGCTTGCCGAAGCCGTGCCCCTCGAGCTCGTTGAAGAAGGTGAGCTGCGTGCCCTCGCCGTCCGCCGCGAGGTCGTAGCCACCCTCGGGAACGGTGACGAGGTTCTTCGAGCGCTCGGTCCACCGGATCTTCGTCGGTGCCTCGAACTCGGTCAGCTCGAATTCCCGTTTCGTCGTGAAGCCGGCATCCTTGACCTTGCTCTTGTAGATCGTCCCTTTGCCCGACGGGCCGTCGGTCGTCTTCGAGATCTCGATCACGCGCGCGCTGAACTTCGGGTCGTTCTCGCCATCGGCCAGGAACGCGAACACCGCGTCAATCGGCCGATCGATCCGGACCGACGCCCCAAACCGTTCTGCCATCGTGCCCTCCCTTTCGTCGTGTCGCCGTGCGAATCATCATGTCACTCTCATGCTGCTCGGAATCGCAGCGGCAGACGGCTTGGGCCGCGCAACGACGGGTTGTGAGTGAACCGGACCTCGCCTGCGACAGTGATCCGCGAGACTCGCCGGACCAGCTCCGCGAGCACGACGCGAGTCTCGACTCGCGCCAGGTGCGCGCCGAGGCAGAAATGGATCCCGGTGCCGAAGCCGAGATGATCCGTTGGGTTGCGATCGACGATGAACCGATCCGGGTCGGGGTACTCGCGCGGGTCACGGGACGCGGCGCCGAACAGCAGCAGTACACGCGCGCCCGCGGGGATCGTCGTCGCACCCACGGTGTAGTCGACCGCGGCCGTTCGGTACATGCGCTGGATCGGAGACCCCCAGCGAACGCCCTCCTCGACTGCCGGGCCGATCAGCTCCGGTTCGGCCCGCAGCCGCTCATATGCGAGCGGGTCGCGGGCCAGCGCGAACAACAGCGAGCCGATCAGATTCGTCGTCGTCTCGTTCCCCGCGACAAGCAGCATGAGCGAGAACCAGAACAACTCCTCGTCGCTGAGAGCTCCACCGTCTCTGGACGCGAGCAGCGCGCTGATCACGTCGTCGCCCGGGTTCTCGCGCAGTCGTGCGAAGACCCCGAACATGTACCGGTGCAGAGCGACCGCGGCGCCGGCCGAGCGCAGTCCGCTCGCCGCCGAGCGCAACGACGAACCGGCGTGAAATCCCTCGACGATGCCGTCGGACCAGCGATGCAGGCGCTCGACGTCGCTCTCCGGTACGCCGAGCATCCGCGCGATCACGGTGATCGGGAGTGGGATCGCGAGCTCCGACATGGCGTCGGCGCCGGGCGCCGCGAGCATCCGATCGAGCGCGTCGGAGACGAGCTCGCGCATCCCCTGCTCCATCGCAGCGGATCTGCTCGCGGTGAACAGCGGCGCGACCAAACGCCGGAGGACGTCATGACGGGGCCGGTCAAGCGTCAGCAGCATCGGCAGTGACGCGCGGAGCAGCGTGACTCCCTCGCCCGAGACGAGAGCATCGTGGGCCCGAGCCGCCGCGCGCACATCCCGGTAGGACGCGACCGCGAACACGTTCCGGCCCGCGGGGTGGACTCCCGGATGGGCGTGCAGACGCCGGTAGGCGGACGCCGGATCGATGATCGTCTCGTGCGCGAACGGGTCGAACGACGCGCCGAGCTGGCCTCGCGCCCGCAGCGGCGAGAGCCGAGGGAGACCCGATACACGCAGCGTGCGCGCGATCGCGACGGCGGGATGGGCCGCGATCGACGCCATCAGCGCGAGCTCTCCGGGTCCCCGAGCCCGAACAGCTCGAATGTGTGCAGCAGCTGCGGACGGGCGAGGGCCCACAGCTCATCGGGTGTTGCGACCTCGACGAACGCGGGCAGCGCCAGGCCCCGGAGCGTCGCCAGCCCGAGGGTCGCCGCCTCGGCAAACCCCGGACGCGCGACCAGGTCCGGAAACATCTGCAGCATGCCCTCCGCGATCCGCAGTGAGAATGCGCGCGAGACGGTGTCCATCGCGTCGCGCAGCTCGGGGTCGGTTCGCGCCGCGACGGCGAGCTCGAGCCCGGCGTCGAACAGCGGACCGCGATGAACCGCCCAGAGCCGGTCGAGCAGCACCTCGAATCGCTCTCGCTGACTGTCGCCCTCGGGCGCATTGGCGAGGAAATCGTCCGCGATCCGCTCCCCGAGTTCCCGTAGCGCGGCCGCCATCAACTCGGCCTTGCTGTCGAAATGGTGTTGCACGGCTCCGACCGTCACGCCCGCGCGCCGAGCGATGTGACGCGTCGAGGTGTCGGCGTAGCCGCGGTCGACCAGACAGCCGATCGTCGCCGCGAGCACCTTCCCCTTCATTGCCGCCCGCCGCTCCGCCTGCGTGCGCCGTTTCTCGGTCATCCCGAGCAACATACATGCCATTCGTATGGCATGTCAATGCTGACGCCACATCAACGACGAGCGTCCGAGAAGCCATGCCCGAGGGGTACTGTCAGGGCCTCCCCAGACGCGAGCTCAAAGGACGGTTCCGAATCACATGGAGATCATCCGCAGCAGCATCGACACCGCCGCGGGGCCCGCGGATTGGTTCACCGGCGACGTCTACATCGACGCCGTGGCAGCCGCCCCGGCCCCCGCGCGCATGCAGGCCAACCTGGTGCACTTCACGCCGGGCGCGCGGACCGCGTGGCACACGCACCCGCTCGGGCAGACGATCTACGTCACCGAAGGGATCGGGCTCTGCCAGCGCCGCGGCGGCCCGGTCGAGGTCATCCGCCCCGGCGACCGCGTGTTCTTCGAGCCCGACGAGGAGCATTGGCACGGCGCGGCGCCCGCTCGGTTCATGGTCCACCTGGCCCTCAACGAGGTCGACGGCGACCACGTCGCCGCCCACTGGGGCGAGCACGTGACCGAACAGGAGTACGCAGCGGCGCCGGACGCCGGCAGGTAGCAAGGGGGTGGACCGAAGCGGTCCTGGCGTATGATCGGATTCGATGCCGATTGAGTGGGCCGGTTTGGGCCCGGAGCTCCTGCTACGGCTCGATCGCGAGCTCGCCGAGCCGCTTCGCTCGCAGCTCGAGCGTGAGCTGCGCGAGGCGATCCGGTCCGGCAGGCTGCCGGCCGGTGAGCGGCTTCCCTCCTCGCGGGCGATGGCCGCGGAGCTGGGCATCTCGCGCGGCCTGGTGACCGAGTGCTACAGCCAGCTGCAGGCCGAGGGGTTCCTCACCTCGCGGAGTGGTTCGGCTACGCGCGTCGCGGCGGGCGCTCTGGCGGCTCCCTCTGCCCGGCCGGCCGAGCCCCCGACACCGACAGGGCTGGCGGTCGATTTTCGTCCCGGCGTACCTGACCTGACGAGCTTCCCGCGACGGGAGTGGGCCTGGGCGCTGCGTCTCGGCTGCCGGGACGCGACCCCGGCGGAGTTCGACTACGGCGATCCGCGTGGGACCGAAGCATTGCGCCAGGTGCTGGCCGGGTACCTGCGCCGGGTGCGCGGGACGGTCGCCGACGCCGACCAGATCGTGATCTGCGTCGGCTTCGGGCAGGGCATCAACGTGGTGCTGCGCTCGCTCGCCGACGACGGCGTTCGCCGAGTGGCGATCGAGGACCCCGGCGACGATGACTATCACCTGATCGCCGGCCGGGTGGGGATCGAGGTTGTCCCGGTGCCGATCGACGAGCGCGGGATCGACGTCGACGCGCTCGCCGCCACGGATGTGCGGGCCGTGATCCTCACGCCGACGCACCAGTTCCCGACCGGCACCGCGCTCGCGCCGGAGCGGCGTCAGGCGCTCGTCAGCTGGGCCGCCGAACGGGATGCGACGATCATCGAGGACGACTACGACGCGGAGTTTCGCTACGACCGTGATCCCGTCGGCGCGTTGCAGGGGCTGGCTCCGGACCGGGTCGCGCTGATCGGCACGGTCAGCAAGTCGCTCGCGCCGGCGTTGCGGCTGGGGTGGATCGTCTGTCCGGCAGCGCTGCTCGACTCGGTGACCGAGGACAAGCGGCTGACCGACCGCGGGTCGCCGACGCTCGAGCAGCTTGCACTCGCGGCGCTGATCGAGTCCGGCCGCTATGACCGGCACCTGCGGCACATGCGCTCCGTGTACGCGGCGCGGCGCGACACGCTCGTCGCAACGCTCGCCGAGCTGGCTCCTCAGATCGCGGTGACCGGACTCGCCGCGGGCTTCCACGCGGTCGCACACCTGCAAGCCGACGGGGACGAGCGGGCGATCGTCGCCGACGCCCGCGCGCGCTCGATCGGCCTCTACGGAATGAACTCGTATCGCCCCAGCGGCGGCGTCGGGCCGCCGCAGCTCGTGCTCGGCTTCGGAAATCTGAGCGAGGCGGCGATCAGGCGCGGCATCACGGCGATCAGCGACCTCCTGTGACCCACTCGCCTCGGCGGATCGCGACCGCGCCCGGCAACCGGTCCACAAAACCGCTGCCGAATTGGCTCTTATCACTGAGCCGCTTGCGGCGTACCTTCGCATGCCATGAACAGCAAGCGACCCTCGATCCTCTCCACGCCCGGAGCACGAGCGCTTCTCGGAAGCTCGATCCTCGCGCGGCTCCCGCTCGCGATGTTCAGCATCGCGCTGCTGGTCCACGCGCAGCGGCTGACCGGATCGTTCGCGGTCGGCGGCCTCGTCAGCGGCGCGTACGCGATCTCCGGCGCGATCTCGGCGCCGCTGCTTGGCCGGCTTGTCGACCGCTGCGGTCAGACCAGGGTGCTGGTCTTGGGCGCGACGGTGACCGCGCTCGCGCTCCTCAGCACCGGGCTGTTGCCGGCGAGCGCTCCACCTCTGCTCCTGGTCGGGCTCGCCGCCGCCGCCGGCCTGGCGACACCGCCGCTGGAAGCGTGCATCCGGACGCTGCTGCCGTCGATCGTCGCCGATCCCGGTGGACTGCCGGCGCTTTTCGCGCTCGAGTCGACGCTGCTCGAGCTGACATTCGTGTTCGGCCCGCCGCTCGCGCTCGCCCTCGGCGCGCTGTGGTCGACCGGCGCAGCGCTCGCGACGAGCGGGCTCGCGATGCTGGTCTGCACGCTCGCGTTCGCGGCTCAGCCGGCGTCACGACGGTGGCGCCCTGACCGCGAGGTCCGCCGGCCGCCAGGAGGCGCGTTGCGCTCACCCGCGATCCGCACGCTCGTGCTGGTCCTGGTGGGCACGGGCGCGGTGTTCGGGGCGGTCGACGTCGGCGTCACCGCCGCCGCGAAAGCGCTGGGCGCGACCGCGGCCGCCGGACCGCTGCTTGCGCTCTGGGGCGCCGGGTCACTGCTCGGCGGGATCGCCGCGACGCGGCTCGGCGGCGGCGCGCGGGGCGCAGGCGGTCTCACCCTGTTGCTCGCGGCGCTCGCACTCGGTCACGGAGCCCTGATCGCGACGACCGGGAGCGTGCTCGCGATCGGCGCCGTGATCGTGCTCGCCGGCGCGACGATCGCCCCGACCGAGGCGAGCATCTACGCGATGGTCGACAGGGCCTCGACCGCCGGCACACGCACCGAAGCGTTCTCCTGGCTGTGGACCGCCTCCTCGACCGGAGCCGCGCTGGGAGCGGCAGTAGCGGGAGCCCTCGCTCAGAGCGCCGGCGCCCCGGCCGCATTCGCGTTCGCGGGTGCAGCCGGCACGATCGCGATGCTGATCGCGGCGATCGGTGCCCGCAGTCTGGACACAAGCTCGTCGGACGGGTTGCGCGCGCCGCAGCCGGCCACGGTCTAACTGACCGCTCGCGTGGTGAGTGGTTTCCGCCCGAGTGCGGTTGGGTAGCAATCCGCACAGGAGGGAGTCTTAGTCGCGGCGCACGAAGCGCCGGAGGGCTCCCGCGATGGCCACCTCGGCCGAAAAGGAAGGTCAACCCAAATGATTGGACTTGGAGTCGTGCTGCTCATTGCAGCCCTCGTGTTCCCCAAGCTCGCCCTCCTCTGGGGGATTGGAATCCTCCTGATCGTTGTCGGGCTGATCCTGGCGCTGCTCGGTTCGATGGGACGTGCCGTCGGCGGGCGACGCCACTACTACTGATCAGGCGTCCAGAGGTTTCAGCTGTATCGGTAGCCCGTCGGAGGGCGTCGGCCCGGTTCCGTAGTGCAGTGGCGGCTCGTAGCCGGCCGGCGTGCTCCATCGGTAGCGCAACAGCATCTGGTGCATGATCGCCTTGACCTCCATACCGCCGAAGTGAAGGCCGATGCACTTGTGCGCGCCCCCGCCGAACGGCGCCCACGCGTAGCGATGTGATTTGTCCTCGCGACGAGGTTCAGCGAACCGTTCAGGGTCGAAGGTGTCCGGATCGCGCCACCAGGGCTCCATCCGCTGGCTCGTATAGATCGAGACGACCACCCGTGTCTTGGCCGGGATGTAGTGGCCCAGCAACTCGGTGTCCTTGACCGTCTCGCGGAACAGCCCGCCGACCGGTGCGTTGATACGAAGCGTCTCTCTCATCACAAGGTCTAGCGACGGCAGCCGCTCGAGGTCGTCGAAGTCGATCGCGTCCCGTCCGAGCGCCTCGGACTCGGCGCGTACCCGGTCCTGCCACTCGCGGTGCTTGCCGAGCTGGTAGGCCATCATCGCGACGGTGATCGTGCTTGTGTCGTGCGCGGCCATCAGCGTGAAGATCATGTGGTTGACGATGTCCTCGTCGTTGAACCGGTGCCCGTCCTCCGATTCGGCGCGGCACAGGACGCTGAACAGATCCTCACCATCGCCGGCGCGCTTGGCGGCGATCTGGTCGCGGAAGTACGCCTCCAACAGGCCCCGCCCGCGAAGTCCGCGGCCCCAGACGCCGCCTGGAACGTCGGCTCGGACGACCGCCTGGCCGCCGTGCACGGCTGCGACGAATGCGTCGTTGAGACGATCCGCCTCGCCGCCGGCGCTCGCGCCGACGAACACCTCGGTGCCGACGTCGAGCGTGAGCTTCTTGGCGGCGGTGTAGATGCGGAACTGCGGGGCCGGCCGCCACTGCCCGAGGCCCTGCGCGATCCGCGCGTTCATCACGTTCAGGTAGCTGACCAGGCGCGGACGCGCGAACGCGTGCTGCATGATCCGCCGGTGGTGGAGGTGCTCGTCGAAGTCGAGCAGCATCACCCCGCGACGGAAGAATGGGCCGATCAGATAGTCGTAGAAGCCGGCGTTGCCGAAGGCCCGCTCGCGGTTGGTCGCGACCGCCTCGATCGCGTCCGGACCGAGCACCGAGACGACCTTGCTCCCGGCCATTCCACTCCAGCTGACCGGGCCGTACTTCGCGTACCGGCGCCGCGCGGAGCCGACCATGTCGTTCAGGAACACGAACGTGTGACCGACGTATGGCAGCCCGAAATCACCCATCACGGGCCGAAGCCCCGAGCCGGCCGGCGGCACCGCGAGCGGGCGGACCGGCGACGGCAGCCGATCCGTCAGTTCGGCGGCAACCGCCTGCGCTTGGCGCCCGAAGCCGCCCACCCAGGCCGAATGAGCGGCGGCCGAGCCGGGGCTGCTATCCGGCTTCAGCCGTTCCAGGAGCCCACCGGAGGGGGTGCTCAGCACCAATGCCCCGAACTTGACAGGACCATAAGTCAAAACCATAGACATTGACAAGGCCCCCTGTCAAGATCGTCGACCGGTGGGCTACGTCCGTGAGCTACGCCTGCCGGGGGCGCTGGTCGAGATCTCGGCCGCGTCGGCGTCGGCCAGCAGCTCATCGGCGTCATCCGCGGGCATCTTGCGGGGTGGGCGCCGGACGGGCTGTTTGGGGAGGCGGCCGGCGCGACGGGCCTGATCGGTGAGGAGATATTCGATCTGGGCATTGATGCTGCGCAGGTCGTCGTCGGCCCAGCGGCGCAGCGCCTCGAACAGGCGGGGATCGAGTCGCAGCAGAAACCGTTTGCTCTCCGGCACGCTCAGCTCGCCATTCAGTAGAGGCTGCCGGTGTTGATCACGGGGGTGGGAGAGTGGTCACCGGAGAGGACGATCATCAGGTTCGAGACCATCGTGGCCTTACGCTCGGGGTCGATCTCGAAGAGGTCCGAGTCGGCGAGCTGCGCGACCGCCATCTGGACGAGGCCGACGGCCCCCTGGACCATCGTCTTGCGGGCCGCGAGGATCGCTTCGGCCTGCTGGCGGCGGAGCATCACCTCGGCGATCTCGGCCGCGTATGCGAGGTGTGTCAGCCGCGTCTCGAGGATCTCGATGCCGGCCAGCTCCAGGCGGGACTGCAGCTCGGCTTGGAGGCCGCCGCGGATCTCGTCGGCGTTGCCGCGCAGCGAGAGCGAGTCCTGCTTGTAGTCGTCGTAGGGGTACTGGTTCGCGAGGTGGCGCAGCGACGTCTCGCTCTGGACGGTCACGAACTGCTCATAGTCGGCGACGTCAAACACGGCTTTAGCGGTATCGACGATGCGCCAGACGACGACCGCGGCGATCTCGATCGGATTGCCGCTGGCGTCGTTGACTTTGATCCGCTCGCTCTGGAAGTTGCGCACCCGTCGCGAGACGGCCCGGCGCTTGGTGAACGGATTGCACCACCATAGGCCGGGATCGCTCGCCGTCCCGACGTAGCGGCCGAACAGCGTCAGCACCTGCGACTCGTTCGGCTGCACGACGAACAGACCGCGGAACAGCGGTCCCGCCAGCACCAGCAGCACGACGCCGACGATCGTCAGCGGCGGGGTGTGGTTGACAGCGCCGACGATGATCAGTGCGATCGGGACTGCATGCGCTGCGAGCACCCCGCTCGCGGCGAGCAGGCCGGGGACGACCCGCGCGGGTCGTTGCTCATGCTCCTCCCGCGGCGAGAACGGATTCCGCTCCAATGCTCCGCTCACCGCATCGGTGCCCGATATCACACCCATATTGTTGCAGAATCGCGAGATCGCTCATTCGAGCCGCTTGTGCGTTGGGGGTTCAGGCGGCGACGCGTGCCTGGTCCGGGGCGCGATCAGCAGTTTTGGGGGACTCGGCGGGGGCGCCGCCCCGGCCGCGCAGCGGCTGCTCTCGCAGCAACGTCACGATCAACATGCCGGCGAGTGCAATCGGAGCGGCGACGAGGAACACGTCGTGAAGCGAGTGCGCCACGGCTTGGGCTACCCCGCGCTGTACCGCCGGGGCCAGCGAGTGGATCCGTCCCGGGCTGACCTGGATTGCGGAGGCGGTGATCCCCCGCGCGGTTCGACCGGCCAGCTCGAGCGGCAGCCAGTGGCGCAGCCCGCTGGTGAAGACCGCGCCGTAGACGGCGACCCCGACCGAGCCGCCGAGGGCGCGGAACAGGTTCGCCGACGCCGTCGCCGTGCCGATCTCCCGCGGCTCGACCGTGTTCTGGATCGCGACCACGAGGATCTGGGTGACCATCCCGAAGCCGGCGCCGAACACGACCATGTCGGCCGCGGCGGTGACGCGTGCGCTCGTAGCGGTGAGCGTCGAGAGCAGCACCAGCCCGAGGCTCATCAGCGCCAGGCCGACGATCGGGAAGATCTTGTAACGCCCGGTCGCCGTCATGATCCTGCCGGAGATCGTCGTCGACACGGCGCTGCTCGCCAGCAGCGGCAGCGTCAGCAGCCCCGACTCGGTGGCGCTGGCGCCGGTGGCGAGCTGCAGGAAGATCGGTAGGAACACGATCGCAGTGAACAGCGACAGCGTGGTGGCGAATAGCGCTGCGCTGACGACGACGAACACGCGATCTCCGAACAGGCGCAGCGGCAGGATCGGCTCGGGGGCCCGGCGCTCGCGGACGATGAAGCCCGCCAGCAGGAGCGCGGCGCCCGCGGCCAGGCCAAGGATCTGAGGCGAGCTCCAGGCGAAGCGATCCCCGCCCCATGTCGCGATGAGCAGCGCCGAGCTCACCGCGGCGGCCAGCAGACCCGCTCCGAGAAAATCGATCTGAGCGGGCTTGCGCTGCGGGGGCACTCGCAGGTAGGCGGTCAGCAGCCCGATGACGAGCACGCCGATCGGCACGTTGACGTAGAACACCCAGCGCCAGGAGACGTGATCGACGAACACGCCGCCGATCAGCGGCCCGGCGAGGCTGGCGAGCAGGAACGTGATCTGGATGTAGCCCTGATAGCGACCGCGCTCGCGCGGTGAGACCAGATCGCCGACCGTCGCCGCCGCGAGCGTCATTACCCCACCCCCGCCGATGCCCTGCAGCGCACGGAAGGCGATCAACTGGCCGATGCTCTGTGCGATGCCCGACAGCGCCGAGCCGACGACGAATACGACGATCGCCGCGCGCAGCAGGTTGCGTCGCCCGTAGAGGTCGGAGACCTTGCCCCACAGTGGCGTCGCGGCCGCCGCTGCCAGCACGTACGCAGTCACGACCCACGGCAACAGGTTGAGCCCGCCAAGGTCGCCGGCGACCGTCGGCAGCGCGCTCGCCATGATCGTCTGATCGAGCGCGCCGATGAACATCGCCACGAGCAAGCCGCCGAACGCGAGCATCAAGTGCCGGCGATCGAGCTGATCAGGTTCGATTCGAGTGGTCATGGGTCATCCTCCCAAAGAATTTAGTGCCTAAGGAAACTTAGAGTAACCCTAAGATTAGTGCCTGTCAAGTGTCCGCCCGCGATACTCTGCATGCCGATGTCGGTCCGCTCGCTCCGAGTGCTCGCGCTCAGCGCAGTCGCTGGTCTCGTCGCGCTTTCGCTCCTGGTCGTGAATGCCGCACGGCGTGCCGAACTTCCCCGACCCGACGACCGATCCCCGTGCCTTCAAGGATGCGTTGAACCCGACTACCGCACGCTCCCCCACGTTCTTGTCGGCGGGGACGGCCTCGCAGTACCTGTTGCCGCGCCGGAGCCAATCAAGCCAGACCGCGGCGCATAGTCAAGCGCAGACAGCCGCGATGCTGGCGTTCGCCCGCTGCATCCGCAGCCACGGGTTCCCGAACTTCCCTGACCCGACCAGCACCGGCGATCTGAACCATCAGATGGTCGCCGCCGCGGGGATAAATCTCCATCAGCCGGCGGTGCTTCAGGCCGGCGACGCGTGCGTCGGCGTCACCCACGGGATCATCACCAAGACGGTCGTGGCACGCTTCGTCGCAGGAGGTTGAGCGCGGCAGGGGCACGTGAGGCACGCTCCCGGTCAGGTTCTATGAGTGGCGAGTGTCTAGGAGGTATGTACGTCACATATCTCGTTACCACGATCCTGGCGGCGGTCGCAAACGGCTATGCCGCCTCGTTGGACTTCGTCGGAGCCGAGTCGGTCAAGGTCGTCGCCGACCGTGTACGCGTCTCCCGACGGTGGATGGTTCCGCTCGGCGCGTTGTTGGCCTCGGGCGCGGTCGGACTTTTGGCAGGCTTCGCCGTGCCGTCGCTCGGAACGGCTGCGGCGATCGGCCTGATCCTGTACTTCATCTGCGCTCTGACCGCTCACCTACGAGTTCGCGACCGCCAGTTCGGTGGCGCCGTGTTCTTCTTGCTCCTGGCCGCGGCGGCCCTGACCACCGACATCGCCTACCACCACCACTGGTGACCGTCGGAGCGTGGATCTGACCATGGACGAGCGCGAGTGGCTGACCGAACGGTTCGAGCAGCACAGGTCGCATCTCCGCGCGGTTGCGTACCGGATGCTCGGGTCGGTCAGCGAATCCGACGACGCCGTTCAGGAGGCCTGGCTGCGGATCCGCGACCAGGACCCCGAGAGCGTCGAGAACACGCGGGCCTGGCTGACCACCGTCATCGGCCGGGTGTGTCTGAACATGCTGCGCTCGCGACGCACCCGACGGGAGGAGCTCTCGGTACACGTCCCAGATCCGGTGGTCGGCTTTGAGGAGGCCGACCTGGAACACGAAGCGCTCCTGGCCGAGTCCGTCGGTCTGGCGCTGCTGGTGGTGCTCGACGCGCTGTCGCCCGCCGAGCGGCTCGCGTTTGTGCTGCACGACGTGTTCGGCGTGCCATTCGCCGACATTGCGACTGCGCTCGACCGCTCGGAGGCGGCCGCCCAGCAGCTCGCCAGCCGCGCGCGCCGGCGCGTGCGCAACTCTCCGAAGCCGGACCGTGACCTCGCCCGGCAGCGGCGCGTCGTCGACGCGTTCTTCGCCGCTTCGCGCGACGGCGATTTCGATGCCCTGTTGGAGGTGCTCGACCCCGAGGTCGAACTGCGGATCGATGGCGGCGTCCTCCGCGCAGATGCCTCGCTCCTGCTCCACGGCGCGGACGCAGTCGCCGGGCACACGGCCACGTACGCCAAGCTCTCCCGGTTCGTCAGACCCGCGCTCGTCAACGGCGCCGCCGGCGCCGTGGTGGCAACCCGCGGCCGTGTGTTCTCGGTGATGGCCTTCACCGTCAGCAACGGGAAGATCGTCCAGATCGATGCTCTTCTCGACCCTGAGCGCCTCGAGCACCTCGATCTCGGCATCCGGCTCTAGGATCGCGTGGCTGCATGTCACGACGAGCACGAGGCCGATCAGTGACACCCAGTGACCGAGAAAGCGACCTTTCGCCCGAGAGGATCGCGGCCGCCGTCGAGCGGATCGACCCGGTCTTCCTGCACACGCCTCAGTTCGTCAGCGACGACCTCTCCTCCGCGCTCGGGCGGGGCGTGGTGATCAAGAACGAGACAGCAACACCGATCGGCAGCTTCAAGGGACGCGGGACGTGGCTGCTCGCCGAGCAGCTCGACCCAGCCCGTACGTGGGTCTGCTCGACCGCCGGCAACTTCGGGCAGGGGCTCGCCTACGCCGGCCGCGCCCGCGGCGCCACCGTCGAGGTGTTCGTATCGGACGATGTTCCCGCCGAGAAGATCAGTGGCATGCGCGCGCTCGGAGCAGTCGTCCAGACATCCGGGCAGCCCGAGGAATCCGCGCGGGAGCACGCGGCAGCAAGCGACGATCGAATCCACGTCGTCGACGGGCTCCGCCCGGAGATCGCGGAAGGCGCCGGCACGATCGGCGTGGAGCTCGACGCCGTGGGAGCGCTCGACCTGGCGGTCGTGCAGATCGGTGACGGCGCGCTGATCTCTGGCATCGCCTGCTGGCTGAAATCGAAGCGGCCGGCGACGCGAGTCGTCGGCGTCTGCGCAAGCGGCGCTCCGGCGATGGCCCGGAGCTTCGCCGCCGGGCGCGTCATCGCCACGCCCGGCACGAACACGATCGCGACCGCGCTCGCGATCTCAGCACCGATCGCTGAATCACTCGCGCGCGTCATGTCGCTAGTCGACGACATCGTCCTCGTGGACGACGACGACCTCCTAGCCGCCCAGCGACTGATCTTCGAGACGCTCAGCGTGCCCGTCGAACCCGCGGGCGCGGCGGGCGTCGCGGCGCTCGTGAGACACGGCCCGAACCTGCCGCCGGGGCGGACCGCGATCCTGCTCACCGGGGCCGGCGGAGCGTTCAGCTTCGTGCCGTCAGGTGCCGGCTGACGGCCGGGATCACCTCGGTTCCGAATGAGGCCAGGGTCGCGTCCTGGGCGTCGTGCTGGAGGTACAGCCCGAAATGGCCGACCCCCAGGCCCGCGAGCTCGGTCAACCGTGCGATCTGCGTCTCGGGCGGGCCGATGATGCAGAACCGCTCGATGATCTCGTCAGGTACGAATTCCGTGTGCGTGTTGCCGGCGCGCCCGTGCTCGCTGTAGTCGTATCCCTGGCGCCCGGCGATGTAGTCGGTCAAAAGGCGCGGCACCGCGCTGCCGTCGCCGCCGTAGCGGGCGACGAGATCGGCGACATGGTTTCCGACCATCCCGCCGAACCACCGGCACTGGTCAAGGGCATGCGCGCGTGCGCCATCACTGCCGTCGGTGACGTACGCCGGCGCCGCGATGCACATCGTCAGCGCGTCCGGGTCTCGGCCCGCCGCCGCGGCCGCGTCACGCACGGCTTTGATGCTCCAAGCCGCGATGTCCGGATCCGCCAGCTGCAGGATGAAGCCGTCGCCGACCTCCCCCGCGAGCTTGAGCGCATTCGGTCCGTAGCCCGCGACCCAGATCGGCAGCCGGCTGCTCGGATTCCAAGCGAACCGCAGCGTGCTGCCCTTGTACTGCACCTCCTGACCGTTCGCGAGACCGCGAATCACCTCGACGCAGGCGCGCAGGTCGGCGAGCTTCACTGGCTTGCCGTTGATCACCCTCACCGCCGAGTCGCCGCGGCCGATGCCGCAGATCGTGCGATTGCCGTACATCTCGTTCAAGGTCGCGAACAGGGAGGCCGTGACGGTCCAGTCGCGGGTCGCCGGATTCGTCACCATCGGCCCGA
The DNA here is from genome assembly GCA_963712675.1 of uncultured Solirubrobacteraceae bacterium. GTDB lineage: Bacteria > Actinomycetota > Thermoleophilia > Solirubrobacterales > Solirubrobacteraceae > Palsa-465. The sequence continues at coordinate 171,607 of CAVQJF010000005.1, forward strand.
CCGTCAAGCTGTCGGTGGCGTCGAGGATCCGGCTGTAGATGACGAACGGCTCTTCCCACAACAGATGGGAATCGAACGTCCACGCGTGACTGAAACCGTATCTCTCCGCTGTGCGCGCGAGCTCGATCACGCGCGCCGCCGGCGGGTTGGTTTGCAGAACGACTCCGAAGTTCATGGCCTACCCCACTCCCTGTGACGTGAATTCATCCGCTCTCGCCAGCACCTGCTCGACGGTCCGCCCGTACGCATCGATCGCGACGCCGAGCGCGCGCTCCGAGGAGTTCTCGATCGCCGCGTGTGAGATCGGCGGGTCGGACTGCGCGAAGATCATCGCCGTCGGGACGACCCTGCCGATCTCGGTCGCGTCGTGCAGCGGACCGCTCGGAATCGGCTCGGCGGCCTCTCCGCCGGCCTGCGCGATGCTGTCCCGCGCGATCGCGACAAGCCGCTCGTCGAACGGGGTCGGGGTCGCCTTGAAGACGTCGCGCACCTCGACCGTGCAGTTGAACTGCTTGGCGGCGCTCCGGGATCCCGCGAGCGCTTCTGCGTACATCGACGCGAGCTCGTGCGGGTCGAGATGGCGCTGGTCGAGCTGCATCTCGGTCGTGCCGGCGACGGCGGTGATCACGCCCGGGGTCGAGTGCATGCGCCCGACGGTGCCGACGCCATCGTGTGCGATCGCGCTGTCGCGCACCAGCAGCGCGGCCTGCGCGGCCGCGGCCAGCGAGTCCTGGCGCAGGCGCATCGGCGTCGACCCCGCGTGCGCCGCCTGACCGCTGAACGTGATCAGGTGACGCTCGACCCCGACCGTGCCGCTGACCGCGCACGCCAGCAGCCCGCCGTCGAGCAGCACCGGCCCCTGCTCGATATGGAGCTCGAGGTAGGCAACGGCTCCGCCGAGCCGCTCCGAGGCCGCGCCGGCGCCGTCGAGATCGACCCCGCAGGCGGCGAGCGCGTCGCCGAGCGTCACACCGTCGGGGTCCGTCAGCCCGCGCACGTCGTCGGGCACCAAGGTTCCGGCGCAGGCGGAGGAGCCGATCAGGCTGCGCCCGAAGCGCGCGCCCTCCTCGTCGGCCCAGTCGACGAACCGGACGCCGATCGGCGGCTTGACGCCCGAGCGGCTCAGCTGCCGCACGGTTTCGAGCGCGGTCATCAGCCCGAGGACTCCGTCGAGCCAGCCGCCGTCGGGGACGGCGTCGATGTGCGACCCGACGATCATGAACTCAGGGCGCTCGCCATCGATCCGCGCCCACAGGTTGCCGGCCTGATCGCGCTCCGGCACAAGACCTGCGTCGGTCAGCTTCGCGGTAAGCCATTCGCGCGCCTTCACCCAGTCGGGACTCCAGGCGAGGCGCTTGGCTCCGGCGAACCGCCCGCCGCTTTGGGCCGCAAGCTCGTCGAGGTCGCCGATCACGGCCGCCGGGTCGAGCCGGAGGTCGCTCACGCGACAGCCTGGCGGGCGCGTCCGAGCGACCGCGCGACGAAGTGGCCGTGCCCTGGCTCGGTCTTGATCTCACCCCGGTCGTAGACCAGCGTCCCGCGCGAGAATGTATGCCGGACGCTCGCGCTCGCCGTCTCGCCCTCGTACAGGTCGTAATCGACGTTCATGAACGAGTTCGCCTTGCCGTACGGGCGCGGCGCCGCGGGGTCGAGCACGACCACGTCGGCATCCTTCCCGGGCGCGATCGCACCCTTGTCGTGCAGACCGAACCGTCGCGCGATCGTCGTGCTCGTCCGGTCGACCAGCTGGGACCGCGTGATCCTGCCCGGGACGACCCCCTCGTCCCACAGCTTGGCCAGACGGTGCTGGATCTGGGCAAGGCCGTTCGGCACGAGGCTGAAATCGTCCAGCCCGCGTGATTTCTGTTCGTCGTTGAACGGGCAGTGGTCGGTCGAGATGCTCTCGAGCACGCCTCGCTCGACGTACCCCCACAGCAACTCGTGGTTCAAGGCGTCACGCAGCGGTGGCGAGCAGATGTAGCGGCAGCCCTCGACTCCAGGGCGCCGCAGGTCGTCGATGCTGTTGATCAGGTACTGGACGCACGTCTCGCCGGTCACCGGCGCACCTCGCTGCTGCGCCGCCTCGATCTCCGCCGCGGCTGCGCCACATGTGACGTGTACGACGAACAGCGGCGCCCCGACGTGTCCGGCGATCCTCGCGGCGCGCCCGGTCGCCTCCGCCTCGACGAACTCTGGCCGGGTCAGCGCGTGGTGGATCGCGGAGGTGTCCCCGCGCGCGAGCGCGCGCTTGACGAGCAGGTCGATGATGTCCCCGTTCTCGGCGTGGACCATCGTCAGCGCGTCGAGGTCGCGGGCGCGCTCCATGCACGCCGCGAGCTCGTCATCGCGGACCATCAGCGCACCCTTGTAGGCCATGAACAGCTTGAACGAGCAGACGCCGGCCTCGGACATCGCGGTCATGTCCTCGAGCACGGGCTCCGAGGCGTTCGTGATCGCCATGTGAAAGCCGTAGTCGACGTGGGCGGCGCCGTCGGCGCGCCCGCGCCACTCATCCAGCGTCGACTGCAGGTCGTCTGGGTGCTGCTGGATCGCGAAGTCGACGAGGCAGGTGACGCCGCCCGCGGCGGCCGCCCGCGTCCCCGTGTCGTAGTTGTCGGCGGACATCGTGCCCATGAACGGCATCGACAGGTGCGTGTGGTTGTCGATCAGGCCGGGGAGCACGAAACATCCCGTTGCGTCGACGATGTCCGCTCCCTCGGGAGCGGAGACGTGGCCGACGGCGGCGATCTTCTCCCCGTCGATCAGGACGTCGCCGTCGAACTCGCCCTCGGACGTGACGACGGTTCCGTTTGCAATCAGCTTGATCTGGGTCATCGCTTGCTTTCCTCGATCATTCGTGGCTTGGGAAGCCGTAGTCGACGGTGGAGCGATTCTGGGGCCAGCGCTCGGTGACGACCTTCGCGCGCGTGTTAAACAAGACGCCCTCGCGGCCGTACACGTGGAGGTCGCCGAACAGGCTGTCCTTCCAGCCCCCGAACGAGAACGGTGCCGTCGGGACGGGGATCGGGACGTTGATACCGACCATCCCGGCGGTGACGCGGCTGCGGAACTCGCGCGCGACGCCGCCATCGTTCGTGAAGATCGCCGCGCCGTTGCCGTACGGGTTCGAGTTGACGATCCCGAGCGCCTCCTGGAACGACTCGGCCCGCAGCACGACCAGCAGCGGCCCGAACACCTCGTCGCGGTAGACGTCCATCTCGGTGGTGACGTTGTCGAGCACGCTGGGGCCGATGAAGAACCCCGGCTCATCCTCGTCGAAACGCTCGCGGCCGTCAAGCGCGAGCGTCGCGCCCGCTCGCTCGCCGCGCCCGATGTAGTCGGCGACGCGGGCGCGGGCCTGCGCGGTCACCAGCGGTCCCATCTGGCTATCCGCTTGTGACCCCGGACCGACGACCAGCTCGCGCCCGCGCTCTACGACCTCGCGGACGAGCGCGTCGCCGGTATCGCGTCCGACCGCGACGACGGTGCTGATCGCCATGCAGCGCTGGCCGGCGCTCCCGAACGCCGCCGAGGCGACGGCATCCGCGGCGGTCTCAAGGTCGGCATCGGGCATCACGATCGCGTGGTTCTTCGCGCCCCCGAGGGCCTGGACGCGCTTGCCGTGCGCCGTCCCGGTCTCGAACACGTGACGCGCGATCGGCGTCGAGCCGACGAACGAGACCGCGTCGACCTCGGGATGGGTGAGGAGCGCATCGACCGCCTCGCGGTCGCCCTGGATCACGGACAACACGCCCGTCGGCAGCCCGGCCTCCGCGAACAGGCGCGCCAGGAACAGCGATGCCGATGGGTCCCGCTCGCTCGGTTTCAAGATGAACGTGTTGCCGCACGCGAGCGAGATCGGAAACATCCACAGCGGCACCATCGACGGGAAGTTGAACGGCGTGATCCCGACCGCGACGCCGAGCGGCTGCCGGTAGCTGGTCGAGTCGACGAGCGTCGAGATCTGCTCTGAGGCCTCCCCCTTCAGCAGGTGGGCGAGACCGCAGGCGAACTCCACCACCTCGAGTCCCCGCTGGAGCTCGCCTCCCGCATCCCCGATCGTCTTCCCGTGCTCGGATGTGACGATCCCGGCCAGCCCGTCGGCGTGCGCGGAGAGCAGCTCGCGGAATCGGAACAGGACCGCGGTACGACGAGCGAGCGAGGTCTGGCTCCAGCTCTCGAACGCGGTCCGGGCCGATCGAACGGCACGATCGACGTCCTGGCGGTCGGCGAACGCGACCCGGCGCTGGACCGACCCGGTCGCGGGATTGAAGACCTCGCCGAACCGCTGAGCCGCCTTGACCTCGGCGCCGTCGATCCAGTGCCCGACGATCGCGTCAGCACCCGTCGCGAGCGCCGGCTCGGAGGGCGACACCGTCACGCTGTGGGGATCCCCATGTGCTCGGAGAGCGTGATCAGGACGTCGCCGAGACGGCCAACGAGATCGTCCAGGATCGGCCGATCGCAGACCAGCGGCGGCGCGATCTGGATGACCGTGTCGCCGCGGTCATCGCCGCGGGCGATCAGCTGGGCCTTGATCAGCGCGCCCGGCAGGCACCTGCGCAGAAGCTCTTCGCGTTGCTCGGCGTCGAAGCGGCTGGCAGGCCCGTCCGGAACCATCTCCACGGCCCAGAAGAAGCCGCTCCCCCGCACGTCACCCACGATCGGAAGCCGTCGAAGCGAATCGACCAGCGTCGCCAGGTATCCCTCTTGCTCGCGGACGTTGTCGAGCACCTGCTCGCGCTCGAACAGCTCCAGGTTCTTGAGCGCGATCGCCGCCGACAGCGGGTGCCCACCGAACGTCACCCCGTGGAGCAGTGTCCGTCCGGAGTCGTACAGCGGTTCGACAACCCGCCTGGATGCGAGCACGGCGCCCATCGGTGCGTAGGCCGACGTCAGGCCCTTCGCGATCGTGATCAGGTCGGGCTCGGCGCCGAACCGGGTGACACCGAACCACTCGCCGAGCCGGCCAAACCCCGTGATCACCTCGTCGGCGAGCAGCAGGATCCCGTGGCGGTCGCAGATGTCGCGCAGCCCGGGCCAGTATCCGTCGGGCGGTTGCAGGCAGCCGCCGGCGTTCTGGACCGGCTCGGCGATGATCATCGCGATCGTCTCCGGCCCCTCGCGCTCGATCACAGCGTTGATCTCGTCGAGCAGCAGAGCCGTGAGCGCGGCGCCGGACTCCGGCCGGCGGAAGTCGTTCGTGCTCGAGACGTGGAAGGTCTCGATCGCCGGCGGGCCGAACTGCTCTTTGAAGCCCGGCACACCCGTGAACGCCAGCGCCCCCAGCGTCACGCCGTGATAGGCGCGATCGCGCGCGATCACCTTCAGGCGCTGGGGCTCCCCGTTCGCGATGTGGTACTGGCGGACGAGCTTCCAGGCGGCCTCCACGGACTCCGAGCCGCCGCTCGTGAAGAACGCATGATCGATCGCACCGGGCGCGATCTCCGCCAGGCGGCCGGCCAGCTCGACGGCCGCGGGGTGCGCCGTGCCCCAGTTGGTCGCAAACGGAAGCTCGATCAGCTGCCGGCTCGCGACCTCGGCCATCTCGGCACCGAACGAGTAGCCGAGCTGCGCGCAGAACAGATTCGACAGCCCGTCGAGGTGGCGCCGGCCCATGCTGTCGATGACGAACACGCCTTCGCCGCGTTCGAGCACCAGCATCTCGACCGCGCCATCGCGAACCCCCCCGTTGCGCGCGAAGTGGAGCAGCAGATGATCGGTGGTGGTGGCCGTCGCGCCCACGAACAGCAACGATAGGTCACAGCGCAGCTCACGGCTAGGGCCAGGACGGCGGACTCGAACTGCACCGCTTTCACGCCGAGGCTGAGGAGCCTCGCTAGTGCGGGAGGAGCGCCGCTTCGTCGGCTTGCCACGCCGCGTCGGCGGCGGTCGTAACCCCGGCGTGCGTCCATTTCACGAGCGTGCCGTCCCTCGGGTTACCGTCGAGCAGGACCGTCTTGCCACCCGGGCATCTGGCCTTGTAGTCGTTCATCTGCGCCGGCGGCACGAGCGGGTCGTTGCTGCTCGCGCCGAGCAGATAATGCGTCGTGGAGCAGTGGTTGACTGGGCTGAAGGCGCTGAGTGCCGAGCCCCATGTGGGAAGCACCATCGTCTCCCACCCAAACGGCTCCCACTTGAGATGCGCGACGGTCGACTCCTCCAGCAAGGTGAGAAAGTCGGTTGGGCCGGCCTGTGAGATAACGCAGGTCACCGGCCGGGCGGCAGCGAGCATCAGCGCCAGCTGACCGCCCGCGGACTCGCCCCACGCGCAGATCGGGGGCACCGTGCGGCCGGCGTACTCGCTCTTCAGCTGCTCCGCCAGCCTGTCGTAAGCAGCGACCGTGTCGGCGTAGGAGTCGGAGCCCGACCGGTAGTCGATCATGTACGTCCCGTACCCCTGCGCGTTGAAGCCATTCGCGACACCCTCGTCGGGCACCATCAGCGATTGGCCACCCGCCCAGCCGCCGCCGTGGATGACGATGATCCACGCCTTCGCCGACCCCGTGGTCGGCTGAGCCAGCACGTTGTTCGGCGACACCACACCGCCCGCCGATGACGGCATCGTCGAAGCCGCGGCGGGCGCCGCGAACACGAGCGCGGCCGCGAGCAGGGTCAACAGCCCCTTGAAGGATTTCTTGCATCCGAGCATGCCCTCTAAGCTCGGGCCGACCCCTATTCGGCCAGACGCTATCCACCACTGACCGGACGAATGTCGTAGGCGCCACGCGCGGCATCATGACCTAGCCGCGGGTCAAGGCGCTCCGGTCACGCGCGATCAGCTTCCACGAGCCGGCGGCGGCCCCGCCCCGGCTGGCCTGTCCGTCCGGCAGAGCCGTGGTTCGTCGTTGTAGTTCGTGAATACCGGGTTCATCACGTTGCCCGGCATCGCGGTGTGGACATGCCCGACGAGATGACCAAAATCGTGGGTCATCGTCATGCACATCATGTCCCAATCCTGCACGATGCTGGCTGCGGTCGGCCAGCGGTAGCTCCCTAGGACGACGATGCAGTTCGTGTAGCTACTAGCTGGAGCGGCGAGGTTGTTCGCCCCCAGCGCGGAGGAAAACGTGACCCAGGCGCTGGTGTCTGGCCCCAGTACCGCCGGCGAGGGCTTCTGGACGAGGATCTTGATCTTGCCGTGGCACGGCACGACGCCCCAGTAGCGCTCGGCGATCGACGATGCGAGCGCGATGGGCGACATGCCTCGGGACTTTGCGGCGGCAGTCGCCTGACCGGCGGCCAGCGTCGCGATCACGGTGGCGGCGACGAGGCAGAACTTGTGCATCCCGTGATGCTGACGTCAAACTTGCTCGCGGTAACCATCCCGCAGGGGGATCTTGGGGGGCATTCGGTGTGTCCGCTGGGTGAGGAGCTTCTCACCCTTGGATCGGGGCCTGCCGATAGGCCTTATGGGGCGGGATACGCGCCCCAATCTCATGCACACCACCTCACCTCCTATCACGGTCGCCATCACCCACTTCGAGGACCTCCTCGCGCTGGGTCTCCAGACCGCGCTAGAAGCCGACCCAAGCATCTCGATCGTCGCGCAGGGCACGACGGCTGCGCACGTCGGGAGCATGCTTCGCGTGCACCACCCACGCGTACTGATCCTCGATATCAGCTCGCTACGTGACTATGGCGAGGTTCGCGAGATCACGAGCGAGCACCCCGACACGCGCCTGGTCCTGCTCGGGCACAGCATCTCCAGCGTTGAGTCTGCTCAGCTTCTCGCATTCGGCGCCAGCGCGTGTCTCGCCATGAGCACCCAGGTGCGGGACCTGCGTCACGCGATCCACCTCGCGTCGCGAGGCCTGCAGCTACAGCTCCTCCCCACCAGCCACGACATTCAGGACACCGAGCCACTGCTGACCCCGCGCGAGGGCGACGTGCTGTCTCTGCTCCGCGAGAATAGGTCCAACGCCCAGATCGCGCTTGCCCTGGGGATCGGTGTAGAAACCGTCCGGTCGCACGCCCGCCACATCTATCGCAAGCTTGGTGTTTCCTCGCGTCGGACTCTGCTCGCTGTCGCGGAGGCTGGCGCCACTCCGGCACCGCCTGTCAAACCGCTCCACTCGGTGCAGAGCCGCTCCATCTCTCTGTCGGACGCGCGCCGCCCGCAGCGCCGGCGCCCACAGCATCACTGACCCCGTCAGCGACTTCAGATTCGTGGCCGAGAACCACCGCGAACCCGAGGGGAGGCGCCGAGAGAGCCGCGTAGCGTGATCGCCCACGCTTACGCGGCGCCGGCGGCTACGGCAGGATCGTCAGTGGCACGCCGGCACCGATGCGCATGGCGAGCCAGGTGATTGAGGAGGTTGCGAGACGGACGCAACCGTGCGAGGACGCCGTTCCGAGCGCGCCCGGGAGATTGTCCATCCCATGGATGGCAATCTGACCCGGGCCGCCGTCGAACTCAGTAAAACGTCCGATCGGTCGCTTGTGGCCAGCGCGTAGGGGCCACCTGCGGCCCCCGAGCCCATCCAGAGCCCTTCTTCGATGAAGAAGCTGCCCTGCGACGTCGGCGTTGACGGCCTGCCAACGATGGCAGGAAAGCGTTCGGTTGCGCGACCCCGGTAATAGACGGTGAGGACCCGCGCGTTCAGATTCACCGCCAGACGCCACGGAGTCCACGAGGGCATCGTGCCGTCGGTCGAGATCCAGCCGCTGCTTGAATTCGGACGTCCGGGAAGCCGCACGTCCACCCAGGACCGTCCGTGCTTGTCCGTGACATGACCGAGCGCCGGTAGGACGGTGCGTGCGCCGGTGAGCGGTCGTGCAGAGGCGACGATCGTCATCGTGCGCGCGCGTACAGAAGGGGACGTGTGGGCGGTCTTGCTGTGCAACAGAATTACGAGCGCCTGCCCGGCCGAGACCCCGTTGGCACTCGCCAGCGGCACGGACATCCCGCAGAACACCAGCGCGGAGAGCACGGCAGCCATGACGCTCAAGGCCCCCCGGCGCGAGCCGAGGGACCTCCAAGCGATGTGACCAAAGCCGGTCATCATCCGGTGAACGTCGAGGGAGCAGGCCGGGGCTGGACGACTGCCGCAGCGCATGCCCGGTAGCGCAGGTTCAGCGTCCGGGGTCGCGTGGCATCCTTGAATGTGACGCGGGCCTTGAGATGGCCGCTTCCGGCAAACGCCGCCGGCACATGTACCCGGAACGGTGATTTGAACATGTTCGCGAGCCGCTTGCCGTCAAGCGTGAAGACAACTCGCTTGATCTCACGGCCACGGACAGTCGCGGTGAACCCCTGGTTGCACGGCGTCTGCAAACTCGGCGTCGAGTGCGTCAGCGTGGATGATCCTTTCCGCGTGGGAACCGGCGAGTGGCTGGCGTTCGGCGGAGTCTTGCCCTTTGACGGCGGAGTCTTACCTGCCGTCGGCGGGGTCTTGCCTGCCGTCGGCGGGGTCGTGCCCGTCGGGGGCGGGGTCGTGCCAGTCGCCGGCGGCGGGGTCGTGCCCGTCGGCGGCGGCATTGTGCCCGTCGGCGGGGGTGTGCTCGTCGGCGGGGTTGTGGAGGTACCGCACATCGAGTTGTCGATCGTGTTGTGGATCAGGGTGACCGCGCCATTGCTGGCCAGCAAACGGCCCTGTACCGTGGCGGCGTCGTCGAGGCTGATCGAGTCGTGGGCCAGCACGTTGCCCATGAACGACGTGGTGGTGCCGAGCGTCGCCGAGCTGCCAACCTGCCAGTAGATGTTGCACGGGGAGGCCCCGTTGATCAGCCGAATCGAGCTGCCCGATGCAGTGGTCAGCGTGGTACCGATCTCGAACACAAACTGCGCGTTCGGGTCGCCGGCGGCGTCGAGCGTGAGCTGACCGGTGAGCTGAGCAGACGAGGAGAAGCTGTACGCACCGGCTTGGAGCGTGCGGTTCCCGAGATCCGTTCCCGTCAGGTCGTTGCCGAGGTTGATCGGCTGACCGGCCGCGACGCCGTAAGCCGTCGTTAGATCTGACTGTGCTTGGCCGGCAACGGCGTCATCGTCGTGGATCGCGCCGTTGACCACGGCGGGGAACCCGAAGCCCGTGAGCGAGGTGCCGGCGTAGACCCCGAGATCACCGTTGAGCACCGAGGGTCCGGTATTGGCGGCGGCCGAGGCCGCGAGGACTACGAAGGGGCCTCGCGGTCCCAAGGTTGACGGCCGAAGCGCTGGCGACCGCCGGGACAGCAGCGAACGCTAAACCGGAGCCGAGCAGGATCCCGACACGCCGCGCGTGGGCGACATAGGGCGGCTTGGACATGAGGCACTCCCATTAGTTGGCGAGCAGCCACTCCAAACGTCCTCCGGTTACCGCGGCTCGCCAAACGGACGGCCTCGATAGGGAACATTCCCTCGGGGGCGGTCGAACTCCGGCGGAGTTCGAGGGCCTGGCGGACCCACCTTGCAGCGGGATTCCGATGTCGAGAGAACTACTCTGGTCTGATTGTGTCGTCAGGCACCACGGCTTCCTTGAATTCCTGAGCCCTTCCTAGAACGTCCGGTCCGTCCCATGACGCTCAGAGCTGGGTTAGCGCCGCGTGTATAGATGCGTCGCCCACAGGTACGAAGCCACAGCGATGCCCACGCTCCACGCGATCGCGACGATCGCATGGGTGCCGACGTGGGTTCCGGTGAGCAAACCCCGGAGGGTTTCGGTGACCGGCGTGAAGGGCTGGTAGGCAGCGAACTGGCGCAGGCCGGCCGGCATCGTGGCGGTGGGGACGAAGCCGCTTCCCAGGAACGGGAGCAGGGTCAGGAACATCGGCGTGTTGCTGGCCGTTTCGACGCTCTTGGCGGCTAGCCCGAGCGCGGTGGCCAGCCAGATCAGCGCGAACGCGAACAGCCCGATCACTCCGATCGCCGCCAGCCAGTGGAGTGGATCCGCGGTCGGTCGGAAGCCGAGCGCGATCGCGACGCCGAGCACCACGGCGATGCTCGCGAGCGTTTGGATGAGGCTGGCGACCACGTGGCCGGTGAGGACCGCGGCGCGCGCGATCGCCATCGTGCGGAACCGGTCGATGATTCCGCTGGTCATGTCCATCGCGACGACGATCGCGGTGCCCTGAACGGTGGCGGCGACCGTCATCAGCAGGATCCCGGGGGTCACGTAGTTCAGGTAGCCGGCCCGGCCCGCATGGCCGCCGGCCAGTGCGCCGCTCAGGCCATGGCCGAGCTGGCCCCCGAACACGTAGACGAACAGCAGCAGGAACACGATCGGCATCCCGATCAGGATCAGCGTCATCGACGGGTAGCGCCGCAGTCGCCGCAGGTTGCGCCGCAGCAGCGTCCTTGAGTCGCTCACCGTGTAGGCCAAGGCGGTCATCACACACCCGCCTGCTCTGCGGTCGCATGGCCGGTAACCGCGAAGAACACGTCATCGAGATCAGGCGTGTGGATCGCGAGCTGCTCGACCTCTACATCGGCCTCCTCGAGCTGAGCGAGCAGCCGCCGCAACGATCCGACAGCCCCATCGCCCGGGACCTGGAGCAGCAGCTTCTCATCATCACGTGAACCGCCATCGAGCAATTCCGCGGCTTCGCCCAGCGCCTCGACGCTCGCAAACTGCAGCTCGACATGGCCGCCCGGGATCCGACGCTTGAGCTCCTCGGCGCTGCCCTCAGCGACCACCCGGCCCCGATCGAGAACCGCGATCCGATCCGCGAGATGGTCCGCCTCATCGAGGTACTGGGTCGTGAGCACGATCGTGACGCCGCCGGCCACCAGACCACGGATGCTGTCCCACATCGTGCGACGGCTGCGCGGGTCAAGGCCGGTCGTCGGCTCATCGAGAAAGATCACCCGTGGGGAGCCGACCAGCGTCATCGCCAGATCCAACCGCCTGCGCATCCCGCCCGAGTACGTCGCCGCCGGCCGCCGAGCGGCGTCCACCAGATCGAAACGGTCAAGGAGCTCAGCGACCCGCGCCGCTCCCGCGCGGCGGCCCAGGTGGTGCAGGTCGGCCATCAAGCGGAGGTTCTCCTCACCGGTCAACAAATCGTCCAACGCCGAAAACTGCCCGGTCACCCCGATCGCCGCACGCACTCCGTTTGGGTCCCGGAGCACGTCGTGGCCGGCCACGCGGACCTCCCCCGCGTCGGCGGCGATCAGCGTGGACAGAATCCGCACGATCGTCGTCTTGCCGGCGCCGTTGGGCCCCAGCAGCGCGAACACCGTGCCCTCGGTGACCGTGAAGTCCACGCCGTCGAGCACGACCGTCTCCCCGAAGGACTTGGACAGGCCGGCGACGGTGATCGCGGGCTTGCCGGCGCCGGTCATCGCCGCCCTCCCGGCTCGGGTCCCTGGGGCAGCTCGCCGGAGGCGATCAGTGCAGCGCGCCGTAGCTCCCATTCCTGTTGCAGCCCCGGCATCTGCTCGACCAGAAAGTCGGCGAAGGCCGCCATTCCCGACAGCACCGCCCGGCGCTCAGGTGGCGCATCGGCCAGCACCTCCAGGCCCTCGCGCGCCAGCTCCCCCAGCTCCTGATATTCGGTGACGTCCATGCCCGTCGCATTCGGCGAATTCAGATCGATCCGCACCCGATCCATCCGCTCACCGGCCGCCCGCGAGCGCTGCACCAACCGGAGCACCTCCAGGTTGTTGACCGCACCCGCGATGGCGCTGCGACTCGCGAGCAGGGCGTCGGCCAGCTCATTGATGCTCTGGTCGGGCGGATCGCACACGGACAGGTAACCGAGCAGACGGCCGACCATCGGCGGGAACCCATACCGGCGCGCGTAGAACCGCCCGGTGTGGTCGGCGAACGTGAGCTCTGCGTCGGTCGGCACAGCCGGCAGAATAACACAAACTCCTGAGATAACACAAATCTGTGTTATCTATCGTGCGGCCTACATGAAGCGACCGCACCGCGGGGCGTCACCGGCTCCGCACCCCCATCTGGCCCGAGTAGATAGCGCTGCACTTGTCCGTCGCAGCCCGGAAGCCCGGAATGCTGAGGGCACCCCTCCCGCGGGCGGATGGGATTCGATTTGTGTCGATGAGAGGGCTGTTTGGGGTGGGGTCGGGGAAGTCGGGGACACCGTTGGCGCGGACGCACTGGGCGAACTTGAGCGCCGCGGCCTGCTGCTGGGGAGTGCGCTTACTGCCCGCGAACCCCGCTGGCTCCAGCTTCTTGCACGCGGTGAGGGCCTGCTTGAACGCCGGGGCGCTCGGGTCCAGCGACGAGCCGTTCGCGATCCCATCGATGGTCAGCTTGCCCGGGCCAGGATCCGGGAAGTCGCTGACCCCGTTGCTGCGCATGCAGTTCGCGAACTGCACCGCCTTTTGAGCATTGGTCGCATTGTTGTCGCCGCCGCTACCGGTGGCGCTGCCGGTGCCGGTCGCGGGTGCGCTCGAACCGCACGCGCCGATCAGGGCAGCCACGGCGATCAGGGCAGGGGCGGCCAGCGGCCGTCGTCGTCTACTCATGGGATCTCCTGCGGGTCGTGATTGGGTCGACAGCAGTGTTCTGCCACGCGGGGACCGGCAGGGAGTGGCAGCAGGTGGGCATTGCGGCCAGCATCTCCCGGTGGGCCAGCGACCACGGGAGACGCAGCGATCGGGTGGATCGCCGCGGCGACGGACCCGACCAGCTGCATCGCGGCCTCGCCCGCGGCGGCCAGGAGCGCCGACGTGTCGCTGCCCTGGCCCTGCCCCAGCACGACGCCCACCGCGGTCAGCGAGCGCCCGCCGACCGTCACGTGGGTGAAGAAGGCCAGGCACCCTCCGGCCGCGGAATCCGATCCGGTCTTGCCGGCGTAGCCGTCGGCGATCAGAGGGTTGAAGTTGGTGAGCGTGCCGGCGATCGGCAGCGTCACGCTGGGCATCGAAGCGATCTGGCGGAAGACCGAAAAGCGCATGGCTCGCTCAAAGACGCGCAGCTGGTCCGAGGCGGTGGAGACCGTGCTCGGGTCGAACCCGCTCGGATCGGTGTAGACCGTGTGATTCATCCCGAACGCGCGCGCCTGCGCGTTCATCTCGGCGACGAAGCGCGTCTGGCTGCGCGCCACCTCGGTGGCGAGCATCTGGGCGATGTTGTTGCCGGACGGGATCAGCAGCGCCTCCAGCAGCTGGCGCTCGGTCAGCTGCTCGCCGGCCTGGACGGCCACGACCGACTGGCGGTCGGCGGCGTCATCGGCCGCCGCCTGCGCCTGGGCCGTGGTGACGGTGCTCGTAAATCGGTCCTGCGCGCCGCCGAGCGGGTACCGCTCGAGGGTCAGGTAAGCGGTCATCACCTTCGCCAGGCTGGCGATCGGCACCGAGCGCTCCTGCGGACTCCCCGCCGGCCGGCCTTTGCCGAGCGCTACCGCCGCCTGTCCGCGCCACGGCCACGTCAGCGGCGACAGCGACCCGCTGTTGTTGTCGTTCACCAGGTGGCCGGCCGCCGTCAACGCCGTGTGGGCCAGCAGCAGGGCGAGTGCCGCGCCAAGCAGCAGGCGGACGCGGCGAGCGCCGTGCCCGCCGCGGCGCGCGCCGTGCACGGTCTCTCGGGGACGCCGCGATCCTGCTCGTGCTGGCTGGCTGTAGGCCACGCCTGCAGTGAAGGCGGTGTCGTGTTGCCAGCACGTATGCGTTTTTTGATACGCCGACGATATGTCCGGGCTGACAGGATCTCAGCACATGCGCGTGTTGATCGTCGAGGACGAGCCGGTGATGGCCGAAGCGATCCGCGACGGACTGCGCCTCCAGGCGATCGCGGCCGACATCGCCGGTGACGGCGACAGCGCTCTGGAGCTCCTGGGCGTCAACGCGTACGACATCGCCGTCCTCGACCGCGACATCCCCGGGCCGTCCGGTGACGAGATCGCCGCGCGCATCGTCGCCTCGGGCAGCGGCATGCCGATCCTGATGCTCACCGCCGCAGACCGGCTCGACGACAAGGCCTCCGGGTTCGGGCTCGGCGCCGACGACTACCTCACGAAGCCGTTCGAATTCCGAGAGCTCGTGCTGCGTCTCAGAGCGCTCGACCGCAGGCAAGCCCGCAGCCGGCCGCCCGTGCAGGAGATCGCCGGCCTACGACTGGATCCGTTCCGCCGCGAGGTCCACCGCGATGGCCGCTATGTCGCGCTGACCCGCAAGCAGTTCGCGGTGCTCGAAGTGCTCGTTGCCGCCGAAGGAGGTGTCGTCAGCGCCGAAGAGCTCCTGAAACGAGCGTGGGATGAGAACGCCGACCCGTTCACAAACGCCGTGCGGATCACACTCTCGGCGCTCCGCAAACGCCTTGGAGAACCCTCGATCATCGCCACCGTCGCCGGCGTCGGATACCGCATCGACCCCCAACCGGGCGGTCGGCCCGACGGAGGGGATCGTGGATAGAGCCTCCGGACTCAGGATGCCGCGGCTCTCGCTCGCCGGGCTCGCGCCGCGTCGGCTGCTCCACCTGCCCTCGCGGACCGTGCGGCTGCGCCTGACCCTGCTCTACGGCGGCCTCTTCTTCGTCTCTGGATTGGCGCTGCTCGCGACTACCTACCTGCTCTTCCGCGGCAACACCGGTGTCGACTTGATCGTCCCGACCGGGTCTCCGCGCAGCTCGCCCAACCCGGGCGTCCTCAACCAGATTCTGGCGAACCCGACCGTCCTCCGACATGTGCGCGAAATGTACGCCGGGGCCGTCGAACGTGACACCCACGGGCTCCATCAGGGGCTCATTCAATCCGGAATCGCGCTGGCGATCATGACCGTGGTCTCGATCGCGCTCGGCTGGCTGGTCGCGGGTCGGGTCCTGCGCCCGCTGCGGGCGATGACGGCGACTACGCGGCAGATCTCCGAGCGCAACCTGAATGAGCGCCTCGCGCTCTCTGGGCCCCGCGATGAACTGAAGGACCTCGCCGACACCGTCGACGGCCTGCTCGCGCGACTCGAAGCACACGTCTCAGAACAACAGCGATTCGCGGCCAACGCCTCCCACGAACTGCGCACGCCGCTGGCGATCACGCAAACCCTGCTCGACGTGGCCCGCAACGATCCGAACCGCGATGACGGCGAACTCGTCGACCACCTCCACGCCGTCAACACCCGAGCGATCGACCTCACCGAAGCGCTGCTCCTGCTCAGCCGCGCCGACCAGCGGACCTTCACCCGTGAACAGGTCGACCTGTCCCTCATAACGGATGAAGCCACCGAAACGCTCCTCCCCCTCGCAGAACAGCGCGGCGTCACGATCGAGACCTCGAGTGACATGACCCCCGTCATCGGCTCACACGCGCTCCTGCTGCAGCTGGCGACGAACCTCGTGCAGAACGCGATCGTCCACAACCTCCCTGAACGGGGCAAGGTGTGGGTCACCACCAGCGTTCACCCGGACACCGTGGTGCTCACTGTCGAGAACACCGGCGAGCCGCTCACGCCACTGTTGGTTTCCACATTTGCCGAGCCGTTTCAGCGTGGCACTGAACGCATACGCACCGACCACGACGGTGTCGGCCTCGGCCTGGCAATCGTCAAGCGCATCAGCCAAGCGCACGACGCAACCCTGACCCTCACTCCCCGGCCCGCCGGTGGGCTCCGCGTCACGGTGGAGCTACCCGCCGCGTCGCGCACGCCGGCAGATGACGCCCGCGGGATCCTGGCGGGTGTCCCCGAGCTATGCCCGCGGTCAACGGGCGAGACGGGCGAGTTCTAGCTGCCCGGGACCGCCGTAGTCGATCCATACGGCAAGCGCTACGCCGCGCTGGTCGATCGAGAGAAACGGGCCCGAGCCGCTTTGCACCGTTAGCCTCGGGTCCGACAGGACGGCGGGCGCGCCGAAGGCGCCGCCGGACGCCGCGGTGGCAGCCTCGATGGAGTCCCCACCCGGCCCGCCGTCCCAGGCGAGGACGGTGCGGCCGCCCCCGGAGGCAGCGAACGGATCGAACGCGTCGCTTGACGCCGGGGAGCCGATCCGCGGTTGACTGAACCCGTGGGCGGCAGTCCAGCTGCGCAACACGGCGCGATACAGCCCATGGCGGGTCCCCTCGGCAGTGATAACCAGCACCGACCCCGCCTGCGCGCTCAACCGGAGCTGACCCGTATCGTGACCGCGCCGCCCGTTCGTGAGCGCCCGCACTGCGGCGAACCTGTCCGCCGCCGACCCGCGGACGGTCGCATCGACCGCGCCGCGGCCGCCCGGGATCTTCACACCCCAGACGACGACCGCGCCCCCGCCCGCGACCATCGCCACCTGCGGGCCTACGAACCAGCCGAGCTCGACATGCCGCGCCACCGTGTACGGAGCGGTCGGTCGCCGCCCCCACCGCCAACCCAAGCCCCGCAGGTAAAGGCTGCCGTTACTCCGTGTTGCGTCCCATACCGCGATCACTCGGTGATCTGGCGAAACCCCCATGGCTGCATGGGCGGCGCCGGTCGGCAGGTCCGTGACTTTCCGGAAGCGCCCGCCGTGCGCACGTGCATAAATCGCGTACCTGCACGGCCGCTGGCTGCCGAGGCACAGCAGCGCCACTGCAAAGCCATCCGGCATCTCTCGAAACGTCACAAGTGTCGCCCTCACTCCAGCCGGCGAGATTTGCAACGGCGAGCCGAACGCGCGGCCCGGCACCCCCGGGCGAACCAGCACTCGCGTACGGCTGCCCGAACCGAGCGTGTAGGCGGCGGTGACCGTGCCGCTCGAATCGATGCCGAGCCCGAGACGCCGCGGCTTCTCAGCGGCAGGCGCAACCACTTGCGGCCGGCCGATGGCGCCGTCGCCACCGATTCTCGCCCCGATTATGCTCGCGCCCGAGCCCGAAACGGCAACGAATGCGCCGCCGTCCGGCGCCACCACCATGTGCGGCAGCATCCCGGCGCGCACGTTGGGGATGACGCGCTGAGGCCCACGCCACCCGACATCGGACGGACGCACGACGACTTTCGCGCTGGCGCCGGCCACGACCACGGCCGCTCCAACGCCGAGACCGAGCAACGCCGCCACCCTCCTGCCCGCCAACGAGAGTCCGCCAAACCTACGGCAGCCGTGAGTGCTCACGCCGCGGCTTGCCGCTGGCAGACGGTCGATAGGACGTTGGCGTAAGTGAGTCGCTTGCGCACAATGGACCTGCTCGTACACTTACCTCAGCACAGTTCGATTTCCGTCGTCAGTTTCGCGATGATCGCGGGGCTTCGCATCGGGGAGCCTCCCTACTTTTTGGGGTTGCTTGGGTTCATGATCTAGAGTCGCTGGGGACGGTCAGCGATCTGGGTGGTGCAGGACGTGAACCTCGCTGGGGGCATCAATCAGATGAGGCTGCTCGAGCGCGAGACGGAGCTCGAGTCGATTGGCGCCTGGATGTCGGGCGCGCGCGATGGTCGCGGTCGGGTCGCGCTCGTGCTCGCGGGAGCCGGACTCGGCAAGACGACGTTGCTGGACCGCGCCGCGGTGCTCGGCGCCGAAGCTGGCCTACGCGTGCTCAGGGCGCGGGGTAGCGAACTCGAGCGTGAGATGCCGTTCGGGATCGCCCGCCAGTTGTTCGATGCGACCGTCCGTGCGCTCGATCCCGCTGACCGACGCGCGGTACTCAGCGGTGCGGCGGCGCATACCGAAGCACTGCTGGGCCTCACCACGGAGCCGGCCGTCGGTGGGGATCCGTTCGGTGTGATTCATGGGCTGTACTGGCTGGCCGCGAACCTTTCCGAGATGACGCCGTTGCTGCTGGTGATCGACGATCTGCAGTGGTCCGATTCCCAGACCGCGCGCTGGCTCGGGTATTTGGCGGCACGCGTTGCCGACCTGCCGATCCTCGTGCTCGCGGGCGCGCGCGCTGATGAGCCCGATGGGGACGCTGTGGTCTCCACGGTCACGGCGGGCGCCCCGGCGGAAACCGTCAGATTGAGGCCGCTCGGCGTCTCCTCGGTGGCTGAGCTTGTTCGCGCTCAATTCCGGCGAGCCGGCGAGCCCGCGTTCATCGAGGCATGCCACACCGCCGCCGGCGGGAATCCGTTCTTCGCGATGGAGCTGTTACGGGCAGCCGCCGCGGACGGGATCGAGCCGACCCGCGAGCACGCACCGCAGGTGCACCAACTCGGTCCACCGGATGTCGCGCGCTCGATTCTTATACGGCTCGCGCGGCTCGGTGAGCCGGCGCGTCAGATCGCCAGCGCGATCGCGGTCCTGGGAATGGACGCCGAGGTTCGCCATATCGCAGAGTTCTGTGAAATCTCAGCCGAGCTGGCGTTCAGCATCTGGGACGTGCTGGCGCGCGCGGAGGTCCTGCAGCGAAGCCAGCCGCTTGAGTTCATCCATCCGATCGCGCGCCGGGCTGTGTACCGCGAGATGGCGCCCGGGGAGCGCACACGAGCGCACCGGCTCGCGGCAGCGATCCTGGCAGCGGACGGAGTCGAGCCGGCGCGAGTCGCGGTGCACGCGTCCGCCTGCGAGCCCGCAGGTGACGCTCAGCTGGTGCAGTGGCTACGGGATGCGGCGGAGCATGCGCTCCGATCCGGTGCGCCCGATGCAGCAGCGAGCTACCTGGAGCGGGCGCTGCTGGAACCACCGGCACTTGAGCTGCGCCCGCGAGTGCGCTTCGAGCTGGGTCAGGCGCTTCTGGCGATCGATGTCTCAGGGGCCGCCGAGAATCTGGCACGAGCAGCCCAGGCTGCGCAAGATCCGGTGTTGCGGATGCTCGCCCATCGGTGGTCCGGCTACGCGCTCGCCTATGCCGGGCTGATGGCTGACGCGATCGCCGCTTTCGACAAGGCGATCGAGCTCGCGCCGGATCCCGAGCTCGCGCTCCTGATCGCAGGGAGCCGGGACTATTTTGCTGCCTGGTGGGCTGACGATCCTGAGCGTGCTCAGCGCGTATGTCGCGTGCAGGAGCAGGCCGCACGGCTCAATGGCGCCACCCCCGGCGAGCGACGCGTGTTGGCGGCCGCTGCCATCAACATCTGCTTGACGGGCAGCGCACCGGCGAGCGACGCACTCGCGCTCGCCGTCCAATTCGGCTCGGCCGGGCCGACGTTCACGGATTCCGATGAAGGTGACGAGACCGGCGCGGTCGGGACCGTCACGCTCCTCTGCGATCAGCCGGGTCCATCGATCTACGACGAGCTGTGGCCCGAGATGGCCGCCGGAGGCGGGATCCTGCAAGCGGCGTTCGCGCGGAGCGCAGCGTCATACCTGGCCTTCCGCCGCGGCGCGCTGTTCGACGCGGAAACGGACGCGCGAGCCGGCTGGGAGACCTTCGCCCCGCTCAGCGGCGCTCCGACGATCATGTACTGGTGGTCGCTGACACCGCTGATCCAAGTCCTGATCGGTCGCGGACTACTCGACGAGGCCTCGGCCTTGGTCGAGTCGACCGGACTCGGGCAGGCCAAGTTGGACACGGTGATCTTCCCGTGGCCAGCCGTCGTGCTGGGCGAGCTGGCGCTCGCGCGGGGCCGGTCGGACGAGGGCATCGCGCTGCTGCTCGAGGCCGGCACGTGGCTCGAGCAACGCGGCTTCACGAACCCGTCCTACACGCCGTGGCGGGCCGCCGTGGCGCCCGCGCTGGCGGCGTGCGGACGACTGGATGAGGCCCGCCAAGTGATCGCGACAGCGATCGCCCGAGCGCGCACGTTCGGCGCGCCCTGGGGGCTCGGAATGGCGCTGCGGGCGGCCGGTACGATCGAGCAGGGAACAACTGGGGTCGAGCTGTTACACGAGGCCCTCGCGGTGCTCGAGCCATCGCCGTGCAGAGTCGAGCATGCTCATGCGCTGCTCGAGCTCGGTGCTGCGCTGCGACGTGCCCGCGAGCCCGCCAGAGCACGCGAGCATCTGCGAGCGGCGCTCGACATGTCATCCCGCTGCGGCGCGGTGGAGCTCGCGACGCGCGCGGAACAGGAGCTCGCGGCAACCGGCGCCCGGCCGCGTCGTGTGATGCTGAGCGGGATCGAGTCGCTGACCGCCAGCGAGCGTCGGGTGGCGGAGCTCGCCACCACCGGGCTTTCGAACCCCGAGATCGCCCAGCGTCTGTTCGTCACTCGCAAGACGGTCGAAAGCCACCTCGGCCATGTCTACCTCAAGCTCGACATCAGCTCCCGAGACCAGCTCCCCGCGGCGCTATCCGCCGACTCCAGATCAGAGGCTGCCGGGGCGATCTCGCGCGGCGTCGCGTGACGCGCCGCCGCCCCCGTCGTCCGGGGTGTCGATCCGGGCCGACTCGATCAGGGCCGTCAACAAGAGCCAGCCTCGAAACGGCGTATCGTGACGACCGGCCGCCGTCACGCGACCCTTGATCGGTTCGGCGCCGCGGTCGAGTTCGATCACCAGTCGGATCGTGTCGCGAGTTGGTGAATGAGGCGTTAGGCGACGCATCGTGATCTCCTGGCAGCCGTCCGCTCAGCTAGGCATTTTGGAACTCGAAGTAGCAGCTAGGGTGAGTTAAGTACCGGCGTACTTCGAGTGAGGGAGAAGCTCTGCACCAGGCGAGCCCCGCCACAGGCTGCCGGGTTCCGGTAGTCCACGGTTCCGGCCACTGAGTTGCCATCGAACGTCCCCGCCAGGTGTATGTCAGCGCCCTCGGAGGTGTAGTTGAAGGCGAAGCTGTTGCCGTGCAGCTCGCCCGGACTGCGATAGCTGAACTGAACCCACACACCAGGCTGGCCGAGGTCGATGGGTTCCCCGAACAGCGTGCCATCGCATGTGGATTCCCCGCTGACCGAACTGACGAACCGGTGGCCCTCCTGACACATCAGGTAAATGTCTACCGTTGGATTGACCACGATCATCGCATGGGGTCCAGCGTTGGAGTAGAAGCCGGCACGAGGGGTGCTGCTGTCACAACGATGGGCGCGTCGGGGCGGAGGAGGCGGGCGATGACGCGGCCGTGTGCACTTGTCCGTGAGCGCCTTGACCTGAACCGGGAACGCGGCCTCGGTGGTACCGGCGTTGATCAGGATGAAGCGAAGTTCTCCCGGCCATGCGATCGCGTCGGAGGAGACGGGGCCGACGCAGAAATGCAGGTCGGCGCCGGAATGACTGTCGTTCTCAAGGTGACCGCCTGGCCACCACGCCCAGAGGCGACCGTGCGGCTCCGGCGAGGGGACGTGAAGGATCAACTGCTTGACGTCGCCGCCGAGCGTGACGGTACCCGTGTTCGCCGCAAGCGACCGGAGGTGGACGTCGGTCGACAGCTCATCGGCGTGGTTGAACTCTCGAGGTCGTGGCTGCAGCCGGGGACCGGTTCCGCCGAAGGGCTGATCGCGCTCGGGGATGATGTGGTCTGCCCAGAACTCGCCGAGGTCGTCCGCGAACGAGCGGCCGCTGAGCGTCAGCGCGTCGCGGAGGTCCCGATCGATGTGCATCGCCGCAGTTGATGTGGTGCCGGAATCGCGCAGCACGTTCATGGCGATCGCGTCGAAGCGCGGCCCAAGCCGCTGGGCGAGCCACTGCAGGAACCGGTCTACTGCGTACTCGTGCGCCCGCTCGTCGTCGCTTGGGCTGCTGAACGTGTCCAGCGGGATCGTCGGCTGGCCGAACAGCTGGACATCGCGACTGTGCTGCAGCGTTGCGTCCGGTGCGAGCGCGAAGGCGTAGTACTCGCTCAGGGCCTCCTCAAACCACGTGTCATGGGACTCCTGGCCGAGCAGCCCGCCGGTGAAGGCGTGTCCGAGCTCGTGAGTGGCCACCGTCAGGAGGTCGCTGAGGTCGTCCCGGAGCGCAATCGCGGAGATCGCGCCACCGTCGCAGTAGCCCGAGGTGTCGCCGAGGTTGTTGTCAGCGAAATCCGAGGCGGGAGCCACGAACAGCTGGTACGGCCCCCCGTCGGGGCCGGCCGGAAGTCGACCGGAGCCGGCGTCTGCGGAGAACGCGCTGTGCAGGCCGGCGAGCGGACCCGATTGCAGCCCGGACAAGAGGGTCGCTGCCACGCCTCTGTCGGCGGGCTCAGCCAGGATCTGCAAACTGCCATCCGTCGTCGTCCCAACCACGGAAAACCCCACCGGGCTGGCGTTGATGCAGTCGTCCGCGCGGTTGTAAACGACGTCCGCGGAGGCGGAGGCGGCGGCGGCGGCGGCGAGCACGGCCAACAGGGTCGCCGCCAGGGCAATAGCGTGCAGCGCGCGCCGCCAGGCCGGAACCCGTGTTAGTGGAGACCGGGTCATGAGGCAGCGGCGGAGAAGAGAATCGCGCATAAGCCGGGAGGCTGGCCACAATGCCGGACCTGCGGGCGGCCCGCATCGGGGAGCCACCCTGAGATTTAGCGGTGGAGTCGGGACGCGCCTAAAGGGTGGGGAGGCTCCCTGATGCGGTGCCCCTGCTGGCTTGCAAATGTCCGGCGACATGAGCAGGGGAGTCCGCCACGGGGTCTTGATCGCCGCCCTTGCCGTCGCGATGCCTGGAGCATTTGCAGTGAGCGCAGGCGCTGCGGTCGCGGCTACTGGCGTTGAGCGGCTGCCAGCGAGTGTGTCCCCCTTCGGTCCGCTGGCGTACCTCGCGGGTTCTCAGGCTGCAAGCTGGGAGACGGCAGCGTCGGATTCGTCAACGACGCCGGCCCGTTCGGCGGCCCGTTCACGGACTCCCGCCTGCCGTGCAATTCCCCTGACGACCAATGGGCCATCTCGGCCGATTACGCCGCGTGCGGGCCGGACAACCACCAGCTGGTGACAGTCGTGCCCGCGGACCCGAGCGGTGCGCCCCTGTCATGGCACGTACCGCGCCTCGCGTCGTTCGCGCTCGACGGCCATTTCCTGGCGATCGGGAGCACCGAACGGGTCACGCTCATCAACCTCGTTACCCGCAGGCGAGCGTTCTCGGTAGCCGGGATGGGGCCGGTCAGCTACGCGCTCGGCGACGCCGGGGTGCTCGTCGTCGGAACGAGCGCGGGCGGCGGCCCGCAATGCCGGCGGACACTTCGTCATCTCGCCTGGTACTCGCCTGCTGCGCCGACCCGGCACTCACTGCCCTACAAGGCCTGCTCGCGCCAGATGCTCGTACGCGGCAGGGAGCTGCTCTTCCAGGCCGCCGCCCGACGCGGGCTGATCGGGATCGAGCGCGGCGACCTCGCCGGCGCCCCGCCTCGCCTGCTGGCTAGATGTTCAGAACAGGGCTTCCTGATCGACGCGGACCGCGGACACGTCCTCGCCGGCGACTTCGACCACAACGGGAACTCATTTTCGTTCGTCGCGCCGTGATCGGCGCTTCGGAGCCCGCGGTCGCCTCCCCATCCACTCCGACGGCGTTGACGGCGGTTGGTACCCGTGTACCCGGTGGCTGACGACGGATACTTGTGGTGTGAGCGACGAGTTGGTTGTACGTCTTCTGGGTCGTCCGCAGCTGGAGCGGGATGGGTTGCCGTTGGCGCCGCCGCGGGGTCGCAAGTCGTGGGCGGTGCTCGCGTATGTGGCGTTGGCTGAGCTGCCGGTGTCTCGTGAGCGGCTAGCTGCGTTGCTGTTCTCGGATGCAGCGGATCCGCAGGGCGCGCTGCGTTGGACTCTTGCTGAGCTGCGCCGGGCGCTCGTCGCGGCGGATCTGCTTCGCGGCGATCCCCTGCGGTTTGGTTCCCCGGCGGGGATCACGGTGGATGTGCTGATGGTGAGCGCCGGACAGGCTGACGTCGGGCTTGTGCGGGGCGAGTTGCTGGAGGGGATTGTGCTGGACGCGGGTCCTGTGTTCGCGTCGTGGCTGCTGATTGAGCGTCGTCGCCTGGCGGGGCTGAATGAGGGGATCCTGCACGATGCTGCGCTGGCTGCGCTCGCGTCGGGCCGCGCTCAGCAGGCCGCAGCGTTTGCTTCCCGGGCGCTGGAGTTCAGTCCATTCGAGGAGAGCCTGCACGAGCTGTTCGTGCGTTGCTTGGCGGCGAGCGGTGACCTCGAGGCGGCGAGGCATCACGTGGCGTCCTGCGAGCTGCTGTTTCGCCGCGAGCTGGGCCGTGCACCAGACGCCCGCGTGGCGCGTGCGGCGACGCTCATCGGGGAACCGGACGTGCTCGGTGATCGCGCGGCGGCGAAAGGGCAGTTGCAGGCGGGAATCGCGGCGATCGATGCTGGGGCCGTTGAACCGGGGATGGCGTGCTTGCGAATGGCGTGCGCGCAGGCGCGGGCGTGTGGTGACACGGACGTGCTTGCTCGGGTTCTGCTTGAGCTCGGGAGCGCGCTCGTGCACGCCGTGCGTGGCCGCGACGAGGAGGGCGCGGCGATGCTCCACGAGGCGCTGACCGTGGCTGAGTCGACCGGTGCGGAGCCAGTGGTGATCGAGGCGTGCCGGGAGTTGGGCTATGTCGAGGTCCAAGCCGGGCGCCCGGCGACGGCTGGACGCTGGCTGTCTCGCGCGAGTGCGCACGTTGGTGGCGGCCGAGAGCGCGCAAAAGTGCTGGGCGTCCGGGGGATGGCGTTGTCGGACCGCGCGCATTACGAAGCGGCGATCGGGCTGCTGAATGAATCGGTCGCGGTCGCCGAAATTGCTGGGGATGACCGTCAGCAGGCCTGGTCGCTGGCGATCCTTGGGCGGGCGTTGCTGCTCCGGGGTCAGCTGCGGGAGGCTGCTGGCGCGTTGGATCGCTCGCTTGAGTTGATCGCTGATGAAGGCTGGCGCGCGCTGCAGCCGCTGCCCGAATCGCTTCGTGCGGAGGTGGCGTTACGTGAGGGCGCACGCACCGAGGCAGTCGATCTTGCGCGACATGCGTTTGCGCTCGGGTGTGAGCTCGGCGACCCGTGCTGGGAGGGGTTCGGTGGCCGTGTGAAGGGTCTGATTCATCACTCGCAGGGGGAGGACGCCCTCGCGCTGGAGTGCCTACGCGATGCGGTCGCTCGATCAGGCCGCGTCGCGGACGCGTACGCATGGGTCAAGGCTCATTGCCTCGATGCGCTGGTGGCGCAGGCAATCGGCGAGTGCGAACCGGATTACGTCGAGACCGTGCTCGCGGAGCTCGAAACGATCGCTGCGCGCGGCGACATGCGCGAGCTGATGGTCCGGGCGGCGATCCACCGCGCCCGGCTCGGTGACGGTGTCGCACTCGACGCTGTGCGCCCGCTCGCCGATGCGATCGCCAACCCTGCGCTTGACGCTGAATTGGCACTCATCGCCTGATCACACGCTCGCTCACACGGTCCCGCGGTTAGCTGCATGACGGCACTCAAATCAACAGGAGGTCTTATGCCACTCATCAACGTCAAGCTCATCGAGGATGTCTTCACGGCTGAGCAGAAGGTCCAGATCGTGGAGCGCTTGACCGACGCGATGGTCTCGATCGAGGGTGAGAACATGCGAGGCGTGACTTGGGTCATCGTCGAAGAGGTCCACAGCGGCGACTGGGGCATTGGAGGCAAGCCGATGCACACTGGGGACGTCAAGGCGCTGGCCGCCGGAACCCCGGCGTAGATGATGGGGATCATCATCGCCGTCTGCGAGGCACGGTGATCACGGCGGTTGACGCTGGCCGGGTGCCCGGCGGGTCATGCCGGTGACGATCCGTCGTCTGCTTGCCGAGACGGCTGATCTTGCGGCGTCCCATCTCGAGGGGATCCCCGATCGGCCGATCGGCTGGTCCGCCGATGTCCAGGAGCTGCGGTCCGGCTTGGGTGGCCCGCTTCCGGAGGCGGCGGTCGATGCGCGGCAGGTCATCGGCGAACTCGCGGCCGCCGCCGAGTCGGGGCTAGTGTCGAGTCCGGGCGGCCGCTACTTCGGGTTCGTGATCGGGGGTGCGGCGCCGGCGGCGCTGGCGGCGGACTGGCTGGTGTCGGCGTGGGATCAGAATGCCGGGCTGTACGTCTGCGGGCCGTCTGCGGCCGTCGTGGAGGAGGTCGCCGGCACCTGGACGGCAGAGCTGCTCGGGCTGCCGGCCGACGCGTCGTTCGGTTTTGTCACCGGGTGCCAGATGGCGCACGTCACCGGGCTGGCCGCGGCTCGCTACCGAGTTCTGGCTCGTTCAGGCTGGGACGTCAACGATCAGGGGATGCTCGGCGCCCCCGCCGTGCGCATCTTCGTCGGGGCCGAGCGCCACGTCACCATCGATCGGGCATTGCGCCTGCTCGGCTTCGGTTATGCGTCGATCGTGTCCGTTGCGGCTGATGCGCAAGGCCGGATGGTGCCGGCGGCGCTTCGCGATGCGCTCGCGGGCCATGACGGGCCGCGGATCATCTGCGCACAGGCCGGCAACGTCAACACGGGCTCGGTCGATCCGGTGTCTGAGATAGCTGACCTCGCGGACGAGTCCGGAGCATGGCTACACATCGACGGTGCGTTCGGTCTGTGGGCGGCGGCCAGCCCGGCGCTGCGGCACCTCGTCGCCGGCGCTCACCGCGCAGACTCTTGGGCGACCGACGCTCACAAATGGCTCAACGTCCCGTATGACTCCGGAATCGCGTTCTGTGCCGACCGCGAGGCCCATCGGGCCGCGATGAGCGTCACCGCCACCTATCTGGTCCACGCCGATGCCGACGGCCCTCGCGACCAGTTGGATTGGAACCCGGAGTTCTCCCGCCGCGCCCGAGGCTTTCCCGTCTACGCGGCGATCCGCTCGCTCGGCCGGACGGGAGTCGCCGAACTGGTCGAGCGATGCTGCGCTCACGCGCGGCGATTCAGCGAAGCGCTTGCCGCCGTTCCCCATACGGAGATCCTGAACGATGTCGTTCTCAACCAGGTGCTCGTGCGCTTCCTCGACGACGCGGGCGACCACGACGCGCGAACGAGGGCGGTGATCGACGCCGTTCAGCGGGACGGCACGTGTTGGCTGAGCGGCACGACGTGGCACGGCACCGCGGCGATGCGCATCTCGGTCTCGAGCTGGGCGACCACCAGCCAGGACGTGGAACGCTCGCTAGAGGCGATCGAGAGAGCGGCAGCCGAAGTTCGCCTCAGCCGAAGCTGAGCACCGCACGCACCGGGGTGAAAGCGAGGCGCGACACTTACGGGTCCGGGAGGCGCGTCCGGATACGGAAGACGTCCTGTGTCAACCCCCCGGTGCGGTAGCGGATGTTGGCTCGCCGTCAAGCGCTTCGCGCTCGGCCCGTTGGGCCGCCCTTTGGGGTGACGGCGGCGCCTGCCATCCGCTGGGTGGCAATGACGTCGGGCCGGGGGGCCGACACGGTGGGGATGGTGACGGCGATGTGCTGCTGCAGGCCGGTGTGGCGCTGAGGGTCGTAGGGAGTGCGGGTTCGCCAACAGCGCCACGGGATGCGACTCCACGCGCGGCCGAGCGTGCGGAGCGCGCGGCGGTGGTTGTGGCCGCGCGCTCTCGCGTTGGCGTAGCGGTCAGCGGCCCACGGGTTCCATCGGCGGGTGACGTGCGCGAGCGTCGCGAGCGCGTTGCGCAGTCGTTTGTTGCATGCCCACCGGAACTTGGCGTGCTTGCGCTTGCCCGATTCGACCGCGACGGGCGCCTGGCCTGCATCCGCGGCGATCGCGTCGCGGTGCGGATAGCGGGAACGGCAGTCGCCGATCTCCGACAGCAGCGTCGCGGCGCAGACCACCGAGCCGGGGCTGCGAAAGAAGCTGGAGAAGATCTTGCCGTCGGGGTGCGCGTGCAACGCGTCGGCGATCTCTGATTCGAGCTCGTGGATCTGCTCGACCATCACCGCCAGCGTGCGGGTCAGGCCGAGCACAATCGAGCGTCGCCTGAGCATCTCGATCTCCCCAGCGCGACCCGCCGGCGCGGACCGCAAGCGCTCAAGCAGCTCGCCCGACGGCTTATGACCGCTCTAGCGATGGGGCTTGAGAAACGCGGCCAGGCGCTTCTCGCCGAGTCCGCGCGCATCCTGCGGGCTCGGATACCGAGCCAGGAACGCGAGCGAGATCGGACTGTCGAGCTTCTGGAACAAGCCGATCGGCCCGGGCCAGAACCGCTCCAGCTCCGCGCGCAGCTGGTTGGCCAAAGCGACCCGCGCGGTCACGAGATCCTCCCGCGCCCGCGTCAGCGCCCGCAGCGCCTTCGTCTCATCTGAATCTGGCTCCAAGAGCCGGAAGCGATGACGATCGGTGCGCGCCAGCTCGCACAGCACGAAGCAGTCAAAGCGATCGGATTTCCCGCCCGAGGCGCGAAACCGATCGCGTGCCGCCTTGACCTGGTTCGGATGCAACGCCAACACCGGCACCCCCGCTTCTAGCAGCCGATCGACCAGCAGCCCCTCCGGCCGCTCGATGGCCACCACCTCGACCTCAAAGCGCGTAAGCGCCGCGCACAACGCGCTGACGCCATCCTCATCATGCGCGAACGTCGTCGCCAGCAGCTCCTCGCCAGCCGGATCCTCGACCAGCACGTCGTGCTTCTCCGACGCCCAATCGATCCCAGCGCAATTACCCATCATGACCTCCAACGGTCCGGACGACTCGACAGCGCCCCAACCCGGAGGTACCGTTACGGGTGCTCATAGACAAGGCCCTCAGCAGGGGCTACGTCCTGGCGCCGCTCGCGGCACCTCACCACCGCCGGGACGGGCAGGTCTTTCGTTGGCCCTCGGCAAAGGGCACGCAGGTCAGGCCCTCACCCGGCGGCGGTCGAGGCCACCACAGGTTGACCTATGAGCAGGTCTGGGTTCTGCGGGCAGTCCGTGCGTGGATGCGGAGGTCGCGCCACCGGTACGAACCTGTCCCAGTGTCAAATCGCGCGCAGCGGGTCAGCTAACTCCGGGCGGATCGGGCATCGTCGCTCAAGCGGCCAGAGCTGATCGGCTTGAGTCTGAACCGCCGATTCTGCCTGGTGGACGATTGCGAGCTGGCTGTGGCCTGGGGCGACAAACAGACACTGGTTCCAGCGCGCTGAAGCGACCGGAGTGCGGCGTGCTGCGGCGGCTCCGTGCCCGCCGTTTCGTGACCGTCAGTGTCGATGATCGCGCCTGGCGCCTCCCAGTTGACCATATGGCCGACCCCGGACAGGACGCGCACCGATGCGTGCGGTGTGCGCTCGACGACGAGGTCGGAGTGCCACATCGGCGTCGTCGCGTCCGCGTCCCCGATCAGCAGTAGCAGCGGGACGTCGATCGAGGGCAGCAGGTGCTCGATGGAGTCTTTCGCCAGTACCGAGATGAAGCCGCGCACGCCGGGCGCAGCGGACACCAGCATCAACCGTGTCGCCTCGACGATGTCGGGTGATGGGTTCGGCCCGATCGGTAGCGCGGCGACACGGCGCCCCAGGTTTCGGTGGTTAGCGATCTTCTGGAGCGCGCCCACGCGCGCGAGCGGCGCGAGCAGTTGCACGGTGCGCGCGCCTTTGTAGAGATGGCCGGTCTCGGTCGAGACCAGCACGGCGCTGTGCACGCGCGACCGCAGTCCCGGGTGCGCTAGCCCGCCGAGCGATGTGTAGGTTCCCATCGAATGGCCGACGAGAATCATGTCGCGCAGGTCGAAGTGGTCTGCCACGGCGACGAGGTCGTCGAACAGCCCGCGCGAGGTCGCGCCCTCGCTGCCGAGCGTCGACTTGCCGTGCGCGCGATTGTCGTAGACGATCACGCGGTAGCCGCGGTCGAGCAGCGCTGGCTGCACGAGCGACCACTCGTCCAGTGACGCGGCGTAGCCATGCACGAGCAGTACCGGTGGCCCCGATCCGGCGTCGACCGCGTGTAGCCGGGTCCCATCGGGCCGGTCGATGGTGACCGCGGTCCCCTCTGGCGACCGCAACAACTCCTCAAGCGTCGCCATCGATGATCCACCGTTGGTCGTCATTGAACGAAGCCGACGATCGGGCCGCCGTTGTTCGTTGATGCGTCGGTCGCGTTGGCAGTTGCCGGTCCCGCGGTCCTCGGGGTCGGCGTGAAGGTGTAGTCATCGAGCGGGAATGATGCGTGATCGGCGAGGGCCTGTTTGCCGCTCGTCGGCCGCAGGAACGGTATGTCGCCGTTGCGGTCTATGTAGAAGCTGTGCGCTGTCTCGCAGCTGTTTAGCTTGATCAGCGATCGCTCGAGCCGGCGGACCATCTCGGCGGTCCACGCTTGCGCCGGGGCTTCGCGCGCTTCGATCACGTGGGCGCCGCGGCGCTGCGCCTCCTGCAGCACACGGACGATGTGAATGCCCGCGGCGTGCGGGACGGTGTGCCAGTTGCCGCCGGTGCCGCCGTACGGGCCGAAGACCATGAAGTGGTTCGGCAGGCCGGGCATCGAGATGCCCTGGTAGGACCGTGCGCGGTGCTCTCGGTAGAACGTCTCGAGGTCGAACCCGTCGCGGCCGCGGACCGGCCGCGCCACGTAAGACTCGGGTTCGTGGGCGAGGTGGAAGCCGGTCGCGAGGATCAACGTGTCGACCGCGCGCACCCGACCGTCGCGCGTCCGGATGCCGGTCGGGACGATCTCGGCGATCGGGTCGGTGATCAGCTCGACGTCGTCGCGCAGGAACGTCTTGAGGTAGGTGCTCGAGATCGCGGGGCGCTTGCAGCCGAGGCCGTAGCCGGGAGTCAGCCGGGCGCGCAGGTCCGCGTGCTCGTCGGGGATCTGCCGCTTGTAGAAGACGTCGCGTAGCAGCCGGGTGCAGAAGCGCACCGTGCGCTGGGTGCGTGGGCGCTCAAAGCGCAGGACCGCCCCGACGAGCAGCTTCTCGGTCACCCCGATCAACGCGCGGTACACGAGCCGTTCGGTTCCGGGCCAGCGCGCGAACGCGTGTTGTACTCGGAGCGGGATTGCTGGGTCGAACTTCGGGACGACCCAGATCGGCGTGCGCTGGTAGACGTCGAGCCGCTGCGTGATCGGGGCGATCTCGGGTACGATCTGAACCGCGCTGGCGCCCGTCCCGATCATCGCCACGCGCTCGCCGCTGAGCTCGTGATTGTTGTCCCAGCGTGAGGTGTTGGCCTTGCCTGCAAAGGTTTCGAGCCCCGGGATGTCCGGTCGCTTAGGCTCGACATACGGGCCGGTTGCGCTGATCACGTAGCGCGCGGTGATCGTTGTGTCGGCGACGGTTAGCTCCCACAGACCCGTCGCGGCGTTCCATTCGCGGCGGTTCGATCTGGTCACCGGCTTCAACTCGTCTGCTTCGCCGTCATCCGCGAAGCAGGACCCGGCTGGACAGACGGGCAGGGGACGATGGGGCAGCCTGGCGTCGGCGACTATGCGGCGTTCATGAACATGCTCGCCGAGGAAGGGCTCGTCCTGTTCGCGGGCCCGCTCGCGGGCACCGAGCACGGGCGCCTTCGCGCATTGCTTGTCATCGATACGGAAAGCGACGCCGAGGTCAACCGCCGCCTTGCCGATGACCCCTGGGCGTCCGCTGGGCAGCTCGTGATCACGAGCATAGAGCCGTGGAACATCATCGTCGGCGCACAGCGACCCTCCGCGGTCTCTGCCACCACCGGCACCCCGGCATGAGCGTCGCGTGTGCCCATGTCGGCGGGATCAACCGGCGAGTGGCTCGTTGCGGACGAGCTGGTATAGGTCGCGTTCCGCGCGCGTCCGCCAGACAACGCAGCCGAAGCTGTCGTTGAGCCGGATCGCGTGCTCGAGGTGGCGCACCGCGTCGCTCTTGCGGCCGAGCAGGCCGGCCAGGCCGCCCAACGTTCGATCGACCGCTCCGAAGCTGCAGGCCGCGCGGCCGGCGGTGACCGGCCGACCCGCGTACGGCGCGAGCCGCTCGTACAACGCGGCGGCGAAGGTGACGTCGCCGAGTAGCACGCTCGCCTCCGCGAGCTCGGCTTGAAATGACAGCCAGTTCGCGTCGAACGCGTGGTTGAGCTTCATCGTCGCGTGGAGCTGTTCGCGGGCGCGCTCGGTCTCGCCACGCCCGGCGAGCATCCAGGTATATCCGCCGCGGTAGGCGATGCCGGCCGGCGAGTTTGCAATCTTGTCCTCGACGAACGCGACGTCCATTTCACCGAAGGCTTCGCGCTCGAGTTGGGAGCAGAAGCGCACGATGCCGGGGAATACGCCAGCGTTGCGATCGCCGGCGCGGATGCCCGCATCCTCCGCCTCGGCGCACAGGCGTTCTGCATCCTCGTAGCGGCCGGCGAGCATCGCTCCGGTCGCCGCCCACAGCGGCGTGTACCACTGAAAGGCAGGAAGGCGGAGCTCCGCGGCGACCCGCGCATGCCATGCGGCCTCCTCGCGCCACGCCGTCATCGCGCCGAGCTCAAACAGGTCTGCGACGCGCCAGTTGCGAGCCTGCAGTTCGGCGTGGCGGTCGCCGGCCTCGCGCGCGGCTGCGATCATCTCGTCGGCGACGGCAAGGCGCTCCTCGATGCGGTCGGGCCGCCACAACGCGACATGTCGCGCGCTCAGAGCGGCCGCGAGCGCGCTCGTGTCGCCTGACGCTCGCGCGGTCGCGACGGCCTCCTCGCTGTGGAGGTCTGACCGCGTACGGTCGGCTGCGTAGTAGAGCTCAACCGCGAGTCGCGCCTGTACGCGGGAGCGCAGCGGGCGATCCTCGACCCGCTCCAGCGCCTCCTCGAGCCGTGCGATCACCTCGGCGTCGAGGTCGACGATCGCGATGCCAAGCCCGGCAAAGCCAAGAGCTGACTCGCCAAGCAGGCCATTGTCGGCGCCTCGGAGCGCCAGCGCTCGGGCTGCGCTGAAAGCTGCTCGCGCAGCTTCGGGCTCGCCCGCGCGCAGGAGCGCATCGCCGCGAGCGAGCAACACCGAACCGGCATCGTCCTCAGCACCCGCTAGCTCGAGCGCCTGCAACGCCCGGTCGAAGCGCTCCGCTGCGTCCTCGTAGGCGAGCCGATCGAGCGCCCGGTGACCGGCGTGGACGAGCATCTCGGCTGCCTGCCGCGCATCGGCGGTCGACGCCGCCTCGAACAGGTGCATCGCGATCTCTTCCAGGTGGTGTTCTTCGCCAAGCTCGGCGAGGGCTTCGGCGGCGCGTCGGTGAAGCCGGGCGCGGCGCAGAACGTTACACTCGTCGAGCACCGCCTCGCGAACGAGCGCGTGAGCGAACTCGAACCGTTGCGGGCTGGAAGTGGGCCGCAACAGCCGGGCGCGCAGGATCTCGTCGAGCGCTGTCTCGGCGGCATCAGCCTGAAGTCCCGCGGTGGCCTGCAAGGCACGAGCGTCGTGCTCCAGGCCGAGGATCGCGGCGGCGGCGATCAGCTCGCTCGCTTCATCGCCCATGCGCGACAAGCGGACGCCGATCGCGTGCCGGACGCTCTCCGGCACGACCTGCGGCCCGGACTCGGCCAGTTCCCTCAACACCTCCTCGACGAAGAACGCGTTCCCGTCCGTGCGCGCATACACGCGTGGCGCGATCTCGTCGGTGCCCAGCATCGAGCGGGCGAGTGTCGCCACATCATCCAGCGGCAGCCCTCGCAGGTCGATCCGATCAAGCGCACCGCCCCGCTTCAGCTCGCCCAGTGCCCCGGTGAGTGGGGTGTGGCGGCCGAGCTCTGTGTCGCGATATGTGCCAAGGACGAGGATCGGGCCTGGGCGGCTCGAGCGCAGCAGGAAGCTCGTCAGCAGCATGCTTCCGCGATCGGCCCAGTGAAAATCGTCGATCACGAGCAGCAGCGGCGCTCGCACAGCGAGGTCGGTGAAGGCGGCGTCGACGGCGTCGAACAGGCGGTGTCGCGCACCGGTGTCGTCAGGGCCACTGCTTGGCGTGAGCGCCTCGGCGACGCCGGCGTGAGTGAGTGCTTCCGTGTACGGCTCGAACGGCGCGAGTGGCTCCTCGGAGCAGCGGCCCAAGAGCACGGTCGCGCCCTCTCCGAGGGCGGCAGACGCGAACTGCTGAGCGAGGCGCGTCTTTCCGACCCCCGGCTCCCCGGCGACCAGCGCGATCCGCCGGTCACGGTGCATTTGCACCCCGCCCCAGCAGGCACGCATCCGCGCCAGCTCGGCGCGGCGGCCGACGAACACGGTTTCGTGGGAGCGCGTGAGGCCCGTCGGTGGCGGGACGGGCTCCGGCTCCGCGCGGCGGAGCTCGTCGAGCAGCGCCCGCGTTTCGCGTGACGGCGCGATGGCGAGTTGCGCGCGCAGGCGCTCGGCGAGTTGGCGGCCGGCAGACAGCGCCGCGGCGCGGTCACCGGTGGCGGCGAGCCGCTCAATGAGTCGGCGGTTGGCGGCTTCCGCGAGCGGGTCGAGCGCGACCTCGGCGCGGGTCAGCCGGACCGCCTCGGCTGGATCGCGCGCGGCGGCCGCAGCCGACTCGAGCGCGCCGGCGAGCCGGTGCGCGTGCTCCTCGCGGGCCTCGATCGCCCACTCTTCCTCGAAGCCGTCGAGGATCGGCGCACCGCACGCCTCGAGCGCCCGCGCCGCATCGCCGTCGTCAAGGGCCCGCTGAAACACGCGGGCGTCGACTCTGAGCTCGGCTCCCTCCAGGGTGACACTGTCTCGCGTTGCGACGACGTAGCTGGCCGCCGGCCCGAGCGCTTGGCGCAACTCGGTCAGCGCCACTCGCAGGCTGGCTCGCGCCGACTCGTCGAGCACGTCGGGCCAAAAGCGCGCCGCAAGCCGGCCCCTCGGCTGTGGAGCAGGGTTGAGCGCGAGATATGCGAGCACCGCGCGCGCCCGCCGCGACGCAGGCAGCGCGATCGGCGCGCCATCCACCCGCAACTCAAGACCGCCCGCTAGTCGGACATCCAACACCACAGTCAACTGTGCAGCATCGAACTGCGATCGCGCAAGGTGCTCGCGCAGGATTTACGCGCGCCGAACGGTGCCCGAACGGGCACTCGCGAGCATCGGCGCCATGTCGATTCCACGTAGCCGTGACCTTCGCATCCTCGCCGGAGCGGCCGGGCTCTCCGCGCTCGGCGACTTCATGGCGATCTTCCCATTGATCCTGCACGTACAGCAGCGCACCGGATCGGCGTTCGCCGTCTCGGCGTTGATCTTCGCACTCTGGGGGCCAGTAGTCCTGGCCGCAGGCCTGGCAGGAGCGATCGTCGACCGCTTCGAGAACCGCCAGATCCTGATCGCCGTCTCCCTGCTTCAGGCAGCAACCGTGACCCTGATGGTCGCCGGCCTCGACAGTCTCTGGGCGCTGCTGCCGTTGATGACCGTGCTCGGGTTCGGTGTGGCGGTCAGCCAGCCGGCCGAGTTCGCACTCGTTCCAGCGGCG
Organism: uncultured Solirubrobacteraceae bacterium; assembly: GCA_963712675.1. GTDB lineage: Bacteria > Actinomycetota > Thermoleophilia > Solirubrobacterales > Solirubrobacteraceae > Palsa-465. The sequence continues at coordinate 207,444 of CAVQJF010000005.1, forward strand.
GCCGGCCCGGGCACCGACACGTCACGGGCCAACGGGCTGATGGAAACCACCCGCTCGCTCGGTTTCACCGCCGGCCCGCTCGTCGGCGGCGCGCTCGCCGCGGCCGGCCTTCTGCGACTCGCCCTGGCACTAAACGCACTGTCGTTCGTGATCGTGGCCGCCGCGGCGCTGCTACTTCGCGCGCGCCGCCGGCCGGAGCCCGCCCCGGACGCCGGCAACCGGGCACGTGCCCGGGACGGCTTCGCCTTCCTCCGGCGTGAGCGCGAGATCAAGATCACGCTCGGCGGTGCCGTCGCCGCGCTCGCGCTGTTCTCGATGTCGGCGACCGCCGAGCCGTTCTTCGTAACGCACGTGCTCCGGGGCGGCAGCCTCGCCTACGGGGTGCTGCTCAGCTCGTGGACCGTAGGGATGGCGGCCGGCTCGGCCGGGCTCGCACACCGCGTCGGGCAAGCGCATCTGGCCGGCGGCGGCCTCGCGGCGGTCGTCCTCCAGGGACTCGGGATCGCCGGCGGGGCGCTCGCCACGGTCCTGTGGCTCGCTCTGATCGGCTTCACGCTGGGTGGCGTCGCGCACGGAGTCAAGAACGTGCTGCTCCGCACGCTGATCCACGAGCGCGCGCCGGAGGCGTTGCGTGGTCGCGTCTTCGCCGCGTACAACGGGGCGCGTAACGGCGCCGAGCTCGGCGCGCTTGTGCTCGGCGGGATCGTCGTCGCCGCGCTCGGCGCCCGTCCAGCCCTCCTCCTTGCCGGCCTTGGACCCGCGGCGATCGGCGCCGCAGGCCTGCTGTTGCTCGTCAAGCGCCGCCACGCCGTGGCGGCGGTCATCACCAACGAAGGGAGAGTTGTCCATGCACACATCCAAGGATGAGCTGGAACCGATGGTCATCGGCGAGTACACCGGACGCTCGATCGACGCGGGAGGGATCCGGATCGCGTTCGAGTCGATGCCCGGGCACTTCCCGCCAGACGAATCGCCCTTCAAAGGGCTACCCGACGATCGCTGCCAGTGCGACCACTGGGGCTACCTATTCAGTGGATCGTTCCGCGTCACATACCTCGACGGGCCTGAGGAGATCGTCCGCGCCAGCGAGGCCTACCACCTCCGGCCCGGCCATTTCCTTCAGACCCTCGAGCCAGTCGAGCTGATCGAACTCAGCCCGGTCGACGAGCACGACCGCACGATGGCGGTCCTCGCGCGCAACATGGGGGCGGTGGCGTCATGACCCGGACCATCATTGGCTACTCGGCGAAGTCGATCGCTGAGCTCCCCGAGCTCTGGGACGGCTTCGCCCGGCTCGTCCGCGTCGGGCTCGGCATCACGGCGTTCGGTGCGCAGATCATGCAACTGCCGCCCGACTACACGACCGAGTCCCACGACGAGGCCGACACCGGCCAGCAGGAGCTATACGTCGCGCTCGCCGGTACCGGCGCCGTCGTGATCGGCGACGAGCGGCTGCCGCTCGATCCCGAGCACCTTGTGCGGGTCGACGCCGGGACCGGCCGAGTCCTCACCAGCGGCCCCGATGGCCTGCGCGTCCTGTGCATCGGCGCCGTCCCCGGCCGCCCCTACGAACCGCCGGCGTGGACCACCGGGGCAGCCGGCGGCGACGACTGACGGTCGCGCGACCGATGTCGCGATGCTGCGAGCCCGCGGACACAGCAACGCTCCGCGGGCTCGCACGCGATCGGCCCCGGAGGTCGGCGTCGTCCCCCAGCAGCCGCCAGACACGCGGACGATCTCATGCACCCGGGCCGGGCGCAGCGCCCCCCTCCGTTCACGCGGACAGCAGGCGCGCATGACCCGACCTCGCCAAGTCGCCGCGTCCGCGGAGCCCATCGGTCGCCCTGACAGTCCCGCCGTGGCCGGAATGCACCAAATCCGCCACGCACGCCCCGTCGGACGCGCTGCTTGCGAATGGCGCAGCGGACGCAATCGCTCGACTGCCCTGCTGACCCGCTGAGCCAGGGCGTGGGCCTCGCTGACGGGTCCGCGCGCGGATGACGTCGACGACGTAGCCGGGGGGCGGCCCGTGCGACCGGCTCGTCGTGGTCGGCCTCGCGACTTGTGCGACGCGGGCGTTAGGCGGTTGCTGAGGCGAGCAGCACCACGTTCGAGAGCCTCAGCGGCTTCGAGCCACCCCCCGCAGCCGCTGCGGCCTGCGTAATCGCGTCCCACGCCTGTTCCTGAGCCTCGCCTGCGTGCTGCTCGATCATCGCCCGGATCGGGGCGGCGATCGCCCTGACGTAGGCGGTGAAGTGCTCCGGGGAGTCGAACTCGAAGATGACCTCGGCTTGCTCGACTGCGACATTCGAGAACCCACCTCCTTCGAGCAACCCGCCGATGGCAGCGGGGGTGGGCCGGGACAGGGGCCCGGGCGTTCGGGCCGGGGGCGGGGACACGTTCAGCCGCTCGATCGTCGTCCTCATCGGTATCGAGAGGAACGGAACCTGATCGGGCTCGCCCCACGAGCTGATCGCGATCCGCCCGCCCGGCTTCAGGAAGCCTCGGATGCGCCCGGCGGTGGCTTCGGCGTCAGGCTCGAAGATGATGCCCCAGCGCGAGACCGCGGCGTCGAAACTCGCACGCGGAAAATCGAGGCTGGACGCGGCGGACTCCACGAACTCGACGTTGCCCAACCCGGCCGCCGCCGCGCGCTCGCGGCCGAACGCGAGCATCTCGGCGGAGATGTCCGTCGCCACAACGCGACCCTCCCGGCCGACCCGGTGCGCGGCGGTCAGCGCCGGCTCGCCATAGCCGGCGGCAACGTCCAGGACCCGGCTTCCGGACCGCACACCAGCGAGCTCCACGAGCCGCTCGCTGATGTGCCCGGCCGCGCTGTCAGTGAACTCGCTCCACTCCTTCCATCCCACTGCTGCTGAGTCCCACTGCTGGTGCTGCCAGGCCCGGAAGTCGACCGGGCCGATCGGTCTGGATCCCATGCTCGCTCCTCCTTACCACCCCATTGCAGTGCACGGCGACGCTAACCGATTCGGGTCACCGGCGGACTCGCAGCGACGATTGCATCACTTCCGCATCGGGTCCGGAGGACCAGCCGCTCGAGGTCAGGTCGTCTCGTTGCGCCGGCGAACCGAGCGCCTCCCTTCACGCGACACGAGCCACGGCAAGCCATTTCGTCGAAGGACCCCCACGTCGTTGGTATTGGTGCGGAGCAGGCACGACATCGGCGCCGTTTTGGAGGACGCGCGCTCTCCCGATCGCGCGACATCGGCAGCGGGCTCCGTACCTCAGCGCGTCTGAGCGCTCGCAGCGAACCCGCGCCTGGCCCGCTGCTTAATGTCCCCGTCGAGGCGAAGCAGCGGCGTGCCGGCAGCCTCGAGAGACCCCGAGAATCGTTCCAAACTGGCCGTCTTGCGAACTTGACGGCGACCGCCGCAATACCGCAACACTTTGCTGCTGTCAAACGTTGCAAGCACCGGTGGCGGGCGCGCGCGGGTTCGGCGCAAACGGGATTCGTTGCGGGACCGTGTGAGAAGTGCGGCGACGAGCGCGAAGCGGGTCTGAGCGCTCAGTGCGTGCGGAGCGTTGGGTGGGAGTCGTGGCGCGAAGCATGGCCGCCGATCTCCGGCGTAGCGGCCCGGCCTGGTGGCCCTTGGGGCGCAGATCGATGACCCGCTCGCCGCCGTTGCTATCGAAGGTTCATGTCCCGGAGCGCGGCGAGCGACTCGAGAGCTACGGCTGCATGTGCGGCCGGTGGCATCGCAGCGATCTCACCTGCCAGCCGGCGCGCCGCGGTGCGTTCAGTGGACCGGCTGTCAAGAACAGCGGCGACGGCATCGCGGACGGCTGTGGCGGTGACCTGGTCGGGCATGAGCACGCGGGCGGCGCCTGCGTGCTCGCACGCGCTCGCATTGTCGAATTGGTCGGCGCCCTGTGGCACGAGGACGAGCGGCAACCCGGCGGCCAGCGCGGCGAGCGTCGTGCCGGTTCCGGCGTGGCAGAGGACCGCGGCGCAGCGCGGTAGCAGTGGGGCCAGCGGCAGCCAGCGTTCGAGGTGCACGTTGGCGTGTGACTCGCCGAGCGCTGCCGGGTCGTTGAGGTTGCTGACGGTCACGACGACATCGAGATCGAGGTCGGCGAGGCCCGCGAGCAGAGGCGTGAACTTCTCGGGCTGGTTGAACAGCGGCGCGGTGCCGAGCGACACGTACACGGCGGCGTGCGCGCCGAGGGTGGCTGACCAGGGCGGCAGCGCTGCGGTCGGGTCGCCCGGGATTTCCGGCCGGATCGCGACCGTGCCACCTGCTGCGGGCACGTCGTCACCCGTGTAAAGGCTCGGTGGGCGCGGGTCGAGGTAGCGGCCTCGGTAGATCCCGCCGTAGCGATCGGGCTCGATGCCCGCGCGCTCCCACGCTGGTTTGATCCGCTCCGCCATCGCGGTGACGACCTTTGGATCGAACGGCTGCCCGAACCCGTAACAAGCCGTTGGGAGTCCTAGCTCTGCTGCCAGCAATGGACCGGCGAGATCAACGGGCGGGTGGACGACCAGGTCGATCTGGCGCGAGGCGGCGAGCTCACGTAGCGGCGCAAGCTTGGCGGTGGGGTGTACGGACCCGAACATCGCGGCCGGAAACGCGATCCTGTCGCCTGCCGGTGCCGCCTTCACGTGCGGGTCCTCCGCCGCCGCTCGGACGCCGTCCCACGCTGCGAGCCCAGCCTGCGCGTACTCGAAACCGCTTTCCTCGACGGCCGACTGGAGATTGGACCCAGTCGCGACGATCACCTCATGCCCGCGCTCCGTCAGCGCGCGCCCGAGGGCCATGAACGGACCGAAGACGCCGTCCATCGGCGTTGTGCTGCACAAGACTCGCATCAGAATCCTCTCGTCGTTCTATAGTGACGCTATAGAGTGATACTATAGAACGGTGTCAAGCGCAAACGCCAAGCGACCAGTCTCCGTTCCCGACCGGCCAAAACCGCGACGGAACGCGGACACCCGCCGGCGGGTCGAGCAGGCCGCCGCGCTGCTGTTCACACGCGACGGATACACGGCCACCCCGATGCAGGCGATCGCAACCGAGGCGGGCGTCCACGTGCAGACCATCTATCTCGCGTACGGCACCAAGCCCGCACTCCTCGCCGCCTGCGCAGCCCGGCTCGTAGCCGGCGACGAGGACCCTGACACGCCGCCCGCAGAACGCCGGTGGGCCCGAGAGGTCGCCGCCGAGCACGACCCGCACGCAAAGCTAGTCCGCTATGTCCAGCAGATCGCCGACGTGGCCCCCAGGATCATGAGCCTGATCGACGTCCTGCGCACAACCGCGCCAGCAGAAGCCGAGGTCGCGGCATTCCTCGACCACATGGAGCGCGGACGCCGCGAAGGAGCGCTGCAGCTGCTCGGACACGACGTGCTCCCCGGCACGTGGCGAAGAGGGCTAACACCCGACAAAGTCGCCGATATCACCTTCGCGATCGCCTCGCCGGACACGCTGCGAGCATTGACCGTCCGCTGCGACTGGCCGGCGGCCCAAGCGCAGGCGCTCATCGTCAACGCTCTCGTGCACGAACTCCGCCCGGACCCCCACCGAGTCGTGCGCTGACCAGATTGCAGGTCTCTCGCCCGACGGTCGGAAGAGACTCGCTCCTCCCACGAGCGTGTTCGCCGCCGGGGTGGCGATCCACGACGCTCGGGCCTGCCGCGCTCGTCCCCGCGAGTCGCCATCCTGAGACTGCCGGCGCAGGAAACAAAATGCCCGTCGCGATACTTGAAGCGGGAGCCCTGGCCGGGCCGATGGCTCGAGCAAGCGGATCGTGGAGCGGGCTGGGCCGCCCCTTGGAGCGTGAGCAACGATCAGGGTGGCGGGCGGCAGATTACGCTTCATCGATGCTCCTGTCAGTGGGTTTTTCGGTTCAGCAACCGTGCTGAGGTGCCGGTTGTGTCGACCTCCTGGATGTGGGTCACGGCGGGCGAAGGGTGCGGTTGCGGGACGGCGGCGGGGTGTGACGCGATCAACATCGCGCGCGATCAGCACGCCGTCGACGCGGCTACGGACGCATGGATCGGGGACCGCCCGCTCGTCGTGCAGGGCACGACCATCGACGGTGACCGCGTTGAGATCGATCTCGCGGGCCCGAGCGCCGCGGCCTCGACCGGGGATCTTTACCGCCGGATCGGCGCCCGTCTGCATCGACGGGTGATGCTCAGCGTCCGCTTCACCGCGCTGCGGATCTTGGACAGCGCCAACGCCAGCACCGGCCCGTGAGCGAGCGCTCATGCTGACCGCGGGCATGCTGACCCCCGGGTTTCATCTCGGCGGGGATTACCCGGTGGGATTACTGTTCGTGGGTTGCGTGCTGTTCGTCGGGATCGCCGCGCTGTCGCGCCAGAACGACCGGCCGTACTCCGCATCTGTGTTCTATCTCGCGCTCGGCGGACTGGCGTCCGTCGGCCTTGGGGTGCTCGGGATCAGGCGGCTTGACCTGATCGCCAACCACCGTGTCTTTGAGCATGTCACCGAGCTCGCGCTCGTGATCGCCGTGTTCGGTGCGGGACTCGCAGTCGAGCGCGAGATCAGCCGACGCTCCAAGCGCACGATCGAACGGTTGCTGTTGGTAGTGATGCCGCTGACGATCGCCGCGATCACCGGCTTCGGAGTCCTGGCGATGGGGTTGCCGCTCTCCGCGGCGTTGCTGCTCGGCGCGATCCTCGCGCCGACCGACCCGGTCCTGGCCGGTGACGTAGGGCTGGGGCCACCCGGCGGGGAGAGTCAGGGCGAGCCGCGGCTCTCGCTGCACACCGAGGCTGGGATCAACGACGGGCTCGGATCGCCGTTCGTGCTGATCGGCCTGTTCGTCGCGACCCGCGGGGGGACGGGCTGGCTCGGCACGTGGGCGCTGACCGACGTGCTGTACGCCGTCGGCGTTGCCGTCCTGGTAGGCGTCACCGGGGGCTTCGGGATCGCCGCCGCGATCCAGCGGCTCCAAGCCAGGGAGATGCTCTCGCGCGAGCTGGACGGGTTCTTCGCACCCGCGACCGCGCTGGTCATCTACGGCACCGCCGAGCTGCTCGGTGCCTACGGATTGCTCGCCGTGTTCGCGGCCGGGATGGCGTTCCGCCGCCATGAGTTCGACCACAAGATCAACGCCCGCATCCACCACGGCGCCGAGACCGCCGGCAGGCTTCTCGAGCTCGCCGTGCTCCTCCTCCTCGGCTCGACGATCACCACCGCCGGCCTCGCGATGCCGGGCGTCGCCGGCTGGCTGCTCGCGCCCCTGATCATCCTCATGATCCGGCCCGTCCTGGTGCTCGCCGTCACTGGCCAGCGGTTCCTCGACCTTCGCGGCCGTCTGTTCCTAGGATTCTTCGGTGTCCGCGGGGTCGCCGCGCTGTACTACGCCACGATCGTCGCCGAGAGCGGCGACCTCTCCCACGCCGACACCACCAAAATCGTGTGGACAACGATCGTCTGCGTCGCGATCTCCATCACCGTCCACGGCATCACGGCAACCCCGCTCACGCGACGCCTGCTCCCCTGACCGCCAGTTGCGAGACTCCGGCACCGAGACGCCTGCCGAACGTTCGTCGCCTCCGGCGACCCGACCGCCGCGTGCGTCCGGCCCCAGGCGCGTCTCCCGCCCGAGTGGCATTGCGTAGCAGTGGTCGTTACGTTTGAGCTAGGTCACCCGGAGGGTGTAAGTCGCTGTGAGGACTCGTCGGTGCATGTAGGTGAGCAGGAACATCCGCCAGGTTCCGGGCAGGGGGAGGAGCACCCCGACGTTCAGCTGGCCGGGAGCGGCTGAGCTGCCGGTGACCTTTGTGGCGCCTAGGACGGAGCTGCAATAGATTGCGCCGGGGCTGCATACGTGGGTGTGGAAGTAGTCGAGTGTGCCCTCTCGGAAGAAGATCGCGTGTGCTAGCGCGCCGCGCCAGGTGGTGAAGGCGGCGGGACGTCCGGTCGGGTCGACCACCCTGAGCCTGAGGAAGCTCGCTTGAACAGCGCGCAGGTGGGGCGTGCCCTGGACCTGGAAGCGGTACCCGTCGATCGCCTCGGCGGCGCTGAAGCGAGGTACCGGCTGAGCCCGGTACACGCCGCGGACGGTCACAGTCCTGAACAGTTGGAAGTTGTTCAGCGAGCTTGGGCTGGTGACGGGTAGAAAGACGCTGATCACGATCCGGTAGCGTCCGGGGGCGGGGAACACGACCGGTTGCGTGATCTTGCCGTTGGCAGCGATGTCGCTGTCGTCGTATTGAACGTGACTGTCGTCGCTGCGGACGATGATCAGGTCCACGCCGGCGTGTGGCTCGCAGCACTTCCGGTAGTCGGTGAGCGGCTTCCCGGATGGCTGGAGGATTGTGAACGACAGCAGCGTTCTGCGGCCGGGGACGACCGGGACTGAGGGCTCGAATCCGGCGAGCCCGTAGCTGTTTGCGGGCGCGACCTTCGGGATGCTGACGGCGCTGCCGGAGGTTGAGCCACATGCCGTGAGTGAAAGCGCGATCGCGAGCGCTGCGAGGCCGGCGGCGTGGCGGCGATCGGCCGATCGGGGGCGGACGTCTCTCATGCGTCTGTCTCGCCCGTTTGCCGGGCCTCACGCCCTTCATTGACTGCGAGCACCGCGATCGCGAGCGCGACGATCGGGTCGGCCCACCAGATCCGAAAGGCAGCGTTCAGCCCGACGCTAACGAGCACGCCGGCTGCGAGCCACGCGCAGAGCATGTTCTCGGCGCCCGCCGCGATGGTGGCGGCTGACCCGAGTGCGCTGCCGGTCCGCCGCGTTGTGCGTGCGAGTGGCGGCATCACGAGCACGCTCGAGATCGAAAGTCCGATCCCGATCCAGCTGGCGGCAGGGTGAGCGGAGTCGATGAATGCTCTGCCCGCGTCCTGAACGAGGTATGCGGCTAGGACGAAGAAGCTGATCGCGATTATTTGCTGTGCTCGTTTCTCTGCGGTGGCGGAGGCGTGCCTGACGCGGTTGAAGCGCCAGATGACCAGCGCCGACGCGCAGCACTCGATGAGTGAGTCGAGCCCCCAGCCGAGCAGCGCCACCGATCCCGAGGGGATCGCCGCGGTGATCGCCAGGGCGCCCTCGATGAGCATGTAGGCGACGCTCAGGAATGACAGCGCCCTCGCGCGTTGGATCAGCCGGTCACGATCTGTGTACGGCTGCTTCGGGACTGGCGGCGGCACCCGCGCGCTGTTCGTCGACACCGGCTCGGCAAGCGAGTTCGTCACGGGCGCACCACCATACGCGCGGTCGTGCGCGTTCGGGCGGTGAACAGCATCAGAGCCAGGACCGCGAATGCCGTGGCCCACCCGAGGCCGAGCAACAGATACCTGAACAGGCCGCTGTGGCCGGCGCTCCCCCCGGTCGCGAACTGCATTGGACCGAACGACGGGAAGTACTCGAGTACGGGCTTGTTCGCCACTGGGTTGCCGAGTGGGTTCTGGAGGAAGGTGTCAAGCAGGCTTGCCATGATGATCAGGAAGAACCCCTCCAGATCGCCGCGTACGGTGACGCCGAGCAGCAGCCCGAGCGCCCCGTATTCGAACGCGATCACCGCGAACGCGAGCGCGATCGAGCCGACCGCCCCGGGGCCTGGTCGCCAGAACGCGAGCATCACTCCGGTCGTGTAAGCGGCGACCGACATGGCGACCGCCGCGACCGTGATCGACTTTGCGGCTAGCAGCGTCGCCCGCCGGTAGCCGGCCGCGGCCAGGCGGCGATCGAACGTCAGCGCTCGTCGAACGGCCGCGAACACGGCGAACCCGACGATCAGGGTCAGCACGTTGAGCCCGGCGGTGATCAGCGACAGGTGCCGGCCGTCGATGTGGAGGATCTGTCCGGTGGCGTACAAGCGAAAGGTGAGCGGCTTGTGCGGGACGATCGCGACCATCAGGCCGTACCACGCGGGAACGAACCCAACGAGCAACGCGCCGGCGAGACGATTGCGCGTCTGCTCCTTAAGCGCGAACCGCAACGCCGTCCCGAACTGCGCGTACACGCTCGACTCAGACATGCAGGTGCTCGGGGTCTCGCGCGTCGGACGGTTCGTGTCTGATCTGTCCGTGCTCGAGCTTCAGCAGCTCGTCGAAGCGGTGCTGCTCGAATACGAGATGGCTGATCACGACGATCGCCCGTCCCCGGTCGCGCAGACCCTCGATCAGACCCCAGAAGCGCTCGTACGTGTCCCAGTCAAAGCCCTGGTAGGGCTCGTCGAGCAGCAGCAGCGACGGATCCTGCATCAGCGCCAACGTCAGGTTCAGCTTCTGGCGCGTCCCGCCCGAGAGCTCGCCGGCACGCACTTGCGAGTAGCGCCCATAGTCGAGTTCGCTGATCAGCTCTTCAGCTCGCGCGAGCGAGGGCAGGCGATAGGCGGCGGCGAAGTAGTCGATGTGCTCGGCCGCGGTGAGGCTGTCGTTCAGAACTGGCTGTTGCGGGCAGTAGCCGAGCGTGCCTCGCAGCTCGACGGTGCCGCTGTCGGCCGCGAGGTCGCCCGCCAGGATCCCCAGCAGCGTCGATTTCCCGGATCCGTTCTCCCCGACGATCGCGATCAGCGCGCCGCCGCTCACGCACAGATCGACGCCGCGAAGCACCTCCGTGCGCCGGAACGCCTTGCGCACCGCTCGCGCTCGCAACAACATGCGGTCAGTCATGCGGCGCCTCCAGTAGCGCCCGCAGCGCAGGTGCCATCGCGGCAAGTTCGGCGCGCGTATCGAGCAGCCGGTGCAGACCGATACCGTCGAGGGCGGCTGCCAGGAGCACAGCGACTCCGCCTGCATCGACACCGTCAGCGATTTGGCCGGCGCGCTGCGCGGCGACGATCCGGCGTTCCAGCACTGCTCGGAAGCCGCGCAGCGTCTCGCGCAACTGCACGCCGAGGGTAGGATCGCGCAGCGCCTGGATCGACGCCTCGAGGACAACTCGCGGCTCGGCGTCGGCCGGTTCGAGCGCGATCGTCGCGGCGAACGCGCCCTCGATGCCCTCCAGCAGGTCTTCGGTATTGAGCAGGCGTGACAGGGCGGGAATGGACACGATGTTCATCGCCTTGCTGGCGGCGAGCCGCCCGAGCGCCGCCACCGAGCCGAAGTGGTAGTGCACGAGCGCGGGGTTGACGTTCGCCTGGGTGGCGACCCGGCGGGTCGTCAACCCGGCCCAGCCGTCGGCTGCGATCAGCGTGACTGCAGCTTCCAGGAGCGCTGCGCGAGTGTGTTCACCACGCTCCACCAACGCGGGATTGCGCGACCCAGCATCGGCGGGCGGATCCTGTCCCAGGTCTCGTTTGGGCACTCGGCCAACCTAGGGAGGGGCAGGCGACGCGGCCAGCGAAGCCGTCCGAGCTCTGACGGATCGACCGTGCTCCCAACCGGTCCGGTCAGTGCTACGACCGGTCCTGCCGCCGCGACGCAACCCCCGCCGCTTGGCCCGGGTTGGCTCGTGCATCGCAAACCAACCCAAGGAGGCAGGCATGCGCAAACCGCGCTCAGTAGTTCTCCTCGCGGCGATCGCGGCGCTAAGTGCCACACCGGTGGCACTCGCGCTCGCGGCCACGCCGACTGCACCGGTCGTAAGCACTGCGGCTCCGACTAGCGTCACGGATACCGGCGCGATCCTCCACGGCGCCGTAAATCCTGAGGGCCAGCAGGTCGAGTACGCGTTCCAGTGGGGGCCGACTGCCGGCTACGGTCACGAGACGCCGTTCACCCAGGCCGGAGCCGGGTCGAGCTCGGTGTCGGCGAGTGCAACACTCGCGAACCTGTCGCCGGGCAGCACGTACCACTTCCGGGCGATCGCGCTCAACGCTTCCGGTGGCCTGTCGGTCGGAGGGGATCGGAGCTTCAAGACAACCGGCACCGCCCCGGCGCCGTCCGCCGTTCCGCTCGCAACGACGGGCGTCGCGTCGAACGTCGGCCAGTCCGGTGCGACGCTCGGTGGCATTGTGAACCCCAAGGCACAGGCGACGACGTACTACTTCGAGTACGGAACCAGCACCGGATACGGGTTCGAGACGGCTCCAGTCAGCGCGGGTGCCGGATCCGCTGACGTGAACGCGAGCGCGAACGTCAGCGGGCTCGCATCGAGCACGACCTACCACTTCCGGCTTATCGCCGTCAACGCAGGCGGAACCACCCTGGGCGCCGATCAGACCCTGAAGACGACAACTAGGCCTCCAGCGGTGAGCACCGGCGGCGCGTCGAAAGCGGATGCCTCGTCGGCGGTTCTGAGCGCAATCGTGAACCCTGAGGCTCAGTCGACGACCTACTACTTCCAGTTCGGAACCACCACGGCCTATGGCCTCGAGACAGTGCCGGTGAGCGTCGGTAGCGGCACGGCGAACGTCTACGTGCACCGCCACCCGCAGGGCCTCATCGCGAACACCACCTACCACTACCGCGTGGTGGCACAGAACGCGGCCGGGATCTCCTACGGCGCCGATCGGACCATCAGAACGACCGGTCCGACCCAGACGCCTTCGCGCCTCAAAGTGCTCGGCAGAATGGGCTTCGTGTCGCGCAGCGGATGGGTCGGCCCCGTGATCGGCTGCTTCGGCGGGCAAACGCAGTGCACCGGTCGGTACACGCTCACCTATCGCTCCACGGTGATCGGCGAGCGGAACTTCTCGATCGCCGCAGCGAGCGGCTGGCCGATGAACGTGCGGCTCAATTCACAGGGGCGCTATCTGTTCGGTCGCCAATACAGGCGGTCCGTACTCGTCCAACTGACCATCACCACAACGAGCGGCCGGCAGACCTCTGAGGCATTCAGCCTCGCTCGCTGGCAATGATCGGAGCGGGGGCCGCCGGCGGTTCGTCTACCGCCGGCGGGCCACGCCCGTGAGGCCGCCAGTACAGCCCGGCTGCTTCTCCGACCCGACCGAGCGGATGGAGCTGGTGGGTGGGCCGAGCACGGCCGTATTCATACGTACGCCGTACCGACATGGCACAGTCGCACGTGAAGCCTGCCTTGGCGATCGCCACCCCCAACCTCCGGTCGGAGTGATAACCGGCATGGCGAGCTTCCAGATCGGCGTGCCCGAGGCCGAGTTCAGCTAACCGACCCCGTTCATGGACGTGTCCACTGACGGCTGGTTCTGCCGCGAATCGCGGAGCGGCCGGAGTGCGGCAAGCAATTCGCGTTGTTGCTCGCTCGGAAGCGGTTTCACGAGCGCGGCGACCTCGCTCTGAAGCTGGCAGCTGACTTCATCTACCAGCTCCCAGCCGGAGTCGGTCAGCGATATTCCGACCGCGCGCCCGTCGGTCGGCAAGCGCTGGCGGCGGACGAGTTCCTTGCTAGCAAGTCGATCGCTCATCCGCATGGCCGTTGAGCGCTCGAGGCCCAGCGCATCCGCGAGCTCTGGCAGCCGGCAATCCCCACGTCTGGCGAGCTGCGCGAGGACGCGGTACTGGGCCAGCGTCACGTCCTCGGTCACGGCTCCCAGCGAGCGCTCCGTGAGTTCCACCAGCGCCTGACCGAACGCGAGGAGCCCGTCGACCAGGTCGTCGAGTGGTTGTCCGTGAATGCAATGCTGCGAACGGCCTGCTCCCCGACCCGATAGCTCCATTCCCGAGTGTTGCAACCGGCAACTCGGGCGGTCCACCGCGCCGGTCAGGCGGCTGACCGGGTTGCGCGCGCCAGCCGGGCGGCGCCGCGAACGCGTACCGGGCCTCGTCCTCCGCTCGCTCGGAGATTTGTTGGTGCGCCGGCGGATCTTCGCTCGGATGACGAGCCTCGGTAATCGTTCGATGGGGCGCGAGCTCGCCTCCCGATGCCGGCGCTCGGGCGGTACGAGCGCCTGAGCGCATACCGAGGATGAGCGCGGCTGTTCCCACTAGCCCGCCGGCGGCGATTCCGATCACGAGCGGTATGCCGGGGACCGGCGAGTGCCCCGCCATCTCCATGCAGATCCAGCCGAAGTAGCCGACGAGCACACTCAGCACGACCGCGTAGCCCAGCAACGGGCCGATCGAGACCCGGCAAAACTCGTCCACTAGCCCGGCTGACGGGAATTTTCTACATCTGCCGCGAGCTCAAGGCCGGCGAGGCGTCGCCGAAATCCGCGAGCTCGGTTCCGGCTCAGTCGGATAGCTCGGCGGCGCGTTTGCGCAGACGCGTGATCAGCTCGGCGGAGGGATGAAACGGATCGGCGACCACGGTCCCGTCCGCCAGCGAGATCGCGGCCCGCAGGCGATCGCCGACCTCCGCGAGCAGCATCGGTCCATCGGAAAGGTGCACGCTGTCGAGCTCGGCCAGCCGCGCGAGCGCGTCCGCGTCCTCAGGCGCTGCTGATCGAACCCTCACACGTTCGCCGGTCTTTGTCGAATGTGATCCGCCTTTATCGCGCAGCAGTCGCATCGGGGCTCCCTTCGTGGTCTCACTTGACTGTGTCCGATCGATCCTGCATCGCCAATGGCGACCGTCCGCTTGCTGACGCTTTCGCGCGTGGCCGCCTCGCGGCTCTCATCTATGAATCGAGCAGCCGCTCCCGCAACCGGTCCGCTTGGCCCGCGGCGGCGGCGCGGTCGGCGCGCTCGTCGCTCAGCTCCAGGCCGCGGTCGGCGGCCAGGTCGAGCAGTGCCTGGCGCTCCTCGTCCTGCTTGGCGTGGCGGTAGAAGAGCCAGCCGAGCAGCAGCGTCGTGAGCAGGATCTGCTCGATCATCATCAGCCCGCCGGCGATGTTCTGGTCCGACAGCGGGTTGAGGCCGCGCCGGGCATCGCTGGTCTTGTAGACCGGGTAGTAGACCTGCAGGCCCCAGATCAGGATGTTTGCGAGGATCGCGCCCGTGAACCGGACCGCGACGACATACCCGAGCCGCGACCACCCGTCAAACCAGCGTGGCTTGGGCAGCAGTCCGAGCAGCGAGGCCCACAGCACGATACCGAACCAGAGCAGGCACGCGTGCTCGGCAGCGTGGACGAGGTCATACCTGATCGCGAGCTGGTACATGACCGGCAGGTGCCAGGCGTAGAGATCGACCGCCTACAGGATCAGCGCGACCAGCGGATGCGCCAGCCGCCGGATCGGGCGCAGCCCGCGAATCTGCAGCAACGGCGCGACGAGCGGGCCGGTGACGCCGATCACAATCAGGAACGAGGCAACGTCGCCGATCAGGATGTGTTGGAGCACGTGAACCGACAGGACCTGGTCGGCGATCGTGTCGAACGGCGGCAACTGCACGACGGTGACCAGCGCGGCGCCGGAGATGAATGCAGTGCGGCGCCAGGCGGCTACCGGCCGACCTTGTCGGGCGAGCGTAATCGCGCGACGCAGTGCGCTTGCCATCGGTCGCGCGTTCCACGCTAGCGCACGATCTGCCTCCATTTGCCCCGCCGACCGCGCTCACGCCCGATCTCGCCGCCGAACTCGTCAGTGCTCTGACGAGCTCTCGCTTGGATCCCCCTGGCCGTAGGGATACTCAGAGACGTGGACCTCTCACCGCGCCGCCGACGTCGCAGGCCGAGGCAGTCGGCTGGTGCGCCAGTGTCCAAGGACGCGTGGAGACGGCTGGCGGCGTGCACGGCCGCCGCTGCCCTGCTCCAGATCGATGGCACGCTGATCACCGTTGCGCTGCCCTCGCTTGGACGCGCCATCCACGTGAGCAGTGGGTCGGCCTCTGTCGTGCTGAGTGCGTACTTCGTGGCCTACGCACTGCTGCTGATCCCCGGCGGGGTGCTGGTCGACCGCTTCGGCTCGCGCCGCGTCGCGCTCATGGGCCTGACAATGTTCGCGATCGGCGCCGCGGCAGGAGCGTTGAGCTCGACGCTCGCGGCGCTGATCGTGACTCGTGTGCTCCAGGGAGCCGGCGCTGGTCTCGTGAGCCCGGCTGCGCTCGCGGGCGCGGTCAGCGGTTTCCCGCCCTCGCGCCGCGGGGCTGCGCTCGGGATCTGGGGCGCGTCGGCGGGGATCGCGAACCTCGTCGGACCGCTGCTCGGCGGTCTGCTCACCATATCCCTCGGCTGGCGCGCTGACTGGTGGGCCCTCGTGCCGCTGGCGTTGCTCGCCGCCGGAGGGATCGTCCGCGAACTACCGAGCGTCGCTGCGGCCGCCAGCGGCGAGAGCGCGCCGCGCGTTCTGAACCAGGTCGTAGCCGCAGCGACACTCGTCGCGGCACTGACCTTTGCAGTGATGATCGGTTCGTTCTACCTGGCCGAGCAGTACCTGCAGCGCAGCGCGGGTTTCTCGGCGCTCGGTGCTTCGGCAGTGCTCGTGCTGGTCGCGTTGCTGGTTGGCTTTGCGGCGCCGGTGGCCGGCCGGATGGTCGATAACCGCGGCGAGCGCCTGACGGCGATGCTCGGCTTCTTCCTTGCCGCGATCGGGCTCGCCGTCCTCGCGATCCCGGCCGTGTCGTTGACGGGCGCCGGGTCGATCGTCCCGCTGGCACCGGTCGGGATCGGCCTTGGCTTGTTGTTCGTGCCGGCATCTCGGGCCGCTCTGAATGCAAATCCGGCGGCATCCCACGGGCGCACCTCGGCCATCCTGTCGATCGGCCGGCTCCTCGGTGCCGGCATCGGCGCTGGGCTCGCTGGAATCGCCCTGACCGCGGGACTCACAGCCTCGACCGTGCACACCTCACTCCTCTGCGCGGCGTTGCTGTGTGCGGTGGCCGGGATTCCCGCGGCGGCCGCGCTCGGCCCGCCACTTCGCCCCGCCTCTGAAGCGGCGCTCGGCTGAAAGTGACACCTCGGACGCCGTCAATGGTCGCGCCCGACGCGCCCGCTCAGGAGCGCGCGGGCATCGCGTGGCTCGGCGGCTCACGGCTCGGGCTGGTCGTGATGGCGCTCGTCGTCGGCGCCGGCGCGGGGCTCGGGGCCGCAGGCTTTCGCTGGCTGATCTTCGCCGTCACCTGGCTCGTGACCGGCCATCAGCAGTTCGGGCAGCAGGGCCACGTGGCCAGCAGCCATCTCGAGTGGCTTGGGATCTGGTTCGTGTTGATCATCCCCGTGGTGGGCGGCCTGATCTACGGGCCGTTGATCCAGCGCTTCGCGCGCGAGGCGCGTGGCCACGGCGTGCCCGAGGTGATGCTCGCCGTGGCCGAGAACGGCGGGCGGATCCGTCCGCAGGTGACGATCGTCAAGGCGTTTGCGTCGGCAATCTGCATCGGCACCGGTGGCTCGGTCGGCCGCGAGGGACCAATCGTGCAGATCGGTTCTGCATTTGCCTCGACGCTCGGACAGTTCGTGCGGATGACGGAGGGCCGACTGCGGATCATCGTCGCCTGCGGCGCGGCGGGAGGGATAGCGGCCACCTTCAACGCTCCGATCACGGGTGTGTTCTTCGGCTTTGAGATCGTGCTGCGCGAGTTCTCGCTTGACGCGCTGTTCGCGACGATCCTCGCCGCGGTCACCGGTGACGTGATCAGCCGCGCATTCTTCGGCTCTGCGCCGTTCTTCAGCGCCGTGCCACACAATCTGATCGTCGCCAACGACACGACCTATCTGCTGATCGTGGTCCTCGCGATCGTGGCTGGGCTGATCGGCTGGGGCTTCAAGACATTCCTGTACAAGCTCGAGGACACCGTCGACGAGCTTTGGAGAGGTCGACCGGAGTGGGCCCGGCCGGTGGTCGGCGGCGTCGCGCTCGGGGCCATCCTGCTCGCGCTCCCGCAGATGTACGGCGTCGGCTACCCGGTGATGGACCGGGCACTGGACGGACACGTCGTGTTGTGGCTGATCGTGCTGTTCATGCTCGGCAAGATCGTCGCCTCGAGCTTGACGTTGTCGATCGGCGGCTCGGGCGGCGTGTTCGCACCGTCGCTGTTCACCGGGGCGATGGCGGGGATGGCGTTCGGGATCATCGTCAACCACGCTTTCGGGCCTGCGGTCGGCCCCCCGGCCCTGTATGGGGTCGTCGCGATGGGCGGGGTGTTCGCTTCCGCGTCGCAGGCACCATTGACGGCAATCGCGAGCGTCGTCGAGATGACTGGCAACTTCGGGCTGACGTTGCCGATCATGCTCGGGTGCGGGATCGCCGCAGCTCTCTCCAAGCAGCTCAGCTACGGCAGCATCTACACCACGAAGCTCCTGCGACGCGGGATCGATATCGAGCGCGTGAAGCCAGGGGATGCGCTCTCACGGCTGAAGGTCTCAGACGTCATGCAGCCGATTCCACGGCTGAACGGCAACGCTGCGCCGCTGCTGTCCGGAGACGGCGAGGTCCATGAGGCTCCGCAGAGGTGGGACTCGGACGAGGGAGCCGTCGCCGCGATTCGGCCAGCCCAGGCGCTGTTCGCCGACGAGACGCTCGAGCAGGCGTTGCGCCAGCTCGTGATGTACGGGCACTCCGGTTTGCCGGTGCTGTCCCACGACGGCAAGCGACTCCAAGGCTGGATTACGCGGCAGGCGGTGTTACGCACGCTCGCCGATAGCGTCACAGAGTCAATGCGGGAGATCGAGCGCGGGGCGGTCGCCGCGGATTTCGCCGTCGACGATCCCATGCAGGCCGCGCACACGCCGAGCTCGCCGCTCGAGGGATACCGGATTGTCGAGCTCGCCGTTGGACGCGATGCTCCCTCGGTCGGCGAGACGATTGACCAGCTCCAACTGCCGGCTGGCTCGGTGGTGGTCGCGGCGGCCCGCGGACGCGAGATCGTCGGGATCACCGCCGACCGCAAGCTTTGTGCCGGCGACCGGCTTATCGTGCTCGCACCCGGACCGGACGAGCAGCCATGAGCTCCTGCACTCACGCCGCGGCTCTGGCAGATTCTCTGAACATGTCCGCACCCGGGTCTGGCTCGCGCATGATCTGTCAGCTGCTCCGCGAGGATCCCGAGTTGGCGGAAGCGGTGCCGGAAGCAACGCGCGCCCGGGCGACCGATGAGTTGATCGCGCCCGTCACGCACCTCCGGCGAGGAAGATGGAGCGGCGAACAGCCGGGTCTATCACACGACGGGATCGGACTTCTGGTGCTGGACGGTCTGCTGATCCGGCGCGTCGGCGTAGACGGCCGGTTCGGTGCCGAGCTCCTGGGCGATGGCGACCTGCTGCGACCCTGGCAGGGTGAAGATGCGCCACCGACGCTGCCGCAAACGACCGGTTGGCGAGTGCTCGAGGATGCCCGGATCGCGATTCTCGATATCCGCGTGGCGCATCGGCTAGCGCGCTACCCGGAGCTGACCGGCCGCCTCGTCGGGCGGGGGCTGGAGCGGTCGCGGAACCTGACCGTCAACATGGCGATCGTCCATCAGCGCCGCGTCGATATCCGGCTGCTGATGCTGTTCTGGCATCTGGCCGGCCGTTGGGGCCAGGTCCGCATCGACGGCGTCGTACTTCGGCTCAAGCTCACGCATACCGTGCTCGCCGACATCGTCGGCGCCCGCAGGCCGACGGTCAGCACCGCGCTCTCCGAGCTGGCGACCCAGGGACTGCTGCGACTCGTCGACGACGCGTGGCTGCTCACGGGCGACCCGCCCGGCGAGCTGCTCGAGTTGGGGCGCTCATATGCCGCGCTCGATTGAAACTCAGCTGCCGCCAACCGGCTCGCGGTAGAAGTCGAACGGCAGCCGCTCGATTGGTCGTTTTCACTTATCGCGGTTGGCGCGGGGACGGCCGACGGACGGTCGACGCTTTGCCGCTGCTGTCACTGAGCCCCTCAGGAGCGAGGCTCGGCGGCGTTGAGCCCGACACCGCGCACACTGGAATCCTGGTCGCGCGGCGCAGCTGGCGCGAAACGCCGATCAGGCGCCGGCGCCAGGAACAGCTCTCGCCCACAAGGATCGCCGCCGCATCGCGCGTCACCGCGACGCGCAGGATTGCGTCCGCTGGGTCGCCGCCGATCAGTTCCGGCACATACTCCGTCTCCGGCAGCTGGCCGCGACGCCCGAACAGCTCAGCGAGCAAACGCACCGCTTCGCCGCGCTCCAGCTCGAGGCGCTGCTCGTAGTACGGGGAGCCGAGACGGGTTGGCGGCAGTCGGTACGCGCACACCACGAACACCGATCCCGTCGGTCCGGCCCGCCTGCCCGCTGCCTCGACCGCCGCACGACTTCCCGGCCCGCCTGCGTAGCCGACGACGATGGCGTCGCCTGCCTGCGACCGATCGTGCCATAGCTCGGGCAAGCTCGGCCTCACCGTTCCAAGTGTCATATCCCGACCGTACGCGCTCACACGATTCTTGACCATCCATGTCGTCCGCCGTCTGACGCACTCGCCGTGCGTCGTCAGCTGTCGCTATGACCGCGGCGACCCCACACGCGCGTTGCAGGCCCTCGTGCTTCCCGGCTCTCGGAAACGCGGTCCTAGACCACGGCCACTAGCGCTTTTGGCTCAACGAGCGTCACGGGCGTTGTGAGTCGGACGAGTCACATTCTCGCTCGCTCAGGCATATCGCGCACCTAGCCCAGCTCCTCGCGCAGCGCGCTGACCCCGAGGCCGTACAACGGCGATACCGCGTGCTTTACCAGGCGCTCGACCCGAGCAACGCCACGCGCGGACACGGCGTCAGCGCGAAGCAGGGCGATGATCTCCCGCAGCTCGTCGTCCACCGCCCCCACAACTCTCGGCTCATACAGCGGCCCGCCGATGCGCGAGCGCCGCCTCGGGCCCGAGGACACGTACCGCACGACATCCTCGAGGCTCGCCGCCAGGCGATCGCGGGTCCGGGCCGAGAGCAACCGCCGACGCTGACGCTGCACAGCCGCGATCGGAGTGCCTTCGTCCCCGGCGGGAATCAACTCAAGCGCCAGGTCGCATTTGTGCTGCTCGAACAACGCGAGCCGGATCGTGAGAATGAACAGGACGCTCGCGGCGCTAAGCACGAGCGGTGCGGCCCACGCCCCACCCTCGAGCCGCGCGATGACGCTGCCGGTCAAGACGGCCGCAACATTTACCCACTACGAACCTTCGGGCTCCCTCCCCGGCCGGCTGGCGGCTACGCCGCGCCAGCAGCGGTCCTTCGCTGGCCCCGGTGCTTATGAGCAGCACGCTGTTCGGCTGAGCGTTCTGCTGACACGTAGTGAGCACCTCGGGGTGCACGTGGCGTGTGCGGGCCTTGGAGCGGTTGCAGATCGAGCGGCGAACCACCTCAGATATGATGTGGGAGTCGTGAATGCCGGAGAGCTCGTCCGAGAGTTAAGGAGCCGCCATCGCTTGAGTCAGGCGGGGCTTGCCTATCGGGCTGGGACGACTCAGCAGGCGATCTCGAGGATTGAGCAAGGTCTCGTGTCTCCCACGGTCGAGATGCTTACCCGGCTCGCCGCGGCGTGCGGCGAAGAGCTCGTGCTGGACGCTCGCGCGCGGGCCGTGCCGTTCGAGGACGACCAGCTCGCTGAGCAGGCCGCGCTGTCGATGGCGCAGCGGCTTGACCTTGCCGTCAGCTGGGACCGCTTCGCCGCCGAGATCGCCGGCAGGGCGCTGATCGCGCTGCATGAGCAGCACTGACCGGCCGGCGCTGGACGCCGACCAACTCCTGCGGACGCTCGCCGAGCACGAAGTTGACTACGTGCTCATCGGCGGTGTCGCGATTCAAGCGTATGGGCACGTTCGCACGACGATCGATCTCGACGTCATTGCGGCGTGGACGCCCGAGAATCTGCGCCGGCTCGCCGACGCGCTGCGGGATCTGCGAGCGCGTCTTCGGGGCATCGACGCCGAGCTGCTCGGGATCGATGTCACCGACCCCAGCCAGCTCCACGACGGTGGCAACTTCCTGATGCGAACCGCCCATGGCGACCTCGACGTGTTCGCCATCGACCAGACCGCCGGCGCGCCGCGCTCGTACGACCAGCTTCGCGATCGTGCGGTTGCGGTGGAGGTGTTCGGGGTGCGAATCCTGGTCGCGCATCCTGAGGACCTGATCCGGATGAAGCTCGCCGCGGCCGAGTTGCGCGACCGACCCGAGGTGAAGCGTCGCCAAGATCGAGAGGACATCGCTGTACTGGAGCGGCTGCGCAGCCCTGAGCCGTAGCTACCGCTCGATGCCTCGGTCCAGCGCCTCCCGCTGGCGCCTTAGAGCCCGCGCGGACGGCTCGGGCGGCAGTGTGAAAGGAAGCGCCCGGTCTGCCTCGAGCTCCATGATCCGGCGCAGCGCGGGAAGCCGGCGGATGTCCTCCTCGCGGTGAAGCGCGGCGGCCATCCGCGCGAGGTCGCCGGTGGAGGCGACGAGTGGCTGCAGGCCGTAGCCGAGGTGCTCCTTCGTCGCCGCGCGTCGGAGGTCCGCGAGCCCGCCAGACGCCCCCGCGGGCCCGAGGACGATGCTGAGTCCGCCCGCATTCGTCGAGAGCTTGACGACCTCTTCGGCCAAGCCCGCGTCGCTGACTTCGAGCTTGCGTCGGTCCGTGCGTCGCGCGTCGAGTTCCTCCAGGGCTTGCGCCAGGCGGGCGAGGTTGTCCTTGGCGAACGACGGGGCGATGTCGACGCCATAGGTGATCTCGTCGGCGCCGCGGATCACGCGGGCGAGGCCGCCGAGCACGACGTAGTCGACGTAGTTGCGCTCGAGTGCAGCGAGGATCGCGCGTGGATCGAACTCTGGATGCTCGGCGGGTGTCACCGTTGGCCCCCGTGAGCGATCGAGTCAAGCATGCGGTCAACTCGCCGCTCGGGCGAGAGCTGTTGCAACCTGGTGAGGTGGTCGTCGGCAATCGGTTCGAGCTGAGAGAGCTCGAGCGGCAGGTCGAACCCGCACGCGCGGATCAGCTCGAGCAGCGTGTCAAGGCTCGGCGCGACCGCGCCCGCCTCCCAACGGGCGATCTGCGGCCGGTTCGTCCCCACCCGCCCAGCCAGTGCCTCCTGGCTCAGCCCGGCGCGCAGCCGAGCCTCGCGTAACAGCGCAGCGCTTCTGACAGTGTCGGGCCGCACGACCACAAGTGTAGCCAGAATCAAGCGAGTAGCAGATATGGTACGATCCAACAATGGAGGAGCCGGGTCTAACAACCGGATGGCATCTCCTCTCGCCAGAGCATCCTCGAACGCGCGGTCGAGTGGCGTCAGCTCGACTCGAATCCCGCGCGCGGAATCCGTAAGCCGAGCCAGCGCCGCACAAGCGTCGTGCGCCCGCTCGCACCGCAGACCGTCGAGGCGATCCGTGCGCACATGCTGGCCGAGGGCCACCAGCTCGACGCGACGCTCATGTGCGTGCTCGCCCACGCGGGCTCCGCCCTGGCGAGGCGATCGGACTGCGCTGGCACGATGTCGGCCGGCGGACGCTGCTCGTCGAGCGCTTGGTCGCGTTCGGCCAGCTCAAGTCGACCAAGACGGGCAAGTCCAGAACGGTGCGGTTGCTACCGCCGCTGGCGGAAGACCTGGCTGCGTGGCACGAGGCAACTCTGCGGCCCGCGCCCACCGACCTCATCTTCCCTTCCCCGACAGCTCCCCCTGGAACGCCGACCGCGCGCGGAACTGGCGCAAGCGCACATTCGCTGACGCCGCCGAAGCCGCCGGCGTACCGAACGCCCGGCCCTACGACCTACGTCACAGCTTCGTCAGCCTGCTGATCGCTCAGGGCGGTTCGGTCGTCGAAGTCGCGGCCCAAGCCGGCCACGCGCCGACGATGACGCTCGCACCTGTTCGACGAGGTTCAAGGCGTCGAAGGCGTGTCGGCCGAAACGTTGATCCGCGAGGCGCGCGACCAATTCATGTGTCCGGAAGTGTCCGTTCTGTGTCCACGCGCCGATGCCCGCAACCGCCCGACACGGAAACCCCCTGCAAATCAGGTAAGCCGACGCCCGGACTCGAACCGGGGACCCCTTCAT
>CAVQJF010000006.1:0-316406 GCA_963712675.1 uncultured Solirubrobacteraceae bacterium
ACAGTGCCTGCGACTGCGCCTGATGGTGTCGCTGGGTCGCGAACTGTTCGTGTGACGCATCCGTTCCATCCGTGGCGCGGCCGCGAGTTCGTGTTCATCGTGGCTCGCCGGAACTGGGGCGAGGATCGGGTGCTGTTCTTTGATGAGGACGGCGTGCAGCGCTCGCTGCCGCGCGGCTGGACGGACGCGGCGGACGTCGACCCGTTCGTGGCGCTCGCAGCTGGCCGGAGCCCGTTTCGGCTTGAGGATCTGGTCGCGGTCGTGGAGCTGTTCGCTGGGCTGCGCGCAGCGAGCGACCGGCAGGTGTAATGGGAATTTCGCCGTGACTGTTAGGAGAATTTTGCCGTCACGCAGAGCGCCCTTGCCAGTAAGCTCGCCAGCTCTGCGCGGCAATCGTGATGTTTTCCGGCGTGTGCTGTACCCCTCGGGGCCGCCGGATGCCGTTCCGTCCGATAGGAGCGGCAGAATTAGCTTGACAGCAATCTGCGAGGTGGATAGATGGCGCGTGCCACGGATCCGAAGGTTGAGGCGTTGCGGGCGGAGCGGAGCTTGAACCCGCGGCCGGAGTTGGTGCGTGACGAGCGGTTCGCGAGCTCTGAGTTCTTGGACGCGCGCGATCTGGTGCAGGTGAAGTACGAGATGGTGCGCCGGGCGCGGGTGGACGGGGAGGCAGTGAGCCGGGCGGCTGAGGCGTTCGGTTTCTCGCGGCCGTCGTTCTATGCAGCGGAGGCGGCGCTCGATCAGGGTGGGCTGGCGGCGCTGGTGCCGGCCCGTCCGGGGCCAAGGCGCGCGCACAAGTTGACCGGCGAGGTGGTCGCGTTCGCGCGCGAACGGTTGACGGCCGACCCGAAGCTGACCTCGCAGGCGTTGGTGGACTTGATCGCGGAGCGGTTCGGGGTTCGGGTGCACCAGCGCTCGGTCGAGCGCGCGCTCGCACGGACCGAGCGGGCGCCGGAGAACGACAGCGATGAAAGCGAGGATGACTGATGCGCGAGGTGGCGGTGCAGACGTGGAGCGCTATGAGCAGTTGCGCTCGGACGCGCTCGAGGGTGGCGCGTCAGGCTTCAAGCTGGGGCTGGTGCTGCTCGAGCGACGTGGGGTGGCGGCGTGGACGCAGGCATGGGACACCACCGCGTCAGCCAGAACTGCTGCTGCTCGGATGCCGACCACGCGCACGCCGGTGCCAGCCGACGATGAGCTCGTCGACGCGCTGGCGAGTATGGCGCTTGCGCGAGTGGCGGTCGGGTGAGCTGCGATGAACGCGCACACGAGCGCGCAGAAGGTCTCGGCCGACCATCTTGCGCGGACTGCGTATCTCTATGTGCGCCAGTCAACGCTGCGCCAGGTGCAGACCAACACCGAGTCCGCCGAGCGCCAGTACGCGCTGCGTCAACGAGCGGTGGCGCTCGGCTGGTCGAGCGAGCGGATCGTCGTGATCGACACCGACCAAGGCCAGTCGGGCGCGAGCTCCGCGGACCGGGAAGGGTTCCAGCGGCTCGTCGCCGATGTCGGGCTCGGCAAAGCCGGGATCGTGCTCGGCCTGGAGGTCTCGAGGCTGGCTCGCAACAACGCGGACTGGCACCGACTGCTTGAGATCAGCGCGCTGTCCGGAACGCTGATCTGTGACGAGGACGGGCTCTATGACCCGGCCGATTTCAACGACCGATTGCTGCTCGGGCTCAAAGGCACGATGAGCGAGGCTGAGCTGCACTTCATCCGCGCCCGGCTGCAGGGCGGCATCCTCTCCAAGGCGCGCCGTGGGGAGCTGCCGCTGCCGCTGCCGGTCGGCCTTGTCTATGACCCGGCCGGGAAGGTCGTGCTCGATCCCGACAGCGCCGTGCGCCAAGCGCTTGCTCACCTGTTCGCCACATTCGCGCGCACCGGGTCGGCGCGCGCGGTCGTGCAGACGTTCAGACGCGACGGGCTGCTGTTCCCCGCCCGGGTCCGATCCGGGGAGCGCCACGGCGAGCTGATATGGGCGCCGATGACACACTCGCGGGTCCTGCGCACGCTGCACAACCCGCGGTATGCCGGCGCGTTCGCGTATGGCCAGCGCCGCACCCGCAAGAACGCGAACGGCAAGACCACCACACGCGCGGTCCCACGCGAACAATGGATGCTGATCCAGGACTCCCACCCAGGGTTCATCACCTTCCAGCAATACGAGCAGAACCTCAAGACGCTCGCCGCGAACGCGACCGCGCACGGCACCGACCGCTCCGCAGGCCCTGCCCGCGAAGGCCCCGCGCTGCTCCAGGGCCTTGCGATCTGCGGCCGCTGCGGCAGGCGGATGACAGTCCGCTATCACGCCCGCAACGGCATCCGCGTCCCGGACTACCAGTGTGTCGGTGACAGCATCCAGAACGGAGCCGGCCGCTGCCTGGTGATCCCCGGAGCAGCTGGCGTCGATGACGCGATTGGGAAGCTGCTGCTCGACACCGTCACGCCGCTCGCGCTCGATGTCGCGCTCGGCGTCCAAGCCGAACTCGAAGCACGCGCTGAGCAAGCCGACCAGCTCAGACGCACACACGTCGAGCGTGCCCGCCAACGCGCTGAACTCGCCCGCCGCCGGTACCTCGGCGTGGACCCCGACAACCGGCTGGTCGCCGACACGCTCGAAGCCGACTGGAACGACGCGCTCCGCGCGCTCCAAGCAACCCAGGACGAATATGACCGCCAAACAGCCGCCGCCAACGCGGACCTCACCGACGAGCGCAAACGACAGATCCGCCAGCTCGCCACAGACTTCCCGGCACTGTGGAACGACCCCACCACCCCGGCCCGAGAGCGCAAACGGATCGCCCGCCTGCTGATCGACGACGTCACCCTCAGCCGAACCGATCAGATCCATCTCCACGTCCGCTTCCGCGGCGGTCAGATCACCACCCTGACACTCCCGCGGGCGCTGAACGCCTGGGAAGCGCGACAGACCCCGCCCGACACACTCGCCGAGATCGACCGACTTCTCGACGACCACACTGACGCCGAAGTCGCCACCAAGCTCAACCAAGCCAGCCGGCGCTCCGGGACCAACAAGCCGTTCACCAGAACCATGATCGTCAAGCTGCGCCACACCAACCACCTCCCCAGCCATCGCGAGCGCCTCCTCGCCCGCGGCATGCTCACCCAGGACCAGATCGCGAAACGGCTCGGCGTCAGCCCGAAAACGATCCATGCCTGGCGGCGCGCCGGACTGCTCAACGCCCACCGAGCCAACGACAAGCACGACTGGCTCTATCAGCCACCGACACCCGGCGACCCGAGGCTCGTCAAACGCCGCGGCTGGCGCCACTCAAAACGAGAAACAGCCGGATCAACCCAAGGAGGTGCATTGTGAGTCCAACCCCTTCGTGAGCGCCGACATCAACCCGCCGGGCCCGACGATCTCCTCCTCGCTCTTAGCGCCGGCCAAGAGCTGATCGATCACCTCGTCCGGGAGTAGGCGGCGGATGTCATCCGGCACGCGATCAAGGATCCCAGGCGGAGGCGCCGACTCGCCTGACGGCTCGCCGGCGCCAGACCGTTCAGGACCAAGCACTGACTGATTGATTCTTCTTTCTGTGGTTGACGGCATGACTCTCCTTTCGAGAATCGATACCTACACAGAAGACCGGACACTCCCGATGTGAGCGGAGTCCGGGGATTAGAATTTCGGCTGAGGAGTCGTCGCCCCGCTAGGGAGGAGCACCGTATGTCGTCGATGGGCGATCGGTATCAGCGGAACCTCGAGGAGGGCGTCAAGCCGCTGATTGACGGACCGCTTGTCCTCGCGACGATCGGCAGTCCGGTCGGAGCGATGTCGAACCTGTTGCGCGCTGAGGCGTTCAACGTCGCATCCTCGGGAATTGGCGATGGGTCGTTCCAAGTGTCGGGCTCGACGCGCGGGCGCGTGCATCAAACGGGCGGCAAGGACATCCATCTGCCGCGGAGCTTTGCCGTTGCACTGACGGCGACGTCGGTGTACTTCTTCAAGTGGAAGCCGTTCTGGGGCAGGGTGAAGATCAAGAAGGAGCTTGCTCGGCTGCCTCGCGAAGGACTTAGGGTGAAGATCAGTCCTGGAAAGGCATCAGCGACCGTATTCATTCTCGTCTCGGAGACCACCGGCACGCGAACCGCATTTGAAATGGCGACGCTCGGGATGTCGGCGGCCAAAGCCAAGGTCGAGCAGGTGATCACGGCCTTCGCGCCTGAGACGCGGTAGGACCGACGCTCCCGGAGTGGGCGGGACTGCCCTCGCGACACCCCAAACCTCAGTTGACCTCGGTGCCGCGCTGGAGGACGTAGGCGTCCTGGCCGCCCATCAACACGTGCGGCCGGTACTTGAGCAACCTGCCCGCAGAACTCTCAGACACGACCCGCTCGACGTACGCATCGCTGACGTACGCCGCCCCGTACTGCTCGACGTCCAGACGACCGCGTGTCTCGTTCTGTTCCCTGTAGAGGAAGCCCTCAGCCTTGATCTGGAAATCCCTCTCGTCGGCGTCGCTGAAGTTGTGCGTGGAGAACAACAGCAGGCCATCGGCGTTGAGCATCTGGCTCAGCCGCTTGAGCCAGGGCCCCCAGTCCTCTATCGGGAGGTGACTGAACAGCGACACGACGACGATCAGGTCGTAGCGGCCTTCCTGGGTCAACTCCTCCGCCGCCTTCGCCGAATAGAACCCGCCGACCCCGAACGTCTCCCTCACGAAGTCGACCGCCCGGCGGTCGATGTCCGACACCGTGATCTTCGCCGAGTCGATCCTCTGCACGAAGTGCCGGGTCAGCCTGCCGTACCCGCACGCGAACTCCAGGAAGGACCCAGCTTCGCGGAGCGAGAAACCGACGTCGCCGAGCACCTCCTCGACCTCGGCCACGTTCCATTCACCGCCCGCGAAATAGCCCCGCGCCGCGTGGTAGTAGCGGAAGGCCGGTACCGCGCTGACGGCGTCGAGCCCGTAGTGGAGGAGGTCATCCTCACCGTCGATCCTCGAAACGAAGCGACCGCCGTATTTCCGCCGGTACTTCGTGGCGGCGAGAGTTCGTGCGAGCGGTCGGTGGATCCTGGCGAGGGCCGGCCGGAGCGTCGCGGGTATCAGCCGAATCACCCTTGGCCCGAACCGCTGAGCCACCTCCCCCATCAGCCGATCACCGGGTCGTGTAGACGCCGGTGGTCGTGGCGTGGTAGCCCTTGGCGCCGACGGCACGGGCCAGCTCGCTGCGCGGGTCGGCGCCGTCCGCCAACCGGCGGAGCGCGTGGCCGAAGTCGTAAACCGGAGCCCAGCCGAGCTCGTCCCGCGCGCGGGCGTTGACGTACACCCGGTCGATCGACGGCAGCATCCGCCAGCCGCGCGCGGCGAAGATCTCCTCGTACTCCGGGAATAGACGCCGCACGACCGCCGGAAGGTCATGGCGCACCTCGCCCAGGACGTCCCGCGTCAGCGGCGTCGTAGCGCTGATGATGTACCGGCCGAACCCGAGTTCCGGGGCGCGGTCGAGCGCGAGCAGGTGGGCGCCGACCACGTCCTCGAGGTCGACCCGCCGGTAGAGGAGCTCGTTGACCTTCTGGTTGAGGATCTCGTAATCGATCCGGAACTCATCGCGGTCATCGGGCTCGGGGAAGAAGCGGGAGGTCCGCAGGATCACGCACGGCAACCCGTGATCCCGCCGGATCAGCTCGCAGACGTTCTCGGCGGCTGTCTTCGTGACGCCGTAGATGTTGCGCGGGATCGGGACGACGTCCTCGGTGATCCACGCGGCCGGCTCACCCTCCCCGGGCGTGAGCGCGCGGCCGAAGGTGCTGGTCGTGCTCGTGAACACGAACCGACCGACGCCGGCCGCGACGGCCTCCTCGAGCAGGTTCAGCGTGCCCGTGATGTTCGTGTCGACGAACTCGGCGCGAGCGTGGGAGCCGACATGCGGCTTGTGCAGCGTGGCGGCGTGGATGACCGCGTCGACGCCCTCGACGTGTCGCCGCACGAACGAGCGGTCGGCGACCGAGCCGACGGCGGTCGTGAACGGCGACTGGAGGACGTCGAGCCCGACAAGCTCGTCGCCGCGCTCGCCGAGGACGCGCATCAGCGCCTCGCCGAGATGGCCCGCGCTCCCGGTCACCAGGATCCGCACGCGAGCTCAGCTGTCCTCGGGGATCAGCGCCGACTGCGGCAGCTTCGCCTTCGCGTTCCGTGCCACGGGTGCGGACGGCGGCGGCACGACGGGCCCGATGTCGCCGTCGGGGGCCTCGTCGAGGTCGACGATCACGGGCGCGTGGTCGCTCGGTCCGCTGCCCTTGCGCGCCTGGCGGTCCACCCATGCCGCGCGGACTCGCTCGGCGACCTGCCCGCTGGCGAGGATCAGATCGATCCGCATCCCGAGGTCCTGGTGGAACATTCCGGCCCGGTAGTCCCAGTAGCTGAACACGCGCTCCGTCGGCCACCGATCGCGGACGACGTCGTGAAGGCCGAGCGCCTCCAGCTCCGCGAGCGCCGCGCGCTCGGGGGCGGTCACGTGCGTGTGACCTTCGTATGCCTCCGGGCTGAAGACGTCCTCGTCGGTCGGCGCGATGTTCATGTCGCCGCAGACCGTGAGCTCCGGCGGCCCGGCGGCGAGCATCTCGCGCAGCGCAGCCAGCCACTCGAGCTTGTAGCGATAGTGGTCGGAGTCGGGGGTCCGGCCGTTCGGTACGTACACCGAGACCACCCGGACCCCTCCGCAGGTGGCCGATACCGCCCGCGCCTCGGGATCCGGAAAGCCTGGGCCTCCGGGGATTCCCGCCACCACATCCTCGACGCCCACGCGCGAGAGGATCGCGACCCCGTTCCACGCCGGCTCGCCGTGGATCGCGAACTCATAACCGCGCTCTGCCAGCGCCTCGCCGAGCAGCTGCGTGAACGCGGCGTCCGCCAGCTTGGTCTCCTGCAGGCAGACGATGTCCGGACGCCGCTGATCCAGCCAGGGGAGCAGTCGCGGCAGCCGCTGTTTGACCGAGTTGACGTTCCAGGTCGCTATCCGCACGCGGCCGACATTATTAGAGGCGCGCGCGGAGGGCGGCCTTGAGCTCCTCGTCGCAGAATGCGGCATCGATCGCGGTGCCGGTGATCTCCCGGAGATCCTGCTCGCTGAGGCCCATGCGCTCCGCGCACAGCTCGTATTCGCCGCCGATCGTCGCACCGAAGTAGGGCGGGTCGTCGGAGCCGAGCGTGACCCCGATACCGGCGGCCCTGAGCGTCGGCAGTGGGTGGCTTTCATAGTCGTCGTAGACCCCGAGCACGACGTTGCTCGTGGGGCAGCAGTTGAGGACGATCCCGCGCTCGGCGAGCTCCGCCACCAACACCGGATCCTCGATCGCGCGGACGCCGTGGTCGA
Organism: uncultured Solirubrobacteraceae bacterium; assembly: GCA_963712675.1. Classification (GTDB taxonomy): domain Bacteria; phylum Actinomycetota; class Thermoleophilia; order Solirubrobacterales; family Solirubrobacteraceae; genus Palsa-465. The sequence continues at coordinate 7,342 of CAVQJF010000006.1, forward strand.
TCCGCGTGACCGGCAGGGTCAGTGCGGCGCGCACGCTCTCGGGGCCGGCCCACTCGCCGGCGTGGATCGTGCACCCGAGCCCGGCCGCGGCGGCGATCGCATACGGCTCGGCGAAATCCGTGGCGGGAAATCCGGCCTCGTCGCCCGCCATCGAAAAGCCGACCACGTACGGGTGCGGCCGCTCGGCGGCGTGGTGGGCGACGGCGATCGCCTTCTCGACGCCGAAGTTCCGGACCGCGGAGATCAGGATCCGGCCCTCGATCCCATGGTCGCGGCGCGCGTCGTCGATCCCCTGGGCGATCCCGTCGAGGTGCGCTTCGTCGCTCAGCCCGACCTCCCGCGCGTGATCCGGCGAGGCCGTCAGCTCGACGTAGATCGCGCCCTCCTCGGCGCAGCCGCAGAGGTACTCGTAGGTGATGTCGCGATAGTCCCGCCCGGTGCGGATCACGCTCGCCGAGAGGTCGTACGTGTTGAGAAAGTCCAGGAAGTCCGTATAGCGGAAGCGGCCGTCGGCGCTCAGCAGCCTGTCGGGCAGGCGGACGCCGTTGCGCTCGGCCATCCGGCGCACGAGCGCGGGCGGAGCCGTTCCCTCCAGGTGGACGTGGAGCTCGGCCTTCGCCAGCGCGTGCATCAGCCGAGCCGCTCGATCACGGCCACCGGACGCTCCGCCGGGCCGTCGCCGAGGACGAACGCGGCGCGCAGCTCGCCGGCGGCGCGCTCGGCGCTCTGATCGTCGCGCGCGTGCACGATCGCAAGCGGCCGCTCGCCGGGGCCGACCCGCTCGCCGAGCGCGGCGACCTCGGTCAGACCGACGCCGTGGTCGACCGCATCCGTTTCGCGCGCCCGGCCGCCGCCGAGGGCGATGATCGACACCCCGACGGCGCGGACGTCGACCTCGCTCACGACGCCCGGCTCGGCCGGGGTCACCTCACGGATCACCGGCGCCTCAGGCAGATGCCGGTCCGGCGCCTGCACCAGATCGCCCGGGCCGCCGAGCTCCGAGACCATGGCGCCGAAGCGCTCCGCGGCGACGCCGCCGTCCAGCGCGGCGCCGGCGGCCGCTCGGGCGCTGACGATATCGGCGTGCACGCCCCCGAGCACGAGCAGCTCGGCGCTCAGGCTGAGCGTGACCTCGCGCAGGCGCGCGTCGCTCGCCGCGCCGGTCAGGTGATCGAGCGCTTCGCGCACCTCGACCGCGTTGCCGGCGGTGCGCCCGAGCACCTGGTTCATGTCGGTCAGCAGCGCCACCGTGGGCATGCCGTTGCCGCGAGCGACTTCGACGATCGCCCCCGCCAGCTCGCGCGCGCGCTCGAGATCTGGGAGGAACGCGCCCGATCCGACCTTGACGTCCATCACGAGCGCGTCGAGGCCCGCGGCGAGCTTCTTGGAGAGGATCGAGGCGACGATCAGCGGGATCGACTCAACGGTACCGGTGGCGTCCCGAACGGCGTACAGGCGGCGGTCGGCGGGGGCGAGGCGAGCGGTCTGGCCGACGATCGCGCAGCCGCACGTGGTGACCACCGCGCGCAGGCGTTCGGCGGAAGGAGCGACGTCGTAGCCGGGGATCGCCTCGAGCTTGTCGAGCGTGCCACCCGTGTGGCCGAGGCCGCGGCCCGAGATCATCGGGACCGCGCCGCCGCACGCCGCCACGATCGGCGCGAGCAGCAGGCTTACCTTGTCGCCGACCCCTCCGGTGGAGTGCTTGTCGAGGACCGGGCCGGGGAGGCCGGCGTCGCTCCACTCGAGCACGTCGCCGGAGCGCGTCATCGCATCGGTTAGCGCCACGCGCTCCGCCGCGGCCATCCCGCGCCACACGATCGCCATCGCGAGCGCGCCGACCTGCGCGTCGGTGACGGTGCCGTCGGTGATGCCCGTCACGAGCTGCTCGATCTCGGCGGCCGACAGCTCGCCTCCGTCGCGCTTTCGTCGGATCAGCTCAGCCGTCAGCATCGGCCCCGATCCGCTGCAGGAACCCGAGCAACAGGCGTGTCAGATCGCCGGCCGCGCGCTCACCGTCGCGCAATGTCTGCTCGTGCGACAGAGGCTCGTCGCCCAGGCCCTCGGCGAAATTCGTGATCGCCGAGACGGCGGCGACCCGCATGCCGCAGTGCCGCGCGACGGTGGTCTCGTGGACGGTCGACATGCCGACTGCGTCCGCGCCGAGGATGCCGAATGCGCGGATCTCGGCCGGGGTCTCGAAGCTCGGGCCGCTGACCGCCAGGTAGACGCCCTCGGCCAGCGGGATCTCGAGCTCGGCCGCTGTCTCGCGCAGCGAGGCGAGCAACGATGGGTCATACGCATCGCGCATCGGCGGAAACCGGGGGCCGACGGCCTCGTCGTTGGGCCCCGCGAGGACGTTGACACCGGACAGGTTGATGTGATCGGTGATCGCCATCAGCCGGCCTGGTCCGACGTCACGACGCAGCGACCCAGCGGCATTGGTCAGCACGAGGATCTCGGCGCCGGCGGCCCGCAGAGCGCGGACGGGGACCCGCAGGGCGTCGAGGTGGCCGCCCTCGTACAGATGCGCCCGCCCCTGGAGCACCGCGACCGGAACGCCGCCGATCCGCCCGAGCACGACCTGTCCGGCATGCCCCGCCACGGTCGGCTGCGGAAAGCCGGGCAGCTCCTCGTAGCCGACGATCACCGGCTCGGTCACGGCCTCGGCGACCGCGCCGAGACCCGAGCCGAGCACGATCCCGACGCGCGGCTGCGCCGATCCGCGTCCGGCGAGCACCGACCCCGCGTCGTTCACCGGCCGAGCTCTTCGCGTCCGAACGCCCCCGGGAGCAGCTCGGCCAGAGTCGTTGTGTACGGCTCCGCGCCCGGGCGCCCCAGATAGACCGGCGTCTCGGGCGCGCCGAACTCGGCCAGACGCTGCCGGCAGCCACCGCACGGCGGGCACCGCTCGACCTTCTCAGCGACCACCCCGACGGCGGTGATCCGCGTCTCGCCGGCGGTGACGAGGGCGCCGAGCGCCGACGCTTCGGCGCACGCGCTCTGCGGGTAGGCGACGTTCTCGACGTTCGCACCCGAGTAGATCGCGCCGCTCGCCGCGCGGACCGCGGCGCCGACCTTGAACTCCGAGTAGATCGCGTACGCGTTGCGCATCGCCACGTCAGCGGCGCGCAGCAACGCCTCCGGTTCAGAGAGCAGCAGGTCGGAGTAGCCGCCGGCGACGAGCGAGGCATCGTCGATCGCGAGCTCGGTGCGCAACCGCGTGACCCGCTCCTGCGCGGCCTCGGCCCCGTCGGGCTCGACGAGCGCCTCGAGCTCCACGAAGCTTCCCAGCCCCTCGACCTCGTCAACATGGATTCGCACGTTCTCCCGGAAGAACAGCCGCCGGCGCTTGGCAACCACCACGACCGTGCCGAGCGAAGCATCGAGCGCCGCGCTCAGCGCCGTCGGTTCGTCGGTCGGGACCAGCATGTACGCGCTCATGTCGGGCTCAGGACCGTCGAGCCGGAAGTAGGCGATCAGCTCGTTGCCCCGCTCGCTGTCCTCACGGAGCTTCAGCCGGCCGCGGCGGGCGGCGAAGTACGTGTCCCGCTGGACTAGCACCCCACGGTCCTCGGCCCCGAGCGCGATGCACCGCGCCGCGGTCTCGTCGGGGTCGGCGATCCGTGCCTTCAACTCGACGTTCTTGCGCACCGATCCGAGCCTATCGGGATAGAGTCGCGTGGTGGCCAAACTGGTGACGGTGATCGAGCACTCAGTGCTAGCCGACCGCCTAACGGTTCTGCGCGACCGCGCCACCCCGCACGGGGCGTTCCGCCAGGCGCTGTTCGAGTGCTCGGCGATCATGGCGGTCGAGGTCGCGCGGGAGCTGCCGGTCAGGGAGGTCGAGATCGCAACGCCGCTCGAGTCCACGCGCGGCCTGCGTGTGCGCGACGAAGTCGCGGTCGTCCCGGTGCTGCGCGCCGGGCTCGGGATGGTCGAAGGCTTTCTGCGGCTGCTGCCCGACGCCCGCGTCGGGCACCTCGGGATCCAGCGCGACGAGCAGGACCATGTGCCGGTCGACTACTTCGAGCGCCTTCCGCCAGGGCTGCCCGATGCCCGCGTGTACGTGCTCGACCCGATGCTCGCGACCGGCGGCAGCGCCGTGCGCGCGCTGCAGCGGCTCGTGGAGTCGGGAGCCCGGCAGCTCGAGCTGGTCTGCCTGGTCGCGGCGCCCGAGGGCATCGAGGCCGTCCAGGCCGCCCACCCGGACGTGCGGATCTGGACCGCCGCGGTCGACCGCGAGCTCGACGAGAACGCCTACATCCGGCCCGGTCTCGGGGACGCCGGCGACCGCGTGTTCGGCACGCTCTGACCGGCGTCAGTACGGTCGAGCCACTTGTCGCGGGCGACGTGCTCGAAGGAATGCAGGCGGTCGAGCAGCATCGCCGCGTCGCTCTCGACGAGCAGCGTGTCCACGTGCTCGCGCCGAATGAAGCGCTCCGCGACCATGTGGTCGAGGAACGCCAGCAGGCCCTCCCAGTAGCCGGCGACGTCGAGCAGTCCGATCGGCTTGCGAACGATCCCGAGCTGACTCCAAGTGAACATCTCGAACAGCTCGTCGAGCGTTCCGGTGCCACCGGGCAGGGCGATCACGGCGTCCGAGAGCTCGGCCATCAGTGCCTTGCGCTCGTGCATCGTTTCGGGCACGTGCAGATCGGTCAGGCCGGCGTGCGCGATCTCCGCCTCGAGCAGCCGCCGCGGGATCACGCCGATCACCTCGCCACCGGCCGCGAGCGCGCCGTCGGCGAGGGCGCCCATCATGCCGATGCTGGCGCCCCCGTAGACCACACCGATCCGGCGCTCTGCGAGCAGGCGGCCGAGAGCGGTCGCCGCGGCAACGTACTCGGGGAGGCGGCCGGGGCTCGAACCGCAGAAGACGACAATTCGCTTCATCGTTCAGCCAGCGTAGTGAATGGCGTCCCGGGCAGCTCCGGAACGTCGCCGCCCGCGAGCCACCGGAACGCGCTCGCGCCGACGTCCGCCAGCGCGCCGTCGTGGCGGCGCCCACCGTCGCCCGCGAACCGCGCCAGCAGCGGCGCGTACTCGCGCGTGTGGTCTGTGTGGTTCGTCGCCGGATCGACGCCGTGATCAGCGGTCAGCACGAGCAGATCGTCGTGGCGCAGCAGCCCGAGCCAGTCGGCGACGGCCGCGTCGATCGCCCGTAGCGCGTCATGGAAGCCACTCACGTCATGACGGTGGCCGTAGACCTGGTCGGTCTCGACGAGGTTGACGAAGATCAGCCCGTCGGGGAGCTCGCGCAGCAGCCCCGTGGTCGACGCGATCCCCTCCGCGTTCGTCGCCGCCGGATGCTTGACGTCGATGCCGACGCCCGCGAACAGGTCGTGGATCTTGCCGACCCCGTGCACCGGCATGCCCGCCGCCTGCAGCTCTTCGAGGTAGGAGCGTGAGGGCGGCGGCAGCGAGAAGTCGCGCCTCCCGGAACGCCGTCGCCAGGCACCCGGCCGCCCGTCGAACGGCCGCGCGATCACCCGCCCGACGGCGTGCTCACCGTGCATCACGCCGCGGGCCGCCAAGCAGGCCTCGTACAGGGACGGCTCGGGCAGCACGTCGACGTGCGCCGCCAGCTGCAGGACGGAGTCGGCCGACGTGTACAGGATCACCTCACCGGTCAACAGATGGTGCTCGCCGTAGTCGTCGAGTACGACCGTTCCGCTGTACGGGCGGTTGCAGCAGAAGCGGAGTCCGGTCGCACGCTCAAGCGCCTGCACAACGTCCGGCGGGAAGCCGTCCGGATACGTCGGCAGCGCGCGGTCGACGACGACGCCCATCAGCTCCCAGTGTCCCGTCACCGACTCCTTCCCCGGCCCGCGCGGCGCGAGCCGACCGTGGAGCACCGGAGCTGGCGAGGGGGGCACCCCCATCAGCGGCACGATCGAGCCGAGTCCCATCGCCTGCAGCGTCGGCAGATGTAGACCTCCGGCGAGCTCGGCCAGGTGCCCGAGCGTGTTCGTCCCCTCGTCTCCGTAGGACGCCGCGTCGGGCAACGCCCCGACTCCACAGGCATCCATCACGATCACGGCAGCACGAGATATCTGGCAATCATTACCAGCGCCGCGCTAGCCTCGCATCATGGGTCGCCGCCTGGCACACGTGGACCGAGTGGGCGTGGAGGAGCGCGCAGCGCAGCTCGGCAGACGCTCGATCAAGACGAGCGCCAAGCAGCAGGGCATCCAGCTCGCCGTCTCGGTGCTCGATCTGACGACGCTCGAGGGTGCCGATACGGCGGGTAAGGTCAGGCACCTGTGCGCGAAGGCGGTCTGTCCTTCGCCGACGATGCCCGAGATCCCCTCGGTCGCGGCGGTCTGCGTCTACCCCGCGCTGGTGGCGGTGGCGCGATCGGCGTTGAACGGGACGGGCGTCCGCACGGCGTCGGTTGCAACCGGCTTCCCGGCCGGCCAGATCTCACTCGAGGCCAAGCTCCGTGACACCGAGGACGCCGTCGCCGCCGGCGCGGACGAGATCGACATGGTGATCTCGCGCGAGGCGTTCCTAGCCGGCGAGGACTCGCGCGTGCAGGAGGAGATCGTCCGGGTCAAGGACGCGTGCGGCGACGCACACCTGAAGGTGATCCTCGAGACCGCCGAGCTCGGCTCCTACGACCACGTCCGCCACGCATCGATGCTGGCGATGGAGGCCGGCGCCGACTTCATCAAGACCTCGACCGGAAAGGCGGCGAGCGGCGCGACGCCGGGCGTCTGCCTGGTGATGCTCGAGGCGCTTCGCGACTACGTCGAGCGCAGCGGCCGGGTCGTCGGCTTCAAGGCCGCCGGTGGCGTCTCGACCAGCAAGGCCGCGCTGCACCGGCTCGTGCTCGTCAAGGAGACCCTCGGCGACGAGTGGCTGACGCCGGATCGCCTGCGGATCGGCGCCTCGTCGGTGCTGAACGACCTGCTGATGCAGTACAGCAAGACCGAGACCGGGCGCTACGGCCGCCCGGAGGACTTCTCGCGCGAATGAGCATCGAGAGCCGTACGAGCATTGTTTGGGAGTACGCGCCCGCGCCGGAGTCCGCCGACCACGTCCGGCTCCAGGATCGCTACGGGCTGTTCATCGACGGCGACTTCCGCGAGCCGGCGGACGCCCGCTACGTCCCGAGCATCAACCCAGCGACCGAGGAGCCGATCGCCGAGGTCGCGTGGGCCGGTCCAGACGATGTCAACCGAGCGGTCGCGAGCGCGCGCGCCGCGCACCCGGGTTGGGCGGCGCTCCCGGCGCTCGAGCGCTCCAAGTACCTGTTCCGGATCGCGCGGTTGATCCAGGAGCGCGCTCGCGAGCTGGCGGTCGTGGAGACGCTTGACGGCGGCAAGCCGCTGCGTGAGTCACGCGACGTCGACATCCCGCTCGCCGCCGCCCACTTCTTCCACTACGCCGGCTGGGCGGACAAGCTCCGCTACGGCGTCAACGCGCGCGAGGTCGCGCCGTTGGGGGTCGTCGGCCAGATCGTGCCGTGGAACTTCCCGCTGCTGATGGCCGCGTGGAAGCTCGCGCCGGCGCTCGCGTGCGGGAACACGGCGATCCTCAAGCCGGCCGAGACGACGCCGCTGACGGCGCTGATGCTGGCCGAGATCTGCCGGGAGGCCGAGCTGCCGCCGGGGGTCGTCACGATCCTTCCCGGCGACGGGGCCGCGGGGGCCACGCTGGTGCGCGCTCCCGGGATCGACAAGATCGCGTTCACCGGCTCGACCGCCGTCGGACGTGATATCCAGGCCGCCCTGGCGGGTCGCGATACCAAGCTGAGTCTTGAGCTCGGCGGGAAGTCGGCCAACATCGTGTTCGAGGACGCGGCGCTCGACCAGGCCGTCGAGGGGATCGTCAACGGGATCTTCTTCAACCAGGGCCACGTCTGCTGCGCCGGCTCGCGGCTGCTGATCCAGGAGAGCGTGCTCGACGAGGTGGTCGCGAAGCTGTGGCGGCGGATGGGCCTGTTGCGGATCGGAGACCCGCTCGACAAGAACACCGACGTCGGCGCGATCAACTCGGCCGAGCAGCTGCAGCGGATCGAGACGCTCGTCACCGCCGGCGAGGACGAGGGCGCGCAGCGCCGGACGGTCGCATGCGAGCTGCCCGAGCGCGGCTACTGGTTCGCGCCGACGCTGTTCACCGACGTCTCCCCCGCTCACCGGATCGCGGTCGAGGAGATCTTCGGCCCGGTCGTCTCGGTGCTCAGCTTCCGCACCCAAGCGGAGGCGATCGAGAAGGCCAACAACTCGCGCTACGGACTCGCGGCCGGGATCTGGACCGACAAGGGCGCCAAGGCATTCGAGGTCGCGAGCGCGCTCAAGGCCGGCGTCGTCTGGCAGAACACCTACAACCACTTCGACCCGACGGCGGCGTTCGGCGGCTACAAGGAGTCGGGGTTCGGGCGCGAGGGCGGCCCGGCCGGGCTGCGCCCGTACCTCCGGGTGGTTCGATGAACCGTCTCGAAGTCCGCAAGACGTACAAGCTCTGGATCGGTGGCGCGTTCGTGCGCTCGGAGTCCGGGCGCTACGACCGCGCGGGCTCCCACAACATCCCGCGTGCCTCGCGCAAGGACGTCCGCGATGCGGTCGCCGCCGCGCGCAAGGCGGCAGGCCCGTGGGCCGCCCGGACCGCCTACAACCGCGGCCAGATCCTGTACAGAGCGGCCGAGGCGCTCGAATCGGATGCGGACCGATTCGATCCGGCGCAGGCCGGTGCCGCGGTCGACGTGTTGCTCCACTACGCAGGCTGGACGGACAAGTTCCACGCCGTGCTCGGCGGGATCAACCCGGTCGCGGCGCCGTTCCTGTCGTTCTCCGTCCCCGAGCCGACCGGGGTCGTGGGCGTCATCGCCCCGGACGAGCCGGACCTGCTCGGCCTGGTGGCGGAGATCGCGCCGGCGCTCGCGGCCAGCAACGTGGTGGTGGCGGTCCTATCGGAGCGCCACCCACTGGCCGGTCTCGACCTCGCCGAGGTGCTCGGCGTCGCCGACATCCCGGCGGGTGTCGTGAACCTGCTCTCCGGCCGGCGGGGAGAGCTCGCGCCGGCGCTCGGCGGGCACCGGGACCTGAATGCGATCGTCGACGCGGCGGGCGAGCCCGAGCTGGCAGCGGAGCTCGACCGGCTCGCATCGGAGACGATCAAGCGGGTGCGCCACGGCGCGGCCGTGACGAGCTACGACGCGGCGGTCGGCGATGCGCTCGAGCGGATCGACGCCGTATGCGAACTCAAGACCGCGTGGCACCCGATCGGCGCCTAGCGGCTTCGGGCTCCGCGAGCGCCCCTTCGAGCCGCAGAATCCGGCGCACGATCGCGAGCGACGAAGCGTACGTCGAGTCCATCCCGTAGTAGTCGAGGCCCTGGGCGCCGAGCGTGCGCGCCTGCGTGTACGGGGTGTCGGAGGCGTAGTGGATGACCCCGAGATCGATTGGCAGCTTCGAAAAGTTGACGGCCTCGCCGACGGGGTAGCGATCGGCGTCGGCGATCTCATAGATGGCGTTGCAGAACGGCCCCGCCTCCATCTCGACGACCGTGAACGCTTCCCGGTAGTAGAAGTCGAGGTAGGAGCGGTTCTGCAGGAACGTGCTCTTGACCGTGACCGCGCGCTGGTTGTCCAGCCCCGTCCCGAACCGCAGATCGATCGCCAGGTCGTCGACGACGAACGCGTTGTCGAGCCAGTAGGTCGTGCCCGAGTGCTCGTCGTGGACGACGCTTGAGATCATCACGTCGCCGACATCGGCGTTCAGCGTCGCGGCTTTGCCGAGCACGTAGACACCCCGCAGGGCGGTCCGGTCGACCGTGATCTCGCGCAGGATGTTGTAGGCCGCGACGCCGAGCGGGTAGTCGATGTTGACGATCACCGCGTCGCTGGCGGCCAGCGCCGAGGCGTCCACTTCGCCGAGCCGCGGATCGAGCGCGGACACGTCGAGCCCGGCCAGCGGCATGACCTGCGCCGGCACCCGGAGCGCCGTCTTCGACCGCAGGTGCGTGACGCCGTTGGCCTGCTCGGCGGCGCGGCGCTCTGCCGTGCCCTGCGATCCGCGCGCCGAGAAGTAGCGGCGGGCGACGAAGTACAGGAAGTTCTCCCACGAGCCCTCGGTCTTGCCCGCTCGGAAAGCGGTCAGCTCCTGGCTGAGGATGTCGTCGTCGTCCATCGCCTCGACGAACGCGACCAGCTCGGGCTCGCGCTCGCGGGCGATACCGGTGACGATGTTGATCAGGCTGTGCGTGTTGGAGGAGACGAAGTACAGCGGCCGCTCGGTGACCGAGCCCTCGGGGTCGAGCGCCGCGCTCACGGGTGCCCACCACCGCCGCGTCAGCCGCGAGTAGCCGGTGTTCGTGCCGCCGAGCATCCTCACCCGGAGCGACAGCCGTTGATCTTCGATCAGGCGCATCCGCTCGCCGAACTGCTCGCCCCAGCCATCGCGCAGGCGATCCCAGTCCTCGGCGCCGCCTCCGAGCTCGCCCGCCAGCACCTCGGCGGACACGCGCTCGTCTCGCGACAGCCCCGCGGCCCGCAGCCGGACCCGCATCTTGTTCCACTCGATTTGGAACGCGACCAGCGTCGGCACCAGATCGTCGACATCCGACGCGCTCGCCATCAACACCGCGAGCGTGCCGGTGCCGCTGTCGTACCAACGCCGCCGCCGAGCGGGCGCCTCGGCCTCCTCCCATGATTCGACCGGGATGCCGCCGGCGATCAGGTCCTCGACGTCCTGACCCATGACGACGAGTTCGGCGCCGACGATCCCGTCGGGCAGACGGCGGACCGCGTAGATGAAGGCGCCGAGGTCGAGTTCGTCACTGGCGGCGAGCGGGTGCAGGCTCGAGCCCATCGCGCGGTGCGATGACTCGAGTACGCGCAGGTGTGTCTCGCCGCTCGAGCGCAGAAGGGTCGTGTAGGTCCGCTGGTAGAGCTCCACCTCATCGCTGAGGCGGACCTCCCCGTCGGCGAAGCTGGTCAGGGAGAGCCGTGCGACCGCCATCAGCTTGAAGCTACTCCCTTACGTACGGGACGCCGTCGGAGGCGGGCGCGCGCGAGCGGCCGATCACCCCGGCCACGGCGATAAGGGTGAGCACGTAGGGCAGCGCTTCGAACAGCGTCCCGAGCGTCGGGTTCGGCTGCGACAGCCGATCCGCGAGCGCGTTCGCGAACCCGAACAGCAGCGTCGCCCATAGCGCGCCCCACGGCTTCCACTTGCCGAAGATCATCGCCGCCAGCGCGATGAAGCCGCGGCCCTCGGTCATGTCGTTGCTGAACGAGCCGACGAACCCGACCGACAGATATGCGCCGCCGAGCGCCGCCAGCATTCCCGAGGTGATGACCGCGATGTAGCGGATCCGAATCACCGGGAGCCCGACGGTGTCCGCGGCGCGCGGCTTCTCGCCGACCGACCGCAGGCGCAGACCCCAGGTGGTCCGAAACAGGAAGAACGTCAGCCCCGGCACCAGCGCCAGCCCGATCCAGGTCATCAGGCTGGCGTCCCCGATCGCTTGGCCGAAGAAGCCGACGTGCTGGATCAGCGGCAGCTTGACGTTCGGGACCTGCGACACGTTCGTCGGGGTCCCGTTCGGCCCATAGTGCTGGGTGAACCAGTAGCCAGTGATCCCGAGTGCGAGGAAGTTGATCCCGGTGCCGCTGACGATCTGGTTCGCGCGCAGGTGGATCGAGAAGATCGCGTGGACCAGAGCCAGGAGTCCGCCGGCCACCATCGCCACCAGTAAGCCGAGAACCCACGAGCCGAGCACGTCGGCGCCGTAGATGCCGAACAGGCAGCCCATCAGCATCATGCCCTCGAGCCCGATGTTGATCACGCCGCTGCGCTCAGAGATGACGCCGCCGAGGGCCGCGAACAGCAGCGGCGTCGCGTACCGGAGCGCCGCGGCGACGAGTGCGGACCAGACGAAGACAGCGCCGAGCGTCGCGTGCGAGGACTTCAGCGACGCGACCGCGCCCGCGACGGCGAGCACCGCGATCACGACCGCCCCGATCCCGATCTTGCGCTCGCCGCCCGCCGTCGCCGCCGCGCCCGCCGCGACGGCGAGCACCGCGAGCACGATCGAGGGCACCACAGTCCGAACCTCCATCGGAGGCAGCGTGATCACCCACGCGAGCGCACCCAGGACGAGGCCGGCGATCCCGATCGGCTTTGGCTCGGTGAGCTGCGACTGCCTGACGGCGATCGTGCCGACGCTCATGCCTTGCCCTCCGCCGCCGGGACCTCTTCGGCGGAGCGCCGACCCTTCCACACGACACTGAGGCGCCGCCCGCCCTTCAGCAGCCGGAGCGTGATCAGGTCCGTCGAGATCAGCAGCACGATCAACCCCTCGATCATGTAGGTCAGGTACTGCGCGAGGGTGGGGTCGAACACCATCGGGTTGAGGTTGCGGTCAGACGTACCCGTGATCAGCGCGCCAAACAGCAGCGCAGCGCCGACCGTGCCTCCAGCCGAGTTCCGTCCCAGCAGCGCCACGGCGATCCCGTAGAAGCCGATCTGGGACGTCTGGATGTCGTTCGTAAAGACTTGGAACTTCCAGCCGAGGACGTCGAGCGCCGCCGCGACGCCCGCGAAGGCGCCGCAGATCAGCATCACCTTGATGTAGCTGCGACCCACGTTCATGCCGGCGTAGCGGGCCGCCTCCGGGTTGAAGCCGACCGTCCGGACCTCGTAGCCCAGCCGCGTGCGCTTGATCAGCGCTCCGAACAGGACGGCGCCGGCCAAAGCGATGAAGATCCCGATGTCGAGCCCCTGGAGCGCGGGGTTGCCCCAGAAGACCGGTAGCTTCGCCGATGCGACGACCGTGCTCGAGACGGGCACGGAGGACTGGTGCGGATCCTGCAGCGGGCCTCCGAGCTGGAACAGGTAGACCCCGAGCCAGATCGCGATCCAGTTGAGCATGATCGTCGAGATCACCTCGTTGGCGCCGGTGAGGGCCTTGAGCGCGCCGGCGATGCCCGCCCACACGCCACCCGCCGCCGCCGCGGCGAGTATCGCGAGAATGATGTGCAGCACCGCGGGCATGCCGGAGAACGACGAGCCGACCCAGACCGCGGCGATCAGACCGACGGTGTACTGGCCCTGACCGCCGATGTTGAACAGACCGGCGCGGAATGCGAACGCGACCGCGAGTCCTGTCAGCAGCAACGGTGTCGCGATCAGCAGCGTCTGCTGGAGTTCGAACGCCGCGGTCGAGCGCTCCGAGCCGCCGACCCATGGGAACAGCCAGTTGAGTCCCGTGCCGTTGAAGATCGCCTTGTAGGTCGAGAACGGGTTGTGGCCCGTGAGCAGCACGATCACACCTGCGGCGAGGAACGCGATCAATGTCGTCAGCAACGGGATGAAGAAGCCGCCAAGGCCGCGGCGAAACGCCGTCAGCCGGGCGGGTGATGTCAGAGCCGCGGCCGGCGCCTGCTCGGCCGTTGCCTCGAGCTCGTCTTCCAGCTGGCTGAGGCCGCTGTCGTCGCCGGAGCTCATGACGCCGCCTGCGCGCGCGAGCTATGCCCACCGGTCATCGCGATCCCCAACTGCTCCTCCGTTGCCTCAGGCGGGAACTCGCCGGCGATCTTACCCTCGTAGATCACGAGGATCCGGTCGGCGAGCGCGCGCACCTCTTCGTACTCGAGCGACACGAGCAGCACCGCGCGGCCCTTGTCGCGCTCGGCGATCAGCCGGCGGTGGACGAACTCGATCGCGCCGACGTCGAGACCCCGCGTCGGCTGATGCGCGACCAGGACGTTCGGATCGGACGCGATCTCTCTCGCGACACAGACCTTCTGCTGGTTGCCGCCGGACAGCGACGCCGCATACGAATCCGGACCGCCGCCTCGGACGTCGAATTCCTTCAGCAGCCGCTGGGCGAGTTGCTTCCAGAACTGGAGGCGGAGCCATCCACGAAGGCTGAACGCGGGCTTGCGGTACTCCCGCAGCGCGATGTTCTCGGTCAGCGTGAACGGCAGCACGAGACCGCGCAGCTGGCGGTCCTCGGCGATGTGCGCTATGCCGGCCTCGGTGGCAGCGCGGACCCCGCGGCCGGTGATGTCGTCGCCGTCGACGACGATCCGGCCGGACTCGGGGGCACGCAGTCCCGTGATCGCTTCCACCAGCTCATGCTGGCCGTTGCCGTCGACCCCCGCCAGAGCGACGATCTCACCGGCGCGTACCGTCAGCGAGAGGTCATCGACCGCGGTCAGTTCGCGGTCATCGAGCACCGTCAGCTCCTCCACGGTAAGGAGCGGCTGCGCCGTCGATTTCACCTGCGTCTTCTCCACCGCGAGTAGCACGTCGCGGCCGACGACGAGACGCGCGAGGCTGAGCTCGGTGGCTCCCTCACGCTTGACGGTGTCGACCTTCTTGCCGCGCCGGAGGACCGTGATGCGGTCGGCGACCTGAAGCACCTCGCCGAGCTTGTGGCTGATGAACACGATCGCGGTGCCATCCTGCTTGAGACGGTTGATCACGCCGACGAGCTCGCGCACCTCCTGCGCGGTGAGCACCGCCGTCGGCTCATCGAGCACGAGGATCTTCGCGTTGCGGTAGAGCGCCTTGAGGATCTCCACGCGCTGCTGGGCGCCGACCGTAATGTCCTCGATCACGGCGTCGGGGTCGACCGCGAGGCCGTACCGCCCGGAGAGGTCGTGCACGCGGGCGCGCGCCGCCCTCAGATCGAGCAGCCCGCGGCGGCTCGGCTCCTGACCGAGGACGATGTTCTCCGCCACAGTCATGACTGGCACGAGCATGAAGTGCTGGTGCACCATGCCGATCCCGAGCGCGATCGCGTCAGATGGTGAGTCGATCTCGACGGGCTTCCCATCGACAACGATCTCGCCCTCGGTCGGTTTGTACAGGCCGTAGACGACCGACATCAGCGTCGACTTGCCCGCCCCGTTCTCTCCCAGGAGCGCATGGACCTCGCCCCTGCGCACGTCGAAGTCGACCCGGTCGTTTGCGACGACCGGGCCGAACTTCTTCGTGATGCCCCTCAGCTCGAGGGCCGAGGGCGCGTCGTCAGCCACAGAGGCTTACGGAACCGTGTCCGGGATGTTCGCGATCTTCCCGGCCTTCATCTGCGCGTAGATCTTCGCGACCTGCGCAGCGAACGGTGTCCCGGCCGGGCCGATCTTGCCGTAGCCGATACCGCCGTTGGTGATGTCGTTGAACACGTTGCTGCCGGCGGCGAACTTGCCGGCCTTCAGGTTCTGGATTGCATGGAAGACCGCCAGGTCGACCCGCTTCTCCGCCGAGCTCAGGATGTAGGACCCGAGATACGCCTGGTCCGCGTCGACGCCGATGCCCTGGATGCCGCCGTTCTGCGCGGCCGACAGTGCTCCGAGCCCGCACGCTCCGGCGACCTGGAAGACGACCTTCGAGCCTTGCTGGATCTGATTGAGCGCGAGCTGCTTGCATTTGCTCTGGTCGACGAAATCCTGGGAGTACCCGTTCAGCGCTTTGATCCCGGGATCCGAGGCTTTCGCGCCCGCCTGGTAGCCGGCGATGTAGTGGTCGACCGGCGGGATCTTCTGACCGCCGACGCTGGAGATCGTCTTGAAGCCCTTCGACTTCGCGTACAGACCAGCGAGGTAGCCGACGAGGTAGCCGGCCTGCTGCTCGCGGAACAGAAGTCCCTCGATGTTCTTCGGCTTGCCCGGCTCCGTCGTCGCGTCGTTGTCGATGATCGCGAAGTGCACGCTCGGGAACTGCTTCGCGACCTGCGCCGTCGCATTCGCCATCAGGAACCCGACTGAAATCACCAAGTTGTTGCCGGCCTGCGCCAGCTTCGTCAGGTTCGGGACGTAGTCCGCGCCGGACGTCGATTGCAGGACCGTTCCCGTGATCCCGAGCTGCTTCTCGGCTGCCTGCAGGCCCACGTAGGCCAGGTGGTTGAAGCCGTGGTCGTTGAGCCCGCCGATGTCGGTCACAAGCCCGACCTTGAAGCCCGACCCGCTCGACGTCGAAGTCGTCGTACTCGATGAGCTCGCGCCGCCGCCGGCGGCAGCACTGGTGCTGCTTGAACTCGTGTTACTGCTGCCACAGGCCGCCAGGCCGAAAGTCACAGCTACGGCGCTGGCAACTGCCCCTAAGCGCCCGACCCCTCTCATCACTTCTCCTTCCGACGATGAAAAAATCAACCTAACACACCCCACGGCGGCCGGGAACACCCTGGTGGGGTAACGTCGCCGATTGGGGCCACTCGAGTGCTACCGTCGCTGGTCGACGCCGATGGCCATCGCCTCTTCACCTCTGCGGCGTGATGAGCTGCGCGCGTTTCTGCGCTCGCGCCGGGCGCGGCTGTCGCCGGTTGACGTGGGGTTGCCCGATGACGGCGCCCGCCGGCGGACGCCGGGTCTGCGTCGCGAGGAGCTGGCGGCGCTCGCGGGCGTCGGGGTGTCGTGGTACACGTGGCTCGAGCAGGGGCGGGATATCCACCCCTCACCGGAAGTGCTCGATGCGCTGGCGCGGGCGCTGCGGCTGGACAACGCCGAACGGGCGACGCTGTTCGCACTGGCCCGTACGGAGCTGCCGCTGCCGGTCGGCTCGGGGACCGGGGCGGGCGACGATGCCGACGACGGCCACGCTCTGCTCGTCTCGCTGGTGGATGCGTTGCACCCGGCGCCGGCGTACCTGCTTGGCCCGATGACCCGGATCCTGGCCTGGAATGCGGCGGCGTCGGCGTTGTTCGGGTCGCCTGATCACCTGTCGCCTGAGCGCCGCTCGCTGTTGTGGCTGCTGCTGGTCGAGCCCGGCGCGGCGCGGTCCAACCCGGGGCGAGAGGCCACGGCCCGCAACGTGGTGGCCCGCTTTCGCAGCGAGTACGCCCAACACGCGGGCGAGTCCGCCTACGAACGGTTCATTGCGGAACTGGGCGAGCGTAGCCCGTGGTTTGCGGAATGGTGGGGTGAGCACGAGGTGACCGACACTCAGCGCGGCACCAAGACGATCGAGCATCCAGAACTGGGGACCCTGCGTCTGCACCACGCGCAGACCGTTCCCACCGGGGCGCCTGAGCTCCGGCTCACGATCTACGCGCCAGCGGACGCAGCGACCCGCGCCGCGCTCGCCACGCTCGTGGCTCCCTGACTCGCTAGTGCTCGGCGGCGGCCATCGGGTCGCCGAGGTGGGTGACGTCCTCCAGCTGCAGCATGTCCCGCTCGTCGAGCTCGATCTCGCCGGCGGCGATGTTCTCCTCCAGGTGCTTGACCGAACTGGTACCTGGGATCAGCAGGATCCGCTCGGAGCGGTGCAGCAGCCACGCCAACGCGATCTGCGCGGGGGTCGCCTCCCGCCGTGCGGCGACGTCCGCGATCGCTGCGTCGGCGGCCAGCTGCGTCGGACCGCCGGCGAAGGCCGAGCCCAGCGGGAAGAACGGCACGAACGCGAGCTCGCGCTCCTCGCACAGCGCCAGCGCGTCCTCCTCGGCGCGGTTGACGACGCAGTACGCGTTCTGCACGCACGCGAGATCGACGAGCTCAAGCGCGCGGCGAACGGTGTCGGCGCTGGCGTTGGAGATCCCTATGAGGTCGAGCTTGCCCTCGTGCCGGAGGTCCTCGAGCGCGCCCAGCTGCTCGGCCAGCCGACCTTCGGCGTTGTGCTCGTCGAACAGGCGCAGGTTCACCGCAGCGATCCGCTCGATTCGCAGCGTACGCAGGTTCTCCTCGACGCCCGCGCGCAGCTCGGCCGGCGTTTGCGCCGGCAGCCAGCCGCCGCCATCGTTGCGGCGGGCACCAACCTTGGTCACAAGCTTCAGGTTCTCCGGGTACGGGTACAGCGCGTCTCGGATCAGCTCGTTGACGACGTTCGGACCGTAGAACTGCGAGGTGTCGATGTGGTCGACGCCCAGTGCCACCGCGCGGCGCAGGACCGCGCGGGCCCCCTCGGGGTCGCTCGGTGGGCCGAACACGCCGGGTCCGGCGAGTTGCATCGCACCGAAGCCGATGCGATTGACGGGCTTATCGCCCAGAAACGATGTAGTGCTCATGGCTCACAGGCTCCGCCTTCCGGGTCGCGCTGACAAGAAGTCTGATGATCCTGTGACCGTCACCACCATGGTCCCTCTCGTGAGCCGCGGCGATCAACCCTCGTCGTCGAGGACCTCGCGCAACTTGCGCGCGAAGGCTTCGGGTTGACCCGCATATCCGGACTCGCCGCCGAGGAAGCCGCCGTGATGGCTCGGGAACACGGTCGCCTGCTGGCCGAGCAGTTCGGCCGTGGCCACCGAGGTGCGCCCGGTGAAGGTGTCCAGTGATTCCTCGCCGACGGCGATCACGACGCGCGTTGGCGCCGCGGCCAGCGCGTCGACATCGGGCCGGTAGCCGCTGATCGGCCAGGAGCGCTCTGACAGCAGCGGGTCGTCGCGGGAGCCGTCGTCCTCGGTCGGCATCCCGAACGCGGCCGGGTCCGGCATGGGCTGGGCGAAGTACTCGTCGGTGTACTCGCCTCGCCACGAGGTCATCGCGATGAAGGCCGCCATGCCGGCGCCGACACCGCCGGCCTCGTACGCGTCGCGGAACCCGGCTCGAGCACGCTCGGCCGCCGCAGCGTCGGGGAGCACCGGGATCAGCGGTGGCTCGTGGGCCACCAGGGTGATCACGTCGTCGGGATAGGCCGCCACCAGCGCGAGCGCGGTGACCGCACCCCCACTGCTGGCGAACAGCTCAACCGGGCCCGCACCGAGCGCCTCGACGATGGCGTGCACGTCGCCCGCCTGGACCTCGGGAACGTTGTCGACTCGGCCGTCCTTGCGCGTGCTGCGTCCGAGGCCGCGCGGGTCGTAGGTGACCACCGTGCGGTCGGCAAAGTGGGACGCCAGCGTCGCGAATCCGGTGGCCTGCATCGGCTGACCGATCATGAACAGCGGCGGGCGTCCGTCGACCGTGGGCAGCGGGCCGTGGACGTCGTAGGCGACGTCGGCCTCTGCGGTTTCAAGCATGTGCGTTGTCGTCATGGCAGTAAGACGTCTCGGGCGTCGAAAACTAATCGGCACAATGCTTGGCTGGTTTGGAGCGCCAGCCGCCCGTCACGATCGTAGGCGCAGGTGTGATCGGTCTGACGTGCGCGCACGCGCTCGCTGAGGCCGGCCATCGCGTGTCGGTCGTCGCCGGCCGCGCCGCTCCCGTCTCGGAGGTCGCCGGCGGCCTGTGGTTGCCCTACGCATCCGGCGACAGCGACGACGTGTTGCGTTGGGCGATGGACACGCTGCCCTGGCTGGAACGGCGAGGGCACCCCTCGAGACCGTATCTCCATCTCCAGCAAGCGGAGCCATGGTGGCTCTCGGCGCTCGGCTCGGACCGCGCGCGCCCCGCTCGCCGGGACGAGCTGCCTGCCGGTTACGAGCGCGGCTGGCTGTGCAACGTCCCGCTCGTCGCGATGCGCCGCCATCTCGACACGCTGCGCTCGTTCGCGATCACCCAGGCGGCGATCTCCTCACTCGAGGAGATCCCCGGTCTCGTCGTCAACTGCACCGGCCTCGGCGCGCGCGAGCTCGCTGACGATCACCACATGATCGCCGACCGAGGTCAGGTCGCCTACGTCCGCGCGCGGCCTGACACACCTTGCCTGTGTGATCAGGACCAACTCATCTACGTGCTTCCTCGAGAGGATCTGTGCGTCGTCGGCGGCAGCAGCGAGCGAGGGGACGAGGACGACACGGTCCGCGCGGAGCAGACCGAATTCCTGCTCACGCGGGCTCGCAGGCTCGTGCCCGAGCTCGCCTCAGCCGAGCTGCTTGGGGCGCACGCCGGCCTGCGTCCGGCGCGTCTTGGCGGACCTCGAGTCGAGCGCGTCGGTCGGATCATCCACTGCTACGGGCACGGTGGCGCTGGAGTAACGCTTTCGTGGGGCTGTGCTCAGGAGGTCGTCAAGCTGGCAGCCGGGTGAACTCCCACCTGGGACCCACGAGGAATACGGTTGCTTGCGAAACGATGCACAGAGCGCAAGTTCCTCTCAAGCTTCTCCTGAACCCCGCTTGCTATGCCGAGTTGCCGGGCGGGTCGGGCATCGAGTCGCAGGTGTGGAAGCCGTACTCCTTTTTGAAGACGCCTGATGTCTCGTCGCTCTGCTGAAAGACCTGGGGCGAGCCGGGGAACGATTGGAAGTACTGCGGCGAGTAGAACTCGAGCTTGTAGAGACCGATCCCTCCTTCGGCCGGGTCTCGGAACAGCGGCCCGGTCACATTCTCCGGCGGAGAGGGAATGCGTGCGCCGGACAGGTGGCCCTGCGCATTCCGCGCACCGACGACGATCAAATGATCCTCGCCCAGAAAGCTTGGATCGGTCATCCTCCAGAACACTTCGGTCCCTGTGCCGCTGTCCTGGAACAGGGTCTTGTTGCCCTTGTTGCCGATGCACCTCCAAAATGCGGCGTGGGTGATGCCCGTCCCGAGGTCGTAGAGGATCGGATACGCGACGGGTAGCAGTGCCTCGTAAATGACCTGCTTGGTCGCCAGGCGTATCTGCGCCTCGGCCGTTGCCGTGTAGCCGAGGCGCCACTTCTTCGTGTCGACGGCTGATGCGACCTCTCGCAGCTTGCTCCAGTCGCTCATGATGATCATCGCCTCGGTGGTGAAGTTGGACGAGGCAGCGCGATAGCGGTCGAATAGATCGACCCCAAGATCGGCGGCCTTCGCAACGACCTTCGGGCCGATGAGGTCCGCACCGCCGTTCTGCTTTGTGGCATATGCGGCGATCGCGAACGAGCCGGTCAGCCCGCCGGCGACGGGTCCGCACGGTGGGCAGACGAGGGCGCTGAACGCCGCGACCTTGGCGATGTTGCTCAGAAGGCCAAGGGTGTCCGAGACTGCGTTGTTCGCCTTGGGCGGGTCAACTGCTGTGGTGATCTCGTTGGCTAGCTTCGTGATGTCCACAATCGCTCCAGCGCCACCGCCACCGAGGAATGGCGCTTGTAATCCCTTCGGACCGAAGTACTGCTCGACCTTGTTGCGGTCTCCGATCTCGTCAAAGAACTCCGTGCGGGCTGCGTTGCAATCGGTTTGGGTGAAGGCTGTACCGGCAGCGTCGGTGCCGCCGCCCGGAGCACACAAGTTCGCCTGCCCGAGTCGCGCGAGGATGGTCGCCCAGTCGGCGGTGTAGTCCAGGTAGTACTCCTTGCGCACATCGCATGTCAGCTCGGTCGCATCGCAGACTCCGATCGCGTGCGGGTTCCTACCCAGGAACTCCGCCGCGGCGGCCTGTCCCCCCACGAAACGCGGAAATCCCCCGCCCGGCACCGTCGGACGGTTGACGATCCGAACGAGGTCAAAGTTGACGCCACCAACCGGGCCGGCGGCCAGCGGCTCGTACTGATCGTCGCGGCCGCGCGCGAGCAGGCCGCTCAGCACGGCGTCCTCGGGGTGGTCGGTCAGCGACTGGCTGGACTCCGCCGCGAAGGTGTCCATCGCCGAGCGCGCGACAAACGCGAAACGCCCCTGATGGCGTTCCTCGACGCCCCCGAGATTGAGCTGCGCGAATACCTGGCCGTTGCCTCCCAGCTTGGCGATCGCACGCCCTGCCGCGAGCCAGCCGGGGCTCGTGCCCTTCGGCTTGCCGAACGCCTGCAGCATGACGAGCAGCTCACCATGGTCGTTCTTGGTCGACGACGCCCAGGCCAGATCGTCGGCCATTCGCTTAGCCTCGGATGGATCCTGCGACCCATCGGGTTTGTTCGTGACGTAGAAGAAGTCGCGGTCGAGCGCGAGCGTGCGGCTGTGGAGGCGCACGAGGAAGAACCCGGATGAGCCGTTCGTCGGCGCATCGTGTGCGTAGGTCTTGTCACCGACCTTCATCGTGATCTGCGAGGGCACGGGACTCGCGTCGGTGTCGAACGCGACCTGGTCGGCCAAGACGAACTCGAAATGCCCGCCAGTTGCCGACACCGGGTTCAACCGCAGATAGCCGGACATGTTCGCCAGGTGCCGCGCCGCGGCGCACTCGCATTTGAGGAAATGGTCGGAGATGAACGCGGAGCCCGCCGGCGAACCCGGAACGCCGACGATCGAGATCGGATACGGGAGAGGCGTTTTCTCAAGGTCGCGGACGCTCGCGGTGGCAACGCCGAGCCGCTCGAGCAGCTTCTTGCCATCCGCGGGGTGGCCATTGAGGCCCTGCACGTTGACGACCATGAGGTACGTCGGGGCTTTGTCGTAGGTGTCCGCTAGCTTCAGGAGGTCCTGCGTTCCCGGAATGTTCGGGGCGACGGTGCCCGATGCAACGAGCTGAAGTGTCTGGCGGTTGAACACCGCGTAGGACGCGTAGTTGGTGCAGCCAACGCCTTGAGCGCCCGGGGTGCAGTCCTCCGTCGTCGGTTTGGTCGAGTCCGCTGTGCCGGTCACCGGCGCACCGTTGAGCGTGATCGTGCCGCGATCGTCCGCCACCGTGTCGAGCAAGGCCCCCATCGGCGGGAGGTCCGCCCGGCCCGCGACCGTGGCCGCGCGAGCCGCGCCGCCCGCCCCCGCGGCAGGCGCGAACGTGCTCAGCGCGACCAACGCCGTTGCAATCGCCAATGTGGCCAGACCGAACCGCGTTGCATGTATCAACGGAAATCCCCCTAATAGAACTGAACCGTGTCTGACGGATCAGGATCAGGGGGCCAGCTTGTGACCGCACAATTCGCTCCGCTCTACAGCTGCTGTCCGCCGCACGAGTCTCGGTGCGCTTTGGACGGCTGCACCGAGGCTACTCCCTCTCTGTGTGAAGCACCAGTACCCGTTTCAGGCCGGCGAGCGCTCGACCGTGCCCTCGATCAGCCCGTAGGGCTCGTTGGCGACGTGGAAGATCTCGTTCTCGTTCTCGAGGCCGAAGCGCTGCAGGTCGAACAGCAGATGGTGCTTGTTCGGGAGCGAGAAGCGGATCCGCTCAACCTCCGGGCACGCCTCCAGAACGGCGGTGCCCATGCGGTTGAGCGTGAACTGGACCGATGGGCTGTAGTGGTCACAGAAGCTCTCGAGGATCGTCCCGCGCACCTCGCACCACGTGGTTCCGAAGTCCACGTCGCGCTCGCGATATGACCATCGCGCGGTGATCACCGTCGCGAGGATCCGGTCCGACGTCTCCGGGAGCGTCGTGTACCGATCGCGCAGGAACCCCTCCCAGCCCGAGCCGGTGGTCTTCAGCACCAGCAGATCGTCGATCCCGGCCTCGATCTGCGGCTCTCCGCCGCCGCCGATCACGGTCGCAACGCGGTCGCCGCCGGCCCCACGCTGAAACGCGTGCTCGTGCGGGCGGCCGTCGATCTCGAGCCTCCCCCACGGGTGCTCGACCAGGTGCACACGGGCCCGCGTGACGTCTGGCGCCGCGGCGAGGAAGTGCCCTACAAGGTCGGCTCCGAACGTCTCGATGTCGTCGATCAGGCGCCCCTTTGCGAGCGCGTAGACGGTGTTGCGCATCGTGTCGGTGGCGAGCAGGCCCGCGTTGTCTCCTGCTACGTACGCAGCCTTGAAGTCGCCCTCGAGCTTCACGTCCACCGTGAGGTCGTGGATGTCGTGACCGCCCTCCCGGCGCGAGACCTTGACGAGCCGAATCTCGGACTTTCCGTAGCTGGCCTGACTGAGAACGATCGACATCCGTCAGCTCCCTCGATAGGTGCTGTATCCAAACGGGCTGAGCAGGAGCGGCACGTGGCAGTGCTCCTCCCCATTCCTGACCGCAAAGGTCACCGATACCTGGGGGTAGAAGGCCGCCTCGCCGAGCGCAGTGAAGTACGCGCCGGTGTCGAAGGTCAGCCGGTAGTGCCCGTCCTCGGGGTCCGATGAGAGCAGCTCGCGCGCGCGCCCGTCGGCGTCGGTGGTGCCGTGGCCAACCGGCTGCCAGCCCGAATTCGACTCACGCTCGAGCAACACTGCCACCCCAACCGCGGGACGCCCGCGCGAGGTGTCGAGCACGTGCGTGGTGATTGCCCTCATGACGCCTCCTTGAGTAGGTCGGCCAGGCGCAGCCGCGCGATCTTCGCGATCTCGCCGAGCGCGATCTCGATCTCCTGCTCGCGCGAGTGCTCGAGCCGGGCGGTGCCCGACGCGATGATCGACTCCTTCGTGTGCTCTCGCACGCAGACGATCATCGGGAATCCGAACCGCTCCCGATAAGAGCGGTTCAGGCCCCGGAGCGCCTCGAGCTCGTCCTTGGTCAGACTGTCAAGCCCCGCTGAGGACTGTTCGCGCGCAGATTCACGGGTGAGGGTGTGCTCGTCGGCCTCGCGGCCGGCGAGCTCCGGGTGGGCCCTGATCAGCTCGAGCTGGCGCTCCTGGGGCGCCTCGCGCATCGACGTCTCGAGCGCGTCCTCGAGCGCGGCGACGCTGCCGAACGGCCGACGGCGCCATGCCTCCGCCGCCACCCATGGCGAGTGCTCGAACAGCTCCCCGAGGTCGCTCAGCGAGAGAGACGCGTCCAGCGGCTCGGGGTCGAAGCCGACGATGTGCTCCGGACGGACCGGAATCCTCCTCAGCGCGCGACCGCTCGCGGCTCGGAGCGCGGCGAGCACCGCGGGCGGCGTCGAGATGTGCGGCGGCTCCCCGACACCCTTGAGACCGTACGGTGCCTCCGGGTCGGCGTGCTCGAGGATCTCGATCTGCATCGGCGGCATGTCCAGGATCGTCGGCAACAGGTAGTCGGTGAACGACGCGTTCAGCACCTTGCCGTCCCTTACCTGGATCTCCTCGAGCAACGCTAATCCCAGCCCTTGCGCGGTCCCACCCTGGATCTGGCCCTCGAGCGCCTGTGGGTTCATCGCCCTTCCGACCTCCTGCGCCGTCGCGAGCTCGACGACTCGGACCAGCCCGAGCTCGAGATCGACGTCGACGATCGCGCGATGGACTGAGAACGCGAACTGGAGATGCGCGTCGCCCTGCCCGTTCTCGTCGAGCGGGAACGTCTCCCGGTGGTGCCACTCGACCGTCTCCTCGATCGCGTCTTCGCCGAGCAGCTGGCCCAGCTCCTCGGCGGTCATCGTCCGTGGATCGGCCGGCAGCCGCGCTCGGACCGCCTCACACGCCGCCTTGACCGCGCCGCCGGTCATGTACGTCTGCCGCGAGGCGGAACTTGACCCGGCCGAGCCGACCTGCGTGTCGGCCGTCAGCACGGCGACGCGCTCGACGCCCAGCTCGGTCCGCGCGATCTGCGCCTGCACCGTGACGAGCCCCTGGCCGACCTCGACGGCGGCCGTGTGGACCGCGACCAACGGCTCTCCGTCTTCGATCGAGAGCCGCACGCGGGCGGTGGAGTAGTCGTCGAAGCCCTCCGAGAAGCCCACGTTCTTGATGCCGACGGCGTAGCCGACGCCGCGGCGGACCCCCTCGCCGTGGGTCGTGTTGGAGACCCCGCCGGGGAGCTCGCGCAGATCACGGCCGCCGTCGGGCGGCGCCGGTGGCAGCGGCATCGCGCGCACACGTTCGAGCAGCTCGGCGACCGGCGCCGGCTCACGGATGATCTGCCCGGTCGGCAGTCGCGAGCCCGGCCGCATCGCGTTGGCGATCCGCAGCTCGACGGGGTCGATGCCGAGCGCCCCGGCGAGCTTGTCCATCTGCGACTCGTGTGCAAACGCGACCTGGACGGAGCCGAACCCGCGCATCGCGCCGCACGGCGGGTTGTTGGTGTAGGTCACGTAAGAGTCGATGCGCGCGTTCGGGACGTCGTACGGCCCGGCGGCGAAGCACGCCGCGTTCGAGCACACAGCCGTCGAGCTCGAGGCATAGGCACCACCGTCGAGCACGATCCGCGCGCGGACGTACACGAGGCGCCCATCGGTGGTGGCGCCGTGCTCGTAGCGCATCCGGCAGGGGTGGCGGTGGACGTGGCCGAAAAACGACTCCTCGCGGTTGTAGACCATCCTCACCGGCCGTCCGGTGTGGAGCGCGAGCATGCAGGCGTGGACCTGCATCGACAGATCCTCGCGGCCGCCGAACGCTCCGCCGACCCCGCTCAGCGTCAGGCGAACCTTGTCGGGCGCCACGTCCAGGCTCAGCGCGAGCTGGTCGCGGTCGACGTGGAGCCACTGCGTGGCGATGTAGAGATCGACGCCGCCGTCGCCGTCGGGGACCGCGAGGCCGGACTCCGGACCGAGGAACGCCTGGTCCTGCATCCCGACCTCGTACTCACCGCTGACGACTACGTCGGCATCCGCGTCGGGATCACCGTGGTTGATCTGCACGTGGCGCAAAACGTTCCCCGACAGGTGGAGCTGAGGTGCGCCGGCGGCCATCGCCCGCTCGGGGTCGGTCAGCGGCTCGAGCACGTCGTACTCCACCTCGATCGCGTCGACCGCTCGGCGAGCCGTCTCCGGATGGTCGGCAGCGACGATCGCGATCGGCTCGCCCTGGTAGCGAACGTGCTGCCAGGCGAGCACCGGCTGGTC
The DNA here is from genome assembly GCA_963712675.1 of uncultured Solirubrobacteraceae bacterium. GTDB lineage: Bacteria > Actinomycetota > Thermoleophilia > Solirubrobacterales > Solirubrobacteraceae > Palsa-465. Next base: position 33,654 of record CAVQJF010000006.1, read on the forward strand.
GATGCGCTCCATCCCGTACAGCTTTCGACCGGGGACATCCTCGTGGGTCAGGACGGCGCGCACGCCCGGGATCGCGAGCGCCCGCGCGATGTCGACCGACCAGATGTCCGCGCGCGGGTGTGCGCTGCGCAGCGTCGCGCCCCACAGCATCCCGTCCATCCGCATGTCGGATGAGTACTCGAACTCGCCCTTGACCTTCGGGATGCCGTCCGCTCGGACCGTCGTCGTCCCGACCACGCCGGGGCGCTGGATCTCGGCGGGAGGCCGCTCCCGCGTCGGCGCGGCGGGAACCGTGCTCATCCCCGTACCTCCGCCTTGGCCTTCGCCGCGAGTCGTCGGCTCTCGCGGTCGATCTCCCTCGCCACCTGTGCCTCGTCGGCGGTGCGCAGCTCGCCTCGCTCCACGACCGGCCGCCCACCGACGAGCAGCAGCTCCACCGCCTGCGTCGCGCCGAACACGAGCGCCGCGACCGGGTCCCCGATGCCCGCGCCGTCCAGCCCGTCGAGCCGCCACAGTGCGATGTCGGCGAGCTTGCCAGCCTCGAGCGACCCGAGCTCGTCGTCGCGACCGAGGCAGCGCGCCCCGTCGATGGTGGCGCGGGCGAGCGCGTCGCGCGCAGTCATCGCCTGCGGGCCGGCTGCCAGCCGGGCGAACTGCAGCGCCGCGCGCATCTCGGACGCGAGGCCGCCGTCCTCGTTGGACGCAGCGCCGTCGACGCCCAGCCCCACGGGGACCCCGGCGTGCGTCAGGCCCGCCACCGGCGCGATCCCGGCGCCGAGGCGCGCGTTCGAGTTCGGGCAGTGCGCGACCCCCGTCCCGGTCGCGGCGAAGCGCCCGATCTCGCCGTCGGTGAGGTGCACGCAGTGCGCGAGCCAGACGTCGTCGCCGAGCCAGCCGAGCTCGTCGAGGTAGTCGACCGGGCGCATCCCGAAGCGCTCCTGACAGAACTGCTCCTCGTCGAACGTCTCCGCGAGATGCGTGTGCAGGCGCACGCCGCGGCGACGCGCCAGCTCGGCGGCGTCGGACATCAGCCCACGTGTCACCGAGAACGGCGAGCAGGGAGCGAGCGCGATCCGGACCATCGCCCCGGGCGCCGGGTCGTGGAAGCGGCCGATCGCCGCCTCGCTCGCGGCCAGGATCGCATCGCGATCCTCGACGACCTCGTCGGGCGGCAGCCCGCCATCGGAGCGCCCGAGATCCATCGACCCGCGGCACGGATGGAACCGCAGGCCGATCGATGACGCTGCGTTGATCTCGACCTCCAGCAGGTCGCCGGCGTCACGGGGGAAGAGGTAGTGGTGGTCGGTCGACGCCGAGCAGCCTGAGCGCGCGAGCGCCGCCAGACCGGCGCGAGCCGCTGCCGAGCAGATCTCGTCGTCGATCAGCGCCCACACCGGGTAGAGCTCGGTGAGCCACTCGAACAGCGTCGACTGCTGGGCGAATCCGCGTGTCGCCCACTGATAGAGATGGTGGTGGCAGTTGACGAGGCCGGGCGTGGCCAAGTGGCCGCGGCCGTCGATCCGGTGAGCCTCCGGCACGCCGCGGCCTTCCGGCGCGGGCCGGACCGGGGCGGGCCCCGCGCCGACCGCGATGATCCGGTCGCCCTCGATCACGAGGTGCCCGTCGCGGTACTCGGTCCCGGCGGCGTCGACGGTCGCGATCGCGCAGCCCTCGATCACCGTGCGCGTCGTCACGTCGGCGTCGCCTCGGCCATCCACCGGCCGGCCAGCCGGACCGCGTCGAGAATCTTCTCGTAGCCAGTGCACCGGCACAGGTTGCCCGCCAGCGCCTCGCGGATCTCGGGATCGCTCGGCCACGGATTGCGGCGCAGCAGATCGTGGCTCGCCACGATCAGCCCCGGCGTACAGAACCCGCATTGCACGGCACCGGCCTCGACGAACGCACGTTGGACCTCGTGCAGGCCGTCACCGTTGCCGTTGGCGATCCCCTCGACGGTGACGACGTCGCGTCCCTGCGCCTGGGCGGCGAGCACCAGGCAGGAGCACACGACCTCGCCGTCGAGGTAGACCGAGCAGGAACCGCACTCCCCCTGCTCGCAGGCGTTCTTCGATCCGGGGAGATCGAGATGCTCGCGCAGCGCAGTCAGCAGGCTGTCTCCCTCCCATACGCCGTCCACCTCCCGGCGCTCGCCGTTGACCGTCAGCGTCAGGCGCATCGATACGCCTCCCAGGCCCATGTGAGCGTCCGCCTTCCGAGCACGCCGAGTGCGTGGTGTCGATAGCGTGCCGTCCCGCGCACGTCGTCGATCGGGCGCGCCGCCCGTTCGACGAGCTCGCCGAATCGGTGCAGTGTCGTGTCGGGGATCGGCGCGCGCTTGCGCCACAGGTCGTGCTCGTCGAGGGCACCGGCGATGAACTGCTCCGCCTCGTCGGCCCGGATCGGCGTTGGCCCCGCGGAGCCGATGCACGCCGCCACACCTCGCCGCCCCGGCCAGATCGACAGCGCGAGCGAACAGACCGCGATCACCATCGCATTCCGGGTACCGATCTTGGCGAACTGCTGGGGGCCGTCGGCGGGGGCGATGTGAAACGCCGCGATCAACTCGTCGTCCGCGAGGCAGTTCTGCTTGGGGCCGGTCACGAACTCACCGACCGGGATCCGGCGTGTGTGACCGCTCGACGCGAGCTCCACCTCGGCATCGGACGCGAACAGGGGCGGCAGCGCATCGCCGGCGGGAGAGGAGGTGCCGAGATTGCCGCCGACCGTTCCACGGTTCCGGATCTGCGGCGAGCCGACCGTGCGCGAGGCGATCGCCAAGCCGGGCAGACGGTCGCCGAGCTCCTCGATCAGCCGCGTGTAGGTGACGCCGGCGCCGATCCGCAGATGGCCGTTATCGGGCCCCCACTCGCTCAGCTCCGGGATCCGCGTCAGGTCGAGGATGATCGACGGGCGGATCCGGTCGAAGTTGAGCCCGACCATCAGATCCGTGCCGCCTGCGATCGGAACCGCCGCCGGGTGCGCGGCCTTGAGCTCGAGCGCCTCTTGCCAGCTGTCAGTCTGCAGCACTTCCAAGGTGTTACGGCCCCTCCATGACCCTCACTCCAACATGCATCGCGTTTCATCTTGGCATCCTTGCCCCCCGCCTCCAAACAGCGCCAGACCGCGACCACTTCAATGCCTGACTTCGTTCACCTCGCCGCCGCCGTGCTCGAGCGCTGCGACGAGCTCGCGACGTTCAGCGAGGAGAACGGGCGGCTGACGCGGCGCTTCGCGACGCCGGCGCTTGCACGTGCCGGCGAAACCGTGAGCGGCTGGATGGAAGCCGCCGGTATGACGGTCAGGCGCGACGCCGTCGGCAATCTCATCGGCCGTCTCGGCGGGGCCGATCGGCGAACGTTGCTGATCGGCTCCCATCTCGACACGGTCCGCGACGCGGGCCGATACGACGGGACGCTCGGGGTTCTGATCGGGATCGCCTGCGTTGAGCTCCTTCGCGACCGCGGCGCCGCGCTCCCGTACGCGATCGAGCTGGTCGCTTTCGCCGACGAGGAGGGCGCCCGGTACGGGACCAGCTACCTCGGGAGCCGCGCGTTCGCCGGATGCTTCGAGCAGGGATGGCTCGAGCGCCGGGATCCCGACGGCGTGACGATTCGCGAGGCGCTGCGCGCGTTCGGCGGCTCACCGGACGACATCGCCGGTGCACGGCGCGATCCGGCCGACCTGATCGGCTATTACGAGGTGCACATCGAGCAGGGGCCTGCGCTCGAGTCTCAGGACTTGTCGCTCGGCGTCGTGACGGCGATCGCGGGCCAGACCGGAGCGACCGTCACGTTTTCGGGGTCGGCCAGTCACGCCGGGACCGTGCCGATGTCGCTGCGACGGGACGCGCTCACAGCCGCGGCCGAGTGGATACTCAACGCCGAGAAGCTGGCACGCGGGCGCGATGGTCTCGTCGCGACGGTCGGCGGGCTGACGCTCGAGCCTGGGGTCGGGAACGTCATCCCGGGCCGGGCCGAGCTGACGCTGGATCTCCGCCACGCCGACGATTCGACGCGGATCCGAGCCGGCGCTGAGCTTCAGCGCTCGGCCGAGGCGATTGCGGCTTCGCGTGGGGTGACGGTCGAGTGGCGCTCGCATGAAACCGCCGCGGTACGGCTGTCGCCGGAGTTGTCCGGGACGCTGGCCGAGGCGGTCGCGGCCTCGGGCCGGCCGGTCGTGCGGCTGCCCAGTGGCGCGGGCCACGACGCCGCGATCGTTTCCAAGATCGCCCCCGCCGCGATGCTGTTCGTCCGCTGCGCCGGCGGCATCAGCCACAACCCCGCGGAGTCCGTGACCGTAGAGGACGTCGCCGCGGCGATCGACGTCACGACACGGTTCCTCGAGCTGCTGATCCCAACTAGCGAAACGGAGAGCACATGACAACGATGTCGATTACCGCCGGGCCCTTCACCTTCCGCGCTCGACTCGAGGAGGAGCGCGCGCCGAAGACATGCGAGGCCTTCTCGAAGCTGCTGCCGTTCGAGCAGAAGGTCATCCACGTCCGCTGGAGCGGCGAGTCGACCTGGATCCCGCTCGGCGACTTCGAGGTCGGCGTCGGATTCGAGAACCACACGAGCCATCCCGCGCCAGGCGAGATCCTCCTCTACCCCGGCGGGTTCAGCGAGACGGAGATCCTCCTCCCCTACGGTGGCTGCATGTTCTCGAGCGTCGTCGGGCAACTCGCCGGCAACCACTTCCTGACCGTGATCGAGGGCAACGAGAACCTGCGGCCGCTGGGCGAGATGACCCTCTGGGAGGGCGCCCAGGAGATCGTCTTCGCTGCCGACTGAGGACGTGTGATGATCGATCCGCTCACGCTTCCGAAGGCCGAGCTGCATCTGCATATCGAGGGAACGCTCGAGCCGGAGCTGATGTTCGAGCTGGCTCGCCGCAACGGGGTCAGGCTTCCGTACGCCGACGCCGAAGCGGTCAGGCGCGCCTACAGGTTCAGCAACCTGCAGTCGTTCTTGGATGTCTACTACCGCGCGTGCTCGGTGCTCATCCATGAGCGAGATTTCTACGAGCTGACCGCCGCCTACCTGGCCCGTGCCCGGGACCAGGGCGTCCGTCACGCCGAGATCTTCTTTGACCCGCAGACCCACACGGCTCGGGGCGTCCAGTTCGAGACCGTCGTGGGCGGAATCAGCCGGGCCCTTACCGAGGCGCGCGCGCTCGGGCTCACCTCGCATCTGATCATGTGCTTCCTCCGCGATCTGTCGGCCGACGACGCGATGGCGACGCTCGAGCAGGCGCTCGCACACCGCGACGCGATCTTCGGTATCGGGCTCGATTCTGCGGAGGTGGGTCATCCCCCGGAGAAGTTCCGCCACGTCTTCGAGCGCGCAGCCGGCGCCGGTTTCCGGGCCGTCGCGCACGCGGGCGAAGAGGGGCCGCCCGAGTACATCTGGCAAGCGCTCGATCTCCTCGGCGCCGAGAGGATCGATCACGGTGTGCGTTGCCTGGAGGATCGGCGCCTCGTTCAGCGCCTCGAGGCGGATCGGATTCCGCTGACCGTGTGCCCGTTCTCGAACGTCAAGCTGCGGGTCGTTGACACGCTCGAGCAGCATCCGCTGGCGAAGATGCTCGAGCACGGGCTGTGCGCCACCGTCAACTCCGACGACCCGGCCTACTTCGGCGGCTACGTCGGCGAGAACCTGGCCGGGGTCGCAGAGGCCCTGCGGCTCGACGACGCCGCGGTCGTGGAGCTCGCCCGCAACAGCTTCAGAGCATCGTTCCTCGACGACGCAGCACGCGCTCACCACCTGGCCGAGCTCGACGCCGCTCGCTGATTGTCTCTCCGCAGCGGCCTGAGCCGACGCTGGAGATGCCGCAGATCAGCGTCCGGACCGAGCGGCGTTCTGGGTCGCGGCGACCGCAAGCACGTCGGCTCGCTCGTTGAGCGCGTGCCCGATGTGCCCCTTGATCCAATGCCAGCGAACCTGCTCGTGATCCGACGCCGCGAGCTCGAGCTGGACCCAGACATCCCTGTTCTTGACCGGGGCGCCCGAAGCCGTCTTCCAGCCCTTGCGCTTCCAGCCGGCCATCCACGAGGTCATGCCGTCGTGCAGATATCGCGAGTCGGTCACGATGCAGGCCCGCGAGCCCGGCGGCAGCGCCCGCAGGCCCTCCAACGCGGCGGTCATCTCCATGACGTTGTTCGTCGTGTGGGCCAGACCACCACTGTGCTCTTCGACGACGCCGTCCTCCCAGCAGACCACGGCAGCCCAGCCGCCAGGGCCGGGGTTGCCCTGGCATGCGCCATCGGTCCAGACCAGCACTTCGCCCGGGGCGGCCTCCGGTAGGTGGCCGGGCAGTGACCTCGATCGGCGGCTCGGGCTGAAGGACATCGGACGCGATTCAACCATCCCCCGAACCCGGAAAGCCGTGCGGCGGGTGCACCTTCCCCGTATCTCAGGCCGGAATCCCGGGAGGACCGAGGATCTCGAGACCGTGATCGGCGGCGGCCTGCAGTACCGGCGCCATATCCGGCGGTGCGGTCGGCGCCGGTGGGATCTCCGCCACCGGAGCAGGCGTCCCAAGCCTGCGGACGAAGCCCTCGAACCCGGCCGCCTGCGTGACCAGCAGGAAGCGTGCCTCGTCGGAACTGACGATGAACGTGTGTGGGACGTCGCGCGGGCCGAACACGAACGAGCCCGCCGGAGCGACGATGGTCTCGCCGGCGACCCAGATCGTGAGCTCGCCGTCGAGGACGTAGAACCACTCGTCCTCGTTGTGGTGCACGTGCAAGGGCGAGCCAGAGCCGCGCGGCGCGGTCTGCTCGGTCAGCATCATGCGGCCGCCGGTCCCGGCGCCGTCGGCCTTGATCGTCGTCAGGCCGCCGAAGAACCAGAAGTGCTCTCCCTCACCGGGACCGAGAGCGATGGGTGCGAGGGCGCCGTCCGGCGCGGTCGTGGTGTGTGCTGCGTTGATTGAGGTCATGCGTGCAGTCTGACCTCCGTGACCGGACCCCGCCACCCCCCGCGGGCGGGGATCTTTCTTGCATCGGCTGCCAGACTGACCCGCATGGGATGGACGGTCGAGCGACTGATCGAGGAGATCGACCTGCTCGGCTCGCGAGGTCTGCCCCGTGAGGAGTTCTTCGCGGAGCTCTCCCCACGGCTGCGCAACGTCATCGACAACGACGCCAGCTGCTGGCACACGCTGGACCCCAGCACGCGCCTGTTGACCAGCGACGCTCCGAAGGAACTCATCGAGCGCGGCGTGCTCGCGCTCGATGAGGCGCCGGCCGCGGGCGAGCTGATCGTCCGTAGCGAGTACATGGTCGACGACGTCAACACCTTCGCCGGCCTCGCCGCCCGGCGGGTGCCCGTCGGCATCCTCGACCACGTCACGCGTGGCGATCCCCAGCGCAGCGCCCGCTACCGCGACCTGCTCCTGCCGGCCGACATCCCTCACGAGCTGCGCGCCGCGTTCGTGATCCGCGGGCGCGTCTGGGGTGCCGTGCACGTTGCTCGCCGTGCGAGCAGCGGCGCATTCCAGCAGCGCGACGCGGACGCGCTCGCCGCCGTCACCGCGGCGATCGGCCGCGGCATTCGCTCGTCGCTGCGCTTCGACGCGGCCCGACGCATCACGGGCGCCGATGCGCCGGGGATGGTCGTGCTCGGCCCGTCCGATGAGGTGGAATTGATCACCCCGCCGGCACGCAAGCTGCTCGCGTCGTTGCATCCCGCGGAGTCGGGGTACACCGACGAGACGATCGCCACGCCGGTGCTCGCGCTCGCCTCGTATGTCCGCTCAGCGCCAGATGGCGGCCAAGGCGGCGCCAACGTCGTCACCGTGCCCGGCTGCGATGGCTGGGTGTCGCTGCACGCCTCGCTGCCGGGACTGCCGGGCGATGGTCGGGTCGCGGTCGTCCTCGAGTGGGCGACGGGAGCGCGTTCTGCGACCGTCCGGCTCGAGGCGTTCGGCGCAACCGCTCGCGAGCGCGAGGTTGCGACGCTCCTTGCCCGAGGCCTCTCCCGTGCCGAGATGGCGGAGACCCTGGTCGTCTCCCCGCACACCGTCGAGGACCACGTCAAGAACCTCTACGAGAAGGTCGGCGTGGGCTCGCGACAGGAGCTCGTCGCGCGCGTATTCCTCGACGAGTACCTCCCGGAGGTCGTGCGGCACAGACCGCTGACCTCGCGTGGGCGCTTCGACCTCGACGCCTGACTCGAGCTCGTGTTCGCTACGTCCGCGGTTGCGGGCTGAGCCCGTTGAGGAGCATGTCGACGAGTCGGGTCGGCAGCTCCTGCTCGGTTGCCTCAGCGGTGAGGAGCGCGCGGAAGTTCAGTGGCGCGATCAGCGCGTCCAGGGCCAGCCGTGAATCCGTTGTCGCGGGTACCTCGCCGCGTTCGATCGCCCTCGTGATCATTTGGCTCGCGAGCGCGTAACGTGCCTCCCAGAACCGTTCGCGTGTGGCGTCCATCGCTGGGTCGGTGGTCGATGCGAGGGCGCGGATGAGCGCGTTCCCGAGCGTGCTGTTCAGGTAGCTCTCGAGCGAGGTGGCGAACGCGATCAGGTCGGCGCGGAGCGAACCGGTGTCGGGGATCGGCAGGAGCTCTTCCGAGGTGCTCAGCAGCGCGTCGATGATCACGTTCTCGCGCGAGCCCCAGCGCCGATAGATCGAGGTCTCGTGCACGCCGGCCATGGCGGCGACATCGCCGATGGTCAGCGCGTCGACGCCACGCTCGCCGAGGATCTCGAGCGTTGCGTCGAGGACGGCTTCCCGGACGCGGGCGGAACGGCCCCCCGGTCGGCGGCGGACGTCGGTATCGCTCATGCGACAGGAGTCTAACGCAAGTCGACTTGCTTTAAGGGAGCGACTCGGGTACGGTCCTAAACGCAAGCCACCTGCGTTAGAAGGAGATTCTATGCCGTACCAATGGCCGCTCGACCCGCAAGACCTATTCACCGAGCGGTATCCCCAGATGGTCAACACCGGCCTTCCCGCCGAGGATGTCGATGCCGTCCGTGGTGCGATCGTCGAGATGTGGTCCGACGGCGCTGGAGGCTGGGTGCATGAGTGGTCCGAGCTCGGCGCGCGCTATGCCGCGGAGGGCCGACATGAGCAGGCCGTGCTCGCGTACGGGTGGGCGAAGTTCCCCGCGCTCGCCGATGACGCCAAGCGGCTCGCGTTCCGGCGTCAGCTCGAGCAGTACGAGCTGGCCTCACCGGGCTTCGGGGTCGGCTTCGAGCGCCGAGTGCTCGAGTTGCCCTACGAGGACGGCACGACGCCCGTGCCGGTCCATCTGCTGTCCGCGCAGGGTCTCCCGGCCCGGGCGCCGGTCCTGTTGGCCAGTGGCGGCGTCGACAGCTGGAAGCTCGACATGCACCTGCTGTTCGCCGGCCTCGCGATGGCCACGGGCGCGCGGGTGATGGCCTTCGACATCCCCGGCACCGGCGAGTCCCAGATCCCCCTGAGTCCGGCCGCCACGCAGATCGTTGACGGCCTGATCGCCGCTACGCGGGAACTCGGCGACGGCCGCGTCGCTCACCTCGGGATCTCGATGGGCGGCTACTTCTCCGCCTACAGCGGGCTCGCCGGCCTGGTCGGCGCCGCAGTCGTGCTCGGCGGCCCGGTCGAGGCGTCGTTCGCCGCCGACCGCCGCTGGGAATTCGGGATGGCCGACATCGTCGGCAACACGCTGGGACTCGATCGCTCGCCCGACGCGGATCAGTTCGCCGCGATCACGAGCGAGCTGTCGCTGCGCCCGCTCCTCGATCAGGACATCAACGCGCCGATGCTCGTCGTCAACGGCGCCGACGACGTCCACGTCCCGCAGCACGACACGCTCGTGTTCCAGGGCAGGCGCGACACTCGCGTTGAGCTCTTGCCTGACACCGGCCACTGTGCGACCTCGAAGCTCGGCGAGGTCATCCCGCTGATCGCAACCTGGATCGCGGAGAAGCTTTCGAATTCTGTGTAAAGGTGGAGACGGCGGGAATTGAACCCGCGTCCGCAGTCGCGTAAGAGGTGGCGTCTACGAGCATATCCGGCGCTCTGATCTCATTCCCGACTCGCCACGCCGGCGGGGTTGTCGGGAACCAGCTCCCTACATGTCCTCGGATCGGAGGGAGCAAATCCTCACCGAGCGAGCCTGCTAATTGATCCCGGTTGTCCCTACCGCAGGCTGGCGGGGACCGAGAGACCTACGGACGGCGGCTACTTACGCAGCGGCAAGTCCGAGGTCGAATTGGTGCGTGTCCGCACTTATTGTTTTCCGGGGGTTTTACGAGGCCGCCCGGAACCTCGACTCGCAACCACCCCCACGAACCGACCACGTCGAAGCCTGTCGTCCCCGGGGTTATGTATGCATCCTCAATTGTAGTCGGGGCCCGCACCGCGCCCCGGCGGGCGCCGAAGAAGCTGATAAATCCTCGCTGAATGGCGGTTTGCGCCTGCCACAATCGTGAGAACGATGGAATCAAGTACCCCTCTGATCGCACCTCCACCGCAGCCGGAGCCCGCGCAATTCGGTCTGCCGTCCGGCCCCCCTAAGCGCTCGTCGGGGTTCAAGCAGAAGCTCAGCGCGGCCGGCGCGGCGATCGTGGCGCTGCTCGCAAAGCTGAAAGCCGTCCTGCTGTTGCTGCCGAAGATCAAGCTGCTCGCGACATCGGGCTCGATGCTGGTGTCGATCGCCGCTTACAGCATCTTCTTCGGGTGGACGTTCGCGATCGGGATCGTGTTGCTGATCTTCATCCACGAGCTCGGCCACGTGATCGCGCTCCGGCGCGAGGGGATCAAGGCCAGCGCGCCGATGTTCATCCCGTTCCTGGGCGCGATGATCAGCGCGAGGTCGCTCGGCGACAACGCGCTCGCCGAGGCTCGTGTCGGCCTCGCCGGTCCGATTCTCGGCTCGCTCGCAAGCGCGGCGCTGATCCCCATCTGGCACGCGACCGGCAACGATTTCTGGCGCGCGCTGGCGTACTTCGGCTTCTTCATCAACCTCTTCAACCTGATCCCGATCTCGCCGCTCGACGGCGGCCGCGCGATGGCGGCGATGGTCCCGTGGATGTGGCTCGTCGGGTTCGGGGTGATGGTCACCTTCGCGGTCGTGTTCCCGAACCCGTTGATCATCGTGTTCCTCGCGGTCGGCGGTTTCGACTCGTGGCGACGGTGGAAGCAGATCCGCGCCGGCGGCGCCGAGACGCAGGCGTACTACCGCGTCAGCCCTGGCAACCGGCTCGCGGTCGCGGCCGTCTACATCGCGCTCGCCGCGCTCCTCATCGCCGGCATCCACGGCACGTACGTGTACCGCGGGCTGTAACCGCCCTACCGCCCCGCTTCTCGCAGCTCCCGCTGGACGTCGCGTGCCATCTCGCGGTCACGGATCGTGTCCCGCTTGTCGTGAACGTCCTTGCCGCGGGCGAGCGCGATCTCGACCTTCGCGCGCGAGCGTGGCCCGGCGAAATACATCCGCGTCGGCACGAGCGTCAGCCCGCGCTCGTGGGTGCGCCCGATCAGCCGCTCGATCTCGCTCCGATGCATCAGCAGCTTGCGGTCACGCTCGGGCTCGTGGTTCTCGCGCGAGGCGGGACCGTACGGCGGGATATAGACGCCGATCAGCCACACCTCGCCGTCACGGATCACGGCGTAGGAGTCCTTCAGCTGCGCCTTCCCTTCGCGCAGCGACTTGACCTCGGTCCCGGTCAGGACCAGGCCGCACTCGAACCGCTCGAGCAGGTTGAAGCGGTACGACGCCTGGCGGTTCGTCGCAACGTCGCCGGCGCCTACTTTGCGTTTACGACCCTTGGCCATAGCGAGCCACGTCAATCCTCTCCGAAGCTGGCGCCCGGCACCAGGTCCACGCGGCCACGGGGCGCGTCGATCCCGTCGACCCGCACCGAGATCTGATCGCCCAGCCGGATCGCAGCGCCGCTCCGCGTCCCGATGAGCACCGTTCCCTGCTCGTTCAGCTCCCACCAGTCGCCCCGCATGCGCCGCACGGCCAGCATCCCCTCATACTCGCCATCGGGCCCGAACGCGACAAACGCACCGGCCCCGATCACGCCGACCACCTCGCCCTCGAACACTTCGTCCGGTCCCGACTCCAGCAATCTTCTCGCGAGTAGGAAGCACCGCGCGACATCGTCGGCGTCCCGCTCCACCGTCATCGCCTCGCGCTCGCGCGCCGAGGTCCATGGCGCGGCCTCCGCGACCCACGACGCGTCCGGCGCGGCGCCATATCCGGCGACCGCTGAGAGCAGCGCCCGATGGCAGATCAGATCGGGGTAGCGGCGGATCGGGGAGGTGAAGTGGCAGTAGCGCGGCGACTGGAGGCCGGCGTGCCCGAGGTTGCGCGGGTGGTAATACGCCTGTTTCAACGACCGCAGCACGAGCCGGTTCAGCGCGCGTGCGCCGCGCCCACCATGGGCCGCGACCCACTGCGTCACGAGCACGGACGCCTCGCCGACCACGTCCGCCGCCTGCTGCGGGGTCAGTGCACCGCCCGGGACGGGCGGCGTCGGCACGCCCAGCGACGCGAGCTGGTCGATCAGTCGCTCCACCGCCGGCGCCTCGGGGCGCTCGTGCACCCGGAACAGCGCCGGCACGTGCTTCTCCTCGAGCACCCGCGCGACCTGCTCGTTGGCGGCGATCATCAGGTGCTCGATCAGCCGGTGGGATTCGGTCTGCTCTACCAATACGGCACCGGTCACGTTCCCGGCGCGATCGAACACGAACTCGGGCTCGGACCCGTCGAGCACGAGCGCCGATCGCTGCGCCCGCCGCGCGCCGAGCGCCGCGGCGGCCGCGCGGGCCGCCGCCAGCGGCCCGCCCCACGGCTCGGCGGCCGCCTCCACCCCAGCGAACACGCGATCGACATCCTCGTAGGTGAGCCGCTGATCGGAACGGATCACCGAGCGGTAGCAAGCCGCACGCGCCACCTTGTCGCGCGCGACAGTCATCTCCACGGTCACCGTCAGGCGATCCTGGCCGGGCACCAGCGAGCAGGCATCGTTTGACAGCTCGCGCGGGAGCATCGGCTCGACCGCGCCGGGCACGTACACGCTCGTCCCCCGCCTGTAGGCCTCGCGATCGACCAGCGACCGCGGTCTCACGAACGCGGAAACGTCCGCGATGTGCACCCACACGCGCCACACTCCGTCGCCCTCGTCCGTCGCCGAGATGGCGTCGTCGAAGTCGCGCGCGCTGGCCGGGTCGATCGTGAACGTCGGCAGCGAGCGCAGATCGCGGCGCCCGGCATCCGGGCCACCGCCGCCACCCTCGACCGATCCCCGAGCCTCGCGCTCGACGGCCGGATCAAATTGCCGCCGCAATCCGCGGTCGAGCATCAGCGCTTCGATCACATCGCGCGCGACCGAAGGCTTGCCGATCCGGCGCGCGATCACCGCGCGACCGCCGCCCCGTCCACCGCGCGCGCCGTCCTTCGAGTCGGCCCGGAGCACGATCAGGTCGCCCACCTCAGCGCGGCTCGAACGGCTGACCGCGAACCGCGGCCCGGATTCGAAGAACGGCTCCGCGACCAGGAACTTGCCGCGCCGCTCGAGCACCGCCACGCGCCCAGACGCGGCGCCCGCCCTGGCGGCGGGCGCGGACCCTGAGCGTGTACTCATCGGATCTCGGCCGCCACGGTGCGCTCGGCAACCGCCAGCGCCTCGTCGAGGCGCGTATGCGGCTTGTCGAGCGCGTACACGTTGGGCTTGATCCCCGCCCCCTCGCTGACGGTGCGGCCCTGGACGACGCCCGGGCCCCCGAGGTTGCGCCCGCTCGGCGTGAAGTACTCGCCCACGGTGATGTCGAGCGCGCCGCCGTTGGAGAGCGGCTGGACCTCCTGGAACACGCCCTTCCCGTAGGTGTGCGTGCCGACGACGATCGCGCGGTGGCGGTCCTGGAGCGCGCCCGTGACGATCTCGGCAGCCGATGCCGTGCCGCGGTCGACGAGCACGACCACGGGGATCGAAGTCGAGATCGCGCCGCCCTTTGCGACGTACACCTGACGCGGCTGGCTGCGGCCCGCCGTCGAGACGATGGTGCCGTCGGGGATGAAGATGCTCGCGACGTTGACCGCCTCGTTGAGCAGCCCGCCGCCGTTCTCCCGCAGATCGAGGATCAGCGCTTGCGCCCCCTGATGGAGGACCGTCTCCACGTCGTGTCGCAGCTCCGCGCCGGAGCCATCGGTGAAGCTCGTGAACTGCAGGTAGCCGAGCTTGTGGCCGCGGTACTTGATCACCCGCCCGCTCGCGACCGGGACGACGAGGTTCGCGCGCGTCACCGACACGCTCCGCCGGTGCCCGCCGGACAGGATCGTCAGCGTCACTCGCGTCCCGGCCCGCCCGCGGATCAGCCGCGAGGCGAACTCGGAGGTGTGGTTCGCGAGCGATGTCGAGCCGACCGCGAGGATCAGGTCGCCACGGCCGAGTCCTGCTTGCGCAGCCGGCGAGCCGGGGAACGCGTCCACGATCCGCAGTCCGCGCGAGTCGGGCAGCACGTCGACCCCAATCCCGCTGAGATGCGGGTTCGACTGGTTCTCGAACGACTTGTAGTCGGTCGGGTTGAAGTAGTGCGAGTACGGATCGTTGAGGCTCGCGATCGCGCTCGCCAGCCCTTTGTTGATCAGATCGTTCCGGTTGACCGGTCGGTAGTACTCCTTGGAGAGGTCGTCGAGCACCTCCTGCACCAGATGGGTGCCACTCTGGTCGACGAACGTCCCCCGCAGTCCGGTCGGAATCCAGCCAGGATGGCCGCCGAGCCATACGCCGACGATCAGCGCGACCAACAGGCCAACGACAAGCGCGGCGATCCGAGGACGATTCGAGCCACTCGAGAGCATTTCGTTGAGGGTAGCCGGACGCCCAGGGCTCGTCGCCCCATGCCGCCCGCTTGCCCTAAACGCGCAGGAACCGGCGTAGCGACATGCCCGACCCGAGCGCCGAGACACCGACGCCGGCGGCGAGCAGAATCGCGATCAGCGCAGTGAACGGAATCGTCCGCGGCGCCGCGATCAGCGTCCAGTTGTTCGCCAGTGGGTCGAGCAGGGCGATCTTCGCGAACGCGAGCACCGCGATCGCGAGCAATGCGCCGGCGGCACCGACGATCACCCCCTCGATCACGAACGGCCAGCGGATGAACCAGTCGGTCGCGCCGACCAGCTTCATCACTTCGACCTCCCGCCGGCGCGCGAACAGCGACAGCCGGATCGTGTTTCCGATCAGCAGGATCGACGCGAGCGTCAGCAGCACGGTCAGCGCCGCCGCGGTGATCGTGACGAGGTTCGTGACCTCGAGGATCTTCTTGGTGTCGTCCTTGTGGTTGGAGACGTTCTGGATCGTGGGGTCGATCGTGCCCACCGCTCCCCCGGGCGCCTTCGGCGTCAGCGAGTTGCGGATCGCGAGCACGTTCGCCGGGTTGTCGGGGAGCACGTGGAAGGTGTCGGGCAGCGGGTTCGAGGCGAGCAATGCGTAGGCCTGCGGATCCTGGGCGGCCTGCTGCTGGTAGGCCTGCTGCTTGGAGACGAACTGCACCGACTTGACGTGCTGGATCGCGAGCAGCTCCTTGCGCACGCGCGCATCATCGCCCGCGGTCGCGCTCGACTTCATGTAGACGTCGACGAGCACCCGGCCGCGAACGCTGTTGGCTGCGCCCTTCGTCGCCTGGACGATCGGGATGAACACCCCGAGCACGAGCATCGTCACGAGCACTGTCGCGAGCGCGGCGAAGCTCGGTGCGGCGCTGCGGCGCATCGCGCGAAGCGCTTCGCGCAGGAAGAACCCGAGGCGCATCGGCTACGCCACCGGCGGCCGCGTCGACGGCTGGCGCATCCTCTGCGCGAACTCACGCGTCGTCTCGTCGCGCGCGTACAGGCCGGTCGCCTCGTCGCGAACGATCCGCCCGCGCGAGAGCTCGAGCACGCGCCGGCGCATCTTGTCGACCATGTTCGAGTCGTGCGAGGCGACGAGGATCGTCGTGCCGGTCTGGTTGATCCGGTACAGCAGCCGCATGATGTCGATGCTGGTCTCAGGATCGAGGTTGCCGGTCGGCTCGTCGCACAGCAGCAGCGGCGGATGGTTGACGAACGCGCGCGCGATCGAGACGCGCTGCTGCTCGCCGCCGGACAGCTGGTCGGGATAGTTGTGGAGCTTCGTCGACAGACCGGTCAGGCGCAGGATGTCGGGCACCTTGTTGCGGATCTCCCGGCGCTTGCCACCCGTCACCTGGAGCGCGTAGGCGACGTTGTCGTACACGGTCCGGTTCGGGAGCAGTTTGTAGTCCTGGAACACGACGCCCACATTGCGCCGGTAGTACGGGACCCGCTTGCGCGTGATCTCCGAGAGATCGTGACCCGCGACCTTGATCCTGCCCTCGGTCGGCTCGAGCTCCTTGATCAGCAGTCGCATGACCGTCGACTTCCCGGATCCGGTCGAGCCGACGAGGAACACGAACTCCTCGCGATCGATCGAGAAGGTCGCCTGATCGAGCCCGGTGTCGCCGCTGTCGTAGCGCTTGCAGACACCGCGGAACTCGATCACCGGGCCACCGCCGGGGGCTTGGCGAGCTGCCTTCTTGGGATGTGTGGCGGGCGCAGCCGCGACGCGCCGGTGGGTGCGTTGTGAAGATGATGAGGTAGCCATAGGGTGCGTCGCAGCGTAGCGTCATTACCCTTCGAGCCGCCGCCGAAAACGTCATCTGCAACGGGATTTGCAGGCTGTTTTCGTAAATTCCTGTTTAAGGGGCGGCTCCGCCGCCTTGTTTTACGGCGTTTTCGAGCCGCGACCGCTACCTTTGATCTGAGATGGCCTCGATCCGGCTCGACACCCTCCCCAACGGGTTGCCGCTGTTCCGGATCGCGGTTCCGGGAACGCGCGCGATCACGCTGTTGACGGCTTTCGACGCCGGCGCGCGGACCGAGCGTCCCGAGGAGAACGGGATGGCGCACTTCCTTGAGCACCTGGTGTTCAAGGGCGGCGAGAAGTACTCCGATTACCGCGCCGTCAACGAGGCCGCGGAGGGGATCGGGGCGGTCCTGAACGCGTATACGAGCCACGACCTGGTCGCGTTCCACATCACTGCACGCGCCGAGCGCGCCCCCGAGGCGATCGACCTGCTCACCGACTTCGTCGGCCGCCCGCGGATCGACGCCGACGAGCTCGACCGCGAGCGCGGCGTCGTCGTGCAGGAGATCGCGCGGGCCAACGACCAGCCTGCGGCGATGGCCGAGCATCTGATCGATGAGGCGGCGTTCGGGGACCATCCCCTCGGGCGCCCGGTGCTCGGCACCACCGAGCACATCCGCGACACCTTCACGCGCGAGGGGATCGTCGCGTTTCGCGCTCGGCGCTGGTCACCCGAACGCGGCGCGGCGTTCGCGGTCGGCAACCTCGACTCGCTACCGGCCGAGGAGGAGCTGCAGGAACTGTTCGGTCGCTTCGCAGCCCAGCCGCTGCCCGAGGGCTACGACCCCGCGCCGCCGCTGACACCCCGCGTGCTCGTGCGGGAGCGTGACTCGAACCAGTCGCACCTGCGGATGTCCTACCGCCCGTCGATCGACGTCTCCGACCCGACCCAGCGCGCCGCGCTCACGATCTACTCGACGCTGCTGGGCGGCTCGATGGGCTCACGGCTGTTCGACGAGATCCGCGAGCAACGCGGGCTCGCGTATTCCGTCTCGGCCGTCGGTCACGCTTATGCGGATGTCCCGGTGCTGCAGCTGTCCGCCGGCCTCGAGTCGAGCAAGCTCATCGAGGCGTACTCGAGGATGAGAGAGATCGTGACCGAGCTGCGCGAACACGGCCCCACGAGCGCCGAGGTGCAGCGGGCGCGTGCCTACGCAGCCGGTGCGCGGGCGATCGCATTCGAGAACACGGGCGCCGTCGCTCGCCAGGCGGCCCAGCAGACGATCCTGTACCGCGAGCCGGTTGACCCGGATGCGGCGATCGCCCTGCTCGACGCCGTGACCGAGGAGCAGGTGGCCGAGATCGCGGCGGGGATCGCCGACGAGCTATCGGTCGCATGCGTAGGACCGCACTCGGTCGAGGACTTCGAATCCGCGTAGCAGCTCTCCGGGGGGCCCTCGCAAGCGCAGCGGCGGTGAGCCTGATCGGGTGTGGCGGTGGAGGTCATTCCACGACGGCCGCCTCAGCGCATTCACGTGCGACCAGCTCGACGGCCGCCGGCTCGCCGCCCGGCGCGGCGGCGAGACACAAGCGCCGCAGTTCGGCGAGCGTCGTCACACTTGACCGGCTGCTCCAACGCGAGTTCCGGCTCGCCGGCCGCACAAGCGGCGGCTACGTGTTCGATCTCACCGGCGGCGAGCCGCTGTTCGGGCTCCACGCCACCGTCAAGCGGCCCCCGGCATCGGTCGAGAAGCTGTTCACGACGATCGCGGTGCTCGAGGACCTCGGCGCTCGCGCCCGGTTGCACACGACCGTGCTCGGGACTGGCTACCTCGACGACGGCGGCGTCTGGCACGGGAACCTGTACCTGCGCGGCGGCGGCGACCCGACCTTCGGCGACGGGACCTTCAACCGGATCTGGGAGGGCGGCTACGGGCCGACCGCGGCGCAGCTCGCCGACCAGCTGATCCGGGACGGCATCCACCGCGTGACGGGGAAGGTGATCGGCGACACGTCACTGTTCGATGCGCTGCGCGGTCCGCCGTCGAGCAAGTTCGAGGCCGACATTCCCGATCTCGGCGGTCAGCTGAGCGCGCTCACCTACGACCATGGCGCAACGCTCCCGGCTGCGGTGGCCCGCGGCGGCGCCGGCACCGGCACGAAGGCCGCCCACCGGCCCGCGCCGGCGCTGACGCCCGGCGCGCTCGCCGCCCGAGAGCTCGCGCTGACGCTGACCGCGCTCCACGTCAGCGCGACCTGGTCGACCCGCACGCGGACGACCCCGCGCCACGCGCGCCGGCTCGCGACCGTCTCCTCGCCGCCGATGTCGGTCGTCTTGCGGCTGATGGACGTTCCCTCGGATGACTTCTTCGCCGAGATGCTCACAAAGCAGCTCGGCGCTCGGATCGTGGGGCGCGGGACCACGGCGGCCGGCGCGCTCGCGATCGCCAGCGCAATCCGCAGCGGGTACCACGTGCACCCGCGGATCGTCGACGGCTCGGGCCTATCCCGCGACGACCGTGCCTCCCCGGCCGAGGTCGTCGAGCTGCTCCGCGATGCCCACGGCACCCCTACGGGCAACACGCTCGCCGCGTCGCTGCCGACGGTCGGCGTCAACGGGACCGTCCGCACGATCGCCGCGGGCACCGCGGCCGCGGGCCGCTGCGTCGCCAAGACCGGAACCCTGGACGGGGTCACGAACCTCGCGGGCTACTGTCGCAGCCGCGGCCGCCAGCTGCTCGCTTTCGCGCTGTTCCTCGACGGCCCACCCAACTGGATCGCGCTGACCTTGATCGGGCGGATGGTCGCGGCGATCGCGAAGTATTGAATCGCCCGCGGCAACCGCGGTCGCCGGTCGGGTTCCGTGTGAGGTTGAGCGGCCACCTTCGTGGCCCGAAAAACGGCGGCAGTGAAGAAGTCGGGTTCCGGCGGAGACCTTGCTCTGGGGCGTTATCAGAATGTGATAACGCCGGGCACCGCGACCGATCCCGGAATCCGAGACGCAAGCGCACTTCCTCCCGCATAGCGGAAGGTTCTGTACGTTCGACTTCCGGTGCATCCGCTTTAGGGAGACGAGCCGCTCGCTGGCGGGAAGATCGCGCGCTGGCGCCCCCTCGATCCCGCGGTTTCACGGCCTGCGTTTATCACCTTTTGATAACCGCCCGCGCCCGTCCGTCCGAGCGGGGCTCGAACCCGACCCTTCACTGCCGCCGTTTTTCGACGCCACACATCCTCGGCACCGACTGAATTGCGCCAGGCACCCACAACCGGCGAGAATCCACCCGTGGACTCCTGGCCTGAGCTGGCGGGCGCCGTCAACCGACGGGAGCTACAGCGTTACCTGCGGCGCGTATCCGACCGCTGGCCGATCGAGGCGGCGCTGCTCGGCGGCGCGCGTGTCGCCGACGAGCGCGGCGCGCTCCCGCAACGCGAGCGCGGGCCGGAGTACGTCGTGATCCTCGTCTCCAGCGCGTACGACGGCATGCCGTGGCTCGAACGGGTCTACCACGCCGGCTCGCTCTGGGACGGTCTCGAGATGGGTGCCGGCGCGGACGTGCACTGTTACACCCCTGCCGAATTCGAGCGCAAGCGCCACACGCTCCGGGTCGTTCGAGACACTGCCGACAACGGGCTCGACATGGTTGCCGAGGCGGCTGAGCCGCGGTCTAGCTGATCGCGACCATGCGCTCGATCGGGACCCGGGCCCGCTCGGCGATCGCCGCCTCGACCTTGACCTCGTGGACGCCGTCGCGGAGCGCGTCACGGAGCTTCGGCAGCGTGATCATCTTCATATAACGGCAGTGCGCCGCCTCGTTGGCGGCGATGAACTCCGTGTCGGGAGACGCCGCTCGCAACGGATGCAGCATCCCGGTCTCGGTCGCGACGATCGCCGTCCGGGCGACCTGCTCCTTCGGCCCGTGCGCGCGCTCATCCGCGTAGCGGAGCATGCCGCCGGTCGAGAGCATGTGCACCCCCTCTGCATCGACATCGCCGGCGGCCACGTACTCCATCACGCTGGTCGAGCAGCCGCACTCGGGGTGGATCAGGAAGTCGGCGCCCGGGTGGGCGGCACGGACGGCGGTGATGTCGTCGGGCCGGATGCCGGCGTGCACGTGGCACTCGCCGTCCCACACGTGCATCGGCCGTCCGATCGTCTTCTCGACGTACGCACCCAGGAACATGTCGGGGCCGAACAGGATCTCCGTCTCCTCACCGTGCTCGCGGTAGATGTGCTCGACGACCTGGACCGCGTTCGCCGACGTACAGCAGTAGTCGGTCTCCGCTTTGACCTCCGCGGTCGTATTGACGTACATCACGACGATCGCGCCCGGATACCGAGCCTTCCAGTCGCGTAGCTGAGCCGCGGTGATCGAGTCCGCCAGCGAGCAGCCCGCATCGGGATCGGGGATCAACACGCGCTTGTCCGGGCACAGGATCGACGCCGTCTCGGCCATGAAATGCACGCCGCAGAACACGATCGTCTCGGCGCCGGCGCCGGCCGCCTGCTGGGACAGCCCGAGCGAGTCGCCAACGTAATCAGCGACATCCTGGATCTCCGGCAGCTGGTAGTTGTGGGCCAGGATCACGGCGCCGCGCTCGCGCGCGAGTGCCCGCACCTCGTCCTTGAGCAACGGGATGTTTTCCAGCATCAGCGGTGCGTCGGAGGCACCGAGCATCGGGAGGTTCATGGGAGCGGTTCGAGAATCAGGGAGAGATCGAGCGCCGGAGCGCTGTGGGTCAGCGCACCGATGGACACAAAGTCTACGCCGGTCGATGCGGCGGCTCCGAGCGTCTCGAGCGTGAAACCCCCGCTCGCCTCTAGCTTCGCCCTGCCACCGACGCGCGCGACCGCGGACCGGAGCTGATCGGGATCCATGTTGTCGAGCAGAATCCAGGGCGCGCCGGCAGCCAGCGCCTCATCGATCTCGTCGAGCGTGCTGCATTCGACCTCGAGCGTCAGCCCCGGAGCGTATGCGGCGGCGGCGCGTACGGCCGCCCCCACCCCGCCCGCGAGCGCCGCGTGGTTCTCCTTGATCAGGATCGCGTCGTACAGACCCACGCGGTGATTGGTCCCGCCTCCGGCCGCGACCGCCGCCTTCTCGAGCGCCCTGAGCCCCGGGGTCGTCTTGCGCGTGTCGAGGATCCGCGCTCCCGTCCCCTCGACGGCGTGAACACAACGCGCGGTGAGCGTTGCGACCCCGGACAGCCGGCCGAGGAAATTGAGCGCGGTGCGCTCTGCCGTCAGCAGCGCCCGCGCCGCGCCCTCGACGCTGATCACCGGGCCGCCGTCGCGCCACTCGCCCTCAGCCACGAGACGCTCGCACGTGGCCTCCGGATCGAGCGCTCGGAACACCTCCCGCGCAACGTCGAGGCCGTAGATGACCCCCGGCGCCTTCTGCGTGATCAGCGCGCTCGCACGGGCCGCGGCGGGGACGGTCGCGGCCGTGGTGACGTCGCCGTCGCCGACGTCCTCGGCCAGCGCGCGAGCGACGAGCTCGCGGGTCGCTGATTCGGTCACGACGGCGAGCATACGCATCCGAGCACGGCGATCATCGGCTGCACGGTCAATGCCGACGGCCGCTCCGAGGCGAACTCGAACAACGGCAGCTTCTTCCCGCGGATCGCAGGTCCCAACACGGTCAAGGGCAAGCGCTCCGGTCAGTGCGTGATCTCAACGCCTCTGACGATGGGCGGCCCCTCCGGGCCGGGGGCTTTCTAACACCACCAGTGATCGTCGCGCGGGGGTCTGGGCCTCACGCCCGGGCCCCCGCCCCGCCGTGATTGCACGACGCCGCCGCCTCGGATAGGCTGCGTGCGACGCCGGGGTCGACGGCGTGAGGGCAACCGAGACATGGAGGCACAACTAATGGGCGTAATGCATTGGGCGGCCGGAATCCGGCGTACGGGACCAAGGACGCGGTTGGCGATTGTGTGCGCCGCTGTCGCATGCTGCGCGTTGCCGGCGCAGGCCGCGGCGGCTACGAAAACTGTTTACGCCGGCGGGCCGGCGAACCTCGGGAAGTTGCTTCCGAAGTCCGTCGCTCAGGCCGTCGGGCCCTTTCAACCCAGCATCAACGCGTTCCTGCTGACCAAGGTCACGATCCACGCCGGCGACTCGGTCAAATTCGTCCTCAACGGCTTCCACACGATCGACCTGCCGGGGTCCACCAACAAGGACCTGCCGCTGATCCTCCCGGGCCCGACGGTGACCGGAGTGAACGACTTCTCAGGCACCCCGTTCTGGTTCAACGGCCATGTGCCGAGCCTCAGCTTCAATCCGCAGCTGATTGCCCCGATCAAGGGGAGCAAGTACAACGGCACCAAGCGAATCGACAGCGGACTGCCGCTCGGCAGCGGGGCCCCCAAGCCGCTCACGGTCAAGTTCACCAAGGCGGGCACCTACAAGTACTTCTGCGACGTCCACCCCGGGATGATCGGCTACGTGGTCGTGCGTCCGAAGGGCAAGTCGATTCCCTCAAAAAAGAAGGATGCAGCGACGCTGCAGTCGGAGGTCAACGCGCAGGGCGCCGCCGCGGTGAAGCTCACGAAAGTGAAGCAGCCGGCGGACCACGTCAGCTTGGGTGAGTCGGACTCGCTCGGCCTCGAGCTGTACTCGATGTTCCCGTCCACCCTCAACGTCAACGCGGGCACCACCGTGACGTTCTCGATGTCCCCCGATACACGCGAGGTCCACACGGCGTCGTTCGGCCCGACCGCGTACCTGACGCAGCTGTCAAACGCCGTTGGCCCGCCCGGCCCTTCGGGACAGGTGGCCCTCTACCCGAGCGATAGTCCGGCGGCCGGGCCGATCCCCGTCACCCCAACATCTCATGGGAACGGGTTCGCGAACTCCGGCGGGCTCGACCAGGACCCGACGACACCTCTGCCCACGTCGACGAAGTTCACGTTCACGACGCCCGGCACGTACCACTTCGAGTGCCTGATCCACCCGTTCATGCAGGGGACCATCGTCGTTCACTGACGGCCGCGGGGCGCTCGGGCGACAGCCGTCCGAGCGCCCCGACGGCGATCTCTACTCGACGAGCACCCTCACCGTCGCGAACGTGGAGTCGGAGGCGCCGTGCAGTCGCGCGCCGGCGCGCGTCAGCTCGCGCAGGTAGGCCACCACTTCCGCGGTGACGCGCTCGCCGGGCAGCAGCGTCGGCACTCCTGGCGGATAGCCCGCGATCGCCTCGCATGAGATCCGGCCGATCGCGTCGTCGACCGCGACCGACTCGCCGGCCCCGAGGAACGCGTCACGCGGGGTCACCGGGATGTGATTGTCGACCGCCGCGGGGGCCCGCGGGGTGACCTGCTGCACTCCTGGCCGCGCGATTCGCTTGACAGTCTCGGCGAGGTCATGGGAGAGCCGCTCGAGCGGTTCGTTGTCGGGCCCGAGCCCGAGGACGAACACGAGCGTCGCGTGCGTCGCCAGCTCCGTGTAGGTGTCGTAGGAGGCACGTAGACCGGCGGCAACCTCGTAGCCGGTGCAGCCGGTGCCGCGGACGTCGACTACGATCCGGAGCGGGTCCCAGCTGGCGACGCCCGGCGTGCCCACGAGCGTGCCGCCCACGACGTGGCAGCCGGGGATCGCGTCGAACTCTCGCGCGGTCTGCGCCGAAGCCGCGATCGTGCCCTCGAGCAGCGCGTCTCCGTGCACCGCGAGCTGGCGTCGGGCGGCATCGAGCGAGGCCATCAGCAGCGAGCTCGGGCTCGTCGAGCGCACGAGGCGGACGGCACGCGCGACGGCGTCCGCGTCGATACGGTCGCCGTCGGCGACGTGCAGCATCGCGGACTGCGTCAGGCTGCCGACGATCTTGTGCGTCGAGGCGAGCACGGCGTCCGCGCCGAGCGCCAGCGGCGATTCCGGCAGCTGCGGGTGAAAGCCGAAGTGGGCGCCCCAGGCGCCGTCGACGATCAGCGCGGCCCCGGCCGCGTGCGCCACCTCGACGCAACCCTCGACGTCGGCGGCCATCCCGTAATAGGTCGGCGAAACGATGAACGCGGACCGCGCTTCGGGCGCAGCCGCCAGCGCGCGCTCGAGCGACGCCGGCGTGACGCCGAGCGCCATCCCGAGCTCGTCGTGGTACTCGGGCGAGACGAACGTCACCGAGCCGCCGCTCAGCACGAGCCCGTCGATCACGCTCGCATGCGAGTTGCGCTGGACGACGACCCGCTCGCCGGGCGGGGCGAGAGCCAGGCAAAGCGCGTGATTGCCCTGCGTCGCGCCATTGGTCAGAAACCACGTTCGGCCGGCACCGTACGCCTGCGCGGCGAGTCGCTCGGCGCGCTCGTACGGGGTCGGCGATGGTCCGACGTCGACGCCCTCGATGTCCTGCGGGATGTCGAGCAGCAGCGCGCGGTCCCCGAGCGCGGTCCGGAGCCCGGGATCGGCGCCGTCCCCGCCCTTGTGACCCGGGACGTGGAAGCGCGTCGAGCCGCGGAACCCGTAAGCGGTCACGGCCTCGAGGTACGGCGCAGCCGGTTGTTCGGGTGGCTCCCGGGGATCGTCGGAGCCCACCTACTTCGCCGCTTTCAGCAGGTACGCGCGGACGAAGCCGTCGAGATCGCCATCGAGCACGCGGTTGGCGTCTCCCATCTCATAGTCGGTCCGGTGGTCCTTGACCATCGTGTACGGATGTAAAACATACGAGCGGATCTGGGAGCCGAAGTTGACGTCCTGGGCCTCGCCGCGCTCGCGCGCCAGCTCCTCGCGGCGCTTTCGCTCCTCGAGCTCGACCAGCTTCGAGCGCAGCATCGCCATCGCCTCGGCCTTGTTCGAGGACTGCGAGCGCTCGTTCTGGCATTGCACGACGATCCCGGTCGGCCGGTGGGTGATCCGCACCGCCGAGTCCGTTTTGTTGACGTGCTGGCCGCCCGCTCCGCTCGCCCGGTAGGTGTCGATCTGAAGGTCGTCGTCGTCGATCTGCACCTCGTCGACATCGTCGACGACGGGCGACACCTCGACCCCGGCGAAGCTCGTCTGGCGCCGGTTGGCCGAGTCGAACGGCGACAGCCGCACGAGCCGGTGGACGCCCTTCTCGCTGCCGTACAGCCCGTAGGCGTTCTCGCCCTTGACCCGGAACGTCGCCGACTTTATCCCGGCCTCCTCCCCCGGCGAGACCTCCAGCAGGTCGACCTCGAAGCCGCGCTTCTCCGCCCACCGCATCTCCATCCTCAGCACCATCTCGGCCCAGTCCTGGGCGTCGGTGCCGCCGGCGCCGGCGTTCACCGTGACGAGCGCATCGCCGGCGTCGTAGGGGCCGGAGAACAGCCGCGCCTCCTCGAGC
The DNA here is from genome assembly GCA_963712675.1 of uncultured Solirubrobacteraceae bacterium. GTDB lineage: Bacteria > Actinomycetota > Thermoleophilia > Solirubrobacterales > Solirubrobacteraceae > Palsa-465. The sequence continues at coordinate 59,519 of CAVQJF010000006.1, forward strand.
TCGTCGAGCCGGGCCTGGACGCCGGCGACCTGCTCCTCGAGCTCCTCCGCCATCGAGGCGTCCTCGTCGGCGAGCTCCGCCAGCGGTCCGAGATCCTCGACGTCACGCTCGAGCTCACGGAAGGTCGTCAGCCTGCGGCTGACGCGCGCGTGCTCCGCCGAAACCTGCGCCGCCCGCTCCTGGTTGTCCCAGAACCCAGGTTCGCCCATCGCCTTCTCGAGCGCGTCGACGCGCTCGCTCAGAGAAGCGGGGTCAAAGATAGTCCGAGAGCAACTTGAGCTGCTCGCGGATTGACGCGAGTCGCTGGGAGAGCGGCTCTGTGGGAGCGGAGGCCATCGCAACTCAGGCTAGCGGACCCGCGTCGTAGCGGCCGTGTCTCGGCGTGATGCAAGAATCCGGACTGATACAGCAATGGCCATCTGTGAGCGCTGCGGCGCCGACAGCCCTAGCGGCTTCAGCTTTTGCGGGACGTGCGGCGCGGCGCTGCTGGGCGGCGAGCGACCCGACACCGCCCGCAAGGTCGTTACCGCGTTGTTCTGCGATGCGACCGGCTCGACGGCGCTCGGAGAGGAACTCGATCCCGAGGCCTTCCGCAACGTTCTGAGCCGCTACTTCGAGGCGATCACCGGAATCGTCGAACGGCACGGGGGCACCGTGCAGAAGTACGCCGGTGACGCCGTCCTGGCGGTGTTCGGCATCCCGCGGGTGGAGGAGGACGATGCGCTCCGGGCGGTCCGCGCGGCGGTCGAAATCAGAGACGAGCTGCCGTCGATCGCGACCGCGGTCGGAGTGCCATTGCGGTTTCGCACCGGCCTCAATACGGGGCTCGTCGTTACCGACCCGGGCAAGGCGCTCGCACTCGGCGATGCGGTCAATGTCGCCGCGAGGCTCGAGCAGGCGGCGCGTCCTGGTGAGATCCTGCTCGGCGCCGGGACCCTGCGCCTCGTTCGCAATGCCGTCGAGGTCGAAGCGCTCGAGCCGCTCGAGCTGAAGGGCAAGTCCGGGCGGGTACCGGCCTTTCGGCTGCTGAGCCTCGACCCGCTCGCGCCGGGGGTGGCGCGCATGACCGATGTCGCGCTCGTGGGCCGTGAACAGGAACTGAGGCTGCTTCGAGATCTGTGGGAGCGGACGGTGGCCGAGTCGGCCTGCCATCTGGTGACCGTGCTCGGCGTGGCCGGCGTCGGCAAATCGCGCCTCGCCCAGGAGCTGATCGCGAACATCGGCGAGGCGGCGACGACCCTGCGGGGGCGCTGCCTGCACTACGGCGACGGGATCACCTTCTGGCCGATCGTGGAGGCGCTCGGGCCGCTCGGCGAGGCCGCCGAGTCGGTCCTGGATCACGTATCCAGGGGCGGCGCCGCTACGCCCGAGGAGCTGTTCTGGGAAGTACGGCGACTGCTGGAATCGCTTGCGACGACAAGGCCGCTCATCCTCCACATCGACGATTTTCAGTGGACCGAGCCGATGATGATCGACCTGCTTGACCACGTCGTCTCGCTGTCGCACGGGGCGCCGCTGCTCGTCCTGTGCACGGCGCGACCGGAGCTGCTCGAGGACAATCCCGGATGGAGCGCCGAGCGCCCGAACGCGACGACGATCGGGCTCGAGCCGCTCGCGAACGCCGATTGCGAGCACCTGCTCGACGAGCTCGGTGATGAGCTCGACGAGCGCGCCCGGGAGCGCCTGATCACGACCAGTGAGGGCAACCCCCTGTTCCTCCAGGAGATGGTCGTGCTCGCACGCGAGGGCGGCGCGGTCGAGGTCCCGCCGACCATTCAAGCGCTGCTCGCCGCGAGGGTCGAGCGGCTCAACGCCGACGAGCGAGAGTTGCTCGCGCGCGGGGCTATCGAGGGCCTGGTGTTCCACCGCTCGGCGGTCGAGGCGCTCACCTCCGGATCGAGGGCCGACGTCGACTCCGGATTGGCCGGTCTCGTACGCAAGGACTTGATCCGCCCACACGCCGCGAACGTGCACGGCGGCGAGGCGTTTCGTTTTCGCCACCTGCTGATCCGGGACGCCGCCTACGAGCGGCTGCCGAAAGCCACCCGCGCGGAACTGCATGCGCGCTACGCCAACTGGCTCGAGGGCTCCGCCGTCGAGTTCGCCGAGGTCGACGAGATCGCAGGTTGGCACCTCGAGCAGGCCGTTCGTCAGGAAAGGGACGTGCACCGGGAGGTCGAGTCGACGCTGCCGGCACGCGCCGCCGAGCACCTATACGCGGCGGGCCGCCGAGCCGGTGACCGCAGCGACGTCGGAGCCGCGCGAAACCTGCTCGAGCGAGCGCTGTTGCTCGCGCATCCCGGTGGACAACTGCACACGCAGGTGGCGGTCACGCTCGCGGAGCGCCTGATCGAGACCGGCGACCTCGGCCACGCGGACGAGCTTCTGTCGTCGGTCGAGGTCGACGGGGACGAGCTCGGGCCTGGCGCGCTCACACGGCTCGAGTGGATGGTGTTCTCGCAACCGGCCGACGCTCAGGCAATGATCGAGTCGCGCCTGCCGGCGATGCTCGATCGGCTCGCCGGATCGGGCGACGACCGTGGCCAGGCGCGGGCGCACTGGGTCTGGTTCTGGGCGCAATGGACCGCCAGCCAGGCGACGCTTGCGGGCGAGCAGGCGAGGCTGAGCGCCGAGCATGCCCGCCGCGCGGGCGATGTCGGCATGTGGTCGCGAGCGCTCGGCTGGTACGTGGCGACGCTCATATACGGTCCCCGCAGCGCACCTGAGATCGCATCCGAACTCGAGGCGATCGATCGGCAGGACCCGGGCCGATACCTCAGCGCGTGCGCCGATCTCGGCCGGGCGGAGGTCCATCGCCTCGAGTGGCGGCTCGAGCAGGGACGCCGACTCGCCGAGCGGGCATTCGAGGCCTTCATCGAGCTTGGGATGCCAGCTATGGCGGCGGTCTCCGACCAGTCGCTCGCGACGATCGAACTATCCGGCGGATGCCCCGAGGCGGCGATCGAGGCGCTCGGGCGATCGGAACCGATTCTCGCCGAGGCCGGCGAGCGCGGTATCCGCTCGACAACCCAGGCGATGCTCGCCCGCGCCCACGAGCGCCGCGGCGCGGTCGTGGACGCGCAGGCGGCGATCGCCCTCGCGGAGGATCTCAGCGGTCCCGCGGATCTTCTGAACTTCGCTTACACCCACGGCGTCCGCGCGGCTCTCGCGCTGACCGGCGGGGAGCTCGACGAGGCCGAGCGGTGGGCCAGAAGCGCCGTCGAGCGTGCATCGGAGACGGATTTCGTCGTGCTCGAGGCCGAGGCCCGTCTCGGGCTGGCGCGTGCGCTCGCGGCCCGCCGAGACGCCCCAGCGGCGAGCATCGAGGCACACCACGCGCTCGATCTCTTCGCCAGCAAGGGAGACCGGCCCGGCGGCAACCAGGCCAGCGCCCTGCTCGACGAACTCGGTTCCTAGACGGCGCTCAGAAGCCGAACATCACGATGATCTGGACCAGATCTATCTCCTCTACGGAGAGCTTCTTGCCCTTGCTCGGTTGCTCCGCCGGCAGCACGAGGTTGATCACTCCCGGCCGGTTGCGGTGGACGACCACCTCGACGTCGTCCGCGATCGTCAGACCTTCCTTGGCCAGTACCCCCTTAGGGTCGTCGAGCAGCCGGCGTCGATAATTCGTGTCGGTCGTGGCCCGCAGCGCCACGGCATCCAGGATCTTGGCGCCCTTCGTCTGGCGGGCATCGGGAGTTGTGGCGGGCCTCTTTCTAGCGGCAGGGCTCACGTGTGCGGTCCTTTCGTTGATCGCCGCTCGGCATGTGAACGCGCTGAGGTTGGCCGGTAGCCAACGAGACGGTCCCAGAGCTCCGCGTCGGATGGGTGTTGACGTGATCGGGTGCAGCAGATCTGCGTGACCCTGTGGCATGCGATCGCGATCGTCGCGCGGTCGTCAGCCGGCAGCCTCGCGATGAACCTCACGGCTTCTTGGACATGTTCGGCATCCATGCCGCCCGTGTGCGCGCGGACGAACGACGTGGCGTGGACCCCCGTTGGGAGCATCGCCTCAATCGCCGCCAGCGACCTCTCAGAGATCTTCAGTATCCGGCGCTCGAGCGTGTACATGTACCCGATGAATCTCACCGGATGCCTGCCTCGCACGGATCGCCTCGCGAACTCGAGGGCCTTCAGCACCTCGGGCGCCGGCGGCACCTCGCGTACGAGCGCGTCGGCGTCGTAGCCGAGTGCCGTGAGGTCATTGAGCGGAAAGCGGTCGTGCCCACGTTCTTCGGCGAGTTTTCCTCGCGCGAACTCCGCGAGATCGTCGCGGTCGATCGCTTCGTAGCGGGCGATCGCCTCGGGCATCAGCTCGAGGCTGTGGTGTGCGCAATACCACTGGTTGGCCAGCTGCCACGCCCAACGCTCCGGCGACGGGGACTCTTGGCGCGCCCTGGAATCCCGTTCCGCCGCCGCGATCGCCCCGTCCAGCAGATGGCGGGTGGTCGCGACGGACCCCCGGACGAATTCGCCCATCGGACCGACGTGCCCGAGCGCACCTAGCTGCGGTCGATGGATCGAAGCCCCCCGGCTTGAGGCGACGAGCACCCCGCCCGTCCCCAAGTGCGCCCACTGCACAGACATGTGGCGCAACCCTATGCGCGCGCGTCCGTGCTGGTCAAGCTGCGTCGCGTTACAGCCGCGGGTCTCGGCCTGAGCGTCGGCGCCGGTGGCGGCCGCGCGCATCGCTGCGATGGCGCTGGCGCCCCTGGCGCGCAAGCTGGCGCTCGACGCGGTCGAGCTCGGGCGCCGGCCCGTACAGGCTCCAGCCGTTTCGGACCAACGGCAGCACGACGATCAGCAACACCCATATGGGCCAGAAGAATCCGCTAGCGCCAGACACCAGCCAGACCGCGGTGCAGACGACGAACGGCGCCATCCCGGCGCCGGTCTGCTGGACCAGTCGCCGGCTGAGCTCCCGGCGGCGCTGCACGAGTTCGGCCTTCTGCTCGGCCTGGGTCGCCGGCAACCGTGGCAGATCGGCGCGCAGCGCCTCGAGCTCGCCGTGGGTGCGCGCCTCCATCGCGGCGCTCACGCGGTCGTTCAGCTCGTCCTCGTCAAGTCGGCCGGCGGCGAAGTGATCACGGATCTCGCCGGCGGCGCGTTCCCGCTCCTGGTCGGAGACGCGGAGATCAGGACTCTCGGCCACGCGCGAAGGCTACGCGCCGTGACACTTCTTGAACTTCTTGCCGCTCCCGCACCAGCACGGATCGTTACGGCCGATCTGCTCACTCTCATCGACGCGGCGCTGCTCGACGGGCGGCGGCAGCATCGACTGCTCGTCGCCCTCTGCGTACTCGCCTCCTGCGACCCCAGCCGCGCCGGCGGCCGCGGCCATGGCCATCGCCCCCGACGCGCCGCTGCCGCCCGAGTAGGTGACGTTGCGCCCACCGGTCGACGAACTCGAACCCGGGGTCACGCGTCGCGCCGGCTCCGGTGGCGCGCCGCCGTTTTCGCCCTCCACGGTCACCTCAACGTGGAAGATCATCCGCGCGAAGTCGCCCCAGACGCTGTTCATCAGATCGCCGAACAGCGTGAACGCCTCGTTCTTGTACGCCACCAGCGGCTCGATCTGCGCGAACCCGCGCAGGTGGATCCCCTCGCGCAAGTAGTCCATGTCGTAGAGGTGCTCGCGCCAGCGCTGGTCGATGATCTGCAGCAGCAGGAACCGCTCGAGCGCGCGCATCAGCTCTGGCCCGAGCTGCTCCTCGCGCGCGTCGTACATCGCCAGCGCCTCTTCCTGCAGAGCATCGGTCAGCTCCTCGCGGTCGACCCGATTGGGATCGATCTGCAGGATCGTCCGGCTTGGCGTGAAGATCTCCTCGACCCGCCGCAGCAGCCCCTGGATATCCCAGTCCTCGACGAAGTCGCCGGCCGTGTACTCCTCTACGAGGCGCTCGATCAGCTTCGTCACCTCCTCGCGGGCGGCGTCGGAGATGTCGCGCCCCTCGAGCACGTCGTCGCGGTAGCTGTAGATCACGTCGCGCTGCTGGTTGAGGACGTCGTCGTACTCGAGCGTGTGCTTGCGCTGGAGGAAGTGTTGCTCCTCGACCTTGCGCTGCGCCTTCTCGATCTGCTTGGACAGCATCCCGGCCTCGATCGGCTCCTCGTTACCCTCCTCGTCGGTGGTCCCGAGCCGGTCGAGGATCTTGTAGATCCGCTCGCCGGCGAACAGCCGCACGAGGTCGTCCTGGGCCGACAGGAAGAAGCGCGACTCGCCGGGGTCGCCCTGGCGGCCGGAGCGGCCGCGGAGCTGGTTGTCGATCCGGCGCGACTCGTGGCGCTCGGTGCCGATGATGAACAGGCCGCCGGCATCGAGTACCTGTTGGCGCAGCCCCTCGATCCGCCGCTGGACGTCGGGCAGCACCTTCTGGTAGTGCTCGTCGTAGTCGGGCATCCCCGGCTGTAGCCCGAGCTTTGCGAGCTCCAGCTGTGTCAGGTGCTCCTCGTTGCCGCCGAGCTTGATGTCGACGCCGCGGCCGGCCATGTTGGTCGCGATCGTGACCGCGCCCGGGGCACCGGCTTCGGCGATGGTCTCGCCCTCTCGCTCGGCGTGCTCGGGCTTCGCGTTCAGCACCGTGTGCCTGATCCCCTTGCGAGTCAGCCGCTCTCCGAGCAGCTCTGAGACCTCGACCGAGATCGTCCCGACGAGCACCGGCTGGCCGGCCTTGTGGCGCGCCTCGATCTCCCGCAGGACCGCCGACCACTTCCCGTCCTTGGTCTTATAGACCTGGTCGTTGCGGTCCTTGCGAACCATGTCCTTGTTGGTCGGCACCTGGACCACCGGCAGCTCGTAGATCTTCATGAACTCGGTCGCCTCTGTCAGCGCCGTGCCGGTCATGCCCGCGAGCTTGTCGTACATCCGGAAGTAGTTCTGCAGCGTGATCGTCGCGAGCGTCTGGTTCTCCTCCTGGACGCGGACGCCCTCCTTCGCCTCGACCGCCTGGTGCAGACCCTCCGACCAGCGCCGGCCCTCGAGGATCCGGCCCGTGAACTCGTCGATGATCTTGACCTCGCCATCGATCACCGTATAGTCGACGTCGCGCTTGTACAGCGACTCGGCCTTCAGCGCCTGGTGCAGGTGGTTGACGAGGTGGCCGTTCTCGGCGCGGTAGAGGTGGTCGACGTTGAGGAAGCGCTCCGCCTTCGCGACGCCGAGTTCGGTGACCGCGACCGTCTTGTGCTTCTCGTCGAACTCATAGTCGAAGTCGGCGACGAATTCCTTCTTCATCCGCGGGTCCATCCCCTCGGGCACCTTGCCCGGCTGCATCCGCGGCGCGAGCCGCGCGAATTGCGCGTACAGGTCGGCCGCCTGTTCGGGGGCGCCGGAGATGATCAGCGGCGTCCGCGCTTCGTCGATCAGGATGTTGTCGACCTCGTCGACGATCCCGAACGCGTGGTATGCCGATTGACCTTCCTCGGGCTTCGGTCGGCCGCCATGCTGGACCTTCTCCTCGAGTGAGGTCGCCATGTTGTCGCGCAGGTAGTCGAACCCGAACTCCGAGTTCGTGCCGTACGTGGCGTCGGCCGCGTACGCGAGCCGCTTCTCCTCGTACGGCTGCATGTTCTGAAGCACGCCGACGGTGACGCCGAGCATGTCGTAGATCGGCTTCATCCACATCGCGTCGCGGCGGGCGAGGTAGTCGTTGACGGTAATCAGGTGCACGCCGCGCCCGCCGAGCGTGTTCAGCACGACCGCGAGCGTCCCCGTCAGAGTCTTGCCCTCGCCGGTCTTCATTTCCGCGATCGCGCCGTCGTGAAGCACCATGCCGCCGATCAGCTGCACGTCGAAGTGACGCATCCCCATCGCGCGCTTGCCCGCCTCCCGCGTCAGCGCAAAGGACTCGAACAGAAGGTCGTCGAGGCTCTCGCCGTTACGGGCGCGTTCGCGCAGCTTGTCGGCGGCCTCGCGGAGCTCTCCGTCGGTGAAATGCTCGAGCTCGCCTTCGTAGCCGTTGATCCGGCCGACCCGCTGCTCGTAGGTTTTGAACTTTTTCGCCTCGCCCATCCGAAGGGCGCGGTCAAGGAACGACATAGGCCTAGGTTAGCTCAGGGGACGTGATGCATTCGGTCTCAGGGACTCCTATCGTCCGCTGACCGCACGGCCTTTATGCCGCAGGCGAGATGTCGCCCGGCACCGGCGGCGTCGCCAGCGCCCGCGACTCGCGACGCTTGCGCCGCTTGTCACGATGGCGCTTGACCTGCACCGACAGCTCGTCGCTGACCATGTTGATCGAGTGGATGATGTCGGGTGAGCAGTCCCGCGCCCGCAGCGTGACGCCCTTCAGATGCAGGGTCGCCTCGGCTACCTGCGAGTCGGCGATCGCCGGGTTGCGCTCCTCAAATACCTCCACCTCCAGCTCGGCAAGCTCCGATACCTGGCGCGCGACCTTTCGGAAGCGCTTCTCCACGTGCTCCCGAAGCTCGTCGCTGACTGGCAGGTTCCGGCCCTTGACCGCGATACGCATCGGCCGACCTCCTGTGGAAGGATGGATGTGCGTGCGCGACGTACGTTAACTCCGCGCGGCGAGTTTGTCGATCAGCACAATGTCCAACGTGGCACCAAAGATCGCGTGGTCGTTCGAGCCGGGAACGCTGATCGGCGTGGCCGCGATCGGGATGCTTTACCTGAGGGGCTGGCGCCGCGCGCGCAAGCCGGGCGAACCGCACCGACCGGGGGCCGGCAGACTGGCCCTGTTCTGCGGCGGGCTGCTGGTGATCCTGATCGCGCTCGTCTCGCCGCTCGACAGCCTCGGCGACCAGCTGATCGTGATGCACATGGTCCAGCACATCCTGCTGCTCGACGTGGCGCCGATCCTGCTGATCCTCGGTCTCACGAAGGGGCTGCTGCGCCCGGTCACGCGCCGGCTGCAGACGATCGAGCAGCGCGCCGGGTTCGTGGCCCACCCGGTATTCGCGGTGCTCGCGTACGCGGGCTTCATGTGGTTCTGGCACATCCCGGCTCTGTACGACGCCGCGCTATACCACTCCGGCGTACACGTGCTCGAGCACATCTGCTTCGGGCTTGCAGGGGGCCTGTACTGGTGGCATCTGCTGTCTCCGATCCGCAGCCGCCTGCGGCTCGGCGGGATGGGTCCGATCGGCTACATGGCCTCGACCAAGCTGCTGGTCGGATTCCTCGGCATCGCGCTCGCGTTCGCGCCGAACGCGTTCTACCCGTTCTACGAGCACCATCCTCACTACTGGGGGCTGACTCCGGGCCAGGACCAGAACCTGGCCGGCCTGGTGATGGCGCTCGAGCAGTCGATCGTGATGGGGATCGCGCTCGTCTACCTGTTCGTCCGGATGCTGGGCGAGTCCGAGCGCGAGGCCGAGCGCGAGGAGCGCTACGAGGTCGCCTAAAAGAATCGGCGCCGCGCGGGCGTGCTGCCCGCGCGGCGCCGTTCTGTTGCGTCCTTTTCGCTAGCTCAGCACTTGGCGGAGCCGGACACCGTGGCCGTCACGCCGGGAGCACCGGCCGCCGGGACCGCGGTGAACGAGACCGAGTAGGGCCGCTTGGTGCCCTGGCACGCGACGGTCGCCTGCGACCACACGGTCTTGCCCTTGACCTTGATCGAGGTGGCCTTCGCGGAGACCACTTCCTTGACCAGCGAGCCGTACAGGCCCGTGTGGCCCGCAACCGCCGTCGACACGAACGACGGCAGTGGCACGTTGAGCACCAGGTTCTTGCCGGACTGCTTGATCGTGCCGGGGTAGGGCTGCGTGTCGCCTGTGTGGAGCGAGCCGCACGCGGTCCCCGAGGCGGTGAAGAAGTACCACTCCTTGCCTCCGCCACCGTTGTAGATCGCGAGCCCCGGATTGCACGCCGTGCCGGGCGGGGTGAGCGCCGGGCCGGTCAGGATCGCATGAACCTGACCCGTTGCGACCTCGGATCCCTTCGGGCAGCTGGCGTTGAACTTCGGCCCGGTGTCGATCTTCGCGAAGCTGCACGTCGGGAAGTCCTTCAGGTTCGCGACCGCGCCGTAGATCGTCGTCTTGATGAGGATGAGCGGCGCAGCGACCTTGCCCGACGTTGCATTCGCCGCCGTCAGCGTCTCGGTGTAGCTGAGCGGCAGGGGCTTTGCCTTCGTCCCGGACTTGGTCGTGTTGAACGAGATCGTCGCGGTGTAGTTGTTCAGCGTCGCCGCGTACGCCACGCTGGCGCCGACGAGCACAGCAGCGAGTGCCGTGCCGATGATGAGTTTCCTTCTCAAGCTGACTCCTCCTTAGGGGTGTCCGACAGGGTTGGGTTGTGGTTCACCATGACCGGCCGAGTTCATGGAAGGGGTTGAAGGTGTGGGAAGGCCTGCGCTTGCCCCGTGGTCTCCGGACCGAGAAGCCCCTGCGCCTTGCACGGCGGTCCGGTGGGGTCAGTTGTGAAATAGGTGTTACGCAGAATCGCCGCAAGGCTAGCGGTTATCCCGGTGCCCGAGCTCACGTTGATCGTCGGCTGCGGCGCGTTCGTGCACAGATTGCCGCCGAAAACCGACAGGCCGTTGCGCAGCTGCGAGTAGCCGCCCGGAGCGATGTAGGGATTCGCACGGTTGCTCGAGAGCCGGTGCTGGTAGGAGCTCAGCACCTCCGGGTTGACCGGATTGGAGATTCGCAGGTAGTGCAGCTCCTTGGTCGAGACGATGTTGAGCGACGTCGCCTGCGTTGTCGCCGTGCTGTTCGCGAAGAACGCGGCGATCTCCCGGCGGTAGTCGTTGATGTAGTTGAACACCGGCACCAGGTTGCCGAGGTATGGCGTCAGCCGCGCGAGCCACGGCACGCTCGCGTGGAGGAACCTCTCGAATGCCGGCACGCCGGCGGCCGAAGCGCGCGTCACCGGGCCGATGTCGGTCAGCACGGCGCGCAGCGCGGGCGCGGCCAGAGCGGTCTCCTTAAGCGCCGGACTCAGCTGCACGGCCGCAGGCCGCAGCTCGTCGACGAGCGGCTTGGCGTTCGCCGCGAACGTATCGACGCGAGCGATCGTCTGCCGCGTCGCGATCAGGAACGCCGGGAACGCCTTGATCGCATTCGCAAGCGCCACGTTCTGGGCGGCGGTCGCGGCGAACACCGCGTTCGAATTGCGGACGAACCCCTGGAGCTGCGCCGGCGAGCCGCTCAGCGCCGAGAACACCTGGCCGCCGTCGCGCAATAGCGTGCTCGTGGCGGCGCTATCGCGGTTCAGTACCGCCAGCACCGACTGCACGTTCGTCGCAAACGGGTACAGCTGGGCGATCGCCGCGTTGAAGTCCTCGCCGCGGTTGGTCAGCGCGATTCCGTCCTGCTGCTGCCAGACGTCGAACGCCCGCCGTGTCGCCGGATCGAACGTCGAGAGGATCTGGTCAAGCTGCACCGTCGGTGCGACCCGTGCCTGCTGGATCGAGCCGCCGTCGGGAATCCTCGGCCCATGTTCAGACCCCGGCGTGAGTTCCACGTAGATCTCCCCGAGCAGCGACTTGGCGCGCAGGACCGCTCGGGTGTCGGCCGGCCGCGGGGCGAACCTGCTGTCGATCTGGATCACGGCGCGGCTGAGCCCGGTCTTCGTATCGAGATTGACCGACGACACCTTGCCGACGCTGACGCCCGCGATCCGCACGTCGGACTGGGGCGAGAGTTCGACGGCCTGGTTGAACTCGACGCTGAACCGATATCCCTCGGCAGCGAACGGGATCGTGCCGCCGAACGAGATCCACAGGAACAGCAGCAGGCCGATGCACGAGGCCGCAAACGCGACCATCGAGAGGATCCTCCCGGTGCTCGGCGCCTGCTTGTTCACAGCCCGCTCCCCGAGGGGCAGAACTTGTTCTGGATCGTCGCCCAGTTCGGCGCGTTCAGCAGATCGACGAGCGGACCAAGCGCCGGGTCGGAGTTGGTCAGCGCCACCTCGAAGAGGTTCAGCGACGCGCACGTCGCCATGAACACGCCGCGCACCACCGGGCCCTGGGCGTCCTGAGTGTCGGTCAGGCTGTCGGCGATGTGGCTCAGCCAGGAGCCCCAGAACAGGTAGCCCTGCTCGCCGCCCCGCGGTTGGAAGGCGAGTTCGTTGAAGAGGGCATTCAGGACCATGATCGAGTCGGACAGGTTCGGCGTCGCGCGCTCGAGCTTCGCGGCCGCCGGTGCCAGCGCCTTCGCGAGCGGCTGGACCCCGACGGCGAACGGACGCAGCTGGTCACGGATCACCGAGGTGGTGTCGTTGAACAGCGGCCGCGCGGCCGCCAAGGCCGGTGCAAGCGCGTGCGCGAACGGCTGCAGACCGTGCAGCGCAGTCGTGCTCGCGGCCGCGAAGCCGCGCACCTTCCCGAGCGTGACGCTCGTTTGGGCAAGCGTTCCCGGCAGCAGCGAGAGGCCGGATTCGAGCGCCGCATCCTGCGAAGAGATCGCCTGGAAGTTCGTGTTCGAGGACTTGATCAGCGACGTCAACTGCGTGTCGACCCCGCCGACCGCGCGCGAGACGCGCTGCAGGCCGTTGATCGCATGAGCGATGTCTGTGCTGCGCTGCGACAGCAGGCTCGTGAGCGTTCGCGTGTCACGGTTGAGCGGCGCGAAGCGCTTGAACGTGCCCCGGAGCCCCGCGACGGCCGCCTCGCTCGGCACCGGACCCGCGTTGCCCTGGTCGCGGAACGCCTGCGCGCCGCCGGCCAGCAGCAGCAGCAGGTAGTTGCGCGTGTCGGCGTCGAGCGAGTTGAGGATCTGATCGACGTTGATGTCGGGCTGGGTGCTGGCGACGCCGAGAGTGCCGCCGTTCGGGATCGCGCCAGCGCTCTTGGTGCCAGGATTGAGCGCCAGGTACATGTCCTGCAACGGTGTCCGCGGCCGCAGCAGCACGGTCGCGTTGTTGTAGATCGGCGCGTACTGCTTGTAGATGTTCATCGTGACGACCGCGTGCCCGTTCTGCAGCGAGATGCCGCCGATCTGGCCGACCTCGACGCCCGCGATGTCGACCGTCTGGCCCTGACCACCGGTCACGGCCGCCCCCGTCGAAAACTGGGCTTTGACCGAGTAGTAGTTCTTGAACACCGTGAACGCGGGCTGGTGCAGGAGGATGTAGCCCGCAACGCCGAGCGCCCCGAGCAGCAGCGCGATGATCGCGCCGAAGTCCTTGCGGTGGATCACGATCGCGCGCTTCACGGCCCAGCCCCGGTGACGACGCGGTTGAGGTCGGGCGCGGCGTTCTTGTAGCAGGGAACGCTGCGGACGAGCGGCGGCGCCTTGCCGGCAAACGCTGGGCGGGTCCCGAGCGGGGACAGCACGAAGTTGCCGAAGAACGGCCCGTTGTTGGGGATCGTCGGAGTTGCAGCGCGGATCGGGCCGCCGCCGGCCGAGGAGCGCACATAACGGCCGTTGCCATCGAAGTTCCCGGACGCCCCGGCGATCCCGACCGCGCCCTGGAACAGCTCCTGGTAGACCGGCTGCCCGGTCGACGCGGACCCGTCCTGGATCACCTCGTTGCCGGTCGGCACGATGTTGTGCGTGAAGCACTGCCCGAGCTCGTCCGCGCCCGAGATCAGCGACTTCGTCGACGCGATCGTGCTGCCCGTGTCATCGACGGCCGGCGAGAGCTCCTTCAGCAGGCCGCCGAGCTCGGAGCTCGAGAACAGCGGGATCGCCTGCCCGAGCCACGGCAGCGCCGCGCTGATCGTCGGGGCGGTCTGCTTGATCCCGGGCAGGATCGCGCGCGCAAACTGCTGCGTCGGTGGGAACGAGGCGTTGAGCGCCGCATCCGAGGCATCCGTGTTCCGCAGCAGCGGCGGCAGGTCGGCGATCGTCTGCTTGAGCGCCTGCTGGCGCGCCGCCAGCGCCGCCATCGTCGCGTTGAACGTGTGCACGAAGCTGGCGAGCTGAGTGCCCGCGCCCGCCAGGCCCTGGAACGTCTGCTCGTTGCCAACGATCGCGTTTGCGAGATCGTTCGGCTGGACCCCTAGCAACGCCTCGTTGACGATCGACGAGGCCCGGAACGCCCCCACCGAGTACTGCAGCGACTTGTTCAGCGCCTGGCCCGCCGTCAGCCCGCGGACGATCGGGTCCTGGGTCGCGTCCTGCGCGGCCGTCGGGTTGCCGTACAGCGAGGCGCCAATCCCCTGCAGCAGCGTCTGCAGGTTCCCGCGGGCGGTGGAGTTGAGCGCCGACAGCACGCGGTCAAGCTGCACCGGGCCTGATGTGTTCGGAGCCGGCAGCGTCGACCCGGATGAGAGGACCGGCGCGTTCGGGCTTCCCGCCGTGAGGTCGACGTAGAAGTTGCCTTCGAGGAAGAGCCGCGAGCGGATCAGCGCCGTCGCGTTCGAGTGGATCGGCAGCCCGTTCCGGTCGATGTCCATCGTCACGACCGCAGCGCTGCGGCTATGCGGGATGTAGTCGACGCTCGTGACCTGGCCGACCTCGACCCCGGCGATCCGCACCGGCGAGGGGATGTGCAACTGGGTGTTCGACGTGAACACGGCCTTCAACACGAACGGCGAGCCCGAGAACGGCAGCGACCCGCCGAACACGAGGTAGCACGCGGCGCCGATCACGACAGCGCCGATCACCCCGGCGGCGAACCTGGACAGCCGAGGCTTGTGGCGTCTCATCCGCCGCTCCGCTTCGTCTGCTGGGTAACGAGCCCGACGTTCCCGGGCGGGTTGCCGACCAGCGAGCTGGCGCCCGAGTAAGGCTCGTTCCCCGCCGAGCACTCCGAAGTCTGACCCGGCGAGTTCGTGTTCGGATACGGATCGGAGTGCAGCGGCCCGTGCTCGTCGCTGTTGCTGCGGTCCGGCGTCGAGAACGGCTGATGCGACGCGACGCTCTCTGCTCCGGCCACGTCGTCGATCGTGACGAGGTTGAACCGCAGCGCCGTGCCGCTCTGGACCGGCTCAGCGAGCGAGCTCGCGATGTTGCGCAGGAACAGGGTCACGTAGTTGCAGCTCGCCTGCGCGGGGGTCAGGAACGCGAGCGGCGAGCGCAGGCTCTGCGCAGTCAGCGCCAGCCGGTCGAGACCCTGCTGGACGGTCGTGTTCTCGCCGTAGTTCGCGAGCGTCGTTGACAAGCTCTCGAGCCGCCGATCGAGCGCCGTGCTGCCCGGCAGGTTCTTCGTCCCCTCGGCGAACGCGTCCGCGAGCACCGGCGAGCTCTGGGGCAGCGTCGCGAACCCGGGGCGCAGCTCGCTGAACAGGGCCGCGGTGTCGTTCACGAACGACTGCTCGCTCGGGCTGTCGGCGATCACCGTGTTGAACGTCGGCGGCGTCTCGGAGATCCAATCCTGCAGGTACGGCACCGCGATGCCGGCGAGCGCCTTGAACGTAATGTCGAGGTTCGAGTACAGCGTCGCCTGGGTCTGCGCAACCGGCGCCAGCGCGCCGCTGAATTGCTCGAGCCCGTGGAAGAAGCCGCCGAGGTTCGCGTGGTGGGAGGCGAGGTTGACCGCCACGGGCGCGAGGTCGGTGACGAGCGGCACGAACGCGCCGATCGCGTTGTTGATGTCCGGGCCGCGGGCAGCGAGCGCGTCGCTGAAGCCGACCGTCGCGGCGGCGACGCCCTTGCGCGTCGGCGGGTTGAACATCCCGAGCAGCTGGTCGAGGTCGACCTCCGCGCCGCTGTGCCCGAGCGGCACCGTCGCCCCGTTGCCCCATGTCTGTGGAGAGTGTCCCTTCGTGACGTCGATGAACTTCAGTCCGATCGAGCCCTTCAGGCGCACGACGAACGTCGAATCGACGGGCAATGGCTCGACGTTCTTGTCGAGTGACAGATTCATCACCGCGATCGGCCGGCCGGTCGCGGTGCGCGCCGGGTCGATCGAGGTCACGAGCCCGACCAGCGCGCCGCCCATGTGCACCTCGTTCCCGTGCGTCAGCTCCTCGGCGTCGGGAATGCGGACGTGGAGCGAGTACTTGGGCACGAACGGCAATCCGTTGTCGGCCTGGTAGGCGAGCGACACGGCGGCGATCGTGAACAGCACCGTCAGCGCGCCGACGAAGATCGGGTTCGAGAACATGCTCCGGTCGCGGCCGCCGCGGGACCTCATCGTTTGCTGCCGATCAGGTAGTGCAGGAGTCCGGAGAGCGCGGCGGGCTGCTTGGTCGCGCTCGCTGTGGCCGACACCGACCGCTGGGCGATCCGGTCGGTCGCCGACAGGACCGTCCCAGGGTGATCGCTCGCGGCCTGCGGCACGGCGGCCTTGCCGAACAGCGACGGGCAGCCGGGCACGATCTTCTTCACGTAAGTCGTGCACGACCCGACGAGCGGCTCCGCGCGCACATAGTGCCCATCCGCGTCGAACCCGTTCGCCGCCGAGGTCCCGTAGAACAGCAGGCTCATCAGCTGCTCGATCGCGCCAGTGTTGTTGAGGCTCTCGAGCAGCTTGTCGAGCAGCGCCGCGGCCGGCACCGCCTGCGTCCCGAGTCGGTTCAGTCGCTGGGCCAGCGGCAGCGTCGCGCGAAGCGCGGGCAGCGACCTCGCCGAGGACTTGCCGAGTGCGATCAGCGACGGCCGCGCGGCGCGAGCGAACGGCGCCAGGTTCTGGAACTGCCGTCCGAGCGCCGAGGCGCTCTGCCCGAGCGAGTCCATCAGCGGCGTCCCCTGATCGGCGAGGCGTCCGAGCGACACCATCAGCGGACGGAGAGCGCGCAGAAACGGCGGGAACCGCTGGATCGAGCGCGAGATGTCGGCCGCGCGCCCGGCACTCGCGACCGATGTCGTATTCGCCTGCAGGATGAAGTCCGAGATCGAGCTCCTGACCTTCGCGAGCGGCGTCAGCACCGCGTTCGAGTCCGTCGAGAGCGTTGCGAGCTGGCGGTTCTGGCGCGCGAGGATCTGCAGGACCTTGTCGGTGTCCCCGAGCGCCGGGTCAGCACGCCGGATCACCGCGTTGAGGTTCGCTCCCTGCGCGGCGAGGCCGGTTCCCAGCTCATTGAGGATCAGCCCGAAGCGCTGCCTGATCGGCAATTGGTAGATGTCCTGGACGATGTCCGAGTCGATCGGCGAGCTCGTCTGCGTCACCGGCAGGTAGTACGACCCCGAGCCGGAGCCGCTCGTGATCTTCGTCAGCGCCGGCGCGCTCAAGCTGCCCGCTTCGCAGTCGATGTACCGCTCGCCGATCAGCGACTGCGGGCGGATCGCGCACGTCGCGTTCGCGTGGAACGGCGTGAACGACGGGGTGGTGATTCCGATCGTGACCGCGGCCTTCAGACCCTTCGCGAGACCCACCGACTCGATCGCGCCGACCGGGGCACCAGCGATCCGCACGTCCTCGCCGGGAACCGCGAACCCGGCGTTGTCGAAGATCGCGCGTACGAGGTACGTCGGCGTGGTCCCGCTTGACGAGCTCGCGGCACCCGTGGCGATCGCCACCATCGCGGCGACGAGTACTACGGCGATGGTTCCGAGCCGCTTCATGGTCCCGGTGGGCTCGCGCTCAATGTGCAGCCGGGGACGAGCCAAGGGGCCGAGCCGTCTCCGGTCGCCTGGACGGCGCCGCCCGGGCAACGGCCGTGGACGACCTGGAGTCCGGCGTAGCGGTTCTCGACCGGCGAGCGGGAAACCAGCTCGTTCGCACCATTGGTGGAGAACGCATTGAAGATCGGTTGGGTCCGTACGTAGTGGCCGTTCGCGTCGTAGTTCGCGCTCGCCTGGCCGAGATTCGTAAGCGCGGCGACGACGTCCGGCGCGTACTCGCGGAAGTAGTCGAGCTGCTGCTGGGAGATGTTCATCTCGTGGATCAGCCGCGGGAACGCCGCGATCGCGATCCGCGCAAGCCCCGGCGTGGCGCGCAGAAGCGTGGTCAGATCGCCGCGACCGGACGGGTTCTGGAGCAGGTTCGCGAGCTCGCCGAGTGTCGGGATCGACTCGGCGGAGAGAGTCCTGAGCCCGGCGGCGAACGGCTCGAGTTGGCGGTCGGCCGGCTTGGAGGCATTGATCACCGGGTCGAGCGAGTTCAGCGTGGTTCGCAGACCCGCGAACGTGGCCGTCGAGCGGTTGAGCGCCCCCGGCAACAGCGACAGCGCCGACTGGAGCGCCCGGCTCTGGCTCGCGATCGCGCCGGTCGTCCGGTTCGTGTTCGCGACCAGATCGGTCAGCTCCTGCGAGCGGGAGGCCAACTGCGACAGCGCCTGCGCGCCATGCACGAGCAACCCGTCGAACGCCGGCTCGTAGCGCGTCAGCTGGGCGGTCACGTCGCTCGTACTCGACAGCGCCGGCGCGAGGTACTGGAGCGTCTGATTTGCCGCCTTCGCGCGCCCCTGGATGCTCTGCGCTTCGCCGCGGATGAACCCACGGAGCCCCGTGCGAGTGGGCGAGTCGAGCGAGTCGAACAGCTGATCGAGATTGACCTCGGAAGTGGTGTTCTGCTCGGTGATCGACCCACCCGAGGGAATCGTCGGAGCATTCTGCGGGCCGGGACTGAGCACGATGTAGTGGCCGGCGATCCCTGACAGCGAGTTCTCGGCGACCTTCGCGATCGTGCCGGCATGCATCGGAGCCGCCGCCGATTCCAGCGAGACCGTCGCCTGGGCCTCGCCGTTCGGCGTCAGGCCGATCGACTGGACAGTGCCGACGTTCGCCGGACCGATCAGCACCTGGTTGCCGCTCACGAGCCCACTCGCGTCAGCGAGGTCGATCTTCAGCTGGTAGCCGGAGCTGCCACCGAACAGCACTAGCACCACGACCACGATCGCCACCGCGAGCGCTCCACCGGCCGCGAGCCTCGTGATCAGACTGATATCAGGCGGCGGCTGTCCGGCCGGCGCAATCGTCGTGTCGTACGTCGTGTCGGCTTGCGCCCGCGCGCCGCTATCTGGACCCTCGATACCCTCTCTCCTTACCCGGTGCCTCCCCCGGTGCCGCCGTGTGGCGCGATTATCCTGTCAGAGTCGGCCCTCCACCGCCACCAGTAACCGGCGGGGTGGGCGTGATCACCGCCGGCGCGCGCCCTGCGCGAGCAGTGCAGCGCCGATCGCACCACCGGCGTCCCCGAGCGCCGCGAGGTGAACCGCGGGTGGCGTGTCGTCCTTGAACAGGTGCGGGTGCATCGCGCTCACGATCCGATCGACGTACGGCTGCCCGAAGCGGACGCCGAGTCCACCGCCGATCACCACCGCCTCGACATCGAGCAGATTGACCGCCGACGCGATCCCGGCGCCGAGCGCCTCGACGGCCTCGTCGATCAACGCGGTCGTGAGCTTGTCGCCCTTCTCCAGCGCGTCCGCCCAGATCGCACTCGTCAGCCGCGTCCGATCGTGCTTCTTCATCAGCTTGAACAGGTCGGTCTTGGCGCCCTTCTTGGCGCGCCGCCGCGCCCGGGCCTCCATCGCGGCGCGACCGGCGTATGCCTCGAGGCAGCCCCGGCGGCCACACGGGCAACGCCTGCCGCCCATCTTGACCACCGTGTGTCCGATCTCGCCCGCGCCACCACGCCCGAGCCATTCGGTTCCGCCGAGCACGATGCCGCCGCCCACGCCCGTGCCCCAGAACACGCCCAGCAACGACTGGTAGCGGCGCCCGGCGCCCAACCTGAACTCGCCCTCGGTCGCGACCTGCACGTCGTTGCCGACGAACACCCTCGTTCGAAGCTCCTTCGACAACGCCGCGCCGAGCTCATACGTCCCGTCCCACCCGGGCAGGTTCAGCGCGTGCGAGACCGCGCCGGTCGCATGATCCACCGAGCCCGGAGCGCCGACACCGACCCCGCGCAGCGAGCCGGGCTTGACCCCCGCAAGCGCACTCGCGTCTCGGAGCGCCGCGAGCATCTCGTTCATCACATCGGGCGGCCCGCCGGCGGTCGGCGTCGGCCGTCGCGCCGCCCCAAGCACCCTGCTACGCGAGTCAACGACGACCGCTTCGATCTTCGTGCCGCCGAGATCGATCCCACCGCGCGCGGTGTCGGTGGGGCGTCGCCTGATCGCGGCGGCGGGCTTCGCGGCCGCGGGCGGCTTCGCGGCGGCCGCCGCGGACTTGGACGCGGATGCGCGTGGCTGTGGCATCCGGCAATCCTCCCAGACCCGGTAGACGGCGCCGACAACCTGGACGCCCAGGTTTCAGCGTTGGGACGGCTTCGGGACGAGACAACGGCGCGGTGATAGGGAAGGCAGTCAGCATCGTCACCGCACCGGATTCCATGAAAACCGTGGTTAAGGGGTGTGCCGGGGCGCTTACGCGAACTCTGGCGTTCTCGGCTAGCCGCGCCGACCTTGGGAGCCAAAGTTCGCGGCGCCGGGCCTCGCGGCGGCGACCCGAGCCGCGGCACCCAAACGCTTCACTGCGCCGTTTGTCTCGCCCCACAGTTGTCCCCAGCGCCACACGGACGCCGCCGCGACCCGCCGGCCGCCGACCCGACCCGGCCCGGCGGCCCGACCCGGCCCGCCGGCGCCCGCCGGCGCCCGCCGGCGCCCGCCGGCGCCCGCCGGCGCCCGCCGGCGCCGCTACGCCCCCCAAGACTGCCGGTAGTCGTCCTGCTCCGGCGTCGGCTCGTCGATCGCGACCCCGAGCGCGGCCAGCTTCAGCCGGCCGACCTCGCGGTCGATCAACGCCGGCACCGGATGGACGCCCGGCTGGAGCGTGCCGCTCTGGCGCACGAGCTCCTCGACGCACAGCGCCTGCAGGGCAAATGAGACGTCCATCACCGCGGCCGGGTGGCCCTCGCCGGCGGCCAGATTCACGACCCTCCCCGACGCCAGCAGATTGATGCGCCGGCCGCCGGCGAGCGAGTACTGCGCCACCAGCGGACGCACGTCGCGAACACCGCCGACCGCCAGCTGCCGGAGATCCTCCAGATCGATCTCGACGTCGAAATGGCCGGCGTTTGCGAGCAGCGCGCCGTCCTTCATCACCGAGAAGTGCTCGCGGCGGAGCACGCGGCGCGAGCCGGTCACGGTCACGAACACGTCGCCTCGCTCGGCGGCGGCGAGCGCCGGCATCACCTCGTACCCGGACATCCGTGCCTCGAGCGCACGCAGCGGATCGACCTCGCAGACGATCACCGCCGCTCCGGCGCCCCGGGCGCGCTCGGCGATTCCCTGCCCGGCCCACCCGTATCCGAGCACCACCACCGTGTGCCCCGCGAGCAGCACGTTGCTGGCGCGAATGATCCCGTCGAGCGCCGACTGTCCGGTGCCGTGCCGGTCGTTCAGCGCGCGCTCGGTCCGCGCCTCGTTGACCGCCAGCACCGGACACGCGAGCGGTCTCTCCTCCGCCTCGAGGCGGCGCAGCCGCACCAAGCCGGTCGCCGTCTCCTCGCAACCGCCGATCAGCCCGTCGAGAACTTCGCCGCCGGCCGCATGGGCGGTCATCAGCAGGTCGGCGCCGTCGTCAAGCGTCACCTGCGGGCGAGCGTCGAGCAGCGCGCGGACGTGGGCGGCGTACGTGTCGAGATCCTCGCCGTGGAGGGCCCGCACCTCGACTCCGTGTCCGATCACGAGCGCGGCCGCGACGTCGTCCTGCGCCGACAGCGGGTTCGCCGAGCAGAGCGCGACCTTGGCGCCGCCGGCGATCAGCGTGCGGACGAGGTTCGCCGTCTCGGCCGTCACGTGCAGGCAGGCGGCGATGCGGATCCGCTTCAGCGGCAGCTCGCCCTCGAATCGCGCGCGGATCTGCGCCAGCACGGGCATCTGCTCGTCGGCCCACGCGATCCGGGCCTCGCCCGCGGGGGCGAGGCCAAGATCGGCTACATCGTGCGGCGGGATCGAGGCGCGCGCCACCGGCGCGCGCTCCTAGTACCGGTAGTGGTCGGGCTTGTACGGCCCCTCGACGGGGATCCCGAGGTATGCGGCCTGATCGGCCGTCAGCTCGGTCAGGCGCACACCGAGCGAGTCGAGATGCAACCGGGCGACCTTCTCGTCGAGGTGCTTGGGCAACGTGTACACGCGCCGCTCGTAGATCTCCTCGTGGCCGAACAGCTCGATCTGCGCCATCACCTGGTTCGTGAACGAGTTCGACATCACGAAGCTGGGATGGCCGGTCGCGTTGCCGAGGTTCAGCAGCCGGCCTTCGGACAGCACGATGATCGCGTGGCCGTCGGCGAACACCCACTCGTCGACCTGCGGCTTGATGTTGATCTTCTCGATGCCGGCCAGCTCGGCGAGCCCGGCGATGTCGATCTCGTTGTCGAAGTGGCCGATGTTCCCGACGATCGCCTGGTGCTTCATCCGCGCCATCTGTCCGGCCGTGATCACGTCACGATTGCCGGTCGCGGTGATGAAGATATCCGCCGTCGCGAGCACATCCTCGAGCGTCGCGACCTGATAGCCGTCCATCGCCGCTTGCAGTGCGCAGATCGGATCGATCTCGGTCACGATCACGCGCGCGCCCTGGCCGCTGAGCGATTCCGCGCATCCCTTGCCGACGTCGCCGTAGCCGCAGACGACCGCGACCTTGCCGCCGATCAGGACGTCGGTGGCGCGGTTGATCCCGTCGATCAGCGAATGGCGGCAGCCGTACTTGTTGTCGAACTTCGACTTCGTCACCGCGTCGTTGACGTTGATCGCCGGAAACAGGAGCTGCCCCTGCTCGGCGAACTGGTAGAGCCGATGGACGCCGGTCGTCGTCTCCTCGGTGACACCCTTGATCCCGGCGGCGATCCGCGTCCAGCGCTGCGGATCCTCCGCCAGCGACCGCTGCAGCACCGACAGCACGATCCGGAACTCGTCCGAGTCCGCCGAAGCCGGATCCGGAACCGCGCCCGCACGCTCGAACTCAACGCCCTTGTGCACCAGCAGCGTCGCGTCGCCGCCATCGTCCAGGATCATGTTCGGCCCTTCGCCACCCGGCCAGGCCAGCGCCTGCTCGGTGCACCACCAGTACTCCTCGAGGGTCTCGCCCTTCCACGCGTAGACGGGCACGCCACGCGGATCGTCCGGCGTTCCGTCCGGCCCGACCGCGATCGCAGCGGCAGCGTGATCCTGGGTCGAGAAGATGTTGCACGACGCCCACCGGACCTCCGCCCCGAGCGCGACCAAAGTCTCGATCAGCACCGCGGTCTGCACGGTCATGTGCAGCGAGCCGGTGATCCGGGCGCCCGCCAGCGGCTGCGCGCCGGCGTGCTCACGGCGGGTGGCCATCAACCCCGGCATCTCGTGCTCGGCGAGCTGAATCTCCTTGCGGCCAAAGGCTGCAAGCGAGAGGTCGGCGACCTTGTAGTCGGTGCCAGCGGCGGTCGTGCTCATCTCATCTCCTGTTCGTGGTGCCGGCTCATTCAGGCCGCCAGCAGCTTCTCGTGCTTGTCCTGTTCAAAGCGCAGCCAGTCGGCGGCGCTGACGTCTTGAGGCCTACGCGGCTGCGCGTCCAGCCATTCCTGTATCGCATTCCGAAGCTCAGGACTGGCGGCCATCCGAGCCGCGAATGCGACGTCGGTGAGCCCGACGTCGAACCCGGCAAGCAACTCCTTCAGCGTCCGCAGCCGCTGCAGCTCAGCCGGGCCGTACAGTCGATAGCCCGATGCTGAGCGGGGCGGCGTGACCAGGCCGGTGCGCTCGACGTAGCGGAGCATCCGAGCCGACCAGCCGGTGGTCTCGGCCGCTTCGTGGATCGTCAGCGCCTGCATCGGCGACAACATTACCACGATCGTGTCAAGGTTTGCCCGCAGCGAGACGGCACTACAACCTTCGTCCAGGGTCCCCTTGTCCCCGTTGGTTTCCCACCTAGCATGGGTACCCGGGCAACCGGGAGCGAAAGCCGGAGCCGCGCTTGAAACCTCGTCGAACACGTCCATCGATCACCGCCTCGGGCCGGCGGCACACCGTCGCTGCGGTCGTGGTCGCGTGCGCGAGCCTGGCGCTCGGGGCCGTCGAGACCGGCCCCGCCTTCGGCGCCCCGTCCCCCAAGGGCTCAGCCGGTCAGTCGTCCTCAGGGGCCGGCGGACAGGGCAACGGTCAGTCATCCGCACAGCCCGGCGGACAAGGCAACGGTCAGTCATCCGCACAGCCCGGCGGACAAGGCAACGGTCAGTCATCCGCGCAGTCGGGCAGCCAGGGCAACGGTCAGCCGGCCTCAGCGTCCGGCGGACCCGGCAACGGTCAGCAGTTCGCGCAGTCCGGCGGACCCGGCAACGGTCAGCCGTCCGCACGGTCCGGCGGCCAAGGCAACAGTCAACAGTCCTCACAGTCCGGCGCCCAAGGCAACGGTCAGCAGTCCTCACAGTCAGCCGGCCAGGGCAACGGTCAATCCTCATCACAGTCCAGTGGGCAGCCAACGCCACCGTCCGGCGGGTCACGCGGCAGCGGCCAGCAGCCAACCGGCGGCTCGGGCGGCCAGGGATCCACCGGCTCTGGCGGGCGCTGCGGCGGGCGAGGCTGCAACGTCGATCCGGCGAATACGGGAGCGACCGACGTGCCGACGACCACGTCCGCCGTGACGACGCCGCCCGCCGCGACGACCACCGCGCCGGCCTCAGGGACTCCGGCGCCGGCGGCGCACAAGCCTGGCGCCAGCCACCACCGCACCTCGTCGCGGGTGCATTCACGATCGGCGTCACACACGCGCTCGGGGGCGCGATCCCGGCGCCACTCCGCGAGCCGGTCACACCGTTCCAAGCCCGCCGTCTCCGCGCACGCGGCAAGCCTCACAGCTGCCGCCGCGCTCGCTGCCAGCGCGGCGGGCGCCGGTCAGCCAGCTGGCTCGGAGCACCAGGGCAGCAGCGGCGGCCGCGCGTCGAACCACCGCGGCGCGTCCGGCGGCGCAGGCCGAGCCCACGGCACGCAGCAGGCACCCCCGCCGGACGTGATCCAGCGGATCGTCCGCGAGATCCCCGACGCGGTGTGGCTTGCGCTCGCGATCGCGATCTTGCTCGCGACGCTGGGTGGCGTGGCGGCGCTGTGGTCCGGGCTGCTCGCGCGACGGCGCGCCGGCCAGATCGAGGAGGTAAGCACGGCCGCGCTGACCGATCCGCTGACCGGCGTGCTCAACCGGCGCGGGTTCACCCAGGCGGTTGAGCGCGAGCTCGATCGTGCCCGACGGTACGACCGGGAGTTCGCGCTCGCGTTCGTCGACATCCGCGGGCTGAAGACGGTCAACGACACGCTCGGCCACCTCGCCGGGGACGAGCTGCTGAGACAGGCCGCGAGCCTGCTGCGAGACTGTGCCCGCGCCCACGACGTCGTCGGCCGGTTCGGGGGTGACGAGCTCGGGATGCTGTTGGTGGAGCAGTCGGTGGATGGCGCCGATGCGGTGGCCCGGCGGATCCGCGCGCAGGTCTCGGCGCAGCGCTCGCCCACCGGTTTGCACGCGAATTGGGAACTGACGATCGGCACAGCCAACTTCCCCGGGGATGGCGACACCTTCGACGAGCTCCTCGGCGCCGCCGATCGCCGGCTCTACGAGCAGCGCGGCATCGCGCTGCGTTGACGCACCCTCAGCCGCCGGCCAGGGTGTCCTTCAGCCGAGCCATCAGGGACACCGGCGAGGGATCGACGCCGCGCAGGACGGCGAGGTAGAGCGTCACGAGATCGCCCAGCAGGACGAGCGAGATCAGGCGCTCGGATCGAGTTCCGCCGATCGTGTCGATCCGGTAGGTCGCCGCCGCCTCCCCGGCGATCAGCCCGCGCGTCAGCTCGATCCGCTGCCGGATCCGCGGATGCAGGTCGGAGTCGTCCAGAAACACAGCGCTGAAGGGCCCGAGCCCGGCGGCGCCCGACCACCCCTCGATCTCGTTGTGGTCGATCTCGGGGAGCTCGCCGGCGAACGCGGGAGACTTCGCGTTCTCGTTCACCTGCGTCTTCCACCGGTACGCGATCGGCGCCGTCAGCCCCGCCCCCGCGATCAGCATGACGGTGCCATGGAGACCACGAGCGAGCCCTTTCGCGAGGCAGTCCTCAGCGCCATCTGGACTCCACTCGGCGACCAGGTTCTCGGCGTGGGCCGCGGCGACGTCGATCTCCGCGTGGAGCCGCTCGCCGGCGCCGCACAGCGCGGCCGCCTCGAGTGCCACAACGAGCGAGTAGGCGACCGCGGCGCGTGGCTGGAAGCCGCCGGGCAGCGGGACCACCGGGACGCCGTCGGCGCGAGCGGCCTCAGCTAGCTTGCCGCCGGTGGTCGTGACGATCCGCCGCGCGCCGAGCGCCCCCGCCGCCTCGAACAGGGCCAGTGTCTCCTCCGTATTGCCCGAGTAGCTGGCGCACAGAACGGTCG
The DNA here is from genome assembly GCA_963712675.1 of uncultured Solirubrobacteraceae bacterium. Classification (GTDB taxonomy): domain Bacteria; phylum Actinomycetota; class Thermoleophilia; order Solirubrobacterales; family Solirubrobacteraceae; genus Palsa-465. The sequence continues at coordinate 85,598 of CAVQJF010000006.1, forward strand.
AGTCGGGCGTCGTCCACGCCGGCAGCGCGTAGCCACGCGCCATCACGATCGGCCGCGATGCGCGATCGCCGAGCACGGCGCGAGCCAGCGCGCCCCCGATCGCCGACCCACCCATCCCGGCGACGATCAGCCCGCCCGGAGCGTCATGCGGTTCGAGGTCGGCCGACTCGACGCGCCACAAGGCGTCGCGAAGCTGTTCTGGGAGCCCGAGGATGTCATCGAGCATCCCGGCCGCATCGCCCGACGCAACGGCCTCGCGGCTGAGGTCGTCGGTGATGCTCAAGACTTAATCGGTTCCTCGGGGAGCACGTCGCCGGGGACGATACGCGCGCCCGCCTGCAGGACGTTGCCCGCCCCGATGTTCGCCCCGGCGCCGAGCACGACCTCACCCTCGATCCGGCAGTCGCGGCCGACGATCACATGCGGCCCGATGATCGCTGACGACACGACCGACCCCGCCCCGATCCGCGCCCCGTCGAGGACCGCTGCGCTCTCGACCCGCGCATCCGCGCCGACCTCGACGTCGCGGCCGAGGACGGCAAGTGCCCCGACCGTCGCTCCGGCTTGCACCGTGCAACCTGAGCCGATCAGCGCGGGGGCGATCACCTCACCATCGACCCCTTCGGCCTCGACGAGCGCTCCGCCGGCGGCCGCGATCCGAGCCCCGATCTCGGTCTGGACGCGGCCGGCGAGGATGTCGAACGTCGCCTGCAGATAGCGGTCCGGGGTGCCGATGTCGAGCCAGTAGCCGTTCGCCGCGTAACCGAACAGCCCACGGCCGACGAGCGTCGGGAACACGTCCCGCTCGATCGAGACGTTCGTCCCGGCAGGCGCGAGCGAGTCGAGCAGCTGACGCTCGAGCACATACGCGCCGGCGTTGATCAGGTTCGTGTCGATCTCTTCCGGACTCGGCTTCTCGAGGAATTCGGTCACCGACAGGTCCGGATTGCACCGCACGAGCCCGTACGCGGACGGATCGTCCACCGGGTACAGCGCCAGCGTCGCCTGCGCGCCCGTCCGCTCGTGCTGGGCGAGCATCGCGGTCAGGTCGATGTCGGTCAACACGTCGCCGTTGAGCATCAGAAAGCGCTCGTCGAGCAGCTCCTCGGCGAACTTCAGCGCACCACCCGTACCGAGCGGGTGCGGCTCCTCGACATACCGCAACCTCACCCCCAGCGATGCCCCGTCCCCGAGCACTGCCCGCACGTCGGCTGCCATGAAGCCAGACGCCAGGATCACGTCGTCGATGGCGTGGCCGCGCAGCCACTCGATCATGTAGGTGATGAACGGCCTGCCGACGAGCGGCAACACAGGCTTCGGGATCGTCTCCGTCAGCGGGCGCAGCCTGGTGCCTTCGCCGCCCGCAAGGATCAGCGCCTGCACTTATCTTCCGATACCGGTGTAGATCAGTCCGGCCTCGGTCACGCGCTGCGGATCGAGGAAGTTGCGACCGTCGACGACCACCTTTCCACGCATCGCCCGCGCGACCTCGGACCAGTCGAGGTCCGCGAATTCGGGCCACTCGGTGACGAGCACGCAGGCGTCGGCCCCTTCAAGCGCGCCGAGCGCCGAATCCGCGAACTCGACGCCGGTCATCAGTTTCCGCGCCTCATGCTCCGCGACCGGGTCGTAGGCTCGAACGGTCGCTCCGTCGGCCTGCAGGCGCGCGGAGAGCACGAGCGATGAGGCCTCCCGCATATCGTCGGTGTTCGCCTTGAACGCCAGGCCGAGCAGCGCCACCCTGGTACCCACCAGCGAGCCGAGATGCTTCTGCAGCTTCGAGATCACGCGGCGCTTCTGGAGCTCGTTGACCTCGATCACCGCGGTCAGCAGTTGGAAGTGATAGCCGGAGTTCCCCGCGAGCTGCTTGAGCGCCGAGACATCCTTCGGAAAGCAGCTGCCGCCGAAGCCGATGCCCGGCTTCAGGAAGTGCGGTCCGATCCGCTCGTCGAGCCCGATTCCCCGCGCCACCTCGAGCACGTCGGCACCCGTCAGCTCGGATACGTTGGCGATCTCGTTGATGAAGCTGATCTTGGTTGCGAGGAACGCATTTGCCGCCAGCTTGATCATTTCGGCGCTGGCGATATCGGTGCGTACGAGCGGGGCGTTGAGAGGCGCGTAGAGGTCGACGACCGCATCTCCGGCCCAGTCGCCTGTATCGCCTACGACCACGCGGTTCGGCTTGAGGAAGTCCTCGAGCGCCGAGCCCTCCTTGAGGAACTCCGGACACGAGACGTACGCGAATCCGGACTTGCCCTGATCGGAGAACATCCGCCTGATCGTCGCGCCGGTACCGACGGGAACGGTCGACTTCATGACCAGCGCATGGCGGTCGGACGGCGGCATCGAGCTGACGACCGCGTTCACGGCCGACAGGTCGGCGTCGCCGGAGTAGGTCGGGGGCGTGCCCACGGCGACGAACAGAAGCCGGGCGTGGTCGAGCGCGGGACCGAGCTCGGTGCCGAAGTGAAGCCGTTCGCGGTTGCGGCTGACCGATTCCTCAAGACCGGGCTCGTAGATCGGGATCTCGCCACGCTCGAGCCGGGCGATCTTGTCCGCGTCGACGTCGACGCACCAGACGTCGCTGCCGAACTCAGCAAAACCTGCGGCCGTCACCAGGCCGACGTATCCGGTGCCGATCACGGCGATTGGTTCGCGATGGTCACTCATTCGAGGGCGAGAGGGTACATTGCCCCGCCCGCCCGAGCCTGCGCGCCGGGGATGGCGGCGGCGAGGTTACGGCGCGCGGGTCAGCGACGCGGCGATCGCGACCAGTTGGCCGTTCGGGATCGCGTCCGCGAGCGTGTTCGAGACCCAATAGACAGCCTGCGGTGTCCGCCACGCGACGAGGCTGATACGCGCCCCGTTGTAGTACAGCTGCAGTTGCTTGTGGTTGACGAACTTGGTCTGGGTCGCATTGTTGAGGATCGGGGGATGCGTCCAGCTCGTGCCCTGGATGCCGTAATACAGGCCGAGCGCTGAGTTGAGCTCGACCGTCATCCGGTAGGCGGGGTAGGAGACACCCCCGGTCGCATGGATCTGGTAGGCGCGCGGGTAGGAGCCCGCGTACTCGGAGGCCGGCTCTGAGCCGTCGTCGCAGTTCCCGGTCAGGCTTGAGCAGTACGCCGGGCTCCACTGTCCGTTGGGGGCCGGGATCAGCCTTGGGTAATAGACCGGGAACCCGACCTTCCCGAGCGCGAGCGCCTGGTTGCGGCCGTCGGCGACGTTGGCCGACAAACCGGCCGTGCTCGCGCTGACCGACTTGCGGCGTTTGTGGACGGTGGTCGTCGTCGCCGCGGGGTGTGTCGGCGTCACGAACCTCCGGAAGGCGGCGTGTTCCAGGCCTGGGTCGGCGGTCACGTAACAGGGGGTCTGCCCGGTTCCGCCGCCGCACGGCTGGAGAATCGCCGGGAATGCGATCTGCCTGAGGGTGTGCCCGGCATTGATCGCGTCGTCGAAGAGATTGATCAGGCCATCGACCGTGTGGAGGGTGTGATCGGTCTGCACGTTCGCCCCGAAGATCTTGAACAGCTTGTCTCGCTCGCTGAGCAGCTGGCCGACGCCGAACTGCTGCTTTGCCCAGCGCAGGAAGTCCTGCTGGCGCGCGTTGCGGACGATGTCGGAGTCGGTGTGCCGGAAGCGCACGAACGCGAGCGCGCCCGTGTCGGCCTGGTTGTCGCCGCACAGCTTCTGATAGCCCGGCCGGATGTCGATGCTCGAGTAACCGGTCAGCGCCGTGTTGTTGTAGTAGCGATGGTCGACGTCCGTGTACACGCAGCCGATGGCGTCGACGAGGTCCGAGAAGCCACGGAAGTTGAGGTCGAGGATGTGGTTGACGATCAGGCCTGGGAACACCTGCGTCTTGAGCGTCTTGATCAGCAGATTTGGGCCGCCGACCGAATACGCAGCATTCAGCTTCGAGGTTCCGACCCCCGGCAAGGTGACCTTGAGATCCCGCGGGATCGAGAGGAGGTTGATCGTCGATGAGCTGTCGTCGATCCGGACGAGCATCATCGTGTCGGTGTTCGCGTATTTGTAGGCGGTCCCCGCGCGGTGGTCAGAGCCGATCAGCAGCAGCGTCTGCGGCTCCCCTGGCGCTGGGAGCTTGACGTCCGCGCCCTGGACCGCCGGCGTCTGGTTGATGTAGTCGACGAACTGCTTGACCTGAAGCAACCCACCCACGGCGGTCGTTGCGGCCGTGAACCCGATCACGATCACGGCGGCGAGCGCGAACCGCCACAGTGCGCCGCCCCGGGTCCGCGGGAACAGACTCACGCCGCCCCTCCTTCGACGGCCCTCAGCCCGCCCCGTGCGTCCGGCGCGACCTGGAGCGAGATCGGCAGGGCTCGCACGAAGTCGCCGAGCGCGCGCCGGTAGCGCGCAAGCGAGGAAAGCGACACCCACTCCTCAGGGCCGTGGTGGCCGGCGCCGGCGGGTCCGAACTCGACCGCCGGAATGCCGGCCTCGATGAACGACGCCGCATCCGACGCGCCGTCCCGGCCGACGCTGACGATCTCCATGTCCGGGATCGAGCGGGCGACCGCGTCACGGAGCCCCATGACAAACGGGTCCTTACGCGACACCGTGACCGGCGGCCAGATGAAGGTCCGGGTCACGTCGATCTCGGGGATCTTCCGAACCTGGGTGAGGATCTCGCCGGGGTCCTGGCCGGGCAGGTAACGGACGTCGACCGCCATCGTGCACTCGTCGGGCACCTTGTTCAGCGCGTCGCCGCCAGTGATCCGGCCCAGGTTGATGGACGGCCGGTCGAACATCTCAGAGGACTCGCGCGTGAAGGGCAGCGACTCGATCGCGCGGAACACGTCAATCGCCTTCAGTACTGCGTTGTCGCCGAGCCACGGCGTCGACGAGTGCGCGGCGCGCCCCTGGACGACGATCCGCATCACGAGCACACCCTTTGCCTCGACCCCGATGTGCATGTCGGTCGGCTCTCCGGTGATCGCAAAGTCGCCGCCGAGACCGCGCTTGACGACGGCGCCGGTCGCGCGGTCGTCGGTCTCCTCGGACTCCTCGTCCGGGACGCACACGAACCGCACCCGAACGCTGTCCTGACGCTCGAGGTCCTTGAGCGAGCACATCATCGCCGCGAGGCCGCCCTTCATGTCGTACGCGCCGCGCCCGATCAGGCGGTCGCCCTCGACGCGCGGGACAAACTGCTCCGCGCGCGCCGGCACCACATCGAGATGGCCGTGAAACACAACGCAGGGGGACGCCAAGTCGGCCGCCCCCGCCTCCGCCACCAGCACGGGCAGCCCGTTGTGATCGTGCTCGCGCACTTCGATATCGCGGGATTCGAGCCATCCCTTCACAAATCCTGCGGCCGCCACCAGCTCTTCGGGGCGCGAGGTGTCGTACGAGATCAGCCGCTCGGCGAGGACGCGTTCGTCAAGCATGAAGTTGTCCAGGGTACGAGGTCAGGCTGATGTCCAGCTAAGCTGGCAGGCTGGCTAGCCCTCGGCGACCTTCAGGAACGCTTCCCACCGGGTCTTGTCGCGCAACGCCAGGCGCCGCTTCTCGGTGTCGTCGCCAGCCGACTCGAGCGCCTGCTCGGCCTGTGAGAGCCGATTGCGGAGCGTCGAGACGTCGAGCGACTCCGGCGCGTGCGCCTCTTCGACGAGCAGCAGCACGCGGTTGTTCGCGACCTGCATGTAGCCCTCGGACTGGGCGTACCGCACGATCTCCGACTCCGACGTGTACAGCCGCAGCTCGGTCGGCTCGAGCATCGCCAGCACAGGCGAGTGGTTCGCGAGCACGCCGATCTCGCCGAGCGTCGTGCGCGTCGAGACCTGCTCGACCTCGTCGTTGAACACCTCGCCCTCGGGCGTGAGCACCTCGCAGACGAACTTCGTGTGTGCCACGTCAGGAGCCCTCCGCCGCCTTGACCACGTCGTCGATCGTGCCCTTGAGGAAAAACGCGCGCTCCGGGACCTCGTCGTGCTTGCCCTCGAGGATCTCCTTGAAGCCGCGGATCGACTCGGCGATCGGGACGTACACGCCGTCGACGCCTGTGAACTGCTGCGCGACGTGGAACGGCTGCGAGAGGAAGCGCTCGAGCCGGCGTGCGCGGCCGACCGTCACCTTGTCCTCGTCGGAGAGCTCGTCGATCCCGAGGATCGCGATGATGTCCTGCAGCTCCTTGTAGCGCTGCAGCACCTCCTTGACCTGGTTGGCGACCGTGAAGTGCTCCTCACCGAGGATCTCGGCCTTCAGGATCGTCGAGGTCGAGTCGAGCGGGTCGACGGCCGGGTAGATCCCCTTCTCGGCGATCGACCGGGACAGCGTCGTGGTCGCGTTAAGGTGCGCGAACGCCGATGCCGGTGCTGGGTCCGTGAGGTCGTCGGCGGGCACGTAGATCGCCTGGATCGATGTGACCGAGCCGTTGCGGGTCGACGTGATCCGCTCCTGGAGCTGTCCCATCTCCGATGCCAGCGTCGGCTGGTAGCCGACCTGCGACGGCATCCGCCCGAGCAGCGCGGACACCTCGGAGCCGGCCTGGACGAAACGGAAGATGTTGTCGATGAACAGCAGCACGTCCTGGCCTTCGTGGTCACGGAAGTACTCGGCCATCGTCAGCCCCGCGAGCGCTACGCGCATACGAGCCCCGGGCGGCTCGTTCATCTGCCCGAACACGAGCATCGTCTTGTCGATGACGCCGGACTCCTTCATCTCGAGCCACAGGTCGTTGCCCTCACGCGAGCGCTCGCCGACGCCGCAGAAGGCTGACAGGCCGCCGTGCTCCTGCGCGAGGTTGTTGATCAGCTCCTGGATGATCACGGTCTTGCCGACGCCGGCGCCGCCGAACAGGCCGACCTTGCCGCCCTTCGCGTACGGAGCGAGCAGGTCGATCACCTTGATCCCTGTCTCGAACATCTCAGTCGTCGGCGTCAGCGCCTCGACGCTCGGCGCGTCACGGTGGATCGGCCACCGCTCGGTGCCCTCAGGGATATCGTCGCCGAGATCGATCGGCTCGCCGAGCAGATTGAAGATCCGGCCGAGCGTCACGTTTCCGACCGGCACCGTGATCGGCGAACCGGTGTCGACGACCTCTGCGCCGCGAGCGAGCCCGTCGGTGCTGTCCATCGCGACCGCACGCACGCGGTCGTCACCGAGGTGCTGCTGTACCTCGCACACGAGCAACGCCTCGTGCGAGGCGGCGATGTCCTCGGTCTCCTCCTCGCGCATCGCCGCGGGCCGCTCGATCGTGATCGCGTGGTTGATCTCCGGCAGCTTGTCCGGGAACACCGCCTCGATCACGACGCCCTGGATCTGCTCGATCCGCCCGACGTTTCGCTTCGTTTGCGTTTCAGGTTCAGTGGTGGCTGACATTCTTTTCTCCTTAGAGCGCCTCGGCGCCTGCGACGACTTCCATGATCTCCTGCGTGATCTCGGCCTGACGCGCTCGGTTCATCGCCAGGGTCAGGTCCTCGATCAGCGTCCCCGCATTCTCAGACGCGTTGCGCATCGCGGTCATCCGCGCCCCGTGCTCGGACGCGGTCGACTCGAGCAGGGCGCGGTAAATCGAAATCTCGACGTAGTCCGGCACCAGCCGGCCGAGGATCACCTCGGGGTCGGGCTCGTACTCGACCAGCGCTTTGGAGCGCTCGGTTTCGCCATCGCCATCCTCGTCCGCTTCGCTCTCGTCGAGGATCGTCGCCCGCTGCAGCGGCAGCAGCGTCTCTCGGCGGACGACCTGCGAGATCGGCGAGATATAGCCGTTGTAGAAGACCTCGACCTGATCGACCTCGCCGTCGATGTATGCCGCCATCACGCGCTCGGCGATCGAGCGCGCGTCGGCGTATGCCGGACGATCGGAGAAGCCGACGAAGCTTGCCGCCGGTTCGAGCCCGCGGAACGTGAGCGACGATGCGACCCGGCGCCCGGAGGCGTAGTAGGCGCTCTCGTGGCCCTCGGCGACGTGCTCGCGGCCGGCGCGGACTCCAGCGCGGACGATCTGCGAGTTGAACGCGCCGGCGAGTCCTCGGTCGCCGGCGATCAGGACGAGTCCGACCTTGTTGAACTGCTCGTGCTCCTCGAGGATCGGCAGCTGCGGCACGCCGCCGGCGGCCTGCGCGGCCTCGCGCGTCATCCGCCGAATCGCGCCCGCGTAGGGCCGCAGCGCCTCGATTCGCTGCTCGGCGCGGCGCAGCCGGGCGGCCGCGACCATCTCCATCGCACGCGTGATCTTCTGGATGTTCTTGACCGCATTGATGCGGTTGCGGACGTCGCGCTGGGAGGCCATCGTCGATTGGGTGCGACCGCTAGGCGGTCACAGGCTCCTCTTCTTCGTCCGGAGCGGCCTCTGCCTCGGCCTCGGCCTCGCCGCCGCCGTTGCTCGTCTGATGGCGATCCGGCACCTGGGCGAGGTCGGCGTCGTCCAGCGGGTGACCCTCCTCGTCGAGGTCGTAACCGAAGTCCTCGGCGTACCGCTTGACGGCCTCGTCGACCGCCTTCTGCGTTTCGTCTGACCAGTCGCCGCCGGCGATCGTCTTCAGCAACTCGGGCTCGTTGCCGCGCACGTCGGTCGTCAAACCGGCGAGGAACCGAGGCACCTTGTCGACGACGATCCGGTCGAGGTAACCGTTCGTCGCCGCAAAGATCTGGATCACCTGATCCTCGGCGGACATCGGATGCCCCTCTGCCTGGTTGAGCGTCTTCACCAGCCGCTCGCCACGTGCGAGCGTCTGCTGGGTCTCCGCGTCGAGATCGGAACCGAACTGCGCGAATGCCTCGAGTTCGCGGTACTGGGACAGCTCGAGTTTGAGCCGGCCCGCGACCTTGCGCATCGGCCCGATCTGAGCGTTGCCGCCGACCCGGGAGACCGAGATCCCGACGTTGATCGCCGGCCGTACGCCCGAGTAGAACAGCTTCGGCTCGAGGAAGATCTGGCCGTCGGTGATCGAGATCACGTTCGTCGGGATGTACGCGGACACGTCGCCGGCCTGCGTCTCGATGATCGGCAACGCCGTCAGCGAGCCGCCGCCCGGGACCTTCTCCCCGGTGGCTGGGTCGACGAGGTCGTCGCTCAGCTTGACCGCCCGCTCGAGCAGCCGCGAGTGCAGGTAGAACACGTCGCCTGGATACGCCTCGCGACCCGGCGGACGCCGGAGCAGCAGGGACATCTGGCGGTACGCGGCCGCATGCTTGCTCAAGTCGTCGTAGATCACGAGCGCCGCGCGGCCGTCGTACAGGAAGTACTCGGCCATCGCGCAGCCCGCGTACGGCGCCAGGTAGTTGATCGGCGCGGACTCGTCGGCGGCGGCCATCACGATGATCGTGTTCTGGAGCGCGCCGGCGTCCTCGAGTGTCTTGGCGAGCTGCACGACCGCCGCCTTGCGCTGGCCGATCGCGACGTAGACGCACAGGAGATCGCGGTCCTTGTTGTTGACGATCGTGTCGATCGCGATCGCGGTCTTGCCGGTCTGGCGATCGCCGATGATCAGCTCGCGCTGGCCGCGCCCGATCGGGATCATCGAGTCGATCGCCTTCAGGCCGGTCAGCATCGGCTCTTTGACCGGCTGGCGCTGGACGACGCCGGGGGCCTTGAACTCGACCGGTCGGGTCTTCGTCGTCGTGATCTCGCCCTTGCCGTCGAGCGGGTTCCCGAGTGGATCGACGATCCGTCCGAGCAGCTCGTCGCCGGCCGGGATCTCGAGCAGGTGGCCGGTCCGCTTGACCGTGTCGCCCTCGACGATGTGCTCCCACTCACCGAACAGCACGACGCCGACGTTGTCGGACTCGAGGTTCAACGCAAGGCCAGTCACGCCGTGGGGCAGTTCGAGCATCTCCAACGACATGCAGTTCTCGAGCCCGTGGACGCGGCAGATGCCGTCGGCCACCGACAGAACCGTGCCGACCTCGCTCAGCTCGGCCCCACTGGTGTCCATTCCCTCGATGCGCCGCTTGAGGATTGAGGTGATTTCGTCGGGATTGATTTCCATGGAGGCTCCTTGTCGTCGGCGACGCTACGCGGCCTGCCCGACTTGCTTTCGAAGTTGTTCAAGACGGTTGCTGATCGATGCGTCGAGGATCACGTTGCCTACGCGCAGCACGATTCCGCCAATGATGCTGTCGTCGACCTTGCTCGAGAGCTCAATCGTGCGCCCGGTCTGCTCACCGATCCGCTTGCCGATGCTGTTCACGGTCTCCTCGTCGAGCGCGATGGCGCTCGTGATCTCAACCGGAAGGAGCCGGTTCTCGGTCTCCCACAATTGCTCGTAGGCGGCGCGGATGCGATAGATCGCGGGCATCCGGTGGCGCTCGAGCAGCGCGTCGAGGAAGTTCGTGAAGATCTCCTCGGCGCCGATCAGCGCGCGATCGAGACCGTCCTTCTTCTCAGCCGTCGAGAAATACGGCGAGAACAGGAAGATCGCCACCTGGCGGTTGTCGTGCAGGACGTCTGCGAACTGGGCGAGCTGCTCGCGCACGGTGTCGAGGAGGCTGTGCTCTTTGGCCACCTCGAACAACGCGCGGGCATAGACCTGTGCGATCTCTTCCATCTACAAGCGACTCCCCGCTGCCCGCATCAGTTGTTCTCGCTCGCTCCGCTGAGCGCGGTGAAATCGAGCTCCGAGATCGCGTCCTCGACCAGGCGGCGCTGGTCATCACTCGTGAGCGTCTTGCGCGTGACCTTCTCGGTCGCCATTACGGTCAGGTCGGCGACCTCGCGGCGGATCTGCTGGATCGACTTGCGAGTCTCGGCCTCGATGTCCCGTCGGGTCTGCTCGAGCATCTCCTCGCGCTTGGCCGTCGCCGTCTCGCGCGCTTCACGCTCGTGCACCTCCGCGGCCTTCTGCGCCCGGGTGATGATCTCGTCCGCCTGACCGCGCGCCTCGTTCAGGCGCTCGCGGTAGTCAGCGAGCATCTTGTCGGCCTCTTCGCGCAGCTCGTCCGCGGCCTCTATCTCAGCGTTGATCGCCGCCGCGCGGCGGTCGAGCGCCTGCCCGATCGCCGGGAACACGAAGCGACGGAGGACGAGGAACGAGACCAAGAACACGACCAGGACCCAGATCATCAGCCCCACGTTGGGGGTGATTAGGAACGAGCCGCTCGAAGCGATCGGGATGTGTGCGGCGGTAGCCATCAGCGTCTAGAAGAGGAAGGCTGCGATGAACCCGCCGACCAGGCCATAGAAGAAGACGGCCTCGGTCAGCGCGAAGCCGAGCCACTGGTCGCGCTCGATGTCCTGACGCAGCTCGGGTTGGCGGGTCTTGGCTTGGATCGAAGCGTTGAACACGGCACCGATGCCCGCACCGGCGCCCGCTGCGCCACCGCCGGCGCCGACGCCGAGCGCAATCGCTTCACCACCCTTCTGGGCAATGGCGTTGTTAGCGCCGCCGCTAACAACGTCGAACAGTGGGTGGAAGACAGAAAAGATATGGAGGAACAGCATGTCGACTCGATGGCTCCTTGTGGTTAGTGAGACGAAACCGCGTCGCCGAGGTAGATCGCGGTCAAGATGGAGAAGATGAATGCCTGCAGGCCGGCGATCAGCACGGCCTCGAACAGGAAGATCACGATTCCGAGCGGCAGCAGCCCCCACTGCACCCATGGGTCACCGACCAGCACGCCGAGTTCACCGCCCATGAACGCGATCAGCATGTGGCCGGCCAGCAGGTTTGCCCACAACCTGACGGTGAGCGAGATCAGGCGCAGGAAGTAGGACAGGATCTCGATGCCGAAGATCAGGGGCACGATCGGGCCGTTGACCCCGCCCGGCATCAGGCTCTTCAAGAAGCCGATTGGGCCGTGGTTTGCCTTCAACCGCTCCCAGCTGAACAGCACAAAGACCAGCAGCCCCAGCATCAGGGGGAAAGCGACGTTCGTGTCGGCCGCGTAGATCTGGAAGCTCGGGAGGTGAGCGCCGAAGATCTTGAACTTGTCGATCGAGTTGACCGGCAGCGGGATGTAGCCGATCAGGTTCGAGACGAGGATGAAGACGAACAACGTCGCGATCAGGGGGAAATACTTGCGCTCGAGACCCTTGTCGAGGTTCTCCTTCGCCATCCCGGTGGTCAGGCCGTAGAACATCTCAATCGCGGCTTGGAGGCGGCCTGGCCGCTCCTTCAGGCGCTTCGCGATCCACAGCAGCAGCCCGAGCGTGATCCCGGCCGCGATCAGCAGGTAGAGCACACCCTTGTTGAAGTCGACGGGCCCGACCGCGAACCAGGTGTCGAGCTTGAACTCGTTCGTTGGCGTGAAGACGCCGTTCGCGACCTCATGTGCCTTGTGCGGCTTGAAGCCGAACACAGCGATGAAGAAGATGAGCCCGAGAAACCAGAGGAGGGCGAGCAACAGACCGATCTTCTTGGCCTTGCTCATTCCCGGCTTCGCGGTCTTGTCGGGGCCGTCAGGACTCGGAGCAGTCGTACCCGACCCGCCCGGGGCGGGAGCCGTGATCGCGCTCATCGCGGCTCCCGAGTACGCGGCGGCGGCGGACCGCTCATTAGCTTGATCACGAAGGCAACCGAATATGCGGCGAAGATCACGAGCGCAGCGGTCAGACCGTCCCGGCGCGCACCCGCCGCGGCCGCGATCACGATCGCGCCGGCCAGCAGGAAGACCCGCCCAAACGCCCCGAACAGACGTGCACCAACGGCTCGGGTGGGATCGGCGATCCCGGCCGTCAGCCGATGCTCGTTGATCTGGAGCAGCCGCGCGACGATCCAGCCGCCACCGCCGACCACGTAGCCGAGCGACGGCGCGCCGAGCGCGAGCGCCGGAATCGCCGCGACCAACACAACCACCACATCGAAGAAGCGGAGGATTGTTATGGAGCGCGGCTGGGACACGTCGTGCGCTCCTACTGCCAAGGCAGACTCCCGGGCGCAGGGCGGTACGAGTGCGCCGACCGCGAGGCGGCGCGCGCAGGCACGTGTGCAGTGAGAGGAAGCTGGATCATCAGGGTCCGTGCGCGCGGTGGCGTGCCGACGGGGCCGGGATGCTAGCTGATAAAGCCCAGATCAGGACGCCCGCTCAGCCGTCCCGGAAGCGCCTGATGACCACCGCGATCCCGGCGAAGAAGCCGACGAAGAAGCCGACGATCAGCAGCGGCACGAGCGCCCCGACGAGCGCCCCGAGGCCGGCGCCGATGCCCGCGCACAGCAGGTTTACGGCCAGCAACAGGAACCCGGCGCCCGCGACGTCGCGTCCGGGCGTCGGCCTGCGCGGGCTCGACATCCCCGGCCCTAGGCGGCCTGGCGGCGCGCGACGCCGGGCTTCCAGACCTGGCCCTCGGCCCACATCGCCGCCAGGCTTACTCGGGGCAGCCCGAGCGCGCCTTCATAGACGAGGTACCGCGGCTCCCAGCGGGGGAAGAACTTGGCGTTGAAGCGGTACAGGCTCTCGATCTGGAAATACGGGTTGAACTTCGCCGCAGTCCAGCCGAGCAGCCGCTCGAGCCAGGTCGAGGGGCTGTGCATGTACTTCGCAAACGTGGCGAAGTTCAGCGACATCTCCTCGAGTCCGCGATCGCGCAGCAGCTCGACGGCGCCGCACACCAGGAATTCCGTCAGGCCGTTCGGCGTCGCCGGATCGCGGCGCATGAACGACAACGACACGGTGGCGCGGCCGTAGCAGGGCACGAAGTGGAGCACGCCCTTGATCGCGCGGTCCTCGTCGCGCGCCAGCACGACGAGCGTCTCGTCGGAGCGCTCGCAGTGGATCGTGTCCATCGCCATCGAGAAGCCGCGCTCGGGGGCGCCCTCGCGGCCGAGCTCGAGCACGTGCTCGATCTCGGCAAGCGTCCCAGGTTCGAGCGCGTTGAATTCGTGCAGCTCGGCCGTGTAGCCGGCCTTGCGCAGGCGCGTGACCGACTGGCGGACCTTGCGGATCGCGCGCCCCTCGAGCGAGAACCGCTCAAGTTCGATGATCGCCTCGTCACCGAGGTAGATCGTCCGCAATCCGCGTTGCTCGTACAGCTCGCAAAGCTGCTCGCTCGCCCCGACGGCGCCTAACTTCAGCCCGTGGGCGTCGGCAAATGCCCTGAGTTGCGCGAGCAGGCCTCCGAAGGCCGCGGGTTCACCAACCGGATCTCCCGACAGCAGCAGCACCCCGTTCTCGATCCGGTAACCGACGAACGCGTCTCGGTCGTCGCTGAAGAAGTAGTGCTTGTCGGCCCTGAGCTTGAAGAACGACAGCGTGTCGGTGCCGTGAGCCTGCACCAGCTGGGCCGCGGCGGCGCGCGCGTGCGGCCCCGGGAGCGCCTTGGGCGACGCGAGCGGGCGGAAGATGACGTACGCGACGGCGAGCAGGCTTCCGATCTCGATCACGTGGACCCCGAGTGGGATCCAGCCGAAATGGTGGTGGAAATGGATCGGGCCCGTCTGCCACCGCAGCAGGTCTGCTGTTTCACGCAGGACCTTCGACACCGACGGGCGACCCTGGGAGGCCCAGGTCGCAAGCGCGGCGGTGGTTATTCCCGTCACGCCGATCAGCGGCACGCGCCAGACGGCCGACTTGAGCGTCAGCGCGTCGTGGCGCACGTTGAACGCGCCGGCGCCCGCGCCGAGGATCGCTGCCGCCGACCAGGTGATCACGGTCTCCTCGAAGTCGAGCCCCTTCAGCAGGTCGAACAGTCCCAGCGCGAGCATCAATACGAGCGCGAGTTGCCATGCCCGGCGGCGCCGTTTGAGCAGATACGGCGCGACCAGCAGCAGCGCGGCGCCGGCCGGCAGCGCGAGCGCGTGGAACAGGCGGATCGCCTCGACCGGCTCGTACTGGAGCAGCAGGTGACCGCGCCAGCGGATGTTCGGCGTCAGCGCCGAGCCGATGTTGACCAGGCCGACCAACGCGGCGCCGACCGCGGCGAGGCGCGGCAGCCAGGGTGAAGTGCGTTCTGTTACAAGGCTCATTTGAGTCTGTGTCGCTCAGGTGAAAGCTCGCGGCCGTCGGGGCCCGACGTGGGGCGCGTTTCCCTCCGCGAACCGAGGTCTCGCTCTAGTTACGGAACTGGCGGGGAGTTGTTACGTCGCGCGGAGGCCTGATCCTGCCTCAAGCGGCGCCACGCGCCGTCTGAGCCAGCGTCGTCGCTGGGCGCGGAACGGGGGCCGGCAGCCTCAGCGTCAGCAGCAGCGCCAGCACCGGCAGCGCCGCCACGATCTCGAACACGGCCTGCAGACCATGCGCGTCGGCGAACAGGCCGAGCAGCGGCGCGCCGGCGCCGCCGAGGCCGATCGAGAGGCCGATCGTCACCCCGGCCGCGACACCGAGGCGACCGGGTAGGTACTCCTGACCCATCACGATCGTGACCGCGAACGTCGCGATCGTGGCGGCGCCCGCAAGCGCGGCGAACACGATGGCGAGCACAGGCCCCGACAGCAGGAAGCCGATGATCAGCGGCGGGCTCACGATCATCGAGAGGGTCAACACGTTGCGGCGGCCGATCCGGTCCGCGAGCGGCCCGCCGATCAGCGTCCCCGCTGCGCCGCCGACCAGCATCGCCGACAGGGCCGCGTTACCGAATGCTTTGCTCGTGTGCAGGTCGGCGACGTAATACAGCGGGATGAACGTCACGAGCCCGAAGTAGACGAAGCTGCGCAGCGCGATCACGCCGCCGAGTACCGCGAACGGCTTCCACTGGTCGTTGTGGGGCTGCGTTTCAACCCGCCCGGCGACGGTGTCGGAGCGAAATGCCCTCAGCCGCGGCAATTCGCGGACCAGCACGGCCGCCATCAGCCACGTCGGGATCAGCACGAACACGGTCCCGTGGAGCCCGAACAGAAGTATCAGCGGCGTCATCAGCACCGGTCCGAGCGCAAAGCCGATGTTGCCGCCGACGCTGAACAGGCTCATCCCGCTCGACCGTTTCGACCCCGAGACGTAGTTCGCGAACCGCGATCCCTCGGGGTGAAAGGCCGCCACGCCGACGCCGCCGACGACGATCGCGGCGAACGTCAGCGCGTAGCTAGTCGCGAACCCGGCCACCGCAATCCCGAGCCCGCCGAGCGCCGGACCGAGCGGCATCAGCCACGGAAGCGAAAGCCGGTCCGACACGTGGCCGAAGACCGGCTGGATCACGGAGCTCGAGATCGTCGCCGCGAGCACGAGCCCCGACAGCGCGGCGAGGCTCCAGTGGTAGCGCGAGTGCAGGAAGGGCAGCAGCGCGGGAACCGAGCCCTGCGCGATGTCGGTGAACAGATGACCTGCGGACAGCGTCGCCATCGCGCGGCGGTCAACGCCCGCGCGCTGGACGGCGATCACCGCTCGAGCTCCCGAAGCTTTCCTCGTACCGAGCGCCGCTTGTCGACCAGCTCCTGCTCGAGCTGCTTGAGCTCGCCGAGGCGGCCCCGCACGAGCTCGAGCTGCGTGCCGATGTGGCCGAGCGACTGATTCAGGATCCGCTTGCGGGTGTCGGGGTCATCGGCCGCCTGATACTCGCGCCGGAGCTCGGCGCGGGCGGCCTCGGCCTCTAGCAGCTGCGACAGCTGCTCCAGCGACAGCCCGAGCAGGTCGCGCAAGCGGACGATCTCCTTGATCCGCGCGACGTCCGCCTCGGTGTAGTTGCGGTGCTTGCCCTGGGCGCGGTCCTCCCCCCCTCCGAGTAGGCCGATCTCCTCGTAGTAGCGGATCGTCCGCGGGGTCGTACCGGTCAGCTCCGCGACCTCCCCGATCCTGAGCTTCTCTGCGGTGGCGCTCATGTCAGCTGCGGCTGGGGCTCGGTCACCGCCGGCGCCTTGACCTGCTTTGGCCTAGCGAGCGCGACGAACGCGCCGAGCACGGAGACCGCCGTCAGGCACCAGAGCGCGGTGTGCATGTTGCCGATGAACGGCGTCAGCTGGGAGTTAGAGAGGTGGTGCGCGACCCCGGAGAAGACCTTGAACAGCACGCTCTTCGGCACCGACGAGGTGACGATCGCGAGCACGAACGCGATCGACAGCACGGCGCCGGTGTTCTGCACCAGGATCCTGGCGCCCGACGCGATCCCTCGGCGATGCGCCGCGACGGTGCCCATCATCGCGGCCGTGTTCGGAGAGTTGAACATCCCCGAGCCGGCGCCGACGATGAACATGAAGATGCCGCTCGCCCAGTAGTTGGTGTCGCGGCCGAGCGTCGTCATCAGGCCGAGCCCGAACGCGGTGACGAGCATCCCGACCGAGGCCAGCATCCGCGAACCGCTCCGGTCGGCCCAGATTCCGGCGAGCGGCGAGGCGATCAGCATCCCGACCGCGAGCGGCGCCAGCTTCAGGCCGGCGAGGATCGGCGAGTTGCCCTGGACGCCCTGGAAGTAGAAGACGAACACGAACATCAGCGCGAAGCGCGCGAGTCCGTTGAGGAACGCCGCCGCCGCGGAGGCCGAGAACAGGCGGTTGTTGAAGATCGCCAGGTCGAGCATCGGGGCCCTGTGATGGCGCTCGATCACGACGAAGATCGGGAGGAAGACCGCGGCCGCGATCAAGCCGCCGACGACCACGGGGTTGTTCCAGCCCGAGATCCCGCCCTTGCTGACCCCCAGCACGAGCCCGGTCAGTCCGATCAGGAACGTGAGCGTGCCGGCGAAGTCGAACTGCGTGTCCTCCGAGCGGCCGCTGATCTCGCGCAGCACGAGCCACGCCCAGAGGCTGCCGGCAAGGCCGAACGGCACGTTGAACCAGAACACCCAGTGCCAGCTGATCGCGACCAGCGCGCCGCCGAGCACCGGGCCGATGACGAGCCCGACCGCCGCGACCATCGTGTTCGTCCCCATCGCGACTCCGAGCTGTTCCTTCGGGAACGCGTCGGTCACGATCGCGGCCGCATTCGCGAACAGGAACGCGCCACCGACTCCCTGCGCGATCCGCCACAGGATCAGCTCCGTCCCGCTGCCCGCAAACCCGGCGCCCAACGACGCCGCGGCAAAGATGATGAACCCCACGATGTACGCCTTCTTGCGGCCGAACTGATCCGATAGCCGGCCCGCGCTCAGCACCAGCACCGTCGAGGCGATCATGTACACCAAGATCACCCACACCAGCTCCAGAATGCTCGTGTGCAGGCTCCGCTCGAGGTTGGGCAACGCGATGATCAGCGTCCCCGAGTTGATCGTCGCCAGCAACATCCCGAGGCTCGTGCACGACAGCGCCCACCACTTGTAGCTGCTGTGACCGGAGTCGACACCGAGCCGGCGCTCCGGGCGCGAGGGGGCTGTCGGTGCTGTCGTCGTGGTCGTGCTCAATACTGATCCTTACGTAAACGTAAGAATAGCACGCGGCGCCGCCCATCCCACGCCCTCGGTGCGGTCCCAGCCAGGGGAGACGCTGACCGTGGACGGAACCAAGGTTTCCTCCGCCCCACGGAGGAAACCTCGGGTCAAACGTCTCGTCACCGCCACCGCACCCCACAGCCACGTTTTTCATGGAATCCGGTGCGGCACCGCATCGGATCGCCTGCCTCCCTTCACCGCGCCGTTTGTCTCGCCCAGGCCCGGCCCCCGCCCCGGGGACCTCGACCAACCCAAAGCGGACTAGGTCTCGAAGGCCGCGACGGCAGCCAGGATCACGAACGCCGCCATCAGCGCGACGCCCTCGAACGCCGTCGCCTCGCCGTCGCCGGTGACCTGCCAGACGATCACGGCGGTGCCGAACAGCGCGCCGGCGTACACCGGCGCGAGCGAGAAGGTCAGCGTCGTCGCGGTCAGCAGCGAGACGAGCACCAGGACCGGATAGAGGAACGCCGCGATCTGCGAGACGGAGTTCTTGACGATCGAGATCGCCAGCTCCGAGTTGCCCTTGTGGGCCTGGACGATCCCGGCGACGTTCTCGACCGCGTTGCCCGCGATCGCGACGATCACGAGCCCGGCGAACGACTGCGAGATGTGGAGGGTGTGGATCGTCGGCTCGAGGCCATGGACGAACCAGTCCGATACGAACGCGGACCCGACTCCGGCGGCGGCGAGCAGCGCCATCGCGGTGACTCCCCCGATCCGGTGGGTCGCACCACCGCCTGCGGGGCGCTTTTCCGCGGTTCGCAGGTACTGCACGAGCCACGCCGCATACATCACGAGGATCGCGCCGGCGCTGATGATCGAGATCGTCTTGAGGTGGTGGCTGGCCGGGTCATGGGCCCCGTGCGCGAGCCCCACGAGCACGATGATCAAGGTCGCGACCAGCAACATCGTCGCGGTGTCGTTGGGAAGCTGCGCGTTGAACCGCATCACCCCGTCGCGTGTGCGGCGGGCGCCGGCGAGGATCACGAGCCCGAGGACCAGCAGGGCGTTGACGAGCACGGAGCCCACGATCGCCGTCTGGGCGATGATCAGGTGGCCCGCGTTGAGCGCGAAGATGACGACGAAGAACTCCGGCAGGTTCGCGAGCGTCGCCTGCAGCAGGCCGGCCGATGCCGGACCGAGCCGCTCGCCGACGTGCTCGATCGAGAACGAGACGACCCACGCGTCGCCCGCCAGGGCGATCGTCGCAAGCACGAACGCCAGCACGTGCGGTATGCCGGAGACGTAGCGGCCGACGCCCGCGAGCACGAATGCGACCAGGACGGCGGCCAGCAGCGCCCGCTCGATCCGCGTCAGGCCACTCAACGTCCCGTCATCACGGTGTCGTCGTCGCTGTACGCCGGCGCGCAGCAGCACAGCAACACGAGCGGCTCACCGCCCGTGTTCCAGAGCTTGTGCGGGACTCCGGGCGGGATCACGACGCAGTCGCCGCGACCGACCTCGCCTTCGGAATCTCCGAGGCGCATGCGACCCTCGCCGTCACAGAAGTAGTACAGCTCCTCGGAGCGTGGGTGGTAATGCTCGGCCGTCTCTCCCCCAGGTGCCAGCGTCGCCTCCGCCAGGCTCTGGGCGCGCGCCGCCGTCCAGGCCGGTCCGGCGAGCTCGCGGATCGACGAGCCGTCGAGCGTGATGAAGGCCTCGAGCTCGTCGAGGTTCGCCTTGTCCACGGCGCTGACCCTACCCCACGCGATCGAATTCGCCGGTCTCGATGTCGCGTTGGACCTGCGCGTCGATCTCGTGCTCGCTCGTGCTCGGGTCAGCCTTCCGCATATCGGTTGCGCGGATCCCGCGGAGCTTGAGGATCTCGAGCACGTACACGAGGTAGATCGTCGCCGCCACCGCCACAACGCTGAGGATCACGACGATCACCACAAGCAGCGGGCGATGACTGCGGTGGTAGACGCCGAGCGCGACGGCCAGTGCCGCCAGGACGAAGGTCCATCCGTACAGGTACGCGACCGTCTTGCGCTGAGAGAAGCCGATCCGCGCCATCCGGTGATGAAAGTGGTTGGCGTCGGCGGACCATGGCTTTCGTCGGTATTTGAGTCGCTTGGCGATCACGAAACCGGTATCCAGGAATGGGACCGCGAGGACGATCAGCGGCACGACGAGCGCCACGACGGCGCCCGTTTTCAGCGAGCCGATGACGGCGACCACCCCCAGCAGGTAGCCGAGCAAGTTGGCTCCCGAGTCGCCCATGAACACGGATGCCGGCGGGAAGTTGTAGAACAGGAACCCGAGCGCCGCGCCGGCCGTCAGCGCGGCCAGGACGGCGGCGCCCGTCGTGCCGCCCGGCAGGTCGAAGACGATGATCGCGAACGCGATCCCGTCGATCGTGCACAGCCCGGCGGCCAGCCCGTCGACGCCGTCGGAGAAGTTGACGACGTTCATCATCGCGACGAGCCAGATCCCGCTGATCACCCCGCCCTCGTTGGGGAACTGGAGCGCGCCGATCAGCGGCAGCGTCACATCCGTCACCTTCGCCCCGCCCTCGACCGCGATCACAGCCGCGGCGGTCTGACCTATGAGCTTGATGATCGGCGACAGGGGGCGCCAATCGTCGACGGTCCCGACGAGCGTGATCAGGACGGCACCGACCACGATCGCCCACGTGTGAACGGTCCCGCCCGACCCCGGCGGGGTGTGGGGCACGTGAGTCAGATGGATCGTTGTGGGGAGCCAGAATGCGCAGGCGACCAGGACGCCGGCCAGAATCGCGAGCCCCCCGAGCCGGGGCGTCAGCTTCTGCGAGAGGCCGCGTGGCCCAGGGAGGTCGATCGCGCCGATTCGGCGCGCGAACCGCGAGGCCCACGGAGTCAGCAGCGCCGCCACGGCCATCGCTACGAGGAAGGCGAAGACGGCGTCCCAATACTTCATGCCGCGGCGAAGGATGGCAGCAGGCCAGGACCGCCCGCAGTGCGCCAGCCGAACCGATCAGGCGACGGCGGCCGCGAGCCCCGCGTACAGCGGGTAGCGCTCGGCGATTGCGGCGACCCGCGCGGCGAGCCCCGCGCGCTGCTCGTCGAAGCCCTCGGGCTGGAGCGCCTCGCCGATGATCCCGCCGATCTCGACGAAGTCATCGACCCCGAGCCCGCGGGTCGCGAGCGCCGGCGTCCCGATCCGCAGCCCACTGGAGACCGCGGGCGGGCGCGGGTCGAACGGCACGGCATTCCGGTTGACGGTGATCCCCACCGAGTGCAGGCGATCCTCCGCCTGCTGGCCATCGAGCGAGGACTCGCGCAGGTCGCACAGCACCAGGTGCACGTCGGTACCGCCCGTGAGCACGTTGATCCCGCCACCGGCCGCCAGCAGCTGCTCACCCACCGCGCGCGCGCCCGCCAGCGTCCGCTCCTGTCGCTCACGGAACTCCTCGGATGCAGCGATTCGAAGCGCCACCGCCTTGCCGGCGATGATGTGCATCAGCGGGCCGCCCTGCTGGCCCGGGAACACGGCGGAGTTGATCTTCTTCGCCAGCTCCTCGGTACAGAGGATCAGTCCGCCGCGTCCACCGCCGATCGTCTTGTGGATCGTGGTCGTGACGACGTGCGCGTGCGGCACCGGGTTCGGGTGCAGACCGGCCGCGACCAGGCCCGCGAAATGCGCCATGTCGACCACCAGGTAGGCGCCGACGGCGTCGGCGATCGCTCGGAAGCGCTCGAAGTCGAGCTGGCGCGGGTACGCCGACCATCCGGCCAGCAGCACCTGCGGCTTGTGCTCGTGAGCGACCCGCTCCACCTCGTCCATGTCGATCCTGCTTGTCTCGCGGTCGACCTGGTAGGCGGCGATCTTGTAGAGCTTGCCCGAGACGTTGATCGGCATCCCGTGCGTCAGGTGGCCGCCGTGCGCGAGCTCGAGTCCCATCAGCGTGTCGCCCGGCGTCATCAGCGCCTGGTACACGGCCGTATTGGCCTGCGCGCCCGAATGCGGTTGGACGTTCGCGTGCTCGGCGCCGAACAGCGCCTTGGCGCGATCGATCGCCAGCTGCTCGGCGATGTCGACGTACTCGCAGCCGCCGTAGTAGCGCTTGCCCGGGTAGCCCTCGGCGTACTTGTTCGTCAGCACCGAGCCCTGACACTCGAGCACCGACAGCGGCACGAAGTTCTCCGAGGCGATCATCTCGAGCGTCTGCTGCTGACGCTCGAGCTCCAGCCCGAGGACCTCGGCGATCTCCGGGTCGACCTCGGCCACGGGCCGGTTGAAGAAGTCCGGGGGGAGCTCCGAAGCGGTCATCGGTTCCCGACGATATCAGCGGCGGTGGCGGTCGCCACGATCACCGCCAGATCGCCCTTTTCCCACGTCACCGACGCCTCGAAGCCGGCCTCCGCCAGCCACCTGAGCTGCTCCGCAACGGTGCTCGGCTTGTCGTAGCCGGGGGTCAGGGGCACGGTCGCGGCCGACGGTCCCGCGGCCGGAAGGACGACGTCGCCGAGCACGAACCGCCCCCCCGGTCTCAATGCCTCACGTACGCGGGCGAACAGCTCGGCCTTCTCGCCGGCGTCGAGGTGGTGGATACACAGCGCGCTCGCGACGAGATCGAATTCGCCGGTCGGCAGCGGGTCTTGGAGCCTCCCGACGCGTAGCGTCACCCGCTCTGACGACAGCGCGCCACGGGCGAACGACAGCATCGCCTCGCTCTCATCGATTCCGATCAGCGACGAGCCGGGGAACCGGGCGAGCAACCTCCGAGCGGTCTCCCCCGTCCCCGTCCCGAGCTCCAAGATCGATCGCACGCCACCCTCGCCCGAACCCGCCACGACCGCGTCCTCGAAGGCGTCGTAGGCCGGGATGTCGGCACGGATGAGCTCGTCGTAGGTCTTCGGATTGAAGTGGAACTGCCCTCCGAGCGCCGCGGCCACCTCATCGTCGCCCACGGCCCCATGGCGGACGATCGAGTAGGCGTCAGTCGCGCCCGTCTCATAGCGGCGCAGGTCGATCACGGTCGAGGCGGTTCCGGGCAGCTCTCCTCCGTCGATCACGAGGTCCGCGGCCGCCTTGAACAGTTCCGGTACGTCGTCGAGACGGCGCGGATCGGGCTCGCCGGCCCGGTTCGCGCTCGACTGGAGCACGGGCCGTCCGACCCCGGCGAGCAGCGGGACACCCGGTACCCGGACACCGAGCGTCGATGGATCGTCGCCGCACGCCAGCGGGAACCGTCCCGCGCTGTTTTCGAGCAGCACGGTCACTCCGCCGGGCAGCAGCCGGCTCAGCGCTTCACGCGTCCGCTCGCCGAGCTCGGGCAGTGCATCGAGCGCCGCCGTCACCGAGAAGAACATCACCGCCGAGGGCTTCGAGAGCGGGCGGCGCTTGAGCAGGTAGAGCCGCTGCACCGCGAATCGGTCGTCGGGATCGCAGGCGAGGCCGTAGACGGTGTCGGCGGGGAACACGACCACCCCACCGACCGAGACGCAGCGCTCGAACTCCTCCGCCGCGCTCACCGACTGCCGACCACCACCCGCTCGTGGCCCGCGAGGTCGCGCTCCCGGGCGACCGACGCGAACCCGGCACCGCGGAGCAGCGCTTCGACGGCTTCGGCCTGGTCGAACCCGATCTCGAGCGCCACGAGCGGCACGCCGGCCACGCGCGGGATCAGCCGCCTGATCAGATCGAGGCCGTCGGCCCCGGCGAACAGCGCGCCCGGTGGCTCGTACCGGGCGATCTCGGGCGCCAGCTCCGCTCCCTCGGCGATGTACGGGAGGTTCGCGAGCACGGCGTCGTAGCGACCGCCGTCCAGCAGATCGGCACAAACGAAGCCGACGTCCAGGCCGAGGCGCAACGCGTTGTCGCGAGCGACGGCGACCGCGTCCTCTGAGATGTCTATCCCGATCACTTCGAGGTCCGGCCGCTCATCCTTGAGCGCGAGCGCCACCGCGCCGCTGCCCGTGCCGACATCGGCCACGCGCGCACCCGCCGGCAGCGCCAGCGCGACCTCGACCAGCAGCTCCGTCTCGGGGCGCGGGATCAGGACTCGCGGATCGACGGCGAGGTCGATCCGACGGAAGCCCTTGCGGGCGAGGATGTACGCAACCGGCTCGCGGGCGGCGCGGCGCAGGATCAGCTCGCGGCAGCGGCCCTGCGCGTCGGGTGGCACGTCCTCGCGAGCATCGAGCACAAGCCGCTCTCGGTCCACTCCGAGCGCTTGTGCGAGCAGCAGCTCGGCGTCCAGCCGCGGGCTGTCGCAGCCCTCCTGCGCGAGCCTCGCGGCGGCCAGACGGAGGCTCAGGTCAACCGTCAGGACCGCTGCCTCAGGCAACGGCCCGCTCACCGCTGCCTCAGGCAACGGCCCGTTCCTCGAGCCGCCGGCGCTTCTCATCGTCCTGCAGCGCCGAGGTCAGCTCGTCGAGCTCGCCCGTCAGGACCGCGTCGAGGTTGTGGACGCGCAGGTTGATGCGGTGGTCGGTGACCCGCCGCTCGCCGTAGTTGTAGGTGCGGATCTTCTCGGCCCGCTCACCGGTCCCGACCTGCGCCGAGCGCGAGGCGGCGACGTCAGCCTGCTGCTCGGCGAGCGCGCGGTCGTACAGCCGCGCCCGCAGCACCCGCATCGCGCGCTCGCGGTTCTGCAGCTGCGATTTCTCGTCCTGCATCGAGACCACGATCCCGGAGGGCTTGTGCGTGATCCGCACGGCCGAGTCGGTCGTGTTGACCGACTGCCCGCCGGGGCCCGAGGACCGGTAGACGTCGATCTGAAGATCGCTCGGGTCGACCTCGATCTCGACCTCCTCGGCCTCGGGCAGAACCGCGACCGTCGCGGTCGAGGTGTGCACCCGCCCCTGCGATTCGGTCTCGGGAACCCGCTGCACGCGGTGGGTCCCGCCTTCGAACTTGAACACCGAGTACGCGCCGTCCCCCTTGATCGCGAACACGTACGTCCCTTCCCCGATCGACAGCAACTCGACCGTGAACCCGCGCCGCTCGGCGTAGCGGGTCAGCATCTTGAACAGATCTCCCGCCCACAACGCTGCCTCCTCGCCGCCGGTGCCGGGCCGGATCTCGACGATCACGTTCTTCGAGTCGTTCGGATCGCGCTCGACCATCGCCAGGCGGATCTCCTCCTCGATCGCGTCGATCCGCTCGCGAGAGGACTCGAGCAGCGCCCGCAGCTCGGGATCCTCGCCGCCCTCGGCGAGCAGCTCCCGCGCGCCCTCGGCGTCATCGACCGCGCGGCGGTACTCCACCCCCAATTTCGCGGCCGGCTCGAGCTCCGAGTAAGCCCGGCTCGCGGCCGTGAATCGCTCGCGGTCACCGATCACCTCGGGGTCCGAGAGCTCTGCTTCCAACTCGCCGAAGCGCGTCTCTATCTGTGTCACCAACTCGTCGATCATCGCGATCCGAGTGTAGGACTCGGCTCTTTGTAGAGTGGCCCGATGCCTGACCTCCTCCTCTATGCCGACACCGAGCGCAACCCAGCGCTCCGCCACGAAATCCCGATCTCGATCGGCGATCCGTTCCTGTACGCCGAGGTCGCCGGCCGCCGCTACGCCGTGACCTGGATCGGCGAGCGCGACCGAATCGCGGCCGCGAGCCCCGACATCGAGCTGATCGGCGTCGACGAGCTCGGCTTCACAGAGCTACTGAAGAGCGGGATGACGCGCGACGAGGTGTGGCTGGAGCTGACCTCACGGGGGGTCAATCGGATCGGCGTGCGCGACGCGATCGTCGATTTCGAGTTTCCCCTCGGTCTCGCCGAGCGGCTCCGCGCCGACGGCCTCACGCTGACCGTCGACGACGAGCGGATCAAGCTTCGCCGGCGCGCCAAATCCGACGCGGAGCTCGGCGGTATCCGCCGCGCTCAGACCGCGGCTGAGGCTGGGATGGCCGCCGCTGCGGCGCTTCTTGCTCGAGCCGACGCTGTCGGCGACACGCTCCACGTCGACGGCGAGCCGCTGCTCGCCGAAGCCGTTCGCGCCGCGGTGCGCGAGGCGTGCGCCGCGAACGGAGTGCCGGTTGGCCCCGACCTGATCGTCGCCTCGGTGTGGCAGGGCACCGGCCATGAGCCGGGACGGGGCCCGCTCCCCGCCGCGCTGCCGATCGAGATCGATCTCTGGCCCCGGGATGAGGAGACGGGGTGTTGGGCTGACATGACCCGCACGTTCGTCGTCGGTGGCGAGCCGCCCGAGGAGGTGCGCCGGCAGGAGCGGCTCGTGACCGAGGCCCTGCAAAGCGTCTATGCCGCCGTCGAGCCCGGCGTGCCCGGCCGCGACCTGCACGCGCTCGCTTGCGATGTGTTCGAGCGCGAGGGCTACCGAACCCAGCGCACCGGTCCGGGCGAGGATCCGGCCGAGGGCTTTCAGTTCTCGCTCGGGCATGGCGTCGGGCTTCAGGTGCACGAAGACCCGGGGCTCGGTCCGTCCGGCCACGGGCCGCTCGTGCCGGGCGATGTGCTCGCGATCGAGCCCGGGTTGTGGGACCGCAACGTCGGCGGCGTGCGGTTCGAGGACCTGCTGCTCGTCACCGAGGACGGCTACGAGCTGCTGACGAGCTTTCCGTACGGGCTGACACCGTAGCGAACTCGTCGCACGCGTCGACCATCGCCTGGTGGAAGGCGATCCCCAGACGCAGCGCTACGCGACCAGCTCGACGCCGACCAGATCGGTCGCGCTGAGCAGGCCGGGGCCCTCGGCCGCCAGGACCGCCTTCAAGGCGGCGATCGAGACCGCGAGCTCGTCGAGATCGGGCTCGCGCGTCGTCAGCTTCTGCAGCTGCAGGCCCGGGTACATGACGACCTGGACCCAGCGCCGGCGGCGGTTGCGACCGGCCCACTTCATCACCTCGAACGAGAGCCCTGCGATCACGGGTACCCCCAGGATCCGGGTCAGCACGAGGATCCACCACGCCGGAAGCCCGATCGGCGCGAACACGAAGATCGCGACGATCATCACGACGAGTAGGAAGCTCGTCCCGCACCGGGGGTGCAGCCGCGAATAGAGCTTCGCCCGCTCGGGCACGAGCTCGTCGTCGGCCTCGAAGCACGAGATCACCTTGTGCTCGGCGCCGTGGTACTCGAACACGCGGCGCAGGTCGCGCAGCCGGGAGAGCAGCAGCAGGTATCCGAGGAAGATCGACGTCCGCACGACGCCCTCGACGAGCCAGAACAGGAACGACGAGCCGAGCTGGTGCTTGATCAGGCTCGTGAGCCCGACCGGGACGATGAAGAACAGCCCGATCGCGAATGCGATCGCTACGACGACCGTGGCCGCCCAGGCGCCGCCTGAGAGCTGCTCCTGCTCGTCCCCCGGAAGCTGGGCGTTCGCGGAGATCCCGAGCGCGCGCATCCCGATCGCCAGCGACTCACCGAGCGCGACCACACCGCGGATCACCGGCCAGCGGTAGACGCGGCGACGCTTGGTCCACGACACGAGCGGGAACGATTCGACGCTGATCGGACCGAGCGTGTCCGCCGGAGAGCCTTCGGGCACCGGCTTGCGGACGGCGACGGCCCAGGTCGAGACGCCGCGCATCATCACCCCCTCCAGCACCGCCTGCCCGCCTACCGGGGCATCGCGCGAAGCCGTCAGGCGCCCCTCCCCGACGCCGACCCCCACGGAAGCCGCCTACGAACCCGAGGCTGCGCGCGCTGCGCGGCGTCCTTTGGCCGCGCGGCGCTGGAAGCGCTCGACGCGACCCCCGGTGTCCACCAGCTTCTGTCGGCCCGTGTAGAACGGATGGCAGGCGGAGCAGATCTCGACGTGGATCTCGGCTTTGGTCGAGCGAGTCATGAAGTCGTTGCCACACGTGCACGTGACGTGCGCATCGACATATTCCGGATGAATGTCTGTCTTCATTGCACTTCTCAGTGTAGCGAGGCGCGCCCGACGCCCCTGGGCCGTGAAGCCGGCGTCGTGACGCCACAGTTCGCCGTCAGCGAGTTGTTCGTGCGGTTGTAGTCGTCGACCTGCTCCGTGGGGTCGATCGTCATCGTCGGCGGCGCCGACGCGTTGCACGCTGGGCCTTCGAAGCTCAACGTCAGGGTCTGGTGCGCCTTGATGCGCGGGACGACGTGGCTGGTGATGCTCGTGCCGTCGGCGAACTCGACATCGAACTGCCCGGCGCCGGTGAACCCGGCATCGGTGATCGTCGCTATATACGAGTCACGCTTGGGCTTGTTCGGAATCGGCTTCGCGACTAACGACACGGCCTGCAGGTCGGGCCGCAGCTCCGGCTGGAAGCACTTCGCGCTCTCGCGGACCGTCTCGGCCACCACCCGACCGTCGGCGCCGAGCCAGCGGAACGTGACCCGGAACCGGTACGTCGCCGGCGCCGGCAGGTCGGCGACCGGATGATTCAGCGACCACACATCACCCGGCCGCGTCCCGAGCGTGATCGGCTGCTTCGGCGGCGAGATCCATGTGCCGAGGTCGCCGCCGCGGACGTAGCCGGAAGCCGCCGCCGCCGGACCCTTCGCGATCAGATCGAAGCGCAGCTCGAGCCGTTTCGTGCCGGTCACCGGCCGCATCACGGCGACCACCGAGATGAGCCGCTGAACGGGCTCGAGCGCGTGCTGACAGACGAAACCACGCAGATGCGCCCGCGGCGGGTTGGCGGTCGGCGATGCCGCCGCGCTGCCGGCCAGCGCCCCACCTGCGGCGAGCCCGACGATCGATGCCGCGAGGATCCGTCTCATGTGATCAGTTAAACAACCGCGAGCGCCAGAAGTTGCCCGACCCGCAGCAGCCGAGCACCGGGCGCTAGGTGATCTGATAGAGCGGCCCGTCGCCGCCCTCGGGCGGGGTCAGGCGCCCGCCCTTCGCGGTGATCGCGCCGCACTGCACGCAGTTGGTGTAGTTGACGATCACGTCCACCGCTCCCGAGTCGGGCGCGTCGTCCGGGATCTCGTACACACCCGCCGGGCACATCCACACCCACGTCTCGGCGATCTCGCGCGGCACATGCTTCTCCAACCGGATGTGGTTCGGCGCGTCATCGCGCGTCGCGTTGCCGGAGATGTAGACCGATGAGAGCTTGTCGAAGATGTACTTGCCATCCGGCTTCGGGTAGCTCTTCGACGTCTTGCCGATGAACATCGGCTGCTGGTCGTTGCGGTGCCAGGGCAGGCGGCCGCGCGGGACCTTGCCCTTGCTCAGCAGCGCCGCCTGCACGAGCGGACCGCCGCGGAGCATCCCCTTCTGGAATGGCTGGCGCGTGTTGCGCACCTGGTAGAGCTCCTGCCCGACGGACGACTCGTCGATCATCCGCTCGTAGGACTCGAGCGACTCACCGTTCTTGAGCGATTTGTAGATCGCCTCGGCCGCGAGCATTCCGGACTTGATGCAGTGGTGGACGCCCTTGAGCGCGACGGTGTCGACCATCCCGCCGGCGTCGCCGACCAGCACCGCGCCCGGCATCGAGAGCTTCGGCATCGACCAATAGCCGCCGCCGGGCAGCGCCTTGGCGCTCCAGGCGATTCGCTCGCCGCCGTCGAGGATCTCCTTGCACAGCGGGTGCAGCTTGAACAGCTGCAGCAGGTCGTGTGCCGACGTGGTCGCGTCGGCGTACTCGAGGTCGATCACGAACCCGATCGAGACCAGGTCGTCGCCCGTCTTCTCGTCCTTCATCGGGTACAGCCACGTGCCGCCGATCTGGCCGTACTTTGCCGACAGCTTGACCGGCCACGGGCCGATCGTGTGGATCACACGGTCCAGTGGCTTCTTGACCTTCCAGATCTCCTTGACGCCGAGCTCCCAGACCTGCGGGTCACGATCCTCGCCGAGCCCGAACTCCTTGATCGCAGCGCCGGTCAAGTGGCCCCAGCAACCCTCGGCGAGCACCGTGACCTCAGCCTTGATGTCCGTGCCCGGCTCGAAGTTGCGGAGCGGCTCGCCGTCCTTGCCCCGGCCCTTGTCGCCCGATCGGACGCC
This sequence comes from uncultured Solirubrobacteraceae bacterium, assembly GCA_963712675.1. Lineage (GTDB taxonomy): Bacteria > Actinomycetota > Thermoleophilia > Solirubrobacterales > Solirubrobacteraceae > Palsa-465. Next base: position 115,670 of record CAVQJF010000006.1, read on the forward strand.
GACCACGGCGCCATCTTCGACGACCAGCTGCGTCGCCGAGGTCTCGGTCAGGACATACGCGCCGGCCTCCTCGACCATTCTCTGCTGATAGCGCGCCAGCGCCGCGACCGAGATCACCTCGTTGCCGTGGTTCTTGAAGTTCGGCGCCGCGAAGATCGGCACCGGCACCTTCAGCTTTGAGTTCGGGAGCGCGTAGATCGACTCCTTCGTCACCTCGCCGAACGCGAACCGCTCCTTGCGCCATTCCTCGCGCGACATCTCCGGGAACAGCTCCTGCAGCGGACCCGGGCGCATCACAGCGCCCGACATGATGTGGCCGCCGCAGGTCTTGGCCTTCTCGACGACCGCTACGGGCACCTCGCCGAGCCGCTCGAGCAGCGCCTCGTCGTCGGCCAGCAATTGCAGCAGCCGGTTCGCGGTCGCGAGCCCCGCCGTGCCGCCGCCGACGATCACGACGCCGACATCGATTCGCTCGTCCTCGGAGTCGAGCCCATGCTTGATGAACTCGTGCACCGGGTCGACCGGCGGCGGGAACTCGCTCGGGGCGTGCCGACCGTTTCCGTTTGCAGACGACATCGCTACGACGCCTTCTTCGCCTTGATCGCCTCGGTCAGCTTCGGCAGGATCTTGTTCAGATCGCCAACGATCCCGAGGTCGGAGAACTCGAAGATCGGCGCGTTCGCGTCCTTGTTGATCGCGACGATGTTCTCCGAGGACTGCATCCCGACCTTGTGCTGGATCGCGCCCGAGATTCCGGCCGCCAGGTACAGCTTCGGCGCGACCGTCTTGCCGGTCTGGCCGATCTGGGCGGCGTACGGATACCACCCGGCGTCGACGACCGCGCGGGTCGCGGCGACGGCGCTGTTGCCGCCGAACGCGGCCGCGAGCGCCTCCGCCAGCTCGAATCCCTCGGCCTTGCCGAGACCGCGGCCGCCGGCGACGAGGATGTCGGCGCCCTCGATGTCGACGTCGGCGCCGCGCTGCTCGCCGCGCTGGACCATCGTCGCCTTGTTGGACCACGGCGAGTACTCGAGCTCCACGTCGACGACCTCGGCGGCTGCGTCGCCGCTCTGCTTGATCTCGAACGCGTTGATCCGGCCGATGATGATCCCGAGATCGCCCTTGTACTTCGACACCGAGATCTTGGAGTCACCGAGGATCGGACGCTCGGCGACGAGCTTGCCGTCCTCCGCGCGGACCGCGGTGACCTCCATCGTCACGCCCGCCTGCTTGCGTGCCGCCAGCCCGGCCCCGATCTCGAACCCGAGCAGACCGCCGCCGAACAGCGCGTACTGGCAGCCCTCTTCGTCGATCACCTTCGCCATCACGTCGATCACCGGCTGCGCGAGGCCCTCGGCTCCCTTGGCGCGAAACACCTTCTTGGCGCCGTAATGGCCGAGCGTCTGGCACAGCTCATCCGTCAGATCGTCGCCTCCGACGACCACGGCATGGCACTCCCCGCCGATCTCCGCGGCGCGGGCTGCGCCCTCGGACACGGCGCCCAGCGAGTTCTTGTTGAACGCGCCCTCGTAATGGAGGACGTACGTGAGGACATGTCCCATTAGATCAGCTTCCTTTCATCGAGCCAGGCGACGATCTTCTCGACCGTCTCGTTCGTGTCCTCGTCTTCGATGATCTGCCCGGCGGCCTTCGCCGGCGGATCGTGGAAATCGCCGCAGTCGACGCGCGAGCCCTCGGCGCCGACGAGCGCCGGGTCGATGCCGACGTCGCCGGGACCGACGGCCTGGAGCGGCTTCTTCTTGGCGCCCATGATCGCCTTCAGCGAGGGGTAGCGGGGCTCGTTGATCGCGTCCCCGACGGCGATCACAGCCGGCAGTTCCACCTGCACGGTGTCGTAGCCGTACTCGGCCTGGCGCTCACACTTCACGCCGCCACCGTCCACGTCCATCTTGATCACCTGTGTCAGCGACGGCATCCTCAGGTGGTCGGCGACGACGGCGCCGATCGTGTAGCACTCGCCGTCGTCGGACTGCTGGCCGAGCAAAACGAGGTCGGGCGCCTCGGACTCGAGCGCCTTCGACAGCGCGTAGCCCGTGGCCGCGACGTCGGACCCGGCGAGGGCCTCGTCGGACAGGTGTACGGAGCGGTCAGCACCGAGCGAGACCGCCTTGTGCAGCGCACGCACGGCGGACTCAGGGCCCATCGTCACGGCGACGATCTCGTCGACCTCCACCACGCCGCCTTCGCGAATCTGCATCGCGGCCTCAATGGCATGGGTGTCGTAGGGGTTGAGATTCTTCTCCCCTGAGCGATCCATCCGCCCCGTCGAGGGATTGATGCGCTTCTCGACGGCGGCGTCCGGCACCTCTTTGACCAGGACGCAAATCTTCAAAACGGCCTCCTACTTGAGTTCAGGTTTAGAAAGCTTACCCGTTGACTGACGAGTCAATCAGGCCCGAACAGCGCCGCGAATGAAGTCAATCGCGTGCTGGGTCGAGGCGCCAGGCGTAAATACCTCAGCGACCCCGAGGCGTTTCAGTTCCTCGACGTCTTCCGCTGGAATCGTGCCGCCGACGGTGACGACCACATCGTCGACCCCCTGCTCGGACAGCAGCTCCATGATCCGCGGCACCAGCGTCATGTGCGCGCCCGACAGGATCGACAGCCCGACCGCGTCGGCGTCCTCCTGGATCACCGTCTCGACGATCTGCTCAGGCGTCTGGTGAAGACCTGTGTAGATCACCTCCATGCCCGCGTCGCGCAGCGCTCGCGCGATGATCTTCGCACCGCGGTCGTGGCCGTCAAGGCCGGGCTTCGCGACGACGACGCGAATCTTCTTCTCGGCGGAGGAGGACATCGGGCCGCGGGATTGTATTGCGGCTAGAACATCGGGGACTCGGTGTACGCCCCGAACACCGACTGCAACGCGCCCACGATCTCGCCTTCGGTGACGTCCGCCCGGCCGGCCTCCAGCAGCAGCGGCATCAGGTTCTCGTTCGGATCCGGCGCCGCCCGCTCGATCGCTGCCAGCGCCGCCGCAGCGCGCTCCGGATCTCGGCCGTCGCGGACCGCGCGCACCCGGGCGATCTGTTTGGACTCGAGCGCCGGGTCGATTCGCAGGATCGGGGTGCCGCCGTCGTCGCCCTCGGTGTAGGAGTTGACCCCGACGACGTTGCGCAGCCCGGACTCGACCTCCTGCTGGTAGCGGAACGCGGCGTCGGCGATCTCGCGTTGCGGGAAGCCACGCTTGACGGCCTCGACCATCCCCCCTAGTTCGTCGATCTTCGCGAAGTACTCGTACGCCTGGACCTCCAGCCGATCGGTCAGCGACTCGACGAAGTACGAACCGCCGAGCGGATCGATCGTGTTCGTCACACCCGTCTCCTCGGCGATGATCTGCTGCGTCCGCAGCGCGACCCGGACCGCTTGCTCGGTCGGAAGCGCGAGCGCCTCGTCGAACGAGTTCGTGTGCAGCGACTGGGTGCCGCCGAGGACCCCGGCGAGCGCTTCGATCGCCGTGCGGACGATGTTGTTGAGCGGCTGCTGAGCGGTCAGCGACACGCCGGCGGTCTGCGTGTGGAAGCGCATCAGCAGCGAGCGCTCGTCCTTCGCGCCGAACGTGTCACGCAGCTCGCGCGCCCAGATCCGGCGAGCCGCGCGGTACTTGGCGATCTCCTCGAAGAAGTCGATCTGCGCGTTGAAGAAGAACGACAGCCGCGGCGCGAATTCGTCGACGTCGAGACCCCGCGCGACCGCGTGCTCGACGTACGTCAACCCGTCCTTCAGTGTGAACGCGAGCTCCTGGGCCGCCGTCGAGCCGGCCTCGCGGATGTGATAGCCGCTGATGCTGATCGGATGCCAGCGGGGCATCGCCGACGAGCACCACTCCACCATGTCGGTGACCAATCGCATCGCCGGGTCGACCGGGAAGCACCACTCCTTCTGGGCGATGTACTCCTTCAGGATGTCGGTCTGGATCGTCCCGGCCAGCTGCTCCGCCGGGATCCCGCGCCGCTCGGCCGCGACGACATAGAACGCGAGCATGATCGCCGCGGGCGCGTTGATCGTCATCGACACGCTGACGTCCTCGAGCGGAATGCCATCGAACAGCGTCTGCATGTCCGCGACCGTGTCGATCGCGGTTCCCTCGCGTCCGACCTCGCCCAGCGAGCGCGGATGGTCGGAGTCGTGGCCCATCAGCGACGGCATGTCAAAGGCCGTCGAGAGCCCCGTCTGCCCGTGATCGAGCAGATACCGAAACCGCTCATTCGTCTCCTCGGCGGTCCCGAAGCCGGCGAACTGTCGCATCGTCCACAACCGCCCCCGGTACATCGAGCCGTACACCCCACGCGTGAACGGATACTCGCCCGGCAGGCCGATCGACTCCTCGAGATCCCCGGGCAGGTCCGCCTCCGTGTACAGCGGACGGATCGGCTCACCCGACATCGTCGAGAACGGTGCAGCGCGCTCCGTCGCGCGACCGAACGTGTCGCGCTCCCAGCGCTCGATCTCGTCCTCGGACGTGGGTCTCGCGCGCGTCGCCATGGGCCCAGTTTAGGGTGCTGGTTGCCGGGCGGGTGACCCGCGGCTACGCTGTTTGCGGCGATGGGACGATCTCGCGCAGTGTTATCTGCCGCCATCGGGCTGGTGGCGGGGGTGGCCGCTACCCCGGTAGCGGTCGCGGCACCGCCGCAGCAGAACGTCAGCTCGGCGGTCACCGCTCCGGCCGACGGAGCCGAGCTGTTCTACGACGGCGACAACGGCAGTGGCAGCGTCACGGTGCGCGGCACGTTCACGGGCGGGAATAACCAGACGACGGCGGACCTGCGCTGCTATTCGGCCAACGACACGAGCTCGACGAGGCTCGCATCCGGAGTCGATGTCTCCTCGGGCAACTTCGCGGTCGTGGTCTCGCTGTCGTCGATCGCCGGCGAGGCGTGCCGGCTGCGAATGGTCCCGGCCGGGGTGGCCCCGACCGGAGCCGCGGTGGCGGCGTTCGCAGGTCCCTCGATCAGCATCTCGGACCGGTTCTCGCATTCGTCCAACGGGAACCTCTACGGCTACTACATCCTGTCGGGATCGTTGCCGTGGTCGTTCGCGCTGCAGTCCCTGGGCGAGTGCGCGGTAAACGCATCGTTCGCCACCAGCACCCCCGATCTCGACAGCTTCCAGCTGTTCGCCGGCAACGTCTGCTTGCCCGATCAGAGTGGCATCGCGCCCAACCTTCAGGGTCGCTCGGCGCTCCAGGTCGACGGGCTCAACGCGTACACGCCGGCAGCGATCTCGCCACCGCCGAACGGCTCGTCACCCAACCTGACGGGCGTCGCTGGGTTCGAACCGCTGGAGTACTCGGCGAGATTCGATCCGAACCACGACAGGGTCTCGATCAGCGAGTCCGACACGCCGACGATCTGCAGCCCGGCACAGGCCTTCCCGCCGACCCCGAGCTCATGCCCCCAGCTGCGCGACTCGGGGATCCACTTCTTCCAGACGACGACCCTGCTCCCAGGCGGGCAGGTCACACGCGTGACCGACACGGCGACCAACGTCGACACGCGCCCGCACACGCTCGACGCGCTGTTCGGTCAGTCCGTGATCGCCCCGGGCGCCGGCGAGCTACCCGGCTTTGAGTTCCCCGGTCAGCTTTCGTTCGCCGTGCACGGCCAACCCGATTCGTTCTCCGGGTTCGGCCCCGGAGCGGGCTCGATCATCGCGATCGGCGATGCCGGGGCACCGCCATCGGCCTTCAACCCGATCGGCGCGATCACCTTCAACCGGCCGCCCGCGAGTGCCAACTTCGTCAGCTCGAGCGGCAGCCAGACGGCGAGCTTCGTGATGCATTACGTCGACACGATCCCCCCGCGCACCTCGGTCACGTACTCGTGGTCCTTCTCGCAAGCTACGACGGCGAGCGGGCTCGCGGCACTCGAACAGGCCGAGCGCGACAGGTTCTCGGTGCCGAGGATCTCGATTACGTATCCGCACAAGCGCTCGATCTTGCGCGCTCGGTACCCGACCGTACGCGGCCGCGTCTCAGACCCGATCGGGCTCCGGTCGGTGACCGTCAATGGCCGGCCGGCGCCGCTCGGCGCCGGCGGGGTCTACTCGACGACCATCACTCTCAAGCCGGGCCGGCGGCGGATCGTCGCGGTGGTCACCAACCTGGGCGGCAACACCAAGCGCGCTTCGGTGCGCGTGACGTACAAGCCGCGCCCGTGCCGGGTTCCGAAGCTTCGCGGCCTGAAGCTGCGCGCCGGCCGCCAGGCGCTGGCGCAGGCCAGCTGCACGGCCGGCAAGGTCATCAGGCTGCGCTCGAGCCGGATCCGCGCCGGGCGGATCGTGAGCTCGCATCCAGGGGCCGGCTCGCGCGAGAAGCCGTTCGCCAGGATCCGCCTGTACGTCAGCCGCGGCCGCCGCTGACCCGGATCCGATCGCGCCACGTCGCCGGGGGAACGCGTCGGCGTGCCCGCGCCACCACGGCAGCGCTGCCGGCGCCACCCGCGGCCGCGGCCCCGGCGACCAGCGCGGCGCCCTTCAGCCGCCGCCCGAGCCGGTCGAAGCGGAACACCTCCCACCCTTCTTCGCGCGCGATCCGCGCCAGCTCCGGGTCGGGGTTGACCGCGACCGGATGGCCCACCGCGCGCAACATTGGCAGGTCCGATGCCGAATCCGAGTAAGCGTACGAGCCGGCGAGGTCGAGGCCCTCGCGTTGTGCGAGCTCCTCGATCGCGAGCGCCTTCCCGGTGCGGTAGATGAACAGCCCCTCGGGACGCCCGGTGTAGACGCCGTCGACGACGCCCGAGAACTGCGATCCGATGGCGCCGTCGAACGCGAGTACGCGCGCCAGCATCTCGGCGAGGTCTCCGGAGGCGGCCGTGACGATGTAGGCGCGCCGGCCGGCGTCCTGGTGCTCGTGGGCGATCGCGAGCACCTGCGGGTAGATCCGCGGCAGGATCCCCGCCAGAACATCGGCGCCGAGCCGCTCGAGATCACGCACCCGGACCCCAGCGAGCGACTTCGAGATCCGCTCGCGCAGCGCCGTCGTGTCCTCGTCGGTGGAGCCTCGCAGACGGAAGCGGATGTTCGCTAGCGCGTCGGCCGCCAGCCGGCGGCGCGACATCAACCCGGCTCGGTACGCGGCGCGCCCGAATTGGAAGGCCGACGAGCCCTCCATCAGCGTGCGGTCGAGGTCGAAAAAGGCGGCGGCGGTGGCGGGGGTCTTACCCGCCATTCACTTCCACGATCACGGCGTCACCCTGGCCACCGCCCGAGCAGATCGCCGCGCATCCAATCCCGCCGCCGCGCCGGCGCAGCTCGTAAACGAGCGTGCCGAGGATCCGCGCGCCGGACGCGCCGATCGGGTGCCCGAGCGCGACCGCGCCGCCGTTGACGTTGACCTTGTCCTCGTCGATCCCGAGCATCCGGATCGAGTTCAGGGTCACGGATGCGAATGCCTCGTTGATCTCCCACAGGTCGATGTCATCCGCTGTCAGCCCCGCGTTTGCGAGCGCCTTCTCGGCCGCCTTCGCGGGCGTCCGCGCCAGGTACGCGAAGTCGTCGGCGACCTGCGCCTGGGCGATGATCGTCGCCAGCGCGGCCTTGCCGTTGCGCTTCGCCCACTCGTCGCTTGCGACGACGAGCGCGCCGCCACCGTCGTTGACACCGGGGGCGTTGCCCGCTGTGTGGGTGCCGTCCTTCGTGAAGATCGGCGGCAGCTTCGAGAGCGTCTCGAGCGTCGTGTCGCGCCGCGGAGCCTCGTCGACCTCAACGACGGTGTCGCCCTTGCGGCCCTTGATCGTCACCGGCACGATCTCCTCCGGCAGCCGACCCTCGTCGGTCGCCTTGATCGCGAGCTCGTGCGAGCGCAGCGACCAGCGATCCATGTCGGCGCGGGTCATCTCGAGCTCGGCCGCGACCTCGCTCGCCTCCTGAGCCATGTGCTTGCCGCTGAACGGGTTCGTCAGCCCGTCGTTGATCATCGCGTCGATCGCCTTGCCGTCGCCCATCCGGAAGCCGAACCGGGCCTCCTTGAGCATGTACGGCGCCTTCGACATCGACTCCATCCCGCCGCCGACGCCGACCTCGATATCACCCGCGCGGATCGCCGCGTCGAGCAGCCCGGCGGCACGGATCCCCGAAGCGCAGACCTTGTTGATCGTCTCCGAGGAGACCTCCTTCGGGATCCCAGCCTTGATCTGCGCCTGGCGCGATGGGATCTGGCCCTGGCCGGCCTGGATCACCTGACCCATGATCACGTGCTCGACCTGCTCGGGGGCGACCTCGGCACGCTCCAGCGCGGCCTTGATCGCGGTGCCGCCCAGCTCGGTAGCGTCGAGCGAAGCGAGCCCGCCGCCGAGCTTGCCAATCGGCGTTCGGGCTGCGGCGAGGATGACTGTCTTGGGCATTGGCGGGTTCTCCGGAGTCAGGTTGGTGACCGACTGAATGCTAGTGGTGCCCTCACAAATAGGTTGAGACCGAGAGGTGCCACTGGCGGATGCTGCGCGAGGACGCAGGACCCGACGTGTAGCAGCGCTACGCGAGGGTCCGAGGACAAAGCGCGGCGCCGCCAGGGGCGCCTCGAATCAAAACCATTTGTGAGGGCACCGCTAGTAACGTGGCGCCCCGTGCACGTTGAGGCGACGAGCGAGCCTCCGCTCACCACCGGCGCGGACACGATCGCGATCGGGGTCTGCGAGGGCGAGGGAATCGCGCATGACGTGCCCGGCGGCGAGCTCGGGGCGTTGCTCGAATCCGGCGAGGCGCGGCGGGTACCGAAGGCCGTCGCCGTCACGCACGCGGAGGGTCGCCGGTGGGTCCTCGTCGGCTTGGGCGCTCGCGAACGGCTCGACGGCGAGGCGGCGCGGGTCGCTGCTGCGGTCGCGCACGGCCGTGCGCGCGAGCTCGGCGCCCGCACGCTCTGTTGGGAGGTTCCGCATCACGTCGGCGACGATGTCGTCGCCGGGCTCGTCGAGGGGACGATGTTGCACGGCTACCAGTTCGACCGCTACAAGCGATCACCGGCGGAGGCTCGCCGCCCCGTGGAGCGGTTGATCCTGAGCGCTCACCACGACATCGCCGGGGCGGCGCACGAGGCGTCCGTCATCGCCTCCGCCCAGAACCGCGCCCGCGACCTCGCGAACACGCCGCCAAACGACCTCACCCCGGCGGCGCTCGCCGATTATGCGCTCGAGCTCGCCGGCCGCGACGAGCGGTTGACCATGTCCGTGCTCGACGAGTGGCAGATCGCCGAGGCGGGAATGGGCGCGTTTGCCGCCGTCTCCCAGGGGTCGGCGGAGGAGGCGCGCCTGATCCTCCTGCGCTACGACGGCACCGACGGCGGCGCGCCGCTGCTCGGGCTGGTTGGCAAGGCCGTCACGTTCGACACCGGCGGTCTGACGATCAAGCCTCCGGCGGCGATCTATCACGAGAAGTTCGACATGAGCGGCGGCGCCGCGGTGATCGAGGCGATCGCTGCGCTCGCGCAGCTGCGTGCGCCGGTGAGCGTGCTCGGCGTCATCGGGGCGACCGAGAACGCCGTCGGCCCCAGCGCGACGCGGCCGGGCGACATCGTGCGGACGCTCGACGGGAGCACGATCGAGATCAACAACCCGGATGCCGAGGGGCGACTCGTGCTCGCCGATTGCATCACGTACGCCCGGCGAGAGGGTTGCGAGCGGCTGATCGACATCGCGACGCTGACCGGCGCGATCGTCGCGGCGCTCGGATCGGCCTATGCGGGCCTGTTCACCGGCGACGACCAGCTCGCGGCCGTCGTTGAACGGTGCGCCGAGCGGACCGGCGAGCTGGTCTGGCGGATGCCGCTGCATCCCTATTACGCCCGCCAGACCAAGGGCCGCGACGCGGATTTCACCAATCGCCCGGAGCCACGCGAGGGCCTCGCCAGCGCCGCCGCCGAGCTGCTGCGCCACTTCGCCGGCGAGACGCCGTGGGCCCACCTCGACATCGCCGGGATGGCGTACGACGTTCGCAGCGACTACCTACGGGGCAAGGGCGCGACGGGGTTCGGGGTGCGCCTCCTGGTGGCGCTCGCCCGCGAGCTGGCCGGAGCTTGATCCCGACAGCGCGCGCCGCCGCGGGCGGCCGCCCCGCGCGCTGCCTGATCGGCTTCCGAGTCAGAGGCGCTGGATTCAGGTAAAACCGTCGTTGTGGGCCGGAGGGGCTCGTTCCTCGGACCTGGATGAGTTCCGGCACGTATTTCGTCGAAACTCATCCGGGTTGCAACCAAGTGCGATGCCTCGTCCCTCAACCACGGTTTTCATGGAATCAGGAGCGTCGCCGAACGCGATTGCGGGCCCCTTTTGACCAGCCCGCTGTTTTTCAGGCCACGAAGGTGGCCGCCGAACGCGACACGGACGACCGACCGCTCGGACCCCGCCAGCGGATCGCTAGATCCGGATCACGCTGATCAGCCGGCGCATCAGCCCGAGGCGTCCCTCGATCCGCACACGTCCGAGCGCGACCTTCCCGAGCGCCGCCCGCCCGCGGGCGTTGATCGGGTTCGGAAGACCACCCCATAGCGGTGTGACCATCAGGCTGATGAGATCTGGCAGCGAGCCTTCGACGCGGATGTCCGGTGCCACGGCCGGGCCGTCTTCAACGACCACCACCCTGTCGCCGAACACGATTCGCACGGGCGGATAGCCCTCGTCGAGGTTGAGCTCGATCTCGGCGTGGAGGCCGCTCGCGAGCGACGGGCGTCGGCGCACGCCGCGCTCGATGATCGCCATGATCCCCGGCGCCACGCCGCCCTCGACGAGCGCGCCGAGGCGGACCTGCGGCGCGTGGACCGCGTGGCGCCGGCGCCGGTACCCCGCCCGTTGGCCCTCCGCGATGTCGAGCTCGGCGGTCGGCGCCGCCAACACGTCAGGATTTGGGGTAGGAAGGGGATCGTCGTGCCGAGATGACACGATCGAGATCGTACGGTTGCCACAGAAATATGCACTTCGACCTTTCTGACGATCACAGACTGCTCCGCGAGACCGTGCGCGAGTTCGCCGAGCAAGAGATCGCGCCGGTCGCGGAACAGCTCGACCGCACGAAGCAGTTTCCCTACGAGATCGTCAAGCGCCTCGGCGCGCTCGACCTGATGGGGATCCCGTTTCCGGAGGAGTACGGGGGCGCGGGCGGCGACTCGCTGGCGTACGCGGTCGCGGTCGAGGAGCTGGCTCGGATCGATTCATCGGTCGCGATCACCGTCTGCGCGCACACCTCGCTCGGGACGCAGCCGATCTTCCTGTTCGGGTCTGAGGAGCAGAAGCGCGAATGGCTACCGCAGCTCTGCAGCGGCGAGCGCCTCGGCGCGTTCGGGCTGACCGAGCCCGAGGCCGGATCGGACGCCGGGAACACTCAGAGCCGCGCCGTGCTGACGGACGGCGAGTGGGTGATCAACGGCTCCAAGCAGTTCATCACCAACGCCGGCACGGATATCTCGGGCTGCGTCGTGATCACGGCCGTGACCGGCGCCGATCGTGAGATCTCGAACGTGCTCGTGCCGAACGGCACCCCCGGCTACGAGCAGGGCGAGCCGTACCGGAAGATGGGCTGGAACGCGTCGGACACGCGGCCGCTGTCGTTCACCGACTGCCGCGTGCCCGCTGACAACCTCGTCGGCCAGCGGGGGGCGGGTCTGCGGCAGTTCTTCGGTGTGCTGGACATCGGCCGCATCGGCGTCGCCGCGATGGGCGTCGGGCTCGCGCAGGGCGCGCTCGACCAGGCGTTGGCTTACGCCAAGGAGCGGCGCGCATTCGGGGCGCCGATCTCGAAGTTTCAAACGATCCAGGCGAAGCTCGCGAACATGTCGACCGAGGTCGACGCCACCAGGCTCCTCGTCCACAAGGCCGCATGGTTGAAGGACAACAACCGCAACTTCGCCCTGACCGCCGCTCAGGCGAAGCTCAAAAGCGGCCGCGTCGCCGTCCGCGTCGCGGACGAGGCAGTGCAGATCCACGGCGGTTACGGTTACATCGAGGAGTACCCGGTATGCCGCTTCTATCGCGATGCAAAGGTGCTGACGATCGGCGAGGGCACCGACGAGGTGCAGGAGATCGTGATCGCCCGCGCGCTCGGCCTGTGAGGCGGGCGCTGGCGCTGGCGGCGATGCTGTGGCCGGCCCTGGCGGGCCTCGATGCGACCACGGCCGCGGCGCAGACCCCGCCGGCGCCGCCGGCGCCGCCGGTCGGAGCTGCGCTGCTGACCGGACAGTTCCTGCTGGCGGGGCGAGTGACCGTGGCCCACAACATCAAGGGCGAGCACGTCGGTGATCGAGCGCTGCGGACGTGGACGTTCAAGCCCACGTGCCAGACGGGGGCGTGCGCGACGGTCGAGCTCGTGCGTCAGCGGGGGGCCCACCTCTCGGACACGGTGATCCTGCACCTTCTCGGGCCGGGCCAGTACGGCGGCTCAGGGCTCTTCTACGCGCCGCTGCGCTGCGCCGGACACACCTATGCCAGAGGCGAGTCCGTCCCGTTCACGATCGGGCTGCAGGTGACCGCCGCAGCGCTGATCTTCGGCGCCGACGTGGCTACCCGAATCACCGCGACGTACGAGAACCGCACGCGCACGAATCTGACGCGGTGCGTCCACGTCCCTGGTCACGACGCGGCCACGTACCACGGCCACCTGCTCCCGCCGCCGTCCGGCGGCATCCCCGCGGTCAGCGACCGATCGCCTGCGGGAAGTTGAACGTGTGGTGGGGGTCGACGGCGCGGCGGATCGACTCGAGCCGCGAGTAGTTGGCGCCGTAGTACGCCTGACGCCAGCTCTTGAGCGCCGGGTCGATGTAGTTTTGATATGCCATCCCGGAGACGTACGGTCGCATCTGCGCGTAGGTCGAGTTCAGCCACGCGTTGCCGCCGTTGTAGCTCAGGTACTGGATGCAGCACAGATCGTTGCGGTGGACGAAGGCCGTCGCGCTCGGAGCGACGCGGTTGATCGCGCCGCCGTATTGGTCGAACAGGATCGCCCCCGATCCCGGCTGCCGGGCGCGCGTCTGGATGGCGTTGATCAGTGTGTTCCGCGCCGCCGCGGAGAACTGCCGGGAGACATAGTCGGACTTGGCGTTGAAGCTCTCACGCGGGAACGTCCCGCCGGGGTGCGTGCCGACCGTATGGCAGGCCGCGAATGACTTGGTCGCGCAGCCCGCCCACAGCATCTGGAGCGCAAGGTAGCCGTGCTGTCCTGAGCTGACCGCACCGCCGGAGGCCCGCAACGGCGCCAGCAGCCTGCCGAGATCGGACGAGGAGCCGAAGTACTGGCCGCTGACGTTGACCGAGGTGCTGCCGGCGCCGGCGTTGAGGTGCAGGATCGAAGTCAGCTTCGAGTTCGCCTTCGGCGCCCACTGGAGCCACGCCGCGATCGCCTCCGACGCCGAGGCCCACGGCCACGAGACGAAGAAGGACGCCGCGCTCGACGGCGTCTTGTGGAGCTTCATCGTCAACCTCGTCACCACTCCGAAATTGCCGCCGCCTCCGCCCCGAAGGGCCCACAGCAGGTCGGGATCGGATCGCTTGTCGATGTCATGAACGCGACCGTCGGCGGTCACGATCCGTGCCCCGACGATGTTGTCGCACGCGAGCCCGAACTGCCGGCCGGCGAGGCCCATGCCACCGCCGAGTGCGTGGCCGCCGATCCCGACCGACGGACACGAGCCCGCCGGAATCGTCGCGCCCTTCGCCGCCAGCGCCGTGTAGACGTCGATCAGCTGCGCGCCGGCACCGATGTTGGCCGTCCCGGCGGCGCGGTCGACGCTAATGCCGGCGATGCCGCGCAGATCGAGGACCACACCGTTGGAGAGCACCGAATAGCCCGCGTAGCTGTGGCCACCGGACCGCGCCCGCAAGGGGACACCGTTGGCGACGCACCATTTGACGGCGCCGCTGACGTCCCGTGAGTCCAGTGGGCGCGCGACGGCCCGCGGGACGAGGTAGTCAAAGCGCTCGTTGTACACATGGGAGGCGGCCGCAAACCCGGGGCGGCCGCGCTCGATCACCGGCCCCCGCATCGCCTGCTCGAGCGTCCTCGGAACGCGCCTGGCCCGCGTCCGCGCTCGCGTGCCGGCGGCGCGGCGGGCGGCGCTCGCCGTGTTCGCGACGGCGTCGCCACCGGAGCAGCCGGCGACCAGCGCGATCCCGGATGCGGCACCGGCTGCGAGGAATCCGCGGCGATCGAGCGCTTCAGTCACCCTGCGGAGTCTTGCACCCCGCCCGGCTCGATCCTCAGTGACCTCAACAGGTGATCGACGGCGGCCAGCCGGGGGCGTCGCGCCGCGCGATCGCCCGCGAGCACGACGTACAGGCAGAACGGCCGGCCCGAGGTGCTGAAGAAGTGCTGCATGCCGACCTGTCCGGGTCGAGGGTGCGCGAGTCCGTGCTCCGAGAAGCCCGTCGGGTCGAGCGGCAGCTTGACGCGGGCCTGCGAGAACAAACCCCGTCCTGCTTCGAGACCATTTCCCGGCGCGTACTCCGCGAGCGCGACGAAGGCGCCCTGAGCCGGCATCCGGGCGGTACTTTCGTCGCCGAACGTCGACGCGTCCTCGAGCGCGAGCCGGTAGTCGCCCGCGTGCAGGACGATGACCCCAGCATCGCGCGCGAACAGGCGCCCGCTCCAGCGCGCCGGCAGCTCGAGCCGGAGCCCGTGGGCTTCGAGGATCACGAGATCGCCCCAACGACGGCGGCCAAGGAGATCCCTGTCAGCGCGACCAGCCCGACGCTCGCGGCGTGCACGCGCAACCGGTGTAGGCGAGCGTGGAACGCGACCAGCCGCTCCGGACGGTCGACGCGCGCGGCCGCGAGCGGGGTCAGGCCGCGGACCGCGCCGAAGCAGCCGACGATCAGCGCGCCGGATGCAGGATTGCGAGTCAACAGCGCAGCGATCAGAGCGACATACATGGCGGCGCTCGAGACGACTGTGGAGACGCCGATCCCGAGCTGCGCCCCGAAGCCAAGGCCGTAGACCCAGCCACGGTAGCGGTGCAGCCACTCCTCGTTGACCTGTCGGCGCGGGCCGGGTGCAGGGTCGGCGCGCGCGTCGAGTCCGGCGGCGATCAGCGCCGCGACCGCGACCACCGCCAGCCGGACACCCGTGCCGACGCTCGCGGGCACCACGAGCAGCCCGATAGTGCCGGTCAGCGCGCCGACGCCCGCGCCGCCGCCGAGCGCTCCGAGCAGGAACGCTGCCACCGTCACGCACCACGTCGATTGCCGTCCCCGCTCACCGAGCGGGGTGATGCTCGCCAGCATCGACTCTCCTCAGGGCGACCAGGCGGATCGGATCGCGCCGACGATCGCGGCGGCGCAGCCGAGCGCCACCAGCGCGCTCACCGCTCTCGGCCTCCGGGATACAGACTGGGGTGCTCGGGACCGATGCCGGCCGCGGTCAGCACCCCGTCGATCCGGCGGCCGCGAGCATCGCCGCCGCCGGCGTGCTGATCCTCGATCGCGTCGGTGACAAGCGATGCGAGCGCCTCCCAGGTCGTCGCGACGCCCTCGCCGCGGACGACGCCGTCGACGAGCACGAAGTACGGCGCCCCGGGCACACGGTAGTCAGACCATGCGGGCGACGACATCACGACCGGGATCCGGTCGGGGGCGAGCTTCCGAATCCTTGACGGGCTTTCGCGAGCGGCCCCGTGCGTCACGATCACGGTCCGGACCTCGGCCGGCAGCCGGGGCTCGGCCAGCGTCTCCCAGAAACCCGCGCATGTCGTGCAGCCCGTGGTCAGGAACGCGAGCAGCGTGGGTCCATCGTTCGCGCCGGCGAAGTCGAGCGCGATCGCATCACCGTGCGCTGTCGCGCCGGCGATCGGGGCGGCGGCCAGCTCGCGGCCGGAGCGTCGCGCCGGCGGCGGAGGCAGCGGCTCGCGGTCGTCACCGCTGTCGGGACCGAGGCGCCGCAGGATTTCCGCGTGACTGCGCAGCAAGCCGACGACGAGCACGAGCAGCAGCACCAGCAGGACGGTCTCGACCGAGACGATCGCGGTCACGGCTACAGCCCGCCCCCGCCGGGCACCGTTCCGGCGAGCCCTTCCAGGCAGTTCGCCTCGTGCGCGCAAACGTTGTCGTCGATCATCAGCGTCCCGTTGCAGTTCAGCTCCGCGACCGTCGCCGGATGCTGGCAGATCACGAGCCGGCAGACGACCTCGGTCTTGCCGGCGACCTGCGTGTTGCACTGCCCATAGCGGAAGTGGTTGCAGTCCACGCGGCGGTTCCTGCAGTCGCCACCGGCGCACTGGCAGCCGCCCGGAAACACCGCCCCGGGGTTCCGGTTGCAGTCGAGGTAGTAGCGCACGCCCTCTTTCTGGCAGATGCCGTGACCCGTGTACGAGGTGCACTTCCACCAGCCGGCTACGTACGAGCCCGGCGGGCATGTGTTCTCGCGGTGCTCGATCTCACAGCAGAACGCCGTGTAGCCGTCAGTGCAGTTCCCTTTGGCACAGTCCCCCGGCCTGATCAACGCCCAAGCGGTACCCGGTCGAATCAGATACCGGATCGGCGCGACTGCGAACGCCGCGCCCGCGAGCGCCGCTCGGTTGAGCACACTCCGGCGCGAGGAGCGGCGCTCGAGCAGCGCGGCGGCGCGATCGGCGACTGTGCGGGCGAGATTCACCGTCCGTCCCAAGCTCTCCACGCGGATGGCAGCTCCGAGTAGGCCACGACGGTGGCAAATACAGCCCCTCCGATGCCGATGATCAAACACGTGGCGAGCGCCGGCGACCGGTTGAGGATCCACGTGACCCCCGGCGGATGCGACACGGCCGCGACCGCGCACACCGCGGCCAGGGCGGCGCTGATCGCGCTTTGGGACGGCGACGCAGGCGTCCGTGCGTCGCCGAAGCATCCACACGTCGCCCCGCGCCGATGGAGCACCAGGGCGAGCACCGCGAACCCGGCGTAGAGGCACGCAAGCGCTGCGGCGGGCACCGTGCGCGGCCTCAAGGCCGCCGCGATCCCAAGCGTGAGCTCGGCGACCGCGAATATCCGGATCACGCCCGTCCCGCCCGGCAGACGGGCCGCCCGGAGTGCGTTCAGGGCAAGGACCGGCGAGCGGAGCTTTGCAACACCGGCGACACACAGCGTCAGCGCTGCGATCAGGAACGGGCCAGACAGCGCCTCCGCCACCCGCCTAGTGCCCCTCGAGGATCGTGGTTGCGGCGCTTGCCGGGTCGAGCTCACGCGATACGACCCGGTCGAGCAGCGCCTGAACGTCTGGATCCTCGCGGACCGCCGCCTCGAGATCGCGGCGCATCCGGAAGGTGGCGATCGACAGCACCTCGTTCATCAGGTTGCGGCGCCGGCGGTCGGACAGGGTGCCTTCGGACTCGATGTACGCCCGGTGCTCGCTCAGCTGAGTAGCCAGCTCGTCGACGCCCTCGCCGCGCCCCGCCTCGGTGCGGATGATCGGCACCTGCCAGCCCTCGTGCGGGCCGAGCGCAAGCACGCCCTTGATCTCGCGCACCATCGTGTCCGTCAGCGGGTGGTCGGCCTTGTTGACCACGATCACGTCTGGGATCTCCATCACCCCGGCCTTGAGCGCCTGAATCGAGTCACCCGAGCCGGGCTGCAGAACGAGCACCACGGTGTCGGCGTGATCGATGATGTCGACCTCCGCCTGGCCGACGCCGACCGTCTCGAGCAGCACGACGTCGCGCCCGCTCGCATCCATCAGCAGCGCCGCCTGGAGCGCGGCCTCGGACAGTCCGCCGAGCGCGCCACGGTTGGCCATCGAGCGGATGAAAACGCCCGGGTCGAGAAAGTGCTCCGCGAGCCTGATCCGGTCGCCGAGCAGCGCGCCCTTGGTAAATGGCGATGACGGATCGATCGACAGCACGGCGACCGTCCGCTCGCGCTCGCGCTCGAGTTTCGTGAGCGCCCCCATCAGCGTCGATTTGCCGACTCCGGGCGGCCCCGTGAAGCCGATGATGGCCGCCCTGCCGGTGCTCGGGTAGATCTCGCGGACCAGCGCCCAGCCCTGCGGGTTATCGTCCTCGACGAGGGTGATCGCTCGCGCCAGCGCGCGCTTGTCGCCCTCAAGCAGGCGTTCGGCGAGTGTCTTGTCCGCCGTCGGCATCCGACGCGCAATCATGCCAGGGGTGCCGGGATGCAGGCCCGGCACGTACGATCTCGCCGTGCAACGGCAGACCATCACCGCGAAGCGTGAGAGCGTGCCGCCGCTCGTCCGCTCGCCGCCACCACCGCTGCGAGGCGGCCCGCGCGCGTTCTGGCGCTTCGCGCGAGCGCACAACATGCTGCTGGCGGGCTACGTCCCGCTGATCGCCCGCTGGGCGTGGCTGAAGCTGCGCTGGCGCGGACGCTTTCGGACCGACGGTCTGTGCTTCGTCTGTCCGGGCGTCAAGTTCGAGATCGGGCCCAACGCCGTCGTCACGATGGGGCGCTGGTCATGGCTGGGCCACGGCTGCAAGATCCGCGCCCACGAGGGCACCGTGTCGATCGGAGCGAAGTCAGTGCTCGGCCAGGAGTGCACGATCTCCTGCTATCAGCACATCTCGATCGGCCGGGAGTGCATCATCGCCGACCGCTCGATGATGATCGACTTCGACCATGGGATCGTCGAGGTCGAGCGCCCGATTCGCGAACAGGGGATCTACAAGCGCGATGTCAACGTCGGCCACAACGTCTGGATCGGCTACGGCGCGTGCGTGCTCCGCGGTGTCACGATCGGCGACAACAGCGTCGTCGGCACAAACGCCGTCGTCACTCGCGACGTGCCGGCCAATGCCGTCGTCGGCGGCGTGCCGGCGCGGCTGATCCGGATGCGGGACGCGCCGACGACGTTCGTCTGGCGCTAGCCGGTATGGGGCGGCGTCGTTGCCGCCGGTGTGAGGTGTAGGTGTCGACGCTCCCGCGCTTCGTATGGCGCGGGCTGGTTACCGCATCGAAGGGTGAAGGGAGCGTCGACGTGACTGACGGTATCTGTTTCGTTGGGTTGGATGTGCACGCCCGCAAGACGGCGGGGGCGGCGGTGGTGCTGGGGTCTGGGGACGTGTTCCGGGCGCAGATCCCTGGCAGCCCGTTGGAGGCGATCGATTGGATGCAATCGCTGCCGGGGCCGGTCCGTGCGGTGTATGAGGCTGGTCCGACGGGGTTTGGGTTGGCGCGTGCTGCTCGCGCGGCGGGGTTGGAGGTGATGGTGTGCTCGCCGGGCGCGATCCCGCGCCAGCCGGGTGATCGGATCAAGACCGATATGCGTGACGCGTTGAAGCTCGCGAGATTGCACGCGGCGGGGCAGTTGCGGCCGGTGAGTGTCCCGTCGGTGGAGCTCGAGGCGTTGCGTGACCTCGTCCGCGTGCGCGAGGACCTGCGCGGTGATCTGATGGCCGCCAGGCATCGGATCTCGAAGCTGCTGCTGCGCCGTGGTCTGATCTATGCGGGGCCCGGGAGCCCGTGGGAGTCCCAGCGCCACGCGGCGTGGATGGGGACGATCCGGTTGGCAGAGCCGTTGTCGCAGGTGGTGCTCGGCGAGTACCTCGCATGTCATGAGGTGCTGCTCGCGCGTCGTGATCGGCTTGACCGGCTGATCGACGAGCAGTCCCGCGAGCCTGAGTGGGCGGCGCTGATCGGCCGGCTTCGGTGTTTGCGCGGTGTGGACACGCTGACCGCGGTCGGGCTGCTCGCGGAGATCGGCGACTTCTCCGCGTTCTCGCACCCCAAACAGCTCGCGAGCTTCCTCGGCCTGGTGCCCTCAGAGAACTCGACCGGGGAGCGACGCCGCCAAAGGCGCGATCACCAAGGCCGGCAGCTCTCACGGGCGCAGGCTGCTGATCGAGGCCGCCTGGCACTACCGCCGCCGGCCCGCGGTCTCACTCACGCTCCGCCGCCGCCAGGACGGCCAGCCACCCGCGGCGATCGAGGTCGCCTGGCGCGCGCAGCTGCGAGTCGCGGGCCGCTGGGCGCACCTCGACGCACGTCGCGCGAAGCGCCGCACCACCGTCGCGGTCGCTGTCGCGCGCGAGCTCGCGTGCTTTATCTGGGAGATCGCCCGCCTGCCCGATTAGCCCAGGCGCACATTCCGTTCGAGGCGTGGGCGGCGGCCGGCGCGCGCCACACGGGACCCGCGATGGGGCTATGAGCACCAGCTGACACGCTGGCGCGCTCGGTACTAGATCGCGGCCCCGGCGCGACGAACAGCACCGTCTTGAGGTAGCCAGCCCTCGCATATCAGCCTGAAGCGCCCTCGCGCTCCGGCCGCCACCCGCGCCCCGAACCACAGCAGACCAACAGTCGACAACGACCCACTCAGCGCTGCCGACTTGACAAACGCTCCCCCATATCAGACCCACGCCGCCAACACAGGCGCGAGGTTGCGCAACGCCGGCGTCAGCCCGTCGTCGCGGGCGACCGCGCGGGCGAACGCCCCCTCGTGGCCGAGTACCCGCTCGCGCGGGTAGTCGCCGGCGAGCTCGTGAGCCAGGAGGAACGCCCAGTCGCTCGCCTGCAGCGCGAGCAGTTCTCGCAAGGCCCGTTGGCTCACTGGACGCGGAGATCGCAGCAACCGCAACTCAGCCGCCCGCGCTCGCCAGGCGATCTCGGCGACCGCCGGCGCGCTCCAGGTCCGCAGATCGCCCCCTTCGCCCCAGCTCGTGACGCCAAGATCCGCCGGCGAGCGGACGGGCTCAACGCGATCGAGCGCATCATCGAGCGTGGTCAGCGCCAGCCCCCTACGCGACGCTTCCTCTACCACGGCGACGAGCCACTGCACCCCCTCATACCACCAGTGCCCGAGCAGCTCAGTGTCGAGCGCGCACACGCACACACCTCCATCCGCGACCCGTTCCAGCACCCGCTCCACGAAGTCCCGCGCGTGCTCGCCCGCTAGCGCACGGGCCGCCTCTACGTCGTACGCGCCCCCATCGTTGCTCCACACGCGATGGTGATGAAACGTCAGGTGGTGGTAGTCGCGGTAGGCCCCGCTCGCGGGATACCCGTCCTGGCTCCAGACGAGCGACATCGTCGCGCGGTCGAGCGGCCACAGCAGCGGTCCGGCGTCGGTCACAAGCGGCGTCAGGTGGCGCCGGTCGCCCAGACCGAACTGGTTCGTCAGCTCGACGCACGTCGCGCGCACGCCTGCTTCCTCCAAGAGCGGGTCAAGCCATGGCGCGTGCGCGCACTCCGGCAACCAGAAGCCGCCCGCCCAGTCGCCGAACCTCCGCCGGTGCGACTCGATCCCAGTCCCGAGCTGCAGCGCGATGCCGGCATCGCTTGCGAGCAGCGCCAGCACGGGGTGGGTCGCGGCCGACGTCCAGCTCGCGCGCTCCCCGAGCGCCCGCAGCAGCCCGCCATCCAACGATCGGAGCCGCGCCGCCGCCGCCGAGTACTCCGCCGCCGACCGCTCGAGCTCGCCGACCGCCCATTCCTGTGCCGACTGCCGAAACCCGGCGATATCCCTCGCGTGCGATTCGGGTCGGATCTCCTCCAGAAACCGTACGCACCGGTCCAACGCACCCGGCGCCTCGAGCTGGTCACACAGGACCGGCGTCAACGACAGCGTGATCGGCGCCCGTCCGAGCACGTCGAGCAGCGGCAGGTACGACGTCGCGATCGCCTCCCACAACCACTCCTCCCCGAACGGCCAAGTCCCGAAGCCCTCGGGGTTTCGCAGGAATGCATCCTCATCCGGCGGAGGCCAGGGCGCGCCACCCTCCACATACGGCATATGCGTGTGAAGAACGATCGCGAGCGCGCCGGGGGACTTCATGGTCGAGACGGTATCCGCCCGATCTAGCTGCCGCCTCAAGCCCAAAGCGGAAGCGACCGTCGCAGCCGGTGTCGCCAACGGGCTCCGCACCCGCACAGTGTTCGGCGTCGGTCTGCGCCCCCCACACGGCGCCAGCCGCTGGGACTTCTACGCACGGTGACCGGCAGCGACGCAGCCAGCCGCCGGAAGGCTCACCAGATCCCGGCGTCGCTACGCTGATGAGAATGGCGTCGATTCCTGCTCCTGAGCGTCCCCGGGCGGAGCCGGGGAGCGGAGGGAGCGAGCGGCATATGCGGGCGGTTCCGACGATCGACCGAGTCGAGGTGTCGCTGCACGGCCATCGCGTGAATTTCAATATCGCCGGACAGGGACCGCCAGTCGTGCTGATCCACGGCGTCGCTGGCCGCGCGGCGCAGTGGGATCAAACAGTGCAGTTGCTGGCTGAGAACCACACTGTCGTCGCGCCGGATCTCCTGGGTCACGGCGACTCGGCTAAGCCTCGCGGCGACTACTCGCTCGGCGCCCATGCCTCGGGCATCCGCGACTTGCTGATCGGCTTGGATATTGAGCGCGCGAGCGTCGTCGGCCACTCGCTTGGCGGTGGGATCGCTATGCAGTTCGCCTACCAGTTCCCTGAGCACTGTGAACGGCTCGTGCTCGTATCGAGCGGCGGTCTCGGTGATGAGGTCCACGCGCTGCTCCGAGCCGCGACGTTGCCAGGATCGGAATTTGTGTTACCGCTGCTTGCGCACCCCCGGATACTCAGCCTTGCCTCGGTAATCCCGCGCGCGCTTGGCCGGCTCGGGTTACGGACACGCCCCGATTTGACGGAGATGGCGCGCGGCTATCAATCGCTTGCCAACGCCGAGGCGCGGAATGCATTCATCCACACGGTGCGTGGTGTGATCGACCCTACCGGCCAGCGGATCAATGCTTCGGACCGCCTCTACCTGACAGCAAGAATGCCGTCGTTGATCGTCTGGGGGCGCCACGACCGGATCATCCCGGTCGAGCATGCGCAGCCCGCGCACGAGGCGATGCCGGGCAGTCGGCTTGAGTTGTTCGATGAAGCTGGCCACTTTCCGCATCTCGACGATCCGCTTCGGTTCGTCCGTACGCTGGAAGCCTTTTTTCACGAGACCGAGCCGGCACGGCTCGACGCAGCCACGACGGTACGCGAGCTTGTACTCGAGCGCGATCCCGAATCCGCCGCCGCGCTCGAGCATCTCAAGCGCGAGCACCCGTCCGCCTGATCGCGGACTCGCTCACCCGACCCCAGCAGCATCCCCGCCGGCGTCCAGTCGTCGCGCTGCGGGCGCGCGATGTGGACGGTGCCACAAAATTTGGTCCCGGTCTGCGACTCGGGGGCGCGTGAAGTGGGTAGCGGTTAGGTGATGGGGAACTCGCCGCTGAATGCCCTCGCCGCACGGCTTGAGTCGGTCCACGCGCTCGACGGTCCGGCGCAGATTGCCGGCCGCACGGTCCGAGGGCTGATTCCTGATGGCGCTCCGAAGGACGTGCTGAGCGGGGCATGGCTCGGTCACGCCCTGCATCCGATCATGAGTGACATCCCAATCGGCGTGTGGACGAGCGCGGTCCTTCTGGACTGGACGGGCGGCAAAGACATTCGCTCGGCCTCGGATCGGCTCATCCTGACCGGTGTCCTGGCTGCAGGCGCGACCGTCGCTACCGGCTGGTCAGACTGGGCGGACGCCGAGCAGGGTAATGCCGCGGTGCGTCGTTCCGGTCTTGTCCACGCCGCTACGAACGCAACGGCAACCGCGCTCATGATCGGCTCCGTTATCGCCCGCAAACGGGGCGCGCGCGGGCGGGGCAAGATGCTCTCGCTCGTCGGCTCGGCTGCGCTCGGCGCGGGCGGCTGGCTAGGCGGCCACCTGAGCTACACGCTCGGAGCCGGGGTCACCGCCGGCGCGCCAGCTACTGGGATGCAAGCGACGGCGACTCCTGGATTGGCCTGAGCGTGTCCGGCGCGGTCACGGAGCTCAGGCTGCAGCGGAGTCCTTGCAGACTGCCCGTAGACCGCAAGAAGAAGGGCGTGCGCCGGAGCGGTGCCGCTGTCGTTTATTCGGAGGTCAGATTGGGAGTGATGCGATGATGGGTGACAGGGCGATCGACGTCTATTTGAACGATCATCTCGCGGGGGCGATGCTCGGGAGTGATCTTGCCGAACAGATCCGAGCGCGCCACGAAGGTGATCCACTCGGAGCGGTGATGACGCCGCTCGCTCGTGAGATCGAGGAGGACCGCCAGCGACTGGTCGACCTGATGGACCGTATGGACGTTGCGCGGAATCCCATCAAGCAAGCCAGTGGGTGGTTGGCGGAGAAGGCCAGCCGGGTGAAGTTCAGCGGCATGGGCTCGGGGGAGCCGGATCAAAGCGCGTTCATGGCGCTCGAGTCGCTCACGCTTGGGGTGGAGGGAAAGGCGAGCCTGTGGAGGGCGGTCACACAGATCCAGAGCCAGTACCCAGAGCTGATGGCGACGGACCTGCCGGAGTTGATCGCGCGAGCCGACCACCAGCACGAGATACTCGAGCGCGAGCGCTTGGCGGCTGGTGCGCTCGCGCTGGCCAACCGCGAAAGCGTGCCTTAATTGCCCGCCACCTGTCGGGCTGGTGGCTGCTCTGAACGACGACGATCCGTCCTCCGGCCCCAGCCGCTCATGTGACTCATTTTCCGCGCGTCACTTGGCGTAGTGATTGAGGATGTACACCCCGTAGCCGGCGAGCAGGATCGTGACCGTAACGCCACCAACCATCAGGACCGTGACCGAGCGGCTGCGCTCGGCCTGCCGGCGCTGGATCTCCGTCACGCCCTCCGTGAGGTGCTCGCGCACCATCGCGCGGTAAGCAGGCGGCTGCCACCAGTGGTCGGCCTTGCCGCGGGCCACGCGGCGCTCGGCGAAGAACTCGAGCACGAACGCGAACACCGGGAACATCGGCCGTCTACCGAGGAAGCCGGCAGCGACGACGACCAGCTTTGTCGTCCACTGATCGGAGTACAGCTTGGCCGCGAGCGAGGGATTGGCGCCGATCGACTGCGCCAGGGTTCCGGTTTTGAGCCAGTGCTGAAGCTCATGCATGAGCAGCCCCAGCAGGACGAACAGCGGGATCATCAACAGCAGCGTCAGCAACACCCGTCCGATGACCTCGGTCGCCGAATGGATCTTCTTGAAGTGATGCTTGTAGGGGTTGAACAGCAGGAACAGCACCGTCATCGTCGCCAGGTACGACTCACCACCACCGCGGAACATGTGGCGCCACGTGTTCCAGTTCGCCTGCGAGAGCAGATGGATGTGGCGCGAGAGCAGCGAGTCCCAGAAGTGCTTGACGGGATGCACCAGCTCGAACGCGATGAAGTACACGCCGATCCACGCCAGCACGACGACGTGACTCGCCGGGATCGACGTCAGCAGCGCCTGCGCCTGGTTGCGGGCCCACCGCCGCGGGTCCTCGCGTAGCGCAACGAGTGGCTCCGGGTATCGCGGAGCGGTAGCCGGCGCCGTGGCGACCGTTGTCGTCATGACCGGCAGACGGAGACGAAGTCGAGTGCGCCGTCGAGGTCAGGCCCGGCGCGGAGAGCGAAGTCGCTGGCGGCGATCGCCGGCGTGAAGCGGTCATAGAACGGCTTCGTGATCCGCAACCTGGGGTGGATCGCGTCCCAGCCGAGCTTCAATGCGACGGCGTGGGCTTTCAACTTGCGCGCGTGGAACAGGCCGAGCGTCTCAACGTCAGCGAACACCGATCGGCACAGCGCCTCGAACTCATCGGCGCGGTATTCCTTCAGGTGCCACGGGTTGCCGGACTTCTCAGCTCCGGGCGGCGCCAGCGTGAGCAGGTTCGGCGTCGAGATGTAGGCGACGCCGCCGGGCGCGAGCAGCTCGCGGAAGTGCGACAGCACGGCGACCGGATCCGCGACGTGTTCGATCGTCTGTAGGAACACGACCGCGTCGAACGCGCCCGGCTCACCCCACGTCTCCACGAGGCCACGCTCAAACGACAGGCTCTGGCGCGCGTAACGAAGCCGAGCGTGCTCGTACGCCTCCGGGTTCGCATCGATGCCGATGACCGCGGACGCTGACCGAGACAGGACCTCCGAGCCGTACCCCTCGCCGCACGCCATGTCGAGCACGCGCAGGCCGGCGACGCGCGCGCCGATCCACTCGTACACGGCCAGATGGCGCTGGTACCAGTAGTTCTCGGCCGGGACGTCGGGCAGCGTCCGCTCCCCGGTCAGCTCGAGTGGCGGCACGCCCGGCGGCTGATTCTCCTGTACGTATGCGTTCACTGGCACCGGGAGACAGGGTATTGTGCGCCCCGCCATGGAGGCACTCCGGACGGCGGATGAGATCCGCGATGTCAACACGCGATACCACGACGTCGCGGCTGCCAGCTACGACTCGAAGTGGGGGATCGACTTCGGTGATATCGGGCAGTCGCAGGTGCTCGGGAAGCTCCGCAAGCTGCTCGGCGCCGAGCTCGACGGCGGCTTCGATCGTTCGCTCGAGATCGGCGCCGGAACCGGCTACTTCAGCCTCAACCTGCTGCTCGCCGGGGCCGTCCGCGAGGCGACCTGCACCGACATCTCGCCCGGAATGGTGACGACGCTCGGCGCGAACGCCGAGCGGCTCGGCCTGAACGTCAGGACGGCGCGCGCGGACGCGGAGTCGCTCCCGTTCCCGGCGGAGAGCTTCGATCTGGTGATCGGCCATGCGGTGCTCCACCACCTTCCGGATCTCCGCCGCGCGTTCGCCGAGTTCCACCGGGTGCTGCGTCCGGGGGGCCGGATCGTGTTCGCCGGCGAGCCGTCGCGGATCGGAGACCGCTTGGCGGCGATCCCGAAACGGGGCGCGACCCTGATCGCGCCGCTGTGGCGCGCGATCCTGCGCGCGCGCGCCGCCCCGCCGCCCGGCCCTCCCGGATCTCTCGACGAACATGACCACCGGCTCGAGCGCTGCGTCGACATCCATGCGTTCGCGCCGGGCGATCTCGAGCGGCACGCGCGCCGCGCCGGCTTCGACCAGGTCCGCGTTCGCGGCGAGGAGCTGACCGCCAACTGGTTCGGGTGGTTCAACCGCGCGCTCGAGGCGACCGCCGATCCCGACGACGTGCCGATGCTGTGGAAGCGCTACGCCTGCGACGGCTACCTGTGGCTGCAGCGGCTCGATGAGGGCCTGCTCGAGCCACGGCTGCCGCCGGCCATCTTCTACAACCTCCTGCTGACCGCACACCGGGCTTAAGCAACCCTCATAGACTCGGCGCGATGGCCGAACGGCTCGAGCACGAGTTTCCCCTGTTTCCACTCGGGCTCGTGGCGCTGCCCGGCGAGCTGATCCCGCTCCACATCTTCGAGGAGCGTTACAAGACGATGATGAACGAGTGCCTGGCGAACGAGCACGAATTCGGGATCGTCTGGCTGTCCGACGACGGCCTGCGCACGATCGGGTGCGCGGCGCGGATCGAGCGCGTGCTGGAGCGGATGGAAGGCGGGCGGATGAACTTGCTAGCTCGAGGCACGAGGCCGTTCCGGGTCGTGGAGCGTCAGGCGCATCTGGCCTATCCGGCAGGGGTGATCGAGTTCGTCTCCGACCGCGGCGACGAGGTCGACAGCTCGCTCGCGCAGACCGCGCGCGACGCCTACAGCGAGCTCGTCAAGCGCGCCACCGACAACGAACCCGACACCGACGAGCTCACCGCGATGGACGCCTACTCGATGGCGGCCACCGTCGACTTCGGGCTCGACGCCAAACAGGGCCTGCTTGACCTGCGCTCCGAGAACGCGCGCCTGCGGCTCGTCACGCGGCTGTTCAGGGCAGCCCTGAAACGCCTCGACTACGTCGACCGCGCCCAGGCTCGGGCCGCGTCGAACGGAAAAGTTCGTTTCGGCTGACGAAGACGTCACGAACTCGTGACGTTTACGTCTTGTTCCGTTGCAGCGGTCGCCTGGACCCATGCGTGGATGTCTTCCCGCCCCGAACGACGCAGACTTTCCGCCACTGCACGGGAAGAACTTTGCGCAGCGACGTTCGTCGCACATCGGCACCGCGTTATCGCGCTCGGACAGCTGGACGCGCTCGGGATCGCTGACGGCGCCAAGCCGACCCGCTCGCCGTTTGAGGACGGGCTGGTGGAGGTGCTTCGCGGCGGCGATTTTCCGCCGATCGAGACAGCCGCTGGTTACCGCGTGATCCGGTTCAACGACGAAGAGCCGATCTGCGGGGCGCAGACCGCGGTCCGGATCTGGCGAGAACTAGAGCTACTTACGCGTTGTAGATGACCATCGCCAACCCGAACACGACGCAGTACAGCCCGAACGGCTTCAGGTTGCGCGACTTGAAGTAGCGGGTCAGGAAGTGGACCGTGATCACGGCGGTGATCGCGGCCGCTACCGCGGCGATCACGGCGGCACCGCGAACGCCCCCGTTCCCGAGGTGCCCGGTCAGGTCTCCGACCTTGTAGATGCCGGCGGCGAGGATGGGCGGCGTCGCCAGCAGGAACGCGAACCGCGCGGCGTCGGCGTTGTCGAGACCGCGAACGAGCCCAGCGGTCATGACGACGCCGTCGCGGCTGATCCCGGCGATCAGCGCACTCGACTGCACCACGCCGATCACGCCCGCCTCGCGGAAGTCGAGTGTGTCCAGGCGCCGCCCGCCGTCGGCCTTCGCCCCCTCGCGGGCGGCGAGCTCGTGCACCTCGGAGCGTCGCCGGAAGCTCTCCGCGGTCAGCAGGATGAAGCCGTTGACGATCAGGAAGATCGACGCCGCGAGCGGCTTCGCGAGCGCGGTCCGAACCGCGTGCTCGAGCAGCACGCCGAGGATCCCGACCGGGATCGTCGCGCAGACGATCAGCCACGCGAGCCGCTCGGTCGGCGTCTCGATCTTGCGCTTGGAGAGCGTCGCGAAGAACGCGCGGATGATCGCGATCCAGTCGCGCCAGAAATAGATCAGCAGTCCGATGGCGCTTCCGACGTGGAGCATCACGACAAACGCGAGCCACGGAGATTCGGGCTGCGACTGCCAGCTGACGATGTTGTGCCAGCCGAACAGGTTCGGGAATATGACCGTGTGGCCCAGGCTCGAGACCGGGAACAGCTCGGTCGCCCCTTGGAGGACGCCGAGCACGATCGCCTGGAAGGTCGAGATCAGGTTGTGGGTTGCGGCCAGCGCGAACACGAGCGCGGTAGCGTAGCCGCCCGGCTAACGGAAGCGTAAGGACAGCGCGGAGTAGGCTGCCGTTATGCCCAACGAACCCATCAATCTCAGCGGCCGGATCGTGGCCATCACCGGCGGCGCGCGTGGAATCGGTGCCGCGACTGCGCAGGCCTTTTCCCGCGCCGGCGCCAAGGTTGCGATCGGCGACCTCGATGCCGGGCTCGCGCAGCAGACGGCCTCCTCCCTACCGGCCGGTGGCGCCGGATTCGAGCTCGACGTGACCGACCGCGCATCGTTCGAGCGGTTCATCACCGACGCCGAAGCGGCCCTCGGCCCGCTTGACGTGCTCGTCAACAACGCCGGCATCATGCCCGTCGGCAGCTTCCTTGAAGAGGACGATGCGACTACGCATCGGATCGTCGAGATCAACTGCATCGGGGTGCTGAACGGGATGAAGGTTGTCCTGCCTCGGTTCGTCGCGCGACGGCGTGGGCATCTGGTCAACATCGCCTCGATCGTCGGCAAGACCGCGGTTCCCGGCGTCGCCACCTACAGCGGCTCGAAGCATTTCGTCGTCGGCGTCACCGACGCGGCGAAGGTCGAGCTACGCGACAGCGGCGTCGAGTTCTCGTGCGTGATGCCTGGACCGGTCAACACCGAGCTGACGGCGGGGATCCCGCAGGCCCGGGGCGTCAAGAACATCGAGCCCGAGGACGTGGCGGACGCGATCGTCGATGCGGTCGCAAACCCGCGCTACGACGTCTACGTCCCCAAATCGCTCGGACCGCTCACCGTCGTCGGCAACCTGATGACGCGTCGTGGCCGCGAGCGGCTCGGCCGGCTGATGCAAGCCGACACGGCCGTTCAGCGGACCGACTGGTCGACGCGGCGTAGTTACGAGGATCGAGCGGCGCGCGAGGTCGCTGGTGACGAGCACCACGCGCCGGCCGAGCCCGAAGCCGAGCCAGTCGAACACTAGCCGGCGGCGGTCCCAGAGCAGGGGCCGGAAAGCGCCTGGAGCACAAACTGCTCGGCGCTGGCGAACTCCTCGCGGTGCGCGGCCGACGTGTCGGGGAACGACACTGTGCCCTGCGACAGCCTGATCCGATACCTGTAGACGCTGTTCGGCGGTGACGGGATATCGAGCGATCGGGTCGCGTCATTGCTGAGTCCGTCGGCGAGATCGCGTGCGTGGATCAGCAGTGAGTTCGAGATCCGCTTCGGCTTTGCGCCGTCGCAGCGGATCGTGCCGCCGTCGTTGACCAGCATCGTCAGCGTCCTGCCCTGACCCGTCCGCGTCAACAGGAAATCATCGGGGGACTGGACGGCGAAACCGCAGCCCGCAAGCGCAAACGCCGCCACGAGCACGCTCGCGAGGCTCGCAGCGCGGGTGGATCTCATGCATCCGATTCCACCACGATCGACGCGCCACCGCGCCGAGGGTCGCCGCCGCCGCAGAAGTCCCCGCCGTCAACCCGCGCCACCGCTTGGGCGCCCCCGAAGAACAGGTTGCGGTCGCGAAAGCGGCTGATCTTCCGCCCGGACGCTTCCAACGCGCTGGTGTCGATTCCCGGCTCCGCGTACACGATCCCGTGCTCGAAGTGCAGCCGGGGCGCCCGCACCGCCTCATCAGCCGGCATCCCGTCGTCGATCACGCGGATGATCGTCTGCAGGATCGCCGAGCGGATCCGGTTCGAGCCGGCGCTCCCGAGCACCAGCTCCGGCGAGCCGTCCCGCACGACGACGGTCGGCGCCATCATCGACGGCAGCCGGCGGCCCGGCGCGTGGCGGTGGAATCCGAGCGGGTTGAGATCCTGCTCGCCGAGCATGTTGTTCAAGTGCACACCGGTCCCCGGGACGACCTCGCCCGAGCTCGCGCCGTTGGAGCACGTGACCGAGCAGGCCCAGCCGTCGCGATCAAGGACGGAGATGTGCGTCGTCGACCCGAGCCGGCCACCGGGCTGACTCCGCGACAGGAACTGCTCGGCGAACCCGGGGTCGGCGAGCCCGTCGAGGAACTCGGGGGTACGCGCGGCCTGAGTCCGCTCCATCGCCCCCACGAGCTCCTCGACGCTGGGTGGCCCCGGCGTCGCATCGAGCGCTGACAGTGCGTGCGCGATCAGAATCCCGCCGGCGGAGGGCGGCGGGTTGGTCAGGACGGCGCGGCCGCGATAGGCGGCGTTGACGGGCTCGCGATCGACGACCTCGTAAGCCGCCAGGTCCTCCGCGGTCAGGACGCCGCCGCGCCCTGCCACCCACTCAACGATCGCGGCCGCGATATCGCCGCTGTAGAAGGGCGCCGCCCCTTCGCCGCCGAGCCGCTCAAGCGCGTCGGCGAGCTCGGGCTGGCGGATCGCATCGCCGGCTCGCAGCAGCGTCCCTTCCGGAGCGAACAGCGCCGCACACTCCGGCGTCGCGGTGACGATGTCAGCGAGGATCTCGATGATGTACGCCTGCTGCTCGTTCAGCGCGACGCCGTCGCGCGCGAGCGCGGCGCCGGGGTGCACGAGCTCGGAGAGCGGCTGGCTGCCGAACCGCGCGGCCGCGGCGCACAACCCCGCCGGCAGGCCGTATGCGCCGACCGACGCGGCGCCGATGTTGAACACCTGGATCGCGTCGCCGAACGACACGTCGACCGGAACGAGCTCGGCCCGGAGCGCCGGATCGGCCCCTTTTCCCGGCGCCGCGACGAAGAAGTCGAGCAGCACCGGCGCCTCTCCCGGCGCCACCACCAGCATGTAGCCCCCGGCGCCGAGCGCGTTCAACAGCGGCTCGCAGGCGAACGAGGCGACCATCGACGCCAGCGCGGCGTCGACCGCATTCCCGCCGTCCCGGAGCACATCGGCGCCGACCCGAGCGCTCAGCGGATGCCCCGCGGCGACGACGCCGAGCGCGGCCGGCCCGGCCATCGGCGCAGTTACCTCCGCGGGATGAACTCAGGCACGTCGAGATCGAGCACCGAGCCCGCGGCGCGCGGGCGCCCGCGACTCACGCGCGGCTCGCCGGCGGGCTCACGCAGCGCGCTCGTCTGTGGCCGTTCGGCGTTACGCGTGCGGGCGTGCCCGTCGCCGTAGCCGGTCGCGACGACCGTCACCCAGACCTGATCTTCGAGCTTGTCGTCGACCATCGCGCCGAAGATGATGTTGGCGTCCGGATGGGCGGCTTCCGCGACGGCCTTGGCCGACTCGTTGACCTCCCACAGCGACATGTCCCGCCCGCCGGTGATCGACAGCAGGATCGACCGAGCGCCTTCCATGCTCGTCTCCAGCAGCGGCGACGCGACGGCCTGCTCGGCGGCGTCGATCGCACGCCGCTCGCCGGTACCCATCCCGATGCCGAGCAGCGCGTTGCCGGCGTCGGACATGATCGTCCGGACATCGGCGAAGTCGAGGTTGATCAACCCCGGGAGCGTGACGAGATCCGAGATCCCCTGGACGCCCTGGCGCAGCACGTCGTCGGCGACGCGGAACGCCTCGACCATCGAAGTGTTGCGGTCGAGCACGGACAGCAGCCGGTTGTTCGGGACGACGATCAGCGTGTCGACCTCTTCGGCCAGCGCCGCGATCCCTGCTTCGGCCTGATCTCTCCGGCGCGAGCCCTCGAACTGGAACGGCCGCGTCACGATCCCGACCGTCAGCGCACCCAGCTCGCGAGCGATCTGCGCGACGACGGGCGCCGCGCCGGTTCCGGTGCCGCCACCGGCGCCCGCGGCGATGAACACCATGTCGGCGCCACGGAGCAGCGCCTTGATCCGGTCGTGCTCCTCCTTCGCGGCCGCGCGGCCAAGGTCCGGGTTCGATCCCGAGCCGAGTCCGCGGGTGATCCCATCACCGATGTGAAGCGTCTCGTGGGCCGCTGACTGCTGCAGCGACTGCAGGTCGGTGTTGATCGCAAGAAACTCGATGCCCTCGATCTCCGCCTCGACCATCCGGTTGATCGCGTTCACGCCGGCGCCACCGACGCCGACCACGCGGAGTACCGGGGAGCCGACCCGGGCGGGCGCGGCATACGCGTCGGCGACCCGCTCCGGGCGGGCGTAGACATCGGGCGCGGGCTCGGACGGACGGTCGAGCACGTTCTCCGGAATGTCGGCTGAGAAGACGTGGCGCAGGCGCTCCTGCGGAGAGGGAACGTGAGGCTCGGGCTCGGGCTCCGGTTGGCGCACGGGCTCCGGCGCTGGTGAAGCCGCCGCGGCTGCCCGCGGCAGCGCGGGCTGCTCGCCGGACTCGGGCGGCAGCGCCGACTGACCCTCAGCGTCCTCGGGTGCGCGCCCGGAGGTGTCGTCGGCCGTCTTGCGGAACAGAGCCGCAAGCGGCCCTTCGCGCATACTGGCGCGCTTAGCGTTTGGCATTTGAGAGGACCTCCTTCGCGAGCTGCCTGTAGGCGTGCGCGGCCGTGCCGTCCGGATCGTACTTCAGTACCGACATGCCTTTCACAGGCGCTTCGGC
Organism: uncultured Solirubrobacteraceae bacterium; assembly: GCA_963712675.1. GTDB lineage: Bacteria > Actinomycetota > Thermoleophilia > Solirubrobacterales > Solirubrobacteraceae > Palsa-465. Next base: position 148,978 of record CAVQJF010000006.1, read on the forward strand.
GAAACGCACCGTCTTGCGGATTCTTGACGCGAACACGCGGTCGCCGAAGTTCTCCTCAAGCAACTCGATCGCCTCCTTCGCGTGCAACGTCCGCGAGTCGACGAGTGTCGGCAGGATGCCCTCGATCTCCACGTCTGGGTTCAGGTTCTCCCGAATCATCGCGAGCGTGTTCTGAAGCTGGATCAGGCCGCGCATCGACAGATACTCGCACTGCACGGGGACGATCACCTTGTGCGCCGCCGTCAGCGCGTTGATCGTCAGCAGCCCGAGACTCGGCGGAGTGTCGATGAACACGAAGTCATAGTCCTCCTCGACCTTCTTCAGCGCCTTCTGGAGCTGGCGCTCGCGGTTCATCTTGGTCGACATCGCGATCTCAGCTCCGGCGAGGTCGATCGACGCGCAGGCGACGTCTATCTCTCGTTTGCGGATCACCTCGCGGATCGGGACGTCGTAGACGAGCACGTCGTACATCGACTTCTCGAGCGTATCCGGGTCGATGCCCTGGGACATCGTCAGGTTGCCCTGCGGATCCATGTCGCAGCACAACACGCGGTGGCCCTCCTCGGCAAAGGCCACGGCGAGGTTGAGCGTGGTCGTTGTCTTGGCGACGCCGCCCTTCTGGTTGGCGAACGCGATCACCTTCGAGGTGGCCGTCACGGGAGGCTCCGATGCGTCGGGGAACTCATACGCGCCTGTATTCGCAGGCACGGTGGGGAATCCTGCACGTTCATGGCGACGCGGGGCCACACCACCTCTCAGTATTTTCAGTATCCGTGCCCGGACTCCTCGACAAGCGGCTGATCTTCGTCACCGGCAAGGGCGGCGTCGGCAAGTCGACCGTCGCGATCGCGCTCGGGCTCCTGGCGTCACGGCTGGGGCGCCGCTGCGTCGTGGTCGAGCTCGCCTCCCAGGAGCGCGTGCAGCGCACCTTCGATCATCAGGGCGAGCACTTCTCCGAGGTCGAGCTCGCCCCGGGCCTGTTCACGATCTCCGTCGACCCGCAGCACGCGATGGAGGAGTACCTGCGAATCAAGGCCGGGCCGCTTGGGCACGCGCTGTCCGCCAGCAGGATGTTCCAGGCCTTCGCGATGGCGACGCCCGGGATGCGCGAGCTGCTGAGCATCGGCAAGGTCTGGGAGCTCGCCCAGCTGCAGCGCCGGACCCGGGGCGCCGCGCCGTACGACGTCGTCGTCGTCGACGCGCCGGCGACCGGCCACGGCGTCGGGATCCTGCGCACGCCGAAGATGTTCGCCGAGATCGCGCGCGTCGGCCCGATCGCGGCGCAGGGACGGACGATCGCGACGACGATCGCGGATCGCTCGTTCACGGCCGTGATCGCGGTCGCCACCGCGGAGGAGATGCCGGTCAACGAGACGCTCGCGCTGCGCGACGCGCTCGTCGGCGACGGGCTCGGGCTCGACGCTGTGATCCTCAACGCGTTGTATCCAGAGCGCTTCGGTGCCGACGACGCTGCGACGCTCAACGCCGCGCTCGCGACGGCCGACACGCCGCTCGCGCGCGCCGCGCTCCGCGCCGCGCTGTCGGAGCACGCGCGCGCCGCAAGCCAGCGCGATCAGCAGGCTCGGCTTGGCGAAGGACTCGGGTTCGCGCTGCTCGAGCTGCCGTACGTGTTCGCCGAGGAGCTCGGCCGGCCCGAGCTGGAGCAGCTCGCGGACGCGCTCGAGGCCGGACTCGACGGGCGACGCCCCGCGCCGGCACCTGCGCGGCCCGCCAGGGTACGTCGATGAGCGTTGCTGAGCTGCTCGAGGGCAAGCGCGTCTGCATCTGCGGCGGCGCCGGCGGCGTCGGCAAGACGACGACCTCGGCGGCGATCGCGCTCGGGATGGCGGCGCAGGGAGCGAAGGTCGCGGTCGTCACGATCGACCCGGCGCAGCGGCTCGCCAACGCGCTCGGACTCGAGACGCTCGAGAACGAGCCGCGGCGCGTCGACCCAGCGCGGCTCGCCGGGGCCGACCTACAGGGCGAGCTGTGGGCGATGATGCTCGACCCGAAGCGAACCTTCGATGAGCTGATCGACCGGATCGCGCCGGACCCGACCCGGGCGGCGGAGATCAAGGCAAACCGCGTCTATCGCGAGGTTTCGACCGCGGTGTCGGGCTCGCAGGAGTTCACCGCGATCGCGAAGCTGTTCGACCTCGACCGTGAGGGCGACTTCGACCTGCTCGTGCTCGACACGCCGCCATCGCGCAATGCGCTCGACTTCCTCGACGCGCCGGGCAGGCTGACCGCGTTCCTGGAGGGCCGCGCGCTGAAGGCGTTCCTGCGACCGACCGGGCTCGGGATGCGCGTGCTCGGGCGCGGCGCGGCGCCGCTGCTCGGCGCGCTCAACAGGGTCACAGGCGTCGACCTGATCGCTGATCTGTCGACGTTCTTTGCGCTGCTCGGCGACATGACCGAGGACTTCACCGTCCGTGCCGCTCACGTCGAGCTGATGCTCAAGGCCCCGACGTCCGCGTTCGTGCTCGTGACCTCCGCCCACGACGCGTCGATTGACGAGGCGATCTGGTTCGGCCGCACGCTCCATGAGGGCGGACTCCCCTTCGCCGGCGTGGTCGTCAACCGCGTCCATCACGACATGCTCGGCGACCGCGCGCCCGGCGCCGTCGCGGCCGCGCTCGGCGGCGAACTCGGTGCCGAACTAGGTCCCGACCTCGCCACGCAGGTGGCCGACAACTTCCACGATTACCACGTCCTCGCGCGGCGCGACAAGCGCAACATCGCGCGGCTCGCCGCGGAGCTCGACGGCCGCCCGCTGGTGCTCGTCCCCCACCTCGACGACGACGTCCACGACGTCGACGGGCTGCTCCGGATGCACCGCTACCTGTTTGCGTCAGGTGATGAGCGCGAACGCTTGCTCGCGGAAGTGGTGGCGTAGCGGCGCGGTTGCATGCCGACGCGCCACGTGTGAGAATCGCCACAAGGTGGAGGCTGGGCTGGCTCTGAGGAGTGGGGCGGCGCTGCTCGCGTGCGTTGCAGCGATGCTGGTCGCCGCCGCACCGGCTCTGGCGGCCGACACGACGATCAATTTCGACGACCTGCCCGCGGGCACCCTGGTCACGAACCAGTACGCGAACTTCGGCGGCGCTGCCCAGGGCGTCGTGCTCGGCCCGGTGCCAGGCCCGAACGGCAAGGTTCCGATCTGGGCCGACCAGGCCACGATCACGAGTGCGACGACGCAGGCTCACTCGCCTCCAAACGTGCTCGGGATCGACTGCCACAGTTGCGATGCGAACGAATCCGTCGCAGAAGGCACCTTCCAGGTCGCGCGCTCGCACGTGTCCGCCTACGTGGGGCTGCTCGGTACGCCCACATCGCCGTCTTGCACACCGGCCAGCACGGCGGTGAACTGTGCGACGGTGACGCTGACCGCCTACGACGCCGGTGGCAATGTGGTCGGGACTCCGGATTCCGTCACGGTCACCCAGGGCGCCGGCATCAACACGCTGATCTCCGTCACGGCGCCCTCGGAAGAGATCGCGGGGTTCGCCTTCACGTCCGCGAACAACACCGAGGTCGCGCTCGATGACTTCAGCTTCGACATACCGGCGGCCCCGCCCACGCCGGACTTCTCACTCACGGCTGCAAGTGGCGACGTCAGCTTCGTGCAAGGTGCAAGCGCGACAGACACGATCAACATCGACCGCTTGGCGGGCTCGAGGGGCGGCATCTCCTTTTCCGCGGGTGGACTGCCAACCGGCGTCACCGCCTCGTTCGCGCCGAACCCGGCCGACGCCAGCCAGACGGTGATGACGCTTTCGGCTGCGCCCGACGCTCCGCCGAGCCCTAATCACTTTTTATCGATCACGGTGACCGGCACGCCGCAGTCGGCGACCGCGGGAACCGCTCCGCGCAGCACAACGGTCAGTATCTACGTGTCGCCGGCATTCGGGATCTCAGTCAGGGGCTCCACGTCCTACGACCTGTCGCCGTGCACGATCCAGGTGCCGCTGGTGATCAACCGCGACGCCAGCTTCCCAGGTCCCGTATCGCTGTCGATCTCGGGCCTGCCAGCGGGCGCCACGGCCAGCTTCAACCCGTCCCAGGTCACATTCCCGAGCGGCACGAGCATGCAAAACGCGACGCTGACGCTGACGGTCCCCGCCACCGGCAATACGGTTCTCCGCCGCACCGCCACGATCCACGCCACGGACCCGCCCTACGGCGAGGAGGACGCGACCATCTCGGTCGGCGGAACGTGCGCGCTGAAGTTCGACCCGGAGGTGCTCTCGATGCAGATCACCCAGGGCACTCAGCTGCCGGTGCTGCCCAAGCGCAATCCGGGCAGCCCGGGCGCGCCGATCACGTACGCGTCAATCGGGCAACAGGCACCCGGCGGGACGCAGGAGGCGCTCGCGCTGCTGGCCGCGTTCAAGCCGACGGTCGTGCGCGTGTACGCCGACCTCAAGTACGGACCAGCCAACGGGATCCAGGTGCCGGCGGTCCTCAACGGCTACACCACCGACGTGCACGGCAACCAGGTGGCGCTGCCCGGGAGCCCGATCCTGCCGGTCGCCACCCCCGGCAACCTGACCCCCAACCTCGAAGCCGCATTCGGTGACGATTTCCTCCAGGACAACTACATCGGCGTGTACACGTTCGCGCTGCCGAGCTCGTGGGAGCGCGGCAAGATCAAGCTACAGGCGCAGCTGCTGCCCACGCAGCCGACCTCGCTCCCGCCGGTCGCCAAAGCACAGACCGTCGCGCGCACGGCGACGGTGCCCGGTCAGCCGCCGACCTGGGCGCCGTGCACGACCAGCTCGTGCCTCATCGACAACAACTTCGCGATCAGTCAGATCCCATTCCTGTACACGTTCTCGGTCACGATCCGCCCGCTCGCGATGATCGTCACACACCCATACGACGCGACCCTGCCGGACCCACCCGCAGTGTTCAAGTGGGCCGGGGTCGTGACCCCGATACCTCTGATCATCGAGCCGTACGCCAGCACGATCGACATCTCGGGCCAGGTCGGCGAGGACAACAGCAACGGGGCCGCGACGATCGCGATGCTGGACAAGGTCAACGACTACGTCTGTGACCACGGGTCGCCCGACCACGGATGGGACGTCGGTATAGAACACGCCGACATCCGCAGCGCCCAGCGCGACGGGTACTGCACGTTGTTCGACAGCGGGTTGGCGTTCGATGCCACGCCCGTGCAGTTCGCGTTCGTGAACTCTCCCGAGCCGCTCGTCAGCGTCGCGCACGAGCTGTTCCACCTCTTCAGGCGCCCACACGCATCGGCATGTAAAGGCGCGAACATCGGCGTGGGCGGAGGAACCGTTCCGGCCGAGACCTGGCCCCAGGACCAGCAGGGCTTTCTGCAGAGCGTCGGGCTCGCGCCCGCCGAGCCCGGCTACCCGTTCCCCTATCAGGTGATCCCCGCTGACTCCGCGGGCGGGACGCAGTGGTTCGACTTCATGTCCTACTGCGACAACGTGTCCGACGGCGACCCGCTGACCGGCAACCGCAACGCGTGGGTGTCGGTGCACAACTGGAACGCCGTATTGAGCGAATTCGGCTTCTCGGCCGCTCGGGATAGGCGTGCAGCGCACGCCGGCTCCGCAGCTGCCGTCCACACGGTCGCCTCACTCCAGGTCCGAGCGTCCGTAGCTCCCGGTGGACAGGTGACGATCAACGACGTGGAGCCGGTCAAGGCCCCGGCGCAGAAACCGGTCACGACGCGTTACGACCTGGTCGCCACCGGCGCAAACGGCGCCACCGTCGCGCAGATCCCGATGCGGGTCTCGTTCGGCCACGTCGACGCTCGGCCGGCGGTGCCGATCCTGACGCTCACGGGGGTCGTCCCCGCAACCGGAGTCAGTGGCGTCCGGATCACCGCGAACGGCGTGACGCTCGCCACCCGCACCCAGGGTCGCTATCCGCCGGCGGTTTTCGCGCCCCCGGCACCGAGCTTCGGCAGGGCCGACGCGACACTCCGCTGGCGCGCGTCCGAGCGCGGCGGCGCCGCGCTGAGCGTTGAGGTCGACTACTCGGGCGACGGCGGCCGCCGCTGGAACCCGATTTGGATCGGGCCGAACCGCGGCAGCGCGCTCGTTCCGCTCCGCTACCTGTTCCGCTCCGCCGATGCTCGCCTCCGTGTGATCGTCAATGACGGCTTCCGAGCCGCGTCCGCGATCTCACGACGGTTCCGTTCGCTGGGCGCGCCGCCGTCGGTGCAGATCCTGATGCCGTGGTCCGGTTCGCGTCAGCTCAACGACGCCCCGCTCGGGCTCGACGGCCAGGCCTTCGACGACAGCTCTCGGATGCTCACCGGGCGGCGACTGCGGTGGATGCTCGGGCGCCGACTGCTCGGCACCGGCGCGCGGATCACAGTCAGTGGCCTGCCCGCCGGTCGCCACCGGATCGTGCTGGTCGCCACCGACCGCTCCGGTCGCAGCGGACGGGCATCGGTCGAGGTCGTGCTGCGAGGCTCGAGACCGGTGTTCATAGTCCTGTCCGCCCCGCGGAGCGCGAACCGCAGGGCGCGGTCGCTGCGTCTCAAGGTGGCAAGCTCACTGCCCACGACCCTGGTCGTGCGCGTCCCCGGACTCCGCGCGCAACGCTTCAAGGTCGGGCGCGGCACCCGTCGCCTGACGGTCCGGATCCGGCGCGGCCACACGACGCTCCAGCTGAAGCTGTCGCTCGGCGCCGGCGGGCTCACGCGGAAGGTCGGGATCGCGGTCCAGCGTTGATCCGTCGCCGGTGGCGCGCAGCCCTCCGCTCGCGATATCACGTCCGGCCCTGATCTTGCGTTCAATTCCCCGCGATGGATGTCAACCGCAAGCCCTCGGTCGTGGCGGCCGCTGCGCTGACCGTGGCGGTGTGGTCCTCAGCGTTCATTGCGATTCGGTACGAGCGGCACACGTTCGGGCCGGGCGAGATCGCGCTCGGGAGGCTGCTCGTTGGCAGCCTTGCACTCGGAGCGCTGATGCTGGCCCGCCGCGAGCCGCTGCCACCGCGCCAGACGCTCGGCGGGATCACGGTCTGCGGCGTGCTGTGGTTCGGCGTCTACAACGTCGCGCTGAATGCAGCGGAGCGCCGCGTCGACGCCGGTATCGCGGCGCTGCTCGTCAACGTCGGCCCGATCTTCATCGCGATCCTCGCCGGGATCGTGCTCAAGGAGGGCTTCCCCCGGCTGCTGTTCGCCGGCTGCCTGGTCGCCTTCTCCGGCGCCGGGCTGATCGGCATCGCGAGCTCGAGACATCACGTGGGCGCGAGCTGGGGCGTCGTGTTGTGCTTCATCGCGGCACTCGCCTACGCGGCCGGAGTGGTGGCCCAGAAACCGGTGCTGGCGCACGCCTCGTCGCTGGCGGTCACGTGGCTCGCGTGCACAATCGGCGCGATCGCGTGCCTGCCGTACGCCCCATCGCTGGTCCACGAGCTCGGCCACGCGACCGCGGCACAGGCCTGGTGGATCGTCTACTTAGGGTTGGCGCCGACGACGATCGGCTTCCTCGCCTGGGGCTACGCGCTGTCGCACACGACCGCAGGGAGGATGGGCTCGGTGACCTACCTCGTCCCGCCGCTCGCGCTGCTGCTCGCCTGGCCGATCCTCAATGAGGTGCCACCTGCGCTGGCGATCCCCGGCGGCGCACTCTGCATCGCCGGGGTCGCGCTGGCGCGGTGGAATCCTGGGCGCGGCTGGCGCCCGCCTCTGGCATCGGCGGCCACGCCTCTGGCACCAGCGGCTACGCCACCCCCACCATCACATCGGACGCCTTGATCACGGCCACGACGTCCTTGCCCGGCTCGAGGCCCAGCTCAGTGGCGGCCTCGTCCGTGATCGACGCGACCAGCCGCTGCCCTCCGACGTCGAGCTCGACGTTCGCGATCGCCGCGCCGTGGGTGACGGACACGACCTTGCCGGCAAGCTGGTTGCGGGCGCTCAGTTGCATCTCTCCTCCTCGTTAGTTCGAGTCGCGCTGGAACGTGCGCGTGCCGAACGTTAGTCCGAGCGCGATCAACCCGCCGGCGACGAGCAGCCCGATCCCGACGGTGCCCGACACGATCTGGCCATGGAACAGCGCCCGCGTGCCGTCGACGATGTGCTTGAGCGGGTTGATGTTGGCGAGCACGCGCAGCCATCCGGGCGCCAGCGACATCGGCAGCAGGATCCCGGACAGCAGCAGCAGCGGCACCGCGAGGCTGTTCACGATCGACGCCATCGAGTCCTCAGCGCGGGTCAGCAGCGCGAGCGCATACGAGGTTGCGGCGAACGCCGCGCCGACCGCTCCGACCAGCAGCACGGCGAGCACGACCCCGCCGGCGGGAGCGTGCAAGCCGAGCGCGAACGCCGCGGCGATCAGCACCGCCGATTGGACCATCAGCACGAGCGCATCGCGCAGCACGCGGCCCGCGAGCAGCGCCAGCCGCGGGGCGGGCGTCACGCGCATCCGCTCGATCACGCCGTTGCGGATCTCGGCGATCAGCCCGAAGCCGACGAACAACGCGCCGAAGATCCCGAGCTGCACGAGCAGGCCGGGGACGAACACCTGCCACGAGTTGCCGTGCGGGAAGCCGTGCAGGCCCGAGATCCGTTTCAGCAGCGGCCCGAACAGGAGCAGGTAGAGCAGCGGCTGTGTGATCCCGATGATCACCCACACCGGGTTGCGAACCGAGAGGCGCAGCTCTCGCGCGAACACAAGTCGGGTATCTCGCAGGAATTCCATTTTCAAAACCTCCTAGGCGGCAGCCTGGTCGCGCAGGTCACGACCGGTGAGGGACAGGAACACGTCGTCGAGCGTCGGGCGCCGGACCTCGATCCCGGACAGCGCGACGCCCACCCGCTCGAGCGCGCTCAGCAGCGCCGGCAGCGCCGTGCTTGCGTCAGGCACGCGGACGTCGAGCAGATCGCCCTCGCTCCGCAGTGCGGAAGCGCCCTCCACCAGATGCAGCGCCGCCTGCGCTTGGCTGAGCGTCGCCGGATCGGCGAGCCGCAGCGCCACCCGGTCCCCGGATACCTTGCGCTTGAGCTCCTCCGGCGTGCCGCGCGCGACGATCTCGCCGCCGTCGATCACGAACACCCGATCGCACAGCGCGTCGGCCTCCTCCAGGTAGTGGGTCGTCAGGAACACGGTCACGCTCCGCTCATCCCGCAGCCTCAGGATGTGCTGCCACAGGTTCGCCCGCGCCTGCGGGTCGAGCCCCGCGGTCGGCTCGTCCATGAACAGGAGCGGCGGCTCGTTGATCAGCCCGAGCGCGATCTCGACCCTGCGCTTCTGACCGCCCGACAGCGTCTTGATCTGGCGGTTCCACGTACCCGCAAGGTCGATCTCGTCGATCAGCGCTCGGCCGCGACGTTCCGCCTCGGCGCGTGACAGTCCGTGCAGCCGGCCATGATCGACGAGCTCCTCGCCGACCTGCGCCTCGGGCGTCGTCGATCCGCCCTGCGCCACGTAACCGACCCGGCGCCGCACCTCGACCGGCTCGCGGCGAAGGTCGTGGCCCGCGACCCGCGCCGACCCGTCGCTCGGCGCGAGCAACGTCGTCAGCATCCGCTGCGTCGTGGTCTTGCCGGCGCCGTTCGGGCCGAGAAAGCCGGCGATCTCGCCTTCGTGCACGTCGATGTCGACGCCCCGCACGGCCTCGACGACGCCGCTCGCGATCCGGAAGCTCTTGGCCAGGCCGCGCGCCTGCAGGATCGGGCCGCCCACGGGCACGGCGCCGGGACGCCCGCCCAACGGCACGGCGCCGGGACGCCCGCCCGACGGCACGGCGCCGGGTCCAGTGTTCACAGTCACGTCTGTTCCTCTCTTCAAATTTGGTTGGTCAAGATTGATCATGCTGCGATTAGTCAACTATGAATAATCAGAGTTGTCAAGTACGATCCGCCGCATGTCCCCAACTCGACTGCTCGTGATCGGCGCGGTGCGCATCTTTCAGCCGGTCCACGGCTACCTCGTCCGTCGCGAGCTATTGAGCTGGCACGCCGAGGAATGGGCGCATCTCAACCCCGGCTCGATCTACAACGCGCTCCGTTCACTGACTCGGGATGGGTTTCTGGAGGAGACTGGAACGGAGACCGAGGGAGGCAGGCCGGCGCGCACGATGTACCGGCTGACCGACAAGGGCGAGACGGAGTTCATGGCGCTGCTCCATGACGGCCTGTGGAATCTCGCGCCGAACGAGCCGGCGAATCTGCTCGCCGCGTGGAGCTTCGCGTGGGCGCTGTCGCGCGCGGAGGTGATCGAGGCTCTGGAGCACCGCGTGGCGCAGATCACCGCGTCCGAGCAGCACGTCGGGGAGGCGATCGCCGGCATCGACTCCGATCCGGAGATCCCGGCCCACGTTGCCGAGCACCTACGCCTGACGCAGGCACGGCTCGACGGCGAGGGAGCATGGATCCGCGATGCACTTCCGCGCCTGCGAGCGGGCGCTTATTGGTTCGACGGGGAGCCGGATCGGCCGTGGAGCGCGCCGACGCCCCCGCCGGGTCGTTAGGCGACGCGGGTGCCGCAGCCCGTCAGGTCGTAACCGCCGAACTGCGCGACCCGGTCGGTGAAGGCCGTCCGGGCCAACAGCTCGCCGAGCTCCTCGATGCCCGGGTGCGCGAGCCACCGCTCCGCGACCCAGATCTCCACCACGTGCTCCTCGAGCGCCATGAACGTCAGCCCAAAAGCGAGCGCCGCGCCCTCGGTCGTAACGGCGGCTCCACCGAGCGCGGCGCCCGTCCGTGCGGCATCGAGATGGCCTGAGGCGAGCGGCCCCGTGCGGACGCGGGCGGCCCCGGTCGCGGCGCTCGCGCGCTCGAGCGCTCGCTGGCTGCTGGCGGCGTGATCGCGCTGCACGATCGGGAGACCGCCGGCGAGCACGGATTCGAGCGAGGCGCCCGCGACGCTCGCCGGCAGGCCGACACCGACCTGCCACGAGGCAAGGTGCCAGCGCGATACCGGGACCGGCGGCCGTGGCAATCGACCGCGCCGATCATGAACGACAGCCGCGTGCACGCTTCCGCGCTCGAGCGCCCGCAGCGCGACGCCCGTGGGCGCCGACATCGCGAGCAGGCTCCGGGGTCCGAGCCCGGCGAGCATCGCCTCAGCGATCCCGAGCGCCGGGTCACAGCCCGCGATCACCACTCCCGCGACGGCCGCGCCGTCGAACAACTGCAATTCCCCGTCACGCAGGACGCCGTCTGGCTTCGCCCAGCCGGCGCCGGCGACGCCATGGTCGGCCAGCTCGGCGGCGACGAGGCCGTCGCCGATGCGACCGACTCGCAGCAGCGCGCCGTCGCGGAGCTCGCCGCCGAGCGCAGCGACGACCGTAGCGGTCCCGGAGTCGCCGAACAGCTCCTCGACGGTCGTCCCGAGGGCCCGGGCGAGCGCGACCGCGGCATCGACCGCCGGCACGTTGCGGTCCGCTTCGACGGCCGCGACGAGCTGTCTGCTGACCCCGGCCCGAGTCGCGAGCTCGGCCTGGGTGAGGCCGCAGCCGAGGCGGCGCTGACGCAATCCCATTGCCAGAATCCTAGTATAGTGCCTGGATTCTGTCGCCAGGAATCCAGGGAGGTCCGATGTTGAGCGCAACACGTGCGGGTGCGATCATCGCGGCGATCGGAGTCTCGGCGCTCGCCGCCGGCTGCGGGAGCAGCAGTAGCAGCAGCTCGAGCTCCTCCTCTACAGCGGCAGCCGCGCCGGCCGTCAGCACGTCGACCGCGGCCGCCGCCCCGGTCGCCTCAACCAGCTCGGGCCCGACAGTCCTCGCCGCCGCCTCCCTGACGAAGGTCTTTCCGTTGATCGACGCGAGCGCCAAGTTCACGTTCGCGGGCTCCGATGCGCTCGAGGCGCAGATCGAACAGGGAGCGCCGGCGGACGTCTTCGCCGCAGCGAGCCCGAAGCAGCCGGCAGCGCTGTACGCGAAGGGTCTGGTCGACAAGCCGGTGGAGTTCGCGACCAACACGCTCGTCCTGATCGTGCCGAAGAGCAACCCCGCGCACATCACGTCGGTCAGCCAGATCACCAAGAACGGCGTCAAACTCGTCATCTGCCAGGCGTCCGTGCCCTGCGGTGACTACGCGCGCAAAGCGTTCACGAATCTCGGGATCACAAGCGCCGCGATGAAGAACGTCGTCAGCCAGACGACGGATGTGACGCAGACGGTCGCTGAGGTCGCGCTCGGCCAAGCCGACGCCGGTTTCGTCTACGTCACCGACGCCAAGGCGGCGGCCGGCAAGGTGGTCGCAATCAAGCTGCCTGCGAAGGCGAAGCCGGGCGCGATGGATTTCATCGCCGTCGTCAAGGCCACCAAGAATCAGACGGCGGCCCAGACGTTCGTAAAGACCGTGCTTTCGGCCAAGGGTCAGGCGACCCTGCACGCCGCCGGGTTCGGCAAGCCTTGAGCACGGCCGGGCGCCTCGGGGCTGCGGGCGGCGCTGCCCTCGCCGCCGCTGTCGTGCTGTCTTTCCTGATGCTGCCGATCATCGCGCTGATCACGTACCAGCCGCTGCACAGCCTGTTCCACGACTTCGGCACCAAGGTGGCGACCGACGCGATTCTCGTCTCGCTGAAGACGAACACGATCGCGTTTGCCCTGATGATCGGACTCGGCACACCGTTCGCATACGTGCTCGCGCGGCGCCGCTTCCGCGGCCGCGCGCTCGTGATCACGCTCGTCGAGGTGCCGCTGGTGTTGCCGCCGGCTGTCGCCGGACTCGCGCTGCTGGTCGCGTTCGGCCGGCTCGGCCTGCTCGGGGGCACGCTCAACACGCTCGGGATCGACTTGGCGTTCAGCCAGGCGGCGGTCGTGATCGCGGTCCTGTTCGTTGCCAGCCCGTTCTATCTGCGAGGCGCGATCGCGGCTTTCGAAGCGGTCGACGAAACGCTGATCGACGTTGCCGGCACGCTCGGTGCGGGCCCGGTTAGGCGTCTGATGCGGATCGCGATCCCGCTCGCCGGCGGCGGCCTCGGCGCGGCCGCAGCGGTCGCGTTCGCTCGGGGCATCGGCGAGTTCGGCGCGACAATCCTGTTCGCGGGCAGCTTCCAGGGAACTACGCAAACGCTGCCGCTCGCGGTTTACTCGTTGTTCGCCGCCAACCTCGATCAAGCGATCGCGATCGGCGTGTTGTTGATAATCGTCAGCGCCGCGATCCTGCTCGCCTCGAAGCTGCTACTCAGCTATTGGAACTCCTCGACATCGACATCGTCCTCGCGCGACGAGCGTTCGATCTTCGCGCGTGCCTGAGCCTCGGGGCTGAGACGGTCGCGATCGTCGGCCCATCGGGCGCCGGCAAGACGTCGCTGCTGCGCGCAATCGCCGGTCTTGAGCGGCCCCGAGGGGGCCGGATTGCGCTCGGCGACGAAACGTGGTTCGACGCTGACGCGCGCCGCCACCTGGACGCCGAGCATCGCCACGTTGGCTATCTGCCCCAGGATTACGGTTTGTTCCCGCACATGACGGTGGCCCAGAACGTCCGCTTCGCGGCCCGGCGCGAGCGGCCGGATTTGCTCGAGCGGCTCGGGATTGCGCCGTTGGCGGATGCACACCCCCGCCAGCTGTCCGGTGGCGAGCGTCAACGCGCGGCGCTGGCCCGGGCGCTCGGCCGCGACCCCCGCGTGTTGCTGCTCGATGAGCCGTTCGGAGCGCTCGACGCGATCACCCGCCGCCAGGTTCGAGACGAGCTCGCCGATCTGCTCGCGGAGCTGGCGCTGCCGAGCGTGCTCGTCACCCACGCGTTCGAGGACGCGGTCGCGCTCGCGCGGCGCGTCGGCGTGCTTGATCGCGGTCGGCTCGTGCAGGTTGGCGTGCCGCGCGAGCTGTTTGAGCGTCCGGCCAACGCGATGGTCGCCGAGCTCACCGGCGCGAACGTGCTCGACGGCTACGCGACGCCGACCTCCTCCGGCTCGCTGATCCGACTCGATGGCGGCGGAGAGCTCCTCTGCTCGACACCGACCAGCGGTCCCGTTCAGGTCGCAATCCAGCCGTGGGATTTCGAGCTCGCCGATGCCGGCTCAAGCGCCTTCTGCGACCGCGTGACCAGCATGCATGAGGACCGCGGCGCCCTGGTCGTTCGACTTGCACGGGTCACGATCCGCGTGCGGCCTTCAGACAACGGACACGTCACGATCGCCGAGGGAGCGAGCTTGGGCCTGCGGGCCGCGCCCGCGAGTGTGCGCGTGCTGCCATCCGCTTGATCAGGCGGTCAGCCCAGCCGGCGCACTGTCAAGCGCGGCCTGGATGGCGGTGACGAGCTCGCGCGCTGAGGCGGCGGTGAGTTCGATCGCGACCCGTTGACCCGGCCCCTTGGAGGGATCCGCGAGATCGATGTTCAGCGTGTGGTCCGCCATCGCGTGCACCGGATGGTCGAAGTACACGGTCCCGTCCGTGAGGTGGAACCAGCTGCCCTCGGGACCCTTGGCGCTGCCCTTCAGCGTGGTTCGCACGGTGGCGTAGGTGCACATCTGGCTCAGCCTCCGAGGTTGGTATTGAGGAACGCTTCGATCCGCTCCCAGCCGTCGACCGCGGCCTCCGGCCGGTACGACGGGCGGTCGACCGAGAAGAACGCATGCCCGGCACCGTCGTAGCGGTGGAACTCGTGCGGCTTGTCGTTCGCGGTCAGGATCTGATCGAGCTCGTCGACGTGCTCCGGGGTCGGATACTGGTCGTCGTTGCCGAACAGCCCCAGCAACGGCGGGCGCAGGTTTGGCAGCTGATCGACCAGGTTCGTGACCTTCAGCGGAAAGCCCTCGGGCGGGGTGCCCGTGACGAACGCGCCGTAGCAGTCGATCGCCGCGTCGAGGTCGACATTGCACGCCGCGAGCACCGACTGGCGGCCGCCCGAGCAGTAGCCGATCACCCCGACCTTGCCGTTCGAGCTCGGCAGCGCCCGCAGATAGTCCGCGGCGCCCGCGACATCGCCGATCAGGCGCTCATCCGGCACGCCGCCCTGCGCTCGCGCCGTCGCCGCAGCATCGTCGGGCGCGGCGCCCGGCGCGTCGCGCCAGTACAGGTTCGGCATGATCGAGTCGTACCCCAGCTCGGCGAACCGCCGCACAATCTCCTTGCTGCCGCGGTCGTATCCGGGCATGTGGTGGATCACCACCATGCCGCCGCGGGGTCCCTCACCGGCCGGGCTGGCGAGGTACGCCTCCACCTCGTGGCCACCATCGCCGGTGATCATGATCGTCTCTGCACACAGTGAATCGCTCATGGAGCGGATTCATATCACCCGCCCGTGCGCAGGGCGCCCGGGTGGCCGGTTGTCCGCGGGACACCCGAGGAGGCGCTGTGGTGTGAAAAACGGCGGCAGTGAAAAGGGACGGGCTCGAGCGGGGGTTGATGACGGTGAGGCGTCTGTACGGATGTGACAACGCCGGGCACCGCGACCGAGCGCGGAATCGAAGACGAAACCGACGTTTCCGCCGCATAGCGGAGGTTTCTTTCGATTCGATTTACGGTGCATCGGCTGTCGGGGCGACCGAGCTGCGTTTGGGCGGCAGATTGACGGCTTCTGCCCTCTCGGGGCGCTGTTTTGGGCCTCCGCCGTGATCACCTTTGATACCGCGCCTCTCCTGTCTGTCCGCCCGCCGCTCGGAGCCTCGCCCTTTTCTCACCGCCGCCGTTTTTCACGCCTCGCAGGTGTTGCCACCCGCAGCGCGCTATCCGCCCGCCCCCCGCAACAGCACACTCGACGGCGACTCCGCCCACGTCGCCCACGCCAGCAGCAGCGGCTCCCACGCGTCAGTACCAACAGGCTCCGCCTCACCGGCACGCACGAGCGCCAGGCGCCGCTCGTGGAGGAGCTCCCAGACCGCCCGCTCGGCGATCGCAAGACGCTCGGAGGCTCGAGCGCCCGGGCTCGCGCCGCTGACGAGGGCGACCGCCTGAGAAATCTGGATCGGACCCGCCGCGCACAGTGCAGCGAGCTGGTCCTTGACGGTCGCGAGCAGGGATCCCCCGGGACCGCCACCGGCAGACGACGGACCGGCCGCGGCGAGCTCGCGCTCGGTCACGTCTTCGCCGAGGCGGGTCACGTTCGGCCACCCGCGCCCGATTCCGAACTCGTCGGCGCGGAGCGGGCGCGACTCGTAGATCGTGATCTTGGACCGATCCGGCGGCCAGCGGCGGTCATCCAGATCGACCAGCGCTCCGGCCGCCCACGGTCCCGTGAACCGTGCCCGGAGCTCGGTCGCGGTCAGGTTGAACGTCCGCGCGATATGCGGAAACTGACGCAGCTCGACGTGGAACACGGACGCGGCCATCGCGTCAAACGGTACGCGCTAATGCTGGTCGTTCGCCGGATTGCAGAGCGAGCCGGTGCCGGGCAGCAGGTCGGGTGAAGTCCACGGGTTGGTGCCGTCGCCCGCGGGCGGCGAGCCACCGCCCGGGCACGGCGCGATGAGGCCGCTCCGACCGCTGCCGACCCCGGTCACGGCACCGGTGAGCCCGCCGAGCAGACTGCCGAGCGTGCCCAGCACCCCGGTGAGGCTGGCGGTGCTGGCCGAGACTGTGGCTAGCGTCCTCAGATAGTGGCCGTTTGCGTCGTAGGCACCGCCGGCGGCGCCACCGACGCCGTTGAAGAAGCCGGCGATCAGGTCAGGCGCGTAGGGCCGCAGCCCCGCCAGGATCGGTGTGATCGGCCTGAGCGCGGCCGTCAGCGACCTGACAGCGGGCGTCGCCACCCGCTCGACCGGTGGCAGCTCCTTGAGCGCCTTCTTGGCGCCCGGCACGAGCGCCTGAATCCCGCTGATCGTCGGAATCGCATTCTTGGCCGCCGGCACGAGCGTCCGCAGCAGCGTCCCGAGCCGCGGCGCCACCGGCTGCAGGTCGCGGAGCACCGGGTCCAGCACCTTGAGCGTGAAGTTGACATCCGCGAGCACGCCCGTTCCCTGATGCAGTACGGCCGGCGCGCGCGTGATCGCGTCCTCGAGCGCGACCCGCTCGCTCGCGACCTCGCGTAGCCAGGCCGCGGTGCTGGTCACCGCGCCGCCGAGGTCGGAATTGCGCGCCGCGAGCGCGGTCGACACCTGTGCCGAAGACGAGACCAGCCGGTCGAGCGCGAACTTGTCGGCCACCACCTCGGCGCCGAGCTGGGTCGCCTGACTGAGCGCCGGGTTGAAGTACTGCACCGAGCGGTTGAGCTGCGACGCGGTCGGCTGCCCGACGAAATATGCGCCGGTCTTGATGATCCGCTGCAGCGACGAGCGCACGCGTGGCGTCAACGCGTTCAGCAGCACGTCGAGGTCGACGATCCCGCGGGTCTGGTTCAGCGGCAGCGTGCCGCCCGACCTGATCGGCGCGCCCGCGCCCAGCGACAACCCGACGAAACGGTTTGCGACCCCGGTCAGGCTCAGCTGGCCGATCGTCGCGATCGTCCCCTCGCGGACCGGGGTGATGCCCGAGTCCGAGATGTCGAGCTCTACGTTCGCGAGCCCGTTGTTCGTCACGCCGATGCTGCCGACCGATCCGACCTGGTGCCCGGCGATCGTGACCAAGTCGCCGCCGACCAGCTGGCCGGCGTCCGAGAACTGGGCGTGGAGCACATACGTCGAGCCGCCCGTGAACAGCACGATCACGATGACGACCGCTGCCGCGACGAGCGCGGCGAACCCAGCAACCCGAGGCAGCCGTTCACGCAGCCCACCTTCCATACCCGGCCCGGCACCTCCTTCGCGCCCGCTTCCGACAACCAGACGACCGATCATATACAGATCGAACCGTTACATGGCGCAGTGGCAACGTGGCCGCGGCGATTCAGCTACTGGCGGTGGCGGCGTCCGCCAACAGCTCATCCGCGACCGCGCACAGATCCGCGTCGAGATGGCCGCAGAGGACGTCCCGCAGCAGCGCGCGGAGATGCTCGGCGAGGTCGTCGACGAGCGCGTCGACCCCGGGCTCCGCCGGGGCAAGACCGGTGATCACGGCGCGCTCGAGGGAGATCGCGTGCGCGGTGCGCTCCGCTAACGCGGCTCGCTGCGACTCCTGCGCGCAGATCACGGCGAGTCGCTGGGCAAGCCGCCCGCTGCTCGGCCCCTCCGGCTCGAGCAGTGCCCGGAGCGCCAGCAGATAGTCGGTCAACGCCTCGAACGGCGCCAGGCGCTCGCAGCCCATCTCGTACCGCGCCAGCGCCCACGCAAGCTCGCCCCCGGTGGGCGTGCGCCGGCCGACGAGATTGCAGAACGCTCGCAGCTCGTCCTCCTGGGCTGAGGAGATGAAGGTCACAAATCGAGGTCGGCCGCTGCCGCCGAAGGCGACCTGGCGCCACACACCGGCGTCGGAGCGGGTCCAGGCGGTCGGCCCAAGCGCGTAGCCGCCGCGCTCGAACAGTCGCAGCGCCGTCAGCACGCGCCGGAAGCGCGCCCGGGCGATCGACACCGGCGGGCGCACCGAGTCACCGGCGACGGTCAGCACCGCGAGCACATTCGGTTCCTCGCCGACCGGTCCGTCCGGGCCCTGTGTCGCCCACACGGCTTCCGCCGGAGCCTCGGGCAGCGCCTCCCCGTGGACCAGCGACAGCCCGTCGCCGAGGGCCAGCTCGGTCGTGGCGTGGTCCAGCGCGACGCCGAGCAGCGGAACGATCACCTGGGTGACGCACCTGCCGTCGTACAGCGCGCGCTCGAGTTCTCCGTAGGCGGTCTCGAAACGTTCCGGATCGAAGCCGAACTCGCTGCGCTCGGCGAACACCGCCGACAGGAACGACCGCAGCGCGGCATCCGCGCATTCGCGCGGCTCAGCCGGGGTCCGCGGCTCGCCGCGCTCGCGCAGGTAGGCGTCGAGGCCATCGAGCCCGGTCAGCGCCCGGGCGGCGGGCGCGTACGTCGGCAGCGCCGACAGCAGCCCGAGCCGCTCGCGGATGAACGCGCCGGTCAGCGGCCGGTAGCAGTACAGCGCGGCCCTGCGAGGCCGGCCGGGCGTCGAGATGACTTCGAACGGGATCTCCGCCCCGGACGCCGTCTCGGCGGCGAGCTGGCCGGCCGCGTCGGCGGTGAACGCCTCGAGCAGCTCGTGCAGGCTTGTATTGCGCACGGACGCCGTTTCTCCGCCGGCGGTGGCGATCCTGCCCGGAGAACGTCAGCTTGCAGTGGCCCGCTCGATGTCGGCGAGATGCCCGACGTTCTCAACGTCGGTCGCCTGATCGCTCGGACGGGCAGCGAACCATGCATCGAGGATCTCGGTCAGCTGCGCCCGCGAGGTCAGCCTCAAGCTCAGGGCGAGCACGTTGGCGTCGTTCCAACGGCGCGCACCCTCAGCCGTCGACGCATCGCTGCACAGCGCGGCGCGGATCCCCTGGACCTTGTTGGCGGCGATCGAGGCGCCCGTCCCGGTCCAGCACGCGACCACCGCCTGGTCGGCGCGACCCTCGGCGACGTCACGCGCCGCCGCCTCGCTTGCCCAGGCCCAATCCGGCCGCTCCCCATCGGTGTACGCGCCGTGCGGCAGCGGCTCGTGACCACGGCGGCGCAACTCCTCCGGAAGCGCCCCGGCGACGCCGGTCAGCTCGTCGGCCGCCAGCGCGATCCGCATTCAGGCGATTGCGGCCACCGGCTCGCGCTCGTCGACCGGTGACTCCGCGCAGTCGACGTCGTCGATGCCGTCGATGCCGAGCCAGTCGCGACCGTAAGCACGCATGTCCTCGATCAACGGCACCAGCGCGCGCCCTTTCGCGGTGAGCGCGTACTCGACCCGGGGTGGAACCTCCGGGAACGTCTGGCGCGCGACGATCCCCTCCTCCTCGAGGGCGCGGAGCCGAAGCGACAGCGTCCGTGGGCTGATCCCGTGCAGCGAGCGCTCGAGTTCACAAAACCGCGACCGACCGTCCGCGAGGTCGCGAATCACCAGGAGCGTCCATTTCCCGCACACGATCTGCGCAGTCCGGCAGACCGGACAGGTGTCGTTCGAAGCCATCCGGACCCCGATTCTAGCGCAATGCTTCATGAACTGAAGCTATGCGGGCCGGGCGCCGGCGCGTCAGCTGCGCCGGCGCCGGATGCTCTGTGCGGTCAGCCGACCGTGTAGCTGTAGGGGATCGCGGCCACCTCGTCCCCGTTCAGCGTGCTGAACCGCTGGAACACGAGGACGTTCGCGTCGTCGATGTAGAGCGTGCCGGTGACCTTGGTCCCCGGGGGGCCGGCCGGAGTGATCGTGACCGGGATCGTGGCGGTCACCTTAGGCCCGGCCTGTGTCGGGTTGAACTTCGCGAGCACGCCCGGATTGGTGCTCGCCAACCACAGATCCCCCGTGCGCGCGGTGACGGTCGGATCGAACGGACTCGTCGTCGCCGCCATCGCGGTCAGGACCGACTCCGATGGTCCGGGAGGGCCGCCGAACGCGCCCGAGTCCTCGGGCAGGACGTCCCAGACTCCCGGTGAGACCGGGTTGTCGGTCAACGAGGCCTTGACAAATGTGCCGACGGTCGAGGCGATGTCGGGGTCACCGGTTGGCCCCTCCATGTCGAACAGGATCGGCGACGAGCCGTTCGTGATCGCCTGCGCCTGGATCGCGGTCGTGTTGGTCGGAACCAGATAGACCGGGATGTTCGAGTTGATCGTCACCGGTGTGGTGGTCGTCGCCCCACCGAGCGCTCCGAGCACCACGTTCGCCGATCCGGGGAGCCGGGCGTCCGGGAAGTACAGCTCCGGCTCGGCGCCGGTGTTCTTGATCTTGATCTGGAACGTGTGCGGCTTGCCGGCGGCCAATGTGGTCCCGGCCGAATTGGGCAGCCCCCCGGTCGAGGTGACCGGCACCGATGTCTGATCCGTCGAGACCGAGAACGGCGCCGCGGTCGCGTTGCCCGCCACCTGCGGCGCGAACAGCACGATCAGCGTCCAGGTACCCGCCGCGGGCGACAGCACGTGCAACTGCGCCCCGGGCTCGTCCTTGTACCCCGGTGGGTTCGAGATCGGTACCTGGTTCGCCGAGAAGGCGACTGCCTCGCCGGTCGGACTCACGAGCCACGCGTCGAACACGTTGGCCGCGTCCGTGGCCGCAATGTTGGCGTTCAGCTCCGGATCGCCGGCGGGAAGGTCGAGCTGGTAGGTGAACATCTGGCCCGTGTTGGCCCCACGGCCGTTGCCTCCGGTCAGCACACCGGTGAACGACTCCGGGCCGGTCGGGATCAGGCTCCGCAGCGTCACGGGGATCGAGGTCGTCTGCCCCCCCGCGTCGCTGATCACGATCGATCCCGCGCCGTCGCCCGGCTGTGCCGGCGTCGCGACCTGGACCGTGACCGCCTGTGACTGCCCGGCGGCCAGCGTCACATTCGACGGGGTGACGGTGCCGAACGTCGCGTACTTCGCAACGCTCGCGTTGAACACGACGTTCCCGGTCGTGCCGCCATCCTTCTTGTCCCGGCTGTAGATGTACGCCGTCCACGTACCGGCTGCCGGGTTCGTGACCTGGGAGTCGCCGTAGTTGCCGTCGCCCTGCGGCACGTCGTAGTCGGCCAGCTTGCCGCTCGGATCGACCAGAGTCATCCGGACACGCGCGTGAAGGTCGGTCGCCGACGCGTTCTTGTACGAGATCGCCGCGTTCAGCCGGTTTTCGCCGGCGGGCACCGTGAACGTGACCTGCTGATAGTTGTCGGTGACGCCCTGCCAGTCGGTGATCGTCTTGTTGCCGAGACCGCCGATGTTGACGGTCTTGCTCATCACCGACGTGTAGGCGCCGATCGCACGGCCGGTCAGCGACAGCGTCTCGCTGCTGGCCCCGTTGTTGGTGATCGTGTCGTGCAGCGTCTCGGCGGTGCCGGGCGCATCGATCGCGTTCAGCTGGCTCTGGGAGGTGAGCAGCGTTTGTCCGACCGGGGTCGGGGTCACCGTCGCCGTCTTGTAGGACGCTGCGGCCTGCACGGCCGCGAACGCGTTGAGCAATCCAGCACCCTGCTGATCCGCAGGCGCGCCGATGTCATCGGCGGTGCTCGTGATGATCTGCTTGACCACCGCGGGCGTCGGCGCGACGCCTTGGTGGGTGTTCTCGTAGGCCTGGATCACGAGTGCTGCCACGCCCGCGGTCAGGGGCGCGGACTCGCTCGTGCCGCCGGTCGCCTGCACAGGCGACGGCTGACCCGCGTAGTCGACACAGTCGCTGTACAGGTTCGTGTCGGTCGAGCACAGGGCCCAGTTGAGCTCGCCGGGAGCGACCACATCGATCGTGCGCCCGTCCTGGTCGAACCCGCCAGAGCTGAACGAGCTGATGTTGTTGTCGAGCCATCCGCTGACGCCCGGGAAGCGCGCGCCGCCGTAGCCGATCTGGCTGTCGAGCTGGTAGGTGGTGGTCGCACCGGCCGAGATCACGCTCGGATCCGTCGACGGGGTACCGATCGTGCTCGTCACGCCGGCGTCCCCGCTCGAGACCGTGACCGTCGTGCCGGCCGCGACGGCCGCGTCGTTGGCCTGCTTGATCAGGTCGAGGCTGGCGGCATCGTCGGGGTACAGGTTGTTGCCGAGCGACTCGTTGAGGACGTTGACGTGGTCGACGGTGACCGCGTAGTTGATCGCGTCCAGGAACTCCGAGTTGAAGCCCGAGTCCTCGGCGCCGAAGATGCTCAGACCGACGAGGTTCGCGCCAGGGGCCACGCCTTCGACCCGGATGTTGCACGGCTGGCTCAGCGGCAGGTCGCTGTAGTTCTGGACGTTGTAGGCGTGCTGCCCCTGGGCCGCGATCGAGCTCGCATCGAGAAACGCCTCGCCGCCGCCGGTCGGCACATTCGTGCCCTCCCCGCTGAAGTCCTTGTAGTCCGTGAACACGGACTTGCCGTTACGGATGAAGTCCTGGTTGTTGATATCGAGACCGTCGGCGATGAACCCGACGGTCACCCCGGCACCCGTGATCCCGAGCGAGCGCGCCGTCCCAGGGCCGGAGTTCTGGTCATCGGCGTGGATCTGGGAGAGCGCCTGGGGCTCGAGTTGCACCTGGTTCGGAGGCAGGCAGGTGCCCGGTGGCGGCGGGATCGGAGCCCCGATGGCATTGGTTTTCGGGGTCGGGGAGACCGGCGCCAGCCTGATGATCTGATCTGGCACGACCGCGCTCACCGCGGGGTTCGACTTGAGCTGCGACTCCTCGGCCCCGGACACCGTCGCGGAGACGGCGTTGAGCACATCGAAGGACTGGACGTTCTTGGCGCCGGAGGAGCTGAGCTGGGAGAGGACCGGCGCTTGGATTCCCTGGATCGCGCTCCTGCGCTGGGAGATCAGCTGGCGCGTCGCAGGCAGGCTCCGTTCCTGGTTCTTGAACACCACGATCACGTGGTTGGTCGAGGCCTGATTCTGAGCAGCTGCGGACGACAGCAGCTGCGTGCCGCCGATCAGCGCCGCCGCGACGCATACGCCGAACCCTGCAAGCCAACGAATTCGCATGTCGCCCTCCCGAGGCATCACAACCACGACCTAGATGCGCGCAACCCTAGCGCGCGGCCGCCCCGCCTGCAGCAGGTAGTCGTCTAGGGTCTCGTCGTCTTACACGCCGATGCGGCCAAGGAGGCCTCCGATGCCGATCCACCCGACCACAGCGCAGGTTCAGCAACTCGCCGAGTCGACCGACTCCGAGCCGCTCGTGATGCTCAACCTGCTGCGGTTCAAGCCGGAGGCCGACGGCATCGATCAGGGGGCCAGCGGCGCCGAGGCGTACACCCGCTACAGCGAGGCCGCGGAGCCGTTTCTACGCGCCGTCGGCGGGCAGCTCCTGTCGGCGATCCACCCGCGCCAATCCGTGATCGGACCACCGGACCCCGAGTGGGATCTGGTGCTGCTCGTTGAGTACCCGTCACGCGCGCGGTTCCTGCAGATGGCGACCGACCCGGAGTACCTGAAGATCCACGCCCACCGCGAGGCGGCGCTGGCTGACTCGAGGCTGATCGCCTGCGCGGACGTGACGGCGTCGCTGGTCGACCGACTCTGACCCAGCCCGGGTCAGGCGGCGACGCCCGGAGGCGCGGACGAGCCGTTACGCTCTGGCGAGCGGGCGGGCGCCGGCGCGGGTACGGGGGATCCCGATTGCCCGATGCTCACCGGCCTCACCGAGTGGGTCGCGTCGCCTAAGTCTTCCATCGAAGTCGCGGTTCGGCCCTCGGCCGCGACCAGCAGCTTGAAGTCGTGTGGACTCGAGGCGACTCGGATCGCCTCCTCCATCGTCACGCGCCCGGCCTGGAAATGACGCAGGAGCGCCTGGTCGAACGTCTGCATGCCGTAGTACTCGCCCTCGGAGATCACCTCGTGCAACCGGCCGGTCTGCTCGGGGTCGTTGATCATGTCGCGCGCGCGGCCCGTCATCCGGAGCACCTCGCAGACCGCTACGCGCCCGGCGCCGTCGGGAGTCGCCACCAGTCGCTGGGAGATGATCCCCTTGAGCGTGCCCGCAAGCATCGCGCGGGCCTGGTTCTGTTCGTGCGGCGGGAAGAAGTCGATGATCCGGTTGACGCTTTCCGGCGCGTCGAGCGTGTGTACGGTGGACAGCACGAGGTGACCTGTCTCGGCCGCCGACAGAGCCGTCCGGACCGTCTCCTCGTCGCGCATCTCCCCAATCAGGATCACGTCGGGGTCCTGGCGCAGGACGCGGCGCATCGCGCGGGCGAACGAGGCGGTGTCCATCCCGACCTCTCGCTGGTTGATGACGGAGTTGCGGTCGGTGTGGAGGTACTCGATCGGGTCCTCGATCGTGACGATGTGGCGCGCCTTGGTCTCGTTGATCTGGTCGACGATCGCCGCGAGCGTCGTCGACTTGCCCGAGCCCGTGGTCCCTGTGAGCAAGATCAGCCCGCGCTCCTCGTCCGCCAGTTCGGAGATCACCGGCGGCAGCCCAAGCTCGTCGATCGTGCGCACCGAGTACGGGATCACGCGGAGCGCGATCGAGATCGACCCGCGCTGTCGGAAGGCATTGACACGGAAGCGCGCGAGCCCCTCGACCGCATACGCGAAGTCGACTTCGCCCTCGCTGTCGAACTCGGCCAGCTTCTCGTGATCGGTCAGCATCTCGCGCAGCACGCGATCCGAGTCGGCGGCGACGAGTGGTTCGTATTCGTCGATCGGGCTCAGCAGACCGTGGATCCGCGTCAGCGGACGCGACTGAACCTTCAGATGAAGGTCGGACCCCTCCATGCGTACGACGTACCGAAGCGCCTCATGCAGATCAAACATCTACCTCTTGATCGGCGCGCACGCCTCACTGCTTGAGGCGTGCCGGATCCGAGTGGACGCGCTTATGCTACGTCGCGAAGCTTCTGCGCTTCGGCGAGCGACTGGAGCTTCTTCAGCGACTGATTCTCGATCTGCCGGATCCGCTCGCGCGTGACATTGAACGTCCGCCCGACCTCGTCCAGGGTGCGAGGGTGCTCGCCGCCGAGCCCGTACCGGAGCTCGAGCACGCGCCGCTCGCGATAGGAGAGGTTCTCGAGCGCCTCACGGAGCGCTTCCTTGGTGAGGATCTCGGCCGCCCGCTCGTACGGTGACTCGGCCCGCTCGTCGGCGATGAACTGACCGAACTCGGACTCCTCTTCGTCACCGACAGGCTTCTCGAGCGACACCGGCGCCTGAGCCGAACGCTTGATCGACTCGACCTCGTCCGGCTCGATCCCCGTCACCTCGGCGATCTCCTCGGCGGTTGGCTCCCGTCCGAGCTCGGTCACGAGCTTGCGCTCGGCGCGACCGATCTTGTTCAGCTTCTCGACGACGTGCACGGGAATACGGATCGTCCGGGCCTTGTCGGCCAGGGCGCGTGCGATCGCCTGGCGGATCCACCAGGTCGCGTACGTGGAGAACTTGAATCCCTTGCGGTAGTCGAACTTCTCGGCCGCGCGCACGAGGCCGAGCGTCCCCTCCTGGATCAGGTCGAGGAACGGCAGGCCCTGGTTGCGGTAGTTCTTCGCGATCGAGACGACGAGCCGCAAGTTCGACTCGACCATCTTCTGCTTCGCGTCCAGGTCGCCGCGTTCGATCCGCTTCGCGAGGTCGACCTCCTCCTGGGCCGTCAGCAGGCGCACCTTGCCGATGTCCTTCAGGAACAGCTGAAGAGAATCGGTGGTCATGTCCGGCTTCAGGTCAAGCGCCGTCTTCGGCTTGCGCCGGCCCCGCTTGTCGGGCGCGCGCTCGACCTCCGACGCGGCCTGCGCCGGATCTACCTCCTCGACGAGCTCGATCTCGGCCCGCTCGAGAAAGCCGTGCAGCTCCTCGACATCGGCCTCATCGAGGTCGAGCTCCGAGACCGCCGTGGCGATGTCGGCGTAGGTGAGCACGCCAAGCTGCTGCCCGCGGTTGACGAGGCCCTTGATCTCTTCAAGTTCTTGCAGTTCGGCTACTGACATCTTGGTTCCCTAATCTAATTCTGTGGCTTGCGCCGGTCGGCTGGACTCGCTCGGCGCTAATGAGCGAAGAGCGGGCTTCGCCCCAAGGCGCACGCCCGCTACTCAAGCATACTTGGATTATTGTAGTCGCTATATTTTCTGAAGTCAAGGCCAGACGGCACGCCGGCGGCGTTGCTTCACTACTACTACGTTGAACTCCGCACTACGTTTCAAGTTGCGCGGCGAAAATTGCGGATTCTGGTGTGATTGTCGCGTCTGGGCCGTATCGGAGCCTCGCCGCGAGCGCTTGAACTACGCCCGCCGGGCGGGTGCGCGATCATGTGGGGCCGATGAGTGACAAGCCCCCCACCGACGTGCTCGGCGCCCTGCCGCGGACCCGGCCGCACCGCCGCAGCAGCAAGCGTGCCGCGCCCGCGGGCTCCCCGACGCCGTCGCCGGAACCCGGGAGCTCCACCCCGGCGGCGAGCCGAACAGCCGGAAAGAAGCAGGCGGCGAAGTCGGCGTCAGGCCCCGCGTCAGGCCCACGCGCGACCGCCCCGCGCACGAGCACCCCGCGCGCCGCGGCCAAGCGAGCGCCGAAGCGGGCACCGGCGAGCAGGGCTCCCGCGAGCGGGGCAAAGTCGAGCGCCCCGACGCCGATCGGGAGCGCGGCCACCGCCCGCAAGCCGAAGTCCGAGCGCCTCGCGCAGCCCGCCCAACCCGCCGGCGGACCGGCATCGCCGCGCTCGCGTGCGCCGTCTCCACCGTCGGGTACCGAGATCCTCGGAACGGCCGTGCACGCCGCGGCCGAGCTCGCCGAGATCGGTCTGAGTGCGAGCGCGCGTGCGCTACGCAACGCGCTCGCCCGGCTCCCCCGTCCGTAGTGGCTGCCGGACTAACTCTCCGCGCATAGTTTCGTATACTGCCGCCCGACTTCCATGCCGAGCGGTCGCCCGTCAGCGGGGGACCGGCGGGGGAACCACTTGCGGCCGGCCAACAACGGCCGCAGGGGCGAATCGGTCCCGCTTTGGACCGTAGCGCTTCTCAGGCGCGAGCCCGTCAGCTCACCCCGTAGGCCGACGTGAAGGGATTACCAGGTCGAATCGTGAGCCGCCGGGCGAAATTGAGTGCCGTATTCGCGCTGATCGCGAGCGCCTCCGTGCCGTCGCTCGCCTTGGCGGCATCGGGCGGCGCTGGGGTGGGCGGGACCACACCCGTCAATGCGCAGGCGGGCAGCAACGCGCAGCCCGGCAACATCGCCGTGACCGCGACGAGTAACGGCATGACGATCGCCACCCGTGCCTCGGCGCTGCTGAACAAGGGACTGACGTTGTCCGGCAGCCTCCCCGCCGCGGACGCCGGCAAGACCGTGGTGATCGAGCGCCTGGGCCACGAGACCGGTTGGACGTGGGCCTCGACCGTGAGCGCTACGGTCGCGCACGACGGCACCTTCAGCGCCGTCTGGCGCACGGACCACATCGGTCGCTTCTCGATCCGCGCAATCGTCGCGGCTGACGCCCGGACGGCCGTCGCGCCCCCGACGATCACCGTGACCGTGTACCGGCCGTCGGTGGCGACCCTGTACGGCCCGGGCTTCTGGAACCAGCGGACCGCGTGCGGCGAGATCCTCAAGCGCGCGACGATCGGCGTCGCCAGCCGAACGCTGAAATGCGGCGAGAAGGTCGCTGTCTACTACCGCGGACGAACGCTGATCGTGCCCGTGATCGATCGCGGGCCGTACGCCAACGGCGCCGACTGGGACCTGACGATGGCGACCGGCAGCGCGCTGGGGATCAACGGCACCGCCACAATCGGCGCCGTGTCGCTCCCCGTCCATCCGTAGGCCGGGGCTCAGCCCGAGTTGTCGGGCCGCGGCCCGGCCGGCAGGCTCGGCACTCCGCTGGCCGCCGCCGCGAAGCGCGCCTCCTCGGCGACCTCGATCAGGGTCGCCGAGTCGCGGCCGTCCTCGCCGAGCACCGCAACGCCGAGCGTGACCGACAGTGGCGCCCCGCGCCACTGCCGACCGGCCCTGACTGTCTCGGCGATCCGGTCGGCCAGCGCCTGCGCTCCCGGCCTGCCCGTGTCCCGGGCGATCACCCACGCGCGGGAGTCGCTCTCGCAGGCGAGGATGTCCTGCCGGCGAACCGCGTCGCGGACGGCCTGCGCAAACCGTCCGAACGTCGCGCTCGCCTCGCCCGGTGGCTCGACCGCGAGCACGCGGTCGGCGTCCTCGAGCTCGGCCAGCAGCAGCGACAGCTGGGCGCCCGAGCGCTCGGCTCGGACCAGTTCCTCCTCGAACGCGCCGACCCACAGCGCTTGCCGGTCCGTGGCGCCCGCGCTCGGCATCGGCGGCGGGTCGGTCCGCGGCGGCTCCACAGGTGGCACCGAGACCACGTGCGGACGGCGCGATGCGCCGAAGCCCTGCGGTTCGGGCCCGGACGGAGGCTCGCCTGGGTACGCCTGCTCGCCCGCTTGCTCGCTCCTCGCGCCCCCCTCGCCGGCGTCGCCCGCGTCCCCGCTGAGTGCGGCTGAGCGCACGAGCCCGATCACAAGTGTGAGCCGCTCGGCGAGCTCCGCGATCTGATCGGGGTCCGGGTTCGGGAGTGCGGCGCGCAGCCCGCCCCAGACGGTTTCTCCCAACGCGTCGACCGCGCGCGCGGTCCCAGCCGTGTCGCGCGCGCCCGCCAGTCGGCCCGCGCCCGAGGCCAGCAACTCGAGCGCCCCACCCGGCTCGAGCCTGCGCAGGTCGCCGTCGTCGGCGAGCGCGCGGACGACCGCGTCGCACAGACGCGGGCCCTCGCGCGCGAAGTCCCCAGCGAGGATCGCCGGCATGTCGTCGAGCGGCGCGTGCTCGAGCAGCGCCAGCAGCCAGCCCTTCGCCAGGTCCTCGAGCCGCTCGAGCAGCAGGTCGACCGGCGCGTCGGCGACCGGCCTTGCTCGGCGCCGGCGTGGCGGACCAGGTTGCACGAGGTTCGTATATCACGGCGGCCCGTCGGCATGACCGCGATGTCGGAACACAAACCGCCAGAATGGGTGCTTGTGGCCGAGCAATTGATCACGGTGGCCGACGCGCGTGAGATCGTGCTCCGCCATGTCCAGCCCCTCGGCGTCGATCGGATCCCGGTCAGCGACGCCCTCGATCGCGTGCTCGCCGCCGACATCGTCGCGGCCGACGACGCGCCTCCGTTCGCCTGCTCCGCGATGGACGGATACGCGGTCCGCGCCGGCGCCGCCGGGCGCGAGCTGGCCGTCGTCGGGGAATCACGCGCCGGGACCCCGAG
Organism: uncultured Solirubrobacteraceae bacterium; assembly: GCA_963712675.1. Classification (GTDB taxonomy): domain Bacteria; phylum Actinomycetota; class Thermoleophilia; order Solirubrobacterales; family Solirubrobacteraceae; genus Palsa-465. Next base: position 178,486 of record CAVQJF010000006.1, read on the forward strand.
CGATCACACGCTCACAGACGGAGAGGCGATCCGGATCTCGACCGGCGCCGCGGTGCCGGACGGCGCCGATGCGGTGATCCGCCAGGAGGACGTCGAGGGCGGCAACGGCCGGATCACGCTCACGGCCGCGACCGACGCCGGCCAGAATGTCCGGGGCCCCGGCGAGGACATGCGGGCCGGAATCACGATGCTTGAGGCGGGCACGAGCCTCGGGGTCGTCGAGCTCGGAGTCGCCGTCGGCGCCGGCGCAGGTGAGATCGCGGTCTCGAGGCGACCTTCGGTCGCGATCATCTGCACCGGCGATGAGCTGCGGGCGCCCGGGGAACCGCTCGCCCCCGGGGAGATCCACAATTCCAACGCTCCGATGCTGGCGGCGCTGGCGACTCGTTGCGGCGGCCTCGCGTCGCCCGCCGAACGCGTCCGCGATGACCGCTCCGAGACAGTGAAGACGCTCGGCGCCGCGCTCGAGCGGTCCGATGTCGTGGTGATCTCAGGCGGCGTCTCTGTAGGCCCTCACGACCACGTGAAGCCGGCGCTCGCAGCGCTCGGAGTCACGGAGCGGTTCTGGCGAGTCGCGCTGCAGCCGGGCAAGCCGACCTGGTTCGGCACCCGGGAGCGAACGCTCGTGTTCGGGTTGCCGGGTAACCCGGTCTCGACCGTCGTCACGTTCACGCTGTTCGTGCGCCCGGCATTGGCAGCGCTGCAGCGCGCCGAGCTCGAGCGCGGCCCGCGTACGAGCGCCACGCTCGGGGTGGCCGTACCGCGGAACTCAAACCGCGATCAGGCGGTCAGGGTGCGGCTCGAATACCGCGACGGTGCCACGCTTGCGTTCCCCACCCGCCCGCAGGGCTCCCACATCCTCACCTCGCTGCTCAAAGCCGACGCGCTGGCGTTGGTGCCCGCCGGCGCGGGAGAGCTCGAGGCGGGAACCCGCGTGGCACTCGAAATGGTTCCGCGCTGACCGGCTCGGGTAGCCGGTAGACGAATCGCCCCCGAGACTCCGCAAACCGGTAAGAATCAACTCATGTTCTTCCCGTTTGTCGCGCTCGCCGCCGCTCTGCTCGGGCTGGTGGTGGCGCGGATGCGCCGGCGCCAGCGCCTGCCGGCGCGAACCGTGATCGTCTCGCCTCGCGAGTCGACCGTGGTCTCCCGTGACGGCGCGGTCCGTTCAGTCCAGTCGGCCGAGCTGACGACCACGCCGGCGAGCCTTGACAAGCTCTGGAATCCGACCAACCTCGAGAACCTCGGCCGCACCTACTGGCTGTTTCTGACCAAGGTCACGCTCGGGTTCATTCGCATCGTTTACACCGAGCACGCGCGCTCGGTCGTGTTCCTGACCAAGCCTTTCACGCTGCTCCGTTTCGAGACGCCCGAGTACACCTTCGAACCCGAGCGCGGCCATGTGAGCTGGAAGATCCGCGACGGCCTGCTGGTCGCGCGGAGCGGTCGCGGGTGCGGAGAGCTCGCGCTCGACGTCCGCCGTGAGGGACCAGCGCGGCTGCGGATCGAGGTCGCCGTGGCGAACTTCTATCCGGCGATCGCCGCCGGCTTCAGCATGCCCGTCTACGAGATGACCCAGTCGGCGATCCACGTGCTGGTCACGCACGCGTTTCTGCGCTCGCTCGCGACGCTCGAGCTGGCCGATTCGAAGGTCGGCATGCTGCGGGCCCCCGACGAGGTGGGTCAGCCGTAGCGGACGCCGGTCAGGGCGCGCAGCTTGGTCCGGTCGTGGCGGGCGGAGACTCGCCGCACGGTGCCCGACCGTGAGCGCATCACGAGCGATTCGGTGCTCGCCCGGCCGCCCTCGTAACGCACGCCCTGGAGCACGTCGCCGTCGGTGACGCCGGTCGCCGAGAAGAACACGTCCTCGCCGGCGACGAGGTCATCGCAGTTGAGCACCCGGTCGAGGTCATAGCCGGCCGCGAGCGCGGCCTCACGCTCGTCGTCGTTGCGTGGCCACAGCCGGCCCAACATCTGCCCGCCGGTGCACTTGATCGCGGCCGCCGAGATCACGCCCTCGGGCGTCCCGCCGATCCCCCACAGCAGGTCGACCGCCGAGTTCTCGGACACCGCCAGCATCGCTGCCGACACGTCGCCGTCCAAGATCAGGCGGACGCGCGCTCCCGCCTCGCGGACCTCGCGCATCGCATCATGGTGGCGCTCTCGATCGAGCATCACGACCATCACGTCGCGGATGTCGATCCCCTTGCGCTCGGCGACCAACCGGAGCGTCTCGGGCAGCGGCCGGTCGAGATCGAGCAGGTCGGCGAGCTCGGGGCCGCCGGCGATCTTCTCCATGTAGACGCACGGGCCCGGGTCGAACATCGTGCCGCGCTCCGACAGCGCGATCACCGCGATCGCGCTGGGCATCCCGAGCGCGGTCAGCCGGGTGCCCTCCAGCGGGTCGACGGCGATGTCGACCTGCGGCGGCTCGCCGTTTCCGATCTGCTCGCCGTTGTAGAGCATCGGCGCCTCGTCCTTCTCGCCCTCGCCGATCACGACCACGCCGTCCATCGAGATCGAGTCGAGCACGTAGCGCATCGCGTCCACCGCGGCCTGGTCGGCGCCCTCCTTGTCGCCGCGCCCGACCATCCTCGCAGCCGCCAGCGCGGCGGCCTCCGTGACGCGCACGAGCTCGAGGGCCAGGTTTCGATCTGGCCGCGGACCGCCTTCGGATCCGGTCACAGCACGCCCGGTGGCTTGCGCCGCGCGCCGCCGGCTTCGCGAGAGCGCCAGATCGACCCGGCGAGAATCAGCAACCCGCCGATCAGCGCCACGAACCAGCCGAAGTCGACGGTGATCTCGCCCGAGGGCGAGCCGGGCTTGTCGATCACGCCGCGGAACAGGATGAAGGTCAGCGCCGCCAGCGCGGTCACCGCGGTGAGCTCACCTCGCGGCCAAGAGAGCGCGTGGCCGCGGATGATGATGTACGCCAGGATCGCGGGCGCGAGCGCCGCCAGCAGCAACAGGTAGCGGAGGATCGTCAGCGAGCTCCAGCCGCTGCAGCTCGAATTCGGCCCGTGGCAGCTGTTGAGCACAGCATTCGAGTTGCCCAGGGAATACCAGCCAAGGAAGATCGAAACTGCCAGCAGCAGTCCGCCGACTGCGGCGATCATCTCCCCCCTGTCCAGCTTCTTGAAGTCCATCGCGGCGCAGCCTACCGCCTCTACAGGCCTGCCGTGGCGAGTTCCGGACGAGCGACGCCGGAGCTGGTCGCGGCCTCGCGGACCGCGAGCGCGACCGCGTCGTGGACCGCCTGGTCGAGCACGTCCGGGACGAGCTGGTCCTCCTCGGCCAGATCCGCGATCGCGCGCGCTGCGGCGAGCTTCATCTCGAGGTTGATCCTGTCAGCGCCGGCCTGCAACGCGCCGCGGAAGATTCCTGGGTATCCGAGCACGTTGTTGACGCTGCGGCCGTCGCCGGCGAACGCGGCACCGGCCTTCTCCGCGTCTTCGGGCGCGATCTCGGGATCGGGGTTCGACAGCGCCAGGATCACCTGGCCGGGACGGATCATCGAAGGGGTGATCAACCCCGGCCGGCCGGTGGTGGCGACCACGACATCGGCCTGCGCCATAACGTCCTCCATCGATACCACCTCGATCCCCTTCTCGCGCGCACGCGCGTGAGACGCGGCGACGGGATCGAAGGCGATCACGCGCCTGGCACCGCCATCGACCATCAACGAAGCAATCCCGAACCCGGCCGCGCCGAGTCCGAGCTGACCTACGGTCGCGGCGCGCAGCTCGATCCCGGCGTTCCGGCAAGCGACGATCGCCGCCGCCACCGATACGACCGCGGTCCCGTGGACATCGTCGTGCATCACCGGCTGGGGCAGCGCCTCGATCAGCCGCCGCTCGATCTCGAAGCATTCGGGCGCCGAGATGTCCTCGAGATGGATGCCGCCGAACGTCGGCGCGATCCGGACGACGGTCGAGACGAACTCGTCGACGTCGGTCGTGTCGATCAGGATCGGCATCGCCGAGATGCCCGCGAACTGCCGGTAGAAGACCGCCTTGCCCTCCATCACCGGCATCGATGCGACCGGCCCGATGTTGCCGAGCCCGAGCACACGGGATCCGTTCGTGCAGATCCCGACGCTGCGCGAGATCATCGTGTAGCGGCCCGCGAGCACCGGGTTCTCGGCGATCGCGAGGCACACGCGGGCGACTCCGGGCGTGTACACGTCGCGCATCTCCTGCACCGTGCGGACCGGATGGATCGCGTCGATCTCGAGCTTGCCGCCCTCGTGACGGATCAGCGCGCGGTCCTGGAACCACAGCACGCGAATCTCGTCGAGCCGATCGATCAGCCCTGCGATCCGCTCTGCCTGGTCGGGCTCGCGTACTTCGACCGTGATCTCGCGGACCGAGTTCTCACGCCCGATCGAGACGGTCACGACGTCGCCGATCAACCCCTGCCCTTCCGCGATCGCTCCGATGACGCGCGCAAGCTGTCCTGCCCGGTGCGGGATCTGGACCCTGTAGGTGCAGTCGAGCACGGCGCGACTCTAACCCGTCGGTAATCCGGTCGTGAGCACGAACCGCTAGGTTCGGCCCGATGGACTTCCGCCAGCTGCTCCCTGAACCCGGGAACTTCGTGCTGGAAGAGCGCCTCGCGGAACTGAACCTGGAACCGGAGTCGAGCGATCGTCCGTACACGATCGCCAACTTCGTCTCGAGTGCGGACGGCCGCGCGACGTTCGCCGGACGCTCGGGCGCGCTCGGCGACGATGGCGACAAGGCGATCTTCCACGGTCTGCGTGAGCAGGTCGACGCCGTGCTCGTCGGGACCAGGACGCTCGCGACCGAGCGCTACGGACGGATCCTCGGGAAGCCCGAACGACGCGCCCGCAGAGAGAAGCGCGGTCTGCGCTCCGAGCCGTTCGCGTGCGTGGTGACCCGGAGCGGCAACGTGCCCACCGACATCCCGCTGTTCGAGGAGGCCGACGCGACCGTGATCGTGTTCACGGCGACGGACGTCGACGTGACCGGCTGCGGAGCCCGCGTCCAACTGATCCAGGTCGACCCGGCGGAGCTCACTTTCACGACCGTCCTGCGCCGCCTACGAGTCGAGCACGGCGTTGGCTCGTTGCTGTGCGAGGGCGGTCCGACGGTATTCGCGGCGCTGCTTCGTGAGCGCCTCGTCGACGAGTTGTTCCTGACGCTCGCGCCAAAGCTGACCGGCGGAGGCGACGGCCCGACGATCTCGAGCGGGCCGGAACTGCCCGAGCCAAAAACGATGCAGCTCAAATGGGCGCTGGAGCGCGAGGGATCGCTGTTTCTCCGCTACCGGCTGGCCCTCCAAGACACGGTTCCGGTGTCGCAACCCGTGTCGTAGTCCTTGTCCTCGGGCGAGTTTCGTTTCCCGACATATCGGGGATGGCACACTTAAGGCATGGGAACCGAGATCGCCGATCTGACGGAGTCGGTGGCGGCGCTCGACGCGCTCGAGGAGGCGCGGGAGCGGACGCTGGCGCTGGTCGCGTCCGTGAGCGACGAGGACCTGCAGCGGGTCCACTCCCCGCTGATGAGCCCGCTCGTCTGGGATCTCGGTCATATCGCCGCGTTCGAGGACCTTTGGCTGGTCCATCGGTTCGGCGGCCTGCCCCTGCTCCGCCACGATCTCGCCGACGTGTACGACGCGTTCGAGACGCCGCGCGCGGGCCGCGGCGACCTCCCGTTCCTGGCACCCGGCCCGGCCCGCGCGTACCTCGATGAGGTCAGGGCACGAACGCTTGAGGTGATCGAGCAGCGCGGGATCGGCGAGGTCCACGAGATGGTTGTCCGCCACGAGCAGCAGCACAACGAGACGATGTTGCAGACGCTCCAGCTTGCGCGGCTGGCCGGCTATCGCCTCGACGGGATGACGAGCACGGAGTCCAACGGCGGCGCCTTCCATTCCGGTCTCGAACTGATCGAGATCCCGGCCGGGGAATGCACGATCGGCGCGCCGGCGACCGGGTTCGCGTACGACAATGAGCGCCCGCGCCATCGCACCGATGTGCGCGCCTACCTGCTCGGCCACACCCCGATCACGAATGCCTCATACCTGACGTTCGTCGAGGGCGGCGGCTACGAGCGGCGCGAGTGGTGGTCGGCCGAGGGCTGGGCGTGGAAGGAGGAGTACGACATCACGCGACCCGCGGGCTGGACGGCGGAACTGGACGCCGAGTGGCGGCTTGATGGACTCGCGCCGCTGCACCCGCACCGCCCCGTCGTTCACGTCTCCTGGTTCGAGGCCGACGCCTTCGCCCGCGCGCACGACGCCCGCCTCCCCACCGAGATCGAGTGGGAGAAGGCAGCGACCTGGGACCAGGAGACGCGTTCGGCACGCCCGTACCCGTGGGGCGAACAGCGACCCGTTGGCGGCGTCCATGCGAACGTCGACCACGTCAGCCCGGGTCCGGTCGCCGCACTGGCAGCCGGCGCTTCGCCGTACGGCTGTGAGGCGATGATCGGGGATGTCTGGGAGTGGACCGCAAGCGACTTCCGCGGCTATCCGGGCTTTGCCCCGTATCCCTACCGCGAGTACTCAGAGGTGTTCTTCGGCTCCGACTACAAGGTGTTGAGGGGTGGCTCGTGGGCGACTCGCGCGCGCGTGATCACGCCGGCGTTCCGCAACTGGGACTACCCGCAACGGCGGCAGATCTTCTCCGGCTTCCGGATCGCGAGGGACTTCTGATGAAGACTGTCGCCGCGACGCAGGAGATCCGAATCGAGTCCTATCTCGAGGAGTCCGAGGAGCGCTGCCTCGCGAACGACGTGCTCGACGGCCTCACGCGACCGTTCAAGGAGCTGCCTCCGAAGCACTTCTACGACGCTCGCGGCTCGGAGCTGTTCGACCGGATCTGCGAGCTGCCTGAGTACTACCCGACCCGCACCGAGCGCGAGATCCTCGTCGCTCGGGCGGATGAGATCGTTGTGGCCACCGGCGCCGGCGAGCTGGTCGAGCTCGGCTCGGGCTCGGCTGAGAAGGCGCGAATCCTGCTCGATGCGATGGCGCGCGCCGGAACGCTGCGCCGGTACGTGCCGCTAGACGTGTCCGAGACGGTCGTCCGCGACGCGGCCGAGCAGCTCGTCGATGAGTACGCGCGCCTCCAGATCCACGGCGTGATCGGCGACTTCGAGCGCCACCTCGACCGCGTCCCGGACCACGACGGCGTGCCGCGGGTCGTGGCGCTGCTCGGAGGCACGATCGGCAACTTCCCGCCCGGCACGCGGCGCGGCCTGCTTCGGAAGATCGGCGCGCTGCTCGGCCCGGCCGACCGCCTGCTGCTCGGCACCGACCTGGTCAAGGATCCGGCCGTGATCGAGGCCGCCTACGACGACCCCGACGGCGTGACCGCGGAGTTCAACCGAAACGTCCTCCACGTGATCAACCGCGAGCTCGACGCCGACTTCACGCCGGACGCGTTCGACCACATCGCGTTCTTCGACCGCCGCAACGAGTGGATCGAGATGCGGCTGCGGGCCCGGCGCCCGTGCCGGGTGCGGATCGCGGACCTGGGGCTGGACGTGGAGTTCGCCGCCGGCGAGGAGCTCCGGACGGAGATCAGCGCCAAGTTCACGCGCGCACGGCTCGAAGCCGATTTCGCTGCCGCCGGTCTCGCGCTCGATCGCTGGTTCACCGACGAGGACGACCTGTTCGCGCTGTCGCTCGCGCGTCGCGCGTAGACCTACGCGCCGTCCACAGTAGGGTTCGTCTCGATGCAGATCGACGGCAGCGGCGCGATCGTGGCAGGCGGCGCCTCAGGGCTGGGCGAAGCGACCGCGCGCGCGCTCCACGCCGCCGGTGCGACCGTCGTGATCGCCGACCTCAACGGGGACAAGGGTGCGGAGCTCGCTGCCGAGCTCGGCGAGCGGGCGTCGTTCGTCCGCACCGATGTCACCGACGCCGACGCGGTGCAGGCGGCCGTCCAGGCCGCGGTCGATGCGGGGCCGGCCGCACTGCGAATCTCGGTGTGCTGCGCCGGCATCGGCTGGGCCGAGCGGATCGCGGGCAAGCGGGGACCGCACCAGCTGGCGCCGTTCGAGACGGTGATCAAGGTCAACCTGATCGGCACCTTCAACGTACTGCGATTCGCGGCCGCCGCGATCGGTCAGAACGAGCCGACGGCTGCCGGCGAGCGCGGCGTGTGCATCAACACCGCCTCGATCGCCGCCTTCGACGGCCAGATCGGCCAGGTCTCCTACTCTGCCTCGAAGGGCGGGATCGTGGGCATGACGCTGCCGGCCGCGCGGGACCTCGCGAGCGTCGGGATCCGCGTCTGCACGATCGCTCCGGGCACCTTCGACACGCCGCTGCTGGCGGCGCTCCCGGAGCCCGCGCGCGAAGAGCTCGGCAGATCGATCCCCTTCCCATCGCGCCTCGGTCGCCCGGATGAGTTCGCCGCGCTCGCGTTTCACATCGTCGAGAATGAGATGCTCAATGGCGAGGTGATCCGACTCGACGGGGCCCTGCGGATGCCGCCGAAGTAGGCGCCCGGCCGCGCGCAGATGTCATCGGAAGAGCTCTCCCCCGCCGATCGATCGTCGCTCGCCGCCGAACGGGGGCCGATCAACATGGCGGTCGGCGGGCTGTTGGTCGTCGACGCCGAACCGCCGCTGACGCGGGCGATGGTCGCCGAGCGGATCGCTGAGCGGATCCATCTCGTCCCGCGGCTGCGCCAGCGGCTCGAGGAGCCGGCGCTCGGGATGATGAACCCGATCTGGACTGACGACACCGGCTTCGATCTCGACTGGCACGTCCGCCAGGCGAGCCTGCCCGAGCCGGGCGACGAAGCCGAGCTCGGCGCGTTCGTCGGCCGCGAGTTCTCGCACCGGCTCGACCGCTCCAGGCCGCTGTGGGAGGCAACCCTGATCGAAGGTCTCGCCGGCGGGCGCAAGGCGCTTCTGTTCAAGGTCCACCACGCGCTCGTCGACGGCATGGCCGCGCTCGGGATGGCGGCGCTGGTGCTCGACCCGACCGAGGAGCCGCTCGAGATCCCGCCGCCCGAGACCGAGTGGTCGCCTCGCAAGTACGACATGCGGCGGCACGTCACCCGGCTCGCGCGCCGCCCGCTCGCTCGGGCACCGCGGTTGATGATGGAGGGCATGCTCCGCGCGCTCGACCCCGACCCCGCGCGCGCCGCGACGGACATGCGACGCGCGCTCGAAGTGGCGCTCGAGCTCGCTCGCCAGCGCCCGCAGGCTCCGATGTCGCCGCTCAACCGACCGATCTCTCCAAATCGCCGTTACGCGGTCGCGCACACCGACCTGGCGACCGTGAAAGCGGTGGGCAAGGCCGCCGGCGGCACCGTCAACGACACCGTCCTGGCGATCGTCTCGGGGATGCTCGGGCGCTACCTGGCGGCCGCGGGCCCGGAGGCTTTCCCCGCCGGTGGACGTGCACCGGTCGCGCTCGTGCCCGTCTCGGTCCGCGCACAGGACGAGAGCGGCGAGCTCGGCAACCGGATCTCGACCGTGTTCGTCGACCTGCCGATCGGCGAGCACGACCTGAGCGCCCGCATCGACGCGATCTCCGCCCAGACCAAGGAGCTCAAGGAGTCAGCCGCCGTCCGCGCCGGCGCGCTGCTGGTCGGCGCCTCCGGCTGGGCGCCGCCGCTCGTCTCCGGAATGCTCGCCCGCGCGATGGGCTCGGTCCGGGCGTTCAACATCGTCGTCTCCAACGTCCCCGGCCCCCAGCAGCCGTTCTACCTCGGCGGCGTCCGGATGCGCGAGGTCTACCCGGTCGTGCCGCTGAACCCGGCAAACCAGGGACTGACGATCGGGATCCTCAGCTACGACGGCCAGGTCTGCTTCGGGCTGCTCGCCGATCGCGACCTCGACCCGCCACTGTCGACCGCCGCCGCCGGGTTGATCGCGGCGCTGGGCGAGCTCCAAGCCGCCGCCGGCGGTTAACCGCTCGTCAGCGAGACCGCGAGCCGCCGGTAGCCGGGGCGTCCGACTCAGGCCCGAGGGGAGACAAACGGGCACTGAGAAAAGGAGGCAGGCAACCCGCTCCGGCGCCGCACCGGATCCATGAAACCCTCGTCGAGAGGTGCGCCGGAGCCGCTCGGGGACGCAACTGGACTTTCCTCCGCCTCGCGGAGGAAACCACCGGTGGATCGCGCCGACGCTCGGGTACAGCCCATAACCACAGTTTTCCGTGAATCCGGTGCGTCGGCAGATGCCCGCGAGTACAGAGATTCTGCCCGTGGAGGACAGAATCTCTGTCCTCGGCGCCGGCTGGACACCCCGGACACGATCCAACCCTGGTTGCTCGCCCTCTTCATAGCGCCGGTTTTCGGGCCACGAAGGTGGCCGCCCGACCTCACACGGAGGGGCGGCAGCGCGGCGGCACGGGCCACAAGCGCCGGCGGCACGGGCCACAAGCGCCGGCGGCACGGGCCACAAGCGCCGGCGGACGGGCCGCGGCGCCCCGTGGCACAGACACCAACGACTAGGCCAGCAGCTCGACGAGCATCGCCTGGCCCATCCCGCCGGCGACGCACATCGACTCGATCCCGTACCTGCCGCCGGTAGCGCGCAGCCCGTTGAGGAGCGTGGTCATGATTCGCGCGCCGGTCATCCCGAAGGGGTGCCCGAGCGCGATCGCGCCACCGAACGGGTTCAGCTTTTCCTCAGGGATCCCGAGGTCCTCCTTGCAGGGGACGATCTGGGCGGCGAACGCCTCGTTGATCTCGACGATGTCGATCTCGTCGATCGTCATCCCGGTCAGCTTCAAAAGCGCTTGGATCGCCGGGATCGGGCCGAGCCCCATGATCTCGGGACGGATCGCGGCGACCGTCGAGGCGATGATCCGCGCCTTCGGCTCGAGCCCGAGCGACCGGGCCTTCTCGTCGGACATCACGAGCACGGCGGCGGCGCCGTCGTTCAGCGGGCAGGCGTTTCCGGCCGTGACGGTGCCGTCCTCTTTGAATACCGGCTTTAGCGCCGCGAGCCCCTCGAGCGTGGTCCCCGGCCGCGGACCGTCGTCGCGCGTCATCACCGACTCGGGCACGTCGATCTCATTGCCCTCCTTGTCCACGTCGCGATGCGCGGGCACGGTGACGGGGACAATCTCGGCGTCGAAGTGGCCTGACTGCTGAGCGTCGACGGCGCGGGTCTGCGAGATCAGCGCCCACTCGTCCTGCGCCTCGCGTGAGACCTTGCAGCGTTCGGCGACGTTCTCGGCGGTCAGCCCCATCGGGATGTAGACGTCGTACAGCGAGCCTTCCGAGCCGTTCAAAAGCGGGTTCTTGGCCTCCTCCATCATCCCCGCGCCGAGCCCCGCGCGCGACACGGCCTCGACCCCGGCGGCGATGTACTGATCGCCCTCGCCCGCCTTCACAGCGTGGGAGGCCATCCGGATCGTCATCAGCGACGAGGCGCAGAAGCGGTTGACGGTGCAGCCCGGGACGTGGTGGTCGAGCCCCGCCAGCAGCGCCGCGTTGCGACCGACGTTGTAACCCTGCTCGCCGACCCCCGACGCCGCGCCCATCAGCACGTCGTTGGTGTCAGCGAAATCGACGCCCGGGTTGCGCTCGATCAGCGCCCGAATCGGAGTCGCCGCCAGTTCGTCGGCGCGGACGGTCTTCAGCGACCCCTTGACCGCACGTCCGATAGGCGTGCGGATGGCGTCGACGATCACGGCTTCTGGCATCTGAGGACTCCTGGTTGGTCTCTGATCTAAGGAAGGGTGTCTGGTCTAAAGCCCGAGCCCACGGACGCCCTTCTCGCCCCACCCGAGGTGGTGCGCGAGCTCATGACGTACGGTGCGCGTGACCTGCGCGCGGAGCTGATCCGGATCATGGCCGAAGTCGCGTACGAGCGTGTCGCGGAAGATCACGATCCGGTCGTGGAAGTAATCCTGCGCGACCGTGTCGCCCTGGTAGAGGCCGTAGGCGCGGCGACGCCGGCCACCGTCTGAGACGACGACCGCGACGTGCTCAAGCGCGCGGTGGAACTCGAGTGGGAGATCGTCGATCGCGCTCCGCACGAGCGCCTTGAAGTCGTCCTCGTTGTACGGGTCGAACAGGTCGTCGTCCTCATCGTCGCCCTCGTAGTCCTCCGAGTCGCCCCAGGAGTCCTCCGCGGCGAGCCGCTCGGTCCGTTGCACGAGCGCTTCGAAGTCCGCTTCTGATTCCGGATCGCGCCAGCCGGCGAGCCGAAGCATCACGAACACTGCGGCGCCGCCGATGATCACCACGCCGGCTCCGAACACCGCCGCCGACTTCAACAAGCGGATCGAGAAGGCGCCGTTGATACCGGTCACGAGGCTGACGAGACCGAGTCCGACCACGAGCGCCGCAAGCGCCGAGAACAGGATTCGGCGTGCGGTCGGGGGTGAGCCGGGCATCGCTACTTAACGTAGCGTGCGCGCAATCACAAGCCGCTGAATCTCGTTCGTGCCTTCGTAGATCTGGGTGATCTTTGCGTCACGCATCATCCGCTCGACCGGGTACTCGGTGACGTAGCCGTATCCGCCAAGTACCTGCACGGCTTCGACCGTCACCCGCATCGCCGCGTCCGAGCAGAAGAGCTTCGCCATCGCCGAGTACTTGCCGATGTCCGGGTCGCCGCGGTCGACCTTGGCGGCCGCCTGATAGAGCAGTTCACGGCCGGCGGCACACTGCGTCTCCATGTCGGCGAGCTTCAGCTGGATCGCCTGGAACGAGTTGATCGGCTGACCGAACTGCTTGCGCTCGCGCGCGTACATGGCCGCGTAGTCGGCCGCTCCCTGCGCGATCCCGATCGCCTGCGCGGCGATGCCGAGCCGCGAGCGATCGAGCGTGCCCATCGCGACCTTGAAGCCCTGGTTGACCTCGCCGACGACGTTTGAATCCGGAACCCGCACGTCCTCGAACACCGGCGAACCAGTCGGTGACCCGCGGATCCCGAGCTTGTGCTCGAGCTTGCCGACGCTGAACCCCGGCCGGTCGGCCTCAACGACGAACGCCGTGATCCCGTGCGAGTGGCCCGCGTCGCGGTCGGTGACCGCGAACACGACGTAGAAGTCGGCGATGCCCGTGTTCGAGATCCAGTTCTTGGAGCCGTTGATCACCCAGTCGTCGCCGTCACGCACGGCGCGGGTGATCATGCCCCCGGGGTCCGAGCCCGCCTCCGGCTCGGACAGCGCGAACGCGGGCGTCCACTCGCCGGTCGCGCATCGTGGAAGGAAGCGGGCCTTGAGCTCGTCCGAGCCGAACAGCCTGATCGGCAGCGTGCCGAGCTCCTGGATGATCAGGATCAGGGCCGTCGATGCGCACGCCTTTGAGAGCTCCTCGATCCCGAGGCACACCATCAGCGTGCCGGTGCCGGTGCCCCCGTGTTCAATGTCGAACGGGAGGCCGAGGATGTCCTGCTCTGAGAGCAGTTTGCGCAGGTCGTGCGGGTATTCGGACTTGGCGTCGATCTCGGCCGCGCGCGGCGCGATCCGCTCCCTTGCGATCTGGCGGATCGTGTCGCGGAAATCGAGGTACTCCCGCGGAATCGTGTACGTCTCAGCCAGCGCAGACATCGCTCAACGCATCCTATTCGTTGCGCGAGAACGTCGGCAGCCCCGCGCCGGTTAGATCTTCTACAACCCGGCGGGATGGCGTACGACGAACCCGCCGGATGGCGACGCCCTGCTCGCCGACCACCGGTCGTTGCCGTTCGAGCGGCTCTGGGCAGCCGTGTCGAACCACAGTCCGGCGATCTGCATGTACACGTGGCCAGAGTTCGCGTACAGCGTGATCCAGCGGCCCGAGCCCGGACTTCCGTAGGACTCGAACTGGGTCGAGTCCTCGGTCGCCGAGATCAGCCCCGCGCCGTGCAACGCGTAGCTCGTCGACCCTGAGCAGTCGTAGCCGGAATCGTTCCAGCTGCCATGACCACCGCCGTAGATGTACGGCTTGAACGCGATCTTGTTGGCCGCCGCGATCACCGCCTTGACCGCCGCCGGGGCGCTCGTCGGGGCGGTCACGGTGCCATCGCCGTTCAGCGTCGCGGTGGCGGGCGTCCCGCCGGCGTCCTGCTGCGCGACCACGACGCGCAACTGGTACGCGACGGCATAGCTGACGACGCCCGTGCCACTGAAGCCGTTGGCGCTCTCGAACTTCGCCACGTTGCCCGCGGTGATCGGCCCGAACGACCCGGTGATCGGGGTCGCGTACCCGGCGATCGTGAGGTAGTCCTGCAGCACCCGGACGTCGTGTCCCTGCATCCCGCGCCTCAGCACACGCTCCCCGAGATGCTGCGAGCCGCCGTCGTGGGGTACGGCGGGGATGTTCGGGTCGGTGGTCGAGCTCTCGACGTTCGACTTCGAGGACTTGTGCTTCGCGGGGCTCAGCCCGACGCCGACGCCGCCGGAACCCGCGGGAGCCGCGAGCACCGATCGCAGCTCCGCCACCACGGCCGCGCTGACGACCCCATCGGCTTTCAGCCCGTACGCGCGCTCGAACCGCTTGACGCTGGTCACCGTGTCCGGGCCGAACGTCCCCACCGCCGGCGTCGCGAAGCCGACCTTCGTCAGATCGATCTGAAGCGTGCGCACGTCGGCGCCGCTCATGCCCTGCCGCAGCACTCGGGAGCCGAGTTGCTGCGCGGACGCGAGAGCTGGGGCCGCCAACACTGGGAAAAGGGCAAGCGTCCCCGCCACCGCAGAACGGGCAACACGCCGAAAGCTCGGTCCTGACAACGAATTTTCCCTTCTCTTTCGTCGCCTACGGGGTTAGCTGTCGGGCTCGCGCTGAAAGAGTCGCGCTACGCCGGCTTGACCGGCGATTCGCCCCTCGGGGGCTCAAAGACCCCCCTTGGGTTCCCCGTTCCCCGGCCGCGGCGCGACCGAAGACTCGGCTGGTACTTATTTGTCGGTCGGGCAGAGTACCCGACTTGCAGGATGGCTGTCATGACGTTGTTATGGAGCCCGAACCGCCCGCTACGCTGGGCTTATGGATTACACGCCCAAGCAGGTCGCGGAGCTGCTCGAGCGAGACGACATTCAGCTGATCGACGTGCGCCAGCAGCACGAGGTCGACGCGGGCCGGATCGCCGCGGGCCGGCACGTCGAGTTGTCGCAGCTGGCGGCGGAGGCGGACTCGATCGCCCACGATCGACCGGTCGTGTTCTACTGCCGCAGCGGCGCTCGCTCCGCGATGGCGACGGAGGCCTTCCGCGGAGCCGGGTTCGATGCCCACAACATGAGCGGCGGTCTGCTCGAGTGGGCCGCCGATGGCCTGCCGCTGGAGCCCGGCGACGGCTACGTCGCCGACAGCTGACCCGTCACGACTTCCACTTGATCGAGCAGCCCACGGGCGCGGTCTCCGACCGGGCCGGCTCGGTGCCGGCGAGCACCGCATCGAGTGCCTCGCGCAGCCATGCGGCGCGCTGGGCCGGATCGTCGTAGTCACCGTCGGGAGCGCCGCGGTATCGGAGCCTTCCGGCGGCGTCGAGCACGAACACGTCGGGCGTCGTCTTCGCTCCGTACGCGCGCGCCACCTCCTGGCTCTCGTCGCGCAGGTACGGCATCGGCCAGTCCTCGGCGGCGACGCGAGCCTGCATTGCCTCGTATGAGTCGCGCGGATAGCGGCCGGCGTCGTTTGCGTTGATCGCGAGGAACTGGACGCTGCGGTTCGCGTAATCCCGCGCGGCGTCGTCCAACCGGCCCTGCCACGCGAGCGCGTAGGGACAGTGGTTGCACGTGAACACCACCACGGTGGCCGGGGCACCGTCGGGCGCCTGCTGTAGTCCGTCGGTGTCGGGAAGCGAGAAGCTCGGAGCCTCGTCGCCGATCGTCAATGTCATCGGTTCACTCCGTTTGGGCGGCGCGGCGGAGCGCCGCGCGCAGATCGTCTGGGTCAGGGGTCGGGGAGATCTTGCCGTCGCGGCGGCGATACACGCGGCAGCTGAGGCCGATCACGTCGTCGGGACCGGCCGGCACGAGATCGGCGCCATCGATCAGGATCGTCGGCGAGCCAAAGAAACCTGCCGCGCCCGCGTCGTCGTCGGTCCTGATCTCCGTTGTATGCACGTGCGCGCCGGGGAGATCCAGCTCGGCAAGCGCGTCGCGCAGCTCGCTGAGCGCGCGATCGGTCGACGGACATCCCTCCCACCACAACAGTTCGATCTCAGGCGTGCGCATCCTCAACAAGCGTAGAACGGCGACGAGGCCGCTCCACAGATCCGTTGGAAGCGGCCTCGTTTCGCCGGCGAGTACGTCGGCGTCAAACTTGACGCGGGTCTACCCGCATCCCTCCGGGGGCGTCGGAAGTCCGGGTGTTGGAACGGAATCGGCCCGACCAGGTTGGTCGGTTAGCGAAAAATTAGGTGATCGTCCAGGGATCGCCGGCGAGCAGCAGCTCGCCGAGCTGCTCGTTGCTCCCCGCCTGGCCGCGGCCGTGTCCGCCGCGTCCGTAGACGGGCCGCTGCACGGATCGGAAGATCCCGATCGGGGTCGGGCCGGTCGGATCCTCGGCCAGCCGAGCCAACGAGAACGCGAGCCCTGAATCCATCCGGCCGGGGTCGTGGACGATCAGCGCATCCTCGCCAACGGACGCGACGTCGACGATCGACAGTCCCCCATCCGGGCCGCGCGCCACACCGCGCGAGCCGTCGACGCCAAACCGGATCGGCTCGCCGGCGACCAACCGGATCTGGTTCAGATCCTTCACGTCCTTGTCAGTCAGAGCCGAGAACGCGCCGTCGTTGAACACGGGGCAGTTCTGGTAGATCTCGACCAGCGCCGCGCCCTCGTGAGTGGCCGCCGCGCGCAGCACATCGGTCAGATGCCGTCGATCGGTATCGATCGTCCGCGCGACGAACGTCGCCTCGGCGCCGAGCGCGAGCGAGACCGGGTTGAACGGATGATCAGCGACCCCGAACGGCGTCGACTTCGTGACCATTCCGATGCCGGAGGTCGGCGACGCCTGGCCCTTGGTCAGGCCGTAGATCTGATTGTTGAACAACAGGATCTTGACCGGCACGTTGCGCCGCAGCGCATGGATCAGGTGGTTGCCGCCGATCGACAGCGAGTCGCCGTCGCCGGTCACGACCCAGATCGAGAGGTCATCCCGCGTCGACGCGAGCCCCGTCGCCAGCGCCGGCGCGCGGCCGTGGATCCCGTGCATCCCATACGTGTCCATGTAGTACGCGAACCGGCCGGCGCAGCCGATCCCGGTGATGAACACGATCCGCTCGGGCGGGATCCCGAGCTCCGGCATGAACTGCTGCACCGCCGACAGGACCGCGTAGTCGCCGCACCCTGGGCACCAGCGCGTCTCCTGATCGGACTGGAAGTCAGCCTTGGTCAGGTCGGCGACGCTCATTGACGCTCCACGATCGCAGCCTCGATCTCACCGGTGAACAGCGGCAGACCCTGCACCTTGCACAACGACTCGACGTCGATCAGGTACTTCGCGCGCAGCACCTGCGCGAGCTGGCCGGTGTTCATCTCCGGCACCAGCACGCGATCGAACGACCGCAACACGTCGCCCGTATTAGCGGGCAGCGGGTTCAGATGCCGCAGGTGCGCGCTCGCGACGCGGTGGCCGTCGATCCGCGCGCGCCTCACCGCGGCCCGGATCGCGCCCTCGCTCGACCCCCACCCGAGCACCAGCAGCGAAGCGCCGGGCTCGGAATCGACCTCGAGCGGCGGCACGTCGATCCCCGCCACCTTGGCCGCGCGTAGCTCCGTCATGCGGGCGTGGTTGGCCGCGTCGTAGGAGATGTTGCCGGTCTGATCGGCCTTCTCGAGGCCGCCGATCCGGTGTGCGAGCCCGGGAGTCCCGGGGATCGCCCACGGCCGCGCGCCACGCGAGTCGCGCGCGTATGGCAGGAACACCTCGTCGGGTCCGGGCGCGACCGCGAACGCGGGATCGATCGCGGCGAGGTCATCGACCGACGGCACCCGCCACGGCTCCGAGGAGGAGGCCAGGAACGTGTCCGACAACAGGATCACCGGCGTGCGGTAGCGAACCGCGATCGCAGCCGCCTCGAACGCCGCGTCGAAGCACCCACCCGGCGTCGACGGCGCGATCACCGGCAGCGGGCTCTCTCCATGGCGGCCATACAGCGCCATCAGCAGATCGGACTGCTCGGTCTTGGTCGGCATCCCCGTCGACGGCCCGGCCCGCTGGACGTCGATGACGATCATCGGCAGCTCGAGCATCATCGCGAGCCCGATCGTCTCCGCCTTCAGGTCCATCCCCGGTCCACTGGTCGCGGTGACTCCGAGGCGACCGCCGAACGCGGCGCCCAGCGCCATCCCAGCGGCGGCGATCTCGTCCTCGGCCTGGATCGTCGTGATCCCGACGTCGGCGTGGCGCGAGAGCTCGTGCAGCAGCTCGGAGGCCGGCGTGATCGGGTACGAGGCGAGCACCAACGGCAACCCGCTGCGGACGCTCGCCGCGATCAGCCCGAGCGACAGCGCCGTCGTCCCGTTGACGTTGCGGTAGATCCCCGGTGCGACGTCCGTCGCTGCCGCGACGTGGTACTGGACGTCGAGCAGCTCGGTCGTCTCGCCGAAGGACCAGCCGGCGTTGAACGCCGCCAGGTTCGCTTTCGCGATCGCGGGCCGCTTGCCGAACTTCCCGGCGATCCAGCGCTCGGTGACCTCGGTCGGGCGGCCATACAGCCACGAGACGACCCCGAGCGCGAACAGGTTCTTGGCCCGGCCGGCGTCGCGGGTCGTCACGTCTTCCATTCCCTCGACCGCGCGGGCGGTCAGCGTCGTCATCGGGATCCGGTGGACTCGGAAGGCGGCGAGCGATTCGTCCTCGAGCGGGTTCGAGTCGTAGCCGGCCTTCTCCAGATTCCGCTTCGAGAACGCGTCCTCGTTGACGATGATCGTCGCACCGCGCTCGAGCTCGGCCATGTTCGCCTTCAACGCCGCCGGGTTCATCGCGACGAGCACGTTCGGCGCGTCGCCCGGGGTCAGGATGTCCCGGGAGGCGAAATGGATCTGGAACGCTGACACGCCGGCGAGGGTCCCCGCCGGGGCGCGGATCTCGGCCGGGAAGTTCGGCAGCGTCGCGAGGTCGTTTCCGACCACCGCGGTCGCATCGGTGAAGCGGCTGCCCGCGAGTTGCATGCCGTCGCCAGAATCGCCGGCGAAACGCACGATTACCCGTTCACGTTCTTCAATTACCTTGGTCATCCGCGCCAATCACAGAGTTTACGCGTGCCGCGGGTCGTCCCCGTCGACATTCCAGTAGCGGACCACGCTCGCGTCCCGCTGATAGGGCTCGAGCTCGCGGTTCTCGACCGTGTTGACCGTGAACCGCGCGATCGCCCGCTGGCCACCCTCGTAGTCGCCGTACAGCAGGTCGACGATGATCCGTCGTTGGGAGTGCTTGGCATCGAGTAGCGGCCGGTGCCACGGGTCATTCGGGTCGCGGATCGCGCCCTGCCAGAAGCCCGAGTCGCCGGCGGGGATGTAGAGGTCGCGCGTTTGGTGGCGGAAGTCGTCGAGATCGGGCTGCACGAGCGGGTCGGCGTTGCTGAACTCCGCTGCGGTCGGCCCGGGCTCGACCCGCCAGCCGTGGATGACCGCGAGCCCCGCGCCGGCGTTGCGGATCCCCAACGCCATGTAGAGCCCCTCACCCTCGCGTTTGATCACCCCCGTGTGCCCGGGCACCGTCAGCCACACGCCGTCCCCGAACATCACGCGCTGGACGGGATCGTCCTCGTGCGAGGGGACCAGCATCGGGCGCGTGCCCGCAAGCAGCGCGCGTTCAGCGGTACGCGCGGCGCGGTTGGCCGACCGGATCGAGCCGAACGTCGCGATCGCGAGCACGAGCGTGCCACCTGCGGTGGCCAGCGAGGAGATCGTTGCCCAATCGGCCATTGCTAGCACCGATCGGTGCATGCACCCCCGGGGCAGGGGCGCATGCGCCCCTGCCTTACAAGATCTACGTCTAGATCTTCGAGACGTTGATTGCCTTCGGCCCCTTCGGGCCGGCCTCTTCCTCGTAGGACACCTTGGCGCCCTCCGCGAGCGAGCGATAGCCGTCGGCCGTGATGCTCGTATGGTGGACGAACAGGTCGCGGCTGCCCTCATCGGGCGTGATGAAGCCGAAGCCCTTCTCGTCGCTGAACCATTTGACTGTGCCTGTTGGCATGTGGAGTTCTCCTCCGTGGCTTGAAGTGCTGCTACCGCGGAGGAAACCCCGGGGCCTGCACCTGCTTCTTACCGCTGATTGGCGGCCTTACGGCGCGGCACGGTAGCACGGCGCTCGGCCGAGCGGTGGGCGAGGGCTGTGCCCGTCACAAACCAGACACAGGTCATGCTTTCAGTGAGATGGACGATCCGATGCCACTCGGCCGGCACGCCGCGGTTCCCCTGCGCGAGGTCGTCGTGCGCGCCTCCCGCTCCTCGGGCCCGGGGGGTCAGCACGCGAACGTGACCGAATCACGGATCGAGGCGTCGTTCGACGTCGCGGCGTCGGAGGCGTTGAGCGACGAGCAGAAGCGGCGGATCGTCGCGAGACTCGGGCCGCGCGTGGTCGCGGTCGCGCAGGACGCGCGGAGCCAGTCGCGCAATCGCGAGCTGGCGCTGGAGCGGCTACAGCGGCGGCTGACCGGAGCGCTCGCGGTCGCGCGGTCGCGCCGGCCGACGCGGCCCACCGACGCCTCGCGCCGCCGCCGGCTCGACTCCAAACGCCGGCAGGCTCAGCGCAAGCACGAGCGGCGCCGGCCCGAGGACGACTGAGAGACCCCGGTGCGCTGGCTCGTCGATGGCATGAACGTGATCGGTACGCGCCCGGACGCCTGGTGGCGGGACCGTGACGCGGCGATGCTGAGGCTCGTCGATCAGCTCGAGCGGTGGGCCGCGGCCGAGGGCGAGGACGTCACGGTGGTGTTCGAGCGTCCTCCCCGCCCGCCGATCCGCTCGACCGTGATCGACGTCGTGCACGCGCCGCGACCGAAGCGCGACGCGGGTGACGACGAGATCGTCCGCCGCCTGCTCAAGGACCCGCAACCGGCGCTTGTGCGCGTCGTGACGTCGGACCGCTGGCTCGCGGACCGCGTGTCAGCGGCGGGCGCGACGGTCGAGGGATCGATGTCGTTTCGCACCCGGATCGAGGCCAGGTGACAAACCGTCCGGCCCCGGTGACCAGCTTTGAGACAATCGTGTAATGGCAGCCGATGAGAACCGACGCTCGGCTCCGCCCCGGGACCCACCCTCGGCCGGCTGGCGTGTCACGCCCGCGCCCGATGGTCGCAAAGGCGGGCCGCCGGGCGCGCCGCCGCCGCCGCGAATCAACCCCCGCTGGCTGGTGGTGGCGCTCGTCGTCGGGCTGCTGGCGCTCAACCTGTGGATCTCCTCGCAGGCGCTCTCGCCGAACGCGCGCGTGCGGGTCCCCTACAGCCCCACGTTCCTGGCCCAGGTCACGAAGGGGAACGTGACCCAGATCTCCTCGACCGGCGCCTCGGTCCAGGGGACGTTCACGCATCAGTTCCAGTACCAGTCGAACCCGCCGACGCGTTACTTCTCAACCCAGATCCCGTCGTTCGCCGACAACTCCGCGCTCGAGACCCTGCTCCAGCACCACAATGTGGTCCAGAACGCCCAGTCGACCGACAGCGGCCCGTCGTTCCTGGAGAGCCTGATCTTCGGCTTCGGCCCGACGATCTTCCTGATCCTGCTGATCGTGTTCGTGATGCGACGGGCGGCTAACTCCGGCGGCGCCGGCGGGCTGATGTCGTTCGGGCGCTCCCGCGCGCGCCGCGTCGAGGCCGCGGACCAGCCGGTCACGTTCCGTGACGTGGCCGGGATCGATGAGGCCAAGGAGGAGCTGACCGAGATCGTCGACTTCCTCAAGAACCCCGACAAGTACCTGAAGCTCGGCGGCCGGATCCCGCGCGGCGTGCTCCTGTCAGGGCTGCCCGGCACCGGCAAGACGCTGCTCGCGCGCGCGGTCGCCGGCGAGGCGGGCGTCCCGTTCTTCCAGATGTCGGCGTCGGAGTTCGTCGAGATGATCGTCGGCGTCGGTGCCTCGCGCGTCCGCGACCTGTTCGCGCAGGCGAAGGCCGCCGCCCCCGCGATCATCTTCATCGACGAGCTCGACGCAGTCGGCCGTTCGCGATCCTCCGGCGGTCCCAACATCTCGGGCGGCCACGACGAGCGCGAGCAGACGCTCAATCAGATCCTGACCGAGATGGACGGGTTCGATCCGCGCACGGGCGTGATCGTGCTCGGGGCGACCAACCGGTCGGAGATCCTCGACCCCGCGCTGCTGCGACCCGGCCGGTTCGACCGTCGCGTCGCGGTGCAGCCGCCCGACCGCGTCGGCCGCGAGGCGATCCTGCGCGTCCACACGCGCTCGATGCCGCTCGCCGACGACGTCGACCTCGGCGCGGTGGCGTCGTCATCACCGGGGATGGTCGGCGCGGATCTCGCGAACCTCGTCAACGAGGCGGCGCTGCTGGCCGCGAGGCGGAACCACGTCGCGGTCAGCCGCGAGGACCTCAGCGACGCGATGGAACGGATCGTGCTCGGGGCAGAGCGGAAGGTCATGCTGACCGAGGACGACCGCCGCCGGACCGCCTATCACGAGGCCGGCCACGCGCTCGTCGGGATGCTCACCGTCGGCGCCGACCCCGTCCGCAAGGTCTCGATCATCCCGCGCGGGCAGGCGCTCGGCGTCACCTTCTCGGCCCCCGACGCGGACCGCTTCAACTACGACGAGCGCCACCTGCTGGCGCAGATCAAGGTCGCTCTCGGCGGCCGCACATCCGAGGAGATCGTGTTCGGGGATCTGACGACGGGCGCCGAGTCGGACATCCAGCAGCTGACGAGGATCGCGCGGATGATGGTCGGGCGCTGGGGCATGAGCCGCACGATCGGACCGATCGCGGTCCTGCCGCAGGATGGCTTCGGCCCGCTGCTCCCCGGAGTGTCCGAGACCTCCGAGGCGACCCAGCGGCTGGTCGACGAGGAGGTGCGCCGGATCGTCGAGTCCTCGCACGCCGAGGTGACCGACCTGATCCGCCGGAACCGCGCGAACCTGGATACGCTCGTCGCCGCCCTGCTCGAGCACGAGACGCTCGACGAGGCCGATGCTTACGCGGCCGCCGGCCTCACGCGCGAGTCAGCCGGGAACGGAGATCGGCCCGTGGTGCAGCCGCAGCTGCCGGCTCCGGCTCCGGCGCTCGGCGCGGACGCTTAGCGCGGCGCGCGAGAGACGCCGCGCCCCTGCCGTCGCCGCTGCCCCCAAAGTAGCGGCGACGACCAGGAGCGAACGGACGACGGGTCGGTGCTGGCGCCCCACATGCGTCACACACGCAGCATCGACCCTCAGCTGTCGCCCATGTAACGCGGGCACAGTAACGGTGCCCTGGAACTCCCGCCATCGAACATCCGTCCAATCCGCAGGGCACGCCGTAAGGTTCGGCGGGCGCGCGGCGTCTACGGCGATCCGCGCCCCGCGAAGCCCGCCTGCCGGCGGCCGTCCGCGCTCAGTCGCCGAGCCGCGTCAGCCGCGCGAGCGCCTCGTGACACTCGACCACGCGGCGCTTGACCGGATCGTTGTCGGGGCGGTCGTGGACCAGGTCCCAGGTCCGATCGGCGACCTCGCGGGCGCTCTCCGGGGTGGCGTTCTCCCACAGTCGGTCGACGAGCTTCAGCTCGAAGCTCTGGATCTGGTCGGCTGGGTCGCCCGGCTCGAGCCGTGGCAGCGCCTCACCCGTCGCCTCTTTCCACATGCCGGTGGCGACGAGCAATCTGTTTCTGAGCGTGATCGGATCCATCGGAGCCACCATCCTAAGTGGTTGCCGCGAGCCTAACCGAGCGCGGGCAGCGTCTGTGTCGTGCTCAGCAGCGGAGCGAACAGATCTCCGTGGGACTCGACGCGACGCAGCACCTCTTCGGTGTCGAACGTCAGCAGATCGCCGTCGCCGGCCTCCTTGCAGCCCGCCACCTCGTCCCAGGTCACGGGCGTCGACACGGTCGGCCGCTCGCGCGCGCGCACGGAGTACACGGTGACCGTCGTCTTGTGAGCGTCGTTCTGGCTCCAGTCGACGAGCACCCTGCCGGTTCGCAGCTGCTTGGTCATCCGTGAGGTCACGAGCTTCGGGAGCCGCTGTTCGAGCGCCTCGGCGACCCGGTGGGCGAACGGCTTGGTCTGCTCGTACTTGACCGGGGTGTTGAGCGGGACGTACACCTGCAGCCCCTTCGACCCCGATGTCTTCGCGAGGCTGACGCAACCCAGCTGCTCGAACAGTCCGCGCAGCACCAGCGCGACCTCACAGCACTCCGGGAGCGCAGCGGGCGCGCCGGGATCCAGGTCGAATACGAGCATCGTCGGGCGCTCGGGCTTGGCCGCCAGCGACAGCGAGGTGTGGAGCTCGATGTCGGCCAGGTTCGCGAGCCACACGAGCGTCGGGCGATCCTGCGCGAGCGTGTACCGGACGCCGCCGATGTTCGCCACCGGGACCCAATCGGGCCGGTGCGAGGGCGAGTTCTTCTCATAGAAGTACTGCTGCTCGACGCCGTTGGGGTAGCGCTTGAGCGTCAGCGCCCGATCGCGGAGGTGCGGCAGCACGGCCGGCGCGACGCGCGCGTAGTACGAGATCAAGTCCCCCTTTGTAAAGCCGGTCTTCGGGAACAGCACCTTGTCCCAGTTCGAGAGCTTCAGCAGCCGGCCGTCGGTGACGACCGATAGCTGGCCCTCCGGCAGCCGCTCGACCTCGTCGAACAGCGGATCGGGCCCGTCGAGGCCCTCGCCACCGACCGACAGTGCCGGCTTGTCGTCGCGCAGCCCCTTGTATGACGGGGCACGCATCACGCCCTCGGAGGTCCACTCCCGGAACTCGACCTCGGCCACCAGCGACGGCTCCACGTACGAGGCCTCTCGCGGCAGTTTCGGACCCGGGGCGAACGGCGACGACGGCCTCTTGAGCGGCGCCAGCCGGCGCGTGAGGTCGGTCAGCGTCTGCTCGGTGAAGCCGGTTCCGACGCGGCCCGCGTAGACGAGCTTGCCGTCCACGAAGCGGCCCATCAGCAGCGCCCCGATGCTCTCCGCGCGACGGCCCTCGCCCGGCAGCCAGCCGCCGATCACCAACTCCTGGCGTCGCGTGTGCTTGACCTTGATCCACGCGCCGTTGCGCCTGCCGGGCTCGTACTTCGACTGCATCCGCTTGGCGACGAGCCCCTCGAGGCCCTGCGCGCCGGTCGCCTCGAGCAGTCGGGCGCCCGTGCCCGACGGGTGCGCCGCCGGCACCCGCCATGCCGGCCCGCTCAGATCCAGCTCCTCGAGCGTCGCGCGCCGCTGCACGTACGGCAGCTCGAGCAGCGAGCGCCCATCGAGGTACAGCAGGTCGAAGATCGCGTAGACGACCGGCGTGCTGGCGGCGAGCTTGCGAACCGACGCGGAGGCGGTCACGTTCATCCGCCGCTGAAGCCGCTCGAAGCTCGGCTTGCCGTCGACGTCGAACGCGACGATCTCGCCGTCGAGGACGGCGTCGCGCATGCCGAGGTCGCGGGTCAGCCCGCGGACCTCGGGGTAGGTGTCAGTGATCTCGCGCAGGTTCCGGCTCTCGAGTCTCAGCCGGCCGGGCTGCAGGTAGGCGATCGCCCGGACTCCGTCCCACTTGACCTCGAACGACCAGCCGCGCTCATCCGAGGGCAGCTCTCCGGGCCGCGCGAGCATCGGCACGAGCCGCTCGGGCATCGGGTCGCGCGGCGGCTCCGCCGGATCCATCCGGTGGATCATCCAGTCGTCGCCGCCCGAGCCGCGGTTCGGGTCGCGCCCGAGCGGGAACAGGCCATAGCGTCCGCGCAGGCGTTCGCCGTGAAAGGTGACCTCGACCTTGCGCGCGTCGAACTTATGGACCTCGAACGTGCCGCGATCCCAGATCCGCATCGTGCCTGCGCCGTACTCCCCGGCCGGAATCTCGCCCTCGAACCCCAGGTACTCGAGCGGGTGATCCTCGGTGTGGACGGCGAGCCGGTTCTCGGCCGGATCGGCGGGAACCCCGTTCGGGAGCGCCCATGACGCCGCTACCCCCTCGTGCTCGAGTCGCAGATCCCAGTGCAGGCGGGTCGCGTGATGCTCCTGGACGACGAACCGCGGTCCGGCGCCCGCGTCGGGGGAACCGTCACCGGCCGGTTCCGGCGTCGCGTCGAAATCGCGCTTCCCCCGGTAGCGCTGCAGCTTGTCGGCCGCCATGCCGTTGATTCTGCCTGCCGTCGCGCGGCACCGGGCTTCTTCACCAACTTTTACGTGTACGCGCGATCATTCATGACCATGGCACGCGTTCTGGTGGTCGACGACGAGCCCGCGGTAAGGCGGGCGCTTGAGCGCGCGCTGCGGCTCGACAGCTACGACGTCGCGCTCGCCGCCGACGGCGAGGAGGCGCTCGACGCACTCGCCACATGTCCCGCCGACGCCGTGATTCTCGACGTCGCGATGCCCCGGCTCGACGGCCTCGAGGTGTGCCGGAGGATGCGCCAAGCGGGCGACCGGACGCCCGTGCTGATGCTGACCGCCCGCGACGCGATCGACGACCGCGTCAAGGGTCTCGACGTCGGCGCCGACGATTACCTCGTCAAGCCGTTCGCGCTGCGGGAGCTCCAGGCCCGCCTGCGCGCGCTCCTCAGGCGCTCGGGCGACGGCGTCGACTCTGAAACGTTGCACTACGCCGACCTCGAGCTCGACCCCGTCGCGCACGAGGTCCGGCGCGGCGATCGCCTGATCGAGCTGTCAAAGACCGAGTTCCTGCTGCTAGAGCTGTTCCTCAAGCACCCCCGCCAGGTGCTGACACGCTCGACGATCTTCGAGCACGTGTGGGGCTACGATTTCGGGCCGACATCCAACGCGCTCGGCGTGTACATGGGCTATCTCCGCCGCAAGACCGAGGCCGAAGGCGAGACGCGGCTGCTGCACACGATCCGCGGCGTCGGCTACGTCCTGCGGGATTGAGCCCGATGCCGCTGCGCAAGCGCATCGGGCTGGCGGCCGCGGCGGCGGTCGCGGTCGCGGTCGTGATCGCGGCGATCGTTTGCTACCTCGTCGTCCGCGACCAGCTGCGCGGGCAGGTCGACGACGCGCTGAATGCGGAGGCGACGTCCGCTGCGAACTTCGGCGCGGCCGGACTCCGCAGCAGCCTGCCGGTTCCATCTCCTCGCGCCGGCGGACCGATCGCCTACGCGCAGCTCGTCGGCACAGACGGCGCCGTGCAGCCGCTCGTCGGAGGTATCGCACTTCCGGTCTCGGCGGGCGCGAGGGCGGTCGCCGTCGGACGCGCGAACCGCAACAGCAGCGATGTGACGGTTGCCGGGAGCCATCTGCGAGTGCTCGTGATCGCGCTCGAGAATGGCGGGGCGCTCGAGCTCGCTCGACCGCTCGACGGCGTTGACAACATCCTCTCCAACCTCCGGCTCGTCCTGATCCTGCTGTGCGCCGGGGGGATCGGTCTCGCCGCCACGCTCGGCCGGGTCGCGGCGCGCCGGGCGCTGGCGCCGCTTGCAGAGGTCGCTCAGACTGCGCAGGAGATCGGCGAGACCGACGACCTCTCGACGCGCCTCGCGATCCACGCCGACGACGAGGTCGGACAGCTGGCGCACAACTTCAACTCGATGCTCGAGCGGCTGCAGAGCTCGCGCGACGCGCTCGATGAGTCGGTCCGCGCGCAGCGCCGGCTGGTCGCGGACGCCTCGCATGAGCTCCGGACACCGGTCACCAGCCTGCGTACGAACATCGAAGTCCTGCTGGCGGGCGGCGAGCTCGGCGAGGACGATCGGCGCCGGCTGCTCGACGACGTCGTCGAGCAGAGCGAGGAGCTGAGCGCGCTCGTCAGCGACCTGATCGAGCTCGCGCGCGGCGACGAGCCGATCGAGGAGTCCGAGGATGTGCGGCTGGATCGGATCGTCGAGGAGTCGCTCGTCCGTGCGCGCCGTAACGCTCCGCGCATCATCTTCACCGCGCGACTCGAACCGGTGATCGTCGAGGGGATCGGTGAACGGCTCGCGCGCGCGGTCAACAACCTGCTCGACAACGCGGCTCGCCACTCACTCGACGGCGGCACCGTCGAGGTGACCGTCGACGCCGATGGCGTCCGGGTGCGCGACCACGGCGCGGGCGTCGATCCCGGGGACCTGCCGTACGTGTTCGACCGCTTCTTCCGCGGCTCGCACGCGCGCGGGAGTCAGGGCAGCGGCCTCGGGCTGGCGATCGTGCGCCAGGTGACCGAGCAGCACGGCGGCGAGGCGACGGCCGGCAACGCCCCCGACGGCGGGGCCGTGTTCACGCTGCACCTGCCGACGGCACCGGCCGAGCAGCCGGCGGCCACCTCTATGGCGCCGGAGGCCTCGCGACCCGAGCCTGCCGTGCGGTCTTGAACCGCTTCTGCAGCAGCCAGAAACAGATCGCGAACACCGGCACGACCGCGATCAGCAGGAGCGCGCGCTCGCGCGGGCGGACGCCCGCGGTGAACAGCCCAACCTCGATCAAGACCGCGGGGATCGCCGCGAGCAGCGTCGTGTGCGAGCGGTAGCCGGAGAAGTGCTCGCGAGCGGTCACCTCGATCACGCCCAGCGCGCAAACGATCGAGCCGACGACCAGCTCCGCCTTCCCGCGGTTGAACAGCCACACGATCAGCGCTATGAGGCCGGCGAAGATCATCACCTCGGACACCGGCAGCCCGCCGAACGGGCTCGGCGGCCGCTCGCCACGCACGCCCAAGCGGCTCTGGCTCCTGCGCTGTTGGCGCTCGGCGGTGACCTGACGGTCGGCCCGCAGCTCGCGCCGCTGCGAGGGCACCGCCCTGGGGGCGCTCGCGGGATTTCGTCGCTTGCGCGAGCGGCGGTTCGATTTTTGGCCGGCCACTGTCCGGGCAGGATAACCCGCAATGTTGGCCTCGCACCCGTCGCGGCCTGTGCCGGACGTCATTAGAGTGCACTGCGGTGAATGGGCAGAAGCCGCTCGAGCTGATCCTGGCGCGAAACCTGCTGTCGAGCATCTCGACGCCCGCGTTTCTGGTCGGCGAGGCCGGCCTGCTGCTGTTCTACAACGAGGCTGCCTCGGCGATGCTCGGGCGCCGCTTCGAGGAGACCGGGACGATGCAGGCGAACATGTGGACGGCTGAGTTCGGCCCGTTTGACGGCGAGGACAAGCCGATCCCATACGACCAGATACCCGCCACCGTGGCGCTCCGCGAGAACCGGCCCTATCACGGCAACTTCCGCATCGGGGGCGCGCACGGAGAGCACTACGACATCGCCGCGAGCGCGATTCCGATCGTCGGGCCGGGAGGCGCGAGCGGCGCGATCGTAATCTTCTGGCCGGTGACCGACGAACAGAGAGAGGCCCAGACATGAAGATCAAGGTTTGGGGGGCACGCGGATCGATTCCAGCGCCGGGGCCGGAGACGATGCGTTACGGCGGCAACACGTCGTGCGTGCAGGTCACGCTCGACGACGGGGGCACGCTGATCCTCGACGCCGGCACGGGCATCCGCAACCTCGGCCTGGCGCTGGGTGCGCAGGAGTCAATTCAGCAGCCGATCAACATCCTGCTGACCCACCTTCACCTCGATCACATCCAGGGGCTGATGTTCTTCGCCCCGGCCTTCCGCCCCGAGTCGGAGATCATCATCTGGGGCCCGGCGTCACCCGAGGCGTCGCTGCGCGATCGCATCGCGCGCTACATATCCGCGCCGCTGGCGCCGGTCGAGGTCCGCGAGCTGCCGTCGCTCGTTTCCTTCCGCGAGGCCGAGCCGCTCGAGTGGGACATCGGCTCGGCGCGGATCCAGGCCCAGTCGGTCAACCACCGTGGCCCGACACTCGGCTACCGGATCACCGCCGACGACGCGTCGCTCTGCTACATCCCCGATCACGAGCCAGGCCTCGGCGCGCCCCTCGCGCAGCTGGACGACGACTGGATCTCCGGCTTCGAGCTCGGCCGGCGCGCCTCGATGCTGATCCACGATTGCCAGTACACCGACCGCGAGTACCCCAACCATCTCGGCTGGGGCCATTCGCCGATGTCCGACGCGCTCGAGTTCGGCCGCCGCGTGGACGCCGAGCGGCTGCTGCTGTTCCACCACGACCCGCTGCACTCCGACGAGGACCTCGACAACCTCGCCGGCGAAGTCGCCACACGCTGGGACGAGCTCGGCGGCGCGCCCGAGCAGGTCGAGCTCGCGACCGAGCGGCGCGAGCTGGCGGTCTCCCCGGCGCCCACGCCCGCGCCGACAACGTAGCTGCCGCCTGCAGTCGCCGCTACGCACAGTTTCCGCCGTACAGCGGGAAGAACTATGCGTCGTTCAGGCCCGGGGCGAGCGGAACAGCAGGCGGTAGGCGAATACGGAGTACCCGATCCCGAGGCCGATCCCGATCGGGAACCAGACGAGCGCGATCACGAGCGCGTGGTGGGCTGCGACCGCATTGTCGACGTTGAGCCCGAACGGCCGCCCCTGGCGCGCCGGCAGCAGCCACGGGTAGACGCCCGCGGCCATCGTCGCGAGCAGACCTCCGACCGCGACCGAGTTGGCGGCGAACGCGCGGCCGCGAAGGCCGCGCACCTGTGATGTGATCGCCACCACCAGCGCCGCCACCCCGACGAGCGGGAATATCAGGGCCCACGGGTGATGGCCGAACACGGTCAGCATGTGGTGGCGGACGGCGTACGTCGGGCCGATCATCGCGACACTCGCCACGAGCTGAGCCGGCAGCAGCCGGCGCGACCACCGCGCGGCGCGGTCTGAAAGCTCGCCCTCGGCCCGCAGCGCGAGGAAGCTCGCGCCCTGCCCGCAGATCACGAGCAGCGCCAGCAGGCCGACGAGGATCGAGTACCAGTTGAGGATGTGGAACAGCGTCAGCTGGAAGAAGCCGTCGCTGCCGAGCGGGACGCCGCGTACGACATTTCCGAGCGCGACCCCGAGCACGAACGCGAGCGCCGCGGACGCCAGGCAGAACACCGCATCGCACGCCTGATGCCACAGCGGATGGTCGACGTGGTGGCGCAGTTCGAGCGCGAGCCCTCGCCCGACGAGCAGCCACAGCACGATGATGAGCCCGAAGTAGAGTCCGCTCAGAGCCCCGGAGTAAACCTTTGGGAACGCCAGGAACAGGACCCCGCCGGCCACGATCACCCACACCTCGTTGCCGTTCCAGACGGGCCCGATCGCGTTCGTGATCCGGTCGCGTTCCGCGGGCGTCCTGCCGAGCGCGTAGTAGAGCGCCCCCGCGCCGAGGTCGAACCCGTCGAGCACGACGTACAGCGCGATCACGCCGGCGAGCAGGATGAACCACACGGTGCCCATTACGCGGGCACCAGCGCAGGTTCCGGATCGGGGCCGCGCGCGACGATCCGCACGATCAACAGCAGATAGACGATCGAGATCATCAGGTACAGGCCGCTGAAGCCGAGCAACGTGAAGATCGCGGTGCCGGCGGGCACGCTGTGGGCCGGAGAGGCCGCCGCGGACGTTCGCAGCAGCCCGAACACGACCCACGGCTGCCGGCCCGTCTCGGCCGTCACCCAGCCCGCGATGTTGGCGATGTAGACGAACGGGAACGCGCACATCAGCGCCCACAGCGCCTTGCGGTTCGAGAACAGCCTGCCGCGCCACAGCAGGAACGCCGCGATCACGGCGAGCGCGGACAGCAGCGTCCCGAGCCCGACCATGATGTGGTACGCGTAGTAGACGAGCGGGACCGAATCGGGCCATCGATTCGTCGGGATGCTGTCGAGGCCCGTGATCGTCGTCGCGAAATGGTGCGACGTCAGAAACGACAGGAACTTCGGCAGCGCGAGCGTCGATTCCAGCTGACGCGTCTGCGTGTTCGGGTTGCCGATGATCACCAGCGGCGCTCCGCTCGTGGTCTTGAAGACCCCCTCCATCGCCGCGAACGTCGGCCTCTGATAGTGGAACACGTTGGCGGCCTGCTGGTCGCCGGTCGGGAAGATCTGCAGCGTGGTCGTGATCAGCGCAGCGGTGACGCCGACGCTCAGGCAGATCCGCGAGAACCGCTGGTGCTTGCCGTTGAGCAGGTACCACGCCCCCATCGCCGCCATCACGAACGCCCCGGTCATCGCCGCTCCACTCATGTTGTGGGCGAACTGCCATCCGAGCCACGGGTTCGTGATCAGCTTCCAGAACGACGTCAGGTGGACGGCCTTACCGCTGCCGCCGTAGCCGACCGGATGCTGCATCCAAGCATCCGCGGCGATGATGAAAAACCCGCTCAGCCATGAGCCGATGAACAGCGCCCAGGACGAGATCCAGTGCACGCGGGCGCTGACCCGCTCGCGACCGCCGAGGAAGATGCCGAGAAACGCCGACTCGAGGACGAACGCGAACACGCCCTCGAGCGCGAGCAGCTGCCCGATCACACCGCCCGCGTAGTTCGACAGCTTCCCCCAGTTGGTCCCGAACTCGAACTCGAGCGGGATCCCGGTAACCACTCCCACCGCGAAGTTGACCGCGAAGATCTTCGCCCAGAAGCGAGCCGCCGACTCGTACGCCTGGCGGTCCTCCTCGGTCTTGCGGAACAGCCGTATCCGATGGTCCTCCCGGCCGAGGTAGCTGACGGTCTTGAGGTAGACGATCAGGAGCGCCAGCCCCATCGTCAACATCGGGAAGATGTAGTGGAATGTGGCTGTCAGCGAGAACTGCAGGCGGTCGATCAGGACGTTGCTGCTCACGCCCCCGTAACGCTAAGCCGAGACGGGCCCTGCGTCCAGCGATTGACCACATCCGGCTACCCTGAGGCACGGTGCGACCCCGCCTCGCAGCAGTTCCAACTGCGCTCTTCGCCGCAGTCCCCATCGCGCTCGTCGCCGCGGTCCTCGCCGCCACCCTCGCCGCGTTCTCGCTGCTCGCGCCGGCGGCGCTCGGCGACGGCGACCCGGCCAGCGACGTGCTGCTCGGCCAGAACGTCTTCTACTCCTACAGCCCGACCTCGAAGGCGCTCCAGACATCGCTCAACAACGCGACGGCAGCGGCCAGCCGCGCCCACTTTCCGATCAAGGTCGCGCTGATCGAGTCGGGGATCGACCTCGGCGTGATCCCGGAGCTGTTCGGCAAGCCGCAGCAATACGCCCACTTCCTCGACCAGGAGATCAGCTTCCAGGGCAAGCAGCTGCTGCTGGTCGTGATGAAGACCGGCTACGGCGTCGAGGGGCTCCCCCCGGCGGCGACGGCGGCCGCCCCAAAGCTCCCGCTGCCCGCCGGCGGCACGAGCGACGACCTCGCCAAGGCGGCCCTGACCGCCGTCGTCAAGCTGGCCGCCGCGGCCGGCCATCCGCTCT
This sequence comes from uncultured Solirubrobacteraceae bacterium, assembly GCA_963712675.1. Lineage (GTDB taxonomy): Bacteria > Actinomycetota > Thermoleophilia > Solirubrobacterales > Solirubrobacteraceae > Palsa-465. The sequence goes on from CAVQJF010000006.1 coordinate 211,703, forward strand.
CTGGTGTCCGCGCGACGTCGAGTGCCACAGGGGGCGGCGGCAGCAGCACCAAGACGCTCGTGGTGATCGTGCTCGTGCTGGCGGCGGTCGCGACCGCCGGCGCGCTACTCGTGGTCCGCCGGCGCGAGCCGACCTAGCCGCGGCCGCGCCGTTGCCGCGGCCGCCCCTCGGGTGAGTGCTGGGGCGAACTTCGTGGCGAGAAAAACTGGGCATTGAAGGGGAGGACAGGTGACCCGCTTCGGTAACGCACCGGATTCCATGAAACCTGTGCTTATAGGGTGGGCTACGGCGATCCGGTGTTGCGACTGAGGTTTCCTCCGTGTGGCGGAGGTTTCTTCGGTTGCGACCTCGCCGAGGCGGATTTCGGGGCGGCCTCGCTGAGCGCTCGGGCGAACTTCGTGGCGAGAAAACTGCGCATTTAAGGGGTGGGTGGGGTGGCCCGCTCCGATAACGCACCGGATTCCATGAGAACCGTCGTTGTGGGGTGCGCAGGCGTTTCTGTTGGTCGAGACTGAAGTTTCTGCCGGTAGCGGCGGAAACTTCGGTCGCGGCTCGGGTTCGTATCGAGGTTGTATCCGGCTAAGAGCCGCCTGTGAACCTGGAGCGTTGTCAACGTGTGACAAACCATTACCGCCCTCGAGATGTCACGTACCGTGAACGTCCCGATCCGTGAGGCAGGCCACAAATGGGCGCTCTGGCACCCATCCGTGGCCGGGCTGCCAGCCGAATTCGATGAGACCGGCCACAAAAGGGCGCTCTGGCGCCCATCCGTGGCCGGGCTGCCAGGTCGAGAGCTATCCGGGCGCTCGTGCCGCGGCACGCCTTACGCGACAACCTCACAGCGGCAGGAACCTCAGTCGCAACCATGCCAGGGCGGAGTTCGGGGCGGCCTCACCTGCTGTCCTTTTCACTGCACCGTTTTTGACGCCGCCAGAGTGCCGGGGTCAGTCCCAGCGATGCCGCCCCGCGCGCAGGGCCCGCAGCTCCGACACCCCGTACGGCTCGTCCCGATCGACGGCTCGGTGCGATGCGCCCGGCAGCAGCCTGACCGGCAGCGGCAGCTCGCGAACACCGCCCTCGCCGTCGGGATCGACGCGCACCACGCGGGCCCCGGCATGCGACGCGACGCACTCGGCGAGGCGCGTCCCGACGTACAGCAGCGCGGCGCCGTCGTCGACGGCGTAGCCGGCCGGCAGCGCGCCGGACCCGACGGCCGCCCGGTAGACCGGGAGCCGCTCACCTTCGCCGTCCAGATGCACCGACAAGCTCCCCGGCAGCAGGCCGAGGCCACCGACGGGCTCGGGGGCGCCGCCGCTCATCGAGACGCCACCCTCGAACCAGCACATCGCGCCGGCGCTCAGGCCCGCCAGCACGACGCCGCGATGCCAGGCGACGCGCAGCGCCTCGTCGATCCCGTGCTCGCGCCAGATCGCGAGCATGTTCCGCATCGAGCCGCCACCGACGTAGATCGCGTCCTGCGCCAGCAGATGCTCGATCGGGTCCAGGCGGCTCTCGCCGAGGTGGAACAGCGACAGCACGCTCGGCTCGCACGGCCACGCCCCGAACCGCTCGTGGAAACGGGTCACCTGTTCGCGCGGGTCGCCGCTGGCGGTCGGTATGAAGCAGATCCGGGGCACGGGGGCAGCGGTCAGCTCGAGCACGAAGCGGTCGAGCGCCGGGCTGCGTTCGGCCATCGTGAACCCGCCCCCGCCCATCGCGAGGATCACGCCGCGACCGCCCCCGCCATCGCCGGAGCAGGTGCCCCCAGGTAGCGCACGGGCAGCTCGCGCTCGCTCACCCCGCGCTCCCCGTCCGCGCGGACGTCCGCACAGACGTACGTCGCGCGCGCGCCCGCGCGCGACGACACCACCTCGTCGAGCTCGACGCCGACGAAGCGCAGCGCCGCCCCGTCGCCGACGCCGTACCCGGGCGGCAGCCCCGCGATCACGGCGTCGTGGAAGGCGGTTCGGCGGCCGGGCTCCTCGTCGTAGTGGACGGCGTTGCTCCAGGGCAGGAAGCCGAGGCCCTCGATGCACCGCGCCGGCCCCTCGTGAAACGCGCTCAGCGCCGAGGCGAACCAGCACAGCGATCCCGCCGACCCGCCGCACAGCACGACGCCCGCCTGCCACGCCTCCCGTAACGCCTCCCCGATCCCATGCGCGCGCCAGGTCCCGAGCAGCGACACGAGGCTGCCGCCTCCGACGTACACGAGGTCCTGCGCGAGCAGATGCGCGCGCGCATCGCCGACGCCCGTCTCGCGCCGGAACAGCGAGATGTGCGACGGCTCGCAGCGGCCGGCTGGGAACGCGCGGTAGAAGCGGACGACGTAGTGATCAGCGTCGCCCGACGCGGTCGGCAGGAAGCAGACTCGCGGTCGGGCGACGCCGGTCAGCTGCAGGACGTAGTCGTCGAGCAGCGTGTTCCCCCACTCCATCGAGAAGCCGCCACCACCGAACGCCACGATCTGGGGCGGCCTCGTATGCATGGCCGAAAGTTAGGCCGTGGCCGGCGAGCGGTCATTGGCCCCGTGTCTAAACCTCACCGACCGCCGGTGCGCCAGCGGATAGGGTCGCAGCGCGATGTCTGCACGCCCCGCCACGCTCGCCGCCACCCTCCGCGCGGGGCTGACGGAGCTAATCCGCCCGGGCGAGGGCGACCTATCCGGGCGCGAGATGGCGAGGTACGGTCGGTTCGTGACGACGCTCGTGATCGTCGTCACGAACCTGATCGGCGCCGGCGCCGTGCTCGTGATCGCGCTGTTCGCGATCCCGGTGCCGAACCTCGGACGCCACACGAGCCACATCGAGCTCGTCAACGCGCTGGTCACCATTGGGTACGTGGCGTTCGCGGTCCCGGTCGGGGTGCTGCTCGGGACCCGGCGCCTGCTCGCGCTCCGCAATTGGCTGGTGCAGGAGCGCCCGGCGACGGCCGCCGAGATCCGCCTGGTGCTGTACGCCCCGGTGCGGCTGTTCGTGCTCCAGGTCGCGCTGTGGTTCGGCGGCGCGGCGGTCTTCGGCGTGCTCAACTTCACCTACTCGGCCCAGCTCGGCGTGCGCGTCGTGATCGTGGTCGCGATCACGGGCCTCGTGACCGCCGCCTGCGCGTACCTGCTGACCGAGCGGATCCTGCGCAGCGCCGCCGCACGCGCGCTGGCCAACGGCGTCCCCAGCTTGATTGCGGTGCCCGGAGTCACGACGCGGGCGCTGCTCGCGTGGGCGCTCGGCACCGGGCTGCCGATGCTCGGCGTGGTGGCGATCGGGATCCTCGCGCTGACGGGCGATCCCGCATCGACCCGGGCGCATCTCGGCATCACGATGGTCGTGCTGGGCGGGGTCGGGATCACCGTCGGCTTGCTCGCTGTGACCGTCGCGGCGCGCACGACGGCCGATCCGATCGGCTCGGTCCGCCGCGCGCTGGCAAAGGTGCAAGGCGGCGACTTCGACGTTCGCGTCCCGGTCTACGACGGCTCGCAGGTCGGCCAGCTGCAGCTCGGCTTCAACGAGATGGTCGCCGGTCTCGCCGAGCGCGAGCGGATCCGCGAGGCGTTCGGCACCTACGTCGACCCAGACGTCGCCGAACACGTGCTCAGCGAGGGGACCGATCTCGCGGGCGAGGAGGTCGAGGTGACGATCATGTTCATCGACGTCCGCAAGTTCACCGCCTTCGCCGAACGGACGCCGCCGCAGGGCGTCGTCGCCGCGATCAACGGCCTGTTCGACACGGTCGTGCCGATCATCCACGCGCACGGGGGTCGCGTCGACAAGTTTGTCGGTGACGGACTGATGGCCGTGTTCGGCGCCCCGAACAAGCAGCCCGACCACGCCGATCAGGCGCTCGCCGCAGCGCTCGAGATCGCCAGAGCGGTCGGCGAGCAGCGCGGCGAGCTGAGCGTCGGCATCGGGCTCAACACCGGCCGGGTCGTGGCCGGCAACATCGGTGGCGCCGGCCGATTCGAGTTCGGTGTGATCGGCGACGCCGTCAACGTCGCTGCACGGGCCGAGGCGGCGACGCGCGAGACGGGCGATACGGTGCTGCTCGCAGAGCGCACGAAGGAGCTTCTGCGCCCCGGCCACCCGGAGCTCGTCGAACGGAGCGGCGTCACCCTGAAGGGGAAGACCGACCAAGTCAGGCTTTACGCGCCGGTGAACATCGAATAGTCACACGGAGCGGGCTTTTCTTCCCTAGCCTGCAGATCTCTCTCTCTGTTCGAAAGGGTCGGCCGCCTGGTGCTGCCGGCCCTTTTTGTTGCGCGGCCCAGCCGGAGCGACGCCACTCACCCGGAGCGACGTCAGGTTGCCGGCTGCGAGGCGTCCGCCATCTCGCGGAACAGCCCGGTGACGACGAACACGACCTGCTCAGCGATGTCGACGGTGTTGTCGCCGACCCGCTCGAGGCACCGCGCCACCAGGATCATGAACATCGCCCATTCGCGCACGTCGAGGTCGTCGCCGACCTCGACCGCCCGCTTGAAGATGTCACGGTTCAGCCGGTTGATCTCGGCGTCCTGGCGGACAAGGTCCTGGGCGAGCTCGACGTTGCGCGACGCGAATGCCTCCTTCGCCTGCGATACCTGCGAGCGAGCGAGCACCCCCATCCGCTCGATCGCGTCAAGGATGTCCTTGTCCTTCGGCGCCTCATACCCCGACAGCGGCACCAGCTTCGCGATATTGACGCACTGGTCGCCCATCCGCTCGACACACCGGATCATGTGCAGCAGCGCCGCCACGATCCGCAGATCGGTCGCGACCGGCGCCTGGCGCGCCAGCAGCGACAGGACGCCCTGATGCACCTCCAGATAGCGACCGTCGATCCGGTCGTCGTCGGCGACGACCATGCCGGCGAGCTCGACGTCCTGATAGCTGATCGACTCCAGCGCCCGATCGAGCTGCTGGACGACCATCTCCATGCCTCCGAGCGTCTGCGCCTCGAGCTCCTTCAACGCCTCACGGAATTGATGCCTGGTTTCCTGCATGCCGGACGCCTACCCGAACTTCCCAGTTACGTAGCGCTCCGTCCGCTCGTCCATGGGTTTCGTGAAGATGTCGTTTGTCGGCGCGTGCTCCACCAGCTCTCCGGACAGCATGAACGCAGTCGTGTTCGCGACCCGCGCGGCCTGCTGCATGTTGTGCGTCACGATCACGATCGTGTAGCGCTCCTTGAGCTCGTCGATCAGCTCCTCGATCTTCAGCGTCGCCACCGGGTCGAGCGCCGAGCACGGCTCGTCCATCAGGATCACCTCGGGCTCGACGGCGATCGTCCGCGCGATACAGAGCCGCTGCTGCTGGCCGCCGGACAGACCGATCCCGGGCTCGTTCAGCCGGTTCTTGACCTCATTCCAGAGCCCAACCGAGCGCAGCGACTTGTGGACCCGCTCACGCAGGTTCTCACTCTTGGTGCCCGTCAACTTCAACCCCGCCGCAACGTTGTCGAAGATCGACATCGTCGGGAACGGGTTCGGCTTCTGGAACACCATCCCGATCAGCCGGCGCACCGACGTGACGTCGACGCCCTCGGCGTAGACATCCAGCTTGTCGAGCGTGACGCTGCCCTCGGCCCGCGCGCCGGGGATCTCCTCGTGCATTCGGTTGATGCAGCGGACCATCGTCGACTTGCCGCATCCGGACGGCCCGATGATCGCCGTCACCTCGTTGGCCGGAAACTCGATGTTGACGCCCCGGACCGCGTGCTGCTCGCCGTAGTACGCGTGCAGGTCGGTCAGGATGACGTCGTGGCCGCCGGTACTCGCGCGCGGCTCCTGCACGGCGCGCGCCTCGGAGGACGTCTCCTGTTCGGACGGGCTGTCGGACGTAGACACGACTGTTTCCTTGCTCGTGGTGTCTGGGGGGATCATGCCAGGCGGCTCCTTCGGGAAGCGAATCGCGCGATCAGGTTCAGCAGCAGGATCATGGCTACAAGCGTAAGCGCTGCACCCCATGCGCGGTCATAGGTTGGAGTGGTGCCGGAGCCAAGGTCGGAGAAGATCTGCGTCGGCAGGGTGTTCATCGGCTGCGAGAGGTTGCCGGTCAGAACATGTGCCGCACCGATCGTGAACAGCAGCGGCGCCGTCTCGCCGGCGCCGCGCGCGATCGCGAGTAGCGAACCGGTGATCAGGCCAGAGCCGGCGGTCGGCAGCACGACTCGGGTCACCACTCGCCACCGCGGAGCGCCCAGTGCGAGCGCCGCCTCCCGGAGCGAAGATGGCACAAGGTTGAGCACGACTTCCGCCGAGCGGGTCACGATCGGAAGCATCAACAGAGCCAGCGCCAGCGCTCCCTTCCAGCCGATCGCATCGCCACCCACGTGGCTGAGGATCAGCACGATGAAGATGAACAGGCCGAACACGATCGAGGGCACGCCGGTCATCACGTCGACGAAGTACCGCACCGCGTTCGCGAACCGCGACTCTTTGCCGTATTCCGTCAGGTACAGGGCGACCCCGATCCCCGTCGGCACCGCCAGCGCCGTCGCGACACCGACGAGCTCGACCGTCCCGAGCAGCGCGCTGCGGATCCCGCCGATGTCGCACGCCGTCGCCTTCTGGCCCGGCAGCGGCACGCCGCACTGGTTGCCGTTCGGATCGCTCGTGAAGAAGTGCCCGGACCACGAGCCAAGCCCCTTGTGCAGAAGGTAGTAGAGGATGAGCACGAGCGGGATGAGCGCGATTCCGGTCCCGGTGCCCATCAGAACGCGCATGGTCCGGTCGGTGCGCCGGCGCCTGGGGCTGATCGGCGGCAGCTCGTTCACGCTCCGCTCACCGCCCCGGCCGCAGCTTCGGCGACTGCCGGCTCACCGCGGTCGCGTCGCAGCCAGCGCCCGGCCGCGCCGCCGCCACCGGACCCTGGGCGCGAGGCGCGGACGACGTAGCGCCGCGCGACCAGGTTGACGAGCAGCGTCAGCACGAACAGGACGAGGCCCGCCGCGATCAGCGAAGACTTGTACAGCGGCGTGCTCTCCGCCTCTCCGAAGTTCAGAGCGATCACGGCCGCGAGCGAATTCCCCTGCTCGAAGATCGAATGCGGAAGCGTGACCGAGCCGCCGATCACATACGCGACGGCGATCGTCTCGCCGAGCGCGCGGCCGAGCCCGAGCATCGCGCCGCCGGTGATCCCGGCGCGCGAGTACGGGAGCACCGCGGTCCGGATCATTTCCCAGCGCGTCGCGCCGAGCGCCAGCGCGGCCTCCTTGTGCTCCTGAGGCACGGTCGCGATCACCTCGCGCGCGATCGCCGAGACGATTGGCAGGATCATGATCGCCAGGATCAGCCCGGAGAGAAAGTAGCTCGGTCCGGCGACCTGGCCGGCCCAGAAGGGCAGGAACGAAAGCTTGTCCGCGAGGAACTGCTGGAACCCCCGGAGCTTCGGCGCCAGGACGAGGAAGCCCCACAGTCCGTAGACGACCGACGGGACCGCGGCCAGCAGATCGACGAGCAGCGATAGCGGCCCGCGGACACGGCGCGGGCACAGCTCGGTGATGTAGAGGGCCGTCGCGACGGCGATCGGCACGCCGATGACCATCGCGATGCCGGCCGACAGAAGCGTCCCGAGGAGCATCGGCCAGATGCCGAACGAGCAGCCCTTGCCGATCGCGCAGGCCGAGCCTGGCTGGAGCTGGGAGACGTCGAAATTGTTGTGGAACAGGAAGCCGAAGATGCCGATGTGGCTGAACGCGCTCGAGGACTGCGCGATCAGCACCGCGAAGAAGGCGGCGAGCAGCGCGAGCACGCCCGCCGCGATGCCGGCGAGCCCGAACTTCAGGACCCGGTCTGGTAGGCGGCTGAGCGGCGACCGCTCGAGAACCGAGCGGCCGCCACCTAGCGTGCTTGCGCTTGCTTCCACTTACTCGCTTACGACACCGGTGAGCCGTTGCACTGCATCTGACTGAGCTGCGCAACGTCCTTGGCGAGCAGTGGCGCCGGCAGGGGCGCGTAGTCGAGTTGCGACTCGACCTTCTGCCCGGCGGCGAGGCCGTAGGTGAGGAACTTCTTGACGCCCGAGGCGGCCGACGAGGACCGACCCGCCTTGCACATGTCCTTGTAGATCACGACGAACGTCTGCGAGGTGATCGGGTAGGCCGCCGCATTGGGCGAGTTGATCGTCGAGATCGCCAGGTTCGCTGGCACGGGGATGCCCACGGCGGCTGCCGAGGCGGCCGCGAGCGACGGCGGGACGAACTTGCCCTTCGCGTTCTTGATCGCGGCGGTGTGGAACCCGTGCTGGAGCGCGTACGCCTGCTCGACGTACCCGATCGCGCCAGGGGTCTGCTGGATCGCGGCGGCGACGCCGGCGTTCTTCGGGGCGCCAGTCCCGACCGGCCACTTGGCGGTCTTATCGGGCACGCCGGCGACCTTGACCCACTGCGGGTCGTAGTCGGCGAGGAACGTGACGAACCCCTTGGTCGTGCCAGACGAGTCCGACCGGTGGACGACCGTGATCGACGTGCTCGGCAGGCTGACGCCCGGGTTGAGCGCCTTGATCGCCGGGTCGTTCCAGGTCTTGATCGTGCCGAGGAAGATCTCTGCGAGCGTCTTGCCGTCGAGCTTCAGCCCGCTCGAGACGCCCGAGAGGTTGTAGGACACGGTGATCGCGCCGAACCCGATCGGGAACTGGAGCACGGGGCCCTTGCCGGCGGAGATCTCGGTCGACTTCTCGGCCGGGTCCGAGCCCGCGAAATCGATCGTCGAGCCCTGCAGGCCGGCGATCCCGGCGCCCGAGCCGAGCGGGTTGTAGTTCACGGTCAGGCCCTGCGAAGAGAGGTTCTGACCCCACTGCGCGTAGATCGGCGCGGCGAACGTGGAGCCGGCCCCGTTGATCGTGGCGGCACCGCCTGAGCTGGTGCTTGTCGTCGTTGAGCTCGAGCCGCCGGCAGCCGCCGTCGAGCTGCTCGAGGAGCTCGAGCTGGAACCACACGCCGCGAGCCCGATTGATGCCGCGATCGCAACCGCGATAGCGCTGAATGTCTTCACGTTTTCTCCTTCACTTTGATGTCCCGGGAGTCTCGGTGGATCCCGCCGTCAAGGTGTTAACCGGTTGTGAACGCATCGTTGCTTCCCTGTTGGCGCTCCGCTGTCAACCGGTAGCCGAACCCGAAGTGCGTGTGGATGAAGCGCCAGCTTGGGAGCGCCCGCTCGAGCTTCACCCGGAGCTTGCGGACGTAGACGTCGACCGAGCGGTCACCGGCGCGCATCTCGCGACCCCAGACGAGGCTGAACAGCTCGTCGCGGGCCATGATCCGATCGGCCCGGCGGGCGAGCTCCGTCAGCAGCCGCAGCTCGCGGATCGAGAGCATCAGGGGCCGGCCGCCGGCGCGCGCGAGATGCTCCTCAGGGAGGATCTCTAGCGGCCCGATCTCCAGCACCTCCTGGCGCGGCGCAGCGGACTGCGGCGCGCGCGGCGGATCCGTGGACGGGATTGGCGAGGTGGCTGACATACCTGGCCTCCCCATGCTGCTCGCGCCTGCTCAGCCAGGCGTTACCGAGTCGTGACCGGAATGTGAAGAACTTGTTACGCGGCCGTCAACCGGCGAGGGCGGGCTCGGCGTGAGCCCCACTGATCTCGGCGTCGCCGTCGGTCGGCTCGGAGATCGCGACGAGCACAGCGTCCGCGCCTCCGCCGTCGCGCTCGCCGGGGCGATCGCGCTCAGGGGCAAATCGGTAACCGACCCCGAAATGCGTGTGGATGTAACTCCATTCGGGCGATGCTGAGCGGAGCTTTTGGCGAAGCTTGCGGACGAACACATCCACCGACCGATCGCCGTGCGCCATCGCGTAGCCCCACACGCGCTCGTAGATCTCCTCGCGGCGCAGCACGCGGTCCGATTGCGAGAGGAGGTGGAGGATCTCGAACTCGCGGGCCGTCAGCTCGAGGCTGGCCTCGCCGGCGTACGCCTGGTAGAGATCGCGCCGGACGGTGATCTCGCCGACCTCGGCAGCTTCCTCGACTTCCGGCATCTCGTTGCGCCGGTGGCGACGGATCGCCGCCTCGATGATGCAGATCAGCTCCTCCGCGTGGCACGGCTTCGTCATCCACGCATCGGCGCCGAGACGGAGGCCCCGCACCCGCTGGGCGACGGAGGACTGTCCTGTGCAGACGATCACCGCAAGGCCGGGCAGGCGCGCGCACACGCGCTCGAGGTACTCCCAACTGCCCGGCCCGAGCACCGCTAGGTCGACGACCAGCGCATTCAGCCGCATCGCGACCAGCGCGTCGGCGGTCACCGCGCTCGACAGCGAACGGTGATCCCACCCGAGCGTGTCGAGGCGGTTGGCGAGCACCTGCATGAATCCGGGATCACGGTCGATGACCGCCAGCCGGAGCCGGTTGCGCGAGCGCTGCGGAGCCGACTGCGCCCCGGTGTGCGCGTCGCTCGCATCGGGCGACATGGGTGGCACTCTAAAGCACGCAAAGCACGCACGCCGCCCGCGAAGTCCCTGGTCACAGGATCTTTACACGGAAAACGCGGCAAAACGAGTGTGCGGGCAACGATTTCCGAGCGGCCGCCAGATCGGAGGCCCGGCCGCAGGATCTTTTCCACTGGATCACTCGGTGTTCACTGGATCGGGCCCGGCTAGACGTAGCGTCCGTGGCCGTGACATCGAGCGCCGCCTCGGGGATCAGGCCCAGCCAGCACGCGCTGCGGTGCGCGAATCTGGAGATCCGGCCCAGCGGCTCGCAGGTGCTCGTGGACGGGCGCCCGCTCGAGCTGACCGCGCGTGAGTGCCAGCTGCTCGTCGCGCTCGCAGAGCGCCGTAATCGCGTGGTTCCGCGGACCGACCTGTACGAATTGGTGTGGCATCGGCGGATGGCCTACCGGGACCGCTCCGTCGACGTGTTCGTACGCAAGCTGCGGCTGAAGCTTCACGCCGCGTGCCCCGACTGGTCCTACATCCACACCCACTTCGGCATCGGCTATCGGTTCGCCCCTGAGCGAGCCCGCGACTAGCGAGCCGGGTCCGGCGCGCCGAAGACCACGTCGTCGCTACCCTCCGCCGATGCTCGTCCCGCCCCGCGGCCGCGCCGCCGCCGCCGGCGCGCTAACGCTCGCCGTCCTCGCGCTTGCCGGCTGCGGATCCAGCAGCACGCACTCGAGCACGACGAGCGCGAGCACGCAGACGCAGACCCAGGCGCACACCACCGCGGGCCCACCCCCCGCCGTCGACGACCTCGCGGCGGCCGAGCGCCCGACCGCGTCTGAGTTCCCGCCCGCCCGCGGCCACTCGCTCACCCAGCTCGCGAAGATCGTCAATTCGGGCGCCCAGCTCGGCGCCGCCACCGGCGTGTTCACCCCCGGCAGCCGCCGGTTCGCGTTCGGGCTCAACACGAGCAGCGGCGCATTCGTCTACGCCCCGACGGCGCTGTACATCGCTCCGTCGCCGAGCGCGCCCGCGAGCGGCCCGTACCTGGCGCCCGCCGACCCGATGTCGGTCGCGCCGCAGAACCGCTCGAAGCAGAACTCGGGTCCCGGCGGGATCAAGGCGATCTACGCCGCGCAGCTACCGCTCCCCCACAAGGGCACGTTCGCGGTGCTGTCGATCACACGCACCCCGGGAGCGCTGATCGGCGCGACCGGCGAAGTGGCGGTCGCCGCATCGTCACCGATCCCGGACGTCGGCCAGCGCGCGCCCGCTGTCGCGACCGACACGCTCGCGACTACGCACGGCTCGATCCCGCTCGTGACGACCCGGATCCCGCCCGAGAACATGCACTCGGTGTCGTTCAACCAGGTGCTCGGCAAGCGGCCGGTCGCGCTCCTGTTCTCGACGCCGCAGCTGTGCGTCTCGCGCGTCTGCGGCCCGGTCACAGACGTCGCGGTGCAGCTCCAGCACGAGTTCGGCAGCCGGATCACGTTCATCCACCAGGAGGTGTACGTGGACAACGACCCCAAGAAGGGGCTGCGCCCGCAGCTGCACGCCTTCCACCTGGAGACCGAGCCGTGGCTGTTCGCGATCAACACCAAGGGCGTGATCGTCGCCCGGCTCGAGGGGGCGTTCGGGACCACCGAGCTCCGCCAAGCGCTCGAGGCGGCGCTCAGGTGAGGACAGGCGCGCTCGCCGCCGTGGCCGTCGCACTGACGGTGGCCGGGTGCGGTTCGAGCTCCGGGGGCGGGGTCAGCAACCCGACGGTCGCCCCCGCCGCCCAGTTCACGCTCGCCAACTTCGCCCCCACCGGACCCGTCCGCCCCGGGCGGCCCGTGACCGTCTCCTTCAGCGTCAAGATGCCGGACGGCAAGACGCTGACGACGTTCCGGACCGGCGCCGGGCCGCACACCGGCGTCCACCTGATCATCGTGCGCCGGGACCTCGGCTACATCATCCATCAGCACCCGCCGGTCCACCCGAGCGGCGATTTCACACAGACGGTCACGTTCCCCGCCCCGGGCCCTTACAAGGTGCTGGTCGACATCTACCCCAAGCTTGCGGGCGTGCTGCCGAACTTCCAGCTGTTCACGAACGTGAACGTGCTGGGCGCCTATCACCCGATCAAGCTGCCGCCGTTCAAGCCCGACCTGGTGATCGACGGCTACCACGTCGACATGGCCCCGCACGGAACCGTGCACGCGATCCAGGCCCAGTTCCTCCACGTGACCGTGACCAACCCCCGTGGCCGGCCGGCCCACTTCGTGCCGTGGTTCGGCGCGCTCGCGCACGCGATCTTCTTCCGCGAAGGCTCGCTCGACTACTTCCACACCCACATCTGCTCGCCGAACGCGCCCAATTGCGGCACGCTCGCCGGGGCGCCGGTGAAGATCGCGGGCAGCTCCGCCGCCCCCGGCAAGCTGACCGTCGGGGTACTGCTCGCGGTGCCGGGCACGTGGCGGCTGTTCCTTCAGATGCGACAAGGCTCGAAGATCATCACCGCCCCGTATACGCTTCACGTGAAGTGAGACGCCGCCGGACCGCAGCCTGGCTGTTGTCACTACCGCTGATCGTCGCGGGATCACAGGTGGCGCACGTGCTCGCGTACGCGCTCGTCTATCCGAACCTGCACGTACGGATGTCCGAGTTGCTGTCGACTGGCCACTCCTACATGATCGGCGCGGGTTATCTGCCTCTCGCCCTGGCAATGTTTGGCGCGGTCGAGCTGGTCGGGGTGGGCTGGGTGGTCGCAGGCAGCGTTCGCCGCAGCCTGCAGCGGCCGGTGCCGGCTTGGGCCTTCGCGCTGCTTCCGTTGCTCGCGTTCACGCTTCAGGAGATCCTCGAGCGGTGGCTCGCCGGCTCCTCGTTCCCGTGGTGGGTCGTGCTCCAGCACACCTTCCAGATCGGGCTGCTGCTCCAGCTGCCGTTCGCGCTGCTCGCCTTCCTCGCCGCGCGCCTGCTGCTCAGGACCGCGGAGCAAGCGGCGCTCGCACTTCCGTCGTTGGACTTTGTTCGGGTCGGTGCATGCACCGACCCGCCGGTGGGTGCATGCACCCACCGGGGCCGGGCCGCATGCGGCCCGGCCTTCATGCCTCAACGCCCTGTTCGTGGGCCACCAGCTGTCGCGTTCAGCTGACCCCCCTACGAACTAGGAGCGAACCATGCCCCATTTTCGCGCGCCGGCTCTGGCCGCCGCGCTCATGTTGGTTTCCGCAGCAAGCGCGTCCGCGCACGCGCGCATAAGCCCACCTGTGTCGGTCGCGAACGAGCTGCAGCTGTTCAGTCTCGGCGTCCCGACCGAGCAGGCGAACGCGACGACGACCAAAATCGTCCTCAACGTCCCGGCCGGATTCTCGATCGACTCGTTCGTCCCCGCTCCCGGCTGGCACCAGGTGCTGAAGCAGACCGGGTCGGGCGACAACGCCGTGATCCAGCAGGTGACCTGGACCGGTGGGCACGTGCCGAGCGGCGAGGACTCGCTGTTCCAGTTCCTTGCCGAGGCGGCGTCGCCGGGGACTTACAGGTTCACCGTCCAGCAGACGTATTCGAACGGCCAGATCGTCAACTGGGCCGGCTCTGAGTCTTCGGCCGATCCGGCGCCAACGATCGAGCTCAAGAGCTCGCTCGGCGGCGGCGGCACGTCGGCGCTGACGATCATCGCGCTCGTGCTCGGTGCGCTGGGGCTGCTGGTCGGTGGCATCGCACTCACCGGTCGAGGCGGCGGCGAAGGGAGGTCGCTCGCGTGAAGGGGCGGGTCGTGGTGGCGGTCGTGGTCGCGGCGTTCGCGATCCCGGCCGCCGCGTCCGCGCACGCGTACCTGATCCGCACCTCCCCCCCGGCCAGCCAGATCCTGAACGCGCCGCCGCCCACGGTCGCGCTCACGTACGACGAGGCGGTCGAGCCGCGATTCGCGATCATCTCGGTGACCAGCGCCCAGGGCACGCAGGAGACGACCGCTGCCGTGCACCGCTCGCCGGCCGACCCGGACACGCTCGTCGTCCCGCTGCGGCCCCACCTGCCCGAGGGCTGGTACCTGATCTACTGGCGTGCGATCTCGGTCGACGGCCATCCCGTCAGCGGCGCGTTTACGTACGCGGTCGGGCCGAACCCGGGGCCGGCGCCACAGTTCAAGATCCCCCAGATCTCGGCGACGGCGGTCACGCCGCAGCTGCTGATCGTGCGCTGGCTGATGCTCCTGTCGATCATGGCCTCGATCGGGCTGCTCGCGTTCCGGCTCGTGATCGCGCGCGGCGAGCGCTCACGCGCGCTGTCGAGGGCGTTCATCGTCAGCTCGGTGATCGGGCTGATCGCGATCCCCGTGTACCTCGACTTCTCGACCGCGAACGATTCGCTGCGCTCGGTCTTCGACCTCGGGACGCTCGTGCCGCTGTTCCGCGTGACGGCCTTCGGCCGGGCGATCACGGACCTGTGGCTCTGCTACGCGCTGTTCTGCGCGGCCGCCTACGTCTGCCTGTGGGTCGCCCGGCCCGGGCGCGAGCGGCGCTCGGTCGCGGAGCTGTTCGCCGGCGGCGGCGCGTTGATGGCTGCCGCGGCGGTCCTGTTCGTGCCCGGGGCCGCGGGCCACGCTGCCCAGACCTCGCCGCGCGGCCTGTCGGTCGCGCTCGACTGGCTCCACCTGCTCGCCGGCTCGGTGTGGATCGGCGGACTGATCGGCCTGCTCATCCTCTGGGCGAGCGTCGCCCCCGACGGTCGCGTGCAGGCGCTCTCGCATGTCGTGCCCCGGTTCTCGAACGTCGCGTTCGTCTCGGTGCTCCTGCTGCTCGCCAGCGGCACCGGCGCGACGATCGTCCACATGCCGGCCCTCGATGCCCTTTGGAAGACCGGCTACGGAGTGGCGATCCTCGTCAAGATCGGGTTGCTGAGCGCGGCGGTTGCGGTCGCGTCGGGGAACCTGCTGCGATCGAAGCCGCAACTCGTGGCCGCCGCCGGCGGCCGACCCGAGCTCGGCGTTCCGGCCGCGCGGCTGCTGCGGCGGCTCGTCAGCACCGAGGCCGTGATCGTGACCGGCGCCGTGTTCACGGCGGCGCTGCTCTCGAGCCTCGCGCCGCCGCCGCCCGCCTTCGCGCTCCAGGACTCGGCGGTTGCGACCGTCGGCCCGGGCCGGGTGGTCCGCACGGTGCGCCTCAACGGGTACGAGCTGCAGGTGCTCTTGACCCCGAACAAAGCCGCGGCGCCCGATTCGTTCGCGCTGCGGATCCTCAAGAACGGCCAGCCGGTCCGCGGCGCCAACGTCACCCTGACCTTCAATCACACGGAGATGCAGATGCCCCAGCAGCAATACCAACTCACCGAGAAGCAACCCGGGATCTACTCCCGGAACGCGCCGGCGCTCGTAATGGTCGGCAAGTGGGCGCTCGGGTTCTCGATCACGCCACCCGGCGGGCGCCAGTTCTCCGCCCTGATCCTCGACCAGGCGAACGGCTGATGCGCGCGATCCGCCTCCGGCTGCTCGCGGCGACGGTCGCGCTCTGCTCTGGCACGGCTGCCCTGATCGTCGCTATCCTGCTCGTCAAGGGTGCCCTCGCCGCATAGGCGACGCCCGCCTTCGCGATGGCCTCGAGAAAAGAGCAAAAAGAAGCGGCCCGTGCTCGCCGCCTAGCCGAAGAGCAGGCGCGCCACGAGCGCGCGCGGCGCGAACGCCGGCTGCGATATCTCGGTGGGCTCGTGCTGGCGGCCGCGGCGCTGGTCGCGGTGGCGATCGCGATCTCCAGCGGCGGCAGCTCGCCGCCGAAGCTGAACACCCCGGCTGCCCGCGCGGCGGCCACCTCGGTCAACACCCTGCTCAAAGGGATTCCCGAGTCCGGGGCGACGCTCGGTTCCCCGTCGGCACCGGTGACCGTGACCGAGTTCGGTGACCTCAAATGCCCGATCTGCAAGGACTTCGCGCTCGGTGCCGAGGAAGCGCTGATCTCCAACGACGTCAAGAGCGGCAAGGTCAAGCTCGTCTATCGCTCCCTGTGCACGGCGACCTGCGGGGGACCGCAACCGAACGTGTTCCCGACGCAGCAGGCGGCCGCCTACGCAGCCGGCCGCCAGAACAAGGCGTGGTACTACATCGAGCTCTTCTACCACCTGCAGGGAGATGAGACGACGAGCTACGTCAATACGAACTTCCTCGACGGGCTCGCCAAGCTCATTCCCGGGCTCAACTTCAACCAATGGCAGTCCGACTCGAAGCTCCCCAGCCTGACCCAGCAGGTCGCAGCCGATCAGAGCGCGGCCAGCGCCAAGAGCTTCAACTCGACGCCGGCGGTGACCGTCGTGGGGCCCAAGGGCGAACAGGACTTCAGTCAGTCGCTCGAGGGCTACGGGACCTATCAGTCGGCGATCAACGCGGTCTCGTGACGACGGTCCGCCGGGTCATGATCGTGCTCGCGATCGCCGGTCTCGGGGTTGCGACCTACCTGACGATCGTCCATTACGCGGGGCTCAAGCCGGCCTGCACCGCCGGTCAATCCTGCATCAAGGTCCAGACCTCGCAGTGGTCGAAGCTCGACGGGATCCCGGTGGCGCTACTCGGGCTGATCGGCTACGTCGGCATTCTCGCCACGCTGTTCGCGCCCGACCGCGAGGAGACGCGCCTGGCGACGCTCGGGCTGACGCTCGTCGGCTTCGGGTTCAGCGCCTACCTGACGTGGCGCGAGGGCCACTCGATCCACGCCTACTGCGAGTGGTGCGTGTCGAGCGCCGTGATCATGACCGTGCTGCTCGGATGCTCGGTGGCACGCTTCCTGTTCGGGCCGGCTTCAGCCGGCTCGGGATCGCTCCCGGAGCGCTCCCGGGTCGAGAATCGTGATCAGACGGCGGTCGGTCGCGATCCAGCCGAGCTGCCGCATTAGCCGCAGCGCGCGCGAGACCGTCTCACGCGTCGCGCCGGTCCAGCTCGCCAGCTCATCCTGGGTCAACGGCAACTCGATCCGGATCCCGCCCACCGCTCCGTCGACCGCCTTCCCATGCTCGGCGGCGAGCTCGAGCAGCCGCTTGGCGACGCGTCCGATGCTGTCCTGGGTGGCGAGGTCGACCACGTCGCGTGTCGCTTCGGACAGGCGGTGGATCAGTGTCCGCATCAATACCAGCGCCGCCTCGGGGTGCTCGAGCAGAAATGCGCGGAGCCCGTCGGCAGGCAGGTAGCCGAGCTCGACGTCGTCGACCGCGATCACCGTCGCCGTCCGCCGCTGACCACCCAGCGCAGCCATCTCGCCGACGAGCTCCCCGGCGCCGCGAATCGCCAGCACGACCTCGCGCTTGTCGGCCCCGTAGGCGACCAGCTTGACGCGGCCGGAGAGCACCAGCACGACGTCGTCTCCGGCGGCGCCGGCATGCAGTATCGGTTGCAGCTTCGCCACCCGCCGGCGCCGGAGCCGCGTGATCAGCGCGTCGGCATCCGCGGCATCGAGTTGGCCCAGAAATGGCGTGCGCGAGATAGACACGCGGGCGATTCTCTCCAATCGCAGCGGATTGTGAGAAATGTCGCGTTCGCGGAGGCAGCGGTAGGCATACCGTGTGCAACACGATGCGATGCACGTCAAGGGGCAGACGGAGCGTGGGATCGCAGGCTGGGGGCTCACACCACGGGGGCACACGGTCGCGCGTGGGGCCGCGCGCGATCACCGCCTTCACCCGTCGGCGCTGCCTTTAGGGCGGCGCCGACGGGCGGCGGCGGCGGCCGTTCACAGCCTGGTCACAAGAAGTTGGTCGATCGGTCACGAATCCCCCCCGTTTGCGGGCGATTCTCCGAGGATGAGCGATCCGAGCCTGATCGGCGATCCGCGCACGACGATGCGGGTCGCGGTCGTGGCGGACGCCCTCGGGGGCACCCCGGGTCTCGAGCAGACGCTCGCCCAGATCGCCGAGCACGGCGTCCCCGGGTGCGAGCTCGAGCTGGTCGTGAGCCGCGCATGCGACCCGGGCCGCTACGACGTCGTCCACGTCTGCACGCATGGCCCGCTGGGCGCCGCCTGGCTGCGCGGCGCGCGAGCCCTCCGAACGCCGGTCGCGACGAGCTACGAGCCCGCCGGGTCGACGAGCGCCTACCACCAGAGCGATGTCGTTCTCTCCCCGAGCCGGGCTGCCGACGCGTTGCTGTGCGAGCACGGCATCGCGCCCGCGCGCATCGCCCGCTTCCAGCGCGGCGTCGACATCCGCTGCTACCACCCGGCGCGGTACGCCCCCGACGTGCTGCCCGCGGCGCCTGAGGCGTCGTTCAACGTCCTGCACGTCGGCGAACACGGGCTCGAGCTCGCCGCCGAGGCATTCCTCGTCGCCGGTGACCGCGATCCCCACCTGCGGCTCGTGCTCGCGAACGGCGCAAGCGCGTACCGGCCCCGGCTCGGCAGCCGTGCAGTGTTCCTCGGGGAACTAGCTCCCGAGCAGCTCGCCCGCGTGTACGCAAGCTCGGACCTGCTGCTGCTGACCGATTGCGGCGACCTGTTCGGAGACTCGATCCTCGTGGCGCAGGCGAGCGGGCTCCCCGTGCTCGCGGTCGACGCCGGCGCCGCGCCGGAGCTGATCTGGAACGGTCGCAGCGGATGCCTGGTGTCTCCCGATCCGACGTCTGTGGCGGCCGCGATCCGCGGACTGGCCCGGCGCGCCGCGGTCCTTGAGCGGCTCGTCACCGGCGGCCTGCGGGCGATCCGCGAGCGCTCGTGGGAGGTTTCGCTGCGCCAGCTCGCCGACGGGTACGCGCTCGCGATCGCGGCCGCCCGGACAGACCGCGCGGCGGGGACGGTCACCGAGGTCGCGCGTGCCGCCTGAGAGCGCCGCCGCGCTCGCAACCCCGGCCCGCGTTCTCCCGACCCGCCGCACCCGTCTGACGATCGTCGACGTCGCGCTGTTCTATGGCGAGCGGGGCGGCGGGATACGCAGCTATCTCGAGGCCAAGGCCGAGTTCGCCGCCCGCACCGGGAGCTTCGAGCACCACCTGATCGTCCCCGGTCGCGTCCGCGAACGCCACCAGGCCGCCTCCACCGCACCGAGCCACCGCCACGAGCAACGCTCGCTGCGCCTGGCGGCGTCGAACGGCTACCGGCTGCCGCTCGGCTCGGCCGGGCTTCAGACGACGCTTCGCGAGCTCTCGCCGGACATCGTGCTGCTTCACGACCCGTACTGGACGCCGCGACTGACGAGCCGCGCCGCGCATGAGGTCGGCGCGACCGTGATCGCCGTCCATCACTCCTCGGCCGCCCTCCACGCCGCCGGGATCCCGGGTCCCCACGGCGTCTACACGCGAGCGCTGCGCCACTGGTATCGCCGCGCCTACGTCGAGGTCGACGCGGTGATGTCGTGCGTCAGCACCGACGTCGACTCCCACCGGCCGTCGACCCTGTGCCTGCGGCTCGGCCTCGATCAAGCGTTCCGGCCGCACCCCGGCCTCACACGCGGCGACCACGTTCTCTACGTCGGACGGATGGCGCGCGAGAAGGGCCTGCGGGAACTGCTCGAAGCGGCAGCCGCCGCGCCCGACCCGTGGCCGCTCGTGCTGCTCGGCACCGGGCCGACGGCCGACGCCCTGCGCGAGCGGGCGCTCGGGCTGGGGCTCGGCGAACGGGTGCAGTTCTCGCCGTATGAGACCGATCGCGATCAGCTCGCGCGTGAGTACGCGCGAGCATCCTGCGTCGTGCTCCCGGGCGCGCACGAGACCTTTGGGCTGGTGGCGCTGGAGGCGGCGGCCAGCGGCGCGAGCGTCGTCACCGCGGCGCCCACGCCGTCGGCCGCGCTGATCGACGGGATGGTCGAGACGTTCGCCGCCCAGGACGCGAGCGACCTGCTGCGCGCGATCGAGCGCGCCCGGCGGCGCAAGCCCGATCCGCGCGCGGCCGCAGCGCTCGGAGCGCGGCATGGCTGGGACGCGGCGCTGAGCGCCGAGCTCGCCGACCTTGAGCGGTTGCTCGGGCGGGCGGCGCCGGCGTGATGCTCGCGGTCGCGCTGCACGACGTCGAGCCGCGGTCGTTCGCCCGTGCGCGCGAGATCCGCGACTGGCTGCTGGAGCGCGACGTGGAGCGGATCACGCTGCTCGTGATCCCGGCCGCCGACCTGCACCCGATCGGTTCGCGGGCCCCGGCGCTCGCCGCGTGGCTCCGCTGCCGCGTCGCGCGCGGGGACGCCGTCGCCCAGCACGGGCTCGCGCACAAGGCGCACCGCCACGCGCCGTGGCCGCGCAGCATGCTCGCGAGCTGGCAGGGTGGCGACGCCGCCGAATTCCCCGGCCTCCCCCGCGACGACACGATCCGCCGCGTCCGCACCGGCCGGCGGCTGCTGGCGGAGATCGAGCTCGACCCGATCGGCTTCGTCGCGCCGGGGTACGCATACACGCGGGCGCTCAGAGATGAGCTCGCGGAGTCGTTCGAGTGGTTCGCTGACCTGCGCTGCATCCGCACGCGCTCGGGCGACGACGTCCACTCGGCCGCACTGTGCCTCGGCAGCTCGACCGCGCTCAAGCGCGCGCTCTCCCCGGCCGTCGTGCGCGCAGCCGCCCGCGCCCGGGGACCCGTGATGCGAGTCGACATCCATCCCGTCGATTTCGATCTACCCGGCCACATCGCGACGCTCGAGTCGCTGCTCGAGCGCGCGGCGGGCCGCGACGCCGTCACCTACGACGAACTGCTTGCCTCACGCGTCTGAAGAGCCGGATGCTGCGGTCCGCGTGCGCGCCGCGGCCGAGCGGGTGCTGCGCGCCAACTGGCGGGCCGGACGCCGGCGCAGCGACGGCGTCCGCTACGCGTTCACGTGCCCGTCGACGCCGCGCTACCGCCACCAGTGGTACTGGGACTCGTGCTTTCACGCGATCGCCTGGCGCCACGTCGACCCGGCGCGCGCCCGCGCCGAGCTGCAGACGCTCGTGCGCGGCGGGCGGCTCGACGGGTTCATCCCCCACACGACGTTCTGGGATCGTCCCGCTTACTGGCGCCGGGCGCCGTTCTACGGCACCCACACCGTGTTCGGCTGCTCGGCGACCTCGACGATCCAGACGCCCCTGCTGGCGCTGGCCTGGGAGCTCGTCGCGGCGGCCTCGCCCGAGCGACCGGCCTTCGTGCTCGACGGCCTCCCACAGCTGCGGCTCCATTACGACTGGCTCGATCGCGAGCGCGATCCCGACGGCGACGGCCTGCTGACGACGTTCATCCCGGACGAATCCGGGCTCGACGACGCGCCCAAGTACGACGACGTGTTCGGCTGGATGCGCCATGACCGGATCGGCCACACGTGGCTGATCGAGCGCTACCGCCGTCTCGGCTACGACGCAGGCCGGATCGTCGAGCGCTACGACGAGCATGTCGAGGACGTACTCGTCAACGTCTTCTACGCGCTCTCGCTGCGGGCACTGTCGCGGCTCGACGATGAGCACGGCGAGGTGTACGCGGCGCGGGCGGCGCGGACCGAGGCGGCGCTGCTCGAGCGCTGCTACGACCCGCTGAGCGGGCTGTTCTACGACCTCCATGGGCGCGAGGAGCGTCCGATCCCCGTGTCCACGTGGTCGTCGCTCGCTCCGCTCGCGTTGACGGAGCTGCCGGAGGATGTCCGCCGCCGGCTCGTCGAGGAGCAGCTGCTGGTCGAACGGCGGTACCTCGCCCCGTGCGGGATCCCATCGGTCTCGCGCGAGGAGCCGACCTTCAAGCCCGGGTTCGCCTGGTGGCGCTGCTGGCGCGGGCCGGCGTGGGTCAACACCGCCTGGCTGCTGGTGCCGCCGATGCGCGAGCTCGGCTACGTCGCGCAGGCGGACCGGATCGTCGACTCGCTCGTGCTGGCGGCCGACCGCGACGGTCTGCGCGAGTACTACAACCCAATCACTTCTCGCGGGCTGGCCGCGCGCGACTTCGGGATGAGCACGCTGCTGATAGATCTGCTCGCAAACTGCGGGAGTGATGCCCGCGCACCGTCCGCCACTCAGCGGATGATGCGGCCGTGAGCTGGCGATCGACGCGCGCCGCGGGCCATACCGAGCATGGCAACCGCCAGGTGGCAGTCATCGACCTCGGTTCGAACTCATGGCGCCTCGTCGTGTTCACGTACGGAAAGGCGGACGCGGGCTCCTGGTGGAAGCGCACCGACGAGCTCTATGAACCGGTCCGGATCGGCGCCGGGATGGGTGCCTCCGGCCGGCTCAGCGACGACGCGATGGCCCGCGGGCTGGAGACGCTCGCCGTGTTCGAGCGGTTCTGCGCCGCCAACGGCCTGGCGCGCCGCGACGTCCACGCGATCGCCACCAGCGCGATCCGCGAGGCCGGCAACCGCGATCAGTTCCTCGCCGATGCCCACGAGCAGATCGGGCTCACGATCGAGGTGCTCTCGGCCGAGGACGAGGCGCGCTACGGCTACGTGGCGGCGATCAACACGTCGACGCTCACCGACGGCGTCGTGCTCGAGATCGGTGGCGGCAGCCTGCAACTGATCCAGGTCGTCGATCGGCGGGACAAGGCGCTGTCGTCGTTCACGCTCGGCGCCGTGCGGCTGACCGAGCGGTTCCTGCCCGGAGATGGCCCGGCTCGCAAGAAGGACATGCAGCGGCTTCGCGCGCACGTGCGCGACACGCTGAACGGGCTCTCGTGGCTCTCGGAGTCGGGCTCGCGGCTCGTCGGCATCGGCGGCGCGGTCCGCAACCTCGCAGCCGCGGCGCAGCACGCCGCCGGGCCGATCGAGCTAGGGATCCAGGGGTTCGTGATCTCGCCGTCGGCGCTCGCCGACCTGGTGCAGACGCTCGCGGCGCTGCCGCCATCCGAGCGCGGCACGGTGCCCGGCGTCAAGCCCGAGCGGGGCGACATCATCCTCGCCGCCGCACTGGTGCTCGAGACTGTCGTCGAGCTCGGCGGCTTCGACGGGCTCGAAGCGACCGAGGCCGGGCTGCGCGACGGCGTCTTCCTGGCCCGCACGATGCTCGCGGATGGAGAGCCGCTGTTCGACGACGTCCGCGAGACGGCCGTCCGCAACCTCGCGATCCAGTACGAGTTCGACATGACCCACGTCGAGCACGTCGCGATGCTGGCGCTTCAGATGCACGACTCGCTGGTCGAGCAGAAGCTGTTCGCGCCCAAGCCCGGCGAGCGCGAGCTGCTGTGGGCCGCCGCAATGCTCCACGACGTCGGGATGACGGTCTCCTACGACGACCATCACAAGCATTCGCGGTATCTGATCCTGGAGGCGGAGCTGCCGGGGTTCGACCCGCGCGAGCGAATGCTGATCGCCCAGATGAGTCGCTACCACCGCAAGGGAGTGCCGAAGCTGGGCGTGCTGGCGGCGCTCGCCGACGACGGTGACGAGGAGCTGCTCGAGCGCTGCTCGGTGATCCTGCGGCTCGCCGAGCACCTCGAGCGCGGCCGCGACCAATCGGTGCTCGAGGCACGGCTGCGCGCCAATGGCCACGGCGTCGACCTGCATCTGGAGGCGGCCGGCGACCTGACGCTGCCGCGCTGGAGCGTCGAGCGCTACGGCGACGGTGAGGCATTCCAGCGCGTGTTCCACCGCCGGCTGCTGATCGGGTGAATCGCCCGGCCACTCGGTTTGGCTAAACCATATGTCGCGCTTTAACCGGAACGTCACACAGCTGATGGTGCTTCTGATTACTCTTGATGATCGTGAGCGCGTCCGTCCACACGCCCGCCTGGCCCGCCGACCCTGGGCACCGTGACGCCATCGACACGTTGCTGTTGATGGCGGAGGCCGAGGATCGCTGGGGAGAACCGCGCCGCGCGATTGATCTGCTCGACAACGTTGAGCGCATCGTCGGCACGCTTCCGCGACCGTACGAGCGCCTGCGCTCGCGCTGCCGCGGATCGCGCCGGCCACGGTTGACGTCCTAGCGGGCCGATGGGCAATACACGGCGTACAGTTACCGGATGCTCTGGTTGCTGCGCCACGCTGAGGCAGCCGACGGACAACCTGATGACGATCGTCCCCTCACGGACCGCGGCATGCGACAAGCTGCCGATGCCGGGCTCGCGCTCGCCCGCCTGAACGCGAACATCGACGTGTGCCTCTCAAGCCCAAAGCGCCGCGCCGTGCAGACCGCGCAGCAGGCGTGCGAGCCGCTCGGCCTGCCGGTCACGATCGAGCCGGCCCTGTCCGGTGAGCCGTTCGACGTCCACGGGCTGATCGCCGGCCTCGGCGACGTGCTGCTCGTCGGACACGATCCGTCGTTCTCGCTCACGCTCCATGACCTGACCGGCGCACAGGCCAGGATGCGCAAGGGTGGCCTCGCCGGGATCGCGAAGGGCGAGCTGGTGACGCTGCTCCGCCCCTCGGAGCTGACCGCGATCGCGTCCGCGGCCGAACGGGTGGCATGAACGACCCCACGCTCGATCAGCTCAGTGACATCACGACGCCGTCGGTCGGGCGCGCACCGGAGACGAACGGACCGACCCCTGCGAGCAAGGCGGCCAACACCCGCCGGCTGCGTGACCCCGGGCTATACGTCAACCGCGAGCTGTCGTGGCTCGACTTCAACGACCGGGTGTTGCAGCTCGCCGAGGACGATTCACTGCCGCTGATCGAGCGGCTGAAGTTCCTCGCCATCTACGTGACGAACCTCGACGAGTTCTTCATGGTCCGCGTCGCCGGCGTGCACGACCAGTTCGAGGCGCGGATCGACGCGCGCGGGCCGGACGGCCTGTCCCCCGCGGAGGTGCTCGAGCGGATCGGGGCCAGGGTCCGCGGGCAGGACCACCGCCACGCGGTCCAGTACACCGACCACGTCCGGCCGGCGCTGGCGCAGGAGGGCATCCAGATCGTCACGTGCGCCGAATCGGGCGCCACGCAGGCGGTGCTCGCGAAGCACTTCCACGAGCAGATCTTCCCGGCGTTGACGCCGCTCGCGATCGGCCCGGGACGGCCGTTCCCGTACATCTCGAACCTGTCGCTGAGCCTCGTCGTCCGCCTGCGCGACCCCGAGCTCGATCACGAGGTGTTCGCCCGCGTGAAGGTGCCGAAAGAGGTGCTGCCGCGGTTCGTCGAGATCTCCAAGGACACCTTCATCCCTCTCGAGGACATGATCGCCACCCACCTCGACACCCTGTTCCCAGGGATGGCGGTCGTCAGCCACGACCTGTTCCGGGTCACGCGCGACGCCGACTTCGAAGTCTCCGACGAGGCCGACGACCTGCTGCAGGCAGTCGAGGACGAGCTCCGGCGCCGGCGCTTCGGCGAGGTCGTGCGGCTCGAGGTCGGCGCCGGGATGGATCCCGCGCTCCGCACGCGGCTGATCGACTGGCTCGACGTCGACGAGGGCCAGGTGTACGACGTCGAGGGAATGATCGACATGGGCGACCTGTGGCAGATCGTCGGCATCGACGGCCGGCCCGAGCTGCGCCAGCAGCCCTGGACCCCGCTCGCGCACCCCGCGCTCGTCTCCGGAGAGCGCGACGAGCCCGGCGACGTGTTCGCCGCGATGCGCCGCGGCGACGTGCTCGTCCACTACCCGTACCACTCGTTCTCGACCAGCGTCGAGCGGTTCGTCAAGCAGGCTGCCGACGACCCGAACGTGCTCGCGATCAAGATGACCGTGTACCGCACCTCCGATGACTCGGCCCTGATCCCGTCGCTGATCCAGGCCGCCGAGCGGGGCAAGCAGGCGGTCTGCCTGGTGGAGCTCAAAGCCCGCTTCGACGAGCGCTTGAACATCCGCTGGTCGAAGGCGCTTGAAGAGGTCGGGGCGCACGTCGTCCACGGGATCCCCGGGCTCAAGACCCACGCGAAGGCGATCCTCGTCGTCCGGCGCGAGCGCGGCGGCGTGCGCCACTACGTGATGGCCGGCACCGGCAACTTCCACGCCAAGAACGCCCGCCTGTACGAGGACTTCGGCTTCTTCACCACCGATCCGGAGATCGGCGAGGAGGTCGCGAACCTGTTCAACGCCCTGACCGGCTACGGCCATCCGAAGCGCCAGCGCAAGGTGCTCGTCGCGCCGGACTCGATGCGCGAGCCGCTGCTGGAGGAGATCGAGAAGACGATCGCCTCCCACGCCGCCGGCCAGCCGGCCCGGATTGTGATGAAGATGAACTCGCTCGTCGACCAGAGGTGCATCGAGGCGCTCTACCGCGCCTCCCAGGCCGGCGTCCCAATCGAGCTCAACGTGCGCGGGATCTGCTGTCTGAAGCCCGGCGTGCCCGGCATCTCGGAGACGATCACCGTCCACTCCGTCGTCGGCCGGTTCCTCGAGCACTCGCGGGTCTACTCGTTCCACCGCGGCGAGCAGAGCACCTACTACATCGGTTCCGCCGACCTGATGCCGCGCAACCTCGACACCCGCGTCGAGCTGCTCGTCCCGATCGAGAACGAGGAGCTGAAGGCCGAGATCGACGACACGCTCGAGCGCTGCATGGCCGACGACACCTTCTCATGGGAGCTCGACGGCGACGGGCACTGGACCCGCCGGACCGGCAACACCCGCTGCGTGCACCGCGAGCTGATGGAGCGGGCGCTGGCCCAGGCGGCCCTCGCCGCCCAGTAGTGCCGGCCCTTCCCGTCTGGCGCGAACCCGTCCGGGGCGGCCATCCCGATCGCGAGCTCCTCGACCGCTCAGGCCTCGAGCGGCTGCGCGCCCAGCTCAACGGCGGCAGCTTCCCGACCCCACCGCTGTTCCATCTCACCGGTGTTCAGATGGTCGAGGTCGGCCTCGGCAGCGCCGCGTTCGAGATGCCGCTGACCGGCTGGCTGCGCTCCCCGCAGGGCGCGATCTCGGTCGGGCCGCTCGCGATCCCCGCCGACGCCGCGCTGGCGCTCGCCGTGCTCTCGACGCTGCCGCCGGGCGCCCAGCTCACGACCTCCGAGTTGTCGCTGCGGGTGCTCGCGCCCGCGCGAGCCGGCGGGCGCGTGATCGCGCGCGGATCGCTGCTGCACGCGCGCCGCACGATCGCGCTGTCCGAGGCGACGCTGACCGACGAGCACGGGCGGCTGCTGGCCCACGGAACCTCGCTCGTGTTCATCACCCTGTCGCATGACGCCCCCGCGCCGGAGCCGCCCCTACCAGCGACGCCGCCCGCGCCGCCCGCGCCGCCCGCGCCGACGGCCTACGACACCCCGGACCCCTGGCAGCGCGAGCCGGCGGGCGAGGTGATCGACCAAGCCACCTGGGATCGGATCAGCGGCCTCGAGGCGCTGCAGGGGATCATCGCCGGCACGCTACCGCAGGCGCCGATCCACTACCTGACGGGGCTCGAGGCCCGCGCCGCCACCGACGGCGAAGTCACATTCGCGATACCCGCGACGCGCTGGCTGTGCGCGCCACCGCCCGGCCGCCTCCAGGGCGGCATGGTCGCGCTGATCGCCGAGGCCGCCGCGAGCGCAGCGATCCAGACGACGCTCCCCGCCGGCACCGCGCTGGCCCCCGTTGACCTGAAGGTCAACTACCTGCGACCCGCCGCCGCCGACGGGCGCGATCTAATCGCCCACGGGCGCGTGATGCACCGCGGCCGCCGCACCGCCGTCGCCATCTCGGAGGTTGTCGACGGTGACGGCCGGCGGGTGGCGCTGGCGACGGCGTCGGCGATGGTGCTGCCGGGGAGGCCGGCGGCGCTCTGACCCACGCATCGCCGTGACGTTGAGCGGCCACCTTCGTGGCCCGAAAAACGGCGGCAGTGAAGGGGTCAGGTTCCGGCGGAAGCCCTCGGCTCTGTGGCGTTATCAGAATGTGATAACACCCGACACCGCGACCGCGCCCCGAATCCGGGACGAAACCGAAGTTTCCTCCGCATAGCGGAGGTTTCTCTGGTTCAACCCTGGTTTTCCCACAGCCGGCTGGTCAAATCGTGGTTGCCGCCACTCGACGCCGCGGTTCGAGGCCAATTCGGACCCCAGCCGTTATCACCTTTTGATAAACAGCCCACTCCCGTCCTCCGAGCACGCGGCCCGAACCCGACCCTTTTCACTGCCGCCGTTTTTCACGCCACACACCCGCTCCCACACCCCAAACCCAGCGACGACACGACCTCAGATAACGCTAGGCACCCACCGCATCGAATCGATCGGCGGCCGCACGTACTTCGGATCGACCGGCTGGCGGGGCGGTAGCGTCAGCTTGGGTGGCTTCGTGTCCTCGTACGGGATCATCGACAGCAGGTGGTGGATGCAGTTGAGCCGCGCGCGCCGCTTGTCGTCGGCGTCGACGGACCACCAGGGCGACTCGACGGTGTCGGTGAAGTGGAACATCGTGTCCTTCGCCTTCGCGTAGTCGAACCACCGCGTCCGGGCCTCGAGATCCATCGTGGAGAGCTTCCACCGCTTCGTGCGGTTGGTCAGCCGCTCCTGGAAGCGGCGCTCCTGCTCGTCGTCGGAGACCGAGAACCAGTACTTGATCAGGATGATCCCGGAGCGCAGCAGCATCCGCTCGAACTCGGGCGCTGAGTGCAGGAACTCCCGGTATTCGTCCTCGGTGCAGAAGCCCATCACGTGCTCGACGCCGGCGCGGTTGTACCAGGAGCGATCGAACAGCACGATCTCCCCCGCCGCCGGCAGGTGCGGGGCGTAGCGCTGGAAGTACCACTGCGTCTTCTCGCGCTCGGTCGGCGTCCCGAGCGCGACGACCTTGCAGATGCGGGGGTTCAGCGGCTCGGTGATCCGCTTGATCACGCCGCCCTTGCCGGCCGCATCGCGACCCTCGAACAGGACCACCACCTTCAGCCCGCGGGCCTTGATCCAGTCCTGGAGCTTGACGAGTTCAAGCTGCACCTTGGCGAGCTCAGCGTCGAACACGGCCCGCTTGAGCTTCTTCCTCCCGTCCCCCTTCGGCGGCGTTACGTGACCGGCATCGGGCGTATTCGCGGCAGGCATCGCGTTGCGATCCTACCGCGGCGCACTTCACCAGCTGAACGTTCAGACTGTCGGCTGGGGACCTCATTCACCGACCATGCACAGCGACCTTCTGCTCGTGATCGTCGTCGGCGCTGCGCTGGCGTTCGACTTCACCAACGGCTTCCACGACACCGCGAACGTGGTCGCGTCATCGATCTCGACCCGCGCTCTGTCCCCGCGGATGGCGATTGCGATCGCCTCGGTGCTCAACTTCGCCGGCGCGTTCATCTCCCTGAAGGTGGCGGCGACGATCGCGACGGGGATCGTCGACACGGCCCAGGTGACCGAGCGGATCGCGTTCGCGGCGCTGATCGGCGCGATCGCGTGGAACCTGATCACGTGGGCCTACGGCCTCCCGTCCAGCTCGTCCCATGCGCTGATCGGTGGAGTGATCGGCGCGACGCTCGCGGCCGTCGGCGGTGGCGGCGTCAAGGGGCCGGCTCTGATCGCCAACGTCATCGTGCCGGCGCTGGTAGCGCCGCTGCTGGCGTTCGCGGTCGCCGGAGTGTCGATCATTCTGATCTACCAGCTCGTCGCAAACCGCCGGCCGGGTGTCGTGACGCGCGGATTCCGGCTCGGCCAGGTTGTTTCAGGCTCGCTGCTCGCCCTGTCGCACGGGACCAACGACGCGCAGAAGACGATGGGCGTGATCAGTCTCGCGCTGGTGGCCCACGGCGACATCAGCGCGCGCCACTTCCACGTCCCGGCGTGGGTGGTGATCGCGGCAGCCTCGGCGATCGCGCTCGGGACGTACGCCGGCGGCTGGCGGATCATCCGCACGCTTGGGACGCGGATCATCAAGATGGACACCGCGCAGGGCTTCGCTTCGCAGAGCGCCGGCGCGGCGGTGATCCTCGCCTCGACCCACTTCGGCTACCCGCTCTCCTCGACGCAGGTGATCTCGGGAGGAATCATCGGTGCCGGCGCCGCCGAGCGCGTCTCGGCGGTGCGCTGGGGAGTCGCGGGCAACATCGTGGCGGCGTGGGTGTTGACGATCCCGGCAGCCGGCACGTTCGGCGCGCTCACCTACTGGATCGCCGGCCAGCTCGGGTCGGGCGCGCAGGGGCCGCTGCTGATCACCCTCGTGCTGCTGAGCGCGCTGATGCTGGCGCTGAACGCGAGGCGCCGTCGGCTCGCGGAGGCGGTCAGCGCGTGATCGCCGCGATCGTCAACACGACGACGCTCGGCAAGGTGGCGCTTTACTCGCTGGTCGCCGGGATCGGGATCGCGGTGATCTTCGGCCTCGGCGTCTCCAGCGCGGCCGGGCTCGCCGAGGCACACCGCCAGCGCCGGACCGCCGCCAGCTTCGCGTACGGCGCGCTGGCGGCGACCTGCATCGCATGCTCCCTCGCGGGGGTCGTGCTCGCGATCGTCGTGATGTCGACCAAGTAAGTGGGCCGGGCCGCATGCGGCCCGGCCCCCGGCGGCGCATGCGCCGCCGGCGGGTGGGTGCATGCACCCACCCGAACAACGTCTAACTACGGGATCTGCTGGGTCGCGCCGGGTGCCTGCGCCGGCCTCGTTGCCAGTTTGACCTTGATTTGCATCGTGCTGCCGCCGCGCTTGACGGTCAGCGTAATCGTGTCGCCCGGTGAGTAGGTGTCGATCGTCGCGATGAACTGGTCGGTGGTCGACACCGGCTTGCCGTCGATCGCCGTGATCAGGTCGTTCGTGCGCAGGCCGGCCGCCTGTGCGGGCGCGCCTGGGCTGAGCTGGGAGACGAGCGCGCCGCCCGCCGAGCTGCTGCTCAGCTCGACGCCGAGGTACGCGTGCTTGACCGTCCTGCCGCCGATGATCGTGTTCGCGATCCGCATCACGGTGTTCGACGGGATCGCGAACCCGACGCCCGAGCTCGAGCCCTCGCCGGAGGCGGTCGAGTTGTTCGTCTCGATCTGATCGTTGAGGCCGAGCACGCGGCCGTCGGCATCGAGCAGCGGCCCGCCCGAGTTGCCCGGGTTGATCGCTGCGTCGGTCTGGATCGCGGCGCTGATCGTGTAGTTGTTGGGCGCCGTGATACTGCGGCCGGTCTGGCTGACGATTCCGGCGGTCGTCGTCTCCGGGAGGCTGAACGGGCTGCCGATCGCGACCACGGGATCTCCGACCTGAGCGGCGGAGGAGTCGGTGAACGGAATTGGGTGCAGCTCCGAGGCCGGGACGTTGACGTGGATCACCGCGACGTCGGTCGACGGATCGGTGCCGAGCACCTTGGCCGAAGCCGTGCGTCCGTCCTGGAACGAGACCTTGACGGTGTTCGCGTTGGCGACCACGTGCTGGTCGGTGACGATGTCGCCCTGCTTGTCGAACACGACGCCGGCGCCCTCGCCCTGGGTCTGCTGCGTGCCGCCGAACAGGCTGCCACCGCTGCTGGTCGAGGTCACGAGGATGTCGACCACGCCCGGGGACGCGGACTTGTAGATCTGGTTGACGGTCAGGCCCTTGCCCGCGTTGAGAGCGGTGGGCAGCGCGGCGCCGCGGGCGGGCTCGACGACGGTCGTAGTAGTCGAGTGGCCGCCGCCGCCGGCGACGATCAGCGCGATCGCGCCGCCCGCGATCGCGCCTGCGGCGATCGGGAGGAAGCGGCTCAAGCGTGTCATTGGTTGGTTCTCCTGGTCATATAGAGGCTTTCGCCAGTATCACAGCACCGACCCATGAGAACCCGGTGAGAGTCGGATCAGAACTGCGTAAGAGGTTCAGCGAGTGACCCGGAGCGCGTCCATGAGCCGTCCCGGCGTGATGTTCAGCCGCTTGGCGACGTCTTGGAGGAACGCCTGGCGCATGTTCAGCGCGCTCATCTGGGTGGCCGCGAACGCGCCGCCGGCGAACGCCGCCGCGGCAAGCGCCGTCGCGACGATCGTCAGTTTGCGCTTCAGGCGGGGGTGCACGTGACTCCGGAAGGTGGACGGGCGCTCCAAACGGCGGCGCGCCCGCGCCGGGATCGTCTCACGCGAATTTGAGAACAACGTAAGAGGCCCACGACGGTGTAAGAATCCGCCCGGGTTGAGCACCGCGGGTTCCGATCACGACGACGCACTCGCGCGGCTGGCGGCGAGCGTCCAGCGCCCACCGGCGAGCCTGTCGGCGTTCAGCGGTCTCACCCCCGAGCAGTTGAGGCTCCTGAGCGACTCGATCGAGTCGACGGCGACGCGCCGCCAGCAGCAAATCGACGCAGAGCTCGCGCGCGCGCTGCCGGAGCTGCCCGGCCCGACGGTCGTGAAGCTGTTGCGCGGGCCGGGATTCGAGCCGCTCAGGCGGATGGTGGTCCGCCGCCAGGCCGGGGCGTAGGCGTGTCGCGGCTCGGCACGCAATCGGAGATCGACAAGCTCGGCGCGACGCTGGCGCTCGAGACCGAGCAGCTCGCGTTCCTGTCGGAGATCGCGCCGGATGAGCTGCGCAACCTCCGGATCGCGATCTACGAGCGGATGTTCGACCAGGACAGCGTTCTGTTCGAACGGCTCGCGACGCTCGGCTCGCGCCTGCCGGCCGCGGCCACCGCGCGGATCGCCGAGCGAGCGTTCGGACCGCTGATCAGCGCCCGGGTGGTCGCCGAGATGGCGCCCGAGCCGGCGCTCGCGATCGCGCGCCGCGTATCGGTCGCGTTCTTCGCCGACACCGCCCCGTATCTGGACCCGCGCCGTCTGCGCGACATGATCGTCCAGCTGCCGATCGAGCTCGCGGTCTCGATCGCGCGGGAGCTGGTCGCACGCGGCGAGTTCATGACGATCTCAAGGTTCGTCGATTTCGTCTCCGACGAGCAGACCGAGGCGGTCGTCGCCGCGATCGACGACGAGGCGGCGATCCTCCGCGTCGCGTTCTACATGGGCTCGAAGAACCGGATGGACCACCTCTTCCGGACGCTGCCCGATCAACGGATCGCGCGGCTGGTGGAGCGCGTGCAGGAGCGGCCTGCCGACCTGCTCGAGCCGTTCCTGTCGGTGCTGATCCACGTCTCCTACGGGCTCCGGCGCGAGGTCGGAGACGTCATCGCCGGGCTCCCCGAGCCGGTGCTGGACGGCTACATCCGTGCGGTTCACAACCAGGGGCTGTGGGCCGACGTGCTGCCCGTCGTGGGCGGGCTGTCCCCGGCCGCGACCCGGACGATCGTGAACCTCCCGGTCCTGTCAGAGCCCGACGTCCAGCGGAGCGTCGTCGAGGTCGCGGATGCCAAACTGATGTGGGGCACCATGCTGCCGCTGGTCGCACTGATGGACGAGACCAACCGCGACGCCGTCGCGGCGATCGTCGCGACGCTCGACGTCGGCGCACTCGAGCGGGCCTCCGACGCCGCGCTGATGGGCGAGTATTGGGACACGCTGCTGGCGCTCGTCGCCCGCATGCCGGCGGTCAAGCACGAGCAGCTCGCGGCGATCGTCGGCAAGCTCGCTCCTGTCGACCCGGAGCTGGTCGAGCGGATCGAGCGGCGTGCTCAGGAACTCGGAGTTCAGCTGACGAGCGAGTCGCGCAGCGGCCCGAGCACCTCGAGCGCATAGTCGTAGCCGCGTTCGACGAGCTCGTCGAGCTTGCGCCACTCGAACAATCCGACTCCGCCGCTCGGCATCTCGAGATAGACGTCGGCGAATTCGGCCGCGCGTGCCATCGCGGCCGCGCCGGTCAGAGTCGCGGTGCGCAGCAGGATCGCCGCCAGCCGCGGCGCGTCGCCGGCGCTCGTCCAATTCCAGAGCGCCTCGGGGTCCGGCGCGTCCGAGCCCTGCCCGGGCGCGCTGATGTCGCCCTCGGTCGAGACGTTTGAGGCGATGATCGATCCGCGCTCGAGGCTCTGCATGATGTCGGTCGGCAGGTTGTCGACGACCCCTCCGTCGCACAGCAGATCGCCATGCCACGCGACCGGCGCGCCGACCCCGGGGACGGCCATGCTCGTCCCGACCCACGCCGCGAGCGGGCCGCGATCGTGGACCATCGGCTCCCCGGTCGTCAGGTTGGTCGAGACGCAGAAGAACGGGCAGCGGAGATCCTCGATCTGCCGCTCCCCGAAGATCTCTCGCAGCCGCGCGGCGAACTTCCGCCCGCGGACCAGGGAGTAGCGCGGGATCACATAGTCGTTGAGGAAGTGCCCGCGCACGAACGTGTCGCGCGCAACCCGCGAGATCTCGACGCTGTCGAGCCCCGAGGCGCTCAACGCCGCGACAAACGCGCCCATGCTCGTGCCGCCGATCGCGTCGACCGGGATCTGCAGCTCCTGCAGCGCGCGCAGCAGCCCGATGTGGGCGAACCCGCGCGCGCCGCCGCCGCCCAGCACCAGCCCGACCCCACGGCCCGTGAGCTGGCGCGAGAGCGACTCGAGCTCGGCCTCGTCCCACGGGTGCACGAAGTAGTGCGATCGCGCTCCGATCGCCTCGCGCCACGCGATCGTGTACTCCGACGGATCCCCCTCGGGCCGCAGCAGGATCAGCTCGACGGCCGCGAGCAGCCCGCCGGCGTGCAGCTCCTCGACGACCGGCACGGGCGCCGGCGGCTGGCTCGCCTCAGCCAGTGCGAGCACGCGGTCGGCGCAGTGGAGGCAGCGCAGCGCCCACGTGTCGTGGTCGGAGTCCGACGCGTAGACGACGTAGCGGTGGCGGCCCTCTAGCTGACCGAGCCACGTCTGCAGCCGCACCGAGTCCTCGCCGCCGTCGTGGAGCGGCGCCTGCGCGACGCCGGGGCCGAGCGCGGCGTCGACGTGGGCCGCCGTTATCAGGCGGGCGTGCGGCCA
The DNA here is from genome assembly GCA_963712675.1 of uncultured Solirubrobacteraceae bacterium. GTDB lineage: Bacteria > Actinomycetota > Thermoleophilia > Solirubrobacterales > Solirubrobacteraceae > Palsa-465. Next base: position 246,559 of record CAVQJF010000006.1, read on the forward strand.
CGAGCCGAGCCGGTGGACGAGCGCCTGCGCGAGCGCCATCACGGGTACGTCGGGCGAGGCCGGGATCACGGCGAAGGTCCCCTGCGACTCGGTCGCAGACTGCAGCCTCGTGCGGCCCTGCTCGCGGAGCCTCGAGATCATCAACCGGGTCAGGGCCATCAAGGCTCCCGGGTGGCTGTCGAGGAACGCGAGCAGATCGTCGCGTCTAATCGCAAGCAGGACGCTGTCCCGAACCGCGGCGACGGTCGCCGAATGAGACTCCCCCGTGACGGCACCCATCTCTCCGACCGGCTGCCCGCGACCGACGTACCCGATCAGCTGCTCGCCCGCGATCACGCGCAGTCGGCCCGTGAGGACGACATAGATCTCCGTCGACGGATCGCCGGCGGCGTACAAGACCTCGCCGCTGCGGAGCTCGCGCCGCCGGGCATGCGAGATCAGGGCCTCGGTCGCGTCGTCGTCGAGCTCGCCGAAGGCCGTCACGCCGGCGAGAGCGCTCAATCCGGCCAGTCCTCGAGCGTGCTCGCGAACAGGTCGTGGACCTCGGCGATTCGCGCGTCCAGCTCGCTGGTCTTCCAGCCGTCGGTCGAGATCGGCTCCATGACCGCGACATCGATCATCCCCGGGCGGATCACGAACGAGCCCCGCCACATCACGTCGCCGGCGTTGCGGATCACGATCGGGACGAGCGGCACCCCGGCCTGCATCGCGAGGTGAAACGCCCCCTTCTTGAAGCGCCCGAGGCGCGGAGTCGGGCTACGCGTGCCCTCGGGCGCGATCGCGATCGAGGTGCCCTGCTTCAGCCGCTCGACGGCCGGCTCAAGCGCCGCCCGCGCCTGCTTCGAGTTGGCTCGGTCGACGTACACGATGTCGGTGACGTAGCCGATCGGGGCGAAGCGGGGGTCACGCTTGGCTTCGATCTTCGCGACCCCGGTCAGGTCGCGGCGGATCAGCGAGCCGATCACGGCGACGTCGATCGAGCTCTGGTGGTTGAAGATGAACACCGCCGGACGGTGCGACCACAGATGCTCGTCGCCGACGACGTTGAGCCGCACCCCGGCGAGCGCGAGCGCGAGGTCTGGCCCGATCGATGACGCGACGTTGGCGCCGCGCTGGCGATTGCCGCTGATCAGACCGACCGCGATCCCGAGGCCGCCGGCGGCCCCGAGGCCCGAGAGCGCGACGCCGGTCCGGACGATGTCGGTCAGCCCGGGCCGCCCGCGGCCGCCGAGCTCGACCGCCGGCCAGCCGTGCTCGCGCGCCGCCCTCAGCATCCCCGAGGCCGGGTTGAGCGCGCGCGGCATGCCGACCGCCTGCAGGAACGGGACGTCCTCATCGCCGTTCGCGTAGCCGAAGCTGCGCTCGAGCGCGATTCCGTTCCGCGCGGCGAAGGTCTCGACGGCATGCGCCTTCGCCGGCCCCCACAGCACCGGCCCGTCGATGTAGCCGCTGAAGTAGCCCTTCACCAGCTCGACCTCCGAGCACAGGACGTTGTCAACGCCCAGATCGTCCGCCAGCGCCGCCAGCTGGTAGCGCGTCGCGCTCGACGCGAGCGCGACCGTATGCCCCGCCCGGACGTGCGCCTTGACCAGCTCACGCGCCTCCGGGTACACCATCCCGGCGATCCGCGTGTAGAACAGCCGGTCGAACAGCTCGCGGACCTCGTCCTCGCGCCGCCCGGCCCAGTTCGCGACGGCGACCTCCATCAGCTTCGAGACGTCCGCGCCGTTGACGGCCATCTCAACGCCCGCGAGCAGCGACCGGGCGATCTCGCCCGGCGACATCTCAAACCGGCGGATCCGATCCTCGTAGAACGCCTGCGCCGAGTAGCCGGCGATCAGCGTCCCATCGAAGTCGAAGAACGCGCCGGTCTTCGGGCCCTTCGGGGCGCGCTCGACCTCCTTAAGCAGTTCTTCGACCGCGGTCATGTCTGGCGCGGAGCCAGCGCCAGCGTGCGGAGCCTGGCGACCCGGCCGACGAGCGTTTCGATCTCGGCGCGGAACTCGGCGCGGCGTGCCTGCAGATCGGCGCTCCCCGCCTCGAGCAGGCCGCGGTTGTCCGCCAGCTTCAACGCGGTCGCGAACAGCTCGCGGGAGATCGACTCGGTGCTCGCGAGCTTGCGCTGGAGCCGGTACTGGTGCCCGACGCCGAGGCACTCGGCGAGCAGCTGGGGCTCGTCGACGGGCGTCGCCGGGTCGTGGGCGGCGAGCCGCTCGGCGACGACCAGGTACGCCTCCAGGAACGACGACAGCACCCGTGGCGCCAGCAGCAGGTGCCCGTTCTGCAGCGCCCGCCACGCCGCCCCCGGCTCGCCCTCGCGGCGCTCCCAATCGGGGTCGATCAACGCCAGCTCGTCGCGCAGCTCGCGCTCGAACACGCGCTTGCGCGCGAAGAAGAACTCGAACTTGAGCACGTCCCGGAGCCGCAGCGCCCCCTCCCAGCCGTCGCTCACCCCGGCCCGGCCCGGGTGCTCGTCGATGTGGACCAGCACGAGCTCGGCGATCGCGCGGTTGACGAGGAAGTGGACCACGGAGTTGCGGTAGAAGGCAGCCTCGAGGTGCCGTTCGGGGGCGATCGACCAGACCGGCTCGGTGCCCCGGTCATAGCAGCGCACGACGCCGTGCTTGCCGAGCGCGTCGAGCGCCTGGCGGACTCCCGCGTCGGCGCTCAGATCGAGCTCGCCGGTCGTCGGCAGTCCGCGGGTGCTGACGTAGCGCAACAGCGGCGCGAGCGTCACCCGCACCTCGCCGAGCGTCAGCGCTCGATCGTCGGCGCCGAGCAGCGTCAACGCGACGAGCGCCGTCTCCGTGATCGGGGTCGCCTCGTTGATCCGGTGGCACACCTCGAACGCGACCCGCTCGACGGCGTGCTCGCTCGAGCCCGCATCCGCCAGCGCCTCGCTCAGCGGCAACGGCTCGCCGAAGCGGATCCGGACCTTGCCGAACCCGCGGCCCTGCGCGCGCGCGTAGCCGACGAGCCACGACAGGCTCTCGGGCGTCTTCTGCGCACCGTGCTCCTCCGCCGCCATCGCGCCCACCTCGTACAGCTGGTCGTACACGATCGAGGTCGGGATCAGCATCACGTCCTGGGCGACGTGATCGCGGTAGGAGTCGACGAGGTAGTTCAGCAGCCCGTAGCGCGGCGGCCGCAGCTTCCCGGTCCGCGTGCGCCCGCCCTCGATGTACCACTCGACGTTGAACCGCTTGCGGATCAGGTAGCCGATGTACTCGCGCAGCACGAGCTTGTAGACGGGCTCCCCTCGGACGCTGCGGCGGATGAAGACGACGCCGCTGCGGCGCGCCACCGGACCGATCGGCCAGAACGAGACGTTGAGGCCGCCCAGCACGTGGTTGGGGGCGAAGCCCTGGCGGTGCAGAGCCGTCCGGAGCACGAGCGGGTCGAGGTAGGAGCGGTGGCTCGGCAGGAACGCCAGCGGATAGCGCCGGCTCAGCTGTCTGACCTCCTCGACCGCCTGCTCGTCGACCTCGACGGCGTATGCGCGGCTGAGCCAGCGGCCGAACTGCTCCCACGCGTCGATCGCGAGCCGGCTGTGGCTCGCGGCCATCTCGTGCAGATAGTCCGATGCCTCGGCGAGCACCTCGTTCGCGGGCCGCCCGAGCGTGATCGCGAGCTCATTCACCTTGGCCCTGAAGCCGGCGTTCGCCTCGAGCTCTTCGACGACCAGCCGGGGGACCTTGTACTGAAGCCCGGCGTGCAGCCGCTCGGCGCGCGCGAGCGCAAGCTGCGCCTGCCTGGAGACGAACGCCGTGAAGCCATCCTCTTCGGGGCTCGTGTCGAACCGCTGCTGCAGCTCTCCGAGGCGCGCTGGCTCACCGGCCACAACGTGACAGCGATCGGGCTCATGGCGCAGGATCTGGGCCTGCAGCCGGGGCCCGGGCCGGCGCGGGTTCGACAGCGACAGCACGTCCCCGAGCCGGACGGCACGACGGCCGTCGCGCTGGCGCGGCAGCCACGCGACCTTGATCGGGACGATGAACGGGTCATCGCGCGCGTCCGCCAGCGCCTGCTCGAGCCGGGCGTCGGAGGTCTCGAGTACCTCGATCCGCGCGTTGCTGTCCTGCCGTTGCGCGAGCCACGTGCGCAGGACCTCGCGCTCGGCCGGAGCGGTGGCGAACGCGAGCACGAGCGACGGCTGATCGGCGGGAGCCGGCCACGGCGTGTCCGTCCCGGGGCTCGCCGCCGCCGGCGCGGACCCAGCCTCTCGTGGGCGCGTGGCCGTCAATTCGCCGCCAGCTCCGTCGTGGGCTCGGTCCGCAGCAGTCCGCGGAACGCCTCCTGCGGCGTGCGGCCCTCGTTGCAGACGCAGTACACCTCGTGCGCGATCGGCATCTCCACCTTGTGCTCCGCGGCCAGCTCCATCACCACCCGCGAGGTCTTGACGCCCTCGGCGACCATGTTCATCTTCTCGATGATCTCGTCGAGCGTCTGGCCCTTGGCGAGCTCCTCACCGACCATCCGGTTACGGCTCAACGGACTGATGCAGGTCGCCAGCAGGTCGCCCATCCCCGCGAGCCCGGCGAACGTGTGCCGGTCGCCGCCGATCGCGACGCCGAGCCGCGTCATCTCCGCGAGCGCCCGCGCGATCACGAGGGCGCGGGTGTTGTCGCCGGTCCCAAGGCCGGCCGCCATCCCGGCCGAGATCGCGAACACGTTCTTGAGCGCGCCGGCGATCTCGACGCCACACACATCGGTGCTCGCGTAGACCCGGAACGCCGTGCGGCGGAAGATCCTCTGCAGGCTGCGGACCAGCCGCTCCTCGGCCATCGCGATCACCGCCGCCGCCGCGTAGCCCTGGATCACCTCCTTGGCGAGGTTCGGGCCCGCGAGCGCCCCGGCGGGGTGGTTCGGGAGCACATCGCCGATCACCTCCGTCATCCGCTGATGTGACCCCTGCTCGAGCCCCTTCGTCAGGCTCACGATCGGCACCCACGGCCGGACGTACGGGGCGGCCTGCTGGAGCACGTCCCGGAAGCCGTGCGACGGCACCGCCATCACGATCACATCCGCCTGTTCAACCGCGTGCTGTAGATCGGAGGTCGCGCCCAGCTTCTCGTCCAGCTGCTCGCCGGGCAGGTACTCGCTGTTGACGTGGTCAGACTCGATCTCGTCGGCGACCTCCTGCCGGCGCGTCCACAGCATGGTCGGCACATTGCGCGCTGCCAGCGACGCAACCGTGGTCCCCCACGATCCGCCACCGATCACCGAGACGCATGTCTGTCTGCTCACGAACTCCCTCTTTGCGCGGACCTTACCGGCGGCGCGCGCCCGGCGCTCGGCGCAGCCAACGGCAAGCCGGAACGCACCCGGGGCATCCGTGACGAGCTGGGAACAACTTCGCGGCGAGACAAGAGGCCCCGGTGAATGGGTCCGCCGCAATGTGTGGGCGCTCCGGATTCTGTGAAAACCGCGGCTGAGGGACGCGACATTCCAGCCGCTGCGACCTGGATGAGTTCCGACGAAATAGATGCAGAAACCCATCCAGGTTCGACGAACGAGCCGCACGCTACGTGAGTCCGGTGCGCCAGGAGATGCCCGCGCCGGCCTAGCGAACGGTTCCGCCTTGCAACACGCACACGCGCCAGCGGATACTGCGGGCCATGGCGACGCGGCTCACAGCCATCGTCGTGCTCCTGGCGGCGATCGCGTTCGGCGTCGATCGGCTCGTCTCAACCGCAGGCAGCGGTCCGCCGTCGCGGACCCACATCGTGACCGCCCAGCGTTCACGCGGCCGCTCGCCGTCACCCCTTACGCTGCAGCAGCAGCTGGAGCAGCAGGTCGCGCGACTCCTACCCCTGCTGCCGGAACGTCCGCTCAACCGCACCCCGCCCCGGCTCCCGCTCTTCCACGCACCCCGCGCGCGGAGCTGCTTCACCTCAGGCTGTTCGCTGAAGCCGTGCGTTTACGAGGCGTACCTCGAGACTGTGGCAACGGCCGCCGCAGCCGCGACGGTCCTATTGCCCAACGGCCCGCCGCCGCCCTGCGTCCACCCGCCCCCGATCCGGATCAGCGCGCCGTAGTGACGCGGAACACCTCGAGGTCACGGGGCGCGCCCTTGGCCCGAAACCCGCGCACGCGTTTGACGCGCAGATCGCCGGCGTCGATCGCCGCCAGCACCGTGTCGGAGATCAGGACCTCGCCGGCGCCGGCGGCGGCGCCGACCCGGGCGGCGATGTTGACGTCGGTGCCGAGGTAGTCGCCGCCGAGCTTCCGTGGACGACCGAGGTGAAGGCCGGCTCGCAACTGCGGCTCATGACCGCCCACGACTACGCCGGACAAGCCGTCCTGGATCGACAGCGCGGCATCGACGCCGGCGCGCGGGTCCGCGAACACAGCCATGTGACCGTCGCCAAGCCGCTTGACCACGCGGCCCCGATGCGACGAGATCACCGGCTCGACGACCTCGGCGACCGCGCGCAGCAATTGCAGAGCGAGTTCGTCGCCGGCGTCGAGCACCCACGAGGAGAACTCGACCAGGTCGGTGAACAGGATCGTCGCGTCGACGGTGCCGCCGCCGCGGCCGGTCTTCCGCGACAGCGCCTGCCAGACCTGGATCGCGGCGAGCCCGGCCTCGTGCGCCGCGGTCTCACCCGCTCCGCGTTCGGCGAGGTGTCGGGCGATGACGTCCGACGGCCGGTCGCCGGCGGTCGACAGCGCGTCGCCGAGGTTCTCGTCGCCCGGCAGGAGCTCGCGCGTGTTTCGCAGCGTGCGGACCCAGCGCGGGTCGCGATTCGCCCGCCGCAGCGGGCCGTCGCGATCCCCCGGCTCGCCAGGGTTCACGACCCGCTCGCCGCCCGCTCCACGAAGTAGTCGAGCGCCGCCGGATTCGCGAGCGATTCGCGGCTGGCCGCTTCGGAGGCGGCGACCCCCATCAGGATCCGCTTCACCGGGACCTCGAGCACCTTTCCGGAAAGCGTCCGCGGAACCTCGGCGATCTGCACGATCTCGTCGGGTACGTGGCGCGGCGAGCAGTCCTCGCGGATCCGGCGCCGCACGGTCGCGACCAGCTCATCGGTCAGCGAGGCCCCGTCCGCGAGCACGACGAACAGCGGCATCCACCCCTCGGTCCCCGCTTTCGGCAGATCGATCACGAGCGCGTCGGCGATCTCGGGGACCGACAGCACCGCCCTGTAGATCTCGCTCGTCCCCATCCGCACGCCGCCGCGGTTGATCGTCGAGTCCGAGCGGCCGTAGATCACGGCGGTCCCGCGCGAGGTCAACATCAGCCAGTCGCCATGGCGCCAGACGCCGGGGAACATCGAGAAGTAGCTGTCTCGGTAGCGCGACCCGTCCGGGTCGCCCATGAAGTAGAGCGGCATCGACGGCATCGGCTCGGTGATCACGAGCTCGCCGACCTCGTCGACCAGCGACTTGCCCTCGGGCGACCACGACTCGACCGCGCAGCCGAGCGCGCGCGCCTGGATCTCGCCCTGGTAGACCGGCAGCGTCACGACGCCGCCGACGAACGCCGTGCAGACGTCCGTGCCGCCTGAGGTCGAGTAGAGCCACAGCCCCGATCCGAGCTCGTCGTAGACCCAGCGGAAGCCTTCGGGCGAGAGCGGCGAGCCGGTGGAGCCTACGTTGACCAACGAGCTCAGGTCCCGGCCCGCGGCGGGCTCCAAGCCACTCTTCATGCAGGTCGCGATGAAAGCGGCGCTCGTGCCGAAGTTCGTCATCCCCGTGTCGGCGGCGAGGTCCCACAACGTCCCGAGGTCCGGATATCCGGGGTTGCCGTCGAAGAGGATGATCGAGGCATCCGTGAGCAGCACTCCGACGAGGAAGTTCCACATCATCCAACCGGTCGTCGAGAACCAGAAGAAGCGGTCGCCGGCGTGCGTGTCGAGGTGGAGCCAGCCCTTCTTCAGCTGCTCGATCAAGATCCCGCCGTGGCCCTGGACGATCGGCTTCGGGAGCCCCGTCGTCCCCGAGCTGTAGAGCACCCACAGCGGGTGGTCGAACGGAACCGGCTCGAACGCGAGCCCGTCGCCGTCGGCCGCGCCAAGGAACCCATCCTCCCAGCCCGATCCGTCGAGGTACCCGAGCCGCACGACCCGCTCCACGCGGGGCAACTCGCCCGCGATCTCATCGACGATCGCGCGCCGGTCGAAATCCCTGCCCCCGTAGCGGTAGCCGTCGATCGCGAGCAGCACCTTCGGCTCGATCTGCGCGAATCGGTCGATCACGCTCCGCGCACCGAACTCGGGCGCCGCCGAGGACCAGACCGCGCCGAGCGAGGAGACGGCGAGGAACGCGGCGACCGTCTCGGGGATGTTCGGCATGTAGGCGGCGACCCGGTCGCCGCGGCCGACGCCGAGCGCCCTCAGCCCGGACGCGATCGCAGCCGTCTGAGCTCGCAGCTCCGCCCACGTCCAGGAGTCGAGCGACCGCAACTCGGACGCGAACCGGATCGCGATCTCGCCGTCGTCCTTGCCGGCGAAGATGTGCTCGGGGTAGGAGACCTCTGCCCCCGGGAACCACTCGGCGCCCGGCATCTCCCGGCTGCCGAGAACTCGCTCGGGCGCCGTCGAGAACCGGACCTCGAGGTGTTCGACGATCGAGGACCAGAACTCCTCGAGGTTGTCAACCGACCACTGCCACAGCGCCGCGTAGTCGGGGAGCGACAGCCCGCGCGTCTGCTCGAGCCACCGCGTGTACCGCGTCAGGTTCGCTCGCTCGATCCGCTCGGGCGACGGGGTCCAGAGAAGCTCGGGCGCGGTCATCGCGGAGCAGTATCCACGAGACCGCGCCTGAGCTGATCTCTCCTCGGCGGTCGCCAGCCGCCGGCGCTGCTCAGTGCCCGGATATTCGCTCGAGCTGCGCGACAGAGCGATCGACGGCCACCTTGATCGGCTTCGAATTGTCGTGGGCGCCGACGAGCGGCATCGACAGGAACTGACCGGTGGTCTCGAGCTTCAGCTGTGGACGGGAGTTCATCGTTGTTCCATCTCCTTGTACGTCAAACGTGGGAACTGCGCACCGTCAGCGTGCCATCTAGCTGCCGCCTCGAGTACGGCCACCCGGCGCGAGATCACCACGAACCGTTGTCCACGCGGCCTGCCGATCCGCGATCATCTCCGGGATGGCGAGCGACACCGAGTTGACGGCGCCGTTTGCGGGGACCGTGATCGCGATCGCTCACGGGCCCGACGAGCCAGTGATAGCCGGCACGGCACTCGTCGTACTCGAGGCGATGAAGATGGAGCACGAGGTGGTGGCGAACGTCAGCGGCACCGTCCGCAGCGTCGCTGTGACCGTGGGCGAGGCGGTCGACGAGGGTCAGCTGCTCGCGGTGCTCGACCAAGACGGGGCCGGCGCCGAGGCCGCCTTCGACCGCAGGGACGGCGGCGCCGACGACGAGCCGCGCGAGGACCTCCGCGCCGTCGAGGAGCGCCACGCCTACACGTCCGATGAGGCCCGCCCGGAAGCCGTCGCCAAACGCCATGGGACCGGGAAGCGCACCGCACGCGAGAACCTCGCCGACCTGGTCGATCCGGGGACGTTCACGGAGTACGGGCCGCTGATGTTCGCCGCGCAGGAACGGCGCCGCTCGAGACAGGAGCTGATCGAGCGCACCCCCGCCGACGGTCTCCTCGCCGGCGTCGCCGACATCGCCGGGAAGCCGACCGTCGTCATGTCCTACGACTACATGGTGCTGGCCGGCACGCAGGGGATGCGCAACCACCAGAAGAAGGACCGCCTGTTCGAGGTCGCCGAGCGCCGGCGGCTGCCGGTCGTGCTGTTCGCCGAGGGTGGCGGCGGCCGTCCGGGCGACGTCGACATGCCGATCGTCGCTGGGCTGGACTGCCGCGCCTTCCACCTGTTCGCGCGGTTGAGCGGCCTGGTGCCGCTCGTCGGCATCGTCGCCGGCTACTGCTTCGCCGGCAACGCGGCCCTGCTCGGCTGCTGCGACGTCGTGATCGCGACCGAGGACGCGAGCATCGGGATGGGCGGCCCCGCGATGATCGAGGGCGGCGGGCTCGGCATTCACGAGCCGCAGGACGTCGGCCCGATCGAGATCCAGTACGCCAACGGGGTCGTCGATCTCCGGGTCGACGACGAAGCCCAGGCCACGGCCGCCGCCAAGCGCTACCTCTCGTACTTCCAAGGCCCGAGCGAGCCCGCGCCCGTCTCGGACGAAACCAAACTCCGGAACCTGATCCCGACCAACCGCAAGCGCGTCTACGACATCCGTCGCGTGATCGACGGGCTGCTCGACGACGTGCTCGAGCTCCGGCGGGGCTTCGGGCTCGGGATGGTGACCGCGCTCGCGCGGGTCGACGGCAAGCCGCTCGGCGTGATCGCGAACGACCCGACCCACCTCGGCGGCGCGATCGACGCCCACGGAGCAGACAAGGCCGCCCGGTTCATGCAGCTCTGCGACGCGTTCGCGCTCCCGATCCTGATGCTCGCCGACACGCCCGGCTTCATGGTCGGCCCGGCGGCGGAGCGGACGGCCACGGTCCGCCATTTCAGCCGCATGTTCGTGACCGGCGCCAACCTCACCGTCCCGATCGGCACGATCATCTTGAGAAAGGGCTACGGCCTCGGCGCCCAGGCGATGGCGGGCGGCGGCTTCAAGGCGCCGCTGTTCACGGTCGGCTGGCCGACCGCCGAGTTCGGCGCCATGGGCCTCGAAGGCGCCGTCAAGCTCGGAATGCGGCGCGAGCTCGACGCGATCGCTGACCCCGAGGAGCGCGAGCGCGCCTACGAGGCCGCAGTTGCAGCCGCGTACGACCGGGGCAAGGGCATATCGATGGCCGAGTACTTCGAGATCGACGATGTGATCGACCCCGCCGACAGCCGCCGCTGGATCAGGATGCTGCTCGACGATCACCCGGGCGAGTGGTGGCGGCACCCCGGCAAGCGCCGTCCCAACGTCGATACGTGGTGATCAATCGCACCGGCCGCAGGCGCCACGCAGCAGCACGTCGTGATGCTCGACGCGGACCCCGAGGCGGTCAGACAGCACGCTGATCGCGCGCTCCAGCCCGGGATCGTCGAACGCGACCAGACGTCCGCACCGCTCGCACACGAGGTGATGGTGATGGTGCGCGCCGCCTGGGTGGAGCGGCTCGAACCGCGCCTGTCCGTCCCCCACCTCGACCCGCTCGACAAGCCCATGCTCCACCAGCAGGTCGAGCACCCGGTACACGCTCGCCCGAGCCGTCGAGCGCCCTGATGCCTTCAGCTGCTCCTCGATCTCGACCGCGCTCAGCGCGCACTCCTGCTTGGCGAGCAGCTCGATCACCCGCTCGCGCGCGCCACCGCGGTTGAGTCCCGCGCGGGACAGGACGGTATGCACGTGCTCCGTCCACGTGCTGGCTTGGGTCGTTTCCATCACCTCAGAGCGTATCGCCCGATCCGACCGAACAGGAATAAGACTTATTCTCATTCTCATGATATCCTCCGGCCGATGCGAAAGTGGTCAGCCCCACTTCTGGCCGTGCTCGCGCTCGCGGCGGCGGGCTGCGGCTCGGGCACGGGCGCTCACGGCGGCCGGATCGCCGTGGTCGCCGCCGAGAACTTCTGGGGCAGCATCGCCAGCCAGCTGGCCGGCACCAAGGCCGACGTCCGCAGCATCATCGTCAACCCGGCGCAGGACCCGCACTCGTACGAGCCGACGAGCGCTGATGCTCGCACGCTCGCGACCGCGAAGCTCGTAATCGAGAACGGAATCGGCTACGACCCATGGGTGGCGAAGCTGCTGGCGGCGGACGCGACCTCCGGCCGGCACGTGCTGAGCGTCGGGACGCTGTTCGGGCTCCGCGAGGGCGACAACCCACACCGCTGGTACGACCCGGCCGACGTCGAGGCGGTCGCGAACGCGATCTCGTCCGACCTGCAGCGCCTCGACCCCAAGAACTCCGCCTACTTCGGCCGCCGGCTTGCCGCGTTCGAGACCCGCGATCTCGCGCCGTACCACCAGCTGATCGCACGGATCCGCGCGCGCTACGCCGGCACTCCCGTCGGCGCCTCGGAGAGCATCTTCGCGCTCATGTCGCCGTCGCTCGGGCTCGATCTGATCACCCCCTACACCTTCATGAAGGCGATCAGCGAGGGGACCGAGGTGACCGCGCAGGACATCGTCACGACCGAGCGCCAGCTGACCGGGCATCGGATCAAGGTCTGGATCTACAACTCGCAGAACGCGACCCCGGAGATCCAGCGTCTGAACGCGCTCGCGCGTGCGAACCACATCCCGATCGCGACCGTGACCGAGACCTTGTCGCCCGCGAGCGACTCGTTCGAGCAGTGGCAGGTGGCGCAGCTGCGGGGAATCGAGCTCGCGCTCCACGCCGCGACGGGCCGGTGAATGCCCGCGCCGTCTCGGCCGATGTCGCCGGCACCGCTGCCGTCGACGTCGCCGGAGCCTCCGTCCGGCTCGGCGGCCGGCTCGTGCTCAGCGACGTCTCGCTGAGCGTCGCCGAGGGCGAGTTTGTCGCCGTGCTCGGACCGAACGGGGCCGGCAAGTCGACGCTGATGAAGGCGCTGCTCGGCCTCGCGCCGCTCGAGTCGGGCTCGATCTCCGTGCTCGGCGAGCGGCCGGTGCGCGCCCGCGCGCAGGTTGGCTACCTCCCCCAGCGTCGGAGCTTCGACCACACCGCCCGTGTGCGCGGCATCGACCTCGTGCGGCTCGGGCTCGACGGAGCCCGCTGGGGCGTGCCGCTGGCGCTGTCAGCCGGCGCGCGCGAGCGCCGCCGCGCCGAGCGCCGGCGGGTCGACGAGGTGATCGAGCTCGTCGGCGCGCGCGACTATGCGAGACGCGCGATCGGCGAGCTGTCCGGCGGCGAGCAACAGCGACTCCTGATCGCCCAGGCACTGGTCCGCAACCCGAAGCTGCTGATCCTCGACGAGCCGCTCGACAGCCTCGACCTACCCAATCAGGCCTCGGTGGCGGCGCTGATCAGGCGCATCTGCACGGCCGCCGGCGTGGCGGTGCTGCTGGTCGCCCACGACGTCAACCCGCTGCTCGGATTCCTCGATCGGGTCGTCTACCTGGCCGCCGGGAACGCGCTCGCGGGCACCGTCGACGAGGTGATCACGGCGCCCAACCTCAGCCGTCTGTACGGCGCGCCGATCGAGGTGCTCCGGACGACCGACGGACGGGTCGTCGTCGTCGGGACGCCCGAGGCCCCTCACCACCACGGACACCGGCACGACTGATGAACCCCACGCTGTCGCTGAACCCGATCTCCGACCTCAACCAGTTGCTGACGTTCCCGTTCATGGTGCACGCGCTGGAGGCCGGCACGATCGTCGCCGTGCTCGCCGCCGCGGTCGGGTGGTACATGGTGCTCCGCCGGCAGTCGTTCGCCGGGCACACGCTGTCGGTGATGGCGTTCCCGGGCGCGACCGGCGCGGCACTCGCGGGCCTGCCGACATCGCTCGGCTACTACCTCGTGTGTGGCGCGGCCGCACTGGCGATGGGGCGCGCGAGCCGCCCGCAGCGACGTGCCTACGGTACCGAGACGGCCGTGATCGGGACCGTTCAGACGGTCGGTCTGGCCGCGGGCTTCCTGTTTCTGTCGCTCAACCAGGCGGTCCTCGGCGGCCCTGAGTCGCTCCTGTTCGGGACCTTTCTCGGCGTCTCGAGCGGCCAAGTCGTCGGCCTGCTGGTGGTCGCTGTGGCATCGCTGATCGCGCTCGCCCTGATCGCCCGGCCGCTCACGTTCTCGACCGTCGATCCCGAGGTCGCCCGCGCGCGCGGCGTCCCGGTCGCGTGGCTGGACGCGGGCTTTCTGTTGATCCTCGCGCTCGCCGTCGCCGCGACGAGCCAGATCACGGGCGCGCTGCTCGTGTTCGCGCTGCTCGTCGCTCCACCAGCGGCGGCGCAGTCGATCACGCTGCGTCCGCTCGCGGGGCTCGCGCTGAGCATCGGGTTCGGCGTGATCGTCGTGTGGCTCGGGCTCGGCGTGGCGTACTTCTCGATCTACCCCGTCGGCTTCTACACGACGACGTTGGCGTTCGGCCTGTTCGTGCTCGTGCGCCTGATGACGTGGGCGCTCCGGAGGCGGCGGACCTGATGTTCGCGCACGAGTTCGTTCGCAACGCCTACCTGGCCGGCACGTTCATCGCGCTCGCGTGCGGCGCGATCGGGTGGTTCGTCGTGCTCCGGGGCCAGGTGTTCGCCGGCGACGCGCTCAGCCACGTCGCGTTCGTCGGGGCGATCGGCGCCGCGGTGCTTGGTGCAGACGAGCGCGTCGGCCTGTTCGTGCTGACGCTCGCCGTCGCCAGCGTGATGGCCGCCCTCGGCCGCCGCGCGCAGGCCGACGACGTAGTGATCGGGACGACGTTTGCGTGGATCCTCGGGGTCGGCGTGCTGCTGCTGGCGCTACTGGCCACGAGCGCCAGCGGAGGCCAGGGGATCACCGCCGCGAACACCCTGTTCGGCCAGATCTTCACGCTTTCCGCGGGCGCGGCGCGGCTCGCCGCGGTGATCGCCCTCGCCGTTGTGGTGCTCGTCCTCGCCGCGTTCAGGCCGCTGCTGCTTTGCACGCTCGACGCCGATCTCGCGACCGTCCGCGGTGTCCCGGTCAGGGCGCTCGGCGCCGGGTTCCTGGCGCTGCTGGCGGTCACCACCGCGGAGAGCACGCAGGCTGTCGGGGCGCTGCTGCTGCTCGGACTGCTGTCGGCTCCGGCCGGCGCCGCGCACCAACTGACGGCGCGCCCGTACGCCGGCCTCGCGCTGTCGGCCGGATTCGCGGTCGCCGCGATGTGGGGAGGCCTCGCGCTGAGCTACGCGATCACGGCGCTGCCGCCGAGCAGCGGGATCATCGGCCTCTCGGCCGCCGGCTATCTGGGCGCTTCACTGTTCGTGCGCTTCAGACGCCGAACGGCGGTGCCGTCGGCCGCCCGCGAATCGCCTACGCCGGGGCCCGGCTGGCGGGCCAGACGGGAGTCGTAGCCCAGCCCGCCGCCGGTACCCCGGGGTTGCGGTCAGAAAGCCTGCCCGCAGGCGACGAGGCGCACTTCGTCGCCGCCGACCGTGCGTCTGGAGGGAATTTCGAAAGCGGACGTGGCGCGGGGATGCCTTGCGTCCACCCTCATCTCCTCCGGTTCACGACGCCCGATCAGCATGCAACCGACTGTAAGGATCGGCCCGTCAGCTTTTCGTAAAAGCGGCCTTATGTTTGCTGCCCTCCTCGTTCATGAGGAGCGCAGGGCCTCGGTCGGGCTCAGTCGCGCCGCCTTCGCCGCCGGGTACAGGCCGGCGAGTGCACCGATCACAAACCCCGCGGCGGGAGCCGCGATCAGGGCCCACGTAGGCACCACGAACGGTTGGTTCTTCGCCTGTGAGTAGATCAGGGTCGCGATCGCGCCGAACAACAGTCCCGCGACTCCGCCGATCGCCGCGAGTAGCGCCGACTCGGTCAGGAACTGCGTCGAGATGTGGCGCTTGGTGGCGCCGAGCGCGCGGCGCAATCCGATCTCGCCGCGCCGCTCGAGCACCGAGATCACCATGATGTTCGCGATCCCGATCGCGCCGACGAGCAGCGCCACCGCTCCGAGCCCGAGCAGCAGCGTCGTGAACTGGCCCTTGGCCGCCGCCCGCGCCTCGAGGGCGTCCGAGGGGCGGCTGACCTGGACCCCGTCGGCCTGCTGGGGATCCGCGGTCGGGGCGAGCAGGTTCGACACCTGCGTGACGTTGTTGACGTTCGCGCGGACGTAGATCTCTGACGGGTTCGGCTGCACCTGGAACAGCCGCTCGGCGACCGGCAGGCCGATGAACACCGTGCTGTCGAGGTTCGGGTCCAGCACCACCGGGTTCATGATCCCAACGACGTTGAACCACGTGCCGCCGAGGAACACCTGGATGTGGCCCCCGAGGTGCTCGATCTGAAGCGTGGCCGCGGCTTGGGCACCGAGCACGACGGTCGGGAAGTTCTCGTCGGCCTGGTCGAGGAAGTGGCCGACCGCGATCGAGCTACCGACGACCGGGAGCATGTTCGGCGTCGCGGAGTCGACGCCGATCCCGCCCGTCTGCTCGGCCGGCACGTACGGCGACCGCAGGACGGTCGCAGACGGCACCTGGTAGATGGCGGTGGCGCTGTCGACCGACGCCATGTGCTGGATCATCGGTACCGACGTGTCGGGCAGCACTTCGTTGTTGCCGAAGAAGGTCGTCCCCGGGGTGACCGTGAGCAGGTTGGTCCCGAGCTTGTCGATCTGCGCGAGCAGGTTCGCCTGGCTCGACGAGGAGACGCCGACAACGGCGACCATCGCGCCGATCCCGATCGCGATCCCGAGCGCCGACAGCGCGGCCCGCAGCCGCCGCTGGCGGAGCCCCTGGACCGCGACTCCAAGCAACTCGTGCGGGGCCAGCCGCGCCCGCTCGACCGCCGGGCCGCGGCCTGGCGCCAGCGCTCTGCGGCGCCGCGGCCCGCGAATCGAGTGCGCGACGCTCACCGGTGCTCGTCCCCGACGATCTCGCCGTCGCGCATCTGCAGGCGGCGCGGGAACGTCGCCGCGATCTGCTCATCGTGCGTGATCAGCGCCAGGGTAGCGCCCTCCGAGGCGAGCTCGTGCAGCAGCGCGATCACCTCGAGACCCGACTTCGAATCGAGGTTGCCGGTCGGCTCGTCGGCAAGCAGGATCACCGGGCGCTTGGCGAGTGCACGCGCGATCGCGACGCGCTGGCGCTCGCCACCGGACAGCTGCGGGGGACGGTGCGTCAACCGGTGGCCGAGCCCGACGCGGTCGAGCGCCTCGCGCGCGGCCTCGCGGCGCTCGCGCGAGGTCGCGCCCGTGTACAGCATCCCGTTGGCGACGTTGTCGACCGCGGTCATCCCGTCCTGAAGGTGGAAGCCCTGGAACACGAACCCGATCTCGTGCGCGCGCAGCCCGGCGAGGTCGGAGTCCGAGGCCTTGACCACGTCACGGCCCGCGATCGTGATCTCGCCGCTGGTCGGCCGCTCCAGCGTGCCGAGAATCGTCAGCATCGTCGTCTTCCCCGAGCCGGAGGGTCCGACCACGGCGACCTGCTCACCGTGGGCGACCTCGAGGCTCACGCTTCGCAGCGCGTGGACGCCACCCGGGTACTCCTTGCTCACCTCGCGCAGCTGCAGCATTGCCCCGTTGCCGTTGACGGGCATGGTCCGGATCCCGGCGGGCGTCGCGGTCATGCGCCGCCCTCACCCCTGCGAGTCGGTGACCTGGAGGCCGGGGTAGATCTGCGCGCCCGAGACCTGTACGTACCCGGCCGCGAACAGGCCCGGCGTCACAGCGATCAGCCGGTGCGGAGAGGCGGCCTGTTGGACCGCGTAGCCGCCACCGGCGGTCGCGACCAGAGCCGTGACGGGGACCGACAGCACGTTGTTGGCCTTCTGCTGCTGGAAGTTGACGCTGACCGCGGCCTGGTCGAGACCGGTCTTCGGCAGCTTGCCGTGGAGCGTGACCGTGACCGGGATCGTCGCCGAGGGCGTGCTGCTGCCGCCGCCACCACCGCCGCCACTGCTGCCGGAGTTGCTGCTCGAGCTGCTGTTGACCGCGATCGGGCTGACCGCCGTGATCTTGCCGTTGACGGTGTTCCCGGCCGGCATCTCGACGGTCACCGGCTCTCCAACGACCGCTTCGGTCTGCTTGGTGGCGTCAAGGTCTACCGTGACGATCACGTTGGTCGAGGTCGTGTCGAGGATCGCCTGCGCTGCGCCGGAGCCCGAGCCCGTGCCGCTGCCCGTACCACCGCCGCTGCCCGAGCCGCCGCCTGAACCGCCGCTGCCGGAGCCGCCGCCGCTGCCGCCCGCGCTCGCGCCGCCGCCACCAGCGCTCGCGCCACCGCCGCCACCGCCAGCGCTCGCGCCGCCGCCGCCCTTACCACCGCTGCCGCCGGTGCCGCCCCCGTTCCCGGAGGTGCCCAGGGTCTTCTTCAGTTCGAGCGTCTCCGCCTTCAGCAGCGCGAGCAGCACGGCCTCCGCGGACGGCGTCCCGTTCTTCCCACTCTTGTTGTTGCAGGCCGCCAGCAACGCCTTCGTCGCCTGGATCTGCTTCTGCAGCGCGAGGTTGGGGTTCTGCTGGGGCACGTCGAGGCCGTTGCAGTTCGGCGTGGTTGTGGTCGTGGTCGTTGTCGTCGGCGGGGTTGGCGCGGTCGTGGTCGTCGTCGTTGTTGTCGTCGTCGTCGTCGCGGTGGCCGGCGTCATGGCCGCCGTGGTCGCGGTCGCCGGCGTCGGGCTGACCGGCGCCGGGCCGGTCGCCACGGCGGGCGTCGTGCCCGTCGTCGTCAGGTCCACGAATTCCGGCTTCGGCTTGCCGACGTTCTCGAGGCTGGCTCCGGAGCCGGACCCTGCCCCGGCGGAGCTAGCGCTGCCGTCGGAGCCGAGCACGGTGTTCACTGTCGTGATCCGCTGGGGACCCGGGAGGAACACCACCTGACCGAAAGTGATCGTGCCCGTCTCGGTCATTCCGTGCGCGTTCTGCCACGCCTCGACGGCGGTCGTCGTCGCCGCCTGCCAGACGTCGTCGACGCTGATGTCGTGGTTCGGGTCGTAGCCGAGCGCCTTCATGTCCGCGTTCAGCTCCTCGATGTCGGCGCCGGCGGTATCGGCTGAGCTCAGATCGCGGTACGCCGGCGTGGTGCCGTTGAACAGCACCACCGGCGCGCCGTTGACCTTGAACAGGGTGCCGCCTGGCCTAACGAGCGCGCCTACCGCCGGGAGCCACGTGACGGTGCCGGTCAGACGGTCGAACACCGTCTGCGGATTCGCGTAGCTGAGCGTGCCTGCCTCGGTGTCGGTGGCGACCAGGTCGCGCCGCTGGACGGTGGCCGAACCGGAGATCTTGCCGGCCGGCGCGGCGGCCTTGGTCGAGCTCGGGAGCTCGGCGACGAGCAGCCCGACCGTCAGCGCGACCGCGGCGATCGCGCCGAGCGCGATCCCGTTGCGCGCACGGAAGTCCGGCTTGCGGACTTGGGCGAGGCTCAGCCTAGGCACCCGGCGCTCCTGCGCCCGGGGGACCACCGGGACCGCCGCCCGCGCCGAAGCGCCCGCGGCCCGGCCTCAGGCTCTGGCACGCCTTTGACGCGGCCTGGAACGCGGGGCTGTTGCGGTCGATCGACCGGAACGTGCCGCGGAAGCCGAAGCCGCCCGCGCCGCTGGTACTCGGATCGGGGACGTTGACGCCGTGCGAGCGCATGCACTCCGCGAACTTCACGAACGCCTGGCGGAACTGTGCCTGTTGCGCCGGGGTCAGGTTGGCGCGAGGGAAGGCCTGCGCGAAGTACTGCCGGCACGCCTGCGTCGCGGTCTGGACCTGCGACTGCGAATACCCCTGGAGCGCCCGGAAGACGCCGCCGCCGCCGGCGGGTCCGGCGCCCGTCGAAGGATCGGGGACGTTGATCCCGTGCTGGCGGAAGCACTTCGCGAGGTTCAGCCGCGCTTGGGAGCGAGCGCTGTTGCTGGTGCTCGCTGAAGCACTCGACGAGGTACTCGAAGAGCCGCAGGCGCTGATGGCGACCGCGCACACGAGGACCAGCAGAGTGGCGACAATCGCGCGACGGCCCATCGACGGCACGGCAGGATGCTGCATCACAAGCGACTCCTGGAAGGTAGATGTCGGCTCGTTGTAGCGCCACTCCCGTCAGCTTGGCGTAAGTGCGCCCGACCTTCCAGTAACGACAACATTGACGTTATCTCGCTGAGACCGGGGCAACGTGATCGTCAGCTCCAAACCACCCGTCGGTGGGGCCACCACTTCCGTCGTGCCGTGATGCGCGGCGACGACCGACCGCACGATCGAGAGCCCGAGCCCGAAACCGTCGTATGCCCGGTCAAGGCGCCGGAACGGCTCGAGCAGCGATTGCGCCACGGCGGGGTCGATCACGGGTCCCCCGTTGGCGACCACGACGCGGACGTGGGAATTGCTCGCCGCCGTGCGGACGTCGAGATGGCCGCGCGGCTCGTTGTGGCGGATGCCGTTGTCGATCAGGTTGGCGATCATCCGCTCCAGCAACCGCGGCTCGCCGTTTGTCCACGCCGGTTCGAGCTCGGTCCTGATCGTCACCTGGGCCTCATTCGCCCGCGCTTGAAGATCGGTGATGCAGTCGCCCGCCAGCGCGGCCAGGTCGACAGGCTCCTCGCGACCGGCAGCGGCCTCGCTGCGGGCCAGCACGAGCAGGCTCTCGATCAGCCGCTCGCAGCGGTCGATCGTCTCCAGCACGGCGTCGCCCATCGCCCGCAGCTCGCCGGCGTTCGCGGCCGGATCCGCGAGCGCGACGTCGACCTCGGTGCGCATGATCGCGAGCGGCGTCCGCAGCTCGTGCGAGGCGTTGGCGACAAAATGGCGCTGGCTCGCGAACGCGGCGTCGAGCCGCGAGAGCATCCCATCGAACGTGTCGGCCAGCTCCTTGAGCTCGTCGGCCGGGCCGCTGAGCGCGATCCGCTCGCCGAGGTTCTCGCCCGAGACGCGCCGGGCGGTGGCGGTGATGTCGCGCAGCGGGCGCAACGCGCGCCCGGCGAGCAGCCACCCAGTCCCGACGGCGGTCATCGTCATCACGCCGAGCGCGAACAGGTATTCGATCACCAGCCGATGCAGTGCGTCGCTGGTCACCTGCGACTGGACGGCGCGGGCGAGCTGGCCCTCGGGCGATGCCAGCGGGAACCCGAACCCGTGGCCGAAGATCAGGGCGCCGGGCCGCGGCGTCACGCCCAGCTGGCGGAGGACCTGCGCCCGCAGGTTGTGGCGACCCGAGAGGTTGTTGCGGACCAGCACGTAGCCGATCGTCAGCAATACCGCGCCAGTGACCAGGAACACAAGGCCATACAGGACCGTCAGCCGCAGCCGGATCGTCGGCGGGGGGCCCGCGAGCCTCACGCTACGCGCCCACCGTTTCGGCACCATCGGCCGCGGCGCCCGCATCACGCCATCCTGTAACCGACGCCGATCACGGTCTCGACCGCGAGCGGCTCCCCCAACTTGCGACGCAGGGTCATGATCGTCATCCGGACGACGTTCGTGAACGGGTCGGTGTGCTCATCCCACACGCGCTCGAGCAGCTCCTCGGCCGATACCGTAGCCCCCGCCGCGCCCATGAGCACCTCGAGCACCGCGAATTCCTTGCGCGCGAGCTCGATCGACCTGCCATCGCGGGTCAGCGTGCGGCGCGCCGGGTCGAGCTCGAGGTCTTCGTGGTTGAGGATCGGTGGGCGGCTCGGCGAGGACCGCCGCGCGAGCGCGTGGATCCGCGCAACCAACTCGGCGAACCGGAACGGCTTCGCGAGGTAGTCGTCCGCGCCGAGCGCGAGTCCCTCGACGACATCCTCGAGCGTGCCGGCGGCGGTCAGCATCAGGATTCCGGTCTCAGGCTGTTCGCCACGGACCGCGCGGCAGACATCGTCACCGTGGACGCCGGGCAGATCGCGATCGAGGACGAGCACGTCGTAGCGGACGATTCGCGCCTTGATCAGCGCGTCGGATCCGTCCGGAGCGAGGTCCACCGCCATCCCTTCTCGCCGCAAGCCGCGCGCGATCGCATCAGCGAGCCGACGCTCATCCTCTGCAACTAGCACGCGCATCTCGTTTCAGGATGACGGCGCGAACATAAGCACGGCATAAGAGACCGGTTTCCGCTATACATCCGCGGGGCACAATGACATCGAACGACGTGACAACAGATAACGACAAGAACATCGCCGAGCGGAGCATGTCAGTCGGTCTACGAGCGCTCAATCGATTCGCCTCGTCGCCCGTCGTCGACCGGCTCGGCCTCCGCGATCCCGCCGAGCGATTTCTCCACGGCGCCTCGAAGACGACGATGCGGACCGCCGCGACCGCGGGCCGGACGTTCGCCGC
This sequence comes from uncultured Solirubrobacteraceae bacterium, assembly GCA_963712675.1. Lineage (GTDB taxonomy): Bacteria > Actinomycetota > Thermoleophilia > Solirubrobacterales > Solirubrobacteraceae > Palsa-465. The sequence goes on from CAVQJF010000006.1 coordinate 268,360, forward strand.
GGCGCAGAAGCTGACCCGGCCCGCGCGCCAGCCCCGAGCGGAGGGCAGCGGCCTGTTCGATCTGCGCCCGAGCGACGAGCAGCAGATGCTGCGCGAGTCGGTGCGCGACTTCGCTCTGTCGGAGCTCCGCCCCGCGGCACAGGCGGCCGACGACGCTTGCGCGGTGCCGCCGGCGCTGCTGGCGCAGTCCGCCGAGCTGGGCCTGACGATGGTCGGCGTTCCGGAGGAGCTCGGCGGCGTCGTCGAGCAGCGCTCCGCGGTCACCGCGGTACTGCTCGGCGAGGCGCTCGCGCAGGGCGACATGGGGATCGCGCTCGCGTGTCTGGCCCCGGCCGGCGTCTCGACCGCGCTCGGTCTATGGGGCGACGCCGACCAGCAGGCGACCTACCTGCCGGAGTTCGTCGGCGACAAGCCCCCCGCCGCCGCGGTCGTCGTGCTCGAGCCCCAAGTGCTGTTCAACCCCTTCGCCCTCTCGACTCGCGCCCGGCGCACGGCGGGCGGGTTTGTGCTTCAGGGAGTCAAATCGTTCGTCCCGCGCGCCGCCGAAGCCGAGCTGCTGATCGTCGCCGCGGCGTTGGACGATTCCGGTCCCGCCCTCTTCCTTGTCGAGTCAAAGACGGCCGGGATCGGCGTCTCGCCCGAGCCCGGGATGGGAGTCCGCGCAGCCGCCACCGGCCGCGTCGAGTTCGAAGACGTCAAGCTGCCGGCCGGCGCGTTGCTCGGCGACGGCGGCGCCGAGACGTACTCGCAGTGCGTCGCGCTCTCGCGTCTCGGGTGGTGCTCACTCGCGCTCGGAACGGGCCGGGCGGTGCTCGACTACGTGATCCCGTACGTCAAGGACCGGACCGCGTTCGGCGAGCCGATCGCGAACCGCCAGGCGGTCGCGTTCATGGTCTCGAACATCGCGATCGAGCTCGACGGCATGCGCCTGGCCACGCTCCGGGCGGCCGCCCGCGCCGACGCCGGCAAGCCGTTCGCCCGCGAGGTCGCGCTCGCGCGCCGTTTGTGCTCGGAGCGCGGGATGGCGATCGGTTCGGATGGCGTCCAGCTGCTCGGCGGTCACGGTTACGTCAAGGAGCACCCGGTCGAGCGCTGGTACCGCGATCTGCGCGCCGGCGGGCTGATGGAAGGCGTGCTGGTGGTCTGACGATGGCGATCAATCTCGAAATCCCCAAGAAGTTCCAGCAGCTCGTCAGCCAGTCCAACCAGGTCGCGGCCGAGGTGTTCCGCAAGAACTCGCGCAAGTACGACGCCGCCGAGCATGAATACCCCAAGGAGCTCGACATGCTCGCCGCGTTGATCGACGGCATGAACGAGTCGGGCGCGCTGGAGGGCGCCGGCGCAGCGAGCGTCTCCCAAGCCAAGAGCAACGGCGAGGGGAACCGCAACGGCTCCAACATGGCCTCGCTGCTGGGGCTGATCGAGTTGTGCTGGGGCGACGTCGGCCTGCTGCTGACGATGCCCCGCCAGGGACTCGGCCAGGCCGCGATCGCCGCGGTCGCTGACGAGGAGCAGCTCAAGCGCTTCGGCGGCAAGTGGGCGGCGATGGCGATCACGGAGCCCGAGGCGGGCTCGGACTCAGCAGCGATCCGCACGACGGCGGTGTTGGACGAGGACACCGGGGAGTACGTGCTGAACGGCGAGAAGATCTTCGTCACCTCAGGCGATCGCGCCGAACTGATCGTGGTGTGGGCCTCGCTTGACCGCAGCGCCGGTCGCGGCGCGATCAAGTCGTTCGTCGTCGAGCGCTCCAACCCGGGGCTGAAGCTCGACCGGCTCGAGCACAAGCTAGGGATCCGCGCCTCCGACACGGCCAACTTCGTCCTCGAGGATTGCCGTGTGCCGAAGGAGAACCTGCTCGGCAGCGCCGAGATCCAGACCGCCGCGCAGGGCTTCGCCGGCGTCATGCAGACGTTCGACAACACCCGTCCGCTGGTGGCGGGGATGGCGATCGGCGTCGCGCGGGCATGTCTCGAGCGCACGCGGGAGCTCTTGTCCGAAGCTGGCGTGGAGATCGACTACGACGCGCCACCCCACTCCCAATCCGCCGCCGCATCCGAGTTCATCGCGATGGAGTCCGACTGGGAGGCGGCGCGACTGCTGACCTTGCAGGCGGCGTGGATGGCCGACAACAAGCAGCCCAATTCACTGCAGGCGTCGATGGCCAAGGCGAAGGCCGGCCGCGTGGGGACCGACGTCGCTCTGCGGTGCGTCGCCCTGTGCGGCGCGACCGGCTACGGCGAATCGGAGCTGCTCGAGAAGTGGGCCCGCGACGCCAAGATCCTCGACCTGTTCGAGGGCACGCAGCAGATCCAGCTGCTGATCGTCGCCCGTCAGCTGCTCGGCAAGACCTCCGCCGAGCTCAAGTAGCTCGCAGCTCGCGCCAGATCCTTTCGACGGTCGCAGCCTCGCGCTTCAGCTCAGCCTCGAGGAGCCTCAGAACGTGGTAACCGGCGTCCTCGACGATCTTCTGCTTGCGCGCGTCAACGCCACGCCGCCACGGTGTCTCGTGCCACGGGCCACCGTCGACCTCGATCACAAGCCGATGTTCGAGGAACATTGCGTCGACCTCGACCCACGCCGGGGTGCCGGGCGGATGAGCGTTCGTCTCGAACGACGGGAAGTCGTTGCGTCGGAGGATCTCGACGAGATCATCCTCTGAGCCCGAACGTGTGGGCTTGGCGCCGTCGGCAATCTCTTTCACAACCCGAGCTCTGCCGGGGACGTTGGCGGGCGCGCGGTCGAGCTCATCCCACAGCTCCACGATCGTCAACTTCTTCTGGACCAGCGCCTCATGGACGATCCGGCGGAAGACCCGATCCAGTCGGACCACGCCCGCGAGATCGACCACCGTCCGCGCCGGCTTCGTCGCGCGGATGCCGTCGATGACCGTGATCGCCGTCGGCGGCAACTCGGCAACCTGGTGCACGCAGATGCCCTGCCGCGAGCTCACCCTACGCGGGACGACGACATCGACAGGATACGTCCGCCCATTCCAGAAGTTGCCGAGCGCCGCCGCAGCGAAATACCCGACCCCGGCGTCCTCGCCGATTGCCTGGTGAGCTGCGTAGAACCGTCCTGCCTGCGTGAGTTCACCGCCGCCGTACGCGTACACGCCGCGGTGCTCACGCCTTAGCCGCCCGCGTGCCACCCAGCGGCTGACTGCGGCCGACGAGATCCCGAGCGCATCCAGCTGTGCGAGCGTGATAACCCGATGCCGATGTGCCACGAACCTCGCCACGCACAGTTCTTCCCGTGCAGTGGCGGAAAGTCTGCGTCGTGAGGGGCGCGGCGCCATCCAACGCATGGTCCAGCCGACCGCTGTCACAGAACAAGACGTAAACGTCAGGAAACCGTCACGAATCGTTCAACGAAATCACGCCGCCGATCACGCCCAGGTATTCACGACCGGCTCGCGACACCGCAATCCCCGCGTAGTTGTTGTTGTAGCTCACGCCCGAGCCCGCGTAGCGCCGCCAGACGACCCGCCCGGTCCGGAAATCGATCGCCGTCCAGTACCACGGATCGGACGAGCCCGGCTCGATCGTGTACGTGTAGATCAGTCCGCTGGCCAGCGACAGCTTCGACACGACAGTCGGCGCCCGCTCGGTCGTGTTCGTCCACACCAGTCGGCAGCCGAGGCCGTTGCGGTCGATGTCCACCCGGGCGAACCCGGGTTCGGTCAACTTCCCGCCCATGACCGCCGTCGGGCCCGAGTAGCCGTAGTTGTTCTCGACGACCATCGACCGGCCCGCGGCGATCAGCGAGTTCTCGTCGGCGCTCGCGCCGCGTGGGAAGACCGGCACGCGGCACACCTCGCGCGGCAGCCGCCCTCGCCGCCGGCGACGGCCGTCAACACGCGAGACGAGCGCCGGCAGTCGGACGGCGGTCCGGTACACGACCACATCCATCGGGTCGGCGTTGTCGGTGATGTTGACGAACCCGCCCTGCATCACGGTCGGGGTGGTGCCCGTCCCGTCGTCGACCTGCCCGGGCTTGTGCTGGCCGCTGTTGGGATACCTCACGGCCCATGCGACGACCGGGGCACCCGAGGACGAGACACCGAACCGGTAAAGCTTGCGATTGGTCGCGACGTACACGCCGCCGTGGGCGCCGACTGCGAACGAGTTCTCGATCTCGCCGTCGGCGCCGGCGCCGAGCCGGACGACATGGGTCGCGCCGCTCCCGAGCGACAGCGTTCCGACCACCCCATCCCGCCGCGCGACGAACCACAACAGACCGTTCGAATCCGGCAGCGCCGAGGTGATCTCCTCGGTCGGCGTCAGGACCGTGCTCAGGTTGTAGTCGTGGACGAGCGCGAACCCGTTGCCACGCTCGGCGATCACGTAGATGTGCTGGGTCGTGGTCCCGGTCACGACCTGGTCATGGTTGTCGAGGTAGAAGTAGCCGCCGCCACTGAAATCCTGAAAGATGTTCCCGCCGTTGAGTAACAGGTCCTCCGGGGTCCGCGGAGGGAGCGCGAACGTCGCCAGCGTCGCGAGCGTGGTCGGATCGAGCAGGAACAGCTCCGGCCCCGTCAGCCCGATGCAGTCGGTGACCAGCCGCCCCCGAGGATCGAACGCGATCGAGCCGCAGTCGCGAGTCAGCAGCGATGAACTGACCACAGGCGAGCGCCCGAGCGGTCCGCTCCACGCATACGCGTCGGTCTGCCATCCGTCGTCGTGAATCTCAGAGGACCCATTCGGCGCCATGAACGGGTTCTGTGGCACGCGCGCGACGCCGCTCACCGGATGCCCGACCGCCGGAGCGCCCAGGTACGCCGGCGGCGTGGGGATCGCGACCGACGGGATCGGCACGACGAGCGCGCTGGCGCCACCGCACGTGCACGCGAGCGACCCGAGCAGCACAGCGAGACCAAGCATGTTCCGGCGGCCAATCGTCATCGCCGGGCGCCAGCTTACCCGGCGCGCTCCGACGCCTGCCTAGGGTTTAGCCCCCGACGCGATGCACGCCTCCGCGGCCCGCTTGCCGAATGCTGCGCCGTTCGACTCGGCGGTGGCCGGATCGAGAATCCAGCGTTTCAGCTCGGGCGCCGGGATCCGATTCGTCTTGGCGACGAGACATTTCTCAAATGCGGCGGAGTAGTGGCTGGTCTTGAACGCCTGGCGGAGCGGCGCGAGAACCACCTGCCGCGCGGCCGCGAGAACCGCTGGCTCGTCGAGACACTGGGCCGCGAACCCCGCCCCGACCTTCCGTGCCTCCGCCGACTGGCCGCCGGTGCCATAAGCGGACACCAGCTGGGCGAGCTCGGCCGGAGCGGCCGCGTTGACCTTGGTGATCAGGCAGCTCCTGAACACGGGCGGAATGCTCCCGCTGGCCGGCCCGGTCGCCGCCTGCACGATCAGGGCGCGGAATTGGGCGACTCCCTTTCCCTGCTGGATACAGGTCGTCAGCAGACGAGCGGCGACCTGCTTGGTCGCGGTGGCTGGATTCGAGCCCGCGTTCGCGAGATCCCGCAGCTGAACGATCGGCAGACCGCTGCTCTGCTTACTGACGCACGACGCCAGCTCAGGGCCGGAGTTGCTCGCCCGCATCTGAGCCTCGACCTTGGCGACGAGCTTCGCCCGCTCGGGATTTGCGGACGATCCCCCGCAGCCGGCAAGAGCCGACGCAGCCAGCAGCAGACAAACGCTCCACGTACCCCAGCGAGCTCCCGTCACCACCGGACCACCATATCCTGCGCCGGTCCAGCGTGCTCGTCGCCGCGCGTAGCTATCGGAGCGCCGCCGCTTCGCGCCGGAGCACTTCCCACGCCTGCGCGACGTCATTCTCGGTCGTCCGCAGCTGCCCCACGGCGAGCCGCAAAACGAACCGGCCGTCGAGCACCGCATGGGAGATGAAGATCTCGCCGGAGGCGTTGACGCGCTCCAGCAGCGAACGGTTCCGCTCGTCCGAGTACGGGCCCGAGTCCGAGCCCGAGTCCGAATCCGAGCCCGACCCCGACCCCGAGTCCGAGTGCGAGCCCGACGCCGACCCCCGGTCCGCCAGCCGGAAGCACACGACCGAGAACCGGCGTGGCGCGCACACCTCCCAGCCATCCTCCGCCGCGACCCACTGCTCGAACAGCGCCGCCAGCGCCACGCCACTGCGAACGTGCTCCTGCAGTCCTTCACGCCCGAAGCACCGCAGCACCGCCCACAGCTTCAGCGCCCGGAACCGGCGTCCCAGGGCCGGGCCGTATTCGCTCAGCGACAGCGCGTCCTCGGCGTCGGGCGTGCGTAGATATTCGGGCACGAGGCTGAACGCCGCTCGCAGATCAGCCGGTCGCGAGCACCACAGCAGTGAGCAATCCGTCGGCGTCAGCATCCACTTGTGGGCGTTGACGACCAGCGAGTCGGCGCGCTCGACCCCCTCGAACGCCCATCGGAACTCGGGGCACACCATCGCCGCCCCGGCGTACGCCGCGTCGACGTGCAACCACGCCCCGGCGCGCTCGCACGCGTCGGCGACCAAAGCAACCGGGTCGACCGCGGTGGACGCAGTCGTGCCGACCGTGGCGACCACGGCCGCCGCATCGCCGACTACCGCGGCGAGCGCCTCGGGCTGCATCGCGAACGAGGCGTCGCAGCTCACCTTCGATAGCTCCATGCCGAGGATCCGCGCCGCCTTATCGACCGATGAGTGCGCCTGCTCGGAGCACACGACGAGCTCGCGCCCGGTCGCCAGGCGCGCCGCGGTCAGCGCCGCCAGCGTCGAGGTCGACGCCGTGTCCTCGATGTGCCCATGCCATCCCGCCGGCAGCCCGAGCAGGTCGGCGACCCAGTCGAGCACCACGCCCTCGAGCTCGGTCGCCGCCGGCGCCGTCCGCCACAGGATCGCGACCGAGTTCAACGCAGCCGCCAGCATCTCGGCCAGGATCGCCGGCTCTGACGAGGAGGTCGCGAAGTACGCGAAGTACCGGGGGTGCTGCCAGTGCGTGATGCCCGGCAGCAGGACCTCGTCCAAATCGCGCAACACCGCCGAGAACGGCTCCCCCTTATCGGGCGCCGTCAAGGGCAACCGCGAGCGGATGTCCCCCGGCTCAACCTCCGCCAACACGGGCAGCGACTCGACCCGCTCCAGATACGACGCGACCCATTCGAGCGCCGCCGCGCCGTCGTCACGGAACTCCGAGGAACTGCTCAAGCCACCGACGCAGCGCCGAACTCGTACTGCACGCCCGTCAGCTGCTCGGACATTTCCCACAGCCGTCGCCAGGCGTCCTCGTCGTACGCCTTCCCGGCGGCGGTGACGATGTGCGGATGGCCGCGCTGCTCCATGAAGCCGTCCGGTCCGATGAACGATCCGCCGGGCACGTCCGGCGCGGTCGCGGCGTACAGCTGCGGAAGCGCCCCCATATCGGCGCTCTGGCCGAGGATCGGATTGGTGATCCGCATCAGCAGTTGCTCGTACAGGTGCGGGCCGGCGAACTGGAGGTTCGTACGCGCGTAGCCGGGGTGCGCCGCGACACTGAGGAGGCTCGCGCCGGCAGCGCTCGCGCGCTTCTGCAGCTCGAAGCTGAACATCAGGTTCGCGAGCTTCGACTGACCGTAGGCCATCCAGTTGTTGTAGCCGTGCTCGCGGTGGAGATCGTCGAACTTGATCGTGCCTATCCGGTGGGCTCCGCTGGACAGCGTCACGACGCGCGGGGCGGGCGCCGCCAGAAGAACGCTGAGCAACAGGCCGGTCAGCGCGAAATGGCCGAGGTGGTTGGTGCCGATCTGGCTCTCGAAGCCGTCGACCGTCAGCCGCCGTGGCGGCGCCATCACGCCGGCGTTGTTGACGAGCAGGTCGAGCCGCTCGTGGTCGTCCGCCAGCCGAGCCGCAAATCCGCGCACCGAGGCCAGATCGGCGAGGTCGAGCTCGGCCACCGAGGCGTCCGCCGACGAGACCGCGGCGTTGATCGAGGACAGCGCCGCCGCGCCCTTGTCCAGATTTCGGCATGCGATCACGACCTTCGCGCCGGCGCGCGCCAGCTCGCGTGCGGTCACGAGCCCGAGCCCGCTGTTGGCGCCGGTGACGACCGCGAGCCGCCCGCTCTGGTCGGGGATCTCGGCCGCCGTCCACTTGCCGGCCATGACTACGCCATCCGCCGCGCGACCGATGCCGAATACGCGTCGTGCCGGAACCGCAGCACGGGATCGTCGGACAGCTCGATTCCGTCGATCACCCTGGTCGGGTCGAAGACCACCACATCGCCGCCCGTCTCCCGCTCGGTCTCCAACCCGGTGATCTCGTAGATCCCGACCGCGACCCTGCGGCGCGCCTTCGGCCACGCGGCGCTCGGATCATCGCTCGGGTCACCCGGAATCGCGATCTGAACCTCGAGCGTGAACGTGATCGGCCCCGCCTCGAGACGTTCGCGCAGGTCCTGCTGAAGGTAATCCGGACCGTGCTTGCGCGCCGCCCAGGGCGCAATCGTCTCCCGGGCCGCTCCGGGGATGAGCCGGTAGCGCACGAAGCGAGAGCCGCCGTGGGCGTCGATCCACTTGAACGCATGGATCCCGTGGTACGGGATCACGGCGTAGCTTGCAGGGGGTCGCAGCGACGGCGCCGCCACCGGCAAAGTCCGCAACGCCTCGGGATGGCGTGCGAGCACGAGCGGCAGCTTGAACGCGGCGGCCGGGCCGGCGCCCTGCGCCTTGACCAGCTCGACGAACGCCTCGGGCGTCTTGACCGGGAACACCGGCGTCGAGACGCAGACGATGTCGGTCCGCTCGCCGCCCGGCACGTACAGCTTCGCGGCCAACCCCCGCGGATCGGGCTGGTAGTCCGGGTGGTGAGGGTTGCCGGAGCCGTTCGAGAACCGGAACGTCGCCTCGATCGACCCCCCGTTCATGTGCGCGGCGCTGGTCAGCTCAGCGGCCTCGGGCGTCGGGGTGAACGTCCCCTTGCAGAGCGTTCCCTTGGCGTGCAGCGCACGGAAACCAGCGTGCTTGCCGAACACGCTGTTGACGACGTCGATCGCTTGCTCGGGTGAGACCTCCACTAGTCCTCCTCGACGACGCGGAACGAGATCCCGTTCGCGTCCAGCCGATCGATCAACGCTTGTCCCATTGCGACCGCGGGCGTCACCTGTCCGGCCGTCGAGGGCAGCTCGTCGTGCGCCAGGCAGAGCGCAGCCTCGGACAGCATCTTCGCCGTCTCGCCGTATCCGGGGTCGCCGCCGCTGACCTCGGTGACGACTCGCCGGCCGCCGCCGACGCCGACGAACCGCACCTTGAACCAGGCTTTTTCCCGTTGCTCGGGCGTTGGCCCGTCCCCGGGGCTACGCGCCTTGAGCAGCAGGTTTCTTGTCGGCGCCAGCTGCGCCAAGGCGATCCCCGCGCCCGCACCGCCGATCAGCCCGGCGACCGACGCCGCCCGCTTGAACACGATGTAGTGGCCGTAGGTGAAGTCCGGGCCGTATCGCTCGAGCGCGCGGGCCGAGCGGAGCACCGTCTGCGGATCGATCGTCGGCACCGGAACCGCCCACCCGCCGGCTTCGGCGTCGCGGTGTGGCCGCGCCGCGGCTCCCTTGACGCGGCGGCCGTCGGGACGCGGCTCGAGCTTCTTGCGCTCCGACGCGCTGCGAGCCGCGTGCCGTAGCCGTGCCGCGGCGTGGATCGCGGAGTGGTACGTGCCCCCGGAGAACGTGCCGCCGAAGCGGACGAATCCGTTGACGGCGATCGGCACCCCTTCGGGCAGGTGGTTGACGGTGAACAGCACCCCGAGGTCGTATGGGATCGAGTCGAACCCGCACGAGTGAACGATCCGCGCCCCCGAAGCCTCCGCCGCCGCATGGTGGCGCAGCCACATCTGATCGACGAACTCCGGCTCGCCGGTCAGGTCGACATAGTCAGTCCCGGCAGCCGCGCACGCGGCCACCAACGGCTCGCCGTAGTTGATGTACGGCCCGACCGTCGTGATCACGACCTTGGTCGACTCGGCGATCGCGCGAATCGACGCCGGATCGTCGATGTCGGCCTGCAGCAGCGGCAGCTTGGCGCACGCGATGTTGATGTCCGCGAGCTGCCGGCGCACCGCCTCGAGCTTGCCCATGTTGCGTCCCGCGAGCGCACCCCGTGTGCCGGCACCGGCGTGCCGCGCGAGGTACTCGGCCGTCAGCTCGCCGGTAAAGCCGGTCGCCCCGAACACGACGACGTCGTACTCGCGGTCGCCGCCCTCAGCCATCGGCTGACATCTCCTGCGCCGCCACGAGCGCCTGCTCCGGCGTCAGGCCCGCGCGAGCCGCGATCCAGCACGAGATCGGCGCCGCGACGCGTTCTGAGGAGTGGGCGGCCACGCCGGCGAGGTCGAGCAGCTGCTTGAACTCATCCTTCGTCGGCGGCTCCACCCCGAGCCGTGCCGCATAAGCAGCGATCCATTCGGTTGCGTTCATCCACGGGCTCCCACGAACTCCGACTCTATCCGCCCGAGCTCGGTCACCGGCGGCTCGTTGAACAGCACCTCGCGCCCGATCCGGTACCAGTTGTTCGTCGCCGCGAGCTGTCCGAGGATCCCGAACACGAGCCCGAACGCGCGCGCCGTCACGATCTGGTTCGCGGGCAGCTTGATCTCGCCCCAGCCGCGGCGCATGTCGAGTGCCTCGAGGATGATCTTCGTCGCGTCCTTCGGCGACAGCGTCACGTCGCGATCCTCGAGGAACCACCAAGAGCCGGCGCGATACTTCTCCATCAGCGGGCCGACGAGGTCGCGGCGGCGAGCGGACACGATCCCCTGCTCGACGGTCAGCTTGAACAGCAGCTCCGCATCCTGCGCGTAGACCGCGCCGAGCAGCGCGAGCTGGTCGGCGACCTCGTCGCGCGTCTGGCGCTTGAAGAAACCGAAGTCGATGAACGCGACCCGGCCGTCGGCCATGAACAGCGAGTTCCCCGGGTGCGGGTCGCCGTTCAGCAGTCGGTGGCGGAACGGCCCGTTGACGTAGAACCGGAACAGGATCTCGCCCCACCGCGACCGCTCCGCGTCCGAATCCTGACGGATCGAGTCGAACTTACGGCCCTCGATGAACTCAGTCACGATCACGCGCTCGCGGCACGACCTGGTGACCACGTTCGGAACAACGATGAACGGGTGCGCTCGATACTCGCGCGCGATCGCCCGCTGATTTTCGGCCTCGAGCTCGTAATCGAGTTCCTCGGTGATCCGCTCGGTGATCTCGGCTGCGATCTCTTTGCTGTTCAGTCCCGGCACGATGAACGAAGCGAGCCGCAGCGCCGGGCCGACGTTCTTGAGATCGGCGCGGACGATCTCCTTGATCCCCGGGTACTGGACCTTGACGGCGACGTCGCGCCCGTCACTGCGCAGCCGGGCGCGGTAGACCTGGCCGATCGAGGCGGCCGCGATCGCGTTCTCGTCGAAGTCCGAAAACACGGCCGATATTGGCTCACAGAGGTCGTCCTCGATCACCTTTTGCATGTCCTTGAACGGGACGCTCGGCGCCATCGTCTGGAGCCGCGCGAGCTTCGCCTGAAACTCGTCCCGGTAACGACCGGGCACCATCCCCGGATCGAGCACCGACAGGGTCTGGCCCACCTTCATCGCCGCGCCCTTCATCGTCCCCAGCACCGTTACGAGCCGATCGGCCATCTCGAGCGCCTCGCGCCCGAGCGCCTCCTCAGCGTCCTCGTCGCTGCGCATCGTGTTCGCCGCCCGCGTGCCGAGCTGGCGCATCGCGACCCCGGCCGCCATCCCGCCGAGCCGCGTCGCGCGACCAATGCGAGATTTATTGAGACGGTCGTCGGCCATGCGCTGTTGACAGCATGCCAACTCGACGTCGAGGCTGGCATGATCCGCGCCCAGATGGCAACGATAGAAAGGCAGTGCAGATGACAGTCCTCGACGGCAAGGTCGCGATCGTCACAGGTTCGGCGCGCGGTATCGGCCGCGCGACCGCCGAGCTTCTCTCGCAGCAGGGCGCGAAGGTCCTGATCAACGACCTCGACACCGACGTCGCCGAACAGACGGCTTCCGAGATCGCCGGCGACACGCTCGTGTTCGGCGGTGACCTGACCAAGCCCGGCGTACCCGACGAGCTCGTGCAGAAGGTGATCGACGAGTGGGGTCGGGTCGACATCCTCATCAACAACGCCGGCTACACCCTCGACGCGCCGATCCACAAGATGTCCGACGAGTGGTTCCAGAAGATGCTCGACATCCACTCGATCGTGCCGTTCCGTATGTGCCGTGCGGTGGCGCCTCACATGCGCGAGCCGGCCAAGGCGGAGAAGGAGGCCGGTCAGGAGGTGTTCCGCAAGATCGTCAACGTGTCCTCGATCTCAGGCACGATGGGCAACGCCGGCCAGGCGAACTACTCCTCGGGCAAGTCGGCCGTCGTCGGCCTGACGAAGACGCTCGCCAAGGAGTGGGGCCAGTTCAAGATCAACGTCAACGCGGTCGCCTTCGGCTACATCGAGACGCGCCTGACCGCGTCGAAGGACGAGAGCAACACGATGGAGATCGGTGGCGAGAAGATCCAGCTCGGCATCCCCGACCAGCTCCGTGGGATGGCGGCGATGCTGATCCCGCTCGGCCGCCCGGGCACACCGGAGGAGGCCGCCGGCGGCGTCTTCTTCCTCTGCTCGCCATGGTCGAACTACGTTTCCGGCCAGGTGCTCAACATCACCGGCGGGCAGTTCACGGGCATGACCTCGTAGTCGAGGTACGCCCGGAGATGTTGGCCGAGAGACCGCCCGGATTTTCCGGTTTCTCGGCCAACAAGCCGGCCTTTGACGCTTGTTGGCACACTGCCAACTTCTGCTAGCCTAGGGCGCGATATGGCTACTGCCCCGGTCCCACGCTGGCAGCGCCTGGACCACGACGAACGCCGTCGCCAGATCCTCGCGTGCGCGCGCCGGCTGTTCTCGGAGCGCAGCTATGACGCGGTCTCGACGACCGAGATCGCGAAACAGGCGGGCATCGCCCGCGGGCTGCTGCACCACTACTTCGGGACCAAACGGGACCTCTATCTCGAGGTCGTCCGGCAGCTCGTGCGGATGCCGTCGAACCCGGTCCCGCTGCAGGCCCCGGGCCGCGGGCTCCAGCACATCATCGACGAGAGCGTCGACCGCTGGCTGACGATGCTCGAGCGCAACCGCGGTACATGGCTCGCCGCGATCGCCGCGCGCGGGCTGGGCGGCAGCGACCCTGAGCTGGAGGCGATCCTCGAGGACGCGCGCGAGCAGGCCGCCGACCGGCTGATCGAGGCGCTCCAGACCTACGAGGCGGCGCAGGCGCCGCCGGCGCTGCGAGCGGCGATCCGCGCATACTCGGGCTTCGCCGAGGCGGCGAGCGTCGAGTGGCTCGCCCGCGGCAGGCTCACCCGCGAGCAGACGCAGACGCTGCTCACCAACACTTTTCTCACTCTTGTCAGAGACGTACTACCAACGATCCAGGAGCAACGCACATGAGCAACAAGACCTACGTGATCGGCGTCGGGATGACGAAGTTCGACAAGCCCGGCACCAAGGAGGGCGACTACCCCGACTGGGCCAAGGAGGCCGGCGAGAAGGCGCTCGCCGACGCCGGCGTCCCGTACGACGCGATCGAGCAGGCGTTCGCAGGCTACGTGTATGGCGACTCGACCTACGGCCAGCGCGCCGTGTACGAGCTCGGGCTGACTGGGATCCCGGTGCTGAACGTCAACAACAACTGTTCCACCGGCTCGAGCGCGCTGTTCCTCGCGCGCCAGGCGATCAAGGGCGGACTCGTCGACTGCGCGCTCGCGATCGGCTTCGAGAAGATGGAGATGGGCTCGCTCGGGATGAAGTACACCGACCGCACGCCCGCGATGGACAAGCACATGATGCGCATGTTCGAGGTGCGCGATCCGGAGACGTCGCCGTTCGCGCCGCAGATGTTCGGCAACGCCGGGCGCGACCACATGGACAAGTACGGCTCCAAGCCCGAGCACTACGCGTGGATCGGGTGGAAGAACCACAAGCACTCGGTCAACAACCCGTACGCGCAGTTCCAGACCGAGTACTCGCTCCAGGACATCAAGGACGCGAAGATGATCCACGAGCCGCTGACGAAGCTGCAGTGCTCGCCGACCTCGGACGGTGCCGGCGCCGTGATCGTCGCTTCCGAGAAGTTCGTCGACGAGCACGACCTGTGGGATCAGGCGATCGAGATCGCCGGTCAGGCGATGGTCACCGACATGACCACGACGTTCGACAAGGACGCCGACTGCATCAAGATCGTCGGCTACGACATGAGCAAGAAGGCAGCGGATCTCGCCTACGAGGAGGCTCAGGTCGGGCCGCAGGACCTCCAGGTCGTCGAGCTGCACGACTGCTTCAGCGCCAACGAGCTGATCACGTACGAAGCGCTCGGGCTCGCCGCCGAGGGCGAGGGCCACAAGCTGGTAGAGGCGGAGGCGACGACATACGGGGGCTCCGGCCCGGTCGTGAACCCATCCGGCGGGCTGATCTCCAAGGGCCACCCGCTCGGCGCCACCGGCCTCGCGCAGTGCTCGGAGCTCACGTGGCAGCTGCGAGGCACGGCCGATAAGCGCCAGGTCGATAACGTCCAGGTTGCGCTGCAGCACAACATCGGCCTCGGCGGCGCTGCCGTCGTGAGCATCTACCGGAAGGCGGCATAAGCATGGCGACGACGACCGAGAAGCGGACCACCAACGGTAAGGCGAGCAAGGACTCGATCGTCGTCGAGAACCCGGCTACCGGCCAGGTCGTGGCGACGCTTCCGGCGGCAACGCCGGAGGACGTCGCCGCGATGGCGGCGCGGGCGCGCGAGGCACAGCCGGCCTGGCAGGCTGCCGGGTACGCCGAGCGCGCGAAGGTGCTGAGCCGCTTCCAGAAGTGGATGTGCGACAACGCCGATCGGATCATCGACACGGAGATGTCCGAGTCGGGCAAGACCCGCGAGGACGTCACGATCGAGCTCTCGCTCGTGATCGCGTCGGCCGGGTTCTGGGCCAAGAACGGCGCCAAGTACCTCAAGGACGAGAAGGTCAAGACCTCCTCCCCGTTCCTGCTCGGCCGCAAGACGCTCGTCCGGTATGAGCCGATCGGCGTCGCGGCGATCATCGGGCCGTGGAACTACCCGCTCGCCAACAACATCGGCGACGTCTTCCCAGCGCTCGCGGCGGGCAACACCGTCGTGCTGAAGCCCTCGAGCGTCACGCCGCTGACCTCGATCCTGATGGAGGAGGGTCTGCGCGAGTGTGGCTGCCCGCACGACGTCTTCCACGTGCTGGTCGGCAAGGGCGCGATCGGCGAGTATCTGATCGACCACTGCGACTTCGTCATGTTCACCGGCTCGACCGAGATCGGCAAGACCGTGATGAAGCGGGCGGCCGAGACGCTTACGCCGGTGTCGCTCGAGCTCGGCGGCAAGGACCCGATGATCGTCCTCGGCGACTGTGACATCGAGCGCGCGGCGAACGCGGCCGTGTTCTGGTCGATGCAGAACGCCGGCCAGACGTGCATCTCGGTCGAGCGCTGCTACGTCGAGGAGTCGATCCACGACGAGTTCGTCGACATGGTCGCCGAACGTGCGAAGACGCTGCGTCAGGGCGTGCCCGGTGGCTACGGGTCGATCGAGGTCGGGTCGTTCATCAACCCGCCGCAGATCGACATTGTCGAGGCCCACGTCAAGGATGCGGTCGCCAAGGGCGCGCGGATCGTGACCGGCGGAAACCGGGTCAAGTCCGAGGGCACGTTCTTCGAGCCGACCGTGCTCGCGAACGTCGACCACACGATGGAGTGCATGACCGAGGAGACGTTCGGTCCGACGCTGCCGATCATGAAGGTCCGTGACGCGGACGAGGCGATCCGCCTGGCGAACGACTCCCCGTACGGCCTCCAGGCCTCGGTGTTCACCAAGGACATGACCAAGGGTGAGGCGGTCGCGCGCAGGCTCCAGGCCGGCGCCGTCGTCGTCAACGACTGTGTCGCGAACTACATGGCGCTCGAGGCGCCGATGGGTGGCTGGAAGACCTCCGGGATCGGCGTCCGCCACGGACCGGCAGGAATCCGCAAGTACTGCAAGACGCAGACGATCCTGCTGAGCCCGTTCGTGATGAAGAAGGACCTGTACATGTTCCCGTACAGCAAGCGCACCAGTCAGATCCTGCTGAAGCTGACGAAGTTCCTATACGGGCGCGGCGATCGCGGATAGCGATCGGGCGTCAGCCCCGGCACGCCCGTGTATAGGCGGGCGTGCCCGGCTGCAGTGCCTTTCCCGAGTTGCGGTTGACCATCAGGCAGGACTCGTCGACGGCGACGAACTCGCGCGCCGGGATCGCTTTCAGCTGGTCGACCATCGTGTAGGTCCAGCGGCTGTCGGCGGCGCCCTGGAAGTACCAGTTCGAGCCGTTGTCGGCGAGGATCAGCCCGTACGTCTTCATCGCCTGAACGACGACCTGGCACGGCCGCGCGCACTGCGATGCCGGCAAGTGGAAGCCGGCCGCCAGCCGGAACCGCGCGCCCATCGGCGGGTAGTTGGCGCCGCCCTGCGATCCGGCCTGATGGCGTGCCGGCCAGACGAAACGGGTGGCGGTCGTGTCGGCGGTGAACCGGATCGCGTGATCGATGTGGCCGGACCTGACCTCGTCGTAGTTGACGAGCCCAGGCAGGATCGGTAGCCCTGCCGCGTCCGCCGAGGTCCAGGTCGCGGGCCGCAGGCGGTTTGAATTCAGATTCCAGATCGCGCCCGATCCCGCGGTCGACCCGTTGCCCGCGTGGTAGTGGGCGTCATAGAGCTCGTAGAGCACGCACGTCTTCGGGTCGACCATCAGCGCGTGGCGGTCGCCGCTCGCGTTGACTCCCCCCTCGATCGGGGTGTTCGCGGAAAACGGGTACGGGCCTCGATCGCTCTCGCTCGCATACTGGAAGTGGACGCGGACGAACTTCGGATGAGCGGGCGTCACCTGCCATGGGATCCCGTATGGATTCGACCCGCCGCCCGGACCGTAGTCCGGGTGCAGGTCAGTCGACCCGGCTGCCATGTTCGCCAGCCACTGCGCCGAGTGAGGATCGACGGGCAGGCCCGTGATCGGGGTGTTCCAGACGTTGTCGGCGGGGAACGCGGGACAGTGGGTGCGGGGGAACACCGGACGACTCCCACCGGTTGGCGCGGCCAGCGTCGCGACCGGAGCCGCGATCGCGGAGAACGCCGCCAGAACCCGGGCGAGGATCCGCATACACCCGTATCGGATCTTGACATGCGAGGCTGAAATGGTGCGCTGAGGCGGGTAACGCGTTTCGGACGCAACCGATCGCCCGGCGTTACCGACGGCCGCTCGCTACGTTTCAGCTCTCCAGGGTGGATTCTGAACGCTCCATATCGGTTATCGGCCTCGGCCGGGTCGGCCTTCCGCTAGCGCTGTGCTTCGCGCAGCGAGGCGCGCGCGTCCTCGGCATCGACCAGGACGCCGAGCTACTCGAGTCCGTCCGCGCCGGGCGGATGCCGTTCGCCGAGCCAGGCACGCAGGACCTGCTGACCGAGGCGCTGGCGAGCGGCCGCCTGTCGCTCAGTGACCGGGCGGCCGACGCGGCGCAGGCCGACGACATTGTGATCACGCTCGGGACGCCGTCCTTCTCCCACATCGAGTCGGACCTGGGACAGATCCGCACGGCGGTCGACGATCTACTGCCCCTGCTGCGCACCGGCCACGCGCTGATCCTGCGCTCGACAATCGCACCGGGGACGACCGAGTTCATCGCCGGCTACCTCCAGAAGCGGCGCGGCCTGCGGGTCGGAGAGGACGTGTTCGTGGCGCACGCGCCCGAACGAATCGCCGCCGGGCGGTTCGTGGCCGAGATCTCGTCGCTGCCGTGCATCATCGGCGCCTCCGACGACGCGAGCGCCGAACGCGCGGCGAGCGTGTTCGAGCTATTCGGCGCCCCGATCGTCCGCACCACGCCCGTGCAGGCGGAGCTCGCGAAGATCTGGACCAACATCCTCCGGTACGCGACGTTCGCGCTCCCGAACCTGCTGATGATGGACTGCGAGCGCTACGACGCGAACGTGTTCGAGGTGATCGAGCTGATCAACCACGACTACCCGCGCGGCGGGATCGCGATGCCGGGGCTGACCGCCGGCAGCTGCCTGCGAAAGGACTTCGCGTTCTCGGAGGAGCGCTCGAACTCACCGGGGATGCTGCTCGCGGTCTCGCGCGTGCACGAGTCGGTGCCGCTGTTCCTCGTCGAAGGGCTCAAGCGGCGGCTCGGGACGCTCTCCTCGCGCAAGGTCGCGGTGCTGGGGCTGACATTCAAGCGCGACACCGACGACGAGCGCGATTCGCTGTCACCGAAGCTGATCCGGCTGCTGGAGCGCGAGCTCGCCGACGTCGCGGTCTGCGACCCGCACGCAGCGACCCCGACCCAGCCGCTGGCCGACGCGGTCCGGAGCGCCGACGCGGTGGTGGTCGCGACCAACCACTCGGAGTTCGAGCGCCCCGAGACGCTCGCGGCGATCGTCGCCTCGGCGTCGGACGAGTGCCTCCTCGTCGACCCGTGGAACTCGTTCGGCACCGCTCAGGTGTTCATCTACGCGCGCGAGGCGGTAGCTCTGCTCGGCGCGCCGGCCGCGCTCGACTCGGGGGGCTGATGGCACGGGTGCTTGTCACGGGCGGCGCCGGCACGATCGGCTCGGCGGTCGTCAGGCGGCTGCTCCGCGATCCGGCCTGGGAGGTCCGGATCTGCGACCACCGGCCGGCGCCCGACTGGATGCGCGAGGGGTGCGAGATCGTGGTCGGCGACCTGCGTGACGGCGCCGAGGCCGATCGCGCGGTCGATGGCTGCGGTCACGTCATCCATCTCGCGGCGATCGTCGGCGGGATCGCGAATTTCCACAAGCTCCCGCACACCCTGACCGAGGTCAACAACGCGCTCACGGGCGCCGTCGTACACGCCGCGGTCGACCATCGGGTGGAGCGCTTCGTGTACGTCTCCTCCTCGATGGTGTTCGAGCGCGCGACCGAATTCCCGACCCCTGAGGAACACCTGCTCGAGTGCCCGATGCCGCGCTCGGCGTACGGCTTCTCGAAGCTCTCCGGAGAGGTCTACACCCGCGCCGCGCACGACCAGCACGGGCTGCGGTACACGATCTGTCGCCCGTTCAACGCATACGGCCCCGGCGAGCTGCCCGATCGCGATGAGCCCGGCATCGCCCACGCGGTGCCCGATCTGATCGCCAAGGTTCTGGCCGGCCAGCGGCCGCTGCAGATCTTCGGCTCCGGCGCGCAGACGCGGACGCTTACTCACGTGGACGACATCGCCGATGGGATCGTGACGGCGATGGCGTCGCCGGCCGGCGAGAACGAGGATTTCAACATCTCCGCGTCCGAGGAGCTGACCGTCGCCGAGATCGCCCGCGTGATCTGGGAGGCGTGCGGACAGGCGCCGGACGAGTTCGCGCTCGAGCACCTGCCGACCTTCGAGGTCGACGTGCAGCGCCGGTGGCCGTCGGTCGAGAAGGCGCGCCGCCTGCTCGGCTGGGAGGCGGCCGTCGAGCTGCGGGACGGGATCGCTCGCACGGTGGCGTGGCTGCGCGAGGTCGACGGCGTCGCCGGCGGGGTCGGCTCATGAGCGAGCGGCACGGCGTCGCCCGGGCGGTCGGCTCATGAGCGAGCGGCGCGCCCTGATCACCGGCATCACCGGCCAGGACGGGTCCTACCTGGCCGAGTTCCTGCTCGAGCAGGGCTATGAGGTCCACGGGATGGTGCGACGTTCCTCGACCGAGCGGGCCGACCGGATCGAGCACATCCGCGACCGGCTCAAGCTCCACCAGGGCGATCTGCTTGACCAGCGCTCGCTGGTCGACACGCTGCGCGCCGCGCGCCCGCACGAGATCTACAACCTCGCGGCGATGTCCTTCGTGGCCGCCTCATGGGTGCAGCCCACGCTGACGGCGGAGTTCTCCGGCGTCGGCGTCACCCGGCTGCTCGAGGCGATGCGCGAGACGTGCCCGGAGGCCCGCTTCTACCAGGCCTCCTCGAGCGAGATGTTCGGGAAGGTGCTCGAGGTACCTCAGACCGAGAAGACGCCCTTCTATCCGCGCTCGCCGTACGGGGTCGCGAAGTGCTACGGCCACTTCATCACCGTCAACTACCGCGAGTCCTACGGCCTGCACGCGACCAGCGGCGTGCTGTTCAACCACGAGAGCCCCCGGCGCGGTTTGGAGTTCGTCACACGCAAGATCACCTGGCACGCGGCGGCGATCCGGCTCGGTTCGGAGGCGAAGCTGCACCTCGGCAACCTCGACGCTGAGCGAGACTGGGGCTTCGCCGGCGACTACGTCCGTGCGATGTGGCTGATGCTCCAGCAGGATCAGCCCGAGGACTTCGTGATCGCGACCGGCATCTCCCATTCGGTCCGCGACTGCCTGGAAGTGGCGTTCGACCACGCCGGGCTGAAGGTCGACGACCACGTCGTGATCGACCCCTCGCTGCGCCGGCCGGCCGAGGTGGAACATCTCGTCGGCGACGCGAGCAAGGCACAGCGGATGCTCGGCTGGACCCCGGACGTCGACTTCGAGCAGCTGATCCGGATGATGGTCGACGCGGACATCGCGCTGCTCGCCGGCGATGCGAGCGTCCCCAAACCCTGAGCCGCGCATGCCCGAGCCCGCCCCAAGCCGTCTCGGCCGCTTCGCAGCGCGCGCGGCCAAGCTCCCCAGCGAAAAGGACTGGGAGCGCTCGCCGGTGCTCGATCCTCGCCCGGCGACCAGTGATCCCGAGCTGATCAGCGACGGCGCCGGCCTCCCGTTTCCGCCGTCGGCGCTGACGGGCACCCCGTCAAGGCTTGACCGCGACGACCCCGCCGTCGGCGCATTGATCGCTCACCTGACGCCCAGGACGACATCCCAGCGGACCTCGCGCGCGCCCTGGAAGCGCGCCGCGACGGCCGCGCCACCGCCGGGCCCGCCGGCGCCGCCCCGTCTCGACGGGTGGCGGCTGCTCGCTCGTGTCGACGGCGAGGCGCTGTTCGGCCGTGGCGAGCCGCCGCGGCTGCACACGGTGGCGTTGCGCGAGGACCCGCGCCGGCACACGTGGTTGTGCATCGCCGCGAGCGTCGGGCAGCCGTTGCGGGCGGCGCGGAACGGGATCCGCGCATCGTCCTGGCGCCTTGAGCCGTCACACGACCCCGACCCGGACGAGACGATGCTGCGCGTGCTCGTCACCGAGCAGACCTACGCCGGCGCCCAGCGCGCCGATGGCCGCGTGCTCGAACCCGACCTGCACGTCGACGCCGAACGGCTGGTGCTCAGAATGTTCGTCACTCCACTGAAGGGGTTCCAGAGCCGCGCACCGAACCCGGAGACGGCGGTACGGGTGGCGCTTGCGGATCCGGTCGGCCGCCGGCGGGTCGTCGACGGCGCGCTGTACGAGCCTAGCTCTCGATAGTGAACCGACAGCCGCGCGTTTCGAGCTCGGCGAACATCTCATCCGGGTCGATGCACAGCTCCGGCGGGTGAGTGCCGACCGCGGTCAGTGAGCCGCGCGCGAGTAACCGCACGGCGGCCGCGATCGGCGCCGCGGTCGACACGATCGAGCCGCCGAGCCCGAAGTGCGGTCCGGTCTGCGCGCGGACGGTCGCGCTCCGGCCGTCCGACGTGGTCGCGTGCACGAGGTGGACCGACGTCGTCTGCGCCGACGGCGGGACCGCCTCATGAGCGGCTTGGGCGACCGCGTCGGCGTCGGCTCCGATCAGCGCCTTGAGCCGCGCCAGCAACCTTGGCGCGAGCGACAGGCGGAAGCTGACGGAGCTCGCTCCGAAGCTCGTCCCGAATGTCGCCAGCTCGGAGTGGAGCGTGTAGATCGTCTCCGTTGTGCCGATCGGCTTGCCGAAGTCGACGCTGCCGCCGTCGCTGAGCGGCTCGATCTCGATCGGTATCCCCTCGCGCAGCACGACGGGCTTCAGGGTCAGCTCGTCGAGCAGCGTCTGCACCGCGTACGGTGGACTGAACTGCTCGCCGGCGAGCGGGTCGCGGCCGGCGGCACAGACCTCGATCGTCTCGGCGCCGTCATCGCCGAGCTCGCGGACGGCGCGGAGCGCCATCAGGTTGGTCTTGCCCGGACTCGATCCGATCCCGAGCACCGCCAGCAGCCCGGCGCGGTGGAACTGCTGGGAGAGCTCGAGCTGGCGGCTCGTCAGCCAGTACAGCCCTCCGAGGTCGAGGTAGTGGCAGCGCGCGGTCAGGCAGGCCCGCATCGCGTCCAGGTTGATCCGGTAGGAGGCGGTGTTGACGAGCACGTCGACTCCGTCGAGCGCCGCGCCCAGATCAGCCACATCGCGCGCGTCGACCGTCCGGGCCGACGCCTTACCCCCTCCGTGCGCCGTCGTGACGGCATCAGCCTTGGCCAGATCGAGATCGAGCAGCAACATCTGTCCGACCTCCTCCGATTCGGCGAGGTCGTGGACGATCGCCGGGGCGATCGTGCCACCGGCTCCGAGGACGGCTACGAACAGCTCGGATGCCATGCGCTGACGCACCGTATCGGGTGCGTTGTTAGACGTTTCGTACAACGCATCGCCCGCTAGTGATGCACCCACGGCTTGCAGCCGTCCGCCAGCAGGCATACGGTTGGCGAGACTTTGGAGAGTTCAACCCTCGCCCCCGAGCCGGCCGCAGCCGCATTCGACCCGACAGCACCTGGGGCAAAGGGGCTGAAGCCGGACGCGCTCGGGTACATCTCGAACCTCGTCATCGCCGTTGCCTCGACGGCGCCCGCGTACAGCCTCGCGGCGACGCTCGGCTTCATCGTCGCCGTCGCCGGCGTCGGGACGCACGCGCCGGCGGTGCTGATCGTTTCGTTCATCCCGATCCTGTTCGTGTCCGTCGGCTACCGGTTCTTCAACCTCGCCGACCCGGACGCCGGCACGACGTTTGCGTGGGTGACGCGCGCGTTCGGGCCGCAGCTCGGCTGGATCAACGGCTGGGCGATCTTCCTCGCCGACATCATCGTGATGGCGTCGCTGGCAGCGATCGCCAGCAGCTACACCTTCCAGCTGTTCGGCTCCAATGCGGCCTCGGTCACGAACCTCGAACTGATCGTAGGCTCGGTGGTCTGGATCGCGCTGATGACGTGGATCTGCTACCGCGGCATCGAGCTCTCGGCGCGGATCCAGACGCTTCTCCTGAGTCTCGAGATCTTCACACTGGCGCTGTTCACGGTCGTCGCGCTGATCAAGGTGTACGCCAACGGCCCCGCCCACTCGCTCCACATCTCAGCGTCCTGGTTCAACCCGTTCGACTTGAGCTGGGGCGCCCTGATCGACGGGGTCCTGCTCGGCATCTTCATCTACTGGGGGTGGGATTCGGGTGTCGCCGTCAACGAGGAGTCACGCGACAGCAAGCGTGGGCCTGGCAAGGCCGCTGTCGTCTCGACGCTGATCCTGCTGCTGATCTACGTGCTCGTCAGCGCTGCTGCCCAGGCTTATCACGGCCCGGCGTTCCTCGCCAGCCACTCGAATGATGTCCTCAGCGCGCTCGGTAGCGGCGTGTTTGGCTCGCCGCTCGACAAGCTGCTGATCATCTGCGTGCTCACATCGGCCTCGGCATCGACCCAGACAACGATCCTGCCGACCGCGCGCACGACGCTGTCGATGGCTAAATGGGGGGCGATCCCATCCGCATTCGGCCGGATCCATCCGCGCTTCTTGACGCCGACCTTCTCGACGCTCTTGATGGGCGGCCTCTCGACCTTGTGGACGATCGCGCTGCTCGCCTTCAACCCGAGCCAGAACGTGCTCGGCGACACGATCTCGGCGCTCGGCTTCGCGGTCTGCTTCTACTACGGGTTCACCGGGTTGGCCTGCGCTGTCTACTACCGCCGCGAGCTGCTCAAGAGCGTGCGCAACTTCATCCTCGCGGGACTGATGCCGGTCGTCGGCGGCGGGATGATGGCCTACGTCGCGATCAAGGCGTACGGCTATTACAACACGGCCGGGAACAACTACTCCAAAGCGCTGCTCGGGATCCAGACGCCGATCCTCGTCGGCATCGGCGGCTTGATTCTGGGGATTGTGTTGATGTTCGCCTCGTGGCCGTTCTTCCCGAAGTTCTTCGCGCGCAAGTGGTTCGAGGCGGGCGACCCTGAGATCCTGGCCGCGGACGCGCACTACTCGTCCTCGGCGCCCGCGTCAGATTAGCCCGGCGCTAGACGCCGGCGAGATCCGCGACTCGGTCGCGGTGCCAGCGCGCGTCGCCGAACGCGTGCGCGTTCGCCTTCGCGCGTTTGAAGAAGAAGTGGAGATCGTGCTCCCACGTGAAGCCGATCCCGCCGTGGACCTGGATCGCCGATCCGGTCACGCGAAAGCCGGCGTCGCTCGCGTACGCCTTCGCCATCGACGCCGCGCGCAGGCCTGTCGTCGGCTCGTTGTCGAGCGCCCACCCGGCCCAGTAGGACAGCGAGCGCGCGCCCTCCACCTCGAGCAGCATCTGCGCGCAGCGATGCGCGACGGCCTGGAACGACCCGATCGGCCGGTCGAACTGCTTGCGATCGCCCGCGTACGCGACCGCCATCTCCATCGCGCGCTGGGCGACGCCGACGTTCTCCGCGGCGAGCGCCGTGACGATCGTGGCGTACGCGTGCGTGAGCCGTTCGGGCTCGTGCGCGAGCGGCTCTACCGCGGCCCCGTCGAGCTCGACCCGATACAGCTTTCTCGTCGGGTCGAGGGACTTCTCCGGGACGATCGACACGCCCGCGGCACCCGGCTCGAGCGCGTAGTGGTTGCCATCGGCACCGGCGACGATCAGCAGGTCGGCGGCGACGGCGTCGGCGACTGCGATCTTCGTGGCGGATAGAGCACCGCCCGCCGGCTCTGCCTCGGAGCGGTCCGGAGCCCAACCAGAGCCCGAGTCCCAGATCGCGACGGTGCCGCGGATCTCGCCACGCGCCAGCGGTCCGAGCCACCGCTCCCGCTGCTCGGGCGTGCCGGCCGCGTCGAGCAGCAGCGCCGCGCAGACGCTCGAGAAGAACGGGCTCGGTGCGAGCGCGTACCCCATCTCCTCCTGGATCACGACCAGTTCGACGGCGCCCAGGCCTAGCCCGCCGTCGGCCTCCGGGACCATCACGCCGGGCCAGCCAAGCTCTGACAGTTCGTGCCATTGCTGATCGGTGAAGCCTCGCTCGGACTCCGCCAGCTCGCGAACCGTCTCGAGCTTGTACCGCGCAGCAAGGAAGTCATGCGCCGTGCGCTTGATCGCGCGCTGATCGTCGGTGAACTCGAAGTTCATCGCATCCGCGGCAGACCGAGCACCCGCTCGGCAACGATGTTCTTGAGGATCTCGGTGGTTCCGCCCTCGATCGAGTTCGCGCGGGCCCGTAGGAACCGGTACGTCCACTCGTTCTCGCCGAGCATCGCGTGCGGCCCGTCGATGTCCATCGCAAGCTCGGTCAGCGACTGGTTGACCTCGGACCAGTGCCACTTGCCGAGCGACCCCTCGGGTCCGGGAACGCCGTCGCGCATGATCGCGCTCAGGCCGCGATAGGCGTTCAGTCGCAGCACCTCGGACTCGATCAGCAGCTGCGCCAGACGCTGGCGGATCAACGGGTCCTCGTTCGCCGTCAGACCGTCGGACCCCCGCACGGATCGCGCGTGCTCGATCAGCTCCCCGAGCGCGATCTTGACGGCGACCTGGAGCCCGAACGCGAGCGTCGCGCGCTCGTGCATCAGCGTCGTGATCGCGACCGCCCAGCCGTTGCCCTCGCCGCCGACGATGTTCCCGTGCGGGATCCTCGCCTCCTCGATGAACAACTCGTTGAACTCGGCTTCACCGGTGATCTGGACCAACGGACGGACCCCGACGGCCTCCTGCTCCATGTCCATCAGGAAGTAGGTCAGCCCCTTGTGCTTAGGAGCGTCTTGATCGGTGCGCGCGACCAACATGCACCACTTGGCCTCGTGCGCCAGCGTCGTCCAAACCTTCTGCCCGGTCACGACCCACTCGTCTCCATCGCGAACCGCGCGGGTCTTCAGCGACGCCAGGTCGGAGCCAGACTCCGGCTCGGAGAAGCCCTGGCACCAGATCTCATCCGCGGACAGGATCGGCGGCAGGTAGCGCTTGCGCTGTTCCTCGGTCCCGTGCGCGATCACGGTCGGTCCGCCCATCGCCAGCCCGAGCACGTTCGCCATCGAAGGCGTCCGCGTCCGCACGACCTCCTCGTTGAAGATCGCCTGCTCGACCAGCGTCGCGCCGCGGCCCCCGTACTCCTTCGGCCACGAGA
The DNA here is from genome assembly GCA_963712675.1 of uncultured Solirubrobacteraceae bacterium. GTDB lineage: Bacteria > Actinomycetota > Thermoleophilia > Solirubrobacterales > Solirubrobacteraceae > Palsa-465. The sequence continues at coordinate 294,557 of CAVQJF010000006.1, forward strand.
CGCCGGCCCAGCCCGCGTCGTTCAGCTGCCGTTGCCACTTGCGGCGGAACTCGAACCCCGCTTCGTCGCCCTCCGGCTCCCGGCCCGGGTTGTTCGCGTCGAGCCAAGCGCGCAGCTCGTCGCGGAACGCCGCTTCAGCAGGTGACAAGGTCAAGTCCACGAGCGGGGGATCGTACCCTGCGCTCGTGGACGACATGCTCGCCAAGGCACTTGCGTTCGAGCGCGGGGTTCGGATGCGCGGGGCGCGGCGCGCGATCGAGATTCCCGAAGGCGTCGTCGTGCGCCACGAGGGCCTGCCGAGGCTCCACCACCTCAACGCGCTGCTGCTCGACACCGTCGACGATCCCGAGCTGACCGAGCGGCTCGCCGATCACCATCTCGACGGGCTCACGCACCGGCACGTCGTGATCGACGATGCAACCGCCGCCGAGGCGATCGCCCCGGCGCTACTCGGCGCCGGCTGGACCCGCCAGCGGCTCGTGTACATGCGCTGGCGGCACGAGCCCGACCACGCACCGCGCGCCGGCGTGGCGCTCCAGGTCGAAGACCGCCAAGTGCAGGCGCTGCAATATGCGCTCGTCCGGGAGGACGCGCCGCGCCGGGAAGACGGTGCGCTCGTCGACGCACTCGCGGCGCAACTCGTCGCCGGGCAGGAGGCGGTCCGCGCCGGAACGCGCTCGAAGTGCTTCGCCGCCGGTGAGGACGGCGGGCTGCAGAGCATGGGCACCCTGTTCATCGCCGGCAGCACCGCGATGATCGAGGAGGTCGGCACGCTGCGCGCCTACCGCGGGCGTGGTCTTGCGCGCGCCGTCGTATCCGCCGCGCTCACTGCCGCGCGCGCCGAAGGCTGCGAGGAGATCATCGTCCCGGCGGATGCCGACGATTGGCCGCAGCTGCTGTACGCCAAGCTCGGCTTTGAGCCGCTCGGGCGGCAGCTGGCGTTCACCAAGCACTGACACCGGCGGTCGGTAGCCTCGGCAGACCGTGTCATCGACCGAGCCGCAACCGACCGCCGCGGGCATCCCCGACAGCGCCTTTCCGGGCCCGTACCCGGTCGGCGCGTACGCAAATCGGCTCCGGCAGCGCCTGCGCGAGTTCGCCCACGTCCAGCTCGTCGGCGAGGTCTGGGGGCTGAACGCGAGCCGCGCGCGGGTCTACTTCGAGCTCCGGGACGCCTACGGCGCGCTGCCCTGCTCGATGTGGCGCGAGGACTTCGACGCGCTCGGGGCGCAACTTGCCGACGGGATGAAGGTCGTCGTCGGCGGCGGCTGCGACTACTACCCCGGCAGCTCGTCGTCGTCGCCGTCGTTCAGCTTCAACGTCTCGGAGCTGCGGGTTGCCGGCGAGGGCGACCTGCTCGTCCAGCTCGAGCGTCTGCGTAGGCGGCTCGCGGCCGATGGCCTGTTCGAGCCGCAGAAGCTGCTCAAGCGGCCGGCGCTCCCGCGGACGATCGGGGTCGTGACAGGGGAGCGCGGCAAGGCTCGCGACGACGTGCTCGCGGGGCTCCGGCGGCGCGGCTGGGCCGGACGGCTCGTGTGGGCGTTCGCACCGGTTCAGGATCGCCACGCGGCGCCGCGGATCGCAGCCGCGCTGCGCGAGCTCGCCGCCCAGCCGGAGATCGAGGTGGTGATCGTCGCGCGCGGAGGTGGCTCGCTCGCCGACCTGTTCGCGTTCTGCGACGAGGCGTTGTGCCGCACGGTCGCGCTGCTGCGCGTGCCCGTGATCTCGTCGGTCGGCCACCACGCCGACCGGACGCTGATCGACGATGTCGCCGCGGTCGCCTGCTCGACGCCGACCCACGCGGCCGAGGCCGCGGTGCCGGTCGACGTCCGCGCCGCTCGCGCCGCGACGCTCGGCCATGCCCGCCGCCTCCAGACCCACGGGCGCCGCGCCGTCCTTCACCGCGCGCGCGAGCTCGCGCAGCTCTCGCGCGCGCCCGCCGAGCACGTGTCCCGCCACCGCCGGCGCCTGCACCAGCTGCTGCGGGAGCTGCGCGCGAGTGGCCGCCGCGCCACCCAAGACGGGCTCAAGCTCGCCGGCGCCCATCTGCTCGCCCTGCGCCGGACGGCCACGCGCGCCGCCGGCAGCGATGTCGTGCGGCGACGCACGGACCTTGAGCGCTTGGGGCTCGCGCTCGCCGCGCACGACCCGCAGCGGACGCTCGCCCGCGGCTACGCGCTCGTGGCGGATCACGCGGGCGAGCCGGTGACCACGGCCGCCGACGCGCGTGGCGCCGGCGACGTCGAGCTCCGATTCCACGACGGGCGCGTGCCCGCGAGGGTTGACCCATGAGCGAGCGCACGTACGAGACGGCGGTCGCGCGGATCGAGGAGATCATCCGCCGGCTCGACTCGGGCGACGCCGGACTGCGCGAGACGCTCGAGCTCGTCAAGGAGGGACGCGGGCTGGTCGAGTACTGCGCCTCCGAGCTCGACGCGGTCAGCCGCGGGCTCGAGGAGCTGCGACTCGAGGAACTGGTCGCGCGACTGGAGACAGGTACGGTTCCGGAGCAGTGAGCACGTTCGACCTCCTCGCCGACCTTTCGCTGGAGGTGGACGACTACACGCTCGAGGGGATGGAGGCCAACGTCTCGAGCGGATTCGATCGGCTGACGACGATCGTCCACCTGAACGGCGGCGGCGTGGAGGGGATCGGCGAAGACGTCGTCTACGACGCCGAGGACCACGTCGCGATGCAGCAGGCCGGCCCGGTCCTACCGCTGGAGGGCCGATACACGCTCGGGGAGTTCTGCGAGCGGATCGACTCGCTCGATCTGTTTCCGGTCGAGCCGAAGCGTGACGTCTCGCGGCTCTACCGCCGCTGGACGTTCCACAGCGCGGCGCTCGACCTCGCGCTGGCGCAGGCCGGCAAGCCGCTGCACGAGGTGCTCGGCCGGCCCGCCCAGCCGGTGACGTTCGTCGTCTCGCTGCGCCTCGGCGAGCCACCGTCGCTCGATCCGATCTCGCGGCGGCTCGCGAACTACCCCACGCTCCACTTCAAGCTCGACCCGACGAGCTCCTGGACCGATGAGCTGATCGCCGAGCTGGTCGCCACCGGGGCCGTCGACTCGGTCGACTTCAAGAGCCTCTACAAGGGGACGATCGTCGATCAACCCACCGATCCGGACCTGTACCGGCGCGTGATCGATGCGTTCCCGGACGCCTGGATCGAGGACCCTGACGTGGAGACCGAAACGAGTGCTGCGGTGCTCGCCGACCACCACGACCGGATCACATGGGACGCGAACATCCACTCGATCGACGACATCGAGTCGCTGCCGTTCGCGCCGCGGATGGTCAACATCAAGCCGTCCCGGATCGGCGGCCTTCCCAAGCTCTGTGACACGTACGACTACTGCGCCGAGCGCGGCATCGGCGCGTACGGCGGTGGCCAGTTCGAGCTCGGCCCCGGGCGCGGCCAGAACCAGTACCTGGCGTCGCTGTTCCACGCCGAGACGCCGAACGACCTCGCGCCGGTCGGCTACAACGCCGAGGACCCACCGCCTGGGTTGCCGGAAAGTCCGCTCGCGCCGGCGCCCTCGCCGGTCGGCTTCCGCTGGGCCTAGTGTCTCGATTCAGAAGTTCGTGAGCACCGAGAGGTGCCACTGGTGGATGCCTGGCAAGGACGCAGGACCCCGACGTGTAGCAGCGCTACACGAGGGTCCGAGGACAGCCGGATGACGCGGGGCGGCCCGATCAGGCGAGGCTGGATGCCGAGCGGGCCGCAACCCCGCGCAGGCGCCGCCAGGGGTGCCTCGAATGCACGCGAACTTCTGCATCGGGGCACTGGTAACGGCGGCCCTCAGCGGGCGCGGGCCAAGAGCCGCGACACGTCGCTGGCGGTGTTCGGCGACGTCGGCAGCGGCGGCGTCAGGCCGGCGGCGCTGCACTTCCTCAGGCCCGGCCCGAGGCCGGGCGCCCGTTCCAGCGGCGGCGGCGTGGCGAACGCGGCGTGCTTGAAGTCGAAGTAGTCGGTCATCGGAGCCGCGTTCGCGTCCCGGAAGGTCATCGCCGGCAGGTTCCACTTGCGCTGCATGAACGCCAGCATCGAGGTGTGGTCCTGCACCACGTTCGACACATAGCCGGCTTTCGCCCACGGCGAGACGACGATCATCGGGACGCGGAAGCCGTAACGGTCATAGGCGGCCCGTGCATCGCCGGGACCGAGGATCGGCGGCGTCGAGTCGGGCTTGATCGCGCGCGGCGGCGGGACGTGGTCGTAGTACCCGCCATGCTCGTCGTAGGTGATGAACAGCGCCGTGTGCTTCCACGACGGGGAGTGGATCAGCGCGTTCACGACCTCCGCGACGAACTCCTCGCCGACCTGAATGTCCTGGGGGTTCTCCTCGGATGTGGTGTTGTAGTCGGGGTCGATGAACGTGAACTGCGGCAGCTTGCCGGCGGCGGCGTCGGTCAGGAACTGGGCGAAGTGGTGCTGGCGGTTGGCGCGAGCCTGCGTCGCCGAGCCCGGCACGATCAGGAAGCTCGGCAGGTTCTCGTAGTAGACGCCCCAGCTGATGTTGTGCGCATCGAGCCGGTCCCAGATCGTCCCGTTCGGCGCCGGGATCTTGAACGTGGTGTTGTCGGTCGCGATCGTCCCTGACGCGGTCCCGGTGAAGAAGAACCGCCGGTTCGGGTACGTCTGCGCGAGCACCGAACAGAAATACCGCTGGCCGATCGGAAAGTGCTTGGCGAGCGAATAGGTGTACGGGATATCGCGGTCGTCCCACCACCGCATCGCGATGTCGCCGCTCGCGCGGACGAAGCCGTCGTTCTTGCCGTTGTCGTAGGCCTCGTGGCTCGCGTTCCACGACTGCGTCGGCACCCCGTCCAGCTGGCACGGGGAGACCGCATGCTGGGCGAAGACCTTGCGGCCGGAGGCGTCACGGTTGAAGTTGAGCGGCGTGCCGTGCTTGAAGGTGAGGCCGTCGACACCGGCGCGCTTCGCGAACTTGTGCGGCACCAGTCCGAGCAAGTTGTCGAACGAGTGGTTCTCCATCATCAGGACGACGATCCGCTCGATCTTCGGCATCGACGGGGTCCCGGCCGGCAGATGAGGGAACGGAAGCGTGTCGGGCTTGCGGATCGACGCAGCCGAGGCGATCGGTCGGGCCCACGCCGGCAGCCCGTTGGCGGCTACGAGCGCAGTGCCGCCGGCCACGAGCGCCTCGCGCCGGCTCAACCCTTCCCCTCGGCTCAACACTCCCCTACCCTACGCGATAATGGGTGCGTGGCCGACACCCGCCCACTCGAGAACACCGTCGCCCTCGTCACGGGCGCGTCAAGCGGGATCGGCGAGGCGACGGCGCTGGCGCTGGCGTCGCTCGGAGCCTCGGTAGCGCTGGTCGCGCGACGGGCCGACCGACTGCAGGCACTGGCCGCCCGGATCGACGGCGCACTCGCAATCGAAGCTGACGTCACCGAGCAGGCGGCCGCGGCCGCCGCGATCGAGCGGACCGTTTCCGAGCTCGGACGACTCGACACACTGATCAACAACGCGGGCGTGATGCTGCTCGGCCCGATCCAGAACGCGCCGCTCGAGGAGTGGGAGCGGATGATCTCGGTCAACCTCCGCGGGCTCCTCTACTGCGCGCACGCCGCCCTCCCCCACCTGCTCGCCGCGGCCGATGACTCGCCGCGGCGCGTGGCCGACCTCGTCAACATCTCCTCCGTCGCCGGCCGCGTCGCACGGCTTGGATCGGGCGTCTACAACCTCACCAAGCACGGCGTCGGCGCGTTCTCGGAGTCGCTCCGCCAGGAGGTCACCCAGCGCCACGTTCGCGTCTCGCTCGTCGAACCCGGCGCGGTCTCGACCGAGCTCGCGTCACACAACCGCCCGGAGATCCAGGAGAACATGCACAAGCGGTTCGGCGACATCGAGTTGCTCCACGCGGACGACATCGCCGATGCGATCTCCTACATCGTCACCCGCCCCCGCCACATCGCGATCAACGAGATCCTGGTCCGCCCGACCGAGCAGCAGGCCTAGGCTCAGGCCGTCTAGACGCGCTGTATCAGCGTCCCGGTCCCGAGCCCGCCGCCGCAGCACATCGTCACGAGCCCGAGCTCCTTGTCGGAGCGCTCCATCTCGTGCAACAGCGTCGTGATCAGCCGTGCCCCGGTCGAGCCGAGCGGGTGGCCGAGCGCCATCGCGCCGCCGTTGACGTTGACGCGGTCCATGTTCGGGTTGTGGACGCGGCGCCACGCGGCGACGACCGGTGCGAACGCCTCGTTGATCTCGACCAGGTCGATGTCGTCGATCGACATGCTGTTGCGCTCGAGGAGCTTCGCGGTCGCCGGGATCGGGCCCTCCAGCATCTTCACCGGGTCGCAGCCGACGGTCGTCTGATCGAAGATCCGCGCGCGGGCTTTGAGACCCAGCTCCGACGCTTTGTCAGCGCTCATCAGCAGCACCGCAGCGGCGCCGTCTGAGATCTGCGAGGCGGTGCCGGCCGTGACGACGCCGTCCTCCTTGAAAACGGTCTTCAGCTGGCTGAGCGCCTCGAGGTTCGTATCCGGGCGAATCCCCTGGTCGGTCACGTACGTGTCGCCGTTGACCTTCATCGGGATCATCTCGCGCTCGAACCGGCCCTCTTCGGTCGCCCGGTGGGCCAGCTGATGCGAGCGGACCGCGAGCTCATCGAGCTCGTGGCGCGGGATCTCGTACTCCTCGGCGATCATCTCGGCGCCCATCCCCTGGCCGACGATGTTGTGCTTCTCCATCAGCTCCGGGGTGAACGCCATCCCGAAGTCCTGCTGGGTCTTCATCGTCGCGGAGAACGGGAGCTTGCCCATGTGCTCGACGCCGCCGCCGATCACGACATCGTGGACGCCCGAGGCGATCTGCGACGCCGCCAGGTTGACGGCCTGCTGCGCTGATCCGCACTGGAGGTCGATCGTCGTCGCCGAGGTCTCGATCGGGAAGCCCTCCTGGAGCCACGCGTTCCGCGCGATGTGCAGCCCCTGGGGGCCAAACTGCGCTACGCACCCGCCGATCACGTTCTCGACGAGGCCGGGATCGATCCCGGCACGCTCGATCACCGCACGGTACGCGGCACCGAGCAGCACGTTCGGATGCGTGTCCTTGTAGTAGCCCTTCTCAAGGTGGCCGCGCCCGATCGGCGTACGAGCGGCTTCGACGATCACAACTTCCCGGCCAGCATCCATCGGCATTCTCAGACTCCTGTTTAGTGAACAGTTCCGTACTCTACCCGCGGTGAACGAACGGCTAGGAATCGCCGGCTCGGGCGCGATCGCCTGCGGCCTTGCGGCCACGGCCGCGCGCTACGGCGATGTGCTCTTGTGGGCGCGCTCGGAGCGCTCGGAGTCGCGCGCACGGTCGTCGGTCGAGAAGCTGTGCTCCAAGCTCGACGGCCACGAACACGACCACATCAAGATCGTCCGCGATCTCGACGAGCTTGGCGACGCGACATTCGTCGTTGAAGCAGTCGTCGAAGATCACGAGCCGAAGGCGTCGGTGCTGTCCGAGCTCGCCCGGCACGCCGGCGAGGACGCGATCCTGGCGACGACCACATCCTCGCTATCGATCGCGGCGTTGGCCGCCGCGAGTGGCAGCTCGGAGCGGTTCGTCGGCCTGCACGTGTTCAACCCGGTGCCGCGCATGAAGCTCGTCGAGCTCGTGTTCCCGGCCGAGGCGCTCGACCCGACCCGCGCCCGAGCATTCGCGCTATGCGAGGCGCTCGGCAAGACGGCTGTCGAGGTCCCCGACATCCCTGGCTTCGTGGTCAACCGATTGCTGTTCCCGTACCTGTTCAGCGCCGTTTCGCTGATGGAGCAGACCGGGATCGGGGCCGAGGACGTCGACAGATGCATGACGCTCGGCGCGGGCCTGCCGATGGGACCACTCGCGCTGCTCGACTTCGTCGGGCTCGACGTCTCCCAGGCGATCGGCGAGGCGATCGACGTGCCGGTCCCCGAATCGCTGCTCGCGCTCGTGCGAGACGGGTCACTTGGGCGCAAGAGCGGTCAGGGCTTCTACAACTACGACTGACTATTTAGGGGCTGTTGAGGTGCGCCGATCAGACTTCGCATCGCGACGTACCTCATAGCAGCACCTCCTCCCCAGAAGCACGAAGCCGGCCCGTCCCCAGCGGGCCGGTTTCCTTTTAACGCCCGCCCGGCCGCCCAGCGAATAGAAGCCGGCCCTCAGAGGGCCGGCTTCATCTCTCCTCTCAACCGCCGGGAGGAATGACGCCTGTGATCAGCGATAAACCCGGCAATTGCTTGCAGCGCCAAATGTAACGAATGATGCGAACTCATGCGCAACTTCCTATTCGGAAGACCGGCGACGGATCCGCACCGCCTCGATCCGGTTCTGGCGCACCGACTCGACCTTGATCGAGTAGCCGTTGGCGGCGACCTGATCGCCCCGCTTCGGAAGCCGGCCGAGCTGCGCGAACACGAACCCGCCGACGGAGTTGTACGCGTCGGTGTCGACGGGCAGCTCGAGCCCGTAGTCCTCGAGGTCGGTGACCGCGACGTGGCCGCGCACGAACCAATCGCCGTTCGCGAGCCGGCGGACCGAACCGGCCGCCGGATCGGTCTCGTCGGAGATCTCGCCCACCACCTCCTCGATGATGTCCTCGATCGTCACGATCCCCGCCGTGCGTCCGTACTCGTCGATCACCACCGCGAGCTCGGTCCGTTCGCGCTGCAGGTCCGCGAGCAGGTCGTCGAGCGGCTTCGTTTCGGGCACGATCGGGGCTTCGCGAACGACCGCCTCGAACTTCGCTTCGCCGCCGTCGCGCATCAGCAGCTTCACGAGCTGATTGACGTGCACGATCCCCTTGACGCGATCCTGGTTGCCCTCCTCGGTCACGACCAACCGCGAATGGCCCGTCGAGACGCACAGCCGCAGCGCGTCGTTGACCGACTGCGACACATCGACCGTCACCACCGCGGGGATCGGGGTCATCACCTGGCGCGCTTCCTGCTCGTGTAGGTGAAACACGCCGGTGAGCATGTTCGCCTCGCCCGCGTCCAGCTGACCGCCCGTCTGCGACTGGGCGATGATCCGCTTGAGCTCGTCGGGCGTCCCGCCTTCCGGTTCGGCGTCGGGATCGACACCTACCAGCCGCAGCATCCAGTGCGACGAGGCCTGAAGCACGACGATGAACGGGTGAAAGACGATCCGGCTCATCCGCAGCGGACGAGCGATTCGCCGCGCGATCCCCTCGGCGTGCTGGATCGCGTACAGCTTCGGCACGATCTCGCCGATCGTGCTCTGCGCGGTGATGATCAGCAGGTACGCGATGATCACCGAGACCACGACCGCTGCGCCGTGGCCAAGCGGACTGCCGAGCGGCCCCTTCAGCACGCGCGCGATCGCCGGCTCGCCCAGCGCACCGATCCCGATCGAGGCCATCGTGATCCCGACCTGGCACGCCGATATGTAGTCGCCGATCTCGTCGAGCTGCTTCAGCGCCAGCCTCGCGCCGCGGGCGCCCTCCTCCGCGAGCGCCTCGAGCCGCTCCCGGCGCGAGCGCACGAGCGCGTACTCAGCGATCACGAAGAACGCATTGACCAGCACCAGCACTCCGGTGAGGATGATCAGGAGCGCTTTCACAGCGACAGCTGCCGGCCCTCCGGCGTGGCGCGGTCGGACCGCGCGCTGCTACTTCGGGATGGGTCGTCGTCGTTCATGCAGCGACGCGGCGAACGGTAGCAGCCGCAGAAGCGGACTCCGTGACGCGTGTCAGAGGTCCCGTGGCGTCACGATCCCGCTCTTCAGTGCCAGCTCGACGAGCCTGACCCGCTTCTGATTCTGCGGCAGATCCTCGATCCCGAACTTCGCGAACAGCCCCCGTAGGTGCGTCTTGACGGCATCGACGCTCAGAAACAGCTCGCCGGCTATCTGCTGGTTGGTCGCCGGAGTGACGTACCCGGTCGACTCCTTGAACGGCCGGCACAACGACACCAGCACGCGTCTCTGGGCGTCGGACAGGCTCGCGCGGCTGAGCGCCTCCGACGCGACCTCGGTCTCGGTGATGTCCAACGAACGCGACTGCTTGAACACCGCTGAGGTCTTGCCGAAACGGATCACATCGCCGTCGAGCAAGCGCCGGCGGCCGACCACGCGCTCACCGTTGACATGCGTTCCGTTGCGCGACAACCCGTCGTCGGAAACGGTCCAATCGTCCCCGATCCGTCCCAGCTCGGCGTGGAGTCGAGACACCTCGGTGTCCCAGTCGAGCCAGATGTCGGCCCCTGAGCCGCGGCCGATGGTGACGCGCTCGAGCCCATCCGCGAGCACGAACAGCTGCTGTGTCTGCTCGCCGTCGCGGAACACCAGAAACGGGACGCCGGCGCGCTCGGCCTCGATCTGCGCCTTCAGCTCGACGGGCGTCTGCAGCGGATCATGTGCCATCGCCGGTGCGATCGTACATCCGAGGCGCGATATAAACAGGCGATCATGTCCGGACTCTCCGTGGGGTCCACGATCGCCGGCTGCCGACTGGAGGCCGTCGCCGGTCGCGGCGGGATGGGGGTCGTCTACCGGGCGACCCAACTGGCGCTCGACCGTCCGGTTGCGGTCAAGGCGATGGCCCCGCAGCTCGCCGAGGACGCGGCCTACCGGGAGCGATTCCAGCGCGAGTCCCAGCTCGCCGCCTCGATCGACCACCCGAACGTGATCCCCGTATACGAGGCCGGCGAGCTCGACGGGACGCTGTACCTGATGATGCGCTGGGTCGACGGCACCGACCTGCGGGCGCTGCTGAACGAGAACGGCGGCCTCGAGCCGGCGCGCGCGGTACGACTGCTGCGGCCCGTCGCGAGTGCGCTCGCGGCCGCCCACCGCCGAGGCTTGGTCCACCGGGACGTCAAGCCCGCGAACGTGCTGATCACCGCGGACGAGGACGAGCACGTCTACCTGACCGACTTCGGGATCGCCCGCCGGACCGACGCCGAGGGCAGCATGACCCGCACCGGCGTGCTCGTCGGGACGCTCGACTACACCGCCCCCGAACGGATCGAAGGCGGGAAGGGCACCGCCGCGTCGGACATCTACGCGTTCGGCTGCATGCTGTTCGAGACAGTCACCGGGCGGATCCCATTTGAACGCCCGACCGAGCTGACGAAGATGCACGCACACTTGAACGACCCGATCCCGTCGGCGCGCGCGATCGTGGCGGAGGTCCCAGCGTCGCTCGACACGGTGATCGCGCGGGCGATGGCCAAGGACCCGGCCGAGCGGTTCGAGTCGGCCGGCGAGCTCGTCACCGCGCTGGGGCGGGTGCTCGACGGGGCAACCACCGGCGAGGTCGTCTTCCGCGAGCGCCTCGAGCGCTCGGACCTTCCGACGGATGAGACCCCCGCCCCACCCGCGGCGGTCGCCGCCCAACCCGCCGCGGTCGCCGCCCCGCCCGCGGAGACGGCCGCCACCACCGCGCTCGTCCCTCCGCCCCCCGCGACCCTGCTCGACGATCGGCCGGCCGAACCGGCGACGGTCACCAGCGGCGGCACGCCGAGCCGCCGCCGCCCGCTGGCACTCGGCGGAATCGCGCTGCTGGCAATTGCCGGGGTCGTGATCGCGCTGGTGGCCAGCGGTGGTGGTGGCAAGCCCTCGCCCGCTGCAAGCACCACCACGGGCTCAACCACGACCACGCGCTCGAGCACGACCCCCGCGCCGACCGGCCCACCGGCTTCGCCACAAGTCTTCCCCACCGGCGCCGCCACGCTCCTCGCGCCGATTCCAGTCAGGGATCCGGGCGCGATGTGGGCCACCGATCCATCCACGCTTCTGGTCGCGTCCGGCAACGGCGTCCTCACGTTCAAAGATGGACGGCAGGTCGCTGACAAAGCCACCGGCGGTCAGCCGACCGATGTGACGGTCGAACCCAACAACCGCGTCTGGGTGACGACGCGTTCGCCAAGCGTTGTCGCCGGTAATCGGACGATCCCTCTCACCTCGACGCCCTCGAAGGTGGCGATCGGCCCGACGGCCGCGTGGATCGGGAGTCCGGGATCGAGCAGCGTGATTCGCGTCGACCTCCACACGCTGACCTCCCAATCGTTCCAGGTTGCCGGCTCCGTCGCCTCGATCGGCGAGGCGTCCAAGCGGCTGTGGGTGGCGGCGAGCTCCGGAGTCGTGACGGTGCTTGTCGACACCGGCCAGCATGACAGCCTTCTTGCCCCGCCCGTCCCTCGGGACACCGTAGCCATCGGCCACGCGGATGGAGTGTGGTTCCTGAGCGCAACTGGCCGGCTGTCCCGCCTCAATCCGAACAAGCAGATCGCCGGCAAGCCGGTCGTGGGGCGCTACATCGTGCATATCGACGCGGCGCATGTCTCCGGCACAGCCGTCGACATCGCCGCTCTGGCCTCTCAGCACGTGATCTGGGTCTCCTCAGGGATGACGGTCACGGGCTTCAACACGAACGCCAAATCAGGTATTCCGGAGTTCGCCCGGATTCGCTTCGACCGGCCGCCCGGCCAGCTCGCTGTTCGCAAGGGGATCCTGTGGGTCGCCGTCCCCTCGGACGGGCGGGTCTACCCGTTCAGGTTCTCCGCCCCTTAGCGGCCCTACCCAAGCTGGTCGAACTTCGCCGCCATCTCGAAGTCCGGCTCGGTCAGCCCGCCCGCCGAATGATTCGTGAGCGACAGCCTGACCTTGTTCCATCCGTGCAGCAGGATGTCCGGGTGATGGTTGGCCTCCTCGGCCGCTTCGCCGACGCGGTTGACGAACGCGAGCGCCTGCGCGAAGTCGGCGAGCTTCCATTCGCGGACGATCTCGTCTCCCTCCCGCTCCCACTCCGAGCCCTCGAGTCGCGATGCGATTTCCGCTTCACTGAGTAGGTCTGTCATATCGTTTGCCTCCGATCTCTATGCGTATCGTCAGTCTCGTCCCGTCGGCCACCGAGATGCTGTTTGCACTCGGGCTCGAGTCCGACCTTATCGCCGTCACCCATGAGTGCGACTACCCGCCGACGGCCCTCGAGTTGCCGAAGATCACGCGCGACGTGCTCCCTCCCGGCTTGACCGCCGGGGCGATCGATGCCGCGGTCAAGGAGCGGACGCTCGCGGGCAAGTCGATCTACGAGCTCGACACCAAGATGCTCCACGACCTGCGCCCCGACCTGATCGTCACCCAGGCGTTGTGCTCGGTCTGCGCGGTCTCCTACGACGACGTGCGCGCGGTTGCGGCCGAGCTCGAGTCGCACCCGCAGGTGATCTCGCTCGACCCGCATACAGTCGGCGAGGTGCTCGGCGACGCCGGCAAGCTCGCGCAGGCGACCGGCCGCAAGGACGAGGCGGTCGAGTTCGTGCGAGATGCGGCTGCACGGATCGATCGCGTCCGGCTCGCGGTTCGCCGCGCGCCTCGGCCCCGGGTGGCGGCGCTCGAGTGGCTCGACCCCCCTTACATCGCTGGGCACTGGACGCCACAGCTGATCGACTACGCCGGCGGCGTCGATGTGCTCGGGTTCGCGGGCGAGAAATCCGAGCAGCGCAGCTGGGAGGACGTGGCTGCGTCGAAGCCGGATGTCGTGATCGTGATGCCGTGCGGCTTTGACGCCGAGATCGCTCATCGCGAGGCCGAGATGCACCGGGATGAACTGGCTTCGCTCGGCGCCGGCGTGGTGGTGGCGGTCGACGCGTCGGCCTACTTCTCCCGCCCCGGTCCGCGGATCGTGGACGGGCTCGAGCTGCTGGCGGGCATCCTGCACCCCGAGCTATTCCCCGACGCGCCGGGCGAAGCGTTGACGGTCGAGCTCTGAGCCCCGGCACGGTCCTGTTCGTCCACTCCTCGAGTGGACGATATGGCGCCGACCGCCAGCTCCACCTGATCGCGACCGGCCTCGACCGCGCGCGCTACCGGCCGCTCGTCGTGCTGCCGGAGCGTGGCGAACTCGGCGCCGATCTGGAGCGAGCGGGAGTCGAGGTCGTGGTGCGGGACCTGAGCGTCCTGCGACGACAGTTGCTCTCCCCTCGCGGCACGGCCGCGATCGCACGCGCGGCCGTGGCCGATGCGCGCGCGCTCGGCGCCCTGATCCGTCGCCGGCAGGTCGTGCTCGTGCACTCCAACACCTCGGTCGTGCTCGGCGGCGCCGCGGCCGCCGCCCTCGCGCGCGTCCCGCACGTCTGGCACGTGCGCGAGATCTACAGTCGCTATGGACGCTTCTGGCCCGCGTACCGACGCCTGCTCCAGACGGCTGCCTCGCTGCCGTGCGTGTCCCGGGCGACAGCGGCGCAGTTCGACGGGCATCCTCGCGCTCGGGTCGTGCCCGACGGGCTGGCCGTCGATGCGCGACGGGCTCCGCGCGCCGCCGCGCGCGCCGCGCTGGGGTTGCCGGCCGACGCGCCGGTGATCGCCGTGCTCGGTCGGATCAGCGATTGGAAAGGCCAGGACGTGCTCGTACGGGCACTCGCCGAGCCGCCGCTGGTCGAGCGCGGCGCACTCGGAGTGATCGCCGGAGAGGCATGGCGGGGCGCCGAGGACCGGGGCGCGGCCGTGCTCGAGCTCGCGCGCTCGCTCGGCGTCGCCGACCGCGTGCGATTTGTCGGCTTTCGCGACGACGTCGACAACGTCTACGGCGCCGCCGATGTCGTCGCCGTCCCCTCAACCGCCCCGGATCCCCTCCCGGGCGCCGCCGTCGAGGCCGCGGCCGCCGGTTGCGCGGTGCTCGCGAGCGCCCACGGAGGTCTGCCCGAGATCATCCGCGACGGCGAGACGGGGCGTCTGGTCGCGCCCGGCGATCCGGCCGCGCTCGCGCGGGCGGCACGCGAGCTGCTCGACGACCCGGCCGAGCGCAGGCGGCTCGGCGCAGCCGCCGCGGCGGACGTGCGGGAGCGGTATGCGCCGTCGCAGCTGCTGGCCGCGATCCAGTCGCTGTACGACTCGCTCGGTTAGATCGTGATCCCGTTGGGGGCGAGGCCGTGGTGCCCCGCGACGGCGATCGCGCCAATCACGCTCACGACTCCGATCAGCACGCACACGGCCACCGGCGCCCACTTCATCCGCCGTCGCTCGCCGAGTTCGACGAGCGCAAACCCGGCGATCGCACCCGCGATCAGGCCGCCGACATGACCGCCGATCGAGATTCCCTTAACGCTGAGCGTGAACGCGAGATTGATGATCAGCGTCAGCCCGAGGCCGCTCTGCCAGATCGAGATCCCGCGATTGTGAGCGACCACGATCAGGGCGCCGAACATGCCAAAGATCGCGCCGGACGCACCGACGGTGGGCGCGAGCGGCGTGAACGCCAGCGCGCCGAAAGACCCAGCGAGCAACGACGCGATGTAGATCGCCGCGTAGTTGACGCGGCCGATCCCTTTCTCGAGCATCGGTCCCAGCATGTACAGGAAGAACATGTTGAGCGCGATGTGGAGCAGCCCGTCGTGGAGGAAGCCGGCCGTGACCAACCGCCAGTACTGATGCGATCCGCTGAACGGAAATGGCGCCGGCAGGCCGTGGGCCGTGATCGCGGGACCGAACAACACCCCGTGGTTGTAGATCGAGCCGCCGCCACCACCGCCGAGCGGCGCACCCGCTGCGGTCTCGATCAGGAACGCGACTACGTTGATGGCGATGATCGCCTGCGTCACGACCGGCGTCGAGGACAGCGTCCGGATCGTCTTGACCTTCGTACGCTCGCGCGAGCACTCCGGGCACCGCATCCCGACGGACGTCGGGGTCATGCAGTCAGGGCAGATCGGACGTCCGCACGAGGAGCAGGAGACGCCGGTCTCGCGGTTCGGGTGTCGATAGCAGACGGCCATTGCTGGCGGCTGACGGTAGCAGCGAGCCGGGCGGCTCCCGCCGCGAGCGTTGGCTAACGATCGGGCAGGATTCGCCGCGCCTCCTCGGCGAAGTCCTGGATCGTGCGCTCGGCGAGTTCGAGCAGGTTGGCCGACTGCTGCTGGCGCTGGCGGTGACGTCCGCGGACCCGCAGCACGACGAGCGCCGTGCCGGCGGTCGCACCGACGACGGCGGCCGCGGCGGGCCGCACCCAGTTACGCGGGTCGCGCATCGTCGAGAGCTCCCACGACTCGAGCTCTTCCTGCGCCAGCTCGGTCAGGTTGACGAGCGTCATCTCCATCCGCTGGGCGAGATCCTCGGGTGGATCCACGGGCGACAGCGCCTCGCGCAGAAGCGTCTCGAAATCGGTCGCGCTCACGGCGCCACCTCCGCCGGGGCGACGCTCGGGCCATCGCCGTTGGACTCGGCGACGATCCCCTCGAGCTGGCGAATCGCGCGGTGCAGCAGCACCTTCGTCGCGCCGTCGGTGCGACCGAGGGCCCGGGCGATCTCGCGGTTGTCCATCCCGAGCGCGAACCGCATGATCAGCGCCTCGCGCCGGTCGTCGGGAAGTTGGCCGACGCCGGCGAGGATCGTCTTGAGCTCCTCGCGACCCTCGACCAGCGACTCGGTCGTGTGCGGCGCAGAGATGGTGCCGGCGTCCTCGATCGCGGACTCCGGCTTGCGAGAGCGGTCGCGGTAGAAGTTGGCCGCGAGGTTGTGTGCGATCCGGATGAGCCACGGCCGAAGTGGGCGGCCGTTCGACTCGCGCAACGCGCGCTCGAAGTGCCGGTAGGCCTGGAGGAACGTCTGCTCGGTGAGGTCCTCGGCGTCGTGGTGGTTGCCGACGCGGTAGTAGCTGTACGAGTACACGTCGCGCAGGTGTGCGCGATACATCTCGGTGAACCGAGCGTCGAGTTCCGCCTTGTTCCTGGGTGTCTCGTCTGCCACCGCATGGGAGCGTACCTTCGGTCAGGCTGCGCGAACAGGGCGCTTGCGCTTGCGCCGTGTCGGTTCCGTCACCGTCGCCGTCCATGTCTCGGGCTCGATCCGTCCCTCGACGAGCGCCGCCAGTCCGTCAAGCGCGGGCGACTCCAGCCGCGCGTCACGTGCCGCCGTCGCAAGCATCGGGACCGAGTCGACCGCCTCCGCCGCATGACCGAGCGCCGGTGCGATTTCGGCCGCGGGCATCCCCTGCGCCAGCAGCTCCCCCGCGCGCCGGTTGCGCGAACCCGAGGCGACCACGGTCGCCACCAGATCTCCAGCCCCGGCGAGGCCGGCGAACGTCTCCGGCCGCCCACCGCGCGCTCGCGCCAGCGCGTCTACTTCCGCGAACACCTTGCCGGCTGCGGCCCCGGCCACGTTCGGCCCCGCCGACGAAGCCGCGGCGGCCGCCAGCACGGCCGCGTTCTTGGCGCATCCTGCGAGCTCGACTCCGGTGACGTCGGTCGTGATCGAGACGTCGAGCCGGGTGGCGGCCAGCACGTCGGCGAGCTGGCGAGCGAATGCCTTGTCGAGCGACGCGAGAACCACCGAGGCTCCGGTTTCGAGCGCCTCAGCGGCGTGCGACGGCCCGCCGAGGACGGCTACCGCGCGAGCCCGCGAGCGCTCCGAGGCGAATGCCGATGGCAGCGTGCCGAGCGGCGGCACGAGCCCCTTCGAGAGCACCAGCAGGCCCGCCCGGCGCGGAATCTTCTCGCCGTGCGCCGCGAGCACGGCCGGCAGCGCGCGCGCCGGTACCGCGAGGCAGACCAGATCGTGCCCGCCCAGCTCGAGCTCGGCCGCGCGGAGGACCGTGACCTGGGGCGGGAGCTCGACGTCGGGGAGGTAGCGGTCGTTGCGCCGGGTCTCGTTCAGCGCCACCGCCTGCTCGTGCGTGCGACAACCGAGGTCGACCTCGAATCCCGCGCGCGCGAGGGCGATCGCGAGGCTCGTGCCCCATGAGCCGGCGCCGACGATCGCGGCGCGGCGGATCGGCGGCAGGCCCCCGAGCCACTCCCACTGCAGCAGAACGCACGGCCAGATCCGGGCGGTGACAGCACCGGCCAGCGCGGGTGAGGCTCCCTCAACCTGGGGGAAGCGCAGCGCGCGGCCGGCCCGGATCCGGACCTTGTGCGGCCGGATCCGCCACCCGCGGCGAACGGCCTCGGTGCCGATCACGGCGACGGGGACGACGGGGACGCCGGTCTCGAGCGCGAGCCTGCCGACACCGCGCTTCGGTGGGCCGAGCGACCCCGGCCGGATTCGCGTGCCCTCAGGGAAGATCAGGACGATGTCGCCGCGAGCCAGGATCGCTTTCGCGGTCTCGATCATCTCGTTGTCGCCGGCGCCACGCTCGACGGGGAACGCGCCGAGCGCGTTCAGGACCCACGACTGCAGCCGGTTGGAGAACAGCTCGCGCTTGGCCACGTAATACATCGGCCGGCGCGCCATCGTCGCGATCACGAACGGATCCAGGAAGCTGCGGTGGTTGGACGCGAGGATCACCGGGCCCTCGGCAGGGATGTGCTCACGTCCGATTCGGCTCATCCGGAAGTAGATGTGGAAGAACGGCTGGAAGAGAGCCCGGACGAGCCAGTAGACGATCGGGTTCGCCCCCTGCTCCCGCGCGCGCTTATGGAGCAGTTCGTGATCCATCGCACATTGGCGTACCCGCTCGCGCCTCGCCCGTTACAGTTGAGCGGGGTGAGTCTGAGCATCGACCGTACGCGCACGCTGAGGGGGGCCGTCTGCGGCGCCGTTGCGGCGGCCGTGTGGGCGCTCGAGCAGCCGCTCGACAAGCTCGTCTTCCAGAGCAAGTTCGACGACGTCGAGCTGCTCGGCAAGGCGGTCACGCGCGGGGACAACTGGTACCCGGTCGGGCTCGCCTGGCACATGCAGAATGGCGCATTGTTCGGCGCCGCCTACGCACACTTCGCGCCCGTGCTGCCGCTCCCGCCGATCCTGCGCGGGCCGTTCGTGGCGGTGTTCGAGAACGCGCTCTTGTGGCCGCTCGGGTACGTCTCGGACCGGGTCCACCCCCGCCGGGCAGAGCTTCCTCGTTTCGGCGGCAACCGCCGCGCGTTCGCGCAGGCGACCTGGCGCCACCTGCTGTTCGGGGCCGTGCTGGGCGAACTCGAACGCCGCGTCAACGCCGAGCCCGAGCCGGCACCGCCCGAGACAGAAGTCGAGTTCTCGAGCAACGGTCACGGGCACCTCGAGCGCGCAGTCACCGTCACCGGCACCGCGACGGGGCTCGACGCGGACGACCTTTCCTAGACCCTTGCGGGTCCTGATCACGGGCGCGTCTGGGTTCGCCGGCGGTTGGCTGGCGCGCGTGTGCGTGGAGGCGGGCGATTCGGTGCTCGGCGTCTCGCGGACGGCGTCACCGGCGGGTTGGCCGGCCGGCCCCGACGCCTCGACGCAGGTCCTGGACCTTCGCGACGGTCCCGCCGTGCGCGAGGCGATCCGCTCGATCGCGCCTGAGGTCGTCTACCACCTGGCGGCGCTCAGCTCGGTCGGCCGATCGTGGGAAGAACCGGCGAGCACGGTCAAGGACAACGTTGCGACCGCCGTGAACATGCTCGAGGCGCTGCGGCTCGACGCGCCCGAGGCGCGCGTCGTCTGGGTTAGCTCGTGCGAGGTCTACGGCACCCCGCGGGAACTTCCGGTGACCGAGGCCGCACCGGTCGCGCCGGCGAACCCGTATGCGGTCTCGAAGACGGCCGGCGATCTGCTCGCCGGCGTGTACGCCGACGCGCACGGCCTTGACCTGGTCCGCGTGCGCCCGTTCAACCATGCCGGTCCCGGACAGCTGCCGATCTTCATCGTCTCGTCGCTCGCCCGCCAGGCGGCCGAGGGACGAGCCGCCGGCGCCACCAGTCTGCGGATCGTGACGGGCAACCCGGACACGCGCCGCGACTTCACCGACGTGCGCGACATCGTCCGCGCCTACCGGCTGCTCGCCGGCGCGGGGGCCGGCGGAGGCGATGTGTTCAACGTCAGCTCCGGCCGGTCGGTGTCGGCGGGCGAGCAGGTGGCGTTGCTCGCCTCGCTGATCGCGCCGATCACGGTCGAGCACGAGGTCGATCCCGCGCGCGTGCGCGCGCACGAGGTGATGGACCTGCGCGGCGACTCGTCACGCCTGCACGCGCAGACCGGCTGGGAACCCGCGATTCCGCTTTCCCAGACGATGGCCGACACGATCGACTGGTGGGAGCGCGAGCTCGCGGTTGTGCGGTCGGGCGCCGCCTGAGCGCCGGGCCGGATCGTGATCGCCGCGAGGCGCAAGACGGGATCATTCCAGCGCGACGCCGTGCGAAACTGGCGTCTCGCGCCCGCCTAGCTCAATTGGCAGAGCACTTCACCTGTAATGAAGAGGTTTCCGGTTCGATTCCGGAGGCGGGCTCTGAGAAGTAGCTGGTAATGGAGATATCTCAGCGTTCGCTCGTCCGCTCAATTAGGGGGCCGTGTCCCGAATATGTCCCGGAGGTCGGGTACGCTTGGGACATGGGTTCGCCTGAGCTCCAATCACCATCTGGTCATGTGTTTCGGGTCGAGCGCGCACGCGGCCCAGTCTGGTACGCGAAATACCGGCTGCCCGACGGCCGGCAGGTGCAGAAGAAGATCGGCCCGGCATGGCAGGGTCGCGGTCGTCCAACGTCTGGGTATGTGACCAAGCGCCTGGCGGAGGATTGGCTTCGGTCGGTGCTCGAGCAAGCGCGCCGCGGGACGTTGGCAGGCGCCGTTAGGACGGGCGCGACGTTCGCGGACGCGGCGGCCGAATGGTTGCGCTACATCGAGCATGATCGTGGTCGAAAGCCGTCGACGGTCGGCGGCTACAGGGTGATCGTGAACGCGCATCTGCTGCCCGCGTTTGGCGAGTTGCCGGCCGAGTCGATCACGACCGCGATGATCGAGCGGTGGATCGGTTCGGTCAGCGGGTCGGCCAGCTCCCGGCGGAAGTCGTTGGTGCTGCTGAACGGCATCTTCCGGAGAGCGAAGAAGGTCTGGGGACTCCCGGCGAATCCGGTCGCCGAGGTCGAGAAGCCGCCCTTGACGCAGGCCGGAGACATCGACGTCTTCTCGCCCGAGGACGTTCATGCGCTCGTGCGCGCAGCGGCGAGCGAGCAGGATGCAGCGATCTTCCTGACGGCAGCGTTCACGGGCTTGCGCCGCGGTGAGCTGGTCGCACTCCATTGGCGCGATGTCGACTTCGCCAACTCGGTGATCCGCGTTCGCGCGACCTACTCCGCCGGGCAGCTGACGACGCCGAAATCAGGCAAGGTCCGCGCGGTGCCAATGGCCCCCGATGTCGCCGCTGCGCTGGCGAAGCTCGGGACCCGAGCCGACTTCGTCGCCGATGACGACCTCGTGTTCACCGGCTCCACCGGCCGCTACCTCGACGCCTCGGCGCTGCGCCGGCGTTATGACGTGGCCCTCCAGCGCGCCGGGCTGCGCCGCCTGCGATTCCACGACCTCAGGCACACCTTCGGAACGCGGATGATCGCCAAGGCCGACGTCCGCCGCGTCCAGGAGTGGATGGGACACGCGAACATCCAGACCACGATGCAGTACCTCCATTACGCCCCGCGCGAAGAGGACGCTCGCCTGGTTGCAGAAGCGTTCGCGCTAACACCGGCACCCAAGCCTCGAGCGGTTGCCGACGTCTAACCGAATCCAGGTTTAGTGCGATTTGCAGGTACTCGTCCGAAGACGTCCCAAGATGTCCTCAGACGTCCGCGCGATCGGCGCCGGTTAGCGCCGGTGCGAGCCAAATCGCCTGCAACTGCAGCGGCCTTGGTTTGTGCGTCAGCGTCTGCGGGATGGGGAAGCGCGTCGAGTTTCAGGTCAGGCGCTTGGACCCGGAACGCCGTCGCCGAGAGCTTCTTCGCGACCCTCAAGAAAGAGCTGATCCACCCCCGATCCTGGCCCAACCGCGAGGAGCTCCGCCGGGAAGTATTCGACTACATCGAGATCTTCTACAACGCCATCCGCCGGCACTCCACCCTAGGAATGCTGTCCCCCGCCAGGTATGAAGAGAGATACTCGCTGAAACATCAAATCAACAAGCCAAACAACTAACCCCGAGTGTCTACGGAACCGAGGGAAGTCC
>CAVQJF010000007.1:0-22860 GCA_963712675.1 uncultured Solirubrobacteraceae bacterium
CGAGATGTTCTTCTCAGCGGCGAGGCCCCGGACGGCCTCCACGATCTCCTTCGACATGTGTTCAGTCTCCCGGGACGAGGTTGGAGCGAACGATCTGCTCGTACGGGATCGTCAAAAGGCCATCGTCGGCCGCGATCGTGACGTCCTGTTCGGAGGCACCGACCAGCTCGCCGGTGACGTTTTTGTGCCCGTCCGCGGCGTCGCGAAGGCGCACGCGCGCGCGACGACCGAGGAACCGGCTGTAGTGCTGGGGCTTGGTCAGCGGCCGGTCCTGGCCCGGCGAGGAGACCTCGAGCGCGTAGCGGTCGCGGAACTCGTTGAGGTGGCCCGAGACGCGTTCGCAGAGGGCGAGCGTGACGCCATCCGGATGATCGATGAACAGACGCAGCGTCGAGCGCGAGACGACCTCGGCGAGCAACACCTCAACGTCAGGCTCGACGGCCGCCAGGCGGCCTTCGATCTCCTGTTGGATTGTGGTCACGATCTCCTCCGTCTGATCAATAAAAAAAGCGGGCGAGCGCCCGCTTCCGGTACTGCCGCCGGATCGACCCGGCGCGAAAGCTGTATGTCCAGGTTAGCACCAGGTTTGCGACGTTGCAGCGTCTAAGACCTGGCCGCCGCGGCCCGCGCGCGGTCGCGGTACACGCGATAGTCGCGGCGCGCGGGCTGCAGGTTGGCGGCCAGCGCCAGCGGGCCGCGCGCGTCCGCGTGGCGGCCGAGCAGCTGCAGCGAACGGCCGAGGCAGAACTGCGCGAAGTCGTTCGTCGGCGCGCGCTCGGTGACCGCCTCGAACTCGCGAGCGGCCTGCTCGTAGCGCTGGGCGTGGAACAGAGCGCGCCCGAGCGCTTCGCGGATCGAGGCCTTGTCCGGAGCGAGGTCCCGCGCGCGCGAAAGCGGGACGATCGCCTGATGGTGATGTCCCGCTTCGAGCAACTCGGTACCTCTACGGAACAGCTCGTAGACGTCATCCATCGGGAGTGATTTTACCGACGCGGCGGCAGCGCCCACAGTGCCCGCAGCCGGCCCACCGGCCCGAGACCGAACGCGAGCTGCGCCCGCAGCGCCCGACGTTGCGCGCTGCTCGGCGGATCGCCCGCGGCGCCGTAGCGCTCGATCCGGATCGCCCTCACATACGCGGCCGCGTCCGGTGATGAGCGCAGGCGCTGCTCGAGCGCGACCAGGGTGACCCCGTCGGCAACCGGGCGACCGCAGCGGCGCCAGGCGCGCTCGAGCTCGGCGAGCAGCTCACCGTCCCCGCCGGCGGGTCGGCGGCCGAGTGTGCGAACCACGAGCAGCGCGAGCCCCAGCACGCCGAGGGCCACGGCGATCGCGGGGAGCACCGGCAACGAGCTGCCGCCGACGCTGCGCGGATGGCTGACGCCGGTGCCGGGGCCGGTGAGTCCGTGCGCCCCGGAGGTCGAGTTGCCGCTTCCGTGACCTTGGCCGCTGCTCGTTTGACGGTGCCCACCACGGGCCGGCGCGACCGAAGGAGTCGGGTCGAACCGCACCCAGCCGTAGCCGGGGAACCACGCCTCGACCCACGCGTGCGCATCGATGTCGTCGACCACCCATTCGTGGGTAGCGCCGTCGTAGGTCCCGGGCGTGAACCCGACGGCGACCCTCGCGGGGACGCCGCCCATTCGTAGCAGCAGCGCCATCGCGCCGGCGAACTGCTGGCAGTACCCGTGCTTGGTTTTGAACAGGAAGCTCTCGAGCGGGTACTTGCGGGCCGGCGTCGTCTGGTCGTACGTGAAGCCGTGCGAGAGGTAGCCGAGCACGCTCTCGACGAACGCGTACGGTGTCGCGGCGTGACCCGCAAGCCGGCGCGCCAGCGCGTAGGCGCGCGCGTACGGCGAGGCCTCGAGCGCGGTCGCAGCGTTCTGGCTGGTCGGTCCGTAAACGATCGCTTCACGGCCGCCGAACGGCGGGATGTAGACGTTGCCCGGGGGCACGGCCCCGACCTTCGATACGAACCCTCCGGGGACCGTCAGCACCAAGTAGCCGGGCAGCAGCTGCTGCGGGTAGTCGGTTCCGGCGCTCTGCAACTGTGCCGCCGTCGGCCGGGGTGAGTAGGTCCTCACGCGATACGTGTCACCCGGATGCAGGGGCGCGCCGGCCAGCCACGTCCCGGCGCTGATGCCCGGCAGCGCGCCCTCGGCGACGTCGACCGGGTTGCTCGCGCTGCCCGCGGCGATCAGGTCGGTGGTCCGCATGCCTCGGATCGTCACCTGGATCGTCTGCGACCAGCGCGCGCGTGCAGCGGGCTCGACGTCGGGTACCGGGACCGGCGCTCCGACGTTAGCCGCAGTCCAGGCGCGACCATCGAAGAAGTCGAGGTTCTCCGCCTTCCAGTAGTCCGAGTGCGCGGCCTGCACTTCGAGGACCTCCTGATTGTCCTGTGGCCAGTTCAGCGGTCCGTACCGTTGCGACCAGTCGAACGCGGCAACGTGCCCCGGGGCGAGCGACCCCGCCAGCGCCTCATAGTTGACCCACGCGTGGTGGGGGTCGATCCGGGGCGCCGCGATCAGGCCGCCGAGTCCGGCTATGCCGACAACCGCCAGGGCCGTTGCACCGTCACGGGTCGGCGCGTGCTCGGCCCACATGAACGCGGTCAGCAGCGCGAACAGGATCAGTCCCTGCACGTACGGGAGATGCGGTTTCACGAGCGTCGTCGGGACGACCGCGAGCGCGACCAGCGGCAACGCGGCTCCGGCACGCCGCAGATCGCCGAGCGACCGCGGGGCGAAGGCGGCCAGCAGCGCCGCGTCGAGCAGCAGCACGCCGGCTCCGAGGATCACGACGACCCGCACCCACGGGTTGATGCCGAGGTAGGGCACGAGCACGTTCGGCAGCGCGGTCAGCCCCTGGCCGATCGCATTCGCACCGACCTCGAGCCGCACGTGCCGGACCCACGAGAGCGGAACGCCGGCGATCGGGAACATCGCGACGACGGCAACCACCGCGAGCGCGATCGCGAGCGCCCGATGGCGCTCTGAGAGCGCCGCCCCCAGCCCGGCCAGCACGAGCGCGAGCCCGAGCATCCCGAGCAGCCGCGACACCGGCGCCGGTCGCATCAGCGTCTCCCAGCGCAGCACCCCGTACAGCGCGAGCGCCGCGAACGTCGCCAATCGCACGACCGGACGCTCGGCGCGGCGGACCGCCGTCTCGCGGTGCACAGCCCAGCGCCGCGGCCCAAGGACACTGACCTCGGCGCCCGTACTCACGCCGCCGCCTCCCGCACGGGCGTGCGACGGCCGACCGGCAGCCCGACGCAACCCGAGACCTCGAAGCTCGGCCGCGTACCGGTGCGCGCGACCTCCCGTGGCACCACGAGCACGGTCGCGCCCGACCCGAGCGCGACCGGCGGCCGCTCGCGCGGCGCGGCGCTCACGTACAGCACCGGACCCGGGCGCATCCGGGCTGCCCCCAGCATCGGCGCCGGGGCATCGGAGCCACCGGTCACGAGCGCGAGCCGGACGTGAGCCGGCGGCCAGCTGGCGAGGCCGGGCTCAACGGCCAGCGGGCGCCGCTCACCGGGCAGCAACAGCAGGGCGCCGCCGCGGCGGGCGAGCTCGAGCGTCAACGAGGCGGCCGCACGCACGGCGGCATCGAGCTGCGCGGCCGGGACATCGCCGCGGGGATCGAGGATCACGAGCGGGCGGAAGTCCTGGTCGCCGCGGAGCCGGCGCTCGAGCAGGCCGGCCCCGCGCGCCAGCGCCGGCCAGTGAATCCGTGACGCGGGAGTCCCGGGTTGATAAGGCCGTAGGCCGTCGACCTCGACCGCCACGAGCGCCTGCAAGCGCGCCTGCGTCGCGGGCGAGTCGAGCCGGCTGCCGCCGTCGGCGCTGAGCCACTGGACGCGCTCGGTCCGCGGCAGCACGAGCACCTGCTCGGCGCGGGCGAGGCACGCCGCCCGGCGGCGCGACAGTCCCAGCGGATCCCGGATCGTCAGCTGCGGCGGCGCGACCGTCCGCAGCCCGCGGCGATCGAACCGCGCGACGACCCTGATCGTCGCCGTTCGGCCGCTGCCTTGAAGCAGCAGCGGTGCGCCCGCGAGCGGATCGCGGACCTCGGCGCCCGGGAGCCCGAGCGCGCCGCCACGGACCTCGAGCGTCGCCTCGAGCGGCTCCTCTTCGATCACGCGGTCGGCCCCCAAGCGCCGATCGATCTGCGACCGGCTCGCGACCAGCGCCACCCAGCCCCAGGCGCTGACCCCGAGCAGCGCGAACGCGAATCCGGGCACGAACAGCGGCGAGGCATCGAACACCAGTGCGACAAGGATCAGCACGGCGCCGGCGAGGCTGACGCCGGCCGCTCGGCCGGATCCGGCGAATGCGCGCATCCGCAGCGATTGTGTCAACTTCGCGGGCGCCCCCGCTGCGGTCACCGGCCGGCGATCAGCCGTACAGCTTGATTACGGTCAGGTCGATCCGCCTGCTGATGGTTGCCACACCTGCGAGCACGATCGAGTTGTCGAGCGGATCGACCGTCACGCCGTTGGCGGCGTCGTTCGTGCCGATCGCCGCCGTCGTCAGCCCGCGTCTGCCGAACGTTGTGTCGATGGCCCCGGTTGGGGTCAGCCGCACCGCGCTGGCTCCCGGCCCGGCGACGAGTATGTTCGCCCCCTCCATCGTGATCGCGTTCGCTCCGACGCCACGGAAAGTCGCGATCCCGTGCTGGCCGAAGGACGAGTCCAGGGACCCGTTCGGGTTGAAGCGGACCGTGGCAACCACGCGGTTCGTCTCGAGCGCGTTGCCCGTCAGCAGGATCTTGCCGTCGGGCTGGAGCGTGACCGCCAGGCCGGCAGCGTATGTACCGATCGGGACGATCACGATCCCGCCGTTACCGAAGCCGTCGTCGGCACTTCCGTCGGACAGCAGGCGGGCGGCCATGTAGTCCCACGTCCCGGCGCTGTTCTGCGCCTCGCCGCCCAGCACGAGGCCGCCATCCGTCTGGAGCGCGAGGCCCCAGTCGGCAGCGACCGTTTGGGTCAGCACAGTGACGCCCTGGGAGCCGAACGAGTGATCGATCGAGCCGTCGCCGTTGAGCCGCGCCGCGACGAAGTGGTCGTGGTCGGTGAGCGCGGTGCCGGAGATCACGATCTGGCCATTGGGCAGGATCACGACTCCGTTCGCGATCGCCTCGGAGCCGACGGGCACGGTCGCGACTCCGCCGCTCCCGAACGAGGGATCCAGCGCGCCGTTCGGAAGCAGGCGCGCCGCCGCGAGCGCGACGGTCCCGGTGACCGGGTCGCGGCCCGAGCCGGCGAGCACGATGTCACCGTTCGACTGAAGCGCGATCGCGTTGCCCTGGGCCGACTTCCCGATCGGGACGACCGCCCAGCCGTTGGCGCCGAACGAATGATCAAGCGAGCCATTCGCGCTGAGGCGAACGGCGATCATGTCGCCCTGCCCGTTGATCGTCGACTCGCCGACGACCACGATCTTCCCGTCGGGCTGGACGACGCTGGCGACGGCGACCGATTGCGTGCCGGACGGCTCGACCGCGAAGCCCCCCTTGCCGAAGCTCGTGTTCACCGAGCCGGAGGTCGGGGTGATCGCGCTCGCGGGCGCCGGTGCGACACCAACCACAAGCATCCCCGCCATCAGGGCTATCGCGGCCGTCATTGGTCGCCGCAACGCGCGGCCTTCCCTGCCTAGTTGCCGTCTCAACCTTAGACCTGGATTCATGCGGTGCTGGATTCACCGCCGCCGACTGGAGCGCCGCTATCTAACCAGCTTCCGCGGCGACCACAAGGCGTGGTTGCGAAATCTCAGGCGTCAGAGGGCGCGGACCGACGCGACCGCGTCGGCGACGACGTCGCGCGCCCTCGCGCGCGCCGACTCGGGCGCGAGTACGAGCCGATGGGCCAGCACCACTTCGGCGAGCGCCTGCACGTCGTCGGGCAGCGCATGGTCGCGCCCGAGCATCAGCGCGCGGGCCTTGGCCGCACGCAGCAGCATCAAGCCAGCGCGAGGACTCGCGCCGAGGTCGACTCGAGGATCCTCCCGCGTGCGCCACAGCAACCGGACGACGTAGTCGCGCAGCGGCTCGGTGGCGGTCACTTGGGTCGCCGCCGCCTGCGCGGCGAGTACCTCCGCGGCGGTCACGACCGGCGCCAGCTCCAGGACGCTGTCGCCGGTCTCGTGGTCGGCGAGCATCCCCGCCTCGGCGTCAGGTGACGGATAGCCGAGCGACACCCTCACCATGAAGCGATCGACCTGGGCTTCGGGCAACGGATATGTGCCCTCGTACTCGATCGGGTTCTGCGTCGCGAGCACCAGAAACGGCCGCGCGAGCTCGTGCGTGTGGACATCGACCGTGACGCTCCGCTCCTGCATGCATTCCAACAGCCCGGACTGGGTCTTCGGCGACGCTCGGTTGATCTCGTCGACGAGCACGATGTTCGCGAACACCGGACCGGGGCGGAATTCGAACCGTTGCTCGCGCTGGTCGTACACGCTCGTCCCGACGACGTCCGCCGGGAGCAGGTCCGAGGTGCATTGGACCCGCGCGAACTGACAGTCGATCGAGCGCGCGATCGAGCGCGCGAGCGCGGTCTTCCCGACCCCCGGATAGTCCTCGACCAGGACGTGCCCTTCGGCCAGCAGCGCGACCACGACGTGGTCGAGCGTCTCCGCGCGGATCTGGACCGCCTTGCTGACGTTTTCCGCCAGCCGGCGGGCGACGGCCGCGGATGCCTCCGCGGTTGCCGGCGTTGCCGGCGCTGCCGGCGCTGCCGGCGCGTGGTCAGGCGGCTCCATGAAGCTCCTTTGTTGTCCGGATGCGATCGACCTCGTCGAGCACCGCAGCGGCGACGGCGTCCTTGCTCGTCTTCTCGACATGGCGCGAGGGCCCGTCGCGGGTCACGATCGTCACTTCGTTGTCGGCGGCATCGAACCCGATCCCGGCTTGCGAGATGTCATTGACCACGATCGCGTCGAGCCCCTTTCGCGCCAGCTTCCCGCGGCCGTACTCGAGCGCGCCGGCGCCGTGCTCGGCTGCAAATCCGACGATCGTCTGACCGGGCCGGCGGCGTGCCGCGAGCGCGGCGAGCACGTCGGCTGTCGGCTCGAGCTCGATCGTCGGCGGGGCGGCCGTGTCCGTCTTCTTGATCTTGTATTCGACCGGAGCCGCCGGTCGGAAATCCGCGACCGCGGCCGACATCAACAGCACATCGCAGCGCTCGAACCACTCCTCGCTTACGTCCTTGAGCTCGGCCGCGGTCCCTACCGGCAGCACATGGACCCCCGGTGGCGGATCGAGCGCGACGTTGGCGGCGATGACCGTCACCTGGGCGCCCCTGCGCGCGGCCTCGGCGGCGAGCGCGAACCCCATCCGGCCCGAGGAGCGGTTCCCGATGTAGCGGACGCTGTCGATCGGCTCGCGCGTGCCGCCGGCCGTGACCAGGACGTTCGTGCCCGTCCACGAGCGATCGCGATTGAGCAGCGCCTCGCAGGCCGCGAGCAGCTCCGCCGCCTCAGCGAGCCGGCCGATCCCGCGCTCGCCGTAGGACGCGAGCTCCCCCTCGCCGGGCGGGATGATCGTGACGCCGCGCTGCGCAAGCGTCGCGAGGTTCGCCTGCGTCGCCGGATGCAGATACATACGGTTGTTCATCGCCGGGGCGACGGCGACCGGGCACGCGGCGGCGAGCGCCGCCGTGGTGAGCAGGTTGTCGGCGTGCCCGTGAGCGAGCTTCGCGATCGTGTTCGCGCTCGCGGGCGCGATCAGGAACAGCTCGGCGCGCTCGACGAGCGCCAGATGACTGATCGGCGCGCGTTCGGGCAACGGCTCGCCGGGATACGACCCGCGCGCGGGATCCGGTTCGAACTCGCTCGTCAGCACCGGGGCGCCGGTGATCCCCTCAAACGAAGCGACCCCGACGAAGCGCTCGCTTTTCGGGGTCTGGATGACGCGCACCGCGTGGCCGGCTTTGACGGCGAGCCGCGCGGTTTCGATCGCCTTGTAGGCCGCGATCCCGCCGCTCACACCGAGGAGCAACCGGGACATGTTTCGTGGCCTCCGCGGTACCGGTCCTACCGGTACTGGTACTTGATCTTGCCCTGAGCGACCTCTTCGAGTGCGATCGTCAGGTAGTTCTTCGAGCGTGTGTCGACCATCGGCGGCGGGAACTCGTCGAACGTGCCCTCGCCGAGGTTGTGGTAGTAGGAGTTGATCTGGCGCGCGCGCTTGGCGGCGACGATCACGCTGGCGTAGTCGGAGTCGACGTGCTCGAGCAGCTTGTCGATGCGGGGTGAGATCAAGGGATTTACGTCCTTGCGGTTGGTTGGCGACCTTTAGGTTAGCGACGGGGGTCGGCGGCGGTGTAACACGGGCGGTGTCTTGCGGCGTAAAGAGGTTGACACGATCCCGATGCCGCAGGAGAGCAATGCGTGAGATCTGATGCCGAGTTGATCCTGGCCTCGCGGGATGACCCGCGCGCCTTCCGCGAACTGTATGACCGCTGGGCGGATGACCTGCTCGGGTACTTCTACCGGCGCGTGCTCGACCCGGAGCTGGCCGCCGACCTGCTGGCGGAGACGTTCGCGGTCGCGTTCGCGCGCCGGCGCCGGTTTCGCGACGTCGGTCGGCCGGGCGGCGCGTGGCTGTACGGGATCGCTTCCAAGGAGCTGTCGCATTTCTTCCGCCGGCGGAGCGTCGAACGGCGTGCGGTGCGGCGGCTCGGAATCGTCGTGCCGGCGCTCGACGAGGAATCGATCGCGCGGATCGAGTCGCTCGTCGATGCCGATGAGCACCGACGCGCGCTCGCCTCAGCGCTCGAGCGCATGTCGGCCGGGGAGCGTGACGCCGTCGAGCTGAGGGTGGTCGAGGAGCTCGGCTATCGGGAGATCGCGGCGACCCTGCGCTGCTCTGAAGCGGCGGCGCGCACTCGAGTACACCGAGGCCTCGCCCGCCTCTCTGACCTGATGGAGGCGGCCCGATGAGTGAGATTCCGTTCGTCAACAACCTTGGAGACGCGCTCGAGCGCGCGATCGTTCCCGAGACGGCTCATGGGAGGCGACATCTGCGCGGTCGGCCGTGGCGCCTCGCGCTCGTGCTCGCGCTGCTCGTGGCGGGAGCCGCGGGCGCGGCGCAGACGCTGCTGAGCTCACCGGCGCAGCGCGCTGCGATCAACGGCATCGGCTGTTACGAGGGCACGGGCGACAACGCCAGTGGCGCGTTCGATGTCTACGGGCCCTCGCCGATCGCCGCCTGCCGGCGCATCTATCGAGCCGAGCACTCGGCGCTCGCCCGTCCGGGCGTCAGGCTGATCGCGTGCGTCGGCGGTCAGGGCCCGATCGCGATGGTGTTCAAGGCCGACGGCGATCCCAACCAGTGCCGGCGCCTCGGCTTCTCCGCACTGCCGAGGACCTTCGCTACCGCCGCGGCCGATGTCGCCACGCTCGATCGGGCGATCCTGGCGGCGTGGCGGAGCGCCGACTGCATCCCCCCCGCCGCGCTCGCGCAGAAGCTCGACGGCGTGCTCGCCCGCCTGCGCTGGTCGGGCTGGCACGCCGTGGTGGCGCCTTCTGGCGCCGCGGTCGGTCCCTGCGGAAACGTCGGCTACGACGGGAACGGCGCCGCCGATCCGTCCGGCTCGCTGATCGCCTCAAACCACACGCTGATGGTGTTCAGCGGATCCTCCCGATCGATGACGGCGCTGATGGAGCAGCTCTATCCCCGACTCGATGCGGCTTCGGCTCAGCGGTGCTACACGGTCTCCGCCCTCCGTCGTATGGCCCAGGCCGTGGTCGCCGCCCACGGACTGGCGGTCGCGTTCACGGACAACCGGCTGCCCGCCGGCGGCAGCTTCTTCGACCGGCGCGGGGCGCGGTATGACGCGGGCTGCGCGATCATCGGCGACGTCGGGCTCGCAGGGGACGGCAGGACCGTCGACGTCGTGATCAACGACCGCGCGGCCCCGCTCCCGCCGGCGCCGAGCGCGTCGCCCGGAGCGGTCGGCGCGGGGTCCTCCTCGGCTCCGCGGCCGGCACCCACGGTCCGGTAGCTGCCGGCGCTGGGTGCGTGTCCGTGGGGCGCGGCGCACAGCTTCGTGGCGAGACAAACGGCGCAGTGAAGGAAGCGGAGCTGGCTCGCTTCGACGACGCACCTAATTCCATGAAAACCATGGTTGATCGGGCCGCCGAGGCGTTCACGCGAACTCTGGAGATCTCGGCCAGAGAGGTGAGCCGAGAACGCCAGAGTTCAGCATCTGGGCCTCCGACACGGGACCCGGGCCGCCTCCCTTTCACTGCGCCGTTTTTCAGGCCACGAAGGTGGCCGCCCAAGGCCACCCGGACAGGCGACCAAGCGACTACGCGCTTTCGAGCGCGTTGCGGACGATCCCGACCAGCTCGTCGGTCGCTTCCTCGAGACGGTCGTTGACGACGACGTGTCCGAACTCGGGCTGTGACTCGAGCTCGCGATCGGCGGTCCGGATCCGCTCGTCGACCTGGTCGGGCGAGTCGGTCCCGCGGCCGACGAGCCGGGCGCGGAGCGCATCGCGCGAGGGAGGAGCGATGAACACCTGGATCGCGTCGGGCATCGTCTCGCGGACCTGGCGCGCCCCCTGAACCTCGATCTCGAGCACGACCGGTGTGCCGGCGCCCAGACGCCGGTCGAGATCCGATCGAAGCGTTCCGTACCGGTTGCCGGAGTAGGTGGCGTGCTCGACGAACTCGCCCGCGGCCACGCGCCGCTCGAACTCGGGAGCGCTCAGGAAGTGGTACTCGACGCCCGTTCGCTCACCGGGACGCGGCGCGCGCGTGGTCGCCGACACCGACAGCTCGAGTTCCGGAACCTGCTCGAGCAGGCCTCTGATCAGCGTCCCCTTGCCGACACCGGACGGCCCGGTGATCACGAACACCTTCGGCATTCGGACGCAGAGATCTTTAGCGGCGGCGCATCATCGCTACGAGCTCGGCCCGCTGCCTTTGCGACAGGCCGCCGACCGTCTTGCTCGGCGAGATCTTGCACTGCGAGAGGATCTTGTTGACCTTCACGCGCCCGTACTTCGGGACCGCGAGCAGCAGGTCGAAAACCTTGGCCGTCTCGAGATATTCGGGCGGCTGGAGCAGCAGCTCGTGGATCGGCTGGCGGCCGGCTTTAAGGTCGCGCTTTAGCTGCGCCCGACGGCTGCGGACGTCATTTGCGCGGGCGAGTGCTTCCATACGTTGCACGAGAGAGCGTTCCGGCGCAGCGATGGGTTTTGAGAGCGGTTCGCTGACCGGCGGCATGGGCGGCGACTATACATCTTGGGGCGGGACGATCAAGGCCAATGCTCGAAATCTGGGTAGACCTCAAGTAGAGGTTCAGCCATGTCGAGCATGGTTACGGGAATAGCCAGTCTTTGCAGGGTCTTTTATGTGCTGTTAGCAACTATCGCTGGAACGCTGGCGGTTTCCGGATTGTGGTGCAGTGAGGCGAGTTCCCGAGCGATCCGTGACGCCGCCGCGGGGTCCCGGAAGCTCTCCGTTCCGACCGCGACGAGCGTCGCTCCGGCCGTGATCTGGTCGTGCGCGTCGCGGCCGGATTGAACCCCGCCCATCCCGACGATCGGAACCGCCACCGTCTCCGCCACGGCCCTTGTCTGCGCCAGCGCGACCGCCCGCACGGCCACTCCCGAGACGCCGCCTGTGGTTCCGCCCAGCCACGGCTCTCCGGTGCGCGGGTGAAGCGCCATCCCCTTCAGCGTGTTGATCAGCGAGACCGCGTCGGCGCCGGCGGCGACCGCGGCGCCGGCGACCGCGGCGACATCGGTCGCGTTCGGCGTCAGCTTGACGATCAGCGGCTTCGAGGTCAGCGGTCTGACGCGCTCGAGCAGCTTCGCCACCTCGCTCGGATCCGCGCCCATCACGAGCCCGGTCTCGACATTCGGGCATGACACGTTCATTTCCAACATCGACACTTCGTCGAGACTGTCAAACGCCTCCACCAGCGTCGCGACCTCGTCCCGCGTGAACCCCATCACATTGACGATCAGCGGCACTGGGAGCCCCGCCAGCTCCGGCAGGTCGTGCTCGACGAACCCGTCGAGTCCCTTGTTCGGCAGCCCGATCGAGTTGATCAATCCGCCGGGGAGCTCCCACAGCCGCGGCGGCGGGTTGCCCTGTCGCGGCTCGAGCGTGACCGTCTTCGAGACGAACGCCGCGAACGGGAACCGCTCGGCCAGCTGGTCGCCGAACGCGCGCCGGGCCGCGATCGCGTCGAACGTCCCCGATGCGTTGATGATCGGACACGCCAGCTCGATCCCACAGAAATTCACGCTCACGCGACTGCCTCCAGTTGCGCCGCATCCAGCACCGGGCCGTCGACGCAGAGCCTGACGTACCCGTCGCGCGTGGCGACCACGCACCCGAAGCAGGCGCCGAAGCCGCACGCCATACCCGACTCGAGCGCCAGCTGCGCCGGCACGTCGCGCTCCGCGGTCAGCGCCCGGACCGCCTCGAGCATCGCCGGCGGGCCGCAGGCGTACACCTGCGCGTGAGCGTCCTCGTCGAGATCCGCGCTCAACAGCTCGGTCACGAGGCCGTGGTGGCCGCTACTGCCGTCATCGGTCGCGACTCGGGGTTCGCACAGCAGCGCCGCCCCCTCCGCGTGGGCGGCGTCGCGGAACCCGAGCAGCGCCGGCGCGCCGGCACCGAGCTCGTCCTGCCAGATCGCGAGCGGCGCGATCCCCACCCCGCCGCCGACGAGCAGCGGACGGCGGCCATCTCGGGGCGCGGCGAACCCGATCCCGAGCGGGCCGACCAACAGCAGCTGATCGCCGCCGTCGAGCTCGCACAGGCGGTTCGTGCCAGGCCCGACGTCCTCGATCAGGAACTGCAGCTCGTCGCTGTCGGTCCGAGCCCGCAGGACGCTGAACGCGCGCGGGAGGAACGGCCGCTCACCCTCTCCCCCGCCCCATCGCGTCGCCGCCGTCAGCATGTAGAACTGTCCCGGCTGCGGTCGCGGCCCGGCGGTGTCCGAGCACGTGAGGACGACGTACGCTCCGTACTCGTCGCGCGCGGTGACCGCGACCGTCCGGCGTCCGAAAGGGGCGAGCGTTCGGTGCACTAGTGCGCGTGGATCTCCTGCAGCGAGATCACGTCGGGCTCACCTCGGCGGGCGGCTGCGATCGCGCGTGCCGCCGCCATTCCGCCGGCCATCGTCGTGATGCATGGGATCCGCCGCGCGATCGCAGCCGCGCGGATCTCCCACCCGTCGGTCCGCGCGCCCGTCCCGACAGGCGTGTTGATCACGAGGTCGACCTTGCCCTGCTCGATCCAGTCGACGACGTGCGGCGAGCCCTCGCCGATCTTGTTGATCGGGTGCACCGGGATCCCCATCCGGCGGATCGCTTGCGCCGTGCCGCGCGTGGCGACGATTTCGAAGCCCAGGTCGTGGAGCGTGGTCGCGATCCCGAACGCCGCCGGTTTGTCGCCGTCGGCGACCGTGATGAACACCGTCCCTTCGCTCGGCAGCTGCGAGCCCGCTGCCGCCTGTGCCTTGGCGAACGCGGTCGGGAAATCGCGCGCGATTCCCATCACCTCTCCGGTCGAGCGCATCTCGGGTCCGAGCAGCGAGTCGGCACCTGCGAAGCGGTCGAACGGCAGCACGACCTCCTTCACGCACACGTGGCCATTGCTCGTGTCGTGCGGCAGCTTGAGGTCCGCGATCCGCTCGCCGAGCAGCACCCGGCAGGCGAGCTTCGCGACCGGCAGCCCGATCGCCTTCGAGACGAACGGGACCGTCCGCGACGCGCGTGGGTTCGCCTCGATCACGTGCAGGCCGTCATCGCCGTGGATCGCGAACTGAACATTCAGCAGACCGATCACGCCGAGCGCTTTCGCGATCCCGATCGTCTGCTCGCGGATCTGGGCGAGCATCTCGTCGCCGAGCGCGTGAGGGGGCAGCACGCAGGCCGAGTCGCCGGAGTGGATCCCGGCCTCCTCGACGTGCTGCATGATCCCCGCGATCCAGACGTCGTCGCCGTCGCACAGCGCGTCGACGTCGACCTCGATCGAGTCCTCGAGGAAGCGGTCGAGGTAGATCGTCGAGCCGGGTTCGATCCCCGTCCGCCTCAGGTAGTCGGAGAGGCCGTCGACGTCGTAGACGATCTCCATCGCGCGGCCGCCGAGCACGTAGCTCGGGCGGACCAGCAGCGGGAAGCCGACCTGGGGAGCCCGCTCGATCGCCTCGTCCGCCGACCGCGCTGTCGCATACGGCGGCGCCTTGTAGCCGAGCCGGTCGAGCAGCGGTCCGAATCGGGAGCGATCCTCCGCGAGATCGATCGCCTCGATCCCGGTGCCAAGGATCTTGACGCCGGCTCGTTCGAGCCCGGCGGCGAGCTTCAGCGGCGTCTGGCCACCGAACTGGACGATCACACCTAGTGCGCTCTCGAGCTCGGTCACGCCGAGCACGTCCTCGTGGGTCAGTGGCTCGAAGTACAGACGGTCGGAGGTGTCGTAATCGGTCGAGACGGTCTCCGGATTGCAATTGATCATGACCGCGTCACGGCCGGACTCGCGGACCGTCTGAGCGGCGTGGACGCAGCAGTAGTCGAACTCGATCCCCTGGCCGATCCGGTTCGGACCAGAGCCGAGGATCACGACGCTCTCGCGTTCGCCTCGCCGGACTTCGTGGCTCGGGCCGCCACCGTTTCGCGAGGGCCGCTCCCAGCCCGAGTAGTAGTACGGGGTCTCGGCCGCGAACTCGGCGGCGCACGTGTCGACGGCCTTGAAGGTCCGCTCGCCGGAGAACGCTCCTTGGATCCCGCCCGCCCCGGCGACCAGCTCGGCCACCTCGTGCAGGAACCAGGGATCGATGTCCGTGCGCTCGTTCAGCTTCTCGATCGTGGTGCCCCGGCGGAGAGCCTCGAGGACGTGGTCGAAGCGCTCGGGTCCGGGCTGAGATGCCAACGTGAGCAGTTCATCGTCGCTATCCGGGTAGCGCGGCTTGGAGTCGAGCTCGCGCGAGCGCAGCGCCTTGGCGAACGCCTGCTGGAACGTGCGCCCGATCGCCATCGCCTCGCCAACCGACTTCATATGCGTCGTCAGTCCCTGCTCGGCGCCGGGGAACTTCTCGAACGCGAACCGAGGCCACTTGACCACGCAGTAGTCGATCGCCGGCTCAAAGCTCGCCGGGGTCGCCTTCGTGATGTCGTTCGGGATCTCCTGGAGCGTGTAGCCGACGGCCAGCCGAGCCGCGATCTTCGCGATCGGGAAACCGGTCGCCTTGCTCGCCAGCGCGCTCGAGCGCGACACGCGCGGGTTCATCTCGATCACGACGATCTCGTCGGTCGCCGGGTTGACGGCGAACTGCACGTTCGAGCCGCCGGTCTCGACCCCGACCGCCCGGATCACGGTGATCGCCTGATCTCGAAGCGCCTGGTACTGCTTGTCGCTCAGCGTCTGCTGCGGGGCGACGCAGACGCTGTCGCCCGTATGAACGCCCATCGGATCGAGGTTCTCGATCGAGCACACGATCACGACGTTGTCGGCCTTGTCGCGCATCACCTCGAGCTCGAACTCGCCCCAGCCGAGGACCGACTCCTCGAGCAGCACCTGTCCGATCGGTGAGGCGTTGAGGCCGTGGGAGACCATCCGCTCGAGCTCCTCAGCGGTTCTGACCACCCCGCCGCCGGTGCCGCCGAGCGTGAACGCCGGGCGGACGATGAACGGGAGGCCGATCTCGGCGATTGCGTTGCGGGCGTCGTCGATCGTGTGGGCAATCGTGCTCCGGGGCACCCTCAGCCCGGCGCCGTTCATCGTGTCGCGGAAGCGCTCGCGGTCCTCGGCCCGGTCGATCGCGTCGTAGTTGGCGCCGATCAGCTCGACGCCGTGCTTGGCGAGCGTCCCGTCCTCGTGCAGCGCCTTGGCGAGGTTGAGCGCGGTCTGGCCGCCGAGCGTCGGCAGCAGCGCGTCCGGTTTCTCCCGCTCGATCACCTGCGCGACGGTGCGCGGCAGCAGCGGCTCGATGTAGGTGGTGGTCGCGACCTCCGGGTCGGTCATGATCGTCGCCGGATTCGAGTTCACGAGCACGACCTCGTAGCCCTCCTCCATCAGCACCCGGCAAGCCTGCGTGCCGGAGTAGTCGAACTCCGCCGCCTGTCCGATCACGATCGGCCCCGAGCCGATCAGCAGGATCTTCTTGAGGTCAGCGCGTCGCGGCATCGGCGGTCGCCTGAATCTCGGTTACGAAGCGATCGAACAGGTACAGCGAGTCGTGTGGGCCCGGACCCGCTTCGGGGTGGTACTGGACGGTCGCGCCCTGCACTTCGAGCAGCGCCAGCCCTTCGACCGTGCGGTCGTACAGGTTGACGTGGGTCAGCTCGGCGGCGCCGAAGTCGGTCTCCCAGCGGACCGCCTCGTCGTCATCGATCGTCCTCGCCCCGCTCGGCCCGAGCACCGCGAAGCCGTGATTCTGGCTCGTGATCTCGGTGCGGCCGGTCGTCAGGTCCTTGACCGGGTGGTTCGCGCCGTGGTGGCCGAAGGGCAGCTTGTACGTCTCCAGCCCCACCGCCCGGCAGAGCAGCTGGTGGCCGAGGCAGATCCCGTACACGGGCAGCTTGCCGACCAGCTCCCTGACGGTGTCGACGATGTAGTCGAGCGCTGCCGGGTCGCCCGGCCCGTTGGCGAGGAAGATCGCGTCCGGGTCGTTCTGGAGGAGCTCGTGCGCAGGCGCCGTGCAGGGGTGCAGCTCGACGGTCGCGCCGCGGGCGCGGAGGTTGTCAACGATCGAGCGCTTGACGCCCGTGTCGATCATCGCGATCCGCGGACCGCCCGCTCCCTCCAGCGTGAGCAGCGCCGACGGGGTCACATCGCGCGCGAGGTCGCGTCCGGTCATCGAGGGCTCGGCATCGATCAGGGTGCGGGCCTCTGACTCCGCCATCCGCGCGGGGAACAGGCCGCCGCGCATCGCTCCCTGGTCACGGATGTGGCGCACGAGCGCACGTGTGTCGAGGTCGGTGATCGCCGGGATCCCGCAGTCGGCCAGCCACGTCAGCCAGCCCTGCTCGGCGCCTGGCGCGTCCTCGCGGTCGACGCCGGCGCGCATGATCGCGGCGCGGGCGTGGATCCGGTCTGACTCCATCGCCTCGTTCGAGACGCCGTAGTTGCCGATCTGGGGGTAGGTGAACGTGATCAGCTGTCCGGCGTAGCTCGGGTCGGTGACGGCCTCCTGATAACCCGACATCGAGGTCGTGAACACGATCTCGCCGACCGCGTGCGCGTCGGCGCCGCACCGCAGGCCGTCGAAACGCGTCCCGTCCTCGAGCAGGACGTATGCGGTCGCCTCGAGCATCGGGTTAGGCCGGCAGTCCTGCTTGCGCGAGCATCGGCGCGCGGAACGCGAGCATGCCGGCGGCGACGGTCAGCACCACGCGGCCGTGGAGCGTGCGGCCGTGGAAGCAGCAGTTCGCCGACCGGCTCGCGTAGCCGTGCGCGCCGACCTCCCAGGTCGCGGCGAGGTCGACGAGCGTCAAGTTGGCCGGTTCCCCGGGCGCGATCCGCGGCGTCGGCAGCTCATACAGCGCGCCACCCGCGGTCATCCGCTCGATCACCGTTTCGAGGTCGAGCTCCCGCGCAAGCACGAGCTCGGTGTAGAGAGCCGCGAACGCCGTCTCCAATCCGGTCGTCCCCATCAGCGCCTGCTCGAACGGCACCTCTTTCTCGTGGTGCGCGTGGGGCGCGTGGTCGGTCGCGACGCAGTCGATGACCCCAGATTTCAGCGCCGCGACGAGCGCGCGGCGATCGGTCTCGGTCCGCAGCGGCGGGTTCATCTTGAAGCGCGTGTCGAGCGTCCGGACGAGGTCGTCGGTCAGCGTCAGGTGGTGCGGGGTCACCTCCCCGGTGGTCCGCGCACCGGCCGCCTTGGCCGCTGCGAGCGCCTCGATCGACTCGACGCAGGAGAGGTGCTGGAAGTGGACGCGCGCGTTCTCGTAGTGCGCGAGCGCGCCGTCACGGGCCACCATCGTCGACTCGGAGACGGTCGGGATACCGGCGAGCCCGAGCCTCGCGGACACGGCCCCCTCGTGCATCACGCCATCGCCCGACAGCGCCGGGTCCTCTTCGTGCAGAGCGATCACCCCGCCGGCGAGCCGCTGGTACTGGAGCGCCTTGCGGAGTATCCCGGCCGAGGTGACCGGTTTGCCGTCATCGGTGAACCCGAGCGCACCCGCGTCGCGGAGCTCCGCCATCTCGGTCAGCTCCTCCCCCTTGAGCCCGCGCGTGATCGATGCCAGGAAGCCAACGGGGACGCGTGCCTCGCGGCTCGCGGTGTCGGTCAGCGACCGCAGCACCGCCGCCTCGTCGACGATCGGCGCCGTGTTCGGCATCGCGATCACCGCGCAGAAACCACCGGCCGCGGCCGCGGTGGTTCCCGACGCGATGTTCTCCTTGTGCTCCTGGCCGGGTGTGCGCAGGTGGACGTGGGGGTCGACAAAGGCCGGGAACGCGTGCTTGCCGGCCGCTTCGATGACGTCACCGTGCGCCGGCGCGGCGTTCGGCGCCGTCAGCTCGGCGATCTGCCCGTCGCGGATCACGATGTCCCGCGCCTCGTCGAGGTCCGTGCGCGGGTCGAAAACGTGCACGTCGCGGATCACGAGCTCGGCAGGCTCGCTCGGCGCGTGGTAGAGGCGATCGATCGGCATCTATGCGACCGCCTGGAGGATCGGCGAGCCGACGAGCAGCTCGTAGAGAACCGCCATCCGAACCGCGACCCCAGCCTTGACCTGCTCGCCGATAAGCGCCTGCGGGGAGTCGATCGCGTCGGCTGAGAGCTCGACGCCACGGTTGACCGGACCGGGGTGCATGAGCAGCTGATCGGGGCGCAGGCGCCCTGCCGTGATCTGGTAGCGGGTCGCGTACTCGCGCAAGGACGGCACGTAGGACTCGTGCATCCGCTCGTGCTGCATCCGCAGCACGTACACGACGTCCGCCTCGTGGAGGTCGTCGAGCGTTGTCGCCGAGCTGCATCCGAGCGCGTCGATCGCGCGCGGGATCAGCGTCGGCGGACCGCACACCGTCACGTTCGCGCCCATCCGATTGAACGCGAGGATGTTCGAGCGGGCGACGCGCGAGTGCGTGACGTCGCCGATGATCCAGATGTTCCGGCCGTCGAGCGATCCGAGCCTGCGGCGCAACGTGAACACGTCGAGCAGCGCCTGCGTCGGGTGCTCGTGCTTGCCGTCGCCGGCATTGATCACCCCCGCCGTGGTCCACCCCGCCACCAGCTGCGCGGCGCCGACGTGCGGCGAGCGGATCACGATCGCGGCGGGGTCATATGCGCTCAGCGTCTGGACGGTGTCCTTGAGCGACTCGCCCTTGTCGACGCTCGAGCCGACGCTGCGGATGCTGACGACGTCGGCCGAGAGCCGTTTGGCGGCGAGCTCGAACGACGAGCTGGTGCGCGTGCTCGCTTCGTAGAACAGGTTGACGACCGTCCGGCCGCGCAGCGCCGGCACCTTCTTGATCTCCCGGCCCGAGACCTCGGCGAACGACTCGGCGCGGTCAAGGATCCGCTCGATCGACGCGCGGTCCAGGTCGTCGATCGAGATCAGGTGTTTTCCGATTCTTGTCACGCCGCCGCTCTCCGTGGCTCGCTCGCCGGCTCGATCGTGACCTCGTCGCGGCCGTCGACCTCATCGACGTGGACATAGACCCGCTGCTGCTGGGAGGTCGGGAGGTTCTTGCCGACGTAGTCGGGGCGGATCGGGAGCTCGCGATGACCGCGGTCGACGAGCACCGCGAGCTGCACCTTCGCCGGGCGGCCGTAGTCGAAGATCGCGTCGATCGCCGCCCTCACAGTTCGGCCTGTGTAGAGCACGTCGTCGACGATCACGATCGTGCGGCCGTCGAGCGCGAAATCGAGATGCGTCGCGAGCACGACCGGGGAGACGTTCCCGCC
The DNA here is from genome assembly GCA_963712675.1 of uncultured Solirubrobacteraceae bacterium. GTDB lineage: Bacteria > Actinomycetota > Thermoleophilia > Solirubrobacterales > Solirubrobacteraceae > Palsa-465. Next base: position 19,888 of record CAVQJF010000007.1, read on the forward strand.
TCCGCGGATCGCGAGGTCGTCACGGTAGAAGGAGATGTCGACGTCGCCGAGCGGCACGGTCGTGTCGAGCAGTTCGCTCGTGAGCGCATGGAGCCGCTGGGCGAGAATCGCGCCGCGCCGGTGGATGCCGATCAGGGCGACGGAGTGATCGGGCGGCTCCGGGGAGCCAGCAGCGTCGCCAACGACCGCCGCGACCCCGGGCCCCGGGGGGTTCTTCTCGACGATCTCGTGAGCGATCCGTACGAGCGTGCGGCGAATATCGTCGCGGTCGAGGACGACCGTCGGGGCTGGCAACGTGCTCCTTCCTGGCCTCTCTGGACCGGGTTAAAGGTGGCGACTTGATCCAGCGTACCAGCGAGGGCGGCGGGATCACCGCCGCCGGCGGTAGAGCACGTGCGGACGTCCCACGTGCTGCATCTCGCGCTCGTAGCTGAAGCCGGCCTTCTCCATCACCCGGCGCGAGGCGGCGTTGTCGACCAGCGTGTAGGCAATCAGCTCGGAGAGGTCGAGCGTCCCGAACCCGGCCTCGACCGACGCCAGTGCGAGCTCGGTCGCGAGCCCTTCGCCCCACCGCTCGGGCACGATCGCCCAACCGACCTCGATCTCCTCCGAACCGGTCGCGATCGTGTGCTGCAGGCCGCCGCGTCCGACGATCGCCCCGCTGTCGCGGTCGTACAACATCCACAGCCCGAACCCGTGCCGCTGCCAGTGAGCTTGCTTGGCGGCAAGGTTCGCCACCACCTCGGCCTCGCTCGGAGCGGCTCCGGTTGTGAACAGTGTCCTCGCCACGCGCGGGTCGCGCAGCAGCGTCGACAGGTCATCCGCGTGCTCCGGCGCCGGGCGCACACACTCCAGTCGCGCGGTCAGCAGCCGGTCGAGTGACCCCGACGGGTTCACGCCGACGCAGGAGTCGGCACGGTCCGCTCGCCGCGTCCATCGGGCGGATCAGCTCGGCCTCGCCGCGCTCGCCGACGGGATCTCGATCGTGTCGAAGTCGCGCGGCAGCACCGTGCGCGCGAAGATCGCGCGCGCCTCGTCGCGCAGCACCGCGACCGGGTACCGGGTCGAGAAATGCGTCAGCGCCAGCAGCCTGACCTCGGCGTCGCGAGCAGCTCGGCCGCTTGAGCCGCGGTCGAGTGGCCGGTCTCTCGGCCCGCTCGCGCTCGTCCTCGGCGAACGTCGCCTCGTGGATCAGCACGTCCGCTCCATGCGCGGCGATCCGCAGCGACTCACATGGCCTCGTGTTGCCCGAGATCACGAGCTTGCGCCCGCGGCGTGGCGGGCCGAGCACCTGCTCGGCGACACGCCGTTGATCGTCTCGCCGCGCTGTACGCGCCCGAACTCGGTCCCGGCGTCAACCCGAGCCGCGCCGCGGCATCCGGGTCGAACACCCCCGGCCGCTCGTCCTCATAGAGACGTAGCCGAACGCCGTCCCCGGTGCTCGACCTGAACCGCGGCGATCTTGTAGCCGTCGCGGTCGAGCACCTCGCCTGGGGTGAGCTCGTGCAGATCGAGCTCGAACCGGACGCGGCCGGCGGCCCGCTGCGCCAGCGCGAGCAGCTCGCGCAGCCCGCGCGGGCCGTGGATCGCGAGCGGCCGCTCCCGCCCACGCAGGTCGAACGTCTTCAGCAGCCCCGGCAGGCCGAGCCAGTGGTCGGCGTGGAAGTGGGTCAGGAAGATCTCGGTCAACTCGGTCAACCCGACCGAGCCGACGAGCTGGCGCTGGGTCCCCTCGCCGCAATCGAACAGGATCCGATCCCACCACGGCGGCGAGCAGCGCCGGCAGCCCGCGGCGGGCCGTCGGGACCGAGCCGGCCGTGCCTACGAAGAAGACCGAGAAGTCCATCGCTCCCAGTGTGCCAACCGACTCGCCCATACACTCGCTCGGTGACCGACCGGTTCGTGTTCTGGGACTTCGACGGGACGCTCGCCTGGCGCCCCGGCCTCTGGTCGGGCTGCGTGATGGAGGTGCTCGACGAGCTCGAGGCCGGCCACGGAATCGCCGTCGAGCGGGTCCGGGAAGGGCTCCGCGACGGCTTTCCGTGGCACTCACCCGAGAACCCGCATCCCGATCTCTGCGACGCCGAGCTGTGGTGGCAGCCCGTGCACGAGCGGATCTCGCTCGCGCTCGAACGCGCCGGGCTCGAGCAGCGGCGCTGGGCGCGGTCGCGACCGCCGTGCGCGAGCGGTTCGTCGACCCCTCCGTCGGCTGGCAGCTGTTCGACGACACGCTGTCGGCGCTCGCGACGGTGGCCGATGCCGGCTGGCGCAACGCGGTCCTCTCAAATCACGTCCCCGAACTGTCCGAGCTGGCCGCGGCGCTCGGGCTCAGCCCTCAGCTCGACGCGATCTTCACCTCTGCGCTGATCGGTTACAACAAGCCCCACCCGGAGGCGTTCCGCTACGCCCTGCGCCAATGCCGGAATCCATCGGACGCATGGATGGTCGGCGACAACCCCGTCGCCGACATCGCCGGCGCCGAGTCGGTCGGGTTGCCCGCGATCCTCGTACGCACGCCCGGCGAGGCGCACCACGTCGCGCCGGGTCTGAACGAGGCCGCCGCCATCATCCTGGCGACTTGAGCGCCGGTGGCCCGCTGCCGCCCGCGCGGGCTGCGTGGGGCTGCGTGGGCGTGGATGAGCGGCATCCGGGCGGCGTTGGGGACAGCTCCGGGGCGAGACAAACTGCGCATTGAAAAGGGACGCAGGCAACTCGGGTTCGGACTGAGGCTGGCCACGGATGGGCGCTCTGGCGCCCATTCGTGCCATGCCTGTCCGGCCGGATCCGATGAGACCTGGGCCAAACGGTCGCCCTGGCGGCCATTCAGCCCAGGGCTCGGCCCGTCGTATCCCATCCGGGCGCGTGGGGGCGGCGGCGGACGATTCGCTCGCGCCCGCGCAGCGAAGAGCCCGGGGTGTTTGCATTAGCCTGTGTGCACCAGAGCGCCCGTAGCTCAGTGGATAGAGCGCTCGC
>CAVQJF010000008.1:0-388489 GCA_963712675.1 uncultured Solirubrobacteraceae bacterium
CTCTAACCGACTGAGCTAATCGCCCGAGATGGATCGGGAATATGCCGTGCGGGCCGGGCAATCTTATCGGCCGCAGGGGTTCTCGCTTGGCGCTCGGGGTCCAAACGTGAAAGGGTGCATATGTGCACTTCGGCACGTTCCGTCTCGGCCGCATGACGCGGCGCGCGGTGATCGCGGTTGCCGCGATGTCGGCGCTGCTCGCGCTGGCGGACGGTGTGGCGACGGCGAAGAGCGCGACGTTCGTCGCCGGGGGCAGCGTCGAGCAGGCCTACGTGACGGGCGCCAGCGCCGGCGCGCGGCTCGTTCTCGTCAACCGGCACGACCGCGCGGTGCAATCGCGAAAGGCCGATTCTCTGGGCGGGATCGTGTTCCGCCACGTCGCTCCGGGTCGCGGCTATCGGGTGCGCGCGAGCGCCGGCGGCGCGGAGTCGGCTCCGTTCACGGTGATGTCGACGGGTTCGGCGCCGCCGAGCACGAGCATCTACAACCAGAAGCTCCCGACCAGCGGCTACGGCTACCTGACGACGCGGGACGGCACGAAGCTCGCGATCGACGTGCGGCTGCCGGGTGGCAGCGGCCCGTACCCGACGCTGATCGAATACGCCGGCTACGGGTACGCGAATCCGGCGGGCGCCGAGAGCGGAATCGCTCCGGTCGCCAACCTGCTCGGGTTCGCGGTCGTCGACGTCAACATGCGCGGCACAGGCTGCTCCGGCGGGTCGTTTGACTACTTCGAGCCGCTGCAGGGCCTTGACGGGTACGACGTGATCGAGACCGTCGCTCGCCAGCCGTGGGTCCTGCATCACCGCGTCGGGATGGAGGGCATCTCCTACGGCGGCATCAGTCAGCTGTTCGTCGCAGAGACCGACCCTCCGGACCTGGCGGCGATCGCCCCGCTGTCGGTGATCGACAACACGGCCACGACGCTCTACCCCGGCGGGGTTCTGAACAGCGGGTTCGCGCTGGCGTGGGCGGAGGAACGCGTTCACGACGCCGAGCCCGCGTCGGCAACGGGCGGCCAGCCGTGGGCGCTCAAGCAGATCCAGCAGGGCGATGCGACGTGCAAGGCCAATCAGGTCCTGCACGGCGAGGCGGTCAACCTGATCGCGAAGGTCCACACCAACGACTACTACGTCCCGTCGGTGGCAAATCCCCTTGCTCCGATCACCTTTGTGAACAAGATCAAGGTGCCCGTCTACCTCGCCTGCCAGTGGACCGACGAGCAGACCGGCGGCCACTGCGCGGATCTCGCCCAGCATTTCACGGGCACGAAGCGAAAGTGGTTCATGTTCACCAACGGCGCCCACATCGATTCGCTCGACCCTCAGACATTCAGCCGGTGGTACGACTTCCTCGAGCTGTACGTCGCGCGGGCGGCTCCAAAGCTGTCCGCGGCGACCAAGGCGCTCGCGCCGACCGTCTTCCAGACCGCGATGGGGATCCCGGGCGTGACCCTGCCGGCCGACCCGATCCAGACCGAGCCGACCTACGCGGCAGCCCTCGCTGCGTTCCAGGCGCTGGCGCCGGTTCGGATCATGTTCGACAACGGAGCCGGGAGCTCCACCCCCGGGGCGCCCTATCCCGGCTTCGAGCAATCGTTCTCAAAGTTCCCACTTCCCGGGACCGAAGCGCGGTCGTGGTACCTCGGACCGAGCGGCGCGCTCGCCGCACGCCCGCCGGCCAAGGCCGGTGCCAACGAGTTCACCTGGAACGCGGACGCCCTGCCGGCGACCGACTTCACCGGTGACACCAGTGGCGGGACCGGCGGCCTGTGGACCGCGACGCCTGTCTACCACTGGAATCAGAACCCGTCAGGGACCGCGCTCGCCTACGTGACGGCGCCCCTGGCCGCCAACACGGTGGTCGTCGGAGCCGGGTCCGTGCAGGCGTGGATCAAGGCGTCGGCACCGAGCGTCGACCTGCAGGTCACGGTCTCCGAGGTCCGTCCCGATGGCAAGGAGACGTTCGTCCAGGACGGCTGGCTGCGGGCCAGCGAACGCAAGCTGGGGCCGGGGAGCACGCCACTCGTGCCGTTGCCGACATTCCGGCTGGCCGACGCGGCACCGCTCCCGAAGGGCCGCTGGACTGAGGTGACCGTGCCGCTGTACTACGAGGGCCACGCCTACCGGCGCGGGTCGCGGATCAGGATCACTATCGCGGCGCCCAACGGCGCCCAGCCGATCTGGGCCTTCGACCACACCAGCCCGCGCGGACACGCGATCGTCGAGCTCGCCTACTCGAAGCGGATGCCTTCGCGGCTCGTGCTGCCGGTTGTGCCGGGGATCAAGGTTCCGACCGGACTTCCGCCCTGTCCCGGTTTGCGCGGTGAGCCGTGCCGCGCCTATCACCCGCTCGTCAACCGCGCCGGCTGAGCGGCGACGCCGGGCCGCACTGCGGCTCCGATCAGGCCGCGGCGCGGATCGCGATCCGGCGCGCGAATGCGAGCGCGTCGTCCAGCGACTCGAACTCGAGTTGGGCGCGATAGCGGCCCCCGCTCGCGGGCGCGACCTCGACCTCGGCCCCGAGCGCGACGCCGAGCGCATCGGCGATCTGGTCCGCAGCCGCCTCTTGGTCGGGATGCGGACGCCGGCGCGGATGCTTGGCCTGCCTGTCGGGCGGACCGCCGGCCGCGGCCCGTGCTCTGGATTCGAGCTCACGGACCGACCAGCGCCCATCGACCGCCGCGCGCGCCAGGGCGCGCCGGTCCGCGTGGTCAGGCGCAAGCAGCAGCGCACGACCGTGGCCCTCGCTGAGCTCGCGGCGCTCGAGCAGCTCGAGAGCCTCCTCGGGCAGGTCAAGTAACCGGACCAGGTTCGAGACAGCGACGCGGCTGCGGCCGACGCGCAGCCCGACCTCCTCGCGGGTCAGCGACAGCTCCTCGACCAGCGCCGCGCACGCCCTCGCTTCGTCCACCGGGTTCAGGTCCTCGCGCGCCATGTTCTCGATCAGCGCGACCTCGAGCGACTCCGCGTCGTCATGACGGCGCACGATCGCCGGCACGCTGTCCAGCTCCGCGACCTTGGCCGCACGCCACCGCCGCTCACCGGCGATCAGTTCGAACCGGCCACCGGCCGTCGGCCGCACGAGCACGGGCTGCAGGACGCCACGAAGCCGGATCGACTCAGCAAGCGCCAGCAGGGTGTCCTCGTCGAACGTCCTGCGGGGCTGATCCGGGTTCGGTTCGATCAGGTCGACCGGTAGCTGGCGGAACTCCTCGGAATCGTCCTTTGGGGCAACCGACAGGATTGCCGCGAGGCCGCGGCCCATTCCCTTCTGTCGCTCAGCCACGAGCGGCCACCTCCTTTGCGAGCTCGAAGTATGCGTCGGCCCCCGCGCAATGGGGGTCGTGGTGGATCACCGGCTTCCCGAAGCTCGGCGCCTCGCTGACGCGCACATTGCGCGGGATCACCGTATCGAACACCAGTTCGGGAAAGTGCTGGCGGATCTCTCGCTCGACGTCCTGTGCGAGGCGGGTGCGGCCGTCGTGCATCGTCAGCACCATGCCGGCGATCGTGAGTCTCGGGTTGAGCTCTCGCTGGATCAGTCCGAGCGTGTCGAGCAGGCCCGCGAGGCCCTCCAGCGCGAAATACTCGGACTGCACCGGGACGATCACGCGGTCGGCGGCCACCAGAGCGTTCACGGTCAGCGGTCCGAGTGACGGCGGGCAGTCGAGCAGCGTGAATGCATAACGCTCGCGCACGGGCTCGAGTGCGCCCCGAAGCCGGGTCTCGGATCCCGCGATCCGCGGCAACTCCACGGTTGCGCCTGCTAGATCCGGGCCCGCGGGGGCGATCGACAGGTTCTCGATCGTCGTCGCAACGATCGCGTCCTGGAGCGGCACCGAATCGATCAGCACGTCATAGACGGTCGGCGTCGCATCCTTGCCGACTCCGAGCCCGAGGGTCGCGTTGCACTGGGGGTCGACATCGATCAGCAGCGCGTCGTAGCCGGCCTCGGCCACGCAAGCAGCGAGGTTCACGGCGGTGGTCGTCTTTCCGACCCCACCCTTCTGGTTGGCGATGGCGTACACGGTCCCCATGCTCACCAAGCTATCGACGGACGCGGTCAGACGGTTCGCCGCGCCCGCCAAGGGGCCGCTTCATCGCGACTCCGGGCCGACGGGGAAACCGCTCGGGCGTTTCCCTCACCTTCGACAGCAGGTGGAGATGACGGTTGACGGCGCCACGATAGGGCTCGACCGAGACCGGCTCGGCGAGCTCCAGACCAAGCTCATCCGCGGCGACCGCCGCAACCCGCTCCGCCGCCGCGTCGCGCCGCCCACGCCAGGCGAGCAGCACGCCGCCGACGCGCAGCAGGGGCGCCGCGTATTCGGCCAGGACGGCGAGCGGCGCGAGCGCCCGGGCCGTGACGAGGTCGAAGCGGCCCTGGCCGTCGGGCCACGCCTCCGCGCGCGCGTGAATCACGTTCGCGTTGGCAACCCCCGCCACGCCGGCGACGCGTTCGATGAACGCACACTTGCGAGCGTTGCTCTCGACCAGCGCGACGGTCGCGTCCGGCAGCGATATCGCCAGCGGCAGGCCGGGAAAGCCGGCGCCGGCGCCGAGGTCGGCGATCGTGGCCGCGGCGCGGGTCTGCTCGAACTCCAGCGCCACCAGCGAGTCGGCCAGGTGGTCGTCAGCGATCTTGATCGGATCGCGGACGGTCGTTGGTGCGTGCGGGTCGGCGGCGACCGCCTCCAGGAGCGCCAGTAGCGATGCCTCCGCCGCTTCGCTCAGGGCGTAGCGGTCGGCGAGCGCGTTGATCCTCCGCGTGGCAGGTGCCGTGGCGGTCGGCTTCGGAACCGGGCTCAAGCCTCTATCCGCGCACGCTCGTGCTCGATGTAACTCGCGTAGCGCTGGCGCATCGCCTCGAGCCGCTCGGATGCATAACCGTCAAGCCCAGCGTGAAGCTCAGCCTCGAGCAGCGGCAGCACCCGCTCGACGAGCGCGCGCCCGCGGGCCATCCACTGGTAGTAGGACCGGCCGCCGTGGTGGTAGGGGCCGTACAGCCGCGTCTCGGGAAGGCGCTCCATCAGCCACCGAAACAGCGCCTCGTGACGGACGTGCATACGGAGCGTGATCTGCGGCTGCTTGCCGTCACCGCCGAATGAGCCCTCGCCGATCAATACGCCGACGAGGACGCCGCGCTCGAAGTCCGTCAACTCGCCCATACCGGGGTTCTACCACGCCGCCCGGCTGTTTCACCGTCAAGAAAAACGTGAAACGGAGGTCGGGCTAATCGACGAGCGGCGCTACCACGAGGTGCCTGTCCGGCTCCTGCCCCTCGCTGAACGTCTCGACGTCGTGGCGGCCCTTCAAGTGCTCATGGACAACCTTCCGCTCGAGCGCGGTCATCGCCTCCAGCGAAACCGCCCGCCGATCCCCAACCGCGGTCTCGGCCGCCTGGTCGGCGGCCGCACGCAGCGCGGTCGCCCGCCGCTCGCGGTACCCGGCCGCGTCGACGACGACGCCCTTGCGATCGCGTGCACCGCGGAACGCGATCCGGTACGCGATGTGCTGGATCGCGTCGATCGTCTGCCCGTGGTGTCCGATCAGCAGGCCGAGGTCGTCACCGACGTACTCGGCCGACACCCCGTCCTCGTCCTCGTGGATCCGGACGTCCGCGTCGACTCCGGCATCGTCCGCGATGCGCTCGAGCAACTCGCGGACGCGAGCCGACGCGTCCGTTGCCGAAGCCTCCACGCTACCTCCGTCGCCCGGAGCGCTTCTTTTTCTTGCGCGGCGGACGAGGCGGCGGTGCCGTGCGCGTCTTCGTGCCGACGCTCGCGCGCTCGTCTTCCTTGGGCCGCCCTCGCAGCAATCCGCCCAGGCCACCGAGGCCGCCGCTCGACCCGGCGCCGTTCGCGCCGTCGCTGTCGGCCGGGCGGCCACGGCCGCCGCCGCCACCGACCCCGGACAGCCCTCCGCTCCCGGCGGGTCCTGCGACCGCCACCGGCGGTCCCACCGGTCCGAGCCGGCGCTTGACGAAGTACTGCTGCAGGATCGTCCACGAGTTCGTCGTCACCCAGTAGACGATCACGCCGGACGGGAAGCTGATGATGAACAGCACGAAGAACAGTGGCAGCACCATCATCAGGCGCCGCTGCGTCTGGTCCATCGTCGGGCTCTGCATCATCAGCGTCGACCCAAGCTGGGTGCCGACATACAGCAGGATCAGCACGACCAGGGTTGCGCCGGTTGCCTTGTTCGTAAGGTCGTGGATAAACAGGAAGCCGGCGCCCGGAGTCTTGCCGCAGACCTTCGCCTGCGCCGCGGTGTTGATCACGCTGATGCCGTGCACGATGTGGTGCGGCTGGAGCGCCGGGCAGATATTCCGCCGCAGGTCCGTTCGCAGCATGTAGAACAGCGAGATGAAGACCGGCAGCTGCGCGACAAGCGGCAGGCACGAGCCGAGCGGGTTGACGTTGTTCTCCTTGTAGAACTTCATCAACTCCTGCTGCTGGCGCTGCTTGTCCTCCTTGTACTTGGCCTGGATCGCCTTCAGCTCGGGCTGCAGGCGCTGCAGCGCCTGCATCGAGTGGAACTGCTTCAGCGTCAGCGGGAGGAGGAGCACCCGGATCAGCAGCGTGAGCAACACGATCGACAGTCCCCAGCCGACGCCGACGTTGTTATGGAAGAACTTCAGCACCGCCTCGAAGACGGTGATCAGCGGCTGGAAGATATTCGCTGCGACGAGCATTGGTCAGGAAGTCGGTACCGGCGCTCGAGGTTTGAACAGTCGCTGCTCCTCGACTGGATCGAATCCCCCGTGGCTCCAGGGGTTGCAGCGCAGCAACCGCCAGCCGGCCAGGACAAGTCCGCGGAGTATGCCGAATCTCGCAATCGCCTGCGCGGCGTACTCCGAGCACGACGGGTAGTACTTGCAGCGCTCGCCGACCGCCGGGGAGAGGACGCGCTGGTACAGGCGGATCGGCGCTATCGCGGCCGCGCGGAGGACCTTCATCCGGATTCCACCTCGGGGCGCCCCGTGCCGTTGGCTCTGGCGATCAATTCGCCCAGCGCCCGGGCGATACCCGGCAAACCCTCACGTTCAGCGAGACCCCTAGCATCGGGCCGCGCGACGACCACGGCGTCGGTTCCGGGCGGCAACTCGAGGCCGCCGGCGCCGAACGCCTCGCGGAGCAGGCGCTTGACCCGGTTGCGCTCAACCGCGCTTCCGACCTTTCGCGACACCGACAGGCCCAGGCGCGGCGGTCCCTCGTCCTCGCTCCGCGGGAACGTGTACAGGACGAGCTCGCGGCCGGCCTGAGAACGGCCGTGCCGGAATACCCGGTCGAAGTCCGCACTGCGCGACAACCTGCCCCGGCGAGGAACCGGCCGGGAACGGCCACCGACAGCCAGGCCGGTGGTCCGCGCGCGCATCAGACCGTCAGGCGTTTGCGGCCCTTGTCCCGACGCCGCTTGAGCGTCAGGCGCCCGGCTCGCGTGCTCATCCGAGCACGGAACCCGTGCGTCCGGGCGCGCTTGCGCTTCTTTGGCTGATACGTGCGTTTCATAGCTGATTGCGCCCGCCAGGGACGCGCGTCCAGTATACGCAGGCCCCTCCCCGGGCCGGCGGCCAGCCCGGTCCAGATTCCTCCCGGCTTTTCTCGCGCTTTGCGCCAACGTGCCCGTTGAGCGCCGCCGAAGGCGTTATGCCCGCTGGTATATTCGCCCGCTCGGGTGCGCCGCTCCCGAACCTCGCGAATTCACCGTCGATGCTCCCTGGGAGGAGTCGCTTGAACGTGCCTGCGCAACTCGAGCTCACCCCTGCGTGGCGTCAGATCCGCGCCGAGCTCGTGCGAGCGGTGGGCGAGTCGACCTATGAGATCTGGCTCGCCCCGCTCGAGGCAAAGGCGTGGGACGGGCGCGTTCTGCTGTTGCAGGCGCCGGCGGACACCCGAACCTGGGTGTCGAACCGATACGGGCGAATCCTCGAGGCCTGCGTACGCACCGTCGTCGGCCCAGCCGCTCGCGTGGCGTTCGCCGGCGACGCCGACTCCGCCGCACCGCGCAGCGGCCAATCGACCCTGACGGCTCAGCAGCAGGGTGCGCTCGACTTCAATCCGCGCTACAGCTTCGAGCAGTTCATTATCGGCGACGGGAACCGGCTCGCGCACAGCGCTTCGCTCGCGGTCGCCGAGCAACCCGGCCACGCCTACAACCCGTTGTTTCTGTACTCGCCGCCGGGGCTCGGGAAGACCCACCTGCTGCACGCGATCGGGAACTACGCGCTCGCGCACGGCGACGACGTCACGGTCCGCTACACGACCGTCGAGGCATTCACGAATCAGTTCATCAGCGCGCTCGGCTCGCGATCGGTGGATCGCTTCAAGCACACCTACCGCGACACCGACGTGCTGCTGATCGACGACGTCCAGTTCCTTGCGAGCAAGGCGAAGACCGAGGAGGAGTTCTTCCACACGTTCAACGCGCTGTACGAGAGCGGACGGCAGCTGGTCCTGACCTGCGACCGGCTCCCGTTGCGGCTCGCGAACGTCGAGGAGCGGCTGCGCGAGCGCTTCGGATCGGGCCTCGTGGCAGAGATCCGCCCGCCGGACCTCGCCACGCGCGTCGCGATCCTTCGCAAGCGAGTCAACCTCGACGCGATCACACTCGCGGAGCCCGCCGTGCTCGAGCTGATCGCGACCCGGGTCGCCACCAACATCCGCACGCTCGAGGGCGCGCTGATCCAGATCGTCGCCTACGCGTCGCTCACCCGCCGGCCGATCGACCTGGCGCTCGCGACCAAGGTGCTCAACAGGATCCAGCCGACCACCGACGCCGGTCCGGTCTCGATCGACTCGATCCGGCAGGCGGTCGCAGCGCACTACGGCCTCTCGGTGCAGGAGCTCATCTCACCCAACAGAGCGGCTCGCGTCGCGTGGCCACGCCAGGTCGCGATCCATCTCTGCAAGACGCTCACCGAAGCGTCCCTCCAGGAGCTTGGTCAGGCGTTCGGCGGCCGCAACCACACCACCGTGCTGCACGCATGCCGACGCGTCGCCGAGCGGATCGCCGATGATCGCGATGACGCCGCCGTTGTGCACGAACTCGAGACGGTGCTCAGGGCGGCACAAGCCGACCGGCGCTCCTGACAGACTGATCCGCCCCCTTCACAGCAAAACTATCCCGCGTGATGCGGACGAAAGCAGACTTGTCCACAGTTCCTATTCGCCTATGACTTCTACTTCCCTGCTTAGGTATTCATCGTGAAGATTTCGCTCGAACGCGAGGTGCTGCTCGCGCAACTCCAGACCGTCAGCAGAGTCGCCTCGACGCGCAGCGCGATCCAGGCCCTGTCGGGCGTCCAGTTCGCCGCCGCGAACGGTGCCTGCGAACTGCGCGCCACCGACATGGACGTCGGACTGCGGGTGCCGCTCGAAGGGGAGATCGTCCGCGACGGGGTGGTCGTGCTCCCGGCGCGGCTACTGCTAGATGTCGTGCGCGCGCTGCCCGCAGCTGCCGTGTCGATCGAGCTCCGCGCGGCCGAGAACGACGTTGAGTTGGTCTCCGGCAACGCGACCTTCCACATCCGCACGCTCCGCACGGAGGATTTCCCCCCGTTTCCCGAGCCCGAACCGTCGACATCGATCACGGTCCCGGCCGACGCGTTCGTGTCGACGGCGCTCAAAGTGGCGGGCTCCGCCTCCAGGGACGAGACCCGTCCCGTGCTGACCGGAATCCTCGTCTCGGCGTCCGGACGCGAGCTGCGCATGGTCGCGACCGACTCCTACCGGCTGAGCGTCAAGGAGACGAAGCTCGAGCAGGAGCTGTCATCGGCCTTCGAGGTGAACGTGCCGGCGCGGGCGCTGCAGGAGCTCTCGCGGTTGACGCACGCCGAGGGCAGCGAGCTGAGCATCAGCGTGCGCCAGAACCAGGTGCTGTTCCAGGTCGGCGCGAGCGTTCTCTCCTCACGGCTGATCGACGGCCAGTTCCCGAACTACTCGCAGCTCCTGCCCGAGGCGTTCGAGCACGAGTTGAAGATCGCCGGCGGCGAGTTGACGGACGTCGTGCGGCGGATCAGCCTGCTCGCGCAGAAGAACGCGCCGCTGCGGCTGGCGTTCGCGCCCGGCGAGCTGACCGTGTCGGCCGAAACGCCCGATGTGGGCGAGGCGCGCGAGTCGCTGCCGGTCGCGTTCCAGGGCGAGCCGCTCGAGATCGGTTTCAACCCTGAGTTCCTGCGGGCCGGCCTCGAGGCGATCGAAGAGGGCGACGTCCTGTTGAAGCTGATCAGCCCGCTGCGCCCGGGATTGATCGAGGCGGCCGACGAAAGCGGCTTCCTGTACCTGATCATGCCGATTAGGTTGAACGTGTAGCGCCCCCAAGTGTGGGTGCGCAGCCTCACGCTCCGAGACTTCCGTTGCTATGAGCACGCCGAGGTGGCGCTGGCGGATTCGCTGACCGTCGTCTCGGGCCCGAACGGCGCCGGCAAGACGAATCTGCTCGAGGCGCTGTATTTCGGCTGCACAGGCCGCTCATGCCGGACGAACAACGAGCGCGAGCTGGTCCGGTTCGGCGCCGGCGCCGCACGCGTCGTCGTTGCCACCGAGGGCGCCGACGGCCGCCACGAGCTCGCGGTCGGCTTCGAGCCCGGCCAGCCGAAGCGAATGCGCGTCGACGGCGCTCCGGTCGAGCGCCTGCTGGATGTCGACCAGCGGCCGTTGGTGAGCGTCTTTCTCCCGGATCGGCTCGAGCTGATCAACGGCGCTCCGGCGCTCCGGCGGGCCCATCTCGACCAGTTCGTGGCCGCGCTCTGGCCGGCGCGCGTTGCGACGCGGCGCGCGTACGCACAGTCGCTCGCGCAGCGCAATGCGCTGATCGCGCGGATCCGAGCCGGCCACGGCTCGCGGGCCTCGCTCGCCGCGTGGGACGCGCAGCTGGCGCGGCATGGGATCGCCCTGATGGATGATCGTCGGACGGCGGTGCGGGAGCTCTCAGAGCCGTTCTCGCAGCTCGCGGCGCAGCTCGGGCTCGATGGTAATGCGCAGGTCGCATACCGGCCCCGTTCGCGCGCCCTGGACGCCGGCGCGCTTGCCGCCGAGCTCTCTGAGCGTCTGGACAGCGACCTCGAGCGGGGCTACACCGGCCACGGCCCACACCGCGACGATCTGTCGACCGTCCGTGAAGGCCGCGAGCTGCGCGCCTATGGCTCGCGGGGCCAGCAGCGTCTCGCACTGCTGGCACTGCTGCTCGCCGAGCGCGAGGTGATCGCGAGCACCCGCGCCGCCCCGCCGCTGATGCTGCTCGACGACGTGATGAGCGAGCTCGACGGCGAGCGCAGGCAGGCGCTGTCCGATCTCCTGCGGGCGACCGAGGGGCAGTCGGTGATCACGACGACCGATGCCGATCACGTTCCGGGTTCGACGGACGCGACGGTCGCGCGGCTGTGCGTGTCCGAGGGCCGCGTGTTGGACGAGGCGCTCACGTCGTGACCCGCAGCCGCCGGAGCCCGAGGCCGCTGGCGTTCGCGCTTGAGCGGATGCAGAGCGACCTGGCGCCGCAGACGCTGCTCGCGAGCGCGCAGCTCGCCTGGCGGGAGGCGGTGGGCGAGGCGATTGCGGCGCAGGCGACGCCGACCGCCGAGCGCGGCGGCGTGCTGACCGTTTCCTGCTCGGCGTCGGTGTGGGCGCAGGAGCTGGATCTGATGTCGTCGACGATCGTCGAGCGTCTCAATGAGAGCCTCGAGGGCGGCCGGATCACGCGCTTGCGCTGCATCGCGGTGGCGCCTCGCGCGGATCGGTGAGGACCGCGCTCCCGCCGCGTGTGGAGGCGCTGCTGAGCCCACGGGACGCCCGCCGCGAGAAGCCCTTGCAGATCCGCGTAACGGACGTTGCACCTCGCGACAGTTTTCCTACATTTTGCAGGTAATTCATGGGCCCACGAGAGGCGGTTCCGGGGGTCGCTGTGCTATTCTTCTGTACACCAGCTGTTCGACGCCCCGGCGCGCCGCAGGTTGCGCGGCTCCGGGGCGTCTCCACGTATCGGAGGATCGTTGGCGACTGACGACGGCGCCGAGAAGCGCCCTAAAGAAGAGACAAGTTACGACGCCCAGGACATCACCGTTCTCGAGGGACTCGAGGCGGTCCGCAAGCGTCCCGGCATGTACATCGGGTCGACGGGCCCACGCGGCCTGCACCACCTTGTGTACGAGGTTGTTGATAACTCTGTTGATGAGGCGCTAGCCGGCTACTGCGACGACGTCTCGGTCGTGATCCACCCCGACAACTCGGTGACCGTGATCGACAACGGCCGCGGGATCCCGGTGGCCATGATGGAGAAGGAGCAACGCCCCGCGATCGAGGTCGTCCTGACGACGCTCCACGCCGGAGGCAAGTTCGGAGACGGCGGCGGCTACAAGGTCTCGGGCGGACTCCACGGCGTCGGCGTCTCGGTCGTCAACGCGCTGTCGGAGAAGCTGCACATCGAGATTCGGCGCGACGGCCACGTCTGGACCCAGGATTACGCGCGCGGCAAGCCGCTGCACGACCTGAAGCAGGGCGCCGCGACCAGCGAGACGGGCACGACGATCACGTTCATGCCCGACGCCGAGGTGTTCGAGACGCTCGAGCTCGACTTCACGACGCTCGAGGAGCGCATGCGGGAGACCGCCTTCCTCACCGCCGGCCTCCGGATCGTGATCGTCGACGAGCGCGGCACCGGGCACCGGGCGGAGTTCCGCTACGAGGGCGGGATTCGCGACTTCGTCGGCTTCCTGAACGAGAACAAGGAGCCGATCCACCAGAAGGTGATCTTCTTCAACGGGGAGAGCGACGAGGGCGCGGTGGAGGTCGCGATGCAGTGGAACGCCTCCTACCAGGAGTCGGTGTTCTCGTTTGCCAACAACATCAACACGCACGAGGGCGGCTCGCACCTGAGCGGGTTCCGCTCGGCCCTGACCGGCGTTCTCAACAAGTACGCGCGCGACAAGGCATTCCTCAAGGAGAAGGACGAGAACCTCACCGGCGAGGATGTCCGCGAGGGTCTGACGGCGGTGATCTCGGCCAAGCTCAGCGACCCCCAGTTCGAGGGGCAGACGAAGACCAAGCTCGGCAACCCGGGCATGGCCGGGTTCGTCCAGTCGATCGTCAACGCCCGGCTGGCGGAGTTCCTGGAGGAGAACCCGCGTGATGCAAAGGCGGTGATCACGAAGGCGGTGCAGGCCGCACAGGCGCGCCTCGCCGCGCGCAAGGCTCGCGACGTCACGCGCCGCAAGTCGGCGCTCGAGAACTCGACACTGCCGGGCAAGCTCGCGGACTGCTCGGTCAAAGACCCCGCGCTTGCGGAGCTGTTCGTGGTCGAGGGTGACTCGGCCGGTGGCTCGGCGGTCGACGCACGTGACCGCAACACGCAGGCGATCCTCCCGCTGCGGGGAAAGATCTTGAACGTGGAGAAGAGCCGGATCGACAAGGTGCTCGGCAACACCGAGATCCAGGCGCTGATCACCGCGATCGGGACCGGCGTCCGCGACGAGTTCGACATCGCCAAGGCGCGGTACCACAAGGTTGTACTGCTGACCGATGCCGACGTTGACGGCGCTCATATCCGCACGCTCGCGTTGACACTGCTGTTCCGCGAGATGCAGCCGTTGATCGAGGCCGGCTATGTGTACATCGCCAAGCCCCCGCTGTACCGGGTGACGCGAGGGCAGAAGCATCGCTACCTCGAGCGTGAGTCCGAGCTCGAAGACATTCTGCTCGGCGACAAGTTCGAGAAGATCGATGTGTTCGACCGTTACAACAAGCCGTTCAAGCTCACCGATGCACGCTGGAAGCGGTTCTCGCGGCTGCTCAAGCAGTACGAGGGCTGGGCATCGGCGTTGCGCGCCAGCTACGGCCAGGGGATTGTCATCTTCGTGCAGCAAGCGCGGCTACTGGAGGAACAGATCACGGACTCCGCTGGCCTGCTGCGCCACGTCGCCCAGGACCACGAGAACGGAGAGGCGTACAGCGCGAAGCTCATCGGCCAGAGCGATGAAGAGATTGTGATTCGCACGATCGAGGCCAAGAGTGGCCTCGCAACGACGCATCACGTGCGCAGGGCCGCGCTCGACGCGACCGAGTATCACCGCTTGGCGGACATCCATCGTGAGCTGGACGCGCTTGTCGGCACGCCGCCCTTCTCGGTGCGACTCGGGGAGACGTCCAAGGACGCGGGATCGTACGAGGAGCTCCGCGCCACGATCCTCGAGGTGGCACAGCGGGGCGTCGCGTACTACCGGTTCAAGGGCCTCGGCGAGATGGATTCGGAAGAACTTCGCGAGACGACGATGGACCCGTCATCGCGAACGCTCGTGCAGGTCACGATGGACGACGCCGCGGCGGCCGACCGCGTGTTCTCGATGCTGATGGGCGACCAGGTTGAGCCGCGGCGCGCGTTCATCGAGGAGAACGCGTATCTCGTCACGAACCTCGATGTCTAGGAGTCTCTGTGGCAGCGGTTGACACTATCGGCGGCGGGAACATTGAGCCGCGCGCGCTCGAGGAGGAGATGCGCTCTGCGTACCTCGACTATGCGATGTCGGTCATCGTCGGGCGCGCACTGCCCGACGTGCGCGATGGTCTGAAACCGGTTCACCGCCGGGTTCTCTATGTCATGAACGAGATGGGCCTGCAGCCCACTCGTAAGCATGTGAAATGCGCACAGATCGTCGGCGAGGTGATGGGTAAGTACCACCCACACGGTGACAGTGCCATCTATGACGCGCTGGTGCGTCTCGCTCAGCGCTTCTCCTTGCGTTATCCGATGGTCGACGGTCACGGTAACTTCGGCAATATCGACGGTTACTCGGCGGCCGCGATGCGGTACACCGAGGCCCGACTGTCGCACCTGGCCACGGAGATGCTCCGTGACATCGACTCCGACACAGTTGACTTCGTGCCGACGTACGACGGTGGCACGCAGGAGCCGGTCGTGCTGCCCTCGCGCTTCCCGAACCTGCTCGTCAACGGCGGCTCGGGCATCGCGGTTGGTATGGCGACCAACATCCCGCCGCACAACCTGCGCGAGGTGATCGCCGGAACGATCGCGTACATCGACGATCCGACGATCGACGTCGACGGCCTGATGCGGTACATCAAGGGCCCGGACTTCCCGACCGCCGGCACGATCCTTGGCCGGGAGGGCATCCGCGACGCGTACGCGACCGGACGTGGCCGCGTGCGGGTCCAGGCGAAGGCGCACATCGAGCCGATCGGCCAGGGCAAGGAGGCGATCATCGTCACCGAGCTGCCCTACCAGGTGCGAAAGGGCGGTGACGGGGGCCTGATCCTGAAGATCCGGGATCTCGTGCTGGAGAAGAAGATCTCGGAGATCTCAGACCTGCGCGATGAGTCTGATCGGCACGGGATGCGGCTCGTGATCGAGCTCAAGCGCGATGCGATCCCGAAGGTGGTGCTGAACAAGCTCTACAAGCACACGCCGATGCAGAACACGTTCGGCGTCAACATGGTCGCGCTCGTCAACAACGTGCCGCGGACGCTGTCGTTGCGCGAGGTGATCGGGCACTACGTCGACCACCAGCGCGAGATCATCGTCCGTCGGACGCAACACGAGCTGCGGCGCGCTGAAGAGCGTGCGCATGTCCTCGAAGGCCTGCTGATCGCGCTCCAGAACCTCGACGAGGTGATCGCGCTGATCCGTGCCTCTCGCGACCCGGAGGCTGCGCGCAACGGCCTGGTGGAGAAGTTCGAGCTGACCGTGATCCAGGCGCAGGCGATTCTCCAGCTGACGCTGAGTCGTCTGACGGCGCTCGAGGCCGGAAAGATCCAGCAGGAGCACGCCGACCTGGTCGAGCGGATCAAGGAGCTTCGCGAGATCCTCGGCGACGAGAACCTGATCAACGCATTGATCAAGGACGAGCTCACGGAGATCGCCGAGGCCTACGGCGACGACCGGCAGACGGAGATCACCCACGCCGAGGGCGAGATCGACATCGAGGATCTGATCGCCGACCAGCAGATGGTGATCTCGATCACCCATTCCGGGTACATCAAGTCGCTGCCGCTGTCGACCTACCGCCAGCAGCGCCGCGGCGGCATCGGCGTGACCGGGATGGACATGAAGGACGACGACTACATCGAGCACCTGTTCGTCTGCTCGACACACGACTACCTGCTGTTCTTCACCAACCGCGGCAAGGTCTACCGGCTCAAGGTCTACGAGCTGCCCGAGGCCTCGCGGACCGCGAAGGGCAGAGCCCTCGTGAACCTGCTGCCGCTGCGCGACGGCGAGCGCGTGCAATCGGTGCTCGCGACCCGCGACTTCGGCGAAGGCAAGTACGTCGTGTTTGCGACCCGCAAGGGGATGGTCAAGAAGACCGAGTTCAAGGCCTACAACACGCCGATCAAGGCCGACGGGATCATCGCGATCAACATCCGTGACGACGACGAGCTGATCGCGGTCCGCCGCACGAGCGGCAACGACGACATCATCATGATCTCTCGCTCCGGCCAGGCCGCCCGCTTCAACGAGACGCGCGTGCGCGCGATGGGCCGGGACACGAGCGGTGTGCGCGGGATGAACGTCTCGCAGCCCGACAACGCCGTGCTCGCGATGGACGTCGCCCGCGACGACGACGAGCTGCTCGTCGTGACCGAGAACGGCTACGGCAAGCGGACGTCGATCTCCGACTACCCGTCCAAGGGACGCGGAACGATGGGCGTCAAGACGATCACGCTGACCGAGAACAAGGGCGCGCTCGCCGGCGCGCTCGTCGTCCGCGAGCACCAGGAGCTCGTGTTCATCTCGCAGAACGGGATGGTTCAGCGCACGTCCGTGCGTGGGATCAACCGCTACGGTCGCGCCTCCCAGGGCGTCCGCGTGATGAACATCCGGGACGAGGACCAGGTCAGCGCGGTCGCGCTGGTCGTCGAATCCGAGGCCGTACCCGCCGCGGCGGTGGTCGAGGATGGGCTCGCGCCGGCCGACGACGGGGGCGAGCTGACGCCGCTGGAAGGCGAGGCCCCCGAGGCGCTCGGCGAAGACGCAGTCGAGTCCGACGAGGACGCCCTCGAGTCCGACGATGCGCCGGAGCTCGACGATGCGGCCGAGTTCGACGACGAGCTCTCGTCGCCCGACGACGACATCTAGCCCGCCGCGAGCAGCCCCTTAGAAGGTCGCCGGCGAGATAAACGATTGGTTCTCGCCGTCGGCTTCGCTATCTTGATGGGACCAGAGAAAGGAGGTGGTCCGACTGACTGACAGTACTTGCGGGACCCTGGAGGTGTCCGGCCGCTAGGTCGGAGGCTGACCCCGCTTGGCGGAGTCCCCCCGAGACACCGTTGCGGTGGGTGCCGGGACTTGTCCCTCCGGCATTGATCGAGCCCACCGGGATACAAAGCAGCCAGATGGTTCGCGAAGGGCGCCGGCATCGACGGCGCCCTTCGCACGTTCTGGCGGCGCTTACGCCGCCAGGTACGCGCGCCACGCCGCCGGAATCGTCGGGCTGGCGACGTGGATGAACACGTTGGGGTTCGGGGTCCGTGGTTGCTTGAGCAGCCGCATCCCGACCTGACGCGGCAGCGCGTTGCCCTTACGCCGGTTGCATGGCGCACACGAGGCGACGATGTTCTCCCAGCTCGACGAGCCGCCCTTCGACCGCGGCACGACGTGGTCAACGGTCAGGTTCGACCGCGCGCCGCAGTACTGGCAGGTCCAGTCGTCGCGCGCGAACACCGCGCGCCGGGTGATCTTCCGCCGGTGCGTGTCGCGCGGGATCCGGACGTAGCTGACGAGCCGGATCACGACGGGCGCGCGAGCGTCGGGGTGGCGGAGTGAAGCTGCCACTCGGAGTGCTCGATCACCTCCGCCTTCTCCTTCAGCAGCAGCACGACCGCGCGCCTGACCGTGCAGACGTTGATCGGCTCAAAAGTCGCATTGAGGACGAGCACTCGGCCAACCTCACGCCCGCGCCGCCGGTGCTCGGTTGGCGACGCGGACCCCACTGGCTCAGGTAGCACTGAGGAGGCCATCGCTGGCCGCAGTCTAGCGGGGGAGCGGAAGGCTGATCCAAGCGCCAGGCTCTAGGCGGCCGGAAACGATCCGAGCACGCGCAGCACCTCGACGTGCCCTCGCAGCGCCGCGAGCGCGTCGGCCACCTGCGGATCGCTGTCCCGGCCCTCGAAATCGACGAAGAACATGTAGCGCCCGAGGCCCTGCTTGCGGGGCCGGGACTCGATCCGGGTCATGTTCACATTGCGTGTCGCGAGCTCGGAGAGGCAGTTGACGAGCCATCCGGGAGCCTCCGAGCCGATCCCCCAGAACACGATCGCGGTCTTCCACGGTCCGCTGGGCGTCGGGCCGCGGGCGCCCGCTCCCTCCACGTGGCCCAGCCACACGAACCGAGTCTCGTTGTCCGCCACGTCCTCGACCCCGGCGCGGAGCACCTCGCAGCCGTACCGCTCCGCCGCGACACGATTGCCGAGCGCCGCCCACGGCCCGTCGTGGCCGGCCACCATCCGCACCGAGTCGGCCGTCGAGCTGCCGGCGAGCACGCGCGCGCCGGGGAGTCGCGTGCGGATGAACCGGGCGCACTGTGCGTTCGCCTGCGGGTGCGAGACGACCGTCTCGATCTCCGATAGCTCGAGCGGCGTCCGCGCGATCAGGCAGTGGCGGATCGCGTGCACGACCTCCCCGATGATCGCGACGTCCTCGGTCTCCATCGCCAACGCGTCGAGGGTCGCGTTGACGGACCCCTCGAGCGAGTTCTCGATCGGTACCAGTGACCGCTCGACGTCGCCGCTGTGGACCGCCATCACCGTGTCGTAGATCGTCGCGCAGCGACACCAGCTCGAGCTCACCGCCCGGATCCACGCCGCCGCGCCGACGGCGTCGATCAGCGCCTCGTGCGTGAACGTGCCCTCGGGCCCGAAGTATCCGACGCGCAACGAGCTCCGCCCGGCTACGAGGATCCGTCGCCCTCGAGCGCGATCCGGACCGCCTCGATCTCCTCGGGCGACAACTCGAGCTCGGGCGTCCCATCGCGCACCTGCTTGGCGTACAGCCGCGCCTGGTCGCGATGGTGGATCGAGGAGAGCACGATCCCCGAGCGGGTCGCGTCGAGCAGCGCGATCGAGGTCGACTGGCGGCCCGACATCTCGCCGTACGCGTCGTAGCGAACCAGCGAGCGGTAGGCCATCGGTCGATCGATCCGCCGCTCCGCAACCTCGGTGCGATTGTTCAACCGCGCCGCCGCGTCCTCGACATATTGGTGCAACGCCTCGAACTGCCGCTCAAGCGACGCCGCATGCGCACCAGGTCCTCTCGCCGCTCGCCCAGCACCACCCGCTGATCCGCCCGCACCCGCCTGAGCGCCACCGCTAGCGCCACGCTCAACCCAAACGCCACGACCGCCACGCCCCCGGCCGCGATCGCAACAATGCCCGCCGTGCTGGTCAGGTCATGCATCGACCTAAGAATAGGCGGAGCCCCCGAAGCGGAGCAGCGGCCCGAGCCGCTCAGCGAACGCGCCGACGCCAGCCAGACGTGTGGACCAGCCACAACTGGTCGCCTCGCGCAGCTCTACCCAGCGCGTCGCGAGCCCAGCCGGCGCGGCGACCATGCGGCTGGCACGCTTACTGGAACGTAACCGGGAAAGAGAGCGTGTTGTTGGAGCTGTTCGTCTCGCAGTGGACCGGGACCACTGCGGCGACGACCGTCTGCGACCCGCTCGGCGGCTGCGACGAAGCGTCACCTGGCCGCTGGTCGTCTGGCCCGGGGTGGTCGGGATCGTGGTCTGGCCCTTGACCGAGGTCCCGGAGACCGAGACCTTCAGATGACGCCGGTCTCCGGAATCTGGCCACCGTTGGTGACGTTGAGCGTGAAGGTCGGGGCCGGGCTGGCCGAGATCGTGTTGGCCGAGCCGGTCTGCAGCGTCGTGCCGGCGACGCTGACGGAGTTCAGCGAGTGGCCGACGAGCTGGCCGGAGACGCACTTCGCGTTCGGCGCCTGTGGCAGCGACACGTGCAGCTGGCTGGCGATGTAGCTCGGCGTCAGCCAGTTGAGGCTGGGCAGGAACTGGCCGGCGGTGAAGTTCGGGGTGTAGCTGCTGCCGAGCGCCGGCGATTTCAGCGCGCCGATGATCAGCGGGACCCCGTAGTCCAGGTATAGGACGTCGGACGCGTAGAAGCGAGCCATGTCGGTCGCGATCGAGTTGATCGCGTCCTTGCTGGTCGTGGTGCCGAGTGCGGGCTGGATCTCGCTCGCGATCAGGCCGATCCCGTCGGCGCGCATCTGCAGCGCCAGCAGGACGTCCGCGTGACCGCCTGACCTCGCTCGGGACGTTCAGCTTCCCGCGGCTGCGAGTTCGTTGTCGGCGCTGACGCGGGTCTGGTTGAGCTGCGTCTGGAGCGCGGTGGCGTTGCTCGCGCCGCCGCCGCCCGACAGCTGGCGGAAGAACTGGGTGCCGGTGTTATTCGACTGCTGGATCAGCGAGTTGACGTTGTTGTTGTAGTCGCGCAGGGCGCTGTTGCGGGCGCTGACCTGGCAGCTGTGGACCCCGAGGATGATCAGGATCAGCACGACGATGATCACCACCGCGGCGATCGCGCGGCGGACCTGGATCGACTGCTGGTCGGTCGGCGGGCGCCGACCACCTCCGGATGGCCTGCGGCTACGCGGTGTAGTGCGCTGCGCTGTCCGAGGCTCGTCCGCCTCGTCGAAGAACGACAAGTTTCTCGCTCCTTGCGGATGAGGAAAGTCCCAGTATGACCGGCCAATCGGCCGGAAGTGCAAGCCCGCAAGCGCGCGTGCAAGCCGCGGGCCGCGGCTGGAGGCCGGCGCAGCCCCGCAGGGACACGGCCGCGACGTGGAAAAGCCCCCTGATGCGAGCCAGTCAGGCGCCGACCGTGCGCCGACGCGCCGACCGAGACCGCGACGCCGCAACGATGGCGCCCCGCACCGACGGCTTCCGCCGCAGCGCAGCGAGCCGCGCTCGTCCTCGACCGGTACCGCCTTCAGCGGCGCCTCGGCGCCGGGGCCTTCGGGACCGTCTGGCAGGCGCACGACGAGCGCCTTGATCGCGAGGTGGCGGTCAAGATCGTCCCCCGGGAGCGCGTCGTCGGCGGCCGCTTCGAGCGCGAGGCTCGGGCGGCCGCGCGCCTCGCGCACCCCGGCATCGTCACGCTGTACGAGGCCGGCGGCCGACGACGAAGGCGCCTACCTGGTCTCCGAGCTCGTCAGGGGCTCACGCTCGATCAGCTGCTCGCCAGGGCCGGCTGTCCGACCGCGACATCGTCGCGATCGGAATCGCCCTGTGCGACGCGCTCGGGCACGCCCACGGCCAGAGCGTCATCCACCGCGACGTCAAGCCGTCGAACATCTTGATCCCGGAGCGCCCGACCACGCCGTCGGATCGGGCCAAGCTGACCGACTTCGGCGTCGCCCGGGTGATCGGTGGCGACTCGTTGACCCGGACGGGCGATGTCGTCGGCACCGCTGGCGTATATGGCGCCCGAGCAGGCCGCGGGGCTCGAGGCCGGCGCGCCCGCCGACCTGTACGCGCTGGCGCTCGTGCTGTACGAGGCGCTGACTGGCGTCAACCCGATCGCGAGCGGCAACGGCGGCCCAGCGCGCCCGCCGGCTCGGGGCTCACCTACCGCCGCTGCGCCGCCAGCGGCGCGACCTGCCGCGCGAGCTCGGGCCGCGGCCTCGACCTCGCGCTCCGACCAAAGCCCCGGGAGCGCGGGACGATCGAGGAGCTCCGGGCGGCGCTGCGAGCCGCGCTCGGGAGCTCGAGCGACAAGCCCGGGATCGTCGGGGCCCTGGCGCGCGAACGCGCGATCGGAAGACCGGCACGAGAGGATCCAGCTGGGGCTCACGCGACGCAGCATCCCTGCGTGTGCGCCGATCAGGAGGCTCGACGAACCGAGCGCGCCGGCGCTCCCGGCGTGGCCCGAGCGCGGGCTGGCCGCGGCCGCCGCGGCTGCGCTGGCCGCGTGGCTCGCCACCCACGCGCTCAGCTCGGCGCCCGTCCCGCCCGGCCGCGCTCGGGTCGGCGGCCGGCGCAATCGTGCTCGCGCTTCCGCGGATCGGCTGGCTCGGCGCTCGGGGTCGCTCGCCGCCGCGGCGTGCCGCCATGACCAGGTCGGGCTCGCGCTCGTGATCGTGATCGCGGGGGCTGCTGCCAGTCGTCGCTCCTGCCCCGGCGGGCGTCGGCTGGCCGCTGGCCGGCGATCGCGCCCGGCACTTGCCGCGCATCGGCCTCGCGGGAGCTTGGCCGGCGCTGGCGGCCAGCGGCGCGAAAGCGCCTTATCGCCGCGCAGCTCTCGGCGCGACTCGGGTATGTGATCGGCGTTCATCGCCGAAGCCGGCGTCCACGATTCCGGGCCGCGCGGCGCCGGCGAGGTGTGGATCGGCTCGCCGTACGACATGCTCCACCACATGCTCGCTCCCGCTCATCACGACCGGCGCCCTCGCTCCGGCGCTCGGTTTGGGCCGTGGCGGCGGTCGTCCTGCCGTGATCGCGTGCACGGGGCGATCGCCGGTGCTCGATCTGCGTCCGGGTCACGATCTGGGCGGCGGTGCTCGTCGTCGGCGACGCGCGGCGCTCCGGGCAGTCATCGACCCCGCCGGCGATGCGTCTCGGAGTGCTGTCGGCGGCGATCCTCGCGCTTGCGCGCCGGGCGCTGGCGACCGCGTATCCGCGCGCGGCACGACTCATCACGCGATCGTTCCGTAGCATCAGACTCGCCCCCGCGGGCGTCCCATGAGCGTCCTCAGAAGCCTCGAGAGCAAGATCGCCGGCCTCGTCGAAGGCACGTTCAGTCGTGCCTTCCGGTCCGAGGTGCGCCCGGTCGAGATCGCCCGCAAGCTGGCGCGGGAGATGGAGGAGCACAAGTCCTCCTCGGTGTCGCGGACCTACGTCCCGAACGAGTACCGGGTGTTCCTCTCGCCCCATGACCGCGAGCGCTTCAAGGATTACGAGGAGGCCCTCGCGGCCGAGCTCGGCGGCTACCTGCTCGAGCACGCCCGCCGCGAGCGGCTGGCGATGCTCTCACGGCCGGTGATCGAGTTCGAGACCGACGAGCGGCTCGGGCTCGGCGAGTTCGGGATCCAGACCCGCGTGGTCCAGCCTCCCGAGGAGCGCAGCCGAGCCGGCGGCCGAGGAGCAGTCGGGTCGCACGATGATCTACAGCACCGCCAACCGCGTCGCCGAGCCGCTCGAGCAGCGCGCCCGCGAGCGAAACGAGACGGCGGTGCTGCTTGTCGACGGCAAGCGGCTCCTGGTCGGCCCGACCGGCGCCACGATCGGGCGCAGCAGACAATGCGATGTCGTGCTCAACGATCCGAACGTATCCCGCCAGCATGCCGAGATCCGTCCGCGCGGCGGCAGCTGGGTGCTCAGCGATCTCGGGTCGACGAACGGCTCGATCCTCAACGGGCGCCGGATCGAGGGCCCCGAGGTGGTCAAGGCCGGCGACGAGATCGAGATCGGCACCTCGGTGATCAAGTTCGAACTGGCGTAGAGCTCCGTGCTCGCTCCCGTTTCGGTCGGCCTGAAGTTCGGCTTCCTGGCCGTCCTCTACCTGTTCCTGATGTGGGTCGCGTGGAGCGCGCTCCGGGACATGCGGCGCGGCCGCGGCGGCGTCGTCAGCGCCGACCGGGAGCCGCCCCGCCGACGCGACCGGCATCTACGGCGCCGAGTCGGGCCTCACGCCCGGGCCGACTGTCGAGGACGAGTTCGAGCCGCGGCTGCTGGTCGAGCGCGCCGCCGGACACCCGAGCGGAATCGCGTATGACCTGATGGACGGCGCGACGCTCGGCCGCGGCGACGTCGAGATCCGGCTCGAGGACCCGTTCGCGTCCTCTCGCCACGCGCGGATCTCGAGCCAGGGTCACGTGGTCGTGATCGAGGATCTCGGCTCCACCAACGGCACCTACCTCAACGAGGAGCCGCTGACCGGCCCGCAGCCGCTGTACCACGGCGACCGGATCCGGATCGGCGACAGCGAATTCTCGTACCTCCAATGACGATGCTCAGCGCAGCCGACACGATCGCCCAGACCGACACCGGCCGCCAGCGCCGAAACGAGGACTCCGCGTTCGCGCGGGCGCCGGTGTTCGTGGTCGCCGACGGCATGGGTGGCGCTCAGGCCGGTGAGGTCGCGTCGAAGATCGCGATCGAGGCGTTCGAGCAGGGCCTCCCCGACGCCGGCAGCCCCGAAGAGCGACTCGCGGCCCGCGCCCGGGAGGCAAACGCCGAATCCACGAGCTGTCGCGGCCGAGCGCGAGCTTGACGGCATGGGGACGACGCTGACCGCGGCGTACCTGGACGACTCGGAGCTCGCGATCGCGCACGTCGGCGACAGTCGCGCGTACCTGTTCCGCGAGGTGAGCTCAAGCGGCTGACGAAGGATCACTCGCTGGTCGAGGAGCTCGTGAGCGCGGCAAGCTGACCGAGGAGCAGGCCGCCGAGCACCCGCAGCGCTCGATCATCACGCGCGCCCTCGGCCCCGAGCCGACGGTCGAGGTCGACACCTGGAGATATCCGGTCAAAGCCGGCGACGTGCTGCTCCTGTGCAGCGACGGACTCACGTCGATGATCTCCGAAGAGCAGGTCGCTGCCGTCCTCGCCGCGGCCGGCGGGCTCACACGGCGGCGCAGGCGCTGATCGAGAGGCCAACGCTGCCGGCGGCCGCGACAACATCACCGTGGTCCTGTTCCGGCTTGAGGAGGCGGCCCGCGCGCGCCATGGACCAACCGACCGTAGTCGCCACGAGCCTGCCCGCCGGTTCTCAGCAGACCGCCCGCGCCGGCAGCATCCCCGAGTCCGCTCCGGTGCCGATCGCGCCGCCACCGTCGATCCCCACCAAGCGCCACGGACCCCGCCTCGCCCGGCGCCAGGGCCGGGACGACGGGCCTCCCCGCCGCCCGGCACGCCGGGCCGTGGCCGTCGGTTCGCGAAGCCGATCGCGGCGCTGATCGCCGTGATCGTCGTGCTGTTCCTGGTCGGCGGCGGCGGCTACCTCGCGAGCCGGCAGCTGTACTTCATCGGCACGAACTCACATGGAATCGTGACGATCTTCCGTGGATTCCCGTACGACCTGCCAGCCGGGATCCACCTGTACGAGACGTTCTACGTCTCCGGCGTCCCGGCTCGGCCGTGCCTGCCGGCCCGCCGCTCGGCGCTGCTCAACCATCACCTGCGCTCGCAGAAGAGCGCGGCACAGCTGGTCCAGCAACTCGAGCTCGGCGAGCTGGCCGGATGAAGGCGCGCAACCGCGAGCTGCTCGCGATGATCCCGGCGTCGCTGCTTGTCACGGCGGGCTTCGCGGGAGTCTTCATCCAGCGTTCGAACGCGCTCTCGAACGTGTCGCTGACCTACGGCGCGATCTTCCTCGGGCTGTGCTTCGCCGCCCACATCTTCATCCGTCTGACGCTGCCCTACGCGGATCCGTACCTGTTCCCGCTGGTCGCTGTGTTGGCCAGCTTCGGGATCGTGATGATCTACCGGATCAACCCCACCGACGCCCGCCAGCAGGCGCAATGGTTCGTGCTGGGGTTGATCCTGTTCGCGGCACGATCGTCCTCTTCCGGGACTACCGCAAGCTCGAGCAGTACCGCTACATCATCGTGTTCGTGTCGCTCGGGCTGCTGCTGCTGCCGCGCCTGCCGGGGCTCGGAGACCAGGTCAACGGCGCCTACCTCGGCGTCCACATCCCGGGTGTGTTCGTGTTCCAGCCGACCGAGTTCGCCAAGATCGGCCTGGTCGTGTTCCTCGCCAGCTACCTGCGCGATACGCGACAGGTGATGGTGATGGGCGCGCGTCGCTTCTTGGGCATCACGATCCCGCCGATCAAGCACTTCGGTCCGGTGCTCGTGATCTGGGCGATCGCGATGCTGATCCTGATCCTGCTGCACGACATCGGCTCCTCGTT
This sequence comes from uncultured Solirubrobacteraceae bacterium, assembly GCA_963712675.1. Taxonomy (GTDB): domain Bacteria; phylum Actinomycetota; class Thermoleophilia; order Solirubrobacterales; family Solirubrobacteraceae; genus Palsa-465. The sequence goes on from CAVQJF010000008.1 coordinate 25,877, forward strand.
GATGTTCTACGGCGCGCTGCTGGCGGTGCTGTACGTGGCCACCAACCGGGTCTCGTTCGTGATCGTCGGGCTGGTGGCGTTCGCCCTCGGCGCCTGGTATCTCGGGACCCACATCCCGCACGTTCACGACCGCGTCGAGGCCTGGCTGCACCCGTTCAACGCCGCGCTGTACAACAAAGTCGGCGGCAGCTTCCAGGTCGCCAACTCGGTGTTCGCCCAGGCGGCCGGTGGGATGTTCGGCCAGGGGTTCGGGCAGGCGACGCTGGCCGTGCCGAACACGCACCGGCGCGGACCTGCTGCCGGCGCCTCAGACGGACATGATCTACGCGGTGATCACCGATGAGCTCGGGCTGTTCGGGGCTGCGCGGTGCTGATCACTATCTGCTGTTGATCGCCCGCGGCTTCAAGGCGGCGATCCTCGCCCGCGACTCGTTCTCGAAGCTGCTGGCGGCTGGCCTCAGCGCGATCGTCGCGCTGCAGGTGTTCGTGATCGTCGGCGGCGTCACGCGCGTGATCCCGCTGACCGGCGTGACGCTGCCGTTCGTCTCCTACGGCGGCTCGTCGATCCTCGCGAACTTCGTGCTGCTCGCGCTGCTGCTGCTCGTCTCCGACCGCGCGCGGAGGCCGGGCATGAACGCGCCGATCATGCGGCTGTTCGGGGTGATCGTGGCGCTGTTCACGCTGCTGATCGTGTTCACCTCGCGATGGACCGTGTTCGATTCCAAGGCGCTCCAGAACAACACGCTCAACGAGCGCACGCTGATCGACGAGCGGAAGATCAAGCGCGGCCGGATCCTTGCCGACGACGGCAGCGTGCTCGCGAGGTCGGTGCCGGCCACGGCGGGGTCTTGAACCGCACCTACCCGACCGGGTCGCTGTTCGCGCAGGCCGTCGGCTACTCGATCGCCTCGCTCGGCGAGGCGGCCGGGCTCGAGCAGTCGCCGGCTCCGACCGCGCGGCGTTCAGACCGGGCTGAGCTCGATCTTCGGCCAGCTCGAGCCCGCAACCCGGTCGGCGACGACGTCTACACGACGCTCGACCCGGCGGCACAGCGGCTCGCCCGGCAGCTGCTGGCCGGCCGCCCGGCTCGGTGGTCGCGCTCGAACCCGCGAACGGCGCGATCAAGGCGATGTACGCGAACCCGGGTTACAACGACAACAGCGCGCGCGCGGCGGGCCGACGGCCGGTCCTTCGCTGGCTCCAGGCTTCCACCCCCCCGGGGTCGACTTTCAAGGTCGTGACCGCGGCAGCCGCGCTCGACTCGGCAAGTACACCCCCACCTCCATCTTCGATGGCAAGTCGCCGATGACCGTCTCCGGCGTGCCGCTGCAGAACGACGGCAACGCGAGCTACGGCCCGGTGACGCTGACGAAGGCGCTCACCGATTCGATCAACACGGTCTCGGGCTCAGGTCGGCGTCTGCGCTCGGCCGCCCGACGATGGGAGACGTACATGAAGCGGTTCGGGTTCTACTCGCTGCCGCCGCTCGATTTTCCTCCCCGGCGAGATGCACGCGAGCGGCGAGCGTGCGAGGGTTCGGGGAAGCTGTTGCTGCCGACGAGGGGGACCGGTCAATCTGGGCGCATGGTCGATCGGGCAGGACAAGACTGACAGGGTGACGCCGATGCAGATGGCGATGGTCGCCGCGGCGGGATGGACGAACGGCGGCCGGCTGATGGCGCCGCGTTTCGCGAGCCGCGTCGTCAACCAGGACGGGCAGGCGGTCGAGACGCTCAAGCCCGACGGTCTACCGCCAGGTGATGAAGCCCTCGACCGCGGCCGACTTCAACCAGATGATGCAGACACGTGGTCGAGGAGGGGACCGGTCAGATGGCGAACCTTCAGGGGATCAAGGTCGCCGGCAAGACGGGCACCGCGTCGGTGGGGGTGTCGGCTCGAACATCGAGACCCGTGGTTCATCGGGTTCGCGCCAGTGGACAAACCCGAAGGTCGCCGTGGCGGTCACGCTGGAGCACATTCCGAACGGCTACGGCGGCATCGTACGCCGCGCCGATCGCAGCCCTCGATCATCAAGGCTCTGCTGGCGGAGGGCACCAGTGACGACCCCACCGGGTACCCATCGTCGACGGCCGCTATAAGGTGCTCTCGAGCCTCGGCGCCGGAGGCATGGCGGACGTGTTCCTCGCCGAGGACCAGCAGCTCGGCCGCAAGGTCGCGGTCAAGCTCTCCATCGGCGGTTCGCGGAGGATCCCGACTTCGTCGAGCGCTTCCGCCGCGAGGCGCAGGCCGCCGCCGCCTTCGAGCACCCGAACGTCGTCGGCGTCTACGACCGAGGCGCCTTCGACGGCACCTACTACATCGCGATGGAGTATCTACCGGGCCGCACCCTCAAGCAGCTGGTCCGAGAGGACGCTCCGCTCGACCCGATCGCGGCGATCGACATACGATCCAGATCCTCAACGCGGCGCGGTTCGCCCATCGTCGCGGGATCGTCCACCGCGACCTGAAACCACACAACGTGATCATCGACGAGAGCGGCCATGCGAAGGTGACCGACTTCGGGATCGCCCGCGCCGGTGCATCGGACATGACCGAGACCGGCTCGATCATGGGCGCCTCCCAGTACTGTCGCCGAGCAGGCCCAGGGGCAGTCCGTCGGCGCCTCCTCCGACCTGTACTCGGTTGGGGTCGTGCTGTTCGAGATGCTCACCGGTCGGGTACCGTTCGACGCAGAGGCGGCGGTCACGATCGCGTTGAAGCACGTCGCCGAAGCGCCTCCCGCCCCAGACCATTACAACCCGAACGTCCCGCCGGAGCTCGAGCAGGTCATGATCTGGGCGCTGAACAAGAACCCGCCGACCGGCCCAGGGACGCGGACGACTTCGTCGCGGCGCTCGAGGGCGGCAAAGGCCGCGATCCAGGCCGGTGGCGGGGGGACAGCAAACGGCAAGATCGCCGCGCTCAGTGCGGCGGGCGCGGCCGACTGGAGAAGCGCGCCCGTGCGGGCCACCTAGCTTCGGCGCCGCAGATCCCACCGCGGGCGGATCCGCTGCCGGCGCAGGAGGCCGGGGATCGACGGGGACCGAGCCGACCCTGCCCGGCCGCCCGACGAGCGCCGTGGCTACTGTGGCCGTGGACTCGGCGTTGATACGTGCTGCTGGCGCTCGCGGGCGGTGGCGTGGCGGCGTATCTGCTGACGCGCCCCAAGCAGGTGCTCGTCCCGCGGGTGGTGCTCGACCAGGTCGACACGGCGCGCACGGTCCTGCAGAACGACGGCTTTGGGGTCAACGTGATCAACCGAGACGAACGGGCGGGCCGCAGGGGATCGTTTTCGCCCAGAACCCGCTGTCGGGGCCAGAAGGTCGACAAAGGCTCGACGGTCACGCTGACCGTCTTCGAGCGGACCCGGGAACTGCGACCGTCCCAGCCGTGGTAGGGCGGACACGCTAATCAAGGCAGAGCAGCAGATCCGCAAGGAGCGGCTCGTCCGTCGGCAAGGTCTTCCGCCAATCTTCGAACACGGTCGCCAACGGGGTTTCGTGATCTCGACCGACCCACCGGCCGGCTCAGAGACCCCTCGGTCGGCTCGTCGGTCAACAATCACCGTTTCGACGGGGCAAGGCGCCCGTGGCAGATCCCTGACGTAGACGGGCCATATCGCAGGTGTCGGCGACGACGCGGCTGCAGAACGTCGGGCGTCCTGGTGGTCACGACGAGCAACCAGACCTCGTCGATCTTGTCAAACCCTGGAGACGTGATCGAGTCATGAGCCCCGCGCAGGTGTTCAAGGTCGTCGTCAGGTTTGACGGTGAACCTCGTTATCGCGCAGGGCGCCGACGACGGCGAAGGTGCCGAACGTCCAGGGGAGGAAGGAGCCCCTCGGCCGAGCGCAAGTTGACCTGCTGCCGGCTTCAAGGTGACGGTCGGCGACGCAGAAGGTCGTCGATCAGGCGCCGTACGGGGTCGTCCTCTCGCAGAGCCCGACGGGTGGTTCGACCGCGCAGAAGAACAGCTCGGTCACGATCGTCGTCGGCCAACTACACGGCCGCCGTCCACGTACGACGACGACGACGACCACAAGCACGCCGACGACCTCCACGACGACGACCTCCCACGACCACACACGAGAGCCGTGACGCGCCTCCGCGTCGCGGTGCTGGGCGGCGGCCGCTCGTCAGAGCACGACGTGTCGCTCGCCTCGGCGACGTCGGTGCGCAAAGGGCCTGCAGGCCGCCGGCCATGACCCGGTCGAGATCGAGATCGGACGGGACGGGGTTTGGCGCTCCGTCGGACAGGGCTGAGCTGACGGTTGTGCCCGGCCGGGGGCTGTCGGGTGCCTCAGCATCCGGTTCCCCGTGCTTCACGGCCCGTTCGGCGAGGATGGGACCGTCCAGGGGCTGCTCGAGTGCCTGGACGTCCCGTACGTCGGCGCCGGTGTGCTCGCCTCGGCGCTGTGCATGGACAAGGTGACGTTCAAGGACCTGATGGCGCATGAGGGGATCCCGCAGGTCGCCTACCGCGCCGTGCGCGAGGAGTCGTTTGCGGCCGTCCCGCGACGACGTGCTGGAAGGGCTCTCCGGCCCTGGGCCTGCCGGTGTTCGTCAAGCCGGCGCGACTCGGATCCTCGGTCGGGATCGCGCGGGTCGCCGATGCCTTCCGAGCTGGGGGACGGCGCTGCTCGGATGGCCTTCGAGCACGATCAGCTGGCGATCGTCGAAGCGTCGGCGGTCGGTCTGGAGATCGAATGTTCGGTGCTCGGCAACGGCGAGCCGATCGCGTCGACGCCCGGGGGAGATCATGCTCGCGGCCGGCGAGCAAGGGGTGGTACGACTACGACGCCAAGTACACGCCGGGAGGGATGGAGCTGATCGTGCCGGCGCGGGTTTCCGTCGGCCGTGCGCGAGCGGGTCAGGGAGCTCGCCCTGTGAGGCGTTCCCGGGTGTCCGGCTGCTCTGGGTTCGCGCGCGTCGACTTCTTCGTCGACGGCGAGCGGGGTGCTCGTCAACGAGCTCAACACGATGCCCGGGTTCACCGAGACGAGCGTGTTCGGCGTCGCTGTTCGAGGCCAGTGGGATCCCGTACCCTGAGCTCCTTGACCGGCTGTGTCCCGCTCGGCTCTCGAGCGGTACGAGACGGAGCGCCGGCACCGCCATCAGCTCCCCGCCATATGGCCAGCCCCACATCGCGATCGAATCAGTCGCCGTCGTCGGCGCTGGCTTCATGGGCACCGGCATCGCCGAGACAGTCGCCGTGGCTGGGCTCCCCGTGATCGTCCACCGATCTCGATGGAGGTGAGCCTCGCGCGTGCCCGCTGCGGCTCGACACGTCGCTCGAGCGCGCTGTCACCGGCGGCAAGCTGGACGCGGCGCACGCCGACGTCGCACGCGGCGGATCGAGTTGACAACCGACCTCGACGCGATCGCCGGCGCCGCGTTGGTGGTCGAGGCGGTGCCCGAGGACCTGCAGCTGAAGCTCGAGTGTGATGCGTGCGATCGACTCGGTTCACTCAGCCTTCCGAGACGATCGTCGCCTCGAACACCTCGTCGATCCCGATCGCGCGAGCTGGCGCAGGTGCTGGACCACGCCCGAGCGGATACTCGGTTTGCACTTCTTCTCGCCCGTGCCGGTGATGACGCTGGTCGAGGTCGTGGTCGCGCTCGACACGAGCGACGACACGCTGGCGGCGGCGAAGGCGTTCGTCGAGCAGATCGGCAAGCGACCGATCGAGACCAAAGACCGGTCGGGGTTCATCGTCAACATGCTGCTGGTCCCGTACCTGATGGCGGCCGTGAGGATGTACGAGGAGGGATTCGCCTCACGAGAGGACATCGACGCCGGGATGAAGCTCGGCTGCGGGCACCCGATGGGACCGCTCGTGCTGTGCGACTTCATCGGTCTCGACGTGCTGTATGCGGTCTGCGACTCGCTGTATGAGGAGTTCAAGCGCGACGAGTACGCGCCGCCGCCGCTGATGAAGCGGATGGTCGCCTCGGGCCGGCTCGGCCGGAAGCCGGGTCGCGGCTTCTACGAGTACAACTGAGTCGGCCGCCCGCTACCGGTAGAGCGCGGCCTCGTTGATCGCGACCTGCTGGTGGCCGCCGAGCGCCCGTGATCCAGATCAGCCAGTACCGGTAGCTCGTCCGTGCCGCTCGCACAGCGTTGATCGTCTGCTTCGAGCTGCACGCTGCTGGCGTGAACCGACCAGCTGCCAGTCGCCCGGCTCCCGGCGCGCCTCGCCGTCGTGGACTTCGGCGCCGCGTTGGTCGCGTAGATCTGCGCCTCCCACCTGGCGTCTCGGCGTAGATCACGAGCCTGCGAGCGGTCGTGCCCGGCTTGGCGTCGACGTACATACCGACGCCGGCCTTCTGCAGCTGCTGCGAGTAGTAGTCCTGCGTGGTCCACGCCGTGTCGGTGTTGCCGTCGATCGCGAGCGGCGCGTCGGGGTGCTCGTCGGTCGGCGACCCGAGCGGGTTGTACCCGTGCGCGCACGAGGCTGCACAGCTGCACCTGTGACGGCGCGGCCGGCGGCGGCGGCGCGCTCAGCTTGCCGGTTCCGTGATGTGTGCGGGTCGCGAGCCACACTGCTCCGCCGGCGATCGCGGCGAGCACGACGAGCACCATCAGGGACCGTGATCATGCGGTGGCGGACGCGGAACGGCACTCGCCGCTGAGCGGTGCTCGGCAGTGTCCGCAGCACGGTCGTGACCTCGCCGGTGGCGCTGCCGGCACGGGCGGTCTCGATCGCGAGCGCGTCCTCCAGGTCCGCGATGAACTCGACGTCGTCCGCGTAGCGGTCGCCCTGGCGCTTGGCGGTCGCGGTATCGACGACCGCCGCCAGCGCCGCGGATACCGGGGCCCGCTTGGTCTGCACGTCAGGCAGGATCTCGCGGACGTGCTTCATCGCGACGGCGACCTGGTTCTCGCCCTTGAACGGGACCTCGCCGGTCAGCATCTCGTACAGCACGACGCCGAGCGAGTAGAGGTCGGATTGGCCGGTCACCGGCTGGCCGAGCGCCTGCTCGGGCGAGACGTAGTCGGTCGTCCCGAGCACGCGGCCGTCTGCGGTCAGCCCCTCCTCGTCGAGCGTCCGTGCGATCCCGAAGTCGGTCACCTTCGCCGAGCCCTCCTCGTCGATCAGCACGTTCTGGGGCTTGACGTCGCGATGGACGATGTGGCGCGCGTGCGCGGCCCCGAGCGCCCGCGCGATCTCGATCGCGTACGCCACCGCCTCGGCGATCGGCAGCCTGCCGACGCGACGGATCCGCTCCTTCAGCGTCTCGCCCTCGACGTACTCGAACACGATGTAGGGCCGGCTCTCGTCCTCGCCGGCGTCGATCACCCCGACGAGTGTGGATGGCGAGCTGCGCCACCGCTCTCGCCTCACGCCGGAACCGCTCGAGCGCGTCGGAGTCGCTCGCGACCTCTCGGTTCAACAGCTTGATCGCGACCTGGCGCTGGAGGGTCTCGTCGAGCGCCCGGTAGACCGTCGACATTCCGCCCGCGCCGATCCGGGCCTCCAACCGGTAGCGGCCGCTCAGGGTCGTTCCGAGGATCGCGCTCATCTACAGACCTCTATTTTGCGCTACATGCCCGTCGTCCATGTCCCTTACTACACCGATCATCTCTGACCGCGACGATGCGCGGGTCGTGGTAGACAACTCGCGCATTCCTCGAGTTATTCCAACTCCTCCCTCGGACATATACCGGCCGCCTCGTCTGCTGTCCGTGGCCGCGCTCGGGGTCAGGCTCTTCTACATCTTCGTGATCGCTTCCGAGCCGGTCGGAGTCGGCGGGGACGCGAGCTTCTACCACTCGGCGGCGAACCTGATCGCGCAGGGCCACTTCTACGAGCGCCGGATCTTCGGCCACGCCTACGAGACCGCGCTGCACCCGCCGCTGTACTCGCTGCTGCTGTCGGTGGTTGCGCTGCTGGGCGGGGTCCACCTGCTTCCGCAGCGGCTCGTGGGGCTGGTGCTCGGGTCGCTGTCGGTCGGGCTGCTCGGGGTGCTGGGCCGGCGTCTGTCGGGCGGCAGCGAGCGAGCCGGGCTGGCCGCGAGCGCGATCGCGGCCGTCTATCCGCCCTTCATAACCGCCGACGGGTCGGTGATGTCCGAGCCCCTGTACGTGCTCCTCATCGTGGTCGCGCTGGTGCTCGCGACCGACCTCCTGCGCGCACCGACGGCGCGACGCTCGGCAGCGATCGGCGCGGTCCTCGGGCTCGCGATCCTGACCCGAACCGATGCCGTGTTCCTGGTGGCGCTGCTGGCGCTGCCCGCGGTCTTCGCGCCGGCGGCGGGCAGCATCGTGCGGATCCTCGCGGTGCTCGGCGCCGCGGCGCTCGTCGGGGCGCCATGGGTGATCCGCAACGAGGTCGTGTTCGGGAAGCTCGAGTTGGCGGCGAACTACGACACGGTGATCCCGGCCTCGAACTGCCACGACACGTACTACGGCAACGACATCGGCTGGTGGAGCCTGCAGTGCCTGGCGCGCGCCCGCACCCACCACCAGCTGCTGATCGGCGATGCCTCGGCGACGCCGGGGTTCAGGTACATCGAGCACCACCCGGCGCGAGCCGTGCTCGTGGCCGCGGTCCGCGTCCTGCGCACGTTCAGCTTCTGGCAACCGCTGCGGATCGGCAACCACGAGCCGCGCCGCAAGTGGTTCGACGCGCTCGGGCTCGTCATGTACTACCCGCTGTTGCTGCTGGCCGCCGTGGCGCTCGGGCGCGCCCCGGCTCTCCGGGGACGGCGCTGGCTGCTGCTCGCGCCAGTGTGGACGACGCTCCTCATCAGCGCGCCCGGCTGGGGCAACAGCCGCTTCCGGATCGGCGCCGATGTCTCGATCGTCGTGCTGGCCGCCGTGGCGCTCGGGTCAAGCCGTCGCCGACAGCCCCGCGCGATCGCCGGCGAGCCCGAGCCCGGGCAGGCTGACCCGGCCGTCGTCGGTTAGCCGTCCGATCACGGCGGTGCCGGGGTGGTGCTCGGCGAGCAGCGCCACCGCGGCGTCGGCCGCCTCCGCCGCGACCACCACGCAGAAGCCGCAGCCCATGTTGAACACCTCCCACATCTCCGCGGCCGGCACGTCGCCCCGCGACGCGATCAGCGCGAACTCCGGCGGCACCGGCAGCGGCTCGGAGATCTCGTATCCGACCCCGGCGCCGATCCGCAAGAGGTTCAGGACGCCCCCGCCCGTGATGTGGGCGAGGCCGTGGACCGCGAGTCCGGAGCGGAGCAGCGCGAGCACGGCTCGCACGTAGATCGTGGTCGGCTCGAGCAGCACGTCGGCGACGCTCAGGCCGCCGAGCTCGGCCGGCACCTCGCGCAGGTCCGTCAGCACGCGCCGCGCGAGCGTGACGCCGTTCGAGTGCACGCCCGAGGACGGCAACCCGATCAGCGCGTTGCCGGCACGGCACGCCGAGCCGTCGATGATCGCGTCGAGCGCGACGGTCCCGAACGCCGAGCCGACGAGGTCGAATCCGTACGGCGACGGGTGGCCGCGCAGCACCTCGGGGACCTGACAGACCTCGCCGCCCGGGATCTCCACGCCCGCCGCCTCGGCGCCGGCGCGGAGGCCGACGGCGAGCTCTCGCAGCATCGGCTCGGACGCGCGCTCGACGGCTACATAGTCGAGCAGCGCCAGCGGCTCGGCGCCGACGCAGATCAGGTCGTTGACGTTCATCGCCACGCAGTCGATGCCGATCGTGTCGAACCGGCCCGCCTGCTCGGCGACTATCACCTTCGACCCGACGCTGTCCGTCGCGAGCGCGATTCCGAGACCGGGTGCGACGCGGATCACGCTCGCGTAGTGGCCCGGCAGCGGCACGGTCACGGACGGCCGCCCAGGATCGATGCCGCGCAGGACCTCCACGAGCGCGGCGACCCCGCGATCGGCCTCCTGCGTGTCGACGCCTGCCGCCGCGTACGTGTTCGGGGTGCTCACAGGTTCATTCTCGTGCATCGACCGGACCCGCTGTGCGGCGTTTTGCGAGCCGTCGGAACACGATTCCGCCGAGCGCCGCGCGATAGCCCGCATACGGCAGCAGTGACCGGTCGCGCTCGACCTGATGGATCAACCATGTGGAGCCGAGCGTCGACACGAACGAGGCGAGCGCTCCGGCCGCGAACGGGACGCCGGCGCGCGGCGGTAATCCGCGTTTGCGCAGCCGGACGCTCTTGAGCGCTGTCGCGCCCACGATCACGGGCAACGCTGCGTGGCGCGACAGCCGGTTCGCGTCCTCACGCGTGAATTCGCGCAGCCGTGCTGCCGCCAGCGTTGCGCCGTTGCGAGATACGCCGGGAATCAGCGCGCAAGCCTGTGCGAGCCCGAGCCATAGAGCGTCCGGAGGCCCCGCGTCCTCATGGTGGCGCCGCTGGGGGGCGCGGTCCGCCCACGCCATCGCGAGCGCGCCGGCGATCAGGCCGGCGGCGATCGTGGGCGGGGTGCCGAGCCGCCGCTCGATCGGCCGCTCGAGCGTGAACCCGACCAGCGCCGGTGGCGCGAACGACAGCGCGATCAGCATCAGCCGGCGGTAGTTGAGGCCGTGCACCGCTTCGTCGACCTCGTCACGCAGCGTGATCAGCAGCGCCGCGGCCGTGCCCGCGTGGAGCACGACCTCGAACGACTTTCGCAGCTCGTGATCGAGCTCGACGTAGTCCCAGCCCAGCAGCCACGGGATCAGCGCGATGTGGCCCGAGGAGGAGATCGGCAGCAGTTCCGCCGGCCCGTGGAGCGTCCCGAGCGCGAGCGCCTGACCGATTCGGAGGGATTGCGGCGCGTCGCTACTTCGAGATGGCATCGACGGCCGGGTCGCCCCGCTCCGGGCGGTTGCGGCGCACGATCAGATACACGATCGCTGCTACGACCAGTGCTGCCCCGACGTAGTCGACGTACTCCAGGTGGTGGCGCCAGCTCGTCCAGTTGCTCCCGACCTCCCGGCCGAGCACGGCGAGTCCGGAGACCCACACGATCGAGCCGAGCGTAGCCAGCACGGCGAACCGCACGTACGGCATCTTCGAGGCCCCGGCGGCGTATGGGAACGCGGCTCGGACCACGGGGATGAAGCGTGATACGAACACCGTCGGCGCGCCGTAGCGCTCGAACCACATGTGCGCACGGTCGAGCTTGCGCTGGCTGATGTGGAGCTTCGACCCCTGGCGCTCGCCCAGTTCGCGGCTGCCGTAGTAGCCGATCGCGTAGGCGATCGAGCCTCCGAGCACGTCCCCGATCACGCCCGCGACGATGATTCCCGGCAGCGACAGGGTGTGGTTGTAGACATCGAAGCCCGCGAACAGCATCGTCGGCTCCGTGCCAGGCACGCCGATCACTCCGGTGATCGTCATCAGCAGCGTGACGCCGGCCAGCCCGAGATCTCCGATCAGGTTGGTGGCCAGGTTGACGAGCGGCTGTGTCAGAGACGCGAGCGCGAGCAAGGGCGGCCAAGAGTAGCGGGCGTCGCCGGTAGAGTCAGACGTCGTTTTTATGGGGATTCCCTTATTCGATACCGCCTCGCCACTGGCGCCGCTGCGGGCGGCGATTGACGCGCGTATCGCCGAAGTGCTCGACCGCGGCGCCTTCATCCTCGGCCCCGAGCTACGGGCGTTCGAGGCGGAGTTCGCCGCCTACCTCGGCGTCCGCCACGTCGTCGGGGTCGCAAACGGCACCGACGCGATCACGATCGCGCTGCGCGCGCTCGGTGTGCGGCCCGGCGATGAGGTCGTGGTCCCGTCGTTCACGTTCTACGCGACCGCCGAGGCGGTCGTGACCGCCGGCGCGGTTCCCGTCTTCTGCGACGTCGATCTCGCGACTCGCAACGTCACGGTCGACACGGTTCGCGCGGCGCTGACCGCGCGGACGAAGGCGATCGTCTCGGTCGACCTGTTCGGCCTGCCCGCGCCCACGCCGGAGCTGCGCTCACAGTTCGGGCTGCCCGTGCTCGAGGACGCCGCGCAGGCGGCCGGCGCGTCGCTCGGCGGCGTCCGCGCCGGCGCGCTCGGCGATGCCGCCACGTTCTCGTTCTACCCGTCGAAGAACCTCGGCTGCTTCGGGGACGGCGGCGCGATCGCGACCGACGACGACGGCGTCGCCGAGCTGGCGCGGACGCTGCGGTTCCACGGCTCGCGCGACAAGCGGTCGTTCGAGTTCGTCGGCTACAACTCGCGCCTCGACGAACTCCAGGCCGCGATCCTCCGGGTGCTGCTGCCGGAGCTCGACGGCTGGTGCGACGGCCGCCGCGCGGGCGCGAGCGCGTATCGGGAGGCCGGCCTCGCCGAGCACGTAACCCTGCCGGCGGTCCCGGACGGGGCCAAGCCGGCCTGGCACCTGTACGTCGTCACGCATCCAGAGCCCGACCACCTGCTGGCGGCGCTCTTGGACGCCGGCATCGGCGCCCGGGCCTACTACCGGACGCCGATCCACCAACAGCAGTCGATGCGACCCTTCGCGGCCGGGACGCCGATGCTGCCGGCGACCGACGAACTGGGCCGGACGAACCTCGCGCTGCCGATCAGCGCCGTGCTGGCCGATGCACAGGCGGACGAGGTCGTCGCAGCGCTCGCGGGCATCGCCGCCGCCCGCCCGTGAAGGTCTGGATCGACCTCACCAACTCGCCGCACGTGCTCGTGCTGCGGCCCGTGATCGAGCAGCTGCAGGCCGAGGGCCACGAGGTCGACGTGACGGCCCGTGACTTCGCGCAGACGCTCGGCCTCTGCGACCGGTTCGGCATCGCCCACACGACGATCGGCCGCCACCGCGGCGGCGGTCTCGCTGCGAAGGCGCGGGGCCTCGTCGACCGGTCATTCGAGCTGACCCGCTGGGCGCGCGGCCGACGCTTCGAGCTGGCGCTCGGGCACGGCTCCAACGACGTCACGATCGCCGCATCGATGCTCCGGATCCCGTGCTCGACGATGTTCGACTACGAGTGGGCGACCGTGCAGCACAACGTCAACTGCCGGCTGGCGCGCTCGGTCGTCGTCCCCGACGCGATTCCGCCGGAGCGGCTCTACAGGTACGGCGCGCGCGGGAAGCTGCGCCCCTATGAGGGCCTGAAGGAGGAGTACTACCTGGCGGATTTCGAACCCAACCCAGCCGTCGTCGGCGAGCTCGGGCTCGACGCCACGCGGCCGATCGCCGTCGTCCGCACGCCGCCTGCCGTGTCGCTCTACCACCGCTTCGAGAACGATCTGTTCGGCTCCGTGCTCGAACGGCTGCGAGGCTCGCAAACGGTCGTTCTGCCGCGGACCCCCGAGCAGCGCGCCGAGTTGCAGCGAAGCAGCGGTTTCATCGTCCCCGAGCAGGCGATCGACGCGCAGTCGCTGATCTTCTACGCCGACGTGGTCGTGTCCGCCGGCGGGACGATGAACCGCGAGGCGGTGGCGCTCGGCACACCCGTGTTCACGGTCTTCGAGGGTCGCCTCGGCGCGGTCGACGAGCGGCTGATCGCCGACGGGCGGCTCCAGCGCCTCACGTCGCCCGACGACGTTGCGCTCACCAAGCGCCCCGGCTCCGGGTCCGGCGCCGCGTCGCCCCCCGGGTCCGGCGCGATCCCGCCGTGATCACGGAGCTGCTGCTCAGCGTCGCCCGCTAATCCGCCCCCGGTCCCTGAGACGTCGCGGGCAACTTCGTGGCGAGACAAACGGCGGCAGTGAAGGGAGGAAGGTAACCCGCTCCAACGACGCACCGGATTCCATGAAAACCGTGGTTATGGGGTGCGTCTGCCCCGCACCGCGTTTGATCCAAGGTTTCCTCCGTGTGGCGGAGGTTTCTTCGGTCACGACCACGCCAGGGCGGATTCCTGGGGCGGCCTCAGCCCCTGCCCGTTTCAGTGCGCCTTTTGTCTCGCTACGAAGGTGTCCCCAGCGCCACCCGGAAGGCGACCGACGACGCGCCGCGCCCCAACCCCGGCGCCACCCTCGCCTGGAACCTGTGCCGCCGGCCAGCCGACCGCACATTCGGGCGGTGAATCGCGCCACCCCCGTGCATCGGCGATCCCGCCTAGAATGGCGGCCGCATGCGCCGCCGGGTCAGATCCGCGGCCTTCCCCGTTCACCGTCATTCGCTGCCACAGCTCGTGGTGGACGGCGTGCTGGTCGCGCTTGCCTACTTCCTCGCGTTTCGGCTGAGGTTCCCGTCGGGCTTCCATGGCCCGAACGCGCGCTACGAGCATCTGTTGACCGCCACGATCCCGTGGGTCGTGCCGGTGACGCTCGTGGTGCTGGGCGCGTTCGGCGTCTATCAGCGGCTGTGGACGTTCGTCGGCCAGCGCGACTACGAGGCCGTCGCGAAGGCGGTGGTGGTCACGACGCTGCTGGTCGTCGGCGTGATCACGCTGGCACATCCGGTCGAGCAGATCACCCCCACGTTCGGCGTCCTGCACCAGCACAAGAGCGGCTTCACCAAGACCGCCGTGACGCTCCCGGCCAGCGTGATCGCGCTGTTCTTCCTGCTCACGCTCGCGTTGCTGGTCGCCGCCCGGTTCCTCGTCCACCTGGTCGTCGAGGGCCGGGTTCGCACGACCAGCTTCCGGCTCGGCAAGGGCGCCCGCGACGTGCTGATCGTCGGCGGCGGCAACGGCGGCGTGCTGGTCGCGCGCGAGCTCGTCCGTAACCCGACGCTGCGGCTCCGTCCGGTCGGGTTCGTCGACGATGACCCGCGCTTGCAGGGGATCAAGATCGAATACGGACTCCGGGTGCTCGGCACGACGACCGCGGCCGACCTCGCGCGGGTCCTCGACGAGGTCGAGCCCGATGAGGTCGTGATCGCGATCCCGTCGGCGCCGGGGACGCTCCGCGCCCGGGTTGTGGCTGCGTGTCGCGATCGCGGGATCCCGATCAGGACCCTCCCGACGGTGTTCGAGCTGATCCGGGACGGCTCCGGGCAGATGAACGTGACTCGCCAGCTGCGCGAGGTCCGGGTCGAGGACATGCTCGGCCGGGAACCGGTGCTGATGGAGCTCGAGCGGGTCGGCGCGTACCTCGCCGGTGAGGTCGTGCTGGTCACCGGCGCGGGCGGCTCGATCGGCCGCGAGCTGTGCCGTCAGATCGCGCGAGTGGGTCCGCGGAAGTTGATCCTTGTCGACCACGCCGAGGACAACCTGTTCGAGATCCTGCGCGAGCTCGAAGAGGATCGTCACGTGCGTATCGCCGTGCCGGTGCTGGCGGACTGCAAGGAGGAGGAGCGGATGCGCGAGGTGATCTCCGAGCACCACCCGTCGGTGATCTTCCACGCGGCCGCCTACAAGCACGTGACGATGATGGAGCTCAACCCCGTCGAGGCGATCCGCAACAACGCGCTCGCGACCAGGCTGATCGCCCGGATCGCCGGCGAGCTCGGCGTCGGCAGGCTGGTGCTCGTCTCGACCGACAAGGCGGTCAAGCCGGCGACCGTGATGGGCGCCTCCAAGGCGCTCGCGGAATGGGCGATCGAGGCGGCTGCGCGCAGGCACCCGGAGACGACGTATTCGACCGTCCGGTTCGGGAACGTGCTCGGCTCCTCGGGCTCGGTGGTGCCGATCTTCCGCCGCCAGATCGCCGCTGGCGGCCCTGTGACCGTCACCGACGAGCGGATGAGCCGGTACTTCATGACGATCCCGGAGGCGGTGCAGCTGATCATCCGCTCGGGATCGCTGAGCGAAGCGAGCGGCGGCGAGGGCAGCGGTCAGGTGTACGTGCTGGAAATGGGCGATCCCGTCAAGATCGTCGACCTCGCCAAGACGATGATCCGTCTCTCCGGGCTCGAGCCCGAGCGGGACATCGCGATCGAGACGGTCGGCGCTCGCCCGGGGGAGAAGCTCCACGAGGACCTGTTCAACCCGTACGAGCGCCCGCAGCCGACTCCGGCGCAGAAAATCGTGCGCGCCGAGCACGAGCCGCTCGATCCCGCGTGGGTCGAGAGGACGTTTGCCGAAATCAACCTGTTGGTGCTCGAGGGCGACGCCGCAGCGCTCGCCGACCAGGTGTCGCGCCTCGCGGTCGCGCGCATGTCCCCGGCCGGCGGTTCAGGCGCCCGGACCTCATCGTAGACTGAGGCCCCGAGACATGGCGCACATCCCTTTCGCTTTCTCGATCCACCACTTCGTCAACTCGGTGGGTTCGTACGCCGGATTCGCCTCGATCATCGGGCTCGCGATTCTCGTGCTGCTCTATTTCGCCCAGGCGCGAGAGACAACGACGCTCCGCGATCGCGCCGACGAGGCCGAGCAGCACGCCGCCCAGCTCGAGGTGCGGCTCGCCCAAGCTTCCCGCGCACCGGCCGTCAGGCCCGCATCCGCCGTGGCTCAGCGCCCCGCCCCCAGTGCACGCCCGCTCGTCAATCCGGCCGCGCCCGGCGCCGGGATCGCGCCGCATGCGCCCGCGGCGCAGCCCGCCGGCGCCATGGCCGCGTCGGCCGGGGCAGGACCCGCCCAGGCGGTCGTGGCCGCCTCTGCCGCGCTACCGGCCGCGCCCGCCGGCGTCGGCGCCCCGGCCCTGAGCGCCGCCACCCGCTTGATTCCCGTTCCGGCGCCCGCGGCGGTCGCCTCGCCGGTGTCCCCTGCGACCGCATCCCCGCCATCCCCGCCATCCCCGCCACCGGCGACCGCCGCCGGCAGCGCGGCGTTCGGCGCGGCGGGCTCGAACGGTCCTGGTCGGGGCACAAACGGCACTTCCGAGGAAGCCGCGGTCGCGCTCGCCAATCCGACGCCGGTAGGGGCCCCCGCGTCGCTGGAGCCCGCGCCGCTGGAGCTCACGCCGTCGGAGCCCGCGCCAGAACCGCTGCCCCGGGTTCAGTTGCGTCCTGGCGGAGCCGCCCAGACGCGTCCGGCCGCGCCGGCCCTGCGCCGCCCGGCGCCGCCGCGGTCGCCCTCCCGCATCGGGCGCGGCGTCGTCTTGCTGCTCACGCTGCTCGGAGTGGCGGTCGTCGTGGTCGTGCTGCTGATCGTCACCTCCGGCGGTGGCGGTAAGACAGCGTCGACCGGCGGGACCCAGACCACGAATGTGCCATCCGCACGTCACCGCGCCAAGGCCAAGTCGTTCAACACCAGCGCCGTGACGGTCGCGGTTCTGAACGGCACAGCCACGTCCGGCGCCGCGGCGCGCCTGTCAGGACAGCTTGCGGGCTTCGGCTACCAGCGCGGGCCGACGACCAACGCGGCCAACCAGACGCAGGCCTCGACCGTCGTCATGTACCTGCCCGGCCACCAGCGTGCTGGGGCTGCGGTTGCGAAATCGCTGAAGCTCGCGTCCTCCGCGGTCCAGCCAATCGACTCGAGTACGCAGGCGATCGCATGTCCGCAGGCACCCTCGTGCACGGTCCAGGTGGTCGTGACGGTCGGCCAAGACCTCGCGAAGTAGACCGCTCGCTGCGAATGAAGGACCTTCTCGACCTCCCGGAACGGAGCTCTAAGCCCCGGCAGCAAGGCGTCACCCACGTCCTGGATCGGGGGCTGCCGATCGCCGGCATCGATGGCCTGATCGAGGTCGCCGGCGAGGCGGTGGACCTGGTCAAGCTCGGATGGGGAACGGCGCTCGCGACCGAGAACCTTAAGCCCAAGCTCAAGCGCTACCGCGAGCACGGGATCCCCGTCGTGTTCGGGGGCACGCTGACGGAGCTCGCGATTGCCCAGGACAGGCTCGACCGTCTGACGGCCTGGCTGCACAAGCTCGAGGTCGGCCACATCGAGCTCTCGGACGGCACGATCACGATTGCGCACGAGCGCAAGCTCGAACTGATCGAACAGCTCGCCAAGGAGTTCACCGTGCTGTCCGAGGTCGGCTCCAAGGACGACACGCAGATCATGGCCCCGTACCGGTGGGTCGAGCAGATCGAAACCGAGCTGGAGGCCGGCGCGTGGAAGGTGATCGCCGAAGCTCGCGAGAGCGGAACCGTCGGGATCTTTCGCCACGACGGCGAGGTGCGGATGGGCTTGGTCGACGAGATCGCCCACGCGATCGACGTCGGGAAGCTCCTGTTCGAGGCGCCGCGCAAGGATCAGCAGGTGTGGTTCGTCCGCCGCTTCGGCGCCAACGTCAACCTCGGCAACATCCCGCCCGAGGACGTCCTGTCGCTCGAGACGATCCGACTCGGTCTGCGGTTCGACACGGCCGGCGAGGCGGCGCACACATGAGGACCTGCGCGGCGATCGCGGCCGGCGCGCGGGACCGGCAGTGAGCAGCGGCGGGCGGGGGATCCTGCTCGCGCGCCACGGCGAGACCGACGACAACATCCCGCCGATCCGCGTTCAGGGTTTCAGTGATACGCCCCTGAACGCCACTGGGCGCCGTCAGGCGGCGGAGCTGGCGGATCGCGTCGCGCCACGTGGGATCCGGTCGCTGTGGTCCTCGGACCTGAGTCGAGCGAGGGAGACCGCGGAGATCGTCGGGGCCCGGATCGGGCTTGAACCTCGCCTCGATCCCCGCCTCAGGGAAGCGAATCGCGGCGACTGGGAGGGCAGCCTGTTCATTGAGGTCGAGCGCGAGGATCCCGACGGCTACGCCGCCTGGCTGCGCGCCGGCGAGCAGTTCCGCTTTCCCGGTGGCGAGTCACTGCGCGAGCAATCAGATCGTGTCGCCGCCGCGCTCGACGAGATCCAGGCCGCCGCTGAGCCGCCGGCGCTGGTCGTCTGCCACGGCGGCGCGATCAGGGTGACGCTGTGCCGCGCCGACCCGCGCGGGCTCGATGCGTTCCACGAGTTCGAGATCCCGAACGTGGCGCTGGTGGAGCTGTGAAGCGGTTCCCGCTGTACGTGTTCGCAGCGCTCGTCGTCGCAACCGTGGCGGCGTTCTTCGTTACCCAGCACCTGAAGGTCACGACGCCGCTTGTCGGGGGACTTCCCAAGCCCGCGCCGGGGTGGATCAGTCCGGTCGACGGAGGTGTGTGCAAGGGCGTCGGCCACCGCGCGACGCACATGTCGTTCTATCTCTATCGCGCCGATGACATCAATGTGTACGTCGTCGACGACGAGGGCGCGATCGTGCAGACGATCGCGTCGGGACGCCATATGCCGCGCAAGGTGCGCACCGATTTCGTCTGGAACGGCAGCGAGGCCGACGGCGCCGTCGCCCCCGATGGCATCTACCACTTCCGGGTCGCACTGATCAATGAGGGCCGGACGGTGATCGTCGGCGGGGCGATCCACGTCCGGACAACCCCGCCGCGACCGGTCATCACAAGCGTCTCGCCGAACCTGATCCCGGACGGCTCGACGCCGGTCACGATCCGCTTCCGCGGTAACGAGGACTTCCGCTCCCTGGTGCAGATCTACCGCACCGACATTCCCGGCGCCCCGCGGCTCGTCGACTCGTTCGAGACCAAGCGCCACCCGAAGCAGGCGACCTGGGACGGGACGATCGCCGGTGTCCCCGCGCCCGCCGGCACTTATCTGATCGGTCTGCAGACCACCGACCTGGCGTGTAACACCGGGCGCTTCCCGATCGCGCTGCCGCCGGCGCCCGGGTCAACGCCGCACGCCGGCGTCACGGTGCGCTACCTCGCGGCGCAGCCGTCGCTCGACCCGGTCGCCGCCGGCACGACGGCGATCGTCGACGTCGACTCGCGCACCCGGCCCTACGCATGGACGCTCGCGCCGTACGGGGCCCGCAAGCTGCTGAGCAAGGGCCGCAGCCGTCGACCGGGCACGCCGAGCCTGGCCGTCAAGCTGCCCCCGAAGCGGCCGGGCCTGTACGTCCTCGCGATCCGCTCCGGGACGAACCGCACGGCCGTGCCGCTCGTCGCAAGCGGACCACGGTCGGCCGCGCGCCAGCGGATCCTGGTGGTGCTGCCGGCGCTCACGTGGCAGGGCGAGAACCCCGTCGACGATGACGGCGACGGGCTTGTGAACACGCTTGCAGCCGGCGTCGGGATCCGGCTCGACCGCCCCTTCGCCTCCGGTCTCCCGGCCGGCCTCGGCGACGAGTCAGCGCTGCTGGCATACCTCGACAAGTCCCACCTCGGCTACGACCTGACGACCGACGTCGCGCTGATCAGCGGCGTCGGGCCGCCGCTGACCGCGTACAAGGCCGTGGTGTTCGCGGGCACCGAGCGCTGGCTCCCGACCTCGTTCGTCGCGCTGCTCCAGTCCTACGTGCAGCATGGGGGGCACGTGGTGTCGCTCGGGATCGACTCGCTCCGCGGTCGCGTCACGATCCAGAACACGAGCCAGGGTCCCGAGGCGCTCGCGCCGACCCCGCCGTCGGCAACGGACGCGCTCGGCGCTCGCCCGGCGAGCGCCCTCGTCCACACCAGCGCTCTGATCACGGTGATCACCGACGGCCTCGGGATCTTCAGCGGCACGTCGCTCGCGTTTCCCGGCTTCGGTTCGTACGAGCCGATCGTTCCACCGTCCCAGCCCCCCTCGGCAGCGGGCCCGACGACGGCATCGCTGAGCATCGTCGGCTACCACCTCGGCAGCGGCATCGTCGTGGAGGTCGGATTGGCCGGCTTCAGCTCGAGTCTCCGACGGGACGTCGACGCGCAGGAGTTCGTCAATCGCCTGTGGCAGGTCCTCGGCCGCTGACGTGAGCGCCTATTTCACGCGCCTGATCCGCGCGCTCGGGGCGTATCAGGTGGCGGACATCGTCTCGAAGTTCATCGCGGTGCTGCTGCTGCCGGTCTACACGCGCTACATCAGCACCTCGGGCTACGGCCTGGTCACCGTGCTGACGAACGGCGGGATTCTGATCAGCATCCTCGTGCGGTTCGGCGTGATCGAGGCCTTCCTGCGCTTCTACTACACCGACGAGGACCCCGCTCGCCGCGACGCGCTCGCCCGCCGCGCGGTCACCTTCCTGCTGATTACGACGACGATCGCCGCGGCGCTCGTGGCGGTGTTCGCCTCACCGCTGTCGCACGTGATCCTCTCCCACCACGACCCGACGGACCTGCGGCTCGCGGACCTCGGACTGTGGACGTTCACGAACCTCGAGTTGAGCTACAGCCTGCTGCGCGTCGACGAGCGGCTGCGCACGTTCATGATCGCGTCGCTGACGAACGTCGGGCTGACGATCGCGAGCTCGGTGATCCTCGTCGTCGGGGCAGGGCTCGGCGCCCGCGGCCTCCTGATCGGGAATTACGGCGCCTCGACGATCGTGCTGATCGCGCTCTGGTGGACGATGCGAAAGCGTCTGTGGCCGCGACGCCACGGCGGTCAAGCGCTGCCCGAGCTGCTCCGCTTCGGCCTTCCGACGGTCCCCGCCGAGGCATCCGTCTACGCGCTCAGCATCGTCGACAGCTTCTACATCGCACACGAGCGGAGCTTCGCGAGCGCCGGCGTGTACGCGGTCGCGATGAAGTTCGCGGGCATCATCGCGTTCCTCGTGCGCGCATTCATGTACGCGTGGCCGCCGCTCGCCTACTCGATCAAGGACGACGACGAGGCAGCGCGCTTCTACGGTCTGATGACGACGTACTGGGTGCTCGTCTCGGGGTGGGTCGTCGCCGGCATCGCGCTCGAGGGCCGCTGGATGCTGCGGCTGCTCGTCAAGCACACGTACTTCTCGGCGTACCGCGCGATGCCCTGGGTCGCGCTCGGCTGGGCGATGTACGGGTTGTGGGTGATCCTGCTCGTCGTCGCCGGCCGCGCGAACGTCACGACCCGCAACTTCCCGGCCGCGCTCGCGGGCCTCGTGACCAACGTCCTGCTGCTGGTGCTGCTGGTGCCGAAGATCGGGATTGCCGGCGGCGGCCTCGCGCTCGCGGGGGCCTACGTGGTGATGCTCGGCGTCATGCACCTGCTGGTCCGTCGCGCCTTCAAGGTCGTCTTTGAGTGGCGGCGGCTGGCGCAGATCATTTTGATTATGGGCGGCCTTGCGGCCGCCGGTGATTTGGCGCTCCCAACCCATGGAGCCGTCGGCTTTCTCGCCCGGGCCGCGGTCTTTGCGGCGATTCCGGCACTGCTGTTCGCGACTGGGTTCGCGCACCAGCAGGAGCTGACGCGGGCGCGCGGGGCATTGACGTGGCTGCGGGCCAAGGTCGCCACCCGGTGACCCGCCCGCCGGTCAGCGTCGTGATGCCGTTCGCGGGCGGCGCCGACGCCGCGCTCGGAGCGGTCGCGGCGCTGCGCAGCCTTGAGACGCGGTCGGGCGATGAGCTGATCCTGTCGGACAACTCGGGCGTGGCCGTCGACGTGTCCAGGGTCGAGGTCGTCCGAGCAGTTGGCGAGTCCTCGCCGGCCCACGCTCGCAACGTCGGCGCCGCACACGCCCAGCGTGACTGGATCCTGTTCCTCGACGCCGACTGCGAGCCCGCTCCGGATCTGCTCGATCAGTACTTCTCGACGCCGGTCGACGCTCGCGTCGGCGCGCTCGCCGGCGTCGTCGTCCCGGCCTCGGATCCGCACTCGCTGGCCGAGCGGTACGCGTCGGCGCGCAACTTCCTCGGCCAGCAGGCGCACCTCGCTCACTCGTACCTTCCCCGCGCGGTGGCGGCGAACCTGCTCGTGCGCCGTGCCGCGTTCGAAGCGCTCGGCGGCTTCGTCGAGGGGGTACGCGCCGGCGAGGACACGGACTTCAGCTGGCGCCTGCAGCAGGCGGGGTGGCTGCTCGAGCCCCGACCGGCCCGAGTGGCGCACCACTACCGTGCGACAGTCGGCGAGCTCCGGCGCCAGTGGCGGGCGTATGCCGCCGGGAGGGCTTGGCTCGCGCGGCGCTACGAGGGCTTCACGCCGGAGCCTGCGCTCGCGCGCGTGCTGCGCCGCAGGCCGCGCCGCGGGGCGGGTATCCCTGGTGCCACCGCCGTGCCACCACCGTCGCGGCGTGATCGCGTCCTGTTCCTCGGACTGGATGTGATCCTCGGGCTGGAGGAGCTTGTCGGCCTGCGGATGTCGAACAGCGTGCGGGAGCGCTGATGCGCGTCCACGTCGTCGACCCCTCGGCCTTCACTCCGCCATATGACCACGCGCTGTCGGCGGCGCTCGCACGCGCCGGCGCGTCCGTCGAGCTGATCACGAGCGAGTTCGCGTACGGACCGGTTCCGGCCGCGGACGGCTACGAGGTCCGCGAGTGCTTCTACCGCCACGCCCGCGGCGCGGCCGGCTCGCACGCGCGCCGCGTGAGCAAGCTCGCCGAGCACGTTCCCGACATGGTCCGCTACCGCCGGCTCGCCGCTCGAGCCGCCGACGTCGTCCACTTCCAGTGGCTCGACGTGCAGTGGCTCGACGGGTTGCTGCTGCCGCGCCGGCCGGTCGTGCTGACCGCGCACGACCTGCTGCCGCGCGAGCCGCGCGCCGGCCAGGCCCGCGCCCAGCGGCGCCTGTACGACCGCGTCGACGCGGTCGTCGTCCACTCCGAGTACGGCCGCCGCCAGCTCGTCGATCGCCTCGGGCTCGCCCCCGCGAAGGTCCACGTGATCCACCACGGGGCGTTCGATCATCTGACGCGCATCGAGGCCGGCGAGCTGCCCCTCCCGCCGACGACCGGCCCTGTCGCACTGTTCTTCGGCCTAGCTGCGACCGTACAAGGGACTCGAGACGCTGCTGGAAGCGTGGCGCGGGATCGACGGCGCCGAGTTGTGGATCGTCGGCAGGGCGATGATGCCGCTCGACCGGCTGCGCGCGGCTGCTCCGTCGAGCGTCAGGTGGGTGCCCCGGTTCGTCGATGACGGGGAGCTGGCGGCGCTGTTCGATCGGGCCGATCTCGTCGTGCTGCCGTACTCGCGCACCGAGCGATTCGACTTCTCCGGCGTGCTCGCGACGGCGCTTGCGTTCGGCAAGCCTGTCGTGCTGAGCGACATCGGCGGCTTCGGAGAGCTCGCCGCGACCGGCGCCGCCAGGCTCGTTCCCCCGGGCGATCCGGCGGCGCTCCACGCCGCCCTCCGCGGCCTGCTCGCCGATCCGGCGGCTCGGGCCGGGCTCGCCGCCGCGGCTCGCGCGGCCGCCGACGGTCCGTATTCGTGGGCCGTCGCCGCGGACCAGACGCTCGCGCTGTACGGCGACCTGCTGCAATCCGCCGCGCGATGACCGTGGTCGCAATCGTCTTCTGGGTGTCGGTCGCCCTGATCCTCTACACCCACGTCGGGTACCCGGCGCTGCTCGGGCTGCTCGCGGCCGCTCGCCGCAAGCGCGCCGTGGCGGACGCCGTTGCGCCGCCGTCGGTGTCGGTGATCGTGGCCGCCTACGCGGAGGAGAGCGTGATCGCGGCGCGCGTGGCGAACCTGCGGGCGCTCGACTACCCGGCCGGTCTGCTCGAGGTGATCGTCGCCTGCGACGGGTCGCCCGACGCGACCGCCGAACGGGCTCGTGCAGCCGGTGCCGACGTCGTGCTCGAGCTGCCGCGCGGCGGCAAGATCCGCGCGCAGGACGCGGCCGTCGCGGGCTCGTCGGCCGACGTCGTTGCGTTCTCGGATGCGAACGTGTCGTGGGAGCCCGGGGCGCTGACGGCGCTGGTGGCGCCGTTCGCCGACCCGCGCGTCGGCTACGTGTGCGGCGACGTTCGATTCGTGAACGAGCGCGGGACCAACCAGGAGGGGCTCTACTGGCGCTACGAAATGGCGGTGCGCTCGCTCGAGTCGCGGCTGAGCTCGGTCACCGGCGGCAACGGCGCGATCTACGCCACGCGGCGGGGGGCGTACGTGGTCGTCGACCCGATCATGGGCCACGACCTGTCGTTCCCGTTCAACCTCGTCAAGCGCGGTTGGCTCGCCGTCTACGCGCCGGCCGCCGGCGCGACCGAGAAGATGGTCCCGACGATCGAGGGCGAGTTCGCGCGCAAGCGGCGGATGATGAGTCACGGCTGGCCGATCGTCGTTCGCGGCGGCATGCTGTCGCCGCGCGGGTACGACCCCCTGTACGCGCTGATGATCTTCTCCCACCGCGTGCTCCGCTACCTGTCGCCGTTCCTGCACCTGATCGCGCTCGCCGCGAACGTCGCGCTGCTCGGTCGGGGCTGGGTTTACGTGGTGGCGCTGGCGCTCCAGCTCGCGCTGGTGGCGGCGGCGCTGCTGGCGCCGGCACTGCCCGCCCGCCCGCTGCTCGTCGCCCGCTATTACGTGCTGACGACGGCCTCGCTGGCGGCGGGCCTGTGGGACTGGCTCCGCCACGGCACCTCGGTCGGCTGGGAGCCGGCGGAGGGGACTCGCTGATGTTCAGGCGCCTGCTCGACATAGCCGTCGGCCTGGTCGGGTCGGTCCTGACGGCGCCGATCGTCGTGCTGCTGGCGCTCGCGATCCGGCTCGAGTCGCCCGGTCACCCGATCTACCGCCAGCCGCGCGTCGGCAAGGACGGACGGCGGTTCGAGATCTGCAAGCTGCGCACGATGGACGAGGGCGCCGAATTCGTGGGCGCCGGCCTCGCGATCTCCGAGGGCGACTCACGGATCACGCGTGTCGGCGCGTTCGCGCGCCGCTACTCGCTCGACGAGCTCCCGAACCTATGGAACGTACTGCGCGGTGACATGTCGGTGATCGGGCCTCGGCCGACGCTTCAATCCCAGGTCGACACGTACACCGACCGCCAGCGCGGCCGGCTCGCGGTCAAGCCGGGTATCACCGGCTGGGCGCAGGTCAACGGCCGCACCTCGCTGCCATGGCCGGAGCGGATCGAGCTTGACCTCTGGTACGTCGAGCACCGCTCGCTCTTGGTCGATCTCCAGATCCTCGCCCGGACCGTCAAGCTCGTGTTCTCGGGCGCCGGGATCTACAAGGGAGAGACGGGCGGATGGCAGACGTAGCCGTCTTGCTCACCGGCGTCGGCAAGCGTTACGACATCGTGTCGGCGTTCGCCCAGCACGCGACCGTGATCGCCGCGGATCCGAACCCGCTGGCGCCGGCCCAGTACGCGGCCCACGTCCGCTGTGCCGTGCCGCGGATCGACGATCCCGAATACGTGCCGGCGCTCCAGGCGCTGTGCGAGCGCCATGGCGTCGGCGCGGTCGTGCCGTTGACCGACCTCGACATCGAGGTGCTCGCTCACGCCCGCGCCGCCGGTGCGCTGCCGGCCTTCGTGCCCGACCCTGAGATCGCCCGCGCGACGTTCGACAAGTACGAGGCCCACCTGCTGCTCGAACGTCTCGGGCTCCCTTCGCCGCCGACGGTCCTCCCGGGCGAGCCGGGGTGGGTGGGGATCGGGTTCCCCGTGATGGTCAAGCCGCGGCAGGGCTCCGGCGCGCGCTCGATTCACCGCGCCGACGACGCCCGTGCGGCGGAGTTCTTCGTCGACTACGTCGACGAGCCGACGATGATCCAGAAGCTGATGGACGGCCCCGAGTTCTCGATCGACTGCCTGTCCGATCTCGACGCCCGCTGCCTCAATGCGATCCCCCGCACGATGATCGAGTCGCGCGGCGGCGAGTCGATCAAGGGGATGGTGATCGCCGACGGCGACCTCGTCGCGCTCGGCCGGCGCGTGGTCGAGGCGCTCGGCGTTCGCGGCCCGTGCACCGTTCAGGTGTTCCGCGACGCCGAGGTCGGCATCGGCATCACGGACGTCAACACCCGCTTCGGCGGCGCCTTCCCGGCGCCGATGTACGCCGCGCTGGCGGGGCGCACGTATCCGGAGCTGATCGTGCGGATGGCGCGCGGCGAGCGGATCGAGCCGCACGTCGGCGAGTTCCGCGCCGGGGTCAGCTTCACGCGCTACTTCTGGCAGCTTGAACTGGACGATCAGCTGCGACCGACCGGTCGCGACATCGTCGAGCCACCCGGCCCGCCGGCGCCACGCTGAGCCGGCGGCTCAGTCGCCTGTAGCGAGCGGCCGCGACGGGTCGGCCGACCACTGCGACCACGAGCCCGGGTACAGGCGCCCGTGTCCGAGCGCGAGATGCTCGAGCACGAGCAGGTTGTGGCAGGCGGTCACGCCCGAGCCGCAGTAGCTCACGAGCGGCGTATCGGGCCCGACGCCGAGCGCCGCCAGTCGACCCCGCAGCTCGTCGTCTCCGAGCAGCCGCATGTCGTCGCCGAGGTTCTCGCGGGCCGGGAACGATCGCGCACCGGGAATGTGGCCGGCCCGCGCGTCGACGAGCTCGACCTCGCCGCGGTATCGCGCCCCGTCGCGCGCATCGAGCACCACGTTCGTGGGGTCCGACGCGTCACCGGGCGACGCGAGCCGATCGTCCGGCCACGGTCTCGACGTGAAGCTTGCCGGCGGCCGGCTTGGTGGGGTCGTCTCGAGCGGCCCCTCCCAGGCCGCGAGCCCGCCGTCGAGCAGCGCCGCCGAATGGCCGACCGCTCGCAGCATCCACACCAGTCGAGCGGCGAACACGCCGCCGGCGTCGTCGTAGGCGACGACGGTGTCATCGTCCCCGATCCCGAGCGTTGCCATCCCTGCGGCGAACGCGTCCGGCTCGGGGAGCGGATGCCGCCCCGCGATCGCTGAAGGCGGCCCCGCGAGCACAGCGTCGAGGTCGACGAACACGGCCTCGGGTATGTGCCCGGAGTCGTACGCCTCCCGCCCGGAGCGGCCGTCGGGGTACCAGCGGACGTCGGCAAATACCACCTCGTCCTGGCGCCCGCGAGCCCAGTTCAGGTCAGCGATCGCCGGCGCAAACGATTGCATGGTCCAATGCTATAAAACGGCTGGCCAAGCGGCCAACATCTGCTTTCGGTGAGCGTTGATCAAATACACGACAAAAAAGTATTTGCATTTCGTGGCGAAAAAGCGCACAATCTCTACATGGAAGCTGGAACGGCGCCTCGAGCGGCGCCGGCAGGGGTTTCAGGGATTGCATCGTCACGCCTCCTTCGGGTGGCGCCGGACGAGCGTCTCGTCGCGCTTGTCCGCGAGGGCAAGGGCGCCGCGTTCGAAGCCGCCTACGACCGCCATCACCGGGCGATTCTGTCGTTCTGCCGCCACATGCTCGGGAGTCTCGAGGAAGCCGAGGACGCCGTCCAGCACACGTTCCTTGCTGCGTACAACGACCTTGTCTCTTCGCAAAAGCCGATTCACCTGCGCGCGTGGCTGTTCACGATCGCGCGCAACCGTTGCTACTCGATATTGCGGGCCCGCCGCGAACAGCCGCTCAGCGAGCTCGACGAGCCGGCCACCGAAGGGCTCGCCACGCAGGTGCAGCGCCGCCAGGATCTCCGTGACCTCGTCGGCGACCTGCGGCGCCTGCCCGACGAGCAGCGCGCGGCGCTCGTCCTGTCGGAGATGGACTCGCTCACCCACGAGCAGATCGCCGATGTGCTCGGGGTCCCCAAGGACAAGGTAAAGGCCCTCGTGTTCCAAGCCCGCGAGTCGCTGGTAGCAAGCCGCGCTGCGCGCGAGACCGATTGCGCGGAGATTCGCGAGCAGCTCGCCAATCTTCACGGCGGCGCGCTGCGGCGCGCCAACCTGCGCCGGCACCTGCACGAATGCGCCGGCTGCCGCGAGTTCCGCCAGGAGGTCGATCGCCAGCGCCGTCAGCTGCGAGTCCTGCTCCCGGTCGCACCGACGCTGGCGCTCAAAGAAACGGTGCTGGCGGCGACCGTGGGCGGCGGCGTGACGGTCAGCGCGGCCACTGGCGGCGGCGGCGTGTTCGCGGGCTCACTGCTCAAGGGTGGCGTCGTCAAGGGCCTGCTCGGGGCGGCCCTGGCGGGGGTCGGCACGGCCGGCACGATCGTCGCCGTGCACGACTTCCAGGTCGGGGTTGGGTCCGGCTTCCGCTTCGGCGGCTCCCACCAGCTGACATCCCACGCTCCGTTCACGCCGGCCCCGGCCGTGAGGACCGAAGCGCGCCGCAGCGTGAGCTCGACCTCGAGTTATCGGAGCACGCCCGCCCCGCATTACGCCGGCGCGGTCGGCTCCTACGCGGCTCGCATCGGCGGCGCGTCGCCGCGCAGCGCGACGAGCACAGCCACTGCGACGATGATCGCCGTGCTTCATCCGCTGTCGCCGAAGGGGCTCACCTCGACGCTGATTCCGAGCCCGCTCCTTCCCCCTGTGGCCCCGGGGACAGGCTCGACCGTCGCGGGCCATGCCGTCCACTCCCCGCAGACTTCGTCGGTCGCGCCGATTCCGCCCTACCTCGCGCCCTCGGCGTTTGGTGCCGGCGATCAGAGCTCGACTGGCGGCGCTCGCTCGACGAGCTCGACCCGGAGCGTCGCCCCGTCCACGCCGTCCACGCCTGGTTCCAACCCCAATACCGGCCAGAGCCTACCGTTGAGCAGTAACTCCTACGGGCAGAGCCAGAGCGGCGCCGGCAGCTACTCGGCGCCCCACCTGAGCGGCGGCGGCACGTCGGGCGTGAGCAGCCATGCCACGGCCCCGAGCTCGAGTGGATCGAGCAGCACGGGTTGGTCGCCGGCCAGCCAGGGCTCCAGCTTGGGAGGTGGCTCGCGCAGCACTGCCTCCTCCGGTTCGTCCGGCTCGAGCAGCACCGGGGGTTCGTCGAGCGGCAGCGGCGGCTGGGATTCCAGCGCCGCCGGCTCGGGTTCGTCGGGCGCGGGTTCGTCGGGCTCAGGTTCGTCGGGCTCGGGTTCGTCGGGCTCCGGCAGTTCCGGCACGGGCTCCTCCGGATCGGGCGCTTCGGGCGCCGGTAGTAGCTCGGGATCGTCCGGCACCGGCGACGGCTCCGGCTACGGCGGCGGCTCGAACACCGGTCCGCACGGCCGCTGATCCTCGGCGGCCGCACCTCCTGAGATCGGCGACGCCCGCCGGCCCCCGGCCCGGTACCGTCCACCTGGCCACCGCACCACATTCAAGGAGGACTGTTCTATGGCGAAAGCCCCACGATCGCTTGCCGGCCGTGTCGTCGCAATCACAGGCGGCGCCCGCGGGATCGGCCGCGCGACCGCTGCAGCGTTGATCACGCAGGGCGCGCGCGTCGCGATCGGCGACATCGAGGCCTCGCTCGCCGAGCGCACTGCGCAGGAACTCGCCGGCGGGACGATTGGGCTGCCGCTCGACGTCACCGACCAAGCCAGCTTCGCGTCCTTCATCAACGAGGTCGAGACTCAGCTCGGCCCGCTTGATGTCCTCATCAACAACGCCGGCATCATGCCGATCGGGCGGTTCGTGGAAGAGACCGACGCGACCGCGCATCGGATGATCGACATCAACCTCCACGGCGTGATCTACGGCTCAAAGCTCGCACTCGAGCGCTTCATCCCCCGTAACAGCGGCCACCTCGTCAACATCGCATCGGCCGCCGGCAAGGCCGGCTTCCCGGGCGGCGCCACCTACTGCGCCACCAAGCACGCCGTCGTCGGTCTCACCGAGGCGATCCGTGCCGAGGTTCGCGACACCAACATCGAGACCAGCGTCGTGATGCCGACGGTTGTGCACACCGAGCTTGGCTCGGGTCTCCCGGAGACGCGCGGGTTCAAGGCGGTTGAGCCCGAGGACGTTGCGGTGCGGATCGTCGAGGCGCTCCAGTTCGGGATCTTCGATGTGTTCGTGCCGAAGTCGCTTGGTCCGCTGTTCCGCTCCCAGGCGTTCGTCCCACGCCGTGCGATGGAGCGGATTGCGCGCATGCTGAAGGGCGACCAGGTGCTGATGCAGCCCGACCACGACGCCCGTGCCGCCTACGAGGCCCGGATGGAGTCGACCGTGGCGCTCGCCGAGAGCGAGACGGCCAGCGCGCCGGCGCCCGCGAGCGAGCCCGCGCAGGCAGCCGACACCGCCGCGGCGACCGAGCGCGAGGCCCAGCCGGTCTAGCCCCCACGAAGCTCCGCAGCCCCAGCGTCCGTCTGGCGCTGGGGAGGTGCGCGTAACGCGAAAAAAACGGCGGCAGTGAAAGATGTCATGAGCAGTCCGTCCGCTCTGATGTGTAGGGACCTTCTCAGCTCAAGCGCGGAGTGTGTCCGCGCAGGCTTGGTAACCGTGGAGCTTGAGGAGGCCCCTTGTGAGCATCGTAATGGGACTTGATCAGCATCGAGCACAGATCACCGGCGAGTGGATCGATACCGACACCGGCGAGGTGCAGCGCACGCGCGTGGTGCCGGCGGATCGCGCCGCGGTGCGGAAATGGTTGTCGCGGTTTCGCGGCCGGGAGCTGGAGGTCGCGCTCGAGGCGACGACCGGGTGGCGGTTCGTAGTCGAGGAGCTGCGTCAGGTCGGTGCCACGGTGCATCTCGCGGAGCCGGTCAAGCGGCTGCCGGAGTCGTGGATCCCGCCCGGTCACATCCTCGATCTCCGCGCCCGGGTCCGGTTGCGGCACACGCTCTCAGAGCAGCGCTCGGAGTGGCAGCAGCGGATCCAGGCAACGCTGTATCACCACGGCTGTCCACAGCGACGGTCGCTGATGGTCGGCGATGGGCGCGAGTGGCTGGCCGCGCAGCCGTTGCGGTCTGCGGCTCGGGAGCAGGTCACGGTCGCGATCGCGATGGTCGATGCGCTCGAGGCGCAGATCGCGCCGCTGGACCGCGAGCTGCGTGCGTATGCGCGCCGGCAGGTCGGGTGCAAGGCGCTGATGGCGCATTACGGGATCGGGGAGCTGACCGCTGTGACGATCCTCGCCGAGCTGGGCGACTGCACCCGCTTCTCCTCCTCTCGCCAGGCGGTGCGGTATGCGGGCCTGGATATCACCGTTTACCAGTCAGACCGGCACCGGGCGCCAGGGCACATCTCCCGCCAGGGGCCGCCGGCGTTGCGCTGGGCGTTGTATGAGGCCGCGCAGGTCGCGCGCCGTGGCGAGCGGAGCCCTGACCGCGCTTATTACCTCGAGGCCAAGGAGCGGATCGGTGGTAACCGCGCTTGCCTGTCGGTCGCCCGCAAGCTGCTCAAGCGCAGCTATCACACGCTGCGCGAGCTCGGCGAGGAGGCGCTCCAGCCGGCATGAGCTTCCCGGTGCGCGCACAGCCCTCGCTCACACCGATGCCTCGCGGCCGGCTCCCGGCACCCCCCTGCCGCCACGTGCGCGTGGTCGGCCTAGAAAGACTGAGCGGCCGCAACGCTTCCCCCAGCGGGATCACCCCATCACACATCATGTCGCCGACCCCGGAGCCACCCGAGGATCGCGGACCAAAGTAAGGCTGCGCGCCCGCGCGCACACCACCCCCACCGCCGACCGCGCCCGCGCATCCCCGGCACGCAGCAGTTCAACCCAAACAACCCCGGACCATGCGACTGACGCGGGGTCCCTGCACAAGTAAGGGGGTCGGTTGCGGTCCGGATCGCCTGTTGGGTGGCCCCCGAACGCCGAACTTTGGCTCTCGCGTCAAGCATGTCCGGACGCTCGCGCCAAAGTTCGCTGAGCGGCGCACCGACCTCCCTCAACACGGCTTTCATGGAATCCGGTGCGTCGTCGGAGCGGGCCGCCTGCCTCCCTTCACTGCGCCGTTTGTCTCGCCCCGTACCTGTCCCCAACGTTCACGTAAGCGACGCGCGCACACCCCCTCCCGCCCGACCCCGCAGAAACCCGCCTACCCCGCGCCCAACCAATCCGCGATGTGGCCCCCGATCTGAGGCCCCGCGTCTTCCTGGAGGAAGTGACTGGCGCCGGCGATCACGTGCCCGACCTCCGCGCCCAGCGCCGCCGCGAACCGGTGGCCGGTCTCGAGCGGGATCACGGGGTCTGAGTCGGCCCACATGATCAGCTTCGGCCGCGAATCGCCCTGGAGGGCGTCGAGCACGCGCTGCCCGGCCGCCGCGCCCGGCATCTCGGGCGAGGTCGGCAGCATCAGCGGGAAGGCCCGCGCGCCGGCTTTCGAGGCCGCGTTCGGGAACGGCGCCTCATACGCGGCGATCACCTCGTCGCCGGGGTCGCGCGCGCAGGCGCCGCGGACCAGGAACCCGACCGGGAGATCCTCGGTCCGCTCGACGAAGTCCCGGAACGCCTTCCAAGCGTCGGTCATCTTCTGGTGGCCGGTGAACAGCCCGGTGTCGAGCACGACGATCCGCGCGACTCGATCCGGATGCTCGACAGCGAGCCGCAGCCCGATCGGGCCGCCCCAATCGTGCACGACGACGGTCGCATCGTGCAGGTCGAGGTCCTCCAGCAGCGGCGCGATCGCCGCGACGTGCTGGTCGTAGCTGTACCAGTCGAGGTCGACCGGCTTGTCCGAGCGCCCGAACCCCGGCAGATCGGGTGCGATGCACCGATAGCCCGCGTCCCGCACCGGCCCGATCACCTTGCGCCACAGGAACGACCACGTTGGCTCGCCGTGGAAGAACACGACCGGCGGGCCCTCGCCGACGTCGATGTGCGCCAGCCGCAATCCGTCGACCGTGCGGTAGGACGGCTCGAACGGAAAGTCCGGCAGACCTACAAGCAGTTCGTCGGGGGTTCTGACCGCGTCCGTCACGAGCGGGGAATATATCCCGATGCAGTGCGACCTGTGCGGGGCCTCCGAGGCCGCTCACCTGCTCGATTCCGAGCGGCTCGACGGCCCCCTCGTCCGTTGCCGCCACTGCGGGCTCGTGTACGTCGGCACGCGCACGGCCGACTTCACGTTCACGAGCGCGGACGGAGCACGCTCGGGCGCGCTCGCGGACCGCGTCGCCGCGCTCGGCCTGGTCCGACACGACGTTGAGGATTGCGAGCGGCCGAACAGGATCGCCGCCGATCGCGAGCGCCTCACTCGGCTGCGCCGCCACGTCCCCGCCGGTCGGCTGCTCGACGTCGGCGCCGCCACGGGCACGTTTCTGGAGGTCGCGCACGAGGCCTTCGCGGACGCCCGCGGAATCGAGCCCGATCCGACCACCAGCGCGCAGGCGCGGGCCGCCGGCCTCGAGGTCGCGACCGGGACGCTCAACGACGTCGCAAAACCCGACGGCGGCTTTAACGCGATCACGATGCTGCATGTGATCGAGCACCTCAATTCACCGCGGCGCGCGCTCGAGCGCGCGCACGAGCTGCTCGCGCCCGGGGGCGCGATCCTGATCGAAACGCCGACGACGGACTCCATCTGGTTCCGGCTCGCGCCGATCCGCGCGCGCTGGCGCCAGCTGATCCCCGACCATTACTTCTTCTTCTCGCTCGAGACGCTGACGGCGCTGCTGGCGCGGACGGGCTACGAGCCGGTCGAGCACGCCAAGGTCGCTCGCAGTGTCAGCCTTCGCTTCGCGGCCGACCGCGCGCGGCGTTCCGGGCTGCCGCTCGCCGGTGCGCTCCCGCCGATCCTCAGCGCGCTGCGCTTGGAGGAACGGACGGTCCGCATCAACCCGGGCGACATCATGAGCGTCGTCGCCGTCAAGAACCGCTGATCAGAAATCGCGACGCGTCCGAGGCGACCGTCACGTCGATCGCCCGCGAGGTCCGCGTCCACGCGATCAGGTTCAGAGCCTGCAGACGGTCGAGCGTCGCCTGGAACGCATCGGCCTGCGCGCGGCTCGCGTAGCGGCGCGCGATCGCGAACGAGTAACCGTGGCTCCCCGTCTGGGTCACGACCAGTGGTGCGCTGCCCGCCCACAGGCGGTGCACGCGTACACTCAACTCGGCGAGCAGATCAAGCGCGGGCGGCGCAAGCCGCCCTCCTCCGGCGCCGGCAGCGTAGGAGAGGTGGTACGTGTCGGGCGCGGGCGGAAGCGCGACCAAGGTTGTGCGCGTATCGCCGGCGCGCAGCACCGCGGCGTCTGACCCTCTGCCGGCAGTCTCGAGCGCCGCGAGGTGGGTCAGCGCCGCCCGATCGGTCCGGAACAGCCGCATGATCTGGACCGCCCCGAGCACGCGCCACCAGTACAGCGAGGAATCGTCGCCGAACCCCGACAGGAGCCTGTAGGCACTCGAGTGGTGGTCCGGCGCCGTGTCGAAATAGAGCCGGACGTATGGAACCGAGTCCCCGCCGCCGTAGTCGCGCAGGACGTCCGAAAGGTTGCCGATCCCCATGTGGTACGAGACGATCGCGAGGTCCACCCGCCCGAACCGCCGCCGCGCGATCTCCAGGTAGCGCACCGTGGCGGCGAGCGCCCGACGGGGATTGAAGCGGTCGTCGATTCGCGCCCGCCGACGCTGCAGTCGCGTGACCAATCCGGCCCGTCCGGAGGAATACGCCGCGTCGATCTGCGCGGTGAGCGCCCTGCTCCGGGCCAGATCGACGTGCATCCCGAGCAGCGACTGACCGGTCTGCGCCAGGATCTGCGTCAGCCCCGCGGCGTCGGCGGCGTCAGGACCTGCGAGTGCGTTCGGGTACCCGGCGCTCTCGAGGAACACGAGTCCTTCCAGCAGCGTCGGGTCGATCCCGCTTCCTGCGACGGCGGAATCGATCAGTGGCCGCCAGGCGGCCACCCGGGCCGCGGTTGTCATAACGCCGCCCGGACTCTTTACGAACAGCACGTTGGCGCTTCCGGAGGTCGCACGGGCCGTGAATTCGGCATCGCGAGAGGGGACATAAGCCAGCGGGTTGCCCGACCACGTGAGACGCTTCGAGCCCGGCAGCGCAAGCCGCGGCTCGCCGCCGCCACCGCTGCTGGCGGCCACGATCACGGCTATCACCAGCACCACGGCGGCGCCCGCGAGCACCATGCGCGAGCGGCTCTGGACGCGTCGGCGGCCGCTTTCGACAGTCACTGGGTCCGAAGCTAGCACCCGTTCAGCGGCACGAATCCCGTAACCTTCCGGCACAACCGGCCTACTTTCCTTTGCCGGGTGGGCTATTCTCGTGCGCTCGCAGGTCAGCGATCCTTCAGCATTGGCCGACCGTAGAGCCGTACTACGAGGCCACGTGCGCTGAAGATCCCAATCGAGTCGGAGTCACTGGAGCGTCGTATGCGAATTTTGGTTCTGGGTGCAGATGGATATCTAGGATGGCCGACCGCCATCCATCTTTCCGCTGCCGGTCATGAAGTAGCCGTCTCTGACAACTTTGCCCGTCGTGGCTATGACACCGAGATGGGCGTCGACAGCCTCGTCCCGATCTCGTCGATGGACGAGCGGCTGGCCGCCTGGACCGAGCACACCGGCAAGACGCTGCCGTGGTACGAGGGCGACCTGATCGACGCGAAGTTCGTCCACGAGATGGTCGGCGACTTCCGTCCGGAGGCGATCGTCCACTACGCCGAGCAGCGCGCCGCACCGTACTCGATGATCGACCAGGCGCACGCGATCTACACGCAGACGAACAACGTCGTCGGCAACCTCAACGTGATGTACGCGATCGGCGACATCGACCGTGACATCCACCTCGTCAAGCTCGGCACGATGGGCGAGTACGGCCAGCCGAACATCGACATCGAGGAGGGCTGGATCGAGATCGAGCACAAGGGCCGCAAGGACCGGATGATCTATCCGAAGCGCCCGGGCTCGTTCTACCACTGCTCCAAGGTCCACGACTCCACCAACCTCGAGTTCGCCTGTCGCATCTGGGGCCTGCGCGTCACCGACCTCAACCAGGGCGTCGTGTACGGCATCGACACCGAGCACACCAAGCTCGACGACCGGCTCGCGACGCGCTTTGACTACGACGGCGTGTTCGGCACCGTGCTCAACCGGTTCGTGATCCAGGCGGTTCTCGGCCACCCGCTGACTGTCTACGGCAACGGCTCGCAGACGCGCGGGTACCTCAACATCGTCGACACCGTCGAGTGCCTCCGGCTTGCGTGCGAGAACCCCGCCGACCGGGGCGAGTTCCGCGTCTTCAACCAGATGACGGAGTCGTTCTCGCTCAACCAGCTCGCCGAGACGATCGCGCACGCCTACCACGGCGACGTCACAATCGACCACGTCGAGAACCCGCGGGTCGAGATCTACGACCACTATTACAACGTCGTCCACACCGCGCTCGAGGGTCTCGGCCTGAAGCCGACGCTGCTCTCCGAGGCGCTGATCGACCACGTGTTCGACGTCGTCGAGCGCTACAAGGACCGGGTCGACCAGAGCGCGATCATGCCGACGGTGCGCTGGGCCGACACGCACAGCGAGCTGGTCTCAGCGGCGCTGGCCGGCAAGAAGTGAGCTCGCCGGCCGCTGGTGGCCCCGGTCCATCCCGCGTCCTGGTCACCGGCGGTTCGGGTTTCATCGGCCGCCACGTAGTTTCGGAACTGTCCGCTGCGGGCAGCTACGTGCGTGTCGTCGACCTGCAGCCCCACCGGGACCCCTCGGTTGACGTCGTCCAGGGTGACATCGCCGAGCCCTCGGTCGTGGCTGCAGCGCTGGATGGCGGTTTTGACGCCGTCGTCCACCTGGCGGCGGTGACCCAAGTGCTCAACTCGCTCCAACAGCCCGAGGTTGCGTTCCGCACCAACGTCGCGGCTACCTCACTGCTGCTCGAGGCGTCCCGCGAGGCCGGCGTCAAGGCGGTCGCGTTCGCCTCCACGAACGCGGTCATCGGGCCGATCGCCGGCGAGGCGATCACCGAGGAGACGCCGCTTCGGCCGCTGACGCCGTACGGCTCCACCAAGGCCGCCGGGGAGATGCTGATGTCCGCTTACACGGCGTCCTACGGCGTGCGCTGCGCGTGCCTGCGGCTGACGAACGTCTACGGACCCGGGATGCAGACCAAGGACAGCATCGTCGCGCGGCTGATGCGCGCGATCCGGCTCGGGACCACGTTCGAGATCTACGGCGACGGCCGTCAGGTACGGGACTACGTCCACGTCTCCGATGTCGTCGCAGCGATCCGGCTCGCTCTCGCCAACGATCACTGGAGCGGACCCACCGTGATCGGCACCGGCACCTCGCTGTCGGTGCTCGACGTGGTCGACGAGGTTCGGCGGGTCAGCGGCGCCGACTTGCGCGTCGAGCATGGCCCCGCCAAGCCGGGCGAAATGCCCGCCGTGATCGTCGACTCCGGGCGCGCCCGCGCGGCCGGCTGGACGCCGCAGTACACCTTCTCCGAAGGGCTCGTCGCGGTCTGGGACGAGTGGTCGCGCGCTGAGCTCGAAGGGGCGGTCGCGACGGCATGACCCTCACCTCGCCGACCCAGTTCCTGCTCGAGGCTGAGCTCGCCGCGCTGGAGCCCGCAGAGCGCGCCGCCGCCGCAGACTTCCTCGCGGCCAACCCGCCGCTCCTCGGCGCTCCGCTTGTGATCGTGATCCCGGCCTACAACGAGGCGCCGACCGTCGCCGAGGTGGTCGCGGAGATCCCATCCGAGGCCGCCGGTCTCGACGCCGAGGTGATCGTCGTCGTCGACGGCGCCACCGACGCGACCGCGAGCCGGGCCGCGTCCGCCGGCGCGCTCGTCTGCGACGTGCCTGTCAACCGTGGCCAGGGCGCCGCGCTGAAGCTCGGCTACTGGCTCGCCCGTGCGCGGGGCGCGCAGGTGATCACGACGATCGACGCCGACGGCCAGTACGAGCCCGAGGAGATCGCCCGCGTCGTGCAGCCGATCCTCGACGGCAAGGCCGACTTCGTCTCAGGTTCACGCCGGCTCGGGGCGGAGCTGACCACCGACCGCACGCGCCACGCCGGCGTGATCGTTTTCGGCGCGTTCATCAGCTTGCTCGTCCGTCATCGGATCACCGATCCGGCCTGCGGGCTGCGCGCGATGCGCGCGGAGCTGACTGCGGCGGTCACGCTCGAGCAGCAGCAATACCAGGCTTCAGAACTGATGATCTCCGCCGCGCTCAACGGCTACCGGCTGGGCGAGGTTCCGACGACGATGCGCGACCGCGAGCGGCACGCGACCGGCACCAAAAAGGGCGGGAACCTCGGCTACGGCATCCGGTTCGCTCGGGCCGCGATCCACACCTGGCGGCGGGATCGGAACGCCGCTCGCAAGCGGCTGCGCCCGGCGAACACCCAGTGCTCGTAGACGACGAACTTGAGCACGAACAGCACCGCCTGAACGAATACGTATGACGCGGTGACGAGCGCCACGCGGATGCCATGGTGCGCCGGGATGCTCATCACCTGGTGTTGCGTCCAGCCGGTGGCGAGCGAGGACAGCACCAACGCGAGCAGCGAGATCATTATGTAGCCCACGATCTCGCGTCCGAACGCGATCCGGCCCTCAACCTGCCACGCCCAGCGGCGGTTCAGGATCCAGTTCGGGACGGCGCCGGCGGCGAACGCCGCGACGGAGCAGATCGTTGTGTTAGCCCCCGTTACGTACAGGAGCGCGAACACGACGATGCTCGTCACGAGTGCGACGACTGAGCCAAGCGTGTAGCGCGTCACGCGCTGTGCAAGAGCAGAGCTGCGCACGCGCTCCCATCGGACGGGGACGGAGAGCACCGAATCAATTCTATCGAGTTGCCTCGATCGGCCGCCGCGCGCCGCGATACGTTGCGGGGTTATGCGGATCGAAGACGCCGCCGCCGAGCTGGTCCTCGACGACGATCTCGTGGTCGCCGGCGACAACGCCGGACCACTCGCGCGGCTGCCCGACGGCGCCTTCGATCTGGTCTACATGGACCCCCCGTTCAACACAGGCCGCGCCCAGGCCCGCCACACGATCTCGACGCACGCGGACGCCGACGGCGATCGCACCGGCTTCGGCGGGCGGCGCTACAGCACCAAGCTGCTGCGATCGCTCAGCTACGACGACGCGTTCGCCGACTACCTGGCCTTCCTCGAGCCGCGCCTCGCCAGGGTGCGCGATCTGCTGGCGCCGCACGGAACGCTGTACTTCCACATCGATTACCGCGAGGCCCACTACTGCAAGCTGCTGCTCGACGAGCTGTTCGGCCGCGACGCGTTCCTCAACGAGATCATCTGGAGCTACGACTACGGCGCCAAGCCACGCCGCCGGTGGCCCGCCAAACACGACACGATCCTCGCGTACGTGCGCACGCCGGGGGGCCACCACTTCGACGCCGACGCCGTCGATCGCGAGCCCTACATGGCCCCGGGGCTCGTGAGCCCGGAGAAGGCGGCTCGCGGCAAGCGCCCGACCGATGTCTGGTTCCACACGATCGTGCCGACCAACGGCCGCGAGAAGACCGGTTACCCGACCCAGAAGCCCGAAGGCGTGCTCCGCCGTTTCGTCGCAGCCTCGTCGAAGCCCGGCGGGTGGTGTCTTGACCCTTTCGCCGGCTCGGGAACGCTCGGCGCGGTGTGCCGCCAGCTGGGCCGCCGGTTCGTACTGATCGACGACAGCCCCGTGGCCGTCGAGGTGATGCGCGAACGCCTAGTCCCGCACGAGCGGCACGAACCTGACGCCCTCCAGCTCCGAACGGGCCAATCCGTCCGGCGTTCGGCGGGTGAGCATCAACCGCTGCTCTGAGGATCCGACCGGCGCGATCAGGCGCCCGCCCGCAGCGAGCTGCCGCTCCAGCGCGGCCGGCGCCCCGCCGCCGATCGCCGCGGCGACGTTGATCGCGTCGTATGGCGCCGCTGAGGCGAATCCGTCCCAGCCGTCGCCGACCACGAACGAGACGTTGTCGAGCCCGAGCTCGTCGATCACGCCGGCGGCTCGTGCACTCAACTCGGGGTGACGCTCGATCGTCCACACCTCCTTGGCGAGGAGCGCAAGCAACGCCGCGTGGTAGCCCGACCCCGTGCCGACGTCGAGCACCCGGTCCTCGGCGCTCAGCTCGAGCAGCTCGAGCATCCGCGCCACCACCAGCGGCTGCGAGATCGTCTGTCCACACTCGATCGGCAGCGCGACATTCGCGTATGCGCGCCTGCGCTCGCGCTTCGGGACGAACCGTTCGCGCGGGATCGAGGCGATCGCCGCGAGCACTCGCTCGTCTGAGATCGCCTCCCGCAGCCCGTCGGCGAGCGCTGCTGCCTCGGTCATGGTTTGGCAGTATGAGCGACGATGGACGGCGGATTACAAGTCGCCGCGCCAGCCGCATCGCCTGAGGGGATCGCGACGCGCACGGTTTCTACGACGTTGCTGCGCTCCGTCCCATGGGCGGTGTGCCTGATCACCGCGGTCGCGGCGGCGTTTCGCTTCGCCAGCCTCGACGGCGTCAGCGCAAACGCGTTCTACGACGCGGCCGTCCGCAGCATGTCGCTGTCATGGCACAACTTCTTCTTCGGCGCGTTCGACCCGGGCGGGGCGCTGTCGATCGACAAGCCGCCGATCGATCTCTGGCTGCAGGTGGTGAGCGTCAAGCTCCTCGGCTGGAACCAGTTCGCGCTGAAGCTGCCTGAGGCGCTGGCCGGGACGGCCGCGGTCCCGCTGCTGTACGACGCGGTCCGGCGTGTCGCCGGCCGCCCGGCTGGGATCGCGTCGGCGGCGGTGCTCGCGCTCGCGCCCGAGTCGATCCTGACCGCGCGCAGCGACACGATGGACTCGGTGATGATGCTGCTCGTCGTCGCTGCGCTGTGGCTGACGATCCAGGCGATCACCGAGCCCGACAGCCGCCGGCCCGTGATCGTCGGCGCGGTCGTCCTCGGGCTCGCGTTCAACGTCAAGCTGCTCGAGTCGGTGCTGGCGCTGCCGGGGTTGCTGACGCTCTACTGGCTGGCCGTCCAGCTGCCGGTCCGCCGCAAGCTCCAGAACGTGGCGATCGGCGGCGCGACCTTCATCGGCGTCGGCCTCTCGTGGGCGATCCTCGCCTCGATCGCGCCGGGATCGCACCCATGGCCGGTCGGCTCGAGCGACGGCTCGGTGTGGAACGCGATGTTCGTGTTCAACGGATCCAGCCGGGCATCGGGAGGGGCGAGCGACGGTGGCCCCGGCCTGTTCCGTCTCGTTGAGCCCTCCGGTTGGCATTTCAACGTCCTGTTCGGGAGCGTCATCGTGGCCGCGGTCGCGCTCGGGCTTGCGGCGGCCATCTCGACAGTGCTCAGGAGGCAGGCCAGCACCCAGACGCGAGCCTTCGCGATCTCGATCGCGGTGTGGATCGCGGTCTGTGTGCTCGTCTTCGACCTGATCGGGACGATGCATACCCGCTACCTGGAGGCGCTGTCGCCAGCCCTCGCGATCGCGATCGGCTGGGCCGCCGTGACGCTCGCTGGGCTGTTCGACTGGCGCGGCCGTCGCGGCTCGCCCGACATTCCGGTGTTCGTCGTCGCGCTCGTGCTCGCCTGTCTCTACGAGGGCGGGTTGCGACCCGACTCGATTGGCAGCGGCGCCGCGGCGCTGATCATCGCGACCGTCGGCGCAGCGCGCCTGACGCACCTCGACGCCAGCGTCGCAGGCCACGCCCGGTGGCTGACGGCCGGGCTGATCATCACCTGTGTGATGGCCTTCCCGGTGCACGAGG
The DNA here is from genome assembly GCA_963712675.1 of uncultured Solirubrobacteraceae bacterium. Taxonomy (GTDB): domain Bacteria; phylum Actinomycetota; class Thermoleophilia; order Solirubrobacterales; family Solirubrobacteraceae; genus Palsa-465. The sequence goes on from CAVQJF010000008.1 coordinate 67,692, forward strand.
CCGTCGTCGTCGTGCGAGACCGCTCCAACGACTCGGGCGGCCTCGTCGCCGACCGTCCGGCGATGACGACTGCGCTGTCGAGGTTCCTGATGCCCCGCACGTCCGGCCTTCGCTACGAGCTCGCCGCCGATGACCCGACGGCGCTGGCGCCGCTGATCATCCGCGACCAGCGGGCGATCCTGCCGCTGACGAGCTTCGGTGGGCGGCCGCTGGCCGGCGTGGCGGCGCTCACAAAGGCGGTCGCGGCCGGGCAGGTCCGCTACGGGCTCGTCACCGGCGCGACGTGTACGGCGTCGAGCGCCGCCAAGGCGTGGTGCGCTCCGGCAGCCGTGTGGATTCGGAGCCACGGCGTCGACGTCTCGCGCGACGCGGGTCTCGGCGGACACACACGGCTGTACCGGCTCGCGTGATCTGCGCCCTCGCGACCGCCGCCGTCGCGGTCGCGCTTGCATCGGTCCCCTCGGCGGGCGCCAGCCCGACCTGCGCGGCCACACCGGGCGACTCGACGATCGTGCTGGTAAGCGGCGGTCTGCAGCGGACGGCGCTGGTCCACATCCCGTCAGGGCTGCACCGCAGCCCGCCGCTCGTCCTGGCGTTGCACGGCTTTCACGGCAACGGCCCCCAGATGGAGCGCTACAGCGGCCTCTCCCGGGTCGCGGACCGCCACCGGTTCGTCGTCGCCTATCCGAGCTCGGCCGGCACCTACTGGAACAGTACGGCGGCGCCGGAACTCCCGAACGACGTCGCCTTCCTCCGTTCGTTGATCTCGGCGCTGCAGCGGCGGCTGTGCGTCGGTCCGGTGTTCGCCACCGGCGTCTCCAACGGCGGCGGCATGGTGGCGCTGCTCGGGTGTGACGACAGTGCGGAGATCCTCGCGATCGCGCCGGTTGCGGGCGGCTACTCGCACCAGCCCGGGTGCGATCCCGCCCGCCCGGTCTCGGTGCTGGAGATCCACGGCACGGCCGATCAGGAGGTGCCGTACTTCGGCCCGCGCAGGCGGCCGACGAGCGACGGCGTGCCGCCGTTCGTCAACGGCTGGGTTTCACGCGACCGTTGCGATCCGGCCCCGTCGGAGCGTCCGATCGCGGTCCGCACGACCCTGTTCACGTTCGGTCACTGCGCGGCCGGAGCGATCGTCCAGCACGTCCGGATCCGCGGCGGCCGCCACCAGTGGCCGGGGGCCACACCGCCCGATCCGGGGCCGCCGGCGACGATCAGTGCCTCACAAGAGGTCTGGCGGTTCTTCGCGGAGGTCATGGGAGAATCACGGCGGTGACCGCGAAGCGCACCACCGAACGCCTGCTCGTCGTGATCCTCGCTCTGCTGCTGGGCGCGATCGGGATCGTCCTGCTCACAGGCGGCTCCAACCCCACATCGACGGCGGCATCGTCGAGCGGTCCGCACGGGCAGTTCGACGGGCCGGTGATCGCCAACGGCCGCCTGCGCGCCGCCAACTTCTCGCTGGTGGACCAGCACGGCCAGCGTGTGACGTTGGCGAGCTACCGAGGCCGGGTCGTGATCCTCACGTTCATGCATTCGCTGTGCCACGGTGCCTGCCCGCTGATGGCCGAGCAGATCAAGGGGGCGCTCAACGACCTACCGCACGCCGGCCGTGGGATCCCCGCGATCGCCGTCAGCGTCGACCCGGCACAGGACACCCCCGCCCATCGCGACAAGTTCCTCGCCAAGTATCAGATGACGGGCCGGCTTGACTACCTCAACGGTCCCCGCGCGGCGCTCGCGAAGGTCTGGCATGACTACGCGATCCAGCCGCTCGAAGGCAACGGCGCGGTGGACAACCACTCCGCGTACGTGTTCCTGATCGACAAGCGCGGGTTCGAGCGAATCGGGTTCCCGGTGTCGGCGCTGACCCCCGAGGGGCTGTCGCACGACATCGGCGTGCTCGAGCGCGAGCGCGCCTAGCGCCTAGTGCGCGGAGGCGCTGTGCTCGCGCCGCTGGCGATCGAGCCGCTCGAGCTCTGACCCGAGCCGCTTCTCGGCCGCCTCCCCCATCGACATCTGGAACAGCGACTGGACCGTCGCCGAGGCCAGCGGGCGCAGCTGCTCGAGCGCTTGCAGCACCCGCTCGAGCCCCTCTTCGGGTTGGCCCGCGTCCTCGAACGGCCGCCACACGTGATCGACGAACAGGCGCAGAAAAGCGGTCGCGACCGCGTCGATGTGGGCGCGTGCCTCGGCGGCGACTTCGACGATCTCCTCGACGGCGACCCCGAGCTCCGCGAACACCTCGGCCCCACGCCAGGCCTGGGGCGTGACCTCCTCGAACTGTCCGTCCCCGAGCGGGCGCAACAGCCCGAGCTCCAGCACCCGCGCGAGCGGCGCCCGCGACGTCGACGAGAACCGCTGCTGCAGATCGACCTGCTCGACGACCTGCGGCTGCTCATCGCCGAACGGCGCGTGCAGCGCGTGCGTGAAACGGAGGACCGCCTCGGTCGAACCGCCGGCCATCGCCACAAGCTTGCGGATCAGCTCGAGGCTGAACCCGTCGGCCTGGAGCTCTTGAATCAGCTCCACGCGCGCGATGTGGGCGTCGCTGTAGTACCCGGTCCGGCCACGGAGCGTCGGCGGCGCCAGCAGCCCGCGCGACTGGTGTGCCCGGATGTTCCGAGCGCTCATCCCGGTGCGCTGCGCGAGCTCATCGATCGTCAACGTCGTCGTATCCGCGCTCATCGCGAGTAATCGTATCCGGATTGGCTGGCCAGCCAGAGGGGTCGATGTAACACCTTGCGGTGTAACGGCGAACAGAGTGTCTACTGCTGGCCGGCGGCGTATGCCCAAGCTATGAGCAGAGCCTGTCCGGGCAGTCGCATCAGCAGGGCCGGCCGGCCGCCGGGAACCATCTCGTAGCGCTCTGGGTGCATCGCCATATTGACGTTGGCGGGGAAGACCGCCAGCAGCGTGGCGATGTTCAGCCAGCTCGCCGCCCGCCGCGTCCGCTGATTCATCGTCCCGAGCCCGCCGACGATCTCCGCCACGCCGCTCGCGTACACGAGCTTGCGATGCGCGGGCAGGTAGTCCGGCATGATCGCCTCGTACGCCCGCGGGATCACGAAGTGCATCGTCCCGGCGACGACGAAGAACGGTCCAAAACGGCGGCGCACAGGCGGGCAGCCTAACGTCGCGCGAGCAGCGGTGCGAGGTGCTCGCGCAGCTCCTCGGACGTGACGCCCGGGATCTCGAAGCTCGCGCTCCCCTGGGGGCTGCGGATCACGAGGTGCCCGTCCGGCGGGTGGCGCCGCCGGAATCGCCCACCGACCTCCGGCGTCTCGAGCGCGACGATCTCGTCCCACGTCAGGCGTCCGAGGACCACCTGATCCGGGTTGCGGACGATGTCAAGGCCGAGTTTCGAGATGTGCAATTCGAGGTCGCCCTCGGCGGGCGCGAGGTTGGCGATGCCGCCCAGATGGACCGCGCGGAGCCGGAGCGCCTCGGGCTCACCATCCCCGTCCGCAGGGCCGCCGCCAGCCGCGTGCGGCGCCGTCTCGTGGGCGGCCACCGGCTTGCTGCCCGCCGCCACCGGCCGCGGCTCAGAAGGCTCCGGCTCGTCCGTCTCGGCTTCCTCCTCGGGCGTTTCGGGCTCGTCCTCACTGGCGTCGGCCTCAGGCTCGCCGGCCTCGGGCTCGTCGTCGCTCGCTTCCGGCTCGTCCTTGCTCGCCTCGGGCTCGTCCTTGCTCGCCTCCGGCTTCGGCTCGTCGTCCCCGCCTTCCGATTCGGCCTCCTCGGCCGGCTCATCCGCGGTTGCGGTGGATCGATCGGTTCCCAGCGCTCCGAGCGCGTCCTCGTACGACGGCGCGCCAACGATCGCCTGCGCGCGTGCGACCGCCGGATGGCTGAGCGCCTCGCCCAGTCCGATCCCGAGCTGCTCGGTCGCCACCGAGGCAAGGGCGCGGCGCCATTGGAGCCCGTCGGCCCGGTCGGCGGCCTGCTGCACCATCTGCTCGAGCTGCGCGCCATCGAGTTTCAGCGCGTCGCTGTGCGCCGCCGCCGCTTCCTCGAACGCCGGCCGGAGCCGCGCCAGCAATGCCTCTCGCCCGTGCTCGGCGATCCGGCGGGCGGTGTGCTCAAGAGTTTCGCTCACAGAGTCCCAACCTCCAACAGCTGTTTGATCCGTCCGAGAAACCGCGCTGCTTGCACGCCCTGCAGGATCCGCTGATCCGCGGCGAGCGTCAGCTGCATCATCAGGCCCGGCACGATAGCTCCCTGGCGCGCTACGGCGGCCTCTCGGACCGTTCCGGCCGCCAGCGCCGCTGCGTGGGGCGGCGTGATCACGATTCCCGGCCGGTCGATTCCGAGCCGGCCAAGGTCGACGAAGGTGAACGTCGCCCCGGACAGCTCGGGCGGCGTCAGCTCACCCCGTTCGGCCCGCTCCGACAGCGCCTGCAGCTCCGCGTCGAGGCCGGCGAGCGGTTTATCGGCGGCATCGAACACTGTTGGCGTCGCCGCCGGCAGCAGGACGCCGACGTTGATGCTCGGGTAGAGCTCGAAGCGCCCGTCCCGGTAGGCCGCGTTCGCCCGCGGGTGCTCGCGTAATGCGAGCGCGCACGCCCGCAGCACCACTGCTGTGGTGTCCGTCCCCTGCGCCCCCGCGAGCGCCACCGAGGCGGACATCTCAACCTCCACCCCCAACTCGAGATCGGGAACCGTCGCGCGCGATTCGGCGACCCGGCGTCCCAGCGTCCGCTCGGCCGGCGTCGGCTCGAGCACCTCGCTCTCACCCCTCGACATCGGCCCCGACCCATTTCTCGTAGAAGTCGCCGGCCTCGAGGCCCACCAGGTCCTCCCGCAGCTCGCGCAGCAGCTTCGAAGCGTCCCTCGGCGGCAGCTCCCAGAACAGGATCGACTCGCCGTCGTCGACCGACACGACCTCGATCCGATCGAGTCGGTGCGGGTCGGCGAGGAACGCCGGTTCAAGCCCCTCACGCGAGACGTTCAGGTGGAACCTCCGGTTCGCCTTCATCTCCCCGATCCGAGCGCCGCCGCCGCGTTCCGAAGCGCCTCCTCGCCCTCAAAGGTCGTATCCCCGACTTCGATCGCCGGCAGCGACTCCGCGCCGGCCGCCCGTGCGCGAGCGCCGGCCTGGTCGAGCGCGCTGCGCACCGATCGCAGCTCGATCCCCTTCAGGACGGCGGTCGGGTGCATCTCGCACGCCGCCGCTGCGATCAGCACCGTGTCGCTGTTGCCGAGATCGCGCCCGCCCGCGAACGCCTGTCTGAACGCTGCGAGCGAGAACGCGACGGCGCGCCCGACCTGCTTGGCGTACGTCGCGGCGAGCATCGCCGTGCGCGTGTCCGGCGGCCAGCTCCGGGGCCAACGAACGGGTTGCAGTCCGGCGTCCGCGGCGACCCGCTCGATCGCGCCGCGATCGGTGCTCGGTGCCTGGGGGCGCAGGTCGATGCCCAGGACCGGCTCCCATTCGACGCTCGCACCGAGCTCCGTCCCGATCTGCTCAGCGACCAGGTAGCACTCAGGGCTCCCGAGGTCGTAGTAGAAAACCACTAGCCGTGGATCAGCCAGCCGTCGGCTGCGCGGGCAGCCTCCATCACGGCCTCGGACAGCGTCGGGTGGCCGTGGATCATCCGAGCCACCTCGGGATAGCCGCCTTCGAGCGCCCGCGCGTTGACGAGTTCCTGAATCAGCTCGGTCGCCTTGGCCCCGACGATGTGGCCGCCGAGCAGCTCGCCGTACTTGCGCTCACCGACGAGCTTGACGAGTCCGGTCCGGTCCCCGTACACGGTTCCGGCGCCGACCGCGCCGTACTGGACCTTGCCGACGACGACGTCGTAGCCCTGCTCGGAGGCCTGTGCTTCGGTGAGCCCGAAGCTGGCGACGTTCGGAGTGCAGAACGTCGCCCGTGGGATGTCGATGTACTCGATCGGGTGGGTCTTGAGACCCGCCGCGTCCTCGACCGCGATCACGCCCTCGTCGGAGGCCTTGTGCGCCAGCGCAGGTCCTTGCACGAGGTCGCCGATCGCGTACACGCCGGGGACGCTAGTCCGCAGCGCGCCGTCGACCTCGATCAGCCCGCTGTCGGCGAGCTTGACGCCGGCCTTGTCCAATCCGAGCGCCTCGATGTCGGGTCCGCGCCCGGCGGCGATCACGAGCCAGTCGGCCTCGCCCGATTGATCGCCGTACGTGAACGTGCAGCTCGCTTCTGTGGTCTGCACGTTCTCGACCAGCGTCGAGGTGTGGATCGCCATCCCCTGCTTCTTCAGTCCGCGCTCGACGAGCTTTGAGATGTCGGCGTCCTCGGTCGGGAGCACGCGATCGAGCGCCTCGAACAGTGTCACTTCGACGCCGAGTCGCGCGTATGCGGATGCGATCTCGGAACCCGACGCGCCGGCGCCTACGACGACCATTGACTTCGGCAGCTCGGGCAGCGCCCAGGCCTCCTCGGTGCCGATCACGCGGCCGCTGAATTGCGTGCCGGGGATCGGCCGCTTGACCGATCCGGTCGCGAGCACGATCGTCTTCGCGGCGAGCGTCTGGTCGCCGACGGTCACGCTGCCCGCGCCGGCCAGCGACCCCTCGCCCGCGATCAGGTCGATCCCGTTCTTCTTGAACAGACCGCTGACGCCGCCGGTCAGCGTCTTCACGACCCTGTCGCGCCGCGCCATCACGGCCCCGAAGTCGACTTCCGGCGCGGAGACCTTGATCCCGAAGTCGTCGGCCTCGCGAATCTCTGACAGCACGTCCGCGACTCGCAGTACAGCCTTCGCCGGGATGCACGCATAGTTGAGGCAGCGGCCGCCGACGGCGTCCTTCTCGACGACCGCCGTCTTCATCCCGAGCTGTGCAGCCCGGATCGCGGCTACGTAGCCGCCCGGGCCCGAGCCGATTACGACGCAGTCATACTGGGATTCGGCCATCCGCGTCCGGAGCCTATATCAACAGGCTCCTGCACGAATGACGCGATCAGCTCCGCCGTCCGCGCCGGCTGATCCAGTGACACGAACGTGTAGCTGTCCTCGATCCGCTCGAGCCGCGCGTTCGGAAAATCGCTCGCCAGCCGCTCGCCCAAGCGGAACTTGAAGAACTTGTCCTCGGGCCCCCAGGCGAGCAGAACCGGCTTGTCGAACTCCTTGAACCGTTGGGCGGCGGCGAGCAGGACACGCTTGTCGACCGACCCCGCCGTCTGCGCCGCCTGGCGCCGGACGAGCCGGTTGGTCCGCATCGGCGTGATGAACGAGCGCATGACGTCAGGCGCTATCGGCCGCTTGGTCAGCAGGCCGAAGGCGATCGGGAGCCGCTGAGCAAACCGGGGCCGGAGCATCGTGCCGCTGATCCTCAGCACGGCGGGGAAACTCAGCAGGCGCATCACGGGCGCGAACATCGGCGGCGGGAAGGCCTCGTACGCGTCGCACGGGGTCAGCACCAGGCGGCCGACCCGCTCGGGGTGGTTCGCTACGACGAGCTGGCACAGCGCGCCGCCGGTGTCGTTCCCGACCAGCGTCACGCCATGCAGATCGAGCGCGTCGAGAAAGTCCGCGATCAGCTTTGCGAGCGCCGGCGGACTCGTATCGGCGCCCTCTTCGAGTGGCTGCTCGTTGGACCCGAGCGGCCAATCCGGCGCGATCACGCGAAAGTCCTTGGCGAGCGAGTCTGCGACGTGCTCCCACAGGAACGAGTTCACGAGCAGGCCGTGGACGAACACGATCGGCTCGCCCGTTCCGAGCTCGCGGTAGCGGATCGTTCCCTGCGCCAGGCGGATGTCCTGCTGTTTCGTTTCACGAAACGCGGTCATGATGCTTGCCTCCAGTCGCTCTTTTGCACAAGGACATACAGTCTGTATCTAGCATACACCTAGCATGTCCGACGATCAACCGATAGCCGAGGAACCGCCGCGGTCGCGGATGACCGAGCGCACCGAGGAGACCCGCGCCGCGATCCTCGCGGCCGCCCGGGAGCTGTTCGCCGAGCGCGGCTACGCGGCCGTCGGCACCGAGGAGATCGTCCGCGCAGCGCGGCTCACGCGCGGTGCGCTGTACCACCACTTCGCCGGCAAGGAGGACCTGTTCCGGGCCGTCTACGAACTGGTCGAGCAGGAGATCGTCGAGAAGATCGCGGTCGCCGCGGTGGCGGCATCCGATCCGCTCGACGCGTTGCGGACCGGCGCGCGGATCTGGCTCGACGTGTGCGAGGACCCCGCCGTACAGCGGATCGCGTTGCTGGACGCGCCGTCCGTGCTCGGCTGGGAGCAGTGGCGGGAGATCGGCCTCCGCTACGGCTTCGGGCTCGTCCAGGGAACCCTCGAGGCGGCGATGGAGGCCGGCCTGATCGAGCGCCAGCCCGTCCGCCCGCTGGCGCACCTGCTGCTCGGCTCGATCGATGAGGCTGGAATGCTCGTCGCGCGGGCCGACGACGGCGGACAGACCAAGCGCGAGGTCGCGGCGCTCGTCGAGCGCTATATCGACGCCCTCGTCGGGCCGCCGGCCGCCGGCTAGTTGCGCCCGCCCGGGTACTCGGGCATCTGGATCCGGCTCAGTGCCCGGACCAGCTTCCAGAAGAGCCAGCCACCGATGCTGACACCGGCGATCGCGATCGCGAACCCGAGCAGGCTCGAGGCCTTGATCAGCGCCAGCCCGAAGTAGGAGACCGTGATCCCGAGGATCGCCATGAAACCGAGCACCGCCCAGTACTTACGGAACCACATGCCGCCGGCGCAGAGGAACATCATCGCCCCGAACAGGATCGTCGAGCCGGCCTTCGCCTGCGTGCCGGCGACCTTCAGCTTGACCCCGAAGATGAACAGCGCCAGCTGCAGGCCTCCGCTGAGCAGAGCCAGGATCGCGCCGACCGTGATCGCCCACGGCCGCTCGCCGGGCGCGAGTGGCTTCAGCGTCGCGCGGACTGCTGCGTTGCGTTCCTCGGAGCTGAGGCGGCGAGTGCTCGCGGCCTTCGGGGCCGCCGTTACCGTGCCGGCGTCAGCCCGTGGTGGGCCCGTTGTCTCGGCGCGGGTCTGCGCCGGCGGTTTGTCGCGGCGGCCGCGTTTACGACTACGTTGCCCCAACGTGCACCTCCAGGAGCGATCGGGCGACCGACTCCGGGTCCTCCGCATCGACGAGTGCGCGGACGACCGCGATCCGCTCCGCGCCCGCGGCGCGCACCGACTCGACGTTCGACGGCGCGATCCCTCCGATCGCGAAGAACGGCACCTTCGCGTGCGCTGCCGCGTAGCGCACCAGCGCCGTGCCGACGGCAGGACGGCCCGGCTTCGTTGGTGTCTCGTGTACCGGGCCGACGCCGATGTAATCGACCCCGGTCGCGGCGTCGATCTGTGCCGGCGTATGCGTCGACAGACCGACGAGCCGCTCCTCGCCGACTACCTCACGTGCGCGCGCGACGGGCATGTCGTCCTGCCCGACGTGGACGCCGTCCGCCCCGGCCGCCACCGCGAGGTCTGGCCGATCGTTGATGATCAGTAGGGCACCGTGGTGCGCGCAGATCCGCGCGAATCGCTCGGCGGTCGCGAGCAGCTCGTCAGCCCCGGCCCGCTTGGACCGCAGCTGCACGATGTCCACGCCGCCCCGCAACGCGGCCTCGAGGAACCGATCCGGCTGTGCGTCACACACCAGGTAGAGGCCGGCCTGCCGGAGCCGTGCGCGGCGATCGTTCACGCGCCAAGTCTGTCATGAGGGGTCAGCTAGCATCGACGGTAGTCACGTGCCGAGTCGCAGCGCATCATTCGACGTGATCGTCGTCGGCGGCGGCGTGATCGGACTCGCCGCCGGCTGGCGGCTCTCGCAGCGCGATCTGCGCGTTGTGGTGCTCGAACGCGCCGAGCCTGGAAGCGGCACCTCGTGCGTCGCCGCCGGGATGCTCGCACCGATCGCCGAGGCCGATCTCGGCGAGCAGCCGCTGCTGCGGCTCGGGATCGCCAGCGCCGCGCTGTACCCGGAGTTCATCGTCTCGCTTCGTGACGCGTCCGGGCGCGATCCGGGTTACCTGGAATGCGGCTCGCTGCTGACGGCTCGCGACCGCGACGAGGCCGAGTCGCTCGAGCGCGAGCTTCAGGTTCGCGACTCGCTCGAGCTCCGGGTCTCGCGGCTGTTGCCCGCCCAGGCGCGGGAGCTCGAGCCCGCGCTCGCGCCGGCGCTGCGACTCGCGCTCGACGTTCCCGACGACCACGCGATCGACCCCCGCAAGCTGGTCGCGGCGCTGGTGGCGGCGATCGTGGGCGCGGGCGGCGAGGTCCTCTCAGGTGCCGAGGTGCAACGGCTCGCGGTGTCCGACACCGGCGTCGATGGGGTCGTCCTCGCCGACGGCTCGCGCCTGACGGCGGATCACGTGGTCGTTGCCGCCGGCCCGTGGTCCGGTCAGATCGCCGGTCTTCCCGAGCACGCGCGCGTGCCGGTACGCCCGGTCAAGGGCCAGATCATGCGGCTGCACGACCCCGCCGGCCCGGGCCTGCTGACGCGTGTGCTGCGGATGCGTCCCGGCTACGTCGTCCCGCGCGGCGACGGCCGCTACGTGCTCGGCGCGACGATGGAGGAGCGCGGCTTTGACACGACGGTCACCGCGGGCGCGATCTACGAGCTGCTGCGCGACGCGATCGAGCTGCTGCCCGGCCTCGCCGAGCTCGTGATCGACGAACTTTCGGCCGGGCTCCGTCCCGGCACGCCCGACAACGCGCCGCTGATCGGCCCCGGCGCGCTCCCAGGGCTGCAGTGGGCGACTGGCCACCACCGCAACGGAGTCCTGCTCGCTCCGGTCACGGCCGAGCTCGTGGTCGCCTCCGTCCTCGGGGAGCCGCCACCGTTCCCGGCGGATGCGTTCGGGCCTGGCCGCTTCGCGGAGGCATACGCGTGATCGTGACGCTCAACGGGGAGCCGCGCGAGGTCTCCGACGACGCGACCGTGGCGACGCTCGTGTCGCTGCTCGGCTCGAGCCCGGGCGCCCGTGGCGTGGCGGTGGCGGTCGCCGGCGAGGTGATCCCGCGCGGCCGTTGGACGACCACATCGCTCGGCGATGGCGATCAGATCGAGGTCGTGGCGGCGATTCAAGGAGGATGACGGCATGAACGACCATCTAGCGATCGCCGGGCGCACGTTCGAATCCCGCTTGATTCTCGGCACCGGCGGATTTGCGAACCACGATCTGCTCAGGCAGGCGCTCGAGGCATCAGGCGCCGAGCTCTGCACGGTCGCCCTTCGGCGACTCGCGGGCGGGGGGGTCCCCAATCCCGCGCGCTCGATCCTCGACGTGCTCGGCGCCGCCGGCGTCGAGGTGCTGCCGAACACGGCCGGCTGCTTCACCGCCCGCGACGCGGTCGTCACCGCGCGGCTCGCGCGCGAGGCGTTCGAGACCGACTGGATCAAGCTCGAGGTGATCGGCGATGAGCGGACGCTGCTCCCGGATGCGGTCGAACTGCTGGCCGCCGCCGAGACGCTCGTCGACGAGGGCTTCGTCGTGCTGCCGTACACAACCGACGACCACGTGCTCGCGCGCCGGCTCGAGGACGTCGGCTGCGCCGCCGTGATGCCCGCCGGCTCGCCGATCGGCTCCGGGATGGGGATCCGCAATCCGTACAACCTCTCGATCCTGATCGAGCGGGCGGGGGTCCCCGTCGTACTCGACGCCGGCGTCGGGACCGCGTCCGACGCTGCGCTGGCGATGGAGCTCGGCTGCGATGGCGTGATGTCGGCGAGCGCGATCTCGCGCGCCCACGACCCGGTCGCGATGGCGCGCGCGATCCGCGCCGCCGTCGAAGCCGGTCGGCTGGCCCGCGGCGCCGGCAGGATCCCGCGCCGACTCTACGCGGAGGCCTCGACCCCCGAGGAGGGCGTGCCGGTGTTCCAAACAGTGGAAGACCGGATCAGCGGATGACCGTCGACGAGCTCCTCGATGGCTGGGAGGCTGCGTGGTCGGGCAAGGACCCGGACGCGTTCGGCGCGCTGTGCGCGGGCTCGATCCACTACGAGGACCCGCTCACCAGCGAGCCACTCGAGGGGATCGATGCGCTCGCCGGTCACGCCGCGCGGCTATGGGCGGGCTTCCCGGACGCCCGGTTGGAGAAGACCGGCGAGCGGCTGTCCAACGGCAGCTACGTGGCCGCCCCGTGCAAGCTGCTCGGCACCCATCGTGCGCAGCTAGAAGGCCTGCCGGCGACGAATCGGTTCGTCGTCGTCCACTGCGTCTTCTACTGCGAGCTCGAGAACGAGCACTTCCTGCGGATCCGCGGCTTCTTCGACCTGTACGACGCCGCCGTCCAACTCGGCGTGCTCCCGGCGCGCGGCACGCTCGGCGAGAAGGCGCTGCTGGTCCTCCGCGGCTTCGGCCTCCGCGCCGCCCGCGGCTAGCGCCGCCCCGCCGCCCCGCCGCCGCGCCGCCGCGCCGCCGCGCCGCCCCGGCTCGGCGTCCGGGTAGCGTCGGGCACACCTGCGTGGCACGAAAACGGCGGCAGTGAAAAGGTCAGCTGGCCGGGGCGGGGTCGCGGAGTCCGCCGTCAGCGGTCGCGACCGAAGAAACCTCCGCCACACTGCCACACGGAGGAAACCTCGGGTTGATCCCTGGGGAGACCATCCGGACGCTGCAACCACGGTTCTCATGGAATCCGGCGCGGTGCCGGACCGGGCTGGCCTCCCCTTCACTGCCGCCGTTGTCTCGCTTCGGAGCTTGTCCCCAGTGCCGCACGCCGGACCGGGCGGCCTCGCTCAGACGGCGTGGCCGACATTGTCCGGTGGTTGGCATTGCGGCCAACCCACGTAGGCGCGATCATCGCCGCCATGAGACGACGGATCGTGGTGGTGGCGTTCGAGGACATGCAGGCGCTGGACGTCACCGGGCCGACGGAGGTGTTCTCGCTCGCTGACCGCGCCGCAGCTGAGAACGGCGGCGCGTACGAGCTCGAGCTGGTGGCGCCGGCGGCCGAACCGATCCGAACGTCCAGCGGATTGAGACTGAGCCCCCACAAGACCCTCGAGGAGTGCGCGGGCCCGATCGACACGCTGGTCGTCCCGGGCGGCCTCGGAACCCAGGCCGCCGCTCGTGACGAACGGCTGGTCTCATGGATCAGACGGGCGGCCCCGCGCTCACGGCGCGTCACCTCGGTCTGTACCGGCGCATTTCTGCTGGCGCGAGCCGGGCTCCTCGACGGCCGTCGCGCCACGACCCACTGGGCCGCGTGCGCCGCGCTCCAAAGACACTACCCGGTGATCGACGTCGACCCCGACCCGATCTTCGTCCGCGACGGGAACGTCTACACGTCCGCCGGCGTGACGGCGGGGATCGATCTCGCGCTCGCCCTCGTGGAGGAGGACCTCGGCCCGCAGGCGGCCCTCCAGGTAGCCCGCTCGCTGGTGCTGTTCGTCCGCCGCCCTGGCGGCCAGGCGCAGTTCAGCTCCGGGCTCGCGGGCCAGGCTGCGGAGCGTCCCGGGATCCGCGAGCTCCAGCAGTGGGTCGGCGATCACCTGACCGCGGACCTGACGGTACCCGCGCTGGCCGAACGAGCTTTCATGAGCGAGCGCAACTTCTCCCGGGTGTTCGCGCGCGAGGTGGGTTCGACGCCCGCGGCGTATGTTGAGTCGCTGCGTCTCGAGCGCGCGCGGCTGCTGCTCGAGACGACCGAATTGCAGCTCGAGGAGATTGCCGGCCGTTGCGGCTTTGGGACGGTCGAGACGCTCAGACGGACGTTCGCGCGGCGGCTGAGCGCGAGCCCCAGCGATTACCGCGCCCGCTTCAACGTGATCCCGATCAGGAGGAGTGCAGCATCGTGAACATCGCCATCCCGATCTTCGACCGTCTGACCGCGCTCGACGCCGTCGGCCCATACGAGGTCCTGTCTCGCCCACCGGGGTGGACGGTCACCTTCATCGCGGCGGAGCCCGGTCCCAAGCGGACCGAGACCGAGATGTTGGCGCTGGTCGCCGACAAGTCGCTCGACGAGCTGCCCGAGCCGGACGTGATCGTCGTTCCCGGCGGCTACGGCACGCGTGACCTGATGGAGGACGAGACGATGCTCGAGTGGCTGCGCCATGCGCATGAGCATTCGCAATGGACGACCTCGGTGTGCACGGGCTCGCTGCTGCTGGCGGCGGCCGGGATTCTCGACGGCCTCGAAGCCACGACCCATTGGACGGCGCTCGAGACGCTCGCCGAGTACGGCGCGACTCCGGTGCGCCAGCGGGTGGTCGAGCAGGGCAAGATCATCACCGCCGCCGGCGTCTCGGCCGGGATCGACATGGCGCTGACGCTGGTGGCGCGGATCGCCGGACCGGAGCTCTCCCAGGCGATCCAGCTCGGGATCGAGTACGACCCGCAGCCGCCGTTCGACAGCGGCTCCGTCGCGAAGGCGCCACCGGAGATCGTCGACATGGTCCGCGCCGTCGCGGGGCTGAGCTAGCTCGCGTACTCCTCGCTGCCCATGATGTGCAGCGAGACGTAGGGCTCCTCGCCGACGACCCAGCTGTCGTGGCCTGGCGGGATGTAGAAGAAGTCGCCGGCACGCATCACCTTCTCCGTCCCGTCGTCCATGTGCGCGACCGCTGCCCCGCTCAGCACCAGCCCGACGTGCTCGACCTGGCACAGGCTCTCGCCGGTCGCCGCGCCGACGTGTTCGGACCACTTCCAGCCCGGCTCGTAGGTCGCGCGGCCGAGCGTCATCGGCCCGACCCGGTACAGCTCGAACCGTCCCATCGGAAACGTCCGGACCTCGGTCGGCGAATCGAAGTTCACCAGCGAGAGATCCGGGGCGGCCATGACCTGAGCCTACGCCTCTTGCTGGAGCGCGACATCACCTGCATCTTCGCTCGTGTGAACCGACGCGACAACCGGCTGATGGTCGGACAGCGGACCTCGATCGGGCACTTCGGCGACGCTGGAGGCATCCAGCCCGGCGACCAGCACATGATCGACGTAGTTGCCGGCGGCGTGCGTGAACCCGGGGACCGAAGGCCACACGATGTTGAAATCGCCGCCGAGCAACGATGGTTCGCCGGCCGCCCATCCGAGCAACGTGGCCCCCGCTCGCTTGGACTCCCGGCGCGCTGACCAGTCGAGCCCGGAGGCGTGCAGGTTCCCGACCCACACCCCGCCGCCGCAGATTCCGCCGGGCTCGATCCGGACCGCGTGGAGCCACCGTCGTTCCGGCACCCTGCACAGCCGCAGGGTGCGGTGCTCGGTGATCGTCGCGTCGCGTACGAGGATCGCGTTGCAGCCGCCGCCCTGGGACTTGACCACGTTCGGGTAACGGATCGCGAGCGCGCGCCGCAGCGGCAGGATCGAGTTGCGGGAGGTGAGGACGGAACGGGCGTAGGTCCCGGGCATGGATGCGAGCGCCTGCGGCCACCACGGCGGCACCTCCTGGAGCAGCGCGACATCCCAGTCCCAGCGGTCCAGCGCCGCGCGGAACTGCTCGAGCAGATCATGGTCGGCGGGCGGCACCGAGCGACCGTGAAACAGGTTCCAGGTCAACACGCGGAGTCGCATCAGTACCCAACGTACACTGCTGCGCTTGGCGCGCCACTTCCTCACCGGATCGGAGCTGACCTCCGAGGAGCTAGAAGCGCTGCTGGCCCGCGCTGCGGAGCTCAAGCGGTCCCCGCTCAGCTCGGATCTGCTGGCACGCAGGACGGTGGCGCTGATCTTCGAGCGCCCCTCCACGCGGACGCGCACGTCATTCGAGGTCGGCATCGCCGAGCTCGGAGGCCATCCGATGGTGCTGCGCAGCGATGACCTGCAGCTGTCGCGCGGCGAGTCGGTTCGGGACACCGCGCTCGTGCTCTCGCGCCACGTCGCGGCGATCGGGATCCGCACGGGGCCGGACGAGCTTGTCGAGGAGCTGGCCGAGCACGCGACCGTGCCGGTGATCAACATGCTCACCGCGGGCCACCACCCGTGCCAGGCGCTGGCCGATCTGCAAACGCTCGGCGAGACGTTCGGGACCCTGCAAGGACTGAAGCTCGCGTACGTCGGCGACGGCAACAACGTCGCTCGGTCGCTCGCGATCCTCGGCGCGTCCGCCGGCGTCGAGGTGCGGATCGCCGCACCGGCCGGGTATCAGCTCGAGCCGGTCGCCGGCGCGCTCCTGACCGATGACCCCCGGGCGGCGGCGGAAGGAG
Source organism: uncultured Solirubrobacteraceae bacterium (assembly GCA_963712675.1). Taxonomy (GTDB): domain Bacteria; phylum Actinomycetota; class Thermoleophilia; order Solirubrobacterales; family Solirubrobacteraceae; genus Palsa-465. The sequence goes on from CAVQJF010000008.1 coordinate 83,765, forward strand.
TGGACGCGCTTTACACCGACGTCTGGGTGAGCATGAACGACGACCCCGAATCCGCCGCCGGGCGCCGGCAGGCGCTCGAGCCCTACCGACTCGATGAGCGGCTGTTGGAGCTCGCGGCGCCGCACGCGATCGTGCTCCACTGTCTGCCCGCCCATCCCGGCGAGGAGATCTCCGAAGAACTCCTGTACGGGAGTCGTCAGCGGATCTGGGACCAGGCCGAGAACCGCCGTCACGCTCAGAAGGCGCTGCTGCACCAACTGCTCGTGTAGCTGCGGTCACAGCTCGAGTGCACGCGGGGCTCGGCGTTCGGATAGCCTCGCCATATGCCCGCACCCAAGCCATCATCCGCATCCTCACGTTCCAAGGCCGCCCCGGCGACCAAGGCGGCGACGAAGCCCAAGACCGCGACGCCGGCCAAGGCGAAGCCCGCCGCCAGGAAGCCCGCCGCCAGGACCACCGCCTCCAAGGCCACCGCGACCAAGACCACCGCCGCGAAGCCGGCGGCGAGCGCCAAGGCCGCGACCAAGACCGCCACCAAGACGACCGCCAGCAAGCGCGCACCCGCGAAGCCCGCCGCCGCTGCGAAGACCGCCACGAAGGCGTCGGCCAGGTCTGCCTCATCGCGCACGCCGATCGACCTCGTCGTCCTGACGCGCGACCGGATCCAGGAGACGCTGGACGAGGCGGTCGAGCTGGGGCGCGTGACGCGCAAGGACGCGAACGATCTCGTCGACAAGCTGTTCAAGCAGAGCCGCAAGCAGACCGAGGATTTCGTGGCCGAGATCGAGCGCCGCGTCAGGCAGGGACGCGACCAGATTGAGACGGCAACGCGCAAGGCGCGACGCACCGAGCCGGTTGACCGGATCGTTCGCACCGCGGACCGTGCCCGCCGGACGGTCGGCGTCGGCCCGGCATTCCCGATCCTTGGCTACGACGACCTGACCGCCAACCAAGTGAACGCTCGGCTCAGCGAGCTGAAGCCCGCCGCGCTGCGCAAGGTGCGCGAATACGAGCGCAAGCACGCGAACCGCAAGTCGGTGCTCGAAGCGGTCGAGAAGGCGCTCGCATAGGCGCTCCAGAGCAGGCTGCCGCCACGCGGCCGGCCCGCGGAGCGGAGGTCGAGCTGACGGTCGAGTCGCTCGCCTATGGCGGCGCGGGCGTCGCGCGCCTGCACGGCTACGTCGTGTTCGTTCGCGGTGGGATGCCGGGCGACAGGGTCAGGGCGCAGATCGGCAAGTCCAAGCGGGCGTACGCCGAGGCCGACATGATCGAGTTGCTCGCGCCCGGTCCGGACCGGATCGCGCCGCGCGCCGATCACCCGGGCGCCCTGTGGCAGGTGCTCTCCTACGAACGGCAACTCGAGATCAAGCAGGCCCAGGTCGACGATGCGCTCACCCGGATCGGGCGGCTGAGCGGCTACACCCTCGAGCCGATCACGCCGGCGCTCGAGACCTGGCGCTACCGCAACAAGCTCGAGTACTCGTTCGGCGCGGACCCGGCTGGAAGGCTCGTGTGCGGCTTCCACGCCCCGGGCCGCTGGGATCAGATCGTCGAGGTGACCGACTGCCTGCTCGCTTCCGAGGCCGGCAACGAAGCGCGTGAGCGGATCGTGGAGTGGTGTCGCGCGGCCGGACTGGCGGCGTATGACCGGCGCAGCGGATACGGCCTGCTCCGCAACCTGGTCGTGCGCGAGGGCAGGCGCACCGGGCAGCTGCAAGCCCGGCTCGTGACCGGGCCCGGTGAGCTCGACGGCGAGTCCCTTGTTCAGGCGATAAAGCCGGGCACGAGCCTGCTGTGGACTCAGACCGATGCCGTCTCGGAGACGACCCAGGGCGGTCACACACAGCTACTGGCCGGCAACGATCGACTCGAGGAAGAGCTCGGCGGCCTGCGACTGCTGATCTCTCCCGAGGCCTTCTTCCAGACCAACACCGAGATGGCCGAGCTGCTGTACGGCGTCGCGATCGAGTACGCCGGTCTGACCGGCTTTGAGCGCGTCTACGACCTGTACTGCGGGATCGGGACGATCGGGCTGCTGATGGCGCCGCGCGCGGCCGAGCTGTACGGCCTCGAGCTGATCGAGGAGGCCGTCGCGGACGCGATCAAGAACGCCAAGCGCAACGAGATCGACAACGCGCACCTGTACGCCGGCGACGTCAGGCTGGCGCTACGGGAGCTGGTCGAGAAGGCCGGCCGTCCCGACCTCGTCGTCGTCGATCCCCCGCGCGCAGGCCTGTCGCAGAAGATCGTCCGGCGGATCATCGAGGCCACGCCGAAGAAGATCGTGTACGTGTCGTGCAACCCAACGACGCTCGCACCGAACGCCGCTCAGCTCGTCGAGGCCGGGTACCGCCTCGCGCGCGTCCGCCCGGTCGACATGTTCCCGCAGACGCCGCACATAGAGTGCGTCGCGCTGCTCACTAAATGACCACGATCGAGCAGTGGTGGCGCGACGGGGAGCAGTTTGAGCTCGTGCTCGACGGCTCTGAGCGCCATATCTTCATCCGCCGGTTCCACAGCTCCGCGCCGCCGATGACGCTCCTGCACGGGTTCCCGAGCTCCTCGCACGACTTCGCCAAGGTCGCGCCGCTGCTCGCCGAGCGCTACTCGCTGCTGCTGCCCGATTTCCTCGGCTTCGGCGCCTCGGACAAGCCCGCCGACCACGACTACTCGATCCACGAGCAGGCTGACATCATCGAGTTGCTGTGGGAGCTGGAAGGAGTCGCGACGACCGCGCTCGTCGCCCACGACTACGCGGTGTCGGTCGCGCAGGAGCTGCTCGCGCGCCGCGCGGAGAAGACGCTCTCCACAAACATAACTCAGGTGTACCTGCTCAACGGCGGCCTGTACCCGGGCCTCCACCGCCCCGAGCCGGTCCAGCTGGCCCTGCTCGACCCCGAGCAGGGCCCGAAGGTCAGCTCGATGATGAACGAAGAGCTGATGGTTGCGGCGCTGAAGCCGACGTTCGCGCCCGACTACGACGGCGCCGCCGCCGACAGCGCCCAGATCTGGCGCTCGATGGCGCGCGACGACGGCTACAAGATCAGCTACCTGCTGATCCGCTACATGACCGATCGCGAGACCCACAAGCAGCGTTGGGAGACGGCGCTCGAGCAGACCGACGTCCCGCTCGCGTTCGTGTGGGGGATGCTCGACCCGGTATCGGGCGCCCACATGGCGGAGCGGATCACACAAGGCCTGCCCAACGCGCCGATCACGAAGCTGCAAGACGTCGGCCACTGGCCACCCCTGGAGGCGCCCGACCGAGTCGCGGCCGCGATCCTCGTCCCGTAGCATCAGCGCCATCGACTTCCAGCTCGCGCAGATCAACATCGCACTCGCCAACGCCCCGATGGACGACCCGGTGATGGCCGACTTTCAAGCCGCGCTCGATCCGATCAACGAGCTCGCGGACGACGCCCCCGGATTCGTCTGGCGGCTGCAGACCGAGGACGGCGACGCGACTGCGATCCGGCCCTACGAGGACGAGCGGGTGATGGTCAATATGTCGGTCTGGGAGTCAGCCGACGCGCTCGAGCAGTTCGTCTACCGCAGCGGTCACATCGCGGTGATGCGGCGGCGGCGCGAGTGGTTCGAGCGGATCAAGGTCTTCCTCGCGCTGTGGTGGGTCCCCGCCGGCCATGAGCCGACGATCGAGGAGGCCAAGGAGCGGCTCGCGCATCTCGAGCTCCACGGCCCGACGCCGTACGCGTTCACGTTCAAGGCCCGATTCCCCGGTCCGAACGCGGAAGAGCCCGTGATCGACGACGAAATCGGCTGCCCGGCGTAATCGTGCGGGCAGTGACGATCAAGGACGGCGAGCTGCTGATCGCCGAGCATCCGGACCCCGTCCCGGGCGCCGGCGAGGTGCTTGTCCGCGTCCGCGCCGCCGGTCTCAACGGCGCCGACATGCACCAGCGCCTCGGCCGCTATCCGGCTCCTCCTGGCTCGCCGCCGGACATCCCTGGTCTTGAGCTGGCCGGCGAGGTCGCGGCGACGGGGCCCGGCGCCACGCGCTTCAACCCCGGGGACAGGGTGATGGGGATCGTCGGCGGTGGCGGGCAGGCCGAACTGGCGATCGTGCACGAGCGCGTCCTGATGGCGGTTCCGAACAATCTGGACTGGCCGCAGGCGGGTGGCGTTCCGGAGGTCTTCACGACCGCCCACGACGCGCTCTTCACCCAGGCCGAGCTCAAACCCGGCGAGCGGCTGCTCGTGCACGGGTGCGCCGGCGGCGTCGGCACGGCCGCGCTGCAGCTCGGTGTAGCCGCCGGCGCCACGGTTTACGGCACGGTCCGCAACGCCGAGAAGCGCGACCAGGTCGCCGAGCTCGGCGCGACGGTCCTCGCGCCCGAAGGGTTCGCCGAGCACGGCCCATTCGACGTGATCCTCGAGCTCGTCGGCGCGCCCAATCTGCCTGACAACCTGATGGCGCTCAACACGCTCGGCCGAATCGCCGTGATCGGGATCGGCGCCGGCGCCAAGGCCGAGCTCAACCTCGGGCTGCTGATGGCCAAGCGCGCTCGGATCCACGGCTCGATGCTCCGCGCGCGACCGCTGGAGGAGAAGGCGATGACCGCGCGCGCGGTCGAGCGCTCCGTGCTGCCGCTACTCGAAAGCGGCGCGGTCACCGTCCCGATCGCTGCGACGTTTGGACTCGATGACGCGGAAGCGGCCTACGACGCGTTCACGCAGGGCGGCAAGCTCGGCAAGATCGTCCTGGTGATTTAGCTACGTCGGCGCGGGCCGCGCCCGACGCACGGCGATCCCAAGCGTCGGGAACACGAGCACGGACAGGACTGCGGCGGTCACGAGCGAGACGGCGGTCGAGGGGCGCATCTGACCTTGATCAACCCCGAGGCTGGTGATCGCGACGACAAGCGGCAGCTGCGTCGATGAGAACAGCGCCAGCGCGAGCCGCTCCGAGCGGTCGAACCCGTCGCGATAGAGCAGCAGCGCCGGGACGCCTCGGACGATCAGGAACCCCAGCAGGAACAGCGGCACCTTGGCGACCGCGTCGAATCCTCCCGACAGCGCCGACAGGTCGAGCTTCATCCCGCTCTGGATGAAGAAGAACGGGATCAGGAACCCGAACCCGATCGCCTCGAGCTTCGACTCGAGCGGATGGACCTCGCGCCCTGTGAGAATCAGGCGCACGATCATCCCGCCCGCGAACGCGCCGAGAATGATGTCGAGCCCGAGCCGGTCGGCCAGCACCACGAGCGCGGCGACGAACAGCACGGTCAGACGCACGGGGAGCTGCCCGCTCGTATCCATCGAACCGGCGATGAACGCCCACCAGCGCTTCACCGACGCGCTCGATGCGAGCGCCGCGAGCACGGTCAGCACGACGAACGCGCCGAGCAGCAGGCCCTGGGAAACCTTGTCAGAAGTCGTCGTCAGCACCAGCGTCACGATCAGGATCGGCCCGAGCTCGCCGATTGCGCCGGCCGCGAGCATCGCCGGGCCGAACCGTCCGCGGAGTTGGTCGTTGTCGCGGAGCACGGGCAGGATCGTGCCGATCGCGGTCGTCGACATCGCCGACCCAGTCAGCAGGCCCGAGATCACGACACCGGCGGCCGCGAGCAGCCCCGCGAACGCATACGCGAGGGCGAGCGACAGCAGCCATCCCGCGGCGGCGAGTGTCAGCGGACGGCCCCGAACGCGGCCGAGATCGATTTCGTACCCGGCGAAGAAGAACAGGAAGCCGAGCCCGAGCGTCGCGAGCACGTCGAGCGTCGAGTCGAGATGGGCAAACTTCAAGCCGTGCGGCCCGACGAGCGCGCCGAGCACGATCTCGAACACGACGATCGGGACGATCAGGCTCTTTGAGAACCGTCGGGCGCCGGCCGCCACCAGTGGCGACACCGCCGCCACGGCGAGCACGGTCAGGAACGAGCCGCTGTCCCGGATCATCGCGACGGCCCGAGCCCGAGCCCCATCCGGTCCGGCGTGCGCGCCAGCTCGAGGTCAGGCGAGCCCGACGGCAACGCCAGCTCGAGCGACACGTCGAGGCGGTCCAGGTGCAGCTCGAGGGCGGCGTGCCGCACCTCCGGCGTCGAGCTCAGCAGGTCCTGGAGGACCGCGCGGAGCCGCCGCACGACCTGGAGGTCGCCGGCGCCATACGCCCGGATCTCATTGAACGCCAGTCCGGTCAGCTCCTCCCACGAGGCCGAGTGCCACGCGAGCCGCACGACGCCGGAGCCGTCACGCGCATGCGACGCTTCGAAGTCGCGCCCGGCGAGCTCGCGAACGATCACCTCGAGCGTGTCGAGCGCCTGGACCGCGGTCGTTGGGTCATTGATGGCGGCCGACAACGCGCGGATCGCGGTGTCGACGATGATCCGGATCGCGAACGCCGGATCCTGCTCGATCGTCCGCTCCTCGCCGATCGCGATCGCGCTGAGCGCCACCGCATCGGCAAGCGGCCCGTCGCCGACCACGCGCAGCAGCGTCTGGCCGCGCGACAGGAACTCGCCGACGCCGGGCACGATCTCGATCGAGACCCCGGCCTGCTGCGCGATCGCGATCAGCAGCGGGCGGTCAAACGAGGTGATCACGCCGGGGTGGCCCGTGAACGCGAGCTCGCGGATCGGGCCATGCTGCGGCGCGATCGCCTCGCTCGACGCGACTCCGAGTGCGACCGGATAGATCGCGCGCACCGCTCGCACGCCGGCGCGCGCGATCGTCGCGAGCAGCGACCGCGGCCGCAGCCGATCGATCACGCGCTGGAGCAAGGCCAGGAACAGCACCGCGGCGCCGATCAGGAGCACTAGCGTCGTCGCAACCGTCACGTCGGGCCGGAATGCGATCTGCTCGCGCTCGAGTCCGAGCAGCGCTACGAGCGCGAACAGCGGCGCCGCCAGGAACGACCCGATCGCATGCTTGACCAGCCGGTCGCGCCGGAACCACAGCACGAGTCGCGGCGAGTACTGGCTGGCCGCGAACTGCACCAGCACGAGCACACTCGCGACGACCAGCCCGGTGAACGCGATCATCCCGGTCGCGGTCGAGGTCAGGACGTCACGCGCGTCGCTGCCGGCCGAGCTGCCTGCGGTCAGCCGAGTGCCGATCGCGCGATCGACCGCCGGCGTGAGCAGCCCAAGTCCGATCGCCCCCACGAGGTACGCGCATGGGATCGGCAGCAGGCTGCCAGCGAACCAAGAGCGCGTCTGGCGCAGTAGCCGGCGCCGCGCGGGTGCGCCCCGGCTCAGTAAGGAGGTAGGTCGGCCCACCATTGCCCCAGCACCCTGAACGCCGCCCAGAAGTCACGCTTCGCGCCATCTTCATCGAGTGCGTCGTCGATGTTGGGGACGTACAGCGCCTCGATCGAGGGCGTCAGCCGCTGCAATTCCCCCGGCGACTCGGTCAACTCGCCCGACAGCGGGAGATCGAGGTCGTTGAGCACCGCGAGTGCCTCCGGCCCCATCACCACGACCAGCTTCGGCTGCACGATCGCGAGCTCCTCGAGCAGTCGCGCGACGCATGCCGGGTCGGCCATCGACGGGTCCGCGACCGGGCACTTCACGCACAGCGTCCCGTACACGGCCAGCGGATCGATCGCCAGGCGCTTCAACGACTTCATCAGCGCGTTACCGGTCCGCCCGTAGAACGCGACCCCCTCTTCGACCTCCGATGGCCGCGCGGAGTGCTTGAGCAGGAAGATGTCGGCCTGAGGGTGGCCGGAGCCGAGCACGGGCATCACCTGCCCCCGGGGGCAGTGCGGGCAGGACTGCAGATCGCGGGCGAATGCGTTCAGCTCGCGGATCGCGCGCTCGAGATATTTCTCCCGGATCTCGTCATCGGTGGCGGGCATTGCAGCCGGATTGGACGGGACCCGGGCTTGTCCTTGCGAGTGCATCAGGACTTGCGTCGTGCAGCGCCCGTTGCGCGCCGTACGCGACGGTCGCGCGAGGCGCGCCTGGCGCCCGCCGGCATTGCCTTCGTTTGCAGGAACTTCAGCGCCTGGACGAACAGCAGGCTGGCCGGATCACGGACGATGTCGGCGTCCCGCAACGACTCCATGAATTCCTCCGGGCCATCGAAGTCGCGCATCCTGATCCGGACCGAGCCGAGCCCCTGAGGGACATGCGCGTCCGAGCCGGCACCGGCCGGGATCCGGTATTTCAAAGCGAACCTGAGCGCCTCCTCGTTGTACTCGGTGATCGCGACGCGCGGGTTGAAGACCTCGATCGCATCGACGTCGTCGAGCACGTCGAGCAGGTGCTCATAGTCCGGCACCGAGTGCATCCGGTCGAACGGGTGCGGCACGTACACGAGCCCGCCCTGGCGTTTGATCTCGGCGATCGTCTCCTGCAGCGTCTTCCCCCGTTCGATCTTGCGCTCGATGAACAGGCCGATCACCTCGCCCTGGTCGGCGGTCTTGACCTCCTCGGCGACGATCACCTTGACACCCTGGGCCTTGGCGCGGGCATCCAGCGCCCCCGAGATCTCGTTGTGATCGGTGACCGCGATCGCGCCGAGACCGCGCGACCGCGCCTCCGCCAGCAGCACCTCGACCGGTGTCGCGCAGTCGTAGGAGTGATCGGTGTGCATGTGCAGGTCGACATCGATCAGGGGCTTCGACTTCAGCCGAGCGCGCATCTGCCCGTTCCCGCGCCCGTCGTGGCGACGTGCGACAAGCCCCTGGTACACCTGCTCGAGCTCGTCGGCGACTCGCTCCCAGGTGAAAGTCGCCCGCAACGCGTCGGCGCTCGCGCGCTGGCGCTCGCGCAGCTCCGGCTCGGACACAAGCCGGGTCAGCTGTGCCGCCAGCGTCTGCACGTCGCCCGGCTCGAACACCAGGCCGTGCTCGCCGTCGGCGAGCAGCTCCTCGTAGGGCGCGAGCCGCGAGGCCACCGGCACGACGCCGGCGGCGATCGCATGCACGAGCGTCGACGGCGTCGTGCGGAGCCCATCGGACGCCAGCACCACGATCTCGGCACCGGCAAGTGCCTGCTCCTCGCCACAGGTGTTGGCATCGATGAACCGGACGCGGTCGCGCAGTGCACGCCCGAGCGTCGCGGGCGCGGCGAGCGGCCGCGGCGACCAGACGGTCGCGTGCCACGGCGGCTCGTCTGGGAGCGATCGCAGCGCGCGCAGGAACATGCGCAGCGCGGCGCGCTCCTCGGTCGCGATCATCACCAGCTCGATCCCCGAATCGGATCGGCGCGCCGGCCGGCCGGGATCGGCCCCCGGCCTGATCACCTGATAGTCGCCGGGGAAGTAGCGCTGGAGAAGGTCGCGGGTGGCGCGGTAGCTCGCGGTCCGGGCATCGAGCCGGCTGAACAGCCGCCGGGAGAGAGGGCCGGTCAGCTGTGTCGAGAGGATCCGATCGGTCGGGGCGTGGAAGCTGCCGACGTTGAGCGCCCGCGAGTGCCGGAGCGCGACGCTCGAGGCACTCGGCGCGAACGGCTCGTGCACGTGAACGACGTCCAGGGGGACCGCGGTGAGCGTCTCGTCGATCGTCCGCGCGACGTCGACCGGCAGCGACGCCGCCCGCCGCCGCGCCGGCGAGAACGGCAGCACCTCGCCGACGCCGAGCACGACCGGCCTGCCGCCCGCGGCGCGCCGCAGCAGCTCCTCGGGCTGCGAGCGGACCGCTCGACGGCTGTCTCTGACGAGCGATGCCGATTCGGAGGGGGCGATCACGAGCACGCCATGGCCGCGGCGCGCCAGCTCATCCGCGACGCGTCCGACGTATTCGTTGACCTCGTTGGACGCCTCCCAAGCGAACGGCGTCACCTGCGCGATCGCGAGGCGCTCCTGTGGCACAGGGTCAGTCTATTGAGCCCCGCCGGCCCAGCCGCTCGCCGTCCAGCATGCCCTTTTCGAGCACATCGTCGACGTCGAGCCGTACGGCGCGCATGACGCCGCCGAGCATCGCGTAGTAACCGGCGACGATCATCAGCTCGATCAGCTGCGCGCGGCCGAGCTCGGACTCGACCCGCTTGACGAGCTCCTCTGAAGGCGTGCCGTTGTTGTCGAGCAGCGCCCCGACCAACTCCAGCGCCGCGGAGCCGTCCGTCTCACCTCGGTCGATCGCGGCGATCTGCTCCTCGCTGACGCCGATCAGCTTCGCGATCCGCTCGTGCTGGGCCCATTCATAGTCGCTCCCCGTCAGCTGCGCGGCATGAAGGATCACGAGCTCGCGCAGTGCGGGGTCGAGCTCGCCCCTGGTCAGGATCGCCTCGCCGAGGCGCAGCGCGGGGCCGATCATCGCCGGCGCGTTCGCGAGCATCCTGAACAGGTTGATCCGCGGCTCGGGGAGCTTGTCGAGCATCGCGCGGACGCGGTCCTCCTGCGGATCCTCGTCTGCGTAGGGAATCAGCGCCATTGGCGCGAATCTACATGCATGCGTCTCTCCGGACGGCGGATCCTGGTGGTCGGCGGCGGCAGCCAGGGCTTCGCCGATCCCGATGCGCCGCCCGGTAACGGGCAGGCGATCTCGGTGCTCGCCGCCCGCGAGGGAGCGGCCGTGGCGGTGGTCGATGTCGTTGCGGAGGCCGCGCTCGAGACGGTCGCGCTGATCGAGCGCGAGGGCGGCACGGCCTCGAGTGTGATCGCGGATGTCTCTGACGCCGGCGAATGCGACCTGCTCGTGGATCAAGCCGCAAGCGTCCTCGGCGGCCTCGACGGCGTCGTGCTGAACGTCGGCATCGGAGCGGGGCTTCGCCTGGACGGTACGACGGCCGAGATCTGGGACCGTGTGCTCGCCGTCAACCTGCGCTCGCACTTCCTCGTCACGCGGCGCGCGCTGCCGCTGCTGCCCGAGGGCGCGAGCATCGTGTTCGTCAGCTCGGTGGCGGGACTTCGCCCCGGCAGCCAGATCCCGTCGTACGACACGTCGAAGGCGGCGCTGCTCGGGCTCTGCCGCCACACGGCGCTGGAGGGCGGCGCGGCGCGGGGTCCGCGCGAACGTGCTCGCCCCCGGCCTGATCGACACGCCCCTTGGGCGCCGCGCGTCTGAGCTACGTCCCGGTCGCGAGCGCACCGGCATTCCCCTCGGCCGTCAGGGGACCGCGTGGGAGGTCGCGGCCAGCGGCCGTGTTTCTGCTCTCGGACGACTCGAGCTACACCACCGGCCAGGTGTTCGTCGTCGACGGCGGCCTGGCGATGGGGGGTCTCTAAGCCTTTTTGGCGGCGCGCCTGGGCGCCGGCTTCGCCGCCGGCTTGCGCGCGTACTTGGCGATGAACGCTTCGGTCTGCAGGCGCGCCTCGTCGTCGGGGCGCTGGTTGTGCGGCGACTTCATCAGGTACGAGCTCGGGCCGTCGAGCTGCCCGGCGAGACCATGGTTGAGCGCCAGCTTGCAGCACCGCACAGCGTCGATCACGATCCCGGCCGAGTTCGGCGAGTCCCACACCTCGAGCTTCAGCTCGACGTTGAGCGGCACGTCGCCGAACGCCTGGCCCTCCATCCGGATGTGCGCCCACTTGCGGTCGGTCAGCCACGGCACGTAGTCCGACGGACCGATGTAGACGTCGTCCGGTGGCAGCGTGTGGCCCATGATCGACGTGACGGCGTTGGTCTTGGAGATCTTCTTCGACTCCAGCCGCTCGCGCTCGAGCATGTTGTAGAAGTCCATGTTGCCGCCGACGTTCAGCTGCGAGGTCCGGAGCATCTTCACGCCGCGCTCGTGGAACAGGCGCGCGAGCGTGCGGTGGACGATCGTCGCGCCGACCTGAGACTTGATGTCGTCGCCGACGATCGGCACGCCGGCCTTCTTGAAGCGCTTGTCCCAGTACGGCTCGCGGGCGATGAACACGGGGATGCAGTTCACGAACCCGCAGCCGGCCTCGAGGATCTGCTCGACGTACCACTTGGTCGCGTCCTCTGAGCCGACCGGTAGGTAGGAGACGACGACGTCGGTGCGTGTCTCCTTCAGGACCTCCGCGATGTCGACCGTCGACCCCGGTGCCTTCTTGATCTTCTGCTTGAGGTACTTCCCGAGACCATCGTGGGTCATGCCGCGCTGCACCTCGACGCCCAGTTTCGGGATGTCCTTGCCGAGCTTGAGCGTGTTGTTCTGGCCGCTGAAGATCGCCTTCGAGAGGTCCTTGCCGACCTTGTCGGCGTCGATGTCGAACGCGGCCGAGAACTCGATGTCGCGGACGTGATAGCCGCCGAGATCGACGTGCATCAGGCCGGGGACCGGCTCGCTCGGGTCGGCATCGCGGTAGTACTGGACGCCCTGCACGAACGAGCTCGCGCAGTTGCCGACGCCGATGATCGCAACCCGGACCTTGGCGTCCTGGTAGCGCGCGGCGCCGTTGGTCGAACCGTTGGTCTTGCTCACTGTGAAGAGTTCCCTTCTCGAAGACGAGCCTGCGCTGCGGGATCGCGCTGCAGGCAACGGTTTAGATAGTCCTCGGTCAGGACTTTGTTACACGTCAGCCGTGGCGATCAGCTGCTTGCGCACGTGCAGAATCCGCTGCACTGTGGTCAGCACGGCCAGCCCAGCGAGCACGTACACCGCCGGCGCGAGCAGCTCGAAGTGGCCGATCGACGCCCCCTTGGCGAACACGAGTCCGATCGCCAGGATCACGACCCGCACGGGCCTGGTGGCGAGCCCGACCTTGCATGCGACGCCGAGCGCCTCTGCGCGCGCACGTGTGTAGCTGACCATCAGCGAGAACAGCACCGCGGCGACAACGGCGGCGACCGCGACCTGGTTGTGGCGCGCCGCGAAGTAGGCGCCGACGGCGGTCAGCACGATCCCCTCCTCGACTCGGTCGAGCGTCGAGTCCAGAAACGCGCCGAACGGCGTCCCCTTGCCCGACATCCTCGAGTAGCGCCCGTCGAGCGTGTCCATGATCGAGCCGATGATGAACACGATCCCGGCGAGGAAGAACAGCCGCGCGACGACAAGTCCGGCGGCGGCGAGGTTGAGTGCGAAACCGGTCAGTGAGATCGCGTTCGGGGTCAGCCGCGATTCGATCAGCCGGTCGCGGACCAGCTCCTGGGTCGTCGGCCCTTCGCGGCGCGGGCGTGGACGACGCGGCTGTCCGCTCCGCGCGCGCAGTGGGGTCTCGGCCATCGCTACGCCGTAGCTTGCCGGAACGCCCAGACGTCCGGCCTGGCGCGCGCGAGCAGCCGGTTCGCGAGCAGCGTCGAGGCTGCCGCGGTGAGCGCGCCGAGGAACACGTCGGTGAGGAAGTGGTTGCCGGTCGCGACGACGACGAACGTGATGAACACGGGGTAGAACAGCCACAGCGCCTTGACCCACCGGCGTCGGTGGAGCTTCGACATCGGCCAGCCGATCAGGATCGCGAAGCAGACGTGGATCGAGGGGACGGCCGCGTAGAAGTTCAGGAAGGCGCTCGTCGGCCCGTTGTCGACGTGTGACACCTGGCCGCCCAGGAACTGCGAGATCGAGTCGGTGAAGCCCCACTCGGGCATCAGCCTCGGCGGCGCGGTCGGATACAGCGCGTATCCGACGAGCGCGATCGCCATCGCGATCATGAACGTGTTGCGGACGAAGTAGAACGAGTCGTTGCGGCGCAGGTAGATGAACACGAGCGCGCCGAGCGTGACGAAATAGTGAGCGTTCAGATACGTCCAGTCGGCGGCGTCCATCAGCCAGTGCACACTTGATGTCCAGGCCTGCACGCTCGGCTCGATGAACACATGCAGAGTGCGCTCGAGGTTGATGATCTTGGTCGCGTCACCGAACGGCTTGTATGTCTCGCCGCCGACGCCGCTGACCAACCCGCGCACGACCTGGTAGAGGACGTACGCGCCCACGAACAGCGACAGCTGCCGGACCACATCCTTCCAGCCGCGCGGCAGAATCCGCGCCTCGATCGTGCGAAGTCGACGCCGCATGGCAGCCGTCCACCCTATCAATGCTGCACTTTCGGCTTTAATTGCACCTGGGTGAGTCTGCCCCGATTCGGCTCAGCGCGAACCTGATCACGAGCGTCACCGGCCCGCCGCGCCGGAGCTCCACCTCGGTGTAGTCCCCATGCTTTGCCACGCATCCGCTGCCCCGGCCGAGCGCCCAGTAGGGGCTGAAACGAACGCGGGCGAGCACGTCCCCCGCGCGTTGGGCGGCGAGTGTCAGCGAGTTCGGTCCTAACGCCTCGAGGGTCGCCGCGCCGGTCACGATCGGGGTCGAGTCGGCGACCGCGTACACGCGCCAATGGCTCGTGCGGTAGACGAGCCGCAGATAGGGCAGGCCGGCGTCGATCAGTGTCGTCTCCTTGACCGCCGAGTAGTCGAGGCTCGCGTCCGAGACTGCGACGAACCTGACCGCGAGCCGGTGCAGCCAGGCGTCGTAGGCGGCCGCGGTGAGCGGCCCGTCGTAGAACAGGTTGTTGTCCTTGATGTCGAGCTGGCGCTCCCAGCCACGGGCGAGGCTGAAGCGCGGGGCGACCTCGTAGGTCTCGAAATGGAACCGGGTCGCGGGGATCTCGATCCGGAACGGCGGGCCGGGCTGGCGCGCGAGGAAACGGAGCAGCGGCTCGTAGTAGCCGGCGGTCGTCGAGGCGTTGCCGATCCCGTTCGCGAGGTCACGAATCGCCGGCTGCCACTGGAGGAACAGCAACGGCACCGCGGCGACTATCAGAGCCCGGCGCCGGCTGAGGAGGACCAGCGCCGCCAGTGGCCCGCCGACGAGCGTCCCGAGCCGTGCGGCGTTCGCGCCGATCGGCGTCGCGAGCGCGTACGCGGCCATGCACCCGAGGGCGTACAGCGCGAGTCCGGCTCGCAGTGTTGACGCGTCGCTCGGCAACGCCAGCCACATCAGCGCCGCGATCGCAAGCTGCGGCCACAGCGTCGAGAACGCGAACGGAAACGTCCCGCCCTCGGGGAACGCGATCGCCAGCAGCCCGACCGGGATCAGCGCCGACGCGGCCACGGCGAGGCCGCTGAGGCGCGGCCGCGTCAGGGCGCTGAGGGCGTAGGCCGCGCCGGCGAGCGCCGCGAAGAGCGCCGCGACGGGGCTCGCCAGCGCGGTCACGAACGCGGCTGCGCACGCGAGGTCGACTCGCTTGCGCTGCAGCGCGAGCGCGGTGAGGAGCGCCGGCAGGATCCCGAACGCGAACGTCAACCGCCCGGTGAACAGGCTCGATGCGGTCGCGGCGCCGAACCACAGCGAACCGAGCCACGCCTCGGGCCCGAACCGGCGGCGCGCGAGTCGCTCGAACACCGCAGCGCTCGCGGTCGCGGCCAGGCCGGCGATGAGCTGGGGTGTCAGCGCCGCCGCGAGCGGTGGGAACAGCACGCTGTAGCCCGGCACGTCGTGGCCCGCATACCACCAGTTGTTCCACAGCCCGAACCCCTCCGCGTTGAACAGCTTCGCCCGCAGCAGGTGGGCCGCGAGGTCCAGGCTCGGCGGCGCGGTCAGAACGTAGACGAGCGCGAGCCCGGCCGCGACCACCGTTGGCGCGGCCCGCTTGCGATCGGCGCTCAGCATCAGTCGTCGCCGAGGAACACGTCCACCGCGTCGATCACGTCTTCGCGGTCGAGCCACGGCCAGTGGCCGGCGTCGGGAATCTTCCAGGCGCTCTGCGTGCGCAGCCGCGTCGCGTATGCGTCGGCGAATGATGGGGCCAGCCACGGGTCGCGCTCGCCCCAGATCACGAGCGCCGGGGCATCGATGGTCTCGAGCCGGGCTCCGGCCGCCTCCAGCTGTTCGGGATCGGCCGCGCGGTGCATGCGCAGGATCGCGCGCTGGGTTCCCTGGTCGAACTGCTCCCACACGGCCTTCAGGCTCGCGTCCGACCAGGCGTCGTCTCGTACGCACGCGCCCCGGAGCGCTCGATTCAGATACCACCGGGGGATCGAGCCCATCACCAACTCGCCGAGCGCGGGGCGGCGGAACGCGCGGCCGAGCCGGTGCCAGCTGAAGCCGGGCAACAGCGGCAACGCGTCGACCAGGACGAGTCGCTGGATCCGGTCGGGGTGGCGCTGGGCGAACACGAGCCCGCCGCCCGCGCCCCAGTCGTGGGCGATCAGCTTGACGGTCTCGAGCCGGAGCTCGTCGAGCAGCCGTTCGATGAAGTCGGCGTGGCTCTCGAGCGAGTACTCGAGGTTGCCGGCCTTGCTCGAGCGCCCGAAGCCGATCAGGTCAGGCGCGATCCCACCGGTCCGCTCGAGGAACGGGAGCCAATCATCCGAGCTGGTCGGGGCGCCGTGAAGGTAGAGCCGTGGGGCGCCATGGCCTGAGGCGCTGCGATAGAAGACGGGCGCTCCGTCGACCTCGATCGTATGCTCCTCGACGCCCACCGGGCGGCGAGGATAACGTCCCGCGTGATGAG
Source organism: uncultured Solirubrobacteraceae bacterium (assembly GCA_963712675.1). Classification (GTDB taxonomy): domain Bacteria; phylum Actinomycetota; class Thermoleophilia; order Solirubrobacterales; family Solirubrobacteraceae; genus Palsa-465. The sequence goes on from CAVQJF010000008.1 coordinate 100,025, forward strand.
CGAGAGCGAGGCGCCGATACCGACGCGGACGCTGTGCCTCGGCGAAGTGCTCGTCGACATGATCTGCGAGCGCCCGGTGCACAGCCTCTCGGAGGCGGATGCGTTCGTGCCCCATTTCGGCGGCTCGGTTGCGAACGTGGCGATGCTGGCGGCGCGCGCCGGCGCTCGGGTCGCGCTGGCCAGCGGCGCGGGCGACGATCCGTGGGGGCGCTGGCTTCGCGATCGACTCGGGCGCGAGGGCGTCGAGCTGTCGCTGTTCGAGCTGATCGCCGGCGCGCAGACGCCGCTCACGGTCGTCACTCTCAGCACCGAGGGCGAGCCGCACTACGCGATCTACGGCGAGGGGATCGCGACGGTCGTCCACTCGCTGTCCGCGCGCGTGGAGGCGGCGGTCGCCGACTCGGCGGCGTTGTTCGTGAGCTCGAACACGCTCGTCGGCGCCGAGGAACGGGCGGTCACGATGCGCGCGCGGGAGGTCGCGCTCGAGCTCGACCGGCCGGTGATATTCGATCCCAACCTGCGTCTGCATCGCTGGTCCTCGCACGCCGACGCGTCGGCAAGCACGAACGCCTGCGTCCCCGGCGCCCTGCTCGTGCGCTGCAACGAGGCCGAGGCGACGCTGATGACGGGCGAGTACGACCCCGATCGAGCCGCGCTTGCGCTGGTCAAGGCGGGCGCGCGGCTGGTGGTGATCACCCTCGGCGACCGCGGCGCGATCCTGCGTGGCGAGCTGCGGGCCAACGTCCAGGGTGTGCAGGCCGACGTCGTGTCCACGATCGGCGCCGGCGACGCGGTGACCGCGGTGCTGCTCGCCCGGCTCGCCGCCGCCGGCTTCTACCCGCCGGCCGCCGCCGCGGCGCTCGGCGAGGCCGTCGCGGCCGGGGCAGCGGCGTGCGAGCGCTGGGGCGCGCTTGATTGAGCAGGACGCCTGGCGCCGTCCGTCGGCCCGCCGCGTCCGCGCAATCCGTGACCGACTCCGCCTCGTCTACGGGATCCCGTGCGCGGAGCCGCACGGGCACCCGATCGCGGAGCTGATCCTGACGGTCCTGTCGCAGTCGACCAACGACCGCAACCGGGATGTGGCCTACCTCGCGTTGCGGGAGCGCTTCGAGGATTGGGAGGCGATCCGCGACGCGCCGGTGGATCTGATCGAGGAGGCGATCCGGCCCGGCGGGATCTCGAAGGTCAAGTCGGCCCGGATCAAGTCGATCCTGCGCGCGATCACCGACGACCCCCGCCCGCCGGGCGCCCCTGATCCCGGACTCCTCTCATTGGATTGGCTGGCCAGCCAGCCGGTGCCAGAGGCACAGCGGTATCTGTGCTCGCTGCCCGGCGTCGGGCGCAAGACCGCTGCCTGCGTGCTGCTGTTCGCGCTCGGGATGCGCGACGTCCCGGTCGACACCCACGTCTCACGGGTCGGCTGGCGCCTCGGACTGTTCCGCCCCGGCGCCCCGTTCGAGGAGCTGCACGACACGATGCTCGCGATCACCCCGCCCGGAGAGGAGCTCGAGTTCCACCTCAACCTCCTCCGCCACGGCCGGCGGACCTGCCACTCGCAGCGGCCGGACTGCCGGGGGTGCGCGCTGCGGCGGATGTGTCCGAGCGCGGATTCGTTCGGGTGAAAGCCTCTCCGAGGTCCCCGGCGTCCGTGCGGCGTTGGGCGGCCACTTCGTGGCCTGAAAAACGGCGGCAGTGAAAGGGGCGGCTACGGTCCGGATCGCCTGTTGGGTGGCCCCCGAACACCGAACTTTGGCTCTAGCGTCAAGCATGTCCGGACGCTGGCGCCAAAGTTCATCCGGCGGCGCACAGAGCCCCCTCAACCACAGTTCTCATGGAATCCGGTGCGTCGTCGGAGCGGGCCGCCTGCCTCCCTTCACTGCGCCGTTTGTCTCGTTCCGGAGTTGTCCCCGGCGACCAAGGCGACGACCCCGACACGCACCCCAACCCTGCAGCCCCACCGTCCAAATCTGCTACGCTCTCGCTTAGATTTTCGCGAACGTATAGGAGCAGAACGACAATATGGCCAAGACAATCGGAATCGACCTAGGAACGACGAACTCGTGCATGGCAGTGCTCGAGGGTGGCGAGCCGACCGTGATCGAGAACGCCGAGGGCGGGCGGACGACTCCGTCCGTGGTGGCGTTCACGCAGGGCGGCGAGCGCCTCGTCGGGACGGTCGCAAAGCGCCAGGCGGTGACCAACCCGCAGAACACGGTCTTCTCGATCAAGCGCTTCATGGGCCGCAAGGAGGCCGAGGTTCAGGAAGAGGAGTCGATCGTTCCGTACAAGGTCGTCTCGGGCCCCCGGGGCGACGCCGTCGTCGAGGCGGGCGGCAAGGAGTACCGGCCGCCGGAGATCTCGGCGATGATCTTGCAGAAGCTGAAGTCCGACGCCGAGGCGTACCTGGGCGAGAGCGTTGACAGCGCGGTGATCACCGTTCCCGCGTATTTCAACGACGATCAGCGCCAGGCGACCAAGGACGCCGGCCAGATCGCGGGGCTCGAGGTCAAGCGGATCATCAACGAGCCGACCGCGGCATCGCTCGCGTACGGGCTCGACAAGGAGACGGACCAGACGATTCTCGTCTTCGACCTCGGCGGCGGCACGTTCGACGTGTCCGTGCTCGAGATCGGCGACGGCGTGTTCGAGGTCAAGGCGACCGCCGGTGACAACCACCTCGGTGGCGACAACTTCGACAAGGCGATCGTCGATTGGCTCGTGAGCGAGTTCAAGAAGTCCCAGGGCATCGACCTGGCGGCGGACCCGATGGCGCTGCAGCGGCTCTACGAGGCCGCCGAGAAGGCGAAGATCGAGCTCTCGACGACGCAGGAGACGCAGATCAACCTGCCGTTCATCACGGCCGACGCGAGCGGCCCCAAGCACCTCGACACGCGCGTCACCCGCGCGAAGCTCAACGAGCTGACCTCGGACCTGCTCGACCGCACGGTCGCGCCGGTTCGCCAGGCGCTCGACGACGCCAAGGAGAAGGGCGCCGCGAACATCGACCACGTCGTGATGGTCGGCGGTATGACCCGGATGCCGGCCGTGCAGGAGAAGGTCAAGGAGCTGACCGGCAAGGAGCCGCACCGGGGCGTCAACCCCGATGAGGTCGTCGCCGTCGGCGCCGCGATCCAGGCCGGCGTCCTCGCCGGCGACGTCAAGGACGTGCTGCTGCTCGACGTGACCCCGCTGACGCTGGGGATCGAGACCAAGGGCGGCGTGATGACGAAGCTGATCGAGCGCAACACGACGATCCCGACCCGTAAGGGCGAGGTCTTCTCAACGGCGGAGGACAACCAGCCGAGCGTCGAGATCCACGTGCTCCAGGGTGAGCGCGAGATGGCGACCTACAACAAGTCGCTGGGCAAGTTCCAGCTCACCGGCATCCCGCCGGCGCCGCGCGGCATCCCGCAGATCGAGGTCGCATTCGACATCGACGCGAACGGGATCCTGAACGTGTCCGCCAAGGATCTCGGCACCGGCAAGGAGCAGAAGATCGAGATCAAGTCAGGCTCGGGCCTGTCGGCGGACGAGATCAAGCGGATGGTGACCGACGCCGAGGCGCACGCCGAGGACGACCGTCGCCAGCGCGAACTCGCCGAGGCTCGTAACAACGGCGAGAACGCCGCATACCAGGCCGAGCGCCAGCTGAAGGATCTCGGCGAGGCGGTCGATGACTCGTCAAGGGAGGAGATCACGGCGGCGATCAAGGATGTCCGCGACGTGCTGGCCTCCGAGGACGCGGCCGACATCAACGCCAAGACCGAGGCGCTGCAGTCGTCCTTCCACAAGGTCTCCGAGGCGATGTACCAGCGCGCCCAGGAGCAGTCGGCGGCCTCCGCAGATGGTGGCGACGCCGGCGCGACCGACGGGGCCCCGAGTGGCGCCAACGGTGCGAGCGCCGAGGAGGAGGACGTCGTCGACGCCGAAGTGGTCGACGAAGGAAAGTAAATGGGCGCGGGTAAACATGATCCACTCGCTGAGGCTGCTTTCCCGGGTGACTCCGGGGAGGCGGCCGCAGCCCCCCCGGCGTCCGCCGAGGACGAGGGCCTCGAACTCGAGGACGCGGCTTCCCTCGAGGAAGAGCAGGAGCTCGCGATCGACGGCGAGGAAGTCGTCGAGCCGCCGGCCGAGAGCGACATCGCCGCGCAGGCCGCCAAGGCCGGCCAGTACCTCGCGCTCGCTCAGCGCACCCAGGCTGACTTCGAGAACTACCGCAAGCGCGCGGCGCGGGAAGCCGCGAGCGCGCAAGCGCGTGGCGTGATCAAGCTCGCCAAGGAGCTGCTGCCTGCGGTGGACGATCTGGACCGCGCGCTGGCGGCCGCCGAGGCCGCGGGCGACGGCGCCGACGAGGCGCTCGTGTCGGGCATCAAGCTCGTGCACGCCGACGTCATCGCGGCACTCGCCCGGGTCGGGATCGAGCAGTACTCGCCCGAGGGCGAGCGGTTCGATCCACAGGTCCACGAGGCCGTGGCCCAGCAGCCGTTCGAGGGCACCGAGCCGGGGACCGTCGTCGAGGTTTACCAGCGCGGCTACGTGCTTGGCGACTCGGTGATCCGCCCGGCGCGCGTCGTAGTGGCGGGGTAGCGGGGGAGGACAGCGATGGCTGACCGGCCTGATTACTACAAGACCCTCGGCGTCGGCAAGAACGCCTCTGAGGAGGAGATCAAGAAGGCCTATCGCAAGCTTGCGCGCAAGTATCACCCGGACAAGAATCCGGGTGACACGCAAGCGGAGGAGCGGTTCAAGCAGATTTCGCAGGCGAACGACGTCCTCTCCGACCCCGACAAGCGCAAGGCATACGACCGCGGCACGGGGCCGTTGGGCGGCTTCACGAACATGGCCGGCGGCTTCGATCCGAGCGCGTTCGGCGGCGGGATCAGCGACATCCTCTCGAACCTGTTCGGCGGCGGCGGACCCGGCAGCGGCGCCGCTGGTTCTCGCGCGGGGGCCGGACGTGGGCGCACCGGCGTCCAGCGCGGCCGTGACCTCGAGACCGAGGTCACGCTGAGCTTCGAGCAGGCCGTGCACGGCGCGCAGGTGCCGCTCCAGGTACCGACCTCGCAGCAGTGCCCGACATGCCAAGGCACCGGCGCGAAGCCGGGCACCTCCGCCCGCGTCTGCCCGGTCTGCCAGGGCCGTGGAATCGAGGCCCAGAGCCAGGGGATCTTCTCGATCTCGCAGCCGTGCTCGAACTGCCACGGATCGGGGACCGTGATCGACGATCCGTGCGCGACCTGCGGTGGCACCGGCGCCAAGCGGACGGTCCGCCGGCTGCGCGTGAACATCCCGGCCGGCGTCCGCGACGGCAGCCGGATCCGGCTCGCGGGCAAGGGCGAGCCCGGGATCCGGGGGCCGGGCGGCGCCGCGGGCGAGCCCGGCGACCTGTTCGTGATCACCCGGGTCAAGGAATCGCCGGTGTTCAAACGCGTCGGGGAGAACCTCGAGGTCGAGGTCCCGTTGACGATCCCCGAGGCGATCCGCGGCGCGGTGATCGAGGTTCCGACCCTGAACGGCTCAAAGCGCCTACGCGTGCCGCGCGGGACCAAGCACGGCACCGTGCAAAGGCTGCGGGGCGAAGGGCCGCCGCGACTCAGCGGCAAGGGCCCGGGAGACATCCGCTACCGGTTCGTGATCGACGTGCCGGCGTCGCTGTCGCCGGAGCAGTCCGACGCCGTTGACAAGCTCTCGGAGGTAATGGACGGCGATCCGCGCGGCCCGTTGTTCGCCACTCGCGGCACGCAGGGCAGCGCGTCCGCGGAGAGCGAGGGCTGAGCGAGATGGCGAGCCGGCGCGTGCGCACGTCCACCACCCGCGTCGAGGTGACATCCGACCGCGGCGTGTTCATGATCTCGGTCGCGGCCGAGCTGGCCGAGATGCATCCCCAGACGCTGCGCATGTACGAGGCGCGCGGCCTGATCGAGCCGAAGCGCTCGCCGAAGGGGACCCGGCTGTACTCGCACGAGGACGTCGAGCGACTGCGGCGGATCCAGGAGATGACGGTCGAGCTCGGAATGAACCTCGCGGGTGTCGAGCGGGTGTTCGAGCTCGAGGGTCAGCTCGGGACGCTGACTCGCAAGGTGGCGCTGCTCGAACGGAGAGCGATGGAACTGAAGGCAGACGTCGAGCGCCTCGAGGCGCTCCGGCGCGAGTTGCGCGCCGAACTGGTGCCCTACGAGCGCGGTGGCGAGCTCGTGCGCTCCGCAGATGTCGCGCGATTCAAGGTCCCGATCGAGCGCACGCGCAGACCCTGAGGGGCGGCGCTCGGATTCACAACTCGCTTGCGCCTGCGATGATGGGCCGGCTACTGGGCGCGACAGGAAGGTGGGAGCGATGAGGCGGGTAAGCGGAGCGGTTGTAGTGGTTTTGACGAGCTGTGCGCTGGGCGTTTGCGCGTCCGGCGCGGGCGCTCGGGTCGCTGCCGCCCACGCGAGTGCGGTCGGCTCAGCCCCGGCTTCTGCGCCGCTGCAGCTCGTGCTGCCGCTCGCCGCCAACGGGCGCGCGCTCGAGCGGTTCGCGCTCGGCATCGCCACCCCAGGCTCGGATCGCTACGGCCAGTACACCTCGCTGGCCTGGCTCTCACGGCGTTTCGGCGCCTCGGCGTCCGCGCGCGCTCGGGTCGTTCGCTTCCTGCGCGGCGCCGGCGCGAGCGGTGTGAAGATCGACCCGACGGGGTTGTTCGCCGACGCCACGATGTCCGTCGCGACCGCCGAGCGCGTGTTCGGCACGCGGCTGGCGAGGTTCCGCGCCCAGGACGGCTCACGCTTCATCGCTCCGATCGACGCGAGCGCTGCCAGCGTCACCTCGCGTGTCCCGGCCGCGCTCCGCGGGGTGGTGCGAAGCGTCGTCGGGCTTGACACGCGCCCCCTCGTGTCGCGCGCCGCCGTCGAACGCGGGGCGCACGCCGCGATCGCCGGGGTTCCGTCCGATCGACCGCTGTCGGGTACCCCGGCCGGATGCGGCGCCGGTCTGGCGGCGCAGGGCTTCACGCCGAACCAGTACCTGAGCGCCTACGACTTCGCTCCGCTGCGCGCCGCCAATGTCGCGGGACAGGGCGAGACGGTCGCGCTGATCGAGATTGACGGCTTCAAGGACAGTGACATCAACGCCTTCGCCAGCTGCTTCGGCCTGCCGGTGCCGGCGCTCAACGCATTCGGCGTCGGCGTCTCACATCCGCTCAAGCCGGGCGGCGAGTCGACGCTCGACCTAGAGGTCCTGGACGCGGCCGCGCCCGCGCTGAAGGAGGTCGACGTCTACGAATCGAACGCGAGCGCGGCCAACACGCTCGAGGCGATGACAGCGCCGCTGGGCAACCGCGGCCACCATCCGCAGATCGTGTCGGCGTCGCTCGGCTTGTGCGAGCCCGACGTGCTCGGCGCGATCAGCCGCTCGGGCCTCGACAACGCCGAGGCGTCGCTTGCTGCCGCCGCGGCTACCGGCGTGACCTACCTCGCGTCTAGCGGCGATGACGGCTCGGCCGATTGCACCGACTCCCAGGGTGCCCCGATCCACCACCTGGCGGTCAACTACCCGGCCTCCTCGTGGTGGGTGACGGGCGTCGGCGGTACCAACTTCGTGCTCAACTCCGCCAACCAGATCGCCCAGCAGTTCGTCTGGAACGACGGCGCCGACCAGGCCGGCTCGGCCGCCGGCGGCGGGCTGAGCGAGCACTTCGGCCGGCCGGGCTACCAGAACGGAGTCGAATCCGAGGGCCGCCGCGCGGTGCCGGACGTCTCGATGCTCGCCGACATCGCGCCCGGTTTCACGATCTTCTGCTCCGCGGCCCCGCCCGACTGTGACCCCTCGAACCCGTGGACGACGGTCGGCGGCACGAGCGCCGCGACGCCGCTGCTCGCCGGGGGCATCGCGCTCGTCGATCAGCAGCTCCGGACCGCCGGTCGCGCGGACCTCGGGCTCGTCAACCCGCTGCTTTACGCGCTTGGCAAGTCGAGCGCCGCCGCGAGCGTGTTCGACGACGTCGCCGTGGGGAGCAACGACGTGTTCCCGTTCGCCGGTGGTAGCGCCCTCGGGTGCTGCAGCGCGGTGCCCGGCTTCGACGACGCGTCGGGGTGGGGCAGTGTCAACGTCGCGAACTTCGCCGCGCAGGCGCTGGTCCTGCAGCCGGCGATCGTCCGCGTGTCGCTGTCGCTGCCGGGCCATCAGCGACCGCTGTCGGCCCATTCGATCAGCGCCACGGTTTCGTGCAGCGGCCCATGCGTGCTGGCGGCGTTCGCGCTCGTCAAGGTCGGCAGCGCGAAGCCGTTCGAGGTCGACTCGAAGCTCGCCACTCTCACGGCCGCCGGGCACGCGACCGTCCAGCTGAAGTTCTCGCGCAAGGAGCTCGGCAAGCTCCGCTCAGGGCAGAACCATCACAGGCGGATCACCGCCTTCGTGAGCGGAGTGGTGTTCAACCGCGCGGTGCTCGGGCTGATCGGCGCCCCCGGCGAGTCGATCCAGAACCAGACCGGCGCCAAGCACCTGACGTTCTAGCTGAACACCCCTTGTGCACGCGTTCTTCGTGTGGCATAATCTAAGTCACACAGACTTAGATTTGTACGAGGAACGCAGATGCAACCAGATAGATTCACGATCAAATCGCAGGAGGCGCTCCAGGCGGCACAGCAGCTCGCCGACGAGCGTCGCAACCCGCAGACGACACCCGAGCACCTGCTCGCGGTGCTGCTGGAGCAGGACGGCGGTGTAGTCGGGCCCGTGCTGCGCAAGCTCGGCGCGGAGCCCGCGGCCGTGCGCCAGGCGCTCGCGCCGTCGCTGGAGGCGCTGCCGAAGCTGACGACTCACGGCGGCCGCGAGGAGCCCGCCGGCGGCTCGGGTGAGCTGATCCAGATCCTGCGCGCCGCCGAGGACGAGATGCGAGCGCTCAAGGACGAATACGTCTCCACCGAGCACCTCGCGCTTGCGCTCTCGAAGCATCCCGGCGGCGCCGGCGACGCGCTTCGCAACACCGGCGCGACGCATGAGCAGCTGCTCAAGGCGTTGGGGGAGATTCGCGGCTCGCACCGCGTCACCGACCAGAGCCCAGAGGACAAGATCCAAGCGCTCGAGAAATACGGCCGCGACCTCACCGAGGCGGCCGCGCAGGGCAAGCTAGACCCGGTGATCGGACGCGACGACGAGATCCGGCGCGTGATCCAGGTCCTGAGTCGCAGGACGAAGAACAACCCGGTTCTGATCGGCGAGCCCGGCGTCGGCAAGACCGCGATCGCCGAGGGTCTGGCGCAGAGGATCGTCGCCGGCGACGTGCCCGAGGGGCTCAAGGACCGGCGCGTGATCTCGCTCGATCTGAGCGCGATGGTCGCCGGCTCCAAGTACCGGGGCGAGTTCGAGGACCGGCTCAAGGCCGTGCTGAAGGAGATCACCGACGCGGACGGTCAGATCATCGTGTTCATCGATGAGCTACACACGATCGTCGGCGCGGGCGCGGCCGAGGGAGCGATGGATGCCGGCAACATGCTCAAGCCGATGCTCGCGCGCGGTGAGCTGCGCGCCGTCGGCGCGACGACGCTCGACGAGTACCGCAAGCACATCGAGAAGGACCCCGCGCTCGAGCGCCGCTTCCAGCCTGTGCTCGTCGGCGAGCCCACGGTGGAGGACACGATCGCGATCCTGCGCGGTCTCAAGGAGCGCTACGAGGTGCACCACAACGTCCGGATCCAGGATTCGGCCTTGGTCGCCGCGGCGACGCTCAGCCACCGTTACATCGCCGACCGGTTCCTGCCCGACAAGGCGATCGACCTGGTCGACGAGGCGGCGTCGCGGACTCGCATGGAGATCGACTCCAAGCCGACCGAGATCGACGAGGTCGACCGGCACATCATGCAGCTCGAGATCGAGCTCGAATCACTCAAGGACGACGAGGATCCGGGGACGATCGCCCGTCGCCAGCAGCTCGAGCGGACGCTCGCGGAGGAGAAGGAGCGCTCCGCCGGGATGCACGCCGAGTGGCAGCGCGAGAAGGAGACGATCGGCGCCGCCTCCGAGCTGCGCGAGCGGCTCGATCAGGCGCGCACCGAGCTCGAGCGCGCGCAGCGTGAAGCCGATCTCGGCCGCGCGGCCGAGCTCCAGTACGGCACGATCCCCGAGCTCGAGAAGCAGCTCGAGGCGGCCGAGAGCGCCGCGGCCGAGGCGCAGGACGGTGCCGGCCCCCGCTTTCTGAAGACCGACGTCGACGCCGACGACGTCGCAGAGATCGTCTCGAAGTGGACCGGCGTACCGGTGTCACGGCTGCTCGAGGGCGAGATCGAGAAGCTCATCCACATGGAGGACCGTCTCCACGGCCGCGTGATCGGCCAGGATGAGGCCGTCGAGGCCGTCGCCAGCGCATTGCGGCGCTCGCGCGCCGGCCTGCAGGATCCCGATCGCCCGATCGGCACATTCCTGTTCCTCGGTCCGACCGGCGTCGGCAAGACCGAGCTGGCGCGCGCGCTCGCCGAGTTCATGTTCGACACCCAGGACGCGATCATCAGGATCGACATGTCCGAGTACATGGAGAAGCACTCGGTCTCGCGCCTGGTCGGGGCGCCGCCCGGCTATGTCGGCTACGACGAGGGCGGCCAGCTGACCGAGGCCGTCCGCCGCCGGCCGTACTCGGTCGTGCTGCTCGACGAGATCGAGAAGGCCCATCCGGATGTGTTCAACACGCTGCTGCAGGTGATGGACGATGGTCGCCTGACCGATGGCCAGGGCCGGACCGTCTCGTTCAAGAACACGGTCCTCATCATGACCTCCAACATCCCTGGCGGCAGGGCTGGAGTCGAGCTCCATTTCAAGCCCGAATTCATCAACCGGCTCGACGACATCGTCGAGTTCGAGCCGCTCACTCGCGAGCAGCTGACCGAGATCGTCGATCTCCAGGTCGAGCGGCTGGTCGAGCGGGTGCGCTCGCAGCGGGAGATCGAGATCACGCTGACCGACGCGGCCAAGGAGCTGCTCGGGAACCTCGGCTACGACCCGACCTACGGCGCGCGGCCACTTAAGCGCGTGATCCAGAAACGGCTCGTCGATCCGCTCGCGCTGGCGATCCTGGAGGGGCGCTTTGTCCCGGGCGACACGGTCACGGTCGACGCCTCCGATGCGGGCGAGATCGTGCTCGAGCCGGCGCTCAGCGCGGCTACGCGATCGTGACCGGGATCCGGGCCACCGGCCCGGCCGGATGGCTCGAGTAGCGCCGCGCGGTATCGATCTGGAGCGTCCACGCGCCGACCGACGGCGCGAACGGGAACACGCGGCGCGGCTTCGTCCGCAGGTAGCCGCAGTGGCCGCCCGTGCGTCCGAGTGACGCCGTCTGGACCGCGGCGCCGCTAGGGCTCACGTAGTGCAGGTACGCGGAGCGCCGCGCGCCGGTCATCGAGAAGCCCCACAGCTCGAACGGAGCCAGAAGCGTGCGTGGATTTCCCCTCGAGGCGAGGAACCGCGCGCCGGTCGGGCGTGTGACGGTGAAGCTCGTGTCGGCGGTGGCGCTTCCGTCGGTCGCCTCGAGCTGGTCGACCGACTGCGCGATTCCCGCTGCGAGCCCGCCCGGGCCGAACGAGACCGAGAATGCGCCGCTGCCGTTGGTCGCGCTGTTGCCGAAGTAGATCCCGTCGATCGAGACCACGTAGGTCCGCCCGGCAGCGAACCCAGAGCCGCTCAGCGTGACCGATTGGCCGACGAGGTAGCAGCTCCGGCTGGTCCTAACGGTTGCCGCGGAGGCCACCGGCGCGGCGACGAGGACCGCGGTGGCGGCAAGCAGTCGGATGGCGATGCGAACTGACAAGGCGGGCAATAGGGTACAAGTGGCCCGCAATCGCGACGCCACGAGAAGGAGGACCCCAGTGCCAACGTACATCATGCTGTCGACCTTGACGCCCGACGGCGTGCAGACAATCAAGAACAATCCGTCCAGGATTCGCGAGGTCAACCGCGAGATTGAGCAGCTTGGAGCGACCGTCAAGGCTCAATGGGCGACGCTCGGCCGCTGCGACTTCATCAACGTCGTCGAGGCGCCCGACGAGAAGACGATGGCGCGCGTGTCGCTCGAGCTCGGCTCGCGGGGGACCGCCAAGTACGAGACGTTGATCGCGATCCCGGTCGACGACTTCATCGGTTCGATTTGACGCGCGTGCTCGTCGTCGGGGGCGGCGGGCGCGAGCACGCGCTCGTGCAGGCGCTCGCGCGGTCGCCCCACGGCGCCGAGCTCGTCTGCGCGCCCGGCAACCCGGGGATCGCGCTCGACGCGCGGGTGCTCGAGGACCTCGATCTGGACGATGTGGGGGCGATCGTCCGCGCGGCGCAGTCCGAAGCGGCCGACCTGGTCGTGATCGGGCCGGAGGCACCGCTCGTCGCCGGCGTCGCGGACGCGCTCGCGGGTGCCGGGATTCGCTGTTTCGGCCCGGTTGCCGCCGCCGCCCGGCTCGAGGGCTCAAAGGCGTTCTGCAAGGAAGTGATGGAGGCCGCCGGCGTCCCGACGGCCGCCTACCAGGTCGTGACCGACGTCGACTCCGGGATGCGGGCGATCGAGCGCTACCCGGTCGTGATCAAGGCCGACGGGCTCGCCGCCGGGAAGGGCGTCGTGATCGCACAGGACGAGGCGCAGGCGCGCGAGGCGTTGGAGCAGCTGCTGATCGAGCGCCGGTTTGAAACCGACCAGGTCGTCGTCGAAGAGCACCTCGATGGCGAGGAGCTGTCATTGCTCGCGCTATGCGACGGACGCGAGGCGCTGCCGCTCGCCTCCGCCCAGGACTACAAACGGATCTTCGACGGCGACCGCGGGCCGAACACCGGCGGGATGGGCTCCTACTCCCCGGTCCCGGCGATCGACGAGGCCCGGGCGCGCGAGTTCGCCGCTCAGGTCCATCAGCCGGTGCTCGACGAGCTCGCCCGGCGCAGGATCCCGTTCCACGGCGTCCTCTACGCGGGCCTGATGCTGACCGCCGACGGCCCCCGGGTGCTCGAGTTCAACGTCCGCTTTGGCGATCCCGAGACGCAGGCGATCCTGCCGCGGCTGCGATCGGATCTGCTCGAGCTGCTCGAGGCGGCGACCGAACCGGGCGGCCTCGCCGGGGTGCGCCTCGAGTGGTCGCCCGAGATGGCCGTCACCGTCGTGCTGGCGAGCGGCGGCTATCCGGCCTCGTCGTCACGTGGCGACGTGATCAGCGGCCTCGACGAGGTCGGTGACGATGTTCACGTGACGCACGCCGGCACCGCTCGCGACGCCTCGGGCGCGTTCTTGACCGCCGGCGGGCGGGTGCTGAACGTGACCGCGCTCGGCGCCGGCGCCGCAGGCGCCCGGACCGCCGCTTATGCTGCCGCGGACATGATCGAGTTCAGCGGCAAGCAGTTGCGGCGCGACATCGCGCTGCGGGCGGCCTGATGGCGTCCGAAAGCGCTCGACAGACGGTCGCGGAGCCGGAGGCGGCGTTCGAGGCGCTCGACGTCGACACGCCGCTGGTGGGGATCGTGATGGGATCCAAGAGCGACCTACCGGCGATGGAGGCCGCGGAGAAGGAGCTGACCGAACGGGGGATCCGCTCGGAGACGCGGGTCATGTCGGCTCACCGCAACCCTGATCAGGTCGCTGACTACGCCCGCAACGCGCGCATGCGCGGCCTGCGGGTGATCATCGCCGGCGCCGGCCTCTCGGCGGCGCTGCCGGGGGTCGTGGCGGCACACTCCGATCTGCCGGTGATCGGCGTTCCGCTGACGAGCCGCACCTCGATTGCCGGCGGGCTCGATGCGCTGCTGTCGATCTCGCAGATGCCCCCCGGGGTCCCGGTCGCCTGCGTCGGCGTCGATTCAGCGCGCAACGCGGCCGTACTCGCGGCGCGAATCCTGGCCTGTTAGAGCTACGCTCTCGGCGGTGGGTCGACTCCGCATCATCGGACTGCTTGCGGCGGTGGCTGGGTGCGCCGCGCTCTGCGCGCCCGCGGCCGCGTTGGCCGGCACCTATAGCTGGAGCCAGCCGGCGGACTTCACCGGCATCGGGAGTGGGTCTCCGTATGGCCCCCCGGCCTGGTCCTATTCAGCCTCGGCCGCAACGCTGCAGCACTCGAGCAGCTTCGGCAAGCCAACGCTCTCAGGTTGGACCGACAACCCCTCGAGCCCGAAGACGTGGATTGCGGTCCCGACCGGCGGCGGCCCGACGGTTCACATGGTGCCCGCCGCAGGGCAGTCGGTGGCGCTCACGTGGACGTCCCCGTTCAGCGGCACGGTGACGGTGACGGTGTCGGGGTCGGTGGCCGAGCCGAACCCGGGACTTCTGTGCGGCACGAGTTGGGCGCTGGGCAACAGCGGAAAGCCCGTGCCCGGGGCGAGTGGCAGTGGCAATGGGTCGATCAGCCCGAGCTCCGCCGTGACGGTCGCGCCCGGCGGCACGATCGTGCTTGCCGTCGCGGATACCAGCACGCTTTATTCGACCTCGTGCGATGAAACGGATGTGACGCTCTCGCTTGAGGTCACGGCAACGCCACCTCCGGTGACGCTCACGAGTCCCGCCAACGGCTCGACGATCAGCGGCGGCCTGCCGACCTTCGCCGGCGCGGCCGGCAACGGCTTCGGCGACAACCCGCAGGTGACCGTGCGGGTGTACAGCGGATCCTCGCCCGCCGGAACCCCGGTTCAGACGCTGACGACAACCGAGTCAGGGGGTGGCTATTCGGTCGCCCCGACCTCGACGCTCGCGGACGGGACCTACACGGCGCAGGCCGAGCAGGACGACATCGCATCACCGGTCGACGCCGGGCTGAGCGCGCCGGCGACGTTCACGCTCGCCAACGGTCCCGCCCCGACCGTGACGCTCAAGTCGCCCGGTGGCCAGGTGCTGTCCACCGGCACCCCGACCTTCACCGGCACGGCTGGGACCGCGGCGGGTGACTCCCCGGTCGAGCTCGCGATCTACTCCGGCCCTACCCCGAGCGGTGCGCCGCTGCGCATGATCAACGGCTCGGTCAACTCGCACGGCGCTTTCTCGATCCAGGTCGAGCCGGCGCTCCCGAACGGCAGCTACACCGCGGTCGCCGGTCAAGCCGGACCGGGCGGCGCGGTCGGCATCAGCTCGCCGGTGACCTTCTCGGTCAACGCCGTGTTCACGCCCAGTTCGCTGGCGCTGACGCAGCCGGCCGCGGGCGCATCAGTGGCGCAGTCGAACGTGCTGTTCACGGGCACTGCCGGGAATGCTCCGGGTGATTCGAACACGATCACGGTCTCGCTGTACAAGGGCAGCTCGACCAGCGGCCAGCTGCTCGGCACGCTCACCGTGTCCGCGAACGGCTCGACCTGGAGCGGGACCTGGCCGAAGACCCTCGCGCTCGGCTTCTACACCGCCCAGGCCTCGCAGGTCGCCGGCTCCGGACAGACTAACCTGACGCCGCCGCACACGTTCCTGATCGTGCCCGGCTCGGGCGTGATCGGAAGCACGCTCCGTCTCACCAAGAGCCGGGTTGTGTCGATCCCGATCACCTGCCTCGCGCCGTCGGGCACGGTCTGCCAGGGCACGGTGCTGGTGATCAGCGCCCACACGTTCCAGCCGACCGCCGGCGGCCCCAAGGGCGTCGTCCGGGTGATGTTCGCGTACGTGAGCGTGCCGGCCGGGCAGACGGTGATCGTGAAGCGCAGCGTCAGCCGCGCCGTCTACCAAGCGTTCAAGCGCAAGGCACCGATCACCGTGCGTGTGATCACATCGCTCAGCAAGTCCGGCGCCACCCCGGTCACGTTCACGGGCACGCGGACGCTGAGGCTTCGGTGATCTCGCGCTACACGCGGCGCGAGCTAGCTGAGATCTGGTCCGACTTCGCGCACTTCGAGGCGATGCGCGAGGTCGAGGTCGCCGCCTGCGAGGAGATGGACGGGCCGAGCGCATCGGAGCTGGACGCGATCCGCGCCGCCACGTTCACGGTCGATGCGATCGCCGAACGCGAACGGGTGACCGATCACGACACCGCCGCGTTCGTCGACGTGCTCGCCGAGTCCGCCGGGCCCGCCGGCCGCTGGATCCACCACGGTCTGACCTCGAGCGATGTGCTCGACACGGGGCTGGCGCTGCAGCTGCGCCGCGTTGGCGAGCTTGTCCTGCCGGACTCCGAGCGGCTCGTGGCGGCGCTCGCGGCGAAGGCGCGCGAACACGTCGCGACGCTGTGTGCCGGGCGCACGCACGGGATTCACGCCGAGCCGACGACCTTCGGGATCAAGCTTGCCGGGTTCGCGTTCGAGGCGCACCGGAACGCCGAGCGGCTCCACCGAGCGTTCGCGCAGGTGTGCGTCGGGGCGATCTCGGGTGCGGTCGGCACGTACTCGGCGACCTCGCCGGATTTCGAGCGGCGCGTGCTCGCGCGCCTCAGCCTGTCGGCCGAGCCGGTCTCGACTCAGGTGGTCGCGCGTGACCGCCACGCCGAGCTGCTCTCGGCGATCGCGGTCGCCGGCGCCGGGCTGGAGCGCTTCGCCACCGAGATCAGGCACCTCGCCCGGACCGAGGTCGGCGAGGTCTCAGAGCCGTTCGGCGCCGGCCAGAAGGGCTCGAGCGCGATGCCGCACAAGCGCAATCCGATCAAGTCCGAGCAGATCGCCGGGCTCGCGCGAGTGCTGCGCGGGAACGCGCAGGCGGCGCTCGAGAACGTAGCCCTGTGGCACGAGCGCGACATCTCGCACTCGTCGGTCGAGCGGATCATCCTGCCCGATTCGACGACGTTGCTCGACCACGTCCAGCGGCGCGCGCTGGCGCTGGTCGAGGGATTGGTCGTGGACGTCGACCGGATGCGCTCGAATCTGGATCTGACCTACGGGGCGCTGTTCTCCCAGCGCGTGCTGCTGGCGCTGGTGGCGACTGGTCTGTCGCGCGACGAGGCGTATCGCATCGTCCAGCGGCTGGCCCAGCGGGCGATCGAGGAGCGGGTGCAGCTTCGCGAGCTGCTCGCGACGGACCCGGCGGGCGCGACGCTCGACCTCGAGGAGATCTTCGACTACGCGCCGTTCGTCCGTTACGCGGACGAGATCGTCGGTCGGCTCGACGAGATCGCGTAGGCGGCGTCCTGCGCCGCCGGCAGCGCCTGCTCGCGCCAGGCGGGGACCAGGCCCAGCCTTGTGCGTATGTCGAGGATGCCGTCGACCGTAACCGCGCCCTCGCGCTCGACGGCGGCGACCAGCTCGACCCCCAGCGCCGGCAGCCCGGGCGCGATCGGGTTCAACAGGTCGGGATGCTCGGCGGCGAGCTCGACGGCCTCCGAGCCGAAGCGGTTTACGAGCCGCGACGGGACGCCGGTCACGCGCACCGCGCCGTGCGGCTGCGCGCCGACCAGCGGTAGCGTCGGCGTCCGGCATCGCCCGGCGTTGACGCCCGGCCGCGCGGCGACCGCGTCGACGGCGTCCTGCGCCATCTGCCGGTAGGTCGTCAGCTTGCCGCCGACGACGGTGATCGCGCCCGAGTTCGGGTCCTCGATCACGGCGTGTGCGCGTGAGATGTCGGCCGTGCTATCGCCGCCGGTGTCGAGCAGCGGCCGCAGGCCCGCGTAGCTGCCGACGACATCGTCCTGGGTCAGTGGCTCGGCCAACGCCAGCGAAGCGGTCTCGAGCAGGAACTCCTCGTCCTTCGCCGTCGGTCTTGGAGCGTCCGGGATCTCGCCCTCGTGAGGGTCGTCGGTGAGCCCGATCAGCACCAGCCCGTCGGAACGAGGGACGGCGAACACGAACCGCCCGAAATGGCCGGGAACCGGGATGTTGACGCTCGCCCGCGGATTTCCGAGGCGCGCCGCGTCGATCAGCAGATGCGATCCGCGACTCGGGCGCAGCGCGATCCCCTCGACCAGCCGGTCGGCCCACACGCCGGTCGCGTTGATCACGTGGCGTGCTCGGATGTCGAACCGGTCCCCCGTGAGTTCGTCTCTCACCTGAGCGCCGCCTCCGGTCAGCTGCTCGACCTCCGCGTAGGTGACGATCCGGGCGCCGTGCGCAGCGGCCGTGCGCGCGATCGCGACCACCAGCCGCGCGTCGTCCTCGAGCTGGCCGTCCCAGTGAAGGATCGCCCCCCTGAGGTGCTCGGGCCTGATCGCCGGCCCCCACAGCTTCGCTTCATCCGCCGCGATCCGCCGCATCGGGGGCAGGCGCCGGCGGCTCGTGCCCGCCAGTGCTCGCATTCCGTCGCCCATCCTGATGCCCGTCTCCAGCGCGAGCGCGACCGGCGGCGGCACGCGCCCGAACACCGGTGTCAGCTGCGGCAGCGCCCTGATCAGGTGCGGGGCGATGTGCGTGGCCAGCCGCTGGCGCTCGCGCGCGGACTCCCATGCGACTCCGAACTCCCCCTTGCTCAGGTAGCGCAGCCCGCCGTGGGCGAGCTTCGAACTCCAGCGGCTGGTCCCAGTCGCGAGGTCACGGCGCTCGACAAGTGCCACCGACAGACCGCGGGTGGCGGCGTCGAGCGCAGCGCCGGCGCCGGTGACGCCGCCGCCGATCACGAGCACGTCGACGTGGAGGCCGTCGGCGAGCTCGGTGACGTCCTGGTCGCGGCGGGCCCGGTTCAGGTACGTCGTGGGCCCCGCTGGTGGCCGCTCGGTCATCCGATCAGGACGCCGGGGTTGAGGATCCCGGCCGGGTCGAGCTCTGCCTTGACGGCGCGCAGCGCGCCGATCGCGAGTGGCCCGATCTCCGCGGCATAGTGCTCGCGGTGGTCGATCCCGATCCCGTGGTGGTGGGTGATCTCGCCGCCGGTGGCGACGATCGCATCCGATGCGGCCCGCTTGGCCCGCCGCCACTGCGCGAGCGGATCGTCCTCTTGGGCGGCCGCGACCGTGAAGTACAGCGAGGCGCCCGAGCGGTAGACGTGCGAGATGTGGCACAGGACGACCGCGCTGCCAAGCGCATTGCGGAGTGCATCGCCGACTGACTCGTAGAGCTGCGTGAGGTTCGACCAGAAGGTCGTCGTCTCGAGCGTCTCGACGAGCGCGCCGGCGTCGAGCAGTGCGTCGCGCAGATACGGAGCCCGGTAGCGGCCGTGGAGCCAGCTCTCACCGGCCGGCGCGTCGAGCGCGGCGGCCTGCTCGAGGATCCGCGTCGCCCCGCTCCGGCGGGCCGCCACGTCCTCTCGGGTCCCCTCGTAACCGACGATCGCGAGGCAGCCGCTCCCGGCCTGCCCGATCTCCGTCGGCCGCGCGAGATTGAGCGCCGTCTCGGCCTCGTCGGAGACCCTCAGCACCGTAGGGACCGGGCCGTCTTGGATCAATCGCCTGATTGTTCTGGCGGCTTCGGTGAATGAGCCGAATCGCCAGCCCTCGTAGACGGTCTCCTCCGGCGTTGGCTTGACCTCGACCGTCACGGCGGTGATCACGCCGAGCGCCCCTTCCGAGCCGAGAAACAGCTGCCGCAGGTCGGGTCCGGCCGCGGACTTCGGCGCGCGGCCGAGTTCGATCGTGCCGCGCGGTGTGGCGAGCTTCAGCTTGACGACCCGTTCGTCGAACCGCCCGTAGCCGGCGGACGCCTGCCCGCTCGAGCGCGCCGCCGCGAAGCCGCCGATCGTCGCGTACTCGAACGATTGCGGGTGATGGCCGATCGTGTATCCGCTTTGTGCGAGCAACCGTTCGGCCTCAGGTCCCCGGAGCCCTGGCCCCAGCGTTGCGATCCGCGATTCCTCGTCAAGGTCCGTCAGTTCGTTGAGGCGTTTGAGATCGAGCGCGATCACGCCGTTGAACCCTGTGCTGTCAGGTTCGAGACCCCCGACGACCGATGTGCCACCCCCGAATGGGACCACCGCGATCCGTTCCTCAGCGCAGATCTCGAGCAGCCGCTGGACCTCGTCGTGGTCGGCCGGCAGCACGACCGCGTCCGGCGCGTCCGCGGCCTCACCGTTTCTGAGGCGCAGCAGATCGGGGGTCGACTTGCCGCGGGTGTGGCGGACCCTCGCCTCGGCGGTGGCCTCGACGTGCTCGGCGCCGACCGCTGCCTCAAGCTTCGAACGCGCTGCGTCGCTGAGCCGCGGCTTCGGCAGCTCGATCGTGTCGATCGCCGGCGCCGGCGTCCCAGGGTGCTCGACCCCGAGCCCCTGCCTGAGCAGGTCGAGGATCGCCGGCGGCAACGTGACCGCCTCCGCCGGGTCGCCCCAGCCAGACCACAGCATCTCGCCCATGGTGGCGATGATACAGATGACGCCACACTGTCACAAGGCGGGCCGCTTTAGCCGCTACCGCACGCGACCCACGGCTCGCGGTGCCACCGGGCGACCATCATCGGCGCTGCCAACTCGTCCGTCCCCAGCCGGGGGCGCCAGTAGCCATACCGTTCGAGCAGCTCGCGCCCGTGAACGATGCTGGTCGTGCCGATCGTCGCGGCGTTCGGATCGCCCCGGACGATCGCTTCGCCTTCGGCATGCGTACAACTGAGGGCGAAGGCCGCCTCTCGTTCCGCGAGCGCCTCGAGCATTGCCTCGAGATGCGTGTGATCCCAAGCTGCTTGGTCGTCGACGTACGAAATCAGACTTCCGCGAGCCATCGTCTTAAGCGCGTAGTTGCGAGCCGCGGCATCAAGATCGTCGTGATGATCTTCTAGGTTCCAGTGGCGCACCCTCGGGTCTGAGAGCTCGGCGATGGCGTTGTCGATGACACGACCTTCGCCACCGATGACGAGCACTTCGACATTGGCGTATGACTGGTCGAGAACGCTTTCGAGCGCGAGCCGGACCCGCTCGGAGTGGCTTGACACCGGCAGGATGACGCTGACGAGGGGCCATGTGTGATTCACCATGCTGCTCTTCAGGGGATCGATCTGCACGTTGATGCGGTGCAGCGGCTCTGGCGAGGTGAGCGGGGCAGGCCTATGAGGGACCGCGCCCAGTGACAGGCACCGCTCGTCGAGGTCCCGCTGGCGTGCAGCGGCTACAAGCGTGACCTGATCCATGATGGCGGCGTTGTGCACGCGGGACGCGCTCGTGCCGCTCGGGTCGTGATGCTGCACGTAAAGCGGCCGCGGTATCCGGGCCATCGAGCCATGGAGGACGGTCCGGACTAGCAGCTCGTAGTCGTCGCCGACGGCGATTTGAGGATCAAACCCTCCGATGCGACGGTATGCGCTCAACTTCCACGCGCGCAAGTGGTTGGGCATCGAGACGATGTGGCGCACGGTCTCCCACGTGATCGCCGGCGCGAGAGCCGCCGGCGCTTGCACGCCGGCGATGATCTCGGTGGCGTATGCGCCGAAACCCAGCCCCCAGCCAGTCGGGTACAGCGCGGTGGCGTCGGACACGCCGGCTCCGCCCAGACGGTCGACCCAGTCGCTGTAGACAAAATCCAAGTCGTGGTCGGACTCGAACGCGAGGTCGACGCCCTTCAGCGCGTCGGGCAGCAGCTCGTCGTCGTGGTCAAGCTCCACCAGCACCTCGCCTCGGCAGAGCCTTGCCGCCTGCGCCTTGCTCGCGCCGATCGAGCCGTGGGTGTCTCGACGCTGGCAGGTGATCCTGCCCTCGGCGGACGCTGATGCCGCAAGCCGGGTCAGCGACTCAGACGTGTCCGGCTCGGGCGAGTCATCAACGACCACCCATTCCCAGTCGGTGTGGGTCTGAGCCAACAGGGACCGCCACGGGACCTCGATCGCCGACCCGGTCTGGTGGGCCGCCGTAATGACGCTGATCAACGGCACCGAAACGGGCCCGGACGGACCCGAGTCCCCGGTCTACGGCAGCTTCTGGGGGCCGGTGGGCAATGGGATCTGCGGCCCGGTGGGTACCTGCGGACCTTGCGGCCCTTGCGGCCCTTGCGGGCCGGTGGGTCCCTGGGGCCCCTGGGGTCCTTGCGGTCCTTGCGGCCCGTGGCCGCCTTGAGGTCCCTGCGGCCCCTGCGGTCCTTGCGGGCCCTTCGGGTGAACCCCCCCGCCACGCGGAATGATCCCGAGGATCAGCTCTCCGGCGTCCACCCAGCGCTGTGACAGCTTATGGCCGAGGCCGTGCTTCCCCGCGTTCTTCTCGAGCACGTGGATCAGGTGATCCAGTGCCTCTCGGGCTTTCTTGTGATGTCCGTGTCGCAGGTCCTTCTGCGTTTTGGAGATCAGCTCGAGGAGCGTGTCCTTCAGATTGTGGTGCACATGTGAGTCACGGATCTCGCGCCCGAGCTTCGCGAGGCGGTGTCGCGGGCTAGATCCCTTTGCAAACGCCGAGGACCCCCAGATGATTCCGCTACCGGTGACAGCGCCTGTTGCGATAACTCGTCGACGCGTGAACGTCGGCTGATGCCCTTCGCCCTCTTCAGGCAGCCCCGGTTGGTCCTCTGCCATACCAAGTCGCACAGTAACCGATCACTCGACCGGCCGCAACAAACTGAGCGCTTCTTTTTCGCTGACCAGTGCCACTCCCGCGGCGTCGCCGAGGCCGAAGCTGAGGACGAGATCAGCTCCGCGCCGGGCCAGTCCTGAACATCTTTCTCGGTCGGCTCCGGTGAAAGTGAACCGGGGTGACGCGGAGGTCAGACGCAGGTGATCGTCGAGGCGGATCAGCCGGTGCATCCAGAGCTCTCCGGAGGTGGGCCACAGCAGCGTCTCGTGAACCACGAACAGATGCCCTCCGGCTACTTCCAGTCCCTGTGCGCCGCCGCGTAGAGGGAGCGCCCAGTCGGGTGCGCCCTGCTCGCTAAGGTGCGTCAGTGCGCGTGTAGTCCGGTCAAACCGCAGCACGATCGTCGGCGCGATCGACGAGACGATGTGTATCTGATCCGCGATCACGAACGGCATCCAGCTCTGCTCGCTGCCATCAGCACGAGGCGACCGGAGCGGATCCACGGTTGTGATCCGGCTGTCGTCGAGCGTGAGCAGCACGCGCTCGAGCTCGTTGCCCTGAGTTTGGAATGCGTTCATACCAAGCGCATACCAGCGTCCATCCGCGTCGAAGAGCCTCAGACCGCAATGGCCCCGTTTACCGTCGGGCGTGGCGATCCGCTCGGACTCGTCGAGGATTGCAACGACCTCTGCTGCCCCGAGCGAGTGATCGAGCCGAATCAGATGAGTTGCCAATCCGCCCGTCTCGACGATCATGCGGAAGCCGTCACCCTCAGCGGCGATCGTCGGATTGTCCACCGCGCACGGTGACTCGATCGCCAGCCGCAGCTCGCCAAGCTCGAGGGTCTCGCACAGGTCGTCGAGGCGGCCGGCCGGCGTCGAAATTCGCCGCTCTGGACCGAGGCGGTCGGGTGCGCCATCCAGGCAGTACCCGCGGTTCTGCCGCGCTGCCAGTTCGTACTCGGCCGGTAGGACTCCACGCGCGAGCAGCAGGTCCGTGGTCCGAAGCGCCTCGTCAATCCGGCCGATCCAGTAGGCAGCGATCGACAGCTCGAATAGCAGCCCCCACTCGTAGACGTCTCGATGTACGAACAGCCGATCGGCTGGGTACGGGATCTCGAGGCCCTGTGTCGCAAAGGCGTAGGCGGCCTCGTGCCAGCCTTGCAATCGGCACAGCCGCGCCAGCTCGTGCAGGGGCTCGGCCCGGACGGGCCGCCGAGCGGCCGCGTCGATGAGCAGCCGCATGCCTCCCAGCGCGTCTCGCTCAGCGGCCAGCACGCCTAGCTGATAGGCGGCGTAGAACGTCTCCTCATCCCACCCGTCGAGCTCTACCCGCCGGCGAAACAACCCAATTGCCCGGTCGATATCCCCGCTGTCTCGGTAGGTCTGCGCGAGGTAGAACGTGGCGCGCGGATCGTCGGGGTTCCACTCAAGGTCGGCTTTCAGCAGACGTGCGTCGCGCTCGAGTCTGTTAGCGCGGTTGCCTCCGTCGGCGTGGTGGTTGATCAACGCATCAGCGAGCACTTCTTCGCTGTACCCGCCTTCGGCCGCCAGGAACTCGTGGGTCGAACGTTCAAACCACCAGTGACGGTCGCCGCGGACAATTCTCGGCGCCGCGTAGTCGAGCGAGCCAAGATGCCTCAGTGAATATGCGTCGGCGGACAGGTACGGCAGCGAGCCGTGGTGCTCGAGTGTCATGTCCGCATCGAGCAGCAGCAGGTAGTCGGCTGATCCTGCGGCCAACGTCAGCAGCTCGCTGCGGTTGGCCCCGAAACTTCGCCATGGACGTCGGTGCAGCGTGCCCGGAATCCCGTGCAGGAGTTTCCGCACCAGCTCCGGTGTGCCATCCGTCGATCCGGTGTCGCAAATCGTCCAGCTATCGATCAGGGGCCGGACCGATTCGATGCAACGACCGATGACCTCTGCCTCGTCGCGCACGATCATGCACAGGCCGATCGTCTGTTTGCTCCGTTCAGTCGTCATAGCCCACGAACGTGATCTCGGCGTCGATGCTCGTGCTGAGCGCGACCCGCTGCGCCGGCTCCGGCAAGTTAAAGCTCGTGTACGTGTGCTCCCAGCTCGGCCCCACCGCCGCGGCGAGCGGCGCGTTCATCGTGTCGGTGCGGAGCTCCAGCACCAGTTCGTTCGGCGTCGGTCCGGTCCCGATTACGAGCCGGCCGGTGGGGTGCGGCACGGTTACCCACAGGGTCGAATCGGCGCCCGTCAGGTGCAATGTCTCAGAGCCGGTCCAATCGACGTTGTGACTGGCACGTGTGTCGGCGGTCCACGGCCGCAGGAATGCGGGGCGCTTGACAATCGGATGCGGAGAAAGGATCACGTCAAGCCAATACCGGGACCACACGGGCGCGAGGTCGGGTCGCCACCAGTCGAGGTAACGCGCGAGCATTACCTCGTCGGGCTGCACGGGCCGCTCTCCGAACAAGATCGGCTCGTAGTTGGACGCGATGACGTACCGCGCAAGGTCACCGAACACCACTTCGAACTCGTGGAAGCTCACACCTCGCCCCCAACGGGTCATTGCTCTGAACGCCGAGCCGCGGCCGTCGAGCGCGGCGGCCTCGAGCGCGGCCGTAAAGTCCTTGCGCTCTGAGCGGGGGTAGTACTCGACCGCGAGCTCCTCCGGGAGTAGATGGAAGAACGGCATCTGCGCGGTGTGGTGGTCGTAGTAGATCAGCCGGTTGGGCGCCTCGCACACGATGATTGCCCCGTCCGGCTTGACGACATCTCGTGCAAGCCGGAGAACCGCGAGGCGCTCCTCGATCGTGAGGTGCTCGAGCACCGCGTAGCACAGGAACACGTCAATCTCCCCCCTACGGGCTGCAACGGCGTCGAGAATCGAGTCGGCCGGATGCAACTCGAGCTCTACGTTCTGAAGGCCGCGCGCCGCGAGCGCTTCCCGCCCGACGTCAACCAACGCTGCATCGACGTCGACGCCGATCAACCTCCCGGCCCGCTTCGCGAACATCAAGCTAACGGCCGCGTTGCCGCAACCGTAGTCCAGCACCGTCTTGCCGGCGAGCGAAACCGTCTGCTCGATCCATGGGATCAAGTGCTCGGCGGCGCTGCGGCTCCGATGCTCCCAGCTGTTCGGATCTTCAGCTACCTCTGTCGAGCTGACTGGTGCCGGCTTGCCCGCATGGTGGCGCGCTGGAGCGGCGCTCGTGGCCCGCGGCGCGGACGCTTCCCTCCCGATGCGCGCTCGGGCGAGCCGGGCGTTCTCGCTCTGCAACGCCCATAGCCCGTGCTTGAGGTCCTCGGCCCAGCGGTTGAACACCGGGGCCGTCGCAACTTGGATGACGCCGTGATGGACGCGCTCGAGCACGGCAGGCTCGAAGTTCACGCAGAAGATGAAGTGATTTGCGTACTCGACCTCGTCGCGGTCGTCTAGCAGCACTGCTACCTCGGCGCCAACGGCGCCGGGAGGGCAGATCAGCGACCCCTCGGCAAGGAACTGAGGGAGCATCACCGTCGCCGGGAACCCGGCGAATGCCGCCGCCGCCTCCTCGTAGCCGAACTTGGTCCGGTGATACGGGTTCTGCTCTTCGAACAGTTTTTCGTTTGGGACCGACGCGATGATCTGCACCCCGTTCTCGGCGTGCTCACGGAGCAGCGCTATCCCGCGATCAAACTCGTCGAGATGCTCGAGCCCCTCGAAACAGACGATGACATCGAACTGTTCGGCGATCTCACGTTCGAGGTAGCCGACCGCATCATCGTGTTCGAACCGCACACCCTTGACGTGCCGTCCGACGGTCGCATCGGCGTGCTGGATCGTCGCGGCGTGATTGTCCACGCCGACCACCTCGCGCGCGTGCGAAGCCACGATCGCCGATCCATAACCGCTCCCGCAGCACAGGTCGAGCACGCGTCGACCAGCGCATAGCTGTGCCGCGAACTCGTACCGATGACGGTGCTCGCACGCAAGCACGGTGTCGGCTTGGGCCATCTCCAGCGTCAGCCGCTCGACGACGTCCATCGCATTCCATTCTGTCGAAGGCGCGCCTCGATCTCGCCCAACAGGCGCGCACGCATCGGCTGCGCGATCCGGGCTTGCATTGAGTCCTCTCGAACCCGGTAGTGCAGCAGTCGTTCCGGGATCACCGCTCCGATATGACCGGCCCGCTGGAGCTCGCGGTAAAAATGCCAGTCCTCGAAGCTCCGAAGTTCTTCGTCATACCGAAACCCGGCGTCGAAGATCCTCCTGCGTACGACCGCCGCGGCGTCCCCGTAGATGTTGACCTCGCCGTCGGTCTC
Organism: uncultured Solirubrobacteraceae bacterium; assembly: GCA_963712675.1. Taxonomy (GTDB): domain Bacteria; phylum Actinomycetota; class Thermoleophilia; order Solirubrobacterales; family Solirubrobacteraceae; genus Palsa-465. The sequence goes on from CAVQJF010000008.1 coordinate 126,533, forward strand.
AGCGTGGTTGCCGAGCGGCTCGTATCCCAGATTCGCCCCCTCCCAGTGTCGGCCCTCGACGTCCATATAGCGCGACCAGGTGGTGACATAGGCGGCCTCCGGGTTCTGCTGCAGGACCTCCACGCACCGCTCCACGAACTCCGGCGCGGCAACATTGTCCGCGTCGAGAGGAAAGAAATACTGTCCGGTGCTACGAAGGACACCGATGTTGCGTGCCGCACCGAGCCCAGCATTCAGCTGCGAGATCACGATTACGGGAGCCCGGGCGGCGATCTCCGCCAAGATCCAGTCCTCCCCATCGAACGACCCGTCGTTGACGAGCACGATTTCGATTCGCGGATAGCTCTGCGCCAGCAGCGAGTCGATCGTTTCGTCGACGTGACGGGCCGCGCGGTAGTACGGAATCACCGCGGATACGAGTGGGAGTTCCTTCCTCGCCCGCGTAGGTGGACCCGACCATCGTCGGTTCACTGACGCGAGCCGCTGGTAGCCGGCGAGGATCGGCCCGGGGTCGCCAAGCTCACGGCCACGAATGCTGGGCCGCTCATTCCGCACGAGCTCGCCAAGTTCCTCCCCACGGTTAGCGAGTCCGTTGAGCGCATCCCGCAGATCGGTTTCGCCCGTTCCCCGCGCAAGCCATCCGCTGACGCCGTGCTCGACGAGCTCGACCAGCCCTCCCACCGGTGTACCGATGACGGGTCGGTTGAGATGCAGCGCCTCGAGCGCCGCGTACGGCCAGCACTCCCACAGCGACGGGATCACGATGGCGTCGTGCTCGCGGATCATCGTGGCAACGGCGTCGCGGTCCATGGCCTCCACAATTTGGATGCGATCGTCGCCGGCGATAGCTCGGATTAAGTGCTCGTGCATCGATCCGCCGAGCGGGGCGGTCCAGGTATCCTCGCCGACCAACGTCAGACGGAAATCGTCCCGGTCCATCCCGGTGGCCGCACGGACCAGCGTGTGAACTCCCTTCCGGCGCTCGAGGCGGCCGAGGTAGAGGATCCGCATCGGCGCGCGTGGGCCGTACCCGGCGTCCGCCCCCGGATCCGTGGTCGGCCCCAGATACGGATACCGGATCTCTACCGCGGGAGCGAGCGAGCCCGAGCCGTAGAAGCGCTCGTAACTGCCCAGCACGTCGCCCCCCTGCCAGATCACGCGATCGGCGCGCGCCAGCGAGAAGCGTTCCATTGCATGCATCGCCTGCGATTGCCCATCCCGGCGGACGAAGCCGTCGAGTACTTCGCAGATCTCGGCGGTTGTGTGAATCCGGACGGCCACCCGCGTCTTTGCGAGGAAGGGGTCGAACGTTTCGGCCGCCTGCAGCGTGACGAACGCCTCACCGAGGAAGTCCGGGAACTCGATTAACTCAGGGCCACCGCTCGGATACGCCAGGCGAATGGCGTCGTATACGCGTGCGCTGTAGCAATGCATCACGTGGCTCCATGCGTCGGCCTCGTCGATCGTCGGCTCCGGAACGAAGACGAACCGCACATCCTCGCCAGGGAGGCGCGGGTCTTGAGTCGCGCGCATCGCCTCGTACGTCGGCTCGAACAGTGAGGTTGTCAACACGGTCACTTCTGCCACGGTCGATAGCAACCGCGCCGCCGCGTTCACGAACTGGCCGATGCCGGCGCCACCGAGCGGATATACCTCACGCGATACCAGCGCGACGCGCAATTCGACCCCCTACCACTCAGCCACTCATGGCCGCGCGAGCACCACAACTCGGTCGCGCGAGCGGAACTGTTGACCGTGGTTCTCGGCGGCGTCGACGATCTCGACGTTCGCAAACCCGGCCGCTTTAGCCATCAGCTCAAGCGCTGCGACGTTGGGCACGAACGACAGCACCTGGCCGTGCGAGGCCTGAAGATTGACGTCCTGGTCACCCTCGAAGAATGCACCCAGTGCAGCCGGCGTTTCCTTGACGGGGACCCCAGGCGGCGCATCCACTCCCCATGCGAACTTGATCGGCGTCTCCGTCCGCGCAACTTGGCTCTCGATCACGCAAAGGCGCCTTGTGAGCGCGTGTGCCACTCGAAGCAGGCGCACAGGCTCCTCCACGTGATACACGACTCCAAGCGCGAGCACGACGTCGGCGGGCTCTAGCTCCGCCGGGTCGATCGACAACACGTTGGCGCAACGGAACAGGATCCGATCCGGCGCGATCGAAAAATGGTCCCGCACGAGCTCGGCGCGTCGGATCAGCTGGGCGCGAATGTCAAGCCCGGTGACCTTTCGAACGCCCCAGTCGACCAGCCGGTGTGAAAACCAGCCTTCGTTGCAAGCTAGATCGATGCCTGAGGTTTCGGTCCCCTGCTCAGCGACAACCGCCTGCACTGCGTCCTGCATCATCTCGGCGCGGTTCAGGTGCACCTCCCGGAGATGATCGCCGACCAACGGCACCTCGATGTCAGGGCTAAACCTCCACGGATACATCCAGCGTGGCGGCTGCGCCAACTGCTCACGAAGCTCGGGAGAGATCGGACGTGGCCGCGACGGAGGGCCGAACACGCTGGCGTCGATCATCACCCGGGCCCCGGCCTCAGGTACGCATCGAGCATCAGCTCGAGTTCGGCGAGCGCGAAGCCGCGGTCGCGCTTCGACAGCGCCCGGGCGGAAAGGACGAGTCCGCGCGTCGCGAGCTCGCAGGTGGCGGCCATGGCCCGCGGGTCACCGACACGGACCGAGCCGTCCGCCTGCCCCTCGACGATCGCCTCCGCGACGGCCGCGCGCGCGAGCTGCTGGAAGCGCCCAACCCGCTCGGTCAGGTAGGGGAGCAGCAGCTCGGGCTCGAGTTCCAGCAGCCGCAGCATCAGAGGGTGCGTCATCAGCGTGTCGACGGTCCGCACCGCGGCCGCCGTCAGCCGTTGGCGGCCCGCCCCAGCCGAGGCGGTTTCCACGCGCGCGCGCGCGAGTAGCGCTCCGAACTCGCGCGTCATCAGCGCGCGCATCAGCGCGGCGCCGTCCGGGTAGCGGCGGTAGACAGTCATTCGACTGAGGCCGGCGCGGCGCGCAACCTCGCTGACGGTCGTTCGACGCACGCCGAAGTCGAGGACCGTCGCCCGTGCCGCGTCTAGGATTTGATCGGGCTCCCCGGTCGTCTCGATCGCCATAGCTGCACGATGCCACGGACCATCTTCCGATGCACCAGGAACGCTGCCGTGACTCGCCGCCACGTCAGCGTTGCGCTTCAGCTCACTTGCCGGAACCCGCGACGCCGGCGGTCGAGATCAGCACGGAAATCGCGACGAGCAGTGAGATCGATTTCGTTCGCATCGGCGGGCGGCAATATACCTCCGCGAGCGTCGTCGGCGCCGCTCGGTAGCATGGATTCCGTGACAGTGCTCGCCGATCTTCCGCTCCTCGCAACGGGCAAGGTGCGCGAGATCTATGACCTCGGCGACACGCTTCTGCTCGTCGCCTCGGACCGGATCTCGACCTACGACGTGGTCCATCCGACCGCGATTCCGGACAAGGGCAACGTACTCACGGGGCTGTCAGCGTTCTGGTTCGACAGGACCAGCGACCTGATCCCGAACCATGTGATCTCCGTCACCGACGGCGTCCCCGACGAGGCCCGCGGTCGCGGGATGGTCGTCCGCAAGCTCCAGATGCTGCCGGTCGAATGCGTTGTTCGCGGCTATCTGAGCGGCTCGGGCTGGAAGGAGTACCAGCAGCGCGGCTCGGTGTGCGGCGTCGAGCTGCCGTCCGGTCTGAGGGAGTCCGATCGGCTGCCGGAGCCGATCTTCACGCCGACGACCAAGGCGAACGTCGGCCACGACGAGGCGGTCGATTTTGACGGCGCGGTTGAGCTCGTCGGCGACCGCGCGCTGACCGAGCGCGTCCGCGACATCTCGATCGCGGTCTACGAGCGCGCGGCCGAGCACGCACGCGGACGCGGGATCATCCTCGCGGACACGAAGTTTGAGCTGGGTCTCGACGCCGACGGCGAGTTGACGATCGGCGACGAGGTCTGCACGCCGGATTCGTCGCGCTTTTGGCCCGCGGATCAGTACGAGCCGGGGAAGGGGCAGCCGAGCTTCGATAAGCAGTTCGTGCGCGACTGGGCCTCCTCGACGGGCTGGGATCGGACCCCGCCCGCGCCGGCGATCCCGGACGAGGTCGTCGGCAAGACGCGCGCGAAGTACGTCGAGGCGTACGAGCTGATCACCGGCGAGCCGCTCGAGCAGTGGCTGCGCCGAACGGCGGCCTAGTGGCGCGCGCGAGAGTTCTGGTCCGGCCCAAGGCGGGGATCCTCGACCCCCAGGGTCAGGCGGTCGAGCGCGCATTGCCGGCGCTCGGGTTCGCGGGCGTCTCGAACGTCCACGTCGGTCGGCTGATCGAGCTCGACGTTGAGGATCCGGCCCAGCTGCCGGAGATGTGCGAGCGGCTCCTCACCAACCCGCTGATCGAGGACTACGAGATCCAGGCGTGAAGTTCGGGGTGATCCAATTCCCGGGGTCGTGCGATGACCGCGACGCGCTGCTCGCGGCCGAGCGGGTCGGCGATGCGGTCTTGCTGTGGCACGCCGATCGCGACCTCCAGGGCATCGACGCGGTGATCGTGCCCGGCGGATTCTCGTATGGCGACTATCTGCGCGTGGGTGCGATCGCGCGCTTCGCCCCGGTGATGGAAGAGGTCGCCGAGTTCGCGCGCGAGGGCGGCCTCGTGCTCGGCATCTGCAACGGGTTCCAGGTCCTGTGCGAGGCGGGACTGCTCCCGGGCGCGCTGCTCCCGAACGTGTCACTGCGGTTCATCTGCCGCCAGGTGTCGCTCGACGTCGTGCAGCCCGACACCGCGTTCACGTGCGCGTGCGAGCCGGGTCAGCCGCTGTCGATCCCGATCAAGCACACCACGGGGCGATACTTCTCGCCGGAGCCGGTCGACGTCGTCCTGCGCTACGCCGGCGGCGAGAATCCGAACGGCTCCCAGGACGACATCGCCGGTGTCCGGAACGAGCGCGGCAACGTGTTCGGGCTGATGCCCCACCCCGAGCACGCCGTCGATCCGCTCACCGGTTCGGTCGACGGGTTGAAGCTGTTCGAGTCGATGCGAGCGCATGTCGGCGGCCACGCACTCGTCTAGCGCCAGGCACCGCGAGCTCGGGCTGACCGACTCCGAGTACGAGCTGATCATCGAACGGCTCGGGCGCGAGCCGGGCGACGTCGAGCTGGCGATGCTGTCGCTGATGTGGTCAGAGCACTGCGGCTACAAGCACTCGAAGAAGCTGCTGCGGCGACTGCCGACCACCGGGCCCCATGTGCTGATGGGTCCAGGGGAGAACGCCGGCGTGGTCGACGTCGGCGACGGCCTGGCGCTCGCGTTCAAGGTCGAATCACACAACCACCCGAGCGCCGTCGAGCCGTTCCAGGGCGCCGCCACGGGGGTCGGCGGAATCCTGCGCGACGTGTTCGCGGTCGGCGCGCGCCCGATCGCCGTGCTCGATTCGCTCCGCTTCGGTGAGCCGGCGACCTCAGAGCGTTCGCGTTACCTGCTCGACCGGGCGGTCGCGGGGATCGGTCACTACGGCAACTCGATCGGCGTCCCGACCGTCGGCGGCGAGGTGTACTTCGAGCACGCCTATGAGCAGAACTGCCTCGTCAACGCGATGTGCCTCGGGCTCGCGCCGCGCGCGCGGCTGATCCGCAGCGCCGCCGCCGGACCGGGCAACGTGATCGTGCTGCTCGGCGCGTTGACGGGTCGCGATGGGATCGGCGGTGCCTCCGTGCTCGCCAGCGCCGAGCTCGGCGACGGTGACGAGGCCAAGCGCCCGTCGGTTCAGATCGGCGATCCATTCGCTGAGAAGAAGCTGATGGAGTGCTGCCTTGACCTGCTCGACCGCAGGGTGCTCGTGTCGCTGCAGGATCTCGGCGCCGCCGGGCTGACCTCGGCCGCGTCCGAGATGGCCAGCAAGGGCGGCGTCGGGCTCGAGCTCGACGTCTCGAACATCCCGCTGCGCGAGCCCGGAATGGAGCCGTTCGAGATCATGGTCTCCGAATCTCAGGAGCGGATGCTGTGCGTCGTCGAGCCGCGCCGCGTCGGTCAGGTGATGGCAATCTGTGAGCGCTGGGAGACGCTTGCCACGCCGATCGGCTCGGTGACCGATTCAGGCCGCTTCCGCGTGCTCGATTCAGGACGCGAGGTCGCTGACCTGCCCGTATCGGTGCTGGTCGACGACTGTCCGCTGTACGACCTCAACCCGATCGCTCCCAGCGACGATGCGCCTATCTACGGGCCACCGTCTCCTCCGAGCGCGTCGGGCTTGCCGGACGACGCCAGTCCCGAGCGGACGTTACTGGCGCTGCTCGGCTCGCCCAACATCGCCTCCCGGCGGCCCGTGTTCGAGCAGTACGACTCGATCGTCCAGTCGCGCACGGTTCGCCGACCGCAGGACGCCGACGCGGCGGTGCTGGCCCTCCCCGATGGCTCCGCGATCGCGGTCTCGATCGACGGCAATGGACGGCGCGTGGCGTGCGACCCCCGGCGTGGCGCGACCGAGGTGGTGTACGAATGCAGCGCGAACCTCGCGTGCGTCGGGGCCGAGCCGCTCGGGCTCACGAACTGCCTGAACTTCGGCAACCCCGAAAAGCCGCACGTCGCGTGGCAGCTGGTCGAGGCCGTGCAGGGGATCGCGGACGCATGCGGGGCGCTCGGCATCCCGGTCGTCGGCGGCAACGTGTCGCTGTACAACGAGGCTCCGAGCGGACCGATCTTCCCCACGCCGGTCGTCGGGATCGTCGGCCGGCTGCCGAACGTCCGTCGCGCCGGCCGCCTCGGGTTCGTCGCCGAGGGTGACCTGATCGCGCTCGCCGGACCGTTCGCCCCGTCGCTGAACGGATCAGAGCTCGCCAAGCTCCGGGGGCTGGCGCCGCGCGGCCCACTGACGCTCGCGAAAGCCGACGCGGTCCGCGATCTGCACGAGCGTGTTCGTGCGGGTGTGCGTGCCGGGGCGCTCAACAGCGCACATGACATCGCCGAGGGCGGCATCGCGGTGGCCCTGGCGGAGTGCTGCCTGGCGGGCGGGATCGGCGCGAAGATCGAGCTCCCAGACGGTCTCGATCCGTTCGCCGAGGCGTTCGGGCAGGGGTTCATCGTGACCGGCGACGAGGAGCACCTGGATGGGTTCCAGCTGATCGGGCGCGTCGGTGGCGGCGAGCTTCAGATCGGTGGCCTCGTGAGGATTTCGCTCGCCGAGCTCGCCGAGGCGTGGACCGGCGGCTTGAGCGCCTTCGCGCAGTAGTCTGCCCGCCATGATCCGGGGGTTGTCGCTGTTCGCAACCGCGTCGCTCGGCGCCCTCGTGTCGCTCGGTGCCCTCGTGGCCGGGCCTGCTGCGGCGTCGGTCCACGCGCTCCGTTACGAGCTGACCCTCCGCGGCAGCCTGTCGGTCGTCCATGACGACCAGGGATTGCAGGCGAACGGCGCCGCCTGCGGGCTCGCCACGCCCGACGACACGAGCCCGTTTGAGGACCATTACACGCTCTCGTTGCGGTGGAGCACGACTTTCAACGTGACCCTCGGCGGGAAGCGGCGCACGATCGAGGCACGGGACACGCGGGTCAGCGGCGGCATGTTCGGCTACGACGGCTACGCGTACGACTTCAACTGCAACAAGATCGTCTACGGCCCCGCGGGGCAGCCGTGCAGCGGGACCCTCTCCGGCGCCGGCCCCGGGCTGCTCCTCAGCGCCCGTGGCTCGCCGGCGCGCAAGCCCAAGCAGCTGACGTTTGATCTGCAGCCGTTCGGAGCGCTCGTCGCCACGCCGGCATCGTGCACGGTCGGCGGGAGTCCGCAGCTGACCTACACGGCGGCCGACGAGCTAGGTCTCGGATCCCTCGGCAAGACGCTCGCGCACACGCTCCGGATCCGTGCGATCCAACGAACGCATACCTTCAGCTACACGCTGCACCTGTCCACGAATTGCTCGCAGCCGCCGCAGTCCCCCGGCGAAAACGACTCGTGCGCCACCACGGATACCGCCAGCGGCTCGGTCCGCGTCCGTCCGCGCTGACCGCGACCGAGCCGCTGCTAGCCTTGGTCGGGAGTCCGCCGCCGGCTCCGGCATGCTTGCCACTAAGTGCCCTCTCTGAACGATCATCGCGATGGTCCGCGCGACGAGTGTGGCGTGTTCGGGATCTACGCTCCCGAGCGCGACGTAGCTCGGCTTGCGTACTTTGCGCTGTTCGCGCTCCAGCACCGCGGCCAGGAGTCGGCCGGAATCGCCACCGCGGAGCGCGGCGTGATCATGGCGATTCGCGACCAGGGCCTGGTCTCGCAGGTCTTCGACGAGAACAAGCTGCGCTCGCTGATCGGCGACATGGCGATCGGCCACGTCCGTTACTCGACGACCGGTTCCTCGGCGTGGGAGAACACCCAGCCGATCGTCCGCGACGACCACCGGACGCTCGCGCTGGCGCACAACGGCAACCTGATCAACGCCGTCGAGCTGCATTCCGAGCTGCGCGGCCGCGACGTCCCGTTCCGCTCGACCTCTGACTCCGAGATCATCGCGGCGCTGCTCGCCACCCACCCCGCGCCGCGGATCGAGGACGCGGTCGCCGACGTGCTCCCCCGCCTGAAGGGCGCGTTCTCGACCGTAGCGATGACCGAGGACGCGGTGCTCGCGTTCCGCGATCCACACGGCCTGCGGCCGCTGGCGCTCGGCAAGATCGACGACGGCGTCGGGCGCCCGGCGTTCTGCGTCGCGAGCGAGTCGTGCGCATTCGACCTGATCGGCGCCGAGTACATACGCGAGGTCGAGCCGGGCGAAGTCGTGATCCTGACCGAGCGCGGGGTCGAGTCGCGGCTCGTGGCGCCGGCGCAGCGGCGCGCGTTCTGCGTGTTCGAGTACATCTACTTCGCGCGCCCGGATTCGAGGATGGCGGGGACCGTGCTGCAGGCGGCGCGCGCGCGGATGGGCGAGATCCTGTGGCGCGAGGCGCCCGTCGAGGCCGACCTCGTGATCCCGGTGCCGGACTCCGGCAACGCGGCCGCGCGCGGGCTGGCACGCGCCGCCGGATTGCCTCAGGACGACGGCTTCATCAAGAACCGCTACGTGGCGCGGACGTTCATCCAGCCGGGCCAGGAGCTCCGCCGTCAGGGACTACGGCTGAAGTTCAACCCGCTGCCCGAGGTGGTCGTAGGCAAGCGGCTGATCGTCGTCGACGATTCGATCGTGCGCGGCAACACCACCCGTCAGATCGTGCAGATGTTGCGAGATGCGGGCGCCGCCGAGATCCATCTGCGGATTTCGGCGCCACCGATCCAGCACCCGTGCCACTACGGGATCGACATGTCGACTCGCGAGGAGATGGTCGCCCACAACCGCACCGTTGACCAGGTGGCGGAGGTGCTCGGCGCCGACTCGCTCCACTACCTGTCGCTCGAGGGTGTCTACGAGGCGGTCGGAGGCACGCGCGAGACCCATTGCGACGCGTGCTTCACCGGCGATTACCCCTTGGCCGGGACCGAAGAGGCGAACGGGAAGTTCGCGCTCGAGGGCTCCGCGGCGCTCCCGCTCGTACGTGCTTGACGACCCCGGCAAACGGGGGTTCAGGCGGTCGATTTGGCTTGCATCGCTCCAAAAAACGACTGCACCAAACGATGTAAGCGACCGCTGCTGCCTCCGGGGCGCGTTTTTCGTCCGGGGGGCCGGTAGACTTGGACACGCTAGGCCGGGTGACGGGATTGTCCAGAAACCGTCAAGTCGGCTGCAGTTAGTCCGTAATACTTAGTGCAATTTGGTCATCTCGGTCGATCGTGGGGGTTATTTGATCGAGCATCGCTAGCCGGATGTCCCGTCCCGGGCTCGCCGTCCTGCGAGTCACGAATTCCAGGAGAAGGTTCATGTCTTTTCATGCCCGCACGAAAGCGGCGTTGATTGGGGTAGGGCTGGTTGCCTTGTCCCTGATGTCGGCAGGCCCGGCGGTGGCGGCGACAACAACGTCGTCGGTTCCGTCAGTAACGCCGTTCAGCTGCCGCGCGAGTTCCGCTCGCGTGACGCTGCTGAACGCACTCACCGTCGAGCCGCTCGTCGCGAACTCGCCGGACAACCCGTGTAAGAACGACAGCCATGGTGTGAGCTCGGTCAATGTGCTCCAGACCGGCGCCCCAGCGGTCAACGCGGGGCCGGCTGCCGTGCTCACCGATTCGGTGTTCGCGCCCGTTCAAGGGGCTGCGCGCGGCGCTGCCGCCGTGTCCGACGTTCAGGGTGTCGTGATCCCGACGTCCGCCGGCCAGATCAGTGTCGTCGGTCCGGTCACATCGTCGGCAAGCTACGGCTGCAGCAACGGCAAGCTCGTGTCGGCGTCAGGATCGACGCTCGACATCCTGTATGTCGCCGGCAAAGCGATCGCGCTGCCCTCACCGGGAGCGCCGATGACGATCCAGCTCGGAGGCGGGTCGTACATTGCGATCAACGAGAAGACGACGACTGCGACATCGATCACCGAGCGGGTACTCCATGTCCACCTGCAAGGGATTGCTGACATCGTCGTCGGCGAAGCCAAGGTTGACTACGCCGGCTCGGACCCGTGCGCGGGCTCGAACGGACCGCCGCCGAACCTGAACGCCTGCCCGGACGGCTCGACCCTTGATCCGGTCCGTCTGCTGTGCGTGATCATCCTGCCGGGCGGTCAAATCATCATCGTCGGCCCGCCGTTCACCGGTCCGAGCGGCGGTACAGTGCTCGCCACCTCGGTGGCACGCAAGCGCTACGGCGGTCCGTGCCTCTCAGGCCCGGGTCCGAAATTCGCGCTGATAGCTACCAAGGTCCATGGCCGGGTAACCGGCACACTCAAGTCGGATCGGATCGTCGCGCTCGGCAACTTCGAACGCGTCGCCGGCCTAGGTGGCAACGACTGCATCGACGGCCGGGGCCGTGGCCAGACCCTCTGGGATGGCAGCGGCAAGGATCGGATCTACGGCGGAACCGGAACGACCCGGATCGGAGTCGCGAACGGCAACGTCAAGATCTACGGCCGCAAGGGCAGCGACTGGATCACCGCCGGTAACGGCAACGATCTGATCCGCGGCGGCAGCGGGAACTCGCGGATCGACGTCGGCCTCGGCAAGAGCCACGTGTTCGGTGGACCCGGCAAGAACCGGATCTATGCGGCATCGGGTCATGCCACGGTCAGCTGCGGCTCCGGAAGGCACAACCTCGCGTTCCTCCGGAGGAAGCCGGCGAAGTACGCGGCCAAGCACGGCTGCCAGAAGATCGTCCTCCTCAAGTAACAGCGTCCCTCGCTGAGACTGTTGTGCAAACGCCCCGGCCATGTGCCGGGGCGTTCGCGTTTGTGAGGCGAGTTCGTGACAGCTCGCTTTGGGCTGTCGGGAAACGGCCGGGGGCGCCGCTATCGTCGCCGCAATGGAGACGCGCGAGGCGCTGCGGTCGATCTTCGGCTTCCAACAGTTCCGACCCGGCCAGGCCGAGGCGGTCGCGGCGGCGCTCGAAGGCCGTGACGCGCTGGTTGTGATGCCCACCGGCTCGGGGAAGTCGCTGTGCTACCAGCTGCCGGCGCTGATGCGCTCGGACGTGACGCTCGTCGTCTCGCCGCTTGTATCGCTGATGCAGGACCAGGTGTCGGCGCTCGCACGGATCGCGCCGGGCCGTGTCGAACTCGTCAACTCTCAGCGGGGCGGCGCGGCGAATGCGGACGCGCTTGACCGCGCCGCTCGCGGCGAGCTGTCGCTGCTGTATGTCGCGCCGGAGCGGTTCGCATCCCCCCGGTTCGCGGATGCGATCAAGCGGATCGGCGTCGGGCTGTTCGTCGTCGACGAAGCGCATTGCGTGTCCCAGTGGGGCCACGACTTCAGGCCGGATTACTTCACGCTCGCCGATGCGGCGCGGCGGGTGGGCGCCCGCACCACGATGGCGCTGACCGCAACCGCGACGCCTGGCGTGGCGAGCGATATCGCGCGGCGCCTCGAGCTGCGCGATCCGGTGCACGTCGCGACCGGCTTCGACCGGCCGAATCTGAGTTTCGCGGTGCTGCGCTGCGCCACGGCGGTCGACAAGGATCGGCGGCTCGCCGCGGCGCTGTCAGAGCCGGGCGCACTGCCGGCGATCGTCTACGCCGGCACACGCAGCGCGAGCGAGAAGACGGCGGACCGGCTCGGCCGCTCGCTCGGCGTCGCGGTCGCCGCCTATCACGCCGGTCTTGACCGGGACACGCGCGCGCGGATTCAGGAGCGGTTCATGTCGGGCGAGCTGTCGGTGATCGTCGCCACGAACGCGTTCGGGATGGGGATCGACAAGGCGGACGTGCGAACCGTTTGTCACGCATCGGTCCCCGGCTCGCTCGAGGCCTACTACCAGGAGGCAGGTCGCGCGGGTCGCGACGGCGCGCCCGGTCGGTGTCTGCTGTTCGCGGAGCAGCGCGACAAGGGGTTGCACGTGTTCTTCATCGAGCGTGGGCGGGTGTCCGATGGGGCCTTCGAGCGGGTGTCTGAGAGGCTTCGTTGGGCCGGGGCGGACGGACGCTACGACGTCGGCTTGCGTGAGCTCGCCGCGCTCGTCGACGCGCGTGCGGACGGCGACGGCGCCCGCGCGGTGATCGGCCACCTCGCTCGAGGCGGTGTGATCGCGCCACTTCCGGCGCCTCCCGATCGAGCGGCTGGGCGGATCGTCGGCGAGTGGAGCCGTCGCACGCTGGCGCTGTGTGCAAGCTCCGCCCGCGATGCCGAGCAGGCTCGCTGGCGCCAATACCGCTCGATCTGGGGGTACGTCGAGGGCTCGGGATGCCGGCGCAGGGCGCTGCTGGAGCATTTCGGCGACCGATCGGAGCCCGCGCCCGTCGTTCGGTGCTGCGACTCGTGCGATCCGTCCGTCGCGCCGCCGACACCCGCCACTCCAATGCGGGCGTCGCGAACGTCGAAAGGGCCGCGGGCCGCCCGGGGGTCGAGGGCTGCGCGGGGGTCGGGGGCTGCGCGGGCCGGCTCCGGCGGCGACCTCGACACCGCGATCGTCGAGGTCGTCCAGTCCGCGCGCCCGCCGGTTGGTCGCACGCGAGCGGTCGAGATCCTCCGTGGCGGGCGCTCGAAGGTGATCGAGCAACACGCGTACGACTCGTTGGACGCGTACGGATCGTTCGCGCATCTGCGGGGTCCGGACGTGCTGCAGCGCGTCGACGCGCTAGTGCGGGCCGGGACACTCCGCTCGACCGGCGGGCGGTTCCCGAAGCTGCGCGCCGCATGAACGTAGCCGTGCTCGCCTCGGGCGCCGGCACGAACCTGCAGGCGCTGCTCGACACCGTGCACGGTCAGGATGGGGTCGCGATCGTCGCGGTCGCTTCCGACAAGCCGGGCGCGCAAGCGCTCGAACGTGCCCGAGCGGCCGGAGTCCCGACCGAGGTGTTCGGGCTGGGCGAGTTCCCCGAGCGGCTCGCGCGTGATCTGGCGATCGCCGATTGGCTGGAGCAGCGCGCGACGGAGCTCGTCGTACTGGCGGGCTACATGCAGCTGCTGAGCCCGGAGTTCCTGGCTCGCTTCCCGCGCGGGGTGATCAACGTCCACCCGGCGCTGCTGCCCGCGTTCCCCGGTTTGGCGGCGGTCGAGCAGGCGCTCGCGTACGGCGTCAAGGTGTTTGGCGTCACCGTCCACTTCGTCGACGGGGGCGTCGATACCGGCCCGGTGATCCTGCAGCGTGCGCTCGAGCTTCCGGACGCCCGCGAGCCGGCCGACGTGCTCGCGCAGCTGCGGCCGATCGAGCACGAGTTGCTGCCGCAGGCGGTGCGGCTGATCGCGCGCGGGGCCGTGTCGCCCGATCCGGCGAACCCGCGGCGGATGCTCGTCGAGCGAGCGTTGTAGAGTCGAGCCCGATGATCGATGAGGGCGCCGAGTTGACCGCCGGCGGAGCAGCCGCCGCTCCCGGCGAGGTCCGGGTGGCCCGGGCGCTTCTGTCGGTCTCCGACAAGACAGGGATCGCGGAGTTCGCTCGCGGCCTGGTCGAGCTCGGGGTCGAGATCGTCTCGACCGGAGGGACCGCCGGGGCGCTCGAGGACGCGGGCGTGCCGGTCCGATCGATCTCCGATCTCACGGGCTTCCCCGAGATCATGGATGGGCGGGTCAAGACGCTGCATCCGAAGCTGTACGCGGGTCTGCTCGCCGTTCGCAACGATGAGGCGCACATCCAGGCCGCCGAGGAGCACGACATCGAGTTCGTCGACCTCGTATGCGTGAACCTGTATCCGTTCGAGCGCACGGCGGCGATGCGCGGGGTGCCCGAGCGCGATGTGATCGAAAACATCGACATCGGCGGACCGACGATGATCCGGGCAGCGGCCAAGAACTACGCGTTTGCGGCGCCGGTGGTCAGCCCGGAGAGCTATGACGCGGTGCTCGCGGAGCTGCGCGAGTCCGACCGCCGGCTGTCGATGCCGACGCGCGAGAGCCTTGCCGCCGAGGCGTTTGCCTACACGGCTCGGTACGACACCGCGATCGCCCGCTGGTTCCAGGAGAAGGGCGAGGACTTCCCGCCGCTGCTAGTGCGCGCCTTCGAGAAGGTGCTCGAGCTGCCGTACGGCGAGAACCCGCATCAGCGCGGTGCCTACTACGCCCAGGTCGGGGCGCGGACGCACGTGCTGTCGATGATCTCCCAGCTCGGCGGCAAGGAGCTGTCGTTCAACAACCTGCTCGACCTCGATGCCGCGCGGCTGCTGATGTCCGAGTTCCAGATCCCCGCCTGCGTGATCGTCAAGCACAACAACCCCTGTGGGGTCGCGGTCGGCGCGACGGCGCTCGAGGCCTACCAGCGCGCGTTCGCGGGTGATCCGATGTCGGCCTTCGGGGGCGTGATCTGCCTCAACAGGCGCGTCGATCGGGCGCTGGCGGAGGCCGTGGTCGAGCAGTTCGTCGAGCTTCTGTTCGCGCCCGGCTACGACGACGGCGCCCTCGAGGTGCTCGCGACCAAGCCGAACCTACGGATCCTGGACGACCGTGAGCGCCGCACCGCGAGCCTGTCGGACCCCAATCTGCGCCAGGTCGTCGGCGGCGTGCTGGTGCAAGACCGCGACTCCGATCTCGAGGAGCTCTCGACGATGGAGGTCGTCTCCGAGCGCCGTCCGACCGAGGCCGAGCGGAGCGAGCTGGCGTTCGCCTGGAAGGTGTGCAAGCACGTCCGCTCGAACGCGATCGTGCTCTCCTCAGAGCTCGCGACGGTTGGCATCGGGGCGGGTCAGATGAGCCGCGTCGACTCGGTCCGGCTCGCGATCGAGAAGTCCCGCTCGAGCCTCGAAGGCGCTGTCATGGCCTCCGACGCGTATTTCCCCTTCCCGGACGCCCCGCAGCTGGCGATCGACGCCGGGGTCAAAGCGATCATCCAGCCCGGCGGCTCGATCCGAGACCCAGCTGTCGTCGAAGCGATCGATGCCGCCGGCGTCGCGATGGTGTTCACGGGCCGGCGCCACTTCCGCCATTGAGCGAGATCGTCCGCCTGGGCGGCGACCCGCCCTCTCCATACGAGGATCGCTTCGGGTTTGGCCGGAGCGTCGCCGTCGAGGGCACCGTCTTCATCGGCGGCACCACGTCCGTGACGCCCGACGGGGCCGTCCTAGGCGCGACCCCCGGTGAGCAGACCACCGAGATCCTGCGCAAGATCGAGCACGAGCTCGGCCGCGCGGGCGCGACCCGGGCGGACGTGGTCCTGACGCGCTGCTACGTGACCGACATCTCGCGCTACGAGGAGGTCGGCCGCGCCCACGGCGAGTTCTTCGGCGATGTACGTCCGGTGATGACCATGGTCGGCATCGTTGCGCTCGTCGACCCACGGATGCTCGTCGAGATCGAGGCGGTCGCGATCACGTCTGCGCGATCATGAGGGCACGCCGCCGTAGCTCAGTTGGTAGAGCAGCGGACTTTTAATCCGAAGGTCCTGGGTTCGAGCCCCAGCGGCGGCACTGGGAAGCGCTTGCAGCACGTCCTTTTCTGGGGCTAGTTTGCTGTGGAGCGGTCGCGGGCGAGAACGTCAGCGAGAGCAGTCCAGGGGAGGTCTGGGTAGAGCGCATGGATGGGGGTGCTGTCGAATCTGAGGTCGGCGCGATCCATCACGAGCGCGGCCCGCGCCTGCCGGCCGAGCCGTGGCTTAGCGCGTCCGACGCTGTTGGCCATCAGGGTGAGGATTGGTGGCGGTACGTGCTTCGGTCGGCCCGTGCGGCCAGCGGCCGTCTGCACGGCTTCGGCCAGCTGGTCGAAAGTGATGTCGTCGGGCCCGCCGATCTCCAGGACCTGGCCGCGGGTTGCTGAATCGATGACTGCGCGTTCGACGATGGCCGCGACGTCGGCGACCGAGACGAAGTTGATCGGGTTTGTGCCACGTCCAAACACGAGTGGGCGGCCCGAGCGTTGGGAAGTCTGTTGGAGCAGGTCGATCCAAAGCTCGAGGAACGCTGTCGATCGCACGATCGTCGTGGGGACGCGGCTCCGGGCTGCGTGTTGCTCGGCGGCGTGCTTCATGCGGAACAGCTCCATCGGACTATCGGCGGCAGCCCCGAGAGTCGACATCAACACGAACTCGCTGCCGGCGGCCTTGGCTGCTTCGATCAGGTTGGCGTTGCCGTCACGATCGACAGCCGCGGGGGAGTCAGCGCGCGGGCCGGTGAAGCCGTGGACCGCCGACACGACTACCTCCACCCCGGTCGTCGCGGCTCCGAGGCTCTCACGGTCTTGCACGTCGCCGACGACTACGGTGACGAGTCCTCCGGCAAGATGCTCGGCGCGAGCCGGGTCGCGAGTCAGGACCCGCACTTGGAGGTTTCGCTTGACGAGGCGATCGACGACCAGGGTGCCGAGCCTGCCGGTCCCGCCGGCGACGAGGATCATGACTGACCGCCGGACAGCACCTGTGACCGGACCGCCTGATCGACAGTGCCGCCACCGTCTTGCACTGGCTCCAGGTAGAAGCGCGCCCAGGTTGCGCAGCCATCCTCGACGCCGAAGATCACAACGCCGCGCATCAGGTGCGCCGTACCGTCGGGTCGCGTGCCCCGGTGCTCCCACTCGCTCCAGGCCGTTTCACCGTCAGCCACACACCGAACAACTTCACAACTGACGTCGGGGATAGCGGCGAAGATCTGCTTCCAGTTTGCGCGTACCTGATCTCTGCCGGTGAATCCCCGCTCGGGGTGCGCGGGCGTCTCGTTCCGGTAATCGGCGCTGAAGCAGGCGACGAGCGCCTCAAGGTCATGCTCGTTCGTTGCCCGCTGCAGACGTTGCACCATCGCCTCTGCATTGGCCTGGGTTTGCGTCCAGTTCATTCTTCAGTCCGTTCTCCTTCTCGCTTTTCGATCTAGTAGACTGTAACCGATCTAGCACTATGGACCCAAATCTCTCTCCTGTCAAACAGAAGCGGTCCTACGACTCCGCCAGGCGCCGAGAACAAGCCCGTCAAACGCGCGAAGCCATCGTCGATGCCGCGAGGCGCCTGTTCTTGAGTGATGGGTTCGCGCCGACGACGATCGCGGCGATCGCGGCGGAGGCGGGCGTGTCGGTGGACACGATCTACAAGACGTTTGGCGGCAAACCAGGGCTGGTTCGCGCGATCTGCCAGCTGGCGCTGGCGGGCGAGCAGCCCGTTCCGGCCGAAACGCGCTCTGATGCCCTTCAGGCAACCGAGCGCGATCCGCGCAAGATCATTCGTGGTTGGGGCGCGCTGACGACTGAGATCGCTCCTCGAGTGGCACCGATCCTGCTGCTCGTGCGCGCGGCGGCGGCCGCCGACCCGGAGATGGCCAGCCTCCAGTCCGAGATGGACGCCCAGCGATTGCAGCGCATGACCCGCAACGCCCGCAACCTCGCCGCCTCTGGCCACTTGCGCCCGGACATCAAGGTCGAGCACGCCGGCGAGATCATGTGGACCTACAGCTCACCTGAGCTCTACGAGCTGCTTGTCCTCACCCGCGGTTGGACGCTCGAGCGCTACGGCGCGTTCATCGCTGACGCAATGATCGCAGCCCTCCTCCCGCCAAAGACAACATCGCGTTCCGCCGGCCGCTCCGGCTGACGACAATGCCGTGGCCAGCGCGATGTAGAGTTCTCCGTGGCGGGGAGGAGGAAGTGGCGATGGGCGGGGCAAAACTTGAACGTGTGTGGCCGGGGGCGAGTCCGAGCTCGTGCTGGTGCGCGGTTCTCTAGCGCCGCGTTCAGCCAGAGGGCTGCCGACGAAGGCATGTGCGGTGTCGCTCAGGCGACCCCTAGGGAGGGTAGGCGTGCGCCCGTCCCGCCCGTAGGTTGGTCCACACATGCAGAGTCCGTCGAAAGGAAGTCCCATGTTCAGCATCACCCGCTCACGTCTCATCCCGGCATTGACGGCTGCGCTCAGCGCCGTCGTGCTCGTTCCCGCCGGGGCATCAGCCGCGACCAGCTGGTTCGGCTCGAGCCTCGACCACACCCCGGCGAATGCCGGCTCCACGTGCTCACAGGACGGCGTCGGCAACGCCGGCGACCTGTGCACACACGTCGGGTCCTTCTATCCCGGCTTCTCCGGCCGCGCGCAGGCCAAGGCGACCGGAACGATCGTGCAGCTCAAGATCCGCCCCGAAGGTCCGATGACGTTCCGGGCGAAGGTCGTGACCGTCCGTCATCTGGCGTCGAACGAGAAGAGCGGCCAGGCCAAGGCGACAGCCCAGAGCCGCATGATCACCCTTGCCGGCCCGACGCAGGACCAGATGAGCAACGGCATCTACCCGGTCGTGAGGATCAAGGTCTCGCTCAAGGTCAAGAAGGGCCAGGAGATCGCGATCGACACCACAAGCAACACAGCCGAGTACTGCTCCGACGGCACGCCCGGCCAGCTGCTGTTCGACCCGACTCTGTCGGTCGGCGACCCGTTCGCGAACAGCGCCGGGGTCGACGGGTGCCTGATGCTCGTTCAGGCGGTCGTCAAGCAGTAGCGGATGCCCGCTGGCGTCACCATCGAATATGGTGACGATGGTGACGCCAGTCGCGAACGCCGTGAAATCCTGCCCACTCGTGCTGGCGGTGGCGCTCGTCGGCTGCGGTGGTCACTCGGCTGTGAAGCAACGCTCGCAGCAGGCCGCCGTTTGCTCGCCGGCCGCGCGCGACGCGATGGCCGGCAGCCTCGGGATCGCGCCGGCCGCTATCGCGACCCGCGAGTCGCGAGGCAACAACACGTACCTGCAGTGCACCTTCACGGCGCGTGCGGCGACGGGTGGCCGCGTGGTCGTGCTCGTCAACGACGACACCGGGCCGCAGGCCTACTTCGTGCTCGAGCGGACGGCGATCGAGGCCGCCCAGGTGTTCACGGTGGACCGCAAGATTCCGGCCCCGGAGGCCGTCAATCTCGGTATCGAGGCCGACTGGTTCCCCTACGTGACCCAGTTGATGGCAACCGACGGCGTCCGCCTGATCGCCGCCACTGTCACGTGGCCGCACGCGAGTCAGCGGCAGATGCGCGAGCTCTCGATCGCGATCACGCGCGTCTACTTGCAGCCGCCGCGGCGATCGAAAGCGCAAGGTTTCCCGTCGGGCTAGGGCGCGAGCTTGATGAACTGCGCGCCATCCAATATGGCTGCCAGCCCCAGCCGAATCCGCGAGCAACGAGCGAGGTCCCGAGCGTCATGTCGGGCTCGGTCGACCGCCACCCGACCTGCATGAGCCCGGCGGCGCGGATGCGGGTCAGGATCGCGTCGAGATCGGTCACGCGCGCCGGGAACGGGACAGTGCCGTGGCGACCCACGATCATCAGATCGGCCCCGCCGACCATCTCGATCGACCCGCCGGCGGCGCCCGCCCCGCGCCTGAACCACGCTCTGTGGTTGCGCGCCGCGGCGCGCACCAGCTCTTGGCTCGTCAGGCTGCCGCTAACCACCGAGCCCGCCGAACACCGCGAACGGGTTCGCCGGCGTTCCAGCAATGACTGAGCCGATGGTTCCCTCGGCGGTGACGGTCGCACCATCTGGGACCTCGGCGCGAAGGCGGTTCGCGAGTTGCTGCGCGCTGTCCTCATCGAGCGCGCCGACGAGCAGGTACTTCCATCGGTGCACGTTCGGGATGCCCTCCTGGCGGAGCTTCTCGGCGAGCTGGACCGCGTCGCGGTGCGAGCGGCATTCGATCCTGACCTCGTACTCGGGATGGCCGCTCGCCTGCGACTCCGCGCGCTCTCGCTCGATCAGCTCCTGGTGTTCCGTGGCACGGTCGGCGTCCGTCGCCGGCAGCGGCGTGTCTGGGTCCTCCCACTCCTCCGCGGTCGGATGCCAATGCTTCAGTTCGAACTCCGGCTCCCACTCCTCGTCCGCAGAGAGCGCGCGGATCTCCTGCTCGGCGGCCTCGGCCTGCTCACGCGTGCCCGCGTAACAAAAGACCTCCGCGTCCTCGCGCGAAACAACAACCTTGTCGTGCAGCGACTTGAGCAGGTCGGTCTCGAGTTCATTCGCCTCGAGCCTGGCGGCGAGCTTGGCCGCGTGGTCGCGCTGTTGGAGGGTGACGCGCAGGCGCCAGTCGTCGTTCACGCCCGGCAGCCTAGCCTAGTGGCCTGCGGCGCAATCCGGAGGCCATGGGATCAGCGGCTTGCCGATCTCCCAGTGGTGGCCGAACGGATCGGCGATCCGCCCGAGCCGCCACCGGTGCTCCTCGGTGACGGCCGCGACCAGAGTGGCGCCGGCTTCAGTTGCGCGATCCACCGCCGCATCAGGGTCGTCGACGATCAGCAGCATCCGCGTGGTCGAGCCGCCGACGGTCTCGGGGCTGAAATTCTGATGTTCCGGGGACTCATCGGCGACCCAGAACGACGTGGTGCCGACGGTCAGCTGCGAGACGACGGCTTCGTTCTGATCGTTGCCTCCCACCCGGTAGACCTCGACGGCCCCGAACGCGCGCTTGTAGAACTCGACCGCATCGCGGCCGCGCCTGACCGACAGCTGCGCGACTACCTGCGGGTGCGCGGTGTCAGCCATCCGCTCGGAGGTAGGCGAGAACGGCCAGCACGCGTCGATTGTCCTCCTCGTTGGCGGGGAGCTCGAGCTTTCCGAAGATGTTCGACACGTGCTTCTCGACCGCTCCGGCGGTGACCACGAGTTCCTCCGCGATCGCCTGGTTCGAGCGTCCTTCCGCCATCAGCGCCAGCACGTCCCGCTCGCGCGGCGTGAGGCTGTCGATCGCGCTGGAGCGGCGGCGCGCAAGGATCTGTGCGACCACTTCGGGGTCGAGCACCGTTCCCCCGCCGGCCACCCGCCGGACCGCGGCGACGAACTCATCGACGTCGGCGACTCGATCCTTGAGCAGGTAGCCGATCCCCCCAACCCCGTCCGCGAGCAGCTCGGCCGCGTACGTCTGCTCGACGTGCTGGGAGAGAATCAGCACCGGTAGCCCCGGCATCCGCTCACGGGCTGTGAGCGCCGCCCGCAGCCCTTCGTCGCGAAACGTCGGCGGCAGCCGAACGTCGACCACGCATACGTCCGGCTTGTGCCCGAACGCAGCCGAGACGAAGTGCTCGCCGTTGTCGACCTCGGCGACAACTTCCATGCCGTTGTCCTGCAACAGCCGGCGGAGCCCGTCGCGCAGCAGCGCGAGGTCCTCGCAGATCACGACGCGCACGGCAACTCCGCACGGATCGTCGTCGGTCCACCGGCCGGGCTCGTGACCGTGAGCGTTCCGTCGAGTGCCGCAACGCGTTTGTGCAGTCCGGCGAGACCGGAGCCTGCATCCGCGTCGGCGCCGCCGACGCCGTCATCGACGATCTCCGCGACCAGCGTGTCCGCGCCGTCCTCCCACACGTGCACGGAGATGTGGGAGGCGCGCGCGTGCTTGCGGGCGTTCGCGAGTGCCTCCGCGACGACGAAGTAGATGGCCGTCTCCGCGGCGGTCACCTCCGTGCCGTTGAGCTCGACCTGGAGGTCGACCGGCGGCGTGCGGCCGGAGACGAGCGCGGTCAGCGCTGCGTCGAGTCCGCGATCGGTCAGGATGCTCGGCCCGATCCCTCGGACGAGGTCGCGCAGCTCGGCCATCGCCGCGCGCGCCTGGCCGCGCGCGCTCGCGACGTGCTCGAGCGCGGTCTCGTGGTCCGCATTCGCGAGCCGCTGCTCGGCGAGGCCGAGGTCCATCGCTAGCGCCACGAGTCGCGCCTGCGCGCCGTCGTGGAGGTCCCGCTCGACGCGCTGGAGCTCGGAGACGCCGGCATCGACGGCACCGGCGCGCGTCTCCGAGAGCGTCTGAACCCGCCGCTCGAGGAACTCGGTCCGGTTTGGGCCGAGGAGGCGCGCAGCGATGCCCGCCTTCGAGACCGCGAGCCCGCGCATCGCCCACGCGACGGCCACCGCGGCGGGGAGTGCGAGGAACGGAGCGATGATCGACAGGGCGACGTCGTTGTCGCCGATCCAGCCCGGCATCGACCAGAACCAGATCGGAGCGCTCAACAGCGCGAGCACGACCGTCCACAGCGTCACGGCGAGGCTGAAGCCGGCCACTCCGAGCGGCAGTGCGGTCAGCATCCAGATCGCGTCGAACCACGTCTGGCGGTCGGCGAGAACCGACAGCCAGCGCGCGACCCGGCCGCCGCCGGTTGGCGGGGCGTACGGCGCGGGGATCGGCCTGCGGAGGACTGCCGCTGCTCGGTGGCGCTCGAGCATGCACCACCACCGGTCGAAGCGGGCGATCAAGGCGGCGAGTGGCAAGCCGATGATCAGGATCGAGAGGCCGGCGGCGGTCGACACCGCGCTGACGATGATCGTGAACCCGACGGTCCCCGTCACCAGGCTGAGGAGCAGGTACCACGTCTCCTCCCAGCAGCTGCGGGTGAGCGGGCGTCGGACGATCGTCGCAAGCGGTTCGCGCATACGTAAAGGATCACGGGCCGGGCGACCGTGCGCAATGGGGCTGGCAGCCCGCGCGGGACTCCGGTTTTCCCCACCCCAAGACGCCAGCTTCCGTCCTGGTTGCTGCGCGGCGCCGGTGGGAGCTTGCAGGCGGCTGAAAAACACCGACCTGTGGAGGAGAAATGAATCGATTGAATATCGCGGCGAGAGCGGGAGCCTGGAGCGCCGCAAACCGCAAGAAGGCGATCTTCGGCTGGCTGGCGTTCGTCATAGTTGCCGCCGTCATCGGCGCCGGAATGCTCGGAACGAAGACCGACAGCCATGACGGCAACGGTCAGTCGTTGACCGTCGACACGTTCCTGCGCGCCCACTTCCCCGACTCCTCGACCGAGATGATCCTGATCCAGGCGCGGCGCGGGGGGTTGTCCGCGAACCCGGCCTATAGGTCCGCCGTCCGGGAAGTCGTCGCCCGTGTGTCACGGGTTCCGCACGTGTCCGACGTCCGTGTTCCCGGGTCCGCCCAGGGACAGAATGTTCTGTCCGCGGACGGACGTTCGGCACGGGTGAGCCTCGAGCTCGGCCAGCACGGCGACGTCGATCGTCTGCTCGCGGCGACCGCCGCGGCGCAGCGAGGATTCCCGTCATTGCGGATCGAGGAATTCGGCGATGCGAGCTCGCAGAAGGCGCTCAGCAAAACGCTGGGCCGCGACTTCTCCCGCGCCGAGACGCTGTCTGTACCGGTCACGCTGCTGATCCTGGTGCTCGCGTTCGGGTCGCTCGTCGCGGCCGGGGTACCGATGCTGCTCGGCCTGACCGCTGTCGGCGCCTCTCTCGGCCTGATCGCGGTTCTCTCGCACGTGATGTCGATGGATCCGGCGATCGACTCCGTCGTGTTGCTCGTGGGCCTCGCCGTCGGCATCGACTACTCGCTGTTCTACCTCCGCCGCGAGCGCGAGGAGCGTGCGGCCGGCGCCTCGGACCAGGCGGCGCTGCTGGCGGCGGCAGCGACCTCGGGCCGCGCGATCCTCGTCAGCGGCCTGACCGTGATCGCCGCGATGGCCGGCATGTTCTTCGCCGGGTCAAAGACGTTCACCTCGTTTGCCGTCGGCACGATCATCGTCGTGGCGATGGCGATGGTCGGCTCGCTGACCGTACTGCCGGCGGTGATGAGCGCGCTTGGTTCGCGGATTGAAAAGGGCCGGATCCCGCTGGTGCACCGTCTCCGTCGGTCCACGGCATCGGAGTCTCGCGTGTGGAGTCTGCTGCTGAGCGGCGTCGTTCGCCGGCCAGGCGTGGCGGCCGTCCTCAGCGCTGGTGCGTTGGTCGCCTTGACGGTGCCGGTGTTGAACATGCATACCGCCCTGCCGGGCGCGAGTGCCCTGCCGCACGATCTGCCGATCATGCGCACGTACGACCAGATCGAAAAGGCCTTCCCGGGAGGCTCGGAGCCCGGTGTGGTGGGCGTGCTGGCGCGGGATGTCCGGAGCGCGGCCGTTCGGGACGGCGTGTCCCGGTTGATCGCTTCAGCGCGTGTGACGCCGGGCCTGCTCGGTCCCGTGTCGACCCGTGTCAGCGCCGACCACCGGGCGGAGCAGATCTCGATTCCGCTGGCCGGCAATGGAACGAACGGTGTCTCCGACCAGGCGCTGGCGCGGCTGCGAGCGCTGGTGCCGCACACGATCGGCGCCGTCCCGGGCGTGCAGGCGGGCGTCTCCGGCGAGACGGCCGGCACGGTCGACTTCGACAACGTGATGAACTCGCGGCTGCCGATCGTGTTCGCGTTCGTGCTCGCGATGGCGTTCCTGTTGCTCCTGTTCACGTTCCGGTCGATCGTGATCCCGTTCCAGGCGATCCTGCTCAACCTGCTGTCGGTCGGGGCGGCCTACGGCCTGCTCGTGCTCGTCTTCCAGCACGGCATCGGCCATCAGCTGCTCGGCTTCAGCGGCACCAGCGAGATCACGGCCTGGCTGCCGCTGTTCCTGTTCGTGATCCTGTTCGGGCTGTCGATGGACTACCACGTGTTCATCCTCAGCCGGGTGCGGGAGGCGTATGACCGGGGCATGAGCGCCCGCGATGCGACGCTCCACGGAGTCCGCACCACCGCGGGCGTCGTGACCAGCGCCGCGCTCGTCATGGTCGGCGTGTTCGGGATCTTCGGCACGCTCAGCGCGATCGACTTCAAGCAGATGGGAGTCGGCCTCGCGGCGGCGATCCTGATCGACGCCACCGTCATCCGAGGCGTGCTGTTGCCGGCCACCCTCGCCCTGCTCGGCGATCGCGCCTGGTACCTGCCGTCGTGGCTTGAGTGGCTGCCCGGCGCAGGTCGAAACGGCGACGAGCGACGCTCCGCTCGTCCCGCCCACGAGCTCGCGGTCTCATCGACCCAGGTGCCCGAAGCCATCCACGGGTGACAAGCCAGGTCCGGCGGCCGCTCCTCGCCCGCGCGAGGTACCGTGCCGCCGGACCATGTTCGGTGGGCCCGTGCGAGGGAGCGCGGGCCCACGCGCCGTTCTGGCCAGCTCACAGCGACTTGGTGTCGGGCCGCCTAGTAGTGGGTAGCACGTGCTCAGGAGGAGGAGCACCATGGCTACGACGGCAACGAGTGAGCAGCGACTGTCGACCATCGAGACCGACATCCCCGCGCGGCTCGATCGGCTTCCGTGGTCGCGCTGGCACTGGCGGATTCTGATCGGGCTCGGAACGGTCTGGATCCTCGACGGCCTCGAGGTGACCGTTGTCGGCTCGATTGCCGGCGCGATTTCGGCAAAGGGAAGCGGAATCCACGTGTCCTCCGCCGAGATCGCCGGCCTGGCGGCTTCGATGTATGTCGCCGGCGCGTGTTTCGGGGCGCTCGTTTTTGGCCAGCTCACCGACCGGTTCGGCCGAAAGCGTCTGTTCATGATCACGCTTGCCGTCTATCTGGCGGCGACGATCGCGACGGCCTTCTCGTTCGCGGGTTGGTTCTTCTTTGCCTGCCGCTTTGTCACCGGCATGGGGATTGGTGGCGAGTACAGCGCGATCAACTCCGCGATCGACGAGCTCATCCCAGCACGGTTCCGTGGCCGGATCGACATCATCATCAACGGCACGTACTGGGCGGGCGCCGCCGCCGGAGCGCTGCTGTCGGTTGCCGCGCTCCACATCTTCTCGGGGTTCCTGGACTGGCGTGTGTGTTTCGGCCTCGGCTTCGTCCTCGGGCTCGCAATTCTGATCGTGCGCCGGCACGTGCCGGAGAGCCCACGCTGGCTCTTCATCCACGGCCGCGAGCAAGAGGCGGAAGAGGTCACCCGCGCGATCGAGCGCGAGGTCGTCGAGCAGACCGGGGCCGAGCTGGACGAGCCCGACGACACGATCGAGATTCGCCAGCGCAAGACGATCTCACTCGTCGAGATCGCGACGACGATCGTCAAGACCTACCCGAAGCGCACGGTGCTCGGACTGGCGCTGTTCATCGGCCAGGCATTCCTCTACAACTCGATCCTGTTCGGCTACGCGACGCTGTTGAGCCAGTTCTTCCACGTCTCCACCGCGGACGCGCCCTACTATCTGGTGGCGTTCGCCGTCGGCAACCTGCTTGGACCGATCCTGCTCGCCGGCCTGTTCGACTCCGTCGGCCGCAAGCCGATGATCGCGGGCACCTACATCTTGTCCGGATTCCTGCTGCTCGGTACGGGCTACCTGTTCGACCAGCATCAGCTGACCGCCGGCACGCTGACGCTGTGCTGGTCGGTCGTGTTCTTCTTTGCCTCGGCCGGAGTCAGCGCCGCCTATCTCACCGTCAGCGAGATCTTCCCGATGGAGACCCGCGCACTCGCGATCGCGATCTTCTACGCCGTCGGAACAGGAATCGGCGGGATCATCGGCCCACAACTTTTCGCCCCAATGGTCGCCACCGGGAAGGCCTCCGAAGTCTTCAAGGCCCTCGCGATCGGCGCGATCCTGATGATCGTCGGCGGCATCGCGGAGCTCGTGTTCGGCGTCAAGGCGGAGCGACAGCGACTCGAGCGAATCGCCGCGCCACTGACCGCAGTGAAATCGAAGCTGCGCGACAGCGCCCCAGCGGCGCGAGTCCGCAGGCCCCGCACCGCCTCGTCGTAACGCCACGGCGCCCATCGCGTCGCGGCCGGCCCGTGTTGGAAGGGCCCGCGGCGACCCTACAATGGACACCGTCCGCCCCCATGGTCTAGCGGTTAGGACGCCTGCCTTTCACGCAGGAGATCGCCGGTTCGAGTCCGGCTGGGGGTACTCTCGCGAATCGCCCGCAATCAGGTGGGTTTGGTGTCCGCGTCGCCCCGTCTATTCCGCTGGCACGAGCGTCGTCGTGGCCCGATAGCGGCCTAAACGTGGTCAGCGCGCGTCTGGCGCTCCCGCTCGTCGTAAGCATCGAGGCGCGTTGCGATTCCGGCCCCCGCTCCGTCGAGGAGCGTTCCGTAGTGCCGCTCAATCATGCGTACGCTGGTGCCCATGATCTTCGCCAGTTCGAAGATGGGGACTCCTGCGGCGATGGCGCGACTCGCGAACGTCGAGCGCGTGTCGTAGATCCTTGCTGGCCTCCGGATGCCGCCGGCCTCGATCGCGGGGCTCCACTCGCGGCGGCGGAAGTGGTCGAGGTTCAGGAGGCCACCCTTCGGAGCAGGGAACAGGCGTGGTGTATCGAGTCGAGCCGGAAGCTCGTCGAGTGCGGCAACCGCGCGCTTGGACAGCGGCACCTGCCGCCGGCTAACGTTCGTCTTCGCCAGGTCGACGAGCAGCCTGCGGCCGTGCTCGTCCTCGCTGATCGTCCGCCGGATGTGAATCTGACCCTCGCGGCGACCGACGTCGCCACGCTCCAGGGCGGCCCATTCCTCCGGACGCAGACCGGTCGCAGCTGCGAACGCAGGGAGTGGCCGGTATATCGGCGACAGCTCGGCAGCGATCGCTTCCAGTTCGTCGAAGCTGAACACCCGGATCGATCGCGGCGCAGGTTGCCGGTTGCGTCCCGCGAGCCTCGCCGGGTTGCGTTGTATGTGCCCCCAGCGGACTGCGGCTTCGAGCGTCTGTCGAAGCGCCTGGACGATCCCATAGCGAGAGCCCTCGGACAGCGTCGCGAACCACGACGCCAGATCGCCGCTCATGCGCTCGAGGTCGTGCAACCGCACGTCACCATATGCGCGGACGGCGTAGCCCAGACGCTCGCGCAGGATCGCGATCGTTCGTCCGCGGACGGCGACTTGGTGGCGCTCCAGGTAGATCTCCACGAACTCCCCGAGCGTCAGCTCAGGTACGGGAGTCGGGTCCCCGCGCAGTTGCGGCTCGATGATGTCGCGGTAGTGAGCAAGGGCTGCGCTCTTGCTTGGGAATGGGCTCTTCCGGCGCCGGATCCCGTTAGCGTCGTAGTAGCGGAGTCCCCATCGGTTTGGCCCAAGGCGGTAGGCCTGGCCGCGCTGAGTTGCAGGCATCTGGATTCCTCCTCGTCTCTTGGCGCCGCGCGTGACGGCACGGTGTGGTAGCTAGCGTCGTCCATCGTACCTCGCCGGGTAGCGTTCGAAATCGGCGGCGTCGGTCGTGGTAGCTAGCACTCCTCGTGCCGGCGTCGCCCTCGACCTGAGCCAGTCCTCCAGTTCGGACTCGATGATCCGGATCGCCCCTCCCGGAAGACGGATCGCGGGCAGCTCCCCGTTGCGGATCCACCGCAGCACGGTCTCGGCGCACACGTCGAGCACGTCGGCGACGGTCCGCGCCGTGAGGAGCTGACAGCTGTGGGGGCTTGCATGGTCGAGAGGCTTGGGTAGCGGAGCCGAGCCGGTCGTGTCAAGCGCCGACGTCGCGCTGTTGTTGTTCGGGAGCGGCAGTGGTTGCTGTGCGGCTGCCGCGGCGCTTGACACGCCGTCTCGCCTCCGCTGGTTGGCAATGAGTTCCGGGCAGGGCCCGGACCCTGAGGGACGGGCGACGCCGGGGCTCGCGTGCCTCGCGGACGTGCTCACCGCGGCTCCTTTGGACTCGGGTGCCCGCGGCCGGCGTATGTGAGCTGTGCACGGACGATCACTTGGTCAGCCGTCGAGCCGAGGCGCCAGTTGGCTCGGGCGGCGCGCAGCGCGGCGAACGTGACCGAGTAGTGGCGACTCTTGGTGAGTGTGTGTCCGCCGTAGCCGAGCTGGTGGGCCCACCGCTTGAAGGCTTCATCGCCAGCCCGCTCCCCAATCATCCACGCCGTGGTGACGAGCGCCCGCGGGTGGCCAGCGAGCGGAAGATGAGCCAGACCGCTCGGCGAGCGGATCGGCTTGACCAGCGTTCCGCTCGTTGCGGCCTCGGTCGCTTTCGTGGCGTACTTTGCGATGTAGCCGGCGGCCGCCGTGCAGGTGTGCGGGTCGAGCGTAAGGACTTCGATCTGGGCGCCCCAGCGGAGCGTGGCTGGCGTGCCCGGCAGAAGCTCTCGCAGCAGTGGCTCCGGCAGCACGACCGACACGGTTTTGGCTGCCGCTTCCACAACATGCGCCAGCAGCTCGGTCGTGCATTGGCTCGGCGGTCGGGCTTCGACTCCGTGAGGGCCGTCGACGCGGATGATCGCGTGGTAGTGGACGACGCCGCGTCGCTGGAACTCGGCGACCTTCGCGAACCGCACGCAGGTGGTCTCCGACAGCCTCGAACGCGGCACGCCCTGCGCCTTCGCCAGGCCGCGCCGGACGGCCTGCACGGTACGCTTCCACAGCTCTGGCGCGTAGCGGTTCCAGATGACCTGCTCGACGTAGCAGTAGGTGGTGGGGTCGATCGCGCTGCCGACATGCGGGTCCTCGGGATCGTGTCGACGTCCGCACTTGCACGGCCGGTCGCGGTCACGGTTGCCGTGCACGGCACCGAAGGACGGGGCGGTGAGCGTGAGCATCACGGCCGGGTGGGTACCGACGGCCGCTGGCACGCTCTTGCCGCCGCGCAGCCCGGCAGCGATCAGCTGGTAGGCGTCCTTCTCGTAGAGCCTTGCGCACGACGGGCAGGAGCTCGCGCGGCGATCCTTGCAGGACACCAGCAGCATCCCGTCGGCGGTAGCTGGCGACCCGATGAGCGCGAGCACTTCGCCGGTCTCGGCGTCGATGCGCTGGTAGGAGCCGCGCAGGCGAATCGGGTTCACGCACCCGCCGGTGAGCGTCATGGTGCTCTCAGCAGGTCGCGATCCTGACCGCGTGCGCGTGCCGGCAGCCGGTGATCGCGCGTGCCCGGTCATCGCGCCGTTTCCTCCGCGCCCTGAGCCGTCTCACCGCCGTCGGGCTCGATCGCGTCGAGGCCCTGTCGCGCGATCGGCTTGACCTGCTGGAGGGCTTGCTGTTGGTCCAGCCAGGCGACCTGGCATGCGCTGGGGCGCGGGTCGTCGCCGAAGCCGACGCAGATCCCGCGCCCCGGCGTTCCGTCGAGTGTCATCGCGACCGGGTCGCTGCTTGAGATGCCGAGCATCCGAATTCCTTCGGCGTCGAGGCTCGCCAGCGCCAGGCGGGCGGTGAGGTTGTTGCGAAGCGCGCCGCCCTGGTCCCCGAGCTGCGCGGTGTCGGGCCGCTGGATCGCGACGACCAGGTGGATGCCCGCGCTTCTGCCCTTGCGGGCGAGCTGTGCAATCAGCCTCGCCGCCTCCTGCTGAAGCGCGGCGTATTCGCGTTGGGGCTCGCTCTTGCCCTTCACCTGGACGAGCAGGTCCGCGGCCTCGTCGACGACGACGAGCACCGGCTGCCAGCCAGCACGTACCTCGGCAGGCAGCTGGTGCCACGTATCCGCCCCGAATGCCTTGATCACTGCCTGGCGACGCTGGCGTATCTCGTCGATCTCCTGTAGGGCGTCGACCTGCTCCACGATGTTGGAGAGCACCGGGACGCCGAAGTGGTCGAGCCAGCGATATTCGCCCGATTCCTTGGGGTCGATCACGACCGTCTGCCACCCCGCCTCCAAGGCGCCGGCAATTGCGGAGCGGATTGTGCCGCCCTTCCCGCTGCCGGTCGCGCCGGCGAGCAGAACGTGAGGCGTGCGCAGCACGTCGAGCGCCAGTGGCGTACCGCCGTGTCGCTGGCCGATCACGATTCGGCCCGCGTCGGACAACCCTGGTCCCCACGTGAGCGTGGCCGGCAGCCCGGCGCGGGAGATCACGACCGTCAGCGTCCCGTGCGACTCCCGCCACTGGACGGTGGCGCCGGCCACCATCCTTCTCAGCGCGTCAGCCATCTGGTCCCAGCTGCGGACGCCGTGCTCGGGCAGCGGGCGCACCCGCACGGTGACCTGGCGCTCGTTCTCGCTCCAGGAGACAAGGTCCGGGACCAGCCATCCGTTCTTGTCAAGCCGCCTGGCCCAGCCCAGGTTGCGACATACCCGCGGCCACGCGATCTGCCGGCTCAGTGCTTGTGAACGTGCGCGGCATCGACGCAGCACGGCGACAAAAGCCCTCTGGCGGGTGAGCAGGAGCAGCACGACGGCGCACATCATCGACAAGCCGCCGGTGAGCGCCAACTCCGGATGCCCGGTCTTATACGCCACAACTACCGCGATCACCGGCAGGCTGAACTCCCGCCAGCACCACACTCGCTCGACCGCCCGGAATGTCTGCTCAGCCAGAGCAATACGCCAGTCGAACTCGGGCACGTAGCGGCCGGCTCGTCCACCGATAGTTGTCATCGTGCTGCTCCCCTTCCACCTACGCCGCGGTTGCGCCGGACTGAGCCTGGGCCTTACGAGCCGCGGGCGCGCCCAGCCGCTCGGCGCGGAATGACAACCCGGCGTACGCCTGGCCGTCTCGTTCCATCCCCCAGAACAGAACGACCAGGTCGTCGGCCTCCAAGCGCTCTCCGAACTCCACGCGCGGGGACTCGTCCTGGCAGACGGTCACCTGCACGATCTCAGACCGAGTCTGCTCGCCCGCCACGCCCAGCATGCACGGCACCTTCCACTGCCGGCGGCCATCCGCCGAGCGACGCTCGGTCACGCGGTCATCCTCGGTGACCACACGCGGAGCGCCCGCGCAGATCAACTTGACCTTGTCCGCCGGGACGGGCAGCGGCGGGTACTTTGGAAACGCTGGCATGAAACCTCCTGTGGGTTGAAAGGACGCTGCGCCACTCAAGTAGTGGCTGGAGCCCATGAAATCCCGAAGCCCGGGACGGCATAACCCCCGATCCGGGACACTTCCGGGACGCAGACGAGCGCCAAACGTCCCGTCCGCGTCCCGCAACGCGACCGCCCCCAAGATGTCGAGGAACCAGCGGCTATACGACGCCATCCGCCAGTCCGGCAAGCGACTGGAGGAGATCGCGAACGACATCGACGCCGACCCCAAGACCGTCGGTCGCTGGATCACCGACGGCCGACTGCCGCGGCCGGCTCTTCGGCAGAAGCTGGCCAAGGTCGTCGGCGTGCCAGAAGCCGTGCTGTGGCCCGATGCCCCAGGTGTCGCGTACGGGAGCTCCGAGCTGGTCGGGATCTACACGACGCGCCGCGAGCTCCCACCGTCCACCGTCAGCTCACTGCTCGACGCCGCAGAGCAGCACATCGATGTGCTCGCGTATTCCGCGCTGTGGCTATGGGACACGGTGCCCGCCTTCGTTGAGCGCGTCCAAGCGAAGATCGCGCACGGCGCCACCGTGCGGATGTGTCTCGGAGATCCCGACAGCGAAGCGGTCAGGCTACGCGGTCAAGAGGAGGGCGTCGGCGATGCCCTCGCAGGCCGCTGCCGCCTGGCGGTCACATACGCGCGAGGGATCCAACGCGTCGACCCGGGCGCGGTTCGCCTCAGCGGAGCGACCCTGTACGCGTCGGTTTGCCGCTTCGATGAAGAGGTGCTCGTCAACACGCACCTGTGGGGGAACCCAGCGGGTGACTCGCCCGTGTTTCATTTCCGCAAGCAGCGCATCGACGGCATCGCCGCCGACGCGATCAGCTCGTTTGACCGCGTGTGGTCAGCTGCTCAACTGCTTGTCGCGGGGTAGACAAGGACATTTACCCACGCCGAGCACGCCGTTCCTTCCCCCTCGGGCCCGATCCCGTCGTTCGAGCGCGCCTTCACCGACACCTTCAGCAGGTCAATCCCGAGCGCGTCGGCGACGTTGCGCCGCATCTGCTCGATGTGCGGCCGCAACCGAACCGTCCCTAGCACGACGAAGGCGTCGACGTTCCCGATCTCGTACCCGGCACGGCGCACGTAGCCGGCGAACTCCCGGACGAACTCAAGGCTCCGAGCATCCTCGGCATCCGGATCGTCCTCCGGGTAATGCGTGCCCAGATCGCCATCGGCGATCGCACCCGCCAGTGCATCGACGAGAGCATGCGACAGCACATCTCCATCCGAATGGGTGTCGAATCCGACCTCGGTCGAGACGACCACGCCCCCGAGCACGAGCTCCCGGTCCGGGAACAGCCGATGCACGTCGTGACCGATCCCCGTCCGGAACGAAGACATCAGTTAGACCGTAGCTGGTCGATGGGTAGCGCCTCGTCTTGCACGCCGCTCTCGGCCAGGATCGCCTCCACCGCTCGGACATCATCCAGCAGCGCCAGCACAGAGCACTCGAGCGCCCGCACCTCCGGCGCACCGGCGCCGTAGCGTCGACGTATCTCCGCCAGCCGCTCGGCCAGCTCCACCGGACGCCCCTCCGAATCCGTGGTCAGATCACAGTAGGTCAGCGCCCGAGACACCACCGAGCGCTCGTCCTCGAACTCAGCCAGCTCCCGCACAAGCCCACGCGCGCCCGCCTCAGCCTCCGCGCCCGAGTGGTACGCGACTAGACCCGCCACCCGCCCATGGCCACAAACGCGCAGGAACCGAGCACCGTCCACCGCATGAAAACCAGTCTCCGCCAACTCCGGCGCGTACCCGACATCGTGCAAGTACGCCGCGGCCACCAGCGCGGCCGCATCGAGGGGCGCCAGCGCTCCGCCCACGATGCGAGCTCGGGCCGCCACGCCGAGCGTATGCCCCCAGCGCGCCCCCAACGGCTCCAATAGCCGGCGTGCCACGTGCTCAGCCCACAGCGGCTCAGAATCAGCGATACCAGAAGACGCCACAGACCCAATGGTTCCAATTTTCTCTACTGGATCAAGGCGGCCGCCAGGCGCGCTGCCGCGCGCCGCGGCCGCGACACGGCGTAGGTCGGTGGACTGGTCCAGTCCAAGCGGCCTATCGGCAACAACCACGAGCGGCTTGAGAGCCCTCCGCCGCCTACGTTGGGGAGCGCGCCCTACGCGCCGCGGGGCGCTGACGCCTTCCGTGCGACGTCAGCGTTCGTGTCGAGGATGTCGCAGCGTCCACAGCACGAAATCCGCGCCCAGGCGTCGAAGGGGACACAGCTCCCTCGCCCCCGTCGCTGAGACGCTTGGACATTACTTCGATACGCCACAGACGAACAACCTCCCGACCCTGACGGGAGCTCAGCTCAGGCGCCCGTATGGCTCCGCCGGTGTCGATGGTT
This sequence comes from uncultured Solirubrobacteraceae bacterium, assembly GCA_963712675.1. GTDB lineage: Bacteria > Actinomycetota > Thermoleophilia > Solirubrobacterales > Solirubrobacteraceae > Palsa-465. Next base: position 160,714 of record CAVQJF010000008.1, read on the forward strand.
GCGGCGCGTGATTTCTTGGCGCTGCCCCGCTCGACGCTTGTATGCCGAGCTGACTGGCGGCGGAACGTTACTTGGCACCTGCGACGCAATCTGCTGAGCTGACGCGATCGTCGCCGCCGACAGTTGGCTGCTCTGAATCTGCGCGGCTGCCGCCGCCTGGGCCGCCGGAGCCATGCTCGCTACCTGCGGTGAAACCGGCTCGCTCGCCGGCGGCGAACTGCCCGACGTATCGGCTTGTGCAACTGCTATTCCGATGGCCCCCAGCACCACGGATGCTGCCGTTGCCATTGCCAGCGATCGATGTCTTAGACCCGTCAAACTTACCTCCCGAAGGCCGTTCGCCAACAAGACCGCAGGTCACGCGTGATCATGAGTACCAGAACTGACTCGTACCGTACGTTACCGACCATTGCCACACGTTGGCGCCGCTGGCTTTCGAAGCATTCTGAACGTCGAGCGCCATTATGTGGCTTGGGTTGTTAACAAGCGTGTTGTAGTCATAGTAGAAGTCGTATCCACTGCTGTAGACATCGACCCAGTCTTGGTTGAGACCGGAATTACACGTCCAGATATCTACATTCGCGCCAGCGGACAGCGACCTTCCGTAGACGTCGAGACAGCTTGAGGCAGAGTTGTTAGGGACGATGATGTCGATGGGAGCGCCATTCCCGCCGACGTAGCCTACGAAGTACCTCGTCCAGTACTGATTAGAGTTGCCGTTGCAGGTCCACTGATCCACGTTGGTGCCGTTGGCAGAATGCCCTTGATACACATCGAGGCACAGGTTGCTGTTGGCATTCCTAATCGTGTAAGCCAAAAGCGGGCTTGCGCTCGCCGTAGGTGGAATCGCAGCGGGAGTGCTGCCAACGCCGGTCGCCCGTACGAGCGTCACTGGACGCGGTGTCGCAAACCAGTGAACGTTACCCGCACGTATCGCGGCCACATCTGCACGCAGTTTGGCGGCCACATCTGCATGCAGCCTGCCGCTAGGTACCGGGACCGAACTGTCGGCGAAGGCCGACGAAGCAGACAGCCACCCAATCACACCAGTCGCGATCACCACCGCGACGGCACGCGGCCACCGCACACTCGGCGCTAACACCCAACCCGTGAAACGACGCACCATCCGCCCGATCTTCCGATTCGTCCTGCTCGACCCGCGCGAAACACTGTACATCGGGAGTGCAGCAGAGTCAACCAAACAGGCTACATCGTCCACCTCGGCGGTCGGCTGGCCGCGTCGCCGGGAATCTCCGATCTGGGCTGCCACGGATGACGTCCGTGAAGTCGCTTGTGCGCCCCGCGCGTAGACGCTGCGAGCTCCCGTTCGCGGGTTGCGCTCCCCGAAAGCAAGCAGCGCGAGAATGACTTGTCCCTCCTCGAGCCGCGGACGCCAAGCCTGGGGCGCGATTGTGGCCCGCCGGACTGAATCGCCCCTGGCAGTCGCTGATCGATGTATGAACGCGGCCCGCGATCTCTGGCCCGATCCTGGCCCAAACGTCTTCGGAACGCGCTCGATACGCATTGACGATCCGCGCTAGAACCGTCCGCAAAGTGCCGCAATTCACGGCGATTCGCGCCCTGGGTCGTCACCGATCACAACGACCGGCGAAGCCTTTCACGCAGGAGATCGCCGGTTCGAGTCCGGCTGGGGGTACTTGCGCAGCACCGTCCGATTCGCCACTGCCGGCTCACGCGCCATGGCGCAGACGGAGGCCGGCCTGCTCCTCGAGCAACGCGACGGCGAGGAGCTCACCATCGACGGGACCGTAGCGCTCCAACGCGCGTGTGTACGCCCGCGCGACCGTTGCTGAGAACTCGAACGGCACCCCGTGCTGATCCGCCAACTCCAGCACCGACTCGAGCTCCTCGCAGCAGCGATCGAGGCCGAACGACTCGAGATAGTCGCCCTCGAGCAGCGCAGGGAGATCGCGTCGAATGAACTCCGTCGCGGCGGCGCTGTCGACTAACACCCCGCGCAACACATCGAGATCGACCCCGGCCCGGCGCGCGAGCAGGAGGGCTTCGGCGCTCGCGACGGCTTGACCAAACCACAGCAGGTTGACCAACAGTTTGACCGTGTAGCCCGTGCCCGGGCCGCCAACGTGATCGAGGCGCCCGACAACCTCCAGCACCGGGCGACAGCGCTCGACAACCTCCGCCGTTCCGCCTACGAACAGTTGCAACTTACCCGCCTCGGCCGCAGCCGGTCCACCGCCGACCGGCGCTTCCAGGCAGTCGATTCCACGCTCGCCAGCGCTCCGGCCCAACTCGAGAGCGACGGCTGGTGAGCTGCTCGTCATGTCGATCCACGTGGACCCCGGTCGCAGCATTGGCATCAGTTCTGCCATCGCCTCTCGCAGCTCCGGCGAGCCGGGAAGCACCGTGATCAAGACGTCGGCCGCGCCCGCGACCCGATGGCCTTCCATCCAGCCAGCACCCGCTGCACGCACCACAGCCTCTCGCTCGGGCCGCCGATCGCTCGCGATGACGCGATACCCAGCTCCGACGAGCCGTGCACAGATTGGTAGCCCCATGCGTCCGACACCGACCACCCCGACAACCTCGTTCATGGCTCTAGGTGAGTCAGACACGCGTGGGGGTACCGGCCCGCTACTGCGTGTTGACGGTTCCGATCACGGTGGCACTCAGCTTGATGTCGCTTAGGTCGACGTCGGTCGACTCCTCATCTTGGTCACACCTAAGGTCGAGCTCGCCCCCGGCGAAGGGTGCGAGAGTCGCCTGCACCGACAACGTCTCGCTCTGTAGGAGCAGGTCGGTCGTGTGCTGCAGCGAGGCATCGCTCTGGTCGAAGATCTGCGTGCTGTTTCTCAGCGTGCAGTCCACGAAGGCCAGGTTCGCGAGATCGTTGTTGGCCGCGACTAGCTTGCCCTGTACGGAGTACGCGCCGGCCGGCAGCGTCAACGACACGACTATCGGGTTGCCACTGCCTCCATTCGATCCGGATAAGACGAACGCAGCCTTGCTGGTGCTGAAGACGGTGGGCGCAGTCGGGGGTCCCGGCGGGCCCTGCAGGCCGGGCGCGCCTGGTAGACCCGTGGCGCCTGGTGGGCCAGCGACGCCCTGCGGGCCGGCGGCGCCAGTGTCGCCCTTCGGGCCGGTGGAGCCCTGCGGGCCGACAGGCCCGGTGGCACCGGTGACGCCCCGCGGGCCCCGCGCCCCCACTGCACCCGTGGCCCCCCTCGGCCCTCGCGGTCCCGTCTGATCAAGCTGGAGCGCGGTCTCCTTGCTTCCGCAGTGCTGGCTGAGCTTGCTTCCCGGCTGCGCGTTTGGGTCGATCACGCGCACGTTCCCACTGGTGTCGTAACAGGCGTGAATGACTCCCTTCGCGCCGGGGATCGAGGCCAGGGCGACAACTCCGCCACCGCCGAGAATCACTGCCACGCCCGCGCTTGCCAACACTGCCGGCGTGAGCTTCGGATGACGCATCGCCAGATTGTCGCGCAAACATGGCGCCCGCTGTGGTGAGCCTTTGACCTGCTGCGACTGACGGTCGGCCGACCTTTCACGCAGGAGATCGCTTGCCAACCCCCCAGAGATCGCTCACCCCCGGGGACTTCACGAGGTGGACATCTGAGCCGGGCTGAGAGCCCGGCGGAGATGCACCCCCGTCCCACGGACGCGCAGGTGTTCGATGTTTCGGGGGGTCTCTTGGCGTTCAAACTGAACGTCGAAGCGCTCGGAGCGCGGAGCATCACCTCCCTGCGCGAGCTCATCGAATGGGGCGCGCGGTCCATTCTCGATCGAGGATCGCGTAGATCGCTGTGTCGGCCCAGGCACCTCTGAACCAGAGGTCCTCGAGGAAGTGCGCCTCCTCGCGCATGCCGAGGCGCGTGCAGAGCGCGGCGGACGCGTGGTTGCGTGCGTCCAGCACTGCGCTCGCCCGGTGTAGCCCGAGATCGTTGAAGGCGATGTCAAGCACGGCCCGAGCTGCCTCGGTCATGTAACCCGAGCCGCCGTGGTCCGGATGGAGGGTCCAGCCGATCTCGCAGGTGGCGTTGGCCGCGTCCTTGATCGTGAAATAGACGTCGCCGATCACGTGACCGGGGTCGCTCAGACGCTCGATCGCGAGCTGCCAGTAGTCGCCGTCGCCGCTGAGCACGAGTGCAGTCGAGTGCTTCGCGACCTTCTCCGACACCGCGTCGCGGGTGCGCGGTTCGAACGGCAGGTAGCGGCAGACGTCCGGGCGCGACTGGTAGGCGTGGATGTCGTCGACGTCCTCGTTGGTCATCGGGCGCAGAACGAGTCGCGTCGTGCGCACCGGCGCCGGGAACGCAAAGGGCAGACGCACGCTCGGCATGGCGGCAGAAACGGTACGGCAGGTGCGCGGATTCCCGCCCACACACCACCGGCCCGCGCCTAGCGTGCGTTCCCGAGTTGTGGGCGCCCGGTCAGCCCGAGCAGCCAGATGTACGCCAAGGCCTCGCGCGACTCCGTTGTCGTATCTCCGGGGGTCCGGACGGCCTGGGAGGTGAGCTCCCACGAGGCTCCGACTATCGCCCGCCCGACAAGCGGCGGGGGTGTGGGCAGAGTGGGATCGATGGTCCGCAGCCATGCGGCCACCTGCTCGAATCGGTCAACGGCGAGGTTCATCATCTGATCGCGGTGCTCGAGACCTTCCTCGCCGACAGCGTGGATCTCGAGCAGGAACGCCCGGCAGGCCAGGGGTCGCCTGCGTCCCCAGTCGACGAGGCGCTCGCCGGCCGCGGTGAGCGTGTCGACCGGTGTCGTCGCCGGGGTGCCGGCGACGTCAGCGAGGAACGCCTTGCCGAACTCGTCGTAGGCGGTCAGGAACGCTTCCAGCTTGTTTCGGAACTGCTCGTAGAAGGTCGTCCTCGACACGCCCGCGGCCGTCGTGATGTCAGCCACGGTCGCCGCCGCGTAGCCGTGCTCGCCGACGGCATCGAGTACCGCATCGAGCAGGCGTTGGCGCTGTGAGGCCTGGACCTGCTCACGCGTGAGGCCGTGCGGCCCCCGCGGCAGGCGGTCCCCAATCTCGGATTGCAAAGTCATGTACGGCGATGGTACAGTACGCGATGTACAGCAGCGATACACCACTCTGCGGGAGGAGAGCCCGAGCATGTACGCCAACCCCCTTCGAATCTGTGGGAGTTGTCCTCGACGGATGCGCTTTGGCGTGTCGGCGTTGACGGCGGCGCTCGCACTGGCGTGGTGGCTGGCCGCGCCGCCGGCCGCGAGCGCCAACGAGCCACAGTTCCACAACGGCGCTGGGATCTCGCTGGTCAGCCAGTCTCAGACCGGGCGCGAGATCGACCTGACGGTGAATACGACCGACGTGCAGGGCCAGCACAAGATCATCGTGCTCCTGCCCGAGGGCTACGACGCCAATCAGACGACGCACTACCCGGTGCTCTACCTGCTGAACGGGGCGCTTGCCGATCCGACGCAGTGGGTCAGCAGCGGGGGCGCCGCGGCTCAGATCACCGATCCCTACCCCGCGATCATCGTGATGGAGGACGGCGGCGTGAAGGGCTGGTACTACAACTGGAAGAGCTGTGCCAGCGTCTGTCCAGAGAACTGGGAGTCGTTCCACAACCAGCAGGTGGTGCCGTGGATCGACTCGAATCTGCGCACGATCGCGACTCGCTCAGGTCGCGGTATCGGGGGCCTCTCGATGGGCGGATGGGGCGCGATCCATTACGCGGAGAACGACTCACAGCTGTACGCGTACGCGGCTTCCTTCTCCGGAGCCGTCGACACGGCCAACTTCACCACGGACGTCGCGATCGGCGCTGAGGAAGCCGGCTTCGTTCCGGGCTCCGGCACGCCGGTTCCGGTGGGGTCGATCTTCGGTTGGGAGTTCTGGCCCGCCAACCAGAACCTCGTCAACATCTCCGGCGTGAACCCAACGAACATCGCGAACCTGAAGAACACGACGGTCGACCTGTACGTCGGGACTGGCGACTCCACCTCCGGAGACGGGATCATCGAGAGCGCCGTCTATCCGCAGAACCAGCTGATGGCCTACAACCTGTCGCAGGCTGGGGTCCACTACTGGTACAGCCAGGACCACACCTCCTCGCCGGCGCTGGGGTGGGGCTGCGACAACAACCACGACATCATGTGCTGGAACGCGTACCTCAACGACGCGATGCCGAGGTTCATGGCGGCGATGGGGCAGAGCTCGCCCCCGACCGATTCGTCCCCTCCGCTGGCTGCGCCGCCCGGCAATGTGGTGGCCGACGGCGACTTCATGAATTCCGGGAACGGTCCCTGGAACTGCATCGGCTCCTGCGGCGTCGATCACAACCTGGGCAACGGCTACGCCAGCCCGAACAACGGCTGGGTGCGGAACGTCAACGGCTGGCAAGACATCGATCAGACCGTGTCGGTCCTGCCTCACACGAACTACACCCTCACCGGCTGGTTGAGAACGTCTCCGAACAACGACGCGGGTTACTTCGGTGTCCGCGACACGAGCGGGAACGTCATCGGCGAGGACGAGTACAACAATCTCCCTGGCTACACACAGCTGACTGTGAACATCAACAGCGGCAACAACACCAGTCTCGTGGTGTACGGCGGCATTTGGCCGCCTAACTTCCAGGACACCTGGATGCAGATTGACGACGTCTCGCTGATACCCACCAACGGGTGATCAGGCCGTAGGCTCGCTGCCGGAGGCGTGGGCGGGAACGTCAGCCCGCCCACGCCGCGGCCGCGCGGACCGCTGGCGGCAGGCGGCTTCGGCACGAGCCGCTCGCGTGATTCAGGGGATCGAAGCGTCGTCTGGAGCCGAGTCCGCGCCGAGTCGCTCGGGCACGACCTCGGCTCGCCCTGCGGCGGACGGGAACTGGCGCGCCCAGGCCTCAGCGTGCCGCCGCTCCATCAGCGGAACATCGAGCGTCACCTTGGACGAGTCGGCCGGGTCGTACCGGACCGGCACGCGGTCGCCCTCGATCAAGGTTCCGATCTTGGGCCTCCACAGTCCGCCCTGCTCGAACTCGCCGGTCGAGCCATCCGGGAACGTCACCCGAACGCCCACACACTCCTCCCGGTGACTGGGGATCCAGGCCTTGAACACCACGCCCTCGGCCTGTGCCCCGCTGGAAAGCAGCTTCTGTTTCTGCTTGTGCCCGAACATCGACCAAAACCCCCTCGGCTCCGTTGCTGAGCGCAGGCTACAGAAGTTTGGAGGCACGCCGACATGGCGTGCTCACCCACTAGAGGCATCGCGCGCCGACGAGGGTCGGTGCACGTTCCTACCGATTTCGGCAATAACGTGCAGATTCGTGTACACTCCGGATCGTGCTGACCGACGAACGCCGCTCCCTCATTCTCGGGCGGCTTCGAAGTCAGGGCCGGGTTCTCGCCGTTGACCTGAGCGATGAGCTCGGGGTGTCCGCGGACACGATCAGGCGTGACCTGCGCGAGCTTGATGCCAGTGGATCGCTCCGTCGGGTTCATGGCGGCGCCCTCCCGCGTCATGGGGACGCCGCACCTTTCGCCGCTCGCGCCCGGCGGGCGCCGGAGGCGAAGACGTCGATCGCCCGTCGCGCTGCCGCGTGTGTGCGGGACGGGCAGGTCGTGATCCTCGACGCCGGCACCACGACGCTCGAGGTAGCCCGCGCTCTGCGACACGACCTCCACGCGAAGGTGGTCACTACGAGCCCGCCCCTCGCGCTCGCGCTCGCGCTCGCTGAGCATCCCAATATCGAGATCACGATCGTCGGCGGGATGCTGCGCAACGCTTCGCTTGAGACGGTCGGCGCCGCCACGGTTGACGCGCTGCGCTTGATCCGGGCCGACATCGTCTTCCTAGGGGTGTGCGGCTTCCATCCCGAGATCGGGGTGACCACGGACGACCTCGAGGAGCGACACGTGAAGGCGGCGATGATCGAGGGGGCCGCGGAGGTGGTCGCGCTGGCGGATCACGACAAGCTCGGGACAGCGATGGCCATGGTGGTGGCGCCGTTGAGCGCGGTTACGCAGCTGGTCACCGATGCCGAGGCCGACGACGCCATGCTGGCTCCCTACCGGGCGCTCGGCATCGAAGTCTTGTGCGCGTGACGCCGCGGGCGGCGATCACCGCGGTCTTCTTCGTCGACGGGGCTCTATTCGCGTCGTGGGTGTCGCGGATCCCGGCGCTGTCTGACCATGTTGGGGCGAATGCCGGCCTGCTAGGGGTGGCGCTGGTCGCGCCGGCGCTTGCGGCAGTGGTAACGATCCCGATCGTGGGGCGCCTCCTGCAGGGGCGCTCGAGCAGGATGTTCTCCCGCGTTGGGCTCGCAGCGCTGATGGCGGCGGTTCCGGTCCTGGGGCTGGCGCGCACGGTGCCCGAGTTGGCGGCCGCGTTGCTACTCGTCGGCGTCGCCAACTCGACACTCGATCTGGCGATGAACGCGCAGGGAGTATCGGTCGAGCGGCGCTCGGCGACCCCGATCCTCTCCTCACTCCATGCCGCCTTCTCGTTCGGCGGGTTCGCGGGCGCGGCGCTGGGCAGCTTTGCTGCGGCACTCCACATCGCGCCGCTCGCGCATCTGGCCGCCACTGCGGCGCTGTTCGGGATCCCCGGCCTGCTGGCGACCGCACGTCTGCTCCCCACGGACGAGGACGCCGACGCGCACGCCCCGGCGATGCGGTGGCGGCAGCTCCCCAGGCGCCTCGCCTTGCTCGGCGTAGCGTGTTTCTTCTGCTTCGTGGCCGAAGGCGGCGCGGACGACTGGAGTGCGAAGCTGGTGCGAGACGACCTTGCTGCGTCGGCTGCCTTGGGCGCGATCGCGTTCGCGGTATTCAGCATCGCCATGGCGTCGGGACGGCTGATGGCGGACCGCCTCGCCCTTCGCTGGGGCTCGGTCGGGCTTCTGCGTCGCAGCGGCGCGCTGGCTGCGGTCGGCTGTGCGGCGGGGCTCGCCACCGGCACGGTGATCGGCGCGATCGCCGGCTTCGCAGCGTTGGGGCTCGGTCTGGCCGGCGTTGTCCCGACCCTGTTCCGCTCCGGAGCGGATGAGCCGGGAGTCGCGACCGGCTCGGCGCTGTCGGCCGTCAGCTCGTTCGGCTATCTGGGGTTCCTCGCCGGTCCGCCCCTGATCGGCGGCCTCGCACAGGCCACCACCCTGCGCGCTGCCTGCATCCTGCTCCCACTCGCCGGCCTCGTGGTCGTGCTCCTGGCCCCGGCGGCCAGTCCGCCAACCCGACGGTCATGCGCGGCCCAGCCGAGCCTCACGACATGACGGCCCGGGAGCTGTTCGACAGCGCTGAGGCGCTCCTCGTCGACCTCGACGGGACGCTCGTTGACTCGACCGGTCCGGTCCGGCGGGCCTGGGACGCGTTCGCCGTGCGCAACGAGCTGGACCGCGAAGCGGTCCATCGTTTCGCCCAGGGGCGGCCGTCGCGCGAGACCGTGAGCATGCTGGCTCCGGACGCCGACCAGGAGGCTGAGTTGGCCCGAGTCGAATACGCCGAGGTCCACGACACGACCGGGGTAGCCGCGCTTCCGGCGGCAGCCGAGCTACTGGACGACGGTCGTCCGCTGGCGATCGTCACCTCATGCTCCGTCGCCCTGGCACACGCGCGTCTGCGAGCCGCCGGTCTGCCGATACCGGACGTGCTCGTGACCTCTGACGACGTCGAACGCGGGAAGCCCGATCCATCCTGCTTCCTGATCGGCGCCCGGCTGCTTGGCGTTCTGCCGGAGGCATGCGTGGTGCTCGAAGACGCGCCCGCCGGAATTGCAGCCGGCCGCGGCGCCGGGGCGATCGTTATCGCGCTGCGCACCACCCACGACGATGCAGAGCTCGCCGGCGCCCACGCAATCCTCGACGACCTGACCTCGCTTCTCGGCACCGCGCGGATCCCCTAGCGCCGCCTCGAAGTGGAAGCGGCCTTTGCTCAGCTAGGTTTCAACGATGCGAGGGCTGCTGGAGCGGCGTCGGGTGCTGCGGCCGTTCCGCGTGTCCGTCCTCGCTGAGCTGCTCATCACCGCCGCGGTCGTCTCTGGCTGCGTCACTGACAGAACCACCACGATCGCGCGCCACGGCGCGATCGGCCAACCGCTGCTCGGACCAGGCGGCCTGCGGGTGCAGGTTGTTCGCTACCTGCCTCGCGTTCGGGCGCGGCGCGACGTCTCCGGGTTGGCGACCCCGCTGCCGCGGACGCACTTCGCGGCCTTCCTGATTCGGATGTGCATCGCCACGGTCAACCTGCCCACGATCGCGCCACAGAGCTTTCACCTCGCCCTCCCGAACGGCGCTGAGGCGCCGCTGAAGTTCCCGCAGACCGTGTTCGCCGATGACCTTGATCTGCTCGGCGAACCCGGATGCGAGGACGGCCACATCGTGTTCCAGGTGCCGCAGGGCGAGCGGCCGAGCGCGTTGAGGTTCACTCTCGATTGGGGCATCACCGACATGCAGGGCTACACCGACAGCACGAAGCTCCGCTTCGAATGGGCGCTCTAGCTACGGCTTCCGACGCCGCTGGAGAGAGCCGGGGGCCAACCGACGATTCGCATCGGCTGTCACTCTTCCGATCGGAAGGACCTCATGTTCAAGCGACTGAAGCTCAGCCTCAAGGCGAAACTCTCAAGGCTCCTTGACCGGGCCGAGGATCCTGCGGAGATCCTCGACTACAGCTACGAGCGGCACGTCGAGCAGTTGTATGGGATGCGCAGGGACATAGCTGATCTCGTCACCGCCAAGAAGCGCCTCGGGCGGCTACGCGATAACAGGGAGCGCCAGTTCCTAAAGCTCCAGACCGGCGCTCGCGCCGCGCTCGAGTACGGCCGCGAGGATCTGGCCCGAGAGGCGCTCGAGCGCAAGCGGCTGGTCGGCCAGGAGCTCGTTGGCCTAAACCAGCAGGTGTCAGAGCTCGAGCACCAGCAGGCTCAGATGGTCGCGCGCGGGCGCGCGGCGCGGATGCGGCTCGAGCGTTTTCGCGCCACCAAGGAAGTCACGAAAGCCCAGTACGCCGCGGCGAGGGCACAGCTAGCCATCTCGGACACCGTCGCTGGCCTCTCGTCGCAGCTGCGCGAGGCCGGGCTTCGGATCGAGCGAGCCAATCACCAGGTCGAGGAGATGAATCTGCAAGCCGACGTGAGGGAGGAACTCGAACGGACCGGGGTGCTGACTCCGATCGGGTCCGGTGAAGATGACATCGACCGTCAGCTTCGGCAGCTCGCCTCAGGCGAGTCCGTCGACCGCGAGCTCGCACGGATGAAGCGGGAGCTCGGCGCGTGAGGCTGGGGCCCTCGCGGGAGGTCCCACCCGTGCCGTATCGTGAGGCTATGCACAGGGGGTTGTGGAAGCGGGCGCTCGTTGGAGGGGGTCTTGCGAGCGCCGCGACGGTGCTCCTCGTGAGCGCCACGGCCGCGTCCCTTCCGGTCGCGTACTGCAGCGCGATCCCGACCGTCAACATTCCGCGGCAGGCTTGGGGCTTTCACGGTGGGCAACCGATTACGGGCGCCACCGGGAGCTACACGCGCGGTCACGGCACGATCAACCTGTCGGCGCGCACGGTCTCGGGGATCATCTGCCAAGTCGATCGCGTCCGGAATGCACCTGACCGCCAGATCATTCTGTCGGTCGGCCACCAACTCGTGTACGCGTCCCATCACGCGGTGATGTTCGGCGTGCGGGGGAACATCATGAAGATCGACGTGCGGGTCAAGAGCACGACCGATCCGGAGTGCGCCGTCGGCACCAGTGGCGAGGCGACGATTTTCGCGAGCTACAACGGCGTCCACGAGGACAGCGTCCAGTTCTCGTTCCGAGCCGCGTGCAAGCGCCACCGGCATCGGTACACGGGCCAGAGCGTCGTCACCAACGTTCCGCCGAACTGACTCCACGGCGGCGTCAGAGCGTCGTCGAGCAGGTGGCTCCGCCCACCCGTACCGTGATCGCCTCGCCGGCTGCCGAGCGGCCGGCGTGGAAGAACACGTCGGCGTAGCCCGAGCTGTCGGTGTGCCAGCTCGCGGATTGGCCTCCGGAGCCGGTGACCGTCACCGTCTTGTCTGGCTGGTTCGAATGAACGTAAACGTCGTAGTCGTTGTAGCGGCTGCTGTATTGGGCGGTGGCAGAGCAGTTTGCGCCGGGCGTCGATGGGGGCTTTGGGCCGCCGTGACCCAGCGAGTGTGATGGCGCGAGCGGGACCCAGTCGGAGACGATCGCGCGCTGCGCGTGCCCGAGCGTCATCTGGCCGTCGCAGACCTTCCCCTTGAGCTCGTCCTCGACCGTGTCCTTGGGGTTTGGCGAGCCTCCCGGCTCGGGCCACAGGTTCCGCGAGTCGTTCGTTGCGCCGCCGAGCTCGAGCGGCACGAAGTGGTCGTACTCGTAATCGCTCAGTGGGCGGTGGTCGCCGTAGGCCGCCATGCTCGCGCGCTTCTCGATCTCGGTGATGCGCTCGGGCGGGCGGACCGTTGCGGTCCACCCGCGCCTGCAGATCGTGCTGCCGATCGTTCCCTGCGTGACCTGGGGATTCAGGGCGCCGGGGGTGCACCGTCGGTCCGGGCGGGAATAAAGTCCGGAGCCGATCGCGTGGCAGGAGCCAGGCGCGGGCTGTGGCTGGACGGCGGAGTTGCTCGCCGTCGAGTACGCAAGACGGACCGTCGCCGACGTGCTCACCGTCGCGGGGCGACCGGTGGCGCTGGAACTCAACACGATCAGCGGCACGACCGAAAGCAACACGGCCGCGAGGCGGATCCTGATTCGGGGTGCGCCCGACACGTCATCACTGTAGCTCCCGATTCGGCCCGCTCGTCGTAGCATCGCGAGCGATGGACGCGTCGCTCAACCCTGCCCTCGCCGAGGCTCGTTTCTGCCCGCGATGCGGGGAGTCGGCCGAGATCGCGTTTCCGCGATCGATCACCTGCCGGCACTGTGGCTACGCCGCGTACTTCAACCCCAAGCCCGTCGCCGCCGCGATCCCGGTCGATCACGAGGATCGTGTGATCCTGCTGCGCCGCGGGTTCGATCCGGGTCGCGGTCGCTGGACGTTCCCAGGCGGGTTCGTCGACCTCGGCGAGTCCGTCGAGGACGCCGCCCGGCGCGAGACCGACGAGGAGCTCGGGATCGCGATCGAACTGGGGCGTCTGGTCGGGGTCTACTCACGTGCCGAGGATCGGGTGGTGCTGGTCGTCTTCATGGCACGGGCTCTGGGCGCGCCGCACACGACCGACGAGGCAATCGAGGTGCGGTCCTTCGCTCGGGCAGAGCTCCCGTGGGATGAGCTCGCATTCTGGTCGACCGAGCAGGCACTGCGCGATGCGTTCGGGCGATGAGGGCTGCAACAATTCCGTTGTGGGAACCGAGCGGGACGTGGTCATCATCGGCGCCGGGTTCTCTGGCATCGGCGTCGCGAGCTCGCTCGATCGTGCAGGGATATCGGATTACCTGATCGTTGAGCAGGGCGAAGGGTTCGGCGGCACCTGGTATTGGAATCGTTATCCCGGGATCGCCGTTGACATCCCCTCGTTCAGCTACCAGTACTCGTACGCGAAGCGCACCAGCTGGAGCCGCGTGTACGCGCCAGGGCGGGAGCTCCGGGATTACGCCGAGCACTGCGCCGAGCGCTTCGGCTTGCACGACCGGGTGCGGTTCGGGACGAAGATCACGGCGGCGACGTTCGACGAGGAACGCCATCGCTGGCAGCTCGAGACCGATCACGGGGATTCGATCAGCGCTCGGCACGTGATCGACGCGACCGGCGTCCTGACCCAGCCGAAGCTGCCGGAGATCGAGGGCGTAGAGACTTTCGCCGGCGTCACGATGCACACCGCCCGCTGGGACCACGAGCAGAATTTGGCCGGCAAACGGGTCGCGGTGATCGGGACCGGCGCCTCGGCGGTGCAGCTGATTCCGGCGATCGCGCCCGATGTTGAGGCCCTCACGGTCTTCCAGCGCACGCCGATCTGGTGCCTGCCGAAGCTCGACGGGCCGCTGCCACATTCGGTGCGCTGGTTCATGACGCGCGTTCCGGGCGGCGCGGCCGCGGCCCGGATCGTGAGCCAGTCGCTGGTGGAGCTGATGTTCCCGCTCGCGGCTCACTACCACGGAACGTTGCGGCTCGCGACGGTGTTCGAATCCACCGCCCGCAAGTACCTCCGGGACCAGGTGCACGATCCCGAGGTGAGGGACAAGCTGACACCTCGCTATTCACTGGGCTGCAAGCGCCCGGGATTCCACAATGAGTACCTCGCGACTTTCAACCGCGCCAACGTCACGCTCGAGACTGACCCGATCGAGCGGATCACATCCGGCGGTGTTGTCACAAACGGCGGAGCTGCACACGATGTCGATGTGCTCATCCACGCCACCGGCTTCAAGGTCTTCGACCCTGGGAACTTCCCCAAGTACCCCGTAACGGGTCGCGACGGGCTCGACCTCGAACGGTGGTGGAACGACAATCGCTACCAGGCGTACGAGGGCGTCAGCGTGCCCGGCTTCCCGAACTACTTCACCATGTTCGGTCCCTACGGCTACAACGGATCGTCCTACTTCAACCTCGTCGAGACACAGGCTCGCCATATCGTTCGCGCCGTCGGCCATGCGCGCGCCAACAACGCGACCCTGATCGAGGTGACCGAGGAGGCGAACGACCGGTACCTCGCGGAGATGCTGCGCCGGCGCGGGCGCCAGATCTTCTGGCAGAGCGGGTGCGCGCTCGCTAACAGTTACTACTTCGATCAGCATGGGGACGTGCCCCTGCGGCCAAGCCCCACGATCGAGACGATGTGGCGCGCGCGGCGGTTCCCACTCGCCGACTACTGGCTCGAGCGCCTTCCGGTCCGCGCGCCGGCGGACGCTGTCGCTGCGTAGCGTCTTGTTGCGCGCTCAAGACGCCCAGGGCGGCTTGGGCTGCCCCGGATTTCCGTCGGCTGCCGGCGCTCGCGTAGGCTCGTCGTCCGGCATCGCGACGCCCGCCGGCAGCGTCCACTCTCGCTTCTTCGGGGGCGGCTCCTCGGGCCACTCGCCATGCTCGTCGAAATACCGGCGCGCCTCCTCTTCGACGGCTCGCTCCTCGTCGCCTGACACTCCGAGACGGAACAGCCCGTTGATCATCAGCACCGACAAGCCGCCGCCGACCGCCATCGCGAACCCGTCGACTCCGGTGCTGGGCACCGCGACCAGCAGCACTATGCCCGCGATAACCATCACCAGCCCGATCCCATAGCGGACGGCGAGGAGCCCGATCTCGGACGCTCGGTGTCGGCGCTCTAGCTGATCCATTCTGCGCCGGCCTCCCCTACAACCCTCGCAACTCCTGGAACAGTTCCTTCGCCGTGGCTGTGCCGAGCGGTATGTAGCCGGCGAGCAGCCGCTCATTGGGGGCGTGGATGTTCGCGTCCGGCAACGAGAAGCCGGAGATGATCGTCGGGATTCCCTTGTCGGCGAGCGCGGCAACGATCGGAAGCGTCCCGCCGGAGCGGATCAGTGCCGGTCGCACGCCAAGCGCTCGCTCGAACGCATCGAGGCCGAGCTGGATCGCCCTCGCATCGGGCGACACGACGCCCGGTGGGGCTGACGAGAGGCGGTCGATCTGCAGCTCGGCGCCCGGCGGCGCCGCCTCTCCGAGCAGGCGCTCGAACGCTGCGGCGATCCTGTCCACCCGCTGGCCGGGAGCCAGCCGGATCGATACGTTGGCCGCGGCGACGCTCGGGAGCACGGTCTTCTCGAGGTGGGGCGAGCCGGTCTCGATCCCGTTGATGTCGAGCGCCGGTTCCGCGAACGTCCGCACGTAGAACTCGTCCGCGGCGCGAGCATCCGCCGGGCGGGCACCCTGATCGGCGAGCTCTTCCGCGCCGGCGGGCAGCTCCTGCCAACCGCGCAGCTCCTCCGGCGTCGGCGTCAAGATCCCCTCGCGGAGCGGCTCCGCAAGCCGGCCGTCGACAGCGACCACCGCGGCGAGGGTCTGGACCAGCGCGACAGCTGCATTCAGGGCCGCCCCGCCGTAGATGCCCGAGTGCAGGTCGCGTTCGCCCGAGCGGAGCGTCACGTGGAAGTAGACGAGCCCCCGCGTCGCGACGTTGAACGCCGGCACCCCCTTCCGGATCATGCCGCTGTCGAAGATCACCGCGGCGTCGGCACCTCGCTCATCCCCTTGTAGATAGTCCACGATCGAGTGCCCGCCAACCTCTTCTTCCCCGTCGCATGCGAAGCGCACGTTCACGGGCAGCTCCCCAGACACCGCGAGCTCGCGGGCGGCGCTCAGCAGCAGATACAGCTGCCCCTTGTCGTCGGCCACGCCGCGGCCGTACAGGTATTCGCCTCGGATCTCGGGCTCGAACGGGGCTGACTCCCACAGCTCGAGCGGATCTGGCGGTTGGACGTCAAAGTGGCCGTAGCAGAGAACCGTTGGCGCTTGCTCGGGATCGGCGCTCGCACGCAACTCACCGATCGCGAGCGGCCGACCGTGCCAGTCCACCAGCTCGGCCTCGCCGCCGGCGCCGGCGATCAACCCGCACACCCATTCGCCGGCTCGCGCTACGTCGCCGGCGTGTGCGGCATCGGCGCTGATCGACTGGATCCGCAGGAACTCGCTGAGCTCGTCGAACCATTCGCGCATCGCTCCCGAGCCTACCGGCCCGAGGCCGCCTGGACCGCGCCGCGCTGCGGGTTCCGGACTAGCGGCGGGCCGGGATCCGGAACAGCGATTGGAGCTTGGCGGCCAGCATCACGTCTCCCGCGAGCATGATCCGGCGGCTGAAGTAGGCCTGCATCGGATCGCAGTTACCGGTCGCGAGCCTGACGAACTCGGCCCCATCAAGCGTGATCGTCAGTCGAGCATCGTCACCGTTGCCGCCGTGCCTGACGCGGCAGGTGCCGTCGGCGATCCGGAGCTCGTACGTGTCGGCGCCTCCGTCGGGGCGCCCGGTCACGCACCAGCGGATCGTCGCCTCGACGCCGGCCGCGCGCCGGCGGTCGAAGTGCTGAGGCATCTGCCGGAAGATCCCCTCGAGCACGACGCGTCGTGCGGGCGTGCGCATGAATTGGCTGATCCGTTCCTCCGGTGCGTCGCGAACCAGCCGCGAAAAACCGTCCGCGAGCTGGTCCGGCGCGTTCGCCAGAAAACGCTTGGCCGCCTTGCGGGCCTGCTCCGGATCAAAGCCGAACGCGCTGATCGCTCGACAATACTACGTGGGCGTAGTAATCGGGTTCAAACGCTTCTTGTGGCGCCACCGTCGACGAGCATCGCCGTGCCGGTGATGTAGCTCGCCGGCGCGGAGCAGAGGAACGCTGCCGCGGCGGCGAACTCCTCGACCGTCCCGAGCCTTCCGGTCGGCTGCTCCCGCAGCCGCTCCGGTGTGTCCGCGCCGAGCTCTCGCGTGCGATCGGTCGCGATCAGACCGGGCAGCAGCGAGTTGACGGTGACGCCATCGCCTGCCACCTGCCGCGAGATCGTCTTCAGTGCGGCGAGCAGGCCCGAGCGATGGGCGCTCGAGAGGACGAGCACCGGGCTCGGCTCGCGGACGACGCTCGAGGACAGCGACAGCACCCTTCCCCAGCCACGCTCGCGCATTCCGGGGAGCACCGCCTCGATGAGCGCGATCTGCCCGAGGAGCAGCACCTCGTACGCCGCACGCCATTGCTCGAGTGTGAATGCGAGCGCGTCGACATTTGCCGGCGGCCCACCGCTGTTGGCGACGAGGATGTCAATCGGCCCGAGAGCATCCTCCACCGACCGCGCGAACGCCCCGGCGGCGTCGGCTTGCGCCGCGTCGTGGACGAAGCCACGAGCACCGATCGCGGCGGCCGCTGCCTGCACCCGTTCCGGAGAGCGAGAGCTGATGGCCACGGTCGCTCCCTCGGCCGCGAGCGCGCTCGCGATTCCGAAGCCGAGCCCTTTCGAGGCGCCGGTGACGAGCGCTACCTTCCCCTCGATGCCGAGATCCATCCGGTCCGTGATGCTAATCCAAACGCCGAGGCCGCCCTCGGCCGCGTTCCCCTACAGCCCGGCCGTCGCTATCCGGTGGGTTTGGTGGCGTATTTGCTGGGGGTGGTGGGGATGGTGGGTTCGGGGATTTGGCTGATCCGGTTGATCAGTTGGATCCATTGTTTGGGTTTGAGGATTTGGGTGATCCGTTCGGCGAGTTTCTTGTTTTGTCCGAAGATCGGGGTGTAGGTGATCTGGAGGCGGTTTGAGTGGTCTGGTAGCGCGAGCGTGTTGTTCTGGCTCTTGTAGCTCATGAGGCTGATGATTTGGTTGGGTTTCATCGCGCCTTGGAGGGTGAGCAGGCGGCGGATCGTGATGTCGGTGATGCTGCCGGCGCCTTGGTGGCCGAGGATGGGGATGCCGTTGATCTTTGAGATGTCCACCGATGCGCCGGTCTGACCGGCGGCGTCGGTGCCGCTCGCGCCGGTCGCGGAGTGCCCGCACTCAAGGCCGGACACGCTCGGTTCAAGGCCGGAGGTTGAAAGGAATTCGAGCGCGGCGAGGATCCGGCGGTCGATCAGTCCGGCCTGGATGTCACGCCGTCCGCACGCGTAGATCTGAACATGCGGGTCCGACAGGATCCGCTCGGTCAACTGCTGCTTGCTCATCAGCAGCACCTGCCCGATCGACGGGTTCTTCGCGCCCGGGCCGTAGAACGGGTCCACCCCCGCCGCGCGATACACCGCGGTCGCTTCCAATAGCTTCCAGCCGTCAAGGATCGGTTTTGGATCGATCTGCGGCGAGTCTTTACCGGCCGGCTGGATCATGAACAACAAATGCGACGCGGTCCTCGACGACGGCCCCGCGATCCGCCCCAAGATCGTGCCCGCGACCACGATCGCACCCGCCCGCAACGGTTTCAGCGTGTACTGGCTCTTCTGGAGGTGCAGCACATCAGAGAAGTAGTTCTGGAAACTCTCGATCTGCGCCGCGGAAGATTGCAACTGCAGCGCGCCACCAGCCGCATACGACGCCGGGCGTGACGGATCGGCGAACAGTCGCTCCTTCGCGACCCCGGCCGGCGCGCTCGCGCTCGCGCTGGTGGTCGGGAGCGTGACCCGCTTCGAGCGACCCGCCCGCTTGCCGGCGCTGGTGCTCGCGGGTTTCAATGTGACGGCGGGCGCGGCCTGCTGCACCCCGGCCGACGCCGGCGCCAGCGGCACCCGCGAAGCCTTGCTCGGCGCCGGAGCCTTTGCGAGCTGGCGGGCGATCTGCGCGGCGGTCACGCTGACCGGCCTCGGGACCGGATACGAGCGCGGAACCGACCCGAGCTGCGCATACGTATAAACGTTCCCCGTCGAATCCTGCAACTCCACAAACCGGCCCAACCGACGGTTACGCCCGAGCTTCACGACCTTGCCGTCGTTCACAGCGATCACCGGCGCGCCCCGGCTAGCGAAAATCGACACGCCCCTGGCAGCCGGATTCGAATCAACCGGAATCGCCGCGTTCGCGCCCCTCACCCTGCGGGTCGCCAACCGCTCAACCGAATCATCCGCATACCTGGCCTTGGCAGCGACCGGAAACCGGCCCTGCACCAGACCCGTCAAAGCACCGATCAAACCCTGCGGCATCCCACCAATCAACCTCGCGCGCAACAACACCGACTGCACATACCAGCCCGCATGGTTATAAGCAAAAATCGCTCGCGAAAGATTCCTCGCCGCCCCAGCAGCCTGCAAATACCGGGCCGCCGTAAACACCGCATCAACCGGGTTATACGGATCCGCGATCCCATCCCCATTCGCATCCACACCCCACCGCCTCCACGTCGACGGCAAAAACTGCATCCACCCAACCGCCCCCGCACTCGAAATACTCAAATTCCGCCCGTAATCAGTCTCAATCTCATTAATCCCCGCCAACACCTGCCACGGCACGTCAAACTCAATCCCAGCCGCCTGATAAATCGGCAACAAAAACGGCGGAATCCGAAACGAATCAATAAAAAAATTCGGGACCCCCAACGGCGCCGGCCCCGGCAACGACAACGAAAACGTCGGATTCGACGCAGACGGCACCCCACCAACACCACGCAACCCAGACGACTTCGAACCCTTCTTCTTGATCGACGTCCCGCCCGAGGCACCCGTCGAACCCTTCGACTTCTTCACCGACTTCTTCTTCGCCTTCGCCCTCGCCGGCCGCTTCGACGACGGCTGCGACGAACTCGGCGTCGACGGCTTCGGCGCCGAAGAAGTCGAGGTGGTCGAACCCGTCGAACCGGTCGACGTCGTGCTCGACGTCGTCGTGGTGGTCGACGTGGTCGTCGACGTCGAACCGGGCGGACAAACCTCCGAGATACCCAGCACCTTCAACCCAGCCGGGATCAACGACGACAACGGCGTCCCGAGCGGCACGTTGAACACGAGGCCACCCACGACCTGCACGCGTAGGACGCACCCGGCGGCCCCGACGGCCGGCGCCCAAGCGGCTAGGCCGACGACAGCTAAGCTCGCCGACACAAAGGCCACCAGCCTGCGACTCCTCAACGCCACGTGCTCTCTCTATCTCCCGCCGCTCATAACGAGCCCACAGTCGGTCTCGATCCCGCTAGACATTCTGTATGCTCACATTGTATGCACACATTTGCTTCCCCGTCGAGTCCTAGATGAAGGTGATCGTCGACCTCGATGCGTGTGCCGCGCACGGCGATTGCGTCGTCGTCGCGCCGGAGATCTTCGACCTCGGCGAGGACGATGAGACCGTGACCGTACTCGACCCCGAGCCAGCCGAGGAGCTCCGTCCGAAACTCCAGAGCGCCGTCGACGCCTGCCCGATGGCGGCGATCCGGATCGAAGACTGAGCTGGCCCACTCGGCCGCCGTCGCGTTCACGTAGCCGTCACAAGGCGAGCGGCGACGGGCTCCATACTGGAGATATGAAACCTTCCAGTCCGCTTCTCCCCGGGACCTTCAACTCACGTGATCTCCGTGGCCTGCGCGCGTACGGAGGATTCGTCCGGCCGGGGGTGCTGATCCGCTCCGATGCCCCGGTGGCGCTCGGCGATGCGGGCCGCGCAGCGCTCAGGGAGCTCGGCCCTGTGACTGCGATCGACCTCCGCGAGCCGGTCGAGCGCGAGCTCGACCGCGCCGATCTCGACGGACTCGGACTCGAGCTTGAGAGCAGCCCGATCATCGGCGAGGATTTCGAGCTCGGAGCCGCGATGAGCCTCGACGAGGTCTATCTGTATCTACTCGAACAGCGCGGCGCGAGTCTCACCGCGGCCGTGCGTTCGCTCGCGCGGCCGGGAGCGCTCCCAGCGCTCGTGTTCTGCTCCGCCGGAAAGGACCGCACCGGCTTGGTAGTCGCGCTCGTGCTCGGCGCGCTCGGCGTGTCCGATGACGAGATCGTCGCCGACTACACCCGCTCGGAGCAGAACATGACCGGCGCGTTCCGCGCGGCCGTCGAGGCCCGCGCGCGCGCCGCCGGAATCAGCGAGCAGGAGCTCGCGGTCAAGGTCGGGGCGCCCCCGGCGCTGATGCGGACGACGCTCGCGTGGCTCAGGCAACATCACGGCGGCGCGGCCGGGTACCTGCGCAGCCACGGGATGACGAACGCCGAGCTCGACACGCTCCGCCAGGCGCTCGTAGAGCGCCGCGCGGCCAACGCCGCATAGCGCGAGGAGGCACTGGCGCCCGCTACGCCGGGCTGGGAGGATCACCCGGTGGACTTCCCGACGATCCTCCGCAACTCGGCGGCTCGGTACGCCGAGAACACCGCCGTCTGGCACGACGGCAACGAGCAGACATATGTGCAGCTGTTCACGCGAGCGTGCCGTTTGGCGAACGCGCTCGCTGATCTCGGCTTGGCCAGATCTGATCGGGTCGCGATGCTGGGCGCGAACGGAGCGCAGACGGTCGAGCAGATCGCCGGCGTCGCGCTCGGCGGCTACGTGCGCGCTGCGCTCTATGCGCACCAGACCGGCGAGGTCAACGCGTACCTGATGAACCACGTCGAGGCGAAGGCGCTGATCGTCGAGGCAGGACGGCTCGACGAGCTGCGGCCGCATCTAAAGACGGTCCCAAGCCTCGAGCATGTGATCGTCTACGGCCCAAACGAAGACGGATACGAGCGCGCCCTCGCCGAGGCGTCCCCGGGTGATCCGGGGACTCGCCAGGATCCAGACGACATCCACGTGATCCGCTTCTCCGCCGGCACGACCGGCCGCCCGAAAGGGATCTACCACACGGTCGCGCGCTGGCTCGCGATCGGCGACGAGTACCGCTGGGTGACGCCGCAGATCGACGAGCGCGACAGCTACCTGGCAGCGGGGCCGCTGACCCACGCGGCCGTGATCTTCCTGTGGCCGATGCTCCAGGTCGGCGGACGGATCGTGGTGCTCGAGGTATTCGAGCCCCAACGGGCGCTCGAGTTGATCGAGCAACAGCGGATAACGTTCACGCTGATGGTGCCGACGATGATCCAGGCGCTGATCGGGCACCCCGACGCGAGCACCAGAGACCTCAGCAGCCTGAGGTGCCTGAACTACGCCGCGTCGCCGATCTCCGAGACGACGATGACGAAGGCCGTCGACCTCCTTGGCCCGGTCCTGTTCCAGATGTACGGGCAGAGCGAGGCGGTGCCGGTGACGATGCTGCTCGCGGACCAGCACTGCCCGCATGGCTCAGCGCGCGAGCGCCGCTGGATGCGCTCGGTTGGCCGCCCGACGCCGAACAGCACGGTCACGATCGTCGACGAGCACGGCGAGCCGCTGCCAGCCAACGAGGTCGGCGAGGTCGCCGTCCGGAGCCCGGGGCAGATGAGCGGCCTATGGAACGATCCCGAGGGCACCAAGGCCCGCACGCTCAAGGACGGCAGCGTCCTGACCCGCGACATGGGACGGCTCGACGAGGACGGCTTCCTGTACCTCGCCGACCGCAAGGAGGACATGATCATCTCCGGCGGCTACAACATCTGGCCCGCTGAGCTCGAGAACGCGATTGCGGCGCACCCCGCGGTCAGCGAGGTGTGCGTCGTCGGGGTGCCGCACGAGAAGTGGGGCGAGACCCCGATCGCCGTCGTCGTGACCAAGCCAGGCGCCGCAGAGCCCGACCCGCAAGAGCTGATCACACTCACGCGCGACAAGGTCGGCTCGGTGATGAAGGTCACGAGCGTCGAGTTCGTCGCCGAGCTGCCGAAGTCCGGCGTCGGCAAGGTGCTGCGCCGCGTCGTCCGCGAGCGCTACTGGGCCGGCCGAGAAGACCGGGTCTCGGGCGCCTAGAAGACCGTCTTCAAGATCCCCTGCTCGCACATCCCGAAGCCCTGCTCGCCGTCGGCGCTGCGCAGCGAGAAGAACTCGTCGAACGCGCTCAGCGTCGGGCCGGTCCGCTCCACGCCCATCGGGCACCAGAAGCCGGCGCGTCGCTCGACGATCCGGAATTCGAGCGCGTGGCCGTCCGCGGTCTCGATCGAGGTCGCTGCGAACAGCCCGCTGGCGTCGCGGGTCAGCGAGGCGCTCTCGATGATCGTCGCCTCGTCCTCCAGCACGTTGCCGAGCACCATCTCGGCGCTGGACGATGCTCCGCGCAACTTCATCGACGTGATCGCCATGCTCGGGAGGATCAGCATGCAGCCGAAGTACTCGGCCACGCTCGCGGATTCGTCGCGGTACCCCCACGTGCGGTCGCGGAACGCGTGGCCGGCGATCGCGATCGCCTTGCCGTCGATGACGAGCTCGCCCGTCGCCGTCCCCGCCCGCTGGTAATGCATCAGCGGCTGCTCCTTGTCGAGGCTGAACGCCTCGGGCGAACGGTCGCCGGTGTAGTCGGCGAGCGCGAACAGGGGGGCGGTGGTCAGGGAACCGGAGACCCGTGCGGTGTCAATTGAGAAGCTCGCGCCGGCCTCGAACGAGATCGACTCGCTCGAGAACGTCCCGGGCTCCAGATCCTCGATCAGCTCAATCGTCTTGCCGCCGGTCTGGACGCTGAACCGCGCGCGCCGGCCTTCGGCGTTGGGGGAGGTCGACGTGTGCAGTGTGCCGACGAGATCGTGCTCGGGATCCCAGAACGAGAGGAAGGCGTTGTCGCGCCACGGCCGTGCGCCCTCGGGAATATCGTTGTGAATCGGCTCCGAGAGCGGTCCCCATTCGGTGCTCTGGACTGTGGTCATCGCAAGCGGCCTCCGGCTAGAAACTGGACTCGTACGGCTTGACCATACATAATGTCCGCACACCGCGCGTTGGCAACCCGTGAACAAGTGCACCTGAGGAGAGAGATGACCGACCCAGAGCCCGCGAATCCCGTCCACATGACGAGCGGCCCGTCCACCCGGTGGACGACCGTCAACTTCGCGGAGGCGATCCAAGGCGTGCAGAAGCCGCTCGGCTGGTCGATCTGGGATCTCTCGATGGAGACCGCTGTGCGCCGCGCGTTCGGAGCGATCGGCGTGCTAGCCCGAAACGAGGTTCCGCCGCCCCCGTCGCCCGACGACCGCATCTCCGGGATCTTCTACGGACGCGTCGCGGGCAACGTCGACGTCTTCCACATGCTCGGCGACCGCATGCCCGGAAGCTCCGGCGACACGCTTGAGGAGAAGCTGTTCGGCAAGGAGCCGAACCCGGACGGTCCCACAAAGAAGCCATTGAGCGCAGCCAAGCGCTACCCGATCGTCGCCGTCGCGATGCCGCTCGCCGCGCGCCGCGCGGCCAAGCGAATCCGCCCGATGCGTGCCGACTATCGCGACTGGTGGCAGCGCGCCGTGCTCGACAACCCGCCGCAGGATCTGCAGCAGGCCCAGGCGTTGTACCGCGAGGGCGGCGAGCGCTTCATGAAGGTCGGCGTCCACCACGCCGTCGCGACACTGCTCGGCAACGCGCTGCTCGAGCAGCTCGAGCTGCTCGCCACCAAGGCGACCGGCGACGCGTCGGTCGCGATGGAGCTCGCGACCGGCTACGGCGCGATGGAGGAGACGGAGCTGATCGAGGATCTGTGGTCGGTCGCTCAGGGTCGGCTCGAGCTCGACCAGGTGATCCGCCGGCATGGCTACCACGGCCCAGATGAGGGCGATCTGTCGAGCCCCACCTGGCGCGAGGACCAGGCGCCGCTCGAATCCCTGATCCGCAACTACATGCGCTCGGACCTCGAGAACCCGCGCGTCCGCGAGCAGCGCCAGATCGAGCGCCGCCAGGCGGCCGAGCAGAAGGTCCTCGCGGGCCTATCGGCGGCGGCGCGACCGGGGGCGCGGCTGACGATGAAGCTGGCCGCGACCTACATCCCGCTGCGAGAGCTCGGCAAGGCGGCGTTCCTGCATGCGCTCGACGCCGCGCGGTGCGGCGCGCGCGCCGGCGGCCGGGTGCTCGCAGAGCAGGGAGTGCTCGCGGACCCCGACGACGTCTTCTTCCTGACCGGTGACGAGTTCGTCGGCACGCCCGATGCCGGTGTGGTCGCCGAGCGCAAGGAGCGACACGAGCGCTACAAGACGCTGACGCTGCCGCCCGAGTTCCCGGGGCCACCGACGCCGGTCACGATCGCAGACGCCGCTTCGGCGACGGCGACGGCGGCCGCCAACGGCAACGGCGAGCTACACGGCATCGGGATCGTCGGCGACCAGGTCACCGGCCGCGCGCGCGTGATCTCCGATCCGAACGACGCCGACCTAGAGCCCGGCGACATCCTCGTATGCGTCACCACCGACCCGAGCTGGACGCCGCTGTTCATGCTCGCCGACGCGCTCGTGATCGACACGGGCGGCGCGATGAGCCACGGCGCGATCGTCGCCCGCGAGCTCGGCGTCACGTGCGTGATCAACACGGTCACGGGCACGCGCGACATTCCCGACGGCGCGACGATCACGGTCGACGGGTCGAGCGGCGCCGTGACGATCGCCCACTGAGCTACCGCTCTCGCCAGGCGGCCACCAGCTTCGCGTTCTGCCCCGGCGTCGAGCCGTAGGTCGCGATCTCGTTCGCGCCGGCATCCATGAACCGCTGGAGCGAGGTGACGCACTCGTCGACCGTCCCGAATGCGCTGCAGTCCTGCATATACGAGTCGGGCACGACGGCTGCGACGTCCATCATCTGGTGGCGCTGGAAGGTCCGGTCGGCGACCTCGCTCAGCCCGGCGAACTGCTGGTGGTTGCGGATGTCCTCGCAGACCTTCGGGTCCCAGTGGTTGACGCGACACAGGGTCTCGCCGTAGCCCTTGTACTGGAGGTACGTGACCGCCCGGCCGTGGGCGATCGCCCGGGTCTCGAAGTCATCCATGTCCGGTGCAGTCACGACCAGCGCCGCGATCCGGATCGACGCGGGGTCGCGGTCGATGCGCTCGCACTCGGCGTGAATCCGCTCCACCGCCTCGCGAACCGCTTCGGGCGTCATCATCGGCACGAGCAGGACGCCATCGCATTTCTCGGCGGCGAGCCGAGCGCCCTTCGGCTGGCAGTAGCCGGCGAACCAGATCGGCGGCTGCGGGCCGTGGTAGGTCTCGGCGAACGACATCGCGGGGAACTTCCCGACCGGCCCGTCGTAGGTGACCGTGTCTCCGGCCCACAGCGTGCGGACGATGTCGATGTAGTCGTGCATCTGCTCGTAAGTCGCCATCTCGATCCCGGTGCCGCGGAAGTAACCGTTGTCGCCGCGGCCGAGCCCGAGCACGAACCGCGGCCCGTAGCAGGCGTGCATGGTCGCGGCGAGCGCCGCCGTCACCCACGGATGGCGCGTGGTCGGGTCGATCACGCCGGTGCCGAGCTCGAGCCGCGTCGTGCGCGCCCCGATCCCGGACAGGATCACGTCGGCGTTCTTGATGTCGATCCGCTCCGAGAGCCAGATACGCCGGAAGCCGAGCCGCTCGGCCTCGACGCCGTCGTTGATCCCCTGCGCCGGGGTGCGAGAGACCGTCTCGAACTCGGTCTCCTCGCGCTCGGAGGTCACGGCGCCGGCGATTATGTACGCGCTCATGTCCTCGGCGACGGGGGCGAGCTCGGAGGTGGTCGGGGTGGTCAGGGTGTCGGTCGACATCTCGTTCCTTTCAAGCCATTAGTTTTCGACAAGCACGAAGCCAGAGGCCGCGCGGCGCGTGGCCGCCCGTGAAGTGGAGGGCCCTGACGGCAGCGCCGCCCGGGACAACGTGGCGCTTGCCCTCAGCCAGCGCGGCGAGACTCGCGCGCGCGGTCGCCTCGGGCGTCGAGGTGAACGGGCCGCGGACTCGCTTCTCGGCAGCGGTCATGTCGGCGACGGTCGCGAACTCGGTCGACACCGAACCCGGGCACACCACGGTGACGCTCACGCCAGCGGGGCGGAGCTCCTCGTGGAGCGTCTCACCGAACGAGGTCACCGCGGCCTTGGTCGCCGCATACACGCCGAACAGCGTCATCGGCTGGTTGCCCGCCATCGAGGACACGATCAGGATCGCGCCGCGGCGGCGCTCCACCATCCCCGGCGCGAACATGCCGCACAGCGCCACCGTCGATTCGACGTTCGTGCGGATCATCAGCTGCACACGGGCGGGATCCTGCGCGATGAACTCGCCGCCCATGCCGAAGCCGGCGCACGGCACGAGCACATCGACCGTCAGTCCCAGCGCGGCGATCGCAGCCCGCCCGGCGGGCTCGGACACGTCACACGCGAGCACCTCGACGCGGCCGGGCAGCTCGGAGGCGAGCGCCTCGAGCCGGTCGCGCCGGCGGGCGACGATCACGAGGTCGTGACCTCGCGCGGAGAGTTGTTTGGCTATCTCGCGCCCGATCCCGGACGAGGCGCCGGTGACGAGCGCGACCGAGCCTGCCTGCGGAGCTGGGATCACAGCAGCTCGTCTGCCTTGTAATCGGCGACGAGATCTGCGCAGCCGCGCAGCAGCAACGTCCACACCTCGCGGTCGCGGTCCGTGTGCGCGAGGAACAGCGACATCGACACCGTCAGCAGGAAGGGGTATAGCGAGCTGATCCGGTAGCTCTCAATGCAGTCCTCCCAGGTGAAGTCGCGCACGCCCGCGCCGACGAGGCGGTCGTGGTAGCCGCGCAGCAGGTCGAGCTCGTGCGTGCGGCGCTCCTCGGTCGACATGCAGC
This sequence comes from uncultured Solirubrobacteraceae bacterium, assembly GCA_963712675.1. GTDB lineage: Bacteria > Actinomycetota > Thermoleophilia > Solirubrobacterales > Solirubrobacteraceae > Palsa-465. The sequence continues at coordinate 188,622 of CAVQJF010000008.1, forward strand.
TGCCCAGGAAGATCGAGTGGTCGAGCAGCGGCGGCCCGAGCCGGCACGCCTGCCAGTCGAGCATCGTCATATCGCCGTCGCCGAACATCATGTTGTCGAGTCGGAAGTCGCCGTGGATCACGACCAGCGGGTCGACCAGCGCCTTCGCCGGCCAGGTCGCCGCCTTCGGCCCGAGCCGCTCGACGAGCGCCACGAGCTCGGGCTCCAGCCGGTGGCCATAGGCCTCCTTGAACGGCTCGATCGCCGGCGCCACCGCGTCGAACAGCACCTGCGCGCGGGCTGGATCGGCGAGCCACGGCAGCGAGCGCAGCCGCGCGTCGTTCCACAGCGGTGCGTGCAGATCGACGAGCGCGGCGAACGCGAGCTCGGCCTGCTCGGGGGTCGACTTGGCGATCATGTCGCCGACGTCGGCGACGCCGGTCAGATCGTCGAGTACGAGCGTGATCCGGCCGGTCGTGGTGTCGACGTCGCCCCAGTGAAGCTTCGGCACTCTGATCCGGGCGAGCGGCGCGATCTCCTTGTAGAAGCGCGTCTCGGACTCGTACAGACCCATCGCGAGGCCGATGCCGCGGGCGCCCGCTTCGCGCGACGGAAGCTTGACCACGAACGACTCCGGTGCGTCGCCGGAGTCTCCGTCGTATGCCACCTCCGAGCGGACCACCATCCCGACCTGCCCGGTCCCGATCAGCTCGTTCCGGGCCGAACTCACGGCCGCGTCGTTGCCGATCGTGCCCCCTTCGCGGAGCGCCGAGGTGAACCACTCCGCGGTCAGGTCCTCGGGCGTGTCAACGATCGGGGTTGCGGTCTGCTGTGCCATCTCATCCTCCTGTGGGTACGGTCTCATCGACGATCCAGCGCGCCATCCGCCGCACCGGCTCGATCGCGTCCTGTGGCAGTGCGACGTTCGGGTCCGCGGCGGACCCGAGCGACACGAGCCGCTGCGCTCCGTGCAGCGGGAGCACGTCGCGCAGCGAGCGCTTGAGCGACTCCGGATAGATCCCGATCGTCTGCGTGTAGGCGTTGATCGCAAGCAGGACGTCGCGCGGATCGTCGAGCGGGACCAGGTTCGCGACCCGGCCCGACAGCGAGCGGTGGAACTCGACCGGCTCATCCAGCTGCGAGACGATCACCGCGCCCTCGCCGTTCGTGCCACCGATCACGCGATAGAAGTCGGGTGCCGAGCGGAGCGCCTCGATGCTCGCGCGCAGCTCCGGGTCGAAGCGCTTGGCCTTGGTGCTGACGGACTCGGGCAGCGCCTGCAGCTCGCCGTAGATCGCCTCGCCCAGCTCGCCGGCGCGTCGAACGCCGTCCGCATCGGTCCCCGACGCGACGTATACGACGCGAGCGTTGACGCAGCCGACCTGATTCAAAGCCCCGATGTCGGTCGCCGCCCGGCGCGCGACATCGCGCAGCGCCTCGGCCGACTCGAACGCCTCGGGGCCGATGATCGTCGCTGAGCGCTTCGGGTCGAGCGTGATCAGCTCGAGCCCGGGGCGGATGTAGCGGACCACGTGCGAAACCGATGCAAGGCCGCCCCACGCGATGATCTTCTCGATGTTCTCCGGCCCGTAGAGCTGCTCCTCGACCGCCGTGTCGCCGCCCTTCCAGTAGGCGACGGAAATGTGCTTCGTGATCGGATGCTCGGGCGCCAGCTCGCCCATCGTGCGTGCGATCGCGAGCGCCGTCAACGGGTCGTTGGAGGGCGCCTTGACGATCGCATCGGAGCGGACGATCGCGTTGCGGATGATCGACAACGCCGCGATCAGCGGGCTGTTGCCGGCGATGATGTGGACGGTGCGGGCACCCATCGCGCGGACCGCGGCGGTGCGACCGTCGGCCATCTGACGTTCGACCCAACCATCCAGGAACGCGGCCCCCAGCGCCTGCTCCGCGAGCTCGCGAACCGCGTCGGGTTCGAACAGGCCCGGCAGCTGCTCGAACGACGCGCGCATCAGCGGCGGTGTCAGGTCGGCGTACTGCTCGGAGTGCTCGAGCGCCTCCCGTAGGTGCTCGTTACGCGCGAGCGCGAGCCGCTCGCCGAGCCGCGCCAGGTACTCGACGATCTCATCGAAAGCGAGCTCGTGGACGTCGGTCAACGCGGCCGGATCGCGCAGCGGCAGCGCTGTGACGTCGACCGGATCGCCGTCGGCGAGCGCTCCTCTGATGAATGCCGGGGCCATCAGCCAAGCTGCTCGGTGAGGAACTCGAGCGCGGCGCGATGAGCCTCATCAGATGCCGCGCAGGTGATCTTGTCGTCGCCGCCGCGCTTGTCGCTGAACCGGTCGATCCTGCGCTCGATGTGCGGGGTCGTCTGCCCGCACGGGCAGGGTGACCAGTGTGCGGTGACCTCGTCGCCGGTGATGAAGCCACCCCAGTAGCTGTTCGGCATCAGATCGAAGAACGCCGAACGGCCGGTCTGCACCCCGGTCCGCGGGAGCGGGTGGCCGTCGTCGGGATCGAGCACGAACGGGATCACCCACGGCTCGTAGTGGTAGTGGCCGCGGTCGCACAGCTTGCTGAGGCCGGTCATCTCGGTCATCGCGTACGCGTGCTGGATCCGGTCGACGCCCACGAACCGCTTGACCGCGTCCTCCCAGTCCTCAGGTACGACCTGTCCCTTCGCGCCACCGCCCGTCGTGACGAGCGAGTCGGGCGCGAATACGTTCGAGACGCCGCGCTCCAGGCCCGCCTGCGCCATCCCGTAGAGCACGTTCCAGGTCGCGAGGACCCACACCCGCTCGCCGCGCAGCCGCTCGATCGATTCCTCGATGAACCGCGGCAGCGACTGCTGGAGCTCGTGCTGTTCGCGCTCGAACTGCTCGCGCCGGGCGCGCAGCGCGGGGTTGATCTCGAGCTGGTCGAGCTCACCGCGCGCCTGTGCTGCGCGGACGCGGCCGGCGAGGTACATCGAGTCGGAGCTGAGCCGCCCCTGACGGAGGACGTGGAGCCGCTCCTCGGAGCCACCGAGCATCGGCTCGAGCGCCATCTCAGGTACGCGGGTGATCGCCCCCCTGCCGTAGCGGTAAAGCGGCCACACGAGGTTGAAGTACTCGCCGCTGTGATCCCTCGAGCCTTCGGGGTCGGAGAACTGGAACAGCCCGCAGCGGAACGCCGCGAACATCTGCTCCCATTCGTCCCGCGCGCGTGGGAGGAACGACATCTGGCCGGCGGTCCCCGATGAGTGGCAGACGCGCAGCTCGGTCTCCGAGTCGAGCACATCCAGCCACGCATCGATCGAATTGCAGCCGTCGACTGGTACGTCGGCGACGTCGTGTGTCGTCAGGCGGTCGAGCCACTTCGTCAGCTGGGCGAATCGGTTGCGCTCAAGCAGCGAGGCGGGATACGACTTGTAGACCGAGTGCTGGAACAGGAGCGGGATGACGTCGTCGAGCGCCTCGACCCCCTCGACCCCCTGCTCGTCGGCCATCGCCTTGAGCACCGGGATCCGATCGCGCAGATCGGTGAACCGGAGCTGGAGCGCGTTGAGCTGGAGAGCGGCGAGGCGGTCCGGCTCCACATGCTGCATCGCATGCCAGGAGCGATCGAAATAGCTCGCGGGGGAGCCCGCGAAGGCCAGCGCATCGGACTGAGCTACTGCCATCGGCGCGCTACGGTAACATGTAGCGTACATGTACGCAAGTGCTCTCAATGTCGACTCGATCGTCGCCGCGGCGGTCGAGCTGATCGAGGCCGATGGGCTGGGCGCGCTCACGATGAGGCGCCTCGCAACCCGGCTCGGGTGCTCGCCGATGGCGCTCTACCGCCACGTGTCCGACAAGCAGGAGCTGATGGGCGCGATCGCCGATTACTACCTCGCCGATCTCGAGCTACCGGACACGGAGGGCCTTGAGTGGCAGGACGCGATCGTCGCCGTCGCGACCGCTGTCCACGAAGCCTTTCTCGAGCGCCCACCGCTCGAGGAGATCCTCAGCATGCGACACGTCGACACGATGGCCGTGTTCCGCGCCGACGAGGTGATCCTCGGTGCGCTCCGCACTGCGGGCATCGAGGGGAGGGACGCCGCCCACGCGCTCGACGTCATCGCTTCCTACGGTGCCGGCGCAACGGTGCGCCAAGCCGCTGCGCGGGCCGGCTCGCCGGCACAGAACAAGCGGCTCGAGCGGTTGCGCCAGCTCCCAGCCGAGGATTTCCCGCTCGTCAGAGAGCTTGCCGGGGAGCTCGTCACGGTCGACTTCACGCTGACCTTCGAGGATGGCCTGCGATTGCTCGTCGCCGGGATCGAAAGCCGCATCTCGCGATGAGCGACGGGCTCGATCCGCTCGTTCCTGACCTGAGCATCTGGGTCATCCCCGGACGCACGACCGACCCGGGGCAGGCGATCACGCAGGCGATCGAGGCCGAGCGACTCGGCTTTCGGCGCGTGTTCCTCTCCGAGCGGTTCGACCTCAAGGACGCGGGCGCGCTGCTCGGCGGCGTGCTCGCGCGAACCACGCGGCTGATCGCAGCGACCGGGATCGCGGCCGCCGGCGCGCGCAGCCCGCTGATGACCGCGTCGATGGCGGCGACCCTGCAGACCGCGTACGGCGGGCGGTTCGTGCTCGGGCTCGGGCGGAGCAGCGGTCCGTATCTGGCGGGCCAGGGGATACAGGAGTTCACCTATCAGGCGTACGAGGACTATTTCGCGATCCTCCGCCGGCTGTTCGGCGGCGAGACCGTCTCCTACGACGGCCCGGCCGGGCGGTACGAGGCGCTGAAGACCGTGGATCCGTGCCCGGGCGATCCGCCGGAGCTGTGGGCGACGACGATGGGAGGGCCCGTCGCGTCGAAGCTCGCGGCGAAGATCGCCGACGGGATCATGCTGGTTCCGTTCCTGACCGTCGATGCTGTCGCGCGGGCGGTGAAGATCATCCGCACCGAGCGTGAGCGGCTCGGCCTTGACCCATCGATCACGATCCTCCACCCGGTCGTCGTCGCTGCCGAGCTCGACGACGCGTACGCGAGAGCGATCGCTCACGCGAGGTTCGTGACCTACATCGTCGGGATGCCCTTCTTCGCGCGCGCGTACCTGCGGCAGAACGGCTGGGATCCCGCAGCGATGGAGCAGATCCTCGCCCATCCGCAGTTCACGCAGATGGATCGCCCCACGGCCGATCAGGTGTTCCACCGCGAGCAGCTCGCATCGCCCGCAACGCTCGTCCCGGATCAGTGGATGCGGGACAGCTGCGCGATCGGCTCGGTTGATGAGTGCGTCGCGCGGTTCAAGGAGCTCCGCGCCGCGGGCGTCGACGAGATCGCGTGCTACGGCTCGAGCCCGAGCGACAACGCGTCGCTGATCGGGGTCTGGCGCGAGCTCAGCTCTGCGACTGCGCCGCCATCGTTCCGGTGAACCGGACGCACCGTCGGCCGCTCGAATCCAAACAGGTATGCCAACGACCGTTAGCGTAGTGAACAGTCGTTTCGGTTCGCGTATCCTTGTTTGCGATGGCGGGTAAGGCACAGGGGCCACGTTCCAGACAGGCGATGATCTTGAAGGCGGCCAAGGAGCTGTTCTACGAGCGCAGCTTCGCGGCCGTCGGGGTCGACGAGATCGGACAGCGCGCCGGGGTCACGGGCCCCGCGATCTACCGCCACTTCCGCGGCAAGGATGAGATCCTCTCGACGCTGTTCGACGACGCTATCGACCGGCTGATGGAGGCCACGGCCGTGCAGTCCGACGATCCGTGGGAGGAGCTCGAGGCGCTCGTCCGTGGGCATGCGGAATTCGTGATGAGCGAGCGCAAGCTGGCCGGCGTCAAGATCCGCGAAGAGCGCTCGCTCGCCGAGCCGTTCCGGCGCGGGCTGCACCGCCGCGAGCGCCGCTACGTCGAGCGCTGGACGGCGTGCCTGGCGCGCTGCTATCCGGACCTCGACATGCAGGAGCTGACGACGGCGACGCACGTCGCGCTCGGCGCACTGAATTCGGTCGCGACCTGGTCCGCGGAAGCGGTCAAGGGCGATGACACGTCCGAGGTCATCGCCAAGGTCGTGCTCCGCGGGCTGCGGGCCTTCGAGCCCGTGTCGGCGTCGGCGTCGGCGTAAACGTTCGTTATCGTTCTGGCGGCCGACGATGTCCGAGGCCCTCGGAGTGGCGAACCCGACGATCAGCGAAAGGCTCTGACTTTGGAAACGCAAGGGATCACAGCGGTGGTGACCGGCGGTGCGTCCGGACTCGGACTGGCGACGGTCAAGCGGCTCCTGAACGGCGGAGCGAGCGTCACGATCGTCGACCTCGAGACCTCGGCGGGCCCGCAGGTGGTCGCTGAGCTCGGCGACGCGGTCACGTTCGCCGCCGCGGACGTGACCAGCCCCGAACAGGTCGATCGCGCCCTCGACGCCGCCGCGTCCACGGGGCCGATCCGCGCGCTCGTCCACTGCGCCGGCGGCGGCGGCGCAGTGCGGCTCGTCGAGCGGGATGGGAGTCCCGGTTCGCTCGAGAAGTTCACGAGCGTGATCAACCTCAACCTCGTCGGCACGTTCAACGTGCTGCGACTGGCCGCCGCGCGGATGGCCCGCAACGAGCCGCTCGACGGAGACCGCGGTGTCTGCGTGCTGACCGCGTCGGTGGCGGCGTTCGAAGGGCAGATCGGACAGATCCCGTACGCGTCGTCGAAGGCCGGCATCGTCGGCATGACGCTCGTGGCCGCGCGCGACCTTGCCGGCAAGCAGATCCGCGTCTGCACGATCGCGCCCGGGACGTTCGACACGCCGTTGCTGGCGCGCCTGTCCGACGAGATCCGGGCGTCGCTGGCGAAGACGGTCCCGCACCCGAGCCGGCTCGGTGCGCCGGACGAGTTCGGTCGGCTGGCGGTCCAGATCATCGAGAACCCGATGCTCAACGGCGAGACGATCCGTCTCGACGGCGCGATCCGCATGGCGCCGCGTTAGGCGGCGGTTTCGGGCTTCTGGCCCCAGGCCGCCACCAGGCTCGGGCCGGTGACGATCGCATCCGGCCCGCGGAAGAAGTCCGCCATCCGGGCGACAGCGGCGTCGTCGAGGATGCCTGCGGCGATCAGGCGCGGGGCACCATCGAGCGCGCTCGCCCGCGCGAACGCGAAGCCGGGATCGCCGGGCCTGCTGAGCGCCGTCCCGATCTCGGCTCCGGCCAGCGTCAGCCCGGCGGCGAGGAGCCTCGCGGGCAGGCTGCGTCCGAACGCGGCGTCGAACACCCCGAGCTTGGTGATCGCGTCGAGCGTCGCTCGCGTCGCTTGGTTGAGCTCGTCCGCCTCCGGGTGGCCGCCCAAGTGGTACAGGCCGTAGTCGCCCTCCTCGGCGAGCAGCACTCCGCCGGGTTTGAGCGCCGCCGCGAGCCGAGCGATCGTGTCGTCGGGGTCCGGCATGTGCATCAGGAACGCGCGGCAGTGGACGAGGTCGAACCTGCCTGGCTCGAGATCGTCGGTGCGTATGTCGACCGTGCGGACTTCGATGTTGTCCGGCATCCCGGTCAAGAAGCGGGTGTCGATGTCGGCCGCAACCACCGTGCCGGTCGGCCCGACGAGTTCAGCGAGCCGGCGGGCGATCGAACCGCGGCCGGCTCCGACCTCGAGGCACGTCCAGCCGCTCTGTACGCCGAGCCCGGCGAGCCGGCGCATGGTGCCCGGATCGCGGGCCGCCTCGAGCAGCGCCAGCCTCTCGGACTCCGTCGCGGCTTCCGTTCCCGCCATCACATATTCGCGGCCGCTCGTCATCGGTTCGGGACCATAGCCGCCCGCACCAAAGTGGCGACCGGGCCGTCCCGCTCGATCGTCAGCGTCGGGCTCCCGCTCATCGCGGTCCGCCCTCGAGCAGCAGCATCGCCTGCTGGACCAGGTCGTCGGCGTCGAGCTCCATGTGCGGGCGCCACCACCTCGAAACCCACACGATCATCCCGAGCAGCAGCCGTGTGGCGACGACCGGATCGGTCACCGACAGGGCGCCCTCATCGGCGGCCGCGCGGACCGCGCCGATCCAGATCTGCTCGTAGTTGCGACTGAAACGACGCCACTCGGCGTAATCGTCGGGTCGCAGGCCGCCACCGCCGAAAAACACGAACATGTAGTCGCGCATCTGGATCGCCGCCTCGAAGTGGACCCGCATCAGCGCGTATAGCCGCTCCTTCGCGGACATCGCGCGCTCCTCGGTCACCGTAAGCGAACGGGCCGTCAGATCATCGGTCATCCGCTTGAGCAGCAGCCCGAGCAGATGCTCCTTGGACGGGACCGTCCGGTACAGCGTCGCCCTCGAGACGCCGAGGTCCTGTGCCGCACGTTCGATCGAGACCGCCTCGAGGCCGCCCTGCGCGAACAGCCTTTCGACCACGTCGAGCAGTTCGTTCAGGTCGATCTCCCGGCGGGGCCGGCCGCGCGGCCGCGTGCCGGCGCTCATCGCCCCGCAACATTTCGATCACCCACGTCTCAAATATAAGCGAGCGGCGGGCGGCGGTCAAGGGTTTCGTTAACGATCGTCAACTGCTACCTCTGGACGAATGTTCGATTGGAGGCTGCGCCCCGCGCAAACATACTTCCGTGCAGCCGGGAGCGGATTTACCGCTCGGACGGCTCGGCTTCGGGGTATGGGAGCCGGGCGCTCCTGCGGCATCTAATCGGAGGGGAACAGCACGTGCACAGACTCGCGCAACGAGGTGTGTGGCGCAGCAGACGGCATGTTGCGTCGCTTGCAGTGATGATCGCGGGGGCGGCGGTTTTGGTCGCGCCCGCGGCCGCGTCGGCCGCTGTGACGACGGTGGTGGTCCCCGCAAATCAGTTGGTCACCGACACCGGTGTCTCGGTGACCAGCGGAACCGAAGCCGTAGTTACGGCCAGCGGTAGTTGGGACGTCTGCAATGGCGGTTGCCCGAGCGGCCCCAACGGGGCGACGAACGGAGACGTCGGCTTTTGCCCGGGCGCAAACGGGCAACCCGCAGGCCTGCTGTTGGGCAGCCAGGACGCCGGGGCGACGTTCTTCGATGTCGGTGCCGGCCCGACGGTGGTGTCCACGACCGGCGAGCTCTACTTGGGACCGAACGACTGCGCCAAGTACAGCGACAACACCGGGTTCCTGACAGCGCAGGTCTCCCTCGTGCCGACCAGCAAGGACGCCTGCAAGACCGGCGGGTGGCAGAACCTCACCGACCTCAGCGGCACGGCGTTCAAGAACCAGGGCGACTGCGTGAGCTTCGTCGCCACCGGCGGAAGGAACACGGCCGCCGGCTGATAGCTGGCAACGGTTGGGTTGTTGTGAGAGGCCCCGCTCCGGCGGGGCCTCATCGCTATTGGGCGAACCAGAATGCTGGCGAGGATCGGCCAGTACAGTCTCGCGCGTGATCGCGACCCGACACCTGCTCGAGTTCTTCGTAACGGTCTATGTGCTGATCCTGATCCCTGGCCCGAGCGTGCTGTTCGTGATCAGCCGCGGCGTCTCGCTCGGACGCCGGGCGGCGCTCGCGACGGTCGCCGGCAACGCATCCGGGTTTGCGTTGCAGCTTGCTTTGGTGTCGATCGGCCTCGGCGCGATCGTTGCCCGCTCCGATGCCGTTTTCACGACGCTCAAGCTGGTCGGCGCCGCATATCTGGTGTACCTAGGCGTGCGCAACATCCGCGACCGCAAGCAGCTTGCCGCGATCTTCGGCACCGCCCCCGTCGCTCCGAAAAGGCTGCGGCGGATCGTCCGCGAGGGCTTCTTCGTCGGGTCGACCAACCCCAAGGGGATCATCATCTTCACGGCGGTGTTGCCGCAGTTCATCGACCGCTCCCAGGGCCACGCGACACTCCAGCTCGCCTCGCTCGGCGCGATCTGCATCGTCATCGCCCTGCTGTCTGACGGAATCTGGGCGCTCGCGTCCGGGACCGCGCGCCACTGGCTCGGCTCCTCGCCGCGGCGGCTGGAACGGATGAGCGCCACCGGCGGCGTGATGCTCATCGGGCTCGGCGTCGGCCTCGCCGTCACCGGCCGCGCCAAGATCTGAACCACCCCGCCCCTGCCCCGCCCCGCCGGGCATCCATTAACGATCGTGGACGTTGGGTCGCCGTGCCGATGACCGTCAAGGAGGCCGCGGGCTCGCCGCCGAATGGACCGAGCTCGATTGGTCCGACAGCGTCACGACGTCTGGATCGAGGGCCGGCGTGCCCGGCGATACAGTTACCGTGCGCGAGTACGAGACGCGCGCAAACGCGAGCAAGGAGATTCGGGTGCGGTACCTACGGATGGGGTTGGTTGCAGCGGCGGCGTGCATGGCACTACCGACCGCCGCCGGGGCGCTTGTGATGCGGCTGCCAAACGGGCACCCGATCAGCTTGATGCAGCGCCACAACAAGGGCGGGCCGGGCGGCTCGACGAGTGGGGGTGCCGTGCTCACGTCGCACGGCGGACCGGTGCTGAAATCCGAGGCGCCGTATGTGATCTTCTGGACCCCGGCAGGCCACCCGATCGCCAGCTCGAGCGAGACCCTGATGAAGCAGTATCTGACCGACGTGGCAGCGGCGTCCACCGCCGGCAGCACGACGAACGTCTTCAGCGTGCTCGGCCAGTACGGCGTGCCATACAGCCAGACGTTCAACAGCGCGACCCAGGCCGTGAGCGTCGCCGATCCGTACCCGACCAAGCAGAAGGGGTGCAAAGTCGCCACCGGATTGACGGCATGCGTCACCGACGCTTCGCTGCAGGCCGAGATCGCGAAGCTGATCGATGCGGGCACGCTTCCGCAGCCCGGCGCCCCCGGCACGGGAACGACTCCGGTCTACCTCATGGTCACGCCGGTCGACGTCAACGTCTGCACGAGCGGCGGGGCGTGCGCCAACACGAGCTTCTGCGCCTACCACGACTACTTCTCCCACAACGGCGCGAGCGTTCTCTACGCCTCCGTTCCGTTCGCCGTGTTCGCGACCAGCCCAAAGGGCTGCCAGACCGACCAGTACTCGATCTACGAGACGCCGGTCGGCTCGGGTGGCGACGAGGCGTACAACGTCGCGGACGACATGAGCCATGAGCTCTCGGAGATGATCACCGATCCGTTGATCAACGCCTGGTACTCGACGGGAGGGCTCGAGGTCGCCGATCTTTGCGAGGCCTACGCCGCGACCGCGAATACGTCCAAGGGCCTCAGCCCCCTGGCCTACGCTCCGGCGTTCGGCAACGCCGCAAGCGGCGTGCTCTACGACCAGGTCGTCAACGGCGACGAGTACTACAACCAGACTGAGTTCAGCAACAGCGCGAACCACTGCCTGACTGGCACGACGCCGCTACCACCCACATAGTCGGTCCTGAAGGCGCCCGCGGACGGTCAACGGCGCCTTCCTGAATACGCTTGTAGGTATGTCAATCCGCGTTGCGATCGTCGGTGCCGGCCCGGCGGGCTTCTACGCCGCCGATCGGCTGCTGCGCTCCACGGTCCTCGACGTCCAGGTCGACCTGATCGATCGGCTGCCGACTCCGTGGGGACTCGTCCGGGCGGGCGTGGCCCCCGACCACCCGAACATCAAGGCCGTGTCCCGCGTGTACGAGAAGACGGCTGCGCTCGATGGTTTCCGCTTCCACGGCAACGTCGAGGTCGGCACGCAGATCACGCATGCGGACCTGCTCGAACACCACCACGCGGTGATCTACGCGCACGGAGCGTCGCAGGACCGGCGCTTGAGCATCCCAGGCGAGGACCTTCCAGGCGTGGTCGGCGCGACCGATTTCGTCAACTGGTACAACGGCCATCCCGACGCGGCCGAGCGGCGGTTCGATCTGACCGGAACGCGCGCGGTCGTCGTCGGCAACGGCAATGTCGCGCTCGACGTCGCGCGGATGCTGGTGCTGCCGCGCGCGGAGCTCGAGATCACCGATACCGCCGATTACGCGATCGAGGCGATCGCGAACTCGGCGATCGAGGAGGTCGTCGTACTCGGTCGCCGAGGGCCGGCACAGGCCGCGTTCACGACGCCCGAGCTCCGCGAGCTCGGCGAGCTGTCGGATGCGGACGTGATCATCGATCCGGCCGAGGCGGCCCTCGATCCCGGCAGCGCGGCCTGGCTCGAGGACGCCCACACGACACACAAGAAGAACGTCGAGGTGATCCAGGGTTACGCGGACCGGGCCCCCGAGGGCAAGCGCAAGCGGGTCGTTCTGCTGTTTCTCCGTTCGCCGATCGAGATCCGCGGTGACGACCGCGGCGTGACGGAGATCGTCGTCGCCCGGAACGAGCTTCAGGCCACCGATGACGGCTCGATGCGGGCCGTGCCCACCGCCGAGACGGAGACGATCTCCTGCCAGCTCGTGCTGCGCTCGATCGGCTACCGCGGCAGCGCGATCGACGGCGTTCCGTTCGCCGACCACGTCGCGACGGTCGCGCACGAGGGCGGCCGCGTTGTCGAGCAGGACGGCACCCAGGTTCCCGGCGTGTACGCGACCGGCTGGATCAAACGCGGTCCGACCGGCGTGATCGGGACAAACAAGAAGTGTGCGTACGAGACCGTCGACCATCTGCTCGAGGACGCGCAGGACGGGAAGCTCCCCGAGCCTCCGAAGGACGGCTTCGAGCAGCTGCTGGCGGAGCGCGGCGTCGCACCGGTCGACTACGCCGGCTGGCAACGGATCGATGCCTACGAGCGCGCGCGCGGCGAGGAGCAGGGCCGCCCGCGGGTCAAACTCACATCGATCGCCGAGCTGATCGAGCGCTCGCGGGGATAGTAGGAGTGACTGAGCTCTTCGACCTCAGCGGGCATGTATCGCTAGTGACCGGCGGCAACAACGGGATCGGTCTGGGGATGGCGCGCGGGCTGGCATCGGCCGGCGCGCGCGTGTGCATCTGGGGGACCAATGAAGAGCGAAACGCGCAGGCCGTCGCGGAGCTCGGCGCCGACGCGGACGCGATGCACGTCGACGTCGGTGATGAGCAGGAGGTCGTTGCCGGCATGGCCGAGGTGGTCGAGCGGTTCGGCCGGCTCGATTCCTGCTTCGCGAACGCTGGCATCGGCGCCGCCCGCAAGCCGCTCATCGACACGACGCTCGAGGACTTCCACCGGATCACGCGGATCGACCTCGACGGCGCATTCGCGACCCTCCGCGAGGCCGCGCGGCACATGATCGAGCTCGGCAACGGTGGCAGCCTCGTCGCGACCAGCAGCTTGGCCGCGCTCCAGGGCCAGGCCGGTGGCTACGCGTACGCAGCGAGCAAGGGCGGATTGGTCGCGATCACCAAGGCGCTGGCGGTCGAGCTCGCGCGCCACAAGATCCGCGCGAACGCGCTGCTGCCCGGATGGACCGAGAGCGGGATGACCGCACCGGCGTTCGCGAACGAGAAGTTCGTCTCGAACGTGATGCCGCGGATGCCGGTCCGTCGCTGGGGCACGGGCGAGGACTTCGCCGCGATCGCGGTCTACCTGGCGTCGCCCGCGTCGAGCTTCCACACCGGCGACTCGATCCTGATCGACGGCGGCTACGCCGCTTTCTGAAGGGGTAGAACGCACCGCCGTGCGGGCGAAACGCCCAGGATGATGCGGACGGGCGGGCGCTCGACTGCGAGCCTCATGGCGTGCTCCTTCAAGAAGTGCCACGCGCCGAGGTTGCCAACCTCGCAGCGCTCGAGACCCGCGGGCTGCGCAAGCGCTTCGGCTCGACCGCCGTCCTCAACGGCGTCGATCTCGCGATCCCCGAGGGCTCGATCACGGCGATCATGGGGCCGTCGGGTACGGGCAAGAGCGTGCTCGTCAAGCACCTCTTCGGGCTGCTCAAGCCGGACGCCGGCGAGGTGCTCGTTCGCGGACGCGCGCTCAGCAGAATCAGCCACTCCGAGGTGATCGCGCTCCGGCGCGAGATCGGCGTGATGTTCCAGGACGGCGCGCTGTTCAGCTCGATGACGATCCACGACAACGTCGCCTTCCCGCTCCGTCAACACACCGACTACAACGAGCGCGAGATCAACCAGATCGTCCGTGAGCACCTCGCGAAGGTCGGCCTGGCGAAGGCCGGCGGGCTGTACCCATCGCAGCTCTCGGGCGGGATGAAGAAACGCGCCGGGCTAGCCCGGGGCCTGGTCCTCGACCCCGGGATCGTGATCGCCGATGAGCCGAACTCCGGCCTCGATCCTGTCCGCGCATCGCTGCTCGGGGAGCTGTTGGTCGAACGTCACTCAGAGCTCGGCGGCACGCTCGTCGTCGTCACCCATGCAGTGCTGCTTGCTCGGGCGATCTGCGACTACATCGTCCTGCTCTGGCGGGGGAAGGTGGTCGCATCCGGTCCGGCGGAGGACGTGTTCGACTCAGACGACGGCTTTGTCCGCCAGTTCCTCGCGGGCGACAGCGAGGGGCCGCTGGGGATGGACTGAGGGTTCCGGGAGCTCGCGCCCGACGATCTCGTGCGCGTCGGCGTGCGCGAGGCCGAGCGAGCGCAGTACCCCCTCGGCGAACACTGCGTCCGCATCCCCGCCGTAGCGGCGGTCGAGGACCGCGCGCATGACTGCGAGCGCGCCGCCGGTCACCCCTGTCAGGGCGATGTGGGTATCGCCGATGTCGAAGCGGCCGGCAGCGACCCCCCGTTCGAGCGTCTCCATCCAGTACGGCAACACCATCGCCTCGAATAGGACGTCGGCCCGGTCGAGATGGACGAACAGCCACGCGAGCTCAGGTTCGTCGTAGGCGATCCGGATCACGCGCCGGCACGCGAAGCTGACGACCTCGGCCGGGTCCTCGATCGACGCCATCTGCGCGACGATCGCCTGCGCGCGGACGTCGATCGTGTCGGCCACGACGGCCTCGACGAGCTCTTCTTTGGACTCGAAGTGGTTGTAGAACGACCCGAGCGCGACGTCGGCCCGGTCGGTGAGCTCCTGGATCCGCAGGCCGGAGACGCCCTTCTCGGCGATCAGCACCGCGGCCGCGTCGGTCAGCTTCTGGCGCGTCCGCGCCCGCCGCCGGGTGCCACGCGATGGAACGCTTGAGCTCATGCAGGCTGAATCATAATTCATATTTGAAACTATTTTCAATGTTGTGATACGGTCGCGCCATGGCACTCGCTACCCACCCCCCCGAGACTGACCTGATCGTCCCGCTGCCCGCCGCCGGCGAGAGCTGGGATCCGTGGACGATCCATACGCATTACTTTGGTTTCAGCGTTCCCGAAGCCGAAATCGGGGCGTTCACCTATGTCCGCTACCAGCCCGCGTTCGGGCTCTGCCAGGGCGGCGTCGCGATCTTCCAGGGCCTCGACAACCTCGAGCCAGGCGACATGGCGTTCATCGACTACCGGCTGACGATGCCGTGGCCGGAGATCGATGGCAACGCGATCACGACCTACAACGGGCTCAGGATCGAGTTCCTCGAGCTTGGCCGTCGTGCGCGCGTGACGTTCGAAAGTGGCGACACGTCGATCGACGTAATTCAGGAGGCTGTCAGTCCCCTCCTCGTCCGCGGCCACGTGATGCCCGGCGAGGAGCACGACTCCGATCCGGCGAACTCCCCCGGCGGCAGCGAGCAGTTCATGCACGTCACGGGCGAGCTGATCCTGCGGGGCACCCGCTACGAGGTCGACTGTCTGCACCCGCGCGACCGCTCGTGGCGTCAGGTCCGCGCCGAGACGCCGTCTGCGCCGGTGCCGCCCGTCGGCTGGTCGCCGATGTGCTTCGGCGAGGATCTGATCTTCAACCAGATCTCGTTCGAGGCGCGCGAGACGGACCCCGAGTGGGTCGGCGTCTACGACGTCCCGTCCGACCGTCCGACCCACCACTTCGCATGGCTCTACGCCGACGGCGAGACGCACGCGATCACGCGTGTGCGCCGCAACGTGATCGAGCGCCACCCGCAGCTGTACGCCTCGCTCAAGCAGGAGATCGAGGCCGAGGACGAGCACGGGCGGATCCACCGTTTCACCGGTCAGGCGATCGCGATGACGGTGATGCCGGCCTGGCCGAACGTCAGCTTCCGCGACAGCGTCTACCGCTGGGAGGACGAGTCCGGCAGGGTGACGCACTCGACGTATCAGGAGATCTGGTTCGACGCATACCAGCGCGCGATGAAGCAGCGCCACCGGTCCGCGGTCGGCGCCGTCTAGGGAGGAGCAGTTCGAATGCATGCACTACTGCTGGGCTCGGTCCCGCAGCCCCCGATCAACTTCAAGGCCTCGGGCGCTCAGGACGTGTTCTCGGTCGCACAGATGGTCGTGTTCGCCGTGATGGTCGTGTTCGCGGTGCGCGAATTCGCGCGCGGCAAGGGCCCGATCTTCCTCGCGTGTCTGGCCGGCGGCGCGATCGCGGTGATCTGGGAGCCGATCGTCGACGTGCTCGGTCAGTGCTGGCTGCCGAGTCGAGGACAGCACTGGGAGGCGTTCACGCTGCTCGGCCGCCACGTCCCGCTGATGATGCCGTTCGTCTACTCGTGGTTCGTCGGCGGACAGGGCTATCTCTTCTACCGGATCTTCGACCGCGGCATCGATCGCCGCCGGCTGTTCCAGCTGTACGCGCTCGTGGTCCTCGTCAATATCGCGCTCGAGAGCCCGGGGATCATTGCCAACGTGTACACCTACTACGGCAAGCAGCCGATGGACATCTGGGGCTTCCCGCTGTGGTGGGGGATCATCAACCCGCTGATGCCGATGATCGCGGGCGCCGCCATCTACAAGCTCAAGCCGCTGCTGACGATGCCGCAGCTGGTCGTCGCGGTGATCGCGATCATCCCCTGCGCCGACGGTGCTGCGAATGCGATCGTCGGCTGGCCGGTGATCGCGGCGCTCAACACGAACGTCGGCTACGCCGGCACCTGGGTCGCGTCGTTCATCACGCTCGGGCTCGGCCTCTCGGTCGCATGGCTCGTGTCGCTGCTTGTCGCCCGGCCCGCGACGGTCGGGGCGCCCGTCGCGGAGTCCGCCCCGATACCAATCCCGTCTCCGAAGATCCCGGCCCACGCAGGAGTGTGACCACCATGACGCAGCTGAACGGACACCGCCCCGACGGCGCTGAGGTGATCATCGTCGGCGCCGGCCACAACGGCCTGACCGCCGCCTGCTACCTCCAGCGCGCGGGCCTCGACGTGCTCGTGGTTGAGCGCTCGCCGAAGCTCGGCGGCATGACCTCTACCAGCCAGCTGATGCCCGACACGGCGCCCGGTCACGTCTTCAACGAGGGCGCGATCCACGCCACCGGGATCTGGAAGGCGTCGGGGATCGCCGAGGATCTCGAGCTCGCGCGGTTTGGCCTGCGCCCGCTCCCGGTCGATCCGGTGCACGTCCAGCTCGGGCCCGACGGCGACTCGATCGGCGTGTTCAGCAACGTCGAGCAGACGATCGAGGACATCCGCCGGGTGTCTCCGCACGACGCGCGCGCTTGGGCCGAGATGTCGGAGATGCTCGACGTGATCATGGACATCCTGCTGCCGTATATGCGCTCGCAGCCGATGCGGCCGGTGTCGCTCGAGATGCTGAAGGGGCTCGGCCGAGCGCTCGGCAAGCCGCGGCTGTTCGAGCCGATGCTCCGGCTCGGCGTCGCGCCGCACGCGGAGTACCTCGACGAGACCTTCGAGCACCCGCTGACCAAGGGCGTGCTGTCGGCGATGGCCGCGTTCCTGCGGATGACGCTCGACGCCACGGCCTGGCCGATGATCTACCTCGGGCTGATCCAGAAGACGCGCTGGTCGGCGATGTTCGTCGGCGGCACCGGGGCCGTCCCGAACGCGCTCGGGCGCTGCTTGGAGTCCCACGGCGGGCGGATCCGGTGCGATGCGCCGGTGGAGGAGTTCATCATGCGCGGCAACCGCGTCGCGGGCGTGCGGCTCGTCGGCGGCGAGGAGCTGTACGCGAGCCAGGCCGTGCTGACGTCCTGCAACCCGAAGGTCACCCTGACGAGGCTGCTGCCGGCGGGCTATCTGGATCCGAAACTCCAGAAGCGGGCCGAGGGGATCCCGACCGCGCTCGCGAAGGCTGCATCGCTGAAGATCAACGTCGCTTTGAGCGGACGCACGTCGCTGAAGCGGCACGAGCAGTGGCGCGGCGATGGCCTCGATCTGCGCCATCCGCTGCTCGGTTGGCACACGCTCGAGCAGCATGTCGAGGGGTGGGAGCAGGTGACGCGCGACGAGTGGCCGAACCCGGTCCCGATCGGCTGCGTGACGATCCCGACCGCG
This sequence comes from uncultured Solirubrobacteraceae bacterium, assembly GCA_963712675.1. Lineage (GTDB taxonomy): Bacteria > Actinomycetota > Thermoleophilia > Solirubrobacterales > Solirubrobacteraceae > Palsa-465. Next base: position 206,687 of record CAVQJF010000008.1, read on the forward strand.
ACCGACCCGACGCAGGCGCCCGAGGGCTGCGACACGTTCTGGCTGTGGTCCGGCGTGATCCCCGTATTCCCGCGCGAGCCGTGGGCAGAGGTCAAGGAGCGCGTCGCCAAACAGGTGATGGACGAGTGCGCCGAGTACTTCGACGACCTGCCCGAGCTCGAGATCGACCGCACCGTGCTCGGTGCCCCCGAGCTCGAGGAGCGCTTCAACTCTCCCCACGGCAACGTCTACCACGTCGACCCGCTGCTGTTCCGGTTCGGCCCGCTGCGGCCGGCGATGGGCTTCGGCGCTTACCGCACGCCGATCCCCGGCCTCTATCTGAGTGGCGCCGGGACGCACCCGACCGGCGGGCTCTGCGGGCTCCCGGGCAAGCTTGCGGCCGAGGCCGTCCTGCGGGATGGCCGAAGCGGTGGTCGCTCTCCGCTCGGTCGCGGCGCGCGCGGGCGGGCGAGTGCCCCGGCACCGTCGGCGAACGGCGTGGCGACCGCGCCGCCTCGGGAGCCCACCGCCGTCAGCTGACCGAGGTTCGGCGTTTTCCGCCGGGCAGATCGCCTGCTCCGCGCCGAACCTCGCGCATGAGATCACCCATCGGTGGGTTTCCGCGGGATTCGGGTACCTAATTGAGGATGGCGAGCACGGCGTTCGAGCTGGACGGGTTTGTTGCCGGCGATGAGCGGCTCCAGATCACCGGCCGGTGGGTCGGCGTTCGGGGCCGGCGCTTCATCCGGCCGAATCTGAGCGCCGTCGTCGACGGTCACGAGACCCGGGCGCTCGCGGACCTCGAGCACAAGCCATGGGCGCCGACCGACACGGATCGTTGGATCGCTGCCTTCCCGTGGTCGGGTTCGGTCGCCGAGGCGGAGAATTTCGAGCTGTCGGTCGCGCCCGATCTGGCTGTCAAGCTGCCGCCGCCGCTTCCTGCCTCGGGCCGCGGCCGCGCGCAGGAGGTCTTGCTAGAGGTCGTGGCGCCCGAGGAGCCGGCCACCTCAAAGCCGGCGCGGGCCAAGCGGGGGCGCTCGAAGTCGCCCGCCCGCAAGAGGCCGGTCCGTTCCGAGGCGCCGCCCCGCCCCGAGCCGGAGCCACGGCCAGAGCCAGAGCCCCACCCTGCGGTCGCAGAACGTGATCAGGCGATCGTGGCGCGCGACCAGGCTGCGGCTGAGCGCGACCGGGCTGCGGCCGAGCGCCAGAACGCGCTCACCGTCCGCGACCACGCGATCGCCGAACGCGACCGGCTCGAATCAGAGCGCGACGCCCTCAAAGCTGAGCTCGGGCGGCTCCGCTCTCAGCTCCGAGTCGCGCAAAGCGACGTCGTGCTCGCGCAGACCGAGGTCGCCCACGCCCGCGGAGAGCTCACGGACGTGCGCGCCGCACTCGTGCGCGCCCGTGATCGCGGCCAACGTGCGTCGTCGGAGCCCAGCTCGCGTCCGCCCAGCGACCCGCCGACCCCGCCGCCGAGTGCGCCGTCAAGTCCACCGACACGGCGTCCCGCGCGCCTCCGGATCCGGCGGCCCAGGAACCGTCCCGGTGACGACGGACGCGCATGGAGCGTCCGCGCGCTGACGATCACGGCAATCGCGGGAGCGATCACCCTGTTCTTGATCACCGTGCTGACGTCGGGCGTGGCGCCGGTCGTCGGTCATTAGCTGCGGGCAACCAACACCGTTCCCGCTTGGTCGCGAGGCGCTACTTGCGCGCCTTGCGGCCGCCGTTGCGCGCGGGCGCGAAGGCGTACAGGGTGTTCCAGACGACGTCGGCGTAGGCGTCGATCAGCGCCTCGACCTCGGCGTCGTCGGCGAGCCGGACCATCTGATGCTGGCCCCGCTCGGCCATCCAGGTAAGCCATGATGAGGTCTCGCCCGGCAGCAGGTCGGGATCGATCCAGCCTTGCTTCTGGCCGCGCTGGATATGTCGTTTCAGACCGCCCGTGTTGCGAGACATCATCGTCGTGACCTCGTCACGGACAGTGGCGTCGTAGGAGGACATGTCGTAGAGCGCCGCCATCAGCGTCGTGTGCGGCCGGTAGGTGTTGACGATCTGCGCGAGCGCGTTGCGCAGGTCGGCCTTGGTCGCCGAGCCGTCAAGCTGCCACCAGCCGCCGGCCGCGTCGTCGAGCTCCTCGATCACCTGCGCGAACCACGCGCGCAGCAGGTCGCCCTTGTCCTCGAAGTAGACGTAGAACGTCGAGCGCGACAGCTTCGCCTCCGACACGAGCCGCTCGACGGAGATCTCGGCGTAGCTCTCGCCGCGGTTCAGCAGCTCCTCGACGACGGCCAGCAGCCGTCGACGAACATCGTCGCGTCGCTGGGCGCGGTTGCCGTGGCTCTTTCGGGTCACCGATGGCATCAGTGCGTCGTCGCGTAGAGCGTGTTCCAGGTGATGTCGGTGATGGCGTCCAACAGGCGCTCGACCGCCGCGGGGTTGGCCGGCGCCACCAGCTGGTAGAGCCCACGCTCGGCCATCCACGTCAGCCACGCCGCGGTCCGCAGCGGATCGAGCCCGGGCTCGACGGAGCCCTCGCTCTGGCCGGTCGCGATGTGGTTGCCAACGGCGGCGATCGTCCGATCGAGGAGGTCACCGAACAGCTGTCGCAGGCCGGCGTCGTACGAGGCGACCTCGACCACCGCTGCCATGACGACCTTATGCGGCAGATACGCGTCGAAGATCGCGCGCATCGCAGCCCGTAGGTCGGCCTTCGTCGCGTCGGCGGGCAGCTCCCACCACGCCGCCGCGGCCACGAGGATCCGCTCGATGAAATCCTCGGCGAGCGCGCGCAGCAGGTCGCCCTTGTCCTCGAAGTAGACGTAAAACGTGGCGCGCGAGATCCCGGCCTCGCGAACGATCCGCTCGACGCTGAGCTCGGTGTAGCTCTCGTCCGCCGACATCAGCTCCTCCGCGGCGGTCCGCAACCGGTCGCGGATCTCCTCACGCCGTTGCGCTCGTGAACTCTGGCTGCTGCGGGTGATTGAGGGCATTGGGTCTGGACAGATCGTACGGACAGCGAAGGACATCCACACGATTGCGAATGCCCTGGCGGCGTGTCAAGACATATTGTACGATCTGGATCAATGGAGGCAAGCGCGCCCGCCGTTTCGCCGCTCGATTCTGTTCCGCAGCCGGCGCCCCTGGAGGTCCGCGACCCCGCGACCGGGGAGTTGATCCGGCGCGTGCCCTCGCTCGACGCCACCGCGGTCGCGGCACTGGTCGCGGACGCCCGGGCGGCCCAACCCGGCTGGGAGGCGCTCGGCTTTCGCGGCCGAGGGGCGATCTTTCACGCGGCGCAGAAGTGGCTGATCGACAACAGCGCCCGGATGCTCGACACGATCTGCGCCGAGTCCGGCAAGACGCGCGACGACGGCCAGGTCGAGATCAGTGTCTCGGCGCAGAGCTTCGGCTTCTGGGCGAAGATGGCGCCGAAGTACCTGGCCGACGAGAAGCTCCGCAGCCGCTCGCCGTTCGCGCTCGGCCGCAAGGTCGTGATCCGCTACAGCCCGATCGGCGTGATCGGCGTGATCGGCCCGTGGAACTACCCGCTGGTGAACGTGTTCCTGGATGCGGTGCCGGCGCTGATGGCGGGCAATTCCGTCGTCCTGAAGCCCTCCGAGGTGACGCCGCTGACGGCGCTGCTGATCGCGGAGATGATGGACGCGTCCCGGATCCCGGAGGGCGTGCTGCAGGTTGCAACCGGCGGCCGTGAGACCGGCGAGGCCGTGATCGACGAGTGCGACTCCGTGATGTTCACCGGCTCGACCCGCACCGGCAAGGCAGTCATGGAGCGCGCGGCCAGAACGCTCACGCCGGTGTCGCTCGAGCTCGGCGGCAAGGACCCGCTGATCGTGTGCGCCGACGCCGACGTCGACCGCGCCGCCAACGCAGCCGCGTATTACTCGATGAACAACAGCGGGCAGATCTGCATCTCCGTCGAGCGCGTGTACGTCGAGGAGCCGGTCTACGACGAGTTCGTCTCGAAGGTCGTCGGGATCGTCAATGGCCTCCGACAGGGTCCGGCCGCCGGTCCGGGCGAGGTGGACGTCGGCGCGATCACGTACGGCCCCCAGCTCGAGATCGTCGAGCGCCACGTCAACGACGCCCGGCAGCGTGGCGCCACGATCGCCACCGGTGGCCACCGCCGCCCGGGCGACGGGCGGTTCTTCGAGCCGACGGTGCTCACTGACGTTGACCACTCGATGGCCTGTATGACCGAGGAGACGTTCGGCCCGACGCTGCCGATCATGAAGGTGCGCGACGCCGAGGAGGCGATCCGGCTCGCCAACGATTCTCCGTACGGACTGCAGGCGAGCGTCTACACGCGGAGCATGGCGAACGGCGAGCGGATCGCGCGCCGTCTGCAGGCCGGCGCGGTGACGATCAACGACTCGCAGGTCAACTACACGGTCTTCGATGCTCCGATGGGCGGCTGGAAGGAGTCGGGGATCGGCGTCCGCCACGGCCCGTCGGGGATCCGCAAGTACTGCCATACGCAGTCGATCCTGTTCACGCCGCTCGCGCCGAAGCGCGATTTCCACATGTTCCCGTACCGCCCGTGGCGCTCGAAGCTGATGGCCCGGGCCGTGCGGTGGATCTACGGCCGCTGATTACTTGAACGGCGCGGCGCTGTAGATCGCCCGCATCCAGACCGCTGCGAGCGTCGCGGCGAGCAGGTCGTCGTCGCGGAGCTGGGGGGAGCCGCCGGTGAACGCGAGATACAGGGCGCTCTCATCGAGCCAGACCAGCGTCGCGGCGAGAGCGCCGGCGTCTAGGCCGGCCGGCGCGAGCCCTGCCTCACGGGCGCGCTCGATGTACGCGGTCGTGTCGTTCACCAAGCGCGTCCACAGCGCGCCCCACTGGTAGAACGCGTTCGGGTCGGCGCGCCACGCGCCGGCGGCGGCCATCAGCACGGCTCGGTGTTCACGCCAGATCGCCATCGTCTCGATGAAGTGCTGGGTCAGAAGTAGCTCCGAGGGCGGCTCGGCCCCGGTGATGAACGGCTCCCACAGATCGGCGTAGATCCGCTCGATCACATCCTCTGCCAGCGCCGCCACGGCCGCGTTCTTCGACTCGAAGTAGAGGTAGAACGTCGCCCGTGATACGCCTGCACCCGCGATCACGTCGAACACCGTGATCTCGTCGAGCGGGCGCTCGGCTAGCAGCCCCTCGGTGGCGTCGAGCATCGCCGTTCGGACGTCCCGCGAATCATCGCGCCGCACCGGCGTTGCCCGAGACCGCTCGCGTCGGGGGCGGGTCGGAGCTCGGGAGCTGTGGTCAGCCATCTCTTCCAGTCTAAGGACGAAGACCTTGTGAAACAAGTGACTAGACGAGTGTCTAGACAGATGTACTATAGGGGTAGATAAAGGAGATACCGATGCGCAGACCCCTTCCCGCGTCTGGCGGTGCGCTTCCGCCGGACCCACCAGCCGACCTGCCGCTCGACTCGCTCGAGATCCGCCACGCGATCGTCGGCCAGGGCATCGTCATGCACGAGACCCCCGACGGAGGCTTTGAAATCCACCTCGTGCTCGCCGGCAGGGCGCAACGCCTCGGTTGGTTCCCCGATGCCGCCGCCGCATGGCGGGCGCTTGACGACATCGACCGCCACCCGGGCGAGTGGACTGGCGTTCCGGCCGACGATCGCGCTCTTGAGCACTTGCTTCGGTAGGTCGGTCGCAAGGAGCCAAGCTCATCCGCCTGCTCGGCGCCAACGATTGGTCCCGGCGCCTCGGTCGCAAGCCGCGCACGTAGCCGCTCGCCAACGATCGTTAGCCACCCTGAGCATTCGCACGGGGGCTCGTAGCAGCCCTACTCCGGCGTTACCTCCGTGTTATCCGGCGTCGGCTACAACTCTCGGCGTTGAGTCCGCTGAGACACACCATCGTCGTCGTCGTCGTCGTCGTCGTCGTCGTCGGCTGTGGCGTGGCGCTGACCGCTTGCGGATCGTCTACCAAGAACGACAACGGCCCTAGCGCGAGCGCCAACAGTCGGCTTCAGTTCTCCGCGTGCATGCGCTCCCACGGTGTCCCCAACTTCCCCGACCCGAGCGCCGGCGGCGGCATCCAGATCGGCCCGGGTGTCAATCCCCAGTCGCCGGCGTTCCAGGCCGCTCAGAAACAGTGCTTCAAGCTGCTGCCTGGTGGTGGCCCGCCGACCGGCGGACAGGACAGCGAGAGCCGGCATCTCCAGCTCGTCAAGCTGTCTGAATGCATGCGAGCTCACGGTCTGACGACGTTCCCCGACCCGACCGCCGGCCAGCCGACAGCGCCCGGGCGCGCTCCCGGACGCACGGCGGAATCCCCCGGCGGCGGCATTGCGTTCGGCGGCGCCGGAGGGTTCCTCCAGATCCCTGAGTCGCTCATCCGGTCGCCGGCGTTCAAGCAGGCTGCGGCCTTGTGCGGTTTTCCGGGCGCCGGGGGGCCCACCCGGCGCTAAGCCCTCGTCTGCTTCGTAGGGAAACGATCGTTTACGCATCGCTGGACCGCCCGTGCGGCGTCGCCCCCGGCCACACGACCGGCGGCCCCAGTCGGCGCGTAGCGACACCAGCGCATCGAGGCGGCGTGTGTGCGCGCCGCCACAGACATCTGGACCTCGGAGGCGGAACATACGTTCTGGGCACTTCAACCCAATCTGAGGATCAAAAAAATGACACCCGCACACAACAAGATTGGTCCCCGGCTCGCCGATGCGACCGATCTCAAGAACACGACGCTCGGCCCCGACCTGTTGCTGACCGAGCGCGACGACGGCAGCCTCGAGCTCTACACGTTCGACGGCCGCGACGCCCGTCTGCTCGGGACTTACGCCGATGCCGCCGCAGCATGGCGCGCGATTGACGTGCTCGAGACCGACGAGCTCGAAATCGCAGCCTGAGCAGCTGATAGCGTCGGCCACGTGCCCGGACGGACGTGGCTCGCCCTGCGGATCGCCGGCGCGTTGGCGTCGGCGGTCGCCACGGTTGCTCCGGCAAGCGCGTCGGTGCGGCGCGTTGAACCGCAACTTCCCGTACCAGTGGCGGCCGGTCGCTGACCCGACGTACTACTCGGGCCCGCGGCCGGCCTCCGAGCCCGAGACTCGCGTCGCGATCAGGCTGATCCGGCGGATCAAGCCCGCCGTCACGATCTGGTACCACCAGCACCTCGACCTGGTCGACATGCCCGGTGGCGATCGCGGGGTACCCCGGCGCTACGCCGAGCTTGCCCACCTCCGCGCGACGTGCCTGGCGTTCCTGCCCGGGACCGCGCCGGCCTGGTCTAACCACACGCTGCCCGGCACGACATCGTTTGTCGTCGAACTGCCCGCGGGCCCCGTCGGGCCGGTCGCGCTGGCCGATCACGTCCGCGCCGTCGAGGCGATGGAGGCCGGACAGCGAGCCGGCTCGCGAACGAGCTGCGCGCCCTAGCCTGGCACGAGCGCGAGCAGGTCGGCCTGGGAGCGGACGATGTCGTCGATCAACCCCCACGCGTCGCCGATCTGGTCCGGGTCACCGGCGGCGCCCCAGTCGACCTGATCGCCGTAGCTGACAACCGTCACGTTCAGTCCGAGCCCGTGGAAGATCGCCGACAGGGGGAAGTGGGCGAGCAGCCGCGCGCCGGCCATGTACTGCGGCACGCGCGAGCCGGGGATGTTCGAGATCAGGACGTTCGCCGCGGCGCCGCGCCGCGGACTCGAGGCGACGATCGCGCTGGCCCGCGCCGCTCGCGCGAGCAGCACCGGTGGGATGAAGTGGTTCGCGTCCTGGAGCAGCGTCGCCGGCACCGCCTGATGGCGCTCCTTGGCGGAGCGCATCGTCTCGTGGGTGAGCTCGAGCCGGCGCGCGGGGTCGGCCTGCTCGGTGTGGAGCGCGGGGATCATCATCGCCATCTTGTTCCCGAACGCGCCGCCTTGGTCGGGCGCCCGCACCGAGATCGGCACCATCGCCGCCAGCGGCTCAGCCGGAAGCTCACCGTGCTCATCCATCCACTCGCGCATCGCGCCCGCGATGATCGCCATGACGACGTCGTTGACCGTGACGCCGAAGTGGTTCTTGATCGCCTTGACCTCGGCGAGCGAGGTCGAGGTGAAGGCCGCCGTCCGCCGCCCTGAGATCCGCGCGGTCGTGCGCGTCCGCGGCGCGAGCACCGTTGGCTCATCGAGCATCTCGCCGTCGCCATTCGAGGCGAGGAACCTCCGGCCGAGCGCGGCGGCACGCAATACGCCGGGCATCGCCCGGAGCGTCACAACCTGGTCCAGATGGGGGAGCGCGCGCGGGAAGCTGCGGACGAACCGGACTGGCTGGCGCGGCAGCCCCGCGACGCCGCGGGCGAACATCGACAGCCGACTCGGGACCGCTCCGGCAGGCGCGCCCGCGCCGTTGCCACCGAACGACCGGACCTCGGGCGAGGGATCGTGCAGGATCGCGAACAGCTCCGCCATGCCGACGCCGTCGGACGCCGAGTGGTGGATCGACGTCGCCACGGCGACGCGTCCGCCGCTGAGGCCGTGGATCACGTGGATCGCCCACGGTGGCCTCGACAGGTCGAGCGGCGTCGCCAGCACCTCGGCCGTTACCGCGGCGAGCTGGTGATCGTCCCCGGGCTCGGGCAGCTGGTGCTCGAACAGGTGGTTGTCGATGTCGAACTGCGGATCCTCGACCCAGTACGGGAGGTCGAGGCCGAACGGCACGGAGACCATCCGCTGGCGGAACGGTGGCACCAGATGGATCCGTGAGGCGATCACGTCTCTGATCGCCTCCGTCGTGAGCCCGCCCTCGTACACGGCCAGGCCCGTCACGTGGCCGTGAACGCAACCATCTTCGGCGGCGATGAACTGGGCGTCTACCGAGGTGAACTGGCGCATAGCGAGCGTCCGGACAGGATGTCCGGACACTCAGTATATCTGGAGTAGCCTGCTGGCGCCAGTTACATCTCGCTGAGGATCTTCGCCTTCTGGGCGGCGAATTCCTCATCGGTCAGCACGCCGCGCTGGTGGAGGTCCGCCAGCTTGCTCAAGCGCTCCGTCGGGTCGACGGCGGGGGCCGCGCTCCCGGGTGCTTGGGCCATCGCTGCCGCCGCGGCCCCTTGAGCCTGGGCCATCATGTCCTGGAGACTTTGGCCGCCGATCATGATGTTCGGGACAGCGCTACCGGCCGTGACGAGTGCGTCGATCAATCCTTGGCTCGGCGCGTCGGTCCCGACCACAACCTTGTGCGGCATCCCTGGCGAGCCCGCCGCGGCGGTGTTGCGTGCCGCGGCCTGCAGATAGCGGTTCTTTCCGCCTTCGATCGGGAGGTAGAGGATGATCATCTGCCGGTCATCGGGGACCCCGTTCATCGCGTTCATCCCCTGCGGGCTCAGCTTGGCCAGGAAGCCCTGGCGGTCCCACGACTTGAGAACCTTGCCGGCGACGAGCGTGTCGTGGTCGTGTTTGTCCTCGATCGCGCAGACCTTGTCGGCTGTGACGGCGAGCACGAAGCTCTTCGGCAGGCCGCCTCCCTCGAGCTCCTTCGACATCCCGCCGATGCTCGGCATCATCGCCCCGCCGAACGCCTTCATGCCGCGCATCATGCCCCGGTTGATCGCCCCGACGCCGGCGGCGCCGGCCATCATGTCGGTCGTGGCCTGCTCGCAACGGGTGGCTGCCTCAACGGCCTCGGACAAGACCGACGCCGCGACGCTCGCGGCCTGCTGATTCATCTGCAGCTCTTCGGCTGACAGCGGCTTCATCTGCTACCCCCTCGGATCCCGGGCGCTAGCCGGTCCAGCGCCCTCCACGTAGGAGTCTACGCCTCGATCCTGGCCTTCAGCTCGCCTGCTCGCGCTTCGGCGAGCATGTTGCGGATCACGCCGACGATCGGGCCGCGGACGAGCGCGCCGAGCATCCGTCCGAAGTCGACCTCGACCCGATACGTGGCCCGGGTCCTGCCGTCCCCGAGGTCCTCGATCTCCCAGCTGCCGTCGACCGACTTGAGATCGCCCTTCTCCTGCGACCAGGTCAGCCGCGTCGGCGCGCCGTCGTAGTTGAAGCGGACGATCGTCTTCACCGTCCGGACCTTGATGTCGGCCGCGACCTCGCATCGCGTCGCGCGCCCCTGCGAGTCTCGGTCGAGCGCCGTCAGCCCGTTGAGCCCGCCCTGCCACTCCGGCGCGACCTCGACGTCCTCTACGAGCGCCCAGACCTTGTCAGCGGGCGCGTTGATTTCTGCTGTGGATGTGCCGATGAGGTTTCCCATGGCGCGGACCCTACTGCGCGATGAACCGCGCGATGCGCTCGTTGACGAACTCTGGGCGCTCGAGCTGGAGAAAGTGGCCGGCACCCGCCACAACGGCCACCTCACTCCCGATCGGTAACTCGTCACGCGAGCGCTGCGCCCACTCCGAGAGCATGCAGCCGTCCTGCGCGCCGTGCAAATACAGCACCGGGCATCGTGGTGTTCGAAACAGCTGTCGCTGTTCGGCCGCGTAGCGCTTGCGCCGGTACCACGGCTGCACCAGCGCGCGGTAGTAGCGGAGCGCAGCCGTCCTTCGCTGATCGCTAGATAGCGCGTCGAACGCACGCGCGATGTCGTCGTCCCCGTCGAAGCCCGGCGACCAGGCGGCCCAGAGCCTGGGGATCAGCGCTCCGAGCGCGCGCTCAGAGATCCCGGGCAGCTGGTTGAACAATATGTACCAGCTGCATCGCAGCTGCCGGGCGACGAGCGGCAGGTCGGCGAGCAACGCCCGCGGGGAGCGCGCCGGTCCAAGGAGCGCCCGGCCGGGCGGGATCGACATCGTGACGACGCGGCGAAACACCGCCGGCTCTACTGCGCTCGCCACGTACGTGGCGAGCGCGCCCCAGTCGTGCCCGATCAGCACCGCGCGCTCGTCGCCGCCGAGGGCCGCGTGCGCCTCGATCGCGTCGCGCGCGAGCGCGCCAACCTGATAGCAGCCGTCGGGTGCGAGGTCCGTGGGCGCGTAGCCGCGCATGAACGGCGCGACGACCCGCCATCCCTGCGAAGCGAGCGCCGGGCCGAGGTGGCGCCACGTCCACGCCGTGTCCGGGTAGCCGTGCAGGCACAGCGCGAGCGGCCCGTCGTCGGGTCCCCACGTCAGCGCCTCAAACGCCATTCCGGATGCTTTGTATCGTACGTGAACGCTCGCTAACATATCAACCCCGATCGCGACTACGGCACCACGGCTCACAGCTCGCCGGCGGGAGGCTACGCGCACAACGGCCGAGGACGTCACGCGGGCCAAGACCCCCGCGGCCAAGTGCTTCGCCGCCGCCGGCGCGATCGGCTTGGCGTTCGAGATCTACGTGATCCGGCCTTGCCCGACTCGCCGAACCGTTAATCTGTTTGATGTGAAGACGCGAACGGGAGTCGCTGTCCTGGTCGCCGTGCCGCTCGCGCTCGGCTTGGCCGCGTGCGGTTCGAGCTCGACCACCACCTCATCGGTCGCGGCGGTCGCGTCGACGACCACGAGCTCCTCGACGGCAACGACACCGCCGCCGTCGAACAAGAAGAAGAGCGCGCCCGCGAAGACAAAGAAGAAGAAGAAGGCCCCGTCGCACACGCAGACGACGACCACCACGACGACGTCGTCGACGACGACCACGACAACGAGCTCGACGACGACGACCACCACGCACCCGAGGACGACGACGACCACGCACGCCACGCCGGCGATTGCGTCGCTGCCGAGCCCGTACGTGTCGAAGACATCAGGTCAGATGAAGGTCGAGTTCCGCGGCCAGGACCACAGCCCGAAGATCAAGGTCAAGTGGCAGTACTTCGTCGAGGCGACGAACGCGGCGGGCCAGCCGCTCGCGGGGAAGGTGCTGACCGAGTTCCTGTTCAGCGGGACCGTCGAGGGCAAAGAGGTGCCGCCGTACCACAAGCTCACGGGCGGGAAGCTGGCGAACAAGGTCACGTTCCCAGCTGAGTCGCTCGGCGTCCCGCTCACGGTCCAGATCGTCGTCACCACCAAGGACGGCTCGGTCACGCTCGACTGGCCGGTCAAGCCGGTCAAGTAGCGGGCGAGCACGCGACCGGCGCTGAGCCGCCACGCAGCCGCCGTCCCTATTTCGCCACGAGGAACATCACGACCAGCGCCGCGCACACGACGTGGCAGTAGCCCTCGAAGATCAGCCGCAGCTGGATCGGCGCGTCGCGCAGCTCCATGAAGTACAGCCCGACGAACCTGACCTTGATGAACGCGACCACGATCACGAGGACGCTTGCGGCCTTCACGGCGCTGAGGAGGTTGTCGGTCCCGAGCAGCAGCGAGGTGATCGTGGCGGCGATCAGCACGAGCCAGATCAGCGTGATCCGCGTCTTCAGCAGGCCTGCGAGCGTCGACACCATCTACGTGTGCACCAGGTACAGAAGCGCGAACAGCACGATCCAGAGCAGATCGACCATGTGCCAGAAGCAAGCGCCGCCCTCGACGAACGCGAACTGCTTCTCGGACAGAGTCTCCTTTCGCGTCAGCACGATCAGCGTCACCAGCACCGCCATCCCGATCAGCAGATGGAAGAAGTGGATCCCGGTCAGCACGAAGAAATACATGTAGAAGTTGTTGCTCGCCGGCTTATGTCCGGCTGACAGCAGTCCGCCCCATTCGAGGAACTTGTTGAGCGTGAACCCGAGCCCGCAAACGAGCGCGCCGCCGAGCAGATACTGGGGCAGCTTTCGGGCGCCGGCCCTGACCGCGCGCACGGCCGTGACGACGCACAGCGAGCTCGTCAGCAGCAGCAGCGTGTTGATCACGCCGAAGCTCTTGTGGAGTGTCAGCTGGGAGGTCTGGAACAGGTGCGGCTGCTTGCCCCGGTAGTAGATGAAGATCCCGAACAGCAGCGCGAACACGCTCATGTCGCCGAGGATGAACACCCATGTGCCGACCTCGCCGGGCACGTGGCGAACCCGCTCGCGCCGCGGTGTGTACTCGCCGCGGCCGTTCTCGCGGCCGGCCGTTGCCTCAGCGAGCGTCGACACGTCGGCTATGCCGGCACCGGGATCTCGGCAGCAGCCGCGCGCGCCACCGGCGCGGTGTCCTCGTCCTGACGGATGATCGCGCGGCGCGTCATCACGAACATGACGATGAACCAGGTCGTGAACACGCTCAGCGGGAGCCAGAAGCAGAACACACCGTTCCAGGCGAACGCACCGTTCTTGAAGAAGTAGATCAGTGCCGCCGGGAGGAAGGTCAGCCCGCACCAGATGTTGAAGTACCCGAGCCACCGCGGGAATACCTTCGCCTCGGTATCGCGGAAGCAGGCGGTCCCGATCGCGAGGCACTGGATCACCGCCGGCGCAAACGCGCCAATGAACGGGAGCCACGCGACATCGTTGATCAGCAGCGTCAGCTGCGGGTCGCGGTACGGACGGAAGGCGGCCGCCTGCATGAAGAAGCACGGGAACAGAAACAGCAGCGTGCCGATCATGCCCATCCCGAGCTGTGTCCAGGTCAGCGGTGAGTGCTCGCCCTCGATCCGTTTCATCTGCGTCGCAATCGCCGCGGCGAACGGGCCGGTCAGCGTGCCGGCGACCATGAACAGCATGAAGCCGAGTCGCTTGAGGTCGGTGTGGGTGAGGTACAGGTGCTGAATGTGGGCGGCGCTCCAGTGCGGTGAGGGCACGGGCAGGAGCAGGCCGGCCAGCGGCCAGAACGCGATCAGGAACAACGCGATCCCGACCGGGCCGCACCACAGGCACAACATCTGCGTCTTCCTGTTGCTCACTTGACTCGCTCCTCCCGCGTGTTAGCGATCGTTCGCATATTAGAGAATCTCGACGGTGCCTCGGTCGCCGTCGACCCGGACCCGATCGCCGGTTCGCAGCCGTTCGGTGCCGGTACGCGTATTGACAACGCATGGCACGCCGAGCTCGCGCGCCACGACCGCCGCGTGGCTGAGCGCGGAGCCGATGTCCACGACCAGCGCGGCCGAGATGAACATGATCGAGGACCAGCTCGGATCGGTCGTCGAGGAGACGAGCACGGCGCCGGGCTCGATGTCGGCAAAGGCCGGATCGGTGACGACGTGCACGGTCCCTTCGACGACGCCGGCGCTGACTCCGAGCCCGGTGATCGGGCTCAGGTCCCGCGTCCGCTCGGCGTCGGCGTCGCCCGCAGCCGGGATCGGCACCGGCGTTCCCCTCCAGTTACTCGGGAGCTTGAGCTGCTCGTACTCGGCCCGCCGCACCCGTCGCCGCGCGACCAGCTCCTTGACGTCCGCCGGTAACGTCCCGGCCCACTCCTCGGTCGTCAGGTAGAAGACATCCTCGGGGTCCTCGAGCTTGCCCTGCGCCGCGAAGTGCTCGCCGGCCCTACGCGCCGCGCCCCGCCCGACGTCAAGCGATTGCAGGAACGCGCGCTTCGCGACCCCGCGCATCGGGATCCGGGCGGCCGCGAGCCTGAGGAGCAGCGCGACCGCGGGACGTTGCAAGCGCGGCACCGCGGCGATCAGCTCGCGCTGCATCTCCACCCGCTGCGCGGCGTTGCGCTGCTCGCGGGCCAGCGGGCTCGCGGATTCGTCCTGCGCCGCGTATTCGGTGACCATCCGCTCGAGCGGGGCAGCATCCTCGCGCCACACCCGTGCGGAAATATCGCCTTCGCGCGGGCCGTGGAAGCCGTGGTTGGCGACGACGGCGTCGAGTGTGAGCTCGCCGCGCGAGGCCTTCCAGATGTCGCCGACGATCGCCATCTCGGCGCCGCCCGACCCGCTGAGGATCGCGACATCCCCGACTCCGGCCTTCTCGACGACAGCGGCGAGCGCCTCGTACAGCGGCTGCACGACGCTGAGTAGGCCGATCGACTGCAGCATCAGGGCTCGGTCGAAGCGCTTGGTCGCCGTTGCGAACAGCGCCTGTGCAGCGGGGATGGAGAGCTCGTTGAACTGCGGCACCTGTGAGCGCCACCACGTGTCGGTGTCCGCCGCTACCGCCCTGATCTGCTTCGGGACGCGGACGAATACGCCCGGCAACTTGGCGGCGACGAACGGGTAGCGACGTCGCGTCGGATGCCACACCATCTCCTCCGGGGCGCGACCAAAGATGCCCTTGACCGCCTCCTCGCCGGTCGTGCCGGGCATCCGATCGCCCACCCGCGCCAGGTACTCGACCTGGAGCGCGGCCCGGCCGAAGAAGATCCGCACGTAGCGATGGTCGGTCTGATACTCGGAGCGGCTGAAGACGCCCAGCCGGTAGGCGATCTCGAGCACCATGCTGTTGCCGGACGTGCCCCACACCGACCAGCCGAGTGGGGACAGGACGCCCGGCATCGCCTCGCCGATGTTGTCGGTCGACCAATGCTCATCGGGCCCGCCAGGCGTATGGATCGAATCCCAGCCGTCGGCGTGCTCGATCGCCGGCGTTTGCGACTGCGCGATTGCCAAGCTCAGCTCCGTCTCCTCGTGGGCCCGTCCACCGCGAGGCCACGCTACCACACAGGCGTGCATTTTGTCCAGACACCCTGTAAGATCGCGTCCGGTGAACACGGTGCGAGGCGGGAATGGAGCGCATGGCAGCTGTTAACGGTCGTCAACGCGGGGCGGAAGTGATCGTCGTCGGCGCGGGCCACAACGGACTCGTCGCTGCCTGCTACCTGGCCAAGGCGGGCGTCGACGTGCTCGTCGTCGAGCGGTGGGCGACACCCGGCGGGATGACGTCCACCAACCCGATGGCGCCCGAGGCGCCCGACCACCTGATCAACGAGGCGTCGATCCACGCGTCGCTGTTCCGGACCACGAACATCGACGCCGAGCTGGAGCTGTCCTCGCGCTTCGGCTTGCGCCAGCGCGTGATCGACCCCGCGCATGTGCACCTCGGACCCGAGGGCGAATCGATCGCCATGTGGCGCGATCCGATGCGGACCGTCGAGGAGATCCGGCGCTTCTCGCGGCGGGATGCGGCCGCGTGGATCGAGCTGTCGAACGTCATCGCCGCGGCCACGTCGATGGGGCTGCCGCTGATGCAGACCAACCCAGTGCGGCCGGAGCTCGGCAACGTGCTCGCGACCCTGCGGGCCGTTGCGAAGGGCCGCAAGGAGCTGCGGGAGATCGTCCGCTGGGCGAGCATCTCGCAGAAGCAGGCGATCGAGGAGCGATTCGAGCATCCGATGGTGCGCGGTCCGCTGACCGTGAACCTGCCGTTCATGCCGTTCGCATCGGACATGTCGGGCTGGGCGCTGATCTACCTGGGCGTGCTGCAGAAGTGGGGCGTGGCGATGTTCGAGGGCGGCACCGGCGGATTTCCGGCAGCGCTGATCCGCTGCCTGCAGGCGTACGGCGGCCGCGTGCGCTGTAGCGCCCCGGTGGAGGAGCTGATCGTCCGCGGCGGGCGGGTCTGCGGCGTCGCGCTTGACGGCGGCGAGGAGGTGGAGGCAAGCCGCGCCGTGGTGACCGCCTGTGGTCCGTCGATCGTGCTCAACAAGATGCTGCCGGCCGGACTGCTGCCGGAACGGATCGCGAACGCCGCGAGGGAGATCCCGACGAGCTCGACCGGGTGGGGGAACACGAAGATCAACGTCGCGCTGAAGGGCAAGGTGTCGCTTCCCCTGCACCAGGCGTGGCGCGCCAGCAACCTGGCCGGGGATCCGGTCGATCTGCGGCTTCCGTGCGTCACCTGGTCGACCCACGAGCAGAGCCTGATCGCGGGCGAGGCGGCCGCCCGAGGCGAGGTCCCGGAGATGATCCCCGGTCTCAGCCAGGTGACGACAGCGTTCGACCCGCAGATGGCGCCGGCGGGTCACGACACCTGGTGGTTCTGGTCAGGGCTCGTTCCGTGCCGCCCCAAGCAGGACTGGGACACCGTCCGCAGCCAGATCGAGCAGCGCGTGATCAGTGATTGCAACCAGTACTACGAGGGGCTCGAGGAGTTCGAGATCGCGCGGCGCACGCTGACCCCGCACGACCTCGAGCAGCGGTTCGGCGCCCCCGACGGGAACGTCTACCACGTCGACCCGATCATCACGCGGTTTGGCCCCGCCCGCCCGGCGATGGGACTGGGCGGATACAAGACACCGATCCCAGGGCTCTATCTCAGTGGCTCCGGGACCCACCCGATCGCGGGCATCAACGGTATGCCCGGAATGAACGCCGCCAAGACGATGCTCAAGGCCTTCAAGCAGGACGGGTTCGTCGCGCATACGCGGCCGGCCGTGCCCGGGGCGGCCGTGCGGGAGGCGGTCACCGCCAATGCCTGACCTGGACGGGAGTGCTCCGATCCACCGGGCCACGTGCTCGGCCGAGGTCGCGTGGTCGACGATCAACGCCGGTGAGGCGATCCCCGGGGTCGTGACGCCATTGACCTGGAGCTTCTTCGGCGATACGACGGAACGCGCGATGAAGCGGACGTTCTGTGACATGGGCGTGTTGCGCCGCGACCAGGTGCTCGCCTCGCCGCGCCCGGAGGATCGGCTGTGGGACGTGTTCTACGGCCGTGCGTCAGCGAATCTGAACACGTTCCGGTGGCTCGGCGACCGGATACCGGGGACGAGCGGCGACGCGATCGAGGAGCAGATCTTCGGCCAGGTACGGCCGGGGGTGAGCAGCGAGCGGGTGCTCGCCCGCTACCCGGTGGTCGCCGTGAAGATGCCGTTCAACGCCGCCCGGCTGGCGCGCCGGCTACAGGACGCGACCACCCCAATCAAGCCGTGGTGGCAGGCAGTCGTCAGGCCCGGGGCACTCGATTCGCCGACCGTCGCCCGCGCCGCGCTACGCGAGGCGGCAGCGCGCTTTGAGGCCGTGATGCGGCCGCACACGCTCGTGGCGATGCTGTGCCAGGCCTTCTACGAGCAGCTGCGGCTGGCGGCGCTCGCCGCGGACCGCCCCGGGCTCGAGCTCAGCCTCGTGACCGGCTACGGCGCGATGGCGGAGACGGAGGTCGTGAGCGACTTGTGGGACGTCTCCCGGGAGCGGCTGGAGCTTGACCAGTTCATCGTCCGCCACGGCTACCACGGCCCCGACGAGGGCGAGCTGTCGGCGCGCGTGTGGCGCCTGCGTCGCGAGCCGCTCGAAGGGTTGCTGCGCTCCTATCGGGAGATGGGCGAAGAACGCGACCCGCGCCGAGTGGAGCGCGAGCGGAGCGTCGAGCGCCAGCGCGCCGAGGCCGAGCTGTTCGCAGCGCTGCCCGCGGTCCGGCGGCCACCGGCTCGCGTCGTCGCCCGCCTCGCGGCGCGCTTCATCCCGCTGCGCGGGACCGGCAAGGCCGCGTTCCTGCAATGCGTCGACGCGGCGCGCGCCGCGGCATTGGAGCTCGGCGCCGGATTCGCGTCGGACGGCCTGCTGGCCGCGCCCGAGGACGCGTTCATGCTGACGCTTGCGGAGTTGCTGGCGCCCGCGCCACCCACCGACGTGGGCGAGCTGGTGGCAGCGCGCCGAGCGGTCCACGACGAGTACCGGACGCTCGACATCCCGGATCTGTTCAGCGGCGTGCCCGTGCCGTACCCGGTCCGATCAGAAGAGCGCTCGGGCGAGCGCGCCGACCGCGACGTCGACGCCGGGCCCGCCGTCGTCACCGGCACCCCGGTCAGCCCCGGGGTCGTCGAAGGGATCGCACGCGTGGTGCTCGACCCGCAGACCGACGACCCCCTCGATCCCGGCGAGATCCTCGTCTGCCGCACGACCGACCCGAGCTGGGCCTCGACGATGATGCTCGCGGCGGCGCTCGTGATCGACATCGGCGGTCCGATCAGCCACGGCGCGATCGTCGCCCGTGAGCTCGGGATCCCGTGCGTGATCGGCACCCGCGACGGGACCGCCCAGATTCGATCCGGTGACCGCCTGCTGGTCGACGGCGCCCGGGGCGAAGTGCAGGTTCTTGAACGAGCAACGAAAGAGAGCGTGTTGATATGAGTGATGAACTGGCGGTGCTGAGAGCGTTGCGTCTGAAAGGGCGGGCCGGAGTCGATGAGATCACGGGTGCGACCGGACTGGACACCGGCGCCGTGAGCACGGTTGTCGGCGGGCTGGTTTCCTCCGGCGAGGCCCGCGAGGTCGGCGGCGCGTACATGCTGCTGCCGCCGGGCCGCGAGCGCCAGACCGAGTTGCTGGCGCGCGAGCGCGCGGGCGTCGACACCGAGGCTATCGCCGTCGTCTACGACGACTTCACCCCGGTCAACGGCGACTTCAAGCAGCTCGCGTCCGACTGGCAGCTGCGGGACGGCGAGCCCAACGATCACTCCGACCTCGCCTACGACCAGGAGGTGCTCGACCGCCTGCCGGATATCCACGAGCGCGTCGCCCCCGTGGTCGCGCGGGCGGCCGAGCTCGTGCCGCGGCTCGCGCCCTACGGCTCACGCCTGCAGGACGCGCTTGACCGGGTCCGCGCCGGCGATCACACCTGGTTGCTGCGCCCGCTGATCGACAGCTACCACACCGTCTGGTTCGAGCTCCACGAGGAGCTGATCTCGCTGGCTGGGTTGTCGCGCGAGGCCGAAGCCGCGAGTGGGAGGGCCGAGTAGATGCCCGTCCTGGCTCTGACAGGCGCGCTCGATGCCGGGCGCGATGCGCTCGGCGGCAAGGCGTGGAGCATCACCGAGATGCTCCGCCACGGGATTCCGGTGCCGCCCGCCTTCGTCCTGACGACCGACGAGTGCGGCCGCTACTACCAGGCCGGCGGGGCCGTGCCGCGCGAGGTGCTCGACGAGCTGCCGGCGGCGATGCACAGGCTCGAGGCCGAAACCGGCCGCACCTTCGGACGCGGCTCGGAGCCGCTGCTCGTCTCCGTTCGCTCTGGCGCGCCGACGAGCATGCCGGGGATGATGGACACGGTGCTCAACCTCGGGATGACCGACGAGGTGCAGGAGGCGCTCGCCGCCGCCAGCGGTGATCCCGACTACGCAGCCGACACGCGCCGGCGGTTCCTCGAGCAGTTCGAGAAGGTGGTCGGCGTGGCCGCTCCCGAGGAGCCGTGGGAGCAGCTGCAGCGTGCGATCGCCGCCGTGTTCGACTCGTGGCAGTCGGATCGCGCCGTCGCCTACCGCGCCGAGCGCGGGATTCCCGGTGACGGTGGCACCGCCGTCACCGTGCAGGCGATGGTGTTCGGCAACCTCGACTCAGAGTCGGGCACGGGCGTGCTGTTCTCCCGCGACCCGACCGGCGCCACCGATCAGCCCTATGGCGAGTGGCTGCCCCGCGGTCAGGGCGAGGACGTCGTCTCGGGCGCGTTCGACCCGCTGCCGCTCGCGGCGATGGCGGACGCACTGCCCGAAGCGCACTCCCAGCTACTCGAGCTCGCGCGCCGGCTCGATCAGTCGGCCGGCACCGCCCAGGACATCGAGTTCACGGTTCAGAGCGGCCACCTGTGGCTGCTCCAGTGCCGCAATGCCAAGGTCTCCGGCACCGATGGCGGGCCGCATGTCGATGACGCTGCCCGCGCCGGGGCGGCCGTGCTCGCCTCGGGCCGGCCGGCGTGTCCGGGGATCGTCTCGGGCGTGATCGTCACCGACGTCGAAGACGCGGAGATGCGGGCGCTCGACGGCGAGGACGTGATCCTCGCGCGGCCGACCACGAATCCCCACGACGTCCGCGCGATGGCGGTCGTCCGCGGGATCCTGACCGAGATCGGCGGCGCCACCTCCCACGCGGCGGTCGTCAGCCGCGAGCTCGGCGTCCCGTGCGTCGTCGGCTGCGGCGCCGGCACGCTGACCCCGCTCGAGGGTCAGCTCGTGACGCTTGACGCGACGGCCGGCGAGCTTCTCGCGGGCGCGCTCCCCGTGGTCGAGGCGTAGTCGCTGCGTGGTTGGGGATGCACGGCTTCTGCACTCTGAGTCACTTTTCGACCGTGGGCGTGGAAAAGTGACTCAGAGTCGAGTCGACTGCCGGGTTGCAAACGCACGTTCCCCCGCACGGTCGGAACCGTATCGCGATAAGTTGCCGCGCGTGAGTGACGGCCCCGTGATTCGGATCGGCGATCGCATCGTCGAGCAGAATGAGCTCAAGCAGCGTGCGGCGGTGCTCGCCGGGGCGCTCGCGGCGAGTGGCGTGCAGTTCGGCGAGCGGGTCGCGATCGTGATCCGCAACGACCCCGACTTCCTGCTGCTGAGCGCCGCCTGCGGCCTGCTCGGCGCGGTCCCCGTGCCGGTCAACTGGCACTGGCGCGGCGACGAGCTCCGCCACGTTCTCACCCACAGCGGATCGCGCGCGGCGTTCGTCAACAGCTGCTTCGTCGACGACGTCGAGAAGGTGCTGCCGGACGGGGTGCCGCTGATCGAGGTGCCGGTCCGCTCCGAGCAGGCGCAGGCGTACGGCGCCAGCCCGCCGACGGGCCGTCACGAGCTGCTGGATGACTGGCTGCTGAACCATGAGCCCTATGCACAGCCGCTCGAGAGCGCGCCGCTCAGCCTGATCTACACGTCCGGAACGACCGGGCTCGCGAAGGGCGTGATCCGCAATGCGATGTCGCCCGAGCACTCACAGCAGGTGGCGATGGCGACGCTCGCGGGGATGGGTCTGCGTCCGGGCATGAAGACGATCATCACCGCGCCGATGTACCACGCGGCGCCGAACGCCCAGGGGCTGTTCGCGGTCGCGCTGGGGATCGACCTGACGATCATGCCGCGGTTTGGCGCCGAGGAATTCCTCCAGCTGATCGAGGAGCAGCGGATCACCCACGCCCAGGTCGTGCCGACGATGTTCGTCCGCCTACTGGAGCTGCCCGACGAGATCAAGCACCGCTACGACATCAGCTCGCTGCAGGCGGTCGTCCACGCGGCGGCACCGTGCCCGAGCCACGTCAAGCAACGGATGATCGAATGGTTCGGCCCGATCATCCTCGAGTACTACGGCGGCACGGAGACCGGGATCGTCGTGACCTGCGACAGCGAGCAGTGGCTCACCCACGAGGGGACGGTCGGGGCGCCGCTGTCCGATGCGCAGATGCACGTGTTCGATCCGGACGGCGGGCTGCTGCCCCAGGGGGAGACGGGCGAGATCTACGTCAAGCCGCCCAGCTACTGGCCCGGGTTCACCTACCTCGGCCAGGACGACAAGCGCCGCGAGATCGACCGCGACGGCTACATCTCGATCGGCGATGTCGGCCGCGTCGACCGCGACGGCTTTCTGTACCTCTCCGACCGCGCCCGCGACATGGTGATCTCAGGCGGCGTCAACATCTATCCGGTCGAGATCGAGTCCTGCCTGCTCGAGCTGCCCGGGGTCCGCGACGTGGCCGTGTTCGGGATCCCGGATGAGTCCTACGGCGAGGCGCTCGCGGCGCATGTCGACGTGCACCCCAACGCCGGCCTGACCGAGGATGCGATCCGCGACCACGTCCGCAAGCGGCTCGCCGGCTACAAGGTCCCGAGGACGGTCGTGTTCGACGACAACCTCCCGCGCGAGGAATCAGGGAAGATCTTCAAGCGCCGGATCCGCGAGCGCTACTGGCAGGACGCCGGCCGCAGCATCTAGCGGCGGCGCCGAGTCAATCAACCACTCCCGGAGGTGCCGAGTTGAAACGCGTGCTAATGCCACTGGTCCTATGCAGCGCTCTGCTCGCTCTCGCGCCGTTCGCGCAGGCAAGCGATTCGAGCCTCAGGAGTGCGCTCAAGGCGTACGAGGCCAATCTGACCAAGGACATCGGCTACCTCGCCACGTTCAAGGCGCCGAGCAGCAGCGGGGCGTCCGCCGCTCTGCACAAGATCTCGAAGATCGCGTCGGATCTCAACGCGGCCGAGCACGCGGCCAGCGCTCAGCAGGCGTCGAGCAGCTCGGGCAGGACGGCGCGCTCCGACGTGCTGTCGGCGCTCCACGACGCACTCATCGCCGCCGGCGACGCGAAGGCCAGCGCGACGGCGGCCCGTTCGCACAAAGCCTCGACGGCCAAGAAAGATGCGAAGGCGACCGTCAGCGAGACCAACAAGGCGATCCCGCTGTTCGAAACGGGCGGCAAGCTGCTCAAGCTGTTCTAAATTACGCTAGCGGACGTTCACTATCCGTGAGAGCTGCTCCAACGGACCCGGGAGATCAAGCCCGCCGGCGAGATCAGCTACGCGCGGGACAACTACTCTCGCGGTGTGTTCGAGCTCCCCGTGACGCTGACGCCAGCATGACGCCGGCGGCCTGCAGCTGGCTGTGATGCGCCGGATCGTGATCGTCGGCGCCGGTCTCGCGGGCCACCGTGCCGCCCAGTCGCTGCGCCGCGATGGATTTGACGGTGAGCTGACGATCGTCGGAGACGAGGTCCACGAGCCCTACGACCGTCCGCCGCTGTCGAAGCAGCTGCTGGCCGGGACGATGGAGCGCGGCGACTGCTTCTACAAGTCGAGCGAGCTCGACGTCCGGTGGGAGCTCGGGAGCGCGGCCACGGCGCTTGACACCGATCGCCGCGTGCTCTCGCTCGCCGGCGGCGGCGAGCTCCAGTACGACGGGCTCGTGATCGCAACTGGCCGGCGCGCCCGAGAGTGGCCCGATCTGCCGCCGCGGATGTCCGGCTTCCACACGCTCCGTTCGCTCGACGACACGCGCACGCTGCGCGAAGCGGTCAAGCCGGGCGTCAAGGCCGCGATCGTCGGCGCCGGCTTCATCGGTTGCGAGGTCGCCGCGACATTGCGAGGGCTCGGGGTCGACGAGGTGACGCTGATCGACATCGCCCCCCATCCGATGCTGCCGCTCGGTCCAGAGATCGGCGCGCGCGCCGCGAAGCTCCACGAGGACCACGGGGTGCGGTTGCGGATGTCGACCTCGGTCGCCACGTTCGAGGGCCGCGACCATGTCGAAGCGGTCGTGCTCGACGACGGCGAACGCGTGCAGGCCGATTTCGTGCTGCTCGCGCTCGGCTCGGTGCCGAATTCGGAGTGGCTCGTCGGCTCCGGCCTGACGCTGCACAGCGGCACCGTCGTGTGCGACGAGCACTGCATGGCGGTCGGCGTCGAGGACGTCGCGGCCGCCGGAGACATCGCCGCCTACCCGTATCCAGGTGCGGAGGGCCCGATCTGGATCGAGCACTGGTCGAACGCCCGCGACATGGGCGCATCCGCCGCCGCCAATCTGCTCCGCGGCGACCGCGAGCGCCAGCCGTTCCTGGCCGTGCCGACCTTCTGGTCGGATCAGTACGACGTCAAGATCAAGTCGGCCGGGCTGCTCAGCGCCGCGGACAGCTTCACCGTGGTCGAGGAGGACCCGGAGCGCCCCTCGGTGGTGGTCGAGGCGCGCCGGGGCGACGAGCTTGTCGGCGCGATCGTGTTCAACCGCAACCGCACGATCATCGGCTACCAGCGCCAGCTCGCGCAAGCGCTGGTGGCGTAGGCCTTCAGAGCTTCAGCGCGTCGACCTCGTCGTCGCTCAGCCCCCAGGCGCGGAGGGAATTCGCCGGTGGGAGCGCCCCGTTGGCGATTGCACCCGGGGTGCGACTGAAGCGCGGCGCCGGCGCCGGCTGCGTGATTCCGTCGTGCTCGACAAACGTAGAGCGCGCGACCACGTGGGGGTGGGTCGGCGCCTCGGCGAGGCTCAGGACCGGCGTCGCGCACGCCTCGGCCGGCTCGAGCACCGCCGCCCACTCGTCTCGCGTGCGGGTTGCAAACAGCGTCGCGAGGCGGTCCTTGAACTCAGGCCAGCGGGCCTTGTCCCACTGCGGCATCTCGTTGGGGTCAATCTCGAGCAGCGACATCAGCGTCGCGTAGAACTGCGGTTCGATCGCTCCGACCGAGATGTGGCCGCCGTCGGAGGTCTCGTACACCTCGTAGAAGTGGGCGCCCGAATCCAGCACGTTCGTACCGGGCTCGTCGTCCCAGATCCCGCCAGCGCGCAGCCCGTGGAAGATCGTCATCAGGATCGCGGCGCCGTCGACCATCGCCGCGTCGACCACCTGGCCCTTGCCGGACGTGCGCGCCTCGAGCAGTCCGCAGACGACGCCGAACGCGAGCAGCATGCCGCCGCCGCCGTAGTCGCCGACCAGGTTCAGCGGCGCCAGGGGCCGCTCTCCCTTGCGGGCCATGGCGCCGAGCGCGCCGGCGATCGAGATGTAGTTGATGTCGTGTCCGGCGACGCTCGCCAGCGGGCCCTCCTGGCCGTAGCCGGTCATGCGGCCGAATACGAGTCGCGGGTTGCGCTCCAGCAACACGTCCGGCCCCAGGCCGAGGCGCTCCATCACGCCAGGCCGGAAGCCCTCGATCAGCGCGTCGGCACCTTCGGCAAGGCGCAGCACGAGCTCGACGCCCGCGGGCTCCTTCAAATTCACCGGCACCGATGAGGTTCGTCCGCGCCCGACCACGTCGAAGTTGCCGCTGCCGCCGCCCAGCAGCGGCGGCTGATCGGCACGGTACAGGCGCAGCACCTCGGCGCCCATGTCGGCGAGCATCATCCCGGCGAACGGCCCCGGGCCGATGCCCGCCATCTCGATCACGCGCGTGCCGCTGAGTGGACCCACGGCGGGCATCCTAGGCAAACCAGGCGGCGGGTGTCAGGGTCCCTCCGTGCCGATCGTACGCAACACGAGCGCCTACGAGGCGCCTGGTGGCAAGCTCGCGCTCCCCGCCGGCGCTAGGGTGCCGAGCATCCTTCCGTTCAAGATCCACTGATGTCAGAGCAAGTCGCCCGGCGCTACTTCGAAGCGCTGGCGGCCGGCGACTGGGATGCGGTCGGCTCGCTGTGGGCCGACGGCGCCAGCGTTCGCATCGTCGGCAAGCGCAAGCTCCGCGTCCCTGAGGAATCCCGCGCATTCATCGCTGCCGCGCGGGCATCGTTTCCCGACGCCGAGTTCACGCTGGAGCGGGTCTCCGAGGATGGCGAGCTGGCCGCCGCACGGTGGCGGCTGACCGGCACGTTCGACGGCGAGCCGTTCGAGGGTCTCCAAGCGACCGGAGCGAAGGTCGACGTGCAGGCGCGCGAGGTGGTCAGGATTCGCGACGGGCTGATCGACCGCAGCAACGTGTTCCTGGAGTGCGCGCAGCTCGCCGCCCAGCTCGGCGGGCTCGAGTGGATGATCGCCGAGCCGGAGCTCGAGGCGGTCGCCGACGGGGTGTGGCTGCTCCGCGGCGGCTATCCGCTGCGGGCGATGAACGCGTTCCTGATCGAAGACGGCGACGGGGTGACCGTGTTCGACACTGGCATCAGCGCGATGGCAGGACCGCTGAAGGCCGCCGCACAACGCCTCGGCGGCATCAGGCAGGTCGTGCTCGGGCACGGCCATTCAGACCACCGCGGCTCTTCGGTCGCGCTCGGCGCGCCGGTCCTGTGCCACCCGGACGAGGTCGCCGACGCAGAGGGCGACGGTGGCGTCCACTACATGGACATGCGCAAGCTGACGACGCCGGCGCGCTGGGTGATGACGACCCTGACGGCGGCGTACGACGGCCCGCCGCCGACGATCGCCGGCACGCTCTCAGAAGGTGACGAGGTGGCTGGCTTCGAGGTCATCGACCTGCCCGGACACGCCCCCGGGCTGATCGGGCTGTGGCGCGAGTCGGACAGGCTCGCGCTCGTGTCCGATTGCTTCTACGTCACCGACATGGACACGTTCGGCAAGCCGGCGCCGCCGCACATCCCGCACCCGGCGACGACGTTCGATTACGAGCTCGCGCGCGAGAGCATCCGCAAGCTGGCCGCGCTCGAACCGGCCGCCGCGTGGCCGGGCCACCTCGGGCCGGTCGCCGGCGACGTGCGCTCGGTGCTCGAGCGCGCCGCCGCGAGCTGAACCGGCTCACCCGCCGCTGGCCGACGCGGTGCCGCTTGATCCACCGCCGCTCGACGCGCCGCCACTGCCGGTCGCCTGTGAGATTGCGGCCTGCGACACCTCCCCGCCTGAGGCGGGGACGCACGCGCGCGCTGAGGCGATCACGTTCGGCGCGTGCAGATCGACGCCGGCGGCGGCGAGCTGCTGTGGATGGAGCTGGCCCTGGGCGTTCGGGTCCGGGAAGCTCGTCACGCCGTGGGCGCGCATGCAGCGCGCGAACGAGATCAGATGTTCGGCTTTGAGGTGCTCATGCGCAGCCTGTTGCGCCGGACTCCCCGGCCCCGGCATGATCGACTGACAGGCGCTCTGAGCGGACTTGAACGCCGGCGATCCGCTGATCGTCGGATCGATCCGAATCCCGATTGACATCGAGTTTCCGGTCTGGTGCACGATCGGATCGGGGAAGTTCGAGAGGCCGTGGGCACGCATGCACGCGGAGAATTTGTAGGCCGCTTGCTTGGGGTCTTTGATGGACCCGGATGACGATGTGGGGGCCTTCGGAGTGGTGCCACCGCAGCCGGCGACGATCACTGCCGTGAGCGCTCCGAGCAAGGGGGTGGCGAGCTTTGGTGTAGGCATGGCGGAGTTGTAGGACACGGCCGGTGACAGGGCCGTCACAGGCAGCTGTGACACGGTTGTCACCGGCGTTCTGCATGCTGTGTCGATGCGCGTGCTCGTGGTCGAGGATCACCGGCGGCTCGCGACCGTGTTGGGGAACGGGCTCCGCCGCGAAGGGATGGCGGTCGACCTTGCCTTCGACGGCGTCGAGGCACTCGCCCACGTGACAGTCAACCGCTACGACGTGGTGGTGCTCGATCGCGACATCCCTGGCGTCCACGGCGATCAGGTCTGCCGGCAGCTGGTGGCGGAGCAGTCCGAGACCCGCGTGCTGATGTTGACCGCCGCGAGCACGATCCGCGATCGCGTCGACGGATTGGAGCTTGGCGCCGACGACTACCTGCCCAAACCATTCGACTTCTCCGAGCTCGTGGCGAGGATCCGCGCGCTCGCGCGCCGCTCGGTCGTCGCGCTGCCGCCGACGCTGAGCAGCGGCGACTTGACCCTCGACCCCTCGCGCCGGCTCGCGACGCGGGGCGACCGGCAACTTGCGCTGACCCCCAAGGAGTTCGCGGTGCTCGAGTTCCTGCTCGCCGCCGGCGGCCGAGTCGTGTCGGCTGAGGAGCTGCTCGCGCGCGTGTGGGACGAGCAGGCCGACCCGTTCACGACCACCGTCAAGACCACCGTCAGCCGGCTGCGGGCGAAGCTCGGCGAACCGGCCGTGATCGAGACGATCCGCGAGGGCGGCTACCGGATCTGATGGCGATCGCGACACCATCGCTCGCCCCGCGTCGGTGGCTCAGGCTGCCCCGACGGACCGCGCGGCTGCGCCTGACGCTCCTCTACTCGGGCATGTTCCTGCTACTGGGTACGGTGCTGATCGTCTTCATCTATCTGTTCTTCGTCGGTTCGAAGGTGAGCGAGGTAGTGCAGGCCGTACCGACTCCGACCGGGGTTCTCATCTCGCCGGCCGGCGTCGCTATTCATCAGCAAAACACCGACGCCGCGCGGCTGCTGGAAGCGTCGTGGGTCGTGCTCGCGCTGACGGCGCTCGGCTCGGCGGTGCTCGGCTGGTACATCGCCGGGCGGGTGCTGCGCCCGCTGCGCTCGATCACCTCCACGGCGCGCACGATCTCCGCCGGCAGCCTGCATCAGCGGCTGGCGCTAAGCGGTCCCGACGATGAATTCAAGGCGCTAGGCGACACGCTCGACGACCTGCTTGCCCGGCTCGAGGGCTCGTTTGAGTCCCAGCGGCGGTTCGTCGCGAACGCATCACATGAACTGAAAACGCCGTTGACGGTGGAGCGGACGCTGCTTCAGGTCGCGCTCGCCGACCCGGACGCGAGCGTTGAGAAGCTCCGTGTGACCTGTGAGGAAGTGCTCGCGACCGGGATCGAGCACGAGCAGCTGCTCGAGTCGCTGCTGACGCTGGCGAGCAGCGAGCGCGGGCTCGAGCGCCGCGAGCCGCTCGACCTGTCGTTGATCGCCGCCCACGTGATCGAGGCCGCTCAGCCCGAGTTGGAGCGCCGCGGGCTCGAGCTGGAGGTGGGGCTGCACCTCGCCCAGACCTCAGGCGACGCGGCTCTCGTGGAGCGGCTTGCCGTGAACCTGATCGACAACGCCGTCGAGAACAACGTGACGGGCGGGCGGGTTGAGGTGACGACCGCGCTGACCACCGCCGGTGACGCCACGCTGACGGTCACGAACACCGGGCCGGTTGTCCCGCTCGGCGAGGTCCCACGGCTGCTCGAGCCGTTCCAGCGGCTCGCCGGCGTCCGCGCCGCTGAGCCCAACGGACACCACGGCCTGGGCTTGTCGATCGTCCGCGCGATCGTCGCCGCTCACGACGCGACGCTCGACGTCCAGCCGCTCCCCGGCGGCGGCCTATCGGTCACGGTGCGCTTCCGCGCCGCCGGTGACTGAGCGCTTCGAACGCCGCGGCAGCCCGCTCATGCATCCGTAAGCTTTGCATCCATGGGTCGCGCGGTCAGATTCGATCAATACGGTGGGATCGACGTCCTGCAGGTCGTCGAGGTAGACGACCCGGTGCCCGGGCCGGGGCAGCTGCTCGTGCGCGTCAAGGCGGCCGGTATCAACCCCGGCGAGGCGAAGATCCGCGAAGGGCTTCTGCACAGCCTCTGGCCGGCCACCTTCCCGTCGGGGCAGGGCAGTGACCTCGCAGGTGTCGTCGAGCAGGTCGGCGCCGGCGTCGACACATTCGCGGTCGGCGACGAAGTGATCGGCTTCACGCACAACCGAGCGAGCCAATCGGAGCTCGTCGTGATCGAGGCCGCCGATGCCACGGCGCGTCCGGCCGCAGTTGCGTGGGAGGTGGGAGGAGCGCTGTTCGTGGTCGGAGCGACGGCGTATGCGGCGGTGCGCTCCGTGTCGCTAGCGCCCGGTGACACGGTCGTCGTCGCCGGGGCGGCCGGCGGGGTCGGTTCGCTGGCCGTTCAGCTCGCCAAGCGTGCCGGTGCCACCGTGATCGGCCTCGCGAGCGAACGCAACCACGGGTGGCTCAGTGACCACGGCGTGATCCCCGTGCAGTACGGCGCCGGCGTCGCCGACCGGATCAGCGATGTCGCGCCCGGCCCGGTCGACGCGTTCATCGACACCGTCGGCGGCGATTACGTTCAGCTTGCACTCGAGCTCGGCGTGCCCCGCGACCGGATCGACACGATCGTCGACTTCCAGGCGCCCGAGAAGTACGGCGTCAAGATGGAAGGCAACATGGCCGGCGCAAGCGCCGAAGTGCTCGGCGAGGTTGCCGAGCTGGTGGCGGGCGGGGAGCTCGAGGTTCCGATCGCGCACATCTACCCACTCGAGCAGGTCCAGGACGCATACCGCGAGCTCGAGCAGGGACATACGCACGGAAAGATCGTTCTGATCCCTGGCACCGATGCGCTTTCCTGAATTCAGCCTCCAACGGGCCGGCGGCGGCAGCGTCGAGCTCGGCGATCTGCTCGGTCACCCCTGGATCGCGTACCTCGCGCGCCACCCCGGCTGAAGCATCTGCCAGCGCCACCTCCACCGTGCCGTGGAGGACATGGGATCCGCGCCGATGGTGATCTTCTTCAACGCGGATCTGCGGCTGGTCGAGTCCTGGCGCGGGCGCGACGGTGAGATCCCAGACGACCTGGCCGTGCTCGCCGATCCGCTCGCCACGGTCTACGACGCGCTCGGCACCAAGCGCAAGGGCAACTACGTCAGCCTGATGCGCGGCTCGATCGGGCCCGTGATCAAATCGGCGCGCGAGGGACGATTCGCGCGCGCAACGCGCGCGGACATGCTGCGGCTCGGCGCCGACGTCGCCGTCCGCGCCGACGGCGAGATCGCAAAGCTCCACCTCGCGGGCTCCCCGGACGACCGACTCCCGATCTCGGAGCTGGTCGCGGCGCTCGCTTAGGCGCTCACGACGCCGGCGTGTATAGCCGCTACCCGTGGCGTTTGGCGGCCACCTCCGTGGCCTGAAAAACGCCGGCAGTGAAAGGGGAACCGCTGCGGTCTAGGTCGCCCGTCGGTAACCCGAACGCTGAACTTTGGCTCCCGCGTCATGGCGGCCTCAGGCAGTCAGCGCAACTCGTTGAGTTTGGCAGTTGGGATGTTGATTGTTGTTGTCTGCCAGCTTGTTCTTGTCCGTAGAGCGGAGACGATCCCGGGAGGGGTCGTACGTGGGGCCGTTGACCGAGGTCGTCGGCGCGTCGCGTCGCGCGCTCGGGGAGGTCGCGGTCACGTGGCGTCCGGGGCGAGCAGTTCGGCCATCTTCTCGGCGGGTGTGGCCCACCCGAGCGTCTTCCTGGGCCGGCCGTTGAGCGAGTCGCTGATCTGATCCAGCGCCTCCTGGTCATGCACGGCGAGGTCGGTGCCTTTCGGGAGGTATTGACGCAACAGCCCGTTCGTGTTCTCGTTGCTGCCGCGCTGCCACGGCGAGTGCGGGTCACAGAAGTACACCGCGATCCCGGTCTCGCTCGTGAGCCGCCGATGCGCGCTCATCTCCGAGCCCTGGTCCCACGTCAACGACCGGGCGAGATGCGCCGGGACGTGCGCGACCCGGTCCTTGAGCGCGTCGATCACCCGCTCTGTGCTGCGGTCGTTCCCGACACGCGCGAGCGTCACGAACCGGGTCTGACGCTCAACCAACGTCACGACCGCGGAGCGCTGACCGGCACCAATGATCAGATCCCCCTCCCAATGCCCAGGCACGGCACGATCCTCAACCTCCGCCGGCCGCTCAGAGATATTCACCATGCCCGCGATCCGACCACGGTTCTCCACCGTCCCCTGCGGTTTGCGGGCCTTACGACCGGTCCGCAGCTCGGCCGTGAGCTGCTTGCGCAGCTCCCCCCGCGACTGCACGAACAACGACTGATAGATCGTTTCGTGACTGATCCGCATCTCCTGATCATCCGGATGATCGACCCTCAGTTTCGCGGAGATCTGCTCCGGCGACCACCGCCCCAACAAGCCCGCCTCAACAGCCGCCAACAACCTCGAGCTCGCCGAGAGCTTCGTCGCCTTCGGCCGGCACCCCAACCTTCGCGCGCGACGCTCCGCCGCGAACGGCGCATAGTGACCACGCCGCGGCCCGCACCGCGCGAGCTCCCGCCCGATCGTCGAACGATGCCTCCCCAACCCCCGCGCGATCTCAGCATTCGACTCACCACGCGCGACCCGCATCCCGATCTCGATCCGCTCCTCGATCGAGAGCCGAAACCCCGAATCCGACCGACGACACTGCCGGCGCAACACCGCATCCGCCCGCACCCGCCGCACCGTCGTCAACGAACACCCAACCTCGCCCGCGATCACGCGCAACAGCCCACCCTCCGCCAACCGCCCCTCAACCAACCGCCTGTTCTCCGGCGTCAACCACCGATACCGCCTGCCCTTCGCCATCCCAACCCTCCAATCACTCAACACAAAACACCATCGTGTTGCGATGACCGGATGAATCCACCCTCACCCCTCTGGCCAAGATCGCCGAAGTTCGCATAACGGCACGGGCGCAACCTTCAACCACGGTTCTCATGGAATCTGGTGCGTGGTCGGAGCTAGCCGCACTCCCCCTTCAGTGTGCCGTTTTTCACGCCACGCGCTCGTCCCCAACGACCCAAGCCTCGACCCGGGCAGGCGCGACCCCGCCCAGCCTCACGCCGCGAGCGCGTACTCGACGGCATCGTCGTCGCCACCACGGGTCAGCCGCCCCGTCCCGACGAGCCACTCGAGATGCGTCACGGTCTCGGTCACGGCGAGCATCCGGTTGAACGGGTCGAGCTCGGTGAACAGGCGCTCGCGGCGGGTCCACGTCAGCTGCGACGCCACCGCGTGCGCGGAGTTGGCGCCGTTGTCCGCGATCACCCCCACACAGTGCGCCAACCGCACGCGATGGTGCGCGAGGAGTTCATCCACCCGTCCGGGGAGGTCGTCGAACACGGGGCCGTGACCCGGTAGCACCCGCGTCACGGGTAGGTCCCGCACGGCCGCCAGCGACACCAGGAACAGCTCCAGCGCGCGACCGTCGGCGAACGGCTCGAAGCCGAGCGAGGGCGTGATGTGGGGGAGGACGTGGTCGCCCGCGAACAGCAGGCCGTCGGCGGCATCGTGGAAGACGAGGTGGCCGCGGGTGTGGCCCGGAGTCCAGATGGCGCGCAGCTCGCGGCCGCCCACCGAGACGACGTCGCCATCGTCGAGCATCCTGTCGGGGGCCTCCCACCGACCGGCGCCGTGGAGCGTCGCGAACGACTCCGCGCTCTCGATCCGCTCGACGTCGTCAAGGATCCCTCGCGCGCCGTGCTGCCCGAGCCACCGCCTGCGGTGCTCGACCCACCGCTCGAACTCCGGCCGCGACAGCGCGACCTCGAGCAATCCGCGGTCCCGCGTGCTCAAGAGCGCCTCCGCGCCGGACTCGTTGCGGATCCGGGACGCGAGCCCGTAGTGGTCGTAGTGCGCGTGCGTGGCGATCACCTTCGTGACGTCGGCGACTCGGTGTCCGAACGACGCGAGCGCCTCGTCGAGCGCCCGGCTCGCGTCGGGGTGCGGGCAGCCCGTGTCGATCAGGGCGACGCCGTCGCCGTCGGCGATCGCGTAGACGTTGATCGCCTTCAGGTGATCGCCCGGCATCGGCAGCGGGATCCGGCGGACGTTCTCTGCGACCTCGACCGCCCCCGGCGCGTCCCAGGCGCGGGTCATACAGCGAGCCCCTCGAGCACGATCGCGGTCGCGTGCTCGGCGACGTCCGCCGGCGTCAGCCCGCGCGGCTGGTACCACTCGGCGGTCCAGTTCAGGGCACCCAGGATCAGCATTCGCACGACGGACAGGTTCAGATCGGACCGGATCGCGCCGGCGTCGCGGGCCTGCACGAGCAGCTCGTTCCAGTAGCGACCGACCCGCCTCTGGACCCGCTGCAACCGGCGCCGGATGTCGTCGGGCATCTGACCGTACAGGCGCAGGTTGGCAGCGCTGTAGTTACCGGTCTCGAGCACCATCTCGACGTGCCCCTCGATCGCAGCGCGCAGCCGCCCGAGCGGATCGTCCGCGGGGACCTCGGCCACGCGCGCACGGACGTGCTCGAACGTGCGCGTGACTCCGAGCGCGAGCACGACCTCGATCAGCTCCTCCTTGGAGGCGAAGTGGTAGTAGAGGCTCGGCGCCTGCAGCTCTGCTCGCTCGGCGATGTCGGACAGCCGCGTGGCCGCGAAGCCCCGCTCGCGGAAAGCCGCCGCCGCCGCGTCGAGGATCCGCTCCCGCGTGCGCTCTGACTTCGTCATCGATAGAATCTAAGCACGGTTCGAAAATAGCGAGGGAGGCCGATGGCGACGGCGACGCAGAACAAGCAGATCATCCTCGATGCGTACGAGTCGATGGCGCGCGGCGACGTCAAGGGCTTCCTGGGCGTGCTCGACGAGGGAATCGAGGTGCGGGAGCCCGATGCGCTTCCGTACGGCGGTACGTACCGTGGCATCGGTGAGTTGATGGGCATGTTCGCGACGGCGGGTCCGGTGCTCGACTCCTCGGGGCTGGTCGTGGATGAGCTGAGCGGCGATGACGACCGCGTGATCGCATTGCTGCGAATCCCACTGAGATCAGGTGCCGGCGAGGCGCTGATCTCCGAGCACTGGCGGATGCGCGACGGCAAGGCGACTCACCTGCAGGCGTTCTGGTTCGATACCCGCCTCGCGGCAACGCCGACCTGAGAGCCATGCACGTCGGGTAAGGCAGCTTCTTCCAGAACCTTGGCCGCGCGCGCTCGGACCGAGACGTGTGGCGGTTCGAGACCGACGCACCGAGCCGCCGAAGCCGCTGCTCGTGATCTTCGCGCGGTCGACCACGATCGCTCGCGCGCCGAGCGACTGTTCGCGTGCGAGGCGATGCCGCTGCTCGCCGCCCACGACACGACGAGGAAGTGCTCAAGCGGGTTTGGGGCGAGTTCCCGCACCGGCGACTCGACGACGCGGCGTCGCTAGCGAGCCATGTGCGGCCGCTGTTCCGGGACGCGCTCAGGGGCGCCGCCGCCAGCAGGCGCCAGGCCGGACCCCCGCTCGTAACAAGTAGCCTGTGATCAGGGTGAGCGCCACGCCCCGCTACTACCTTCGGGTCGGCAACGAGGTCGAGCTGGCCGACGCCGCCTGGCGTCGCGGCCTCCCGGTGATGCCCAAGGGCCCCACCGGGTGCGGCAAGACGCGCCCCGTGGAGTTCATCGCCGACCGCGTCGGCACGCCGCTGTTCACGGTCTCCTGCCACGAAGACATGACCGCCCTGATCACGATGATCGACGCCGACGCTCCGGTGACAACACCGCGGCGGTGAACGCTCGTGAACCCGATCGAGCCTGACGTAGGTGGGCCCACTCCTGGCAGCGATGCCGATCTTTTGCGTGAGCGGCTCGGCGAGGTGTTCGCCGGCGGCGACCCCCGCCTGCAGCGTCTGAGTGCGGCTGGGACGAGCGTCAACTTCCAGATCGCCGATGCGCCGCGCTCGTCGGTGACGGTCCTGCTCGACCGTCAGCCGCCGAGCCTCGCGGGCGGGGACGAGCCCGCCGAGATCACGATCGAACTCACAGCGCGCCAGGGCGTCCTGTTTGCGAGCGGCCTGCTACCGGTGCCCTCAGCGCTGCTCGGCGGCCAGCTCCCCTACCGCGGACCGGTGCGGAAATACCTCGCCGTCCACCCGGTGCTGAGAGGTCTGCTGGCGGAGGTCGCGGCGGATCACGTCGGCCGCTGGTCGGTCGGCTAACACAAAACGACGAGCCGACTAGACACACTGTCCGTACGCGTTATACTGACGTCGTCGTTGTAGCAGCGTCGTGCGCGCAGGCCAGTCGGGAGGAGAGTCGGCCGTGACCGAAAAAGTGAACGACCGTTGATGTTGCCGGTGTCGCGCGTTATTATTGAGCTACGGCGGCTCAAAAACCCTTGAGCGCATCAGCAGAGCAGCCACCGTGTCTACCCTCGCCATCAGACCTCGAGCGATGACGGACTCCGTCCGCGACGAGTTGCTGGGTAACCGGGCGTCGACGAACGGCGACGTTGCCGGCCTGCTCGCGATCGAGACCCGCGCGCTGCGCAAGAGCTTCGGCTCGGCTCGGATCCTCGACGGTGTCGACCTGCAGATCCCGGAGGGGTGCATCGCCGCGGTGATGGGGCCCTCTGGGACCGGCAAGAGCGTGCTGATCAAGCACGTCCTCGGACTGCTCAAGCCAGACGCGGGCGACGTACTCGTCCGCGGGCGGGCGTTGAGCAAGATGAGCCGCTCCGAGGTGATCGCGATGCGGCGCGACATCGGCGTGATGTTCCAGGACGGAGCGCTGTTCAGCTCGATGACCGTGTACGAGAACGTCGCGTTCCCGCTCCGCCAGCACACCGACTACAGCGACCGCGATGTCCGCGAGATCGTGATGGAGCACCTCGACAAGGTGGGACTCGGACACGCGGCCGAGCGCTATCCCTCAGAGCTTTCCGGCGGCATGAAGAAGCGCGCCGGACTGGCGCGCGGGCTCGTGCTCGATCCGGGGATCGTGCTCGCGGACGAGCCCGATTCGGGGCTTGATCCGGTGCGAACCGCGTTGCTCGGGCAGCTGCTGATCGACCGTCACGCCGAGCTCGGCGGGACGTTGCTCGTGATCACCCACAACATGATGCTGGCCAAGCGGGTGAGCGACTACGTAGCGGTGCTGTGGCGCGGGAAGATCGTCGCCTCCGGGCCGGCCGAGGAGATGTTCACCTCGGACGACCCGTTCATTAGGCAGTTCCTGGCGGGCGAGAGCCAGGGCCCGCTCGGAATGGACTAGCGACAGCGACCGACGTCCGCCGCCGGCGGCGCGTCCTGGAGGACATGATGAGCAAGCAGCCCCGCAGCATCAGCGGCAAGACCGCGATCGTCACAGGTGCCAGCGGTGGCGTCGGCAAGGCCACGGCGAAGGCGCCCGTCGCGGAGGGGATGAAGGTCGCAATCGCCGACCTCGACCAGACCGCGTCGAGGTAACAGTTCGCCGTGCACCGGCGAGCCGTACGATCG
This sequence comes from uncultured Solirubrobacteraceae bacterium, assembly GCA_963712675.1. Classification (GTDB taxonomy): domain Bacteria; phylum Actinomycetota; class Thermoleophilia; order Solirubrobacterales; family Solirubrobacteraceae; genus Palsa-465. Next base: position 243,369 of record CAVQJF010000008.1, read on the forward strand.
TCGGCGATGACAACCGAGCCGCCCGCCGAGATGCGCTCTCCATTCGGGCTCGGTCGCGGGCCGGCCGAGTTGATCGCCGCGCAGCGGCGCCTCAACAGCGCCGCGACGATGTCGGAGCTGCTGCGGAACGCCTGCGAACGGGCCGGCGACTGGTGCGGGTTCTCACGCGCGCTGGTGCTCGCGATCGAGGACGAGCACCTCGACGCGAGCCTGATCGGGGCGCTCTCCGATCCTGACAGCGACGCGCTCCGCCGACGCGTGCTCGCCGATCCGATCGCGCTGCGCCCCGGCAGCGCCGAAGCAGAGCTGATCCGCCAGGCCGAGGGCGGCCGACCCGGCACCGGGCAGGCGCCGAGCCTGTTGGCCGCGTCGCTCGGACTCGAGCAGTTCGCGCTCGGGACCGTCATGCCCGCCGACCGAGTGCTCGCGCTGCTCGTGCTCGACCGCTCGGAGCCGGCGGTTGACGACGACGATCGCGCCGCGGTGCAGCTGTTCTGCATGCTGCTGGCGCTGTCGGTCGAGCGCCTGGTCCTGCGCTTGCGGATGAAGGAGCTCTCGACCGAGCTGCGCCATCTCACCGCATCCGCGCTCGCCGTCGTCCACGAGGCGCTTGAGTCGCCGGTGGCGCTGCCGCGCGACTACGGCTCGGGGCCCGTGTTCCCGACCCCCTTCCCCGCGCCTCACACGTCCGAGCGGCTGCGCGAGCTGTTCACGCCACGCGAGCTGCAGGTCGCCGCGCAGATGGTCGCCGGGCGCTCGAACCGGGAGATCGCGGCCGAGCTCCATCTCTCGCCCGAGACGGTCAAAGGGTACGTCGCGCACGTGCTCCGGAAGCTCGGGGCGTCAAACCGTGTGGACGCCGTGTCCAGATATCTCAGGCTGACGGGGGCCGAGGAGCGCTAACTACCCCCAGACGGGGGGGTTATTACCCCCGGACGGGGCTACCAGACACAGTGTCCGAGCGCGACTATCCATCGCGCGATGGAGGCGTCGAGGTTACCTGGCGGCGTACAGCCGCCCGTGCGCGAGCAGGGCTGGGATGGCTGGATGCCAGGCGTCCCCGGCTACGAGAAGCTCAGGCGCGCGGGGGAGATGGGGTCGCTCGCGCTGCGAGTGCTGCGGACGATGGTCACGCCTCCGTACTGGTGGATCCCGGAGTGCATCACCGAGATGTCGATCGCGCTGCGGCGGTGTTTCATCCCGGCGCTGTTCGCGATGACGGCGTTCGGCGTTGGCCTCGCATGCGACTTCTTCGGCGGCATCGTCCAGACGCTCGGGATCGCCGATCGGTTGGGCGGCGGGATCGGGATCGGGTTCGCCCGGGAACCCGCGGTGTGGGTTTCGATCATGATCCTGGCCGGCGTCGCCGGCAGCGCGATGACCGCCGATCTGGGCGCGCGGAAGATCCGCGAAGAGCTGGAGGCGTTGAAGGTGCTGGGCGTCGAGGAGATGCGAGGGCTGATCATTCCTCGGGTCGTGGCGCTGACGCTGGTCGGCCCGATCCTGGGGTTGATCACCCTGCTGGTGGCTTGGGGTTCGACGTTCGTCGCGGTGCCGATCGCTTTCCACGACTCGATCGTCACGCCCGCGGCGTTCATCGAGACCTTCAAGGCGTTCGTGTCGCCGCTGGACATGATCAATTTCGTCGTCAAGACGGCATTAGCTGGGTTCCTCGTCGGGGTCGTCAGCTGTTACAAGGGGATCAAGTCCTCGGGCGGCGCCGAGGGCGTCGGCCGGGCCGTGAACGAGGCGGTGCTGATCTGCTTCTTCGGCGTGTGGATGATCAACATCCTCTTCAACACGATGTTCCTGTCGTTGTTCCCAAGCGTCACGATCCTGAGGGGTTGACCGATGGAAGCGGCGACAGCCCCACAGCCGGTCACGAAGCCACCGCGCAAGCCGGGGCCGATCCAGTCGGCGCTGATCGAGGCCGGCGAGATCACGACCTTCGCCGGCCGTTCGATCGCAGCCCTGCCGCGAGTACCCCGCTACACGTCCGAGGTGCTGCGCCAGGCGTCGATCCTGGTCCGAGGGTCGACGCTGATCATCTTCGCGATGGTCACGTTCATCGGAATGGCGGCCGTCACGTTCGCCTACTTCTTCCTGCGCTCCGCCGGCGCCAGCGACTACACCGGCCTGTTCACGGGGATCGTCATGCCCCGCGCGGCGGTGCCGATCATGTTCGGCTACGTCTTCAGCGCCAAGGTCGGCTGCGGCCTGGTCGCCGAGATCGGCGCGATGAAGATCAACGAGGAGATCGACGCGTTCGAGGTCGAGGGCGTCAACCCGATGTCCTACGTCGTCGGGACGCGGCTGATCGGCACCTTGATCTTCGTCCCGATCGCGGTCACCGCCGGCCTGCTGGGCGGTGACATCGGAAGTCTCTTCCAGGCCGTGCCGGTGCTGCACGCGACGTCGGTCGGGGGGTTCCTCCACTACCACTGGTCGGCGCAGAACCTGACCGACAACCTCCAGGCGTATCTGAACATGGGCTCGATGGCGATGTTCATCGTCCTCGTCTCGTGCTTCTACGGCTATCGAGCATCCGGCGGACCGGCCGGGGTCGGCGCCGCCTGCGCCCGGTCGCTGCTCGTGAACATCGTGATGGTGCACGTGATCGCGACGTTCTGGGTGTTCATCTTCTTCGGGCTGAACCCGCACCTCCCGATCGGCGGCTAGGCGGCGGATGTGAAGCGACCGAGTGCTGCACGCCGGCTCGCGCCGCTCGCGCTGGTCGGCGCGTTGGTGGTGATCGGAGTGATTCTGTTTCTCGACAACACGCAGACGGGCTTGAGTATCCGGCTTGCGCTGGGGCTGAAGACCGGCCCGTCGGGCCACTGGATCCAGACGGACGTGCCCGATGCGAACGGGGTGATCCAGGGCGAACGCGTGACCGCGGCCGGACAGACCGCTGGCTACGTCGTCTCGGCGAGCGTCACCAAGCAGGGCCAGGCGCACATCGTGATGGACGTCAACAACGCCATCTGGCCGGTACCACGGGATTCGACGCTGACGCTGCGGATGGGCGGCACGATCAAATACACCGATCGCTTCATCGAGATCACCCGCGGACGCTCGAGTCAGGACTTCACCGACGGCAGCTACGTACCGGCCAAGCGATTCGTCGTCCCGGTCGAATACGACCAGCTGTTCAACACGTTCGATCCGTCGACTCGCGCCGGACTGAAGTCGTTCCTGCAGAACGGCGGCCAGGCCCTCCAGGACGCCGCGCCAGCGTTCAACCGCGCGCTCGGGGACTCCGCGCCCGTGCTCGGACAGGGCGCCGCGGTGTTCAGCGACCTCGGCTACAACCAGCAGGCGCTGACCACGCTCGTCAACTCCACCGACGACGTCGTCAACGCCGTCGCGCGCTCCAATCCGGGCCTGCAACAGCTGCTCCAGGGCGCGGCCAACACGTTCACGGCTGTCGCGTCGCAGAGCAGCGCGCTGCAGGCGACGCTCACCGACGCGCCGCAGGCGTTCCAGAGCCTGGGGCACGCGCTGTATCACGCCTCGAGCACGCTCGGGAACGTGTCGGTTCTCTCAGATCGCCTGAGTCCCGGGGTCAAGCAGCTCCGTGAGCTCGCCGCGCCCCTGAACAGCGCGCTGCGGACGGTCGTCAATGTCTCACCGGACGCGATCTCGACCTTGAACACGGTCCGCAGCGCGGCACCGAGCCTCGACTCGCTGCTGACCAAAGCGCGCACGATCCTGATGCCGCGCCTGCAGTCGATCGGTACGCAGGGTGCCAAGCAGCTCGACTGCGTGCGGCCCTACACGCCGGAGATCCTCGGCACGGTCTCAGACTGGGCAAGCTTCTGGTCTCAGGGCGATACGAGCGACAAGCTGCTGGACGGGCTGTTCGGCCCGCTCCCGTTCCCGAACGCGACACCGCTCGACGACGCCCAGGCTGGGGCGCTCGATCCGGGCCTGAAGGTCGACTTCCCGCAGGTCCCCGGGATGATCCTCAACCAGCCGTGGTACCAGCCGCAATGCGGGATCACGGCCAACGATCTGAAGCTCGCCAACGACCCCGAGGCGCACACGATCGACCCGCAGTACGACGCCGCTTCCGTCCCCTACGGAGCCAAGTGACGGCGCTCAACCGACCCAATCTGATCGCCCGCGGCGTGACCCTGCTCGCCCTCGCAGGCGTGGTCGTCGCCGTGATCCTGCTCGCGCAGGGGTCGCCGACGTACAAGTTGCGGCTGCAGATGAGCAACGCGAACGGGATGCGCAACGGGTCGCAGGTGCTGCTCGGCGGTGTGCCGGTGGGAAGCGTCGGCTCGCTCGACCTCGGGCCACGGGACTCGGTGATCGCGACGCTCAACCTGAACCCGAAGCAGGTGCGGATCGGGCAGGGCGCCCGCGTGAGCATCATCGCCGCGAACCTGCTCGGCGAGGAGTACGTGTCGCTGAACCCGGGCGACCCGCGCCGGCCGCTGCCCGCGGGCTCGCTGATTCCACCGTCGCGGATCACGGTTCCGACCGATCTCGATCAGATCGTCGATGTGTTCAACGCCTCGACGCGCGAGCGCCTGGCGATCCTGATCAACGAGATGGGGATCGCCGTCGCCGGTCGCCGCAGCGATGTGTCGGCGATCCTCCGCCAGCTGCCGCTGTCGGCCGTCGCCGGGACCAAGCTCCTCGACCAGCTCGTCCAGGACAACCACACGCTCCGCGACACGATCGCGAACAGCAATCAGTTCATCGCGCGGATCAACCAGCAGCAGGGCGACCTCGGCCGGGTGATCGACGCTGCCTCGGGGGCGGCGAGCACCGCGGCGCAGGAGGCCGGGAACCTCAGTCAGACGCTGATCGATGCACCGCGGACGCTCACGACCGCGCGCAGGTTCCTGCTCAGCGCCGGCCAGACCTCGCTGGATCTGACGCCCGCGGCAGCTCAGATCGATGCCAGCGCCGGACCGCTGAACACGCTCCTCACACAGGTGCATCCATTCGAGCAGGCGGCCGTGCCGGCGCTCAACAGAGCCGCCTCGGTGGCCCCGGACCTGACCAAGCTCGCGGTCAAGGGCACGCCGATCATCCAGCAGGCGGTCCCGACCGTGACCGAGCTCTCGAAGCTCGTCACGCTCGCCCAGCCGCTGACCCACTGGGCCGGCCTGAGCGTCGTCGACCTGCTGGCCGCCGTCCAGGGTTGGAGCAGCGGACTCCAGTTCCGTGACGGCCTCGGTCACGTGTTCCATGCCGAGCTGGGGCTCAGCCCCGGTCTGGTCTCGAACCTGGCTGGGCTGCCGCCCTTGGCCCGCCGCCAGAGCCATGCCGCGGCGTCGCGAACCGCCGCTCGCCCAGCGGCCGGGGCAAGCGGACCCTCGGCGCAATCGACCGCGTCGGTTCAGGCGCCCTCGACGACTCCGGGCGCCCCCTCGACCTCGGGCGTGGCGGGCCTCTTGCACGGGATCTCCGGCGTGCTCGGACACGTCCTCGGCTCGGTCGGCGGCGGCCCGGCGGCGTCGTCCGCCGGCTCCGGGTCGTCCGGCTCGTCTGGGTCGTCTGGGTCGTCCGGATCATCAAACCTGTCAAACCTCCTCAACTACCTGCTCGGAAAATGAGCCGGCGACCTGGAAGAACTCGCAGGACACCGAGGCGGCGGCGTGAGTCGCGGCCGGTGCTGGTGGTGCTCACGGGTCTGCTGGTGTCCGCGGCGATCGGCGGGTTCATCTGGATCGCGGAGGAGTCGTACAACGGGCTGCCGTTCATCAGCTACCGGAGCCTGTACGCATCCCTGCCGAACATCGGTCACCTCCAGACCCACGACTCGGTGCAGATCGCCGGCGTCAAGGTCGGCCAGGTGCTGCGGACCAGCACCCGTAACGGTCGCGCGCTCGTCGAGCTGCAGCTCACACATGTGAAGCCACTGCCGGTCGACACGAAGGTGTTGGTCCGAGACAACGGGCTGCTCGGTGATCGCGACGTCGAGTTGCTGCCGGGCACGAGTACGAAGCTGCTCGCGAACGGCGCGACGGTGTCGGGCACCGCGGGCGACTACTACCCGAGCCTCCCGGACACGCTTGACCTGTTCGATGCCAAGACGCGGGGCGCGCTCGGGCAGATGATCGGCGGGCTCGGTCAGGGCGTGCTTGGCCGCGGGACGCAGCTCAACCAGGCGATCCACGTCGGCCCTTCCTCGGGCGCCAACTTCAACACGATCGCCTACAGCATCCTGTCGAGGCCGGGCGCGGCCGCCCAGCTGCTCCCCGCCACCGACGCGGGGGTGACCGCGCTCGATAACGCGCGCAACGACCTCGCGGGGATGTTCGCGCCGGCCGCGACCACGCTGCAGGCGTTCACTGATGAGCGCACGCCGTTCGACAGCGCGATCTCGCAGGCGCCGAGCGCCGAGCTCGCTGCCGACGCCGGGCTCGGGTCCGCCAGCGGCATCCGGCTGCTCGGATCTCTGGACACGCTCGCGCGGGCTGCGGACAAGGTGCTCCCGTACGCGCCGAGGGCACTGGGCGCGGCGACGCGGCTGCTCCAGAGCGCGCCGGTCCCGCTCGAGCGGACGAAGGTCGTGCTCGACCAGGTGCCGACCGCCGTTCCCGCGACGCTGAAGATTCTCGCCAGCCTGCAACCCGATCTCGCGCCGCTGACGAACGCCTTCACCTGGCTCATCGGACCGGTCACCTCGCTCGGGCAGCACGGCTGCGACATCCGCGATTTCACGGAGTCGTGGCGCAGCAACCTGGCGCACGGCTCTGCGCCCGGCGGGCCGTTCGGTGCGCTCGGGGGGTTCAAGGCGGTGCTGGTCGAGGCCGGACCGCAGTCGCTCGCGGGAATCTCGCCGCCGAGCAATTTCACCTCGTTCCCGGATAGCAACCCGTACCCGCCGCCCTGCAAGTACTTCCCCGGTCCCGTCTATAAGCCCGACCAGCTCGGCACGATCCTGGGGGTCAAGTAGCGATGCGGGCGCTAGATCGCATCAGTCGCCGGATCGGCCTGGACCCGCTCGCGCTGCTCGGGCTGCTGGTGCTCGTGGGCGGCACGCTCGTCTGGGTGCTGACGTTCACGAACACGATTCCGAAGCTGTTCTCGGGCGCCTCGACGACGGTCGTGAAGGCCGACTTTGCGAGCGCCGAGGACGTAGTTCCAAACGATCCCGTTCGGGTCAAGGGCGTCCAGGTCGGCACCGTCAGCGGTGTGACGCTCGATCCGGCCGGTCGCGGCGCGACGGTCGCGATGGACGTCAACTCCTCCGATGGGCCGATCTACAACAACGCGTCGGCGGCGGTTCAGTGGCGCACGGCGCTCGGCGCCAACGACGCGGTCTCGCTCGATCCAGGCAGCCCGGGCGCCGGCCGGCTCGGCTCGAGGGCGATCCCGCAGTCCCAGACGAGCGATCAGGTTGAGCTCGACGAGATCACGCGGACGTTCCACGACGGTGCTCGCACCGGCCTGCAGACGACCTTCAAGCAGCTCGGACCGGCGTTCTCCGACCACGCCGCGCCGGCAGCTACGTTCAGCACGCTCGCGCAGGTGGCCCCGACGGCGGCGACCGGCCTCGGCGCGCTGCGCGGCGTCCAGACTGACACAGACTTGAAGAACCTTGTCGTGCAGGCGGGCCGCGCCGCGCAGGCCCTCGACGTCGGCCAGCGAGGCGCGTACACCCAGCAGTTCGTCCAGTCGGCCGCCGCCACGCTGGCGATCACCGGCGGCGAGCGGTCGAACATCTCGGCGATCCTCGCCGATGCCAACACCGCCTTCCCGGACGTGACGGCGACTGCGCCCCGGATCGATCACGCGCTGTCGCTGCTCGACCCGCTGGTCGCGAAGCTCGAGCCGGTCGCGCCGAGCGTCGCGCCGACGCTCGCCGACCTCCACCCGGCGTTGTCCGATCTGAACACGCTCTTGAATGACGCGCCGCCGCTGCTGCACTCGCTGCGCCCGACCGTCAGCTCGCTCGCGTCGACGGCCCGGACGGGCGTGCCGGTCATCGACGCGCTGTCGCCGGCGCTCCGGCAGGTGGACACCCAGATCCTGCCGTCGCTGACGAAGGTCGACCCCGAGACCAAGCACACCGTCTACCAGATGATCGGTCCGCTGCTCGCCGGCACGGACAGTCTCGCCGGCGCGTTCGACAGCAACTCACACGTCGCCCGCCTGGATGTCAGCGCGAACACGAACCTCCTCGGCGGTGACCTGCTGCCCTGCAACCTCAACTTCACGCCCGGCGCGCAACTCGTCACCTGCCAGAACCTGTTGTCGATCCTCGACGAGTACCTGTCGCCGGCGAAATCGGCGGCGAGCCGGCTTCCGTTGCTCGCGAGGGCCCTCAAGCTCGGAGGCTCGAGGTGATCGACCGCGAGCGGATGACCGAGCGGGTCAGCCCGTCGCTGATGCGGCTCGAGCTGAGGCGCGCGTTCCGGCCGCTGCTCGTGCTCGCGATCGGGTTCGGCGTCGCGGTGGTGGCCGGCATCTACATCCTCGGCAACATCAACGGTGGTGTCGGGAGCACGCACACGATCCGCGCCGAGGTGGCCGACACGACCGGCGTCGTACCCGAGCGCGCGGAAGTCCGCTTCGAAGGGATCGAGGCGGGGCTCGTCCAGAGCGTCGATCTGAATCACGGTCACGCCGTGATCACGGCGACGGTCGCCAACAAGTTCGGAACGATCTACAAGAACGCGACGCTGGCCGTGCGCCCGAACACCGCGTTGCAGGACATGTATGTCGATGTCCTCAATCGCGGCACGCCGAGCGCCGGGCGGGCCGGCCCTGGATACGTGATCCCGCTCAGCCAGACGAGCAGTTCGGTGAACGTCTCCGAGCTCCTGAACGTGTTCGAGCCGGGCGTCCGGGCGCATCTCTACGACGTGCTCAATCAGCTCGGCAACGGCCTTCAGGGCCGGGGCGCGTACCTGCGCCAGGCGTTTGTGGATCTCGTGCCGTTCCTCAGGATCGCCGGTCAGGTCTCGCAGCAGCTCGCAGTTCGCGCCGACCTCACCAAGCAGCTGGTCCACAACGCGGCGATCCTGACCCGAGTGCTCGGGCAGCGCGGCGGCCAGCTGCACAACGTTGTGCTGTCGGGGACCAGAACCCTGCAGGCGCTGTCGACCCAAGGCGGGGCGCCGTTGAGAGAGACGCTCGCCGACCTGCCCGGCGTGCTGGGTCCGATCCCCAAGACGACCAGCGACATCGACGGGCTGCTCGCCAAGCTCGACCCGGCGATCACCGGTCTGTACCCGGTCGCAAACCAGCTCTCCTCCGCGCTCGGGAACCTCCGCAGCTTCGCCACCAGCGCCGAGCCGGCGCTCGTGGCGCTCCGCGTGCCGGTACAGAAGCTCGTACCGCTCTCCCAGCAGCTGCGGCCGTTCTCCTCGGCGCTCGCGAGCTCGTTGCAGGGTCTCTCACCGCAGACCGCAGACGTCAACCACATCACGACGGTGGTCGCGGGATGCCCAGTCGCGCCGTACGCGTTCTTCAACTGGACCGCCTCGGTCACGAAGTACTACGACCCGTACGGCGCGTATCCACGCGGCGATGCGGGGATCGGCCTGTTCAGCCTGTCGCCGGCCAAGGACCCGCGAATGGTCAACGAGACCACGTGCGCGGGCGGCACCGGGCTCGGCGCCGTTCCGTCGAACGTGGTGGGTGAGCCATGAAACGGACCAAGCGTGGCCATGTCGGGACCGTCGCCGCCGGTGTGGTGTTCGTCGCCGCGCTCCTTGTCGGGCTGATGTTCTTCGCCGGGTTCTGGCGGCTGGGGTCGAGCTACAACGTCAACGTCGTGGTTCCGAACGCCCGCGGTCTGGCTCCGGACGCGCATGTGATGATCGCCGGGATCGAGGTCGGGAAGGTGGCCTCGATCAACCGCCTGGGTCCCGACGCGCGCCTGACATTGCGGATCGATTCGGGTCCGACGCCGCTGCCGGCCGATTCCCGCGTCGAAGTACGGCTGCGAACGCTCGCGGGCGAGAGCTACGTGCAGGTGTACCCGGGACGCATGAGGGTCACGATCCCGTCCGGCGGCAACCTCGGGATCAGCCAGGCGAACGACTACGTCGACGTCGATCAGATCCTGCAGACGCTGAGCGGGCCGACGGAGACCAGGGCGCGGCAGCTGGTTCAGGCGCTCGGCACCGCGGTCGGCAATCGGGGCCAGGACCTCAACCAGGTGCTCGGCAACGCCTCGGCGCTGATCACGAACTCGGTGCCTCTGACCTCGACCCTCGCCGCGCAGCACACGCAGGTCGCCGATCTGGTGGCGAACCTCGGCAACATGATGAACGCGATCGGGCAGCAGACGACGGCGGTCGAGACCTTCGCGAGCGGCGCGCGGCAGACGTTCTCGGCGATCGCCGCGCGTGACACGGCGCTGCGCCAGACGCTCGTCAAGCTGCCCTACCTGATCGGATCGCTCAAGCAGATCTCCAACAAGCTCGTGTCGGTGACGCCGCACGTCGCGCCGCTCGCGACCGACCTCGCATCCACGCTCAACGAGCTGTCACCGACGATCCACCTGCTGACGCCGGCGGCGAGCAGCGGCGTGCAGCTACTGCACTCGCTCGGCGCCGCCGCCTACCCGCTCCGCGACGTGCTCCAGAACCTCGACAAGCTCCAGGGGCCGACGAGCGCGGCGCTACCAAAGTTGCACGCCACGCTTTGCCAGCTCAACCCGATCCTCAAGTACGCGTCGCCGTACGCCCCCGACCTGTCGGCCTTCTTCGAGAACTTCGGCTCCGCCTCGAATCCCTACAGCGGCACGTACCACATCACCCGCGCGCTGGCGAACATCGGCCCCGCCGACGCCCCCGGGCTGCTGACCGAGAGCGAGGCCCAGGCGGCACAGGCGCTGTTCAAGATCGGGTTCGGCAACACGCTTGCCAGCGGCTACGACCCGATCCCGCCGCCCGGCCATATGAACCAGACGACGATCGGCCGCGGCGCCTACGGCCCCGTGCCCGCCGGCAAGCTGATCCATTACCCGCGCATCTACGCCGGCGACTGCTAGCCCCCCCTGTGTCGGGCCCGGCGCGGAGCGGCCTGTCCACGCGCCGTCGATGCGTCCTACCAGCAGCCCCGGGCTGAGTGGTCGCCAGGGCGACCATTTGCCCCAGGTCTCATCCCGTTGGGCCGGGAGCCCTGGGCTCGGTGGTCGCCAGAGCGACCATTTGGCCCTGGTCTCACCGAGGGGCACGCTCAACGCGCGCGCCCGAAATCGCGCGCGAGAACGCGCGCGTCAACTCACGCGCGGGACCGCGCGCGCTTCAACTCCGGGCGAACCGCGCTAGGACCCCTCGCAGGCCGTCGGCGTGAACTTCACCGGCAGCGAGGTGAACCCGTTGACCCAGTTCGAGCGGCTGCGGCCGATCGGGCCGGTCAGCTCCATGTCGGGCATCCGGCGGAGGATCTCCGGGAACGCGAGCTTCATCTCGAGCCGCGCCAGCGGCGAGCCCAGGCAGAAGTGCCGGCCGCCGCCGCCGAAGCCGTCGTGGTTGACCTTGTCGCGGTCCACCTCGAAGCGCATCGGATCGGAGACCGCATCCTCGTCACGGCTGCCGGAGGCGTACCAGAGCACGATCTTGTCGCCCTCTTTGACCGGGACGCCACGGATCTCGGTATCGACCTGCGGGGTCCGCCGGAACCACATCACCGGCGTCACCCAGCGGATGATCTCCTCGACGGCCATGTCGATCAGCGACGGGTCCTCGATCAGCTTCTGGCGCTGGTCCGGGTTCTCGATCAGGGCCAGCGTGCCTCCCGAGAGCGTGTTCCGCGTCGTGTCGTTGCCGGCGAACATCAGCAGGCCGAACATCGCCGCGATCTCGAAGTCGTTGAGCTGCTCGCCGTCGACCTCGGCCTGGATCAGCGCGGTCGTCAGGTCCTCCATCGGGTCGCCGGGGTTGGCGCGCTTGAACGCCACCTTCTCGGCGAGGTAGAGGCCGATCTGGCCGAGCGCCTCGACGCCCGAGACGCTCGGGTCGCTGACGGACAGCTCGATCTGGTGGGTCCAGTCGAACAGCTTCTGGCGGTCGTCGTACGGGACGCCGAGCATCTCCGCGATCACCTGCAACGGCAACTCGATCGAAAACGTGGTCACGAGGTCGCACTCGCCCCGCTCGCAGACATCGTCGATCAGGTTCGTGATCCGCCCGCGGATCTGCTCCTCCTGGTGGGCGACGATCCGCGGCGTGAAGGCCTTCTGGACGATCCCGCGGTACTTCGTGTGCCGCGGCGGGTCCATGCCGAGGATCACCTGATTGAGCACGTCGAGCGGCATCGGCATCCCCTCACGGATGAACACGCCCTGGCGCTCGGAGGAGAACGTCTCCGGGTTCTTCGAGATGGCCGAGATGTCCTCGGCCTTCGTGACCGACCAGAACTCGCCGCCCTCGGCGGTGCTCGACTGCATCACGGGCGCCTCGGCGCGCATGCGCGCGAACAGCTCGTGCGGCGGACCGTCCTCGAACAGGTCCTCGTCCATCAGGTCGACCTGCGTGAGGTCGATGTCGGCGGCGGTGGTGCTCATCGGGCTCCTCTCACGGGTCGCAGGGTTCCCCCTGCCCACGGACATCGCGCGAGACACAGCGCGCCGGATTGACTATACAGTGTGTCCAGATGCGCTGCAAGTTGACCGGCTATAGTCACGCGCCGTGATCGCCCAGTTCGACGTCACCGCCTATCGCGACGGGTTTCGCACGTGGCTCGATCAGCACGGCGCCGGCGCGCCCGAGCGGAGCGTGCTCGCGCCCCAGGACGACGCAGCGGTGTCCGATCGGCGGGCATGGCAACGCCAGCTCGCCGACGCCGGCTATGTCGGCGTCACCTGGCCGGTGGAGTACGGCGGCGCCGGCGGGTTGCCTGCGCAGCGCGTGATCGTCGAGCACGAGCTCGACGCCCGCGGCCTGGCGGGGCCGCTCGACTTCGTCGGGCTGGACATGATCGGGCCGACGGTCATGGCCTGCGGCTCCCCCGACCAGTGCGAGCGCTATCTCAAGCCGCTGCTCAGAGCCGACGAGACCTGGTGCCAGTTGCTGTCCGAGCCGGGCGCCGGCTCCGACCTTGCCTCGGTCGCGACTCGTGCGCGCCGGCAGGACGACGGCTCGTGGCTGGTCGACGGGCAGAAGGTGTGGACCTCGTTTGCCCGCCACGCGGCGTTCGGGATCTTGCTGGCGAGGACGGATTCCGAGGTCGCCAAGCACAAGGGCCTGACGATGTTCGCGGTGCCGATGGAAGCCGCCGGGGTCACGATCCGGCCGCTGCGCCAGATCACCGGTGACGCCGAGTTCAACGAGGTATTTCTCGATCAGGTGGTGCTCGCGGACGAGCAACGGATCGGCGAGGTTGGCGATGGCTGGAAGGTTGCGGTCACGATGCTCCGGTTCGAGCGCCTCGCGGTCGGGTCCGGACATCTCGCGACGCCGCTCGACGAGCTGGTGGCGGCCTGCGCGCCGGCGCGCTCGGAGCCGGGCGTCCGTGTCCGGCTCGGGCGGGTCGCATCCGAACTGCTCGCGCTGCGGTACACGTCTGAGCGGCTGACGCAGGAGATCGCCGCCGGTCGCATCCCCGGTCCCGAGGCGGGGCTGGTCAAGATCTCCTCGGTGCTGTCCTCGCTCGAGGCGTGTCGACTGGCGATCGACGTCGCCGGACCGGACGCGCTGCTCGACCCGGTCTGGGGGCACCAGATCTCGGCGCTCCCGGGCGTCCGCTCCGCCGGCGGGACAGAGGAGATCATCCGCAACCAGATCGGCGAGCGGGTGCTCGGGCTGCCGGCAGAGCCACGGGTGTGATGTATCTCGAGCTGACCGATGAGCAGGAGTTCCTGACGGAAGCGGCGGCCGGCACCCTCGGTCGCGTTGACACGCTCGCGAGCGCCCGGGGCGCGCTGGACGGGGCGCCGTACGTCGAGCTGTGGGACGTCGCCGTCGAGGCCGGCTGGCCGGGCCTGCTGTCGGCCGAAGCGGTCGACGGCGCCGGGCTTGGCGCGTACGAGGCGATGCTGGTACTCGAGCGCTGCGGCGCCCGGCTCGCCGACGCCCGGCTCCTCGGGCACCTGCCGGCGACCGCCCTGCTCGAGCTCGCTGATGCCGATCCGGATCTCCGTCGCGCGCTCGCGAGCGGCGAGCAACGGGCGGCGTTCGTCGATGGGTCCGGGCCTGTTCTCGACGCGCCCGGGGCGGACGTGTTCGTCGTCGTCACCGACGACGGAGTCGGGACTCTGGATCACGCGGCGACCGAGGTCCAGCCGGCATACGACGCGACCCGCGCGCTCGCGACCGTCCGCTTCGATCCGGCGGCGGTCAACCCGATCGATGCTCCGGCCGGACTCGGGCGCGACCTCCAGCGTGCGCTGCTCGCCGCCGAGTCGGTAGGCGCAGCCGACGCGTGTCTGCAGATGGCGCGCGAGTACGCGATCGACCGGCACGCGTTCGGCCGTTCGATCGGCTCCTACCAGGCGATCAAGCACAAGCTCGTCGAGATGATGCGCCTGATCGAGGCGGCGCGGTCGCTGCTCGTCGGCGCCGGGCGAGCATGGGCGGCGGAGGACTGGCGGGAGTTCGGGCTGCTGGCCAACGCCGCCAGGGTCGCGGCCACCGCCGCGCTCGACTACTGCGCGCCGGAGAACATCTTCGTCCACGGCGGCATCGGCGCGACCTGGGAGCACGACGCGCAGCTGTACTACCGCCGTGCGGAGCTCTCGCGGCGGCTGTGCGGCGGTGTCGACGCGGCGGCCGGCGACGTCGCGCACGAGCTGTTCGCAAGAATCCCGGCCTGATGCGAATTGCGACCATGGTCGGCGCCAGCCGCGAGCCGTTCGCGGTGGTGGCGCAGCGGGTGGCCGAGCTCGAGCAAGCCGGGCTCGACGTCGTGCTCGTCGCCGAGGCATATTCGTTCGACGCGATCAGCCGTGTCGGATATCTGGCGGCGGTGACCCAGCGGCTCGTGATCGGCACCGGGATCATCAACGTCTACTCGCGGACGGCGACCGCGATCGGCCAGACCGCCGCCGGCTGCGACTACGTCTCGGGCGGCCGCTTCCTGCTCGGGCTCGGGACCTCAGGCCCGCAGGTGATCGAGGGCTTCCACGGTGTCCCCTACGACAGGCCGCGCTCGACGACGCTCGACGTGATCGAGGTCGTCCGCAAGGTCGTCCGCCGCGAGGTGCTGACCCACGACGGACCGGCGATCACCGTTCCGCTGCCCGCCGGCGCCTCGACCGGGACGGGGCTCGGCAAGCCGCTGAAGCTGATCGACAAGCCCGTCCGCGACACCGTCCCGATCTGGTGGGCCGCGATGCTCGACCGGGCCGTCGAGAGCGCCGCGTCCGTCGCGGACGGATGGATGCCGCTGATGTTCGTCCCCGAGCGGGCGCGCGACGTGTGGGGCCCGGCGCTCGATGCGGGCGCGGCCGCACGGCCCGCCGGGCTCGGCCCGCTGGACGTGGTCGCCGGCGGCAAGCTCGCGATCGGCGACGACGTCGACGTTGACAGCGTGCTCGACGCAGCTCGGCCCGAGTTGGCGCTGTACGTTGGCGGCATGGGTACCCGCGGCAAGAACTTCTACAACGACATCGTCGCGCGCGCGGGTTACGGCAAGGCGGCGCGCCGAATCCAGGATCTGTACCTGGACGGGCATCGAGACGAGGCGGTGGCGGCCGTCCCGCGGGAGCTGCTCGAGCGGATGCACCTGGTCGGTTCGCGCGGCCACGTCGCCGAGCGGGTCGTCGCGTTCCGCGAGGCGGGCGTGACGACGCTGCTTGTGCAGCCGGTCGGGCCGGACCCGGTCGCGGCGATCTCGGAGCTCCGGTCGCTGCTGTGAACGACCGGGTCATGCTGTCGGTCGACGACGGGCTCGCGACGATGCGGCTGATACGTCCTGACGCCGGCAACGCGATCGACCCGGCTTGGGTGGCGGCGTTCGGGGAGGCGGTTGCCGGTTGCGCCGGCGCGCGCGCCGTTCTGATCTGCGCGGACGGGCCGGCGTTCACGGTTGGCGGCGACCTGAAGCACTTCGCGTCGCGGATCGACGATTTGAACGGCGCTTTGAAGGAGATGGTGCCGGCGTTTCACGCGGGGCTTGGCGCGCTGGCGGCGCTCGAGTGCCCTGTGGTCGCTGCTCTACAAGGTCCAATCGCCGGCGGCGGGCTTGGGCTCGCGTTCTGCGCCGACGTCGTGCTGGCGGCGCCATCCGCACGGTTCGTGTGCGGCTTCTCGCTGCTCGGGCTGAGTGGCGACGGCGCCGGCACGTGGTTCCTGCCCCGGATCGTCGGCCCGCGGCGGGCGGCTGAGATGATGATGCTGAACCGTTCGGTGACCGCGGAGGAGGCCGTCGAGTGGGGGCTCGCGACGCGGGTCGTCGACGCCGACCAACTCGAGTCCGAGTCGCTGTCCGCCGCCCGCGCGCTCGCCGACGGACCGCCGACGGCGCTCGCGCACATGAAGCGGCTACTTCGCGAATCGTGGAGCGCGACGCTGCCCGAGCAGCTCGACGCCGAGACGGCGGCGATGCTCGACTGCGGCCAGACTGCGGACGCCCGCCGCGGAGTGGAAGCATTCATGGCGCGGCGTACACCAGGTGTCCGTTAACTGGCGGAATCCGCCAGTTAACGGACAAGCCCTACAAGGAGAGAGCGAATGGCACAGATCAACGGCATCTTTGAGGAGCGCTTCCAGCCAGTAGCCGACGCGCTTTCCCACTCGATCGAAGAAGGGCTTGACATCGGCGCGTCCGTAGCGGTCGTGCTCGACGGCGAGATGGTGGTGGACATCTGGGCAGGCCACAAGGATGTCGAGCAGACGCAGCCGTGGGAGCAGGACACGATCGTGAACGTGTTCTCGACCACGAAGACGATGACCGCGCTGTCGGCGCTGATCCTCGCCGACCGGGGCGAGCTCGAGTTCGAGGCGCCCGTCGCCCACTACTGGCCCGAGTTCGCGCAAGCCGGAAAGAAGAAGGTCGAGGTCCGCCACCTGCTCGGGCACTGCGCCGGGCTGTCCGGCTGGGCCGAGCGGCTGGCGCCCGAAGATCTCGCCGACTGGGAGAAGTGCACCGAGCTGCTGGCCCTGCAGGAGCCGTGGTGGGAGCCGGGGACAGCACCCGGCTACCACGCCGTGACCCAGGGCTACCTCGTCGGCGAGGTCATCCGGCGCATCAGCGGGCAGACGCTCGGGCAGTTCTTCTCCGAGAACGTCGCACAGCCGCTCGAGGCGGACTTCCATATCGGCACGCCGGCCCAATATGACGACCGCATCGCGCCGCTGATCCCGCCCGAACCAGCCCCGGAGCTGATCGCGAGCCTGCCCGAGCTTGGCCGGCGAACGCTTGCGAACCCGGTCATCTCCGGTGAGACGTCGTCTGAGATCTGGTGGCGGCGGGCCGAGATCCCAGCGGCGAACGGCCACGGCAACGCGCGCTCGGTGGCGCGGATCCAGTCCGTGATCTCCGGCAAGGGCGAGGCTGACGGCGTGCACCTGCTGTCGGGCGCGGGCGTCGAGGCGCTGTTCGCAGAGCAGGCAAGCGGACCGGACCTCGTGCTCGGGGTCCCGCTGCGCTACGGCCTCGGGTACGGACTCAGCAGCGAGACGATGCCGATGGGCCCGCACACCTGCGCCTGGGGCGGTTACGGCGGCTCGTTGGTCGTGAACGATCTGGACGCGCGGCTCACCGTCGCATACGTGATGAACCGGATGGAGCCCGGCGTCGTCGGCGACAATCGCGGCGCGGGGTTCGTGCTGGCCACCGTCCAGGGGCTGATGACCAGCCCTTAGGGCCCACGGCGAACCTGAGGCGATGCCAGACAATCATTGACGACTTGTTCGGACGGTCTGTATGATTCAGGCCGATGACGTCAACGCCTGAGCGATTCGATGCGCTCGTGATCGGCGCCGGCGCCGGGGGCCTGTCGGCCGCCGCGCTCCTTGCCCACCACGGCTACCGGACCGTCGTGGTCGAATCGCGCGACCGCGTCGGCGGCCGCGCATCCTCGGTGCACGACCGCGGCTTCACGGTCAACACGGGCGCGGTCGCGATCGAGTACGGCGGCATGCTCGAGCAGATCTTCCACACGGTCGGAGCGCCATTCGAGATCCGCATTCCCGAGCCGGCGACGCTGTTCAGGATCAAGGGCAAGGACGTCGCCCTCGGCAAGGGCCCGCTCGGGATGCTCGTCAACGGCGCGCTCAAGCGCGGCGCCGGACTCCTCAACACCGACGACAACGAGACCACCGTCCGAGGGTGGCTGACCGGCTACACGAAGAACGACACGGTCCACGCGATCTTCCGCAACCTGTGCGCGGCGATCTTCGCCGTCAACAGCGACGAGCTGCCCGTCAAAGCGTTCATGACCTACTTCCTCCAGAAGGGGGCGTTCCGGGCGTTCGGCTTCAGCCCGACCGGGACGCTCGGGCTGATGCAGGGGCTCGCCGACGCCGTCACCGACAAGGGCGGCGAGGTGTGGCTCAACAGCGAGGTCGGCGCGCTCCACGTCCACGAGTCACGGGTCACCGGCGCCACGGTCCACAGAGCCGGCGAGACGCTCGAGCTCGAGGCCGAGGTCGTGATCTCGAACGCCGGCCCACACGCCACGGTCGAGCTCGCCGGCCGCGAGCATTTCGACGCCGAGTACCTCAACCGGATGGACCGCGACCTCAAGGCCACCGCCAACATCGTCGTCAACATCGCCAGCGACGAACCGCTGATGGACCCGCCCGGGATCATCACGTTCGGGATCACGAGACGGCTCTGCAACATGGCCAACCTGACCGCGACCTGCCCCGAGCTCGCGCCGCCGAACCGTCACCTCTACGTCGCCTACGCGGTCCCGATCCCGGCGGTCGGAGAGTTCGACGAGGAGGCCGAGATCGAGGCCACGCTCGACGACCTGCGCGACAACTTCGAACGCTTCGACGATCGAGCCGAGGTCCTCTCGATCAAGGTGATGCGCGGCGGCTGGCCCGCCCAGCGCAGCATCGCCGGCCTCGACCTGCCCCGCGCGACGACGCTCGAGAACCTGTGGAACGTCGGCGACGGCGTTCGCGAGTACGCGAACGGTGGGGTCCAGGCGTGCGCCGAGTCAGGGAAGCTCGCAGTCGACGAGGTGCTGAAGCTCCACGGCGAGGTGCTGCAGACAAGATGAGCATCCTGACGACGCCGAATCTCGACGAGCTGATCCAGTACGACCGCGTCCACGGGTCGCTGTACACCGACCGAGATCTGTTCGCGGCCGAGCTCGAGCGGATCTGGTACCGGACGTGGGTCTACATCGGCCATGTCTCCGAGCTCCCCGAGCCCAACGACTACGTGGTCAAATCGATCGGGCCGCAATCGGTGATCATGACCCGCGACAAGCAGGGCGAGATCCACCTGTTGCTGAACCGCTGCGCGCACCGCGCGAACATCGTCTGCGACGCGCCGAAGGGCAACTCGAGCGCGTTCCGCTGTCCGTATCACGGCTGGACGTTCGCGAACACGGGCAAGCTGCTCGGCTATCCCTTCAGCAGCGGGTACGGCGGCGGCGAGGCCAAGCAGGAGCTGGGTCTCGGCCGCGTCGCGCGCACCGGCATCTACAAGGGATTCGTGTTCGGGTCGATGGCCGACGACGGACCGACGCTCGAGGAACACCTCGGCGGTGCGATCGACGCGTTCGATCGCCTGACGCGTCTCTCGCCGCACGCCGAGATCGAGCTCACCGCCGGCTGGCTCCAGCACCGCGTCAAGGCGAACTGGAAGATGCTGATGGAGAACGAGACCGATGGCTACCACCCGCAGTTCGTCCACGCCTCGATCTTCTCGGTCGCCAAATCGGGGATCGGCGACCTCTACGGAGACCACTCGACGGCGGTCTGCCGCGACCTCGGCAACGGGCACACCGAGAACGATCTCCGGCCAGAGTTCCGCCGCATCGGCCAGCCGCTCGGGTGGTTCGGCACGACCCCGGATCGGGTCCCCGAGTACGTCGCGCAGATGAACGCCGCCCACGGAGCAGAAACCGCACGAGAGATCCTGATCGACGGCTCGCCGCACGTGATGGTGTTCCCGAACCTGTTCATCGCGGAGATCCAGCTGTTCGTGCTCCAACCGCTCGCCGTCGACGAGACCGTCCAGCACGTCACCGCGGTGCAGTTCAGGGGCAGCCCCGATATGAACCGTCGCATGCTCCAGCAGACGATCGGCTCGGTGGGTCCCGCCGGCTTCCTGCTCGCCGACGATTCGGAGATGTACGAACGCAACCAGCGCGGGGTCCAGGTGCGCAACCCGGAGTGGCTCCAGCTTCGCCGCGGTACACATCGCGAACGCCGCGACGAGCGCGGCTTCATGGTTGCCGACGCCACCGACGAGCTGCCCCAGCGAGCGATGTGGCAGCACTACAAGCAGCTGATGGAAGATGTCCCCTAGCGCGATCGACCTTGATCTGCTCAAGGAGGTCGAGCAGTTCATCTACGCCGAGGGCCGGTTCCAGGATGAGCTCTCCTACGACGAGTGGGAGGCGCTGTGGACCGACGACGCGATCTACTGGGTTCCCGCCAACGGCGACGACATCGACCCGACAACGCAGATGTCGATCGTGTTCGACAACCGCTCCCGGATCGCGACCCGGATCAAGCAGCTGCACACCGGCAAGCGGCACTCTCAGAACCCTCCGTCCAGGCTTCGGCGCCTGATTTCGAACATCGAGTTGTTGGACTCGGTGCCCACCCACCCCGACGACATCTGCGCGGCCGCGAACTTCCTGATCTACGAATCCCGCGAGCGCGGCGTGACGCTCTGGGCGGGCCGGAGCGAGTACCGGTTGCGCCGTACCGAGGAGGGCCTCAAGATGGCGGGCAAGAAGGTGCTGCTCGTCAACAACGACCGCCCGATCACGACGATGTCGTTCCTCGTTTGATGGAGCTCACGAGCGAATTCGGGTCGGTGCAGGTGAGCCTCGATCACGATGGCAACGGCCCACGCCTGCGGATCGAGGACCTGAAGACTGGCCACGTCGGGTATCTCGACCCGCTCGAGCTCGAGACGCTGGCGTGGTTGCCCGAAGGCGGCCTCCACAAACTGCTCGATCCGTCGCTGCTGCGCTGGCGCGAGGACCACAATCAAAAGGACACCGCATGAGCACCACCCACAACAAGGTCGTCGCGATCACCGGCGGCGCCCGCGGCATCGGGCTTGCGACCGCCAAGGCGCTGCATGCCCAGGGTGCCCGCGTCGCGATCGGAGACATCGACGGCGACGAGGCGATCCGCGCCGCCCAAGGACTCGGCGCCGACTTGCTCGCAACTCGGCTCGACGTCACTGACGCCGGTTCGTTCCGCGACTTCCTCGCGCTCGTCGAGCGTGAGCTCGGAACGCTCGACGTGCTGATCAACAACGCCGGGATCATGCACATCGGCCCGATGCTCGAGGAGTCCGAGTCCTCCGCCCGCCGGATCGTGGAGATCAACGTGCTCGGCGTGATGACCGGGATGAAGCTCGCGCTCCCGGGGATGATCAAGCGCGGCCACGGCCACGTCGTGAATATCGCCTCGGTCGCCGGCAAGTCCCCGGTGCCGGGTGGCGCCTCCTACGCAGCCAGCAAGGCCGCGGTCGTCTCGCTGACCGAGACCGCGCGCGTCGAGTTCCGCGGCAAGGGCGTCGATTTCACGTGTGTGATGCCGTCGTTCACCGCGACCGATCTGATCGCCGGCACCAAGGGGACGCGCTTCGTCGCGACGATCAAGCCCGAGGATGTCGCCGCCGCGATCGCGGCCGCGGTCGCCGAGCCGCGCTACGACGTGTACGTCCCGAAATCGGTCGGCGGGATCATCAAGCTCAACTCCCTGCTCGGCCGCAAGATCCGCGACGGGATGGCCCGCGCGCTGGGCGCCGACCGGACGTTCCTCGACTTCGACCACGCGCAGCGCGCGGCTTACGAGGCGCGGATCAGCGCCCCGGGCTCGGAGGAGACGACGCCGGTCTCCAGCGACGTGCCCTCCGGCTGATCTGCGGCACAGCCGCTCAGGAGCCCTCGGCGCGCAGGCCGCTTTCGGTCGGCGCGTAGACGCTGATCCCTCCGTCGTCCCACCGGATCCGGTACCTCGGGCTCGGCTCGCCGCGCACGACCTCCTCGATCACGCCGCGGCGCCCCGGGTTGAGCGAACTCGAGCCGAGTCCGCCGAGCCGCTTGCGGTTCTGCCGCTGTGCGAGAACGCGGTCACCGACATCGAACGCCACGGTCGCGGATCCTACATTTCCTCGCCCTATCGCGGTGGCCGTCAACCCCAGGGTTGACGTCCAGATCAACCCGCGGTTCAACCCAGAGGCTGACGACGGGGGCCGGTGATCGGAAGATCATGCTGCCCATGACAACTACCGATTACCTCATCAACGCAGGCCTCGTCCTTCTCGTCTTCCGTCAGATGCGCGACCAGCAGCTCGACCGCCGCAGCATCATCATGCCGCTCGTGCTGATGGTCAGCATCGGCGGCCAGTACCTCCACGCACTCCCGACCGCCGGTAACGACCTGGTCCTGATCGGCCTCCTCGCCACCGTCGGCCTCACGCTCGGCACTCTGTCCGGATTCGCCACCAGCGTCCGCGCGGGTGACAACGGCTACGCGATCGCACGCGTCGGCTGGGGCGCAGCCGCGCTCCTGTTGGTCGGCCTGCTTGCCCGTATGGCGTTCGTATTCGCCGCCGACAACGGCGCCGGCCACGCGATCGCGAGCTTCAGCAGCACCAACCACATCGGCGCCGCCGCTTGGCCGACCGCGCTGGTCCTGATGGCAATCCTCGAAGTTGTCACCCGGATCGTGATCGTCCAGATTCGTGGCCGCCAGGCGATGGCCGGCAGGCCGCTCGCTCCGATCGCCGTCGCCGCGTGAACCCCATAAACGAAGCGCTTGAACCGGCCCGCCCCACGCGGGCCGGTTGGCGTTCTAAGGTCCCGATTGCCGTGACGACAACACACGAGTCCGCACGCGTGGCCGAGGCTCGGTTGCGCGCGCTGCAGCGCCTCACCCGGCAGCGCGGCACCCTGCGACCGCTCGGCATCCTGATCGTCATCGCCGTCGCGGTCGGGACGGCGAGCAGTCACCCGGCGCCGGCGGTGCATGGGAGGGGCCTCGGCGTGACGCTCGCTCTGGTGGCCTTCTGCGCCGCGCTGGCCGTCTCGATCAGAGAGTCGTTCTTGGGCTTCACGATCGAGGCCCAGGCGGCGATGATCGCGGTCATGGGCGCGGCTGGCGTGGCGCTCACGGGGCTGCAAGCGAAGGGCGCAACCGGTCTCGCCGGCGCCGCGGCGGTATGGATGGCCGTCGCGCGGTTGCCCACGAAGCTGGGTACCGCGGTCGGCGTTGCGACGACCGCCGGCATCGCGCTCGCCGCGTCGTTGGCGGGCGGATCGGTCGAGGGCGTTCTCGCGAATGTGCTGCTGTGCGCGCTGCTCGGCTTGGTCGCGTATTTCATCAGCCAGGCGCGGGACAGCCAGGAGCGGACCGAGGTCCTGCTCGCCCAGCTCGAGGATGCGCGCGACGAGCAGACGCGCGCCGCGGCGATCGCCGAGCGCGGACGGATCGCTACCGAATTGCACGACGTCCTCGCGCATTCGCTCTCGGGCGCCGCGATCCAGCTCCAGGGGGCGCGACTGCTCGCCGAGCGCTCGGAGGCGACGCCCGACATGCGGGCCGCGATCGACCGCGCGAGCGAGCTCGTCAAGGACGGCCTCGCGAATGCACGCGTCGCGGTCGGCGCGCTCCGCGGGGACGAGCTGCCCAGCGTCGAACAGCTCGACGGGCTCGTCGAGAGCTACCGGTCCGACATGAACGTCGACGTTGCGCTCACAATCGAGGGCGACGCGAGAGCGCTCCCACCCGATGCCAGCCTGGCGCTCTACCGCGGAGCCCAGGAGGCGCTGACAAACGTGGCTCGCTACGCACCGGGCGCGACCGCGAGCGTCGAGCTCCGTTACGAGGAGGGGAAGACCAGGCTCTGCGTCGAGAACGGTGCCGGGTCCGGTCGCGGGCTGCCAGGTGTCGGCGGCGGGCGTGGCCTTGAGGGAATGCGAGAGCGGATCGAACGGGCGGGTGGCAGCGCGCATGCCGGGCCGACCGAGACCGGCTGGCGCGTCGAGCTGGAGGTACCCGCGTGATCCGCGTCGTGATCGCCGACGACCAGCGCGTCGTCCGGGACGGCCTGACGATGCTCGTCGGGTTGATCGACGGCGTCGAGGTGGTCGGGGCGGCCGCGGACGGCGTCGAGGCGATGGAGCTCGCCGACCGCGAACGACCCGATGTCGTGCTGATGGATCTCCGGATGCCGAACATGGAGGGCGCCGAGGCGACGCGCAACATCCGCGAGGCACTGCCGGGGACTCAGGTGCTCGTGCTGACGACGTACGCGGACGACGAGTTCCTGTTCCCTGCGTTGCAGGCGGGCGCTCGCGGATATCTCACGAAGGACGCGAGCGCGGAGGAGATCGAGCTGGCAATCCGCGCGCTCGTCGCCGGCCAGACCCATCTCGACCCGGCCGTGCAGCAGCGGCTGCTGAGCGCGGTCCTCGACTCGCAGCCGCAAGCGGCCGGCGAACAGCGAGACTCACCCGACGATCTGACGCCGCGCGAAGTGGAGGTGCTGAAGCTGATCGCGGCCGGACTGTCGAACGCCGAGATCGCCGACGCGCTCGTCGTCAGCGCAGCGACGGTCAAGACGCACGTCAACCGGATCTTCTACAAGACCGGCGCTCGCGACCGCGCCCAGGCGGTGCGCTACGCCTACCAGCACGGCATCGGCTAGTCCGCGGGTGCGGCTGCCGCCTGGCGCGTGACGGAGCCGTGGACGACGACGGTCATCACGACGATCCAGCCGAAGAACACCGCCGCGGCGAGCCAGAACTCGAGCGCGCCCTGCCAGGCGAACGGCCCGGTCTTGAAGAAGGGGACCAGCACGGCGGGGAACAGCAGCAAGGCGATCCAGAAGTTGAAGTACCCCGCCCAGCGCGGCATCACGTCCTGGTCGCCGCCGTTGATGATCGCGATTCCGATCGCGAGGCACTGCACGAGCACCGCCGAGAACACCATCACGAACGGGATCCAGGCAAGGTCGTTGAGCGTCTGGGTCAGCTCGGGGTGACGGTAGGGGCGGAACGCCGCGACGATCATCACGATCACCGGGAACAGGATCACCATCACGTTGACCGCGCCGCACACGAGCTGCGTGTAGGCCATCGGCGAGTAGCGACCCTCGATCCGCTTGAGCTGCACCGTGATCACGGCGCTCCACGGCGCGAAGAACGCCGCCGAGATCAGCATCAACACGAGGCCGGCCCGGAGCCGATCGGTATGCCGCCCGTACAACGCCACGATCTGTCCGAGCGTGTTGTGCGCCGTCGGCGGCGGGATGAACTGGGCCAGCGCGACCAGCCCGATCGCGAACAGCAGGCAGAACAGCGGCCCGGACCAGACGGCGAGCAGCTGTGAGCTGCGATTCATCCCAGCTGGGGAATGCCGCTCGGGGCCGTCGCCGGCGCCGTGCGTGGCTCGGCCGCGCGCCGCAACACGACGACGCCCGAGGCGAAGATCCAGATGATCGGGGCGCCGAACGGCACGAACACGCCGAGGATCCCCTTGCTGATGTCGAACACGCCGCTGTGGACGAAGCCGGTCGGCAGGTAGAGCAGCTGCAGCGCCGCGACCACGATCGCAGCGTAGCCGAGCCACGCGGGCAGCCCGCCGCGCTTGAGCACGATCAGCGCGACCGCGACGAACATCGCCATGAACGAGGTGAACGCGGCGACGCCCGGCGTCAGGAACAGATCGTTGAGCGATTGCGTCACGAACGGCGAGGTGGTCGATGGCCGGAACGACGCGTTCAGCAGGAACTGGCAGAACATCACGTCGAACACGATCGTGATCAGGCCGGCGCCGAAGAACACGCGCGCGACCGTGCCGTTGCCGCCCTCGGCCTCGCGCAGGATCCCGTACATGCAGACCTCGAACCAGAACAGGGCGAAGATCGCGATCGCGCCGAGGATTGCGGCCACCCTGCAGGCGTTCTGGTGCAACACGAACCAGTGCGCCATCTCGGCCGCCGACCCGTTCAGGTTCGGGACCCCGGGCGTGTACCACGCCATCCAACCGGCGCCGATGAACACCGCGAACACGACCGCACTGATCCCCGCGACTCGGTCCCGCGTACGTCCCTCAATCATCTCTCGCTCCTCCCGTAGAGGCCACTAGTCGAGCTCGCGCCCGACGATCGATACGAACGACACGCACGTTCCCGGCCTGCCGCCGAGGTTGTGCGTCAACCCAAGCCGCGGCTCGGCAAGCTGTCGCTCGCCCGCCTCGCCTCGGAACTGCAACCAGCACTCGAACAGCATCCGCAGCCCGCTCGCGCCGACGGGGTGGCCGAACGACTTCAGCCCGCCGTCCGGGTTGATCGGCAGCTCGCCGTCGAGGTCGAAGACCCCGTCGAGCTCGTCGCGCCACGCCTGGCCGCGCTCGGAGAAGCCCATGTCCTCCATCAGCACGAGCTCGGTCGGCGTGAAGCAATCGTGCACCTCGGCAAGCGAGATCTCCGCCCGCGGATCCGTGACGCCCGCCTGCCGATACGCATCCGCAGCGCAACGCTCGACCTCGGGGAACGTGGTGTAGTCGTAGCCGGGATCGATCGTGCCGCTGGCTGGGCCGGCGACCATCGACAACCCCTTGACGTACATCGGACGGTCCGTGTACTTCAGGGCATCCTCAGCGCGGACGATCAGCGCGCACGCGGAGCCGTCGGAGACGCCCGAGCAGTCGAGCACCCCGAGCCGGCCCGCGACCACCCCGGCGCCGGCGGCGATCTTCTCCTTCGGGATCTCCTTGCGGAACTGCGCACGGGGATTCAGAGCCCCGTTCCGATGGTTCTTCCACGCCACGTGCGTCATCGCCTCGCGCATCTCGTCGGGATCGACGCCGTACTTCTTGCAGTACGCCGGGTCGAGCAGGCTGAACGCTGCCGGCGCGGTCAGCGAGGTCTCCGGCGCCGTCCCGTCTCCCGGCGGGCTCGAGCGGACCAGCCCCGAGTAGCCGGAGTCCTTCAGCTTCTCGACCCCGACCGCCATCACACGGTCATAGGCACCCGAAGCGACCGCGTAACAGGCGTTGCGGAACGCCTCCGAGCCGGTCGCGCAGAAGTTCTCGACCCTGGTCACGGGCTTGTAGTCGAGCCGCAGCGGCCGGGAGAGCACGAGCCCCGACTGCCCCGAGCTCATCGTCCCGAGCCAGAAGGCGTCGACGTCATCGACGGTGATCGACCGAGTCGCGGCGAAGCACTCCTCGGTCGCGTCGATCAGCAGGTCGTCGGCGGAGCGGTCCCAGTGCTCGCCGAACGCGGTGCAGCCCATGCCGACGATCGCGACCCGGTCGCGGATTCCGTTACTGGCCATTCTGAGCGGGCCTCGCCTTCCAGAAGTAGTTGTGGACCTCGCCGGTCGTATACAGCCGCCTGAAGGTCATCTCGACGCGCGCGCCGATCTCCACCTCGTCGGGGTCTGCGTCGGTCAGCTCGAGCGTGTAGCGGCCGCCATCATCGAAGTCGACGACGACGTCGATCATCGGCGGCGAGGGGGAGTAGGCGAGCTTGTCGACCGTATAGGTCGCCACCGTTCCACGCTGCCCTGCGAGCGGGACCCGCTCCATCTGGTCGACCGCGTGGCAACCGCTGCACACCCGGGTCGGCGGGACGTGGACTCTCTGACACGAAGTGCACCGCGAGCCGACGAAGCCGAACTTCCACGCCTCTGAGCGCGCCGACGGGGGACTGGCCGGACGGTCCGGCTCGGGACGGCGCGGGGTCTCGCGGTCGATCACCCCGCGCCAGGCGAGGAACGTCGCATAGCGAATGTCGCGCCCACCGGACAACTGAGCGGCCACCGGCGCGGTGGCGCGGCCCGCCGGCAGGGCCGAAGTCGTCCGAAGCACGACGGCATCGCAACCGTCGGCGGCGTGGATCAGCAGCAGCGTCTCCTCAGGCCCTGCCTCGTCGAGCGCGGCCGCGAGCTTGATCCCGAGGTCGGCGGCGCCGGCGTAGCCAATGCCCAGCGCCGTTCCCTCGATCCGCGGCGGGAACGCCTTCGCGGCGGCGACGGCCGCGCGCGAGTGGGGCGAGGAGATCACGACGCGGTCGGCCTGCTCGAGCTCGGCGCGCGCCAGCGCGCGGCCGGCCGCGTCCTTGATCAGCGGCAGGTAGGACTCGAGGCCGAAGCGCTCCTCCCAGCTGTTCGACGCTGTTCCGCCGGGCAGCCGCCAGCGGTCGAGGAACTCGGCGGTCGCCGCCGCCTGCGCGACGAGCACCGCGATCGGGTCAGTCGGCGGTGCGGTTCCGCGCCACCCCTCGCTTGCATAAAAGGAGCCGTCACCGAACAGGAACGCGGCGGCGGCGTCGCCACCATCGCGCTCGTCGGCGGAACCCGGCCGGCCCGTGCGAATGTCCGCCAGAACGGCGAGCCCGCCCGTCGTGGCCGCGGCGCGAAGTGCGCCGGACGCGCCGCGCGCCGAGGCGGCCAGATCGACCGCGAATCCACGGTGTCCAAGGTCGAGCGCCGCGTGGATCGCGGTCGCGTTCGTCTTGTCGACGTAGGCGGGCGCCGTGGTGGCGAAGTAGATCGAGTCAGGACAGCCGCCGTGGGCGAGCGCCCGCCGTGCCGCCTCGACGCCCATCGACGTCGTGTCCTCGTCGTAGGACGCGACCGCGCGGGCGCCCTTGCCGGCGGGCGCCCCGAGCGCGGCGCCGAGCTCCGAACGCTGGAGCCGGTGGCGCGGCACGTACGCGCCGTAGGCGAGCAGCCCGACCCTGCTCACTGGAGCATGCCTCCGAGCAGCCCACCGCTGACCGGCAGCACCTGGCCGTGGACGTAGTCCGACAACGGCGAGCAGAGGAAGTAGATCCCGCGCGCGGCCTGCTCGGCCGTCCCCGGGGCGCCGAGCGAGATCATCATGTTGAACGTCGCGCGTGCCTGCTCGGGGATCCCGAGCTGGATTGTCTGATCGCCGACCTCGACCTCCCCCGCGGTCCCGACCGGAGCCGTCAGCCGCGTGTCGATCACGCCGAACGCCACCGCGTTGACGTTGATCCGCAACGGGCCCCACTCCTTCGCGAGCGCGCGGGTGAGGCCGATCGCCCCGGACTTCGCGGCCGAGTAGGCGACCTGGCCGGCGTTGCCCATCATCCCGGCCAGCGAGACGACGTTGACGACCTTCCGGTAGACCTCGCGGCCCGCTTCGCGGTCGGCCTTGGCGGGTTCGCGCAGGTGCGGCGCCGCGGCGCGCAGGATCCGAAACGGGACGACGGTGTGGATGTCGAGCATCGCCTGGAACTGCTCGTCGGTGATCTTGTGGATCGGCCCGTCCCAGGCGTAACCGGCGTTGTTGACGACGATGTCAAGCCGGCCGAACGCCTCGATTGCGCTCGCGACGGCGGCGTCGCACGCGCCGGGGGCGGTCAGGTCGCCGGTGTGGATGGCGACCTCGCCTCCGAGACGTTCGGCCGCGGCGCGCGCGGCGTCGGCGTCGACATCGGTGATCAGGACCCGAGCGCCGGCGGCGCTCAGCTTCGCGGCCGCCTGCTCGCCGATCCCGCGGCCCGCGCCGGTGACGATCGCGACCTGGTCATCGAGCTCGCCCATGGTCACACGTGACTATACAGCGTGTCTGGTCAGTTTGATCAGCCCGCGCCGATCCCCATCCCGCCGGAGACGCCAAGCGTCTCGCCGGTGACGTACGAGGCGCGGTCCGACGCGAGGAAGGCGACCACGTCCGCCACCTCCTCGGGCGTGCCGATCCGGTGCAGCAGAGTCGCTGAGGCCATCGCCGCGATCACCTCATCGCCGCGGTGCGCGCGGCGGTTCTCCTCCAGCATCGGCGTCTCGATCGGGCCGGGGAGGACGTTGTTGGCGGTGATCCCGTACCGGGCGTTCTCGCGCGCGATCGACTTCGTGAACGCGATCACCCCGGCCTTCGCGGCCGCGTACACGGAGCCGCGCTTGGAGCCGATCCGCCCCGCCTCGGAGGAGACGTTGACGATCCGGCCGTAGCCCGCCTCCTGCATCGGCGGGAGCGCCGCGAGCGTCACGTTGAGGACGCCCTCCAGGTTCACTGCCAGCTGCGGTCGCCAGCGCTCGGGCGTCAGCTCGGTGAAGAACGCCATGTCGTCCATGCCGGCGTTGTTGACGAGGATGTCCAGCGTCCCGAGCGTCTCGACCGCGGCGCGCGTCGACGCAAAATCGGCGACATCCAGCTGAACCGCCGTCCCGCCGATCTCCGAAGCCAGCGCCGGGCCATCCGAGGAGCTGCGGTAGCCGACGAACACGTGCGCCCCTTCGGCGGCGAGGCAGCGCGAGATCGCTGCGCCGATCCCGCGGGCGCCGCCCGTGACGAACGCCCGGCGCCCGGCCAAACCGAGATCCACGGCTCAGCGTCCCTCGTACTTCGGCGTGCGCTTCTCGATCACGGCCGCGAGACCCTCGAGCGCGTCGTGCGTTCCGGATAGAGCCGACACGGTTCGGGACTCGTCGGGCAGCGCCTCCTCGACGCTGCGGCCGAGCCCGTCCCACATCAGCCGCTTGGTCGCCGCGAGCGCGAGGCTCGGGCCCGCGGCCAGCTCGCGCACCAGCGCGTCCCCGTCCTTAGCGAGCCGCTCGTCGGGTACGACTCTGGTGACCAGACCGACATCGAGCGCCTGGGTGGCCGTGTAGACGGGGTTGGTCAGCACGAACTCCATCGCCTTGCGCTGGCCGATCAGGCGGGACAGCGTGACCGTCGAGCCCCCATCGGGCGCCATCCCAACGCGCGTCGCGCCCGACATGAAGCGCGCTGACTCGGCGGCGAGCACGATGTCCGACGCGCAGACGAGACCGATGCCGCCACCGCCCGCCGCGAATCCCTGAACCAGCGTCACGACCGGGGCGGGCAGCGAGATCAGCGCCTGCGTGCAGATCCCGAGCCACGAGGTCGCCTCGCGCAGGTAGTCCGGGAGGCCTGCACCCTTTGAGGCGAAGTCCTTGATGTCGCCGCCGGCGCAGAAGTTCTTGCCGGCGCCGGTGAACAGGACGACACGGAGATCCGGGTCCGCGTGGCAACTCATCAACGCGCCGTGGAGCGCCTTCAGAAGCGTCACGTCGAGGCCGTTCGAGGCCTCGGGCCGGTTCAGCCGCAGCCGGGCAACACCCTGCTCGACCGACAGCTGCACCGGTCCACTGTCGAGCGTCATCTCGCCTCGATGGCGAACGTCGCCGGGCCGGCGAGGTGTTCGAGCACGGTCTCGAGCTCCAGCGCGATCCCGTCGCAGAGCGGCCGCTCGAGGCCGTCGCGAATCAGCCGCTTGCTCCGTGCCAGCGCGGCGCCATCCTTGGCCGCGAGCCGCCCCGCAAACCCGGCGACGCCGGACTCGAACTCGTCTGCTCCGAACGCGCGGTACGCGAGGCCCCACTCCACGGCCTCGGTGCCGCTGAGGCGATCGCCGCTGAGGATCAGGGCGAGCGCCCGCTGTGACCCGACCAGCCTCGGGAGTCGCTGGGTGCTGCCGCCGCCCGGAACCATGCCGTGGTTGGAGTGGATGTCCGCCAGCTTGGCATCGTCGCGGACCAGCACGACGTCCGAGGCGAGCGCCAGCTCGAAGCCACCGGCGCAGGCGTGCCCCTCGACCGCGGCGATCACGGGAACGGACACTTCCGCAACGGCCCTGCAAGCGCCCCCGAACGCAACGAACAGCTCACGCATCGCGTCGACGCCCTCGCCACGCAGCCGCTCGAGTTCCTTGAAGTCGCCGCCGACGGAGAAGTTGCCGCCGGCGCCGGCGATCACGATGACCCGCGCGCTCTCGGCGAGCGTCCGCAGCCCGCTCTCCAGCGCCCGAGCGAGCTCGATCGTGATCGCGTTGTACGCCTCGGGGCGGTTGAGCGTGATCCGGCCGATCAGGCCATCAAGCGTCGTCAGCACCGACATCAGCGGCATCCTACCCGATCGACCATTCATGTTGTCTGGACAATATGTAGACTGCTGTCTGAGATGATCAATGACGCGATGGACGCCAACCTCGGCTCGCTCGACTTCTGGGGGCAGACCGCCGAGGAGCGCGACCGCTACTTCGCGCAGCTGCGGCGCGATGCCCCGGTCTCACTCCATGATCCGCCCGACGACCTGCTGGGGATGCCGGAGCAGAGCCGGACGCAATACCGCGCGATCGTCCGTTACGAGGACATCCGCCGCATCTCGCGCGACCCGGTGACATTCCGCTCGGGCGACGGCGTCCAGTTCGCCGACGCGCCGCCGGAGCTGCTCGAGGCATCGCAGTCGTTCCTGGCGATGGACGCGCCCCGCCACACCAAGTTGCGCGGCCTCGTCTCGGCCGCGTTCACGCCGCGCCAGGTCAAGCGGATCGAGGACGGGATCCGCGCCAACGCCAAGCGGATCATCGAGGAGGCGGCGCCCACCGGGGGTGGCGACTTCGTGGAGCTGATCGCGAAGCGGCTGCCGCTGCAGACGATCTCCGACATGATCGGCGTGCCAGAAGCCGATCGGGAGCGCGTCGTGGAGGCGGCCGACAACCTCGTCGCCGCGGCGGACCCGGAGGTGTTCGGCGATCGCCAGCCGCTCGAGGTGCTCGGCGCCGCGTTGTGGACGCTGACCGAGTTCGCGACCGACCTCGCCAAGCATCGCGAGCAGCATCCCGGCGACGATCTGATGACCGCGCTCGTCCAGGCCGAGGTCGATGGTGACCGTCTGACCCACGCGGAGATCGGCGCGTTCATCGTGCTCCTGTCGGTCGCCGGCAACGACACGACGCGCCACACGACCTCGCACGCACTGCGCGCGTTGACGCTGAACCCGGAGCAGCGCGCGCATCTGATGGCCGACCCCGAGAGCCGACTGCCCGAGGCGGTCGAGGAGTTCGTCCGCTGGGCGTCGCCCGTCATGACGTTCCGTCGGACGACGACGAAAGAGGTCGAGCTACATGGCCAGCTGCTTCCGGCCGGTGAGAAGGTGGTCCTGTTCTACCCCTCGGGTAACCGCGACGAGCGCGCGTTCGATGACCCGTGGCAGTTCGATCTCACTCGCAACCCCAACCACCATCTCGGATTCGGCGGCGGCGGCCCGCATTACTGCATGGGCGCTTCGCTCGCGCGCGCTCAGCTGCGCGCGATCTTCGATGAGATGTTCCGCGTGATCCCGGATATCGAAGCCGGCGAGCCGGAGCTGCTGCGCAGCGCATTCATCCACGGGGTCAAGCGGATGCCGTGCACGTTCACCGCGCGCGCGTGATGACCGGAATCGTCTCCTACGGCGTGTACCTGCCGCGCCACCGGCTCTCGCGCGAGGCGATCCGCAAGACGCTGGGGCAGGGTGGGGGAAAGGGCACACGCTCCGTCGCCGGTTACGACGAGGACACGACTTCGATGGCGGTCGAGGCGGCTCGGCGCGCCCGCTGGAACGGGGCCTTCGAGCCGGCATCGGTGCAGTTCGCGACGACCGCACCAGCGTACGCCGACAAGACCAACGCGAACGCGATCCATGCCGCGCTCGAGCTGCACCCAAACGTGTTCGCGACCGATCATGCCGGCTCGATCCGCTCCGCAGTGGGTGCTTTGAGGGCGGCGGGGGCGGACGGTGGCCTCGCGGTTTTGTCCGACATCCGCGTCGGGCGCCCGGGCTCGGCCGACGAGGCCGGCGGCGGCGACGGCGCGGCGGCGTTCCTGTTCGGGGAGGGCGACGGCGTGATCGCCGAGCTGGTCAGCCGGGCATCGGCGACCGCCGAATTCCTCGACCGCTGGCGCGCACCCGGTGACAGCGCCAGCAGCACCTGGGAGGAGCGCTTCGGCCTCGGCGAGTATCTGCCGCTGATCAAGGACGCGGCGACGCGCGCGCTCGCGGATGCCGGCAACCCGGCGCCCGACTACGTCGTGATCGCCTCGCCGCACGCGCGCGCCGCGAAGACGGCGGCCAAGCAGTTCGGTGACCCAGCGAGCGACGAGCTCGAGCCGGTCACCGGATTTCTCGGCGCGGCCCACGCCGGCCTTCGGCTCGCCGACGCGCTCGACCACGCGAAGCCCGGCGAGCACATCTTGATCGTCTCGGCCGCGGACGGCGCCGACGCGATCGTGCTGCGCGTCACCGATGCGATCGTGAACCGCCCCGCGATCGCGCGCGACGTCCGCGCACAGATCGCCAGCGCGACGGATGTCGACTACCCAACCTTTCTCACCTGGCGCGGGCGCCTCGACCGCGAGCCCCCGCGCCGTCCCGATCCGGTCCGGATCGATGCGCCGCCGGCCGCTCGCGCGACACGCTGGAAGTACGCGTTCGTCGGGTCGCGCTGCACGGCCTGCGGACGCGTCCACGTCCCGCCGCAGCGAGTGTGCGCGGGTTGTGGCAAAACCGATCAGATGGAATCCGAGCCGATGGCCGACAAGCTCGGCACGGTCGTCACGTTCACCGTCGACCGGCTCGCGTTCTCGCTCTCGCCACCGGTGATCCAAGCTGTGATCGACTTCGACGGCGGCGGCCGGGTCGGCTGCGAGCTGACCGAATGCGCCCCGGACGAGGTCAAGGTCGGGACCCGGGTTGAGCTGACGTTCCGCCGCATGTACAGCGCCCAGGGCGTGCACAACTACTTCTGGAAGGCGAGGCCGGTAGATGCCCAGTAACGGAATCCGCGACCGGGTCGCGATCGTGGGGATGGGTTGCACGAACTTCGGCGAGCACTGGGATCGCTCGATCGACGACCTGCTGATCGACGCCGTCAACGAGTGCGTCGCCTCCGTGCCCGGGTTCGAACGCGAGACGGTCGACGCGTACTGGCTCGGGACGATGGCGTCGGGCTCCTCGGGGTTGACGCTGTCACGGCCGCTGAAGATCGACTACAAGCCGGTGACGCGGGTCGAGAACTACTGCGCCACGGGCTCCGAGGCGTTCCGCAACGCGTGCTATGCGGTCGCCTCAGGTGCGTATGACTGCGTGATGGCGGTCGGGGGCGAGAAGCTCAAGGACTCCGGCTACTCCGGGCTCGTGATGGCGCCGCCCTCCAGCGACGGGACCGTGGCCGAGCCGACCGCGCCGGCGATGTTCTCGCTGCTGGCGCCCGCGTACGTGAAGAAGTACGGGATCTCCGATGAGCAGCTCAAGGAGGTGATGACGCGGATCGCCTGGAAGAACCATCACAACGGGGCGCTCAACCAGCGCGCGCAGTTCCGCAAGGAGGTGCCGAAGGAGACGATCGCGTGTTCCCCGCTCGTCGCCGGCTCGCTCGGGATCTACGACTGCTCGGGCGTGTCCGACGGCGCGGCAGCGGCGATGATCGTCCGCGCCGAGGACGCGCACAAGTACACCGACAAGCCGATCTACGTCAAGGCGCTGTCGTTCGTCGCCGGTCCGGCGCAGGGCAGCGCCGACCCCGACTACGACTTCACCAGCTTCGATGAAGTCGTCGCGTCGGCCACCGATGCGTACGCCCAGGCCGGGATCGACGACCCGCGCCGGCAGGTGTCGATGGCGGAGGTGCACGATTGCTTCACGCCGACCGAGCTCGTATTGATGGAGGACCTCGGGTTCTCCGGTCGCGGCCAGGGGTGGCAGGACGTGCTCGACGGCGTGTTCGACCTCGACGGCGACCTGCCGGTCAACCCCGACGGCGGGCTCAAGTCGTTCGGGCACCCGATCGGAGCGAGCGGGCTGCGGATGCTGTTCGAGTGCTGGCTCCAGTTTCGCGGCGAGGCAGGCGAACGCCAGCTGCAGGATCCACAGATCGGGCTGACCCACAACCTCGGCGGCCAGCCGGGCGCGTGCGTGTCGTTCGTCTCGATCGTGGGTGCCGGTGTCGGCTAGCCCCGGCACGTGCTTGGTGGTTCCCGCGAGCTCCGAGCGGATGCTCGCCAAGGCCCGGGGGATCGAGGCCGGCGAGATCGTGATCGACCTCGAGGACGCCGTCGTCCCCGAGCGCAAGCGCGAGGCGCTGCGGATGGCGGTCGCGGCGATCGAGCAGGGCGGGTTCGCCGCGCCGGCGGTCACCGTGCGGATCAACGCCCCGGACACCGAGTGGTCTCCCGACGAGCTCGATGCGCTTGCCGACCTGCCCGGCCTGCACTCGATCGTCGTCCCGAAGGTCGAGAGCCCGGATCAGCTGACGCCCATCGCGCACCGAGTACAGGCGCTCGTTGAGACCGCCGCCGGCGTCCAGAACCTGCGCGACATAGCCGCGGCCGCCGACGCGATCATCCTCGGCTACGTCGACCTTGCCGCATCGCTCGGCCGCTCGCCCGCCGGCGCCGACAACCTCGACCTGTGGCTCGCGATCCAGGACCGGTTCCTGATCGCGGCGCGAGCTGCGCGGATCCGTGCGATCGACGGTCCGTTCCTCGCGATCGAGAACACGGAAGGCCTCAACGCCTCCGCGACCCGGGCGGCCGACCTCGGGTTCGACGCCAAATGGGCGATCCACCCCTCGCAGCTCGGGCCGATCGCCGATGCCTTCACGCCGTCCGCCGAGGACGTCGAGCACGCGCGGGCCGTGCTCGACGCGCTCGGGAAAGCCGCCCAGGCGGGCGACGGCGCGGTGGCGCTCAACGGCGAGATGCTCGACGAGCCGGTGCGCCTGGCAGCGCTGCGCACGCTCGCACGCGCCGGGGTGGCCCAGTGACCACCGAGCAGCCGGCGATCGACGTAGCCGGGCCGTACTACGAGGACCTCAGCGTCGGCGACACGTTCGACGCGGCGCCGGGTTTGACGCTGACCGAGGGCCACGCGGCCATTCACCAGGCCGTGCTCGGCGATCGCCTGCGCTTGGCGCTCGACGCCCACCTCGCCGCGCAGGTCATCGGCCCGGGGCCGCCGCTCGCCCACCCGGGCCTCGTGTGCGACGTCGCGATCGGGCAGTCGACGGTTCCGACACATCGGGTGATCGGGAACCTGTTCTATCGCGGGCTGGCGTTCCGGCGCGCGCCACGGATCGGCGACACGCTACGCACGGTGACCGAGATCGTCGCCCTGCGCGACACCTCCTCGAGGCCCGCGGGGCTCGCGGCGCTCCGCGTCCGCACTGTCGACCAGGAGGGCCGCCCAGTGCTCGACTTCTACCGCTGCGCGATGCTGCCGATGCGCACGGACGCCACCCGACCCGGCCACGCCGACGATCTGGACGCGATCTCCGCCGAGCTCGACCCGGGCGTGTTGGTCGCCTCGATCGAGCGCTGGGACCTGGCGGCGTACAGCCGGCTCGTCCGCGGAGGCCCGGCCGACTCGCTCATCCCCGGCACCCGTTACGTGACCGAGACCGGAGATACCGTCACCGGCGCCACCGAGCTCGTGCGGATGACGCTCAACATCGCCGGCGCGCATTCGGATCCGGCCGCGAGCGGCCGCGGCCGCCGGCTCGTGTACGGCGGCCACACGATCGGGATCGCGTGTTCGCACGTGACGCGAGCGATCCCGAACCTCGTCACCGTCGTCGCGTGGCGCTCGTGCGATCACCTGGCGCCGGTGTTCGAGGGCGACGTGCTGCACAGCGAGGTCGACGTGGGGTCGATCGACGTGCCGCTCGTCGACCTGCGGGTGCAAACGAACGCAACACGCGCCGACGGGTCCGGTGTCGACCCCGTGCTCGACTGGCGCCTGATCGGAGTGATCGCATGAACGGCGTGCTCGATGGCTTTCGCCTGATCGAGGGCTCGGCGTTCGTCGCCGCGCCGCTCGGCGGGATGACGCTCGCGCAGATGGGGGCCGACGTGATCCGATTCGACCAGCTCGGGGGTGGCCTCGACTACGAGCGCTGGCCGCTCGCCGCCGACGGCCAGAGCCTGTTCTGGGCGGGGCTGAACAAGGGCAAGCGCTCGATTCAGGTCGACATCCGAAGCGATCAGGGGCGTCAACTGGTCGGCGACCTGATCGCTGCCGCCGGCGCGCTGCTGACAAATTTCCCGACCCGCGGCTGGTTGACCTACGAGAGTCTCAGCGCCAACCGCCCGGACCTGCTGATGGTCGCGCTGGCCGGCAACCCGGACGGCACCTCCGAGGTCGACTACACGGTCAACCCGGCCACCGGCTTTCCGTGGGCGACCGGCCCCCGCAACCTCTCAGAGCCGCTCAACAGCGTGCTGCCATCGTGGGACCTCGTCCTCGGGGGACTCGCCGCGACCGGGCTGCTGGCGGCCGAGCGCCACCGGATGAAGACCGGCGAAGGCCAGCTGATCCGGCTCGCGCTCTCGGACGTTGCGTTCGCGACCGTCGGCAACCTCGGCCGGATCGCCGAGGCGCAGCTCGGCGGCCAGGACCAGCGCAAGGACGGCAACTACCTGTACGGCGCGTTCGGTCACGACTTTCCGACCGCCGACGAGCGCCGCGTGATGGTCGTGGCGCTGACCGCGCGTCAGTGGCGCGCGCTCAAGGAGGCCACCGGCACCGGTGAGGCGTTCGCCGGGATCGAGCAGGCGACGGGCCAGGATCTCGACACCGAGACCGGCCGCTACGAGGCGCGCGATCTGATCGCGGCGGTGCTGCGACCGTGGTTCGCCGCCCGCACGCTGACCGAGATCCGCGAGCTGTTCGACGGCACTGGGGTCTCGTGGGGTCCCTACCAGACGTTCCGCCAGCTCGTCGACGAGGACCCGCGCGCCTCGACGGCCAACCCGATGTTCGAGCAGATCGAGCATCCGGGCGTCGGTCGCTATCTGGCGCCGGGCTCGCCGCTGCACTTCACTGGTCTAGGTCGCCTGCCCGTGCGCCGTGCGCCGATCCTCGGCGAGCACACCGAGGAAGTGCTGGCTGAGGTGCTCGGCTTGAGCCAGCACGAGATCGGTGCTCTGTTCGACGGCAGCGTCGTCGCCGGTCCTGCACAAGCTGTGGTGGGCTAGTGCACTAGCGCCGGCTTGTGCTCGCGCCAGGCCCCGATCAGCCCGGCGTTCTCGGCCGAGGTCGAGCCGTAGAAGCAGATCTCGTGCGCGCCGGCGTCCTTGTAAGCCTGCATCTTCGTGACGCAATCCGCGAGCGAGCCCGACAGCGAGGTCTCGTACACCCACTCGTCCGGGACCAGCTTCGCGACCTCCATCAGGTCCTCGCGATGGAAGCGGTGATCGACCCGGTCAGGATCGTCGGCGAACATCGGGTGGTAGCGCACCGGGTCCGCCAGCCTCGGGTTCCAGCCGTTGATCTTCTCGTAGATCTCGAGCATCCCCGGCTGGGCGATATACGTGACCATCCGCGCGTGCATGTACGCGCGCTCGCGCTCCTCGCCGAGATCGGGCGCGCTCACGATCGGCGCCACGATTCGCATCGTCTCGTAGTCCCGTCCGATCCGCTCGCACTCCTCGCGGATCCACGCGACCGACTGCGCGACCGCCTCGACCGTCATGAACGGCTGCAGGTAGACGCCGTCGAACAGCGGCGACGCGGCCACCTTGCACGCCTTGGGGCCGCCGAGCATGACCGAGTAGATCTTCGGCGCCGGGCCGTCGTAGGTATCGGCCATGTGCAGCTGCTTGAACGATCCGATCGGGCCGTCGTAGTCGATCCACTCGCCGCGCCACAACCGCCTGAACATGTCCGCGTAGTCGAGCAGCTCTCCGAACGAGATCGCTCGCATGTTCGCGTTCTCGATGTACGCGCCCAAGCTCCGTCCGAGACCGAGCGTGAGCCGAGGCCCGAAGGCGGAGTGCATGGTCGCCCCGAGCGCCGCGGTCAGGATCGGCGGCCTCGAACCCGGGAACAGAGCTGAGGTGCCCAACTCGAGCCGCGTCGTCCGCGCCGCCATCCCGCCGAGTAGCACGCCCGCCTCCTTGAGGTCGTAGCGCTCGGACAACCACAGCCGCCTGAGACCGAGCCGCTCGGCCTCGACCGCGTCGGTGATCACTTCGGCCGAGCTGTGCACCCGGCCGCCGCGGACATACAGGCTCAGGTCGTCGACGACGGGGTCCATGGTCACGCGGCTCGCTTTCCGTTGACGTTGGGGTGGAGGTTGATCGCACTTTCGGCGGCGGTCACCGAGAGCGTCGCGGGGAGCGCCAGCTTCGAGAGCCGCCGGTGCTCGCCCCGGCGGCGCTTGATCACCGCGGCCACGTCGTCGGGCGGCGACAGCAGTTCATCCCAGGTGAGGTGCTCGGCCTGGCCGGCGTCGAGCTCGAGCCGCGCGGCGCGCTCTCCGAGCGCGGCGGCCAGCGCTTGCGACAGCGACAGCGCGATCCGCTCAGCGTGTGCCCGTGCGCCCGCATGACGGCCGCGCGCCGGCGGAGTCACTCCGAGCGCGGCGCCGCTGGGCAGCAGCGTGACGAGCCCGTCGATCGGCGTGAACGGCTCACCGTCGAGCGCCGCGCCGGTCGCCGCGATCGACCAGAACCACGCGAGCTCGTCGCGGAGCGCCGACAGCGTCGCGTCGAGCTTGGCGTCGGACTGCGACTCGAGCTCACGCGCGCGAGCGAGGGTGTCGCCGGCCCAGCCCGCGATCCGTTTCACCTCCCGCGCGAACGTCCGCTGGAGCGGCCGTGGCGGCGTCAGGGCGGCGGCGTCCTCGACGTACAGCCGATGGCCGAAGCTTGCCGCTCGCAGCAGGTAGGCGTGTGTCGTCAGCGTCAGCGCGGCGAGCGGGCCGTCGGCCTCGGTCGCGCGCGTGTACGTCGGGCGGCTGACCGCGACGGGTGTGTCGAGCCCGCCCGGCTTGGCGAGCGCCGCCGGCCACACGAGCTCGCCGTCGGCCGGCGCGTCGCCGGGCCGCTGCGTCGGGAACTGGAGCTTCCACGGGATCGCGACCCGCCGCTTCGCCAGCGAGGTGATGCCGGCGACCGCGCGGCGGAGGTCGAGCACCGACTCGGCGGTGCTCCAGGCGCATTCGAATCCCCACTCGTCCTGAAGCCGATCGGTGGCCATCCGCGGCAGGTAGGAGATCCCGGCGGCCTCGCCGGGGGTGATGTCCGCGAGGTCGTGCTCCCACATGAACTCGATCGCCTTCAGCGCCTGGTTCGCGGTGACCTCGACGTACCGCTTGCCGAGGATCTCGGCGATCCGCTGCAACGGCAGGAAGTCGGGCGGCGAGACGTTCACGGGGCCGGGCGGTCCCTGCTCGCAGGCGTACGCGAAGAACCGGCCGATGTCGTCCTGGTGGACGAGCTGGTAGCGGATGTCGACGTCCTTGATCCCGATGATCGACGGCGCCGCGAAGATGTCGACGAGCAGGTTGTCGATGTTGCGCCCGACCGTCACCGCGGTCCTCGCCATCACCGCCTCGATCCCGCTCTCGATGATCAGCTTTTCGGCCGCGACCTTGTCGGTCCCGTACACGTAGTCGGCGGCGGGGCGCTGCTCGTGCTGCTCGGTGAACAGCGGCGGGTTGTCGGGGTTGGCCCCGTAGCTCATCGCGCTCGACGCCTGCACGAGCCGGCGTGCGCCCGTCCGCTTCATCGCCTCGAGCACGTTTGCGGTGCCGCCGACCGAGATCCGCCGCGACTCCTCGCGGTCGTGCATCGGCGTGACCACGAACGCCAGGTGGCAGACCACGTCGCAGCCGTCCATCGCCCTCGTGACCGCGTCGAGGTCTGTGACGTTGGCCGCGGCGAACCGCACCCCGACAGGGAGCGCCTTCGGCGGGTTGCGCGCCATCGCGACGACCTCGTGGCCGGCTCGATCCAACCGCTCGACCACGCTTCGGCCGTAGACGCCGGTGGCGCCCGTGACAAGCACCTTCATCGTTGCTCCTCCAGGATCTCGATCGTTCCCTCGTCGCCGTTGAGGCGAACGAAGTCGCCAGTCCGAAGACGACGGGTGCCGTCGACGGTGCAGGTGACGCAGGGGATGCCGAGCTCACGCGCGACGATCGCCGCGTGGCTCATCGTGCCGCCCATATCGACGGCGACGCCCCCCGCCAGGTGGAACAGCGCCACCCAGCCCGGATCGGTGCACCGGCACACGAGGATTTCGCCGGCCTCGAGGTCCTCGCCGGCGGGATCGACGATCACGCGCGCACGCGCCGTCACCGTCCCCCCGCCGCCCGCTTCGCCGCTGAGGATGGAGCCGTTCGTTGTCGGGCCGCCGGTCAGCGCCACCCGGACCGGCGGCCCGGTCCATTTCTCCGCCAGGTCCGTCGTCACGTAGTCATCGCGGATCGCTGCACGCTCCCGCGCAAGCTCCCTCGCGTCAGGCGGCAGCTGCTCGGCGACGAGTTCGTCGTAGGTGAGGCCGAAGACGTCGTCGGGCTCGTCGAGCGCGCCGGCGGCGACGAGCTCGCGGCCGATCAATCGCGCCGCAATCCGGGCGCCGTCGAGGCACTGGGTGTAGTTCGCCTTGCCGACCTCGCGCTGGGGGATCAGCGCCCGGGCCAGACGCAGAACCATGCGCGCACCG
This sequence comes from uncultured Solirubrobacteraceae bacterium, assembly GCA_963712675.1. Classification (GTDB taxonomy): domain Bacteria; phylum Actinomycetota; class Thermoleophilia; order Solirubrobacterales; family Solirubrobacteraceae; genus Palsa-465. Next base: position 285,650 of record CAVQJF010000008.1, read on the forward strand.
GGCGCGCGCACGCGGCCGAGGGCCGTGGTCAACTCTGCCTCGGCGTCCTCGCGGATCGCCACCTGCCGGCGTTCGGCCGCGCTCGGATCCTGCTCAGAGCCGAGCTGCGCGTAGCGCGCCGCGAGCGTGAGCAGGGGCTCGGGTCGCTCGCGCCACACATAGCTGGCCATCTGACCCTCGTCGGGCCCGTGGTAACCCTGGCGCAGCAGCAACGAGGGGAGGTCCATCCTGCCGGCCGCGAACGCCGCGATGTCGACCAACATCCCGGTCTCGAGCATCCCCTCGTAGCCGGTCGCGAGCCGATGTTGGAGACCCTCGGCGCCGGCGGCCGTCGCGAGCAGGACGAGCTGGTCGTACAGCCCCTGCGCGAGCATGCTCGTCACGGTGCCGAGCTCGAACGCGCGCGTGTAGCGCTCGCGCGCGGCCCGCAGCAGCGCCCGGGCCGACGACAGGTCGTTCGGCGGGAACAGCACCGCGTCGCGCCACCACGCGACGAGCTCCGCGCGGAACGACAGCTGCGTCGTCCGCAGCCGCGCCACCGTCCGCGGCATCCGCACCGCGACGGCGGGCAGCCGCGCGTAACTCGGGTGATTGACTGCGTCGGGGCGGACGACGCCGAACAGCTGCTCCTCGACCGCGTTCGCCGACGTTCCCGGCATCCGGTCGCCAATCATCCGCATCGCCTCGATGTTCGCGACCGTGCGGCCGTAGAAGCAGACCATGAACCGCTCCTCGGCGCGCTCACCGAGCCGGAGCTCTTCGTCGGCCAGCACGCCGAGCGAGTGGAACGCCCGCCGGGCGGACGTCTCGATCGCGTCGTCGATGAACGACCAGTTCAGCGCGGTGGAGACGCCCGGGATCGCCTCCGACACATTCCCCGGAGACCAGAGCACGTGGGGGTCGGTCGCCTCGTAATGGAGCGGGTTCACCTGCATGCGATCCCCTTCAAGAGCAAGTCGAGCCCCGCCTCAAAGCTCCGCTCGGGGTCGCGCGTCATCATCAACCCGGCCAGGTCGATCACGTTCGGGAACTCCTGCGAGGGCAGCTCGCGGATTCCGGGCAGCCCGTTCGTCGAGCGGATCCCGGTCTCGCGCTCGGCGATCCCGATCGTGAACGAGGTCAGCACGTCGAACGCTGCGATCACCTCGTCGTCGCTCAGTCCGGCCGACCGCAACGCCGCGAACACCCGCTCGGCGGCGCGGTAGACACCGACGCCCTCGAGTCGTTGCGAGGCGACGATCGGCAGCAGCTCCGGGTGCGCCAGGAAGACCTCTCGGACCCCGCGGAAGACGGTCGCGATCTGCTCACGCCAATCGGCGCCACCAGCATCGGGCAGCTCCAGCTCACCCAGGAACCGGTTCGCGAGCGCACTCAGCACATCCTCCTTGGTGCGCACGTACCCATACAGAGTCATCGCGCCGACGCCAAGCTCGGCGGCGAGCCGGCGCATGCTGAGCGACTCGAAGCCGTGTTGCGCGACGAGCTCGCCGGCAGCGTCGACGATCGCGTCGAATGTCAGGCCAGTGCGTGAAGACGTTTCCACCGGGCGCGTACCGTACGCGTACGGTATACCGGTGTCAAGAGCGTCCCTGCAACTTTGTGCCGACCTGTGGGAGGAACTCTGCGTGTCCGGGGTGGATCGCCCGCGCTCAGCGCGGTTCGTACCCGCGGATCAGATGAGCGAGGCCGCTGATGAAGTTCTCGCGACTGGTGTCTGCCGCCAGGTACGGCGCCGCACGCCGGACCGACGGGAAATCGTCCGGCGGCAGCTGCGCCAGGCGGGTCCCAAGATTGACGTGCTTGGGATTACCACGTCCGATCGCGTACAGCGCGCCGCCGACCGTGTACCACGTAAGGCTGGTCAGCGCCTCCGCGGCCGAGGCGTCGTCGAAGCCGCCCCGCATCAGCGTCGCGAGCACCTGCTCGCCGCGCATGGAGAGCTCGTCACCCGCGACCGGGATGTCGAGCATCACGTAGGCGACCGCTGGGTGCTCGATCAGCAGGTCGTGGAACGCTGTCCAGAAGTTCGTCATCTCGTCCTGCCAGCGTCCCGCCGGGTCGGGGTGCGGTAGCTCGGCGAACACGAGGTCGGCCATCAGCTCGAGCAGCGTCTCCTTGTTCGGGACGTGCCGGTACAGCGACATCGCGGCGGTGCCGAGCCGCGCGGCGACGGCGCGCATCGTCACCCCTTGGATGCCGTCGGCGTCCGCGATCTCGAGCGCGGACTCGACGATCGCCTCGGTAGTCAGTGGGCGGGCTTGCTTGGTCGCGGACATAGGCTCTCACGCCGGCGCGCCGCTGCGACGCGCCGGCATCGGTCCTCCTAGGCCGACACCCGCGGGCCGGTCTCGGTGGGCACGTCGTCGACGTCCGCCGTCGAGCCGTCGGGGATCGCCACTCCGACGCGCGTCTTGCGGTCGATGTAGCGCTCCCGTTGGTGGGGCAGCATGAAGCGCGCCCCGAACAGCCCGAGGAACGTCCAGTCGACGTCGGTCTCGCGGGCGACCATCTCGGCGAGCACGCGGATCCAGACGACCGACAGGACCAGCGTCAGCGAGCCGATCACCCACTGCAGCCACGTCGCCATGTTCCCGTTGATCGCGAGGAACACGGGGAAGCCGGCACCGAACTCGCCCATCGTCGTGCCGATGATCCCGAGCGGCAGGATCGCGAGCCTCATCCAGCCCTTGTCCTTGACGATCGGCCAGAGGTAGTAGACGAGCACGCCGATCGTGCAGATCGCGACCGCGTTCGTGAACGCCCAGTAGAACGGGAACAGGCCGTCCTTGAACGGCTGGTTCCCGTAGTACTCATACGTGTGCATCGCGAGGCCTGGGTGCTCCATGATCGCGTCGCTCAGTCCGACGGCGGCGGCCATCCACATGAACTGCCTCTTGTTGATCCCGCGCTGCAGCAGCGTGTAGATCCAGTACGCCTCTAGCCCCATGAACAGCATGTAGCAGGGCGGGATCAGCGCCGGGATGTGCAGTCCGAAGTTGGAGAACGCGGGCCCGGGGAGGTTGTTGGCCCACCGCAGATGGCCGACGTGGTCGAGCATCGGCTCTCCGAGCGAGGTGATCGCGCCCGCGCACAGCGTCAACAGCGGCAGCCAGTCCTTGCGCTTGCGGATGCAGTTGAAGGCCCACGGGAGCGCGAAAGCCACCACGAGCGCGCCGGCGTAGGCCGTGAAGAACCAGCCCTCGAAGCTGGTCGGATGCAGATTCGGCGCGACCGCGGGGAGGAGCCGTCCATAGCCCGGTGCGGGGTGGCTGAAGTAACTCGCGGGCAGTGCGTGGCTCATCGGTGGCTGCTCTCCTCGTCGATGCTTGCGTACATTGTAAGCAGAGATCAGACACCTTGTCCAGCCGACCCGTATCTGGGCGTTCGGCCGGGGCGCCGCAGGAGGTTGAGGCGGGGCGCCTAGTCGGCGGAAGCACGATCCTTCATCGCATGCTGGTAGGCGTCGTACCACACGCCCTGGCACGGTCCATGTCCGACGTGACCGTCGGCGTCCTGCCACCGGACGACGCTGTCAAATGTCGAGGCGTTCGGCCACGATGGGATCGGCGCCGCTGCGATCGCCGTGCCGCTGAAGCGGTACTCGTTGCCGTCGGCGTCACGCGCCTCGATCAGCTGCTCGAGCGGGAAATGGAGTCGCGGATGCTGTTTCGTGACCGTGCGCCTGACGTCGGTGACGTCGGTCAGCCGGCCGCCGCTTGCGACCCACGCGAAGTGGTGCGTCGGCATCCCGGCCGGAATCTCGAGCAGCCCCTCCCAGGCGGCACCGGTCCCCGGCGTCTCGAATCCCACCTGGTTGAACGCCAGGTCGATCTCCGGGAAGTACATCGGCGTCCAGCCGATCGGCGGATCGTGACGGCCGCCGCGCTGCTCGGTGCGGTTCTGGAACCAGGAGCGGTCGCGCGGTGGGTGGCAGTCGACCTCGTAGCGCTTGCCTCTCAGCACCAGCTCGCCCGTGCAGTGCATGAACTGCTCGCTGCCGCTGGGCTCGACCGCGGCCGCGACGTTCTCGCCCGGGATCGCCGCTCCGCGGGCGACGAGCGGCGTGATCCCGACCTGCTCGATCTCGAAGCGCGTGTCACCGTCGGCGCTGGCGTATGACACGCGGGCACGCTGGCCGAGCTCGAGGAACTCGATTCTGTAGCCGTTGGCGGCCGTGATCACATTGCCGTCGACCTCGGGCCACGGCATCGTCATCAGCCAATCGAGATAGGCCATGTCGAGCGGGGCTTCGTTGTCGAGCCCCTGGAAGATGCAGACGCTGCCCTGAGACAGCGGGAAGTACGGCTGGTAGCGGAGGTAGGTGAACACCCCGATCCGCGCCTCGGGGATCGTGAACCCGAAGTAGTGGGTGTGCATCGTGTGGGGCTCGTGTGGGCCTGCGCCCGGAGCCGTCCCAATCAGGTCGCTCTCGGGGAGCTGGGTCTCCAACGTCGCGTTTCGGCCGCTCGCCGTGTCGGTCATCTCGCCTCCGGTGTGACCTTTTGAGCGGGCGACTGTACACTCTGTCTGGATACCATGCAAGTTGCTCCGACAGAGCGGCATGCGGCTTCCGTCGAGGCCGATCCCGAGGCGCGGACGCTGTGCGCGTCGTTCCAGGCGACGGCGGCTCAGGCGCCGCACGAGGTCGCGCTGCGGAGCGCCGACGGCGCCGTCGAGTTGACTTGGGCTGACTACTCGGCCCAAGTCCGCGCGCTGGCCGCGGGGCTGGCGGCGCTGGGCGTGGGCCGCGGCGACTCGGTCGCGCTGATGCTGAGCAACCGAGTGGAGTTCCACCCGTGCGACACGGCAGCGCTGCACGTGGGTGCGACCCCGTTCTCGATCTACAACACCTCGTCGCCGGAGCAGATCACATACCTGTTCTCAAACGCCGGCAACAGGGTCGTGATCACCGAGCTTGCGTTCGTCGATCGGGTACTTGCGGCGCGCGGCGCCGACGTCGAGCACGTCGTCTGCGTCGACGGCGCCCGCGACGGTGCGATCAGCCTGGATCAGCTGTCCTCGCTCGGAGATAAGGAGTTCGACTTCGAGGGATCGTGGCGGGCGGTGGAGCCCGAGGACGTCGTGACGCTGATCTACACGTCGGGGACCACGGGTCCGCCGAAGGGCGTCGAGCTGACGCACGCGAACATGCTCGCCCAGTGCCGCGCGGCCGGGGCGGTGCTGCCGATCCGCGCCGGCGCCCGGATCACGTCGTATTTGCCCTCGGCGCACGCCGCCGACCGCTGGTCCTCGCACTACAACCAGATGGTCTACGGGGTCCAGGTCACGGCCGTCCCGGACGCGCGCCAGATCGCGGCCGTCCTGCCCGACGTCCGTCCCACCGTGTGGGGCGGCGTACCGCGGATCTTCGAGAAGATCGCCTCGGCACTCGAGGCGGCGATCGCTGCGCAACCGTCGCTGCAGAAGGCGGTCGACGTGGCGCTGCAGAAGGTGCGCCTCGAGCAGGCCGGAGAGCCGGTGCCCGACGAGCTCGCCGCCGCCCACGCCGAGCTCGACGCCCAGGTGCTGTCGAAGCTGCGCGAGCGGATCGGCCTCGACAAGGCGGAGTGGATCATCTCCGGCGCGGCGCCGCTCGGCCGGGACGTGCACGAGTTCCTGCTCGCGCTCGGGCTGCCGATGGTCGAGCTCTACGGGATGTCGGAGTGCTCCTGCATCGCGACTGTCTGCAGCCCGGCTGAGGCCAGGATCGGGACTGTCGGGCGGGTCCTGCCCGGGCACGAGGCTCGGCTGGCCGACGATGGCGAGCTGCTGCTCCGTGGCCCGAGCGTGATGCGCGGCTATCGCCGGGATCCGGGACGGACCGCCGACGCGTTCGGTGCCGAGGGCTGGCTGCTGACCGGCGACATCGCCGAGATCGACGGCGCCGGTTACGTGCGGATCGTCGATCGTAAGAAGGAGCTGATCATCAACGCCGCCGGCAAGAACATGTCGCCGGCGAACATCGAGGAGAAGTTGAAGGCTGCGAGCCCGCTGATCGGCCAGGCTGTGTGCATCGGCGACGCGCGGCCGTACAACGTCGCGCTGCTCGTGCTCGACCCCGACGGCAGCGCGTCCGTCGACGAGGACTCGATCGCCGGTCAGGTCGAGGTGGCCGTCGAGCGCGCGAACGAACGGCTGTCGCGTGTCGAGCAGATCAAGCGCTACGAGCTGCTGCGCGAGGAGTGGCTACCCGGGGGCGACGAGCTGACGCCGACGATGAAGCTGAAGCGCAAGCCGATCGCCGAGAAGTACTCGGCCGTGATCGAGCGTCTTTACTCGGCTTGAGGCTGCAGTAACACGCTGGACTCAATTGGTTCCAGCGCCGTCACTACGGTGCCGCGCCATGGGAAGCGCCAGAAGCTGGGTCACGCGGGGAGTGGCCCCCGTCCACTTGCTGGCGCTCGTCGCCGTGGTCGCGCTCGCGGCGTCGGCCACTGCGGCCTCGTCGTCAGGCTCGTTTACGAGCACGGTGTTCGCGAGTGCGGCGAAGATCTCGCACAGCGGCACAAAAGGGAAGGAGGCGATCTCGCAGCCCGACGACATCGCCTACCTCGGCCACCAAATCTTCGTCGGCTTCCAGAACGGCGTCGGGCCTCAGGGCGAGGCGAGCACGACCGGCAACGAGAACAGCACGATCGTCGAATTCAACATGCGCGGTCGCGAGCTCGCGCAGTGGGACGTCCTCGGGAAATGTGACGGCCTCGGCGCCGACCCGGCGATCAACCGGATCGTCGCGACCGTCAACGAGGACGCGCACTCGAGCTTGTACCTGATCGCCCCGGGGGCTGGAACCGCGCCGGCGCACTTCCACTACTCGCGATCGCTTCCCTCTCACGGTGGCACGGATTCGGTCGTCTTGTACCGCGGCGCGTTGGTGACCACCGCGTCGGCGCCTGGCACGACCGGGGCGGCCGCCCCGCGCGCGAGCTACCCCGCCCTCTACCGTGTCACGCTGGGAGCCGGCCACGTCGCCAAGATCCACCCGCTGTACTCCGAGGAGGCCGCCGCGACGATGGCGAACTCGGGCTCCAAGCACGGCTCCACGGTCCACCTTGGGCTGACCGACCCGGACTCGAGCGCGACCGTGCCCGGGTACGCACAGCGCTTTGCGGGCGCCTTCGAGCTGACCAGCCAGGGCGACGAGGAGCAGATCTTCGCCTCGGGCCTGGGCGGCGGCAGCCACGCGCTGTCGGTGCTGAAGCTGTCGGCGTCCGTCGACGACACCGCCTGGCCGACCGGCACCGGCGGCGCGATCTACACGACCGACAGCGGCACCGACTCGATCGACAGGATCACGGGGCCGTTCGCGCGCGGATCCGAGGTCGCGGCCGTGACGCCATGCGACGAGAGCAGCGCTCCAAGCACCTGCCCGGGTCCCGGCTTCCCGGCGAACTACCTGGGCGTGATCAATCCCGACACCGGCGCGATCACGCCCATGTCGGTGCACGGAACCGCGGTGCAGCCGAAGGGAATGCTCTTCCTCCCGTAGTCGCGGCGAGCTCAGTGCTCGAGTCGTGGCAGCAGCCGGTCGAGCCGTCCGGGCATCCACCAGTTCCAGCGACCGGCAAGCCGCATGAACGCCGGCACCAGCATCGCCCGCACCAGCGTCGCGTCGATCAACACGGCGGCCGCGAGCCCGAAGCCCATCTGCTTCATCTCCGGGACCACGACGAGCAGGAACGACGCAAAGATCGCGACCATGATCGTCGCGGCCGACGTGACGATCCCGCCGGTGCGCTCGAGACCGCGCGCGACCGCCTCGACCGTGTTGCCGGTCTTCTCCCACTCCTCGCGGATCCGGCTGACCATGAACACCTCGTAGTCCATCGACAGCCCAAACAGCACCATGAACAGCGTCAGCGGCATCCACGCCTGGATGTAGCCGGGGCTCGTGAACCCGAGCAGACGCTGGCCGTGGCCATCCTGGAACACGAGCACCGTCAGCCCGAACGCCGCGCCGATGCTGAGCAGGTTCATGATGATCGCCTTCGTCGCGAGCACGGGACTGCGGAACAGCCACAGCAGCAGGCAGAAGCTGAGCACGAGCGCGCTCGCGATCACCCAGCCGGTGACGCCGTCGGCGCGGTCGGCGTAATCGACCGTCTCCGCCGTGATCCCAGTCACCTGGGCGCTAGCGCCCGGTCCGACCGCCGTCGGCAGCTGCCCTCGAAGCGAGCGCACGAGCCGCTCAGCCGTGGCGCTGTCCGCGCCGACGCTCGGCGTCGCCGACACCAGCACCGCGTTCGTCCCGAGCGGTTGTACGACGACGTGGTTGAGTCGCGGTTCGCCGCGCAGCAGCGCCTCGGCCTTCCCGGTGGAGGCCCCGAGGCCGGCGGCGGTCCCGCGTACGAGGACCTCGACCGGTCCGAGCGCTGCCCCGGGGAAGTGCCGCTCGAGCACCGTCAGGGGCCTCACCGACGGCTGGTCCGTCATCGCACGTGCATTGAGGTCGATCCCCGTCTTCAAACCGAGCGCCGGCGAGGCAGCGAGCAGCAGCAGCGCCGCTCCGATCCCGAGAATCGGCACCGGCCGTTTCATCACGCCTTGCGCCCAGCGGTACCAGCCGCCCGTGCCTGGCGCCGACAGTGTGCCGCCGCGCAACCCCTTCGGGAGGCTCCAGCGGTCGAGCCGGTCGCCGAGCTTCAACAGCACGGCCGGTAGGAACGTCAGCAGCAGCACGACCTCCGTGAGGACGACGACGATGATCGCCATCGCCGCGTCGTCGAAGAACGGCAGATTGGTGAAGATCAGCGGCACCAGCGAGGTCGACAGGATCGCGCCCGAGAACATGATCGTCCGCCCCGCGGTCGACAGCGTCCGGCCCATGATCTCCTCGGCCGAGCCGCCGGCCGCCCGCTCCTCTCGGTAGCGGCGGACGAGCAGCAGCGCATAGTCGATTCCGATCGCGAGCCCGATCGCGACCATCATGCTCTCGACGAACGCGTTGAAGCTGCGGAACACCATCAAGAGGACGATCACCGCGAAGCTCGTGAACAGCCCGCACAGCGCGAGCAGCAGCGGCAGCCCGGCGGCGACCGCCGATCCGAACGCGAACAGAAGGATCGCGGCCGCGATCGGGAGCCCGACGAGCTCGGCGTGGAACATCTCGCTCTTCTCGACGCTGGTCAGGTCAGCTGTGAGCGGGGAGTCGCCGGTGATCCCGGCACTGACTCCGGGCGCCATCGCACCGGCGAGCGCGGTCTGGAGTTTGTTGGCGACGCTCTGCCTGTGCGCCGTGTCGCCGCTCAGCCCGATGATCGCCGTGACGACGTGACGGTCCGGGGACACCCGGCCGCCGCCGGGCGCTCCGGGGAGCGCGATCGCGATCCCGCGGTCGACCCGCCTGACCGCCGCGAGGCCCGAGGCGATCGCCCGCTTGAACGTCGGATCGCCCGCCCGGAACCGCTCCGAGGAGACGACGAGGATGTCCTGCTCGTTGTAGCCCGTGCGTGCGTTGATGAACTGCTGCGCCGCGTAGGACTCGGTGCCCGGCGTCTCGTACCCGACACCCTGGAGCTGCGAGGCGAACACCGGCGACAGCGCGAGCCCGGCCACCACCGCGAGCGCGGCGAGCGCCAGCACCGTCCGGCGGCGGTGAACCAGCAGGTGGGCGAGTTTCACGAACACGGGGTTTCCTGGCGACCGAGTGAACGGCCACTCACCTTACCGGAGTATCGGAGCCGCGGAGCGCGGCTCGCCCGCGCCGGCTCGAAGGCCACGGGTACCATCAGGCCGCCGGGCGGTTAGCTCAGCTGGTAGAGCGCCTGCCTTACAAGCAGGAAGTCGGCGGTTCGAGCCCGTCACCGCCCATGAGCGGATCGCCGCTGAGTGTGGTCATTTCGGCTCCTCGTCGGTGGCCTCGACTAGGCGACTGGCGGCTATGGAAGCGCCGTGGAAGCGCTTGCTCGCGCAAATAGCCTCGGATCGAGCCTCGAGTGCTGTCGTCCCGGCTGGTCGCTCGTTGACCTCCCCGCTTACCCGGACCCCGCCACGCCAACGTCTCAGGATCGCCGGTCAAAGATGTTCTCCTTGAATCAGTGACCGGTCGCTACTGGAGATCATCCACCTTCCGAACAGGCTCGGTCCTGGAAGACCGAGCCTGTTCGGGAGGTACCGCGACCGGAACTCTGGGCTCAGCGATGACGGTGGCCGAGTAGACGACGCTCTCAAGTTGCGCCGAGACGGTCCGGACGAGAAGCGCGACCACGTTCAAAGATCCCTGCGCTGCTCGTCCACCGAATGAGGCGTTGGCGCGACCGTGGCGCCGGGGTCCCCGTCACAACACATGAGACCGCACTCGCGTTCTCACCCGGCGGGCGACGGCGCGCTCTGAATGTCTTCCTATTCGCGCGATGCACGTCCGGCGCCGCGGCTGCAACGTGCAATGCCGGCACAGCGGGGCGCCCCACGAGGCAATCCGACGAGCGCGCCGCCCTGCTTCGGCCATCGGTGCCTTCACCTGCGGGCGCGTCACGGCGGCGAGGCCTGCGTACAACACGATCCGTCCCGAGGCGTTCCGTCGCACCGCTGTGTTCGTTGATCGACCTAACAGCCCACCGGCTGATCACCGCGCGCACGCCTTGCGTCTGAAGAGGTAGACGCTCCCGGGCTGTCCGCGCCACGCGCGCGCTTGGCGCGGTCGGCGTGGACGTCGGCCTGCACGTCGACGCCACCGGCGGCGCTCAGGGAGCCATGCCACGTGCATGCCGTCGTGGAAATCAGCGCCACCCGGCCGCCACCGCCGGCCCCGGCACCGCCGTTCGGGCCGCTGCACCCGAGTACGCCGAGTAGCAGTGGCGGGTGGGACGCGGCGCAGGTGTCGCCCCCGAGCGCTGTCACCGATCCGTGTCCTGAGATCGAGGCAACCTTGACGTAGACGCTGGCGCCGGCCCCTCCGCCACCGTCGAAGTCGTGCGGCTCGGGCTCGAGTGGGGTCGGACCATCGCCGCTGAGGCCGTCGGCGGAGATCAGGCCGGCGAGCAGAAGGGTGCCGCCGTTGATGTCGAGCACGCCACCGCCCGGGTTCCCCTCGGCGGAGCCCGGTTCAGCTCCGCCGCCGCCACCAGGCTTTGAAGGGTGCTGTGGGTTGTCGTAGGTAGAACCGGTGTGTCCGTCGTTGATGTTGCTCGAGCCGCCCGCACCGCCGTGGGAGCCGCCGTGGGCGAGTGTCGAAGCGCCGGCGCCGGGGACGGCGCCACCGGAGCCGCTCAAGGTCTGGCTCGACCCGCCGGGTAGGCCACGACCGGTCATCGTGATCTTGCTGGTCCGATCGACGGCGAGCACGTCCGCGTGGACGCTGAGCTGGCCCGGGATGGCGTGTTGTGAACCGTCGATGCCCGTCGTCAGCGTCGCTCCGCGGCTGATGTCGATCCGCCTGTAGGAGAGGCTGTGTCCGTAGAACGCGCGCCTCGCCGGTGATCAGCAGTTGACGCTTTTGGTGAGTTCCAGGAGTCTGGGAGCGGGGTGCCGTCGGGCGGTGGGTAGTCGCCGGCGGCGCGTCCGCCGTCGATCACGAGCGTGCCGCCGGGGTGTGGCGCGTGCGGGGGCGGCGAGCTGCTGCCATTGCGCTTCCAAGTGACGGCCTGCGTAAAGACGGTGCCTGCGCCGCCGGAGCCGACGAACAGGGTGTCGGCCGGGGTGTGCGGAGGTGAGCGGATCAGTCGCTTCGATCGAGCACCTTCAGGTGGCGCTCGGGGAGCCGCCGAGTGCCGATGCATACGCCGAAATCGGTGTCGAGCTGGTGCTGATGCTGTTCCGCCACGGTCAGATGGAACGGGCGCTCGCGCTCGCGCGCGACCTACTCGAGCAACTCCCGGCGGATGCCCGGGCCATGCAACTGCGCCTGATCGCGGCCGCGGTGTCGGGCGCGGTTCTCGTCCCCTCCTTGCGGCACGAGCTGCAGTTCTTCGTCAGCCGCATTCCCGACGGGCTCGGTGGCGACACACCCGAGGAGCGGCTCGCGCTATCGGCACGGCTCGTGGTCGCGTTTGTGGCCAACGCGCCGATGGACGCCATTGCAGCGAGCAGCCCACCGCTAGCGGGCGACTTGCCGGCGGTGTTCGCGGTACAGCTACTGCGAGTCGGCCGTGCGCGCGCTCGGATCGAGGCAGACGATGTCCGCGCCGGCGTCGAGGAGCTGATGGACGTCGGCCCGACGATCGGGATGGGGCCCGCGATGTGCCCCTGGCGCTCTCGGGCCGCTCCAGGCCTGCTTGCGCTCGGACGACCGAACGAGGCGGTGGCGCTTGTCGAGGAGGAGCTGGCGGCGGCGCGCGCGAGCAAGTCCGGCTGGGGCCAGGCGGTGGCGCTGGAGGCGCTCGCGCTTTCCGATCCTGATCGCGCGCCAGCCGCGCTAGACGAAGCACTCGGGCTCGCCGAACGCCACGGCATGGCACTCGAGCGCGCTCGGTCTTTGGTGCTACTCGGGGCATTCGAGCGACGCCGAGGTCAGCGACGGCGGGCCGAATCCCTGCTCAACGATGCCCTCGAGTCAGCCGCGGCGATCGGAGCGCTCGGGGTCAAAGAGCGCGCGCGCAGCGAGCTTGTCTCGATCGGGCTGACCCTCGCCGCCGGCGCGCCGACACCCGCTCCGCGTTGACCCCCGCTGAACGACGGGTCGCCGAGCTCGCCATCCAGGGGCTGACGAATCGCGAGATCGCGCAGTCACTATTCGTGAGCCTGCGCACGGTCGAGACGCACCTGACCCATGTCTACCAGAAGCTCGGCATCAAATCGCGCAGCCAACTCATAGACAGCAGGGAACATCTGCTTTCACCTGCAAATTGGGACGGGCACGGCTGGGCTTGAACCAGCGACCTCACGCGCGATGTTAAGTGGATCATCAGCGACTTGACAGCTACCCCCAATTCGAAGAGGATGCCAACGCTAATCGATGGAGGGGGGTACTCCGATGGGGCTTGGTCATAGGTCGTTCGGTCCGCTTGTGGCGGCCGCTGCAACGCTGGTCGTGCTCGCGTGGCCGGCGGGCGCGTTTGCTCAGGCCACCCGTACGTGGGTCTCGGGCGTCGGCGATGACGCGAACCCTTGCAGTCGCACGGCGCCGTGCAAGACATTCGCCGGGGCGATCTCTAAGACGGCCGCCGGCGGTGAGATCAGCGTACTCGATCCCGGCGGCTTCGGAGGGCTGACGATCACCAAATCGATCACGATCGACGGCGGCGGTTTCATCGCGTCGGCACTCGTCTCGGGCACGCCCGGGTTCACCGTGACAGCGGGAGTAACCGGCCGGGTCATCCTTCGCAACCTCCGGTTCCAAGGTGTCAATGGGTCAGGGACCAACGGAATCAACATCACCTCTGCCAAGAGCGTGGACATCGAGAATTGCGACATCACTGGGTTCGCGACCAATGGCGTACTCTTTGCCCCCACTGCTCCGAGCCACGTGACCATCGACAACTCGAGGATCACCGAGAACCCGGGCAACGGCATCCTTAACGTGGGCACCGATCCGTCCGGCTTCGACTGGATCAACGTCACGAACAGCCAGATCAGCGACAACGGCGGCAATGGGGTGCAGACCGGGAACGGCGGTAACGCCACGGGTCTGAGCGACATCATCAACGACGACATCATGGATAACGGCGTGGGTACCGGCGGCATCGGCGTGTATTCGGACGGGGCAGCCGCACTGAGCATCATCACTCATGACGAGGTCGTGGCCAACGACTTTGGCTTGAAGACCGACTCCACGCACGGCGGAAGCATCCTCACGTTCGGGAACAACGACGTCTTCGCGAGTAACATCGCCGATATCGCGCCAGGGACGAACACCACCACGGTGACCCCGGATCTGCGCCGTGCCTCACACAAGCAGCTGGTTCAGTTCGCGAGGTTCCAGGCGAAAGCCTGGAACAAGACGCACCACAAGCACCATCATCGCTGAAGCGTCGGCCGGGCTCTCAATTCGCTCTCGTGAGTTCGAGCAGCCCGGCCCACGTCCCTCCCGTGTTGCAGCGCTCGTATGACGGGTGTTCGACGCTACAGTTTTTCGGAGGAGCGTTGCGTGCTAAGTCGTGGAATCGGAAGGTCACCCGCTGACTTCGATGTAGCACAGGTACTGGCACGACGATCGTCTGCGACGTAAACCAGCGGTCCGGCCCGTAGTCCGGCAAGAAGCTGAAGCCGGGGGTGAAATAGTTGTCGTAAAGGCCATCGAGGCTGTCGGTCTGTCCCGGGCAGCCCTGTGGCAACAAGCCCAACGCCTGGGCAACGGGAATCAGCACGGTGATCTTGAGCTTGTTCGACGAATCGACGGAGCGCAGACTAACCTCGGCACTCAGCGAGGCGCCGTGTGAGAGGACAGATTGCACCGTGCAGCTCTCCGACTGGTCGTCGGCAGGATAGAGGCCATCGATGTGCGTGTGGGCGATCTTCCCGATGACCGATTCGCTGCCTGTGACATTCGCCGGTAGCTCGAGTCGTTGGCATCGGTCGGCCAGGCAGGCCGGAACGACAAGCGCGTGATTGAACCTCAGCGCCCAGCGCTGCGAATTCGAATCGTGCGCGTCGTTGGTGTCGTGCGGCCCGCCGGGATTTGCCGGGTCAGATGGCGGCTCGGCGTGGTACGTGGTCTGCCAAAGACCGGAGCCCGAATAGGTGACGGTGAACTTGGGCTGTAGCTGATACGGAGCCCGCTGGACCTGATAGTCGCGGTGATGGCGCACTGCGGCCTGTGCTTCAGCGGGCAGCATTAGAACGCTCGCCGTGGTCGCCACAGCGAGGCCGGCCAAAGCGGCGGCGCGATCAACCCCCACGCCCTCAGCGTACCGCGAGGCGCTATACGCCGGCGAGACGGTCGCGCGGATCCACGGGAGGACCGGCGCCGTGCTGACGATCGACAACCGACCCGGAGCAGTGGATCCGGCCGTCTCGGCTACCAGGTGATCCTCGATCAAGCCGCCGGCGAGAAGCTGATCCGATTCCTCGATGGGGGCCGAGCTCATGTTGACTCCCGGCCACGGCATCTGTATTGCCAAGACGGGCGGCCCGCTCCACTGGTCCGTTTGGGGCCGACCTGAAGTGCTGCAGACGGCAATCCGCAGATATGTGAGCCAGTAGCGCACGCCGATATCCTTTCTGAGGCATGACGTACTCGATCTTCACCACCACCGGCAACCTCGTTGACGCGTTCGACAGCCGCGACGACGCACTCGCGCTGCTGACCGACATCGTGCGCTCTGAGCCGGAGGCCGCAGACGACGTCTTCCTCGTTGCCCAGGATGACGTCGGCAACTTTGTCGGCGAGACCGTCTACGGCTCGTCGCTCAAGACGCCCGCCTGACCACACGCGCCAGCAGCCGGCGTGGAAGCTTCCTGGAAGCCGCCGACCTCGCCGCCTCGTCATCACCTCGGTAGAGCTGACGTCCAAGCGCCAGGAACCACCGCACAAATCACGATTCGGTGGTCAGCGGTCATGCCGTGCTGACTCCTTACAAGCAGGAAGTCGGCGGGTTCGAGCCCGTCACCGCCCATCGTCGACGACCGTCTGTTCCGTCGGCGTCGGGGTCGGCGTCGGCGTCCGCGTCGGGGTCGGGGTCAGCTCGGCCCGGGTGACCGATCGATGGCGGTCGCGGCGGCGATCAGACTCTCCTGACCGACACAACCGACAACTGAGCCGCCGCCCGTGACAAAAGCTGCCTCAGCCCACTTGCGGTGACTAGCGGCTGATCGTTCTGGGTAGGCGTCTGAAATACGGACCGACTGGGCTACACCCGACCCCGGAAAGGACCGACGAAATGCTGAATTTGAAACGAGCAGGTGTTGTCTGCGTATGTGGCGCAGGGGCGATTGCGGCAGCGCCGCTTGCGACTGCGGCCAGCACGCAGCAGGCGAAGCCAATCCAGACGACGAACCGGCTCACGACCCTCTCCTCCGGTGGATCGAGTCTGATCAATGTCGGCACGAGTGATGGCAAAATCGGCGGCGCGAGCGTCCACGGAGCGCTGCGCGCTGTGGTCAGAACGTCCACTCCACCGAAGTTCACGGCAATGGGGACCCTGTTCTATGCGGCAGGGACGCTGAGGTACACGCTGAACGGAACGACCACGGGTGGCCCGAACGGCAGTCTCCGCATCCGCGGAACCGGGACGTTCACCGGCGGAACCGGCAAGTACCTGGGCGCGCACGGCCACTTCACGGGCTCGGGCACCAAGCCGGCAAGCTCGTTCGAGACGTTTACGTTGAAAGGCACCGTCTCCTATCGGTGAGGCTTTTGCGCGCATTACGGGACTCGCGGCGCGAACCTCGCCCGGGCTTGCGCCTGACGAGGTCGCAAAGATAAGCTGGCCGCGGCGGGGCACGACAGAAAGGATGTCCACGATGAGCATGTTGGTTCGCTTTTCGCCCGAGTCGCTCACGAGTGACAAGTACGACGAGATCAAGCGTCGTCTCGACGAAGCAGGGCACTGGCCGCCGGACGGCCTCGAATACCACGTTTGCTTCGGAACGCCCGGACAGCTGAGAGTCAGTGAGATCTGGGCCTCCAACGGTCAGTTCGAGGCGTTTGGGGAGCATCTCGGTCGGATCATCGAGGAGGCCGGCGTGAACCAGGCAGCCCCTCCCGAGGTGATCGAGATCTACAAGCAGGAGCGCTTTTAGCCGGCGCTCGCGGACCGGGGAGAAGTGAAGATGCTCGCACGACGCTGGGTGGCCGGGCTACTGGTGGGGGCGTCGGCGTGCGGCGCCCTGCTCCTCGCGGGCGGGGCACAGGGCACGTCGGGGGCGCGTGCTGCCGCGAGCGCTGCCAAGTGCTCACGCACCCGGCAACTCGCCTACGTCGCGGCTAACTTCCCGGGGGAGAAGGGCATGGTCTGGTTCGCCGCTGCGAACGGCCAGGGGCGTCGGCGGCTGTTCCGCGCGGCCACGCCTAAGCTCTCGCCAAACGGGAGCATGGTCGCCGTGACCCAGTTCGCCAACCATTCCGGACTCGGGATCTTCACCGTGTGCGGCGGATTGGCCGGCGAGTACTTCGGCCCAAACGACACGGTCAGCGGGATCGTTTGGTCCCCTGATTCGAGCTTGGTTGCTGCGGTCGTCGATCCGCATCCGAATGGAGCGCCGTTTCGGCAGCGGCTCGTGGTCATCGACCTCGCGACCGGGCACGTAAGGACCGTCGCGACCGGCTTCCTCAATGGCTGGGGCGGCCCGAGCTTCTCGCCGACGTCGCCGTATCAACTCGCCTACGACATCGTCCCGAGGGTGAACACCAACCCGAATGTGTGGTCGGCCGCGATCGGCCAGTCCGGCGTGCAGCTGACCCATAGCGGCTCCAACGAGTATCCGCTGTGGGGGCCACAGGGAATCCTCTACGAGCACGTGCCCAACTCCGGCCTGCCGGAGCTCGAGCGGATCTCCGGCGGTCACTCGACCAAGCTGATGCGCCTGAATGGCTGGCCGGTAGCGCTGTCGAGCGACGGCACCCATCTCGCCGCCGAGGGCGCTGCGTGTGGCGTCGTCTGGCCTGTGAGCGTCAACCTCATCACGCGCAAGGTCGTGCACCAGTTCGGCACCAGCTTTGCGCCGTTCGGCATCACCCCTTCCGGCGGGGCTCTGCTGATCGCCGGATCGCGTCCCTTGGCCGACTGCGGCGGGAAGCGCAGCGTGATCGAGACGGTGCCGTTCGGCGGCGGCAGGCCGACGATGATCGCCTACGGAACCAGCCCGAGCTGGGCGGATAGTGCCGCGGTGGGCATCCAGGCCTACCGCAGCGGGCGCTGACGGCGCGGCGGTGGCCCAGGAGCTCAGCGGAGCGCGCTGATCCGCGTGACCAGGAGCTCGAGGAAACGATCCGAGTCGATTCCGACCGCGACGTCGCAGTTTCGCTCCCACGCCCCCCGCCCTGACAGATCCACGTGCGTGCGGCCGCGCGAGAGCTCAGGACCGGTGTCGACGACCACGCCGCGATGACTCGTTTCGAGCAGCGTGTCGTCGATCACGTGCGCGACCGCGACCGCGTCGTGGATCGGTGACCCCTTCCAGCCGTACGTGTTCTGGTGAAACAGGGAGAAGAAGCCGTACAGGTCGGCGACGAGCTTGCCGGCCGCGCCCGACTGTGCGAGCCGGTCGGCATGGGCGGGTTCCATCAGCGCTCGATGAGTGACATCGAGCCCGACCATCGCCAGCGGGACGCCGCTCGTGAACACCCGGTGCGCGGCCTCCGGATCGACCCAGATGTTGAACTCCGCGGCCGGGGTCACGTTGCCCTCGCCGTACGCGCCGCCCATCAAGACGATCCGCTCGATCCTCGTCGCCACCTCCGGATAGCGCGCCAACAGCAGCGCCACATTCGTCAGTGGACCGGTCGCGACGAGCGTCACCGGATCGGTCTTGGCGCTCAGCGTGTGAGCGATCCATTCGATCGCATGCTCGGGCGCCGGCGCGCGCGACGGCGGCGGCAGCTCCGGCCCATCGAGCCCGGTCTCGCCGTGCACCTCGGCCGCAACGCTGAGCTCGCGCACCAGCGGACGCGCGGCGCCGGCCGCCACGGGCACGTCGCTCCGGCCGACGTGATCGAGGACACGGATCGCGTTCGCCGTCGTCTTCTCGAGCGTCTGATTGCCCGCGACGGTGGTTACGCCGAGCAGCTGCACCTCCGGGCTCGCCAGCGCCAGCAGCAGCGCGATCGCATCGTCGTGCCCAGGGTCGCAGTCAAGAATGATGTCGGTCATCGAGTGAGGATCTCATCGATCTCGGCGGCCGTGGGGAGCGACGGCTGTGCCCCCGCACGTGAGGCCGCCAGCGCCCCGGCGGCGCACGCCCATGCCAGCGCGTCGGATCGCTCGCGTCCTGCCAGCAGCGCCACGACCAGTGCCGCGCAGAACGCGTCACCCGCGGCGGTGCCGTCCACCGCGTTGACGTGAGGCGGCCGTGCCCGCGCCACCTCGCTACCGGCCTCGAGCAGCACCGCCCCGTCTGCACCAAGCGTCAGCGCGACAAGTCCGCGGTACTGACCGACCGCGTCGTACTCGTGGCGGTTGACCACGAGCAGATCGGGCGCCACCTCCAGCGCCCCACGCGCCGGTGCCGCGTTCAAGCAGAAGAAGGGCGCGACCGCGGCGGCAGCCGTGACCACCGCCGCCGGAATCTCCTGCTGGCACATCACCGCGTCGGCCTCTCCGATCTGCAGATCCTCGGGCTCGAGGCGCCGATTCGACCCCGGCGCGACCACGATCACGTTCTCGCCGCTCGCCTCGACCAGGATCATCGCGACGCCGCTCTCGCCCTGCTCGCGCACGACGCCACTCGTATCAACACCTTCGCGCCGCAGCGATCGCAGCACGAGATCGTCCTGCCCGATCCGTCCGACGAATCGCACGCGCGCACCGAGCCGTGCCGCGGCCACGGCTTGATTGGCGCCCTTACCGCCCGGGAGCCGCGAGAACACGGCGTCGGTCACGGTCTCGCCCGCTCGCGGCAGCCGCTCGCATCGCGCGACGAGGTCGATGTTGGCCGACCCCACAACGGTGATCCGAGGGGGCCCGCTCACCAGCTCAGATCCTCGCAGGCGACCATCGGTGGTCTAGCTCGCAGTAAGCTCGATCCGTGGAGATGATCCCCATAGGCGAGCTCGTGAAGGTCGGCAGCGGCCGGTCCGCTCTGGACGGGATCGTGTTCGACGCCCCGAGTCGGGCGAAGGTGAGAGTCGCTGTCGTCGATCCCGCCCGCGGCCCGCTGTTCCGGACGGTCAACGCGAGTGAGGTGACCGTCCGTGAGGAGGAGGGCGCGGACGATCGGACGTTGAGGTTGCTGATCCGCCGGACGACGCCGCCGGTCCCCGGCGCGGCACGCGGGGCCGTCGTGGGTGGGCAAGGCCGCTCGGGCTTCAAGCGCGGCGCTACGCACCGCCCAACCGGCAAGTAGCACCGGCGCCGCGTCTCGGCGCGCCGAGCTTCGCCCCACTCAGGGTTTGGCGTGGCCGGTGAACTCGATCACCTGCTGGAACGTGGAGCGATTGGTCCAGCGCATCGTGAACGGGATCAGCCCCGGGACGAACGAAATCCGCTCGGCGGTGGCGCTCGAGTACCACTTCGACGGGCTCGGTCCCTGGCTTGCCTTGAGCTTCATCGCGGCGGCCTGGATCGCCGCCCACAATGACGCTCTGCAGGCTTTGAGGCTGCCGTTGCCGCAGTAGCGACGGCTGTACGGTCCGCGGACCTTCATCCCCAGCTCGCTGCGCAGGTCCTTTGATACGTAGCCGAACCACCCGGGATCGAACGACGGTGTGGAGCTGTAAGGCAACAGCTGCGCGAGATTGGTCGTCAGTGGTCCCAGCACTGGCCGCATGACCGCCGTCGCGATCCCGTTCCACGCGGTGTCCATCACCGCTGCGCCCGGTGCGTCGATCCGCCCGTCGAGCTTCAGGTCGATCCGGCTCGAGCCCTGCTTGCGCCAGCGGTCGATGAGCTCGGCAGCCTGTGCCGCGAGCCTGCTCGGCGGCTTACCGCCGTTCAGGACCCGCCGGATGATCGGCCAGACCTTGATCACGCGCAGATCCTCGGTCGCGGCACGGTTCATGATCGAGACATCGTTGTTCTCGTGCATCCCGGTCGTGAATCCTCGGTACAGCTGCACCCGGTGAACCGGGCCGTAGCCATAGTTGTCCGACGCGGCGCCCCAACCGGGCGCCGGCTTGTTGTTCCAGTTGGTGAGGATGTCGGAGCGCGGCTCGATCATGTGCGGGTGCCGGTTCAACGGCAGCCAGCCGCGCCAGTCGTACTTGCCAGTTCCGAGCGCGGGCAAGCTCGGGTCGGTGCCCGGCGCCATGATCGGCAACCGGCCGGAGGAGAAGTAGGCGATGTGCTTGTTGTCGATGTAGGGCCAGTTGAACGTCGTCCCGAAGCGGTTCACCGCCCGGAAGAACTGCTGCGGGGAATGCACTTTGTTTGAATCGAGTTCGCTGAGGGCGATCTCGCCGGCCGGCTCATCGCCGCGCGTGGAGCGGTCAAGTGCGACGGCGTACGGCCGGCCGTGCACGGTTACCGTGCCGCTGACCGGGCCATGGACGGTCTGGTAGAAGCGGAGCTCGCGGGCCGGCTGGCCGCCCCCGGCGCCGAGTAGCCCGGCGTCGAAGAGGTGCATCGCACGACAGCGGCCCTTGTACAAGTAGTGCGTCGAAGCCCGCGTAGGCCGGCTCCCGTCGGGGTTGCACAGTTGCTCGAGGAACTGCTGCTCGTTCTCGGAGTCGGCGCTGGTCAAGCTCCAGGCGAAGTCGCGGCCGCGGCCGATGAACACGTATGGCGCGATCGGCGCGATGATTCCGCGCGCGTCGATCCCGCCGCCGTGAAGGTCTCCCTGCATGACGATCTCGGGGTAGTAGTACCCGAGCTGCGGACCCATCACGGCCAGCGGGTGGCCGTCGGCTGAGTGCCTGGCGCCGGCGATGATGAAGTTGGAGGCCAGTCGACGGGAGTCAGTGTGCGCCGTGGCCGCGGCCGCGACGGCGGGACTCTCCGAGCCGGGGTCGATGACCATCGCGCCGGGCGTCGGCCCCTTGGGCACGCCGTCGTACGGGAAGGGTTTGCTGATCGTCGTCGGCGCCTCGGGATCGTTGACCTCGCGAAGGTCGCGGAACGCCTGAAGTCCCGCCTCGTGCCCGAGTCGTCGCTCGAGCCGCGCCAGGAAATCGGAGTTCGCCACCTCGTTGCCGCCGCCGTTGCCGAAGATCGAGCCGATGAAGGCAAAGCCGGCGATCGCATCGGTCAGCTTTGCGTGCGGCAGCGTCACTCCGGACGGGCCCTGCGAAGCGGTGTACGCGTTAATCCCATCGACCCAGTTCTGGAGATCGCGCAACACCTGCCGCCCCTGTGTCCCGGCGCGCCGAAGCACGTTCTCCTGCCGCGCGACGAAGCGGATCGTCTCCTGACTCGGCGTGAATGAACGGGCCGAGGTGACGAGGCTGAACGGGTTGATGCCGGGCACATCGAGCGTCGCCAGATAGGCGGGGCCGAGGCCCTCGAGCAGGAGCAGCTGGCGATCCTCTGCGGCGACCCATCCAGAGCCGAACATCACGTCGGCGCGAGTGCGGCCGTAGATGTGCGGGATGTCGTACTTGTCGCGCAGGATCTGCAGCCCCGCCCGCCCCGTGTGCTCTCGCCGGACGATCGGGCCGGTGACGCCGAACTTCTCCGACAGGTAGTAACGCTTGAGGTCGGCGGGGGTGACGTGGCCCTGGAGCGGGGTCAGGTCGTTGTAGAGCTGGCCCTGATCGGTGGAGTACTGGTTGGCAGGAAGCCCGCCGAACTCGCCCGGGGCGAGGATGTTGAAGGCCGGCCCAGAGAAGTCGACTCGCGCTCCAGCGGAGGCAACCGGTGCCAGAGCGCTAACAACCGCCACGACGATACCCACAGCGAACGTTCGCACCACGGGAACTCCTCTCTCTCCTTCGTCAACTCGCCGATCTCCTCAGCGACCGGCAGCCTAACATCGCCCCGGCGCCCTGCGAATCCGACACAACGCTAGGAGTCGGCCGCGTCGATGCGCGCCAACGCGTCGGCGAGGTGGCGGTGACCGATCGTCTCGTAGCCGACGACTGTCAGGATCGGCGCGCCCGCCACCACGACGAGGCACACCGCCATCGAGACGCCCCACGACGCGAGCAGCACGCTGAGCACGAGGACAGCGCCGGTCGCGGCGAGCAGAGCGAGGTGGAACGGGTCGTATTCGCGCATCAGCGCCGTCCAGATCGCAAACAGGGCGACGACGAACGCGGCGACCGGCACGGCGACGCTGAGGACGGTCGCCACAGGGCCGATCTGGGTGTGGTGCTGGAGGTAGTCAGCGGCGACGCGCAGGCCGCCACCGGTCGCCGCGACCGCGCCGAAGATCGGCAGGTGCCCGTAGCCGAAGCTGAAGGCGCGCGCCCGCTGCGCGTGAAGCAACTCGCCGAACGGGATCGCGAAGTACATCCACCACATCCCGAACGTCAGGCCGATCCCCGCGATCGCGACGAGCGCGGCGTTGAGCGACCACCCCTCGACGCCGTGGACGACAGCGTTCAGCGCGGCGACCGTCCCGAACACACCCTCACCCAGTGTGATGATCACGAGCAGGCCGTACCGCTCGGCGATGTGGTGCGGATGCCACGGGGTCCCTCCACGGCGCCTGTTTCGCTCCGCGATTACGGGCCCGCTGAGCTCGACGAGCAGCAGCAGGGTCGCGACGACGAGGGTCGTCGTCACCGGCAGTTGTGCGATCAGCAGCAGTACCCAGCCGACCTGCGAAACGGAGATCGTCCCGATGTACGTGCGCGCTATCTGCCGTCGCGGCGGGTCCTCCCGGGCCGCTCGCGCCCACAGCGCGACCATGCCGACGCGCATGACCACGTACCCGCCGACCATCACCCCGTTGTGGAGGCTGTGGCGATGGTCGACCGACTCGAACATCTCCTGGAGACCGAGCGCGAGCACGACGACGCCGACCATCTGCACCATCGTCAGCAGCCGGTAGATCCAGTCGTCGGTGTCGTAGGCCGACGCGAACCACGAATAGTTGACCCACGCCCAGCAGATCGCGAACACGGCGAACAGGAACCCGACGATCGCGGTGCGGATGTGATCCGCCGAGAGGTAGCGCGCGAATTGACCCGCGGCCGTCCCGAAGGCGACCGCGAACGTCAGGTCATACAGCAGCTCAAGCGGGGTGGCCGTGCGCTGCGCCTCGAGCGGGTCGCGCCCCGACATCCGGCGCCGGCGGTGGGCGCGGTCCTCTGGCTGGGTCGCCACGGCCGCAATGTAATCGAGACCGGCTTTGCGAGACTCGGGGTATGGCTGCGCGTCTGGTGACGATCCCGATCAGTCACTTCTGCGAGAAGGCGCGCTGGGCGCTTGACCGTGCAGGGGTCGCGTACGTCGAGCAACCTCACCTTCAGCTGGTCCACGTGTTCGCCGCGCGGCGCGCCGGCGGAGGCAGGACGGTGCCGGTATTCGTGAGCGATCAGGGAGAGGTGCTCGCCGAATCGGCGGCGATCCTGCGCTGGGCCGATGCGCGGGTCGAATCCGAGCGGCGTCTCTATCCGGAAGGCGGGCTTGGCATTGAGGCGTCAGCGGTGGAGTCATGGCTCGATGGCGGGCTGGGTCCCGACGGCCGACTGTGGATGTACCACGAGACGCTGCCCGTGGTTCGCGAGCTCGAACCGTGGGCGCTGGTCGGCGTCCCCGCGTGGGAGCGTCACTTCTTCAGGCTCGGCGGGCCCGCCGTCAGCGGCGTGCTTCGCCGCGTCCTCGGGGTCGAGCCGGTGGCCGCGCGCGCCGCGCTCGAACGAGTCGACGCCGTGTTCGACGACATCGCCCGTCGGCTCTCGGACGGCCGTCCCTTCATCCTTGGCGATCGCTTCACGGCCGCGGACCTGACGTTTGCAGCGCTCTCGGCGCCGGTGCTGCTGCCGGCACGCTATGGCTCGCCGCTGCCGCCCGTGGACGTGATGCCGGGCGCGCTCGCGCGGCAGGTCGAGCGGCTGCGGGCCCACCCCGCCGGTGTATTCGCTGACCGTCTCTACGCCGAGGAACGGGTCCAGCCGACCACTTAGGGCGATGGCTGGCTGCCGGGCCGATCGCCGACGAGCTGAACGATCGGGATCGTCCGACCCGCTCGGGCCGCGCGCTCGCGGTAGACCGTGTACGGCGGGAAGACGCGGTCGGCCAGCTCCCACAGCTTCGCCCGCGCGGGATCGTCGTCGACCACCTCGGCCCTGAACCGCTCGCCACCGAGGACGACGTCGGGGTTCGCGCGAAGGTTGTAATACCACGCCGGGTGCTCGGGGAGGCCGAGCTTCGACGCGACGATCGTCACGCGCTCACCGTCGTGGAAGTAGATGACCCCGTTCCGCCGTACGACGCCGCTCCGTGCGCCGCGCGTCTCGAGCAGGGCGGTCGGGAGCATCATGCCCATGCCGATACGACCCCGCGTCAGTCGCAGCAGATGGGGATCCAGCTTCCACACGATCTTCATCGACAGCCAGCCGGCAAACCGGGTGGCGAGAAAGCTCGCGAACATCCGGTAGGCGAAGGGACGGCGGGCTCGAGGATCGACGTATCGGAGAGCGCCTTGGCTGGACATGAAGCTCCCTGGCTAAGGTAGCCGATCGGTCGGGAGCCGAAACGGACCGAGGTCGATGTCGCCCGACGTCGCCCCATCGCTCAGCCACTGAGCCACCGCCTCGCCGACCGCCGGGGAGTGCTTGAAGCCGTGGCCCGAGCAGGGCGAGACGATCAGGACCGACTCGTGCTCCGGGTGGTGGTCGATCACGAACCGGCTGCCCTGGGTGCAGGTGTAGAAGCAGGAGACGGTCCGCACCGGGTCCGGGCCGAGCCATGGGAGCTGCCCCTGGACGTACTCCCGGTACATCCGCGCGCTCTCCGCCGGGGTCGCCGGGTGCTGCGTGCCGTCGGGGGTGCTCGTCTCGTCGTAGCACTCGGTCGCCAGCTTCAGGCCGCCACCGGGTCCGTCGAGAGCGGGGAATCCGTAGAACCCTCGCAAGTGCACGAAGCCCGAGCGCTCGCCTCCGAAGTCCCACACGAACACCGGCATGTCGCGCAGCTGCTCGTACCGCTCGCGGATCGGGAACCAATACAGCAGCTGGCGGTGCACCGCGAATATGTCGCGTCCCTGCGGGAACAGCTGCGAGATCCAAGGCCCTGCGCACAGGACCAGCCGGGAAGCCATCACGGTTCCGGAATCAGTCCTGACCGTGACGCCCTCGCCCGATGCGCTCCAGCTCAGGACCCGTTCCCCGTAGCGCAGCTCGGCGCCGTGCCGCCGCGCCAGTTCCAGCTGCGCCCGGACGCCCGCCTCCGGCAGGACGTAGCCGGACCCCGGCTCGTAGTAGGCCTCGGTGTCCATGTCGACGGCGAACATCGGGAAGCGATCGCGCAGCTCGTCGTTCGAGAGCATTTCGTGCTCGATTCCGAACCGCCGTGCCAGCGCCCGGCTCTGCTCGAAGAACGGGCTTCCCGGCCGCGACAGGATCACACCGCCCGGCTGGTGCAGCAGCCGCGTCCCCGTGTGGCGCTCGATCTCGCGCCACAGCACGTGCGAGCGCTGCACCAGCGGTACGTACTCCGGCCCCTCGCCGACCGCGAGGCGGGTCATTCTCGTGTCTCCGTGCGTCGACCCGTACATGTGGGGCGGCTCGTATTGGTCGATGCCCATGACTGACACACCCCGGACCGCGAGCTGCATGCAGACGGAACTCCCCATCGCGCCCAGGCCGACGACGATCACATCAGCCAAGTCGAAAGCGCTTTCGAAGCGACGACATCGTGCCCTGCAGGATGCCCGATCGAGGGCGGCGCGGTCCGCAATTGCCGGCGGCGCCGGTGATCGCTGATAGGCTCGCGCCGCGGCGCAGAAGGCGGGGCCAATGCACGTTAGGAGAGGTGAGAATGGGCGAGGGCGACGACATCACAGGCGGCATCACGCGCAGGCGCGCGCTGCGCGACATTGGCGCGGCGGGCCTGGGGTTGAGCATGGCCGGAGGCGGTCTCGAGGCGCTGCTGGCGAACGCAGCGGACGCGGCGCCGAAGACGGGTTCGCTGAAGGACATCGAACACGTCGTGATCCTGATTCAGGAGAACCGCTCGTTCGACCACTACTTCGGAACTCTGTCCGGCGTCCGTGGTTTCGGCGATCGCAAAGGGCGCGCGACGTTCACACAAGCCGGCACCGACGGCAAGACCCAAACACCGTTCCACCTCCCCGAGGACTGTCTGCCCGACCTCACGCACGACTGGGTCCCACAGCACCAGGCGTGGAATAGCGGTCGCATGGACGGCTTTCTGCGCGCTCATCAGACGGCCGACCCGGCGGGCGTCGGAGTCGAGACGATGGGCTATTACAAGCGCTCGGACCTTTCGTTCTACTACGCGCTCGCCGACGCGTTCACGCTCTGCGATGGTTACCACTGCTCGGTGATCGGGCCGACCGACCCGAACAGGCTGATGTCGATGTCGGCCTCGATCGATCCGGCCGGGACCCATGGCGGCCCGCTGTGCCAGACGCTCGTTGGCGCCCGTGCGAGTTACGCCGGGCGGTTCACATGGACGACGATGCCCGAGCGTCTGCAATCCCAGGGCGTCAGCTGGAAGGTCTACCAAGACCCCACCTCAGGCGTGTTCGACAGCGTCCTCCCCTACTTCAAGGCCTACGCCAACAAGGGCAGCGAGCTCTACAAGCGCGCTCTGGGGACGACATTCCCGAACGATTTCATGTCGGACCTGAGCCACAACAGCCTGCCGAAGGTGTCGTGGCTGCTCACCTCCGTCCTCGACAGCGAGCACCCCGGGTTCTCCGGCGCCGTCCAGGGTGAGATCGCCGTCCGCCAGATCGTCGAGGCGCTGGTGTCCCATCCCAAGGTCTGGGCCAAGACCGCGCTGCTCATCACGTGGGACGAGAACGGCGGGTTCTTCGACCACGTCGCGCCGCCGACGCCGCCGTCGGGCACCAAGGGCGAGTTCCTGACCGCGTCGGCGTCGGCGATCGCAGCCGCAGGCGCGGGAACGGTGCGCGGGCCGATCGGGCTCGGCTTCCGCGTCCCGATGCTCGTCGTGTCGCCGTTCTCGCGCGGAGGGCTCGTGTGCTCGGACGTGTTCGATCACACCTCCACGCTGCGGTTCATCGAGACGCGCTTCGGCGTCGAGGTCCCGAACCTGAGTGCGTGGCGGCGCAAGACGACGGGCGACCTGACAAGCGCGTTCAACTTCGCTGCTGCGCCGAAGACATCGCGACCAAGGCTGCCGAACGTAGCGACGCCTGCGCCCTGCGCATCGCACAACCCGGTCGTGCCGCCGAGCTCCACCTCGATCCCAAGCCAGGAGCGGGGGACGCGCAAGCGCCCGAGCGGGGTCGTCAAGCGCAAGCACAAGTAGCGCGGGTCCGTGGGGTCGCTCGCTGCTCACTCGATGTGTGCCGCCTGGACCGCGCGCGCCTGCCCGGCGTCCATCCATATCTCCCACCGCCCCGAAGCCGAGCGGCGGGCGTCGTGGAAGCGGTACGGCCGGCGCCCGCCGAACTCTGTGTGGCGCATGCGGGATACGCCCCCGAGCACCGATGCGATCCGGCGCCTGGGCCAGCCGATCGCGTCCTCGATCTCGGGAAATGGACGCGGTAGATCTGGCGAGGCAGCCAGTCCATCGAGTAGCTCGCGCATCAGGTCGCTGCAGCGGTCATAAAAGCGGGCGATCTCGTCGGGGTCGTCCATCGCGTTGTCTGGCAGGTGCTGCGGGATCAAGAGATAGTCCCGTTCAAGATAATCCGATGGCGTACCCAGCGGTGCTAAGATCGGATCGTATGTCAGTCGTCACAGAACCCACGCTTTCTCCGCAGGACGAGGACTGTCCCGAGTGTCTGCTCGGCAACCTCAACTGGCTGCTCACCCAGGCGCACTACGCGCTCGCGAGCGAGCTGGCCGGCGCGTTCGAGCCGATCGGACTGTCCCCGCGGGGACACGCCGTGCTCGGGGCGGCGATGACGGGTGCGCACACTCAGAAGGAACTGGCCGACCTGGTCGGGCTGGACAAGACGACGATGGTCGTCACGCTTGACGAGCTTGAGGCCTCGGGCTTTGCTCGGCGCCTGCCCTCCAGCACCGACCGCCGAGCTCGGGTGATCGAGGTGACGAAGGTGGGACAGCGGAAGGTCGCGGCCGCCAACGAGATCATCGCCCGCGTACAGGCCGATGTGCTCGCCTCGCTCGGCGGCGCCGACGGCGAAGCGCTGATGGGCGTCCTCGCTCAGCTCGTACGCAACCGGCTCGCCGAGCCGGCGGCGTGCAAATCGGTTCGCCGGCGCGAGCCCCGCGCTCACACGGCGTAGTCCGGTCGCTCCGCGCCCGCCCGATCGGCCCGCGGCCACGCGATGGACCTACTTTGCGTCTGTAGGAGATAGTCCCGAACAAGACGATTTGCTACGGTTAGATCTCTGCAACAGAGACGAACGGAGCGAGTCGATGACAAACGCAGCCACTGCCACACAACCCGACGAGCGGGCGCGCTGGATCGCGCTCGTGGTGCTGTGCGTCGGGATGCTGATGATCATCCTCGACTCGACGGTGGTGAACGTCGCGCTGCCCTCGATCCAGCACGACCTCGGCTTCTCGCAGCCGAACCTGGCGTGGGTTGTCAACGCGTACCTGATCACTTTTGGCGGGCTGCTCCTGCTGGCCGGCCGACTCGGCGATCTGATCGGCCGCAAGCGCCTGTTCATGTCCGGCCTGGCGCTGTTCACGACCGCGTCGCTGCTGTGCGGCCTGGCCCAGAGTCAGGGACTGCTGATCGCCGCGCGCTTCATCCAGGGAATCGGCGGCGCGCTGACCTCGGCCGTGATCCTCGGGATGGTCGTCACGATGTTCCCCGAGCCACGCGAGCAGGCGCGGGCGATCGGGGTGTACAGCTTCGTGGCTTCGGCTGGCGCGTCGCTGGGCCTGCTGCTCGGCGGAGTCGTGACGCAGGTGATCAACTGGCACTGGATCTTCTTCATCAACCTGCCGATCGGCATCGTCACCGCCCTCCTGGCGGTCCGCCTGGTGCAAGGCGATGGCGAGGTGCGAGGTCTGCGGCGTGGGGTTGATGTCGCGGGCGCGGTGCTCGTCACGAGCGCGCTGATGCTGGCCGTCTACACGATCGTCAAGGCGGGCGACTATGGGTGGGGGTCAACTCACACGCTCGGCTTCGGTGCCGGCGTGCTGCTCCTGCTGGTCGGGTTCATCGTGCGTGAGGCCACCGCAAAGGACCCGCTGATTCCGCTGCGGATGTTTCGCTCTCGCAACGTCGCCGGGGCGAACCTGCTGCAGCTGCTGATGGTCTCGAGCCTGTTCGGCATGTTCTTCCTCGGCGTGTTGTTCATGCAGCACGTGCTCCGGTACAGCGCGATCGGCACAGGCGTGGCATTCCTGCCCGTCAGCCTCGGGATCGGGGTCCTGTCGCTCGGGCTCTCGCCGCGGCTCAACGAGCGCTTCGGGCCCAAGGCGACGCTGCTGGCCGGCCTCGGGCTGCTCGCGATCGGGCTCGCCTGGCTGACCCGCGCGCCGGTCGGCGCCAGCTACGGAGTCGACCTGCTGCCATCGATGGTGCTGCTCGGGGTCGGCGCCGGGCTGTCGTTCCCGTCGTTGATGACGCTCGCGATGTCCGGCGCGACGCCCGCTGACTCCGGCCTGGCGTCCGGGCTCGTGAACACGACGATGCAGGTTGGCGGTGCGCTCGGGCTGGCTGTGCTGGCAACGCTGTCGACGACGCGGACCGGGCATCTGCTGGCCGCCGGGGATTCACACGCGGCGGCGCTCACCGGCGGCTACCACCTCGCGTGGGTGATCTCGGCCGGCATCGCCGCAGCGGCGCTGCTGATCGGCGTGCCGGTGTTGAAGGCGGTTCGCCTTGGCGATGTGGTCGGTGAGCCCCGGGAGGCTGACCGCGATCTCAGCGGGGAGCCGGATCTGCTCGAGCCGGGCGCGAGCTACGCGGAGGCGGCATGAACTACGAGCACGTCGTCTCTGGTTGGCTCGGCGGTGTGGCGCACGCGTCCGATCGACAGCGCCGCAAGCGCCCCGATCGCACACGCGACGATCATGAACACGTATCCATGATCGAACGCCTTGACGGGATCGGCCGGATTTGGCGCGCCGAGCACGGCGATCAAAACGGAGACACCGATCGCGAAGCCGATCTGGCGAATCATCGCGAACACGCCTGAACCGGTCGCGAACCGGGCCGGCGGGAGCGAAGACGAAGCGGCGCTGGCGAGGCTTGGCAGGGTCAGGCCTACGCCGGCGCCGGTGACGAACTGGCCTGGGAGCATCTCCCCTGCGTAGTCGGCCGTCGCTCCGATCCTCAGCAGCCACCACAGGGCCCCGAGCCCGAACAGCGTGATCCCGATCGCCGCGAACGTCCGCTGCCCGAACCGGTTCAACTGCCGCCCAGAGAACGCCGCCACCGTCGCGGCGGTCGCGGGCCCTGGCGCCACCTGCAGACCCGCGGTCACGATCGATTCGTGCCACACGGAGGTGAGTAGGAGCACGTTCGAGAGCAGAAACGCGGCGAACGCGGCGGAGAAGAACAGCGATGCCAGGTTGGCAACCGCGAACGACCGCACACGCACGATCGCAGGGTCGATCACCGGCGAGGGGTGCGTCAGACAGCGCGCCCAGAACACTCCCACGCCGATCACCGAGGCGAGGAGCGCGGCGATCGTGCGTCCATCGCCCCAGCCCCAGCTAGGTGCCTTGACGAGCCCGAGCGCCAGCACGCCGACGGCTAGCACGATCAGCGCGGAGCCGAGCAGATCCGGGCGCGCCTGGGTCTCGTCGCGGCTCTCCCGCAGCAGCCGCGCCCCCCATGCCAGCGCGGCAAGGCCGACGGGCAGGTTGACGAGGAATACAAGCCGCCAGTTCGACTGGACGAGCAATCCTCCGATCGGCGGGCCGGCCGCGGCGGCGACGCCGCCGATCGCGGCCCAGATCCCGATCGCCGCCGGGCGCTCGGCCGGCTCGAACTCGGGCAGCAGCAGCGCCAGTGAGGTCGGAAGCAGCAGCGCAGCTCCGGCGCCCTGGACAACCCGAGCGGCGATGAGTGTCGCGACCGATGGCGCCGCGCCACACAGCGCCGAGCCGACCACGAACACCAGCAGCCCAAGCTGGAACAGGCGCCGTCGGCCATGCCGGTCGGCGAACCGGCCGGCGGAAACCATCAACGCGGCGACGACGATCGCGTAGGCATTCAGCACCCACGAGACGGATGACACGCTCGAGCCGTGGAAGTCCGCCTCGATGCTGGGAAACGCGACGTTCACGATGAACAGGTCGAGGCTGACCATGAACACCCCGATCGAGACGAGCGCGAGGACCTTCCAGCGGTGCGGCATGGCGGGGCTCCCTGGGTCGGCAGTTGCATTTTGCAAGCGGCTTCGGCAGCGGCACCGTACCAGGGCTGCTTGCAAAATGCAACCACCTCGCCTATAGTCGCATCGCGAGATGCCCTACCGGCCGTTCACAGATCAGAACTGCTCCGTCGCCGGCGCGCTCGAAATCGTGGGCGAACGGTGGACGCTGCTGATCATGCGCGAGGTGCTGTTCGGCCGCCGCCGGTTCGGCGAGATCCGGCGGAACATAGGGATCGCGCCGAACATCCTCAGCGACCGGCTGGCGCTACTGGTCGAGCACGGCCTGCTCAAACGCAAGCTGTACACCGAGCACCCGGAGTCGTATGAGTACGTCCCGACCCGTAAGGGACTCGAGCTCAACTCGGTGATCGTCGCGCTGCTCCAGTGGGGTGACAAGTACGCCGCTCCGGCGGCCGGTCCTCCACGCGTCCCGGTGCACACGACCTGCGGTCACGACGCTGAACCGCAGCTCCACTGCAGCCACTGCGGCGAGGCGATCGGCGTCGCGGAGCTGGCCGTGCGGCCGGGACCCGGCGCGAACGAGCGACAGCTCGCCGAGGGCCTGCTGCCGCGGCGTTGACGGGCCGCTCACGCGGGCCTGTCATCGGGCGACCCCTCTCATCGGGCGACCGATTAGTTTGCGTACCGGCGTGCGTTGTATCCGTGACCATCGACTACAAAGGACGGTGAACCATGGATTGGAAGCTCGAAGTGATCATCTTGCCGGTCGCCGATATCGATCGCGCGATGGCGTTCTACACCGACAAGCTCGGGTTCAAGCTCGACGTCGACCACCGCGCCGGTGAGACGTTTCGCGTCGTCCAGCTCACCCCGCGTGGATCGGCCTGTTCGATCTCGATGGTGGCCGGCGGCCCGTCGTCCTCGCCACCCGGCTCGGTGAAGGGTCTCCACCTGATCGTTTCGGACATCGAGGCGGCGCATGCGGAGCTCGTCGAGCGCGGCGCGGAGGTCAGTGAGATCTTCCACTTCGACGCCGGGGGCCAGAAGCCCGGTCCCGACCCCGAGCGCAACGCCTACGGATCGTTCATCTCGCTCAGCGATCCCGACGGCAACGGCTGGCTCGTGCAGGAGGTCTCGCGCGCGGCATGACGATCGAGCTCGAGACCCATCACGGCCTGGCCCGGGTCGATCTCAACGAACCGGGCCGGAAGCGAGCGCGCGGGGCACTCGTGCTCGGCCACGGTGCTGGGGGCGGCATCCGAGCGCCCGACCTCGTGGCGGCGAAGGACGCGGCGCTCGAAGCTGGGCTCAGCGTTGCCCTGGTCGAGCAGCCCTACCGAGTCGCCGGGCGCCGGTCGCCCGCGCCGGCGCGCCAGCTTGACGCCGCGTGGCTGGCTGTGATCGAGCAGCTTCGCGAGCGCGAGCTGGGCGGGCTTACGCTGATCGCCGGCGGGCGTTCCTCGGGCGCGCGCGTCGCGTGCCGGACCGCGGCGGACGCCGGCGCCGCCGCTGTCCTCTGCCTTGCGTTCCCGCTGCACCCGCCCGGCCGCGGCGATGATCCGACCAAGAGCAGGCTGTCCGAGCTCGACGCGGTCGCCGTGCCGACACTGGTCGTTCAGGGCGAGCGCGATCCGTTCGGGATGCCTCCGCCCGGTCCGCGCCGCGACGTCGTCACCGTGCCGGGCGACCACTCGCTCAGGGCTGCCGGCGACGTCCGGATCGCCGTGTCGGTCTGGCTCGCCGGTGTCGGCGTGGCCTGACGCCCCGGCTCAGACGCCGGCCACGGCGCCGGCCCGAGCGGTCGGGCCCGGCTCAACCACCCAGTCACCGGGTTCGGGCTCCTGCAGGATCTCGCGATGGTGCGACGCCTCCCACGGCCAAACCGACGGGAGCCCGTCAGCACCGATGTACCAGCTCTTGCAACCGCTCGCCCAGATCGTGTTGGGGATCACCGAGCGCATCTCGTCGTTGAACTCGTCGGTCGCCTCACGGGTCGGGGACATCGCATCGATCGACCCGGAGCGCCACCGTTCGATGCAGCGCATCGCAAAGTCCTGCTGGCTCTCAGAGATCGTGAACAGCGATTGGTTTCCGAACGGTGAGTGCGGCCCGATCAACGTGAACACGTTCGGGAAATCGGGAATCGCTACCGATCGGTAGCCGAAGGGCTCACGCTCCCACAACTCCGACAGGCGGATGCCGCCGGCGCCCACCAGCTCCATCGGCAGCACGAACTTGTGCGCGTCGAAGCCGGTCGCCGCCACGATCACGTCGAGCTCATGGAGGACCCCGTCGGTGGTGACGATGCCGGCTTCCTGCACGTGGTCGATCGGCGTGTCGACGAGCGACACCGAAGGCCGCTCGAACAGCGGGTAGAAGCCGGTCCCCATCACGAGTCGCTTGCACATCGGCTTGTCCTGAGGCGTGAACCGGCGACGCAGCTCCGGATCGCGGACCCCGCGCCGCAAATGCTCGCGGCACATCCAGCTCAGCAGGTCCCGCTGCCAGCCTGGCCTGACGACGGCGATCCCGAACGTCCCCTCTACCGACCGCTGCCAGGCCCGGTAGGACCACGTGTTGAGCTTCGGATAGCGGCGCCAGAGCCAGCGGCCGAGCCGCGAATACCGCCGATTCGCGAGCGGCAGGATCCACTGCGGAGTGCGCTGGTAGAGCTCATATTTCGACGCGATCGGCGCCAGCGCGTGCGTGATCTGCATCCCCGTCGAGCCCGTCCCGATGACCGCGATCCGGCGTCCTGCGAGCGGCACAGAGTGGTCCCACTCGGCCGAATGAAATCGTGCGCCGCCGAATGTCTCCAGGCCGGCGATCGAGGGGGTGCGCGTATGCACGAGGCCGCCCGCGGCGGTGATCAGGAAGTCGTACTCGGCTTCGTCGCCGGCCTTCGTACGCAGCAGCCAGCGCCCGTCCTCCCAGCGCGCCTCGTCGACCTCGGTGCTGAACGAGATCCGACGCCTGATGTCGTGTTCCCGGGCGACCCGATCGATGTACTCCCAGATCTCGCGTCCGGGCGAGAAGACATGCGTCCAGTCAGGGTTCGGCGCGAACGAGTACTGGTAGTGGCGCGAGGGCACGTCGCAGCTGAGGCCGGGGTAGGTGTTCGCGTGCCAGGTGCCGCCGAGGTCGTCCCACTGCTCATACAGGTGGAACGTTTCGATCCCCGCCATCCGCAGCTTGCACGCCATCCCGATGCCAGACATTCCGGCCCCGATGATCCCGACCCGTGGCGTCCGGAGGTTCCCGCTCGAACTCATGCGCGCGATCGTAAACGACTACCCTCGCGCGCGACAATGACCGCTCCGGCCGCTCCAGCCCGCAAGCTCGCCGTGATCACGTGCATGGACGCGCGCGTGATGCCGGTCCAGATGCTCGGCTTGCGGCTCGGTGATGCGCACGTGATCCGCAACGCGGGCGGCATCGCCACCGACGACGTGCTGCGGTCGCTGGCCGTGTCCCAGCGCCTGCTCGGGACCGAGGAGGTGATCGTGATCCATCACACCGGCTGCGGGATGCTGAAGTTCGACGACAGCGAGTTCCGCCACCGGCTCGAGGCCGAGACC
Organism: uncultured Solirubrobacteraceae bacterium; assembly: GCA_963712675.1. Lineage (GTDB taxonomy): Bacteria > Actinomycetota > Thermoleophilia > Solirubrobacterales > Solirubrobacteraceae > Palsa-465. The sequence continues at coordinate 321,070 of CAVQJF010000008.1, forward strand.
GGCGTCGCGCCCAGGTGGAGCGAGGACGGGCCGGACACGGTGGAGCAGGGCGTCCGCGACTCGGTCGCGCGGATCAAGGCGAGCCCGTTCCTCCCGCACCGCGATCGGGTGCGCGGATTCGTCTACGACGTCGAGACGGGCAGCCTCAGCGAGGTCGTGTGAGGTTCGTCCTGACGCGCGATCCGTCGGAGCTGAGCGCGCGCGCGGATGAGTTCATCGCCGCTCGGATCGAGCGGAACGTGCTCGCGACCGTGCTGATGAACGCCGTCGGCGGACGCTACGAAGGGCTGTTCGGATATGGACTCGATGATCGCGGTCGCGTCGCCTACGTGGCGCTTCGCACGCCGCCGTGGCCGCTGCTGACGAGCGAACTCGATACGCGCCACGCGCGTGAGCTCGTCGAGATCTGGCTCGCCGAGGACCCGGAGCTGAACGGCGTCAACGGCGTGCCGGACACCGCCCGGGCGGTTGCTGCTGCGTGGGCGGAGCTGACCGGCGGGACAACACGGCTGCGGATGCGCGATGCGATGCACGCCCTGACCGAGGTGCGCGACCCGCCGCGGCCGGCACCCGGAGCGTTGCGCGTCGCTCGTATCGCAGAACGCGACCTGGTGGTGACGTGGAGCCGGGCGTTCATGGTCGAGGCACGCGCCGGTGGCGGGCATGGCGAAGCGGAGCGAATGGCAGACACCCGGCTCGCCGCCGGCGGAATGCTCATCTGGGACGACGGGGGTCCCGCTTGCCTGCTCGGCGTCGCACCGCCCGTCGCCGGCGTCGTCCGGATCGGCCCCGTGTACACGCCCCCCGAGCGTCGTCGTCGCGGGTACGCCGGGACCGCCGTGGCCGCGGCGAGCCGGCGCGTGCTGGAGCGCGGCGCCGCTCGCTGCATGCTGTTCACCGACCTCTCGAACCCGACCTCGAACAAGATCTATGCCGAGGTCGGGTACGAGCGGTTCGGCGACTGGGAGGAGCACGTCTTCGAGGCGGCTACCCCAGGAACGGCTTGAGCTTCTTGACCGTGTTCGGAATCGTGTCGGTGCTCGGCAGCGACGGCAGCACGCCGTGGCCGCCGAGATTGGCGGCCGGGCCCTTGCCCGCAGCGGCGTCGAAGAAGCTGAAGTGAGTCGCCTCGTTGGCGGCGACCTTCGCCGCGACGAGCTTCAGGTCGAGCGAGCTGAACGTCTTGACGGCGCCGAGGTACGCCTCAACGAACGCGGTCTCGAGGACGACTCCGGTGTTCAGCAGTGACTGGCCGGTCTTGGTGACGCTCGCCGGGATCTTGAACGTCAGCCCGGTCGGGGTCTTGCTCCCGAGCGCGCTCGCGAGGAACGCCTTGTGGTCCTTCTCGTTCTTGAGCGCGGCCACGAAGTAATCCTTGTTCTGAAGCTTCGGGTGCCTGAACGAGTCGAAGTTCGCGATGATCGCGGAGTAGACGACGACCGCGAGGCTTTCGGCGGTGTAGGCCGCCTGCATCGTCGTGATGTCGCTCTTGGTCGGCCCGGACGCGAATGCCACGCCCTCGACGGAGGCAAACACGCCCCCGGAACTCGCGAGGACGATCCCGCCCTTGGCGGCGTTCTTGAGGAACCGCCCGCGGTTCAAGCCGGAATTTACTTCGGTCATGCTGATGCTCCTATCGCCGTTGTTAACTGTTGCGAGCTATTCGCACGCGGAGCGCGTTTGGATCAACTCGCGCGACCGACGCCGAGTTCGCGCCTCGGCGCGACCACCGCTCGCGGCGTGCGTTCGAAGCTTGGTGCCAGGGCGAACCGGGTATCCACTCGTCGACGCCGGGATGCGCGAGCTGCTCCGGGAGGGGTGGATGCACAACCGTGTGCGGATGGTCGTCGGATCGTTCCTGACGAAGGGCCTCGCACTCGACTGGCGCTGGGGCGAGCGCTGGTTCATGCGGCTGCTGCTCGATGGCGACGAGGCCAGCAACAACGGGAACTGGCAGTGGATCGCGTCGGTCGGCGTCGACCCGCAGCCACCGTTCAAGCGGATCTTCAGTCCGGCGCGTCAGCAGCAGCGCTTCGACCCGGCCGGCGAGTACGTTCGCCGCAACGTTCCCGAGCTCGCCCGTGTCCCTGACCGGTACCTGCCTGAGCCGTGGACGATGCCTGAGGCCATCCAGCGGGAGGCCGGCTGCGTGATCGGGCGCGACTACCCGCCACCGATCGTCGACCACCCGCAGGCGCGGCGCGCAGCGCTCGCGCGCTACGCGGCCGCGTTCTGAACCGCCGCGGCGGCGGCCCCCCGCCTCGCCTCGCGCCGCTCGGAGATCGCCGCGATCACCACGCTGAGCTCAAACAGCAGGTACAGCGGCACGGTCTCGAGCAGCATCGTGATCGCGTCGCTCGGTAGCAGCGCTGCGACGACGGCGCAGCTCGCGATCGCATAGCGACGGTTGCGGCGCAGCTGCGTCGGCGTGACGATTCCCGCCCGCGTGATCGCGAGCACGACCACCGGGACCTGGAACAGCAGGCCCATCGCGAGCAGCGTCGTCGCGGCGAACTTGTAGTACTGACTCGCCTGCACCAGCACGTTGAACTGACCGCTGTTGAAGTTCTGGAAGAAGTGGACCGCCGCCGGCAGGACGATCGTGTAGCCGAACGCGACGCCGGCGATGAACAGCCCCGGGATCGCGAGCACGATCGGCCGCATTCGCCTGCGCTGGTCGGGCCCGAAGGCCGGCATCAGGAAGCCGTAGACCTGCAGCAGGATCACCGGCAGGGACAAGATCAGCGCGAAGATCAGCGACACCGTGATGGTGGTCGTGAACGGCTCGCCGATCCCGAGCGTCACCGGGCGATCGCCCTGAGGTGGCGCGGATAGCCGCCGGACGTCGTGGTTGAGCCTCGTGCCGGCGCGGGCGAGCGACACCTTCGCGGCCGCTGGCACGCCCTGCGCGGACGCGAGCACACCCGCCACCGTCCGGAGCTGGACGGCGAGATCGCGCGCGCTCAGCTGGACGGAGTACGTCGCGCCGAGCGGCCCATGCCCGTCGCGCACCTGCTGCTGCGTCTGATGCGCCAATGGCGTGTTGATCAGGTGCAGCAGCTGGTGGTTCTGCCAGAAGCAGAACCCGAACGCGACCGCCAGCGCCGCCAGCGAGACGATCAGCCGCGTGCGCAGCTCGTCCAGGTGGCCGACGACGCTGAGGCGGTCGTCATGGGCGATCGACTTAAGCGACCGTCTCATCATGAGTGGCCTCGACGGCGACGGCCGTCGGCGCGGTCGTGGTACCGGCCGTGGTCCCGGCCGTCGGGCCGGCCGTCGTGCCGGCCGTCATCAGTGCGCTCGGCGACTCGCCGTTGATCGACTCCTTGAAGCCGCGCAAACCGGACCCGAGCGAGCGGCCCATCTCGGGCAGTCGCTTGGCGCCGAACACGAGCAGCAGGATCATCAGCAGGATGGCGAGGTGAAGCGGATTGTCTAGGCCCATCGTGTGCTCCTATCGAAGAGGGGTTACTGCTCGTCTATACGGGCCGCTCCGCGGATCGGATCACCGGTGGCGTCGGGTTATCACGCGCGGGACGTAAAAACTGCGGCAGTGAAGGAGGCAGCACACCCGCCCCGGCGACGCACCTGATTCCATGAGAACCCTGGTTATGGGTTGCTCCGAAGCGTTCGGGAGACGCAACCGAGGTTTCCTCCGAATAGCGAAGGTTTCTTCGGTCGCGACCACGCTGAGGCGGAGTTCAGGACACCGCCCCGACCGCTGCCCTTTTCACTGCCGCCGTTTTTCTCGGCGACGAAGAGCGTCCTCAGCACTACACGGAGCCGGGCGGCTCGTCCGAACTGCGACCGCCCGGCTGCTACGTGATGGGGGCGACGATCACCGCTGGCGTCGTCGGGTGCGGGCTGCCCCCGGCGGGCTCCTGGGTGACCAGCACCTGGCTGACCCCGTGCAGGCTTCCCGGGACGTCGACATCGGCGGCGCCGGATGAGGTGACGCTGAAGAGCGCCTTGGTCGGCGACGGCGGCTGCGTGCCGCGCTGTAGCCAGACCTCGTAGATGTGCCCGCTCGCCGGTTGCGGCAGCCGGTTGACGACGAGCTCGGCGTGGCCGCTCGAAACGCGCACGGAGGCGTAGCCGACGCGCGCAGGGAAGATGTGGGTGCCGCCTGAACCGCTGGACAGCGCGACCACGAGGACCGCGCACGCCGCCCCGACCGCAGCCACCAGACCACCGGCGAGGGCGGGCCGCCGCGCGCCCCACCACGCCACCGGCCGACCGGCGCTCCGAGCCCGAGCCTCCGAGCGCCCGGCCTCCTCGCGCACCGCCGCACGGACGCGGCGCCGCAGCCCGCGAGAGGCCGGATATTGTGGCGCCGCCATCGGCAGCGCATCGGCCACATGACGCAGCGACAGGACCTCGTCGCGGCACACGATGCAGCCATCCATGTGCTTACGGAACGCCTCGACCTCGTCTGGCGCGAGTGCTCCGAGCACATAAGCGGCGGCATCGCCGCCACAGTCATGGGTCGTCGCAGACATAAGTTCTTCCGAGCTCATGTTACGGCCCCGGAGGGCTCTCCAAGGGCGATTCGGAGCTTCGCGAGGCCGAGGCGCATTCGGCCCTTGACCGTGCCGGCCGGCAGCTCGAGCATGTCGGCGATCTCGGTGTGCGTGAAGCCGCCGAAGTACGCCAGCTCGATCACCTGTCGCTGATCATCGGGCAGCTCCACGAGGGCACTGCGCACCTGCCGCGCATCGTCGCGTCGCTCAACCTCGCGTTCGACACGCTCCTCGGACTCGATCCGCTCGGCGATTCCGTCATCCTGAACGTCCCGCGCGCCGCGGACGCTCTCACGCCGAAAGGCGTCGATCGCCCGGTTGTGGACCGAGCTCAGCACCCAGGAACGGACGCTGCCGCGCGCGCGGTCGTACCGCGCGCCGCTGCGCCACAGCGACACGAACGCCTCCTGGACCACGTCCTCCGCCATCGCCCGCCGACCGCACATCCGATAGGCCAGCGAGAACGCGGCCCCGGAGTGACGGTCGAAGATGATGTCGAACGCCCGCACCTCCCCATCGCGGACGAGCTGCATCAGATCCTCGTCCGCGATCGCCCCCAGATCGGGGGAGCGGAGGTAGCGGGGCGCTTTGAACATGTGCTGATTGGATCAGATCGTCGGTCCGCTACTTGATCAGCGGGCCCGCGGCCTTCAGCACCTCTGCCTTCGTCAGCGGCTTGTCGAAGCCGCCGCTCGGGGTGACCGATTGGCCGGTGAGTAGGCCGATTGAGGCTGCGTGGCGTGCTTCGACTTGGACGATCGAGCCGGCGGCGGCGAGTAGCGCGCCGCTGGTGAGTGATGGGCCGGCACCGTTGTACGCGCCGACACCGGTGTTCTCCAGGACGTACGCGAGTTTCAGGAACGACGCCTGATTGGTCACGGGGAACACGAACGTCGGCTTCTTCACCGGCGTGCCGCCACCCTGCTTGATCGCCTGGGTCAGCGCGCCGACGTGCTCCTGCTCCTGGTCGGCGAACATCGCCGCGAGCGTCTTCGCTTCGCCGCTGAGGCCGACGGCTTTCGCTTTCACCTTGTAGAAGTCGGTCTCGAGATATTCGAGTGTGAGCGCGAAGTTGAGGATCGCCAAGTCGCTCGTCCCGGACGCGAACGCGTCGCTGACGAACGGCTCAACGGCACCGGCGCCGTACACGGCGCCTGCGGCCAGCGCGCCGCGTAGAAGGAAGCTGGCCCTACTGACGCCATGGATCTCCACGGCGGCAAGCTCGGGGCTCACAGCGTTGTGATTACTCATCTGAATTCGGGTCCTCTCGGTATCGAAAGATCGGTTAGGCGATGAACGGCTTCACAGCCGCCAGCACCTGGCTCATGGACATCGGCGCGCCGAACGCTCCGTTCGGCGTCGGGGAAAGCTTCAGCAACGTGTTCAGCGTCGCCGCGTGACGCGCTTCGACGGTATGGATCGCGAGCGCCGCGGCGAGGATCTCCTTGCTCTTGATGTTCCCCGCCTGACCGAGATACGCGGCGGCGCCGAGGTTCTCGACCGTTGCGGCGAGCTTCGCGACCGACGAAGCGCTCGTCAAAGGAAACTTGCCGGTCGGCTTCGCCGCCGGCGTGCCGAGCTTCATCGCGACAGCCTTCAAGGCCAGCACGTGCTGATGCTCCTCGGCGCCGAACGTCTTGAGCACCGACAGCGTCGAGCCATGGAACAGCCCGCTCGCGACGACCTTGGAGTAGAACTGGTCCTCCAGGTACTCCAACGTCAGCGCGTAGTTCACGATCGCGAGATCGCCGCCCGACGGGGCACTGGTAGCGGTCGACGTTGAGCCCGTCGCAGCAGCCGCACTCGACGAGGAGCTACTCGAACTGCTCGAGCTCGATCCGCACGCGGCGATGAACGCCGCCAGCCCGGTCGCCGCCGCAGCCGAGCCGATCGTCTTGCCCGTCATCTTCAGGAAGCGCTTGCGCTCGACATCGTCGCGCGCGAGCTGCTCCACGGCGTTTACTTCAGTCATCCGCGTCTCCTTGATCTTGGGTTCCGAACTTCCATACGGAGGCGCGTCGCGGCTGGATCAATCGCGTAGGGTTGCGAGCGCGATGGACCTCGATCTGAAGGGAGTGCTCACAGGCGCCGGCCGGCTCGCCGGGCGGTTCGGCGACGAGGGCTACTTCGTCGCCTTGTGCGTGCAGAGCGGCCTGCTGCGACCGGAGCTCCCGCACCGCGTGGCCCAGATCCTGCGGGCGTTCGAGCGTTTCGGGATGCTCGGCGGCGCGATCGCGACGGCCGCGATCCGCCACGGCGACCGCATCGGTCTGATCGACGAGCTCGGAGAGCTGACCTACAAGCAGCTTGACGAGCGCTCGAACGCGCTCGCCAACGCGTGGCGCGAGCGCGGGTTTGAGCCTGGGGAGGGGGTCGCGATCCTCGCCCGCAACCACCGCGGCTTCATCGACGCGGCGTTCGCGGCGGCCAAGTGCGGCGCGCGGATCGTGCTGTTGAACACGGACTTCGCCGGGCCGCAGATACGCGAGGTCGCGGGCCGCGAGGGCACCGATCTGCTGGTCTACGACGACGAGTACGCGGACATGCTCGAGGGCGTGGATCCGCCCCGCGGGCGGTTCCGGGCGTGGGCCGAGGAGCCCGCCGCGGACACGCTCGAGGCGCTGATCGGATCCAGCTCGACGAAGGCGCCGCCGAAGCCCGGCACGACGCCGAAGATCATCATCCTCACGAGCGGCACGACCGGAACGCCGAAGGGCGCGCCACGGCCCGAGCCGCGATCGCTCGCACCGATCGGCGGTCTGCTGAGCAAGGTCCCGTTCCGCGCGCGAGAGACGACCGAGTGCTGCGCGCCGATGTTCCACGCGCTCGGGTTCGCGCACGCGATCCTGGCGATCGCGCTCGGATCGACGCTCGTCGTTCGGCGCCGGTTCGACCCACAGGCGACGATCGACAACCTCGAGCGCAACCGCGCGACCGCGATCATCGTCGTCCCGGTGATGCTCCAGCGGATGCTCGACCTGGGCGAGGAGGCGCGCGCCGGCAAGGACTTGAGCGCGCTCAAGATCATCTTCGTCGGCGGCTCGCAGCTCGGCGCCGAGCTGTGCAAGCGGACGGTGGCGGCGTTCGGGCCGGTGGTCTACAACCTGTACGGCTCGACCGAGGTCGCGTACGCGACGATCGCGACCCCCGCCGACCTGGCCAGAGAGCCGGCCTCGGTCGGAGGCGTCGTCCGCGGCACCGTCGTCAAGATCCTCGATGCCGACGGTAACGAGCTGCCGACCGGCGAGACCGGCCGGATCTTCGTCGGCAACTCGGTCCAGTTCGAGGGCTACACGGGCGGCGGTACCAAGGAGCAGATCAGAGGTCTGATGTCCTCGGGCGACGTCGGCCACTTCGACTGCGACGGACTGCTGTTCATCGACGGCCGCGACGACGACATGATCGTCTCGGGCGGCGAGAACGTGTTCCCGGGCGAGATCGAGGAATTGCTGGCGGCGCATGAGGCGATCGCCGAGGCGGCTGCGATCGGCGTCCCCGACGACCGTTTCGGTCAGCGACTACGCGCGTTCGTCGTCGTGCGTGGCGGCGCGAGCTTGACCGAGGACCAGATCAAGGAATACGTGCGCGAAAACCTGGCTCGGTACAAGAGTCCTCGTGAGGTCGTGTTCCTCGATCAGCTGCCGCGAAACCCGACCGGCAAGGTGCTCAAGCGCGAGCTGGCGCAGATGCCCGTTTCCTGAGTCCCGTCGGTGGGTATCTGGGACCCAGCAAAACTCGGCGGGAGGTCGAACTAGATGTTCAGGCGTGTCTCTGTTGCGGGTCTGCTCGTGTGTGCGGCGCTGACGGTGCTTGCGGCGCCGGCCGGCGCCAGTCCGCTGCTCCGTGGGCTCCGCGTCAGTCTGCCGTGCGCGAATCCCGCCAACCACGGGGTCACAGGACGCGTGCTGCCGGCGGCCCGCGTTGCCGTAGGCGGCGACCTGACCTGCGACGGGCAAGCGGTCAACGCCGGTCAGGGGCCCGGCCCGACGGTGATGAAGGGCCCGGTCGGCTACGGCCCGGCCCAGCTCCAGTCGGCCTACGGCGTCGCCGGCCTCACGTCGGGAGGTCGCACCGTCGCGATCGTCGACGCGTTCGATGACCCGAAGGCGGCGTCCGACCTCGCCGTATTCCGCAGCACGTACGGCCTCGCACCGTGCACGACCACGAGCGGCTGCTTCACGAAGCTCAACGAGAGCGGGGCCGCGAGCCCGCTGCCGAAGAAGGACAACGGCTGGAGCGAGGAGATCAGCCTCGATCTCGACACGGTCTCGATGATCTGCCCCGACTGCCACATCCTGCTCGTCGAGGCGAGCTCGGCGAGCACCGCGGATCTCGCTAAGGCTGTCAACACCGCGGCCGCGCGGACCCCCGCTGCGATCTCGAACAGCTACGGCGGCGCTGAGGCCTCCTCAGAGCTCGCGGGGGACGCCAACTACAACCATCCCGGGATCGCGATCACCGCGAGCAGCGGGGACAGCGGCTACGGCGTCCAGTGGCCGGCGGCCTCGCCGTTCGTGACCGCCGTCGGCGGCACCAGCCTCAGCGCGGCGAGCAACGCGCGCGGCTGGACGGAGACCGCGTGGTCGGGCGCCGGGAGCGGCTGCTCGAAGTTCGAGGCCAAACCGGCATGGCAGCTCGACTCAGGGTGCGCGAAGCGAACCGTCGCCGACGTGTCCGCCGACGCCGATCCGAACACCGGAGTCGGGATCTACGACACCCAGAACGGCTGCGGCTCGAGCAGCTTGTGCGACTCGCTGATCGAGCTCGGAGTGGTCCAGGGCCTCGACGGCTGGGCGCAGGTCGGCGGCACGAGCCTCTCCTCGCCGCTGATCGCGTCGGTCTACGCGCTCGCCGGCAACAGCAGCTCGATCAACTACGGAAGCTTCCCGTACGCCAATACGTCGTCTCTGAACGACGTCATCAGCGGATCGAACGGGACGTGCACGCCGGCCTACCTGTGCACAGCGGGGCCCGGTTACGACGGACCGACAGGCCTCGGTACGCCGATCGGAACAGGAGCGTTCTAAGCGGTCCGGCCGGGGCGGCGGCCCCCCCGGCCGCCGTACACTCGCGGCATGTTGATCCTGCCGCCCGGTCACGCTCAACAGGTCCGCGCTCCGATCCGCGGGCGGTGGATGCTCGCATTCGGAGGCGTGCTGACCGCCGCGCTCGTGATCATCGCCGTGATCGCGCTGACGACCACCGGCCATCAGACCGGCAACGGCTGCGTCGATGTCACGATCCCATACGGGATCGGCGGTCAGGAGATCTACGACTGCGGTGGCGCGGCGAAAGCCCTGTGCCGCGGGGTCGACACGCCCGCCGGGTTCAGCGGCACGGCGGGCAAGGCGGTCGCCGTGCAGTGCCGCAAGGCCGGTTTACGCGTCGGCTAGCCCCGCGCGAGGCGGCGAAGTTCGGCTTCCCGCAGGACGCTCCGGTACGGTCCATTGCTATGGCTGACCCGGCGCAGTTCCGCTCCCAGTTCCCGGTGCTCGAGCGGCTTGCGTACCTGAACGCCGGCACTGAAGGGCCGATCTCGCGCCGCGCTGCGGACGCGGCCCGCGCGCGGATCGAGCTCGAGTGCATCCAGGGACGGTGCGGGCGCCCGTACTTCGAGGCGCTGATGGCGCTCGCGGCTGACTTGCGGGCCGCGTACGCGGGCGTGCTCGGCGCCGCGCCCGAAGACGTCGCACTGACCGGCTCGACCACGGACGGCGTCAACACGGTGCTGTCCGGACTCGACCTCCGGCCGGGCGACGAGATCGTGACGAGCGACGAGGAGCATCCGGGCCTGCTGGCGCCACTCGGGCGCGCCCGGCTCCGCAGCGGCATCACGGTCCGCGTCGTGCCGTTCGCGGAGATCGCTGCGGCGGTGTCGCCCGCCACGCGGCTGATCGCCTGCTCGCACGTCTCGTGGGTCGGCGGCAAGCTCGTCGACGACGCGGCGCTGAGGGCCACCGGAGTGCCGGTGCTGCTCGACGCCGCACAGGCGGTCGGCGCGGTGCCGGTCGACGTGCACGCCCTCGGTTGCGACTTCTACGCCGGCTCGGGCCAGAAGTGGCTGTCGGGCCCCGAAGGGAGCGGCTGTCTGTACGTCAAACGGGAGCGGCTTGACGAGCTCGTCGTCCCGTGGCCCGGGTACAGCTCGCTCGCTGATCCGCACGATCCGCTCGGATTTGCCCCGGCCGACAACGCCGCGCGCCTCGACCACGGTTTCCCGTCGGGGCTGCGGAGCGTGTGGGCGCTCGCCTCGATCGCCGTGCTCGCCGAGGCGGGCTGGGACTGGGTTCACTCGCGCGCGGCATCGCTGGCCGCGGGGTTAGCCGAGAGGCTGTCCGAGCGCGGCTTGCAGGTCGCCGACCGTGGGCGCTCGACGCTCGTTTCGTGGCGGGTCGAGGACCCTCAGGCCGCGGTCGAGCGGTTCGCTGAGGCCAGCCTGGTGGTCCGGAGCATCCCCGCGTTCAGCTTGGTCCGCGCGTCGGTCGGCGCGTGGTCCTCGGAGGAGGAGCTGGACCGGCTGGTGGCGCTGGCGGCGCCCTGACGAGCGCCATCGTGCACGGCCGCGTCGCGGTCAAGGCGCGCCGGCCGATATCAGTCGTGGATCGCCAGCTCGACTTCGGACGACTGTGATTCGCGCTCGAGTTCGCCGTTCGGCCCGATCCGGTACGCGCCCATCCTCGTCAGCGGGGGCGAATATGCGTGGATCGTCACCGCCGGCGCCTCGCCGACATGCAGCACGCGATGGATCGCGACCGGGGGCACGGTGAACACGTCGCCGGCGCCGAGCTCGCACGCGCGCCGGCCCGAACCCACCGTGAGGCGCTCCTCCCGCACGTGCCCTGAGATCACCGCGATCGCGGCCGCCGACTCGTCGTGGTCGTGGAAGCCGGTGTCCTGGTCCTCCGACCAGCAGATCACCCAGGCGTTGACGTCGTCGTCGTCCCAGATCTGCTCGTACACGCGCAGATCCTCGGAGTGGCGGACGTGATCGCGCCACAGCTCGGGCGACGCCACGAGGCCGCGCACGAACCCCTCGAGTTGTGCAGCCGTGAAACGCATGGGAGAAAGAGTACTAATTCAACCAAGTTTATAGAGATCGAGCCGCGGGTGCAAGCTGTATCTCCTGCCCCAGCGGCTCGGTGCCGAGCAGCGAAGCGATCAACTCCGGGTCCGTGGACCGCATCAACGCCCGGGCGCCGTCGGGCGTCAGCGCGCTGACGATCGCGGCCTCGGGCTCGCCGGCGCGGTCGTAGGGAACCGTGTAGGCCTCGACCGTGGCCGGCCCGATGTAGCTCGCGGTCGCCGCGCGGGGAGCAGGGCGCCGCACCATCTCGTTGGCGTCGATCTCCCGGAACGGGCTGCTCCTGGGTCTGCTCGAGTAGATCCCGCATGCGTGCTTGGTGGCGTACCAGCCGAGCGCCGTTGTCAGCGCGAACGCGTCGGGGTTCTCGCGGAGCCGGGCGACGGCGGTCGCGATCCCGTGGCTCGCGTAGTTGTTGCCGGGACCGCCCGCGAACGTCAGCCCGCCGGTGAGCGTCAGCGGCCGCCCGTCGACCACGTCGAGACCGAGCTCGGAGGCCGCGATCTGAACCGCGGAGGGGAAGCACGAGTAGAGGTCGATATGGGCGACCTCGTCGATCGCGATGCCGGCGTGCTCGAGTGCCGCGCGACCGACCGCGTTGATCGCCGGCGAGGCGGCGAGCTCACGACGCTCGGTCATGAACCACTCGTCGCTGGCATGGGCTGACGCGAGCGGGAACACCCAGCGATCTCGCGGGACTCCAGCCGCAGCGGCGGCCTGCGCGCTGCACATGATCAGCCCGGTCGCTTGGTCTACCTGGATGTTGGCCGTCAGCCGCTTCAGGTACGGGAGCGACACGGGGCGATTGTCCGGCGTCGCTCTCAGCAGCTCCTCTGCTCCGAATCGCCGCCGCAGCCTGGCGTGGGGATTCTCCGCCGCCACGTCTGAGAATCGTGACCACAGCGTGGCGATCGCGCGCAGGTGGGCCGCGCGGCCGAGCTTGGCGCGGGCCTGAAGCGCGCTCTCGAGCAGCGCGTAGTTGTAGACGGGCGCGAGCAACCCGACCGCGGCCTCTGCGTCGTTGCTCGGAAAGCGGTCGGTTCCAACGACCCGCGTCGGCTTCGCCTCGCTCGGTTGGTGGGGCCAGGGCGGCGTCTCCCCGGCCTGCTGCGCCGTCCGCAGTGCCGACAGCGCCTCGGCGCCGGACAGCAGCGCGACCTCGATTTCCCCGCTGGCGATCGCTCGCGCCGTGTCGCCCAGGAGCCGCTGCGGTCCGTCGCCGCCCAGCTGGGCGGTGCGCACCGTCTCGCGCGGGGTCAGCCCGAGCTCGGCGGCGATCAACGTTGCCTCATTGCTGTACGGCCAGCACAGCGTCGCTACGTGGCGGCACGAGTCTGCCTTGCACAGCAGCGTGTCGCCGGCGCCGGTGTCGCGCGCGGCGGCTCTGAGCGCCTCCACCGCGAGCGCGATCGGCCCGTCGGTGGCGCCGTCGCGAGTGACCTGTCCGGCGCCGACGATCACTGGGGTCCGCGGATCCATCTCGCCCGGCAGATTGTCACGGCGGCGCGCTCTGCGCTGCGCCCGCGGCGGTCCGTCCGTGCCCCCGCGCGGGTCCATAGGCATGGACCCGCGCGGGTTTGAAACCTCGGCGCGGACGAGAAGGCCTACTGGATGGCGGCTGCGCTCTGCTCGCAAGCCGACTTGGCGGCACTCTGCGCGGCCGCGGGCAAGGCGCCCGCCAGGTCATTGCAGAACGTCCCGTAGGCGGCCTTGAACTTCGACTTGTCGCCCGTGGCCGCAGCATCGGCGACCTTCTGGCAATCAGCGGAGAGCGCGCTGCGCTTGCTCGGATCGAGTGCCGGATTGTTGCTGACCGCGGTGTCGCATCCCTGCTTCGCAGCCGCGGCGACCGCGGAGTTCGCGCTGCTGCCGCCCGAGCTGCTCGAGCTGGTCGAGCTGCCGGAACTGCTCGCGGTGCTCGTCGCCGGCGGCGCGCTGGCCGTCGACGTGCTCGATGCCGGCGGGCTCGATGCCGCGGTGCTCGAGCTGCTGCTGCTGTTGCTGCTGCCGCAACCGGCGACGAGTGCGCCGCCGACGACGAGAATCGCTACGACTGAAAACAGTCTGCTGGCCATTTGGGCCTCCTCCTGGACTTGACGTAAAAGCCGTCAGCTGACGGCTATCCCCAGACGCGCCGGTATCTCCGGGCTATCTCGAGCCACAGCCTAGCCGTCGAATTCAGCGCAGCAGTCTCAATCTGGGCTCGGATCGGTCCCACCTGGATCCGCGGCCAATCGCTCGCTCGTCTCCCAAAGATCCACGGCCTTGGCGACGTCGTATGAATCCACCGAGGACCTGATCGCCTTGCGGCCGTCGTAGTAGCGGCCGCTGACACCATCGAAAGCCGGATCGGCGGCCAGCGCCGCCAGATCTCCACCGGATCTCCGCGTGCTCCGCACCTGTGGCAGGACCCGCAACACCGGCATCACGAACCGCCACGCGAGCTGCTGGACGCGACCGTAGTCGCGGGCGAGGCCGGAGCCGGGCATCAGCCCAGGGTTCAAAGCGTTGACCGTGATTCCCTCAGGAAGCCTGCGGGCGAGCTCGTAGGTGAACAGCACGTTGCAGAGCTTTGAGGTCGTGTATCGCCGGCGGCCGTTGAATTCGCCTTGCGGATGCGCGAGCTCCTCAGCGGACGTGTAGCGCGGAGCCGGCATCCCGACCGCCTTGGATGGATCGTGCGTATCGCTCGAGACGACCACGATCCGCGCCGGCAGCGCGAGCTGACCGAGCAGCCCTTGGACCAGGGCGAAGTGGCCCAGATGGTTGACCCCGAACATCAGCTCGATCCCGTCCTCGGTTGAGCGCGGCGCCGAGATCACCTGCACGCCGGCGTTGCAAACGAGCGCGCCGGTCGGCGGCACTCCGGCCTGCGGGTATCGCGCGAGGAACCGCCGCACCGAGGCGAGCGAGGCGAGGTCGAGCTGTTCGACGGTGCAGCGCTCGGGCCGCCCTAGCTCGGCGACCGCAGCCCGTCCGCGGCCGGAATCGCGGACGGCGAGCACCACGTGCCAGTCGTCCCCGCGCTGCAGAAGTGCGCGAGCGCATTCGAGCCCGAGTCCCGAGCTCGCGCCCGTAACTATCGCGGTCCGCATCTAGTGGCCGCCACTAGCCGGCTGCTCGGCGCTCGCCGCGTTCGCGGGAGAAGCCGAGTGGGGGAAGGACGGACTCGCCCGGCAGAGCCGTGGCGACCACGTCGATGTCGAGCGGGTGGGACTGGAACCGCTCTGAGACGTGAAAGCGCGCGAGCTCCAGCATCCCGACCAGCGCCGAGGGCGTGATCCCCCACCAATAGTTCGCATAGCCCATCGCAGGCGTCCGGTCGAACGGCACCGCGGCTCCCAACAGCCCCGGCGCTTCGCGGCCGTGCATCCACGCGAACGCCCGGCGAGAGGATTCGGACAGCGCCGGATAGAACACGCAGCCGCCCTCGACGCCGGGCAGCTCAGGAATCACGCGCGTTCCAAGGATCAGCGTCCCGGCAGTCAGCCGGCGAAGATGCTCGATCAGCCGGTACGGATCAGGGGAGTGGTACAGAACGCCGGTACACCAGACGACGTCGAAGCTTCCAAGTTGCTCGATCGTGCCCGGGTCGTGGAGGTCGCCCTGCACGTACTCAACCCGCGACGCGCGCGCGTCGCGCTTGCGCTCGAACTCATCGGTCGGGTCCATCCCGTCGCAGAGCACCACCGAGCGCGCACCGGCGGCCTCGGCCATGAACGCGTACTCCCCGTGCACCGACCACATGCCGCCGATGTCGAGGAAGGACCGGCCGGGCGCGAGGCGCGAGATCACCTCAGAGCGGTGATCCGGCTCAGCGCCGGCCAGCCGCCGCCGAAGCTTCGCCTGGGACAGCCACGCCCTCAAGGGAATTGACATGCCGGGTTATCGCTCCGTCCTGGCGCCTGAGTCGCTTGCCATGCCGGCCTGCGCTGCGGCAGCGGTTGCCGAGTCGAAGTCTTCCGCGCTCCAGCTGAGCGTGCCCGCCTCGAGATCGCGGACGGTGCCGTCGACCCAGGCGAGCTCGGCGGCGATCGCGGCGCGCTGATACTCGGTCTCGAGCAACGTCACCCGCGGCAGGGCGGCCGCGTACTCGCCGAGCTCGAGCTCGAGCCGGTTGAGGTTGTCGCGGAGCGCCGCAGCTCGCTGCTCGAGGACGACCCGAGCCTCGTCGGGTTCGAGCAACATCGCAAATGAGAGCGCGGCCGGGAACCCGGGGAACTCGTTGCGGGGCGTTGACAGCATCTCGGTGAGCCACACGCGCGCGGCTTCCCGTCCCTGCTCGGTGATCTCGTAGACGGTCCGCTCGGGGAATTGCTGATCGCGCTCCGTTTGAAGGATCGCGATCAGCCCGGTGTCGGCGAGTCGGTTGATCGTCCGGTAGAGATTCGAGCGCTGCCCGACGTTGACGACCTGGTCCTTGCCCCACAACTTGAGAAGCCGCCCGATCGCGTACGGGTGCAGCGGTCCGACCTCCAGCAGGCCGAGGACGGCGAGGGCGAGCGGCGACGGGCGTCGGGGTGGGCTCATGGCACGCAGCATACCTCCGCGGAACTAGTTTCAGACTAATTAGTTGACAAGAGACTAGTCTTAATGCAACTATGACCGATCACTCAACAAGGCATGGAGGATGGATGTCCCTGACGATCGAGGCCACTGGCCTCCAGAAGCACTATGGAAAGACCCGCGCGCTCGACGGCCTCGACCTGGTCGCCGCGAGCGGACAGGTGGTAGCGGTCCTCGGGCCGAACGGGGCCGGCAAGACGACGTTCGTGCGGGCGGTGGCGACGCTGGTCCGCCTCGATGCCGGCACCCTGCGGGTCACCGGCCACGATGTGAGCCGCGAGCCCGCGGCGGTCAGGCGCCAGATCGGCCTCGCCGGCCAGTTCGCGGCCGTCGAGCCCGCGATGACCGGTCGCGAAAACCTCGAGATGGTCGCGCGTCTGTTCGGACAGGGCCGTCGAACGGCCAAGCTCAGTGCGGCATCCGTGCTCGAGCAGCTCGATCTCCTCGACAGCGGCGATCGACTCGTGCGCACCTACTCCGGAGGGATGCGCCGCCGCCTCGACCTCGGCGCGAGTCTGGTCGGAACCCCTCGACTGCTGCTGCTGGATGAACCGACGACCGGTCTTGACCCACGCAGCCGGATCGAGCTGTGGGACGCGATCCGCGCGCTCGTCGATGCGGGCACCGACGTTCTGCTCACCACGCAATACCTGGACGAGGCCGACCACCTTGCGAGCGAGATCGTGATCATCGACCACGGCCGCGCGGTGACCGCAGGGTCCCCCGCCGAGCTCAAGCGCCGTGTCGGCGGCAGCGTGATCGAGCTCCACGTCGCCCACCGCGACGACCTCGGACGGGCAGCCGCCGCGCTCGGGCGCCTCGACCACGGCGCGATCAGGATCGACGAGCCGACGCACCGCGTGCAGCTCGGCGTCGCTTCCGGTGGCGAGGGGCTCCATGCGGCGTTGCAGGCGGTGAGCGCAGCTGGAATCGAGATCGATGACATCGCGCTGCGCCAGCCCAACCTCGACGAGGTGTTCCTCGCGCTCACGGGCCCGCCATCTCGAGAAGACCAACCGCAATCACTCACGGCCGACGCGGCCTGAACGACACGAAAAGGATCACCGATATGTCAAGCATCACTCCGACGCTCGACCGAGGCACCACGAGGTTGCTTCCGAGCGTCCTGATCGTCGCGCGCCGGGCCGCCCTGCGCTTCGCGCGTACGCCGCAGCTGATCGTGCTCGCGACGATTCAAATGTCGCTCTTCTTCCTCATCTACCGCTACATGTTCGGCGGCGCTGTCCGGCCGGTCGGCATTCCCTACGTCGACTTTCTCGTCCCCGGGTTCATCACCACCGGCGTGTTGTTCACCGGCATCGGGACCGCCGTCGCGATGGCCGAGGACCTGGAGCAGGGATTCATCGACCGGCTGCGCTCGCTGCCGATCCCACGCAGCTCGGTCCTCGCGGCGCGAGCGATCGCCGACACCGCGATCCTGACGTACAGCCTGGGCGTCACCGCGGCGATCGGATTCGCGGTCGGCTTTCGCCTCCACGGCTCCGCGCTCGACGGTCTCGCCGCGTTCGGGCTCGTGATCGTGTTCGGGTTCGCGTTCGTCTGGCTGTTCATCGCGATGGGCATGTTCGCGGGCAACGGGCAAGCTGCCCAAGGGATGGGAATGATCGTGTTCCCGTTCGCGTTCATCTCGAGCGCCTACATCCCCGTATCAACGATGCCCGGCTGGTTGCAGGTGTTCGCCAAGCATCAGCCGCTCACATACATGGTCGACATCGTCCGCGCGCTGACCCTCGGGCCACACGCCCAGGCGGTACTCGGTCATCCCACCAGCTACTACCTCGCGCCCGCGCTGCTCTGGAGCGCGGGGATCATGCTCGTAAGCGTGCCGCTGGCCGTCGCTCGATACCGGCGTGCCTAGGTCGGTAGCGTTGGGGTTGTGAGTTACGTCGAGCGCGTCGTAGCCTCGCCGTTGGTGGCTTGCACGTGGGAGCAGACCACGACGGCTGCGCGCGCCCAGCAGATCGTGCCCGACGCCTGTGTCGATCTGATCTGGGCGGGCGGGCGGCTGACCGTCGCCGGCCCTGATACCCGGCCTCGCGTCGTGACGCTGGAGTCGGGCTCGCGGCTCGTCGGGGTCCGGTTGCGCCCGGGCACGGCCGGCGCGATCCTGGGGCTGCCGGCGTCGGAGCTGCGCGACGCCTCGCCCGACGCCGCCGACGTTCTCGGACGCGATCTGGCCGCGGCGCTGCTCGAGGAGCTGGCGGGAGGCTCGGACCCGCACGCGCTGCTGCTGCAAGCGGTCTCGCGCCGCGAACCCGAGCCCGATCCGCTCGTGCGCGCGGCGGTGGTGGCACTAGGGCGTCCGCGCGCTCGCGTGGCCACGGTCGCCGCGGAGCTCGGCATCAGCGCGCGCCAGCTGCACCGTCGCGTCACCGATGCGGTCGGGTACGGGCCAAAGACGCTTCAGCGCGTGCTGCGCTTCCGCCGGCTTCAGTCGCTCCCGCCCGCGCCGCTGGTGGAGCTGGCGCTCGATGCCGGCTACGCCGACCAGGCGCACATGACCGCCGAGGTCACGTACCTGGCCGGGCTCTCGCCCGTCCGATTTCTCAAAGACCGCATGCCGAACGCCGCCTAGCCTGTGCGGCATGCCAATCGATCGACACGCCGCCGAGAACTTCATCTGGTCCGCCGCCCGCCTGGTGGACCGTCACCGCTACAGCATGCTGTTCGCCAACGGATCGGCCGAGTTGGTCGTCGAGGCGCTGCGCGGCTACCGCAACCCTGACGGCGGTTTCGGTCACGCGTTGGAGCCCGACCTCCGCTGCCCGACCAGCCAGGCGGCGCCGACGCTGTACGCCCTCGAGATCCTCGGCGAAGCCGGCGCTGTGGACGGCGAGCTGGCTGGCGACGCGCGTCGCTGGCTCGCCCAGATCGCCGACCCGGACGGAGGCATCCCGTCGCTGCTGCCCGGTTACGAGGACTACCCGCGCGCCCCCTGGTGGGAGCCCGAGCCGGGATCGATGCTCACGCTCGGTCTGGTTGGCGCGCTCCACGCGGCCGGCGTGACAGGCGACGCCTGGCTTGACCGAGCCACCAGCTGGTGCTGGCGGTCGGTCGAGACGGCCGAACAGCCTCAGGGGTACTGGCTCAAGTTCGCCTGCGCGTTCCTGGACTCGGTTCCGGACGACGAGCGTGCCCGCGCGGCGATCGCATCGCTCGCCACCAGCGCCGACTCCTCGGCGGTCGTGCCGATCGGCGGCACCGAGGGAGAGGCGCTGCGCCCGCTCGACCTCTCGCCACGCCCGGGCAGCCGCTCGCGTGGCCTCGTAAGCGAGGACCGGATTGAGGCCCACCTCGACCGCGTCGAGTCCGAGCAGCAGAAGGACGGCGGCTGGATGTTCGACTGGCGTGCCTGGTCGCCGGCCCAGACGACCGACTGGCGCGGCAACGTCACCCTCCGCGCATTGATCTGGTTGCGCGACAACGGACGACTGTGACGCCCGGGGACGCCGCCGAGCCTCAGGCGGTGATCCCACGGATGTCGAGCTTGGCGACCAGTTCTGAATCGTTGAACACGTCGATCGCCACCGCGTGGTCGTCGACGACCGTGAACCCCAGCACGGCGAACGGCCGCTCGCCGTCGAACGCGACCACGCCCGCGGCGCCGTTGACCAGCGCCGGGCGAACGTATGGTGCGAAACGCCGAGCCGACATCGCCCCGCGGGCGACCGCTGTGGCGCCGTGCAACTCGATCGGGTCGCCGTCGCGGCGGTGGGCGCGGAGCACGACATCGGGGTCGAGCACCGCCACCAATGCGCCGAGGTCACCCTCTCGCGCGGCGGCGAAGTAGGCGTCGACGACCGCCCGCTGGCGGGTCAGGTCAGGGGGCGGCGCCGGCGCCGCCTCGCGTACGCGCCGCCGCGCTCGGCTCGCGAGCTGGCGGGTCGCCTCCGGTGAGCGGTCGACCATCGCCGCGATCTCGTCGAACGGGACCGCGAACATGTCGTGCAGCACGAACGCGAGCCGTTCGGCCGGGCTGAGTGCGTCGAGCACGACCTGCAACGCGATCCCAACCGAGTCCGCCAGCAACGCTTCGTGCTCGGGATCGGTTCCGACGGCTGGGTCGTCGATGATCGGTTCGGGCCGCAAGCTGTCGAGCGGCTGCTCTGAGCGGGTCCGGCGGGACCGCAGCATGTTCAGGCAGATGCGGGCGACGACCGTCGTCAGCCACCGCTCGAGGCTGTCGATCTGCTCGGCGTCGGTCCGCTGCAGCCGCAGCCACGCCTCCTGCACGGCATCGTCGGCGTCGCTCAACGAGCCGAGGATCCGGTAGGCGACCGCGCGAAGCTGAGGCCGCTGGCGGTCGAACGTGGTTGCCAGCGTAAGTTCGTCCATCGTGGTCACACCGCCCAGGTCTCGCGGGTCATACCGGCTAGACCCCCGAAACCCAACCCATGTGACAGGAGGTGCCGGATGGCACGCATCAAGGGAGTATCGAAGCGCGAAGCCGGGCCGATGGTCAAGCTCGTCTACACGTTCGGACCGAGGATGATGATGAAGCTGACCGCCCGCGAGCCGCACATCGGCAACGGGATCGAGCCGATGGAGATCTGGGCCCACCAGCCGAAGATGATGATCGGAATGGGCAAGTTCAACCAGGCGGTGCGCAAGGGGAAGTCCGTCGATGAGCGGCTCAAGAACATGGTCGAGTTGAAGGGCGCCCAGATGATCGGATGCGAGTACTGCGTCGACCTTGGCTCGCAGATCTGCCGTAACTCCGGCTTCTCCGACGAGGAGCTGCTGGCGCTTCCGCGCTACCGCCAGAGCGACCTGTTCACGGATCGCGAGAAGCTGGCGCTCGACTACGCAGTCGCCGTCATGCGCACGCCGGTGGAGGTCACCGACGAGCTGGTCGCCCGGATGAAAGAGCATTTCAGCGACGCGCAGCTGGTCGAGATCACCGCTCTGCTGACACTCGTCAACCTGGACCGCTTCAACGCCGCCTTCGCGATCGGCTCGGCCGGATTCAGCGAGGGAATGGTCTGCGTGCCGCCAGACCGCCCGGCCGCCAAGGCGGAGCCGTCGGCGATCGCCTAGTACCAGACGCCACGACAAATGTCATATTGCGGCGCCCTTCCGGTGCGTCATCGTTGCGGCAATGGGGCGATGGACGGCACACACGCGAGTGTCTGGACCGCCGGACGAGGTGCTCAGCGTTCTCACCGAGCCGGAGGCGATCGCTCGCTGGTCGCCGGTCGACTTCCAGCTGCTCGACTTCGCCGGTGAGCGGCTGCTGCCTGGAGACCGCGTGCATGTGCGGGGCCATCTGGTCGGGCGGCCGCTGGAGTTCGCCGTGGTCGTGCACGAGGCGGACGCCGGAAGGTTCGCACTGTCCGCCACCGGGCCGATCCGACTGGACGTCGAGTACCTAGCCACCGCCGGCGAGGACGGCAGTGACGTCCACGCGTCGGTCGCCGTCTCGGGGCAAGGGCTGTGGGGACGGGTGCTGGCGCAGGCGACCGAAACGTTGCTCGCAGCGGGGGCGCTACGAGCAGCGATCGAACGGATCGCGCAGGAGCTCGAGCCGGCGCCAGCTTGATGGGCGTTACGCCCGCTTGCTGGTTGCGTCGAGGATCTCCGCGAGTTGACGCGCGGCCTCTGTCTGATCAAGCGCTCGCTCGGACTGGACGGCGTCGGCGACCCTGGTCTCGATCTCGCCCATCTCACGTTCCGAATTACGTTGCTCGGCCCACGCCTGTAGCTCAGCGAGGAACTCGGCGCTCGACGCCACGGCCTGGTCCTCGTTGGAATCGAAATCACGGACGGTCAACTCGTCGCATCGCAGATGGCTACCGTCCATCCACCGCTCATACAGCGCCACCCGCACGACCCCGTCGGCGCGCTTGTCGATGTCGACAAAACATCCGAGTGTGCCCTCGTTCCCGTGTGCCGCCGCACGCTCGAGCTGCGCGGCATATGCCTCCAGGGCATTCAGTTCAAGCAACGGTCGGAAGGACCGGTGCTGAACAACGACCGCATCGCCCGCGTCGCGGTGCCGCAGACGCTTCAACCCGCTCTCTGGTGCTGATGAACGAACCAGCGCAACGTCCATGTGGCCCGCGCCGTCGGAGTTCCGGACGACGCTGTAGTGGTATCGGGGACTGAACCCGTTCACGAGCCGACAGGTTCGCACACGGGTCCGCGCAAGCAGCCCGGCCGACCACGGGCCGATCGATGCTGGCCGAGATGAGTCCCACATTTGGACGCTTCTCGGCCAGCATGCCCCGCAGGTGGTGCTCGGCGCGGGACCGGCGCCGGGTATAGCGGCGCTACGCGAGCAGACCGTCGATTTGGTCGACGGCCTGTTGCAAGCCGTCGACCGTGCCCATGTCCACCATCCACGCCATCTCGTCGCGGGATTCGAATTTCAAGTGGATATCCATCCGGGTGCCGCGGTCGCGCTCGGTGAGCCGGACGCTGGCCGTGAAGACGGGCATGTCCGCGACCGGCGTCCCGTTCGCGTCGGCGTAGGCGTTGATGAACTCCAGCGAGGTCGGTGGATCGACGGCTCTGAAGCGCCATACGCCCCACATGGGCCCCTCCGGACCGCTCATGAAGTACATGGCCTCGCCGCCCGGAGCGAGCTCGTGCTTCTCGAATGTCGCGGGGTGGGTCGGCGGACCCCACCAGCGTTCGAGCTTGCGTGGATCTGACCAAAGGTCCCACACCTGTTCGATCGGAGCGTCGAAGTCGGCGACCAGGGTGATGGTCAGCTTGTCGTAGTCGACGTCGACGCTGGTGATGCTCACCCGGGTCCTCTGATCGCCGGCTTCTCACCTTCCGGCTCCGTACCCGGGATAAGCAGGGCGGACATCCGGTCCACGCGTCCGCGCCACGTCCTCTCGAGGTCGTCGAGGGCCTGCCGCGCGCGGGCGACTGCGCCGGCCTCGGTGCTCACGAGCTGCTCGCGACCGCGGGGCTCCTTGGTGACCAGGCCGGCCCGCTCGAGCACCGCTACGTGCTTCTGCACGGCCGCGAAGCTCATCGGGTAACCGCGGGCGAGTCGCGAAACCGAGGGCTCGTCGGTGGCGCAGCGCCGGAGGATGTCGCGACGGGTCGGGTCCGCGAGGGCGTGGAACAGCCCGTCGACGATGTCCTCGGTCAGCTCATCTACAACCATATGGTGGTAGGTTATCGAGCGAGCCGGATCGATGCGGCGGTCGCACCGAACGACGCCCAGCCAACGGGAAAGGACCTGTGACGATGGAATTGACGACGATCACGCAAGTCTCCGTCGACGGAGTGATGCAGGGAAACGGCGGACGTGATGAGGACCTCGACCCCGGGTTCGAGCGCGGCGGGTGGGCCAGGCCGCCCAAGCCGTTGTTCGACGACGAGGCCATGACATTCGTCAACGACATCTACCAGCGCGCCGACGCGTTCTTGTTCGGCCGGCGGACCTACGAGGTCTTTGCCCGCTACTGGGGAGCACAGGGGGACAGCAACCCGATCGCGGCGGCGTTGAACGCGCGCCCCAAGTACGTGGCATCGAACACGCTGACCGACGCGCGCTGGGAGGACACGACCGTCCTCTCCGGTGACCTCGCCGCGGCGATCCGCGAGCTGAAAGCGAAGGGGGAAGGTGAGCTGCAGGTGCACGGCAGCGGCGCCCTGATCCGGTGGCTGCTCGTGCACGACCTCGTAGACGACATCAACCTGCTCGTCGTCCCGGTGGTCGTAGGCGAGGGCAAGCGGCTGTTCCCCGAGCGCGGCCCGGACCTGGCACTTGAACTGGTCGACTCGCGAGCCTTCCCGAGGGGGATAACGAGCCAGGTCTACCGGCCCGCTGGGCGCCCGCAGTACGCGGCCTAGCAGGCGCTTTCTTACAGCGGGAGCGACGGGACTCGAACCCGCGACCTCCGGCGTGACAGGCCGGAGACAGCTATCTGAAGCCCTTAGTTACTGATGACTTGTTCGGTCAAATGGCCCGTAATCAGACGGTTTCTGGCCGAGAAGGTTGCCCGGAGCCGTTGCCCGACGAGACTGTTGCCCGAACCGTTGCCCGGTCGGGATTCCGTCCGGACCTCGGTGTACTTTGGACGTTGCGATGAGTCCGAACCCGACCTCCAGGCCGTTCATTCGTCAGCGTTCGACCGGGCCGTTCTGGTATGGGAAGTGGTCCCGGAACGGGCAGCCACTGATCCGTGCTCTCGGCCGTGCCTGGGCCGAACCGGACGGATCGGGTGGCTGGCGACGTCGTCGCGGCCGCGCACCAGAAGGTGTCTTGACTGAGGCCGAGGCCGCTGCGCGCATGCTGGCGCTGGTTCGCGATCACGACGACGAGCAGACGCGGGTCGAGCGGGACGCGGACGAACGTCGTCGTCGCGGCGTCACGTTCCGCGAGCTCGCCAGCGAGTACCTCGACTGGCTCGAGCACATCAAGGGCGCCAAGCCGTCAACGCTCCGCGACCACCGGTTACTGCTCGCCGAGCCTGGCAGCTCCCACCGACGCGGAAGCGGTCAGTCACGCGGGTTCGTGATGGTCGCGCTAGGGGATTGTCCGGTGCGCGAAGTCACGACGCGTGAGGTAGAGGATCTGCTCCGCTCGGTGGCGTCCACGGGCGTCGCCGCGCGGACCGTGAACAAAATCCGTCAGCTCGTCTGCGCGATCTTCAACTACGGGATGCGGCCGAGCACATACGGCCTGGCGTCGAATCCTGCGACGTACGCCGACCGCCGTCGTGAGCCCGAACCTGGACCGCTCGCGTTCTACTCGCCCGAGCAGGTCGAGCAACTGGCCCGCTCACTCGCCGCCGGCTCCCACCGCCATCCTTCTAGGCCCGCGCTCCGCGAGGACGAGATCGTCGCCCGTGCACTTGAGGATGCGCAAGACGCCGAACTCGTACGCGTCGCGGCATACGCCGGGCTGCGCCGAGGCGAGCTCGTTGCGCTCCGCTGGCGCGACGTGGACTTCACGGGTCGCAAGATCATCGTCCGCCGCTCGCTGTCAGGTGAGATCGAGGTCCGCTCGACTAAGAGCCGCCGAGCCCGCGAGGTCCCTCTGCCCGACCAAGCCGCAGCGGCCCTCCACCGTCTCAGCCAGAGGGGCGATTTCGTCGGCGCCGATGACTATGTGTTCGTGAGCCGTTTCGGCCGACGCCTGGATCCGTCGGCACTGCGTCGCCGCTTCGAGCGCGCCCGTGACGCCGCCGGACTTGAACCGTTGAGGTTCCACGACCTGAGGCATACGTACGGCTCGCTGCTCGTCGCCGGCGGCATTGACCTGGCGAGCGTGAAGTCCGCGATGGGCCACTCCCGGATCACGACCACCGAGCGTTATCTTCATGCCCGGCCGGCCGGTGAGCTCGCCGATCGCTTCACAAGGGCGCTCGGCGGTCTCGAGTCGGCGATCGCCGCGTGAGCGACGATTGGCCTCCACGCGTTTTAGATCCAGACGGCCGCGAGGTCGTGTTCGACGGCAGTACCCAGTTCCACCTCCTTGACCGGAGCCGTGATCTCCTGCTGGACGAGATCGATGTCGTTCTTGGAGCCGTTGCGGCCCCCAGCTTCCGAGAAGATGACCCGCGCCCCGACCGCGAACGGTTCTACCGGCAGGACTTTCCCTCGGCCGGGTCGTGGCTGCGGGTGGTCGTAGACTTTTCCGAGACGCCGGCGCGCGTTGTGACGGCGTTCGTAGACATCGACCCTCGACTTAGACACCAATGATCACGATCGACGGCATCGAATTTCCGGACCATGGCTATGACGAGCGGGGCGACGTCCTCTACCTCAGCGTGGCTGGCTACAGCGCAGGCGGACTCCCGCCCCACGGATTCGGCACCGACGAGGGCCATGGCATCGAGTTCGACGAGGACTGGAACGTGATCGCCATGACTCTCGTCAACGTGAAGTGGTTGATCGAGCGCGATGGCGAACTGCGGATCACCTGGCCCGACGGGCACGTCAGCCACGATCCCGGATCCGCCGTCTTGGCGCCGGCCGCCTGACTCACGGCATCACGCCGCGAGTAGTTCCTCGAGTCGAGGGCGCAGAAACCGCCACGTCCGCCCGAGCCGCCGCGCGGGGATCTCCCCGCGCCGCGCCAGCTCGTAGACCGTGGACACCGGCATCTTCAAGAGGTCTGAGACCTCCCGGGCGGTCATCACCTCATCCCGTGTGAGCCCGTTGTGCTTCGTGCTCCGTGGCGAACAAGAGGCGCCCGGGTTCTCCATGACGTCCGGCGTCGGGGTGTCGTACGCTGACATCGTCGGACCTCCAGTCAGGTTCGGCTTGGCCCCGGGGTGTCGCAAGCACCACCGGGGCCATCTTTGATTACTACTGCAATCTAGCGGTCGGCCCGGACGGATCCGACTACTACAGTAATCTATCGTCGATGGGTCGAAGAGTAGACGTCGACGATCTGCTCGATGCGAACGGAGTGGCGGAGCTCCTAGGTCTCGCCCACCGCAACACCGTCAGCGTCTATCAGCACCGGTACGAGGACATGCCGCGTCCCGTGCGCGAGTTCGGCGACCGCCGAGCCAAGCTTTGGCTCCGGCCGGAGATCGAGCGCTGGGTTGTGAAGCAGCGAGCAGCGGGTCGCGTTCGCCGCCGAGGCCGCACGACGATCTGATCCGCTTCGTCGTAGAAGAGACGAATTTCATCTGTCTTGTTCCGGTGCTTCGTCTCATCCGGGGATCCTCCACCTCCGATTTGGTGACGGTCTGGACGGCCGTCGCCAAATCGGAGGTACCGCGACGGTGACGCTCACTCGTGAGCTGCGCTCCCGTCGCGTAGCCCTCGTCCTAAGTTCGCTGCCCTAACGCGCCGGACGAGAAGTTCGACGCGCTGACACGGGAAGCGATCTCCCCGCGGCCATGCATCACGCAAGCCGTCCTGCTCCGCGACGAACCCGGTCGGGACCGTCGCCCTCCCTTTGTCGCCGAACCTATAGGGAGGTCAATCGCGTCCGGACGAGCGAAGCGATCGTGCGCTGCCGATCGCCGGGGCAGGGTCGGCTGCCGCCCGGCTGTGCAAAGCGCACAAGTTCGGACGCGAGTGCATGATCGTCCTCGTTGGCGACGGGGACCTCGCATCTGGCGAGGCGCGGGTGCGACGCCACGCGCGGCTCAAGACTCGCATTGCTGCTCGCGCGGGCATGGCCGGTCGGCTTCGTGCCTGTCCGGGAGCAGCGACGCGACCTGGCTGTCTTCCCGGCCATGTCGTTGCCGGTTCGGGTCGTAAGCGGTGGCGTCGACGCGAACGGTCAGGCTGCCCACGGCTTCCGGATCTGATGTGTGCGGAAGTCTCAGCGCACTCGCCCGAGCAGCATGTGCTGGCTGCTCGTCGGCAACCACGAAACCCGTGAGGCCGGGCTTGACGCCGAGTAGCGGCCGGACACGCGATCGATTAACCGCATGACGGCGGGAACTCGGGAGCGCCCGGCACGTCGTGGGAGGCATAGGATTCATGCGTCAGGTGGTCAATCCTTTGGAATGTCCGTCGTGTGGGGAGGCAAACCGGGCGGGGGCCCGCTTCTGCGTCGGTTGCGGGGCCGCGCTTGCGCGGCGCTGCGAGTCATGCGGCAGCGCGTTGAGCGCTGGGGCGCGGTTCTGCGACGAGTGCGGCGCGCCGTTGAGGGAACCTGCGACGAGTGTCGAAGCCGGTCGCAAGACGGTGTCCGTGGTGTTCAGCGACCTGGCGGGATCGACGGCCA
Source organism: uncultured Solirubrobacteraceae bacterium (assembly GCA_963712675.1). Lineage (GTDB taxonomy): Bacteria > Actinomycetota > Thermoleophilia > Solirubrobacterales > Solirubrobacteraceae > Palsa-465. The sequence continues at coordinate 348,914 of CAVQJF010000008.1, forward strand.
TGCAGGACGCGCTCGATCCCGAGTCGGTGCGGCGGATCATGGCGCGGTACTACGAGGTGATGCGGGCCGTGGTGGGGCGCCACAACGGTTACATCGAGAAGTTCATCGGTGACGCGGTGGTCGCCGTGTTCGGCAAGCCGGTCGTCCGCGAGGACGATGCGGTGCGGGCGGTGCGCTGTGCCCTGGCGATGGTCGCTGAGCTGGAGGTGCTCAACGACGAGCTGGAGCAGGCGTGGGGCGTGCGGCTGAAGATGCGCACGGGTGTGAACACCGGCGAGCTGGTCGTCAGCTCGGACGGGATCCTCGTCGGTGACACGATGAACACGGCCGCGCGGTTGGAGCAGGCGGCGCCGGCGGGCGAAGTGCTGATCGGTGAGGCGACGTGGCGGCTGGTGCGCCAGGAGCTGGCGGTCGAGCCGATTGCTGCGCTGGAGCTGAAGGGCAAGTCCTGGCCGGTGCGGGCGTGGCGAGTCGTCTCGGGGGCGGACCGGCCGGCGGGTGACCCCGCCGGCGAGGCGCCGCTCGTCGGTCGCGGCGAGGAGCTGGATCGTCTGCGCGGCGTGCTCGAGCAGGTGATCGCCGCGCGGGGATGCCGGCTGGTGACGGTCGTCGGCTCGCCGGGGCTCGGCAAGAGCCGGCTGGCGAGCGAGTTCGCGCGCGACGTCGCCGGCCGCGCCCGGGTTGTCTATGGCCATTGCGAGCCCAGCGGGGAGGGCAGCACGTTCCTGCCGGTCGCCGAGATCATCCGTGAGCTTGCGGGGATCAAGGAGGCGGACGATCCCGAGCTGGCGCTCGACAAGCTGCGCGCGCTCGGGTCACAGGACGATCCCGATCGCGAGCGCCTCGTCGAGCGGACTGCGGCGCTGCTCGGGATCGGCGAGATGGCCTCGGCGCAGGAGACGTTCTGGGCGCTGCGCCGCGGTCTGGAGGTATTGGGTCGCGAGCGTCCGCTCGTGATCGTGCTGGACGATCTGCACTGGGCTCAACCGATGCTGTTGGACCTGGTCGAGCACCTGGTGGAGTGGATCAGCGACGCGCCGGTCCTGCTGATCGCCCTGGCGCGCCCGGAGCTGCGGGAGGTGCGCGAGGTGCTGACTGCCGCCGGCCGCCGCGCGAGCGACGTGATCGAGCTTCTGCCGCTCGGTCCGGGTGAGAGCCGGACGCTCGTCGACGGGCTGCTCGGGAGCGCCGATCTGCCGAGCGAGCTGCTCGAGCGGATCCTGCAGCCGACCGAAGGCAACCCGCTGTTCCTCGGCGAGCTGATCCGGATGCTGATCGACGATGGCGCGCTCGTGCGCGGTGGCGAGGGATGGTCGCTGGCCGCGGGCACCGACACGGTCGAGGTACCTCCCACGATTCAGGCGCTGCTGGCCGCACGGATCGAGCGGCTGCGCGCCGAGGAGCGCGCCGTCGTCGAGCGCGCCGCCGTGATCGGCAAGCAGTTCTACCGCGGCGCCGTCGCCGAGTTGCTTACACCGAGTGCCCGTCCCGCGATCGACGGACATCTCGAATCGCTGCGGCGCAAGGAGATGGTCGAGCCCGAGGGCGTCTACTGGATCGACGAGCCCGTCTACCGGTTCCATCACGTGCTCATCCGCGACGCCGCCTACCGGCTGCTGCTCAAGGAGGCGCGTGCCGTGCTGCACGAGCGGTTTGCCGACTGGCTGCAGGAAAAGGCCGGCGAGCTCGTCGGCGAGTACGAGGAGGTGATCGCGTTCCACCTCGAGCAGGCGCACTCCTACCGCCGCGAGCTCGGCCCGCTCGACGACGCCGGCCGCGCGCTGGGTGCGCGCGCGGCCGCCCGCCTGCACTCCGCCGGGCGCCGCGCCCTGAGCCGCGAGGACCTCGCAGCCGCCGCCAACCTCCTCACCCGCGCACTCGCCACGGAGGGCGGGACCGAGCAGGCGATCCTCTGGGACCTCGCCGAGGTCGAGCTGAGCACCGGGGACGCACCGCGCGCGTCCGACGTCGTCACACGCTATGCCGCGACGGCGAGCGGGGAGGCCCGTGCCGTGGTGCTGGAGGCGCAGCTCGCGAACCTGAGGGGAGACGACGAGCCCGAGGCCACGGCCGACGCGGTGCGGGCGGCCGCGGTGGCGCTGCGCGAGCTCGGAGACGGTCATGGCGAGGCGAAGGCGTGGCATGTGGCAGCGCAGACGGACGCGCGCCTCGGCCGAGTCGGGCAGGTGGAAACGGCGCTCGACCAAGCGCTGACCGCCGCCCGGGCTGTCGACGATCGCCGGCGCACGACGGCCGTTCTCGCGGCAGCCCCCCGCGCGGCCCTGTGGGGGCCCTCGACGGTCGTCCGCGCCAGCGGCCGCTGCCTCGACGTCGTGCGGATCCTGCGGATGACGCCCGGCAACCGGCACGTCGAGGTGATCGCGCTGCGCTGCCAGGCGGTGCTGGAGGCGATGCGCGGGCGCGTCGACGCGGCGCGGGAGATCCTGGCCGGCGCGCGCGCGACGCTGGAGGAGCTGGGTCTGTCGCTGGAGCTCTACGAGACCCAGGTGCACGCCGGCATCGTCGAGCTGCTGGCGGGCGAGCCCGCGGCGGTGGAGCAGATGCAGGCTGCGCTTCAGGGGTTCGAGTCGCTCGGCGCCGACGCCGCCGCGGCTCTGGCGGCCGCGCTGCTCGCCCACGCGCTCGTGGCGCGCCGGGAGCAGGGCGATGCCGAGGCGGCGCTCGCGCACGTGGCGTTCGCCGAGCGGCACGGCGGCGGGGACCTGCGCGCGGCGATCATCGCCGCAAGCGCGCAGGGGGAGGCGCTGGCGCAGACCGGCGAGATAGTGGCCGCGGTCGCGAGTGCTCGCCGGGCGGTGGAGCTGGTAGAGCCGACCGACGCGCTCGCGGACAAGGCGGACGCGTTGATGGCGCTGGCGCGCGTGTTACTGGCGAGCGGCGACCGCGACGGCGCGCGCGACGCGGCACAGGCAGCACACGATGCATACGAGGCGAAGGGCCACACGGTCGGGATCGAGCGGGCAGCGGCGCTCAGCGGTGAGGCGGTGTCGACGGTGGGGGCGGGCGATACCGCCCCCGCCACAGACACAGTGCTCGGGGACCGCGAGCTGGGCGGCGTAGCCGGCGAGGTTCGCCGCGAACAAGTCCCGCTGCGATTGTTCGCCGAGTACGCGGATCGGCTGCACCGCCGCGAGCTGGATGGCGCGCTCGACCTCTACACGCCGGAGCTCGAGATGCTCGACTACCGGACCGCGATTGCGCAGGGGCACATCCGCGGGCGTGAGGCCAACCGAGCATTCATGCAGAGCATGCTCGATGCGTCACCTGATCTCCGGTTAGACGTCGAGGAGGTGCTGGCCTGCGACGAGCGCGTCGTCGCGCTCCGCGTCGCCGCCCGCGGCCACGGACGCGACGGCGGCGGCGAGCTCGAGGTCCCGGCCGGCTGGATCGGCGTCGTCCAAGGTGGGCGTTTCACTCGCGTGGAGCTGTACGACGACGACTCGGCCGGGATGCTCGCGCGGTTCATCGCGCTCGGTGGGCGGCGTTCGGCGTTGCTCGGCGACCGGCCTTCCGAGCGGGTCACCGCCGAGTTCACCCGCTGCTACAACGAGCGTGACTTCGAGGCGATGGCCCGTGTCGTTACCGATGATTGCTACTGGATCGACCATCGGCGGATGGGGTGGGAGGAGGTTCGCGGGCGCGAGCAGTACATGGCATTTGTCCGCTCGGCGCTCCCATCGCCGAACCTGCGCTACCAGGTCGACGAAGTGATCGCTGCTGATGACCGCGTGCTGGTGAGCCGTTGCTCGTGGCGCGGACGCGGGGTCAAGGCGGGGCAGCTAGAACTCCGCGTCGGCACGGTCACGCTGACCGAAAACGGTCGGTTGCTCGGCGTCGAGTCCTACGAGCCGGAAGATCTCGAGGCGATGCTGGCGCGGTTCGCCGAACTGCGCGGAGGGGAGCAGGGGGGGCTTGGCAGTACTCCGATCGAGCAGGGCTTTGCGACATACATCGACTGCTTCAACGCCCGTGACGTCGACGGGATCCTGGCGCTCTACGCGGATGATTACGTCCTGCGGGACCACCGCGCGATCTCGACGATGGAGGTAGCGGGCAAGCATGCTCTGCGCGAGTTGTTTGAGTCCTCGTTCGCGGTGTCGGGTGACCTGCGATGCGAGGTCGACGAAGTGCTCGCCTGCAGCGACCGAGTCATCGCCGTTCGCGTCGCATACCGCGGGCACCTGAGCGATGACGACGGCGGCGGCACGGCAGAGAATGCGCTGGGGATCGTGACGATGTTCGGCGACGACGGGCTCGCCGTGTCCACCGACCAATACGAGTACGACGACGGCGCGGCGATGCTCGCCCGGTTCACCGAACTGGCTGGCCGCCGCAACACCGTCCTCGGCAACCGGCCGCCGGAGCGCTCGGTCGCCGAGCACTTTCGACTGACCAGCGGCCGCGACTACGACGCGATCGAGCGGAGGCTCGCGCCCGACTGTGTGTGGACCGACCACCGGGTGGTCGCCTGGGAGACGGCGCGCGGGCGCGATTCCGTGATGGCACTGCTCCGCTCGGCTCTGGAGAGCTCGCCAGAGCAGGTCAACGACGTGCAGGAGGTGATCGCCTGCGACGACCGCGTGATCGCGGTGCGCGTGGCGTGGCGCGGCACAGGCCGCAAGGCGGGGGCCTGGGAGACCGCGGTCGGCGCCGTCGTCGCGCTTGGGGAAGCCGGGCTGTGGCAGAGCATCGACTTCTACGGGCCCGACGACCGGCAGGCAATCGTGGCCCGGTACGCGGAGCTCGGTGGCGGCCTGTCGGTGCTCGCAGATTCGCCGGCTGAGCGGGTCGTGAGACGCTTCCTCCGGCACTACGCCGCGCAGGAGCTCGCGCCGGCGCTCGAGCTCACGCGCGACGACTTCCTGTGGACCGATCACCGTAACCTCGGGTGGGAGCCGATACGCGGGCGGGTGGGGATCGCGAGGCTGCTGAAGTCGAGCTGGGAGGGAACGCTCGACATGCGAATCGAGATCGACGACGTGCTGGCGTGCGACGGACGTCAGCTGGCGCTGCGCTTCAGGTGGGTCGGCCACAACGCGCGCGGGGGGTTGTTCGAACTCCCGGCCGGCCAGGTGATCGTCACCGACGGCGAACGGTACGCGTCGATCGACCAGTACGACGCCCGGAATCGCGAGGCCATACTCGCGCGATTCGCCGAGCTGAGCGGGGGGAGCGCTCCGGTCGGTCATCCGCGCGCGCCCGAGCGGCTGCTGGCGGAGTACGGCCGGCGGCTGGCACAACGCGACGTGCAGGCGATCGTGGAGCTGTTCGACGCCGGCTACCGGATGCACGACCACCGACCGACGGTGTCCCGCGACGCACGCCGAGGCGCTGGAACGCGTTCGGACCTGGAGTCGACGCTGTCGATCTCTCCCGACATCCGGTTCGAGATCGAGGAGGTGCTGGCGTGCGACGACCGGGTGATCGCAGCGCGGGTCGCCTACCGTGGCCACGCGGCCGATGGCGGCGGCGAGTTCGAGGTCGAGCTCGGGTGGGTCGTGGCCACGGCGGACGGTGTTGGCTGCATGAGCGACACCTACGAGCCTGAGGACCGCCGGGCGATGATCGCGCGTTACGTCGAGCTCGGCGGCGGGCTCGCACCGCTCGGCGACTCGCCCCCCGAGCGGGCCTGCGCAGAGCACAGCCGACGGCTCGCACAGCGCGACCTCGACGCGATCGTCGCCCAGTTCCGCGACGACTACATGATGCGCGACCACCGCAGCACCGTCTCCGTCGATGTCCCCAGAGCGGAGGTGCGGGCGTCGTTCGAGGCACTGTTCTCCGTGACCGAGACCCTCAGGATCGAGACCGACGAGGTGCTGGCGTGCGACGACCGCGTGATCGCCCGGCGCATTGCCCATCGCGGTACCGCAGCCGACGGCGGCGGCCCGATGGAAGTGCTGGCCGCCTGGGTCACTGTGGTCGAGGACGGACTCCTGGTCAGCACCGACGTGTTCGATTACAACGATGACGCAGGGGTCCTGGCGCGGTTCGCCGAGCTGAGCGCCGAGCCCGATCCGCAGGACGATCGTTCGCCGGAGCGCTGGGTGGTGCAGTGGATCGACGCCTACAATCGCCACGACGCCGATGCCGTCGCGGCTCTGGTCAGCCACGACTTCGTCCTCGTAGATCACCGAGCCAACGGCTGGGGGACGATCGAAGGTCCCGATGCGCTGCGCGAGCACCACGTCGCCGGGTTCCGGGTGTCGCCGGACATCCGCATGGGGATCGACAGCGTGGTCGCCGGCGACGATCGGGCCGGAGCGGTCTGCTTCACCTATCGGGGGCACATGGCCGACGGCGGCGGCGAGTTCGAGATCGCGGTCGGATACGTGACCCTGGTGAAGGACGGCCGCGCGCTACGCACCGACGTGTACGACCCCGACGACCGCGCGGCGATGCTCGCGCGGTTCGCCGAGCTCGCCGGCACGACGGCGACGGTCCTCGGCGACCGCCCTTCGGAGCGGAGGATGGCCGAGGTTCAGCGCGCCATGAACGCGCGAGACTACGAGCGGCTCGGGAAGCTCGTCGCGGACGACTGGCAATACATCGACCACCGCGCGCTCCGGTTGCACGAGGACGTACACGGCCGGGAGGGGTGCATCGCGCTGATGCGCTCGATGTTCGACGCCTCGCCCGGCATACGGCTCGACTTCGACGAGGTGCTCGCTGTCGACGACCGCCTGATCGCGGCACAGATCGCGGTGCGGGGCCACGGCCGGAAGGCCGGCGAGCACGAGGTCGCCGTGGGAGCGGTCTACCTGTTCGAAGACGGCCTCTGGGTCAGCGGCGACTTTTTCGAGCTTGACGATCGGCAGGCGACGATCGCTCGTTACGTCACGCTTGGCGGCGGCCTGTCCGCGCTCGGCGCGACGGCAGCCGAGCAGGTCTGGGCGGAGTTCGCGCGCTGCTACGCGCGGCAGGCCAGCAGCGGGCTCCTGCGCTGCGTCTCCGACGAGATCGCCTTCACTGACCACCGGCCGCTCGGCTGGGATCCTGTCGGTGGCGCCGAGGGGTACGTGGCGTTGATGCGGACCGGGTGGAATGCGCTCGACATCCGCATGGAGCCGGACGAGGTGCTTGCGGCAAACGACCGCGTCGTCGCGGTTCGCTTTCGGTGGGTGGGTACAGGTGACAGCGAATGGGGTGGCGGACCGTTCGCGCTTGCAGTGGGGCACGTTATGGCGGTGCAGGACGGCCGGATCATCTCCGTCGACCAGTACGAGGCCGAGGACCGCACGGCGATGCTGGCGCGCTTCGCCGAGCTGAGCGACGGCGCCGCGGCGGCGCGTCGAGTCCCCACTGCGGGCGAGATGCTGGCCGAGGAGATCCGCCGGTACAACCTGCACGACATCGACGGGTGCAGCGAGCTGTTCGCCGAGGAGTTCATCCTCGTCGACCACCGCAACCTAGGATGGGGCACGATCGCCGGGCGTGAGGGGATGCGCGTCAACTACCTCGCCGCCTTCGAGGGCTCGACGGACATCCACGTTGATCTCGAAGAGATTCTGGCCTGCGATGACCGCGTACTCGTCGCGCGCACGACCTGGCGCGGCCACGCCAACGACGGTGGCGGCGCGTTCGAGATGGCCATCGGGTACGTGGGCCGGTACGAGGGCGGACGCGCGATCAGCTACGACCTGTACGAACCCGATGACACCGAGGCGATGCTCGCGCGGTACTCCGAGCTCGGCGGCCGCCTCGATGGATGAGCTGCTCAGCGTCGAGCCGAGTCGGCTCGTCGGCCGGACCTAGGAGCGGGCGGAGCTTCGCTCCGTGCTGGATCGAACGCGACTCGTGACGGTGACCGGGTCCGGCGGGCTCGGAAGACCCTGCCCGCGCTGGCGACGCTCGGGGATCGTCCGTGCGGGTCGGACTCGCGGCCACGAATCAGCCCGTCCATCTCCCGATCGCCGTGCTGGCGCTCTCGGGACCGTGTCCCGAGACCGGAGTCGAGCCGGCCCGGACCCTCGCCGCGCACCTCGGCGGAGGGAACCCGCTCGTCCTGTTCGACAACTGTGAGCACCCGCGGGAGGGGACGCCAAACCCTCGGCGTTCCTGGTTCGGGGCTGCCGGTTGAGCCGTCGAGCAGCGGCACGCGATCATCGGCGGGGGTGACTGCCCGTGCCCTGCCTTCGTTGCCGCACAGGCAACTGAGCGATGGCATCGCGCGGAACGCGAGGTCCCCGTCGCCAACGAGGACGATCATGCACTCGCGTCCGAACTTGTGCGCTTTGCACAGCCGGGCGGCAGCCGACCCTGCCCCGGCGATCGGCAGCGCACGATCGCTTCGCTCGTCCGGACGCGATTGACCTCCCTATAGGTTCGGCGACAAAGGGAGGGCGACGGTCCCGACCGGGTTCGTCGCGGAGCAGGACGGCTTGCGTGATGCATGGCCGCGGGGAGATCGCTTCCCGTGTCAGCGCGTCGAACTTCTCGTCCGGCGCGTTAGGGCAGCGAACTTAGGACGAGGGCTACGCGACGGGAGCGCAGCTCACGAGTGAGCGTCACCGTCGCGGTACCTCCGATTTGGCGACGGCCGTCCAGACCGTCACCAAATCGGAGGTGGAGGATCCCCGGATGAGACGAAGCACCGGAACAAGGACATCAACTTCTGAACAGCTGAAGGGCGTCTTCCGTTGCCCGGCACCGTTGCCCGCATTGGCGGGCGCAAGGCCGAACAGCACCTACAGGCTCCGAAACAACGTGTTAGCAGCACTTCAAGAAGCGGGAGCGACGGGACTCGAACCCGCGACCTCCGGCGTGACAGGCCGGCGCTCTAACCAACTGAGCTACGCCCCCAGACGGGGGCCCAAGTATGACAAGAAGAAATTTCTTGGCGCCCGGCGCAACTTTGAGGCGCGAGGTGAGTTTGAGCGCTCGGAATAGATCTCCCGGAGGACGCGCCCAACCCGGCCGTGGGCGCGGACAGTGGGATCAGCGACGGGGACCCCGGAAGCGGGTCCCCGTCGTGGTTAAGGGGGAGGTACCCAGCCGCCGAACGCGCGCTCGAGCTCGAGCGCGACCGCGATCGAGACGTGATCGCGGCCTGGGCCCGCGGCCACCTGGGTTCCCAGCGGGAGCCCCCGCTCGGAGAGCCCGAGGGGCGCTTCGGTCACCGGCAGCCCGGCGAGGTTGAACACGGCAGCCGGCGTCATGAGCCACAGCCGCCCGTACGTCGTCCCGTGCTTGGGCGCGGGGCGGGGGTGGACGGGGTGCAGCAGGACGCCGTCGCCGATCACCTCGGTCAGTTCGGCGATCAGCTCGTGCGCCGCCGACAGCAGCCGCCCGGGAGGAGCCGAATCGCCGCCGTCGCGGAGCAGCTCGGCGGCGAGCGCGACCCGGGTCGGTGCGGTGTGGGGGCCGCCCCGGCGCAGCAATCCCCGCCATGTCGGCCTCGGCTCGCCCGCATCGGCGAGCAATCGCAGCGTCGCGTGACTGGCGTCCTCGCCCGAGCCGGCCTCCAATGCCGCCAGGAACGACGGCAGCGCACGCCGCCAGGAACGCAACTCCACCCGCCGCGCCTTCGCGCCCGCTTCCAGCAGCGCTCCGACGGCGCGCTCGCGCGCGTCTCGCAGCTCGGGGCTGATCGGTCGCACGGACGCGTCCTCGACGGTCACGACGGTCAATCCGTCGAGCGACACCTCTGCGGGCTCGCCGAGCGGAAGCTCGCGGGCGACGGGGTCGACCCCGTCAGGCCCGGCGATGATCCTGAGCAGCGGCATCAGGTCCTCGGCGCGCCGCGCCAATGGCCCAGTCCCGAGCATCCGGCCCGAGTCGCCGGCGGTCGGCGGCCACAGGCCGGTGTTGGGTACGAGGCCCGAGGACGGCTTGTGGCCGAACACGCCGCAGAACAGCGCCGGGATCCGGATCGAGCCGGCGATGTCGGAGGCGAGGCCGAACGGTGACCCGCCACAACCGACTGCGGCGCCCTCGCCCCCGGACGATCCACCGGCCGTCCGCGCGGCGTCGAACGGATTGTTCGTGCGACCGTATACCCGGTTGTCGGACTCGATCCACAGCGTCAGCTCCGAGGTGTTCGTGACCCCGAGCGGGATCGCGCCGGCGTCGACGAGTCGCTGGACGGCCGAGGCGTTCTCGGTGGCGCGGACATCGCGGCGGGCGACGAGCCCGGCGGACAGCGGCATGCCGCGAACCGCGATCGACTCCTTGACCGTGCACGGCACCCCGAGCAGGGGCGGCAGCTCGGCATCGGGTGCGGCTGCCGCGATCCGTCGGTCCGCCGCGGCCGCGTCGAGGCGAGCGTCGGCGAAGCGATCGGCGGCGATCGCGTTGATCCGCGGTGCGAAGCGTTCGTGCAGCCCGATGTGCTCGTCCACGACCTGCGCAGCGGTCAGCTCACCGGCGCGGATCGCTCGCGCCAGCGAGATCGCCGAGCGTTCGGTGATCGCGGTCACGGCTCCAGAACCGAGGGCAGGCTCAGCTCTTCGCGCCGCCGGCTGGCAGCAGGAGCGTGATGACCGAGGTCACGAAGTCCGCGTAGCGCTCGGGCGAGTAGCGCACCGGGTCGGTCAGCAGCGTGCGCCCTGCCTCCTCGCCGAGGCAGCGGATCGCCCTAGCCGTCAGCTCGACGTCGAGATCCTCGGGCAACTCCGGTCCGCCGACGGCCCAGCGCACGAGTCGCTCGATCCGCTCCTGCGTGCGGGCGCGGTTCTTCTCGACGTGATCGCGGACGATCGCGGGCGTGCCCTCGAGCGGCAGCAGAATGATCCGCCACGTCGCGGGCCGGCTCGCGACAGCTTCGAGAAACCGCCGCACGCCGCCGACGAGTAGCTCCGCCGGCTCGAGATCGCCGGGGTCATCCGGGACGACCTGTTGCAGCTGCTCGAGCGCGTAGCGCTCCTCGCGCTCGACGAGCGCGTGCAGCAGCCGTCCCAGATTCGGGAAGTGGTCGTAGACGACGGGGCGCGTGACGCCGGCGGTCCGCGCGACTGCCTCGATCGAGACGCCACCGTAGCCCTGCTCGAGGATCACGCTCAACGCGGCATCGATCAGCTGCTCGCGGCGCTGCGCCGGCGGCATCCGCGGCGCGTAACGGCGCCTGGGCGGGGTGATCGCTTCGGTGGACGGTGGAACCGGTCGGCGCGACATCGACCGGGCAAGGCTACCTTTTCGCCACGGTCCCGCAGGGGGCTAGCCGAGCGACAGAGGGGCACGGAGCACGACCGGGCCGGGCGTGGTCGGCTGAGAGCTCTGCTCGAGCGTCACGATCAGCGCGTGGAAACGGACCGCGTCGTCGGGCAGGGTGACGCCCGAGGAGAACGTGCCGGCCGCACCGACACCCGGCGAGACAAAGCCGAGCAGGCGGGCATCGGCGGGAGAGTTGAACAGCCACACCGCGTACGAATCGTGATGACCGTTGGCTCGTAGCCCGTGCGCCTGGAGCACCAGCACCAGGCTGCCGCCCTTCTGCCGGATGACGTCTCCGGACCCCAGCGCCTTCCGGTCGGACCCCGCCGCTGCGAGCACCAGTTTGCGCAGCGACTGACCCGGATGGCCCGTCGACGCCACGGGCCGAGGGGTCGAAGATCCCGACAGCACGATGATCAAGACGACGGTCACGACGACCGCGACAACTCCGCCGATGACGAACGTCATCGGCGGAACGCTCGGCCAGCGGCGGCCGTGCCGGCGATCGGCGGTAGAAGCAGCTCTCGGGGTGTGAGTGCTCGTCGTCACGAACCGACGAGCCGGCGCGATCGCCGGGAGTCGCGGAAGCTCGGGTCGGGGAGCCGGCTGGACCGGCGCCGGATCAACGTCTGCTCGAGGAGGCTCCGGCGGGTCTGCGGGGATCGTCGGCAACGGCGTCTTCGCCAGAGGAGCGAGCGCCGCCGCCAGTTCCGTTGCCCAGCGACGAGCGGGCTCGGACCGCGCCAGCTCGGCGCGGGTCTCGGCGCGCTCAGACACGGTCTGCTCTCCGAGCATGTAGTCGATCACCCGCGCGACGGTCTGCGGCCCGAGGTCGTCGGTCGGCTCGACCAGGTGCTCGGCCGCGATGTGCGCGCGGTTCCGAACCTCGCTCTCCTCAAGGCGCAGCAGGTCAGCGATGTCCGAATAGCTACGCGACTGAAGCAACACGAGCGAGAGGACGGCCCGGCTCTCGGGCGACAGCTGGTCAAGTGGCCGGGTCGTCATCGCGACGAAGATAGCTGGAACGCCACGGGGCGCGGTGCTGTCACTGGCGCATGTCGAAAACCAAGTCTGATTAGGATGAGGCCCATCGACCCCGTGCCAGACATCGTCCCCGGCGTTCACGGCCTCGGTAGCAAGCTCGTCAACTGGTACCTCGTCGAGGAGCGGGGACGGCTCACCGCGGTCGACGCTGGGTTGCTCGGCTTCGCACGGCGGATGCCCGCGGATCTCGCGGCGCTCGGACACGTGCCAGGGGACGTGGCGGCGGTCGTCCTCACGCACTCTGACGGCGACCACACTGGACTCGCGACCACGTTCCGGGAGTCCGGCGCCCGTGTGATGATCCACGCGGCCGACGAGCCGACGCTCCGCAAGCCGGGCCCGAAGTCCGGCGACGCGAGCCCGCGCAACATCCTTGGCGAGCTGTGGCGACCGATGCTGTGGCGAACGTTCATCAAGATGGCGCGCGACGGTGGCGCGAGACCCCCCAAGGTCGAAGGCGCCGAGACTTTCGCGCACGGCGACGTGCTCGATGTCCCCGGCAGCCCGCGCGTGGTCGGGACCCCCGGCCACACCCCCGGTCACTGCGCGTTGTACTTCGAGGGCCACGGCGCGCTGTTCGTCGGCGACGAGATGTGCACGTGGAACCCGTTCACCGGGCTGCGTGGTCCGCAGCTGATGCCGAAGTTCACGAACGTCTCGACCGCCCAATGCCTCGAGTCGTTGGCGGCGATCGAGGATCTGCCCGCCGCGGCGCTGCTCCCTGGCCACGGTGAGCCGTGGCGACAAGGCGTGTCCGCGGCGGTCGAGCGTGCGCGCACCGCCGCCCGAAACTGAAAACCCCGGTAACCGAGGAGACACGATGGCTAGCTTCACCCTGCAGAGCACCGTTGCGGCCCCGATCGAGCTCGTGTTTGACGTGCTCACCGACCATCGCGGCTACTCAAAGCTGACGCCGCTCCGATCCTCGACGCTCGAGCGCGAGGGCGAGCCGGCGCCGAACGGCATCGGCGCGGTGCGGGTGCTGAAGCTCGCCGGGCCGCCGATCCGCGAGGAGGTGACCGAGTTCGACGCCCCGTCGCGGTTCGCCTACAAGATGCTGTCGGGCGCGCCCGTCCGCAATCACACCGGGACGGTCGAGCTGGCGTCCGCCGGCGCTGCGTCGACGGAGCTCGTCTGGCGCGTCGACTCGACGCCGTCGATCCCGGTGCCGGGCGCCGTCTGGGCAGCGGCTATGCGACCGGTGATCAACATGCTGCTGCGCGGCGTCGTCAAGGAGTCCGAGCGCCGCGCCCGCGCCGGCGGCTGAGCGCCTCGATGGTCCGCGCGAGCACGTCGTCGTCCCACCGGTGCGTGCGCATCAATCGATAGCGCTCGGCCGCCACTCGCATGTAGGCCTCGGTCTCGGTGCGACTCCCGATCAGATCACCCTCGCGCAGCATCGCGACCACCGGCCGGTACTCGTTCTGGAGCCACAGGCTGGCGGTCTCGGCACGGTCGAGCGGCTCGCCGCGATCCTGGATCGTGCGGAACCCCCACGCCTCGACGCCCTCGGCGAGCAGCGCGTAATCCCACGGATCGGACAGGCGGATCTCGCCGCGCGCCTCCTCTGGGAGCGGTACCCGCTCCCAGAACACCCGCTCGTGGCTCATCAGCGGCAGGTCCGAGAGCTCGATCGTGCGCTCGGCGCCGACGCGGGTCTGCACCTCGGTCACGTACGCGTCGATCTCCTTCAGTCCGAGCGCGCGCGCGACGGACACCCGGTGGTGGCCGTCCTCAACGAAGTAGATCTCTCCGATCTGGATCAGGTCGACCGGCGGCAGCGCCTCGCCGCGCCGGACTGCGGCCGCGATGTGCTCCCAGCGGCTACGCACGCGTCCCGAGGTCGGACGGAAACGGCGGTCGAAGTCGCGTCCGCGATCGACCGTGCCGACGATTCGCTCGAGCGGCACGACCTTCGCTCCCAGGCGCCGTTCCGAGACGAATCCGAGCGCTTCGAGAACCTCGCTGTACGGCAGCACAACCCCGACGTCGTCGGGCTCCCCGCGTAGCCTCGCGGCGAGGCGGGCGAGCACCGCGTGACGCCGCGAGCGGAGGAAGTCGTGCTGCGCGTCGACGCCGGGCATCCCGGTCGAACGCCGCGGCGGCATCCGGGGCTACCCCCGGCTCTCAGCCCGGTTCCGGCGCGTCGGCTGCCGGCGGGTCGGCTGCGGGCGCCGCACCGGCCGGGGCCGGCGTCCCCGACGCGGGCCTTGTCCCGCCGCCGGCCGCGTGGAGCCCGAGGTTGCGGCCCGTCTCGCCGTCGAACAGGTGCAGCTTGTCCGAGTCGTACCACAGCTCTGACTCCTCGCCCTGCTTGGCGTGGCTGGCCGCGTCGAGCCGCGCGACGATCTGGACGCGATCGCTCGCGCCGGCCATGTCGCCGGCGCCGGCGTCGCGGGCGATCTCCTCGAGCTCTGCCGAGGAGACGCGCTCGGCCTCGACGTCGAAGTACGCGTAGAACTCGGATCCCATCGACTCGAGCACGTCGATCTTCGCCTTGAAGGTGACACCGCGCGAACGGTCGGCGACGATCGCTGCGTCCTCAAAGTGCTCGGGGCGCATGCCTGCGATCACCCGTTTGCTCGCGCCGGGCGTCAGCTCTCGCCGCAGCTCATCGGGCACGTGGACGGTCCCGATCGGCAGCTTGACGCCCTCGGCGGTCAGCTCGCCCGGAAGGAAATTCATCGCCGGCGAGCCGATGAAGCCGGCCACGAACAAGTTGACCGGAGCGTTGTACAGCTCCGACGGCGGCCCGACCTGCTGTAGCTCGCCGGCGCGCATCACGGCGAGGCGGTCGCCGAGCGTCAGCGCCTCGGTCTGGTCGTGCGTCACGTAGATCATCGTCGTCTTCAGCGAATGCTGGATCCGCGCGATCTCGGTCCGCGTCTGCACGCGAAGCTTCGCGTCGAGGTTCGACAACGGCTCGTCCATCAGGAACACACTCGGGTTGCGGACGATCGCGCGGCCCATCGCGACGCGCTGGCGCTGCCCGCCCGACAGGTTCGCGGGCTTGCGATCGAGGTGCTGCTCGAGGTCGAGGATCCGCGCGGCCTCTTCCACCTTGCTGTCGATCTCGGCCTGTGGTGTTTTCGCCAGCTTGAGCGCGAAGCCCATGTTCTCGCGCACCGTCATGTGTGGGTACAGCGCGTAGTTCTGGAACACCATCGCGATGTCACGGTCCCTCGGCGCCTTGTCGTTGACGACCTCGCCGCCGATCTTGAGCTCGCCGTCGGAGATGTCCTCGAGCCCGGCCACCATCCGCAGCGCGGTCGACTTGCCGCAGCCTGACGGACCGACGAGGATCATCAGCTCGCCGTCGCGGACGTCGAGGTTGAAGTGCTTGACGGCCTCGTAGCCGTCGCCGTAGCGCTTGGTGACGTCCTCAAACTGGATCTCAGCCATCTCTGTAGTGCCTCCTTGTTAGCCCTTGACCGCACCCGCCGTCAGCCCGGCCACGATCCGGCGCTGGAAGAGCAGTACGAGGATCATCACCGGCACGGTGACGACGACCGCCGCGGCGGCGATGTCGCCGATCGGCGTGGTGAACTGCGAGGCGCCCGGGAACTGGGCGATCGCCGCTGGCACCGTCTGCGCGGCCGTGGTCGACGTCAGCGAGATCGCGAACACGAAGTCGTTCCAGCAGATGATGAACACGATGATGAAGGTCGTGACGATGCCGGGGATCGCGAGCGGCACGATTACCTTCCTGAACGCCTGGAACGGCGTTGCGCCGTCCACCTGTGCCGCCTGCTCGAGCTCCCACGGTATCTCTCTGAAGAACGCGGACAAGATCCAGATCGATAACGGCAGCGCAAAGGTCATGTACGGGATGATCAGGCCCGGCCAGGTGTCGTACAGGCCGATCTGGCGCCACAGGTTGTAGAGCGGGCCGACGAGCGAGATCTGCGGGAACATCGCCACCGCGAGCGCGATCGCGAGGATCGCCTGCTTGCCGGGGAAGTCGAGCCGCGCGATTGCGTACGCCGCGGCGCACGCCAGGATCACCGCCAGCGCGGTCGAGATCAGCCCGATCCCGATCGAGTTGCGCAGCGCCGAGGTAAAGATCCCGGCGTTGAAGATGTCCCTGTAGTTGTGGAGGGTCCAGTGGTGGGGGATGAAGGCGCCGTCGGTCGCGGACGCCGGCGTCTTCAGCGACAGCGAGATGATCCACAGCACCGGCACGAGCGAGCACACCAGCACGATGAAGAACACCACCGACCAACCGGTCGTGCGCTTGGCCCGCTCGCTCACAAGGCCACCGGCCTGCGCACGTTGACGAGTGGCGAGCCGCGGGGCCTCGGTCGTGGCGCTCATTTGGCGCTCCCCGGACCGGCGGCAGCGCCGAACCCCTTGATGAACACGAACGCGAGCAGCGCGACGAGCAGGAACAGCAGCACTGAGACCGCCGAGCCGAGCCCGAGGTTCAGGCGGTTGAGCAGCGTCGAGTAGTTGAGCATCGAGATCGACTCCGTTCCCTGCGCTCCCTGGTTGAAGATGTAGATCACGTCGAAGATCCGGAACTCGTCGAGCGTGCGGAACAGCAGCGCCACGAGGATCGCGGGCTTCATCAGCGGCAGCGTGATCCGCACGAATCGCTGCCATGTGCTCGCGCCGTCGACCTTCGCCGCCTCTTGCAGCTCGTCGGGCACCAGCGCCAGCCCCGCGAGCAGCAGCAGCGCCATGAACGGGGTGTTCTTCCAGATCTCCGTGATGATGATCGCGACGTAGCTGCCGAACTCGTGGCTCAGCGGATCGCCCGAGAGCCCGAGCAGGTGCGGGATCCAGCCGCCGTTCGACAGCGACCAGGCGTAGTTCCACGAGTACGCGGCGACGACGGCCACGATCGCGTACGGAACCAACGCGATCGAGCGCAGCAGCCCGCGGGCGACGAGCGTGCGATGCATCGCCAACGCCAGCAGCATCCCGAGGACGAACTGGATGCTGACCGCGATCACGGTGATCAACGCCGTGTGCCACACATCCGCCCACCACACCGAGGATTTGAGTACCGCCTTGTAGTTGTCGAGGCCGACCCATGAGCTCGCGCCCGGGAAGCGCAGGTCGGCGCGCTGCAGCGACAGCGCGATCGTGTCGACGATCGGGTACGCGGTGACCGCGATCATCACGATCGCCGCCGGTCCGACGAGGATTGCGGCGAGGCGGCGCTCGGCCTTTGCGCGCTCGGTCAGGTGGCGGCCGCGCCGGCCGGGCGACGCTGTCGGCGCTTGTGCGGTGCTCACGGCGCTCACAGCAGCGCCTCCGAGGACAGCGACGCCTTGATCTCGCTACGCAGCGCGTTCACGACCGTGGTCGGATTGATGCTGCTCGTGGGCGACAGCGCCTTCTGGATCGCGAGCGTCACGTCGGCGTACGACGGCGTCTGGGGCCGGATGCCGTAGGTCTTGAGCTGTGCCTTGATCAGCGCATGGAATGGATACGCGGAGTCGAACGACGGGATCTGGTAGACCGCGCCGCGGACCGGCGCTAGGCCGCCCTTGACCGCGTAGGTCACCTCGTAGTTCTGCTGCGTCAGGCACCTGATCGCGTCGAACGCGAGCTGCGGGTGCGTCGAGTGCGCCGAAACCCCGAGGTTGTAACCGCCGATCGAAACGTGCGGCGCGATTCCGGGCGTGACCTCAGGGAACAGTGCGTACCCCATCTGCTTGGCGACCTTCGGGTCGATCTTCTTGGCGGAGTCCCACGTGAACGGGTAGTTGATCTCGAACGCGGCCATCCCCTGGTCAAAGGTCGTGTCCGACGAGCCCTCCATCGCCACGTTCAGCGACGGATCGGCGGCCGGGGAAGTCGCGAGCTCGTGCATGATCGAGGCCGCGACCGCCGCGGGATGGCCCACCACGACCTTGTTTCCCCCGGTGATGATCTGGCCGCCGGCGGAATCGACCATCGAGTTGAACCACACCGTCAGTCCCTCGTATTGAGCGCCCTGCTCTTCGACGTAGTGCGGCTTGCCGAGCTTCGCGAGCAGGCGCGCGTCGTTGAGCATCTGCGCCCATGTCTTCGGCACCGGCTGGTGGATCTCGTTGAGGAGGTCCTTCCGGTACCACAGCAGCTCGGTGTTCGAGTTGATCGGGACCGCCCAGATCCGGTGGTTGTAGGTGGCGGTCTGGACCGGGCCCGGGAGGTCGACGCTCCTGATCTCGCTCGCCAGCGATGGCGGCACGGGGCGGATCCACTTCGCGTTCGCGAACTCGGCCGTCCAGTCGACGTCCATCGCAAGCATGTCGATCGACGGGTCATTGGCCGCCAGACGCCGCACCAGCGACACGCGTTGCTGGTCGGACGAATTCGAGAGGAAGTTGATCGCGATCCTGTACTTCCCACCGGAGCTGTTGGTGCACGCCTTCGCGGCGGCGGCGAACGCGCCTGACGGCTCCGGGAACACGTACCAGTTGAGGGTCACCGGTCCTTTGCTGGATGACCCGCAGCCCGCGATTGCCGCTGCTGCGGCAGCTGCTCCAAGGATCAGGCTGAATCGACGTCGTCTGTGTCGCACCGAGTCCTCTCTCTACTTCCTCTCGTGCGAGGTTGGTCATACCCCGCGGCCCGCGCCCATAAACGGCGCTCGTCCTCTTGCGCCGCCCGGCTGCGTGGGAGTAGGCTCAGCGCAACACGAGTAGGAGGTGTTTCCATGCACGCACGGGTCACCACCTTCCCCGGTCTCGCGCCGGAGCGGATCAAGGCCACGCTCGAGGAGTTCCGGCAGAAACATCTCCCACAGTTCGAGCAGTCGGCCGGCTATCAGGGGATGTGGGCGGGAGTCGACTTCACCGGCGGGCGGGCGATCGCCGTCACGTTCTGGGAGTCGCTCGAGGCCTTGCATGCGACCGACGCGCTCGCCGATCAGGTGCGCGCCGCGACGATCACGGCAGCGGGCGTCGACCGCGAACGGCCGACCATCACCGACCGCTACGAGGTCGTGCTGCACACCGACTCGATTGGCGGGCGGTTGGTGTCGTGAACTTCTGGCTCCCGACACTAGTTACATAGGGCGCACCGCTCCCAGTCGAACGGCCGCATGATGCCGCGCAGCCGCCGGCCGTTCTCGTGCCATTCGCGGTTCAGGTGACGCCCGATCACGATCGCGCCGACGGGGCCCGCGCCTGCGTCCTTTAGGGTCGCGGCGGCGCTCTGCGCGCTCGCGCCCGTCGTCCAGGTGTCGTCGATCAACAGCACCGCCTGTCCTTGTAGGCGGCGGGCCGGCGCGAATTTCTGTGGGCTGAATTCGCGGGGCGGGATGGGTGCATCGGAGCGTGTGAGCAGCCGCTCGTGGCGCCCGGCTGTAGGTCTGATGAGATCGCCGACGATATGCCGCAGCGGATGGTGTTCGTCGCGCGATTGATCGCCGGACGGCACGGTGGTCACGAGCTCGAACCGCTCGACGCCAGCGGCCGTCGCGACGCACGGCTCGTGTCGGCCGATGTAGCGCCACAGGACAGCGGCGAGCTCTACTGTCAGGCGCCTCGCCACGTCTCCGCTCAGCCGTTTGTAACTGGCAAGCGCGTGGTGAAGCTGCTCGCGCGCGACGCTGTACGAGATCGGCGCGACCGCGTCGAGCCGGGGCTCGTTGTGGGTGCACGCATAACATCGCTCGTACCCGCGCGTGAAGTTGAAGCAGGTGGCGCAAACGTCCGGTCCCGCGCGCGGGCCCAGCATGAAATTCGTGTACAGCGCCGTCAGTTCGCCTACTGAGGGCACTAGGCGACCAGGGTGCCAGCCGGGCTGAGTCGCTCGACGACGTTCGTGATCTCTTCCGGGGAGCGCACTACGTGGGTGCCGGGCTGCTGCGCGAACGCGCGCGCCCATTCGTGCTGCTCGACGAGCGATCCGAGCAGGCACACCGGCCGGCCGTGGGCGAGCGCCAGCCTCGCCTGCATCCTCGAGCCGCTTGTGTGAGACGCCTCGACCACGACCGTCGCGAGTGACAGCCCGGACATCACCGCGTTGCGCATCGGGAAGCTCCTCCGGCTCGGTGGCGCGTCCGGCCAGAACTGGGAGATCACGGCGCCCTCGACGGCGATCCGTCGTTGCAGTGCCGCGTTCTCCGGCGGGTAGGAGCGGTACAGCCCCGTGCCGATGACTCCCAGCGTCCTGCCGCCGGCCGCGAGCGCTGCGGTGTGCGCCGCGCTGTCGATTCCAGCTGCGAGTCCGGAGGCGACTGCGTAGCCGCGAGCAGCGAGATGGGCCGCGACCGCGCCCGCCGTTTCTGCTCCCTGAGCCGTGGGCGTCCGGGCGCCAACGACCGCGACCGCCCTCGAGTCGGTCGGTTTGAGGCTGCCGGCGACAAAGATCAGCGGCGGGCGGTCGTGGACGGCGCGCAGGTTGTCCGGGTAGCCGGGATCGAGGACGGTCAGCAGCTCGAGGCCACGCGCCTCCCAGGCTTCGATTTCGCCTCGTGCCGTTCGGAGCGCGGAGCGGTGATCGGCGGGGAACAGGCTCGCCTGGCTGGCGTCCTGCTGGGACTCCTCCTCGAGCACCGCGAGCGCGCTGGCGGCATCCTCAACGAGGTCGGCGTACAGCTGCCACGGGCGCTTGCCGTTGCGCAGCAACGCCACGAGCGCGGCCCTTTCGTCCGGCGAGCTCACAGTCGGCCGAGCCTAGCGCGTCGAACAGACGTTCGTGTCGGCAAATGCTAACCAACCGTCCATCTACCTCGACATCCCGGCATGTAGGGTGGCGCAATCATCAACGCCCCGGGAGCGGCGTCGGAGCCCATCGGCGGCCCGTGTCCGCCCCGAGGGGAAGGGAGTTGCAATTCATGCTGCGACGTTCCGCAGTGCTGATCGCCGTCGTCGGTTGCCTCACGGCCTTTGGGGTGGCTGGCTGTGGCAGTAAGTCGAACTCGTCCGCATCAGGCGGAGCGCCCGTCACCATCCACTTCGCGAAGACCAAGTTCCTGCTCCACGCGGGACTAGCGTTCGGCGCGTTCCATCACTTCATCTACGAGCCAGTCAAGGCGGGCGATCTCAAGCACCCGTTCTCGCACAAGCTGACGCTGATCAAGGCCGGTGTGGCCACGCTGTTCGTGGTCCACGAGTTGAAGCTCGCGGCCGTCGACGTGAAGAGCAGCAAGATCTTGTCGACTCTGTTCGCGCCACTGACCTTCGTCGCGAACAAGCTCTCGGGGCTCAAGTCAGCGATCGTCGGCGGCAGTGCGAATCCGGGCGACGTCACGAACCTCAACGGGAACCTCAGTCAGATCAGTGCCACCGCCGCCTCGCACGGTCAGTCGATCAGCGACGCGATCCCGAGCGCGTCGCAACTCGCAAGCGGAGGCTGAGCCGGACTGCTGCGTCGTTCAGCCGGCGGGGCCGAGAGGCTCCGTCGGGTGAGCGGCTGTCGCGGGCGCTGAGTTCGCGACCGGGCTCGCGACCGCGGTCGCGGCCTGAGCCGGCGCCGCCGCTGGCGCCGGCGTCGCGACGTCTTCCGGCGGAGCGGATGGCGGGCGCGGATCGGCCACCGCCGCGTCCACGCTCGCCTGCGTGACATAGGCGTCTGGCGCCTCGTGCTCGTCGAAGCTGAGCGCGGTTCTGAAATCGCGGATCCCCCGACCGAGGGATCGTCCCACCTCAGGCAGCCGCTTCGGCCCGAGGACCAGGAGCGCCACCACCAGGATCAACAGCAGGTGCGTTGGCTGCAGGATGTCGCCAACCATGCGATCAAGCTTAGCCTGTCGGCTTCCCGGGTGGTGGCGGTGGCGCTGCGTGCATCGCTGGTGCCGGATTACCGCGGGCCCACGGTCACGGAGACTCTGCGGCTTGTGCCCGCGGCGAATGGGTAGCCGCTCTCGACCGCTGTTGTCGCCCACAGCCGGTAGGTCTGAGTGCCGCTCCCACGCAGGAACGTGTACGTAGCGCGGAAGCGGCCGCCCGCGCGCGCGTAGACATGGCCGATCTCGGCGCTGCCGCCGCGCCAGGCGACGTGCAGCACCACCAGTTCGCCAACCTGCGACGGGACACAGCAACCACGCAGCCGTCCACTGATCACGATCGTGCCCTCCCAATGGGTCCGGCGCGGGTGGATCTCGAGCCTCACCGACGCCCGCACGACGACCCGCGCCGGGCCCGACGTCGACGGCTCCACGGTTGCGCTTCCCGCGTAGCTCGCCTGTACCAGTCGCGACGGGCCCGCCGGCAGCGTCGCCGTCCAGGTCCCGTCGGACCGGGTGGTCGCGACGGCCGCCTGAGTGAACTGCGGGCTCGGCGTGTCGGGTGCGGTCATGATCCGGACCGGCTGGCCCGATAGAGCGTCGCCCTGAGCGGTGCCAAGCCAGCCGTCGATCTTCGTCGTGGCGCCGAACGCCGTCCGCACCTTCGTCCTTCGCACCGTGTGCGGAAGCACGACTACGCTCTCCGTGTACCAGTGGTGGCCGACCTTGACGCGCCGGCGAACGAACCGCGGCCGGCACCGCGTCACCCGGACCGTCCGGGTCTGCGCCGGGAGCCTCACCCGGACTCGCTGTCCATGCACCCGCGCCGTGACCCACCGCGCGCCGATGCGAACGCGCTCCCTGATCTTCCGACAATGAAGCGAGTCGACCAGCGTCGCGAACGACACCGTGCTGACCGACGGCTTCCGGATGCTGAGCGACCACGTCTCGGTGGGCGACCGCGCGTCGGCACCGGCGCTGTCCACCGAGTTGTTCTGCGCATAGCAGCTGACGTGATGGGACCCGAGCCCCTGAACCGGTACCTGCAGTTGGGCGCCGTTGTGCATCGCGTAAGGCGAGCCATCAACGGAGCACGCGATGCCACCGACCCCGCTCGCACCAGCGGCGGCCGTGGCCGTGACGTTTTGCACGCCGGCGGTCGAGAGCGCGTCGGTTGGGCCCGACAGATTGAGCGTGACGGGCGCGTTGTCAATGTGGATCGTCTCGCTCGGCGAAGACACGTTGGCGGGGCTCGCCGCGTCGCTCGCGGACAGCTGAAGTGACACCGGCCCGTCGGGGTAAGTGCTCGTATCGACTGTTTGGTGCCAGGTCTGAGGGTCGGGGCACTGCGTCCAGCTGTGCGTGTTCCGGGTCGCCGTCGGGCCTTGGAGGGCGTTTCCATCTATGACCGCCCACATGTCGCAGATGCCGTCGTCCGCACTCGCCTTGAAGTCAATCGGCCAGCTCCCGCGTACGAAGGTGCCGCTCTGATCCCAGAGGTTGCTCGATCCAACCGCTGACACGTTCGGCGGCGTGTTATCGCTAGCGAACAGAGCAACGCCGCCAACGTCCAGCAACTCGTTCTGATTGTTCGGCCACGTGCAGCTGGTGCCGTTCGGGCAGTAGACCTGGATGGCGAACCACCGGCCGTCGATGCCGTGGTCAATTGTCGTTCCGTAATCCATCCCTCCGCAGCAGTTCCCAGTCTGGGTGATGGCGACCGATCCGTCGTCCCACAGGTACCGCGCCCGATATCCGCCGGACACCGCCTGCGGATTGATCAACACGCTTTGGGCCGGGGTCACGGCGCTGAAGAGGTGGATTGACGGGGGCGTCGTCGTGTCCCACTCGCCCTGAGTGCCACCGGGTGCGATCGCATTAGCAAGGATCTTGAACTTCCTACCTTGCGGGCACGCGTTGGTCTCGGCGTATTGCAGGTTGCCCGACCCGACCCACGTCGAGCCCATGACATCGCTCGTGGTCAGCGTGAGATCGCCGTAGTAACTGCAAGAAGTCAACGCCAGTGTCCCGGCGTTCGCGATCGCGGGTGCGAAAGCAGGCGCCGCCGCTACAACGAGCCCAACGCCCGTCGCTGCCAGGAGGATGCGTGCACGGGCTCGCATCCGGACGTTCAGCAGACCACCGCGACCCAGAACGGGATCGCTGCCTGCTGTCCCAGTGCGTTGTAGACCGCTACGTCGGCGGCCGTCGGGGTTTGCCGAAAACCGGAAGCGGGGACAACGAAGCCTGGATGGAAGTTGGCTCCGGTCATCTCGATGCCGCCGATCGCCGTACAGCGCACAAACGAGTCAGCCTTCCAGAACACCGTGTAGTGCCCGGTCGCACCCGTCCCCCTCTGGACAATGACGCGCGGTTTCCCTTCTCCGGCCAGCACCCGACCGTTCGCATCGACGAGCGCCCACGCCCGGACCACGCCACCAATCAACGAATGATTGAGCTTCACGGGCTTGATCGAACCGTTTCGGATCTGCGTGCCGCCGACGCTGTTCGCCGGCAGGTTGATCGCCGCATAGCTTGTTCCGCCCAGCGCGACGAACAGCGCTAGGTACGCCACCACGTTGCTGCGCACGTGCTGAGTCAGGCGGTTCATCGATCGAGGCCTCCGGTGGGTTTGTTCATTGGAGATGACCTGGTCCGAATGGGGCGCCCGGCCCCGTGGGGCCGCCGGACGCGCTGGCTTGCTGGGCCCGTGAACCCGAGCTCGACTCAGATGCTGTGCTGTCGGTACCAGATGGACTCGGGGCGGGGGTTGACACCGGCCCGGTCGTGGTAGTGACGGGCGCCTGGTAGCTGACCTGCGTCGACGTCGTCACTGCGCGGCGGTGGGTTTTCGCGCGCCGACGCGCGACCGGTCGGATCACTCGCTTGGCCGAATGCTGGCTCTTGACGCGGCTCGCGTCGAGCGTCGACGCGGTCTCGCCGTGACGCTCCGTGACGCGCGCGTGATGCACGCTGACCGTCGCGGCGGTCCGGGCAACTCCGCGAGGAGCGCGGTTTGACGCACCGCCGACCAACGCGACGACGACCGCGATGACCGCCGCCGCTACGACGACAACGGGCCCCGCCACGAGCAGCCGCCGTCCCAGAGGGGCGAGCGCTGGCGAACCGGTTTCAACAGGTGGAGCAGCGCGGTGGGGCGCCGCTGCCGGACCGAGCAGCGCGGATTGGACCGCGGCCGAGCCTTCGCCCCAGAAATCATCAGCTCCCGGTGGCACCTCTTCGCGCTCGAGGGCGCCGACCGAATCGCCGCCGATTGCGAGCGGAACGAGCTCGTCCCGCGGCCCGAGCCAGTCGCGGGGCAGGCGCACGACGTTGTCGTCGGCCCTAGCCTCGGCCGTCCCTTCCCCGGGATGCCTACCTTCAGTTTTCACGCCGTTTGCAGACCTTCCTTACCGACTTGTCGGCAATGACGTCCTCCGTAGTCAGTAGTATAACTACTGAATTGGTTCCAGTTTGTCTCAATTAGAGAAAGAAACAGTGGATCAAAGCGATCTTGAAGACTCCTTCCTGACCGTCGCCGAGGTTGCGGAGATGCTCAAGCTGAACCAGCAAACGGTGCGGAACTGGATCGATCAGGGCTCACTGCCGGCGCTCCGTGTTGGGCGGCGGGTGCGGATTCGGCGCTCAGATTTCGACCGGGTGCTTGCCGACGGGTACAACGCCGGCACCAGGGGGGCTGCGGCGGGCGGACCGAGCGGGGACGATTTCTGGGGCGGAGAGCCCGTCGGCCGCGCTGAGCCGGGCCCGTCCGAGGACGCAGACAGACGGGCTCAAGACGCAAGCGTTTCATGACAACCGACGACGAACTGGATCGCGAGCAGGCCCAGATCATGCGAGCGGTGCGCCACGCCCGCGACGGCTGGGCTTCGGCGATGCGCGCGCACATGCTCGCGCCGCCGGACGACGGCTTCGCGGCGAGGCTACGCGCGCTCGCGGGGGCAGCCGAGACCGAGCAGACAACTTGGGAACACGCGCACGCAGCCGGCATGCTGTGGCGTCCAGTACCCGGCGCGGAGAAATCGCAACCGCCGTACGAGCTGCGGCCAGGGACGGGGCGACGTGGCCCGACCGAGCTGTGGGATCGGTTCGACGCCGCGGTCGCTTCGCTCAACCGTGCGATCACTGGCTCGAACGCGGCTGAGGTCGCCGACGCATTCGGTGCGACAGCCGACGCCGCCAACGCACTCGCCGACGCGGTCGCCGGCGAGGACGAGGCAGCGCGCGCCGCGTAGCCACCCGGCCGACGGTCGGCTGCATCCCGTGCCGCGTTCACCGCGCTGGACCGGGGCGAGACGTGAAAAACGGCCCAGTGAAGAGGGCAGGCAGCCCGCTCCGGCGACGCACCGGATCCATGAAAAGCGTGGTTGGTGGGTGCGGCGAAGCGTTCGGGAGACGAAACTGAAGTTTCCTCCGGATACCGGAGGAAACATCCGTTACGTCCCGATCAGCGCCGGGTCGGCAACAGGCGACCCGAGCCGTGACCGACCGACCGACCGGCCGGCGGGCCGAGCGACCGAGCGGGCAAGCGACCGACCACCCGCCCGGCTGAGCCGTCGAACGCGCAGTGCGCGGGGCGGCATAGGGGAGCGGCGCCGGAGCCACAACGCGGAACGCCACCAGGAAACGCCACCACGAAACCGCCGCCGGTACGCTCGCCACCCCGTGCCCCCCGTCCAGCGCCGCTCGATCCACCTCCCCGCCCCTGGCACCAAGCGCGCCGTCGTCATCGGCGCCGGCTCGTTCGGCACGGCGGTCGCGGTGCTGCTCGCCCGGGGCGGCCTCCGCACGACGCTGCAGACGCGGACAGCGCAGCAGGCCGAGCAACTCGCAGAGCAAAGAGAGAACCGGGTGTACCTGCCGAACGTCGAGTTGCCGCGGGAGCTGAGGATCGAGCCGGTCGAAGCCGGCCTCGCGCGCGCGGACTATGTGTTCCTCGGCGTGCCTTCGACCGGTCTCGACGAAGTCATCGACGAACTCCAAGCGCACGGCCTGCCTCCGAAGGCCGCCGTGATCAGCCTCGCCAAGGGCCTGGTGCCGCCCGACGGCACGCCGCCGACCAAGCTTCTCACGAGCCGATTCGGCGCGAGCCGCACGGCCTGCATCGGCGGGCCCGCACACGCCAGGGAGATGGTCAGCGAGGGCGCCGGGTTGGTCGCCGCCTCGACCGAGGAGTCGCTGGCGACCGCGATCGCCGGCGTCTTCATCCGCGCCGGCGTGGTGTGCGAGGAGTCCAACGACCCGATCGGCGTCGAGCTCGCCGGCGCCGCCAAGAACGCGGCGGCGCTCGCGTCGGGCGCGACCGAGGCGCAGGGCCTGAACGCCGCCGGTGCCGCCGCGGGTCACATCTTCGCCGAGGTGTGGCGGTGGGCGCAGGAGCAGGGAGCGCGCCCCGAGTCCCTGATCGGCCTCGCCGGCACCGGCGACTTGGTCGCGACCGCGCTCGCGCCCCAGTCACGCAACCGCCGTGCCGGCGAGTTGCTCGCACAGGGCGTCCCAGCCACAGAGATTCCACAGCGGATCGGCCAGGCGGTGGAGGCGCTCGAGTCGGTGCCGTTGCTCGCGAAGGCGCTGACCGCCGCCGGCAACGACGCGCCGGTCACAAAAGCGTTGGCACAGTTGATCAAGAATGACCTGCCTCTCGATGACTGGATTGCGGTCGTAAGGGCGACAGTCCCACCCCCCGCCAGATGGCGACCGGCGGTAACACCCGGCTTCTGGCGACGGATCCGCGAACGCATCAGAGCGTGGTTCGCAAAGCGCGATCGAAACACAGAGAACCGAAACGAAATGTTTACGAACCCCGAACCCGGGCATGCCACTCTGAGGTTGAAAACCAACCGAGAGGAGACAGCGAGTGCCTCAGATCATCGTCACGGCGGATCAGGAGACTGACCGAGGGGAAGGTGCGGTGATGCTCCGCGAGCGTGTCAACGTGGCTGACTTCGAGAGCGACCACTTCGCGGCACAGCTCGTCGAGCGGCTCGGCTGGGCGGTCAGCGACGCCGACGAAGTCGAGCACAACGAGCGGGACTAGGGCCCTAACCCCCCGCCAGCGTCGTAACCACCGCCTCGTACACACCGGCGCCATAACCCTCTGAGGCGAGCCGTACTCCAGCGCGCCCCGCGGCCTCGGGTTCGAGCCCGGGGTCGCGGTCCAAGGCGTTCGCCACCAGCCAGAACGCTCCGACCACATCGGCCGCGTCCATGTCCTCGCGCGAGTCGCCGACGGCGATGCACTCCGCCGCCGAATACCCGCGGCCCTGCATGTGCCTCGCGACCGCGCGCGCCTTCGACGCACCTGCCGGGATCAGGTGGTATGCGCGCACGAGCGGCAGTCCGGGCATCTGCTCAGCGGCCGCGCGAACGACGCCGTTGTCCACGAGTCGGAGCCAGCTCAACCCCGCGTCATCCAAGACCGCGGCGGCAGCGGAAAGATCGATGTCACCCCGGAACAGATGCGAGACCTCGCGTCCGAGGGACCACGGCGTGTGGTACTCGAGCCGCCCCTCGAACTTCGACAGCAGCAGCGCCGCCGCCCCGGACTCGGTGATCTGGTCGTAGATCGTCCCCTTCGAAGAAGAGGGCACGACGCCATCGGTCAGCCACTCCAGCTCGTCGTCGACGACCAGGCCGCAGCCGAGCTCGAACACGTACGCGGAGCTTCCGATCAGCCGCGCCGCCTCGAACACGCTGCTCTGCCTCCGGCCCGAGTACAGCACCACCTCGACCTCCGCCCGCGAGCAAGCCTCCAACGCGCGCACGCCCATCGACGACCAGCCGCCGTCCGCGCCACGCAGCAGCGACGCCCCCGGGCCGAGCAGTGTGCCGTCGAGATCCACGTAGAGGCAGCGCATGGCGGTGCGCGACGATACTGCTCCGGTGACGGTCACAGACCCTTGGGACGCGCTGCTCGACGACGAGCGCCTTGAACATCAAGATATTTATGGGGCGCGCTCCGCGCGCCTTGTTTCGGTTCCACAGGGACTAAACGCCTCCGTAGCCCGAGCCCTCGAGCAAGCGGGCATCGAGTCTCTGTACGCCCACCAGGCCCAGGCACTGCAATCCGCGTTCGAGGGCCCGACGATCGTCACCACGGGGACCGCGTCCGGGAAGTCGCTCTGCTTCCAGCTCCCGACGCTGCAGGTGCTCACCGATGATCGCGCGGCCCGGGCGCTCTACCTCTACCCGACCAAGGCGCTCGCCCAGGATCAGGCCAGGGCGATCAACGCGTTCGGGCTTCACAGGCAGATCAGGCCGGCGATCTACGACGGCGACACCCCGCGCGCCGAGCGCGCAGCGATCCGCAAGCGCTCGAACCTCGTGATCACCAACCCCGACATGCTCCACGTCGGGATCCTGCCCCACCACGCGGCGTGGGGAGACCTGTTCGCGAACCTCGCGTTCGTCGTGGTCGATGAGGCGCACGTCTACCGCGGCGTGTTCGGGTCCCACGTTGCCAACGTCCTCAAACGGCTCCGGCGGGCGGCCGCGATCCACGGCACCGAGCCCCGGTTCCTGCTCGCGAGCGCCACGATCGCGAACCCGGTCGAGCTGGCCGAGCGGCTAACCGGGCTGCAGCCGTTCACGCTGATCGATGACGACGCCGCGCCGCGGGCCGAGCGCAGGGTCGCGATCTGGAATCCGCCGCTGCTCGACGAGAAGCTAGGCGTTCGCGCGTCGGCGCTGTACGAGGCGGCCGAGATGCTCTCCGAGCTCGTCACCAGCGGCGCCCGGACGATCTGCTTCATGAAATCGCGCAAGGGGGTCGAGCTGATCCTCCGGCACACGCGCGAGCGGCTGTCCGACGAGCTCGCCGAGCGGATCTCGCCCTACCGCGCCGGCTACACGTCCGGGCAGCGGCACGAGATCGAGCGCCGGCTGATCAACGGTGAGCTGCTCGCGGTCGTCGCGACCGATGCCCTCGAGCTCGGGATCGACATCGGCGAGCTCGACGCTGCGATCTGCGTCACGTTCCCGGGCACGGTCGCGAGCCTCCGGCAGATGTGGGGCCGCGCCGGACGACGGGGCCGCGGGCTCGCGGTCTACATCGCCGGCGAGGACGCCCTCGACCAGTTCTTCTGCCGCCACCCGACCGAGTTCCTGTCCCGGCCCGTCGAGGCGGCGATCCTCGACCCCGACAACCCCGAGATCTACGCCGAGCACCTGCTCTGCGCGGCGCACGAAGCGCCGCTCAGCGATTCGGATGAGCCGATTCTCGGCGCGCAGTGGCGCGCGCACGCGGAGACCCTGGCCGCCAACGGCTACCTGCGCGAGCGTGCGAGCGGCTTCGTTCCCGCGCGTGCCGACGACTACCCGGCCGCGCGCGTTGCGCTTCGCTCGGCGTCGCCCGACAGCTTCGTGCTCGTCGACATCAGCTCGGGCGAGCTGCTCGGAACGATCGAGGCCGGCCGCGCATACTCGACAGTCCATCCGGGCGCCGTGTACCTGCACCTGGGGCGCTCGTACCTCGTGCTCGAGCTCGACCTCGATGCGCGCCGCGCGGTTCTCGAGCCATTCGACGGCGACTACTTCACGCAGTGCAAGCGCGACTCGATGACCTACATCGAGAAGCTCCATGAGCGTCGCGAGGCCCTCGGCGTGAGGCTCTCATTCGGCGCCGTCGTCTACGAGGAGACGGTGCTCGGATACCAGCGCAAGAGCCTCCGCGACCACGAGGTGATCGACTTCCAGTCGCTCGACGAGCTGCCGACGGTGCAGTTCCCGACCCGGGCGTTGTGGTACGAGCTGGATGAGCTGATCGACGCCGACCCGTTCCCGTCGGAGCTGCTGCTCGGCGCGCTGCACGCGCTCGAGCACGGGCAGATCGCGGTCTTGCCGCTGATCGCGATGTGCGACCGCTGGGACATCGGCGGGCTGTCGACGAACATCCACCCGCAGACGGGCGGGCCGACGATCTTTATCTACGACGGCCATCCGGGCGGCATCGGGATCACGCGGCGCGGCTACGACCAGTTCGAGCGGCTCGTGGACGACGCCCGGCGGCTGATCGGCGAGTGTCGGTGCGAGCACGGCTGCCCGTCGTGCGTGCAGTCGCCGAAGTGCGGCAATCTCAACGAGCCACTGTCGAAGCGCGGCGCGCTCGAGCTCTCGCGCCGGATGTCTACTTGATCGCCAGCGTCGCCGAGCCGGTCAGCGCGCTCGGGCTCGACGCGGCCCAGCCGGAGATGTCGCCAAGCTGGCTGAGCAGCGTCTGCACGATCGGGGACGGCGCCGACTTGAGCGCCAGGTGCAGCAGGTCGATCAGGCCGATTCGGAACGCGACGCTGCCGTGCGCGAACGACGACGCGCTCGTGGGCATCGCGGCGAACGTCCGCAGCTGCGCCGGTGTCGCCTTGCCGGCGACGAGCTGGTCCCCGACGACGCCGATCGTGATCGTCGTCGTCCCCTCGTGGATCGCGTAGAAGCCGCCGGGCAGCTTCGCGACCCTCGTCGCCTTCTTGAACAGCCCCTGTGGCGCGCCCGCGAGCTTCGCTAGCGTGCTCGCCGCCGTCGACGCGTTCGAGACCGTCACGCGACCCATGGTGGTGTGCGTGTCGCTGTCGATGATCAGGTCGCCGGTCAAGAGGCTCGCGAGACTGTTCAGATCGACCCCCGTCCGCTTCTTGACGGCCGCCTGGCGCGCGACGAACTTTGCGTGCCCCGCCGGGCTCGCGGCCCGCTCCGCCGCCTCCGCGAACGACACGATCTGCGACGGATCGTGGATCCCGACGACGATCGGCATCGTCCCGGCGAGGCTCGGGGCGGTCGACCCGGCCGCGATTGGGACCTGAGCCGAGTTCAGCGAGCCACCGCCCGTGTCGAGCCGGTACTGGAAGTTCACGCCCGAGGACGATGCGGTGATCGCGGCGCCATAGCTGCGGATCGCCGCGACCCACGGGACCATGTGCGCCTTCGCCGCGCTCGGCTTGGACAGAACTCCGGTCAGGTTTCCAACCGCCTCCATCACGGTGTTCTGCGGCAGCCCGGTGGTGTCGCTCGCGAACTCAGCAGGAGTGAAACCGCCACCATGCGCGTGCCGGTCGAGGGCGGCCGTGACCGTGGAGGACGTGCCGATGACGGCCGTCGGGCCGCTGATCGCGAGTGACAGCGGGCCTAGCTGATAGAGCATCGCGCCGTCGCGCGTCCCGACGCTCGAGCTGCCTTGGAGCAGCTTCGAGACGAGCGACTTGAGCTTCGAACCGTCTTTGGTCAGCCACACCGCGAGGAAGTCATTGGCCGCGCTCGTGCCCAACCCGGATGTGCTCGAGAGACCGAGCGCGACCGGATTGCCGAACAGCGGCCGGATGTCGTTCTGATAGCTCAGCCCAACCGACGACAGCTTGCCCTCGAGCGCTGCGATTCCGAGCCCTGCGGCCGGGAACCGCCCGATCAGGCCCTGAGCCTGCTGGACCGAACCGGCGTTTGGGTCGGTCGCCAGCGTCAGCACGAACGGAGTACCGGCAGGGAAGTACGACAACTCGGTGGTGACCGGGTTCTGCTTCGAACTCGAGCCCGAGCTCGAGCCGCAGCCGGCAAGCGAGCCCGCGGCCACGATCGCAGCGAAGATCATCGTGATCAG
This sequence comes from uncultured Solirubrobacteraceae bacterium, assembly GCA_963712675.1. Lineage (GTDB taxonomy): Bacteria > Actinomycetota > Thermoleophilia > Solirubrobacterales > Solirubrobacteraceae > Palsa-465. Next base: position 381,397 of record CAVQJF010000008.1, read on the forward strand.
CTTCCGCCCCATCGCGGGGAGGGTACCCCTACTGATGGGCGATCGCCGTCAAAACGTCGATCCGCGCCGCCCGCGATGCAGGCGCGATCGCCGCGAGCACGCCCGCCAGCAGCCCGAGCACGAGCACCAGGCCAACCTGCGGCCACGGCACCTCGAACACGATCCCCTGATCGCTCAGCGCGCGCGTGATGATCCACGCGAGCGCGAGCCCGAGGGCGATCCCGACGATCGTCCCGATCGCCGCCGTGATCACGCTCTCATCGCGGATCAGGCTGCGTGCCTGGTCGGGCGTCATCCCGACCGCGCGCAGCATCCCGAGCTCTCGCGTTCGCTCATGGATCGACAACGTCAGTGTGTTGACGATCCCGAGCAGCGCCATCAGCACGCTCATCGCGAGCAGCGCGTAGAACAGCACCAGGATGCTGTTGACGCGGCCGGAGACCTGGTCGCGAAGTTGCTTCTGGGAGCGCGCGACGACCCCGGGGAACACACGCAGGCCTGCCCGGATCGCGGCGCCCGCGGCCACGACGTTGGCACCCGGGGCGAGCTTCACGAACACGGCGGCGAGCTGCTCCTGGTCGAAGATCTGATCGAACTGGGTCAGCGGCAGCGCGAACCCGCGCAGCAGCGCGCGGTCCCTGTAGATACCCGCGACGGTGACCGTGGTTCGCAACCCCGTCTCGGTCGTGACGGTCGTCCGCTCGCCGACGTGGAGGTTCGCCGCGCGCGCCGTGTCGCGCTCGACGATCGCCTCGCCCGGCATCAGGTTCGCGATCGTCGCGGCCGAGCCGTTGATCCACTCAAAGCGGTACACGTCACCGATCGTCGTCGGGTCGAGCCCGATCGACGTGACGCTACCGCTCGAGCCGATCCTCGCGTTGGCTTCCTTCAGCGACGAGACCGCCAGCACGCCGGGCGCCAGGGCGGCGGCGCGTGCGCTCGCGGCCGGGATCAGGCTCGTGCCGTTCGAGCTCTCGATCGTGAAGTCGCCGAGCAGCGTGTGGTCGATGATCTGGTTCGTGGACGCTCGCAGGCCGTTTGCGTACACGGTCACGAACAGCACCAGCGCCAGCCCGATCATCAGTCCGGACGCGCTTGCCGCGGTCCGCGTCGGGCTGCGAGCAGCGTTCTCCCGGGCCAGGCGGGGGATGATCCGGCCGCCGCGCTCGAGCGGCCACGACACGATCCGGCTCAGGCGCGCGACGATCGCCGGCACGAGCGCGACGATCGCGACCACGAGCATCACCGCACCGGCGGCGCTCGCGGTCAGCCGGGCGCTGGTCGAGCCACCGGTCGCGAACGCCAGCACGAGGCCGGCGATCCCGAGCAGCACCGCCGGCAGTACGGCGGCGGCGCGTCGCCATCCGGTCCGCGGTGCTCGCGGCGCGGCGGCCTCGCGCAGTGCCTCGAGCGGCGCGACACGGGTCGCGCGCCACGCCGGCAGAAGCCCGGCGCCGACGGTCACTAGCACGCCGACCGCGAGCCCGACGAGCACCGTTCGCGCGCCGAGCACGAGCCCGGCAGAGGGGAGGTTGAAACCCGCGCCCGAGAACAGCGCACGGATTGCGGCGGCGGCGCCGAGACCTCCGGCAAGCCCCGCGAGCGAGGCGATCAGCCCGATCGCCACCGCCTCCGTCAGCACGGCGCGGTTGACCTGGCTCCGCGTCGCGCCGAGCGCTCGCAGCAGAGCGAACTCGCTGCTCCGCTGGGCGACCGTGATCGAGAACGTGTTGAAGATGACGAACGCCCCGACGAACACTGCGATGAATCCGAACGCGAGCAGACCGCCGGTCAGGATCGAGAGCTGGCTCGAGATCCGCTGGACGTCCGTGTCGACCTGCGCCTGAGCGGTGCGTGCGACGAGCTCCGGCGGCAGCAGCGGGTGGATCTGCTTGAGCAGCGTCCCCGCGGTGGTGCCCTTCGTCGCGGCGACGTAGATCAGGTTGACCTTGCCGACCTTGCCGAACAGACCGCGGGCGGTGCCGAGATCGAACACGGCGAAGGTCGCGCCGCCGAGCGACGCGTTTCCGAACCTGGCGATCCCCGAGATCCTGAATTGGCGAACCGGCTGACCGGTGACGATCGGGACGAGGTCGCCGACCCGGTAGTGCTGGTGCAGCGCCGTCGCCTCGTCGATCGCCACCTCGTCCGATCCGCTCGGCCTCGAGCCGGCGACGAATGTCAGTCCGTTGAACGGTGGCGACACGTACGACAGCGCCAGCGTCGGCGCCCCGATGCTCGAGATCGCCTTGCCGTTGCGGCCGACGATCGTCGCGGTGTCCTGCACCTGACCCTGTGCGGCGCCGACCCCGGGCAGCGCGCGAATCTGGCGCACGAGCCCGGAGGAGATGGCTGCCGGTGCGCTGATTGGCGACGAGATGTCCTGGCGGCTCGCGACGATCACGTTGGCGCCGGTCGCGGCGTTCGTGAACAGCTGGCGGAAGGCGGCGTTGATCGTGTCCGTGAACACGAACGTGCCGGAGATCATCGACACGCCGACGAACACCGCGACGGCGGTCAGAGCCGCCCGCCGGCGCCGCGCGAGCAGGTTGCGCAGCGCGAACCGGGTCAGTGGATCGCCTTGAGCGCGTCGAGGATCTGCGGCGCGGACAGCTTCGCGCTCTCGCGGACCACGCGGCCGTCGGCGAGGAACACGATCCGGTCCGCGTGCGAGGCAGCGATCGGATCGTGGGTGACGATCGCGATCGTCTGCTCAAGGTCGTCGACCGCGCGACGAAGCAGCGACAGGACCGCCTCGCTCGCGCTCGAGTCGAGGTTCCCGGTCGGTTCGTCGGCGAAGATCACCGTCGGCCGGGTCATCAACGCCCGCGCGAGCGCGGCGCGCTGCTGTTCGCCGCCCGACAGCTCCGCCGGCCGGTGGCGGCGACGGTCCTGCAGACCGACCGAAACCAACAGTCGCTCGAGCCACGGCTTGTCGATCTCGTCCCCGGCGATCCGGACCGGCAACAGAATGTTCTCCTCCACCGTCAGCGTCGGCAGCAGGTTGAACGCCTGGAACACGAACCCGACTCGTGTGCGCCGCAGGCGGGTGAGATCAGCGTCGTCGAGCCCGCTCAGCTGCGTTGCACCCAGCCACACCTCGCCGGCCGTCGGGCGGTCGAGCCCGGCGAGCAGGTGCATCAGCGTCGACTTGCCCGAGCCCGAGGGCCCCATGATGGCTGTGAAGCTGGTCTTCGCCAGTTCGATCGTCACCCCGCGCAGCGCGTCGACCGCTGTCGCGCCGTCCCCGTAGCGCTTCTCGAGATCGCGGCCGGCGACCACTGGTCCGTCTCCATCCGTTCCGAACCATCCCACGTGCGCGGGGAGGCTAGCTGCTGATTGCAGCCCTCGGCGTCAGGTTCAGATCCTTTGGGCGGACCAGCGCGGTGAGCCGCGCCGCGCCCGCAGCCAGCTCGCTCCACTCGCACTCGAACGTCAGCGTCGCGAGCGCCCCGGTCGGGAACTTGCGCTCCACAGAGGCCAGATTCTCGTCATTGCTCGAGGCCCCCCGTTTGCCCACGAGCCGCAGCACGAGGATCTGCATCGCCGGGTTGTGCCCGATCACCATCACCGCCTCGGTCTGCGCGGGAACCACGTGGAGCCGCTCCACGATCGTGCCTGCGTTTGCTCCGTACAACGCGGGCTCGATCAGCGCCTCGCCCGGGGGCGCGACGCCTGCGAGCGTCTCGCGGGTGCGCGTTGCGGTTGAGCACAGAACCAGCGACGGCTCGATCGCGTGCGCCCTGATGTGCGCGCGGAGCACCTGCGTCGCCCGCTGTCCGCGCGGCGCCAGCGGCCGGTCGTGATCGTCGAGCCGGGGATCGTCCCAGCTCGACTTGGCGTGGCGCAGGACGAACAGCTGACGCGTGCCGGACATGTCGGCCGATTGTCCCGCTCAGCGAGGACGTTTCCTACGTTCTTCTTACAGCGAAACCCGTGAGCCCTCAGCGGCCCGAGCGATCTATGACGAACACGATCAAAGGAGGTCCTCAGGATGAGGCTTCAACGTAGTTCGGTAGCGGCGCTCGCCTCGGTCGCGTCGCTGGCGGTCGGAGGCGGCGTGGCGTGGGCGTGCAGCCCCGGCGACCCGGGGTATCCCGGCTCGACGGGCACGACCGGCACGACCACGACAAGCACGACCACGACCGGCACGACCGGCACGACCGGCACGACCGGCACGACCGGCACGACGACCACGGACGCCAAGCGGCAGGCCACCACGACGCACAAGCGCCACCACTCGAAGCACCACTCGAAGCGGCGCTAGCCAAGGCTGGGCGGGAGGGTGGACGGGCCCTCCCGCTCGGTTCCGGCGGCGCGATCGAGCCCTGCGTTCGCGCCGCCACTACCTCTGTCCGACTCGCTAGCATCGCCCCGTTCAAGGGCGAGATAGCTCAGTTGGTAGAGCACGCGACTGAAAATCGCGGTGTCCCCGGTTCAAGTCCGGGTCTCGCCATATGCCCGACCCGCTCCTGACCGGCGGCTGTCTCTGCGGCGCCGTCCGCTTCGAGCTGACCGAGCCGCCGCAACGGGCCGGCTACTGCCACTGCACTCGTTGCCAGAAGCGGACGGGCACCGCCGTCTCTGCCAACGCCCGCGTCGACGGCCGAGCCTTTCGGATCGTCGCGGGGCACGAGCTGGTGCGAACCTGGCGCCACCCCGACGGCGGGTTTGAGAAGGCTTTCTGCGGCGAGTGCGGCGCGCACCTGTTCAGTCGCAACCCCGACGATCCGTCGCAGATGGGCATCCGCATGAGCGCCTTCGACGGCGATCCTGGGGTGCGGCCGAGCTCGCGCCAGTTCGTGGCCTACGCCGCCTCCTGGGAACCGATCCCCGACGACGGCCTCGAACGGTTCGACGAGGCCAGACCTCGTTAGTAGGAGCGCGGCAGGCCGAGCGAGTGCTGCGCGACGTAGTTGAGGATCATCTCGGCGCTGACCGGCGCGATCCGCGCGAGCCGCACGCCCCACCACATGTCGGAGATCCCGTATTCGAGGGTCACGCCGTTGCCGCCGTGGGTCTGGATCGCCGCATCGACGCAGTGGACGGCGGCCTCAGCGGCCGCGTACTTGGCCATGTTCGAAGCCTCGCCGGCGCCGGGCGCGCCGGCGTCGAACAGCGCCGCGGCCTTCTGCATCATCAGCCGCGCCAGCTCGACCTCGATCTTCGCCTTCGCGAGCGGATGCGCCAGCGCCTGGTGGGTGCCGATCGGTACGCCCCACACCTCCCGTTCGCGTGCATATGCACATGCCTTCTCCAGCGCGCGCCGGCCGGCGCCGACGGAGATCGCCGCGGCGATGATCCGCTCGGGGTTGAGCCCGTCGAACACCGCGCCGAGCCCACCGCTCTCGCCTCCGATCAGACGATCGGCATCCAACACGACGTCCTCGAAGAACAGCGTCCACTGCTTGTCGGCGCCCAGGTACGGCATCGGGATCGCCTCGCGCGTGAACCCGGGCGCGTCGACATCCATGACCGCCAGCACCGGCATCCCGAGCTGCCCGTCATCGCCTCGCATCCGCGCGATCACGAGCACCTCGGTCGCGTCCTCGACCGCCGAGATGAACACCTTCTGGCCGTTGAGCAGGTAGCGGTCCCCGTCGCGCCGGACCTCGGTGCGGAGGTTGTGGCTGTTGGTGCCGGCGTCCGGCTCGGTGATCGCGAACGCGAACTTGGTGGTCCCTGCGGCGATCCCGCGCAGCCAGCGATCGTTCTGCTCCTCGGTGCCGTGTCGGGTGAGGATCGAGCCGCCGATCGCCGAGGACACGACCAGCATCAGCGACGGCACGCCGGCGGCCGCGACCTCCTCGCCGACGATCGCGAGCCCGGCCATCCCGAGCCCGCCGCCGCCCCACTCGCGCGGGATGTTCGCGCCGACGAAACCCTTCTCGGCGAGCGCCTGCCAGGCCTCGGTCGGCGGCTCGCCCGCCTCGTACTTCTCGCGTGCGTAGCGCTTCCCGAGTCCCTCGCAGATCCCGCGAACGGATTCGCGGATAGACGTTTCCTCATCACTCGGCACCAGTGGTAGTGCGGCGACGGCCTCAGTGGTCATCTATCAGCTCCAATCGCGGTTAGGCAGCGTCTTCGATCGCCGCCAGCAGCGTCCCGGCGTCGACCTGATCGCCGAGCCTGACCGGCAGCGCCGTCAGCACCCCGGCGGCCGGGGCGACGATCTCATGTTCCATCTTCATCGCCTCGAGCACCAGCAGCGGCTGTCCGGCCGTCACGGTGTCCCCTTGCGAGGCGTCGACGCGGATCACCTTGCCCGGCATCGGCGCGAGCAGCGATCCGGGGGCGTCCTGGCGCGCAGGGTCCGGGAACCGATCGAGCTCGCGAAGCGTGCACTGGCCGCTCGGAGCATTGACCTCCACGCGATCCCCGAACGCGCGGACCCGATAGCGCCGCCGCACTCCGCCGGCCGACAGATCGACGCGGTCAGCAGCAGCCGAGCCCAATCGCACAGCCTCGACCGCAGCCCCATCGACCGACAGCGCCGCCAGGCGGCCGCGGTCAAAGCGGTAGGCCACGGCGACGGTGTCATCACCGACCTCGTACTCGACGACCTGATCCTGGGAGGGGTTATTGCGCCAGCCGCTCGGAGTCGTCGGTTGGGTCCGCGCTGCCGCGCGGCGTCCGGCTTGGCCCGCGAGCGCGGCCGCGGCCGCGCACGCGTGGCGCTCGTCGGCGCCCAGCAGCGGCTCGGCAAGCGCAGCTGCCTCCGGCCGATCCAGGAACCCGGTGTCGCACTCGCCGCGCAGGAACGACGGATCCTCGAGCAGACGGACGAGGAAGTCTCGGTTGGTCTTCAGACCATCGATCTCCGACGCGCGCAACGCCGCCGCCAGCACCCGGGCGGCCTCCTCGCGCGTGGGCGCAAACCCGATCACCTTGGCGATCATCGGGTCGTAGTGGATCGAGATCTCGGAGCCGCTCTCCACGCCGGCGTCGACCCGCACCGCGCCCGAGGAAGGGATCGACAGGTGATGCAGCCGACCCGTCTGGGGCAGGAAATCAGCCGCCGGGTCCTCGGCGTAGAGCCGGACCTCGATCGCGTGGCCCGCGGAGGCCGGCGCGTCCGGCACGCGCCCGCCCG
>CAVQJF010000009.1:0-66748 GCA_963712675.1 uncultured Solirubrobacteraceae bacterium
GCCGCGATCTCCAGCTGCGCCCGGACCAGATCGAGTCCGGTGACCGCCTCGGTGACGGGATGCTCAACCTGGAGCCGCGTGTTGACCTCCAGGAAGTAGAACCCGCCCTCGGGACCGAGCAGGAACTCGACCGTCCCGGCGCCGACGTACCCGATCGCCTTCCCCGCCGCGACTGCGGCCGCGCCCATCCGCTCGCGAAGCTCCGAGTCGACCGCCACCGATGGCGACTCCTCCAGGATCTTCTGATGGCGGCGCTGGATCGAGCACTCGCGCTCGCCGAGATGGATGACGTCGCCAAACATGTCCCCGAAGATCTGGATCTCGACGTGCCGGCCGGCCTCGACATAGCGCTCCAGCAGCAGCGTGTCGTCGCCGAACGCGCCGGCGGCCTCGCGCTGTGACGCGGCGACCGCGGCGTCCAGATCAGCGGCCGAGCGCACGATCCGCATCCCCTTGCCGCCGCCGCCGGCCGACGGCTTGACGAGCAACGGGAAGCCGACCTCGGAAGCCGCGAGGGCCGGATCGGACACGTCTGGCAGCACCGGAACCCCGGCGTCCGCGAGCAGACGCTTGGCCGCAAGCTTTGAGCCCATCGCGTCGATCGCCTCCGGCGTCGGGCCAACGAACACGATGCCGGCTACGGCGCAAGCCCGCGCGAACGATGCGTTCTCGGCCAGGAACCCGTACCCGGGGTGGATCGCGTCGGCGCCTGTCCGAGCAGCCGCATCGATCAGAGCGTCGCCCCGCAGGTAGGACTCCGACGGCGCCGCGCCCCCGATCCCGACGGCCTCGTCGGCTTCGGCGACGAACGGCTCATCGGCGTCGACGTCCGAATACACGGCGACCGTCGCGATCCCCATCGCGCGCGCCGTCCGGATCACGCGCCGCGCGATCTCGCCCCGGTTGGCAATCAGCAGCTTCCGCATCCAGCTCACATCCGAAAAACGCCGTAGCCCTCGGCGCCGCGCACCGGAGCAGAGTGGCACGCCGACAGCGCGATCCCCAGGACCGTGCGCGTGTCGCGCGGGTCGATGATCCCGTCGTCGAACACCCTCCCCGACATCGGCAGCGCGAGCGACTCGGACTCGATCTGGTTCTCGACCGCCGTTCGCATCTGCTTGTCGGCCTCCTCGTCGTAGTCCTGTCCGCGCGACGCCGCGGCCGCACGGGCGACGATCGACAGCACGCCGGCGAGCTGCTGCGGGCCCATCACGGCGATCTTCGCGTTCGGCCACGTGAACACGAATCGCGGCTGGTACGCGAGCCCGCTCATCCCATAGTTACCGGCGCCGTAGGAGCCGCCCGCGATCAGCGCGATGTGCGGCACCTTCGAGTTCGAGACGGCGTTGATCATCTGCGCGCCGTGCTTGATGATCCCCCGCTGCTCGTAGTCGCGGCCGACCATGTAGCCGGTCACGTTGTGGATGAACAGCAGCGGCACGTCGATCTGGTTTGTGAGCTGGATGAACTGCGCCGCCTTCTGCGCTTCCTCGCTGAAGATGATCCCCTGCGTGTTCGCGATGATCCCGATCGGGAAACCGTGGATCGCGGCCCAGCCGGTCGTCATCGAGGTTCCGTAGAGCGGCTTGAACTCGTCGTAGTCCGAGCCGTCGACCAGGCGGGCGATGACCTCGCACATGTCGAACGGCTCCTTGAGGTCGATCGATGCGATCCCCGCCAGATCGTCGGCCGAATAGCGCGGGTCGCGTACCGGCAGGACCGTCGGCCCCGGTCCGCGCTTGCGCCAGTTCAAGCGCCGCATCACCTGCCGAGCGAGGCGCAGCGCGTCGCGCTCGTCGACCGCGAAGTAGTCGGCCAGTCCGGACGTGCGCGCGTGCATCTCGGCGCCGCCCAGCGATTCGTCGTCGGAGTCCTCCCCGGTCGCCATCTTGACCAGCGGCGGGCCGCCGAGGAACACCTTCGAGCGTTCGCGGATGAAGATGTTGTAGTCGGACATCCCCGGCGTGTACGCGCCGCCGGCGGTCGCGTTGCCGAACACGACCGAGACGACCGGGATCCCCGCGGCGGAGAGCTGCGTCTGGCGGCGGAACCCTTCGCCGCCGGGGACGAACACCTCGCCCTGGGTCGGGAGGTCCGCGCCGCCGGACTCGACGAGCCCGACCAGCGGCAGCCGGTTCTGCTCGGCGATCTCCATCGCGCGGAGCGTCTTCTGGAATGTCTTCGGGTTCGCGGTCCCGCCGCGCACGGTCGCGTCTGAGGCGGTGATCACGCACTCGATGCCTTCGACCACGCCGATCCCGGTGACGATCGAAGCGCCGACCTGGAACTGGGTCCCGTACGCGGCGAACGGCGACAGCTCCAGGAACGCGCTGTCTCGGTCGATCAGCAGCTCGATCCGCTCACGCGGGAGCAGCTTGCCGCGCGAGCGATGGCGCTCGACGTATCGCTCGCCGCCGCCGCCCCGGATCTGCTCGAGGAGCTCGTCGAGCTGCTCGACCAGCCCCAGCATCCCCTCACGCTTGCGGGCGAAGTCGGGCGAGGCGCGATCGACTGTGCTCGCGAGCACCATTGCGCCAGCAGCCTACGCGAGCGCTTCGCGCAGCGGTCCGAGCCGATCGAGCAGACCCGCCTCCCGGGCTTCCGAGGCGATCTGGCGTCGCTTCGCCGCCGGCAGGTCCGCCAGGCGTTCGACGAGCTGCTGCTCCAGCCCGCGCAGCTTGGCGTCCGACAGGTGACTGAGCAGGTCGAGCGCCTGCGGCCACAGGTCGTCTTGGGCCGCGGTCTCGACCACGGCCGGCAGGCGCTCGGCGGGGAGCAGGCTCACGAGCTCGTCGAGCCCGTCCTTCTGTTCGAGCACGAATGCGACTTCGAGCAGTTCGCGATCGCTCATCACGTTGAGCGCTGCTCGCAGCGCGTCGGTCCCGATGTGCCCGACGAACCGGCCCATCGTCACGTACTCGTGGCGGTGGACGAGCTCGGCTGCCACATCGGCCACCTGGTGTGGCGAAATCCGCCCGATCACGTCGCTCGCCCGGCGTGGGTCGATCTCGATCGCGATGTCGACGAGGAACGAAGGTGACAGCTTGGCCGCCACGTCGGCCGCCCGCGCCGGGTCGAGCATCCCCGCCATGCGTGCCGACAGCAGCGGCCCGAACGCTCGCTCGCTGATCGTCGCGACAAGCCCCGTGGGCAGCACCTTGCTGGCGGCGGCGAGGCGCGCGAGCGTCTGCCCCTGGGCCGTGAACAGCCGCTCGGTGGTCTGCTCGCGGAGCTCGCGAAGGTCGCCGGCCGGCACGTCGGCGAGGTAGGTCAGCGTGGCGGGATCGCGGTCCAGCAACCGCGCCAGCTTCAACACCTCGGCCCGGGTCTCGAGCGCCTCGTTCACGAAACGACCTTCCGGACCGGCGCTCGCAGCAGCCTGGGCACGTGCTCAAGCGCCCGGTCGCCGGCGGCCGCGAGCGCCTCCATCTGGCGGTGCCGAGCGGCCTTCACCGCGTCGGCGAGATCCTTCAGATGCTCGTCGCCGATCGCGCGCACCCCGTCCGGAATCGTGGCCCGCAACTCTGCCTCCAGCGCCTTCAGTCCCTCGTCGGCCATTGCCCTCCCTCGTCGGTGCGGGAACGCTAGCGGGTGCTCGCTCGCATGTTGACGGTTGATTAGGGAGCTCGCACGGGCTCCGGTTGTGAACTAGATTGCGCTCAGGGAAAACTAACCTCTGAAACAGGAGGAGGAGTAGTGCAGAGACACTCAAGGTCGGTGCTGGCCTTGCTTCTCACGGGCGCCACTGCAATGGCGCTCAGTGCGTGCGGAAGCTCATCGTCCAGCAGCTCATCGTCGACCGCCGCGTCGACGAGCTCGTCATCAAGCGGAAAGTCTGGCGGCACCATCACGCTGGTGCAGGGCACCGCGCCCGATTCACTGGACCCAGGTATGGGCTACACGACGCAGGCGGCTGAGCCCGACTGGGTCTCCTACACCGGGCTCACAACTTACGCCCACGCCAACGGTGCCGCAGGCGGCCAGGTGATTCCAGGCCTCTGCACCGCGCTGCCGGTGATCACCGACGGCGGCAAGACCTACACGTGCACGTTGCGCAAGGGCCTCGTTTTCTCGAATGGAAAGCCCGTCAAGGCGAGTGACTTCGCGTACTCGATCGAGCGCGAGATCAAAATCCCGTGGGGCGGCTCAGGCCAGTTCGTCACGGCCCAGATCGCGGGCGCGACGGCGTACTCCACCGGTAAGGCGAAGACGATCTCCGGCATCACGACCGACGATGCCACCGGCAAGATCGTGATCCATCTGAACTCCGCCTATGGCGCGTTCGACAACGTGCTCGCGTTCCCGTCCTCGGCGGTCATCCCAACGGGCACGCCGTTCAAGAACGAGCCCAACAACCCGCCCCCGGGCGTCGGGCCGTATGAGATCACGAACATCGTGCCGAACGCGTCGTACTCGGTCGTTCAGAACCCGCATTGGGCGGCGATGAACATTCCGGGCATTCCCGCCGGCCACGTCAACATCAACGTCAAGATCAACTCGAACATCGACTCGAACGCGCTGGCGGTGCTGAACAACAGCGCCGACGTGTTCGACTGGGCCGACACGATCCCCGGCAGCCTCGTGCAACAGATCAAGTCGCAGGCGGCAGGCCGTTTCAACCAGGTGGATCTCGGTGGCTCGACCTACTACATCTTCATGAACTCGCAGGCGAAGCCGTTCAGTAGCCAGCTTGCGCGTGAAGCTGTGGTCACCGGGCTCAACCAGAACGCGATGAACCGCCTCGGCTCGGGCACGCTCGTGCCGGCGTGCTACTTCCTCCCGCCAGCGATCGTCGGCCACCCGACCGCTCCGTGCCCGTACGGCACTCCGGGGGACGGGAACCTCGCCAAGGCCAAGGCGCTCGTCAAGCAGTCCGGAATGGCCGGCACCCCGGTCACGGTCTGGTCTGAGACGCGCTCGCCACGGCAGCAGTGGATGACGTACTACACGCAGTTCCTGAACCAGATCGGGTTCAAGGCGACGCAGAAGGTGATCGCGGATGCGACCTACTTCACGACGATCGGGAACCTGAAGCTCAATCCCCAGACCGGCTTTGCCGACTGGAACCAGGATTTCCCGAACCCGATCGACTTCTATCTGCTGCTCCAGAAGACGGCGATCCTGCCCACCAACAACCAGAACTTCGGCCAGGTCAGCGATCCGCACATCGACAGCGTGTCGAGCAAGCTGGGCGCGGTTCCGTCGAGTTCGCTGAACTCGATCGCCAGCCAGTGGCAGGCGCTCGACCAGTACGTCGCCCAAAAGGCGTACGTGGCTGTGTTCGGCTACCAGACGTTCCCGAAGTTCACGTCTGACCGGATCAACTACTCGGCGCTGGTGTTCCATCCCGTGTATGGATGGGACTACACGTCGTTCCAACTGAAATAAAAGACGCGACGACGTGGGTCGGGGCAGCTAGGCTGTCCCGACCCACGCGTTCTTGATGGCGACCACATCCGAAACCGGAACGGAATTCTCGGGCGGGCTCAGCGCCGCACTCGCTGCTGAGGGCGAAGAGCTGCCACCCGGCATTGGGCCGTACAAGCTCGCGTGGAGGCGGCTGCGGCGCAACAAGGTGGCGCTGTTCTTCGGTGGGCTGTTCCTGCTGATCGTCGTGCTGTGCCTGCTGGCGCCGGTCTACTCGCACGACATAGCACACATCAGCCCGTCGGATGGCAACCCGACCGGCACGGTCAAGGTCGGCGGTAAGACCGAATACATCCTGTCGGCTCAGGGGATCCCGATCGGGCCGACATGGCAGCTCAGCCACTACTTCCTCGGCGCCGATATCAACGGCCGCGACACGGCCGTGCGGCTGCTCTACGGCGGTCGTAACTCGCTCGAGATCGGCGTCGTCGCGATGCTGATCACGATGGTGATCGCGCTCCTGCTCGGGATCGTGTCCGGGTATTTCCGGGGCGTCATCGACGGAGTCATCAACCGGGCGCTGGACGTGATCTGGGCGTTCCCCGCGGTGCTGCTCGGGATCACGCTCGGGACGGTGCTCGCCGTCGGCGGGATCGGACCGCTGAAGAGCACAACGTTGCTGACGACCGCGGTCGTGATCGGAATCGTCTATGTGCCGTACGTCGCCAAGCCGGTTCGTGGCCAGGTGCTGACCCTGAGAGAGCGTGAGTTCGTCGATGCGGCGAGACAGCAGGGGCTGAGCCACTGGCGGATCATGTACTCCGAGATCCTTCCGAATCTGTCGAGTACGATCATCGTCTTCGTCCCGCTCATCCTCGCGAACGCGATCCTGCTCGAGGCGGGCCTGACGTTCCTCGGCGCCGGCGTGCAGCCCCCCAACGCATCGTGGGGGACGATGATCTCGGACGGGATCAGCACGATTCCGGCGGCGTTCAGCAACGTGCTCGTGCCGGGGATCATGCTGACGCTCGCGGTCCTCTCGATCAACGTGTTCGGTGACGGTCTGCGCGATGCGCTCGATCCGCGGGCGAAGGTGAGGATCGCCCGGTGAGCCGTTTCATCGTGCGCAGGCTGTTCTCGATGGTCCTGGTCATGTTCGTGATCTCGCTGCTCACGTTCCTGCTGTTCGAGGCGATCCCGAACGGCGATCCTGCGCTGAGGCTCGCCGGCCGCTCCGCGACACAGCTCGAGATCCACCAGATCGACGTCAAGTACGGCTTCAACAAGCCGATCTACACCCAGTACCTGAGGACGATGAAGAACATCTTCACGGGCCAGGCGTACTCCTACACGCAGGGTTTCAACGTCCTCACGGAGATCAAGAACGGCCTGCCCGCGACCCTCTCCCTGGCCCTCGGAGCGGGCTTCATATGGCTGCTTGTGTCGATCGCGGTCGGCACCTTGGCTGCCATCAAGGCCGGCAGATATGTCGACCGCGTGCTGACCGTGCTCGCGATGCTCGGCGTGTCGTTCCCGCCGTTCTTCCTCGGCGCGATGCTGCTCTACTACCTCGGGTACAAGGCCAACATCATCCCGCTGGGCGGCTACGTCAATTTCACCAGCAGCCCGTGGGAGTGGCTAAAGCACCTGCTGGCGCCGTGGTTCACGCTCTCGGTGCTGTTCATCGGCTTCTACTCGCGCGTCCTGCGCTCGACGATCCTCGACACGATCAACGAGGACTACGTCCGCACCGCTCGAGCGAAGGGACTGTCCGAGCGCCAGGTCCTGATCAGGCACATCCTGCGCAACAGCCTGATCCCGATCATCTCGCTGTGGGGCCTCGACATCGCGCAGGTGATCGGCGGCGGCGCGATCATCACCGAGTCGGTCTTCGGGTTGCACGGAGTCGGAGAGCTCGCGCGCGACTCGATCGGGCGCCTCGACATCGTCGTGATCCTCGTCGATCGTGATGCTGACGGCGTTCGCCGTCGTGATCTTCGGCGCCTTGATGGATATCGTCTACGCGTTACTCGACCCGCGGATCCGGCTCGTCGGATGAGCGCCCAGCCGCTGCTCGAGGTCGACGGGATGAAGGTCTCGTTCGCCACGGAGGACGGGACGGTGAGCGCCGTCGACGGCGTCTCGTTCACGGTCGACCGCGGCGAGGTGGTCGCGATCGTCGGCGAGTCGGGGTCCGGTAAGTCGGTCACGGCGATGACGCTGATGGGCCTGACGCGTGGGCCGAACGCCCGCATCGAGGGGCGCGCGACGCTTGAGGGCGAAGAGCTGCTGAGCGCGTCGGAGTCGCAGCTTCAGAAGATTCGCGGCGGCGAGATCGCGATGGTGTTCCAGGATCCGATGAGCTCGCTCGATCCGGTCTACCGAATCGGCAATCAGATCGTCGAGCAGATCCGCGCGCACGACAAGGAGATCTCCAAGGCGGCGGCCCTTGACCGCGCGGTCGAACTGATGGAGCGGGTCGGGGTTCCGCGAGCGCGTGAGCGGCTGCGCTCCTACCCGCACGAGTTCTCGGGCGGGATGCGCCAGCGGGTGATGATCGCGATGGCGCTGTCGTGCTCGCCGAAACTGTTGATCGCCGACGAGCCGACGACCGCCCTTGACGTGACGATCCAAGCGCAGATCCTGGAGGAGCTACGGAAGCTGCGGACCGAGATGAACGCCGGAGTGATCCTCGTCACCCACGACCTCGGGGTCGTCGCCGACATCGCCGACCGCGTCGTCGTGATGTACGCCGGCCGCGTCGTCGAGCAGGGCACGCTCGACGAGTTGTTCTACGACCCGCTGCACCCGTACACGTGGGGCCTGCTCGGCTCGATCACGCGGATCGACAGCGACCGCTCCGAGCGGCTGCCGGCGATCCCCGGGCTCCCACCGTCGTTGCTGCACCCTCCCGAGGGATGCCACTTCAGGCCTCGCTGTCCCCACGCGTTCGACCAGTGCACGAGCATCCCCGAGCTGGCTGCGCGAGCGGAGCAGGCGCCCGGTCACCTCGACCGCTGCTGGCTCGATCTCGAGCAGAAGCGGACGCTGCGGGTGGTCGGCGATCAGATCGGGCTGCGGGCCACCGAGCCGGTGACCTCATGACCACCGAGCAGCCCGCCCCCGGCAGCGAGGCGCCAGCCGCCGGCAACGGCGCCAAGCCGGGGCTGCTCGATGTCGAGCACCTCAGAGTGCTGTTTCCGATCAAGTCGGGCGTGATCGTCGATCGCAAGGTCGGCCAGGTCCATGCCGTCGACGACGTGACCTTCACGCTGTCGGAGGGGGAGACGCTCGGCATCGTTGGCGAATCGGGCTGCGGTAAGACGACGTTGATCCGGACGCTGGTCCGGCTGACCGAGGTCACGACGGGCTCGATCCGCTTCCGGGGCAACGACATCACGCGAGCAGCCGCAAGGCGCTCGAGCCGATCCGCCGCGAGATGCAGATGGTGTTCCAGGATCCTCAGGCGTCCCTTAATCCACGCAAGCGCGTCAACCAGATCCTGGCGACGCCACTACGCCTGCGAGGTGTCGAGAAGGGCCAGGTCGAGGCCGAGAGCAGAAAGCTGCTCGACAAGGTCGGCCTCCATCCCGAGCACCTGAACCGTTTCCCGCACGAGTTCTCAGGCGGCCAGCGCCAGCGGATCGGGATCGCCCGGGCGCTCGCGGTCGACCCGCGCCTGATCCTGCTCGACGAGCCCGTCTCGGCGCTCGACGTCTCGATCCAGGCGCAGGTCATCAACCTGCTCGGAGAGCTTCAGGACGAGTTCCACCTCAGCTACATGTTCGTCGCCCACGATCTGAGCGTCGTCCGGCACGTCTCCGACCGGATCGTCGTCATGTACCTCGGCAAGCTGATGGAGATCTCGCCCGCTGAGGAGCTGTACTCGAAGCCGATTCACCCGTACACCTCGGCGCTGCTCGGCGCGATCCCGATTCCCGATCCGAACGAAAACCGAGCCCGCACCCGCGAGGTCGTAACCGGCGAGCCGCCGAACCCGATCAACCCGCCGCCGGGGTGCCGGTTCCACACCCGCTGCCCCCACGCGACCGACGTGTGCAAGACGGTCGAGCCGCAGCTGACCGAGTACGCCGCCGGGCACCTGGCGGCCTGCCACCACCCCCAGCACGTGAGCGCGGACGAGATCACGCCGCGACCAGGTCGAGCGCGAGCCCGCTCAGCGCCGGCACCGAGGCGCCCGTCTCGGAAGCCGCTTAGGTTTTCCGGGCAGCGGCCGATACTCGTATATGAGCGTCCGGGCGTGGCGCGGGTGAAGCTCCATGCGCGGCATGCCGCGTTGCGTTGGCGCGGCCGCGCCCAGCGGCTCACGCTGCCGACCGCGTCCTGGCAGCAGCTGCTGCTCGTCGTCGCCGGTGTCGCGGTCACCGCCGCGATGGTGATCGTCGCCGAGCTGGCGCGCGAGGACGCCGACCAGCACCGGCGCGGACAGGTGCTGGTCGAGACGATCCGAGCCTCCAGCCAGGAGTTGAATGCGATCAGAGCGCAGGCGCTCGTCGACGCGCTGACCAGCCGAGCGGCGCGCGTCGAGATCCCGGCCTCGCTGGTGAAGAGCGGCTTCAGCGTCTGGTCGCAGCTTGCGGGGGCGCTACGCCAGCTCCGGGCACTCGAGCCCGATACGCGGACCGCGCTGCTCCAGAGCGACAGCGCAGCGCTCTACGTCCTCGGCCTGAACACGCTCGCGGTCGCCAACGGGCGCACGATTCCGGCCGCATTGCACGACGAGAGCTTCGCTTCGTTCCGGTGCTCACGCGGCTGAACACCGACGCGGTTCGTGCTTCCAGCTATGAGCGACGCACCGCTGATGAGGCATCCTCCAACGCGCTCACGGCGTTCATCGGATCGCTGGCGATCGGGCTGATCGCGCTGCTCGCGATCGGCTGGCGCTTCCAGCGCGTGCGCCGCCGAACGATCCTAGACGCCGAACGGCTGGCGATCGAGGAGCGCAGCGAGGCGCGGCTGCGAGCGCTGGTGGAGCATTCGACTGACGTCGTCACGGTGATCGGTAGCGACCTGCTGGTCAAGTGGCAGGCGCCATCGCTCGAACGGGTCCTCGGGCACGCGCCCGAGACGATGATCGGCAGGGCGCTGGCGAGCTCGTACACCCCGATGACGCCCCGCAGGTGCAGCGGTTTTGGCCGACAGCCTCGAGAACCGCGGCAGTCACACGCTCAGCGCCCGCTTCACCCACGCGGACGGTGACTGGCGAGCCGTGGAGACGGTCGTCGACAACCGCCTTGAGGATCCCGCCGTCGGCGGGCTCGTGCTCAACATGCGCGACGTCACCGTCCGCAAGGTGCTCGAGGACGAGCTGCGCCACCAGGCGTTCCACGATTCGCTGACTGGGCTCGCCAACCGGCCGCTGTTCGAGGACCGCCTGGCTCATGCGATCGCGATCGCCACTCGCGGCGGCCGCGCGTTCGCGGTGCTGTTCCTCGACCTCGACGACTTCAAGACGATCAACGACAGCCTCGGCCACGCGCGCGGCGGCGAGCTGCTTCGCGCGGTGGCGTCGCGGATCCGGGGGATCCTGCGGCCGAGCGATACCGCCGCCCGGCTCGGCGGCGACGAGTTCGCGCTGCTGATCGAGGTGATCGACGATGAAGAAGAAGCTCGGATGGTCGCGCGGCGGATACCTCGACGCGCTCGCGCTGCCGTTCTCGATTGGCGGCCATGAGCTGCGTGTGACCGCATCGGTCAGGATCGCCATCTAGGCGGGCACTAGCGGGGTCGAGGACCTGCTCCGCAACGCCGACATGGCGATGTACGCAGCGAAGGCGGCCGGCAAGGCCTCGATCCGTGCGTTTGAGCCGAGCATGCACCGCCGCGTGGTCGAGCGGCTCGAGTTGACCGGGGAGCTGCGGGTCGCGATGGAGCGCGACCAGTTCGAGCTCGACTACCAGCCGATCGTCGAGCTTGATTCGGGGCGGATCGTCGGCGTCGAGGCGCTCGTGCGCTGGCGGCATCCGGTGCGCCTGCGGATCGCTCCCGAGCAGATCATCGGCCTCGCGGAGGGAGACCGGGCTGATCGTGCCGATGGGCCGCTGGATCCTCCATCGGGCATGTGTCCAGGCGCGCAAGTGGCAGCTCTCCGCGCCCGGGCACCCGCTGAAGCTGAGCGTCAACGTTTCGACGCGTCAGCTGCACGAGCCCGACTTCGTCGATCAGGTCCGCGACGTGCTGCTCAAGACCGGTCTGCGCCCCGATTCGCTCGCGCTCGAAATCACCGAAAGCCTGCTGCTGGGTGAGCGCGAGACGCTCGTCGCGCAGCTCGAGGAGCTCAAGGAGCTGGGCCTGCAGATCGCGGTCGACGACTTCGGGACCGGGTATTCGTCGCTCTCGCACCTGCGTCACTTCCCGATCGACATCCTCAGGATCGATCGGTCGTTCGTCGACGGGATCGATCGCGATGCCGGCAAGGCGAAGCTCGTGCGCGGGATCGTCAACCTCGGCAGAGCCTGTCGCTCGACGTCGTCGCCGAGGGAATCGAGCAGCCTGAGCAGGCCGACGAGTTCCGCGGGATGCAGCTCCCGCTTGCGCAGGGATTCCTGTTCTTCCCGCCGCTGCCGGCGAGCTGGTCGCGCCCCTGCTGTCCGACGGCGTGCCGCCGAGCCACGCGCAGGTCCCTCGGCCGTGTACGGGGTCCCCTTCACAACTAAGGGGTAGGGCCGCGAAATCGGCTGCGAAAACCCGATGTGCGCCTCCACGTCTCAGTTCACCCTCTCAATACGTGAACTTCATTGACAGGAGCGCCAAATGCACCCTTCCATCAGCAACGCAGTATCAACAGCCCACTCAGACGACCTCCGCCGGTTCGCGGCCGACGCTCGGGCCGCGGGCCACGAGCATCACGCGCGATTCGCGTCCGTCAGGCGATACTTCGGACATGCGCGGCAGGCTGACCAGCATCACCTCGTCGGTCGCGTCGGGGAACTGGCGGAACTCGAACTCGCGTCGCGTGAGGCGGCGGCCGGCCGGCCCGTCCTGGTTCTGCTTGGCGGCGAGTCGGGCGTCGGCAAGACCAGGCTCGTCGGCGAGTTCGAGCAGCGCCTTGTCGGAACGGTCGTGTTGCGCGGCGAGGGCGTCGAGCAGGGCGATGCCGAGCTCCCGTACGCGCCGCTGTTGGGTGCCCTGCGCCCGCTCGTCCGCGAGCGCCATCCGGCGCTCGAGGCACTGAGCGCAGGCAGCCGTTCGGCGCTCGCGGCGCTCCTGCCGGCGCTGGGGAACGGCGAGTCTCCCGGAGAGGGCGACCAGGGCGAGCAGCTGCGGCTGTTCGAGGCCCTGCTCGAGTTGCTCGAGCTGCTGAGCGACTCCGCTCCCGTGGTTCTGATCCTCGAGGACATGCACTGGGCCGACCGCTCGACGCGGACGTTCGCCGCCTTCCTGGCGCGGACGCTTCGCAGGAGCGCCTGATGCTGCTGCTCACCTACCGGACCGACGAGCTCCATCGCCGGCACGCCTTACGGCCGCTGCTGGCCGAGCTCGAGCGGCTCGACCGCGCCCGCCCGATCGAGCTCGCGCCGTTCGACCGCGACGAGCTGACCGAGGCGCTCGCGGACATCCTCGGCGACGAGCCGTCGGACAAGCTCGTCGAGCGGCTCTACAGCCGCAGCGAGGGCAACGCGCTCTACACCGAGGAGCTGCTGGCGGCGGGGCTCGACGGCCGCGGCGCCGCGCCGCGAGCCTCCGCGACGCGTTCCTGCTGCGGATCGAGCGCCTGCCTGACGATGCTCGCCTGATCGCGCGCGCCGTCGCGGCCGGCCGCGGGCTTGACCACCAGACGATCGCGCGGGTGACCGGGATCGAGGGCGATCGACTCACCAGCGCGCTGCGCGAGGCAGTCGCCGAGCAGGTGCTCGTGCCCGGGAAGGACGACCGCTTCATGTTCCGCCACGCGCTGCTGCGCGAGGCGCTCTACGACGACCTGCTGCCCGGCGAGCGGGCCGAGCTCCACCACGCGCTCGCATCCGCGCTCGAGCAGCTGTGCGGCGCGGACGACGACCGCGAGCTCGAGCGCACCAGCGCCGTTGCCGGCCACTACGCCTCGGCCGGCGATCAGCCGGCGGCGCTGCGGCGACCGTGCGTGCGGCGCGGGCCGCCGAGCGCGCGTACGCGTTCGGGGAGGCCGCCAACCTCGCCGAGCGCGCGCTCGAGTTGTGGCCACGGGTCGACGGTGCAGCGGAGCTGCTCGAGATGGACCACCCGGCGCTGCTGGCGCTCGCGGCCCGAGCGCACGCCGGCGGCGGCGACATGGCACGCGCCGAGTCGCTTCGACTCGAGGCGTGCGCGAGCTCGACGCCGAGGCCGACCTGATCCGGTATGCGTGCGTGCTCGGCAAGCTCGCGCGCACCCAGTGGTCGTTGAATCGGGGGGCGGAGGGGGTCGCGACCGCCGAGCGTGCGCTCGCGATGCTGCCCAGTGACGGCAGCGACAGCGAACGGGCGTGGTTGCTCGGCTGGCTCGCCCGCGTGAGGTTCTGCGCGGGCGCTTTCGCGAGGCGATCGAGGACGGCCGGGAGGCGCTGGCGCTGGCCGTGCAGTCCGGCGACACCGACTCCGAGTCCGAGGTGTTGAACACCCTCGGGATGGCCGGGGTGGCGCTCGGTGACGTCGACGAGGGCGTCGCCTGCCTCCAGCGCGCGCTCCAGCTCGCTCACGACGCCGGGGACCAGGACGGATGCGCCTACGTGTACGCCAACCTCGCCGACATGCTCAACATCGCGGGGCGGACCGCGGACGCGCTCGCGACGGCGCAGCGGGGCTGGCGGCGATCCCCGGCCGCCTGCGCGACAACTACGACTGGCTGACGCTGACCGTTTCCGAGCTCGCCTTCGAATCCGGCGACTGGGAGCTGGCGCGCTCGCATCTCGTATCGCCGGATGCCGGGCTGATCGGACGCCAGCTGATCTACGCGCTGCTGCGCGACGCCGAGGAGGCGCTCGGGGAGGGCGACGACGAGCGTGCAGCCAGGGCGCTCGACGCCGCGCAACCGCTCGTGGCCGCATCATCCGAGCCCCAGTGGATCGGGTCGTTCGGGACCCTGTTGGCGGATCTCCTGCGCCGGCGCGGCGAGCTCGAGCAGGCGCGCGCGGCGGTATCCGACGCGCTCGACCGGATCGAGCTGTGTACCGAGACGTGATGCGGCTCGCGCGGGTGACCGCGGTCGGGATCGCGGCCGAGGCGGACATGGCGCAACGGGCGCGAGATCTACGAGAACGGAAGCTCGAGCACGATGCGCTGGCGCGGGCGCGGATCCACATCGAGCGCCTCCGCGCGGCGGCGCTGTCGGGCGGCCCGGTCGAGGCCGCGTGGTGCGCCGTCGGCGAGGCGTCACTGACCCGCGCGCGCGGCCGCAACGATCCGCGGCTGTGGCGCAAGTCCGCCGCCGAGTGGGATGCGCTCGGCCGGCCATATCAGGCCGCGATCGCGCGCTGGCGCGAGGCTGAGGCGCACGTCGAGTCCGGCGACCGGGCGGCCGCGCAGCCGGTCGCTGACGCCGCATTCGAGGTCGCGCACCGGCTGGGTGCGGGTTGGCTCGAGGGCGAGCTGGTCGCGCTTGCGGGTCGGGCGCGGCTCGAGCTGGCGACCGGCGCCGTCGGCGAGACGCAGGCACGCGTCCCCGACGCGCCCGCGGACCCATTCGGGCTGACCGCACGCGAGCGGCAGGTGCTGGCGCTTGTCGCCCAGGTGGCACCAACCGGCAGATTGGCGCGGCGCTGTTCATGGCCGAGAAGACGGCCAGCGTGCACGTCTCGCGGATCCTGGCGAAGCTAGGCGTCCAGAGCCGGACGCAGGCGGCCGCCGTCGCGCTCCGCCAGCACCTGGCCTGAGGCCTAGCGGCGCTCGCCGGCCGCCGCCACGAGCGGACCGGTCCGCGGCGGCACCTGGCGTGAGAGCACGATGTAGCTCGTGCAGCGCTGGATCGCCGGCGCGCGCAGCAGCTCGTTGACGACCTGCTGGAGGTGCTCGGTGTCGCGGGCGACGACGCGGCAGATCAGATCGTGGGGCCCTGAGACGCCGTCCGCCTCGAGCACCTCGGGGATCGCCTTCATCATCTTGACCGCCTCACCGAGCCGCCCCTGGGCGAGCTCGATCAACACGAATGCGCTGATCGGGTAGCCAAGCTTGCCCGTGTCGATCTCGGGGCCGTGGCCGGTGATCACGCCGCCGGACTCGAGCTTCGCGAGCCGCGCCTGAACCGTCCCGCGCGCGCGCCGAGCTGGCGCGCGACCTCGAGCAAACCGACGCGGGGTTGGCCGAAGGGTAGCGATCAGGCGGGCGTCGGTTGGTCAAAACTGGTCAATCTGCTCAGGATTCTACGCGTAATCCCGTCAGAAGGGCCTCATTTTGCTAGGTCACGCTGTACAGACTTGCATCTGAGAGCGAGCGGTGCCATACATGTTGCTCGAGAGATGTACGAAGAAGCTCAGCTCTACTCGCCGGTGACCACCGACGACTCGGGCGAAGTGACCGTCCACCTGGCCCACGACCACCCGGGCGCGAACGACCCCGACTACCGGAGACGGCGCAACGAAATTGCGGCCGCGGCGCTCGCTTGGACGCCTGGGACGCCGGCTCCAAAGGTCGCTTACACCGACGCCGAGCAAGAGGTCTGGAAGACCGTCAGCGGCGAACTGGCCGCCAAACACGAGCGCTACGCCGTGCGCGAATACCGCGAGGCGAAGCAATCAGTCGCGATGCCGACGGATGCGATTCCCGGTCTCGACGAGATCTCCGCACTGCTGACCCCGCTCGGCGGCTGGAGCTACGTTCCCGCCGCCGGCCTCGTCCCGCTCGAGGAGTTCTACGGCTCGCTCGCCGACCAGCGCTTCCACTCGACCCAGTACGTGCGCCATCCGGCGGTCCCGCTGTACACGCCCGAGCCGGACATCATCCACGAGGTCATCGGCCACGGCCACCTGCTGGCGACGCCGACGTTCGGCGAGCTTCACCGGCTCGCGGGGCTCGCCGCGCGGCGGCTGACCGACGCCGAGAACCTCCGCTTCCTCTCACGCGTGTTCTGGTTCTCGCTCGAGTTCGGTGTCGTCGTCGAGGACGACGAGGTGCGCGCGTACGGCGCCGGGATCCTGTCGAGCTACGGGGAGATCGGGGATTCGGCGGCATGCGCCCCCGCCCGCTCGACGTCGTCGAGATGGGCACGCTCGACTACGACATCACCGCGTATCAGCCGGTGCTTTTCCGCGCGGAGTCGGTGCAGGAGATCGTCGACGTGATCGGTTGGTTCTTCGCCACCTGCGACGACGAGTCGATCTCCGCGCTGCGCGCGATGCGAGAGCCGGTGGCGTTGTGAGCGTTACCGCTGAGCAGCCGGTCCTGCTCCGTGATTACGAAGACGTCCGCGTGCGGTCTGGCCGGCGCTCGGGCCTGACGATGGCGATCGCCGTCCACCACACGGTCAACGGCCGCGCCCTCGGCGGCTGCCGGATGCGCGTCTACCAGACGCCGGATGAGGCGGTCCGCGACGCCGAGCGGCTCGCGCGGGCGATGACCTTCAAGGCCGCCGTCTCGGGCCTCGAGCTCGGCGGCGCCAAGGGCGTGATCGCGCTCGAGCCGGGCGCGCGGCTCGTCAACTCGCGTCGCTTGGACGCACTTCGGGACTTCGCCGAGCTCGTTGAATCGTTCGGCGGCCGGTACATCACCGCCCAGGACGTCGGCACCTGCGCCGACGACATCGCCTACATGGCCAAGTTCACCGACCACGTCGCCGGGCGCCCCCTCGCCGACGGCGGCTGCGGGGATCCGAGCCCCTACACCGCACACGGGGTAGAGGTGGCGATCCGCTCCTCCCTCAAGCGTGGTTCGGTCGCCGGCCGGCACGTCGTCGTGGTCGGTCTCGGTCACGTCGGCGGCGAGCTGGCGCGCCGCCTGCGCGAGGGAGGGGCGAGGCTGACCGTGAGCGACGTCGACGCTTCCAAGCGCGTGCTCGCCAAGCGGCTGTGGGCGAATTGGGTGCGCCCGATGAGGCGCTCGAGCTCGAGGCGGACGTGCTCGCACCGTGCGCGCTGGGCGGCGTCCTCGACCGGCGCACGGTGGCCGCACTCCGCGTTCCGGTGGTGGCCGGCGCCGCCAACAACCAGCTGGCGCGCGAGACGATCGCCGATCAGCTCTCCAAGCGGGGGATCGTGTGGGCGCCCGACTTCGTGATCAACGCCGGCGGCTTGATCGCGGTCGCCGACGAACGACAAGGCTTCGACTCCGCACGCGTCGAGCGCGCGATCGAGGGGATCGGCGACACGCTGCACGAGATCTACGCACGCGCCGCCGCTGGCTCCAACACGCTGATCGCTGCGCAGGAGCTGGCGGCCGAACGCTCTACAACCGGAGGTAGTAATGGCGACGACGTCTGAACCGCGGCACGCAAACGAGCAGGTCGACTTCATGCCGCTGCACGGCATCGACCACGTCGAACTGTGGGTCGGCAACGCCGCGCAGGCGAGCTTCTACTTCCGCGAGGCTTTCGGATTCACGGAGGTCGCGTACGCGGCTTGGAGACCGGCCTCGGGAGCGGACCTCACGCGTACTGATGCAAGGCGGGGTCCGGCTCGTGTTCAGCGGTGCGCTCCGCTCGGACAGCGAGATCGCTTCCCATCACGCCCGGCACGGGGACGGCGTGAAGGTGATCGCGTTGTCGGTGCCCGACGTCGAGCACGCCTACCGGGAGGCGACCGCGCGCGGCGCGACCGGGCTGGCGGAGCCGCACGAGCTGCGCGACGATCACGGCCTCGTACGGCTCGCGGACGTCGCCACGTACGGCGACACGATCCACCGGTTCGTCGATCGCTCGGTGTACGACGGCGCGTTCCTGCCCGGATACGTGGCGAGCGCGGGACCGGCGCCGTCCGGTGAACTGGTCACCGAGATCGACCACATCGTCGGCAACGTTGAGCTCGGCGCGATGAACCGCTGGGTCTCCTACTACGAGGACGTGTTCGGGATGACGGAGATGATCCACTTCTCCGACGAGGCGATCTCGACCGAGTACTCGGCGCTGATGTCGAAGGTCGTCACGAACGGCGACGGTCGCGTCAAGTTCCCGATCAACGAGCCGGCCGAGGGGCGACGAAGTCGCAGATCGACGAGTACCTCGAGTTCTACGAAGGGCCGGGCGCGCAGCACATCGCGCTGACCACGGACGACATCGTCCGGACCGTCGGAAAGCTGCGGCGGCGCGGGATCAGGTTCCTGCAGACCCCTGACAGCTACTACGAGGACGTGCCCGAGCGGGTCGGGGAGATCGCGGAGGAGCTGGATGACCTCCGGAAGCTCGGAATCCTGGTCGATCGGGACGACGAGGGGTACCTGCTACAGATCTTCACCGCCCCGCTCGGCGACCGTCCGACGATCTTCTTCGAGATCATCGAGCGCCACGGAGCGAAGGGGTTCGGGGAAGGGAACTTCAAGGCCCTGTTCGAGGCGATCGAGCGCGAGCAGGAGCTGCGCGGGAACTTGTAAGGTCGGTTTCAGATGCGGTACTTAGCCCTCGGCGAGCTGCCGGCCAAACGACACGTCCAGGTCCGTGACAACGGCCGCCTGCTGGTCGAGGAGGTAATGGGCTACGAGGGGTTCTCGGGCAACGAGTCGATCCTGTACCACCTCTCCTCGCCCTGCCGAATCGCCGCGGCCGGCTCGTTGACGCCGGTCGCTCGCGACCAGTGGACGCCGCCGGCGCACGTGCACCGCCTCGCCGACGTGCGTGCGGTCGAGCCCGGCGGCGATCCCGTCGACGGCCGCAGGCTGCTGATGTTCAACAACGAGATCGAGGTCTCGATCTGCAAGCCCACCGAAGCGCTCGACGGCTTCTACCGCAACGGAGAGGGCGACGAGGTGATCTACATCCACCGCGGCGGTGGCGTGTTGCGAACCGTGTTCGGGAACGTGCCGTTCCGCGAGCAGGACTACCTCGTGATCCCTCGCGGCACGACGCACACGTTCTCACTCGAAAGCGAGCTCGAGCAGTTCTGGCTCTGCTTCCACACGCCAGGGGAGCTCGAGACGCCGCAGCGGTACCGCAACCGCTACGGGCAGCTGCTCGAGCACGCGCCCTTCTCAGCTCGCGACTTCCGCGGCCCTCTTGAGCTCGAGACCTTTGACGAGAGCGGTTCGTGGCGCTTGGTGGTCCGCGTCCCGGGCGGGATGCAGGAGTACGAGCTTGACCTCCACCCGTTCGACGTCGTCGGCTGGGACGGGTACGTGTGGCCGTACACGTTCAACGCCGCCGACTTCGAGCCCCGGGCCGGACGCTTCCACCTGCCGCCGCCGATGCACCAGACGTTCCAGGGCCAGGGATTCGTGATCTGCACGTTCGCGCCGCGGATGCTCGATTGGGACCCGCAAGCCGTGCCGCTGCCCTACCACCACTCGAACATCCAGTCCGAGGAGGTCATGTTCTACGCCGACGGCGACTACGCGGCGCGCAAGGGGGTCGAGGTCGGCTGCATCACCCTGCACCCCTCGGGGTTGCCGCACGGCCCGCAGCCCGGCGCCGTCGAGCGCGCGCTCGGCGCGACCCGGACGAACGAGCTCGCGGTGATGTGGGACACGTTCAAGCCGCTGCGGTTGACCGCGCTATGGCAGGCCCACGACAAGCCCGAGTACGCGTACTCATGGAATCCTGACCACCAGGGCACCACCGTCTGAGCGCGAGTCCCGGCCCCGCGCCACGCGCTCTCGCCCCGTCGTCCGACACGCCCCAACTTTGGCTCGCGCGTACTAATTGTTTTGACGCGAGAGCCATCGTTAGGCTGACGCGCCAGCTATGACCGTCCGCCTGCCCGCTGAGTCAGAGCCGCACGAGCGGACGCTGATGGGCTGGCCGTGCCGGCGCGAGCTCTGGGGCCCGACGCTGGCGCAGGCGCGCTCGGACTACGCCACGGTCGCGAACGCCGTCGCTGCGTTCGAACCGGTGACGATGATCGCCAACGCCGGCACCGACGCGGCCGACGCGCGCGCGGCGTGCACGGCCGCCGTCGAGGTGGTCGAGCTGCCGCTCGACGATTCGTGGCTGCGGGACTGCGGGCCGATCTACGTGTTCTCCGATGGCAAGCGCGTCGCGATTCACTTTGGCTTCAACGCCTGGGGCGAGAAGTTCTCTCCGTACGACAGCGACGCGGCCGTCGGCCGGCTGATTGCGGAGCGGCTCGGCGACCGTGTGCTCGAGGAGCGGATGGTGCTAGAGGGCGGCTCGATCCTGTGCGATGGCGACGGTGTGCTGCTGACCACCGAGCAGTGTCTGCTGAACCCGAACCGCAACCCGGCGCTGCACCGGGACGAGATCGAGGCGGTGCTGCGCGAGCGACTCGGGGTCGAGCGGGTCGTGTGGCTCGGCCGGGGGCTGGTGGAGGATCTGGATACCGACGGTCACGTCGACCTGATCGCCGCGGTCGTCGCCCCCGGAAAGGCGCTGCTGCAGAGCGTCGATTCCGGGAACCCAAATTACGAGTCGTGCGAGGAGAACCGCTCGCGGCTCACGGCCGCGGGGGTCGAGGCGCTGAAGCTGCCGCATCTGCCGTACGTCGATGTCGCGGGCGAGCGGATCGCCGCCAGCTATCTCAACCTGTACATCTGCAACGGCGGCGTGATCGTCCCGGTCACCGGGGCTGACTCGGACGAGGACGCGCTCGCGATCATCGGCGGCGCCTTTCCCGAACGCGAGATCGTCTCGGTGCCGGGTGCGGTGCTGGCGTATGGTGGCGGCGGGCCGCACTGCATCACCCAACAGGTGCCTGAGCGAGCGCATGAGTGAGCTGCTGACCGCATACTCGCCGCCGGACTCCCCGGCTCGGACCCGGCCGCCGACGCGGCCGCCGTTGCGGCTTGGCCTCGTCCAGGAGCGCTGGCACGCCGATCCCGACGAGCACGAGGCTGCGCTCGCGGGCGGGACCCGGATCGCGGCCGGCGAAGGGGCGCGGATCGTGTGCCTGCAGGAACTGACGCTGTCGCGGTACTTCGCGATCACGCCCGACGGACCCGAGGCGGTCGGCGCGTTGCCCGAGGAGCTCTCGGACGGTCCGACGTTCCGGTTCGCTTCCGCGCTCGCCACCGAGTGCGATGTGTATGTCCATGGCTCGCTGTACGAACGCGCCGATGGTGATGATGGGCTCGGCTACAACACCGCGATCGTGGTGGCGCCGGACGGGCGGCTCGTGTCTCGCACGCGCAAGCTCCACATTCCGATCACCGCCGGCTATTACGAGGATCGCTACTTCCGCCCGGGTCCGGCCGACGGCGACCCGTTCCCGGTGATCGAGCTGCCGGCGGCGGACGGTGGCACCGGCACCGGCACCGGCGCCGCGGCGCGGCTTGGTGCCCCGACCTGCTGGGACCAGTGGTTCCCCGAGCTCGCCCGTGCGTACTCGCTGGCCGGCGCGGAGGTACTCATCTACCCGACCGCGATCGGGTCTGAGCCCGACCATCCGGGCTTCGACACCGAGCCGCTGTGGCAACAGGTGATCGTCGGCAACGGTGTCGCCAACGGGACGTTCATGGTCGCGATCAACCGGATCGGCGTCGAGGAACCGATCACGTTCTACGGCTCGAGCTTCATCTCCGATCCCTACGGCCGCGTGCTCGTGCAGGCGCCGCGCGAGGAACCGGCGGTCCTGGTCGCCGACCTCGATCTGGACCAGCGACGCGACTGGCTCGAGCTGTTCCCGTTCCTCGCGACGCGCCGGCCGGACGCCTACGGGACGCTGACCCGCCGCGCTACTTGATCTCTTTGCCGGCGGCGTTCAGCGCCGGCCAGCGGCCCTGGAACTGGAGCAGGTTGACGAACGTCGTCTGCGCCGGGCGCGTGTCGCCGATGTACGTGTACAGCGGAAATCCGGCGTAGGTCAGCTGCTTGACGCCCTTTTTGACCGTGATCGTGCCGATCAGCGAGCGCTTCACCCCGGGCCCGGCGAGCGGGCCGCTCCCGGGTGAAACCACCGGCCACGCCACCAGGCAGTGGCTGATCTTGACGCAGGCGTCGTGGTTGCGCGTGTCTTTCGTGAAAGCGTAGACGGTGTAGCCGCGGTGGTCGACGAGGATCGATCCGAGTTTGGTCTTGTGCAGCTGGAGCGTCGGGTGCGTGCCGCTCGCGTCGGCCAAGGCAGTCGGTAGCGCCGCCCCCAACGCCACCGCGCAGAAGCCGGCAGCGAGCCTCCTCAGGCGAGCCGATGTTGGACGGAAGTGCATTACTTGCGGATTCAAGCACGAGACCTGCTTGAATGCAGCCACCTGGCGCGCAGGCGCCGCGGAGGAGACTTGAGACTCAGAGCCATAAAGCTGGTCGTGCTGGCCTCGATGGTGCTCGGCATCTTGCCGGCGGTCGCTGCCGCGTCGATCTCGCGTCTGGTGAGCGTCTCCCCGACCGGCGTCGAGCACTTCGAGTTCGCCGCCGGGCCGTACAAGATCACCCCGGGCGCCAACCTGATCCTGGCCCAGACCAATCAGGTCCCGAAACCGGATCAGAACGGCTTCATGATCCGGATGGCCCCGAACCTCCGCTACGCGCTGCCGGGCGGCAAACTCGGCGCGGTCCCGCCAACTGATGTTGTCCATCTGCACCACGGCGTGTGGATCACCGACGGCGCAGCCGGGCAGGGCGAAGGGAACGGGTTCGCCACCTTCTACCCCTTCATGGCCGCCGGCGAGGAGAAGACGGCCTACGAATTCCCCGCCGGCTATGGGTATCCGATCATGGCCAGCGATCACTGGATCCTGAACTACATGATCCACAACCTGACCAACATCACGAAGTACGTGTACGTGACCTACGACATGGACTTCGTGCCGGAGACCGACACGGCGCTGGCGTCGAAGATCACGCCCGTGCATCCGATCTGGATGGACGTCCAGGATCACCACGTCTATCCCGTTTTCAACGTCAAGCGCGGCAGCGGCGTCAACGGCAAATTCACCTATCCGGACATGGCGACGAATCCCTACGGATCCGGCGCGCCGCTGAACAAGTTCACGATCGACCATCCGGGG
The DNA here is from genome assembly GCA_963712675.1 of uncultured Solirubrobacteraceae bacterium. Taxonomy (GTDB): domain Bacteria; phylum Actinomycetota; class Thermoleophilia; order Solirubrobacterales; family Solirubrobacteraceae; genus Palsa-465. The sequence continues at coordinate 23,376 of CAVQJF010000009.1, forward strand.
ACGCTGATCGCGACCGCCGGCCATCTGCATCCGGGCGGGCTGTACGACGACCTCGACCTGACGCGCCCCGGCACAACGCCCGACAGCCAAGCGGTCGGGGCGGGGCCGCACACGGTGCGGTTGTTCCGCTCAAATGCGAAGTACTTCGACAGCCACGGACCCGTCTCGTGGGACTTTTCGATGACCGCGACGGCGCCTGACTGGCGGCCGCAGGTCCAAGCCGGCGACACGCTCAGCGTCCACGCCACGTACGACACCAAGCGTGGCTCGTGGTACGAGGTGATGGGGATCATGGTCGTGTGGGAGGCGTGGAACGACCAGCGGGGCGTCAACCCATTCATGGGCAAGATCAACGAGGTCGGGCACGTGACGCACGGCCGCCTACCCGAGAACCAGTACTTCGGTGGGACTGCGTTCGTCGGCGTCAACCCGAACTCGATCCCCGAGTGCCACACGAGGAACGTCGTGATCGCGGCGTTCAGGTACATCCCGGGCGACATCTCCTCGGCGTCCGAGCGGAAGAGTGCCTGCGTGCCGACGGTCCGCGAAGGCCAGTCGCTGACGTTCGTCAATGAGGACGCGAGCTCGAAGGGGACCTTCGGCGGCCTCTATGGAGTCATCGCGCCAAGCCCGTTCTATCTCGCCTCGATCTTTCATACCGTGACCGCGTGTAAGAAGCCGTGCACGAAGAACTACGGGGTCGACTATCCGCTCGCGAACGGGGGCGGCTTCGATTCGGGCGAGCTCGGGATCGGGACGCCCGGTGTCGGCACCCTGAACTGGAACACGCCCAAGGGCCTCAAACCGGGGACGTACACGTTCTTCTGCCGGATTCATCCGTGGATGCGCGGCGTGTTCCGGATCATCGGCTGAGGTCCCCCGGCCTCCCGACCGCCAGCCGACTCCCTCCCCGACGCGCGAGGGTGTCCGTTAACTGACGGATTCCGCCAGTTAACGGACAAGCACCGCGGGCTCCTACGGCAGGACGGGCTCGATCAGCGACGCGAACTCGGCCTGGCCGGAGATATTCGGGTGGAACGACTCGCTCAGCGGGTTGGAGAGCCCGTTGAGCCACTCCGACGACGAGCAGATCTCGTGGCTGTTGAACGCGCTACGCGGATCGACATACGTGAACCCGTGCGCCGCGGCGCGAGCCGAGATGACGCCGTCGATCAGGTCCGCCGTCGTGTTGAGCTCCTCCTCGTGGGATGACGTGAGCGCGTCGAAATTGCACGTCGCCCCGTTCGACGTGAACAGGTGCGGGTAGCCGAGCACGACCACATGCGCGTTCGGAGCGTGGGAGCGGATGTCGGCGTACGTATGGTTCAGCAGCCCCGGCAGCTGATTCTGGATGAACGAGTCAGCGTTGTTGATCGCGCTCTGGCACGGGAAGTACCACGCCGCGCAATCTTCGATCACGGTGCTGAAGCCGGCGTCGTTGCCGCCGATCGTGATCGTTACGAGCCCGGTCGCACTGGTCAGCGGCCCGAGCTGACTCAGTTGACGTCCGTCGTCTTCGCGCCGCTGCACGCCTCGAACGTCAGCGAGTACCCGTCCTTGGCGGCGATCAGCGGTCCGTACGCGTCCGGACTGCGATCGCAACTGGTCCCGTCGTTGTAATACGTCCGCGTGCCGACGCCCGACGCATAAGAGTCGCCGAGCGCTACGTACGGCGTCGCCGCGGCGGCCGCGGCCTCGCTCGCCAGCGCCACGGCGCAGACCGTCAACGGCAGTAGCCATCTCTTCATTCCCTAACCTCCGGATCGAACGCTGCCGCTCGCGCCGGCCTGGCCTTCCCTAACCCACGAGCGCTGTCCGGGAAGTCCTACCGTTCGGCCTCACTCGCGTCAAGGTTGGCGCCGCTCGCGATCGGTAGTGCGTAGAACGCCGCGACGGCCCCGCAGATCACGAGCGTCGCGTACGGGGTCGCGAACGCGACCGCGGTCGCGATGACGTACGGGATCAGGCCGGTCAACGCGCGCGACAGGATCCGGCGCCGCAGCGATTCGGGCAATCGCGGCTCGAGCAGGTGCTCCTTGTCGAGGAGGATGTGGCGGTTGAGCACCGAGAACGCCAGGGACATCACGAGGAACGCGCCGGCGTAGACCGCCGCGGCGAGCTTGCCGGCGGAGGACTGGCCGAGGTACTGCGCCATCAGCGAGGTGGCGAACGGGAGCACGGCGATCGTCAGCAGCAGCACCAGGTTCAGCCCGAGGATCGCGTGGTCGGCCTCGCGCAGCCGCCCGACCATCACGTGATGGTTGATCCAGATGATCCCGATTGTGATGAACGATGTCGCATAGGCGGCGTAGTGGGGCCAGTTGTGAAGGAGGTTGTGGCCGAGCGAGCCGTGCCGGGTGCCGGGAACCGTGATGTCGAGCACGAGCAACGTGACCGCCACCGCGATCACGCCGTCGGAGAAGGCCTCGAGCCGGCCGGTGCTCACAGCTCGGTCACCCGCTTCAGCAGATCGTGGAGCTGGACGCGCTCGTCCGCGGCCAGGGGTCTGAGAAAGCGGCGCTCACAGGCCAGCAGCAGCTTCAGCGCCCGGCGACGCGTCGCATCGCCCTCGGGAGTCAGGGCGACTGCATACGCGCGCTTGTCGTGAACGTCGTGCTCGCGGACGACCAGCCCTCGTCGCTCGAGCGAGGCGGCGAGCTTGAGAATCGTCGTGCGGTCGAGGCCGAGGACCTCGGCCACCTGCGTCTGCGAGAGCGGCGAGCGGTCCGCCAGCACGGCCAGCACGGTGTACTCGCGTGGCGTGATCCCGAGCGGCTCGAGATCGCCCTCGCCGAGCGCCTGAACGGCGGCCGCGGCTCGGCCGAGCAGATAGGAGGTCCTCGCGGACAGAGTGTCGGGCAAGGTCATGAGGGTTCTGCATCTATTCGACAGCGATGATGTACAGTCCTGCTGACAATATGGCTGAGCCGAAAGTAGTCGTCGCCCACCGGGAAGATCTCTGGTGGCTGCTGGCCGAGGCGTGCCAGCTCGAGCACATGATCATGTGCCAGTACCTGTTCGCGGAGTGGACCCTCAAGGACGAGAGCGACGGGCTGACGCCCGAGCAGGCGGCGGCGATCGAGCGCTGGCGCGGCGTGCTGCGCGGGATCGCCGTCGAGGAGATGCTCCATCTGGCGCTGGTCGCGAACGTGATGTGCTCGATCGGCGCGGCGCCCGTGTTCGGCCGGCCGAACTTCCCGCAGCGCTCAGGTTACTTTCCGGCGAGCGTCCAGCTCGATCTGATGCCGTTCGGCGAGCGGGCGCTTCAGCACTTCCTGTACCTCGAGCGCCCAGAGGGGATGGAGCGCCACGACGCCGAGGGGTTCGTCCCGATGGCGCCCCCACGCGAACCGCTCAGCGAGGCGGAGGCGATGCCGCGCGGGCAGGAGTTCATGACCGTCGGTCACCTCTACCGAGGGCTCGAGGCGGGTCTCACCCAGCTGTCGTCGCAGCTCGGCGAGCGGCGGCTGTTCGTCGGCTCTCAGCGGGCCCAGGCGACGCCCGAGCTACTGCAGTGGCCGCAGGTGGTGGCGGTCACCGATCTCGACTCGGCACTGCGGGCGATCGGCGAGATCATCGAGCAGGGCGAGGGCGCTCGCGGGGACTGGCAGGACGCCCACTACGGGCGATTCCTCGGGATCTGGGATGAGTACCACGCGCTCCGCGAGGTTGATCCGAGCTTCGAGCCCGCCCGCCCCGTGATCGCGGCGTTCACGCGTCACCCGTTCGACCTCAAGGACGACGTGGTGGTGATCACCGACCCCGAGGCGCACCGAGTCGCGGAGCTCGCCGCCGTCGCCTACGAGCTCGTCCTCCATCTGCTGACGCGGTTCTTCACGCACACCGATGAGACCGACGAGCAGCTCGAGCTGCTGATCGGCGGCGCGATCGAGCTGATGGCGGACGTCGTGCGGCCGCTGGGTCACGCGCTGACGAGGCTTCCGGTCGGACCGGAGCACCCGGGCTCCACGGCCGGCTGCGCGTTCGAGATGCACTACCTGATGGGCAACTTCGTGTCATGGCGCGAGCCCGCCTGGGCGCTCCTGCACGAGCGGATGTCGTTCCTGGCCGACAAGTGCAGCGGCGATCCCGAGGTCGTGAAAGCGGCCGGCGCCAAGGCCGCGTCGATCGCGGACAGGCTCGCCGCGCACGTCCCGGCGGAGCTGCGCTAAACCGGCCGCTCGTACGTATCGAACTGGAATCGCGGCCTCATCCCGAGCCGCTCGTAGAGTCGCACCGCCACCGGATTGTCCGAGGCCACGCCGAGTTGAGCTTCGCGCAGCCCGGCGGCGGCGTACTCGCGAAACGCGGTCACGAGCAGAGCCGTTCCGAGGCCGCGGCGCTGGTGGTCGGGATGGACCGCCAGCAGGTCGACGAATCCGGCTGCCTCGTCGGTCCAGCGGCGGGTGATCAGGAAGGCGACGATCGCATCGCCGTCGATCACGACGTTGCTGAGGCCGGCGTCCACATCGTGCCTGTTGAGGTGCTCGTCCCAGAAGGCATCCAGTGAGCACGGCTCATAGTCAGGCACGGCCGCAAAGCTCGCCGCGTCGAGCTCGTGCAAAGAGGCGGCGTCGACGGCCAGGTCGGGCCGTCTCGACGTTGCGGTGAGCGATGCCGCGGGGAGTTCCTCGAGCGCGCGCACCATCCTGAAATAGCTACGGATCCGGGTGTATCCCTCGCGCGTCAGCAGCTCTCTCGACGGCTCGCTGCTGGCGCCGATCCACTGTCGGTGGTGCGATCGCGCCAGCTCCCGCTCGCGTTGCTCCACCCACGCGAGCAGGCGGGCGCCGATTCCCAGCCCCTCATGCTCGGGCGCGACCAACGCAACCGCGCCGCCGCGCCGCACCGTCGCGTACGCGGCGATCCGGCCATCCTCGAGCTCGACCACGAGCCGGTCGGTCTCGCTGTTGAACTCGCCTGCGCCCCACTCATCTTGGAGATCGGCGAGCGTGGTGTCCGGCTGGCCGAGATCGGCGATGTCGCGAGCGACCAGGACCTCCAGGACCGCCGCGGCGTCGTCGGGCGTCGGGGGACGGAGCAGCATCAGGCTGGATCTGTACCAGTCTGTACCATGTGAGCGATCGTTCACAGAGTCGAGGAGGAACCCATGTCCGAACGTAGTCAACGCGTGCTGGTGTGGTGGGCGGTGATCTTCGCGGTGATCTATGGCCTCGCCCTCTGGCTGCTCCTCGACATGGTGCCGCCGCCGACGGCGAAGCTCGACGCGACCCAGATCGCGCACTGGTACGCAGTCCGCCACACGAAGATCCGGATCGGCGCGGTGATCGCGTCCTGGACGAGCGCGTTCATGGTGCCGCTGACGATCGTGGTCGCCGAACAGATTCGCCGTCACGAGCGGAACTCGAGGGTGTGGACGTGGATGACGCTGCTCGGCGGCGGCCTGATGTCGACGTTCCTCGTGCTGCCGCCGCTGTTCTGGGGCGTCGCCGCATTCACGCCGACCCGCGCGCCGCAGGTGACGGCGATCATGCACGAGCTCGGGCTGCTGACGCTGACGACGACGGACCAGTACTACGTGTTCATGTGGGTCGCGATCTGCGTGATCTCGTTCGTCCCGGCCGCGGCCAAGCATTCGCCGTTCTTGCGGTGGTACGGCTACTTCACGGCTTGGACCGCGATCATGTTCGAGGCCGGCGCGTTCGCGTTCCTCCCCCGCACGGGGCCGTTCGCGTGGAACGGGCTCCTTGTCTTCTGGGTGCCGCTGACGCTGTTCGGGCTGTGGATCGCGGTGACGTCGTACCTGCTGCTCGGTGCGCTGAAGCAACAGCGGCTCCAAACCGGTCCCGATGTCGACCTGGCGGTGGCCGTGCCCGCGTGATCGCGCCGGTATGGTGGCGATCCCATGAGCTTTGTGGCCGACCCACGCGTCGACGACTACATCGAATCGCTTCCCGGCTGGCAGCAAGCCGTCTGCCATGAGGTCCGCGCGCTCGTCCATGCGGCTGATCCCGAGGTGACCGAGACGATCAAGCGCACCCGGCTGCCCTACTTCGTTCTTGAGGGGAACGTCTGCGCGCTTCTGGCAGCGAAGGACCACGTCAACGTGTTCCTGTACGACGGCGCGATCGTTCCCGATCCCGAGGGGATCATCACCGCCGGCCACGACAACAAGACCGCGCGCACGGTGGCGATCCGCCAGGGCGTGCCGATCAACCGACCTGCACTGACGGCGATCTTCAAGGCGATCATCGCCAACAACCGCGCCGGCGGGTGGCGGAAGCTCAAGCGCGAGGCGTGACGGCGGCGAAAGCGGGCGCGAGCACCTCGCAGTCCGCTGCCGAAAGCGCCGCGACGACGGCTTCGCGGTGCGCGTCGTCATCACAGGCGGCGACGATCGCACCGCCCGAGCCCGAGTAGTTGGCGCTCGCGCCGGCCGCCCGCGCCCGCTCGATCATCGCGACGTGACGTGAGTCGAGCGCAAGGATCTGCGCACGCAGGTCGAAGCTGCGATCAACACAGCGGCGGAACTCGCCGCGGGCGCCGTCGGCCAGGGCGCGCCCGGCGTCATGGGCGAGCACCGCCAGCTCGGCGATCGCGTCGCGGACGAGCCGATCGCCGCGGGCCCACCGCGCTCGCAGGTCGCCGTGGACGATGCCTGAGTGCTCGCTGCAGTCCTCGCGCCACGCGACCACGAGCGGTGGCAGCAGGGAGGGATCGATCCGTTGATGCGTGTCGCTCGCGAAGTCCATCAGCGTCAAGCCGCCGTAGCATTCGGCGGTCTGATCCTGGCGGCCGCCGGGGATCCCGAGATCCTCCCGCTCGACCGACAGCGCGAACGCGGCCAGCTCGTCGTGGCCGACCGCGACCCCGCACAGCCCGCAGAGCGCCCGGGCCACCGCGATCACGATCGCGCTGGAGCCGCCGAGACCCACGCCCTCCGGAATCGACGTCGACCACTCGACGGCGCTCGCCAGGGCGGCGCCCGAGTACTCGCGAGCGAAGCGCCGCACGGTCGCATCGACGAGCAGACTCGGCGGTTCCGCCCGCGAGCGCGGTGCCGGGACCGCCGCGGCGCTCGCTCCGAGCTGATCGAGGCACACCGCCAGCACCGCGCCGCCATAGCCGTCGGACGGATTGCCGACCAACGCCGTGCGCGCGGGCGCGCGGCTCTTAGCCATCGAGCAGGGTCCGGGCGCGGTCGCGCAGCTGCGGTCCCAGTCGCGGATGCGTCAGCGCATACTGCAGGAAGGCGGCGCAGTAGCTCTCGACCGTTCCGATGTCGTGCCGGCGCTCGCCGTCGCCGAGCCGGAGCGCGACCACGCGGCCGCCGCCTGAGATCACGCGGCGAAGAGCGTCGGCGACCTGGATCTCGCCCGAGGCATCCGGCGGCGTTTCGCGCAGGGCCGCGAAGACGGACGGGCCCAGCACGTAGCGGGCCGCGACCGCCAGCCGGCTCGCGACCGTGCCCGCCGCCGGTTTCTCGATCACGTCGCCGACGTCGATGACGCCGTCGCGCTCCTCCCCGATGACGATTCCATACCGCGATAGCTCCTCCTCGGCCACCTCCTCGACCGCGATCACGGCGCTGATGTCGCCGTCGCCGTATGCCGAGATCAGCCTCGCGAGGATCCCGGGCGCGACGTGGCCGGGCGGCTGGATGATCGAGTCGCCGAGCGCGACCACCACGCCGCGACCGTCGGCGAACGCCGCCCCGTAACGGATCGCGTCCCCGAGCCCCGCGGGCCGCGCCTGGCGCGTGTACATCACCTGGAGACCGGTCCGCGGATCGATCAGCGGTCCGGTATCGAGCTCGGGGTCGGCATCAAAATGGTCCTCGATCGCACGCTTGCGCCGCCCGGTGACGAACAGCACGCGCTGGATGCCGGCGGCGACGAGCTCCTCGACGACGTACTGGACGACCGGCTTGTCGACGACCGGCAGCATCTCCTTCGGCTGGGACCGCGTCGCCGGGAGCAGGCGCGTGCCGAGGCCGGCGACCGGAATGATGGCGTCGGTGATCGGCATGGTGGCGATCCTACTTCCGCAGCCACCACGCATAGTTTCCGCCGATGTACGGGCAAAACTATGCGTCGTCGAGGCTAGGCAGCTGTGCGAACCTCGTCCTCGGCGGGCGTGCCGGCCAGCGCCCGGCGGTAGCCGTCCGCGAGCCGCTCGAGCGCCGCGTCCCACGTCCGTCCGCGAACCGCGGCGAGCGCCCCGACCCGGAGCCGCTCGGCCAGCAGGGGACCGTCGAGGATCGACAGCACCGCGTCCGCGAGCGCGTCGGCGTCGGGCGGCACGAGCAGCCCGCTCTCGCCGTGCTGGATCAGCGACGCCGGTCCGCCGGCGTCGACCGCGACCACCGGCAGCCCGCTCGCCTGCGCCTCCAGGATCACCTGGCCGAAGGTGTCGGTCTGGCTCGGGAACAGGAACACGTCGGCGCTTGCGTAGGCACGGGCGAGATCCTTGCCGGACAGCCAGCCGAGAAACGTGGCGGCGTCGCCGAGCTTCGCCCGTAGCGCTTCCTCCTCCGGACCGCCACCCGCGAGCACCAGCTGCAGGCGCGGGTCGCGCCAGCGCGCGGCGAGAAACGCCTCGGCGAGCAGATCGACGCCCTTCTCCTTCGTCAACCGGCCGGCGTATAGGACGTTGATCGCGTCGATGTCCCCGAACAGCCCGTGCGTTCGAAGCGCGGGATCGAACCGGTCGACGTCGACGCCTCGGTCCCAGCGCCCGATCCTCTCAGGCGCGATCCCTAGCGCCGCCAGCCGCTCGTCGGTCGCCGGCGAAGGCGACAGCACCACCTCGCAGCCGCCGTAGAACTTCGACAGCGCCACGTTCATCAGCGCTTCAAGCCCGGCGTGCCCGGACCGGAGCGCGGCGTAGGCGGCGAGCTCGGTGTGGTAGCTGCCGAGCACCGGCAGCTCGAGCACCCGAGCCAGCAACCAGGCACCGATCCCGGACGGACCGGGGGAGACGAGGTGGACGAGGTCGTAGCGGCCCTCGGCGAGCGCATCGGTGATCGCGGGCAGCGACGGCACACCGATCTGAAGGCCGGCGTAGTAGGGGATGTCGATTTCGGCGACGGCGCTCAGGCGACGGTCGACGTCGGCGTCGGTGCCGATCACCTCGACCTCGAATCCGGGCACCCCGCGGTCGCGGATCTCCTCAAGCGTGTGGGTCACGCCATGCATGCCCCCGACGCCGTCCGCGACCAGAGCGACCCGCGGCCGGTCGCCGTCCGAGCGGGTCAGCTTCAGCTTCTCGCGCCCGAGAAACGCGGCGGCGGCCGCGTACGGGATCGCCGGGACGCAGGCGTCGAACAGCGACCGTGCCGCGCCCGGCAGGTCGAGCGTGGCGCTCCCGTCCGTCATCGCGACGACTGAGGTGACCGCGTCGGCGAGCCGGCGCTCGTGGATCCGACGCGCGCGCCGGGAGAGGTCGGGATGGCTCAGCTCACCCTCCTGGAGCTGCTCGAGCAGTCGCGTCTCGTCGGCGTCGAGCTCCATCGTCACGAGCCACGCGCGCAGCAGCGCGAGTGCGTCCTCGGGCCCGAGGTCACCGCCCGCCGAGCCGTGGCGGACGTCTCCCTCGCGCATCACGCGCTCGACGATCGCCAAGACCGCGCCCGGGTCCGGCCGACGGGCGCCCTCGCCGGCGCCGAGCGAGCGGATCGCGAGCGCCATAGCTGCGTGAGTCCACTTCGCGGCGCTCCCCTGCGACCCGTGCGCCCCGGCGCGGCCGGCGCGGATGTGGGCGAGAAACTCTTCGGGCGACAACGCTCCCGGTGTTTCGGTGAACGTGCGCCCGATGTCGATCCCGGCATGGTCGTCGGAGCCTCCGATTCCAGTCCCACCGTGCGTCTCGATGTACACGAACGCCGGCAGGTTGAGCTCCTTCGCGCGGGAGCCGTTCCGGGTTTCCCAGATCGGGAACAGCTGGGCGAGACGACGCCGGTGGCGCGCGGTCAGTGGCGCCTCGACAGCATAGAAGGGGTGCGCGAGGGCGGCCGTGATCCCGCCCGAATGGAGGTACTCCGCGCACGCCTCGACATCATCGTTGTGGGCCTGGAGCCACTCGTGGTCCCCGGGGCTGATCCCGTAGCAGAGCACGTGCACGGCTTGGGGCTCGCCCTTGAACCAGGCGGTCAGCTCCTCCGAGATGAACGTGTCCGGCAGGTGCTCGAGCTCGAGCGCGCCTGCGATCGTGTCGTGATCGGTGATCGTGACGAAGTCCATCCCGCGTCGCTTGGCGAGTCGGTAGACCTCTTCGGGGGGCGTGGCGCACTCGGGCAGGTGGAGCGAACGCTGGATCCCCAGTTTCGACAGCTCGGATGCCGTCGAGTGAACGTGCATGTCTGCGCGACGTATATCTGTCATGGCGTACAGGATTGACCTGCAAAAAGTGCGATTCGTGAAGAACGCGCACTCGTCCTGTGACGATTCGGTGAACGGGGGCATGGACTGGGCCCCGGATCGAGAACCATTGTGCGAATGCCGAGGACTGCGATCTCCGCCGGCGTAGAGCAGGTGGTCCTCGAGCGAGGGCCGCTGCGCATCGAGCTGGAGCTGCGCCCGTTCGCGTTCGCGATCCGCCACGCCGGCAGGCGCGTGATCCGCGCCGGGGGCGTGTGGGCCGCCGACGGCACCTCGCAGGACCACTTCGTCCAGATGACGGAGGGTGTGATCCCGAACGAGCAGCTTGGCCCGCACGAGCGCGCGCAGCGTGCCGCCATCGCCAGCCGCTCAGAGGATGGAGTTGTGCTCGTGCTGAAACTGGAAGGCGGTCGCACCGCGAGACTGTCACTGAGGGTTTCCGTCCAAAATCACGTATCGCTGACGCTCGCCGCCGAGGGTGAGCCCGTTCGCCTCGCGGTTGAGTGGGACCGCCGCTCGGGCGAGCGATACGTCGGGCTCGGCGCACGGCACTGCCCGCAGTTCGATCAGGCGGGCCGCACGATCGAGCTCGGCGCCGACCGCCGCTACACCGGCCCCGACTGCCCGCCGGAGATGCTCGCGAGCGGTGGCATCCCGCAGGGCGACTGCGCTCCGACCCCGTGGCTGCTGTCGAGTCGCGGCTATGGCCTGTGGGTGGAGACGGACGCGAACGGCACGCGCTTCGACCTCAGCGGCGAGCGGGTCAGCGTCTCGACCCGCGCCCACGCGGGGCCGCTCTCACTGCATTTCCTGTGTGCGTCCACGCCCGCGGCGCGGCTGCGCCAGTTCTGCCGGCTGACCGGGTTCCCGGCCCTGTTGCCCGAGTGGGGCTACGGATTCTGGAAGAGCCGCGACGTGCATGAGCACCAGGACGACGTGCTCGACGACTTCGACGGCTTTCGAAGGCACCGGATCCCGCTCGATGCGATCGTGATCGACTCTCCGTGGGCGACCCAATACAACACCTGGGAGTTCAACCCGTACCAGTTCCCCGACGCGCCAGGGATGATCAAACGTATGCGCGCCGCCGGCGTCCGGACCGTCGTGTGGGTGACGCCATGGATCAACCTCGACTCGCGCGACGGTCAGATCCCGCCGCAACCGGAGTCCGAGAAGCTCCATCGCGAGCCGGCTCCGACTTACGCCCCCGGCGCCGAGGCCGGCCACTTCGTCAAGACGCCGGCCGGTGAGCCGCTCGTCAAGCAGTGGTGGATGGGGACCGGCTCCCCGATCGATTTCAGCAGCGCGGCGGCCGAAGCGTGGTGGCGCGAGCAATGCAAGCGGGTGCTGGAGCTCGGCGTCGAGGGGATCAAGATGGACGACGGCGACGGCTACTACATCCCTGACGACGCGCGGCTCGCCGACGGCCGGACGGGTGCTGAGGCGGCCTGGGACCTCGGCGGGCTGCACCGCCGCTCGCTCCAGCGCGCGCTGGACGAGGTCCACCCGGGCGCCGGGGTGCTGTTCGGCCGCAGCGGCTGGACCGGGCAGCATGCGACCGGGCACACCTGGGGCGGCGATCAGGCATCGGATTTCTGGTCGCTGCGCGTGCTCGTCGCCGCGACGCTGTCCGCCGCCTGCAGCGGGTACTCCAACTGGTCACACGACATCGGCGGCTACCTCGGCCATCGGCTGGTCGAGCGGTGTCCGCCGGAACTGCTGGTCCGCTGGCTCCAGTTCGGTTGCTTCACGCCGTTGATGCAGGCCCACGCGCGGATGCCGCAGGAGCCGTGGCACTACGGCGAGCGGGTGCTCGACCTGTACCGCGGGTACGCGCTGCTGCACGAGCAGCTCGTCCCGTACGTCCGCGCCGCGGCGGCGACGGCCGCCCGCACCGGCCTGCCGATCATCCGCCCGCTGTGCCTCACCGACCAGTCCGACGCGCGTGGCTGGACGATCACCGACTCCTACGGCTACGGGCCGGCACTGTGGGTCGCTCCGGTGCTCGACGACGGCGCGCGCGAGCGCGAGGTGGCGCTGCCGCGAGGGCGGTGGATCGAGACGTGGTCGGCGGCGGCCGCCGAGGGAGGCTCCGACGTGATCGTCGCCGCGCCGCTGCACTCGATCCCGGTGTGGGTACGTCAGGGCTCGATCGTCGTCACCTACCCGGCTACGCACGTCGCCGACGGGCTCGGCGACGTCCCCGAGTCCGAGCGACCGCTCGAGGCGACGCTGTGGGGCGATCCCCCACTCGGCCACACCGCCGTCCGCCTTGCGGACGGGACCCGGATCGCATGGCGACGGGGCCGGTGGTCGGTGTGGCCCGAGCGGGAGGTCAGCTTCGCTGAGGTCGGCTAGACCTTTGTCAGCTTGCGCGAGAGGACGCCCGCGCGCCCTGCGCAAGGGTCGCTGATCTTCGTCAACTTCAGCGTCTTGCCGTTGAGCTGGAACTTGTACTTGCCGGTTTCGGAACATTTGGCGGGACCGGCCTTGTCGGTCAGTGAGATCGTCGAGCCCTTGAGCTTGTACGCGCCGTTGACGGCTGCGTGGCCGTTGTCGGTGACCTTGTAAGCGCCCTTCTTGAACGTGATCTTCCAGGTCCCATCGAGAGCGCCGTTGAGCGTGCTCGGACCTTTGCCACTGATCGTCGTCGTGAACGTGCCGCTGAGCTTCGTTGCGGCGAGCGCGGTCGCGGCCAGCGCTAGCGCAGCGATCAGCGCGGTGACGAGTGCGAATCTCTTCATACGGGATGCCCCTCCGGTGTCGGATTGGCCAGGTCAGGATGGCCGGGCCCGGCGGGATCCTTCCAGGGCACGTTGTGGGCGGATAAAGCGCCTGTCTCGCGCAATCCGAACCGGTCGTGCAACCGCCGCAGCGGCGCCGGCGCCCACCAGTTCCATTTGCCGAGCAGCTCCATCAGCGACGGGACCAGCAGCGCGCGGACGACCGACGCGTCAATCAGTACCGCTAGCGCCGTTCCAAGTCCGAGCTCCTTGATGAAGACCAGCTTCGAGGTCGCAAACGCGCCGATCGCGACCGCGAACAGCAGCGCCGCCGCCGTCACGATCCGGCCGGTCCGCTCGAGCCCGACGGCGACCGCCTGGCTATTCGGTATCCCGGCATCGCGCGCTTCCTTGATCCGCGACAACAGGAACACCCCGTAGTCGGTCGCGAGCCCGAAGCCGATCACGAACAGCAGGATCGGTTGGGTCGCGTCGAGGGCGCCGTTGGACTGGTAGGAGAGCAGGCCCTGGAGGTTGCCGTCCTGGAAGATCAAGACCAGGATCCCGAACACGGCGCTGAGGCTGAGCGCGTTCATGATCACTGCCTTGACCGGCAGCACCACCGACCCGGTCATCAGGAACAGCACGATCAGCGTCGACAACACGACCGCCAGCAGCACCAGCGGCAGGTGGGTCCCGAGGCTGTGCTCGAGGTCGATGAAGCCGGCCGTCTGGCCCGAGACGCCGACGTAGAACGGCGCGCGCAGTCCACGGATCACGTGGACGAGCTGCTGTGTCCTCGAGCTGTACGGCTGCGCGACGGGCGCCACGGCGATCATCGCCAGCTCGCTGCCCGCCCCGACCGCCGGTGCGACCGCTGAAACATCCGGCAGGGCGCGCAGCCGCGAGGCAAACGCCGCCGCCTGCGGCGAGCCGGCCGGCGCCCCGATCACGACCTCGACCGGGCTTGTCCGCCCAGGTGGGAACTGCGTCCGCAGCGCGGTGTCGACCTGGCGGGCGGAGGCGCTCGTCGGCAGCACGCTCGCGCTGACCGGCAGGAACTTGATCGACGTGAACGGGATCCCGAGCGCGATCAGCGTCGTCGCGGCGACGATCGCGATCCTGGCCGGGCGGCGCATCACGACCTGCGACAGCCGGTACCAGAAGCCCGACTCGGCCGGCCGCGCGTCGCGGTCGGCGGCGCGCTCCAGCCGTTTCGGCGCGAGCGCGTTGACGCGCGGCCCGAGCACGCTCAGCAGCGCGGGCAGGACGACGAGCGCGAGCGCTGCCGCGATCAGCGTCACGATCGCGCCCGCGATGCCCATCGAGTAGAGGAATCGCTGCGGGAAGATCGTCAGCGACGCCACGGCCGCGGCGACCGTCAGCGAGCTGTACAGGATCGTCCGACCGGACGTCTCGAGCGCGCGGCGGAGCGCGATCGGTCCGAACCCGGACACGGCCGCCTCCTCGCGGTAGCGCGAGACCATGAACAGGCTGTAATCGATCGCGAGCCCCAGCCCGAGCCCGGTCGTGAGGTTCAGGGCGAACACGGACAGGTCGGCGAAGCTCGACACGATCCGCAGTGCGAGGAACGTCATCAGGATCGCGAGCCCGCCGAGCAGCGGCGGCAGCAGCGAAGCGACGAGCGAGCGGAAGAACAGCAGCGACAGCAGGAAGATGAACGGGAACGCGAACAGCTCAGCCTGCGCCAGGTCGTTGCCGACCTGCGTATTGGCCTGAGCGTTCGCGACCGCGTCGCCGCCGAGCTTGACGTCGTGCTGGGAGGCGAACCGGTTCATGATCGTCTGCGCGTCGTCCTTCAGCCGTGTGTCCGACAGCGCCTTGAAGTACGCGACCACGTATTGCGAACGGCCATCACGCGACACCATCGCCGGGTCATGGGTGTCGTAGTAGCTGCCGACGCCGACCACGTCGGGTCCGGCGCGCAGCGTCAACTCGACCTGGCGGATGCGGGTCCGCGCGGCGGCGCCGCGCACGTCGCCGGCGCTGACGAGCGCGACGATGCCCGGATCGATCTCCCGGCCGGCGGCCGCCTGGAATCGGTTCATGGCCTGGACCGATTGCGTGGCCGGGTCGTTGGCCCCATACGGGCTCATGTGCTTCGAGACGCTGATCCCGAACACGCCGGCGATCGCGGCGCCGAGGACCGCGGCGAAAAGGATCCGGCGCCCGTTGCCGTGGGCGAAGGTGGCTAGCTTGGTGAACATCAGGTCTCCTCCGCGAGGCGACGCTCGGTCTCCTCGCACCAGTTGATGACGAACTCGGTGATTCCGATCCCTAACTGCAAGGTCAGATACGGGCCTGCGCGCCCGGCCCGCGCGCGCTCCTCGATGGCACGCAGCGATGCGAGCTTGCCTTCATTCAGCTCGCGCATCGCGCGGATGTTCTCGATCCGCCGCTCGGGCAGCAGATCCGAGAAGAACAGCTTCAGCATCCCCTCGTCGCGGGACTCGTCGACCAGTTCGGTGTCGGATGCGAGCCACTCCTCGAGCACGCGGCGGCCCTCAGCGGTCAGGTCGTAGACGGTCCTCGCACGCTCGCCGGTCGGCTCCTGGCGCCCGCGGACCAGACCCCGATCCTCGAGCCGCTTCAGCTCCGGATAGATCTGGCCGTAGCTCGCGGCCCAGAAGTTGCGCGTCGTCTTGTCGACGAACTGCTTGATGTCGTAACCGGTCTGTTTGCCGATCGCGAGCATCCCGAGGATCACGCGTCCGGTGGGTGTGAGGTCCGCCATGTAGCTGGAAGATATATCATGCCGTTATATCGGCCTTCTGTGACTGACCGCACACATCGGTCGCACGTATCCTGCGGGGCTGTGCACTTCGCCGAGCTGACAGCCCCCGAACAGCGCGTGCTCGGGTGCCTGCTCGAGAAGCGCTGGACGACCCCCGATCAGTACCCGCTGTCGCTCAACGCGCTGAGGCTCGCCTGCAACCAGGCGACCAACCGTGACCCGGTGACCGACTACGACGAGGCGACCGTTCGCGACGCCGCGCAACGTCTGACGCGGTACGGGCTGACGCGACTCGCGAGCTACCACGGCAGCCGCGCGATTAAGTACCGCCACCTCGCCGAGGAGGCGCTCGGGCTCGACCGCCCGCAGCTCGCGGTCCTGGCCGTGCTGCTGCTGCGCGGCGCGCAGACGCCCGGTGAGCTGAAGGGCCGCAGCGAGCGGATGGCGCAGCTGCCCTCGCTCGACGCCGTCGAGCAGATTCTGGAGGTGCTCGGTCAGCGCGGCTACGTGCGCCGGCTCCCACGTCGCCCCGGCCAGAAGGAAGACCGTTTCATGCAGCTGCTCGGGGGCGACGGCGTCGGCACCGATGACGGACGCGCGGAGCCGCCGCCGGAACCCCTTCGGAGCGCCCCGCCGGAACCCCTTCGGAGCGCCCCGCCGGAACCGCTCAGGAGCACCGAGCCGGGCGTGCCATCGCTGAGCGATCGCGTCGCTGCGCTCGAAGCTGAGGTCGCGGCGCTGCGCGAGGAGCTCAGGTCGGTAGCGCCAGCCCCACCAGGTATGTAGCGCCGCCGACGATCACGCCGGCGAGCGTCATCTCGAGACCCGCCGACCACCAGCTCCGCAGCGTCACGAGCGACTTGGCGGCGCCGACGAGGAAGTGGGCGATCAGCGAGATGATCGCGGCGCCTACGATCGCGACGGTGCCGGTCGTGAAGAAGAACGGGATCACCGGGATGATCGCTCCGAGTCCGGTCGAGACGCCCGCGGCGAGCGCGGCCTGCTTCGGGTCACCACGGTCGGCGACGCCGCCGAACTCCTCTTGCGTGAGCGCTCGCAGCATCGCGTCGGGGTTCTTTGACAACTGCTCGGCGAGCTCGTCGGCGGTCTTCTCGTCGATCCCTTTCAGCTGGTAGAAGAGCGACAGCTCCTCCTTCTCCTCCTCGGGGTGCTCGGCGATCTCATGGCGCTCACGCTCGACGTTCGCCGCCATCACCTCGGCCTCGGAGCGCTCGGCGAGGAATGCGCCCGTCGCCATCGACAGCGCCGACGCGATCGCGCCCGCGATCCCTGCCGTCAGCACGAACGACGAGCCGCCGGTCGCGCCTGAGACGCCGGCGACGATCCCGAACACGGCCGCCAGACCATCGTTCGCGCCATAGATCGCGCCTGAGATCCAACCACCGCCGGTGCGATGCCACTTCTCGCGCCCGAGCAGCTTGTCGAGCCGCTCCTGCACATGCGGCGCAGCGAACGAAGGCGGGGCGGTGGCGCTGCCGTCCCCGTTGGCGCGTATGTCCTGAACCGCGCGCGAATGGGATCGCTCCTCCTTGCGGATCTCGCGCAGCAGCGAATCGGTGTCGGCGTCGCCGGTCGGGCGCTTGTAGAGCTCGCCCACCTCGTCGTCCTCTGCCGCCTCGCGTGCCGCCAACAGGCGATCGACGGGCGCGATCCGCGCTTGCAGCCTGAGCCACAGCGACGGCCTGACCCCGTCGGGGTCGGGGATCGCGATCCCGAGCTGCTGCATCCGCTGCTCGAGCCGCTCGCGATGCTTGCCCTCGGCGGCGGACATCCGTCGCAGGATGTCGGCCTCGCGGTCGGGCATCCGCCTCGCGATCAACTCGTAGACCGCGCCGGCCTGCACCTCTCCCCGCCAGGCGTCGAGCAGCCGCGAGCGAACTTCGTCCGTGGCTTCGGGCATCCGCCTTTACTGCTCGGCGGCGGCCGCCTGTGCGCCCGTGACCGCGGGCTCGACCGTCGGCCCGATCTCGAGCACGGGTGCTGACTCGAGCATCGGCGCGGAGCCGATGACCGGCGCTGACTCGACCACGGGCGCGGCCTCGGCCACCGGCGCGGGCTCCGCTGCAGGCGCCGGCTCGGCCCCGGGCACGGACTCGACGACGGGCAGCGCCACGGTCTCCGCGGTGCCAGGCTTGCGACGCTCGGGCCGCACGGGCCGCGCGAGCTTCGGGTTGAAGCGCCGATGCCACAACCCGACGAAGCCGAGCCGCCAGAACACGTACCCGGTCCAGCCCGGGAAGATCGAGAAGTCCATGCGCCGGAAATGCGCCGCAGCCCGCCGCGCCAGATACAGCGTCCGCAACACGATCCCGAGCCGCGGATACAGCGGTTGGGGCTCGGTGCTCGCGTGGACCCGTTTCAGCAGCCGCTTCCACAGCCACTGCGGCGGCTTCCACAGGCACAGGACGTACAGCAGCAGGTTGCCGACCCGCGGCGGGATCACGAAGAAGCTCGAGTCGATCTTGTCGACCTCGACGCCGCGTTCCTTGATCAGCCGCTCGAGCTCCGTGTTCGGGATCACCTTGAGCGAGTAGATGAACAGCGTGTAGGGGCGCGGCATGTCGTAGATCACCTGCAACGTGTCGATCACGTCCTGGCGAGTCTCGATCGGGTTGTCGACGATCAGGTCGTACGCGGGCGGCAGGTGGTAATCGGGCGCGAAGTTGCCGATCACCTTGCCGGCCGCCCGGATCTTCGCGGGCGGCGACGGCCGCTTGTAGAAGTCGAGGATGTGCTCCGAGCCGGACTGGATCCCCATCCGGATCCGGTTCATCCCGGCCCACGTCAGCAGTTCGAACTTGTCCTGCTTGACGTAGTTCGGGATCACCCCGTAGACGGCGAACGGGAGGTCAACCTCGTCGTGCCACAGCTCGGCGAACTCCTCGAGCTGCTCGTACGAGATCGCCATGAAGCTGTCGTCGTGGAAGCTCACCTGGCTCAGGTGTGGGAACCGCGCGCGGGCGTCGTTGATCTGGTCAACGATGTAGCGCGCGCTCGGGTGGCGGATCCGCTTGTACTTGGCGTCGTTGGCGATGAACTTCGTGTTGCCGCAGTACGTGCAGTGGAACGGGCAGCCGATCGACCACAGCGTGGTGTAGCTGAGACCGTCGTTGGTCACGTAGTCGCTCAGGCTGGTCGGGACGAGACCCTCACCGCGGCGGTAGATCTTCTCGTGCTCGCGGTACAGCGGGAACGGCAGCGCCTCCATCTCCTGCGCGGTCATCAGCGGCAGGAAGTGGTTGCGGATCACCTCGTCGCCACGCTTGAACCAGAAGTTCCTCGTGTCCGTGTAGTCGCGGCCGTCCTTGAACGCGTCGAAAAAGTGCTCGAACGCGAACTCGCCCTCGCCGGTGCAGATCGCGTCCAGCTCGCCGGTGATCGCGTCCTCGGGGTTGATGATCGGGTGGATCCCGCCCCAGACGATGAACACCGAGGGGTCCAGCGCCTTGACTCGACGGATGATCCGGTGCGTCAGGTCGGCGTAGCCGGTCATCGACGAGAACCCGAGCAGATCGGCGCTGATCAGGCTCTGCGCGACCTCATCGACCTCGTCGTCGTCCAGGTCTCCGCCCGACCCGAGTCCGCCGAACAGCGCGTTCCGGATCCCGCGGTACCTATTGGTTGTCACGTAGCACGCCTCTGTCCCGTCATGAAGCCGCGCGACGTACGCGGCCATCTTGCGGAACCCACAGGACGTGATTCCGTCCTCAAGGCAAACCATCTTGACCTGCAAGCTTCAGCTCCCCTAGCTAGACGCCATCCGGGGGAAGAGTACTCTGTGGCCATGTGCGCAGGCTGTGTGATGGCCGCCATGGCCGGCGCGAGCGGCACCCGCTCGTGGCTGCAAGGGCATCACATGTCGTGGTTGACGCCCTCGCGACTGCGCGCGATCACGATCGCACTGTTCGTATTGGCCTTCGTGATCTCGTCGGTTGCACTGAGCGGGTCGGGTGCCGTCGCGCACGCCGTGCACACGCGTTGACGGTCGATTTCGAGGACGCCCAGGTCAACGCTGGGCCGGGCGCTGAGCTGGCTCAGGCGATGCGCGATGAGATCGCTGTCATCTACCCGGGCGTCGACCTTGACGGCGACTACATGCCGAAGGCCGGTCCCGCCGAGCTGAGCCCGCCGGGTGGGGCGTTCCTCGTCGGGAGGATCGACGGCGTGCCCGTCTGCTGCGGCGGCGTCAAGCGTCTCGACGAGCATGCGTGCGAGATCAAGAAGATGTACGTGGTGGCGCCGCGGCGCGGTACCGGCGTCGCGCGGGCCCTGCTGCTGGCGCTCGAGGCCAAGGCCCGCTCGCTCGGCTACACGGTCGCGCGTCTCGACACCGGGCCGAAGCAGCTCCGTTCCCGCGGGCTGTTCGAGTCCGCGGGCTACGTGGAGGTCGGAGACTTCAACGGGAATCCGGTGGCGGCTTTCTGGGGCGAAAAACCGCTCGTGTGAGTGGTTGTGGGGCCGTCTGGTCGCCGCGGGGTTCAAACCGATGTTTCCTCCGTGTGCCGGAGGAAACTGTCGTTGGGTCGCGGCGGCGTCCGAGTGCACTCCCCAACCAATGTTTTGCGTGAATCCGGTGTCTCGGCCGGAGCGCTCAGCTCGGCGCCATCAGGTAATGGCCCACCCGGTCGACTACAGGACGCAGATCTCCGAGTTGTCGCCGACCATGAACCGGTACGCGCGTGGCTGGCGGTCGTCGCGGCTGATCTTGACGTTGCGCCCCAGCAGCGAGGACTCGACGCGGCCGGCGAGGTCGCAGATCACGGCGCCCTCGAGCAGGATCGAGTGCTCGACCTCGGCGTTCTGGATCCTGCAGTTCTCGCCGACGGCGGTGTAGGGGCCGACGTAGCAATCCGTCAGCCGCGCGCCGGCGCCGATGATCGCCGGCCCTCGGACGGAGCAGCGTTCAAGGTGAGCGCCGGCCTCGATCACGACCCGACCGTCGACCTGCGAGTCGACCAGCGACCCCTCGACCCGTCCCACGATCGTGTCGAGCACGAGGCGGTTGGCGGCGAGCATGTCCTCGAGTTGGCCGGTGTCCTTCCACCATCCCTTGACGATGTGCGGGTCGACCCGCAAACCGGAGTCGACGAGGTGCTGGATCGCGTCGGTGATCTCGAGCTCGCCGCGTGCCGAGGGCTCGATAGCGCGGGCCGCGGCGTGAATCGTGGGGGTGAACATGTACACGCCGACGAGCGCGAGGTCGCTCTGCGGCGCCGCGGGCTTCTCGACCAGTCGCTCCACCGAGCCGTCGCGCAGCTCAGCGACGCCGTAGTTCTGAGGATCCGAGACCGGCGTCAGCAGGATCAGAGCGTCCGGGCTGCCCGACCGGAACGCGGCCACCAGATCGGCGATCCCGCCCTGGAGCAGGTTGTCGCCGAGATACATCACGAACGGTGACTCGCCCAGGAATGGCTCCGCCGTCAGCACCGCATGTGCGAGGCCGAGCGGCTCGTCCTGCAGGATGTAGGTCAACGAGACCCCGAAGCGGGAGCCGTCGCCCACGGCGGTGCGGATCTCATCGCCGGTCTCGGGAGCGATGATGATCCCGAGCTCCTCGATCCCGGCGGCGGCCATCGCCTCGATGCCGTAGAAGAGGACCGGTTTGTTCGCCACCGGCACGAGCTGCTTGGCGCTCGTGTGGGTGATCGGCCGCAGCCGTGTGCCCTTGCCCCCGGACAGGATCAGTCCCTTGAGATCGTCCATACGGCGCCGGAGGCTAGCGCCCGCGTGAATCGCGGCGCTAGTACACCCCGCCCAGCTTGCGGTGGTCCCAGGAGGTGGTCTTGACCGGTTTGAACTGCAGCGCAGCTCGCTTCGCAGCCTGGGCCCGCACGACCTCGACGAACTCCGGTCCGGTCGCCCCGGGGCCGTAGCGCTCGAACAGCTTGAGTCCGAACTCGAGCACGTCCTCGGTGGCCGTATGGACAACGGTCTCCGCCTCGATCATCACGCCACGGAGCTCCGCGTACTCCTCGCCGTCCTCGACCTGCAGGGTCGCGCGCGGGTTGCGTTCCAGGTTGCGGACCTTCTGCGACTTGGCGTAGGTCCAGGCCCAGATCTCGCCGTCGCGGACTAGGTACCACAGCGGCATCAGGTGGGGCCAACCGCGGACGCCGTTGGTGGCGCAGATCACGACTCGCTGCTGATCGAGGAACGATGCGATCTCGGGATCGCTCATCTTGATCTGGTCGCGCCGGCTCATGCCCCGGAGACCGCCTCCGTCGAGGCAAGCGCCTCGGCGGCGGCGCGCACAGCTGCCCGCGCGTCGTCGGGCTCGAGCACGACCGCGTCGCCGGCCTCCTTGAGCACCTCGCGAACGAGCCAGTCGACGCCGGCGAAGCCGAGCTCGACGATCACCGCCCCGTCGTCGATCTCGCCGACGACGGTCCGTTCCTCGCGCGCCCAGCGCGCTCGGTCGGCCGAGATCCAGACCCGCGCGCGCCGCGAAGCCGGGACCTCGCCGGTCCGCGGCCACCCGTCGACGTCGGCGGCGGGATCGACGTCGGGACGCGGCTCGAACCGGTCCTCGGTCGCGGTCGCCGACTTGATCCGGTCGAGCCGGAAATGCCGGACGCTGTCCCGCGTCGGATCGAAGCTCGCGACGTACCAGCCCTCGCGCCCGTTGATCAGCGCGTAGGGCTCGACCAGCCTCGAGGTGAACTCGTCCTCGTTCTCCTTGTAGTACTCGAAGGCCAGCATCCGCCGGCCCGCGATCGCACGCGAGACGACGGCTGAAATCTCGGAGTCGTCGCCGCCCAGCGTCGCCATCTGCAGGCCCTCCTGGACGGGATCCTCGCCAAGCGCCGCGACCACCTTTCGCCGCACCGACGTCAGCGAGCCCTCGGGGATGTGCTCGCCGATCAGGTCGATCGCCGCGACCAGCGCCTTCGCCTCGACCGGCAGCAGGCGGGCCGGACGAGCGAACGAGTCGCCGTAGGGCTCGGGGTCGACCTCGATCATCCCGTCGGCGCCGATCTCGGCGTACAGCACGTACGTGCCGGCGCCGAAGTTGACGACGTTCAGGACCGAGATGTCCTCGCGCAGCTCAACGTCGGAGATCTTCAGCTCACGACAGAGCGTCGCCTCGTCAAGCGCGCGGCCGGCGCGGCCGGCCTCGATCAAGATGCTCGCGAGCGTGACCAGCCGCGCGAAGCGCTCCGGACGGATCGCCGCTTCCGGTTGATGGCCGTTGACCGAATCGTCCGTGGCGCGCTCGTCGACGGCGCCGTCGTCGCCGACCGCGGGACTCGTCATCTCGCCCACGTCGGTTTCCCCGGAATGGCGTTCGACCAGCAGCCCCACCCGCTCCCGCAGCTCCTCCACGAGCTCCGGGGGCCCGAGAATGCGCGCGTTCTCGCCGAGCCCGAGCACCCACGCGATCAGCTGCCGCGAGTTGGCGTAGTGCGTCCGGAAGATGCGGCCGCCGTCGCCGTCGAGCATCTCGCCATAGCGCCCGAAGTGGCGCTCGATCTGCCAGGCGACGCGGTCTGAGATCCAGACATCGGCCGTCCCGGTGCGCTCTCCGAACTGCCAGTCGATCCGGTTCGCATAGGCGCGCGGATCGAAGTTCGCGGGGCGCTGGAAGTCGTGCTCGGCCTTGGTCGCGTAGCCGACCTTGCCGCGGATCCGCGACAGCCGGAAGACCCGGATCGCGCTGCGCTCATGGGAGCGCCCGACGACGTAGAACTGGCCGCCCTGGTAGAGCAGCTGGTAGGGATCCACGCGCCGGTTGCCGATGTCGTCGCGCTCCATCGTGTAGTAGTCGAACACGATCGTCTTGCGGCGGAAGATCGCCGTCTCGATCTTCGCCAGGCGCTGTGAGACCTCGTGGCCGCCGGCCGAGCCGGTGATCCCGAGCGCCACGGTGTGCTGCTCGGGCGCGCTCAGCGGACTCGGGCGGCCCCAGGAGATCTGCTGCAGCGCCAGCCGCAGCGGCTCGGCGTAGGCGAACTCACCGTCGAGCAGCTGCAGCGCGGTGTTGAGCGCCGCCAGCTCCTTGTCCGAGAACTCGATCGGCGACAGGTGGAAGTTCTCAGGCGGCAGCGAGTAGTTCTCCTGCTCGACGAGCCCGTCGATCGGCTTCTCGACGGCCAGCACGATGCCGAGCGCCTCGAGCTCCGAGCGGTCGGCGTAGAACCGGCGCGCGAATGCGTCCTCGTTCATCACGCTGTAGCCCTCGACGTCGCGCCTGATCTCGGGCGCCGTGACCGGCCGCCGCTCGGCCATCAGGTACGAGATCAGCGACAGCTGGCGGATCAGCTTCTCCGTGTCCTTCGCCATGCCCCACCTACTGTAATTGGGGCGAACGGAAGCCGCGCGCCGGGACTCGCTATTTGCGTACTTACGCGGCCTGGCGCTGCTGGGCGTCGGCCGCGCCGGCGAAGTAGGCGCCGCCGCCGATGCCCTTGTCATACGCCGACCACTGCTCGCCATCGGCGAGCTCTCGCTGAAGGCGGTCGAAGCTCCCGAGCCGGCCCCCGAGGTTGTCGATCATGTGGACGAGCGTCGCCTCTCGCGTGCAGGGGACAACCGGGCTCCCGTGCTGGAGCGAGCCGTGGTGGCTGAGGATGATGTGCAGCAGGGCCTGCTCGAGCTCGGACGGGAACCCATCGAGGCGCTCGATCAGCCGCCGCACGCGGTAGTAGCCGAGCGCGATCTCGCCGTGCAGCCGGCCGAGATCGGACATCGTCGCGGCGTCGCCGTCGAGCTCGTACGCATCGAGCTTGCCGATGTCGTGCAGCAGCGCGCCCGTCACCGCCAAGTCGCGATCGATGCCTGGGAAGATCGCCGAGATCGCGCCCACCGCCTGTGCGACGCCAAGGCAGTGCTCGAGCAGTCCGTGGCGGTAGGCCTGGTGGTAGTGCTTGGCCGCCGGGACGTCGCGGAAGCTCGTCCAGATCGGCGAGCCTTCGCCGAACACGGTCGCCAGCAGGCGGCGCAGATGAGCGTTGTGGATCGTCGCGACCAGCCCCCGCAGGTCGGCCTCCATCTGCTCTGCCGGGCGCGTGGCGCCGTCGGTCAGATCCCCGGACACGAAGCTATTCCTTCCGCAATTTGCCGGACTTTCATGCTCCGACGAAGATAGAGTGGCGGGCGGACGGCAGCCATGGAAAGCACAGCAATCGTCACCGGAGGAACGGGCGGACTCGGGTCCGCGGTCGTCACGCGGCTGCTCGACGACGGCTGGCGCGTGGTCGTGCCGTGGATCATGGAAACCGAGCTCGAACGCGTTGAAGAGCGCGACGGGCTCGAGCTTGTGCAGGCTGACCTGTTCGACCCCGCCGATGTGGCCGCGGTGGTCGCCACCGGCGCGGGCGACGAGGCGGCGCCGTTGCGTGGCCTGGTCAACCTGGTCGGTGGATTCGCCGTCGGCGCGCGCGTCGGCGAGGCCCCGATCGAGGAGTTCGAGGCCCAGTTTCGGCTCAACCTGCGCCCGACGTATCTGATGACGCAGGCGGTGCTGCCTCACATCGTCGCGGCCGGTGGCGGCTCGATCGTGTGCGTCGGGACCCGTGCGGCGTTGCAGCCGTTCAAGGGCGCCGCCGGATACGTCTCCTCCAAAGCGGCGGTGATCGCGTTCGCCCACACGGTTGCGGTCGAGTACCGCGAGGACCACGTCCGTTGCAACGCGATCCTCCCGAGCGTGATCGACACCCCCGCGAACCGGGGCTCGATGCCAAACGCCCAGCATGACCGCTGGGTCAAGCCGGCCGAGATCGCCGGGGTCATCGCGCACCTGTTGTCGGACGACTCCAAGCCGACAAGCGGCGCCGCGATCCCCGTTTACGGCCTCGCGTAGGCGGGCAGGCTTGGCCGCGCGGCCAGCCGTGTGGCCGAACCAATAGGATCAAATGCTTATGGAACGTAAGTGGTGGACGCTGCTCGTCGTCTGCGTCGCGACGTTCATGTTGCTGCTGGACATCACGATCGTCAACGTCGCGTTGCCGAAGATGGCGTCGGACCTGCACGCGAGCTTCTCCGACATCCAGTGGGTGATCGACGCGTACTCGCTGATGCTCGCGTCCGTCCTGCTGACCACCGGGACGCTCGCCGACCTGCTCGGCCGGCGGTTGGTGTTCACGATCGGTCTCGCGATCTTCTCGATCGCGTCGTTGTTCTGCGCGCTGTCGCCGAGCGCGCTGTTCCTGCTGATCATGCGCGGCGTCCAGGGGCTCGGAGGCGCGGCGATGTTCGCGACCTCGCTCGCGCTGCTCGCGCAGGAATTCCACGGGCGCGACCGCGGCACCGCGTTCGGCGCCTGGGGAGCGACGATCGCCGTCTCGGCCGCGGTCGGACCGCTGCTCGGGGGTTTCCTGACCGAGGACTTCGGCTGGGCTTCGATCTTCTACATCAATGTGCCGATCGGGGGCGCCTGCATCGCGCTGGCACTCGCGAAGGTCGCGGAGTCGCACAACCCCGGCGACCGGAGAATCGACTGGATCGGGACGGTCTCGTTCACGGCCGCGCTGTTCGCGTTCGTGTTGGCGGTCATCCGCGGCAACAGCAACGGCTGGGGGAGCTCGCTGATCGTGTCGCTGTTCGCAGCCTCCGTCGTGCTGCTGTGCGTGTTCGTGATCTCCCAGTTCGTGCAGGACGACGCGATGTTCGACGTGTCGCTGTTCCGCAAGCCGACGTTCAGCGGCGCCTCGGTCGTCGCCCTCGCGCTGTCGGCCGCGATGTTCGCGATGTTCCTGTACCTGACGCTGTACCTGCAGACGATCCTCAACCTTTCGCCGCTGCAGACCGGGCTCCGGTTCCTCCCATTCACGATCGTCTCGTTCTTCCTCGCCGCGCTCTCGGGCCGGCTCACCGATCGCGTCCCCGCCCGCGTCCTGCTGGGCGTCGGCATGCTGGCGGTCGGCATCGGGCTGCTGTTGATGCGCGGCCTGACGGCGTCCTCGCATTGGACCTCGCTGCTGGCGGGCTTTGTGATCGCCGGCGGCGGCGTCGGCGTGATCAACCCGGCGCTCGCCTCCACGTCGCTCGGGGTGGTGGCGCCTGAGCACAGCGGGATGGCCTCCGGGATCAACAACACGTTCCGGCAGGTCGGGACCGCGACGGGGATCGCGGTGCTCGGCGCGGTCTTCGAACACGTCATCTCCACCAAGCTCGTGCCCAAGCTCGCCGGCACGCCCGCGGCCGGGCAGGCGGCCACGATCGGCCACGCAGTCGCCGCCGGCGGCGCCCAGAAGGTGATCGCCGGGGTGCCCTTGGGGCAGCGTGCCCAGGCCGCGGCCGCGATCCACAGCGCGTTCACCAGCGCGATGAACGACATCCTGCTGATCGGCGGGATCGTCGCGCTCGTCGGCGCGGGCCTTGCGCTCGTGCTCATTCGCCGCCGTGACTTCGTGCCGTACTCGACCCCGGAGCCAGCCGCCGTCGCCGCCGGATGATCCAGCCGTTATTCGAACACCGGATGAGCCTCGCGGGCTATGAGACCCGCGTGCTCGAGCTAGAGGGCGACGGCGTCCCGATCGTGATGTTCCACGGCTACGCCGACAGCGCCGACACGTGGCGCCAGATGCTCGCGCAGCTCTCCCGGCGCGGTCACCGCGCGGTGGCTGTCGACCTGCCCGGCTTCGGGACCGCCGATCGTCTGACCAACGATCCGATCCTGCCCCAGCTGGACGCGTTCGCCGCCGCCGCGGCGCGTTACGCGGCCGGCCGTCCCCGCAAGCCGCTGATCGCGATCGGCAACTCGCTCGGTGGCTGCGTCTCGCTGCGCCTCGCCGAGCGCCACCCGGAGTGGCTCGCGGGCGTCGTCGGGATCGCGCCGGCGGGACTCGAGATGACCCGTCTTCTGTACCTGATCCAGCGCGACCCCGTGCTGCACTCGCTGCTGGCGCTCCCGACCCCGGTGCCGGGCGTCGTGCTGCGGGCTGCGGTGGCGCGGCTCTACCGTCAGCTCGCGTTCGCCCACCCCGCCGCGATCGACCAGAAGGTGGTGTCGGCGTTCACCTACCACCACCGCGAGCGCTCGCGCGTCGCCCACTATCTGGACACCGCCCACCGCATGCTGCCCGAGCTGAAGGACCCGTTCGAGCTCGACCGGATCGCTGCGCGGGTGCTGCTTGTGTGGGGCGACCGCGACCGGCTCGTGTTCCACCGCGGCGCGAAACGGTTGCTTGAAGCCGTGCCGGATTCACGGCTCGAGCTGCTCGAGGGGATCGGTCACTGCCCGCAGGTCGAGGCGCCCGAGCGCGTGACCGAGTTGCTGCTCGAGTTCAGCGGCGAGCTGGAGCTGGCGGCGGCGTAAGTCGAGGCCGGGCTCGAGGCCCCGCTAGAGGCCGGGCGGGTGGCGGGCGACGAACCCGCCGCCCTCGGTCGCCGAGCGGTTCGACCACCGCGACCCGTCCTGCGCGAGCGCGACGGTGTCGAATCGCAGCCCGGCCACATACATGAACGTGTGGCCCTGGGTCGCGTAGATCGTGATCCACTTGCCCGGCCCGGAGTCGCCGTAGGACATCAGCTGGCCCGAGGTCTCGGTCCCGTTCAGGAGACCCGCCGCTGCGAGCACGAAGCTGATCGACCCTGAGCAGTCGTAGCCCGTGTCCTCGTAGGTCCCGTGGCCTCCGCCCCAGTGGTAGGGGAGGTGGGCGATCTCGTTGCCGGCGTTGATCACGGCCTGCACCTCCGCGGGCGCGCCGATCGGGGCGATCGCGAGCAGGTTCGGCGTCAGCGTCGATTGATCCGTGTTGGCAGACAGGCCACTGGCCGCGAGCTCGGCGCGAACCTCCGAGTTCGAGACCGGCTGCGCGAGCGCGCCGCCGCTTGAGTCGACGCCGACCTGCGCACCGCCGCCGCCCGAGGCCGGCGGCGCAGCGCCCGCAACCGGCTCCACGGCCTGCGGGTGGGCGCGTGCGGTGAAAGCGGGCCCGCTGGAGGCGGCGGCCCGATGGCTACTCGTCGCCGACGAACCGCAACCGGCGGCGACGAGCGCCGAGACGAGCGCCAGGGCGGCGAGGCTGAGTGCGGTCCGGCGCACGCCCCCCAGTATGCCTGGCTCAGTCTTCGAAGTTCCCCGCATAGAGCGCAAACCAGCCGCCCTGCGGGTCCTGCGCGACCGCGATCGAGTTGCCCTCGCCGATCTCCATCGGCGGCTGCACGACCGTGCCGCCGAGCTCTGAGATCTTCGCAGCACTCGCGCCGAGATCATCGGTGCCGAAGTAGACGAGCCAGTGCGGCGGCGCGCCCGGCATCAGCATCGTGCTGAGGCCACCGTTGCCGTGGCCGTCGACCGAGACGATGCGATACGTGTCGCCGCCCATGTCCATGTCGGACGTGGACCAGCCGAACAGCCCGGTGTAGAAACGCGTCGCGTCCTCGAGGTCGGTCGTGTGCAGCTCGTTCCACGACAGCATCCCGTGGCCGTTGACCAGGCCCGCGCCGATGTGGGCCTTCGGCTGCCAGACCTCGAAGAACGCGCCCTGCGGATCGGCCACGACTCCCATCCGCCCGACGTCCATCACGTCGAACGCCGGCGCGTGCACGGTGCCGCCGAGCTCCTTCGCCTTCTCGAGGGCGGCGTCCGCGTTCTCGACGGTGACGTACGAGTTCCACATCGGGGGTGCGCCCATCTCGCGTTGCTGCTGAGGTTGGGGCGAGATCGCCGCGACCGGCTTGTCGCCGACCATCATCATCATGTAGACCATCTCGTCGCCGACCGGGTTGTCCTGCACGTCCCATCCGAACAACGCGGTGTAGAAGGCCTTCGCTCCGTCCTGGTCGGGTGTCGACAGGTCGGCCCAGCTGAAGGTCCCTGGTTTGAATTGAGTTCGTTCTGCCATGGTTGCCGACCCTACTACGCTTGCTGCCATGTCCGACTACAAACATGTGAACTTGAAAGAGCTCGACGACCTCGCCGCGGAGCGTCCCGAGGACATCGAAGCCCGGTTCGGCCGCGGCGCGATCGAGTCAGAGCACCTCGGTGTCACGTACTTCCGGATGGGTCCCGACTTCCGCTCGCCGATCGGCCACCGCCACCGCGAGCAGGAGGAGGCCTACGTCGTGGTCGCCGGCTCCGGCAGCATCCGGCTCAACGACGAGGTGCGTGATCTGCGCCAGTGGGACGTCGTCCGAGTAGCGCCGCAAGTCGCTCGCGCGTTCTCGGCCGGCCCCGACGGCATGGAGCTGATCGCCGTCGGCAACGACCGCCCCGAGGGCGGAGATGGCGAGATGATCCCCGACTTCTGGGGTGATTAGCCGTTCAAGCTCTGGCGATCGAAGCCGGATCGCCGCGATCGAGTCGTGTCATCGTCACATGCGCTTCGAGCTGCGCCTCAGCTCCGCCGCGATAGACACCCTTGATCGGTGGCACGTCGGCGTACTGGCGCCCGTGGCCGATCTTGACGTGATTCTCGCCCACCAGGCCGCGGTTGGTCGGGTCGGCGCCGATCCACGCCGGCTCGCCGCCGTCGAGCACGGGTAGCAGCGCTTCGATCCAGGCGTGGGTGTCGACCTCGACTGACTCCTCGCCGTCGCCGCCCTTGCTCGCGAACAGGTATCCGGACACGTATCGCGCCGCGATCCCGTGGTGGCGCAGCACGCACAGGCCGATGTGCACGAAGTCCTGGCAGACGCCGGCGCCGGCCTCGAGCAGGTTCTCGATCGTCGAGTCGACGTAGGTCGCGCCCTGGCGGTACTCGAACCGGTCGGGGATCAGCTCCGAGACGAGCGTTACCGCGGCGAGCGGGTTCGGCGCCGCGCGGGTCGTCGTAAGCAGCTCGTTCAGCGCCTGGTGCGAGGGCGCGTCGTCGGTCTGCAGCAGGAACTCGCCCGCGGCCTCGCGGTAGGCGGGCTCGCTGAGCGCTTCCCACGGCGCCTCGGGCGGCTCCGGTGGCGTTTTCGTGCTGACGCGCGCGCGGACGTCGATTGTCAGCTTCCGGTGCGGCCGCGGGACCTCGAACTCCACCACGTCGGTCCCGAAATAGTCGTCGTGGCGGTGCAGGCGGACCTCGGGATCGAGCCGGACGCTGAACTCGTCGCAGCGCTGGCGCGAGTTCGCCGCCGGCTTCACCCGCAGTGCGTTGAGGTTGTCGACGACTTCGGCGTCATAGCTGTAGCTCGTCACGTAGTGGATCGCAAAGTTCATCTCGGAGATCATGACGCCGCCTACAGATGTACCGCGGCGAGCGCGGCGATCGCGAAATACCGGTCCCCGATGTCCCGGTCGACGAGCTCGAGTTCGTCCTGTACCCGCGCGAGCGTTGCCTCGAGCGGGCCGTCATGTTCGAGCGTCCGGCGCTGGAGCTCGAGGTCGGCGAGCAGTCGGCCGAGGCGCAGCACCGGCGGTGAGGAGCGCGGTTGCGCGTCGGCGGTTGTAAGCTCGCCGCACAGCGCATCGACCGCGAACGCGACCGATCCTGGGTACGAGCTGTCGTACAGCAGGAAGCGCGCCACGAGCGCGAGCGTCGGGGCGTACCGCACCGCCCGGCGGTAGGCCTGAAGGCCGCCGATCGCCTGCAACACGGCGAGCGCCTCGCCCTCGTGGCCGGCTTCGGAGAACTGCGTCTCAGCGGGCGCCGCGACGCGGAGCATCCGCAGCACCATGTCGGCATCCTCGATCCGGCCGCCGGCCTCGAGGAACGACCGGCCCTCGTCGTGGAGCATCGTCCGCCCGCCAAGTCCCCAGAACAGCGCGCAGCGCTCCTTCACCTCCTGGTAGACCGAGTACGGGCCGGTCACAAGTGCCGCTTGGAGGTCATAGCGACCGAGCGACAGGTAGAACGAGTTGAGCGCCTCCCACATCTCGGTCGAGATCACATCCCTGAGCGTCCGGCCCCGTTCTCGCGCGCGGGCGACGCATGAGACGATCGACGCCGGGCTGTCGGTCTCGAGCGTCAGCAGCCGCGCGACCTCGCTGCGACCGAACGCCGCGACCGGCGGCGCATCCTCGCCTGGAGCGGGCGGCTTCGCCCCGATGATCGTGAGCACACCCTCCCAGCTCAGCGCCATCCCTCGCTGACCCGGCGCGCCCGCGACGTCCGCGTGGAACGCCCCGTCGAGCATCCGTGCGGTGTGCTCGGCACGGGCCAGATCACGCCCCAGCCAGAACAGCTCCTGTGCGATCCGGGCTAACAAGGTTTAGTCGAGGCTGGACGCCGAGCATTCCGATCAGAACGCGGGACCGGATGTCCCGCGGAGGACTGTTGCTGTTGCTGTTGCTGCTGCTCTTGCCCGTGCCAGCCGCCGTAGCGGACATCCGGAAGGCGGGGGGGCGCACGATGAGCGGGGAGCGTGCCGGCGTCCTGCCGCTCGACGGTGTCGTCGCCGTCGTCGAGCACCCACGTGTCCTTGGAGCCACCGCCCGCGGATGAGTTGACGATCATCGACCCCTCGCGCAGCGCGACCCGGGTCAGCCCGCCTGGGACGATCCTGATCTCCTCCCCGAACAGCGCGAACGGGCGCAGGTCGACGTGACGCGGCGCGAGCTTGCCGTCGCCGGTTTCGGTCGGAACCGTCGACAGGTGCACGAGCTCCTGGGCGATGTACCGGTCGGGATCGCGTTCGATCAGCCGCGCCTGGCGCTCGCGCTCGGCGGTCGATGCGTGCGGGCCGATGAACACCCCCTTGCCGCCCGACTCGGACGTCGGCTTGATCACCAGTTCGTCCAGCCGTCCGAGAACGTGTGCCCGGACCTTGTCGTCGCTGAGCAGATAGGTCGGGACGTTGGCGAGGATCGGCTCCTCTGAGAGGTAGAACTGGATCATCTCCGGGACGTAGTGGTAGACCGCCTTGTCATCGGCGACGCCGGTGCCGATCGCGTTGGCGATCGCGACCGTGCCGGCGCGGTAGGCGCGGACGAGACCGGGCACGCCGAGCACGGAGTCGGGGCGGAACTCGAGCGGGTCGATGAAGTCGTCATCGAGCCTGCGATAGATCGTGTGGACCCGCTGCAGTCCGGCCGTAGTCCGCATGTAACAGACCGCATCGCGGACAACCAGATCGGCCTCCTGCACCAGCTCGACGCCCATCTGGCGCGCGAGGAACGCGTGCTCGAAGTACGCCGCGTTGAGCGGTCCGGGCGTCCACACGACGATCGTCGGCTCGCCGTCCCCGGCGGGCGCGACGGCCCGCAGCGCCTCGAGCAGCAGCGTCGGATAGTGCTCCACGGGGCGCACGCGGTGGCCGGCGAAGAGATCCGGCATCAGGCGCGTCATCGCGACTCGGTTCTCGAGCACGTACGAGATTCCCGACGGCGTCCGGACGTTGTCCTCGAGCACCCGCCAGCGGCCGTCGCCGCCGCGAACCAGGTCGCAGCCGGAGACATGGCAGTAGACGCCGCCCGGGGGACGGACGCCGTGGACCGGCCGCGCAAAGCTCGGGCGGCTGACGATCAGCGACCAGGGCACGATCCCGGCCCGCACGATCTCGTGCGCGTGGTAAACGTCATCGACGAACGCGTTCAGCGCCCGGATCCGCTGCGCCAGGCCACGCTTGATCGTCGTCCACTCGTTGGCGGGCAGCACTCTCGGGACGAGATCGAGCGGCCACGCGCGGTCGCGGCGAGCGCCGTCGGTGCCGGCGACCTCGAACGTGATCCCCTGCTGCATGAAGATCGCGTCGCGTCTGCGGCCGGCAGCCGCGAGTGCCTCGGGCCCGAGCCGCTCGAGCGTTGCGAGCAGCTCGCTCGCGTGTGCCCGCGGAACCCCGTCTTCGTCGAGCAGCTCGTCGAGGCAGCCCGACGGCACCTGGTAGTCCTCGATCGCCATGTAGGTCACTAGGTGTACCCGTTCTGCGACTGCCGTGCCATAGCCAAATGGAGCGTCTACGCTTCGCGGCCGATGCGGCTCGCAATTACAGGCGCAGCGGGGATGCTGGGGCTGGATCTGGCGGATGCCGGTGCGGCGTCGGGGCACGATGTCCACGCGTTCCCTCGCGCCGACCTCGACATCACGGACGGACCCGCGGTCGCCGCGGCGCTCGCGGGCGTGAATCCCGACGTGGTGGTCAACTGTGCGGCGTGGACCGACGTCGACGGCGCGGAGGCTGCCGTTGATGCGGCCCTCGCCGTGAACGGGTCCGGGGCCGGCAACGTCGCCGCCGCGGCGAAGGCGTCGGGAGCCTGGACGATCCATGTCTCGAGTGACTACGTGTTCGACGGCCTGAAGACCTCGCCCTATGTCGAGTCGGACCCGACCGGGCCGAAGTCCTCGTACGGACGCTCGAAGCTCGCCGGCGAGCTGGCGGTGGCGCGGGCCGCGCCGGCGGCGCACACGATCGTGCGCTCCTCGTGGCTGTTCGGCGCCGGCGGTCCCTGCTTCCCGAAGACGATCATGCGACTCGCGTCCGAGCGCGACCGGTTGCGGGTGGTCGATGACCAGGTTGGCTGTCCGACGTTCACGGGCGATCTCGCGCAGGCGCTCCTCGCGCTTGCACAGCAGCCGCTCGACGGGGTCGTCCACGTCGCGGCCGCGGGTCAGTGCTCGTGGTACGAGTTCGCCGCGGCGATCGTCGAGTCCGCCGCGCTCGCCTGCGAGGTCGAGCCGTGCTCGACCGATGAGTTCCCGCGGCCCGCTCCGCGGCCGGCGTACAGCGTCCTGCGCTCCGAGCGCGGCGGTTCGGTGCCGGCGCTGCGCCCGTGGCAGTCGGGGCTGGCTTCGTTCATGGCGGTGAGGGTGGGGTCGGCATGAGACTCCTGGTCTGCGGAGGCGCCGGCTTCATCGGCTCGACGTTCGTTCGGTTGCGCCTGGACGAGCACGGAGACGACGTCACCGTGCTGGACAAGCTCACCTACGCGGGCCGTCGCGAGAACCTCGACGGGCTCGACATCCGCTTCGTCCATGGGGCGATCGAGGACCCCGCCGCCGTCGCCGAGGCGCTCGACGGTTGCGAGGCGATCGTCAACTTCGCCGCCGAGACGCACGTCGACCGGTCGATCTCGGGTCCCGAGGCGTTCCTCGTCACGAACATGCAAGGGACCCACGTGCTGCTCGAGGCGGCGCGCTCCGCCGGCCTGCGCTATGTCCAGGTCTCGACCGACGAGGTGTACGGCTCGATCGAGTCGGGCTCGTTCACCGAGGAGTCGCCTCTGGCGCCCTCGTCGCCGTACAGTGCGACCAAGACCGGCGCCGATCTGCTGGTCGCGTCGTACTTCGAGACGTACGGGCTCGAGACCGTGATCTGCCGCGGCTCGAACAACTACGGCCCGCGCCAGTACCCCGAGAAGCTGATCCCGCTGATGATCCTGAACGCGCTCGCCGGCGACTCCTTGCCGGTCTACGGCGACGGCCTCAACGTGCGCAACTGGCTGTACGTCGAGGACTTCGGGCGGGGGATCGGATGCGTGCTGGCAGACGGCGTGCCCGGGCAGGCCTACAACTGCGGCGGCCCCGACGAGTGCGAGAACATCGCCGTCGTGCGGCGGATCCTGTCCTGCACTGGAGCCGATGAATCGCTGATCGAGTACGTGACCGACCGACCCGGCCACGACCGTCGGTATTCGTTGTCGTCAGAGAAGTTGCGCGCGCTCGGATGGTCCGCGCGGATGGGGTTTGAGGAAGGGCTCGCGGCGACCGTCGATTGGTACCGCGACAACGCTTGGTGGTGGGAACCGATCCGCTCAGGCGCGTATCGTGATTACTACGAGCGCCACTACGGACGGCCGCTGAAGGCCTGATTCGGAGCCAGGAGTGCTGGACAACACGCCACCCGCGAGGGGGCGGCATGCGCCACCACCGGAAGTGCGGTTGCCGCTGCAACGCCAAAGGCTGCTCAGCGGAGCGGCGCTCGAATTCGCCGAGCGCGGCTACGCCGGCGCCACCTCGGAGTCGATCAGTCGCCGCGCCGGCATGTCCAAGGCGACCTTCTATGAGCACTTCTCCAACAAGGAGGAGTGCATCATCGCGCTGTTCGACCGCGCCGCCGAGGTCGTGGCCGAGGGGATCGCGACCGCTGCCCGCAACGCGGAGCGCGACGCCGGTCGAGGCGACGCGGGCGCGCGCATGCGCGCGGCCACGCGCGCGTACCTGAGCTCGATCACCGAGCACCCCGAGTTCGCCCAGACGCTGCTGGTCGAGATCATCGGCGCCGGACCGGCGGTCGCCGCGCGCCGCGACCAGGTGATGCAGATGTTCGCCGACGTGCTCGACGCCGAGAACGCCTCCGCCGCGCGTCGCGGACTGATCCCGCGCTTCGCCTCCCCGCACGACGCGTTCGCGATCGTCGGCGCGGTCAGCGAGCTCGTCTCACGTCAGGTGCGTCTAGGCGAGCCCAACGACGTGATGGAGCTCGCCCCCGTGATCGACCGGCTGATCGACGGAGTGCTCGCGCCGCCGCTCGCCGAACGCGCGTGACGCTCGACGAGCTCGAAGGGGAGGTCGTCGAGTGCAGGCGCTGCCCGCGGCTGGTGGCGTGGCGCGAGGAGGTCGCGCGCGTAAAGCGAGCCTCGTTCGCATCAGAGACGTACTGGGGGCGGCCGCTGCCCGGGTTCGGCGACCCGTCGGCGCGGGTGGTCGTGCTCGGCCTGGCGCCGGCGGCGCACGGCGGCAACCGGACCGGGCGGATCTTCACCGGCGACCGTTCCGGGGACTGGCTGTTCGCGGCGCTGTTCCGTGCCGGGTTCGCCTCGCAGCCCGCGTCGGTCTCGCGCGACGACGGGCTGACGTTGAGCGACTGCTGGGTGACCGCCGCGGTCCGCTGCGCCCCGCCGGCGAACAAACCGACGCCCGCCGAGCGCGACAACTGCCTGCCGTGGCTCGCTTCGGAGCTCGCCCTGCTCACGCGCGCGCGGGTCATCGTCTGCCTCGGCGGCTTCGCCTGGGACGCCGCGCTGCGGCTGCTCGACGCCCCCCGGCCCCGCCCACGGTTCGCCCACGGGGCGCAGGCGGCTGTGGGCCGTTACGAGCTCCTCGGCTGCTACCACGTCTCGCAGCAGAACACGTTCACCGGCCGCCTCACCGAGCCCATGCTCGACGCGATCTTCTCCCACGCGAGGGAGCTTGTCCCTTAACTGGCGGAATACGCCAGTTAACGGACAACCAACATGAGCCCCCGACTCGCAGAGCTGCACGTCGTCGATCCGCCAAATGCGTGGGCAGCGCTGGGGTTCGCGGTCGCCGAGAACGCGATCCAGTTCGAAAGCGTCTCGATCCACCCCGGAGCCGAGGCGCCAGCCCTGGCGATCGAAGACATCCCGCCCACGGACGCCATCGACGGCGTGAACACCATCCCACCAACCCTTCACCAGCCGCCGTTCATCACGCACCCGAACGGCGTCACAGGGATTGACCACTTCGTCATCGTGACCCCAGACTTCGATCGCACGACGCAAGCGCTCGAGGCCTCCGGCATGCCTCTCAGACGAGTCCGCGACGCGGGCAGCTTCCGCCAGGGGTTCCGCCGCCTCGGACCCGCGATCCTCGAGCTGGTCGAGGCCACGCACATGCCGCCCGGCCCGGCCCGCTTCTGGGGCGTGACGTTGATCGCGAACGACCTTGACGCCCTCGCCGCGAGGCTCGGCGAGCACCTGAAGCCGATCAAGGACGCGGTCCAACCGGGCCGCCGGATCGCGACCCTCGATCGCGCCGCCGGCCTCAAGACCCACGTGGCGTTCATGACGCCTGAAACCGCGTAATCCCGGCTCGGTACGCTGGCACTACAGGTGCCACTCACCCGTTTCACGCCCCGCGTACGCGACTGGTTCGAAGCCGCCTTCGAGGCGCCGACGCCCGCCCAGGCCCAAGCCTGGCCCGCGATCGCGTCCGGCGAGCACGTCCTGATCAGCGCCCCGACCGGCTCGGGCAAGACGCTCGCGGCGTTCCTGTGGGCGATCGACCGCCTGAGCGACGAGCC
Source organism: uncultured Solirubrobacteraceae bacterium (assembly GCA_963712675.1). GTDB lineage: Bacteria > Actinomycetota > Thermoleophilia > Solirubrobacterales > Solirubrobacteraceae > Palsa-465. Next base: position 61,007 of record CAVQJF010000009.1, read on the forward strand.
GCCGGAGACCGAGGGCATCCGCCTCGTCTACGTGTCGCCGCTGAAGGCGCTCTCGTACGACATCGAGCGCAACCTCCGCGCGCCGCTCAGAGGGATCAAGTCGGAGCTCAAGGTCGCGGTCCGCACCGGCGACACGCCACAAAAAGAGCGCGAGCAGATGCGCCGCCACCCGCCCGACATCCTGATCACGACTCCGGAATCGCTGTATCTGATGCTGACCGGCCGAGCCCAGGAGCTGTTCGCCGACACGCGCTGGTGCATCATCGACGAGATCCACGCGGTCGCCTCGACCAAGCGCGGTGCGCATCTCGCGCTGACGCTCGAGCGGCTGAGCAAAACCGCCGGCCGGGATGTCCAGCGGATCGGGCTATCCGCGACGCAGAACCCGCTCGAGGAGGTCGGCAGGTTCATGGTCGGGCCGAACCGCGCCTGCCGGATCGTCGACACGGGGGTGCGCAAGGAGCTCGACCTCCAGATCCACGTGCCGGTCGAGTCGATGGTCGAGCCGGACGCTGGAAGCACCGCCCCCGAGCTCGATCCGCTTGTTGGTGGCACCGAGGCGACGCGCAAGTCGATCTGGCCCGCGATCTACCCGGAGCTGCTCAAGCTGATCGAACAGCACCGCTCGACGATCCTGTTCGTCAACGCCCGTCGCGCCGCCGAGCGGATCGCGCTGCGGCTGAACGACATGGCCGAGAAGGAGATCGCGCGCTCGCACCACGGCTCGCTCGCGCGCGAGGAGCGGACGGTCGTCGAGGAACTGCTCAAATCGGGCGAGCTTCCGTGCCTGGTGGCGACCAGCAGCCTCGAGCTCGGGATCGACATGGGCGCGGTAGATCTGGTGATCCAGGTCGAGTCGCCGAAATCCGTCGCCCGCGGCTTGCAGCGGATCGGGCGCGCCGGACACAACGTCGGCGACGTCTCCCGCGGCCGGATCTTCCCGAAGTTCAGAGCCGATCTGCTCGAGTGCGCGGTGGTCGCCAAACGGATGCGCGAGGGCCTGATCGAGACGACGATCGTGCCGCGCAACGCGCTCGACGTGCTCGCCCAGCAGATCGTCGCGATCGCGGCCGCCGCCGGCGAGGACGGAACGATCGACATCGACGACCTGTACGCGCTCGTCACGAACACCTACAGCTACGCGGAGCTGAGTCGCGCGCAGCTCGAGAACGTGCTCGACATGCTCGACGGCCGCTACCCATCGTCCGAGTTCGCGGAGCTCAGACCGCGGATCATCTGGGATCGCGTCGCGAACACGATCCGCGCTCGCAAGGGCGCCCGGCAGCTCGCGGTCACGAACGCCGGCACGATCCCCGACCGCGGGCTGTTCGCGGTCACGCTGCCGGACGGCCGCCGCGTCGGCGAGCTCGACGAGGAGATGGTCTACGAGGCGCGGCCGGGCCAGACGTTCCTGCTCGGCGCGACCACCTGGCGGATCGAGGAGATCGGCCGCGACCGCGTGATCGTCACGCCGGCGCCCGGCCTCCCCGGCGCGGTCCCCTTCTGGAAGGGCGACGGGATCGGGCGCCCGAAGGAGCTCGGCGAGGCGATCGGCGCGTTCGCGCGCGAAGCGGTCAACTACACGCCGCAGCAGCTGCAGGACGGCTACGACCTCGACCGCCGCGCCGCCACCAACCTGATCGATTTCCTCCAGGAACAGCAGCAGGCGACGCGCGTGATCCCGTCCGACCGGGCGATCGTCGTCGAGCGCTTCCGCGACGAGATCGGCGACTGGCGGCTGTGCGTGCTGAGCCCGTTCGGCGGTCGCGTCCACGCCGCATGGGGGCTCGCTCTGTCGGCGCGGATCCGCGACGAGCTCGGGCTCGAGGCCGACGCGATCTACTCCGACGACGGGATCATCGTCCACCTCCCCGATGCCGAGGAACCGCCGGGCGCGGAGATGATCATGATCGAGCCCGACGAGCTCGAGGACATGGTCGTGCGCGAGCTCGGCTCGAGCGCGCTGTTCGGCGCCCGCTTCCGCGAGAACGCCGCCCGGGCGCTGCTGATCCCGCGCGCGCGGCCCGGCAAGCGCACGCCGCTGTGGCAGCAGCGGCTGAAGTCGCAGTCGCTGCTCGAGGTCGCCAAGAAGTACGGCGAGTTCCCGATCGTGCTCGAGACCTACCGCGAGTGCCTGCGCGACGTCCTCGACGTCCCCGGCCTGACCGAGCTGCTGCGAAAGCTCCACCGCCGCGAGATCAGCCTGGTCGAGGTCGAGACCGCCACCGCGTCCCCGTTCGCCTCAAGTCTCTTGTTCGACTACGTCGCGACCTACATGTACGAGGGCGACACGCCGAACGCCGAGCGGCGCGCCGCGGCGCTGTCGCTGGACCGCGACCTGCTCCGCGAGCTGCTCGGCCAGGAGGAGCTCCGCGACCTGATCGACCCGGGCGCGCTCGCGCGCGTCGAGGACGAGCTCCAGTGCCTGACCGACCTCGCGAAAGCCGCCACCCGCGACGGCCTCCACGACGTGCTGCGGCGGGTCGGGGACCTGACGGTGGCCGAGGCGGCGGCGCGGACGCTCCCGGCGATCGACGCAGCGAAGCTGCTCAGCGCGCTGCAGCGACGAGCGTCGCGCGACCCGGGTCAGGATCGGCGGCGAGGAGCGCTGGATCGATGCCGCCGACGCCGGGCTCTATCGCGACGCGCTCGGGGCGGCACCGGCCGGCGGTCTGCCCGCGGCGTTCCTCGAGGACGTCCCCGACGCGCTCACCCGGCTCGTCAAGCGGTACGCGATCACGCACGGGCCGTTCACGACCGCCGACGTCAAGGCGAGGTACGCGATCGACACGCCGGCCGTGCTGCGCGAGCTCGAGCGCGACGGCGAGCTCGTCCAGGGTGAGCTCCGACCCGGCGGCTCCGAGCGCGAGTGGTGCGATCCCGAGGTTCTGCGGCGCCTGCGACGCGCCTCCCTGGCGGTGCTGCGCGCGGAGATCGAGCCCGCCGACCAGCGCGCGCTCGCGCGGCTGCTGCCCGCCTGGCAGGGCGTCGACCGCCATCCCGCGAGCGGCGCCGGGATCGACCGCCTCCGCGAGGCGCTCGTGCCACTGCAGGGCCTCCCGCTGCCGGCTGATGTCTGGGAGCGCGACGTCGTGCCGCGGCGGGTCGGCGCGTACTCGCCCGCCTGGATCGACCAGCTGTGCGCGAGCGGGGAGCTCGTGTGGGTCGGCGCGGGCGCGCTCGGGCGCAATTCGGGCCGCGTGGCGCTGTACTTCCGCGAGGATGCGGCGCTGCTCGGTTCGCCGGCGGCCCGCGCGGGAGCGCCGACGGACGGCGCCGCACATGCGGCGGTCCGCGATCGGCTCCTCGCCGGCGCCTGCTTCTTCACCGACCTGCTCGTCGATGTCAAGCTCGCGCCGGATGAGCTGCAAGACGCGCTGTGGGACCTCGTCTGGGCCGGCGAGGCGACCAACGACGCGTTCGCGCCGTTGCGCGCCCCCCGTCTGACCCTCGCCCGGGCTCAGCGCCAGGCCGCGGCCCGCGCCGCCCGGCCCGGCCGTTTCGCTGCGCGCCGCCGGGGCGCGGGTGCCGCCGCGCAGGTCCAGGGCCGGTGGTCGCTGACCGCGGCGCTGTTCCCCGATGGAACGACCCGTCGGCTCGCCGCCGCGCCCGCGCCGAGCTGATGCTCGAGCGCTACGGGACCCTGACCCGCGAGCAGGTCCTTGCCGAGGGCGTTCCCGGCGGGTTCAGCGCGATCTACCCCGAGCTCGGCCAACTCGAGACGCTCGGGGTGGCGCGGCGCGGGTACTTCGTCGAGGGACTCGGCGGCGCGCAGTTCGCGCTCCCCGGGGCGGTGGAGCGACTCCGTGCGCTCCGCGACGACGCCGAGGAGCCGATCGTCCTTGCCGCGGTCGACCCCGCACAGCCGTATGGAGCGGCACTGGCGTGGCCGCGCCTCGATGAGTCCCGCCGGGTCGCGCGCGTGGCCGGCGCCTACGTGGTGCTCTCGGGCGGCGAGCCGGTGCTGTACCTCGAGCGCGGCGGCCGTGGACTGCAGACGCTCGTGGCCGCCGACGACGGGCGACTCCAGCCCGCACTCGCCGCGCTCGTCGACCACGTCCGCAACGGCCGGATCAAGCGGCTCGCGCTCGAGAAGGTCGACGGCCAGCCCGCGCTCAGCTCACCGCTCGGGCCGGCCCTGATCGCGCTCGGGTTCCAGGAGGGGCCCCGGCGGCTGACGTTGAGTGCCTGAGGGCGACACGATCATGTGGGCCGCGAATCGGATCCGGCCCGCGTTGTGCGGTCGCGCCCCTGATGAGATCCGGACCCACGCTCGCTTCTCGCTCGATCGCTGGCCCGAGCGGCTGGCGGGACGGACGATCACGAGCGTCGACACGCACGGCAAGCACCTGTTCATCCATTTCGAGGGCGAGCTCGCGCTGCACTCGCACCTGGGGATGGTCGGCTCGTGGAATGTCTTGGGGCACGACCGCATCGGGCGCCGTGCATGGCTGATCGTTCGGGCCGGCGATCGCTGGGTGGTCGAGTTCGACGGTCCGCTGCTCGAGCTGCTGACCGAGGACGTACGCGCTTTGACCAGCGCTTGGCCGCGCTCGGACCCGACGTGCTCGCACTGAGTTCGACGCCGAGCGGTTCCTGCGCCGGCTGCGGGGCGACGACCCGACGCGCGGGATCGGCGACGCGCTGCTGGACCAGCGGACCGTCGCCGGGCTCGGCAACATCTGGAAGGCCGAGGGGTGCTGGGAGGCGGCAATCGATCCGTGGCGGCCGGTGAGCCAGGTATCCGACGCCGAGGCGCTTGCGATCATCGAGGCCGTGCGACCACGGATGCTGCGCTCGGGAGTGGAGGGACCGCGCAGGATCGAGCCGCGAGTGTACAAGCTTCACGGCCGTCCTTGCCCCCGCTGCGGCGGGGCGGCGCATGCCCGTGGCCAGGGAGATGCGAATCGCACGACCTACTGGTGCCCCGGATGTCAACGGTAGTCCGAGTCGGCCACAAGGGCGCCGACCTGATCGTGCCAGGCAACACGCTGGCGAGCTTCGACGCCGCGCTCGCGGCCGGCGTCGACATGATCGAGTTCGACGTCCTTCAGGTCGGCAACGGGCTCCTGCTCGCCCACGACTACGGCGACGCGAATCGGCGCTCGCCGGCGACGCTCGACGAAGGGCTCGCGCACCTCGCGCCGACCGGCGTCGACCTGCTGGTCGACCTCAAGCTGCCCGGCTACGAGTTGCGCGTCGTCGACGCCCTCGGTGAACACGAGTTGTTCGGCCGCGCGCTGATCTGCACCCAGTTCATCGAGAGCCTCGACTCGATCCGCGCGACCGGCGCCGCCGTGCGGCTCGGCTGGACGGCTCCGAAGGTCCGCCGCGACCCGTTCCGCTCGCCGCTGACGCGGATCCCCGCCTACGCCGCCCTGCTCGCATTCAGAACCGCGCTTCCCGCGCGCGCCGCCAGGGCGATCCGGGCTGGGCGCTGCGATGTCATCACGGCCCACTGGCGGCTGGTCACGCCAAGCCTGGTGCGGGCCGTGTCCGGCGCCGGCGGCGAGCTCTATGTGTGGACCGTCGATGAGCTGCCGCGGCTGCGCGCGCTCGAGGCGCTCGGCGTCACGGGCCTGATCACGAACGACCCGCGGCTGTTCGCCGCGGCCCAGAGCTAGCGAGCGGGCCCATCCGGCAGGTCGCCGTGCTGTACCCGGCCGGGTCGCCCGCCTGCACGCCTTTATATCCGTGGCCGGTCAATCGCGTCGCGCGGCCGATCGTCTTGCCGGCGAGCTT
>CAVQJF010000010.1:0-558909 GCA_963712675.1 uncultured Solirubrobacteraceae bacterium
CGTCTGGAGTGGCCTCGGATGCCTCAACTTGAAGCGCCTAACGTCCGATATTGATGACATCTAGCGGGAGCTATGAATGTTGGACCGAGACGGCTTGGTCAGGTGCAGGCAGCGGCTGTTCGGCGTTACGTGACGAAGCCGTCCTGGCAGCACGACACGGGTTGCATCCGAACCGGACCGTCGCGGACGTCTCCGGCGGAGGCGGATCCCAACACGGGGGTTGCGGTCTACGACACCTAACGGCGAGAGCGGCTGGCTGGTGTTCGGCGGGACCAGCGTCGCGTCGCCGATCGTCGCCAGCTACTACGCGCTCATCGGCCCTGCGGCGGCCTGCCAACTACGGCGCTTGTGCCCTACTCCCACACGAGCGTGTTCAACGACGTCACGTCGGGAAGCAACGGCTCGTGTGGTGGGACGCTACCTGTGCACCGGCGCAGTCGGCTACGACGGCCCGCACCGGGAATCGGAGACCCCAGGTGGGGCGTGCGGGCGGCGCCGAAGGTGACGACCGGCCCCTCAAGCGGCGTCGGGACGACGTCAGCGTACTGTGGCCGGGACCGTGAATCGAAACGGGCAGCTGCTACGACGTACCACTTCGACTACGAGCACTTTCGACCTAGTTACGGGTCTGGAGGCGCCCGCTGCGCCTGACCCGAGTGTTGGGTCGGGTACGACGAGTCAGAACGAGTCGGCGAGCCTCACAGGGTTGATGCTGGGGAAGCTGTATCACTATCGGATTGAGGCGACGAACGCGACTGGGACAACGTTTGGGTCGGACGGCACGTTTACAACAACGAGCGCTGGGCCCTCTTTGACCGCGAGCCCGGCGAGTGTGCAGCCGGGCGGGACGGTGACGGTCTCCTGGAGCGGGGTCAGCAGCCCAACGAGAGCCGATTGGATCGGGGTCTACGTTCCGGGATCGACCGCCAGCACGAACGGCAATTCTGGTCAGAACTGGGTTTACGACGGCAGCTGCACCCAGACCTACGGCCCGAGCGCGCTGGGTCGGGATCGTGCTCGATCACGATGCCTGGCACTGCCGGCACTTATGAGCTGCGGCTGTACGCCAACGACGGCTACACGCTGCTCGCCACCTCCAACCAAGTCGCGGTTCACTAACCGACGTCGTCGTTCCTGGCCACAGATGTTCAGGCGGTAACTTGCGGATAGCGGCGACGGTCGGTCGTGGCGCGGGCACGTACGAGTGATACAGCTACTCGACAATCGCGCGCCGGTCGGGCTCGGCTGACGCCGGCGGTGAACGGTGCCTTGATCTCTGACGCAGACGCGAAGCGCCTGCCAGGGCGTGCTTCCACTACGCTGAGGCCGCATGTGTGGCATCGCGGGAATCGCTACAACGAATCGTATGCCCGACCTTCAGGAACCGCTTGACGCGATGCTCCGCTCCATGCACCATCGAGGCCCTGACGGCGCCGGCCGCGAAGTCATGGCTATGGACGGGGCAGTCGTTGGCCTGTGCGCGTCACGCCTGGCAGTTCAAGACACGAGTAATCGCGGTCACCAGCCGATGGTAAGCCCCGAGACGTCGGCAATCCTCGCTTTCAACGGCGAGATTTACAACGTGGGCGAATTGCGTAACGAGCTCGAGCGTCGCGGACACTCGTTCCGCGGTGGCTCAGACACCGAAGTCGTCTTGGCATGTTACGACGAATGGTCGGTCGATTCTTTCGCGCGTCTTCGCGGGATGTTCGCTCTTGCGATTTGGGACGCCAGGCGGCGTCGTTTGCTCATCGTTCGTGATCGGCTCGGTATCAAGCCCTTGTACTACGCCGAGCGCGACAACGTTCTGGTGTTCGCCTCAGAGGTCCGTGCCTTGCTGAGCAGCGGCCTGGTGTCCCGTCGTGTTTGCAAGCGTGGACTGGCTTCGTATCTCGCTGTTGGCGCAGTACAAGAGCCACTGACAATCATCGATGGGGTCCGTGAGCTACCGGCCGGGAACTACGCGACCTGGACATCCGACGGCTTCCAGGTTGCCGAGTACTGGTCAATGCGCGATGCCTTCAGCCGAACGCAAGTCGTCGAAAGCCGAGCAGACGCGGCCGAGCGTCTGCGGGTCGAACTGTTGGCCACAGTGCAGCAGCATCTGATCAGCGACGTGAACCTGGGCGTTTTTCTGAGCGGAGGCATCGACTCGTCAGCGATCGCAGCATTGGCGACTCAGAGTGGTGCGTCACCGCGAACTATCTCCGTGATCTTTCCGCAACGCAAGTTCTCGGAAGAGAGGTTCATCACGACAATCTCGGCCCGTCTCGGGACCAATCACACTCAGCTGCGCCTTGACGAGCAAATGCCGCTCGAGAACCTCACAACGGCAATCGAGGCCATGGATCAGCCGACGGTTGACGGGATCAACACGTTCGTGGTCTCGCAAGCGGCCCGTCAGGCGGGCCTCACGGTGGCACTTTCCGGGCTAGGCGGCGATGAGTTGCTCGGCGGCTATAGCACCTTCCCTCGAGTTCGACGGCTTGAGCAACTCCGCTCGCGCACGCCAGCGTTTATAGGGCGCCCTGCCGGTCGGCTCCTGCGACAATCGCCACGTGCGTCCGACCGCGTTATGAAGTTGGGGCGCTGGTTGGAAAACGCCGACGGCTTGAGCTCGGCCTACGAATTGCAGCGCGAGCTGTTCGGACCCGCCGCTCGACACATCCTCTGCTCGGAGTCCCGTTCACTTCCACCTGTTGAAGTCGAGTCGGCGCCACCTGGCCTAGACTCAACGAATCGTGTGAGCTATCTCGAGCTCACGGGCTATATGCGCAACATGCTCCTCCGAGATGCGGACGCGATGAGCATGGCGCACAGCGTCGAGGTAAGGGTCCCTTTCCTCGACCACAACGTCGTCGAATTGCTCGCCAGCCTGCCGGGGAGCTACAAGGTCGGAGGGCCTTCTCCAAAAGCACTGCTGGTTGACGCGCTGGGTGGTCTCCTCCCACCGGAGGCGGTCCAACGACGAAAGATGGGCTTTACACTCCCGTTCGACGTGTGGATGCGGCATGGGCTACGGCGTGATGTCGAACGACATCTTCTTGACACTCGCTATGGCGGACCCGTGGCTGAGGTGCTCCACGCGCCGGCGGTGAGTGCAGTGTGGAATCGGTTCATCGACGGCCGTACTTACTGGTCGCGCCCGTGGGCACTATTCGTCCTCAAGGTCTGGGCCGAACGACACCTCGTAGCGCAGCGACCGGTCTAAGCTCACAACACGAGGTCTAATAGTCGTGAGTGCCAACGATCCTGAGGGCGTTATCCATGCACGGAATCGTCGCTTCCCGCGCTGGCGTTTGTCGGCAGGGCGTGACGGCCTGGCCGTTGAGCGCTGTTGATTTCCGGCATGGTCGTGCTGTTGTCAGGCGGCATCCCGAAGGATGGGGTACGAAAGTAGAAGTAACCCAGGGTGGCTGGTTGACCGGCTTGCAGTGAAGGGAGGTATAGGTCTCGGTGCGGCGTCGCTGGAGGAACCTCGCGAGCGGCCTGCGGATGGTTGGTAGCGCACGCAAGAGGTCTACGCACGCAAACGTCTATACTGACGCGTCCTCGTCGGCGGCAGGGCTGCCGACAGCTTCTTTCGGGCGGTCTGTCGATGCGCATCCTCGTTATAGGTGACCGGTATCCTGACTCCTTCGCCGACAATGTCGAGACTTCGCTCGTGGACTTAGGTCACGATGTCAGAGGGGTCCAGCTCTTCCGGCGGCCACTTGCCCGTTTGGGGGGCTTGGCCTCTCGGTACCGGAGCGAGCTTCAGGCGCTACCAAATCTCGCGCGCATTGTTCATCACCGTGTGGTCGATGCCGCAGAAGAGCATCGTCCTGAGTTCGTCATCAGCGTCGACTATCGTCTAGGTCCACCGCTTGTCCGTGATGTGCGTAAAGCGTCGGAGGGTCCAGTGGTGTTCTGGTATCCGGATTCGCCCGGCAATCTGGGTCGCGAGATGCACGTTCTGTGCGATTACGACGCCCTATTTTTGAAGGACACGAACGTGGTCGAGCGCTACCGCAATGTGCTTGGGCTCAATGCGTTTTATTTGCCCGAGGCGTGTAACCCTCGCTGGCACCGGCCGCTGGGGGACGGGTGGGCCGGTGGCGAACCCACAGTCATCGTAGCTGGGAATGTTTATGCCACGCGCTTCCTGCAGCTACGAGCCTTGGCCAGGCAGGGCATCCGGGTCACTGTTTACGGTCCGCGCTGGCCACCCTGGCTTCCTCAGGAGAGCACGCTTTCGAACGGATTCACCGGCAAATGGATCCAGCGGGAGGAGAAGGCACGCGTGTTCCATGGCGCGTGCGTTGTCCTGAATACACTCGCTACGCACGAGGCCGACGGCTTGAACGCGCGGCTGTTTGAGGGTACCGCTTGCGGGGGTGTGGTCCTCACCGAATGGCGACGGCAGCTACCAAGGTTGTTTCGCGTACCGACCGAGGTCAGCTGCTTCAGAGATTTCCCGGAACTGCTGGCGCAGATTCGCCGTCTCGCGTCGCTCGAAGCTGACGAGCGCGACGCGATAGGTGCTGCAGCATCGGCCCGCGCCCATCGCGAGCACACATACGAGCGGCGCTTCGCGCAGATGCTGGAAGCACTCGGGCTCCCGTCCTGAGTAGAATTAACCGGCGTTGGTATCGTGGCCAGCTGTGATCGTCGCGTTCACAAGCAGGTGTTGGGCCGCGGGGCCGTCTCGCGAACTGTGAGCGACGTCGCGCGCTCAGGATGAGCATCAAGGCTATTCGGATGCCGCTTGGGCGACGACGGCGGCCCGGGGGTTCCGGTCCGGCGCGGGCCTCTGACGCTGGCGGCCGACTGCTCCTCGGCTTGGCTGTGGTTAGCGGATGCCTCGCGATCGGGCTGCTTGCCCCGACCCTGTACGACGGCGCCCTTGGAAGCGGTGCAGACGGAGTACTGGTCGGCGTCTTCCTCGTCGTTGCGGCCGGTGCGCCGACCGCCTGGCGACTTCGACGGGATAGGCTCGATCCACCCGGCTTGTATGCCCTCTCTTCCATCTTGCAGCTCGGCGTCACTTCGCTCGCATGGGTTGTTTCCACACCTGCGCCCGCGTACTTGGCGATCAGCCGAGCGGACATCGCAGGTGCATTGCGCGTCGTGGCGCTCGGTCTGGCTGCGTTTGGAGTCGCTGCCAGGCTTGTGTCTGGGCCTCGGCCTACCCCGGACCTTGACATCGATGATGTAGCCGCTCGCTCTCCGATTCGATTCGTGACGATATTCGGTGTGTCGTTCGTCGGTGTGATATTGATTATTTCCCTTGGCGCATATGGGTACATAGCGAATCCAAGCACGGTAAGCAGCATCAGCAGCATTGGAGAGCTGGTCAGCTTCGTCGACTTGACCGGAAAGCTAGTAGTGCTCGCGCTCGCGCTTACCTATCTCGCAACGAACGACCGCCGCTATCGAACGCCCTTGATCGCCTTTGGTGTCGCCGAGGTTGCACTGGGATTGTTTCTCGCACAGAAGACCGAAGCAGTCCTTCCTTTGGGGTACGTTGCCTTGGCCTACATCGTCGTTCGTCGACGTTTGCCGATTAGGGGAATCGTCCTCGGCATTATCTTCACGCTGTTTTTCATCGTGCCCGCCAACCAGTTCCAACGCAATCTGTTGCGAGGACAGCAGCAGGCGACGGCGGCGAGCGCGTTCGGCGCCTCTGTATCTCGTTTGCCGCCCCTGAACCCGTTCTCCGCGGTGACAAAGGCTGTCAACTATGTCGCCACCCGCTTTCGCTCGATCGATAGTGTCGCGCTGATCCACAGTCGTACACCGTCGCTCTTTCCATATGCCGATGGCAAGCTCTATGCCGAGTTGCCGGCCATCATCCTGATTCCACGCGCCGTGTGGCCCGGGAAACCAAGCCTCAACTCCGCCCTTGACTTTAGTCGGACCTACTATGAACTGCCACCGAGCGTGCAGAGCGAGAATCAGATAACCCAAATAGGTGACCTTTATCGCAACTTCGGCTACATCGGGGTAGTACTCGGCCTGTTTGCCTGGGGTCTGGTGCTCGGTTGCGTGACGTTGGCACGCCAGCGGTGGCAATCTCCGCGCGGTCAGTTCGTATATCTTTACGCGGTGATACCGGCGGTCATAGCGGTCGAAACAGACCTGCCTGAGCTAATCGCTACGGTGACCAAGGCGCTTCCCGTCGTCGCGCTTCTCGCGGTGCTTCTCCTTCCTGCGGGCGGAGAGGGGCGCGGCAGGCTCGAGAGCTCGACTGCACCACGATTGTGACGCGCTTCCGCTGCCCGCGCTTTCAACGACCTTCGCGGGTGGTCGCCTCAGATAGGCGAATGCGCGGCGGGCTGTTCCGTGCGGTCGCGACGACCACCACGGTGACCGTTGCGATCACCGCATTGGGGGGTATTACGGGTGTCGTAGGCACTCGGGCGCTCGGTCCCTATCAAAGAGGACTGTTGGCCACCGCGGTTGTTTGGTCAGGTGTGCTGGTGAGTGTCTTAGCGGTGGCGGGCCCTGACACGGCGACGTACTTTGGCGCGCGCCGGTTGCGGGAGCGTGCTCAGTTTGCGTCGAGTGCCCTAGCGGTCTCGGCCGTCATTGGAACCGCTCTCGCAGTGGCAGGCGTCGTCGCGTCCGCCCTCCTTGGCGGGCCGGCGCGGACACCACTCGTGATTGCGTTTGCTGCGACATTACCGCTCACCATTAGTGGAGCCGGAGTCGGAACCGTTTTGGGTGCGGGCCAGATTCGCCGCTGGGGCATTTTGCGGATCCTCAATCCGCTAATCGGATTCGTCGGTGTGGTGGTCGCAGTTAGTTTGGGCTGGCGTGTCGCCAGCGCGATTGCGACAGTGACAGCCACTGCCGCGGTCGTGCAATGTGGGGCGGTGTTAATGGCATTACATCGACGGCGACTACTGGCTCGCCCCACTCGCGTGGCGGTGCGTCAGATCATCTCATACGGATGGCGCAACTTGGTCGGACTTGGAGCGTGGTGGATTTCGTATAAGCTCGACCAACTGGTTTTGAGTATCGCAGTGACGAGCCGTCTGCTCGGGCTGTACTCCGTTGCCGCTTCGTTTGGTGAAATCATCGTGCCGGTGGCCAGCTCAGCAGGTATAGTGATGCTTGCGCGTGTTTCCGGGGGCGGTCGTGATGAAGTTCGCGCGTCACTTTCGTATGCGATCGCTTCATGCCTTTTGGTGGCCGGTGTGATCGCCGGCGTTTTCTTCGTCACGGCGCCATGGCTAGTTCCTCTACTTTTTGGTCATAAGTTTGCGGGATGCATTCCGTCGATGCGCATTCTTTTGCCAGGGGCGCTGGCACTAGCCACGTCGTCCGTACTCAGCGGCACATTGCGAGGCCTAGGCCGGCCACTTGTGCCGGCAGTCGCAGAAGGGGTCGGAGCCGCATGCACGGGGATTCTGCTTCTCCTGCTTGTTCCGAGCCTTGGTATTCGCGGCGCCGCGATTGCTTCCACGGTTAGCTACACGGTGGTCGCGCTCTGTATGGCGGCCTTATTGCGAAGGGAAATGCGGTTAGCGCCGCCGAGCGTAGAGCCGGGCAGCGGACCGGCGGGACTTTCCTAGGTGCTGCTGACTGCCTTACAGACCCTGCTCCCACCATTGACGACGTCGCTAACGGCCACAGCCACACACTGCGATGACAAAGATGGGAGATGGAAACAGCAGCGAGCCGACGGGAATGGCTAGCTTTACGTCCTCGCTCGCGGCCCGCCTCCACTCGGCGGCTCGAGCGGCGCTGCTCGCAGGTTTGGAGGACGTATCTGAGCCCGTGGGATGCCAGTCGTCAACAGGGGCGGATGCGACATGGCTGTGTCCGGAGACTTAGCCGACCACCTCTGCAAGCACCTCACGAGTCCGGACCAAGGTCTTGTCCCACGAAAAGGCCTCGGCGGCAGTCCGGAGCCGTTGTGAGCGCTCGCATCGCTCGGCCGCGCTCATCGTTAACACGCGGGTTATGGCCGTCGCGATAGCTACGTGGTCGTGCGCCGGTACGTGCAAAGCAGCCTCCCCGAGGATGTCGCCCAGCGGCAAGTCATCGGATAAGATGACTTGCGAGCCGGAGGCTGCGGCCTCCAAGTATGGATTGCCGAAGCTCTCCGTGGCCGAAGGCAATACGAGGGCGCTGGCCATCCGGTACAAGCGACTGAGCGCATGGTGATCGAGGCGACCAGCGAATCGCACCTGGCTTGAGATATCGAGCTTCTCACAGAGATGGTCCCAACTCGCCAGCTCGCTCGGTGGTAGTCCCCCATCGACCACGAGCAATCGGGGGGCGCACGTCGGACCAGGACCATGCCGAAGCTCACGCATAGCGCGAAACACCGTGTGTAGCCCTTTGTAGTCCCAAGGCTTGGACACGAACACGAATAGATCTCGCTCGCGCTCAGCGGGCTCGCCTGGCTGGAAGAGCTCAAGGTCGACCCCATGCGGAACAACAACGAGCTGTCGTCTACGAGCACCCGCGTGGCGCATGAGTGCATCCGCCGTCTTCGAGCTGGGGACGATGATGCGCTGAGCACGGGCGACCACATGGCGCGAGGCATGGCGTTGCACGGCACCACGTACCCGGCCGCTTTGAGCGGGCATGTCAAAATGAAGCGTGGAACGAACCGCCACCACGACTGGAAGCGCGGCGGGCAGGCCTAACGGCACGAAATTGCCGGGAAAGTACGCGACTGCCGCGTCTCGCTCGAACAGCAGGCGACGTAGACCGAGATGGACATCAATGATTCGCGGGCTGAGCCCTGGCAGGCGGCGTGACTGAAGTTCGAAAACGCAAGCTAGCGACGCGAGTTCCGCGGGGATCTCGCCAGAGGAGAAGACCGCCGTCACGCAATCTTCACCGCACCGCTCCCAGCGTGGCAGCAACGACGAAGAATACGTCGTGCCTCCAGTGTTGGTACTCATCGGTCCCGTGAAGTCGACGACAACGCGCATCCGGATACGAGGGTCTTGGGGGAAGCCAGCGACTATAGTTGGACCCAGCGACGCAGACGGCAACTATACCCGAGCGTCCCTTCGAAGCTCCGTCCGTCCGACCTCGAACTCAGCCGCCGCCAGCCACGACAGTTTGGCAGTTTGTACGTGCAAAGTCGTCCAGCATCCGTCACGCACCACAACCCAAGCTCCGGGCTTGCCGCCGGCCGAATCTAGCAGGGAGGCCAAGTTGGCTACCACGCCAAGCGAGCCGCACCACGATCCCCGTGAGCGCCTGTATGCCCAGTACGTAACGACTCATACACACCGCGACGTAGACTCTGCACCGATTCCGGCACTCACACCGAGCATAAGACGGTGCTTGCCGTACGATCGGAGTACCACTGTACTCGACGTCGGCTGTGGGGCTGGCGAGATGGTTCAGGAGCTGCACCAAGCCGGTTACCGACGTGTCCGGGGCATCGATGTGAGTCATGAACAGATCCGTCTCGCCGAGACTCGTGGCATCAATGGTGTCGAGCGGGCCGATCTACGAGATCATCTGCGCAGCAACCCCCGCGCTTACGACGTCATCCTTGCGTTGGATGTGCTCGAGCATTTCGACCGTGCTGAGGTCCTGTCGGTGCTTGATCTGATCGCCATCGCGCTCAAGCCAAACGGACGGTTAATCGCGCGAACTCCTAATGGCGTCAGTCCGTTCGCTGGCCGGTACCGATACGGCGATCTCACTCACTGCCTGGCATACACTTCGTCTAGCCTGCGTCAGGCGTTGGCGGCTACGGGGTTTCACACGGTTAGGTTCTTTCCGGTGAGCCCGCAAGTTACGGGCGCTGCCTCCGCAGTCCGTGCGGTGGCCTGGCACGTGATCGCAGCGCTACTCAAACTCGCGCTCGCGGCGGAGACGGGTGAACTGCAAGGCCACATCGTCACCCAGAACCTTCTCGTGTGCGCAGTGGCTGCAGCCGGGACTGACGCTCGCGTCTGATTGCGGGCGAGGGGAAGTGAAGCTCAACTAAGTCCAAATGCCCTGAAGATCGAAGACCTGCGGCTCCGTCTGGGGCTGAGCGTCAGATCACGGGGTAAGCGTTGTGTGCTGCGCGACACGTTGGGGATGCCGGTGTCGTGGTGTGTCAAGACCGGGCACCGGTGGGTTGGATCGCGAACGTTGAAGCAAGTCATCCTGACGCGCCTACTGCACGATCCGGGCTCGATTGCCTTTGGGTGACGACCGACCGCACGGCCGACGACTTGGCGGTCTGTTCGTTGTGCGTTCGTCTGTGCCGAGTTCCGGCTTGGTATCGTCGCCGATCGTGAGCGTCGCTGCCGGTGGCTCCGGAATACTGCTTCCCGTGCCGCAAGAACGGACGGAGAGACGCGGCCATAGGCGTCCGAGGCCTCGACGTAGCTTCCAGGCGACTCGGTTTGCCGGGGGCGGGAACCGCCAATTCGTTCATTCGTGCACGTTCTGGGCGCGGATGGCATACGGACCCTGTACACGTTTCCTAACGGCCGACGAAGCAGTGCTCGGATTCCCGCCTCGAGCTGCGCTGCTTCTGTTGACACCGTCGATCGGGTTCGGAGGCGGGATCGAGCGAGTAGCCGCGGCGGTTGAGAACGCATGGGAGGGACCCGTCGTCCGCGTTAGCCTTTATCGCCGTGGCGTAGATCCTATGCCAGCCGGGCGATGTCTTGCAAAGGCGGGTTTCGTGGTCCGTGCGCTGCTTGCCGCCCTCCGCAATCGACCGAGGCACGTTGTGTGTCTCCACGTCGGTCTCTTGCCTGTTGCTGCCGGCGTCACTGTGATCGCTCGTGCGTCTCTGGCTTTAGTCGGCATCGGCGTCGAGGTCTGGCGCCCAATGCCTAGGTGGCGAAGATGGCTCGTTGCACGGTGCTCCTGTCTGCTGGCGATCAGTACCTTCACTGCACAATGGATGGCGCGCCGAGCTGCAATCGACGTCGCGCGGATTCGCGTCGTCCCGCTGCCAGTCGATCCGGTCGTCACCGATCGAGGCGCCGTCCGATTCACTCCCGGCAATGACTACGACCGTCTACGTTTGCTGACCGTCTGCACGCTCACGCCGGAACACCGGTATAAGGGCACCTTTACGATCGTTGATGCACTTCCGCTTGTGCTCGAGCGATGCCCCGATGTTCGGTGGACCGTGGTTGGCGATGGTCCCGATCACTCGCGGCTTCGACGGATACTGGCGGAGCGTGGACTATCCGACCACGTGACCTTGCTAGGGAAGATCACAGACAGCGAACTTGCGAGCGCTTACGATGAAGCTGCCGTGTTCGTGATGCCCAGCGTCGCTGATCCGAGCGCCGATCCGCCGATCGGAGAGGGCTTCGGGCTTGTGTACATCGAGGCAGCAGCTCACGGCGTGCCGTCCATTGCCAGTACTGCTGGCGGAGGATCCCTCGACTTCGTGCGCCACCTCGTTACAGGCCTCACCGTAGCTCCCAGCGATCCCAATGCGCTTGCTGACGCCATCGTGACGCTGCTCGATGACCCCGCGATGCGCAACCGGCTAGGTGCCGCCGCTCTCGCGCTCGCGTGCGAGAGACATACGCAGGAGCGCTTTGCGAGTGAGCTTTCAAATGCGCTCCGCGTCCCGGTGCTTCCCCTAGATAGTGTGTGACGATGCATCCCCAAGTGCGACACAGGCTGGTTCGCATCGCCACTCGATGTCTCTCCGAGGAATTTCTTCTGCAAGCGCGATGGGAGCTTGTTCTCGTTTTTACCCAGATCCGGGCGACCTTCAGCCTGGGTCAGCGTCGGCGCGTCAAACAGTTAAACCGAACGAGTGGCCTGAAGGTCAACCTCGGTAGCGGGCCGAGCCCCATAGCCGGATGGGTCAACGTCGATACGAGGAGGAATGCCGACCTCATCCAGCGGCTTGGTCATCCGCTGGCTCTCGGCAACGGCTGCGCAGCCGTGGTCTTTTCTGAGCATGTGCTGAATATGCTGAGTTATCCAGCACAAGCTCGGATCTTTCTACGCGAAGCATGCAGAATTCTCGAGGACACCGGCGTGTTTCGACTCATCGTCCCTGATGCCGACCGTTATATGCGCGCCTACGTGAGCCGGAATCAGCAGTCCCTCTCCGGCCTCGTCGAGGAGGGCTCGAGCCCCCTACCAATCGAGCTCATCAGTTGCGCATTCCATGCCCGAGGGTTCCACAGGAGCATATGGGATTACGAGCTATTGCGACTTGAACTATTGCGCGCCGGTTTCGCGGAGGTCCGACTGGCAGATTTTCAGGACAGTGCCATCGCGGCGGCCAATATTGATTTTGACCAACACTCTCGCCGAAACCAATCTTTGTACGTAGAAGCGTACAAGCTCAAGCGAGATGCTGTGACCGTAGACGATGCTTGACGCGTAGCTCCCATACGCGACGTGTGGGACGCCAGACGCGTGCCCTGTCCCGCAGGCTCGTTAGGTCTTGCCCCGGTATCTCCCGGAATAGCCAGTATTTGGAGCCGGGCCCGTTGTGGGCCGGCCCAAGGCTGCAGACCGCTCCACGAAACCCTGCGGCCTTCACCTGATCGACGACGGCCAGGTTGAACGCTCCGCCCGGATACGCAAACCAGTCGACTGGACAGCCGAGCGCCGCCTCCAGGTCGGCCTTACAGCCAGCGATCTCGCTTCGTTGAGCGGCCCGCGGGAGGACCGTGAGGTTGGGGTGGCTTCGCGTGTGTCCTCCAACGGTCATACCGCCGGCGACTAGCTCTCGTAGCTGACGCACACTCATATAGCGGGGATCGGGACAACAGTCACGGTTCTGAGTCGTGACGAAGAAAGTGGCTGGGACAGCTAGGTCGCGGAGAAGCGGCCACGCGTACTGAAAGTTGTCGAGCCAACCATCGTCGAACGTGAGATGCACCGCGGCGGTGGGTGGCGTGCCGTGTGCATCGATGGATGCGACGTACTCCGCAAGCGAGACGAACCGCCGGCCCCGACGCCTCAAGGTTTCGATGTGACAAGCGAGCATGGAAGGAGTATGTGTGAACGACCACCCCTGCTCGGGTGGAGAAGTGAGCGGCGCGACTTCCACCGGCACAATGTGGTGATACATCAGGATCACGCGGAATCGGCTAACGCCAGGTGCGGCTGCGTAGGGCGTCCTTGCGGTGCTGGAGACGTCGTCCGTTGACGGCCACCTCGCGGAGTAGCTGGTCCACGCGACATGCCTATCTCGGAGATTGGCTGCAGCAAGCAGTCCGCGGGCGCGAGCGAAACGTTGCCGTAGGTCCGGAACAGCGGTAAGCACTGCAACCTGCCACCGCCGGCGCGCCCGCGTCTTCTGCTGGCACTAAGAAGGAGATTGCGAGGGCTTACCCATCGGCTGGGCAGCCTCTGGCCAAACGTCGCGGACGTCACCGATGCCCGACTATGCCGCCGCCCGCGTCGCGGGCGCCCGCGGCGCTAAGAGGAAGCCGCGGGAAAGCTCCGGAGATAACCTCCGGGCGTGCAAGTGCGCGGTCGACCGCGGCAGCCATCACGGCAGAACTCCTGCGAAGGGAATCAGCGAGCGCACCGTCTGTAAGACTAGACGCCTTCACTGAGACGCGCCAGGGTGTTGAGCCCAGCCGCGTGGTGGATTCAGGCTAATAAGGCCGCGAGCGAGCATCATGCGATACGCCGTATGATGATTTTCTTGAGGCGCTGGCGCGACAGAATCCCAGTGCGCTGGCGAGCGGCGGCCGCGCTACGTCGCCTTCCAGAGTTTCGAGGGCGTGACCGACTGGAGGCGCTCACCATGAAAGGAGTCCGCCCACCCGACGGAGTGCACCATGGCCGCTTCGGTCCGAACTTGCGATTTTCCGTTCGTTACCGCGATGACTCGTCTCTGGCGCTTTTATATTTCCTGCAGTTCGAGCCGCCGTCGCTCGCGCTTCTGCTCGAGGCAGCGCTCACTCCCGGGGACACGTTCGTCGATGTCGGGGCAAATATCGGGGTGTATGCCGGCTGGGCTGCCCGCCTCGTCGGCCCCACCGGCGTCGTATATGCATTCGAGCCGGTTCCGCGGACGGTTGAGTTCCTGCGCTCCTTTGTGGGGCTGAACGAACTCGATCGTGTCAACGTCGTCCCGCTCGCGGTCGGAGCCAGCCCGGGCCACGTGGAGCTGAATACCGTTGCGCACCATTCAGGCATCTCCTCGGCGGTCGGCTTAAGCGTCCCTCGCAGTGCTAAATCAGAAGCCATCACGGTTCAGGTCACGACGCTCGACCGGTTCCTCCTTGAGGAAGGCGAGACGCGTGTGCAGCTGCTCAAGATCGACGTCGAGGGTTGGGAGCTAGAGGTCTTGCGCGGGGCCCGGCAACTGCTAGCGAGCGCAGATGGTCCCGCCGTCGTATTCGAGTCTCAGGACCTCACGCTGTCCCGGGCAGGGACCTCGCTTGCCGAGATCCGGACCTGGCTACTGGATCAGGTCGGCTATGTCACGTACGCACTGACTCCGCGCGGGCCGGCCCAGCTATCGGATCTCGATAGCCATACGCCCTCGACGAACGCGCTCGCTGTCCACCCGAGCCGACATCGCAGCCTGCTGGAGTTACTCTCGACGGCACGGTTCCGTAGGAACCAGACGTGTTGAAGGCACCACGCTCAGCTGGCCCTTCATCAGGTCCTCCTAGCTCATGTGCTCAAGGATTGCTCAACCGAGTTCCGCAATGAGCGCGATCGCTGCGGGCCCAGATCATTCTGGCTAAGATGCGAACGGCGGAACCGGCTCGGCCGTTAGGAGTTGAGACTGGCCAGGTCGTACCTACATGGATCTCCACTCGACACTTCGCGTACTGCGGCGGCACTATCGCCTGATGTTCGTGTGCGTGATCCTGGCCACCGGCGCAGCTTATGCCGTCGCTACGATCCAGAAGAAGGAGTATCGCGCCCAGGCGGTACTTTTGTTTCACGACCCAGGCTACGCCGGCATCCTGTTTGGTTCTAACGTTTCCTCCACGGCACCCGATCCGACGCGCAACGCCGCGACGGACCTAGATCTCGTTTCACTGCAAGTGGTCGCAGCGCGGACGGCAGCGGCAATCCGCGGGATGACGTCCGCACGTGTGAGAGGCGACGTGACGGTCGCCGCGGACGGCGAGAGCGACACTGTGTCAATATTCGCGACCGATCACGATCCACGGCTTGCAGCGCAGCTGGCGACAACGTATGGCCGTCAGTTCATCGCGTTCCGACGTAGCGCAGCACGAGCAGACCTGAGAACGGCTGAGCAGGTCGTCCAACGGCAGCTGCTCGCTCTGCCCACATCTCAGCAAAGCGGTTCCGTGGCCGCTGGACTTAAGAACCGCGCCGACGAGTTGCAAGTCTTGGCCGCACTGCAAACTGGTAACGCCCAGCTCGTCCAGCCGGCAACTGTCCCGAGGTCGCAATCGTCACCTGCGCCGCGCCGAACGGCCGCCATCGGCCTCGCTCTCGGTCTCGTTCTGGCGGTGTTACTCGTGCAGCTCCGAGAGCGCCTCGACCGCCGGATTAGAGACGCTGACGAGATCGAAGAGGTCTTCGGTCGTCCGATCCTTGGCACCATCCCCCACGTCAAAGCATTTCGCGCGAAAAGCCGCGACTCCGGGGACTTGCCGGCACGGGAACGCGAGGCGTTCATCATCCTCAGCACGAGCTTGCGGTACTTCAACGGCAATCGGAATGGGGGTGTCAAGACCATCCTGGTCACGTCTGCGGCGTCAGGCGAAGGTAAGACGACAATCGCCCGCAATCTTGCCGCTGGCAACGCTGTGACACGGAACCGGACCCTGCTGATCGAAGCTGACCTTAGACATCCTGTCCTTGTGAGCCGCCTCGGGCTCTCCGAGGGTCCAGGGTTGAGCGACGTGCTCGCGGGCCAGCTCAACTGGAGGGATGCGTTGAGAGAAGTAGCGGTCAATCGAGGAGGCACTGACATTCTCGACGACCTTCGCTTCGATTTGCTGCCCGCAGGCGGAGTGCCTCCGAATCCCACCGATCTGATTGGTTCCGAAGCCATGAAGAGACTGTTGGAGGAGGTCGAGCCGCACTATCGTCTCGTGATCATCGATACGCCACCGACAGCGATCGTCTCCGACGCGATCCCTCTACTTTCCCTCGTCGACGGTGTAATCGTTGTCGCACGGCTGAATATGAGTATGCGCGACTCGATCCGTCACCTAGAGCGACAGCTCAAGCGACTCGGCGCGCCTGTACTGGGCGTTGTCATAAATGATGTCGCGCGGAGCGCTGGCTACTACGGTTACTCCGCCGACTATCACTACGCGACCTCAGATCCCAACGGGTCACGCAGGACGCGGGAACCAGCCAAAGTAGTCGCCACCGCCGAATCGCCCGAGGTAGACGAGTAGTCTCTGCTGAGCGCAGGAAGGATGGCTGTAGGCAACGGAAGGTGGCGAACCGTAGGGCTTAGGTGTCCGACGAGAGTTCGGGCGGCCGAGGCTTCGTGGACGCTCCAGCGGCCGCGACGAGAATGGCCTCCAAGCGGTCGATCTGGAACGAGCGCGCGTGTTTGGCCGCCGATCGCCGGCCAGCCGAACCGAGGCGGCAGGCACGCTCACGGTCGTGGGCAAGTTCGCGCACCGCAGCTGCCAGGGCTTCTCCATCTTCTGGGGGGATCGAGATTCCGGCCTGGCTTTCCTCGATGAGTGCAGCGGCTTCACCGTGCGCGGCGACGATGGCCGGACGGCCGACTGCCATTGCGTCGTACAGCTTTGATGGAATGAAGTCACGGAGCAGAGGGTGTGCTCCAAGGGGCACCAACAGTGCATTGCACGACTGCATGAACCCGGCCACCTCGGCGACTGGGAGCGACGGGCGGATCTCGATCGACGTCAAACCGCGCCGGTCACGCTCACGGCGTAGCTCTTCGCTCAGCGGTCCATCGCCGACTAGGACAATCCCAACCTTGTCACCGTGGAGCAGCTCGGCGGCGTCGAAGATGATCCCCAGACCCTGCGCGATCCCGAGGTTTCCGGCATAGCCTAAGACGAAGCGTCCCGTGTCAGGCGCGGCCGTAGTCGGAAGAGCGAGCATCTCATCCAGCGCTCCGTTCGGTACGTGGCTGCTACCCCGGCGCCCAGCCACGCTGTCGATGTGGACGCAGAAGGGCCTGGTGGTCGCGATCACGTGCGACGACGTCCGATAAAGCCAGCGCTCGGCACGCTCCAGCATGCGGATGAGTTGCGGATTGGAAATCTCGCCGAGCGCTACGGCTGCGGCAGGCCAAACGTCTCGGACGTCCAACACAAAAGGAGTTCCCCGGATTCGCGCTACCGCACCTGCCGCAAGCGCTCCGACGAGCGGTGGCGAGCTTGCCAGCACCACGTCTTGCGACCGTCCGGCCATTAGCGTCGCGGCGGCGCCAACTGCGTAGCTCGTGTAGAAGGCAAGTCTACGAGCGGCCGTTTTCCGCGGAGAAGCGACGACCCACAGGCGTCGAATGGTCAGCCGCCCACGGCGCTCCGTCATCCACGGGCGCTTCCCGAAGCCAGACTGGAATACGCCGGCCGGGTGATTGGGTTGCTCGCAGACTACCGTCACGTCGTGTCCGCGGATCGCAAGGCTCTCGGCGAAGGTGCCGACGCGATTCTGTGTCGCACCGGGCTCGGGCGGGTAATACTGAGAGACGATCGCGATTCGCATCGAGTCAGATCGCTGGCGATAAGGGCGCAGCACCCCAGATTGCCGCAGCCACCCGTATAGGGAACGTCACGCGACCACAAGGGCGGGGGTATAGCTCTGAGGCGCGCGGGCGCGCTAGTGAAGGGACGATGTTCGCGCACATCTTGGACGCAGTCTGCCATCGCTCCCCAAGGTCCGCGCACTCAGGCGCATTGAGCGTCTGCCGCGGCATAACCCGTTGTTCGTGGCCGCGGCCGCTCCAACGCGTGAAGACACGCTCGCCGCACGCGCGCAGCCCACACCACTTGAAAAGACTCCGGGGCATCCATGAAATGCCGTGCCCGACGCTGGTCGCCTGGTCGAGGATCACCGGGCAAGCGTTCAGCCTATGGTCAAGCAGAGTCCAAGCCTATGTCTCGGTCGCCCGACTGGCTGCGCAGCGGCTGGCGACCGACGGCGATTCCGGAGGGGCGCCACGCGGGCGAGTCGAGCACGATAATCGCCACGACGCCTCCCGCGACTGCTATGCCTGCGATTGCCCACAGCGCGCCGCCACCGATCTGTTCGCCTGCTATCGCGGCTCCGCAGAGCCCCAGTTGCAGCAGCGCGAGGGACGCCGCGACGTCGCGTGCCGACCCCAGCGGCCCGAACAGCCGGTGCGTCAGGTGGTCCCTTCCGCCGGTGTGGAGGGCCACGCCCCGTCGCAACCGCGAGACGCTTACGAGCGTCGTGTCCAGAATCGGCAGACCGATCAGCAACGCGGTCGCGAGCAGACTCGTGCTATCGAAGTAGAGGTGCCGAGACAGCGCCATCGACAGCCCGGCGACGAGGTAGCCAATTGGCATGCTGCCACCGTCGCCCAGGAAGATCCTCGCCGGCCGCGCCAGGTTGTAACGGAGGAAGCAGGCGCACGCGCCCGAGAGAGCGAACGCCAGCCCAGCGATTTCCGTCTGGGATCTGATCGCTGCGAGCGTGCCGATTCCGATTCCGCAAGCGCACGCGACCGTGGCGCAGGCGCCGTCGAGGTTGTCCATCAGGTTGAACGCGTTCACGACGCCGACGACCCAAATCACCGTCAGGGCAACCTGAACGCCATCGGCGCGCCCGAGCTCCCAGCCTAATCCGCCCGCGAGTAGCGCCAAAGCTGCGCCGACCTCAGCGAGCAGGCGCCAGATCGGCGCCACAGCGATCCGATCGTCGATCGTGCCGAGCAGCCAGAGTCCGCAAGCGCACGCGAGCATGATCCAGAACCTGTGCGCGAGGGCACCCGTTACGAGCGCCCCGGCGATGATCGCCAGGACCACGGCCGCTCCTCCCAGGAACGGGGTCGGCGCAGCATGTTTGCGGTAGCCCCGTGGATGGTCGTAGAAATCCGTCCGACGCGCGATCGCGATCGCAACGGGCACCGCCCCCGCCGACGCCACGGCGGCGACCGCGAAACTTGTGACGGCGGCGAGTTCAGCCGTCATTGAGTTCTACCCAGGCGGGACCGAATAAAGCCGCCACCGCAGGTGACCAGTATCTGCATCACACGAAGCGCGGGTCTGCGGTGTCGGAACGGCGTGGCCCAACCGGCGCGACGCTCTCCGGAGCCCTCGATGGGGACGCCATCGCCAACTCCGCCCGCTGGTACGCGATCACGTCATCGAGCGCCTGGTCGAGTGTCCGCGTGGGACGCCAGCCGATGAGCTGCTCGAGCGCCGCCGTGTCAGGCCGTCGCCGGCCGAGTTCCTCGAATCCGTCGTCGTAGGCCTGCTCGTAGGGCACGAACGTGATCGGAGAGCTCGAGCCGGTGCGCTCAATGATCCGCGCGGCGAGCGAGAGGATCGTGATCGGGGTCGGATTGCCGATGTTGAACGAGCACCCAGTCGCGCTCTGCAGGCCGGCGATCGCAAGGATCGCGGCCACCGCGTCGTGGACGTGCAGGAAGCACCGCGACTGGCTTCCGTCGCCATACACGGTCACGGGCTCGCCGGAGATCGCTTGGCGCACAAGGCGGGGCACGACCATCCCGTACATCCCGCGCTGCCGCGGGCCGATCGTGTTGAACAGACGGAACACAACCGTGTCCGCGCCGTGCTCGCGGTGGTAGCCGTGCGCGAGCGCTTCGCCGTAAGACTTCGCGATCGCATAGGACCATCGGCTCTTGAACGCGGAGCCGAGGATGCGATCGGAGTCCTCGTGCAGCGCCCCGTCGGAGTTCTTCCCGTACACCTCGGAGGTCGACGCGAACAGCACCCGCGCCCCGTGCCGAGCGGCGCTCGATATCACGACGTCGGTGCCGTGGACGATCCGGCGTAGCGTCTCCAGCGGCTGCGAGACGACCAGCTTGACGCCGACTGCCGAGGCGAGATGGAGGCAGCAGTCGCAATCCACCATCAGCCCGTCGATCAGCTCGGCGTCGGTGACGGAGCCATCGACGAATGTGGCCGTCCCGTTGGCGGCCAGGTGCTCGATGTTCAACAGCCGACCCGTACTGAGGTCGTCGACGATCACGACCTCGTGCCCCGTCCCTACCAGCCGATCTGCGAGATGCGAGCCGATAAAGCCCGCGCCGCCCGTGATCAGGTATCTCAACTCTCAACTCCTTTTGATGCTGCCCACCCAAGCCCCTTGACAACAGCCTTGTGCCGTCAGCGATATTCCTGCCCAACCACTCCCGTCTGACCCTGGATGGTGTTCCCCGAGGTGTCTGACCCCCGGAATGGTATAGGCGAGCGGCGGACTGCGCAATAGCACCACCGAACGGAGCATTGAGGCGGCTGACCGGCCGAAGCATGTGCGGACCAGCGTGACTTGGCCTTCGTCGTCCTCCACCGCCCGCACGCGAGTCGTCCGCCACGAGCACAAGCTTCGTACGTGGACGCACGCGACTCGTTCCCCGGACGCTCGGTTGGCGCCGTTGATGTACCGCGACCTGCTCGGGTTCGAGCAGGAGCGCGCGGAGTTCACGAGCTGGCTCGAGCCGCCATGGCCCGCGCTGACGCTGATGGTCGACCTCGACGGCGCGATCCGCGCTGATCGCGAGTCGCTGCCGGATGCTTGGCTGGGCGGGTTGGCGGACACATACACGGTGGTCGAGTTCGGTCCGACGTACGCGTCGATTGATCTCGAGCTGACGCCGCTCGGCGCGTACCAGATCTCGGCCGGCCAGTCTCATCGCTGGAGGGAGCGGTTGTCGCCCTCGATGAGCTGTTCGGAGTAACACGCGCGCCTCCGCGCGAGTGCGGGGAACGTCAGGGTGAGCGATCTGCCGGCGGAGATCGGTTGCAGCAGGCGGTATCTGACCGAGCGCTCCCGGGCCGAGGTCGGTTTGCCGCCGAAGACGGTCGCGCGGCTGATCCGATTCGACCACATCTGTCGCCGCCTGCGCGGCGCGCCGGCGCGTTGGGCGGAAATCGCGGTCGACGCCGGCTATTGCGATCAGTCGCATCTGAACCGCGAGTTCCGTGAGCTAGCGGGGACGACGCCGGGGGACTTCATCGCGCGGCGTATCCCGGGTGGTGGGGTAGTCGGCGATGAGGTTCCATTTCTCCAAGACGAGTAGCGCCCCGCGCTCTACGGTCGTGTCGATGCTGACCGAACCCGATCGAAGGGAGTGCCGGTGAGCCAGAACATCTTCCCCGCGCTGCGCTATCACGATCCCAACGCCGCACTCGAGTGGCTCAAGCGGGCGTTCGGCGCCGAGGAGAAGGAAGTACACCGCGACGACGACGGCGCGATCCAACACGCGGAGCTACGTCTCGGCGCGGGGGTGATCATGTTCGGCGAGTGCGACGATGGCGGCTGGATGGGCGGCAATCCGCCTGACGCGCTCGCCTCGACGGTCAGTCTGTACTAGTCGTCCCGGATCCGGACGCCCACCACGCCCGCGCCAGCGCCGCGGGCGCGCGGATCGTGCGGGAGCTCTCGGATATGGATTACGGCTCACGCGAGTACAGCGCGCGCGATCTCGAGGGGAACCTGTGGTCGTTCGGGACGTATGACCCGAACGTCGCGGGGGTTAGTGAGATAGATCCCGCGCAGGGCGAAAACATGCGCTCTGCTCGATCAAGGGCCTGTATTCGGCGGCCGTTGACGGCCTGGCGAGGGCTACAGCGTTGGGCCGAGCAGCTTCGACCAGAAGTCGTCCGCTGGCGTACGTGCCGTGCATCGCCGTGCGTCAGCAGGGGGTTCACCGGTGGTGGCGAGGCCGGCGCCAAGCTCATGTCGCCATAGCGCGTTGCTGCCAGAGCAACCTCGCTACCGTAGCCCACTAGCTCGAGCTTCGTTCGGTCAGCTTACGGTCACCGCGTTGGACGTGGCCAGCAGCGTGTAGGTGTTGTTCGCGAACAGCCGCAGCTCATAAGTACCATTTGTGGTGGGCAGCTTGTACGTACACGATCCTGAAGCCAGCGCCGTGGTCCCAGGGGTCTCGGTGCAGCTATCGGCGTAGAACCAGTTGAAGTACGCATCGTTCGCATCGCCCGTGTGATACACGCCGATCCAATCCGTGCTGCTCGGACTGGGAACCCCGCTCCAGGAGACCGTCACCGTCCCGCCCGGCTGCACACTCGCCGGGCTCGCGGTCATCGTACCGCCCGTCACGGTGACCGTGTTGGTGGTCGCGAGCAGCGTGTAGGTGTTGTTCGCGAACAGCCGCAGCTCATAAGTACCATTTGTGGTGGGCAGCTTGTACGTACACGATCCTGAAGCCAGCGCCGTGGTCCCAGGGGTCTCGGTGCAGCTATCGGCGTAGAACCAGTTGAAGTACGCATCGTTCGCATCGCCCGTGTGATACACGCCGATCCAATCCGTGCTGCTCGGACTGGGAACCCCGCTCCAGGAGACCGTCACCGTCCCGCCCGGCTGCACACTCGCCGGGCTCGCGGTCATCGTACCGCCCGTCACGGTGACCGTGTTGGTGGTCGCGAGCAGCGTGTAGGTGTTGTTCGCGAACAGCCGCAGCTCATAAGTACCATTTGTGGTGGGCAGCTTGTACGTACACGATCCTGAAGCCAGCGCCGTGGTCCCAGGGGTCTCGGTGCAGCTATCGGCGTAGAACCAGTTGAAGTACGCATCGTTCGCATCGCCCGTGTGATACACGCCAATCCAATCCGTGCTGCTCGGACTGGGAACCCCGCTCCAGGAGACCGTCACCGTCCCGCCCGGCTGCACACTCGCCGGGCTCGCGGTCATCGTACCGCCCGTCACGGTGACCGTGTTGGTGGTCGCGAGCAGCGTGTAGGTGTTGTTCGCGAACAGCCGCAGCTCATAAGTACCATTTGTGGTGGGCAGCTTGTACGTACACGATCCTGAAGCCAGCGCCGTGGTCCCAGGGGTCTCGGTGCAGCTATCGGCGTAGAACCAGTTGAAGTACGCATCGTTCGCATCGCCCGTGTGATACACGCCGATCCAATCCGTGCTGCTCGGACTGGGAACCCCGCTCCAGGAGACCGTCACCGTCCCGCCCGGCTGCACACTCGCCGGGCTCGCGGTCAAAGAGGGCCCAGCGCTCGTTGTTGTAAACGTGCCGTCCGACCCAAACGTTGTCCCAGTCGCGTTCGTCGCCTCAATCCGATAGTGATACAGCTTCCCCAGCATCAACCCTGTGAGGCTCGCCGACTCGTTCTGACTCGTCGTACCCGACCCAACACTCGGGTCAGGCGCAGCGGGCGCCTGCGACCCGTAACTGATCGAAGTGCCGTAATCGAAGTGATACCGTGGTTGACTGCCCATTTGGATTGACGGTGCCGGCCACGGTCGCTGACGTCGTCCCAACGCCGCTGGAGGAACCGGTAGTCACGCTCGGCGCCACCGGCGCGCCCTCCGGTGTTCCGATTCCGGTCGGACCGTCGTAGCCGACTGCGCCGGTGCACAGGTAGCTCCCACCACACGAGCCGTTGCTTCCCGACGTGACGTCGTTGAACACGCTGGTGTGAGAGTAGGCATAGGAGCCATAGTTGGCGGCCGCCGCAGGGCCAATAAGCGCGTAGTAGCTTGCGATGATCGGCGACGCGACACTGGTTCCGCCAAAGACCAGCCAGCCGCTCTCCCCGTTGGTGTCGTAGACCGCGACCCCAGTGTTGGGATCTGCCTCCGCGGAGACGTCGGCGACGGTCCGGCGGATGCAACCCGTGTCGTGCTGCCAGGACGGCTTCGTTACAAACGCCGAACAGCCGCTGCCTGCACCTGACCAAGCCGTCTCGGTCCAACCACGCGCGCTCCCACTCGTACTCAGCGAGGTGCCGCCGACGGCCGTGACGTACTGAGAGGCGGCGGGGAACTCAACCCCGTAGCCGTTGTCGCCTGAGCTGGCGGTGATCGCAATCCCGGGATGGTTGTAATGGGATTGGTCGGTCGTTTCGGTTGAGTACTCGCTTCCTCCGTAGCTGTTCGAGATCTGGGTCGCGCCAAGAGTGGCGGCCTCGTCGACTGCCGTGGACAGGTTGGCGAAGCTGTTGCTCGTCGCCTCGACGAGGAGGATGTGGCACTTTGGACAGACCGCCGACACCATGTCGACGTCGAGGGAGATCTCCTGCGACCAGCCCACATTGCTCGTCGGATAAGTGGTTCCGCCGGTCTGATTGACCTTGCGGAAGCATCCGTTTGCAGTGGTGCAAGCGCTCAGTCCGTATACGGAGCGATAGACACCGAGATCGGCCTCAGCGTTCGGATCGTCGAATGCGTCCACGATCGCGACCGTCTGCCCGGAACCGCTCTGCGCGGCCGCAGATGCGAGGGCGTAAGCGCTCAGGAGGTCGCTCGGGCCGTAGCCCGCCGGTGCGGAAGTGACGAAGGGCGTGCCGCTCGCGTCCGTCACCACGTCCGCATCGCAGCGGGCGAAATGCGGGTTCGCGCGCCCGCAGGCATGCGCGGAATGTCCGTGGGGGTGAGCGGCGAGCGCTTGGGCGCCTGAGACCGGACGCGCTGCGAGCGCGGCGGTGGCACCGAGCGCGAATACAAGCGCGACAGCCGTGAAAACGAGCCCGGATGCGACACCACGGCGCG
Organism: uncultured Solirubrobacteraceae bacterium; assembly: GCA_963712675.1. Classification (GTDB taxonomy): domain Bacteria; phylum Actinomycetota; class Thermoleophilia; order Solirubrobacterales; family Solirubrobacteraceae; genus Palsa-465. The sequence continues at coordinate 24,556 of CAVQJF010000010.1, forward strand.
GTGTTCGTCTGTCGCCCCGTAGTCTCTCCATGCGTAGCCCCCCAAGCGGAACGCGCCCATCGGAAGATGAGCAAGGGCGGAGTTTACACGCGTGAAGCGTCGATTTTGACTCCTTGTAGATGTCGTCAATATCGGACGCTAGGCGGTCCAGGTTGAGCCACCCGAGGCTAGTCCAGTCGCCCGACCCTCGTACCGACCCTGGCGCCCACATTCAATTAGCGGCCGACTCCGCAATGGCACCGGCCGCCGAGCCATACGATTGCGCCACCAGCGTGACTTGGCCTTCGTCGTCCTCCAGCGCCCGCACGCGAGTCGTCCGCCACGAGCACAAGCTTCGTACGTGGACGCACGCGACTCGTTCCCCGGACGCTCGGTTGGCGCCGTTGATGTACCGCGACCTGCTCGGGTTCGAGCAGGAGCGCGCGGAGTTCACGAGCTGGCTCGAGCCGCCATGGCCCGCGCTGACGCTGATGGTCGACCTCGACGGCGCGATCCGCGCTGATCGCGAGTCGCTGCCGGATGCTTGGCTGGGCGGGTTGGCGGACACATACACGGTGGTCGAGTTCGGTCCGACGTACGCGTCGATTGATCTCGAGCTGACGCCGCTCGGCGCGTACCAGATCTCGGCCGGCCAGTCTCATCGCTGGAGGGAGCGGTCGTCGCTCTCGATGAGCTGTTCGGGGTAGCGGGGCGCGTGCTGGCGGAGCGCCTGCGCTCGGTGCCCCGGTGGGACGAGCGCTTCGACCTGCTGGAGGACTTTCTGCTCGCCCGGGCGGCGGTGGGGCCCCACCCAACGCCGGCGGTCGAGTGGGCTTACGCGCGCGTGCGCGCGAGCGCGGGGACCTTGACGCTCCCCGCGCGAGCGCGGGGAGCGTCAGGGTGAGCGATCTGCCGGCGGAGATCGGTTGCAGCAGGCGGTGTCTGACCGAGCGCTCCCGGGCCGAGGTCGGTTTGCCGCCGAAGACGGTCGCGCGGCTGATCCGATTCGACCACATCTGTCGCCGCCTGCGCGGCGCGCCGGCGCGTTGGGCGGAAATCGCGGTCGACGCCGGCTATTGCGATCAGTCGCATCTGAACCGCGAGTTCCGTGAGCTAGCGGGGACGACGCCGGGGGACTTCATCGCGCGGTGTATCCCGGGTGGTGGGGTAGTCGGCGATGAGGTTCCATTTCTCCAAGACGAGTAGCGCCCCGCGCTTTATGGTCCTCTCGGCGCTGACCGAACCTCGATCCGAACGGATTGCCGATGAGCCAGAACATCTTCCCCGCGCTGCGCTATCACGATCCCAACGCCGCACTCGAGTGGCTCAAGCGGGCGTTCGGCGCCGAGGAGAAGGAAGTACACCGCGACGACGACGGCGCGATCCGGCACGCCGAGCTACGCGTCGAGGCGGGGCTGATCATGTTCGGCGAGCACGACGACGGTGGCTGGATGGGCGGCAATCCGCCCGATGCGCTCGCCTCGACGGTCAGCCTGTACGTGGTCGTCGCGGATCCCGATGCCCACTACGCCCGCGCCAGCGCCGCGGGCGCGCGGATCGTGCGGGAGCTCTCGGATATGGATTACGGCTCACGCGAGTACAGCGCGCGCGATCTCGAGGGGAACCTGTGGTCGTTTGGGACGTATGACCCGAACGCTGGGGGTTAGCGAACTAGCGCTGCCGCCGGTCCTCGTCGCCCCGTGTTCGCGCGTGTGACTTGTCTTGGTTGAATGCGAGCTGCCGTCTCGCGAGCCGACCGCGAGAATGTCGTCGATGGACGATCCGCGGAGGAAGCTGGCAGGGCGCTACGAGCTGGCCGAGGTGATCGGCCGCGGAGGGATGGGCGCGGTCTATCGGGCGGTCGATCTGGTGCTGGGCCGCACGGTCGCGGTGAAGGTGCTGCCGGGGACGCTCGCTGATCAGGACCCTACGAGCGTCGCTCGGTTTGAGCGTGAGGCGCGCGCGGCCGCGGCGTTGACTCATCCCGCTGTCGTGGCGGTTTACGACACGGGGGCGGACGACACGGCGCGGTTCATCGTGATGGAGTTCATCTCCGGCTACAGCCTCGATGTGATCTTGCGTGATGAGGGCCCGCTGGACCCCGACCGGGCAACGGGCATCGCTGCGCAGGTCGCGGACGCGCTCGCGGCCGCGCATGCGGCCGGGATTGTCCATCGCGATATCAAGCCCGGTAACGTGATGATCGCGTCGGACGGCTCGGTGAAGGTGTTGGACTTTGGGATCGCCCGCGCGATGGACAGCACGACGCTGACGCAGAACGCGTCGGTGGTGGGAACCGCCGCCTACATGTCCCCCGAGCAGGCGCTTGGCAGGCCTGCTGATGAGCGCTCGGACATCTATTCGCTGGGGTGCGTGCTCTACGCGTTGCTCGTGGGGCATCCGCCGTTCCGCGGCGACAGCGCGGCAGCGATCCTCCACCAGCACGCGAACCTCGCCCCAGTCCCGCTGAATACCAAGAACAGCCGCGTGTCCTCCGAGCTCAACGCGCTCGTGCTGCAGATGCTCGCAAAGTCGCCTCAGGAGCGACCCCAGACCGCAGCGGAAGTCCGCGACCGGCTCGCGCTGGGCTCGGCGACCCCGGCTGCGACCCCGGCTGCGGTACCGGGCGTAACAGCGCCGACTAAGCGATTGGAGCAGACGGCGGCGACACGACCGTTGCCGCGCGTCGCGCGCCCGGACCGCAGGCGCCTGGTCCTCGCGGGTGCGCTTGCCGCCCTGGTGCTCGTGATCGCGCTACTCGCGCTCACCTCCGGCGGAGGATCGCCGCGCACCACGACTAACACGCACCACGACACCAACGCGTCCAAGGGAAAAGCCCCGACGCGATCGCGCGCGACACCCCCGACCACCACAGCCGGCAAGCCGGTCACAAGCACACCCACGACGAGATCAAGCAACGCGCCGCAGTCGGTCTCCGGGGCGGCTGGCGCTCTGACCGCGCTAACGACGCAGGACGTCCAATCCGGGGCGATCGACCAGCAGGCAGCACAACAGATCCAGAACGCCCTGGCGGACATCCTGAACTCCTACGAACAGGGCCACACGACCGACATCCAGCACAAGCTCGACGACCTCTCACAGCACGTCGCGATGCTCGAACAACACGGAGACATCACATCCGCGGCAGCACCCGGCCTCAACCAAGCGATTGCAAACGTCGGCAAGACACTTGCCGCCTCTCCGCCTCGCACGACACAGGCCGCCGGCACCCCACCACCCTCCCAGCCAGCCCAACCCCCCGGCGATGGCGGCCAACCACCAGGCCGACAAAAGCACGACAAACCCAAAGGCCACTAAGCCTCAGGCGCGCCGCGCTCCGCCGACGGCCCGAGCGACAGCACAGGCGCGTGACCGCTCCCAATGCTGAGCTACTCATGCTAATGTATGAGCATGTCGTTGGAGCGACGCCTTCAGATCCTGCTCGACGATGAGCGCCACCGGCGGCTCGTGGCCGTCGCCGAGGAACGTGGCGTGTCGGTCGCCGCAGTCGTGCGTGAGGCGATCGATCGGGGGTTGCCCGCCAGCGATGGCAGGCGTCGCGCCGCGGGCCAGCGGCTGCTCGACGCGCCCGATATGCCCGTTCCTGAGTCGCAGGAGCTGCTCGATGAGCTCGATGCGATCCGCGGTCGCAGAGCGTGATCGTCGTTGACACGACCGTTCTGGTCTACGCGAAGGGCAGCGAGCATGCATATCGCGATCCCTGCCGGGAACTGATCGGAGCGGTCGCAGACGGTCGGCTCCGGGCGACCACGACCGCCGAGGTGATCCAAGAGTTCGCGCACGTGCGGGCACGCCGGCGCGGCCGTGCGGACGCCACAGCCCTCGCCCGAGACTATGGCGAGTTGCTGGCCCCGCTGTTGCTCGTCACCAGTGAGTCGTTGAGCGACGGGCTGCGACTGTTCGAGCGCAGCGAGCGCCTCGGCGCGTTCGACGCAGTGCTAGCCGCGGCGGCCACGGCTGGCGGTGCGACCGCGCTCGTGTCGGTCGATACCGCGTTCGCCGAGGTCGCCCCGCTCACCCACGTCATCCCCGACTCGCACGGAGTCGGGCACCTGCTCGCCGGCCGTGGAGGGTGAATCGCGACGCGGCTAGCGCCGTCGCCGGGCCTCGTCGTCGCGACCAGTCCCGAGCGCCGTTTCGGCCGCCGAGATCAGCGCTTCGACCCATGCGTTGAGCGCATGTTCGCTCTCCCCACGATCCCCGCGGCGGCGCGCCGCCCAATAGCCCATGCGTGCGCTCCGCACCCGCCGCAGGGCGTACTCGCGCACCGACCAACGCCGGCCGCGCTTGATCGCGCGGGTGGTCGTCGGCGATTGGTCGTTCCTCGCCGGGCGAGCAGGCGCGCTACCCCTGCTTCGTGCTCGCCCGCCGCCACGCGGACGGGACCACGCCGACAGCCTGTTCCGGAGTGCCTCGAACTGCTCCACGATCCCGGCGTGCGGCTCGTGGCCGACCACATCGGGGGTCGGCGATGTGGCCTCGTCAGCTTCTGCCTGCATGCCAACACCGGCCGCTTTCAGGGGTCGGCATCGGCGGGTTCTGACGTACCACCGCCGTGCTGCTACGAGGCTGAGAAGCAGCCACAGCCATTTTGCTCGGCGGGTTCGCACGTGGCCTAAGCAGGATGAGACGGCCGATGGTGCCCGGGTGTCGGAGCTGTCGTTGTGGTTGTTGTGGTCGACGCATTACCTTTGCCGTGGTTGGTCGTCGTTGGCGCCGCTGAACTCGTCGGGTGCGTCGGCTTCGTCGGATGGGTGGGATGGGTCGGCTTGGCCGGATGGGTCTCGAGTTTCGGGTGCGTGGAGTTAGTTGAGCCTCGACCTTGGGATGTTCCCGCCGCGGTGCTGCTGTGCGAGCTTCCGGTCGCGTGCGAGTTGGCCGACGGCACCGTCAGGCCGCCCAAGGCTGCGACGTTCGACGCGCGTGTGCGTCCGCTAGCGCTGGCGGCCACCGCGGCAGCCTTCGTCGCCGTCTTGCCCACCTGGATGGCTTGCCGGCGAGCACTCGCGTTGCCCGAAGGTGTCGCGGACGTCGCAGTCTGGCCGGAGCGCTGACCAGGACTCACCGGCTGCCCGCTCGCGCCCTCACCGACGCGCGTGCGCGCGGCCGCGCTGCGATCCGCGGTCCACGGATGAATGACGGCCGCCTCGTAGCCGACGCCGGCGGTGATCGTCGCGAGGACCGCGGCAACCGCGACCTTCGAGACCACCGATCCGGCGACCCATGCTCCTCCGGTGGCGACGGTTCCAGCACTCGCGCCCGCGACGCCGCTGGCGGCGGCGCCAGTCCCGAACTTGCTCCACGCGAGCGCGACCGGAAGCGGGATCGCTGCGAGTGACCTCATCGCGCCGCGCTGCGCGCGCACGCTGCGCGCAAGGTGTGCGCACTCCTCGCACTGGCGCAGGTGGGCTCGAAGTGCCCCTCGCTCGGCGCGCGGCAAGGTGCCATCGAGCCGCCCCGAGATCGCCTGTTCGGCATCCGCGCACGTGAGGCTGCCCTCGAGTTGCTCGCGGACGCTGCGGCGGGCGCGAAACAACAGGGTCTCGACCGCCGATCCCGACAGGCCGAGGATGTCGGCGATCGCGCCGATCGGCCGTCCCTCCAGCTCGCGCATCACGAGCGCAGCCCGCTGGTTGACGGGAATCTGCGCGAGCGCGCGCATCAGGTCTTCGACCTCCACGCCTTGCTCGTCGCTGACGAGCGCCGCGGCTTCGTCCTCCAGTTCGACCTGCTGAGGTCGCCGCGCGCTCGTGCGGAAATGCTGCAGGCAGAGGTTGTGTGCGATCGTCCGCAACCAGCTGCTCGCCGCGCGAGGGCGCTCGCCTCGCGACAGCGCCCGATAAGCGTTCAGGAACGTCGTCTGCGTGACGTCTTCCGCATCGGCCGGACTGTCCAGCATCAGCAGCGCGTAGCGATAAACGTCCGCGGCGTGATGCCGATACAGCGACTCGAACGTCCGCTCAGGGGAAGCGCGCAATCCGAAGGTGCGCGTCATGGCCTCACGCCGGCGTCGTCCGGTACGCGGCGGTTGTGCCTGGCGCGGGGGGGCGGCCGGACCGGCCGGCCCAAACCGCTCCCCCGCGGTGGGCCGGCCGGTGGACCCCCTGAGTGAATGCGGCGTGGCTACGCCTTAGCCGCGCGGATGTCGACATTGCGGACGGTGATCGTCGACGTGAACCCGGTCGTCGAGCAGCCCTTCGGGAGCTCGGTGATCTTGCCGTGCAGGCGGACTCGACTACCCACCGCCGGAGCGGTCGCATCGACGCCGTGGTGGAACCGCACCCGGGCGTTGGTGAGCGTGAACGTCTGGTCGCCGGTCGCCGCGCGGTGATTTGCGCGCGTCACCGTCAGCTCGATCGTCCCGTTGAAGCGGTTATGACCGGTGCCCGCCGTCAGCGACGACGAGACGAGCGTCCCGGACGCGTTGTAGCCCCTATTAAGCGCCGTGCAGGACTTCGGATTCGACTTTGCGGGATGCGTCGGGTGCGAGGGATGCGGCGGCTTGTCGGCCTGCGCCACACCCACCAGCCCCACCACGCCAAACATTGTCAGAACAGCAATCTTCCTCATCGCGAGGCTCCTTGATCGTTTGCCTGTCACAGAGATAGATCCCGCGCAGGGCCAAAACATGCGCTCTGCTCGAACCAAATATCTGTATCGGCGGCCGTTGACCGCCTCGCGAGCGACATGCGGTCAAGCTGACGTTCGAACATCAGCGCGTAGGGAAGGAACTCGGTGGCCCCGGCGTCCTCCGGATCGCAGGGTCACCTAGCCATTAAGGAGATTTCTCGATGCACAAGACGCCCATCGCGGCGATCGCGGTGGCGGTCGTTGCGCTGTCCGGATGCGGAGGCTCGAACAGCTCGAGCAGCACCACTTCGACGCCGGCAGCGAGCACGCCCGCCACCAGCACGCCCACGAGGACGAGTACCCCGGCCGCTGCCCCGACGGCGTTCCTGGCGCCGCTCAAGCATGTGAAGGTGATCGGCTCGACAGTCCCGCCGAGCGGCGACGTCAACCCGTACGGGATCGTCGTGGTACCGAGCTCGGCCGGCGCGTTGCACGCAGGCGATCTGCTGATCTCGAACTTCAACGCCAAGTCGAACAACCAGGGCACCGGCACGACGCTCGTCGAGCTAACGCCGACCGGCCACAAGACGCTGTTCGCCACGATCAAGGCGTCGTCGCTGCCCGGCAGCTGCCCCGGCGGCGTCGGCCTGACGACCGCGCTCAGCATCCTGCCCGGCGGCTACGTCGCCGTCGGCAGCCTGCCGACAACCAACGGCCAGTCGGCGACCGCGCAGTACGGCTGCCTGATCGTGCTCGATGACGCGGGCCACGCGGTCTCGACGATCTCCGGTCCCAACATCGAGGGTCCGTGGGACATGACCGCCGTCACGCAGGGCTCGAACACGTCGCTGTTCGTCTCAAACGTGCTCAACGGCGGGGCGAAGAGGGGCCTCCACACGATCAACAACTCGACGGTCGTCCGGATCAACGTGACATCGGGCCCCGGCCAGGCGCCGAAGGTCGTCTCCCAGACGGTCGTCGCGGACAAGATCCCGTGGCGCGACGACAAGGCGGCGCTCGCCATCGGGCCGACCGGCGTAGCGGTCGCCCCGAACGGAACGCTGTACGTCGCCGACACGCTCAAGAGCCGGATTATCTCGATCCCGAATGCGCTCACCCGGACGACGGCGATGCATGACAGCGGGATCACGCTCACGCAGGGCGGGCGCCTGAACCAGCCGCTCGGCCTCGCGCTCGCGCCCAACGGCGACATCCTCACGACCAACGCCGGCGACGGCAACATGGTCGAGACGACACCGGCCGGCAAGCAGCTGCTCGCCCGCGGAGCTGACGCCAAGGCCGGCGGGGGTTCGCTGTTCGGACTCGTGCCGGTCCCGGGCGGCGGCGGCGGCGGCGTGTACTTCGTCGACGACGCCAACAACGACCTGCGCCTGCTCCACTAACCGGATACCGACGACGCCCACGCGCGCAGCTCGTCCACGTGCGCGGAGGTGATCCCTACCGCGGGCTCGGTGCCGACTAGCAACGTCGGTGCCGGGCGCGCGGCCGCCCACTCCGCGCACGCCGCGTCGTGGGCGTCGTCAATCCAAGCCAGGACGCGCCCCGGGCCGGCGTAGCGGTCGATCGCCGCCAGCTTCCAGTGGGCGTTCGCGCGCCCGATGTCGCGGTCGAAGCTAAGGAACGGCAGCGGAGCCGGCAGGCCGAGCGCGAACGGCAGATACTCGTTCGCCTTCTCCTCCCAGCCGGTGCACCAGACCAGCTCGAATGTGTCCGCCAGCGTCCGCAGGTGCTCGCCGGCGCCGGCCGAGAGGAAGTGCGCGACCCCGTCGACCAGTTCGAATCGCCCCTCCGGAGGGTAGGACTGCGCGAAGCCGAACAACGAGATCACCCCGTCGACGTCGATCAGGAGCAGCGGCCTATCCATCCGAACAACGAATCCTTAGGAAGCTCATACATCCGCAGGCTGTCACGTGGGTGGACGTATGGTGTAATGGGACCACGGGATTTGAGTCGACGGGTCCCGCCGCCGAGTAACTCCGTGAGGCGGCGCAACGCCCAGTTGGCTATCCCTGCCCCTTCGCCACGATGAACTCCCTTCTAGGCATATTGCTCGCGCTCGCCTGCGCTCTGGCGACGAACGTCGGCTTCCTGTACAAGCACCGCGGCGCTCGCGCGGCGCCCGGAGTCGACATGCGGCGCCCGCTGCGCACCGCCGGTTCGCTGTTCCGCTCGCGCTGGTTCGCGATCGGGATGCTGGTCGCGAGCGGCGCCTGGATCTTCCACGTCGCCGCGATGTCGGTCGCGCCGCTGTCGCTCGTGCAGGCCGTGCTCGCCGGCGGCGTCGTGCTGCTCGCGATCATGGCCGAACGGATGCTCGGCGTCAGGATCGGCCGCCGGCAGTGGATGGGCCTCGGGCTGACGGCCTTCGGTCTGGTCCTGCTCGGCGTGACGCTGCCCGCCGTGCACGGGGCGCACTCGCGCTTCTCGGTGCCGGGGATGATCGCCTTCGAAGCCGGGCTGATCGGCGCCGGCACGCTGCTGATCGTCGGCCCGCGGATCGGCGCGCCCGCGCATCACCACGGCTTCATGCTCGGCGCCGCCGCCGGGATCCTGTTCGGCGTCTCCGACGTCGCGATCAAGGCGCTGTCGGGGATGATCGGAGCGCACGGGATCACTGGCCTCGTGTCGCCCTGGACACTGGTCACGCTCGCTGTCTCGGTCGCTGCCTTCTATGCCTCGGCCAAGGCCTTCCAGGACGGCGATGCGGTACCGGTGATCGCTGTCACGGGAACGGCGGCGAACGTCGCCGGGATCGTCGGCGGGATCATCGTGTTCGGCGATCCGTTGAGCGGCAATCCGCTGTCGCTGGTGGTCGAGTGCCTCGCGTTCGTGCTCGTGCTGACCGCCGCGTGGTTGATGCCTGCGCCGGCGCGCGCGGTCTCGGCGTAGCTCGCCGGATCATCCCAGGAGCTCGACGTCGATCTCGAGGGCACGGTAGGTGTCGAGTGCCCGGCGGTCGCGAGTCGCGAGCGACAGATTGTGTTCCCTGGCCACCGCTCCGACCAGCGCGTCGTAGACGGCGCCGCCCGCGATTCCAGCGGCATTGAGTTCGTCGAACAGGGCCGCCGCCGCCTCGGCACCGAGGAACTTCGTATCGGGGAAGTCGACGCTCAACAGTCGTGCTACCGCGGCCGGCGTTCGCCGCGCCGGCGCGGGCAGCCGAGTCAGGACCGAGAACGTCTCGAATGCGGCATGGCCGGCCAGTCCGAGGCTGCGATCGACCAGCGCTTGCCGCGTGACCTCGTGGTGCTCGTGGTCGGCGACGCCGAGCGCGACGGCGACGCTCGTATCGACTAGGAGGGTCGGCCGCTCAGCGCCGGCCGGCATCGCGCAGCTGACGGACCAGATCGTCGTCGATCGCGGCGCCGGTGGCGGGGATCACGAGCCGGCCGTCGCGCTCGTCGAGCGTATCGGCGGCCAGCGGCTCGACTCGCAGCCCGGTTCCCTCGGCGGTCACCTCTACCTCGCCTGCACGCAGCCCGACGTGATCGCGTAGCTGCTTGGGGATTACCAGTCGCCCTGCCTTGTCGATGGTTGCGCGTATGCCTCAAGGCTACCACTGCTCTTGGGCGCTAACCCACGGACGTCGCGACGCCCGTCGGGGCCGAGCGCCCACGCAGCGTCAGCTGATCGCACAGCTCCCAGTGGGCGCGTTCTCCCGAACGTGCGCGCGTCAGGGCGGCTTCGGAGACGAGCAGCCGCCCGACCCGGGACTTCGCGAGCTCGCTGAGCCGGGCCGCCTCGTTCACGGGATCGCCGATCACCGTGTACTCAAACCGCTGCGCCGCGCCGATGTTGCCGGCGACGACGCGGCCGGCCGAGACGCCGATCCCGACCGCGATCTCGTCGAGCTCGCTCGCCAGCCGGTCGCGGAGCGCGCGGGCAGCGGCGAGCGCGTGCGACGCTGCATCCGGGTCGGCCAGCGGCGCGCCGAACACGCACAGCGCGGCGTCGCCCTCGAACTTGTTGATCCAGCCGTCGTTGGCGCCTACGACATCGACCACGATCCCGAAGAAGTCGTTCAGCAGCCGGACGACCTCGATTGGGTCGCGCGTCTCGGCGATCGTCGTGGAGCCCTGGATGTCGACGAACAGGACGGCCGCCTCGCGCGCCTCGCCGCCGAGTGCAGACCCATGCTGAAGCGCTTGGCGGGCGACGTCCTCGCCGACGTGACGGCCGAACAGGTCGCGCAGCCGCTCGCGCTCGCGCAGCCCCGCGACCATCTGGTTGAAGCCGGCCTGCAGCAGCCCCAGCTCGCTGCCGTCGTCGACCTGTACCTCGGCGTCGAGCTCGCCCTGCTCGACGCGGCCGGCCGCGCGCCGAAGCCCGTCGATCCGATCGGCGAGCGAACGCGCGAGGCCGCTCATCGTCGCGAAGCCGACAATCAGACCGATCGCGCCCAGCACCAGCATCGCGATCGACAGCCGCTGGCGCGAGTAGACGCGGTCGTGCAGGCCACTGAGCCCGATCAGCGCGACCCCGAGCAGGATCACGCCCGTCCCGAGCATCCACGTCAGCACCGTCCGCGCCCCGACGCCGGGCAGCTGCGGGCGCGACGGCGCGCCGCTCGCGAGCGCGGCAGCGGTCAGCGGCCGCGTGATCTGCTCACACCAGAGATAGCCGGCAGAGCAGGTGACGAGCCCGCCGAGGACGATCGTGATTGCCGCGTCGGCGCCCGCCTCGGTCGAGAACGGGACGTTCAACGCCGTGAACAGCACTGCGGCAACCGCCCATAGTTGCGCGTTCAGCTTCGTCTGGCTGATCGGGTAGCGCAGCGTCAGCACGCGCTCTGAGTCGGTTGGCTCGCGATTCTCGGCCATCCAGGCAAAGCGCCGGTCCCACAGACGCCTGGACCAGATCGTCGCGTAGATCATCGCGCCGGCGCCCCCCGTCAGCGCGACGGCAGCGTTGATCACGAACAGCCTGAGGGTGTGATGCAGCCCCGCCGGGATCGGGAGCACCACGTTCGCAAACACGAACACCACCAACGCCCCTGCGCTGTTGGCCGTGATCATCGCGACTGTCACGCGCTTGGCCGACGCCTCCGCAAGCTCGCTCGCCATGCGGAGATTGTCGTTGCTAAGGCTGACTACGTGGTGCTGCCTTCGATTAACACGCGCGCGACCTGCTCGGGATCGTCGTAGGTCGGCACGTGACCGCAGTCGTACAGCCAGATCGAGCGCGCGCTCGGGATCAGCTGCGCGGCGCGGGCGGCCTGGCGCGGGAGCAGCAGCCGGTCGAGCTCGCCCCAGGCGACGGTGACCGGCACGTTGATCGCGCCGCCACCGCCGAACGGCGGCTCGCGAATCAGCGCTCGTCGCATCTCCTCGAATGCCGGCGCGTCCGCCGCGGCCCTGACGGTGTCGGCCGCGTCGGCCGGCGGGATCCGCGAGGGGTGTCCGAATACCTGGCCGAGCACCGCGACCCGACCCTTAGGTGAAGCCAGCAACGAGTCGGCGAACGGCCGGAGCGTCCTCGTCGCCGCGATCGTCGCCCGCAGCGACAGGCCGGCGTAGCTCAGCTCGAAGCGGTTGCGCCAGAAGCCGGCGGGGGAGAGCGCCGTCGCTGAACGGACGTGACCGCGCTTGGCGAGCTCGAGCGACAGCCAGCCGCCGAGCGAGTTGCCGGCGACGTGGGGGTGGTCGAGCCCGAGCTCAGCGAGCAGCGCGACCACCGCGTCGATCAACGAGTCGATGCCCGGCGCCGATTCATGCGGCGCCATCGCGGAGGCGCCGAAGCCGGGGAGATCGAGCGCGATCACGTCGCGCTCGGGCTCGAGGTAGGGCAGCACCGGGTTCCAGACCTGCCAGCGGCTGCCGATCCCATGGATCAGGACCAGCGGCTCGCCGGTTCCGGCTCGGTGATAGTTCAGAACCACGTCGGCACCCTATACAAATCGGACAATTGAGCGGAAGCTGTGGCGGCGCTACGGTTGTACGAAACGGCGCACGGATCTGGAGGAGAGCTATGGCTAGCACCGAAGAGGCAATCCGCGGGACCGAGCAGTCGACGCTTCAGGAGCTCGCCCGCCGCCATCTGTGGATGCACTTCACGCGCTTGTCCGCGTATGCAGACCACGAGGTGCCGATCATCGTCCGCGGCGAGGGCTGCTACGTGTGGGATGAGCACGGCAACCGGTATCTCGACGGCCTGTCGGCCCTGTTCTGCGTCAACATCGGCCACGGGCGGGCTGACATTGTCCAGGCCGGCGCCGATCAGGCGAAGGAGCTCGGCTTCTTCACGAACTGGTCCTACGCGCACCCGCGCGCGATCGAGCTCGCGGCACGAATCGCGTCGCTCGCCCCCGGCGATCTCAACCGCGTGTTCTTCACGAGCGGCGGGTCCGAGGCCGTCGAGTCGGCGCTCAAGCTGTCGCGCCAGTACCACAAGCTCCGCGGCAAGCCGCTCAAGACCAAGGTGATCGCGCGCGATGTCGCCTACCACGGGACCTCGCTGGGCGCGCTGTCGGCGACTGGGATCACGGCGCTCCGGGAACCGTTCGAGCCGCTGGCCCCGGGCGGCCTTCACGTGCCGAACACGAACACGTACCGGATGCCGCACGGAATGCGCGAGTCCGACCTGGTCGAGACGATCGCCGAGCGGATCGAGTTCGAGGGCCCCGACACGGTCGGGGCGGTGATCCTCGAACCGGTGCAGAACGCGGGCGGCTGCTTCACGCCGCCGGAGGGCTACTTCCAGCGCGTGCGCGAGATCTGCGATGCCAACGACGTGCTGCTGATCTCCGACGAGGTGATCTGCTCCTGGGGCCGGCTCGGCGAGTGGTTCGGCTGCGATCGCTACGGATACCAGCCCGACATCATCACGACCGCCAAGGGGTTGACGAGCGCGTATGCGCCGATGGGCGCGATGATCGTCTCGGACGACGTCGCCGCGCCGTTCCTGGAGGGTCAGAACAACTTCACGCACGGCTTCACATTCGCCGGGCATCCCGTCTGCGCGGCGATCGCGCTGGCCAATCTGGAGGCGTTCGAGCGCGAGGGCGTGCTGGAAAACGTGCGCGCGCACGAAGGCGAGTTCCGCTCGATGCTGGAGTCGCTGCGCGACATCCCGATCGTCGGCGACGTCCGCGGTGCCGGCTACTTCCATGCGATCGAGCTGGTCAAGGATCAGGACACGAAGGAGACGTTCTCCGACGAGGAGTCCGAGACGCTGCTGCGCGGCTTCCTGTCCGGAGAGCTATACCGCCGCGGTTTGATCTGCCGCGCGGATGACCGTGGCGACCCGGTGATCCAGCTGTCGCCGCCGTTGATCGCGGGGCCCGAGCAGTTCGAGGAGATCGAGGCGGTGCTGCGGCCCGTGCTGACCGAGGCCTCCGAGCGGATGCGCGTGCGCTGACCGTGCTGACGATTCGCGAGCTGCTGCGCGACCTGGACGTCCGGGTGCTCGCCGGGGAGGCGGGGCTCGACCTGCCCGTGCGCTGGGTCCACATCACCGAGCTGCTCGACCCGACACCATGGCTGTCGGGCGGCGAGCTGCTGCTCAGCACCGGGATGCAGCTCGAGGACCCCGACCGCCAGCGGGAGTTCATCGCGCGGATCGCCGATCATCAGCTGGCCGGTCTCGGATTCGGGACCGGCTTCCAGCACGAGTCGGTTCCGCCGGCGCTGCTCGAGGCGGCCGCCGAACGTGACTTCCCGGTGTTCGAGGTCCCGTACGAGGTGCCGTTCATCGCGATCACCGAGGCGGCGTTCACGGAACTGGTCAACGAGCAGTACGCGGTTCTGCGGCGCGCGATCACGGCGCACGAACGGCTCGAGCGCATCGTCCTGTCAGAGCGTGGGCTGGAGGCGTTGGCAGGTGCGCTCGCGACGCTCGTGGGTGGGTCGGTGCTCGTGTTCGACGGCCGTGGCGAGCCGCTCGCACAGCGGGCGTTCCGGCGGGCGTTGGACGCCGATGCCTTGGCCGTGCTGCAGAGCGAGATCCGCGAGCGGGCGCGCCGGCGCGACGCGCGCGCGTTCCTGCCGGCGGCAGGGGTTGACGGCTCGCGGGGGCTCGCGCTGCCGGTCGCTGCTGAGAGCGGCGCGGGGTCGTCGGGGCCCGCGGCCACCGGGCGGATGCCGGAGGCGTGGCTCGTGGCGCTGAAGGACTCGGGGCCGCTGTCTGACTTCGACCGGCTGACGCTCCACCAGGCGGTGACGATCGTCGCGCTCGAGCTGCTGCGCGCCCGCGTCGCGGGCGATACCGAGCGGCGGCTCGCCGGCAACCTGCTGGCCGCCGTGATCAGCGGCGAGCTGACCGGCGCTGAGCTGTCGCGCCGGCTCGCGCCGCTCGGGATCGGCGAGCGGGTGGCGGCGATCGTCGTCGAGCGGGTCGCCGGCGGGCGGGGGGCGGTGGCGCCGGTCGAGGCCGCGCTCGGAGACGCGCTGCGCGAGGACAACGCGCCCGGCTTGGTGGCTTCGACCGGGTCTGTGACCTGTGCGCTGGTCCGCGGTCTGCCCGACGACGAGCTGTTTGCGGCCACGCGTCGGGTCGGCGAGTACCTGGCCTCCTCGCTGGGCGTCGCGGTGCGGCTTGGTGCGGGACGGGCGGTGCCCGCGGGCGAGGCGAAGCGGAGCTTCCACGAGGCGCGCTGCGCGGTCGAGGCACTCGGGTTCGGCTTGAACGGGAACGGAGCGGCGGCCAACGGGGCTTTGGACGGGCACGAGGCACCCTCGGTGCGGGTCGCGACCTACCGCGACCTCGGCTCTTTCCAGTTGCTGCTGTCGCTCCAGGATGACGAGGCGCTGCGGCTGTTCTGCGACTCGATCCTCGGGCCGATCGAGGCGGGCGACGGGCACTACGGCGGCGAGCTGATGCGCTCGCTTGAGGCGTTCATCGAAGAGAACGGGCAGTGGGAGCGCGCGGCGCGGAGGCTGTACTGCCACCGGCACACGCTCCGCTATCGGATCCGGCGCGTCGAGGAGCTGACCGGGCGCAATCTCGGCAGCGCGCGTGACCGGATCGAATTCTGGCTGGCACTACGAGGAAGAGAGCTTGTGGCATGAAAGTTGGCGTTCCGACGGAGGTCAAGCAGGACGAGTACCGGGTCGCGCTGACGCCCGCGGGTGTCCGCGAGCTGGTCGAGGCCGGTCATTCGGTGTGCGTTCAGGCCGGAGCTGGCGACGGGTCGGCGATCTCCGACGAGGCGTACCAGGCGCAGGGAGCGGTGATCCTGCCCGACGCCGCGTCGGTGTTCGGTGAGGCGGAGATGATCGTCAAGGTCAAGGAGCCCCAGCCGCCCGAGGTCGCGATGCTGTCGCCGGGGCAGATCCTGTTCACGTATCTGCATCTAGCGGCGGATGAGGCGTTGACGCGCGGGCTGATGGAGTCGGGCGCGATCTGCATCGCGTACGAGACGGTCGAGGACACAGCCGGCCGGCTGCCGCTGCTGGCGCCGATGTCGGAGGTCGCCGGGAAGATCGCGACCCAGGCCGGCGCGTTCATGCTCGAGAAGCCGCTCGGGGGCCGCGGGATCCTGCTCGGTGGCGTCCCCGGCGTCGCCGCCGCGAACGTGATGATCATCGGCGGCGGTGTGGTCGGGATGCACGCCGCGTTCATCGCGCTCGGCATGGAGGCGACCGTGTACGTGTACGACCGCAACATCGACCGGCTGCGCGAGCTCGACATCGCGTTCGGGGGACGGGCGGATACGTGCTTTTCGACGACACTGTCGATCGAGGAGCGGCTGCCCGACGTCGACCTTGTGATCGGCGCGGTGCTTGTGCACGGCGCCCGCGCGCCGTGGGTGATCAGGCGCTCGCAGCTGTCGCTGATGAAGCGCCAGGCCGTGTTGGTGGATGTCGCGATCGACCAGGGCGGTTGCTTCGAGACCTCGCACCCGACGACTCACTCAAATCCGACCTACGAGGTCGACGGGATCACGCACTACTGCGTAGCGAACATGCCGGGCGCCGTCCCGATCACATCGACCTACGCGCTGACGAACGCGACCATGCCCTACGTGCTGCACATCGCCTCCGACGGGGTGACCGGGTCCGTGGCCGCGAACCCGGGCTTGAAGCTGGGCGTCAACGTGGCTGGGGGGTCGGTCACCTATCGACCGGTTGCCGACGCGGTCGGCGTGCCATATGTTCCCGTCGACGAGGCGCTCGCTGGGGTTGGTGTGGGCGCATAGTTACAACGGAGGGGGTTGCAGATGGCAGTGGCGGTGGTGATGGACTTCGACGGCGGCACGGTCGAGCTGTACGACGAGGTCAACGCGAAGCTGGGCTTCGAGCCCTTCAGGACGGCGCCTCCGGGTTGCCTGTTCCACTGGTGCACGGCTACGGCCAGCGGTATCCGGATCGTCGATGTGTGTGGGAGTCCAAGGAGCAGTACGAGAAGTTCGGCGCCGAGCAGATCGGGCCGGCGGCCGCGGCCGCCGGCGTGCCGAGTGCTGCGAACGTGCAGTTCCTGGAGGTCCACAACTACCTGACCGGCGCCTGAGTCGCGGCGGGATGCGCGGCGCAGGGGCGGCCTTCCTGGCCGCCCCTGCTACATTGCGCACCGCATGCCGACCACTTCTCAGCTGATCCGCAAGGGCCGCAAAGTCCCGAAGAAGAAGCTTGCGACCCCGGGTTTGAAATCCGGCAAGGGTCGTAAGAAGAAGGTCGCCGCGCCACAGCGGCGCGGGGTCTGCACGCGCGTCCAGACGACGACGCCGAAGAAGCCCAACTCGGCCCTGCGCAAGGTCGCGCGTGTGCGGCTGACGAACGGGATGGAGGTCAACGCCTACATCCCCGGTGAGGGCCACAACCTCCAGGAGCACTCGGTGGTTCTGGTGCGAGGTGGGCGCGTCAAGGATCTTCCGGGCTACCGCTACAAGGTGATCCGCGGGACGCTCGACGCCGCCGGCGTCACCGACCGCAAGAAGTCGCGCTCGCAGTACGGCGTGAAGGCGAAGTAATTTGCCCCGTCGCGCAGCAGCTCAGATTCGGCCGGTCGAGCCGGACGCGGTCCATCGCAACCGGCTCGTGCAGCAGGTCATCAACAAGGTGATGCTGGACGGCAAGAAGTCGACCGCCGAGAAGATCGTCTACGACGCCCTCGCGATCATCGCGGAGCGCAGCGGCAAGAACCCGGTCGAGCAACTCGAGGCCGGCGTCAAGGCGCTGACCCCGGTGCTGGAGGTGCGCTCGCGCCGCGTCGGTGGCGCCACCTACCAGGTCCCGGTCGAGGTGCCCGCGCGACGCGCGCGGACGCTGGCGGTCCGGTGGCTGATCCAGTTCTCACGCCAGCGCCGCGAGAAGACGATGGCGCAGCGCCTCGCCCACGAGCTCCTCGACGCCCAGCAGCAGCAGGGTGCCGCGTTCAAGCGCAAGGACGACATCTACCGCATGGCCCAGGCGAACAAGGCGTTCGCCCACTACCGCTGGTAGCCGCCTCGATTGGCGGGGTCGCGGAGCGCAAGCCTCGCGGACATCAGCGCGAGCACCTGCAGGATGTTGTGCTCGACCATGGTGTTACTGACCCTGTTCGGGTCGACGCTGTGCTGTTTGAGCTTGCTCTCCTTTTGCCGGTCGCGCTCCATGTTGGTCTTCGTCCCGTGCCAGGGGTAGCCGTCGATCTCTAGCGTCACGCCGTGTTTCCTCCACAGGAAGTCGTGCTGGTAGCCGAGGTACCAAACGTTCTGCTCGACCGGCGGCAGGTCGGCGGCCACGAACGCCTTCGCGGCCTTGCGCTCCCACTTGGTCCGGCTACCGGTGTTGCTCGTCCGCCACGTGATCAGGCGTGTGACGATCCCGGCTGCGCTGCGGCCATTCATGCGCTTTGCGAGTTCGTGCAACTCGGCCAGGGTCACGAGCTTCCGCGCCAGCGCTTCGTCGAGGGCGCGCTCGGTCTCGCCCAGTGGCCGGAGCTCGGCGAGATCGAACACGGTCCGGCCGGGGGATGTGACCGGGAGGCCCCGATGGTGTCGGATGTCGGCGTTGGTGAGGGTGCGGCTCCGATGGACGACGATCCCGTCGCGGCGCAGGCGGGCGTGCGGGGTCGTGAGGCGAATCGGCGGCCCGTCCGGATGCCGGATCAGCTCCCAGCGCACGGCGGCGGTGAGATGGCTGACCACCGCGTCGTCGCCGACCGCGAGAAGCGCCGCTGTCTCGTTGGCGAGCGGGATCGTCCCCAGGTGCGCGACCGCGTAGACGCCCGTGTGGACCGGGATCAGGTAACGGGATCGGAGTCGCGTTCGGATCATGTCCTCGGAGATTGCGGCGGCGATGAGCTGCCGGCGGGCGACGCGGCCGCGCTGGGCCGTTGCGATTGCACTGATCCGGTGGTCGGGCGGGCCAGCGACCCCCAAAAAGATCGCTCACCCCCAAGACCCTCACGAGGTGAACATCTGAACCGGGCCGAGGGCCCGGCGGAGATGTACGCCATCAGCGCGCGCCGGGGTGTTGGATGTTTCCGGGGTCTGTCGGCGCTCCACTGAACGCCAGAGCGCGCGGGGCGCCGGAAATCACCCCCAGCCGGGCAGAAACGAGGGCCGCCCACCGCACGGGACCGGGGGTTGCGGCAGGCGGCCCTCAAACTACCTCTTACCCGCCTTTTGAAAGAAAAACACGAGGGCCGCCCACCGCACGGGACCGGGGGCTGCGGTGGGACAACCCTCGCGTGCTTTAAGCCTATCGGCTTGCCAGCCCGGCGCTAGCGCGACGAAGGGAGTTGTCAGGATGCCGACAGACCGCTTGGCGGTGAGGCAGCCGGCGCGGCGCGTGGAGGCCGCCGGACCGGAGGGCCTCCGAGCAGGAAACCGATCCCGGAGGCGATCAGCAGCATCACGGCGCCGAGCGTTTCGAAGTAGAGGCCGAGGCTCGGGCTGGAGCTCGCGGTCTCGTAATGACCCGAGCGGATCAGCAGACCGCTCGCCTGGGCGTCGGGCAGGTCACCGACCAGTCCGATCAGCAGCGCGAGCACTCCGAGGGCAGCGAGCGCCAGCATCGCGACGCGGCTCCCGTCGCGCGCGGCGCCGTACGCGAGCAGCGCCGCGAGAATCGCGATCGGCAACAGCGCGTAGGAGTTGTGCGACCCACCGGTGACCGACTGAATCGCGGCGCGGACGGTCGGGGTGTGGATCGAATAGAGGTTGACGAACTCCGATGCGGCGAGCAGCAGCGCGCCCGCCAGGCCGCAGCCGAGGATCGCCGCGGGAACCGCGCCGCGGATCTGCGCTCGAGGCTGTGGAGGCGGTCGCCCAGGCCCCTCGGGATTCCCTTGGGCTCTGCTATATTTGGGCTTCGCCTCGGGTGGCGTTGCGCTCATCTGTGCTCGTCCCCGGGAGCGGAGGATCCCTGCTGTGGAGACGCCGACCGAATAAACACACGCCCGGAGCCGACACCTGCGTCGTGAACGGGCCCCCTGGGCCCTTTTTCATGCCCGCAGAACAACCCCGCTAAAGAAGAAATTGACCTCATGCCTCGCACGTTCACCCTAGAGAAGACTCGCAACATCGGGATCATGGCCCATATCGACGCCGGTAAAACGACGACGACTGAGCGCATCCTCTATTACACAGGGCGGACCTACAAGATGGGGGAGGTTCACGAGGGCGCTGCCGTCATGGACTGGATGGAGCAGGAGCAGGAGCGCGGGATCACGATCACCTCCGCGGCCACCACCTGCGAGTGGGACGGCCATCGGATCAACATCATCGACACGCCGGGCCACGTCGACTTCACGGTCGAGGTCGAGCGCTCGCTGCGGGTCCTTGACGGCGCGATCGCGCTGTTCGACTCGGTCGCCGGCGTCGAGCCGCAGTCCGAGACCGTCTGGCGCCAGGCCGACAAGTACCACGTGCCGCGGATCGCGTACATCAACAAGATGGACCGGATCGGCGCGGACTTCGATCGCGGCGTGCAGACGATGATCGATCGCCTCGGCGCCCACCCGGTTCCGATCCAGCTGCCGATCGGCGCCGAATCCGACTTCCGGGGCATCATCGACCTTGTCCAGAACAAGGCGATCGTCTACAAGGACGAGCTCGGCAAGGAGCAGGACGTAATCGAGATCCCGGCTGAGCTCGCCGACGCGGCCGCCGCTGCGCGCGAGCATCTGCTCGAGGAGGTCTCGCACTACGACGACGGGATCCTCGAGATGATTCTCGAGGAGCAGGAGATCTCGCCCGAGCGGCTCAAGCAGGCGATCCGCACCGCCGCGCTCGGGAACAAGATGACCCCGGTCCTGTGCGGCTCCAGTTTCAAGAACAAGGGCGTCCAGCCGCTGCTCGACGCCGTCGTCGACTACCTCCCGAGCCCGGTCGACGTGCTGCCGGTGGAGGGGATCGAGCCCGATAAGGCGTCCGAGAACGGTGGTCGCACCGCGACCCGCGCGGCTTCCGACGACGAGCCGTTTGCGGCGCTCGCGTTCAAGATCATGGCTGATCCGTACGTCGGCAAGCTGACTTACTTCCGCGTCTACTCGGGCCATCTGGCCGCCGGCTCTCGCGTGCTCAACGTGACGACCGGCCGGACCGAGCGGATTGGCCGCATCCTGATGATGCAGGCGAACGATCGCGAGGAGCTCCAGGAGGTCTACGCCGGCGACATCGCGGCCGCGGTCGGGATCAAGCAGGTCGTGACCGGCGATACGCTGGCGGCGCCCGACAAGCCGATCAAGCTCGAGATGATCGATTTCCCCGAGCCCGTGATCAAGGTCGCGATCGAGCCGAAGACGAAGATCGACCAGGAGAAGATGTCCACGGCCCTGGGTCGCCTCGCCGAGGAGGACCCGACGTTCCAGGTCCGCACCAACGAGGAGACCGGCCAGACCGAGATCTCGGGCATGGGCGAGCTCCACCTCGAGGTGCTGGTCGACCGGATGCTGCGCGAGTACAAGGTCGACGCGAACGTCGGCCGGCCGCAGGTCTCCTACCGCGAGACGATCCGTGGCACCGCCGAGAAGGTCGAGGGACGGTTCGTCCGCCAGACCGGCGGCTCGGGCCAGTACGGGATCGTCTACATCAACGTCGAGCCGGCGCCCGGCGAGGGTTTCGACTTCGTCAACAAGATCAAGGGCGGGTCGATCCCGACCGAGTTCATCCCCGCCGTCGAGAAGGGGATCGAGGAGGCGCTCGAGAACGGGCCGCGTGCCGGGTACCCGATGGTCGACGTGCGGGTCACGCTGACAGACGGCAAGTACCACGACACCGACTCGAGCGAGATCGCCTTCAAGGTCGCCGGTTCGCTGGCATTGAAGGAGGCGGTCAAGCGCGCCAAGCCGGTGCTGCTCGAGCCGATCTTCGCCGTCGAGGTGGTCACGCCCGAGGAGTACATGGGCGACGTGATCGGCGATCTGAATCGCCGACGTGGCCAGGTGCACGGGATGGAGCAGCGCGGAAACGCGCAGGTGGTGAGCGCGCACGTGCCGCTCGCCGAGATGTTCGGGTACGCGACCGACGTGCGTTCAAACACGCAGGGTCG
Source organism: uncultured Solirubrobacteraceae bacterium (assembly GCA_963712675.1). Lineage (GTDB taxonomy): Bacteria > Actinomycetota > Thermoleophilia > Solirubrobacterales > Solirubrobacteraceae > Palsa-465. Next base: position 46,560 of record CAVQJF010000010.1, read on the forward strand.
GGCGACTTACACGATGCAGTTCGACCGGTACGACGAGGTGCCGACCAACATCGCCGAGAAGGTGGTTGGGGAACTGCAACCGGCCTAACGCAGGCCTAGCAGCAATAGCGGACGGAAGTCCGATAGATTCTCGAAGTTCGTCCTTGAGACGGACACAATCTGAAACAGAAGGAGCGACACCAAAGTGGCGAAGGCCAAGTTCGAGCGCGATAAGCCCCATGTCAACGTCGGCACCATCGGTCACATCGACCATGGCAAGACGACGCTGACGGCCGCGATCACCAAGGTGCTGAACGAAACCTACGGCGGCACCGAGGTGCGGTCGTTCGAGTCGATCGACAACGCTCCTGAAGAGAAGGCCCGCGGGATCACCATCGCGACCTCACACGTCGAGTACCAGACGGCGAACCGGCACTACGCGCACGTCGACTGCCCGGGTCACGCCGACTACGTCAAGAACATGATCACGGGTGCCGCGCAGATGGACGGCGCGATCCTGGTCGTCTCGGCGGCGGACGGCGCGATGCCGCAGACCCGCGAGCACATCCTGCTCGCGCGTCAGGTCGGCGTCCCCTACATCGTTGTGTTCCTCAACAAGGCGGACATGGTCGACGACGAAGAGCTGCTTGAGCTCGTCGAGGTCGAGATCCGTGACCTCTTGTCCGAGTACGACTTCCCCGGCGACGACATTCCGTTCGTGGTCGGGTCGGCGCTGAAGGCGCTCGAGGGCGACAAGGAGTACGAGGCGAAGATCCTCGAGCTCGCCGAGGCGCTCGACACCTACATCCCCGAGCCGGTCCGCGAGCTCGACAAGCCGTTCCTGATGCCGGTCGAGGACGTGTTCTCGATCACCGGCCGTGGCACGGTCGCGACTGGCCGGATCGAGCAGGGGATCATCAAGACCGGTGAGACGGTCGAGATCGTCGGTATCAAGGACACCGAGAACACGGTCGTCACCGGCGTCGAGATGTTCAAAAAGATCCTCGACCAGGGCCAGGCCGGCGACAACGTCGGCTGCCTGCTCCGAGGCACCAAACGTGAGGACATCGAGCGCGGCCAGGTGCTGTGCAAGCCGGGCTCGATCACGCCGCACACGAAGTTCAAGTCTGAGGTCTACGTGCTCAAGAAGGAGGAGGGTGGTCGTCACACCCCGTTCTTCACGGGCTATCGGCCGCAGTTCTACTTCCGCACGACCGACGTCACTGGCGTCGCCAACCTGCCCGAGGGCACGGAGATGGTGATGCCGGGTGACAACGTCCAGATGGAGATCGAGCTGATTCAGCCGATCGCCATGGACCAGGGACTGCGGTTCGCGATCCGGGAAGGCGGCCGTACGGTCGGCTCCGGGGTCGTCACCGAAGTCGTTCAGTAATTAGAGGCGGCGTGGCCTTCGGCCCGCCGCCCATTTTTTGAGAGATACGACACTTGGGGCGGGCCCTTTAACCCGGGGCTCGCCCTCTTGACTGACTGGAAACAGCTGACCCGTGGCAACGATTGCCCAAAACAAAATCCGCATAAGGCTCAAGTCCTACGATCACTCCGCGATCGAGACGGCTGCCAAGGAGATCGTCGAGACGGCGACGCGCACCGGCGCGACCGTCTCCGGTCCCGTGCCGCTCCCGACGGAGAAGAACGTCTACTGCGTGATCCGCTCGCCGTTCAAGGACAAGGACTCGCGCGAGCACTTTGAGATCCGCACGCACAAGCGGTTGATCGACATCCACCAGCCGACCCCGAAGACGGTCGACTCGCTCCAGCGACTCGACCACCTCCCGGCCGGCGTGGATATCGAGATCCGCCTCGCGTCATAGGTGTGAAATGGCCGCGATCCTCGCCAAGAAGCTCGGAATGACGCAGCGGTTCCTCGACGATGGGAAGGTCGAGCGCGTGACCGTGCTCGAGGCCGGCCCGTGTCCGGTGACCGCGATCCGAACCGTCGAGCGCGACGGGTACGAGGCGGTCCAGCTCGCGTTCGGCGCCTGCAAGGAGAAGGTCCTGACGAGGCCCGAGCTCGGCCATCTGAAGAAGGCCGACGCGTCGGCGCACCGCCATCTGGTCGAGTTTCGCGACGAGGCCGGCGAGCTGCTGATGGGTGAGACCGTGACCTGCGAGGTGTTCTCGCCGGGTGACAAGGTGAAGATCTCCGGCAAGTCGAAGGGCAAGGGCTTCCAGGGGACGATCAAGCGCCACAACTTCGCCAGCGGCCCGAAGTCGCACGGCTCGCACAACGTCCGCGCGCCCGGATCGATCGGCGCCTCGGCTACCCCGTCGCGGGTGTTCAAGGGAATCCGCGGCCCGGGCCGGATGGGCGGCGGCCGGATCACCCAGCGCGGGCTGACCGTGGTCGAGGTGATCGCCAAGGACAACCTGCTGCTCGTCCGTGGCGCCGTACCAGGCCCGCGCGGCGGCACCGTGGAGGTGCGGACCGATGGCTAGCGTCTCCGCTCCGAAACTCGGCGGCGGGTCAGTGAAACTCGACTCGGCTGCGTTTGAGGCGAAGTTCAACATGCCGCTCGTGCACGAGGCCGTGCGCGCCGAGCTCAACGCGCGCCGGCGCGGCACCGCGTCGACGAAGACGCGCGGCGAGGTGTCCGGTGGGGGCGCGAAGCCGTGGCGCCAGAAGGGCACCGGCCGTGCCCGCGCCGGATCGTCCCGTTCACCGGTCTGGACCGGCGGTGGTGTCGTCTTCGGACCGACACCCCGCGGCTACACCAACAAGGTCAACCGCAAGGCGCGGCGCGCGGCGATGCGCGGTGCCCTGTCCGTCCACGCCGGGCGCTCCTCGCTGGCCGTGTTCGACGCGACCAAGTTCAGCGCCCCATCGACGGCGCAGGCGGTCGATCTGCTCGACGACTGGAGCCAGGACTTCCCCACACTCGTGCTGCTGCACCCCGACGAGGCCAACGCCGGCAAGTCATTCCGCAACGTCGCGCGCGTATCCGTAATGCCAGTCGAGAACGTAGGGGTGGCCGATGTCATCGGCGCGGCAAGTCTCCTGGTCTCCGAAGCGGCGCTTCCGGCCCTGGTCGCCCGAGCGACCGGCGCGGGCCCCATAGACGACGCGGACGAGGAGCCGCCTTCGGAAGCTCCCGCCGCCGAGGCCGAGCCAGAGCCCGACGAGGCGACTGAAGAGCCGGAAGCTGACGACGAGGAGGCCAAGGGGTAATGCACGCTAGTCAGGTGATCATCCGGCCGGTCGTATCCGAGAAGAGCTTTGTGCTGGCCGAGGCCGGCATGTACACGTTCCGTGTGCACGAGAAGGCGCACAAGACGCAGATCCGCCAGGCGATCGAGGAGCTGTTCGAGGTCTCGGTCGTCGGTGTGCGGACCGCGTCGGTGAAGAGCAAGCCGAAGCGGCGCGGGCAGACGTCCGGGCGCACGCGTCAATGGAAGAAGGCGATCGTTCAGGTCGCAGAAGGCGACACGATCCCGATCTTCAGCGGTCTGCAGGGAGCTGAGTAATGCCGATTCGCAATCCGAAACCAACATCTCCCGGGCGTCGATTCGTCACGTATCCGGACTTCGCCGAGCTCACGCGGTCCGAGCCCGAGAAGTCGCTGACCGAGGGCTTGAAGAAGTCCGGCGGGCGAAACTCGAACGGGCGCAAGACCTCACGCCATCGCGGCGGCGGCGCGAAGCGGCTGTACCGGATCATCGACTTCAAGCGGACCAAGGACGGGGTGCCGGCGAAGGTCGCGCACATCGAGTACGACCCGAACCGCTCCGCCTACATCGCGCTGCTGCATTACGCCGACGGCGAGAAGCGCTACATCCTTGCGCCGGGGCGGCTGCGCGTCGGCGCGACGGTCGAGTCGGGGCCGACCGCGGACATCCGCGTCGGCAACTGCCTGCCGCTGGCGAACATGCCGCCGGGCACGGTCGTCCACAACGTCGAGTTGACCCCGGGTCGCGGCGGCCAGATGGCGCGCTCGGCCGGGGTCGGGATCCAGCTGCTGGCCAAGGAGGGCGACTACGTGACGCTGCGCCTCCCCTCAGGCGAGATGCGGCGGGTGCGAGCCGAATGCCGCGCCACGGTCGGAACGATCGGCAACGCCGAGCACCAGAACGTCACGATCGGCAAGGCGGGACGCAAGCGGCACATGGGCGTTCGCCCACAGACCCGCGGCACCGCGATGAACCCCGTCGACCATCCGCACGGTGGTGGCGAGGGCTCGACCACGCCCGGGCGCAACCCGGTCACGCCGTGGGGCGTGCCGACGCTCGGATATCGGACCAGGAAGAAGGGCAAGCAATCGGATCGCTACATCGTGCGCGGCCGGAGAAGAGGTAAGAAGCGGTGAGCAGATCAAGCAAGAAGGGCCCGTGGGTTGAGGACCGGCTGATCGGGCGGATCGAGGCGATGAACACCTCGGGCGAAAAGCGGATGGTCAAGACCTGGTCGAGGGCGTCGACGATCTTTCCCGAGATGGTCGGGCACACGATCGCGGTCCATGACGGTCGTAAGCACGTGCCCGTCTTCATCTCCGAGTCGATGGTGGGGCACAAACTTGGCGAGTTCGCGCCGACGCGTCTCTATCGAGGCCATGCGTCCACAGGTAAGCGGCGATGAGTCCAGACGACGACAAGACTGAAGAGACCGAGGAGCCGAAGCCGCGGCGACGTCGGGCTCGGAAGAAGGCCGGCGGGGAAGCTGCCGAGGCCGCACCCGCGACCGACGCCCCGCGCTCGGAGGAGCCTGTGGCCGCTGCTGACGATGAGACCACGCGAGGGGCGTCGTCCGCGGATGCGACCCCGTCCGCTGCTGACGCTGAGGAGCCCGAGGACGACGACGACGCTTCAGCTGATGAAGAGCAAGAGCCCGAGGCCGAGGTCGATGACGACGAGCCTGACACGGATGCGCCGGCGAAGCCGCGGCGGCGTCGGCCCGGCTCGCGCAAGCCTTCTGCTGAGGAAAAGGCGGCGGCGGCGAAGCCGGCTCCGGCCAGGCGGCGGCGGGAGGTTCCGGCTGGTCCGCCGCCGGTTGTTCGCGCGCAGGCGAAGTACGTGCGGTCGAGCTCGCGGAAGGCGCGACTCGTGTGTGACCACATACGCGGAAAGTCGGTTGAGGAAGCGCGAGCTATCCTGGCCCACACGCCGCGTGCGATCGCGCGGGATTGGAGCAAGCTGCTCGAGTCGGCGGTCGCGAACGCGGAGCACAACCACGAGCTCGTCGGAGAGGACCTGTACGTGAAGGCGGTCCATGCCGACGAGGGGCCGACGATCAAGCGGTTCCGGCCGCGCGCGATGGGGCGCGCGACGAAGATCCGCAAACGCACAAGCCATCTGACGATCTTGCTCACGCCGAAGGACAACCGAAACTAATGGGTCAAAAAGTTCATCCCGAGGGACTCCGCGTGGGCTACATCCACGACTGGAAGTCGAACTGGTTCAACGAGAAGAACTTCTCGGACTACCTGCACGAGGACACGCAGATCCGTGAGCACATCATCGGCCGGCTCGCGCACGCCGGTCTGTCCGACATCACGATCCGCAAGAACGCCACCGAGGTCGAGGTCAACATCCACACCGCGCGGCCGGGGATCGTGATCGGCAAGTCGGGCTCCGAGGTCGACCAGCTGCGCCGTGACCTGCACCGGATCACGAGCAAGCAGGTCAAGGTCAACATTCTTGAGATCAAGCGCCCCGAACTCGACGCGCGCCTGGTCGCGCAGTCGATCGCGGAGCAGCTGCAGAACCGGGTCGCGTTCCGCCGCGCGATGAAGCGCGCGCTGACCAGCGCGATGCGCTCCGGAGCCAAGGGCGTCAAGGTCCAGGTCTCAGGCCGCCTTGGTGGCGCCGAGATGGCGCGGACCGAGGGCTACTCCGACGGCCGCGTGCCGCTGCACACGCTGCGCGCCGACATCGACTACGGCTTCCACGAGGCGCGCACGACCTTTGGCCGGATCGGCGTCAAGTGCTGGATCAACAAGGGCGAGATCATGCCCGAGGGCTACACGGGCGCCGACCTGACGATCATGGACGAGCCCGCGCCGCAGGCGCCGGAACGAGGCGGTCGCGACGGTCGCGACGGCCGTGGTGGTCGTGGCGGCGGTCCGGGCGGTCGTGGTGGCGGTCCGGGCGGTCGTGGTGGCGGTCCCGGTGGTCGTGGCGGCGGCCCAGGCGGTCGTGGGGGCGGTCCCGGTGGTCGCGGTGGCGGCCCGGGTGGCTCTGGCGGCGGCGGTCGTGGCGGTGGCCCCGGTAGTCGCGGTGGCGGCCCGGGTGGTCCAGGCGGTCGTGGTGGCGGTCCGGGCGGTCCCGGCGGCGGTCGCGGTGGCGGCGGCGGTCGTGGTGGCGGTCCGGGCGGTCCCGGCGGCGGCGGTCGCGGTGGTCGCGGCGGTCGCAGTCCCGAGGTAACGCGCTGATGCTCTCCCCGAAACGTGTAAAGCACCGCAAGCACCACCGCGGACGACGCGCGGGTCTGTCGCGCGGTCAGGTCAAGGTTCAGTTCGGCGAGTACGGGCTCAAATCGCTCGACGCCGGCTGGTTGACCAACCGCCAGATCGAGGCCGCCCGAATCGCGATGACGCGCAAGATCAAGCGTGGCGGCAAGGTGTGGATCAACGTGTATCCCGATAAGCCGTTCACGAAGAAGCCGGCCGAGACCCGCATGGGTTCCGGCAAGGGCTCACCCGAAGGTTGGGTTGCGGTCGTCAAGCCGGGACGCGTGATGTTTGAGCTGGCCGGCGTGCCCGAGCCGCTGGCGCGCGAGGCGATGCGCCTGGCCGGCCACAAGCTGCCGGTCCGGACCAAGTTCGTGCTCCGGGAGGACGGATGAAATCCGCCGAGCTACGCGACCTGAGCGACGGCGAGCTGACCGAGCAGATCCAAACGGCTCGACGCGATCTGTTCGGGTTGCGCTTCCAGCATGCGACCGGAGAGCTGGACAACACCGCGGGGCTCAAGCGCGCCAAGCGCGACGTTGCGCGAGCGCTGACGGTCGCGCGTGAACGAGAACTTAAGGTAGAGACAGACAATGGCTGAAGAACCAGAAAACGTTGAAGAGAGCGGCGTGCCCGCACCCGCGGACGAAGCCACGGGCTCGGTGGAGTCCGCGACGCCTGCGGATGATGAAGCGACGCGAGTGGCTTCGGCCGCGGATGCGACCCCACCGGCAGCTGCTGCCGAAGCGAAGGCGCCGGCCGCGCCTGCCGAGGTTGTTGCGCCTAAGGAGCGCAAGCGTCGCGCTCGAGCTGCGAAGGCGGCGAAGGTGCCCGTCGGCAAGCCTCGCTCGAACGAGGAGCGGCATGAGGAGCGGGTGGCTGAGCGGCGGCGGAAGGCTGCGGTTCGGTCGGCTGGGCGGATCAAGGCTCGGGCGAAGGCGCGGGCGGCTGAGCATCAGCCGTCGGTGACGCCGCCGCGCGAGCACGTGCCCGGCACGCAGAAGGTGCGCCAGGGGATCGTCGTGTCCGACAAGGCCGACAAGACGATCACCGTGCGGATCGACCTGAAGCGGCGCCATCGCAAGTACCAGAAGACCGTGGCCACATCGAACACGCTGCACGCGCATGATGAGACCAATGACGCCCACATCGGTGACACGGTGCTGGTGCGCGAATGCCGGCCGCTTTCGCGCAGCAAGCGCTGGCGGCTGGTGGATGTGCTGGAGCGGGCGAAGTGATCCAGAATGAGACCAGGCTTCGTGTGGCGGACAACAGTGGTGCGCGGGAGATCCTCGTGATCCGCGTCAAGGGCGGACATCGACGTCGGTATGCCGGCGTCGGCGACGTGATCACCGCGACCGTCAAGCAGGCCTCGCCGCAGGGCTCGGTCCGCAAGGGCGAAGTCGTGACCGCCGTCGTCGTCCGGACGAAGAAGTCCTACGGTCGCGAGGACGGCACCTACATCGCGTTCGACGAGAACGCGGCGGTGCTGATCGACGCGCAGAACAATCCGCGCGGGACGCGCATCTTCGGTCCCGTGGCGCGCGAGCTGCGCGAGCGCAACTTCATGAAGATCGTCTCGCTGGCCCCGGAGGTGTTGTAGCGATGCCCGCACGGATCAAAGCGGACGACACCGTCGTCGTGATCTCCGGCAAGGCCCGCGGCAAGACCGGCAAGGTGCTGCGCGTCGACCCGAAGAACGACAAGGTGTACGTCGAGGGCCTGAACATGGTCAAGCGCCACCAGCGCCCCCAGCAGGTCGGTCAGCGCGCCCAGCAGGTCGGCGGCGTGATCGAGAAGGAAGGGCCGATCCACACCTCCAACGTGATGCTCGCCGACCCCAAGGACGGCAAGCCGACGCGGGTGCGGATCGAGGTCATCGAGGGCAAACGGCACCGCGTGGCGACGCGCAGCGGCACGAGGATCGACTGAGCTATGGCTGCACGATTGAAGGCCCGATACAACGACGAGATCCGCCCGCAGCTGATCGAGCGGTTCGGCTACACGACCCCGATGCAGGCACCGCGGATCACCAAGATCACGGTCAACATGGGCGTCGGCGAAGCCAAGCAGGACTCGAAGATGCTCGACGCCGCCTCCGAGCAGCTCGGGACGATCACCGGCCAGAAGCCGAACGTCCGCCGCGCGAAGAAGTCGATCGCGCAGTTCAAGGTGCGCGAGGGGATGCCCGTCGGCGTCGCCGTCACGCTCCGCGGCGAGCGCTCGTACGAATTCTTGGACCGGCTGATGTCGATCGCGATTCCGCGGATCCGCGACTTCCGCGGGCTCAACCCGCGCGCGTTCGACGGACGCGGCAACTACTCGCTCGGCGTGCGCGAGCAGATCATCTTCCCCGAGGTCGACTACGACGAGATCGATCAGGTCCGCGGCCTCGACATCACGATTACCACCACGGCTGCCAGCGACGAGGAATCGTTCGCGCTACTCGAAGCGCTCGGAATGCCGTTTGCAAAGGAGCGCTCCTAGTGGCGAAGACCTCACAGCGCGTCCGCCAGCAGCGGACGCCCAAGTTCAAGACCCGTGGCTACACACGCTGCCGCCGGTGCGGCCGCGCACGGTCCGTCTACCGCAAGTTCGGCGTGTGCAGGATCTGCCTGCGCGAGCTGGCGCACAACGGCTACGTGCCGGGCATGACAAAGTCGTCCTGGTGACCATATGTCGATGACCGACCCCGTATCCGATTTCCTGACGCGCCTGCGCAATGCGGCCAAGGCGCAGCATCACGACGTCACGATCCCGTCTTCGAAGCTGAAGGTGGAGCTCGCCCGGATCCTGTCCGAGCAGGGCTACGTCGAGGCGTACGAGGTGCTGCCCGCCGGCGAGGGTCAGCCGGGCGAGCGGCTCACGGTGACGCTCAAGTACACCGATGACCGCAAGCCGGTGATCTCCGGTATGCAGCGCGTGTCGCGGCCGGGTCGCCGCACATACGTAGATCACGCGCACATCCCGCGCATCCAGGGCGGCATGGGCACGGCGATCATCTCGACCTCGAAGGGCGTTATGACCGGCCACGACGCACGTATACAAGGCGTCGGCGGCGAGGTCGTCGCCAACGTCTGGTAGATGCGCTCATCCAAAAATGTCAAGAATCGGTAGACAACCAATCCCCGTGCCCGCCGGCGTGACCGTCGCGATCGAGCCCGAGCTCGTGACCGTCAACGGTCCCAAGGGCGAGCTGCGCGAGCGGATCAACCGCGACATCACCGTCGAGCAGGTCGACGGCGAGCTGCGCGTGACGCGACCGACCGATCGCGGCGAGCACCGTGCGCTGCACGGGCTGACGCGGACGCTGGTCGCGAACATGGTCACCGGCGTAACCGACGGGTTCGAGAAGCGGCTTGAGATCCAGGGCGTCGGCTATCGCGCGCAGCTGCGCGGGCGCGACCTGGAGCTCGCGCTCGGGTATTCGCACCCGGTGCCGGTCAAGGCGCCCGACGGGATCGAGTTCGAGGTGCTGACCCCGACCCGGATCGTCGTCCGCGGCGCGTCCAAGCAGCAGGTCGGCGAGATGGCGGCCTACATCCGTAAGCAGCGCAAGCCAGAGCCCTACAAGGGCAAGGGCATCCGCTACGAGGGCGAATACGTCGCCCGGAAGGTCGGGAAGCGAGCATGACCGTTCTCACCGCCCCAGCGCGACGCCTGCGGCGCCGCCGGCGCGTCCGCGCGAAGATCCGTGGCAGCGCAGAGCGGCCGCGGATCGCCGTGTTCCGGTCAAATCGCGGCATCTTCGCGCAGCTGATCGACGACGACTCCGGCCGCACGATCGCGGCCGTGCAGTGGACCGAGCCCGAGCTGCGGAGCCTGAAGCCGGACGAGCAGGCGACCCGCGCCGGCACGCTGCTGGCCGAGCGCGCCAAGGCCGCCGGCATCGAGAACGCAGTCTTCGACCGCGGCGGATACCAGTACCACGGGCGCGTGAAGGCGCTCGCCGACGGCGCCCGTGAGGGCGGCCTGGAGTTCTAAGTAACTCGCTACCCTGGATCAGCCCATGCTCAGTGATCGCACAGTCTCAGCCGCCGGACTCGACCTGCAAGAACGCGTCGTCGAGATCAACCGTGTCGCCAAGGTCGTCAAGGGCGGCCGTCGGTTCTCGTTCACGGCGCTGGTCGTCGTCGGCGACGAGCGCGACGTGGTCGGGATCGGCTACGGCAAGGCGAACGAGGTCCCGGTCGCGATCCAGAAGGGCGTCGAGCGGGCCAAGAAGAACCTTTATCGCGTGCCCAAGCACGGGTCGACGATCACCCATCAGACGACCGGGGTGTTCGGCGCCGGCCGGGTATTCCTGAAGCCGGCTGCGCCCGGAACCGGCGTGATCGCCGGTGGCGGTGTCCGCGCGGTGCTTGAGCTCGCCGGGATCCACGACATCCTGAGCAAGTCGCTTGGGTCGCAGAATCCCATCAACCTGGTCAAGGCGACGATGGCTGGGCTTGAGTCTTTGCGCACTCCGAAGGAAGTGGCGGAGCTTCGTGGGCTTTCTGTGAATGCGGTGCTTGGGTTGACTACGTCCCCTGAGGGCGAGTCATCGTCGGTGGCAACCGCTGGTGTGGAGAATGGGGCGGTGGATCAGGCTCAGGCGATGCGAGTTGCCAACGACGTTGACCCGCCCTCCGTGGACGCCTCCTCGGTTTCTGAAGAGCCCGAGCCCGCGGCCGCTGCTGAGGATGCGCCCGAGCCCGAAGCCGCTGGTGAGGATGTGGGTTGATGGGCACGCTTCGCGTTACGCAGCGGAAGTCTCGGAACGGCAGCGATAAACGCCAGCGCGACACGTTGCGGTCGCTTGGGCTGCGGCGGATTGGGCACACCGTCGAGCACGCTGATTCGCCTCAGCTCCGGGGGATGGTGCACAAGGTTCGGCATCTTGTTGAGGTTGAAGAGTCGTGAGTCCCGAGGCCTCTGAAGAGCGTGAGGAGCGGATTGGGCTGCACAACCTGAAGCCCGCTCCCGGGAGCCGCAAGAAGCGCAAGCGCGTTGGCCGTGGCGAGGGCTCGGGGATGGGCAAGACTTCGGGCCGTGGCCAGAAGGGCTATGGCTCGCGCTCGGGCGCCAAGGACCGCGCGCGGTTCGAGGGTGGCCAGAACCCGATCCACATGCGGATGCGGAAGCTGCGCGGCCCGCACATGAAGAAGTCGATGCCGTTCGAGCAGTTCCGGACGCACACGCAGCCCGTGAACCTCGGCGACCTCGAGTTACGCTTTGCGAAAGGTGACGCTGTTACGCTGGAGGCGATGCACGCGAAAGGCCTCGCGACCCGCAAGGGCGTCCCCGTCAAGGTGCTCGCAAAGGGCGAGCTGACGAAGCCGCTCACGGTCCACGCGCACGGATTCTCAAAGACCGCGCGCGAGCAAATCGAAGCCGCCGGCGGGACCTGCCAACTGATCGAGGCGTGAGGGTGGCGCGATGATCTCGACGATCCTCGGGGCGTTCCGGGTCGGCGATATCCGCAAGAAGGTCCTGTTCACGGCGCTGTTGCTGGCGCTCTACCGGCTCGGCACGCACATCCCCGCACCGGGGATCAACTCTGCCGCCGTCAAGGCGATCCAGTCGAACTTCGGCGGCAACAGCATCCTCGGGCTGCTGAACCTGTTCAGCGGCGGCGGGCTGTCGCGGATTGCGATCTTCGCGCTCGGGATCATGCCGTACATCACGGCGTCGATCATCCTGCAGCTGCTGCAGGTGGTCGTGCCCTCGCTGGAGAAGCTCTCGAAGGAGGGCGAGGTCGGGCAGGCGCGGATCACGCAGTACACGCGCTACCTGACGGTCGGGCTCGCGTTCGCGCAGTCGATCGGCTACGTGTTCCTGTTCCGGAGCTTCGAGAAGAGCGCGGGCGTGAACGTGATCAACAACTTCACGCTGCTGAAGGTGTTCCTGATCGTGATCTCGCTGACCGCGGGGACCGTGCTGCTGATGTGGATGGGCGAGCTGATCACCCAGCGCGGGATCGGCAACGGGATCTCGCTGATGATCTTCGCGAGCATCGTCGCGCGGATCCCGAGCGGGATCCATGCGTGGTGGACGAACCCCGACCAGGTGTTCCGCGTGATCATGCCCTTCATCGCCATCGGTGTCGTGGCCTCGGTCGTGTTCGTCCAGGAAGGCCAGCGCCGGATCCCCGTGCAGTACGCGAAACGGGTGATAGGCCGGCGGATGACCCAAGGCGGCCAGACGTACCTGCCGCTGCGAGTGAACATGGCCGGCGTGATCCCGGTGATCTTCGCCGCCAGCGTGATGGCGATCCCGCCGACCGTCGGACAGCTGATCGGCAAGAACCATCCGAACAGCTTCGGGACCAAGATCTACAACTTCTTCGCCCCCGGCGGCTGGCACTACGTCGTGGGCGAGTGCCTGATGATCATCTTGTTCACGTACTTCTACACGGCGGTCACGTTCAACCCCGTCGACCAGGCCGACAACCTGAAGAAGTACGGCGGGTTCATCCCGGGGGTGAGGCCAGGCAGACCCACGGCCGAATTCCTGGACCGCATCCTGGCGCGACTCACGTTCCCAGGAGCGTTATTCCTGGCCGCCGTCGCGGCCCTGCCAACGATTCTGATCAACCAGACCTCGGCGAACTTCGCGTTCGGGGGGACGTCGATCCTGATCGTGATCGGGGTCGCGCTCGACACGATGAAACAGCTCGAGGCGCAGCTGATGATGCGCAACTACGAGGGCTTCTTAAAGTAGGTACGTCAGACGGCTAGCGCCCGTGCGAGCTCTCGCCGCGACGTGATGTCGAGCTTGCGATAGGCGTTGCGCAGGTGGTACTCGACGGTCTTAGGGGTCACGAACAGGGCGACCGCGATCTCACGATTGCTCTGGCCGGAAGCGGCCAGCACGGCGATCCGCCGCTCGCTCGGGGTCAGCGACGCCGGGCCGCTGAGCAGGGCGTCGCGCCGTGGCCGCGCTCCCGTCGCCGCGAGCTCGACTCGCGCGCGCTCGTAGAGCACGGTCGCGCCGGCGCGACCGGCGGCGTCCGCCGCGTGCTGCAGCGGTTCCCGAGCCGAGCTGCGCTGGTTGGCGCGCCGCAGCGCGGCGCCGAGTTCGAGCAGCCCCCGGATCGTCTCAAGACGCGGCGGTTGCGCCGCGCCGAGCTCGGTCGCGGACCTGAGCGTCTCGATGCCCCGCGAGCCGCCCTCGCTGACGCCGAGTACGCGCAGCGCGCGGATCCGCGCGAGTGGATCGTCCGTGCGTTCGGCGACCGCGAGCTCCTCACGGGCGAGCTCCAGGGCCTGATCGCGGTCGCCCAACGTGAGCGCGGCCTGCGCCGCGGTCGTGCGCCATGGCGCGAGACCGGCCACCTTGAGCTTCTCACCGATCGCCGTCCCGGTGTCGACCGCGTCCTCGAGCGCCCGGCGCGGATCGCCCTGCGCCAGCCGCAGCTCGGCACGAGCGAACAGACGGAGGGCGTCCTCGACGTCGAGCGGCCGCTGAAGCGGCCCATCTGCTTCGAGCGCCTCGTGGGCGCCCGCGAGCGCTCCGGTTTCGATCTGGGCCAGGCAGCGGACCGCCGCGGCGGCGCGGCTGAACTGCCGCCAGCCGACGCCGCGCGCGTCATCGGCCAGGTCGAGATCAGCGAGCGCATCCGCGACCCGCCCCTGCCATAGATACGGCACGGCGCGGCAGTAGCTGGCGTTCGCGAACGCCAGCGGCGATGCGCGCCGCCGAGCATCCTCGAGCACGGAGTCCGCGATCTCGACCGCGCGCTCGAGCGCGCCGCTGAGCGTCAGCGCAGCGGTGAGCAAGCTCCAGGCGACGCCATCGGCGGTCTCATGCTCGAGCAACCGACCCTGATCCCATGCAAGCTCCGCGAGCTCGCGGACCCTCGCCGCCGACTCACAATCCCAAGCGCTCTGGACAGCTGCCCGAGCCAGAAGCAGTCGCTGCCCTTGGGTGTCGGGGCCCTGCGCCGCGCTCGCGAGCAGTGCCGCTGAACGTTCCACCGAGCGCCCGTGCAACGCCGGAACGGTCGATGCGGTCGCCACGAACCCGGTCAGCAGCGCGTCGTGGAGCTCACTAGCCGCGGGCTCCTCACCGGCCGGGCCGAGCTCCTTCAAGCCGCGATCGTATGACTCGGCCGCCTCGCGCCGGAGCCCCTGACCGAACAGGGCGTTGCCCCGCTGCAGGGCGAGTTGCGCCCGCGCGATCGGATCCCGGACGCCCTCGGCGGCGCTCGCCAGGTGCGAAGCGGCTGCCGGAAGGCCGAGTGCAGCCTCCGCGTCGCCAAGTTCGGCGAGGACCTCGGCGCGGACTTCACGGCTCGGCGGCTCCTCGAGCGCTCGCTCGAGATAGCGCACGGCCGGCTGGGCCGCCGCTCGCGCTCGCGCGTCGCGCGCCGCGGCCCGTAGCTGGTCGACCACCCACGGGTCGGCCTGCGCGCGGCCGAGCATCAGATGCGCGGCGACCCGCTCGACGCTCTCACCGTCGGCGTACAGCAACCGCGCGGCGTCAAGGTGGCGGCCGGCCCGCTCGGAGGCGGGCACGTCGCGGTCGATCGCGCGACCGACGAGCGGGTGCACGAACCGCAGCGGCTCGCGGGCCAGCAGGATCTCGACCCCAGCGAGGCGATCTGACGCCGCTGACGCCTGCTCGACGCTCAGGCCCGCCAGCGCCGCCGCGAGTCGGAGCGGGATGTCGTCGCCAAGGATCGCGGTCGCGCGCGCCAGGGCGGCCGCCTGCTCGCCGAGCCGGCCGACGCGGACGCGCACGGTTCGCGCGACGGCCTCCGGCGCCAGGGCCAGGGCGCGCTGCCCGAGCTCGTCGGCGCTGAGGTCGGTCTCGCCGCCGAGCGCGAGCAGCAGCTCTCGGAGGTAGAAGGGATTGCCGGCCGTGACCTGGAGGCAGACGTCGGCGAGCTTGAAGTCCGCGCGCCCGCCGAGCGAGCGACGAACGAGCTCCTGCACCGCGGGTGGGCCCAGCGGCGACAGCTTCTCGATCGCGACCGCTGGATGCGAGGCGATGCGGTCGAGAACGTCGGCCGAGGCGGGTTCACGGCCCGGGCGGGATCCGAGCACGACGGCCACGGGCAGCTCGGCGAGCCGGTGGAGCAGATACACGACGAACGTCAGCGAACCGGTGTCGCACCAGTGCAGATCGTCGATCGCGAGCAACGCCGGTCGCGTCTCGTCCGCGGTCGCGAGCAGGCTGAAGATGCCGTGCGAGAGGGCGATATCGCTGTCGGCCTCAGCATCGGTGGGCTCCTCGCCGCTGACGAGCGCTCGGACGGCGGGTTGCGCGGCGCGCAAGAGGGCGGTGCGCCGGGCGGCGGGCAGGTCGTCCAGCAGCGCTCCGAGCAGCCGTGCGGCGACGCCGTATGCGAGGTTGATCTCGAGTTCGGCGCCGGCGGCGCGCAACACCCGCATCCCCCGCGACCTGGCCTCGTCGAGGGCTGCCTCATGGAGCCGGGTCTTGCCCATTCCGGCGTGGCCTTCGAGCAGGACCGCGTTCCCGATTCCGTTGCGCGCCGAATCAAGTCCGGCGGCGATCGCGTCGAGCGCGGATTTCCGTTCGAGCAGGCCAGAACTGCCGCGCACTGCGCGACCACGTCGGTCTGGCGCCTCCTGCACCGGCATATAGAGCGATGGTCCCCCAGGGCGCGATTCCCTAATCCTGGGGTACCCGCCTGGGGCGAACCCGGCCGGCGAGCGCCATAGTGACGGCTGTGTCCGGACGCTCCGCAGACGTGACGCTCTCGATCGAGCTGGAGTCAGAGCCGATCAGCGGCCGTGTCTCGACCGAGGACGGCGCCTCACGACCATTCAGTGGTTGGATCGAGCTGGTGGAAGCGATTGAGGCGGCGAGATGTGAACCGGTAGCTGGGGGCATACATGGGGGCAGTCAGTAAACGGGGGCAGCAGTAGGGGGCAGTAGTAGGGGCAATAGACGCGCTCGGGCATGGGCCGGCAAGGACGCCGGCCCAGGCGCGTTTAGCCGTTTCGCGCACGCCGGCTGACGGTTCCATAAGAGCAGACACAGATTTGACGTCTCTCTGGGTATCACCATGGGATGGTCGAAAATGCAACCCGTCCGCGAAGCCTCGGCCGGCGCCCGGTGCTCGACGGCGTCCGCGGGATCGCGATCCTGCTCGTGATGCTGATGCACACGGGTCTGCTCGCGAACGGCTACGTGGGCGTCGACATCTTCTTCGGCCTGTCCGGCTTTCTGATCACGACGCTGCTGTACGAGGAATGGGAGCGGACCGGAACGATCTCGTTCGGCCGCTTCTACGGGCGGCGGGTGCGGCGTCTGCTGCCGGCGCTGCTGCTGCTGGTCGGAGCGTTCTCGCTGGTCTACGTGGTGTTCGACCCGTTCGAGGGGTGGTCGCTCGGGCACCGCGTGGTGACGACGCTGCTGTTCGTCAACAACTGGGTCGCCGGGCTCGGGCACCAGAACGACCTCGGCGTGCTCAACCCGACCTGGTCGCTCGCTCAGGAGGAGCAGTTCTACCTGCTGTGGCCGCTGGTCCTGTGGACGATGCTCCGCCTGCGGCTGCGGCCGCTGGCCGTGCTCGGGTTCCTGGCGCTGACGATCTTCGCGCTCGTCCAGGCGGTGCCGCACGTCGAGCACGTGCTGCCGGCCTACAGCGAGTACTACTCACCGCTCGATCGCGGGGCGGAGCTGCTGCTCGGCTGCGTGGCCGCGGTGGCGTGGCGCAACCGGCTCGTGCCGCGTGCGCTCGAGTGGCGGGTCAGCTCCTGGATCCTGTTCGCGGGGTTGGCGTTCATCCTGTTCGACCAGCGTTTGCCGACGCGGTGGACGTATCTCGGCGCCGTGATCGTCTCGATGCCGCTGATCCTCAGCCTGCTGAGCATGCGCAACAGCCTGCTCGCGCGAGTGATCTCCTGCCGGCCGCTGCGCTACATCGGGACGATCAGCTACGGCTTGTACCTGTGCAACCTGCTGATCAACAACCTTCTGATGCATTACGTGCCTGGACGATCGCCGTATTTCTACACGCCGATCGTGCTCGCCTCGAGCATCGTCGTCGCCGGCGCATCGTGGCGCTGGGTGGAGTCGCGCGCGCTCGGGCGCGGCACGTTTAGGTGCAATAAGCTGCGCCTTTCGTGTCCGAGCTCAATCTGATCCTGTTCGGCCCTCCCGGCGCCGGCAAGGGGACGCAGGCCGAGCGCCTGCGCAACGACTTCCGGCTGCCGTTCATCTCGACGGGCGAGATGCTGCGGGCCAACGTGGCCGACGAGACCGAGCTCGGTCTCGAGGCGAAGAAGTACATGGACGCCGGCGACCTCGTCCCCGACGGGTTGATCGTCGCGATGGCCGGCGAGCGTCTGAAGCAGCCCGACGCGGAGGACGGCTTCATTCTCGACGGGTTTCCGCGCACGATCGCGCAGGCCGAGGCGACCGACGAGCTGCTCTCAGAGTTGCGTCGCCGGATCACCGCAGCGATCCTGATCGACGTCTCCGACGAGGAGGTCGTGCGGCGGATCTCGGGCCGGCGCGTGTGCGTCAAGGCGGGCCACAACTACCACGTCGAGTTCGACCCGCCCAAGCGCGAGGGGATCTGCGATCAGGACGGGTCGCGGCTGATCCAGCGCGACGACGACCAGCCCGACGTCGTCCGCAACAGGCTGTCGGTGTATCACCAGCAGACCGAGCCGCTGGTGGAGTACTACGACGCGAAGGGGCTGATGCGCCGGATCGACGGGTCGCGAAGCCCCGCCGACGTCCACGACCACATCCGCGCCGTGATCGCGACGCTCCGCCTCGAGGATGACGTTTGAGTAGGCGGTCGCGGTGATCATCAAGAAGACCCCGGCGGAGATCGACCAGATGGCGGCCGCCGGCGCGATCCTCGTCAAGACGATGAACCTGCTCGCCGGCAAGCTCCGCCAAGGGGTGACGACGCGGGAGCTCGACCAGGCGGCCGAGAAGTTCATCCGCTCGCAGGGAGGCGAGCCCGCATTCAAAGGCTATCGCGGCTTCCCCGGCTCGATCTGCGCCTCGCCGAACTCGATGATCGTGCACGGGATCCCGGGCTCGTACAAGCTCGGGCGCGGCGACATCCTGTCGATCGACATCGGCGTCGTCTTCAACGGTTGGGTCGCAGATGCGGCGCGGACGTTTGCGATCGGCCCGGTGTCGCCGGTCGCGACCAAGCTGCTGCGCGTGACCGAGGAGTCGCTGTTCCTGGCGGTCGAGCAGTGCCGCTCGGGAAACCGGCTCGGGGACGTCTCGCACGCGGTCCAGGAGCACGTCGAGGCCGCCGGGCTGTCGATCGTCCGCACGCTCGTCGGGCACGGGGTCGGACGGAGCATGCACGAGGACCCCCAGATCCCGAACTACGGCGACCCCGGCACCGGGGTCGTGCTCGAGGAGGGGATGGTGCTGGCGGTCGAGCCGATGGTGACCGCGGGCCGGCACTCGGTCAGGGTCGGCGAGGACCACTGGGCGATCTACTCGCAGGACGGGTCGCTGGCGGCGCACTTCGAGTTCACGATCGCGGTGACGGCCGACGGGCCGCGGATCCTGACTCCATGGCACGAGGTGGGCAACGGCCGCGCGGCGGCGTAGAATCACGGTCGTTGATGCCGCAAGTTTCCGGCGGCGACATCTACAGGTTCAGACCCTGATCCAGGGTGATCTCAGCAGACCTGGAACGTGAGGCTCAGCGTCTTGGAGACTGTGATGGTTCGCCGGTGGCCGTGACGGGTCACGGTCGCGTGGTAGGAGACCTTGACGCTGAACGCATGCGAGCTGCTGCTCAGGCCGGCGAGCTTGAGTGACACGTTCGTAGGCAGCTTGCCGACGGTGACGTTCGGGGTATAGGTGGTCGTTGTGATCACGACCTTCTTCCGGTGCCGGTGGACGGTGCGGTGGTGAACGTGTCGGATGCCCCGGTCGAGCGAGAACGCGGCGCCGGTGGACCGTAGCTTGGTGGCGGTGGATCCGGGGATCGCGGCTGAGGTCAGCGTGGCGCTCAGCGAGCCTGATTTGGCGACGCACGCGGATCCGAGCGAGGTCGCGACCGTGATCAGCTGATTGTCGATCTTGGCGGTGATCGTCCGTGTCCGGCCGCCACCGCCGCCTCCGCCGCCACCGCCGCCGCCGCCGCCGGTGGTGCTCTGCGTCCGGAAGAAGTGTGCGACCGTCCCGCCCAGGAAACCGGTCACGTAGACCGAGCCGCCGTCGGGGCTGACCGCGACGCCATCGGCGCCCTTCAGCGGCTCGCCGGGCGGATCCACGCAACCAGGGATCGCGTCGTCAGACAGACAACCCTGGAAGGTCAACTGCCCCCTGGAAGCGATGGTGAAGAACGAAACCGAGCTCGACGTAGGGGAGGCCACGTACAGCGATCGGCCGTCGGGGCTCACGGCCACAGCGCGGGCGCCGGCGAGAGGCGCTCCGGTGCCGGGGACATCGGCGCAGGTGCCCCCGGACCCGTCGTCGCTCACGCACCCGTCCCAGGACAGCTGCCCCCCGACCGGGTCGGCGAACAGATGCGACACCGTCCCGTTGTCGGAGGAAACGGTGTAGACCGACGCCCCGCTGGGACTCACTGCAACATCTGTGGGGTCTGACAGCGGCGTTCCGCTTCCGGGAACGTCCAGGCAGGTGCCTCCCGATCCGTCGTTACTCACGCACCCGTCCCAGGACAGCTGCCCCCCGAGCGGGTTGGCAAACAGATGGTCGAGCGAGGCGCTCGCGGGCGCGTTCTGGCCGCCCCCGTTCGCGGCGTAGACCGAGGCGCCATTCGGACTCACCGCCACCGCCAACGGTTCTTCGAGCGGCAGCCCGTTCCCCGGAACATCTAGGCAGGTGCCTCCCGATCCGGTGTTGCTCACGCATCCGTCCCAGGACAGCTGCCCCCCGGTCGGATCCGCGAACAGGTGCGCAAGAGTGCCGAACTGGTTGGCGGCGTAGACCGAGCCGCCGCTCGGGCTCACCGCAACATCCGTGGCCTCTAGGAGCGGCGTTCCGCTCCCCGGAATATCCAGGCAGGTGCCTCCCGATCCGTCACTGCTCACGCACCCGTCGTAGCTCAGCTGTCCCTGGCTCGGGTCAGCGAAGAAGTGCGCGATCGTGCCTGCGGCGATGCTCGCGGTGTAGACCGAGGCGCTATTCGGACTCACTGCCACGCTCGCAGCGGTGCTCAGAGGGGTTCCTCTCGGGATGGCGGCGCACCGGCCTCCGGACCCGTCGTTACTCACGCACCCGTCGTAGGCGAGACGGCCTTGGGCGCCCACGAAGAAGTGCGACACTGCGCCATCCACTGCATTGCCCGTGACATAGACCGAGCTGCCGTTCGGGCTGACCGCCACCGAATCAGCTCCCGTCAACGGCCCGCCGGCCACGAACGTGCAACCCGCCGCCGCGCCGAAGCACCCGTCGTAGCTCAACTCGCCCACCGCCTGCGCGGCCGCCGGACGCCCCAGGTTCAGCATCGCGACCAGGAGCCCAACCACCCCCAAGAGAATCCACCGGCCTTCGCCAATCCGCCCAGCCCTACCAGCCGTGCCAGCCATCTGAAACCGCCCCTCATCCCGTCCGAGCAACACGCCAGGCCCAATCGACCCACGTGGAGCCTACACCCGGCCGAAAACCAGCTGAAAAACCGCCGACCTTCAGCTTGATTTCAGGTTCCCGCGGGATCGTGGCCGTGCCGTGAAGAATCATTCGCGCAGAAACCCCGGACTCCGCAACAACGGCAGGGCCGCGTTCGCAGCATTCGCAGCGTTCGGCGCCGCCACGGTGATCGCCGCGTGTGGCTCAAGCTCGCCCGGCAGTTCAGGCTCCTCGGGCAGCTCGGGCTCGAACCCGAGCCAGTCTCAGGCCCAGCAGGAGGGGGTGAGCTTCGCGCGTTGCATGCGCTCGCACGGGGTACCGAGCTTCCCCGATCCGTCCGACAACGGCAGCGGATTCACGCTCAGCGCCCCCGGGATCAACTCGTCCTCCCCGGCGTTCAAGGCCGCGCAGACCGCCTGCAGCGCCCTGCTGCCCGTCAAGCGCGTCCCGTCGGAGCGGCCAACCGCGAAGGCGTTCGCACGGCTGCTGCACTGGGCGAAGTGCATGCGCCAGCATGGGATCTCCGGCCTTCCCGACCCCAGGCCCAACCCGCCCCCGGCGCGCGGGTCGCCCGGGACCGCCGGCATCGGCACGCTGATGGGAGACGGCGGCTACTGGGTCGGGATCCCGGTCACGGTCGACGCACACTCACCGGCCTTCATACGCCTGTCGACCACGTGCGGCGAAGCGCCGTGAGGACCTGCGTCGTCAGCGACGACGACGTCAACCTTCGTAGACTGCAGGCGGTGTCCGCCGACGAGGTTGACGAGTATCTGGGAGTGTCGCGGTTCGTCTGGAGGATCTCCCCCCGGGCTAGTCGGCGGAACCTCCGCTGCGGGTGCTGAGCGTTTGGTTCACGCGAACCGCGGGCGCAGCGCCGGCCGCCAGCGCCAGCGACGAGGGCGTCCGGTCAGCGCCGTCGCGCTGTCTCGCAGCAGCTCGACCGCCGCGGACGTGCGGACGAACGGGTTCGCTATCACGCGTCCGTCGTCCAGCGACAGCGCTGCCACCACGTCCGCGTCGATCGTCGCGACCAGAATCTCGCCCGCGAGCTGCGGTGCGTCGTCCAGCTCCGCGATGCGCCGCAGCGTCCCGGCCTCGTCGGCGTGGGCGAACCGCACCGCTGCAGCAGGCGTCGCGCTGCCCGCGACGGCCTTGGTGCCACGCCTGCGGCGCAGGCTCGCTCGCCCAGCTCCGTGACCCTTTGCGGCCCGGTGGAGGTCCGCGATGTGCTCGCTCGCGGCCAATGCATTCAGTGAAGTTCCCATGATCGTGCTCCTCAATCTCGACTGAACAGATCATGGCCCTAAGCCAAGGCGCACACATCGGGCATGTGCAGCGACTTTTGCCCCCTGCACCCCTTACCTGGGAGGGGTCGGACCTTACCCTCGCGTTCTAAGGGGCAGGCGACCGGTGGCCTCCGGCGAGCAGCGCTCCGAAGCGACACGTCGTTGCGGCCTGCTTGAACGCGGGCGAGCTCACGTTGATCGTCTTCGGAACGAGCAGCGACACCCCGTCGCGGCCCATCGCGATCGAGAACGACAGCGGATTCGATGGGGGCGGTCCGAGCGTCGGGTCGGGGAAGCCGCTGACACCATGGGCGCGCATGCACTCCGACACCGCCAGCATCTGTGCCTTGGCCTGCTCTGAGGGACGCGCGGGTCCGCCGGGTCCGCCACTCGGCGCCAGCTTCGCGCAGCGCGCCTGTGCGGCCTTGAAGGATGGCGAGGACGCGTTGATCGCCGAGCCCGGACCGAGCTCGATGGCACCTTCAGGTCCCGGGTCAGGCAGGTTCGGCACGCCATGGCTGCGCAGGCAGTCCACGTACGCGAGGAACTGCGGCCTCGCGTTCCCGGCGGCTTTGATCGGGCTCGAGGAGCCGCACGCCGCGATCGCCAGCGCGGAACCGACGAGGAGCAGGATCACGGGGACGGGGCGGGGCACGCGGTTCACTTGTACCGCCGCCGGCGTAACAGCGCCGTAACGCTGGAACCGATCCAAAAACCCCGCTGCGGCTATGCTAAATGGCTCGGAAGGGACCGCCGGGGGCACGCCTTCGTCGGCCGATACGAGAACGTCCGCCCCTGCTAGTATCAGCGGGTGCGCCTGTAGCGCCGGAGTTCTGTGCTGCATGGGCGCGCCCCAGTGTCGGTAGCGGCGGCCGTAACGGCTTCCAGAGCCGGAGCTGTGGGAACCACTGAAAGATACGACGAGAGCGAAGCGAGTGACGTGAAGGTACGACCCTCGGTCAAACCGATGTGCGAGAAGTGCAAAATCATCCGCCGCGACGGGCGGGTGCTTGTGATCTGCTCGAATCCGCGGCATAAGCAGCGGCAGGGTTAAGCGAATCGTGATGATGAGCTCAATTTCTGAGCGCGGGGCTGGATGCCCCGCGGAGCAGACCCTCTGATGGCGCGTATAAGTGGGGTAAATATCCCCCTCAACAAGCGGGTCGAGGTCGGCCTGACGTACATCTACGGAATCGGCCGCTCGACGTCCAACAAGCTGCTCTCCGAGGTTAAGATCTCGCCCGACACGTACGTGCGCGACCTGACCGAGGAGGAAGTGGTCAAGCTGCGCGACTTGATCGACGCAGGGGTCACCGTCGAGGGCGATCTGCGTCGCGAGCGCTCCCAGGCGATCAAGCGCCTGCAGGAGATTGGTTCGTATCGCGGCATGCGCCACCGGCGCGGGCTGCCGGTGCGCGGCCAGAACACGAAGACCAACGCGCGTACGCGCAAGGGCCCGAAGCGGATGCAGGTGGCCGGTAAGAAGAAGGCGACCAAGAAATGAGCCCAGCTCCCAAGAGGCCACAGCGCGGCAGACGTCGGGTTCGCAAGAACATTCCCGTCGGCCAGGCTCACATCAAGACTTCGTTCAACAACACGATCGTGTCGCTGACCGACCGCGAGGGCAATGTGATCGCGTGGGAGTCCGCAGGCGGCGCCGGCTTCAAGGGCTCGCGCAAGTCGACCCCGTTCGCCGCGCAGGTGACCGCCGACGCGGCCGCGCGGAAGGGGATCGAGCACGGCCTGCAGAAGGTCGAGGTGTTCGTCAAGGGCCCGGGCTCGGGCCGCGAGACGGCGATCCGCTCCCTACAGGCCGCGGGCCTAGAGGTCACCGGCGTCAAGGACGTCACCCCGCAGGCGCACAACGGCTGCCGGCCTCGGAAGCGGAGGCGCGTCTAATGGCTCGTGACACAGGCCCGGCCTGCAAGCAGTGCCGCCGCGAGGGACAGAAGCTGTTCCTCAAGGGCGAGCGCTGCCTGACCGACAAGTGCGGCGTCGAGCGTCGCTCATACCCGCCCGGAGACCACGGTCGAGGGCGCCAGAAGCAGAGCGAGTATCGCGTGCAGCTCCGCGAGAAGCAGAAGGCTCGTCGCTACTACGGCGTGCTCGAGAAGCAGTTCCGGATCTACTACGAGAAGGCCTCGCGGCAGCCCGGGATCACGGGCGAGAACCTGTTGCGGATGCTCGAGTGCCGGTTCGACAACGTACTTGTCCGGCTCGGCTTCGCTGCGTCGCGGCGCCAGGCCAGGCAGTTGATCTTGCACGGTCACTGGACCGTCAACGGGCGGCGCGTGAACATCCCCTCGTACCAGATGCGCGACAACGATGTGATTGCAATCCACGTCAAGTCGACCGCGTCGCAAGTGATCCGCGACGCCACTGAGCTCACCGGTCAGGTGCCGGCCTGGTTGCAGGCCGACCACGACTCGCTCACGGCGAAGGTGTTGCGCAAGCCGGAACGGCGGGAGATCGCCGCGCCGGTGGAAGAACAGCTCATCGTCGAGCTGTACTCGAAGTAAGTGAAAGCTTTCAGCCGTGCGGCCTTAGGGCATGGGCACGGCGCTGACAGCCGCCTTGGCGGCGGCCGGAACCCACGACGTTAGGACCCCGATGCTTGACTTCCAAGTCCCCCGAATCTCCAGCGAGTCAGTCGACGACAATCGTGGCTCGTTCACGATCGAGCCGCTCGATAGGGGGTTCGGCTACACGTTCGGCAACTCGCTGCGGCGCGTGCTGCTGTCCTCGCTCGCCGGCGCCGCGGTCACGAGCGTCCGGATCGAGGGCGTCGCGCACGAGTTCTCGACGATCCGCGGCGTCAAGGAGGACGTCACCGACATCGTCCTGAACCTGAAGGGCATCGTCTGCCGGATGCATTCGGACGCAACCGAGATCGAGGCACCGCTCGTCGTGACCGGCCCGGGTGAGATCACGGCGAAGGACATCGACCTGCCTTCTGGCGTCGAGATCCTCAATCCCGACGCGCACGTGGCGACGCTCGAGAAGAAGACCAAGCTCGAGGTCTATCTGACGATCGGCCGCGGCCGTGGCTACCGCCCAGCCGAGGAGAACAAGTCTCCCGACCAGCCGATCGGCGTGATCCCGATCGATTCGATCTTCTCGCCCGTACGGCGTGTCGCGTACAACGTCGAGCAGGCACGTGTCGGCCAGAAGACCGACTTCGACAAGCTGACGCTCGACATCGAGACAGACGGCTCGATCGACCCGCACGCGGCGCTCCGCGAGGCGGCCGAGATCCTGATCTCGCAGCTGGCGATCTTCACCGACGCCGACCGCGTGATCGAGCTCCGCGCAGCCGGTGACGCCGGTGCGCTCGAGCCCGGCCTCGTCGGCGGCAACTCGGGCGGCGCGCCTGCGCGCCAGCCGAACGCGATGGACGAGATCCTGATCGAGGAGCTCGAGCTCGGCGTCCGCTCCTACAACTGCCTCAAGCGCGCGGGGATCCAGACCGTCGGCGATCTCGTGTCGAAGACCGAGGGTGAGCTCAACGCGATCCCGAACTTCGGCAAGAAGTCGATCGACGAGGTCATCGAGACCCTTCACGCACGCGGGCTCGCGTTGCGTCACGATTGACCCTGAATGCGCCACCAGCGGAACCGATATCAGCTCTCCAGAAGCGCCTCGCACCGCAAGGCGCTGCTGATGAACCTCTGCAAGGAGGTGATCGACCACGAGCGGATTCAGACGACCGAGACCAAGGCGAAGGCGGTCAAGCCCGAGGTCGAGAAGCTGATCACGCTCGCCAAGCGTGGCGACCTGCACGCGCGGCGGCAAGCGCTGTCCGCGCTCGGGCAGGACAAGTTCGCCGTCTACAAGCTGTTCGAGGAGATCGCACCGCGGTATACCGAGCGCGAGGGCGGCTACACCCGGATCCTGAAGCTGGGACCGCGGCGCTCTGACTCGACGGAGATGGTGTTCCTCGAGCTGGTCTAGGGACCGCGGGGTGCGGTCCCGGCTGCTGATCGAGTACGACGGGGGCGGGTTCGCCGGCTGGGCGCGCCAGCCTGGGGAGCGGACGGTTCAGGATGAGCTCGAGCGGGCACTCGCCGTGCTGCTGCGAGCCGACGGGGTTCCGCTGACGGTGGCGGGGCGGACCGATGCGGGAGTCCACGCGCTCGGGCAGGTCGCGTCATATGACGGCCCGGCCGCTTCGGTGCGGGGGTTGAACGGCCTGCTCGCCGATGACGTGGCCGTGTTGGAGTGTTCTGAGGCCGCTGACGGATTCGATGCGCGGCACGACGCGACGTCCCGCGCCTACACGTACCTGCTTCTCAACCGCACGGCGCGTAGCGCGCTGCAGCGGGGCCGCGCCCTGCACTGGCCGCAGGTCATCGACATCGGCGCGCTCGAGCAGTGCGCGGCGGCGCTCGTCGGGAACCACGATTTCACGGCGTTCACGCCGACCGAGACCAGGCACGTGCGCTTCACACGGGAAGTGCTGTCCGCGTACTGGAAGGTCGGCGAGGGTGGGCTGGTCGAGTTCTGGATCGAGGCCGACACGTTCATGCGGCACATGAACCGGGTGCTCGTCGCGACGATGCTGGAGGTGTCGTCCGGACGGCGAACGGTTGAATCGTTCATCTCGCTGCTGAGCGGGCGGCCGCGGTCAGATGCCGGCGCGACCGCGCCGGCGCACGGGCTGTACCTGGTCGGAGTTGGGTACGAAGGCCAGCCGGTGCTCGGCTAGGGGGTGATTTTTGTCCGCCCTGCGGCTCTGGAAAGGCACGGTGGGACGGAAACCCGACATTCGACGCGCTGGCGGGGCCTCGAAGGGAGTTTCCGGTCCTGGAGACCGGTTTATCGCCTCCATCGTCCCGGCCGCGGACGTATTGCGAGTTTCCCGCACGCGTGGAGGGGGTGATCGTCTCGCGCAGCGCGTCGCGCGGAGACAACTCAACCTGATCACCACGCAACAGCTCCTTGCCGCCGGAGTCACCGAGACGATGATCACGGTGCGCCTGAGACGAGCGTTGCTTCATCGTGTGCATCGCGGCGTGTACCTATTCGGGACCGACGTGATGCTCCCCGCTGCGCCCGAGCTGGCCGCGGTGCTGGCGTGCGGAAAGGACGCGCTGGCGGGACGCCGCTCGGCGCTTTCGCTGCTCGCCGTGATTCCGCAGTGGCACGGCGCGGTGGAGGTCACGTTGTCGCGGAGCGTCAAGCGCTCCGGAATCTCAGTTCACCGGGTGACGCGGCTCGAGGACGTCGATCGCGACACGCACCGCGGGATCCCGATCGTGTCGCCTGCACTGGCGCTACTCGAGTTCGCCGCGGTGGCCACGGGAGACGAGCTTGAGCGGGCCATCGCGGAGGCGTACGCGCTGAAGCTCGTGAACGAGCCGGGGCTGCGTAACGTGCTGAATAGGTATCCAGGGGTTGCCGGCGTCGTCGTGCTCCGCGCGGAACTTGATCGGGTCGGCGGCCCGCAGTTGACCAAACGAGAGGCGGCGCGAAGGATGAAGCTGCTGATCCGTGACGCGGGACTCCCGACGCCGCGCACCGAAGTCCGGCTCGCGGGCTTCACCGCCGACTTCTTCTGGCAGCAGTTCCGCTTGATCGTCGAGGTCGACGGCTACCAGTATCACGGGCATCGGTACGCGTTCGAACGCGATCGCAAACGTGATCAAGCGCACATCGTCGCCGGCTACAGGGTGCTCAGGTTCACCTGGAGGCAGCTGACCGAGGAGCCGTATCGAGTGATCGCCGTGATCGCGATGGCGATGGGCGCGGCGACCGAGCGGCGCGCCGCCGCCGCTTAGACACCAGCCGGTTCGCCGCCGCGAGGGCAATAGCATGGAGGACGTGCGTGTGTTGCTGACCAATGACGACGGGATCGAGGCCGCCGGGCTCCAGGCCTTGCGCCGCGCGCTGCTGGCGATTCCGGGGATCGAGTTGGCGGTGATCGCGCCCGACGGGAACCGCTCGGCGATGGCGCGTTCGATCACCACCCGACGGCCGCTGTGGGTCCAGGAGGTCGACTTCGAAGACGGCACCATCGGGTATGCCACCGACGGCACGCCGGTCGACTGCGTGCGGCTCGCGCGGCTCGGGCTGGTCGAGGGCTTCGAGGCCGAGCTGGTCGTATCCGGGATCAACCACGGCTCGAACCTCGGAGACGACATCACCTACTCGGGGACCGTCGCCGCCGCGCTTGAGGCGATCGTGCTTGGACTACCTGGGATCGCGGTCTCGCAGCAGTCGCGGGCACGTGAGCTCGACTTCCGGGTCGGTCGGCAGTTCGAGTTCGGGGTTGCGGCCGGCTTCACGGCGCGGCTCGTGGCCGAGCTCGGCACGGTGCCGCTGCCCTCCGGCACGCTGCTGAACATCAACGTTCCCGGCGCCGACCCGGAGGGTGTCGAGGTCGCCAAACTTGGCAAGCGGGTGTACCGCGACGAGCTGTCGCTGGTCGAGCAGGGCGACGGCGGCCGGCGCCAGTACCGGATCTACGGCGATGCGAGCTACGAGCGCGACGAGACCGGCACCGACCTGGCGGCGGTCGCGCGCGGGTTGATCGCGGTCACGCCGATCCACTTCGACTTGACCGACCGCGATGGGATGACGGCCCTCCAGCGGTACGACCTGGCGAAGCTGCTGGCGCCGGCCGCTGAGCAGGTCGGTCAGTGAGCGCCGCCGACCGCAAGGCCAGCGAGCGCGCCGCCGTACTCCGCGACTTGCTGCGCTACCACGGGGCCCGGTACTACGTCGACGACGACCCGGAGATCGGCGACGACGAGTACGACGCGTTGCTCGACGAGCTGCGGGCGATCGAGGCCGCGCATCCGGAGCTCGTGACGCCGGACTCGCCGACGCAGCGGGTCGGCGCGGAGCCGATTTCGGATCTCGTCAAGGTGCGTCATCCGCAGCAGATGCTGTCGCTCGCGAACGCGCGCTCGGCCGAGGAACTCCAGGCATGGATCCAGCGGATGCGCAACCACCTGGCCCGTGAGGGGATCGAGGACCCGCAGTTCGAGTTCGTGGCCGAGCCGAAGATCGACGGGCTCGCGATCTCGCTGCTCTACCGGCACGGCATGTTCGAGCGCGGCGCGACGCGCGGCAACGGGGAGATCGGCGAGGACGTGACGCACAACCTGCGGACGATCCAGTCGATCCCGCTGCGGATCGACGTCGAGGGAGGGGCGCCGCCGCTGATCGAGGTGCGCGGAGAGGTGTACATGTCGCTGCCGGACTTCGCCGCGCTCAACGAGCGCCGTGCCGCGGTAGGGCTGTCGACGTTCATGAACCCGCGCAACTCCGCCGCCGGGACGATCCGCCAGCTCGACCCGAAACTCTCGGCCGACCGGCCGCTGTCGTTCTGGGCGTATGCGGTCGGCGTGACCGAGGGGATCTCGTTCGAGTCGCACTATGCCTCTTTGGAGTGGCTGCGTGCTCACCACTTCCCGGTCCACCCCGACATCGCGACGTTCAGCTCCGAGGCGGATGTGGTTGCGCGATGCCTTCTTTGGGAGGAGCGACGGGGATCGTTGGACTTCGAAATCGACGGTGTCGTGGTCAAGGTCGATGACTTCGAGCTGCAGCGGCGGCTCGGGGTCGTCGGGCGCGAGCCGCGGTGGGCGATCGCGTGGAAGTTCCCGCCGACGACCGCGGTCACGGTGCTACGCGACATCGGGTGGAATCCCGGGAAGTTCGGCGACCTGCACCCGTTCGCGATGCTCGAGCCGGTGCACGTCAGCGGCGTCACGGTCAAGATGGCGACGCTGCACAATGAGGAGGACCTGGCGCGTAAGGACCTGCGGATCGGCGAGGAGGTGATCGTGCTCCGGGCGGGAGATGTGATCCCGCAGGTGCTGTCGCCAGCGCCGCATGTCGCCGAGCGCGCCGATCGGCCTCCGGCACCGCGTCCTCCGGAGCGCTGTCCCGTCTGCGACACGCCGACGGTCAAGGACGAGGGGTCGGTCTTCACGCGCTGTCCGAACCGAGACTGCCCGGGGCGGCGCTGGCAGCTGCTGACGACCTTCGCCGCCGTGATGGACATCG
The DNA here is from genome assembly GCA_963712675.1 of uncultured Solirubrobacteraceae bacterium. GTDB lineage: Bacteria > Actinomycetota > Thermoleophilia > Solirubrobacterales > Solirubrobacteraceae > Palsa-465. The sequence goes on from CAVQJF010000010.1 coordinate 76,777, forward strand.
ACGGCCTCGGTGAGAAGCTCGTCACTCTGTTCATGGACCTCGGGTGGGTGCGGACCGCCGCCGACTTCTACCGGTTGTCGTCTGAGCAGATTGCGTCGCAGCCCGGGTTCGGCGAGGTGTCCGCCGCGAAGCTGGTGGCGGCGATCGAGGCCTCGAAGCAACAGGGGTTCGGGCGGGTGCTGTTCGCGATCGGGATCGAGGAGATCGGCTATGTGACCGGCCGCAACATCGCTCAGCAGTTCCGGACCGTCGACGCGCTGCTGGCGGCGGGGGTGGAGGAGATCGAAGCGACGCCCGGGGTCGGCCCGAAGATGGCGCAGGTGATCCACTCACAGCTCGCCGATCCGGCGATGAGGGCGTTGATCGAGGACCTGCGCGGCGTCGGGTTGCGGTTCGAGGAAGAGGGGCCGCCGCCGGGCGAGGGGCCGCTCGCCGGCAAGACGTTCGTCTTGACGGGCACGCTGCCGGAGCTCACGCGTGAGCAGGCCACCGAGCGGATCGTCACCGCCGGCGGCCGCGTGACCGGCTCGGTGTCGAAGAAGACCTCGTACGTCGTCGCGGGTGAGAGCGCGGGGACGAAGCTCGCGAACGCCGAGCGCCTCGGGGTGCCGGTGGTCGGCGAGCCCGGGCTTCTGGCACTCTTGAACGGCGATGATCCGGCCCCTTGAAGCGGCAGACCGGGAGGCGTGGAGGCCGCTGTGGGATGGCTACCTCCACTTCTATCGCGAGCAGCTTGACGAGTCGGTGACCGATGCGACGTTCCGGCGGCTGTGCGAACGGACGGACGGCTTCATCGGGTTGCTGGCGGTCGACGACGGCGGCGCGGCCGTCGGCTTCGCGCACGTCGTGATCCACCCCTCGACCTGGACGGCGACGAGCTACTGCTACCTGGAGGATCTGTTCGTCGCGCGCGGCGCCCGTGGGAGCGAGGTCGCTCGGGAGCTGATCGAGGCGACCTACGCCGAGGCCGACAAGGCCGGATCAAGCCGCGTCTACTGGCACACCCAGCAGTTCAACGCGCCGGCGCGGTCGCTATACGACCAGGTCGGGCGGCTCACCTCGCACGTCATGTACGAGCGGTAGGGGCGCGACTCACGTCTCCTCACCTTCCGTGTGTAGTCGGGACGCCTTCGTGGGTAAAACGGCGCAGTGAAGAGGGGGAACGGGGAAGCGCGTCCGTGATTCGGCTCGCCGCCTCGTCGCGACTGCGATTTCCTCCGCCACGCGGAGGAAACTCTCGGTCAATCGGGCCCACCCGCCGGCGCACCCCTCAACCTCAGTTTTCATGAAATCCGGTGCGTCGTCGAGGGATCAGGGGAGCAGGACGATCTTGCCGCGCCCGTGGCCGCGCTCGCTCTCGGCGTGCGCGGCGCCGGCCTCGGCGAGCGGGTAGGTGGCCCAGATCGGCAGCTCGAGTCTGCCGGCGACGATCAGGTCGACGGCCTCGGTCAGCGCCGCGACCGTGTCGACGACGACGCCCGGTCCGCCGGAGAAGCGCACGCCGAGTTCCGCGGCCTGCTGCGCGGCGACGATCGTGATCACCCGATCGGGTCCGCCCGCGAGCTCGATCGACAGCGGCAGCTCACCGCGACCGGAGGCGTCGAGCACCGCGTCGACGCCGTCCGGGACGAGCGCGAGAACCCGCTCGCGCAGGCCCTCGCCATAGGTCACCGGCGTCGCGCCGATTGAGGTCAGGAACTCGTGGTTGGCCTCGCTCGCGGTCCCGATCACGCGGGCGCCGCGCTCGAGCGCGAGCTGCGTGGCGAATACGCCGACGCCGCCGGCCGCCGCGTGGATCAGCAGCGTCTCGCCCGGCGTGAGCTCGAGCAGCTCAAGGACACGGTAGGCCGTCCGCGCGCCGACCGGGATGCCGGCGGCGACCTCCCAGGGGATGCCGCCCGGTCTCGGGACCACCGCGGTCGTGTCGCACACGGCCAGCTCGGCGTAGGCCGGCGTGACCGCGAACCCGAGCACGTCCTGACCGATCGCGAACTCGGTCACCCCGTCGCCGAGGCGGTCGATCACGCCCGCCAGCTCGACGCCGAGGCCGCTCGGCAGCGGACGCGGGCTGAACTGGGCCATCATCCCGCTGCGTACCTTCCACTCGATCGGGTTCACGCCGGCGGCGTGCACGGACACCCGGATCTGCCCGGGACCGGGCTGTGGCTCGGGGACCTCGACCAGCTCGAGGACCTCCGGGCCGCCGTATTCGGAGAATTGGATCGCGAGCGACGTGGTCAGGGAATCGTATTGGGCTATCCGTTGTAGGTCGCCAGCGCGACCGCCATCCGGTCCTGGATCGGGTGGGCGAGGTTCGGGTCGATCGCGTTCATCAGGAACGCGAACGCGAGCGTGTGGCCGTCGCGCGCGGTGCAGTACCCGACCAGGTTCGAGACGTCGCTGAGCGTGCCGGTCTTGCCGCGGCACTTGCCCTGGGCGGCCGTGCGCTGCATCTCGAACTGGAGCGTGCCGGTCTCGCCGGCGACCGCGAGCGAATCGATGAACGGTGTGTTGGTCGCCATTCGCTCCAAAAGCGTCACCACCTGAATCGGGCTCGTCGAGTCATCGCGGGACAGGCCCGAGCCGTCGTCGAGCCGAGGATGGATCCCAAAGCTGCTCGCGACCTGCGCGCGGACGACGGCAGCACCGGCGGTGGTCGAGCCGGTGTTTCCGAACGAAGCCCCGAGATCCTTGATCAGCATCTCGGCGAAGAAGTTGTCCGATGGCGTGTCGGTCAGCCGCAGCAGCGTCGACATCCGGGGCGAGTGGACGTCCGCCAACAGCGACGCGCCCGCCGGCACGTTGCCGGAGTTGATGCGGGTGCGTTTGGGGACTTTGACTCCCGCCGCGCGCAACGCCGCCGCGAACTGCTGCGCCGCGAACAGCGCCGGGTGGCTCTGGAACGCCGCGCCGCTGGAGCTGGTGTACCCGCGGTCGTACGCCAGCGCGCTCAGCTGCCCCTCCACCTCGCTCGAGGCCTGGTAGCCGGTCGCGACCGTGCCGCGCAGTGAGTCGAAGTACCCCTCGTCGCCGGCGATGTTGCCGTCGAGCGCCTTGATCCCCGCCTCCCTAATGATGTTGGCCACCAGCCGCTGCATCGTCGCCCCGGTGCCGTAGTAGGCGTTGTCGAAGTTCGCCGATCCGAACGTCGGGTCGCCGCCGCCCTCGATGTAGAGCGTGCCGTGCCAGGTGCCGCCGGCGTCGAGGGTGCCCTCGCCGAGGACCTTGGTCAGCAGGCTCCGGTTCGGACCGAAGCGGATCAGCGCGGTTGAGGTCGTGTAGAGCTTCTCGACCGAGGCGGGCAGCCTTCCGACGCCGCTGCGGTCCGAGAACAGCGCCTGCCCCGTGTTGAGGTCGACGACCAGCGCGCCGCTCGCGTTGCCGGCGGCCCGGATGCCTGTCCGCAACGTTTTCGTCAGCTTCTGGAGTGGGGTTTGGGGTGCGCGCGCCAGTCGCGCGGAGGCCGCGGGCGACGACGCCGGGACCACGAGCGACAGCGCCGGGACGACGGCGAGCAGTGCGAGGACGCGGCGCATCCAGACGTATGTAACCCGCTGGGAGCGACGAAAGGTGCGGTCTCGATGGTGAGAGTCCCCCTAGAATTCCGTCGGATGGGCAAGGTCGTCAAGCTCGACCCCGCGGCCAGCGACCGACCCGGTGCCGGCTCGCGCGATTCGCCAACCCGCCGCCGGCCGCAGCGTTCGAAGTCGGCCCTAGTGCTCGGGGGTGGCGGTTTCACGGGCGGTGTGTACGAAATCGGCGCGCTGCGGGCGCTCGACTTGCTGTCGGTCAACCGGACGGTCAACGAATTCGACGTATACGTCGGCACGAGTGCAGGATCGTTCGTCGCGGCCGCCGTGGCGAACGGGGTCACCCCCGAGGAGATGATGCGGGTGATCGTCCAGCAGGTGCCGACCCCGTTCCCCGACGCCCGGATCAGCTCGCTGCTCAAGCCCAACTACCTCGAGTTCATAACCAAGGGCGCGATGATCCCGTTGCGCGTCGCGCAGCTCGTGAGAACGCTGATCCGCGACATCGGCCAGGTGTCAGCGGTCGACATCGCCGTCGGGCTCGCCGAGGCGCTCCCCTCGGGGCTGTATACCGGCGAGGGCATCGAGCGCTACGTCCGCACGATCCTGTCGGACCCGGATCGCACCAACGACTTCCGTCTGCTCGAGTCCGAGCTGTATCTGGCGGCCACCGATCTCGACACGTGCGAGCGGATCGTGCTCGGCGCCCAGGATTGGGATGACGTGCCGATCTCGACCGCCGTCCAGGCGTCGAGCGCGCTGCCGATGATCTACAAGCCGGTCAGGGTCAAGGACCGGGAGCTGATCGACGGCGGCGTGCTGTCGACCACCAACCTCGACATCGCGGTCGAGGCGGGCGCGAAGTTCGTGATCGTGGTCAACCCTCTGGTGCCGTACGTGAACGACTTCGAAAAGCAGATTCCGACGATCGCCGGATCGCGCGCCCGCCGCGTGTCCGACATGGGCTTCCCACACATCGGCTACCAGGCGTTCAAGCTCGTCGCGTACCAGCGGCTACACGAGATGGCGCGGCGCTGGGAGGAGCGCTATCCGGGCGTCGACATCGTGCTGATCGAGCCGGACCCCAACGACGAGCTGATGTTCCAGACAAGCATCATGAACTACACGTCGCGGGTCGACATCGCGCGCCACGGGTTCCAGTCGGTGACGCTGAAGCTCGCCCACGACTATCCGCGGTTCAAGCGCATCTGCGCGCGCCACGGGATCGAGATCTCAGCGACGCGGGTCCGAAAGGTGGTCAAGCACTTCGAGGCCGAGCGCGAGAAGACCCGCGCCTGGCGCAAGATCCTCGAGCAGACGACTTCCACTCTCCTTCGCCAGTCGGCGCAGGAGTAAGCGGCTCTCAGGCGGCGGGTGCCGCGGCGCTATGCGCTGACGGTCTGGACCTGGTGCTGCTGCGGGACGGGCAACTCGCGGAGGCTCGAGAGGAACAGCGTCTTGTCGATCCGACCGTTGAAGATCGGGACACCCAACTCAACGCACTTGACGATCACATCTCGTCGCTCGAGCCCCGACTCGTGTGCTAGCTCGGTGGGTGTCAGGTGATTGGGCATCGGCTCGAGACCTCCGTTCGCGGTTCACTACATGACCACAAGTATGCCGGGTCTTGCGGATGGTCTCAACGGCTTTTTTGCGATCGCGTGGTGATCGGCTCCGATCTTGCGCTGAACATACGTTGGAAAGCCACACCCAACCCACAAGTGGCTGGACAAACCATTCATAAACGGTAGAGTTCATCTACGTTCCGGGTAGGGGCTTGACGCAGCCTCCGGGGGGACGTGTCGGTCATGTCATTGGCGCTTTACGTGACCCAATCCGCAGATGCGTGCAACGAGCACGAACTCGTTGCTGCCGTGCGGCGCGGAGATGACCGGGCATTCGAGGAGCTTTACTCGCGCTACCGCCGGCGGATCGGCGCATACGTGCTCGGGATGGTGGCCGATCACGGTCGCGCAGAGGACATCACCCAGGAGGTATTCATCGCGGCGCTCCGCAGGATGCGAGAGAGCGAGCGGCCGATCGCCTTCAAGCCTTGGATCTACGAGATCGCCAAGAACGCGTGCATCGACGACTTCCGTCGCGCCCGGCGCGCGCGCGAGGTCCCGATCGGCTCGGACGACGAGTTCGAGCGCGAGAACCTGCGGCTGCTGTCGACCGCGATCACACCCGACGCCGCGGTCGAGAATCGCCAGCAGCTGACCGATCTCCGGGGCGCGTTCCGCGGGCTCTCCGAAAGCCACCACAAGATCATCGTGCTGCGCGAGCTGGAGGGTCTCTCATACACGCAGATCGGCGAGCGGATGGGGATGTCACGGCCGGTTGTCGAGAGCACTCTGTTCCGTGCCCGCCGCCGCCTCGGCGAGGAGTACAACGAGCTGGTCTCCGGACGCCGCTGCGAGCACGTCCAGGGCGTGATCGGGGACCGGGGGTCGCGCGCCGTCCGCTCACTCGGGATCAAGGAACGGCGCCTCGTCGCACGCCACCTCGCGCACTGCCAGCCGTGCCGCCGGCACGCGCACCTGACCGGCTTTGATGAGTCCGCCCTCGGCTCGGCCGGCGTGGTCGGCAAGATCGCGGCACTGCTGCCGATTCCGGCCTGGCTGCGGCTCCGTCGCGGTGGCGCCAGCAGCGCGGGCAACGCGGTCGCGTCGCGTTCACACCCCTTCAGCGCGCTTCAGTCCGCGCAGACGGTCGCGACCTACGTCGACCCGACGTCCACGTTCGCCGGCATGGGCCGCGTTGCCGCGGCAGCGGCGACGCTTGTGATCGCCGGCGCTGGCGGCGGCATCGTGACCGCGGTCGCCACCAACTCGGGTCCGACGCGCCCAGCACGCACCGCCGCCACCGGCGCGGGTGCCGCAAGTCGCTCACAGCGCGCGCGCGCGGGCGCGGCGCTCGGCGGCGTAGCGCTCGGCCCGGTCGCGGCGCGCGTGGCCAGCGTGGCAGCGGCCGCCGGAGCGACTGCCGGCTCCGCCGGCGGCGTGGCGCTGTCGTCCGCCAACTCGACTTCGGGCGCCGGCATCCGCGTCGGCGCGGGCGCGCCGCGTAGCCCCGGAACGGTGCCAGCCGCGACCCGGGTATCAGGCCGGATCGGCGTCAATGCGACGCCGACCGCCTCGAGCGCCAGCGCGAGCACCGCCGGTTCGCCGACTCAAAGTCAAAGCGGCCTCCCGAAGCTGCCGACGCCGACGCTGCCCTCGGTGACGCTGCCCTCCGTGAATCTGCCCTCGGTTTCGCTGCCGTCGCTGCCGACCGGAGCGCTCCAGCTGCCCTCGCTCCCGCTCCCGAGCGCGACGAGCACCGCAACCTCGATTCTCAACGGCGCTGTGCAGGGCGTTAAGAACGTGGTCAAAGACCCGACGTCCGCCGTGGCGCCGGTGCTCAAGAAGCTCGGCCTCCCCTGACACCAGTCGCATCGGGGCGCGGCGGACCGGCGCGCCGTGGGATACTGGGCCAATCGGGGCGTGGCGCAGCCTGGTAGCGCGCACCGTTCGGGTCGGTGAGGTCCCCGGTTCAAATCCGGGCGCCCCGATTTTTCCCTGCAAACCGTCCTTTTTTCGCACGCCGATTTGTGGCGTGCTGGTCATCGCGATGTGCTGAATGCGATCCCTGGGTTGCCAGGGCTCGCAGATGAAATCCCTGCAAAGGCGGCAGATTCTGCCGAACACGAGGCCCCACCGCCCGGTTCGGTGAGGTGCACCTCTCACGGAGGGCTCAGGCCGGCGGAGAATCCCTGCTAATCCACTGATTCGCTCGGCTGCGCCCCGGCACCGCTGACGACTTTGTGCCCAATCTGTGCCCAAACGCGCCGCCAATGGCGAGATTCTGAAGGCCGCTGGCCTTCGAGGGCCAGCGCCGACGCTTCTGGTGTCGCGACCCTGGGCGGAGCACGTCAATCGAGAGCCAGGGCGTAAGACCTGAGTTGAGCGCGGGCTGCGGGTGGGCCGGGCTCGTGGAGGATCTCCCAGGGTGCTGCACGCAGAAGCTAGATACAAAGAGACAACTCAGCCTGCTAGCCTGCAGGTTTGATGGAGCGCACTCATTACCAGTCGAGCAACTGCTCGATCGCTCGCACTTTGCAGGTCGTGGGGGAGAAGTGGACGCTGCTGATCATCCGAGAGAGCTTTTATGGCGCGACGCGGTTCGAGCAGTTCCACCAGGTTCTGCAGTGCCCGCGGAACCTCCTGTCTGAGCGGCTGGCGCTGCTCGTCGAGGAGGGGATCCTGGAGCGTTCGGAGTACCGCGAGCCGGGAAGCCGGGCGCGGATGGAGTACCCCTTGACGGACAAGGGCCGTGAGCTGGCGTACGTCTTGCTCGCGTTGCAGCAGTGGGGTGATCGTCACAAGGCGGACCCGGAGGGTCCGCCGGTGGTCGCTCGGCATGCCGAGTGCGGCCGGGAGCTGCAGGTCACGTTCGCCTGCTCGGAGGGTCACATCGTGACCGGGCCCGACGAGATCGAGCTCGTGGACGGTCCCGGCGCGCTCCCGGCGGTTCCCGTCTGAGATGAGCGCGCTCCGCGCCCGGGTCGAGGTCGCAGCGCTCCAAACGCTGCTGACCGGCTTGGGCGCGCTGATGGCGCTCGCCAGCCTGCGCGTGGTGAGGTTCCGGCGTCAGATCACGCGAGACCTACTGCTTGAGATTCGCAGCGAAGACGGCGCCCGCCAGCAATACCGGCTGTCCGCGGCGACCCGTCGGCTGACGCTTGCCCGGCACCCGGCCCAGCGCGCGGAGTGCACGCTGACCTTCCCGACCGCTCGCGTCGGGCTCCGGATCCTGCTCTCTCGCCGTGCGATCGGCCGGCTGGTCGAGGACATGAACTTCGGCGGCACGCGGATCGAGGGCAACCCGGCGCTGATGCTCTGGTTCCACGGCCTCACTCGGATCGTCGCGCCGATCGGCTCCACGCGCCGTCCCGGCCGTCCCGCACCTGTGCCGATCCGCGCTCCCGAGCGCGACGCGCCGTATGCGAGCCGGATCATTCGCGAGCCGTCGGTCTCAGAGCTGAGCCGCGACTGGCCGGAGGCGTGGGCGGCGCGCGCGAGGCTGCGGCAGCTGCGCGCCGCCGCCGGGGAGCGCCTGCCACCGGGATGAGCGACCAGGTGACCGAGCTCAATGCGCGCGCACGAGGGTGGCTGCGCCACCTGTGGGAGAAGGCGACGACGCCGGATAACTGGAGCAGCTCCGGTGAGCCGCTTTCGTGGTGGGACCGCGACTCGAGCGGCCCGATGTGCGCGTTCCCGAGGTTCGATCTGGGCGAGAGCGCGTACGCGCTGCCACTGATGTGCGAGGTCACGCCCGCATGGCGCGAGGTCTACACGCGCATCGCCCGCGAGTTCTGTGAGCGCCATATGACCTTCTGGGCGGCGATCGATGCGCTCGTGCTGATCGGCGAGGACCCCAACGTCGACCGCTATCCCCCGGAGTGGCAGATCTACATCCCCGAGCGCCTGCGCGGCGCCTACGCTCCTCCCGGCTGGATCGGCAACGGTGATCAGCGCTGGGGGCTGAACCCGGACCCGATCGCCGCCGACGGCAACGTCTTCTTCCGCGGCTTCTTCAACCTGCTGCTCTCGGTCTACGCCTACGTCTCTGGTGACCAGCGCTACCACGAGCCGTTCCAGGTCAGCGGCTACATGGATCGCACGTTTGAGTGGACGCAGCCCGAGCTCGCGCGCTTCATCAGCGACCAACTCGCTGCACGGCCCGAGGGACCGCATTGCGAGAACACGAAGATCTGGCCGTTCTGCGTCAGCGCGACCGGCCTCGGCCTGAAGGCGTACGACGCGGTCAACGGCACCAGCCTGCATGCCCCTTACGAGCGGTGGGCGGACTTCGCTCAGCAGCACTACATGGGACGCGACCGGCGCGGCGACCTCGAGTGGTTCGCGTTCTACTACGACCCGATCGAGCGTGAAGCGTGCACGTTCCCCGATCACGTGACCGCGCTCGCGGCGCTGGTCACGCTCCCCTATATCTATCCCCAGCGTCCGGAGTGGGGGCAGTGGCTCTACGAGCAGTCGGTCGCCAAGCTGGGATGGAGCAACCCGAGGGCGAGGATCAACCAGTTCGTCCCGGATCCGCGGACGACCTCGATCGCGCTGCTGATGGCGCACGAGCTCGGGGACGACGTCACCGAGGCCCGCATGCGCGCCTACATCGAGGAGCGCTCCGAGCCACGGACGTTCGGGGACGAGGACGACCGCTTCGGGTTCTTCTTCGGCTGGGGGGAGCCGTATCCGCGCGGCCAGCACAGCGCGCTGCTGATGGTCCCCGAGGTAGGCGGGCGCGGCGCATGGTCCCGCTGGTCGCGTGACGCTCACCTGGCGAAGTTCGCCGCGCCTACGGTCGAAGGCGTCGAGTACCCATCGGTTGGCCTCAGCGTCGCGCGCAACGACCTCGACCGCGGCGAGCTGCTGATCCGCACCTACGCCGCGACTCCATCTCACGCCGGTCGCATCACGAGCATGCGCGTCGTCCAGCTCCCCGACGTCGACAGCGTTCGCATCACCTGCGACGGCGAGGAGTTCACCGCCTGGCGCTCGACCGGCGCGAACGCGATCGAGCTCGACCTGACCGTCGGCGACCACACGCTGGTGGTGCGCACCGCGTACCACGGATCGGGCAGTGAACCGGCGCTCGAGCACACAGCCTCGACGCCCACGGTCGTCAGCTACGCGCCCGTCGCGCCGAGCCCGGCGGCGATCGCCGCGGCTGCGAGTTGCCGCTGCTGCTGAGCAACGTGGGGCGCGCGATCACGCGCTCGCCTTGACGCGCGAGACGTAGGCGGCGCGTTCCTCGGCATCGATGTGGCTGAGGACATCATCGGCCTTGGTGAGGTGCGCGAGGGTGACCCGGGCGCGGAACGGGAGCGCCTGGTTGAGCCACAGCATCGGACCCATGCTCTTCGGCACGGGCACGTCGAAGCGTGGCCGCTGGAGCGTCTCCACGATCCGTCCGGCGACGTCCTCGGGTTCGATGAACGGCATCCCGCGCACGCCCGCGAACCCGGACGCCAGCTCCGTGTGGCATAGCGATGGTCGGACCACGGACATCTCGACGCCCGTTCCCCGGAGCTCGATCGCGACCGCCTCGGAGAACCCGGCGACGCCGAACTTCGTCGCGACGTATGTAGCGCAGTGAGAGCCGGCGACCTTGCTCACCGCCGAGGAGACGTTGACGATGTGACCTGTCCGGCGCGGCTTCATCCGCCGCACCGCCTCGCGCGTGCCGTGGATCACCGCCTCGAGGTTGATCGCGATCGTCCGAGCGGTGATCGCGTCGTCCTCGGCCTCGATCGGCCCGGCGCTCATGATCCCGGCGTTGTTGACAAGGACATCGAGCGGACCGAGACGGTGCTCGATGCCGTCGAGGAACGCGGTGAAGGCAGCGTTGTCGATCACATCGACGCCGATCCCGAACGATTCTCCGCCGAGCTCGGCGGCGACCTCGTCCGCGAGATCGCCGTCGAGGTCGCCGATCGCGACCCGGGCGCCGTGATGCGCCAGCGCGCGCGCCGTCGCGTGGCCGATGCCGCGCGCGCCGCCGGTGATCGCGACGACCCGGTTGGAGAGTGGGCGCAGCTGCGTTCTTTTGTGCGTGAGCATGGTCATGACTCCAGGTGGCGGATGAGGAACTCGGTCTGGTCGCGGACGGCGTGCTCGAACGGCTGCCCGAGGTAGATGTCGAAGTGACCGACCGGGTAGCGCTTGACCTCTCCTCGCGGCGCGGTCGCGGCGTAGTGCAGCGCGGTCTCGGCGGGTGCTACGGCGTCGGTGTCGCAGATGCAGAACAGGATCGGCGCCTTGATCTTCGTCGCCGATCGGCCGGGACGGTGCAGCCCAACGTGGAGGAGGAAGCGAGCGGCTACGCCGTTGTGGAACTCGGCGCCTTTAGGGATCAGCGCGCGGTAGCCCGGCTCCGAGTCGGGCGAGGTCATCAGCGCCGCGGAGCCGGGGGGGCCGACGAGCGGCACCATCACGGGCGGCTTGCGGCGCAGACTGCCCAACTGGTCGCGCAGCGCCAGCAGGATGGCTTGCACCAGACTGCGAGGGTGTGCGGCTCGGGTGGCCGCGACCCCGTCGGTGAACGGGCACTGGCTGACGACCGCGGCGATGCCGCCGTCACGGGCAGCAGCCACCAGCACGTGACCGCCGCCGAATGAGGTGCCCCATAGCGCGATGCGCGTGGCATCGACCTCCCGGAGGGTGCGCGCATAGGCAAGCGCTGCGGCCCAGTCGTCGAGCTGGCGCTCGATGTCGAGCAGCTGCCGCGGCTGGCCGCCGCTGTCGCCGAAGTGCCGGTACGTGAAGACGAGCGCGGCGATGCCGGCGTCGGCGAACCGCCGGGCGTAGGGCTCGAGGCCGTACTCGCGGGTTCCGCCGAGACCGTGGCCGAGGATCACCAGCGGCGGTCGCTCGGCATCGGGGAGGAACAGCCAGGCGCGGCACTCGTCGCCGGAGGAAGTGAACGCGACGTCGCGCCGCGTGTGGGTTTCGGTGGGCATTGGCCCAGCGTAAGGATCTAAGTTTACTTTGTCAACTCAGCCTGATACGGTGACTTCCAACCAGTCTCCGCCCGCTCACCGAAAGGCCCACCGCATGACCACAATCACCCAGAACGAGCGCCTCGGAATCGAGGTCGAGCAGCGCGGACGCGTGCTCCTCACCCGCCTTCACGGCGGGCCGCGCGGCGAGTTCGGTCCGGAGATCGCCGCCGACCTCGCGGCGCTGGTCACCCGCGCCGAAACGGACGAAGGCATCGGCGCCGTCGTGATCACCGGCGCCCACCCAGACCGGTTCGTCGCGCATGCCAACCTGCGCTGGCTGCAGGAAGGGGGCGCCGCGAGCCCGACGGTCGGGCCGCGCGCCGCCGCGGCGGTCGTGCAGACGGCCCGCGCCACACGGGCCGTTGCTCCAGTCCGGAGGCTCGCCGACCGCACTCCGCTCAGCGGGGCGATGGAGCTCCTCGACGTGCACGAGACGTTCCTGCGGATGAACCGCTGCGGCGCAGTGTTCATCGCCGCGCTCAACGGCTCGGCGCTCGGCATCGGATCAGAGCTCGCCCTCGCTTGCGACTACCGCCTAATGGCCGACGGCGACCACGTCATCGGCCAGCCCGAGATCCTGCTCGGCTTCCCACCCGGAGGCGGCGGAACCCAACGCCTCGTGCGGCTCGTCGGAACCCACCAAGGACTCAAGCGGATGCTCGACGGCGGCGGGCTCGATCCAGAGGCCGCCGCGGAGATCGGCTACGTCGACGAGGTCGTTCCGGCCGACGAACTGATCGACCGCGCCGTCGCGCTCGGGGACAGGCTCGCGCAGCGGCTGAAGTTCACCGTCGCCGCGGTCAAACGTGCGGCGTATATCGGCGGCTCGCTGGGACTCGAGGAAGGGCTGCACGTCGAGAACGCCGAGTTCCTGTCGACCCTCGCCAGCCCAGGCGCGCAGGAGGCGATGCTCGCCTACATGCGCCGCACCGACGAGACCGGCGACTTGCCCCTTTATGACCCACTGACCTACGAGCAGACGCTTGAAGCCGGCAGCTTCGGACGCGTCGCAGGAGCCTGAACATGATCAGCACCAAGCCCCTCAGCACCATCTCGCAGTCCCCGGCCACGACATCGAAGACCGTGCCTACCCGCACGATCAACGTTGGCGGCACCCCATTCGCCTACCGCGAGCTGGGTCCGCGCGACGGCGTGCCGCTCGTGTTCCTGCACCACTTCACCGCAGTCCTGGACGACTGGGATCCGCGCGTCATCGACGGCATCGCCGCGAAGCGGCACGTGATCGCGTTCGACAACCGCGGCGTCGGCGCGTCGGGCGGATCGGTGCCGCACACGGTCGGCGAGATGGCCACAGACGCGGTCGCGTTCATCCACGCGCTCGGCTACGAGCAGGTCGACCTCCTCGGGTTCTCGCTCGGCGGCGGCGTCGCACAGTTCATCGCGCTCGAGCACCCCGAACTGGTCCGCAGGGTCATCCTCGCCGGGACCGGCCCGGCCGGCGGTGGCGGCATCGAGAAGATGCCCCTGATCGTCGGGAGCGCATACACCAAGGCTGCGCTCACGCTCCGCGATCCGAGGCACTATCTGTTCTTCACCCGGACGCCGGACGGCAAGATCGCTGCGACCGAGTACATGGCCCGTCTGAAGGAGCGCACCGAGGACCGCGACAAGCGGATCTCGATACAGGCCAGGCTCGCACAGCTCAAGGCAATCCGTGCGGCCGCTCTGCAGGAACCCCACGATCTCGACCAGATCCAGCAGCCCGTCTTCGTCGCGAACGGCGATCATGACGTGATGGTCGCAAGCAGCCACTCCGTCGACCTAGCGAAGCGGATCCCGAACGCCGAGCTCACGATCTACCCCGACTCCGGACACGGCGGGGTCTTCCAGTACCACCAAGAGTTCGTCCCCGCAGTCCTCGGGTTCCTCAACGGCTGAGTGACCATGCCTAACCCAAGGACGAACAAGACCATGGCCTTCGACCCGCCGCTCGCCCTTCCCGTGAAGGCATACCTCGTCAAGCAGTACAAGCGCCCGATCCAGTCTGGCGAGGCTCCGGCACCCACCGTTGGCGACCGCGACGTCCTCGTCGACATCAACGCGGCCGGCGTCAACCTGCTCGACGCCAAGGTCCGCGACGCGGAGTTCAAACTGATCCTCCCCTACACGCCCCCGTTCATCCTCGGACATGACCTTGCCGGCGTCGTCACCCGCGTCGGCCCAGCGGTGACGCGCTTCGCCGTGGGAGACGAGGTCTACGCACGGCCTCGCGACGGACGCATCGGGACCTTCGCCGAGCGCCTCGCCGTGCACGAGGACGATCTCGCGACCAAGCCGACGAGCCTCTCGATGGCCGAGGCGGCCTCTGTCCCCCTCGTCGCTCTAACCGCATGGCAGGCGCTCGTCGAGAGAGCGAACCTGCAGCCCGGCCAAAAGGTGCTCATCCACGCCGGCTCCGGCGGCGTCGGCACATTCGCGATCCAACTCGCCAAGCACCTCGGTGCGACCGTCGCCACCACGACCGGCACCAGCAACGTCGAATGGGTACGCGACCTCGGTGCCGACATCGTCATCGACTACCGAAAGCAGGACTTCGAAAAGGTCGTCCACGGCTACGACGTTGTGCTCGACTCTCAGGGCGCAGACACGCTCGCGAAGTCGCTGCGAGTCCTGAAGCCTGGGGGCATCGCGATCGGGATCGCCGGCCCGCCGGACCCGGACTTCGCCCGTCAGGACGGACTCCGGCTTCCGCTGCGATTGGTCATGACCCTTCTCAGCTTCAAAACGCGCCGAGCGGCGCGCCGCCAGGGCGTCCGGTACTCGTTCCTCTTCATGCGCGCCAGCGGTGCTCAGCTCGGCGAGATCACGAAGCTCATCGACTCAGGAGTCATTCGCCCGATCGTCGATCGGATGTACCCGTTCGACCAGGCCCCGCAGGCCCTCGCTTACGTCGAAGGCGGCCGGACCAAAGGCAAGGTTGTCATCACGATGATCTGACGCTCGCCCGCAAGGTCGGCCGGTAGGTCGCGCTGGGACGCGAGGGATCGCTCACGAGAGAGACCCGCTCTGCGGGTGCCACGGGCGTCTCGGGCGTGACGCCGACTTCCCGGCAACACCCGGGGACCAGGGCCGGGCTGAACGCGGATTGTCCACCGCTACGCGCCCTCCTGTGCCGGCAACCTCGGGTCTGAGCGATAGGCCGGGGTTCGGATCCCTGCTCGGTGCAGCAAGGCGCCCGTGGGTGTGCGTGGACGTTGGCGTCCGGGTCCGTCTGGTCGGCTGGTCCTGAGACGCTGAGGCTCGTGGTTATGCGGAGGGCGCCGGTTTGAGGAACAGCGCCGTCGCCAGGTCGGGATTGGCGGCGAGCAGCGCGTCGAGTGCGCTGACGAGCCGGCCGAGGGTTGCGGGGTCGCCCCTGGGGAACTGCCGGTCGGTGGTGAAGATCAGGCGTGCGACCGGTTGCGCGTGGGCAAGGGCGTTCCCTTCGATCCGGCGGAAGTCCTGAACGTTCTCGGACACGAGCGCTCTGTCGTCGGCGATGGCGGCAGCCCACACCTCGTCGTCTGGCTCTCCTTCAAGGATCCGGTATTCGGGGTCGTGGATTGAGGCGGCATCGTGGCCTCGCGCCCGGAGTTGTTCCGCGATGGTTGGCGTATACATCTCGTCGAGCAGGAGCTTCATCCGAGCAGGCGCTGCTCGTTCTCGAGCGCGCGCTCGAGTTGCTCGGCCTCCTGCTCGTTGGCCGCGATGAACCGGTCGATCTCGTCCGGGTACTCGCCGTAATAGCTCACCGCGATCCGGATCTTCTCGGCCGGCACGCCGATCCGCTCGCCAAGAGCGCGGATGAGTTTCTCGCCACGCTCGGGTGCGCGCCGTGCGGCGGCAATCACCTCCCACACGTCGGGTCCGCCGATCACGACTGCTCGGCGGCCTGCTGGCCCGTCGCGGAAAACGATTCCGGGATGCCGGTCGAGCCGCATGCCTTCGCCGATGTAGCGTTGGGCCAGTCGGACGATCGGCTCGCCGCTCTGCGCGCTTCGGTCGCGCAGTGCGTTCAGCGTCTCGGACTCGATACGGATTGCTTCGCTACTCATGTAGTGAAGTGTAGATGACGGGGTCAACGGCGATCGACAGGTCCGCGGAGCAGCAAGGGCGGGTACACGTAGCCGCGTAACGAGAGGGCGGCCCGTCTGGTTGCTGCGACCGCCGCCGAGTCCGGCGAAGTCGATGATTTTGTGGATTGGGCACAGAGCGCATTTCTGTGCCCAATCCCCGGTAATCCGCCGCTATATCCGGGGGTCTGAGGTGGCACACACCGATCGGCAAAACGTCGGTTTGCAGGTAATTCCTATAGACCGAGCGTGGGTGCGCGCGTTACTCGGGTCGGTGAGGTCCCCGGTTCAAATCCGGGCGCCCCGATTGAAACCTCTACGCTTGCAGGGATTTTGTGCGGCGGGGAGCGGTCGCGGATCAGGGGCATGGATGGTAGATATAGAGGCGACGGGCCGCGATCCGTTTGAATTTCTCGCCGCGAACATTCTCGAGAGCCTGAAGTTGAGCGATGCGCAGGGAACATGGCACGTCTCTCCTCTGAGCGTCAGTCGATGCGGACGCGTGAAAGCGCGGCCCCCGCAATGGGCCCGCACCGGCGGACGCCGACCGGGGCGCGGCACTGTTACCGCCGCGCCCCGACCATCCCTATTAGCCCCCGGACTGGGGCGCGTCGCTGGGGTTGGTGTCGATACGAGCGCTCGGATGCTGCGCGATGACGCTCAGCAGCTTCTGATTCGCCGACGTCATCGGCAGGTATTCATAAACGACGACCCGAAGGCGCCCGACCTGTGGGACATCGACGTAGCGCAGCGCGTAGGTGCGCGTGTCGAAGTAGCCGACCGTGCTGTCTGGCATGTCGACCTCGTAGAGCGAAGCGCCGTCGATGACGACCGTGCCGTTGACGTGCGCCTGCCCGCTCGCTAGCTCCTGGCGAGTCTTTGCGACCGGGTCGGCGAACGGCCGCTGGGATGCCGGGTTTGGGTGCTCGTAGATCGTGTTCGTTGCAGGGTCGTAGTCGGATTCGGTCGTACCGCTGACCGAGAATTCCTCGTGATCCTTGATGGCCCGCCCGACGTACGGTGGGGCGGTTTGCCGCCAGACCTCGTTCACAAACGTCACGCCGCTGTGGACGCCGGTCACCTCCGTGTGCAGGATGCCCCCGGCGGGCGGTGTGACCGCGGTGAGCGCGTGGTGAATGATCGCGGCGTCGGCCGCGGTCGGTCCGCCTGATCCGTTCGTGCCGACGACCAGCACGAGCACCGCTGCGGCCACGGCCGCGGCCGCGGCGCTGACCGCGCTCGCTCTGAACGCCA
This sequence comes from uncultured Solirubrobacteraceae bacterium, assembly GCA_963712675.1. GTDB lineage: Bacteria > Actinomycetota > Thermoleophilia > Solirubrobacterales > Solirubrobacteraceae > Palsa-465. Next base: position 94,200 of record CAVQJF010000010.1, read on the forward strand.
TTCGCCTCGATACGCGCCGGCGTCGGGGTGGGCGTGGGCGCAGCCGCCCGTCGAGTTGCGCGCGAATGGCGAGCCGGATTTGCTCGTCGTCCTCCCGGGGTTCGGCGAGCTGCCTCAGATCGCGCTCGAGCAGCTCCAGGTCCGGGTCGTCATGAATTGTCATGGGGATACCTCCGTCGCATTTCTTCAAGAGTCCGGTGCATGCGGACGCGTACGGTCGCGGGGGCGCTGTCGAGGATCGCGCCGATCTCGTCGAAGGTCAGCCCGGCGCCGTAGCGCAACGCCAGCAGGTCCTGCTGCTCCGGTCGCAGGATCCGGACCACCGCGCGCAGCTCATCGGCCCGCTCCTTCTCCAGCACGCGCTCCTCCGGGCTCGGCTCGGTCGCCGCTCGCTCGATCACGAACGGCTCCGCGACCCGCCGCCGCTGCACGTCGAACACGGCGTTACGGGCGATTTGAAACAGCCAGCCGGCGAAGCTGCCGTCGCCGCGGAAGCGGCCGAGCTGCTCAAGCGCGGTCGTGAACACCTGGCTCGTTACGTCCTCGCATGTGGCCGGGTCCCTGACCCGCACGCGCACGTAGCCGAGCACCCGATCGAAGTAGCGGTCATACAGAGCCAGGAACTCACGTGGCTGCGCGCGTGCCACCGCAACGAGCTCGGCGTCCAGATCGACCACCCGGTCCCGTATCGGACGCCCGCCGGCGAGCGCGTTCACCGCCATGACAGCCTCATCCCCGCACCGTCCTTTCTGGGTTCATATTGGCCCAGGGACGGAGGCAGGCGGATTTCGTTACACGTCGGGGCGAATACTTCGGGGGCGAGTTGAGCGACGTCCGGCATCCAACCAGACCGGCAGCACAGCTGGCCGCACGGCCCGGTCGGAACATTTTCGATCGCAACAGTCCAACGCGATTCCGACCATCGACGTGACCGCTCGAAGCGAAACGGCAATCGTGCCCTCGTGACTGCAAGGGGCGTGAGGCAGCCACGTGGCGGTCCGCCAAACCTAATCCGCCGGCCCTGCTTCCGGTCCCCGAGGTGCATCTCGAAGCCCTCGCACGCGAGACCTCTTAAGCGCGGACAGGAGGGGTGCCGTGTCCCCGGTCGCTGTTACGCGGCGACGTCCTGGTCGGGCCAGGCGCCGGTCTGGGCGCGCAGGTAGAGCGTGTCTGGTGCGAGGTCTGCGCCTCCGGGCCACACGACGGTGCCGGTCTCGGCATCTACGGTGACCTTCGCGAACCCTTCCGGCGTGCGCGCCTGTGCGAACACGGGTCCGTGCATTCGATCGAGCACGTCCAGCTGCGCCGATAGGCCGTCGGCGAACGTGAGCCGCAGGATGCCGTGCTCGACGACGGTCACGGCGGTGATGTCTGGTGTCAGTCCGATCATCGGAGGGGTTCGATTTCGTTCAGTGTCTCACCGTCGCGGGCAAGCCGCCAGTTCTCGAGCAGCTCGACCTGGTGCGTTCGGCCCACGCGAGGACGAATCGAAGCTGCCGACGCCCGAGCGTGCTTTCGATCGCCTCCAGGGTGTCGATCCGGATCTTGGCGGCGCCGTCGGCGTAGCGGGCGTGGAAGTGCGGCGGCCCGTGGTCGTCGAAGTACATCGCGATCACGATCCCGAAGAAGCGACTGATGGTCGGCATCGCGGAGACACCGTCCGGTCGAACAGTGGGCCAGAGCTCAGTCGACGGAACGAGGGCATCGGCCGGCTCCGTCCTCCGCGTTGCCGGATTGGTCATACAGCCGATTTGTGTGCCCAATCCACTGGAATCCGCCGCTATATCAGCGGCCCGAGTGACGGCGATCAGCTTCAGGAACATTGCGATTTGCAGCTATTTCCAGTGTGGAGCCCGATGTTTGCAGGTTATTCGGGTCGGTGAGGTCCACGGTTCAAATCCGTGCGCCCCGATTTACATCTCGCCATTCGCAGGGGTTTATGGCGGGCGGTGGGGGCGAGACTCGATCCGCATGGGTAGTAGGTATCTGGTCGGGACGTCTGGATCCCTTCGATTTCCCATCGGCTCGCCTGCGGTGACTAGAGACCCGCTTCCCTCCTCTTGGATGGATGAACTCAGCCGGACCCTGTTTCGTTCGGGGATCGTTGCAGGCGACGGGGTCGCCAGGTTCGGTGCGGATGCAATGATGGCGTATGCCGCTGCGTCCGCAGCCGTTGATCGCCGTTCGGAGCGTCGAGGTCAGCAGCCGCTTCTGCCAGCGGCTGCTCGGCTGCGAGGACGATCGCGGAGGTCGGGAATACGGGCGGCTCATGTTCGATCGGGAGTTCGTGCTCGCGGGTCCGCCGGGCGACATCGAGGTGGCCGGCGGCCATGTATGACCCTGAGCATGGTTATCCGAGGGTGGTTCCCTACGTCCTTTATGCCGATCCGACGGCCGCTGTGCGTTGGCTTGGCGACGTGCTCGGGCTACGGGTGGCGCTGCGGGTCCCGATGCCCGACGGTGCCGTGGGCCACGCCGAGCTGGTGTCGGGCGACCAGGTCGTGATGATCGGCGTCGCTGGCGGCGATCGCTTCGGTGAGGTCTCGAGCATCACGCTCGTGTTCGTCGACGACGTCGACGCGACATGCGAGCGCGCGACAGCCGCGGGCGGAACCGTGGTCGCGGAGCGGCTCGATCAGCCATGGGGCCTGCGCCAGGCTCTCATCGCAGACCCCGAGGGTCAGCGCTGGGAAATCACCCAGCACTTGCGCGATGTCCGCCCCGAGACATGGGGCGCCGAAATTGTCGACACGCTGCCTGGACACGACAGCAATTGAGAAGTCCTGAGGTCCAGACTTCGGGGTCTGCGGTCAGACCTTGAGCACGCGCAGCGGTGTGTGGACTGCCGCGATCCGGTCGTAATCGTCGTCCTGGGTGACGACGGCGAGTCCATGTTCGATCGCGGTTGCGGCGATCAGGGCATCGGTCAGCTTGACCATCCGGTGAATCCCGGCGGCTCGGCAGTCCGCGACGACGCGCGCCCAGCTGACCATCACCGACTCGGTGATCGGAATCGGGTCGGCCGTCCGCGCGAGCGCAAGCGTTTCGGCGCGGCGCGCTCGGCTGTCTGGGTCGGAAGCGTTGAGGACGCCGAGTTGAAGTTCGCCGATCGTGACGACCGACACCGCGACGTGGTCGGGTAGCTCAGCGAGCGGGCGCTTGGTCTCGCGCGCGATGAAGACCGAGGTGTCGAGCAGCCCGGGGCCGGACTCGGTCACAGCTCGTCGAGAGTGTGTCCGGCAAGGTCGTCAAGCTCGCGAGTCAGGTTCGGGTCCGCGGCACGATCGCGCAGCTGCTCGCGGAAATGCTCGCCGGAGAGCCAGCGCGCACGCCGGCCATGGGGCACGATGTCCGCGATCGGTTCGCCGTGGACCGTGAGCGTGACTCGCTCGCCAGCCTGGACGGCGTCGATCACCTGGCTGGTCCGGTTTCGTAAGTCGCGAACTCCGATCTTCATGTGCGACAGTGTAGCACTTGACAGAGCGCGCTGTGTGCCCCGAGAACACGCATACATCGATGACGGCGACGACCGAGGCGTTCGACCCGGCCGTCTCGTCGGGGACGGGCGACCTGTGGCAGATGGCGCTCGGCGGGCCCCCTTCACCGTCAGCCCGGTTGTGATCCAGCCCGGCCATCAGGCCAGCATCCACGTCCGCATCGGGCCGCCCGATAGAAATATCGGCGGCGTGGCGCTGCGCGCTACCCGTGGGTGGCCTTGCAATCGCGCCCGGCCAGTGCCTAAAAACGACAATTGTGTCCAAAAGTCACTCGCCTCGTTTGTGCAACTCAGACAAGCCGGTGCGGGAGCCGTTTTCCGGTGGTAGCGTCCGTAATGCTCGGTCCGGTTTCATTCATGCTGGGATTTGTGGGGAGGGTCAGATGTCGATTTTGACGACGCCGCGTGTTCTCGTGATTTCTGTCGTTGCCGGCGCATTGGCGGTCGCGCCGAGCGCCGCCGTCGCCGGGCCCGTTCACGGGGCGGGTGCCCGTCAGCAGGCAGCGAAGAAGCTTCTGGACGCTCAGGGGGGCGAGCCCTCCCCCACGCACACAGGGGGCGACGGGGATCTTGCTGACCAGCTCGACGCGTACGACTTCGAGCGCAGCGCGCCGGCGTCCGCGGTTCCAGGACCTGCGCTTCGCGACGGGGTCCTACAGGCCGCACAGCTCCCGAGCACTGGGGGCGCGTGGACCGAGCAGACGAACAAGGTCTACAACGCGAATCCGTCCAACTACACCGATCCCTTCTGGTCGAACTCCGGCTCCGGGTTCGCGATCGTCGGAGGGCGCGTGACAGCACTCGCCCGATCGGGCGCCATCTGGCTCGCCGGCACCGCCGACGGCGGGATCTGGCGGTCGACTGATCAGGGTACGAACTGGACCCCGGTGTTCGACACCGAGCCCTCGCTGTCGATCGGCTCGCTGGCCGTCGACCCCGCTGACGGCTCGGTCTGGGCCGGCACCGGCGAGGCCAACACGAGCCAGGATTCATACGCCGGCGCTGGTGTCTACCGCTCGACGGACGGCGGGTTGACCTGGCACGAGGTCACAAACGCCGACAACTCCGACCCGATCGCCGGGCGCACGGTCTTCCGGGTCGCGTTCGACGGCAGCTCCGTCCTGGCCGCGACCGACGACGGCCTGTGGCGCTTCGACGGCACCAACTGGTCCGAGGTGCTCGCACCGGCGCCGTCCGGTGACCCCACACCGTTCTATGACAACCAGGTCACCGACGTGGTCGTCAATCCGACCGACGCGAGCAAGGTGCTGACTGTCGTCGGCTGGCGCGGTCCGCTGACGCCGGACAGCAACAACGGCTTCTATCTCTCGAGCGACGGCGGGAAGACCTTCAGCCCGATCACGCCGACCGGCGCGATCGACACGACGGACATCGGCCGCACCACCTTCGCCTACAGCGCTGATGGCAGCAGGCTGTATGCGACCGTCGAGTCCCCCGCGGCGCTGGCGGCCGGCGCTGCGACCGTGCTCCAGGGTGTATTCGTCTCGGCCAACGGCGATCCCGCGGGGCCGTGGACGAAGATCGCCGACGCGTCCACGCTCGCGGCGTTGACGAACTCGGCGTCGTCGACGTTTGGAGACCCCGGCGTGCAGGCCTGGTACAACGAGGATCTCGCGGTCGACCCGAGCAATCCGATGCACGTCTACATCGGCCTCGAGGAGGTGTACGAGAGCAGCGACGGGGGTACGACATGGGACGTCGCGAGCCCGTACTGGAACTACGGCCTGCCGTGCGGTGCGACCTGCCCGAACACGACGCATCCCGACCAGCACTCGATGATGATCGCCAACGGGAACATCGTGATCGGTAACGACGGTGGCGTGTACAGCCGGCCGCTGTCCGACAGCGGTCTCGGTGACTGGTCAGACCTCAACAACACCCTCCACGACCTCCAGTACTACGACGCCCGGGCCGGCAACCTGTCGACCGGTGGCGTCGGGATCTGGGGTGGCCTGCAGGACAACGGCACGGCACTGGTCGATCCGAGCCAGAGCCAGATGGTGGAGCCGGCCGGTGGCGACGGGTTCGACGTGATCGTCGATCCCAACAACGCCAACCGGATGGTCGGCGAGTACGTCGACCTGACCATGTACTCGTCAACGGACGGTGGACACAGCTTCACCAACCTGATCAGCCCCAGTTGCTTCGCGCAGGAGACCGTCACGGGCACGTCTCGGAAGGATTGCGACCCGGGGGCGAGGTTCGTCGCGCCGTTCGTCGCGGATCAGACCGACATCAACACCTGGGTCGCCGGCGGACAGTACGTATGGGTCTCGCAGATCGGCTGGAAGACGAAGTGCGCGCCGAAGGGCGGCTGCACGTGGGGCCGCGTGTTCAACACCGGCGCCGGTAATGCCGTTACCGCGCTGTCTGCGGCCAACGGCGCGATCTATGCAGCGTGGGTCGGCGGCGGCGGTAACCCCGGACCGGCGTTCGACTCCGGCCTGGCGACGAACGTCGGCGGCTGGCATCAGATCTCGATGGCAGGCCTGCCGAACCGGTACATCTCAGGCGTGACCGTCGACAAGACGAACCCCAAGCACGCGATCATCGTGTTCAACGGCTTCAGCCGTCGCTGGATCCCGGGCGGTGGCATCGGCCACGTGTTCGAGACCTTCGACGCCGGCAAGACCTGGACCGATATCTCGGGCAATCTGCCTGACCTTCCCAGCGATGCCCTGGTGATGCTGGGCAGCAAGCTGGTGCTCGCAACCGACGCTGGAGCGTTCGAGGCGACCGACGGTTCGGGCACCGGCACCAGCTGGTCCCGGTTGGGCACCAACCTGCCCAACGTGTCGGTCAACGACATCACGATCGGACCCGACGGCCACACTGTATTCGCGGGCACCCACGGCCGCGGGGTTTGGACCATCACCCCGTAGGGAGGATCACTGGCACGTCGGTTCTGAGGGGGGCCGAGCGCCGCGAGGCGCTCGGCCTACCCGCCGATCGCTCAACGCCGGCTGCGTCGACCGAGCATCGAAATGACAGCGCCCGCAGAATTCGCCGATAGTTCGGGTCGGTGAGGTCCCCGGTTCAAATCCGGGCGCCCCGATTGAAACCTCAACATTGGCAGCGGCTTTACGGCGGCGGGAGGCGAGACTCCGGGGGACCAGATCCGCCAGCCGGGTTCGGGACCTCGTGATCGTCGACGAGGTCCGTCGGACCGAGAATGAATACCTCGCACATCATGTCGGGGTGCTGCTGGTTCCCGCTCATGAAACCGATCACCGCCCGGCCTGTCGCCTCCTCGATGACGCCGGTGAAGCGGTCGCGCATCACCTCCTGGAACTCCAGTCGCTGCTGGATCACGGCCGCCGTACGGCCGCCCTCGAGCAGCGTCTGCTCGACGCGCGAGAAGCCACCGCGCAGCACACAGACCACCAAGTCGTCCTCGAAGTACGACTTCGTCCGCGTCGGCCCGCGACCGTAGAACTCCTTCAGCAGAGCGACCATCCCATCCGAGATCGCCGTCAGCACATCCCCGTGGCTCTGCGGCTTCAGCCGTGCCTTTCTTGCGCTCACCGCGGGCACCCCGTGCGGCTCGGAGCTGGACACCACCTAATCGTATTGCGCCGGGGCGCTATGGTGGGCGTAGGACGTTCGTTGGGTTCCTCGCCCTTCTGCCTTGCGCGCGCCACCAGCCCGGAGGACGAGAGAGAAAGCCGCGATGCCGGCCCCCAATGCGTTCCTGAGCGGCGATGAGCTACTTGCCGCGGTCACCAACTCGATGGTCGCGTTTCACGAGCGCTACCACCACCGCAAGCCAGTGACCGCCAAGACGCTGCTGCTCGAAGGCGAGCTGCTCGTCTGCGTGCTCGGAGGCGTGTACACCGACGTCGAGAAGACGATGATCGAAGTGCAACGTGCCCCGATCGTCCATGCAACCCGCAGCGCCTTCCAGAATGCGATGCAGCAGAGACTCATCGCCGCCGTCGAACGGCTGTCAGGCCGCACGGTGCTGATGTTCATGTCCGACCACCACGTCGGCCCTGACATCGAAATTGAACTGTTCATGCTCACACCCGAAGAAGCGTTCGAACTGAGCGTCAATTGACGAACGCCCCAATCGAACCGGCAGGCCGTCCGCCCGGCCCCGGCGGCAGCCGATTGAGCGCCGCTTGCGCACCAGAGTACGATCGCTACTGGACGGTCGCTGACAAGCCGACCAGCCGTCGCTGCAGCCGACCCCGCCGTCGCTGCGACTTGCCGACGTGTTTTGACCTCCGACCCTTGCTGACCCGTGGGGTTAGCGACCCGGCCGAGCGCTGCTCGGACTGGGACTGAAGTCCAACAGGAGGTTCCCTCATGATTGTGTTCGGCCTCGCGTTAGTGATCATCGCTGTCCTGGTTCCGAAGCTCGCCGTGCTGTGGGGCATTGGCGCCATCTTGCTGCTGGTCGGCTTGGTTCTGGCGATTCTCGGCGCTATGGGACGTGCCGTCGGCGGGCGACGCCACTACTACTGACCGCGCGAGCCGGCGACTGGCTTTACGTAGGGGGCTCTTCAAAGATCACGGCGAACGAACCGGCTCCGCGCAGCGACGTGGGCGGAGCTTCGCGGTCGCTGATCATGATGGCCTCGATGGCGCCGGTGCCGGCGTCGAACACCACGTCCGTGATCGTGCCCAGAGCGTTGCCGGTGACGCTGAGCGCGCGTTGGCCGGTGAGCTCGAGCTTGCCGTTGACCGCGTCCACCTCGTGGGCGTCGCGCGGCTCGTGGAGGGCGCTCTCATCGGCGACCATGACCGCGTCCGGCCCGAAACTGCTCACCTGATCCCATTCGATCAGGACGGCGTTGTGGCCCTTGCCCACGACCAACGACGCCACCCGCCGTCGCTTGACGTCGACAACGATGTGGGCGACTCTGCCGAGCTCATCAGCGCTCGTTCTGCTCACAACCTTCCGCCCCGAGGCCGCAACAAAACGCTCGCTCATCGGATGTCCGGTTTGGCTCGGAACTCATCGACGGCGGTGCCCAACCCGGCCAGGTCCCGTTCGATGAAGTCCTTCGTGTTGTCTGGGACGATGAGCGCGCTGCCCGACACAGCCAACTCGGTGGGCAGGGGGATGTACGCGGTCCCGTCGCCGGCCGCGTCGATCTCATAGCCGACCACCTCCCCAGCGCTCCCGACGAGGACAACGATGTCGCGCACCTTGCCGAGGCTCGCTCCCCCTTCGGTGAGCAGCTCGTTGCCGGTCACGTCCCGTCCCGATGGTGGCGTCCCGAGGTCTGCGGGGGAGTTCTCGGGCAGGATCAGGCTGGTCTCATCGTCGATCATCACCGCGTCGCCGCCGATCGCGTGGATCGTCTTGGCGGACAGGACCTCGCGGCGCCGTCCGGCGAGGAAGCCACGCTTGTTGAGCGTGAGGCCGACGATCCGGCCTGCTTCAGGGTCGTAGATCACGTCGCGAACCTCCGCAACGTCCTCACCACCAGAGATCGTGACCACGGGCAGGCCCCTGATTGCCGATCCGGTTGTCAGCAGGCTCATCGCTTTGGCCTTGTCGCGATCACGCCGCCGGCCCGCCGACGGTGACGGACAAAGAGGCCGATCACCACGAGCAGCACCACCAGGACCAGTACGACGACAAGCCACGCGACGGCGCTCACCGCAAACCTCCGAGTTCGGCCCGCGGTGCGATGGTCAACCCGCACGATGGGCAGTTCAGCTGCGACCGGGCCCCGGCAGCATAGGTCCAGTACCGATGTGAGCGCGCTCGGCGACGTGGTTGTGATCGTTGCATCCGTGAAACTCACTTGGGCCCAGGAAGCCCTGGTAGATCCACGGACCAGAAACCTGCGGCCAGTCGTGCGACCGCCAAATTCGTTCCGCTCTCCGACAGGTATTCCTCCCGCGATCCGCTGACCGCTCAGAGGAACACCACCTGCGACAGCGATCATACGCTCGCTCGCAAGTCAACCGACGCGCTCGTGCTATCTCGCCTTGTGTCTGGCGCAGGTTGCTCGGCCGAGTACCCTTGAAGTCGAGGGCAACTTAGCGCGGTCGGCCTCCTCGACGGCTCGGCAGCGCCATCTGACTTCCAACGTGTCCTTGATGCGCAGGCCGACTTGGAGGTCAGAGCCGTGAAGATTCACATTCCCGCAGTTCCGGACGGACTTGATACCGAAGGCCGCCGCGCGACCATCTCGAGCAGCCCCTCGGCTAAAGCGACTGCTGAGCGTCCGTTCTGGCGCGATGCGCTAGCACCATATGCCCGTCCGCGCCTCGGCCGCAGCACTCTCGGTGTCGCGACGTCAGTGCCGCCGTACCTGGCTCTGTCGGCACTGATGTACGCGGCGCTCGACGTTTCATATCTGCTGACACTCGCGCTCGCGATTCCGGCCGCTGGCTTTCTGGTTCGGACGTTCATCGTCTTTCATGACTGCACGCACGGATCGTTCCTATCGTCCAAGCGTGCGAACGCGTGGCTTGGCACGGCGCTCGGGCTGTTGACGTTCTCCACCTTCGCGTGCTGGCGGCACGCGCACCTCGTGCACCACGCGACCGCCGGTGATCTCGAACGTCGCGGGGTCGGCGACCTCCCGACAAAGACCGTCGCCGAGTATCAGGCACTGTCGCCGCGCGGACGGCTGGCGTATCGGCTGTTCCGTAACCCGCTCGTGATGTTCGGAATTGGCCCGATCTTCGCGCTCGTCGTGCAACCCCGAATCGTTCCGCGCACCGCGCGTCCTCGGATCAAGAGGAGCGTCCTCACGACCAATCTCATGCTCGTCCTGCTGGTCGGCTCGCTGTGATGGTTGATCGGCTGGCAGCAGTACCTGTTGGTGCAGCTGCCGACGGTGATGCTCGCGGGCGCAACTGGCGTCTGGTTGTTCTACGTTCAGCACCAGTTCGACGACGTGTACTGGGAGAGCGGCGAACGGTGGAGCTACGCCGACGCGGCGTTGCGGGGGAGCTCGTACCTGAAGCTGCCGAAGGTGCTCCAGTTCTTCTCGGGCAACATCGGGCTGCACCACGTGCACCACCTCAGCGCGAGGATCCCCAACTACAACCTGCAACGAGCCCACGATGAGAACCCGATCTTCCACACCGTGCCGACCCTGTCGCTCGCGGACGGCATGCGCGCCGTGAGGCTCAAGCTCTACGACGAGCAGGGTCACCGCATGGTGACGTTCGCGCAGGCGACGGCAGCCGGCCGTGCTAGTACGGTGACACGCTGAGGGCATCTATTGTGATGTCGCCCCGTCCGGGACGGCAGCATGATCTGACTTCTGAGGGATCTGTAACCCCCGGAGGTCTTGGTGTCCCACCCCACTCGTTTCTTATCGCTTCGACCGCCAGCCGTGCGGAGGGGCAGCCGACGTCAAGCTGGTTCTGCGATTATTGCGCCGCGCTGCGGACGGGCGACGCGGCTTGGCAGGCGAGCCCGCGGGTGTGCGCGCCGTGCGGGATGGGTCTGCTTCTGCAAGCCCGCACCGACTCCATGCCGGAATCAGGTGATGCGTTCATGGTGGTCGATTCCTCGCTCTCCGTGCAGGCGGTGTCGAAGGCCGCCGAGAGGTGGCTTTCGGTTAGAGAGCGCGAGGTCGTCAACCGGCCCGTGGCCGAGTTTTTCCTGCCCGCCGACACTGAGGCGCGGGGAGTCGGGGGCCTCGCGGCCTTGATCACGCAGGCTGCCAGTGGAGACGAGTTGGAGCGGTGTTCTTGTGCGGCCAGCCGCCACCTCTGGTGTGAGGCTGCAAGCACGAATCGTTGCCTGCGGCCCTTCGCCTGCGGCACTGCTCGTCCTCACCCCGTTGAGCACCCTCGCTGAGCGTCTCGCGACGCTGAAGGCGTCCAAACGATTGAGTGCAGTGCCCAACATGAAGGTCACCGCGGGTCGATCCGGAGGCCGTCATGACTAGCCGAGGGCCAATGAATCATCGCGTGGCGTCCAACGACGGAACGATCGGGGAAGCGCAAGAGCGGATCGATCCGGCTCTGGGGACTCCAGACGACGCACAGACCGTCGCGGATCGCGATCAGACCTTTCGGATCATGACCAGACTGCCTCTGACAGCGATCAGACCGCGGCCGACACCGACCAGGCTGCCCACGCTCGCGATCTCGAGGCGTTGGCGCGCGATCAGGCTGCGCAGATCCGAGACCGCGAGCTGGCGGCGCGAGACGCTGCCCGGACGGACGGCGGGCGTTCGATGACCGGTGCAGAGATCGTGATGCGCGCTGCCGAGAACCGCCGGGCGGCCGCGGCTGACCGTGCCGAAGCGGCTGAGGCTCGAGCGCGGGCAGCTGCCGATCGCGAGCAGGCGGCTCTTGATCGGGAGCAGGCCGCCCGCGACCGGCTATAGGCCCAGGCCGACCGCGACGCGCTGCTCAACCAGCTGGCAATCGCCGAGACCGACCACCTGACCCAGGCGCGTACGCGCGCGGCGGGGCTCACGGATCTCGATCACGAGATCGAACGCGCGCGCAGAACAGCGACGGAGCTCGTCATTGCGTACGTCGACGTCGTCGGACCGAAGGCTGTCAACGACACGCTTGGCCATGGCGCGGAGGACGCGCTCCTGCGGGGCGCGGTGAATGCGATCCGCGACCACCTGCGCTCCTACGACTTAATCGTTCGGCTCGGCGGCGACGAGTTCCTGTGCGTGATGTCCGGCGCGACGATCCTCGATGCCCGTCAGCTCGTTACAGAAGGCTCATCACTCGAGGAGATCTTCCTCGAGCTAACTTCGGACGCGCCGTCATGATCGCCCAGTCCAGAGCAGAGCTGCTGAAGCTCCGTTCTACTCGCACCGCGCTCGGTCTCGTGCTCGGGATGATCGTGCTCGTCGTTCTCACCACCCTGCTGACCGGACTTCTGACCAAGGCCGGTGATCTTTTGACGAAGGAGGACCAGCGCAGTCTGTTCAGCGTCGGCAGCCTCGTCGGGGTCTTCGCAGCGCTCGCTGGCGTGCTGCTCGTGACGAGTGAGTATCGCTATGGCACGATCCGGCCGACGCTTCTGTTTGAGCCTCGACGCTCCCGTGTGCTCGGCGCCAAACTGGTGACGAGCGCGCTTACGGGACTCCTACCCGGCGTCGTTGCGGCCGTACTCGCGATCGGGATCGGTTCGCTCGTCCTCGCCGGCCGCGGCATCTCGTTCTCACTCCAAGGCGGCGAGGTCGCGCAACTCGTGTTCGCGATGCTTGCCGGCGGCGCGTTTTGGGGGGCAATCGGCGCTGGGCTCGGGGCGATCATTCGCAACCAGGTCGGTGGCGTGATCGCGCTGCTGAGCTGAATCTTCGTCGTCGAGAGCCTCCTGTTCGGGCTCGTTCCGGCCGTCGGTCGGTGGCTGCCGGCCCACGCGCACGACGCGCTGATGGGACTCACGACCAGTCATCTCGTGTCGCCGGCGGCCGGCCCTGCAGTCCTGGTCGCTTGGACGTCGACGCTCGCGTTCGTTGGTCTCACACTGATACGGCGCCGTGATGTCAGCTAGGGGGAGCGTGACAGCTAGCGGGTCGCCTTCTTAGCTGCGCTCCGCGCACGGCCGACCGTCTTCTTCGCCTTCCCCTTGATCTCCTCGCCGGCGCCACGCAACTCGGTGCCCGGACGTCCCGTCTCTCTTCCTACGTTCTTCTTGACCTTACCCTTGGTCTCCTCGGCCTTGCCCTTGACTCGCTGGATGCGGTCACCCATGGTCAGCTCCTGACGTTGGTTGCATAACTTCAGCTACCCGCCTCGGATGCGTCTGAACAGCGGTGGCCGGATGTTCGATCTGGGCTGTCCGCCCGGCATCGATGGTTCACCTGCGTGAAGGGTCAGGCGGCGCGGCGGTCGTACGCGTTGCGGGCGCGGGTGATCCGCGGCATGTTCTGCTCGGCCCAGGCGGCGATCAATCGGATCGGCTGTTCGAGTGAGCGTCCGAGCGGCGTCAGCTCATACTCGACGCGTGGCGGGATCTCCGGGAATGCGGTGCGCGTCACGATCCCGTCGCGCTCGAGCCTGCGGAGCGTTTCCGTCAGCACCTTCGGCGCGACACCGCCGATCCGGTCGCGGAGCCGGCTGAAGCGCTGCGGCCCGTCGAGCAAGACGAGGATCACGAGCGCGGTCCACTTGTCCGCGACGCGATCGAGCACGGCGCGGGTGGGGCAGTTCGGGTCGTAGATATTCGGCTTCATGGTTACGTTGAAGTACTTAGTAACCATAAGTTATCGTGGCTGGCCTGAAGTCTCAATAGCTCGTCTTAGGAGGACAGATGAAGATCGTCGTATTCGGATCCACGGGAATGATCGGCACTCCCATCACCGCCGAGCTCGAAGGGCGCGGCCACGAGGTCATCGGCGCGAGTCGCGCGAGCGGCGCTGACGTCACCGACCCGGCCTCCGTGGCCGCGGCGGCCGCCGGCGCGGACGCCGTCGTATCCGCGGTCGCGGCCCGCGGTGTCGATTACACGCTGCACGACGTGGCTCGCTCGTTGGTCGATGGCCTGCGTCGGGCCGGCGTCGAGCGCCTGGTGACAGTCGGCGGCGCCGCCACCCTGGAGGTCGCACCAGGGTTGCGATTGCTGGACACTCCGGACTTTCCGGACGAGTACAAGGCCGAAGCCGGCCAGGGCGCCGATGCGCTCGCGTTCTTCCAGGGCATCGAGGATCTGGACTGGACGTACGTAAGCCCAGCGGCGTTCATCCACCCCGGCGAGCGAACCGGGCGCTACCGCCTCGGCGGGAACCAGCTCCTGGTCGACGAGAACGGCAACAGCGAGATCAGCGCCGAGGATTACGCGATCGCGATCGCCGATCTCCTCGACCAGGGGGCGCACCCGCGCACGCGCGTCGCGGTCGCTTGGTGAGGGTCCGCAGACTCCCGCCAATGCACGGATAAGTGCTGGAATACGTCTCATGACCGACGACGCCGACGTAACCCCCGCCCCGCCTGATCCCGACGACCACGTCGCCCGGCTGCAGACGCAGATCGACGCCGCCAAGGCCCGCCACGCGGGCTACCGCGCGGAGGCTGCCGAGACGGTCGCCCGTGGGGGCCCCGAGCGCCCGACCGACAAGGAGCTGGGGATCATCAAGACCGACGACACGGTCGGCAAGATCGCCGCTGACGCGACCCACGAGATAGGGGGGAGGCTGAGCCGCCTGACGTCGCGCTTGCGTCGGGGCCGGAAGCGGTAGGGCGGACGGCCGGGCGGGCGCAGTCAGGACTGTGCGGCGGCCATCGCGAGGGTCGCGATGTGCTCGTTGCCCGTCGCCCACTGGATCGTGAACGTCAGCCCGGAGATCCGCCAGCCATCGGGGGTCCGTTTCAGCTGGTAGTCGTGGCGTCCGCCGACTGTCCAGATGGGGCCGCCAGAGGCGTTGGCGTACACGTGCGTGCCCTGCATGTTGGCCGCGCAGGTCGCCTGGTCGCCGTCGATGCTGATCACGTGGCAGCTGATCAGGTGGTGGACCGCATCGAGGTTGCCGAGCACCTGGCGCCACCCGCCGACGAACTCGGCGGCACCCAGGGTCACCGGATCGCCGCCGTAGAGTGAGGTGCGGTCGCTGTAGACCGTGTCGGTGAAGACCTGCTCGAGCGCATCCCAGTCGCGCGCGTCGAGCAGCAGCGAGAGACGTCCGATCAGTTCAAGGATCGCGAGGCGGTCCTCGGTCTCGGTCGTGGTGGAATCTGAGGTAGGCGTGGCCATACTTGCTCCTTGGGTCGTCTCTGCGGGTGATGGAGCGTGCCAAGCGATCAGGTGACCAGGTATCACCCGATTCCGGCGATTCGCGTCGCTCAGCCGAGGCGGATGCCGGCGAGCTGGGTGCCGTGGGCGACGAGGCGTCCCGTACGGTCCCAGACGTAGCACGCCTCGTCGACACGATGCGCGTCGATCAGTCGGGCGCGTTGCAGGATGCGTACCGGGCCGGACACCGGCAGCGCCCGGACGTACGCGGTCAGCTCCAGCGTCGGGACCCAGCCGGCGAACTCGATGTCGAACGTTGCCGGCGGGAAGCCGTCGACGGCGAACAGCAACGAGGTCGGATCGAACGGTTCGTCCTCGGGAAGCGCGAGCCACCCGCGCAGCTCGCCGCGGCCGCTCGGAGCGCCGGTCGTGAACCCGCTCGAGCCGGGTTCGAGCCGCACCTCGATCTGGTCCATGATCGCGACCCGGCTTCCGTCGGGCAGCAGCGGAACGAGGCGGTCACAGTCCTCGTAGGGGACCTGGCTGATCTGCGGGAGGCCACGGTTCCAGTAGGGAGCCGTGTCGGTGTCGAGCTTGCTGGTGCTCAGCAGCGCCTCGATGCACGCCTGGCCATCCTGGCTCAGGCGAGCTCGGACCTGGCTGGCCGAGCGCCCGTCGCGGACTGGCTCCGCCTCGATCACGACCGGGCCCGGTGTCGGAGCGTGCAGATAGTGCGCGCTGGCCGCGATCACGTGGTCGTGAGCGCTCACCGACGCGGCCGCTCGGCCCAGCATCGCCAGCAGGTAGCCGCCGTTGGGCTTGCCGGCGATCGTCCACTCGGGGTTGACCACCGCATCGAACGTCCCCGCGCCGCGTGCGGTCACCGCGCTGACCTCTGCGAACGGGAACTGCCCGACGCTGCGCGATTGCACGGGCACCGTTCCGCGCCTACGCCGTCTGGATCAGGGGTTCGACGGCGCCGGGCCCCGGCATCGCCCTGACGTCGCGTGGTCCGATCGCCTCTCCGCAGCTGGAGCAGATCATTCGTGCGTCGGACACGTGGCCGCAGCGCTCGTGAATCAGTTCGAGCGGGGGCCCGTCGGGCGCTGCGTGCTTGTCGCCCCACTGGCGCATGGTCGTGATCACCGGCCATAGATCCTTGCCCTTCTCCGTCAGGCGGTAGTCGTGTCGTGGCGGGTGCTCGCTGTAGGGAACCTTGACGAGGATGCCCGCCTCGACAAGGCGGCCCAGGCGCTGGTTGAGCACGTTGCGAGATATCCCGAGGCGCTCGTGGAAGTGCTCGAAGCGCGTCACGCCGAGAAATGCGTCGCGGACGATTAGCAACGACCACCACTCGCCCACGACCTCCAGGCACTGGGCGACAGAGCAGTGCATCTCGGAAAAGCTCTTGCGTTCCATCGAGTTCAGGATAGTGAGTTGCGTCATAGAACGCAATAGGCTAGAGTGAGTTGCAGGATAGAACTCAGTCCGTCCATACGTGACAGCGCGAGCGGCTCGGGCGCGACGCTCGCAGCACACCAACGGATCAATCCGACCGAACGGAGCCATGAACGTGTCCAGCACGAACCAATCAAACGGCACCCCGATCGAGGGCGCAGTCGCGCTCGTCACCGGGGGGAATCGCGGTTTCGGCCGTGCCCTGGTCGACGAGCTCCTCGAGCGCGGCGCGGCCAAGGTGTACGCCACATCACGCTCAGCGCAAACGCAGCGCGACGACGACCGGGTCGTTCCTCTGATTCTCGACGTCGCCGACGACACGTCCGTAGCTGCCGCCGCCCAGGCGGCCCGCGATGTCTCGATTCTCGTCAACAACGCGGGCATCCAGCTGTCGACACCGGTTCTCGAGGCGCCGCTATCGGACATCCGCGACGAACTCGACACCAATCTGCTCGGGATCATCCGCGTGGCTCGGGCCTTCGCGCCGGTACTCGCCGAGCATCCCCGTAGCTCAATGGTCAACGTGCTCTCGGCGCTGTCGTGGGTCTCCTTCGGCCGCGGCTACGAGATCTCCAAGGCGGCGGCATGGTCGGCGACGAACGCCCTGCGCCTCGCGCTCACGGAGCAGGGAACGATCGTCACCGCGCTCCACGTCGGCTACATGGACACCGACATGACCGATGGCGTCGATGCCCCGAAGGCCGACCCGCGCGACATCGCCCGCCAGACCGCCGACGCGATCATCGCCGGCGACTTCGAAATCCTCGCCGACGACACGTCCCGCACGGTCAAATCACGGCTCGCTGACGGAGTGATGGCGCTCTACGGCCAACTCGCGGCAGCCTGATGCCTTCACATGAGCTCAGCGTGCGGACCGGCCGCGGCTGGACGATCCTCGACACGGCGGGAATTCAGGACGCTCCCGGCGCGCACGACATCGGCGTGCCGCTTGGCATTGCAGAGGGGACCATCATGCTCGTGATCCTGCGCGCCGCCGAACGCTGGGCTCCCAACGACGAGACCAGCACCGCCGTTACGGCGATCATCGGCCGCGAGGGTCAGATGCTCGTGGAGCTGAGTGACGGCTCGACGCAACGACTCGACGCCGGGCGAGACTGGTCTGCGGGTCCGGAGCGCTCTGTCGCGGGCGTCGTCAACCTTGGCATCGGCCTGGCGAAAGCACTCGTGATCGCGGGCTGAGGTCGAGGCGGTTACCGCTCCCGAACTGCGTAGGTGAGGTGGGTCACCCGCTGCGTCGGCTCCGCGCTGACCGGCTCCAGGGCCACGCGGCCTGCGTCCACGCCCTCGAACAGGCGAATTCCGGAGCCGAACAGCACGGGTGCGAGCGCGATCGTGAACTCGTCGATCAGGCCGGCGTTCACGTACTCCAGGATCGTTGCGCCGCCGCCCGCGATGCGGACGTCCCGGTCGCCGGCGGCCTCCAGGGCCCGGTCGAGCGCGGGGCCGATGCCGTCATTGACGAAGTGGAAGGTGGTTCCGCCCAGCCGCTCCCAGGAGTCACGCTGCTCGTGCGTCACGACGAAGACCTGCGTGTGGAACGGCGGGTCCTCCGGCCATGCCGGCTCGCCGGCTTCGAACATGCGCTTGCCCATCACGCTCGCGCCGGTGCGCTCGAACGTCTCCCGCACGATGTCGTTCTCACGCCCTTCCTCGCCGCCCTCGCCGAGGCCCAGGTTCTCCCGGAAGAAGCGCTGCGGGAATACCCACTGCTGCAGTTCCATCCACTGCGGGCCCATCAAGTCCTCCGTGGACTCGGGCGCGACGAACCCGTCCAGCGACATTGACACGCTGAAGAACACCTTCCCGGCCATCACCCCTCAACTCCTGTCCGAACGATCTCGGTGACGTAGGCAGCCAGATTGCTCAGGGTCTGCTGGCCGCCCTCGATCGCGTGGTACTTCTCGACCGCCTCGTCGCGCAGCTCCTTGGTGGGGAACAACGCGCGCATCTCGATCCGGGTCGCCGCGCCGTCGGGCACGAACGTCAAGATCGATTCGAAGGCGTTCGGGTCGCCGCGGGACTCGCCGTGCAGCAGCACGATCCGCTCCGGCGGGGCGATCTCGGTCCAGGAGATCCACTCCTGGTAGTCCGTCCCGTCCGGTCCGTGCATCACGAAGTCCCACTCCCCGCCGACGCGGAACTCGAACGCCCGCGTGGTGGTGGTGAATCCCTCAGGTCCCCACCACTGCGACAGATGCCGCACCTCGGTGAACGCCTCGAACACCAGCTCCGGTGCGGCGCTGATGAGCCGCGAGATCACGATCTCGCGGTCGGCCGTCCCGGACTGCGCCGGCGCTCCTCGTCCCATCGCGCTCATCGGCTGTGCCTCCTGTCCTGCCCGCTCAGGTCCTGCACGTATGCGTCCAGCCGGTCGAAGCTCTCGTTCCAGAAGCGCTCGAACCCGCCGGTCCACTCGTGAACCGGTGCCAGCCCGCGGGCGTCAAGGCTGTACAGGCGGTGCTTGCCCGCCCTGCGGTCCCGCACCAGTCCGACCTCGCGGAGCACCCGCAGGTGTTTGGACGCCCCCGGCTGGGTCATCCCCAGCTGCTGGGCCAACTCCGTCACCGGGCCCTCACCCGCCCGCAGGAGCGTCAGGATCTCACGACGCTGCTGTTCGGCGATCGCATTGAAGACATCCGACGTCGTCGCTGCTCGTGCCATGGCGCAATCATATACCGATATCGGTATACGTCAAGCCGAGGGCAGCGCGACCAGTTCTTGGCTTGCGCCGCAGAGCGCCCCGGCCGGGCACAGCTCGGCGGCGACCGTGCGACGGGGATTGCGGATCCCGGCGAGCGCAATGACGCCGCCACTGATCACGAGGATGGCCGCGATTCCGTCCGCCACGCGGAACGCGTGCACCGAGGCATCGTCGAAGGCCGCCGTGAGGAGAACCCGCTCGCCGGCGGCTACTCCTCCCAGACTCGCCGCCCCAAGGGGCTGTCGTTTGGCGCGGCTGATCGCCGCGCGGCCGGCGGGGTCGATCGCGGACCGTCGTAGCTTCGCGTCGACGCGATTGGCAAACGCAAGCGAGATGACCGCTCCCAGCACCGCTACGGCGAACAGCTGCGCGACGCGTGAGAGCGTCGTGTTCACAGCTGCCGCGACGCCCGCGTGTTCCTCCGCCGCTCCCCCAAGGATGGTGGCGGTCAGCGGCGCGACAAGCATCGCGAGTCCGAGCCCGAACACGAGCAGCGCCGGCAGAACCTCGCTCAGGTAATCGGCGCGCTGATCGACACGCACCAGCAGCAACAGGCCGCACCCGGCAACCAGCGCCCCGAGGCTGATCAGAACTCGCGATCCGATTCGGTCGGCGAGCCCGCCAAACCGCCGCGAGAGCAAGATCGTCAGCAAGGTGACCGGCAGCAGCGCCAGCCCCGCCTGAACTGGGCTGTAGCCGCTGACCTGCTGCAGAAACACGGGCAGCAGAAAGATCACGCCCCCTAGCCCCAGGTACGAGGTCAACGTCGCCAGGTTTCCGATCGTGAAGTTGCGCTCGCGAAACAGACTCAGTGGGAGCATCGGCGCCCGAGCTCGCGCCTCGCGCGCAAAAAACGCCACCGCTCCCAGAATCCCGACCACGAGCGAACCGACCACCTGAGCGCCCCATCCGCGCGTCGGCTCCTCGGTCACTGCGAACACCGTGCCGAAGAGCGCGAACGCGGCCAACAGGGCCCCGACGAAGTCCAGACGCACGCCGGTGCTAGCGCTCGCGTCCGCGGGAACGCCACGAGCAATCATCGCCACGGTCACGACTACGAGCGGCGCGTTCAGCAGAAAGATCAGGCGCCAGGAGCCGGCGGCGACCAACACTCCCCCGATGAACGGTCCGATGACCCCGATTATCGAGCTGAGCGCGGTCCACGTCCCGATCGCCTGGGCGCGTTCGTCTTCCGGGAAGACGTGGATGATCACCGCCAATGCCGTAGGTGTCACCAGCGCCGCGCACACCCCCTGCATCGCGCGAAAGACGCATAAGTCAGGGATCGATGACGCGACCGCGCAGAGCGCCGACGTGAGGCCGAACCCGGCAACGCCAATCAAGAACACCCGCTTCTGACCGAACACATCGCCGAGCGAGCCGCCGATCAACAACAGCGACACGAGCGCCAGCAGGTACGCGTTCGTCACCCACTGCTGGGCAGCCAGACCGCCACCCAGGTCGCTCCGGATCGCCGGCAACGCGACACTGGTCACGGTCGCGTCGAGGAACACCACGCTCGTGCCGAGCACGGCTGCGAGCAGGGTCAGCTGCTTCTCACGCGATGTGGCCGTCGGGCGGATGTCTGTCAAAGCTCGGATCGCGCCCGAATCTATTCCACCGGATCAACGCCCTCGCCGCGATCGTCGAATCGCTCGAGGAAGAAACCCTTGCTCGTCTCCTTGAACTGTCGTCGGGCTGCGCCTAGGAAAGCCATGGCTGCGTGTACGCGCCGACCTGGTGCAGGATCGCGGTTAGGTCGTCGGCAGCCCATTCCTCGGTGATCTTTCCGTCCCGCAGGCGATACACGTCGACGGCATCCCAGCGGACCCGGCGGCCCGTGGGCGCGATCCCGAGCAGGTCGCCCTCATGTGTCGCCTCGACGACGAACCGCACGGCGACCGTGTTCCCCTGGGCGACGATGTCCTGCTCCTGCGCGTTCAGATCCGGCAGCGCGCCGATGAAGCCGCGCAACAGGCCCACGAGATTCTCGGCGCCCTCAACCGTGCCGAGCGTCCCGCCGTGCCACTTAACGTCGGGGGTGACGTACTCGGATGCCAGCTCAGGGGCGTGCCCGTTGAACACCCGCCGGGTGTAGTCGCGAACGACCTCGACGTTCGATTCGGCTGCTGGGTCGCTTGCGATCGTGTGCTCCTCTCAACGGAGATTGGACTCTCGATGCAACTTAGTTCCGAGCTTGTTTCGTGTCCAAGACCCGTCTCGCACCGACCGATAGCCTTGGGCTATCGATCTCGACCCGCGCCTGCTTCGCTACTTCCTGGCCGTCGCTGAGGAGCTCCACTTCGGCCGTGCTGCCGCGCGCCTGTACATCGCCCAGCCCTCGCTGAGCAAGCAGATCGGCAAGCTCGAGCGCACCCTCGGGACCGACCTGTTCGTGCGCACCAGTCGCGAGGTCAAGATGACCGCGGCCGGGCACACGCTCCTGGAGCAGGCGCCGCTCGCCCTCGCGGTTCTCGAGCAGGCCGCTGAGCGCACTCGCCTTGCCGGCGAGGGCATCACCGGCACCGTGCGACTCGGCTACCCCCCGCTGGCGAGCTTCGAGACGCTCGGGACGATCCTCGCGGCCGTCGAGAACGACAACCCGAACCTGACGGTCATCCCCAGCGAGCTGTTCAGCGCCGAGATCCCCGGCCGTCTCCTAGCGGGGGAACTCGACATCGGGCTCGCCCTGCATCCCGAGCCGATGAGGGGTATCCGCGTGGAGGTGCTCCGCGACGAGCCGCTCGCCGCGCAGCTCAGCAAACGCCACCGACTCGCCCAGACGGATTCGATCCCACTCCCCGAGCTGGAGCACGAGACCCTGCTCCTATTCCCCCGCGAGCTCGCTCCGGCCTACTACGACCGCATCATGGAGACATGCGAGCGGGCCGGTTTCCGGGCTCAGGTCAGAACCTTCCCCAAGCCACCCGTCAACGCAATGCTCGCGCGCCTCCTCGGGGCACACGAGGTTGGCCTCAGCCCCGCCTCATTCGCCTTCAACAGCGCCCAAGCCGAGCCAGGCGTCGTCGCCCGCAAGATCGTCGATCCACAAATCCTGGCGGAGTGGTCGATCCTCTGGTCAGCGCGCGCCCAGACCGCAGCCATCGCACGGTTCCTCCAGAGCGCACGGCGGTGCGCCGCCGACAACCATTGGCTGCTTCCACCGGACACGTAACGGTCGCACGGGGCGGGCCAGGCCGGATCTCCGTTGGTCAGATCTTCGAAGCCCGCGGCGAAGTAGCCTGACCGGGACGGCGTGATGGCTGCGAGAGGAGGCTGAACGATGAACAAGCCGGTGTTGTTTTGCTATGACGGATCGGACGGCTCAAAGACGGCGCTGTCCGCTGCGGTCGAGCTGATCAAGCCCGCCGATGCCGTGGTACTCGTCGTGTGGATGCCGGCGTCGGTGCAGTTGGCACGGGCCGGCTCGTTCGTGGTCGCTGTACCGAACGAAGGCGAGATCGACCAGGAGGAAGTGGCCTTCGCGCGACAGATCGCGGAAGAGGGCGCAGAGGCTGCTCGCGGGCGCGGCTACAACGCTTCCGCGCGAATCGCGGAAGCCACCGAATCAGTCGCGAAGACGATCGATGAGATCGCTCAGGAGATCGACGCCGGACTAGTTGTCTGCGGCCAACGCGGCCGTGGTCCGATCGGCAGCGCTCTGCTCGGCAGCGTCTCGCACGCACTCGCGTCACACACGAAGCGGCCGCTGCTCATCGCCCCTCAGCACCCGTCGTAGCGGCAAGCCCCTGCTGGGCTCCATCCTCGGCCTCGAAGTGGTGGCAGTTGCCGATCGCGTGACGGGCGAGCGCGGCCCTGATCGTGGGGACGCGCGGCTTGGCTCGGCCGGGCAGGACCACCAACGCCACGAGGAAGCCGAGGGCGAAGATTCCGACGGCCCACCAGAACGCCGTGGTGTCGCCGTGGACTGCCGCGGCGGCGGCCAGTCCGGGGGTGCGGAGGTGACTGACGGCGTAGCTGCTGACGGCGCTGGCGAAGATCGTGCTGAGCAGGGAGGTGCCGACCGAGCCGCCGACCTGCTGTGAGGTGTTGACCATCGCCGAGGCGACCCCGGCCTCGCGTCCCTCGACGCCGAGAGTCGCCGTCGAGAACGCCGGCGCGAAGATGGATCCCATCCCGATGCCGAGGATCAGCAGACCGGGGAGCACGTTGCCGGCATAGCTCGAGCCTGGCGTGAGGCGCGTGAACGTGAACATCGCGATCGCTCCGAGCGTCGTGCCGGCGAGTACCAGCGGCTTGACCCCGGTGTGTTGGATCACGCGGGTCTGCACCGTGGTGGAGGTGACGACCAGCACCAGGGTCATCGGCATGAACGCCAGTCCCGTGGTGAGCGGCGAGAGCGCGAGCTGCTGCTGCAGGAAGTAGGTGAGAAACAGAAATACCGCAAAGGTGCCCGCCCCGGCCAGCGCGATCGTCGTGTACGCGCCGCCCCGGGCCCGGTCCCAGACGATATGCAGGGGCAGAAGCGGGTGCTTGACTCGACGCTCGATCAGCACGAACGCCGTCAGCAGCACGGGGCTGGCGAGGAGCGCCACGACCGTTGCCGTGGCACTCCAGGAGTGGGTCTCGGCGTTGGAGAACCCGTACACCAGCGCGAACAGGCCGAGCGCTGAGGTGAGAGCACCGGGTATGTCGATCGGATCCCGCTGCGGAGCTCGGTGATTGACCAGCAGCCGAAACGCCACGATCGTCGTGGGCACGGCGATCACAAGGTTGACGTACAGGCACCAGCGCCAGGACAAGCCCTGGGTGAGCGCGCCGCCGAGTATCAGCCCGAGCGAGGCGCCACCGCCGGCGATCGCACCGAAGATCCCGAACGCGGTGGGCCTGTCAGGAGACCCCTCGAACGTCACCGTCAGCAGCCCCAGCGCCGATGGTGCGAGCAGCGCGCCGAACGCACCCTGCAGCGTTCGGGCGGCCACGAGTACACCGAAGGACTGAGCCAGCCCGCCGAGCGCCGACGCGATCGAGAACCCGACCAGGCCGCCGATCAAGGTCCACTTGCGCCCGAACAGATCACCTAGCTTGCCGCCCACGAGCAACAGGCTGCCGAAGGCCAGCGCATAGGCGGTCACGATCCACTGCCGACTCTGGGTGGAGAAGTGCAGCGCGTTCTGGGCCGAGGGGATCGCGATCGTCACGATCGTCGCGTCCAGCACCACCATCAGCTGCGCGACGCCGAGCAGAGCCAGGACCGCCCATCGATTCGGTTCGCGATCCGCCGAGGCCGGCGACATCACATCGGTCGCGTCCCGATCGCCCCCGGCGGCATTGACCTCGGCCATTCTTCGGACGGTAACAGCCGTCGAGCGGCGACTGAAAGTCTGTTCGAGGCGCCGCTGGCCGGCGGATGGTGCGAAGCTTTGTCGGATGGAAAGCACTGGCATCGACCCGAGCGTCCCGCCGAGTGGAACCGGCTGTGTCGAGTGCCTGGCCGGCGGATCGCCCGGTTGGTGGCTGCACCTGCGTCGCTGCGCGACTTGCGGGCACATCGGCTGCTGCGACAACTCGCCGAGCCAGCACGCAACGGCACACAGCAAGGAGACAGGGCATTCCGTGCTGCAGAGCTTCGAGCCGGGCGAAGAGTGGTTCTACGACTACCGCTCGGATCAGTTCTTCGAGGGGCCCGCGCTTGCGCCGCCCGAGAGTCACCCACCCGACCAGCCGGTCCCAGGGCCGGCGGGCGCGGTGCCGCCAGACTGGGAGCGCCACCTCAACTAGGAACGGACATGAGCACGCTAGCCTCGAGTGATGCAAGCGCCACCGAGTCCAGTCGAGCCGCCACCGAGCCCGACGCTGTCCGCGTCGCAGGTTTCGACACTCCGCGGGGTCGGGGAGGAGCGCGCGGCTGAGATCGGCGAGGTGCTCTACCGCGTCGGGGACCGGGACTACCCGTTCATCGTGATCGTCGAGGGCGAGGTCGCGATCCTCGACAGCGCTGGCAACGAGATCGTCCGTCACGGGGCGTCGGGATTCCTAGGCGAACTGAACCTCCTCTCCGGCCAGACGGTGTTCGTCACGGCGGTCGTCACCGAGCCACTCCGCTACATCGCGGTTCCCCGCGAGGTGCTGAAAACGCTCCTGTACGAGGACGGCCCGCTGAGCGACGTGGTGCTCTCGGCATTCATCGCCAGGCGGGAGGGGCTCCAGCGCGTCCCCGGCCTCGGTCTGGAGATCGTCGGGCCGCACTCGTCGAAGGCGACCATGCGCATGGTCGACTTCGCGCGCAGCAACCGCCTGCCGCTCACATGGCTCGACCCCAATCGCACCGGCGATCCGACGGTTACGGCCCTGGTGGAGGGGCTGGATGAGGCGAAGCTGCCGCTGGTCAGGTTGCCCGGCGGCACGGAGCTGCAGGGTCCCTCGCCCGGTGAGGTCTCACGCGCACTCGGAATCGGCCGCGAGCTCGCGGCCCACGAGGAAGTCGATCTGCTCGTGGTCGGCGCCGGCCCAGCCGGCCTCGGCGCCGCTGTCTACGGCGCTTCTGAGGGCCTCGACACGCTCGTGATCGACAGCGCCGGGCTCGGCGGTCAGGCCGGCACATCCCGGAGGATCGAGAACTACCTTGGCTTTCCCGCCGGTATCAGCGGCACGGAGCTGACCAGCCGCGCCGTGACCCAGGCCCGAAAGTTCGACGCCCGGCTGGCGACGCCGTACCGCGCCCTGTCGCTGGAGCCTGGAAACGGGCGCCACGTGGTGCGGCTGGAGGACGATCGCGAGGTCGCCGCCCGCGCCGTCCTGATCGCCACCGGTGCGCAGTACCGTCGCCTGCCGGTCGACGGCCTCGACCAGTACGAGGGCATCAGCGTCTTCTACGCCGCTGGTCCGCCGGAGGCTCAGCTCTGTGCGGCCGCACGGGTGGCAGTTGTCGGGGGTGGGAACTCAGCCGGCCAGGCCGCTGTGTGGCTGTCTCGCGGAGGCGCGCTCGTGACGCTGCTGCATCGGCGCGCAGATCTGCGCGAGACGATGTCGGACTACCTCGTCCGCGAGCTCGATCGTTACGGAGTGGCAGTGCGCGACAGCAGCGAGATCACCGCGCTGCACGGCGCGGACGGCGAGCTCGAGGCGGTCACCCTCACGGACGGGGAGCAGCTGCGGTTCTCATACCTGTTCCTGTTCCTCGGGGCGCTCCCGTGCACCGAATGGCTGGCTGACGCGGTCGGGCGCGGCGATGACGGATTCATTCTCACCGGTGCAGCTGTCGGCGCCGACAACCTCCTCGAGACCACCGTCTCGGGCGTGTTCGCCGCCGGAGACGTACGGTCGGGCTCGACCAAGCGGTGCGCCACAGCAGTGGGCGAAGGGGCATGGGCGGTTCAGCTCGTCCACGCCCATCTCGCATGAACACCTCTGACAGTGTCTGACGGCGTATTACCGTGTGGTGCATGCCAGCACGTCGATTCTCAGCACGGTTGGATCGCGATGTAGTGGATCGCCTCGAGCGTCGTGGAGCGCGAGCGGGGTTGAACACGTCGCTGTCACGGCGCGCCCCTGACGTTCTCGTACGACTCAAGTCACGGCTTAGCTGATCGCCTTCTCGAACCAGTGGTCCTGGAACGGGCCAGGGGTCGCGGTGGGCGGGGCGATCTCGACGAAGCCGCAGGAGGCATAGAGGGCGCGGGCCTCGACGAGGTCGGTGCGGGTGTCGAGAAACAGGCGGGCGACGCCTTCGCTGCGGGCCCACGTCTCAGCGGCACCGAGCAGAGCTCGGCCCCCGCCCGCGCGGCGAAACTGTGGGACGACGTAGACGCGGCTCAGCTCGCCGGTCGAGTGCAGGCCGAGGCAGCCGGCGGCTACTCCGCCGGCGCGCAGGACGAGGAACAGCGCGAGGCCGGTGCTCGGGAACCTGTCGAGGGTCTCGTCGATCTCCTTCTCGGTCGTCTCCCGGTGGAAGTAGCGGACCGTGAGCTCGGCGAAGTACGCCCGGAGCAGGGCGACCGCGTCAGGGCTATCGATCGACTCGGGGCAGACGGTCCACATGACCGGCGTCATGCGCAACCTCGTCACTATCTGCTCCGGCTTCGTCCCCCGGTGCCGGTCGGCGGTGGGGTCGGCTGCTGGCGTTCGTAGGCGATCAGCAGTTTGCGCAGAAGCCGGGCGAGCGTTTGCTGTTCTTCGTCGCTCAGCGGCTCGAGCAGGGCGCGTTCGTTGTCCAGGTGCAGAGGAGCGATTCGGTCGACCAGCAGCTTGCCCTTGCGGGTCAGCTCGACCAGCATCCCGCGGGCATCGTCGGAGTCGGGTACGCGAGTGATGAACCCCTGGCGCTCGAGCCCGTACAGGCGGTGCGTGATCGCGCCGGAGCTGCGCATCAGCGCTACGTACAGTTGGGTCGGGGAGAGGCGATACGGAGGCCCGGTGCGGCGGAGGCTGGCGAGCACGTCCCAACTCGCTCTGGAGAGTCCGAACTCCTCCAAGCGCGTGTCGATCCCGGCGCTGACGTAGGCAGCCGCGCGGCCGAGGCGTGCAACGACAGCGACCGGCGAAGTGTCGAGTTCCGGACGAACCCGCGCCCATTGCGCGATGACACGATCTACGTGATCACCTTCGCCACGAGGTGCTATATCTTCAAGTTCAGATATATTGTCTTGAAGTTCAGTCATCTGTATCGCGAGTCTACGCGCCGTTCCGGCCACGAAGGAGGATCGATGGTCGTTGCACATGTTCGCCATCAGCTTCTTCCCGGGCCCGAAGCGCGCGCCCGATGACCTCGTCCAGCAGCACGGCCGAGCCTCTGTCGGCGCTGGCGTCGCTGCTCGCGCGCGCACAGGATCTCGCCGCCAGCGTGTCTTCCGCGGACGCGGACGCGTTGCTCGGCGAGCGACTGACGCGTTCGGTGATCCGTCCGCTGAGCGATGCGCTTGCAGCGGGAGGGTCGCGCGCGCGCGCTCGAGCGGACGAGCCGACCGGCTCGCCAGCGGGGCCTGCCGGCACCATCGATGGACTCTGGGAGCTGACGCTCGAGGCGACCCGCCTCCGGCTCCTACCGGGACTCCCCAGCCAGGTCCAGGAGGCGACCGCGGCGCTTCAGGATCTTGCCTGCCGGCTCGCGGGCGATCCGCAGGAGGCGTCGTCGCGGCTCGACGAGCTGACGGCCATGCAGTCCGAGCTTCCAGCTGCGATCGAGATCGAGACCGATGGCCCGTACCTCGTGACCAACGTCCCGACGCTGACCAACTGGCTCGGCGAGGAGCTACCGACTCGGCCCCAGATGGCGCTGTGCCGCTGCGGCGCCTCGGAGAACAAGCCGTTCTGCGACGGGGCCCATGCGGAGCTGGGGTTCAGCGGCGCGAAGGATCCAAAGCGCGTTCCGGACCGACGCGACACGTACGTCGGCCAGCAAGTCACGATCCTCGATAACCGGGGGATCTGCCAGCACTCAGGGTTCTGCACCGACCGGTTGGCGACGGCGTTCCGCGTCGGGCAGGAGCCGTTCGTGGCTCCCAGCGGCGGGCGCATGGACGAGCTCATCCGCGCGGTGCGCAACTGCCCCTCGGGCGCTCTGAGCTACGCCATCGACGGCGTCGAGGCCCGCGACGAGGTGGACCGCCACGCGACCCGAGCGCCCAGCATCGAGGTCTCCAGAGATGGGCCATACCGGATCACCGGAACGATCACTCTGCTCGACGGCGAGGGCGCGCAACAGCCGCTGGCCGCAGGCGCCTCGCGCGAGCACTACGCGCTGTGCCGCTGCGGACACTCGCAGAACAAGCCGTTCTGCAGCGGCATGCACTGGTATGTGGACTTCAAGGACCCGGTGCCGGATCCGGACGCGGAGCCCACGATCTTCGAGTGGGCTGGAGGTCTCCCGGCGCTTACGCGAATGACCCGGATCTTCTACGAGAAGTACGTGCCCGAGGACCCGTTGCTGGCGCCGCTGTTCGCGAACATGTCCTCAGACCATCCCGAGCGCGTGGCGAAGTGGTTGGGCGAGGTGTTCTGCGGGCCGCGCCGGTACAGCGAGCAGTACGGCGGGTATCCGCGGATGGTCTCCCAACACATCGGCAAGGGCCTCACCGAGGAGAAACGCGCCCGGTGGGTTCAGCTGATCCTCCGCTCGGCCCAGGAGGCCGGGCTGCCAGCCGATCCAGAGTTCCGCTCGGCGTTCAGCTCCTACGTCGAATGGGGCTCGCGGCTCGCGCTCGAGAACTCCCAACCCGGCGCCAAACCCCCAGAGCAGATGCCGATGCCGCACTGGGACTGGAACACGGCGGCTGGACCGCCCGGCAGCCGAATGTCAGCCCTCGAACCCGCAGACGAGCCGGACCTGCCCGTCGTCCTGCCGGGCGCGGACGAGGCGGTCAGCTATGAGAAGCACATCAAGACCCTGTTCCGCCACCGCGACCGCCAATCGATGAAGTTCGCCTTCGACCTCTGGTCCTACGACGACGTGAAGCACAACGCGCACGCAATCCTCGAGCGCGTCCGCAACGGCTCGATGCCGTGCGACGGTGCCTGGCCCACCGAGAAGGTGTCGACCCTCGACCGCTGGGTCTCGACCGGCATGCGGCCGTAGCAATGCAGCCCTTCCTACCGCCCCCGATCCACGCACGCGGCTGGGATGGGCGCGACCCGATCCGGATCCTGTAGACATCGTCGCCTGATGGCATCCAAGCCGCCACCCGTCTTCCCGCCGCCCGGCACGTTGAAGGCAAAGCTCGTCTACCTGATCCCGCGGGTCAACGTCATCGTCTACCGCCTCTCGAAGGGGCGCTTCGGCGGCACTCAGCAGGACCTCCCGGTCCTGATCCTGCACACCGTGGGCCGCAAGAGCGGCAAGGCACGCCAAACGCCGTTGATCTACCTCCCGGACGGCGACGACTACGTGATCGTCGCGTCGCGGGGCGGGTCGGACGCGCCGCCGGCATGGTGGCTGAACCTCCAGGCGGCGCCGGAGACGACGATCGAGATCAGGGGATCGCAGCGACGCGCGACCGCCCGCAAGGCGACGGCCGAGGAGAAGGCCGCGTACTGGCCGCGGCTCACGGCGGGCTACTCCTTCTACGACGACTACCAGGCGCGCACGACGCGGGAGATCGCGGTAATCGTGCTCACTTGTAGCTGACGCAAGAGCAAGCCGCATTTAGGTCCCGCGCGTCGGGGGAGTCGTGATTCGCTACGGGCCAGCTCTAATTGGCGATCGCCTCGCCGGTGAGCTCATGGCACGCGGCGAGTAGGCCGTCTTGGACGGCGGGGTCGGCGACGGCGGGGTGCGTCTCGCGTGGCCTTCGGTGGTAGAAATGCCGGCCGCTTTGCAGGGCGAGCGGGTCGTCACTGGTGGCGAGCCAGACCTGCGTCTCGGCTCCGGGGCCAAGCTCGCCGGGCGCCCCTGGCCCTCCC
The DNA here is from genome assembly GCA_963712675.1 of uncultured Solirubrobacteraceae bacterium. Lineage (GTDB taxonomy): Bacteria > Actinomycetota > Thermoleophilia > Solirubrobacterales > Solirubrobacteraceae > Palsa-465. The sequence goes on from CAVQJF010000010.1 coordinate 124,875, forward strand.
ATCTTCGTGGCCACCCAGCCGGGGTCCACCGAGCTGCTGACCACATCCGGCCATCGGCGAGCAACCGCGGCGGCGAGCACCGCGTCGAACAGCTTGGAATCGGAGTACGCCTGGTAACCGCTCCAGCGCCGGTGCTTGCACTGGAGGTCCACGAGGTCTGGGTCACCTGACGTATGCAGGCCCGAGCTGAGGTAGATGAGCCGGGCCGGGCGGTTCACGAGCGCGGTCAGCAGGTAGGGCGCCAGGACGTTGGTCTGAAAGACGTGCTCGAGGCCGTCCTCGGTCTCGCACCGGTTAGCCTCGCGGTAGCCGATACCGGCGTTGTGGATGATCGCGTCGAAGACCCCGGCGGCGTTGATCAGGTCGGCCAGCGCGCGGGTGCTCGTAATCGAGGAGAGTTCGCCCGGGAGGGCTGCGGCTGCCCCCGGGACGCCGGCCAACGCCTGTTGTGCGCGCGCCTCGTCGCGAGCGTGGAGGACCACTTCGTGACCCCCGTGGACGAGCTGTTTGGCTGCCTCGCGGCCGAGCCCGTCCGCTGAGCCTGTGATCAGCACCTTGGACATCAGTCGAGCACCGGCTACGCGAGTGCCTGGTACTCCTGGTCGGTCAGCTCGATCTCCAGCGCCGCGAGGTTCTCCCGTAGATGTTCCGCCGACAGCGTTCCGGGAATCGGGAGCATCGCCGGCGAGCGCTTGAGCAGCCACGCGAGCGTGATCTGGCTGGGTGTGGCTCGATGTGCCTCGGCGATCTCTCTCAGCACCGGTGGGCTGCTGCCGCCCAGCGGGTAGTACGGCACGAACAGGATCTGCTGCTCGGCGCAGTAGTCGACAACCTCTTCGTCTCTGCGCTCGGAGAGGTTGTAATGGTTCTGGACGGCCGCGATCGGGACGACCTGACGCGCTCGCTCGATCTCCTCGATGCTCACCGCCGAGATGCCCACGTGCCGGATCCTGCCTTGATCGCGATACTCCCGGATTACCGTGAGGCTCGTTTCCAGCGGCGTCTCCGGGTCGACCCGATGGAGGTAGTAGAGCTCGATCTGATCGGTGCGTAGATGGTCCAGGCTCTGCTCGATCTGCGCACTGAGGATCTCCGGGCGCCCCTCGCCCGGCTTGTACCCGCCCTTGGTCGCGACGACGCAGCCTTCAGGGAACGGGGCCAGGGCGGCGCCGATCGTCAACTCGCTGTCCCCACCTGTGTACAGGTGCGCGGTATCGATGAACTTGACCCCAGCTTGGATCGCCTCCCGCAGAAACGCCTGGTTGCCCGGCGTGTTCGTCAGACGATTCGTGCCGAGACCGACGCGGGTGAGATCGATGTCGATGAATGCTGTGCCGCTCTCCATCAATCCTGGATCCTAAACAGGCGCGTCTCGGCAGGACAGCTGATCGAGGCGGGCCCCGTCCCCTGAGCGTGGGGCCCCGACGCCGTCGCCGTCGCTGGTCGTTGACATACGTACAGTCGGTATGTAAGATGCGTGCAGGGTGTACGCATCTTCGACAGGCGACCGCCTTGCCCGGCTGACCGGGATCGCCGGCCTTGCGACGTTCGTGCTGATCATCGTGTCGTCGCTCGTCGCGCCACCGCTGTGGGAGGTCCCCGGGACGAATGCGACCGGCGCGCAGACGGCGGCGTACGCGTTCGATCACCGCTCGCGAAGCGTCATCTCGCTGTTCATGTTCGCGGTCGCCGTCGGGATCTGGCTGGCGTTTTCCGCCGGCTTGTGGAGTTGGATGAGGGCGCGCGAGCCCGAGCCCCGGGCGCTGTCGGCGGTGTTCGCGTTCGCGGCGGTGGCGATGCTCGTGATGATCGTCTCCGCGTTCGTGCCGGTCGCGGTCCTCAGCTACCGGCTGCAGGACGCTACCTCGGCGGGCCTCCTCGCGGACACTGGATTCGGACTGCTGGCCCTCTCCGGGATTCCGACGGCGGTCAGCCTTGGCGCCTACGCCGCGTTTGTCCTTCAGACCCGGTGCCTGCCCCGCTGGACCGCTGCCGTCGCGCTGGTCGCCGCGCTGGCCCACGTGTTTATCGCGATGTCATTCCTCAGCCACGGCCCGCTGCTGTCGGTCGAGGGCTCGGTGATCGTGTGGGTGCCGGCGCTGCTGTTCGTCTGGTTGCTGGCCGTGAGCTGCGCGATCCTCCGGGCGAGCGTCACGGTGCGAGAGCGTGAGATCAGCGCCAGCCGAGCGGCGGCGCGACGTGGGTGAGGATGTCCTCGATGATGTGAGCGTTGTATTCGACGCCGAGCTGGTTCGGCACGGTCAGCAGCAGCGTGTCGGCGGCCTCGATCGCCTCGTCCGTGCGCAGCTGCTCGACCAGCACATCGGGTTCGGCCGCATATGAGCGGCCGAAGATCGCGCGCGTGTTCTCGTCGATCATGCCGATCTGGTCTTGAGAGTCACGACCGCCTCCGAAGTACGCGCGGTCGGCGTCGGTCGTGAGCGCGAAGATGCTGCGGCTGACCGATACCCGCGGCTGGCGGTCGTGCCCGGCCGCGTCCCACGCCCCGCGGTAGGCCTCGATCTGCTTGCGCTGTTGGACGTGCAGGGGTTCGCCGCTCTCGTCGTCCTTCAGCGTCGAGCTTTGCAAATTGAGCCCGAGGCGCGCCGCCCAGGCACTCGTCGCGTTCGATCCCGACCCCCACCAGATCCGCTCTCGCAACCCAGGCGAGTGCGGCTCGATCCGCAACAGACCCGGCGGATTGGCGAACATCGGCCGAGGGTTCGGCTCCGCGAACCCCTCGCCCTTCAGAACCTCGAGCGCGACCTCGGCATGTTTGCGCGCCATGTCGGCATCGCTGTCGCCGTCGGCTGGCGCGTAGCCGAAGTACCGCCAGCCGTCGATCACCTGCTCGGGTGATCCGCGGCTGATCCCGAGCTGAAGCCGACCGCCGGCGATCAGATCAGCCGCCCCGGCGTCCTCGGCGAAGTACAGCGGGTTCTCGTAGCGCATATCGATCACGGCGGTACCGATCTCGATGCGCGACGTCCTCGCACCGACCGCGGCCAGCAACGGGAACGGCGAGGCGAGCTGACGCGCGAAATGGTGGACCCGGAAGTACGCGCCGTCGGCGCCGAGTTGCTCGGCAGCAACGGCGAGCTCGATCGACTGCTGCAGCGCATCCGCGCCGGCGCGCGTCAGCGATTGCGGGCCGGGGCTCCAGTGGCCGAAGGAAAGGAATCCGATCTTCTTCACGCGTCTCCGATTCGGTCGTCCAACAGGAAAGCCGGCGGTCGCGGCCACGCCAGGCTATCGACGCGGCGACGCCGGCCATCCGGGCGCAGCAGCGTCAGGGTTTGCAGGCGATGCGCGGGCGGGCAGAATTGCCTCGTGGCGTCGTACAGCCCCAACCAGGTCGGGATCGAGCACGCGCGCGAGCTGATCGCCACGCGCCAGTATGTGCTGCGCAGTGAGTGGGGGGACGTGCAGCCGCGCGCTGCGGCGGAAAACGCATATCTGGAGCGCCACGGATGGGAGAAATACGCGCAGTGGTTTCTCGGTCTGACCGATGGCGCGGGCGAACAGACGAAAGCCCGATACGCGTTTGTGATCGGCGATTTCCGCCGCATCCACCGCTCAGGGATCATCGCGTGCCACTATCGCGCGGCGGAGTGGCGGCACAAGGCAATCGAGCTGGCAGCCCACGAACTGCTGCAGCTGCTCGACCAAACCGCCACCGGGTAGCCCTTCGCCGTGAGCCACGTGCCCGCCCGAACGTTCGGATGATGACCGCCGCCGAGCTCCGCGATCACTGCCTGTCGTTCCGCGGAGCTCAGGAGACGTTTCCGTTCGGCTCCGACACCTCGGTCTTCAAGGTCGGCGGCAAGATGTTCGCCCTGTCCCAACTCGGCGCCGACGAGCTCCGGATCAGCCTCAAGTGCGAGCCCGGGCTAGCCGAGCTGCTACGCGAAGCGCACGCGGAGGTGATCCCCGGATACCACCTCAACAAGCGGCATTGGAACACCGTCATCATCGACGGCTCGCTGCCCGAGGAGATGATCAAGGACCTGATCGAAGACTCCTACGACCTCGTCGTGAGCCACCTGCCCGAACCGGGTCGCCGCGCCCTCGGATGGCAAACGCGAGGCGGCCCAAGTCTCTAACCGGGGTCGCCGGATCCTACGGCACCAAAGCCGGCTCTGGGGCGCCCGCGCCTTCTGCGACGGCGGCGCCGTCCGCGGACTCCTCGTAGTGGCAGTTGCCGATCACGTACCGAGCCAGGGCGGCCCCGACCGACGCCGGCCGGCCCTCGCATCTGGCGGGGAAGAGCACTAGCGCGAGCAGGAGTCCCAGGCCAAAGATCCCGACGCCCCACCAGAACGCCCTGGTGTCGCCGTGGACCGCTGCGGCGTGGGTGAGGTCTCGGACTTGGGGGTGGCTGATGACGTAGCCGGTGACGGCGCTGGCGTAGATCGTTGAGAGCAGCGAGGTGCCGACCGAGCCGCCGATCTGCTGAGAGGTGTTGACCATGCCGGAGGCGATGCCCGCCTCATTTGGCGCCACCCCGAGCGTCGCGGCCGAGAACGCCGGGCCAAAGAGGCAGCCCATCCCGAGGCCGAAGACGAGCAGGCCGGGCAGGACGCCGGTGCCGTAGCTGGAGGTGGGCGTCAGTTGCGTGAACAGGAGCATCGAGATCAACCCGAGCGCCATGCCGATCAGCACCAGCGGTTTGACGCCGGTGCGCCCGATCACACGGCTCTGCACGAAGGTCGAGGTGACGATCAGCACGGCGCTCGTGGGCAGGAACGCGAGGCCGGTCTTGAGCGGCTTGAAGCCGAGGTTCTGTTGCAAGAAGAAGGTGAGGAACAGAAACACCGCGAACACGCCGGCGCCGGTCAGCGCGAGCGTGGTGAACGCCCCCCCGCGGGCTCGGTCCCACACGATCTGCAAGGGGAGCAGCGGGTGCTTGACGACGCGCTCGATCAGCACGAACGTGGTCAGGAGCACGGGGCCGGCGATCAGCGCGACGACGGTCGCGGTCGCGCCCCAGCCGTGGGTCTCGGCGTTCGAGAAGCCGAACACGACCGCGAACAGGCCCAGCGTCCATGTGAGCGCGCCCGGTATATCGATGCGGGGTCGGTCGGGATCGCTGGTGTTGACCAGCAGCCGGAAGGCAATCAGGGTCGTCGGTACGGCGATCACGACGTTGACGTACAGGCACCAGCGCCAGGAGATCAGCTGCGTCAGCACTCCGCCGAGCAGTAGCCCCACCGCTCCGCCGCCGCCGGCGACGGCGCCGAAGATCCCGAACGCCTTATTCCAGTCCTCAGTTCCGGCGAACGTAACGGTCAACGTCGAGAGCGCCGCCGGTGCCAACAGCGCGCCGAAGACCCCCTGCAGCGCCCGCGCTGTGATGAGCACGCCGAACGACTGCGCCAGCCCACCGACGGCCGAGGCCCCGGCAAACCCCACCAATCCGACGATCAATACCCACTTGCGGCCGAACAGATCGCCGATCTTGCCGCCCAACAGCAGCAGGCTGCCGAACGCCAAAGCGTACGCGGTCACCACCCATTGCCGACTGTCGGGAGAGAAGTGCAAGACCCGCTGCGCCGTGGGCAATGCGACGGTCACGATCGTCGCGTCCAGCACCACCATCAGCTGCGCGACGCTCAGCAACGCGAGCACCGCCCAGCGATTGGGCTCGCGAACGGTTTGAGTTGGCATGGAAGGCTCGACTTTCACTCGACGACGTGGGTTCAGCGTTCCACGCGGTCAGGTGAGCGAACACCGCCAGATTCAGGCGATTCGGGATGATCGATGGCATCGGGCTGCGGCCGCGGATCGAGGAGATGGCCGATCGGATCGCCGCCCAGGGTTATGTCGTGCTCGCTCCGAACGCGTTTTACCGGGCCGGGCGCGCGCCGTTGTGGGAGACGCCGGACCTCCACGATCAGGACTCTCGCGCCGCGTTCTTCCGGTCGCTCGGTGCGGTGATGGGCGCGCTCACACCCGCAGCCGTCGCCGCCGACGGCGGCGCTTACCTGGACAAGCTCGGGGAGCTGGCCTACGGCCCTGTCGGTATCACCGGCTACTGCTTCGGCGGTTGGCTCGGCTGGACCGTCGCCGCCGCCCACCCCGACCGCGTCGCCGCGTTCGGCGGTTTTCACACCGGTCGGATGGTCACCGACGCCGACGACAGCGCTCACCTGCTCGCGCCGCGCGTCCGCGGGGAGGTCTACTGGGGTCACGCCGATCAGGACCCGAGCATGACTCCGCAGAACATCGCGGCGCTCGACCAAGCGATGGAGGACGCCGGCGTGCGCCACACAACCGAGCTCTATGAAGGTGCGCAGCACGGCTACACGAGGTCGGACATGGGTGCCTACAACGAGGCGGCCGCGGAGCGGCACTTCGAGGCGCTGTTTGCGCTGCTTGAACGCGCCATCCCGCGGTCAGAAGGCTGATCCGGCGCGGTTGTGGGTCAGCGGCGAGACTCGAGCTCGCTGATCCGGTCGAGAAGCTCGCATACGAGCACCGCGCCCGCGTGGTTGAGTCCGAGGTCCTGGCGTAGTCGTTCCGCTCGCGCCACCCGCGCTGCGCTGTTGACATCGAACCGCGGATCTTCGGTCGCGGTGGCCGGGTGCGGCTCGAACAGCCCGAACTCCAGGTACCGCCTCACGTGCACGACCTTGACCCCCGCCCGCCTGGCGACGACGGTCAGCTCGACGGCGTCGATCGCGGTGAGGTCGCGATCGGCCCGCCCGGTGTGCCTGTCTGGGTTCATGGTCACGACTCCCGCGGGTCGGCGTTTGAGCTTTTGGCGAGCTGTTCGTAGAGCTCGCGCTCACCGTCCGACAACTCCTTCGGTACGACGATCTTGACGACTGCGTGGAGATCCCCGCTGCCGCCACCGCGCTTGGGAAGTCCCCGCCCACGGAGCCGCAGCCGGCGGCCGCTGGACGAGCCCGCCGGGACCCGGACCCGGGCCGTGCCGGTCGGTGTCTTCACCGTGACGGTCGCTCCGAGTGCCGCTTCGGAAGGTGTGATCGGGAGCTCGACATCGAGATCGTCATCGCCACGCCGGCGGAAGCGCGGATGCGGCTTCAACGCGACCCGCAGGAACAGATCGCCCGGCGGGCCGCCATCGCGCCCCGGGCCGCCCTGTCCGGCTACCCGGATCAGCTGGCCGTCGCGAACGCCGGCGGGGAAGTTGACGCTGACCTCGTGGCCGTCGAGCGTCAACCGCCGCCGGCCGCCGGCCAGCGTGTCCTCGAGCGACAGTTCGAGCAGCGCCTCGCGGTCGTGGCCGCGGAGCGGCCCGCCGGCGCGGCGGGCTCGCGCCCCGAACAGCGCCTCGAACAGGTCGTCTCCGAACTCCACACGCGTGCCGTCGCCGAACCCCTCCTGCGTGAAGAAGTCCTCGAAGCTCTCCTCGGGCGCCTCGTGCTCCGCCTCACGCCAACGGGCGCCGAGCCGGTCGTAGCGCTCCCGCTTCTCGTTGTCGGAAAGAACCTCGTACGCCTCGCCGAGCTCCTTGAAGCTGTCCTCGGCATCGCTGTCGGAATTCAGGTCCGGGTGGTACTTGCGCGCCAGCTTGCGGTACGCGCGCCGGATCGTCTCCTGGTCGGCGTCTCGCGGGACGCCCAGCACCTCGTAGTAGTCCGTGTAGCTCAGCGGCACGTTGATCGAATCCTTGCTCAAAAGGGATCGCTCTGAGCGAGCTTACGATGGAGCGAGGTCGCATAGACTCGGCCACCATGGCCGGGCGACAGCGCACGCCGACCCTTCGGAAGGGCCGTCCGCGGACGCGGATGGCGATCGCCTACGCCGAGAAGATGCACGCCGGCCAGCGCCGCTCGGATGGGACGCCGTTCATCGCGCACCCGCTCGAGGTCGCGTCGCTGCTCTACTCGGCGGGCGCTCCGGATCATCTTGTCGCCGCAGGCGTCATGCACGACGTGATCGAGAAGGCAGACGCGAGTTCCTCGGAGCTGGGGGCGCTGTTCGGCCCGCGGATCAGGGAGCTCGTGCTGGCGGTCAGCGACGATGACCGGATTACGGGCTACGCGACGCGCAAGGCCGCGTTGCGTCGGCAGGTCGCCCGCGCCGGGAATGAGGCGTTGATGCTGTTCGCCGCGGACAAGCTCTCGAGATCGCGGGAATTGCGCCGTGAGACCGAGCTCGATGACGACGACAACGGCGTCCCGCGCGGGATCGGCGCACTCCGCGCTCGTCGGCTCCGGCACTACCAGCGCTCGCTGGCAATGCTCGAGGAGCGCCTGCCGAGCTCATCCTTGGTCCGGGACCTCAGAGACGAATTGGCGATGTTCACTCGCCGGCGTCCGGGTGTCGGCTCAGCGCGCTGAGCTACTTCCGGGAACTCGGCGACGTACCCGGCGGGTATGCGGCGCGCTCGGGGAGCCAGAACCCACCGTCAACTAAAGGACGACATGAACACGAACATCACCAGCGGCTTCTATGCCGACGACCCGAAGCTCACCATCGATCAGCACGGTGAGGGCCGACCCGTCCTGCTCCTGCACGGAGGCGGGGGGCCGCCGTCGATGGGCCAGCTTCCCTCCGCTCTGTCTGAGCGCTTCGAGGTCATCGCTCCCGTTCATCCCGGGTTCGCCGGCAATCCGCGACCGGAGTGGTACGTCGGAATCGACGACATCGCGCTGAGCTACCTGCAGCTGCTCGAGCAGAGAGATCTGCGCGACGTGCTGGTCGTCGGCTCGTCGATCGGCGGCTGGATCGCCTCCGAGCTGGCGGTGCGCGAGCACGAGCGCATCAGCGGCACGGTGCTCCTCAATGCGGTCGGAATCAACGTTGAGGGAATCGAGCTGGCCGACTTCTTCTCCCTGACGCCACAGGAGCTGATGGCGCTCTCGTTCCACAACCCCGCCGTCGCACCTCACCCGACGCAGCTTCCGCAGGAGGCAGCCGACATCCAGGCCGCCAACGCCGCGACGCTCGCGGTGTACGCCCGCGAGCCCTACATGCACGATCCGAGGCTGCGGCGACGGCTCGCGCTCGTTCCGACGCCGGTCGCGGCGATCTGGGGCGAGAGCGACCAGATCGCGCCCGAGCCCTACGGGCGTGCGTACGCGGCCTCATTCCCGAACGGCCGGTTTGAGCTGATCCCCGAAGCCGGGCACTTGCCCCACCTCGAGCAGCCCGAGAAGGTCCTCGACGCGATTCATCGCTTCGCGGACGAGACGACTCGCTCGGCCGCCACCTAGCCCGGTAATGACGGCCCGCGCCAAGGTGCAGCGCCTGTCGGTCGCGGATCGGGTCGCGCGGGGAAAGGCCGCCCGGGCCGAGGTGCCGCGTGCGAGCCATTCGGTGTTTGACCCGTCGCCGGACCGGGCCGACCCGATCGCGCTGCTCGAGCGCCAGGCGAAGACTCGCGTGCCCGAGTTGGTGCCGATTCGCTACGGCCGGATGCTCGTCTCGCCGTTCGCGTTTTACCGCGGAGCCGCGATGATCATGGCGGGTGATCTGGCGGCAACGCCTCGCTCAGGGCTGACCGTCCAGTGCTGCGGTGACGCTCACCTGTCGAACTTCGGTCTGTTCGCGTCTCCCGAGCGGCGGCTCGTGTTCGACCTGAACGACTTCGACGAGACGCTGCCCGGGCCATGGGAGTGGGACGTCAAGCGCTTGGCGGTCAGCATGCTGATCGCCGCGAACGACAACGGCTACACGCTCAAGCAGCAGCAGCAGGTTGTCCTCGGCACGGTTGGCCAGTACCGCGGCGCGATGGCGGGCTTCGCGAAGATGACGAACCTCGACGTTTGGTACGCGCACTTGGATGCCGAAAGCGCGATGCAGGAACTTGGCTCGCAGCTGAAGCCGGCGATCGCGAAGCAAACCGGGAAGGATCTGGCGAAGGCGCGGACCCGCGACAGCATGTCGGCGCTCTCGAAGCTCACGACGGTGGTCGACGGTCGCGTGCGGATCGCAAACCAGGCGCCGCTAGTCGTGCCGATCGTCGACTTGGTGCCGGAAGGCGACCGGGGAGTGCTGTTCGAAAGCCTGGACGGGCTCCTGCACGCCTATCGCCATACGCTGGAGTTCGATCGGCGCCTGATCCTGGATCAGTTCGAGCTCACGGACTTCGCGCGCAAGGTCGTCGGGGTGGGGAGCGTCGGGACGCGCGCATGGATCGCCTTGATGCTCGGACGCGATGGGGAGGACCCGCTGTTTCTCCAGGTGAAGGAGGCCGAGGCATCTGTGCTCGAGGAGCACCTCGGCGCCAGCGAGTTCCCAAATCATGGGCAGCGAGTAGTCACCGGACAACGGCTGATGCAGGCCGCGAGCGACATCTTCCTCGGATGGCTGCGAGACCCTGGGATCGATGGCGAGGCCCGTGATTTCTACGGGCGTCAGCTTCGCGACTGGAAGGGCTCGGCAGAAATTGAGCGGATGAGCCCCGACGGCATGACCGGCTACGGAAAGCTGTGTGGATGGACGCTCGCTCGGGCGCATGCCAGGAGCGGCGACCGGATTGCGATCGCGGCGTACCTCGGCAGCGGCGCGAGCTTCGACCGCGCGATCCTCGAGTTCTCCGAGGCCTACGCCGAACAGAACAAGCGCGACTACGAAGCGCTGGCCTCGGCGGTCAGCACGGGTACGATCAAGGCTCAACCAGGTCTCTGACACCGACCCCGGGACGCCATGATCAAGCTTGTCTTCAGTTTGCGACGCAGATCGGACCTGACGCGCGAGGAGTTCCAGGCGTACTGGCGCGATCAGCACGCGTCACTCGTCGCCCGTCACGCCGAGGTGCTCCGGATCCGCCGCTACGTGCAGACGCACGCGCGGACTTCGGACGTTGCCGCCGCGCAGAGCGCCGTCCGCGGCAGCGAAATCGATCTCTACGATGGCGAGGCGGAGCTGTGGTGGGACAGCCTCGATGACGTCCTCGCGGCCGTCTCGACGGCGGCGGGTCAGGAAGCCGCGCTCGAGTTGCTGGAGGACGAACGCCGCTTCATCGATCTCGAGCGCTCGCCGCTGTGGATCGGGGAGGAGCACGTCGTCGTCGGGTCGCCTGAGGCGTAGGGCCGCGTACGCGACGGGAGCGCGGGGTAGCGTCGGCCCATGAGCTATCGAAAGACGAACCTTCGAGACGTTGAGGACATGGCCGTCAAGCACGGCTTGTCAGACAGTCAAGAGGCACGCTTTGCCCGCGGTGATCTGGGGGCTGAGCAGACCGGCCTCAACTATCTGATCATCAAGCCAGAGCAGCGCGAGGCGTTCGCTCATCGACACCGGCGGGCCGAAGAGATCTACGTCGTCATCGCCGGTTCGGGTCGGGTCAAACTCGATGGCGAGTTTCTCGATCTGGCGCCGCTCGACGCCGTGCGGGTGAGTCCGGGTGTGACGCGGGCGTTCGAGGCTGGTCGCGACGGGTTGGAGGTGCTCGTGATCGGACCTCACGTCGAGGACGATGTCGAGATGGTCGACGGTTTCTGGGGCGAATAGAAGCGGCCGAGCGGGATCGTTGCTACGACCTCTCGCTGATCGTCTTGACGATCGTCCTGCTGTGCACCAACGCCTGGTTCCTGCCGCACATCGTCACCCACATGGGCTGATCAGCGCCGGATGGTTCGTCGCGCTCGCGAGCGCCGTGGTCGCGCTGGCGGCCGCGAGCGCCCTACGATGAACCGGTGCTGAGACGCTGGCCCGGGGCGATCGCCGCGGCGCTGATCACGCTGGTAACGCTCGGGCTGATCACGATCGACCTGACCGACGCCGCCGCGCGCCGCTGGTGGACCGAGCGTGCGTTTGCGACCGACGTGGTCGCAGGGCTCCTCGTCTTGCTGATCACGGTGTTGGTCGTAGACCAAATAGTGAGGGTGCGTCAATGCGGACGTACTTGACGATCCTGTCGATCAGCGCCCCCGTCCTCATCGACGCCAAGGTGTCTCGCACGTTTTTGGAGCAAGCCCAGAGCCTCAGTGCGGAGCTGGCGCGCGTGCTTGCTTCCGGGGCCAAAGCGTCTGGTGAGACCGGCACGTCACCGGGCTCTCGACTGGAGGACTCCTTCGAGCGTCTTCGCTCCGCCTCAGCCCCATTGCTCGACATGCTCAACATCGAGCGGCGCATAACGTCGTAGCGCCGTTTGTTGTCTGTTCACAGTTGCGCCATGGCGAATTGTGATGAGAGCCAAGGCTGCGCCATCCCGTCCCTGAGATAACGGTGGGGACAGCAACACGGCGACCGTAGGCCGAGGGAGACGCAAACGATGCCCCTGATGACTGGAAGCTTTCCGCCGGTTGAGCCGGAGACGTTCATGCAGCAGCCGTACCGAGAGCGGTTGAAGACGCTCTCACGCCATTGGGTCGACTACGGGTTCGGGTCGCCGAAGGTGATCATGCTGATGTACCTGATGAAGCTAGTGTTCTTCTTCGCGGTTGGCGGGATCCTCGTCGGCACTCTGACCTCGCACCTGAACCCGCTGCATCCGTCGGCCTGGTTCGACCAGCCGGTCTTCTGGCAGAAGGCGATCGTGTGGACGGTCCTGCTCGAGTGCCTCGGTGTGGCGGGCTCGTGGGGCCCGCTGGCCGGCCACTTCCAGCCGATGACAGGCGGCTGGCATTACTACGGACGCCGCGGAACCATCCGCTTGGCGCCGTGGCCCGACAAGGTGCCGTTCACGAAGGGCGACGAGCGGACGCCGTTCGACGTGCTTCGGTACGTCCTGCTGCTGGCGTCGCTCGTTGTGGCGCTCGCGCTCCCGGGGGTGCACACCCACGGGATCGACCGGGCGCTCGCCTCGAACAAGGGGGTTGTCCGCGAGGCGGCGTTGATCCCGGTGATCGCACTGCTCGTGCTGCTGGGGCTGAGGGACAAGGTGCTGTTCATCGCCGCGCGCTCGGAGCAGTACCTGCCGGCGCTGATCTTCTTCGCGTTCTTCCCGTTCGTCGACATGATCGTCGCGGCGAAGCTGCTGATCGTGATCGTGTGGCTCGGGGCCGGCTTCTCGAAGTTCAACCGCCACTTCACGAACGTGCTGGCGCCGATGGTCTCGAACGTGCCGTGGCTGCCGGTCAAGGCGATCAAGCGGATGCACTACGCCAACTTCCCCGAGGACCTGCGTCCGTCGAATTTCACCCAGCGCCTGGCGCACGGCCCTGGGATGTTCGGCGAGATCGTGCCGCCGCTCGTGCTGCTCTTCTCGCACAACCACATCGTGACCGTGTGTGCAGCCGTGTTCATGATCGGCTACCACCTGTTCATCATCTCGACGTTCCCGCTGGCGGTGCCGCTCGAGTGGAACGTGGTGTTCATGTACGTGACCGCGTTCCTGTTCCTCGGCTTTCCCGCCCAGGATGGGTATGCGATCGGGAACATGGGCACGGGCCTCGAGATCGCGACGATCGCCGGCCTGCTGTTCTTCCCGGTGCTCGGCAACCTGCGGCCCGACCTCGTCTCGTTCCTGCCGTCGATGCGCCAGTACGCCGGCAATTGGGCATCGGCGATGTGGGCGTTCGCGCCGGGGAGTGAGCAGAAACTGAACACGGGCATCAAGAAGGCCGCGCTGATGCAGAAGGACCAACTGCAGCTGAAGCAGCCGTTGCTCGGCTACGAGGAGGCGGTGTCCGAGGTGACGATGAACATGATGCTCGCCTGGCGCTCACTGCACTCGCAGGGGCGCGGGCTGAACTCGGTGATGATCAACCAGCTCGGCGAGGACATCGATCACTACACGCTGCGGGAGGCGGAGTTCTCGTGCAACGCCATCGTCGGATTCAACTTCGGCGACGGTCACCTCCACGATCAGCGTCTGATCCGCGCGATCCAGAAGCGCTGCCAGTTCGCCCCCGGCGAGTTCATCGTGGTGTGGGTAGAGTCGGAACCGGTGTTCAGCGATCGCCAGAAGTACTGGGTGATGGACGCCGCCGTCGGCGTCGTTGAGACCGGCAGCTGGTCGGTCGCGGACGCTGTCGCTGAGAAGAACTGGCTGCCGAACGGGCCGATCCCTGTGGTGGTCGAGTCTCGGCTGAGTGGCTACGAGCGTGTCAGCTATCTGCCGATGCCGGTCGTTGCATCGGTTCGGCCGGTCCCACCGGCGCCAGGGCCGGTAGCGGCATGACGAGCGCGGTCATCGTTGGAAGCGGGCCGAACGGGCTCGCCGCCGCCGTAATGCTCGCCGATGAGGGCATCGACGTGTTGGTGCTCGAGGCGGCGCAGACGATCGGCGGCGGCACCCGGAGCTCGGAGCTGACGCTCCCCGGGCTGCTGCACGACGAGTGCTCCGCGGCCCACCCGCTTGCGGTCGACACGCCGTTCTCCAGGAGGTTCGACCTGAGCGCCCATGGGCTGACCTGGCGTTGGCCCGAGATCGAGTACGCGCATCCGCTCGACGGCGGCCAGGGCGCCGCGGCGTACCGGTCGGTCGCCGAGACCTCGGCGGCACTCGGCGGGCGCGACGGACGGCGCTGGCAGTCCGTGTTCGGGTCCCTCTCCGAGCGGTTCGATGACATCACGGCCGACTTCCTGCGTCCGGTGCTCCACCTGCCCGAGCACCCGGTCAAGCTGGCGCGATTCGGGCTGTGGTCCGGCCTGCCGGCAGCGGCGCTCGGGCGGATCTGGTCGACCGCAGAGGGGCGGGCGCTGTTCGGCGGTGTCGCGGCGCACGCGTTCCGCCCCCTCAGCGCTCCGATGTCCAGCGCGATCGGGGTCGCGCTGGGCACCGCCGCCCACCGCTACGGATGGCCGGTTGCGCAGGGCGGGTCGCGATCGATCTCGGCGGCGATGGCGTCGCTGCTCGAGAGTCTCGGCGGCAGGATCGAGACCGGCGTGCGGGTGGATTCGCTGGCGGATCTCGATGCGGCCGACATCGTGATGCTCGACGTCGCGCCGGCGGCAGCGGTACGGATCGCCGGCGATCGCATGCCGCGCGGGATCGCGCGGTGGTTGTCTCGCTTCCGGCACGGGCCGGGCGCGTTCAAGGTCGAGTTCGCCGTCGAGGGGGGCGTGCCGTGGACGCACGGACCCTCTCGGCGAGCCGGGACGGTCCACGTCGGCGGCTCGTTTGATGAGATCGCCGCGAACGAGAGGCTGACTCACGCCGGGCGGATGCCCGATGCGCCGTTCGTTCTCGTGTGCCAGCAGTACCTCGCGGACCCGTTGCGTTCCAGCGGTGACACCCACCCTGTGTACAGCTACGCCCACGTCCCCGCCGGCTGGACGGGCGACGCCACGGCGCTGATCGAAGCGCAGATCGAGCGGTTTGCGCCGGGCTTCCGCGATCGGGTCCTCGCCCGGAACGTGCGATCGGTGGCCCAGATGGAGGCGCACAACGCCAACTACGTGGGCGGCGACGTCGTGACCGGCAGCAACGACGCCCTGCAGCTCGTGTTCCGGCCGCGACCAGCGCTCGATCCCTACTGGCTCGGGATGCCGGGCGTGTTTCTGTGCTCGGCCGCGACGCCCCCGGGCGCCGGAGCGCACGGGATGTGCGGCTACAACGCAGCGCTCGCGGCGCTCCGCCGGCTCGATCCGACGCGCGCGGTCCGTTCGACTCCAATGTCCGAGCGTCAGCCCGCCGGTGTCAAGTGATCACCGGAGGCGCCGACCATCGAGTCGTGATCGTCGGCGGCGGATTCGGCGGGCTCGCCGCGGCCAAAGCGCTCGGCCACGCTCCGGTCGCGCTCACGGTGGTGGACCGGCGCAACTTCCACCTGTTCCAGCCGCTGCTGTACCAGGTCGCGACGGGCTCACTGTCGCCTGGGGAGATCGCCTCGCCGTTGCGCGGGATCCTCAAGCGCCAGCGCAACACGAGCGTTGTGATGGCCGAGGTGGTCGGGATTGACCTTGAGCGTCGCCGTGTGCTGCTCGGCCACCAGGCCAACCACGCCCAGTCGGGCGAGCTGCCCTACGACTCGCTGGTCGTCGCCGCGGGCGCTCGGCACTCGTTCTTCGGCAACGACCAGTGGGAGCAGTACGCGCCCGGGATGAAGACGGTCGAGCAGGCGCTCCGGATCCGCCGCCGGATGCTGATGGCGTTCGAGGCGGCGGAGCTCGAGAGCGATCGCGACAAGCGACGGGCGTGGCTGAACTTCGCCATCATCGGCGCCGGTCCGACCGGCGTGGAGCTCGCGGGCCAGATCGCGGAGATCGCCAACTACACGCTCAAGCGCGACTTCCGCGACATCGATCCGCGGGACGCGAAGGTGATGCTGATCGAAGCGGCCGACCGGGTGCTGCCGCCGTACGTACCGAAGCTGTCGGCGAGCGCGGCGCGGTCGCTCGAGCGGCTCGGAGTGGACCTGATGATCGACACGAAGGTCATCGACATGGACTGGGAGTCGGTCACGATCTCGGTCTGCGGCGGTACGCCGCAACGGATCCCGGCCCGGACGAAGCTGTGGGCCGCGGGCGTCCAGGCCTCGCCGCTGGCTGCCGCGCTCGGCAACGCCGCCGGGGCGGACGTCGACCGCGCGGGCCGGGTCACGGTTGACCCGTCATTGAACCTGCCCGGGCACCCGGAGGTGTTCGTGATCGGCGACATGAACCGAGTGGCCGACGGCAACGGCGGCGTGCAGCCGTGGCCAGGGGTCGCGCAGCCGGCGATCCAGGAGGGCCGCTACGTGGCGGAGGCGATCATTGCGTCGCTGGACGGGTCGCGGGTCAGCTCGCCGTTCGAGTACGTCGACAAGGGGAGCTTGGCGACGATCGGTCGCTGGGCTGCGGTCGCTGATATCGGCGGGGTGCAATTCGGCGGGGCGCCCGCGTGGGTGACCTGGCTGTTCGTCCACCTCCTGTTCCTCGTGGGGCTCGAGAACCGGCTGATCGTGTTCATCCGCTGGCTCCTCAGCTTCACCACCCACGGCCGCGCGCAACGCCTGATGACAGGTGAATCGGTGGTGGCGGACTTCGAGCAGGGCCGGTCGGGGATCGTGTCCTGAACGAGTAGCGGGCCCCGGTTTCCCGGGGCCCGCTGTGCTGCGCGTGTTCGGCTGTTGCGTGGTTAGTGCTTGACGACGGCCTGGACGAGCATGATGCAGTCGTCGATACCGGCGTTCGAGGCGAACGGCTGGCCGACCGTGAGGGTCGGGTCGAACAGCAGCTGGCCGGGGGTGCCGTCGGAGCAGTATTCGGCCGTGTTGCTGGCGGTGGTGATCGCGATCTCCTGCCCCTTGTTGACCTTGAGGTGGACGTTCACGGTGTCGACGGGGTAGATGCCGTTATCCATCTGATCCTGGGTCGGTCCGGCGAGTGTGATCTGCCGGCTCGAAGTGGTGGCCTTCGCCTGCCCGGTCTGCTCGTTGCTGGAGAGGTGGCGGACGGTGACGACCTGTGCGGTGAACGTCATCGGGCCCTGTGGCATCAGCTTGAGCTGCGTGATCGTGCCGGTCGCCGGCGAGTTCGCGTGGCCGGAGAACCCGGGGTAGTACGAGCCGACGTGGGTGCACAGCTGCGTCGGCGCGATCGGGTTCTGTCCGTTGTTGTCGGTCTGCGGTCCGACGCCGTCATCGGCGCAGCTTGAGCCGGCGTTCGCGGGGGTGTGGTCGAGGCTTGAGCCGAAGTGTGATGTTGCGGCGGCGGCGGTGCCGGGGATGATCGCGACGGCGCTGAGCGTCGCGGCGA
Organism: uncultured Solirubrobacteraceae bacterium; assembly: GCA_963712675.1. Lineage (GTDB taxonomy): Bacteria > Actinomycetota > Thermoleophilia > Solirubrobacterales > Solirubrobacteraceae > Palsa-465. Next base: position 142,416 of record CAVQJF010000010.1, read on the forward strand.
GTGCGGGGATCAGACGTGAACGGCGGGCGAGGATTTCGGTGATGGTCATGGCGTGGCTCCTTGGGAAGAGGTGTGTGGTCAAGCGATGGCCACAAGTTATGGCCGGGCGCAGGGCTTTCCCAGACACCCCAGGGGTGGAGTCAGCCACCCCCCCTCGTTCCGTAGACTCCCCGCCGCCGGGGCTCATATCCCTCCGGCCGGTGTTGTCCAGCGAAGGCCGGTGTGAACCCGGCGCTGTCCCGCAACTGCGATGCCCCGCCTCCGGCGGGGACGAGCCAGGTCGACTGAGCGTCACCGACGACGACAAGCCCTCGGAGGAAGGGCGGCTCGTCCGGCGACGAAGCCGGCGACCACCTCCCTCCGCTTACCCGCGGAGGTAACGATGTTGAAACCGGCCAGGCTCGCCGCTGTATGTCTCAGCGCTGCGTTGATCAGCGCGTGTGGCAGCAGCTCGAATCACGCGCCGAAGCTCGCCGCCGACCGGCACCCGGTCACGCTCCGGGCGGCCAACGGCGTCCCGCTCGCCGCCACGGCCACGCGGATCGTCTCGTTGACGGACGCGTCGACCGAGGACCTGTTCGCGGTTGGCGCCGGCAAGCAGGTGGTGGCGGCGGACGAGTATTCGACCTACCCACCGGACGCGCCCCGCACAAAGCTGTCGGGCTTCAGCCCGAACGTCGAGGCGATCGCCAGATACCGGCCGGATCTCGTCGTCACCTCCCAGAACGTCGGCCACATCGAGAGCCAGCTCGCCGCGCTCCGCATCCCCCTGTTGTACGAGCCTGCGCCCGCCAACCTCGACGGCGCCTTCGCGCAGATCACGCAGCTGGGACAGGCGTCGGGCCACGTCGGCCAGGCCGCCGTGCTGGTCGGCCAACTGCGCCGGAAGGTGAGCGCGATCGTCGCCTCGGTCAAGCACGAGCACCCCTCGCTGAGGGTCTACCACGAGCTCGAGCAGACCTACTACTCGGCGAGCTCGAAGACGTTCATCGGTCAGCTGTACTCGCTGCTCGGCCTGAAGAACATTGCCGATGCGGCCGCGAAGGCCAGTGTGTACCCCCAGCTCTCGGCTGAGTACATCATCGCCTCCAAGCCGAACCTGATCGTGCTCGCGGACACGGTCTGCTGCGGACAGACGGCCAAGACGGTCGCGGCGCGGCCCGGGTGGGACCAGATCACCGCGGTGAAGGACCACCACGTGCTGGCCGTCGACGACACGCTCGCGTCCGAGTGGGGCCCGCGGATCGTTGAGTTCCTGGCCGAGGTGGCGAGCGAGGTGAGGAAGATCGAGGCGCAGAAGTGACCGTCGAAGCCGACCACGCGGCGACCGCCGCCCGGCTCGGCGAGCTGACCGGGCCGCGGCCGGTGGTCCGGTCACGCGGCCTGCCGCTGGTATGGGGGATCGGGGCGGCCGTCTTCCTGCTCGCCGCGGTCCTGCTGGCGCTGACGATCGGCCCTGAACCGATCGGCGCCTGGGCCATCGCCCAGGGCGCTTTGTCCCATATCCCGTTGCTAGGGGTCCACTCGCCGCTGAATCAGCTGCAGAGTGCGATCGTGTGGCAAATCCGCGCGCCGCGGGTCGTCCTGGGCGTGCTGGTCGGGGCGATGCTGGCGGTCGCCGGCTCCGCGTACCAGGGCACGTTCCGCAATCCGCTCGCTGACCCGTACCTGCTCGGCGTTTCCGCGGGTGCCGGCGCGGGCGCGACGGTCGTGATCGCCTTTCTGCCTCATGTGGCCGGAACCGAGCTGCTGCCGCTGGCGGCGTTCCTCGGGGCGCTCACCGGCGTCGCCCTCGCGTACCTGCTCGGGAGCTCGGTCGCTCGCCAGGGTGGCACCGGCGCGCTGATCCTGGCCGGTGTCACCGTCGCCGCGTTCATGACCGCGATCCAGACGTTCCTCCAGCAACGCCAGTCGCAGACGCTCCAGCAGGTCTACGCCTGGATCCTCGGTGGGCTGTCCGGCGCGACCTGGCACGAGGTCGCGCTCGCTGCCCCGTGGATCGGGGTCAGCGCTGCCGTCCTCCTGGCGCACCGCCGGATCCTCGATGTGCTGAGCGTCGGCGACGAGGAGGCCGCGAGCCTGGGCGTGCGCGTGCACCGGGCGCGGCTGCTGATCGTCAGCGCGGCCACGATCGGGACGGCGGCGGCGGTGGCGGTCAGCGGCCTGATCGGCTTCGTCGGGATCATCGTGCCGCACACGATCCGCCTGCTGGTCTCCTCGAGCTACCGAGCGATCGTGCCGCTGTCGCTGCTGGTGGGTGCCGGCTTCCTCGTCCTCACCGACGTCCTGGCGCGGACCGTTCTCTCGCCGGCCGAGCTGCCGCTCGGCGTCGTCACCGCCTTCTTCGGCGCCCCGTTCTTCGCGATCGTTCTGCGTCGCAGCCGCTGGGTGGGGATGTGAACGCCGCCGTCGAGGCCCGCCACGTGTCGGTCACGCTCGGCGACACCCGGGCGGTGGACGGCGCCAGCCTGATGATCCAACCGGGGGAGTGGGTCGCGCTGATCGGACCCAACGGCGCGGGCAAGACGAGCTTCCTGCGGGCGATCGCCGGGCTCGTGCCGGCCGCCGGCAAGATCTTCCTACAGGGTCGCGCGGAGCCGCTCACGAGCCGCCGCGAGCTGGCCAAGGTGGTTGCGCTCGTCCCGCAGTTGCCGGAGACGCCCCCGGCGCTGACGGTGGCCGAGTACGTGCTGCTCGGCCGCACTCCCCACATCGGCTACCTCGGCAGCGAGGGAGACTTCGACCGGTTCGTCGCCGCGGAGGCGATCGACCGCCTGGGCCTGGCCGCCTTCATCCACCGTTCGCTCGGCTCCCTCAGCGGAGGCGAGCGCCAGCGTGTGGTGCTCGCTCGCGCCCTCGCGCAAGCCGCGCCGATCCTGCTGCTCGATGAGCCGACGAGCGCGCTCGACCTCGGCCGTCAGCAGGAGGCGCTCGAGCTGCTCGACGAGCTGCGGCGCCAGGATGGCCACACGGTGATCAGCGCGATGCACGACCTCAGCCTGGCCGGCCAGTACGCCGACCGGCTGCTGCTGCTCGACCGGGGCCGGATCGTCGCCGACGGCAGCCCCGACGAGGTGCTCACCGAGGACGTGATCGCCGACTGCTACCACGCCGAAGTGCGGATCCTCCGCGACGGCGGGAATGTGTTCGTCCTCCCGAAGCGGCCGGCCCGAGGGCTCGGATGAGGGCGCTGATGGTGCAGGGCGTCTCGAGCTGGGCCGGCAAGAGCCTGATCACGACCGCGCTGGCCCGCGCGCTACGCCGCCGCGGGGTGGACGTGGTCCCGTTCAAGGCGATGAACATGTCCAACAACGCGCGTGTCGTCGCCGACGGGGAGATCGGCACCGCCCAATACCACCAGGCGCTCGCCGCCGGCATCGAGCCGGACGTCCGGATGAACCCGGTCCTGATCAAGCCGGAGGCCGATAACCGCAGCCAGGTCGTGCTGCTCGGCAGGCCCGACCTCGAGCTGTCCCGAATGCCGTGGCGCGCGCGCTCCCCATACCTGTGGCCGGCGATCGAACGAGCCCTCAACGAGCTGCTCGCCGGGCATCAGCTCGTGCTGATCGAGGGCGCGGGGAGTCCCGCCGAGATCAACCTCCGCGACAGCGACCTCGCCAACATGCGCACCGCGGCCGCCGCCGACGCCGGCGTTGTGCTCGTCGCCGACATCAATCGCGGCGGCGCCTTCGCTCATCTCTACGGCACGTGGGCGCTGCTCGCTGAGGAGGAGCGCGCCCGGATCACCGGGTTCGTGCTGAACAAGTTTCGCGGCGACGCGTCGCTGCTGGCGCCCGCGCCCGCCCGCCTGCAGGAGCTCACCGGGGTCCCGACGCTCGGGGTGCTGCCTTGGATGGAACATGGGCTCCCCGATGAGGACGGCGCCGCCACCCAATCGGCTCCCGCCCGGGGGCGGCCGGTCGCCGTGGTGCGCTATCCGACCGCCGCCAACCTCGACGAGTTTAAGCCGCTCGAGCAGCTCGGCGTGCTGCGCTGGGCTGCCGATCCGAGCGAGCTCGAAGACGCTCACCTCGTCGTCCTCCCGGGCTCCAAGCATGTCGCCGCCGACCTCGCCTGGCTGCACCGCACCGGTATCGCGCCGCTGATCCGCGATCGCGCCACCAGTGGGCGTCCGGTGCTCGGGATCTGCGGCGGACTGCAGATGCTCGGCGAACGGCTCGAGGACGAGGCCGGCGTCGACGGCAGCGCCGAGGGCCTCGGCCTGCTTCCCCTCCACACTAGATTTGCCGCGGCGAAGCGGACCGAGCAGACTACTGCCCGCTTCGCGCAGCTGACCGGACCGTGGGCGCCGCTCAGCGGGCTGTCGGCGAGCGGCTATCAGATCCGGCATGGCAGCTCGCGGCCGACGGCGGTCCTCAGCGCCGCGCTGCCAGACGGGCTCGGCTATGTCGACGGGCCGGTCCTGGGGATCTACCTGCACGGGATCTTCGAGTCGCCCGCGCTCGTTCGCGCGCTCCTCGGTGAACAACCCGCCCGCTCGCTCGAGCAGGCATTCGACCAGCTCGCCGACGCGGTCGAGGAGCACCTCGACCTCGAAGCGCTGCTCGACACCGCCGGGGTCGGCCGATGAGCAAGCCGCCGGGCGTCCCGCCCCGAGAGCCACCACGCCCGCCCGAACAGCGCCAGCGCTCGCTCGTGCTCGTCAATACGGGCGACGGCAAGGGCAAGTCGACCGCCGCCTTCGGCGTTGTCATGCGGGGCGTTGCCCGTCGCTGGCACGTCGCCGTGGTCCAGTTCATCAAGTCGGACAAGTGGGTGGTCGGCGAGGAGAAGGTCGCCCGCCAGCTCGGCGTCGAGTGGCTCAAGGGCGGTGACGGCTTCACCTGGGAGTCGCCCGATCTCGATCAGAGCGAGGGCCGCGCGCGCGCAGCGTGGCAGCTGGCGGCGGCGACGATCGCCGCCGGCGACCACCAGCTGGTGGTCCTCGACGAGATCACCTACCCGATGAACTGGGGATGGATCGCGACCGAGGAGGTGATCGCCGCTATCACCGGGCGCCCGGAGCACGTGAACATCGTCGCGACCGGCCGCGACGCTCCCGCCGCGCTCGTCGAGATCGCCGACACCGTCACCGAGATGGTCAAGCGCAAGCACGCGTACGACCGCGGCATCAAGGCCCGACGCGGGCTCGACTTCTGATGGCGGCGGCGCTCGTCAACGGCTGGCTCCTGGACCGCCTGCTCGGCGACCCGCGCCGCGGTCACCCGGTTGCCGGGTTCGGGTGGATCGCGGCCGCGCTCGAGCGCTGCGTTTGGCGCCCTACGCGTGCCGCAGGCGTCGTCTACACCGCCGCGCTCGTCGGGGGTACCGCACTGGCCGCCGCGGCCGCCGACCTCGCGCTGCGCCCGCGGCCGTACGCCCGCCTCGCGTACCGAAGCGTCGTCGTCTGGGTGACGCTCGGAGGGCGCTCGCTGGAGACGATCGCTTTGCGCTTCGCCGGCCACGTGCAGGACGGCGACGTGTTCGCCGCCCGGGCGCTCGCCCCAGCGCTCGTCGGGCGTGACCCCTCGCAGCTCGGCGGCCAGGAGCTCTGCCGGGCGGCGCTCGAGTCGGTCGCCGAGAACGCCGGCGACGCAGTCGTCGCACCGCTCCTATGGGGTGGGATCCTCGGCGCCCCCGGCGCGGCCGCCTACCGCGCGCTGAACACGCTCGACGCGATGGTCGGCCATCGCAGCGAGCGCCACCGCGAGTTCGGCTGGGCGGCGGCGCGCGGTGACGATCTGGCCAACTGGCCGGCCGCGCGCCTTACCGCGCTCCTCGCAGTGACGCTCGCTCCGCTCGTCGGGGGTCGGCCGGCGGTGACCTGGCGGGCCGCCTTCACCGGTGGGGCTCTCCGTCACCCGAGCCCGAACGCGGGTCGCATCGAGGGCGCCTACGCCGGGGCGCTGTCGGTATCCCTCGGCGGGGAGAACCACTACTCGTACGGCACGGAGGTTCGCCCTAAGCTCGGTACCGGCCGACCGCCGACGCCGGGCGATGTCGTCCGGGCGGTGCGCCTCACGCGCCTCACGAGCGCCGCATCGCTCGCGGTCTGCGCAGCGCTCTCTCGGAGGGTGGGGCGTTGAGCCTGCGCCTGCACGGCGACACGCTGGCCCGGCCCGGCATGCTCGACTTCGCGACCTGCCTGTGGCGGGCGCCGCCACCCGCAGCGCTGATCGCCGCCCTCGCACGCGGCCTCAATGAGTCCGCCCGCTACCCCGACGAGCGCTCCGCTCGCGAGCAGATCGCTGTCCGCCACGGTCGCCAACCCGAGGAGGTGCTGCTTCTGAACGGCGCCTGCGAGGCGTTCTGGCTGCTCGCCCACGCGCTGCGCCCGCTCCGGGCTGCCTGCGTGCACCCGAGCCCGAGGCGGCACTCCGAGCGGTTGGGACCGAGGTCGTCCGGGTCCCGCTCGACCCCGACTCTTGGGCGCTCGATCCGAGCCGGATCCCCGACGAGGCCGAGCTCGTCGTGATCGGTAACCCCAACAACCCGACCGGGACGCTGACCCCGGCCGCCACGCTCGCGTCGCTCGCCCGTCCGGCACGGCGGCTCGTCGTCGACGAGTCGTTTATCGAGTTCAGCGAACAGCCGCAGGCGAGCCTTGCCGCGCGCGCCGACGTTCCCGGGCTGATCGTCGTGCGCAGCGTCACGAAGCTCTACGGAGTGGCTGGGATCCGTGCCGGCTACCTGCTCGCTGAGCCGTCGGTCGTCGCCGAGCTCGCCGCTCAGCGCCAGCCGTGGAGCGTCAACACGCTCGCCTGCCGGGCGCTCGCTGTGTGCGCCGCCGACCATGCCACGCCGTCCCGGGTTGCATCCGACGTGGCGGCCGCCCGCTGCGAGCTGCTCGAGGCGCTCGCGTTGCGGCCAGGCCTGCGGGCGTGGCCGTCGACGGCCAACTTCCTGCTTCTGCGGAGCCAGCCTCACCTCGCGGACGCGCTGGCCGAGGAGGGGATCGCGGTCCGCCCGGCCGGCTCGTTCCCGGGTCTCGACAAGCGCTACATCCGGGTAGCGGTCCGCCCGCCCGTTGACAGCGCACTGCTGCTTGCCGCGCTCGACGAGGTGCTCGCGCGATGACGCTCGTCCTGCTCCTCGGCGGCGCTCGCAGCGGCAAGTCCGACCTCGCCGTGCGGATCGCCTCGGCCCAGGGCGCGCCGGTGACGCTGATCGCGACCGCCGAGGCCGGCGACGCCGAGATGGAGCAGCGGATCGAGCGCCACCGCGCGGAGCGCCCGCCCGAGTGGACCGTGCGCGAGGTGCCGCTTGCGCTGCGCGAAGCGACGGCCGCCGCCCCCCCGAACGACTGCCTGCTGATCGACTGCCTGACGCTGTGGATCGCCAACCTCCAGCGCGATCACGAACAGGACGTGATCGGGACGCTCGCCACCGATGCCGCCCGCGCTGCCGCCGCCCGCCCGGGTCTGACGCTCGCTGTCTCCAACGAGGTGGGGCTCGGGATCGTCCCCGACAACGCGCTCGCCCGTCGCTACCGCGACCTGCTCGGCCGCGTCAATGCGGTCTGGGCCGCGGAGGCGGCCCGCGCGTACCTGCTCGTCGCCGGGCGACTGCTCCCGCTGGAGGACGCCGTCGGTCTCGTCGAGGAGCTGTCCAGGTGAGATCGCAGCTGCGCGCCGCGGCGGCGGCGACCACCTTCCTGACCCGCCTTCGCGTCGCCGGCCGAATCGCGCTCGACGGTGATGATGTCCGCCGCGCGGGACCCTACTTCCCGCTGGTCGGCGCGGCGATCGGGGCCGGCACCGGCGCGCTCGCGACGACCGTCGGGCGCCGGCTGACCCCACAGCTGGGCGGGGCGCTCGCGCTGACCGGGGCGACACTCCTGACGGGCGCGCTGCACCTCGACGCGCTCGCCGACACCGCAGATGCGACCGGCGCGGGCGGCCCGAGCGACCGAGAGCGCGCGCTCGAGATCATGCGCGACTCCCGGGTCGGTGCATTCGGGGTAGCAGCGATCACCGCCGACGCGCTCGTCAAGGTTGCGGCGCTGTCCGCGCTCAGCGAGCGACGCCGCTCGGTCCGCGCCGGGATTGCCGCCGGGGCGCTCTCGAGGGCCGCACCGGTTCTGCTCGCCGCCGCGCTCCCCTACGCCCGGGAGGGCGGCGGGACCGGAGACGCGCTGGCAGGAATTGGCGGCCGTGATGCGGCCGCGGCCGGGGTGGTCGCTGGCGCTGTCGCCGTCGGGTCGGCGGGAGCGGACGGAGCGCGTTTCGGCGCGGCCGCATTGACCTTGGCGGCGGTGCTCGGCGCGGCGTACCGGCGCTGGCTCGGGGGCGTCACCGGGGACACGCTCGGCGCCGCCACCGAGCTGACCGAGACGCTCGTGCTCGTGCTCGCGGTAGCGCGTGCGGAGGCAGCGCGATGACGGTGGAGCGTCCGGCGCTCCCGCCCGAGTTCGACGATTCGCGCGCCGTCGAGCGCCGGCTCGATCCTGGCGGCTGGCGCCTGGCCGAGGCCGCCCGAGCCGGCGTCTGGGAGGCGATCGCCGGCCGCCGCGACATCCGGCGCTTCCGGCCAGATCCGCTCGACGAGGATCTCTTGGGGCGACTGCTGGCGGCGGCCCACCAGGCGCCGTCGGTCGGCCTGAGTCAGCCGTGGCGGTTGATCGTGATCCGTACCGAGTCGACGAAGGCGGCGATGCAGGGAATCGTCGCCCGCGAGCGCCTGATCCAGGCCGATCACCTCGACGAGCGGGCGCGTCACTACCTGGACCTCAAGCTCGAGGGGATCCGCGAGGCGCCGGTCAGCGTGTGCGTCTGCTGCGACCGAGAGCCGGGCAAGGAGATCCTCGGCCGCCACACGATCCCCGACACCGACCTCTACAGCACCTGTCTGGCGATCGAGAACCTGTGGCTCGCCGCCCGGGCCGAGGGCGTCGGCGTCGGCTGGGTGTCGTTCTACCGCGAGGATGACGTACGCGAGATGCTCGGGATCCCGCCGCACGTCGTCCCCGTCGCGTGGCTGTGCGTCGGCTATCCGGACGAGCGCCCGAGCCGGCCGGGCCTCGAAGCCGCCGGCTGGGGACGCCGGCATGAGCTGGCGCGCCACGTCTTTGAGGAGCGCTGGGGTGCCGCTGCCCCCGCTGCCCCCGCTGCCCGCGCGGCCTTCGCCGGCCCGCCTGCTGCGCCGGCTGACGCTTCCATAGCGGAGCCGCGGAGCCGCGTCCCCGCTCCCGAGTGGTGGCAGGCACTCGCCGACCCGGTCGTGCCGGGCGACCCGGCGGCCGGTGTCCGCGTCCGCGACGCCTCCGACGAGCTCGTCAAGCCGATCGGCAGCCTCGGCGCGCTCGAGACGCTGCTCGAGCGCTGGGCCGTCGCGACCGGCGCGCCGCCGCTCGGAATGCCCTCGCCGGGGATCCTCGTGTTCGCGGCCGACCACGGGGTCGCGGCGCGCGGCGTCAGCCTGTACCCGGCGCGGGTCGGCGCTCAGGTCGCGGCGGCCGCCGCACGGGGAGAGACGGCGATCGGGGTGCTCGCGGGAGCGCTGGGCGCGGAGCTCGTCGTCGCTGATGTCGGGCTCCGCGGCGTCAAGGCCCCGGAGATCCGCGACCTCCGCGTTGCCGAAGGCAGCGCTGACATCGCCGCCGGCCCGGCGCTGACCGAGGCGCAGCTCAGGGCCGCGATCGAGGCCGGCCACGCGCTCGGCGACGAGCTCGCAGGCCGGCACGAGGCGGTCGTGCTGGGTGAGATCGGGATCGGGAACACGACCGTCGCTGCCGCGCTCCTCGCCGGCCTCACGGGCCTGGCGCCGGATGCGGTGTGTGGGCGCGGTACCGGCCTCGATGCCCGTGGCGTCGATGCCAAGCGGGCCGCTGTCACGACCGCGCTGGCGGTCAACCGGCCGGACCCCGCCGATCCGCTCGAATGTCTTCGGACGCTCGGGGGCCTCGAGCTCGCAGCGCTCGTCGGCGCGATGCTCGGCGCCGCCGCACGCCGGCGCGCGCTCCTGCTCGACGGCTTCGCGGTCGGTGTCGCGGCGCTCGTCGCCTGCCGGCTGCAGCCGGCGCTGCGCGACTGCCTGTTCGCCGGCCACCGGTCGGCCGAGCCAGCCCACGGCGACGTCCTCACCGAGCTCGGACTGGAGCCGTTGCTCGACCAGCGGCTGCGGCTCGGCGAGGCGAGCGGAGCTGCGTTAGCACTGCCGCTGATCGGGCTCGCGGCGCGGGTCCACGCCGAGATGAGCCGCTTCGCGGAGGCCGGCGTCGAGCGGGCAGACCCCTGATCGACTACCGAAACCCCGGCAAACGGGAGCGGGCTATGGCTGCGGCGTCGCCCGCGTTGCGCAACGCGCCCGCGTGAAGAGAGAACGGGCGCGTGATCCGCTCGCCCAGCACGTCGAGGCGCCGAGGTGCCGGCGGCGCGGTGGTGGCGTGGCGCTTGACCCAGCCGATCAGCAGCTCCGCGGATGCCGCGGGATGCTCGAGCGGGACGGCGTGGCCGGCGTCGGGCACGACGTGGAGCTCGGCACCGGGGATGCCGTCGGCGAGCAGGTGGGCGTTGCCGACCGGGGTCATCACGTCGAGTGCGCCGTGGAGCACGAGCGTCGGCGCGCGCACGCGCGCGAGCGAGCGGCGGCGGCTGAAGCAAGCCACCGCGAGCGTCTGCCAGCCGGCCATCCACGGCGGGGCCCGGTGGGCGGCGAAGTAGGGCATGTATTCCGCCACCTTCTCCGGATGCTCGTCCAGGAATTGAGGTGCGAACAGGGCCGCCGCGGGCCATAGATGGCGATGGTGGACGGTGTCGGAGAGCACTGTCCCGACCGTGCCGGCGGCCGTGCCCACATCCGGTGTGACCGTCGTCGGGCCTCCGGCGCCACCGCCGACGAGGACGAGGCTCTTGACGCGTTGGGGCATCCGGACGGCGAGCTCGAGCGCGACGCCGGCGCCCATCGACAAGCCGACCACATGCGCACAGGCGACGCCACGGTCGTCGAGCACGCGAGCCGCGTCGGCGGCGAGCATCGCCATCGAGACCGGTGCGGGCCACTGAGCCGAGCGACCGGTGCCGCGGTGGTCGTAGGCGATGATGCGGACGTGGGGGAGGTACAGCTCGGCGACCGGATCGAACACCGCCGAGGAGATCGTCCAGCCGGTGATCAGCAGCACCGGTTCCCCGGCGCCGCGATCGGTCACGAACAGCCCGGGCCTACTCCGAGTCCGCAACGGGGAGCTCCGGGCGCGCGAGCGCCTGGCCGATCGCGCGGTAAGCGTTGCGGTTGGCGATCAGCCCGATGTGGCTGCCGGTGACCTCCACGCAGTCGGCCTCCTCCACGATCGCACGCTCCCAGCGAACGACGCCGTCGCCCTTGGTGTAGATCGAGGTGAGTCGCACGCGGTCGACCGGGAACTCGCACGTGTAGTCGCGGATGAAGCCGCAGTTGCACCGCGCGCGGAAGCAGTCCGGGTCGCGGCTGCGGCGGGTGATGTGCACGCCGCGCCGCACGATTCCGACCGCCGCCCGGGTCGGTGAGCTGATCCCGAACAGCCCCTGGAGGTCGGCGCCCATCGAGATTGCGTGCGAGACGAGCTCGGGCCGCCGCGCCGCGGTGGCGCGAGCGAGGTGGCCGCCGCGGCTGTGGCCGACGATCGCGACGCGCCGGCCGGTGGTGACGTTGATCGCCTCGGCCAACCGCTCGATTCGCTCGACCGCGCGGTCGGCACAGTCGACGTTGAAGAGGAAGCCCGCTGTGTGCGGCCGGTACCCGACGAGCTGCAGCCAGCGCCGCAGGAGCAGCAGGCTGTTGTCGGAGGCCATGAAGCCGGGAACGACGATCACCGGGCGGCGTTCCCCGCGCGGGACGCCATGGCCGTACGTAACAGGATCGAAGAACAGCCGCGTGGCCTCAAGCGCCCAGCGGGTCTCGGCGAGCGGGCGGCCGAGCCACTCCGCTGGCACCGGCGTCAGCTCTCTCAACGGAACGCGCCGATCCCGGTGATGTCTCGGCCGACGATCAGCGTCTGCATCGTCTCGGTCCCCTCGAAGGTGTGGACGGCTTCGATGTCGACCATGTGCCGGATCACGTGGTTCTCGAGCAGGATCCCGTTGCCGCCGAGCAGATCGCGCGCTTCGGAGATCACCCAGCGCGCCTTGCGGGTGTTGTTGAGCTTCGCCAGCCCGGCGATCGTGTCCGACATCCTCCCGGCCGCCTCGAGGCGCGCGAGCTGCATGCAGTAGAGCTGCATCGCGGTCACCTCTGCGAGCATCTTCACGAGCCGGTCCTGCACGATCTGGAAGCTGGCGATCGGCTTGCCGAACTGCTCGCGCTGGAGCGCGTACGTGAGCGCCGCGTCGTACGCCGCGACCGCGTGGCCGAGCGCCGCCCACGCGCACACACCGCGGGTCGCGACCAGCACACGGCCGGCGTCCTTGAAGGTGTTCGCGTCGGGGAGCTTGTTCTCCACCGGGATGCGGACGCCGTCGAGGCTGATGTCGGCCTGCCAGATCGCGCGGACCGAGCCCTTGCCTGGGATCGGCGTCGCGTCGTAGCCGGGCGTGCCCTGCTCGACGAGAAAACCTTTGACCTGGTCGTCGGCCTCGTCGCGCGCCCAGACGACGGTGACGTCGGCGACCGAGCCGTTGCCGATCCACCGCTTGGCGCCGTCGATCACCCACTCATCGCCGTCGCGGCGGGCGCGGGTCTCCAGCGCCACCGAATCAGAACCGTGGTCCGGCTCCGTGAGCGCGAACGCGCCGGTCTGCTCGACGCGGGCCATGCCCGGGAGCCAGCGTTCGCGCTGCTCGTCGGAGCCGAGCAGGTTGATCGCCCGCATCGCGAGGCCGGCCTGCACGCCGAGGAACGTGCCGAGGCTGCCGTCCCCGCGGTTGACCTCCATGTGCACGAGGCCCCACGACAGCGAGCTCATTCCCGGGCAGCCGTAACCCGAGATGTCGTCGCCGACGAGGCCGAGCTCGCCGAGGCGCCGAAACAGGGGCCACGCCAGCTCGGCGCGCTCCCAGTAGCCGTTGATCGCGGGGAGCACCTCCTCGTCGACGAAACGCCGCGTGCGCAGGAGGTGGTCCCACTGCTCCTCGGAGAACTGCTCGCGGACGAAGAAGTAGTCGGTCGCCAGCGCCTCGCCGAGGTGCTGATAAGGCATTGTCAGGCCGGTCATGATCAGCTCTCCAGGACGTAGGTGCCGGGGGCGTTGCCGAGGGCGCGGTGGCCGCCACCGCCGAGCTGCTTCGGCGCGGGTTGCAGCTCGCCCGAGCGTTGTTGCAGCCAGTCGACGTAGTCGGGCCACCAGCTGCCGGGCAGCTTCGCGGCGGTTTCGAGGAAGGCCTCGGGGTCGGCGGGATGCTCGTCGGCGACGCGGTAGCTCGAGCGCGAGTCCGGCGCGGGCGGGTTGACGAGCGCCTGGATGTGGCCGCTGGTCGAGAGCACGAAGCGCTTCTCGCCGCCCAGCAGCTGGGTGCTCTGGTAAGCGTTCTGCCAGGGGACGATGTGATCGTTGAGGCCGGCGACGATGTAGCTGTCGATCTCGACCCGCCCGAGGTCGACCGGCGATCCGAGCACCTCAAGGGCGCCGGCGCGGGTCAGGGAGTTGTCGAGCGCCAGGCGGACGAAGTCGCGGTGCAGGCCGGCTGCGAGCCGCACGGCGTCCTGGTTCCAGTAGAGCACGTCGAAGGCCGGCGGCTTGCGGCCGAGCAGGTAGTTGTTGACGACGTAGTTCCACACCAGGTCGTTGGGCCGCAGCCAAGCGAACACCCCTGCGAGCGCTTGACCGTCGAGGTAGCCGCGCCTGGCGGACTCGGCGATCGCCGCCGCGGCGGCCTCACGGCTGGTCAGCGCGCCGACGGTGCCTGCGCGTGCGTTGTCGAGCGCGCACACGAACAACGTCAGGCTCGCGACATCGCCGAGCCCTCCATCCGCGGCGAGGTGGCCGAGCCCCCCGGCGGTGATGATCCCGCCCGAGCAGGCCGCGTTGACGTGCACGGTGCGCTGGCCCGTTATCTCGGCGACGGCCTGGCGCGCCTCGAGCACCGCGTCGGCGTAGGTGTCGAGATCGAAGCGGCTCTGCGCCGCGGTCGGGTTGCGCCAGGAGACGATGAACACCTGCTGGCCGGAGGCGACGAGGTGCTCGACCATGCTGCGGCCGGGGGCGAGGTCGAGAACGTAGTACTTGTTGATCGTCGGCGGCACGAGCAGCAGCGGCACCTCGCGCACCTCGGCCGTGGTCGGCTTGTACTGGATCAGCTCGAACACCTCGGTGCGAAGTACGACCGAGCCAGGCGAGGTGGCGAGATTGCCGCCGACCTCAAAGCCTTCCGTGTCGACGCTCTGCGGCAACCGCGGCGGCCACGAGACATCGGAGGCGAAGCGCCGGGCACCGCGCACGAGGTTGGCGCCGCCCTCGTCCACGAGTGCCCTGAGCACGGCCGGGTTCGACCACGGGAAGTTCGTCGGCGCCAGCGCGTCGAGCACATTGCTGGCCGCAAAGCGCGCCTGGCGCTCGGTCTGCCAGTCGAGCTGCGCGTCGGAGATCGCCCCGTCGACGGTCGCGCCGACCGCCAGGTAACTCTGCATCATGCGGCGCAGCAGCCAGTTCTTCTCCCACGCCTGATCGGCGAAGCGTCGGTCGCCCTTGGCGGGGGCCTGTATCGAGCGTCCGGCGGCGACGCGGGCGAGCTCGCTCCCGAGCGCGCCGGTCCGGCGCATCACGGTGCGCGGGTGGCGTGCGAGCCCGGAGCCGATCGCGGCCAACGCGCGCGGCTGGATGAACCTCCGTGTCCCCTGCCCGACCGCCGCATCGGTGAGGAGCACGTCGAGTCCTGCTTGGGCCCCAGCGCGCGGCCCGGTGTGGTTGGTGTCGAGCATGCGTGGAAACCTACCGCCGCCTCGCGCGCCTGCCGAGGGCACCGTTGCCAAGATTCCCCGGGCTCGTTGTGGGCAGACCACAAGGCGCGGAGTACGATCCGCGCGGAGATGGGTGCGGTCGCCCAGCAATCTTTGAGCACGTCAGCGGTGCAAGCGCTAGCGGGCGAGCTGCTGGGCCGAACACCCGAGCTGGCTCGCGGCATGGCCGAGCATCTGTACGCCGCGATCCCGGAGCTCAACGCGAGCGACGACGAGGAGCTGCGCACCGAGCTTCTCGGCAGCACCGAGGCCAACATCGCCCAGGTGCTCGGACTGCTGGCGCACGGCGCGAGCACCGACGACGTCGTCGTCCCGCATGGGGCCTTGGAGTTCCTCCGCGGCAACGTCCGCCGCGGCATTCCGCTGGCCGCGCTGCTGCGCTCCTACCGGCTCGGTCACGCGTGGCTGTGGGAGCGGTGGTCCCAAGCGCTGCAGGAGCGGATCGAGGACTCGGGCGAGCTCGCCGCCGGCCAGGACCAGAGCTCCGCGTTCATGTTCGCATACGTGGACAAGGTCTCCGACGTGCTCGTGGAAGAGTTCGGGACCGAGCGCGAACGGATGATGCGCAGCGCGTCTCAGCTGCGGGCTGAGACCGTCCGCGCGATCCTCGCCGGTGAACCGATCGACGAGGAGGTCGCCTCGCGCCGGCTCGGGTACGAGCTCGGCCGGCATCACACCGCGCTCCGCGTCGCGAGCTCGGGAAGCGAGATTCGGGGACTCGAACGCGCGGTCGAGGAGGCCGCCGCCGCACTCGGCGCGGGCCAGCCACTGGTCGTGGCGTCCGGAGCAGCACGGTTCGACGTTTGGTGTGGATCGTTCGGCGCGCCGGCGACGGATGGGCTCGAGCGCTACGAGCCGCCGCCGGGGGTGCTGGTCGCCTTCGGCGTGCCCGGGCACGGGCTTGCGGGATTCCGGAGCTCCCACACGGAGGCGCTCCAGGCCGCGCGAATCGGATCGCTCGCCGGTGGCGCGGCGGTGACGAGCTACGCGAAAGTCGAGCTGGTCTCGCTGCTCGCCGGCGACCTCGTCCGGGCACGATCGTTCGTCGTCCGCGAGCTCGGGCCGCTCGCCTCACCGGCGGAGCCGGCGCAACGCCTGCGCGAGACGGTGCTGGCATTCATGAGCTCCGGTGGCAGCGCGACCCGGGCCGCCAAGGAGCTCTACGTGCACCAGAACACCGTCGCCTACCGGGTCAAGCGCGCCGAGGAGATGCTGGGGCGCAAGGTGACCGACCGTCCGATCGAGCTGACCTGCGCGCTGACCCTCGCTCAGGTCCTCGGTCCCGCCGTGCTGGCGGGCGAGGACGACGGCGTCGATCTCGACTAGGCGCCACGGGGCTCCGATGTCGGCGGCGTCCCGGGAGTCGCCGGAGTTCGAGCAAGAGATGGTCGAGATTCTGGCGATGGACGGCGAGACGGTGCCAGCGGAGGCTGCTGCAGTGATTCGCATTGCAGGCCTTGCGCCGTGCCTAGGCCGCTTCCAGTGTCCCTGGTGACCTCGCGCGGCCATGGGGTGCCGTTGGTTCCCGCGCGGCCGATCTCGCTTGCGCCGGGGCCCCGGAGGTGGTGTCGCCGGCAGCGTCGGGCGCCGCAATGGTCGCGCGGCGAAGCCCGTGGAGCATCGCCCGGAAGATGTTGTCGTGCACCGGGTAGAGCAGGTACCAGTACGCGCCGACAGATATATCCGGCCGGATCGAAAGGTACGGAGAACACGGGCTACGTGACGCCGTCCTACCTCCGGCGCCTGTTTGACGCCGTGCCTGGCCTGAACGTGTCCGCGGCGCTGAGCGCGAGCCAGGCGCCATCCGCCGACAACGCGCTGAAGGCGCCGAACACACTCGCCTCCAGCGACGGGATCGCGGCGACCCCCTCGTTCCTGATCGGTAAAGCCGGCGGCGCGTTGCGTCGGTTCCAGCCCTCGGCGCTCTCGCCGGCCCCGTTCGCGGCGGCGGTCAACCAGCTGCTGGGGGCATCACGATGAGCGACACGACTCTGCGCCGGACCAGTGAGGCGCCCGTGCTCGCGGGCATCGGGATCGCGGGCTATCTGACGTACGTCCACTACGCGGGCCTGCAGCCGATCTGCGGTATCTCCCACGGCTGCGAGACGGTCCAGACCTCCCGCTACGCCAGCCTGCTCGGCGCGCCGGTGGCGCTCCTCGGCCTGATCAGCTACGTCCTCATCTTCATCTTGCTGCGCCTACCCGGTGAGCGGTCGCTGCTCGCCGGCTACGCGTTGACGCTGATCGCGTTCGCGTTCAGCATGTACCTCACATACCGCGAGCTCTTCACGATCCACGCGATCTGCACCTGGTGCGTGTTAAGCGCGATTGTCTTCACGCTCCTGACGATCACAGGCACAGTCCGCGTTCTGCGCAACGCGCCCGGGACGACGGCTCTCGCGTCGGCCTGGCGCCGCGAAACTACAGCTCCTCCAGGGCCGAGATGATCGCTGGGACTTCGGTCCGGCTGGCGTAGTCCGGGTGGACGTCGGCGAAGCGGACGATGCGGTTCGTATCGACGACCAGGACGGTCGGCATCGGCAGCTCGCTCGCGCCGTTGACGTTGCGCTCGCGGATGTCTAGGCCGAGCGCGCGCTGCGCTTCGAGTACATCCTCGGCGGGTTGGAAGGCGATGCCGAGCCGGCTCGTGATCCGGGCGCCGGCGTCCGAGAGAACGGGGAACTCCAGCGCGTGCCTTTCGGCTGTGCTCAGCGACTCGTCCGGCTTCTGCGGGCTGATCGCCACCATGGCGGCGCCGTAACGACTGAGCTGCGGGACGAGCTCGGCCTGGTATTGACGGAGCGCGAGGTTGCAGTACGGGCACCAGCCGCCGCGGTAGAAGACGAGCACCGCTGGGCCATCGGCGACGAGTCCAGACAGGGACACGTCCTTGCCGGTGGCATCAGGGAGGATGAAGTCCTGCAGCAGGTCACCGTGGGCAACCGCGTCAGGGGGCGCGCCCCGTTCGATCATCCTTCCTCGATCGCGCGCGAAGGCCTCGATGACCTCAGCCGGGAGTCGCGCAAACGAGGCGGCCTGCATCTGGTCGGCTTGCTCCTGGATCGTTGGGCTCATGCGGGGTCTCCTGTGGCTCGTGGATGGTTGGACTGAATAGTCCAATGGACTGTACAGGCTGCGCACGGCAACTGGACCATTGGGTCCAGCTCGGAGTAAGATCGCCGGTATGGGCAACGTTGCCGTCACGGATCAGGGCCGCGAGACCAGGGCGCGGATCGTCGCCGCAGCCGCCGCGCTGATCGCCGATCGGGGCGTTGCCGGCACCAGCCTCGACGACGTCCGCGCCGCGACGAGCTCCAGCAAGAGTCAGCTGTATCACTACTTCGGCGACAAACACGGTCTCGTGGAGGCCGTGATCGATCACCAGTCGGCCGTGGTGCTCGGCGCACAGGTGGATGCTCTCGGCGACGTGCGGGACTGGGACGGCCTTGTGCGCTGGGCTGACGGAATGGTCGCGATGGTCGACGCGCGAGGCGCCCGTGGCGGCTGTCCGATCGGCACGCTGGCGGCTGCGCTGTCCGATTCCGACGAGCGGTTCCGGGTACCGCTGAGCGAAGCGTTCGATCGTTGGCGGGATGCGATCGGCGCTGCGCTGACGGGGCTCCAGGAGCGCGGCTTGCTGGCGCCCGATGCCGACCTCGAGGCCCTCACCACGACGACGCTGGCGGCGATCCAGGGTGGCCTGCTGCTCGCCAAGACCGGCCGCGACAGCACGCAGCTGAAGGCGGCGCTCGATGGTGCGATCGCGCACCTGCGCAATTCTTAACTGACTGCTGCGGAGTTCTTAACGGGGCGAGTCGGTCGCCCGGTTTTCCTTGACGGGCACGAGGAGGCCTGGTCAACTGATTGGACCCTGCGGTCCAACGCCGAGTGCGAACATCTCACCGCGCACTCCTGTGGGACCGGCCGATAGGGGCAAACCCCAAGCCATTAGGAGAAATGCAATGCGCGTTGTCTCACGCTTGCTCAAACGCACAAGTCTCAGCATGGTGCTGCTGGGCTCGATCGGAGCTGCGGCCACGGTCGTTCCTGCTACCGCCTCGGCCGCACCTACCACCTCGCGGGTGGTCGGCCATGTCTACGTCAACGACAACACTGCCGGCACCAATACCATCGGCGCCTTCGACCGCCACGCCGACGGGTCGCTGACACCCGCGACCGGATCCCCGTTCAGCGCGGGCGGGGCCGGGACCGGAAGCGGGCTCGCGTCTCAAGGCGCGATCCAGGTCACAGCGAACGGGCGGTACGTCCTCGCCGTCGATGCGGGGAGCAGCCAGATCTCGGTACTGAGGATCCAGCACGACGGCTCGCTGTCCTTGACGAACGTCGCCTCCTCCGGTGGCCAGCTGCCCGTCAGCGTCGCCGTCTACCACCACCTGGTGTACGTGGCCAACGCCAGCGCGACAAGCCCCAACTACACGGGCCTCACCCTCCATCACGGCCAGCTCAGCCCGCTGGCCGGCTCGACGGTCGTGCTGGCGAATGGCGCCCAGCCGACCGATGTCCTGTTCAACGGCACCGGCCGCAAGCTCGTCGGTACCGAGGCAGGGTCATCGCTGATCGACAGCTTCACCGTCGGTGACAACGGCTTGTTGACGGCCGCACAGGGGGCGCCATTCGCCGCCCAGGGGGTCGGTCCGTTCGGCAGCGAGTTCAGCCCGACGAACCCGGACCAGCTATTCGTCTCGAACGCCCACAACGATGCGGCGGCCGGAACCACCGGCCATGGCACGATCTCGGCGTTCGCCGATTCGCCAGACGGCGTCCTGTCGTCGATCGGATCCTCACCGTTCGCCGATCTCCAGACGGCACCGTGCTGGGTCGAGATCACGCCCAACGGAGAGTTCCTGTTCACCGTGAACACCGCCTCGGGCGAGATCTCGCGGTACGCGATCGCGCTCGACGGCGCGCTGACGCTGCTCGGCAGCACTCCCGTCAGCGCCACCGGCGGCGTTGGCGCGGTAGACGCACGGCTCAGCCCCGACGGCCGCACGCTGTACGTCGACGAGAGCAGGACCGGCAAGGTCGGCGAGTTCACCGTCAACGGTGGAAACCTGACCGAGCTGGCCGGCTCGCCGGTATCACTCCCGACTACAGGGACCGCCGGTATCGCCACGAACTGATCCCGGCTGCAATCCTCGAGTCAAATGCCAGCACTGCACGGGCTGGGGGCGATGAGCCCCCAGCCCGTGCGCCGTGGCTCTCCAACCAACGCGGCCACGCGACGTGGCTTCGACTCAGATCACAATCCCGGTCCACACCCACACCAAGAAGGAGCCAATTGCCATGGACACCGTAGGCCTACTCGTCACGCTCGAGGCGAAACCCGGCATGGAGGATGAAGTCGCCACATTCCTGAGAGGCGCTCTCCCAGTCGTCCGGGATGAGCCGGAAACGACCGCTTGGTTCGCCATCCGGCTCGGCCCTGCGCGGTTCGGCATCTTTGACGCCTTCCCGAGCGACGCCGGGCGCGACGCACACCTCTCCGGTCAGGTCGCGGCGGCCCTCATGGAGGCGGCGCCTGAGCTCCTGGCCACAGCTCCGACGATCGAGGAGGTCGACGTCCTGGCCGAGAAGCTCCCGTAGTCGTCCGAGACGACCGCTGAGGTTGGCGCCCTCGCACCGCGCTAGGGGTGCGAGAGCTTTGTCTCGATCCAGTCGACGTAGAGGTTGCGCTCGGCGAAAAGCCACGCGCCGTCGAGCTTGACGAAGGTGTCCCCGTACCTGAGATGCGCGAGCATCAGCTTGCGATCCCCGTCCTCGGTGAACAGGTGGTGGGCAATGCAGTAGCTCTCGCCGGTCGCCCGGTCCCCGTCGAGCGAGATGGTGCTCTGGCCGTTGAAGTGCTGTGTGCGCTCGTAGCGGTTGAGGTCCTCGAACACCGGCGTGAGGCCCTCTCGGCCGTCGATGACCTGCGTGGGCTCGGAGCCCGGTCCGTCCATGTACACGACGAAGTGGGTGTCCTCGGTGAAAAGCGCTTTCTGTCCTTCGGCGAGGCGGCGATCGGCGCATTGCGCGTACTCGTCGACCAGCTCGCGGATCGCCAAGCGGTCAGCCTGCTCGGCCGGTGAGACTTCGGCGTGTAGCCGGCGCCAGAGTCGGCGACCGGCGGAAGCCGTTTAGCGGCTGTGCTGACGGCCGCGGTTGGCGCGTGCACCAAATGCACGGTCGACCACGTAGTCACCGACTTGACCGCCGAGCGCTCGTCCCGCGTTTTCGTCGTACCGGAAGTGCTGGCCGGCGAAGATGCGGCTTGCGAACGCCTCGTCCGAGGCTTGGGAGAAGCTGCTGAACGAGCGGCTGATCCCGACCGTGGCGTTGGTCAGCGAGAACGAGAACACGTCGGTGCCGAAAAAGTCCTGCAGCACCGTCGCGGCGGCCTGGCTGAACTCGGCGTGTGCCCCAGGGTAGCTCGGGTCGTTGGCCGTGTTTGCCAGTGGCAGCCAACTGGGGTCGGCGATCGTGTTCGGGTTGCCCTGGTCACTTGCAGTGATCGCGGTGATCGGACGCCAGCGGTGGTATGCGTACTTGGCGTCGTACAGCGCGATCGCGCTGTCGGCAAGCGTCGTATCCAGAACGGCGAACAACCGGGCGTTCTGCTCGAGGCTGTTGTGGAAGCCGACGGCTGCCAGGTCGGCGATCTGGTTCCAAACGATCCAGATCGGGGCGGCGCCCCAGAATTTGCCGATCGCCGTCTGGTCAGCTGTGCGCGTCGTGCTGTTGAGCTCACCGAGCGACTTGACCTCGGCGAAATCCGCGGCGTACTCGGGGCTCGTCAGTGCGGGCGGCGCTGGCGGTCGGAACTGGCTCGCACTCCGGAGCACGAAGGGAGCGACGTGCGGCGTCTGCGTGAACCCGGCAGGCGCGAACGCCGGCGGGGTCAGCTGGTACTCGCCTGGACCAGTCGCCGGCGTGAACACCGGCGGCGTGGCGTTGGCACCATCGTTAGCGCGCGCGGCGAGAACCGCATTCGCCACCTGGTCGCCGAACCGGATGCCCCGGTCAACCCGCTCCCCGGAACCGATTTGGGCGAGCGAGCTCTGGTAGAACGCGTCGATCGTGGGCTGCTGGGTGGGGAGCAGCGCGTCGAGCGCGGTGCGTGCGGCGGCTGCCGCAGCGGCATCGGCCGATGCGCCCCGTGGTGCTCGGCGACCGACGAGGAACGGCTCGCCGCTGCCGGCGATCCCGTCTACGGCGTCGTACACCGCGATCTGGGTGATCGCGAGCGTGCGGGTTGGATGAATCGAGGCTGGCTGGGCGCCCGCTGCTACGAGCACGGTCTGCAATTCCTGGTTCCAGTGGAGCACTTGGTCTGGCTGGCTGGTGGCTGTGTGGGTCCGTACGGCGGGGTGACGATGCCTCGATGGGCGCGCGCCCGCGATCGCCGTCGTCGCAGCGCTCATGGCGAGCAATGCGGTCGTCCCGACGAGTGCAATCCGCGTAATCACGAGATCTCCGATCTGTTTTTTTTTGGATAACTACTACGTTATGTAGGACGACCAGGCATAGTAGAACCTTCCCGGTCAGCGGAGATCATGTAAGTCGAGCTGCGAGCAGGCCGGCGGCAAGTAGCGTGATCGCGACAGACGCTGCCCGGAGCGCCCCGTCGAGCGGGGCCAGCATGGCCGCGCGGGATAGCTCGAGCGTGGTGCCGTCCGTAAGCCGCTGCTCGCCGGTGACGGAAGCCGTTCTGCGTCGTAGCAGCCGGGCCGCGGTGCTCAGACGCCGTTGCGCAACGCTGAGTCCGAAGCAAGCCCCGGCCACGAGTCCGCCGGCGAGCGTGAAGCCGGGCGCGTTCGCCCAGTACCCCGTCAGCGCCGGGAACGCGCCCCAGCCGAGCGCGAACCACCCGTCACTGTGAAAGCGCCCACCGAACAGCTCGAGGTTGTATGCGAGGCAGATCGCGGTGCCGAACACGACAAAGGGGACGAGCGTGATCGACACTGTCACCACCCCCGCGACTCCGATCGCGGTCGCGCTCACGAGGGCGACGCCCCCGATGAATGCGAGCGCACGGTTCGAGAACCCCGTACGCAGCGGCCGGCCGTGGAGCTCGTCGAATGCATGGGCGCCCACGCCCACGGCGAGGAAGAAAGCCAGCAGCGCGGCGGCTACTCGGTCGCCATGGACTCTCGGGGCCGCCGCTGCGCCCAGCGCGACGTAGCTCAGATGCCACGCCGTGTAGGGCGGATGCAGAAGCGTGAGGAGATCACTACCGACGGTGCCGCCGCGGGCATAGAAGGCCGGTCTGTCAAGCCGCTGAGCTGACATCGCCCTTGATCCCCCACATGACCAACCCGCCGCCGAGGCTCATCCGTCGGGCGTGCACACACGTGATACCGGCGTTGCGCCAAAGCTCCACGACACGCTCGACCGGGTACCGCTCGTAAACCCCGGCGATGCTCGGGCCGAGGAAGCGCCCGACTTCGCGCCAGTCGCGCGAAACGAGGCGACCGAGCAGCGGCAGGCCGGCCCGCGTGTAGAAGCGCCACAGCAGCCGCGTGGGGAGCCGTGGCGGAACTCCGAATTCGAGCGAGGCGATCCGACCGCCCGGCTTCACCACACGCGCGAGTTCGCGCATCGTCCTCGCGGGATCATCGACGTAGCGGAGCAGGTAGGTGAACGTCAGCGCGTCGAACTCCGCATCGACGAACGGGAGCTGTTCGGCTTCACCGCGCACCAGCGTGACGCGGTCTCGCAGTACTGGATCGCCGTCAACCCGGTAGTGAGCGCGTGCCAGCATCGGCTCGCTTTGGTCCAGCCCGACGACCGTGCAGCCGCTGCGGCGGACGAGCGCCTCGGCGACCATGCCGGTTCCGGTCGCCACATCCAGCACCCGATCCTCGACCGAGGGGCGGATCGCTCGGACCATCGCGCGCCGCCAGCGAGGGTCTTGCCCGAAGCTGAACAGAGCCGCGATCAGATCGTAATGGCGGGGCAGTCCCTCGAACAGCTCGAGCGCCTGGCGTTTGCGCGCAGATGCCAGGCGTGGCGGTACAGCGCCGTCGCTGTCGTCAACGGCGATCAGTTGTAGGTGTCTCCGCGTCATCGCGGCGGAGGGTCGTGGCTGGGTGGCAAGCCGGTGAACATGGTCCGTCTCCTTAGGTCGTCGATCGACTCATAGCCGACTTGGCGAGCTCGGTCTCATCACTTGAACCTCTACTACAGCTCATAGTTGTGAGGACGCTATTGGGCGGCGAACCTTCCCGCCGGGCAACAAGAGAGACGGGCCCACGGCCGGGCAAAGCTTGACCGCGTGTCGTGGCCGGAGAATCTACGACGCACTATAGTAGATAGGTGAGATGGTCAACGGCAAAGACCCGCGCCCCGGTCTAACGGGCCGATGACGGCCGTCATCTTCCTGATCTCCTGGCTGGCCGCATCCGCCGCCTCGGTTGTACTGATCGTCGCGCACATGCGGCGGACCGTGCATGACCGGAAGCCCGCTCCGCATCGCGCAGACAGTGAGCTCCACCGCGGCCGCGAGCAGGCCGCAGCCGACGTGGAAGACCACGACGTCGACGACATGCTCGACGCGATCGGCCGATATCGCCGGCGCGCTGGACGCCGGGACATCGGTGAAGAGCTGGCGGATGAGCTGCTGAGAGGTACTTGGGACGACTGATGGGGCGATCATCCACCGGCCGCGACACGCGGAGCAGCCGGAGCGCGACGTGGTGATCTCCGGGCGCGCCGGTCTGCAGCACGCAAACGTAGCCTGGCTGCAGGCAGCAGCGCCCATGCGCACGCGCTGAGCGCCAGCGGCAACAGGAGCGAGACGCCTCGATAGAGGAGCACTGCGGCCGCCGCCGGGCCAGCCGGTGCGCCGTACAACACGAGCGCTCCGATCAAGCCTCCTTCCGCAGCGCCGAGGCCTGCCGGCGTTGGCAGCAAGGAGCCGAGCGATCCCACGAGGTAGCCCATCACGATGACGCTCGGTGCCGGGGTGTGTCCGTAGGCGTGGAACGCCGCCCAGAGAACGGCATTGTCGAACGCGTAGTAGCCGACGGCACCGAGGAGCTTCCAGTTCCGCTCGACGAGCACGCATCGCGCCTCGACGACGCCATCGGACACCGGTCTGAGGGCCGCGGCGAGCGGTCCTGCTGACCGCCGGAGCGCTCCCGCCTTGCCCGAGGGCTGCCGGCGGCCCGGCGACGATCTGCCGATCAGCGACACGGCGGCGACGAACCCCAGCGTGAAGGCAGCCGCGGGCAGAGTGAGCAGGCCATCGTGGGGACCGTGGATCACGCCGAGCCACAGCGCTAGCGCGACCGCGCCGAGCACAATCACGCCCGGGGCGAGAGTGATGACAGTGAGCGCGATCGTCGATCGCGTCAGCCCGGCGACCCGGGTGTCGCCCCCGCCGGATCGGGCTCCGATCACGGGTCCAACGATGTTGCCAGCCGGAAGTAAGCTGGCGGCGCCGAGCGCCCGCAGCCCAGCGGCCGAGGCCCGGCGCCAGCCCAGCTGCGGACCGAAGACCAACTTGAAGACGAGTACGAAGCCGAGCGCCGACAACGCCTCGAGCGCGACCGCCAGCCCGATCCACTTCCCGCACCCTGAGACCAGGCGTCCCGGAAGACCGGCCACGGCCGGAATCGCCAGGAAAGCGACCGCGATCGCTGGGATGACGAGCCACCTCGCCAGACCAATCGCGCGAGTCGTCGCTGCGCTGTGACTACGGCCCGCGGCGTCCACTGTGGCTATGCCTGATTGCCGGCAGGGTCGCCCGTCGCGGTACCGGCGGCCGCCCGGACCGGGCCACGCGCCGCCGGCGCGCAGGAGCAGGTACGCGGATATCGGCGGCGTTCGCCGACAGCACGACCAGCAGCAGGCCAGCGACGAACTCGTTCAACCAGGCCTGATGGTTGGTGGCGTAGCCGAGCACCCACGGACTGAGCACGAGCCACAGACCTCCGACCATCGTGACGAGGGCAGCCGGGCGCAGCGCGGCGATCAGGAGCGCGAGCGGGCCAAAGGTGAACACCACGAAGACGTGGTTGGCGACCGCGGCGTGGCTGCCGGCAAAATCCCACAGCCACGGCGACGCCGCGACCCACGTGATTACGGCGCCGCCTGCAAGCGGGCGGCGATCGAGTCCTGAAAGTCTTGTCAACGGGTTCATTGGGTTACCTCCGGCACGGCGCGGGCGAAGATGACGAACAGCAGGTAGAAGGCAGGAAGCGCGGCGAGCAGAACGATTCCGCCGGCGATCGCGATCGCCGTCAACGCGGGGTGCGTTGCAGCCGCGGTGTGGAGCGTCAGCTGGGTCCCGATCAGATTCGGCGACTGGGCCACGAACCAGCCCCACATCAAGGCCGCTGCCGTGGCGAGAGTCGCGGTGCGAGCGACCGCGTAGCGGCGAAGGGCGAGCGCGACAAGTGAGACGAGCATCGCCGCGAGAGCGACGATCACGAGCGGCAAAGCGACCGTTGTCAGCCGGTGGTAGTGCGCCGGCGCCGCCGAGCTCGCCACCGCGAGCGCGATCGCGCTGAGCACGAGCACGCCGCCACCGGCCTGAAGGCCTTTGCGGCGGAACCGCTCGGCCAGCTGAGCCTGATCCCCCCGCGCGAGCCTGAGAGTCATGAAGCCGGCGGCGAGCTGCACGCAGAGGACGACCGCGAGTCCGCCGACGGTGATCGCGAACGGGCCCGTCCAGGGGATCGATGCCGCGCTGTTGGGCCTGGCAGGCGCGGTCCTGGACGCCTGGGCGAGCCCGCCCGCGACCAGTCCGAACGCCAGTGGTGCCGTCAGGCTCGCTGCTCCGAATAGCCGGCTGAGCCGGGTGTGGCCGGGAGTCTGCGGCTCCTGGCTGGAGCGCACGCCGAGCGCCGCTCCGCGCAGCACGATCGCCAGCAGCGCGACGGTGAACGGAGCCAGCAGGGCCGTGCCGAGCGCTGAGAACGCGGCCGGAAAAGCGGAGAAGAGGATCGTGATCGAGAAGATCAGCCAGACGTGGTTCGCCTCCCACACTGGCCCAATGCCGGCCGCGATCGCCCCGCGCTCGGGCTCGCGTTTGCCGGCCAACAGGTCGAGGACGCCAGCGCCGAAGTCTGCGCCCGCGAACATCGCGTAGGCGGTGAGCGACACGGCCAGAACGAGGGCGAGTAGGTCCGGGAGGCTCATCTCAGGCCGCCATCAGGACTGGCGTGGCCGGGAGGCCCTCGATGGGCTTCGCAGTGATTCTTCGCACGCTCCAGACGGTGAGAGCGCTCAGACCGACGTAGAGCAGCGTGAAGGCGGTGAAGGTGATCCCCAAGCCGGGTGCGGTCGTGACGGCGTTTGAGGTTCGGAAGACTCCGTAGACGACCCATGGCTGGCGGCCGAGCTCGCCGACGAGCCAGCCAAACTCGTTGGCTAGGAATGCGGCAGGCCCTGCTGCGACGAGCGCCATCAGTGTGAAGCGATCCTCCGGGCCAGGTCCGTTGCGACGGCGGCGAAGCCAGTAGAACAGGCTCAGCGCCACCAGCCCAGTGCCGATCCCGACCATGCCGATGAAGGCGATGCGAACCCACCCCGCGAGGGCCGTGCGATCGACCTTGGGGAAGGAATCAAGCCCGCGCACGGTTGCGTTTGGCGTATCGAAGGCCAGCAGGCTCAGCAGATTCGGGACCTTGACGTTCAAGACCGTGCCGTTGTGCCCTGGCAGCGGGAAACCGCCCACATTCAGGCCGGCCCCGTGTTCGGTGTGGGTGATGCCCTCGATCGCGGCAAGCGTGGCTGGCTGATGAGCGGCAACGGTGCGGCCCTGCAGATCGCCGACTCCGACCTGGAGCGGCGCAAGGATCGCCGCCATCGAGAGACCCAACGCAAGTGCCTTGCGGTGGTAGGGGTCGCGGCGTCCGCGCAGCATTCCCACCGCATAGACACTGGCGACGCCGAACGCCGTCGCCAGATAGGCACCGACAACCACGTGCGAGGTCTCGGTCGCCCAGGCGGGGTTGAAGATCGCCGCGATGGGGTTGACGTGCGTCACGTGACCGTGAACGATTCGGAACCCGCTTGGCGCGTTCTGCCAGGCGTTCGCTGTCACGATGAAGAAGGCCGACGCCACGGCCGAGATCGCGATCGGGAATCCGGCGAGCCAGTGCAGGCGTGGGGACAGCCGATCCCAGCCGTAGAGGTAGATGCCCACGAAGATGGCCTCGATGAAGAACGCGGCCCCCTCGAGCGAAAACGGAAGACCAATGATCCCGCCTGCGTACGCGAGGAACCGTGGAAACAGCAGGCCGAGCTCGAAGCTGATGATCGTCCCGGAAACTGCGCCGACCGCGAACAGCACAGCGAACACCTTCGACCAGCGTCGCGCCAGCGCGCGCCACACCGGATCGCCGGTGCGCAGGTGCATCCCTTCCGCGACGAGCATCATCAGCGGCAGTCCGACGCCGAGCACCGCGAAGAACAGATGGAAGCTGAGCGACGTCCCGATCTGGGAACGGCCAGCCGTGAGATGGCTGATGGCTGCGAATGGGAGGCTCATGACAGCATCTACTACGCACGGTAGCAGATGCTGTTCACATGTCTACTACACACCGTAATAGTTTACGGCGTGCGGGGGCGGACGCAAGCCGCCGTGATGAATCAGGACTTGCGCGCTAGACGCTGAAGCGCCCGCCTGCGGGCGGGATCGAGCTTCGCCATCTGCTCGGCGAAGTGGCTGAGCGCGACATCGCCGTACTGTGAGACGAGGTCTTGGACCTCGGCGCTCGCCCTGAGGGTCATGTACTGATCGCGGTCGTACGCGGGCGCGTAGTAATCGGCCTTGCCCTCACGTCGGCGGATCAACAGCCCCTTCTTGTGCAGCCGGGCCATGATCGTCATATAGGTCGTGTACGCGCGGTCCTTATCGGCGGCCTTGTTGAGTGCCTCCATGACCGAACGCACGGACGCTTCGCCGCTCTTCCAGAGCTGCTCCATGACCTCGGACTCGAGTTCGTGCAGAACTGGGGGGACTGATGTGCGCCCACCCCGGTTTTTTGGGCGATTCGCCATCAACAACGAGGATAGCGGTCCACCCGGGTGGTTTACGATTCCTGGTAGGAGATGGCTCTGGCGGACCAGACGAGCAGGGGGAACTCGGGCCCCACGCGGCCCGGGGTGGCGGGAGAGCCCGCGGCGACCGCGGCGGGTCGAGTCTCCCGGGCCGGGCTACTGCTCGGAGCGCAGGGTCTGGCGTCGGCCGTGTTTGTCATCGTCCGGTTGGTCGAGACGTGGCGGGTGACGCCTGATGCCACGTCGCATCAGATCTCGGTTCTCGGTCAGAGGTTGAGCTATCCCGCCGCGAACTTCGCGGCGGTCGTGGTCGTCTTCCTGGCTCTGCTCGGATTGGCTGTAACCGTCATGGCCGTGCTCGGCGCGGCGCGGGAGCTTGCTGGGTCAGTCCGATTTGGGCGGTGCCTGAGGGCCTCTGACCCCGAGCTGCTGGGCGACGCCTTCATGTTCGAGGACGAGCGACCGTGCGCGTTCTGCGCCGGGCTCGTCAGGCCTCGCGTTTACGTCTCCAGCGGCGCGGTGGCGACTCTCGATGAGCCGGCACTTCAGGCAGTGATCCTGCACGAACGCCACCATGCGCGCCGGCGCGACCCATTGCGGCTCGCCACGGGCCGGGTGCTGGCCCGGGCGCTGTTCTTCATGCCCGGCCTGCGAGAGCTCGTTCGCCGCCATCAGGCGCTCGCGGAGCTGAGCGCCGACGAGAGCGCGGTCAACGCCGGCACGGACAACCGTGCCGCGCTGGCCAGGGCGATGCTCAGTTTCTCCGATGACGCGGGGTCTGGTGAGGTGGTCGGGATCGATCCTGCTCGCGTGGATCACCTGCTCGGCGAACCGCCGAGCTGGCGCTTTCCCGCGCTGCTGTGTCTCGCCGGACTGTCGGTGATCGCCCTCATGACGGCGGTCGCCGCGCTGGCGGGGCAGGTCGCGAGCGGTTCGGCAACTCTGGCGGCGCCGTTTCTCTCGAGCCGGCCTTGCGTCGTAGTGCTGGCGATGATCCCCGCCGCTCTTGGCCTGACGATCCTGCACTTCGCCCGCAGGGCCTGGTCGGGGCGCGCGGTCCCTCGCGCCTGATCTCCAGCCGGCGAGCCGGCCCCGACGCTCGGGGAGACGGGCTCAAGTTGCAAGCGATGACGAAGGTAGATACTATGTAGCGTAGTAACACCTACAGCATCGCCGACGCTGACAGCCGGACCGGACGACGGGAGACGCAGGATGGCAACCCAGGAACGAACCTCGCACGACCACATCCCGCCTGAACTCCACGAGCTGGAAGAAGAGGTGATGGAAGAGGTCTGGCGTCACGACGAGGTCTCCGTCCGTGAGGTGATGGAGACGCTGAACCGCCGGGGCCACCGTGATCGTGCGTATACGACGTACATGACGATCATGGGGCGCCTGGACCGCAAGGGCATGCTCGCGCGCAGGCGATCGGGCAAGACGGATTTCTACCGGGCGGTCTACGAGCGAAGTGACTACGCCAACCTGCGGGCCGGAGCGGCGATTGAATCGATCGTTGATCAATTCGGTGAGGTCGCGCTCGCGCACATCGCCCGGCAGATGGTTCAGCTGGACGCGAAACACCGACGGGCGCTGGAACGCCTTGCCCGCGAAGCCTGACATCCGGGACCGCCACGTGTTCGCTCTGGCGCTCGCGCTCGGCGCGCTCGGACTGAGCGCTGCGGCCGCGGCGAGTGCGGCCGCGATCGCATCGCTGCACCACTCCCAGCTCGGCGTCCATCAGGTTGTGCTCGCCGGCTTGTACTTCACCTACCCGACCTTGAATGGCTCGGGCGCGCTCCTGTTCGCCGTCGGCGCAGTTGGGGCAGCGGCCATCGCTGTGGCCATTCGCGCAAGCTGGGGACAGGCGCGCCGGTACCGGACGTTTGTCGCCGAGATCGGCGTCGCTGAGACGCTCGACCGTGACCCAAGCGTCAAAATGATCGCGGATCCGCGCCCCCAGGCGTTTTGCGCCGGTTACCTGCGTCCCGCCGTGTACGTCTCCCGGCGGACCGTTGAGCTGCTCACCGAACCGGAGCTCAGCGCGGTGCTGGCGCACGAGTATCACCACCGACGCCTCCGGGATCCGCTCCGGTTCGCCGCGACACGGATTCTCAGCCAGGCTCTGTTCTTTGTTCCGGTCCTACGGCCGCTTTGCGAGCGCTACGCGGATCTCGCAGAGCTCACCGCGGACCGCGCCGCCGTGACCGCCAGCGAGGGGCACAAGGCGCATCTGGCCTCGGCGCTGCTGGTGTTCGACGACAACGGTCCTCCGGACGCGGCCGGAGTATCTCCCGAGCGCGTCGACTCGCTACTGGGACACCCCACAAGCTGGCGGGTGCCCGCAGGGCTATTCGTCGGGTCGCTCGCGATCCTCTCCGCGGTCGTCGTCCTCGTCTGGGCTCTCAGTGGCGTCGCTTCGGCGCACGCGACATTCAACCTCCCGCTCCTGTCCTCAAAGCCGTGTTTGGTGATGACGGGCGTGCTTCCATTTGCCGGCTGCGTTCGGTTCACCGCTCGGCGGGTAACCGGCGCCGTACGCCGCGCTGGACGCTGAGGCACTCAAGCGCCGGGCGCTTACGAGGCAGTCGTGCGCGCCGGTCGCTCGGCCCGTGCTCGCCCGCCGGGCGTGCGTTGAGTATCCGTTACGAACTGTGGCAGTTGGCGCACGCGGTCGATGCCCTGAGCTACTATGTCGTGTAGTAGTTCTCACCTACTCTCGGACGGAGGCATCCAGTGCAGACCCATCAGATGCGAGTGTCAGAAGGCCGGGACAGAGTGACTGACATCCGGCGTGACCTGTTCGCCTTTCCCGAGGTCATCGATGTGTTCGTCACGAGCCGACCCGATGTGCTCGTGGTGGTCATCATCGGCCGTCCACATCCGGGCGAGTGGACACGCGCTCTGCGCTCACTGGGATACGGCATACCGCCAAGACGGACGGTGGCTCCGCCACCGCCGGAGCTCGACGGCCCACGACAGATTCGCGTGCGGCAGAACGTGTCGCGGGGCTCTCGACGGCCCCGCAGAGCCGCACAACGCTCTGTGGTCGGCTGAAACGGGTCCTCAGACAGAGGCCGGGATGACAGTCATGAATCACATCAGTTAGCGGAGAAAGTAGGCGGTCATGAGTTTCAAGAATTCTGTGCTCACGCGGTCTCGCCGGCGCCGCGCCGCCGTCGAGCAGAGCTATGCGAGATGGCTTGAGAAGTCCCTCGCCGTGCACGCGACCTACTGCGACTGGGCGGACGTCGGTCCGCCCGGTCGGGCCCGGGCGTTTGACGATTACGTCGCAGCGCTCGAGCGCGAGGAGTGGGCCGCCTCGGAGTACCAAAGCCTGGTCGAGCAGTGCGGCGGCGAGGCTACTTGAGGAACGCCTCGTAGTTGCGCATGAGTAGTTGTGCCTCAAGCTGCTTCATCGTGTCCAGGGCCACGCCGATCACGATCAGGATCGACGTCCCGCCGAAGCAGAAGTTCGCCGCCGTCTGATTGATCAAGATAGTCGGTAGGGCGGCGATCGCGGCCAGGAACAGCGCCCCGGGCAGGGTCAGCCGCGCGAGGGTCCGATCGAGGAATATGGCCGTTGGCCGCCCGGGGCGCACGCCGGGTATGAAACCTCCGTACTTCTTCAGGCTTTCGGCTTGGTCGATCGGGTTGAACGTGACTGCGGTGTAAAAGTAGCTGAACAGCACGATCAACAGTGTCTGTCCGATCACATAGGGCCAACCGCGCGGACTGAAGAAGGTCACGAGGTCGGTCCCGAAGCCGCTCTTGCTCTGCCCGACGAGCTGGCCGATGGTGCCGGGAACGGCCATCAGGGTGACGGCGAAGATGACCGGAATCACGCCGGCCATGTTGACCCGCAGCGGCAGGTAGGTCTGTCCACCCTTCGTCATGCGCCTACCGATCACGCGTCGGGCGTACTGGACCGGGATCCGACGCTGCCCCTCCTGCACAAAAACGATTGCGGCGACCGTGGCCACGGCGATGAACGGCATGGCGACCTTGACGGTCGCGCTCGAGCTGGTGGACCACGATTGCACGCCATTCGGAATCCGGGCCACGATGGACGCGAAGATCATCAACGAGATCCCGTTGCCGATCCCGCGCTGGGTGATCAGCTCGCCCATCCACATCAGCAACACGGTGCCCGCTGTCAGCGAGATCACGATCAGCAACACCTTCCCGAGGTTGAAGTTTGCGATCAGTGTCTGGCCGGCCTGCGTCTGGAAGCTGTTGAACAGGAATACGTAGCCGATCGACTGAGCGAAGGCGAGACCGACGGTCAGGTAGCGCGTGTACTGCGTGATCCGCGCCTGACCGACCTCGCCCTCCTTCGAGAGCTTTTCGAGCGACGGGACCACGACCTGCAGCAGCTGCACGATGATCGAAGCGGTGATGTACGGGGTGATCCCGAGCGCGAAGATCGCGATCCGGCCCAGCCCGCCGCCACTGAACAGGTTCAGCAGCCCGAGGATGCTGTTGCTGCCGAAGTTCGACTGGATCGACTTGACAGCTTGAGAGTTGACGCCCGGGGCCGGGATGTGCGTGCCGAGCCGGTAGAAGCCGAGCAACAGCGCGGTGAACAGGAGCTTGTTGCGAATCTCGACGACGCGGAAGGCGCCGAGGATGGTCGCGGTCATGTCGCTACGGTCGCGCTCATCTCGCGGGCCAGCCGACCTACCGACGTTCGCAGGAGGCCCGCTGCGAGCAGCGCATCCGCGGCGCGGGCCAGCGCCGTGCCGACGAGGCCGCGCCCGCCGACCCGTACTGACGCGCGCAGCCGACTGCCTCCGCGCGCGGGGCGCAGCAAGTACTCGGCATCGATCGAGACGGGTCCCGTGGCAAGCAGAGCAAAGCGGCCGTCACGTGCCTCGTGAACGTGCACGGTGAACTCGAGCGGGCAACCGCTGAGAGCACCACGCACCCGGGCTCGCGAACCTGCCTCGAGCCGCTCGCCGTCGAGCTCCAGCAGCTCGTACGAGAGCGGCGACCAGCGCGAGATCGAGTCGGGATCGGTCAGGATCGCGAGGACTTCGTCGGGCGTTCCGGCGAGCCAGGTCTCTGCTGCCAGGTCTTCATCGCGATATGTCCGTGTAGGTTCGAGCGCTCCGTGCGGAGGCCCGTGCTCCCGGCGGGAGCTACTACGCCTTGTAGGACATACTACTACGCTACTGCGTCGTAGGTCGCGTGCAAGCTGCCTTTGCGTGCAACCTGCCGACGCGTGCAAACTGCCTATGACTTGGCGTCGGGAGGTGCAGGCGCAGTCGAAGGCCGCGAGGGGTATAGGAACTGGCCGATCCCGTCGAGGGGTTGGCCGGGGTCCCGCGGGGCGAAGCGCCGGAGCTCGTTGTTGACGCTGAAGCGCGGCCCGAGCAGAACGTTCCCATCGCGGATCAGGGTGTAGAAGCGGTCCAGGGGTCGCGGCGGCGGCCCGCCGGTCCGGATCCCGAGGAAGTTGTAGACGCCGCCGTGGCAGGGGCATACGAAGGACGCGGCTGCCGCGACGTACCGGACCGGGCAGCCGACGTGCACGCACCGCGACGAGATCGCGATCACGTGGTCGTACTGGTCCTTGACCGGTCCGTCGATCGCGACGTCGTGGCGGCGCACGAACGCGAGCGAGTAGCCGGCCTCGCCGATCCCCGGCTCGATCGTGATCGTCACGGGCTTGTAGTCCGTGTCGGTGAAGTCCGACAGCGGGCCGATCTCCTGCCACGTGGCCTTCTGGCGGTCGAACACGGGGCCGATCGCGAAGCCGAGCGCGGGGAGCGTGATCGCAGCGGCGGCGATCGCACCGGCCGAATGAACCGTGCCGGTCATCAACCGTCGACGGGTGACCGTCTCGCCCTCGAAGGCTCCGGGCATGCCGAGCTCTTCGGTTGATCGCTTCCCGGGGCGCTTGTCTTGCCGTTGGCTCATCGTCGAGTCGCTGCCAAGCCGGAGCGACATCTGCTGTCCGCGTCGACTGCGAGGGTCCATAGTACTACGCTGCCTCGTACCACGCGGCATCGACTGAATGCCTGGCCGCGCCGGCTTCAGCAATCGCCGAGCATCGGCGTCAGACGGAGTCGAAAGCCTGGTACACGACTCGGGGGGCCACGATCTCGAGTTCGACGCTCTCGATCGAGATCTCGAGGATCGGTCCGCCGAACGTTCGGTCGGCCGTGAGGAAGCTGAGCCGCCAATCCTGGGCCGGTGAGGTGGACGTCACGAATCCGAGTGCTGTGCCGTCGGCCCGGCCGAACATCCCGTTCGGCACGGTCACGCCGCTGAACGTGCCAGACAGCTGCACCGCCACGATCTCGGGTAGTGCGCCGAAGACGTCTGCAGCCAGGCGCGCGACGTTGGCGCTGCGCACGGGCCGCTCGATGGGAAATCGGCTGGCGTGGCGAAAGTCGACGACCGTCGCACAGCGCACTCGCTCAAGTGCGGAAACTCGGCGTACAGACATGCCGGCGTCCAACCGGTAGCACAGGCCGTCCGTGATGACCATCGGGTCCGCCGGCGACAGGAGCGTGCCAACTCCCATCCGCCGAGAGCCGACGAGATCCGCGACGATGGGCCGTGGCTTTCGCACGTCCAGGTCCCGGCCGCGGGCGATGGCGTCGTGCCAGGCGCCCGGCTCGTCGAGCTCGAGCTGCGACGTGAGGTCGCGCAGGGTGTCGCTCACTTCAGAGCGTGCTTTCCACTCGCGCGAGGCGCGGAATCAGCCGAGCGGCGGACCCGCCCAGGAGCGCTCGTCGCTCGTCGTCGTCAAGCTCGGAGGTGTTCTCGAGCTGCCGCAGGCCACCAATCGAGATCGCGTCGCGGGGGTACGGGTAATCGCTTCCGAACATGACGTTGTCGAGACCCGTGACCGATCGCAGCAGGTGGATCACCGGGTCGCCGAACGCCGACGCGGTGTCCCAGTAGAGGCGGGGGAGGACGTCGGCGAACGCTCCCCGCTCCTGCGCGCCCGGAATGACGTCCATCTCGTCGACGATCGCAAAGCGGGAGGCCAGGTAGGGGATCGTGCCGCCGGCGTGGACGAACACATATTTGACGTCCGGCGTTCGGGCGAACGTGTTGCTGTAGTGGAGCTTCGCGATCGCGCGCGACGTGTCGACAGGGAAATCGAGCAGCGTGTCAGGGAGACCGAGGGTGTGCGCGATCGGATCGGGGGACATGGTCGGGTGGACGAACACGACCGCTGCGCGGCGCTGCAGCTCGGCGAAGATCGGATCCAAGCGGCCGTCTCCCAGATAGCTGCCGTCGGCGTTGGTCATCACCGAAACGCCGTCGAGCTCGAGCTGGTCGAGCGCGTATGCAATCTGGTCGAGCGATCCCTCGATGTCGGGCAGCGGCAGCGCCGCGAACCCTCCGAACCTGTCCGGACGGTCCCGTTTGAGCTCGGCGAGGTATTCGTTGGCCCGGCGCGCGAGGATCCGTGCTGCTGCGTCGTCGCCGAAGTGCACTCCGGGCGCGCTGATCGATGGGACCGCGACGTCGATTCTCGCCTCGTCGAGATATGCGATCGCGCCGTCGAGACTCCAGCGAGGAGGATTGATGCCGCCGGCGGCGTTCCCGTCCTCGTTCGAGGCATCCCAATAGAACTCGGGAATGACGTGGTGGTGAACGTCAACGGTGAGGCTCATGGTTGATCGTCCGATCGCTACGCGGCCAGCGGTTGAAGTGCCGCACCCAAGTTCGACAGGACCCCCAGCTGGGTCAAGATCACGCTGGCCTCCGGGTAGCAGTCGAACTGCTTGATCTTGCCGTCGACGAGCGTGAACACGTCACAGCAGGGAGCGTCCATGCGCGCGCCGGTCGCGGGGAGCATGCCGAACGGGAGATGGAGCGCTCCGTCGTGCGTGCCCTGTAGCGCGAGCTGGACCACGACCACGTCACCGCTGACGTAGACGTTGTAAAGCTCACGGTGCATGTCCGAGAAGGCCGCGCCGTAGTACTCGACCGGCTTGGCCACTTCGGCAGGACCGCGGTAGGTCACGGCGATGGAGTTGTCGACGAACACGCCGTCGGGGGTGAAGCAGTCAATCCACCCCTGGATGTCCCTGGCCTCTGCGATCGCGTACGCCTGGCGGACGAACTCTTCGTTTGTCATGTCGCTCCTCTCGGTCGATTGCTTGGCCCGGCGAATCTCTCAACGAACCAGGTGAGTGGTCGTCGCCGGATCCGGGTGATCCCAGCCGCTTACGACGCCCGTCGCGAGACCGGCCGCAAATGGTCGCCATGGCGCCCTCCCGTGGCCGGTCTCACCGCGAGAGGACGCCCTACGCGCCCTCCCCTCGACGTGAGCGGGCCCGATACGACCGAATCGCCGTGCGCGCTCAGGCTGTCGGCGCCGCTTGAACGCCGCTGTCGATCGGTCCGAGCGAACTTCCGTAGACCAGCTTCGCGATCCGCTCGGCGAGCATGATCGTCGTGGGATTCAGCGCCACCGATACAACGACCGGCATGATCGATGTATCGACCACACGAAGTCCGTCGATCCCCCTGACGGCACCGCGCGAGTCGACGACCGCCCACGGATCCTCGGGACCGCCCATCGGCGCCGTCGCCGTTGGGTGCCCGTAGGAAGCGAGGTTGGAGGCGATCACGTCCGCGAGCTGGTCGTCTCCGACGGCGTCGCCGGGGAAGATCTCAAGCTCGAGGAACCGAGCGAGCGCCGGATTACGGCCGATCTTGCGGGCCAGCTTCACGCCTTCGAGCATCCGGCGCGCGTCCCGGTCCTCGGCCAGGAAGTTGCAGTCGATCTCGGGCTGCTCTCGCGGATCGCGACTGCGCAACCGCAGGGTCCCGCGAGAGTCGGGCTTGACCACGGCGACGCTCAGCGAGATCGCGCCGCCGGTCGGGCTGAGCTGGGGCGGTAGGAGGTGCGTCACAGCGATGTGCACGTCCAGCTCGTCGCCTCGCGCTTCGCTGGACTGCCTCCACAGCAGGGCGCCGACGGCCGGCCGCATGTCGAGCGCGTCCGTTTTCAGGGCGTAGCCGTTGTAGTAGAAGGGCTGGTCTTGGAGACGCTGCCCGACCGGCAGATCGGCCACGACCTCGATGCCGTGCTCCGCCAGATCGGCGGCGGGACCGATCCCGGACCGCAGCAGGACCGCCGGGCTCCCGTATGAGCCGCCGCAGACGATCACCTCGCCCGCAGGAATCTCGGCGCCGCTTGCGGTGACGACGCCGATCGCACGTCGCTGATCGAACACAACCCGGTCGACCAGCACATCCCCGGAGATCTTGAGGTTGGGGCGGTTGCGGACCCCCTCGGTGAGATACACCATCCCGGTGTTCTGACGCACGCCGTCGATGACGTTGACCGGGTACCCGCCGACGCCGCCCGGGTTCGGTCCGTTGAAATCCTCGACCCGAGCGAACCCCTCCGCCTCAGCCGCGTCGATGAACCCGCGCAGCGACGTGGTCAGATCGTCGTACTGCTGGTGTCGGACCGGGAACGGTCCCGTGCGCCCGTGGTTGGCGTCATCGCCGTCGGGTGTGTTCTCCATCTCCTTGAAGGCGGCGACGACCTGTTCGATCGTCCAGTCATCGAGGCCGTGTCGCTGCCAGTCGGCTATGTCGCTCGGCCGCGCGCGCATCGCGACCGTGGCGTTGTGGGCCGAGCAGCCGCCGAGTGCCTTGCAGCGGGCGGCATCGATCTGCGGGGCGGCGGCTCCACCGCGGGCCGTGAAGCCCCACTCGTGCTCGGGGTTGGCCGGCACGTGCGCGGCATCCCGCAGGTCGTCCGGGTAGCCATCCACGCCGTAGGCCCTGCCGGCCTCGAGCAGCAGCACCGACCGGGTCGGATCCTCGCTGAGGCGGGCGGCCAGGACGGCACCGGCCGAGCCTCCTCCCACGATGACTACGTCAGCGCGACCGCCGTGACCGTTGCCGATATCGGACATGACTCTCGTTCTCCTCGGGTCGATGACTCGCCGGCGGGATCGCGGCCAGCGCGCGGGTGACGCGACATCGCCAGATCCCGGTGATTCAGGCGACCCCGGAGCGGGAGGCAGTCGGCCGCCGGACTACGAAAGTCGGTCGTGAAGCTGTGTGCGTGACTTGACGTCGAGCTTGCGGAACGCCTTGCGCAAGTGGTACTCCACCGTGCTCGGGCTGATGAACAGCTGAGCGGCGATCTCTCGATTGGTATTTCCGCTAGCCGCAAGACGCGCGATCTGGGTCTCCTGCGGGGTTAGCTGGTCGAGTGTGTCCGCGGTCCGTTTGCGGGCACGCTCGCCGGTCGCCAGCAGCTCGCGTTCGGCGCGCCGCGCGAACGCCCCGGCGCCCATGCTCGTGAAGGCCTCGAACGAGGTGCGTAGTTGCTTCCGGGCGTCGAGACGGCGACGATCGCGGCGCAGCCACTCCCCGTAAAGAAGGTGAGTCCGGGCGAGCTCGAGCCGCGCACGCGTACCGGAGAGGTGCTCGATGGACTGGCGGTAGAAACTTTCGGCGACCTCGCCCTCGCTCAGCAGCGCGCGCACACGCGCTTCGATTCCACTAGCCCAGCCGGAGGTAATGACGCGGGTTCGCTCCGAGAGCCACTCCAGGGTGGACTCGAGCAGCGCTCG
The DNA here is from genome assembly GCA_963712675.1 of uncultured Solirubrobacteraceae bacterium. Classification (GTDB taxonomy): domain Bacteria; phylum Actinomycetota; class Thermoleophilia; order Solirubrobacterales; family Solirubrobacteraceae; genus Palsa-465. Next base: position 181,859 of record CAVQJF010000010.1, read on the forward strand.
GTCAGCGGTCCTGGATGCCGCCTCGGCCAGCTCGGGCAGCAGCCACGATCCGTATCCGATCGGATCGGGCTGAAACGTTTCCCAGGCTGCATCGCGGGCGGCGTGATGTCGGCCGAGGCCGTTGTAGAGGACGGCTCTCGCGTAGTTGTTGGACGCCCATCGCCGCGCGGCCGCTTCCTCGGAGCTTGCTTCGATCAGCTCAGAGGCTCGGCCCTCCTCGCCACGCCAGGCAGCGAGAATCATCGGGGCGTTCACGACGGTGGAATTTCCGGTTGCGTCGGCGATCAGGCGTGCTTCGTCGAGCAGCAGCGCGGCCGCCGTCAGCTCGCCGGCGAGCATGTGGCTCCTGGCAAGGAAACTCAGCGCGAACGGCAGGTGGCCGAGCGCGCCCGTGTCGCGAGCGACCTGGACTCGGCGAGCGGCCAGCAGGTACAAAGCCTCGTCGTCCCACATCTCGAGCGCGACCATGTTGCTGTTTCGGCCGCTGGAGACCGAGAGCCACCGACTGCGGTCCTCGCTGGCGATGTCCGTGGCGAGCAGAAGCTCGAGAGCCCGAGCGAATGTCGGTGCCGCTGCCGCGTATCCGTCGGTCACGCGCGTTGCGAACGCGTCAAGCAGTACGTCGACCGTGCGAGGCCGGGCGGTGCCGGTTGGTGCCACCCGCGCGGCGGCCGCAACCGCCGGCGCGCCGCCGACGACCTCAAGGTCGCTCGCCATGGCGCCCCCGAGGGCCTCGAGGTACGTCTCGCGGGCTAGCTCGGGGTCGAGCGGCTCGAGGCGGGTCGCCGCGCTCAGAAACAGGCGGCCTGCGTCCTGGCCGCGCCGTTGCTCCAACGCGATCTGGGCCTGCAAGAGGTCCACCCGAGCGTGCCCGAGCTCGTCGAGCACCCCGCCGTCGATGCCTACCAGCAGTCCGAGCGCAGCCTCAGGATCGCCCGCATCGCGCTTCGCGCCAGCGGCCACGAGCATGCGCTGCGCACGGTGCACGGGCTCGGGCGTGAGCTCGGCGGCGCGCTCGAGGAACGCAGCGACAGCCGCCAACCCGCCGCGCGCCTGCGCCCGCCCAGCCGAACGCTCGAGCTCCGCGGCGACGTCCTCGTCGGGCATTGCTGCCGCCTGCGCGCGGTGCCAGGCGCGGCGGTCCGGATCTGTCGCCGGATCGGTTGCTTGCGCCAGGGCTGCATGGACGGCGCGGCGCTCCTTCAGCCCGGCTGCCCGATATACGGCCGAGCGCACCAATGGGTGACGGAAAACCACCCGGGGGCCCAGATGCAACAGCCCATCCGCTTCGATCGTTTCCGCCACCGACTCGGGGATTCCGAGCTGCTGCGCCGCCCGCCAGACGAGTGCGGGGTCGCCGACGGGATCGGCCGCCGCCACGAGCAACAAGCGTCCCGCGTCACCTGGAAGATTGGCGAGCCTCCGCGTGAAGCTCTCCTCAATGCTCGCGGACAAAGGCACCGCCGCCGGCAGGCCAAACCCGCCTGCGAGCTGCGTCGGCGTAAGCCCCCGCGGCAACTCCAACAGAGCGAGCGGATTGCCGCGGGTCTCGACAACGATCCGATCCAGCACATGCTCATCCAACCGGGCCGGCAGGGCGGACTCCAAGAGCGTCCGTGCATCACGATGCCCCAGTGTCAAGACGTGGAGCTCCGGCAATCCCTCGAGCGCGTCGCCGATCTCTCGTGTCGCGAATACAAGGGCGACCTTCTCCGCCAAGAGACGACGCGCCACAAAGGCCAGAGTCCGCGCGGACGCACTATCGAGCCACTGCGCGTCATCAACGACACATACGAGTGGCTGCTCCTCGGCTGCCTCGGCTAGCAGACCGAGGACAGCCAGTCCGACCAGGAACCGATTGGGCGTCGGGTGGGCGGGGCGCGCAATCAGTCCGAACGCGACGCCGAGCGCGTCGTGCTGGGGCTGCGGGAGGCGCTCCATGAGCTCGAGCAGCGGGGAGCACAGCTGCTGAACCGCCGCGAACGGGAGCTCCATCTCGGCCTCGACCCCGGACGTCCGGGCAATCCGGAACTCGCGCCCAGGGTGAGCCGCGTACTCCAGGAGGGCGGTCTTGCCCACGCCCGCTTCGCCATGCACCACCAACACGCCGCCGCGCCCGCCGCGCACGCCGTCCAGGAGCCGGTCGAGCACCTCACGCTCGCGCTCTCGCCCGAGCAACCGCTCTCCCGACGACAGAACCGGTCCGTTCATTCCGCCTAAGCATGACTCAGCACCACGCTCGGGTCACGACTAAGGCATCCAAGGATTCGAACGCCAGGCATTGGCGGCACGATCCCACGGCGTGCAGAGCAACGACAAAGCGAGTGCGCCGATCCCCGGGTCGGCCCTCGGCCCGGCGCTCAACGAGCGCGGGTACTACGTCGGAAAAGTCGAGGCGAACCTGTACTGGGTCACGGACGGGACCTACCAGTCCGCGTTCCTGACGACACCTGACGGCGTCGTCCTGTTCGACGCGCCGCCCACCATCGGCCACAACATCCAGCGGGCGGTGGATGAGATCGCCGCGACCAACGGCGTCAGCAACGAGGTGACCTATCTCATCTATTCGCACCACCACGCCGATCACGCCGGCGCGTCCTCGCTGTTCGGTCGGGACGTCACTCGCATCGGGCACGAGGAGACGCGGAAGCTGCTGCTCCGTGACGACGACCCCGCGAGGCCGGCACCTGAGGAGACCTTCCAGGACCGCCGCACCCTCGAGATCGGAGGCGAGCGCGTCGAGCTGGCCTGGCACGGCTCCAATCACTCGCCGGACAACATCTTCATCCATCTGCCCGACCACAACGCGCTGATGCTCGTCGACGTGGTCAACCCCGGCTGGGCGCCGGTCTGCCAGAGCAACCTCAGTGAGGACGTACCCGGTTACATCGAGGCCGCACGTATCGCGCTTACCTACCCCTGGACGCACTTCATCGGCGGCCACATGGGCCGGCTCGGGACTCGCCATGATGTTGCAACGCACCGGCAGTACATGGCCGACATCGCGGACAGCTCAAGGAAGGCGCTGGACACTGTCGATCCGACGCCGCATTTTGCTGAGTCTGGTGCGAACACGTGGGCCGCAGTGAACGGCTATCTGGACGCGGTCACGGCCGCCGCCGCGGCGCCGGTCATCGAGAAGTACACGGGCGTGCTGGCGGCCGCCGACGTCTTCACAGCCGGCACCACGTTCCATGTCGTGCAATCGATCCGGCTCGACCTGGGCTACGGGTCCCAGATTCACCCATGAGCCCGTCGGCCGCTATGGCCAGTTTGACGACGACGCAGAGAGGGGAATGCGCGGAGCAGCCGTTCCCGACAGACGGGTCGGGCGCCCGAGGCCTGCTCGACCGGGAAGGCCTCCTCGACTTGCTGGATCGCGCAGTGACCAAACGGGTGACGGTCATCTCGGCGCCGCCGGGAAGTGGGAAGACCTCGCTGTTGCGTGCGTGGGCAGGCCGCTCGACCGACCTTCGTCGCGTCGCGTTCGTGTCGGTTGCCCGCGACCAAAAGCATGCGCAGCGGTTCTGGTCCGCCGTTCAAGACGCGATCCGTGGCCCGGCGCGCTCGATCGGTGCTGAGACACAACCTACCGCGAGCACTGCACTCGACGGCGACCATGTGGTCGACACGCTCGTTTCGGAGGTCGCCGAGCAGGTCGAACCGCTCGTGTTGATCATCGACGATCTCCATGAGCTGCGAGCCGCTGACGCCCTCAAGCAACTCGAGCGCTTGCTGGCGGTTCTGCCCCGCTCTACGAGCGTGGTCCTGTCGTCTCGCCGGGATCCCCCGCTCAGGCTGCACCAGCTGAGGCTTGCTGACGAGATCGCCGAGATTCGAGCCGGCGACCTCGTTTTCACCGAACAGGAGACCCGCGCGCTGCTCGTTGCGTCCGGGATCAGCCTCTCCGACGCCGGTGCAGCCGCGTTGTATCACCGCACAGAAGGTTGGGCGGCCGGTCTGCGCCTCGCAGTGATCTCGCTCAGCGGTCACCCGGACCCTGAGCGGTTCGTCGCTGAGTTCTCGGGCACGGACAGGGCGATCGGGGAATACCTGATCGCCGAGATGCTCGAACGCCAACCAAGCGAGGTTCAGAGCATGTTGTTGCGAACCTCCCTCGTCGACCGGATGAACGGAGAGCTCGCGGACCTTCTGGCAGGGCGCTCGGGCTCGGACCAGATGCTGCTGAAACTAGAGGAAGCCAATGCGTTCGTCGTATCGCTCGACGCTCAGCGCACCTGGTTTCGCTACCACCAGCTGCTGGCGGATTTTCTGCGTCTGGAGCTCCGCCGGACGTTGGCCGAGGAGGTTCCTGCCCTTCACCGTCGAGCTGCACAGTGGTTTGCCGATCACGGAGAGATCGTCGACGCGGTGCGGCACCGGCTCGCGGCCGGCGATTGGACTGATGCTGCCCGGCTAGTGGCAGACCACTCGTTCAGGTGGGTGCTCGACGGGGAAGCGGGAACGATCGATGCCGTTCTGCAGGCGTTTCCCGATGGCGCGTCAGCCGATCATCCTGACCTGGCGCTAGCTCACGCGGCAAGTGAGCTGAACCGGGGACGGTTGGAGGAAGCGGCTGCGCAGCTGGAGCTGGCCGAGTCCCACGTCGAGAGCGCGCCGCCCGGACGCCGCCGCCGCCTCACGGTGGCGATCGCGTCGCTGCGGCTGGCGCTGGCACGGCGCAGCGGTCAGTTCACCGAAGTCATCGAGCAAGTGAACCTGCTCGATGCTTCGATGGCGGACGAATCGAACGCTCAGATCGCGATGGGTAGTGAACTACGCGCCGTCGCGCTGCTGAATCTCGGGATCGTCGAGGTTTGGTCCGGAAGACTCACAGAGGCCGAGTGGCACCTCTCCGAGGGAGCTGTGCTTGCCGAGACGATCGGTCGACCCTACCTGGAGGTTGCGTGCCGCGCGCATCAGGTCTTCCCGTCGAGACTGGTTTCAGTTCCAACCGCGCGCGAGCGTGCCCGTCAGGCGGTTGCCCTGGCCGAGCGCTATGGCTGGGACGATCGGCCGCTTGTGGCTCCCGCGCTTGGAGCCGCGGGCGGGATGGCGATCTGGATGGGCGAGTTCGACGAAGGAGAGCGTTGGTTATGTCGCGCCTGGGAGGTCGCTGAGGCACAGGTTGACCCGCCCGTCGCAGTGCTCTTGCACCTGGCGACGGGCATGTTGCACGTGGGTCGCGGGCAAGCTCGACCGGCGCTCGAAGAATTCGCCGCCGCAGCGCGGGTGGAGTCGCAGCTCACCGGTGCGCACGCTCTCGGTCCGCGGATCACCGGATGGCTCGCGACGATGCAGGCTCGGCTTGGGCTGCTAGATGAGGCGCGCGCGACGCTCGGCCGATTTTCCCCCGGCCCGGAGCGCATGGGTGCCGTCTACAACGCGCATGCAGTCGTCCACATGGCGGATGGGGATCCCGCCGCGGCGTTGGACGTACTCCGAGATCTCCGCGAAATCGCGCCCAGGACCGTCCCGACGTTCACGCTTGTTGAAGCGCATCTGCTCGCAGGCACCGCGCACCTATCTCTGGGAGATCGACGCGCGGCCGCAGCGGCAGCGGAGGCAGCGCTGACGGTCGCCGAGCCGGACCGGCTGATCTTCCCGTTCGCACTGACCGAAGCGGCGGAACTGCTCGACGCGCTCCCGCGCCATGAAACGGCTCACGGCGCACTTCTCGCCGACATCGTCGACCTGCTGCGCGGCGAATCGGCGCCGGGGACCGAGCGACAGGGCCTACCGCCACCGGAGGAGCTCAGCCCAAGCGAGCTGCGGGTACTGCGGTTTCTGCCGACAAATCTGACCCGGCCCGAGATCGGCCGGGAGCTCTACGTCTCCGTCAACACGATCAACACGCATATCCGCAACATCTATTCAAAGCTCGGTGCCGGCGATCGCTCTTCCGCCGTGCAACGCGCGCGGGAGCTGCGGTTGCTCTCAAGCGGCCGCTCGTGAACGTCGCCGAAAATCGCGGGCGCCCGCGTCCGCGCAATCACCGGATTCCGGCCTCGACGGCTCACTAGGTCGGGCCGCATGATGATGGGGTGACCACACCATCGGGCTTGTACACGATCCGGATCGGGGGCAGGCTCGGTGCTACGGCCCTGTCGGCTTTTCCCTCGATGGTGTCCGAGCTGAAAGGCGGCGAGACCGTGCTCACAGGCCTGCTCGAGGATCGGTCGGCGTTGTTCGGCGTTGTTGGGCAGATCGAGGCGCTCGGCCTCGAACTGCTCGAAGTGCGACGGATCCGCGCGCCATCGGGCGCGCCCATCAGCAACTCAGGACTGGAGGCTCCATGACGACTCATGCAGCGGCGGACTTGGTCGCAGGCCAGATGCAGCCACAGACGAGCAGAATCGCCGAGCATTGGATTGACGGCGAATGGGTTGGATGCGACACGGTCTCGGAGTCGATCAACCCGGCGACAGGGGCGGTTTTGGGGCGCTGGGCCGATGGAGGTGAGGCTGAGGCTCGCGCGGCGATTGCGGCTGCGCGCCGCTCATTCGATACCTCGCTGTGGTCCCGGAACCGTGGTCTTCGCAATCAAGTCCTGAGTGACATGGCCGACGTGTTCGATGCTCACGCCGAGGAGCTAGGGCGGCTGGTGACACAGGAGAACGGCAAGAGGCTGGCGGAGGGTATGTTCGAGTCAACGACTGCCGGTGCCACGCTCCGGCACGCGGCGGGTCAGGCATTGACTGAGACTGGGATCTCAGCGGAGGTCGCGGGCGGCTACAAGCAGAGCGGCATCGGGCGCCTACGCCACGGCGTCCAGCTTCCGCAAGAACGGCTCCTGGACAGTCCAAACCGAACCGGGGGCTGAACCGTTCCAGGTCTGAATGACCATGAGCCCGGAAATCACCACCATCCGGTGAGGACGGCTCACCTGGGTCGAGGCGATCGTGCAGCCCGTGCAACAGCGCCCGCAGGTTCCGGTCGAAGGAGGTCCCAGATGAAGCTCGTCGTCAACGGCGCCGAGGTCGAGGTTGACGATCGCCACGCGAAGACCCCGCTGCTGTGGGTGCTCAGAGACGTGCTCGGGATGCACGGCACGAAGTTCGGCTGCGGAGCCGGCTTCTGCGCGGCGTGCACGGTCCTGATCGACGGCAAGAACATGAAGTCCTGCCAGACCGCGACCGAGCGGGCGGTCGACAAGGCGGTCACGACGGTCGAAGGTGCCTCCGGCCGCGTGGTCGACGCCGTACGTGACGCGTGGTACCGCGGCAACGTCGTGCAGTGTGGCTACTGCCAGCCGGGGCAGACGCTGGCAGCTGTGTCGCTGCTCGAGTCAAACCCGTCGCCCGACGACGCGAAGATCGACGAGTGGATGACCGGCAACCTCTGCCGCTGCGGGACCTACCCCCGGATCCGCGCCGCGATCCACGAAGCGGCCGGGATGCTCACGGAGGGTTCCGATCCCGCGACCCTCGTCGCCCCGGCCGAGATCGAGGATCGCAGGCTGACGGCCGAGGAGCTGGCTGACCCGGTCCATCCCTACGTCCGGATCCGGCCTGACGGGACGGTCGTCGCGTACTCGAGTCAGATCGAGATGGGCCAGGGGATCCACACCGGGCTGGCGACGATCGTCGCCGAGGAGCTCGACGCTGATTTCGGTTCCGTTCGCGTCGTCAACGCCGCGAACGGCAGGGGTCCGGCCGGTGATGTCTACGGCAATCCCGACCTCGGCAGCGCCTTTCAGCTGACGGGTGCCTCGAATTCGATGAAGGGGTTCTGGGTGCGGTACCGGCTCGCCGCCGCTCAAGCACGGGCGCGGCTTGTGGGCGCAGCGGCACAGGCGTGGGACGTGCCCGCCGGTGAGGTCGAGGTCGAAGGCGGCGTCCTGCGTCACCGAGGCGGGCAGCGGGCAAGCTTCGCCGACTTCGCCGAGCGGGCCGAGCAGCTCACCGTCCCTGACGGCGTCCAGCCGAAGGATGCGGCCGACTACAAGCTGATCGGGCGGGAGGGGCGGTTGCGCGTCGACGCGATCCCGAAGATCCTCGGCACCACCCGGTACACGATCGATCAGAGCCTCCCCGGGATGCTGACGGCGGTTGTGTTGCACCCCCCGAGGTTCGGTGCCACGGTGGCCTCGCTCAATGACCGCGCGGCGCTGGCCGAGGCCGGGGTGACCGCCGTGGTTCCGATCGAGGAGGGCGTCGCGGTCGTCGCGGAGACGGTCGCCGATGCGCAGCGCGGACTGCGCGCTCTGGTGGTGGAGTGGGACGACACGCACGCCGAGCGTCGGAGCACAACGGAACTGCTCGCCGAGCATGTTCGGCTGCTGGAGTCCGGCGAGAAGGCCGTGACAGCTCGTGACGACGGTGACGTCGAGGCAGCGCTCGCCGCCGCGTCCTCTACCGTGGACGCGACGTACTCGCTGCCGTACCTCTCGCACGCTCCGATGGAACCGAACAACGCCGCGTGCCGGATGCGCGAGGACGGCGTGCTCGAGGTATGGGTGGGATCGGAGGCGCCGGAGTACGTGAAGATGAATGCCTCCTCGATCGCGGGGATCGACAAGGAGCAGGTGGAGGTGCACATCACCTTCGCCGGCGGATCGTTCGGGCTGCATTCGAGCGCCGAGCACGACCCGACCGCGGAGGCGGTGCAGGTCGCGCGAGCGCTCGACTGGAAGCACCCGATCAAGCTCCAGTCACTGCGCGAGGAGGAGTTCAAGGTCGGTCGCTACCGTGCGATGGCGGTTCACCGCGTGCGGGCTGGGGCCGACGCCGGTGGCCACCTGACGGCGTGGCATCAGCAGATCGTGGCCGAGCCGACGTCCGTGAATCTGCCGTTCGTTCGTGACGTGATGTTTACGAACGGTGTCGACTTCTTCACGACGACAGGCGCGGTCGACCCACCGTACGCCGTCGAGAACTTCCGGCTCGAGTCGACGAACTTCGAGTCGCCGATCCCGACGATGGTGTGGCGATCGGTCGGCAACTCACACACGGAGTTCGCCCGGGAGTCCGCGATCGACGAGCTCGCGATCGCGAGCGGACGTGATCCGGTCGACTTCCGCCGCGAGCTGCTGGCGGACAGCCGGCGGACGCTGCGAGCGCTCGAGCTCGCGGCCGAGCGCGGCGATTGGGGCGCGCCGCTGCCCGAGGGCAGGGCGCGGGGGATCACGAGCTCCGGCTTCCTCGGCCACAGCGCCAACGTGACTGAGATCTCGCTCGATGCCCGCGAGCGCGTCCACGTCGAGCGGATCGTGTTCGCGCTCGACTGCGGACGAAACGTCAACCCCGACCTGATCCGCGCACAGATCGAAGGTGGGCTCCTATGGGGACTCAGCGCCGCCGCATGGGGCGAGGTCGTGCTCGGCGGGGGCGGCGAAATCGTCACCCAGAACTTCGACAGGTACCCGGTCATGCGGATGCGCTCTGTGCCTCGGATGGAGGTGCACTTGATCGAGTCGACCGAGCCGCCGAGCGGAGTCGGCGAGGTCAGCGTACCCTCGGTCGCCCCAGCGCTCGCCAACGCGATCGCGGCGCTCACCGGCACCCGGATCCGCGAACTCCCCTTCTCCAAGACGATCAAGATCTACTAACGAAAGGTCGTTTGCACATGGCTGACGTCACCATCACCCCGAGCGAAGACGGTCCCTACATCGTCTCCGGCCCCGTGGTCCTGACCGCCCCGGACGGACATGTGATCGAACACCCCGACCCGATGGCGATGTGCCGCTGCGGACACTCTTCGAACAAGCCGTTCTGCGATGGCACGCACGCCACGATCGATTTCGACGGAACCCTGGCGAACTGACCGCAGCCGGCTCGCGGCGGTCAACCCGTTCCTTGCTTCGGTCGCCGGATTTCGACATGAGGTGCTGAACGTCTGGCATCGATGCCACTCCCGTGTACTCGTAACTCGGTTTGAATACATTCCGCATCGCCTCACCGCGTGGGTGCATGTGAAACGTGAGCACGGACAAACTGGCCCAACCACAGCAGTTGGACGCAACCAAGGCGCGCCGCAGCCTGCGCAATGGGTTCATCACGCTGGTGTTGGGGGGAGCGCTGGCCGCCGGGTTGCTGCTGGCGGTCCCGGGGCTCAAGGGTGTGGCGACGACCGTGTCGCACATGAAGCTGCAGTGGGTTGCCGTCGCGGTTGCGCTCGAGATTCTTTCGTGCGCCAGCTACATCGTGGCGTTCCTGCAGGTGTTCGACCGAGCGCCGTGGCGGCTCGGGGCCAGGGTGGCGCTCAGCGAGGAGGCGTTCGGGGCGGCGGTGTCGCTTGGGGGCGTGGGCAGCCTTGCGGTGGGCGTGTGGCTGATGGTCGAGCGGGGCGCGCCGGCGGGTCGGGTCACGCAGCGCTCAGCGGTGCTGTTCCTGTACACGAGCGCGATCAACGTGATCACGCTGATCCTGGCCGGCCTAGGTTTGTTCCTGGGCCTCTCCGGTCCTAGCAATCCGCTGCTCAGTATTCTGCCGGCGGCGGTCGGCACGCTCGCTTTGGTGGTGTTCCTGCTGCTGCCGCGATACGTCGACCGCATCGTTGGGCGCATGGGCCCGGGGCGTCTCCACACGGTTCTGACCGAGACCGCGACCAGCGTCCGCGACACCGAGCGACTGATGTTTCGCCCCGACGGGCGGATCGTCGGCGCGATCGGCTACCTGTGGTTCGACATCGCGGTGCTGTTCGCGTGCTTTGCCGCCGCTGGCCAGACGCCACCGCTGGCCCCGGTGGTGCTCGCTTATCAGATCGGCTACCTGTCGAACTTCATCCCGGTGCCGGGCGGTATCGGCGTGCTCGACGGCAGCATGATCGGGATGCTCGTTCTGTATGGCCTGGGCGGGACGGTGGCCACGGCGGCCACGCTCGCCTACCACGCGATCGCGCTCTGGATCCCGGCGATCTGGGGCACGATCGCGTTCATCGTGCTGCAGAAGACCAAGAAGCAGCCGGTCATTCTGCGCAACCCAACCGAGGAGATACACCCCAAGCCGCACTGATGGAGTGGCGGGCGCCGGGCCCGGCGGCAAGACCCGGCTTACGAGCCGTGGTGCACGATCAGGACGGACCGCCGTGAGTGCTGCGCGACGGCGCCGGCGACGCTGCCAACCAGGACCTCTGTCAGCCCGCTGCGGCCATGGGAGCCGAGCACGATCAGGCTCGCGTCACGGTCGTCGGCGAGATCGACGATTGCCTTCCACGTCGGAGCCGCCTCGACCGCCACGCTGCTTGCGAGAAACCCGGCCGCCTTGGCGAACGACGCTCCGTCGGCAGCTGTTTCCTCGGCCGCCCGCCTCACATCCGCGATCTCGGCGGCATTGAACTGGAGCCCGCCAACTGGTGTGAAGCCGACGTCGAACGGCTGCCAGGCGCAGACGACGAGAGCCTCGCGGTCGGTGCTCAGCAGGCCGGCAGCCTCCGTGATGGCGCCCTTGGCCAGTTCGGAGCCGTCGTAGGCAAACACGACGGGGTGGCTCGGATCCGCGCTCATACTCCTGCCGCATCCTTGGCGAGCGCGCCTGCGCGCGCGCGTCTGCGGACGGCATTCAGAAGCGGAGGCGAGTACCACGCCGGCGCTTCGCCGGCGAGGAAGCGATCGAGATCCGGCGTCTGCGGGCGTGCGCCTCCGATCGCGTACAGCAGCACCGCGATGATCCCGCCGGCGACGGCGAGCCCGAGTCCGATCCACAGGACGATGCCGATACCGGCGTCCGTGCTGCCACCGACCGTAACCGCGAAGTGCGCGAACACGGGCGCGATCATGAACGCAGCCACCGCGCGCAGCAACTCGACGATCGCGAACACCCGCTGCAGGCTCGAGGACGGAAGCGAGAAGCCCGCGACGAACAGAGCCGGGGCCACCGACGCGCCGAGGCCGATGCCGGTCAGTCCCGAGGCGATCAGCGTCAACGCCTGCGTCGAGGGGATCTGGATCCGGAAGACCGCGATCCCGGCCGCGAGGAATGCCATCCCCGCCAGCGGTAGATAGTGCATCTGGCGCCTGTTGATTACTACGCCGAGAAGGACCGCGGTGAGCACCGCGCCCCCCAGCTCGGGCAGGTACAGGAGCCCGAGGTGCAGCGGGCCATACCGCGGTGCCAGGGCAGCCGCCGAGAGCTCGGTCGCCGATACCGATGCGGCCGCGGCGAACAGCGCGACGACGATCCCGGCGACGGGCATCGTGCTGGTCAGCATGCTGCGGATCGTCAGCAGCGGCCGCCTTGAGCGGTACTGGTTGATGATCAGGATCACGATCAGTGCCAGGCCGCCGATCAGCGGCACGACCGTGATCGCGTCGAGGAACCGATGGCTGAACAGCTCCGAAGCGCCGTAGAACGCGGCCACACATCCGGTGGCGGCCAAGCCGATCGCGATCGGGTCACGTGGAGCGTTGACGTCGGCCGGCGGCGCGTCCTCGAACGTCAACACGGACAGCACAAGCGCCAGGAACGAGACCGCGGCGATCACCCAGAACAGCGGCCGCCAGGCATTCGCCTGGGCCTGGATGCCGCCAATCGTCGGGCCGAGCGCGACCGCGCCGAAGATGCACATGTTCATGATCACGGCCGTCGAGCGAAGCTTGTCGGAGCCGAAGCCGACCGCCAGCGGCGGGACCGCGGCGATCAACATCAGGCTGGTGCAGAGCCCCTGCAGGACCCGGCCCACGATGAACATCGTCGGATCCTGCGCGGCCGCCGCCAAGATCGAGCCGATCACCAGCAGCACGGCATATAGGACCATCATTCGCCGCTGCGGCAGATGCTGTGCGAACTGGACCGCCAGCACGGTCCCGACGGCGTAGCCGGCGTTGGCCAGACCGGCTCCCAAGCTCAGCGTCTGCAGGCTCGCGTGGAGGTGGCGTGCGATGACGGGCGTCAGCGGCTGCAGCGCCGCCGACAGCGCGAGGTAGGGGACGAGGGCGGCCACCACCATTGAGGCGGCAGCGGGATAGCGACCTGCGAGTCGGCCTTGGCGCATCAGCTAGGTCCGTCCGGTCGGACCCGCCTAACTGGGGGCCGGGGTGGCAACTGCGGTCGGAGCTGGCGCCCGAGCCGGCGAGCCTCCGCGGCGACGACCGCGAGGTAGTGCCGATCCGCCGGCCGCCGAGGGCCCGGCCCACCCGCGCGCCGCAGCGGCGAGATCTGGAGCCGCTGCTCAACAGACATCGCTCGCCGCCTTCCCGAGGTCGTGGCTGGCGAGGTAGCGCAACGCCCTGAATCGAGCGCCGAGCCCCTTGAAGCGGATCAGCTCACGGCCGTTGGTCAGCACCACCGCCCAGCCGTGGTTGATTGGCTTGAGCATCAAAGCAACTGCAGCCATGTTCACCTCCTGTTGCCGATCCGGACACTGGTCACCATTTCAACATAGTGTTGCATAGATCGGATATCGCCTCCGCTCAGGCCTGGTTTGCACGACTTTTGAGCCGGTGCGACTTGGCGTTGCGGACAGCGTCGTCCGGTACTACACTGAGTTCTGTGACCGCCACCACCGAGGTCCCCCGCAGGAAGGACGCGCAACGAAACTACGACGCGATCCTGGCTGCGGCGCGGGAGCTGTTCGCCGAGTGCGCCGACGCTCCGATGTACGAGGTCGCTCGCAGGGCTGGTGTTGGCCAGGCGACGCTGTACCGCAACTTCCCAGACCGCAGAAACCTGGCTGCCGCGCTGATCGCGGAGCACATGGAGCGCGCGGAGCGGCTGGCGGCCGAGCACTCAGGCGATGCCGATGCGTTCTTCGTACTGCTCCGAGACATCGCCGAAACGATGGCCAGCTCCCACGCTCTCGGCGAGCTTGCGCGCGAGGATGCGTGTCTCGGCTCCGCGCTCGAGCGTCGCCGGCGTCGCCTCGCTGAGCTCTTGAAGGAGCCGCTCCGCGACGCCAAGGCGGCGGGCAGCCTGCGACGCGATCTGACGATGGACGACGTGTTCCTGGTCGTGTCGATGATCAAGGGTGCCGTCGCGAGAGCCGACGGTCCCGCCGCGCGTGCCGCCGCCGCAACTCGCGGGCTGGCGCTCGTCGTCGACGGTCTCACGCAGTCGCGACCGGACGCCTGACCCGCCGTCGATCGATCTCCGGTTCGCGCTAGGGTCGGTCGATGGTCAACGAACAGAAGCTGATCATCCAGCTGCCACGCGGCAGCGCGATCGCACGCCAGCTCAGTGAGGAGCCGCCCCGGAGCGTCGCCGATGGCGACGTCGTGGTCGAGCTCGGCCCGACGGACGCCCGGGGTTACCTCGAGGCGCCGTCCGCCGGTCAGGTCGTGCTGTCCGTGCCCTCCCCCGAGGCACTGGAGCGCGAGCCCGGCGATGTCCGCCGCGCGATCGGGCAGTCCGGCACCGGCGTCCAGCCGCTCCTCGTGGTGATCGAGGCCGCGGAGCAGATCGGCGACGAGGAATTCGATGTGCTCCTCGCGGCGGCGCGCCACAGTTCGCGGGCCGTGATCGTGCGGATTATTCGCGACGCCTGATCGCTCGGCACGCCGGCGCGATGCGCTGGTGGCCGGGCCCGAGTTGAAGCTAGCTGTAATCCCGAGAGTCGGGCTCGCAGGGGCGGTAGATGGTCGCTGGCGGCGATGACACGCGACCGCCCGCCCGGGATCGTTCCGTGTGCGAATGGAGAGCACTCGAGCGATAACGACCATCTCGGAGGTTGAGCAAAATGAACCTGCGCACCAGCGGATCGAAACACGCGACCAAGTCGTTCATCACGCGCGACCCCACCTTCGAAGCAGGCGCGGTGGATGTGATGCTGCACCGCTACGTGTGTTGGCGCGAGGAGTGCGCGGCCGTTGAGCAGGCATACCAACGGTGGGCTGACGCTGCTCCCGCCGACCGCGAGCCCGCCTACGACCGGTACGTGACTGCCGTGACGCGCGAGGAGCACGCTGCCGGCCTGTACGAGCGCCAGCTCGGCTGGGTCAGGCGGATCCGCACATGACCTCGGTCGCGACAGTTCGGCCGCCTGATCGACGGGGCCGTCGTCTCGATCATCGAGGGAGTGGGTCACATCCCGACGGTCGAGCCCCCTGAGCGCCTCAACCGCGTTCTCCTTCAGTTTCTCCAATAACGTACGGATGGAAGCCGTGGCGTCACGCCCATTACAGGTCGGGATCTCGATCATCCCGGACACGGACTCGCTGGACCGGAGCCGCGCGCTCGTGCGGGTCGCGGACGAGGGCGGCCTGGCCTTCGTCGGGGTCCAGGACCACCCGTACCAGCACCACTTCTTCGACACGTGGTCACTGATCCCGACGCTGCTCGCGGAGACGAAGCGGATCTCGTTCTTCACTGACGTCGCGAGCCTCCCCTTGCGCCCGCCCGCCGTGATGGCCAAGGCCGCCGCATCACTCGACGTTCTCAGCGGCGGCCGCTTCGAACTCGGGCTCGGTGGCGGCGCCCAGCCTGAGCTGATCGCGAACTTCGGCGGTCCGCGGCGGACTCCCGGCGAGACCGTCGAGGCGATCGATGAAGCGATCGACGTGATCAGGCTGCTGTGGTCCGACGAGCGCTCGGTCTCGTTCGAGGGAAAGCACTACCGCCTCAACGACGCACGGCCCGGACCGCGGCCGGCGCACCCGATCTCGATCTGGGTTGGAGCGTTCAAACCGCGGATGATCAGGCTCGTCGGCCGCAAGGCCGACGGCTGGCTGCCATCGCTCGGGGTGCTCACCCGTGAGGAGCTGCGCGCCGGCAACGATCAGATCGACGAAGCGGCCGACAAGGCGGGTCGTGATCCGAGTTCGATCCGGCGGGTGATCAACGTCCAGGGGCTGATCGGCGATGGGGCGCCACCGTCGCGGGCGGAGCTACCGGTCGGCTACCTGGCAGGGGAGCCGCTCGCCGGGCCCGCCGGCTGGTGGGTCGAGACGATCGCCGGGTTCGTGGAGGACGGCTTCGACACGATCGTGTTCTGGCCCGTCGATCGGTCGCCCGGCCAGGTGGAGCTGCTGATCGGCGAGGTCGTACCGCTGCTGCCCAATGAGATTCCAAATCCAGGAGAACCTCGTAATGACTGATGCCTTTGTCCTCGGCGGCGTTCGCACTCCAGTCGGCAAGTACGGAGGCGCCTTGTCGCACGTGCGCACCGACGACCTGCTCGGCCAGACGATGGTGTGGGCATGCGAGCGCGTCGGCGTCTCGCTTGACCGGATCGAAGACATCGCCGCCGGCTGCGTCAACGTCTCTCACGAAGGAATGGGGGACATCGCCCGGTGGGGCGCGCTCGCGGCGGGGTTCCCGGACAGGGTTCCGGCCGCGACCGTCAACCGCTTCTGCGCCTCGTCGCTGACATGCGCGATCCAGATCTCGCACGCCATCAAGTCCGGCGAGCTCGGGGTCGGGCTCGCGGGCGGCGTTGAGTCGATGTCGCGCTCGGGCTGGGCGTACATGAAGGGGGAGGCGCCGTTCATGCCTCGCGGCCCGCAGTTCCTGCTCGACACGATGTGGGCCGGCGCGGGCGGGCCGCCGAACCCGAATCTGCTGGCGCGTAACGCGTATATCGGGATGATCAATACCGCGCAGAACGTCGCTGACCGCTACGGGCTCACGCGCGCGGAGATCGATGCGTTCGCATTGCGTTCGCACAAGCACGCCGCGGCGGCGCGCGATTCGGGCCGGTTCGCGAAGGAGATCCATCCATGGGAGTTCCCCGCGACTCGGAAGACGCCGGCGTCAACGTTCGAGCATGACGAGAGCATTCGTGGGGATAGCACGCCGGAGGGGCTCGCCAAGCTGGCGCCGCAGGACGGAACGACGCAGATGACGGCGGGGAACTCCTCGCCGCTGAACGATGGCGCCAGCGCGATCGTGATCGCCAGCGGCGAGGCCGTGGGCGAGCTCGGCGTAGAGCCGCTCGCCCGGGTGGTGTCGAGCGCGACGTACGCGCTTGATCCACAGGTGATGGGGATCGCGCCCGCGTGGGCGATCCCGATGGCGCTGAAGCGGGCGGGGCTGGCGCCCGGGCAGATCGATGTGTGGGAGGTGCATGAGGCGTTCGCGGCGCAGGCGCTCGGGGTGCTGCGGGAGCTTCCGAACCAGCTCGACGGGTTCGACGTTCCGGATGAGAAGCTGAACCTGAACGGTGGCGCGGTCGCGATCGGGCACCCGTTCGGATCTTCAGGCACTCGCTACGTTCTGACGCTCGCGACGGAGCTGCGCGAGCGCGGCGCACGCTATGGCGTGCTCGGCGTGTGCGTCGGTTCCGGGCAGGGCGTCGCGATGGTGCTCGAGAACCCGTCGGCGTGACCGCGACTAAGGGAGAACGAGTGTGAGCGTCGAAACGATCAACCCCGCGACAGGCGAGCCGCTTGCCACCTATGAGGAGGCCTCACCCGATCAGGTCGACGGGATTCTCGCGCAGGCGCACGGCGCCGCCGCGGCGTGGCGACTGACACCGCCGGCGGAGCGAGCGGATGGTGTCCGCCGGGTGGCCGGAGCGCTGCGCGACCGCCGCGAGGAGCTCGCGCTGATGGCGACGCGTGAGATGGGCAAGCCGCTCGTGGATAGTCGCGCCGAGGTCGAGAAGTGCGCCTGGACATGCGAATGGTTCGCCGACCATGGGCCGCAGATGCTCGAGCCGGAGTCGATCGAGACCGAGGCCGTGCGCACCGAGGTCGTCAACGTAGCGCTCGGCGTCCTGTTCGCGATCATGCCGTGGAACTTTCCGTACTGGCAGGTCGTGCGTGCGCTTGCCCCCGCCGTGACCGCGGGCAACGCCGTTGTCCTCAAGCACGCGCCGTCGACGACCGGGTGCGGCCTGTTGCTGGCGGAAGTGACCGCCGATGCGGGCTTGCCGCCCGGCGTGTTCTCGGTCCTCGTCGGCGGCTTCGACCGCACGCCGGAGTTGAGCGAGCGCGTGATCACCGACGACCGCGTAGCGGCCGTCACGCTCACCGGGTCGACCGGCGCTGGTCGGGCGGTCGCCGCGATCGCGGGCCGGGCGCTGAAGAAGACCGTGCTCGAGCTGGGCGGCAGCGACCCGTTCATCGTGCTCGCCGACGCGGATCTCGACGCGGCGGCGGCGTGGGCGGCCCGCAGCCGGTTCCAGAACGCGGGACAGTCGTGCATCGCCGCCAAGCGGATCATCGTCGAGGATCAGGTCGCCGAGGAGTTCACCGACCGGCTGCTCGAGCACGTCGGGCAGCTGCGGATCGGTGATCCGACAGAGGAGGGCGTCACGATCGGACCGCTGGCGCGCGCGGACCTCCGTGACGCGCTCGCCCGCCAGGTCCGCGAGTCGGTCGAGCAGGGCGCCCGAGTACTCGCCGGCGGACGAGCCCCGGACCTGCCGGGTTTCTACTACGAGCCGACGGTGCTCGACCAGGTCTCCGCCGAGATGCCCGTGTTGACCGAGGAGGTGTTCGGCCCGGCGGTGCCGGTGATCCGCGCCGCCGACGCCGACGAGGCGGTCCGGCTGGCGAACGGCACCCACTTTGGATTGGGGAGCAACGTGTGGACCTCGGATCTCGCCCGCGGCGAGGCGATCGCGGTGCGCCTCGATGCCGGCCATACCGCCGTCAACGGGATGACGGCCTCGGACCCGCGATTGCCGTTCGGAGGCGTGAAGCAATCGGGCTACGGCCGTGAGCTTTCAAGCCACGGGATCCACGAGTTCGTCAACGTCCACACCATCGTCGTCGACGGTCCGGCGGGCCCGAGCGGGAACCGCCAGACCACGATCGAATAGGAGCCGACATGAGGTGCAAGCGATGACCAGCGCCCATCAGACGATGCGGGAGTTGGCCGAGCCGGCGCGCGACCTCCGCGCTGAGATCCCAGAGGTAATCGACGGGTACGCCGCCACGCAGCGAGCGGTGATGGTGGACGGCGCGCTGCCCGCCAAGGTCAAGGAGCTGATCGCGCTCGCGATCTCTGCCACGCGGCAATGCGATGGCTGCATCGCCGCTCACGCGCGCCGGGTTGCAAGTCAGCACGCGAGCCCCGCCGAGGTGGCGGAAGCGATGGGCGTGGTGGTGATGATGAACGGCGGACCCGGAACGGTGTGGGGACCCCGTGCGTTCGCGGCCTACCAGGAGTTCAGCGCCGAGCCCTGATCGGCCTCCGCACGCGTGAGCGAGATCAGCAACGGCGCTGGTCGTTCGGGGCCAGAGCTAGTCCGCCCAGGACTCCTTGGCGATCACTGCGCCGACGCCGACGATTTCGACCACGTCGCCCGGCTGACACACATCGATCGCGTCCGATTCGCGTCGCAGCATTGCGCGCAGCTGCACGAACGCGATCGCGCCGAGCACGGCTGGGATCCACAGCTCGATCACGCGGTAGAGAAGCACCGCGGCGGTTGCGGTCACGGCTTGGAGACCGTAGAGGACCAGGATCCCGATCATCCCGCCCTCGACGCCGCCGATGCCCCCCGGCACGGGAAGCCAGTTGCCAAGCTGGCCGATCAGGTATCCGGCCCAGACGATCGTCAGCTCCGGAGTGGATCCCACGGCCAGGAAGCTGGACCACAGGACCAGGATGTCGAACACCAAGTACCCCACGAGTCCGAGCCACAGCAGCGGATCGCCGTGGCGCAGCAGTCGCAGCGCCTCATCAACCCCCTCGGCCGCGGCGCGCAGTACGGGCGCGAGCCGTGCCAACCGTGAACCGTCGGTCCGCCCACGCACGCGCGCCTCGATCCGGGCGCTCAGCCGCCCCAGGGCGACCGCGCCCACGATCGCGCCGATCGCCACGGCGGCGGGAATGACGGTCAGCAGAACGCTCGCATGGCCGGGAAGAACGCCGGTCGCCAACCCGATCCCGACGAGGGCGAGCGTCGCGACCGGCACAACGCTCGTGAGCAGGAAGAAGCCGACGCTCTTGCGTGCGACCTCGGCCGCCGGCATCCCCGCCCGCCGCAGAGCCCACACTCCGAGCGCCAGACTGCCGGCGCCACCGAACGGGAACAGGGAGCCAGCCCCTTCCTCGGCGACAGCGATCTTGTAGCTCGCTCCCCAACTCATCCGGGTGCAGAACACGCCCCGAAAGGCCGGCACGTACGCGAGCACGGAGAGCACCTCGAGGGCGCACGCGACCACGAGCCAGATCGGCCGTGCATGAGCAAACCGGCTGCGCAGGTGGCCAAGCCCCGGCACCAGCGTGACCACGATGACACCGACTGCGATCAGCGCGCCGAGCCTGATCAGCGCGCGCCTGGTCCGATGCGCTGAAACGCCGCTCGGAAGCGACTCGGGCGTCGGTCGTGCCTCGAAGTCCTCCTCGGCCATATCGGAAGTTTGACCCTCAGCGGGTGAGTGCGCTGTCGGCGGCGCCGGCGTTCAGCTCGACGGCGCGCCAGCAGTACCAGGCGACGACCGTGCGGTACGGCCGGTATGGGTCGCCGAGTGGTTCGAGCTCGCGCGCTGTCGGCATCGGGACCCTCCAGGCGAGGCCGTAGCCCTGGCGAACCCCGAAGTCGCCGACCGGCCAAACGTCGAGCCGCCGTAGCCGGAACATCAGGAACATCTGGGCCGTCCACGGCCCGATCCCGCGAACGGTCGACAGGCGGGCGATGACCTCCTCGTCCGATTGGCGGGTCAGCCCGCGCGGCGACAAGACGATCGTCCCGTCGAGCACCTTGGTCGCGAGGTCGCGCAGCGAGCGAACCTTGTTGGCGGACAGGCCAACGGCCCGCAGCGTCTCGTCGGAGAGCGCCAGCAGGGGCTCCGGGCTGACGTCGTCTCGGAGCGCGGCGACCAAGCGGCCATGGATGGCGCGCGCCGCCGCGCCGGCCAGCTGCTGGTACACGATCGCCTCCACGAGGCCCGCGAAATGCGACCCCGTGCGACGCCGCATGCGAATCGGGCCCGCCGCCGCGATCAGGTCAGCGAGGACCGGGTCCCGGGTCGCCAGGATGCCTGCCGCCTCGGCGTACGTCACCCCGCTTATTGCAGATACCGCTCGACGGTGTCCGGATCGCGGAGGTGCGCTTCGTCGGGGTTGCTCCCGGCATCACGCAAGGCGCGACGCTGCCGGAGCAGGTCCCAGCAACGGTCGAGTTCGATTTGCACGGCGCGCAGCCGCTCCTGATCTGCCTCGAGCGGGTCAGGAGCGTTGCTGTCTGACTGCTCGCGCTCGCGAAGCTCATGCTCCTCGGCGACCAAGCTCTCGATGTGTGCTGCGATGCTCTCGTCGCTCATATGCCCAATCCTAGTCGCTAGGTTACGATCGCTTTGTGTCGCGTTCCGCCGCGCTGGTCGATGAGATTGCCAACGAGCTTGCCACCTGGCCCGGGATTCGCATCGAGCGGCGCGTCGACGGCGCTGTAGTCGTCGGCTACGAGCAGTCGGAGCTGGGTGTGCTGTATGCCGATCGCGGCGTGGTCGAGCTACCCGTCCTGAGCGCAGAGCACGACGAGCTGATCGAGCATGGGGACGCCGGGCCGGCCGATTCGACGCCGGATTCGAGTGGGGTGAGCCACGCCGTGCACGGGCCCGGAGACGTGACATCCGTGCTCGAGCTGTTTGACCGGCGCTACCGGGAGCTGCGCGGCGACGACGAGCCATACAGCTCGCAGGATTCGGACTGAGCACACCCTCGCGACGAGAGCAGGGATATGCCAGCATGGGTTGGCCTTGCCATTGTTCGGGAAACGACCTGTACCGCTTAGCGACGAGGAGCGTGAGGCGGCAGCGGTCGATCTCGAGCGGATCCAGGGTGGAGGGATCCCGCTCGGTGCCGAGCAGCGTCTGAAGGCGATCGCCGCGGCCGACGCGCCGGTCTTCTCGAGCGATCTCAGTGCCAAGGAGTACGCCGTCGCACAAGCCTCGGGCCTGACGCCGATCGCGCAGATCATGGGCTCGTCCGTTGTCCAGCATGGCTGGCAGAACTACGGCTTGTCGTTCGGCGGAGGGATGCAAGAGGTGCCGTCCCTCGCCGCGCCGTGGAACCTTTCTCGCCAGCGCTCCTTCGACCGCCTCCGTCAGGAGGCGGAGTTCGCCGGGGCTGACGCGGTGATCGGGATCGAGATGAGCGCCAAGGCCTTTCTCGAGGACCAGGGCAACGTCGAATATGCCGTGTTCGGCACGGCTGTGCGCGACATCGGAGTCGTCCCGGGTGATCGCTCCGGGCCGCGGATGTGCGCGCTCTCCGGTCAGGATGTCTACAAGCTGCGCCGCATCGGAGCCGAGACGCTGGGCGTGATCGGACACACCTCCGTAGTAAGTGTGGCGCTGAGCATGCAGGGCAATCAGATGATGGGCTCCTGGTGGGGCAACCAGGAGATGATCGAGGTCACGCAAGGCGTGTACGCGGCCCGGCGGCTCGCGATGGATGAAGTGGTCCGTCAGGCGAGCGCTGCGGGTGCGAACGACATGGTGATCTCAACGCTGAGGCACACGATCAACCACCGCGATTACGACAGCGGCGGCTTCAAGCGCCACTTCTTCATCGTCTCGATGCACGTGCTCGGAACCGCGATCGCCCTCGGTGCGCACGAGCCTCACCCGACCCCGCTCGGTACGCCGGTCATGTCGATCAACCTCGGCGTCTAGTCCACAACAACTCCCGGAGAACATCTGATGTCGACCTACGATCCGACCAGCACCGAAGGTCTCGCCGAACACGCCAGTGAGCGGCTGCAGATGAACGCTCGCGGGCTGTTCACCTCCGACCTGTCCGTGAACGAGTACCTGTGCGTCGAGAAGGCCGACTTCGAACCGGTCGGCCTGGTGGTGGGGTCGAGCATCTACCACATCGGCTTTCAGCAATCGAATTGGAAGACCAACCAGGAGATGGGCGTCCTCACTCAGGCGATGTACTCGGCCCGTGAGCTCGCGATGACGCGGATGGAGGAGGAGGCCGAGCAGCTGGGGGCCGACGGCATCGTCGGGGTGCGCCTGGACGTCGGTCGGTACGAGTGGGGCGCGGACATGGCGGAGTTCATCGCGGTCGGAACCGCGATCAAGCACAAGGGCGGCAAGGTCCACCGCGCGCCGAACGGGCGCCCATTCACCAGCGACCTCTCGGGCCAGGCGTTTTGGACCCTGATGCAGACCGGCAAGCGGCCGGTCGGCTTGGTGATGGGCAACTGCGTCTACCACGTGGCGCACCGCGGGGTGCTCCAATCTATGCGCCAGACAGGTCAGAACATCGAGCTCGAGCAGTACACCCAGGCGCTGTATGACGCGCGCGAACTCGCGATGGAGCGGATGCAGAAGGAGGCCGAGGCGATTGGAGGCGGCGTGCTCGGGATCGTCGAGGTGAAACTGCACCAGAACAACCACGGCTGGGGCAGTCACGTGATCGAGTTCTTCGCGCTCGGCACCGCCGTGGTTCCGAACGAGCACGCCGAGGAGGGGCAGCAGCTGCCCAACATCACCCCGGTCCTCGACATCAACGACTGACTCGGCGCCTGCGCGCCGCAGCGCCGTCCTCAGCCGGCCGCAAGCACTCCGAGCGCTGCGCTCAGGCTCGCGATGATCGCGCCGCCGACGGTGACGGATAGGAACGAGCGAACGAAGCTGGTGTTGAAGAACCTGTGGCGCAGCCAACCCAGCAGGACGAGCTCGACGGCGACGATCACTATTGCGGCGACGATCGCGGTTTGGTAGCCGGGGATCAGGAACGGCAGCGTGTGAAAGACACCGCCGAGGAACGTCCCGCCGCCGGTGATCGCCCCCCGTACGACGGGACTGCCGCGGCCGGTGATCTCGCCGGTGTCGGAGAGCCCTTCGGAGAACGCCATGCTGACTCCGGCGCCGAGCGCCGTCGCGAGCCCGGTGTAGAAGGCCGTGAGCGGGTGATGGGTGGCGAGCACGACCGCGAAGATCGGCGCGAGCGTCGACAGCGCTCCGTCCATCAGGCCGCTGAGACCGGGCTGGACCCGCTGCAGCAGAAACGACTCGCTGGCGAAATCAGACTCGATGTGCAGGCGCAGATGCCGTGTATGTGGCTTGAGCGCACTCATGACGTCGCCGCCGCCGCCAGCTGGTCGGCTCCCTCGGACGCGTGGGCGAGATCTCCGTCGGACGCGTGGGCGAGAACCTCATGCAGGGCCGCGAGATCGCGGTGCGCGTAGCCGAGCTCGCGCGCCTTCGTGAGCATCTCGTCCGCGACCGCTGCCGACGGGAGCGAGATCGCGAGCTCGTCGGCCGCCTCTCGGGCGAGCTGGATGTCCTTTTGCATCAGCTCCACGTCGAACCACGCGTGTTCGGGCAGGTGCAGGAGCAGCGGGATCCTCGCCTGGAGCATCGGCGACCCGATCGAGCTTGAGCCCATCACCCGGGCCGCGAGTTCCGAGTCGACGCCGGCGTGTTCGGCGAGCAGCAACCCTTCGCTGAAGGCCAATGTCTGCACGGCGAGGCTGATGTTGATCGCGAGCTTGAGTACCAGCCCTTGGCCGTTGGGACCGATGTGCGTGACCGTCTGCCCGAGCTGGCGCAATAGCGGCTCGACCGCCGCGTAGGTTTGCATGGTCCCGCCGACCATGATCGCGAGTGTGCCGGCTTGCGCTTGGGGGATGCTGCCGGAGACCGGGGCGTCGAGCATCTGGGCGTCCCGGGCACGGACGGCCGCGGCGAGCCGGCGGCTGGCGCGTGGACTGACGGTGCTCATGTCGACGTACACGGTTCCGGGCTCGAGTCCGGCGAGCAGGCCGTCCGGGCCGGCGGCGATCGCATCGAGCGCGTCGTCGTCGGTGACCATGCTGAAGACGACGCTCGCCGCGGCCGCGACCTCGCGCGGGGTCTCGAGCCAGATCAGGCCGTGCTCGATCAGCGGCGCGGCCTTGGCGGCCGTGCGGTTGGTTCCGTAGACGGTGTGGCCGGCATCGAGCAGGTGGCCCGCGATGCGGCCCCCCATCGCTCCGAGGCCAATGAATCCGATTGCAGTGTTCATCGGGTGCCTCCTTCGATTTCAGCTACGTCCTCGGCGGTGAGTTCGAGGTTCGCCGCCACGAGGATCGGGTCGACTTGGTCGGGCCCGCGGAAGCCGACGATCGCGCCGTCGACGGCCGGATTGCGCAGCGTCCAGGCGACCGCGACCGCCCCTGGCGTGGTGTCGTGGCGCTCGGCGACCGCGGCGAGGCGCGCCACCAGCTCGAGGTTGCCCGACAGCTGCGGTTCACGGAAGCGCTCGTCGCGCTTGCGCCAGTCATCGTCCGCCAGGCGCTCGATCCGCTTGCGGCTCATGCTGCCGCTCAGCATGCCCGAGCCCATCGGCGAGTAGACGATCACGCCGATCCGCTCGCGCTCGGCGAACGGGAGGAGCTTCTGCTCGACCTCGCGCTCGATCAGCGAGTACTGCGGTTGCAGTGTCTCGACCGGCGCGATCTGCTCGATCCGCCGCAGCTGCTCGACGTCGAAGTTGGAGACACCGATGTGCTTGACAAGGCCCTGCTCCTTGAGCTCGGCGAGCGCGGCCCACCCCTCCTCGATCTCCTCGACCGGGATCGGCCAGTGGATCTGGTAGAGGTCGATCGCGTCGACGCCAAGGCGCTTGAGGCTGTCGCCGGCCTCGCGCAGGATCGAGTCGCGCTTCAGGCTGTGCGCGACCTTGCGATCGGGGCCCTCGAGCAGCGAGCACTTCGTGAACACGTACGGACGCTCGGCGAGCCCTTCGAGCGCGCGGCCGACGATCTGCTCGGAGCGGCCGAAGCCGTAGGCGGCGGCGGTGTCGATCCAGTTGATCCCGCGCTCGAGCCCGTGGTGGATCGCAGCGATCGACTCCTCGTCGTCCTGCGGGCCCCAGCCGAACTCCCAGCCGCCGCCGCCGATCGCCCATGCGCCGAACCCGACGCGGGTGATCTCGAGCCCGGTCCGACCGAGCTCGGTGGCCTTGAGTTGTGTCTGGTACATGGTTGCTCCTCAGGTGGAGGTGGGTTGGGGTTGCGAAGCGCGGTGGGTGCGGCGGTGGCCGAGCAGTGCCGGCGCGGCGGCGAGGATCGCGAGCGCCAGCAGCGCGGCGAACACGAGCAGGCTCACGCGCGTGGACGCGACCTGGGTCAGCGCGCCGAGCCCGATCACCGGCCCGGCGAGCCCGAGGTAAGCGGCGAGGAACAGGCCGGCTAGCGCCTCCGCGCGATGCTCGTCGGTGGAGATCTCGGCAACCGTCGCGATCGCACCCTTGAACATCAGGCCCGCGCCGGCGCCGACAACGAGATCGCCGGCGAGAAACACACCGAAGCTCGGGGCAGGTAGCCAGAGTGCGACCGTCAGCAGGCCGAGCCCCGCGAGCAGCGCCGGGATCGCCGCGGCCAGGAGCTGGCGCGTGGGGAGCGACGCAGTGAGTGTCTGCGCGAGCACCGCCGTCGCGAAGGCGGCAAACGACACGGCGCCGGCGAGCGCGTGCGAGGGCGCATGCAACGTTCCGGCGAGGAAGGTCGGCGCCAGCGAGGTCAGCAGGCCGAAGACGGCCATCGTGATCGCGGCGCCCAGCGCGGCAGCGAAGAAACGTCCGCGCGAGCGCGCCGGCACCGACACTCGTTGCGGCCGGTAACGCGGTCGCGGCGAAGTCGGAGCACGAGTCTCACGCGCCAGGAGGAGCGCCACCAAGGCCGCCAGCAGCGCGATCGCGAACACGACAAACGGGAGACTCAGCGGAGCGCCGGCCCACTGCGCGAGCGCGCCCGAGATCAACGCGCCGAGGCCGAGGCCACCGAGGTTGGCGGCCGTCGACACGACCTGCGTGCGCCGGCCCCCGGCACCGTGCAGCTCCGACAGCCACGCCGTCGCGGTGGCGGTGATGGCTCCGACGGCGAGCCCGCTCAGCACACGAGCGATAAGGAGTCCCGGCAGCGCCGGCCAAGCGAGAAACACCATCGCGGCTACGATCTCCAGCGCGAGCGCCGGCATCAGCACGCGGCGACGTCCGTACCAGTCCGAGATGTGGCCGGCGACGAACAGGCTGAACGCCACCGCGAACGCATACACGGTGAAGGCGACCGTGACGGTCAGCGACGAGAAGCGATCGCGCTGCGCGTAGAGCGACCACAGCGGCGTCGGCACCGTCGTGAATGCCATGGCGGTCGTGAACGCGAGTGCCACGACCCAGAAGCCGACACGGTGGCGAAGGGTTACGGAGTCGGAGCGTGTCATCACATTTCCAGGATCGCCGCACACGGGATCGCAATCAACGCAAACAATTGCTCATGGTTATCGCCACTAGCGATAACCTCACGATCACGACATGGAGGCACGAACTCCCGTCCTCACTGGTTGCGTTGGATGGCGCGCTCTACGTCCGCTACGGCCTGTGCGTAGCTCGCGGCGGTGGATTCCTCAAGGTCGAGCGCGGCCAGGTAGCCAGCGAAGCGCCAGCTTTCTTCGGCGCGGGGGGCCGCACGCCACCGTCCGTACGCGTCTGCCGCCTCGGCGGCGTCCTCGCGCCAGCTGATGTAGCAGCCGAGCATCTCATCCACCAGATCGGTCGCTACGAGCAGCGAACCTTCGTGCTGCTTGGTCAGTGGGAAGATCTTTCGTGTAGCCATGTAAAGCATCCTCGTTTGAGTCGGGGTGAGTGGGCATCACCCTCAGCAGGTGATCTGCGCAACGCAGCAACAGGCTCACGACTGCCAGGTGTTGATCGCGTGCAGCAGCGAGATCGCCAGTGCCGCGCCGCCGCCCACCGCCACCGCAACGAGCATCGCTCTCAGGCTGGAGCCGGGCACCTGCTCGCGCCGCAGTCCACTCCAATCTCGTCGAAGCGATCGAAGCACGCGAGGGGCGTACGCAAGTAGATGCGGCACGAACAGCAGGCCGAACACGATGAACGCCACCTTGTGGATCTCCAGCACGGGGCCTGCCTTGTGGCCCAGTGCTAGCAGCAGCACCCCAGTGACGAAGATCGCGATTGTGCTGGCGACCAGCACCGGTGCGAGCAGACGCAACGCCAGCCGTGGGGGGCCTAGCGCACGGTACGCGCGCGAGTGGGTGTAGTAACGGAACGCTCGGTAGCCGGTGCTGGCGAGCTTCAGCGTCACCGGCGGAAGCAGGACCATGCCGATGAACATGTGCGCGCTTAGGAGACCAGCAATGTCGACGACTGTCACGCCCTCCAGCGCGAGCAGCACGGTGAGCACGACTGCGATCGCGCACGTGAGGATGTCGTTGCCCTCCGCGCCCCCCAGCCCGATCGTGCTCAACCGGCTCGCCGGGTCAGCGACTCGCCGTTGGGTCTCCGCTGGGCTCATCGGTTCCGCGACGAGTACGTGAGCAGGCCCAGGGCGCGTGCGCGCTCGACCGCCTGGCGGCGGCTACGCACGTCGAGCTTCGCGTAGAGATGCTTCACGTGCGTCTTGACCGTGTTCACCGACACGTAGAGCTCGTTGCCGATCTCTCGTTTGGAGAGGTCGGTAGCCAGAAGCCGCAGGATGCGAAGCTCACTCTCGGTGAGCGGCTCGGGTAGCGGCTCCGAGGCCCGATCCGTTCCGGCGCTCTGGAGCCCCGTCCTGAGCTCGAAGATCTCGGAGATCAGCTCGGCGTGAGCCGTGTCGCGGCTGGCGTAACGCTCGAGCAGCTCCGGAACTGGGTCGACGAGGAACGGCAGCAGGACACGGTCGCGCTCGGCGAGCCCGAGCGCCCGCTCCAAGGCGCGTTCGGCGTTCGCGCCCTGACCGGCCTCCTCACGGACGACTGCCTCCACCAGGAGCGATTGAACGAACCAGCCTCGCACAGCCACGCCGGAGTGCGAATCGCCGAGCGTGGCCGGTAAGCCGACGAGCGCGTCGCGTTGCTGGCTGAACAGCGGGACAACCTTCGCATCCTCGCCGTTCACCACGGTGAGGTGAGGGGGCGAGTCGAAACGAGTTCGGGTCTTGAGCATTTCTCCCATGTCCTGACTCCTGCCGTCGAAAGGGGCGGTGCATGCACTATCCGGGCCGCTGGCCGATGGCGCGATACCCCCAGGCCCGAGATCGTGATCGGGGAGACAGGAGATGGACTCTGGTTAGCCCTACCTCGAAGCCTGTCCGCCGATGCGATGATCAGCGGGTGGCTGATTCAGTGCTTGTCGTCGACGATGATCCGGCGTTTCTCGGGCTCGTAGCCAGGATCCTGTCGGACCTCGGGATCGAGTCCGTCGCCACTGCGGCGGACGCCTCGCAGGCGTTGATCGTGGCGGGGGAGGCGCGGCCAGCCGTAGTGTTGGTGGACATCGGGCTTCCGGATCGCGACGGCACGGACCTGGCCTACGAGCTGTCCGATTTGCCGTGGCGGCCACGGGTCGTGCTGACCTCGAGCGACAGCGAAGCATTCCTCGCCATCGAGCCGCGCGACGGGCACCGAGAGCTTGCGTTCATTCCGAAGGAGGAGCTCGCCGGAGACACGCTCCGGCGGGCCTTGTTGGACGGATAGCTTTGGCACCGTCGGGCGAGTAACGTGGAGGTGTGTCGCCGCCAGTGCGCGTCGTGATCGCTGAGGACGATGTTCTTATGCGGGAGGGGATCGCGAGCCTGCTCACGGAGGCAGGGTTCGATGTCGTAGGCCGGGCGGGCGATGCGGAGGACTTCCTTCGCAAGGCGCTCGCGCATCGGCCCGACGTGGCGATAGTCGACATCGAGATGCCACCCGGGCAGGGAGCCGACGGGTTGCGTGCCGCGCTCGAGTTGCGCTCCCGTCTGCCGGCGACCGGGGTCCTGGTGCTCTCAGGCCATTACGAGGAGGCTTACGCCCTGGATCTAATCGGCGACAGTGCGGAGGGCGTCGGCTACCTGCTCAAGGAAAGGGTTGGTGACGTTGACGCATTCACCAACGCGGTCGCGCGCGTAGCCGCTGGGGGAAGCGCCCTCGATCCCGAGGTCGTCGGGCGAATGCTCGGCCGTCGGCGCGCCCCCGGTGGGGCACTGGAGAAATTGACGGAGCGCGAACGCGAAGTGCTCGCCCAGATCGCCGAGGGAAAGTCAAACCTCGGCATCGCTCAGGCTCTCGTGGTGACCACCGCGGCTGTCGAGAAGCACGTCACCAGCATCTTCCAGAAGCTCGGCATCGACACCACGCCAACCGGTCACCGTCGCGTGCTTGCCGCGCTCACGTATCTGCGAGATTCTCGCTAGGGGCGAGCATCATGGCGGCAAGCACCGATAACGCTCACAGCGCCCTACAGCAGCTCGCCGTGGCGCTGCTCGATGACGTCGAGCGCATAGCCGAGCGCAGCGTGACGCGGATGCAGGAGCTGCTGCCCGCCTATGGAAAGGTGCCGGCGGAGGTGCTGCTTCCGGTCACCCTGACCAATACCCGCAACCTGCTGCAAGCTGTTCTCGACGCGGACGCGGATCCCAGCCGGGCCGAGGACTACTTTCGGGTGTCGGGAGAAACGCGCATCCGTCAGGGGATCGCGGTTGACGACCTGCTTCAGGCGTGGCGAATCGGTGTGGAGTCCGTCCGAGAGGCGGCGCATTCGGTCGCCGGCCGACTGGGGATCGCCGATGACGTGCTGCTCGAGTTCGTCGAAGCCACTTTGCAGTGGGGTGATGTCGGGATGCGCATATCCGCTGAGGCACACCGCGAAGCCGAGATCCGGGAACTCGAGCGGCTCGCTGCGGAGCAGGCGGCGCTCCGCCGCGTTGCGACCCTCGTGGCGCAGGGAGCTCGCCCGGGCGAGGTGTTCACGGCCGTCGCGACGGAGGTGGCGGGACTGCTTCCGGTCACGAGCGCGGCGATCGGGCGGTTCGAGCGCGACGGCACGGTCACCACCGTCGCCGCGTGGAGCGCCGCCGGGGTCGCCTTCCCCGTTGGGAGGCGTTGGGACGCCAAGGGAAACAACGTCACCGGAATCGTCCTCTCAACAGGTCGACCGGCGCGAGTTGACGACTACAGTGATGCCTCCGGCCCGATCGGGGTCCAGGCGCGGGAGGCCGGCTATCAGTCGGCCGTCGGATGCCCGATCATGGTCGAGGGTCGGCTATGGGGCGTCATGAGTGCCGCCTCGAGCGCGGTCGAGCCGCTACCGTCCGGTACCGAGACGCGCCTTGCGTCGTTCACTGAGCTGGTCGCGACGGCGATCGCTAATTCGGAGAATAGCTCGGGCCTCGCACGGTTGGCCGACGAACAGGCCGCGCTCCGACGGGTGGCGACGCTCGTCGCCGATGGGCTCCCGCCCCAGGTGGTCTTCGCGGCCGTTGCCGACGAGATCCACTGCCTGTTCGGAGCCGATATCACGGCCATCGTCAGGTTCGAAGCGGGGCGAACGGTGACGGTGATGGGAGCTCACGGCGGCCTCCATGAGCCCGGCGCCCGCGTCGAACTGGATCCTGGCTACATCGTCGACTCGGTTCGCGCGACGGGCCGCGCGGCGCGGTTCGACACCGATGATCCGGCGGCGGAGGACATGCCGGGGATCGTGCGGGCCCAGGAGATCCGTTCGGCGCTCGCCAGCCCGATCGTCGTTAGCGGACAGTTATGGGGTGCCGTGACAGCCGCAGCCGCGGGCGCGGACCCCATGCCTGCCGACGCCGAGTCAAGGATGGCGCAGTTCACCGAGCTGGCGGCGACGGCGCTCTCAAACATCCAGGCGCGGACGGAGGTGGAGCGCCTCGTTGCCGAGCAAGGGGCCCTCCGGCGGGTTGCGACCCTGGTCGCGCGGAAGAGTCCACCGGAAGAGGTCTTCGGGCAGGTCGCCGAGGAGGTCGGACGTCTCCTGGGCGTGGACTCCGGCACCGTATCGCGCTATGAGCAGGACGCGGAGGCCACGGTCGTCGGCAGCTGGCGCCAGTCCGGCGAGCCGCTCCCGGTCGGTCACCGTTTTAGCCTCGGCGAAGACACCGCGACCGCGTTGGTATATCGGACGGGGAGGCCGGCCCGCTTCGATGCATATAGAGACGCCACCGGGCCGCTCGCCGGGTGGGCGCGCGAGGCCGGCCTCCGCACCGCGTGCGGAACCCCGATCTTTGTCGGTGGACGCCTGTGGGGCTCGATCGCTGTCGGGAGTGTCCGGTTTGAGCCTCTGCCCGCCGACGCTGAGTCCCGGATGGCCGAGTTCACCGAGCTCGTTGCTACGGCCATCTCCAACCTCCAGGCGCGATCAGAGGTGGAGAAGCTGGCAGAGGAGCAGGCGGCGCTGCGACGGGTGGCGGAGCTGGTCGCTCGTGAAGCATCCCAGCTGGAGATCTTCACGGCGATCGCCGAGGAGATCAGCAGGCTGCTTGGCACCGACGCGATGCGGATGTTGCGCTACGAAGGCGACGGTGAGGCGATCGTCGTCGCCAGCGCAGGAGAGCTCGATATTTTCCCCGTTGGGTCTCGCTGGCCGCTCGACGGCGAAAACGTCGCGTCGCGCGTTCACCGCACGAGGCAGCCGGCACGGATCGATGATTACGCGGCCAAGAGCGGCTCGATCGCGGAGGGCGTACGGTCCGTTGGTATTCGTAGTGTCGTCGGCACGCCGATCGTGGTGTTGGGCCAAGTGTGGGGCGCCATGATCACTGCGACCGTCACCGATGGGCCGCTGCCGCCGGATACCGACACCCGGCTCAGTCAGTTCACCGATCTGATGGCAACCGCGATCGCGAACGCCGAGGCGAGCGCGGAGGTGCGGCGGCTCGCGGAGGAGCAGGCGGCGCTGCGGCGGATCGCGACGCTCGTAGCCGAAGGGGCGTCAGCCACGGCGGTGTTCGACGCGGTGGCCAGGGAAATGGACCGAGCGCTCGGTGCCGACGGGGTCACCCTCAGCCGTTACGAGCCCGGCGACCACGCGACTGTGGTCGCGCACAGTGGATCAGACCCTCGTCCCGTCCCACCCGGAACCCGGGTCAGCCATCGGGGCGAAAACGTCACCTCGCTCGTGCGAGACTCGCAGCGATCCGCGCGGATAGAGCATCATCAAGGGGCTCCGGGGGCGATAGCTGAGCTCGCACGCAGCATCGGCGTACGTGCGAGTATCGGCACGCCGATTGTCGTCAACGGCGAGCTGTGGGGCGTCGCGATCGCAAACTGGCGGGGCCAGGAGTCACCGCCTGCCGACACCGAGGAACGGATGGCCAAGTTCGCCCAACTGCTCGACACGGCTATCGCCAACGCCGACGGCCGTGATCAGCTCGCGGCGTCGAGGGCGCGGCTCGTCACGGAGGCAGATGAGGCGCGACGTCGGCTGGTGCGCGACCTGCACGATGGTGCACAGCAGCGACTCGTACACACGGTCGTGACCTTGAAGCTGGCTCAGAGAGCGCTCCAAGCGAACGACACGAAGGCGGCCGCGCTCGTCTCCGAGGCGCTCGAGCACGCCCAGCAGGGCAACGCAGAACTGCGCGAGCTCGCACACGGGATCCTTCCTGCAGTCCTCACGCAAGGCGGGCTCCGCAGCGGCGTCAACACGATCGTCTCGAGGCTTGACCTACCGGTTGAAGTCAATGTCCCCGCCGAGCGGTTCCCGCCGGAGATCGAGGCCAGCGCGTATTTTGTCGTCGCCGAAGCTCTCACCAACGTCGTGAAGCACTCGCAAGCCAGCCGCGCCGAAGTCACGGCGTTCGAGGATGGTCGGATGCTCCACGTCCAGATTCGCGACGATGGGATCGGAGGCGCCAACCCCGACGGTCACGGTCTGGTGGGGCTGCGCGACAGGCTGACCGCGCTCGGCGGGCGCCTCAAAGTTGAGACTCCGCCTGGCGGCGGCACCCTGTTGTGCGCGATCCTGCCGGTCTCAACCGGCGGCCAATAGCTCCTCAGGGGTCGGTGTCTGGCCGGGCCACGGCGTCGCCGCCTATCGCGTGCGGCTTCCACTAGCCGTCGAGAGTTCTCCAGCATCCCGGTGCTAGTCACAGCGGGCGGGGGCCGGTGGCGCATAGTCCACCGGCCCCCGGAATCGCTGTTGCTAACCAGCGCTGGGCTGGGTGTCGTTGTAGCTGCCCCCGGTGGCGGTGTTCCAGAGGCGCCGGTTGTTCATCTCGGAGATGTAGTCAACGTGCGTCTGGGTACCCCAGGTCACTTGGTTCCAGCTGCCGATCACGTACGTCATGTTGTACGGGCCGTCGGCCGGTGTGTTGGTGTACGTCGGCGCGACCGACGCGAAGTACGCGTCCAGCTGCGAAGGCAGCTGGTTCGGGTTGTCGGTCATCAGCAGCGGGGCATGGAAGCCCAGATGCGACAGCGGTGCCGATGCCACTGCGCCTTGCCAATCGTTGATGTTCACGAGCGTGAACCCGTGCCCGGGGCCGGTGATCTTCCAGCCGACCATGCCCATCGGATCCCACATCTTCGCGAACGCGATCGCTGTGTCGATCGGGGTATCAACGGGGTTGGCGTTGAACGCGACGTTGTCGTTGTTGGAGATTCGAACGACGTTGCCGTACTGCGCAAGCTGGCTGGCGACAGCGGATGAGATCTGCTGTGGCCCGCCGAACAGGTAGATGTTCGCCTTTCCGCCACGTCGCTTGAGCCCGTCGATTGTCGCCCCCGGCACCGAGTTGCGGTGCACCCAGAACAGACCTGACGCCATGTGCGCGACCCAGTGCGTCGCAGGCAGGATGTACTGGTAATCGTTGCCGTCCATCGAGCCGATCATCACGTTCTCAGGGCCACCGCCCATCGTCGTGCCGCCGCCCATTCCGGGGACCCCGGTGTCCGGGTTCTGGAGCGACCCGTACAGCTTGTCCACGGTATCGGCCAGAGACGAGACGTCCGGTGCAGTGACGGTCACGTACTTCAGGCCCATCGCGGTGAGCTGGTGCTCGACGCCCGGATTTGCCGCCGCCCCGACGAGGAACGCATCTACGTTGTGGTAGCGGGAGATGCCGGTGTCGCCGAGGCGCTTGATCTCGTTCGCCGTGACCGCAGGTATCCCAGTAGGCGTCA
The DNA here is from genome assembly GCA_963712675.1 of uncultured Solirubrobacteraceae bacterium. Lineage (GTDB taxonomy): Bacteria > Actinomycetota > Thermoleophilia > Solirubrobacterales > Solirubrobacteraceae > Palsa-465. The sequence goes on from CAVQJF010000010.1 coordinate 216,531, forward strand.
CGTACAGCACCGGCGCGTCATCCGGGAAGTGGATCAGCGGCGTCGCCGTGATCGCGGTGAGCGGGTTGTCCGGCGTCAGGAGCGTGAGGCCCCACGGCCGGTCGGGGACATTGTTGTTCTCGTTCGGCGCATTCTCGGGCAGAGCGGCCGGCCAGATGTGCTGCGTGACAGACACCGCCTCCTGATACGGGTTGGCCCCGTAAATGCGCGTTGTCGTCTTAGTGGTGAACGTCGGCACGAGATTGGCCTCACCGGGCGGCTGAGGAACGCTGTAGTTCGGCGCGCTCGGCGCGCCGAAGGGATCCTGCTCGGCATTCGGCGTACCGCCGACCGGGGTCGTCGCCGCGGTCAGGTGCAGCTGCACGCTGCCCACCGAGTTCGAACTGCTGAACGCACCGGTAGCCGCGAGCACGATTACGACGAGCACGCCTACGGCCAGCGTGAGAGCCGGCAGCAGCGTCCTGGACTTCGCGCGTGGCGAGGGCTCAGTTGGTATAAGTCCAAATAGCACGACATGTACCTCCTATTGGAATGGATGTGACACGTGCATGCTCCGCGTGAGACGGGTTACACGGCATCGCCCGCGGGGGGTGATTGTGTAACTCAAACAGTCGCTGTTACTAAGCGGCCAGAGCGCGTGGCTCCGGCGCGTCCGGCATGGACCTGACTGCGGCCTTAACGGGCACCCGAGTGAGCGAGAGAAGAACGAACGCCAGAAGCACAAACAGCGGCCCAGCGTTGAGATCGGTCGCTGAATTTGTGTAGAAGATTCCGCCGAACCCCTGCCCGATGACCCAGTAACCGACGTTCAGCACAATCGCGAGCGCCAGAAACGGCCTCGGGTGCCAGTTCCTCGCCACCGTCACGCCGATCGCGGCGGAGACCAGCGCGAGCACGATCGCGATCGCGTCACCATGGCCCGTGGCACCGGTCGCGGCCGCCGTCTGGAGGCTGCGTAGCCAGCCGCTCCCCGGCGCGCTCGCGATCCCGTTCGCGGTCGCGTTGGCGGTGCTGTTCGCGGGCAGGAGCCACGCCCATGCCATCACCAGCCACACCGCGGCCCATACCGCTCTCGTGCCGCGAACGCCCAGTAGTCCCCCGGCGCGCTGGTTGGGCCACACCGCCAGGGCGATGATCGCGTATAGGAGAACCGCGCCAGGGGCGCCGGTGAGGGGGTTCGCCGTACCGGCTAGAAGCATGCCGAAGCCCTCACCAAACCACCACACAGCGATGGACCACGCGATCGAAGCGACGATCGCCGGCTTGACCGTCGGCCGGTATAGAAGCCCGAGACCGATGACAACCTGCGCCAGTGCCGCAAGCGTGTTGAATGCGCTTGATGCGCCGAACAGGTGTGCCGCGGTGTGGATGCTGCTCGCCAGCCAGTGCGGTTGCCCTGCCTCCAGACCTGTCAGTACGTGAGTGAAGCCGCGGCCATACATAAAAGGCTGAAATTGCAGCGCACCGTCGAGCAGCCACACGAAGCCCAGCGCGACTTGCAGGGCGCGGGAGCTGTCTGAGGCAAAGTAATTCCGAGCGCGGAAGGGCAATCCCTTAGCGGCGCTTGGCCGTACATGATTAACCGCGCGTGCGTTGGATGTCGCCATGTCGTTTCTCCGGGCAGATCGTTTCGGTGCGCACGGAGACTTCCTTGCGCCCGGGTGAGTTGGCTTCGCCCCGAGGGGGTGATCGTCGGGGGCGAGCGGTGCTCGAGATGAGGGAGGCTCAGCGCAGCGGCAGATCACAAGCCACGTAAACAGGCGCTGATGGTTATCGCCTGGAGCGATAACATCTGGACATGGAGCTGCGGCAGCTTGCCACCTTCGTCGCAGTCGCCGAGGAGCTCAACTTCGGCCGCGCCGCGGACCAGCTTCACGTCGTGCAGTCGGCCGTGTCCGCGGGCATTCGCAAGCTCGAGAGTGAGCTCGGTGCAGGTCTATTCGACCGCTCGACCCATCACGTCAAGCTGACCGACGCCGGACGCGCCCTGCTGCCCGAGGCCCGCGCGACGCTAGCAGCGGCGCAGGCCGCCCGCGACGCCGTCGACGAGGTGAGGGGAGGCCTGCGCGGGAGGGTCGTGCTGGGGACGATGCAGGCTCAGGGGATGCGCGCGGTCGACCTCGCTGGTGCGCTGGCCGCGTTCCGCGGCGAGCACCCGGGCGTCGAAGTTGCGATCCGCCACGCCGGCGGCTCCAGAGAGACGGCCCGTGAGGTCGTCGATGGACGCTTGGATCTCGGGTTTGTCGCGCTCCCAGGGGAGTCACCCGGGTTGAAGTTGATCCCGCTGGCCTCCGAGCCGATCCTGCTCGCTGTGCATGCCGGGCATCCGCTCGCCGGTCGTGCAGGCGTCAAGCTCGCGCTGCTGCGCGATCAGACGATGGTCGACCTCCAGCCCGGATGGGGGGTCCGGATGGCCGTCGACCGCTCGTTCGCCGCGGCCGGCGTGACGCGATCGATTGCGTTCGAGGTCAACGACACGGCGACCGTGGTCGAGTTCATCCGCAACGCGCTCGCGATCGGCATGCTGCCCCGATCGCTCGTCGAGGTCGAAGACGAGATCGCCTTCGTGCCGATCCGCGATCACCCGCCACAGTTCCAGACGGCGATCGCGATCCCGGCCAACCGCCGTCTGAGTGCGGCGGCCCGGGCGATGCTCGACATCGTCGAGCGCCACATCGCCCGGGTCTGACCGCGCTCAGACTGGAGAGGGCCGCTCGTCGGTCATGAGCGCGTCTCGTACGCGGGCTCGAGTGTCGGCCGCGGCCGGGCGGGGGACTCGGTCTCGATCGCGACGCGCGGAAGCCGCCGCTCCATCCAGCGGGGCAGCGCCCACGTCCTGCGGCCGAGCAACTCGAGCACGGCGGGCAGCAACAGCATCCGGATCACGATCGCGTCGAGGAACACGGCGCTCGCCATCGCAAGCCCGAACATCTCGAGCACCCGGTTGCCGCTGATCGCGAACGATCCGAACACGGCGACCATCACCGCGGCCGCTGCGGTGATCACGCGCCCGGTGCGAGCCAGGCCCTCGGTGACGGCGGCGCTGGCATCGTGGTGCGCGGTCCACTCCTCGTGCACGCGTGAGACGAGGAACACCTCGTAGTCCATCGAGAGCCCGAACACGATCGCGAACGCGAGTACGGGGATGAACGCATCGATCGGGCCGGCTTGGGTGCCGAACACGCCGGCGAGCCAGCCGCGCTCGAACACGGCCTGGACGACGCCGAGCGACGCCCCGATCGAGAGCAGGTTCATGACCGCCGCCTGGACCGGGATCACGAGCGAGCGGAACACCAGCACCAGGAGCAGTGCCGCGACCGCGACCACGACGCCGATGAACAGCAGCAGCTTGCTCGAGAGGACATGCGAGAAGTCCACCTGTGAGGCGGTTGCTCCGCCGAGGTAGACGTGGGTCCCCGTGCTGCGCTCGATCGGCGGGATCACCGTGCCCCGGAGCTGGGCGACCAGGCTCGAGGTCTGGGCGCTCTGTGGCGAGGTCGTCGGGTAGGCGATGATCGCGGCGGCGGTGCCCGTGGCGTTGAGCCTGGGCGTGCCGACCGACGCGATGCCCTTGGTGGCGTGGAGCGCGCCAGTGATCTGCGTGAGCGCAGCGGAGTCGCCTGCCTTGGGGAGCGCGACGGCGACCTGGAGCGGGCCGTTGAAGCCCGGCCCGAACCCCTTCGCGAGCAGGTCGTACGCCTGCCGTGTCGTGTTACTTGCCGGGTCGTTGCCGGCGTCGCTCGAGGCGAGGCGCAGCCCGAGTGCGGGAGCTGCGAACACGAGCATCAGCGCGGTCGCGCCGACCGCGGTCAGCGCGGGGCGTCGCTGCACGCGGCGGACCCACCGCAGCCAGAAGCTCGGCTTCGCGCCGGCCGCGCCCTCGTTCGCTTCGCGCCGCCCGGCCCGGCCGATCCGGGGACCGGCGATGCTGAGCAGCGCGGGCAGCAGCGTCAGTGACGCGGTCAGCACCAGCACAACGCCGATCGCGGCGGCGACGGCCGCGCCGTTGAGAATGCTCACGCCGAGCGCGAACATCCCGAGCAACGCGATCACCACGGTCGCGCCGGCGAACAGCACCGCACGACCCGATGTGTTCATCGCGTCCTGAACCGCCCGCTGCACGTCGCCTCCGTTCCGGCGGTAGTTCTCCCGGAAGCGGGTGACAATGAACAGCGCGTAGTCGACGCCGACCCCCAGGCCGATCATCAGCGCCAGCTCGGAGCCGAAGTCCGGAATATCGATCACGTGGCTGGCTAGCGTGATCACACCAATGCCGGCCCCAAGCCCGAGGAGCGCCGTGAGGATCGGCAGCCCCATCGCGGCGAACGAACCGAAGCTGATCAGCAGGATCAGGATCGCAGCGCCGACTCCGACGACGGTCGCGAACCCAAGCGAAGCCTGCTGCGCCTGCTCGATCGCCTGTCCGCCGAGCTCCACCTGCAGGCCTGACGAGCGCGCGGACTCGGCGACTGCGATCACCCGGTTGACCGCGGCCTTGGGGAGCGCGTCTGCGCGCTGGTCGAAGTTCACCGTGGCGAACGCGATCGTCCCGTCGCTCGAGATCGCGTGCGTACCGGCGGCGTAAGGGCTGACGACGGCCGTGACGTGGGGGAGGTGGGCGACCCGCGTGAGCGTGGCGCCGACGGTCGCCCGCTCCGCTGCGTCGGTGATCGTTCCCGTGCGCGCGCGGAAGACGATCTGATCCGCGTCGCCGGCCTGCGCCGGGAAGCGGCTCTGCAGCAGGTCGACCGCGTGCTGGGAGCCAGTCCCAGGCAGCGTGAAGTTGCTGGCGTTCTTCTTCCCGACCGAGGTTGAAACCGCGAAGATCCCGACCGCAGCGACGATCCATCCGACGATCACGATCCGGCGGTGAGCCATTGTCCAGCGAGCGATGGTCAGCACGATGTGTTGCTCCAAGTTTCAGTAGTGGCAAATCTGCAAGCCGTGCATTTATATACGCGCTGCAGCAGAATGTCAACACACAGTGCAAAATTTCCTGGTGTGTAGTTTTCTTGCTAAACTGGCGCTAAATGGAGATCGGCGACGTGAGCCTCGTAAAGCCGGGGCTGAGAGAACGGAAGAAGCAGCAGACGCGCGATCGGATCGCGAGCGTGGCGCTACAATTATTCGCCGAGCGCGGCTACGACCACACCACGCTCGCCGAGATCGCCGACGCCGCCGATGTCTCGCCCCGGACGATCTTCGCCTATTACCAGAGCAAGGAGGACATCCTCTTCTGCGACGAGCCGCTGATGTACGAGCGGCTCGAGCGGACGCTCGCGGAGCGGCCACCCGGGGCGACCACCGTCGACGCGCTACGCGAGTTCGTAGCGTCTTTCGGCGAATCCGACGAGCAGGGCGTACTCCGCAAGCGAATCATCGGCGCAAGCGAAGGGCTGCGACTCAGTGAGCGCGCCCGCTCGGCGCCGATGGAGGAGCTGGTCACCGCATCGATCGCCAGAGACCTCGGCGACGTCGGGCCCGACGACATCCGCCCGCGCCTGATCGCCGCCTCCGTGACGGCCGCCTTCGGGGCCGTGCGTGAGCGCCTCCAACAGGGCGACACCGGCGAGCCGATTCCGCACGAGGAGGCGCTCGAGATCCTGGACCAGGTGCTCGAGTTCCTGCGCGGGGGCCTCGAAGCGCTCCAGCGCATCTAAGCCGGAGGCGCCGGTGTCACAACCGGCGGTCACCATTTGTCAGAAGGGTGATGAGACCGATGAGCGATGCGGAGCTGGAGACGCTGCGGCGGCGCGGCTTCGCGGTGGCCTACCGGATGCTCGGCAGCGTCTCGGAGGCCGAGGATGTTGCCCAGGAGGCGCTCCTGCGCCTGACGAGCCAGGACGGCCCGATCGAACAGCCGGCCGCCTGGATGACGACCGTCGTGACGCGGCTCTCGATCAACGTCCTCAAGTCGGCGCGGGCCCGTCGCGAGTCGTATGTCGGGCCTTGGCTGCCCGAGCCGCTGGTCGAGGACCCGGCGTCGGACCCGGCGACGCACGCCGAGGTCGCCGATTCGCTGTCGCTGGCGTTGCTGGTGCTGCTGGAGCGGCTGAGCCCGGTCGAGCGCGCGGCGTACCTGCTGCGCGAGGTGTTTGGCTACGGATACGCGGAGATCGCCGGCATCATCGAGCGGACCGAGGTCAACTCGCGGCAGCTGGTGACGCGGGCGCGCAAGCATCTCGAGGCCGGCCGACCGCGCTTCGACGCCGACGAGGCTGCCCGCGGCGCGCTGCTCGAGCGGTTCCTCGCGGCGGCCGAGGAGGGCGACCTGGAGGCGCTCGAGGATCTGCTCGCCAAGGACGCCGTGCTGTACGCCGACAGCGGCGGCAAGGCGATGGCGCCGCGCGAACCACTTGTCGGCGCGGCGCTGATCGCGCGCTTCATGACCGCCGTCGCTCGGGTGCGCCCTCCTTCCGGCGAGCTCGAGAGCCGGCGGGTCAAAGTCAACGGCCAGCCCGGCCGCGTCGTGCGAGGCCCGGCCGAGCGGCCGCTTGGGGAGGCCGAGCTGCTCGCGGCAGAGCAGGCGCTGGCGCTGCTGAAGTCCGGTGACACGCAGCAGTTCGACGCGCTCGTGAAGAGCCGGCGAGACGCTGCGGGCCTCACGGCTGGCGCCGTGCCCCCGCAGCGGGCTGAGGTCCGGGTGTGGAGCGTGCTCACCGTGGATGTCGTCGAGGGACGGATCCAGACCGTGCGCATCGTGCGCAACCCGGACAAGCTCGGACATCTCGCACAAAGATTAGAGTAACTCTAAAATTCTGGTAAGATGGAGCACGATGGCCAGCGAGCTTGGGCTCCGCGAACGCAAGAAGCTGCGCACCCGCCAGCAGATCATCGAGACCGCCTGGCGGCTGTTCGCCGAGCGCGGGTTCGACCAGGTCCCGGTCGCCGAGGTCGCCCGGGCGGTGGAGGTGTCCGAAGCGACCGTGTTCAACTACTTCCCGACCAAGGAAGACCTCGTCTTCAATCGCATGGAGGCGTTCGAGGACGAGCTATTGGACGCGATCCGCAACCGAGATGCGGGCGAGTCGATCGTGAGTGCGTTCGGCCGGTTCGTCCTCAAACCGAGAGGCTTCCTCGGCTCCGCCGACCCGGAGGCCAACGAGGGCATGAGGGCGGTCGCGCGCGTGATCACCGGCAGCCCCGCGCTCCTGGCGCGCGAGCGCGAGATCCTCGAGAGCTACACCACGACCCTGGCTGCGCTGATCGCGACCGAAAAAGGCATGGCCGCCGACGATGTCGAGCCGTGGGTGATCGCCAACTCGCTGATCGGCGTCCACCGGGCGCTGATCGCCTACACGCACCGCCAGGCACTCGCCGGCGTCGAGAACCCGCGGATCGCCCGTAACCTCCGCGCCCAGGGAAAGCGCGCCCTCGCAGCTCTCGAGCACGGCTTCGGCTAGCAGCACGCTAGCGCCGGCGGCGCTGCACCCAGCGGAGCATCGACCGGTTCACGCGCGCAACCAGAGCCGCCAGGCGAGCGAAGTCATCGGGAAAGAACATTTCGGACCTCCATGGGTCGGCTCGGATCGGCACGACGTTCGCGTCTGCGGTGGTTCGTCGCGCCCGTGGAACGCCCCGGTCGTAGCGGACCGCGGCATTACCCGGGCGCGACACGGTGCCGCGAGGCGCAAACTTGGGAAGCTGGCGCACCACGATTGCGGAGGCCAAGATGAACAGGACCGGCGTGAGCAACGACTACGACGTGATCGTCTTGGGCGGCGGCGCCCCGGGCGAGCATTGCGCCGGTGCGTTGGCCGATGGCGGGCTGCGCGTTGCCGTCGTCGAGCGGGACCTGGTCGGGGGCGAGTGCTCCTACTGGGCTTGCATCCCGTCAAAGACACTGCTTCGCCCCGGCGAGGCCGCGCATGGCGCGCGCGAGGCGGCAGCGAGCGCGGATGTCGACGTCCCGGCCGCGCTCGCCTGGCGTGACTTCATCGTCTCTGACTACTCCGACGCCGGGCAGGTGGAGTGGCTGGCGGACCGGGGCATCGATCTGCTGCGAGGAACCGGCCGGCTCGCGGGGACGGGCGCGGTCGAGGTCGACGGCGCGCGCTACACCGCCGATCACATCGTGATCGCAACCGGCGCCGATCCGATCGTGCCTCCGATCCCCGGCCTTCGCGAGATCGACGGCGTGTGGGGCACGCGGGAGGCCACCAGCATGAAGGCCGTTCCGCGTCGCCTGCTCGTGCTGGGCGGCGGCCCGGCCGGCGTCGAGCTGGCGCAGGCCGTGCATCGTCTGGGCGGTGAGGTCGCGCTCGTCGAGGGTGCTGAGCGCGTGCTGGCCCGGGAGCCCGTGCAGCTCGGGGACGCGCTCGGCGAGGCGCTCCGCCGTGACGGCATCGAGCTTGCCCTCGGCGTGCAGGCGACCGCGGCACGCCGCGACGGCGACGACTACGTGCTGGAGCTCGACGACGGCCGCGAGCTACGCGGCGAGCGCTTGCTCGTCGCTACGGGCCGGCGCCCGCGAGTCGACGGGATCGGCCTGGACAGCGTCGGTGTCGAGGCCGGGCGCCACGGGATCGTGGTCGACCCGAGCCTGCGCGTGGCCGAGCGGCTGTGGGCGATCGGCGACGTCACTGGTATCTGGCCGCTGACCCACGTCGGCGAGTATGAGGGCGAGGTCGTCGCGTCGAACATCCTCGGCGAGCCGCGAGCTGCGAACTACGAGGCCGTACCGCGCGTCGCCTACACCGACCCGCAGGCCGCCGCCGTCGGTGCGACCGAGGCCCGCTTCAGCGCCACCGCCCCGTTGTCGGAGGTGGCCAAGACCGCCACCTACACGCACGCGTACGCCGAGTCCAATGGGTTCCTGACGCTGCTCAGCGACGGCGAGCGGCTGACCGGTGCCTACGCGCTCGGCCCCGACGCCGGCGAGTGGCTGCAGCAGGCCACGCTGGCGATCCGCGCCCGGGTCCCGCTCGAGGTGCTCCGCGACACGATCCAGCCCTTCCCGAGCTTCTCACAGATTCACGCCGAAGCGCTGAAGACTCTCTACCGCAACGTCGGAGGAGACGATGGGATCCGACGATGAGCAATCACCTGCCCGATCCTCGTCTGACGCGGATCTACCGGTTGATCGAGACCGCCGCCACCGAGCTTGACTGGCTCAACAAGGGCGTCTTCATCAGCGTCGCGGGCCGGCAGGCTGCGGGCGTGACCTACGAGACCTACCTGGTCGGATGAGCCCGCCGTCAAACCCCGGGCCGCGGAGGGTCGGGTCATCACCGGTGCCTCGCAGGCGATCGGCGCCGGGTTGACCGCGTTCCTCGAACGGCCGACGTTCGTGACCGGTGAGACTCTGCACATCGACGGTGGTCAGGCCGCTGGGCACTGACGACTCGATATCGTCGGTCCACGGTACCGCTGAGCGAATGGCGAGGAGGGTCGAGGTGGCGTATCCCGATCTAACTGATGTAGATACGGCCGTCAGCGATCGTGGGGCAGTGAGGAGCTCGACGACCGTGATGGTGAGTCGCCGCGAAACGTTCAACGCGGCGCACCAGCTGCGCGATCCGGATCTCTCGGAGGACGAGAACGAGCGGCTGTTCGGAAAATGCGCGAATCTGCACGGGCACAACTACGTGCTCGAGGTCGTCGTGGCCGGCGAGATCGATCAAGCCACGGGCTACGTGGTGGATCTCAAGCAGCTCTCGGACGTGATCTGCCGGCACATCATCGATGACGTCGACCACCGCAACCTGAACACCGATGTTGCGTGGCTCCAGGGGCGGATCCCGACCACCGAGAACCTCGCGCTGATGTTCTGGGAGCGGCTTCGCCCAGAGCTTCCTGAGGGGTCGTTGCGGTCGGTGCGGCTGTGGGAGACCGACAAGAACTGGGCTGAAGTCGGTGATCACGCCTGAGACGCCGCCGCGGCGGGGTCGTGAGTTGCGCAAGCGCTACACCGCGGCAGACATCGGCGTGCTCAGCGACGACGAGGCGCAACGGTTCCTACGCGCCGAGTCCGGCGACCCTCGGACCGACATCACGCTCGCCTGGGAACTGCTGTACCGGCTCGAACCGGAGCTGTACGACCGGCTCGTCACTGCCGAGCGGATCCACCCTGGCGTGCTCCGGTGGCTGCCGGACCACGTCGATCGGATCGTCGAAGTGGCGGCCGGCACGGGGCGGCTGACGCAGGAGCTCGTCGGACGCGCGCGCGAGGTCTGGGCGATTGAGCCTGCCGGGCCGTTGCGGGAGATCCTCAGTGCGAAGCTCAAGCGTGCGGATCATGGAGGTCGCGCCCGCGTGATCGATGGCTTCTTCGACGACCTGCCCGTCGACGATGCCTGCGCTGACCTGGTGATCGCATGCTCGGCGCTGACGCCGGCGGCGGGACATGGCGGCGACGCCGGACTGGCGGAGATGGAACGGGTCTGCAGGCCAGGTGGCCGCGTCGTCATCGTGTGGCCGAACGAGTTGCCGTGGCTCGCTGCCCATGGCTATCGCTACGTGAGCTTCGGTGACGCCGGGATGTTCGTCGAGTTCGCCAGCCACGAGGAGGCTGCCGAGCTGACCGAGATCTTCTATCCCGGCGCGATCGAGGCGGTCCGCCGGCACGGCTGGCGGCGGGTTCCCTACGAGGCGCTCGGGATCAATCCTCCGAGCGACCTCGCGTTCAAGGAGATCGCGCGATGAGGGTCGCGATCGTCGCGCCGCTGGTCTCGGCCATCCGCGAGCCGCAGCGCGGCGGGTCCCAGGCGTTCCTATCCGATCTCGCGCGCGGCCTGGTGGAGCGAGGTCACGAGGTTCAGCTCTACGCCGCCTCCGGATCAGAGGTGGAGGGCGTTCGCGTCGTCGACACAGGTGTCGATCCGGACGCACTGGCAGCCACGCTCTACCGGGCTTCGGCTCCCCCCGCCACTGGGCTCGCCGCGGCCGAGGCGGCCTTCGGGGCCGTCTACGCAGCCGTCCGGGAGGCCCGCCACGACGTCGTCCACAACCACGCCTTCGACGCCCCTGCGATCAGGCTCGCAACCGGATTGCGCGCGCCCGTCGTGCACACACTTCATCTACCCCCGGACGCTGCTGTGGCGGGCGCGCTGCGAGATGCCCTCGGGTCTGAGCAGCCGCCGACGGTCGCCTGCGTGTCGGCGAGCCAGGCGAGCGCGTGGCGTCGCGTCACCTCGGTCGACGCGATCTTGCCGCCGTTGGTCCCGACGAGGTCGATCGGCTGGTCGCCGTCAGCCGGCGAGGGCGCCGTCTTCGCCGGCAGGTTGAGTCCCGAGAAGGGCGCGCTCGAGGCGATCGAGATCGCTGCGGCTGCGGGTGTCCGGATCGATCTGTACGGCGATGTCTACGACGCCGAGTACACGCGCGAGCGGATCGACCCGCGACGCGGCGATCCCGGCGTCGCGGTCCATCCGGGCGTTCCGCGAACCGGCATCTGGGAGGTGCTTGCGCGGGCGGCCGTGGTGCTGTGCCCCGCCAGGTGGGAGGAGCCGTTCGGGATGGTCGCCGCCGAGGCGCAAGCGTGCGGGACCCCCGTCGTGGCGTTCGACCGCGGGGCGCTCGCTGAGGTGATCGTCGACTCGGTGACGGGCTTCCTGGTCGCGCCTGAGGACATCGACGCCGCCGCGGACGCGGTGATGAGGGCGGCCACGCTCTCGCGCTCGGAATGCCGCTCGCACGCCGAACTCCACCTCGATCTCGGGGCGAGTCTCGACGCGCACGAACAGCTTTACGAGCGAGTGGTCAGCGTGCGTCTGGGGGCTGCGGCCGGTGGCTGAGCGGGGGCACTGGCTTGCGGGACGCCTCGCGGTCGTCACCGGTGCCAGCCGCGGGATCGGAGCGGCCACCGCAGAGGCGATCGCCGCGGCCGGGGCGCACGTCGTGCTCGCCGCCCGCGACCCCGAGGCGCTCGACGTCGTCGCCACGCGCATCCGGGATGCGGGCGGCACGGCCACATCGGCGCCGACCGATGTCGGCAGCGTCGAGGACGTGGAGCGCCTGTTTGCCGTCGCCGATGAAGCGGGCACGCTGGCGGCTCTCGTCTGTGCGGCGGCTGTGCTGACCCCGGCGCTGCTCCCGGAGACCAGCTCGGAGATCTGGGACGAGACGTTACGCGTCAACCTGACCGGGTCGTTCCTCTGTTGTCGAGCTGCGTTCAACGCCATGCGGGCTGCCGGCGAAGGACGGATCGTCAACATCGCGTCGCTCTCGGGTGTCTACGCCACCGAGAAGTTCCCTGGGCTGACCGCCTACAACACCTCCAAATACGGGGTCATCGGTCTGACGGAGGCGATCGCCGTCGAGGGCAAGGAGTTCGGGGTCAGCGCGATCTGCATCAGTCCCGGCGCGGTGGACACCGAGATGCTGCGTCGGGCAAACCCCGAGCTTCGTCCCGGCCTAACCCCCGATCAGGTGGCCGACCTGATCGTGACGCTGCTCGACAGCCCGATGGTTCCGGCGAGCGGCGCCAACATCCCGCTGTTCTCAAACGCATAAGGCGCTCAGGGCGCCATCGACCAGAGGTCTACCTCGTCATCGGCGAGCTGGTCGGGTGCGGGTCGAGCGCGCGCGCCCACGAGCCGTGCGCATGCCGCCATCTCCGAGTCGGTGTCCAGCTCGGGGTCACCTCCGCGGTCGAGGCCGACAGCGGCCAGTAGCTGCCCTTCGAGCAGATAGAACCCGAGCAGCTTGCGCTCCTCCAAACTCCCACGCATGACGAACTGATCCCATTTCGTGGCGTGGCCGACGTACTCCAGCTTGTGCTCGTACTGATCGGACCAGAAGCTGTGGATGTAGTCATACGGAGTGGTCGAGCCGAGCATCGACCGTGCGGCCGCGCGTCCCATCTGTTCCCCGTTGTTGTAGTGCTCCACGCGAACGCGGCCGAACACGGGATGCAAGTGATTCGCGACGTCGCCGGCTGCGTACACATCGGGCGCGCTGGCGCGACACAGCTCGTCGACGAGCACGCCGTTGGACTCCTCCACCGGCTGCCCCGTGAACGTCGGTATCTCGGGCTCGATCCCGACCCCGACGACGGCGAAGTCGCACGCCACGCGGACGCCGTTGGCGGTCACGGCCGCCTTGACGCGCTCGGTCCCTTCGAACCCGACGATCTGATCCTCGCCGCGCAACTCGACGCCGTGCGCGCCGTGGATCGCGAGGAAAGCCGCACCGACCTCCTCGCCCAGGACCCGCTGCAGGGGCGCTCGCTCAGGGAATATCGCGGTCACCCGAACGCCAAGCTGAGTCAGGGATGCAGCCACCTCGCAACCGATGAACCCCATTCCCACGACCACCGCGTTCCGGCCTGCGACCGCCTCGCGCTTGATCGCCTCGCAGTCGGCGACCGTCCTCAGGTAGTGGATCCCCGCGAGCTCCGCTCCCGGAACCCCGAGTCGCCGGTTCCGCCCGCCGGTCGCGATCAGGACTTTCTGGTATTCGAGCTCCTGCCCCGAGTCGAGCACGACCACGCGGGCCGTCACGTCCACCGCGACGACGCTGGACGCTAGGCGCTCCACATCGTGCTCGTCATACCACGCCGGAGCTCTGACGTACCAGCCGTCGAGATCCTCCTCCGAGCGGAGGTACGTCTTGGATAGCGGAGGGCGGCCGAAAGGCACCCCCGGTTCTGGTCCGACGAGCGTGACTCGGCCCGTGAAGCCTTCCTCGCGAAGCGTCGCCGCGGCATTGCCACCGGTCAGCCCCCCGCCGACGACCACGATCGGTCCAGTGCCACCTCCTGACTGCATGGGGTGGCCACTTTACGGACACCGCGCGGCCGCTGGCCCTCCCGGACGACCTCGTATGTGAGGTAGAGGAGGCCCTCGCCGATGGTCCGGGCTTTCAGGAGCCGCATCGGCTTCGGACCGCTGATCTCTCCGAACAGGCGCTCGCCGGCACCGAGCACGACGGGGAACACGACCAGCCGCAGCTCGTCGATCAAGCCATGCTCGAGCAGCGTGCGACCGAGCTGATAGCTGGCCGGGACGACGATCTCTCCGTCAAGTTGCTGCTTGAGCTTCGAGACCTCGGTCACGACGTCGCCGTTGAGCACCGTCGAGTTGTTCCACTCGGGATCCTCGAGCGTCGAGGACACGACGTACTTCGGCATGGTGTTGAGCTTGTCCGCGAGCTCGCCACTGCGGGGTTGCCACCGCATCCCGAAGAACTCGTAGCTCCTCCGACCGAGAAGCCACGCCTCGGCCTCGAGCGCTTCCTCGAGCGCGACCTGGTTCCACTGTTCGAGGTCCCTGCCCCCAGACTCGACGAACCAGCCGCCCAGCGTGAAGCCCTCCTGGCCGTCGGGGTCCTGCACCACACCGTCGAGCGACACGTTCTGCGGGCCGCTCATCACGATCTTTCCCATCTCGGTTCTCCTTGCGTCGGACTGTTGGTTGCTGCGTTCGTTGAGGCGCCTGCCGCGAGGAAAATTGAGCGGCGAATTTCCGGCGCCGCCGACGTCATTAGTTGTGATGCGTGTGAACAGACCCGTTGGTGGAAGGATGCGAGCGTGACCGAGCAGGCGCTGGCCCGTGCGCGCGCTGGCGACGAGGACGCGTTCCGCGAACTGACCGACGCCTACCGGCGTGAGCTGCAGCTGCACATCTACCGGATCGTCGGCTCGACGCAGGACGCTGAGGACCTGCTCCAGGAGACGCTGCTCGCGGCCTGGCGCGGCCTCGAGCAGTTCGAGGGCCGTTCGTCGGTCCGTACCTGGCTGTACCGGATCGCCACCAACCGCTCGCTCGATGCGCTGCGGGTGAGCAGGCGCCGCCCGGAAGAGGAGCAGATGAGCCACATGCCCGAGCCGACACGGTGGAGCGAGCCGCTCTGGCTCCAGCCCTACCCGGACGCGTTGCTTGAGGGGGTCGCGGACGAGGCTCCAGGGCCCGAGATGCGCTATGAGACGAAGGAGGCGATCGCGCTGGCGTTCATCGTCGGCCTTCAGCACCTGCCGCCGCAGCAGCGCGCGGTGCTCGTGCTTCGCGATGTGCTGGGCTACCGCGCCGCGGAGGTCGGGGAGATGCTCGAGACCAGCGCGGCGTCGGTCAACAGCCTGCTGCGTCGCGCGCGTGAGGCGTTCGAATCCCGCCTGCCGGCCACCGGACGCGAGCGGGCGCCGCTCCCGAACTCCAAGCTCGAGCGTGACGTCGTCGGCCGCTTCGCCGAAACGGTCGAGAACGGCGATATCGACGGGATGGTCGCCCTCTTGACCGACGACGCCTGGGTCACGATGCCACCGCTCCCGCACGCGTACCAGGGACACGACACGATCAGCGCGTTCCTGCTCGGCTCCGCGGCGCGCCGGGGCGCGTCGCTGCGCCTGATGCCGAGCCGCGCCAACGGACAACCCGCGTTCGGCTCGTACCTGTCCGTGCCCGAGACCGAGGCCGCGCGCGCCTACGCGATGTTCGTGCTGACGCTCGAGGGTGACCACATCTCCGCGATTACGTGGTTCGCCGACAGCAGCGTCTTTCCGCACTTCGGCCTGCCGCGGATGCTGCGATAGCCAGGGCGGGCTACGAGCGAGTCGGCTCAGCGATGGCGGCGAGCGGCGCGTCCATCGCGGGCGGGTGACGAAACGCCCGCGACGCGGTCGCCGCCAACGCCAGCACTGCCGCCCAGCCGGCCAGCGAGATGATCGTGGCCGTCGAGCCGGCGTTCTGGAGCATGAATCCCACGGCCAGCGGGCCGAGCCATCCTGCCGAGAAGGAGATCAGAGTTGACGCGGCTTGGACTCGGCCTTGGAGCCGGTCGGGCGCCAGCGCGACGCGGTAGCTGACGACGATCGAGTTGGGCACGGGCGTGATCAGCTCGGCGGCCGCGAGGATCAGGCCGAACAGGAGTGCGTTGTGTGCGATCAGCAGCAGCGGGATCGCGATCGCGATCGCCCAGCACTCGCCAATCAACACGAACCGAGCCGACAGCCGTCGCTGGAGAGCGGGCGCGAGCAGAGCGCCGATCAAGCCGCCACCGGCGGCGATCCCGAGCATCACGCCGATCAGCGCCGCGGAGGTCCCGCGCTGTTTGGCGAGCACTACGACCAGCAGATAGAGCCCCGTGAAGATCGGGTTGCTGCACGCGAACAGCAGCGCGCAGACGCGGAAGAACGGCCGCTCCCAAAGCCAACGCAAGCCCTCCCTCGCGTCGCCCGGTGCGGCGTCGGACCGCTGCTCCTGGAAGTCGGACCTGATCAGCAGCTTGGTCACCGTCGAGGCGGCGTAGGAGATCGAGTCGGCCAAGAAAGGAATCGCCCGACCGATGCCGAACAGCAAGCCCCCGATGCCCGGGTGTCGGCTCCGCCGCGCGCGGGCGTCGGGCCCGCGAATTGTTATAGGGATATAATGATGATATGCCTATTACTATCCCGACGCTGAGCAACAACCCGCGCATCCTGGTGACCGGCGGCTCGAGCGGCCTGGGGCGGGCGATGGCGCAAGCGCTCGTCCGGGCGGGCGCCCGGGTGGTGGTGACCAGCCGCGACCGGGCACGGGCGCAGGCGACCGCCGCTGAGCTGGGCGCCGGAGCGCTGGGGATTGAGCTCGACGTCCGCGACGCCGACTCAGTGTCGGCGGCGGTCGACAGCGCCTACCGCGCGCTCGACGGTCTGGACGTGCTGGTCAACAACGCCGGGATCGGGATGCTGACCGTCAACCCGCGGTTCATGACGGAACCGCAGCCGTTCTGGGAAGTCCCGCCCGCGGGCTTTCGCGACGTGCTCGAGACCAAGGCGACCGGAACGTTCCTGGTCGCCAGGGAGGTGGTGGCGCGAATGCTGAGCGCCGGCAGCGGACGGGTGGTCACGGTCTCGATGAACGAGGAGACGATGATCCGCCGCGGCTTCGTCCCTTACGGACCCTCGGGCGCCGCGGTGGAGGCGCTGGCCAGGGTGATGGCCGCCGACGTGGCCGACACGCCGGTCACCGCCAACATCCTCTTGCCCGGTGGCGCGACGGCCACCGGGATGGTTCCCGAGGAAATGCCGGATGAGCGTCGCGCCAGCTTGCTCGACCCGTCGGTCATGGGCCCGCCGATCGTGTGGCTGGCCTCCCCCGATGCCTCCGGGGTGCGCGACGAGCGGATCGTCGCGCGCGACTTCGAGGACTGGCTCGCAGCGCGCGAGCTGCAGAACGCGTGATGAGCGGCGCGGACCCGGAGCTCGCGCGTCGCGCGTGGCACGCAATGTCGGAAATCGCGCTCGATCACGATCGTAAGGTCGCGGTGTCAGATGCGCTCGGGCTCAGCTGGGCGCGGGTCCTCTCGCTGCGAGCGCTGGCCACTCGGCCGCACACGATGCGCGCGCTCGCCGAGCGACTGGCGGCAGATCCGCCGTACGTCACGCTGATGGTCGACGACCTGGAGGGGCGCGGGCTGGTGCAGCGGACGCCTCATCCTGAGGACCGTCGAGCGAAGCTCGTGAAGCTGACCGCGAGTGGCCGCGCCGCCGCCGCACGCGCCGAGGCGATCCTAGATGAGCCGCCGGCTGCGCTCCACGACGTGCCCGCCAAAGACCTCGCGGCGATGGTGCGTGTGCTCGAGCGCCTCGGACGGGCCGCACCGGAAGTGTGAGCATCGTCTCACAAGCCTCAGGTTACAGTGGTGTAACATACGGTTCGTCCGATGCCCCGAGACCACGTCGATGTCCTGATTGTCGGAGCCGGCTTGTCCGGGATCGGCGCCGCCTGCCATCTGCAGATGAACTGCCCCGGGAAGACGTACGCGATCCTCGAGGGCCGCCATCGGATCGGCGGAACCTGGGACCTGTTCCAGTACCCGGGCATTCGCTCTGACTCGGACATGTACACGCTCGGCTACTCGTTCAAGCCGTGGGTGGAGGCGAAGTCGATCGCCGATGGTCCATCGATCCTCTCCTACGTCAAGGAGACCGCGCGCGAGTACGGCGTCGACCGTCAAATCCGCTTCAACCACCGCGTCGTTCGCTCGGAGTGGTCGACGGAGGAGTCCTGCTGGACGGTTCACGCGGAGCGGACCGACACCGGCGAAGCCGTCGAGCTCACAGCCGGCTTCGTGTTCATGTGCAGCGGCTACTACCGCTACGAGGAGGGCTACACGCCCGAGTTCGCCGGTACCGACCGGTTCGCCGGCGAGATCATCCATCCCCAGCACTGGCCCGAGGACCTTGATTACAAGGGCAAGCGCGTCGTCGTGATCGGCAGCGGCGCGACCGCGGTGACGCTCGTCCCGGCGATGGCGCAGGACGCCGCGCACGTGACGATGCTCCAACGTTCGCCGACATACATCGTCGCGCTGCCCGATGAGGATCCGATCGCCAAGCTGGCGCGACGGCTGCTGCCGGGCAAGGCCGCGTACGCGGTCGCCCGGTGGAAGAACGTGTTGCTGACGCTCGGAAGCTTCCAGCTCAGCCGGCGCCGCCCCGAGCTCATGAAGGCCGTGATCCGCAAGGGCGTCGAACGCCAGCTTCCGCGCGGCTACGACATCGACCAGCACTTCAAGCCCCGATACAACCCGTGGGATCAGCGGATGTGCCTGGTTCCGAACGGCGACCTATTCAAGGCGATCCGCGACGGCACGGCGTCCGTCGTCACCGACCAGATCGAGACGTTCACCGAGACCGGCATCAAGCTGGCGTCGGGCGCCGAGCTCGAGGCGGACGTGATCGTCACCGCGACCGGCCTCAACCTGCTGGCGCTCGGCGGCATGGAGATGGCTGTCGACGGCAACGACATCGCGCTCCCGGAGACGATGGGCTACAAGGGCATGATGCTGAGCGGGGTGCCGAACCTGGCGATCTCGATCGGCTACACGAACGCGTCCTGGACGCTCAAGTGCGACCTCACATGTGAGTTCGTCTGCAGGCTGCTCAACCACATGGATGAGCACGGCTACGCGCGGTGCACGCCGGTCAACCACGACCCGTCGGTCACCCCGGAGCCGTTCATCGACTTCTCTGCGGGCTACGTGCTGCGCTCGATCGACAAGTTCCCAAAGCAGGGCTCGAAGGCGCCGTGGCGGCTGTACCAGAACTACCCGCGCGACATCGTGGCGCTGCGCCACCGCCCGCTCGAGGACGGCGCGCTCGAGTTCGCGCCCGCCGGAGCGCCTGAGCGGACGCCCGAGCCGATCGCGGCTTAGCCGACCTGCAACCATCCAGCGGGTGACGCGGGTCGAGCTCCCGGGCAGCGACATCATCGGCATTCGCGCCGCCAACCCGGGCCCGTTCTCGCTCACCGGCACCAATACGTGGATCGTCGGTCGCGACCCCGCGTGGCTGGTCGATCCGGGCCCCGCACTGCCTGAGCACCTGGACGCGCTGGCGGCGGAGCTTCACGGCCGCGGCGGTCTCGCGGGCATCGCGCTGACCCACGATCACTTGGATCACTCAGAAGCCGTGCCCGCTGTTCGTGAGCGGTTTCCAGAGGCGACGTTCGCAGCGATGCGCGGCGAGGTGGACCTGCAATTGCACGACGGGGGGAGGTTCGGTCCGCTCGAGGCGATCGCGACGCCCGGCCACGCGCCCGACCACCTGACGTACATCGTCGGCGACGTCGGGTTGACCGGGGATGCGGTGCTCGGGGAGGGAAGCGTGTTCATCTTCCCCGACCCAGGTGCGCTTGCCGGTTACCTTGACGGCCTGGAACGGCTGCGCGCCCGCGAGCTGCGGCTGATCGGTCCCGGCCACGGGCCGCCGGTGCTCGACCCGCCGGCGAAGCTCGAGGAGTACATCGCCCACCGCCTCGACCGCGAGCGGCGCCTGCTGGCGGCCCTCGATGCCGGCAAGCGATCCGCCGACGAGCTGCTCGATGAGGTCTGGGCCGACGCGCCGGCGATCCTCCGACCGGCCGCCGCTGTGACGCTGGCCGCGCACCTCGACAAGCTCGACGAGGAGGGCCGGTTGCCAGCCGGCGTCGAACGGCCCGAGCCGTGGGGGATCTTCAAGCGGGTGTAGCCGCGAGCCGCCGCCGCGCCAGCTCCATCGCGACCGTCAACGGCGTCGCCCCGATCGCGTCGGCGTCGTCGAACACGTGGCGGAGCGTGTCGCCAATCGCGCGGGTGCGGGCACGGGCGCGGGCAGGGTCGTACGTGCCGTCGAGCTCGACGGAGATGTTGATGATCCCGCCGGCGTTGACGACGAAGTCGGGCGCCCACAGGGTGCCGCGCGCCGCGAGCAGATCTGCGACTTGCTCATCGGCGAGCTGGTTGTTGGCCGCACCGGCGACGATCGGGCATCGCAGCAACGGCACGGTCTCGCGATCGAGGACGCCGCCCAACGCGCACGGCGCGAGGACGTCGACATCGGCCGACATGGCTCGGGCTGGCGCGACCCACCGCCCGCCCAGCGACGAGGCCAGTGCCTTCTTCCCGGCGTCGAGATCGGAAACGACCAGCCGGGCCCCCGCCCGAGCGCAGAGCCGGGCGACGCGGGCGCCGACGTGACCGAGGCCGATCACGCACACGCTGCGACCGCGGAGCGAAGCTGAGCCGAACACGCGCTCGCAGCAGGCGCTGATCGCGGCTTCGACCCCGAGCGCGGTGAACGGTGAGGGATCGCCCGACCCGCCCCGCCGGCGAGCCAGCCCGGCCACGAACGAGGTCCGCGAAGCGATCACGCTCATGTCGCGGCTCGATGTGCCGACGTCCTCGGCGGTGATGTAGCTGCCCTCGAGCGCCTGCACCGTGTCGGCGAAGTCCAGCAGCGCCGCGTGGCGCCGGCGGAGCACGGTCAGCGAGCCACCCGGCTCCACCATGATCACGCCCTTGCCGCCGCCGAGCGGCAGGTCCGCGACGGCGGCCTTGTAGGTCATCGCGCGAGACAGGCGTAGCGCGTCTCGGACGGCGGCGCGAGGATCGTCGTAGGACCACATCCGGCAGCCGCCGAGCGACGGGCCGCGGACGGTTGAGTGGACGGCGACGATCGTGTACATGCCCGACCGCCAGCCGCGCCGAACCAGCAGTTGCTCGTGGTCCAGCTTCTCGATGTAGTGGTCGATTCGCGGACGCCCTCGTGGACGCTGCCTGTTAGAGGTGCAGTTTCAAGCTTGTGAGGGCCTGGCTCGGGGAGGAGCCGGAGCCCGACGTGCCGCTGGTCGAAGACGAGGGCGGGGTGGTCGACCCAGAGCCCTGAGAAGTCGTCCCAGTCGTTCCCGAGCCGCTTCCGCCGCTGGTTGTGCCTGCGCCTGTGCCCGTGCTTGACGTGGAACCTGTTGCGCCTGAGCCAGTCGCGGACCCGCTCCCGTCGGTGGTCCCGTTCGTGCTCGAAGTCGCGCCGGTCCCGGTGGTGCCGGTCGAGGTCGTCGAGCCGGTCGTCGACGTCGTGGCACCTGAATCGGTCGTCGAGGTGGCGCCGCTCGTGCCGCCGGTCGGGTTGAGCCCGTCGCCGGGCGAGTTGCCGCCGCTGACGGGCAGGGTCGGCGTCGCGGGCGAGCTCGGTTCCGTGGTACCGCTCACCGTGAGCACCTTCGTCGCCGGCTCCTGTGGCGGCGAGGCCGCCGGCTTGGCCGGCGTCGCGGCCTGGTAGCTGGTCGAGTTGGTGTTGACGGGCGCCGAGGTAACCGGCGTCGTGGTCGCAGCCGCAGCCGCGCTCGGGGTCAAGTCGAGATCGGCCGCTGCGTGTGCGTGGTGACGGGCGTGGTGGGCCGGGGCGGCGATCGCGTGCTGAAGCTCGACCGCCCCTCCTGCGGTCACGACGGCCGCGGCGAGCAGGGTCGCGACATGGGTGACGCTGCCGGCGAACACCCCCGCCGAAGCGAGCGCGCCACCCGTTCCCGCGGCGCTACTCGCCGCCGCGACGCCGGCACCGGAGCCGGCGGCCGCAGCGCCCCCGCCGGCGCCGCCGCCGATCCCGAGCACGTTCGCCAGCACGCCGATCGGCCCGAGCGTCGGCACGAGCGCCGCGAACTGACGGCTGACCCCCCGGATCTGTGTGCGGAACTCGCGACATCCGGCGCAGTCGTGCATGTGACGTCGCGCGCGGCCGCTCGCACGGACGCCGCGATCATGGGCGACGATCAGCTCCTCGCGGATTTCGTCGCACGCCGTGTCGCGAGCCTCGAGCGCCTGCGCGAGTCCGATCCGGGCGCGTACGAGCAGCGACTTGACGGCTGGGATCGACACGCCGAGGGCAGCGGCGACGTCTGCGTACGGCATCCCGCCGAGCTCGCGCATCAGAAGCGCCGAGCGCTGCTGCTCGGGTAGCCGCCTGACATCCTCGATCAGCCGCCGGAGCGACTCTCGCTGCTCGGCCTCGATCGTCGGATCATGAACCGGCGCGCGGAGCATCCCGAGCACCTCCGGGGCCGGTGGCGGCGGCCGGCGGAGCTCGTCCACGCAGCGGTTGTGGGCGACCCGGTACAGCCACGCCCGCAACGACAGCTCCTGATCGCTGGCGCGCAACCCCGCGTACGCGCGGACGAACACATCTTGGAGCGCATCCTCGGCATCCTGCCTCGAGCCCGGCAGCATCTGGCGGGTGTACGCGAACAACCGCTGCGTGTACCGGTCGTGGATGACCCGGAACGCCTCCTCGTGGCCATCGCGGAACAACGACACCAGCTGCTCGTCCGAACGCACACGAAGCAGCGACGCCCCGAGTGAAATTCGAGTCCGCGCCAGCCCTGCAGATGCTTGGAGGGCGGAGGCTTCCACTGTTCCTAACCGCTTACTGTAACGCGCGTGGCGGGCGAAAGTTCCTGATCGCCGAAGTTGGTCACGAAAGTGACAGCATCACGTGCTTGACCTCGGTGTAGTCCTCGAGCGCGTACATGCTGAGGTCCTTGCCGTATCCGGACTGCTTGAAACCGCCGTGGGGCATCTCGGAGGCGAGTGGGATGTGGTCGTTGACCCACACGCATCCGAACCGCAGCGCCTTTGAGACCCGCATCGCGCGGCCGACATCGCGCGTCCAGACCGAGGACGCGAGCCCGTACGGGGTGCCGTTCGCCCACGCGATCGCCTCGGCCTCGTCCGAGAACTGCTGGACGGTGATCACCGGACCGAAGATCTCGTTCTGGATCATCTCGTCGTCCTGCTTGAGGCCCGCGACCACGGTCGGCTCGAGGAAGAAACCGGGCAGGTCGGGCTCGACGCCGCCGGTCACGATCTCCGCGTTGCCGGGCTTGCGCTCCAGGAACCCCTCGACGCGGTCACGCTGGCGCTTGGAGTTCAGCGGTCCGAGGGTCGTGTCCTCCGAATGGGTATCGCCCATCACGAGAGTTTTTGCCTGCTCGGCCAGTCCGTTGACGACGTCGTCGTAGACCTTCGCCCCGGCGAGCACGCGCGTCGCCGCCGTGCAGTCCTGGCCGGCGTTGTAGTACCCGGTGCCCGCGATCGTCTCCATCGCGGTCTCGAGGTCGACGTCGTCGAACACGACGACCGGCGCCTTGCCGCCGAGCTCCAGATGGACTCGCTTGAGCGTGTCCGCGGCGGCTCGGGCGATCCACTTGCCGGTCCCGACGGACCCGGTCAGCGACACCATGTCCACGTCCGGGTGGGTGACGAGCGCCTGCCCGGCTGGGTCGCCGTGGCCCGTGATCACGTTGAGCACGCCTTTGGGCAGGAACTCGGCGGCGTACTCGGCGAGCTTGAGCGTCGTTAACGGCGTCGTCTCAGCGGGCTTGAGCACGATCGTGTTGCCGCCCGCGAGCGCCGGCCCGATCTTCCATACCGCCATCAGCAGCGGGTAGTTCCATGGCGCGATCTGGCCGACGACGCCGATCGGCTCGCGGCGGATGATCGACGTGTAGCCGCTCACGTACTCGCCCGCGGCGCGGCCCTCCATGCACCTTGCCGCGCCGGCGAAGAAGCGGAGGTTGTCGACCGCGAACGGGATCTCGTCGCCGCGGAAGGCCGCGATCGGCTTGCCGGCGTCGGCCGACTCGAGCTCTGAGAGCTCGTCGGCGTGTTGTTCGAGGGCGTCGGCGATCCCGAGCAGCGCCTCGGCGCGCTCGCCGGGTGTGGTGGTCGACCAGCCTGAATCGAACGCCGTGCGGGCTGCGTCCACGGCGCGGTTGACATCTTCCGCGGTCGAGAGCGGCGCCTGCGCGATCTCCTCGCCCGTGGCGGGGTTGAGGATCGACTCGGTCTGTCCCTCGGCGGGGTCTACCAACGAGCCGTTGACGAAGTTCTTGAGTGTGGTGGACGCGGTTGTAGCCATGCCGCGGCACGCTACCACCGTTACCATCGCGCGCCCACCTACTTAAAGGAAGAACATGACCGACGTCGTTATCGCTTCTGCGGCGCGCACCGCGATCGGCTCTTATGGCAAGAGCCTCGCTAGCGTGCCGCCGTCAGATCTGGGCGCAACCGCCGCTGTTGCTGCGCTCGAACGCGCCGGTTTGCAGCCCGAGCAGGTCGAGCATGTCGTGTTCGGGAACGTGATCCACACCGAGCCGGCCGATGCCTACATGGCGCGGGTCGTGGGCATGAAGGCGGGCATCCCCAAGGAGGTCCCGGCGTATACGGTCAACCGGCTGTGCGGCACCGGGGTGCAGGCGATCGTGTCGGGTGCTCAGGCGATCCAGACGGGCGAGGCGTCGGTCGTGCTGACCGGCGGGGCGGAGTCGATGAGCCGCGGGCCCTACTGGATGCCCTCGGCACGGTGGGGCGCGCGGATGGGGGAGGCGACGATGGTCGACCCGGTGATGGGGGCACTGACCGACCCGTTCAATGATGTCTTGATGGGCGTCACCGCGGAGAACCTGGCCGAGCGCGGTTCGATCTCCCGCGAGCGCCAGGACGAGTTCGCTGTGCGCTCGCACGTGCGGGCCGCAGCGGCGCGTGAGTCAGGTCTGTTCGACGACCAAATCGTGCCGGTGCCGGTGCGGGTCAAGCGGGACACGGTCGAGTTCACGCGCGACGAGCACATCCGCGAAGATGCCTCGGCCGAGTCGATGGCTCGGTTGAAGCCGGTGTTCAAGGCCGATGGGACCGTCACCGCCGGCAACGCGTCCGGGATGAACGACGCCGGCGCGGCGCTGGTCCTGATGTCGGCTTCGCGTGCTCGCGAGCTCGGCGCGCCCGTGCGCGCTCGGATCCTCTCCTACGCGAGCTGCGGCGTCGATCCGGCGATCATGGGGATCGGGCCGGTGCCGGCTGTGCGTCGCGCTTTGGAGCGGGCCGGTCGGTCGCTCGACGAGGTCGAGGTGATTGAGCTCAACGAGGCGTTCGCCGCGCAGGCACTGGCCGTGATCGACGACCTCGGGCTCGACGAGGAGAAGGTCAACCCGAACGGCGGCGCGATCGCGCTCGGACATCCGATCGGCGCGACGGGCGCCGCGATCACGACCAAGATCCTCGATGATATGGAGCGCCGCGACCTCCACCTCGGGCTCGTGACGCTGTGTATCGGGGGCGGTCAGGGGATCGCGCTGTTGCTGGAGCGGGACTAGGTACTCCGGTCCGGTCCGTCATGCGGCCCGCGGACGGCGGGCGACGTTCACGCGGCCTGCCCGCAGCGGGCGGCGAGGATCCGTTTGATTCGCGCCGCCTGCTTCGCCGGCTTCGTTTCGTAGTCCTCGACCGGGATCCGCAGGGTCGGGATCCCGAAGCGCGTCAGAATGTCGGCATCCTGCTCCTTGTCGCTGTCGGCCGTGAGTTCATGAGTAGGTCCGTCGATCTCAACGACCAGCAGGTCGGGGAGGAACAGCACGTCGACCCGATACGGCCCTACGTGGACGTTGGTTTCCCAGTTCGTGAAGCCGTACGTGGCGGCGAAGGTCGGCCAGTGATCCTCCGGCCCCGACCGACCGGGTTCCTTCTGTGCGATCCCGAGCATCGCGCGCACGTGGCGCGCGCCGGGATGGCGTGGAAAGCGGCGGAGGAGATCCTCGAGCGCTTGCAGCTCGAGCCCGTTAGCGAGCCGGAGCGTGTTGACGACCCTGATCAGCCGCTTCGGTGTCAGGCTCGGTGCCAGGTCATATGCCGTGAGCGCCGGCGTCGTCACGCGGAGCCCTTGCTCGACAACGAAATCGCGATCGGTCAGAGCGGGGCGGTAGTGCGTTGCGATGCCCTTCGGGCGGCGGTCGAGCTGTGTCGACACGTGGAAGGGCTGCGACCAGGAGGGGAACACACGCCAAAACGATCCGGCCGAATGATGGGAGAGCCCCGGATCCGGACCGCAAGCGAGTAGCGCCCCACGGGCGCGATCGATCGGGTTCGTCGGTCTGTGGCCTACCGCGTACACCCCGAAGTACTCGACGATCAAGAGTCGGCGCGCGACGAGGTTCCTGATTGCGCTTCGCGTGAGCCCGGCCTCGCGGAGCTGCTGGTTCGTCACATGGCCGCCCTGGTTGTGGGCCAGCTTGCGGATGCAGTCGTCAATCATTGTCCGCCTCCAACGCGGAGGCCTGGTCTCAGTGGTCGCTCTGGCGACCATTTGCCCCAGGTCTCGTCGGTCGGAGCGGTGAGCCCTGGTGTCAGTGGTCGCTCTGGCGACCATTTGCCCCTGGTCTCCCGGGGCGCCCGGCCGGCGTGTGAAGAGTGCATGGCGCTCAGAGCCTCGGGAACGGCGGTTTCGCCCCCGTGTCGCCGCTACTCTCAGCAATCGACATGGACGCAGCCTCGGGCATTGCGATCCCGGCCGCGTTCGGCGCGGGACTAATCTCGTTTCTGTCGCCGTGCGTGCTGCCGCTCGTGCCGGGCTACATCTCGGCGGTCGCCGGCGTCACGCCGGGCCAGATCCGCGCGCGGCGCGTGATCGGGCCGAGCCTTGCGTTCGTCGCGTCGTTCTCGTTCATCTTCATCGCGCTCGGACTGCTCGGACAGCGCGCGCTGCGCTCGACGCTGACCGGACCGACAGCGCTGAAGGTGTCGGGCGGGCTGATCATCCTGATGGGGGTGATCTTCGTGCTGGCGCCATTCGTGCCGGCGTTCAGCCGCGAGCTCCACGTCGACAGGCTGATGCAGCGCGCCGGGAAGGGTGGGCCGGTGCTGACCGGGGCCGCCTTCGCGCTCGCTTGGACCCCGTGCACGGGCCCGACGCTCGGTGCGATCGTGACCGCCGCCGGGACCTCGAACTCGGCCGCCCACGGCGCCTTCCTGCTGGCGGTCTACTGCATGGGCCTGGGTGTCCCGTTCCTGATTACGGGGCTCGCATTCGGCAAGGCGACGGCCGTGTTCGGGGTGATCAAACGCCACTACCCGCTCGTGATCGGTGTCGGCGGCGCGGTGCTGATCGGGATGGGCGTGCTGATCTGGACGGGCGAGTTCACGAGCCTCAACATCACCGTCAACAATTGGCTCCAGAGCATTGGCCTGCCGGACTTGAACTCCGATACGTAACCGCGGTCGGGGGAGGGGGGCCGACCGGGCCCGCTGGGCGGGGCGACCGGCGCGCGGCCTAATGGATCGCCACCGGTGTCCCAGGCCCGACGCGGGCCGCGAGCCAGGTGATCGAGCTGTCTGCGAGACGTATGCATCCATGCGATTCGGCGGTTCCGAGTTGGCCGCCGACGTTGTCGAGTCCGTGGAGCGCGATTTGGCCCGGGCCGCCGTCGAACTCTTGAAGCACGTTCGAGCGGTCACTGGTGGCCAAGGCGAATGGTCCGCCCACTCCTCCGGGTCCGAGGTGGACGTTCTCCTCGACGAAGTAATCGCCGGTTGGTGTGGGCGTTGACGGTTTCCCGACGATTGCTGGGAACCGCTGCACGGGTCGACCGTCGTGGTACACGGTGACCTGGCGGGCGTTGAGGTCGACGATGATGCGCCAAGGTGTGGTGAACAGCTCCGTCTTCGAGGCGCTGATCCAGCCGATTTGGTACGGCGAGTGTTCGCCCAGGGCTCGTCCTGGAAGCCGTACACGGAGCCAGGATTGCCCGCTCTTCGTGGTTGTTTGATTGAGCACCGGTAGCGTGGTTCGCTCACCGGTGATCGGTCGGCTGTCGTTGACGATTGTCAGCCGCTTGGCCTTAGAGGTTGGTTGCTCGCGGACACTGTGGTTGGTGAGCAGGGCGACGATGATTTGCCCGGCCGGAACGCGCTGGGCCGACGCCTGGGCTGCGTAGCCACCAGCTCCAATCGTCACCAGGAGGCCGGTGACTGCCACGGTCGCGAGCGACGGCCTAATCCGGTCCGCCGCTCGGCCCCGAAGCGCAGTGCGAGCGGAGGGACGGCCGCCAAGCCGCCCCTCCGTGTTCGCGGACGCCATCAGCCGGTGAAGCCGCTGGACGTGACCGGTGGCAGTGAGGGTGGCGTCTGAACGTGTCGGACTGCCGCGCCGCACGACCTGAATCGCATGTGGAGCGTCTTCGTCTTGGTCCTGTCCCTGAACCACACGCGGGCAGTCACCGTGCGGATGCCGTTACCGACTGGCACGACTGCCGTCCACGGTGACCTTCCGCGGGTCGCGACGATCCGGTGACCGACCCAGAAGTCGACGTGCCGGATCATGCGTCCGGTAACGACGACCCGGAATGTGCGCACCACGCATCGAGTGATCGCAAACTGCTTCACTTTCTTCGCGATCGAACGCGGCGTCGTGTTGAGGACGCCAGTGCCGCTATGAGTGGAGGTGCCGCTGCCGGTCCCGCCACCCGTGCCGCCGGTGCCGCCGCCTGTGCCGCCGGTGCCGCCGGTGCCGCCTGTGCCGCCGGTGCCGCCGGTGCCGCCTGTGCCGCCGGTGCCGCCGCCTGTGCCGCCGGTGCCGCCGCCTGTGCCGCCGGTGCCGCCGCCTGTGCCGCCGGTGCCGCCGCCTGTGCCGCCCGTGCCGCCGGTACCGCCGGTACCGCCCGTGCCGCCGCCGCCTGCGCCGCCGGTACCGCCGGTACCGCCCGTGCCGCCGCCGCCTGCGCCGCCCCCCGTTGAGCAGCTCATGGGGGTGATGACGTCGTTGATCAACGTTACGGAGCCGTTACGTGCCAGCACTCGCCCGTCCACGATCACGCCGTCGTTGACTGATACCGAGGCGAGCGCGAGGATGTTGCCGATGAAGACAGACGACGTTCCGAGCGTGGCGGAGCTGCCGATCTGCCAGTAGACATTGCAAGGCTGTGCGCCGTTAATCAGGTTCACGTCGCTCCCTGACGCGGTTGTCAGCGTGGAGCCGGCCTGGAAGATGAACACGGCGTTCGGATCTCCCTGCGCATTGAGGGTGAGGGCTCCCGTAAGTCCAAGCGAGGTCGCGGTGTTATAGACACCAGGGGTCAGTGTTTGACCGCCAAGGTCTGTCGTGACGGACGCCGGAGGGGTTCGCCGGGCCGCGTCGTTGTACGCGGTGGTGAGGTCAGACTGAGCCTGGGCCGCGACCGGGTCGGCTGCGTGAATCGTTCCGTTAACCGTCCCTGGCGGGAAACCGGTTACGGCCGTGCCGGGGCTGAGGCCGAGGTCGCCGTTGATCGTCGAGGGGCCGGTATTCGTGACCGTCTGGCCCGCGAGGATCGCAAAGCTACCTGCAGTGCCGAGGCCGACTGGCGACTGGGCCGCCTGTGCGACGCCGGCGAATGAGGCGATGGCCGTCAGCAACAAGACGGCCAACAGCCCTACCTTCGAAGCTCCACGCCTACGTGCCGGCGAAGAGTGCGCGAGAGCGCATGAGATGAGACGCATTACGAGGATCTCCTTTACCGATGCGAGGAGACGACTGCGCTCTCACCGGGATTGTTTGATGCACCGCGGAGAGATTCCGGTCCCCCGGTGCGTAATTCCGTATCATCATCGATACTTGATGTCCATATCGTGAATGAAAATTGTAGAAATCTACGGCTAGTGTAGATATCGTGTAGATATAGGGTCCGAGATGACGGATGGCGAGACACGCAGATGGGCCTTCTTGACGAAACACGGACAGGTGCTGGTCTGCATCGCCCGCGATCCCGGGATCCGGCTGCGCGATATCGGCGACTGGGTCGGGATCACCGAACGCACCACGCACCGGATCGTCGTTGAGCTCGCCAGGGCCGGCTACATCACGCGCGAACGAATCGGGCGCCGCAACCAGTACACGATCAACGCGCATCACCCGATCCCCGACGCGATCGCGGCCGATCAGAAAATCGGCGAGCTCCTGGAAATCCTGACGAGCGGGTCAGCACAGGGTCCGCCGTCGGCGCGGTAACTCCGAGCACACCGGTTGGACTTAGGGCGCCCTAATCTGGTAGCGTCAGCATCGACTTAGGGTTCCCTAACGATGTCCTTCGCACAGACAATCGCGCTCGGCGCAGTCGCTGGATTTACGATCTACATCGGGCTTCCGGTCGGGCGCCTGAAGCTGGTCGACAACCGCACGCGCGTGGCGCTCGCGATGCTGTCGGTCGGCATCCTGGCGTTCATCTTCGTCGACGTGCTGTCGCACGGTGTCTCGATCGTCGACGCCGCGCTGACGCGGTTCAAGCACGATCACGCCTACTTCCCGCATCTGCTGTGGCTCATCGTCCTGCTCACGGCCGGCTTCACCGCAGGATGTGCCGGGCTGTCGGTGGTCGAACGGCGAATGCGCCCGAAAGGCGCGCGGACACCGCCGATTGCGGGCGGCGCGGTCGGCGCCCTCGCGGCCGACCAGGCAAGGGCGCTGGCGCTCGACCACGCGGCGAGCCGGCGTCGGGCTCTGCGGACAGGGCTGACGATCGCAGCCGCGATCGGGCTCCACAACTTCGCCGAGGGCCTTGCGATCGGGGTTTCCGCCAGCACCGGTGCGATCGGGCTTGCGACCGTCCTGATCGTCGGCTTCGCGCTCCACAACGCGACCGAGGGGTTCGGGATCGTCGGCCCGCTTGGTGACGTGACGCCGTCGTGGAAGTGGATCGGGGCCGCCGGATTGATCGGCGGCGGTCCGACCTTCCTCGGGACGATCGTCGGCTGGGAAGTGACTTCGCGGCCGCTCGAGCTGGCGTTCTACGCGCTCGCTGGCGGGGCGATTCTGTACGTGATCGGCGAGATCTGGAATGGCATGCGCCGTTACGGATATCGCGAGCTCGGCCTGCTCATGGTCTCGGCCGGGTTCATCGTCGGCGTCCTGACAGACCTGATCGTTTCCTACGGCGGCGGCTGAGCCGCACCCCGCGCGCCGGTAGGCTCAGGCGCGGCGATGAGCCCGTCGATCCCGATCCCGCGTCACGACGTGCCGCTCAAGCAGCACTCGCCGTTCCCTCCGATCGGCGACTACGCGTTCTTGTCCGACTGCCACACGGGCTCGTTGGTGGCGCCCGACGGGAGCATCGAGTGGATGTGCGTCCCCCGGTTCGACTCCCCGAGCGTGTTCGGCGCGCTGCTCGACCGGCGCGCCGGCTCCTTCCGGGTCGGTCCCTACGGCACCCTGGTGCCGCTGTCCAGCCGGTACCTGCCGGGGACGATGATCCTCGAGACGACCTGGATGACGCCGTCGGGCTGGATCGTCGTCTGCGACGGCCTGACGATCGGCGATTGGCATGACGATCACGCCGACGAGAGCTCCCACACGCGTCCGCCGACCGACCAGGACGCCGACCACATGCTGGTGCGGACGATCCGCTGCATCCAGGGTGAGGTTCAGGTCGAGGCCGTGTGCGAGCCGATGTTCGGCTACGGGCGCACGGCCGCGAGCTGGGAGATGGTGAAATCCGACTGGAGCGCCGCGTCGGCGACCGACGGCGAGACCACCCTGAGCCTGGTCTCGGACCTGCGGATCGGGATCGAGGGCAACCGTGCGCGCGCCCGTCATACGCTGGTCGAGGGCGAGCAACGCTTCGTCGCCCTCGGGTGGACGCACGGCATCGCGGGGCCGGCCTCCTTCGAGGACGCGGACGCCCGGATGCGGCGGACCGCCCACTACTGGCGTAGCTGGCTTGCCGGGGGGCGCTTCCCGGACCACCGCTGGCGCCAGACGCTGCAACGCTCGGCGCTCACCTTGAAGGGTCTTACGTACGCCCCGACCGGCGCCACGGTCGCCGCTGCGACGACCTCGCTGCCGGAGACGCCCGGTGGCGAGCGCAACTGGGATTACCGCTACTGCTGGATGCGCGACGCGACCTTCACGCTCTGGGGACTGCACGCACTCGGGTTCGATTGGGAGGCGGACGACTTCCTCCAGTTCGTGGCCGACCTGAAGCGCAACGACGATGGCGAGCTACAGATCATGTACGGCGTCGGCGGCGAGCGAGACCTGCACGAGCAGTCGCTCGACTGGCTGACCGGGTACGAGGGGGCGGTCCCGGTACGGATCGGCAACGGCGCCTTCCAGCAGCGCCAGAACGACCTGTTCGGCGCGGTGCTCGATTCGGCCTACCTGCACTCGCTCGCGGGCGGACACATGCCGCAGCGGCTGTGGCCGGTCCTGCAAGACCAGGTCCGGCATGCGATCGCCGTCTGGGAGATGCCGGACCAGGGGATCTGGGAGGCCCGCGGCGAGCCCAAGCACTACGTCTCGTCGAAGCTGATGTGCTGGGTGGCGTTGGATCGCGGCTCGCACCTGGCGGCGCTGCAGGGCGACGGCGCGCTGTCCAGCGAGTGGGCCGAGGTCGCTGACCGGATCAAGGAAGACATCCTCACGCGCGGCGTCTCTGAGCGCGGGGTCTTCCGCCAGCACTACGACACAGACGCGTTGGACGCGTCAACGCTCCTGATCCCGCTGGTCCGCTTCCTGCCGCCAGACGACGAGCGGCTGCGGGCGACCGTGCTCGCGATTGCCGACGAGCTGACCGATCACGGCTTCGTGCTGCGCTACCGCGTCGACGAAACCGACGACGGTCTCTCCGGCGAGGAGGGCACGTTCCTGATCTGCTCGTTCTGGCTCGTGTCGGCGCTGTCTGAGATCGGCGAGCACGAGCGGGCGAGGGCGCTCGTCGAGCGCCTGCTCGGGCACGCATCGCCGCTCGGGCTCTACGCCGAAGAGCTCGACGCGGCGTCGGGACGTCACCTCGGCAATTTCCCGCAGGCATTTACACAC
Organism: uncultured Solirubrobacteraceae bacterium; assembly: GCA_963712675.1. Classification (GTDB taxonomy): domain Bacteria; phylum Actinomycetota; class Thermoleophilia; order Solirubrobacterales; family Solirubrobacteraceae; genus Palsa-465. The sequence continues at coordinate 249,322 of CAVQJF010000010.1, forward strand.
CTGGCGCTGATCAACGCCGTGCTGCACGTGATCGCGCAGGAGCAGGAGGACGCTTCCTAGGCCTGAGCTGCTCTGAGGGCGGCCTCGGCCGTCGCCTGATCGAGTCCGTCGATTTCGACGAGCTTGTCGCGGGACCGGGCCCCGCGCACGATCGTGACGTTTGACGGCGCGACGCCTACGTGCTTCGCCAGCAGGCGGCAGAGGGCTTTGTTCGCGCGGCCGCCGAGTGCCGGCGCCTGAACCCGGACGACGAGCACGCCGTCGCGGAGCCCGATGACGTCGTCGTGGCGGGCGTTCGGCTGGGTGCGTACTGCGATCTTGGCGGCGGGCATCGGGGGAATGATGGTCTCAGGCCCCGAGGCCGTGGACAGGCCAAGCGTTGAACAACGCGGTGGAGAACGTGCGCAAGGAGGCCCGCCACCGCACCGGATTCCATAAAAGCCGTGGTTGAGGGGCAGCGCTAGCCGCTGTCCGAATGGAACTGAGGTTTCCTCCGCGTCGCGGAGGAAACCTCGGGTTGAACCCCTGAGGCGACAGGCGCACCTCACAGCCATAGTTTTCATGGAATCCGGTGCGGCGTCGAAGCGGCCGGGGCGCAGTTTCGCACCACGCAGTTGTCCCCGACGATCAGGTCTGCCGGCGGCGCCAGGCGGCGATCGCGAGCACCGACACGCCAGCTCCGACTAGCGTGGCCTTTCCGGCGACGGACCCGACGGCGCTCCAGGCGGTGCCGGAGGCTAGGCCGATGAGCACGAACGCCAGCGCCCAGATCGCGCAGCCGGCGGTGGTCAGCGCGGTGAACGGGACCAGTGGCAGCCGGCGAGCACCCGCGGGCAGCGAGACGAACGTGCGCGCGAGGGGGAGCAGGCGAGCGAGGAACACGGCCCGGAGCGGGCGATCGCTGAGGAGTCGCTGCGAACGGGCCAGCGCTGCCCGGGCCGGTCCGAAGCGGTCGAGCAGGCGCGATGCTCCGAGCGCGTATGCGAGCAGCGAGCCGACGACGTTGCCCGCGGTCGCCGCGAGTACGGCGAGCACGAGGCTCATCCAGTGCTGCGAGACAGCAAAGCCGCTGAACAGCAGCGTCACCTCGCTCGGGACGGGGATGCACGCGCTTTCGGGGACCATCAGCAGGAACACCGCGAGCGGGCCGTAACTCGTGATCAGGCCGGTCACGGCCGCGGGGGCCGTGGTGGCATATCGGGCCCCGGTACCTCGTCCGGCCCCCGTGGCTTGTGCGGTCCCCGTGGCTTGTGCGACCCCGGCGGCTTGTGCGGCCGCGGCCCGGGTGCCCCCGGCGGAGGGGGAAGTGGCCGCCGGTAGCCGAGCGCGGCCTGGACGCTCGACGGCCGCCACCGGGCGCCGCCGCGCGGCGTCGGGACGCCGTCGGCGTTGAGCGTCTCCGCGATCGCTTGCAGGCTGAGGCCCCGCGCCCGGAGCTCCGCGATCCGCTCGGCCAGCGCCGGGTCGGCGTTCGTCAGGCCGGGCCTGCCGCGCGGACGCTCACGGTCGCGCTCCCAGCGCGCGACCTCACGCAGCAGCGCGACCATTCGACGCCCGGGGGGCTGTCGGGTGTCGAGCCCGACGTCGCGTGCGACGAGGCCGGCGCCGGCCTCGGACAGCCAGTCGAGCAGCGACACGAGCTCTCGAAGCGAGCTGGCGGCGTCGCGCAGGCGGTCGACCTCGAGCAGCCCGACCTCACCGGCGGCGATTCGCTTGAGTTGTTGCGCTAGCCGAGGCTCGATGACCTCATTATACGCAAATTATTTGCGTACGCCTTCACGAACGAAGGCAGTGAACAGCTCTACGGTCGGGCGGGTGGGGCCGACGGCGGAGCGGAGCACGAACCATTGTCGCGATTCCGGTCCGTCGGTCAGGACGATCTCTCCGAGACGGCCCGATTCGAGCTCGCCCTCGACCGCGGCGCGCGAGAGCAGCGAGATGCCGAGGCCGGCGCGGGCCGCCTGTTTGATCGCGCCGTTGGAGCCGAGCGTCAGGGTCGGAGGGTGAAGCTGGCGCTCGGTGAGGAACTGCTCGTTGAGCGTCCTCGTCCCCGAACCCGGCTCTCGCAGCAGCCACGCGCGCTTGGCCAGTTCGCTCGCCTCGAGCGCGCCGCCCGCAGCGGCCGGGTCGTCGGGAGCGGTGATGCAGGCGATTTCGTTCTCCATCAGCGGCTCGGCGATCAGCCGGTCCTCGCCGGGGGGCTTGCCGAGGATCGCAACATCGGCGCGATGGGTGAGCACCCGGTCGAGCACGTCTTGGCGGTTCCCGACCACCAGCGAGAGCTCGATCGCTGGGTGCTGTTCGGAGAACGCGCGCATAACGCTCGGGACGAACGACTCGGCGGCCGTCGTCACGGCGGCGATCTGCAGCCTGCGAGCCGCCACGGCGGCGACTTCCTGGGCGGCCTGGCGGCCGGTCTGAAGCAGTCCGATCACGTCCTCCGCGTAGGGCACGAACGCGGCGCCCGCGTCGGTCAGCCGGATTCCGCGGCCGGCGCGCTCGAACAGCTCGCATCCCACCTCCTTGCCGAGGGCGGCGATTGCGGACGACACCGACGGCTGGGTGACGACCAGCTGATCAGCGGCCGCGGTGACCGAGCCGTCGCGGACGACCGCCAGGAACGCGGTCAGCTGCGTCAGAGTTATAGCCATTCGCCACAGCTTAATGGCGATTACATTGACTCAGGCGAAAGCTTTATTCGCTGCTCACGGCGAGCCGGGCGACCTCCGCCGCCCGCTCGGCGGTGATCCCCAGCCGCGTCAGCACCTCGGCGCCCGGGGCCGACGCGCCGAACCGGTCGATCGCGATCGAGGCGCCGGCGTATCGCGACCACCCCATCGACACGCCGGCCTCGAGCGACACGGTGGGGACATCGGGAGGCAGGACGTCGGACCGGTACTCCCCGTCCTGGGCTTCGAACAACTCCCACGAGGGCATCGACACGACACGTGCCGCGAGCCCGCCGCCGGCCAACAGCTCGGCGGCGCGCAGCGCGACCGTGACCTCCGATCCGCTTGCCACGAGGACCACGTCCGGACGGTCCATCGGTGGATCGAGGAGCGTGTAGCCACCCCTTGCGCAGTCGGAGACGAGAGCGGGCTCGAGCACCTGGATGTCCTGACGCGTGAGCAGCAGGCAAACCGGGCCGGTGGCCTCCTCGAGCGCGAACCGCCACGCGTGGGCGGTCTCATTCGCGTCGGCCGGTCTGAACACCGTCAGCCCGGGGATCGCCCGCAGCGCGGCGAGATGCTCGACCGGCTGATGCGTCGGACCGTCCTCTCCGACGCCGACCGAGTCGTGGGTGAAGACCCAGACGACCGGGAGGCTCATGAACGCGGACAGCCGGATCGCGGGGCGCATGTAGTCAGAGAACACCAGGAACGTGCTCCCGTACGGCCTGACGATCCCGCCGTGAAGCGCGAGGCCGTTGACGGCGGCGCCCATCGCGTGCTCGCGGATGCCCCAGTGGACATTCGCACCCGCGGCGGCGCGGCTGAACGAGCCGCCATCCGGGAGCACGGTCTTGGTCGACTCGATCAGATCGGCCGAGCCGCCCACCATCGTCGGCACGTGCGGCGCGAACGCCGCCATCGCCTTCGCGCCCGCGACGCGCGTGGCGAGCTTTGGAGTGACGGCCGGGTCGAAGCGCGGCATCGCATCGGCCAACTCGGGTCCGGCTCGGCCGGCCCACACTCGTTCCCATTCCCTCGCCAGCTCCGGCTGCGCGGCCGCCCAGCGCTCGAAACGGGCGCACCACTCGCCGTGCGCGCCGGCTCCACGGGCCCGAGCCGCGGCGAACGCTTCGCGGACCGGCTCGGGCACGACGAACTGCGCGTCCGGGTCCCAACCCAGCGCCTTCTTCGTGGCCCGTACCTCGTCGACTCCGAGCGGCGAGCCGTGCGCTGATGCAGTGCCCTGCTTGGTGGGCGCGGGATACCCGATGATCGACCGCACCCGAATCAGCGACGGGCGCTCGCGCTCGGCGATGCCCGATTCGACCGCCGACGCCAGCGCCTCGAGGTCATTCCCGTCCGGGACCGTCGCCGTGTGCCATCCATAGGCTCGGAACCGGGCCTCGACGTCTTCCGTGTCGAACGACAGAGACGTGCTCCCGTCGATCGTGATGGTGTTGTCGTCGTAGAGATATACGAGCCGGCCGAGCCCGAGATGACCGGCTAGCGATGCGGCCTCGGCGCTCACGCCCTCCATCAGGTCGCCGTCGGAGCAGATCACGAACACGCGGTGATCCATCACCTCGGCGCCGAAGCGCTCGCGCAGGAAGCGCTCGGCGAGCGCCATCCCGACGCCGTTTGCGAACCCCTGCCCGAGCGGGCCGGTCGTCGTCTCGACGCCGGGCGTTGTCGGGTGAGCGATGACCCGCTCGGGGTGACCGGGCGTGCGGGAGCCCCACTGCCGGAAGCGCTCGAGCTCCGCCAGCGGCAGGTTGTAGCCGGCCAGATGCAGGACGCTGTACAGCAGCATCGAGCCATGGCCGGCCGACAGCACGAAACGGTCGCGGTCTGGCCAGTCGGGATGCTCGGGGTGGTGGCGCAGGAAGCGTGAGTAGAGAACGTATGCCGCCGGCGCCATCGCCATCGGGAGGCCCGGATGGCCGGAGTTGGCCTGCTGCACGGCGTCCATCGTGAGCACGCGGATCGTGTCGACGCACAGACGATCGAGCGCGGCGCCCGTCTCGCGCTCAGGCGCGGCCCGCACGGTTGCGCTCACGGTCTCACCCAGCCTCGGTCGCGAGCGCGTGGCGGCCGATCACTTCGGCGCTGCGAACGCCGTTGCCGCCGAGCGCCAGGGTCGCCTTGGCGGTCACGAGGTGGTACAGGATCAGCAGCTGGACGAGCGCCAGCGACTCGGACCGATACAGCTGGTTGCCGATCGTGAACTCGCCGAGTCGCCGCGCACGCAGATGCGTGGCGAAGTGCATGCGCGTCCAGATCGCCTCCTCGATCGCGGCGGCGTGCACCGCGTCCATCTGACCGGGGATCCGCAGGATTCGCTGATCGCCGCGCTCGACGAGTGTCAGCCCGTCGGGTTCGCCGTTGACGAACGCGCTCAGGTCGGGATGGGGGAGGCCGTCGCCGAGCGTCAGCTCCGCATCGAGCTGGGTCTGGTCCTCAGCGCCCATCTGCGGGGTGAATGCGACCAGCATGTCGGCGTGGCGACGCTGCGGCCGGATGAACGCCTCGGAGTCGGGTTCCCGGCGGTCGAGCTCGGCGAGCACCTGATCGGTCGTGTACCCGCGCCGCGAGCAATCCCGCTGGACCTTCCACTTGCGCCGCAGCTCCTCCGGCGGGTTGAGGAACACGCGCACGTCGTAGATGTCGCGCATCTCGGTCAGGTGGTAGCCGAGGAGTCCTTCGATCACGGTGAAGCGCTCGGGCCGCACGTACACGGGCGGGCCAAAGGTCCCGTCCTGGTGGCGGTAGACCGGCTTCAACACCGGCTCACCGCGGCGTAGGTGAACCAGGTGCTGGGCGAGGATGTCGATGTAGTTGCAATCCGCGTGCAGCGGCGTGATGCCGAGTTCGGCGCGCTGCTGGCGGTCGTAGCGGTGGTAGTCGTCGGTGCAGATGTGCGCGACGGCCTCCTCGCCGAGGACGCGGACGAGCCCGCGGCTGATCGTCGTCTTGCCCGACGCGGAGTCGCCGACGACACCGAGGATCACGGGGCGCGGCATCGTTTCAGCTCCCCTTAGCGCCGTCGAACACGCGGCTCTTGAGGATGTCCTCGGCTTCGATGCGGACGAGCTCCTCCAGCTCCGGGTGCGCACCGTCGCGGGCCGCCTCGTAGATGCGGTTCGCGTGCCGCAGGCGGGCCCGCTCGATCGCATTGCGGACGCTGCGGGCGTGGGCGAAGCGCGGCTGGTGGACCCGATGCTCGAGGTATTCGCGGAATGCGAGGTCCGCGTCGGGGGACAGTTCGTACGTCTCCTCAGCGAGCATCAGTCGACCGATCCCGAGCAGCTCGTCGATCGTGTAATCCGGGAAGTCGATGTGGTGCGCGACGCGCGAGGACATACCCGGATTGAGGCGGAAGAAGTCGTCCATCCGATCCGCGTAGCCGGCGAAGATCACGACCAGCCGGTCGCGCTCGTTCTCCATCACTTGGAGCAGGATCTCGATCGCCTCGACGCCGTAGTCCCGTTCGTTCTCCGGCCGGTACAGGTAGTAGGCCTCGTCGATGAACAAGACGCCGCCGTACGCACGCTTCAGGACCTCCTTGGTCTTGGGTGCCGTGTGTCCCACGTACTGCCCGACGAGGTCGTCGCGCGTGACCGTGACGACGTGGCTGCGCTCGAGGTACCCGAGGCGGTGGAGGATGTCCGCCATCCGCTTCGCGACCGTCGTCTTCCCGGTCCCCGGGTTCCCGGTGAAAGACATGTGGAGCGTCGGACGGGTCGCCGTCAGCCCGGCTTGCCGGCGCATCTGGTCGACGACGAGCAGCGCCGCGATCTCGCGGATGCGGGTCTTGACCGGCGCCAGCGCGATCAGGTCGCGGTCGAGCTCATCGAGCACTGACTCGATGTTGGCTTCGCGCACGACGTCGCTGATGCCCGTAGCCGGCGGGCGGGTGTCCACCGCTGCGGTCACTTTCCGGCGCCGTTCAGATATCGGCGACCGACCGGCTTGTCCGCTGCATACGGATGGGCGCGATAGCGGACAACGCGGTCGTGGGATTCGATCCGGTCGACCCGGAAGCCCGGTTCGTCCGACGGGCGGTTGACGATGAACGCGAGCGCAGTCGTCTGACGACCGAGCGACGAGTCGTAGGCGATCAGCTTGATGTAGTGGCCTGGGTAGGCCTCGCGGCAGGCGCGGACCTCACGCAGCACGACTTCCACCTGGTCGACGTCCAGGTCGAACATCGGCAGGCCCCACATGTCCCAGTAGGAGTTGCGCGGGTGTGGATCGTCGGTGTACTCCAGCGACGTCGCCCAGCCATGCTCGAGCGCATAGCGAATCTGCGCGGCGATCTGCTCGTCGGTCATTTCGGGCAGGAACGAGAACGTTCCCTGGGTGATACGCATGTCTAGTGTCTCGATTCAGGAGTTCGTGAGCACCGAGAGGTGCCACTGGTGGATGACTGGCGAGGACGCAGGACCCGACGTGTAGCAGCGCTACACGAGGGTCCGAGGACAAAGCCAGGCGCCGCCAGGGGCGCCTCGAATGCACGCGAATTTCTGAATTGGGGCACTAGAGCCTCCTGGTCAGCCGAGCGTCGGCGTGACCACGTAGTCGGGCGTGTCGGTGGACTGGAAGTCGAACGTGACGTCCTTCCAGACCTGGAGCGCGGCGTTCAGCTCGGGACACCCCTTGGCGGCGTGCTCGAGGATGTCGGGCCCCTCCTGGAAGAAATCGCGGCCTTCGTTGCGCGCTTGGATCATGGCCTCGACCGCGACCCGGTTTGCGGTCGCCCCGGCCGAGACACCCATCGGATGGCCGATCGTCCCGCCACCGAACTGCAGGATCACGTCCTCGCCCAGGTACTGGAGTAGCTGGTGCATCTGGCCGGCGTGGATGCCGCCGGAGGCGACGGGCATCACGCCTGGCATCGAGCCCCAGTCCTGATCGAAGTAGATGCCCGTCTCCGGGTTCTCGGCGATGTGGCTGAGCCGAAGCGTGTCGTAGTAGCCCTTGATCATCGCGGGATCGCCCTCGAGCTTGCCGACGACGGTGCCGGCGTGGATGTGGTCGACGCCGAGCAGCCGACACCACTTCGCGATCACGCGGAACGAGACGCCGTGATTCTTCTGGCGCGTGTAGGTGCCGTGGCCGGCGCGGTGAAGGTGCAGGATCAGGCCGTTGCGCCGCGCCCATTTCGACATCGACTGCATCGCCGTGTAGCCGACCGTGAGATCCATCATGATGATCACGCTGCCGAGCTCCTTGGCGAACTCGGCGCGTTCATACATCTCCTCCATCGTGGCCGCGGTCACGTTCATGTAGTGGCCCTTGACCTCGCCGCTTGACGCGGCGGCTCGATTGACGCCCTCGATCGAGTAGAGGTAACGGTCGCGCCAGCGCATGAATGGCTGGGAGTTGATGTTCTCGTCGTCCTTGGTGAAGTCCAGGCCGCCCTTCAGGGCCTCGTAGACGACGCGGCCATAGTTCTTCGCGCTGAGCCCAAGTTTTGGCTTCACGGTGGCGCCGAGCAGCGGCCGGCCAAACTTGTCCAGGTACTCGCGCTCCATCACGATTCCGTGTGGCGGGCCTTGGAACGTCTTCACGTAGTGCAGCGGAATCCGCATGTCCTCCAGGCGGAGCGCGCGGAGCGCCTTGAACCCGAACACGTTGCCGATGATCGATGAGGTGAGGTTGGCGATCGACCCTTCCTCGAACAGATCGATGTCGTAGGCGATCTTGGCGAGGTATTCGCCCTCACGACCCGGCACAGCGGCGACGTCATACGCCTTGGCCTGGTAGTGCTCATGGGCCGTCAGGCGATCGGTCCAGACCACCGTCCAGGTCGCCGTCGAGGACTCCCCGGCGACGGCGGCAGCCGCCTCGATCGCGTCGACCCCGTCCTGGGGGGTGATCCGAAACGCGGCCAGGATGTCGGTGTCCTTCGGCTCGTAGTCGGCGTCGTAGTAACCCATCTCTGCATACGGCGTGACGCCGGACGCCCAGCGATCGGTCTTCTTGTCGGTCGGCGCTGCGGGGGTCGTTGTCATCTTCCGGTGAGCCTTTCGGGTCGAAACTCCGGTCCGACCCTAGCTCTCCGCTTTCATAGTGGTCAAGGACTGATTTCCCGTATTCGCATAGCTCACTTTCTATGGGTCTCGCCAAGCGCGACTCATAGAACTAGACCTTTGAATGCTCGGGTTATCTATGTTGTTCGTGGATCTTTGTGCGCTCTATCGTGCGCGTGCCGTGGCTTCCACGCTCACACCGCTGGACGCAGCGGATTCGCGGTTCGAGACTGGCGGCGAGCTCGTCTGGTCGCTGATCGCCGCTACCAGGGCCGCCGCGATCGCGGCCGCGAGGTGGGCTGGTCGAGGCGACCCGATCGCCGCCGATGACGCGGCCACGACCGCGCTGCGCGCGGCGCTCTCCCGAGCGCCGGGGACCGGGACGATCGTGACCGGCGAAGGCGCCAAGGACGGTGCGCCGATGCTCGCCGACGGCGAGCGGGTGGGCGCCGGCGGCGGTCCGGAGTTCGACATCGCGGTCGATCCGCTCGAGTGCACCGATCTGTGCGCGCGCGGGCTGGCCGGAGCGATGTCGGTGATCGCGGTCGCCCCGCGCGGGAGTCTGTGGGAACCCGGGCCGGCGTTCTACATGGACAAGCTCGTGGTGCCCGCCGGCGTAGGCCCGGCGGCGAGCATCGGGGACCCGCCGGAAGCGATCGTTGAGGCGGTCGGCGACGCGCTCGGTGGGGACCCGACCGACGTGCGCGTCGTCGTGCTCGACAAGCCGCGGCACCGCGATCTGATCGCGCGCCTGCGGCGCACCGGCGCGAGCGTCGCGACCCCGCCCGCCGGCGACGTCGCCGGCGCGCTGGAGGTGCTGCTGCCCGAAGGGGACGCGGATCTGCTGCTCGGAGTCGGTGGCACGCCCGAAGGTGTGATGACCGCGTGCGCGGTCCGAGCGCTCGGCGGGCGGATGCAGGGACTCCTGGCGCCCCAGCGCGAAGACGAACGTCGCGCGATCGAGGACGCCGGCGCGCAGCTCGAATACGTGCTCGAGCTCGACGAGCTCGTCGGGGCCGATGCGGCATTCGTCGCGACCGGAATCACGGGCGGTCTTCTCGAGGCGCCCTGCCGCGAAGGGACGCGGCTCGTGACCGAGTCGATCGTCATCGCCCGAGACACCGTGCATCACGTCCGCCAGAGCACCCCGATCGAGGAGTAGTCATGCCGCTCGTATCAATGCGCCAACTGCTGGACGAAGCCGCCCGCGGTAGCTATGGCGTCGGCGCCTTCAACGTCAACAACATGGAGCAGATCCAGGGAATCATGGAGGCGGCGCGTGAGACGTCCTCGCCCGTGATCGTGCAGGCCTCACGTGGGGCGCGAGCGTACGCCGGGGACCGCTTCCTCTACCACCTGATGCTCGCGGCCGCCGAGGAGTATCCGGAGATCCCGGTGGCGCTGCACCAGGACCATGGCAACAGCCCGGCCACGTGCATCAGCGCCATCGAGCTCGGCTTCACGAGCGTGATGATGGACGGCTCGCTGCTTGAGGACGGAAAGACGGTCGCCGACTACGAGTACAACGTCGAGGTCACGCGCGAGGTCGTCGAGTACGCGCACGCGCGCGGCGTGACCGTCGAGGGTGAGCTCGGGACGTTGGGCGGGATCGAGGACGGCGTGGGCTCGGGTGAGGTCCACCTCACCGATCCGGATCAGGCGGTCGAGTTCGTCGAGCGGACCGGGATCGACGCGCTGGCGGTGGCGATCGGCACGAGCCACGGCGCGTACAAGTTCAGTCGCGAGCCAGACGGCCAGGTGCTCGCGATGAACGTGATCGAGGAGATCCATGTGCGGCTGCCGGAGACCCACCTGGTTATGCACGGCTCCTCATCGGTGCCCGCGGAGCTGATCGACCGGATCAACGCGGCGGGCGGGAATATGAAGCCGGCGTTCGGCGTGCCGGTGCAGGAGATCCAGCAAGGGATCCGCCACGGTGTTCGCAAGGTGAACGTCGACACCGACGGTCGGCTGGCGATCACCGCCGCCGTCCGCGAGGCGATCGCGGCGAAGCCCGAGGAGTTCGATCCGCGCCACGTCACCCGCGCCGCGCGCGAGGGGATGAAGCAGGTCGTCGCTGAGCGGATGCGACAGTTCGGCCAGGCCGGGCACGCCGGCGATTACGAGCCGCTGTCGCTCGCCGCAATACGCGCGCGCTACGAGGCGGCGGCGGACGCGCCGCTGGTCGGCGGTCGGAATGGCGCCGGCGCGTGATCGACGTCGCGTTCACCCGCGCCGAGCTGCGGGCGGCGGATGTTGCGGTCGTCGTCGACGTCCTCCGCGCGACGTCCACGGCCAGCCAAGCCTTGGCGAGCGGCTACCGGCAGGTGTTGTGCGCGCAGACGATCGAGTTGGCGAGAGAGTTGCGCGCGCCCAACCGCATCCTCGCGGGCGAGAAGCAGTGCCGCCGACCGACCGGGTTCGACCAGGGAAACTCTCCTCGGGACGCGATCGATCGACGTGGTGAGGAGCTCGTGCTCGCGACCACGAACGGCGCGCCGATGATCGTCGCCGCGACGGAGCACGCGCCGCTGGTGATGCTCGCATGCCTGCTCAACCTCAACGCCGTGTGTGGCGCGCTCCGGATGCGGCCGGACCTGAACGTTCAGATCGTGTGCTCGGGCACCGACGGGGCGGTGGCGCTCGAGGATGTGTACGTGGCCGGCCGGCTCAGCGCCGCCCTGCTCGGAACCCGCACCGACGCGGCGCTCGTCGCCGAGGCGGCCGCGCGGGCCTTCGCCTCGCCACTCGGCGCGCTCGACGCGAGCGCCGACGCCCACGTGCTCAGGGAGTCCGGGCAGAGCGCGGATATCGCCTACTGCGCGCTCGAGTCCGAGCTCGACATCGTCCCGGTGGTGGTCGCCATCACGGCCGGGGTCGCCGTCGTCGCCGACCGCGATCGACACCACCGCGAGGCCCTGCGGGTTGACGCCGACGATACGGTCACCGTCTGATGCCACGACCGATTCTGCTCGGGATCGTCGGCGACTCCGCCGCCGGAAAGACGACCCTCACGCGAGGCCTCGTGAGGATCCTCGGCGAGGACCAGGTGACGCACGTCTCGGCCGATCACTATCACCGCTTCGACCGCAGGCAGCGGATCGAGCGCGGGCTGACGCCGCTGAACCCCGAGTGCAACCACATCGACATCCTGGAGCAGCACCTCGGACACCTGCGGCTGGGCCAGCCGATCATCAAGCCCGTCTACCGCCACCAGGACGGCAGCTTCGCCGCCGGCGAGTACGTCCGTCCCGCACAGTTCACGGTCGTCGAGGGGCTGCTCGGCTTCCATACGGCGGCGATGCGCGATACGTACGACGTCCGAGTGTTCCTCGACCCGCCCGAGGACGTACGTCGGAAGTGGAAGGTCCAGCGCGACTGCTCGCGTCGCGGCTACACGACCGATCAGGTGCTGGAGGAGCTCGACCGGCGCGAGGCCGATTCGGAGAGCTTCATCCGGCCGCAGCGACGCCACGCTGACATCGCGATCTCGTTCATTCCGGGCGACGGTGGCGACCAGCAGCACCTCGACGCCAAGGTGTCGATGCGGCCCGGGCTGGTACATCCGGACCTCTCGCACGCCGTCGCCGGGCCGCCGGATGGGATCTCGCTGGTCGAGCACGCCTCCGAGACCTCGCTGTTCGTCTCGGGCACGATCTCCGTCGAGCGCAGCGCCGCGATCCAGGAGGCGATCTGGGACCGGATGCACTTCGCGAGTCACCTGCGCAACGAACGGCTGGGTGAATTCACGGTGGGCACGCAGCTGCACCGCTCCGAGGTGCTCGCGCTCATGCAGCTGCTGGTGCTTTACCAGCTCGTGACCGCCCGCGCAGCGATCGCCGTCGGCGCCGCCAACGCTCGCGCCGACCAGCCGAATCACACGCCCAAACCCCCAGCGCCGACCCCCGTGGCGCCTGGATCCTGAGCGCCGATCGGTGCTGTCGTACGAGCGCTCACGCGTTGTGCGGGCCGCCCAGCGAATCCTCGATCAGGGCGGGTGGTGCGTCTATGAAGTCTGTCTCGATGTGCCCCACCAGCAGTGGGAGGCACGCGCGCTGATCTTCGATCTGCTCGCGGATGCCGTCGCCGACGCGATCGAGGAGGAGATCGCGGCCGAGCCCGAGTACGACGGGCGCCTCACCGGATGCGACCGGCGCACCCTGGCGCCCGCCGCGGAGATGGAGGCACAACTGTGTTACGTGGCCTCGGAGGCGCCTGCGGCAGCCTCCACCACGAGCCGCGATCGGGACCCGGCGACGGCGGCCGGTCGGGGGCCCGGAGCGCTGGTCCGGGACGCGATGAATCCGGTCGTCGTCACGGTCGGACGCGATCACACGTTGCGAGAAGCCGCTCGGAGGATGACGGCGCGGGGAGTCGGCGCCGCGGTTGTGATCGATCCGGCGCTGGCCGGCCCGCGGATGATCACCGAACGGGAGATCCTGCGGAGCAACGGGCTCGGGCAGAGCGTCGACAGCGAAACCGTCGGCGCCCACCTCGAGCCCGAGTACGCCCACGCGCACGCCGATTGGCCGCTCGGGCACGCGGCGACAGCGATGGGGCGCGGCGGGCTGCGCCACGTGGTCGTGCTCAATGGCGCCGACATCGTCGGGATCCTGTCGATGCGCGACATCGTGCGCTGCTGGACGTTCGACGTCGCGCGCTGACTGGCAGCGGCGCTCGGTCTCAGGCTTGTTCGAAGCCCGGCTCGCCGGGCAGCACGACCCGGGCCGTCTCGCCGGACATCACGACTCGCGGTTCCACGGGCAGGACCTCCCGTCCGCGGGCGTGCTCGAGCAGCTCGTCGGCGGAGCTGAACTGAGACAGCTGCTCCAGATGCTTGATCGTCGGGAAGACCAGGAACAGCTCGCCCGCCGCCGCCGCGTCCAGCGCCGTCTGCGGCGCGTACCAGCGGAGATCGACGATCTCGCCGCCATCGAACGCCGGCTCAGCCCCCGCCGGCGCCGAGGCGAGAAAGAACCACGTGTCGAATCGGATCTTGACCAGCGCGGGCGTGATCCAGCGCGAGAACAGGACCAGCTCCTGCGGCCCGGGGAGCGTGATGCCCGCCTCCTCCGCCAGCTCTCGCACCGCAGCCGCGCGAAGCGCCGCGTCGCCCTCGCCCTCGTCGCGGTCGACGGCGCCGCCGGGGAACACCCACGCGCCGCCCATGAACCGGGACTCGGGATTGCGCTGAGCGAGCAGGACCTCGAGGCGCTCACCGCCGCCTCGCAGCAGGATCACGGTCGCGGCCGGACGTGGCACGGTCGTGCCGCCGGGGTTCAGCTCCTCACCCGGGGCGGGGCGGTCGGTCTCCACGGTCCGACCCTATCGCGCCCCGCAGCCAGATCGCGCCGCAAACCTCCGCCCGGCGCCCGGCGATACCCTTCGGCCCGTGAAGTGGATGTGTGAATCGTGCGGGTTCATCTATGACCCGGCTGACGGAGACCCGGACGGGGGGATTCCGCCTGGCACGAACTTCGAGGACATCCCGGAAACCTGGTTCTGTCCGGTATGCGGCGCGCGCAAGCGCGACTTCACGCCGTACGAGGACTGAACGCCGCCGGCAGAGCGGCCTGGCTGCTGCCCCGAGTAGTTGGGCCGACCGCTCGGGCCCCGGGCGAGCCTTGCGGCTGGGGCAGCTCCGGGCGGGAAAAGGTGCGTGTGGAACAGCAGCAGGTTTGCCCGCTTCGGGACGCACCGGATTCATGAAAACGTTCGTCGAGCTGCGCGGCCGTGTCAGCGCCGAGAGTGCCCAGGATGCCGGGATATAACCGTTAAATAATGTGACTGTTCAGGTGGTTGCGGCTGGGAGGGTCCAGGGGGTGCGGGCGGCGAGGTCGGTGAGGATTGGGGTGATGTGGTGGCCGTGTTTGGTGGCGGTGCTGATGTAGGCGCGGATGGCGAGGAATTGGTGTGCGCCGGTGGTGGTGCGCCAGCAGCCTGAGATTTTCTGTTGGAGCTTGACCATCCGGATGTCGCGTTCGACGAGGTTGTTGTCGAACGCGACTCGGAAGTCGTGGGCGAAGCGCAGTACGTGGTGGCGGTAGCGGTCCAGGCGGGCGTGGAGGTTCGCTGCGGGAGTTTTCGCGATCGGGCCGCGCTTGCCGGTGCGGATCGCTGGTGGCGGGTTCTGGTGGTGCCCGAGCGTGATGATCTGCTGATACGCGGCCTGGTAGGCGGCAAGCTCGAGCGGGGTGAGCTCGTCGTGGCCGTGGGCTTTGGCGTGCTCGACGGTGATGTTGAGCGCTCGTAGGAGTCCGTCCATTTGCCGGGCCCAGGTCTGTTTGCCGGGTTTGTCTTGCTCGATGATGCCGAGCAGTTCGCGGAGGTGGTGGACGTTACAGAGCGCGTGCGTGGCGTCTTGGTAGTGCCGGTAGGGGTGATGCCCGTCGTGGATCGCGACACCTTTGAAGTTCGGGAGCACCCCCGCGTGATCGATCCCTTTCAGACCGCGGCTGTCGTGCAGCGCGAAGCACGTCAAGCGCCAGGTGCTCGCGGCGTGCAGCCATCTGATGCGACCGTCGACCCGCGCGCCGGTCTCATCGAAATGGACTACCTCCGATTCGCGGATCTGGCGGTGGATGTCTGAGAGGAACGGGCCGAGATCCGCCGCTCCCTGGGCTACGAACGCGACCAGCGTGGCGGTCGAGATCCGCACCCCAAACCAGTCATACAGCAGCTCCGCGGCACGCTGATAGGGAAGATGCTGGCGGGCGATCAGATAGATCCCCAACGCCCTGACCCGCGGCCCGTACTGCGCCGGCGCCGACACCCCCGCCGGGAACGCGGCGGTCGTCTGATGCCCACACAAACACCGTCGCGTGTGCGCGCGGTGCTCGCTGCAGCGCAACCGGATCTCGGGCAGCTCGAACACCTGACGGGCGAGATGCCCGACAACCTCGCGATCTGAAAGATCGGCCCGGCAGCCCTCGCACACAGACGGCAGGTGATCGATCACCTCGTCGGGCATCGCGACCTTCTCCAGATTCCCACCCCGATGACCGGGCTGGCCGCCCTGCTTGCGGCCCGACGGGCGCCGCAGACTCTTCGGCGGCGGCTTCGAGAGCCCGTCCGAGGACGGCGGCCGCGACGAGTTCCGCGAGTTCTGCGCCAAACGACGCTTCAGCTCGGCAACCTCCGCCCTGAGCTCCAGCACCTCCGCGCGCAACCCCTCAATCACACCCGCCTGCTCGACCACCAACGCCGCGAGCTGCTCATACGAAGGCCGCGCCAAGGGCACATAACAACGTTCGCGACCAACCCACCACCACCTGCCCCACCTGAACAGTCACAAATAATGAGGGTTATCTCCCGTGGACCCGATCTCCCGTGAACCCGATCGGCGATCCGGCCTCGCCTGCTGTCCTTTTCACCGGCCGCCGTTGTTCACGCCACCACCCTCCGCCGGCGCCCAGGGCTGCACTGCGGTCAGCGGTGCAGAAGCCGTCCGACCGCGCCCATCAGCTCGTCGACCTGCTCGCCCGGATCCGCCGGCGCTCCGCCCTTGCCCTGCATGCAGTGGCGGGCGTGGCCGTCCAACAGGCCGAGCGAGATCTGGTCCAGCGCGGCCTGCACGGCGGCGATCTGGGTAAGCACGTCGATGCAGTAGCGGTCCTCCTCGACCATCCGGGAGACGCCGCGGACCTGGCCCTCGACGCGAGCGAGGCGCTTCCGCAGCTGGTCCTTGCTGTTCGTGTAGCCCCGGCTGGGGGTGGGAGAGGCGGGCATCGCAGGCGAGTATACCCCTAGGGGGTATCGTTCAGTGGATGGAAACCGTCCTCGACGGGATCGAGCAGGCCCTGCTGATGGCGTACCAGGTGTGGTGGGCACTGGTGTTCGGGTTCGCCATCTCGGCGATCGTCCAGGCGTGGGTCCCGCGCGAGCGGATCGAGTCCGCGCTGTCGGGCGGGGGGCCGAGGCCGATCATGCGGGCCACGGCCCTGGGGGCGGCGTCATCGTCGTGCTCGTACGCGGCGATCGCGATCGCGAAGTCGCTGTTCTCAAAGGGTGCCTCGGCCGCCAGCGCGCTCGCGTTCCAGTTCGCCTCGACGAACCTCGTCTGGGAGCTCGGGCTGGTGCTGTGGGTGCTGATCGGTTGGCAGTTCACGCTCGCGGAGTTCGTCGGCGGGATCGTCCTGATCGGGCTGATGTCGGTGCTGCTGCGCGCGTTCGTTTCGCCGGCCCTGGAACGGAGCGCGCGCGAGCACGCGGTCGAGGCGGACGCTGGCCACCAGCACCACTCGGCCGAAGTCGCCCCGGGCGGCGGGTGGCGCGCCCGGCTGACGAGCGCCGACGCGTGGTCGGACGTCGCCCACAACTTCCGCGGCGACTGGCAGATGCTCTACAGGGAGATCGCGACCGGGTTCGTGCTCGCGGGCTTCATCGGGTTGCTCGGCAACGGCTTCTTCAACGGGCTCTTCATCAGGCATGCGGCGGCCGTGCCGCGCACGCTCGAGAACGTCGTCGTGGGTCCGGTGATCGCGGTGCTCAGCTTCGTCTGCTCGGTCGGGAACGTCCCGCTAGCGGCGGTGCTGTGGTCGGGTGGGATCTCGTTTGGTGGCGTGGTCGCGTTCCTGTTCGCGGACCTGATCGTGCTGCCGATCATCGTCGCGTACCGCAAGTACTACGGCGCCAAGTTCGCGCTCCGGATCACGGCGTTGATGTTCGTCACGATCGTCGGCTCGGCGCTGATAGTCGATCTGCTGTTCGGCGGCCTCGGGCTGATTCCGACGGGCGCGCGCCCGAGCCGCGGCGACATCTTCGCGTCGGTCAAGGTCGACTACAAGCTGTTCCTGAACATCGCCGGCCTGATCGTGTTCGCCGCGCTGATGGCGCTGACGATGCGCCGCGGCGCGACCGATCCGGTCTGTGGGATGCGCGTCGACCGTTCGAAGGCGCTGGTCAAGGATGGCCACCACTTCTGCTCTGAACACTGCCTGCACGCGTTCGAGCAGCGGGAGACCGCGCGAGCCTAGAGGGACGGCACTCAGGCGGCCGCCGCGGGGAGTTGCTCGGGCAGCGCCGCGAGCTCGCGGTGGGCCGGCCGTAAGTGCCCCGCGGTCGCCTCGGCGATCGCCGCGGCCGTGATCGCGACCAGCCGGCGCAGATCGGCCTCGGTCATCGACAGCGCGGGCATCAGCACGACGACGTCGCCCAGCGGGCGGATGATCGCGCCGCGGCGCCGCGCGGCGAGCGTCACGCGGTGGCCCATGCGCTCCTCCACGGGCTGCTCGATCAGCTCGATCCCGACCATGAATCCGCGCTGGCGGACCTCGGCGACGCCTGGCAGTACCGCCACCCGATGCTGGAGTAACCGTTCGAGCAGCTCGATCTTCGGCGCGAGTCGCTCGAGCGTCCGCTCGGTCTCGAACGTCTGCAGGCTCGCGATCCCGGCGGCGCACGCGAGCGGGTTGCCGGTGTACGTGTGGCCGTGGAACAGGGTCCGGAAGTCGTCGAAGCTGCCGAGAAAGCCGTCGTAGATGCGCTCCGTGCTGAGCGTCGCCGCGAGCGGGAGGTAGCCGCCGGTGAGCCCTTTGCCCACGCACAGCAGGTCGGGCGTGACGTCCTCGTGCTCGCAGGCGAACATCCGCCCGGTGCGCCCGAAACCGGTCGCGACCTCGTCGCAGATCAGCAGCACTCCGTACCCGTCGCACAGCTCGCGTACGCGGCGCAGGTAACCCGGGCGCGTAACCAGGATCCCGGCCGCCCCTTGCACCAGCGGCTCGACGATGACAGCCGCCGTCTCGCCGGCGTGGGCGCGCAGCAGCTCCTCCAGGTGGCCGGCGTCGCCCGCGCGCGCGGCGTGCGCGCCGAACAGCAGCGGTCGGTACAACGAGTGGAAGAGATCGATCCCGCCGACCGACACGGCCCCGAGCGTGTCGCCGTGGTACGCGTTCTCCAGGCAGATGAACCCGGTCCGCTCCGGCTCGCCTCGCTGGACCCAGAACTGGAACGCCATCTTCAGCGCGACCTCGACCGCGCTCGATCCGCTGTCGGAGTAGAAGACGCGCTCGAGTCCGGGCGGCGCGACCGCCAGCAGCCGCTCGGCGAGCTCGATCGCGGGCTCGTGCGTGAGGCCGAGCATGGTCGAGTGGGCGACGTGCCCGAGTTGGGCTCCGATCGCCGCATCGATCGCCGGATGGCGGTGACCGTGAACGTTGCACCACAGCGATGCAACGCCGTCGATGTACACGTTGCCATCACGATCGAACAGGTTGGTGCCCTGGGCACGATCGATCACGCACGGTGGCTCGTCGTCACACCAGCCCCTCTGCTGGGTGAAGGGATGCCATAGGTGGCGGCGGTCGGCGGCCGCGAGCTCGGCGGTGGTTCGCATGCCAGGACGCTAACCTGCGCAGCGGTCGGAACGTGAAGGGGGAGCCGGCCCTGCTGTCGCCCTATGGCTCGATCCCGCCTTCCATTCCGCATGCATGCCCGCGCAGTGGTCGCGGCCGCCTTCCTGCTGGCGATCGCGGTCGTCGCGGTGATCGCGATCACAAGCGGCAGTGGCTCCAAGAAGCCCCAGCGCGGACTGCTCGAGTCGATGTTCCAGGACGACCAGTACCTGATCTACCAACCGAACGATGCCGTCGTCGCACGCACGCTCGACACGCTGAAGTCGCTCGGCGTCGACCGGGTCAAGGTCCAGGTGCTGTGGGCCGCGCTCGCGCCTGACCCGATCTCGCCGAAGATTCCGCCCGGGTTCGACGCCGCCAATCCGGCGAGCTACACGGCGACCCACTGGGCGGCATATGACCGCCTGGTTCGATTGACGCGCGCGCGGGGGATGGGAGTCGACTTCGACATCACGGCGCCCGGGCCCCTGTGGGCGATGCGCCAGGGGGCGCCCGACCCCGCGACGGCGCTCGACTACGCGCCGGCGGTCAGCGCCTTCCAGCAATTCGTGACGGCGGTCGGCCGCCGCTACGGCGGCAGCTACACGCCGCCTGGAACGCACGCCGGTCCGCTCCCGCGGGTCAACTACTGGTCGGTCTGGAACGAGCCGAACCAGCCGGCGTGGCTCGCGCCGCAGCTCCGAACGCTCAACGGCGCGCACGTGCCGGACTCGCCACGGCTGTACCGCGAGTATGCGAACGCCGCCTTCAGAGCCTTGCAGAGCACCGGTCACGGGACGTCGACCGACACGATCCTGATCGGCGAGACGGCGCCGGAAGGGTGCATCGCGCGCGGGCCCGGATGCAGGTACCTGGCCGACAACCAGCCGATCGCGCCGCTGCTGTTCATCCAATCGCTGTACTGCGTCGACGCCAACTATCAGCCGCTTCGCGGGTCGCTCGCGGTGGCTTTGCACTGCCCTCTACACGGGCCGCCGAGCGCGTTCGTTGCCGCGAACCCGGCGCTGTTCGGGGCCACGGGCTTCGCCCACCATCCGTACTCGTTGCTGCTGGCGCCGAAGATCCCGTTTCCGAAGAGCGATGTCGGGTTCGTGTCGCTCGCGAACCTCCCGGAGCTGGAATCCGGCCTCGACCGGATCTTCGCGACCTACGGGGTGCACAGGCAGCTCCCGATCTATCTGACCGAGTACGGCTACGAGACGAACCCGCCCAACCCGATCCGCGGAATCCCGCTACGCGAGCAATCGGCGTTCCTGAACGAGGCGCAGTACATGGCCTGGAAGGACCCGCGCGTCCGGGTGCTGTCCCAGTTCCTGCTGTACGACTCGCTGCCGAACACGAAGTTCCCGGTTGGGAGCTCGGGCTACTGGTCGACGTTCCAAACCGGGCTGGCGACTGCGCGCGGCGTCATCAAGCCGTCGTTCAACTCCTACCGGCTGCCGATCTACCTCCCGCAGACGTCGTTCCAGGGCGGCAAGTCGCTGCTCGTGTGGGCGATGCTGCGGCCGGCGCCGAACGGCAGCCAACAGCACGCCGTGATCCAGTGGCGCCCGGTGCAGGGCAACTACTCGAACCTAACCACCGTCTCGACCGACGATCCGAGCGGCGCGCTGACCTCGCAGGTGCGACCGGCCGGGAGCGGCGCGATCCGGGTCCAGTGGACGTCGCCGAGCGGGCACGTGCTCGACAGTCGAGCCGTCGGCGTATCCGCTCGCTGACGGTCCTCAATCGCGGTCGGCGAACTCCTCCCAGATGCCGCCGACGCGGTATCCGGCCTCGCGGAGCGAGTGCCGAGCGGCCGCCGCCCATCGCGGATCCCAGCCTCGGGCCCGCGTGAGCGCGACCGCAGCGGCGAGCGCCAGGGACGCGGCCACGAGTGCGGCCAGGATCACGATCGGGGCCGGGATCGGTGCGTCGGTTGCCGCGGTCACCGGCCCTGGGGTCAGCGCGCTCGACCCGCCGCCGGCCCCACCCACGCCCGTCGCACCTGCCGGACCCGCGCCGCCTGCGCCACTGCGGCCAGCGGTGGAGCAGCCACCGCTCGCTCGCGTCACGAGTGCCGTCTGGATCGCGTTGGCGAAGTCGGGGAAGTAGGCCTGTCCGTAGACGTCGATCGTCTTCAGTGCGCCGTTGAGCTGGGTGCTCGTGAACTGGCAGGCATTGATCCCTCCGGTCGCCGTGTAGATGCTGAGCAGCTCTGTGTACGGGCTGTTCTTGGCGGCGGCGGTCGCGGGAATCGCCACCACGGCGAGCAGCGTGGCGGCCGCGATCTGCAGACGGCGCATGGGATCAGGGTACCCGCGCGTCAGAACCAGTCGTCGAGCGGCAGCCCAGCCCCGGCCGCGGCGAGCAGCTCCGGATCGGCACGCGCGATCGCCGGCAACACCGCGACCGGCACCCGCCCGATCCGCGCGATCGTGTCGCGATTGGAGCGCTCGATCACGTCCGGCGCCTGCGGCCATGGCGTCAGCACGATCGCCGCGACCGTGAGCCCGGCCGAGCGTGCGGCCTCCACTGTCAGCAGCGTGTGGTTGATCGTGCCGAGCCCGGGATGCGCGGCGATCACGAGCGGCAGCCCGAGGTCGGCGGCGAGGTCGCGGACGGAGTACGCGTCCGAGATCGGGACGAGCAGGCCGCCGACGCCTTCGACGATCAGGACCGCGCCCTCATGGGCCGCTCCGCGGATCGCTGCGGCGGTCGCGTCCCGCGCGATCGTGACGCCGGCGAGCGACGCCGCCAGGTGAGGCGAGACCGCCGGGCCGAACCGCTGTGCCGCTACCTCGTCGGCCGAGCAGCCGGCCACGCGCGCGAGCAGCTCGTGGTCGGGCGGCCAGTCGGCTTCGGAGACGTCGTCGAGGCCCGTGACGACAGGCTTGCGCGCGACAACGTCGGTACCCCGCGCCCGGAGAGCGGCCACGATCGAGGCTGCGACGACCGTCTTGCCGACACCGGTGCCGGTCCCGGTGACGAAGCACCCGCGCAAGGCTCGGCTCAGGCGGCGCGCGGGATCGGCTGCGGTGCCTCGTGGTCGAACGGCGCGCGCGGGTTGCCAGCCGACGGCGCGATCAACGGCACCGAGCGGGCGCGCGGCTCAAAGCCCGCGGCGCGCGAGACGGTCGCCAGCGTCCGAGCCGCCGCTCGCAGCTCTTCCTCGCGGTGTGAGGCCATCACCGCGAGCCGCAGCCGCGAGGTCATCGGCGGCACGGTCGGCGGCCGGATCGCCTGGGCGAACACGCCGCGCTCGAGCGCGGCCTCGCAGATCTCCATCGCCAGCCGGGGATCGCCCACGATCAGCGGCACGATCTGGGTCCGCGAGCCCCGCACATCGAAACCCTGCCGCGCGAGCTCATCCCGCATCGCGGCGGCGTTAGCGGCCAGCTTCCGCACGCGCTCGGGGCGCTGTTCCAGCTCGTCGAGGGCCGCGAGCGCGCTGGCGAGGGCCGGCGGGGGCGGCGCGGTCGAGAAGATGAACGTCCGCGAGGCGTTGACGAGGTAGCGCGCGAGCTTGCGGTCGCAGGCGACGAACGCGCCGTAGGACCCGAGCGCCTTTCCGAGCGTGCCGACGATCACGTCGACCTCGTCCTCGACGCCCGCTTCTACGACGGCGCCGCGGCCGCCCGGGCCGAGCGTGCCGGTGCCGTGCGCGTCGTCGACGACCAGGCGCACGCGTCGGCGCTGCGCCAGCTCGACCAGCTCGCGCAGCGGCGCCACGTCGCCGTCCATCGAGAACACGCTGTCGGTGACGATCAGCGCCCCTCGGCCCTCGGCCTCCGAGATGCCCCATGCCAGGTGCTCGACGTCGCAGTGGTCGTAGACGAACACCTCGGCGCGCGACATCCGGCAGCCGTCGACGATCGAAGCGTGGTTGAGCTCGTCGGAGAAGACGACGTCGCCCGGTCGCGCGAGCGCCGCGATCGTGCCCATGTTCGCGAGGTAGCCGGAGCCGAACAGCAGCGCCGCCTCGCGACCCTTGAACGCGGCCAGCCGTTCCTCGAGCCGGCGGTGGATCGTCATCGTCCCGGACACGAGGCGCGACGCGCCGGCGCCGACGCCCCAGCGCATCGCTGCGTCCGCCGCCGCCTCGCGCACGCGGGGGTGGTCGGCGAGCCCGAGATAGTTGTTCGAGCACAACAGCAGCACCGGCTTGCCGTCGAGCAGCACGTGCGGGCCCTGGGGACCGGAGACGAGCCGCGTGCGGCGGTGCAGCCCGCTGGCCTTCAGCTCTCCAAGCCGCGCCTCGATCTCGATCATTGGCCAGGGGAACATAAGCCGCCGCGCGGACGGACGCGCTTCGTGCCCACCTGTGGCGATGCGCTTCCCGCTTAGCCGGCGACGGCCGCTTCCGGCTGGAGCTCGGCCGGACGCATCTTCACGTGGGCGGCCGCGTAGGCGGCAGGCGCGTCGAGCGTCTCGGCGGCGAGCAGCGCTTTGGCAAGGCTGTCGAGCTGCTTGCGGTGGTCGGTCAGCAGCTTCGTGACGGCGTCGTGAGCCTCGTCGACGATCCGGCGCACCTCCTCGTCGATCGCCCACTGGGTCTGCGGGGAGGTCTCGCTGGCCCCAGGGAAGAAGGGTCCCTGGCCATCGCTTGGTAGCACCGTGATCGGCCCGATCTTGTCGCTCATGCCCCAGCGGCCGACCATCTGTCTGGCGATCTGAGTCAGCTGCTCGATGTCGGACTCGGCGCCGGTGGTGATCTTGCCGTAGACGACCTCCTCGGCAACCCGCCCGCCGAGAGAGACACGAATCTTGGCCAACAGATCTTCGCGCGAGTAGGAGACACGGTCGGAGTCCGGCGTCGACAGCGTGACGCCAAGCGCGATTCCCCGGGGAATGATCGAGATCTTGCGGACCGGGTCGGCGTCCTCACTGAGCATTCCGACGAGCGCGTGCCCGGACTCGTGGTAGGCGGTCCGCTCGCGATCCTCGGGGCCGAGCACGGTCCCGCGCGGCGCGCCGAGCATGATCTTCTCAAGCGAGTCGGTGAAGTCCGCCATCTGCACCTTGTCGTGGTTGCGCCGTGCAGCCAGCAGCGCGGCCTCATTGGCGAGATTGGCTAGGTCGGCGCCGACCATCCCCGGCGTCGAGGCCGCGAGCGCGTTCAGGTCGACGTCGTCGGCGAGGGGGATCGAGCGCGTGTGAACCTCGAGGATCTTCGCTCGCCCGGGGCGGTCCGGGGGCTGCACCGCGATCCGACGGTCGAAACGCCCGGCGCGGAGCAGGGCCGGGTCGAGGATCTCGGGACGGTTGGTCGCGCCGAGCACGATCACCGCCTGCTCTGACTCGAAGCCATCCATCTCGGTCAGGATCTGATCGAGGGTCTGCTCGCGCTCGTCGTTGGCCCCGGTGACCTGGGCCGAGCCCTGCCGCGAGCGGCCGATCGCGTCTAGCTCGTCGATGAAGATGATCGCCGGTGCGGCTTCCTTGGCCTTCGCGAACAGGTCGCGGACGCGGGCGGCGCCGACGCCGACGATCGCCTCGATGAACTCGGAGGCCGCGATCGAGAAGAATGCTGCGTGCGCTTCACCCGCGACGGCGCGCGCCAACAGCGTCTTGCCGGTACCCGGCTGACCCGACAGCAGCACGCCATGGGGCATCCGGCCGCCGAGCTTGACGTAGCGGTCCGGCGTTTTCAGGAAGTCGACGATCTCGGTCAACTCGGCCTTCGCTTCGTCGATCCCGGCGACGTCGTTGAAGGTGACCCGGATCTTCTCGGGGTCCACGCGGCGCGCCTGGGAGCGACCGAACTGCCCGAGCCCGCCGAGGCCACCCCCGCCCGCGGCGGCGGCGCGGCGGGCGAAGAACACGAATAGTCCGACGAGCAGCAGCGTCGGGCCGAACCCGAGCAGGATCTCGGCCACTAGCGAGGTTCCACTCGTGGTCGACTGTGCGTTGACGCGCACGTTCTTGCTCTGCAACAGCGTGGTCAGCGCCCCGTTGTTCCAGAACGCCGGCACCTGGGTTGAGAACAGCTTCGTGGGCGTCGCCGTGTGGTCCGTCGGCGGGTACCTGACATTGGTCGTGAACGTGCCCTGGACCTGGTCGCCCTTGGTATTGATCGATTGGACCTGGCCCGCCTCCACCTCGGAGAGGAAGAACGGGCTGAAGGGCACGGTCACGCGGGTCTGGCCGCCGGGCTTGATCACGAGCACCGACAGGAAGTTCACGGCCAGCAGCACGACGAAGAAGATCCAGAAGCCGCGCAGGCGGTGGGGTGGGGTCGGCAGATGGTGATCCGGAGTGCCGCGGCCATCCGGCGCCGGCGCGACACGCCACCCCTGCTTGTCGCGCGGCATCGGCGCCGGCGGGACCGCTTTTTGGCCGTCGCTGGTCTCGTCGGTCGTGGAGCGCTCGTCGGTCACCACACGAATCGTGTCAGATAGGCCCCGCCAGCTAGTCTTACGCCCATGGATTCCGATCGCGCTCACGAATTGGTCGCCGGCGAGCGCGCCCGCGTCGAGCAGGCCCTGGCCGCGCTCGGGCAGGAGGGGCCACTCGAGGGGGACGACCGCGTCGAGCCCGGCGACGAGGACTCCGAAGACCTGTACCAGGACGAGATCGACGAGGGCCGGGTCGCGCAGCTCCGCGCCGAGCTGGCTGCGGTCGTCCGCGCCGAGGCGCGGCTCGCGGAGGGCACGTACGGCCGCTCGATCGAGAGCGGCGACCCGATCCCTGATGGGCGCCTCGAGGCGGTGCCGCTAGCCGAGCGGACCGTCGAAGAGGAGGAGCGCTACCGGCGCAGCTGAGCGTGGGCGTTCAGCGCCCAACGCCGGCACCCTGCACGTGGCACCCGGCGCTCAGAGCCGCAGCGCCGCGAGCACCGACTCGACCCCCGCCACGAGCCGCTCGGTATCGAGCAGCTCTGGTTGCTCGATCAGCATCCGCCCGAAGTACTCGGCGACCGCGATCAGCGCATGTGACGCCAGCTCGGCATCGATCTCGGGCGACCCGCGCAACTGCAGCCCGGCGACGAGCAGGAACTCGATCCGCGCGCGCACGACCTCGCGGTCGCGCGCGATCCGTTCGCGGACCGGGGCGGGCATGCGATCCGATGTGAGGAGGATCGGCCGCCATGTCAGCGGGTCGCCCGAGACGACGTCGACCAGCCGCCGGATCGCCGCCACCAGGTAAGCGTCGGGGTCCTGGAGTCCGAGATCGGTCGGCAAGGCCTCGAGCAGCTGGTTCAGAGCGCGGTCCTCCTGACGGTCGAGCAGCGCGTACAGGAGCGGTCCGAGTCCGTCGAACACTCCGTAGACGACCGGGCGGGTGACGTTCGCTTCGCGCGCGATCGCGTCGATCGACACGCCTCCGTAACCGTCGCGCGCGATCACGGCGATCGCGGCGTCGAGCAGCTGCTCGCGCCGGGCCTCGGGCGGCATCCGCGGCGTGTACGGACGGCGGCGAGATTGAGGAGCGGGTGAGGGCATCTGTAACCTAGATTAATACAGTAGTGTAGTAATTCATGTAAGCTGAGCGTGGAACCTGAGAAAGGATGGCAGCGAATGGGGTCGACTCCGAGCAGACGAGCGCAGGTCTCAGCGCACGAGGACTACGGCTTCTTCGGGCCCGAGTCGGTCACCTGGAAGGTGTGGACGTATCCGACCTCGCTGACGGTCGGGTTCCAGCGCTCGGTCGTGATCGAGGAGCTCGACCCGGCTTTGATCGCCGCCGTCGATGCCACCGGCGATGTCTACTCGCGGCCGCGGACGCGCTATGACCGGACCCTGCGGTACTTCGCGCTGATCTCACTCGGCGACAGCCGGTCGGCGATCAGGGCCTCGGACGTGCTCGTGAAGGTGCACGCGAAGGCCGTCGGGACCGAGCCGCTCAGCGGCAACCGCTACGACGCCAACGATCCCCACTCGCAGCTGTGGATCCATCTGACCGCGTGGCACTCAATTCTGTACGCGTACGAGAAGTACGGGCCCGGCAAGCTGGCCGAGGAGGAGGAGGCGCACTACTGGGCCGAGTGCGCGGTCGCGGCTGAGCTTCAGACATGTGACCCGGCCGACGTCCCCCGCTCGCGCGAAGGAATCCGCGCGTACTTCGAGTACATGCGCCCGAAGCTGGCCGGCTCCGAGGCCGCGCAGAAGATGATGGACCACCTGCTGAACGCCGAGGTGATGCTGCCCCCGGCGCCGCGCGCGCTGCGCCCGGCGACGTGGGCGATCAACAAGGCGCTCCGCTGGGCGACGATCGCGACGATGCCGCAGTGGATGCGCAAGATGGGCGGGCTCCGTCAGGGCCGCGTGATCGACGCGCTGATCACGCCCGTCATGCGGATCGCGTTCGGCGTCGGCCGCCTGAGCCCGCGGCTCCAGCTGATGGCGCTCAGGCTGCTGTCACCGTCGACAGTCTCCGTCGCGGCTCCGGTGCTGCTCGGGATCCCGCCCGAGAAGGCCGAGACGCTGACGCCGGCTCAGGCGCGCGAGCGCTACGGCGTGCTCCCTCCGATCGACGAGTACGCCCGCTTCCGCGAGCACGTCGCCGCCAAGGCGGCCGCGCGCAACGGGCACGTGGACGCCGAGGTCGGGCCGGAGATCGCGGAGTCGATCGCGGTGCTCGGACCGGTCGGCTGAGCGAGTCAAGAAAAGGACGAACCCGCGCGTTCCCACCCGCGAGCCCGTCCGTCACAAGGGATTGCCCGGAGGCAAGGGAACGTACGCCTCCGAATCCCCCTGAGCTTTAGACGCTAGCGGGTCTCAGGCCGCTTCGGCGCCTCGTGCGCGCGCCTCACGGGTCTCGCGGCCCTGACCTGTATTCGGGGCGCCGTCGGGCCGCGGCGGCACGGCTCGCTTGGCCGAGAAGCGCAATTGCGAGGCCGGATCCCAGAGCCGGACCTCGAGCGGCGAAGTCTCGGGCTTGGCCAGCAGCTCGTGCACGACGTCGGGCGTCTCGCCCTCGAGCCAGCCGGTTCGGTTGTCGGGCCGCGGGTTTGAGCCGTTGTCCGGTTGCGGGGCGACGTTCAGGCCGAGCTCGGAGAACATCGAGCGGTCCTCGTCCGGGGTGTTCCCGAGCGTAGTCAGGAAATTGCCCATCATCACGCCGTTGAGGCCCGCCTTGACCGCCGTCGCCTGGAGTTCACCCAGGTTCTCGACGCGGCCGCCGCACAGGCGGAACAGCGCCTCAGGGAGGATCAGCCGGAAGATCGCGATCCACTTGACCACCTCCCACGGATCCATCAGCTCTCGGTCGCCGAACTTCGTCCCCGGGCGCGGGTTGAGCAGGTTGATCGGCACGCTCGTCGGGTTGATCCCCGCGAGCTCGAACGCCATCTCGACCCGCTGCTCGCGCGTCTCGCCGAGGTTCAGGATACCGCCGACGCACGTCTCGAGGCCCGCCTCACGGACCGCGTCGATCGTTCGCAGCCGGCCCTCGTAGCGGACCGTTGTCGAGACCTCCGGGTAATACGACGAGGCCGTCTCGACGTTGTGGTGGACGCGCTGGATGCCGGCTTGCTTGAGCGCCTGCGCGCGGGCGGCGGACATGTGCCCGATCGAGACGCAGCGCTTGAGGTTCGTGTGCTCGGCCACCAGCCGCGCGCCTGCCAGGACCTTGTCGAAGTCGCGTTTCGACAGCCCCTGCCCCTGGGTCACCATGCAGAAGCGGTGGGCGCCGGCGGCCTCCGCCGCTCGCGCGTGCTCGAGGATCTGATCCGGCTCCATCATCGCGTGCATCGGCGTGTCGGCCTCGGCGTACTTCGACTGCGCGCAGAAACCGCAGTCCTCGGCGCAGCCGCCGGACTTGGCGTTGACGAGCGAGCACATGTCGGTCGAATCGGCGAACCGCTCCACGCGCGCAGCCCACGCCCGCTCGACGAGCGCGCCGATCTCGACGTGGTCCTCGATCGAGCCGAGGCACAGCGCCTCTTCGCGTGTAATCAACGGCGGCACGGGGCCAGCGTATGGATTGGGTCAGACGGACCGGCGCGCCCGAGCCCGCGTCAGCAGGCGGGCGTCGTCGTCGGGGTCTTCGGTCCCTTCGAGGGCTCGGTGTAGCTCGTGATCAGGTTCCACGCCTGCGTCTTGCTCTTGATGGCGAAGTGGATGTCTTCGCCGACGATGTGATGGGTGTGTGAGTTGATCGTGTCGGTCTCGCTGAAGTTCCGGTGGCCCATCGTGCCGATCAGTTCCACGTTGGAGCCGTGGTGAGAGCCGACCGTGAGGTACTCGTCGGGGAAATAGCCGAAGGGAGCGGATCCGACGTACGTCGGATCGACGGTCTTGGACGTGACCCAGCAGCTGCTGCCCGCCGCGCGGTAGAAGCTTCCATGGTTGTTGGCGACCCAGTCGATCGTCGGGTGTCCGTGCGCGACGACCGTGCCGACGGCCGAGGAGCCCTTACCGCCCGAGAGCGTCGCGACCCACGATACGGTCGCCTTGACCGGGCAGCTGGAACTGAGCGCGCCGAGGTAGAAGCCCTCGGGCAAGCCGGGCGTGCAGTAGTACACGCTCCCGTGCTCGCTGCCCGCGAGGTAATGGACGTTCTTGTAGGAGCCAAGCATCTGGGCAGCGAGCTTCTTGCCCGCGGTGGTGCCCGTGTAGGCCCACGCGGCGCTCGCCGAAAGGACCACGACCAATACGCCAATGACTGTGCTCGAGCGAGCGGCTCGCATCAGATCTTCCCTCCCTGCCGCGGTTACAAATCGCGGCAGGATCGTAATCGAAGCTCTGCGCTGGGGCGAGCGATCGACCATAGACTGGGGCGATCAACGCGGCGGCGATACCCGAGACTCGTTACGCGCGCAGCGGCGACGTCCACATCGCATATCAGGTGTTCGGCGCCGGCGAGGTCGACCTCGTCCTGATCCCGGGATACGTGACGCACGTCGAGCTCGTTTGGGAGCACCCGCCCGCGGCGCGGTTCCTGGAGATGCTCGGCTCGTTCGCACGCGTGATCACGTTCGATCGCCGCGGGTCGGGGCTGTCGGATCCCGTCGCGTCCGCGCCGACACTCGAGGAGCGGATGGATGACGCACGCGCGGTGATGGACGCCGCGGGGAGCGAGCGTGCCGCGCTGGTCGGGATCTCCGAGGGCGTGACAATGGGGATTCTGTTCGCCGCGACGTATCCCGAGCGCGTCACGGCGCTCGTCTGCAGTGGGGGGATGGCGCGCTCGACATGGGCGCCGGACTACCCGTGGGCGAACGAGGCGGACGCGTTGCGTGAATCCGGGCTCGAGCTGTTACTGCCGCACTGGGGCGATGGGTCGGTGGCCGACATCGCCGCGCGGAGCCAGGAGGGCAACGTCGAGACGCACAAGTTCTTCGCCCGCATGCAGCGCGCGAGCGGTTCACCCGGGACGCTCTCCGGGCTGGTTCAGATGTTCATCGACCTCGACGTGCGAGACGTCGTGCCGTCGGTGCATGCCCCGGCGCTGGTGCTCCATCGCACGCGCGATCGGCTCGTCAACATCGGCAACGGCCGCTGGCTCGCCGAGCACCTGCCGAACGCCCGGTTGGTCGAGCTCGACGGCGACGACCACGTGCCGTGGTACGAGGGGACGGAGGAGTGGGTGGGCGAGGTGCAGGAGTTCCTGACCGGAGCCCGGGCGGCGCCCGATCACGAGCGGATCCTGGCGACCGTGCTGTTCACGGACATCGTCGACTCGACCGGGACTGCCGCCGCGCTCGGCGACCGCCGCTGGCGGGACGTTCTGGAGGCCCATCACGCCGTGGCTCGCGCGGCGATCGAGCATTGGCGGGGGCGCGCGATCAAATCGATAGGCGACGGCTTCCTGGCTACGTTCGACGGTCCGGCCCGCGGGATCCGCTGCGCGCGCCAGATCCTCGCGGCCTCAGCTCCACTCGGGATCACAGTCCGCGCCGGTCTCCATACCGGCGAGTGCGAGATGATCGGCGAGGACATCGGCGGGATGGCCGTGCACATAGCCGCGCGCGTGAGCGCGCTCGCCGGCGGTGACGAGGTGCTGGTGTCGCGGACCGTCCGCGACCTCGTGGCCGGGTCGGGGATCGAGTTCGAACCGCGGGGACAGCACGTGCTGAACGGCGTCCCAGACGAGTGGGACTTGCTCGCCGTGACGAGCGCCTGAGGGCCACCAGCGAAGGTAGTTTGGGGTTCTACGGGCGTATATCCGCAGGTTCTCAGCAAAGTTCCGCACGACGCGTGTCGAAAACGCGGCCTCGGGTTCGACGTGTGGGTGAGAGCGATGAGTCCGAAGCGCTCAGCAGGTCGTAAGAAACGTCGATCCGAACCCGAGGAGCCGCAATGACACGCAACACCGATTCCCGTTGGACCGCACTCCTGGTCCTGTGCGCCGGCATGCTGATGATCGTGCTCGACGCGACGATCGTGAACGTCGCGCTGCCGTCGATCCAGACCGACCTGCACTTCTCACAATCGACGCTGGCGTGGGTGGTGAATGGCTACCTGATCACGTTCGGCGGCCTGTTGCTGCTCGCCGGGCGGCTCGGCGACCTGCTCGGACGCCGGCGGATGTTCATGATCGGGCTGACGCTGTTCACGGTCGCCTCGGCGGCATGCGGGCTCGCCGATAGCCAGGCGATGCTCGTAGTGGCGCGATTCGTCCAGGGCGCCGGCGGCGCGATGACCTCGGCCGTGATCCTCGGGATGATCGTGACGATGTTCCCGGAGCCGCGCGAGCAGGCGAAGGCGATCGGCGTGTACGCGTTCGTCGCCTCCGCCGGCGGCTCGATCGGCCTGCTCGTCGGCGGCGTGCTGACGCAGGCGATCAACTGGCACTGGATCTTCTTCGTCAACCTCCCGATCGGACTGCTCACCGGCGTCCTGGCGCGGCGGCTGCTCGAGCAGGACGAGGGCATCGGGCTCGCGCAGGGCGCCGACCTCGCCGGCGCGGCGCTGATCACCGCCGCCCTGATGCTCGGCGTGTACGCGATCGTCACCCGGCGCGTCGAGCTCGGCGTCGTCTCGGTCGCGCTGCTGATCGCGTTCGTCGCCCGCGAGGCGACCGCGAGCAGCCCGCTCGTGCCGCTGCGGATCTTCCGCTCGCGCAACATCGCGGGCTCGAACCTGATCCAGGCGCTCAGCGTCGCCGGGATGTTCGGGTTCTTCTTCCTCGGCGCGCTGTACCTGCGGCGCGTGCTCGGTTACGACGCGCTGGGAATCGGGCTCGCGTTCGTGCCGACGACCGTGATCATGGGCGGGCTGTCGCTGCGCTACACCGAGCGGCTCGTGACCCGGTTCGGCGCTCGCGCCACCCTCCGCCCGGGGCTGATCATGATCGCCGTCGGGATGCTGTGGTTCACGCGCGCGCCTGTGCACGGGAGCTACATCGTCGACGTGCTGCCGACGATGATCCTGATCGGCGCCGGCTGCGGGATCTGCTTCCCGGCCCTGATGACGCTGTCGATGTCCGGCGCGACGCCGAGCGACGCCGGCCTGGCCTCAGGGCTCGTCAACACGACCGTCCAGGTCGGAGGCGCGCTCGGGCTGGCGGTGCTGGCGACGGTCGCGGCCTCGCATGCGCACGGATCGACCACGGCGGCGGCTCTGATCGGCGGCTATCACGTCGCGTTCCTGATCGGCGGCCTGCTCGTGCTGGCGGCGATCGCGGTCGCGTTCGTGATGCTGGACGCGCCGGAGCGCACAGGCCGGCGGGTCGTGCGCGCGCAGCCCGGGACGGCGGAGTGCTGACGGATACCCTTCGCGGGCGATGACGGCGATCTCGGTGATGCTGATCGTTCCTGACGGCGCCGCGGCGGTGGAGTGGTACAGACGGGCGCTCGGGGCGAGCGTGCTCTGGGATCTGGGTGGCGTCGCCGGCCTTGAGGTCGGCGGCGCTCCGTTCTTTCTGCACGAGACGGTCGACAAGAACGAGCGCGAGCGCGATCCCGCGCGCGCGGGCCTGACGACGACCCGGATCGAGGTCTTCGTCGATGACCCCGACGCGTTCATCGAGCGGGCGCTCGCCGCCGGCGCGAGCGCCGGCGCCGCGGTCACCGACCACCGGACCCCGTGGGGGACGCACCGCCAGGGCGGCTTCCATGACCCGTTCGGTCACAACTGGTCGGTCGGCGACCGCTCGCCGCTGAGCCGGTTCCCGGCCTAGCGGCTGCCGTTCAAACCATTCACGGCGCCGAGCGGCTTGCCCGCATGACGCTTCCGGAGGACGATGGCGTCTGTGCCCAAGCTGACGAACCCGGCCGTCGCGGGTGGCAGCGCGGTTGTCGTCGTGATCGTGCTGGCGCTGATCGCCGGCGGGTCGGACGACGGCCACCGTCGACCCCCGACGAACGTCGTCGCACCGGCGCCGGCGCCCGCGCCGGCGGCCGTGATCGCGACCGGGCTCCCGGTCGCCCCGGGCAA
Organism: uncultured Solirubrobacteraceae bacterium; assembly: GCA_963712675.1. GTDB lineage: Bacteria > Actinomycetota > Thermoleophilia > Solirubrobacterales > Solirubrobacteraceae > Palsa-465. The sequence continues at coordinate 282,684 of CAVQJF010000010.1, forward strand.
GTTGGCCGCCGAAATCAATCGTGCGCAGCAGCTGATCGACGATCGATCCAGCACCAGTCGCGACTTGGAGCGCGCCGGACTTGTCGAGCAGCTGGCGGCGCTGGCGATAGGCCGCGAGACCCGCCGTGTTCGCCGCGCGACGCTCGCGCTGCTCGGAGGGCCGGCGGCGGCGAGCATGGCCGCGAATCTGGACGCAGCGACCGCGCTGTCGCGAATCGCCTCCTCGCCACGGGGCCTCCCACGTTGGCGGATCGTTCGGCCGCCACCGCCGAACACTCTGCTCGGCTTCTTCCAGGCGGCCCAATCGCGGTTCGGCGTTCCCTGGCAGGATCTCGCCGCAATCGAGTTCGTCGAGACGCGCTTCGGACGCGTCCGGGGCGTCAGCCCGGCCGGAGCACGCGGACCGATGCAGTTCTTGACCGCCACCTGGGCGCGCTACGGCCGGGGAGACATCAACAGCCCGCGTGATGCCGTGCTCGGCGCGGCGCGATACCTCGTCGCCAACGGAGCACCGCGCCACATACCCGAGGCGCTGTACCACTACAACAACAGCGGTGACTACGTTCGAGCGGTCGAGGATTACGCGCGCCGGATGCGTGCAGACGGTCGGGCGTACTACGGTTACTACGACTGGCAGGTCACGTACACGCGTGCCGCCGGCACCGTCATCCTCCCGGTCGGATATCCGAAGGCGCGACCGCTACCGCTCGGGCACTCGCAGCCTTAGTGGGAATGCGGCTGTAGACGTTCGAGCGCGCGGGGTGTCCGTTTGAGTACGAGCGGCTATCGCACGCTGTTCCGCCTGCCGGCCGTTCGCTGGCAGGCGGCCTCCGGTCTGCTCGCGCAGGTGATCCAGGGGACCGCCAGCGTCGGGATCATCCTCGTGATGCGCGAATACGGCGCATCGCTGTCGCTCGCCGGGGCGGTGCTGGCGGCGCTCTGGATCGCCTCAGCGGTCGCCCGGCCGATTCAGGGACGGCTGATCGATCGGCACGGGCCGGCCGAGCTGATCCTGATCTGCGCCGTCGTCAACGGCGCCAGCCTGGTGGCGATCGTCGGGCTGGCGTCGGCCCACGGTTCCGGCGTGGCGCTGGTCGCGCTCGGGGTGCTCGCGGGACTGGGCCTGCCGCCCGTGTCGACGAGCATGCGGATCGCGTGGGCCGGCGCCGCCGGCGAGGGTGAGCGCACCGTCGCCTACAGCCTCGTCTACATGATCCAGGAGCTCGCGATCCTGACCGGACCGCTGATCTTCGCCGGGCTGGTCGCCGTTAGTTCAGCGGCCATCGCGCTGCTCGCGGTGATCGTAGTCGGGAGCGCCGGAACGCTTGCCTTCGCGGCTTCCGTGCGCAGGTTGCCCGGCCGGCGATCGGGTGCAACCGAGCGAGCCCGGACGGCGGTGCTCGGGTTGCGAAAGATGCAGTTGCTGATCCTCGTCGCGATGCTCGTCGGCCTCGTCGCGGGCGCGATCCAGGTCGCGGCGCCGACGTTCGCGACTGCGCGCCACGCGCCGGCGGCAGCCGGTCTGCTGATCGCGGCCGTATCGCTTGGTGGGATCCTCGGCGCGGCGGTCTATGCGGCCGGGCGCTGGCGCCTGTCGCCGTCGGCGCGGCTGCTGGCGTTGGTCGCCTCGCTGGCCGCATTCGTGGCGCTCGCGGGCCTGGCGGACAGCCTGATCGCGCTCGGCGCGCTGCTGGTCGTCGTCGGGTTGCCGCTCAACCCCACCTTCACGACGCTGTCGCTGCTGGTCGATCAGCACGTCCCGCCGGGCGCCGCGGGCGAGGCGTTCGGGTGGCTGTCGACGGGAATCGCCGGGGGCCAGGGCGCAGGCAGCGCGATCGCGGCCGCACTCGCACAAGGTCACCACGACGCCAGCCCCGCGTTCGTGGTGGCGCTGGTGGCAGGGGTGGCGGCCGCGGGGGTCGCTCTGGCGGCGCTACGGTCGCTTCGCGGAGCACGCCACGCCGGCTAGCTCGTCCGGCTCGCCCGCTCGAGCTCGTCTTGCATCCCGAACCGCTCCGCGGCTCGGGCGACCGCCTCTTGCAGCGGCTGAGGCATCTGCTTGAGCCACGTCGCGGCCTCGCCGGGGTTCGCGAGCGCGCCGAGCAGGTCCTCGCCGACCTCGCGGTCGGCGGCATCGATCGCGGCGATCACCTTGTCCTGGCCCGCGGCGTCCATCCCGCGCACGATCTCGAGCAACGCGGGCAGCGTCTCCGGCACGCGGGCCGCGTGGCCGAGGGTGCGCTGCAGGAGCGGTTGGTCGAGTTGGGTTGCGACCGCGGGCAGCATCGCGCGCGCGTCCTCGGGTAGCGCCTCGATCAACGGCACGAGGTCGACCCACAGGTCCTGGGTCGCCGCCGCGCGGACGAGCGGCGCCATCACATCCGTGCGGTGGAACGCCGGTGCCGCCGCGAGCCGCCGGCGGGCGTCGTCGCTCATCGTCCGCGCGATCGGGAGCAGGCTCTCCCACAGATCCTCCTTCGCGACGGCGTCGACGATCGCCTCGATGACCGATTCGTCCTGCGCGGCGACGACGTCAACGACGGGCCCGCGGGCCTGTTCGGGAAGCGCGTCCACCAGCGGCAGCAGGTCGCGCCACAGATCGTTGACCGCCGCGGCCCTGAGGATGTTGTTCATCACGTGGGGCTCGTGGAACGCCGGCACGGCCGCGAGCCGGGTGCGCGCGTCGGCGCTCATCAGCCCGACGACCGGCAGCAGGCTGTCCCAGATCCCGGCCCGATCGACCGCCTCGACGAGTCCGGTGATCACGCCCTCGTCCTGCTCGGCGACGATGTCGGCGATCGGGCCGCGACGGGCATCGGAGAGGTGGTCGAGCAGGTCGAGCGCTTCGGGCCACAGGCCGAGCTCGGTCGCGCTGCGCAGGATCCCCGGCAGGCGCTCGGGCGGGAGCAGTCCGATCGCGTGATCGAGCCGCTCCTTGTGCTCGAGCACGAACGCGGTCCGGAGCATCGCCTCGTCGTCGAGCACGCCGATCGCAGCGACGATCGCGTGGTCGGGGACGAACGCCAGGAAGCGGCCCATCGTCACGTACTCCTTCCGCCGGCCGAGCTCGCGTGCGACCGGGACGACGACGTCTGCCGGGACGGCCGCGATGATCGCCGCCGTCCGGCGCGGATCGACCTCGACCGCCGCGTCTGACAGGAAGTCAGGCGGGAGCCGGCGGACCACGTCGATCGCCTTGTCGGTATCGACGGCGCCCGCCGCGCGGGCACACAGCAGTGGGCCGAACGCGCGCTGGGCGACGGTCGCGACGAGGCCCGAAGGGATCAGCTTCGCCGCCGCGCCGATCCGGGTCAGCAGCTTCGAGCTGGAGTCGAACATCCGGTTCGTGACCTGCTCGCGGAACTGACGCAGGTCCGCTGCTGGGAGCTCGCGTAGGAACTCGAGCTCGCGCTCGTCGACCGACAGCACGCGTGCGAGCTTCAGCACCTCGCTGCGGGCCTCGAGTCGTTCGCTCATCTCACCCGAGCAGCGCCCGTTTGACCGCGCCACGCATCAGCCTCGGCAGGAAGCTGAGGCCATCGTCGATCGCCGTCTCGAGCGCGTCGGCCTGCCGGGCGCGCGCGTCCGCCACCGCTCCGCGCAGGACCTCCAATTGGTCGGGCGCCAATGCGGCGATCGACGCTGGCGGGGTTGCCCGAATCTCAAGCCCGAGGGCCCGCGCAGGATCGCTTGCCATCTAGCGTCCGGTCCATCTCGGCGGTCGCTTGGCGGCGAACGCTCGCACGCCCTCACGGAAGTCCTCCGAGGCGAAGCACTGGCGGCGGAGCTCGATCAGCTCCTGCTCGAGCACGGGGTCGAGCTTCGCCTGCGCGTCGAGCACGGCGCGGATCACGCGCTTGTTTCCAGTCTGGGCCAGCGGTGCGTTGGCGGCGATCTCGGTCGCGAGGTCGAGCGCCTCCTCGGCGAGCCGCTCGGGCTCCGCGACCGCGTTCACGAGGCCCCAGTCGCGGGCGGTGCGGGCGTCGATCCGCCGGCCGACGAGGAACAGCTCGCGCGTGCGCGGCGCGCCGATCGCGTCGATGAACTTGCGAAGCCCCGTGTGGCTGTAGACCAGCCCAAGCTTCGCCGGTGGCATCGCGAGCGCGATCGTCCCGGCGGCAATCCTCAGATCGCACGACAGCGCGAGCTCGAGGCCGCCGCCGATCGTGTGCCCGTTGAGCGCCGCGAGCGTCGGGTAGGGGTATGCCTCGACCGCGTCGATGGCGGCAGCGAATGGATGCGCGACGAGCTTCTCGGCCTCGTCGGCAAACACCGCGTCGGGCAGATCGCCGATGTCGTAGCCGGCCGAGAACGTCGAGCCCTCGCCGGTGATGACGACACAGCGGGCATCGATCTCCGGCATCATCGACGCGAACCCGTCGAGGATTGCGTGGTCGAGCGCCCCGCGCTTGTCCGGGTTTGAGATCGTCAGCCGCGCGACGCCCGGGGCGGGCTCGTCGAGCAGCAGCCGGCCGCCGGCGCCGCTACTCGAGGACAACGAGCGTCTCGCCCTCGGAGACCGACTGTCCCTCCTCGCAGCGGATCTCCTTCACGACGCCCGGATCCTCGGCCTCGACCGGCATCTCCATCTTCATCGACTCGAGGATCACCACGGTGTCGCCCTCCTCCACCGTATCGCCCACCGCGACCTCGATCTTCCAGACGGTGCCGGTGATGTGCGCCTCGACCTCGGACAACGGAACCTCCTGATGCTCGGGGATGGCCGGGGAGGATAGTGGCGGCGCTCAGAACGGGCAGTCGAGCGACAGCTTCACCGTGCGTTTGCTGCGCGTCGGCCGCTTGCCGGTGAACGTCACCGCCATGTCGGTGAACACCATGTGCGTCTGCTTCGGGCAGCGCTGCGCGTGCGACAGTTTCACGGAGGCCGCGAACGTCTTCAGATGGCCGGTCACGCAGTCGGGCTTGCAGTCGTCGAAAGCGTAGATGCCCTTGCCGCTCGCGCTCGTCTGAGTCCAGCTCGACCACTTCAGGTTCTCGACGAACGTGTTGCCGTCGCCGCAGGCGATCGTGATCGAAGTCGGCTTGTACTGAGCCCTGTTGCAGTTTGTAACCCGCACGTGCCTCGCGCTCCCCGACGCGAGCGCGACCGCCGGCGCGAGGGCAAGCGCGAGCGGCACCGCGATCCGAAGCAGCTTTTGCACGGTGTAAGAATCGCAGCACTGTCAATGAGACGCGCGCGTCTGGCGGCTTGCGGACAATTCCACCTATTTCCGGGGTCCGTCCGGAGCCTGCAGTTGACTGTGCCTCTACTCGGCGGTTCGATTGCCTTCGAGGAGAGACGATGGAGAGCAAGTCGGTTTTCATCAGTTCGTGCTCACGACGCCAGTTCGCGCGCCGGCGGCCAACGAGGAAGGTGGTGTGGTTCCACACGCACCTGTGGACGATGGTGCTCGTGGCGGCGGTGGTGGCGGTGGTCGCGATCCGCGCCGGTTTCTAAGCGGCAGCGCACGCCGAGCGGTTAGACGCCCGTGAACGTCACGGGGTCGGGGCCGATCCGGCCGTCCGGGTCGTCGAGCCCGTTGATGGCGTCCATGTCGGCGTCGGACAGCTCGAACCCGAACACGTCGAAGTTCTCCTCGATCCGGGCCGGCGTGACCGACTTCGGGATCACGATGTTGCCGAGCTGAAGGTGCCAGCGGACGACGACCTGCGCCGGCGTGCGGCGAAGCGACGAGGCGATCCCCGTGACGGCCGGATCATTGAGGATCTTGCCGCGGCCGAGGGGACTCCACGCCTCGGTCAGGATCCCGTGCTCGGCGTGGAAGCTACGAAGCTCCCGCTGCTGGAAGTGTGGGTGGAGCTCGACCTGGTTGACCGCCGGTACGACGCTGGTAGCGCTGATCACGCGCTGGAGGTGCTCGGGCTGGAAGTTCGATACCCCGATCGATCGCGCCCGGCCGCCGGCGCGGAGCTCGCCCAGAGCCTTCCACGCTTCGACGTAGTGATCGAGCGCCGGCGCCGGCCAGTGCAGCAGGTGCAGATCGATGTGGTCGGTGCCAAGCTCTCCGAGGCTCCGCTCGGAGCCCCGCAGCGCCCGATCGTGCTCGTAGTCGCTCGGCCATAGCTTCGTCGTCACGAACACCTCGTCGCGAGACAGCCCGCTGGCCGCGATCGCATCGCCGACGCCCTGCTCGTTGCGGTACATCGCCGCCGTGTCGATCGAGCGGTAACCGGTCTTCAGCGCGTGGCTGACCGCGCCGGCGGCCTCCTCGGGCGGGACCAGGAATACGCCGAAGCCGAGCTGGGGGATCGCGTGCCCGTCGTTGAGATCCAGATGTGGGGTCGAGACCGTGTCCATACGTCGAGTATTCCCGATCTGCCAACGATCCATACGCGAGTAGATTGACACTCGTGATCCTCGCCATCGACCAGGGCACGACCGGCACCACCTGCCTGGTGTTCAACGAGCACGCGGAGCTGATCGGGCGTGCGTACCGCGAATTCGACCAGCACTTCCCGCAGCCGGGATGGGTTGAGCACGACGCAACCGAGATCTGGGAGGTCACCCACGCGGTTGCCGGTGAGGCACTGAACGACGCCGGCGTCGTCGTCGGCGAGCTACAGGCGGTCGGGATCACGAATCAGCGCGAGACGGTGTGCGTCTGGGACCCCGAGACCGGCGAGCCGCTGCATCGCGCGATCGTGTGGCAGGACCGGCGCACCGCGGCACGCTGCGACCAGCTGCGGGCCGCAGGCGTCGAGTCGCTCGTGCGCGAACGGACCGGGCTGGTGCTCGATCCGTACTTCTCTGGCACGAAGATCGAGTGGTTGCTCGAGCACGTCGACGGTTTGCGCGATCGTGCGCGCGAAGGCCGCGCGGTGTTCGGCACGATCGACTCATGGCTGATCTTCAAGCTCACGGGCGAGCGGGCGACGGACCCCTCGAACGCCTCGCGAACGATGCTGTTCGACATCGGGCGCAGCGCGTGGGACGGGGAGCTGCTCGAGCTGCTCGGCGTGCCCGAACGCTCGCTTCCCGAGGTCGCGACGAGTTGTGGTCCGGTGGGGACGACCCGCCCCGAGGCGCTGCACGGCCACGAGGTCCCGGTCGCGGGTGTGGCCGGCGACCAGCAGGCGGCGCTGTTCGGCCAGGCGTGCGTCGATCCGGGGCTCGGCAAGAACACCTACGGGACCGGATCGTTCGTGCTCCAGAACTCCGGCTACAGCCCGCCGCGGCCGGTGCCGGGGCTGCTCGGCACCGTCGCATGGGGGATCGGCGGCCGGCTGTCGTACGCGGTCGAGGCGGCGATCTTCGCCACCGGCGCCGCGGTCCAGTGGCTGCGCGACGGCCTCGGCGTGATCGAGACGGCGTCGCAGACCGAGGCGCTGGCGGGCTCGCTGCCGGGGAACGACGGCGTCTACTTCGTGCCGGCGCTGGCCGGGCTCGGCTCGCCGCATTGGGATCCCTACGCGCGCGGGACGATCGTCGGCCTGACGCGCGGGACGACGCGGGCCCACCTCGCGCGTGCGACGCTCGAGTCGATCGCCTACCAGACGGTCGACGCGGTCAGGGCGATCGAAGCCGCGAGCGGCGAGCGGCTGGGAGAGCTGCGCGCGGACGGCGGCGCGACGGCCAACGGATGGCTGATGCAGTTCCAAGCCGACGTGCTGGGCGTACCCGTCGTCGTGCCCGAGATCGCCGAGACGACTGCACTCGGGGCGGCGTACCTGGCGGGCGTCGGAGTCGGGCTGTGGACGATCGACCATGTCGGCAGGAGCTGGCGCGAGAAGCGCCGCTATGAGCCGTCGATGAGCGCGGACGCGCGCGACTCGCTGCTGCACACGTGGCACCGAGCGCTCGACCGCGCACGCGGATGGGTGGAGGCGTAGCCTGCGGCACGGAGCCCATGCAAGACGAATCCGCGCTCGACATCGACCTGCTCGCCGCGTCGTTCCGAACCGATCTCAGCGATTTGGGGGCGTTCGTCGAAGGCCTGGCGGTCAAGCTCGAGGGCGCGCTCCCGACCCGTGTCCGCGTCGAACGGCGACGTTCGGGGATGTTTGGCCCGAAGTTGGTGCAGCGGATCGAGTTCGACGGCGCCGATCAGCGCCTCGAGCTGCGCTACGACGGTCGCACGATCGAGACGCGCTGCTCGCGGCTGTCGGGTGGGATCGTCATCAAGTCAGAGACGCTCGACACCGAAGCCTGGCTCGCCGCGCTCGGCGGGGCGCTCGCGACCGAGGCGCAGCGCAGCGCCACCACCCGTCAGGCGCTCGAGCGTCTGCTGACCGAATAAGGAGCCCGAGATGCCACTGTTCAAGCGCCCCGACGCCGGTGGAAGCCAGGACGATGATGCCGGCGACGACGTAGCCGTCGACAACCTGCCCGCCGACGCCGCGCCGCAGGCGGGCTCATACGAGGCGGGCTCGCTGGCGGGAATCCCCGACTCCGGGCGCGAGCGGATCGAGCGGATGAAGCAGGACGTCGCGCGCGGATTCTTCACCAGCGACCTGTCGATCAACGAATTCCTGCTCGTCAAGCAGGCCGGATTCGAGCCGCTCGGACTCGTGCTCGGCAGCTCGATCTACCACATCGGATTTCAGCAGGCGATGTGGAACCAGAACCAGGAGATGGGCGTTCTCACACAGGCGATGTACCACGCGCGCGAGCTCGCGATGACGCGCATGGAGGAGGAGGCCGATCAGCTTGGCGCGGACGGGATCGTCGGCGTACGCCTCGACATCGGCCGCCACCAATGGGGCGCTGAGCTGGCCGAGTTCATTGCCGTCGGTACCGCCGTCAAACACCGCGAGGGGGTCCTGCACCGCGCCCCCAACGGGCGGCCGTTCACCTCGGATCTCAGCGGCCAGGAGTTCTCGACGCTGCTGCGCGCCGGTTACCGGCCGGTCGGGCTCGTGATGGGCAACTGCGTCTACCACGTCGCCCACCAGGGCCTCCGCGCCGCGTGGCGCCAGATCGGCCGCAACCAGGAGATGCCGACCTACACGCAGGCGCTGTATCAGGCCCGTGAGCTGGCGATGGGACGGATGCAGACCGAGGCCGAGGAGGTGCAGGCGAACGGCATCGTCGGCGCGCGGATCAGCGAGGGCAGCCACGGCTGGGGCTCGCACGTGATCGAGTTCTTCGCGATCGGGACCGCCGTGATCACGACCAGCGAGGAGCACGAGATCGAACGGCCCACGCTGGTGCTACCGCTGACCGGCTAGCTCATGCGACGGCCGCCGGCGCGACCGGTGCCGCGGCGGCGGCCTCCGCGGCGCGTGTGAGCGCTTGACCCTTGATCAGGTCGGCTGCCCGCTCGGCGATCATGATCGTCGGTGCGTTCGTGTTGCCGCGCACGAGCGTCGGCATCACTGACGCATCAACGACGCGCAGCGACTCGATCCCGAGCACGCGCAGCTCCGAGTCGACGACCTCGCCCATCCGACAGCTGCCGACCGGGTGGTACAGCGTCGTCGAGTTGCGCGCGATGTATTCGAGCATCGCCCCGTCGCTGTCATCGGCCGGGGCGTCGAGTTGCTTCTCGCTGACCGCCTTCAGCGCCGGCTGCTCGGCGATCTCCAGGCATCGCCGCACGCCGGCGATCAACGTCGCCTGGTCCTCCTCCGTCGTCACGTAGTTGTGGAGGATCCGGGGCTTGCCCGTCGGCATCCGGCCCCGAGCCTTCACGAACCCCCGGCTGGTCGGGCGCAGCAGGCAGGCGGAGATCGCCCACCCGTCCACGAGGATCTCGCCGGCGCCGGCCTCCGGGAACAGGACCGGGATCGAGTGGATCTGGATGTCGGGCGCGTCGAGCTCGGGCCGCGTGCGGAAGAACCCGCCGGACTCGGCGAAGTTCGAGGTCAGCGGCCCACGGCCCTCGCTCTCGAGTAGCGCCAGGTTCTCCTCGCTCTCCGCGCTCAGCAGCGACGCCTCCGAGGTCGTGCACGTGATCCACGTCGCGAGGTGGTCCTGGAGGCCCTCGCCGACGGGCAGCTCGTGGACCTGTGGCAGCTTGATGAACTCGAGGTTCTCGGCCGGCCCAATGCCGCTCAGGATCAGGATCTGAGGACTCTGGTAGGCGCCGGCGCTGAGAATCACCTCGCGCGCGGCGTGGATCTCGCGCAGCGCGTTGTCCTGATCGACCTCGACCCCGGTAGCGCGCAGGCCGTCGAGCAGCACCCGGGTCACGTGGGCGTCCGTCTCGACCGTCAGGTTCGGCCGCTCGAGCGCGGGATGCAGGTACGCGACCGCCGCCGAGCAGCGCATCCCGTCGCGCTCGGTGACCTGGTACCAGCCGACGCCGTCCTGCTCGGGGCCGTTGAAGTCGTCGGTCCGCGGCATGCCGGCCTGCACGGCGGCCTCGATGAACGCCTCACAGGTCCGGTAACCGGAGCGGCCGTCGCTGACCCGCAGCGGGCCGCCGGCGCCGTGGAACTCGCTCGCGCCGTGCTCGTTGTCCTCGGACTTGATGAAGTACGGCAGCACGTCGTCCCAGCCCCAGCCGTCGAAGCCCATCGCCGCCCAGCCGTCGTAGTCGGCGCGGTTGCCGCGGATGTAGACCATCGCGTTGATCGACGAGGAGCCGCCCAGGGTGCGGCCGCGGGGGAGGTAGCGCTGACGGCCGCCGATCCCCGGTTCCGGATCGGACAGGAACGCCCAGTCGTATTTCGACTGGCCGACGGCGAGCACGCCGGCCGGGAGATGGATCTCGTCGGCCGCGTCGGGCGGACCCGCCTCGATCAGGCACACGGACACGTCCGGATCCTCCGACAGCCTCGCCGCGAGCACGCAGCCCGCGGAGCCGGCGCCGACGATCACGTAGTCAAAGCCAGCCATCTCTCACCCTCCAGCCAATTGGTCGATTGACCATTCTCCGGCGAGTGAGGCGTCGTCGTCAAGCCGTATCGTTCGCGGCGCCGTTCAGATGCCAGACGTCGAGCTAAAGCCACAGGTCTACAAGGACCCGCGCCCGAAGGAGTACTTCGACGAGTTCCACGCGCGGGTTCGCGACCACGAGCCCGAGCCGGTCTACGAGATGGTCCACGCGCTGACGATGTTGCACGCGCTGATCACGTTCAGGGCCCGCGGGATCGGGACGGAGAACGTCCCGAATGGCCCCGTGATCCTGGCGCCCAACCACGCCTCGTTCATGGACCACTTCTTCACCGGCGCGTTCATCCGCCGGCGGGTGCAGTTCATGGGCAAGTCGCAGATGTTCAACCACGGCCCGCTGGCCTGGATCTACTCGCACGGCGGCGTGTTCCCGGTGCGGAGGGGCCACCACGACGAGGAGGCGTTCATCAGCGCGTTCAAGATCCTTGGGCGCGGTGGCGCGGTCGTCATGTACTGCGAGGGCGGCCGCTCGCGGACCGGCGGGCTCGCGGAAACCGCGCGACCCGGGATCGGGCGCCTGGCGCTGGAGTCGGGCGTCCCGGTCGTGCCGGTCGCGATCCTCGGCTCCTACCAGGTGCGCAACTGGAAACGTCTCCAGTTCCCGAAGATCACGATCCAGTTCGGCGACCCGTTCCGCTTCGACACGATCGAGCAGCCCACCCGCGACCAGCAGCAGGAGGCCGCGGATCTGATCTTCGACCGGATCAAGCTGCTCCACGGCGAGCTGCAGCGACTCGGGCACCGTGGCGCGATGCGCGCGGCGCGCGAGCGGGCGTCGGCCGCGCGATCAGCGCCGGCTACGCCGTAGCGTTGGGCGGCCACCTTCGTGGCCTGGAAAAACTGCGGCAGTGAAGGGAAGACAGCCCGCTCCGCAAACACACCTGATTCCATGAAAACCGTGGTTGAGGGACGCGGCATCGCACCGCTTGCAACCTGGATGAGTTCCGACGAAATACGTGCTGAAACCCATCCGGGTTCGAGGTACGAGCCACTTGCGCCCTGTAACGACGGTTTTACCTGAATCCAGCGCGTCGGGGCGACGCATAGGCGCTCCCCTAATTCATAGCGCCGTTTCTCAGGCCACGAAGGTGGCCGCCCAACCTCACACGGAAGCCGAGCTGGCCGCGGCGGGGCTACGCGGTAACGATCGCCGCGGCGCCGGCCAAACCGAGCTCCTCGATCGCCGTCTCGCGCATCTTGAACTTCTGCACCTTGCCGGTGACGGTCATCGGGAACTCGTCGACGAACTTGATGTAGCGGGGGACCTTGAAGTGGGCGATCTGGCCGCGACAGAACTCCTTGATCGCCTCGTCGGTCAGCGACGCCCCGGGCCGGGCCACCACCCAGGCCATCAGCTCCTCGCCGAAGCGCTCGTCGGGAACCCCGATCACCTGGACATCGGCGACGTCCGGGTGGGTGTAGAGGAACTCCTCGATCTCGCGCGGGTAGACGTTCTCGCCGCCGCGGATGATCATGTCCTTGATCCGGCCCACGATCCGCACGTAGCCCTCGTCGTCCATCGTCGCCAGATCGCCGGTGTGCATCCACCCGGACGAGTCGATCGACTCGGCGGTCCGTTCGGGGTCGTTCCAGTAGCCGCGCATCACGAGGTAGCCGCGCGCGAGGAACTCGCCCGGCTCGCCGCGCGGCTGCGCCCGCCCGCTGTCGGGATCGACGATCTTGATCTCGGTGTGCGGCATCGCCTCGCCGACGGTGCCACAGCGGTGCTCGAGCGTGTCGTCGACCCGGACCTGGGTCGAGGCCGGTGAGGTCTCGGTCATCCCGAACGCAATCCCCATCTGGTCGATCCCCATCTCGCTCGACACGCGCTTCATCACCTCGATCGGGCACGGCGAGCCGGCCATGATCCCGGTCCGCAGCGAACCGAGTTCGACCTTCGCGAGCGCTGGGTGCTCGAGCATCGCGATGAACATCGTCGGCACGCCGTACAGGCTCGTGCAGTGCTCATCCGCGCACGCGCGCAGCGTCGCCTCCGGCTCGAACGTCTCCGCCGGGTAGACCATGCACGCTCCGTGCGTGGTGCAGCCGAGGTTGCCGAGCACCATGCCGAAGCAGTGGTAGAGCGGCACCGGAATGCAGACTCGGTCCGCCTCGGTGTATCTCAGCAGCCCGCCGGCGATATTCGCGTTGTTGAGGATGTTGTGATGACTGAGCGTCGCGCCCTTCGGAAAGCCGGTCGTGCCGCTCGTGTACTGGATGTTGATCGGGTCGTCGAAGTCGAGTGTGGCCGCTCGCTCTCGGAGCGCATCGTGATCCGCCGCGGTGCCTGCGAGCTCTTCCCACTCCGGCGTGCCGAACAGAATCGAGCGCTCGAGCGCCGGCAGGCTGACGCGGACCTCTTCGATCATCGCGGCGAAATCAGATCCCTTGCACTCGGGCGCGGCGATGATCCACCGGCAACCCGACTGCCCGAGCGCGTACTCGAGCTCGTTCAACCGGTACGCGGGGTTGATGTTGACGAGGATCACGCCTGCCTTCGCGGTCGCGTACTGCGCCATCGTCCACTCGGCCCGGTTCGGGCTCCAGACGCCGACCCGGTCGCCCTTCTCCAAACCGGCTGTGAGCATGCCGCTCGCGAGCCGATCGACGGCCGCCTGCAGTTCGCCGTACGTGTAGCGGAGCTGCTGTTGGGTTGAGATGAGCGCATCCGCGTCGGGGACGCGCGCGGCTGTCTGGTCGAAGTTGTCGCCGATCGTCTGGCCCAGCAGCGGCTCCGTCGACGGGCCGTTCGCGTAAGACAGCATCTCGTCCTCTCCTTGCTCGGCTCGGCTCCCGAAGCACTAATTCTCTTACACGTGACGATCGAGCGCTAGCCTCGTAGTGGTGGCGATGAGGGCGCGAACGTTGACCGCGGCGCTGGTGCTGGCCCTCGCGGGCGCGTCGGCGGCGCTGGCGTACCGGACGGCCGTCGCCAACCGGCATGCGGCGCGCGTGGAGGCCGGGCACCTGCTGTCGTCGGTGAGGCTGCCCGCGGGCGCCACCGTGTCGCGTGGCGATCCGTCCGCCGGAAGGCATCTCGGGCAGGCGAACGAGGCGCCGGCATCGACCGCGCTCGTCGATCGGCACCGTTTCTGGCGCGTGCCGGGCGATCCGGCCAAGGTGATCGCGTGGCTGCGGGCACATCCGCCGGCGAGGTCGCACCTGACCGGCACGTCCTCCTCAGGAGGGCCCGGATACGAGATCGACGGGGTCGCCTTCAGCGTCCCGCCTGTCCCGAACGTGACCCTGTCGCGGACGCTCGTGTTCTCGGTGACAACGGCGCGCCACGGCGAGAGCGCCGTCCGTGCCGACGCCGAGATCGTGTGGGTTAAGCCGCGACCGCGCTCGGAGCGGGTGCCCGCCGGCCTCACGCTGGTCACGCTCACCGATACCCGCATCGACATTCACACCGGCAAGTCGACGACTTCGGCTCCGATCGTGGTCACCGCGCCGACGAAGCTGGAAGGGATCGCACGGTTCGTCGATGGCCTGGCGGTCGACCAGCTCGGCATCGTCCCGTGCCCGGCCGACTTCGGCCCGAACGTTGACATCAAGTTCTACGGCCGCCAAGGCGGTCCGGTACTGGCGGAGGCCAACGCCGACGGTTCGGGCTGCGGCACGGTCACTTTCACGTTGAACGGCAAGACCGAACCGACGTTGACCGGCGGGGCGGCGCTGATCCAGCATCTCGACGGCCTGCTCGGCACGAGCCTGTAGCTCATACACCGCTCTTAGCCACGGCTCACGCTGTTGCTACGCGGGCCGCGCAAGCTGCTCGGCATGACTACTACTACACGAGCCCAGCGGGCCCGCATGATCCGCCGGCGCGTCGTCGCCGGCGCGTTGGCCTTGTTCGTCGCGGCCTGGCTGATGATCACGATCACGTTGGTGAGCGGCCACGATCCGGCGCTCGCCAGTAACCGTCGCACGGCGACGACAAGCGTCTCGACCACCAAGCAGCAGACGACCACGACGAGCACCCCGACCACCCCGACCACGACCGCGACGACGTCCGTCGCGGCAACCCCGACCACGTCCAGCTCCTCGAACAACAGCGCGGCGTCCAGCGTGACGACCCGGCAGTCATGACGACCGTGACCGAGGTCCGAGAGACGTTCGCGTGCTTCGGGTCGGAGTGCACGGTGATCGTCGATGACCCGGGGGCGGCGCGAGCCGTCGCGGATGCGAAGCGTGCGCTGCTCGAATGGCACGCGCGATTCAGCCGCTTTAAGCCCGAAAGCGAGCTGTCGCGGCTGAACGCCGACCCGCGGGTGACCGTTCCGGTCACGCCGCTGATGCGGCGCGTGGTCGAGGCCGCGGTGTCAGCCGCGCGCGAAACCGGCGGGCTCGTCGACGCGACGCTCGTCGATGAGATCGAGTCGGCCGGGTACGACCACGACCTCGGCACGGCGCCAACTTCGCTGCCGCTCGCCGAGGCGCTCGTGCTCGCGCCACCCCGCGCCGAGGCCGGCCCGAGCGCCGCGGCGCGCTGGCTCGGGTTCGATGCCGATCGGCGTGCCGGCACCGTCACGCGAGCCCCGGGCATGAAACTCGATCCCGGCGGAATCGCGAAGGGCGTGTTCGCCGACGAACTCGCGACGACGCTCGCGGCGCGCGAGGCGTTCGTGGTCGACTGTTGCGGCGATCTGCGGCTCGGTGGGACGGCCGGAGTGATCCGCGAGGTGCACGTCGAGAGCCCGTTCGACGGGAGCGCGGTGCACACGTTCGAGTTGAGTGGCGGCGGCGTCGCGACGAGCGGGATCAGCCGCCGGGCGTGGCTTGGCACCGACGGGCGGCCGGCACATCACCTGCTCGACCCGGCGACCGGCCGTCCAGCCTTCACCGGCGTCGTCCAGGTGACCGCGCTCGCGCCGACCGCGATCGAAGCCGAGATGCGCAGCAAGGCGGCGCTGCTCAGTGGTCCGGGGCGCGCCGCCGGCTGGCTCCCGCACGGCGGCGTCGTCGTGTTCGACGACGCGTCGCACCACGTGGCCTGACAGGAAGCTAAGCCGCCGCCACGCCGACGTGCGCGTTCAGCCAAGCGCACATGTCGTCCATCACGCGCTGCTGCTCGGGCTCGTTGAGGATCTCGTGGTAGAGGCCCTCGTATGGGATCACGGTCTTGTCGGTCGCGCCGATCCGCTCGCCGAGCATCGTGCTCCCCTTCGGCGGCGCCAGCTCGTCCTCGGTGCCGTACATCACGAGTGTCGGGATCGTGATCGCGCCGACCCCGTCGGGGAACGACTCGACGGCGGCTGCGAGCTCAGCCACCGTGCGCACCGGGAGCTTGCCGTGGTGGACGAGCGGGTCGGCCACGTATGCCTTGACGACCTCGGGGTCGCGGCTGACAAGCGCTGGGTCGACCGCGAACAGCGGCAGTTTCGGTGCGAGCGCCGAGAGCACGGCCGCGATTACGCGTACCGGTGGCGGCGCGGCGTCGAGCGCCGCCAGCGGACCCGATAGCAGCAGGCCGCGCAAGCGCGCTTGGTGGCGCATCGCGTAGACGAGCGAAAGGCAGCCACCCATGCTGTGGCCGAGCAGGAAGACGTCGCTGCCCGGGTGCTCGCCGGCCGCGAGAACGACGAACTGATCGAGGTCCGCGACCGCGTTGTCGACCCGGTCGAGCAGCGCGCGCGGACCCTCGGAGTGGCCGTGGCCGCGATGGTCTAGTCCGTAGACGGCGTAGCGCTCGGACACGAGCCGGGACGCGACATGCTCGTAGCGCCCGATGTGCTCGCCGGCTCCGTGCGCGATCACGACGACGGCGCGCGGCTCGCCGTCGGGCAGCCACGAGCGCCACGAGATCTGCAACCCGCCGGCGCCGGTGAACGTCGTCACGCCTGTCCCTCCTCCGCCCACGGCACGATCACCGCGTCCTCGAGCGGCGAGTCTCGCGCGACGACGTACTCGGCGGGCTCGGACTCGGAGCGGTTCTCGAGCACATGGGTCTCGCGTGGGGGCACGTACACGAGATCGCCGGGGTCCAGCGTCAGCTCCTGCTCGAGGCGGTCGCCCCACTTGACGTGTAGCGAGCCGGACAACATGTAGACGGCGCTCTCGCATCCGTCGTGGTAGTGCGGCCGCGAGCGGGCGCCGGCTGGAACGCGGAACACGCCCATGTAGATGTTGACCGCGCCAGCGGTCGCCTGGGAGATCTCCGCGCCACCGACGACGCCGCGCGGGACGTCTCGGTCGGGTCCGGGCTTGACCACCCTCACAGTGAAGCCAACCTTAGTTGACCGACGGGTCCGGCGGCATCCGCGCCACCAGCGCGTAGCTGCCACCCATCCTCGTCAGCACCGAGGACCACAGCTCGCGCGGGTCCTCGGAGAACGCGTCCTCGCGCCGGGCCGGCTCGGTGATCCAGTCGCCGCGCTCCAGCTCGGAATCGAGCTGCCCGGCGCCCCAGCCGGCATGGCCGACAAACGCCCGGCCCTGGCGGACGCCTGCTGGCGACGGATCAGACTCGGAGCCGGCGCCGATCACCCCGATGTCGTCGAACGCAAGCAGCGCGGCGTCGCTGGGATCCTCGAGGCGCGCGAGCACGATCACCGACGACGGCTGGACCGGACCTCCGATGAACAGCGGCTCGTCGCCGTCGACCAACTCCTCCAGCTGCGATACCGACTCGTGCACCGACGTCTCGGACGGGCGGTTGAGCACCAACCCGAGCGCGCCGTCCTCGGAGTGCTCGACGACGAGTACGACCGTGCGCCAGAAGTTCGGATCGAGCAGGCCCGGTCCCGCGATCAGGAGCTTTCCGCGGGCTGAGTCCATCAGCGGGGTCGCCTCAGGTCACCTGGTCTGACTGGCGGCGAGGGTCGCCCGCGTCGGTGTCCGGATCCGAGTCCGCGTCCCGTCCCGGCGCCGAGGACGCCGCCAGCCGCCGCTGGGCGGCTTCCGCGAGCGACATCGCCTCGGCCGCCTGCTCGCCGACCTCCAGGTCGAGTCCGGCGATCTCCGCGATCACCTCGAACAGGTCGACCGCCATGCAAACCTGCGGGCGAACGGTCGCGTCGTTCGCGCGCGCGTAGAAGAGCTCGTCGTCTCGCCATACGACGATTTTCGCAGCCGTACTTGCTGTGAGCGTTACTTTCAGGTCTTCCAACTAATTCCGCCGAGTCGGGCCCGTCTACCCTGTCCCCACGTCGCAGCGTGGGCGGCCGATTCTAAGGATACTGCCAGGACTACATGCACCATAAACAGGTGCAAGCTTCTCGGCGTGGCTGGTAATCCCGCTTACAGCCCGAGCGACCGCCCAAGGACCTCCTTCATGATCTCGTCGGTGCCACCGCCGATCGGCCCCAGCCGGGCGTCGCGCGCGGCCCGCTCGATCTCGTACTCGACCATGTACCCGTTCCCGCCGTGGATCTGGAGGCACGTGTCCATCACGTCGAAGGCGGCCCGCTGGGTCGCGAGCTTGGCGATCGTGACCTCGCGAACGGCGTCCTCGCCGGCCACGTAGCGGCGGAGCGCCGAGTACGTTACATCCCGCCCGGCCTCGATCGTGACGGCGATCTCCGCGAGCTTGTGCCGGATCGCCTGGTGCTTTCCGATCGGCCTCCCGAACGCCTGACGCTCGAGCGCGTACTTCACCGTCTTCTCGAACGCGACCTGCATCCCGCCGACCGCTCCGAGGGCCATCAGCAGTCGTTCCCACTGGAAGTTGGCCATGATCAGGTAGAAGCCTGCGTTCTCGTCGCCGAGCAGATTCTCGTCGGGCACGAACACGTCGTCGAACGTGATCTGCGCGGTGTCCGACGCGTGCCAGCCCATCTTGTGCAGCGCGGTCGACTGGACGCCCTCGCCGCGCTCGATGATCAGGAACGAGAGCCCGTGATGGCCGCCCTCCGAGGTTGTCTTCACGGCCGTGACGATCACGTCCGCGCGACAACCGCCGGTGATGAACGTCTTCGCGCCGTTGACGACGTAGCCGCCGTCGACCTTCTGCGCGAGCGTCCGGATCGAGGCGACGTCGGAGCCCGCGTCCGGTTCGGTGATCGCGAGCGCGGCGATCTTCTCGCCGCGAATGCCTGGTACGAGGTAGCGCTGCTTCTGCTCCTCGGTGCCGAACCTCCAGATCGGCGGCAACGCGATCCCGCCGTGCGCGCCGATCCCCGCCGCAAGCCCGCCCGAGCCGCACCAGGCGAGCTCTTCACAGAAGACAGCGTCGGCGATCACGTCGTTGTCACCGCCGTACTCGGTCGGGAACTTGAGCCCGATGTAGCCCTGTGCCGCCAGCCACCCGAACACCTCGTTCGGGAACCAGCGCGCCTGCTCCCATTCGTCGGCGTGCGGGCGCAACTCGTTTTGAACGAACCGCCGAACGGCCTGACGGAACTCCTCATGCTCGGCGCTGAACGGCGGGATCGCGCGGCGCGCCGCGGGCGCGCCGGCGCCGGCTTTCTCCGCCAGGTTCCCCGTGCTCACGCCGGGAAGTATCGCGAAGCCGGGCCGTGGACGGGCGCTAGCTGAGACCGATGTCCGGCAGCGTCGCCGTGGGCGCCGGCTCAGGTGGCTCGCCGGCGCCCCTCAGATCGTCGGTGACGATGTCCGCCCTGCGTCCGCTGAGCTCGACGTAGATCACGGCGGTGACCGCCGCCACGATCGGGTAGGTCAGGATCGCCCCGATCAAGCGGCTGACCGCCGAGACGACGATGATCACATCGACGCTGCCCGAGTCGGCGATCCCTCCGAGGAGCGCGCCGACGACGATGCTCAGCGCGATGATGCAGATGACCGCGACGAACAGCGCGCCGAACGTCGCCCACCAGTGGCCCTTGGTGAGCTCGTACGAGCGCCGGAGCGCGCCGAGCCCGCCGATCCCTTCGAACATCAGCACCGGCACGGCGAGCGCCCATGCGACCAGCAGGAAGATTCCGGGGAGGACGATCAGGACGAACGCGATCGTCAACAGCACGCCCACCAGGATCGCCAGCCAGACGAGCGCCCCGAGTCGCTCGGTGGCGAACGACAGCGAATGTCGCCAGTCGGTCGGATGCCCCGCGTACGCGTCAACCAGGCACTTCGACAGCGCCCCGGTGCAGACGACCGCCGCGATGAATCCGAGCACGATGATCGTCGCCGCAGGCAGCGCCGTCGAGTTCGAGGTGTAGATCGTGCCGCCTGAGGCGAACGTCGTGCCGCCCGACAGGGCGGCGCGGACGACGATCGCGACCAGGACCTGGACGGGAACGACGACCAGCGCGACGATCGTCCACAGCTTCGAAGCCTGGTTGCGATACAGCCCGAACGCGGCACGGAGCACGCCGCCGACGTCTTTCGGATTCGTGCCCGATGTCCCCGCCGCCCCTTGCATCGCCAGCGAGAACATAACCGCTGCCACGGTCGCCCGAGAAAAAGTGGGCTAGTGCGGCAGCGTCACGTCACCCGCGCGGGTTACAGACCATACGAGCGCCCGATCACGTCGAGCATCACCTCGTCGGTGCCGGCGCCGATCCGGTTGAGGCGCAGGTCGCGCCAGGAGCGCTCGATCCCGTACTCCTTCATGTAGCCGTTGCCGCCGTGGATCTGGATGCACTCGTCGGCGACCTCGACCGCGATCCGCGACGCGTAGAGCTTCGCCATCGAGATCTCGCGCACGGGGTACTCACCGTTCTGGAAGCGCCAGGCGGTTGTGTAGACCATCTGCCGGGCGGTCTCGATCTTGACTGCCATCTCGGCGAACTTGTGACGGATCACCTGGAAGTGACCGATCTGGCGCCCGAACGCGGTCCGTTCCTGCGCGTACTGGAGCGTGCGGTCGAACACGTGCTGGGCGCCGGCGACGCAGCCGGCGGCGCCGATCAGCCGCTCGCCCTGGAGCTCCCACATGATGTGGTAGAAGCCCTTCCCGACCTGGCCGAGGACTGCTGATTCGGGCACGCGCACGTCTTGGAACGCGAGCAGTGCCGTGTCCGAGGCGTGCATCCCGAGCTTCTCGAGCTTCTTCTCGCGGATCACGCCGGGCAGGTCCATCGGCACGAGGAACAGCGTGAAGCCGTCGTAGCCGGCGTCCGGGTCGGTCTTCGTCACGAGCACGATCACGTCGGCGCGGTGGCCGTTCGTGATGAACGTCTTCGAGCCGTTGATCACGTACTCGCCGTTGTCGCGGACCGCGCGCGTCTTGATTCCCGCGACGTCGGAGCCGGCATCCGGCTCGGTGATCCCGAGGCAGAGGATCTTCTCGCCCTTGATCGCGGGCACGACCCACTCCTGCTTCTGCTCCTCGGTCCCGAACGCGAGGATCGGCGGCATCGCCATGTCGGTGTGGACCGCGAGCCCCATCGCCATCCCGCCGCAGTGGGCGTGCACGATCTCCTCGGCGAGCACGAGGCTGGTGTAGTAGTCGCCGCCCTGACCGCCGTACTGCTCGGGCTTGTCGAGGCCGAGGAAGCCGAGCTCGCCCATCCGGTTGAAGACCCAGTTCGGGAACGTGTTCTCCTCCCACTCCTCCGAGTGGGGCTGGAGCTCCTTGATCACGAAGCGGCGGATTGAGTCGCGCAGCTGCTCGTGCTCGTCGGTGAAGATGAAGTGCTTGCGCTGGGTGGCGAAGTCGGGCTTGACAACGTCGGCGGTGGCCATGTTCGTATCGGTCTCCTGTGTCCGGTGTGGCGGCGGGCCCGCGTCGGCGAGCGGCGGCGGGCGCCGACCTGACGGTACCGGAGCCCTGCGCGAAAGTAAACAGTAGAACTTCCTACTTTCCACTTTTGATCGCCACGCCACGCCACGCCACCCGCATCGCTCGAGACCGTAATGATCGAACACCCACCGGTATTCAGCGAGGGTTATATCCACGGCGGGGCCCTGAGCCGGGTTCAGATGCACGCCCCTCCGATGGGCGGTGGGGTGTGCAAGGTTTCGGGAGGCCAGGAGGCTCTCAGCGAGTCCGTCGCCGGCTGGGGGCCGGGGGCGCGGTTTGGGCCGAGTCGAGGTCTGGACCCGGTTCTCATCGTGCTCTCATCTACGGGGCATATACCTCCGCGCGATGAATCCGGAGGTAGCCCCGGCGCTCGAGCCGGAAGTCCCGGTTGCAACACGCGAACGGCTCCGTCGAGCCAGGTCTGGTGAGGACCTCGGCGCGGCGCTCGGTCGCGGCGTGCAGCGCTTGCGGGAGCTCCAGCATCCCGACGGCTGGTGGAAGGGGGAGCTGGAGACGAACGTGACGATGGACGCCGAGGACCTGCTGCTGCGCGAGTTCCTCGGGATTCGAGACGAAGCCGCCACAGCCCGGGCGGCGACGTGGATCAGATCGCAGCAGCGCGAGGACGGCTCGTGGAGCCTGTTCCGCGGCGGGCCGCCCGACCTCTCGACGACCGTCGAGGGCTACGTCGCGCTCCGGCTCGCGGGCGATTCTCCGGACGCGGCTCACATGCTGGCGGCGGCGGAGCTCGTGCGCGAGCTCGGAGGCCTCGAGCGCACTCGCGTGTTCACGCGCGTCTGGCTCGCGCTGTTCGGCGCCTGGGACTGGGACAAGCTGCCGGTGATGCCGCCCGAGATGGTCTTCCTGCCGAGCTGGGCGCCGCTCAACATCTACGACTTCGCGTGCTGGGCGCGCCAGACGATCGTGCCGCTGACGATCGTGTTCGCTCATCGTCCCTGCCGCCCGCTGCCGTTCGGGCTCGCCGAGCTGAGCGGCGCCGAGCCGTGGTCGCCGCCGGAGGCCGGTTCGCTCCGCGGGCGGGCCCTGAACCTGCTCGACGGAGCGCTCCACCTCTACGAGCGCCTCCCCGTGCATCCGCTGCGAGAGCAGGCGATGGCGCGGGCCGAGCGGTGGATCGTCCGCCGCCAGGAAGCGGACGGCTCGTGGGGCGGGATCCAGCCGCCGTGGGTCTATTCGATGATCGCGCTGCACCTGCGCGGCTATGCGGCCGAGCACCCGGTCATGCAGGCCGGCTTCGAGGGACTCGATCGGTTCACGATCGACGACGAACGCGGACGGCGGCTCGAGGCGTGCCAGTCGCCGGTCTGGGACACGGCGCTGGCCGCCGTGGCGCTGGCCGACGCCGGCGTGCCCGGCGACGATCCTGCGCTGCTCGCAGCCGCCGACTGGCTGCTCGACGAGCAGGTCCACGCCGGCGGGGACTGGGCGGTGCGGCGGCCAGGGCTGCAACCGGGCGGGTGGTCGTTTGAGTTCGCCAACGACAACTACCCCGATGTCGACGACACCGCGGAGGTGGTGCTGGCGCTGCGCCAAATCGCGCATCCCGACCACGAGCGGGTCAGCGCCGCGATCGACCGCGCCGCACGGTGGGTCGAGGGGATGCAGGACTCGACCGGCGGCTGGGCGGCATTCGACGCCGAGAACAAGAGTGCGCTCGCGCGCGAGCTGCCCTTCTGCGACTTCGGCGAGGTGATCGATCCGCCGAGTGCCGACGTCAGCGCGCACGCGCTCGAGATGCTGGCCCTCGTCGGTCGCGCCGACGGGCAGGCGGCGCAGCGCGGCCTCGAATGGCTGAGCGCCGAGCAGGAGCCCGACGGCTCCTGGTTCGGCCGCTGGGGCGTCAACCACGTGTACGGCACGGGCGCGGCGGTGCCCGCGCTGATCGCGGCCGGGGTGCCGGCGGCCGATCTGCGCATTCGCCGCGCCGTGCGGTGGCTGATCGAGCACCAGAACGACGACGGCGGCTGGGGGGAGGACGTGCGCTCCTACACCGATCCAGCGTGGGTCGGGCGCGGGACGAGCACCGCCTCGCAGACTGGGTGGGCGCTGCTCGCGCTGGAGGCCGCCGGCGAGCGACGGTCGAGTGCCGCCATGCGCGGGGCGCAGTGGCTCGCGCGCACGCAGCTCCCCGACGGTGGCTGGGACGAGCCCCAGTACACGGGAACCGGGTTTCCGTCTGACTTCTCGATCAACTACCACCTGTACAGGCTCGTGTTCCCGATCATGGCGCTGGGGCGGATCACGCGATGACGGCTACGGCAACGGCAACATCACCCCTCGCACAGGCCCCCGCGCGCGATGCGGTGATGGCGCAGGCGGCGGAGGAGAATTTCCCGGTCGCGATCGGGTTGCTGGGGGCGCAACGGCGCTCGCAGCTGCTGGCGCTGTACGGCTTCGCGCGGCTGGTCGACGATGCCGGCGACGAGGCGGCCGGCGATCGGCTGGCGCTGCTCGACTGGATCGAGGCGGACCTCGATCGGATCTACGCGCGACAGGTGCCCGAGCACGCCGTGAATAGAGCGCTCTATCCAGTGGTCCACGAACTGGCGCTGCCGGCCGATCCGTTCCGGCGGCTGATCGAAGCAAACCGCCAGGACCAGGTGATCGACCGCTACCCGAGCTTCGATGCGCTGCTCGAGTACTGCCGGCTCTCGGCGGCGCCGGTCGGCGAGCTCGTGCTGCATGTGTTCTCGGCCGCCACGCCGGACCGGCTCCGGATGTCGGACACGATCTGCGCGGGCTTGCAGCTGACCGAACATCTGCAGGACGTCGCCGAGGACCGCGCGCGCGGGCGCGTGTACATCCCGCAGGAGGATCTCGCGCGTTTCGGCTGCACCGACGTGGACCTGCTCGCCGCTGCGCCGAGTGGTGCGTTCCGGGAGCTGATCGCGTTCGAGGTCGCACGCGCGCGCGGGCTGCTGTCCGGCGGAGCGCCGCTGATCCGGGCGCTGTCGCCGCGTCCCGCGCTCGCGGTCGCCGGGTTCCTCGCCGGTGGACGCGCCGCGCTCGACGCGATCGCCAGCGCCGGCTACGACGTGCTCGGCGGACGGCCGCGGCCGACTCGCCGATCGTTCGCGCTCGCCTTCGCGAGGACGGTCGCATGGCGCTGACGGCATCGCGCAGGGCGGTCAACGGGACGGCCCAGGGTTCGCTCGAGACTCCTCGGCTCGACGTCGAGCGCGCCTATCACAGCTGCGTGCGGATCACCCGGCACGAGGCCGCCAACTTCTACTACGGCATCAGCCTGCTGCCGCGAGACAAGCGCCGCGCGATGAGCGCCGTGTACGCGTTCAGCCGCCGGGTCGATGACGTCGGCGACGGGTTGCTTCCGCTCGCGTCGAAGCTGAGCGCACTGGCCGGCGAGCGCGACCGGCTCGAGCGGCTGGAGTGCGGCGAGATCGACGGAGGCGATCCGGTCCTGGTCGCGCTGCTCGATGCCCAGCCGCGCTTTGACCTGCCCCTCGACGCGCTCAAGAGCCTGATCGACGGGGTCGAGATGGACGTTCTCGGCACGACCTACGAGACGTTCGACGAGCTGGTCGTCTACTGCCGGCACGTGGCGGGCTCGATCGGGCGGCTGTGCCTTGCGATCTTCGGCGTCGCCGACCGCGCCGCGGCCACCCCGCTCGCCGACGACCTCGGCGTCGCGATGCAGCTGACGAACATCCTGCGCGACGTGCGCGAGGACTCCGAGCGCGGCCGGACGTACCTGCCGGCCGAGGACCTGCGCCGGTTCGGCGTGGAGGTTCCGGCGACGGCGCGACCCGATTCGATCGCCGAGCTGATCCGGTTCGAGGCGAGACGGAACAGCGAGTGGTTCACGCGCGGGCTCGCGCTGGCGGAGCTGCTCGACTCCCGCAGCGGCTCCTGTCTGCTGGCGATGACGGGCATCTACAGGGGTATCCTCGAGCGGATCGAGCGCGAGCCCGCCGAGGTGCTCCAGCGCCGGATCTCGCTACCCGTCTGGGAGAAGGCGTGGCTGGCCGCGCGTAGCCTCGCGGGGGTGCGAGCGTGAGCATCACGATCGGTGCGCGCCGACCCGCGGGTGAGCGGGACCGTGGCCGCGTCGTGGTCGTCGGCGGCGGCCTCGCCGGGATCGCGGCGGCGCTCGACTGCGCCGCCGGTGGCGCGCACGTCACGCTGCTGGAGGCGCGCCCACGCCTTGGCGGCGCCGCCTACTCGGTGCACCACAACGGACTCCAGGTCGACAACGGCCAGCACGTGTTCCTGCGCTGCTGCACCGAGTATCTCGGGCTGCTCGGGCGGCTCGGCGCGCTCGACGGCGTGACGTTGCAGCCGCGCCTCGAGATCCCGGTTCTGGCTCCGGGCGGCGGGACGGTGTGGCTACGCCGATCGGGGTTGCCGGCGCCGGCACATCTGGCTCGCTCGCTGCTCGGCTACCGGTTCTTGAGCGTCCGCGAGCGCGTTCTCGCCGCGGTTGCGATGAACGCGCTGGCCCGTGTCGACGTCGACGATCCGTCCGCCGACGCGCGCGGATTCGGTGAGTGGCTGTCAGAGCATCACCAGAGCGCCGCGGCGATCGAACGGCTGTGGGGACTGATCGCCCGCCCGACGCTGAACCTGGTGCCGGCCGATGCGTCGCTGGCGCAGGCGGCGTACGTGTTCCAGACCGGGCTGCTGAGCGATCCGGCGGCGGGCGACATCGGGTGGGCCCGGGTGCCGCTATCGGAGATCCATGATCTCGCGGCGCGCCGCGCGCTCACCGGAGCCGGCGTCGACGTGCACACGCGAGCGCGGGCGGCCGGGGTCAATCGCGGTCCCGACGGCGAGTTCGAGATCGAGGTCGGCGGCAGGCCGACCGTGCATGCCGATTCCGTGATTGTCGCGGTCCAGCATGAACGGGTCACGAGGATCGTCCCGTCGCTTGCCGGCCTCGCCGGATCGCTGCGCCGCCTCGGATCCTCGCCGATCGTGAACCTGCACGTCGTCTACGACCGGCGCGTGCTGGAGCTGCCGTTCGCCGCCGGCGTGGACAGCCCCGTGCAGTGGGTATTCGACCGCACGCAGGGGGCCAACGTGGGGGCCGGGCAGTATCTGGCGGTGTCACTGTCGGCGGCGGAGCGCGAGAGCAAGATGACGGTCGACGAGCTTCGCGAGCTCTACGTCCCGGCGCTGGCGGAGCTGCTGCCCGCGGCGCGGGAGGCTCAAGTGGAGGAGTTCTTCGTGATCCGTGAGCACGCCGCGACGTTTCGCGCGAGCCCCGGGGCTCGCGCGCACCGGCCCGGACCACACACATCGGTTCCGGGGTTGCTGCTGGCCGGCAGCTGGACGGACACCGGGTGGCCGGCGACGATGGAGGGAGCCGTTCGCAGCGGTCGCGCGGCGGCGCGGGAAGCGCTCGCGGCGGTCGCCGCCCGTCCGCGGAGGGCGAGAGAGGCGGTGGCCCGATGACGATCGCCGGATTTGCGGTCGCGCACTCACCATGGCGCACGGAGGCGGTGGCACCGGCGCCGGACGAGCGGTCGATGCTCGTGCTCGCGCCGCTCGCGATCGAGGCACGGGCCGTGCGCGCCGGCGCTCCGTGGGCTCGGGTGCAGCGGATCGGCATGGGTCCGAACCGCGCGCGCCGGGCCGCTTCGCTGACGCGCGAGGGTCCCCGAGGCGCGGTCGTGATCGCGGGGTTCTGCGGGGCGCTCGATCCGGATCTCGAGCCGGGTGACATCGTGCTCGCGAGCGAACTGCGCGGGCCCACCGGAGTGACGCCCTGCCCGGACCCGACGATCCTCGCCGGCCATCTGCGACGCGGCGGCTTCAACGTGCGCGTCGGGCCCGTTGCCTCGACGCAGCGACTCGTCGTGCGCGAGCGCCGGCGGGCGCTTGCGCGTACCGGCGCGCTGGCTGTCGACATGGAGTCGGCGTGGCTCGCGCCCGACGCGCGCGCCCAGCCGCTGGTGACGCTGCGAGTGGTCGTCGACACCCATCGCGAAGAGTTGCACCGGCCGCTGCGGACGATCGCCGGGGCGGCGCGCGCGTACCGCGCCCTGCGTGGCGCATCGGCGCTGATGGAGGAATGGACCCGGGCGCTCGGAGCGCGCGAGGTGGTGCTCGCGTCGCCGCGCGCATCGTGCGCCGGCGTCGTGCGGGCCGTCGAGATCGTCGAGCGGGTCCTCGCCGAGCGTGGCGGCGGCCCGGTGTACGTGCGCAAGCAGATCGTGCACAACTCGCACGTGGTCGCCGAGCTCGAGCGCCAGGGGGCCGTGTTCGTCGACGAGGTCGAGCAGGTTCCGGAGGGCGCGACCGTGATCTTCTCTGCGCACGGCGTCTCGCCGGCTGTGCGCGCGGCCGCGCAGGCGCGCGGCCTCGACGTGATCGACGCCACCTGCCCGTTGGTCTCGAAGGTCCACGCCGAGGCGCGGCGGTTCGCGTCGTCGGGGCGGGAGATCGTGCTGATCGGCCACGAGGGCCACGAAGAGGTGGAGGGCACGGTTGGCGAGGCGCCCGAGCGCACGCACGTGATCTCGAGTGAGGCCGACGTCGAGCAGCTCGAGCTCGGCCAACCCGATCGCGTCGCCTACCTGACGCAGACGACGCTGGCGGTCGACGAGACCGAGAGCGTGGTCGCAGCGCTGCGCCGCCGCTTCCCCGAGATCGTCGGGCCGTCGTCCGACGACATCTGCTACGCGACGCAGAACCGCCAGGATGCGGTCCGCGCGCTCGCCGAAGATTGCGAGCTCGTGCTGGTCGTCGGATCCGAGAACTCGTCGAACTCAAGGCGCTTGGTGGAGGTGGCCGAGCGGAGCGGCGGTCGCGCGAGGCTGATCGGCGACGCGGCCGAGATCGAACCGGGCTGGCTCGCCGGCGTCCGGCGCGTTGGTCTGAGCGCTGGGGCCTCGGCGCCGGAGAAGCTGGTCGGCGAGGTGGTCGAGGCGCTTGATGGGCTCGGACCGGTTGCGCTCAGCGAACGGACCGTGGCCGAGGAGAACGTGCACTTCAAGCTTCCACCACTACTACGAGAGGACCCGTGAGCTTTTGTCAGTAACGATGCGCCAGAGCGCGCGCGTCGGCGCCTACATCCTCAAGCAGAAGCTCGCGCGCCGCGAGCGCTATCCGCTGCTGGTCGAGCTCGAGCCGCTGTTCCAGTGCAACCTGGCGTGCTCGTTCTGCGGCAAGATCCAGCACCCCGACCACATCCTCAAGCAGCGGATGCCGGTCGACACTGCGCTGGCGGCGATCGAGGAGTGCGGAGCGCCGATGGTTTCGATCGCGGGCGGCGAGCCGCTCGTGCACCCGGAGGTGCACGTGCTGGCCGCCGAGCTGATCAAGCGCAAGAAGTTCGTGTTCCTGTGCACGAACGCGATCCTGCTCAAGCAGAAGCTCGGCAACTTCAAGCCGTCGCCGTACTTCAGCTGGGTCGTCCATCTCGATGGGCTTCGCGAACGCCACGACCAGTTCGTCGAGCGCGAGGGGATCTTCGACAAGGCGGTGGAGGCGATCCGCGAGGCGAAGGCCCAGGGCTTCCGCGTGTCGACCAACACGACGTTCCTCAACACCGACACGCCCGACACCGTCCGGCAGGTGCTCGACTACCTGAACGACGACCTCGGGGTCGACTCGATCCAGATCTCGCCGGCCTACGCGTACGTGAAGGCGCCCGACC
Organism: uncultured Solirubrobacteraceae bacterium; assembly: GCA_963712675.1. Classification (GTDB taxonomy): domain Bacteria; phylum Actinomycetota; class Thermoleophilia; order Solirubrobacterales; family Solirubrobacteraceae; genus Palsa-465. Next base: position 311,823 of record CAVQJF010000010.1, read on the forward strand.
AGGAACACTTCCCCGGCGTATCGCAGACGCGGGCGCTGTTCAGCGAAGCGTTCGCGGACGGTCGACGGAAGCGGTGGCGGCTCAACCACACGCCGCTGTTCCTCGACTTCCTCGAGGGCAAGGTCGACTTCCCATGCACCCCGTGGGGGATCCCGAGCTACTCGATCTTCGGCTGGCAGCGGCCGTGCTACCTGATGTCGGACGGCTACGCGAAGACCTACAAGGAGCTGCTCGAAACCACCGACTGGGAGAAGTACGGGCGTGGTCGCGACCCGCGCTGCGAGAACTGCATGGCCCACTGCGGCTACGAGCCCACGGCGGTATCGCTCACCAGCCGCTCGCTGCGCCAATCGGTGCGCGCGATGGTTGCCGGATGAGCGCGCGCGGCTGACCCGACACAATTAGCGCATGCGCGTGCTGGTCGTCGACGATGAGGTGAAGCTCGCCAGCGTGCTCCAGCGCCGGATGCGCGGCCACGGGATCGGCGTCGATGTCGTGTGGAGCGGCGAGGCGGCACTGGACCGTGCGGGGGCGACCGAGTACGACGCGATCATCCTCGACCTGATGCTTCCGGGTCTCGATGGGTTCGAGACCTGCCAGCGCCTGCGAGCGGCGGGGATCTGGGCTCCGACGTTGATGCTGACCGCCCGCAGCGAGGTGGCCGATCGGATCCGCGGTCTCGACAGCGGCGCCGACGACTATCTGACGAAGCCGTTCTCGTTGGAGGAGCTGCTCGCTCGGCTGCGGGCGCTGACCCGGCGCGGGTTGCCGCCGCGCCCGACCGTGCTGGAGGTCGGGGACCTGCGGCTCGATCCGGCCGACCGGCGCGCGTGGCGCGGTGACGTCGAGCTGTCGCTGACGATGCGGGAGTACGCGCTGCTCGAGACGTTCATGCGCCGTCCGGGCCAGGTGCTCGGGCGTTTCGAGCTGCTCGAGCACGCCTGGGACGAGGGCTACGAGCACCGCTCGAACGTGATCGAGGTCTACATCGGATATCTGCGAGATAAGGTCGACCGCCCGTTCTCGCGGCGGTCGCTGCAGACCGTGCGTGGCGCCGGCTATCGCTTACAAGTGGAGGATTGAGACGCAGCTCAGAGCATTGCGCAAGGTTTCGGACGCCGCGGACGCGCGCTTTGAGCGCGTGCCGATCAGACTGCGGTTGGCGCTCGCGTTCGCGGGCGTGATGATCCTGCTGTTCGGATTGCTCGCGCTGCTCCTGTACACGCGCTTCGGGGCGGGGCTCGACGCCGGGATCAACTCCTCGCTGCAAACGCGGGCCGCCTATCTCTCGAGCGTCACCGGCGAGAACGCCCAGCGCCTCGCCTCAGACCCGTTGCTCCCAGTCGGATCGGGAGGATTCGCGCAGGTCCTCGGTCCCGGCGGGCGCGTGCTCGCATCGACCTCCGAGCGATCCGAGCGGCGCTTGTTGAGCGCGAGCCAGATCGCGGACGCCGCGCGGCAGCGCGTCGAGCTGCGGAGCACCGGCCACACGCAGTTGCTCGCCTACCGCGTCCCGGGGCCGAGCCACAACATCCTCGTCGTAGGAGTGTCGACGGCCGACCGCGACAGCGCGCTCGGCTCGCTCCAGAGGCTGCTGTTCATCGGCGGCCCGATCGCGTTGCTGATCGCCTGCGCCGCCGGCTACATCGTGGCCGCGAAGGCGCTCGAGCCGGTCGACCAGATGCGCCGGCGCGCCGATCGGATGGTCGACTCCGGCCTGACCGCGCGGCTGCCGGTGCCCGTCGCCCGCGACGAGATCCAGCGCCTCGGGCAGACGCTCAACGAGATGCTCGGCAAGCTGCAGGCGGTGGTGGAGCGCGAGCGCGCGTTCGTCGCGGGCGCGAGTCACGAGCTGCGCACGCCGCTGACGATCCTGCAGCTCGAGCTCGACGACGCCCTCGGCGAGAACCGATCGCGCGACGATCTGGAAGCTGCGGTCGTGTCCGCCCGTGAAGAGGTGCGGCGGCTGACCTCGCTCGCCGAGGATTTGCTCGTGATCGCCCAGGGAGACCAGCAGCGACTGCCGATCATCGCCGAGTGGTTCGAGGTGCGCGGCGCGATGCGCACGATCGCCGACCGCTACTCGCACCTCGAGGGTTTGGCGGGTCGCAGGGTGATCGTGGAGCCGGGACCCGCGCTGTTCCTGAAGGCGGACCTCGCGCGCCTGGACCAGGCGCTCAGCAACATGGTCAACAACGCGCTGCGCTTCGGCGAGAGCGACGTGGTGATGCGAGCCACCGCGCTGGATGGCGTGATCACGCTCCACGTGCTCGACAACGGACCCGGCTTCCCGCCGGAGTTCTTGGGGCGCGCGTTCGAGCGGTTCTCACGTGCCAATCCGGGCCGCGCACGCGGTGGCAGCGGCCTCGGGCTCTCGATCGTGCGGACGATCGCAGAAGCTCACGGCGGCGCCGCGTTCGCGGAGAACCGGTCCGTCGGGGGTGCCCGCGTGTGGCTCGCACTTCCGGCGCAGGCCCGCTCGGAGCCGGATCCGAGGCCGGAGCTGGCCGGGCCGGCCGAGCCCGCGCGCTCCCGGCCCGCAACCGACGTCGTGTAAGTTGCCCGCGCGATGGCCTACGACACGGTCCAGTACTCGGTCGCGGACGGGGTCGCGACGATCGCCCTCGATCAGCCGGACACACGGAATGCGCTGTCAGACGCGCTCTTAGGCGACCTCCTCGCCGCGCTCGAGGCAGCGCGAGACGACGACGCGGTCCGCTGCGTGGTGCTGACCTCGACGCACGAGAAGGTGTTCTCGAGTGGCGGCAACCTGGCCGGCTTCGCGGCCGACGTGCCGCTCGTGCACAAGCACTTCGCGACCGAGCGGTTCGTGCGGATCTTCGGCCTGCTCGGCGAGCTCGGCAAGCCATCGATCTGCGCCGCCAACGGCCACGTGCTGGCGGGCGCGCTCGGGATCGCGCTCGCCTGCGACCTGGTGGTGGCGCGCGAGGGCGCGCGGTTCGGCACGCCGGAGATCAACGTCGGCGTGTTCCCGTTCATGATCATGGCGCTGATCTATCGCAACGTCGGGCGCAAGAAGACGAACGAGCTGTTGCTGTTGGGGGAGCAGATCAGCGCGGAGGAGGCGGAGCGGATCGGGATCGTCAACCGGGTCGTGCCGGCGGCGTCGTTCGACGATGCGGTCCGTGACTGGGCGGAGAAGCTGGCGGCGAAGTCGCCGGTGCTGATGCGCCTGGGCAAGGACGCGATCTTCCGCCAGCAGGACATGGCGTTCGAGGATGCGCTCGATTTCCTCCGCTCGCAGCTGACGATCGCGTTCTCGACCGAGGACATCCAGGAGGGTGTCAAGGCGTTCTTCGAGAAGCGCGAGCCTCGGTGGGCCGGCCGTTAGGTGAGCCGGTGGAGTGGGCGCCGGCGCCGGTGCCCGACCGGACGCCGCTGCAGGGGTCGTACGTGTTGCTGCGACCGATCGACCCGGCCGGCGACGCCGGGCCGTTGTACAAGGCGTCGCGGGAGGAGGCGATCTGGACGTACCTGTTCGACGGGCCCTACTCCGATTTTGGGGAGTTCTGCCGCCACCTCGAGGCGGCCGCTCGGCTTGACGACCCGCTGCGCTACACGATCGTCCGCGAGGACAGGCCGGAGGGAATGGCCTCGTACATGCGGATCGAACCCGGGCACGGCTGCATCGAGATCGGGAACATCTGGTTCGGGACACCGATGCAGCGCACGACAGCGGCGACCGAGGCGATCTACCTGCTGGCGCGGAACGCGTTCGACGCGCTCGGCTACCGGCGGCTTGAGTGGAAGTGCAACGCTTTGAACGCGCCGTCGCGGCGGGCGGCGGAGCGGTTCGGGTTCGTGTTCGAGGGCGTTTTTGAACAGCACATGGTCGTCAAGGGGCGCAATCGCGACACGGCCTGGTACGCGATCACCGATCAGCGCTGGCCGGCCGTGCGGCGCGCGTTCGAGGCGTGGCTGGCGCCGTCGAACTTCGATCCCGCGGGGCGCCAGCGTCGATCGCTTGACGCGGGCGCCGGTCACCTGGCAAAGTAGAAAGTAGAACGTCTCACTTCCTGCTCGTCGTGAGCGAGGAGGGACGCTCCGATCATCGTGTCAACCGACGCCCCGCCCACCAGCCTGCTCCGGCCCCTCGCGGACGACCTGGCGGCGCGGCGGGAGCAGATCAAGCTCGGCGGCGGCGCCGAGAAGATCGCCGCCCAGCACGCGGCCGACAAGCTGACAGCGCGCGAGCGGATCGCGCTGCTGATCGACGACGGCACGTTCGTTGAGCTCGGGATTCATGGCCGCCCGCACTCGGCCGCACGAGCGATGGACGGCAAGGAGGCGCCGGCCGACGGCGTGATCACCGGCTACGGGGCGGTCGACGGCCGCCTGGTGGCGGTGGCGGCGTACGACTTCACGGTGATGGCCGGCTCGATGGGGATGACGGGCGAGATCAAGGTGTCGCGGTTGCGTGAGCTCGCGCTGACGAAGCGGATGCCGCTGATCTGGCTGCTCGATTCGGCCGGCGCGCGAATCCAGGAGGCGGTCGGGTCGCTGTTCGCCGGCTCCGGGCATCTGTTCCGCGAGGAGGTGATCAACTCGGGCGTGATCCCCCAGGTCGCCGCGCTGATGGGGCCGTGCGCGGCCGGCACGGCGTACATCCCGGGGTTGGCTGACTTCGTCCCGATGGTGCGCGGTCGCGGGTCGATGGCGTTGGCCGGCCCGCACCTGGTCCGTGCAGCCGTCGGCGAGGACGTGACGCAGGAGGAGCTCGGCGGTTCACGGGTGCACTGCCGCAAGTCGGGGGTCGGCGACCTGGAGGTGGCCGACGATCCGGAGTGCATCGAGCGGATCAAGCAGTACCTGAGCTACTTCCCCTCGCACTGCGGGGAGCCGCCGCCGGTGGTCGCGTCCGCGGATCCGATCGAGCGCGCCGACGAGGAGCTGCTCGACGTGCTGCCCGGGTCGAACCGCAAGCCGTACGACATGTACGAGGTGATCCGCCGGATCGTCGACGACGGCGTCTACTTCGATCTGAAGCCACAGTGGGCGCGGACGATCATCACCTGCCTGGCGCGGTTCGGCGGGCGGCCGGCGGGGATCGTCGCCAACCAGCCCAAGCAGCTCGGCGGGATCTTGGACAACGACTCCTCCGACAAGGCGGCGCGGTTCATCAACCTGTGCAACGCGTACGGGATCCCGCTCGTCTACCTGATGGACGTGCCGGGGTTCATGGTCGGGACCAAGGTCGAGGAGGCGGGGATCATCCGGCACGGCGCGAAGATGCTGTACGCGACCGCGAACGCGACCGTGCCGAAGATCACGGTCATTTTGCGCAAGGGCTACGGCGCCGGCTACTACGTGATGTGCGGCCGGGCGTTCGAACCCGACCTGATCGTCGCGTGGCCGAGCGCCGAGATCAGCGTGATGGGCGCCGAGGGGGCGGTCGAGATCATCTTCCGCAAGCTGGTTCAGGAGGCGAATGACCCGGCCGCGAAGAAGCTGGAGCTGATCGAGAACTTCCGCAAGATCATCGACGTCTACATCGCCGCCGGCCACGACATGGTCGACGACGTGATCGACCCCCGGGAGACGCGGCTGACGATCTGCCGTGGACTCGAGATGGCGGCCGGCAAGCGCGTCGCGCGGCCGTGGAAGCGATCCGGCGTGGTCCCAGTATGAAGCTGCGAAGGATGGCGCCGCTGGTGGTCGCGTGCGGGATCGCAGGATGCGGGTCGTCGAACTCGGGCAGCCATTCGATCAGCAACGTGAGCGTCAGCCCGTCACAGGTGAGCGGCGGCAAGCTGTTCAGCGCGCCCGGCATCCTGATCCACTTCGACTACCCCGCGAAGCTCCACCCGATCCAGCTCCAGGCGTCGAAGCGCGTGAGTGGCAACACGTCGACCGCGACGCACGCCGCGATCGGAACAGGCCGCTACGACCTGATCGTCGTCACCCGGTTCCCGAACCGGCCCGTGCCAGTCACGTCGACCAATATCGGATCGCTCAAGGCGGCGTTCGACGGATCTATGAGCAGCACCTTCGGCCGCGCGATCACCGGAACGGTGACCTCGATCGGTGGACTGCCGGCGCTCGCCTATTCGCAGGTGCCGGTGTCGGGGCTACATGTATCGGCCACGAGCAGAGTCACGCTCGTGTTCGTCGCCGACGACGAGTACGAGCTCAACTGCCAGTACACCTCCGCGGGGAGGGCGGCGATCACCGCGGCTTGCAACCAAATGCTAGGAACGGTGAGTAAATGAGCCTCGACCATCCCGTTGTGATCTGCTGCTCGATCTCGGGCTCGATCGCGAACCGCGATCAGTGCCCGGCGATCCCCTACACGCCCGGCGAGTACGCGTCCGAGGCGCGGCGGATCGTCGACGAGGGCGGGGTCCACATCCATATCCACGCGCGCAAGCCGGACGGGACGCCGTCGTACGAGATCGAGGACTTCCAGGCGATCAAGGATGCGATCCGCGCCGAGGTCGGCGATGCGGTGATCATCAACTTCTCGACTGGGACGATCGGCGTCTCGATCGAGAAGCGGATCGCGTACCTGGAGGCGGCGAGGCCCGAGGTGGCGGCGCTGAACATGGGTTCGCTGAACTACGGCAAATACTCGCGCTCGCGCAAGGACTTCGTGTTCAAGTTCGTGTTCCAGAACCCGTTCGAGGAGATCATCGAACTGCTCGAGGCGATGCGCCGGCTCGGTATCAAGCCAGAGCACGAGTGCTTCGACGTCGGTCACGTCGGATCGCTCGAGCCGCTGGTCGACATGGGTCTGCTCGAGGCGCCGCTGCACGCGGACTTCGTGATGGGCGTGGTCGGCGGCGTCCCCGCGAGCGCTCGCAACCTGGCCGCGATGGCGGACAACATGCCCGCCGGGAACCACCACTGGGGCGTGATCGGGATCGGGCGCGACCAGTGGATGCTCGTTGCCGCGGCGCTGACGCTCGGGGGCTCGATCCGGGTCGGATTGGAGGACAACTTCTACCTCCCGAGCGGCGAGATGGCGCGCTCCAACGGCGAGCTGATCGCGAAGGCGCGGCAGATGACCGAGGACATCGGGCGGCGGCCCGCGACCGTTACCGAGGCGCGCGCGCTGCTCGGAATCAAGGAGCCCGCACCCGCGTGAGCGCCACGACCGGCATGCTGAAGATGTCCGAGCTCGCTGAGCGCTCCGGCGTCAGCGCGGGGACGATCAAGCACTACCTCCGGGAGGGCCTGCTCGGCCCCGGCGAGGAGATCAAGCGCACGTCGCGCAACATGGCCTACTACCCGGAGGAGTTCGTCGAGCGGATCCGGCTGATCAAGCGGCTCCAGGAGGATCGCTTCATGCCGCTGCGCCTGATCCGCGAGATGATCGCGGAGGAGCCCGAACGCGCGGCGCGGATGCTCGAGATCGAGGACCGAATCCTTGAGCGGGCGATCGAGGCGAGCGAGGCCGGTCGGACCTCGCGCGCGCGGGTGCGCGAAACCTACGACGTGCCCGACAACGTGCTCGGCCGGCTCGAGGAGCTGTCGATCCTGACGCCGAACTCACGCGGGTACGACGGCGACGACATCCAGATCATCGAGGCGATCTCGCGCTTCCGGGCCGGCGGCTACGAGGAGGCGATCGGCTTCACCGTGTACGACACGATCCGGTATCGCGAGGCGCTGCAGCCGCTCGTCGAGGAGGAGGTCGCGGTGCTGCTCGGCCGCCTCGCCGGCCAGGTCGAGGTCGATCGCGCCGTCGAGATCATCTCCTCGGGCGCGCAGCCGCTGCGCGACCTGATCGGCGCGATGCACTCGAAGCTGCTGCTGGCGGCGCTGCGGCGTCAGCGTGGGCTGGGGTCTGGCGAGAGCGCCGGCTGACCCGGGCGGCTGAGGCGGGCGGCTGTGGGAGCTTTGCCGCTGTCGGCGTCTTTCGTGTGACGTTGGGCGGCCACCTTCGTGGCCCTGAAAAACGGCGGCAGTGAAAAGGAAGGGAAGGAAATCCGCTGCGGCAACGCACCTGATTCCGTGAGAACCGTGGCTGTGGGGTGTGAGGCGACACGGCTTTGCACCTGGATGGGTTTCGACGAAATAGGTGCGAAAACTCATCCAGGTTCCGAGCCTCAGCCAATGACGAGCTACGGAGTCGTCAGCAGGGCCTGGGCAGGGCACACGACGCAGGCGCAGTCGCTTGGTCCCCGTTTCATTGCGCCGTTTTTCCGGGGCCACGAAGATGGCCCGCCAACGTCGCAATGAAACCCCGGACCCCAAGGCTCACGCTCTCACCAGAAGACGTCGTGCTCCTCCATCACTCCGTAGCCCTCGGCGAGCTCGACTCGCCCCGGGAGCTCGCCGCTAAAGGTGCCGAACGGCTGGCGGTAGGAGCTGCGCAGGAGCAATAGGTTCTCGCGCCGCTCGCGCTCCGCCTCGGGGCTGAAGCGGAGCGCGCCGCCCTCGGCAAACGAGACGCGTTGGAGGGAGTCCGCGAAGGTGGTCGGGCCGACCTCGGACGCGACGCCGTCGACCCACACCGTGCGTTCGCTGCCGACGATCGGATCGTTGACGCCCGCAACGAGATTCCATGCCAGCGCTCGGCCGTCGCGGGCCAGGCCGACGCCCGCGGACCAGCGCCAGCTCGTGTGGCGCTCGTAGTAGCCGGCGGTATCGTCGACCACGGCGCGCGCGACGACGCGGTGGGCGCGGCCGCCGATCGTGACGGTGCCGTGAGCCGGAATGCCTCCCTGCTTGCGCGTCCATGCGTAGCTGCGGCCCGACGGGCACACCGTCTCGATCCCGTCGGTCTCATCCAGGCTCAGGTCGATCTGGACGTCACGGTCGTCCACGTGGACGCGTCTGTAGCCGAGCGAGACGTGACCGCGGCCGATCACGGTCCGCTCGTGGAGCTGCGCATTGCAACGATCCCACACCGCCCAGAACACTTGCTGCGCCGGGCCGATGCGAACGCTGCCGACGCACAGCATCACGTCGGGGCCGTAGACCCCGACGTATCGCCAGGCCTTCAGCGGACGCAGTCCGTCACGGCTCGGCATCGCCGCGGGTGGCAGCGCCAGGCCCACGAGCGACGGCGGCCTGGTTCCCCCGAACGGGCCGCGGTGAGTCGCCACACCGGCGAACGCTAATCGAAGCTGTGGCAGTGGGCAGATGCACGCGCCGGAGCATGCCCCGGTGTAGCCAGCGCGTACATCTGCTCCCCGGTGCCCCCGAGCCCCACTACCGGGCGGAGCAGTCCCTCTCCGACCGCCTGGTCCCAAACCCCGGCTAATTCGCCCCCGTCCAGAGCGAACTCCCATGCGACGAGATCTCGAGTTGCCAGCCCGTACTCACTCACAGTCTCAAGCACTTGCTCGAGTGTTACCGCCCCCATATCAGTGAGCGAATTCGGAGCCGGCGAGAGCAACGCACTACTTGTTGCCGCGTTACGCAGAGATTCCGAGTGCACGTGGACATGATGCTGCGCGGGCCCGCTTCCCACCATCGACCGATGGCACCGTTTGGCCCGCGCCCGGGGACTACCACCAATTAGGGCAGACGGTGGAGGCGGCCCTCCCCCGTTCGGGGGAGCTTCTGGAAGGCGGGTTTTGAAGTAGCGTCGATGTCGATGGCGTCAAACCGCAGTCTTTCCGGCCTCGTGGTGTCGCTGTTCGGGGCCCTCGCGCTACTCGTGGCGGTGGTTTTCGTGCTCGAGCTCGTGTCGCTCGTCAGCCTCCGCGACGACACCACCAGCGGCCGTCGGACGACCGACCTGTTGACGACCTCGTATAACGCGGAGCTGTCCGTGCTCGACCTCGAGACCGGGCTGAGGGGGTATCTGCTGACGCAGGATCAGCGGTTCTTGGCGCCGTACAACAGCGCCAGGACCGCGCTCGCACGGGACTTGCCGGCGCTAGCGCGACTCGCGTCGGGGCCGCTCGCGAAACATCGCGTGACGGCGCTGTCCGGCGCGATCGCCAGCTACATACACAACTATGCGATCCCGCTGATCGCGACGGGCGGGCGGCTGAACGACAAGCAGGCGGCCGTGCTCACTTCGCGTGGCAAACAGCTCGTGGACGGGCTTCGCGGACAGTTTGCTCCGATCGATAGCGCCGCGCTCGCCGCACGGCAGGCGCGCCGCAACATGCTGTCGAGCCAGACAACCGTGACGATCGTGGTCGGGGCGATCGGATTCGCCATCACGGCGCTGCTGCTCGTTCTGGTGGGCGCCTACATGCTGAGGGCCATCCTGCGTCCAATCCGCGACGTCGCCGAGGCGCTCGAGAAACGGCGCCAGGGAGCACTGCGGGTGCACGTTCCCGAGCGTGGGCGAGGGGAGGTCGTGCAGCTCGGGCGGTCGTTCAACGCGATGGTCGACGTTCTCGAGCAGCGCACGACAGAGCTTTCAGACGCGAACGCGCAGCTCAAGCACGCGGTCACTGTGGCAGAGGAGGCGAGCCGGATGAAATCGGACTTCCTCGCCAACATGAGCCATGAAATCCGGACGCCTCTGAACGGCGTCGTCGGGATGGTGACGCTGCTCGCCGCGACGCCGCTGTCCAAGGAGCAGCGCGAGTACGTCGACATGGCACATGTCTCGAGCGACACCCTCATCCATGTCGTTTCGGACATCCTCGACGTCTCCAAGATCGAGGCCGGCCGCCTCGAGATCGAGCAGCAGGACTTCGACCTCCACGACCTGATCGGCGCGACGCGCGACATGCTCTCTCAGGCGGCCGAGTCGAAGGGGCTGAAAGTGGTGGTCGATATCGGCGCCGACGTTCCGCAGGCGGTCCGCGGCGACCGTCTCCGCGTCGGTCAGGTGCTCGGGAACCTGCTCGCCAACGCGGTCAAGTTCACCGCCGCGGGCGAGGTCGCGCTGCGGGCGTCGGTCCTCGAGCGGACCGTCGTCGCGGCCGTGGTCCGGTTCGAGGTGCGCGACACTGGAATCGGGATCGCCGCCGATCGACTTGCGACGCTATTCGACCCGTTCATGCAGGCCGACCTATCCACCACACGCCAGTACGGCGGCACCGGCCTCGGCCTGACGATCAGCCGCGATCTGACACGGTTGATGGGTGGGACGATCAGCGCCCAGAGCGAGCTCGGGAAAGGCAGCACGTTCAAGGTCTCGATCCCGTTCGCGCCGGCGCTCGGCGCGCTGGCGCCGCCGGTGCCCGCGGTCGAGCTCCGCGGCCTGCGGATCCTGGTCGTCGACGACAACGCGGCCAACCGCCGGATCATCGAGGCGTATGTCGGGTCCTGGGGGATGCGCTCGAACGCGGCCCGAGACGCGGCGCACGCGTTGACCCAGCTGATCGGAGCGGCCGACGAGGGAGCGCCGTATGACGTGGCGCTGCTCGATTTCAACATGCCGGGCGAGACCGGAGTCGAGCTTGCGCGCCGGATCAGCGCGTCGCCGCGACTGCGGAGCACGCGGCTGATCCTGCTGTCCTCGACGGGAACGTCGCTCGCCGAGCTGGAATCGAACGGGATCCGCCTGTCGGTGACGAAGCCGATCAGTCAATCGAGTCTGCTTGAAGCGATCGCGGCGGCGATGCACGCGGGTCCGCCGGAGCCCGGGTCGGTCCCGCCGTCGGAGCCGGGCTCGGTGCCACCATCGGCCGCGGAGCCCGAGCTGACGTGCCCGCCGGAGCCCGAGCCCGCGCCGGCGCGGATCCTGATCGCGGAGGACAACCTCGTCAACAGGATGTACGTCGAACGGCTGCTCGCGCGCATGGGGCACACGGTGGCGAGCGCGGTCGACGGCCGGGAGGTGCTGGTGCGCTACGAGGCCGGCGACTACGACGCGATCCTGATGGACTGCCAGATGCCGGAGCTGGACGGGTACGACACGACGCGTGAGATCCGGCGCCGCGAGGCGGCGTCCGGTCGCGCCAGGATCCCGATCGTGGCGATGACGGCCGCGGCCAGCGAGGACATCCGGCGCAAGTGCCTCGACGCCGGCATGGATGACTACCTGACCAAGCCGCTCGGCGACGGAGAGCTCCAGCAGGTGCTGGCGGTGTGGCTGCCGGAGGCGTCCCCGATCGGCCCAGCGGCGGCGCTTGACGAATCGCGGATCGCGCGCCTGCGCGCCGTGTTCCCCGGCGAGGAGGCGACCACGATGCTGGTGCGGATCGCCGCCGAGGTGATGAACGAGCTCGCCCGGCTCGAGGACGGTCTGGCGGCGGGCGATCACGCCGCCGTCGCCACCGCCGCCCACAGCATCCGCGGGAGCGCGCAGATGATCGGCGCGTCGCGGCTGTCGGACGCGGCGACCGAGGTCGAGCTGATCGCGGGCGAGCGCCCGGCGGCGTCGGACGAACAGGTGTCCGGCGGCGTCGCGGCGCTGCGCGAGGCGTGGGAGCACACACGGCGCGGGATCGAGGCGCAGGTCGAGGCGGACCGGCGCGGCTATCATCCTGGTGAAGCCACTGACTGACCGGTCAATCGAACGAATGTGAGGGGGATCCGGTGCGCGCCGGCGCCGTCCAGCTGAACGCCTCCGAGGATGCCGAGCGCAACCTCGCCACAGCCGATCGCCTCGTCCGCCAGGCGGCCCGCGACGGCGCCGAGTTCGTGCTGCTGCCGGAGAAGTGGACCGCGTTCGGCACCGGAGAGCACCTCGTGGCCGGAGCTCAGTCGCTGGACGGCCCCGCCGTCCAGTGGGCGCGTGGGATTTCAAAAGAGCTCGGAATCGACCTTGTCGCTGGATCGCTCGTCGAGCGTGTCCCCGGTGCCGAGAAGCTGTCGAACACCAGCATCCACTTCGGTCCGGATGGCGAGCAGCGCGCGCTCTACCGCAAGATCCACATGTTCGACGTCGAGGTCGACGGAGTCGTGTACGCGGAGTCCGAACACGAGCAGCCGGGCGACGAGGTCGTCGTCTCGAAACTCTCCTCGGGCGTCGGACTCGGGCTGAGCATCTGTTACGACCTCCGATTTCCGGAGCTGTACAGGATGCTGGCGGTGCGCGACGCCGAGGTGGTCTGCATGCCGGCCGCGTTCACGCTCGCGACCACTCGTGATCACTGGGAGGTCCTGCTGCGGGCGCGCGCGATCGAGAACCAGTGCTTCATGGTCGCGGCGAACCAGATCGGAGAGCACCCGGGTGGTTACCGGTCCGGAGGGCGCTCGATGATCGTCGACCCGTGGGGCCTGGTCCTGGCGAGCGCGCCCGATTCCGAGACGGCGATCGTCGCGGACCTCGATCTCGAGGCGCTGCGATCGATCAGGAGCAGGCTGCCGGCGCTCGCGAACCGTCGCCCCGACGTTTACGGGTGGGCCATCTGATGGCATCGACCCAGCCCGCATCAGAGGGCGCCGTCGACAAGCGACGCTTGATCCTCGACGCAGCGGTCCGCGTGTTCGCGCGGCAGGGATTCCACACCTGCCGCGTGTCGGACGTCGCGGACGAGGCCGGAGTCGCCTACGGGCTCGTCTACCACTACTTTGCGTCCAAGGACCAGATTCTCGACACACTGTTCCTGGAGCGATGGAATGTGATGCTGGCCGCGATCGCGGAGGCCGACGCGTCCGAGCGCTCTCCGCGGGACAAGCTGGCGGCGATCGCGGGCTTCATCGTCGACTCCTACCGTCACGACCCGGAGCTGATGAAGGTGATCATCGTCGAGGTGACGCGGGCGGCGAACACATTCGGCCGCACGCATCTCGCGGAGATTCGCGACGCGTACGCGCAGATCGCCGCGATCGTCAGGCGCGCGCAGGCGGACGGCCTGTTCCGGACCGAGATCACCCCCGAGTTCGCGGCGCTCGCCTTCTACGGCTCGATCGAGCAGGTGCTCAGTGGATGGATCTTCGACAGCGTGCCCGTTCCCGAGGCCGAACTCCAGCGCGCCAAGATCCTGATCGTCGAGACGATCTGCCGCGGTCTCGAGCGCTGAGCCAATGCGGCGCCCGGCTGACCGGGAACTCTGATTGAATCCACCGAGGATGAAGGAGAGCCCGTTGTTCAAGCGCTTGCTCTGGTCCGGCCTACTGGCCGGGATCGGAGCACTGGCCGGCGTCGCCACGACGCGCGCCGCCACGTTGATCTGGAAGCGCGTGTTCGACGAAGAGCCGCCCGAATGAGCGCGCTGCCGGATAACTCCTCACCCGTGCCGACGGATCGCCCCGAAGTCGCCATCGGCGCGGCGTTCGCGGGCGGGTTCCTGTTCGCCCTGATCCTGAAACGCCTTGCCCGGTAGCAACGGCAACAAGCCGGAGAACCTCGCCACTGCCGTGACGGAGGTGTCCGAGCGGGTCACGGTGCTGATCCGCGAGGAGCTCGAGCTGGCCAAGGCCGAGGTCACGCAGAAGATCTCGACGCTCAGCAAGGGGCTCGTCGCCGGCGCGATCGGTGCCGTGTTCGGACTGCTCGCGATCCCGTTCCTGCTGCTGACGGTCGCTTGGGGGCTGAACTCGCTGCTGTCGAGCATCTGGCTCGGATTCCTGATCGTGCTCGCCCTGTTGCTGGGCGTGACGGCCGGCGCGTTCGTGTTCGCGTGGCGCAAGATCAAGGTCGGCGCGCCGACGCCGAAGCTGGCGATCGAAGAGGCGAAGAAGATCCGCGAGACCGTCTCGGCGAAGACTGAGTCAGAGGCCGTCTCGACGAAGGCCGACTCCTGATGGCGACCCGCACTCCCGACGAGATCAGAGCCTCGATCGAGCAGAACCGGCTGGAGCTTGGGAGCTCGCTCGGGAAGCTCCGCGGCGAGGTCGAGCAGTTGACCGACTGGCGCTCGCAGCTGCGCAGCCACCAGCAGCAGCTAACCGCCGGCGCGGCGGCCACGGGGTTCGTGATCGGCGGCGGGCTCGCGGCGCTTGGATCGTTGCTGTTCGGCCGGCGCGCCCGCAAGCAGCGCCGGTTGGCAGCGAAGGCGCAAGCCTCGGACTGACCGACGCGCGGCGGCGTCCGCTGCGGGTACACAGCCACCCTCCCGTGGGTGGCTGCGCGAGCCGGCTCCCTGCCTGGCCCCCTGAGGTTAGTGCGAGGCCGCGAAGATCTGGTCGCTCTGCGCGTCCGCGCGGGCAGCCGCTCTGCACAGCGCGACGATCACGATCAAGAGTGAGATCCAAACTACTGCTGCGATCACCGCAACGGCCGCGATACTCAAGGGTGCTTCTCTCCTGGGCCTGTTTAGAACGCCGGAGTTCCGACGTCTGACGGACAATGATGGCCGATGCTCAGCCGTGCGTACGCTTTCTCGGCAGATTTGATGGAGCTTCGTCCCCCAAAACCGCAGTTTCGAACGTCCAAATGCACCGCCGTGCTGAATGACATGTCAGCCGATCCTCCTGGCGAATGCTGCGGAGGAGCGGGCGGATACGGGCGCTAGAGGAGCGAGCTCGGCACGCCACCGGCTCCGAGAAGCCCGGGGCCGACGTGGGTGCCGATCACGGGTCCGATCTCCGAGATCACGCGCGGTTCGTGCCCGAAGATCGTGGTCCCGCGCGCCGCGAGCTCGCGCGCCTGATCGGGTGCCTGGATGTGCTGCACCATGTACGCGTCGGCTCCGTCGTCGTGCAGCGTCTGCAGCAGCTCGACCATCCGCTCGAACGCCCGTTTCGACGTCCGGACACGTTCGATCGGGGTGATCTCCGACTCGACCGTCAGGATCGGCTTGATCTTCAGGGCGGAGCCGAGCCACGCCTGCGCGCCCGCGATCCGGCCCCCGCGGCGCAGGTACTCGAGCGTCTCGATCGCGAACCACATCTTCAGCTTGGAGCGTGCCTGCCGCGCATGCTCGGCGACGGCGGCGCCGTCGAGGCCGTCCCGCGCGCCGGCGGCGGCGGCCAGCACGACCAGGCCCTCACCACCGCACGCGGTGGCCGAATCGACGACGTGGACACGGCCGGCGCGCTCGCCCAGCTGCTGGCGCGCCTGCTCGGCCGATCCAACGGTGCCCGACATGCCGCCGGCGAGATGGACCGAGACGATCTCGTTGCCGGCGTCGAGCAGCGGCTCGTAGACCGCCAGAAAATCGCCGATCGAGGGCTGCGACGTGGTCGGCAGGTCCGCGTCGATTGCCAGCTGCCGGTAGTAGGCGTCGTAGTCGCTGATCTCGCTCTCTCGGACGGCGTGGTCCTTCCAGTGCACGTACAGGCTGACCTCGTGAATGTCGTGCTCGGCGATCAGCTCGCGCGGGAGGTAGTGGCAGGTGTCGGAGACGATTGCGACGGGCATGACCGCGCCACCCTACCGCGCGCCCTAGACTCGTCGCGCTGAAGTGGCTCCCACGCTCGTCACCGGCGCGACCGGTTTCGTCGGTTCGCATGTCGCCCGGCTGCTCGTCCAGCGCGGCGACGACGTCCGTGCCGCCGTCCGGCGCGACGCGGACCGCACGGCCCTCGAGGCCCTCGGCGTCACCGCCGTAAGCGCGGACATCCTTGACCGCCGAGCGATCCGCAGAGCGATGAACGGGATCGAGCGGGTCTTTCACATCGCCGGCACGACCAGCTTCCGGTTGCCGCGCGAGCGAATCTTCGCGCTGAACGTCGAAGGCACCCGGATCGTGCTCGAGGAAGCGCTCCGCGCTGGCGTGGAGCGCGCCGTGTACACGTCATCGGTCGCGGCGATCGGTCCCGCTCCGCGGGGATCGACCGCCGATGAGACGAACGTGTGGGACGCCGGCCGGTACGGGATCCCCTACGTGGACTCCAAGCACGAGGCCGAAGTGGTGGCGCTGCGACTGGTCGCGCGGGGCCTGCCGCTCGTCACCGTCAACACAGCGTTCGTGATCGGTCCACCCGCCCATTTAGGTGACCCGGCTGCTCGACCGGGGGACGGGGGTGCCCGTTTTGAGGAGCCGGGTGGATCCTCGACGACCCTCGTGGGCCGCTACATGCGCCGCGCGATCCCCGCCTATGTCGACGGTACGCTGAACATCGTCGGGGTCGCGGACGTCGCGCGTGGGCACCTGCTCGCGGACGAGCGAGGGACCCCCGGCGAGCGCTACATCCTCGGCAACCGGAACTTCACGATGGACCGACTGTTCGCTGACCTCGCCCGGCTGTCCGGCGTCGAGCCGCCCGTGATCAGATTGCGGCTGCCGGTCGCGCTCGCGCTCGCGTCGAGTGCCGCCCGGGTTCCGGGTGCGTCCACGATGCCGACGCCGGAGGAGGTGCGGGCCTCATCGCTGAACTGGGCGTTCCGGAACACGAAGGCCAAGCGCGAACTCGCCTGGCGGCCGTCGCCGCACGAGGATTGCCTCGAGGAGACGGTCGCTTGGTACCGCCAGAGCGCCGCCGGCTCCGTGTCACCGCCGGGCACGCGGCAGCCGCTCGCGCTGCGGCTCGCGGCGGGTGCGGCGCGGCGGACCGGGGTTCTGGGAAAGTAGCTCCCGTGGCGACGCTCTACCGATGCACTACCCCGACCGACTGGCTCTGCCCGTGCGGCAAGGTGGCGCGCGCCCTCCGGCGCGAAGCCGTGGCTTTCAGCGAGGTACGAGTTCCGCAGCGGCGTTCGCGCCGGCCGGAGGTCGAGGCGCTGACCGATCAGAGGCGGGTGCCGGTGCTGATCCTCGACGGCGATGTCATCTGCGACTCGAGGCGGATCGTCGAGCACCTGGAGTGGCGGCGTGAGGCGACTCAGACGTCCGTGCGCCGGGAGGGTGCGGGATAACTGTCGGATTCCGACAGTTATCCCGCAAGCTCAGGCGCTCGGGTCGACGACCCACTTGCGCGCCGGCCCGCCCGCGGGCGCGGCGAGGGCCGCGGGCAGCTCCTCCAGCGAGATCGTGTCGCCGGCGAGCGCGCGCCAGTCGACGTCGCCGCGCGCGAGCAGCGCGAGCGCCTCGTCAACTTCTGAATAGGAGTGATGGAAGGTGCCGCGTAGGTCCAGCTCGTCGTAGTGGATCGCAGCGGGCGGGAGTGAGACCTCGGTCCCGCTCGGGCAGCCGCCGACGAGCACCACGACCCCACCGGGGAGCGCGGCCGAGATGGCCGCGCGCCACGTGTCGGGGCGACCGACCGCTTCGAACACCAGCTCGTGGCGCGTGAGCTCGGGCACCGCGATCGCGCCCAGGGCCGATGCCTGCGCGCGGCGGTCGGGATGGCGCTCGGCGACGGTCACGTTTCGCCCCTGCGCGAGCAGCAGCGAAGTCAGCATCAGCCCCATCGGACCGCCGCCGAGGACGCCGACGTCGGCCGCGTCGCTGCTGCGCGAGACAGCGTGCAGGGCCGCCGCCAGCGGCTCCGCCATCGCCGCCGCGGCCGCGGGCAGCTCGCCCGGGATCGGGTGCAGCGCGCCGGCGGGAGCCGCGATCCGCTCGGCGAAGCCGCCGAGCACCCAGGTCGGGTCCCGGCAGATCTGCGCTCGGCCGGCGCGGCATGGATCGCACGCCCCGCAGGCGACCGAATCTGAGACGAGTACGCGCTCACCGGTGTCGACGCGTACGCCCGCGGTCTCGTGGCCGAAGCGGCACGGGTACGGCTGCAGCGCCGGGTGGCCGTGGCGCCACATCTTGACGTCCGTGCCGCAGGTGGTGGCCGCCTGCACCGTGACGATCACCTCGCCGTCGGGCTCGGGCACGTCCTGGACGCGGAGGTCCTCGGGGCCATGAAGCATGGCCGCCTTCACGGGACCACCACCGCCTTGAGCGCCTCTCCGCGCCGCTGCAGCTCGAGCGCCTTACCCGTGTCCTCCAGCGCAAACCGGTGGGAGACGAACGGCAGCGGGTCGATCCGCCCCGACGAGATCAGATCGAGCGCCAGGCGCATGTCGCGCGGCCCGGCCGAGTAGCTCGCCGTGACCGTGAGCTCGCGCAGGAAGAGGGCCGTGCCGTCGATCAGCCCGGGCCCGTCGGGGGCCGGTGGCGCGTACAGGCACAAGCTCCCGCCGGGAGCTAGCGCGGCCGCGGCGGCGGCGATCGCGTCGGTCTTCGGGGTGCACACGATCGCAACGTCGACGAGCTCGTTGCCGTGGTGCTCGGCTCCCAACGCCTCGGCCAGCGCGAGCCGCTCGGGCCGCGGCTCCCGGACCCAGACGGTGTCGATCGCCCGTGCGTGTGCCGCCGCGATCGTCAGCAGGCCGTTGACGCCGGCACCGACCACGAGCAGGCTGTCGCCCGGCCGCAGACCGGCGCGGTCCTGCGCGCGGAGCACGCACGCGAGCGGCTCGACAAACGTCGCTGTGACGGGATCCATCCCGTCCGGCAGCACGAGCAGCTCGCCGACGAGCTCCGCCGGCACTCGAACGCGCTCGGCGAAGCCGCCGGGCTCAAGCCCCGTCGCGCGAAACCGCTCGCACAGCGTTTCGTGTCCCCGCCGGCAGCGCCGGCACTCGCCGCACGGCGCGTGGTGGTGAATAGCGACGCGCTCCCCGACGGCGACCCCGATCACGCCGGCGCCGACCGCGCGGACGACCCCGGCCGGCTCGTGACCGAGCACGGCGGGCAGCTTTTTCGCGACGTACCAGTCGGTCACATCCGAGGCGCACACGCCGCACGCGATGACGTCGCAGACAACCTCGCCGGCGGCCGGCTCGGGATCGTCGGTCTCCTCGATCCGGACCTCGCCGACGGCGATCGAACGGGCGACCCTCATCGCGGGCCGAGCAGCGTCGCGATTGAATCGACGTTCGGACCCCGCACGACGCCGCGCTCGGTCACGAGCGCGCTGACGAGCGCGGCCGGCGTCACGTCGAACGCCGGGTTGCGGCAGGCGGTCCCCGCCGGCGCGAGCTGCGCACGGCCGCCGCCGCTCGTGGCGCCGAGCACCTCCGCCGGATCGCGCTCCTCGATCTCGATCTGCTCGCCGCTCGGGCAGGCGGGATCGATCGTCGAGGTCGGACCCGCGACCACGAACGGGATGGCGGCTGCCCGCGCAGCGAGCGCGAGTCCGTAGGTCCCGACCTTGTTCGCCACGTCGCCGTTGGCCGCGACGCGGTCACAGCCGACTATCACCGCGTCGACGGCGCCGCGGGCGATCAGTCCAGCGGCGGCCGAATCGACGATCAGCTCGTGCGGAATCCCGAGTCGCCCGAGCTCGTAGACCGTCAGCCGCGCGCCCTGCAACAACGGCCGCGATTCGGTGGCGATCACGAGCTCGACGCGTCCGCGCGCGGCCAGCTCGGCGACCACCGCGAGTGCCGTTCCGCGCCCCGGCGCCGCCAGCGCGCCGGTGTTGCAGTGGGTCATCAGTCGCCGGGAGGAGGCGAGCAGGCCGGCGCCGTGCGAGGCGAGCGCGTCGCTCGAGGCGAGCTCCTCGGCGTGGATCGCTCGCGCTTCATCGAGCGCCGCTGCCGCAAGCGGCGAGGGGTCAGCGGCAGCGGAAGCCGCGCGGGCAACCCGGTCGACGGCCCAGGCGAGGTTCACCGCGGTCGGCCGCGAACCTTTCAACACGGCACACGCACGCTCCAGACCCGCCGCCGTCGGATCCGCCATCAGCCCCAACGCGACCCCGTAGCCCGCCGCGACGCCGATCAGCGGCGCACCTCGGACCGCGAGCCGGCGGATCGCATCCGCGACGTCGTCCACGGTCCGCAGCGGCAGCCAACGCTCGGCCCATGGCAGCGCGGTCTGATCGAGCGCGACAAGGACATCGTCCTCGAACCGGAGCGCAACGACGGGTCCGGCGAACGCTGCGGTCGTCATGGCGAGAAGCCCCGTCGCGCGCTGACCCGCGACTACTTCAGGTAGCCGTGCTGGCGCAGGAACTTCTGTAGGTGAGCGACGAACTTCTGTCCGCCCAGATTCGCACCGAGCGCACTGCGGAGGTTGCCCGCCTTCAGCTCCTTGGCTAGGTAGCTCTTGACGGTCGCCGAGTGGCCGAGCAGATCCTCGTCCGCCGCCCACGGGGCGATCAGCCCGACGCCGTCGGACAGGTGGCGCTTGAACAGCTTCAGCCATCGCGCAGCGTCCTTGGTCAGCAGCCTCGGATACGACCTCGTGACGGCCGTGAAGTGACGGTTGGCGAACGTCAGTACCTGTAGCGGCAGGCCGGAGGCGGCGTCGTCGGTGAACGTGCCCTGGAAAACGGGATCCGAGCTGAGGAACTCGAGCCGGCCGTTGTGAGACAGATCCTTGATGTTCGCCCCGGCCGTCGCGAAATTACGCTCGGTCTTGACGTACGTCGCCGTGCTCGGGCTGTACGAGAAGACCTGATCTATCAGGCAGCAGTTCGCGCCTTGGGAGAACAGCGTCAGGATGATGTCCGGGTCCCCGTTGTGTTCGATGTCGGCGATCTGGAGCGACGGGTGACCGGCGACCAGCGAGCCGGGCGCACATGTGGGGAAGCAGTTCTTGGACGTCACCGGTCGGTTGTAGACCACTTGGCCACCGCGGCTGATCGTCAGACGCTCGTTCGAGTAGTGGAGCTGGCTGCCCTTATAGGTGAACGACGCCGTGACCTTCACGGAGCTCACGCTCTGGGCTGCGCCCAGCGCGACCGGTGCGGCGATCAGCAGGGCGCCCAGCGCGCAGGCGAGTCCGACTTTCCTCCGCATGTACTAGAGCCGGTTCTCGATCGACAGCGGGGCGGAGGCAACGGGCTCGGGCTCGGCCACCGGCTCGCTCGCGACGCCGCCGGTGTCCTCGATTCCGAGCGTGGCCTGAAGCTCGCCGGACTCGAACATCTCGCTCACGATGTCGCAGCCACCGACGAGCTCGCCGCCCACGAACAGCTGCGGGATCGTCGGCCAGTTGGACAGCGCCGAGAGCTCCTGGCGGATCCGTGGGTCGGGCAGCACGTCGACCGCGGCAAAGCGCTGGTCAAGGCTCTTGAGGATCGCGACAGTGCGCGCCGAGAAGCCGCACGCCGGCGCCTCGGGCGTCCCCTTCATGAAGAGGATCACGGGGTTCTCGGAAATCGCGCTCTGAATCGCGTCCCGCATCGGGTTAGATGGCGCTTCGCTCATGGGGTGTGCTCCATTTCGGCAGTTCTGGTCTGGATCGACAGCGCGTGGATGCGGTCCCCTAGCTCGGCGCCGAACACGTCGTACACGAGCCGGTGCTGCGCAATCCGAGTCATGCCCCGGAACGCTTCCGCGGAAACGATCGCGTTGAAATGGTGGCCGTCGCCGGTCACCTCAGCCCGAGCACCGGGAATCCCGGCCTCGATCCTGGTCTTCAGCTCATCGGGGGTCGCTGACATCCCCACTAGCGTACCGAGAACCCATGGCTATACTGAATGAAGCATGATCACGTTGACCGACAGCGGCGCAGAGAAGGTACGCGAGTTTATGGACTCGCAGGCGGCCGCAGCCGACACCGCCGGCCTCCGGGTCGGGGTTCGCGGCGGCGGCTGTTCGGGCTTCCAGTACGCGCTTGCGTTCGACGAGCAGCGTGACGGGGACACCGTGTTTGAGGACAAGGGCATCCGCCTGCTGGTGGATGGACCCAGCCTCCCGTATGTGCGCGGTTCGGTGATCGACTTCGTCAACGGCCTGCAAGGAGCCGGTTTCAAGGTCGAGAACCCGAACGTTGTCGCCGCCTGCGGTTGCGGCTCCTCGTTCCGCGTCGCGGACGAAGAGCAGGTGTCGGCGGTTTAGGCCGCCGGCTCCAGGAACCCAACCACCGAGCGCATCCGGCCGTCCTCCGCGACGGTCGCGAAGTCGACTCCGATCGCGATCGGATCGCCTCCATTCGGACTCAGTGACCAACTGAAGCGCACCCGGTCGTGGTGCGCGTCGGGACCGGCCACGAGCGCGAACCGGTGCCCGGGGTACTGCTGCTGAGCGCCGCCGATCATCGCGCTGATCTCATCGATCCCGTCGCCGGCCATGATCGGGTCGAGGTAGCGCGCATCCTCGGTCAGCGTCTCGGCGAGCAGCGAGAGCCGGCGCTCTGAGTCGGTCTCGTTCCACATCGCGATGTACTTGTTGACGAGTGCGTTGGTGTCGGACATGTTGGCCTCCGATTGGTTGGTTGACGACACGCAAGGTCGCATCGCCGGCGAGGCCTGTCGATTACGCGCGGGGTAATGAAGCGGCGGTGGGCGTGTCCTAGAGTGCACGCGATGTCCGACGTACAGCTTCACGTGCGCAGGATGGAGACGTCCGATCTGCCAGGGGCGGCAGCCGCGTCGGCCGCGGCCTTCGATGTCGACCTCACCGAGGACGAGTCCAGGCGCCGCTGGAGCGAGCGGATCGCGTACCCGTTGACGCTCGACCCCGACGGAGCGTTCGTGGCCGAGCGCGACGGGCGGATCATCGGCGTCGCGCAGGCGCTGCGGCGCGAGCGGCTGTGGTGCCTGTCGCTGCTGACCGTCGAGCCCGGCGTCCAGAGCGCCGGCGCGGGCCGGGCGCTGATGAACAGCGCGCTCCGCTACCAGGACGGCACCGACGCCGGGTTGATCGTGTCCTCCAACGATCCGCGCGCGATGCGGCTGTACGCGCAGGCGGGCTTCTCCCTGTTGCCGACGCTCCAGACCGAGGGGGCCGTCGACCGTCGGGCCCTGCCGCGGCTCAACGGCGCCGTGCGCGACGGCGACCTCGGCGACCTCGAACGGCTGGCCGCAATCTCCCGCGAGGTCCGCGGGGCGCCCCACACCGCCGAGCTCGAATACGCGCTCGATCAAGGTGGGCGACTGCTGTCTTCTGCCGATCGCGGGTTTGCCGTTGCGATCCCGCACCACGGCGTGTGGCTGCTGGTGGCCCGCGACGACGAAGCGGCGAGCTCCCTGCTGTGGGCGGCGCTCGCGCACGTCGAGGAAGCGGACCGGCCGATCGTCCGTTGGCTGACGGCCGACCAGCAGTGGGCGGTCGATGTGCTCGTCCGGGCCGGTCTGCGGCTGACCGCGTATGGAGCGCTGTGCGTGCGCGGCGACCCGGGGCCGCTGAGGCC
Organism: uncultured Solirubrobacteraceae bacterium; assembly: GCA_963712675.1. GTDB lineage: Bacteria > Actinomycetota > Thermoleophilia > Solirubrobacterales > Solirubrobacteraceae > Palsa-465. Next base: position 335,549 of record CAVQJF010000010.1, read on the forward strand.
GTTCTTGCCGAGCGGCCCGTTCGCGTAGCCCGTTGAGCTCGCAAGGCGGATTCGCGAGGCTGCTGCGCCGGCCTCGATATCCGGGCTTTGTTCTGACCGTGTCGCTATCGCGGGTCACCGTGACGATGTTCGGCACGTCCGGTGTGCTGCTCGTGCTCGCGCGGACCGGGAGCGCTCCGCTGGCGGGCGCGACCGCGGCGGCCGCGGTGCTGCCCAGCGCGCTGGTGGGACCCCTGCTCGGTGCATGGCTCGATGTCGCGCGCCGCCGGCGCGTGCTGATCGTGTTCGATCACCTGACGAGCGCGGTCGCGCTGCTGGCGATGGTCGCGCTCGCGGGGCACGGGCCGAACTGGACGCTGCCGGTGGTGGCGATCGTCTACAGCGTCACGCGCCCATTCACCGCGGGGACGTTCATCAGCGCGCTGGCGGAGATCGCGGGCGTCGAGCTGCTCGACCAGGCGAGCGCGATCGAGGCGACGAGTCTGAACCTCGCGTTCGTGATCGGGCCGGCGCTTGCAGGCGCGCTGTCGGGCGCGACGACTCCCGCGACGGCGATCGACGTGCAGGTGGCGATCACCTTGGTGGTGGCGGTGCTGGTGGCGATCAATCCGGTGTTCGAGGCGCGACCCGAGCGACAGGCGGCGAGCGCGATGGAGGCGCTTCACGCCGGGATGCGCGCTCTGCGCCGGGACAAGATGCTGCGGGCGACGGGCGCCGCCAGCATGCTCGCCGCGTTCGGATGGGGGCTGATGATGGTCGGCTTCCCGCTGTATGCGCTGCGCACGCTGCACGCCGGCGCCCACGCCGGCGGCTACCTATGGGCGGCGATGGCGTTCGGATCGATGGTCGGGACGTTCGCGCTCGCCGGCATTCCGTCGAGGCGACGGGTCGGGCTCAGCTACTGCGTGCTCGGCATCTCGGCGCTCGTCTGGCCGCTCGCTCATACGCTCGCGCTCGGGCTCGGGCTGATCGCGTTCACCGGGTTCCTCGAGGGTCCTGCCTACTCCGGCACGATCGCCCTGCGCCAGCGGCACGTGCCGCCGGCCGTCCGGGCTCAGGTGATGACCACGTTCAACGGCACGGCGCTGCTCGCGTCATCGGCCGGCGCCGCGATCGGCGGGATCGTCGATCGGCCGCTGCCGGTGATCCTCGCGTTCGTGGTCGTCAATCAGCTGGCGGCGCTGACCGCCGCCGGATGGCGGCGACGGCGGCCCACGTCCGACGCTGCGGCGCCGGGACAGATCGATTCGTAGGCTCGCTCAGCTCAGCGTGTCCGCGTCGTCCGGGAGGGCGCGCAGCCACTCAGCCGGCTCGCGCGCGGCTGGGTAGGCGCCGGCGAAGATCGACTGACCCGCGGCCGGACGGCCGAGGAGGAAGCCCTGCCCGAGCTCGCAGCCGAGCGACTTGAGCAGGTCCAGCTGCTCCTCGGTTTCGATCCCGGTCGCGACGAGCTGCAGCCCGAGGGTCTCACAGAGCTCGCTTGTCGTCCGCAGAAACGCGATCGCGCGCGGCCCGCTGGTGATGCCCTCGACGACCGGGCGCGCGATCTTTACCAAGCTGAACGGCATGCTCCGCAGGTAGGCGAGCGATGAGTAACCGGTCCCGAAGTCGTCGAGCGCCAGCCGGACGCCGATGTTGTGCAGCTCGGTCAGGTGGGCAGTGGCCCGGGCGGCGTCACGCAGGATCGCCGCCTCGGTGACCTCCAGGACGAGCAGCTTCGGCGGCAGGCCGGTCTCCTCGAGCAGTCCCGCGAGCTGCGCCACGAGTCCGCGATCCTCGACTTCGTCGGCCGACAGGTTGACGTGCACGGCGATCTCCGGCCCGAAGCGCTCGTCGTCCAGCCAGGCGCGCGCCTGACGGCAGGCATCGGCGACGACGAACTCGCCGAGCGGCACGATCAGTCCCGTGTCACGGGCCATCGGCACGAACTCCGAGGCGGTCAGCATCGTCCCGTACTGGCGAGGCCAGCGGACGAGCGCCTCGGCGGCGATCGCGTGGCGCTCGGCGAGCGAGATGATCGGCTGGTAGTCGACGGTCAACTGGCCACGCTCGAGTGCTCGCTCTAGGTCAGCGCGGAGGCTGTGGCGCTCGATCACCGCCGAACGCATCCGCGGCTCGAACAACGCGGAGCGACCCTTGCCCGAGTGCTTGCAGTGGTACATCGCAACGTCGGCGTTTCGCAGCAGCTCGTCGGCCGTCTCGTAGCCGGCGCGGCCGGTTGCGACGCCGATGCTGACCCCGACCGGTAGGTGCCTACCGCCGGCCGGCGTCGGCGCGGCGAGCGAACGCTGGATCCGCTCGGACACGGCGAGCCCGGCCTGCCCTGGATCCGCGACATCTCGGAGCAGGACCGCGAACTCATCGCCGCCCAGGCGAGCGATCAAGTCCGCGGGCAGCACACACGCCGAAAGCCTCTGCGCGATCGCGGCCAGCAGATCGTCGCCGGCGGCATGGCCGAGGGAGTCGTTGACGGCCTTGAAGTCGTCGACGTCGAGGAACAGCACGGCAACCGCGCCGGTGTCGTGAGCGAGCGCGTTTCGAACCTGGTGCATGAACAGGGCGCGGTTGGCCAGGTTCGTCAGCGGGTCGTGAGAGGCCTGGTGCTCGAGCGCATCTTGAAGTTCGCGGAGCTGCCACATCGCCTGCTCGAGGCGGTCGAACTGAAGCGCGACGCTCGTGTTGTTGGCGAGCGCTTCGAGCAGCTTGAGGTCGTCGTCGTCGAAGCTCCGCACGACGCCGACCCGGTTCGCGAGCATCAGCGTGCCGACGATGCGTCCGTCACCGGGCAGCAGCGCGACGATCGCCTCGTTGACTCCCCGTGCCCGGAGGTACCCGTCGAGCCGCCCGTCACCCGTCGATGGCGCGACGCGCACGGGACCGGATTTCTCGCCCGCCAACGCTCGCAGCTCGTCGGCGACGCCGCCATCGATCGGCGCCGTCGTGTCGATCGCCACGGACGACGGGAGGGCGATCCGCAACGGCACCTGGTTGTCGGTCGAGAACAGCAGCAGTTCGGCGATCTCGACACGGAACGCCTCCCGCGAGCGATCGAGCAGGCCCTCGAGGGCGATCATCACATCCGGTGCCTGGGCGAACGTGCGGGTCGCCTGATAGAGGAAGTCGAGCCGTTCGTGGCGCTGGTGCTCGGTCAGGTAGCCGCGGTAGGCGATGTAGACCAACACGGCCGGGAGCAGCATCAACGGCGTCGCTTGCGAGTCGGTCTTGATGATCACCGCGGTCACGAGCGCAAGCGCCGTGTTGGCCACGGTCACGATCAGATCGAACCCGAACATCTGCTTGAGCATGCCCTCGGGTAGCGCGCCTTCCGAGAGCGTGATCGCGGCCGAGATCAGCGCGACCGCGACCAGCGCCGCCGCCACGACGGCGAGCAACGCGTACAGCCACAGCGAAGGCCGGATCGCATGGACGGTGCCGGCGAGCGCATGCACGATCGTGAGCGCGACGCAGATCGCGAGCGCCAACTGACCGATGTTGAAGATGACCTTCAGCGGCGGCAGTCGTCGAGCGAAGACCCAGATCACGGTCGAGCCGAGCAGCGCGCCGATCAGCAGCTGGGGGGCGCTCGCGAAGATCAAGCCGAGCACCATCGGGATGTCGGCGAGCGTGAAGGACTGCGCGCTGCGGCGGACGTGGAGGTGGACCACCGCACGTTCGGCGACAGCGAATCCGAGTGCGAGCGCCCACCACGGGATGTGAGGCTTTGTCAGCGCGTGCAGCCCCCCGACGTGGAACGCGACGAGTGCGCCTGAACCCGCCAGCACTGCGGCGGCGAGCGCCCAGATCAAGCTCTCGGATGAGCGCCGCCCGCTCGACCTACCCACGTCGAAATCTCCTCGTCGTGCAACTCAAAAAATCGCCCCGCTGATCTTAACGGCCAACCAAGGCTGACTGCCCAGCGTTAAAGCTACGAAATAGTGAAATACGGTTCAATCGTTGGCGTTAGCGACCGATCACTAGCTAAGCTTCGACAATACACCATCGTCAGGGGTATCAGGGGTATGTATGAAGTGACTCAGTCGGTTCGATTCCGCGTCGGAGTCGTCACGGTTCTTGGGCTGCTCGCCGCGTTGCTGGCGCTGACCGGGCCGTCACCGGCATCGGCATCGGCGCGCGCGTCGAGCGCGATTCGCGCCACCGCTCGGGCGACTCGGCTCGACGGGACGATCCGCCACATGGCCAGGCGCTCGCCCGAGCGCCGCGTGAGCGTGATCGTCCAATTCATGGCGCGGATCTCGCAACGGCGCGCGGTCGCGATCATCCGCCGTCACCACGGCGCCGACGTAGCCGTCATCTCACTCATCCATGGGGTCGCGGCCCGGATGAGCACGCGGCAGGCCGACAGGCTCGCGAACGTCTCGGGCGTGCGGGCGGTCTCGCTCAATGCGTCCGTCAGGAGTCAGACGGTCGACTTCGACCCTGGCCACATGGCGACCTGGTTCAACCAGTCGGCGAGCACCCAGAACCTCTGGAGCCACGCCACGGGAGCGGGGGTCGGGGTCGCGGTGATCGACTCGGGCGTGCAGGGCAACCTGCCCGATTTCGGGGTCTCGCAGAGCGACCCGACGTCGCGCGTGGTCGCCTCGGCGGTCGTCAACCCGAATGCGACCAGCGCCGGCGATCCATACGGCCACGGCACGATGGTCGCGGGCCTGATCGCCGGCGACGGCGGCGACCGCGCAAGCTCGGATCCGCTGTTCGGGCACTACGCCGGCGCGGCCCCGGACGCAAACATCGTCTCTATCAAGATCGGCGACGACCAGGGCAACGCGACCGTGCTCGACGTGCTCTACGGGATTCAGTTCGCGATCGAAAACAAGAGCACCTACAACATCCGCGTCATCAACCTGTCGCTGCAGTCCGACAGCGCCCAGTCGTATGCGACCGACCCGCTCGACGCCGCGGTCGAGGCGGCGTGGTCAGACGGGATCGTCGTCGTCGCCGCAGCGGGCAACGAAGGCGCCGGCGCGCCCGGCGCGGCCGACTACGCGCCGGCGAACGATCCGTACGTGATCACCGTCGGCGCGGTCGCCGACCTGAACACCGTCCAGCACCTCGAGGCGGCGCTCCAGCAGCAGGACAAGCAGAACGAGCAAGCGCTCGCGCTGCAGGACCAGCAGGCCGAGCAGGCCGTCACCAATCCGCAGCAGAAGACCGCGCTGCAGCAGCAGGATCAGCAGAAGCAGCAGGCGCTCGCGCTGCAGGACCAGCAGGCGGAGCAGGCGCTCGAGCAGACGGCGGGGCAGCCAGCGAGCTGGTCGAGCAGCGGGAAGACCCAGGACGGCTTCACCGAGCCTGACGTCTATGCGCCCGGAGCGCACATCGTGTCGGACCTCGCTCCCAGCAGCGCGTTCTCGAATCTGTGCCCGGCGTGCGTGATCGCCGGGCAGTACATCATGGCGAGTGGGACGTCGCTGGCCGCGCCGATCGTCTCCGGAGCGGTGGCCGAGATCCTCCAGCTGCACCCGAGCTGGACGCCCGACATGGTCAAGGGCGCGCTCATCAAAACGGCGCATGGGCTTCCGGGAGAGCCCGCTCCCGGGTCAGACGGGACCCCGGCCGGCCTGCTCAACGCGAACGCGGCCCTGGGTGCGTCAACGGCCCAGTTGAGCTCCGATCAGGGGCTGACGCCCAGCTCGGTATTGACCGGCGACGGCGGCTCGACTGGTTGGACCAAGTCGAGCTGGAGCAAGTCGAGCTGGAGCACGGCGCAGGGCGCGCTGAAAGCGCCATGGGCAAAGTCGAGCTGGAGCTGCACCTGCTCGGACACCACGGGGAACGGGACGGACTCGACGCGCTCTAGCTGGAGCTCGAGCTCCTGGATGGTCGACTTCGCCGACCCGATCATCCCGTGAGCAGACCGTCACGACACGAGACCCCGCGCGCGTAGCGCGAGGTAGAACTCGATTCGATCGCTGGCGCGCTCCAGGTCGCGATCGGTCAACTCCTCGATCTTCCGGATCCGGTAGCGGAGCGTGTGGCGGTGACAGAACAGCTGTCGGGCAGCGCGCTCCCACTGGCCGTTGCATTCGATGAACACCTGTAGCGAGCGCAGCAGCTCGCCTCCGTAGGCATTCTCCATCGCTTCGATCGGGCCGAGGATCGAGTCGCAGAACAGTCTCAGCGCATCATCGCCCTGGAGCGAGAGCAGCAGTTGGTAGGACCCGAGATCTCTGAACGTCGCGACGCGCCCGCCGCCGCCGGCTTCGGAGACCGGCGCTTCGGTCCCCGATACCGACCGGGCGTCGAGTGCGCTTCTGGCCTCGTCGAAGCTCTGGCGGACCGAACCGACGCTGACCGCACGGCCTGCTCCAACTTCGACGGGCGTCGCCAGGTCGGCCGAGACGCTGGTGCTGAGGCGGCCGGCGAGCGCGAACAGAGACTCATTCGGGAGCCCGGGGACAAGCGCGCACGTGAGCGGTCCCGTCGACGCGACCAGTCCGGGGGCCGATTCGCGGCGGAGCGCCGCGGCGAGCGCGGCCTCGATGTGCGGGGACGAGAAGCGCTCGTCCGCCGGCCGCTGGATCACTATCGCGGCGGCCGTATCGGTCAGGCCGAGGGGCTCCAGCCGGCGCTGAAGCTCATCGCCGGCGAGCTCGCCGCCGACGATCGCCGCCAGCATGTCGCCAGCCGCGCGCCGCTTGCCCGCGTCGGCCATGCGGCGGCGAAGCAGTTCCAGGGCGGCAAGCGGGACCGCCTGGTGGAGCAGCACCTCCTCGGCGCTCGAGAGCCCGCCGTCGTCCTTGACCGCCACCAGCCAGGCATCCGCCGACCGGGTCTCCTCGCCGCCGCGCGTCGCGGACACCGGCAGGCCGATACACCGCACGCCGTGACCGGTGAACGAGATCGAAGGCGTGCGGGCGTCGCGTCGCCTGCCTCGCTGGATCTCGTTGCGCAGCGCGCTCAGGATGCGAGCCTCCGGCGGCGTGTCCAGATCTCGCGTGACCAGTGGATGACCGGCGCCGTCGAACACGATCACAGTGGCGCCCAGCAGCCCAGAAAGCGCTTCCACAAGCGTCGCGAGCCCTGGCTTGGCGGCCATCGTCTGCTCGAGCGTCTCGTGTGCCTCAAGCGCGCGAAGCATGACCTCCTGGCCGCCGTCGGAGATCAGATCGGAGGCGGCGTGGGTGATCGCGATGAACGGGACGGTGTCGGGTATCTGAAATACCGGCAGCCCGAGGCTGTCAGCGGCTTCGATCAGATCGGCGGGTACGGGACTGGCGCCGACGCCGAGGCCGGCCAGCCCCAGCCGGGCGAGCCGTTCGACGAACTGCCGCTGGCTCGCCTCGCCGTCTAGCTGCGTGGCGGTGGTCAGCAACAGCTCCCCCGGTGAGAGCCACGGCGTCGGGTCAAGCACGTCGGAGACCTGCACGCCCCTGATCGGAGCGTCAACTCTGTCGTCGCCCGCGAGAGCTTGTAGCTCGAACTCACGCAGCAGATCACGCACCCTCAGCATCGCCGTCGAGCAAGTTTGTCAGGCGTGCTGCCGCGCGCGCGTCAAGCACGCAAGGGGCGACATAGTGAGGGGCGCCCAGCCAGGCGCCCCTCACGTCTGCCTATGTCGATGCGGAGGCCGCTGTCACTGAATCTGTGACCAGTTCTCCGCCTCGTTTGCCCCGCCCGTGCACTCGTCCGGATCGATGCCGTGCGTGTTCAGAATCTGCCCGGTGTCGTGCAGCGTCGTGGTCGTGCCGTTGATCGTCAGGGTGATCACAGGCACGTACCCATCGTTGCTGCAGGAGCCCGTCTGCAGGAACTGCTGGTACTGCGGCGAGGCGAAGAACGACTCCGAGGTATCGAAGTTGTCCTGCTCGTCGGGGTTCGACGTGCATTGATGGCGCCCGGTCTGGGTGAGGATCAGCGAGTTGCCTGGGGCGATCTGCGCGTTCAGCCCTGGCCACGGGTTGTAGGAGCACGGCCCGATCTGCACGCTGGCCGCGGTCACGTTCAGCCCCTGGGAGCCGGACGGTGCACTGATCAAGATCGCGCCGCCGTCGTGGATGTCGCCACCGTTCGCCTGCGCGCATTGGTCGGTGCCGGTGTAGTTGCAGCCGTCGAACGTGACGCCCTGGCTGCCGAACCACGGGGTCGGATGCGTTGCACTGGTCTCGTTGGCCGGGGTGTAGTCGGCATAGCCGACAGATATGTGGGGTGTCGGTGGGTTGACGGTCGTGATCGGGCAGGCGCTCGTCTGGCCGTTCGTCGCGCTCGAGTAGCTGTTGTCGTTGTTCGCGCCCTTGCCGCCGGCGGTGATGTCGCCGACGCCGCTGGAGCCGATCGTCCCGCCGGTGCTCGTGCCGTGACCGTGCGGGTCGTACATCACCGGGCAGAACTGGATCTTGCCCGTGTACGAAGCCGGGTACGTGTGCGTGACCGGCCCCCACGTCCCACTCGAGATCTTGGTCGTCGGGTCGACGTTGTTGCAGTTGGAGACCCAGTTCTTGGCGTCTGTGCCGGTCGGTGCCGGACTGGCGCCGTTGTGGGTGGCGTAGCTCGACGGCACGCCATCGAAGCCGGCGAACCCGATCGTCTGCGAGCCTCCGAGCACGTCGAGCGAGTGGACGATGTCGTCCGTCGGGCTGCCGACGTAGATGATTCCCTGTGGCGAGTTGTTCTGGCCGATCGGGTTCGCGGTGTTGTCGAACCAGGCGACCTGGTAACCGACGCCGTCACGCGAGGTCGGACAGTTCTGTTGGGTCGTCCAGTTCCACGTGCCCTGCACGGTCACGGTCCGCGAGCCATCGGCGTTGACCACAACCTGGTCGACCTGGTTGCCGCTGGCGATCGGCTCCGGTGTGTTCGCGAGCGCCGGCGCGGCTGCTACCGCGCATGCGAACGCGACGGCCAACGTCAAATACAAACTCCTCATCGGTCATGCCTCCCACTTGTTGATCAGATGCAGACTTGGTCGCGGGCACGTGGCGGCGTCGCCGACCACGCGCTCTCGGCTTCATGCGGCTCTGGATAGGGCCAGGAGGACTACATCCGCCTCTGCACAGCCGTCGCGGCTATGCGATGCGTCCAAGCTGTGGCGACGGTACCACCGAGAACGCAAAAGCTCCGCATTTCTGCGTAAACCGCTTCATTTTGGTCCGACACGGCCAAAAAAGGCGGGGCCGCGTACGCCCGAGCGGCGAACCGTTACGCGTGGTCGCGTCCAGCTCGTTCAGGGAACTTCGGCGAGCGTCAGCGGGGCGCCGTCGAGCGCCCCGAGCGCGCGCTCGACCGAACACGAGATGCACGTCAGCGTCGGTGTGTCGCGGAGCGTGTACGAGCTCGATTCGGTCGTCCGGAGCCGCTGCACGAGGTCGAGGAAGTCGGCCGGGTTGTCGGTCTCGAACGCGACCACGAACTCCTGATCGTCGAGTCCGAACGAGTAGCTGGTGTTGAGGTCGACCGTCGGGTACTCGCGGCCGATCTTGATGTGCTCCTGCATGATCCGCCAGCGCTCGTCGGCCGCGAGCGCGTACCACGCGCGCGTCTTGACGAACGGGTACACGAACAGGTACTTCGCGTGCGCGGGTCGAACTTCTAGGCGAGACTCGTCCGAGTATTCAGAGGGCTTGGTCATTGCCAGGAACGAGTACGGGACCGTGCACCACTTCATCAGGCCGCTCTGGGCGAGCACGACGTGGAACTCGTGGATCCGCTCGAGGTTCTCGGCCTGGCTCAGCAGCATCAGATCGGCGTCGCCACGAGTCCCGACGAGCGAGAACGCGCGCAGCAGATGTCCGTCGGCGAAGTCCTCGCAGGCGGCCACGAATTCCTGCTTGTCCGACCGCCGGGCGCCGTCGTCGAGCCGCCGCCACGCGGGGTCGACGCTGAGGAACGTGTACTTGACGAAATGGCGGGTCGGCATGCCTCGGGTGATGATAGACAGCGGTGGCGCCGCCCCCGGCCACAACCCTTGGCCGGAAACATGGCGTTAGCGGTGAGTTAGGGGGTACCATGGAAGACATGCGCATCGCCCTGGTGTCGCCCTATTCGTGGACGTATCCGGGGGGAGTGACAAGACACATCGAGGCGCTCGCCGAGTGCTTTCTGAATGACGGCCACCACGTCCGCGTGCTGGCGCCGTTCGACCCCCCCGACCGCTTCGCTGCTGTGCTCCACCGCGGCGCGCGTCCGCAGCCCGTGGAAGCGCCCGACTATCTCGTCTCGCTAGGGCGCACGATCGGGCTCAAGGCGAATGGCGCGGTCTCGAATCTGTCGATCACGCCCTACGGCGTCGCGAAGCTGCACCAGGAGCTGCGAACCGGCGGGTACGACGTCGTGCACATCCACGAGCCGGTCGCGCCGCTGACGAGCTGGGTCGCGACCGATTCGACGCGGCTGGCGCTCGTTGGGACGTTCCACTCTTATTCCGACAAGCGCCTGCCGAACGGGCTCGCGAACCTGATCGGCGCGCGCCGGGTGCTCAACCGCCTGCACGTCCGGATCGCGGTCTCCCAAGCGGCTGCCTGGACCGGCCAGCGTTGGTTCGGCGGCCACTATCGCGTGATCCCGAATGGCGTCGACGTTGATCCCGTGCTGGCAGCAGCCGGCGCCGAGGCGATCTGCGACGACTGCCTGCGGATCGTGTTCGTCGGCCAGGCGGTCGAGCGCAAGGGGCTCCCGCTGCTGCTGCGAGCGTTCGAGGCGCTGCGCGAGCACATCCCGACCGAGCTGACCGTGATCGGCCCGAGCGAGGATGAGGTCGCCCCGATGATGCTCGACCCAGCGGGGATCAGGGTGCTCGGCAAGGTCTCCGACGCCGACAAGTACCTCGCGCTCGCGCAGGCGGACGTACTGGCCGCGCCGTCGCTCGGCGGCGAGAGCTTCGGGATGGTGCTGACTGAGGCGTTCGCGGCCGGCACGCCGGTGGTCGCCTCGGACATCGCGGGCTACCGCGACGTCGTGCGCGACGGGATCGACGGCGTGCTCGTCCCGCGCGGTGACGCGCAGGCGCTCGCGGAGGCGCTCCGAGACCTACACGACGATCCCGCCCGGCGCGAGGAGATGGCGCGCGCCGCAGCGCATGACGTCGAGCGGTTCGCCTGGCCGCGGGTCGCCGCCCAGGTGTACGCGGCGTACGAGGATGCGATCGCGACGCCGGCGCCCGAGGGCAGGTTGCAGCGCGCCGCCGTCCGCGTCGGCGCCCGCGCCGCCGACCTTAAGCCGCACGTCCGCCCGCATAAATTGCCGAGCCTCGAGCCGGCGCTGATGGGTTCGAATCGCAGCCGCGCCTGGTCGATCGCCCGGCGCGGCGCGCTCATCGCGGTGTCGCTGATCGCCTGCGTGCTGGCGTGGCTCGCGCTGCAGAAGATCGGGATCGGCCACATCGCCTCGGCGCTCGTCAGCTCGAGCCCGTCGTTCGTGCTGCTCGGCCTCGCGACCATGTGCCTCGCGATGGTGCTGCGTGCGTTCTCTTGGCACGCGATCCTGAAGGCGGCGCTGCCGCGCTCGCGGGTCAAGCTGTCCGACGCGATGCAGGGGACGATGATCGGCGTTCTGATGTCCTCGACGCTGCCGGCCCGGCTCGGAGAGCCCTCGAGAGCATTGGTCGTCGCGCGCCGCACGGGCAGGCCCCGGGACAACCTCCCGGTGGTGCTCGGCACGCTCGTCTCGCAGACGCTGCTCAACATCGTCGCGCTGGCGGTTCTCGGGGCGGTGATGTTCTCGTCGGTTGACATCTTCAGCGGCCATCAGACCGCGCTGCTGATCACGGCGATCGCTCCGGCGACGCTGCTGCTGCTCGTGCTGCTGCTGCCGATCGTGCTGAGGGCCCGCCCCGCGCAGGCGAGCTCGCGGTATGCGCGACTACACGCCCAGGTCGTCCGGTTGCGCGGTGCGATGACCCGCGTCCGCGCCGGTCTGACCGTGTTCGGGAACCCGCGCCTCGGCGTCATCGCGACCGTGATGCAGCTTGCGGCGTGGGCGATGCAGTGCCTGTCGTGCTACCTGCTTCTGATCGCGCTCGGCCTCAGCCACCAGACCGGCTTCGGCGCGGCTGCCGCGGTCCTGTTCGCCGTCAACATCACCGCGGTACTGCCGGCGACGCCGGCGAACCTCGGCGTCTTCCAGGCGGCCTGCGTCGCGGTGCTGCACGGTGGTTGGCACGTCGGCGTCGCGTCGGGTGTCGCGTACGGCGTGATCCTGCAGGCGGTCGAGGTCTCGACGGCGATCCTGATGGGCACGCCGGCGCTCGTCAAAGAGGGCATGTCGTGGCGCGAGGTCAGGCTGCGCGCGATGCACGCGACGCCGGTCAAGCTGCCGGCGCGGCCGGTACGCACGGGCGCCACTTCCGGGCGCCGCACGGCCGGGTCCGCGGCCGAGGCCGACTCCTAGGCGTGCTCTGCGCCTGGCGTCTACAGCCAGGTCAGCTAGCTCAGGGATCCTCACGGGGCGGCCGATAGGGCTGAGGGTTACTGATCCTCACTAGCGGATTCCGCCTGCGCTTGGCGAAAGCGGGAACGACGGCGTCTCTCGCGCACGCGGCCGCATCGAAAGGAATTTGCAATGGCACGAAGCCTCCGGCTGAAGGTGGCGCTCGCGACAGGGATACTGGCCACATCGTTGGCCGCGCCAACGATCGATCAGGCGTTCGCCGCAACAACCCCGACGCTCCCCGACCTGACCTCGGCTCTGAGCGGAGCCGGCATCGGCTCGGCGAACATCACGTCGATCACGAGCGAGCTGGGCACGCTGCAGGGCGTCGCTCCCGGTGGCGCGCTCGGCGGCCTGCTCTCCTCACCGCTGTCTGCACTCGACAACGGCGTGGGCACCTTGAACGGCCTGCTTCCGGCGCCGATCACCAGCGTCTTGAACTCGATCACCGGGCTGCTCGGGATCCTCGGGGTCGGCTCCAACGCCGCATCTCCCGCCAACATCGAGCAGACCGTCTCCGACCTGGTGCAGATCGGCAGCGCCGGCGGCGCATCGAGCGCGGTCAAGGGCGCGGCCGCCGAGCTTGCTGCGGCGCTCACGACTGCCGGTCTGGCTCAGGAGCTGACGCAGGTCAGCGGCCTCAGCACCGGACAGAACAATTCCGCGCTCTCGACGCTCGCTGGCCTCCAAGGCCTCGGGTTGGGCAGCTCCACCGGCTCGCTGTCGTCGATCACAGCCGTGCTCTCGCAGATCGACGCGGCGGCCGGATCCTCGGCGCTGACCGGTGCGATCTCCGACCTAAGCGGCTCGAGCGTCTCGCCGTCCGCGCTGCTCGGAGCGATCGGCGCGATCCAGGGCGCGAGCCTGCCATCGCCGCTGAAGACCGTGGCCAATGCACTCGCCAGCCAGCTCGGCGACTCGGGTTCGATCCTCGGCCAGCTCTCGAGCGTCGGCTCGCCGCTCTCGGGCGGCACGGTCCTGAGCGCGCTTACGGTGCTGGCGGAGCTTCCTACCCTGGCGCCCGGCACATCGGCGCCGTCCGGGTCGCTGTCCTCGGTCGCGAGCCTTCTGTCAACGCTCGCCAGCGCGCCGGGCGTGCCGGGCGGCTCGGCGTCGTCGACGCTGACCGGCGCCGCTTCGACGCTGACCGGCACGGTGTCGCCCTCGGACCTGCTGTCGGTGATCACGAGCCTGCAGGGCGTAAGCGGGCTCCCGAGCCCGCTCGGCTCCGTCGTCACGGAGGTCACGAGTGCGCTCAGCGCCGCCGGATCGATCTTCGGCGATGTGCCGGGGGTCAGCCTCGCGCAGGCCTCGAGCGCCCTGTCGGCGCTGTCCGGCCTCACCGGCCTCGCATCCGGGTCGTCGGTCACCGGCGGCGCGCTGGCTCCGGTCGCCGGGATCCTCAACCAGATCGCCGCTCAGCCCGGCGCGTCGGGCGTGGCGAGCACACTGACGTCGCTCGCGAACACGCTCAGCGGCAGCTCGATCGCCGCGAGTGCCCTCCAAGCCGTGATCAGTCAGCTGCAGACGGTCAGCAACTCGCTCCCGTCACCGCTCAACACCACGGTCAGCGGGATCGCCACGGAGCTCGGCAAGTCGGGCTCGCTTGTCGGTCTCGGCTCGGGTAGCGGCTCCGGCTCTGGCCCTGGCAGCGGCTCCGGCTCTGGCAGCGGCTCCGGCTCTGGCTCTGGCAGCGGTTCCGGCTCTGGCAGCGGTTCCGGCGCCGGCAGCGGCTCCGGCTCTGGCGCGAGCAGCGGCTCTGGCACCGGCGCCGGCACCGGCTCGGGCAGTTCAGCCTCGAACGAGCAGGCCTACCTGAAGTGGCTCGCGTGGGTGAAGGCCCAGGTGAAGCTCCTGAAGCGCGCCGGCCACGACAAGATCACCCGGGTCCACGTCGTCGGCAACAAGCTGACGGTCACCGTTTCCTGCACGGCTGGAAAGCTCACCAGCTGCGCCTCAAAGGTGACCGCCGCGTCCCACGGTCAGCGCACGGTCAGCAAGAAGCTGACAGTGAAGGGCGGTTCGACCAAGCAGCTCGTCCTGCGCCTGACCGGCCACACGTCCAAGGGGCGCAAGGTCAAGGTCACGGTGCGCACCGGCTCCTACGTGGCCTCGAAGACGGTCGGCTGACCCCCAGCCGCAGCCCCCGACCCCTCGCCGGCGGATCTCTGCCGGCGAGGGTGTCGTCTCGGTAGCCTGTGACGATGTCCGACGACGACCTGTTCGGCGAGCAGCACGTCCGCGCCTACCGGGAATCCGATGGTGAGCGCGGTTATCAGTGGCGCGGAACGACGATCCTGCTGCTGACCACGACCGGCCGGACCTCAGGCGAGGAGCGGACGACGCCCCTGATCCACCGGACCGACGACGGGCGCTGGATCGTGGTGGCGTCGAAGGGCGGCGCTCCCGATCACCCCGACTGGTACAAGAACCTGGTCGCCTCCCCCGACGTGACGATTCAGGACCGAGGCGAGATCGTGCCCGTCCGCGCCAGCGATGCCACCGGCGATGAACGAGCGCGGCTGTGGGGCCTGATGACCGAGGTCTGGCCAGCGTACGACGAGTACCAGCAGCGGACCGAGCGGGAGATCCCGGTCGTCGTGCTCGAGCGGCGCTGACGGACCGACGGCTCGAGTAGCTGTGGTGGCCGCCGGGCGTTGGGAGCCCGTTCGCGGCGTGAAAAACGGCAGCTGGTGAAAGCGCGGTAGGGAACCCGCTCCGATGACGCACCGGATTCCATGAGAACGGTGGCTAGGGGGTTGTTCCGGACGGCATCGGGTTTGACCTGAGGTTCCTGCCGGGATAGCGAATGTCGCGTAAACTGGAGCGTTGTCGGTGAGTGACAACCGTTCTCGCGCTGGTGATCTCGCGCACCTCAGCATCCCGAGCGGGGAGGCTTGGGCCAAGTGGTCGTCATGACGACCACCGGCCCCAGGGCTGGCAGTCGGGCACGATGAGGCTTGGGCCAAGTGGTCTTTATAGCGACCACCGGCCCCAGGGCTGGCAGTCGGAGTGGATCTGGTCGCCCGTCGACGCGGGGAGTGACTGGCTTGCGCGCGCGGCATTGTCAACATCCGACAACACTGGATAACGCCGCGCGGTTTACGCGACACCTCATAGCGGCAGGAACCTCAGTCTCATCTGACGCGGCCGGCTGGAGGCCGCGGCGAGAGCGAGCCGAGCCCGCAACCGAATCCTTCCTCAGCGCTGTTTTACACCGCGAAGTGGTGAGGGCACTCTGAGGAGCCAGACCAGCGACCACCGACCGGCGAAGCACTCAGCCGGCGGTGCCCTGCACGGTGCAGCACCAGCCGTCGAGCTGGGGGAAGCCGCTCGCACGCGCGCTGCCGGTCGCGCCCGTGCCGATCGCGAACCGCTCCGCGATCCTCGACACCGCCGCGATCCGGGGCTTTCCCGCGACCCGGGTGAAGACCCACTGGTCGGCCGCCGGCCAGCTCACAAGGAGCCAGTCCCCGTCGGGCGAGAACGCGAGCTGACCGAGCCTCGTGCCGGACAGCACGCGCTGCGGCGCGCCGTGGCCGCTGGTCAAGACGACGTCACTGCCGGCGCCGCCCCGCACGAGCGCGAGCCGATGACCGTCGGGCGACAGGGCGCCGTCGAGGAGCGGCGTCGCGGCGGGCTCGGTGAGCCGGGCAGCGACGGCGCCCGCCGCCGTGTAGACGGTCGCCACATGCAACGAAGTAAGCAGCAGCCGAGAGCCGTTCGCCGACCACGACAGCGCCTCGGGGCGCGCCGGCGCGACGGCCGTCCAGAGCGTCTGGCCGCTGTCGCCGTCGCGGATCACGAGTCGACCCGAGCCGGTGACGTACGCGAGCTCGTACGGATGGCCAGGACGCCAGGCGGGCGCAATCGGCGCGACACGGCCTGCGACCAGGTGATCGCCCGTCCCATCGCCGGCGAGGACCCGTAGCTGAGCGCCCGACAGGTACGCGATCCGGAACCCGGTGGGGGAGTACCAGCGCGGGTCGCTGACCGCCGGCCGCGCGAGCGTCCAGCGCGGCACGCCGTGCGGATCGACGGCTGCCAGCTCGTCGTCGCCGACGACCGCCACGTAGATGCCGCGCGGCGACCAGCTCGCCTGACGCCAGGAGCCGAGCCGCCGCGTCACCCCGGCGGAGCTGACCGTCCAGGTGCCGCCAGGCCCCGAGACGAGCACCCTTCCGGGCGCCGGAAGCGAGTACAGCGCCGGGGCGGGATGGCGGACGCCCAGCGCGTGACCGATCCAGCGCCTGACGGCTGCGCCCGCGGGGGAGAAGGCGATGGCGCCGAGCAGCACGACTGCGACGGCAGGCGCAAGCGCCGTGCGCCGGCCGAAACCCGTCCGGGCAGCGACTGGCTCGCGCGCCCTGTACGCGGTGCGCAGGACCGGCCAGGCGCGGTCTTGCGCGCCCGCCTCATCGGGGGCGTGGATGCGACCGAGTGCGCGCTTGGCGCTCATCGCAGATCCGTTTCTCGCAACGCGGCCTCGAGCGCGTCGAGGCCGCGACGCAGTCTGGAGTTGACGGTGCCACGCGGGAGTTCGAGCGTCCGCGCGATCTCGCCGGGAGTGAACTCGAGCACGTAGCGCAGCACGACCACCGCACGGTGCTCGGGGGTCAGCGCGGCGAGCGCGGCCAGGACCTGCGCCGAGTACGGCCCGGTCGGGGCGTCCGGGGCCGCGGCCGTCTCGGCCGGGACATCGTGGCCGCTCTCGTGCCGCGCCGCGCGGGCACGCGCGTGATCGATCGCGCGGTTGGCGACGATCCGGTGCAGCCACGGCGAGAACGGCCGCCGGTGGTCGAACCGATCGAGCCGGCGGATCGCCTGCACGAACGCCTCCTGGGCGACGTCCTCGGCGGCCGCGTGGTCGTGGATGATCAGGTAGGCGGCCCTATAGGCGCGCGGCCAGTGGCGGCGGAACAGGAGCTCCAGGTCGGCCTCTGATCCGGCGAGCGCGCCGCGGATCAGCGATCGCTCACTGCGCGTGCGCCCGCGGGCACCGGTCACGCGGGCCAGCGACCCGCGTGCCGCGATGCTGTCGGCGCTGCCGGACACCGTTTCAGCGGCTTCGGTAGCCATCTTCGGGGCCCATCGTCCCGCTTACGTAGCCCGCAGCGCAATAGGTCCCGGACCTCGCATCGATCGGTGCACGTATCCCGCCTATGCGGCTCGGACCCACGCCATTTGTCCTGCTCGCGGTCGCGCTGGTCGGCTGTGCGGGTACCCGCGCCCGGCCGGCCGCGCTCGTCCCGGCGCCGATCGCGCCGGCGCCGATCGCGCCGGCGCACCCGATCGTGCCGGCTGGTTGCCACCAGCCGCGGGGCTTCTCGACGGCGCTCGCGCGGGAGCCCGGCGTGTACCGGGCAGGCCCGCTGCTGCTCGAAACCGGTCAAGATCTGGCGCAGCTGTCCGCCGGCGCGCTCGCGCAGGGGTCGGGCATCGACTACGCGATCGCTGTCCTGACCGGCGGCCGCCCCGCCGTGCTATCGGTCGATCAGGGGTCCAGGGCGCGGCTCTCGCTCCAGTTCGCGAGCCGCCCGACGGCTGCCCAGGCCGCCAATGGCGAGTCCGCGGTCCGCTTCGCCGCATGCGGCGGGCCGGTCAAGCGCTTTGTCGGGGGGCTGAACTTCAACGGCAGCGGGTGCGCGCGGCTGCATGTGTTCGAGGCCGGCGGGCCGCCGATTCCGATGTTGATCCCGATCGGCAACTCGCTCCGCGGCTGCCCTGGAGCGGCGAATCCGAGCCCGCGGCCCACGCTACTCCGGGACACATTCCTGGGCGTGGCGTGCTCGACGCCGAACTCGATCGTCTGCGACCGGCTCGGTGCCAGCGTGAGCCTCCGCCGGCCGGCGACGCTGGTGACCGTCACGATCGCGGGGCGCGTCGTGGCGCTCGACCCGCCCCCTGACCGAGGCGACGACTTATGGAGTGGATATCTCCGGGACGCCGGGCTCGGTCGGCCGGGGCCGCTGGACGTGCATGCGCGTCGCGGGCGCTGGTATGGCGAGCCGCAGCCCAATCCGAACGTGATCGTGACCGTGTTCTACGCGGACGGGAGCGCAGCGTCGGCGAGCGGCACGGGCTTCATGCACCCCGGATTCGGCTGAATCGGGTTCTCCGGCGCCGTCAACGGGCAGAACGTGAGGATGACCGGCTCGCTCGCGACGATCACCACCCGGCTCGACTCGATCGCCGGGGACGGGATCGAGGCGGCCGTGCGGGGCAAGCACCGCTTCAGGCTTCGCCGTCTCGGTCACGCCGGCGTGCTCGCCCCAGCCGACGACGGCGTTTGGGCGGCCGGCGAGCCCCCGGCCCGCGACGGCTGCGAGCTGGACGTGCTGATCGACGGCGCTAACGCGTTCCCGGAGATCGCCGCCGCGATCGACGGCGCAAAGCGGTACGTGCACATTGCCGGCTGGCACGTCGCGCCGCATTTCGAGCTGGTTCGCGCCAAGCGTCCGGTCGTGCTCGGCGAGCTGCTTGCCGAGGTCGCCGAGCGGCTCGATGTGCGTGTGCTCGTGTGGGCTGGGGCGCCGGTGCCGATGTTCCACCCGACGCGCGCGGAGGTCACAAAGACCGTCGACGCGTTGACCCGCCGCACGCGGATCCGCTGCGAACCGGATCCGCGAGAGCACCCGTTCCATTGCCACCACGAGAAGCTCGTGATCATCGACGGCGAGGTCGCGTTCGTCGGCGGGATCGACATGACCGACTTCGCCGGCGATCGCTTCGACGTCAATGAGCATCCGGCGCGACGACGGCTTGGCTGGCACGACGTCGGCACGCGGCTGCGGGGGCCGGCGGTCGCTGACGTGGAGGACCACTTTGCGCTGCGCTGGCGCGAGGTCACCGGTGAGCAGCTCGAGACGCCCCCGCCGCCACCCGCGGCCGGCAGCAGCAGGGTGCAGGTCGTGCGGACGATCGCGAACGGAATGTATGACGCGGTGCCGCGAGGGGAGTTCCGGATCCTCGAGAGCTATGTGCGGGCGATCCATCGAGCGCGCCGCTTCATCTACCTGGAGAACCAGTTCCTGTGGTCACCGGAGATCGTCGCGCTGCTGGCCGACAAGCTCCGCGATCCGCCGTGCGACGAGTTCCGGGTCGTGCTGATGCTGCCCGCGAGGGCCAACAACGGGCAGGACGACACGGCCGGTCAGCTCGGCGTCCTGCTGTCGGCGGACGATGGACGCGACCGGCTGCTTGCCGCGACCAAGCAATCGCGGAGCGGGCACCGGGCCGATCGGCTGTACGTGCACGCGAAGGTGGGGATCGTCGACGACCGCTGGCTGACGGTCGGCTCGGCCAACCTCAACGCCCATTCATTGCTCAACGACACCGAGATGAACGTCGTCACCGACGACGCCGAGCTTGCGCGCGCGGTTCGCCTGCGACTGTGGGCCGAGCATCTGGAAGTTGACCCGGCGACGATCGCTGAGGAGGACCCATGCGCGGTCGTCGACGAACGCTGGCGGCCGATCGCCCTCGAGCAGCGCCAGCGGCTTCGCACTGGCGCTCCACCGACGCACTCGCTGCTCGAGCTGCCCGGCGTATCGCGCCGCTCGCGGCGGCTGCTGGGACCGCTCGTCGGGATCGTCGACGACGGGTGAGCGGCTGCCAGGTCTAGGTCCCGGCCATCGCCGGCTCGCCCTCGCCCTCGCCCACGGCGTCGGACGGATCCTGGTCGGGCAGCGTCGCCAGCCGGGTCGGGTCCTTCTCGGTGCCGGCGATCAGCTCGTCGGACGCCTGCTTGTCGCTCTTGGGCAGGAAGCCCGACTTCATCCCGAAGTAGACGGCCTGGGGGTGGTGGGCGACGATCGCGAGCGTCGACTGCTCGGGCTCGACCGCGTATCCGCCGCTCAGTCGCAGGCCGATCGACGGCGCGTCGAGCAGCCGGAAGACCTTCTCATGCTCTGACTGCTCGGGGCAGGCGGGGTAGCCCCAGGAGTAGCGGCGGCCCTGGGCGGGATCGATGCCGAAATCGCGGCGAACCGTGGCGTGCAGCCATTCGGCCATCCCCTCGGCTGTCTGGACCCCGAGCCCGTGGACGAACAGCTGCTCGGCGAACTCGCCCTCCTTCTCCAGGCGAGCCATCAGCTCGGTGACCTCATCGCCGGCGGTGACTGCCTGGAGCGCGACTACATCGACCTCGCCGGAGCCGGGGCCCGAGAGCGGACGGTAGAAGTCGGCGAGGCAGATCCGGTCGTGCTTCGGCTGTCTCGGGAAGACTAGACGGTCTAGTTCTCGCTCGCCGGGGGCGGCCGGATCCCACACGATCAGCTCGTTGCCATCCGAGTTGCAGGGGAAGTAGCCGAGCACGGCGCGCGGATGGAGGTAGGTCTGCTCGCGCCACATCCGCTCGAGCCGCGGCTGGAAGTCGTCGCGCAACAGCGCGGTCCACTCGTCGCCCTTGACGCCCCGCCCGCCCCAATGGAGCTTGAACAGCACGTGCGTATCGAGGTGGTGGTAGACCGCGTCCATGTCGACCTCGATCTCGCGCGCGCCCCAGAACGGCGGCGTCGGGATCGGATTGTCGGTGGCGGCGGCGCTGCGGACGGATGCATCGGTCGTCGGCGGAGAGTCGTCGGGCTCGGGCGCCGGCGCCTCCCGGAGCACGCGTGCCGCCTCGCGCGTCTTCGTGATCAGCGCTTCGCGGGCCTCCGAGTCGATCAGCTGGTCCATCTTCGCGAGCCCCTCGAACGCGTCCTTGCAATAGAACACGCCGGGCGCGTAGACCTCGTCGGATTCCTTGCCGTTCGGATACAGGATCCGCAGCCCGAAGTTCCGGTTGATCGCCGCGCCGCCGATCAGCACCGGGTACTCGAGGCTGCGGGCGTGGAGCTCCTGGATGCAGGCCGGCATCTGCTTGGAGGTCGAGACGAGCAGCGCGCTCAGGCCGATCGCGGTGGCGTCGTGCTCGACCGCGGCATCGAGGATCGTCGAGATCGGGACCTGCTTGCCCAGGTCGATCACCGTGTATCCGTTGTTGGTCAGGATCGTGTTGACGAGCGACTTGCCGATGTCGTGGACGTCGCCGAACACGGTCGCGATCACGACCGTGCCCTTCGTGTATCCCTCGATCTTGTCGAGGTACTTCTCGAGCTGCGCGACCGCGCGCTTCATCACCTCGGCCGACTGGAGCACGAATGGCAGGATCAGCTCACCGGCGCCGAACTTGTCCCCAACCTCCTTCATCGCCGGCAGCAGCACGTTGTTCAGCGTCGGGACCGCCCCGATCTTCTCCACGGACGCGTCGATCCATTCCTCGACGCCCTCCTTCTTGCGCCTGAGGATGTGGTAGTGGAGCGCCTCCTCGGGCTCCATCCCCTCGGTCGGGTTGGCCTTCTCCGCCGCCTCCTCGGGACCCTTGGACTCGAAGTGCGCGATGAACCGCTCGAGCGCGTCCTCGCGGCGGTTGAAGACGAGGTCGTCGGCGAGCTGGCGCTCCTCCTCGACGATCTCGGCGTACGGGGTGATGTGGTTCGGGTTGACCATCGCCAGGTCCAAGCCCGCCTCGACACAGTGGTGCAGGAACACGCTGTTCAAAACACTTCGCGCGGGCAGCCCGACTCCGAAGGAGACGTTCGAGACGCCGAGCGACGTCTTGACGCCGGGGATCTCGCTCTTGACCCGCCGGATCCCCTCGATCGTCTCGATCGCCGAGGGCTTCCATTCGTCGTCGCCGGTCGTGAGCGTGAACGTCAGGCAATCGAAGATCAGAGCCTCGCGGTCGAGCCCGTGCTCGTCGCAACACAGCTCCGTGAGCCGCTGGGCGATCTCGAGCTTGCGCTCGGCCGTCTTCGCCATCCCGACCTCGTCGATCGTCAGGGCGATCAGCGCCGCGCCGTGGGCCTTCGCGATCGGCACGACGCGATCGAGCTTGTCGCGGCCGGCCTCGAGGTTGATCGAGTTGACGATCGCGCGGCCCGGGATCTGCTGCAGCGCGAGATCGATGACGTCGGGCTCGGTCGAGTCGACCTGGATCGGTGCCGGCTGGGTGAGGCTGATCCGCTTCACGACCTGGCGCATCTGCTCGTCCTCGTCCTGGCGCTCGGTCAGCGCGACGCAAATGTCGAGCACGTGGGCGCCGCCCGTCACCTGGTCCTCGGCGACCACGACGAGGCCGTCGTAGTCGTCGGCGAGCAGCAGCTCCTTCGCCTTGCGCGAGCCCTGCGAGTTGACCCGCTCGCCGACGAGCGTCGGGCGCGGGTCCTGCACCAGCGGCGTCGCGGCGATCATGCTCGACAGATGGGGGGGACGGCGCTCGGGACGCTCGCCCGGCGTGCGTCCCTGAACGCGCTCTGCGATCGCGCGGATGTGCTCGGGCGTCGTCCCGCAGCAGCCGCCGACGATCGACACGCCGTAGCGCTCGACGAACTCGCCGAGCACCTTCGCGAGCGGCTCCGGCTGCTCGGGGAAGATCGTCTCGCCGTCGGGCCCCTGCAGCGGCAGCCCGGCGTTCGGGATGCAGTGGACCGGGAGCGGGCTGAACTCGCCGAGGAAGCGGATCGCGTCGCGCATGTCCTCGGGACCGGTCGAGCAGTTGAGCCCGATCACGTCGATGTCGAGCGCCTCCAGCGTCGCCAGCACGGCGCTGATATCGGTCCCGAGCAGCATCTTGCCGCCGTTCGGCAGCAGCGAGACGCTGCACTGGATCGGCACCTGCCGGTTCAGGACCTTGAACGCCTCGCGGGCGCCGAACACGGCCGCCTTGACCTCGAGGATGTCCTGCGCGGTCTCGATGATGATCAGGTCGGCGCCGCCTTGCACGAGCCCGGTCGCCTGCTCGGTGAACACCGTCACGAGCTCGGCGAACGTGATCTGGCCGAGCGTCGGGTCGTCGCTGGCGGGGAGGTAGCCGGTGGGGCCGATCGAGCCGGCGACGAATCGGTTCTCGCCCGCCGCCTTGCGCGCGATCTGGGCAGCCTTCGTGTTGATCTCGAGCGTGTGGTCCTCGAGTCCCCACTCAGAGAGCTTCAGCCGCGAGGCCTGGAACGTGTCGGTCTCGAGGACGATCGCGCCCGCGTCGAGCATCGACGTGTGCACGCCCTCGATCACGTCGGGGCGGTTGAGCACCAGCGCCTCGTGGCAGCGGCCGGGGAGCTTGTAGTCGTCCTCGACACTGAGATCGAACATCTCGAGCGTCGCGCCCATGCCGCCGTCGAAGACGATTACACGGTCACGGGTGGCGGCGAGGAAGTCGGGCATCGATCAATGGTACCGAACCTTGACACGGGTGTGGCAAGGTTGGGGCTGCTGCTACGGAACGCGCCTCGCGGCGCTCGTCGCCACGGCCGTGACCGAGAACGGAGCCGGGTAGCTCGCCGTCTCGCGACACGAAAGCCGGTGGCCGAGTTCGGCGGCGGTGACAGCGAGCGAGCGGCCGCGCGCGCCGGCGATCGGAACGCCGTCGCGCAGCCAGCGATAGCCGTCGAACCCGAACAGGCGCAGCGACGGTTTGAGGCGCGCCCACGTCGCCCACCGCGCGCCCGTGCAAGTCAGCGTGTGGCCCGGCGCCGGCGTGCCGATGACCGACGGCCGTGCCCTGACCGCCGCCGGCGCGCCGGTCGCTACGCGGCCGATCGCGGTCGACTGGCTCTCGTCGGTGAACCACAGCTTGCCGTCCGCGGCGGGCATGATCGCCGCCGGCAGGCTCCCGACCTGTAGCCCCGAGCTGAATTCCCTGATCACGCCGGCGGGCGTGATCCTGCCGACCGCGCTGGCGCCCTCGTCGCTGAACCACATGTTCCCGTCGGGCCCGGCGCCGATCGCGACCGGCGAGCTCCCACTCCGCAGGCCGCCCGTGAACTCGGTGATGCGTCCACCACGAGTGATCCGCCCGATCGCCCCTGAGGAATCGGCGAACCACAGATCCCCGCCCGGACCTGGCGCGACCCCGAGCGGCTCGCTCCCGGGGCGCAGGCCGGTGGTCGTCTCCGTGATCGCGCCGGCGGTGGTGATCCGGCCGACCGCGCACGATCCCTGGCCGCTGTTGCAGCCGTGGTTGGTGAACCACAGCCCTCCGCGCGCGTCGGCCGCGATCCCGAAGGGCGCGCTGCCGGCCGGCAGCCCGCGCGAGAACTCCGTGATCCGGCCGCCCGGCGTGATCCGCCCGATCGCCGGCCTCCGCCCCTGGTCGGTGAACCACTCCTCGCCGCCCGGCCCGGGGACGATCTCGAACGGCTCGCTACCGCGGCGCAGCCCGCGCGAGAACTCCCGGATCCGCCCGCTCGGGGTGATCCGCCCGATCGCCGGCGTCCTGCCCTCGTCGGTGAACCATTGATCGCCATCCGCCCCGGCGGCGATCGAGTACGGGATGCTGCCGCGATTGAGTCCACGCGCGAACGCTGCGATCCGGCCCCGCGGCGTCAGCCGGAGGATCGAGCACCTGCCGCGGCCCATGCAGCCGAGGTCGGTGAACCAGAGATCGCCGTCCGATCCGGGGGCGAGGCCGAACAGGTAGGTATTCACGCTTGCGCCGAGCGGCGCCTCGCCGATCGATCCGACGCGCGCGAGCGCATCCGCGGTCGAGACCAGCGCACACACACCGGCGGCAACGGCTGCGATCAACGCACGCAACGTGGACCGATTATCGCCGGACGAGCCTCGACAGCACGACCTGCGAGCGGGTGCGCACCACCTGCCCGTCGCGCTGCAGCTCGCGGATCAACCGCTCGAGGTCGCTGTTGTCGTGCGTGCGGACGCGGGCGATCGCGTCGGCCTCGCCGGTGACGCTCCACGCCTCGAGCACCTCGGGGTGCGCGCGGAGCGTGTCGCCGACGGCGTCGAGCTGGGTGCCGGGGGCGAAGAACAGCTCGACGAGCGCTTCGGTGTGATCGCCTAGCGCCGAGTGGTCGAGCACTGCCGTGAAGCCGGTGATCGCGCCGCTCGAGCGGAGCCGGTCGACGCGGCGCTTGACGGCGGGCGCCGACAGCGCGACCTGGCGCGCGATGTCGTCGTAAGTGCGCCGGCCGTCCTCGACCAAAAGCGCAAGAATCTTGCGATCTACATCGTCCATACGTTGATTTCTGAATAATAGTGCGTTCAGATCCGCATCGACAGCTGTCGGCACGATGGCTAGGCTCCATGCGATGCAGATTCTGTTCGACGAGGCGCACAGCGAGGCGTGGACGATCCGGCTCGAGCTGGCGAGCGTGATGCAGCCGGCCCATCCGGGCGACGCGTCGTACAACCGCGCCGCCGCGGCGCTGTCCGAGCGCGACTTCGCCGTGCGCGCCAACGTCGACGAGCCGCTCAGCGCCGGCACGCTCGCCGGGTGCGACGTGCTCGTGCTCGCGCACCCATCGGACCCGAAGTGGGAGCGGACGACCGGGACCGGGTCGCCGCGCCTGAGCGGGGACGAGCTGGACGCGATCGAGTCCTTCGTCGCCGCCGGCGGGGGCCTGGTCGTGCTCGGCGAGACCGAGCAGGACAAGTACGGCAACAACGTCAACGAGCTGCTCGAGCGGTTCGGGCTGCGGCTCGAGAACGACACGATCCAGGACTACGAGCACTGCGCCGGCGCGCCGACGTGGGTGCTGGCGGAGCTGGGCTCGGGTGCCCGCGGTCGTGACGGCGACCTGCTCGCGCGCGTCAACGAGGCCTGCTTCTACCGGGCGACGACGGTGACGGCGTCCCACGGCGCGCGCGTGCTGGCGCGCACGCATGAGAGCGCGTCGACACCCGGTGCGCCGCTGCTGGTCGCGGCCGAGCACGGCGCCGGCCGGGTTGTCGTGCTCGGCGACTCGGACCTGTTCGGCGACGACTGCATCGGCGAGCTCGACCATCGTGCGCTGTGGCTGAACATCGCCTACTGGGCGGCGCGCTCGGACGGGCGGATGGAGGTCGTGAGCGTCGACCGCGGCGCAGCGTGGGAGCGGCTCCGGGATCAGACGAACGCGCTCGCATTGCTGCAGGCGCCCGACGGGTCGCTCGCCGAAGGCGCGGATCGCGGCGTTGCGGCCGCGCACGTCGAGGCGATCTCCGCGGCGCTCGGCGAGCTGGCGCCCGGCTTTCCCCATCAGGCGGCGTATTTCGAGCGGGCGCTCGAGGACCTGCGGGCCTGGGACTTCGGCAAGCCCGACTTCACCCGCTCGCTCGAGGCATTCGGTCCCGAGCAACGGCGCGAGAACGGGATCGAGCATCTGGCGTTCTTCCCGATGTACAAACAGAACGGCTCGCGCGACACGTGCTTCGAGGCGCTGATCGTCCGCGTGCCGTGGCCCGACTGGATCGCCCAGCTCGAGCGGACGCGGTACGACAACCCCAAGTTCGTGCCGGTCGAGTTGCTCGCCGCGACCCGCGGCTACGACTCCGAGTGCGCGGTGCTGTTCCCCGAGATGGTGTCCGTCGAAGGCCGGCCCGTGGCGCACTTCGGCGCGATCTTCTGCGACCGCGAGGCCTCTCGGCTACGGCGGGTGGCCGGCGCGGCGGCCGATCTGCTGGCGCTGAACGTGCCGCCCGACGCGGCGCTGTTGCTGTCGAGCCCGTCGCTGTCGCAGCAGGCATACATCCTCTGGGACCTGATCCACGATCGCGCCCACAGCCACGGCGACCTGCCCTTCGACCCGTTCATGATCCGCCAGCGGGCGCCGTACTGGATGTACTCGCTGGAGGAGCTTCGCTGTGACCTGACCGCGTTCGCTCAGGCGGTGGAGCTCGAGCGAAGCGGCGTCCCGTTCGGGCGCCATGTCCAGTACTCGATCCTGCTCGACCGCCTGCTCCGGTTCCCGATCACAGGCTCGCGGGTGCGCAACTACGACGGGCTCGGAGGGCAGTTGCTGTTCGCCTACCTGCACCGCCACGACTACCTGCACTGGACCGACAACAAGCTGACGATCGAGTGGGAGCGAGTCGCCGAAGGGGTGGCCGGCCTGCGCGATGAGATCGGCGAGCTGTACCGCAACGGGATCGACCGAACGAAGCTCGGGCACTGGGCTGCTGCGCACGATCTGGTGGCGGCGTCCGTGTCGCCGGCGGTCGGGTCGCGGTGGGCGGCCGCGGTCCGTTCGTTCGAGGACGTAGAGGATCCGAGGCCGTACGTCGACCTCGTGCTGGACGACGAATTCCCGCTGTCGATCTTCTACGGGACCCTGAAGGCTAAGCTCGCGGTGTGAGTTCCGGGCGCGGATTCGCTTCAGACAACTCATCGACGGTCCAGGCGGCGGTGCTCGACGCGATCGCGCGCGTGAATGCTGGGCACACGTTCGGGTACGGCCACGACGACTACTCCGCCGGCGTGGCGGCGCGGGTGGCCGCTGAGTTCGGTGACCGGGCCGGCGCGTACTTCGTGTTCAACGGGACGGCCGCGAACGTGCTCTCGATGCGCGCCGCCTGCCGGCCGTGGGAGGCGGTGATCTGCACCTCGACGTCGCACATGAACGTCGACGAGTGCGGTGCGGTCGAGGCGATCGCGGGGGTCAAGCTGATGCCCGTGCCCGGCGAGCACGGGAAGCTGACTCCGGCGCTCGCGGCGCCGATGATCGCGCGGGTCGGCGACGAGCACGCCTCGCAGGCGCGGGTGATCTCGATCTCGCAGTGCACCGAGCTCGGGACGCTCTACACGCCGGCGGAGGTCGGCGCGCTCGCCGAGCTCGCTCACGCGCACGGCCTCGTGCTCCATATCGATGGCGCGCGGTTGGCGAACGCCGCCGCCGCCCTCGGCCTCTCCCTGGGCGAGGTTTCGGCCGGGGCCGACATCGTGTCGTTCGGCGGCACGAAGAACGGACTGCTCGGCGGCGAGGCGGTGGTCGTGGTGAACCCTGCGCTCGCGGGCGGCTTGCAGTACCTGCGCAAGCAGTCGCTCCAGCTCGCCTCGAAGATGCGCTTCCTCGCCGCCCAGTTCGACGCGCTGCTGACCGATTCGCTGTGGTTGGGAGGCGCTGCCAACGCCAACGCGATGGCCGCCCGGCTGGCGGACGCGGTCGGGGCGCTCGCCGGCGTCACGATCACCCGTCCCGTACAGACGAACGCCGTGTTCGCGACGCTGCCGGCCGCGGCGACGGCGGCGCTGCTCGAGCGGTTCGCGTTCTACGTCTGGGACGAGGCGATCGGCGAGGTCCGCTGGATGTGCTCTTGGGACACGACCGCCGACGACGTCGACGAGTTCGCGGCTGCGGTGGCCGATGTCGTGGCGTAGTCGCACCGCGATCATGCTCGTGATCGCGGTCGTCGCCGGGGGGATCGTGGCCGATGCCGCTTATCGCGGGACGCAGCGGGCGACCGCTGCGAACGCGACCGTCGGCACAGTGCGGTCCTCGGCGGCCGGGCGGCTGATTCCGTCCGGCTTCGTCGGTCTGTCGCTTGAGATACGCGGGATTGAGACGTTCACCGGAACGGATCCGGACAACGTCAACCCGGTGCTCGAGCAGTTGATCCGCAACCTCTCACCTGGGCAGCGCCCGGAGATCCGCCTCGGCGGCGACACGACCGATTGGACGTGGTATCCGATTCGGGGCAAGGCCCGGCCGCTCGGGGTCCGCTACTCGCTGTCGAAGCAGTGGCTCGCGGTCGTGAAGTCGTTCGCGGCGGCGATCAACGCTCGCATGATCTTCGGAATCAACTTCGAAGTCGACAGCGCCAGCGTCGCCGCCACCGAGGCTCGCGCGATCGTGTCGGGGATCGGCGCCCCGTGGCTGGAGGCGCTCGCGCTTGGCAACGAACCTGAGCTGTACAGCTCGCAGACGTGGTTCGCGCTGCACGGCCGCAAGTACTACGGGCGGCCGCGGAGCTACAGCTTCGGGGACTACCTGAACGATTACGCCGCGATCGCGCGAGCGCTGCCGCGCGTGCCGTTGGCCGGGCCCGACGTCGGGTCGCCGAGCTATATCGGGGACCTCGGTCCGTTCCTCCGGTCAGAACCGCGCGTGCGGATCGCCGCGCTGCACCGGTATCCGCTCGTGCAGTGCCAGACGGCCCCGAAGGTCACGATCGCCGAGCTGCTCTCGCCGGCCTCGACGACCGGGCTTGCCGACGGCCTCGCCGCGCCGGTGCGCGTCGCGGCGTCTCACGGCGTTCCGTTACGGCTCGACGAGACGAACTCGGTCTCGTGCGGTGGTGAGCCCGGCGTCAGCAACACGTTCGCCTCGGCGCTGTGGTCGCTCGACGCGATGTTCGAGCTGGCGCGGGTCGGCGTGCAGGGCGTCAACGTCCATTCGAAGCTCGGCACGGCGAACGCGCTGTGGGTATTCAGCCAGGCTGGCGGCCGTTGGCAGGCCGCGGTGGCGCCCGACTACTACGGGCTGCTCGCGTTCGCACAGGCCGCGCCGGCGGGCTCGCGGCTGGTCCGGGTGCCCAGTTCCGGGAGCGGCCCGGTTCACGTGTGGGCGACCCTCGGGCCCGACCGGAAGCTGCGTGTCGTGGTGATCAACTTCGATACCCACGCTTCGCACGACGTGGTCGTGCGCGCGCCGGGTACCACGGGCGGGCTGCTCGAGCGGCTGTCGGCGCCGAGCGCCGCCGCGACCGGCCACGTCACGCTCGGCGGCCAGAGCTTCGGCTCGAGCACGACAACGGGGGTGCTGCCCGGGAGTCCGCACGAGACGCCGCTGAAGGCGTCCGGCGGCGGGTACCGCGTCACACTGCCGGCAGCGAGCGCGGCGATCCTCACTTTGTAGCTTGCGGAGATGCAGTCACGCGCGCTGATCACCTCAGCCCTCGACGCGGCGCGAGCCGTTGCCGCTGATCGCGGCATCGACTGCCAGGAAGCGGAGGTCGTGAATGCCGGCAGCAACGTGATGGTCCGCCTCCGGCCGGCGCCTGTCCTGGCGCGCGTGATGACCGGGACGGTGGTGCTGCACGAGGACCCGCGGCGGTGGCTCGAGCGAGAGGTTGCCGTGCTGCGGTTTCTGGATCGATTCGGCGTGGCGGTACGTCCAAGCCCGCTGATCGCGCCCGGACCGTACGAGCACGACGGCTTGTGGGTGACCTGCTGGGAGTGGCTCGAGCTTGACCGCCAGCCGGAGCTGCCGGCCGACGCCGAGGGCCTCGCCCGGGCGATGCGCGAGCTTCATCAACACCTGTCGGCGTTCAGCGGTTCGCTCGGGGATCTGCAGGATTTGCGAGCTGACCTCGATCGCTTGCTCGGCTCGTTCCAACCGACACCCAGCCTGTCCGGGGCAGCAATCGATGATCTCCGGGATCGCCTTCACGGCTCCGCGGGGAGCGCGTTCAGCACCGCGCTGCCGGCGCAGCCGTTGCACGGTGATGCGTCGCTCAGCAATTTGCTCTGGGCCCACAGCGGGTGGCTTTGGAACGATTTCGAGGACGTCTGCCGCGGACCCGTCCAGTGGGACGTCGCCGGGTTTCTGATGAGCATGAGGTTTCGTGGAGCGGACCAGTCCGTCATCGACCGGTGGCTCGCGGCTTACGGCGGCATCGAGGAACGGGAGCTCGAGCCCTTCTTCCGCGCGCACGAGCTCTACGACGAGATCTGGACCCAGTACACGACCCACCGCGGCCAATGAGCCGAGCCGAGGCGGCGATCTGGGACGCGCTGCGCGGGGGACTGGTGACGCGCGCGCTCGGGCTCGCCGCCGAGCTGCGCGTGGCACAGGCACTGGCGGCGGGTCCGCGAAGCCACGAGGCGCTCGCCCGCGAGCGGGGCGTTGACGCCGACGCCCTGTACCGCGTCCTGCGCGCGCTCGCGAGCGACGGCATCTTTGAGGAGACCGAGCCGGGCGTTTTTGCGAACACACTCGCCTCCGAGCTGCTGGCGCGCGACGGCTGGGACGATTTCGCACACCTCTTTGGCGGCACCTGGCTGCAGGCGGTCGCCGCGCTCGACACGAGCGGAGAGCCGTCGTTCCCGCGTGTTCACGGTAGTGAGCTGTGGGCGTGGTTCGCGGCGCACCCGGATGAGCGCGCCGCGTTCGACCGAGCGATGGCGCAGGGCTGGCAGGGTCGCGTGGAGCGGCTCGAGGCCGTCGAGTGGCGCGGTGATGAGCTGGTCGTCGACGTCGGCGGCGGGAACGGCTCGCTGCTGCTCGCGCTGCTCGAGCGCCACGGGCAGATGCGGGGCGTCGTCTTCGACCTTCCACAGACGGTCCGGGACGAGCGGGCGCTCGGCGATCGCTGCACGTTCGCCGAGGGCAGCTTCTTCGAGTCGGTCCCGCACGGCGACGTTCATCTGCTGGCGACGATCCTCCACGACTGGGACGACCGCTCGGCGCAGCGAATTCTGGAGACCGTGCGCGCCGCGGCCGGCGAGCGGCTCATCGTGCTCGACAGCGTGATCGAGCCCGGCAACGCGCCGGACGGCGCGAAGTGGCTTGACCTGCTGATGCTGACGCTCGCCGGCGGCCGGGAACGGACGGCCGAGCAGTGGCGAGCGCTGATCGGCGCTGCCGGCTGGCGGCCGACACGCATCGGCCCGGGCATCATCGAGGCGACGCCGGCGGAGAGTTGGCACCGGGTGGACCGCAGCGGCCGCGTCCTCTAGCGTTCCGGTAGGCGGAATGGTTGTGCCCGTTGAGCTGCATACCGACGTTCGCGATGAAATCGCCGCTTTACGTGCGGCGATCGATCGCGAGGCCGACGCGACGGACAGCTTGCTCGGCGGGCAGCTCGTGTGCGCTCGCGACGTGGCGCCTGGCTCGGGGCCCACGGAGCTCACCGAGCTCGACCGGCAACTGAGCGCGCTCCGGTCGCGTGTCGCTCGTGCTCTGCGCCGAGACGAAGGCGGGGTCTCGCTGCGTGCGGAGCTGGCGACGCTGTTGTCCTTCGCCAAGACGCTGCGGGCGGATGCGGATGCCTGTCGCGCTGCGTTCGACGAGGCGCTCAAAGGGATCGAGCGACGAGAACAGGAGGCGCGCGCCGAGCGGGAGCGCTTGGCCGCCGAGCGCGGGGCGCTGGTGCGGCGGCGGGACGCCCTCCAGGCCGAGATCGACGAGACGGCGGCGAGGATGGCACGGGACGCCGGCGGCGAGTCCCGCAGAACCGTGCCCGTGGCGACGCTCGCGGCGGGCGTCACGGTCTGCTCGTCGATCGTCGTCGGCCCGCGGCGGAGGTTCCGGTCCGACGAGCGCTGGCTGGTCACGCTGAACGACACGCGCCACCACGTCGTGATCAGGCGCAGCTACGCGTAAGGCCCTCCGAGAGGCCGGTTTCCGCGTTCCCTGTGCGATGAGAACACGGGATGCCGTCGGTCTTATGGATGCCAACCCCGACCGAGAGGATCAGGCAATGTCGTCGCAGGCAAACATCGATCGTGTCGCGGAGCAGACGGTCGCGTCGATCGACCTCGAGGAACTCCGCATCGGCCCGACCGCTGCCCTGTTCGAGGGCGGCCCGCGGGCCGGCGCCGGCATCACGATGTTCATCGTGCGAACACCTCCTGCCGGCTTCGTTGAGCTCCACGTCCACCCGTATCGCGAGACGTTCGTCCTCCTGGAGGGCGAGGGCAGGTGGACGGCGGGCGATACGGTCCTCGACGTCCGGGGTGAGCGGGTGATCTCCGTGCCCGCCGAGACTCCGCACGGATTCCGCAACACCGGGGATGCCCCGTTGCTGGTGGTGTCGATCCACGAATCGCCGGTTCTCGTCCAGGACTTCCTCGGCCGGGAGCCTTCCTAGCCGCTCGCCCGATCTAAGTGGTGTCTGCCCGGAGCCCGAGATCCTCGCGCCTGAGACGGAAGCCGAGCGAGCGGCTCGCGCCAAGCCGCTCGTAGTAGCCCTCGGTCCGAGTGCGGATGTCCAGTTGCACGCCACCCGCGCGTTCGAGGCCCTCGCGCAGAAGCCTCGAGCCGAGCCCGCCTCCTCTTCGGCTCCGGTCGATCAGCAGCATCGACACGTGGGCCTGGATGAGGCCATCCGACTGGACCTGGATTGCACCCGCGACGCGCCCGTCCGCGATCGCGACGAGCGTCGTCACGCCCGGCGCGGTCAACGCACGGTAAGTCCGCTGCACATCGTCCGCGTACTCACTCCAGCCCTCGGCCGCCACCAGCCTGATCAGCTCATCGAGGTGAGCCTGCGCGAACGGCTCGATCAAGGCCTCGGTCATGCGGCATCGGGTGGCTCGGCGAAGGCGATCGCGTTGCCGTCGGGATCCGGGATCTTCACGTGGCGGACGCCGTTGGAGTAGGTCTCGATCGGTTCGTGGTGAATTCGCCGGGCGGCGAGGGACTCAAGCAGCCCGTCCAGCCCGGTCACCGACAGGGTGATCCGCCCCGTGCCCGCGCGCTCCTCGTTCGGCTCGATGAAGAGCGTGGCGGCCGGCCCGATCTCCCAGAGGATCTCCTGCCCGGCTCGAAAGCCGGGATCGCGCCCGAAGAACCGCGTGTACCAGTCGATGCTGGCTTCGAGGTCGGCTACCGGGACGCCGGCGTACAGATGGGTGATCGCGCTCATTTCAGACTCAGCCTCCAACATCGCTGTCGATTCCCCAAAGTAGACCGCGGGACGGCGCCGAACTTATCGGTGCACGGAGATGCCGTCGAATTCGCCGGGGTACGATGAGGTCTTGGCGACGCGAGCGGCCTTCGACGAACCGACCGTTCTGAGCTCGGGTACGCTCGGCGAGTCGTGGCTGGCTGTGGCCGAGCGGATCCTCGCCAGCGGCGTAGCCAGCCGGTACGACGAGCAGCCGATCCGAGAGATCTCGCTGATCACCGTGGTGGTGGAGCGGCCGGACCCCGACGATGAGATCATCGCGACGCATGCGGAACCTGAGCGACTGGCGTGGATGCACGCCAACTTCACCGAGCGCACGCGCGTGGCTGCCCTCGGTGATGCCGACAGCTACGCCACGCGGCTATTCGACTACGCCCGTTCCGGTCGTGACCAGATCGCGTGGGTGATCGACCGGCTCCGCGCGGACCCTGCGTCGCGTTCGGCGACGATCACCACATTCCAACCGCATACCGACACGACGTACATCCCCTGTGTCGGCATGCTCGATTTCTGGCTTCCGGACGGTGCCGTTGAGCTGGTCGTGTACGCGCACAGCATCGACTTCGGCGCCAAGGGCTACGGCAACCTGGTCGAGCTGGCTTCGCTGCAGCGCGAGGTCGCTGACGCGCTCGGCGTGCCCGTCGGCCGGCTGGTGATGGTCGTCAAGTCGGCCCACGTGTACGAGACCGAGCTCGAGTACATCAAGGGCGTGCTGACGGGCGCCGGGCAACCTGATCGAACCGGGATGACGCACGACGTCGGCCCGTCCCACGCAGAGCGGTAATGGGCGACCACCTCATCGTCCTTCACTCTGCGGTGCGAACCTGCGCGGGCTACAGCCGCCACGATGCTCCCTCGATTCTGTTGGACGGCTCCTCGATCGCGCGCGACTCCGAGCACGGTCGCGCGGTCACAGCGCAGTTGACGCGCCGTCACGGCACGCTCGAGGAGGCGATCGATGCGGCGGGGTTTGCACTCGGCGCCGCGGGATTGCCCAGGAGCATCCGCCGCCAGGCGCGCGCGGCGTGTGAGGACTACTTCTACGGCCGGCTCGACCTGCCGCCGAGCGATGCGCTGGGCGGACCCGGGGAGGTCATCGAGACGCTCGAGTTGATGCCCGACCCGATCTATCGAGCACTGCAGGACATCGTCGGCTTCGTCGTGGATGGCGAGTACGACGAGCTTCAGGCCGCGTCCGGTGGCGCGCTTGACGCCGAGGACCTCCGCCGGCGCGTCGAGGAGGACTGCCCCGAGGCGCTGGTGCTGCCGCCGCGCGAGACCTACCAGGTCGAGGCGATCACCAAGTCCGACGATCCGGAGCTGCCGGGCTGGTCCTACTTCCTCGACCTGTGGACCGATACCGGTCGGGCGCGCCTGCACATCGAGGGCGAGCTCGAGGAGTCGGGCAACGAGTTCACGGCGACGCTGAACGACATCCTGCCCTGAGCCGGCGCCTCCGTCGCGACTGCTTGCGCGCCCGTTAACGCGGAAAGCCCACCCGTGGGTGGACTCTCGGCCATCAGAAGATCAGGCGGCTTACGCGGGAAGGGGACGTTCAGTGAAGGTCTCGCCCTCGGGTTGCCCTCGCTATCTGACTCCTTCAGGGTAGCGCACCCGTCGCCCATCTACGGGGTCTGTCCGATCGCGCGCCTAGCGTTCGCGGCGTGGATCGGCGCCTTCAGGTCGGATGCGCCTGGTGTGGACTGATCGGCGGCGCGCTGATCGGGGTTGGTCTGCTCGTTGTCGCTGGGATCGTGCCCGCCCCGTCAGGCGCGGACAGCGCCTCGCAGATCGCCGAGTACTACAGGAGCAACGCCGACCACCTGAGGGTCGGCCTGCTGATGGCCATGATGGGCGCTCCGCTGATGCTCCCATTCCTGGTGCTGGTCACGCTGCAGCTGAAGGCCAGTAACCCCCGCCTGGCGCCGCTTGCCTACACCCAGTTGATCGCGGGAACGGTGTTCTTCCTGATGTTCCTGATCCCGGTGCTGTTGTGGGCGGCCGCCGCGTTCCGTCCCGACCGGGCCGCCGGGGGGACACAGCTGCTCAACGACGTCGGCTCGACGATCTTCTACTGGGCGGTCTCGCCCGGATGCATCGAGGTTGCCGCGGTGGGGATCGCGGTACTGATGGACCGGAGCGCGCGCCCGCTGTACCCACGTTGGCTCGGCTATCTGGATCTCGCCGTTGCCGTCGCGTACGCCGGCGGTGCTCCGGCCGTGTTCTTCAAGACCGGCGCGTTCGGTTGGGACGGAGCGTTCGCGCTGTGGGTTCCGTTCGCGGCCTTCAGCGTCTGGCTCGCGGCCACGTTCTTCACGTCGATTCGCGCGATCGACGCGCCCGGAAAGCCGCTGACCGTCGAATAGACCCAGCGGGCCGGCTCGTCACCCGGGACACTGGTGAGCGTGCCTGACGACGTCACCGTCTTCGCTCCAGATCAGCTCACCGCCTTCGCTCCGGGGCGCGTCAACCTGATCGGTGAGCACACCGACTACAACCACGGGCTGGCGCTGCCGTTCGCGATCGAGGTCGGCGTGACGGTGGTCGCCCGCGCGCAGGCGGCACGACGGATCGAGACGATCGCCGCGGACCTGGGGGAGCGTGACGAGTTCGGGCTTGATGGCGCTCTGTCGGCGCGGAGCGGGTGGGCGGCGTTCGTGCGCGGCGCGGTCGCTGAGCTCAAGCGGAGCGGAGCGGGGTGGCGGTCGGCGACGCGCGGCTGACGATCTCCGGCGCGGCCGTGCCGCCAGCCGCTGAGCTGTTCCGCTCGCTCGCGATGGACACGACGCCGATGCGTCTGGCGGGATACCGACTCGCCGTACTCGACTCGGGCGAGCGGCACGAGAACGCGGCGTCGGGCTACAACGAGCGCCGGGCCGAGTGCATCCGCGCGTGCGAGCTGCTCGGTCTCGACAGCCTCCGCGAGGCGACACTCGAGGCGGTCGTACGCCTGCCGGAGCCGCTTGATGCCCGCGCCACCCATGTCTTGAGAGAGAACGTGCGCGTCGAGGCCGCGGTGCGAGCGCTCGATGCCGGCGATCTCCCCGCACTCGGCCGCTTGCTGAACGCCTCGCACGCGAGCCTCCGCGACCAATACGACGTCTCGACGCCGGCGGTCGAGGCGACGGTACAAGCGCTGCGCGACGCCGGAGCGATCGGTGCGCGGCTAATCGGCGGTGGCTTTGGCGGCCACGTATTGGGGCTGTTCGCGCCGGACGCGGCGACGCCACCGGGTGCGATCGAGGTCCGTCCCGGCCCCGGCGCCTGGCAACAGGCACAATGACGCGCCGATGACCGCAGACGGCCTCATGACAGCAGCGGAGAAGATGCGGGCGGCGGGCCAGGACGAGGACGCCGTGCGCGCGTTCACCCGTGCATACGAGCGGCTGAGCGGCGGCGATTCGGGGCTGACGGCGAGCGCCGATCTCGAGCCGGCCGCCGAGGTCACGAGGCTCGACGAGCTCGAGCTGCCGTCGGCTGAGCAGGCGGCGGAAGCCCTCGGTCGCGTGGCGGTGATCAAGCTCAACGGCGGACTCGCGACGACAATGGGTCTGCGGCGGCCCAAATCGCTGATGGAGGCGCGCGACGGCCGCTCGTTCCTCGACCTGATCGTCGCCCAGACGCTGGCGCTGCGTCACCGCTACGGCATCGGCATGCCACTGATGCTGATGGACAGCGAGGCGACGCAGACGGACACGCTCGAGGCGCTCAACGCATACCCCGAGGTCGTCGAGCAACCGGTGCCGATCGAGTTCCTCCAGAGCATGATTCCGAAGCTCGACGCCGAGACGCTTGCGCCGGTCAGCTGGCCGCGCGAGCCCGCGCTCGAGTGGTGCCCTCCGGGCCACGGCGACGTGTACGGGGCGCTCAAGCGCTCCGGCACCCTCGCCACCTTGCTCGAGAGCGGGATCGACTACGCGATGATCTCGAACGCGGACAACCTCGGCGCGACGCTCGACCCGAGGGTGGCGGCGTTCGTGACCGGCGAGCGGATCCCGTTCCTGATGGAGGTGATCGAGGGGACCGAAGCCGAGCGCAAGGCGGGCCACATCGCCCGCCGGAGGGACGACGGGCAGCTGATCCTGCGAGAGGTAGCGCAGACGCCGCCGGAGGATCTGGACTCGTTCCGCGACTACCGACGCTGGCGCTACTACAACACCAACAACCTGTGGGTGGACCTGCGCGCGCTGGTGCAAGCGCTCGAGGAGGCCGGCGGCGTGCTCGAGCTGCCGCTGATCGTCAACCGCAAGACGGTCGATCCGCGGGACAGCGGATCCCCGAAAGTGCTCCAGCTCGAGAGCGCGATGGGCGCCGCGATCGGGCTGTTCGAAGGGGCGCGCGTGCTCCAAGTCCCGCGCACGAGGTTCGCGCCGGTCAAGACCACCGACGATCTGCTCGTGCTCCGCTCAGACGTTTACGCGGTATCGCAGGACTCGGTCGTCGAGCCGGTACCGGAACGTACGAGCGGGCTGCCGTTCGTCGAGCTTGACCCGACCTACTACAAGCTGCTCGATGAATTCGAGGCGCGGTTCCCGGACGGACCGCCGTCGCTTGTGCACGCGGAGCGGCTGGTGGTGCGCGGAGATGTCACGTTTGGCGCGGGTGTCGTGGTCAGCGGTTCGGTCGAGCTCGAAGCGCCCGAACCGCGCACGCTGCCTGCCGGAACCGTGCTCGACTGAGCTCTCAGCGGCCGGCGAGCTCGGCGAGCCGCCTCACCGAGCTACTGATCACATCGCGCTGAGCGTCGAGGCGATGGGCCTCGGCATCGGGGATCTCGACGTCGACCGTGATCAGCGTGCCCGTCCCCGCCGGTTCGAGTCGCCACTCGAACCGCAGGTCCGAAACCAGGCAAGAGACCGTCACCCGGTGCTGGTCGCGCTGGGTGTCGAGCAGCTGGGCCATCGGGAAGTCGGGATAGCCGTCCGGATACATCGTGTACTCGCCGTCGCTCTTGACCTCGACGGTCTCGATCCCGGCCCACCAGTCCGGGAACCTCGATGGGTCGTACAGCAGCTTCCAAACCTCCTCGGGCGGCGCGGCTGTGGTCGCGGTGTCATGGAACGATGGCATTCGGTTTGCCCTTTCCGGCAGCTGCCTTGATTTCGACGAGCTCGGTGCGCGCTCGCGCGAGCTCGGTTTCGGGTTCGACGAGCCCGACGACCGGACGGCCGAGGTCGGCCAGCACCGTCGTCATGCTGTCCGCGCGGATCGTGCGCTCGAGCAGCCGTTCCCAACCGGCGATCGACTCCTCGAGCCGGCGCTCCGCTTCGTCGTGCTCGCCGCGCGCGGCGGCGATCAGCGCCTGCGCCCGCGCGAGCCTGGGCACGAGCGTCGCCGGGAAGTCGCTCGGCCGCACCGGCTCGAGCACCGTCTCCCGCAGCTCTTCGGCGGCCGCGGACGGCTGTCCGCTGCGGGCGAGCGCTTCGGCGAGCGCGAGGCGGGTGAGTGGCCGGCTGATCGGCGCGCCGTCGACGAGCGCCGCCGCGAGCAGCCGGGCGGCGTCGGCGTATTGGCCTGCGTGCAAAGCGGCCAGGCCGCGGTCATGGCTGGCCATCGCGAGCAGCTCAGGCTGCGCGAGCCGCTCGGCGAGAACCTGCTCGGCGTCGATGTCCGACCGGGCGTCGTCGACGCGGCCGAGGCGTCTCAGAACGAATGCCCTGGCGGCCAGCATGTGGATCTCGAGACTTTGCAGCCCGAGTCCCGCGGTCGCCGCCAGCCCGCGGTCGAGGAATTCGAGCGCCCGCTCGAACTCGCCTGCGGCCGTTGCGGCGCCCGCGGCGTTGGCCCAGCAGTCATAGGTCAGGTCCGGGCGCCCGGCGCGGGCGATCGCCTCGCCCGCAGCGATGAACGGGCCGTAGGAATCGGTAAATCGGCCGCGGCGCATGAGCGCCAGTGCGCGGGCGTGGCCGGTGTCGTAGGTCCGCAGATCGTCGGAGGCGCGGAACCTCGTGTTCAACTCACTCAGCAGCCGCTCTGCCTCGTCGACGCTGCCCGCCACCGCCTCCGCCCAGGCGCACGCCGCGAGCGCCTCGCTGCGCTCGGCCTCGGCGGGGAGCTCGAGCCGCTCGAGCAGCGTGATCGCGTTTCGTGCGCTCTCGAGCACGGCGCGCGGGACACAAATCGGCCCGTGATAGGCGCGCGCGCGGCGCAACCACGCGCGTGGGAGCGCCAGCGGGTCGACCGCGTCGTCCTGCTCGAGCAGGGCCAGCCCTGAGGCGAACGCCGCCTCGGCCTGGTCGCGGCGCACCAGCCACGCTTCGAGCTCGGCGAGGTCGAGCCATAGATCGGCTCGGCCCGGCGCGATCGAGAGCGCCTCCTGCAGATAGCCGCCCGACTCCTCGAGTGCGGCCACTCCTCGCGCCGCGGCCGCGGCGCGAACGAGCTGTGGGACGGCGTCGGCGTCGGCGCCCGCGAGCCGCAGGTGGCGGGCCACCTCAGCGGGGCGCGGGATCGCCCCTGCTTGCTCGCTCGCGAGCAGCGTGTCCGCCCAGCGACGATGCAATCCGCGTCGGTGGGGCTCGGCGATCTCCTCGTACACGGCGTCCCGTAGCAGCGCGTGGCGAAATCCGATCCCGCCACCGGCGGCGAGCAGCATTCCCGTCTGCAGCGCGCCGGCGGCCGCGGCCTCGGGATCCTTGAGCGGAAGCCGGCTGAGCTCGGTCGCGTCGACGTGGCGAGCCGCCACCGCCGCGGTCTCGACCACCGTGCGAGCGTCGCCGTCCAGCGGCGCCAGCGTTGCACGAGCCGATCCGCGGAGGCTTGGCGCGACCCCCTCCCGGCCGCGCCCGAACGCCCGCGCGCTCTCGACGGCGAGCAGCGCGTTGCCCTCGGAACGCTCGACCACGCGCGTCACGTCCTCGTCGCTCAGAGCTGCCGCCTCGCGCGCGAGCTGCGCGACCGGAGCAGCATCCAGTGGTCCCAGATCGAGCTCGCACGCGAGCAGGCCGCGGGCGCGGAGCGCGTGTTCGAGCCGGTCGGCGTCGGCGCGCTGCGGGAGCTCGCGCCTGGTGATCACGATCATCACACGCAGTCCGGCCGCACGCCGGGCGGCATAGCCGGCGAGCTCCAGGCTCGGCGTGTCGGCGGCGTGCACATCCTCGAGCACGAGCAGCAGCGGCACCTCGCATGCCGCCCAACCGAGCAGGGCGACGACCGCTTCGAACAACCGCGTCCGCTGGAGGTCGGGCGCGATCGCGGAGCTCGGTGTGGCCCCGCGTGCGAAGTGGGCCGGAAGCTCCGAGGCGAGCACCGCCAGGTCATCTGGCCACGATGCCTCGGGTGGGGGCGCGGGCAGTGACGGCAGCAGCTCGCGAATCAGCTCGGCCCACAGGCTGAGCGGTGCGGTCCCGCCGAGGTCCAGCGCCGCGCAGGTCGCGGTCCGACCGCCGCCGGCGCTGACCCGGAGCCGCAGCTCTGTCGCCAGCCGTGTCTTTCCGATCCCCGCTTCGCCGCGGATCACGGCCGCCGCGCCGGCGCCGGCGGCAACGCCCCGCCACGCCTGCTCGAGCTCGGCCAGCTCGCTGTCGCGTCCGACCAGCGCCAGCAGGCCGGGCACGGGCGCAGTGGCGGCCGGAAGCGGCGCCGGCGCCGGGGTTGAGCCCTCGGCGCGCAGCGCTTGCGCCAGCTCGCGGGTTGCCGTGGAGGGCGTCACGCCGAGCTCTCGGCGCAGGCGGTCGGCCAGGGTGCGGTAGACGCGCAGCGCGCCGGCACGATCGCCGGCGCCGTCGAGCCGCGTGATCAGCCGACGATGGGCCTGCTCGTCGAACGGGTCACCGTCCACCTGGCGGCGCGTCAACTCGATCGCCGCGCGGAGCTCGCCGCTCCGCTCCCGTGCGGCCGCGAGTGCTTCCAGTAAGTCGATCACCCGCTCGCGATGCCGTTCGCGGGCCGACAGCGCCCAGTCGTCATCGATCTCCTCGAGCAACGCGCCGCGACCGTCGCATAGCGCCAGCGCGGCCTCCGGATCATCCGTGGCGAGCCGATCGAACTCGCGGACGTCGACCCACAGCCCATCGTCGTCGGGGAGCCCGACGCGCACATCATCCACCGTCAGCGACTCCCCGAGTTCGCGCCGCAGAGCCCACAACGCGCTGCGGAGGCTCCCGCGCGCGCTCTGGTCGAGGACGTCCGGCCAGAACCGCGACGCCAATTCCGCCCGGGGCACGGGACGGCCGGCGAGCGCCAGATAGGCGAACACGGTCCATGGGCGCTGTGAGGCCGGCGATTCGACGGCGGTCCCGTTGAGCTCGACCTCGAGCGTCCCCAGCAGACGCACGTGGAGCACGGCGTCAAGCGTACCGCCGGATCGCTTTGACGCTCGTTTGACGGCGATCGGACAGGCATCCGCGAGGGTGCTCACCGCATGGCACGCAAACCACCAAAGGAGGACGCCGTGAGCACCATCACCACATTCGACCTCGATCGCTTCGCACGCGCCGCACAGGAGCGCGACGCATCGACGCAGCTGTCGATGTACGGCCCGGACGCGACGGTCACGATCGTCGACAAGCTCTCCCAGCCCTGCTCGCCCCGGGTGCTCGACACCCGCGAGCAGATCAAGAGCTGGCTCGAGGACACCTACGGCCGCGACATGACCCACTCGGTCGGGCGCCGGGTCGCCGACGAGAGCGGCGCGGCGTATGTGCAGGCGTGCCGGTACCCCGACGGGGTCAACGTGCTGTGCGCGACCCTGA
Source organism: uncultured Solirubrobacteraceae bacterium (assembly GCA_963712675.1). GTDB lineage: Bacteria > Actinomycetota > Thermoleophilia > Solirubrobacterales > Solirubrobacteraceae > Palsa-465. The sequence goes on from CAVQJF010000010.1 coordinate 378,013, forward strand.
TCGAGCTCGACAACGGCGCGATCTCCGGTCAGACGATCGTTCAGGTCTGGGACGAGCGCTGATGTCGACCCCTGCCGACACAATTGATCAAGCCAAGCTGGATGAGTTCATGGGCCGCTTCGTCGGCGACCTCGGCGCGGCGATGAGTGCGGCGCTGGTCGTGATCGGCGACCGGCTCGGGCTGTACCGGGCGCTTGCCGACGGCGGCCCGATGACCCCCGAGCAGCTGTCCGAGCGGACCGGCACCGACGCGCGCTACGTGCGGGAGTGGCTGTCCAATCAGGCCGCCGGCGGCTACGTCACATACGACCCGGAGGCGGAGGTGTTCTCGCTGACGCCGGAGCAGTCGCTGGCGCTCGCGCAGGAGGGCAGCCCGGCGTTCGTGCCGGGCGCGTTCCAGCTGGCGACATCCCTGGTCAAGGACGAGGAGAAGATCGCCAAGGCGTTCCAGAGCGGCGACGGGGTCGGATGGCACGAGCACCACCATGACCTGTTCACCGGGACCGAGCGGTTCTTCCGCCCCGGTTACGCGGCGAATCTGATCTCGTCCTGGATCCCGGCGCTCGACGGCGTCCAGGCGAAGCTCGACTCGGGCGGACTGGTGGCCGACGTCGGGTGCGGCCACGGCGCTTCGACGATCCTGATGGCCGAGGCGTTCCCGCGCTCGGAGTTCGTCGGCTTCGACTACCACGAGGCGTCGATCGCTCACGCCCGGCGCGCGGCGTCGGAGGCCGGGCTCGACGGGCGGGTCAGCTTCGAGGTGGCGGCCGCGAAGGAATATCCGGCCCGCCCGCCCCACGGCTACGACCTCGTGACGATGTTCGACTGCCTGCACGACATGGGCGACCCGGTCGGGGCCGCGGCGCACGTGCTCGGGACGCTCGCGCCGGAGGGGACGTGGATGATCGTCGAGCCGTTCGCCGGCGACCGGCTGCAGGACAACCTCAATCCGGTCGGCCGCGTGTTCTACGGAGCCTCGACGCTCGTCTGCACGCCGGCCTCGCGCGATCAGGAGGTCGGGCTCGCGCTCGGCGCCCAGGCCGGGGAGGGCCGGCTCCGTGAAGTCGTCACCGCGGGCGGCTTCACGCGCTTTCGCCGCGCGACCGAGACGCCGTTCAACCTCGTCCTCGAAGCCCGTCGGTGAGGCGGGCGATCGCCGATCAGGTCGCCCAGCGCTCGTTGATCTCAGACCAGCTGGGCCCCGGCCCGGGCAGCGATGCTGCCTGGGCCGGCGGCCTGATGCCGTCGAGCACCAACGCCAGGTAGCGGCGGCGCAGTTCCATCGTGCGGCGCCGATCGGAGACTTTGACGGCTGCCAGGACCTCGAACAGAAGCGAGAGATCGTGAAGCTCGAGGTCCGGCCGCAGGACGGGCTTGACGCGCTCGAACAGCGAGTCCGACAGCTCGTTCGCGCGCTCGGCTAGCGCGAACATCTCCTCGGTCGGGGTGAACGTGCCGGCCAGCGCGAGCGTCAGCGAGCTTGTGTCGGCATCCACGAGACGGCCCATCCAATCCGCGAACACCGTCCATGCGTCGCGCTCATCGGCGAGCGCGGCTTCGGTTTCGGAAACGAACCTCGCCAGACCGTCGTGGCACAGCTTTCGGAGCAGCTCCTCCTTGCTGCCGTAGCGCAAGTACAGCGCGCTGATGCCAACGCCGGCGTGCTTGGCGACCTCGCTGATCGGCGCGCTCGGATCGGCGAGGAACACCGCGCGCGCGGATTCAAGGATCAGCTCGTCGTTACGTGCCGCTTGTGCGCGGCGGCCGGAGAGCGGAGGAGGAGCGGGCATTGAGGAGAGCATAGCAACTTAGTGGAACAAAACATTCCGTTCTGCTATTGTGGAACGTAGTGTTCCGTTCCATTCAACAAGTCGGAGGTAACTGATGTCTGCTGGTAGCGCTCCTCAACGCTGGCGCTGGCTGGCGTTCGCGGCCGCTGTCGCGGCCGCCGCGATGGACCTGCTGGACTCGACGATCGCCCAGGTCGCCGCGCCCGCGATCCGGCGCGATCTCGGCGGTTCGTACACGGTGATCGAGTGGGTCACCGCGGCGTACACGCTGGCGATGGCGATCGGCCTGCTGACGGGCGGGCGGCTCGGCGACCTGTACGGTCGCAAGCGCGTGCTGCTGGTCGGGATGGCCGCGTTCGTGCTGACCTCCGCCGCCTGCGCGGCAGCGACGACACCGGCCGAGTTGATCGGCGCTCGCGCAGCTCAAGGGTTGGCGGGCGCGTTGATGCTCCCGCAGGTGTTCGGGCTGATCCGCGACCTGTTCGCCCCCGAGGAGATGGGCAAGGCGTTCACGGTGTTCGGCCCGGTCATGGGTCTGTCGGCGATGCTCGGGCCGATCGTCTCGGGCGCGTTGATCCACGCCGATCTGCTCGGCACCGGCTGGCGGATGATCTTCCTTGTCAACGTGCCGGTCGGCGTGGCGGCGCTGCTCGTCGGCGCCCGGTTCCTGCCGGCGGTTTCGCCACAGCCGAAGGCGTCGGGGCTCGACGTCCGGGGCGTCATGCTGGCGGGCGTCGGGATGTTCCTGCTCGTGTTCCCGCTCGTCCAGGGCCACGAGCTCGGCTGGCCGCTCTGGCTGGACTCGATGCTCGTTGCTTCGGTGCCCGTGCTCGGCGCGTTCGTCGCCCACCAGCTGCGCCTGAAGCGCCGCGGCCGGACGCCGCTTGTCGAGCCGAGCATCTTCAACCACCGCTCGTACCTCGCCGGCGTTTGCTTCGACGTGGTCTTCGTCGGCTCGATGGCCGGGATCATCCTGATCTTCAACGTGCTGCTACAGGCGGGACTTGGGTTCTCGCCCTGGCACTCGGCGCTGACGACGGTGCCTTGGGCCGTCGGCGCATTCGTCGGCTCCGCGATCGGCGGGATCACGATGGTCAAGCTCGGCCGCCGGGTGCTGCACGCCGGGCTGGTCGTGGAAGCGCTCGGTCTCCTCGGGATCTACGCGGTGTTGCGCGCCGCGGGGACCGGTGTCGGAAGCCTCGACCTGCTTGGGCCGATGGTCGTCGGCGGCGTCGGCATGGGGATGGTGTTCGTGCCGCTGTTCGACATCGTGATGGCGGGCGTCGAGCCGCACGAGATGGGTTCGGCGGCGGGCGTGCTCAAGACCGTCGACGGGCTCGGGATGTCACTCGGCATCGCCGGGCTCGGAGCGGTGTTCTTCTCGATCGTCGGCCGCGGCTCCGGCGCGGCGTTCGTGACCGCCGGCGAATGGACGGCGCTCGCGAGCGTTGCGCTGCTGGCGGTGGCGTTCGTGGTCGCGTTCGGGCTGCCGCGCTGGGCCCGCGAGGTGGGTGCGCCGGCGGGGCAGCCGGTCCCCGAGCCGGCGCGGGTCACGCCGGCGGCAGCGCTGGCGGCCTGACGCTGGGCGCCGCCATAGTCTGGCGTTCCCGGTCAGCTGGGCCTGGCCGGGAGCGCCAGAGTTCCGTTAGGCCTCCGGCGTGCGCGGGGCGTAGCGGTGGTGGAGCATCAGCGCGTTGCCGTCCGGATCGGCGAAGAACGCCATGTGGCAGACGCTCGTGTCGACCGTGTCCATCGGGAATGTGACGCCGCGGCTCTCGAGCGTCGCCCGCGCTGCGGCGACGTCGTCGACCTGGAGTGCGAGGACATTGCGGTAGGTGACGTGCTCGAGCCCCATCTTCTCGGCATCCATGATGTTGAGCGTCAGGTTGCCGGTCTCGAACTCGGCGAAGTTACGCTCGGGCATGTACGCCGAGCGGCGCAGGCCGAGGGTGTCGCCGTAGAACTCGACGGCGCGCTGGAGGTCGTGGGTGGGGAGGGCGACGAAGTCGACCCCGGTGATCATCTTCTCAGTGGTAGCGCTCATGCGCTTGAGGCTACCCGTCGAGCAGCCGACCCGCCGCGTCGATCACGATCGGCTTGATCCGCTCCCAGCGGGCGTCGACCGCTGCACGGCCGTGAATCGGGATCGCGTCCACGAGGCCGCGGATCAGGGACACGGCGAGGTCGACCAGCGCCGGGAAGCGCGGATCCTCGGCCTGGTCGGGAAACAGGGTCGTCGCGGCCGCGGCGATGATCGAGTTGAGCCGGTCCTCGAGATCCTTGAGGGTCGAGGCGAGCTCGGGCTCGGTCCAGGCCGCGGCCCACAGCTGCGCCGCGGCGAGCGCCTCGGCCGAAGTGAATTCCCGCCACGCTTGATCGAGCACCCTCTCGCGGTGTTTGGCGCTGCGGAGCGCGGCCAGGTCGATCTGGTCCAGCGCATCGTCGAGCAACCGCAGCGCGACGTGCTCGACGGCCTCGATCAGGAACGCGTCCCGAGTCGGGAAGTAGTGCATGAACGTGCTCTGCGCGACGCCGGCTCGCTCGGCGACGTTGCGCGTCGTCAGCCCTGCGTACCCGTCCTCGACGAGGCAGTCGACGGTCGCGTCGAGCAGCGCCCGGCGCGTGATCGCGCGCTGCTCGGCGCGCGTTCGCCGCCGGGGCGCGACGACCTGCGAACTCCGGGATTCACCGTTCACGTGATCGATGATGGTATCGTGCCGTTCATCGATCACGCGAACGATGAAATCCGGGGATCGCGGATGCGGCGCGCGGCCAAGCTCACCGGCGCGGCGGCCGGCGTGGCAGCACGCGAGGCGACCGCGCGGGCGATCACCGCGACCGGGTCGTCCGAGGGCCGCAGGGCGGCCGCGGGGCGCCAGCAGCTGAAGAGCGCGAAGTCGCTCGTGAAGGTCTTCAGCGGCATGCGCGGTGCCGCGATGAAGGTGGGGCAGACGCTGTCGGCCGTCGACCTGGGGCTGGTCCCCGAGGAGATCAGGCCCGAGTTCCAGGAGATCCTCGCGACGCTGCAGCAGAGCGCCGAGCCGGTCTCGTTCAAGGCGATCGCGCGCGTGGTCGAGGACGATCTCGGCGAGAAGCTGAACCGCTCATTCGAGGAGTTCGACCCGGAGCCGATCGCCGCCGCGTCGATCGGTCAGGTCCACCGCGCGAGGACCCGCGACGGGCGAGACGTCGCGGTCAAGGTCCAGTACCCGGGGATCGCCGAGGCGATCCACGCCGATCTGCAGAATCTGCGACTCGGGCTGAAGCTGCTGAGCGTGATCGCGCCCGGGATCGACACCGGTGAGATCGCCCGTGAGATCCGAGAGCGGATCACCGAGGAGCTCGACTACGAGCTCGAGGCCGGCAACCACAAGGCGATGGCGCGCGCGTATCGCGACCACCCGTTCATCGTCGTCCCCGACGTGGTCACATCGCTGTGCCGCGAGCGCGTGATCGTCTCGGAATACGTCGACGGTGAGCGGTTCGCGGAGATCAAGGGTCGGCCCCAGGACGAGAAGAACCGCCTCTCGGAGATCCTGATCCGCTTCTACCTGAACGGCCCGCTCCGCCACCGGCTGCTCAACGGCGACCCGCACCCCGGGAACTCGTTGTTCCTGGCCGACGGCCGCGTCGCGTTCATCGACTTCGGCTTCTTCAAGCGGCTCTCGGACACCGAGGTCTCGCAGCTGCTGCGCTCGACGCGGGCCACGTACGAGAACGACGCGGAGGCGCTGTTCTCCGTGATCTCTGATCTCGGGGCGCTGCCCCCGGACTCGAAGCTGGCCGAGCCGTTTCTCGAGACCTACCAGGAGATCTTCGGCTGGCTACTCGTCGACGACGCCGTCACCGTCGACGGCGCGATGACCGGCGCGATGATGCGCTCGTACATGAAGATGCGAGGCTCGGACGGGTTCGAGTCGCTGACGCTCCCCGCCGAGCACTTCGTGCTGATGCGAGCGGTGATGTTGCTGATCGGGCTGCTCGGGCAGCTGCAGGCGACCGGTCGTTGGCTCGACGTCGCGCGGGAGTGGCTGTTCGGCGACGCGGCTGCGACCGAGCTCGGGCGGCTCGAGGCGGACTACTTCGGCGGCAGGTACGACTACGTCACGGAGGTGCTGGCATGACGGCTGTAGCCGCTTCGGCGCGCGTAAGAACCCCACGGGTCAGCGGGATCCGCGTGGCCAACGAGACGTTCTGGCACGGGCTCAAGACCGACGGACTGCTGATCAGCGGCACCGCCGGCTCGGACATCGCCAAGTTCACGTTCAACCGCCGGACCGCGTTCGTGCTCAAGCACCCCGACTACGTCGATCACGTGCTCCACGAGGCGGTCGCCAAGTACCACAAGTCGGTCGAGTACGAGCTGCTGCGATCGGTCGTCGGGCTGAGTCTGTTCACCGACGAGGATGACTCCTGGCGCCGGCACCGGATGACGCTCAACCCGGTGCTCGCCAAGCGCCACCTGCCGGCTCTGTTCGACCTGATGGTCGGCCCGATCGAGACGTTCATGGCCGGGTTCGACGAGCGCGCACAGCGGATCGATGTCGACATGACGCGCGCGATGACGGAGCTGACGCTCGACGTCGTCGGCTCGGCCCTGTTCGGGCACGGGATGGCCGATCTCGCGACCAGGATCGGCCCCGACGTGACCGACGGGCTGCGGGCCGCCGAGCGCGCGACGCGGCTGATGCTGCTGCTCAATCCGCCGATCTGGCTCGTCCGCGCCTGCGCGATGGCGGTCGACCGGATCCCGGTCCTGCCACCGCCGCTCGGGCGCCTGCACTCGATCATGCGCACGATCGACGAGATGGTCTGGGCCGTGATCCACGACCGCCAGGATCATCCCGACAGCACCGAGGACCTGCTCGGGCTGCTGCTGTCCGCTCGCGACGAGGACGGCCGGCCGCTGCCGCTCAAGCGCGTCCGCGACGAGGCCGCGACGTTCATGCTGGCCGGCCACGAGACGACCGCGAACGCGCTGTCGTGGATGTGGTACCTGCTGGCGCTGAACCCCGACGCGCGCGAGCGGATGCTGGCCGAGGTCGACGAGGTGCTGTCGGACCGTAGGCCGACATTCGAGGACGCCGCCAAGCTGCCGTGGACGGCGGCCTGCTTCCAGGAGGCGATGCGGGTGTTCCCGCCGGCCTGGGTGCTGCCGCGGATCTGCATCGAGGACGACGTGATCGACGGCCACCGGATCAAGCGCGGCTCGACGATCCTGATTCCGATCAACACGCTGCACCACGACGAGCGGTTCTGGCCCGATCCCGAGGTCTTTGATCCGACGCGCTTCCTGCCCGAGAACGTCAAATCGCACCACCGCTCGGCCTACCTCCCGTTCGGCGCCGGGCGGCGCGTGTGCGCCGGCAAGGCGTTCGCGGTGATCGAGGGGACGCTGATCACGGCGATGATGAGCAGGCGATTCGTCTACGACCTCGTCCCCGGCCATCCCGTCGAGCCCGAGGCGACGCTGACGCTGCGCCCGCGCCACGGCCTGAGGATGGTCGCGCGGAGACGAACGCCGGCGGTCGCGGCCGAGCAGGTGGCTGCATGAGCCGCCGCGTCGAGCTCGCCGGGGCGCGCGTGGTGGTGACCGGCGCCGGCAGCGGGATCGGCGAGGCGACCGCGCTGCGGTTCGCCGGCGAGGGGAGCGAGGTGACCGCGGTCGACATCAACGGGGAGTCGGCGGCGGCGACGGCCGAGCGGTGCGGCGGCGGGGCGCAGTCACGCGTCTGCGACGTGGCCGACGTGCAAGCGGTGACCGCGCTCGCGAACGAGCTCGGGCCCGTGGACGTGCTCGTCAACAACGCCGGCGTCGGGGTCGCGGGACCGTTTCTGGAGACCGGGATCGAGGACTGGGATTGGCTGTGCGCGATCAACCTCGACGGCGTCGCGTACGGCTGCCACGCGTTCGGCGCGGGGATGGTGGAGCGGGGCCACGGCCACATCGTCAACGTCGCTTCGTCGGCGGCGTACTTCCCGAATCGGTACATGGCCGCCTACTGCGCCTCGAAGGCCGGGGTCGTCGCGCTGTCGCAGTGCCTGCGCGCAGACTGGGCAGGCAGCGGCGTCGGCGTCAGCGCGATCTGCCCGGGGGTCATCAACACGCCGATCCCGAACCACACCCGCATGTTCGGGGCCGTCGCCGACCGCCGGGAGCAGCTCACGCGCGCGTTCCGGTTCGGGCATTCCCCCGACCTGGTCGCCAAGTCGATCGTGCGCGCGGTGCAGCGCAACCAGGCGATCGTTCCGGTCGGGTTCGAGTCGACGCTGATGTTCCGGGTCTTCCGCTTCGCCCCCGCGCCCGTTCAGGGAGCCGTCGCGCGGCTCCAGGTGCGCTGATGGCCGCGCGAGTCGAGCACACGAGGATCGTGATCATCGGCGCGGGGATCGCCGGCGTCGGACTGGGGGTGCGGCTGCTCGAGGCGGGGATCGATGACTTCGTGCTGCTCGAACGAAACGAGTCGGTTGGCGGCACCTGGTTCGAGCACACGTACCCAGGCTGCGCGTGCGACATCCCGACGCATCTGTACTCGTACTCGTTCGCGCGCAACCCGAACTGGAGCCGGCTGTTCCCCCGCCAGCACGAGATCCTCGCCTACGTGCGTGAGACGGCCGACCGCCGCGGCGTCACGCCGCACATCCGCCTCAGGTGCGAGATGGAGCGCTCGCGCTGGGACGAGCGTGCCGGGCGGTGGCGGATACGGACCTCGCAGGGTGCTCTCTCCTGCGAGGTCCTCGTCAGCGCTATCGGCGCCACGGCCGAGCCCGATGAGCCGGATATCCCCGGGCTCGACACTTTCGCGGGCACGCGCTTTCACTCGGCACGGTGGAACCACGACCACTCGCTGGACGGCGAGCGCGTCGCGGTGATCGGGACCGGACCGGCCGCGGCGCAGTTCGTGCCGCTGATCCAGCCCCGCGTCGGCCAGCTCACGGTGTTCCAGCGAACCCCGCCATGGGTCATGCCGCATCCCGACCGTTCCGTTTCCGGGGTGGAGCGCCTGCTCTATCGAGTCGCCCCGCCGCTCCAGGACGCGCAGCGGAACCTGTGGTTCGCGATCTACGAGGCGTGTGGGATCGGCTTCCGCGGACGGACCTCGCTGATCGCGCCGATCGAGGCGCTCGGCCGTGCGCACCTGCGCCGCCAGATACGCGACCCCGAGCTGCGGGCGAAGCTGACGCCGCATTATCGGTTCGGCTGCAAGCGCCCGATCCTCTCGAACACGTACTACCCGGCGCTGGCGGCGCCGAACGTCTCGCTCGTGACCGAGCCGATCTTGTCGGTGGATCGGGGCGCCGTGCTGACGGCCGACGGGGCTCGCCACGAGGTCGACACGATCATCAGCGCGATCGGCTATCGCTACAGCCGCTCGCTGCTGGTGGAGCGGATGGTCGGCGTCGGCGGCCGCACGCTCGGTGAGGTGTGGAACCGCTCGCCGCGCGCGTATCTCGGCTCCTCGGTCCCCGGCTTTCCGAACATGTTCATCCTGCTGGGCCCGAACGCGATCGGCATCAATTCCGTGATCTTCTCGCTCGAGTCGCAGATCGCATACGTGATGAGCGCGCTCGCGACGATGGCCTCGCGGGAGGCACGCCGGATCGAGGTTCGCGGCGAGGCGCTCGAGGAGTTCGTCTCCGAGGTCGACCGCCGCAGCGAGGGCAGCGTCTGGACCGCCGGCGGCTGCAAGGCGTACTACACCGACGAGGACGGGCGGAACTTCGCGATCTACCCCGGCTTCGCCGCCGGCTACCGGCGCCGGACTCGCCGCCTCGACGAGTCCGCCTACCGTCTAGCGAGCTGACCGACGTCGCGCGGCCTGCGCTTGACAGGTGCGGCGGCGTCTCGGGGATGATTGCCGGATGACAGACCCCGTCTGCACGGTCTACGTGATCCCCGGATCGCACGCCTGTCGCTCGGCGATGCTGATGCTCGACCACAAGCGGCTGCCTTACCGCCGCGTCGATTTCGTCACGTTCATGCACCCGATGCAGGCCCGTCTGCACGGGTTCGACGCCGGCGGGCAGACGCGGACAGCCGGAACGCGCCGCCCTCCGGCGCTGCGTCTCGGCGATCTGCTGGGCACGGTGCCCGGCCTCGCGTGCGACGGACAGCGGATCTCCACGAATTACCGGATCGCGCGCTTCCTGGAGGAGCGCAAGCCTGACCCGCCGCTGTTCCCGGCCGATCCGGAGCGACGGGCGGCGGTCGAGGAGGCCGAGCGGTGGGCGAACGAGAAGCTCCAGATGGAGGCCCGGCGGGTCCTCGGCAGCACGATGGTCGGCGACCGGTCGACATGGGTCTCCTCGACAGCGGACGGGCGGCTGGGTCCGTTGCTGTTCCGGCAGGCGGCCGCGCGTCGGATCGTCCCGACGGTCCTCCGTCAGACGTTCGCGTTCAGCCCGGGCAACGCTGACGCGATCCTGGGCGAGCTCCCCGAAATGCTCGATCGCATCGACGGCTGGATCGCCGCCGGCGTCATCGGCGGCGCGGAGCTGAACGTCGCGGACTGCATGATCGCGCCGAGCCTGGCGCTGATGCTCTACCGGCGCGATCTGGTGTCGGTGTTCGAGGGGCGGCCCGCGCTCGAGCTCGTGGACCGCCTCCTGCCCGAGCCGGCGACGGCTTAGGACAGCGATTCGTCCAGCTCGCCGAGCGCGTCAGTCAGCTGGAGGTTCGCCGAGTAGTCGACCGGGCAGGCGATCACCGAGACGGTGTCGTCGGCGAGCGCTTTCTTGAGCACCGGCAGCAGCTCATCGGCCGCCTCGATCCGGTAGCCGCGGGCGCCGAAGCTCTCGGCGTACGCGACGAAGTCCGGGTTGCCGAACGCGATGTCGAAGTTCTCGCCCAGCTCGAGATCCATCTTCCACTTGATCAGTCCGTACTCGTCGTCGACCCAGATCAGGACCACGAACGGGACGCGCTCGCGCAGCGCCGTCTCGATCTCCTGCGAGTTCATCATGAACGCTCCGTCGCCGGTCGCGACGAGCACGCGCGCCTCCGGACACGCGAGCTTCGCTCCGATCGCGCCCGGCACGGTCCACGCCATCGTCGAGAGGCCGTTGGAGATCAGACACGTGTTCGGTTCGTACGTCGGGTACAGCCGCGCCATCCACATCTTCAGCGCGCCGGTGTCGACGAGCGCGATGTCCTCGCGCCCGAGCGCCGCGCGCGTGTCGGCCACGATGCGGGCCGGCGCGAGCGGGAAGCGGTCGTCGGCCCGGCCGCGCTCGAGCTCGCCCTCGAGCATCGCGCGGATCCTGCCGACGCTGCCGTCGAACTTTCGGCCGACCTCCGCCGCGAGCGCCTCCAGCGTGTGGCCGATCTCGGATTGCAGCCCGACTTCGACCTCGTAGTGGAGGTCGACCTCGGCGGGGAAGCGGTGGATGTGGATGATCTTCTTGTCGCTGTGCGGATTGATCCGGACCGGGTCGAACTCCTGCAGCTCATAGCCCACCGCGACGATCACATCGGCCTCGTCGAATCCGAAGTTGACGTAGTCGTGGCGCATGAATCCGACGGCGCCGAGCGCCTGCGGATGGTCGTCGGGGAACACGCCCTTGCCGTGGAACGTCGTCGCAACGGGGATCGCGAGCTGCTCCGCGAACTGTCGCAGCGCCGCGCCGGCGCCGGCGCGCGCGGCGCCGTGGCCGGCGAGCACGATCGGATTGCGGGCGGCCCGCAGCACATCGGCGGCGCGCTTCAGCTGGCTGAGCGAGGGCTCGTCCGGGCGGGGGATGTTGACGACCAGCGGCCGCGCGTGCTCAGGTACCGCAGCCGTCTCGACGTCCTCGGGAACCGCGAGGTAGACGGCCCCGGGCCGCTCCGTCTGGGCAAGCTTGAAGGCCTTTCGGATCATCTCCGGCGCGGCCTCGGGCGTCGCCATCAACGAGGCCCACTTCGTCACCGGCTCGAACATCGAAACGAGGTCGACGCCCTGGTGGGACTCCTTGAAGGCACGGTTCATCCCGACCTGAGCCGACAGCGCGACGACGGGCGTCGAGTTCGTGGTCGCGTCGGCGACGCCGAGCAGCATGTTGATCGCGCCCGGCCCGAGGGTGGCCGAGCAGACGCCCGCCGAGCCGGTGAGGCGGCCGTAGACCTCGGCCATGAACGAGGCCGCCTGCTCGTGGCGGACGAGCACGTACCGGATCGGCGAGGGCGCCAGCGCCTGGACGAGATGGATGTTCTCCTCGCCCGGAATCCCGAACACGTGCGTGACGCCCTCGTTCTCGAGGCAGCGGACGATCAGCTCGGCCACGGTTGGCATCGCCTGGACCCTACCCACTCCACCACTGGCTCAGCACCCGCCGCCAGTTGTCCCACGCGATCGCGCCGAGCTCGGGTTCGCTGAATCCGACCGCCCGGAGCTGATCGAGCAGCAGCGGAAAGCCGGCGGCGCCGCCGAGCGCTGCCGGGACGGTCGCGCCGTCGAAGTCGGACCCGAGCGCGACATGCTCGACGCCGATCCGGTCGGCGACATAGCGCGCGTGGTCGGCGATCAGAGAGATGGGGGTGTCCGCGTCATCGGCGAAGTCGGTCCGCAGGAACGGGCAGGCGAACACGATCCCGACGAGGCCGCCGGAGGCGCCGATCGCATCGAGCTGTCGGTCGGTCAGGTTGCGGGAGGTGGGGCAGAGCGCGTGCGCCGCGGCGTGGCTCGCGACGAGCGGCCCGAGCTCCATCGCCGCGATGTCCCAGAAGCCCGCCTCGTTGAGGTGGCTCAGATCCACCATGATCCCGAGCTCTGTACAGCGGGCGACGAGCGCGCGTCCCGCTTCCGTGAGTCCGGGACCGGTATCCGGCGTCGAGGGCCACACGAACGGGACCCCGTGACCGAACACGTTCGAGCGGCTCCACACCGGACCGAGCGAACGCAGGCCGGACGCGTACCACGTGTCGAGCGCCTCGAGCTCCGGGTCGATCGCCTCGGCACCCTCCAGGTGGAGCACGGCGACCGGCGGTCCCGAGTCGTTCTCGAAGGCCGCGTCGAGATCCTCGATTGCCCGCGCGACCCGGATCAGACCCGCGCGTTCGAGCGCGAACAGCCGACCGGCCGCGGCCGTGCCATCGGCGGAGGCGTCGGCGAGCGTCACCGGCTCCATGTCGGGGAACGCGAACACGCCGTCGCCCCGTGCCACGGGCTCGAAATGCGCGTCCGGCGAGGGCGTGCAGACAGCGAACATTCCGCCGCGCATCCCGCCCGTCGCCATCCGCGGCAGGTCGACGTGCCCGCCGGCGCGGCCGGTCGCGATCAGCGCGTGATCATCGCGCGTGAGCGCATCGTTGTGTCCGTCGAAGACCGACAGCACTAGGTCTCGAGCACTCGCTCGTAGACGCGGAACTTCTTCACGATCCGGCCGCCCATCGCCTCCATGCCGCGGTTCATCGCCTTGTTCGTCTCGAGGATCCAGCCCATCTCGCTGGTGCCCAGCTGGACACGCTCGGCGACGTCGAAGTGCTCGATGTAGAGGGCGGCCGCGACGCCGGTGTGCTGGTACTCGGGCAGCACGCCGAGGAAGCCGACTCGCACCCGGTCGATGAGCTTGCGCTTGCGCAGGAAGTACCACCAGCCGAGCGGCAGCAGGCGCCCCTTCATCTTCTTCTGCGCCTGGTTGACATCGGGGATCGTGATCGCGATCGCCACTGTCTTGCCCTCGATCTCGGCGACCATGAACCAGTCCTTGTCGAACACGAGCTGCAGCTCCTGGGCATAGCCGTCGAGGTCCGCTTTGGTGAACGGGACGAAGTCCCAGTTCTTCGACCACGCCGCGTTGTAGACCTTGGCGAACTCGTCCATCTCGCGCCGCAGATGGCGCCGGGACATCTTGCGCAGCGTCACGCCGTGCTTGGTCCGTGCGGTCTCGGCGATCTCGGGCAGGATCTTGAGCATCCCGCTGTAGCGGTCGCTGAAGTGGAGCTCCCACATGAACAGGTCCATCGTCTTGCTCAGCCCGGCCGCCTCCAAGCGCTGCTGGTAGTACGGCGGGTGCCACGGCTGGCGGACCATCGGCTCGCGCTCGAAGCCTTCGAATAGCACGCCGGATTCGTCGTTCATCGTGAAATCCATCGGGCCGACCATCCGCTCCATTCCGCGCGAGCGCAGCCATCCCTCGGCCGCTGCCAGCAGCGCGTCCACGACCTCCTGGTCGTCCTCGAACTCGATGAACCCGAAGTTCCCCCAGCGGCGGCTGTGGTAGTCGTTGGCGCTGTGGTTGATCTGTGCGGTGATCCGCCCCACGACGCGTCCGTCGCGCCGCGCGATGAAGTACTCCGCCTCGCCGTGCTTGAAGAACGCGTTCAGCTTGCGGCTCAGGAACATGTACCGCTCGAGGATCAGCTGCGGAACCCACGGAGTGCCGGCGTGCAGCCGGTAGGGGAGTGCGACGAATTCGCGCAGCTCCGGGAAGCCCCGCACCGGTGTGATCTGGACGGCCATGCGGCCCGGGAAGCTATCGGACCTACGCGGCGGCCGAAGCTAGCTGGCTCGCACGCCGGCTGGCCGCCTTGACGGCGTCGGTGAGAGTCTCCAGGTCGTATGCGCCGTAGTGGCGCCGCCCGTTGATGAAGAACGTCGGCGTGCCGGCGACGCCGCTCGCGTCGGCGCTCGCGACATCCTCGGCGATCCGCGGCGCGTACTCGCGAGTGCGCAGCTCCTCCTCGAATCGCTCGATGTCGAGGTCGATCGTCTGCGCGTGCCCGACCAGGTCGGAGTAGCCGAGGGCGTCCTGGTGATCCAGCAGGCAGTCGTGCATCTCCCAGAACTTGCCCTGCGCGGCCGCCGCCTCCGCCGCCTCCGCCGCTGTCTGCGCGTAGGTATGGACGTCGTTGAGCGGCAGGTGACGCCAGACGTACCGAATCTCCTTGCCGAACGACTCGAACAGCTCGCGGATCACGCGCTCGGCCTGGCCGCAGTACGGGCACTCGTAGTCGCCGTACTCGAGCAGGGTCACGAGCGCGACGTCCGAGCCGCGGATGTGATCCCGGTCGGGGTCGACGTCGTCGGCGAGGTCGAGCAGGTCCTCGGCCGTCGCGGCGATCTGCCGGGCGCGCAGCGAATCGGGGAGCATCCGTATGAAGCGGATCGCGAGGAAGCTCATCAGCGACGCTCCGACCGCCGCGGCAAGCACCCCGAGCTTCGCCTCGGCGAGGTGCTCGCCGCGGAAGGCGAGGCTCGAGATCAGCACCGAGACGGTGAACCCGACGCCGGCGACGCAACCCCCGACGGCCAGCACGGGCGGGCTGATCACCGCTCGGGCGCCGCCGAGCCACGGACGCGTCGCGAGCCACGAGGTGCTGAAGATCCCGATCGGCTTGCCGAACACGTAACCGAAGAAGATCCCGAGTGTGATCGGCGAGGCGACCGCGTCCGAGATCAGGCTGCCGGTGATGTGGATGCCGCCGTTGGCGAGCGCGAACATCGGCACGATCACGTAGCTCGTCCATGGGTGGAGCGCGTACTGGAGCCGCTCATTGCCCGAGATCGCCGAGACGAGGCTCTGCTGCGCCGACCGCGCCAGCTCGGGCGTCGGCTGCTCTCGAAACGAGCGCGCGAGCTCCGTCACGCGCTCGAGGTCAGAGCGCGCGGGCGGATAGGCGCTGATCACAAGCCCGACGGCGAGCCCTGAAATGACCGGATCGATCCCCGACTTGAACAGCGCCGCCCACAGCGCGAACCCCACTCCGACCACCACCGGTCGGCGCCAGCGGGCGGGCGCAAAGCGCAGCGCTACCAACGCGGCGAACAGCCCGAGCGCGACGATCAGCGGAACCGCTCGGACGTGTGAGGTGTAGACGGTTGCGATCACGACGAGCGCGATCACGTCGTCGACCACCGCGAGCGTCAACAGGAACACACGCAGCCGCGTCGCGGTTCGCGGCACGACCAGCGCCAGCAGCCCGAGCGCGAACGCGGTATCGGTCGACATCGCCGCGCCCCATCCGTGGCCGCCGGGCCCGCCGGCATTGAACGCCAGGTAGATCGCGATCGGGACCGTGACGCCTCCGAACGCGGCAAACACCGGGATCGCGACGCGGCTTCGCTCGCGCAGCTCGCCGAGGTCGAGCTCGCGTTTGGCCTCGAGGCCGACGACGAGGAAGAAGAACGTCATCAGGCCCTCATTGACCCAGTGGCGCAGGTCCGTCTCGAGGCCACTGCCGCCGAGCAGGATCGAGAGCTTCGTCGTCCACACGGACTCGTACGAGCTGCCGGAGACGTTCGCCCATATGAGCGCCGCGAGGACTGCCGCGAGCATCGCTCCGGCGCCGCCGGTCTGAGTCGAGAGGAAATCGCGGATCGGCGCCGCGAGGTTGCGGGCCCAAGCGGTCCGGCCAGAAAGTGGTTCGGAGACGGTCCCGCTGCTCACGGGGGAGAGGCTAGTGCGTCGTTATCGCGGGGGGCCGGCGCCGCCGGCGCCCGCGATCTCGTCGCGCACGTCGGGGAGCGAGGCCGACTTCGGCGGTGGCGTCCCGCCGGCGCTCGCGATGCCCGCGGCATTCTTCTTGCGCTTGTGCGGGATCGTCCATTTGACGTATGCCGGCGCGTAACGCAGCAGGGCGGTCCACGTCGGCGGTGTCGACGAGGCCCGTCACCGGTAGGCCGCGCGCGGTTTGGAAGTTGTCGACCGCCGTCCGTGTGTTCGGGCCGAACGCACCGTCGATCTTGACCGGATCGCCCGCGCTGACCAAGTGCTCCTGTGCCCACACGACGAGGTCGCCCTGGGCGCCCTTGCCGAGCGTGGCCATCCCGACGACCGGAGTGAATGTCGTGAGCGGGCCGACCGGCTGCGCGACCGCGCGCCACGCCTTGACCGGTGCCTCCTGCCAATCCCACCAGCTGACCCCGAGCGCGCCGTACGCCCGTGAGTCCTGGCGGAAGCGTCGGATATCGCGTGGAGGTGGGCCGTTGTAGACCTGGCCGAGCGGATAGATCGGGCGGTTGTAGGGCCGGTTGAAGAGGTAGGTGTGCGCGTAGACGGTGTCGACACTCACGCCGATGTCCGCCCAGTACATCTGCGGCGCGTTGTACTGCGCGCCGCCGCGCCCGAGGAACACCGAGTATGGGAACGACGGGTGGTAGTCGACATAGGGGAAACCGGCGAGGGCGAGCGGGTACTGGTAGCCGACCGCCTTGCGCAACGTGCTCATGTACGTCTGCGCCTGGGCGTACTTCCCTTCGTACTCGACCTCGGCGTCGATCATCAGGCAGTCGGCGCCGTCCCTGACAGCGGTCGCGCCGGCATTCGCCTCGCCGACCGGGTTGCTGCCGTACACGTACTGCCATGCGCACACGTGGATCCCGCTCGCGTGCAGCGAGTGCACGAGCGCGGGCGTGAACTGCGACCACATCCCGGTGCCGTCGCTGCTCTTGACGATCACGGTCGAGACCCCGTACTGGCGGGCGGTCGCGGCGATCGACGAGACGCTGCCGCCGCTCGAGCTGCCGAGCTCCCAGATCCACATCGCACGGCCCTTGAGCGGGTCGCTGCCCGGGGGCGTCGGCGGCAGCGGCGGCGGGGTCACCGGCGTCGTGGTCGTCGTCGTGGTCAGACCGCCACCGCCGGTTGGGCCCGACTGTGCGGTCGCCACAGCGGCGCCGAGTAGCGCACCGACCAGCGACGCGAGCAGGGTGAAGCGCATCCGCCTAACCACCGTAGCTCAGAACACGGCGGCGACCTGCAAGTTGTTGTTCTTACCTGTTCTTACTTAATGAACAAGATCTCCGAGTACTTCGGAAGCGGCCACAGATCGTCGGCCACCACCTTCTCGAGCGCGTCGGCCGCCTCGCGAACCGACGCCATCGCGGGGATCACCGTGTCGTGCATGAACTTGGCGTGCGCGAGCAGGTCCCCATGCGGCTGGTTCTCCTCGAGGTTCGCGGTCGCGAGCGCCTTGGTCGCGTCATTGAGCGCGCCGATCATGCCCTCGATCTCGCTTCCGAGTGCCGACAGCGAGGCCTCGCGCAGGACCGCGAGATGCCGCGCTGCGGCGGGCACCAGCATCGTCCTCGCGATCGCCGCCGCCGTCTCCGCCTCGATGTTGAGCTTCGTCACGTACTGCTCCAGCGAGACCTCGTAGCGGGACTCGAGCTCGCGTTGGGACAGGACGCCGTAGTTCGAGAACAGCGACGTCGTCTGATCGTCGATCAGGTAGGGGAGCGCGTCCGGGGTCGCGACGAGGTTCAGCAGCCCGCGCCGCTCGGCCTCGGTGTGCCACTCCTCGGCGTAGTTGTCGCCGCCGAACACGATCTGCTTGTTGGCCGCATAGGTGCGCTGGAGGATCGCCGGCAGCGCCTCCTCGAGCGTCTTCCCGTCCTTCTCGATCGCGTCGTCGAGCTCCTCGGCGAGGTAGTCGATCGCCTCCGCGACGATCGTGTTGAGCACGGTGTTGGGGAGCGAGAGCGACATGCTCGAGCCCAGCGCGCGGAACTCGAACTTGTTGCCCGTGAACGCGAACGGGCTCGTCCGGTTGCGGTCGCCGCCGTGCATCGGCAGCGGCGGCAGCACCGGCGTGCCGAGGCCGAGGAACGACTCGGGCGTCGACTCGCCGACCTCTCCGCGCTCGATCGCCCCGAACACCTTCTCGAGCTCGGCGCCGAGGAAGATCGAGATGATCGCCGGCGGCGCCTCATTCGCGCCGAGGCGATGGTCCTGCCCGGGGCTTGCGATCGAGGCACGGAGGAGGCCTTGGTGCTTGTTGACGGCCTGGATCACAGCCGCGCAGAAGAACAGGAACTGGAGGTTCTCGTGCGGCGTATCGCCGGGCTCGAGCAGGTTCTCGCCACTGTCGGTGCCCATCGACCAGTTG
This sequence comes from uncultured Solirubrobacteraceae bacterium, assembly GCA_963712675.1. Classification (GTDB taxonomy): domain Bacteria; phylum Actinomycetota; class Thermoleophilia; order Solirubrobacterales; family Solirubrobacteraceae; genus Palsa-465. The sequence continues at coordinate 396,610 of CAVQJF010000010.1, forward strand.
TTGTGCTTGCCCGACCCGTTGACGCCGGCGAACGGCTTCTCGTGGAGGAGGCAGACGAGCCCGTAGCGGCGCGCGACGTTCTGCATCACCTGCATCGTCAGCTGCTGGTGGTCGGAGCCGACGTTCGAGTTCTCGAACACGGGCGCGAGCTCGTACTGGTTCGGCGCGACCTCGTTGTGGCGCGTCTTGACCGGGACGCCGAGCTTTGAGAGCTCGCGCTCGGAGTCGAGCATGAACGCGAGGATCCGCTCGGGGATCGAGCCGAAGTAGTGGTCGTCGAGCTCGTGGCCCTTCGGCGGCTTGGCGCCGAACAGGGTCCGCCCGGTCGTGATCAGGTCGGGGCGCTCGAAGTAGTACTGCTCGTCGATCAGGAAGTACTCCTGCTCGGGCCCGACGGTCGTGAACACGCGCTGCGAGGTCTTGTCGCCGAACAGCCGCAGCGCGTGGATCGCCGACTTGCTGAGGGCATCCATGCTGCGAAGCAGCGGGATCTTGTGGTCGAGAGCCTCGCCGGTCCAGGACGCGAACGCGGTCGGGATGCAGAGCAGCGCGCCGTTCGGGTTCTCGAGGATGAACGCGGGGGAGGTCGGGTCCCAAGCGGTGTAGCCGCGCGCCTCGAACGTCGCGCGGATGCCGCCGGTGGGGAAGCTCGAGGCGTCCGGCTCGCCCTGGATCAGCTCCTTGCCGCTGAATTCGGCGAGTGCCGTGCCCTCGCCCGTGGGCCCATAGAAGCTGTCGTGCTTCTCGGCGGTCGAACCGGTCAGCGGCTGGAACCAGTGCGTGTAGTGAGTCGCGCCCTTCTCGAGCGCCCACTCCTTCATCGCCAGGGCGACCGCGTCGGCGAGGCTCGTATCGAGCGCCTCGCCCTTCGCGAGCGTCTGCGACAGGCGCTTGAACACGTCGCGCGGCAGACGCTGGCGCTGGACCGCCGGGCTGAACACGTTCGACCCGAACAGCTGGTTGTCGGGTGAGGTCAGGTCGGGCGCGCCCAGGGCACCGCCGTTCGGGGTCCACTGAGCGGCGAGTACGTTCTGCTGGCGGATTCGGGGCATGCGTGGTCGTCCTTCGTTATAGAGGCGTGAGCGCGCAAGGGTACGTGCTGCGGGGTTTCCCGGTCACTATCCACATGTCCAAATAGCGGGGTCGCGGGGTGGCCTTTCGGAGCGCACTTGAGCTTCGCTCGAGTTGGCACTCCGAAAGGCACCCCGCAACCGCGGGGTTGAGATACTCCAGAGGTGCCCGCCAACCCCTTGATTCTCAAGCCATACGTGCCCGCGGACGAGCGCTATGACGGGATGGAGTACAGGCGGTGTGGGCGGAGTGGGCTGAAGTTGCCGGCCATCTCGCTTGGGCTGTGGCAGAACTTCGGCGACGACTTCCCGCTCGCGAACAGCCGCGCGATTCTGCGGCGTGCGTTCGACCTCGGGATCACGCACTTCGACCTCGCGAACAACTATGGCCCGCCGTACGGCAGCGCCGAGATCAACTTCGGGCGGATCTTCTCCGAGGACTTCCGCTCATTGCGGGACGAGCTCGTGATCTCGACCAAGGCCGGGTGGGACATGTGGCCCGGCCCGTATGGGGAGTTCGGGTCGCGCAAGTACCTGCTGTCGAGCCTCGAGGGCAGCTTGTCGCGGATGCGGCTCGAACACGTCGACATCTTCTACTCGCACCGATTCGATCCCGACACGCCGCTCGAGGAGACGATGGGCGCGCTCGCGGACGCCGTCAAACAGGGGAAGGCGCGGTACGTCGGGATCTCGTCGTACGGGCCGCGGCGGACCGAGGAGGCGATCCGGATCCTCGGCGAGCTCGGGGTGCCGCTGCTGATCCACCAGCCGTCCTACTCGATGCTCAACCGGTGGATCGAGCCCGAGCTGCTCGGCGTGCTCGACCGTGAGGGCGTCGGCTCGATCGTGTTCACGCCGCTCGCCCAGGGACTGCTGACCAGCAAGTACCTGGACGGGATACCCGAGGACTCGCGCGTCCGCCGCGGCCTCGCGCTGAGCGAGGAGATGCTGTCCGACGATGTGCTCGCGCGCGTGCGCGCGCTTAACGAGATCGCGGCGCGGCGCGGTCAGTCGCTCGCGCAGCTCGCGCTTGCGTGGGCACTCCGCGATCCGCGGGTCACGAGCGCGCTCGTGGGGGCCAGCCACGTGACGCAACTGGAGCAGAACGTTGCGACGTTGGAGCGACTCGATCTCGACTCGGCTGAGCTTCAGGAGATCGACCGCTACGCGGTCGAGTCGGGGATCGATCTGTGGCGGGGGTCGTCGAGCGGCTAGGGCGTTCGCACCGGACCTACGGCGTGCGGACGACCTGGCCGGCGTTGTTGACGTAGGCCTGCTCGGGCGCGCTGGCGACCTTCACCTTGAACGTGCCCTGGGGCAGTGCGCCGGCGCTCGTGCGCGCCTTCGCCTTGCCGTTGAGGCCGGCGGCGACCTGCCAGGCGACGGTGTGCATTCCGGACGTGACGGCCGTGACCTTCCAGTCGAATTTGGCCGTTTGATTGGGCTTCAGCGCGCCGAGTGCCCATGTGTTCGCGTACGCGGTGACCGCGCCGCCGGGCCCGCCCTGCGCGCAGCTGTACCGGCAGGCGCCCGGCGCCTGGTCGACGATCCACACCGGTCGCGAGTTGCTCGCGAGCACGCCGGCCGGGTAGCTGATCTTGTCCGAGAACGCCTGAACGCTCGTGCCCTCGCCGTTGTTGAGCGCCGACTGCGAGTAGCTACAGCTGACGTTGCAGATCGTGACCGCGACATCGGGGATCGTGCGGTTGGCGTCCATGTTGCGGACCGTGATCACGAGGTGCGACGCCTGCGCGAGCCGCTGGCTGGCCGGGAACGACGAGCTGACCTCGACCGCGTAGGTGCGGTTGGGCTCGTTTACGTCCTGACGCGCGCCCGAACCACAGGCGGACACCGCCAACGCGACGGCGAAGCCGGTCGTGAGCCCGGTACTGCGCTTTCTCCACCCGCTCAAAGCGCCCGCAACATACCATGTGCGAGCGCGCGCGATAACAGTTGCTACTTGGCCTTTGAGCCGTCGTTCGCGTAGGCTTACCGTCGTCGGGCCGCGGCCGCGGCACAGCGATTCCCGGGAGGACGGAAATCAGGTGATTCGAGCAGTCGCCGATCGGGCGTTCTTGCCGACCAAGAGCGTGCTCGAGGAAGTCGGGAACATGATGATCCTGACCGGGAAGACGGTCGTCTCGGCGATCCGTCCCCCGTACCCGTACGGGTCGGAGTTCGTCGGCCAGTTCCTGTTCGCGATGAAGCTGTGCTGGTTCCCGCTGCTCGTCTCGACTGTCGCGTTCGGATACGCCGCGCCCGGTCTGCAGGCAGCGAACTTCCTCGTCCTGTTCGGCGCTCTGGATCGCCTCGGCGGGTTCTTCGTGCTCGCGTCGATCAGGGAGTTCGCGCCGTTCGTCGATGCGATCGTGCTGGCGGGTGTCGCCGGCACGGCCATCACCGCGGACCTGGGCGCTCGGAAGATCCGCGAGGAGCTCGACGCGTTGCAGGTGCTCGGCGTCGATCCGGTCAAGAACCTGGTCGTGCCGCGGTTTCTGGCGCTGATGCTCGTCACCGGTCTGTTCGACATCTACGCGCTGCTGTTCGGGATCTTCGGCGGGATCATCGCCACGCTCGTCAACAACGCGCCGCTGGGCCCGTTCTGGGCCACGTTCTTCAACAATGCCTCGACCACCGACCTTTGGGGCTCGGTCGTGAAGACGACCGTGTTCGGGGCGATCATCGCGATCGTCTGCTGTTACAAAGGGATGACTGCGTCCGGAGGCGCCGAGGGGGTGGGGCGCGCAGTCAACCAAGCTGTCGTAATCGCGTTCCTCGGGGTGTTCGCGTTCAACTACGCGTTCACGCAGACCCTGCTGGCGACGCATCCCGAGCTGACGACGGTGGCGCGTTGAGCGTCGCCGATCCACCCGAGCGCCGGCCGAGCGTGGTCGGCGAACTGGTCGCGACGCCGAAGGGTTGGGTCGAGGCGTTCGGGGATCTGACGAAGTTCTGCTCGAAGGTCGTCGGCGAGGTCTTCCGCCTGCGCGTGTTCCGGTTCTTCGGCGAGGCGCTGCGCCAGTCGGGGATCCTGATCGTCTCTTCCACGCTCGTGATCTGGGGGCTCGTCTTCATTATCGGGTTGGAGTGCGGCGTTGAGGGTGCGTACTTCAACCGCGCCAACGGGGTCCCCGCGTACGCCGGCGTGTTCGCGGCGTGGTGCGACCTGCGTGAGCTTGTGCCGTACGCGTTCGGCTACATGATGGCCGCGAAGGTCGGGACCGGGATCGTCGCCGAGCTCGGCTCGATGCGGATCTCGGACGAGATCGACGCGCTCGAGGTGATGGGCATCCCCGCGATGACGTTCCTGTGCGCGACGCGGCTGCTGGCCGCCTGGCTCGTGCTGCCGTTCATGTACATCTGCTCGATCGGTGCCGGATTCTTCGCCAGCTACCTGGTGGTCGTGCAACAGATCGGAGATGTCTCCTCCGGGGGGTTCTTCTTAATCTTCTGGCAGTTCCAGAACCCGCCTGACCTCTTATATAGCTTGATAAAGGCGATGGCGATGGCCACGGTCATCGTGCTCGTCGGCTGCTACTACGGCTACAACGCGAGCGGTGGCCCCGTCGGCGTGGGTACGGCGACGGCTAAGAGTATGGTTCTGAACATAGTGTCTGTACATCTCATCGGCATGCTCGGGACGCAGCTCTTCTGGGGCGCGAATCCGAGGGCACCAATCGGAGGCTGAGAAATGCGGCGGTTCAAGTTCGGAGGCGGCGGCGGTCAGAAGGACGGCGAGGGGGAGGGCGCAAGCCCGGCGCCGGCGGCCGACGATTCCGCGCAGGGCGCGAGCGCCACGTCCCCGGCTGCGCCGGATCCGCCCGCGGGCGGCGAGAGTGCCCCCGCGAGCACGGAGCCGGCATCGCCGTGGATGTCCGGGAGCCAGGAGCCGTTCTCGACCCCCGACGAGCCGGCCCCGATCGGCTCTCCGTCGAGTTCCAGCGGCTACTTCCAACCGGCCGGCGAGCCGGCGCAGGCCGAGCCGGCCCAGGCCGAGTCGACGCAGGCGGACGCGCCGGCGGCCGAGTCAGCGCCGGCCGCTGAATCCGCGTCGCCGGCGAGCGATTCCGGGTCCTCGGAGACCGCGCAGCCGAGCCGCTCGACGCAGCTGCCACCGATGCCCGAGCGGACCGCTGAGCAGAAGGCGACCGCGGCCGAGATGACCTCCCGCGTGTCGGTCGTCGACGAACCGGCGCAGCGGCCGGCGCCGCCCGCGGGCGCGTCCGAGGAGGAGTACCGCTGGCACACCTACAAGCACTATCCGAGCGGTCGCCCGGACGCCGTCGAGTTCATCGACACGTATAAGGCGTTCGGCCGCAACCGGATCCTCCGCGGGCTCAACATGGGTCTGCCCGAGGGGATGGTTTCGATGATCCTGGGGCCGTCAGGTACCGGCAAGTCCGTCTGCATCAAGCACATGGTCGGGCTCCTGTACCCAGATGAGGGCGACATCCTTGTGCACGGCGAGTCGGTCCCGAACATGCCCGATGACGACCTGTTCGAGATGCGCAAGAAGTTCGGCCTGCTGTTCCAGGACGGCGCGCTGTTCGGCTCGATGGACCTGTACGACAACGTCGCGTTCCCGCTCCGCCAGCACACGGAGAAGGGCGAGGACGAGATCGAGGACATCGTCATGCGCCGGCTGAACGAGGTCGGCCTCGGTCACTCGCGCGAGAAGTTCCCGAACGAGCTATCGGGCGGGATGCGCAAGCGCGCCGGGTTCGCCCGGGCGCTCGTGCTCGAGCCCGACATCGTCCTGTTCGACGAGCCTGACTCCGGGCTCGATCCGGTCCGGACGGCGTTGCTCGGCGAGTTGATCCTCGAGATCCACCGCGACATGATGGACGAGGCAAAGGCCAAGCAGAGGGCGCACCTGCCGACGTTCGCGGTGATCACGCACGACATCATGAGCGCGCGCCGCGTCGCCGACTACATCAACGTGCTGTGGAAGGGCCGGATCGTCGAGGCGGGTCCCGCGGAGGACATGCTCAACTCCGAGAACCCCTTCATCCGGCAGTTCCTCGCCGGTGAGTCGCAGGGCCCGCTGACGATGGACTAGGGCGTTCGGCGTCGGTGCGGCGCGTTCCTTGCACCGCACCGATAGCCTGATCCGGCGATGAAGGAGAGGTTCGAGCGCCTGGCGACGGTGGCGGCGCGCCGGCCGCGACTGACGGTCGCGATCGTGCTAGCGCTGGCCGCCGGCGGCGGCGTGCTGGCGCTCGGGCTGCAGCCGTCGGCGAGCACCGACACGTTCGTCAGCCGTTCCTCTCCGAGCTACCAGGCGACGTCCGACTTTGCGCGCCACTTCGGCGGCGACACGGTGATCATCCTGATCCGCGAGCCGCTGACCGATCTCGTCGAGACGAAGGATCTCGGGACGCTGTCGCTGCTCGAGGCGTGCCTCGGCGGGCAGGTCGTGACCCAGAGTCAGCAGCTTCAGTCGTTCACGCCGGTGCCGGCCTCCTCGCATCCGACGCCCTACGGCGGCTTTGGCAGCCCCTGCGGTCATCTGATGAAGAGCCACCCGGTGCAGGTCGTGTACGGCCCGGCGACGTTCCTCAACCAGGCGGTCGCGGCCGTCAACAAGAACGTCTCGGCGCTGCTGAGCGCCGCTAAGCAGGCGATCGCGAGCGCGGGCTCCTCCGCGTACCAGCTCGCGCTCGGCAAGCATCTCGGCCGCGCCAAGGCGTTGCAGGCCGCGAAGGCGGCGGAGACGCTCGCCTCCCAGCAGCAGACACAGCAACTCGAGGCGTTCTACGTCCAGTCCGGAATCAACGGCACGCCGCGGATCGACGATCCGCAGTTCATCCCGCAGATCGTGTTCGACCCCTCGCGCGGGACTGGGCAGCCGAAGGCTCGGTTCGCGTACCTGTTCCCGACCTCTGACTCGGCGCTGATCCAGGTGCGCCTGCGATCCTCGCTCTCCTACGCGGCCGAGTCGCGAGCGATCTCGTGGATTCGCGCCGCGATCAAGATGCCGATGTTCCGGTCGGCCTACGGTGGCATCTACACGGTCACCGGTGCTCCGGTCGTCGTCGACGACCTCGCGTCGCAGATCACGGGCTCGATCGCGGTGCTGCTGATCGTCGCGCTGCTGGTGATGGCGTTGACGCTCCTGCGGGTGTTCCGCTCGCCGCAGCGGCCCGCTCGGCATCCAGCCTCGCCAAATTGGGCCGGCGGCGAGTCATCCGGCTGGCTGCGGCTGCTGCCGCTGGTGATCGCGCTCGCCGCGGCGGGGATCACGTTCGGGGTCGCCTCGGTGCTCGGCGTCTCATTGACGATGGCGTCAATCGCGGTGCTCCCGATCCTGATCGGGCTCGCGGTCGACTACGCGATCCAGTTCCAGGCGCGCGTCGGCGAGGCCCGGCTTGCCGACGAGGGGGGTGCTGCGCGCGCGGTTGCTCGCGCCGCCGCGGTGGGGGCGCCGACGATCGCGACCGCAGCGCTCGCGACCGCGACCGGGTTCCTCGTGCTGCTGCTCTCGCCGGTGCCGATGATTCGCGGCTTCGGCGTGCTGCTCGTGATCGGGATCGCAGTCGCGCTCGCCTGCGCGCTGACCGCGGGGGCGGCGGCGCTCGCGCTCGCCGACAGCGACGGCGGGGCGCTGGGCGCGGCAGTGCGCGGCGCCGCGGACATCCTGCGCGGCGCGGGCGTGCTGGCGGCATCGCTACGCGGGGCCGGGGAGATCCTCGCCGGGGCCGGCCGCCGGGTCGCGGCGGCGGCGGCAAGCCTGCGGGCCCGGCCCCGGCCCCGGCCCCGGCGCCCGCGCGTCCTGCGCCGCTCGCGCGTTCGGCGCCGGCGAGATCTGATCGGCGCGGTGACCCGGCACCCCGAGCGAGTGCTCGGGGTCGCGCTCGCGCTGGCGGCGATCGGATGGGTCGCCGACACCCAGACGTCGGTCCAGTCGGATATCACCAAGCTCGTGCCATCGAACATGCCGGCGCTTCGCGACCTGCACACGCTCGAGCACGTGACCGGCGTATCGGGTGAGATCGATATAACCGTCCGTGCGGCGGACGTGACGTCGCTGCCGGTCGTGCGCTGGATGGCCGACTACGAGAGCTCGCTCCTGGCGCACTACGGGTATCTGGAGACAAAGGGGTGCGCGAAGGCGACGCTATGCCCCGCGCTGTCGCTGCCGGACCTGTTCGCAGGCGGGACGCAGACCGGCTCGAGCACCGCCGCGTCGCTGACGCAGAACGAGATCAGCAGCTTGCTCGGCGCGGTCCCGAAGTACTTCTCCCAGGCGGTGATCACCTCAGACCACCGCGAGGCGACGCTCGCGTTCGGGATCCGGCTGATGCCGTTGTCCAAGCAGCAGCACGTGATCGACTACATGACATCGCAGCTGCATCCGCCGGCCGGGGTGACCGCGAGGCTCGCGGGCCTGCCGGTGCTGGCCGCCCAGGCTAACGCGGCGCTGTCGTCGTCCGGCCGGCGACTGCTGACGTTGGTAGCGGGGCTGCTCGCGGTCGGCCTCGTGTTGCTGGCGGTGTTCAGGACCTTGCAGCGCGCGGTCGTGCCGCTCGTGCCGATCGCGCTCGCGACGGGCTGGTCGGCGTTGATCCTGTTCGCCACCAGGATCCCGCTGAACCCGATGTCGGCGACACTCGGTGCGCTCGTGATCGCGATCTCGACCGAGTTCAGCGTGCTGCTCGCCGAGCGCTACCGCCAAGAACGCGCCGCCGGCTTTGAGCAGTCGGAAGCGCTTGCGCGGACCTACCGTTCGACCGGGCGCGCGGTGCTCGCGTCCGGGATCACGGCGATCACCGGCTTCGGTGTGCTGATCGCATCCAACATCACGATGTTGCGCGACTTCGGGTTCGTCACGCTGATCGATCTGACGGTCTCGCTCGGCGGCGTGCTGCTGGTGCTGCCGGCCGTGCTGGTCGTGGCCGAGCGCGGCGACGCGCTTGCCTCGGTTCGCGGCGGCGCTCGTCGCATGGTGGCGGGGACGGCCCGTCTGCGGCGGCGGCCGCGCGTGGCGTGAGCGGGCCAGAGCCACCCTCCGAGGAGACGCCGGCGCGGGACGCGGCGCCCGAGGGCGAAGCGCCCAAGCACACGCTTGACCCGGACAGGGCGGTCGAGCAGCAGCGGGGTCGCATCCGGCCCCAGCTGCCGCAGCCGGTGATCGACACCCGGCCATACCGATGGGCGATCGGGATCTTCGGGATCTGCCTCGTGATCGTGATCTCGGTCGTTCAGTTTGCGAGCAACGGGGTCAAGTCGGCGGGCGTCCAGCCGGGCCACAAACTGCTGTTCTTCGCGGCTCCGGTGGCGACGTCGAACCTCGTCGGCGACGCGAACTTCACCAAGCCATGCGCGCTCGGGTACTTCGGCGCCCGGGCGGTGAACACATGCCTGATCGTGCGCCAGACTCCGCTGGTGCTCGGCTTCTTCGTCAGCGGCTCCGCTGACTGCAAGCGCGAGATCGACACGATGCAAAAGGCGTCGGCGCGGTTCCCGGCGAGCAAGGTCCAATTTGCCGCGGTCGCCGTCAGCTCGTCGAAAGCTGCCGTCGCGACCGCCGTCCGCGCGCACCACTGGACGATCCCCGTCGCGTACGACCGCGACGGTGCGGTGGGGCAGCTGTACAGCGTCCAACTGTGTCCGATGGTCGAGCTGGCGTATCGTGGCGGCGACGTGAAGTCCCTTCTGTTCGGCGACAAGTGGCTCGCGCCGGCTGCGCTCACGGCGCAGGTGCGCGCGCTGATCGCGTCCAGCCCCAAGCGGTAGGCCGGCGTGCGCGACGAGGTCGAGCTCCGCGCGGCCACCGGCTTCGTCGCGCCAGACGTCCACGAGGAGTTCCCGGGTCTGCGGCTCGACTGGCTGATCGCGTCCGTGCGTTCCGGCGAGAGCCCGCGCGAGGTCAAGCGGCGGCTTCAGCTGCTGTCGAACCGCTACCGCGGCGCGAGCGTCGTGGCGATGCGGACCCAGCCGATCCCGAGCGCGTACCGGACGTTCTTTCGCCAAATCGGGCTCGACCCCGACACGACTCGGATCCCGAGCGAGGCGGCCGCGGTCGCACGTCTGCTGCAGGGGACCTTTGAGCCGACGACGCTCGTGGAGGACGCTCGCCTGATCGCCCTGATCGAGACGGGGGTTCCGCTGTGGGTGATCGACGCCGATCTCGTCGATCCCGCCGGGCTTGGGATCAGGACCACGGTGGCCGGCGACCGTCTCGGATCTGCTCCGGGAGCCAACTACCTTCAGCCTGGGCGCCTGGCGGTGGCGGACGCGGAGTCGGTCCACGCGCTTCTGTTCGGCGACGTCGCCCCGGATCACTGCGCTCGTCCGAAGACCGAGCGCGTCGCGCTGTTCACCGTCGGCGTCGAGGGGGTGCCCGCGATCCACGTCGAAGAGGCGCTCTGGGTCTGCGTCGAGGTGCTCAATTCGAGGTGATGGTTGTGCTCATTCGCCCCGCCGTGCGCGGCTAAGCAGCTTGGTTCCGGGCCGCGGGTGGTAAGCTCCGCTCGGCGATAAAAGGAGGGAGTCATGGAGCTCCTTGGGCAGGAAACAGACGCTTTGCAGGGCCTGATTCCGCCGTCCCCGGCGATCGCACCAGGACGCGTCACGGAGGATGGTCAGCGCGCAGCGCGCAGGTCGATGCGCGCGCAGATCGCACGGCTCGAGCGCGAGCTATCCGGGGCCTTCGTCACCGCCTTCGAACTTGGCTGCATCGCGCCGGCGGGCGTCGCCTCCGGCGACCCGCGGCTGCTCGACCTCGGCGAACTCGAGCAGGTTCGCGACGAGCTCGCCGACCGACTCCGTGCCGCGCGGATGGAGATCACCGAGCTGGCCGAGATTCACTCCGCGAACCGCATCCTGCTCGAGCGGATGCTGCTCGAGCCTGGCAAATACCGGTTCGTTCGCGTCGCCCGGAGCGATCTGGGCGAGCCGGGCTGTGGCGTGTGGCAGGTCAGACCCCGCCTGGGTCTGATCGGCATGCTCGCGGGGTGGTGGCAGGTCAAGCTCTCATCCGGCTGTCCGTTAGCCATGGGTCGCGACTTCACAGTCGCGACCCTGACTCGCTCGGCCAGCTGACCGCCCTACTACGCTGAGCGCTGTATGCGCCAAGTACTGCGGACTGGAAGCGGTGCCTTCCTGGTCGTGATGATCATGTTCATCGGCAGCCTCGTGCTGTGGATCGGCACGCCCCTGCTGTGGCTGTGGGTCGGGTCTCAGATCCAGGGTCACACCGAGTCGCTCGGCGCGGCGCTCGGGGCGATGTTCATCGGTGTCGTCGTGACGATCGCCGCGCTGTCCTCGATTCTCGTCTGGCTGAGCAACGTCTACCGGTCGAACTGCCTCGCGCGCGGGCGCGACGATCCCGGCCACCTGGTGCTCGAGGGCGTGCTCGTCGTCAGCGCCGGCGTCACGCTGATCGGGTTCGTGGTCTGGTTCTTCTTCTTCGCGGGCGCGAGTCCGGTCCCGATCGGGATCCAGCTCTAGTTCCGTCGCCCGGGCCGGCCTCGCAGCGGCGTCCCCGCGGGCTCCGTGTCTCGCGATTCGACACGGAGCCCGCGGCTGGTCCTTAGGCGGCTCCGACCAGCTCCAGTTCTCGCGACTCGAGTTGATTCGCGAGTAGCAAACGCTGACGGTTCGTGAGCGATCCGACCGACTTCAGCTCATAGATGTCATTGCGCTTGAGGAACTTCCGGCACCGCTCACTGCCCCAACGCCGCTGGCTCATGAGCAGCTCACTCACGGACCAGCTTTCCGCCTCCCGAGGGGAGGCCATGATGACGTCTGCGACGGACACGTCACCGACTGCGATGCGTCGTTTTAACTCCGCCCGGGCGAGCCGGATCTCATTGGCTCGCTCCAGTGCTCGCAGTCGTTGCGGCCCGGGGGTCATCGTGGCGGTTTGCGTCATTCGTGGTTCTCTCTCCCTGCGTCCGGTCCGCCGAAGCGGATTGCGTTATGCCAATACGGGACCGCCGCGACGCCATCAGCTGTCGCGTCTCGACGGCACTGCTAGCTGCTCGTCCGAGTTATCCGTCGCCCCTGATGCCCCGCTCAATCCCTACCTTGGTAGTGAGCTTCGGCGTCCCGGTCGACCACCGTCCAACGCTCGGGAACCTACCGCGACGGCGCCGGTCACAGCAACGTCACATCTGGCGGTCTTGTGCTTAGAGCGTGTTTTTTTTGTTGCCGCCCCGGTCCGATTTGCTTGTGCAAGATCGGACAAGAGATCCCGCGTTTTAGAGCGGCTCGGGCAGCGGGCCGTGCTCGGCCTCGAACGTTCGCTTGACCTCCGCGAACACCTCGAGCGCGGCGTCGAGCGTCGCCTCGTCGTGGGTCGCCATCACGCTCGTTCGTAGCAGCGCGCCCGCGGGCGGCACGGCCGGATGGATCGCGACGTTCACGAACACGCCCGCCTCGTACAGCGCCTTCCACAGGAACACCGCCTTCCAATCGTCGCCGACGACGACCGGCACGACCGGGGTGACGATCTCGGTCCCGTCCGCGAGCTTGGTCGGCTCGACGACTCGGAACCCGAGGTCGTGGAGGCCTCTGTTGAGGTGGCGCGCGTTGTCGAGGACCTTGGCGAACAGCTCGCGGCCCTCATCCGAGCGGCAGATCTTTACCGCCGCCAGCGCCGCCCCGGCTGATGCCGGTACGCCCGAGGCGGTGAACAGGAACGGTCGCGACTGGATCCGAAGGAACTCGATCACGTCCGCGGGGCCGGCGATCACGCCGCCGCAGCTGGCGAGCGACTTCGAGAACGTCGCCATCCTGAGGTCAACCTTGTCCTCGACGCCGAGCAGCTCGCACGTGCCGGCGCCGCGGGCGCCCAGCACGCCGAGCGCGTGCGCCTCGTCGACCATCAGGCGCGCGCCGAAGCGACCGCACAGCTCCGCGATGTCAGGCAGCGGGGCGACATCGCCTTCCATCGAGAAGACGCCGTCCACGACCACGAGCACGCCGCCGCCGTCGTCCGCGGCGCGCCGCAGCTGCTTCTCCAGCAGGTCGATCCGGTTGTGGCGGAACGCGCGCAGCTTCGCGCGCGAAAGGATGCAGCCGTCGAGGATCGACGCGTGGTCGCCCGAGTCCGCGACGACCGTGTCGCCCGGCCCGAGGATCGTCCCGAGCGCGCCGACGTTCGCCTGGTGCCCGGTCGTGAACACGATCGCGGCCTCGGCGCCGAACCAGTCGGCGAGCTCGCGCTCGAGTTCGACGTGGAGCTGAGTGGTGCCGTTGAGTAGCCGGGACCCGGTGAGGCCGGTGCCGTAGCGGTTGAGAGCGTCGAGCGCACCCTGCTTCACGCGCTCGTCGCCGGTCAGCCCCAGGTAGTTGTTGGAGCCGAGCATGATTCGGCTCTGGCCCTCCATCTCAACGACGGGCAGCGTCGGCCCCTCGAGGATCCGGAAGTACGGGAGCGCGTCGAGGTCACGCGCGGCTTGCAGCTGCTCGATCCGCTCGTGCTCCCGCGCCTTGGCGAAGACGTCGATCGTCGTGGGCATGTGAGCAGGGTACTTTGAAGCCAACCGCGTCCGGTGTCACCATGTGCGGCATGAGCGACGAGGTCGAGGTCTTGGAAGAAGAGGAGGTCGACGGGCTGCCGGTGCTCGTGGACGTTCGCGAGCTCGAGCTCGAGCGCGTGCCGGTCGTGAGCCACGGAGCCGTTCAGGCGGTTGCGGCGGCGGCGACCGGATTCGTCGCCGGCGCCGCGACGCTCGCGCTCGCTCGCCGCTTCGGATCCCGGCGGGTTGAGCGGGTCGCGCGCGGAGGGATGCTGCCCGCGCCCGGCGGGACGCGGACATACATCGTCCGCGTACACGTGCTCCGTCCGCCCTGGGAGTGACGGAGCTCAGACTCGAGGTCCGTCCGCGGTGGCCGTTCCGGCTCTCGCGGCGCACCGGGCTCGATCGGATCGCCCGCGTGCGCAACGGCGTGCTCCACCGGCTGGTCCACATCGGTGAATCGCCCGTTGTCGTGCGCGTTGCGCAGCTGGCCGACGGCGGCGTGTTGTTCGGCGCGCAGGCGACCGACCGCGCCGTCGCTCTGCGAGCGATCGAACGGATGCGCTCCGCGCTCGGGGTCGACCAGGATCTGCGTCCGTTCTACGACCGGTTCCGCGACGACCCGCTGATCGGTCGTTCGGTGCGCGCATCTCCCGGGTTGCGCGTCGCCGGCCGACCGGACGCGTTCGAGGCGTTGCTGCTGGCGATCTGCGAGCAGCTGATCGAGTACGAGCGCGCGGCCGCGATTCAACGGCGGATCGTGGCGCGGCTCGGCCGCCGCTGCGAGGCGAGCGGCCTGCGAGATGCGCCAAGCGCCGCGACGATCGCCGGCCAGGCGCCGGCCCTGCTGCAGTCATTCGACCTTTCGGCCGGCCGCGCGATCGCGCTGATTCGCGCCGCGCGCGAGGTCGCCGCCGGGCGGATCGAGCTTGACGGGGCCGACGTTGAACCCGGCTGGCGGCGCCTGCGGGCGATCCCGGGGATCGGGTCGTGGACGGTGCAGACGCTCGCTTTGAGCGGTCAGGGGCGACTCGACCAGCTGCCCGCCGGCGACCTCGCGTATCTGAAGCTCGTTGGCCAGCTGCGAACCGGGAACCCGTTCGCGCGCGCGTCGGAGGAGGAGGTGGCCGAGGTGTTCGCTCCGTACGCGCCGTGGTCCGGCTTGGCCGGGATGCACGCGTTGCGGTCCGCGGCCTCGGGCGCCGCGCTCCGACTGGCCGCGTGATCGCGAGGACCGGCGGCTGTACGATCCCGTTCAGATGGGGCCGTTAATCCCGGATGAGGGGCCGCGGGGCGCTCGGATCGTTCGTCGCGCCCGGGGGATCGCTGTGGAGCTCGTCGTATTCGTGCTCATCACGGTGACGTTCCCCGTGCTGCTGATCGGCGCTGCGCTCGTCGACCTCGCCTTGTGGCTGGCGCGCCGCAAGCCCTGGATGGCGGTCAGGCTGCTGGCGATGTGCTGGTGGTTTCTGGCGGGGGAGCTGTACGGGCTCATCGGGCTGCTTCGGATCTGGCTCGTGTCTCTTGGCCGAGACAGCTTGACGCGGCGTGAGCGTGTGTTCAGGCTGAAGCGCCGCTGGCTCGGAAGTCACCTGGCCGGCATCCGCCGGCTGTTCGGGCTGCGGTTTGAGATCGATGGGCTGGAACTGGCGGGCCCGGGTCCGGTGTTGGTGATGATCCGCCACGCGAGCATCATCGACAACACGCTCCCGGACGTGATCGTCGGTGGCGCGCACGGGCTCGGCTTCAGGTTCGTCATCAAACGCGAGTTGCAGATGCTGCCGACGATCGACATCGGCGGCCGGTGGGTGCCGACGCTGTTCGTTCGCCGAGCGTCCGGCGACACTGCCGTCGAGCTCTCGAAGATGGAGTCATTGTGCGTCGGGCTCGGAGAGCGCGACGGTCTGTTGATCTATCCCGAGGGGACTCGCTGGACGGCCGACAAGCTCGCACGCGCGAAGGAGATCATCGCCTCGCGCCAGCCGGAGGTGGCCCAGCTTGCGTCACGGCTGCGCTACGTGCTGCCACCACGTCTCGGCGGGACGCTGACGCTGCTCGAGTCATCCCGCGGCTGCGACGTGGTCGTGTTCGGCCACTACGGGCTCGACGGCTTCGAGTACATCTCGGACATCTGGTCGGGCGGGTTGATCGGCGGGGTCGTGCGGCTCAAGTTCTGGCGCTTCCCCGCAGCGGATGTGCCGCGCGATCGCGAAGCGCTGATCGAATGGCTCTACGAACGCTGGCAGGCGCTCGACGATTGGATCGGCGAGCAGCGGGGAGACGCCCCGCGGGCGCTCGGTGTCAAGGCGGGGGTGCGGTGACGATGGAGTTCAAGACCGCGGCCAACGGGTCGCAGCGTTTCATCTACTCCGACAGCGGCGACGGTCCACTCGTCGTGCTGCTGCACGGGTTTCCCGACACGCCCGGAGGGTGGTCCGACGCGGCCCGGGAGTTGAACGCCGCGGGCTACCGCACGGTCGTGCCCTACCTGCGCGGCTACCACGCCGACACCCTCGTCCCGGGTCGTGGCTACGGTGGACGTGAGACGGCGGAGGATGTGATCCGGCTGCTCGACGCGATCGGCGCCTTGGACGCGATCCTCGTCGGCCACGACTGGGGAGCCTCGATCGTCTACCGCGCAGCGGCCCTGGCACCCACACGGGTGACCGCTGTGTGCGGGGTTGCGATCCCGCATCCGCGGCTGCTGAAGCCGTCGCCATCGCTGCTGTGGGACGCTCGGCATTTCGTGACGTTGCGGCTCCCGACCGGACCGTGGCTCGCGCGGCGGAATGATTTCGCGTACATCGACACGTTGATGCGGCGCTGGGCGCCGCGATGGTCCGGACCCGACCGGGACGCCTGCCTGCGCGACGTCAAGGCGTGCTTCGCCGATCCGCGCCTGCTCGACGCGGCCCTCGCGTACTACCGGGAGGTCTCGCGCGAGGACATCGGCAAGCTGTCGCAGCCCGCGCTCGTGGTCGGGGGGACGGCCGACATCCTCCCGATCGAGGCGATCACCCACTCCCCGGAGGCCTTCACCGGGCCCTGCGACGTGCTCGTCGCCGACGGTGCCGGCCACTGGCCGCACCGCGAGGCGGCGCCGCTGTTCCACGAGCGGCTGCTGGCGTTCCTCGGCGGGCTGCCGGCCGGTTAGCGCCGCGCACGAAGTAGTTCGGAGCGGCGGGCCCTAAGCGACCGGGCCGCGGAGCCCGTCGAGCAGGCGTCGCACCGTCCTGCCCATCTCCTCGCGCGCGACGACCGGGTCCTCAGCCCTGGCCACGACCATCGCCGCCTCGTCAAGGGCGCCCATCAGCACCTGAGCGACCGCGGTGGTCGAACCGGGCAGCGTGTCGCCACTTTCCATCGCCCGCTGCAGTGAGCGCTCGAGCACGCCGAGGCCGTAATCGGCCCCGATCGAGCGCCACACGTCCCAGCCGAGCACCGACGGGCCATCGATCAGCATGATCCGCTGCACCTCGGTGGTGGCGCACGCGTCGAGGAACGCCTCCGATCCCGCGACCAGCGACTCCCACGGATCCTCGTTGGCAAGTGCCGCCTGCGCGACGCGCTTCACGGTCTCGGCACTGATCTGCACGACCACCGCACGGAACAGCGCCTCCTTGCCGTCGCGGAAGTGGTGGTACAGCGCGCCACGCGTGACGCCGGCACGCTGCACGATCTCTTCGGTCCCGACGTTGGCGTAGCCCTCGGTGGCGAACAACTCGCGTGCGGCGGCGACCAGCGCCGCTGTCGTCGCCTCGCGCTGGGCCGCCTTTGTGCGGGGGCGCTGCGGCTCGTCAACGCCGGGCTGGGGCTCGTCAACGCCGGGCTGGGGCTCGTCAACGCCGGGCTGGGGCTCGTCAACGCCGGGCTGGGGCTCGCCAACGCCGGGCTGGGGCTCGTCAACGCCGGGCTGGGGCTCGCCAACCGCTGAGGCCGCCTCACCCGGGAGTGGGTTCAGCACTTGACATCCATACTGTCTGTATGTGAAGATACATACATCTTGTACGCAACATTACCTGGGTGAAGCCATGTTGATGTCAATTCTTCATTTTGCTGCTTCGGTGGATCCGATCAAGTATGGCCAGGGCGCCGGCCGCGCGATCGCACTGGGCGTCGGTGCCGGTGGTGGCGCTGCGGGCGCGGGCGCCGGGATCGGGATCCTGTTCGGGAAGGTGATCGAGTCGGTTACGCGACAGCCGGAGATGCGTGATGAGATCGCCTCGATCCAGTGGCTCGGGTTCGCGTTGACCGAGGCGTGCTTCTTCTACGGCCTGGTCGGAGGCTTCATCGCCTTCTTCCTGTAAACATGGTCGCGTGGATCACCACGCGATCACCTCGCTCGACCAGCTGCGCGACGTCTATCCGCCGCCCAAGCAGCGGAGCGTGGACAAGGAGCTGGACCATCTCGACGGACACTGCCGGCGGTTCCTCTCGTTGTCGCCGTTCGTGCTGGTCGCCAGTGCGGACGGCGAGGGCCGCTGTGATGTATCGCCCAAGGGCGGGCCGCCGGGCTTCGTACGAGTGCTCGACGACCATCGTCTGCTGATACCCGACGCGACCGGCAACCGTCGTCTCGACGGGATGCAGAACATGCTCGATAACCCGCGGGTCGGCCTGTTGTTCCTGATCCCGGGAATGGGGGAGACGCTGCGCGTAAACGGACGCGTCGAGCTGACCCGCGATCCGCAGCTGCTCGAGGATCTCGAGACCGGCGGCCGTGCCGCTGAGCTCGCACTGATCGTGCACGCCGAGCAGGTGTACCTGCACTGCGCGAAGGCCCTGATCCGCTCCGGGCTGTGGCGCACGGAGACATGGGCCGAACGCGATGAGCTGCCCTCCGCCGCCGAGATCCTCAACGACCACATCGGGCTCGGCGACTTGGCGGCATCCGCGGCCGCGCTCGAGGACAGCTACACGAATCGGATCTAGAACCGAGTCGGGTCGAGACGCACCGAGTCGGTCCTAGACGCAACGCGAATCGGATCTAGCAGCGACGTCGCGGATGCTCACGGGTGATAACCGGGTGATTCGCTCAGACCGTGCCAGATCAGCCCGACTGTCCGCTCCTCGTATTGCGGGAGCGCGTCCTCGTCGGTCAGGCGGAGCACCCGGTGGTTCGCGCCCTCGACGATTCCCTGCTTCCGGGCGTCGAATCGTCTGCGGAATAGTGTCTTGTGGTAGCGGTCGCCGTCGACTTCGATCACGAAGCGTTGGGGCATGAACAGCACATCGACCTCGACCCAGCCCGGCGTTCCGGGTGGATGGGCGTTGGTCTCGAAGTGTGGAAAGCCGCGGCGGCGGAGCAGCCGGACCTCCCAGTCCTCGAGATCGGAGCGGGTCGGCTTCGCCCCATCCGCGATCTCTCTGGCGAGCCGCGCGGCGCCGCGGGCCCGAGGTCCTGCCCGGTCGATCTCGGCCTGGAGGCGACGCAGATCGGTGACGTCCTGTACGAGGGCCTCGTGCACCGTTCGCTCAAACACGTGTTGGTCGCGCACCGTTGCGGCGATGTCCAGCGCCGCACGCGCCGGCGTGCTGACGCGGAGCCCTCGCCAGATTGTGATGGCTGATCGAGGAAGCGTGGCGACGCTATGCACGCGGATCCCTGGTCGTGAGGGGACGTCACGGGGCACGGTGACGTCGACGGTTGCCGGGATCTCGTAACTCCAGAACCCGAGGTGGACGGCGGCGGAGACGTGGCTGACGATGGCGTCGTCGCCGATTGCCATCAGTGCGGCCCGGAAACCGCCTGCTTGGGAGAGCTCGGCGGGACCGACTGCATAGACGCCGCGATGGACGCGTTGGAGATGGCCGAGCGCGAGGCGTCGTGCGATCGAGGAGTCTGAAAAGCCGAGCGCGCGGAGTTGGCGGTACGTCACGAGCCAGTGCTGCTTGCTGGCGATCGCTTGCAACCGAAGTTCCCTCCGTGTGGCGGAGGAAAGTCTGGAATCGTCAGGCACAGGGGCATGTTCACCCGAGTCGGTGTCACGGAACAAGACACAAACGTCAAGAAACAGTGCCAATCCGGGCCTCCGAACGATCACTGTTCCAAACAGTGATACTCTCGAACAGTGGCATCCGGCGGGCGGACAGTCAAGACGAGGTTGGTGCGGGCGTCGGTGCCGGATCTGGTCTTTGCGGATCTGCGGGAGGCGATCTTGGCGGGCCGGTTGGCGCCGGGGGAGCGGCTTCCGGCGCAGCGGACGCTGGCGGCGGAGTTCGGGGTCAACATCACGTCGGTCCGTGAGGCGCTCAAGCGCCTCGAGCAGCTGCGACTGGTTGAGGTCCGCCAGGGCCACGACACGCGTGTGCGCGACTGGCGGTCCTCGGGCGGGCTCGAGGCGTTGGCCTCGCTGCAGGGGGTCGATCAGGACCTGATCGGGGCGCTATTCGAGGCGAGGCGGCTGCTACTCGTCGAGGCGAGCAGGCTGGCGGCGGAGCGCCGCACCGACGAGCAGGCGAGCGCGCTCGGCGAGCTTGCCGGCGCGTTCGTCCACGCCGCCGACCAGCAGGCGGCGCTGCTCGTCGACTGGGCGTTCATGGCGGCGGTGATCGAGGCGTCGGGCAACCTGATCTTCCAGCTGATCATGAATTCGGTTCGGGAGCTGTACCTGGCGAGCGCCGGTCCGTTCGCGCGGATGTTGGGCGACCCGGGGGCCTATCGCGGGATCGCCGAGGCGATCCAAGCAGGCGACGCGGACCGGGCCGCGACGGCGACCGCCGCGCTGGCGGAGGCGCAGGAGCGCCGGATGCTCGATGGCTGAAGCCCGCAGCCCTCGCGGATCGGACGGGCCTCGTCGATCGCCCCAAGACGGGCTCGACGAGTTCGTGGCGGCCGGCCCTTGGCCGCAGCGCGTCGGGTTGAAGCTGCTGATCGAGGTCGGGCGGCGACCGCGCGGCCACGCGCTGCTGGCGCGGGTCCCGATCGCCGAGTACGCCGCCAACAGCTTGATCGAGATGGTGCGCTACGACGACCCGGCGCGCGCGCGGGCGCTCGGGTACGACGCCGACGCGGTGGTGGCGCGTGGCCGGGAGCTGAGGCGCGCGGAGGGGCGGCCATGAAGACGTTGCGCGCCGATGCGTGCGTGATCGGCGCCGGCGCCGGTGGCGCTGTGGTCGCGGCGGAGTTGGCCGAGGGCGGCGTCGATGTGATCCTGCTCGAGCAGGGACGCGAGCACGACCCGGACTCGTTCACCGCGCGGCCGCCCGAGATGCTGGCGCGGCTGTACCGCGACGGCGGCCAAACGGCGACGCTCGGCAACCCGCCGATCGGGCTTCCGCTGGGGAGTGGCGTCGGTGGGACGACTGTGATCAACTCGGGGACCTGCTTCCGGACCCCGCGACACGTGCTAGAGCGGTGGAGCGGCGAGTTCGGGCTCGACGAGCTCACCGAAGAACTGCTCGCTCCGTGCTTTGAGCGGGTCGAGCTGGCCCTGTCGGTAGGCGAGGTGACGCCCGAGCTCGCAGGGCGCAACGCCGCGGTCGCGCGCCGCGGGGCGGAACGGCTCGGCTGGTCACACGGCTATCTGCGGAGGAACGCCAAGGGCTGCGTCGGCTCGGGGGTGTGCGCGTTCGGCTGTCCGACGTCAGCCAAGCAGCACACGGGCATCACGTATATCCCCCGGGCGCGGGAAGCGGGAGCGCGGATCATCACCGGCGCGGACGTGACCCGGATCGAGGTCGCCGGTGGCCGCGCGCGCGGGGTGGTGGCGAGCACCGGCCGCAGGGGCGACGGCAACGGCGGTGAGCTGCGCATCGACGCCTCGCGGGTGATACTCGCCGCCGGCACGATCCACACTCCGCTGCTGCTCGCGCGCAGCGGCCTCGGGGCCGGCTCGGGCCAGCTCGGCGCCAACCTCTCGCTCCATCCGGCAACTGCGGTGGTGGCGGACATGGACGAGCTCGTCGACATGGCCGTCGGCGTGCCGCAGAGCTTCTACGTCGATGAGTTCGCGGCCGACGGGATCATGTTCGAGGGGATCGCGGGACCGCCCGCGTACGCCGCGATGTCGCTGCCGCTGTCCGGCAGGCGCCATGCGGAGGTGATGGCGCGCTACCGGCAGCTGGCGCAGTTCGGGCTGATGGTGTCCGACAGCTCACGCGGGCGGGTATCGAACCTGCTCGGCCGCCCGCTGATCCGCTACGACCTGACGCGGGAGGATGTCGCGCGGTTCCGGACTGGGCTCGCCCGTCTGAATGAGCTGTTCCTCGCCGCCGGCGCGCGGGAGGTGTTCCTGCCGATGCCGCCGCACCGCAAACCCGAGGATGCCCGCGCGCACGACCTCAAGCTGATGGGCTTCCATCCACTCGGTACCGCGCGCGCCGACGCGCGAGCCGACCGTGGGGTCGTCGACGGCGATCTCAAGCTGCACGGAACCGACGGCGTCTACATCGCCGACGGGTCGGTCGTACCGAGCTCGCTCGGCGTCAACCCGCAGCTGACGATCATGGCGCTCGCCACCAGGCTCGCGCTGAAGCTCCGCGAGCGGGACTAGTTCAGCTCGTGTAGCGGAACGGGCCGTCGACGATGTCGAACGCGCGCTGAACGGCGCGGGGGCCGCGCACGAGCAGAAAGTCCCGGCGGTCATCGGTGGCGCGAAGGTGGGCCAGCAGGATCGTGCGTACGCCGGACTGGTCGATCGCCTCGAGCTTGCTCAGGTCGACCACGAACACCTGCTCACGTCCCTCGAGCGCACGTTCCAGGACCTCCGCCAGTGATCCGCACATCGCGTCCCTCAGCTCTCCCGACAGCTCGATCACGAGCCCGTCCGCGGAGCTACGCGTGTTGATATCGAGCACCGAGCTGCCGCGCAGCACCTGGTAGGCGACCGAGCTGAGGAGCGAACGGTGAGGACGGTGAAACCGCTCCGAGACCGGCAGGCCCGGCGCCATCGTGGCTCTCACGATCATGGCCGTAGCATCGCCCAGTGAAGCGTTCGTGTCTGCCCCGCCAGCGTCCATCTGCGCTACCGGCTAGCTGCAATTGTCAAGGCCGCAGGGGGATCTCCACCTCGAGCGACGTGCCCGAGCCGCGTTGGCTGTAGATCGAGATCGTTCCGCCGAGCGTCTCGACCCGGTCCTTCAGCCCGACGAGGCCCGAGCCTCGGGCTGGGTCCGCGCCGCCGCGGCCGTCGTCGCTGACGCGTAACCGCAGGGCACTGTCGGGCGCCTCGACCTCGACGTGCACGACCGACGCGTTCGCGTGCTTGGCCGCGTTCGCGAGCGCCTCTGAGACGACGTAGTACGCGGCCACCTCGACCTGCTCAGGGAGCCGCTCGAGGCAGCGGACCTCGACCTCCACCGGCAGTGCGGTGCGACGCGCAATGGTCTTCAGCACCGGGCCGAGACCCCCGTGGGCGAGGATCGCCGGATGGATCCCGCGGGCGATCTCTCTCAATCCGTTCTGCACGCGTGCCAACCCGTCGGCGATACGGTCGAGCTCGCCGTCTAGCTCGTCGAGGCCAGCCGGGATCGAGGCCTGCGCCGCGCGCAGCTCCAGACCGAGGGCGACGAGTCGCTGCTGGGCGCCGTCGTGCAAATCACGCTCGATGCGCCGGCGCGCGTCGTCCGCGGCGGCCACGATTCGAGCGCGCGAAGCGGCGAGCTCTGCGCGGCTCTCGGCGTTCGCGATCGCGGTCGCGACGAGGTCCGTGAACGCCGCGAGGCGCGTTTCGGTACCCGGCGGAAGTGGCTGCTGCGACGTCGAGCCGGCGATGATCACGCCCCACAGGCGGTCCTCGACGATGATCGGCGTCGCCACCCCCGAGCGCACCCCGAGCCCCGAGACGAGCTCGCCGATCGGACCGGACTTGTCGTCGCCCGCGTCGAACCGAGCCGGGCGACGGGTGTCGGCGACGCGCGTCGAGAGGTTGTTTCCTCCCAGTTCGATCCTCGTCGAGATCGGCAGCCCCGGGGCCCCGGGCTTGCTCCAGTTGGCCACGAACATCACCGTGCAGTCGGACCCGTACCTCCCGAGGCCGGCGAAGTCGACGGCCAGCAGGCGTCCGACCTCCGCGGTCACCGCGCCGAACAGATCCTGCGCCGGCGCTCCGCGCGCGACCAGCGTCGCGACCCTCCGCAGAGCCGACTGCTCGTCCGCGAGCCGCGCGATATCCGCGCGAGTCTCGGCGCCCGCGATCGCAGTGGCCACCAGGTCGGTGAAGTCCGCCAGGCGCGCCTCGGTGTCGGCCGGCAGCGGCTGTTCACCAAGCGAGACGACCGCCATGGCGCCCCACAGCTGGCCGGCGACGACGATCGGGGTCGCGACCGCCGAGCGATGACCCGCCTCGCGGGCGGCGACACCCGTCGCGCCAGTGGCGTCCGCGTAGCTGTCCACCCGGGCCGGCCGACCCGTGTCCCGGATCCGTGCGCTGAGGTTCTCGCCGCCGACGACCCACCCGCTGCCGACGGGCGGGAGGTGCTCGCCGGCTTCGCTCCAGGCCGCGACGACCGTCACCGTGCCATCCGACTCATACCGGGTCAGGTGCGCGACCTCGACCCCGAGCACCTGACCGACCTCCTCGGTGGCGGCGGCGAACAGCTCGGCCGCCGGCGTCCCGCGCGCCACCAGCATCGCGATGCGCCTCAGCGCCGCGTGCTCGGAAATCAGCCGGGCGACCTGGTCGTCGCTCACGGGCGCAACGCTCCTCGATAATGGTTGTCATGTCGACGAGTGGGACGCGGGTGGTCGTGGCGGACGACGACGTGCTGCTGCGCGA
Source organism: uncultured Solirubrobacteraceae bacterium (assembly GCA_963712675.1). Taxonomy (GTDB): domain Bacteria; phylum Actinomycetota; class Thermoleophilia; order Solirubrobacterales; family Solirubrobacteraceae; genus Palsa-465. The sequence continues at coordinate 420,865 of CAVQJF010000010.1, forward strand.
AGGACTCGCGAGCCTGCTCGTGCGATCCGGGTTCGAGGTCGTCGGCACGTGCGGAACGGGCACGGAGCTGGTCGAGCTGGTCCGCGAGCACCGTCCCGAACTGGCCCTGATCGATATCCGGATGCCGCCGGCGCACGCGACCGAGGGGCTCGACGCGGCACGAGTGATCCGCGCCGAGTTTCCGGAGACCGCGATCGTGGTGTTGTCGGCACACGTGGAGGTCGAGCATGCGATCGACCTGCTCTCGAGCGGGCAGGGCTCCGGCTACCTGTTGAAGAGCCGGGTCTCGGATATCGATGAATTCATCGGGACGCTCAGGCGGATCGTCCGCGGAGGCTCGGTCGTCGATCCCGCGGTCGTCCAGGAGCTCGTCGCGGCCCGGCGCGTCGACGACCCGCTCGACGAGATCACGCCGCGCGAGCGCGAGGTGCTCGCGCTGATGGCCGAAGGGCGCTCCAACGCCGGCATCGCGCACACGCTGTTCGTGACCGAGGGAACCGTCGAGAAGCACGTTCACAGCATCCTAAGCAAGCTGCCGCTGCCCGAGAGCGAGGACGATCACCGTCGCGTGCTCGCCGTGCTCACGTATCTCGAGGCTCGCTGACACCGCCCGCGCCTCGCCTCACACCGAGCCGCCGGCGAGCGCCCGCCTGATCGCGTCGCCGGACAGCTCGGACTTCGGCAGGAACGTCGCCGGGCTGCTCGCGATCAGATCCGCGAAGTCCTCTTCGGCATGGGTAGAGATCAGGATCGCCGCCGGGCCGCCGCAGGGCTCGTGCTCGGCCAGCCGGCGCGCGAGCTCGAAGCCGCTCTCACCGGCGAGAACGATGTCGACGAGCACGACGTCCGGGTGCAGCTCCTCGGCCCGCGCCAGCGCGTCGGCGACCGTGTCGGCGACACCGACGACGCACAACCCCTCGCGTTCGAGGAGTGCCCGGGCAACGTTCAGAAAGGAACTGTTGTCGTCGACGATCAAGACCCGCAATGACATAGCGATAGCGTGCCACGCGATCGGTCACGCCGCATTGCAGGTAGCAGGAATTCGAGATGGACGGTGGCAGCGATGACAACCAGACACGTCTCAGGGATCGTTCCGTGCGTGAAACGATAGGCAGGTGAGCCCCCATGACTTCGATCCGGAGCGCGTCGCGCTGGCGGCGCCGGCGGCTGGTGAAAGAGACGATGAAGGCGTACGTCAGATGGCGCGAGCAGTGAAGCGCCGTCTGGGTCGCCTACTCCTATTGGACGGCCGCCTCGCCGGCCGACGCAGGACTCTGGTACCGAGCGTACGCGGTGGCGCTCGAACGTGAGCAGCGCGCCTGCGAGCTGTACGCCGGTCTGATCCGCCGCGCGGGCCACCACCTGGTCGGCGCTGACTTCGAACTAGCCGAATGGGCCGAGACGGCAGCCGTCAGACCGCAGTTCCTGCGCGCTTCCGGTCAACCGTTGAAGCTAGCGTGAACGGGCCCGGTGTGGCTAGTCGGGACCACAAATGGTCGCTGGCGGCGATGACACAGGGGCGCGAGAGCGAGATCGTGTAGTGGTAAGCAATTGCAGTTACCAGAAGGAGTGTCACCATGCGTTTTCGTTACATCTCCTGGCTGACCCTAGGGGTCGCCGCAGCGTTCCTCGTCGTCGCCACGGCGGCGTTCACCTTGCCCGTCATCACGGCGCTCGCGCTGGGTGTCAGCATCGGGATGCTGCTGGTGTCGTTGGGCATCGCGGCGGGGTATCGCGACCAGATTGCGACGGTAGTCCCGGCGCTCGCGGCCGCGCTCGTCAGCGCTTGGACGATCGTCGCGAGCCAGGTGTTCGCGGAGTCGAGCGTGCAGAACCTGACACTTGCGAGTGCGCTGGCGATCAGTGGCCTCGCGATCGTCGGCATGACGGTGCACGAGCTATCGAGCGAGCGGGTGGTCCATTCGCTCGACATGGGCACCGGAGAGCGCGAGGGCAACCTCTCCGCTGCCGCGTAATCCCAGCCGGCCGACCCTCGATCACGGCAGCGGAGCGTTCAGAGCGACGCTCCGCTGCCACGTGGTTATTGTGATCCCATGGACCGTGACGACGCGCTCCGCCAGCTCGATCTAATCCGTAAGCAACGCCAGGAGGCGGTCCGCGCGGAGGCCGACCTCGCGCGTGAGGAGGCAGAGCTCCAGGCGACGCTCGGCCGGGAGCTCGACGGCGATACGGCGACCGAGCGGGCAGCCGTGCACGAGCTGACGCGGCTGCGACTCGAGGAGAGCTACGGCAGGTTGCGGACCGCCAATGACCTGGTGCCCGTGATCCACAATTGGCGCCAGCGGATCCCCGGCGTCAGTTCGCTGTGGTCACCGGTGCGCGCCGACCGTGACCACCTCCGCGGCGAGCCGGCCGCGCCGGTTGTGGTCGTCGAGTACGGCGACTATCAATGCCCCGAGTGCGCGGAAGCGCACGGGCTGGCCGCTCGGCTACAGGAACCGATCGATGACGGCCGGCTGTGCGTCGCGTGGCGGCACTTCCCCTTGATCGATGCCCACCCGCTGGCGCTGCGGGCGGCGCAGGCGGCCGAAGCCGCGGCGGCGCAGGGCAGGTTCTGGGAGCTGCACGACGTGCTGATGCGCCACCGGATCATCACCGACGACGACCACCAGGAGTACGTATCACTGTCGACGCCGCGCGGCGCGCCCGAGCTTGAGGACGCCGCCCACCGGGCGGGGCTCGACGTGGAGCGATTTCGTGCCGCGATCGACGACCCGGCGGCCTTGGAGCGGATCCTCGAGGATTTTCGTGGCGGCCTGGCCAGTGGCGTCAACGGCACGCCGACGTATTACATCAACGGCCGTCGCGCCGACATCGGCGACGTCGACGAGCTGTACGACAAGATCGCCGCGTTGGTCGAGGCACGGGAGCAAGGATCATGAACGTTGACTCTGAACGAGTGCAGGCACTCAAAGATCGGATCGGTCGTGTCGGCGTCTGGCTCGGTCCGGTCGGGCTCGCGCCCGCTGTTGAAGAGCGCGCCGCGATCGCGCGGATCGAGGAGCTTGGGTACGGCGCCGTGTGGTTCGGCGAAGCGCCCGGGAATCGCGAGGCGCTGTCGCACGCCGGGCTGTTGCTGGCGGCGAGCGAACGTCTCGTCGTCGCCACCGGCATCGCCAACATCTGGGCGCGCGACGCGGTCGCCGCGATCAATGGCGCAAACACGCTCAACGAGGCTCATGCGGGGCGCTTCTTGCTCGGGCTCGGGGTCAGCCACGCGCCAGCGGTGCAGATGCGCGGCCACAACTACGCCAGGCCGCTCTCGGCGATGCGCGAGTATCTGGACGCGATCGACCGACACAGCTACGGCGGGCCGCCTCCGGCTGAGCCCTCGAGGGTCGTGCTGGCCGCGTTGCGGCCGAGGATGCTCGAGCTCGCGCGCGATCGGACGGCCGGCGCCCACCCGTACTTCGTGCCGCCCGAGCACACCGCCAGAGCGCGCTCGATTCTGGGCGAGGAGCCGTTGCTCGCGCCTGAACAGGTGGTCGTCCTCGAGCCTGATCCGGACCGCGCGCGCGGCATCGGCCGCCGGCACATGGCGGTCTACCTGCAGTTGCCCAACTACGTCGACAATCTCCGCACGCTCGGCTACGACGACACCGACTTCGCCGACGGCGGCAGCGATCGGCTGGTCGACGCGATCGTCGCGTGGGGCGACGAGCAGGCGATCGCGGGGCGCGTGCGCGAGCACTTCGATGCCGGCGCCGACCACGTCGCGATCCAGGCCTACGCGGACGACGCCGGCGCGTCGCTCGCGCAACTCGAGCGCCTCGCGCCGGCGTTGCTGGCCGCCCGTTAGCGCCTAGATGCCCTGACCGGCGAGCACCTCGTTGGTCGAGGCGGCGACGATCGCGTTCGTGTTGGAGATCAGGTGGTGGCTGAGCATCCACTGGCCGTAGGCGGTCCACTGGACCTGGTCCTGCCATCCCCAGGGGCGGCTCGAGTTGGCCGGGAAGAACGCGGGCAGCGTGGCGCGGACGCTGGCGAGCTGGAACTTCTGCTGGAGGCCGGGGTTCATCCGCACGAGGTTCGCGACCGCCGCCTGCGGGTCGCGACGCGTCGCCTGGTACCCGCGCGCGAGCGCCTGCACGAACTGGCGCAGCTGATCGCTCGAATTGGCGAGCTCGGAGCGGCGGACGACGAGTACGAGCTCGTCGTAGGTCGGCACGCCGACGTGGTCGACGCGAATCACGTTCGGATGCTTGTGCAGCTCGGCAAGCTGGATCGCCTCGTAGTTCCAGTACGCGCCGAGCGTCGCGTCGACGCGGCCGGACACCATCGCGGGCACGAGGTTCGAGCCGACGTTGACCTCGTGCACCGATCGCAGCGGCACGCCGGCGTTGGACAGGATCGTGTCGAGGTACGCGTGCTGATACGGGATCCCGGCATCGCCGACGGTCTTGCCCTTGAGCTGCGAAACCGACCTGATGTGCCGGGCCCCGACGGACACGATCGAGGTCAACGGCTTCTGGACGATCGCGCCGATCGACACGAGTGGCAGCCCCTGGTTGCGCGCCAGCAGCACCTCGGGCTCGTACGAGATTGCGATGTCGACCTTGCCCGCGGCGAGCAGCTGCAGCGGCGAGGCCGGGTTCGATGGGACCTCGACGTGGACGTTGAGGCCGGCGCGAGTGAAGTCGCCGTCCGCGATCGCCTGATAAAGCCCGACGTGATCGGCGTTCGGGAACCAATCGAGCATCACCGTCAGCGGCTGCGACTTGCCGGGACCGAGCTGATCGTGCTTCTCGCCGCAGGCGGCGAGCGCGAATGTCAGCGCGGCGAGGGCAGCGAGCAGCGAGAGGCGTTTCATGCGGTGGCTTCTCCTCTGGGTTGGTAGGCCCACGGCAGCGCGAGGCGCTCGGCCGCGGACAAGAGCGCGAACAGGGCGATCGCGAACAGCGACAAGACCACGACGACGGCGTACTGGCGTGCAACGAGTAGCTGGCCTTGGGAGATCAGGAACAGATACCCGAGGCCAGAGCTGGCACCCGCGTACTCGGCGAACACCGCCCCGATCACGGCGACCGCGACAGCGATCTTGGCACCGGTCAGGACGCCCGGCAGCGCCGAGGGCAGCTCCACGTGCCGGAACGTCGAGACTCGGGACGCATCGAACGTACGTGTGAGCTTGAGCAGGTCTCTGTCGACCGACGCGAGCCCCGCCAGCGTCGTGACGACGATCGGGAAGAACGACACGACCGCGACGACGACCGCCTTCGGCAGGATCCCGAACCCCAGCCAGACCACAAGCACGGTCGCGAACAGCGCGACCGGCACGGCTTGCGAGGCGATCAGCAGCGGATAGACCGCGCGCCTGAGCGTGTCGGAGAAATGGAGCCCGACCGCGAATCCGAGGCCGGCGGTGGCCGCGAACACGATCCCGAGGAGCACCTCGCGCGCGGTCACGAGGAAGTTGCTCCAGAGCAGTGACCGGTCGTGCCAGAGTGAGCTGGCGACCGCGTGTGGCGCGGGCAGGATGATCGGATCGGCGCCCCCGAGATCGACGAACAGCTCCCAAGCGCCAATCAGGAGGAGCAGCACGACAACTGCGCGCCAGCCGCTGAAGATGCGCCTCACGCCGCCACGCCAATGGCTCCTGATGCGCTTCACGCCGCCACCCCCAGCGCCTGCAGGGCCCGCTCGCGCAGCGCGATCAGATCGGGATCGGTTCGCCGGCGCGGGCGCCCGAGCCCGACCTCGATCGACGCCACCGCGCGACCCGGGCGCGCCGACATAACCACCACGCGATCGGCCAGCATCACCGCCTCCTCGACGTCGTGGGTGACGAGCACGACGGTCCGCGGTTCGACCGCAAGCACGTGGCCCAGCCAGCCCTGCATCTCCGCACGCGTGATCGCGTCGAGCGACGCGAACGGCTCATCGAGGGCCAGAACCGGCTTGCCCGCCAGCAGTGTGCGCAGGAACGAGACGCGCTGGCGCATCCCGCCTGAGAGCTCCGACGGTCGGGCGCGCTCGAACCCGCCGAGCCCGAAGCGCTCGAGCCAGGGCGTCGCCGCCGCGCGGGCATCCGCGCGTGAGGCGCCGCGCACGCGCAGAGCGAGCCCGGCGTTGTCGAGGGCGCTCAGCCACGGCAACAGAAGGTCGCGCTGGGGCATCAGCGCCGCGGGCTCGCAGGCGACGGTGCCCGAGTCGGCCGACTGCAACCCGCAGATCAGCTCGAGCAGGGTCGTCTTGCCACAGCCACTCGGGCCGACGACGGCGACGATCTCTCCAGACGCGGCCCGAAGCGAGATGCCGTCCAGCGCCTGGACAGATCCACGCCGGCCGGGATAACTCCTGCTCGCGACCTCGACCCGGACACCGCCGGGCCCATCAAGATCGCGAGGCTCCTTGACGGGAGCCTCGATCATCGCGCTGGGTGTGCTCCCTCCGCGGGCATTACCCCACAGGTTCGAAGGGTCAGCGCCAGGTCGCGGTTCGTCGCGAGGAGCGCTATCTCAGCCGGCCTTCCCGCCAGCACCCCTGGTTGTTAACTGAAGGCGAGGATGCTAGCGCGTGCGGTAACGTGCCGCCGGTGGCAAGCAAACGGATTGGCAGGGGGGCGGCCGCCGTGCTCGTGCTCTGCACGCTCGGCTTCGCCGCCGTGCCCGCCGGCGCGGGCGCGACCCAGCGCTTCCGGCCTCGGATTCACGGCGCCTTCGGGCTGATCCCGCCACGCGGCCACCAGGAGATCGCGAGCGGCTCGAACCTGCCGGTCGTCTACCACGGCGGGCTGGTGATGCGCGGCGTCACGATCCACACGGTCTTCTGGGCCCCGAGCGGCTTCCGCTTCGACTCGGCCCCGGCGCTGCTGACGCTTTCCTACGAGGCCGAGATGCAGCGTTTCTTCAGTGACTCCGCGCGCGACTCGGGCAAGACGACGAACCTGTTCTCGGTGCTGACGCAATACGGTGACCCGAACGGTCCGGGCTCGTACCAGCTGTCCTACGACCCGGCGGCCGACACGATCAACGACACCAACCCGTATCCGCCGAAGAGCCGCCAGTGCGCGTCGCCGGCGGGGGTCGAGACCTGCGTCACCGACCTCCAGCTCCAGCAGGAGCTCGACAAGCTGATCAGCGCAAACGATCCGACCGGACGCGGACTGCACGACATCTGGTTCGTGTTCCTGCCGCCCAACGTCGACCAGTGCATCTCCCCGGGGTCCTGCGCCACCAATGCCTTCGCCGGTTACCACTCACTGTCCAACCTCGGCCACGGTCCCGTGGTGTACGTCTCGGTGCCCGACATCCAGGTCGAGGGCATCCCCGGCCCGGGCGCCGACCCCCAGGGCAACCCCGAAGCCGAGAACGCGATCGACACAGCCGCGCACGAGGCCGTCGAGGCGATCACCGACCCGGAGGGGACCGCCTGGATGGATCCGAACGGGTTCGAGGTCGCCGACGACTGCGAGAACCCGGAGGACGGCACGCCGCTCGGCTATGCGCTCAACGGGTCGCCGTACAACCAGCTGATCAACGGCCACCAGTATCTGATCCAGATGATGTGGTCGAACGCGGTCACGGGATGCGTCCAGACCTCGACGGCGACCACGTCGGCACTTCCGCTTCCGACGATCAACATGAGGCAGTTCAGTTCGACGATCACCGGCAACACAGGGGTCGCGGTGGCGGGGAGGGTCGTCACCGTCGCGCTGCTGCGCGCCGGGGAGTTCGTCGGGCAGACGAGTGCGCGCACGAGCGCGACCGGCAGTTGGTCGGCGACGCTTGGCGGTCGTCTCCGCCTCGCCTTCGGCGACGATCGCGACCTGGTCGCCGTCTCCTACGGCCACGGGGGACCGAAGCCGGATCTGATCGCGACCGGCAGCGGCGGCAACGCGTTCACCGAATCGGGGTGGACGGGGTGGTTCGATCTTGACAGCGGGTACGCGGTGGCGAAGCGCGGCGTGCTGCTCAGCCCGTGCTCCCAGACCGGTGTGCTCAACCTGACGGTCGGGCGAACGTCGACGCAGCCGCCGGTCGAGCTGTGCGAGACCGAGACCGATGTGTCGCCGGTCAACACGGGCACGATCAAGCCCGGCACCGCGCTCACGATGAGCAGCCAGGACGACCGGGCTGTGTCGCCGCTGAATCCGGACGGTGCGCTCGTCAAGCTCACGATCCCGCTCGGCGAACCGGACAGTGTCGGGGAGCTCCTCAACAACAACGTCCTGTTCGCGCAGACCGGGTTCCCGATCTGCAGCGCGAACCTCGAGACGCAGAAGGTCCAGTGTTTTGGCCTCGTGCCGGGCTCGCGCTATACGTTCACGCGCGGGCGCCGGCACGTCGTCCGCCACGCGCGGGCCGACTTCAGCGGGGTCGCCACGCTGAGCGGTGTCGCGATCTCCGGGGGCGATTCGATCGCCCTCACCAACGCGGCCGGCCGCAGGTTGACGACGCTCCACGTCGCGCACCTGCGCGTCCGCGCGATCGATCAGCAGACCGTCCTGTCGGGCGGCACGTGCGAGCCCGGCCAGTACTACGGCAAGCCCGTCGCGAGCCCGCCGATCGGGAGCCTGGTCGGCTTCGGCGGCGCGACCGGAACCGGCACGCTCTGCCCGCTGAGTGGTCGCGCGAAGGGGCTCTCGGCGGCGAACATCGAACAGAGCGACGATCGCAGCGGCGGCCTGACAAGGACGGAGTTGGTCGGCGTCGCGAGCCTGTCGCCGAACAACGGCGCGACGCTGTATGGCTCGTTCGTTGCGCAGGCACAGCCGGCGGTGTTCGGGAGCAGTCAGTCGCTGGTCGGGGCGCACGCCACCGTGTCGCTGACGATCACGCGCGACGGCTCCAAGCACCGCGCCGTGTTCGTGCGCAACGTGGCGGTCGGGCGGGGGGTGCCGATCCGGGCGCTGCCGCGCGGTGTCTACGCTGGGACCTGGGTTGTGACCGATGTCAACGGCGACACGCTCACCGTCCACACCAGGTTCGTCGAAGCCAAGTAGGAGCCCGCCAAACAGATGCCGCGTGAACGGGACCGCGACGATATTCCGACCGGCAAGATGCGCCGTGCGACGAGCACCACAGCGGCACTCGGGCCGAGCGGGGCGAAGCTCGCCGGCAGCATGATTGCGGGGATGGCGCGCTCGCCCGAGCGTGCCCGAGAGGTGCTCGTCCAGCGGCACATCGAGGTCGCCGATCAGGCGGTGGCAGTGCTCGGCAACCTGCGCGGCGGGGCGATGAAGATCGGCCAGCTGGCGTCGTTCGTCGACGTCGAGTTTCTGCCGCCCGAGTACCGGGAGATCTATCAGGAGCGGCTCGCCGGGCTACGCGACGCGGCGCCGGCGATGAGCTGGGACAAGGTTCGGGGGGTGCTCGAGTCCGAACTCGAGCAACCCGTCGAGGAGGTGTTCGAGTCGATCTCGCACGAGGCGCTCGCGGCGGCCTCGATCGGCCAGGTGCACCAGGCCGTGCTGCTCGACGGCAGGCGGGTGGCGGTCAAGGTCCAGTACCCGGAGATCGCCGACGCGCTCGCCGCCGACCTCGACGTTGCATCGGTGCTGATCCGGCTCGGCAAGGCGCTCGCGCCGGGGCTAGACCCTCAACTGATCGCCGGTGAACTGCGCGAGCGCGTGCTCGAGGAGCTCGACTTCGAGCTCGAGGCGCAGCAGCAGCGGACGTTCGAGCGGGCATATCGCGGCCACCCGTTCATCTACGTGCCCGAGGTCGTGACCGCGCTCTCGCGCCGGCGCGTGATGGTCTGCGAGTGGGTCGACGGGATCAGGTTCGAGCAGGTGCTCGAGCTCGAGCAGCAGCAGCGGGACCGGGTGGGGGAGATCCTCGTCCGCTTCTTCTTCGGCTCGGTACAACACCTCGGCCGCTTCAACACCGACCCCCACCCGGGCAACTACATGCTGATGGAGGACGGCCGGATGGCGTTTCTCGACTTCGGCAACACCGCCGCGGTGAGCGGCGAGTGGGTCGAGCTCGCCCGGCGCGTGCTCCGAGCGGCCGTGGACGGCAACCTCGACGACTTCACGAAGGTGATGGACGGCCTCGGCTACGTGCGCAACCTCGAGCGGATCGACCGCGAGCTGCTGTTCAAGCAGGCGGTTGAGGTGATGGACTGGTACCTGCACGACCGCGAGCTGCAGATCGATCCCGGCTACGTCGCGGGCGTGGTCGCGGCGCTGGTCGACCCGCGCGCGCTCGAGGGGGCGTTTCGGCTCGCGCGTCAGATCAAGGTGCCGCCAGAGGAGATCTGGCTGCGGCGGATGGAGACCAGCGTGCTCGCCGTGCTCGGCCACCTGCGGGCGACGGCCAACTGGCACCGGATCATGCTCGAGATCGATTTCGCCGAGGAGCCCGCGACCGAGCTCGGACGGGCCGAGGCGGAGTTCTGGCGCCGGCGCCGGGGCGCGTCGGCGTAGCTACACGACGATCGGCTTCGTCAGCGCTTTGACGAACTCCTCGAGTTGGTCGGTGCGCCAGCATTCGAACGCCGTGCAGTACTTCTCGTAGGACGCGATCACGCTGTCGCCGTAGTTCCAGTACAGCCGTGGCTCGGGGTTGAGCCAGAAGGTCCGGCCGGCGCGGGCAGTGATCGCGGCGAACACGTCGTCGCGGGGAGGGCGTCCGTTCGTGCGCGCGTCGCCGAGCACGATCACGGTCGCGCGCGGGTGCAGCTCATCCTCGATCAGCGCCAGGAACTCGGTCCACACCCGGCCGTAATCGGTGTATCCGCTGATGTCCGCGACACCCGCATCGCGCGAGACGGCCTCGCTGGCCGCCCGGAAGTCGCGTTCGCGTTCGAACACCTCCGTGACCTCGGAGATGCGCTCGATGAATACAAACGATCGCAACTTCCGAAACGAGTCATGGAGCGCGTGGAGCACCGACAGGAAGAACGTCGAGGCGCTGGTGACGCTGGTCGAGACGTCGCACAGGACGAAGATCTCCGGTCGCCGCGGTCGCTGTGGCCGGTACTTGAGCTCCACCGGGACGCCGCCGGTCTGTAGCGATGCCCGCATCGTGCGCCGCACGTCGACGTGGGCGTGGCGCTTGCGGCCGCGGAGCTCCTGACCCTGGGTCGCGAGCCGGCGCTTGAGCTGCGCGACCACCCGATGCACGGCCGCCAGGTCCTGGATCGGGCCGGTCGGCAGCGCGCGGTCGAGCTCGTTCAACGGGCGCTTGGGCGGCAGCGACTTCGTCCGCTCGATCAGGTCTCGCTCCAGCTCCCGGCGGAGATGCTGCTCGAACCGACGTAGCTGCTCGCGGGGGAGGCCGTGCCTGCGGGGGTCGTCCTCGGGGAGATCGGGCTGCGGTTCCGTGCGGAGGCCGAGCGCTCGGCGGATCCGCTGCACGTCGACGCCGAGCACGCCCGAGCCCTCGCCGCGGCCGAAGGCGGCGATCGCGAGTCGCGCGAGGTCGCGCATCGCCGCGTCAGACCCGTCCCGGAGCGCCGCGGCGATCTGCTGGCGGAGCGTCTCGAGGTCGATGTCGTAATCGCTCGGCATCCCTTCGCGGTCGCCCTCGGCGATGTTGTGCCGGGCGGCCTCCGCCTCGGCGGCACGGAAGAAGAAGCGGTCGAACACGAGCTCGTAGATCCGCCGGTCCTCGGGCGATTTGGCGAGCGTTGCGGCCAGCGCCTCCTTGAAGTCCTGCTGGTCGGTCCATGGCACGTACTCGAGCGCCGCGAATGCGTCCAGCAGCCCCGAGGTGCCGATCGCCAGGCCCTCGGATCTCAGATCCTCGGCGAACGCGAGCAGCTGGCCGTCGAACGCGCCGGGCCCCTGCTCGGGAATCCCGCCGTAGATGTTCTTCCTAGGCGGCTGGTCTGGCATCGGCGGCGGGCGGGTCGAGCTTGACGCCGACGCGCGCCGCGACGACGTCGAGGTCGCTGCGGTGCTTGACGATCACGCTCATCGTCTCGCGGAACATGTCACCGTCGATGTCGTTGGCCCCGAGCAGCAGCAGCGCGCGCGCCCAGTCGATCGACTCGGCGATGCTGGGCGGCTTCTTCAGGTCGAGCTCGCGCACCTGGTGGATGATCTCGACCAGCTTGCGCGCGATCCGGTCGTCGAGCTCGGGGGAGTGGAGGTGGACGATCGCCAGCTCATGCTCGAGCTCGGGGTAGTCGAGCCACAGGTACAGACAGCGGCGCTTGAGCGCCTCGGTCAGCTCGCGGGTGTTGTTCGAGGTGAGTAGCACGACGGGCTGGGTCTTGGCATCGATCCGGCCAAGCTCCGGGATGCTGATCTGGAAATCTGAGAGCAGCTCGAGCAGCATCGCCTCGAACTCCTGATCGGTCTTGTCGATCTCATCGATCAGCAGCACGACCGGCTCGGGCGATGCGATCGCCGTCATCAGCGGCCGCTCGAGCAGGAACTCCTCGCCGAAGATGTCGTCCTGCACGTTGTCCCAGCCGGCGTCGCTCGCCTCCGTCTGGATCCGCAGCAGCTGCTTGCGGTAGTTCCACTCGTACAGCGCTTTGGCCTCATCGAGGCCCTCGTAGCACTGCAGGCGCACGAGCCGGCGGTCCAGGTATCTGCTCAGCGCCTTCGCGAGCTCCGTCTTGCCGACTCCGGCCGGCCCTTCGACCAGCACCGGCTTGCCGAGCTTGGTCGCGAGAAACGACACCAGCGCCGTCGATTCGCCAGGCAGATAGCCTGCTTCCTTGAGACCTTCGGCGACGTCGCTGACCGAGGCGGGGGTTCGTGGCATCCCGCAAATATAGGGTTCGTGATCTTGGGGACGCTTGTCCTAGCCGTCGCGTCGAGCGAAATTCACCTATTCACGGCCCTGTTGGTGGTCGGCGCGCTGGTCGGCGTGTTCGGCCACATCATCAAGTCGCGACCGCTGATCCTCACCGGAATCCTCACGATCGCGATTGTCAGCGCCTACTTCGAGTTCTTCGTCGCGAAGATCACCTGAGCGCCTCAGTCGGGCTCGTCGTCGAGCGGGATCGTCAGCTGCTCGTCGGGCCTGCGCCGGGCGCCGGCGGCGGTCGACGGCTCGCTGAACTGGAGCCTGGGGGGTGGGGGGACCGGCGGCGGCGGCTCGCGCGGGGACGGCTCCGGCTCCTCGTCGCTCTCTCCCGGGAGCGGCGGCTCGGGCACGTGGGCGGCGCGGATCCGCATTCCCGAGTAGGCCAGGAATGCCGCCACCGCAAGTGCGATGAAGATGCCCCACTCGATCCCGGACGTGGTCGCGAACTGCCCGCTGCCGCTGGTGCCCTGCTTGTCGAAGATCCGCCAGATCACGAGCACGCAGGTCCAGAAGCCGGCTGCTGCGATCACGCCGCCATCGCCCCCGGGAAGGTGGAAGGCGCGGCCTTCGACGCGCTGGAACAAAAGCGTCAGAACGCCGAGCGCGACGAGCAGGACGGCCGCCTCGACCCACGAGAACGCCCCCCAACCGGTCAACGAGGCGCTCGCCGAGCGCAGCGCTGTCCTGCCGTTCGCGATCACGGTCTCCTGGTACCAGGGGAGGAACAGCGTCACGAACAGCCCGAGCGCCGCGAGCGCGGCGGGCCGCCGCTCCGATGGCAGCGCGCGCCACGCGCGTACGACTCGTCCCGCGCCACTCCCGACCCGCTGGGCCGCGTTCGCCGCGGTACGACCATCACTCATGTGGCCCGATTGTAGGGCCGCTGGGGGATCAGACGATCGGAATGTCCTGCACTTCGACCGGCTCGGAGCGGCGATGCTCGAGTCGCTCGAGGTACCAGTCGATCAGCGCCTGGAGCGCCAGCAGCACCTCACGCAGGGCCTCGGCGATGCGCCGCTGCAGATCCGGTGGGACGCGGTCGCGCAACGACTGCACGAGCTGGGCGAGCAGCTCCAGATCGCCGTCGCGGGCATTGCGCTCGCCCTCGGATTCGTCCCCCGGCGCCTGCCAGCCCGCGGCCGGTGGCCGCCGGCCCGAGGCGGATCGCGCTGCCTCCGCGATCAGGCGCTCGGCCGCCTCCGAGGCCTCATCGAGCCGGCGCTCGAGCCGCCGCAGCGTGTCGTGGGCCTGGGGGCCGTCGTACTTATTGCGGGGGTCGTCGCTCGCCATCAAACCTAATCATCAGCGCGCCGTCTTCGAAGGTCGCCTCGGTCGGCTTCAAGCCGGCGAACGTCGGAGGGAGCAATATAGTCCGCCGCTGGCCGTCGACGCCGACGATCAGCTCGAGCCCGATCTTCTTGAGCGAGATGTCGCCCTTGCGTGTGAACGGGAGCGCGAGGCGGACCGACCCCCCATCGCTCGAGACGGCGAGTTCCTGTGTGACGGTGTCATGGAGCACCGCCGCCGGTTCGTAGGGCCCGTCGTCGTCGAACAGCGAGACAGCGAGGCGGTCGAGCATCTCGCCGCCGATCACCTCTTGGTCGAAGTACGGCGCGCACAGCACCGGCACGGGCGAGAACGCGGAACGGACGAGCGCCAGGTGCTCCTCCTGCACGCGCCGCCAGCCCGCGAAGTAATCGCCGACGTCGGCGGGGAACACCCGGTTGACGATCACGGCGTCGGTCAGGTACCCGTACAGGTTGAGGTACGTAAACGTCCGCATCGCCTCGCCGATCACCATCTTGTCGGGGTTCATCACCAGCCGCACGGTCGAGTGCTCGCGGTCGCGGAGGATCTCGTTCATCGCGATCAGGTTCTCCGAGAGCCGCTGGATGTCGGCGAACACGGCTTGGCTCGGGAGCGGGATGTCGAGCAGCGAGCGCGCGATCGGCCTCGCGGCGGCGAGGATCTGGCGCTCCATCGGGAACACCTTCTCGATCCACCAGCGCGCGACGTCGGGGAACGACAGCAGCCGGAGCGTCTCTCCGGTCGGGGCGCAATCGACGATGATCGCGTCCCACTCGCCGGACTGGTGCTGGGCCTGCAGTCGCAACAGCGAGAACAGCTCGTCCATGCCCGGCGGCACCGTCAGCTCCTGCGCCGAGATGCGGTCGATGCCACGCTCGATCAGCAGCTCGCCGAGCCATTCCTGGACACCGGACCAGTGGCGCTCCATCTCATCCTGGGCGTGGACCTCCTGACCCCAAAGGCCACCACCAACATCGACGGGCTCCGCTCCGAGCTCCACGCACAGCGATTCCGCGAGGCTGTGCGCCGGGTCGGTGGAGATCACGAGCGTGCGCAGGCCGCCGGCGGCGCAGCGGCGGGCGGTGCAGGCGGCGACCGACGTCTTGCCGACGCCGCCCTTGCCCGTATAGAGGATGGTCCGGGGGCGCATCGCGCGAGTCTAGGCCCGCTAGCGCGAAACGGTCAGCGCGCCGACGATCCGGTTGAAGTTGCCGGCGAGGTCCGTCGCGGCGAGGTGAATCGTGTACGTGCCCTTGTGCGACAGCGCCGGGATCGAGAACGACCCCGTCCCGTACGGGAACTCGGCGCTCGTCTCGAACACGACCTGGGTGCCGCGGAGCACGACGATCCCGACGTGCGAGTACTTGGACAGATGGAACGCGAACGAGAAGCCTTGCTTCGCGCGCGCGCGTAATGTGAGCTGCCTCAGCGCCGGCGGCGTCTTCAGGTAGGCGCTGAAATGCGTCGCGGCCGTGCAGTACGCGGCGGCCTTCGTCCTCGAGCACAGCTGGTGGAGAAACCCGGTGACAAGCTCGTGGTAAGAGAGCGTGTCCTCGATCCCGGGCTGGTACAGAGACCAGGCACCGGTATCGAAATTGGGCACTTCGGCTTGCGCCTCGGCGTCGCCGGCGGTGAACAGTCCGAGTGCCTCGGCGTCGCCGCTCGCCTTGGCGTAGTCGTACAGGCCGATCAGCGACTGTAGAAACGCGTTGATGATCGACGTGCTCGGGGCGAACGTGTACTGGACGTATCGGGCGCCGACCGACGTCGCGATCCGCACCCCGGCCGGCGGCGCGACCGTGAAGATCGCGAGCGCCTGATGGGCGAGTGACAGGTAGGCGGAGTCGTCGAATGCCTTGTATGCCCGGGTTAACGCCTCGATCGCGGTGCCCTGCGACATCGCGCTGGTCCACGGCGGATGGCCGCCGTCGAAGCTGAAGTAGTACTCCCACGCGACGCCGCCGCCGCGGTCTGCGGCGAGCGGCATCAGCTCGGACACCAACTGTTGGAGCTGCGGATAGTCAGCACGACCGGCCGTGTACAGGCCGTCGGCCTTGCCGAAGCTGCCGAGCTCCTGAAGCTCGATTCCCTGGCCCGGGTAGTACTCCCAGACGAGCTGGGAGCCCGCGAACTCGACCCGCGCGCCGGATCCGAGCAGCGGGCCGGTCGTCCACCACTGACGGTTGCGGGCGAGCGTCTCGAACAGCGCCGGCAGCCGCGACGGCGTCAGCTCTTTCGACACCGCCATCGCGTGCATGTTCGCGAGCACCGCCGCCAGCTCCGCTTGACGCGTTCCGCGAAGACGGTTCTTCGACGTGATCGCGGCGCCCAGCGTCGAGCTGTAGCTGAGGTACTCGGCGCTCGTGATCGCGTGCGTCCGGGCGAACCGCGTGAGATCCGAGTGGACCGTCGGGCCCACAGGGCGCCGCTTGCGCTTGCGGTGCGCGGCGGCCACCTCCGCGCTCGGTGGGGTCGGCGTCACCGTGACCGCGGGCAGGAACCGGTCGTTGCGGACAACCACCCGGCCGTGGGCGCCGAGCACGATCACGCGCGCTGCGAGGGCGCTCGAGGCGAACGCGCCGAGCGCCACGAGCGCGCAGAGCACGGCTAAACCAACTGGGCCCCTACGCACCGGCTCAATGCTAGCCTCGGCCGATCTTCGTGCCACCGTTGAGGAGGAAGTTGCAGATGAGAGTCCCCGCGCTGCTCGCCGCGGCGCTCGCCGCAGTCGTGCTGGCCGCGTGCGGCTCGAGCAGCAGCGGCTCAGGCAACGCCAGTTCCCTGCTGAAGCAGACATTCGGCGGGTCGCATACCGTCAACAGCGGCAACCTCACGTTGAGCCTGTCGATCAGCCCGGCCGGCTCGAGCACCCTCAAGGGCCCGATCACGCTCAGCTTCGGCGGTCCGTTCCAGAGCCTCGGCAAGGGCAAGCTGCCGAAATCGAACTTCAACGTCAGCATAAGTGCGCTTGGGCACACCGGGACGCTCGGCATCCTTTCCACCGGTACCAACGGTTACGTGAGCATGCAGGGGACCAGCTACCAGCTGCCGGCGGCGACGTTCCAAAAGCTCGAGTCGAGCTTCGCGCAGCTCGCCTCCTCGCCCGGCGGCGGCTCCGGCGGCGGATCCGGCTCCGGGGCGCTCGGCAAGCTCGGGATCAACCCGCTGCGGTGGCTGGTCAACCCATCGGTCCAGGGCAGCGACACGGTCGCAGGCGCATCGACGACCCACATCCGAGCCGGGGTCAACGTCAGCGCGCTGCTGGCCGACCTGAACACGTTTCTCGGCAAGGCGTCATCGCTCGGCGTGTCGGGTGCGAGCTCGATCCCGCACGGGATCTCGACGGCGACCCAGAGCCGGATCGCGAGCGAGGTTCGCAGCCCGAGCTTCGACGTCTGGACGGGCAGCAGTGACAAGACCGTGCGCAAGCTGATGGTCGGGCTGACGCTGCCGGTGACCGGCCAGATCTCGAGCCTGCTGGGCGGGCTCAGCTCGGCCGCGATCACGCTGACGATGCAGTACGCGAATCTGAATCAGCCCCAGACGATCGTCGCGCCGACCAATCTCGCGCCTTACAGCCAGTTCACGGCGAAGCTACAGTCGATCCTGCAGGCGATCTCAAGCGCGCTCGGGACGGCGGTGCCGGGCACGAGCACGGGCGGTGCGAGCACCGGTACGGGGACCAGCACGACCGGCTCGGGCTCGACGGGGTCCGGTAGCGCGGCGGCGACCACCAAATACGGTCAATGCATCCTCGCCGCCGGCGGCGATGTCGCCAAGATGCAGAAGTGCGCGTCGCTGGTCGGGAAGTAGCGGGCTACTCCCGGCCGACCTCTTGGTCGTCCTCTTCGAGCTCGTCCTCGATGTCGTCGTCATCCTCGGTCATCGCGCCGGGGTGGTAACGCACCTGGAACGCTTCGAGCAGCTCGTCGCGGCGGTGCTCCTCGACCGGTGTCTCGTCTGAGATCAGCACCCAGTCGGCACCCTCGTACTCCTCCATGTTGAAGATCTCGGAGTCGAGCTCAGGCGAGTCGTCGACGATCACGACGACCTCTGTCTGCGGGTTGAAGTAGGTCCCGGGTCGGTTGACGAGCTCGTCGAGCTCGAAGCTGCGTGGATCGGCCATCTGCGGCAGCCTACAGGTTGCGCAGGCCCGCGATCTCGCGCTCGATCTCGGTCTCGACGTCCAGCAGCGGCTTGCCCGCCCGGGCGCGCCGGTGATTGCGGGCGACGACCAGATCACGGATCTCGCCGCGCAGCCCCGCATCGATCGCGGGGGTCTCTGTCAGACGGCTGAGCTCGCGCTCGATGTCGACCGGGGGCTCGCCCCGCCTGGCCCGGCGGGCGTTGCGCGCCTCGAGCAGCTGCCGGATCTCGTCGTCCCGCTCGATCAACCCGGCGGCCGAGCCGGTGGTCGGGGCATGGCCCAGCTCGGTGTCCCACACGAGCCGGTTCTTGCCGTACTCCTCCCAGGTCTTGCCGGTCCTGGCGAGCGCCACGACCGCGACCACGATGCCCAGACCGCAGACGATCCAGAGCACGGTTCCAAACGCTGACTGCATGACCTAAGTGTTGCGCAAACGTGCCCGTTAGTCACGTGTTTCCGGGCGGCTGACGATTGGGTATCCTTGTGGGCATACAGATTGACTGACTAGTCAATCGCTGCTTTCAAGGAGCAATCGACAATGGTTGATTTCACGCTCACCGACGAGCAGAAGGACATGCGCGAGATGGCGCACGACTTCGCCGAGAAGGAGATCCGGCCCGTCGCCTGGGAGTACGACAAGGACGCCACCTGGCCGCAGGAGATCATCGACAAGTCCTGGGAAGTCGGGTTGATGAACAGCCACCTCCCCGAGGCTTACGGCGGCCCCGGCCTCGGCTTCCTCGAAGGCTGCCTGATCGAGGAGGAGCTGTCCTGGGGCTGCTCGGGCATCTCGACCTCGATCGGCTGTAACGGCCTCGCGACGGCGCCGATCATCCTCGCCGCCTCGGAGGAGCTGAAGAAGGATTACCTGGGCCGGCTGTCGGACGCACCGCTGCTGGCGTCGTTCTGCCTGACCGAGCCCGATGCCGGCTCGGATGTGTCAGGGATGAAGACCACCGCCACGAAGAAGGGCGACAAGTGGGTCATCAACGGCTCCAAGTGCTTCATCACCAACGGCGAGTACGCCAACTACTACACGGTCTACGCGAAGACCGATAGGGAGGCCGGCCACCGTGGGATCTCGTGCTTCATCGTGCCGCGCGAGGCCGGCGTCGTCGTCGACAAGCACGAGGACAAGATGGGTCAGCGCGCTTCGAACACGGCCACGATCACGTTCCCCGAGGTCGAGATCCCGCTCAACCATCTGATCGGCGAGGAGAACAAGGGCTTCAAGATCGCGATGATGACGCTCGACCGCACGCGACCGGGCGTCGCGTCGATGGCGACCGGCGTCGCCCGGGCCGCGATGGAGATGGCGATCGAGTACTCGAAGGAGCGGATCCAGTTCGGCGTCCCGATCGCGATGCACCAGGCGATCCAGTTCATGATCGCCGACATGGCGACCAAGGTCCACCTGTCGCGGCTCGCGGCCTGGAACGGCGCTGTGCAGCTCGATCAGGGCAAGCGCAACACGCTCGAGTCCTCGCACGCCAAGCGCTTCGCCGCCGACTCGGCGATGGAGGTCTGCACCGACGCCGTCCAGGTGTTCGGCGGCTACGGCTTCATCAAGGAGTACAAGGTCGAGAAGCTGATGCGCGACGCGAAGATCCTGCAGCTGTACGAGGGCACCGCGCAGATTCAGCGACTCGTGATCGCTCGCGAGACGCTGCTGCCGCGACGCATCGAGGAGCCGGCGCCCGCGCACGCGTGATCTCCGGGCTCGACGTCCCCGTCGATGGCGGCACGCTCGGCGTGTTTCGCCTCGGCGGGGGCGGCGGCCCCGAGGCAGTCTGCGTCCACGGGATCACGTCGACGAGCCGCGCTTGGCTCGCTGTCACGCGCGAGCTCGAAGACCGCGCTTCGCTGCAGGCCGTCGATCTCCGCGGCCGCGGGGCGAGCGGTGGTTTGCCTGGGCCCTACGGGATGGCGGCGCACATCGCCGATCTGCTTGCGGTGCTCGATGCCCTGGCGGTTGAGCGGGCCGTGCTGGCGGGTCACTCGCTCGGGGCATATGTCGTGGCTCGGTTCGCCGTCGAGCATCCCGAGCGGGTCCGCGCCGTGGTGCTGGTCGACGGCGGTCTCAGGATTCCCGGGACCGACGGCGTCGACCCACAGGCGTTCGCCGATGCGTTCCTCGGCCCGGCGCTCGCGAGGCTGCGGCTGCGGTTTGACAGCGTCGAGGAGTACAGCGAGTGGTGGCGGCGGCATCCCGCGCTGGTGGCGGGGTCGGCCGACGGCACGATCGACGATGGTGATCTGGTGGCGTACGCCGATCACGATCTCGTCGGCGGACGCTCGTCGGTGAACGAAGAGGCGGTCAGGGCCGACGTCTATGGCCTCGTCGACACGATCTACGCGGACCAGCTGGCGGTGCCCGCGACGATGCTGTGTGCGCCGAGGGGGCTGCTCGACGATCCGCAGCCGATGCAGCCCTTCGCTTCCGCGCAGGCATGGGTGGCCGCGGATCCCGGGCGACGGGCCGCGACGCTGGTCCCCGACGTGAACCACTACACGATCACGCTCGGGCGCCCAGGGGCGCGGGCGGTCGCCGGCGCGATTGCGGCCGCCGTCTGAGCTAGAGCCAGCGCTTGCGCCGGAAGAAGATCAAGAAGCCGACTGTCGAGACGACGAGCGAGCCGAGGCCGAACACGATGAATGTCCAGGTGTGGTTGATGATGTGGCCCGTCAGGAATGCGAAGTTCTGACCGAAGAAGCCCGTCAGGAAGCTGAGCGGGAGAAAGATGGTCGCGATGATCGTCAGCTGCTTGTTGACCTCGCCCTGGCGGTTGGCGACCGTCGACAGGTACATGTCGGTCGCTCCGCTGAGCAGGTCACGGTAGGAGTCGACTAGGTCCGAGACGCGGATCAGGCTGTCGTAAAGGTCGCGGAAGTAGAGGCGATCGTCAGACTCGAGCCCGGGCAGCTCGGTGATCCGCTCGGCGTCGCGCGCGAACACGTCACGCATCGGGGTAACGACGCGGCGCATCGCGACGAGGTCTCGCTTGAGCGCAAAGATCCGGTGCAGGCTGTCTTCGGTGGGCTGGTCGATCACCTGCTGCTCGATGTCGTCGATATCGTCGTCGGTCCGGGTCAGGACCGGGATGAACGTCGAGATCACGGCATCGAGGATCTTGTAGATGAGGAACTGCTCGGAGCGGTAGTGCTGATCGCCGTAACGTTTCCGGAGCTCGTCGAGCGCCGGGTACGGCCGCCGGTGGATGGTCACGACGTAGTCGCCGGAGATGATCACGTGGACCTCCCTGAGCAACCGCTCGCCGGACGTGACTCCGGGGTCGACTCCGTACACGACGAGGAACACGTAGCCCTCGTACTCCTCGATCTTCGGGCGCTCTTTGAAGACTTTGATGTCGTCGACCGTCAGCGGATGCAGGCCGAGCTGCTTGGAGATCTGGTCGAGCCGCTCGTCGCTCGGATCCTCGAGGTCGAGCCAGAAGAACTGCTTCGCGTCGAGGTGGGCCTTGACCTCGTCGTGGTCGGCGTTGTGCAGGCAGGGCGCTTTGAGGCCGCCCTGCTCGTGGGCGCCCGAGTCCGCGGGATTCACGCGGCGGAGGCTACCTCCGGGGTCGGCGGACCTGGGTCACTCGGTGGTCGTGAATTCCCAGATCGCGACGCCGAGCATCACGAGGCCAAGCGCGAGGATCATCCCCGCCTCTACGAGCGCCGGCACGTGCCAGCCCCACCACGTCACGCCCGGATCGAGCGCGTGGCGCGCGAGCGGGCTGATCGTCAGGTGGTTGAACACGAGCCGCCGCATGGGATCGACGGCGTAGGTCAGCGGGTCGATGCGGTTGAGCACGGTCAGCCAGCCGGGGAGGCCGCTGGCCGGGAACAGCGCACCGGAGATGAAGAACATCGGCATCACGATCATCTGCATGACGCCCATGAATGACTGCATCTGCTTGATCCGGATCGCGATCATCACCCCGAACGCGGTGATCGTGAACGCGAGCAGCAGCTGCAGGCCGAAGATCCCGAGAAGCAGCAGCGGGTCGTACGGAACGTGGACGACGCCGGCCAGGCAGATCACGATCACGCCCTGGATGCATGCGACGCTGGCGCCTCCCAGGACCTTGCCGATCACGATCGAGCTGCGCCGGACGGGCGCCACCATCATCTCGCGCAGAAACCCGAACTCCCGGTCCCAGACGATCGAGGCGGCCGAGAACATCGCCGTGAACATCACCGAGATGCAGAGGATCCCGGGGTAGATGAACGTCTTCAGATCGACGCCGTGGGTGCCGGCGCTCGACAGGCGCTGAAGGCCGGACCCGAGCACGAACAGGAACAGCAGCGGCTGGATCAGCGTCGTCACCATCCGCAGCCGGTCGGCGCGGTAGCGGATCAGCTCGCGCCGCCAGACGATTCGGATCGCGCGAAGCTCGCTGTTGAGGCTGCGCTGCGGGACGCTGACGCGGACGATCGGAGGCGGCGTCTCGGTCGCCGTCTGGGGGGCGGCGGTCGTCGAGTCGGTGGTCGCGCTCATCGCCTACCGCCCGTCATCACCTGCATCATCACCCGGTTTCGGTGCTTGGACTGATCCTCCTCGGCATCGCGGATCGTGGTGCCCGTGTGGGCCATGAACACGTCGTCGAGCGTCGGCCGCGAGACGCTGACGGCCTTGATCGGGATTCCGAGCTCCGCAAACAGGCGGGGGACGAACTCCTCGCCGGCGGGCACGCCGAATGTGACCGCGCCCTCGGCGATCCGTGCCTCGATCCCGAAGCGGGCGGCAAGCGCCGCGATCGCGGCGTCGTCGTCCTCGGTGTGAATCGTCACGCGGTCCTTGCCGACCTGCGCTTTGAGCGCCTCGGGGGTGTCGAGCGCGACGATCTGGCCGTGATCCATGATCCCGATCCGATCGCACCACTCGGCCTCGTCCATGTAGTGGGTGGTCATGAAGATCGTGATCTCCTCGCGCTCCTTGAGCTCGCGGATGTAGGTCCAGATCAAGCGGCGGGTCTGCGGGTCGAGTCCGATCGTCGGCTCGTCGAGGAACAGCACGCGCGGCGAGTGCATCAGCCCGCGGGCGATCTCGAGCCGGCGGCGCATCCCACCCGAGAACGTCGCCACGCCCGAGTCACGGCGGTCCCACAGCCCGACCATCTTCAGCACCTGCTCCATGCGCGGCGCGACGAGATCTGACTGCACGCCGTACAGGTCGGCGTGGAGCTTGAGGTTCTGCGTCGCGGTCATGTAGCCGTCGAGCGTCGGATCCTGGAACACGAGCCCGATGTTCCTGCGAACGTCATCGCGCTCGGTGACCACGTCGTGGCCCGCGACGCTCGCCTTGCCGGAGGTCGGCTTGGCGAGCGTGCAGAGCATGTTGATCGTCGTCGTCTTGCCGGCGCCGTTCGGCCCGAGGAAGCCGAACACCTCGCCCGTCGCGACCTCGAACTCGACGCCACGGACGGCGTGGACGTCGCCAAATCGCTTGTCGAGTCCATTGACGGTGATCGCGGGAGTCGCGCCTCCGTTCGTGCTCGAGCTCATCTCCCTGAGAGGGTAACCGTCGAGCGTTGCGCTCACGCCTCGTCCGTCGCGTGGTCGTCCTCGGCCAGGATCAGGTACAGCTTGCGCCGGGTCTCGTTGAGCAACTCGGTCGCTTTGGCGATCTGCTGCGCGTCGCCGGCCTGCCCGACCTGCATCGTCGCGGCGGCGACGGCACCGATCAGCGGCCGCAGTCGCCTGTGCGGCGGCTCATCGTCGTCCTCGCCTGCGTCCCACGGCGCCGGCGTGTCCCCGCGCTCGGCGAGAAGGGCTCGGCCGGCGTCGGTGATCTCGAACGCCTTGGCGCCGTCGACCTCGGTCGAGCGGATCAGACCCTCGTCCTCGAGTTGCGACAGCGTCGGGTACACCGAGCCCGGACTCGGGCGCCAGCGGCCGCCACTGAGCTCCTCGATCGCCTGCATCAGCTGGTAGCCGTTGCGAGGTTCGTCGGCGAGCAGCAGCAAGAGGCCCACGCGGACATCGCCGCGACGGCGCCGACCACGGCCACCACCGAACGGTGGGCCGCCGAACCCGCCTCCGCGGAGGTGGCGTAGCGCGGCGAGGCGCTCGAGGTCTTCCGGGCTCGGGCGGTGGCGCCCGCGGCCCTTGCCTCCGGAGGCGAACCTCCAATTTGGAAAGTCCATCGATCCTTCATGCATCGTGAGTCCTCCTTGTTGACGTTGTGTCACGATACGCTCACGATATATCGGATCGGTCGGGTGTCAAGCTTTGGCATGGCAGTTGGCGAGTTCGTGCGGCGCTGGGGACCAGCTATGTGGCGTTGAAAAACGGCGGCAGTGAAAAGGGGTCGGGTTCGAGCCGCGGTCGGACGAGGGGAGCGGGCGGTTATCAAAAGGTGATAGCGAAGGCCTTGAAACCGCGGCCTCGAGGGCGCGCTTGGCCGACATGTGCCCGCCGGCGAGGGCTCGTCCCCCCAAACTCAATGCACCGGAAAGTCGAACGTACCGAACCTCCCGCTATCCGGTGGAAAGTGTGCTTCCGTCTCGGATTCCAGGTACGGTCGCCGGTAGCCGGCGTTATCACATTCAGATAACGCTCCACAGCCACCGACGCTCGCCCGAGCCCGCCCCTTCACTGCTGCTGTTTTTCGGGCCACGACGGTGGCCGCTCAACCTCACAGGACCGGGGGGAACGCCGGTCGGCGGGCGGCGTTCAGTCCTCGTCGCCGGAGCTCGGGCCCGACCCGCCCCCGCCACGGGAGCGGATCCAGTCGGCGGCCTGCTCGGCCAGCCCGCCCATCTGCGCGCCGACCTTGGTGACGTTGTCCCCGATGTCCTTGAACAGGGTGCGAAAGCGCGCGGCGTAGAACTCCATCGCGTCGCTGGCCTCCTCGCGGACGGGTGGCTCCTCTCCGCGCTTGATGTACTCGCCGCGGACGATCCGGTCGTATTCGCCGCTCTTCACCCACTTCATCACCTCGGACACGCGGCGGACTGAGGATGAGTGGGTGGCGCCGATCTCGTAGAAGAAGCGGCGGACTCGGTCGCCGGGATCGTCCCAATCCTCGTACTCCTGAGCCTGGGCGAGGAATGCGTCGAGGTTGAACTTGTCGGCGTGCATGCCGCCGGCCAGAACCATCATCGAGCTGCACACGATCCGTGGATCCCGGACGACCAGCGTCGCCGCTCGGTCGCAGCTGAGCTCGGCGGCGCGATACCACTCGAGCAGCACCGCGGATACCGCGCGAACGGGCAGGCCGAGCGGGAACGGGAACCCGCCGCCGGCGCGCAACAGGATGTCGAGCGCCGTCCGGTAGACCATGTGGTCAGAGAGGATGTGGGCGGCCTCGTGGGCGAGGACCGCACGCTGCTCGCCCGACCCGAGGCGTTCGAGCAACGGGGTCCCGAACACGATGATCGAGTTCTGGGAGCCGGCGGCGACCGCATTCGCGCCGATCGTGTCGGTCACGTACACGTCGTACGTGTTAGACATGTCGAGGATCCTGTAGACGCTCTGCGCGTTCGACCACAACTGCGGCACCTGGCTCTCGCCGGTTCGCACCGAGTTGCTCATGTAGAACTGGCGCAACGCCTTCTCGTACCGCCACTCGATCAGCTTGCGGACGACCGTGTCGAGCATCGGGATCGCCTTCAGCGCGGCGGTCGCGGCACGGTCGGCGGGATGCTCGTAGGCCTTCGGCGAGATGTTCGGGTACGGCTTGAGCTCTTCGGGAAGGTTGTCGGCCATGACCGACCGACAGCGTAGTCCCGCGGGGTCCGCATTGCGAGCGATAATCAGCCGTCGATGGCGCCCGTGAACGGTCCCGGCTCCGCTGATCCGCTCGTCGGCGATCTCAGGCGCTCGGGGCTGGTGGCGTTGCTGGTGCTCCACTACGTCGCCAACGAGCCGTGTTACGGCAACCAGCTGATGGAGCGGATCGGACACCTGACCGCCGGCGCTGTGTCGGTCAACCCGAACACGATGTACCCGCTGCTACGCTCGCTCGAGACGCGCGGGCTGGTGGCGGGAAGCTGGGAGGACCCGGACCGCCGGACCCGGCGCTTCTATCGGATCACGTCGGCGGGCCAGTGCGAGCGGGTCCGGCTCGCCGGCCGCCTGGCGCCCAATCTCGACGCGATCGCGACCGCGATCGACGTCATCCGGCACGAGCTCTGGGAGAGCTGATGGGCGCCGTAGATGCGACGTTTGTGTTCGCCGGCTCGGTGCACACGGCCGAGACGCTCTGGTACGACACGAGCCGGTGGGTGGCGTGGGTCGACGGGCTCGACGCGATCGTGTCGGTCGACGGCGACTGGCCGCGGGTTGGGGGGACAGTGGTGTGGGAATCCGGGCCGGCGGGCCGAGGGCGCGTGACCGAGCACGTCGTCAGCTATGAGCAGCTGCTCGGCCAGACGCTCGAGATCGAGGACGATTCGATCAAGGGACGCCAGTCGATCACGTTCACGCCCGCCGATGATGAAGTCGAGGTCAGTCTGCGCCTCGAGTACCGGATCAAGAAGCGCTCGATCGTGACCCCGGCCCTCGACCTGTTGTTCGTCCGCAATGCGGTCCGGTCGTCGCTGCGAGCGACGCTCACGCGCTTCGGCCACGAGCTGGGCGCCGCACGGGCCGATGACACTCGCGGGTGAGGGTAGCCGGGCGTGCGGCTATGCGAGGACCGGGCCAACACTTCGCTGAGCCCGTTCGGACGGCAGGGCTGGCGGGCGACAACGCTGCCGGTTACCCATGTTCAAGGAGGAGCCATGAGCGGCCTCGACGGTCGACGCGGCGGGCTCAAGCGGGCCGACGCCGAGCGGTTTCCGGGGGCCCTGATCGTCGTCTACTGCCTACCGATGCTGTTGATCGCCGGCGCCCTGATCGCGGCCGGAGGCACCCGGCTCGGGCTGCTGATCCCGGCGATCACGATCGGCGCGACGATCGGGGTGATGCTGTTCCTCGGCAGGCTCGATAAGCACGACTGACAGGCCGGCACCGCTACACATCGCGCTGCTCGTGCCGGCGCAGCGAGGTCGCTTTGGCGCTCGCCGAATAGACTCAACGTAGCTTCGGCCAGTCCTCTCAAGCGACCAAGGATCCAAAATGTTCGTCTTCAAAGCCGCCGTCGTCGGCGCGGGCACGATGGGGGGCGAGATCGCGCAGACGATCGCCAACGCCGACATCCCCGTCGTGCTCAAGGACGTCGACCAGAAGTTCGTCGACACAGGGCTTGAGAAGGCCCGCTCGCTGTGGCAGGGCCGCGTCGACGCCGGGAAGATGGACGCGGCGGAGTTCGATCGCAAGGTCGCGCTGATCACCGGCACGACGACCTACGAGGGCTTCGGCGACGTCGACTTCGTGGTCGAGGCCGTGCCCGAGCGGATGGAGATCAAGCAGGTGGTGTTCTCGGAGCTCGACGAGGCGACTCCGGGCCACGCGATCCTGGCCTCGAACACCTCGTCGCTGTCGATCACCGAGATGGGCGAGGTGACGAGCCGGCCCGACAAGGTCGTCGGCTTTCACTTCTTCTACCCAGCATCGGTGATGCGGCTGATCGAGGTGATCGAGGGCGATGACACCTCGCCCGAGACTTCGCAGGCGGCGGTCAGCTTCGCGCAGGCGATTCGCAAGATGCCGATTCGCTGCGGCGAGGCGCCGGGGTTCGTCGTCAACCGGATTCTGAATTCCAGCGTCTCGGAGCTGTGGAAGTTCCAGGAGGAGACGGGGATCGACGTCAAGGAGATCGACAGGATCGTCGCCGAGTCGAAGGCCGCGCCGATGGGGCCGTTCTTCCTCACCGACCTGCTCGGACTGGACACCGTGCTGCACGTCGCCGAGCACCTGCAGGAGTCCTACGGCGACCGCTTCTTCATCCACAAGCAAATGCAGTCGCTGGTCGCCGCCGGCAACCTCGGCGCCAAGACCGGGAAGGGTTTCTATGACCACGGGAGCTGACATCGACACGGCGGCGCTGGTTGACCGCTTCACCTTGAAAGCACTCGTCGAGAGCTGCCTCGTGCTCGAAGAGGGGATCGCGTCGATGAAGGACATCGACCTCGGCATGATGGCCGGCGCCGGGATCATCCCGCCGCCGTTCGCGCGCGCCGACCAGCTCGGACTCGACGAAGCCCTGGCGAAGCTCGAGCACGCGGAGTCCGAATGGGGGGAGAACTTCTCGCCGCCGAC
The DNA here is from genome assembly GCA_963712675.1 of uncultured Solirubrobacteraceae bacterium. GTDB lineage: Bacteria > Actinomycetota > Thermoleophilia > Solirubrobacterales > Solirubrobacteraceae > Palsa-465. Next base: position 449,200 of record CAVQJF010000010.1, read on the forward strand.
GATCCTGCGGCGGCTGGTGGCCCAGGGACGGCTCGGCGTCAAGAGTGGCCAGGGCTTCTTCCCGTACGCGCGGCCCGATGCGGGTTGGGACGAGAGCCCGGTGAAATTGGAGACCCGGGGCTCGGTTGCGATCGCGTGGCTCGACCGGCCGCCGGCCAACTCGATCTCACCAGAGGTCGTTGAGGCGCTGTCGAAGCTCTGGGATACGGTCACGGGGGCGGGGTCGGTGCGGGCGCTGGTGTTCGCGTCGGCCAACCCGATGCTGTTCTGCGCCGGCGCCGACATCAAGGCGTTCACGACGATGGACGCGGCCGGCGGCAAGGCGTTGCTCGACCGGATGCACTCGCTGCTGCGGACGATCGAGCAGTCGAGCATCGCGACGATCGCTGCGGTCAACGCGGGTGCGTTCGGCGGCGGCTGTGAGCTCGCGATGGGCTGCGACTTCCGGATTGCGGCCGAGTCCGCGACGTTCGGGCAGCCCGAGATCAACCTCGGGATCATCCCCGGGTTCGGCGGCACCCAGCGACTGCCGAGACTGGTCGGCGAGGCGAAGGCGCTTGAGATGAACCTGGTCGGCGATCCGATCTCGGCCGAGGAGGCCTACGAGCTCGGGCTCGCGACGCGCGTCGTGCCCGATCATGAGCTCCTCGACACTGCGCTCTCGTGGGCGCGCAAGCTCGCCGGGCAGGCGCCGCTGGCCGTCGAGCAGATCAAGCGCGTGTCGGCCGCCGGCGATCTGGATGCCGGGATCGAAGCCGAGAAGGCCGCGTTCGCCGCGATGTTCGCCTCCGAGGACGCGCGCGAGGGGATCGCAGCGTTCCTGGGTAAGCGCAGCGCGAAGTTCACCGGCAAGTGAGCGCGGTCGGCGTCTCAGCGCCAGCCCGGCTCGCCGGGCTGATCCGCGACGCGGGTTCGGTCGTGGCGCTGACCGGTGCGGGGATATCGGTCCCGTCAGGGATCCCCGACTTCCGCTCGCCGGGCACGGGACTGTGGGAGAAGGTCGACCCGATGGAGGTCGCCCACATCGACGTCTTCCGCCGCGACCCAGAGCGCTTCTGGCAGTTCTACGGCCAGCGCTTTGAGACGCTCGACTCCAAGCAGCCCAACCGGGCGCACGAGGTGCTCGTCGAGCTTGAGCACGCCGGCCTGCTCGGGGCCGTCATCACGCAGAACATCGACCAGTTACACGCGCGCGCGGGCACGCGCTCGCTGGTCGAGGTGCACGGGACGATCGCCCACTCGTCGTGCCTGCGGTGCGGCGCCCGGTACCTGCTCGATGATGTTCGAGCGCGCCAGTCGTCGAGCGCCGACGGGGTCCCGCGATGCGACTGCGGGTCGCCGCTCAAGCCCGATGTCGTGCTGTTCGGCGAGTATCTCCCGCCGGACGCGCTCGCTCGCGCCGAGGAGCTCGCCGCCGGCGCCGATCTGATGCTGTGCATCGGCTCATCGCTCGAGGTCTATCCGGTGGCGCAGCTGCCGGCGATGACGCTCGCAGCCGGCGGTCAGCTCGCGATCGTGACTCAGGGGCCGACACAGTTCGACTCCCGCGCTGCGGTGCGGATGGACGGCGACGTGATCGCTGAGCTCGAAGCCGTGCTGACAGCGCTAGTCACGAGCTGACGAACGGGCGGCGGGGCTTGAGGCCCTAGGCATTGGCCACCGCGCGGGCGCGGAAGATCGACTCGATCCGCTTCAGCGTGAACGTCACGTCCTCGAGCGTGCCCTCACTGAGGAGGCCGGCGAGCGCCTCCTGAGCGGCGGCGGCGGTCGCATCGCGGCGGGCGCGTAGCTCGTCGAGGCGCTTTTCAAGCGCCGGCGCGGTCGGGTCGATCGCGATCTCGGCGATCGCCGCATCGAGCGCGACCAGCACCTGCAGGGCCGCCTCGCGATCGCGGCCATGGTCGATGTCGGCCCGAGCGCGGAGCGTGAGTTCCTCGCTCGCGAGCGGCTGCTCGCGGCCGTTGAGCACCGCGGCCAGCCGGGCCTGCGGCTGCAGGACGGTCGCGCGGCGCTGCCGGCCGCGGCTGTCGAGCAGTTCGCGAGCGTCGGTCCAGAGGCCATCGGCGACCTGCTCGCCGGCGCCGAACCCGATTCGCGCCACCAGCGGCTGGTGGCGTCCGATCGGGGTCAGGTAGGGGTCGGCGGTGACGAGGCGGAATGCGTGGAGCGCGCGATTCAGGACGGCCAGACCGGCCTCGAACTCCGGCTCGCCGGCGTTCTGGAGCCACGCCTGACCCTCGGCCTCGCCGGCGAAGCCGGGTTCGAGGTCGATCACGGTGGCGCGGCCGGTGGTCACCGGCGTCGGCTCTGGCTCGGGTTCAGCTTGACGTTGCTTCTTGCGGGCGAACCGGCGCCGCTCGGGCGCGCCCAGCGTCGCCACGACCAGCACGTGAACCGGCGGTGCGTCCGGCGGATCGCCCGCGGCGCGCAGCAGGTAGCGGCCGTCAGGAGGGCCGAGCGCCCAGGGCAACTCCACCTGCGTGAAGCGGAAGAACTTTCTCGATTCGCTCACCCGGCGCGGCGCTTCCTCAGCCTGCGCGACGGTCGTTCACCCTGCGCGGAGTCGCTCACCCAGTGCGACCGCGACCACTCAGCCGGTGGGTTTGGTGGCGTATTTGCTGGGGGTGGTGGGGATGGTGGGTTCGGGGATTTGGCTGATCCGGTTGATCAGTTGGATCCATTGTTTGGGTTTGAGGATTTGGGTGATCCGTTCGGCGAGTTTCTTGTTTTGTCCGAAGATCGGGGTGTAGGTGATCTGGAGGCGGTTTGAGTGGTCTGGTAGCGCGAGCGTGTTGTTCTGGCTCTTGTAGCTCATGAGGCTGATGATCTGGTTGGGTTTCATCGCGCCTTGGAGGGTGAGCAGGCGGCGGATCGTGATGTCGGTGATGCTGCCGGCGCCTTGGTGGCCGAGGATGGGGATGCCGTTGATCTTTGAGATGTCCACCGATGCGCCGGTCTGACCGGCGGCGTCGGTGCCGCTCGCGCCGGTCGCGGAGTGCCCGCACTCAAGGCCGGACACGCTCGGTTCAAGGCCGGAGGTTGAAAGGAATTCGAGCGCGGCGAGGATCCGGCGGTCGATCAGTCCGGCCTGGATGTCACGCCGTCCGCACGCGTAGATCTGAACGTGCGGGTCCGACAGGATCCGCTCGGTCAACTGCTGCTTGCTCATCAGCAGCACCTGCCCGATCGACGGGTTCTTCGCGCCCGGGCCGTAGAACGGGTCCACCCCCGCCGCGCGATACACCGCGGTCGCTTCCAATAGCTTCCAGCCGTCAAGGATCGGTTTTGGATCGATCTGCGGCGAGTCTTTACCGGCCGGCTGGATCATGAACAACAAATGCGACGCGGTCCTCGACGACGGCCCCGCGATCCGCCCCAAGATCGTGCCCGCGACCACGATCGCACCCGCCCGCAACGGTTTCAGCGTGTACTGGCTCTTCTGGAGGTGCAGCACATCAGAGAAGTAGTTCTGGAAACTCTCGATCTGCGCCGCGGAAGATTGCAACTGCAGCGCGCCACCAGCCGCATACGACGCCGGGCGTGACGGATCGGCGAACAGTCGCTCCTTCGCGACCCCGGCCGGCGCGCTCGCGCTCGCGCTGGTGGTCGGGAGCGTGACCCGCTTCGAGCGACCCGCCCGCTTGCCGGCGCTGGTGCTCGCGGGTTTCAATGTGACGGCGGGCGCGGCCTGCTGCACCCCGGCCGACGCCGGCGCCAGCGGCACCCGCGAAGCCTTGCTCGGCGCCGGAGCCTTTGCGAGCTGGCGGGCGATCTGCGCGGCGGTCACGCTGACCGGCCTCGGGACCGGATACGAGCGCGGAACCGACCCGAGCTGCGCATACGTATAAACGTTCCCCGTCGAATCCTGCAACTCCACAAACCGGCCCAACCGACGGTTACGCCCGAGCTTCACGACCTTGCCGTCGTTCACAGCGATCACCGGCGCGCCCCGGCTAGCGAAAATCGACACGCCCCTGGCAGCCGGATTCGAATCAACCGGAATCGCCGCGTTCGCGCCCCTCACCCTGCGGGTCGCCAACCGCTCAACCGAATCATCCGCATACCTGGCCTTGGCAGCGACCGGAAACCGGCCCTGCACCAGACCCGTCAAAGCACCGATCAAACCCTGCGGCATCCCACCAATCAACCTCGCGCGCAACAACACCGACTGCACATACCAGCCCGCATGGTTATAAGCAAAAATCGCTCGCGAAAGATTCCTCGCCGCCCCAGCAGCCTGCAAATACCGGGCCGCCGTAAACACCGCATCAACCGGGTTATACGGATCCGCGATCCCATCCCCATTCGCATCCACACCCCACCGCCTCCACGTCGACGGCAAAAACTGCATCCACCCAACCGCCCCCGCACTCGAAATACTCAAATTCCGCCCGTAATCAGTCTCAATCTCGTTAATCCCCGCCAACACCTGCCACGGCACGTCAAACTCAATCCCAGCCGCCTGATAAATCGGCAACAAAAACGGCGGAATCCGAAACGAATCAATAAAAAAATTCGGGACCCCCAACGGCGCCGGCCCCGGCAACGACAACGAAAACGTCGGATTCGACGCAGACGGCACCCCACCAACACCACGCAACCCAGACGACTTCGAACCCTTCTTCTTGATCGACGTCCCGCCCGAGGCACCCGTCGAACCCTTCGACTTCTTCACCGACTTCTTCTTCGCCTTCGCCCTCGCCGGCCGCTTCGACGACGGCTGCGACGAACTCGGCGTCGACGGCTTCGGCGCCGAAGAAGTCGAGGTGGTCGAACCCGTCGAACCGGTCGACGTCGTGCTCGACGTCGTCGTGGTGGTCGACGTGGTCGTCGACGTCGAACCGGAGAACGGACAAACCTCCGAGATACCCAGCACCTTCAACCCAGCCGGGATCAACGACGACAACGGCGTCCCCAGGGGTACGGTGAACATGAGCCCACCAACGACCCGCACCTGCAAGACGCACCCTGACGCGGCCCCGGCGCCCGGAAGCCACAGACCCAAACCGGCCAGCGTGACGCCAGCCGATACGAGCCCAACCAGAAGCTTCCGACTCCTCAACACTGTGGCCTATCTCCTCCCGCCATTAGCCTGCTCATAGCCGATTGGCCGCGACCACATGGCGGCGTTGGACGGACGCTACTGGCTGGCAACTGGGTTTGCAACGCAGAACTGTTCCTTTGCAGGCCGGATTCAGGTGTGATCCGGATTCCGGGGCCGTGTTGTCGCCTCCTCGGCGGTCGACACGATCAACATCTACCGCATCGGCGGGCGTCGAGGAGAACTGTAGCCGCGCACTCTCGCCCGCGAGCGCTGTGAGTCCTGGGTAGGGCAGATTTTTCACGTTCGCGGGCAAAAGTCTCCCCCGCGAGGCGCCAACCTAACCTCGAACACTCGGCAAACACCCGACAAGCGTGAGCCTAACCTTCAACGAGAGCCTGAGCCACGTTCACGCAGCACACTCGCGGCACAGCGTGCGAAGCGTCCGAGGGCCCAGCACGGTACCCGCGCTGTAAGGTGTCCGCCGATGAGTGATGACAAGGGCCTTCGCGAGCGCGTGACGCGCCAGAGCGAGGAAACGATCGGGAAGCTCGCGCAGGATCTGCTCGACCATCCGGTCGTGAGCGGCGCGCTGTCGGCGGCATTCGAGACTCGCGAGCGTGCGATGCGCGCCCAGGAGGCGGCGATGGGCGCGCTGAACCTCCCCTCGGCGAGCGACCTCGAGCGACTGACGCGCCGCCTGCGTGGCGTCTCGCAGCGGCTCGAGGGGATCGAGGACGGGCTGGATCGAGTCGAGCAGCGGATCGACGGGCTCGGCAACTCGAGCGCGGTCGAGCAGCGGCTGGCCGCGATCGAGGCCGCGATCGAGCGACTCGAAGCGGCGCTCGCCGCGAAGCCGGCTCAGTAGCAGCCGCCCCGCGCTCGGACTCAGTCGCCGAGCGCCAGTAGGGCGACGCGGCCCATTCGTTCCTCGGCGTGCGTCAACTGTTCGGCGGCGATCCGCTGACGGGCCAGCAGCACCAGATCGGAGACGGTGAGCAGCGCTGCCGCCGTGACCCCGAGTCTCGCGGCCAGCGCGAACAGCGTTGCGCACTCCATCTCGACCGCGAGCGCCCCCGCCGCTAGCCAGCGCTGCTCGCGGTCGGGTGGGCCGTCGTAGAACAGATCGGTGCTCACCACCGGACCGCTCGCCACGAGCCCGCCGGCAGCCGTGGTCAGGGCGGCGATCGACGCGGCGTCCGCGACCACCCGTTCTCCGGCGCCGAGTGCGCGGCTGGTGCCGTCGTCGGCGATCGCCTCGGTAACTATCACGAGGTCTCCGAGCGCCAGACCGGGATCGAGCGCGCCGCACGTCCCGACCCGCACCAGCCGCCGGGCGCCGAGCTCGACGAGCTCGGAGATCACGATCGCGGCGCTCGGACCGCCCATCCCGGTGCTCTGAACCGTCAACGGAGCTCCGTCGGAGACCGCGGCCCCGGTGTACCCCCATAGGCCCCGGTTGTGGTTGAACATCCGCGGTTCTGAGAGCAGCGACTGGGCAAGTGAGAGGGCTCGGCCGGGGTCGCCGGGTAGCAGCACGCGCTCGGCGAGCGGGGCAGTCGGATGCAGATGAATCGGCTCGGACAGGGCGGCGGCGAGGATACGGGCTCGTAACCGGGCCGTGTCTAGACTCTCGCCGCATGCAAGCCGCCTCCAGCGATCGGGACTCCCCGAACGTCGCGTTCAGGTCTGAGTTGGAGTTTCGCGAGGTGATGGACAAGACGTTCGCGCTGATGAGCGAGGACCCGGACATGGGTCCACAACTGCGCGACGCCGACACGCCGCAGCGGTTCGAGTTCACGGACTACGACCTGGTCGTCAACATTCGCGCGGGCGGCCCGAAGGAGCCGAACCTGGCTTGGGAGTGGACCGACGACATCCCGTGGGAACCGAAGGTCAAGATGACGATGAGCTCGGAGACCGCGAACCGGTATTTCCAGGGCAAGGAGAATGTCGCGATCGCGATCGCGAGGCGGCGCATCAAGGCCGGGGGTGACGTCAAAGCGGCGCTGGCGATCCTGCCGATCACAAAGCCGCTGTTCGCGCGCTACCGACAGATGATCGCCTCGGATTACCCCCACTTAGAGGTATAGATGTTCCTTTTTCGGCGGCGCGCGTTGACAGGGGGGCGCCGGGCGAGTAGACCTTCTACTTCGCACAAGGCAACAGGCCGGATCGTGGGCGCTGTGCCGGGAGCTACTACCGGGCACGCGCGCGCGAGGCGCCGCCGGAAACGTGACGAGCGCCGACGGCCGACGCGGCGGGCCGTGATGCCCGCGGGCGGCGGGGCTCTACCCGGGTCCCGCCGCCGCTCTGTGCGACCACGATCGCGATGACCCTCAAGCAAGCCGCGACGCGTGTAGGTGTTGCGCCGGCGACGCTCAGGCGGTGGGCACGCGAGGGGCTGGTCCCGCAATACCAGGGGGACTGGACGCCGGCCGCGATCGGCCATGCGCGAATCGTCAACCGGATGCGCGAGCGCGGGCACACGTTGGCCGAGATCAGGCAGGCGACCGCGCAGGGGAGGCTCGCGTTCGGGTACATCGAGGAGTTGTTCCCGTCGAGCGACGAGCTGCACACGCTCCGGCAGGCCGCGCGCGACACGGGCCTCGAGCCGGCGCTGATCGAGCGGATCATCACCACGCTCGGGGTCAGCATCGCGCAGGCCGATTCGCTGACCGACGAGGATCTGCAACTGCTCAGGTACATCGCGGCGGTGCTCGACGCGGGGCTTCCGCTGGTGGCGATGCTGCAGCTCGTGCGCGTGTACGGGCAGGCGATGGCGCAGGTCGCCGACGCCGAGGTGCGCTTGTTCCATCTCTATGTACACGAGCCGCTGATGCGCTCGGGCGCGGCCGGGCTCGAGATCGCCGAGGAGATGGGCGATCTGGCGCGCGAGTTGCTGCCGCTGTCCTCGCCGGTGATGGACCATGTGCATCAGCGCTACCTGCAGCACTTCGTCGAGCAGGATGTCGTCGGCCACATGGAGGTCGACCTCGAGGGCGCCTCCGCCGAGCTCGGCCGGCTCCGCGTCGCGATCGCATTCGCCGACCTGGCCGGCTACACGCGGCTGACCGAGGAGGAGGGCGAGCTCCATGCGGTCGACGCCGTCGAGCGGTTCGTGGAGGCGGTCGAGGTGACGCTTCCCGACGAGGCCCGCGTGATCAAGACAATCGGCGACGAGGTGATGGTCGTCGGCTCGGACCCGGCGGCGCTGACCGACTGGGCGGTCGGGTTCCAGCGGCTCCAGTCCGAGCGCCCGCTGCCGCGAATCGGGATTCATTACGGCCAGGCGCTGTATCGCGACGGCGACTACTACGGCCGCGACGTCAACATCGCTTCGCGCGTCGCGGCGCGGTCGGCCGGCGGCGAGGTGCTCGTGACGCGTCCGGTGGTCGAGCATGCCGGCTCGCATCTGGAGTTCGAGCGGATCGGGGAGGTCAAGCTCAAGGGCTTCACCGAGGCGACCGAGATCTTCATCGCTCGCGTGGGCGAGGAGTGAGCGCAGGATGGGAGCGCCAGAGGCCGGTGCGGGACCCGACGATCTCGAGCGCCGCGTCCGTGACGCCGGGCTGCTGGCCGACGGGCGTCCCGTCGTGGTCCTGTACTCGGGTGGGCGGGATTCGACCTGCCTCCTGGATCTCGCGGTTCGGATCGCCGGCGTTGGCGCAACGACGGCGCTGCACGTGAACTACGGCCTCCGCGACGCGGCCGACGGCGACGAGCAGCACTGCCGGGAGCTGTGCGCCGCGTTCGGACTCGAGCTGACCGTCGCGAGGCCGCGTCGGCCGGAGTCGGGCAACGTGCAGGCGTGGGCGCGTGATGCGCGGTACGGCGCCGCGGCGCAGATCGCCCTGGCCGACGATGACGCGGACGTCGCGACCGGGCACACGGCGACCGACCAGGTCGAGACGATCCTGTACCGGCTGGCGTCCTCTCCCAGCCGCAGAGCGCTGCTCGGGATGCGAGCTCGCGAGGGGTCGCTGATCCGGCCGCTGCTGTGGGCGACGCGCGAGCAGACGGCTGCCTACTGCCAAGATCGAGGCCTGAGCTGGCGCGAGGACGAGAGCAACGACACCGATACGTACGCGCGCGGGCGAATCCGACATGGACTCGTGCCGGCGCTGCGCGACGTGCACCCCGCCGCCGAGGGGAACGTGCTGGCGCTCGCCGAGATCCTGCGCAACGAGACGGACGTGCTCGACGGCCTCGTCGACCAACAACTCAACGGCCGCGACGAGATCGAGCTCGAGCGGTTCCGGGGGCTCCCGTCCGCGATCCGGCGGCTCGTCGTGCAGCGACTGGCGGACAGCGCCGCCGGCGGGCTCGCGCCCGGGGCCGCGCGGCGCGCTGAGGAGATCGCCGCCCTCAAAAGCCCCGGTGCGCTGGACATCGGCTCTGGGGTCAGAGCGGTGGTCGAGCGCCGGACGCTCCGGTTCGAGAGACTACGTCCGTGACGAACCACGACGACGCGATCGGGGACATCCTCGTTCCCGAGGAGGATCTCGCGCGCCGGGTGCACGAACTCGCGGACGAGGTGTCGCGCGATTACGCGGACAAGGACCTGCTGCTGATCGGCGTTCTGAAGGGCGCCGTGTTCTTCCTGTCGGACCTGATGCGCCATCTGACGGTGCCGTGCGAGGTCGACTTCATGGCCGTTGCGTCGTACGGCTCGGCGACCAAGTCAAGCGGCGTGGTGCGGATCCTGAAGGACCTCGACGCGGTGATCGAAGGCCGCGACGTGTTGATCGTCGAGGACATCGTCGACTCCGGCCTCACGCTCCAGTACCTGCTGCGTAATCTCGCCGGGCGCAACCCCCGGACGCTCGAGGTGTGTGCGCTGCTGATCAAGCCCGAGCGGCAGAAGGTCCAGCTCGATACCCGCTACGTCGGATTCGAGATTCCGGACCGGTTCGTTGTCGGCTACGGACTCGACCACGCCGAGCGCTACCGCAACTTGCCGTACGTGGCGGCGTTGAAGGAGTGAAGGGAAGGACACAACCGCCTGCAAGGCGGCGATCAGCCCCAAACACAGGTGCTACGCTTGCCAATTGCCCGGATTCCGCCACCTCGCCGGATACGTGAAATAGACCTATGAGCAGGTTCTTCAAGAGCGCCGCGTTTCCGATCCTGATTGTGATCGTGCTGGCGTTCTTCGCCCAAAAGCTGATTGGCAACACGAGCCACACGCAGAAGGTCACGTTCGGCGTCTTCCTGCAGGACCTCCAGGGCCACAACGTCAAGAGCCTGTCGCTCGACCAGAAGTCGAACAGCGCGTCGTTCACGCTGGCCGACGGCACCAAGGGCTCGGTCGGCTATCCAGACTTCTACGCACCCCAGCTGATCCAGGACGCAAGGACCGACGTCCAGCCTCAGGGGTTCGACGTCCAGAGCAAGTCGAGCAACGGCTGGCTGTCGCTGCTGACCTACATCCTGCCGTTCGTGATCTTCATCGGCTTCTGGATCTTCTTGATGAACCAGGTGCAGGGCGGCGGTTCGAAGGTGATGTCGTTCGGCAAATCGCGCGCCAAGCGGATGTCGGTCGACTCGCCGAAGATCACGTTCAGGGACGTCGCGGGGGTCGACGAAGCCGTTGAGGAGCTGCACGAGATCAAGGAGTTCTTAGAGAACCCCAAGAAATTCCAGGCCCTTGGAGCGAGGATCCCCAAGGGCGTGCTCCTCTATGGCCCGCCGGGCACCGGCAAGACGCTGCTCGCGCGCGCGGTCGCCGGTGAGGCCGGCGTCCCGTTCTTCTCGATCAGCGGGTCCGATTTCGTCGAGATGTTCGTCGGCGTCGGCGCCTCGCGCGTGCGTGACCTGTTCGAGCAGGCCAAGCAGAATTCGCCGTGCATCATCTTCATGGACGAGATCGACGCTGTCGGCCGCCATCGCGGCGCGGGCCTCGGCGGCGGTCACGACGAGCGCGAGCAGACGCTGAACCAGCTGCTCGTCGAGATGGACGGGTTCGAGATGAAGGACAACATCATCTTGATCGCGGCCACGAACCGCCCCGACATCCTCGACCCGGCGCTCCTGCGTCCGGGACGTTTCGACCGCCAGATCGTCGTCGATCGGCCCGACCGGCTCGGCCGCAAGAAGATCCTCGAGGTCCATACGCGCGGCAAGCCGCTCGCGCGGGAGATCGACGTCGATGTGCTCGCGGGCCAGACCCCCGGATTCACCGGCGCCGACCTGTCGAACCTCGTCAACGAGGCGGCGCTGCTGGCCGCGCGCAACGGTAAGCGCGAGATCGCCCAGGACGAGCTCGAGGAAGGGATCATGCGGGTGATCGCAGGTCCCGAGAAGAAGACCCGCGTGATGAGCGCCAAGGAGCGCAAGATCACCGCGTACCACGAGATGGGCCACGCGATCGTCGGCCACTACCTGCCGAACTCCGATCCGGTCCACAAGATCTCGGTCATCTCCCGTGGCCAGGCGCTCGGCTACACGATCTCGCTGCCGACCGAGGACAAGTTCCTGACCACGCGCGCAGAGCTGCTCGACCAGATGGCGATGACGTTGGGTGGCCGCGCCGCCGAGGAGATCATCTTCAGCGAGATCACGACCGGCGCCTCGAACGACCTCGAGAAGGTCACCGCGACCGCCAAGCAGATGGTGATGCGCTTCGGGATGTCCGAGAAGCTCGGCCCGCGCGTGTTCGGCCACGACCACGGGATGCCGTTCCTCGGCCGCGAATTCAGCGCCGAGCCGGACTACTCGGACGAGATCGCGCGCGAGATCGACGACGAGATCAGGCGGATCGTGGAGTCGGCGCACGTGCAGGCTCGGAGCATCCTGACCGAGCACCGCGCATCGGTCGAGAAGCTGTCCGAGATCCTGATCAAGCGCGAGACGATCGAGAAGGACCAGTTCGAGGCGTTGCTAGACGGGCGTACCGAGGAGGAAGTGTTCGGCTCGGCCGCGCCGCCGCCTCCCGAACTGCCGGCCCCTCCCGCTCAGCCCGAGCGCGCGGGACGCCCCGCCGAAGGCCCGCGCCCACTGCCGCGGCCTGGCCTCGCCGGCGGCACCGCCGAGTAAACCGGCGGCCAGCAGCTCAGCGGCGCACGTATGGGGGGCAGACGGCGTGGGCTGCGAGCCACGGTGCGTCCCGCAGCTGGAAGGCAGCCGTCGCGAGCATCAGCTCGAGGCCCTGGCCCGCCGCTGGCAGCGGCAGCCGGATGGTCTTGGCTCCGAGCACGATCGTGCGCGTCGTCGGCGTGCCGGCGGTCGTCGTGCAGTGGTGCGCCGTGCAACTGACGGTGAGCGGCGTGATCGTCAGCGTCGCGCTCCGCCCTCGAAGCACGGCGCTGAATTTGAGCGGGAACCTGAGCTCGTCGGCCGTTTTGTGGGGACGGCCGATCTGAAGCTTCGGCACGCCGGTGACGAGGATCGAGAGGCACTGGGCGAACGCTGCGTAGCGACCGTTCGCTCGCTGGTGGCCGCACGCCTGCCAGCTGCCGGGTTGTAGACGGAGCCCGTACCGCTGCCCAGACTTCAGCACCAGCGTCGGCCCGTGGGCGCCGTTCGCGCGTGCCAGCGTGATCCGGATCGGCGCGTGCGATTTAGAGCTGAACCGCAACGAACGGCCGCTGAGCGTGAGCTGGCTGCGCGGATTGACGCCCTCGGCCGTGAACGTCCAGGCGTGAACGGTCTGCGCGCCCGCAAATCCGACCACGACCCTGGCGCGATAGGTGGCGCCAGCCCGTAGCGGCTTGACCGGGATGATGATCCCGCCGGGGGCGATGTAGCACGAGAGCGTCCCGCTCGTGCATTCGCCGGTTGGGCCTCCGGGGACGGCCGTATCGCCGTCGACGGTCGTCACCGCAACCGTCCCCGACGGCCCCGTCAGCGTCGCCTGCGAGAGCGTTGCCGGGTTGTCGAAGGCCTTCTGGCCCGGGGCGTCGACGAACACGAACAGGTTGGGCCCGGTGGTCGCGTTCGGTCGCAGCCCGACGAGCGTGCCGGGCGTGAACGGGAGCTCGCGCGCCACCTCCGCCGGGTAGATCGTCGCCCGGGCTCCGGGGTAGGTGTAGATCGTCAGCGCGGAAGGCGGGTTGCGCGTCCAGCCGGGGAACGTGGTCGTGCAGGTGAAGCCATCGAAGTCGGCGCTGCCGAGTACCGCCAGCCGTGGCGCAAGCAGCTCATCGAGGTGCAGCGGCGCGTGCTCGTACGGGTCGCCGGCGTCCCAGCCGGTCGTCTTGGCGAGCACCGAGTTCAGCGCGGCGAACTCGCCGCCCGTGCTGTAGCCCGGATCGGTCGGCGCCTCCACGTGAGTGAGCAGATCGCCGTTCGCCGCCATGTAGGAGTCGTGCAGCTGGCAGTCGCTCGACCACGTCAGGTCCTCGGTGATCCCGGCCGGGATTCCGTTCGCCGACCGCTGCGCGTTGAGTTCAGCGAGCGTCTGCTCCGCCGTGGCGGCGCTCGCCGGTGGGATCCACGGGGCCAACAGCGCGACCGCGCAGGCCAAGCTCCGAAGCGTCCACGAAATCAACCCGGTCGGAGCATATCCCCGCGGGAGCCGAGCAGCGGGAGCGCAGCCACGTTGAAGTCCCTGCTGACGGCACGAATCTCGTCGGGCACCTCAGCGAGGTTGACGTTGGTCGTGAAGCCCATCTGGGCGTCGAGCGGGCGGAAGAAATCGTCGTAGTGGGTCGGGACGACCGTCTTCGGCTCGAGCGCGCGCAGGATCCGCTGCCAGTAGGAAGGCGTGAACCCTCGCCCCGCGACACCGGCGAGGAAGTAGTCGACGCCCCGGTCGCGAACCGCGTCGTCAATCAGGTTCGCGCTCCCCTGGTGGTAGAAGCTGACGCCGGCGACCTCGATCCGGATGCCCCACACCTGGCCGCAGCGGTACGCGCCGGCGCTCAGCCCGTCGAGGTGGTCGCATGTCAGCTCGCCACCGGCTGGGACGGCCAGGCCGAGCAGGAGCTTCGAGTGCAGGCTCGGCGTGAAGCTGACCGTGAACGGACCGAGCTCGTAGCGCTTGTACGGCTCCACCTCCAGCACCCGGTCAGCGAGCCCGTGCGCGGCCATCAGGCGCGTCAGCGACGACGATCCGAGCGCCGGGCAGCCGAAGCGGCGAACGAGCGCCGGCGCGTCGACGGCGTGGTCGAAGTGCGTGTGCCCTACGAGCACGCCCACGACCTCCGGCGGCGAGCCGATGAACCGCTCCACCAGCGCCGGGTCGGGCAGCGCCGGGGTGCGGCGCAGGACGGCGGCGAGCGGCACGCGCGAGACGTACGGATCGATGAACAGCGTCCGTCTCTCAAAGGTCATCCGGTAGCCGGACACGCCGAGCCATTCGAGCTCGAGCCCGGGGGGCAGCTGCAGCACGCGCGCCTCGAGCTCTCCGAGCGCCTGCGCGTCGTGGCGCTCTTGGGGACCCTTCATCGCCACGAACCGCGCGAAATCAGCCAGGTAACGTGCGGGGCCGAGCATGGTCAACTTCACGAGGATATGGCTGCCGCTTGCGATCGCGCTCGTCGGTGCCGCGGCGATCGCGATCGGCCACGGGCGTACCGGCGTCGCGGCGGTCGGCGTCGGCCTCCTGCTGATCGCGCTTATCGTGTGGATGATCAACTGGATGTTTCGGTTGAGCGTCGAGAGCAACCGCGACCGCGACCGCGAGGAAGAGGCGCGCGAGTACTTCGATCGCTACGGCCACTGGCCGGGCGAGGAGGACCGCTGAACCCCGACTTTAAGATCATGGGGGTCGTGAACGTGACGCCCGATTCGTTCTCCGACGGGGGTCTGTTCCTCGACGCCCTGGCGGCGATCGACCATGCGCTCTCCCTGCACGCCGAGGGCGCCGAGATTCTCGACATCGGCGGCGAGTCGACCCGCCCCGGCGCCGCGCCGGTCGGCGCCGAGGAGGAGCTCAGGCGCGTGCTGCCCGTGATCGAGCGACTCGCACAGAGCGGCGCGCAGCTGTCGATCGACACCTCGAAGGCGGCCGTCGCGAGCGCGGCCCTGGCCGCCGGGGCATCGATGCTCAACGACGTGACCGCGTTCCGCGGCGATCCGGAGATGGCCTCCGTGGTCGCCAGCGCCGGCTGCGATTGCTGCCTGATGCACATGCTCGGCGAGCCGCGGACGATGCAACAGGATCCGCGGTACGACGACGTCGTCGGCGAGGTCAAGTCGTTCCTCGAGCAGCGGCTGGCGTTCGCGGTCGCCGAGGGCATCGCCGAGGAGCGGGTGATGCTGGACCCGGGAATCGGGTTCGGCAAGACGATCGAGCACAACCTGACGCTGCTCAACCGGCTCGACGAGCTGGTCGCGATCGGCCGCCCGATCGTGGTCGGAACTTCGCGCAAGTCGTTCCTCGGGCGGCTCACCGGGCGCCTTGACCCGGCCGACCGGGTGCCCGGCACGATCGCCACGAACGTGCTCGCGTACGAGCGCGGCGCGCGCGTGTTCCGAGTCCATGACGTCGCGCCCGTGCATGACGCGCTCGTCGTGACGGCTGCTACGGTCAGCGCCCGATGGACGCAGACGACGCCAACGAGTTCGACGAGGTAGACGACGACGCGGAGGGCGCGTCCGAGCCCGAGGTCACGATCGAGATCAGCGGCCTGTCGCTGTTCACCCACGTGGGTGTGACCGCCGCCGAGCGCGAGGTCGGACAGCGGTTGTTGCTCGACATCCGCCTCGACGTCGGCGAGTGCGACGCCACGATCACCGACCGGATCGAGGACACGGTCGACTACGGGCAGGTGTGCGACGCGGCCAACCTGGTCGCGCAGCAGCGCTCGTACAAGACGCTCGAGCGGTTGTGCGCGGCGATCGCCGAGCGGCTGCTCGAGCAATATGAGACGCACGCCGTGTGGGTCAAGGCGGCGAAACCCGAGCCGCCGCTTGCGCTGCCCGTTTCAGAGGTGTCGGTCGAGGTGTGGCGCGAGGCGGAGTGACTGCCGCGCGCGTCGGCTACCTCGGCCTTGGCTCGAACATCGGCGACCGGCGGGCGCACCTGGAGGCGGCGGTCGCGGCGCTCCCGCGGCACGGGGTGACCGTGCTCGCATCGTCCTCGATCTATGAGACGGAGCCCGTCGGTCTGGTGCTCGACCAGCGCGAGTTCTACAACGCCTGCCTGCGCATTGAAACCCAACACGAGCCCGAGCGGCTGCTCGATGCCTGCAAGGCGGTCGAGCGGGAGCTGGGTCGCGCCGCCGGCGGCGTCCGCCACGGACCGCGCGTGATCGACGTCGACCTGCTCCTGCTCGGGGATCTGCGCTACCGGTCCGAACGGCTCGTGCTGCCGCACGCCGAGGTCAGCTCGCGCCGGTTTGTGCTGGTGCCGCTACTCGAGCTCGACCGGGAGCTGACGACACCGGACGGCGCGAGCCTCGCGGACGCCCTGGCCGGTCTCGGGTCCGGCCAGGACGTCAGACAAGCTGGGCCGCCGCTGACGATCAGCCGCTGAAGGTGGCGAAACCCGAGGTGATCGGCGCGATGCCGGGCAGCGGCGGGCACGTCTTCGCGGTGGCGGCTGTCGTCGGGAAGAAGTTGACCGACTCGGCCTTGCCGGCCTTGTTGTCGGTGACGTAGATGTAGACGCCCCGGATTGTCGACGCGAGCTGCGGCGGATTGCTCTTGGCGACCGGGTAGAACAGGCCCAGATGGACGCCGCGGATGTCGAGGCAGGTGACGGGGCCCTGTAGCTCCGCCAGCGTGAGGCCGCCGATCGCTGCGTGTGCGACGAAGGTACCGGTGGCGGCGTCCGCCGGCGCGTTGGCAGCGCGGCTGGCCGTGAACTGGACGTGGAACGGTCCCGACATGAAGTCGGCCTTGGCGGATTCGGCCGGCGATGAGGCGAGCGCCGGCGCCGCCGCGCCGAGGGCGCCTGCCGCGACCAGCGCTCCCACGCTCGCCGCGATACCGCGCTTGAACGTCTTAGACATGGGTCCTCCTGGCTCGTGTACGTACCCTTGCGCCTACTGTAGACGCCGCAGCGCCGCAGAACCTTCCGAACAAACTAAATTTGGGGCAACGGGCGCGTAGGGCGGCGGCGTGCTACTGATTAGGCATGCTGCTGCTCGTCGACGTCGGCAATACCCAGACTCACTTCGGTGTGCTGGCAGCCGACGCGACCACGATCTCCGAGCACTGGCGGTTCGCGACCGTCCGCGAGTCGACCGGTGACGAGCTCGGGGCGGCGCTGGCGAATCTGTTGTCGCTGCGCGGGATGTCGTTCAGCGACGTCGACAGCTCGATCGTCTCCTCAACGGTCCCGCAGCTATCGGAGCAGTGGACGAACATGGCTGCTCGCTACCTCGGCCACGAGATGCTGGTCGTTGGTCCGACGATCAGGACCGGGATGCCGATCCGGATCGACAATCCACACGAGGTCGGCGCCGATCGGCTCGTCAACGCGGTCGCGGCCTTTGACCGCGTCAAGGACACGTGCGTCGTTGTCGACTTCGGGACGGCGATCACGTATGACGCGGTGTCATCGGCGGGTGAGTATCTCGGCGGGATCATCACGCCCGGGGCCGAGATCTCGATCGACGCCCTCTACGACCGCGCCGCGAAGCTGCCGAAGGTCGAGCTCGCGGAGCCGCGCTCGCTGATCGGCAAGTCGACCGTCGATGCGATCCGGAGCGGGATCGTGTACGGGTTCGCCGGCCAGGTCGAGGCGATCGTCAAGCGGCTGCGCGCCGAGCTCGGGCCGGAGACGACCGTGATCGCGACCGGAGGTCTCGCCGGCGCGCTCGTCCCGTTCATCCGCGAGACGATCGACGAGGTCGACGACATGCTGACCCTGGTCGGCCTGCGGCTGATCTGGGAGCGCAATCAGGAAACGGCTTAAGCGGCCAGCTGGTCCGTGACGGACGGCACGGGCACGTCGGGCGTCTTCGCGGCGGTCGCCGCGAGGATCAGGAACGCGAGCCGGCGGCGGTCGTTGGGGTCGGCGGCGTACAGCTCCGCGAACGCGTCAAGCAGCGCGCGGATCGCGGCGAACACCGGCGCGTCGTCGATCTCGTCGGGGACGTCGCACGCCAGCCGGGCGAGCGCGAGCATCTCCTCGCCGCCGTCGGAGCCGCGCATCGTCATGATCGCGCCGAGCAGTAGGAACTCCGCCAGCCGGTCCAGCAGCAGGTGGGAGGCGCGCTCGCGCTCGCCGATCGGCGGCCCGCAGGGCTTCAGTGGCTCGCCGGCGACGATCCGCAGCGATTGCTCGGAGGCGATCGAGCGGATCTGCTCGAGCGACAACCCGGCCTGGAGCGCGCTGCGCAGCTGGAACGACGCCGCCATCGCCGTCGTCCCGTAGGGGGCGTCGGACGCGAACAGGATCTGGCCGGGCGGCACGAGCGAGAACAGCGACATCAGATCGGCCGGCATCCACCAGGCGGTGTCGAACAGCAGGTTCGGATGATCCGCGGCTACGCGCCAGATCCAGGAGAGATCGCAAATCCCGGCGTGCGCGAGGATCAGCCGCGCGTCCGGGAAGTCGCCGGCGAGCTGCACCGCGTGCAGGCCGAGCGCCGGGATCCCGCGGCCGGCGTGAATCAGGATCGGGAGCCGCCGCTCGTTGGCGAGCGCGACGAGCTTGCGAACGGTCGGATGGTCGAGCGTGAACTGCTCGGCGCGGGGGTGAAACTTGATCCCCCGCGCGCCGGCGGAGATGCACCGCTCGGCCTCGGCGACTGCATCGTCCGTGTGGGGGTTGATGCGGCAGAACGGGATCAGGAGCCCGTCGGCGTTGCGCGAAGCTTCGAGCACGTCATCGTTCGCCGGCGGATAGCCGTCGGGCTCGTGCATCGGAAACACGAACGCGCCGCGGGCGCCCGCGAGCCGCAGTCCCGCGAGCAGCTCCTCGGCAGTCTGCTTCATCATGTCGGGATCGTTCTGGCCGATGTGCGTGTGCGCATCGAACAGCTCGATCCCCGGCAGCTGCTCGAACACGATCTCGCTCCACGGACGTAGTAGGGAGGCGAGATCCATTACCAGGATTCGTACCATGAATCGATGCTGAGGCAGCTCACCGACGAATGGACGCTGGGCGGCGTTCGGATTCCGAACCGGGTCGTGCTCGCGCCGCTGGCGGGGATCGGCAACTGGTTCGTGCGCCTCCAGGCCAAGCGGTACGGCGCCGGGTTGGTGGTGTCCGAGATGGTCTCGAGCTTCGCCGTGCATCACCGTAACGAGCGAACCTGCCGCGAGCTGCTCCGGATCCACCCGGACGAGCATCCGGTCTCGATGCAGCTGTTCGGCCACGATCCGGATGTGATGGCCTCGGCGGCCGAGCGGGTGGCGGCCGCCGGCGCGGACCTGATCGACCTGAACATGGGCTGTCCGGTGCCGAAGGTGTGCAAGACGGGTGCGGGTGCCGCGCTGCTGGACGATCCCGAGCTCGCGGTCGCGCTCGCGCGCGCCGCGGCCAAGGGCAGCGGGTTGCCGGTGACCGTCAAGCTGCGAACCGGCCAGCGGCCCGGAGATCTGGGGGGCGTCGACGTCGCACGCCGGCTCGTCGAGGACGCCGGTGTCGCGGGGTTGTCGATCCACCCGCGCCACGCCTCCCAGCGTCACAGCGGCGAACCCGACTACGAGCTCGTGCGCGGGCTCGTCGAGGAGCTGCCGGTCCCGGTGCTGATTTCCGGCGGGCTGCAGACCGCGGCGGCGGTCCGGGCGGCGTTCGAGCGCACCGGCGCCGCCGGGGTGCTGCTCGCGCGCGGGTCGCTCGGGAACCCGTGGCTGTTCGAGCAGCTGCTGAGCGATCACGACGGCGCTCCGAGCCCGAGCGAGGTGCTCGCTGAGCTCGAATGGGTGATCGCGTGCGCGCGCGAGCACCTCGGCGACGAGCGCGCGGCGCGCTACCTGCGGAAGTTCTACCCGTGGTACGTCGAACGGCTGGGCGGCGAGCGGGCCGTTCAGAAGGCGTTGCTGGCGGGGTTGCAGACCGCGCCGACGCTCGAGGCTGCGCGCGAGCTGTTCGCGTCTGGATAGGGTTGGCGAATGAGGAGTTGGGCGCTCGGGGCTGTCGCTGCCGTGATGCTGGTCGTCCCCGCCCTGGCGGGCGCGCAGGTGCAGCCGTACGGCACCAACGACTACGGCGGCTTCCACGACATCCTGCCGCCGGGGACGAACGGACTCGTCGACCTCGCACAGTTGCTGCAGTACGAGGCGAACGGGACGCGGCCGCCGCACAACGACGACCAGCTCGCGATGTACTCGAACCTGACGACGGCGGCGCCGAACATCCAGTCGCCGCAGATCGGCGAGTTCTACAAGGACTCGACGTTCGGGGTGCGCAGCGGCAGCGTCGGTCGCACTGAGACGCCCGAGCCCGGCGTCACGATCGAGTGGGACAGCCAGTTCGCGGTCCCGCACATCTACGGCGACACGCGCGCCGAGCTGGAGTTCGGGATCGGCTGGGCGACGGCCGAGGACCGCCTGTTCTTCATCGACGCGTTGCGCCACGCGGGTCAGGGGGACCTGGCGGCGTTCGCCGGCGGCGCCAACGTCGGCATGGACGAGAGCGTGTGGTCGAGCGAGCCGTACACACAGCAGGATCTCGCCGCCCAGGTCACCTACGGCGAGACCCACCTGGCTGACGGTCAGCAGATCTTCGCCGACGCGACCAACTACGTCGCCGGGATCAACGCGTACATCGCGGCGGCCAAGTCACCACTCGCCGCGCTGACGATGATGCCGGCCGAGTACACGGTTCTGGGGCTCACGCCGGAGCCGTTCTCCGTCGAGGACATCGTCTCGATCGCGACGCTCGTCGGCGGCATCTTCGGCAACGGAGGCGGTGCGCAGCTCTCGAACGCCGTCCTGTACGAGCAGCTCGAGAAGCGGTTCGGGGGAGAGCGTTACGCGGTTGCGGGATCGCCGCAGGCGGTGCGCCCGCAGGCCGTCCGGCGCGGGCACCGCCACCGGCCGCCGGCGCGGATCGTGGATCACTCGGGGTTCGCGACCTTTGACAGCTTCGCCGATCCCGCCGATCCCGAGGCGCCGACGACCGTTCGCGCCAAGTCGTTCGCGTACCAGACGCTGCCGCTGCCGTCGAAGACCGCGGCCGGGAGCCTCGCGCTGCCGGATCCGGGCTCTGTCCAGTACGTCAACCCGGTCGTCGCGGGCGCGCTGCCGAGCGGCGGCGGTGGCGGGCCGATCAAGCTGGCGCGCGACGGCGCCAAGAACGCCTCGCCGGTCGGGCTCGGGCTCGGGCCCCGAGCGAACGCCGGGCCGGGTCTGCTGGCGTTCCCGCACACGGACTCGAATGCGCTGCTCGTCTCCGGCGCGCACACGGTCAGCGGGCACCCGCTCGCGGTCATGGGGCCGCAGGTCGCCTACTTCACGCCGGAGATCCTGATGGAGGAGGACATCCACGGGCCGGGGATCGACGCCGCCGGCGCCGCGTTCCCGGGCGTCAACCTGTACGTCGAGCTGGGCCACGGCGAGGACTACGCATGGTCGGCAACCTCAGCCGGTCAGAACATCATCGACACATTCGCGGTGCCGCTGTGCAATCCCGCCGGCGGGACGCCGTCGGCCGGATCTGACTACTACCTGCTGAACGGCAGCTGCGTCCAGATGCAGACGCTGACCCGCAGCGAGTCGTGGCGCTCGAACCTCGCGGACTCGACGCCGTCGGGGTCGGTGACGTTCCAGACGCTGCGAACGGCGTACGGGATCGTGGTCGCGCGCGCCACGATCAAGGGCCGGCCCGTCGTCTACTGCAACCTGCGCTCGACGTACATGCACGAGCTCGACTCGGCGCAGGGATTCGAGCGCTTCAACGAGCCGGCGCAGATGCGCAATCCGCAGGAGTTCATGAACGCCGCGTACCAGATCGGCTACACGTTCAACTGGTTCTACACCGACGACAAGCACATCGCGTACTTCAACTCCGGACTCAACCCGGTCCGCGCTCCGCGGCTGAACCCGCTGTTCCCGACCTGGGCGAGCTTCAGCTGGCAGGGCTTCCACCCGAGCGCGGACCTGAGCCCCTCGAGCCTGACCGAGCGGCAGACGCCCCAGAGCGCGCACCCGCAGACGGTCGACCAGGAGTACCTGACGAGCTGGAACAACAAGCAGGCTCCCGGCTACAACGACGCCGCGACGGGCCAGGAGTTCTCGTCGATCTACCGCTCGCAGCTGCTCGATCTCAACATCAGGCACGACCTCGCAGGCGGGCGCAAGATGACGCTCGCCGATCTGATCAACGCGATGGGCAACGCCGGCACCGAGGACCTGCGTGGCGTCGAGGTGCTGCCGTACGCGCTGCGGATCATCGGCAACGTCCGCAATCCGCAGCTCGCCCAGGCGGTGTCGGAGCTCCAGGCCTGGGTGGCCGGCGGCGCCCACCGGATCAACCGCGAGCATCCCGGCGCGCATGGCAGCTACGACCAGAGCACGGCGGTCCAGCTGATGGACGCCTGGTGGCCGCTGCTCGTCAAGGCCGAGTTCCAGCCGACGCTCGGCCCGGCGCTGCTCGGCGATGTCGAGGGTGACTTCTCGATCAACGACGAGCCAGGCCACGGCACCAGCGGCTCCCATCTGGGCTCGTCGTTCGACGTCGGCTTCTACGGGATCGTCCAGAAGGACCTGCGCTCGGCGCTCGGTCTCCACGTGCGCGGGCCGCTCAATCGCGTCTACTGCGGCGGCGGCTCGCTGGCCCGATGTCGCGCCGCGCTCGAGCTGTCGCTGAGCCAGGCGATCGGCGAGACCCCGCAGCAGGTGTATCCGGCCGACGGCGTCTGCGCCGCGGGCGACCAGATGTGCTCGGACTCGATCCAGTTCCGCGCGATCGGCGCGGTCTCCCAGCCGCTGATCGAGTGGGTCAATCGCCCGACGTTCCAGCAGGCGGACGAGATCCAGGGCCACGGAGCACGCTGACGCGCGGCTATTTCGACGCTCGCAGGCGGCACGTTTGGCTCGATGTGTACCCCGATTTGCGGTTTCACTAGCCGCGTTTGCGGTGTCTCTATACTTCCGCGGCCCACGCTCGCCGGAAGCGTGGCTGACTCCCGCAGTTGCGGGGGTTTTTCTTTCATTCGTCCAGAAAATAGGTTCCTACAGCAATGCCCAAGGACGTCATTCTCACACCGGAGGGGCTCTCCAACCTGAAGGCCGAGCTCGAGCATCTTGCAACCATCCGTCGCCGCGAGGTCGCGGCCCGGATCAAGGAGGCGCGCGAGTTCGGAGACATCTCGGAGAACGCTGAGTACGACGACGCCAAGAACGAGCAGGCGATGCTCGAGGCACGGATCGCAACACTCGAAGACAAGCTGCGGTCGGCCACGGTGATCGACGCATCAGATCTCGGCACCGACGTGGTCCGCGTCGGCTCGATCGTCCACGTCAAGGACGAGGGTGGCAAGTCGGTCAAGTACACGATCGTCGGTTCGGCCGAGGCGAGCCCCGCCGAGCTCAGACTCTCGAACGAGTCCCCTGTCGGCAAGGCGCTGCTCGGCCACAAGCGCGGCGAGGAGGTCGTGATCACGACCCCGAAGGGCGAGCGTCGTATGAAGATCACGAAGATCGACGTCGCCGGCGCCAAGTAGTGGACGAGCCGTCTGAGCTGCTCGCCGCGCGCCGGCGGAAGCTCGAGGCTTTGCGGGCGGCGGGCGTCGAGCCGTTCCCGCACGAGTTCGACGGCGTTGCGCCGATCGCCGCGGTGCGCGCAGCGCATGCCGGTCTGGAGGCGGGCGCCGAGACGGGGGTCACGCACCGCGTCGCGGGGCGGCTCGCGGCCCGGCGCGGCCAGGGCAAGATGGCGTTCCTCGACCTCGTCGACCGCTCGGGGCGGATCCAGCTCCAGGCGCGCGTCGACGAGCTCGGCGAGGACGGGATGGAGCTGCTGCTGTCGTTCGACCTCGGCGATCTGATCGGGGTCGACGGCGTGGCATTCGTATCCCGCCGGGGCGAGCTCACGCTCCGAGTCACGTCGTTCGTGCTGCTGGCGAAGTCGCTGCGGCCGCCGCCCGAGAAGCACCACGGGCTGCAGGACGTGGAGACGCGCTTTCGCCACCGCGAGCTCGACCTGATCGCGAACGAGGACGTGCGCGACCTGTTCGTGGTCCGTGCGCGGGCGATCAGCGCGATGCGCCGGTTCCTCGACGAAGAGGGCTTCATCGAGGTTGAGACACCCGTCCTCCAACCGCTGTACGGAGGGGCCGCGGCTCGCCCGTTCACGACGCACCACAACCAGCTCGATCGGGAGCTGTACCTGCGGATCGCGACCGAGCTGTACCTGAAACGGCTGATCGTCGGTGGCTTGGAGCGCGTGTACGAGATCGGCAAGGACTTCCGCAACGAGGGCGTCGACGCGACGCACAACCCGGAGTTCACGATGCTCGAGTGGTACGAGGCGTACGCGGACTACCTCGACGTCGCGGCGCGCTGCGAGCGGCTGGTGGCGTATGTCGCCTCGACGGTCGGCTACGAAGGCGAGATCTCGTTTGCGCCGCCGTGGAAACGGGAGACGCTCGCCGGTGCGATCCTCGACAGGACGGGAGTGGACATTCTGGCGTTCCGGGACCGCTCCGGGTTGGCCGGCGAGATGCGCGCCCGGGGTCTCGCGGTGCCCGAGGACGAGACGTGGCCGCAACTCGTCGACGAGCTGCTCTCAAAGCACGTCGAGCCGACCCTGATCCAGCCTACGTTCCTGCTCGACTACCCGGTCGAGCTGTCGCCGCTTGCGAAGCGGCACCGCGCCGTCGACGGGCTCGTCGAGCGGTTCGAGGCGTACGCCGGAGGGATGGAGATCGCGAACGCGTTCTCGGAGCTCAACGACCCCGACGAGCAGCGCCGGCGGTTCGAGGAGCAGGTGCGGTTCGCCGCGGCCGGTGACGAGGAGGCGCAACCATTCGACGAGGCGTTCGTGCAGGCGCTCGAGCAAGGGATGCCGCCGACCGGTGGGATCGGAATCGGGATCGACCGGCTGGTGATGCTGCTGACCGGACGGCGCTCGATCCGCGAGGTGGTGCTGTTCCCCGCGATGCGGGATTGATCAGGCCCTTAGATCCGGCGCCAGACTTTGATCAGCAAGTAGAGCAGCACGAGGATCACGAGGATCACGATTTCGAGCACGTGAATCGTGATCCTGACCACGGCGGCTGGGTCCATTCTAAGAGCCTACATCCGATCCCGTACGCAGGTTTTGTGAGGTTGTGCGGGAGTAACGTTTCGGTCGCATGTTCGAGCGGTTCACCGACGAAGCCCGCCAGGCGGTCGTCCTGGCGCAGGAGGAGGCGCGGACGCTCGGGCACCGCCACATCGGCACCGAGCACATACTGCTCGCGCTCCTGCGCGAGGAAGACGGCGTTGCGGGCGCGGTGCTCGAGTCGCTGGACATCACGCTCGAGCGCGCGCGCGCTGAGGTCGTGCGGATCATCGGGCCGGGCGATGGGGCGAGCCCGGGCCAGATCCCGTTCACGCCGCGCGCGAAGAAGGTGCTCGAGCTGGCGTTGCGGGAGGCGCTCTCGCTCGGCGACGACCACATCGGTTCCGAGCACATCCTGCTTGGACTCGTGCGGGAGCGCGATGGTGTGGCGATGCGGATCCTGCTCGATCAAAACGTCGACGCGGAGCAGGTCCGCGACGGTGTGATGCGGGCGCGGCGCGGGACCGCGCCTAGCCTTGCGCGCGTCTCGCCCGAGGATCGCGTCCAGGTCGTCTCTCGCGACGACCCGGGCGCGATGCTGACGATGATCGAGCGGCAGATCCGGGCGTTTCTGCACCGCGAGCCCGACAACGGCGACCTGCTGGTGATTCTCGCGACGCTGCCCGAGGGGATCGTGGGCAGGGCGCTAAAGGAGCTCGGGGTCGATGACGGCGCGCTCGACGCCGCGCTCGCACGGGCGCGCGCGGCAGGTCCGGATGAGATCGAGGACCAACTCGAGCGCGCGCGCGTGAGCAAGGACGCTGCGATCGACGCGGGGGACTTTCAGGAGGCGGCGCGGTTGCGCGCTGAGGAGCGGCGGCTAGAGCGCGAGCGCGACGCGGATCTGGTCGGTCGTGTCCGGGTGCGACTGGGGCTGGCGCCGGCGCCGGGGCCGAGCGCCTCGGGCGCGGTGGAATGAACGGCGTGTGAAGTCGGGCACAGTCCTCGGGCGGTGCGGCGGGCCGCCCGATCCCTGCTGTTAGACTGGGGCATGGCCCGAAAAAGAGCCGGAGCCGCTCATCCAAAAAGGCGCAGCAGCCGAATAGGTGAGTAGTCCGGACGATCGGCGTCCCCGCAGCCGGCCTTCGTACACTTGACAACTCTGTCAGCGTAGGAGACATCGACTAGAAAACCCCTCGACCGACCACCCGCCCGAGTACCCCCGCCGAAACCACAGGAAAGCTATGTTCGAGCGATTTACAGAGCGAGCCCGCCAGGTGGTCGTCCTGGCCCAGGAAGAGGCGAGGACGCTCAAGCACAACTACATCGGCACGGAGCACGTACTGCTTGGGCTCCTGCGTGAAGAGGAGGGCCTTGCGGCCCGCGTGCTCGAGTCATTGGATATCACGGTGGAGCGCGTGCGCGCGCAGGTCGTGCGGATCGTCGGTTCGGGCGAGGAGGTCACCTCCGGTCAGATCCCGTTCACGCCGCGGGCGAAGAAGGTCTTGGAGCTGGCGCTCCGCGAAGCGCTGTCGCTCGGCCACAACTACATCGGCACCGAGCACATCCTGCTCGGCCTGGTGCGCGAGAACGAAGGCGTCGCGGCGCGGATCCTGCTCGACTTCGACGCCGACTCCGAGAAGATCCGCAACGAGGTGATCCGGATGCTGTCCGGCCCCGGCAGCCGCCAGCGCGGCTCTGGTGCCGGTGCCGGCGCGGGCGCCGCGGGTGCCCCCGGCGAGGGCAAGAAGTCCTCCAAGCTGCTCGACCAGTTCGGCCGTAACCTGACGAAGCTCGCCTCCGAGGGCAAGCTCGACCCGGTCGTCGGTCGCGAGACGGAGATCGAGCGGATCATGCAGATCCTTTCTCGCCGCACGAAGAACAACCCCGTGCTGGTCGGCGAGCCCGGCGTCGGCAAGACGGCCGTCGTCGAGGGGCTCGCGCAGCGGATCACAAACGCCGACGTCCCCGAGCTGCTGAAGGGCAAGCAGATCTACACGCTTGACCTGGCGGCGCTCGTCGCCGGCTCTAAGTACCGCGGTGAGTTCGAGGAGCGCCTCAAGAAGGTGATGAAGGAGATCACCCAGCGCGGCGACATCATCCTGTTCATCGACGAGCTCCACAACCTCGTCGGCGCGGGCGCGGCCGAGGGCGCGATCGACGCGGCCTCGATCCTGAAGCCGGCGCTGGCGCGTGGCGAGCTGCAGACCGTCGGCGCGACGACTCTGGAGGAGTACCGCAAGTACCTGGAGCGCGACAGCGCTTTGGAGCGGCGCTTCCAGAAGATCATCGTCGATCAGCCGACGACGGAAGAGACCGTGCAGATTTTGAAGGGGCTGCGCGACCGCTACGAGCAGCACCACAAGGTCAACATCACCGACGAGGCCCTGGAGGCCGCGGCCGATCTGGCCGACCGCTACATCTCCGATCGGTTCCTGCCCGACAAGGCGATCGACCTGATCGACGAGGCCGCGTCGCGGATGCGGATCAAGTCGATGACCTCACCCCCCGTGTACCGCGAGCTCGAGGACGAGATCACCGAGACGCGCCGGGCCAAGGAAGAGGCGATCGAGTCCCAGGAGTTCGAGAAGGCGGCCAAGCTGCGCGACGACGAGCGCCGACTGGTGCAGAAGAAGCGCGAGCTCGATGAGCAGTGGGAAGCCGGCGAGTCGGTCGAGCGGCCGTCGATCGGCGAGGAGGAGATCGCCGACATCGTCTCGATGTGGACGGGCATCCCGGTGTTCAAGCTGACGGAGGCCGAGACCGCGAAGCTGATGCGGATGGAGGACGAGCTGCACAAGCGCGTGATCGGCCAGCACCCCGCGATCGAGGTCGTCTCAAAGGCGATCCGGCGCTCGCGGGCCGGGCTGAAGGATCCGAAGCGGCCGACCGGCTCGTTCATCTTCCTCGGCCCGTCCGGCGTCGGCAAGACCGAGCTCGCTCGCACGTTGGCCGAGTTCCTGTTCGGCGATGAGGACACGATGGTTCGGATCGACATGTCCGAGTACATGGAGAAGCACGCCGTCTCCCGTCTGGTCGGTTCGCCCCCGGGCTACATCGGCTACGACGAGGGCGGCCAGCTGACCGAGGCCGTGCGGCGCAAGCCGTACAGCGTGCTGCTGCTCGACGAGATCGAGAAGGCGCACCCGGACGTGTTCAACATCCTGTTGCAGATCCTCGAGGATGGCCGGCTGACCGACGCCCAGGGGCGGACGGTCGACTTCCGCCACACGATCGTGATCATGACCTCGAATATCGGCGCCGCCGAGATCTCGCGCAACACGCCGCTTGGGTTCGCGGTCTCCGACGATGAGACCGGGATCACGTACGACGACATGAAGAACCGGATCATGGGCGAGCTGAAGAAGGTCTTCCGGCCCGAGTTCCTGAACCGGATCGACGAGGTCATCGTCTTCCACAAGCTCTCCAAGGAGCAGATCAAGGAGATCGTCGACCTGCTGCTGATGCGGATCCGCCAGTCGATGGCCGAGCGCGAGCTTCAGCTCGAGCTGTCCGATGAGGCCAAGGACCTGCTCGTCGACAAGGGCTGGGATCCCGCGATGGGCGCCCGCCCGCTGCGCCGTGCGATTCAGCGCTACATCGAGGATCCGTTGGCGGACTTCGTACTCCGTTCGCAGGTGCCCTCCGGCTCGACCGTGATGGTCGAACCCGCCGCGCCCGACGATCCGGACGACCGTGAGGTCGTGCTGACCGTCGTCGAGCCGGCGCCGAAGCCGACTCCGGTCGGTGTCGGGGCTGACGGCGGCGTCGAAGACGAGGACGCCACGACGGGGTCCGAGGACTCCGAGACAGCCGCTCCGGACGCACCCGCCGAAGCTGAGTAAACGTCGCGCCGTGCGCGCCGGCGGGACCGGCCGCGCTGCGCGTGTCGGCGGCGCCGGCGCCGTGACGGCTGCGGTCGCCGCCGCTGCGTTGCTGATCGCGTGCGGCGGTGGGCGCTCGTCGGCAGCTGCGCCGGTTCAGCCTTCGCTGACGCCACTCTCGCTCGCGGGCGTGCGCGTTGTTCCGAGCGTGCGCGGCCCGCGGACGTTCGTGTTGCCGAGCGGCGCGGTCGTGTCGTTCGACCTGCCGGCCGCGAGTTCGGCCTCCTTCAAGGTCGGCTCCGTCCCGGTCCTCGTCGCGTCGTCGGGAGTGCCACGGGCCGGGTGGCGCGGGCAGCACGTCGAGATAAGCGGCGGCCGGGTGTCCGTCGACGACGCGTACGCGGCCCGCGTGCCCGCGCGAGCTACCTCAATCTCGCTCCCGCGCGGTGTGTCCGCGGTGATAATCAGCCCCGCGTCCGAGCGTGCCGCGCTGGTGCTGCACCGGCTCGCCGAACTCCATGCGCGCGTGCCGGTGGGCCGGTTCCCCGCCGGCGCCTCGGTCGGGGACCGGGTCTACTACAGCTCCGGCTGGACGAGCGGGTTTTGGGCGGGTGCGCTTTGGCAGGCGGCGGCGCTCGAGCCGGCGGGCGGGATGTTCGCGCGCTGGGCGCTGGCGGCGACGGTCGACCACTTCGGACTCGAGCGCTCGCCGACGCACGACGTCGGGTTCATGTACGGGGAGAGCTCGCTGGCGGCGTTCGATGCGCTTTGCGGGCGGCCGCTGGCCCGCGTCGCCGGCTCTCGGTCGCTCTGCCCGCGGCTCAGGCGCAGCGTCCTCAGCGCGGTCGACGAGCTGGTGGCGCTGTCTCGCAGCAATCCCGGCGCCGGGACGATCCCGACCGACCCGACCAGCCAGCTCGGCGACACGATCGTCGACAGCATGATGAACATCGCGATCCTGCCCTGGGCGACGTCCGTGACGGGCCGCGACGCCTATGCGCGGCTGGCGCTGCACCAGGCGCGGGTGATCGCCCGGTTGCTCGTGCGGCGCGACGGCTCGACCGCCCAGGCGGCGAACTTCGATCGCGCGACCGGCAGGCTGCTGTCGATCACCACGCACCAGGGGCTGTCCGCGCGCTCGACCTGGTCTCGCGGCGAGGGGTGGGCGCTGTACGGCTTCGCGGCCGCGGCTGTCGACCTGCACGACCGCGCGCTGCTACGGGTGGCGTTGCGCCTTGCGGGGTACGTGGCGGCGCACCTGCCGGCGGGCGGCGTGCCTCTGTGGGACTACGACGCTCCGCGCGGTTCGCCGGCCGATGTGTCCGCCGGCGTTATCACCGCAGCGGGCTTGCTGCACCTGGCGCGGGCCTGCTCGGGGTTCCCGGGTGCCTGTCCGGCGGCGGATCCGGCGCGTTGGACGGCGCTCGCCCGGCGGATGCTGTCGGCGGCGCTCGCCGGCTACGCGTCCCCGCGTCCTCCGCTCGGGCTGCTGCGCTCCCAGATCGAGGACCAGCGGCTAGGAGGCGGCTGCTGGTGCAACCACGGCGAGCTCATCTACGGACTCACGTACGCGCTCGAGGCGCTTCACCTCCAGGAGCTTGTCCATTAACTGGCGGATTCCGGTAGTCATCGGACAAGCACTGTGTCGGAAGTGTTGAAAGGGCGCGGTGCCGTCGGGGCCGGCGCGTAGCCTGGCTGGGCGATGGCTCGCTCGTCCTCCGTTCACGTCTGCAGCGCCTGTGGGCACGCATCGCCGCGGTGGGCCGGACGGTGCCCGGGGTGCGGGGAGTGGAACACGCTGGTCGAGGAGGTTCGGCGGCCGGTCGCGGGCGGGCGCGGCGGCGGCGGCGGCGGCGGAGCGGGCGGAGCTGGCCGTGGCGGTGCTGCCGGTGTCGGCGTCGCGGTGCAGCCGATCGCGCTCGGAGACGTGGACGCGGTCGAGCACGAGCGACTCAGCACCGGGATCGGCGAGCTCGACAACGTGCTCGGCGGTGGGATCGTCCCGGGCTCGCTGATCCTGATCGGCGGTTCGCCCGGGATCGGCAAGTCGACGCTGACGACGATGGCGCTCGCACATCTCGTCGCGGCCGGCCGCCGGACCCTGTACGTCTCGGCGGAGGAGTCCGCGGCGCAGATCCGGCTGCGGGCGGAGCGGCTGTCGAACGCCCCTGATGCCCTGCGGATCCCGGTGATCGCGGAGACCGACCTGCATGCGGTGCTCGCGACCCTGGAGCGCGAGCGACCGGAGGTGTGCGTGATCGACTCGGTCCAGACGCTGCACTCGGGCGAGCTGTCGAGTGCTGCGGGGTCGGTCGGCCAGGTGCGCGAGGTCGCCGGCGAGGTGATGCGCGTCGCGAAACAGCTCAGGATCGCGGTACTGCTCGTCGGGCACGTGACCAAGGACGGCGCGCTCGCCGGCCCGAGGGTGCTCGAGCACCTGGTCGACTGCGTGCTCCAGTTCGAGGGCGAGCGCGAGCGGACCTACCGCACCGTCCGCGCGATCAAGAACCGCTTCGGCTCCACCAACGAGGCCGGCGTGTTCGAGATGCGCGAGGACGGCCTGGTCGAGGTGCTCGACGCCTCGGCACGGTTCGTCGCCGAGGCGACGCGGGCGCCCGGGAGCGTCGTACTGTGCGCGATGGAGGGCTCGCGGCCGCTGCTGGTCGAGGTGCAGGCGCTCGTCTCCTCATCCGAGCTCGTCCCGCCTCGCCGGGTCGTCGCGGGTCTCGACCGCAACCGCGTCGCGCTCGTGCTCGCCGTCCTCGGCCGCCACGGGGGCATCGGCCTCGGCGCCGCCGACGTGTTCGTCAACGTCGTCGGCGGCGTCCGCGTCGACGAACCAGGCGCCGACCTCGCCGTCGCGCTCGCCGTGGCAAGCGCAGCCAAACGCACAGCGCTCACCGCCCCGAACGGCGGTCCACTCGCATGCTTCGGCGAGCTGGGCCTGACCGGCGAGCTCCGCACCGTCGCCCACGCGGAGCGCCGCCTAGCCGAGGCAACAAAGTTCGGCCTCACGCCGGTGATAGATCCCGCGACGCACCCGACCCTCCGCTCCGCACTCGCGGCGGCGGTTGCGAGCAAACCGACGGTGGCGAAGGCAGCCTGAGGGGCGCGGCAGGGTCAGGGTGCGACCGGCCCTGACCGGCTAAAATCCACCTAATGCCGCCTCGTTCCGGGGAAGAGCTCAAAGAAGAGCTCGAGTCTCGACAAGAATCCCGGTTGGTCAGGGCACTCGAGATGGTCGCGCCCGGAACCTCATTGCGGGAGGGGATCGACAACATCCTCCACGCGCGCACGGGCGGCCTGATCGTGATCGGCGATGTCGATGAACTTGCGTTCCTGTTCTCGGGTGGGATCCGGCTCGAGCACGATTACTCGCCCGCATTCATCTACGAGCTGGCCAAGATGGACGGCGCGATCATCCTCAACGCGAACGCCACCAAGATCGTCCACGTCAACGTTCAGCTGACGCCCGATCCGACGATCCTGACGCTGGAGACCGGCACCCGCCACCGCACCGCCGAGCGCGTCTCCAAGCAGACCGACGCGCTTGTGGTCGCGGTCTCGGAGCGGCGCGAGGTCGTGTCGCTGTACGTCGACGGCGCCAAGTACATCCTCGAGGACATCCCGGTCGTGCTCGCCAAGGCCAATCAGGCGCTCGCGACGCTCGACAAATACCGCAGCCGGCTCGACCAGGTGTCGACGAGGCTGACGGCGCTCGAGTTCGAGGGCGGCACCACGCTCCACGACGTGCTGACGGTGCTGCAGCGGATCGAGCTCGTGACTCGGATGGCGGTCGAGATCGAGCGCTACATCGTCGAGCTCGGGTCGGAGGGGCGGCTGATCGAGATGCAGCTCGACGAGACGATGGTCGGCGTCGCGGCCGACAAGGCCGCCCTCGTCCACGATTACCTGATCGAGGACACCGACGAGAGCTTCCAGGTGGCGTTCGACCAGCTCGTGCGCCTGCCCCATCAAGACCTTCTTGACTTCGGTCGGCTCGCCGAGCTGTTGGGCCACGACCGCAAACTGAACACCCTCGATTACCCCGTGTCGCCACGTGGCATCCGCATCCTGGGCCGCATACCGAGACTGCCCAAACTCGTTGTTCAGCGGATCGTCGGCGAGTTCGGGGGACTAGAGGAATTGCTCGCCGCCACTGATGGCGAGCTGGAGACCGTCGACGGCGTCGGCGAGATCCGGGCGAAGGACATCCGCGAGGGCCTTCGCCGTCAACAGGAGATCAACCTCGTGGACAGATACCTGCAGACCTAGCTGAGCGTGCGGGTCCCTCGCCCCGCCCGGCCCGGACAGAGGAGGACACCATCACAGAGCTAACGGAAGAGCACCTGGAAGAGGATCTCGAGACTGTCGAACTCGTACACATCGAGTTCGAAATTGGGGACAACGTCGTGTACCCCCATCATGGTGCCGGCAAAGTCCTACGCAAGGAAGACAAGGAGGTGCTCGGCGAGAGCCGCGAGTACCTGACCATCAAGATCCTTCACAACGACATGACCGTGATGGTCCCGACCGAGAACGCCGCGCTCGCAGGTCTGCGCCGCGTGATCGACGAGGAGACGGTCAAGAAGGTGCTCGCCGTACTTCAGGACGAGTGCTCGGAGATGCCCAAGAACTGGAACCGGCGGTTCAAGCACAACCGGGACAAGATCAAGACGGGCGACATCTACGAGCTGGCTGAGGTAGTGCGAAACCTCGCGACTCGCGAGGCCGAAAAGGGCCTTTCGACGGGCGAGAAGCAGATGTTCACGCGGGCCAAGCGGATCCTCGCCTCAGAGCTGATGTACGCGCTCGACATGGACGAGGAGCAGGTCGAGGAGCACCTGTACGGCCTGCTCGCCGAGTCGGGTCACATGAACGGCAACGGCAACGGCAAGCTGGCTGTGGCCGCGAAGTAGGCCGGAGCCCGCAAACGAGCATGGCGGTCGCGCTGATCGTGGCCGCAGGACGTGGAGAGCGCCTTGGGTCCGGCCGGCCCAAGGCGCTCGTCACTGTTGGCGGCCGTCCGATGCTGCAGTGGAGCGTCGACGCGCTGTTAGCGGTGGCCGCTGTTGAGCGGATCGTGGTCGCCCTTCCGGCGGACGCGATCGACGAGGCTCCGTCGGGGACGATCGGCGTGGCCGGTGGCGAGGTCCGCTCTGAGTCGGTCCGGCTGGCGCTGCTGGCGTCTGGCGTCGGCGACCCGGTGATCGTCCACGATGCCGCGCGACCGCTCGCCAGCACGGAGCTGTTCGAGCGGGCGCTAGCCGAGCTGGCCGACTCCGGGGCCGATGCAGCGATCGCGGCGACGCCCGTGGCGGACACGATCAAGGAGGTGGCCGGGGGGATCGTCGAGCGGACGCTGGACCGCTCCCGCTTGTGGGCCATCCAAACGCCCCAGGTGTTCCGCCGTGCCGCGCTCGAGCGTGCGCTCGCGGACGCGACCGGCGACCTGCTCGCGCAGGCGACCGATGACGCCTGGCTGATCGAGCGCGCCGGCGGGCTCGTGCGAGTCGTGCAGGCGCCACCCGAAAACCTGAAGGTCACGACCGTGACCGACCTGCACGTCGCCGAGCTACTGCTGTCAGAGCGGACACACGCGCGATGACCGTCCGCACCGGAATCGGCTACGACTGCCACCGGCTCGTGGCAGGCCGGCGCCTGCTCCTCGGCGGCGTCGAGATCCCGCACGACAAGGGCCTCGAAGGCCACTCGGACGCCGACGCGCTGACGCACGCGGTGATCGATGCGCTCCTCGGAGCGGCAGGCCTCGGCGACATCGGCGAGCACTTTCCCGACTCGGACGAGCGCTTCAAGGACGCAGACTCGATCGAACTGCTCCGAACGACGGTCGCGCTGATCTCGCAGGGCGGGTTCTCGATTGTCAACATCGACGCGAGCGTGATGATCGAACGGCCGCGCGTGGGCCCGTTCCGCGAGCAGATCCGCGAGTCGCTCGCCATGGCGCTCGGGATCGATGCGGCGGGGGTGAACGTCAAAGCGACGACAGGGGAGGGGATGGGGTTCGTCGGGCTCGAAGAAGGCGCCGCAGCGCTGGCGATCGCAACTGTTACGTCGACGTAACAATATGGTACGCTGATGCACGATGAATACGATCCACAACCTGATCTGCTCGTCGGGTCGGTGGGCGGGCCGCGTCGAGCGTGAGCTGCTGCCATGGGGGCTTAATGGGGTCGAGCTTGGCGATGACGTGCTCGAGATCGGGCCCGGGTTCGGCGCCACCACGCGGGTGCTCGCCAGACGTTCCGGCCGGTTGAGCGTGCTCGAGCTCGACCCGGACTACTGCGTGAAGCTACGGCACGCGCTCGGCGCTCAGGTCGAGGTGACGGAGGGCGACGCAACCCGGATGCCGTACGCCAATGGCCGGTTCACGGCCGCCGTGTGCTTCACGATGCTCCACCACATCCCCTCGCCGGAGCTGCAGGACCTCGTGTTCGCGGAGATGGCGCGGGTGCTACGCCCGGGCGGAACGCTGGCCGGTACCGACAGCCTCGGCACGGGGCTCGTATTCAGGCTGATCCACCTCGGCGACACGTTGGTTCCGATCGACTCCGAGCGATTGGGAGAGCGGCTCGTGCGGGCTGGCCTCGAGCGGCCAAGCGTCAGCCGAGGCGCTCGGTCATTTCGCTTCCGCGCCTCCAAGCCGCTTTGAGCGGGCCGCGGCCAGTCCCGCCGCACATCGTCGACGCCGCGCGGCACGTGCTTGCGCAGGACGGACTGGCGGCGGCGACGTTGGAGCGGATCTCTGCCGCCGCCGGCGTCTCGCGGATGACGCTCCATCGACACGGCGTCTCGAAGGCTGACATCCTCGGCGCGCTCGCCGTGCGGCTCGAGACGGACTACCGCGAGGCGCTGTGGCCGGCGCTGGTGTCGAAGGGCACCGGTCGCGTGCGGCTCGAGCAGGCGCTCGTCAGCCTGTGCGAAGTCACCGAGCGCAACCTCCGGCTCCACGAGGCCCTCAGCGATCGCACGCGCGAGGAGATCTACCACGAGCCCGGCCCCGAGCCGCTGACGCGCCGCGCGTTCATCGAACCGCTCGAGCGGCTGCTGCTCGACGGCGCGGCCGACGGCTCGCTCGCCGCGGTCGAGTCCGACGACGCCGCGACGGTCCTTTTCAACGCGGTCACGCACACGTATTCGCACCTGCGCATCGGCCATCGGTGGCCGGCGGAGCGGGCACGCGATGGCATGATTCGCCTGGTAATTGACGGATTTGCGACCCCACCGCCGCGGTCATAAGGACGCCCTTACAGCAGTATTACGCCAAGCCGTCTAACGTTTTCGATGCGGCCTGGGTGAGTACGGCGCGTACGCGCGTCCGCAACAGAGGAGATCGATGACGTTGCAGCGTATGAGGCGACGTACCGCCTGGTTCGTTCCCGCGGTCGTGGGAGCTGTGGTAGTGACCCTGATCGTCGGAGCGTTCGCCAGCGGCAACGCGATCGCCACCTTGCCGGTGAACGTGTTCCCGATTCCGGGAGGCCATGTCGCCGCGCCGCAGACGCAGTTGACGTTCCGCGGCGTGCCGGCCGCTCAGCTCGGAACGATCACCGTCACGGGGTCGAAGAGCGGCGTCCACACGGGCACGATCCGAGCCGATTCGGATGGCGACGGCGGCAGCTTCGTGCCCACCCAGCCGTTTCGCGCGGGCGAAACCGTGACCGTGCAAACGGGCCTGACGATCGTCGGAGCCACCTCCAGCACGTACACGTTCACGGTCGCCAGTCCGCTCCGCCCGATTCGGCTCGCCTCGCCGGCGTTCGCGCGTCGCACGGCGCACGACGCTGAGGGCTTTCACTCTCGTCCCGATCTACACCCGGACTCCGTCAGGATCAATAGGAGCTCCACGCACGACGCTCCCGGGTACATCTTCATCGCGCCGCAGGCCGGGCCGATCCAGGACGGGCCGATGATCGTCGACTCCCAGGGTCATCTGGTGTGGTTCAAACCGATCCCGCGCAATCAGGTCGCGACCGACTTCCGCGCCCAGACCTATCAGGGCAAGCCGGTGCTGACCTGGTGGCAGGGGAGCTGGAACGCAGGCGTCGGGCGCGGCGTCGACGTGATCAGCAGCGCCGCCTACCAGGTCCAGACCTACGTTCACGCTGGAAATGGTCTGGACGCGGACCTGCACGAATTCCAGATCACGGGGTCGAACACGGCGCTGATCACCGCTTACTACCCGGTCTGGTGGGACATCAGGTCGGTCCATGGCTCGGCGCGCGCGATCGTGCTCGATTCGGTCGTTCAGGAGATCGACATCCCGACCGGCCTGGTGCTGTTCCAGTGGGACAGCCTCGATCACGTCCCGGTGACCGCCAGTGAAGGCCCGCCGCCGAAGGACAAGACCCATCCGTACAACTACTTCCACGTCAACTCGATCACGCAGGACTTTGACGGCAACCTGATCGTGTCGGCTCGGAACACCTGGGCGGCGTACAAGATCAACCACCAGTCGGGCGCCGTGATGTGGACGCTCGGCGGAAAGCAGTCAAGCTTCAAGTTCGGCCCGGGTGCCTCGTTCGCTTTCCAGCACGACGTCCGCATCAGGGCCCGAAACGATGCCGTCGTGACCGCGTTCGACGACGGCGCTGGGCCACCGTCGGTGCATTCCCAGTCACGCGGGCTCGAGCTGCGGCTCAACTTCAAGTCGATGACCGCGACGGAGATGGTCCAGGACCAGCATTCGCCGGCGCTGCTCGCCAACTACGAGGGCAACGACGAGGAGCTCAGCAACGGCGACGAGTTCATCGGCTGGGGCGAGTG
The DNA here is from genome assembly GCA_963712675.1 of uncultured Solirubrobacteraceae bacterium. Taxonomy (GTDB): domain Bacteria; phylum Actinomycetota; class Thermoleophilia; order Solirubrobacterales; family Solirubrobacteraceae; genus Palsa-465. The sequence continues at coordinate 486,902 of CAVQJF010000010.1, forward strand.
GCCGTCCTTCAGCGAGTACAACAACCGCGGCCAGATGCAGTTCAACGCGTTCCTCGTCGGGGACAACTCGACCTACCGGGCCTTCCGCGTGCCATGGCAAGGCGCGCCACAGACGCTGCCGGCGCTCGCCGTCATCTCTGGGAAGGGCGGGTTGACCGCGTACGCGAGCTGGAATGGCGCCACCGAGGACAAGAGCTGGAGGGTGCTCGGTGGCAACTCCGCCGGAGCTCTCAGCACCGTCGCCACGGCAAGCCGGAACGGATTCGAGACGGCGATCCGGGTGGTCCACTCAGAGCGGTACTTCGCCGTCCAGGCGCTCGACATCCATGGACATGTCATGGCCACGTCCGCTACGGTCAGCCCGCGCTGATGGTACGAACGTTGATGATCCGCTCGGTCGTCGTCCTGGTGTGCGGCTGCGCCGGCGCGCTGATCCCCGCCGCCGGCGCGCAGGCCGGCGCCCCACTCGGTGCGTTCTCCACGAAGGGGGCGCTCAGCTACGTTTCGGCCCCGAACCTGCATCCGCCGCGATTGTCGATCTCATCGATCGCGCGCCCGGGCACGCGCGCCGCCGGCGATGTGATGGTCTCCGTGTTCAAGAACATCGCGCTGTCGCAGCCGATGACCGGCCAGGGCGGCCCCCTGATCCTCGACAGCCAGCTTCGACCCGTCTGGGTTCATCCGGGGCCGCAGAACGCGTACGACCTCAACCTGCGCACGCAGACGTTCGAGGGCAAGCCGGCGTTGGGCTGGTGGCAGGGCGTGCTCACGAACGTCGGCGCGGTCACGAGCGGCGAGGAGATCGTCGTCGACCAGCACTACAAGACGATTGCGACGCTGCGGGGCACGGGTGGTTGGGTGCTCACTCCGCACGAGTTGCTGATCTCCGGTCGGGACGCCTGGGTGACCGCGAACAAGAACGTCAGCGGTCAAAACCTGACCGCGCTCGGAGGCCCGGCCAACGGGACGGTGACCGACTCGGCGGTTCAGGAGTACGACCTCAAGACGGGCAAGCTCCTGTACTCCTGGGCGGCGCTCGGGGACAACCAGATCCCGCTGTCGCAGTCTCAGACGCACCCCCCGCCGACTGGTCCGTGGGACGCGTACCACATCAACTCGATCAACCTTGTCGGTAAGACCCAGTTCCTCGTCTCGATGCGAAACACGTGGGGCGCGTATCTCGTGAACATCGCGACGAAGCAGATCGTGTGGACGCTCGGCGGCAAGGGCTCGAGCTTCACGTTCGGACCCAACGCCTCGTTCGCGTGGCAGCACGATGTCCAAATCGAGCCTCACGGCGAGGTGAGCGTGTTCGACGACGCCTGCTGCAACCTGCTCGGCCACGGGATGATCGGCGCCCCGAGCGGACCGTCGCGCGGGCTAGTGCTGAAACTGGACACGACCAACCACACGGCGACGTTGGTCGCCCAGTATCTCCACCACCCGAAGCTCGACACGGCGACGCAGGGCGATACCCAGCTGCTTCCAGGTGGCGACGTCCTCGTGGGCTGGGGCGGGCTGCCGTACTTCAGCGAGTACACGCAGGCGGGAAGCCTGCTGTTCGATGCGAGCTTCCCGGCCCCGGACATCTCCTACCGCGCGTACGTGTTCCCCTGGGTCGGCAAGCCCAGCGCGCCACCAAGCGGCGCGGCGCGCACCCGGAACGGCCAGGTCACGGTGTACGCGAGCTGGAACGGCGCCACCCAGGTCGCGAAATGGGAGATCCTCGCGGGCTCGAGCTCGGCCCATCTCGCGACCGTCGCGACGGCCTCCAAGAATGGCTTCGAGACCGCGGTCAAGATCGGCCGCAGCTACCCGTCATTCCAGGTCGCGGCGCTCGATGCCAAGCATCACGTGATCGGCCGCTCAAAGACGTTCAAGCCGGCCACGTAAGCGCTGCGGCCGAGCGGCGTGCTACCTGGCGCGCGCCTCCCGGCGCTCAGCTGCGCGCTCGCGCAGCTGCTCCTGCTCGACGATCCGCTTCAACTGCTGCAGGCTGCGCCGCAGATGGCCGGTGACCGCCGGCGCGGCGATCCGCTCGGCCACCCAGCCGGCGGGCCCGGCTCCGGCGACGCCGTACGCCAGTCGCAGCTCGACGCGGGTGCGTTCCCCGGGCAGCTCGCGCAGCCGCCAGCGACCGCGCTGGTCGATGCCGGTGACCGACGTCCACGCCAATTCGCAGGCCTCCACCCATTCGACGACCTCGATCAATCCACCGATCTCGGCGGATCCGACGCGGATCAGCATCCGGTAGCGCGCACCGAGGCCGGTCCCCGGGTCACTTGCGACCTCCCACCGGGTAACGCCGGACATGAAGCTCAGCATCCGCTCGGGGTCCGAGACGGCGGCCCACACGCGCTCGACGGGCGCTGCCACCTGGACGCGTGCCGAGACCCTCATCCGATCAACGGCAGCCGGCGCTCGGCGGCGAGCGCGTCGAGCGTCTCCTGCATCGAGCGGACGATCTGGTCGTAGACCTCGTCGAGGTCCGGGTCGGGGCCGAACTCCGCGCGCAGGTTGATCGCCGGCAGCGTCTCGATCGTGATCTTCGACGGCAACGGGATGTGGCCGAGCATGTCGCCGACGTTGAGTCCCCAGGGCAGCGCCAGCGAGATCGGCAGCACCTTCAACCGGAACATCCGATCGAGCGCCAGCAGCCGCGCGAGCCGCTCGCCGCGGGTCAGGAACAGCGCCGTCTCCTGACCGCCGATCGAGACAACCGGGACGATCGGCACGTCCCGCTCGAGCGCCAGCCGGATCCAGCCCTTGCGGCGGTCGAAGTCGACTCGGTTGCGTTCCCAGCTCGGACGGTGCACCTCGTAGTCCCCGCCGGGGTAGACGAGCAGGGCAGCGCCGGAGTCGAGCGCCTTGGCGGCGTTCCGAGGCGAAGCGGCGACGGTCCCGAACTTGCGCAGCCTCCCGAGCCCCGGCATCGAGAGAACGAGGTTGTGCGCCAGCTGGTAGAAGGATCGCTCGACCCCGAAGTAGGTGTTGAACGCGAGCGTGAACACGATCGTGTCGGGTGTCATGTTCCCGCCCGAGTGGTTTCCGACCAGCAGCACCGGCCCCGAGTCCGGGATGTTGCCCAGGCCACGCACCTCGCCGCGGTACCAGATGCTCGCCGCTAGCCACATCAGCGGGAGCTGCTCGCGGATGTAATCCGGGTCGCGTTCGTCGAGGTCCGCGCGCGGAATCCGCCGCTCGACCTGCTCGGTGATGCCGCGTAGCAAGCGACTGACCGCCGACCCACGGCTAACGGTGGGGGCGGAACCTTCATCAGCGTGCGTCGTCGCGTGTCCGTTGATGCTCGGGGTGCCGGCAGTAGTCGCCATCGTCCGGATGTTAGAGCGGCGGCGCTCCGGTCAGGCGGCTCGAACGCGCCGCACCGGGGAGTTCGCACCGCGGTGGCGGTCCGCCTGCTCGGCCTCCGCGAAGAACCCCATCAACAACTCATTCGTCTCCTCGGGCCGCTCGACCTGCGGCACGTGGCCGCAGTGGTCGATCGTCACCTGCTCAGCGCTCGGCAGCCACTGGTGAACGTGGCGCGAGAAACTCGCCGGGACGAGCGGATCGTGACTGCCCCAGACGAACAGCGCGGGGGGCTCGAGCTCGGCGAGCCGCGGGTAGAAGCCGCCGCGACCGAACGGCTTGTCGAGGTAGATGTTGCGCGCGCATGAAAGGAACGCGTACCGCGCGCCGGCCGTGTGGTAGATGCGCCGGAACTCGTCGACCATCAGATCAGCGACCGCGGGGTCGATCAGATCGCGGTCGCAGAACATGCTCCAGAACTGCGACGCCACGGTCTTGCGGCTGAACGCGTGCGGCAGCATCCCGAGCTCGGGACGCAGTACCCGCACGATCGGGTGCAGGCCGCGCTTGACCCATGCCACGGCCGGGCACAGCAGGCCGAGCGCTCCGACCCGGTCGGGCGCGATCAGCGCCGTTTCGATCGCCACCCGGCCGCCCATCGAGTTGCCGACGAAGTGGGCGCGCTCGATCCCGGTCTCGTCCATCAGCCCCAGCATCAGATCGGCGAACCAGCGGGCGTTGTAGCCGCCGGTCGAAGGCTTGCTCGAGGAGCCGAAGCCCGGAAGGTCGGGCGCGTGCACGCGATACCGGCTCGAGAGCGCCGCCGCCGTCTCGAACAACGATGCGCGCGTGCCCCCGAGACCATGGATCAACAGCACGTCGGGCCCCTCGCCCATCGTCAGCGTCGAGATGCGGTGGCGACCGACGGGGATATCGCGGATCCGCAGCAACGGCGGGCGTCCGCCGGGCCTGCGGAACAAGCCTTCGAATCCGACCGCGTAGTCGAGGTTGCCGCGCACCGCCAGCTGGCGGCGCTGGAACGCCTCGACGCCTGAGAGCTCGCCCTCACGCAGGCGAGCCCAAGTCTCGGCGTCGGTCGACAGCGTGACGTCGGGCTGGCGGCGCGTAGCGCCCCTGCGGACGCGGGCGCCATGGGTCGTGCATCGCACCTCCCAGGTGTGACCGAGGTCGCCGAGCTTGACGTGGTAGGTCGCGTCGAAGCCCTCCGCGGCGCCCAGGTACCGGTCGGGCAGCGACCGGAACGCTTCGTCCACGCGCGCAAGGCGCTCGGCGTGTTCCACCCCTGAAGCCACGTCGGACACCCTACACGCGCCCGCGGCGATGTGTCGCAGGTGCGATTCCCCGCCGGTTGCTGCTCGGATCGGTCATCCGCGACCCACTAAAGTCGCCGTCCTTGCGCACGATCACGCTCCACGACACGCTGAGCGGCGAGCCGCGGCCGGTCGAGCCCCGTGAGCCGGGCCGGATCGGCATCTACGCCTGCGGTCCGACCGTCTACGGCCCGATCCACGTCGGCAACGCACGTCCGTTCGTGGTCTTCTCGCTGCTGAAGCGCTTTCTCGTCCACGAGGGCTACAACGTCACGCTGGTGGCGAACATAACCGACGTCAACGACAAAATTTATGCGGCGGCCCATGGAGCTGGTATCGGCAGCGCCGAGCTCGCGCGCGAGATGGCTGCCCGGTATATCGAGGACACCGACCGGCTCGGGCTCGGCAGGCCCGACCACGAGCCGCTCGCGAGCGAGACGATCGACGGGATCGAGTCGCTGATCGGGGAGCTGGTGGACGGGGGTCATGCCTACGCGGTCGGGGGAGATGTGTATTTCTCGGTGCGCAGCTACCCCTCCTATGGCGAGTTATCACACCGCAATCTCGACGACCTGGACCAGGGGGAAGGGGTCCAGGGCGCGGACCTCAAGCGCGACCCGCTTGACTTCGCGCTCTGGAAGGCCGCCAAGGAGGGGGAGGACACGTGCTGGGAATCGCCATGGGGTCCCGGGCGGCCGGGCTGGCACATCGAGTGCTCAGCGATGGCCGAGGAGCTGCTTGGGGTCGACTTCGAGATCCACGGCGGTGGTTCGGACCTGATCTTCCCCCACCACGAGAACGAGGCCGCTCAGACGCGCGCTGCGCGCGGGGCTCCGCTCGCCCGGCTGTGGATGCACAACGGAATGGTGCGACTCGATCACGAGAAGATGGCCAAGTCGGTCGGCAACATCTTCGTGCTCAGAGATGCGCTCGACGCGTCCGGCCGCGACGCGCTGATCATGTACTTCGTCGGCGCGCACTACCGCCAGCCGATTGAGTTCGACGACGAGCGCCTGGCGGAGGCCGGGCGGTTCGTGGGCCGCGTTCGCGACGCCGCCCGCGGGTTGGTAGCCGGCGACAGCCCCGCGTGGTCGGCGCCGCTGCACAAGCGCTTCTTCGACGCGCTGGCGCAGGACTTCAACACACCGCAGGCGCGCGCGGCCGTGGCCGACTGGGTGAGCGAGGCCAACCGCACCGCCGCTGCCGGCGGCGAACCCGTCGGCGATGCGGATCTACGCGAGATGCTCGACGTGTTCGGGTTGGTCAACCTGCTCGACGCGGCGGACGCGGCTGCGCCGTCGTCGGTCGTCGCGCTCAGCGAGGAGCGCGAGCAGGCCCGCGCGGCGCGCGATTTCGCCGCCGCCGACCGTTTGCGTGACGAGATCCGAGCGGCCGGCTGGGAGGTCCGCGACGGAGCCGCGGGCCCGGAGCTGATCCCCCTCGAGCGGTGATTGTCTACGGGCGCCACCCGGTGCGCGAGGCGCTCCGCGGGCCGCGCGCCGTCGCGCGCGTGTGGGCGACGAAGAACGCGGCACGGGAGCCGTGGCTCGGCTCCGCGACGATCGTCACCGCCGAGGAGATCGAGCGGCTATGCGGGTCCGACGGCCATCAGGGCGTGTGCGCCGACGCCGGTCCCTTCTCGTACGCCGACGCCGACGTGTTACTGCGAGCCTCGCCGCCGCCGTTGATCGTGGCGCTCGACCAGGTAACCGACCCGCAGAATCTGGGCGCGATCTGCCGCACCGCGGAATGCGCAGGCGCAGCGGGCGTCGTCGTGCCCGAGCGTCGCTCGGCCGACATCACGCCGGCGGTCTGCAAGGCATCCGCCGGCGCGGTCGAGCACCTCGCGGTGGCGCGGGTCCGGAATCTCTCCGACTGGCTCCGCGACGCCAAGGCCGCGGGCCTGTGGTGCTACGGCGCTGATGCCGACGGGACGCTCGCCTACAACGCGGTCGACTGGACCGGCGGCGTCGTGCTCGTGCTCGGCTCGGAGGGGCGAGGGCTGCGCCCGCGGGTCGCGGCGTCGTGCGACGCGCTCGTATCCGTGCCGCTCCGGGGCAGGATCGAGTCGCTCAGCGTCAGCGCCGCGGCGGCGGTGCTGCTGTACGCGGCGGCGGGCACGCGCTGAGCGGCGGCGAGCCGACGGTGCGCGGACGCCGCGGCAGGCCGACGGGGCACCGGCGCACGCGAGCTCCCGCCACTTGACAAGTTTGCGGAGCTATGTAAAGCTCGCGCCGGGAGATAAGGTTCAACTGGAGCTTTAGGGCTCGGTTGAGGAAGAGGACATAGGTGCGGCGCCATGGGAGGTGACGCGTCACGAATTCCTAAGGACGGGCCTGCGGGCCTGATCCAAGGAGGCATGAGATCGTGGCAAGACTCTCCGCGTACCCCCAGGCTCAACCTCAGGTTGAGGATGGCTTTCTGATCGCATTGGCGAAGCAGGGCCATGCCGACGCGTACGACCGAATCGTCCGTCGTTATTACGGCTTCGTGCGGCTCAAGGCATCGTCGTACTTTCTCGCCGGCGGCGACTCGGACGACCTGATCCAAGAGGGGCTCGTAGGGCTCTATAAGGCGGTTCGCGACTACCGGACCGACCGGGAATCGAGCTTTCGCAACTTCGCCGAGCTGTGCATCACGCGTCAGATCATCACCGCGGTCAAGACCGCGACGCGCAACAAGCACGCACCGCTGAACCAGTACGTCTCATTTTCGAGCACGCCGTCGGGCGCGGCCGGCGAATCCGACACCACGCTCGACGAGGTGATCCCCGGCTCGCCGGTGCACGATCCGGTCAACCAGGTGATCTCCTCCGAGGAGCTCAGGGCGCTGGTGGCGTGCATCTCGACCGCCCTGTCGGAGCTCGAGTCGCGCGTGCTGGGCCTGTACCTCGACGGCCACTCCTACGAGGAGGTCGGTCGCCGGCTCGGATGCGACTGCAAGACGGTTGATAACGCTTTGCAGCGCGTCAAGCGGAAGGTCGGCCAGCACCTGTCAGAGCGCGCGGTGCCGGCCTAGGCTCGACGTCCCTGCGGCGCTGGGGACGACTTCGCGGCGAGCGCGGTGAAGGAGGCGGAAACGCGCTCCGGAGACGCACCCGATTCCATGAAAACCGTGGTTGAGGGACGCGGCGTTGCAACCGGTTGCACCCGGCAGGGTTTCGATGAAATGAGTGCCGAAACCCATCCAGGTCCGAGGAACGACCCGTTCGTGGGCCGTAAAGACAGTTTTACGTGAATCCAGTGCGTCGCGACTCGCGACTCGCGACTCGCGACTCGCGACACGCGGCACGCGGCACGCGGCACGACCGAACGCTGGTCGCTCCCCCTTATTCATAGTGCCGTTTTTCAGGCCACGAAGGTGGCGGCCCAACCCCACCCGGAAGCCGGATCAGAACACGTACGGCGCCGTCGCCGGGTTCGCGAGCAGCGCCTCCCACTCGAGGTCGTCGAGCGGCGCAGGTCGGTCGCGGTCGGCGTCGACCGTGCACAGGAATCCGAACGGCTCCAGCCCCTCGTTGATCCACCGGTGTGGCGTCCACGGCGACACCTGCAACGCGTCGAACGGGACGCAATCGAGCACTCGATCGCCGATCAGCGCGCGCCCCGCCCCGCGGAACGCGACCACGATGTGAGCGTGCGCATGCTTCTCGAGGCTTGAATAGCCGCCCGGCTCGAGCTCGAAGTAGCGCAGCTCGAACGCGGCCGGCAACTCATCCGGCCGGCCGATCGTGTGGCGCGTGACCCCGCGCCAGCCCATGCCGCGGCCCTCGTCGCCGAGTGGCTTGTACTCGCGGCGCTCGACGCCCTTCCAGGAGAAGGTGGAGGGGTCGAACTCGCTCATCCGACGCGAAGGTAGCGCTCCTGCCACGATGCCGGATGTGGAGACATTCGACGAGCTGGCGACGACCGAGGCCGAACGTGACGCGCTTGTGCGGCTGCGCGAGGCGACCGGCGAAACGGACGGCCCGATGGAGCGCCACTGCCTGCGCACACGGCATATCGCGGCCGAGCTCGCCGGCCCGCGCGGCTGGGCGATCGACGGCGAACTGCTGACGGTCGCCGCGATCCTGCACGACATCGGGCTGTACCCGGCCGTCTCGCGGGGTGGCGTGTACACGGCCGACGGCGCCGCGCTGGCGCGGGAGCTGCTGCCGGCCCACGGCTGGAGCGCCGAACGCGTCGAGCGTTGCGCCGAGGCGATCGACCGCCACCACGAGCTCCGCAACCAGCACGCCCGGGGGAGCGAGGTCGAGGCGCTCAGGCTCGCCGACCTCGTTGAGCTGAGCGGCGGGTTGCTGCGGTTCGGACTCGATCGTCGCTGGCTGCGCTCGCTGTACGCGGCCGTGCCGCGCAACGGTCTCGTCGGCGAGCTGGCGCGCGAGGTCGGGCGCGCGCTGCGCGAGCGGCCGCTGACGATGGCGCGGATCTTCTGGCGCTCGTAGCTCACGTGGGCGACCTCGACGGCAGGACGTATCTCGTCACGGGAGCCAACGCCGGCATCGGCCGGGAGACGGTGCGCGCGCTCGCCGGGCGGGGCGCGAAGATGTTCCTCGCCTCGCGCTCGCGGGACAAGACACAACCGGTGATCGACGAGATCGCCGCGCAGTCGGGTGCTCCAGACCGAGTCGGGTTTCTGCCGCTCGAGCTGGGCGACCTGACGTCGGTCCGCGCGTGCGCGGCGGCGTTCCTCGCGACCGGCGAGCCGCTGCACGGGCTGATCAACAACGCCGGCCTGGCGGGCAAGCGGGGCCTCACCGAGAGCGGCTTCGAGCTCGCGTTCGGCACCAACCACGTCGGCCACTTCCTGCTCACGAGCCTACTGCTCGACCGGCTGCGCGAGAGCGCGCCGGCGCGGATCATCAACGTCGCCAGCGATGCGCACCAGTCGGCGCGGGGAATCGATTGGGACGCGGTTCGGCAGCCGACCCGGAGCAGAGCCGGGTTGCGCGAGTACGCGGTCTCAAAGCTGGCCAACGTGCTCCACGCGCAGGAGCTCGGCCGACGGCTCGACGGCACCGGGGTCACGACATATGCGCTTCACCCGGGCGTCGTCGCCTCCGATGTCTGGCGTCAGATCCCGTGGCCGATTCGGTCGGTCATCAAGCTGCGGATGCTGTCGCCGGCCGACGGCGCGAAGACGACGCTGTACTGCGCTACATCGCCCGAAGTGGCTGATGAAACCGGCCAGTACTACGACGATGCCCGGCGCACGCAGCCTGGAACTGCGGCGACGCCCGCGTTGGCGGCTGAGCTGTGGGAACGCAGCGAGGCCTGGCTGTCCGACGACTGAGAAGTTTCGTGCCGGCGGGAAGGACCCGCCGGTAGTCGGCGTCTACGAATCTGGAGGCTGGTGCTGCTCGACGACAGAGAGGAAGGTGTTCGACATGAACCAGCTCCTGAAGCCGTTCGCACTCGCGATCGCCGCCGCTGGCGCAATCGCTGTCCCCGCCACGGCCTCCGCGAGCCCGTTCCTGGGCGGCTTGCATACGTTGACGACGGTGTCCTCGGCAGTCCCGACGCACGGCCCTGCGAAGGGTGACGTCAACCCGTACGGTGTCGCCGTCGTCCAGCGCACGGCGGGCAAGCTCAAGCGCGGCGACGTGCTCGTCAGTAACTTCAACAACTCGCAGAACCAGCAGGGGACCGGCTCGAGCATCGTCGAGATCTCGCCGGGCGGCGCTCTGCGGGTGTTCGCGGTCGTGCCGCAGCCGACCTCGACGAAAGCCGTCGGTCTGACGACCGCGCTGGTCGCGCTCCGCAGTGGCTACGTGATCGTCGGCAGCCTGCCCGCCCCGGGCGGGAAGGCGAGCGCGATGACCGCCGGCGCATTGTCGATCCTGAACTCGCAGGGCAAAGTCGTAAAGACGCTGACCGGGGGCGGCATCAACGGTCCGTGGGACATGACCGCGGTCGACCAGGGCAGCACGGCCACACTGTTCGTCACGAACGTGCTGAACGGCACGGTCGCCGCAAAGGGCGGCGTCGTCCACAAGGGCACCGTCGTCCGCATCGGGCTCTCGCTCGGACAGCACGGTGCGGTGTCGGTGACCTCGGACCGCGTGATCGCGAACGGGTTCGCGGAGCACACCGACCCGAACGCGCTAGTGGTCGGCCCGACCGGCGTCGGGCTCGCCCCGAGCGGGACGCTGTACGTCGCCGACTCGAGCGGCAACCGGATCGCCGCAATCCCCGATGCGATGACGCGTACGACTCCGCTCGGAGGCGGCGGCATGACCGTGTCGTCCGGCGGTGCGCTGAATGACCCGCTCGGGCTGACGATCGCGCCCAACGGCGACGTGCTGTCGATGAACGGCGCGGACGGAAACGCCATCGAGACGACGGTCAGCGGCCATCTGTTCAAAAAGAAGCTGATCTCGAACGGCGGCGGCGACCTGTTCGGCCTCGCCCTCAACCCCACCGCGACCGGCGTGTATCTGGTCAACGACGCCGGCAGCGGGCCCGCAACGAACTCGCTGATGCTCCTGCGTTAGCCCGAGCTGTGGCGCTGTGGGCTGCCGCCAGCCCGCAGCGCCACGCAATCCGGGCCGGTAGCGTGCCGGCCGTGGACACGTCCTTCACCGCATCTCATCGCGCCGGCGCGGGCACGCCGATGGTCTGCCTGCACGGCTTCACCGACACGTGGCGGACGTGGGAGCTCGTGCTGCGGGCGCTCGAGCGCCACCACGATGTGCTCGCCCCGACCCTCGCCGGGCACGCCGGCGGCCCGCCGCTAAACGGGGAGATCAGCGACGTCCAGCTCGCCGACGCGGTCGAGCGGGCGATGGACGAGGCCGGGTTCGCGACCGCGCACCTGGTCGGTAACTCGCTCGGCGGCTACGTCGCGCTGCAGCTCGCGGCACGCGGACGCGCCGAGTCGGTGGTCGCGCTCGCGCCCGCGGGCGGGTGGGCGGTCGGGGATCAGTCCTACCGCGAGACGCTCGCGTACTTCAAGACCGCCCAGGACCTCGTCAAGGCCGCCGCGCCACACGCGGACGCGATCGTCTCCTCTCCGGAGGGGCGCCGACGGGCGACCGCGTTCACGACGACCAACTACGAGCACATCCCGGCCGAGCTGCTCGCGCACCAGATCCGCGGCGCTGCGGCCTGCGACGCCGCCGCCGCGCTGATCGAGTTCGCCGAACGCGATGGCTACGAGATCGCCGGCGGGCCGATCACGTGCCCGGTCAGGATCGTCTGGGGCACGGCCGACAAGCTGCTCCCATGGCCCGCCGCCGCCATTCGCTTCCGCGAGGAGTGGGTGCCGCACGCCGAGTGGGTCGAGCTCGAGGGGATCGGCCACTGCCCGCAGCTCGATGTCCCGCTCGAGAGCGCGGAGCTGATCCTCGGATTCACGGGGCGCTAGTCGCCGCGGCCGGCGGCGGTGAAGCTGGACCAGACGGTCGATGCGGGGGCGCCGTAATCGGGGTCGGCCTGGAGATGGAGGCGGTCGACCCACTTCACCCACTGGTACCCGCGCGCTCCGGGGACCACCAGGCGGACGGGCGCCCCGTGGTCGTGGCTGAGCGGTTCCTCGCCGAGGTGCGTCGCGAGTAGGAGCTGCTTGGCGGAGTCGATCCCGAAGCTCCACCGGTACCCGGTCACCGAGCTGACGATCACGTGTCGCGCGCCGGCATCGGCGCCGGCGAGATCGAGCAGCCGAGCCACGGTCACGCCGCGCCAGCGCTGGGTCGAGTAGAAGCCGCCGGTGCAGTCGAGCATTGCGGTCAGCTCGTCCCGCGCCGCGAGGTCCGAGAGCGCGAGCGTCGACGGCTGCGCCACCATGCCCCCGATTCGCAGGCGGTAGGAGGCGAGGTCGATCGCGCGGGGGTGGTCGGCGACCCACGACGTGGTCGGGAACGCGTTGCCGGCGAACGAGTCCGCCTCGAACGATCCCGTGAAGCGGCGGTGCGCCGCGGCGCGCATGCCGAGCAGCGTCTGCAGTGGCCGCTGCGCACGCCAGGCGAGGAACGATCCAGCGGCGGCGCCGCCGATGGCGAGGAACTGGCGGCGGTGGGCAAGGTCGCTGGCGTGCAGCTTGCGCGCCCGGAGCGTCATGTGTGCCGCGACCGCCACGACCAGCACCGCTCCGAGCGCGTCGTGCCAGCTCAGCAGGCTGTAGCCGGCCGGCGCGAGGGTGAAGCCGTCGGACCACAGGAAGCCGGACGCGAGCGCGCCGACGGCCAGCACGAGCCCGACGACGCTGACGACCGTGCGGCTGTCGCGGCGCTCGCGTGCCAGCCGGGGCCAGACGCGCCGCAGCTTGACGATCAGCAGCAGAACGATCGCGACGCCGAGCGCGTCGTGCGCGTCGTATACCCACGCGTCACCGCTCGAGCCGGCGAACAGTGTCAGGGCGCCGGTCGCGATCAGGGTTGCGACCAGCGCCGCGAGTCCCCAATCGGTGACGCGGGCAGTCACGACAGCAGCGTACGAAGCGCCTTGCGGTCGATCTTGCCGACCGGGGTCAGCGGGACCGTCTCGACGATCTGCAGTTCGCGCGGGTACTTGTAGCCGCCGATGTGCTCGCGCGCCCAAGCGATCAGCTCTTCGGGCGTGACCGAGCCGTCGGGGTGCAGCGAGACGAACGCGACAACCTCCTCGCCATGGACCCGGTCGGGGCGCCCGACGACGGCCGCGAGCTGCACGGCCGGGTGCTCGACGAGCGCGTCCTCGACGTCGCGCGGGTAGACGTTGAAGCCGCCGCGGATGATCAGGTCCTTCTTGCGGTCGACGATGAACAGGTACCCCTCCGCGTCGAGGTAGCCGATGTCGCCGGTGTGGAGCCGGCCGTCGCGAAGCGCCTCGGCGGTCACCTCCGGCGAGCCCCAGTAGCCGCGCATCACGCCGGGCGAGCGGCAGCAGATCTCGCCGTGCTCGCCGGCGGGGAGCACGCGGCCCTCGTCGTCGACGATCTCGACCGTGCAGCCCGGGACCGGCTGGCCGGCCGAGCCGGGCTTCTCGCGCCCCGCGGGGTTGGTGGAGATCAGCGCCGCGGTCTCGGTCAGCCCGTACCCCTGACGGATCGAGACCGAAGGCACGCGCCGGCAGAACTCCTCCTCCACCTCGGGCGCGAGCGGCGCTCCGCCCGAGCTCACGTACTGCAGCGAACCGAGGTCGTGCTCTTCGAGTGGCTGGGAGAGCAGCAACTGCAGCATCGACGGAACCGCAGCCGCGAGCTGGAGGCGGTGCTCGGCGATCAGCGTCAGCCAGCTCGTCGGCTCGAACCAGCGGAGCAGGACGGCGAACCCCCGCTCCTGGCTGTGCATGCCCGCGAGCGTCACGAGGATCCCGTACGAGTGCGACAGCGGCAGGGTCGCGATCGCGCGGTTGACGCCGTCGATGTGGCCGGCATCGTGGGCGGAGCGGCCCGAGAAGTAGAGGTTGTCATGGGTCAGCATCACGCCCTTCGAGCGCCCCGTCGTCCCGCCCGTGTAGAGCAACGCCGCGAGCTCGTCGTCGGCGCGGGCGATGATCGGGCCCGGCGATGCCTGCTCGAGTGCATCCAGTGACAGGAAATCTCCGGAGGCCTCGCCCGTACAGATCACGTGGCGCACCGCATCGAGGCCCGCCACCGCCTCGCCGACCTTGTCGACGAACTCCGGCGTCGTTACGACCACGGACGCCTGTGAGTCGTCGATTACGTGACGGAGGTCGGCGGTCGGGAGCAGGAACATCGCCGGCGTCACGACCGCGCCGGCGCGCCAGATCGCGTTGTAGATGATCCCGACCTCGGGGCAGTTCGCCATCGACACGACGACCCGCTCTCCAGGCTTGACGCCGAGCTCGACCAGCGCCGTCGCGATCCGCTGGGCGCGATCGAACAGTTCGCCGGACCCGTGCCAGCGGCCCTCGAACAGCAGCGACGGGTAGTCGCCGCGTCGCTCGAACGACAACTCGGCCAGCCGGGCCAGATTGTGCTCGCCGGGGATGCTCACCGATGCAACGTTATCCGGCGGCGCGTAGGCTGGGGCCGGTCGAACGAGAGGAGGCGCGGTGGGCGCAGTCGAGCTTGATCGGATCAGCTGGCCGGAGGTCAAGGCCGAGCTGGAGGCGGGACGGTATACGGTCGTGATCGCGTTCGGGGCGACGGAGCAGCACGGTCCGCACATGCCGCTGGCGACCGACGCGCTGATCGGTGACCACCTCGCGCGGCTGGTGGCGGACAAGCTCGACGCGTTCGTCGCGCCGACCGTTCGGATCGGGTGCTCGGAGCACCACCTCGCGTTCCCGGGCACGCTGTCGGTCTCCGAGCAGACGTTCCACGGCATCGTCGCCGACCTCGTGCGGTCGCTCGCGCGGGGCGGATTCAGGCGCGTCGTGCTGCTGCCGACCCACGGCGGAAACTTCGCGCCGCTGGCGGCCGCGATCGAGCAGCTCGGACCCGTGGATGGGATCGAGATCAAGGCGCTGACCGACCTCGGGGCGCTGCTCGCGATTGCGCAGCTCGGCGTCGACGAGCACGCAGTGCCGCTGAACGAGGGCGGCCTGCACGCCGGCGAGTGGGAGACCTCGATGCTGATGGCGATCCATCCCGACCTGATCCACGCCGAGCGCGGCGCGGCCGGGTTCACCGGTGACATGGAAGTGGCGGTCGGGGCGATCTTCAGCGAAGGCGTGCACGCGGTGTCGGAGAACGGCGTGATCGGCGATCCAGCGCAGGCGAGCGCAGCGCACGGCGAGCGTTACTGGGACAAGGTGGTGGCCATCACCTTGGAGGCGGTGGGGTGAAAAACGGCATCAGTGAAGGAAAAGGCGGGGTGGGGCGCTGGGCGGACAGAGGAGAGCGGCTCCAGCTTCCCGAGCAGGCAGAAGCCGTCAATTTGCCGCCTGAGCGCGGCTCCGTCCCGCCAAACCCGATGCACCGAAAGTCGAACCGAAAGAAACCTCCGCTATCCGGTGGAAACTTCGGTTTCGTCTCGGATTCTTCGGTTTCGTCTCGGATTCCGGGCGCGGATGCGGCGCCCGGCACAGCCACCAACCCTCGCCTGAACCTGACCCCATTCACTGCCGCCGTTTTCCCGAGCGTGAGCGGGGTGAGCGGGTGAGCGTGGGGCCGCTCAGCGTTCGACGGCAGTCGGCCGCGAGGGGTGGCCGACCCCCGGCCACGGCGCGAGCACGAGCAGCAGCCGGGCTTCGGTCAGCGCGCGTACGGTCCGGCGCTCGTTGGGCTCGAAGTGCGAGAGGAACCCGGCGTCGCCGGACACGGTGCTGCCGTTGTCGGAAATCTCGATACTGCCGTCGGCCACGAGCAGATACGCGCGTTCGTGGACCTGGTGCTCCTGCAACTCCTCTCCGGCGGGGAGACGGATCGCGATCGCGCGCGTCTCGTCGTCGGAGCGAAGCACCAGCGGGCGGTGCGGCTCGATCTCCATCGAGCGGATATCCCAGCTCTCCATGCAGCCTCCTCTGTCGGTTCCGCCCTGAATGATGCCGCGCGGCGCAAGCTCGCGGTCAGCTCGGGTAGGTGGCGATCCGGTAGCCGACCGAGGTGCCCTGCACCTTCACGATCCGCATGCGGGCGGTGTATTTGACTCCGCCGGGGGCGAGGAAGTGGCAGGAGAACGTGACACCGACCTTGGCGTGCACGCCCGATGGGCAGCTGACGTCGGTGACGCTGACGCGCCTGTGGGTGAGCTCGAACCCGTGGATGACCCGCTCGGTACCGGACGAGACCACCTCGAGCGTGCCACAACCGGACAGCACGGCGGCCAGCGCGAGTAGCCCGGCGATCGCCCTGCGCATCGGCGGGAGTATGACCGCTACCGGCTGATGAACTCTTCGATGCATGCGTTGTAGGCGGCGCCGAGGGTCGGGATCGTGTGCTGGCGACCCGTCAGAATCCGGCGTTCGGCGCCGATCGCGGCCGCCAGCCGGTCGCACACAGCCTCGAACACCTCGGAGTGCCCGCCCGAGATCACGAGCTTGGGAAACGGCGCGGCGGCGAGCTCGGCGAGCGGGACCTCGGCGTGCCACGGCGGCCGTTCGTGCGCGGCCAGCGTCGCGCCACGCTCGAGCCAGTCGGGCAGCTCATCGGGGGTCTCGTGCGCCGAATGGACGCCGGCGCGGAACTGGCGCAGGAACTCGGAGGGCCCCATCGCAGGGCCGGCGCGGTACATCTGCTCTCCGTGCTCGACCATCGCGTCAACGACCGGGTCGCCGGCGGCGAGGCGGAGCAGGCCGGGCTCGGACACGATCAGCGAGCGGACCGCCTGCGGACGCAACGCGGCGGCCAGCAGTGCGATCACCGCCCCGTAGGAGTGGCCCACGACATGGGCGCCGTCGCCGAGTAGCTCGGCGATCAGCGGCGCCTCCAGGTCGAAATCCCCGCGCGCCAGCGGCGGGCTCGATCCGAACCCCGGGCGGTTTGGAATCAACAGCGTCCAGTGTTCCGCCAACTCGCGCTGCATCCGCCACGTGCGGGGAGCGTCGACGATGCTCCCGTGGACGAGCAGAACCGGTGGCCCGGAGCCAATCCGCTCCACGTCGAGATCCGTCGCGGCAAGTCGGCCGTCAGCCATAGCGGAGATACTTCCCGGCTTCGTGGCGGACCGCAAGGACATCGACTTCAGCTACACGCTCACCGATCGGGTGATCAGGCTCGCGCTCGGCGAGATGGCCGACTTCAGCGCGGCCAAGTACGACGGCGACCTCTCGCTCACGCTCGAGCTGGCGCAGGCCCGCAAGCACGAGTACGTCGCCGAGTCGATCGGGCTGGCCCCCGAGATGCGTGTGGTCGATCTCGGTTGCGGCTGGGGGCCGATGCTCAACTTCTTCCGCAAGCGCCGCGCGGTCGGGCTCGGAGTGACCCTGTCCTCGGCGCAGCTCGAAGCGTGTAAGCGTCACGGCCTCGACGCGCACCTGCACGACGCGCGCAACCTCACGCGCGACACGTTCGGGCCGTTCGACGCGGCCGTCAGCCTCGGGGCGTTCGAGCACTTCGCCTCACGCGCGGACTACGACGCCGGCCGGCAGGACGCCGTCTACCGGAACTTCTTCGCGAACATCGCGACCACGCTCCCGACCGGTGGCAGGTTCTACCTGCAGACGATGGTGTTCGGGCGCAACATGATCGAAGTCGAGCAGGTCAGCCGGAACGCGCCGCGCGAATCTGACGCGTGGTATCTGGCGATGATGCAGGCGGCGTTCCCGGGTTCGTTCCTGCCGTTCGGTCAAGAGCAGGTTGTCCGCTGCGCCGCCCCGGATTTCAAGCTCGTGTCGAGCGTCAGCGGACGGCTCGACTACATCGAGACGATCCACCGGTGGGACAAACGGACCGAGGCGTGGAATCCGCGGATGGCGCTGCTGAAGCTGCGGCTGATCCCGAAGTGGCTGACGAGCCCAGACTTCCGGTTCGCGTTCACCGCGGGCGCGAGCTCGAACCTGGTCTGCTTCGAGCGCGAGCTGATGGACCACTTCCGGCTCGTGTTCGAGAAGGTCTAGCGCAGAGCGCGTTCGAGGTCGGCCCACAGGTCGTCGACGGCCTCCAGGCCGACGCTCAGGCGCAACAGACCGGGCGGTACGCGGTCGCCCTCCCACCGGGCGCGGGCCTCGAGCGTCGAGGCGACGCCGCCCAGGCTGGTCGCGTTCTCGATCAGCTCGAGCGCGCACTCGACCCGGGCGGCCATCTCACCATCGGCCACGTCGAACGACAGCAGCGGGCCGAATGCATCGAGGTAGCGGGCGGCGACCGGGTCGCCCAGACCCGGGTACCGGACCCGCTCGACACCCGGGTGCCCTTCGAGCCGACGCGCGAGTTCGAGCGCGCTCGCCGACTGACGCTGCACCCGCACGGCGAGTGTCTTCAGTCCGCGGAGCAGCAGCCACGCCGTGTCGGGTGGGGCGCCGATCCCCGAGGCGGCGCGGAAGGCCTTGAGACGCTCGTGGTCCTCAGGCCGCGCGCACGTGACAACGCCGGCGAGCGCGTCGTGGTGGCCAGCGAGGATCTTGGTCGCGCTGTGGAGCACGAAGTCCGCCTGGTGTTCGAGTGGCCGCAGCAGCAGGGGGCTCAGCACCGTGTTGTCGACGGCGACCCTCGCGCCCGCCGCGTGCGCGGCCGAGATCGCCGCGTCGAGGTCGGGGAACGTGAGCATCGGGTTCGAGCACGGCTCGAGCCAGACGAGATCAGCGGGCGGGGGTGGGAGCACCGTCTGGTCGAAGGCGACCACGTGCAGGCCCCAGCGGCCGAGCTCGCTCGACAGCAGCGCGACGGTGCCCCAATACCCGCCGTCGGCGATCGCGACCGTCGCGCCCGGCTCGAGCAGGGCGAGCGCCAGTGCCATCGTGGCGGCCGAGCCGGAGGAGAACAGCAGCGCCGGGCCACCTTCGAGCTCGCCGAGCACGCGCTCGGCCTCGAGGCCCACGGGGTGCGCCACGCGCTGGTAGTAGGCGGGTCCGGGCGTCGCGTCGACGTACGGCCGGATCGTCGCTCGTTCCAGTCCGGGCACCTGGCCCCGGGCGATCTGCGTCTCGCGCTCCACTACCTGCGCCGCGCCTTGCGGCCCGCAAAGCGCGCCGCCTCCGCACACTCGCGCACGACGCCACGGCCCGCCAAGGTCATCGTCGAGATGCCGCCGAACAGCGCGACCGCGTCGATGCTCTTGCGACCCGCCGCGGTCCAGTAGTCGTCCTGGAGGTCGAACCAGAGCGCGAACTCGTCCAGCGTCAGCGCCGAGCTGACGCCGTAGACGATCGCAGCCGCGCGCGAGGCGGCACGTCGTTGGGGGTCGACCCCGAGCGCGAACTGGTACGTCCACAGATAGCCGAGACCGATCCCGCCGAGGATTCCGAACGTCGAGTGGTGCAGGTGCCGCCCGCCGACGCTCATATTGCGGAACGGGCCGATGCCGGCGCGGATCGAGTGGGTCACGATCCGGCAGGTGGCGAACGCGGCAGTGAACCCGGCCGCGCTCAGGAACGCGCGCTCGCGTCGAGGATTGGCGAAGTGCCGCCGGTAGGAGTCGCGCAGGTCGAAATCGTCGGGGAGCAGGGCTGACAAGCTACTCCGCCGCGATCAGCACGAACGCCAGCTGTACGAGCGGCGAGCGCTCGAGCGCGGCCCGGAGTTGCGATTCGGTTTCGTACCGTCCGACCAGCCGCCGACCTTCGCAGCGGACCTCGACCCGGTCCGTGCGGAACGGCCACGGAGTCAGCGTGAAACGGTCACCCTCGAGCGCCAGCGTGTTGCCGTTGACGGTCGTCGTCGGCCAGCGCAGGCACAGCGCGAGCGAGATCGAGTCCCACGCCCACAGCAGCCGCTGCTCGAGCGCGAGCTGGTCGCGGTCGGCCCCGAGCAGCGCGATCAGCCGATCCTGGAGCAGCCGCTGTCGTTCGAGATAGCCGAGCACGAGCTCGCGATCGGCCGGCGCCAGCTTCGGCATATCGCGGAGCCCCTGGAGCGCGACGCCATGCATCGAGACGAGCAGCGCCGCGTATGCGCTCTGGCTGAGCAGCTTGCCGGGCGCCTCCGACCACAGGGCGATGTGGGTCTCGACCGGGAGCTCCACGAACGAGTGGGGGAGACCGGTGCTCTGATTCAGCGTCGGCGCCAGGTCCCATTCGGCCATCCCGAGATCGTGCTGCTCGGCCGCCAGGCAGACCTCCTCGCGCGGTGCGGGCGTCCACGCCCGCGCGAGCTGACCGGAGATCCAGGCGTGCGACGCCTGTCCGATCGCGACTACTGCTTCGCCGTCGTCGCGGAGGAGCACCGTTCGAACAGCACCGGGTCGTGGGCGCAGATCAGCTCGACCTCGCCGGCGTGCCGGCCGGCGAGTTCGCGCAGGCGCTCCTGGTTCTGGCGTCGGAGCTTGCCGTTCGCTCCGACCAGGTTCTGGAACACGCGCAGGGTGGGCGGGCAGCTCGGCGGGCGGTGCATCTCGTCGCGGTGGAAGTAGGCGTCGCCGCAGTGGAGCAGCCAGCGGTCGTCTCGGCGGATCGCGATCCCGGTGTGGCCGAGCGAGTGGCCGGGCAGCGGGATCATCAGGATCTCGGCGTCGCTTCCGGGCAGCACGCGCACGCTCTCGAACCCGAACCACGCATCACCACCGACCGCATATGTCGCCCACCGCGGCGAGTGGGCCCAGTGGGCGGAGCCGATCCGGTAGCGGATCCGCTCGCGCAGCGGCGGCCGCAGCATCGTCTCGTGCTCGCGTCCGAACACGTGCACGGTCGCGTTCGGGAAGTCGGGCAGGCCGCCCGCGTGGTCGACGTCGAGGTGCGTGACGATGATGTCGCGCACGTCCGCGGGGTCGAAGCCGAGCGCGCGTACCTGTTGGATCGCGGTGTCGTTGACGTCGAGCTTCGGCCGCATCGCGACCGTGAATCCGAGCGACAGCTGCTTGCGCGGATCGCGCACGTCGTCGACGCCAAAGCCGGTGTCGACGAGCGCGAGGCTCCCGTCGAGCTCGATCAGCAGCACGTGACAGACGATCCGGCCGGCCCCCAGCAGAGACCCCTCGCCGTTGACGAACCGCTCGCCCAACGGGCACAGCGTGCCGCAGTTGAGGTGGTGGATCCGCGGCGCCGGCATGCCGGGATCGTATGCGAGCGTGAGGTCGCGCCGGGAGCAGAGCGTCGGCTCCAACTACCATCGGCTGCCGTGATCGAATCTCCGACAGCCGAGGGCGAGCCGGACGGTCAGCACGAGGGCCGCCGTCCCGCCATCATCGCGGTCGACGATGAGCCGGCGGTGCTGGCGGCGGTTTCGCGTGACCTGCGGCGGGGCTTCGGGGAGCGCTACCGGGTGATGCGCGCCCAGTCCGGGGTCGACGGGCTCGAGCTGGTGCGCCAGGTCCGCGCGCGTGGAGAGCAGGTGGCGCTGCTGGTCGCCGACCAGCGGATGCCGGGTCTGTCGGGGACCGACTATCTCGTGCAGGCACGGGAGCTCGTCCCCGATGCGAAGCGGGTCTTGCTGACCGCCTATGCGGACACCGAGGCGGCGATCCAGGCGATCAACGAGGTCGATCTCGATTACTACCTGCTCAAGCCCTGGGATCCGCCCGAGGAGCAACTGTTCCCGGTGCTCGAGGACCTGCTGTCGACGTGGGAGAGCGGCGCCGCGCTCGAGTCGGGCGGCGTCCGCGTGATCGGGCACCGGTTCTCGAAGCAGTCGCACGACGTGCGCGACTTCCTGGCCCGCAACCGCGTGCCGGGGCGGTGGCTCGACGTCGAGCGCGACGCCGAGGCCCGCGAGCTGATGACGGTCTTCGACCTCGACCTGGACCGGCTGCCGGTCGCGCTCCTCGAGGACGGGTCAGTGCTCGAGCGCCCCACCACGCTCGAGCTTGCCGAGCGGCTCGCGATCTCCGCCGAGCCCGTCGGTGACCACTACGACCTCGTGATCGTCGGCGGCGGCCCCGCCGGGCTCGCGGCCGCCGTGTACGGCGCCTCGGAGGGCCTTCGGACTGTCCTCGTCGAGCGCGAGGCGCCCGGCGGTCAGGCGGGGCAGTCGAGCCGGATCGAGAACTATCTCGGTTTCCCGGCGGGACTCAGCGGGTCGGACCTGGCGCGACGCGCGACCACCCAGGCGCGACGCCTCGGGGCCGAACTGCTCACCGTTCAGGAGGCGTCGAAGCTTCGGGTGGAGGGAGCCGGGCGGCTCGTTGAGTTGACCGGCGGCGGGATCCTGAGCGCGAACACGGTGCTCGTTGCCTCGGGGGTCTCGTACCGCCAGCTGGACGCGCCGGGCTTTGCCGAGCTGACCGGGGCCGGGATCTACTATGGGGCCGCGCTGAGCGAGGCGCGGGCGTGCGCGGACCAGCACGTGGTCGTGATCGGCGGCGCCAACTCGGCCGGGCAGGCGGCGGTCTACTTCAGCGGCTACGCCGGCCGCGTGACGATGCTTGTGCGCGGCGACTCACTCGCGAAGTCGATGTCCCACTACCTGATCGAGCAGATCGCGGCGCTGGGAAACGTCGAGGTCCGGACCGGCGCTCGCGCGGTCGCGGCCGAAGGGGCCGACGGCCATCTTCGTGCCCTGCGGATCCTCGCGGCGGACGGGTCAGAGACCGTCGAGGACGCCGACGCCTGCTTCGTGTTCATCGGCGCCGCCCCGCGGACGGACTGGCTCGAGGGCGTCGTCGCGCGCGACGAGCGCGGCTTCATCTTCGCGGGGCCGGAAGTGCGCGAGCATGGCTGGCCGCTGTCCCGCGACCCGTACACGCTCGAGACGAGCGTGCCGGGAGTGTTCGTCGCCGGTGACGTGCGCACGCGCTCGATCAAGCGGGTGGCGAGCGCAGTCGGCGAGGGGTCGATGGCCGTGTCGCTGATCCACGAATATCTCGCGAGCGCATGACCGAGCCGTCGCGGCCGACGCTCGAGGAGCTGCGGACGATCGACCTGTTCGACGAGCTCGACGATCAGGAGCTCGGGCAGTGGCAGGAGATCGCGGCGATCGAACTCGTGCCCGCCGACACGGTCGTCGCTCACCCCCAGGACGCCGCGGCCGGTGTGTTCCTGCTGTTCGAGGGCGTGATCCAGGGACTGATCTTCGAGGGCGGCCGGCTCGAACCGGTCACGCGTCAGGTCGCGCCGACGTGGATGGGCGCGATCACCGCGATGACCGAGACCGGCTTCGCCGGCGAGATGCGGACGGTCACGGCGGTGCGGATGGCAGTGATCCGCCCGGAGGAGTTCACCCGACTGGCGGTGACCCAGCCGTCCGTGCACCGGCGGGTGATGCGCGCGGTCCGGACGGTGTCGGCCCGGAACGCGATCCGCGAGCAGAACCGCGAGCGGATGGCGTCGCTCGGAACGATGGCCGCCGGCCTGGCCCATGAGCTCAACAACCCCGCGACGGCCGCCCGTAGCGCCGCCACCGATCTCGCCGAGGCGCTCGACGTGCTGGCGTCGACGATCGGGCTGTTCGTCGAGTCAGGGATCGAGCGCGAGCAGGCCGAAAAGCTGGTCGCGATGCAGCGCGAGGCGATCGAACACACGGCGACGCGCAGCTCGCCGGAGGGACTCGAGGCGGCCGACGCCGAGGACGAGCTGCTCGATTCGCTCGAACGGCTCGGGCTGGAGCAGCCGTGGCGGCTGACCGAACCGCTGGTGGCAGCGGGGATCGACTCCGCCTGGCTCGATCGGGTCGCCGAGGTTGCCGGACCTGCGCCGGGGGCCGCGAGCGCCGCGGTCGCATGGATCGCCGCGTCGTTGACCGCCCAGGGGCTCGCCGCGCAGATCGCCGAGTCGACCGACCGGATGGGCAAGCTCGTCAAGGCGATCAAGGCGTACTCATTCATGGACCGGGGAGAGCTCGTCGAGACCGACATCCACGAGGGCCTCGAGACGACGCTGTTGGTCCTCGGCCACAAGTTGAAGCACACCTCAATCGAGGTTCGCCGCGATTACGACCGTTCACTCCCGAAGCTCACGCTCCGCGGGTCCGAGCTCAATCAGGTCTGGACCAACCTGCTCGCGAATGCGATCGAGGCGCTCGGCGACTCGGGGACGATCGAGATCGTGACGTCGCGCGACGGTATCTGCGCTCGCGTCGACATCATCGACGACGGCCCGGGGATCCCCGAGGCGATCGGTGACCGGGTGTTCGACCCCTTCTTCACGACCAAGGACGTCGGCGAGGGGACGGGCCTCGGCCTCGACACGGCGCGCCGGATCGTGACCGAGCGGTTGGGCGGCTCGATCGAGTTTGACAGCGTGCCCGGAAGGACCGCGTTTCACATCTGGCTGCCGCTCGAGGCCGCCAGGCCGTAGGGTCGAGCTGGCCTACCGGGGTCTGGCGCGACCGCGGCGTCTCGGGCCCGTTGGCCCGTCCGCGGTCTCGGCCCGCGCGGCGGCGAACAGCGCCGCGACGTCCGGTTCCATGTAGTAATTGGTGCCTCCGTCCTGGCGTGCTTCGGTCAGGATCGGCAGCACGCGGCCGAGGTGCCTCGCATAGCGCCCGGGCCAGGCGAGGATGCCGGCGACGCCGTGTGAGCCCTTGTCGAGCTTGAGGCGTTTTGCGATCTCCTCGCCGGCGAAACGCTCCCCCGGCGCATCGGCCAGCAGATCGAACAGCTCGCGTGCCGGAGGTGCGAGCTTGCGGTGCAGCCAGGCGGCCTGGTCGGCATCTTCTGCCGACCAGACGCGCGCCTCGTTTTGATGGCGCTGCCCGCGGGGTCCGCGACGGCCGTGGCCGGACATCGGGGGCGGGGAGCCCGGCTCGGCCGCCAGGAAGGCCGCGAACCAGGAGTAGAACTCCGGGACGCGCTCCTCCGGGACGGCAACGGTGACCTGCTTGTCGGCCATCAGACCTCGCTGGTCTCGGCCTGCTGCGTGGTCGCCTCGTCGTTCGCGACGGCGCATCGGCGCTCGCCGTGACGACTGTGACCTGCGTGGCGGTGCGGTCGACCGTGTCGACCCCTATGCCGGCGGCCCGAGGGGCCGGCGAGAAAACGCGCGAAGAACGCGTGGAACTCGGCTACCCGATCCTCCGGAACGTCAACGACCACCTGGTGGTACTGCTTGGTTGTAGAGGTTGGATTGGAATCCATTTTGCTCCTATGGTTTGCTTACGTTTGCAAGCATATCAGAAGTAAATACTTAAGTAAAGCCGCGAGTTGCGGAAGGTCGGCTAATGAAAGCCACGCCGGCCGCCGATACCGCTCCCAATGGGCGGACCTGGAAGGCGGACGTGGCTCGTGCCGGGGCACACCATGTGGGTTGCGCGGAGGGTTCGGCGCGACGGCAACACCGTGGCCGTGCGCGCGCGCCATCGCCTCCTGCCATGGCATTCGATCACCGTGCACACACGCGATCTGCGCGCCGGCGCGGAGGCCGTCGCCCGGGAGTTGCAGAGCCGCCCAGCGCGCTGAGAACGCCGTCGCGCTCACGGTCGCACGAGCGGCTGGCGTTGCGAGTACGGTTCCGCGGTCGTGCCGCAACGCCCCATCCGCCTATACGGGATCCGGCTCTCGCATCCGGTCCTCGCCGCCCGAGGGATGCTGGAGCGCAAGGGGCTGACCTATCGCTACGTCGAGCTGCTCGGCGGTGCGCATCCGCCGAGCCTGTGGGCGCTTGGCTTTCGGGCTGCCACGGTGCCGGCGATGAAGCTTCCAGACGGCCGCCGCGTACAAGGTTCGATCGCGATCGGCCGGGCGCTCGATGAGCTCGCCCCGTTCCCGCCGCTGTATCCGAGCGAGCCGACCGCTCTCGCCGCGGCGCAACAGGCCGAGCGCTGGGGCGAATCGGTCCTGCAGCCGGTCCCGCGCCGACTGATCCGATGGGGTCTCCGGCGCCATCTGCGACAGCGCCAGTGGTTCGCCGACGTCGCCAGCCCGCTGCCCGCGCCGGCCCTGATGGGTGCGCTCCTGACGCCGGTCGTGCCGGTGTTCGTGAGGCAGGCGGGGGCGAGCGACCAGCAGGTGGAGCGGGATCTCGCTGAATTGCCGGGACTTCTGGATGAGGTCGACCGCCTGCTCAAAGCGGGCGTGATCGGGAACGAGGAGCTCGGCGCCGCGGATTTCCAGATCGCCTCATCGGTCCGGACGCTGCTCGCGATGGCGGATGTAGGCCGTCTCGTAACCGGTCGTTCGGCCGAGGCTTTCGCACGCCGCGTGGTGCCCGACTATCCCGACATACCTGCCGCACTGCCCCCGGAGTGGCTACCCGCGGCAGCCTGAGGGGCCCCCCGCAGCGGACCCGGTCAGAGTGTTGTGTGGTCCCTCAGCCGCGCGACCGACTTCGGGTCGTGAGACGGGAGGTAGACGGTCGGGTGCTCGCGGGCGTGGGCGAGGATGGTCTTCATCGTTTCAACGGCGACAGAAGTCTTCGGTGCGACGGCGTCGGCTCGAAGAGCTCGCAGTTGCTCGACGGTGTCGGTGGCGTCGCCCGCAATCAGGACGTGGCGGCCGTCATCGTCGATGCAGATCACCGATACGTGGCCGGGCGTGTGGCCGGGTGTCGCCACGGCGATGATCCGGCCGTCCTCGCTCAGTGCGCGGCTGTGTTCGAACGCTCCGAATGGACCCGCATCGAGCGCCACCCCCCGGAACTCGACGCCGCCCGGCACCGGCTGGCGGAGCACCCGCTGCATCACGCGAGCGCCGCGGGTGCGCGAAAAGGACAGTTCGCGATCGTGGACGAGCACCGGTCCTCGGACGTGAATCGCGCCGTCCATGTGGTCGCCGTGCATGTGAGTCAGCAGCACGGTGTCGACGGCCGCTAGCGACAGGCCCGCGAGCTCGAGCGCGCCGGGGAGCTCCTGCTCGGCGGTCACGTCGAACCGGGCGAAGGGGATGTCGCGGACGTCGGCCGTCTCGCCGGTGTCGATCAGCGATAGCCGGCCCGCGTGTTCGATCGCCCAGCAGTGAATCGGCACCGGCTCGCACCACTCCCCCGGAAGAAACAGGTCGAGCTGCCGACGCCACCCGTCGCTCGCGAACAGAAACGAGCGCTTGAGCCGCACCGTCCCGATCGTCAGGGCATGAATTCTCATCGGCGGATTCGGTCCCGACTGTACTCGGGGACGCCTGCAGCGGTCGAGCGATCCTTACGGGGTCCTGGAGGTTTTCCGAGCCGGGTCTTACACGCGGAGCGCACCGTCCACCGGAACCCGGGGCAAACCCGGAGAACCGAAAGGACGTAAGGAAATGTTCCCCCCCATCAAGAAGGTGCTGGCTGGATTTGCGGCGCTCGCTGCCCTCGCGCTTGGCGGCTCTGCAATCGCCGTCGCGGCGACGTCGTCGTCGCCGTCGACCTCGAGTTCGAGCTCGAGCGCCACGACCCAGAGCGCTCCGGGCCCTCAGGGTCGACCGGCGTTCAACGGCCCGGCTCACGGAACCGCGGCGCACGAGGACGCGGAGAAGGCAGTGACCGGTGCCGTCGCCGCCAAGGTTCAGGCCGCCGCCGTCAAGAGCGTCGGTAGCGGCACCGCGGGCGCCGTCACCACCGACTTCACCGGCAATGGCTTTGAAACCACTATCACCAAGTCCGACGGCAGCAAGGTCGAGGTTCACCTCGACAGCTCATACAACGTCATGCAGGGGCCCGGCGGCCGCGGAGGACCGCCTCCGGCTGCGTACGGCGGCTGACGCCATCTCGCTGATGAGGGCTCGGCGCGGCCGCCGGGCCCTCATCAGATCGGGCGGCCCACGTAGTCGACGCGGGTCGCCTGAATCTGACCGCCCACGATCGCATCGAGCTCGTCCTGCTCGCTCGTTCCGGCGAGGTCCGCGAAGAAGTACGGGCCCCGGCGGCAGACCTGTCGTTCAAGACGCTCGTCGAGCTCCCGGAGCATCGCTTGCCCGGTGTGGATGCCGTGCTCGGCGGCCCAGTTCCGCAGATAGCGGTCCCATGGCTGCGCGGAGTCGATCCAGCCGCTGCGATGGCGTTGCAGCCACCCAGTTCGATCGGGCGCGCCGAGGCGGGCGAAGCACCACTCGGCGGTCGCCTCATCGAACCGCTCCCAATCCCATTCGACAACGATCACGACGCCGCTCGGGGCCAGCGTCGCCGTGATCCTGTCCAGCACAGCGCCGGGCTCGGTGACGTGGTGCAACGACGTGCAGGCGACGATCGCGTCCACGTGGTCCGGGAGTTCGGTTCGCTCGAACTCGCCACGCCGGTAGCAGGCACCTTCCGGGGCCTTCGGGTCAACTCCGAGCGCCGTATAGCCGCCACGTAGCAATGCCGGGACGAACCCTCCAACGGGTCCGCAGCCGAGCTCAACTACCACCGCGGGCGGCTGTGGCAGGTAGGACCGAACGTTCGGCCACTGTGTTGCCAGCCAGTGCTGTTCGGGCCTCACGCGGCCATGCTAGCCAGCGATGCCGTTCTCACCAGCGACCGGAAGGACGTAGACGACGAGCGTCCGGGCAGTTCCAGATCGGTCAATTTCCACTCGGGCAGGGCTTCGTGGCTGCGCTCCGAGGCGCTCAGCGAGTCGCATCGACTGGGCATTGCCGGCCTCGATGTCGAGCACGACCGAGCGCAGGCCGGTGGCGGGAACCACCGAGCTCATCATCAACTGAACAGCGGCTTGGGCGAGGCCGCGTCCTCTGGCCTCGGGCACGAGCCAGTAGCTCAGCTCGCCGGCGGGCTGGTCGGAGTCGCGGACCGCTTCGCAGCGGACGGCCTCCGAGGCGAACTCCGGTAGCCGCAACGCCACCCTCCCGAGCGCGCGATCGTCATCCGGCAAGCAGATCGCCCGGGAGGGACCTCGCTGCTGGGCGACCTCGCGCTGGATCCAAGCGTCAGTGTCGGCCATCGTTGACCAGGGGCGGAGATACGGGTCGTCGACCATGACCGACACATCACCTTCGTCACCGACACGCCAGGGCCGCAGACGGACCTCAGTCATCGCCACGGATGCTAGTTCGGTGGAGGCGCTGCGGAGCCCCGAAGACCGCCCTGCGTCACGTAAGAGCGTCGCTTACGAGCGTCGTAAGCGGTTCTCGCGTTCCTCACACGAATGTCTTACGGCTGCGTCGCATAGTGGGATCGACCACCCACTCCGTAACGCAGGGGATGAACCAACATGAACGTCAAGCCCACGATTCTCAGCAGGCACAAGCTCACGAGGTCGATCGCCACCGGCGCCACCGTGATCGTGCTCGCGACCGGTGGCTACGCGATCGCCGACTCGGGCTCGAGCGGCAACGGCGCCACCGCGCCGACCGCGTCCCCGTCGGCCACATCCGGGCAACGCGTGTCCGGCGGCGCGGGATCCAATGCTCGCTCGGGACCGGCCGTGGGGGGATCCTCCGGCAGGGTTGACAGCGTGTCCGCGTCGAGCTTCTCGATATCGACCCCGGCGGGTCAGAAGGTGACAATCAAGAAGGCGTCCTCGACGACGTACCAGAAGGGGACACGCTCGATCTCGGCGAGTGCGATCACGAAGGGCGACACCGTGCTCGTGCTCGGCACGACCAGCGGAACGACCATCACCGCCGGCGACGTGATCGTGGAGCGGACGAACGGCGGCGGATCTGCGGCCTCCACGGCGGCAGGCGTGGTTCCCTTCCAGCGTGGGGCCGCGACGACGTCGAAGCAGGTCGGTCAGATCCCGGCGACCTACAGCCAGGGGTCGGGGACGATCGTCAGCGGGACGACGGCGAATCGCGCGACCGAAGCCGCGTTGGTCGCCTACCCCGGGGGCATCGTCGACCGCGTCGTGAAGCTGAGCAACGGCGAATTCGAGGTCCACAACATCGGGGTCAACTGGCCGCACCACATCTTCGTCAGCCAGAACTTCAAGGTCGTCGGCGCCGATTAGCCGTGCGCTCGGTGCGCCGATCGCCTTGCATGAGTCCCGCGACACCTCATCGATCGTCGCCTTCATCGGCCAGGATCCGACGGATAACTAGGCCGTCGTGACCGCCTCGGCGACGAACGCGGCGATCGCGGCCGTGAACTCGCGCCTGCTCTCTTCCCAGGCGTAGAACATATGGCCGCCGCCGAAATGTCGGACCGTCAGCCGGCTGGCCATCTCGGAGTCGAGCCGCATCAGGTTCCGCAGCCGGTCGCTCGCGTAGTACGGCGTCACGAGGTCGTAGCGGCCATGGGTGATGAACGCCTTCATATGCGGGTTGAGCGACATGCCGTACCGGAAATCGTCGGTGGCGCCTACGGGCGGCGTGAAGAAGTGCTCCGGCGCGTCGTTACGCCACAGCTCGTTCACCTCTTCACTCAGCACCACGTACTCGCGATCGGTCTCTACCCCGATCTGCGATCGGAGCTGCCTGTTGATCGCGGTCGTGTAGGCGGGAGCGATCCCGGCGAGTGTCGGGTCCGGACCGGCGAATCCCTCCCGATCGGGGAACGGATCGGTGGTTGTGAGCGTCGCGTCGTACAGCCCGAGCACCTTCCGATCGTCGCGGAGCAGCTCGCGCACGAACGTACCGATCGTGATGCGCCCCTCGGCGCGCGCGACGATGTCAACGGGAAGGCCGATGAGGTCGGCCAGACGCCCGAGGATCCGCTCGCGGTCGACTGCAGGCATCGAGGCGCCACGCGTCAGGAGCGTGGCGTAATCGCCGGTGGCGAAGCTCTCCGCCTCTTGAAGAACATGTTCGGGCGGGGTGCCGGCCGTGAACGCCCTCGAGCGCTGGTGGTGCACCGCGGCGAACGCCATCGTCGGCACAAGGTCGACCCACCCCACTACGTCGTAATCGGTCGGCGAGAGCGATCCGAACTCGAGCGCCGGAGAGATCAGCAC
Source organism: uncultured Solirubrobacteraceae bacterium (assembly GCA_963712675.1). Lineage (GTDB taxonomy): Bacteria > Actinomycetota > Thermoleophilia > Solirubrobacterales > Solirubrobacteraceae > Palsa-465. Next base: position 517,693 of record CAVQJF010000010.1, read on the forward strand.
CGCGCCGCTCAGCCCGATACCTGACGTCTCCTGCAACATGCGAACGAGCCGGCCGACGCGGTACCCGCCGTAGCTCTCGCCGGCGATGAACACCGCGCTGCCCCAACGGCCGTGGCTCGAGAGCCAGCGGCTCATGAACTCGCACAGCGACTCGAGGTCGCGCTTGTAGCCGAAGTACTCCCGCGCCGGGCCGTCGCCGCCACTTTCCTGCTTCTTCTGATCCTCGCCGTCCTTACTGTCGTCCTCGATCACGCGGCTGAAGCCGGTACCCACCGGGTCGACGAACACGAGATCGGTGAACGCGAGCCAGGACTCCTCGTTCGAGACGAGCCGAGGCGGCATCTGCGGCAGCGTGCCGTCCGGCGGAAACGCGACCCGCAGCGGCCCGACGGCGCCCATGTGGAGGTAGGCCGACGACGCGCCCGGCCCGCCGTTGAAGACGAACGTCACCGGACGTTCCTCTTCGCGGTCAGCGACGTACGAGACGGAGAAGATCTCAGCCGCCGGCTTCTCCTTTCTGCGTAGGACGATCCAGTTCGCGCTCGCCGTGTAGTCGATCGACACGCCCGCTGCCGTCCAGGCGGCGGCCGTCTCGGCGCCGGCGGGCGGCTTGTGCTCGGCCTTCTCGCTCTTGTTGCTCTCGTCGGCCATTTTCGAGACGCTACCTCTAACGCCACGCCTAGTGCAGCGCGGCTGGGAGCGCCTGCTCGATCGCATCGACGAGGTACGGACTCAACGTTCGGGCGTAGCTGGCGGTGGTGTGGGCCGCGGTGTCCCTGTACACGAGGACGTTTCCGATCGTGGCCGGGCAGAAGCCGTGGCGGCAGTAGAACCGGCCGGTCCTGACGACTCGCGCTCCGGGGAGTCGTTCGGCCGCATGCGCCAGGCGATCCGGGTCCTGGTAGGCGACGGTGACGGGAGTGCCACAGTCGCCGGTCGCGCTGTAGCTGATCCGGGTGACGCACGCGGTGCTCGTGGCGGTCACGCTGGGGTCGTCCTCGACAACCACGATGCGCGCCCCGGTGGCGGCGACGGGCCTCATCGCCTTCAGGTGGTCGGCGACGGAGCTGGTGTACACGCGGAGCTCGGTCGCGATGATGACCCCGTAATGGCGGTGAACGAGTGCCCGCTGGATCAGGCGAAGCCCGGGGCAGTCCGGCGACTGAGCGGCGGGGATCCATCCACACGCCTGTCCGGTGAAGGCGGTGACGCGCCAGTTCAGCGCGTCGAGCTGGGGCTCGAGGGCCGCCAGGAGCGCCGCGGCATGGCTGTCGCCCACGAGCGCAACCCGGACCGCATCGGGCCGTCCGCTCCCGTACTCGCATGGGTGGATGGGTTGGTGCAGGTAGGCGTAGCAGGCGTAGGCGCCGCCCGTGTCGTCGGGCAGCTGCCCGGGCAACGGCGCGACTCGGTCGCCGTTGTTCAGCAGCGCGCAGTGATGGCGCGGGTCGAGCGCCGCGGCCCCGATACAGCTGTGCGGATCGTCCTGCGTATGCCCGATCAGGACCGGCGCCGGGAGTACGAGTCTCGTCGGACTGATCGCCCGGACGGCAAGCAGGCCGGCGCCGGCGATGACCGCGGCGACTGCGCATGCGGCGGCGTATCGCAGCCAGCCGACCGCGGGGACCGGAAGCCGGCCGGGGCGCCGGCGAAACCAGGTGCCGCGCCGCGCGGGGTCCTCGAGCAGGTGGAACGACGCTGCGGACAGCCCGAAGATCAGCGCCAGACCTACCAACCAGTACGCCACCGAGTATTGGGGGAACACAGCGACGATCAGCACGACCACCGGGAAGTGCCACAGGTAGAGGCTGTAGGAGATCTTGCCGAGGTATTGGCTGACCGGGTTGGTCAGTGGCAGCAGCGACCGGCCCGAGAGGCCGGCGCCGGCGCCGAGCACGGCGGCGGTCGAGAGCGTCGGCAGCAGCGCCCATGGCGCCGGAAACCCGGAGCTTGAAGGGACGACGAACAGTGACACGAGCACCCCGACCAGGCCGGCCGACGCAACGATCTGGCGCAAGCGCGCGTCGCACCGGCCGAGCCGTTGAGCGGCGACCGCGATCAGGGCCCCCAAGCCCAGCTCCCAGGCACGAGCGAACGTGGAGAAGTAGGCGGCCGTCGGGTTGCTGGCGGTCTCGGCGAACGCCCACGCGAGTGAGATGCCGCAGATCACGGCGATCGCGACGCCGGCAACCAGACGCGTGTGCTCGTGGCGCCAGAACCGCAAGCGGAGACCGACCAGCAGCAGGCCGAGCAACAGCCACGGCCACACGAAATAGAACTGCTCCTCGACCGACAGCGACCAGTAGTGCTGCAGGGGCGACGGCGGCAGCGACTGGTTGAAGTAGTTGACGCCGGTCGCGGCGAAATGCCAGTTGGCGAAGAACAGGACCGCCGCGATCGCGTCCTTGGCGGCGAAGTGGTAGCGATCGATCCCCGCGAGCACCCGCGTTGCGCACACGGTCACGCCGATCACAAACAGCCCCGCGGGCAGGATCCGCTTGATCCGCCGGGCATAGAAACCGAGGAACGAGATCGAGTGGCGCTTCTGGAATTCGCGGACCAGGATCGCGGTGATCAGGTAGCCCGAGATCACAAAGAAGACGTCGACCCCGACGAAGCTTCCCTTGGGCCAGCCCGCCAGGTGGTTCGCCACCACCGCCAGCACGGCGATCGCGCGCAAACCCTGGATATCTGCGCGGTAGCGTCCGCGGGGATCGTCAGGCGGAGCCTGCGACGGGGTCCGCTCTAGCAGGGCCGACATCCGGCGCAATTGTGCACAGCTGCCTGGTGCGCCGGTTAATGATCTTGGATAGGTTCGAGCCGTGCAGGTCAACGGCATTCAGCTGGCGGTCACCGAATACGGCCCGGCGGACGGGCCGGTCGTGGTGCTGCTCCACGGCTTTCCCGAGCTCGCCTTCTCCTGGCGCCACCAGATCGGACCGCTCGCCGCTGCCGGCTACCGGTTGCTGGTGCCTGATCTCCGCGGCTACGGAGACTCCGACGCGCCGAGCGCGACCGAGGAGTACGCGATCGACGTTCTCGCGCTGGACGTCCTCGGGTTGCTCGATCACGCCGCTGCTGAGCAGGGAACGGTGATCGGGCACGACTGGGGCGCCGACGTGGCCTGGAAGACAGCATGGCTGCATCCCGAGCGGGTGCGCGCGGTCGGGGGGCTGTCGGTCCCGTTCGCGCCGAGAGCGCCCGCGCCGCCGCTCGGTCTGATGCGTGAGCACTTCGGCGCCGACTTCTACATGGTCTGGTTCCAGGAGCCGGGCGTGGCCGAGGCCGCGCTCGAGCGTGATGTCCGCCGGACCCTGGCCACACCGCGGGTGTGGAACGCGGCCTGGGCGGCGGATCACGAGGAGAACCCCCCGACGCCCGCGTTTCTCACCGACGCGGAGCTACAGGTGTACGTCGATGTCTACACGCGAACCGGCTTCCGAGGCGGGCTCAACTACTACCGGAACCTGGATCGCAACTGGGAGCGGACCGCTGACCTGGGAGAGCGCCGCATCACCCAGCCCGCGCTGTTCCTCACTGGGGAGCGAGATCCCGTCCGTCGCTTCATGCCGGCGGCCGTGATGGACGGCTGGGTGACCGGGCTGCGCGTCAGCGAGGTGATTCCCGATGCGGGGCACTGGCTGCAGCAACAGGCTCCGGAGCTCGTCACTCGGCAGCTGCTGCGGTGGCTCGAATCCGTGCACTGAGTCGCTCGAGATCTCGGCCGCTGAGTCCGTTCGCGGTGAGCCAGGCCGCCGGCCCATCGAAGCGCTCGTCGACGAGCTCGAGGACGCGCTCCATCGTTCCGGGGATCGGCGCGTGCTGCTGCGGATCGTGCCCTTCGAGCTCCGCTCGATATGTCGAAGAGCCGACCAGGCGCTCGAAGATCGCCTCGATGCGCTCGCCGGTCGCGAGGTAGTCGCCGACGATCGTGTCTCGATCCACGCCCGCCGCGTCGAGCGCGATCGCCACCACAACACCGGTGCGGTCCTTGCCCGCCGCGCAGTGCACGAGGACAGCGCGCTCGGCGCGAGCGATCGCGCGGACTGAGGCGACGATCGAGTCTGGCCGCCGACGGAGATAGCTCATATACGCGCGAACGACGGGCGTCTCGTCCGGCGATTCGTCCTCGTGTTCCCGCCCCCACGGCCTCACCGTGTCAGCCTCGAGATCCGTGTTGCCACCGGAGTCCGGGTACAGCGATCGGTGCTCGATCCGGACCGTGGGCTCGGTGACCATCGGCCCCGGCCCCTCGCGCGCGACCTCCACGTCCGTCCGCAGGTCCAGCACCACCTCGAGCGCCTCCTCCTCGATCAGCAGGTGCACGTCTCGGTCGCTCAGCGACTGAAGGTTGTCGGCTCGCAGCAGCACGCCAGGGACGACGACGCGGGCATTGACCGCGCCGTCAAGAGCGATCCAGCGGACAGTCAAGCGAGGGCCGTGAAAACCTGAAAGGCAAGTGGGGCGCGGATCCGTCCGTCGCTCGCTGTCAGGGGTTCGAGGTGCTCTTCCACGGCCTGGCGGGCCTGCTCGAATGACTCCTCGGGCACGCCCAGGAACGTCAGCTGCCCGTCATCGACGATCGCGTTCCTGTCGACGTCAACGACCATATCCCGGGGGTCGCACAGAACTGCCTTCCAGCCACTCGAGGTGAGGATGTCGATCGCTCGTTGAGGATCACTCAGGCTGAACGGGCCGGTCGGGCTCTTGCCCGGCGCCGGCGGCGGCGGCGGGGGGGCATAGCCCGCGAGCGCCGGACCGACGAACCACGGGTTCTGCTCGATCGATCGCCAGCAGGCGAACCCGAGGCGACCGCCTGGGACCAGCTGGCGGCGGATGCTCGTGAACGCCGCCGTCGGTTCATCAAAGAACATCACGCCGAACTGGCTCATCGCCGCATCGAACGGCGCGCCCGGGATCGTGTCGTGCTGCACGTCGGCCACCACGAATGAGACGTTGCCGGCCTGCTGTGCCGCGGCGCGCTGCTCGGCGAAACGAACCAGTGGAGCGGAGATGTCAGCGCCGACAACCGAGCCCCGATCGCCCACCAGACGACCGGCGGCGATCGTCGCGTTGCCGCCCCCGCTGCCGATGTCGAGCACCCTCTCACCCTCGCTGAAGCCGAGGAGATCGAGCAGGACGCCAGTCACGGCAGTCGTGAGCTGCTCGCGCTTGGGCCAGACCGAGGCCCAGTACTCGTCGTTCCAGCGGCGCCGCTCGCCCGGATTCGTCACCACTTCGTCAGCCACCGCGTTCACTCCTGTTCGCTCCCGAAGCACCCTACTGCAGCTACGATCCGGGCCGGATGGGAGTCCGTCTGTCCGACGCTCGCGATCACAGGACGCTGACGGAGGTCCTCGCTCGTGCCTTCGACGACGATCCGATGCAGCGCTGGGTCTTCCCGAGCACCCGCGTTCGCGCCCGCTACGGGGCCGCGTTCTTTCGCTGGTCGCTGTGGCGCTGCATGGATCAGCAGGTGAGCTGGACAACGGATGACCTGGCCGGCGCCGCGCTGTGGATGCTGCCCGACCGCTGGCAGGTGACGATCCCGCAGCTTGCCCGGCTCGGGCGCCTTGCCGGGGCGGGCGTAGGCTGGCGCGGTCCGCTCGTGATGTGGGGCCTGACGACGATCGAACGCCGCCACCCCGGCGACCGGCATCTCTATCTGGCCGTGTTGGGACTCGATCCGCTCCGCCAGGGCGCCGGCATCGGCTCGGAGCTGTTGGCGCCGGGTCTCGAGCTCTGCGACCGCGATGGCCTGCCCGCGTACCTCGAGACCGCCAAGGAGCGCAACCTCAGCTTCTACTCGCGGCACGGGTTCCAGGTCACCGATCGGCTGCTTCTGCCCGCCGGTCCGCCGGTCTGGCTGATGCGCCGCCAGCCACGCTGAGGACCGCTTGTTAGACGGGCCGCGCGGGAGTACGTTGTCCGCATGAGCTCGCTCCCAGACACCGACTACCGGAATTTGCTCGTGACACGCGATGGGGCCGCCGCGCGGATCGTGCTCAACCGGCCTGAGAAACGGAATGCGCTGTCGCTCGAGCTGATGGAGGACATGATCGAAGCGGTGCGCGAGGTATCCGCGCGGCCCGCCACGCGTGCGATCGTGATCGAGGGCGCCGGTCCTGCCTTCTCGGCTGGGCACGACCTGTCGGAGATGACCGGCCGCGACAGGGAGTTCATGGCTCACCTGTTCGATCGCTGCAGCGTGATGATGGAGGCGCTCCACGATGTTCCCCAGCCCGTGATCGCCAAGGTCCACGGCATCGCGACCGCCGCCGGCTGCCAGCTGGTGGCCGCGTGCGACCTGGCTGTCGCAGCGGAGGGCACACGCTTTGCCACGCCGGGTGTGAAGATCGGCTTGTTCTGCTCGACGCCGATGGTCCCTGTGTCGCGAGCGGTCGGTCGGAAGCGAGCGATGCAGATGCTGCTCACGGGCGAGCCGATCGATGCTGCGACCGCTGTTGACTGGGGGCTGGTCAATCGTGTGGTGCCGGGAGAGCAACTCGAGCGTGCGGTCGTCGAGCTCGTCCAAGCGATCGGCCGGTCGAGCGCGTATACCGTCGCGACCGGAAAGCAGGCCTTCTACGCGCAGATCGATCGCGCCGAGGACGAAGCGTACGAGCACTGCGAGCGGGTCATGACCGACAACGCGCTCGCGCACGACGCGCAGGAGGGCATCGCCGCGTTCCTGCAGAAGCGCGACCCGGTCTGGCGCGGCGACTAGCAATCCGGAGCCAGAGGCAATCGCCTCCGGCGGTGATCATGCACTTTCGTCGCCCGGGCTCGGGCGGTCTGTTTGGAGGGCTCCCCGGAGCTCTCGCCGGGAGCGGATACCGAGCTTCGCGTAACTGCTGGTGAGGTGCGTCTCGACCGTGCGCGTGGTGATGAACAACAGTTGAGCGATCTGGGTGTTGGTGCGTCCGTCGGCGGCGAGGACGGCGACTCGGTATTCGCTGGAGGTCAGCGCATCGCGCCCGCGGAGCGCGTCACGCCGGGGTCGCGCGCCCGCGATAAGCAATTCCTCGCGGGCCCGGTCGGCCAGTGCGATTGCACCGTATCGGTGAGCGAGATCGAGGCCCCGGCGGAGATGCTCGCGCGCCTGGTTCCGAGTGCCCAGGCGGCGCAGCGCGGCGCCCAGTTCGACGAGTGAGCGTGCGTGCTCGACGGGCGCTGGCACGTCCTGGAGCGTGCTGACGGCTTGCGCGAGCAGATTGACCCCGTCCGCGTCTCCTTGGGCGATGCCGAGGGCGCACAGGGCAATCCCGATCGCGCGTCCGGTTCCCCAGCGCTGGGCCAGCTCGAGCTCCTCGGCGGCGAGCCGGGTCGCCTCGCTTCGCTCACCGATGGCGGCCAGGGAGATGGCGGCGCTCGATCGCCAGGGGGTCATCGCCGGGTTGTGCACGCCCCATGCGGTCAGCCGCTCGCTGGTGGCGAACAGATCCTCGACTGCTCGAGCGTGGTCTCCGGAGGCGGCGCGGAGCCGTCCGCGCGCCAGGAGCAGCGGTGTAGTCGGCCAGATGAGCGGCAGCTCGCCGTCCAGCGAGTGCTGCGCGAGCACCTCGCACGCGCCGGCGGTGTCTCCCCGCTCGATCAGCGCCTCGATCAGGAACGCCGCCGTGATCGGCGTGAACGCGAGATCGGTCCCCGGGGTTGTCGCCCCACGCGCGCTGGCGAGGGCCTGGCTGATCAAGCCTTGCTGAAGGGCGGTCAACGCCGCGCACGCGGACGCGGTTGCTATGCCCAGCGGCCAGCCGAGTCGCTGCGATTTCGTCAGCCATATCTGGGTGGCCTGCCAGGCTTCCTCGGGGCAGCCGGCGAACGTGAGCACGAGCGCGACCTCGGGCACCGTGGACGCTTCAAGTGTCAGCTCCGGTGCCGCATCGAGCACGGCTCGGGCATGCATGATGGCGGCTTCCCGGTTCACGCCTGAGGCCGCGATCTCGATGGCTAGTTGAGCGTGCAGCAGCGGGTCGAGGCGCTCCCCTGCCGACGCTCGCGCCTGCAGCTTCGCGACGATCTCGTGCCGCAGCGATTGTGCCGATCGCTCCCATCGGGCGGTCGCCAGGAGCGCGGCTTGGAGACGGGCGTACATGTCGCCCTGGTGGTCGTCCAGGTCGGCGAGTCCGCAGTTGAACACACGGATCGCGTCCGTCATCCCGCCACTGGCAGCGAGCGCGCCGCCGAGCGCCAAGGCGATCTCAGCGCGCTCACCGTTCACCGTCGCCGCATCGAGCGCCTGCTGAAGATGCGAGATCGCTGCGGCGGGATTCTGCACCAACTCAGCTGAGCCAAGCTCGAACAGAACCTCGGCGCGCGTCGACGACGGCGGCGGCTCGATCAGCGCCCGAGACAGATAGTCAGCCGCTAACTCGGGCACGCCCCGCGCCCGTGCCTGCGCCGCCGCGTCGCGCAGCCGCTGAACGACGGTGGGGTCGCCATCGGGGATCGACGCGACGAGGTGGTGCGCGATCTCTTCCGGCTGGGCGCCGTCGGCGGCTTGGAGCTCGGCGGCGCGCGTGTGCCACCGACTTCGCTCAACCGGCGCGAGATCCGTGTACACCGCCGAACGGACAAGCGGATGCACGAACTCGATGACGGACTCGCCGCGCAGAATTCCGCTGCGCGCCAGCGCGCCCATCGCCTCGATCGCCGCGTCCCGCTCGAGACCGGCGAGCCGGCGCGCCTGACGGAATTCGGCTCGGGCCCCAAGCACCGCAACGGCTCGCACGAGGCCGAGGCAGCCGTCCGGCAGTGTGGCGAGCCGAATCAGGACGCTTCTGGCGACCATGCCAGGGCTCATCCGTCGCACCTGAGCGGCGCTCTCCCGTGTCGGTTGCGCGTGCTCGGCCACCAACGCGTCGAGCAGAGCCGTCAGGAGGAACGGGTTGCCGCCGGTCATCTCATGACAGGCCTGGCAGAATTCCGGATCCGCCGTCCTGGACTGGCGCGCCTGCACCAGCTTCCGGCTCGCTGTCTGGGTCAGCGGCGCTGGACGAAGCTGTGCCGCGCCGGGATCGGTCGTCAGCCGAGCGAGGAGACCGGCGTCGACGGCGGATTCCGAGCCGGGCGGTCTGACCGTCGCCAGCAGTACCACGGGCACGCCATCGAGTCGCGGGGTGAGGTGAACGACGAACCGCAGCGACGGTAGATCCGCCCAGTGGAGGTCGTCGACGGCGATCAGCACAGCCTTGTCGCGGGAGATGTTGACGGTCAGCCAGTAGAGGCCGTGCAGCGCAGAGAACGATTCCTCCGGTGCTTGCGCTGTGGGCTGGTCGCCGAACACCGGCTGCGCCAAAGCGGCTGAATCGATCATCGCTTCCGAGCGCCGCGGCTCGTCCTGGCCGGTGAGCCAGGGTTCAAAGAGCTGACGCGCTACCCCCCAGGCGAACTCGCGCTCGAGCTCGCCGCCACGCGCCGTCAGCACGGTCATGCCTCGGCTGTCGGCTTCGTCGCAGATCTGCTCCAGCAGCGCCGTCTTGCCCACCCCGGCCTCCCCCTCGATCAGGACTGCTCCCCCAGAGCCGGCCTCGGCACGGTCGAGCAGCAGAGCCAGTTCGGCCAGCTCAGCGTCGCGCTCCAGTAGCTCTCTCCGCGCACCGCCCCTCATCGACCCGGCAAATGTAGCCCGGATGGAGCCGATGCCCGGGGTGTAATCCGCCAAAGATCGTGGGTTGCCCCACGATGCGGGGCTCTCGCCGCGACGGGATCCTCTCGGCGATGACATTCAGCGGGCCGCTGCGGTTCGATATCGAGATCCAGGCGACTGGCCCTCCGATCACCGGCCGCTGGCGGCGGCATGGTGAGGACTGCCGCTCATTCGTGGGCTGGACTGAGCTGTTCGCGGCGCTCGACGCCGCGGTGTCGGGCTCGGCAGATCCCGGTGGGCGACATGTGCCGTCCGACGAGCTCAAGACGAAGGAAGAGACGTCGGGCCAATGAGACCGGCGTCAGCTGCGTGTCTTTTGATCCACCCATCAACGCTCGGAGGTCTCAACACATGACAAAACAATTCAGAGTGCTCATGGGAGCGGTTGGCGCGCTAGGCGTCGCGGGGGCGCTTCTGCTCCCAGGCGGCGCCGGCGCTGCCAGCTCGCTCCCCACCCTCACCGTGGCGCTCCATGGGGCGCACGGCGTCTCAGTGTCAGGCAGCATGGTCTCGGGAGCCGTGAGCGTGACCGCGACGTTTAGCGGCAAGGCGCCGAGCGGGCCGAACAGCGGCCCCGCGTTCGGACTCGTGCGCCTCGATCCCGGTGTGACGATTCAGCAGGCGGCCGGCGCGGTCCAAAGCCATAGGGGGGACGTCAACGCGCTGACTCCGTATGGCACGCTGGTCGTCTCGCAGTCCGCCCCAGCAGTCCTGCAGACGGTTCTGACGCCGGGCAACTGGGTCGCACTCAACATCAGCAGCAACGGCCAGCCCGGGTTCGCGCCGTTCACCGTCACGCAGTCCTCCTCACCCGCTGCGCTGCCCGCCGCCAACGCGACGGAGACCGCGATCGAGTTCTCCTTCCAAGGCCCGGCCGTGCTCCATAACGGGTCCATCGTGCGCGCGCAGAACCACGGGTGGCTCGTGCACATGATCGACCTGATCGGCGTTCGCAACGCCGCGAGCGGCCGACAGGTCATGGCACTCCTCCGGGCCGGCAAGGACGGCAAGGCTCAGAAGCTCGCGAGCGGCCCGTTCCTCTCGCTCCTCGGACCGGCCTCGCCCGGAGCGCTCCAGCAGGAGGTGTTGAACACGAAGCCCGGCTACTACATCGAGGCGTGCTTCATGGACACGCTCGACGGTCGCGAACACACGCAACTCGGGATGCTGCGGCTGATCCGAGTCAAGTAGGGGCGCAACATGCGGGTCGCGCGTCCCACGCGGTCGCGCGACCCGCACTCCCTTGGACTCCAGAGCTGACGGATTCACGTTATGGATCTTGGTTACGCATTCTCAATGCGGTTGCGGTGGACTGCCGCGGTGCCACTGACCGTCACCGCGGGCATCCATATCGCGCTCGTGCCCAGCCACCTCCATGAGGCCCCGTACGCCGGCGCGCTCTTCATCACCCTGAGCGCAGCCGCGCTGGCGACGACCTTCGTACTTCTCACGCGCAGCCAGCCCGTTGCCTGGCTCGGCGCGGCACTCCTCTCGGTCAGCGCTCTCCTCGCCTACACACTCTCACGCTCAGTTGGGCTTCCGTCCCTCACCGACGACATCGGCGACTGGCTTAATCCGTTGGGTGTGGTGGCGGCGGTCTCCGAAGCCGCCACCCTGGCGCTGTGCAGCTACGCGCTCCTGCATGCGCGCGGTCGGAAGCGTGACGACCCGTCATCACACGAAGTCAAACCGCCGCTCGCCACCTCCCTGCAGTCCGGCGTCGCGAGCGTCCCCCGGTAGCCCGCGCTCCCTCCCTCCACCTCCAATTTATACCAGTCGGGAGCCCCTCATGAGGCCGTGATTCATGCCGCATAATCGCCCGCCGCACGGCTACTAATCAACTGAATTGGAGTTGACCCGGCAACTCCGAGGGAGGTGAGCGGATGGGCGGTTACGTGTTGGACTTCGAGCAAATCGACGAGACGCAGGTCGCGGTCGTCGGCGGGAAGGGCGCGCACCTGGGGGAGCTTTCGCGGATCGAAGGCACGCGTGTGCCGGCTGGCTTTTGCGTCACGACGGACGCCTTCCAGCGGATCGTGGCGGACGCGCCGTCGATCGACGATCGGGTGGACCAGCTGTCGCGCCTGAAGCCGGAAGACCGGGACGCGATACGCGCGCTCAGCGAGGAGATCCGCGGGGCCCTCGAAGGGCTCGCGATCCCTGATGATCTGGCCACGGCAATCACCGGTTCGGTTGCACGGCTCGGCGAGCAAGCCGCCTACGCCGTCCGATCCAGCGCGACCGCGGAGGACTTGCCGACGGTCTCCTTCGCGGGGCAGCAGGACACCTACCTGAACGTGGTCGGGTCAGCGGCGATCCTCAAGCGGGTGAGCAGGTGCTGGGCCTCCCTGTTCACCGAGCGGGCCGTGACCTACCGCCTGCGGAACGGCTTCGATCACCGGAAGGTCCGGATGGCCGTGGTCGTGCAGCGGATGGTCTTCCCGCAGGCGGCTGGCATCCTGTTCACGTCCGACCCCGTCTCGGGCAACCGGAAGGTCACGTCCGTTGAGGCCAGCTTCGGCCTCGGCGAGGCCCTGGTCTGCGGCCTGGTGAACGCGGACGTCTACAAGGTGCGGGACGGCGAGATCGTCGCCAAGACGATCGGCATCAAGCAGCGCGCCATCCAGCCCTCGCCCGCAGGCGGGACCGAAGAAGTGGCGATCGAGCCAGAGCGTCAGGAGCAGCCGGCGCTAACGGATGCGCAGGTCGCGCAGCTCGAGCAGCTGGGGCGGCGGATCGAGGCCCACTTCGGGCTCCCCCAGGACATCGAGTGGTGCCTGGCCGACGATCTCTTCTGGATCGTCCAGAGCCGGCCGATCACGACGCTGTTCCCCATCCCGGCGGCCGACGACAGTCAGAACCATGTCTACGTCTCCGTCGGTCACGGGCAGATGATGATCGACCCTATGAAGCCCCTCGGGCTCTCGGTGTGGCAGCTGATCGCCATACCGCGCATGTACGAGGCCGGGGGCAGGCTGTTCGTCGACGTCACCCAACGACTGGCTGCGCCGGCGAGTCGGGCAGCGCTCCTGGAGGTCATGGGGAGAGGCGATCCGCTGATGGGGGACGCGCTGCAGACGATCGTCGATCGGGCTGACTTCATCGAGTCGATCCAGCACCCGAGTCCGGGCGAGGCGCCGGCTGCCGGCCCGAGCGCCCCGCCGGCTGCCGGCCCGCTCGCGCCGCTCGAAACCGATCCCGCCATCGTCGCCGAGCTGATCGAGACCACGGACGCCTCCATCGCTGCGCTGAAGCGCGACATCCGGACGAAGTCCGGCCCGGAGCTGCTCGATTTCATCCTGGCGGACATCCAGGAGCTGAAGCGGCTCTTGATCGACCCGCAGAACCATCAGGCGATCATGGCCGGGATGGACGCCACGTGGTGGCTGAATGACCACCTGCAAGCGTGGCTCGGCGAGACGAACGCGGCCGACACGCTCACGCTGTCCGCCCCCAACAACGTCACCTCCGAGATGGGACTGGCGCTCTTGGACGTCGCGGATGTGATCCGCCCGCATCCGAACGTGGTGGCCTATCTGGAGCACGTCGATGACGAAGGCTTCCTGGACGAGCTGCCGGGGCTCGCGGGCGGGCGGGAGGCGCGAGACGCCATCCGGGCCTATCTCGACAAGTACGGCATGCGCTGCGTCGGCGAGATCGACATCACGAGGCCGCGTTGGAGCGAGCGCCCCACGACCCTCGTGCCGATGATCCTCGGCAACGTAAAGAACTTCGAACCGGGCGCCGGCAAGCGACGCTTCGAGCAAGGGCGGCATGAGGCTGAGCAGAAGGAACTGGAGCTGCTTGAGCGCCTCCGGGCCCTGCCGGACGGTGAGCGGAAGGCCGAAGAGACGAAGCGGATGATCGACCGGGTCCGGACCTTCATCGGGTACCGGGAGTATCCGAAATACGGCATCGTCAGCCGCACCTTCGTCTACAAGCAAGCGCTGCTGGAAGAGGCCGAGCGCCTCGTCCAGGCCAACGTGATTCGTGAGAAGGAAACGATCTTCTACCTCACGTTTCAGGAGCTCCGTGATGTCGTGCGCACGAACCAGGTGGATGAGGAGCTGATCGGCCGGCGCAAAGCTGCGTTCCGCTCCTACCGAGCGCTGACGCCGCCCCGGGTGCTGACCTCTGACGGTGAGGCCTTCACCGGGACCTACCGACGCGTCGATGTCCCGCCCGACGCGCTGGTCGGGGTGGCCGTTTCGGCTGGAACGGTCGAGGGGCGGGCTCGCGTCATCCTGGACATGGCCGAGGCCGATCTCGAGCCGGGCGACATCCTGGTCACCGCCTACACCGATCCCAGCTGGACGCCCGTGTTCGTCGCGATCAAGGCCCTCGTGACGGAGGTGGGAGGGCTGATGACCCACGGAGCGGTGATCGCACGAGAGTACGGCTTGCCGGCCGTCGTGGGGGTGGAGCACGCCACCCAACTGATCCAGGATGGGCAGCGGATCCGGGTGCATGGAACGGCGGGGTACGTCGAGATCCTGCGCTAGCCGGGTCAGCGCTCGGCGACACGGCCGACCTAGCGGTTGGGGTGGCCTGGCTGTCGATCGGAATCGACGAGACGTGCCACACATGGGCGTCCTGGCGCCCACTCGTGGCCGGGCTGCCGGGCGAGGCGGACAGACGCCAAATACGCCCGCGGATGCCGGTTGGCACAGGTACTGTGTCATCCATGGTCGCTGGGCAGCCAACAGTGCAAGACCAGATCGCTCAAGGCCTGGCGGAGCACCCGGCCAAGAAAGGGATGCGCTTCAACATCCTCGTCACGGCGGTCGAGATCGGCGGCAGCATCGGGCTGTTTCACCTCGCCCACGGGGCGGGCGCCAGCGACGTGGTCAGCTACCTGATCGGCAGCATTGCGCCAGTGGTCGGCGGCTTCATGGTGTGGGCCAGAGCCCGCAAGTTCAGCGGGGCCTCGGCCGCGATCTTTGCGTTCACCGCGCTGTCCGCGGTCACCGCTCTGATCGGAAGTACGGCTCCCAAGACGCTGCTCTACAAGGATTGTGCGGTCACGGGCCTGATTGGTTTGATCTTCCTGGGCTCGTGTGTCGCGTTCCGCAAGCCGCTCGTATTCTATATGGCGCAGCGGTATGGGACGGACGGCACGCACGACGGAATGGCGATCTTCGACGCGATCTGGAAGGTGTCCCGAGACTTTCGCATCTCCATGTACGTGATCAGCTATCTGTGGGCCGTGTTGTTTCTCATCCAGGCCGCTGGGACCGCGCTGATCATCCGCCAGACTCGCTATTCGACCGCGTACAACTACGACCAGATCCTTCCGCTGGCCGCGATCGGGGCGGGTATCGCCGGGTCGATCGCGGTCGGCCGCTACTTCCGCCAAAAGGGCGAGGCGCGCAGAGCCGAGGCCGACGCTGTCCCCGCGATGAAGCTGGGCCTCTAGCCGAACGGGAAATTGTCCGGCTGTCGTTGCCGGACGAAGTCCCTGCGGCTGTAGATCGCCATCCTGGTGCCGATCAGGTGGTACACCGGCCCGTCGAGGCTGGGTGCCAGTTCGTTGAGATATTCGTAGACGCCGGGGGAGGTGACGTAGTCATCCCAAGCGATCGTGGCGTCTGGGCTGAGCATTTGCAGCGCGTGCTGCGTGTCGTTCTTCACGTACTCGTACGTGTGGGCGCCATCGACGTAGACGAAGTCGATCTTGTCGGTGTACGGGGTGTAGTCGAAGGTCGCTGAGTCGCCCCACAGCTGGGTGATGCGGTCACGCTCGGCGGTTCCGCGAAACGCTTCACCACATGCCTGCGCGGGGCGAAAGTACATCCGGTCGTCGGCTGCGAGCGCAAACGCGGTCTCATCAGCTTCCTTGGTGCGGGGCACATCGAGCGTGTAGATGTGCAGCGCGGGATTGTGATGGGCGACCGTCCAGGTCGTGCGCCCAAGACTGGTGCCGATCTCGAAGAACGTCTCGCAGCCGAACTCGCGGACGAACGCGGCTATGGTCGAACGCTGCGGGTCATCGATGTAGCCCTCCACGACGCCGTCGTAGAGAAACGGCACCTCGCGGAACTCGATGTTTTGGATATTGGTGGCCGCGAAGCGCTTGGTCAGCGTCCAGGCGTCGCGAATGACGTGCCGGCGGAACTGGTCACGCCGCCGCACTAGGCCGCTCGCAAACCCGCGAGCGGTTGAGATCGCGATGCGGCGATTGCGGGAGAACGTGGTGCTCGACAAAGGCGGGATCCGAGACGAACGGCTGGCGAGTGTACTCGCGCCCTCCCGCACTGACAGCGGCTCTCGTTCGGATCAAGCGCCGACTCTCCGGCGAAATTCGTGCCCGCTACGGGTCGGATTTTCGCCGGAGTGCGAACGTCGGCTAGGCGGTCACGCTGGGCCGTCGGAATCGTCGAAGGTGCGGTACGCGCCGATCAGCCCGAATTCCTTGAACGTCGCCGGTTGCGCATGGCGATCCGGCGCCCCGGCGACGAAGGCCTGAAACGCGGACAGCTGTTGCAACGCGCCGGGCGCGGCGCCCTCATCGGTGTACAGGTGGATGAACTCCCCCGAATCGGGCGCCTGGAAGACGGCGTATCGAAACCCGGCCGGTCGTGCGTCTGCGAGCTCCTCGAAGACGGCTCCCACCAGCGCGGCGTTCTCCTGTTCGCGTCCGGGCTTCGCGGTGTAGCTGACGATCGTGTGGCGCATGGCTGACTCCTGTTCGTTGTTGTGTCGGAGCGGTGGTTGGCGTCCGGTGTTTTGTTTCACGTGGCGGGCTCGGGCTGGGGCTGGCGGGCCATCGTCGCGGCGACTGCTGCCGCCATCTCGTCGTTGCGGATGAGGAGGAACGTGACGGGGATCGCGAGCAACGCGATGGCGCCGCAGACCCAGAGGGCGGAGTGGAACCCGCCGGTGAGCGCGACACGAGCCGTGTCGCCGGCTCGCAGCAGCGTGGTGGAGTGGCTGGCGGCGATGCTCGAGGCGATCGCGATCCCGAGCGCGCCGCCGAGCTCCTGGGTCGTGTAGATCAGGCCGGAGGCCAGCCCCGCCTCGCGTTCGGCGACGCCGGCGAGCGCCGCGATCTGCACCGGGATGAACGTGAAGGCAGTTCCCATCCCGACCCCGAGCAGGAACGGCCCGAACAGGTCGCCCAGGTAGTGCCCGTGTACCGGTGCTTGGGCGGTCCAGAAGATCCCAGCCCCGAGCACGGTCATCCCGAACGCCATCACCAGCTTCGCCGAGACCTTCGTGACGAGTGCCTGGGAGATGCCGGCGAAGAGCATCGAGGCGACTCCCGACGCGGCCCACGCGAAGCCGCCCTGCAACGCCGAATAGCCGAGTACCTGCTGCATGTACAGCGTGCCGATGAAGATGAACGCGTAGAAGCTCGCCCCGAGCAGGAAGCCGACGGCGTTCGCGCCGGCGAGCGTCTGCAGGCGGAAGATCCGCAGCGGCATCAGCGGGGCCTCACCGCGGCTCTCGATCGCCACGAACGCACCCAGCAGCGCGACGCCGATCGCAAGCTCGGCGATCGTCCTCGTCGCGCCCCAACCGACCCGCGGTGCTTGCGCGATCGCGTAGGCGATCAGCAAGAGCGCGCCCGTAACCGTCACCGCGCCGAGCGGGTCATACCTCCTGCGTCCTACCGCGACGCGGGTTTCGGGCACGACCCGGCGGATCAGCGCGAGCGCGACTACGCCGACCGGGACGTTGACCAGAAAGATGTACTGCCATCCGGCGAACCGGGTCAAGAGACCGCCGAACACGAGCCCGGCGGTGGCACCGAGGGCGGCCAGCGCTCCCCAGATGCCGAGCGCCTTGTTGCGCTCGGCCCCTTCGGCGAACATGTTCCTGACCGTCGACAGCGCCGCCGGCAGGAACATCGCAGCGCCAAAGCCCTGGGTGGCACGCATCGCGATCAGGACCGTCTCGCTGCCGGCGAGTGAGGCACCGAGCGAGGCGGCCGTGAACACGGCCAAGCCGGCGATGATCACGCGACGGCGTCCAAGCAGATCGGCCGCCCGACCGCCGAGCAGGAGAAAACCGCCGTACGCCAGCTCGTATGCGGTCACGACCCACAGCAGGCTCGTCTCCGAGAAGTGCAGCTTCCGGCCGATCGTCGGCAGGGCGGTATTGACGATCGTCAGATCCATGACGGTCATGAATGCGGCAACGGCAAGTAGCGAGAACGCTCGCCAGCGATGGATGGGTGGGGACGTCATTGGGCCTCCAGAGTTCTGGTCCGAAACGGGGTTGTGATCGAGGGTGGCTCGGCGGCTGCCGGGCTATGGGGCGCGGACCGTCATGGGGCCCCCGGGAATCCGAACCGGGGCAGCAGTCGCGGGTCGATGAACGCATCGATACCGCCGACCCGATCGCCATCGACGTCCAGCACGAGGACGCCGTGTGGGACCAATGCGCCGTCGTCATCGATTCGCTGTGCGACGACGGCGGGGCGGCCATTCGCCCACGTGGGCGTCAGCCGCATCCGCGAAAAATCGCCGCCCGAGGCTCTGTCGCGGAAGAAGATCGCGATCGCCATCGCACCCCGCACCGAAGGCTGGGGCGGCATCCGCATCACGGCATCCTCGCGCAGCAGCTCGACGAGGCCATCGAAATCACCCGCGCTCCACAATTCGACATACCGGCGCAGGAGCACACGCTCGTCTTCCTGCGCCGTGGCATAGGCCTGCTCTGGAAGCTCCGAGTCGATCGTCGCACGCGCGCGCTGAAGCGCGCTGTTGACCGACGCCACCGTTGACTCCAACAGCTCCGCCACCTCGGGGCCGGTCCAGCCCAGCACGTCGCGGAGGATCAGCACCGCGCGCTGCCGGCCCGGCAGCAGCTGGATCGCGGCCAGCAACGCCAGTTCCATCCCCTCGCGTAGCGCATACCGCGCGGCCGGATCGAAGGTGGGTGAAGCTGCCTGGTCGAGTGGCCCGTCCGGGAACGGCTCGACCGGCTCGGGGCGCCGCGGCCGCCGCTCGATCTCATCCAGGCAGGCATTGGTCGCGATCCGATACAGCCACGTCTGCAGCGACGCACGCGGCTCATAGCGATCCAACGCCCGCCACGCGCGCAGCAACGTCTCCTGCACGATGTCCTCCGCATCGTGCGGCGAACCGAGCATCCGATAGCAGTGCACCTCCAGCGCGCGGCGATACGGATCGACCAGCCCGCGGAACCCACGCTCGTCGCCCGCCTGCGCACGCGCCAGCAAGGCGCAGAACTCGGATCGGTCGGTGTTGGCGGTTCTCATTTGGCTTCCACTAGGTCTAACGATCGCGAGCACCGAACCTCATCGGTCGACCGACATACGGGCCTGGCCTGTCAACAGGCTGCAGATCGGCACCCGCCGAATGCCGGCGACTCCCGGCGCTTGGTCGCGTGACAGCAGTCTCACGCACGAAGTGGTCAGGAATCGAGAAGCGCAGCCGCGCGGTGCGCCGTAGCCTCGACGGTATGGACATCACGATCGCCTCACTCAGCCTCGACGCATCTGATCCCGCGGCTGCACAGGACTTTTACGAGACCGCCTTCGGGGTCGGCTCACAGGTCCGTGCGCGCAAGACCGACACGCCGGCCACGGGATTCCGCGGGTTCACCCTCTCGCTGGTTGTCGGTCAACCCTCAACGGTCGATTCGCTGCTGGAGACGGCGCTCGACGGCGGGGTCGAAACGCTGAAGCCCGCCACGAAGGGCATGTGGGGGTACGGCGCTGTCGTACGGGACGCCGACGGCGTGATCTGGAAGCTCGCCACCAGTAGCAAGAAGGACAAGGGCCCCGCCACGCGCAAGATCGATGACCTGGTGCTGCTCATCGGCGCGGCGGATCTGGGCGCGAGTAAGCGGTTCTATGTCGAACGCGGGCTGTCGGTCAAGCGCAGCTTCCCGGGCCGCTATGTGGAGTTCAACGCCCCGGCGGGAGGCGTCAAGCTGGCGCTCTACCCGGGGCGCGCCGGGCTTGCCAAGGACGCCGGTGTCTCCCCCGACGGCGACGGGCCGCACGGCATCGCGGTGAACAGCAGCGCAGGCCAGTTCAGCGACCCGGACGGGTTCAGCTGGGAGGCGGCCTGAGCGGCGAGCGGCCCCGCGGAGCGGGTGCGCCCCGGGCCGAGCGTCTACTTGACCGCGATAACCATCGAGTCGGGCCCGATCAGATGCTCAGCACGTACGCTCGTAAAGCCGGCGGCCTGCATCCATTCGGTGCAATCGGCCGTGGTGTAGTCGAAGCCGCCTGGGGTCTCGATCAGCATGTTCAGGCTCATGAGCAAGCCGAACGCATTCTGTGAGCGGTCATCATCGATCATCGAGTCGTAGACGATCAATGCGCCACCGGCGGGCAGCACGTCGTACGCCTTCGCGAGCAGCGCGCGCTTCTCGTCGATGTCCCAGTCGTGCAGGATGTGGCCCATCATCAGCACGTCGGCTGTCGGCATCTGTCCGGTGAAGAAGTCGCCCGGAACAAACATCAGCCGCTCGGTAAGTCCGTTCAGCTCTACGTACTCCTCGAACACCGGGCCGATCTCAGGTAGGTCAAACCCACACCCCGTGAGGTGCGGGTGGGCGAGCGCGACCTGGACGGCCAAGTCGCCCTGCGCGGTGCCGAGGTCGGCGAACGTGGCGTAGTCGCCCCACGGGAACTGCGCGGCGATCTGCAGACTGGCGCCGTGACTGATGCCGGTCATCGCGGCGGCGAACTGCTTCAGGCGCGCCGGATCGGCATAGAGCTCTTCAAAAAATGGCACGCCACCATTCTTGGCCTCGTTCTGCAACTCGCCCGTGCGCAACGCTTCGGTGAGACTGTTCCAGAAGCCAAACAACCGAGCGTTGGACATCTCGAGCATCCCGCCAACGTAAGACGGCTTGTGCTTGTCGAGGAACAGGTCGGTCTCCGGCGTATTGCCGTACACACCATCGCTTCGCTCGAGAAACCCGAGCGCGACGAGCGCGTCCAGGAAGTCGCGAGCAGACCGCGCATGCAGCCCAGCGCGCCCCCGCAGCGTCTCCAGGTCCTGAGGATGGTTCGCGAGCTGGGTGAAGAGCTCCATCTCGATCGCGCTCAGCAGCGTCTTCGAGGCCCAGAAACCCAAGCCGACCTGCATGATGTGCTCAGGCGACAGCGGAGCGCTGGTCGACGGCGCCTCCGTCGAAGTACTCATTTCCATATTCGCTCCCTATTCGTGCGCTGCAGGACCCCTCCGCTGGCGACGCTATCACGCGGGGGCGCGTTCCCCTTGCTCGGTAGGCTCCGCTCTCCGACTCGAAAGGCCCGTCATGACGCTTGCCGATGCAGCCCCAACCCGCGGCCGCAGCCTGCGATCAACCATCTCGTCCAGCGGCGAGCTGCGGCTGGAGCTAGCCGAGCGCGACGTTCCCGTGCCCGGCGGCAGCGAGGTGGTGGTGGCCGTCGAAGCTTCGCCGATCAATCCATCGGATCTCGGCATGCTGCTGGGCGCGGTCGCCGCTGGCACGCTGCGGCCCGACGGGCCGGACCTTGTGGGGACCGTTCCTGAGGCAGCGCTGCCGCTGTATCGCGACCGGCTGGACACGCCACTGCCGGTCGGCAACGAGGGAGCCGGCACCGTGATCGCGGCGGGCCCGGAAGCGGCCGCGCTGATCGGCCGCCGGGTCGCGCTGTTCGGCGGATCGATGTGGGCTGATTACCGCATCGCCGGGGCGGCAGCCGTGGTCGAACTCCCCGACGACGTCAGTGCCTCAGAGGGCGCAGCGCTGTTCGTCAACCCGCTCACCGCGCTATCGATGGTCGAGACGATGCGGGCCGAGGGCCACAGCGCCCTCGTGCACACCGCGGCCGCCTCCAACCTCGGACAGATGCTCGTCCGGATCTGCGCCGCCGATGGCATCGGCCTCGTCAACATCGTCCGCCGCGCCGAGCAGGCCCAGCTGTTGCGCGACCTCGACGCGGTTCATGTCGTCGACTCCTCACAGCCGGACTTTGCCGACCGGCTGGCTGAGGCGATCCGTGCGACCGGCGCGACGATCGCCTTCGATGCGATCGGCGGCGGCTCGCTGGCCGGCGACATCCTCACCGCGATGGAACGCGCGCAGCCGCCGCTCACGTCGTACACGCCCTACGGAACCGCGGTGCACAAGCAGGTCTACATCTACGGCTCGCTCGACTTCTCGCCCACCGTCATCGACCGCAGGTTCGGACTCGCGTGGAGTGTCGGTGGATATCTCCTGACGCACGCGCTCGCCCGCTTGGGAGGCGAGACGATCGGCCGGATGCGTGAGCGCGTGTTGGCCGAGGCCAAGACGACGTTCGCCTCGGGGTACGCGCAGACCATCGGGCTGCGTGAGGTTTTGCAGCCCGAGGTGCTCGCGGTCATCGCGCGCCGCAGCACCGGAACGAAGTACCTCATAGACCCATCGAGCGACCGTTCAGCCTGACGACCTACTCGCCAAGCCACTTCTAGCGCCCGCAGTCGGAATCGAATCGGAAGCCTTTCATTACAAATCTCCGGTTTGCGGTTCAATTGCCGGAGATAACGGCAGTTAACAGCAACGCAGTGCATTTAGTGCGCATCGGACTTACCGTGTTCCGGACACATCTCGCGACACGGTCATGTACCTGTGTTCCGCCATAGAAGTCCAAGAATCGAAACGTCTGGTTCACGAGTCGGTTACCTGCGCGCCCGGCCGCAGCCCTTACGGTCCCGTTCGTCCAGGTCTCGGAGAAGGGGAAGAGCCGATGCTCAACACGTCCAGAAAGATGAATCGTGTCGAACCGACGGACGGTCAGGTCACGCGACGACGCCGAGTCTCCAGCGCTCGTTTCGGCGTCCTCGGCGGGACCGCCCGCAGACGACGGATCGCCGCAATAGGCGCCACCGCGGTGATCCTCGCCGGCGCGGGAGCGACCTACGCCTCGACGGTGGGGTTTGGTGACAACCAGGTCGGCACCGAGTACGCGAACGGCATCCAGGTCTCCGACGACCAGATCATCAAGCCGCTCGGTGACCGTCTGCTCACGCAGTTCGGCAAGTTCATGGGCTCCACGGTCAGCCCGGACGGGCGATTCCTCGCGGCCACCAGCACCGACAAGGGAGTGGCCCTGCAGATCTTCGACATGTCGAGCTACAGGCTGATCTGGACGGTCGGCAACGCAGCCGCGGTCAACCAGAAGCTCGCCGACACCACCGTCGGTCAGGTAGGTCCGACGTATTCGCCCGACGGCCAGTTCCTCTGGCTTCCGCAGCAAAACGGGCTGACCCGCTTCCCGGTCAACGCCGATGGAACGCTGGGCACGCCGACCACCATCTCGATCCCGGTGGTGAACGGTCACTCCGCTCTGGTCGGCCAGATCAAGTACTCGCCGGACGGGTCCACGCTCTACGCCGCGATCAACGGACAGAACAGTGTCGTGGCGCTCGACCCCAACACGGGTGCGATCGAGCAGACGTGGAATGTCGGGATCGCTCCCCGCGAGCTTGCGTTCGCGGGTGGAAAGCTCTACGTGAGCGACGAGGGTGGCCGCCAGGCCGCGGCCGGTGACACGACCATGGGCTCCTACGGCACCCAGGTGCCGGCCAATGGGTACCTCGGCACGTCGACGACTGGAGCCATCACTGTCATCGACCCCGCGAACCCGTCGACACCCGTCGGCTCCATCGCGGTGGGGCTGCACCCAACCGCGATGTACGTCAAGGACAACGCGTTGTTCGTCGCCGACACGAACAGTGACACGGTCTCGGTTATCGACACGTCGACGGACCAGGTCGTCCAGACGATCGACACGAAGCCGTGGCCGGAGTCCTCGGTTGGGTACGAACCCGATGGGATCGACCTGACCAACGACGGCCACCTGCTCGTCACCCTCGGGCGCGCGAACGCCGTCGCGGTGTATCGCTACGACGGCACTCCCAAGGATCCGGTGAGCTACATCGGCCTGCTGCCGACCGACTACTACCCGGCGGACGTCGCGACCACCGGGAACCAGATCGTCGTCACCAACACCCGCGGTATCGACGCGCGCGGCCCGGCCATCACGACCTACAAGGGACCGGGGACCGTCCCAGTGAGCGGCCACGACACGCACAGCACCACCGCATCGCTGACGCGGTTCACCCTTCCGAGCGACCTGGACATCGCGCGTGACACGGCGACCGTCTTCGCACAGAACGGCTGGGACAAGCACAGCGTCGAGCTGGCCACGGGCCACAAGACCAAGCCCGTACCGGTACCGACGCGCATCGGCGACCCGTCCACGATCAAGCACGTCTTCTTGATCGTGAAGGAGAACCGCACCTACGACCAGGTGCTGGGCGACATCGGTGAGGGCAACGGCGACCGGTCGCTCACGCAGTTCGGCGAGAAGACCACGCCGAACCAGCACGCGTTGGCCCAGCAGTTCGGTCTCTACGACAACACGTACGACGTTGGGACCAACTCTGCCGAGGGTCACAACTGGCTGATGCAGGGCGACAATCCCGAGTACACAGAATCCTCCGCTGGTGAGTACCAGCGCAGCTATGACACCGAGGAGGATGTACTCGGCCACCAGCGCTCGGGCTTCCTCTGGACGGCCGTCGAGTCAGCCGGCGCGACGGCCCGCAACTACGGCGAGTTTGAGTACATGGAGGGCAAGCCGCCCGGGACATGGCAGCAGTACTACTGCGCGGCCAAGAGCGTCCAGAACGGTGGCGATCCCTCCCAGCTGACTGCGCCTGACCTGAAGGGCAACTACGGCTCGGTGATCCCGTCACTGAACGCGATCGCCGACCCGCAGTCCCCGCCGTTCGACCTCTCGATCCCGGACATGTACCGCTACGAGATCTGGAAGCAGGACTTCGAGCAGAACGGCCCCGCCAACTTCAACATGATCTGGCTGTCCAGCGATCACACCGGTGGGCCGACGTACCCGGAGGCCGGGGTAGCCGACAACGATCTCGCGACGGGCAAGATCGTCGACACGATCTCGCACAGCAAGTACTGGAAGGACTCCGCGATCTTCGTCGTTGAGGACGACAGCCAGGACGGTGCCGACCACGTCGACGGCCACCGCGCCCCGGTCCAGATCATCAGCCCCTGGTCGCTGCATCACGCGGTCGACAGCACTTACTACTCGCAGATCAACATGGTCCGCACGATCGAGCAGATCCTCGGCGGGCAGCCGCTGAATGAGAAGGTCGCGGCGGCGACGCCGATGTACGGCGCGTTCACCAACCGTCCCGACTACACCCCGTTCAACGCGGTGCCGAACCAGGTCCCGCTCACCGAGGGCATCACCACCCCGCCGGCCTGCGGTCTGGACACGCTGGGCACGACCGGCGCGGCGAAGACGGCGCTGCTCAAGTCGGAGACACGACAGAACGCCATACCGTCGAGCGAGCGGACCACCGCCGCTGCCTGGCGCGCTTGGCTCGCCAGCCAGCACCTCACCGGCAACGGTGCGATCCCTGACTACGCCAACCCGGAGCAGATGAACCGGTACACGTGGTACTGGGCGCACGATTGGAAGGTGCCCTATCCGGGTGACTCGAAGATCTACGCCCCGTCGCAGGTTCCCGGCGGCTACATCCCGAGCTCGGAGACGAATTGACGAGTCTGCGGTCGGACAGCCGGACAACATCCGAACTCGACGGCCCGCCGGAGATCCGGCGGGCCGTCGCCGCGATCGTCCGGGTGCCGCCTGCGGTTCGTGCGCGCGGGATCAGCAAGTCCTTTGGCGACGTCGTCGCGCTTGACGGCGTCGACCTTGAGGTCGCGGAGGGCCACGTGCACGGTCTCGTCGGACCGAATGGGGCCGGGAAGACGACGCTGTTGGGCCTGCTCCTCGGGCTGGCCCAAGCCGACGCCGGCGAGCTGGAGATCCTCGGCAGCCCGGTGCGCAGGGCGCTCGCTCTCCCCGACGGGGTTGCGGGGTTTGTGGACGGGCCGGGTCTGTACCCCTCGCTGACTGCTCGCCAGAACCTGGCCGCGCTTGCTCGCTTGCGGGGCGACGGCGATGACGGAATCGGCGACGTGCTCGAGCAGGTCGGGCTCAGCGATGTCGCGGACGATCGCGTTCGCGGCTTCTCGCTCGGGATGCGACAGCGTCTCGGGCTTGCGGCCGCGCTGCTGACGAGGCCTCGGCTGCTGGTGCTCGACGAACCGGCGAACGGCCTCGATCCTGCCGGCACACGCCATGTTCACCGCGTGCTCACCGGACTGGCGGCGCTCGGCACCTCGATCGTCCTCTCGAGTCACCGGATGGATGACTTGGCCGCGCTGTGCAGCGAGGTCACACTCCTCGCCACCGGGCGGGTGATCTTCTCGGGCCCGCTGACCAAGCTCACGGCCGATACCGACGAGCTCGACTACCGGCTACGAACCTCCGACCCCGCCGCGGCTCGGCGGGTTGCGGCCGAGACGCCCGGGCTCCGCGTCCTGCCGGATGACGACCTGTTCAGGCGTCGCGACGCGGAGGCGCTGCTGGTGCGTGCGGCGGTCCCGGCCGTGGATGAGCTGGTCAGGCGTCTGGTCGGCGCCGGCGTGGGTGTCCGTGAATTGGCGCCTGTCGTGGCGCCGCTCGAGGCGGCCTTCTTGACCCTGACCGCAGCCGCGAACCAATCGAGCGAGGACGAGGAGCTGTGACCGCCGCAGCCGTGACGCTGCCGATGGCCGGTGCACCGCCGGCGCCCGTTCGGCGCAGCTACCACTTCGAGCTCACCAAGCTGCTGGCGCGGTGGCCGATCCGAGTGGCGCTGTTGGTGTGCTGGCTCGGCCCAGCGGTGCTCGTGGCCGTCATCAGTGGGCAGAGTTCGCTGCCATCCGACACGCTCTTCGGCCGCTGGATGAGTCAGACCGGCTGGGCGGGGCCGTTGGTGGTCCTGACGTTCTCGGGCAGCTGGGTGCTGCCGTTGCTGACGTCGCTGGTCGCCGGCGACGTGTTCGCCCATGAGGACCGGCTCGGGACGTGGCGGCACCTGCTGGTCGCCGTGCGCTCGCCGCGGCGGATTTTCGCGGCCAAGGCGCTGGCGACCCTGACCGTCATCGTGCTGCTGGTAACTGGACTGGCCGCGTCGGGCGTCGTCGGTGGACTGGCAGCGGTCGGCAACCGGCCGCTGGTGGGCCTCGACGGCCATCTTCTCGCGCCGGGACAGGCCGCCGGTGCGGTGCTGCTCGCCTGGGCCAGCGTGCTGGCGCCGACGCTGGCGTTCGCGGCGATCGGCCTCCTCGGCTCGGTGGCGCTCGGCCGTTCTCCGATGGGGCTGGTGATCCCCGCGCTGCTCGCTTTCCTCCTGCAGATTGCGCAGCTGCTTCCGCTGCCCGTCGTGCTGCGCGTCGCCCTCCCGAGCTTCGCCTTCACCGCCTGGCGCGGGCTGTTCACTGACCCGGCCCAGACCGGCCCGCTTGTCGTTGGCGTCGTCGTCAGCCTCGCCTTGGCCGTGGCCGCCTCCGCGCTGGCGTACCTGCTGTTCATGCGCCGCGACTTCACCGACCTCGCGTACGACGGCGCCGGCAGGCGAGCTCTCGTGCGAGCGGTGCTGCCGCTGGCGGCGCTGTTCGCAGTCACCGTCGGGGTGATTGCCGTCGCGACATCGGCCTCCAGCTCAGGAATCGACAGAGGCAAGCTCGACCGATCGCTGTCCACGGCGTTCGCGCACCTCTATCGCATGCAGACGGCAGAGTTGCATCGCCCCGGCGTGACGGAGGCGCAACTGCACACCAGCGCCTCGTGCGATAAGGGCGGCGGCCTCGTCGCGGATGTTGGACCGGGCAATGACTGGCGGTGCGTCGTCTCCTGGCGCCTCCCGGGCGCCACCGCGGTCGGCTCCGCCGTCTATCAGCTCAACGTCAGCCCGGACGGGCGGTACGTCGCCGACGGTGACGGCCCACTGGAAGTCAACGGCTTCTTCCAGGTGCGCACGGCTACGGGAGATGCGCCAAATCCGCTGTGGCAGTTGGACGGCGCCATCGATCTGTTGACCCCGGCATCGCGTGATTAGAGCGGACGGCGGCGACCGACAGGAGCGACATTGAGAATCAGTGATTCCGCGAACAAAACGATTCAGGCGTGGGAGCTGCTAGACCGGTCGCTGTGATCGGTGACGACGCATGCCCTGCAGAACGATACGAACCGGTCGCGAGCGGCTAATGCGAGCGCGACAGTCCACGATCCTCCGCGTCGGGGCGGCCGCCGCCGTCGCAGTGGGCTTGTTCGGCGAGGCGACGCCCGCGGGCACCGCCGCGGGCACCGGCACTCCTCGGTCCGCGGAGCTGGCCTCAGCGATTCCCAAGGCCGCCGTCCCGTCGCCTCGTGACGGTTCCTACGAGCGCGGCTCGCGCATCGGTGCGGACTACGTCAACCCGCTGCGGGCGGTCAGGAGGCTCCGATCGAGTCGTATCGATATGGGCGTCGACTACTCGGGGTCCGGTCCAATCCTCGCTATCGGCGCGGCGAAAGTGGTCACCGCCAGCTATGTCCCGGGCCCCGAGAGTTGCTGGGGGAGGACCTGCGCGCCGGCGCCGGGAGGATGGGTCGTCTACCGGCTGCTGGACGGACCCTTCGTGGGCAAATACGTCTACGCCGTCGAGAACATCACTTTGAAGGTGAAGGTGGGGCAGCTCGTGACACCTGGCCAGGTGATCGCCGTGCTTCACCCCGGCTCCCCGAACCTGGAGATCGGGTGGGCCGCAGGCCGCCGGGCCGAGACGCTCGCAATCGCGGACCACCACCAGTGCGCGTGCATCGATCCAGGGGGCTGGTCGTCGATCGAGGGTCGCAATTTCAACGGCTTCCTCATGCGGCTTGGCGCGCCGTCAGGCTACCTGCAGGAGACCCCGCGCGAGAGGATGCCACGTGGCTGGCCGGCGCTCCCGGCCCGGGCCTGAGTGCATCTGCGCTGCACGCCCGATGCGTCTGAGGCCACGACCGGCGCCGCTACGACATCACGAGATCTGGAGGATGTACCTGATGCCGCACATACGACGTTTCGACCATGTTGGGATCACCGTCGCGGACCTGGACACGGCGACGGCGTTTTTCGTCGGGCTGGGCCTTGAGGTCGAGGGCCGGATGTTCATGGAGGGCGAGTTTGTGGACACTGTGATTGGTATCCCCGGCTCCCGGAGCCACATCGTCATGCTGCGGCCTCCCGATCGAGGGCCTGGGGTGGAGCTGTCGAGCTTCGTCTCGCCGGAACACGAGCCAGGGTCGCCCACCGCTATGGCCAACGAACTGGGGCTGCGCAACGTGTCATTCGAAGTCGATGACTTGCAGGCGATGGTCGACCGGTTGGCTGGGGACGGCTACGGCCTGGTCGGCGGCATCGGTCAGTACGAGAACGCCTGGCGCATGGCGTACGTGCGCGGACCGGAGGGGATCATCGTTTCCCTGGCCGAGCGGATCAGCGCGGGGACGTAGAAAACGGCTGTGCGAGCGTCGGTGCCCGTTCAGCGGTCGAGCAGTTGTGTGAGTCTTTCCGCGCTTTTCCGAGGCTCCGATCCTCGCTACGCGAGCCGGTAGGTGAGGATCACCATGCTGGTCTTGAGAGTCAGCGAGTCGACAAGTTCGAACTGTGCCGGGGGTCCCTTCGGGAACAGCAGGTCGTCGCTGGTGCCTTTGCCGACGAACAGCGGGTGGATCCACAGCCGTAGTTCGTCGAGCAGCCCGTGCTCCATGAGCAGCCTCGAGACGCTGCCGAAGCCGTATTGCACGATGTCCTGCCCTGGTTGTTCCTTGAGCGTGCGGATTTCGGCGGCCGCGTCGTTTGAGATGACTGTCGTGTTGGCCCAGTCGGGGTCCTTGAGCGTTGTGGACGCTACGTACTTGGGGATCGTGTTCATGCGGTCCGAGAGGGGGTCGCCTGAGCGGGGCTGCCAAGCGGGGGCGAACAGCTCGTAGGTGCGGCGGCCCATCAGCACGGCGTCACAGGCCTGCAGCAGGTCGATCTGCACTGCGTCCTGACGAGGGTCGGCGGGGCGGCCGTCGAGCCAATGCCAGTTCTGGGGCTGCTCGACGACGCCGTCCAGGGTGATGTAGGTGGAGTTGATGATCTTGCCCATCGGACCGGATACTCCTTGCTAGGGATGTGGGACGCGGGGCGCCGCTGGATGCGGCGGTGGCGTCCGCGGACGCCGTTATTCTTATCAAACCGAATGGTTTGGTAGCAGAGTGCCCGTCGATCAACTCAGTACGACTTTCGCTGCGCTCGCCGATCCCACCCGGCGAGCGATCCTTGCGCGCCTCGTCGAAGGCGACGCGACGGTCAACGAGCTCGCGGAGCCATTCCCGATGAGCGCCCAGGCGGTCGGCAAGCACCTGCGGGTTCTCGAGCGTGCCGGGCTGATCGAACGGCGCCGCACCGCGCAACAGCGCCCGTCGCGACTGCGTCCGGTGGCGCTCAAGGACGCAACCGAATGGCTCGACACCTACCGCGCGTTTTGGGAGGCTGGATTCGATCGCATGGAACAGCGGCTGCGAGACGATGGCTGAGCCATCTCACTTCGGCACCGGCGGCTTCAGCGCCAGGCGCGTACTCGACTCTCCGCGCGAGCGTGTGTGGCAGGAATGGACCGAGCCCGAGCGCTTCGCGGACTGGTTCGGCGGCGTGGACTGCGAGGTGCCGCTCGCGACGATCTCAATGGATGTTCGCCCCGGTGGCAAATTCCACGCAACCATGTTCTGCGGCCCCGAGCGGCGCCTGATTGTTTGGGCAGGCGAGTACCGCGAGGTGGCTTCGCCCGAACGGTTGGTCTTCACAATCACGAACCAGCCCGCGGGCGACCGCTACGAGCTGTGCACCATCCAGCTCACCGACCTCGGGAACGGCCGCACCGAAATGCACTTCCAGCAGCGCGGGCACATGCGGCCCGACGAATACGAGTACACCAAGAGCGGCTGGGGCACCTTCTTCGCCAGGCTCGATGAACGGCTTGCGGAAACGCCCTAACCCTCAGGCTGAATACGATCTCGCCGGCCTATTGAGGCGGGTTCGCGATGAGAGGTAGACGCATAGAGAAAGGAATTCAGCGATGGCCGTTCACTACCTGGAGATCGTCAGCAACGACGCAGACACCCTGACTGCGCTCTATCAGCGCGTGCACGGCCTCTCTTTCGCTCCTCCCGACCCCGACCTCGGGCAGGCTCGGGTCGCTACCCAAGCGGACGGGGGCCTCGTCGGCATTCGGAGGCCGCTGGCGGCTCATGAGCAACCGATCATTCGAACGTACCTCGCCGTCGAAGACATCCAACAAGCGGTGGAAACGGCGGAGGAGTCCGGCGCGATAATCGCCTATCCCCCGACCCGCCAGGGCAACCGGGGTACCTTCGCAATCGTGATCCAGGGCAAGGTGGAACACGGACTCTGGCAACGCTGACCGACCATAGATCCGTGTCTGTCGTCGCGGTGGTCGAGATGCCTGCAACGGGCGGAAAGCAGGTCGCGCCGACGGTGGATGCGCGGCGAGTTCGTCGACGAGTTGGGTCGCGGGTGAGTTTGAGGGTGCCGTGAGCCAGTCGGTGATCGCGTAGGCCATGCCCGTGACGTTGACGCTGGCGGCGAGAGTTGGATGCGTGCGCGTGGTAGCGGCGTCTGCTTGCCGGGGGTCAGGCGCGCGGTGAGCATGGTGCCGTAGGCGGTGCGGGCGGCGGGCTCGCTCGCGCGGGCGGTGTCGCTGCCGAGGGCGTCGACCCACATTCGCGCTTTGCGGGGATCGTCGGTCAGGAATGTGCGAGTTGCGTCGATCGCGGCGGATCCGCTGGTGAGGCGTCGTGCCGGCCCCGTCGAAGGCGTCGGCGATGTCGGTTAGCAGCGCTCCGATCGTTTCGTCGATGACGGCTGCGATCAGCTTGTCGCGGTCGCTGAAGCTTTCGTAGAAGTAGCGCTTTGAGAGGTTGGCGCGTTCGCATACGCGCTCGGCCGTGACACGGGGATGCCGGCGTCGCCGATCAGGTCGAGGCACGCATCGATCAGCTGCTGGCGTCTAGTGGCGATTCGCTTTGGGTGAGGAGGACGGCTGAGTCAGCGATGGAGTTGTCGTCAATGCCTGGCCTGGTGAGCGCCCATCTCGCGAGCCTTACCAGGGAATGGTGTCGCCGTCCTGATCGGTGAACGTTCCCGTCGGACCGCCCTCCTGCAGCGCGAGGCGGATGGCGTCCTTGCCGCCTTCCTCCACCGGGAGCACGCCTCTGTGGTTGTTGAGGTCGGTGGCGACGAACCCGGGCGAGATTGCGTTCACCCGAATTCCTTCGGACTCGAGGGAGATCGCGAGGCCGACCGTGATCGCGTTCATCGCGGCCTTCGAGGCCGAGTACGCGCCGAACATCGCGCGGTACCGATTCCCGGGTTGGGAGGCGGCGGCGAGCGAGCCGACCCCGCTTGAGACCATGACGACCCGGGGAGATGGGGCCTCGCGAAGCAGGGGAAGCGCTGCCTGTGTGACCGCGAGCGCGCCGAATACGTTCGTGTCGAAGATCTCGCGCAACTCGTTGAGCGACACCTTGCTGAGCTGACCCGACTGGGCCTTCTCCTCAAAGGTGTTTCCCGGCATCTCATCCCAAGGTGTCGCGTGAGAGATGCCCGCATTGTTGATGAGAACGTCGAGCCGGCCGAACTCTTCGCGGACTCGGTCCGCGGCGGCGGTGATCGAGGCCTGGTCGGTGACGTCGAGCTGTATCGCGTGCGCGTCGCCGTCGATGCCTTGTGCCGCTGTCTCGCCGTTCGCGAGGTCGCGCGAGCCGACCAGGACGGTAAGGCCGTGCGTCGCAAGATTCTTGGCGATCGTGAGTCCGATCCCCTTGTTGGCCCCCGTGATCAGCGCAATCTGCTTGTCATGCATGGTGAGCTCCTCCACGCGTGGTGACGGGATGAGCCCGCGGTCGCGCGATGTAGATCGAGCGAGGGTAACGGTCTGCCCTTGCATGGGAGCCAAGCCCTCGGCGTTAAACCGGCTCAGTCGGCACCGGCGGGGGGACGAGCCTTCGTCAGGAGCGGCCCGACATCGATCGGCTTCTGCCGCCATCGTTCGGCTGGAAGCAGATGATGGCCGAGAAGAGTCCGGCATTTGGACGCTTCTCGACCAGGTGCCGGGCTCCGTCACGCGAAACGTTCGCTGCCGTTCGGGCTAATCGCGGCAGCCTGGCCGCCGTCGCACCGACCCACCCTGAGCGGACGCTGGCATTCAGGTCGCGCGAGTGGCAGGGCTGGGTGGACCGGTAGTTAGGATGCGTGACCATCCGGGGTGCGCGACCTGGGGACTGGGATGCCATCTGGCCGTTCTTCCGGCGCATCGTGGCCGCTGGCGAGACATACGCGTATGACCGCGATATGAGCAAGACCGACGCGGAGCGCATTTGGATGGTCGGACCGCCCGGGCGAACTGTGGTCGCGACGACGACCGGCGATGCTGTCATCGGCACAGCCAACATGTACGCCAACCGTGGTGGACCTGGCGAGGAGCATGTCGGACCTCGATCTTGCGCGGAGACCCGCTTTGGCGAGCGCGAGTAACTCTGCCAGCACCGACGCCTTGTCGGCGCCGGAGTCGCTGGCCAATGCGGCGGATTCGGGCACACTCAGCGCTTCCGACGCTGGCTCGTCTGCTCAGCCTGCTCGAGGGAACCACGCGCAGACGAGCAAAGACGTAGACATGAGCACCGCGCATGAACTACAAGCCGAGGAAGGCGCACCGTGACCGATCACGCCGGACCACAGATCGACTTTCACCATGCGATGGGTACGCGGTGGGAGATCACGCACAGCAGCGAGGAGACCTCTGGCGAGATGTTCCGGAGCATGAACTGGGTCGACCCCCGTACTGCCTGTGCCCCCTCCAAGAGCTAGCTTCCGCCCTGCACGGGCCTTCCTTGTTCCTTCCAGGCATTGACGCCGCCGTCCATATGCGCCACGTTCTCGTAGCCCAAGTCTTGGAGCATCGCCGCGGCAAGGGCGGAGCGCCCCCCGGATGCGCAATGGAGAATCACGCGGCGATCAGGCTGAAACTCGTCGCGGTGATACGGGCTAGTGGGATCCGCCCAGAACTCAAGCATTCCGCGAGCGGCTTCGATCGCGCCGGGGATCGCGCCGGCCTGGTCGCGCTCGCTTGGCTCACGGATATCGACCAGTAGTGCATCTCCCGATTCCAATTCGTGCGCAGTCTCCTCGACCGTCAAGTTCTGCACCCTCTTTTTGGCCTCTGCGACCATCTCAGCAGCTGTAGCCATGCGCCCTCGTCTCGTTTCAGACGCAGTATCTAGAACCGGCAAGAGCTTGTCTACCGCACGCGTCGACCGGTTCCCGGGAATCGCTGCCTTGGTCTAAATCCGACATCGGGCTGTCCGGAGGGGATCGCCAGACGGACACTGGCCGGGTCGGCGACGGTGCAACGCGGCGGAGCCTCCCGGCGCGATGGTGCTCGGCGTGGGACGCAGTACATCGGCCGCCTGAGATGCGGTCGTCCGGCGCCGTCGCACTGTTGACGCCGACACCTTGCGCACCTAAAGTCTGCAAATAGGTGAGCGCTAAGCGGAGGCGACGATCATCGGCGGCGGTTGCGGCGCTCGCGACGTTCGTGGCGCTGTTGGGGGTGGCACGGGTTGCGGTGGCCAGTACGCCGACTCAGCCGTTCTCGTCGTGGGTCACCGATGGCAACGTGGACTCGCTCGTCCAGTCCGGTAACACGCTCTACGTCGGAGGTAGCTTTGGCTATCTGGGGCCCGATACGGGAGGCGCGGTGATGCTGTCGCCACAGACGGGTGCGGTGCTGTCGCCGTACACGCCACTCGGGCCCGTGACGGGTCAGTTCGCTGGCGCCGTCTCGCAAAGCATCTCCGACGGTGCCGGCGGCTATTACATCTCCGGAGATTTCACCTCCGTTGATGGGATCGGGCGGAATTATCTAGCCCACTTGCGGGCCGACGGCACGCTCGATACGACGTTCAAGCCGAACCCGAATGGCTTCGTCGGCCCGCTGGCACTGTCGGGCTCGACCCTGTACGTCGGAGGGGTGTTCACCTCGATCGGCGGCGCCTCACGCAGCTGTCTGGCCGCCCTCAACGCCACCACCGGCCGTGCGCTCCCATGGGCGCCGCAACCGCACACCGTCTCTCCGGATACGTTCGCCGCGTCGGTTGGCGCCATCGCCGTCTCGGGCTCGACTGTGTATGTCGGTGGCCTGTTCGACAAGATCGGCGGCCAGAAGCGGACAGCCATCGCCGCCGTCGATGCGACCACCGGCCAGGCGATTGGATGGAATCCGAGCATCAGCGGGCTCGATGTCGAGCAGATCGCCGTCGCCGGCTCGACGGTCTACCTTGCCGGCAACTTCAACAAGATCGACGGGCAGCGGCGCTCGTCGCTCGGATCCGTCGACGCAGCATCGGGGGCCGTCACGGCTTGGGACCCCGAGCCGAACCAGCTAGCTGGGATCGCGACGTTCGCGCTATCGGGCTCGACGCTCTATGCCGGCGGCTCCTTCACCAAGATCGACGGGCAGCCGCGCGATGGGCTTGCGGCGTTCGACACGGGCACGGGGGCGCTGATGTCCTGGGATCCGATGCCGACGCTGTTCGCGTCCTCGGGCGGCGATGTCCGAAGCCTCGCGATCTCCGGATCGACCGTCTATGTGGCCGGCAGCTTCAACGCGATCGGCGGTCAGTCTCGCCTCGGCCTGGCCGCGGTCGACGCGACCTCAGGTGCGGCGACGTCGTGGAACCCGAACCCGGATCGGCAGCCGTCCACGGTTTCGGTGTCGGGTTCTAACGTCTTCGCAGGCGGCAATTTCAACTCCGTCGGCGGAGTGGCGCGCCAGAACCTCGCCGCTGTTGACGCTACGACGCTACAACCGACAGCATGGAACCCGGGGGCTGACGGCGCGGTCGATTCGCTGACGCTCGACGGTTCGACCCTGTACGCGACCGGGAGCTTCCAACACATCGGCGGCGCGTCTCGAGCGCGCCTGGCCGCGCTCGATACCGGGACGGGCAGCGTCACCGCTTGGAACCCAGCCATCGTCGGCGGCGTGGACACCGTTGCGGTGTCTGGATCAACGGTCTATCTGGCCGGCGGCTTCAGCCAGGTCGATGGCCAGCCGCGAAACAACCTCGCCGCGGTTGACTCTGCCACCGGCTCGACGGTCTACGCGTGGGATCCCGACTCGAATGGTGAGGTGACTGCGATCTCGATCGCGGCGAATCTGGCGTACATAGGCGGGGGGTTCTCGCAGGTCGGAACTCAGGCGCGCACCGCGATCGCGGCCGTCGACGCCAACCCTTTCGATCAAGGCGCTCCAACCTCGTGGGACCCGTCCGTAGTCGGATCGAACGGCTCCCGCGCCGACGTCGACACGCTCGAGCCCGTTGGACCGGTTGTTTACATAGGCGGCTCGTTCGCGAAGGTCGGTGGGAAGGGCCGGCTCGCGCTCGCCGCCATCAACGCATCGACCGGGACAGCGACGAACTGGGCTCCCGGTGCCACGTTCGGCGGACTCACCGGCCATCCTCAAAACACGCGCGTCCAGACGATCTCGGTGGTCGGCTCGACGGTGTACGTCGGGGGGTTCTTCAGCCAGATAGGAGGCCAGTCTCGCCAGAATGCCGCGGCGCTGTCTGCGACGACCGCGAAAGCGACCAGCTGGGACCCGGCATTCGACCGGGGCGTGCTTTCGATCGCCGCCAGCCCGTCCGCCGTCGACGTCGGCGGCTACTTCTTCAACGTGAACGACCTCGAGCGCGGAGCGATCGCGGCGTTCCCGCCGTCCTGAGAGACAGGCGACGCCCTTCCCTCAGGACAGAGGGAACGCTGCGAAGCCCCCCGAGGTGAGTGTGCCGACCGCACTGAAGTCGCCTCCGACGTACACACTCGAGCCCGTCACCGCGATCGCGTTCACGCGGTCACCGGCGGACGGGTTCCACGATGTCACCGCCGTCTTCGTCGCCGACAGCGCAGCGACGAAGGCGCGCTTCTGACCGGCGATCTGGGTCATGTAACCGCCGGCGTACACGGTCGGGCCCGACACCGTCAGGGCATCGACGGTTGGGTATGTGAAAGCTGGCGTATCCGGATCGGAGACGCTCGGGTTCCAAGGGGTCGCGGCCCCTGTCGAGGCGCTAAGCGACGCGAGGTTCTGTCGCGTCTGCCCACCGATCTGAGTGAAGTGTCCGCCGACGTAGACGGTCGCTCCGTCTGGCGCGATTGCGTTCACGGACGGGTCGAAGGCATTGTGCAGGGTCCCGTTCGGGTTCCAGGCGGTCGCCTGTCCAGTGTTCGCGTCGAGTGCGGCGATCAGATTGCGCGTCTGCCCACCGATCTGTGAGAAGGCGCCGCCCGCGTAGACGGTCGGGCCCGCCACCGCGATTGAATCGACCGCGCCGTTGCCGTCCGGATCCCAGGGCGTTGCCAGACCGGTGAGCGGATCGAGCGCCGCGATCGCGCTCCGAGCGACGCCGCCGACCTGGTTGAAGCTCCCTCCCACATACACGGTTGAGCCGGACACGGTGATCGCGTTCACGGATCGGTTCGGCTGTGGGTTCCACGGCGTCGCCACGCCGGTCGTTGCGTCGAGTGCAGCCAGCAATACGCGGGGCTGACCGCCGATTTCGCTGAAAAACCCGCCCGCGTAGATCGTCGAACCGTCGGCGGCCAGCGTCGTTACCGTGCTGTCGGCCTCCGGATCCCAACCAGTAGCGCTGCCCGTTGTCGCGTCGATCGCCGCCACGTTGCTGCGCGCCACGCCGTCGACCGAGTTGAACGAGCCTCCGGCGAACACGGTTCCCCCCGAGCTCGACACGGTGCTCACCCGGCCGTCCGGGTTCGGGTTCCAAGCGCTCGGCAGACCAGATGATCCGTCGATGGCGGCCAGGCCGTGCCGGGTCTGACCGGCGATCGTTCCGAACTGTCCGCCGGCATACAAGGTCGATCCAGACAGCGCCAGCGTGTTGACGACGCCGTCTACGTCCGGATCCCAAGCCGTCGCGGCGCCGGTCACGGCGTCGACCGCGCCGATGTCCGTGCGCGGCTCGCCGCCGATCGTCGTGAATGCTCCACCGACGTAGAGCGTCGTGCCTGATAGCACCAAAGCAACAACTTTGGCGGTGTTCACGGGACCGGGATTCGGATCCCACGACGTCGCCGCGCCCGTGGTCGCGTCGAGAGCGGCAAGAAAGTCGCGCGAGACGCCGCCGATCGAGGTGAACGCTCCGCCGACGTACAGCGTTGACCCGGACAACACCAACGCGTTGACAGGTTGGTTGGGAGACGGATTCCACGCGGTCGCCATTCCGGTGGCCACGTTGATCGCGGCCAGGTTCGCGCGGGCTTGCTGCCCGACCTTGCTGAACGCTCCGCCCGCGTAAACGGTCGACCCCGACACGACCAGCGAGCGCACGTCGTCGCTCGTGCAGCACGAAGTCGGCTGCACGTGCGGATTCCAACTCGACAGGCGCCCGGTAGTCGCATTGACAGCCGCCAGCGACAGGCGCTGGCTACCGTCGACGGCGCTGAAGGTGCCGCCCAGATAAAGCGTCGACCCCGACAGGGCAAACGCGTCGACGGTTCCGTTCGTCACCTTGGCAGCGAACTTCCGATCGACCGATCCGTTCGCGAGGATATGAACGACACCCTGGGCCGGCACCCCCTCAACCGCGTTGAAGCTCCCGGCGACGAAATAGCCACCGGCGCCATCGGCAACGCTGGCGTTGACGTCACTGACCGAGGAGCCGACCGCAGGTCTCGTCCCGGTTGCCGCGAAGACGCAGCAATTCTGCTCGGTGGGCTGCAGCGAAACTAACGGCGCAGCGGCCGAAGCCGACAGAACCACGCCAGCGCCGGTATTCGGCCCGACATAGCTGAAGCGGCCGCCGATGTAGACGCTGCCGCCATCCACCGCGATCGCGTCGACATCCCCATTCGTGACCCAGGTCGGCTCAGGTGGGGTCGTCACGGCCGACGCCGACGGCGGCAAGCACACCGCCAGGACCCCTAGCATCACGAGAAGCGTCAGCGCTCCACGGCAGCATCGCAGCGTCACCCGGCGGCTAGCGACACCAAAGGCCACGGGTTCCAATTGCGCGACCGCGCACGCATCGAACCCGAGCACCATCGACTTCGACTGTCTCCTCACCGCCGCCCTTGCCGTTGGTGGAAGGTCCGGAGCCGCACACGCCTCCCGTCACACCGACTTTAGGTTGGGCGCTCGGACATGTCAAGCGCTGCCGGGATGGACGGAACAGTGCCAGTTGGGGTCCGGGCGGTCGTGCCGTGTGTTCGGTCAGGCGTGCTGGTCGCCGCTTCACAATTCGTTTACATCCGGCCGGGGGATTGTGTAGCTTGCCGCCACACCACGGCTCTGGCGACGGCCGATCGCCCGAGAGATGCCGTCGTCTGCACGATCGGATCGCTAATCACGATGCTCATTGAGTTGCCCTTTTGCCTGGCTTAGAACGGCTCTTTCTTGGGCGCGATCGGGAGTTTTTCGACTTGTTCGAGGAGGCGGGCGCGAACATCGTGCTGGCGGCGGACCTGCTCGATCAGATGGTCGGCAGCTATCCCGAGCGGGCGGGTCTTGCGCGAGACATTCTGATCTGTGAGCAGGAGGGCGATCGGATCGTGCACGACATCATCCACCGCCTGAACCACACGTTCGTGACTCCGATCGACCGGGAAGACATTCTCGAGCTGACCTCGGTGCTCGACGACATCGTCGACTACACCGAGGAGGTCGCGGACTACATGGGCCTGTACAAGATCGAGGCGCCGATGGAGCAGGCGATCCGTCTGACGCACGTACTACTTGCAGCCACCCGTCAGCTCGCCGAAGCGATCCCGCGCATCCGGGGGTTCAAGGACATCAGCACGCAGACCGTCGAGACGCACCGTCTTGAGAACGAGGGTGACCGGATCGTGCGCGAGGCGATCGCGGCTCTGTTCGAGCAGGGGATCGATCCGATGTTCGTGATCCGCTGGAAGGACATCTTCGAGCGCTTAGAGGACGCGATCGACGCCTGTGAGCGGGCCGCGTACATCCTCGAGGGGATCGTGATCAAGAACGCATGAGGGGTTTCTAGGTGGGCGGCGACACCATTCTTGTGATCGTCGTCGCAACAGCGCTCGCGTTCGACTTCACGAACGGCTTTCACGACACAGCGAACGTGGTCGCGACCACGATTTCAACGCGTGCGATGCCACCGCGTGTTGCGATCGCGTTCGCGTCGCTGTTGAATTTCGCCGGCGCGTTCATCTCGCTGAAGGTCGCGGCGACGGTAGGGAAGGGGTTCGTATCGGGTGGGTCGGTCACGACCACAATCGTGTTCGCGGGCCTGATCGGAGCGATCGCGTGGAACCTCGCGACGTGGTACTTCGGGCTGCCTTCGAGCTCCTCGCACGCGCTGATCGGCGGCTTGGTCGGCGCCGTCTGGGTCGCGAACGGATCCGGGGCCGTCAACGGCCACGGATTGGTGAGCAAGTTGATCGTTCCGGCGCTGATCGCGCCGGTGTTGGCTTTCGTGGTCGGCGCGATCGCGATCACGATCAGCTACGTGATCGTCGGCAAGCTCCGCCCGGGCTACGTTGGCCGGACGTTTCGTGCGGGGCAGGTCGCGTCCGGGGGGTTGCTTGCGCTCTCGCACGGCACCAACGATGCGCAGAAGACGATGGGGGTGATCACACTGGCGCTGATCGCCCACGGCACGATCAAGGCGAAGGGCTTCCACGTCCCTGACTGGGTCGTGATCTCAGCCGCCAGCGCGATCGCGGCCGGCACGTTCACCGGCGGCTGGCGCATCATCCGCACGATGGGCAGCCGCATCATCAAGATGGACCCCGCACAAGGATTCGCAGCCCAGGGAGCCGGAGCGGCGGTGATCCTGGCCGCCTCGAGCGCCGGCTACCCACTCTCGACCACGCACGTGATCTCCGGCGGGATCATGGGGGTCGGCGCCGCGAAACGTTTCTCGGCAGTCAGGTGGGGCGTCGCCGGGAACATCGTCGGAGCGTGGATCCTGACCCTGCCCGCAGCGGGGGTTATTGGAGCTGCCGCGTACGAGGTTTCCAACATCTTCGGGTCGGGCGCGCTCGGGCCGCTGCTGATCTCAGTCGCGAGCCTCGCGCTGCTGGTCGCGATTTTCGCGCGCCGGTTACCGCGACGGAACGGCATGCCGAACAGTGACGAACCGACGCCAGCGCCGGTGTCGCGGTGATCACGCTCGCGACTGCTCTGTCGAAGATGGTGCTCAGCTCGCTGGGTGCGGGGGTTGGCGTCACGGTTGTGTTCTCTCTCGCCGTCCTCGGCGCCGCACGGTTCTCTGACGCTCGCCGGGCCGACCGCAACGTCGCGGCGTCGATCTACGGGCTACTCGCGCTCGTTGCCTTCACGGCGTGCGCCGCGGCGGTCGTCTACGGGATCATTCTCGTAGACCACAAGACCTAGCCGGCCGCAATCGACGCACCTCAGCCGGGACAACCACCGAGCACCTCGCCCGACGCCGATCATTGCACCGCTCAAGTCGCACGGCCCCACGCCCGTGGCCGGCGCGCGGGTCCAAACAGGCGCCGGAAGCCTCCTAAGCTGATTACCAGCTACTTCTCAGAGCCTGCCTCCGGAATCGAACCGGAAACCTCTTCATTACAAGTTGCCGATTTGCAGGGCATTTGCGGCAG
>CAVQJF010000011.1:0-856162 GCA_963712675.1 uncultured Solirubrobacteraceae bacterium
TAAACGAAAGCCTGACTACTTCATCGCCCGCTTACTAGCATTGATAGCTGAGGCGACGCGGCTGACCGGTGGCCGGCCGATCAGACCGCTGATCCTGTTGGTGGCCGCCACCAGCTTTTGCATATCGACCCCCGTCGCGATGTCCATGCCTTCCAGCATGTAAACCACGTCCTCTGTCGCGACGTTGCCGGTTGCGC
Organism: uncultured Solirubrobacteraceae bacterium; assembly: GCA_963712675.1. Classification (GTDB taxonomy): domain Bacteria; phylum Actinomycetota; class Thermoleophilia; order Solirubrobacterales; family Solirubrobacteraceae; genus Palsa-465. The sequence goes on from CAVQJF010000011.1 coordinate 198, forward strand.
CGGGCGCGTAGGGGCAGCCACCGAGACCGCCAGCCGCGGAATTGATCACGCGCGCGCCCTCCTCCATGCCCGCATAGAGATTGGCCAAGGCCTGTCCGTAGGTGTCATGGAAGTGCATCGCAATTCTGGCCATCGGCACGGCGCCGGCCACGGCACGCAACAGACGCCGGGTCTTGACCGGCGTGCCGACGCCGATGGTGTCGCCGAGCGAGACCTCGTAGCAGCCGAGATTCCACAACACCTCCGCCACATCCACGACGGCCTGTGGCGACACTTCTCCCTCATACGGGCAACCCAGCACGCAGGAGACATAGCCGCGCACCTTGACGCCATCCGCTTTGGCGCGGTCGATCACCGGCTTGAAGCGTTCGATCGACTCAGCCACCGAGCAATTGATGTTGGCGCGCGAAAAACGCTCCGAGGCCGCCGCGAACACCGCGATCACCTTGGCGCCGGCCTCGCGCGCCGTGTCGTAGCCCTTTTCGTTCGGCACCAGCACATGGAATTCGCTGTTCGCGGGATGGCCGATACCGCGCAGCACCTGGTCCGAATTCACCATTTGCGGGATCGCCTTTGGCGACACAAAGGCCCCGACCTCAATTGTCTGAAGCCCGGCCCCGATCAGCGCGTCGATGAACGCGATGCGGTCCGCGACGCTGACCGGCATCTTTTCGTTTTGCAAGCCGTCGCGCGGCCCGACCTCGACGATGCGCACCTGATCGCTCATGCGGCTCTCATCCGGCAGCCGGCTCGACTTCGGCGAGTTCGACGCCTTCCTGCACGATATCGCCGACCTTGCATTTGATCCTTTTCAGCACACCCGCGAACGGCGCGCGCAACGTCTGCTCCATCTTCATGACTTCAAGGGTGAGGATGGGCGCGCCCTTCTCCAGCGTCGCGCCCTCTTCCGCCAGCAACGCCACGACGGTACCCGGCAGCGGTGCCACGATTTTGTCTTCTCCGACCTGCTCCTCGTCGTCGCCGCCGAACGGATCGACCCAGTGCAGCTCGAAGCGGCCGTTGCGCGTCCGCAAATAGAGTTCGTGTTCCTCCATCATGGACACCACGCGCGATATGACACCGTCGAGGGTCAAATCGATTTCGCCTTCGGCGTTGACCGAATAGGCAAAGGCAAATTCCCGTTCGCCGACCATCAGCGGTCGAAGGTCCAGCGCCATAGCGCAGGGTCACCTTGTGCTCGGCCCCGTGGCCGTGACGGAACGAAAACGCCCGTTGCCGCCGGCCGACCGGCATCCAGCCGAAGGTTTGCCACGGCGAGTGCACATCGCCACCCGCCGCGGTCCTTTCCCCGGCCAGGATGGTGGCCACGGCAGCGCCGAGTTCGAGTTCGCCGGCCTGGTGCGTCCCCGCCGTCAGGTTCTTCAACTCCCGCTCGATGAAGCCGGTGTCGATCGCATTGGCACGCACATCCGGGTGCGTCACCAGCGCGGAAAGAAACGGGATGTTGGTGATGACGCCGCGGACATCGGTTTCCTGAAGTCCGTGATTGAGCTTGTCGATCGCGGCCTGACGCGTCGGCGCCCAGGCGATCACCTTGGCGAGCATCGCATCGTAATAGGGCGAGACGGTATCGCCCTTGCGATAGCCTGCATCGATACGCAGGCCATCCACAGCCGGCGGCATTTGCCAGGTCTTGATCCGGCCGACCGACGGCATGAAATTCTTCTGCGGATTTTCCGCGTAAACCCGGGCTTCGATGGCGTGGCCGTGGAATCCGATATCCTGCTGCGCCAGCGGCAGTCTTTCGCCGAACGCGACCCGCAATTGCCATTCGACCAGATTGATCCCCGTGATCAGCTCGGTCACGGGATGCTCGACCTGCAGCCGTGTGTTCATCTCGATGAAGAACACATCCTTGCCGTTGGACACAAATTCAATGGTGCCGGCGCCGACATAATTGACCGCCGCGGCGGCCTTGCGCGCCGCAGCGCACACGGCCTCACGTTGTGCGGGATTGAGGGTTGGCGACGGCGCTTCCTCGATCACCTTCTGATGCCGCCGCTGCAAGGTGCATTCGCGCTCGAACAGCGACACCAGATTGCCGTGGCTGTCGCCGATCACCTGGACTTCGATGTGACGCGGATTATCGACGTATTTCTCGATCAGCATGCGATCGTCGCCGAAGGCCGCCTTCGCTTCGCGCTTGGCGCTGACGACGGCCGCCGCAAGCTCGCCGGCCGCCCGCACGATCCGCATGCCGCGGCCGCCGCCGCCGGCGGAGGCCTTGACCAGCACCGGAAAGCCGATTTTGTCGGCGGCCGCAGCCAGGATCGCCTCGTCCTGCGCTTCGCCGTGATAGCCCGGCACCAGCGGCACGCCGGCCTTTTCCATCAAGGCCTTGGATCCGGATTTCGAGCCCATCGCGATCATCATATCGGCGGTCGGACCGACGAACACCAATCCGGCGTCGACGCAGGCCTGGGCGAACCCGGCATTCTCCGACAGGAATCCATAGCCGGGGTGCACGGCTTCGGCGCCGCTCTGGCGCGCCGCTTCGATCACGCGCTCGATATTGAGGTAGCTGTCCCGCGCCCGCGCCGGCCCGAGCAGCACGGCCTCGTCGGCTTCGGCGACATGCATCGCGCCACGGTCGGCTTCGGAATGGACCGCAACCGAGCGAAGGCCCATCGCCCGCGCGGTACGGATCACGCGGCAGGCGATTTCGCCGCGATTGGCGATCAGCAAAGTGTGAAATCGCCGGTACGGCGCGGGGCGATCCATCATCACATCCTGAACAGGCCGAATTTCGTCGCCTCGATCGGCGCGTTGGCCGCCGCGGAAAGGCCGAGGCCGAGCACCAGCCGGGTGTCGGCGGGATCGATCACGCCATCGTCCCAGAGCCGCGCGGTGGCGTAATACGGATTGCCCTGGGCTTCGAATTGCGCGCGCGTCGGTGCCCGGAACTCGTTCTCCTCCTCGATCGACCAGCTGCCGCCCCTGGCTTCGATATTGTCGCGGCGCAACTGGCTCAGCACCATCGCCGCCTGCTCACCCCCCATCACCGAAATGCGGGCGTTTGGCCACATCCAGAGAAACCGCGGGCTGTAGGCGCGGCCGCACATTCCGTAGTTGCCGGCGCCGTAGGAACCGCCGATCACGATGGTGAATTTCGGCACGCCCGCGGTCGCCACCGCCGTCACGAGCTTGGCGCCGTCGCGGGCGATGCCGCCCGCCTCGTACTTCTTGCCGACCATGAAGCCGGTGATGTTCTGCAGGAACACCAGCGGGATATTTCGCTGACAGCACAATTCGATGAAGTGGGCGCCCTTCAGCGAACTCTCGCTGAACAGGATTCCGTTATTGGCGATGATACCGACCGGATAACCCCAGATATGGGCGAAGCCGCAGATCAGGGTCTGGCCGTACAATTTCTTGAATTCGTCGAATTCCGAACCATCGACCAGCCGCGCAATAATATCGTGCACGTCGAACGGCTTGCGTCCGTCGACCGGAACCACGCCGTAGATTTCCTCGGGCGCAAACAGCGGCTCGCGCGGTTCACGCATGTTCAGGGCGGCGCGCTGCGGCGGCTTCAACGTGGCGACGATACGCCGCGCAATTCCAATCGCATGGCTGTCGTTCTGCGCATAATGATCGGTGACGCCGGATTGCCGGGAGTGCACGTCGGCGCCGCCAAGCTCTTCCGCGGTGACGACTTCCCCGGTTGCTGCCTTCACCAGCGGCGGTCCGCCGAGGAAAATCGTGCCTTGATTGCGCACGATGATGCTTTCGTCCGACATCGCGGGAACATAGGCTCCGCCCGCGGTGCAGGAGCCCATCACGATCGCGATTTGCGGAATGCCGGCGGCGGACATCTGCGCCTGATTGTAGAAGATGCGGCCGAAATGCCTCTCGTCGGGGAAAATCTCGTCCTGCTGCGGCAGAAATGCCCCACCTGAATCGACCATGTAAACGCAGGGCAGATTGTTCTGGCGCGCGATATCCTGCGCTCGAAGGTGCTTCTTCACCGTCATCGGATAGTAGGTGCCGCCCTTGATGGTCGCATCGTTGGCGACGATCATGCATTCGCGCCCCGATATCCGCCCCACCCCGGTAACGATGCTCGCGGAATGGACATCGCCGCCATACAGCCCGTAGGCGGCGAGCGGCGACAGCTCGAGAAACGCCGTTCCAGGATCGGTCAGCAGATCGACGCGCTGACGCGCCAGCATCTTGCCGCGCGAGGTGTGCCTGGCACGCGACGCTTCGCCGCCGCCCCCGGCCACTTCATCGAGCTTTAGCCGGAGCTCCGCGACCAACGTCCGCATGGCTTCGGCGTTGCGGGCAAAATCGGACGAGGCGGGATCGATGCTGGAATGAAGCGGCATGGCTTTCAGGAGTTTATAGTGCGCCGCAATTTGCGCACGGGGCTCGGGTCATGGTGTCATTGCGCAGCCGTCCGGCGCAACCTCAACTTTCGGTCCTGCCGTGAATGCCGGGATAATTTTCGCCAGTTCCGGGCCTCAATGAGTTCACGGCTCTTAATGGGTCCAGGGCTCACCGCGCCGGAATGCAAAATTGTCGGCGTAGGCGGCCTGCCGGTGCACCGGCGCCTTCGGTTCAATGACCTGATAGGCGATGCCCTCACGCTCGCAATAGGCGACAGCGTCTTCCTTGGTATCGAAGCGAAGGGTGAGCTGCTGCTTCATGTCGCCCGAACTGGTCCAGCCCATGAGTGGCTCAATCGCGCGCGGCTGCTCGGGTTCGTAATCGAGCTGCCATTCCCGGGAATTGGCGGTCCCCGATTGCATCGCGTTTTTGGCGGGCTTAAAGATACGTGCGGTCATGGCTGATAGGGCCCCGTGAGAGATACAGCTCGGAAGCGCGTGGTGGATGCGGCCGAGATGGTATAAAGCCAATTTTCAGGAATTTGAATCGGTGATTCCCGGCCTGGATGTTACATTTTCCGCACCGGTATAGTCATTATGCGGCGCGGTGACAATCGTGGCCGGTCTTGCCCGCATGGCTGTCCGGCGAGATCTTCTTGAAAGCGCTATTTTAAGAACGGCACCCATGGAAATCAAAGCAACCCTGCCCCCCAAAGGACGCGATCTCCGCCTCGACCTGTTTCGCGGGGTCGCAAACTGGGCGATCTTTCTGGATCACATTCCCGACAACGTGGTGAACTGGATCACCACGAGAAATTATGGCTTCAGCGACGCGGCCGACCTTTTCGTTTTTATTTCGGGATATACCGCCTCCTTTGTCTATGCCCGAATGATGCTGGAACGCGGCTTCATTGTCGGCGCCACCCGCCTGACCAAGCGGGTCTGGCAACTCTATGTCGCGCATATCATCCTGTTCGTGATCTATATTGTCTCGATCGGCTACGTCGCGTTTCGCTACAGCGATCCGGACATCATCAACGAATTCAACGTCGCCGGCCTCGCCGGAGACAACGCGATCGAAACCCTGCGTCAGGGATTGCTGCTGAAATTCAAGCCGGTCAATCTCGACGTGCTTCCGCTCTACATCGTGCTGATGGGATTGTTTCCGCCGGTATTGTGGATGATGCTGCGCCGGCCCAATTTGACGATGCTGGCCTCGATTGCGTTGTGGCTCGCCGCCCGGCACTTTGAATGGAATTTGCCGGCCTATCCCGGCGGCACCTGGTACTTCAATCCGTACTGCTGGCAGGTGCTTTTTGTGTTCGGCTCATGGTGCGCGCTGGGCGGACCGTCGAGATCGCGATCGATTATCGATGCGCGCGCCACACTCTACTTCTGCATCGCCTATCTCATCTTTGCGTTGGTGATGACGATGGCGGGCAAGTTTCCGGACTTCGGAGCCCTGTTCCCGCATTGGCTCTATGATACGTTCAACCCCAACGACAAGACCAACCTCGCGCCCTATCGCTTCGTGCATTTTGCCGTCATCGTGATCCTGGTCATCAGGTTTGTACCCAAGGACTGGTCCGGTCTGCAGTGGCGGATTTTCGATCCCGTTATCGTTTGCGGCCAGCAGTCGCTGGCCGTGTTCTGCGTCGGCGTCTTCCTGTCCTTTGTCGGGCATTTTGAATTGATGCTGAGTTCAGGTTCGCTGTTCGCGCAGATTTTCGTCAGCATGACCGGAATAGCGATCATGACCATCGTCGCCTACTACATCTCCTGGTCGAAAAGGCAGGACAAGCCACCCCCCAAGCCGGCGATCACGGCGGCCAAGCCAGCCTGACAGGGAGCCCGATCGAGGGAGCCAGGCAGCCGAGCCCCGGAGCCGGCCGTTACCTCGGAGGTTTGACCAGTCTGCCTTTCGACGAAAACCCGCCCCACTCGGTGGACCAGCCGACCGCGTCCTGGTTTCGCTCTCCCTGAAGCGCGAACGCGGCGCCCTGAGGATCCCCGCATCGGGCGATCCAGCTTCCGCCCGGCATTTGAACCGGGCTCTCGAAGATCCGACCGCCCGCGGTCTTCACGCGCTCCGCGGCCGCGTCGATGTCGTCGACGTTGATGTAGTAAAGCCAGTATGGGACCGGGTCCGTCGGCCGCTTGGTGGACATGCCGCCGATCGTCTGCCCGCCCGCGGAGAACAACTGATACGTATTCGTCAGGTCGATTTCAGTATCCGTTCGCTGCCAGCCAAAAAGCTCGCCATAGAAAGCAAACGCCTTCCGCCAATCGGCGGCGAGCAACTCGTGCCAGCCCACCCGTCCCGGCTTGCCGAACTCGGCGGGGGCCTGCCGTTGGCCGGTTTTCAGCCCCTGAACCAGGGCAAGGTTCGCGGTTTGCGGGTCAGCGACGACCGAAATGCGGCCGATGTTGCTGTCCGTCGGCGGGACGTACACGGCCCCGCCAAGAGCCTTGAGCCGGTCGGCCGTGGCGTCCACGTCCTTGACGCCGACATATCCGACCCATCTCGGCGTCGCACCCTTTCTCCTCGCCTCGTCCGGCAGATCCATCAACCCGCTGACCGAGGCCTTGCCGGCGGTAAAGAGAGTGTAAGGCAGACCGGGCGTCGAAGCCTCCTGCGCGCCCCAGCCGACGACCTTGGTGTAGAAGGCCTGGGCAGCCGCGACGTCCGTCGTGATCAGCTCGTACCAGGCAAAACGTCCATGATAATCGACCATGTCGGTTTCTCCGTTCAAGCCTGTACGGTCGCTGCGCCGCATTCATCGGACCTTGGTTGAACCGACGCCGCTTCTCTGCCGACATATGATTGTGAGGCCAAGACCTTTTCCAGCACACGTCCTTTTTCAGCAAACGTCCTTATTCAGTAAACGTCCTTGGCCTCAGTAAAGGTGGGGTTAAGCGAATGCAAGGATAGACGCGGCGCTCCTCCGATTCCGCCGGGGCACAATCAACGAAGCGATAGGTCTCGGTCATGGCCCACACCGAGGCATCGGATCGTTCATTGCTGACCTCGATGCAAACTTGTGAAGTGCTTCACAGGTGGGCGACGAGGCGCGCCGTAAGCTGGTGGCTGTTCCCGACTTGCGCGCGTTGAGGTTGTCGGGACAAAGCGGATCTTGAACGGCGATTTGGATGATAAATGGCACTGACGTCGTTCATGAAGATGAATGCAATATGAAGAAGTTGTCTAATAGATCGGCGGATGCGACCGCCTTGCACGGCGCATTTTCACGGGGTACAGTTACGTGCTGGACTCGAACCATTTTTTCCCAGGTATGGAGGAGCGACAAGTGAAACATGCTTCGAAGAGCAAGCGTATGGCGAAATCCGTTCCGGTGCTAGGCGCCGCCGGATTGACTTTTTCACTGGTAGGAGGCGCGTCCGCAGCAGTCGCGCCGACGACGGACGCGGCGAATACGCCGGTCACTGGGCTGGGTCACGGGTTCACGCTTGGCGAGGAAGAAATCGCTGACGTCAGCTTGGCGACGTTCTATGTCTTCGACAAGGAGAACGCTGCGGCTGCCAAGAGCGGCGTACAGGAAGCACGCGGCTGCGGTGGCTGCCGGGGTTGCCGGGGCTGCAGAGGCTGCCGCGGTTGCAGAGGCTGCGGTGGTTGCGGCGGTTGCGGTTGCGGTTGTCTGTCCTGGGGTGCCTGCCGCCTCTGCTGAGTCAGACCGCTTTCCGACTGCGTTGACAGATCATTATTGGCCGGGTTCGACGAGGTCGACCCGGCCAATCCATGTTTTCTTGCGTGCGGGCCGCCTACGCGCGGTGGTGCGGCCGCGCCCATGACGGCCGAATGGGTCCCCAACCTTGTCGAAAAACGCAGGCGCCCGAACTGGAGGAAAGAAATCCGGTGGCCGGAAAATACGCCCGCCAAAACCGAGCCGGAGCGGCAAGCAGGTTGCGCGCGCTGACGGCGCAACGGGCGGTCGCCGGACCAAGTCCAGGAACGCCGGCAAAGACGTCCCCGCAATTCGCGCCGAATTTCTCCGTCTATGTGCTGCCGCCCGACGTCGTCTGCCTGTACTCCGAGGATCGGAAGTTCTTCCTTCACGGCGAGCTTTATTGTGCCCTCGCCTCCGCCATCGGAAAGGGCGGAAAGAGCCTTCCGGAGCTCGTTCGCGAGCTCGGACGGAGTTTTCCATCCGACAAGATCGAGGAAGCTCTCAAGCGGCTTATCGAGCGCCGTTACATCGTTCCGGCAACGCGCTCTTCCGCCGGCGCCGAGGCCGGCTATTGGGCGAGCCTCGGCCTGCCGCCAGGAATCGCGGAGCAAAATCTCGGAAACTGTCGCGTGCGTGTTGAAGTCGATCGACGTGCACGGCGCGGCCGAACTCGGCGCCGCGCTGGGCAAGCTCGGCGTTCGCGTCGTCGACCGGTCCCCCGACCTGACGGTCACGCTGGTCAACGATTATCTCGAACGGCGACTGGCCGAATTGAACCGGCAGCGGGTTGTCGGATCGGACGCCCTGGCTGCTCGTACAACCCTCCGGCGCCTTTCCGCTGGTGGGCCCCGTGTTCAGAGCCGGGCAAGGGCGCCTGCTGGACCTGCCTGTTCGACCGCATGATCCGGAACAGGGAGGTCAAGGGGTTTCTCGATCGCGGGCCAGCGCGCGCTGGTCGCGGTTTCGCCGCTCGCCCGCGACACGCTCGGACAAGGCGCCATCCAGTTTGCCGCCCTCGAAGTCGCCAAGGCGATCGCCACCGGGTTTCGCACCGAGTTGAACGATCACATCATCAGTCACGATTTGCTGGGCTCGACCATCGCGAAGCACTACGTGGCGACCCGCCCGCAATGTCCGACCTGCGGCAGCAAGAAACTGCGAGACCCGCGCCGCGCGCCGGCGCCGATCGAGCTTGGCGCCGGCGCCAAGCTGGTCATGACCAGCGGCGGATATCGGACCGTCTCGTCGCGGACCACGGTGGCGCGTTTCCGCAAGCATGTGAGCCCTCTCACCGGCGTGGTCTCGCGGCTGGAGCGGATCGAAGCCGATTTGCCGATGAACACCAACTATCATGCAACGCACAATTTCTCGGCGCCGGCCCAGAACGTCGACCAACTCAGGGCGGGATTGAGCGGCGGCAGCTTCGGCAAGGGCAGCACGGCCGAGCAAGCCGAAGCCAGCGCGCTGATGGAGGCGATCGAGCGTTATTCCGGAATTTTTCAGGGCGACGAGATCAGGGTGACGCGGCGGTTCACGGATTTTGCGCCGGGCGACGCCATTCTCCCCAACGACGTCCTGCTGTTCAGCGAGGCGCAATCCCGCGCACCAGACGCCGGCTCGGCGGATAATCGGGCGAGACACAGTCGCGCCCGGCGCGGTTCGATCCATCTGCCAAGATCGAGTGGTCGCCGGTTTGGTCGCTGCGCGATGGACGCTTCAAATACATTCCGACCAGCCTGGTGTATTTTTTCTATAGCGGCCCTGCCGCCTTCCACGCGGATTCCAACGGTTGCGCTGCCGGCAACACCATTGAGGAAGCCATCGTCCAGGGATTCCTCGAACTGGTGGAGCGGGATGCCTACGCGATCTGGTGGTACAATCGATTGCAGCGGGCCGAAGTCGATCTGAGCCAGTTCGACGATTCCTACGTCCGCGATCTGCACAGCCAGCTGGCCGAAGCCGGACGCAAGCTCTGGGTGCTCGACGTCACCAGCGATCTCGGCGTTCCGACCTATGTGGCGATCCTGCACTGGATGCAGAACGGGCAGGAAAATATCGAGTTCGGTTCCGGCGCGCATTTCGACAAGCGCATTGCGTTGCTGCGTACGTTGACCGAGCTGAACCAATTCCTGTCGATCGGCCTGATGGGCGGCGGAACCGGCGAGAAGCCGAGCCTCGACGGCGTCACGCCGTTGCGTCTTGCAGGACCATCCGTTTTTGACGCCAAGCGGCAATCCGGCAACCTGCAGCCGGGCTCCTCGAAGTTCGGCCCTCTCGACAACACGCGCGATCAGGTACTCGCCTGCGTCGATCATCGCCAGGCGCGCCGGCCTCGATTTCCTCGTGCTCAATCAGACGCGGCCCGACGTCGAGGTCCCGGTCGTCAGAGTGATCGTTCCGGGACTGCGGCATTTCTATCGCCGCTTCGCGCCGGGCCGGCTTTATGATGTTCCGGTCAAACTCGGATTGCGGGATCGGCCGCTGCCGGAAAGCGAACTGACGCCGTTTCTCCCCCACAGCTAAGGGGCATGCCGGCTTGCGCGCTCCCGGAAAAAAGCAAAGGGCGGCGGACCGCGGCACCCGGCATTTCCGCCCGGCTGAGCGGTCACATCACGCTCGAAGCGCAGCCGGACGGAGACATCGCCGCCTGCTTCGACGGCTATGCGGTCGGCTTGGGAAAGTTCAGCGCCGAGCGCCATGGATCGCGCGCAGGGCCTGCGCACAGGTCTGCCGCTCGGTTCATTCGCGTCCGGCGGCAACCCGGTCGACAAGGAAATCGATCTGTTGGTCCGGCGGCTGGCCCGGCGCGGCCTTTTGGAATACCGCCTCGGGCGGACGGGTGATGGCAGGGATCAGGTCGTCATCGAACCGCAGGGTCCGGATTATTGGCCGCAAGCGCCGAAGCTCGGCGACGCCGACACTATCGTGCTGTCGCGATTTGCCTATTTGCGCCGGCGCGGCAGCGAGATGGTTCTGGAATCACCCCGTGCCGGCGCGTTGTTCAGAATTTGCGACCCGAAGATCGCGGCCGCGATTGCCTTGCTGTCCACGCCGCAACAAATCAAAAAATTGCGGCGGCAGGACGGCTTTCCGGGAGCCGAGTTGCTCGCCTTGCTGGTCGATTGCCAGATCCTCTTCAGGATCGACGCCGCGCGACGATGGCCTGAGAGCGACCGAGGGCGACGACAGCCTCGTCATGTGGGATTTTCACGATCTCTTGTTCCACACCCACAGCACCGAAGGCCGACAAGCCAATCCGCTGGGCGGGCTTTATCCTTATGCCGGACTGATACCGCCGCCGCCGGCGGTGCGCCCGCGCTGGCCGGGAAAAAAAATCGATCTGCGCAAGCTCTCGGCGCGAGCCTTCGCCGGCGACCTCGCCGGTCGCAAAGCTCCTGCGTGAACGTCATTCGACGCGCGAGCTTCGACGACCGGCAGCCGATCACGCTGGCCGAGCTTTCGCAGTTTCTCGATGCCACCGCCCGCGTCCAGTCGAAATGGAAAAGCCGCGATCGATCCTGGCGACGGCGGTCCGGTGGTCGCTTACGCCGCGCGGCCATATCCGTCCGGAGGCAGCGCCTACGAACTCGAACTCTATCTGACCGTCGCCAATTGCGAGGGACTTGCGCGCGGATTCTATCACTATGATGCCGACCGGCACGCTCTGGTGCCGATCAGCGTGCGCACGCATGAGTTCGACGCGCAGCTGGCGGCCGCCGAATTCGCGATGGACGCGCCCGGCGCACCCCAGATCCTGATCACGATCGCGGCGCGTTTTGACCGGATTTCATGGAAATACAGCTCCATCGCCTATTCGCTGATCTTGAAAGATGTCGGCGTCTTGATCCAGACGCTCTACCTGATGGCGACCGACATGGGGCTTGGCGGATGCGCGATCGGGAGCATCAATATCGACCTGTTCGCCAGGATGACTGGAATCGAGTTCCACGTCGAAGGCCCGGTCGGTCAGTTTGCGCTCGGTCGCGGCTCGCCGGACCAAGCACATGAATGAGCCCCATCAAGAACAGGGTGGAAGCGAGCGCCCCGCGCTTGCAGGTTTGGCGATTGCAACTGTCTTGCTGGGGCTGTCCGCCTAATTGCAGGGGTGACGCCGACCATCCTGGCCGACGTAATTTGCCGAAGATTGCCCGCAATACCGGACGAAGCCATCATAGATCCCATAGGGCTGACCCCTCACCGGAACGACAACACGATCGGGCGGAGCCATTGTTCCCGGATAGAAATCGGGCGGACCGTAATTGTGGAGGAACAAGCCATGAGACCAGGCGGCGTGCCGGTGATGGTGATGGTGCCGGAGGTACATGTCCGCGGCCAATGACGGTGCCGACGCCGCCAGCAGAATTGCCGCAGTTGCTAGAAAGCTGATCTTCATTGCTGTCCTCGTGGTTCTGCCGGCCGTCGCTTCGGCTCCGGCTCCGAACTCTACACCGCCTGCGGGCGGCTTCAATCGCCAGCCTCGCCTCAGCCGATTCCCCAGGCAGGTCTTTGTCGGGTAACTCAGGGCCGGGATGCGCCAAGCACCTTGGCGATGGTGATCGCGGTCATCGCTTTCCGGTCCGCGGCACGCTGAGCCTCCAGCCGATCCCTGGCCCGCTCCTCGACCAGCAAATCGATCAGCGCCAGTCGTTTCGGCTCGTCGACGGCTTCCGCCAGCAGCTTTCGATAGCGGTGATAGTCAAATCCGGCATCCTGATCACGCATCGCACTCCCCCAGTCACACTCCCCCCACAGTCTTTCCCAAGCTGCGAACGAGAGCAATAGAAAGCCGCAGGCGCCCGCCGAGGGTCTGCCCGGCCGGAAGGTCGGATCGGCCCATCCGGACGGCGGATTTCCGGCGCAGGCAGGCCCCCGTTGCTAATAGTCTCGTTCGCGGTGAACGTCGTGAACGACAATACCCATTCCGGGTTCCGGCAAGGCCAGCCAGTCCCGCCGCTTCAGGGTTCGGCGGGTGTCCTCCAATCCGCTCTGCCAGTGCTCACGCATCGACGTTGCCGAGAATTCGTGGTCCTTGGAATCGCCCTCATAGGCCTTCTGCTGATAGATCATCTGCAGGATGGTGATCTCCGGCAAATGCATCAAGCTGTCGCGCTTGGCACGCTCCTCCACCGTTAACTGGTCCTCCGGGATCTTCATCAATACCTTGTAGAGATCGGTCTTCAGATTGTTCATCTGCTTGTACACATCGGTGTTGTGCCGGGTGCGTGACGAATAGACGATGTCCTTGTGCCGGGCCAGAACCTCCTGGATGTCGCGCGGCAGCACACCGCGGGCGCTGAACAGATCGACCTGGAACACCAGCGAGTTGATCTTGTCCTGCTGGTCCAGGAGATGCTGCAGCGGCGTATTGGAAACGATGCCGCCATCCCAGAAATAGTCGGTGCCTATTCTCACCATCGGAAGGGCCGGCGGCAGTGCACCGCTCGCCATTACATGTTCGGGCCCGATGACTTCTTTCTTGTTGTCGAAGTACAGGAAATTTCCGGTGACGACATTGACGGCGCCAACCGCGAAATGCATTTTGCGGGCATTGATCAAATCGAAGTCGACCAGCTCGAGCAGCGACTCGCGCAACGGTGTGGTGTCGTAATAGCTGGTGGCGGTTTTGGCGCCGGCCGGGCTGAACCACGGATTGACGTCGTGGGGTTTGAAAAAGCCGGGCTGCCCCAGGGTCGTCGTCATGAAAGAACTCGCAAGGTTGCGTGCCTTCCGATAGACGTCGCCGTCCGGCGTGTAGTGCCAGACCTTGCGGGCCGTGATGCGGTCCCAGAAGATTCGCAATCTCTCAAGCCGACGCTCCGGCGGGTTGCCGGCAATGATCGCCGAATTGATAGCGCCGATCGAAACGCCGCATACCCAGTCCGGCTCTATGCGCTCTTCGTGCAGGGCCTGATAGACCCCGGCCTGATAGGCGCCGAGCGCGCCACCGCCCTGCAACACAAGCGCTACCCGGTTGCAGCGGTCGGGCCGCCACGCGGTTGCAACAGCGGGATCGGAGCTCGGCGTTCGCGCGTCCATGATTTGACCCTTGAATTCCTGATGGAAATAACACCCTAGAATTCAGACGAGCGGTGACACGCTTGTGACAGCGTGTCCCCGCGACGGTGCATCCCGCCAAAAATGGCGTCTCGTGTCCGGGCGCCAGTCACACCTCTGTCAAAGACGCCCGCTAGCAATGGTGCGTCGCGGTAATCGTGGTGAATGGCGTGTTGGTAACGGCTTCTTTCTCGTCAGCCGGGACGGCCGCGATGTCGCAAACATCCCCCTCGATTTGGTCCTGCAAATGCTGTCTGGAAAATCCGCTATCGTGACCGGTTCGACCAGCGGAATCGGTCTTGGTATCGCGCGCGGACTGGCCGCTAGCGGCGCCAATATCATGCTCAACGGATTTGGCGACCCGAACGAGATCGAGGCCATCCGCGAGGAGATCGCCGACGGCCACAACATCAAGGTGCTCTATAGCAACGCCAACATGGCCGATGGCAACGAGATCGGCGGGATGATGGCGCTGACGGAGGAAGAATTCGGCGGCGTCGATATTCTCGTCAACAACGCCGGAATTCAATACGTCGCGCCGATCGAGGATTTTCCCGTCGAGAAGTGGGACGCCATCCTGGCAATCAATCTATCGAGCGCCTTCCATGCCAGCCGTCTCGCGATCCCAGGGATGAAGAAAAAATCATGGGGCCGGATCGTCAATATCGCCTCGGCCCATGCGCTGGTCGCCTCCCCCTTCAAGTCGGCCTACGTCGCGGCCAAGCATGGCATCGCCGGCTTCACCAAGACCGCGGCGCTTGAAGTGGCCGAACATGGCATCACCGTGAATGCGGTCTGTCCGGGTTACGTGATGACCCCGCTGGTCGAAAAGCAGATCCCCGAACAGGCCAAGGCGCGCGGCCTTACCGAGCAGCAGGTGATTTCGGACGTACTGCTCGCCGCGCAGCCAACCAAGCGCTTCGTGACGGTCGAGGAACGCGCAGCACTGGTGAATTTTCTCTGCACTGACAATGCCAGGTCGATCACCGGCGCCACGCTGCCCGTGGACGGCGGCTGGACCGCTCACTGAAAAGGGGTTTTTCGATGCGCAAGGCAGATATTCTCAAACTCCCGTCCATGCCGATGGCGGGCCCGAGCTACCCGGCCGGACCCTACCGCTTCGTCAATCGGGAGTTCCTGGTCATCACCTATGAGACCGACCCCGAACTGATCCGCGCCGGCCTGCCCGAGCCACTGGAGCCGATCGATCAGCCGCTGATGCATTACGAATGGATCAAGATGCCGGACAGCTCGGGCTTCGGCAGCTACACCGAATCCGGCCTCGTGATCCCGGCGCGCCTCAACGGCGAAGAGGTCAACTTCGTCTCGCAGATGTATCTCGACGACGATCCGCCGATTGCCGCCGGCCGTGAAATCTGGGGTTTTCCGAAAAAATATGCGCATCCGAAACTCGAAATCGTCAAGGACACGCTGACCGGAACGCTGGAATACGCCGATCAGCTCGTCGCCATGGGAACCATGGGCTACAAGCACGAGGCGATGGCCGGCAACGGCGAGGCCACGCTGGCGACGCTGTCGAAGACCCAGATCAATCTGAAATTGATTCCAGGCGTCGACGGCCGTGCGGAAGTCTGCCAATTGGTCGCGATCAACCTGACCGACATCAACGTCGAAGGCTCCTGGTTCGGGCCCGGCCGGTTGCACCTGGTGCCGCATGTCAATGCGCCGGTGGCTGATTTCCCGGTCCGGCGTGTGGTCGGCGCGCATCATTTCCTGGCCGATCTGACGTTGCCCTATGGCCGTGTCGTCCATGACTACAACAAAGAGACCGATGAACTTGCCGAGGCCGCCGAGTGACGCCATCCGTCCGCGGCTTGCAGCATGGACGGCCGTGCGGTCGGGAGTTCGCCACTCTCTCGTTGACCGGTCGCTCGGCGGAGTGCGACCGTCGTTTCTATCGCAACGGGAACCGGGGCCCGGCTGATGCAGCGTCTCATCGAGAATCTGCAGCTTGACGGCCACGCAATGCGCTACGGCCAGTTCGTTCCACGGTTGTACAACTACTGCCTCTCGCTCGGATTCCGCCGCGAGAGAATGATGCCTTCGCGCGCGTTTTGCTCGGACGGGAATTCAGGGCTATCCGGTCATCCTGATCGCCCAGCATTTTCGAACCTTTCCGTTCGACCACGGTCTGATCGGCGGCAACGTCGCGCTCGACCGGCACAGGGCCGCATTCCCATCACGGCGAGGATCTCGTCATCATCCAGGCAAGCCATGTCGGCTATGACGCCGATACCAGGCGGTTCGGCGTCTATCAGCGGCAACGCACCGACAGCCAGGAGTTCGGCGACAATTGCGGAAAGCTCTGCGCGGTGCTGCATTGCCAGTTCGATATCGTCACGCCTGCGAGCACATCCTTTGCGGCAGGCTCCGCGGCGAGCCCGCCATTCTCATCGGCAATCAATTCCTTGACGAAGATCGCCCCGAAGGCCTGTTTTTGAACCTCGACCGGCTGATCGACCGCGATGCCGGTTTGTTCAAGACCCTGAGCACATCGAATGTATTTCGCGCCGCACCGGCTTTTGTTGAACGCCTGCCCGCCGAAATGTGGGGCGACAAGCCCCGGTGGTCGGCCGCCACCTGACTGCCGATCTCTTCTTCTTCCGCCGCGCCGCGACCGAGGGGCCTGAAGGCCAGGATATCCTCGAGACGGCGCTTGCCCCGCCATGCCGATCTTGGTTACTTCTCGCCATCCCCCGCTTGATGCCGCGCGGTCTGGTACCCAAATCGAGTTCGATCGCACCTATCGCAGCATCCGGCGCGAGCCTGCCTATCACGACAAGAACCTGCTGTTCATTTCCGGCGTCAATATCGACATCTCGCCGCGTGACGGGCTTGCCTTCCCGCTGACCAAATTCGTGCCATGGGCTGCGTCTGTCCGTCTTCGTGACGGTCGAAGCTTTCATCTCGAACAGAACGAACTGACCGATACGTTGCGCAAGCAGTCGACCGACAACCCCGAACGCGCGTCCTTCGACTACGCTGTCCACGACGCGAGCGGAGCGCCCGGCTGATGCGGGGGTGGTCAGCGAGCGCGCTCGCGGGCTCCTTCGGGATGTTCCTGGGTGCAGGCCGGCGGCAGCCTGGGCGGCCAGCAGGGGGGAGGGGTGCCGGTACAAGCCAGTAACGAGGCCGGTGCTGCGCTGACGTCCTTACCGCCGCAGCCTGGCCGCATGCACCGCGCCACACGCGGCGGCCAGCAGCACCCCGGCTCCCATGACCACGAAGAACGCCGGGTAGGCGTACAGCAGCGGCGCGGCGTGGGTGCCGAGCGCCGGCAGATCCAGCAGGGCCAGGACGAACGCCTCCCACGTCAGGAGGGCTCGCTGGCTAGGCGGCGGTAGGCGTTGAGCATAACCAGGACCATGCCCGCGCCCTCCACGGCCAGGGCGAGGCACATCGCCGCCGCCGGTGCGTAAGCAAACGGCAGTGCGGCCATCACGGCCGCGCCGCAGCCGAGCAGAACCCAGCGGCCGGCGCTGAAACGCCATCGCCGCGGCCGCCAGCACCGCGAACACCGCGAGCGCCCGGGCCCTGTTCCTCGCCTGGACGCCCACGACCGGGAGGCCCACCCGCACGAGGCGCTGCTGGGCATCCTCGCCCTGCTGCACGGCGTCTCCAGCAGCGAGGCCCGGCACGTGCGCACCGAAGACATCGACACCGTCAACCGGGCCATCCGGCTCGGCAAGCGCCCGCACCCGGTGCCGCTGGACCCGGCCAGCTGGCAAGTCCTGCAGCGTTGCCTGGCCCACCGCGACAGCCAGTGCACGGCCAACCCGCACGTGATCGTCACGAAAGGCACCAAGGCCGGGCGGGCACCCGCATCCGCGGCCTATATGAGCCACGTCCCGGACCCCTGCGGCGTCCCGCCCCGCATGCTGCGCTGCACCCGCCTGGCCAACCTGGTTACAGCCCGGACGTGGTCACCGCCACCGAGCTGATGGTCGATCAGCTCGCGAACGGGATGAAGCTCGATCGCTACCAGTTCCGGCGCAGCTTCGTCCGCGACGACAGGCTCAAGGCGGTGCTCGATAAGGTCGCCTCGGTCGGTGGCTGGGGGCGCAAGAACCTGCCGGCCGGCTGGGGCCAGGGGATCGCGATCCACCGCGAGTACAAGGGCGCGATCGCGGTCTTGGCCGAGATCGACTGCACGCCGGCGACGATCAACAGACCGCTCCCGGCCGATGTCACCGGTATCACCGGGCCGCGGGTGACGAAGATCGTGATTGCGGTCGACGTCGGGCTCCCGATCAACCCGCGCGGGCTCGAGGCACAGATGCAGGGCGGTGCGATGGACGGGATCGCCCAGGTGCTCACCTACAGCCTCCACCTGCAGAAGGGCCACTACGTCGAGGGCAGCTGGGACAACGCGTTCTACACGCGGCAGTGGAACGTCCCGCTCGACGTCGAGGTGATCGTGATGCCGGCGACGAAGACGATTCCCGGCGGCGCGGGCGAGCTCGCGTGCGCGCCCTCGATGGCGGCGGTCGCATGTGCGTACGGCGCGGCGACCGGAACGGTGCCGACGAGCTTCCCGATCAACCACAACGCTCCGCTCCCGTTCACGCCACTGCCGACCAGTCCGCCGATACCCCAATCGCCGACCGACGGCTTCACACAGGAGTTCTGATGCCCACCCAGTCATTCACGCTCCACGTAAACGGCCAGCAGCACACCGTCGATTGCGAGCCCGATGTCCGCGTGCTGTGGGTGCTGCGCGACCTGCTCGGCATCCACGGGCCCAAGTACGGGTGCGGACTCGACGTCTGCAAGGCGTGCACGTGTCACATCAACACCGGCACCGGTCCGAAGGCCTTCAACCCGTGTTCTGTTCAGGTCAAGGACATCCCGGCGGGCGCCCAAATCACCACGATCGAGGGGCTCGCCGCCTCCAACGGGACGCTGCACCCGATGCAGCAGGCGTGGCTGAACAACGACGTCGGGCAGTGCGGCTACTGCCAGCCCGGCCAGATCATGGCGGCGATTGCCTACGTCAACGAGGCCCGCGCGAAAGGCGCTCCGATCGACGACAGCCTGTTCGACGAGATCCGCAACGTCTGCCGCTGCGGCACCTACCACCGGATCCGCGAGGCCATCCTCGAGGGCGCCGCAAACATGCCCTAATCAAGGGCTTCGGGCAGCCCGAACGCCGGAAACGCCTGATAGCCGAACGTCGTCACCTCGGCGACGAGTTCGTCCTCGATCCGGATCACGTCGAGCTTGAATGCCCGGAACTTGGTGTCGCCGGGGCGCCGTAGGTAGCTGGCGGCGGCCGGCTGGCGGTTCGCGGCCGTCGGCACCAGGCGCCACTCGCCCATCTCGCGCGCCCGCGCGATCAGCGGCCTGATCGCGTCGATGCCCTCGTAGAAGTACGGGAACGGCGGCATCGTGACGCGAATGTCCTCGCGCATCAGCGCCACCGAGGCGGCCGTGTCGCCGCGCTCGTGCGTATCGATGAACCGCTCAAGCAGCTCCCGTTCGCGGGCGCTGATGCGCTCGGACCGGGGCGGCCGTCCGTGTGCCGCGAGCGTCGCTCGCCCACGTTGCAATGCGCTCGTCACCGCCGGCACCGACATGTCGAGCATGGACGCGGTCTCCGCGGCTGAGAACTCGAGCACGTCGCGCATGATCAGCACCGCCCGCTGGCGCGCCGGCAGCAGCTGGATCAGCGCGAGGAACGCGAGCTCGATCGTCTCCCGCGCGACCACGACCGCGTCGGGCTCGTCGTCGCGCGGGGCGACCTCGTCGAGCAACCGATCGGGATACGGCTGCAGCCACGGCACCTCGGCGAACGATGTCGCCAGCGTCGCCACGCGGCGCTTGTCTCGTCGCAGCTGGTCGAGGCACGCGTTCGTCGCGATCCGGTAGAGCCAGGCACGGAAGTTGAGCTCGCTGCCGAACGACGAGCGCTTGTCCCAGGAGCGGAGGAACGTCTCCTGGACGAGGTCCTCGGCCGACTCGAACGAGCCGAGCATCCGGTAGCAGTGGACGTGGATCTCGCGGCGGTGGCGCTCGAACAGCGCTTCGAAGGTGTCTTCAAGCTGAGTGGTCATGCCCGTGTAACGCTTCGTGAGGAGCCAACTAATCGGTCGGCCGGTGAATTCGGAATACCCCGTCCGGCTCCACGTACCAGTGGTGGCCCGGGAAGTCCGCTCGCGACAGCGCCGCCATCTCCTGCGCGCTGGCGTCGCTCGGGTCCGGGCGTGGGAGCCCGCCGAGAAGCGTGATCGGGATCCAGTGCGCCGCCAGCACGCGGCCGCGATCGTCGAGCGTCACGCGCAGGATCGCGCTCAAGGAGAGGACGCCGCCGCCCGCGAGCGTGTGGTAGCCGACGAAGTTGCCGAGCGAGTACGCGATCAGCCGGCCGCGGTACTCCTCGACGCCTCGGATCACGTGCGGCCCCGACCCGAGCACGATCGAGGCGCCGGCGCGGATCACGGCGTGGGCGAACGCGCGCGCGTCGCCGCGATCCTCGCCGAGGAAGTACTGAGACCCGTACGGGGTGTGCAGCTGATCGGCGCCCTCGGCGCCGGCGTGGATGATCACGACGACCAGCTGTGCGTGCTCGCGCGCGCGCGCGACAAGCGCCTGCGCGGCCGGGATATCGAGCAGCTCGCCGTCATACGGGTAGGGCGCGAATCCGAGGAAGGCGGCTCGCAGCCGGCCGACCCGCCGATACGTGATCTCGCCCGGGAACCCGGTGTGCTGGATGCCGGCGCGGTCGAGCGCCGCGACCGTCTGTGCGCGCCCCGAGTAGCCGTAGTCGAGCGAGTGGTTGTTGGCCTGGTTGAGTACGTCGAAGCCGAGCGCGCGCAACCCGTACGCCTCCGAGGGTGGTGCCTGGAACGCGAAGCACATGCCGCCCCCGATGCCGCCGCATTTCGACGCCCCGCCGATCGACAGCGTGCCCTCGAGGTTGCCGATCGTGACCTGCGCCGCGCGCAGCAACCCGCCGACCGGCGCGAGCGCCTGGGCGACCCCGCCGGGTGGCAGGCCGCGCTGTGAGCTGAGCGCGATATCGCCGACCCATCCGAGCGTCACGCTGGATCGCGCGCGGTGCGCTCGTGCGGCATTGGCGGCCGGCGCCAGCGCCAGCGCGACCAGGGCGATCAACGCGAATCGGTTCAAAGTTGACAACGTGTCTACCCGCTACGTATTCTCAGCCCTCGACTAGGGAGGTCGATGCGAGTCTGCATGCACCGCTCGCCGGGCGTCGACGCGGCGATTCATAGGCGCCGCCCGCTAGCGGCATGATCGCACGCCGAATTCTGCCGGGCGCAGCGCTGGTCGCCGTGGTCGCGGCGGTCGCGATCCTGCTCCTATCCGGGGGCTCGAACTACAACCTCCGGTTGAACTTCCAGGATGCGAGTCAGCTCGTGTCCGGCAACCAGGTGAAGGTCGGTGGCGTTCCGATCGGCACGGTCTCGGACATCTCGGCGACCCCCAACGGGGAGGCGCAGATCACGATCGCGATCAGCGGCTCACAGTTCAACCCGCTGCACGAGGGAACGACCGCGCAGGTGCGGATCAGCTCGTTGTCCTCGGTCGCCGATCGCTTCATCGCGATCAGCCCGGGCCCGAACAACATGCCCGCGCTGCCGAACAACGCCGTGATCCCGGAGACGGACACGCAGGCGCAGGTCGACATCGATGCGCTCCAGTCGGCGTTCGACGCCAGCACGCGGATGGCGACGCAGGAGCTGATCCACGGCGGCGCGGCCGTCTACGGGTCCACCGGACCGGCGCTCAACAAGGGGATCATCGCCCTCGATCCGGCGCTCGCTCAGCTCCAGAGCATGATCTCGGAGATCTCGGGCGACAACACGGCCTTCGACCGTTTCATCGTCAACGGGGCGGGGGTCGTGGCGGCGGTCTCGGCGCATCAGCAAGATCTCCAGCAGGGTCTCGCCAACGCTGCCACCACGGCCCAGGCGATCGCCGATGAACGGACCGCGCTCGATGGCGTGCTGGCGCAGGCGCCGGCGACGCTGACGCATGCCACGCGGACCCTTAACAGCACCGACGCGACGCTCGCGGCGGTTCAGCCAGACGCGCAGCAGCTGCTGCCAGTTGCGCCGCGGCTGGCGCGGTTCTTCACAGGGCTCGCGCCGGTGTTGCACAAGGCCGTGCCGGTGCTCGGGCAGGTCCAGGGCCTGCTCCCGGCGCTGCGCGGGGCGCTGGTCGATCTGCCGGGGCTGCAGAGCGCGGCGCTGCCGGCATTCAAGGCCGCGACGGGCGCGATCAGCTCCTCGGCGCACATTCTCGAGGGCGCGCTGCCGTACGTCCCGGACATCATCATCGGGAACACGAACGGGTTCGCGGGCACGGCCGGCGGCTACTACGACGCGAACGGCGACTACGCGCGGATCGCGGTTGTCGGTGGGCCGTTCTCGATCGCGGGCCTCGGATCGCTGCTGCCGTCGCCGAGCTTCGGCTACACGCAGCACAACACCTCGCGCTGTCCCGGCGCCGCGACGCAGGTAGCGGCCGATCAGTCGAACCTGGTGCCGCAGCCCTCGACGATCCCCTGCTCGGAGTCACAGCGGCCGTGAAACGCGTCGTCGCTCTGCTCGTGCTGTTCTCGATCGTGTTCGCCGCGATGGCCGCGCTGCTGTTGACGAGCGGCAAGAGCGGCTACCACGTCGACGCGATCTTCGACGACGTCGACTTCCTGATCCCCGGGCAGGACGTCCGGATCGCGGGCGCCAGCGCCGGCACCGTCACCGGGATCAAGCTGACCGCGGATCGCAAGGCCCGCGTCGAGATGGTGATCAAACCTGCTTTCGCACCCTTCCACGCCGACGCGAACTGCGTGGTCGCGCCCCAGTCGCTGATCGGCGACAGGTTCGTCAACTGCACGCCGGGGACGCCCGCTCAACCGGCATTGACGGCGTCCGCCGGCGAGCCGCCGACGCTGCCGGTCGCCAACACGAGCTCGCCGGTCGACCTGGACCTCGTGCTGCAGACGCTCAACATGCCGGTCCGCGAGCGCGCCGCGCTGCTGCTGGACTCGCTCGGCGTCGGGCTCACCGCCCGCGGCTCGGACCTGAACCAGGCGATCCTGCGCGCGAACCCGGCGCTGCAGGAGACGCGCAACGTGCTGGGGATCCTCAACCAGAACCGCGCCCAGCTCCAGTCGCTGATCTCGGCAAGCGACGTCGTGCTCGGGCGGCTCGCCGCGAGCCGAGCGCGGGTCGGGGCTTTCGTCCGGAACTCGGCCACGATCCTGAACACCACCGCCGCCCACCGGGCCGCGCTGTCGCAGGCGATCGTGCGGTTGCCGCCGCTGCTCGCGCAGGCCCGCCCGACGCTAGCCGAGCTGACGGCGTTCGCGCGCCAGGGGACGGCGCCGGCGACCGAGCTGAATGCCGCCGCGCCATCGCTGAACTCACTGCTGGGCCAGCTGCAGACGTTCTCGCCACAGGTGCTCCCGACGGTCAAGAAGCTCGGCACGACGGCCGTCGCGCTCGATCGCGCGCTGCCGTCGGTGACCCCGCAGATCGACCGGCTGGAGAGCTTCAGCTCCGTAGCTCCGGCGGCCGGCGAGCTCGTCTCGGCGCTGTTCTCGAGCCTGCAATCGAGCGGCGCCGCCGACGGGCTACTCGAGTTCACCTACTACGCGGCGGCCGCGTTCGCCCGCTACGACAAGATCTCGCACATCCTGCCCGCGTACAGCCTCCTGACCCCGTGCGAGGCGATCACCACGGTTGAGACGGCGGGCTGCAACGCGCATTTCTCGTCGTTCACGGGCGCGACCGCCGACAGCCGGACCGCTCACAGCTCGCGTAAGCACGCGGCGACGCGCACGCGCGCCACCCCGAGAACCACCGCCGCGTCTCAGCCCTCCTCCCAGCCGCCCGCCGCCGGCACCCCGTCCCAGCCACCGTCGGCTACCACCACGACGCCGGCGAGCCCGAGCGCCGGGACCACCGCACCCCCTCCCGCAGCCCCCTCGCTGCCGAACTCGATCGACTCGCTCCTGAGGTTCCTGCTGCGATGAGGATGCGACGGTCAGACAGCGCGTTCCTGAACCCGACGCTGATCGGCGCGATCACGGTCCTGGCGGCGGTCGTCGCCGTGTTCCTCGCGTACAACGCAAACACCGGGCTGCCGTTCGTCCCGACCTACGACGTCCACATGCAGGTGCCCGACGCCGCCGAGCTGATCGTCGGCAACGAGGTCCAGATCGCGGGCTCGCACGTCGGCATCGTCAGGGACATCACGCCCGTGGTCCACCAGGGGGTGCCCTACGCAAACGTCACGCTCCAGCTGGAGAAGCAACTCCAGCAGCTGCCGGTCGACACATCCGTCCAGATCCGGCTGCGCTCGAACCTCGGCCTCAAGTACGTCGAGATCTTCCCCGGCCACTCCGCGAAGGGGATCGCGAACGGCGGCAGTATCAACCCGTCGCTGATCGCGCCGGTCGTCAACCTCGACGACCTGTTCGACATCTTCAACAAGCCGACGCGGACCGCGGTCCAGGGCGTGCTCACGAACCTGGGTGACGGCTTCGCCGGCCGCGGCTCGGACTTCAACAACGCCATCGCCGCGCTCCCGCCGCTGACCCGCAACCTGACCACGGTCGGGAAGCTGCTGAGCTCGCCGCGCACCGACCTGGGCGGCTTCGTCCAGGGTCTGAACTCGGCTGCGACCAGGGTGTCGCCGGTCGCCGGCCAGCTCGCCGACCTGTTCAGCACCGGCGCCACCACGTTCGGTGCGATCGCGCCCAACGATCTGGGCTCGACGATCGACCAAGCCGCCGCGACCGAGCAGGGCGCACTTCCGTCGCTGAAGCCGACCACGGGACTGCTGAAGGCGGGAGCGGCGTTCCTGCAGGCCGCCAGGCCGGGGTTGAAGTTGCTGCCGACCGCCGCGCCGACCCTGTCGCGGACGCTCGCGATCTCGGGACCGCCGCTCGCCCGCGCGGGCACGCTGGCGACCGGGATCACTTCGGTCATCGGCGCGCTCGAGCGGGTCGCGAAGCTCCCCGACACGACCGACGCGCTGGTTCGGCTGACCGAATCGCTGCGCAATCTGGTCCCGACGCTCCAGTACATCAACCCGATGCAGACGCAATGCAACTACGTCGGCCTGTGGACGCGCAACATCGACTCGACGATCAGCCAGGGCGACACGCTCGGCACGTGGTTCCGGGCGACGATCATCGAGAACCCGGCCGAGGACCTGCCGTCGGCTAGCCCGTCGACCGCGCTCCACGACGTCCTCCAGCCCGACACCGGCCAGAACGGCTCGTGCACTGAGGGCAACCAGGTCTATAAGCCGGGCCAGTGGATCGGGGCACCTCCCGGGACCCAGCCCGACCACACCGAGTCGACGATCCCGGGCACGCTCGCGCAGCGTGTCGCGGCGCAGAACGGGAAGCCATGACCAAGCGCGGATCGACGAAAGCCAGACGCAACGAGCGGTTCGGCCGCTTGGGCTGGGGCCTGATCGGGATCCTGCTGACGCTGGCGATCACGTACGCCGTGTTCACGAAGCTGAACGTGCTCAACTCGAGCTTCACCGTCAAGGCGATCTTCCAGACCGCGGCCAGCCAGCTCGAGTCCGGCTCGCCGGTGCGGATCGCCGGCGTCAACGTCGGCAAGGTCACGGCGGTCGGTCGGGGGCCGGGGGACACCGCGCTCGCGACGATGAGCATCGAGTCCTCCGGATTGCCGATCCACAGCGACGCGACGATGAAGATCCGCCCGCGCCTGTTCCTGGAGGGGAACTTCTTCGTCGATCTGTTCCCCGGCAGCCCGAGCGCCCCGACCGTCGGCGACGGGCATACCTTCTCGCTCTCGCAGACCTCGGCCCCGGTTCAGATCGACCAGGTGCTCGACACGTTCACCGCCGATCCCCGCACCGGGATGCAGGAGGTCATCAAGGGACTCGGGACGGCGCTGCTCGACGGCGGCGCGAAGGGGCTCGCCGACACCTACCGAGAGTTCGCGCCGACCTCGATCCCGCTCGCGCAGACCGCCGAGGCGACGCAGGGTCAGCGGCCCGACGACCTGCGCGACTTCATCGTCAAAGCGGCCGACGTCGCCGGCGTGATCTCGGCGCGGAGCGCCAACCTCGGCAACCTGCTGAGCGGCTTCAACCAGACGATGGGCGCATTCGCCGCGCAGCAGAACAACCTCAAGGCGACCTTCTCGGATTTGAATCGCACGCTGTCCGTGGCCGGCCCGACGTTGACCGATCTCGACCGGACGCTCGGGCCGCTCAAGCAGTTCGCGATCGCGATCCGGCCTGCCCTCGTCAAGGCGCCCGGAATCCTCGACGACGCGACGCCGCTGTTCAACGCCGCCGATCGGCTGCTGGCGCCGTCCGTCGCTCCCGTGCTGCTGCGTGAGCTCTCGCCGGCGCTGACCTCGCTCGATCTCCTCGAGCGCAGGCTGCCGGCCCTGCTTCACCTCGTCACGCCGGTCTCGGAGTGCGTGCAACAGAAGGTCGTCCCGGTGATGGATCAGCCGGTCGACGACGGCAAGCTGTCGACCGGCCAGCCGGTCTGGCAGGAGCTGGTGCGCTACCCGGTCGGGCTCACCAGCTCGGCGCAGAACTTCGCCGGCAACGGTTTCGGCGTCCGCTACAGCTTCGGACTCTCCGAGCAGCTGCTGGGTACGAACCTGGGGTCGCCCGACAACCTGCTGGCGCTCGGCTCGGCGCCGCTGGTCGGGGCGCGTCCGGCGTACGTCCCGGGTTCGCAGCCGCCGATGGCGCCGAACGCCGACTGCGTCACGCAGCCGCTCACGAGCCTCGCGGCCACGAATATTCCCGCCGCGGCGCCCGACCACGTGCTGCATTTCAGGCCGGCCGCCCCGTGGACCGGGGCACAGCTCAGCTCGCATCTGAAGACGGCGCTCGACTCGCTTCTGCACCCACTGGCTCAGGGGGCCAAGCCGTGAGGCGGGTCCTGTTCGAGGCGCGCAAGAACCGCGAATGGATCGTCGCGATCGTCGGGCTGATCGTGCTCGCCGGCGCGATCGGCTTCTACATCCTGCGAAACGAGGGTCTGGCGCTCCCGTTCGACAACACGTACACGGTCGACGCGCAGTTCGCGAACGCCCAGGCGCTGACTCCGGGCCAGGGGGAGCCAGTCACGGTCGCCGGCGTCAAGGTCGGCGTGATCACGAACGTCACGCTCAAGGACGGGGTCGCGGTCGTCGGGATGACGATAAACCGCAACCAGCTCCCGGCCGTCTACCAGAACGCGACGGCGCTGATCCGCCCGCGGACCGGCCTGCAGGACATGACGATCGATCTGAGCCCCGGCTCGGCGCCGGCGCCCAAGCTTGGGGGCAACATCGTCCTGCCCGCGTCGCGGACCGTTCCCGAGATCAACGTCGACGAGGTGCTGTCGCTGCTCGACTCCGACACTCGGTCGTGGTTCCAGACGCTGCTCTCAGCGGGCGGTCAAGCGCTCGGCAATACGGGGGTCGCGCTGCGCTCGGTCTTGAAGGCGAGCGCGCCGACGCTGGCCGAGACCCGTCTCCTCAGCGCGGCGATCGCCGCGCGGCGGGTCGAGCTGAAGCGGGCGATCGGGAACCTCCGGCTATTGACCGACGCGCTCGCGCAGCAGCAGTCGAGCATCGGGCAGTTCGTCGACTCGGGCGCCACCACCTTCCAGACGTTCGCCGCCCAGGATCGCCAGCTGCAGGCGGGCCTCCAGCAGCTGCCGCCGACGCTGACCCAGGCCGACCAGACGCTGGTCGCGCTGCGCCCGTTCGCGAGGGCCGCAGCGCCCGCGTTCAGGTCGCTGTTGCCGGCCGCCCGTCGCCTCCCCGCGACGCTCGACGCGCTTGACCCGGTGTTCGTGCAGGGGGCCCCGGCACTGTCGGAGCTGGCGACCGCCAGCGTCGCATCGCGGCCGCTCGTCTCAGCGCTGCCGCCGACCTTCAAGAACCTCGTCTCGGCGACGCCATCGTTGACGACGAGCTTCTCGGTGCTGCGGTACGTCGCCAACGAGCTGCTGAACGTACCGGCGCTGCCCGAGCACTCGTTCCTGTTCTGGCTCGCGTGGTTCGCGCACAACGCGAACTCGTTCCTCGGCAACCAGGACGGGAACGGCGCGTTCTGGCGCGGTGAGCTGATCGTCTCCTGCGACACGGCGCTCGCGTCGCAGCCGGCTCTGCTCCAGCTGCTCGGGTCGCTGTCGACACAACTCAACCTGAAGCTCTGCGGGAAGGGGCCGTAGATCGCGTGGAAACGCGGACCGCCACACCTTCCCGGATCATCGTGATGACGCTGTTCGCGTTGTCCTGCGTCGGCCTGCTGCTGTTCCTGTGGGTCTCGTTCGGCGGCACGCTGCCGTTCCGCTCACAGGGCTATCGGTTCAACGTCGAGCTGCCCGAGTCGGGCACGGTCCAGAACCAGGGCGATGTCCGGATCGCGGGCGTCAGCGTCGGCAAGGTCGTCGGGACGGCGCTCGACGGGCGCTACACGCGGGTCACGATCGAGATGGCGAACAAGTACGCGCCGATCCGCCAGGACGTGCACATCTTCGTGCGCCGCAAGTCACTGCTCGGCGAGGTCTACCTCGAGCTGACGCCCGGGAATCGGAACGCACCGGCGCTGCCGGATGGCGGCACGATCCCGGCTTCGCACGTGACCGTGACGGTCGCGCTTGACCAGATCCTGAGCCAATTCGACCCGAAGACGCGCGAGGACTTCCAGATCTGGTTCCAGGGTTGGGCGCAGGGCGTGCACGGGACGGCGCCCGAGATCTCCGAGGACACGGTTCGCTTCTCGCAGACCGCGCAGGCGGCGAACAACCTGCTCGGGATCCTGCAGCAGCAATCGACCGCGGTCTCGACGCTGATCCGCGACACCGGCACGACGTTCCAGACGATCGGCAGCAACGCCGCGCACACCGATCAGCTGATCACCGCCGCCGACACCGTGTTCCGCACGACCGCGGCGCGGAACGCGGATCTGATGCAGACGTTCCATGACCTGCCCCCGTTCCTGCGCGCGCTGCAGACGACGCTCGCCGCGACCCAGAAGCTCGCGGTTCCCGGGACGCCGGCGTTGACCGATCTGCAGCCGGCGGCGCGGCTGCTGGCGCCGACGTTGAACGATGCACTCGCGCTGTCGCCCTCGCTCGTGTCGGTCGCGCGCCGGCTCGGCCCCGTCCTCGACGTCGCGCCTCGGGGGCTGAAGGACGCCAAGAACGTGATCCTCGGCACGGTGCCGCTGATTCCGCAGCTGCGGTTCCTCTCGCGCTACCTGGTCCCGATCATCGATTACCTGTACGCCTACCGCCAGGAGTTCGTCGAGTCATGGCCGAAGGGCGCCGCGGCGACCAACGGGGTCCTGCTCGACCCGGGCACGGGCCACTACGTGCACTACCTGCGGGCGCCTGCGCAGATCCCGATCGAGGCGCTGGGGATCGCGGCTCACCGGCAGCCGTACAGCCGCGCGAACGCGTACATGAACCCGGGCGGGATCGCGAACTTCAAGGACAACAGGCTGCAGGACTTCGACTGTCGCAACCTGTCGAATACGCTGACCGTCGCGCCGATACCGGGCGGCGAGCCCGCGTGCATCCAGCAGCCGCCCTGGACGTTCGAGGGCAAGACGCGTCAGTTCCCCCAGCTCCAGCCGGCTCCGTAGTCACCCGCCGAGCGGCGTCAGGGAGCGCCGGGCGGAGTCAGGAGCGCGCGGCCGCGAACCCGGCGTTGAGCAGCGTCTCGGCCTGCGCGAGCCAGTTGCCGGAGTGCAGCAGCACGACGCCGAGCCAGGTGCGTCCGCGCTTCGCCGTCGCCACCAGGCACTCGCCCGCGAGCGTCGTGAATCCCGTCTTGAGGCCGTCGGTGCCCGGGAACCCGGCGCGCAGCAGCGGGTTGTTGTTGTACAGAAACAGCTTGTGACCCTTGATCGGGAACGGCAGCACGGCGCCGCTGGTGCCGACGATCTTCCTCAGCAGCGGGTGCTTGAGCAGGGCATGGGCAAGGATCGCGAGGTCGGTCGCGCACGAATGGTTGCCCTGGTCGACCACGCCCGAGACGGTCGTGAAATGGGTGCACGTCAGGCCGAGCTTCTGCGCCTCCTTGTTCATCATCCCGATGAAGTGAGCGCGGTTGCCGGCGACGTGCTGCGCGAGCGCGATCGCCGCGTCGTTTCCCGACGGCAGCAGCAGTCCGTACAGCAGCGTCTCGAGCCGGACCCGCTTGCCGAGCGGCAGCAGGCCGACGCCCGAGCCGCTGAAGTGAACCGCTTGGCGAGTGATCATCACCTGCGCTCCGGCGCGCGCGTGGGTGGCGACGATCAGCGCCGTCATCATCTTCGTCAGGCTCGCGATCGGGAGCACGCGCATCGGGTCGCGCTGCCACAGCACGCCGCCGCTGTCGACGTCGAACAGCACCCCGCTCCGCAGTGGCAGGCGAAGTCGCGGGTCCACGCGCCGCGGCGCGAGGGCGATCCCGTAGCCGGTGCGTCGCGGCGGTCCGGCGACGAGGGCTCGTGGGGCCGGCCGGTGCCTGACGAGCGCTGGCGGGTCCGAAGCGCTCGCCGCCATCACGATCAACAGCGCCGCGATCCCCAATCCGGCGGTGATCGCGGTCAACTTCAGGCGCTGCCGGCGGCGCGCTCGTCGAGCCCGTCGCTCTCGCTCCGCCCTCGCTGCGCGATAGGCCCTGCCCTCCTGTAGGACCCGTAGATCGCTCACTCGGCGGGAGGATGCCGCAGCGCGCCGACGATGCCAACCAGGAACAGGATCAGGATCAGCACCGCGAAGACTCCGACGACGGTGACGCCGTTGTTGATGAAGTCGGCCACGGTCAGCGTCCCGAGCAGGGCGATGAAGACCAGCGCGATCGTTAGGACGGCGATGCGCATGGGTTCTAGAAGGCCGGCCGCCGCACGGCCGTCGGAGGCACCTGTTTGCGCTTGGTCGCCAACAGCTTGATCGTCAGCAACCCGAACGCGAACCCGCCGACATGGGCGAAATACGCGACCCCGCCGCTCGAGCCGGTCGGGTTCGTCAGCCCGGCGGCGCCGAACGCGGCCTGCTCCGCGAACCAGATGCCGAGCATCACGATCGCGGGCAGTTCGATCACGGTGACGAACAGGATGATGATCACGAGCGTCAGTACGCGGGCCTTGGGATACAGAAGGATGTAGCCGCCGAGGACGGCGGCGATCGCGCCCGACGCACCGAGCGTCGGCGCCGTCGAGTGCGGGCCGACGGCGACCTGGAGCGCGAGCGCCGCCACCCCGCCGAGGATGTAGAAGCAGAGGTACTTGACGCGTCCCATGGCGTCCTCGATGTTGCCGCCGAAGATCCACAGGAACAGCATGTTGCCGCCGATGTGGAGGATCGATGCGTGCATGAACATCGCGGTGAACACCGTCTCCCATGCGGGGAGCGGATTGGCGGCGGGGATGCCGTTCGCGTTCAGGAGCTTCGTGTTGCAGATCAACTGCGGTGACCCGGTGCCGAACGCGGTCTGGCGCACGACCTCCGAGCAGTGGATCCCCGGATGCAGGAGCGCGTCCGGGATCGCGCCGTACTTGAGCACCTCTCCGGTGCTCGGCCCGCTGATCAACGAGCCCCCGTGCCGGACCGCCAGGATGTAGACGACGATGTTCGCCACGATCAGCGCCAGCGTCACGATCGGGAACCGGTCCTGGGGAATGTTGTCCTTGATCGGGATCACGGCTCGGGGAGCTTAGGGCTCACGACTCGGTCGCGAACCCCTATGCCCCGGTCTCGTAGCTGCCCGGCGCGCGGCCTATGCCGGTGCGACGGGCATCCCGACCGCGACGATCCGCCACGGCTGGGCGGCGGGCCCGTCGAGCGCCAGCGTCCAGTGCTCGGTGAACGAGGTCTCCCGCGAGTCGCTGCCGGCCACGACGGCGGTCGTGCTGCGATCCTCGATGTAGCGGCGACCCTTGAGCGCCACGTCGATCGTCATCGTCGGCGGCGTGGCGGCGGCGTCGAGTTGCGTGATCCGGATCTTGTCGACCTTCGGCCCGCGGACGACGACCCGCGTCCTGCCGCTCGGGTCCCCGGGGTGGAGCAATTCCTGGGTTGCCTCCGCGGTCGCGATCGAGCGCAGCCCGGCGTCGTCCCCATCGATCGCCTGTGCCCACGCCGCCACCGCGCGGCGCGCGGCGATCTCGAGCAGGTCAGGCGCGAACCGCCCGTCGGCGAGGCTGAGGTCGTTGGCGGCGGCGCGGCCGTCGCCGTCGAAGTCGAGATCCGCGAGCTCGGCGATGTTCGTGCCGGAGGGCACCGCATCCGCGACCGCCTGCTCGACGAGCGCCTCGTCCTGGAGCCCTTGCTCGTCGGACCACGGCGTCGCCACGACTTGATCGGTCAGCGCGTGCTCACCCTCGGAGCCCTGCTCGATCGACTGCAGGACCCAGTGGTTGGCGCGTCTTGACAGGGTCCAGAACTCTCGCGTCTTGACCGTCTCGGTCGGGCGCCCGGAGCGCTTGATGTGGTTGCCGTACTGGTCCTCGACGTAGTCGCGGAGCTTCGCCTCGATCCGCACCGTCACGCGGTCGGTGCTCTTCTCCCGGTGCTCGAGGCCGACGTACTCGACGCGCGGCGTGCCGATGATCTCCACGCGGTTGTGCCAGCCGCGGCGCTGGAGATCGTCGAGCCGGCGCTCCCACTCGGCGAGCAGCTCGGGCGCCACCAGCGAGCGCAGTCGGACGCGGTTCCCGTTGGACCACGCGCCCTGGATGTCGGTGAACAGGCGCGCGCCCGCGGCACGCACGTTGTCCGGATCGAACATCGGATCCTCATCGGCCGCCTCCGCGGCCGCCAGTTCCACCGTGCGCGTGCGCTTGGCGACCTGCCGGCGGGACGCGCGTCCTTGCTTGCGCTCGCTCTCGCGCCAGCGCTGGTAGCGCGGGCCGACGTAGAAGAACAGCACCGCGCCGACGATCAACGCGATCACGGCGATCCGGACCCCCGGGCTGCCGAACAGCAGCGCATCGAAGATCGCCCGGAAGATGATGAAGATGAAGAAGCCCTTGCCGCCACCGCCGCCGCCGAACCCGCCGCCTCCACCGCCACCGCCACCGCCGCCGCCGCCACCGAAGCCGGCCGAGCCGCCGCCGGCGGCGCCGAGCGCGACGGGCGCGACCAGCAGCGCCAGCGCGACCACGACCAGCAGGATGATGAGGATGCGACGCCGATTCATGCGCTTGCCACCTCCGCCAGCGGACCGACGCCGGGCTCGTCTTGGGCGATGTGCTGGTCGGCGTGGTAGCTCGAGCGCACGAGCGGTCCCGCCGCCACGTGCTCGAACCCCAACTCGTACGCCGCCTTTTCCAAATCTGCAAACTCGTCCGGGTGCCAGTAGCGGACGATCGGCAGGTGGTTCTCGGTCGGGCGCAGGTACTGGCCGATGGTGATCACCTGAACGTGGTTCTCGCGGAGCGTCGCGAGCGTCTCGACCATCTCCTCGTGCGTCTCGCCGAGTCCGACCATCAGTCCGGACTTGGTCGTGACCTCGTCGCCGGCCATCTCCTTGGCATTTCGGAGCACACGCGTTGAACGCTCGAACGTCGATCCGCGGCGCGCCACGGGGTATAGCCGGGGCACGACCTCGACGTTGTGGTTGAACACGTCCGGGCGCTCGGCGATCACCTTCGCGAGCGGCATCTCCGCCCCGCGGAAGTCCGGCGTCAGCACCTCGATCTTGCACCTCGGCGCCTGTCTGCGGATCTGGCGGATCACGCCGACGAACGCGTGCGCGCCGTAGTCGGGCATGTCGTCACGGTCGACGCTCGTGATCACCGCGTGCCGCAGGCCCATCCGCGCGATGCTGCGCGCGACCCGGGCCGGCTCGAGCGGATCGCTCCACGTCGGGGTGCCGGTCTTGACGTTGCAGAAACCGCAGCGGCGGGTGCAGGTGTCGCCGAGGATCATGAACGTCGCCGTCCCGCGCTGCCAGCACTCGCCGATGTTCGGGCACGCCGCCTCCTGGCAGACCGTATGCAGGCCCTCCTCGGTGATCAGCCGTTGCAGCTCCCGGTAGCGCGGGCCGCCCGGCGCCGGCACCTTGAACCACGGCGGCTTGCGCCCACGGTGGGGCTCCACATCCGGCCCAAGGATCCTGAGCACGTCACGCGCACCACCCGGATTCGATCGAGAGCGCGTTGCGTCCATTCATCGAAGGCTAGCGCCCCGCAAAGTTGGCACACGCCGCATCCCAAGCGTTACATCTTTTGCGCCAGGCTTGGGACCCGGATGAGTTTCGACGAAATACGCGTCGTAAGCGATCCAGGTCCAGGAGCGCGATGAGGCGCACGGCGCTCCACGGCGTGATCTCTCTGCGAGAGTTGCGTGCCCTCGGGGTCCCGGGCTCGACGGCTCGGTCGCGGGTTAGCGCCGGCCGATGGCACCGCATGTATCGCGGCGTGCTCTCGGTGGTCCACCCTTCGCTGTTGCGTCCCGAGGGCCGGTGGCGGGCGGCGGTCCTGGCCTGTGGAGACGGCGCGGCGCTGGCGGCGCGCGATGCCGCGAGCCTGCACGGATTGCGCAAATCCTCGTCGCGCACTCGGATCGATGTGCTTGTCCCTCGCGCCCGCTCGCCCAAACACCGCGGCATCGAAGTCCACCGGTCGGCGACGCTCCGTCCGGAGGACGTCACGCAGGTCAGGGGCATCGCGGTGACGACGATCGCGCGGACGATCTACGACTGCGCCGGTCTGCTCTCCCGCGACGAGCTCGAGCGCCTCATCGGAGAGGCCGAAACGCAGGGGGTGTTCAATGAGCGCGCGCTGCGCGAGCAGATCGCGCTCAACCCCAACACGGTCGCGTCGAAGCGCCTCCGCCAGCTGCTCGACTCCTACGAATACGACCGAGGCGTCGTCCTCAACGAGTTCGAGCAGGATCTGCATACCGCGCTCCGCGCGGCGGGCGCGCCAGCGCCGCTCAAGAACAGGTGGCTTGTGCTGAGCGACGGCGGCCCGCCCCTGAAGCCTGATTTCCAGTGGCCCGCGCAGCAGGTCGTCCTCAACGCCGACGGGTTCAGGTTCCACCGGTCGCGTCGCAAGTTCGAGCACGACATCGAGAGCGACCAGCGCATGGTCGACGACGACTGGCTGCCTATGCGTGTCACCTACCGGCAGGCAAAGGACCCGCGAAAGCGCCAGCGCGTCATCGCTACCGTGATCCGGAAGCTGCAGGCGCGGCCGCCAGGGCCCTTTCGAGGCGCGCCAAGCTGACAAGTCGCTGGCGGCGGTCCAGAGCCTCGGCGACCCGCCAGGCCACGCGCCGGCGGAAGCAGGGCAGCTGGCCGCTCAGACGGCGGGTCTCGCGGATCAGCGAGGTCATCTGGACGCCGTCGAGGCCGCACGGCACCACGTAGGAGAACGGTTGCAGGTCGTTCTCGACGTTGACGGCGAACCCGTGCGTCGTCACGCCGCGGGCGACGTGCACCCCGATCGAGGCGATCTTCCGCTCGCCCGCCCAGACGCCCGTGAAGTCGGGCCCCTCGTCGGGCCGAGCGCGCGCCACCACACCCTCCTCGCCGAGGGCCAGAACCAGCGCATCTTCCAACGTCCGCACGTACGCGACGACGTCCTGCACCCGGACGATCGGATAGCCGACGAGCTGCCCCGGACCGTGGTAGGTGACCTTGCCGCCGCGGTCGGTGTCAACGATCTCAATGCCCTGCATCAGGTACCAGTCCTCGCCCATCGGCAGCTCGTCGGGGGTCGAACGGCGCCCGCGGGTGTAGACCGGCCAGTGCTCCAGCAGCAGCATCACGTCGGGCACGAGCTCCTCCTGGCGCGCGGCGCGAACGCGCTCCTGCAAGGCCAGCGCCTCCCGATAATCGAGCGTTCCGAGGTGGCACACCCACAGCTCAGGCCGAGACGCCATTGTGCTGATCGTAGCCGTGTCGTGAAACCGGCTGCGACCGCCACGACGTAGCTGCGGGATCGCTAGGATCCGCGGTCACAAAGCAGGCGCTAGGACGCCCTGCTGATTCGATCGAGGAGGGACCGTGCGGGCGAGGCGGCTAGGGTGCGTAGTGGCAATCGCGAGCCTGGGGGCGTTGGCTTTCGCCGCGCAGGCAGCCGGCACGGGGCACCGGCGCAGGCCACCCCCGTACAAGGCATACGGTCACGCGAATAGCGCTGGCCAGGTGTGCTTCAACGCGTCCTCGTCGGGCAATGGCGGTTGGCAGACGTCGTACAAGAGCACGACACCCGAGCCCCCGATCGGCACAGCGATGCAGACCTACAACGACAACAGCGTCTACAGCTGGGACGAGACGGAAGTCGGCGCGGGTGCGTGCGGGGCTGTGAACCTGCTCCCCGGATACCCCCCGTCGATCGCCGGCGCGGTGTTCAACGGCGGCCAAGCGCGAATCGGATGGAACGTCGACGACCTTCAGCAGTACGCGGGGGAAACCCCGGTTACGACCAAGTGCTCCAGCGCGCGGACAGTGCACGCGAGCGACGGCGCAGAGGTTGAGCTCGCGGGGCGCCGCAAGCGTTCAAGCCTGGTGTTTACGCTGACCATTGCCGTCCCATCGAGCAATCAAGCGTGCAACCAGAGCTACGCCACGCCGGGCCTGGCTGTGCCCGGCGGGGAGGTCGGCGCCTTCCTCGTCGCGGACAGCGCCCCGGTTCCCATCAAGGTGTTCGAGCACGCCAAGAAGGTCGTCGTAACGGTCTCCAGTGACGGCTCGCACGGCTCCAAGCCGAACTGTGGCGTGCATGCGACCGCCCCGAACGTCGTGATGTGCGACCAGCGCGGTTCGTGGCAAGCGACCATCACATTCGATCGCGCTCACTGAGCGCACCGGATGCGGCCCGCGACGCGTACCTTCACGCGCGTGAATGAGCGTTTGCCGCCCGGGCCGCCGCTTCCGTCAGCCGTTCAGGCCTATCTGTGGGCTTACCGGTACCGCGAGTTCACCGAGTGGGCGCACCGGCGCTACGGCCCGAGCTTCCGCGCCAAGATCGGCGGCCTGGAACGCAGCATCGTGACGATCGACCGCGACGTGATCCGCCGGCTGATGACCGGCGACCCGAGCACGAAGCGACACGCCAACGATCTGCTGCGCGAAGCGCTCGGGGTCCGGTCGCTGCTGCTGCTCGAGCCGAATGAGCATCTCGCGCGGCGCAAGCTGCTGTCGCCGCCGTTCCACGGCGAACGGGTGCGCGGCTACGCGAGGCTGATGGAGCGGCTCGTGGAGAGCGAGCTCGACACGTGGATCCCCGGATCCGAGGTGACCGTGATCAAGGTCGCCCAGCGCCTGACGCTCGACGTGATCCTCGACGCCGTGCTCGGCGTTTCGGATCCTGTGCTGCGCGATCGCCTCAGAGCCCTGTTCGACGCGATGATCAACCTGCCGATCGCCGCGGTCACGATGTACTACCCATCGGTCCAGCGCCGGTCGCGCCACAACCAGCTCGGCGAGCGCCTGTACTGGCGCAAGCGCGACGTGCTCGACTCGATGCTCGACGAGCAGATCGCCCGCACTCGCGCCGACCCGAACCTGAACGAGCGCGAGGACATCCTCGCGATGATGGTCCTGGCCCGCGCCGACGACGGCGAGCCGCTGACCGATACCGATCTGCGGCACGAGCTCAACACGCTGATCGCCGCGGGCCACGAGACGACCGCGACCGCGATCGCATGGGGCGCCGAGCTGCTGGCGCACAACTCGGCCGCCCGCGAGCGTGCCCGCGAGGCGGCCCAAGCGGGCGACCAGCGCTACCTCGATTCGCTCGTCAAGGAGATCCTCCGGATCCGGGCGCCGGTGTCGGTCGCCGCCGCCCGTCACCCGCTCGAGCCGTTCGAGCTCGACGGCCATACGATCGGCGCCGACACCGTGATCATCGCCAACGCGTGGGGGGTTCACCTCGATCCGTCGGTTCACCCGGAGCCCGATCGCTTCCGGCCCGAGCGGTTCCTCGAACCGACTCCCGACTACAGCTTCCTGCCGTTCGGCGGCGGCGCCCATCGCTGCTTGGGGGCGGCGCTGGCGATGCTCGAGATGAAGGTCCTGTTCAGCGGCATCCTCGCGCGATACGACCTGCTCCCGCTGGGTCCCGCGCTGGCGCCGGCGGTCCGACGGGGGATCGTGCTGGCGCCAAAGGGAGGCGGGCGCGTCAGGATCGCCGCCCTGCCGCCGAGGCGCACCGCAGCGCCGCCCGCCGAGCCCGTCGCGAACGTCTAGCGCTTCAAGGCGTACGGCGGATCGGGCGAGAGCGGCGGAATCGTCGCCGGTAGCGGCTCCGGGGTACCGGAGGTCCCCGGCGGCGGGTACGCGTCGGTGCCGCGCGTGTCGAGACCGCCGGACAGTGTCCTCAGAATCGCGGCTGCCGGCCCGTCAAAGATCGTCGGGAAATTCGAGCGGCTGATCGGCAGTTGCACGCGCGCGAGGTGGCTGATCGAATCCTGCGCCTGGACGGCGGCGCCGTCGTTGGCGAACCAGGTCGAGATCTCTTGCCAGTAGGGCGCGAGGTAGGTGACGAACGGGTCGAGTTGCTGCACGAAGCCCGAGTACGGCGTGATGAACGACCGCGTCGCGTCGGCGAATGGCTTCAGCTTGGCAAAGGTCGGTTGCGCCACGCGGGCGAAGGTCGCCAGCGCCGACAGCGTGGTCGTCGCCTCGAGCGACGCCGGCCGCAGATCGCGAACCGCGGGCACCAGCGCCTGCGCCGCCAGTCGGAGGTTGTGCATCACCGGCGTGGCGTTGACGGAGAAGCTCCCGAGCTGCTGCGCGGTCTGGCGGCCTTGGCGCAGGAATCCGGGCAGCGAAGCGATCGTTGCCCGCAGCTCGGCGTTACGGGTGGCGACGGCGCTCGCCGTGGTGAGCGCGTCCCGGGTCAAGGTCTGGATATCGGCCGCGCGGTTGCCGAGCGCGGCGGTCACGATGCCGAACGAGTCGACCAGCTGCGCGACCTGCCCACGCTCGTTGGCGAGGATCCGCGAGAAGTCCTGGCCCTGGGATACGACTGAGTCCATCGCCGCGATCGTCTGGTTGAGGTGGTTCCCGCCCTGTCCCGCGAGACCGCCGCCGAGGCCGGCGAGCGCTTTCTGGAGGTTCGCCCGCTCAGGCGTGTTGAAGATCGAGAAGACGTCATCGTCCTGGGTCGGCTCGAGCTCCTGGCTGAGCGGCAGCACGCCGCCCGACCGAACCGCGCCACTGCTCGGATCGCCCGGACTGAGGTCGACGTAGTTCTCGCCGGCGACGCTCTTGGAGCGGATCAGCACGGTCGCGTTGCGGTAGACGGGGCCGTACTTACTGTTGATGCTGAGGTCGAGCGCCGTGATCGTGCCAGCCTGCTTGATCCCCGTGACCCGCCCGATCTCGACGCCCGCCTCGCGCACGTCGGCGGCGTTGGCGAGCGCGATCGAACTGTGGACGTCCGCTTCGAACGAATACTTGCTGCCGCCGGGCAGGAGCGTCGTCCCGACCCGTCCGAGCAGGTAGATGGCGACGCCGATCCCGAAGGCGACGAACAGCAGCAGGCCGATGGCTCTTCTAGTGCGTTCGGCGGTCACGGGCTACGGACCTCCGGGCGCGCAGCTCTTGGCCGCGGTCTGATCGGCATCCTTCGCCAAGCCTGCGCCCGAGCTCAGGCCGACGACGGTCTCACCGCGCAGGACCACCGAGTACGGGGTCTGGAACTTGCCGAGTGAGATCGTGTTCTGGAAGAACTTGGCCAGCGCGGGCTCGCACGGCACGACCAGGCTGGTGATGTAGTTCAGCTGTGGGGGCACCGGTGTGAGGGAGCGCAACGAGGATCGGAGCCCGCTGGCCGTCGGCCGCAGCGCCACCACCAGCCGATTGAGCGACGGGAGCGGGCGCAGCAGCTTGGTGAACGCGGGCAAGGCGGCGGTTCCGAACTTGGCCAGCCCCCGCAGGCCCGCAGGCATCGCCGCCGCGACCGGTTGCAGCGCGTCGAAGGCTGGGTCCAGATGGTCGGCGGTGGCGCGGACGGTGGCGAAGCTGCTCTCGAGCTCGCGCATCGTCGGCGGAAGCTGGTTGATGACCGCCTGGACCGAGGACTCCGAGTTACCGAGCTCTGAGAGCGTCGAGGCGCCTGATGCGACGAGCTGGCGGACCTCGACATCGCGCCGGCCGAGTTCGCCCGTCACGAGCCCGAAGTTGTGGATCAGACGCGCGGTCTCCGTCTGGCGGATCGCCGTCTCGTACGTCAGACGTTTGGCTGCGGCGAGGAATGGGGCCAGTTCGACGAGGGCCTGCTTGAAGCTGCTGCCCTCCGGTCCCAAGCCGACGCCGAGTTCGTCGATCGACTGCTTGACCCGGGTGCGGAGATCAGCGTTGAACACGTCCAGCACCGAACTGATGTCGACCGGGACCTGCGTGCGCTGAGCGGGCAGGATCTGATTTGCGGGCAGCGCACCGGCGCTCGGCGTCCCTCGGGTGATGATGTCGATGTACATGTCGTCCAGCGGGGTCTCAGGACGCAGGCGCAGCTGGGCGTTTCGGTACAGCGGCCCGTACTTGGGATCGATCGAGATTGTCGCCACCGGCACCCCGTGCTCGAGCTTGAGCCCTTCGATCCGCCCGACCGTGATGCCGGCGAGCCGGACGGTCTGCTTCTGAACGACGATGCCCTTGGCGTTGTCGAGCGCGATCTGCCGTTGGTAGGTGCTGTTCCACGGAAGCGTCACACCGTTGTTGTTGAAGATCACCAGGGCGCAGACGATCGACACCACGGCCAGCACCAGCAGCGCGAGCGCCGGCCGGCCGGCGCGCCGCACCTCGAGCTGCAGTCGCTGGCGGTCGATCAGCACTACCGCGCTCCTCCGAGGAGGCCGCCGGTCAGGACCGAGGCCACGGTCGGGCAGTTGGCGCGCTGGGCGGCCTTTGCGACGCGGTCACACTGGTTCGTGAAGGTGCTCTTGGCCTGGGTCAGGATCCCCTCGTCGAGCAGGCTGGCCGTCCCGAGCAGGGTCGAGAGGTGCAGCCGATAGCCGGCCTGGTCGTACTCTGCGCCCGCCTTGTCGAGGACCGAGAACGTTGGTCCGATCGACTCGTAGTTGATCACTCGCGTGTCGGGGTCGCGCTGCTCGAGCCATGGGAGGATGCTCGAG
Organism: uncultured Solirubrobacteraceae bacterium; assembly: GCA_963712675.1. Classification (GTDB taxonomy): domain Bacteria; phylum Actinomycetota; class Thermoleophilia; order Solirubrobacterales; family Solirubrobacteraceae; genus Palsa-465. The sequence continues at coordinate 41,357 of CAVQJF010000011.1, forward strand.
TTGAGGCGGTTGAGCGTCGGCTCCAGTGCGGTCAGCACCGGCGTGCCGGCGATGCTGGCCGCACGCAGGTTCGACAGCGTCGGGCGCGCATTGTGTAGCAGCGGCTGCGCCTCGATCAGGAGCGAATTCAGCTTGTCCAGGGACGGCTGCAGCGCGTGCGAGGCCGGTGCGATCTGGACCGCGCCGGGGAGCAGGTGGGTCACCAGGGGGTCGAGGTGATTGAGCGTCGTACGGATCCGGTTCATCGTCGTTTCGGTCGAATCGAGCGTCCCGGGCGAGAGCGACAGCATCTGGCCGAGCGCCACGCGTTGCTGGTCGATCGCGCCGAGCGTCTGATCGGCGGAGTTGACGAGCGTCTGCAGGTCGGTGACGTTCGTCCCGAGCGCCTGAGCGGTCTGCGCGGTGTTCGCCACCAGCCGGCTGAGGTCGCCCGGGATCGTGCCGCTGTAGGGCTTGAGGCCCTGACCGATGGTCGTCAGATCCTGCAACGAGCCAATCGTCGTGCCCGTTGAGCGCGGCGCGCCGAAGCCCTGGGAGAGCCCTTTGAGCGTGTCCCGCTGGGCCTGGTCGGTGCCGCCGTTGTAGATCCTCAGGACGTCGTCGAACTCGTTCTGGCTCGACGTGCGCGAGACGGGGATCGCACGGTCACCGAGCTTCGGCGCGTCGGGCGAGCCCGGATTGAGGTCGATGTACATCGGCCCGCCGAGCACCGTCCGCCAACGGATCGCCGCGCCCGCGTCGCTGTGGACGACGAGGCCGCTGTCGGTGATCAACATCTTCAGCTCGGAGGATCGCTGCGCGTCGGGCCCGGCGCCGACACCGGTGACGACGCCGACGTCGACGCCGCGCACCCGCACGGGCGTCCGGCCGTTGACGTTGTTCACGAACGCGAAGTCGGCCCGGACCGTGTAGCCCGACTGCGAGTCGATCAGCGGCAGCTTGTGGGACACGGCCCCGACGATCACGAGCAGCGAGATCACCACCAGGATCGCGCCGTTGCGCGTGGGGTGCTCGACGGTCCGCGAGGAGACCGGATCGAGGAAGTTCCGGAATCTCGGCTTCATTTGAGTGCCTGGGCAGCCGCCGCGCACGGGGGCGGGTAGGGATCGCTGCCGTGGACGAACTTGCCGGGCGCATCCGCCAGCAGCGTTTCGCTCGTCGTCTCAGGCAGCGCGACCACGCGGAAGCTGTTCACGTTGGGCCCGAGGCCGGGCTCGCCGTCGGTGAGATGCGAGAGCGGATCGCTGTTGATCGGCACCCCCCACGACATCGCGCTGCGCCAGTTCCCGGTCTCCGAGAGGAAGTCGCACTGGCGCGAGGCGAGATATGACAACGGCCGGATCTGCTTGGCGAGCACGCGGATCGTCGGCGAGATCAGCGGGTCGAACGTGTTCAGCAGCGACGTCGTCGGCGTCACGGCGCGGTCGATCGCCGTCAGCAACGGCTCGGTGCGCTGCAGCGATGGGACGCCTTCCTTCAGGAGCGAAGTGGCGGCGCGGAACGCGGCCGGCGCCGGCCGGGTCAGCGAGATGGTCGCGCGCGCGAACCCCGCGGTCTCCTCGAGCAGCGGCTGCGCTTGCGCGAGGCCCTGACGCAACGCCGACAGCGAGCTCGGCGCGACGTCCAGGAGCGCCTGGAGGCTGGCGGTCCGGTCGGCGAAGTCCTGCAGCACCTGCGCCTGGGGCTTGAAGCCCTGGCCTAGCTCCGTGCGAACCGGGTCGTACGCGGCGGCCAGCGAGTTGACCGACGGCACCAAGCGCGCGGCCGCGCCGGTCCGCTGCAGGATCGCGGTGGAAACCGCGTCCAGATTGCGCAGCACAGGGCTGGCGGTCGCCAGCGTGCCGTTGATCTCCTGGCCGCGCCCGATGAACCCCTGGCCGAGCCCGATCAGCGACGCCGTCAGATTGCGTCTCGTCGGCGCGTTGAAGCCGGATAGCAGCGCCTGAGTGTCGACCGCGGTCGACGTATGAGACGCCGGCAACGTTGCGCCGCTGTGCAGCACGCCGCCGGACGCGTTCGGCGTGATTTCGACGTACTTGGCCCCGATCGGGTTCTTGACCCGGATCCGGGCGGTCGCACCCGCGGTGAGCTGCTGCGTACCGGGGAGCATCTGCAGCTTGACGTCGGCCACGCCGTTGTCGTAGGTGATGTCCGACACCTGGCCGACGCGCCGCCCGGCGATCTGGACGGTCGAGAGGATCCGAAGGTTCTCGACGTTCTTGAACTGCGCCGTGACGTAGTAGTAGGGCAGTAGCGGCACGCCGCGCGGCGCGACGGCGGCCAGGTACACGAGCGCGAGCATCAGCACGCCCGCGACCGCGGCCGAGATCAGAATCGTGGCCCGCGCGGGCCGGTGGCTGACCTTGCGATCGAAGGCGTTGATCATCGGTTCAGGAGGTAGCTGAGGAGGTTCTGAAGCGAGGAGCCGAGCGTGGGGGCGGGGGCCGGGGCCGCGCTGCCGGCGGCGCTCGCCGCGGGCGGGGCACTCGACGTGCCCCCGCTCCCCGTGGCGACCGGGCGCGTCGCGGCAGGAGTTGACGTCGAGGCCGGCGTGCCGGACGAGACCGCGCGCTTGCCGCCGGCGCGGCTGAGCGGCGGAAGCCCTGGGATGCTGAGGTCCTTCAGCAGCTGCGCAAACGTCGACGCGCCGACCGTGGCGCCGAAGCGGAAGATGTGGCTGGAGGCGTCGTAGCCCGAGGTCGAGCGCGCCCAACCTTCCATCTCGCCGAACAGGTTGGCTGCTCCACCGGCGGGCGCGAGCATCGTGGTGAGCGGGCTGAGCGCCTGGTTGGTGTAGTCGGTGAGCTCGGTGGTCAACGAGGGCAGCGACCGCACGACCGGCGTGGCTTCGTCGCCGAGCCGCTGCAGCGCCGGGGCGACGTCGGCGACCGTGTTCAGCGTCGGGACGGCGGCGTTGGCGAAGACGGGGATCTCCTTCAGCGCCGCCGTCAGGCTTGGCGCCGTCGCCCGCAGGCCGTCAGCCGCGGGCGCCAATGGGATCGCGGCGCCTTGGAGCGCGGCCAGCGTCGCCTGCGCTTGGCGCAATGTCGCCGGCGCCGTCTGCACCGTCTGGCCGAGTTGGGTGCGGCGGCTCGCAAGCGCGCTCAGGGCGCCGTTCGCACTGTTGATCATCTGACCGAGCGGGGCGCGCTGGGCGGCCACCTGCGCGACGACGCGGTCGCTGTGGTCGACGAGCGCACCGAGCGCCTGCTGGTTGGCCGACAGCTGGCTCATCAGCTGCTGCAGTCCATTCAAGCTGGGCGGCAGCGCGCTCAGCACCGAAGCCAGGTCATGACCGCGGCCGACGAGCGCGGTCCCCTGCTCGTTCAGGAACGTCCGCAGCGCCCCCTGTGCATCCAAGTTGAGCGCGTTGACGACATCGTCGAGACGCACCGACACCCCCGAGGCGCTTTCCGGGATCGTCATTCCGGAGGGCAGTGGGTGGGCCTTGTAGTCGCCGCGGGTGAGGCTCAGCTCACGCTCGCCGAAGAAGCCGTCGATCTGCACGAGCGCGCTCGCACCGGTCCCGAGCGGGATGGCGCTCTTGTTGAGATGGACGACCGCGACTGCCTGGTCGTGCTTGTTCAGCCCGAGGCTCGCGACCGAGCCAACGGCGACGCCGTTCACGGTCACGTTGGAGCCGCTCTGAAGGCCGCCGCTGTCGGCGAGGATCACGCGCGCGCTGTAACCGTGGTAGCTGCGGTTGAGGATCAACACGGCGGCGACGATGACGGCCACGGCGATCACGCCATAGAGCACTCGGAGCCTCACTTGCCGGCCCCCTCGGGATCGTCGGCGGGGTTCAGCGCAGCCGGCGTGATCCCGCACTGGGGGATGAAGTAGGGGTGACCGTCGTTCAGCCCTGGCGGCCGCGGGAAGGCGTAGCTGATCCCGGGCGACGCCGCGATCGCCTGCTTGGAGTTGAACGGCGTGCCGGGGTACAGGGCCGGGATCACGGTCAGCTCGAAGCTGCGCGCGTAGTGACCACCGGCGTCGTAGTTCTTGGTGATCCCGGGCCACGTGGTCAGGAAGCCTGCGATGTCGGGCGCGTAGGGCCGCAGACACGCGAGCATCGGGTCGAACGAGGTCAGCGCCTTGCGCGCGGATGGCATGAACGAGGTGCCGGTGGTGAACAGCTTGGTGATCGAAGGAGCGGCTGAGATCCCGTTGTTGAGCGTCGCGGTCGCGATCGGCGCCACCTGACGCAGGGTCGCCAGCGCGGTCTGCGCGGTGCCCGAGAGGCGGACGAGCGCGGGAGCCCCGGGGCGGATGTCGTTGACCAGCCGGTTCAGCCCGGTGAGTGAGGTGTCGAGCCTCGCGAACGTGGACGTGGCGGTGTTGAACGTGCGTGGAGCGCGGTCCAGCGCCTGCTGCTCATCGACCGTGTGCTGAGAGAAGGTGTCGAATGTCCCGGCGGCGCGGGTCACCAGGTCGCCGAGCTGCGAGCTGCGCTGCGCGAGCGCCGTGACGGTCTGGTTCCCGGCCTGCGCCAGCGTCTGCAGGTCGTAGTCGTTCGCGCTCAGCTGCTGCATCAGGTCGGCCGCCTGGTTCAGTCCGGCGGGCGCGGCGTTGAGGCCGCTCGATAGCTGCCCGCCGCGCCCGTTCAGGGTCTCCCCGAGGCGGTTGAGCAGGTTGGCGGTATCGGTCTTCGTCCGACCACGGAACAGGCGATACGCCTGGTCGAGCTCGAACGCGGTGTCGTCCTGCCGGGTCGACAGGATGCCGCCGTCGGGGAGCACACCGGCGTACCTCGGGCCCGGGATCAGCTCGGTGTAGCGGCCAAGGTACGCGGTCGTGCTGCCCCAGCGAGCGACCGCGTAGGTGCCCTTCGGCAGTGGCCAGACCGAGCCGTCGGTGATCGTCAGCTTGACCTGCGCCTTGCCGTCGACCAGCTTGATGGCCGAGATATCGCCCACCGGCCGGCCGGCGATCCGCACCTGCTGACCCGGCGTCATCTGGATCGCGTTGTCGAAGCCGGCGTACAGCGTGTAGTCCGTACCGCCGCTCAGGCCGTCGAACGCCAGGATCGCGACAACGACCACGGCCAGGGCGACGGCGGCGGCGGCGACGGCTCGCGCGTTCATCCGCCGAACGGGTAGTTGGCGCCTTGGCTGTAGAAGATCTGCGACCAGAACGCCCCGAGCAGGTGGATCATGATCAGGTTGACGATCATCGATCGCGCCACCGCGTTTCCGACGCCGACGGGTCCCCCGCGTGCCTTGTACCCGTAGTACATGCCAACCAGCGCGATCGTCATCCCGATCGACATCGTCTTGACCAGCGACTGGAGGTTGTCGACCAGCCCCTGGCTGGCCCAATACCCCTGGAAGAACCTAGATCGGGTCAACTCCCCGATCTGAACCGAGGAGACGAGATATCCACCGAGCGTGCCGGCGACTATGCAGATCGAGTAGACGAGCGGCACGAAGATCATCACCGCCAGCAGGCGCGTGCCGATCACGTAGCGCATCGGATCCATTCCCATCGACTCGACCGCGTCGATTTCGTTGCTGATCCGCATCGAGCCGATCTCCGCCACGAGACCGCACCCGACCTTGGCGGCGAAGATGTACCCGAACATGTACGGGTAGAGTTCACGGATCCCGCACGGCACCTCGAAGAACCCGGTGAAGCTGCCCGCTCCGAGTGGACGCACGAGGTAGACGAAGAACAGCGCGCATTCGCCGCCGATCACCGCCTCCAGCGCCAACAGGACGAGCGTCGTTCCGACCACCAGCGTTCCGATCTGACGTAGCGCCTCGGCGAAGTACCGCAACGCTCCGGGGGTGGCAAAGATCGCGCGGGTCGAGAACGCGGCCATGTCACCCAGTTCTCTGACCGGCGAGAGGAACTTCGGCGTCTCTCGCGCCGGTTTGCGTTCGAACGATCGGAGCGTCGACATCGAGCGAGCTACCGCAGCGTCTGCGCCTGCGGGAACAGGCTCAGGTAGGTCGAGTTGAAGGCGAAGTTGAGCACCCAGACCAGGACGAACGAGAGCACGACCGCCTGGTTGACGGCCCGCCCGACCCCGCGCGAGCCGCCCGAGACGTTCATCCCCTTGAAGCAGCAGACAATTCCGACGATGAACCCGACGGTCAGCGTCTTGATGAAGAAGATGTAGATGTCGATCGCCGAGTAGCTGTAGGCGGCGGCCTCCTTGAACGCCCCCGACGTACCCCCGTAGGTGAGGTAGGCCAGCTGGATCGCGTAGTACTCGACGAAGATCACAAGTAGACCCATCGCCGGCATCAGGACCGTGATCGCGAGCACGCGCGGCGCGACCATGCGCCGCATCGCGTCGACGCCCATGACCGACAGCGCGCTGAGCTCGTCGCGGACCTTGCGGGCGCCGAGATCGGCACAGATCGCGGTGCCGATCACGCCGGCCACGACCATCCCGGTCACCCACACGGCCTGCTCACGGATCGTCGCCGCGCCGAGGATCGCCGCCACGCGGTTGATGTCGCCGAACGGTTCGACGAGTGACGTGCCTTGCAGGCCCGGAGCGCCGTAGCCGAAGCCGAAGGCCGACGCGGCTGCCGGGATCGAGGCGCGCTTAAGCAGAATCCAGGCCTGGTCGATGAATTCGCCGCCCCAGCTGAACGGCGGCGTGACCAGAGCCCGGAGCGTCGCGAATGCAAAGGCCAGCAGCTCCCACGACAGCGAGGCACCGCGAATGAACGCGGGCTCCTGCTTGGGCAGCGGCGGGGCCGTCCGCGGGGCGGGCGGCGTGCCGGGCCGAATCTCGCCGCCGAGCGGGCGCTGCGCCTCGACCGCCACGCTACTCCATCCCCAGCGGCCCGTCGGCCGCCCCGGCGAGGAACTGGCGAACGAACTGGTTCGGGGAGTTGAACATCCGCTCGGCATCGCCGGACTCGACGATCCGGCCCTTCCAGAGCACGGCGATGTAATCGCCGAGCCTGCGCGCCGAGGCGATGTCGTGCGTGATCACGATGTACGTCCCGCCGTGCTGACCGTGGATCTTGCGAATCAGGTCGCACAGGAGCGCTGTGCGGACCGGGTCAAGGCCGGAGTCCGGCTCGTCGAACATCACGATCTTGGGCTCCATCACCAGCGCACGCGCGAAGCCGGCTCGTTTCTTCATGCCGCCCGAGACCTCGCTCGGCATCCGGTGCTTGGCGTCCGTGAGCCCGACCTCGTCGAGCCGCTGCTCGACGATCTGGCGGATCTCGTCCTCTGACTTGTTTGTCTGCTCCCGGAGCGGGAAGGCGACGTTGTCGTAGATGTTCAGGGAACCGAACAGCGCGCCGTCCTGGAACAGGATCCCGAATCCCCGGCGCATCTCGAACAGCTCCGAGCGACGGCGGTCAGGCACGGAGCGCCCGTGCACGAGGACGTCGCCGTGGTCGGGGAACATGAGCCCGATCATGTGGTTGATCAGAACGCTCTTGCCGGTTCCCGACGGGCCGAGGATCACCGTGATCATCCCCTCGGGGATGCCGAGGTTCAGCCCGTTCAGCACGCGATTGCGGCCGAACGCCTTGTAGACGTCGATCATCTCGACGGACCAGAAATCGCCCGGGTGCGATTCCTCCACCGCGAGCGCGCCGGCGTGATGAACGTACTCGGCGGCCTCGTCGAGCAGCTCTCGCTGGCTGGCGCTGAAGCCGCTCGCGTCGCCATCGTCGTCGTCCTCGACGGGATCGGCGACGCGCTCGGTCCCGAGCGGCTGACGCCCGTTCGTCGTTCCGTGCGGGTCTTGGCCGGCCTGCAAGGAGCGCAGGATCGGAACCACGCTGAGGAACTTTCGAACCGGGCCCGAGGCGCGGACGCGGCCGCGCGCGATCGCCATCGCGAGCTTGAACTCACCCGAGACGAGATGGGCCAGGTCGAAGCTCGCGATCTGCAGGATGACCTCGGCCTCGTCGTCGCCGCCGCTGCGAACCTCGATCGGGGTGCGGTCGAGAAACAGCGTCAGCGAGAGATCGGGCTCGTCCGCGAGAACCACCTCGACCGTCGTGTCGGCCAGAGCCAGCCGCCGGCTGAGCTCGGGATCGTCGGCGGCCGACTCGATCGCTGAGGCGAACGCGTCGAGGACCCGCTCGGACTGGGCGTGGGCCCGCGAATGCTCAGGCGCGTCCGCGAGCCACTCCCCGCGCTCGATCTGCTGGTCGCGGAACTGCTTGGCCGCCTCGGCGCTCGCCGGATTCGCCAGCACCTCGTCGGTGGCCGCCGGGTGCCAGGCCCCACTACTGAGGTTGAACTCCTTCAACAGCCGGTCGAGGATCGTCCCGATGTATGCGAACAGGAACTCGTCCGCAGCGTGACCGATTCGCTCTAGCCGGCTGCGGTCGGTGATCCGCGTCGGTAGTTCCAGCGCCAGCACGTCGCGGAACATCGCGACGCCGTACTGGTAGCCACCGACGACCGTGTCGTAACCGGCGCCGCGCCCGCGGAGAAAGCGTGCGTACTCGAGCGCCTGCGGTGGCGTCTCATGCGAGACCGCCGGGAGCCCGGCTCGCAGCATGCTGAAGATCTCCCGCATGTTTCCGGCGCAGCTGGCGCGCGTGGCTTCGATCGACTCGGCGTCGTTCAGCGAGCGGAGCCTCGGCTCGTGTTCGTGGATGTGGCGCGCCATCGCCACGCCGAACTCGTCGAGCACGTCGATGAACAGGGTCGCCATCGACCGGATGAACTCGGCGTCCTCCGCCGGCAGCCCGGCGGTCTCCGGGACCTGGCCGGCATCGGCCACGATCGACATCTCTGTCAAGGTTGTTCTCTCCCGCATCGAGGGCAGCGGACCTGCCAACGGCGCCACGATCCCACGGGACCGGCATGTGGCTGTAGTCGCGTGGTCACAACGGCCTTGGTCGCAAGCGACAACGGTCGCTCCTTCCTTCGAAGTTGGGTGTGCACGGTAAGAACGATCGGGTGGGGACACATAGGGCTCTCGGACCGAGTCCGTTGTCCCCGCGCCCCAAGAGCGGCAAATCGGCGTGGGCGATCCTGCCGTTGTGGGGACCACGATCCAAGCGGCGCCGACCGTCTGCGCTCGATTCGAGGACACGGCTGAGCAGTGCGCTTCGAACCCCGCGCTCCGGACGCTGGACGGCGTCAGATGTTCGTGGCACGAGTACCGTGACCGCGTCGAGCAGGCCGCGGCGGGTCTCGCCGGTCTCGGTCTCGGTCACGGCGACGTGATGGCGTGCTGGCTCGGCAACCGGCCGGAGTTCCACGTTGCCGACACCGCCGCGATGCACCTCGGGGCGGCTTCGTTCTCGATTTACGAGACGTCCACGATCGAGCAGGCCAAGCATGTCGTTGCCGACTCGGCCGCTCGCATCCTGGTGACGGACGCGGCGTACGTCGAGCATGCGATCGCCGTGCGGGAGAGCGGCCAGACGGCACTCGAGCACGTCGTGTGTGTCGAGGGGGCCGCGCCCGAGGCGCTCGGATGGGATGAGTTGCTCGACGCGGCGCCCCGTCGCTTCGACTTCGAGGCGGCGTGGCGCTCGGTCGCGCCGTCGGACCTCGCCACCGTGATCTACACGCCCGGCACGACGGGACCGCCCAAGGGAGTCGAGCTGACGCACGCCAACATCAGCGCGCAGACGCTGTCGCTGAGCGAGCGGCTAGGGCTGCCCGAGGGTCTGCGCGCCGTTTCCTTGATGCCCCTGGCGCACATCGCCGGGCGGCTGTGCGCCCACTACCTGCCGATGTTCCACGGTTGGGAGGTGAGCTGCTGTTCCGATGCCGGTGACGTCGCCGAGACGCTGAGAGCGGTGCAGCCGGGGTACTTCTTCTCGCCGCCGCGAATCTGGGAGAGGCTCCGCACGCAACTGCTCGCCGCGGTCGGCGAATCGGAACGTGCCGAGCTGTCCGCGGCGATCGAGCGCGTGCGCTCGGAGGGTGCGCTACTGGACGGCCCCGTGCAGGCCGCCGCGCGGGCCGGCATTGGGTTCGGTGAACTGGCGGTGGCGGTTGTCGGCGCGGCGCCTTGCGCGCCGGGCCTGATCGAGTTCTGGCACGCCTGCGGCGTCGCCCTGTGCGAGCTGTACGGGATGAGCGAGACGACCGGGGCAGCGACGGTCGCAGCCCCCCGCGATGTCCGGATCGGGACGGCCGGGCCGCCACTCCCGGCTTGCGACGTGCGACTGTCAGACGACGGTGAGATCTGCCTGCGCGGGCCCGTCGTCACGCGCGGTTACCGCAACCAGCCGGCGCGCACGGCGCAAGCGCTGGACGACGAAGGGTGGTGGCACTCGGGCGACACCGGCGAGTTCGACGAGCACGGCCACCTTCGTGTCATCGACCGAATCGAGGAGCTGATCGTCAGCGCGAACGGCGCGACCATGTCACCCGCGAGAATCGAGGCGACGTTGAAGGCGGAAGCGTCGCTGGTCGCGCAGGCATGCGTGTTCGGCGACGCACGTCCGTTCGCCGTGGCGCTGCTGACTCTCGATCGCGACGAGCTGCGTGCGTTCACCGAAACCCGTGGGATCCGCACCGTTCGCCCCACCCACCATCGCGACGTGATCGACGCGGTTGGCGAGGAGGTCTCGCGGGCGAACGAGCGGCTGCCAGCCGCCGAGCAGATCAGGCGCTTCGCGCTGCTTGCCGGCGAGTGGCTTCCCGACGGGGACGAGATGACTCCGACGATGCGCGTGAAGCGCAACCAGATCGCGCACAAATACGCAACCACGATCGCTGCGCTTTATGACGGTTCCGCCGGATTTGTGACCCACTACTGACCGAACACGATGTCTGGTGATAGGGTCCACTCAGCATCTCAGCAGGGAGATGAGGGAGAGATCATGGTATCGATGACGGAAGCGCCGTCGCGCAGGGTGCGATCGCTGATCGAAGATGTCCTGGTCGACATGACCGCGAACATCGATGACTCCGCGACGAAGGTCAGTGAGGCGATCCATTGCGCCTGCGACGAGCTCACGGACGACATGTTCCCGGCCACGCGCCAGAGCACGCGGGCCAACCTCGGCCTGATCACGACACTGATCGGCGAGGGGTCCGAGCCGACGGCGTTCCGAGCGCCGGAAGAAGCACTGTCCTACGCACGCTCCTACGTTCACGAGGGTTACAGCTTTGAGTTGCTGACTCGCGCATATCGCCTCGGCGAGCATGCATATGCCCGGCTGTGGCTCGAGCAATTCCATTCCCGCGCGTCCGACGCGACCGAGCTGGCCGACTCGATGGGGTACTTCAGCGACTACCTGTTCGCCTACATCGGCGCGATGAACCGGCCCCTCAGTGAGGTCTACACCGCCGAGCACGAGCGCTGGATCCGGGGCAGCGTCGCGATGCGTTCTGAGGAGGTGCGCGCGATCCTCGCGGGCGCCAAGGTTGACGTCACCGAGGTCTCCAGTCGCCTGCGCTACCGCCTTGACGGTCGCCATCTCGGCTTCGTGATCTGGAACCAGGGCGAGGGCGGCAAGCTCGATGGCGGGCATGGACCCGGCGTATTCGACGAGATGGACAGGCTCGCGGCCGAGCTTGCCGATCGAGCCGGTGCGTCGAGCGCGCTGCTGCTCCCGATCGGGAGCTACTACGCCGGTTGGGCAGCGGTCGGCAGCGATCTCGATCTGAGCTCTCTGCCGCGCGGCCGCGATGGCTTGCGGATCGCGCTCGGGCGCGTCGGCCGCGGCGTCGACGGCTTCCGCCGCAGTCACCAGGAGGCGCTCCTCACCAAGCGAGTCGCATCGCTGTCGGAGCGGCCGTCGGTCACGTGTATGAGCTTCGGCTCCGTCGCGCTCGATGCGCTGCTGACCCACGATCTCGACGAGGCGAAGCGGTTCGTGCACTACGAGATCGGCCCGCTGATGGATGACTCCGACGCGAGCAGGCGCCTCGCCGCCACGCTGGAGATCTTCCTCCACGAGGAGTCGAGCTTCGTGCGGGCGGCGCGGCGGCTCGGGATCCACGAGAACACGGTCGCGTATCGAGTACGCCGGGCCGAGGAGCTCCTGGGACGGCGTGCCACCGATCGCCAACTCGAGCTGCGGGCGGCGCTGCGCCTCGCCCATTTCGTTCGCGGCGACATCGCCGACTAGCGTCCGCCGACAAGGTCGGCGGCGCGCCTTGGGCTCAGCCGCCAGTGACCGGCCTTCGCTGATCCGGGATCTTCCGGATCACCGTGCGTCGATTGGTTTCGCTGCAACGAGCACGCGCCTGGCGAGTAGGCGGCGTCGCCGCTCTGTTCACCGGTGTCGCGTTACTGCCCGCCGCCGCGTCAGCGGGTTCGTGTGTTTTGCGCGTGCAGGTGTTGGGTGGGCTGGTGTTCAACGTGCCGTTGGGGACGCCGTTGTCTTCGTTGATCCCGGCTGGGTTGAAGGTGTTGGGCGTGTCGGAGGTCTGCTCTGGTTCTCCGACGACGACGACCACGTCGACGACGACCACCACGTCGACCAGTACCACGACGTCGACATCGAGTTCGACGTCCACCTCCGGGGCGCCGGCGCCGTCGAAGCCCAGCTCGTCTCAACATCCGTCGTCGCGGCCCGCGAAGACCAAGCGCACGCACCAGGCGGGATCGACGAAGACATCGGCGAACGGGTCGCAGCCAGGATCTTCTAACGCCGCTTCGAAGGGTTCGAAGTCGTCTGGGTTGCGTGGTGTTGGTGGGGTGCCGTCTGCGTCGAATCCGACGTTTTCGTTGTCGTTGCCGGGGCCGGCGCCGTTGGGGGTCCCGAATTTTTTTATTGATTCGTTTCGGATTCCGCCGTTTTTGTTGCCGATTTATCAGGCGGCTGGGATTGAGTTTGACGTGCCGTGGCAGGTGTTGGCGGGGATTAATGAGATTGAGACTGATTACGGGCGGAATTTGAGTATTTCGAGTGCGGGGGCGGTTGGGTGGATGCAGTTTTTGCCGTCGACGTGGAGGCGGTGGGGTGTGGATGCGAATGGGGATGGGATCGCGGATCCGTATAACCCGGTTGATGCGGTGTTTACGGCGGCCCGGTATTTGCAGGCTGCTGGGGCGGCGAGGAATCTTTCGCGAGCGATTTTTGCTTATAACCATGCGGGCTGGTATGTGCAGTCGGTGTTGTTGCGCGCGAGGTTGATTGGTGGGATGCCGCAGGGTTTGATCGGTGCTTTGACGGGTCTGGTGCAGGGCCGGTTCCCGGTCGCTGCCAAGGCCAGGTATGCGGATGATTCGGTTGAGCGGTTGGCGACCCGCAGGGTGAGGGGCGCGAACGCGGCGATTCCGGTTGATTCGAATCCGGCTGCCAGGGGCGTGTCGATTTTCGCTAGCCGGGGCGCGCCGGTGATCGCTGTGAACGACGGCAAGGTCGTGAAGCTCGGGCGTAACCGTCGGTTGGGCCGGTTTGTGGAGTTGCAGGATTCGACGGGGAACGTTTATACGTATGCGCAGCTCGGGTCGGTTCCGCGCTCGTATCCGGTCCCGAGGCCGGTCAGCGTGACCGCCGCGCAGATCGCCCGCCAGCTCGCAAAGGCTCCGGCGCCGAGCAAGGCTTCGCGGGTGCCGCTGGCGCCGGCGTCGGCCGGGGTGCAGCAGGCCGCGCCCGCCGTCACATTGAAACCCGCGAGCACCAGCGCCGGCAAGCGGGCGGGTCGCTCGACCCGGGTCACGCTCCCGACCACCAGCAGCAGCGGCTCGAGCGCGCAGCGCCGGGGTTGCGAAGGAGCGACTGTTCGCCGATCCGTCACGCCCGGCGTCGTATGCGGCTGGTGGCGCGCTGCAGTTGCAATCTTCCGCGGCGCAGATCGAGAGTTTCCAGAACTACTTCTCTGATGTGCTGCACCTCCAGAAGAGCCAGTACACGCTGAAACCGTTGCGGGCGGGTGCGATCGTGGTCGCGGGCACGATCTTGGGGCGGATCGCGGGGCCGTCGTCGAGGACCGCGTCGCATTTGTTGTTCATGATCCAGCCGGCCGGTAAAGACTCGCCGCAGATCGATCCAAAACCGATCCTTGACGGCTGGAAGCTATTGGAAGCGACCGCGGTGTATCGCGCGGCGGGGGTGGACCCGTTCTACGGCCCGGGCGCGAAGAACCCGTCGATCGGGCAGGTGCTGCTGATGAGCAAGCAGCAGTTGACCGAGCGGATCCTGTCGGACCCGCACGTTCAGATCTACGCGTGCGGACGGCGTGACATCCAGGCCGGACTGATCGACCGCCGGATCCTCGCCGCGCTCGAATTCCTCTCAACCTCCGGCCTTGAACCGAGCGTGTCCGGCCTAGAGTGCGGGCACTCCGCGACCGGCGCGAGCGGCACCGACGCCGCCGGTCAGACCGGCGCATCGGTGGACATCTCAAAGATCAACGGCATCCCCATCCTCGGCCACCAAGGCGCCGGCAGCATCACCGACATCACCATCCGCCGCCTGCTCACCCTCCAAGGCGCGATGAAACCCAACCAAATCATCTCGCTGATGTCCTACAAGAGCCAGAACAACACGCTCGCGCTACCAGACCACTCAAACCGCCTCCAGATCACCTACACCCCGATCTTCGGACAAAACAAGAAACTCGCCGAACGGATCACCCAAATCCTCAAACCCAAACAATGGATCCAACTGATCAACCGGATCAGCCAAATCCCCGAACCCACCATCCCCACCACCCCCAGCAAATACGCCACCAAACCCACCGGATAGCCAATTACTTGTGTCACACACAGGAGGAGCACAACCGTGAGCACCAGCAAGCCGGTCATCATCTATGGAGCGAGCGGTTACACCGGACGACTGACCGCCGAGTACCTGCGGGAGTACAACCTGCCATTCATCGCGGCGGGGCGCGACGAGGCGCGCGTGCAGGACGCGATGAAGCAGGTCCCGGGCATCGACACGGCTGACTACGAGGTCCGCGAGGTCGAACACTCGGTCGACGCGCTGACCGATCTGTTCTCCGGCGCCAAGGTTGTGTGCAACATGGTTGGGCCGTTCGCGCTGTACGGCGCCGAAGTCGTCGAGGCGTGCATCAACGCCGGCTGTCACTACCTGGATACCAACGGCGAGCAGGACTGGATGATGCGTTGCGACGAGTCCTTCGGCCAGCCGATGGCGGATCTCGGTCTGCTGCTGGCGCCTGGGATCGCCCAGATGTACACGACCGGCGAGATCGCGGCCAACATCTGCCTTGAGACGCCGGGGCTGGACACGCTTGACATCGCCGTGTTCTGGAAGGGCTCCCCGACCGTCGCCTCGACCGAGACGATCCTCGTCAACGCCGCGCTGGCCAAGGCCCACTACCTCGAGCAGAACCAATACGTCGAGTGGCCCGCCGACGGCGGCATCTACGAACTTGCGATCCCAGGCCAGCATCAGACCGGCCTGGCGCTGCCGTGGGGTGGGACCTCGCACCCGGTGTGGTTCAAGCGCGATCCCCGGGTCGCCAACGTCAAGGTGCTCGGGGGACTATTCGACCGGGCCCTGATGCAGGGCGTGCCGCAGATCGTCGCCGCGACGCTCGAGCAGGTCGCGGATCTGCCCGAGGAGGAGAGGATGGCGATCCTCACGCAGACGGCGCGGTCGGTGCAGGGTGAGATGCCGCCGCGCGAGAACCAGCGGGTCAACATCTCGCTCGACTCGGTCCACGCCAGCGGCCCGCTCGCCAACGTCCACTGCGTGCTGCGCGGCACGTGCAACTACAAGCAGACCGGTCTGATGCAGGCCTACGCGGCCCACCACCTCGTCGTCGGGTCGCCGCGGCGAACGGGCTTCGCCTCGGCCTGCCAGGCGTTCGGGCACCGCGAACTGCTCGGCGTGCTGACCGGCTTCGGCTTGATGGCGTCGCCGGAGGTCTCCGGGCACGTGGGCGCCGGCCCCCTACAACCAGCGGCGGCCGCGATCGGCAGCCTCAACGGCGTCCGCGCTGCGGTCGCCCACTGACGGCGACTGAGGAGAACGACATGGAACTTGAAGGCAAGCGGACGCTCGTCACGGGCGCTGCGCGCGGGCTCGGACTCGCGATCGCGACGCTGTTCGCCGAACGCGGCGCCCGGGTTGCACTCGCGGATCTGGATGGTGTCGCCGTCGACCAGGCGGCGACGGGACTGGGTGGAGAATCGCTCGGGCTGCAGTGCGACGTGACCAAGCCTGAGGACGTACAGAAGGCGATCGCCGACACGGTCGCGGCATTCGGCGGCCTTGACGTAATGATCAACAACGCCGGGATCGAGATCGGCAAACCGATCCCGGAGACGTCGGACGAGGAGTTCGCGTTGCTGATGGCCGTCAACGTCGGCGGCGTCTTCCACGGGATCAAGTACGCGGTCCCGGCGCTTGCTCAGACCCGCGGTTGCATCATCAACATGTCCTCGGTGGCGGGGCTCGATGGCGTGCCGCTCCTGGGCGCCTACTGCGCCTCCAAGGCGGCCGTCATCAGGCTGACGCAGACGGCCGCGATCGAGCTCAGGGAGGCTGGGATCCGCGTCAACGCGATCTGCCCGTCGTTTATCCAAACCGAGATGGTGGACCGTCTTGTCGCGCCATTCGAGGCGGCGACGGGCGCCAATTTCGATGACCTCGCCGCCCAGGCCCAGGGCCGTCTCGGCACGCCGGAGGAGGTCGCCGAGATGGCCGCGTTCCTGGCCTCCGATGACGCCTCGTTCATCAACGGCTCCTACTACATCCTTGACAACGCCCTGACTGCGAGCGTGCTATGAGCGGACTACTTGACGGCAAGGTCGCGATCGTCACCGGAGCGGGGAAGGGCCTCGGTAGCGCGATCGCGCGCAAGCTCAGCGAGGCGGGGGCGACCGTGGTGCTCTCTGACCTGGGCGAAGAGGCGGTGAGCAGCGCAGCCGCCGGCCTCACCGGCGCCAGCAGCGCCGTCTGCGACGTGCGCGAGGAAGCGCAGGTTCAGAAGCTGGTGGCCGACACCGTCGCTGAGCACGGCCACCTCGACGTGATGGTTGCGTGCGCTGGCATCGCGACGGTCAAACCGCTCGTGCAGATGCCGCTCGAGGAATGGCGCGAGGTGTTGAGCGTCGACCTCGACGGAGTGTTCCTGTGCACGAAGCACGCCGGCCTCGCGATGGCGAGCAACGGCGGTGGCTCGATCATCAACATCGCGTCGATCAAGGCGTTCGGCGGCTCGCCGGCGACCGGGCACTACGGCGCGGCCAAGGCGGGTGTCGTCTCGCTGACCAAGACTGCCGCGCTCGAGCTCAGATCCGTCGGCGTCCGCGTCAACGCGATCTGCCCCGGTTGGGTGGGGACCGACATGGTCAACGATCACAAGGCCGAACTCGAACAGGTGCTCGGGGTGTCGTTCGACGACTACATCGGCCACATCCAGGGCCGGCTCGGCGAACCGGACGAGATCGCAGCGCTGGCGGTGTTCCTCGCCTCCGATCGCTCCAGGTTCTCGTCCGGCACCGCGTACGTCATCGACGGCGGCGCGACCGCGTCCCTCGTTTAGAGAAAGGAGCCAAGCGATGAAGGCGGCTTCCGAATTCACCACGCTTCCGGACCTGTTGCGCCACCGCGCCCGTCTCGACCCTGAGGCGCCGTTCGTCTCATTCCGGGATCGGGGGTTCACGTATGGGGCTTTCGATGCCCGGACCGATGAGCTCGCCAGTGGACTGGCGGAGCTGGGCGTCAAGCCGGGCGATGTCGTCTCGGTGTTCCTTCCCAACTGTCTCGAGTTCCTCGAGGCGTGGTGGGCGATTCTCAAGGCGGGCGGAGTCCTCGGACCCGTCAACCCGGCCTACACCGGCCCCGAGGCCGGCTACGTGATCGGCCATTCGGAGGCGGTTGCGCTCGTCACCGACGCGAACGGCGCCGGCGTGATCGAACCGGAACGCGGAGCGCTCGACTCACTGCACACCGTGATCTCGATCGAAGCAGGCGGCGACGTCACCCTCGGCGAGCTCGCCGGACGCGGCAACGGCACGCCGGAGTCGGGGCGCGGACTCGATGACCTGGCAGCGATCCTGTACACGTCGGGGACGACCGGCAAGCCGAAGGGCGCGATGCTCACGCATCGCAACGAGCTGGTCAACACGACCCAAGGCGCCGAGCTCGTGCCGCTGGCGGCCGGCGAGCGGGTCGGGATGCTGCTGCCGCTGTTCCATGCCAACGCGCAGGTCGTGACGACGCTGATCCCGATGATGATCGGCTGCGAGGTCGTGATGTGGGAGCGCTTCTCGGCGTCGAAGTTCTGGGACACGGTCGCCGAGCTGCAGCCGGTCAGCATCTCGGCCGTACCGACAATCCTCGCGGCAGTGCTGAACGCACCGGGTGCGCCCGACGGCGGCACTTCGCTGCGCTACGTCATCTGTGGAGCGGCGCCGCTGTCGGTAGAGCTGCTCGAGGCGTTCCAGTCGCGTTTCGGGATCCGGATCCTCGAGGGCTATGGGCTGACGGAGACCGGCTGCATCGCGTCAATCAATCCGTTCTACGGGGACCGTAAAGCGGGCTCGATCGGACTGCCGATCCGCGGGCAGCAGATGCTGATCCTCGGTGAGGACGGAACGCCGGCTCAGACCGGCGCCTACGGCGAGATCGTGATCAAGGGGCCGAACGTGATGCCCGGGTACCTGAACAACCCCGAGGCGACGGCGGAATCGATCCGCGACGGCTGGCTCCACACCGGCGACGTCGGCTACGTCGACGAGGACGGCTACTTCTTCATCGTCGACCGCTCCAAGGACATGATCATCCGCGGCGGCGAGAACATCTACCCGCGGGAGATCGAGGAGGTGATCTATACGCACGAAGGCGTGCTCGAGTGCGCGGTCATCGGGGTGCCCGACGAGGTGCGGGGTGAAGAGGTCCTGGCCGTCATCGCCCCGAAGCCGGGAGCAGAGCTGGACGCCGACGAGCTGCGGGCCTTTGCGGTCACGAGGCTGGCGAAGTACAAGCTGCCACGCGAGTTCGTGGTCCGCGACGAGCTGCCCAAGACGCCGACCGGGAAGATCAGCAAAGGGCCACTGCGCGAGGAGTTCGGAAACTGGGCCACCGAGCGGGCCAAGGCGGCACGATGAGCCCGCCAAGCGACGCCGCCACCCAACAGGTGAGCCCGCCAACCGGCGCCGCCACCCACCCGCCGAGCCAGACCACCGCCCCGCGACCGCTCGAGGGCCGGGTCGCCTTCATCACCGGCGGAACTCGCGGCATCGGCGCCGCGATCTCGCGCAGCCTGGCCGGTGACGGTGCGGCTGTGGCCGCGGGTTTCAGCCGCGACCGCGAGAATGCTGCCGCGTTCGCCGAATCGCTCGCCAGGTTCGATATCGCGACCAGCCTCCACCAGGGCAACGTCGGCTCGGCGGACGACTGCCGGCGTGCAGTGCAGGAGGTGATCGACCAGCACGGCCGTCTCGACATCCTCGTCAACAACGCCGGCATGCTGATCGACAGGACGGTCGCGAAGATGACCGACGAAGACTGGTACCGAGTGCTCGCGGTCAATCTGTCGGGCGCGTTCTTCACCTCGCAGGCCGCCCTGGCCCATCTGGTGGAGCGCGGTAGCGGTCGGATCGTGAACATCTCCTCGCTGGCGGCGCAGCGGGGGAACGTCGGACAGGCCAACTACACGGCCTCGAAGTCAGGGTTGTTCGGGCTCACCCGGACGCTCGCGCGCGAGGCGGCGGCGTCGCTGTTCAAGGCGGGGCATCTGGACGATCCGCACTGCACGGGCCTGACTGTCAACGCGGTGGCCCCAGGGCTGATCGAGACGGAGATGATCCAGCATGTCCCCGAGCGCGTGATGGACAGCTTGCGGGCCGAGATTCCGTTGCGGCGGGTGGGGCGCCCCGAGGAGGTCGCGCGCGTCGTCCAGTTCCTATGCGCGGACGCCTCCTCGTACATAACCGGCCAGGTGTGGTCGGTCAACGGCGGCATGGAGATGTAGAGATGGCGTCGGCGACCAAGGCCAGCACGACACCCGCGAGCACCGCACGGGGCAACGGCAGGAGAAGCGCGGCGAGCCGAGGGAGCGGCGCGTCGAACGACGTCGGCATGGACGGCTTGGTGATCCAGGCCGCGCATGCACAGCCGCGGTTCGCGCCCGGGTTCGCGCTCGTCAAGCTCGGCGCCGCGCTGGCGCGGCGCCCCGGCGCCGTCACCCGGCGCGCGGCGTCGCTCGCGGGCGAGCTCGCTGCGATCGCCGCCGGCTCCTCGGACCGCGCCCCCGACCGCGGCGACAGGCGCTTCGGCGACAAGGCGTGGGAGCAGAGCTGGCTGTTCCGGCGGCTGCTCCAAAGCTACCTCGCCGTCGGGGATGCGGTGGACGGGGTGATCGACGATGCACAGCTCGAGTGGGGCGCCGATCATCGGCTCCGGTTCGTGGCCGAGAACCTGCTCGACGCGTTCGCGCCGACCAATTTCCCGTGGTCCAACCCCGCCGCACTGAAGACGACGATCGATCGCGGTGGGGCGAACTTCGCCACCGGCGCGCGGGCGCTGTGGCACGACGCGCGCTCACCGCAGCGGATCCCGGCCAACGTCGACCGAAGCCCATTCCGGATCGGCGAGAACCTCGCCACCACGCCGGGGGCGGTCGTCCAACGGGACGAGATGTTCGAACTGCTCCGTTATCGGCCGGCGTCGGACGATGTCCGAGCGACACCGCTCGTGATCGTCCCGCCAATGATCAGCAAGTACTACGTCGTCGATCTTTCGCCCGGCCGCAGCCTGGTTGAGTACCTCGTGGCCCGCGGACAGCAGGTGCTGGCGATCTCCTGGCGGAACCCGACCGCGGCCGAGGCTGCGTGGGATCTGGACCGTTACGTGAGCGCGATCGTCGACGCCATCGACACCGCCCGATCACTGACAGGCGCGGACCGCGTGCACCTCGCCGGTCTGTGCGCGGGCGGTGTCGCCACCGCGGCAACGCTCGGGCATCTCGCCCACGTCGGTGCATTGGACCGCGTCGCAGGTGTCACCCTGAACGTCACTACGCTCGACATGCGGCGCGCGGGGACGATCGGGGCCTTCGTCTCGCCCGAGACAGCGGCCACCGCGGTCGAGAAGGTCCAACGCAAGGGCTACCTCGATCGCAACCAGCTGCTGCGCACGTTCGCGTGGCTGCGTCCGAACGACATGGTCTGGGGATACTGGGTCAACAACTACTTACTCGGCAACAAGCCTCCCGCGTTCGATCTCCTGTACTGGAACGCCGACACGATGGACATGCCGGCCGGTCTGCACCGCGACTTCGTGCAAATCGGCCTCGACAGCCCGTTCGTGACGCCGGGGGCGCTGTCCGTGCTCGGAAGCCCGATCGATCTCGGGGCGGTTGATACCGACACCTACATCGTCGCTGGCGAGACGGATCACATCACGCCGTGGCCGAACTGCTACCGCTCTCGCGAGCTGCTCGGCGGTGAGTCGCGATTCATCCTCTCTTCCGGTGGGCACATCGCCGCGGTGATCAACCCGCCCGGCAACGCAAAGGCCGTCTACCACGTCGACGGGGGCGATGGTGAGGACCCGCAGGATTGGCTGACCCAGTCCGAGGCCGTGCAGGGCAGTTGGTGGGAGGACTGGGATCGCTGGCTCGCGGAGCGCAGCGGCCCGGTCAAGCCGGCCCCGAAGCGACTGGGCAACCGGCGCTTTCCACCCGTCGGGGACGCCCCCGGGACCTACGTTCTCGGCTAGAAGCCGGGGTGCCGGCGCCCTAGCCGGGGTGCTCGCGCCTAGCCGGGGTGCTCGCGCCTAACCGGGGTGCTCGCGCCTAACCGGGGTGTCGGCGCCTAGCCGGTGTGCCGGCGGGCGAGCCCACGGCCACACGGTCGCCCTGGCCGTAAAGATCGCCCACCCCCCAGTCGCTCGCGAGGTTTTCACCTGAACCGGGCCGAGAGCCCGGCGGAGATGCACGCCCGTCCACGGCGGCCGGGGTGTTCGATCTTTCGGGGGTCTGTCGGCGCCCCACTGAACGCCAGCGCCCAGCGCGCCGGGGATCACCCCCTGAACTAGTCCCTGAGCCGGATCGCGCCGTCGCGGAGCTCGACGGGGTGGCCATCGCCCCGCGCGGACGTCGTAGCCGGCACAGCTACTGGCGGTGGGCGGCTAACGCTCGGTGGCCGACAGGGCCTCGGCGATCGCCGCGTACGCACGGCGTTCGAATGCGAGGCCGACGTGGCCGCCGCCGACTTCGACGCAGTTGGCGTACGGGGCCACGCAGCACGAGTACCGCAGGCAGCCGTCGCTGCGGCTGTAGATCGACGTGAGCGGTATCTCCGCCGGGAATGCGGCCGCGTAGTCGAGGAAGGCACGGCAGCCGCAGTCACCCAGCATGCACCCCTCGGGCAGCGACGGATCGGCATGCCGGTGGAGCGCCGACGTTGCCACGGCGACGGCTTTGACCGGCACGCTCACGTTCATCGGCTCGTCGAGTCCGGCACCGAGGATCACGACGTGGGAGATCCACTCAGGCCGCCGGCTTGCCAGCGCCTTGACGAAGTGCCCGCCGCGGCTGTGACCGATCAGCGCGACTCGCCGGCCGCTGTGGGTCCGGATCGCCTCCACACGGCGTTCGAACTTGTCGAGCGCGCTGTCCATGCACTCGACGTTGGCGAACATTCCGGCTCCGTGCGGTTGATAGCCGATCCGCGACAGCCAGCCGGACAGCACCGAAAGCGTGTAATCGCCGGCCAGGAAGCCGGGGACGAGCACGACGGCTCGGCCGTCGCCGTGGGGAACGTCGCGGCCGCGGAACACCGGGTCGGCGAGTAACTGTGCGAGCTGCAGCTGCCAGCGGACCTCGTGCAGGTGCCGGCCCCACCAGCGCTCGCTGGTCGTGTCGGTCGCCCGCACGCTCATCCGCTGTGAACGCTCGGTCGTCCGTCGCGCTCGAGCCGCGCGCCGACGAGCGGGGGCGGTTGCCCGGAGGAAGCTCCGCCGCGCGCCGGATCGAGTCCGTGTAGAGCGTACGTGGCGGCGTTGTAGCCGCACATCCCGTGGGCGCCGGCGCCGGGCGGAGTCGCCGCGGAGCACAGGAACACGCCCGGGATGCCGGTGGTGTACGGGTGCACGGCGATCCTCGGGCGGAAGACCATCTGCAGCGCGTCGTTCGCGCCGGTGACGATGTCGCCGCCGACGTAGTTTGGGTTGTAGGCCTCCAACTGCACCGCGCTGCGCGCGTGCCGTGCGAGCACGCGCTCGCGGAACCCGGGCGCGAACCGCTCGATCTGCCGCTCGATCGCCGCGCCGGCGTCTCCGGTGTACCCGGCCGGCACGTGCGCGTAGGCGTAGACGGGGTGGACGTCGCCCACCGAGCGCGTCGGATCGGCCAGGTACTGCTGGCAGACGAGCACGAACGGCTGCTCGGGCATCCGCCCGGCGCCGGTCTCCTTCTCGGCGGCGGCGATCTCCTGCAGGCTGCCGCCGACGTGCACGGTCCCCGCATGGCGCGATTCCTCGTGGCGCCAGGGCACCCCGCCCTGGACGGCGAGGTCGAGCTTGAACGCTCCCGGCCCGTGGCGGAAGCGGTTGAGCGCTCGGGACACGCGCCCCGGCATCCGCTCACCGCAGATCCGCGCCGCGGCGCCCGGCGCGAGATCGAGCATCACGATCTCGGGCGCGTCGAGCTCGGCCAGCGAGGTCACCGTGACGCCAACCTCGAACCGCGCTCCGAGCTCCTCCAGCCGGGACACCATCGCGCGGCTGATCGCAGCTGACCCGCCCTCGGCGACCGGCCAGCCGTAGCGGTGGGCGGCCGTCGCGA
Source organism: uncultured Solirubrobacteraceae bacterium (assembly GCA_963712675.1). Classification (GTDB taxonomy): domain Bacteria; phylum Actinomycetota; class Thermoleophilia; order Solirubrobacterales; family Solirubrobacteraceae; genus Palsa-465. Next base: position 64,973 of record CAVQJF010000011.1, read on the forward strand.
GCGTCACCCCGATCGCCCCCGACATCGGCGCGCTGAACGGGCGGAACGCATGCGCCGCGACGCCGGCGAACAGCGCCCGGCCCTCGGGCGTCGAGAACCGCCGCGCGAGCAGACCAGAGGGCAGCGCCGCGTACGCGCCGAACCGAGCGAGCGTGATCGGATGCGCCGGCAGGTGGAGCATCGGACGCAGGAAATCGGCGGCGATGTCCTCGAAGCGGTCCGTCAGCGGGCCGAACAGCGATCGCCAGCGGCGACCGTCCGGGCCGGGTAGCCCGCCCGCGGTCTCCGCCACAGAGCGCCGCGCCACCGCGCCGCCGCCGTTCTCGAGCGGGTGCGAGTACTCGACCTCCGGCCAGCACCACCTGAGCCCGCGGGCGGTGAGATCGAATCGGCGCGTGAACGGGTTATCGACGGCGAGCGGATGCGCAGCGGAGCACTCGTCGTGGACCAGGCCCGGGAGCGTCAGCTCGCTGCTGCGCGTGCCGCCTCCAAGCGTGTCGGCCGCCTCCAGCACCTGCACCTTCACGCCCGCGGCGGCAAGGGTCAGCGCGGCAGCGAGCCCGTTCGGCCCGCTGCCGACGACGACCGCGTCCGTCACGCAACGGCCTGGGGGCGGGGCGCTGGGTCGAACGCCTCCGGGGCGGGCGCCGCCGGGCCATAGCGCACCCGCTCGTAACCGGGTTTTCGCCACGTCACCACCGTCGCGATCGGGCCGTTCGGAAGCCACGGCTGCTCCGCGACTGAATCGGCGACGCTGTAGTGGCCTCGCTCGACGATGCCCACCGCGACATCCATCACCCAGTACTCCTGCCGGCCGCGGAGGATCGGCTCGGACTCGATCCACACGACGATGAACTCCCCGGGCGCGAACTGGCAGCGATCCTGGACCGCTTGCAGCATCCGCTCGTTGTGCAGGTGGCCGTCACCGAAGTTGAAGCCGATGATCGCGTTGCAGCTGAACTCCGCCTCACGCGGGGTGTAGATGTTCATGTCATCGCCGAGCTGGTTGATCATGATCGAGTTCAGCGCCCGGCCCTGGCTGTGCATCGAGCGGAACCCGAGCAGCTGATGCATCACGATCTCCGCCTCCTGCTCCGAGATCTTCAGGGCCGGCTGGAGCTGATCCTTCTGCATCAACGCCGGCTTAACGAGGTGATCGTTGAGCTTCGCCTCCCGACCAGGCGCGAACGCCCACATCGCCGAAGCCCAGTTGCCCGCGTACTGGCGCATCGAGGGCAGGAACGAGACCAGGTCCGGGCGGTTGTTGCCGAGGATCGGGAAGAACAGGAGTCCGACGAGCGTGATCAGCAGGTACCCCGTGCCCATGTTGCCGACCGTGAAGCCGTCGTGCGCGGGGAACCCGAGGAACAGAAATGCCGTGATGTACATGAACATCACGTTCCATTCGAGCGGCACGGCCAGCGGGAACGTCGAGATGATGAACACGTGGAATCCGAGCATGATGCAGACGGCGACGATCGTCACGGTCTCGTTGTGCGAGAACAGCAGCACGAGCGGGACCACGAACTCGACCAGCGTCCCCGGTCCATGTGCCAGCCTGAGCGCGTTCTTCGAGGGGCGCAGGTCCTCCGGGAAGTTCCGGTAATGCAGGCGCTTGACCCATTTCGATGAGAGCCACGGCGTGTTCGAGACCATGACCGGGACCACGTTGCCGAAGTGGTGGTTCATCTTCGAAACCGAGGCCCCCATCCACGAGGAGAGGATCAACAGCTTCGCGCCGACGATCATGTCGAGGAACGGGAAGAACGCGAACATCACCATCGCCGGGAGGTACTGCTCGCTGCGCGCCGCCAGAAAGACGATCTTGTCGCGCAGGCCCGTGACGACTAGCAACACGATCACGGGGATCATCGCCGGGGTCGACACAAGACCAGGAAGGCCGGGGCCGTGGGGTACGCCGTGGTTGCTGACACCGGGCAGCACGAGCGCGGCCACCAGGCTGAGGAGGAACGCCACGTACAGGGCGACGTCGACGAGCGTGCGGTACTGGCCCTTCGTGAACGGGACCTTGTCCGGCCACGGCGGCAGCTTGATCGTGCCCGGCCGCGCCCAGTACAGGATGCCGCCGGTCATCGGCTTGAAATGGCCGGCGAGCGGGCCCCACGAGCCGGCGATGCCGACCGCCTCGACCAGCATCGTCCAGATCACGGCCTTCTCCCACATGATCGGCTGGTCGAACCACACCGAGGGGTGGAAGGGGTTCAGCCCCGAGGTCACCGCGGCGATCGCCACGCCACCGCAGACGTACAGGACCAGCAGCTTGACGATGTAGATGATCGCGGTGATCTTCGGCGCGCCGAAGCCGTACTCCGCCCAGTGACGGGAGAGGATCTTGATCCGCTCCGTGTACGGCTTCTGCATGAACGTAGCCGGCTCAACCGGCGGAAATTCGCCCGTCAACAGACCCATTGCAGTCCTCGCTTTTCGCGGATCGATCGTCGCTGTACGCGCAGCCTATGCGCCACGACGTAGGGACCGTAAGTGAGCGTCTGGGCCCGGCCTATGGATCATGCCCACGAAGCGGTTGTGCAACCACCACAAAGACGGGATGAGGAGGTTTAGGCCCCGGTCCACCCCTCGAGGTGGCGCTTCAGGGCCGCCAGGAACTGTGCCGCCTCCGCGCCGTCGAGTGCTCGATGGTCCCAGCTGAGGCCGAGGATCGTCATCGACCGGATCGCGATCGAGTCGCCACCGTCGGCGTCGGTCACGACCACCGGCCGTTTGACGACGGCCTCGAGATCGAGGATCGCGACCTGTGGCTGGTTGATGATCGGCGTCGCCATGATCGAGCCGTACTGGCCCGGGTTCGTGATCGTGAACGTTCCGCCACGCACCTCGTCCGGGGTCAGCTGGCGCCCGCGCGCGCGGCGGGCGAGGTCACGAATCTGCGCGGCCAGGCCTTCGACTGACAACTCATGGGCCCGCTGGACGATCGGCACGATCAGCCCGTCGTCGCCGAGCGACACGGCGATTCCGAGGTTCACGTCTGCGTGACGCGTGTAGCGCTCGCCCTCGAGCCACGCGTTCAGCGCCGGGTACTCCCGCAGGGCGGCGATCGCGCAGCGCGCGACGAACGGCAGCGCGGTCATGCCGAGCCGTTCGCGCGCAGCCTCCACGCGCGTCATGTCGACCTCGATCCAGGTCGTGCAATGCGCGGCGGTGTCGAGCGAGCGCTTCATGTGCTCGCCGATCTGGCGGCGAACGCGCGAGAGCTGTGCCGGCGAGTCGACGTCGTCGGGCCGGTACGGGCTCTCGATGTGGAGCGGAGCCTCCGCGGCCGCCTCCACCAGCGGCAGCACGTCCTGCTTGCGCACCCGACCTCCGCGTCCGGTGCCCGTCACCGAGCTCAGGTCGATCCCGTGCTCGGCGGCGATCCGCTGGACGACCGGGGAGTAGCGGCGCGCGGGCCCGCCGTGGCCGTTGGGCGGCGCACCGTTGGTGGTCCGTGCCGGCGTGGACGTGACCGGCGCCGGGGCGGCCGGCGCGGGGGCGGCCGGCGCGGGGGCGGCCGGCGCAGCGGTGGGCGCGTCCCCAGTCGACGGCGAAGCGGCCGGTGAGGGGTCATCCAAGGAAGACACCGCGATCCGCGCCAGCACGACCCCGACCTCGACCGTCTCCTCCAACGCCACCAGGATCTCGGCGATCGTGCCGCTCACAGGAGACGGAACCTCGGTGTCGATCTTGTCGGTCGAGATCTCGCAGATCGTCTGCTCGGCCTTGATCGGATCGCCGACGCCGACGCGCCAGGCGACGACGGTGCCCTCGGCGACCGACACCCCCATCTGGGGCATCGTCACATCCACAAGCGTCGACGAATCAGTACTCAAGGAGCTCACGGCAAGCCTCCCTCACTCGCTCGACACCGGGCAGCACCGCCTGCTCGAGCGGCGGCGAGAACGGGATCGGTACATCCGGCGTCGCGACCCGGACGACGGGACCGTCGAGGTCCTCGAAGCCGCGCTCGGCGATCAACGCCGCAACCTGCGCACCGGCGGCGCACGTGCTGTTGGCCTCGTCGACGATCACGACCTTTGAGCACCGCGCGACCGAATCGAGAATCGCGTCCTCGTCCAGCGGCACGAGCGAGCGCAGATCGAGCACTTCGACCGAGGCTCCGTCGAGTCCGTCCGCCACCGCCTCCAGAGCGACGTGCACCATCGCCCCGTAGGCGATCACGACGAGGTCGCTCCCGGGCTGCGCGACGCGCGCCCGGAACGGTGTCTCGTAGATCCCCTCCGGAACCTCGCCCTTGACCCGGCGGTAGAGGTGCTTGTGCTCCATGAAGCAGACGGGGTTCGGATCGTGGATCGCGGCGCACAGCAATCCCTTCGCGTCCTCGGCCGTCGACGGCGCGACGACCTTGATCCCCGGCGAGTGCATGAACCACGCCTCCGGGTTCTGGGAGTGGAACGGCCCGCCCGAGAAGCCGCCCCCTGAGGGCAGCCGCACGGTGATCGGAACGGCCAACCCCTGCCGGTAGTGCATCTTCCCGGCGACGTTGACGAGCTGATCGAAGCCGCAGGAGATGAAGTCCGAGAACTGCATCTCGCACACCGGCCGCATCCCCACTACGGCGGCGCCGATCGCGCAGCCGATGATCGCCGACTCGGCGAGCGGCGTGTCCATCACGCGGTCGAGGCCGAACTCGTCGACGAATCCGTCGGTGACCTTGAACGCGCCGCCGAACACGCCGATGTCCTCGCCCATCACGAGCACGCGCTCGTCGGCGCGCAGCTCGTCGCGCAGTGCCGACGAGATCGCCTGAAGGTAGGTCAGGGCAGTCATCGGCGGAACCCGCTCCACGGCGCCTGGCCGTCTCCGAGCACCTCGGCCTCGCCCTCACAGAAGACGCCCTCGACCGCGGTCGAGGGATCCGGCATCGGGGAGGCGAGCGCCTCCTCCGCGGCGCGCTCGATCTCGGCCGTCACCGACGCCCGCAGCGCTTCGACATCCACGCCGGCGGCGACGAGGCGAGTCTCCTGACGCTCGATCGGATCGCGCCGGCGCCACTCCTCGACGAGCTCGGTCGGTACGTACTTCATGTCGTCGTGGGCGGCGTGGCCGTGCATCCGCATGGTCACCGCCTGGATCAGCGTCGGCCCCTCGCCGGCGAGCGCCCGCTCGCGCGCAGCGCGGGTGGCCTCGAACATCGCCTCGACGTCGTTGCCGTCGACGGTCACGCCGACGAACCCGTAGATCGCGGCTCGCTCCACCGGATCGACCGCGAACTGCTTGTCGAGTGGGGTCGAGTACGCGTACTGGTTGTTCTCGAGCACGAACACGACCGGCAGCTTCTGGACGCCGGCCCAGTTCATCGCCTCATGGAAATCTCCGCGCGAGGTCGAGCCGTCGCCGAACCAGGTCAGCGCGCAGCGCCGTTCACCGCGCAGCTTGAACGCCATCGCCATGCCGGCCGCGACCAGCATCATGTCGGGCAGCATCGAGACCATCCCGACGCACCCGAGGGTGCGGTCGCCGAAGTGGACGTTGCCGTCCCGGCCGCCGGTCAGGCCGCCCGAGCGACCCAGGTATTGCGCCAAGATCCGCGCCGGCGGAACGCCGCGCACGATGTGCGCCGCGAGGTCGCGGTGCAGGATGCACAGCCGGTCCTCGGGGGCCATCGCGAACGCGGGCCCGGCCGAGACCGCCTCCTGGCCGAAGCCGTCATAGAACGATCCAGGGACCTTGCCCTGCCGGTACAGGCTCATCGCGCGCTCCTCGAGCCCGCGCATGAGAAGCATCGCCCGTAGCAGCCAGATCCGATCCTCCGGTTGCAGCTGCTCAGCGCCCGCATCGGCGGGCGGACGGGCCGTATCAGTAGCCATCTCTGCGGTTCCCTTTCCTCTGCGAGCCGGCAACGGGATCTCCGTCCGGCCCGAGCTTCCTAGGGCCGCGCCGGGATCTCCGGTCGGCCCTCAAATGGGCACAGAGCGAGCTTACCTGACGGATCGGCCCCAGCACGTGAAACCGCTCGCAGCGCGGGTTACTCTTCGACGGATGGACGACAGCCGCCTCGCCCGCCTGCGCTGGCGGCGGCGCGGCGCCTGGATGTGGCCCGCGTTCGTCGCGCTCACGATCGCCGACGGGATCGCCGGCCACCTGCTCCCGCCCGCCGGCGAGACCCAGACGATCTTCAGCGCGCTGCTGGTCGCTGGCGCGCTCAACCTACTGGCGGTGCTGCTGCTGTCGTGGCCGCTGGGCGCCGCGCTCCGCCGCAGACGGCGCGACCTGCCGAAGTTGATCGCCCGCGACTATGGCGGCACCGTCGCGATCGTCGCAATCTCGATCATGCTGCTCGCGATCGGGCTCTCGCACCGCTCAACGGTGCTCGCGAATCGCCAGGCGATGGACGACGCGATCGCTCGCGCGCAGGCCTACATCGGCGATCACGCGCCGTCGGAGTTCCGGCGCAACCTCGGCTCGGAGAGCACGTTCGCGATCGAGCCGGGGAGCGTCTACCGGACCTGCGTCCGAAGCGCGGGTCGAACCCGCACGTACTGCGTGATCGTGAAGACGTATCTGCCGTTCGGGCGGAGCGTGAGCTTTGCCGGCTACGAATCGAATGCGGTGTTTGCGCAGGGGGTCTCGTAGCGCCGCGGGCGCTCGGTTTACCCTGCACGGATGAGCGACGCCCGCCTCAAGCGGACCGTGATGGTGGCGGCGATCCTCGGATCGGGGATCGTGTTCCTGGACGGCACGATCGTCAATGTCGCGCTGCCGGCGATCCGCAACTCGCTCCATGGCGGGCTGGCGAGCCAGCAGTGGATCGTCGAGGCGTACCTGCTGACGATGTCCTCGCTGTTGCTCGTCGGTGGATCGCTCGGCGACCTGTTCGGGCGTCGGCGAGTGTTCGCGTTCGGCACGGCTGCGTTCGGCGTCTGCTCGTTGCTCTGCGCGGTGGCGCCCACCAGCGGGGTGCTGATCGCCGCGCGCGCTGTGCAGGGGATCGCCGGCGCGCTGCTCGTCCCGAGCACGCTGGCGCTGATCATGGATACGTTCGAAGACCACGAGCGCGCTGCAGCGATCGGTACGTGGACCGCTTGGACCGGGATCGCGACCGTCATCGGCCCGCTCGGCGGTGGCGCTCTGATCACGCTCGCGTCGTGGCGCTGGGTGTTCGCGATCAACCTCGCGCCGGTCGCGATCACGCTGTGGCTGCTGCGAGACCTCCCGCAGGACAAGCGGAGCCCGGGCCACGTCGACTGGCTCGGCGCGGTGTTGGTCGCGCTGGGCCTCGCGGGGCCGGTGTTCGCCCTCATCGAGCAGCCGCAGTACGGCTGGGGGAGTGCTCGTGTCGCGATCCCGCTGATCGCCGGCCTCGCGCTGCTGGGCGCCTTCCTCCTGGTCGAGCGGCGTGAGCGCGAGCCGATGATGCCGTTCGAGCTGTTCCGCTCACGCAACTTCGCGATCGGCAACCTGACGACGCTGACGCTGTACGCCGGGCTCGGCGTTGCGACCTTCTTCCTCGTGCTGTTCATCCAGCAGGTCGGGCGCTACACCGCGCTCGAGGCGGGTCTCGCGCTGCTTCCGATCACGATCGTAGTGTTCGCGCTGAGCAAGCGGTTCGGCAAGCTCGCGGACCGGATCGGCCCGCGAGCGTTCATGTCGGCCGGACCGATCGTGGCGGCCGTCGGTCTGCTGCTGCTCGTCCGGGTCGGCGCGAACGCCGACTACGCCAGCACGGTGCTGCCGGGCGTCCTGGTCTTCGGGCTCGGGCTTGCCGCGACCGTCGCGCCGCTGACCGCCGCCGTACTCGGCTCGGTCGAGCAGGGGCACGCGGGCGTCGCGAGCGGGATCAACAATATGGTCGCACGGGTGGCCGGCCTGCTTGCGATCGCCGCACTCGGGGCGGTCGTGACGGGCAGTTTCCAGACGCGCGTTCAGCACGACGTCACGCACCAGACGCTGAGCGCGCCCGCGCGCGTCGCGATCGCTCGCGCGCGCAACCGCCCGTTCGTGATCGACACGTCCGGTGTGCCGGCGAGCGAGCGCCCAGTCGTCCACCACGCGCTCGTCGACGCCTCCGTCCACGCGTTCCGTCTCGGGATGCTGATCTCTGCCGTGCTCGCCGTACTCGGCGGCCTGGTCGCGCTGGTCGGTATCGAGAACCCGCGCCGCAAGGTCCCCTGCGTCGACTGCCCCGGCGGCGCGCTCGCCGGCGCCCCCGTGGACGTCGCGCGGCCACCCGGGGATCTCAGGCAGCCTGTGCCGGCAACCTGAACAGGGTCGGGAAGCGGAGCGCCAGGAATGGATCGCCTGAGAGCTCCAGCCGGTTGCTCGACAGCAACTGCGGCCAGCCGACCACGCCGCTGACAAGCTGGATCAGATCGTCGGCGCTGAACGTCGCACTGGCGCCGGGGTCGCGTGCCGGTCCCGGCGTGACCTCGCAGCGGCCGTGCTCGATGCGCAGGGCGAAGCGCGCGGGCTCGCCGCCGCGCGGATCGCGGACCCTCAGCTCGAAGACCGCGCGCAGATCGCCGGCCGCCTCGGGATCGAACCGCTTCGGGATCGCACGCCCGACCGCCTTGACGATCAGCCGGTGGGGGACCGGACGGCGATCGAGCCGCGCGGCACGCGCGCCGCCACGGCTCAGGGCCTCTCGTGCGCGAGCGCGCCCTGCATCCCTGATCGCCGCCGCGCCGATCCGGCGTGCCTCTGCGATCGTCGACCCCGAGGGCTCGGTCATGACATCAGGTACTGCATCGCCTCGGTCGGGTCGGAGAACAGCATCAGCGCGTCGTCGCCGGCGACCATTCGGCCGTAATGGGTCGACATCTCGTGCTGGATCGAGTACGCGTCGATCTCGTAGCCGAGCTGCTGGGAGACGTCGTCGTAGGGGATTACCAGCCGGTCGCGGGCGCGGATGTCCCAGAACGCCGGCTGCTCCATCACCTCGATATCGTCGCGCCGGCCGAGGATCTCGGCGACCGCGTCGCCCTCGGCGCTCTTCGCCATGACGATCCCGACGAAGTCGTATGTGCCCTCGCCGTTGGAGGGTGAAGGCACCGTCTCCGACGGCGCGCCGGTGCGGGACACGCGCCCGGCGGCACGGCGGCGGCGCACCGGGCCGGCGGGCGCGGCGGCTTCTTCTGCGGGCGCGATCGGTGCGCTCGGCTCGTACCCGACCAGCGGCCCGAGCTCTCCCAGCCCCGAGTCGGCGAGCATCGCGCCGGCGTACCGACGCACCCGCTCGATCGCGTCGGACACATCGATCCCGCTCGGCACCTGATCGGCGAGCGGAATCAACGCGACCGCCGCCTCGAGCGCCTGCGGCAGCCAATCTTCGATCCAGCGGGCCATCGTCTCGCGGTTCGCGGCGTTGTGCACCGGATCCTCAAGCAGGAACTGCGTCAGCGCGGTCGTCCACGCCCGCGCCCACTCCCACTCCTGGGTCTCGGCCCGCGCGAGCACCGGGGTGACGCCATCGCCATTCGCGGCGGCCGCCCGTGTACCGAGCTCGCGCCGGATCAGCGTGCCGACGATCGGCTCGAAGCAGATGTTCGCCGCGACGATCACCTCGCCCCAATCCGACAGGCTCGCGAGCCGCTCGAGGTAGGCCCGCGTCGGCTGCCACGGCGCCTCGGTCAGGAACGACTGGCGGGCGGCCTCGATCGCGAACTCGCCGAAGTGCTCCTCGAGGTCCATCGCGTACAACACGATCGACTGCGCCGCGCGCTGCTTGGCCGCTGCCTGCAGCGCGACGCAGGTCGCGACGGAGTCCGACAGGCAGTCGCGCGCGGCGGTCGCCATCACGAACCACAGCCCGTGCTCGACGAACGCCGGTACCTGCAGGAAGCCGCGCAGGAACTCGACCCACTCGGGCGAGTAATCCTGCATCAGGCCCTCCTCGGTCGCCGAGCGCATCGCGCCCTCGATCTGGTGCTCGACCGCCGTGCCCGCCTGGTAGAAGGGACGCTCCCACTGCTCGCCGGGGTCGCGGTACGCGAACCAGTCCCCGGACTTCAACGCGGTCGAGTCGTCCTGCCACGTCCCGCGGCCGTCCTCGAAGCTGACCGGCCAACCTCGCGTCAGGTGGCGGTGGACCGAGGGCTGCGTGTCGACGGTGACGTCCTCGTACAGCGTCGCGCGGCGCTTGTTCGGCGTGAACCACGCGAACTGCCGCTCGGAGTCGTCGCCCGCAGGGGCAGCGGGCGCGTCGAACTTCTTCACCGGCGGGGTCGCCGCCGCGGCGTCGGCCGACGGCGTCGCATCGGCCGAGGTCGTGAACTTGTCCTGGAAGATCCGCTGCTCGTCGAGCTTGTGCTTGGCGATCAGCATCTCCTCGGCCGCCTCGACCATCGGTGGCGGCCCGCACATGTAGACGTCGGGCGCCGACAGCTCCCCAGCCGCGAGGTACTCGTCGACGGCCTCGTGCACGAACCGCTCGACGATCGGCTCGAACCGGAAGTCGCTCAGCGACGCCCCGAGCGCGTTGACCTCGTCGACGTGGAACAGATCATCGGAGGTTCGCGCGCCGTAGAAGAACCGCACCGGCCGCTCGCACCCCTCGGCCGACAGCTGCCGCAGCACCGAAAGGATCGGCGCCATCCCGGAGCCGCCGGCAACCATCAGGATCGGCCGCTCGCCGGCCCGCAGCCGGAACGCGCCGTAGGGCCCCGTCAGCACGAGCTCCATCCCCGGCTCGATCGCGCCCTCGAGCATCCCGGACAGCTTCCCGCCCGGATAGCGCTTGATCATCAGCTCGATCAGACCCTCGCCGGGAACGTTCGCCATCGAGAACGACCGCCTGGCGGTGCCCTCAGAGCCGGGAATCCACAGGTCGACGTACTGCCCCGGCGTGAACTCGAACCCTCCCTCGACGCGTAGCACGAGCCTGGTGATGTCGTGCGTCAGGGCCTCGACCGTCTTCACCACGGCGGACCCGTCGCGGATCGGATGCTCGAGCCGGTAGCCGTCGGGGTCGTAGTGGAGCAGCTCGACGACCAGGTCCTGCTCGGGCATCGCCCGGCACATCAGCGAGTAGCCGTTCGACTGCTCGGTGTCGGACAGTGCGAAGTTCGAGTAGCGCTTCAGAGCGACCTCGCCCTCCATCAGGAAGCACTTGCACGCCGAGCACTGGCCCTCGCGGCAGCCGTAGACGAGGTTATAGCCCTGGCGGAAGGCCGCGTCGAGGACTGTCTCGTCCGGCGCGCAGTCGATCTCCTCACCGATCGGCTCGAACCGCACCTTCATCGCAGGGAGACTCCGCTCAGCAGATCGGTCTCGGCCTCGGCCATCGTGACCGCTCCGTTGCTCCTCGACTCGGGCACGTCGCTCCAGTCACCGCTCGGCAGCCCGAGCTCCTGGGCGACGCGGATGTTCGGGCTCACGATCGTCAGGTTGTGGGCGCGGATGTCCTCAAGCGTCCACCGCCCCTCGGCGTGCAGGTGCGGCTGTCCGATTGGCGTCAGCCCGTCGGCGCGCACGAATCCGAGGTCCTTGACGACCTCCGAGGCCTCCCAGCCGTGGTAGCGGTCGAAGTAGTTGCGATCGCCGCTGTAGCGCCCGGGGTTCGACTCGTCGAGCCAGCGGCACTCCTTCGAGCAGTAGAACCGCGTCTTGTTGTCGACCACGCGGTGCACGCGATCGGCCTCGATCACGCAGAACCCCTGACAGGTCCAGCACGCCGGCGGTGCCATGTTGATGAAGTTGAGCGGCAGGAACCCGGCGGCCGGGTCGGTCCCCTGGCGGAAGGCCTCCCAGAAGGCGCCGTACTCCGCGTACCAGCCCGGGTACTTGTTCTCGAACCACTCGAAGTCGCGGTCGTCGAGCGGGTCCATCCGCCAGTGCGCGAGCGGCCACGCCGCGAACGCGAAGATCGCGTGGCGGTGGTGGATGCCGGCCACGATGCGCTCGCGCGCGCGCTCGAAGATGTCGGGCGGAATGTTGAGCCCGAGCTTGCCGAGCTTCATCACGTACGCGCGGTGCCAGTCGTCGCGCACCCAGCGGTCCCACTTGTCCAGGTAGCACTCGGGATCGGTGCGGTCGCGCGAGAAGTACTCCATCACGACCGCGCTGAACACGTCGATGAATGCGTGGTTGATCCAGAACGCCTGCTGCAGATCGCGCTCGATCAGGGGCGCGTTGTGGTCGTCCTGCAGGACCGTCAGCAGCGTCGCGTAGCCGTTCGAGATGTGGCGCGCCTCGTCGGACTGGACGCTCAGATACGTGGTCGGCAGCGTGAAGTCGCCGTTGCGCGCCGCGACGTCCGGGGTCGCGACGAACGCGATGTTCGTGAACGCCGTCTCCGCCACCACCTGCAGGGTGAACGCGCACTGGATCGGGTCGCCGACCATGAAGTGCGAGAACATGTTGAGGCCCGGGTTGGTCAGCACCGAGTTGCAGAACGCCTTCGGCCCGAGGTGCCAGCCTGCAGGGTCGGGCGTGTTCTTCGCGTACCACCGCGCGAGCGCCATCTGCAGCCCGGTGTGGCGGATCTCGTCGACGAACTGGACGTGGTAGCCGTTGCGAAGCTCGTTGTTCGGGACCGCGTTCATCAGCATCGACATGCAGCGGCCGGCGCCGATCTCGGCGAAGTTCGTGACCGTGATGAACGGCTTGAGGATCTCGAGCCAGCGCTCGTGCGCGGTGCCCGTCATGTCGGCCCTGACCGCCGCGTCGTGGCCGCCGTAGACGCGCTCGTCCTTCTCGAGCTCCATCGGCAGGTACTCCCGCATGATGTGCTTCATCGGGTCCTTGGCCTTGTTCGGGAACCGATATCGCGTGGGGTAGCGGATCGAAGGCTCGTGGTAGGACGGCTCCCACCCGAGCTGCGCGATCCGCTCGTGCGTCTTGGTGATGCTGCGGCGGCGGGTTGTTGTCATAGCGCAACCCTACGCCGATGCATGGCCCTCGGCTAGCGCGTTTACAACTTCTTACGGGCCCCCTTTTGTCAAGATGTGACAATGGCAGCGCAGGCCTGGACCTCGGCTCCGCTCCCGCCGGAGACCGTGGCCGTGATCAAGCGCTCTCTGGGGCGGCTGGCCGACGACATCATGGCCGCCGTGCGGGCGGAGAACGAGGTCTACTCCGAGTTCCTCGCCGGCCCGGAGGGGATGGGGATCCGGCTCGGGGTCGAGCAGGCGGTCAAGTCGTTCCTGGACGCGATCGAGCTCGGTGAGCGCCCGACCAAGGAGACCGGCGAGGTCTGGCGCCGTCTCGGCGAGGCCGAGTTCCAGGCGGGCCGGAGCCTCGAGGCGCTCCGGGCGGCGTGGCGGACGGGCACGCGCGCCGCCTGGCGCGGGGCCGCCGACATGGCCGCGGAGGCCGGCGTCCCCGCTCCGCTCGTGATCGCGCTCGCCGAGGCGATCTTCGTCTACACCGACGAGCTCGGTACTGACGTCGTCGAGGGTTACCTCCGGATCCAGTCAGACGAAGCGGGCGAGCGCGAACGGCGCCGGCGTCGGCTTGCGTCGCTGCTGCTCGATGCCGACGACCACGATCCCGACGCGATCGCCAAGGCCGCCGAGCTCGCCCGCTGGCCAATGCCCCAGTCGCTCGCCGTCCTCGCGCTCGCCGACGAGACGCCCGGAGCGATCACGCGCAAGCTCGACGTCGATGCGTTGGCGGGTGCCGACCGCGCCGGCGCCTGGCTCGTGATCCCGGATCCCGACGGCCCCGGCCGCCTCGCGGGGACACGGCGCGCGGTCGGAGCCGCCGCGGCCGCGCTCGGACCGACGGTCTCACCGCGCGAAGCCCACCGCTCGCTCCGCTGGGCGCGGCTGGCGCTCGAGCTGGTCGATCGCGGCGCGATCCCATCCGAGCACCCGACCCTGGTCTCCGACCACCTCGCGACCGTGATCGTGCACCAGGACGAAGAGCTGGCCGGCGCGCTGATCGCCCAGCGACTCGCGCCGCTCGACGGGCTGCCGGCATCCGAGCGCGAGCGGCTGCTCGAGACGCTGACGGTCTGGCTCGCGCACCAACGACACACGCCCGCGGTCGCCGCCCAGCTGCACGTCCACGCGCAGACCGTCCGCTACCGGGTCCGCAAGCTGCACGAGCTGTTCGGCGACCAGCTCGAGCACCCCGACAGCCGCTTCGAGCTCGAGCTGGCGTTGCGGGCGCGCCGCGCCTGAGCGCCGAACCAGGCGGCGCGTCCGGCGGTAGGATCGACCGGACACCAAGAGGAGGCGACGATGGCGGACGCGACAACGACGACTACCGCGAAGCAGGCGAAGCTTCCACCTGGACCGTGCGGTCCCCGCGTGGCAGAGCTGCGCGAGCAGGCGAAGACCGATCCGACCGGTGCCCGCGACGCCGCCTGGAGCTGGATCGAGGGGCTCTCAGAGCGCGCGCACAAGGATCGCAAGGGCGCGATCGAGGAGCTCCAGAACCTGTTCCTGTGTGGCGAGCCGGCGACGGTCGCGGGGCAGACCGAGGGAATCCTCGTCGCGTGGACGATGCACCCGCTCGCCGACAAGGTGATCGGCGCGCTGACGGACTCGTGGATGCCGTGGCTCGGGAAGAAGTTCGACCCGGCCGAGCAGAAGGGGATCAACACGCTGACCGACAGCGCGCGCTGGCCGGCGAAGATCCTGTGGCCGCTGTATTCGACCAGGGACTCGCCGCTCGGGCGCAGCGCGTTCGACTTCAACACGTATGTCGAGACAGGCAAGCTCGACCCGTCGGTCGACGTGCTCGTGATCGACTATGAGAGCGTCCCGCAGAACCCGATCCTGCTGATCCGCCAGATCCGCGACGAGCTCGTGCAGATCGTGCCCGGCGCGAACCTCGGCAAGATGCTGGTCCGGGTGCCGCGCCGCAAGGACCTGTTCCCGGCGCTGTACTTCGCGTTGAAGTCCGACATTTAGTGCCCTCGAGACACTAGGGCTTGACGACAAGCCACAGGACGGCGGCAAGGACGCCGGCGCCGAGCACGCTGATCACCATCACGATGTCGAGGATCGTCGACTTGCGCGGCACCCCGCCCTCCGTCATCCCCTTGTGCCAGGGCGCGGCGATCCGGTGGACCTTCGGGTCGTAGCCGGTGACCTGCGAGAACTTCTGATCGAGCCGCCGCAGCACGGCCGCGATCACGATCATCACGATCGGGAGCACGATCGCGATCATCAGCAGCGGCGCGAGCGTAGGCGAGCCGACGTTCGACAGCGTGTGCGCGGCGAACCAGATCACCCCGATCGGCGCTCCGAGCCACAGGAGCACGCTCCCGACGGCCATCAGCAGCACCAGGCCGATCGCGGCCGGCCCGATCCGCGGGCCTTCGCTCACACCGCCTCCAGCGGCAGCACGGTGTTGCAGAAGTCGATCCCGAACGGGGTCATCTCGATCCGTCTGTGTACCGTCTTGACGCGGCCGGCGCGCCGGATCGCCTGAACGGCATCGGGCTGAGCCTCGACGACCTGGTAGCGCATCGGATCCTCGACCGGCTCGTCGGAGATCGCGATCAGGCCGAGCCGGCGGAGGTTGTTGAGGTACGCCGGCACCCGCTCGAGGTGGCGGCAGCCGGCCTCGGTGCCGACCATCGTCAGCCCCTGCGCGACCAGCTGGGAGCCGACGCCGATCAGGTTCGACGAGCGCACGTCAACGCTGGGTTGCGGGCCCTCCAGCATCAGCATCCTCAGGATCCGGCCCTCGTCGGGCGCGATCTCGGACAGGATCCGCGCGTAGGCCGGATGCGCGCGGTCCTCGGCCTCGACATCGGCCGACTGGCGGAGCAGCTCGGCGCCCTGCTCGCGCAGCGATCCGCGCGCGGCCCGCGACTCCGGCCGCTGACGCGGTGGCATCAGCGCTCGGACGCGATCGTCCAGATCCGTGACGCCCAGCATCTCGCGCGCGTAATCGCGCAGTCCTGAGGAGACCTCCTCGACCAGCTGCGCCGCGGCGTCCGGAGACACCGACGCGCGGGCGAGCCGCGTGCCGACCCGGACCGAGGTCTCGAACGCCCACACGCCGGTCCTGATCCAGACGCCGGCGGCGACCCGGAACAGGCCTGGCAGCGCGTCGGCCACGGACTCCGGTATGCCGCCGTTGTTCGAAGGCTCGTCGATCATCCGAAGATCGCGAGGTGTATGAGGCCGGCGCCGAAACCGAGCACCGCGCCGTGGAGCAGCAGCAGCCACTCGTCCTGCTTGGTCGCGGTCCGCAGCAACTCGCCGAAATCCTCGGGTTTCATCGCACGCATTCGCTCGGAGATCAGCTTACGCATGGTCGCGCTCTGGGCCCGGCTGAACTCCGGGTCCGCGAGCGGGGTCATCATCTGGTCGACCGGTTCGGCCGCGAAGGAGTGCCGGATGCGGTCGTACTCCTTGCTCCCGAGCGCGACCCGGACTGCGGCCCGTGCGGGCCCCGTGGCGCGATCGACGGCCGGCATCATCGCCGACTCGATCAGCTGCCGCGTGCGATCCGCCCGTGGCCCGTGCAGCAGCTCGTTGCCGAAGTTCTGCATCGTCAGGATCTCGTCCGAGACGATCCGCGCGTACACGTCGGCGAGTTCGGGCTGGCGGCGGATGAACAGGCCCCAGACGCGGAACGGCCCAATCCGCCGCGGGTACGGCGGCTCGTAGATCATCCACAGGGCGAGCCAGTTCGTCACCCAGCCGACGATCACGCCCAGGACGGGCAGCAGGAACCAGGCGTTGACGAAGTGGGTGAACGCCGCGACCGGAATCCCGCACGCGAAGCCGAAGAAGAAGCCGAAGTTCTGGATGAACTTGAGCTCGCGACGGCCCATGTCGAGGAAGATCCGGTTCGCGAGATCGGGCTGCTCCTCGAACTTCTTGATCACCATCAGCTTGACGTCGGCGAGCTGGTCGATGTTGGCGCCGATCTTGTCGGTCAGCTCGCGGACGATCGCCGGCACCTGCTGTAGAACGCGCGCGTGGACCATGTCCTTGACCTGCGGAGGCAGGTCACCCCACAGGCGGGGATGTTCTCGGGTCATGATCCGGTCGACCGTGTCGCGCATGTCGTCGCGGGTCGAGTCGACGATCTGGCGCGACATCTCGTCGGGATCGAACTGGCTCCAGTACTCGACGGGCGTGCCGAGCTTGGCGATTCCGGCGTCGACCGCGAGGCTGCCCATCTTCGCTGCCCGTGACGGGACGATCCCCTGCCATCCGATCCCGCCGAGCATCACGCCCGGGATCTGCTGCACCCGTCGCGGCAGCACCTTCGCCAGCGAGGCGAGCGTCTTGGAGCGCCAGCCCCTGAAATGCACCGGGTAGAACAGCATCAGCACGCCGGTCCAGTTCGTCACGTAGCCGATCACGCCGGTGAACAGCGGGATCGTGATCAGCGCGATGGTGCTCTGCTTCACGGTCCGCGCAACGGTAATAGGCTTGCGCGCACATGGCGTTCGTGGCACTGATAACCGGAGCCTCGAGCGGGATCGGCGAGGCGGCAGCGCGTCGGCTGGCGTGCGAGCCCGGCGCTCAGCTGATCCTGGTCGCGCGGCGCGCCGAGCGACTCAAGGCGCTCGCGGCCGAGCTCGGAGGGGCGACGGTGATCGCCGTCGACTTGACCGAGGAGGATGCTCCCGCGCGCGTGCGCGAGGTCGTCGAACGCGACCACGCCGGCCAGCTCCACATGCTCGTCAACAACGCGGGCGCCGCTTGGCGGGGCACCTTCGCGGACAAGGGGTGGGCGAATATCGAGCGCCATATGAAGCTCAACTTCGAGGCGCCGGTGCGGCTGACCGAGGCGCTGCTGCCGCTGCTGCGGGCGACGGCTGCCGCTAACGGCGCGCAGCGGGTCTCGATCGTCAACGTCGCGAGCACGGCGGCGCGGGTCTCGCGGCCCGGATCGGCGGCGTACTCGGCGAGCAAGTTCGCGCTGATTGGCTGGAACGACGGGCTCCATGTCGAGGAGGCCGAGCACGGCGTCCACGTTGGCGTCGTGCTGCCGGGGTTCATCCGGACCGAAGGGTTCCCGGCCGCCGAGCTGCCGAAGTTCATGGTCTCAGAGCCCGAGATCGTCGCCGAGGCGATCTACCAGGCCGGCCCGGGTGGCAAGGCTGAGCGGTACGTCCCGCGCCCGTACTTCATCGCCGCGGCGCTGCGGATCCTGGCGCCGGCCATCGTCCGCCGCGGCCTGGCCCGCGGCGGATTGACGACGGCGACGTCCGCGAAGGAGTAGCGGCCGCGCTCAGCTGCCGGTGCTCAGCGACTGGCCGACGAACACGCAGCCGGTCCCATTCTCGAAGCGACCCGTGATGAAGACGTTCGCGACGTTGTTGAAGCCGTTGCTGAGCGTTTCACCGATCGAGTACCAGGCCCCGAACGGCGTCGCCACCGGCGTGGCCGGCACCGTGTCGCTGCCGCCGGCCGGAATCCCATTTAGCGTGAGCTGCGTCGGAATCGGGGAGCCCACTACAGCCGAGGGCGTCACGTTGTTGGGGAACATCTCGACGTAGTAGTTCGCGTTGGCCACGCCCGCCGTCCACGTGACGGTCGGGTCGTTCCCGGTGCAGCTCGCGCTGAAAGAGCCGAAGCCGATCTGCAACAGCTGCTGGCCGGTCCCTCCGGCTGGCACGACCAGCCGCCTGCTGTTCAGCCCGCCGCTGCCTCCGACGAAATCCGCTGCCGTCAGGCCACCGAGCTCCGTCGAGTTGACCGCGGTGCCGGTGGCCGGCAGGAATGTGTTCGGCGCGACCTTGGATGCGGTCACCGCGTTGTCTTGGATCTTGGAGGTCGAGACCGCGTTGTCTTGGATGTTGGAGGTCGAGACCGAGTTGTTGCGAAGCTTGGAGTTCGAGATCGAGCCCCTGGCGAGCTTCGAGTTCGTGACCGCGCCGTTGTGAAGCTTCGAGGACCTGACTGCGCTGTCCTGGATCTGGTCGGTGCCGATTTGGGTCACCGCCAAGGCGGTTCCGCCGAGCGCGACGAACAGCGCCGTGATCGAGATCACGAGCGAAGCGTGAGATGAGTTGACCCGGCGCATAAGCAGTGCCCCTTCGCGTTTGAGTTTGCGACCCTCCGACCCGGGGGCCACGTCTAAGAGCCAGCTTAACGTGCGCGCGCCAGTTCCGCGAACGGGCGTGCGCACTGACTAAGCTACAGTTGTGTAACAAACGTTTTTCTGACGCAGGAGTACACAAACATGAATGCAGCTACCCGTCGCGTGGGAGTGCTCGGCGGCAACCGGATCCCGTTCGCACGCCAGGACGGACCGTATGCCAGGGCGTCCAATCAGGACATGCTGACCGCCGCGCTCGACGGCCTGGTCGAGAGGTTCGGCCTCCAGGGCCAGACGCTCGGCGAGGTCGCCGCCGGGGCTGTGCTGAAGCACAGCCGCGATTTCAACCTGACCCGTGAGAGCGTGCTCGGGTCGAAGCTCGCGCCGGAAACGCCCGCCTACGACGTGCAGCAGGCGTGCGGGACGGGGCTCGAGGCGACGATCCTGGTCGCCAACAAGATCGCGCTCGGACAGATCGACGTGGGGGTCGCGGGTGGCGTTGACACCACCTCGGACGCGCCGCTGGCGCTCAACGACGACCTCCGCGAGGTGTTGCTCTCGGTCAACCGGGCGAAGACCAACTCGGCGCGGCTGCGCGCGCTCGCGAAGCTGCGTCCGGGTCAGATCGTGCCGGAGATCCCACGCAATGCAGAGCCGCGGACCGGGATGTCGATGGGCGAGCATGCCGCCGTCACCGCGAGCGAGTGGAGGATCGGGCGCGAGCAGCAGGACGAGCTCGCCGCGATCAGCCATCGCAACCTCGCGGCCGCGTATGACAGCGGTTTCGAGGACGACCTGGTGATGCCATACCTCGGGCTCGAGCGCGACCAGAACCTGCGCCCCGACTCGAGCGTCGAGAAGCTCGCGAAGCTGAAGCCGGTCTTCGGCGGCCCCGAGGGGACGATGACCGCCGGCAACTCGACCCCACTGTCCGACGGCGCCTCGACCGTGCTGCTCGCGAGCGAGGAGTGGGCCTCGGCACACGGGATTCCCGTCCAGGCCTGGTTTGTCGAGGCGCAGACGGCGGCCGTCGACTACGTCCACAAGCGCGAGGGGCTGCTGATGGGGCCGGCCTATGCGATGCCGAAGATGCTGGCGCGAGCCGGCGTCGGGCTCGACGAGTTCGACTACTACGAGATCCACGAGGCGTTCGCCTCGCAGGTGCTGTGCACGCTGAAGGCGTGGGAGGACGAGTCGTTCTGCAAGCAGCGGCTCGGCCTCGACGGTCCGCTCGGTGCGATCGACCGCTCGAAGCTGAACGTCCACGGCGGCTCGCTCGGCGCCGGGCACCCATTCGGCGCGACCGGCGGGCGGATCGTCGCGAACTTGGCGAAGATGCTGTCTTCGAATGGCGGCGGCCGCGGCGTGATCTCGATCTGCGCCGCCGGCGGCCTTGGTGTGACAGCGATCATGGAGGGCCCGAACTCATGAGCGACCGGTATTCGCAGCTGGTGAACACGCCGATCGGGCGCATCGTCTCCAAACAGGTCGGGCTGCCCTCGCCGGTGCGGCTCGAGCGCTACGAGCCCGGTCGGCCGGTGATCGACGGCCCGGTGCTGCTCGGCGGAGCGGCCGGCGGCCGCCTCGGTGACCCGGTTCGGTCGGTGCTCGGAGAGATCGGCGCGGAGGTATTCGCGTCTCTTC
Source organism: uncultured Solirubrobacteraceae bacterium (assembly GCA_963712675.1). Lineage (GTDB taxonomy): Bacteria > Actinomycetota > Thermoleophilia > Solirubrobacterales > Solirubrobacteraceae > Palsa-465. Next base: position 85,553 of record CAVQJF010000011.1, read on the forward strand.
CCGGCGCAGAGGATCAGACGTTCAAGGCGCTGATCTTCGACGCGACCGGGATCGGCACGACCGACGAGCTGCGCGAGACGTGGGCGTTCTTCTCGCCGACGATCCGCCGGAGCCGCAGTTGCGGCAGGGTGATCGTGCTCGGCACGCCGCCGAACGAGTGCGCCACGCCGGACGAGTCCGTCTCGCAGTGGGCGCTCGACGGCCTCGTGCGCTCGATCGGCAAGGAGGTGAAGAAGGGCGCTACCGCTCAACTCCTGTATGTCTCCCCGGGCGCGGAGCAGCAGGTCGATTCCACGCTGCGCTTCTTCCTGTCGCCCAAGTCGGCCTACGTGTCGGGCCAGATGGTCCACATCGGAGCGCCGGTCGCATCGGCGGGCGAGGTGGACTCCGAGCGCCCGCTCGCGGGCAAGGTGGCTCTGGTGACCGGTGCCTCGCGCGGCATCGGGGAGGCGATCGCAACCGTGCTCGCGCGCGACGGCGGGCACGTCGTCGGCGTCGACGTGGCGTCGCAAGCGAGTGAGCTGGAGGCCGTCACGGGCCGGATTGGCGGGTCATCGCTGACGGTTGATGTGACGGCCGAAGACGCGCCGGCGGCGATCGCGTCGTACCTGTTGGAGTCGCACGGAGGCGTCGACGTCGTCGTCCACAACGCGGGCGTGACCCGCGACAAGACGCTCGGCCGGATGTCCGAGGAGCAGTGGAGCACGGTGATCGGGATCAACCTCACGGCACCGCTGCGGATCAACAAGGAGCTGTTCGCTCGCCAGGCCGTTCGCGACAACGGGCGGATCGTGCTCGTCTCTTCGATCAGCGGCATCGCCGGCAACGCCGGGCAGACGAACTACGCGACCTCGAAGGCGGGCGTGATTGGCACCGTGCACGCCTACGAAGAGCTGTGCTCGAAGGGCGGGACGACGATCAACGCGGTCGCGCCCGGTTTCATCGAGACCGCGATGACCGCCGCGATGCCGATCACGATCCGCGAGGCGGGGCGGCGGATGAACAGCATGTCCCAGGGCGGGCTGCCGGTCGACGTCGCCGAGACGATCGCGTGGTACGCCAACCCGGCTTCGGCCGGCGTCAACGGCAACGTCGTCCGCGTCTGCGGTCAGAGCCTGCTCGGAGCATGACCACTCGCGAGCTTTCATCGTCGCCCTCGATGCTCGCGATGTTTGCGCGAGCGGGAGCGGCGATGGTCCCGGGCGCCTCCCAGCTGCCGTTCATCGCCGGCGGTCGGTCACATGAGATCCCGGCCCTGACGCTCACGCTCAACGATGTCGAAGTGGACCGCGAGCGGCTCAGCGCGTATGACCGCGTGTGCGGGTTTTCCCTGCGCGACACGCTGCCGCCGACCTATCCACACATGCTCGCGTTTCCGCTCCACCTGGCGCTGATGACCGACGGCAGCTTTCCGTTCGGGGCGATCGGGCTTGTCCACATCGCCAACTCGATCACCCAGCGCCGACCGGTTCGCGCCGGGGAGCGACTCTCGATTCGCGTCTGGGCGACGAAGCTCGAGCCGCACCCGCGCGGGCGGCAGTTCTCGATCCGGACCGAGGTCTCGGCCGGCGACGAGGTCGTGTGGGATGAGGTCTCGACGAACCTGAAGCGCGGTGGTGGCGGCGGCGAAGGGGAGCGCGCCGGAAGCGAGCGCGGCCGCGGCGCCGAGGACGAGCTGCCCTCGACCGCGACCTGGCGTCTCCCGGGCGACCTCGGGCGCCGCTACGGCGCGGTCTCCGGCGACCTGAACCCGATCCACATCCACCCGCTGACCGCACGGCTGTTCGGGTTCCCGACCGCGATCGCGCACGGGATGTGGACCAAGGCGCGGTGTCTGGCGGCGCTCGAGTCAAGGCTCCCGGACGCGTTCACGGCGGAGGTCTCGTTCAAACGGCCGATCCTGTTGCCGGCGACGGTGTCGTTCGCCTCGAAGGGCGTGGTGTCCGAGGACGGCGGGATCAGGTTCGCCGTGCGCGACGCTCGCAAGGGCACGCCGCACCTCGACGGCCGGGTGTTCACGGCGTCCTAGCCAGTCGGCTGACGGTCCGCTGGACGGTCGCGAGCGAGCCGGATCCCCGTCCAGATCTGGCCGCCAGGCTCAGGGTTTGCCGCCGCCGGGCCGAGCCGAACAGAGCAATGGCAGGGAACGCAGCCGGCGACGCATCAGAGACCTCAAGCTTCCAGACCGCCCGCCTCGGGACCGGGAGCCACGATCGCCCAGGGGCCGTCGTGTGCGTGATGGAGCTCGCGTCGATGATCGCCGGCGAGCGGTTCAGCGACAGGCCGGTGTCCGTGTGCCCCGTGATCGGGGCGATCCTGCGCGCCTACAACGACCGGCTCGACGATCAGCGTCGCTCCGATCTGTACCGCTACGCGGCCGAAGCGGTCGGGACGCGGGGCGACTTCCTGCTGCAGCTGCGCCGCGCGGAGGCCGCGATCTCGTGGGCTCAGACTCGTTACCAGACGCGCAGCCGGCTGGCGCGAGGACGACGCTCACGGGCGATACCGGCTCCCGACTGGGGCCCCGATCAGATCGCCGCGTACGTGATCGGCGCGCTGGGGCGGCGCCAGCGAGGGGGCGGCTGGTCCGCGACCGACCACGCCGAGGCACTGGCGATGATCGACGAGTTGATCGAGCTCGGCTACCGAACCCCGGACCCGGCGCGGGAGCTCGCGCATGCTCGTGAGCTGGACGGGGCTCCGACGGTGCCCGATCTCGCCCCCGCTGCGATCGTGGATCCGGCCCCCACCTCGGATCTCGCCCCCGCCGCGATGGTGGATCCGGCCCCGGCGTTCTTCGCCGACCTGCTCGAGCGGCTAGCCGGGAAGTTCGTCGAACAGGTCGCGGAGCCGGTTGAGTACGGCTGCCGCGAGGCTGAGCTCGTCGTCTGAGAAGTCAGACAGCGCGGCCCGCCAGCGCTGCTCCATCCGGCAGCGACGCTCCTCGACAACAGCACGACCGCGTTTGGTCAGCGAGGTCAGCACGATCCGCTTGTCCTCGTCCGAGCGGACGCGGACGACGAGGCCCGCGGAAGCCATGCTGTCGAGCATCTGCGCGACCGTGGGGGCCGCCAAGTCCGCCAGCTCAGCGAGCTCGCGCGCCGAGCGTGCACCGCCGTCAGCGAGCCCGAACAGCAGGCTGAACTGGGCGTAGCTGAGCTCGCCGGGGCGGTGGGTCTCGCGGCCGCGGAGCCGCCGCACTGCCGCCATCATCGCCTTGAACGAGAGGCCCACCTGCTCGAACGGATCGGTCGCCTGGGGCGCCTTGATCGCATCCGTCGCCGGGGGCGTCTCGAGCGTCATGCAGCGGTCGCCTCGATCAGCGGTGGCTCGGCGGGCACAACGCCCGGTGGCGCGTCGACGAGGCTCTGGGCGGCACGAGCTCTCCGCTCGGCGCGAACGAGGACGATGCAGGGGATGATCGCGAGTGCCGTCAGCGCCGCGGACCACCAGAAGGCGGTTCCGTAGGCGCCGGCCATGGCGACGGTGCCGTGGGTTCCGATCAGCGCGCGCTGAAGCACCACCGCCAGCACCGCGGTGCCCATCGAGCCTCCGACCCGCTGGAGCACGTTCAGCTGTGGCGTGGCATCCGACAGCTCCGAGCGTTCGAGCGACGCGAACGCCGCGGTCATCGCCGGCATGAACGCGAACCCGATCCCGGTGCCGCGCAACAGCATCGCGATCGACAGCCCGACGATCGAGGTGTGGGCGCCGATGAGCCCAAACGGGATCGTTGTCACGGCGGTCACGAGCACTCCGATCAATGCGAGCGGCCCGCCGCCGAAGCGGTCGGTGAGTCTGCCCGCGAGCGGCATCACGAGTGCCATCCCGAGCCCTTGTGGCGCGGTCAGCAACCCGGAGTTGAAGACGCTCTCGTGGCGGATCCCCTGCCAATACAGCGGCAGCAGGATCATCCCACCGAACAGCGCGGCGCCGAGGCAGAACATCGCGATCGACGCGGACGAGAACGTCGGCCGCCGGTAGAGCCGTAGGTCGAGCAGCGGTTTGACCACCCGCACGCGCAGCGCGTGGCGCGCAAACACGATCACCAGCCCGATCCCAACGAGAATCGGGACAACGACCTTGGTCGCGGTGAAGCTGCCGGTGCTGCCGATCTCGGCGAGGCCATATGTGAGCAGCGGCAGCCCGGTCGCCATCAGCGCGAGACCGACGAAGTCGAGCCGCTCGGCCGGTGTGCGCTCGACCGTCGGCAGCATCCGCAGCGCGGTCACGACCGCGACCGCGCCGATCGGGACGTTGACGTAGAAGATCCAGCGCCAGCTGAGGTTGTCGACGATCAGGCCGCCGAGCGCTGGGCCGAGCACCGGGGCGAGCATCATCGGCACGGCGACGATGCTCATCACGCGTCCCATGCGCTTCGGCCCGGCTGCTTCGGCAAGCATCAGCTGGCCGATCGGGAGGATCATCCCGCCGCCGAACCCCTGGAGCACGCGGAACACGATCAGCTCGGTGCTCGAGGTTGCAAGTCCGCACAGCGCCGACCCGGCCGTGAAGATCACGACCGCGGCGAGGTACACGCGCTTGGGGCCGAAGCTCCGAGCCGCCCAGCCGGTGATCGGAATCACGGCCGCCAGTGAGAGCAGGTATCCGGTCACGACCCACTGGATCTGGCTGATCGGTGCGTGCAGGTCGTTGCCGAGCGTCCGCAGCGCGACGTTGACGATCGTCGTGTCGAGGATCGACATGATCGATCCCAGGATCACGACGCTGCCGACGCGCCAGATGTATGGGTCCAGACGTTCTCGATTCATCAGGTGCCTAAAGATTAGGTGCCGAACCGATCGTCTGTCAAGAGGGGCCGAAGTAAGGACGACGGTACGTTGGCGGCTGGCCGTCTACAGTCAGTGCTGATGGCCACATTCAGGGACCTCGGACTGGCAGATGACATTCTCGACGCGATCAGCGACGTCGGGTACGACGCCCCCAGTCCGATCCAGGAGCAGGCGATCCCGCCGCTGCTCGAAGGGTCTGACGTGATCGGGCAGGCGCAGACGGGTTCGGGCAAGACGGCGGCGTTCGGCCTGCCGATGCTCCAGTACGTCGACCCGACCGAGCAAGAGGTCCAGGGGCTGGTGCTGACCCCGACTCGTGAGCTGTGCATTCAGGTCACCCAAGCGCTGCGCACCTACGGCGCCCGCAAGGGCGTCGATGTCGTGGCCGTGTTCGGTGGGGCGCCGATCCGCTCGCAACAGTCCCAGCTCCGCGCCGGGGGTCACGTCGTGGTCGGGACCGTCGGGCGCGTCAAGGACCTGATCAGCCGCCACTCGCTGGTCCTGCACTCGTGCCGGTTCGTCGTTCTCGACGAGGCCGACGAGATGCTCGACCTCGGTTTCCTGGAGGACGTCGAGCGGATCCTGTCGCTGACTCCGTCGAGTCGCCAGACGGCGCTGTTCAGCGCCACGATGCCCCCCGAGATCCGCCGGCTGGCCGATCAGTACCTGTACGACCCGGTCACGATCAAGGTCAAGAACCCGACGCTGACCGTCGACACGGTCGAGCAGTTCGCGCTTGAGCTCAAGCCACGCGACAAGCCCGAGGCGTTAGTCAACGTCCTTGAGGCCGAGCGCCCCGACCAGGCGCTCGTGTTCGTGCGCACGAAGATCCGCTGCGACCAGCTCTACCGGACCCTCCGGGACCGTGGCATGAACGTCAAGGCGCTGCACGGCGACATGAGCCAGGGTGCTCGGGACGGCGTGATGATCTCGTTCAAGGACGGCCGCCTGCCGCTGCTGATCGCGACCGACGTCGCGTCCCGCGGCCTTGACATCTCCGGCATCTCGCATGTCATCAACTTCGACGTCCCGACCTCGCCCGACGTGTACGTGCACCGGATCGGCCGGACTGGACGGGTCGGCCGCAGCGGCCGCGCGATCACCTTCTTCGAGCCGCGGCAGGCGCGGGAGATCGAGGCGATCGAGCGCCACGCGGGCGTGAAGCTGTCGCCGTGGGTGAAGGGTGCCCGCGTCGCCCCGACCCCGGCCCAGGCGCCGCCACGTCGCCACTCCAAGCCCCACGTGTCGGGCAACGGCGGCGACGGGCCGGCGCGCAAGCTGATCGTCGGCGGCGGCCGCGCAGCGGGTTTCGAGCCGTCGGACATCATCCACGCGATAACCGCCGCGACCGGCCTCGACGGGGAGGCGATCCGCAACGTGCGCGTGCTCGAGCGGTTCGCGTTCGTCGAGGTGCCCGAACAGGACGCCGAACGCGTCGTCGAGCTCGCCGGCGGGACCGAGGTGCGAGGGATGCCGTTCCGACTCGAGCTCGCGAAGGGCTGAGCGCGGCGTCGCCACCCATCAACGAACACCTGGCTAGGAGACCAATGAGCACAGCCCGAATGAACACCACGCACGGCACGATCGAGCTCGAGCTGTTCGATGACGACGCGCCCAAGACCGTCGAGAACTTCCGCAAGCTCTCCAGCGACAAGTTCTACGACGGGATCATCTTCCACCGCGTGATCCCCGATTTCATGATCCAGGGCGGCTGCCCCGAGGGCACCGGCACGGGCGGCCCCGGCTACACGTTCGAGGATGAGTTCAACGACCACAAGGTCGTGCGCGGCGCGCTCGCGATGGCGAACGCCGGCCCGAACACGAATGGCTCACAGTTCTTCATCGTCACCACCGACGCCGCTCCGTGGCTCGACGGCAAGCACACCGTGTTCGGCCAGGTGACCGCCGGCATGGACGCGGTCGACGCGATCGAAGGCGTCGAGACCCGCGCTGGCGACCGCCCCGTCGATCCGCCCAAGATCGAGTCGATCGAGCTAGACCCGGCCTAACGGGGTTCGCCCGCGCGTCCGGACTGGGTTCGGCCCCCGCCGGTGCGGCCCGGACCACCAAAAGCTCTACCAGTCCCCGGTTCTGATCGGACCGTGCACCTCAGTGTGCGGTGACGTCCAGTTCAGGTGCAAGGTTCAGAGGCTCGGCTGAAGCGGGGGAGGTTTTGGTCGTCCTGGTGCTGGGACGCGGCGGGCCGTTACGCGCTTCCCCGGCGTGCAAGCCCGAGCAGGGCTGGGTGCACGCGCCGGATAGGCTTCGTGGCCCACAAAACGAGGACGAGGAGTACGACGAATGGCGAGCGCGACGCAGGACACGTCCGCCGGCACGAACGGCGGGTCCGGGTCCGCCTCGATCCCGGTCGAGAACCCCGCGACCGGTGAGCTGATCACGACGATTCCGATGCTCGGCGTCGCCGAGATCGAGCAGCTCGTCGCCGGGGCTCGGGCGGCGCAGCCCGGCTGGGCGGCGCTCGGCTTCGACGGCCGGGCCCGCGTGATGAAGCGCGCGCAGCAGTGGATGCTCGACAACCCCGAGCGGATCATCGACACGGTCGTCTCCGAGACCGGCAAGACGCACGAGGATGCGCAGCTCGCCGACCTCGGCTACACGATGACGGCGCTCGGGTTCTGGGCCAAGCAGGCCGAGCACTACCTCCGTGACGAGCGCGTGCCCTCGTGGAACAACCCGCTCGCGGTCGGCAAGAAGCTCGTGATCCGGTACGCGCCGATCGGTGTCGTCGGCGTGATCGGGCCGTGGAACTTCCCGATCGCGAACTCCTTCGGCGACTGCATCCCGGCGATGATGGCCGGCAACAGCGTGATCCTGAAGCCGAGCGAGGTGACGCCGCTGAGCTCGCTGCTGATGGCCGAGATGATGCTCGAGTGTGGTCTGCCCGAAAACGTCTTCCAGATCGCGACCGGCGACGGCTCGACGGGCGCCGCGCTGATCGGCGCCGTCGACTGCGTCATGTTCACCGGCTCGACGAAGACCGGCAAGGCGGTCATGAGAGCCGCGGCCGACGCGCTCGTGCCATGCTACCTCGAGCTCGGCGGCAAGGATCCGATGATCGTCTGCGCGGACGCGAACGTCGACCGGGCCGCCAACGCCGCGGCCTTCTACTCGATGAACAACGCCGGTCAGGTCTGCATCTCGGTCGAGCGGGTGTACGTCGAGGAGCCCGTCTACGACGAGTTCGTCGAAAAGGTGACCGCGAACATCCGTGAGCTGCGCCAGGGGCCGCCGGAGGGGGTCGGCAGCGTCGACGTCGGCGCGGTGATCTTCCCGCCGCAGATAGAGATCGTCGATGACCACGTCAAGGACGCGGTCGCCAAGGGCGCCAAGGTGCTGACGGGCGGCCACCGCCGTGAGGGGGCTGGTCGGTTCTACGAGCCGACCGTGCTCGTCGACGTCGACCACTCGATGAAGTGCATGACCGAGGAGACGTTCGGCCCGACGATCCCGATCATGAAGGTCTCGGACACCGAGGAGGCGCTGCGGCTCGCGAACGATTCGGCGTACGGGCTTCAGGCGAGCGTGTGGACGCGGGACATCGGCCGCGGCGAGGCGTTGGCCCGGCGGGTGGAGGCCGGGGTCGTCTGCGTCAACGACGCGCAGATCAACTACACGGCGCTGAACCTGCCGATGGGCGGCTGGAAGGGGTCGGGTCTCGGTTCACGCCACGGCGCGAACGGGGTGCGCAAGTACACGAAGGTCCAGTCGCTGCTGGTCACGCGCCGGGCGCTCAAGCGCGAACCATTCATGTTTCCGTACAAGGCCTCGCGCACGCTGCTGCTGAGGCGGCTATTCAAGCTGATCTACGGGCGGCGAGGCACAGATTGACGGCGACCAGCCGCGCTCTGCGCTCCGACTGAGTGCTCGGCGTACCGCTGGGCCTCGGGTCCTCGGTGGCCTGGGGCGTCTCTGACTTCATCGCGGGCACGCAATCGCGGCGCATCCCGGTCCTGCGTGTGCTGCTCGTTTCGCAGGCGGTGGGGTTCGCCTCACTCTGCGTCGTGATCGCAGCTCGCGGAGTCGGCCCGCCGGACGCTGGTCGGATGCTGGCCGCGATCGCCGGCGGGGTCGCCGGCATCATCGCGCTGGGGGCGTTCTACCGAGCGCTCGCAATCGGCACGATGAGCATCGTCGCGCCGATTTCGGCCACCGGGGTCGCGGTGCCGGTGATCGTCGGCATCGCCGGCGGCGACAGACCCGCCGCGCTCCAGGTCGTCGGGATCGTGGCCGCGACGATCGGCGTCGTGCTCGCATCGCGCGAGCACGGCCCGGGGGTCGAGGCCGCCGAGCGCCGCGCGACCCGGACCACGGTCCTGCTGTCGCTGGGCGCCGCGGCCGGCTTCGGCTGCTACTTCGTCGGCATCCGGTCGGGGGCGCGTGCAGACGTGATCTGGACGCTGTTCGTCTCCCGCGGGGCCGCGACCGTGGTGCTCTGCGGTGCGGCGCTCGCGGCCCGGCCGCGGGGGCGGCTCGAGCGCCGGGACCTGGCGCCGCTGGCCGCGGTCGCGTTCCTCGATCTGGGGGCGACCGCGCTGTATGCGGTCGCCACCCGTCACGGCCTGCTGAGCGAGGTCGCGGTCGCCTCAGCGCTGTACCCGCTCGCGACGGTCCTGCTCGCGAGGCTGATCCTCGGCGAGCGCGTGCGCCGCGTGCAGGAGCTCGGGATTGTCGCGGCGATCGCCGGAGTGGCGTTGATCGGAGCTGGATAGCCCGCCCGGCTAGGATCACGACGCGATGGAGGCGCCGAGCTTCTACTACGACCTCTCCTCGCCGTACGCCTACCTGGCCGCCTCGCGCATCGACGACGTGCTCCCGGTCCGCCCTGAGTGGCGGCCGATAGCGTTCGGAGTGATCGTGCAGCGGATCGGCAAGGTCCCGTGGTCGTTCGCCGACGATCGCCGGGCGAGCTTCGAGGAGCTCGACCAGCGCGCGATCGCGCGGGGTATGCCGCCGCTTCGCTACCCGGACGGGTGGCCGGTGAAGACGTACTCGGTGGTGGCGCTGCGCGTGGCGTTGCTCGCCTCCGACCAGGATCAGCTGCGGGCGGTCACGCACGAGCTGTACCGGACCGCGTTCGTGGATGGCGACCATCTCGCTGACGCGGAGACCGTGCTCGACGCGGCGGAGCGCGCCGGGATGGACCGCGCCGCCACGGCGTCCGCGCTCCGCGGTCAGGAGGTCAAGGATCGACTCCGGGAGGAGACCGACAGGGCGCTCGCGCGGGGCGTCACCGGCGTGCCGACGGTGGCCGTCGGCGAGCAGCTGTTCTGGGGCGACGACCGCCTCGAGGAGGCGGCGGCGGCGCTCGCCGCCTGAACGCGCCCGGCCGCGCCGCGCCTACCCGTGGAAGGCGTTGTAGGTCGCTGCGTCGAACGCGAGCAGTCCGGAGAAATTCGCGAGGTGCTTGAGGCTTTTGGTGAGCCGACCTTGGTCGAATTGTTACCGAGTTGTGTCAGCAAAGACACCACTTGTTAAGTGGTTGTGACTAAGCGTGCTTCTCGCCGTTGACTGGTGTGACGCTGTGGTAGCTTCCCGGCGCCTTCGGGTGCGCGGGCCGGTGATCTGCTGCGCTTCTGGAGTGCGCCCGTGCTCGTGTCGCCGGTCGGCCGAGGCGGCGATACCAACCTCAGGAGGACGAAATTGACGCGTAAGGTGACACTTCGGGCGCTGGCTGCGCTGGCTACGGCCGGAGCGGGCGCGTTCGCCCCCACCGCTGCTGTCGCGGCTCCCGCGACGTTCTACGTGCGTCAGCCGACCGTGACCGGCGTCAGTAACTTGACGCCGGAGTCGGCAGTGCTGAGCGGCGCGGTCGACACGGGTGGCAGCTCGTTGGCGACCTTCACGTTGGCGCCGGGTACGACCGAACTGTGGGAAAACAGCTTCAACATCAGCAACAGCAGCACGTCCGCGGCGACCGAGTACCTCGACGGCATCCCACGCAATCTGTCAACCGAGGTGGTTCCGAAGACGCCACCAGCGGGCCCGATCGCGGGCTATCCCAACAACGGCGCGGACAACTCCTCGCAGGTGTTGTTCCAGTACGACCCAGTCGCGGATTACCTTGCCCGCGGAGGCCCCGGTTCTGAGACCGGGTTCGCCCCCGAGGTCGACGTGCCGACCGCGGTGGGGGTTTCCGCGGTCTCGGTCCAGATCGGGTCTTACCCCGCGGCCCTGGGCGGGTCCGGCGCGAGCCAGCCGCTAATGCCGGGCACCAAGTACTACTACTGGATCGCCCAGCAGGCCGGAGCGACCAATGCGGCTGAGTCGTACAACACCTACAACGGCACGACCGTCACGGTCAACCCGACGTATAGCTGCATGCCAACCGCATACGCAGCGGTCACGGCGCCGTACAGCACTTACACGGCGACCGGGACGATTACCGGCGGCACACCCTCCGTCACGGCGCCTCAGATCCAGGGTCCGTGCGTGTTCTACTACGGGGGCAGCAACAACTACTACGAGAGCCCGAACGGTACCTTCACCACCCCCAAGCTTGGAACGGTGAGCTTCGCGACGAAGGCGGACGTCCAGGGCAACACAGCGACGCTGTCTGCGAAGGACAGCAGCGTCGAGCCCGCTGACGGTTCGGTGGTGCTGACGATCAACCACAACGGCAGAACGGTCGACGTCGCTTCGGGCGCGTTCAAGCTCGTCGCCGGCGGGACGAAGTCGATCAGCCTGAAGCTGACCACGGCGGGCGTCAAAGCTCTCGGCCCGAGCTCGAGCTCGAAGTCGAAGTCGAAGTCGAAGTCGAAGGCGAAGTCGCTGTCAAAGCTGAGGACGAAGCTGGTCTACACGACGACAACCGATCAGCCCACCTCGAGTAAGGCGGTCTGGCTGATCGTCAAGTAGTCGCCCTGGCGATGCGAAGCGTGTCGCCAGATCTGCTGCCAAAAGAGGCGGGGCCCGTGCTGGCCCCGCCTCTTTGCGTTGCGCGTGCCTTCCGCCGGTCCTTTGGTGTCACTTCCGCAGAAGTGAGCGGGCTGAGGGTCGCCCGTGATGTGGTCGCGCCCTCGCCGATCTCGGTCCGCGCCGGCGACGGGGTGGGTCGACACCGACCGCCGTGACGCGAAGCGCTCGTTCGGCTTTACCGCGGTGGGCAGCTTTGGTGTGTGCGCCCGCCGACACCGGAGACCGCAGGCCTGCGGGACAGAGCAGTCATCTAGCCGGCTGGCGGCGTGTAATTGCTGTAGAAGTAGGTGCTGAACAGCGGCACGGCGTGGCTCGTTGCGTAGCCAGTCGCCTTCAGGCCGAACAGCTGCTCCAGCGAGCCGACCACCGAGAAGTCGTTGAACGTGTCGTCGCCGTCTGGCAGGCCCTTCTGCACGTAGGGGGACAGCACCAGCAGGCCGACCTGGCCCCCACCGCCAGTTGGGTTAACCCCGGGCGGGGTCGAGGAGATAGGACCGGTGGTCGTGCCGGTGGGCGTGGTCGTCATGGGCGCAGGGCCGGTGGGTGTGGTGGTCGTGGTGGTCGTGGTCGTCGTGGGCGTCGGGCTGGCGGGTGTGGTGGTCGTGGTCGTGATGCCGGTGGACGTCGTGGTTGTGCCCGTCGGCGGCGTGGTGGTTGTGCCGGTGGGCGTGGTGGTTGTGCCGGTGGGCGTGGTGGTTGCGCCGGTGGGCGTGGTGGTCGTAGTCACCGGTAGGTTCGGGTACTGCGAGGGCTGGCCGCAGCACGAGCTGTGATCGGCGTTTGGACCCGTGGGGGGGGCCTGCGCGGACGTGATCAGGATCATTCCGTCCTGCTTGTATGCCGCGGAGGCCATGATCTTCGGAACGATCGACTTCAGCAAGGTGTCGGCCCGCCCCGCGTCGGCGCCACCGCCGGCCAAGACGAACGAAACGTTGGGAGTCTTGGCGGGGGCGCTCAGATCGGCGGCGAGTTGGGCGGCCCCGACAACGTCGCCCGGGCACGATGAGCTCTGCGTGATCCCGCGGAAATACACGAACGGATCGCGCCAGGTCGCGTAGCCATTCCGTTTGCTGGCGATGAAGTGGCGGTCGGTGGCGTTGAGCTTGGGATGCTGGCAGGCGGTCACGAGCCCCTGGACGTAAGCCCTCCACGTGTACTTGGCAGCGGTTAGCTCGGCCGGCAGGTTGGGAGTCTTGGCGGGATACACGCAGCCGTGGCCCACGACCTGTTCGTTCCGGCCGACCTTTTCAGGGTGCAGCGGGACATATTTGAGGCAGCCGGCGACGGTCTGCGGGGTCGGGCCTTGACCTGAGATCAGCGCGATCTCATTCGCCAGGTCGCCCTGGGATACCGCGTAGAAGTTCGGAACCATCTCGCCCTTGTCAGTGAGGGCGGTCAGATAGTGGTCGGGGCTACCCGCCGCGAACGTCTGCTGATAGCCCTGGTCGCCGAGCACGATCAGCCAGACGTGCTTGATCGGCGGCAGGCCGTCCTTCGGTGCGGGCGTCGTCGTGGTCGTGGTCGTGGCGGTCGTGGTCGAGGCGGTGGCTGACGTGCTCGCCGCCGCGGCGCTCGCGCCGCCGCTCGGCGTTGAGCTGGCTCCAGAGGCGCCAGCGGACGTTGACGCGGCGTTGCCCGAGGTGCTCGGGAGGACTTGATAGGTCCCAGTGGCTCGGTCGACGAGGATGGTCAGCGGTGAGTTGGCGAGGCTGACGTTTGTCGTCCCGACGACCGTGCCGAACGCGAGCAGGCACAGAACGCAGGCCGCGATCGAGCCCGGCGACGGCCGCTCCAGCGGCACTCCGAACAGCGTCGGGACGACGGGCACGGGGACCGGCGGGTCGGGGTGGTTCCGCGCCCTCGGTGCCCTCGGCGCGCTCTCGGTTGCAAGCTGTGAGAGCGTTGCTGCCACTCCGGACGGCAGCGGGAGCAGGCGAGCGCCACAACTGAGGCAGTAACGCTGGTCCCCGGCAACGTGGCCATGACAGTCGGGGCAGGAGAGTGATTTTGCCATGCAGACGGGTCCGGTCGCCGGTTCGAGCACCCATTCTGGCGCAAGACCACTGCCAATTTGTGAACGAGCTGTGGTCACGGCATGTTCACAAATGGCTTGGTCGCATCAGTACGCTCTCCGGCACATGGAGACGGCCGATGGCGTACGAAGCATCGACGGAACGTCGATTAACGATCTTTCGGACCGGCCTCCCGCGCCCGACACGCCCCCAACGCTCGTCGGCGTCCCGAGCGACCGCTGCAGCAACTGTGGCGCGGAGCTTGCCGTCGACCAGCGTTACTGCGTCCAGTGTGGCCAACGTCGCGGCAAACCGCGCTTCAACCTCGCGACGCCGACGCCGACGGCGCCAGAGCCTGCGCCCGCGGTCTCACGCAAAGCCAGTCGCGTGTCTTCCGGTACCGCGCTCCTCGCGGGCCTCGCGACGCTGCTGCTCGCGCTCGGCGTCGGCGTATTGATCGGGCACTCCGGCTCGTCGAGTGGCCGGCAGCCCGTCAACGTGAAGATCACCGACTCGGGCGTCGGCGGCTTACCCGCCGCCGGCTCGACAGTGAGCGGCTCGACAGCGCGCGGCTCGTCCAAGCACAAGGCGAGCGCCAAAGCGCCGTCGAAGCCCGTAGCGACGAAAATTGTCGCTCCAAAAAAGCTGCAGAAGGCTGTCGCCCTTGCCAAGAAACACGTGATCTCCAATGCGGGGCAGAATGTCATCGGAGGCAAGTGCGCAGCCGGAACCTCGGGCTGTCAGAACGGCAAAAACACCGGGAACTTCTTCCACTGACCACAATGGTGCGCAAGTTCCCTGGGATAAAGTCCAAGGCGGTCAAGCAGCCGTCGGGGTCCGCGCCCGGCGTCGAGCGTGAGGTACTCGACCTCAGCCGCCGGCGGGACCAGCTCAGCGCGCTCGTTGCTGAGCTCCAGTGGGATCTCGGCGGCCTCACCTATGAGATGGCGGTGCGCGACCACGTTCGAGTCGACGTGCTCGTCAAGCGTGCCGCCCAGCTGCAGGAGGCAGACGCGGAACTAGCGGAGGTCGAGCGGATCCTCAGCCTGGAGCAGACCGCGACCGCCGGAGTCTGCGCAAACTGCGGGGCGCCACATTCGAGCGGTGCCGCGTTCTGCTGGCAGTGCGGCACTCACATACTGCGCCCGGTTGACGCCTCAGCGATCCTCACCTCCTGAGGGGGTCGATCAACCGAACTCGCCGGTGATGTAGGCGCGCGTGCGCGAATCCTTCGGCCGCGAGAACAGCTGACTGGTGTCGTCGTACTCGATCAGAGTGCCGATCCGGTCCTCATCGAGACTGAAGAACGCGGTGCGGTCGGCCACGCGCGCGGCCTGCTGCATGTTGTGCGTCACGATCACGATCGTGTACTCCAGCTTCAGCTGATCGATCAGTTCTTCGATGGACGCCGTTGCGATCGGATCGAGCGCCGAAGCCGGCTCGTCGAGCAGGATCACATTGGGCTCGACGGCGATCGTCCGCGCGATGCAGAGTCGCTGCTGCTGACCGCCTGAGAGTCCGAGTGCACTCGCCTTGAGGCGATCCTTGACCTCATCCCAGAGCGCCGCCCTTCGCAGCGCCTTCTCGACCCGGTTGTCGAGCTCATCCCGCATCCCCAGGTTCCGCGGCGCCCAGGCGACGTTGTCGTAGATCGACTTGGGGAACGGATTGGGCTTCTGGAACACCATCCCGATCCGCCGGCGTACCTCGACCCGGTTGGCGCGCGGGTCGTACAGGTCGTGGCCGTGGTAGAGCAGCTGTCCGCTGATCTTGAAACCCTGGATCGAGTCGTTCATTCGGTTCAGGCAGCGCAGGAAGGTGGTCTTGCCGCAGCCCGACGGACCGATCAGCGCTGTCGCCTGGTTCCCGTAGATGTCCATGCTCACGCCAGCGATCGCGCATTTCTCGCCGTAAGCGACCGACACATCGCGCGCTCGGAAGACGCTTTCCCGCAAGGCCTCCGCCGGCTTGCGCTGACGATCCGAGATCGTCGTCGCGGTGGAGGGAATCGATAGCCGCAGCCGCGGCAGGGCGCCCTCGGCCGGGCTCGGTTCGGTGAGGCTCATGCCGTTCCCCGCTTCCTTTCGCTCGCGCGCAGCCACAGCCGTGCGCCGACGTTGGCCATCAGGATCAAGAACATCAGCAGGCAAGCAGCGCCCCATGCCTTCGCGGTCGCTGCCGGGAAGCCGGACTCGAACAGGTTCAGGATCTCCACCGGCATGCTCGCGACCGGGTGCAACGGGTTGCCGGCGTATCCCTGCTGATAGACCGAGGAGGTGAACAGTAGCGGCGCCGTCTCGCCGGCGGCGCGAGCGATCGCCAGGATCGTCGCCGTCAGGATGATGTTCGAGCCGGCGGGCAGGACCACGCCGAGCACCGTCCGCCAGTGCGCGACCCCCAGCGCATCGGCGGCCTCTCGCAGCGCAGGCGGCACGCGGGAGAACGCCTCGACGCTTGCCCGGGCGATCAGCGGCACCTGCACGAGCGACAGAGCGACCATGCCGGCGATCGCCGCCTGCTGCCAGTGGTCGACGATCAGCGCGGCGATGAACACCCCGATCACGATCGTCGGCAGACCCGCCATCAGCTCCAAGGCCGTCTGGAGCGCACGCGCGCGTCGCGGCTTGGCGAACTCCGACACGTACAGGCCGGTCATCACGCCGATCGGGAGGGCAATCATGGTGGAGCCAAGCGCCAGCTCGAGCGTGCCGACGAGCGCCGGGCCAAGACCGCCGCCGCGCCCGTCGTAGCCCGGCAGCGTGCCGGTGAAGAACTTGACCGAGAACTGGCTGATCCCCTGCTTGGCGGTGTAGACGACCAGGATCCCCAGGATCGCCACAGCGAGCCCCGCGGCGCCGATGGTGGCGGCGGCGAACAGGCGGCTGACGAGCAGCCGCCGGCGGAGGTTCCCGCTCGGGGTGAGCGCGTATTGTGGGTCAGCGGTCGCGTTCATCCGCGCCTCTGGGCGCGCACGGTGATCATCCGTGCCACGAAGTTCGTCGCCAACCCGAACACGAGCAGGATCGCCGCCAGGTAGTACAGGGACGAGGTGTGCAGGAGGTTGGCCGGGCTGTTGAACTGAGTCGCTATGGCGGCGCCCATCGTGTCGCCAGCCTTAAAGATGTCGGCCGGGCGCTGGGCCAGGCCGCCGACGACCTGTGCGACGGCGATCGCCTCACCGATCGCGCGGCCGAAGCCGAGGACGCAGGCCGCGGTGACGCCGGAAACCGTGGTCGGCAGCACGACGCCGCGGATCATCTCCCAGCGGGTGGCGCCGAGCGCCTCGGCGCCGTCACGGAGCTCGATCGGCACCGACCGGAACACGTCACGACTCAGTGCCGCGATGATCGGAACGACCATGATCGTCAGCACCAGGATGGCGGCGAACAGGGAGTTGCCCACGGGCTCCGGGGACCCGAAGAACGGCAGGAAGCCGAGCACTGAATGCAGCGGGGGTTCGACCGTCGTCTTGAGGAACGGGCAGATCAGGACGACCCCGATCAGCCCGAGCACGACGCTGGGGATTGCTGCCAGCATCTCCACCAGCGGGCCGATGACGGCGGCCACCCGCCTCGACGCCTGGAAAGCGAGGAACAGCCCGATCGAGACCCCGAGCACGGTCGACAGGATCAGGCTGCAAACCCCGGTGACGAGCGTTCCGTAGATGTACGGCAGCGCCCCGAACTTGAAGATATTCGGAATCCATCCCGACCGTCCGATGAAACGGACGCCGTAGCGCGAGAACGCGAGCTGCGCGCCGGTTATCACCTGATACACGATTGCGATCAGCGTCAGGAAGACCAAGACGCCGGCGAGCGTCAGGACGATCCGGAGCAGCCGGTCCACGCGCGCGTCACGGGCGTTGAATCGGCGGCGCCGCGCCTGCGTGGCGGAACCCCCCGGAGCCGCGAGTGACGACATCAGGGGACGCAGGGTAACCAAGGCACGGCCTTAGTGACGCGCGGCTGCCCTTGTCACTATGTTCCAAAACATTCGTTACAACTCAGTAACAAAAGGGTGTTGCGTCTTGATCATGCTGAGCGGTTGGAGTGACCGTTCAGGGGCTCCGATCTCGTCGTGCTCCGGTCGGCGAGCAAACTCCACCCTCCGAAAGGAATCATCTTGCATCTCAAGAAGCTCCTCTGCGTCAGTTTCGCAGCGTTCGGCCTCACCGGCGCCTTCGCGGTCGCCACCGCCTCGGCAAACATCACCGAAGCGGGATCGTCGCTGGCCTACCCGCTCTGGTCGATTTGGGCTACCCACTACTCCGGTATATCGGTCAGTCCCGGCGGTTCGGGTCTCGGCATCAGCGATATCCAGCACGGCTCCATCGACATCGGCGCCTCCGACGCACCGATGACTCCATCCCAGTACGCCGGGGATACGTCCGGTACACCCGTCCAGATCCCGGACCTGCTCAGCGCGACCGGAGTCGGCTACAACATCCGCGGCGTCGGTTTCGGGCTGAAGCTGACGGGCCCGATCCTTGCCCAGATCTACAACGGCAAGATCACGACATGGGGTAACTCGTCGATCACTAAGATCAACAAGCCCTTCGCTGCGGCGCTGAGGCGGGCCGGCAAGATCACTCCTGTCTTCCGCTCTGACGGCTCGGGAGACAGCTATGCGTTCGAGCACTTCCTGGCTGCCTCCGCGGGTCGGCTGTGGCCGGCCGGCTATTCCACCTCCTGGGGTGGCACAGCGGGCATCGGCGAGAATGGCAACGCCGGCGTCGCCGGCGAGGTGCACTCGAACAGCGGCACTCTCGGCTACATCTCGGCGGCCTACCTGATTCGCCAGCACATCTCGGTCGCACAGATCAAGAACGCGGCTGGCAAGTATGAGTACCCGAACGCTCCGAACATCGCGGAGGCGGCAAAGTCGAACAACAGGCTCAGCGCTCAGGGTCCGAACTTCAGCGGCGTGAGCATCGTGTACCCGTCGAGCCACTACAAGACGGCTTATCCGGTTTCGACCTACAGCTACGCGATCGTCAACAAGAACAACTCCCAGCTAGCCGGGGTGCAGGCGCTGCTGACCTGGGCGGTCAGCCCGACAGGTGGTCAGCGCTACGGCGGACAGTTCGACTTCCTACCGTTGCCAGCCGGCATCCGCGCGCAGGCCGACAACTTGATTGCGGGTCTCTAGACGAGCACGCGTGCCCGGGAGTACGGGCTAGCACCGGTTCAAGGCGTCGGGCGTGCCATTGCGTTATGCATCGTGATGGCACGCCCGGCATCCGGCGCGAGCGTCGCGGTAACGGGCTCGCCCTGATCGCCGCCGGCCGGCTGCGACTCACCGTCGGGTCCGCTGCACCCGATCAGCACGACCATCACGAGCGGGAAGAACCACACGATGTACAGGTAGAACCAGTGCGTGAGGCTGCACTGGAACAGGATCGTGATCGCGGCGGCCAGCGCCGCGACCTGTTCCACGGAACGCCGGCCGCGCGGGAAGAACGCGAACGCCACCGCGAGGGCGACCGTGATCCCCTCCACCAGGTGCTGTTCGAAGCTCAGCCCGCCCCACAGGCCCCAGATCGAGAACGGTGAGGTGCGGTCGATCTGGCGCACGATCGTGTCCTCCCAGAACCGGTGGAAGTCACCCTGGAAGATCACCTGGGCCATCACGGCGAAGCTCGTCAGCGCGAACGCGAACACGAACGGGAACGCGCGGCGGCCCAACGGAACACGTTCGTCGGTGCCGCGCAGGAACAGCGGCCCGAGCGCGGCCGAGGTGAACTTGGCGAAGGTGGCCAGGGCTAAGAATACCCCCCGCGCCGGTCTCGAGGAGAGCGTCAGCAATGCCAGCACAACGAGCAGCGCGACGAGCGAATCGTTGCTGCTCGACTGCAGCACATAGAACGTGAACGGGTACGCGGCCCACGCGTACGACAGCGCGACACCCAATGTCGGGCCCCGCACTCGCCGGCCGAGCAGGAACAGCGCGAGCAGCGTCAACAGGTCGAATGCGATCGCGGCCGCGTGACCGGCGGGCAACGAGTCCCAGCTGCCGCTCCAGCCGAAGATCGCTCGGAACGGGACGTAGGCGTAATAGTTGACCGGTCCGTACGTGTCGCCGGTCGGGTTGGACACAGGCCACACGCCGTACAACTTCTCGCCGTGGATGATCCGGTCGGCGCCAATTACCCCCGCATAGCCGACGTCGATGACGCCCGAGTCCTTGATGTTCGAATAGACGCGGAAGCCGATCAGGGCTGACATCACGACGATCAGGACGTAGGCGGAGACGTTGATCCGCAGCGGCACGCGTGGCCGGCCGCGGCCGAACGCGAGCAGGATCATCCGGACCAGGAGCCACAGCAGGAATGGGTAAGCCAGCGGGACCGAGAGCCCGAGGTTCGCGTTGTTGAAGTACGCGAGCGAGATCGAGAATCCGAGCAGCATCAGCAGGTCCACGTGGAGCAGCGACCATCCGCTCCACGACCACTTGCCGAGCCGCCGGCGTGGCCGTGGTATGAACGGCGCCAGGAACAGGAGGCACAGCGGCAGCCACACCCACGGGTGGTTGAGGTTGTGGCCGAACGAACCCGGGTAGCCGCGCGCCATCGTCCACGCCACCTGAAAGCCGGTCCACGCCTCGGTCACCTTGCGGGTGACGTCATCGACGTAGACCTGGATCAGCTCCTTGCCCTTGCGGGTGAACCAGCTCACCTGCCACTGCCCGGCGCCCTTGGTGTACGTCCCCGGGTAGGCCGTCGGGTAGTGCTTGAGCGTCGCGATCACGAGCGGCACCCGCGCCGCGATCCGTTCCGCCTGGCCGGCGGTCATATCGAATCCCGCCGGTCGCTCGGCCGGGTTCGAGACGAGCACCGGCGAGCCGGCGCTGACGGTCACGGTCTTCGTGACCGTGACGACCTTCGCGGACGCGGCAACCGCGAACGACGCCCCGCCGAGGGCGAGGACCGCCGCGAATGCGGCAATGAAGTTGTTAAGCCAGCGGCGCCGCGTCAGCCGACGCTCTTCCACGGCGCGAACGCGTTCTCCGAACCCTCGAGCGCCGGCGCGAGCTCCGGATGGTGGCGCCTGATCACGTCGCCCATCAGGCTGGTCTCGACCCAATCGATGCCCTCGCGCGTGTAGACCTCCGGCGAGTAGTCGTTGGTGAAGAAACGGTCCGACTTCAGCCGCCGCGACGCCATCAGGATGAAGATCCTGAACGCCGTGTCGCTGAACCCGAATCCGGGCGGCAGCTCCTCGCCGAGCATCCCGACCTGCGTGTCGACCTTGTCGATGTCGCCGCCGTAGACCTCCCGGATCTGCTCGTTCCATGCCGCGTTCGGGGTCAGGTCTTCGAATTTCTCCACACGGCGCTTACGGAGCTTCTCGCGGAAGTCGTTGTACCGCGGGACGCCGCGCTCGCGGTCGCGCAGGATGTCGATCGTCGCGATGTCGACATGGTCGCCGTTGACACGGACAAGGTTACGGAGCGCGTCCGGGTGGTTGTGGAGCGTGATCGCTCCCGGGTGCGCGAGGCCGAGCGAGTAGATCCAATCGCTCATCCCGTGCTCGTCGATCGACTTGCGGGTGCCGTGGCCCTGGATCGGCGTGAAGTCGGTCTGCCACACCGCCTCGCCGGTCTTGTGCGAGCGCAGCTCATAGTCATCGGGGATCAGCGGGTGCATGCGGTACACCGAGACGAACTCGCTCGTGATCGAGTAGGGCGCCGTGTGGTGGTCGAGCGGCGAGCCGACGATGCCGGAGATCAGCTCGCTCGAGCCGATGTGGCCGAACGTTCGCTTGACCCACTTCGGCAGCACCCCGTACCAGTTGGCGTTCATCCCGATCTGGAGCGCCTTGCAGTTGAGGATCCCCGGTGTCCACTCGACCGTGTGGATCTTGGCGATCAGCGCCGCGTTGATCAGCCGCGCCTTGAGGAACAGCTGCTCGTCGTCCCAGGTCGGATAGTGGCCCTTGAGCATGTCGCAGATCGCGTTGTGCTCGTTCGCGAACAGCGTGTGCATGACCGACAACCCGACCCAGTAGTTGTCGCTGAAACCGGTCAGGTCGATGCCGCTCAAGTTCTTGTCGGTCTCCTCGGGGAGCCGGCCGTCCGTCATCTTGAGCTTGCCGCCCTCGCCCGCGCGCAGCTCGCGGTTGCGCTCCTCGGTCGAGCCGTACAGCTGCGAGCCGTCCCACCACGGCGTGACCTTGTTGACGTACGTCGGCGGCAGCTCGCCGCCCGCGTTGGTCGAGTCCGGCGAGGTGCGTCGGACCTCCATCACGCCGTCCGACCACTCATCGCCTTCGGGCAGCGGCACCTGGATGAACTCGGTTTCGGAGTTGTCGCCGTGACTGAACCAGTCGTGGTTCTGGAACTGGAGCCAGCACGCGGCGAGCACGTTGAGCGTCGTCGCGGGCTTGAAGGTGTCGCGATTGAGCAGGTGCGTCGAGACCTCGCGCGGGCTCGGGTCAAGCATCGACTGCTGTTGGGGTACCGTCGCCTCGGGCGGCATATTGCGCCCGAAGCGCATCCCGGTCTTGCCCATGTTGGGACTGTTGGGGTCGGTCTGCGAGCCGTCGTAGGTCCGATACGGCGGCGGCGGCGCTGCGGTCGCGACGGCGCCATCGCCGTTCGCCGGCGCCTCGGTGTCGTACAGGTTGAACGTTCTCAGGTCCTCGCGGAACCCGGCCAGCGCGGCGAGCTGGGCGGGCAGCGGCAGCTCCCACCAGTTTTTGTGCTTGCCGACCTCTTCGAAGACCCTGCGCCTGACCTTGCCGATCGGGTTGTCAGCCATAACGCTCTCCCTTGCGAGTAGGACGGCGCAACTCTAACTAAGCGCGCACGACTCAGCGCAGCCCTCAGCGGTTGACGCAGGCGGGGATCTGGAGCTCCTGCCACGACGCGTTCTCGCGCGCGAGGATCGGCGCCAGCTGGCGCTCCAGCGCCTGATATGTGCTCACCGGGCCGGCGCCGCTCTGGAGATCGGCGATCGCCGTTCGCAGCGTCTGCACGCTGCCCGCGAACTCCGCCAGCGTCGCGTCGTAGTTCTTGGCGAGGTCGGTTGAAGGGCCGAGCCGGCGCAGGGCGGCGAGCTCCGGTGCGAGCGCCGATACCCCTTTGCGCAGGTACGCGAGCCCGGCGGCGGGCGAGCGCGGCGGCGAGATCCGATTCGTCCTGAACCGGGCGACGTTGCACAGCTGCGTCGCATCCTGGCGCAGGTCGCGATCCGACAGCGACGTGCTGCCACACGCGGCGAGCGCCAGCGCCAGCAGCGTGCCGACGGCGGCGGCCGGTGCCGCGCGTCTCATCGCAGCGGTACGCCGAGCAGCCGCTCGAGCTCGGCGACCGTGCGGTCCGGCTCAACGTGGTGAACGGTCGCCATCCCCAGCTCGGCTGCCGGGGTCAGGTTGAACTTCAGGTCGTCGACGTACACGCACCGTTCGGCAGCCAGCCCGATCCGATCGGCCCCGAGTGTGTACATCGCGACCGTCGGCTTGCGCATCCCCTCCTCACCCGAGATCACGACGCCGTCGAACAGTCGCGCCAGCTGCTGGCGGTCGTAGCGCCGCGTTCCCCAGGAGTTCGAGATCAGCCCGGTGCGGATCCCGGCGGCCCGCGCCGCCAGCACCGCGTCGACCATCGACTGCTCGGGACCCGAGCCTCCGAACAGCCGGTCGATCAGGGCCGCTGCCGGCACTCCGAGGATCGCCGCCAGCTGCGGCTCGAACTCCTCCTCTTCGATCGCGCCGGTCTCGAGACCGATCAGCAGCTCGCGTGCCTCCGGGTCCTTGCGAAAGGCCTGGGCGAGCGCCTGAGGATCGAGTCCTTCGGTCGCGCAGAACGCTCCGAACGAGTCGAACAGGCTCGTCGTCAGCACGCCGCCGTAGTCGACCAGCAGCCCCTCGTAGGCGCCGGCGTCAGAGCCCATGCTGTGAGACCGACAGGGCTCGCCGCGCCAGCTCGACCACGCCTTCGCCGAAGGACTTCAGGTACGGGTCGTCCGTCGCGCCCGAGATCGCGCGCTTGTAGTTGCCCTCCATGAACACGATCGCCTTCCACAGCGCCAGCGTCACGTACCAGTTCAGAGCCTGCATCGAGCGGCCGGAGCGCTGCTCGTAGCGCGCGATCATCTCCTCGCGGCTCGGGAACCCGTCGAGCGAGGTGACGCTCTGGAGGTTGAAGTAGCCGATCTTGTCGCCCGGGCGGATCCAGTGCACCATCATGTAGCCGAGGTCGGCGAGCGGGTCGCCGATCGTCGCCATCTCCCAGTCGAGGATCGCGAGTAGGCGCGCGGGCGCGGTCGGCGCAACGATCGTGTTGCCCAGCCGGTAGTCGCCGTGGACGATCGTCGCGGGCGGCGACTCGGGCATGTTCGCTCGCAGCCACTCGCCGATCGACTCGACCTCGGGCAGCTCGCGGGTCTTGTTGATCTCCCACAGGCCGAGGAAACGCCGGACCTGTCGCTCGAGGTACCCGGTCGGCTTGCCATACCCCTCGAGCCCGACGGTCGTCCAGTCGACGGCGTGCAGCTCGACGAGCGAGTCGATCAGCTCGTCAGCGATCCGGTCACGCTGCTCGGGGTTGTCGAGCGGCTCAGGGATCTTGTCGGTGATGACCTCGCCCGTCACCTCCTCCATCACGTAGAACGGCGCCCCGATCACCGATTCGTCCTCGCAGACAGCGAGCACGTCCGGGACTCGTACCGGCGTCGGCGCGAGCGCCCGCAGCAGCCGCGCCTCTCGTAGCACGTCGTGGGCGCTCGGAGGCAGCGGGCCGCGAGGCGGGCGCCGCAGCACGACGCCCGTCGACAGCAGGAATGTGACGTTCGAGTGGCCCTCGCCGACGTGGGTGGCGGTGAGGTCGTCGGGTGCCTGGAGGCCGTTATCGCCGAGGAATTCGAGCAGCGGCTCGATCACCAGCAGCGGCTCGCGCTCGTTCTGAGCGCCCTCCGCGTTGGTGCGGACCACATCGTCCGGGGCCATCGTTGCGGGCATCAGGCCCGGCAGCGTACCGGCGGGCGGTTCTGAACAGCCGGTGAACGGTGCGTGCTCACGCCGGTCGGCGGCTCCGGCGCTGCGACAATCACGCGCATGGAGGATCACGCTCGGGGCTCGGTGCTCGTCGTCGACGACGAGCCGACGATCGCAGAGGTCGTCTCGCGCTACCTCGAGCGGGCCGGCTACCGCACCCGGATCGCCGCCGACGGCGTCGCGGCGATCGAGGCCGCCGCCGAGCAGCGGCCGGATCTCGTCGTGCTCGACCTGATGCTCCCTCGGATCGACGGACTCGAGGTGATGCGCAGGCTGCGCGAGCAGGATCGCGAGCGGATCGCGGTGATCCTGCTGACCGCCAAGGGCGAGGAGTCCGACCGCGTGATCGGGCTGCGCCTCGGCGCCGACGACTACGTCGTCAAGCCGTTCTCGCCGGCCGAGCTCGTCGCCCGGGTCGACGCGGTGCTGCGTCGGGTCGACACCGCGCCGAGCCAGGAGCCCGCGATCGAGGTCGGCGACCTGAGGATCGATCCGGCCGGACGGCGCGTGTTCGTCGCCGGCGAGGAGGCGCAGCTGACCCAGCGCGAGTTCGACGTGCTCCTGTTCCTCGCCCGCCATCCGGGCCAGGTGTTCTCTCGCAACCAGCTGATGGACGCGGTCTGGCAGTACTCGTTCTACACCGACACCTCGACCGTGACGGTCCACATCCGCCGCCTGCGCGCGAAGATCGAAGCCGATCCTGCCCAGCCTTGCCACATCCAGACCGTGTGGGGCGTCGGCTACCGGTTCCAGCCATGAACGCCGTTCGCGCCCGGATCGGGTCGCTGTCGCGTCAGTTCGCCCTCGCGGTCGCGATCGTCGTCGCGCCGGTGCTGGTCGCGCTCGTCGTGATCGCCGTGCTGATGGTCGTCTCGAACCACCAGGCCGTGCTGGTGGCGGTGATCGTCGTGGCTGCGGGCCTGGTGGCGATCGGGGTTGCGAGGCTGCTCGCGCGGGGAATCCTGCGCGACATCCACTCGATCCGCGACGGGCTCGGCGCCGTCAGCCGCGGCGAGCGCGATGTCGTGATCGAGACCTCCGCGCGCGACGAGCTGTCAGAGCTCGCCGGCGACGCGAACGCGATGATCGAGCGGCTGCGCGACGAGGAGAAGGCCCGCCGTGATCTGGTGGCGGCCGTCTCACACGACCTACGAACGCCGATCACCTCGCTGCGGCTGCTCGCCGAGGCGGTCGGCGACGACATCGTCACGGGCGAGACCCGGCGCGCCTACATCGATCGCATGACGATCCACATCGACGCGCTCAGTGCGCTGATCGACGACCTGTTCGAGCTCTCGCGGCTCGAGGCCGGCGACATCGGCTGGTCGCTCGAGCGCGTTCCGCTGGGTGAGCTCGTGGGGGAGACGGTCGAGGCGATGCGCGTCCAGGCCGAGGTCAAGGGCGTCGCCGTGCGCGCCGAGGTGCCGGCCGAGCTGGTTCCCGCGCGCGCCAACCCGGAGAAGCTCCAGCGCGTCCTGTTCAACCTGATCCAGAACGCGATCCGTCACACGCCGGCCGACGGCAGCGTCGTCGTGCGCGCCGAGTCCGTCGCCGACCGGATCGAGGTAGAGGTCATGGACACCGGCGTCGGAATCGCCCCCGAGGAGCGGGAGTACGTGTTCACGGCCTTCTACCGAGGTGGCGCCGCCGCCGCGAGGACGGGCGCGGGCGCGGGCCTTGGGCTCGCCGTCTCGCGCGCGATCGTCGAGGCGCATGGCGGCAAGATCTGGCTCGCCGACGCCGCGGTCGGGACGCGCGTGCGGTTCAGCGTCCCAGTCGCGGCCTGACGTCGCCGACGGGCGGCGCCACACCCTGCGGGTGACGCCGGCGCTCTGGGCGCCGGCCGGGGTGGCGCCGCCCGGCAGATCTAGACGGGGAGCGGCGAGCGGCCGCCGACGACGCGATCGAAGCGCCAGCCGCGGAGCTGGTCGCGACTACCGGCGAGGCCGACCACGATCGCGCCTGTCCGGTCCTCGATCGCGCGCAGTAGCGTCGCGATCCGGTCCCGAAGAGCACGAGCGGTTCCTGACTCGTCCATCGCCCAGTCCTCGCAGCTGTCCTCGACCAGCACCGTAACGCGGTGCGGGTGCCGGCGCTCGATCTCCTCGAGCAGCACCTCGTCGTCGGTCTCGGCCGGCCCAACGATTGCCAGTAGTTCACTCATAGCGCGCAGTCTTTCGCGGGTTCGTAAGAGGTCATGAATTCAATTTGATGAGCTGCGTAAGAACCCTGCTCTACTACCCTCGATCGGGGATGCCAGAACTACCTGAGGTCGAGATCACGGCACGGCTGATCGGCGCTGCGAGCGCGGGGGCGTGTGTCGAGTCGGCACTCGCCCCTGGGATCAACGCGCTGAAGACGTACGACCCGCCGCTGACCGCTCTCGAAGGCCAGACGATCGGCGGCGTCAGGCGCCGCGGGAAGCTGTTCCTGGTCGATACCGACGCTGACCTGACGCTTCTGATCCATCTGATGTCGGCCGGCCGGCTGCAGTTGTTCGACAAGCGCGCGTCGCTCAAGGACAAGACCTCGAGGCTGCTCGTTCGCCTGACGGACGGCCGCGAGCTGCGGCTGCGCGAGTTCGGCACCAAGCAGCGGGCGTGGGTCAAGCTGCTGCGCACCGACACGGTCGACGCGGAGCAGACGATCGCCGCGCTCGGTCCCGAGGCGTGGCCGGACCCGCCCGACCTGCAGGAGCTGCTGGCCGACACGCCGCGGCCGCTGTACGCCGCGCTCCGCGACCAGCACGTGATCGCCGGCATCGGCCGCTCCTGGGTCGACGAGATCCTGTGGGCGGCGAAGCTGTCGCCGTTCAAGCGCGGCGCCGATCTCGACGCCGAGGAGGCCGAGCGTCTGCGCGCGGCGACGATCGAGCAGCTCGGCCGCGCGATCGAGCACTACGAGCAGGTGATCTCGCTCCCGATCCCCGACAAGCTGCCGATGCCGCTGATGGTCCACCGCCACAACGGAGAGGCTTGCCCGCGTTGCGGCGATCGTCTCGAAGCCGTGTTCTACGAGGACTACGTGATGTGTTACTGCCCAACCGACCAGACCGAGGGCAAGCTGCTGAAGGACCGCCGTCTGTCACGATTGCTGAAGTGATCGAAGCTGGCGACACCGCCCCAGACTTCACGCTGCCCGACCAGCAGGGAACCCCGACGACGCTCTCGAAGCTGCGCGGCAAGAGCGTCGACTTCTATCCCCAAGGCTGACACGTCGGGTGGCAAAGACAGTAAATGACCGATTTCCAAGTTACCTCGGTCGTCCCCATCCTCAGGATGTACGACATCGAGGCGACCCTGCGCTTCTATGTCGAGTACTTGGGATGTTCGCTTGACTGGCAGGACGGCGAGGGCGACCGGCCGGTGTACCTGCAGTTCTCGCGAGGAGGGCTGCGGCTTCACCTCTCCTCCCACCTTGACGATGGCACGCCCGGAACGGCTGTGCTCGTAGTGGCCTCGGGCATCCGAGAGCTGCATGCCGAGCTTCGGACCCGCGGCTACCCATATCTCAACCCTGGGATCGAGAAGGGTCCCGGCTCGGGGCGGACACTTCAACTGATCGACCCCGCGTCGAACAGGATCCGCTTCTACGAGCCGGGGCGTCCATCGGAGGGAGCCGCGTGATCGAGCCCGGACAGCCCGCCCCCGACTTCACCCTGCCCGACCAGCATGGCGATGACGTGACGCTCTCGGACTTCCGCGGCAAGAGCGTCGTCCTGTACTTCTATCCCAAGGCGGACACCCCGGGGTGCACGACCCAGGCCTGCGGCGTCCGCGACCACCGCGCCGACTACGAGCGCGCCGGCGCGGTCGTGCTCGGCGTCTCACCGGACCCGGTGAAGAAGATCGCCAAGTTCGATGAGAAGTACGGGCTGCGGTTCCCGTTGCTCGCGGACGAGGACCACGCGGTCGCGGAGGCCTATGGCGTCTGGGTGGAGAAGTCGATGTACGGGCGCACGTACATGGGTAACGAGCGCAGCACGTTCGTGATCGGCCCCGACGGGAACGTCAAGGCCGTGCTCCGCAAGGTCAAGCCCGCCGAGCACGACGACCTCGTGCTCGGCGCGCTCGCGGACTGAAAAGCGTTACTGCTGCGCCGCGCTGTCGTCGCCCGCGGCCCACGCCGCGAGGTCCGGCGACGCCGTGGGGGTTGCGGGGGCGGCGTCCGCTGGCGCGGCGTCCGTCGGCGCCGCCGCTGCCGGCGTCGGGTCCGGCGCCGCCGGGGCGGCCTGCTGCGCCGGGGCGGCACCAGCCGCGTCGTCGGCGCCGGGCGTCTTGATCGCCTGAGCGGCGGCCTTGGCCTTCTCGCTCATCGTGCCCTCGCCCTTGGCGATGTCCTTCAGCTGGGCTGCGTCTGCTTTGAGCGACTCGAGGCCGCCGCGCTCGTCGACGATCTTCTTCGCCCTTAGGGCGAGCTTCTCGAACTTCACGTCGTTCCCCTCTCCTCGGCTGGCTGACTACTGCAGACCCTCGCGCGCTTCGCGCACGAGGGTGACGGCTTCGGGGAACACCGTCGCCATCACCGAGCGCAGCTGCTCTGCCTGCTGGTCGGTGGTGCCTTGGATGTTCGCGCGGTTCATCGCCGCGACGGTCAGATCGACCGCCAGCTTGATCGCGTTGTCCGCCCAGGCGAGCCGCTGAGCTCCCTGCATCTGCTCGGCGAATTCACCGAGCCGGCGCTGGAGCTCGTCCGGGTCTCCGAACAGGTCGCCTAGGCCGCCGCCTTCCATGAACTGAATCCTACTCGGTCACTCTATGCGTCCACGCGTCGCGCGAGCACCGCGATCGTGCCGCCGCGCCGCGCCAGGCCCGCGACGAGCTCGACGACCGCGGCGAGCGGCGCCAGCGCCAGCGCCACCATGCTCACGACGAGATCGGAAGAGCGCAGCGGGGCGTTGCGCTTGAGCAGGTTGTAGAGGTACGAGGGCTGGCGCGTCAGACGGCTGACGAGCGATTGCCAGATCCCGAACTGGTTCTGCTCTACCAGCAGGTGGCTCGTTCGCACCGGTGTAAAGCCGCACGCGCGCAACAGCGCCTCGAGCCCGGCCGGAGAGAAGTGGACCCGGTGACGGGGGACGTCGAGGTGGTACCACCGCTCGCCGCCGAGCAGCGCCTGCCAGCTCGCGATATTCGGCACGCCCACGAGCAGCGTGCCACCGGGCGCGAGCCAGCTCGAGATCCGTGCCAACGCGGCACGCGGATCGTCGAGGTGCTCGAGCACGTGCCACAGCGTGACCGCGTCGAGCGAGCCCGGCGCGATCTCCGCCTCATCGATCGAGACCTCGGTGACGAATGGGCTCCGCGTGCCGCGCGTCGAGGGCTCGATCCCGACGGCGTCGTAGCCCGCGGCACGCGCGGTCGCGACGAACCGGCCGCGGCCCGCGCCGGCATCGAGCAACCGCGTCCCCGGGGCGGCGTCGAGCAGCGCGAGCCGGCGGCGGTCGAACGCGCGCAGGACGGGCCCCGCGATGCCGGAGAGCCGGGGAGCTCCAGGCCGATAGGCGCCGGTCTCATGCAGCTCGGCAGGCGCCTCCCCGGCGGTCACGGCGGTCCCGCACGACGAGCACCGCAGCAGCTCGAACCGGACAGCCGACAGCGCCGGTTCAGATCCGGGCACCGCGCGCCACGGCGACAACTCCCCGCCACACGCAGGACACAGCATCCGTTGCGAGTCTACGGTCCGTACACTCACCGCGAATGCCGGCCTCGACGCCCAACCCCCGGCTGCAGCGCCGCGTGGAGACCCTGATCCGAGTGCTCACGCCGCCGCTCGATCTACTGCTCGCCGTCGGCGAGCGCGTCGCCCGCGTGCTGTCGCCGGGCGACTCCGATTACGTCCCCGCGCGGATGCCGCTCGACGGCGAATCCGCCCCGCGCGGGCTACGTGGCCGCTGATGTCGCTCGACGTGGCGCTCGGGCGCGAGGGCAGGGTCCGCAACCGGTTCGCCGCCGCCTCGATCGCCGGCGGGTTCCTGCTCGCGGGCGCCGCGGTGTTCCAGCTCGCAGGTCCGCACACGAAGGTCGACGAGTTGACGCTCGACCTGATCACGGCGCACAAGCGCTACCCGCTGGACCTGCTCGGTGCGATCGTCGAGACGCTCGGCTGGCTCGGCGTCGCCGGCGCGCTCGCGTTCCTGTTCGATGCTGCGCGGACCCGTAACACCCAGCTGAAGCCGTTCATCAGATGGCTCGCGATTGGCGGTCCGCTGCTGGCGGGCCTGTCAGGCGTGATCTACGCGGTCCTGATCTCGGGCAAGGCAAACGACTTCGTCAACAGCGGGAGCCAGACCTACCAGGAAGCCAGCCACCTGACGAGCTCGGGGATCTTGCTCGGCGTACAGCTGGTCGGGCAGCTCGCGGCGCTGATCGTTGCGGTCGCGTTCGTGCTGGTCTCCCTGAACACGATGCGCGTCGGGTTGCTGACTCGGTTCATGGGCTACCTCGGCATCTTCGCCGGCGTCCTGGTGCTGTTCGTGATCACGCCGATCCCCGTCGTCCAGGCGTACTGGCTGATCGCGGTCGGCTATCTGATCTCGGGGCGCTGGCCGACCGGGATTCCGCCGGCGTGGCAGAGCGGCCAGGCGGAGCCCTGGCCGTCGAACCAATCGATGCGCTCAGCCCGCGCGAAGTACGTCGCAGACAACCGCTCCCGGATGGGCAAGCCCCCGAAGGCGTCTCCGAAGGCGTCCGCAGCGGCGCCGGTCGTGGCGCAGCCGCCTCGCGGCACTCGCGCGACGACGTCCAAGCGCAAGCGCAAGCGCCGCAAATAGGGCTCAGACATCCGTCCGGTGCCCTAATCGCCGACGGGCGATTTGCCGATACCGCGGCAGGAAGGGTGCGCATCGACCCGGACGCCACCGGAGAGCGCCAGATCCAACTCGCTGTCGTCCCCAAGCCTTGACTCCCGCCCGTTATCACGCCGTGTTCAGCGCCGCGTCCTGCCGACAAGTCGGCGAGGGCCTTTCCCCGCGCTACGGCTGATTAGCGCCCCGGCCGAGACTTCCCCGATCCCCGTCCACGCCGGGGGTCGGGGTTGCGGGGGCCCCTGAATCGGGGCACTGATCCTCCTCGGATCGTGGGACTAATCCTCCTCGGACTGGCCGGCCTTGATCGCGTCATCGAGCTTCGCCATCACGTCGGGGTCGCGGAGCGTCGTCACGTCGCCGAGCGCGCGGCCCTCGGCGATGTCGCGCAGCAGCCGGCGCATGATCTTGCCCGAGCGCGTCTTCGGGAGGTCATCGGCCCAGATGATTCGCTTGGGCCGCGCGAACTTGCCGATCCGCTCGGCGACAGTCCCACGGATCCCGTCGACGATTTTGTCGGTGCCCTCGAGGTCGCCCTGAAGCGTCACAAACGCGGTGATCGCCTGGCCGGTGTCCTCGTCCGACTGCCCGATCACGGCCGCCTCGGCGACCTGGTCGTGGGCGACGATCGCCGACTCGACCTCGGCCGTCGAGAGCCGGTGGCCCGAAACGTTGACGACGTCATCGATCCGGCCGATCACCCAGAAGTAGCCGTCCTTGTCCTTCCGGGCGGCGTCGCCGACCAGGTAGGTCTCTTTGCCGAACCGTTTGAAGTACGTCTCGATGAACC
This sequence comes from uncultured Solirubrobacteraceae bacterium, assembly GCA_963712675.1. Classification (GTDB taxonomy): domain Bacteria; phylum Actinomycetota; class Thermoleophilia; order Solirubrobacterales; family Solirubrobacteraceae; genus Palsa-465. The sequence goes on from CAVQJF010000011.1 coordinate 117,883, forward strand.
GCTCGTCGTCCTTGTACAGCGTCCGCAGCATCGACGGCCACGGGCGTGTCAGCACCAGCAGCCCCTGACCGTTGTCGACCGGTTTGCCCTCGTGCTCGTCGACGACCTCCGCAGCGATCCCCGGGAACGGCTGCGTCGCCGAGCCGGGCTTTGTCGACGTGATCCCGGGCAATGGCGTGATCATGATCGCGCCCGTCTCGGTCTGCCACCAGGTATCGACGATCGGGCAGCGCTCGCCGCCGATCACCTTGTAGTACCACAGCCACGCCTTCGGGTTGATCGGCTCGCCGACCGAGCCGAGCAGCTTCAGCGAGCTGAGATCGAACTTGCGCGGGTGCTCCGCGCCCCACTTGATGCAGGCGCGGATCGCGGTCGGCGCGGTGTAGAACTTGGTCGCCTTGTAGCGCTCGACGAGCTCCCACCAGATCCCCCGATGCGGGTAGTCGGGGGCGCCCTCGTACATGATCGAGGTCGCGCCGTTGCAGAGAGGCCCATAGACGATGTACGAGTGACCGGTGACCCAGCCGACATCGGCGCAGCACCAGTAGACGTCCTCCTCCGAGTGCAGGTCGAAGACGTACTTGTGAGTCGCCGAGACGCCGGTCAGGTAGCCGCCGGTCGTGTGCAGGATGCCCTTCGGCTTCGCCGTCGAACCTGAGGTGTAGAGCACGTACAGCGGGTCCTCGGCGTCCATCGGCTCGGCCGGACAGTCGGCCGCGGCCTTCTCCATCACATCGTGGAACCAGACGTCGCGGCCCTCCTTCATCTCGCACTCGGTGCCCTTCGCCTTGACGACGATGATGTGCTCGAGCGTGTCGAGGTCGCCGATCACCGCGTCGACCTGCTGCTTGATCGGGGCGGTCTTGCCCTTGCGCGCAGCGCCGTCGACGGTGATCAGCGCCTTCGCCTCGGAGAACTCCATCCGCTCGCGGACGGCCTCGACCGAGAAGCCGCCGAACACGACGTTGTGCGGCGCCCCGATCCGTGCGCACGCGAGCATCGCCACGACGACCTCGGGAATCATCCCCAGGTAGATCCCGACGACGTCGCCCTTGTTGACGCCGAGATCCTTGAGCGCGTTCGCGAATCGCTGCACGTCGCGGTGCAGGTCGGCGTAGGTGATGTCGCGCTCGTCGCCCTCCTCGCCGCGCCAGTGGAACGCGACCCGGTCGCCGATGCCTGCCTCGACGTGGCGGTCGAGACAGTTGTATGAGACGTTCAGCTGGCCGCCGACGAACCACTTGTAGAACGGTGGGTTCGAGTCGTCGAGGACCGTGTCCCACTTCTTGAACCAGTGCAGCTCCTCGGCCTGCTTTACCCACCACCCCTGCCAGTCGCTGTCGGCCTCCTCATAGAGCGCCGGGTCGGTCAGCAGCGCCTGTGCGCGGAACTCCGCGGGCGGGTCGAAGGTCTCGATGTCCAGCAGCGAGGCGAGCTCCCGCTCGAGCTCATCGCCGCTCGTTGCGCTCTGTTCTTCGGTTGCCATCTCTCGCTCACCTCCGGGTTCGGTACTCAATGCGGCACGCGCCCGGCGCGAGCACCGGGCGCGTTTCCAACCTTACGCTCCTATGTCCTGCGGGCCAACGTCGGGTCGACGCCGCTAGGTCGCCGTCCCCGGGGGCGTTACCGCCGGCGGGGCACCGAACGGCAGCACCACCCGGCCGTACGTCGACTCGAGGATCAGCGCGGCTGCCGTGTACACCGCTGCCGCGGCGGTCGCGAGCCCGACGTAGCCGCCGATATGAACCACGTTGTTCGAGGCGCCGGAATTGCCGATGCCGAGGAACACGTATGTCGCGGTCAGCAGGAACAGGACGGCCGACACCGCCTTCGGGCCCCTGAACGAGCACAGGAACATCACTCCCGTGAAGATTCCCCAGGCCCACAGGTACAGGCCGATCGCGTTGCCTGCATCGCCGCCCTTGGCGATCTCGGGCAGCTGTACCTGCACGAGGAAGTAGAACGAGATCCAGAACGCTCCGTACGAGGTGAACGCGACGGCCCCGAACGTGTTCCCGGTCCGGAACTCCCACATGCCGGCCAGGAACTGCGCGAGGCCGCCATATGCGATTGCCACACCGAGCACAACCGGCAGGTTCTTGTCGAAGCTCACGAGGTTCGCGTTCATCATGCTGAGCACGAACGTCGTCAGGCCGAACCCCATGAGGCCGAGTGGGGCCGGATTAGCGGGCACCCAGCTTCTTCCTTCCATCTGAACACCTCCCTCTGGACCGTCGGTGGCGGCGGCCCGGTCAACAGGTCTGCCGGAGGCTAACCCCGCCGCGTCTGCGCAAAACGCCGGATGCGAGCATCGGCACGAGTTGTGCGACGAGCGGCGCAGAACACGCGACGAACGGTGGCCGTGCACCGTACCGAGGGAATATGCTGGGTATCTCAGTGGAGGTGGTTCTCGGTGTATTGCTCGGTTGGGCGATAGCCGCGTCACTAGTAGCCGCGGTGAGGTTGGTGCGGCCGCCGCGGGTGATCTCGAGCGAGCGGCGCGCGATGCAGGACGCGCTGCACGCGGCCACGGTCACGCTGCCGCACCTGCGACAGGGGCTGTCCGCTGACAGCGCCGAGAAGACGATCGGCCATCTGCGGACGCTGACCCAGGCAGGAGCGGTGGCGCTCGCCGATCGCGACCGACTGCTGGCGTTCGAAGGAGAAGGCTCCGACCACCACGCGGCAGGCGACCTGCTGGCGACGGTCGGCGGCGCCGGCCGCGACGACCGGCTCCATGTCTCCTCGCGGATCGGGTGCGAGCATCCCGCGTGCCCACTGCAGGCGGCCGTGGTCGCGCCGCTGGTCGTCCAGGGCGAGCGCGTCGGCTCGTTCGTGGCGCTGTTCGCGCGCGGCGGGCATCTGAGGCCGGACGAGACCCGGACCGTCGACGAAGCGGCGAGCCTTGTCTGCGCGCAGCTCGAGCTGGCCGAGCTCGAGGCTCAGAGCCAGCGGCTGGCACGCGCCGAGCTCCGTGCGCTCCGTGCGCAGATCTCTCCCCATTTCGTCTACAACGCGCTCGCGGCAATCGCCGGCTACATCCATTCGAACCCGGACCAGGCGCGCGAGCTGCTGACCGAGTTCGCGGAGTTCACCCGCTACGCATTCCGCGGAAAGAGTCCGTACGTGACGCTCGCCGACGAGCTCAACTACGTCGAGAAGTACCTGCGTCTCGAACGGGCGCGGTTCGGCGAGCGGCTCGAGGTCCGGCTCCAGGTCGCGCCCGAGGTGCTCCAGGCCGTGCTGCCGATGCTGTCGGTGCAGCCGCTCGTCGAGAATGCGATCCGCCACGGTGTCGAGCGACGCGGACGCGGTCGGATCGAGATCGTCGGCCGCGACATCGACGCCGACGTCGAGCTGCGCGTGTCCGACGACGGCGTGGGGATGGCGCCGGGGCGGGGCGAGGAGCTGCTGGCCGGAAATGGCGACGGCGTCGGGTTGATGAACGTGCAGGCGCGACTGCGCGCGACGTTCGGCGAGGACTACGGGCTTGAGATCGACTCCGCGCTCGGCCGGGGCACGACGGTGACGATGACGCTCCCGAAGTTCCGCGCCGGGGTACGAGCCGCATGACCGGCGCTGGGTTGCACGTGCTGGCGGTCGACGACGAGCGGCCGGCGCTCGAGGACCTGGCGCGGATGCTCGAGGGCGCCCCCGATGTCGCCGAGGTGTTCAGAGCGGGCAGCGGCGGCGAGGCGCTCCGAAGGCTCGCCGATCACCGCTTCGATGCGATCTTCCTCGACGTACGGATGCCGGACATCGACGGGCTCGAGCTCGCGAACGTGCTCGACCAGTTCTCCTCGCCGCCGGCGCTCGTGTTCGTGTCGGCCTACGAGGACGGCGCGGTCGGCGCCTTCGAGCTCGAGTTGCACCCGCTCGACTACCTGATGAAGCCGGTTTCTCGGGCGCGGATCGCGCAGGCCCTGGAGCGGGTCCTCGCGGCCCGCTCGAACCAGGAGATCGTGTCGTTCGAGCACCAGCGCGGCGGCGCGACGCGGCTGGTGGCTCGCGCCTCGATCCTGTACGTCAAGGCCGAAGGCGACTACGTGCGTGTAGTGGCCGACGACGGCCGCTTTCTCGTCCGCGGGGCGCTGTCGGAGATCGAGCGCCGGTGGGTCGCGTACGGGTTCGTTCGCGTCCACCGCAGCTACATCGTCAACCTGCGCAGGACGACCGAGATCCGGCCGGAACTGGGCGGCAGCGCGACGATCGTGCTCGCCGACGGGAGCGAGGTCCCGGTCGCGCGCCGCCAGGTGCCCGAGCTGCGCCGGAGGCTGCGGGCGTGAGTACGCGCGGGCTCCGCTCCCCGCGCCAGGAGCTCGCCGAAGCGACCGAGCACGGCGAGGTGTACCTGCGCAGATTGCGCCATGCGCAACTCCAGCTTGCGCTGCTCGCGCTGGTCGCGTTCGGAGCCGTGTTCGGGGTGTTGCCGTTCGCGCTCGACGTGTTGCCAGAGCTCCGCCACACGACGTTGCTGACGGTCCCGATCGCGATCTGGATCATGGTCCTGCCGATGTTCCCGCTGTTCATCGCGATCGGGTGGTTGTACGCGCACCGCGCCGACGCGCTCGATGCGGCGTTTCGCGATCTCGTCGAGAAGTGACGGCGCTGCTCGCCGTCGGGGCGGTGACGCTCGGCACACTCGGCCTCGGGGCCTGGGGCGTGCGGTTCGTGCGCACCACCTCGGACCTGCTGGTCGCTTCACGCTCGGTCACAGCGTGGTGGAACGCCGCCGCGATCTCTGGCGAATACCTGTCGGCGGCGAGTTTCCTCGGGATCGCGGGGCTGGAGCTGAAGCTGGGCGCGAGCGCCCTGTGGCAGGCGCTCGGCTTCACGGCCGGCTACCTGGCACTGCTGCTGTTCGTCGCCGCGCCGCTGCGACGGTTCGGCTCGTACACGATCCCCGACTTCGCCGAGGCGCGGCTGCGGAGCCCGGGCCTGCGGATGCTCGCCGCCGGGATCGTGCTGCTGATCGGCGGGTTCTACCTGCTGCCGCAGCTGAAGGGCGCCGGGCTGGCGCTCAACGTCGTCGCCGGCGCGCCGTACTGGGTCGGCGTCGCCGTCGTCGCGGTGATCGTCGCGGTCAACGTCGCGATCGGCGGGATGCGCGGGATCACCTATGTGCAGGCCTTCCAGTTCTGGATCAAGGTGTTCGCGATCGCGGTGCCGGCGTGCGTGCTCGTGATTCACTTCGGCGGTCTGCCCGGACGGGCTGCGCTGTTTGGTCAGCAGCTGCCTCGAGCCGGCCCGCGCGGGTTGGCGGTGGCCGGCGGCGAGCGGGTCCTGTTCCCGGAGGCGGGGTCGTTCTCGGCCGGCGGGCGGGTCGTGCATGTGGCCGCGGGCGCGCACGCGACGCTGCCGCGGGGCGAGGTCAGGGTTCCGCCGCACGGGATCGTCCCCTACGCCGACGGGATCGTCCCGTTGCGCGGGTCGCAGTGGTCGCGTCCAGTCGGTGGCAGCGGCGCGAGCTCGCCGCTGCTCGTCTACTCGCTGCTGATCGCGACGTTCCTCGGGACGATGGGGCTGCCGCACATCCTCGTCCGCTTCTACACCAACCCCGACGGTCACGCGGCGCGGCGCACGACAGTGCGCGTGCTGAGCCTGCTCGGGATGTTCTACGCCTTCCCGGCCGTGTACGGCGCGCTCGGCCGGTCCCTGACTCCGCAGCTGTACGTCACCGGGCAGACGGACGACGTCGTCCTGCGCCTGCCCACGGCGGCGTGGCCCGGGACCGTCGGGACGGTGCTCGGCGCGCTGACCGCGGCGGGGGCGTTCGCGGCGTTTCTGTCGACATCGTCCGGGCTGCTCGTATCGCTGGCGGGGACGATCAGCCACGACATCTGGCCACGGGTTCGCCGCGAGCGCCCGACCGGCGGCGTCTCCGCCCGGCGCCTGCGCTTCCGGGTCGCCGCCGTCGGCGCGATGATCGCGCCGGCGCTGCTGGCGCTGCTGGCGCAGTCGGTCGACATCTCGATCCTCGTCGGCTGGGCGTTCGCGATCGCTGCGAGCACGTTCTGTCCGATGTTCCTGCTCGGGATCTGGTGGACCGGCCTGTCTGCCCGGGGGGCCGCCGTCGGGATGGTGACCGGGATGGTGATCGCGACCGCGGCGATCATCACCGGGCTGGCGGTCGGCGAATCGGAGACCGGCGCCACCGGAGCGCTGCTCGCCCAGCCGGCGCTCGTATCCGTCCCGCTCGCGTTCCTCGTGATGATCGTGGTTTCGGTCCGCGATCCGACCCGGTTCGACCCGGCCGCCGAAATGCTGGCGCTGCACGCTCCGGAGGGACTCGGGCTGCGAATCGCCGACGAAGAGCTCGAGCCGGCCGCGGTCGTTTGATTCGAGCGCACCGGCGCGCGATGATCAGCGTATGAGCTCAACAACGATCTCCTCCTACGAACAGGCCTGCGCCGAACACAGCTGGAACGTCCCCGAGCGCTACAACATCGCCGCGGACGTGTGCGACAAACACCCGCGCGAGAAGCTGGCGATGATCCACGAGGACTTCGCCGGCGTGATCCGGGAGGTGTCGTGGGGCGAGCTCCAGGATCTCTCGAACCAGTTCGCGAACGTGCTGCGCGCCCACGGGGTCGAAAAGGGCGATCGGGTGGCGATGCTGCTCCCGGCGACGCCCGAGACGGCGGCCGCCTTCCTCGGCACCTGGAAGGTCGGAGCGATCCTGCTGTCGATGTCGGTCCTGTATGGGGACGACGGCATCCGCCACCGGCTGAGCGACTCCCAGTCGAAGGTGCTGGTGACCAACGCCGCCAACACGGATCGTGTCGAGCGCTCGCTGGTCGAGCACGTGCTGGTGCTCGACGACGCACTGCTCGCCCAGGGCGGGACGGCGTTCGAGTGCGTCGACACCTCAGCCGACGATCCGGCCCAGCTGTATTACTCCTCGGGAACCACCGGGCTCGCGAAGGGGATCCTCCATGCGCACCGCTACCTGCTGGCGCACGAGGAGTTCATCTACTGCCACGACGTCCAGGACGGCGAGCTGTTCCACGGCATGGGCGAGTGGGCCTGGGCGGCCGGGATCTGCCCGCTGATCGGGGCCTGGCGGCTGGGCGCCGTGCAGGCCGTCTACCAGCGCGAGGGCGGCTTCGATCCGGGCAAGCAGCTCGATTTCCTCTCGCGCCACGGGGTCACGAACATGTTCGCGACGCCGACGGCGATCCGTTCGATGATGGCGATCTCGGACGCCGGCACGAGGTATCCGCAGAAGTTCCGGATCGTGTGCTCGGCCGGCGAGCCGCTCAACCCCGAGGCGATCCGGTGGTTCTCGGAGCACTACGGGGTCACCGTGCTCGATTACTACGGCCTCACCGAGTCCTATCCGCTGTGCGCGAACTACCCGTTCATGGAGGTTCGTCATGGCTCGATGGGTCGCCCGATGCCGGGCTGGGAGGTGGCGATCCTCGACGAGGACGAACGTCCGGTCCCGACCGGCGAGCGCGGTGAGATCTGCCTGCGCGCGCGGTCGAACCCGCACTATCCGCTCGGCTACTGGAACCGTCCGCCGGAGGATTCCGAGGAGGTGTTCGGCGGCGAGTGGTTCCACTCCAAGGACGCCGCGAAGATGGACGAGGACGGCTACTACTGGTACGAGGGCCGCGCCGACGACGTGATCATCTCGGCGGGTTACCGGATCGGGCCGTTCGAGGTCGAGTCCGCGTGCCTCGAGCACCCGGCCGTCGCGGAGGCCGCGGTGGTCGCGTCGCCCGACGAGCGGCGTGGCAACGTGGTCAAGGCGTTCGTCGTGCTCGCCGCCGGATACGAGGAGTCCGACGCGTTGGCCGATCAGATCAAGGCGCATGTGCGCGACCAGCATTCGGCGTACGCGTACCCGCGGTTGATCGAGTTCGTCCCGGATCTGCCCAAGACGCTGACCGGGAAGATCAGGCGAATCGAGCTGCGCCAGCGCGAGGCCGGAGCGGAGTAGCTACTTCACTGTCTTGCCGGCCGCGTTCACCGCGTACCAGGTGCCGCCGAACTCGGCCACTCCGACATACGAGGTGTCTCCAGGCCCGCTCGCGAACGAATACGTGTACAAGGGGTGACCGGCGTACGTCACCTGCTTGACCCCGTGGGCCAGCGTGATCGTGCCGAGCAGGGAGGACTTGATACCGCTGCCGGCGGTCGGCTTTCCGTGCACCTTGAGCAGTGGCCATGTCCCGGTGCAGCCCTTGATCTTGATGCACGTGTCGGTGTTCTTCTTGTCGTGCGTGAACATGAAGATCGTGTTCCCCGACGCCGTGACGAGGATCTTGCCGATGCCGGTGTGGGCCAGCTTGACGGTGGCCGCGCCGGCGGCGTGCGCGGTCTCGTGCCCGCCGTCGGCCAGTGATACGGAAGCTGCGCCCAGCGTGGCCGCGGCCACGGCGGACAGGACGATGCGGTTGCGGATGCGGTTCATGGGTTACCTCGGCTGATTGTTGACGACTCACAGGTGAAGACGTCAACTGCGGGGCGGTCCTTCCGCAGCCGAGCTTGGCGCCGCGCGCCGCGCGCTGATGGTTTCGCGTGACGGTTGTCGTTTGCAGCCGACGATTGGCTGCGATAGCGTGCCCGCCGGTCTTAGGGGCAACGGGTCTGAACAGAGGAGGAGGGTCGGTTACATGGCTCGCAGCAGGGCGTTCCTGACAATTGTCGTGTGCAGCATGATCGGCGCCTGCGCGTCGGCCGCCGCAGCCCGTACGCAGTTTCATCCGCGGATCGGCGGAGCGCTCGGTCTGATCCCGCCGGTCGGGAGCCAGGACGTCGCAACCGGCGCCCTGACGCCGCTCGTCTATCACGGCGGTTCGGTGATGGCCGGCGGCGTGACAGTCCATACGATCTTCTGGGCGCCCGCGGGCTTCAAGTTCAGCGGTCCGCTGCCTGACGGGGCCCCCGGCTACGAGGCCTTGATGCAGCAGTTCTTCACCGACGTCGCCCACGACAGCGGCTCCACAACCAACGACTTCTCGGTGCTGCCGCAGTTCGCGCAGGGCACGTCCGCCGGCGGCATCACGTCGGGCTCCTACAGCCTCAGCTACAGCGCATCGGCCGACTCGCTCGACGACACCGACCCGTACCCGTCGGCGGCCGACCAGTGCGCCTCGCCGAACAACATCCCGACGTGCATCACCGATGCGCAGGTCCAGGCGGAGGTCGACAAGATCGTCCAGGCGACGCCCGGAACGCCGCGCGGCCTGCACAACCTGTGGTTCGTGTTCCTGCCGCCGAACGTCGACGAGTGCATCCTCCCCGGCTCGTGCGGCACGAACGCGTTCGCCGCCTACCACTCGGTCTCGGACGTCGGCCACGGCGCGACGATCTACGCGCTGTCGGTCGACCCGCTGATCGAGACGACCGTGCCTCCCGGATCGGATCCCGAGGGCAACCCGGACGCCGAAGCGGCGATCGACGGAGCCGGGCACGAGACGGTCGAGGCGATCACCGATCCCGAGGGCGTCGGGTGGATGGACCCGAACGGGTTCGAGGTTGCCGACAAGTGCGAATTCGGTCCCGAGACCGGTACGCCGCTCGGCTTTGCCGGGCCCAGCAGCTCGCCGTACAACGAGGTCATCAACGGTCATCAATACCTGACTCAGGAGATGTGGTCCAACGACGACAACGGCTGCGTCCAGAGCACTAGCAAGGCCGACAACCCGCTGCCGCTTCCGCAGGTCAACCTGACCCAGTACAGCTCGACCGTGAGCGGCAACATCGGGTCGAACAAGTCCGGGGTCGGGGTCACGGTGTCGCTCGTGCGGGCAGCCCCGGACGGCAGTGCCGTGACGGTCGCGGCGCCGTCGACGACGACGGCCGCCAACGGCAGCTGGTCGGTGTCGCTCGGTTCGCACGCGGTCGGCGATGACCGCGATGAGCTCGACGTCGACTACTCAGGCGCGGGCGCGGCGACGCCGAACCATCAGGTGATCCTGACCGGGGACGGCGGAAACCCGTTCACCGAGTCGGGTTGGACCGGATGGAACGACCTCGACAACGGCGCGTTTGTCACCAACAACCCCAGCTTCGGCGGTCCGTCGGTGACGCTCGCGCCGTGCTTCCAGACCGGCGTGGAGACGCTCACCTTCAACGGCACCCCGACCTCGGAGACCCCGACCGACTTCTGCAACACGCAGACCGACACGGCGACCGAGGGCACCGCGACGATTGGCGCCGGCGTGAGGCTGACCGCGAGCTCGAATGACAACCGGGCGTACTCCCCGGGTCCGATTCCCAACTCTATGGGCGGGCTCGTGAGCCTCACGGTGCCGCTCGGCGAGGCGGATGCGGTCTCGTCGTTCCTGAGTCCGCTGCCGACTTTCGCGCCCAGTGGTGTCCCGAGCTGCACAGCTGACCTCGAGCTGCAGACCGCGACCTGCAGCGGCCTCGTCGACGGCGCCAGCTACACCCTCTCCGACGCCCGGACCGGGAAGCACGTCTCGGGGAATGCAGACCCCACCGGCACGGTCGTCGGCCAGTTCCCCGCGGGTGGCCTCAGGGGCGGCGATGCGGTGTCGCTGTCGAACGGCTCGCGGACGCTGAGCACGCTCCACGTGGCGCACCTGAAGGTCGCGATCGCCGACGAGCAGACGGTGCTCGCTGGCGGCAGCTGCCAGCCGGGCGAGTACTACGGTTCGCCCGCGCCGCCTGCGCCGACGAGTGCCGCGGCGGGAGTGCCCACCGTCGCTCTCACAGGTGAGATCTGTCCGCTCAACGGGGACGCGACCGGGCTGGACACGTCCAGCATCTCGCAGACCGACGAGCTGAGCGGTGGTCAGACACAGACCGAGGTCCCCAATATTGAGGACACCTCGCCGATCGAGGGCGAGACCGTCTACGGCACGTTCACGGCGCTGGCGGAGTCCGGGTTGCCGGGGCCGAACAACGCGACCATGCCGACGGACAAGACGTCGAAAATCGCTCTCAGCATCGCGAAGGCGTCGAGCGGTAAGGCCGTGTACCACGCCGCCAACGTCGACAAGTCCAGCGGCGTGTCCGTTAAGGGGCTGAAGCCCGGGGCGTACAAGGCGACCTGGACGCTGACCGACGCCAACGGCGACACGCGGGCGACGACCACACGGTTCATCGAGCAACCGGCCGTGCAGGGCAAGACGGGACCGGCCGGGCCGAAGCCGCACGTGACGTGCAAGCTCCACAGCGGCACGGTCAGCTGCACGGTGAAGTTCCGCAAGAGCACGACCCATGGCACGCTGCGGCTGAGCCTCGGCCGCAACGGACGGCTGGCGGCGCTCGGACACGGTCTCCTCAAGCGCGGCGCCGCGAGCGTCACGTTGCGCGACGTCCGACGCGTGAGCCATGGAACGTGGACACTCACGCTCGTGCTGAGCCAGCCTCATAAGTCAGCGGTGACGACGACAGCCGCCGTCCGCGTGCGGTAGCCGACTCACGATCCGGTCGGAGATGCGCGGCGTTTGCGCATCTCCGACAGGATCAGCTCGCGGTCTATGATCAGCCGCCGTGTCGGTGGAGATCTTCGAGGACCGCGTGTGGCAGATGTCGCTCGGCGAGCGCGCCGCGGTGGAGGGCGTGCTGGCCCAGCTGCGGCCGGCGCTGGCGATCGAGATCGGTTCGATGGAGGGCGCCTGCCTGCGCCGGATCGCCGCGTACGCGCAAGAAGTCCACTCGTTCGATCTGACCCCGCCGACGCTCGCGCTGCCCGACAACGTCACGCTGCACACCGGCGACTCGCACGAACTGCTGCCGGAGTTCCTCGCCGGGCTGGCGGCCGCGGGTCGCACCGTCGACTTCGTGATCGTGGACGGAGACCATACGCCCGAGGGCGTCCGCAAGGACCTCGAAGACCTGCTCGACTCCCCGGCGCTCACGAACACCGTGATCCTGATCCACGACACCGCCAACGAGCGGGTGCGGACGGGCCTCGATGCGGTCCGGTTCGCGGCCTGGCCGAAGGTCGCGCGTGTGGAGCTCGACTGGATCCCCGGCCGGCTGTTCGCGGAGCCGGCGCTGCACAACGAGCTCTGGTACGGGCTCGGGCTGGTGCTCGTCGACGCCGCGCGGTTGGCGTACATGAACGGCTCGGTGTACGAGCAGCGCTACCACCCCGCGGCGCCGCTGCTGGCCGAGATCCGAGCGCTGGTGGTCGCCCGGGAGCAGGTGCCGCCGGGATCCCGCGCGCCGCAGCAGGAGGCCAACGAGCTGCGCGGGCGTGTCGCGGAGCTGACCGCGGAGCTACGTGCGACACGAGCGGACCTGTACGCGGCACGGGCGCGGGAGGCTGCCCTGGAGACCGAGCTCGTGACGCTCGGATCCCGCCTTGATCGCGCGGATCAGACGCTCGCGGACATCACCGGCTCGCCGAGCTGGAAGATGACCGAGCCGCTGCGCACCGCCAAGCGCCGGCTGGCGCGCAGCAAGGCTGACTGAGTCCGACGGGGTCTGCAGTCTTGCGCGTGGTTTTGGCATCCCGTGAGGTGTATCCGCTGGGCGGCGGAGGGATCGGGCAGTTCGTGGCCGCGGCCGCGCGACTGCTCTCGCGGGTGGCCGAGGTAACGATCCTCACCACCTCGGTGTTCGCCGATACATATGAGCAGCTGCGCGCTGCCGGCGATCCGAGGCTGCCCGGTGATGACGTGCGGCTCGTGTTCGTGCCCGAGCCGACCGTTGAGGAGGCCGGAGCCTGGTCCCACGTGATGCACTGTTATGGCGCGCGTGTCTATGAAAGGCTGAAGGAGCTGTATCCGGACGGCGGTCCCGATCTGATCGAGTTCCCCGACTTCCTCGGCGAGGCATTCGTCACCCTTCAGGCAGCCGAGGCACTCGACCCGTTCCTCGCCGACACGCGCGTGTGCGTGCGGATCCACACGACCGCGGAGATCTGCGAGGTGTTGGACGGCTATTACAAGCGCGACCTCTCCTCCGCGGCGCTGCACGCGATGGAGCGGTTCTCGCTCGCCCACGCCGACCAGCTGCTGTGGCAGGGCGGGGACGTCCTCGGCACATACACAAGGTTCTACGGCGCCGACGCGCTGGCGCCGGCCACCAGGATCCGCTATCCGTATGAGGGCCCGGCGGCCGAGATCGGCGCTGAGGAGAGCTTCGAAGTCGCGCAGCCTTTGCGGATCCTGTATGCGGGCAGGCTGGAGCGGCGCAAGGGCGTGCAGAACCTGATCCGGGCCGCGACCGGGCTCGCGCGCGACGATTTCCGCCTGACCGTGGTCGGCGCCGACACCGACACGGCGCCGCTCGGCGTCTCGATGCGCGAGCAGCTTGCGCTCGCGATCGCCGACGATCCGCGGCTGGCGCTGCTGGACGGGCTCGACCGCGCGTCGGTCGCCGAGGCGATCCGCGGCCACGATCTGGTCGTGATCCCGTCGCTATGGGAGTGCTGGCCGTACGCCGCGCTTGAGCCCCTGCACCTGAACCGGCCGGTGCTTGCGACCCCGGTCGGGGGCTTGGTTGAGATGGTGGGGCAGGGGCGGAGTGGCTGGCTTGCCGGCGGCACAGACGCGACCGCACTCGGGCTTGCGCTCGAACGGGTGCTGGAGCACACCGACGAGGTTCAGGAGGCGGTGCGCAGCGAGGCGCCGCTGGCCCGCGGGCGCGCGCTGAGCGAGGAACGCGAGATCCTCGACGGCTACGAGGCGCTCGTGGCTTCCCGGCCGCCGCGGCTGCCGGCAGGCCGCCCGACGTCGGCACGACCGCCGCTGGTCTCGGCGATCGTTCCGTACTACCACGCCTCGCGCTACGTCCTGGACGCGATCCACTCGCTGCTCGCGCAGACCTATCCGAGGATCGAGATCGTGCTCGTCAACGACGGCTCGTTCGAAGAGCAAGATTGGATCGTCGCCGAGATCGCCGCGCGGCTGCCCGTGGTCGTCGTGACGCAGATGAACCAGGGCCTCGGAGCCGCGCGCAACTTCGGCGTGCTCCAGAGTCGCGGGCGCTACGTGTTTCCGCTCGACTGCGACAACATCGCCGAGCCCGAATTCGTCGCGCGCTGCGTCGAGGTCCTGGAGGCCCGAAGCGAGCTCGCTTATGTGACCTCGTGGTCGCGCTATATCGACGACAGCGGGGCGCCGCTGCCGGGGCCGGATCTCGGTTACGAACCGCTCGGCAACCGCGCCGCCGTCGTGGCCCGCGAGAACCTCGCCGGAGATGCCGCAGCGGTGATCCGGCGCAGACTGTTCGACGCCGGCTTTCGCTACAGCGAGGAGCTGACCAGTTTCGAGGACTGGCATCTGTACCGGGAGCTGCGCAGCGCCGGTCATTTCGGCGCCGTGATCCCCGAGCGGCTGCTGCGCTACCGCGTTCGTGCCGACTCGATGCAGGCCGAGTTCGCGCAACCGAAGCGCGAGCGCCTGGAAGGGGAGATCGAGGCCCTGATCCGCGAGAATGCGATCCGATGGACGTCATCGAGCGACTGACGCTGGAGGGGGCGCAGGCGGACACGATGCTCGCCTGCGAGCACCGTCACCGCTATCAATTCGCCGCCGCGCTGTGCGCCGGGCAGCGGGTGCTCGACCTGTGCTGCGGGAGCGGCTACGGGAGCGCGATCCTGGCCGGCGCCGCGCGCGAGGTCGTCGGCGTCGATAACGACGAGGCTACGGTCGAGACCGCTGCGCAGACCGTCGGCCGCGATGCCCCGAACGCCACCTTCGAGGTCGCGGATGCGGTCGCGTTCCTGCGCGGCAACGTAGCGGGGCGGTTCGACGCGATTGTCTGCTTCGAGGGGCTGGAGCACCTCCAGGACCTCGACGCGGCGCTGGCGCTGCTTCGCGAGCACGCCGGGCGCGGCCTGCGGATCGTCGCCTCGGTGCCGAACGGGAAGTTGTTCGCCGAGCAGAACCCGTTCCACGTGACGGAGTTCGGCTACGACGACGCGATCGCGGCGTTCGCGCCATTCGGCTCAGCCGTGATGGTGCCCCAGTTCCTGGCCGAGGGTTCGCTGATCTGCCCTCCGGGAGCGACGGAGAGCGAGGTGGCGGTGACGCTGGAGGACCGCGACGAGCCCGAGTACGCGAACCATTTCATCTTCTGCGTCGGCTTCGAGGAAGCCGAGGTGCAGCGCGTCCTTCACGGCCGGATCCAGCTCAACACCAGTCCTCTCTTCAACCGCTGGGCCGAGGATCTGAAGCGCGGCACATCGGCGCTCCGACGCGAGAACGCGCGGCTGGCGCGCGCCCGGCTCGGCAAGGCCGGCTCGGCGGCCGCGTCCGCGCTGGCGGGGATCGCGGACCGCGAGGAGCACGTCGCCTCGTTGCGGGAGCGCTGTCGAGTCGCCGAGGAGCGGGTCGGCGAGCTCGAAGCGATGCTGGCGCAGATGGCACGCACCGACGGCGCCGGCGCGCCGTCCCTGCCGCCGCGAGCGCAGCCGACGCTCGAAGCGATCGAGGCGCTGCCGGTAGCCGGAGATCCCGGCGAGGACCCCAACAGCTGGGAGATGCGGCGCCGTCGCGCGTCCGAGGTCCTGATCCCATGGATCGAGCAGACCGTGCCGCTGGCTGGCAAGACCGTGCTGGAGTACGGGTGCGGGAACGCGGCGGTCAGCTGTGCGTTCGCCGAGCGCGCCGGGCGAGTCATCGGGGTCGACATCGATCCCGGCTGGATCGAGTTCGGCAACGAGGAGCTCCGCAAGCGTGACCTCGACAACGTCGAGCTGGAGCTCCACCCGCTCGATCGGATCGTCGACGCGGTCGCTGCGCGGCGGGATCAGGTCGACGTGTTCCTGCTGTACGCGGTGCTGGAGCACCTCACCGTCGCCGAGCGGCTGCGCGTGCTGGCGCTCGCGAAGGAGGTGGTCAAGCCGGATGGGGCGATCGTCGTCTGCGAGACCCCGAACCGGCTGATCTACTTCGACCACCACACCGCGCGGATGCCGTTCTTCCACCTGCTTCCCGACGAGCTCGCGCTCGACTACTACGGCCGCTCAGAGCGCGAGGACTTCAAGGCGGCGATCGACGCCGCGCTCGAGCACGGGCGCGACGCCGGCCTCGAGGCGATCGTGCGGTGGGGGCGTGGGGTGAGCTTCCACGAGTTCGAGCTCGTGTTCGGCGCCGATCTCGACCGCCACGTGATCGCGTCCAGCTACGACCCGCTGTTGTTCGGGGAGCGCCCGCCGCACCCCGACGAGGTGATCTTGGCGCGGTATCTCGATCGTTTGCGTCCGGACCTGGCACCGGCGTTCTCGCGCTACTGGCTCGATCTGATCCTGTCGCCGCAACCGGTGGACAGGCGACCGCCATTCATCCGTCCGTGGACTGCCGACACCGTCGCGAGCGCGAACGTCGCCTGGACCGGTTGGGAGAACATGGTGCTGAAGGAACCGGACGCGACCCTGTGGGTCACGCTACCGCACGCCACGGCGAAGCTCGTCGTCGGCATCGTCACGCAGGATGGTCGCTGGGTCGAGCTCAACGCTCGGGCCCAGAATGGCGATTGGTCGCTGGCCTCGTCGCACCGGGCGCCCGCCGGGCAGGCGGCGTTCACGACCTTCGCGTTGCCCGGACCGGCGAGCCGGATCGCGCTCGAAGCGACCGAGGAATGCACCGTCGTGTTCGTCGGGTACGAGGACTGAACAATGGCGTTCGACCGTCATTTCGGCCTTCGCGCCGGCCTCCTGGTCATCGGCGCGAGTTTGCTCGCAGCTCTCGCGCCGGCGCCGGCGCTCGGGGCCGATATCGTCTACTGGGACTGGGCGACCCTGGGGAGCGACACCGTCGAGGCGTCAGGAATCTCGGCGGCCAACCTCAGCGGCCGCGGCGGCATCGGTCTGCCGGTCAGCGGAACCCCGGTCGACCATCCCCTGGGGATGGCGATCGACTCCGCGACGGGAAGGATGTACTGGGCCAACTTCGGCGCCAGCATCAACTACTGCATCGGTGCCCTGGGCGCCGACAACACGATCTCCTACGCCAACCTGGACGGAAGCCATGGCGGCATTCTCAACACCAGCGGGGCGACCGTCAGCGGGCCCGACGGATTGGCGATCGATCCCGCTGTGCGCCGGGTCTACTGGGCCAACGACCATGCGAACTCGATCTCATACGCGAACCTGAACGGCAGCGGGGGCCACGACCTCAACACCACGGGCGCGACCGTCGACTGTCCGGCAGGCGTGGCGGTGGACCCGGCGGCCGGCCGCGTGTACTGGACCAACTTCATCGGCAACACGATCTCGTACGCGAACCTGGACGGAAGGGGCGGCGGCGACCTCCCCACTCCCGGGGCAAGCGTGGACGGGCCCTACGGCCTCGCGATTGACCCCGCCGACGGCCACATCTACTGGGCGAACAACACCGGCAACACGATCTCCTACGCCAATCTCGACGGCTCCGGGGGCGGCGACAACCTCGCCACGCCGGGCGCGACCGTGAACGGGCCATGGGGCATCGCGATCGATCCCGGCGCGGGCAGGATCTACTGGGCGAACAACCTCGGCAACAGCATCTCCTACGCGAATCTGAACGAGTCGGGCGGTGCCGACCTGAGCACGCCCGGGGCGCCGGTGGACCATCCGAAATACCCCGTTCTGCTCGAAGTGCCGCGCGCCACAGGGTTGCCCACCGTCCGCGGCGGGTCGGCTCCCGGATCGACCCTTGTCTGCCTCCCGGACACGTGGGCAGCGGATCTGCCCGAGTCGTTCCTGTACCGCGCGCCGCTGCGTTTCGCCTACAGCTGGAGCGAGAACGGTGTGCCGATCGTCGGCGGATCGAACTTCCTCACCGCGACTTCGCCGGGCAGCTATGCATGCCGTGTGACGGCGGCCAACTACGCCGGCTCAAGCGCGCAGACCAGCGCTCCGTTGACGATCCTGGCGCCGTCAAACGTGATCTCTGTGATCGCTGAGCGAGTCTCGAAGCGCGGCGCGATCACGCTTTGCCTGGCGGTGCCGGGGCCGGGCACGCTGACCGGCACCGCGAAGTTCTCGGGCCGGAGGCGCCGCGTCGTGGGCCGCGTGCGACGGCGTCGCAGGCTCGTGAACCCCTCGGCCACCGGCTTCTACGGCAGCGCGACCGTGGGCGCGGCCGGTGCGGAAACGTTGACGCTCGCGATCACCCCGACCCGCATTGCGTCGAAGCTGCTGAAGGCCGGCTACGGGCTGAAGGTGACGCTTGGGCTGGCGTTCACGCCCACGAGCGGCACGGTCCGCCATACCGACCTGCGCATCCGCGTCGGCCCGATCGCGACCAACGCGGTCACGTCGTCGGCGAAACGGCGCGAACGCGGTCCCTGAGACCTGCGACGCCGATCGACGCGGCCACGGCGAGCGGGCCGAGAGCGGGCAGCGCGTACCGATTGTCGACGGCGACGAGCGCGGCGCCGCCGAGCAGCAGCCATCCGGTGGCCGAGCACAGCAGGCCGAGCGAGCGAGCTTCGGAGCGAGGGATGGCGATCGGCAACAGGCTGCCGATCAGGAGGATCACGATCAGCGCGCCGTCGACCTCGATGTGGCGCGCGTACCAGCTCATCACTCCGAAGCCGGTTTCGGTCCTGCCGGCTCCGGCCGAGTAGTAGCCGGCCGCGATCCCGTCGTTCGACGGATCGGCTCGCGTTGCCGTCCGCACGAACGTTGCCGGCGATGCCCGCCAGAAGT
Organism: uncultured Solirubrobacteraceae bacterium; assembly: GCA_963712675.1. Taxonomy (GTDB): domain Bacteria; phylum Actinomycetota; class Thermoleophilia; order Solirubrobacterales; family Solirubrobacteraceae; genus Palsa-465. Next base: position 136,451 of record CAVQJF010000011.1, read on the forward strand.
ACGAAAAGTTGCGAACGACCTCGCGTACGTACGCGATCGGCTGGTGCAGGATCGCCGCCTGGCCGAATGCGCTCAGCTGGCCGTTGCCGTTCGGCATCGGGCCGAACACGCGCCATGCGGGGCTCACGGCGGCGCGTCCGCCGGGAGGCAGCTGGTGTGCGTGATCGGGGAATCCCCACAGGTACTGGTTGAAGCTGCCGCGACGGCTCGCCGGTGTTGTCTGACACAGCCCTCGAGTACCGGCCGGCGGCGTGAACCTCGAGCAGTCGGCGAACGGGGCCGCGATCGCGTACGCGATCCGGCCGTCTGACTCCGTGAAACCGAAGACCCCCGAGCGGTCGTTTTGAACGGCCATGTAGGCGATCGTCAACGCCAGCCCGGCGGCGAGCGGAATCGCACTCCGGATCGCCCGGTGGCGGAGGTCTCCGGGAATCGCGCAGAGCAGCCACAAGCCGACGAGCGGTACCAGCAGCAGGCCGACCGTCCGCACCGTCGTCGCGGCACCGAGCAGCACGCCGAGCAGCAGCAGCCGGCGCGCGTCGCCATCGCGAGCGCGGACGGCGACGAGCAGGATCGCCGCTGTGAGGAACGTGAACAGCGGGTCCGACAGTGGGGCATGCTCGGTCCACAGCTGCAGGCCGTTGAACAGCACAACTGCCGCGGGGAGAAGGCCGACGAGCGCGCTCCTGCCCCGCCGCGCCAGCTCGAACAGGAGCCATGCGGCCGCGACCCCGAGCGCGTGCTGCACGAACGTGAGCAGGAACAGGTGGGCGCTCAGGAAGTGGAGAATCCGCACGAACAGTGCGTACCCGGCCGGGTGGACCGGGTCCAGGAACAGGTTGTGCTGGGCGGCATCGATGTACACGCCCGAGTCCGGGATCCCGAGGAACGCGGGGCGGTACGCGAGCATCAGCGCGCAGCGGAGCAGGATGCCGAGCCCGAACACCGACACGATCACCCAGCCGGTGCGTGAGCGAGGCCAGGCGACCCTAGGGGTCAGGACGGCTGGCAGACGGGGTGCGCGGCTTCGAGCGATCGGCAGACGATGTCACCAGGCGGAACGGCGGGGGGCGCTCAGGCGCTCAGCGATTTCGACGTCTTCGCTGTCGGCCCGCCGCCGGCCGGACGTGCGCTTACGCTCAATGTCACCGCCAGCCCGCTGAATCGGGACACGTACTGCTTTCCCTTGCGGCTGAGCTTCAGGTGAACGTGGCTCGTGCCCGCGCGGGAGAGCTTGCCCGACGCCTTTGCGATCGTGATCGACCTGCGGCCGAGCCCAAGCTTCCTCGCGGTCCCGCCGTTGATCACGAGCGAAGCGCTGATCGAGCAGCCTTGGCTGCAGCTGACGTTGATCTTCAGTCCGTTGGTCGCGAGCCCCGAGATCTGGCCCGAGCCCGGCAGGCCGCTGAGCTTGGCGTGCAGACGGGGCAGCGTGGTGAAGGTCCGATCGGGGCCGAGCGCGGGGCCGTCGGCATTCGCGGCGACGAGACGGTAGTGGTACGTCGTGGCGGGACGGAGGCCGGTGAGGCGTGCGCTGACACCGACGGTGGCCCCGCCGGAGACGGTCGCTGTCGCCGTCCGCGAGCCGTACTTGGTTGTCGTCCCGTAGTCGAAGTGGTACCTCGTGCTAAGCCCGCCGGGACTGATCCGCCCGGCGATCGTCGCGGCAACCTCGCTGACGCGGCTCGCGCCCCCGGCGGTCAGAGATGGGGTGCCGGTCGAGGTCACGAACGTCGCGTCCGGCCCGTTCGTCGTGCCGTCGGCGTTCGTCGCCTGTAGCCGGTAGTGGTACGTCGTGCCTGGCATCAGGCCGGCCACGGTCGCCGACACGGAGGTCTCGGTGTCGCCGCTGCCCGCGTCCGCGCTGGGCGACGTCGAGCCGTAGCTGGTCGACGTCCCGTACTGGAACAGGTAGTTGGTCGAGAGGTTGTTCGGGTTGACGGTGCCGGCGATCGTTGCGGACACCTCGCTCACCCCGCTGGCCGCGCCTGTCGTGACCGCCGGCGCCGCCCCGGGCGGAAGCGGTGGCGGTGGCGGTCCGTCGCCGATATAGCGCGCGGCGTACCCGGACCCGGAGCCGTTGGCGGCGCACGGGGTTGCGTCAGTGGCGGAGGCGCTGTTGCCGACCGTGACGATGCCTCCGTCGGGCGCGACCGCGAGCGCGCACGCCTCGAACCCCCCGCTTGGCCCCCTGGTCGTACCGCCGCTACCGAAGCCCGTATCGACGACGCCGGCTGAGCTGACCGCCCACAAGCCCGCGTCGAGCTCGACTCCCGCGTTGTTGAAGCTGCCCGCACCGACGATCCGCCCCCCGCCGGCGATCCCGACCCCGTAGGCGCCGATCGGATTTTCCAACAGTCCCGTCGAAGCCGGCACGGCCGCAGCGCCGCCCGAGCCGAACCCGGAGTCGAGCGAGCCGTTCGAGTTGTAGCGCAGGAACAGGGCCTCGGCCGTGCTCGAGAGCGCCACCCCTCCGACCACGATCTGGCCGTTGTTCTGGAGCGCGACCGAGTTCAGCCCGTTGTAGCCGGCATTCGGGAAGTTGTACGTCTCCACGCCGGTGCCGGCAAAAGAGCCGTCGAGGCCGCCGTTCGTGTTCAGTCGCCCGACGATGCCGTTCGTCACCTGCGACGGACGCTGCTGCCCGACTATCACGAGCTTGCCGTCCGCCGGTTGCACCGCCACTCCGCTGGCCAGGGAGAACAGGCCGAAGTTCAGCGCCTCGCTGAAATCGATGCCGCCGGAGGGGCTGAACCGTGCGGCCGCGACCTCCGTGCTCGGTGGATTCACCGACCCCACGGCTGCGATGCTCCCATCCGGCCCGACGGCGACCGCGTTCGCGACCGCCGAGGAGCCCGGAGCCGTCGTCGCGATCCCGCCCGAGCCGAACGACGAGTCAGGGGTAAGGCTGGGCGTCAGCCGCTCGACGAACATCGCGCCGCCGCTCGAGCCCGCGACCACGATGTCGCCGTTGGACTCCACCGCCACCGCGCGCGCGTAACCCGAGGGACCCGTGTACGCGCCGTCGGATGCGCCGCCGGTCGTGAACCGTTGGACGAACACGCGCCCGCCAGACTGCCCGGCCGCCACGACCTCGCCGTTCGACTGAATCGCTACGCCGAACAACTGCCCTGAGACGGGAACGACACCACCGGCGAAGCTCGAGTCGAGCGCGCCGGGCCCGGCGAGCGCCGCCGGAGCGGTGGCGAGCGCGGCGACGCTCGTCGCCAGCGTCGCGATCACGAGTCTGCGGTTCATGTGGTTTCGGCTTCGTGCCTCAGCGTTTGAACGTGATGCCCTGCTTGAGCGTCTTTGACTTGTGCGTTACCGACGACGTGACCGAGACCTGCAGGTTGACGCGGACGCTCTTCTGCTTTTCGAGCGCTTTGACGTAGGACTTGTTCAGCTTCAGCGTGGTCGTCGCGGTGCCGGCTGCGCGGACCGAGCCCTTGCCGCTCGCGATCGTGGTCGTGAAGTAGCCGCGGACGGTCTTGCACGTGGTCTTGCCGTGGCTCTTCTTGCACTGCCTGCCCTTCGTCTGGATCTTGAGCTTCTTGGCGGTCCCCGAGCTGATCGTCAGCGACAGCTTGGTCGTGCAGGCCTCGTTGCAGCTGACCGACACCTTCAGGCCCTTCTTGGCGACCGTCGAGGTCTTGTCGCTCTTGGCGACGCCCTTCAACGACGTCGACAGCGCAGGCGGCGGGGGCGGCGGGGGCGGCTTAATCACCGGCGGCGGTCCGTAGCCGATGTAGCGGACCACGAAGCCGGCCTCCGAGGCGTTGAGGCTGCACGGGGTGGTGTCGGGGAAGGTGGCGACGCTGTTGCCGACCGACACCAGGCTCCCGTCCGGCGCGACCGCGAGCGCGCACTGCTCGAATGCGCTCCTCAGCGTCCGAGCCGTCCCGCCGGCAAGCGACGGATCGGGCTGTCCGGCAGGGGTCAACGTCCAGATTGCTGCGTCGACCTCCACGCCGGTGTTCTCGAAGTTGCCGGCGCCGACGATCCGGCCACCACCCGCGATCCCGACGCCATAGGCGCCGATCGGGTCGCCCGGGACGCTGACGTTCGCGTTCGAGGCAATCGCGGCGACCCCGCCCGAGCCGAAGCCAGAATCGCGCGAGCCGTTGGAGTTGAAGCGCATGAATACGGCCTGCGAGTTAGGGCTTGCCGCCGCGGCGCCGCCAACGACGATCTGTCCGTTGCTCTGCAACGCCACCGAGGTGAACGCGGTGTAACCGCCGTTCGGGAAGCTGTAGGTCAACGCACCGACGCCACTGGCGAACGAGGTGTCAAGGCCGCCGCTCGAGTTAAGTCGCGCGAGGATCGCGTTCGTGAGCTGCAGCGGCCTCTGCGAGCCCGCGAGCAGGATCTTGCCATCGGCCGGCTGTACCGCCACGCCGTTGGCGACCGAGAAGTTTCCGAGGTTCAGCTTCTGGCTCCACTGAACGCTGCCGCTGGAGCTGAACGAGGCGACGGCGACCTGCGTGGCAGGCGGATTCGCCGATCCGGCGGCGACGATGTTGCCGCTCGGTCCGATCGCAACCCCATTCGCCACCGCGGCATTGCCCCCGAGCGCCGTTGCGATCCCGCCCGAGCCGAACGAGGAGTCGGGCGTCAGGCCCGAGGTCAGGCGCTCGACCAGCAGCGCGCCGCCGCTCGTGCCCGCAATGACGATGTCGCCGTTGGACTGGATCGCCACGGCACGCGCGGAACCGGCCGGGCCGGTGTAGGCCCCATTGGGCTTGCCGGCCGTCGTGTACCGCTCGACGAACACCTTGCCTCCTGAGGACCCCGCCACCACCGGGTCCCCATTGGACTGAACCGCGACGCCGAACAGCTGCGAGCCGGTGGACAGGGCGACAGCGCCCCCTGTGCCGAAGCTCGGATCCAGCGAGCCGGGCGATGCGGCAAGCGCAGCCGGGGCTGCCGCCAACGCGAGCGCGCCCAACGCCGCTGAGACGACGTAGCCCAGGCGCCCCGGGCCAGTGCGAAGCCGACGGCCGATGCTATGCGAGTTAACGGATGCCATCTATAACCCTCCCCAAGTAAAGGCTCCAAGTGCCACCGCGACCGGCCGCCGCCGCAGAGCGCGCCATGCTACCAGCCCTCCCCGAGGCGGGGGCGGCCGTGGAGATCTGCCGGCGCGGAGCGGTTTCGTCGATGATTTGCGCAACTTTGGGGTGCTGTGACACGTTCTAGGTGCCATGGGGGTCGCCACGGACGTTGATCCGGCCGCGACGCAGGGAGCCGGATCAACCGCAACACAATCGCAAGACGGGAGGATTCGCTATCAATTACCCTGGCGGCTATAAGCCAATGCTGGGCGGTGGGGCGAGCCGCGCCAGAGCCGGTGTGGGGCACATGCCGGTGCGGTTTCGACCTTCACTTGACGCGGGGGCGCGCCTTAAGAAGATGCGTCTGACGGCCAGTTCCCGGAGCGGGAACGAGGCCAGTGCTGTTCAACAATCACAGGAGGAAGTTTTCTTTATGCCTGAACGACTCAAGCGTGCGACTTTGGCGCGCCTCGTGGTCGGCATGGCCGTCTTGGCGTTTCCGCTGCTAGCTACGGGCGCAGCCCAGGCTGCGATCGCGGGTGCGTCTCCGGCGGTTACTTCGAGCCGGCCTGACCTGCGCAGTGCGACGATTCTCAGTTCGACGAGTGTTGAAGTCTGCACCGACAAGACGCTGAACGGCGTTGGTGCTGGTTCGTTCGAGCTCGGCGGCTACCGTGCCGGCAACACCCAGGCGAATACTGTCGCGGCTACGGATCCGACGAACACGAACTGTGCGATCGCGACCTGGCCTGCAACGATCGGCGATATCAACCAGTACTCGTTCGTCGAGGCGATCGCGGGAACGTACTTCGCGAACGCGGGTACGGTGCCGAACCAGGCCGACTCGGTCGCGTTGACGGGGTCGACTGCGCATTCGGGTACGACGGCGGTCACGACCGGACCGAATCTGGTCGGGATCCTGGCCCCGGACGGCACCCACCAGCTCTCGAACTCGCTGACGTTCGTGTTCGACAAGGCCGCGAACGTGCTCAGCACGACGGGCTTCTTCTTCGAGACGTCCGGCGGCAACATCTGCGAGGGCACCGGACCGGTGCTGGCGGGCCAGGACTCGACGACCGTCACGGTGACGATGAGCACGACCGCGTCGTTCGGCGGCGCGACTTGCGGCGGCGCGAAGGTCGTGCAGGCCGTCCGCGGTGGGACGGAGTTCGGCTTCGTGAACGGGGTTCAGGATGCGGCGTCGTTCTCGCCGAATCAGTCCTCGGTACTTCCGAACTGCACGAGTCCGTGCGCGACGTCGCGTCCGGATGTGGTTTCGGCGGTGCTCGGCTCGGACAATGACTCGATCGTGTTCACGTTCGACCATCCCGTCGTCGTCAACGGCACCGGCGCCGGCCAGTTCCTCGCCGAGCTCTCAAACGGGTTCAACCCTGTCGCCTCCACGGGCGCCGTGGGGACGGGTACGAACACGGTCACGGCGAACTTCGGCGGTGCCCTGTCGGCGCGCGCCGAGTACGCGGTCGATGGGTGGGCCCAGTACGGCTCGGTCGAGGCCGCCGACAACGTGACCCCGTCAGGTTTCAACCTGCCGGGCTCGGCACCGATCGGTGACAACGCGGGCGCGTTCTCGAGCGGGTTCACGACCGGTCCTGATGTGTTCGGTGTGTCGATGAACAAGACGACCGGTGCGGTCGTCGTCAACGTCGACCAGCGGCTCAAGGCAGTCGCCACTGGCGCGATCTCGGTGATCGGGCTGGATGGCAACGTGATCGCGACCGCGACTCCGTCGACGAACTTCAACAGTTCGGCGGGTCCCGGTCCGGCTACGTTGACGTTGAACTACCCGCCGTCGCAGCTGACGAACGCGACGATGCTGCAGTTCAACACCGGCGCGTTGGCCTCGCCGCTGACACCGCCGGCCGCATTCGCCGCATCGGCGCTCGACAATCTGAACGTTCCTCAGATCGTCGAGGCGGTTCAGTCCGGTGCGATCCTGAAGGCCTACAAGGCCTTCAAGGCCTCCGAGAAGAAGCACAAGAAGCACCACAGCAGCAAGAAGCACCACAGCCACAAGCGGTAACCCGCGCAACGCTCGCCCCCTACCGGGGGCGAGCGGGCCGGCTTGCTGGACACGGCCCTCGCGGATAGATTCGCGGGGGCCGTTTTGTCCACGAATCGGTGTAAGGTATCCACGTTCGACGCGACTGTGGGGGATGGGGAAGCGCTCATCGTCTCGGCGCGCCAGATGGCCAAATCCCAGAGCGGGAACGCGGCCAGTGCTGTTCAACAATCACAGGAGGAAGTTTTCTTTATGCCTGAACGACTTAAGCGTGCGATGGTGGCGCGCCTCGTGGTCGGCATGGCCGTCTTGGCGTTCCCGCTGCTAGCTACAGGCGCGGCGCAAGCCGCGATCGCGGGTGCCTCGCCGGCCGTTACGTCCAGCCGACCGGATTTGCGTAGTGCGACGATTCTCAGCGCGACGAGCGCTGAGGTCTGCACGGATAAGACGCTGAACGGCGTGTTCACCGTCGGCGGCTTCTTGATTGGCGGCTACCGGGCCGGCAATTTCAAGGTCTCCTCGGGTGCGAATACGGATCCGACGAACACGAACTGCGCGATCGTCACCTGGCCTGCAACGATCGGCGACATCAACCAGTACACGTTCGTCGAGGCTGCTCCGGGCACGTACTTCGCGAACTCGGGCACGGTGCCGAATCAGACCGACTCGGTCGCTCTGACGGGTTCGACGGCTCATTCGGGTACGACCGGCGTCACGGCCGGACCGAACCTGGTCGGGATCTTGGCGCCGGATGGCGCGCATCAGATCGCGAACTCGTTGACGTTCGTGTTCGACAAGGCAACCACGGTGACCACCCCGGCGGACTTCTTCTACGAGACCGCCGGCGGCAACGTCTGCACCGCTTCTGCGGTGCTGGCGGGCAACAACTCGACGACCGTCACGATGACGATGAGCGCGGCCACCTCGATCCCCGGCGCGACGTGCGCCGGCGCGAAGGTGGTGCAGGCGGTCCGCGGTGGGACACTCGCAGGTGCCGGGACCGCCGTTCAGGATGCCGGCACGACCACTCCAAATCAGACGACGGTGCTGCCGAACTGCACGAGTCCGTGCGCTACGTCGCGTCCCGATCTGGTCTCGGCGGTGCTCGGCTCCGGCGATGACTCGATCGTGTTCACGTTCGACCACCCGGTGGTCGTCGTCGGCACCGGTGCGGGATCGTTCGCAGCGCAGCTCGCGAACGCGCCCGGGCCCATTCTGGTCTCGACTGGTGCTGTTGGGACCGGTACGACCACGGTCACGGCGAACTTCAGCGGCACTCTGTCGGCACGCGCCGAGTACGCCGTCGAAGGTTGGGCAGCAAACAACGCTGTTGAGGCTGCTGACAATGTGACCCCGTCAGGGGCGAACATGCCGGGTTCGGCGCCGATCGGTGATAACGCCGGTGCGTTCGCGAGCGGGTTCTCGACCGGTCCGGATGTGTTCGGTGTGTCGATGAACAAGACGACCGGTGCGGTCGTTGTCAACCTCGACCAGCGGATCAAGGCGGTCGGCACCGGCAGCATCTCGGTGATCGGGGCGGATGGCAACGTGATCGCGACCGCGACTCCGTCGACGAACTTCAATAGTTCGGCGGGTCCCGGTCCGGCTACGTTGACGTTGAACTATCCGCCGTCGCAGCTGACTAACGCGACGATGCTGCAGTTCAACGGGCCGCCGTTTGCCGCGGCCTCGCTGACCTCGCCGCTGGATCCGTTCGACGCCACGATCGCGGATAGCCAGAACATCCCGCAGATCGTCGAGGCGGTTCAGTCCGGTGCGATCCTGAAGGCCTACAAGGCCTACGAGAAGAAGCACGCCAAGCACCACAGCAGCAAGAAGCACCACAGCCACAAGCGGTAACCGGCCAACCGCTCGCCCTCCGGTCTGGAGGGCGAGCAAGCCGCCTTGGAGACGGCCCTCGCGGAGATCCGCGGGGGCCGTTTTTTTTGTCCACGAATCGGTGTAAGGTATGCGCGTTCGACGCGACTGTGGGGGATGGGGAAGCGCCCATCGTCTCGGCGCGCCAGATGGCCAACGCCCCCGGTGCGGGGAGGCGGCTAGTCAAAACAACCCACAGGAGGAAGTTGTTCTCATGCCTGAACGACTCAAGCGCGTGATGGTGACGCGCCTCGTGGTCGGCTTGGCCGTGTTGGCGTTTCCGCTGGTAGCTACGGGCGCAGCCCAGGCTGCGATCGCGGGTGCGTCTCCGGCGGTCACTTCGAGCCGACCGGATTTGCGTAGTGCGACCATTCTCAGCTCGACGAGCGCTGAGGTCTGCACGGATAAGACGCTGAACGGCGTGTTCACCGTCGGCGGCTTCTTGATCGGCGGCTACCGGGCCGGCAATCTCAAGGGGGCCAGCGGTGCGAATACGGATCCGACGAACACGAACTGCGCGATCGTCGTATGGCCGGCAACGATCGGCGACATCAACCAGTACACGTTCGTCGAGGCTGCCCCGGGCACGTACGCCGCGAACTCGGGCACGGTGCCGAATCAGGCCGACTCGGTCGCTCTGACGGGTTCGACGGCTCATTCGGGTACGACCGGGGTCTCGGCCGGACCGAACCTGGTCGGGATTCTGGCGCCGGATGGCGCGCATCAGATCGCGAACTCGTTGACGTTCGTGTTCGACAAGGCGACGAACGTGCTCAACGCGCCGTCCTTCTTCTACGAGACGTCTGGCGGGAACGTCTGCACGGCTTCTGCGGTGCTGGCGGGCAACGACTCGACGACCGTCACGATGACGATGAGCACGACCACGTCGATCCCGGGCGCGACGTGCTCGGGCGCGACGGTGGTGCAGGCGGTCCGCGGTGGGACGCTCTTCGTTCCGGTCCCCGCCGGGAACGCGGTTCAGGATCCCGGCGCGTTCACCCCGAATCAGACGGTGGTTCTGCCGAACTGCGCGAGTCCGTGCGCAACGTCGCGCCCGGATGTGGTTTCGGCCGTGCTCGGCTCGGATAACGACTCGATCGTGTTCACGTTCGATCGCCCGGTGGTCGTCAACGGCAGCGGCGCGGGTTTCTTCGCCGCGGCGTTGGCGAACGGGAACGGCCCCACGGTCATTTCGACTGGTGCTGTGGGGACGGGTACGAACACCGTCACGGCGAACTTCGCCGGGAACCTGTCGGCACGAGCCGAGTACGCCATCGAGGGCTGGGTCGCCGGGGCCGCTGTCGACGCCGCGGACAATGTGACCCCATCCGGGCAGAACATGCCGGGTTCGGCACCGATCGGTGATAACGCCGGTGCGTTCGCGAGCGGGTTCTCGACCGGTTCGGATGTGTTCGGTGTGTCGATGAACAAGACGACCGGTGCGGTCGTCGTCAACCTCGACCAGCGGATCACAGCGGTCGGCACCGGCAGCATCTCGGTGATCGGGTTGGATGGCAACGTGATCGCGACCGCTGTCCCGTCGACGAACTTCAATAGTTCGGCGGGTCCCGGTCCGGCTACGTTGACGTTGAACTATCCGCCGTCGCAGCTGACTAACGCGACGATGCTGCAGTTCAACGGGCCGCCATTTGCCGCACCATCGCTGACCACGCCGCTGTCGCCGTTCGATATCTCGGCGCTCGACGGCGAGAACGTTCCGCAGATCGTCGAGGCGGTTCAGTCGGGTGCGATCCTGAAGGCCTACAGGGCCTACGAGAAGCGGCACAAGAAGCACCACAGCAGCAAGAAGCACCACAGCCACAAGCGGTAACCGGCCAACCGCTCGCCCTCCGGTCTGGAGGGTGAGCAAGCCGGCTTGAAGACGGCCCTCGCGGAGAGATCCGCGGGGGCCGTTTTCGTCCACGAATCGACCCGTCCGCGCGATCGGCCAGATCGCCAGCGGGGTTGAGAACAATTCTGCGCGCGCCCCTGTAAGGTCTATAGCTCGAGCGGTGGTGGTGGGGGAAGCACTAACCCGCCTCGGCGCGTACCAGCGGCCCGATCCCGGAGTGGGAACGCGGCCAATGCTGTTCAACAACCACAGGAGGAAGTTTTCTTTATGCCTCAACGACTTAAGCGTGCGACTTTGGCGCGCCTCGTGGTCGGCATGGCCGTCTTGGCGTTTCCGCTGCTAGCTACGGGCGCAGCCCAGGCTGCGATCGCGGGTGCCTCTCCGGCCGTCACGTCCAGCCGTCCTGACCTGCGTAGCGCGACAATCCTCAGCTCGACGAGCGCTGAGGTCTGCACGGATAAGACGCTGAACGGTGTTTTCACGGCCGCCGGCTTCTTGATCGGCGGCTATCGCGCCGGCAATCTCAAGGCGGCCAGCACTGCGGCTACCGACCCGACAAACACGAACTGCGCCATCGTCGTATGGCCTGCGGCCATCGGCGACATCAACCAGTACTCGTTCGTCGAGGCGTTGCCGGGGACGTACCTCGCCAATAGCGGCTCGGTACCGAACCAGGGAGACTCGGTCGCGTTGACCGGATCGACTGCCCATTCGGGCACGACCGGGGTCTCGGCCGGGCCGAACCTGGTCGGAATTCTGGCTCCCGACGGCACGCACCAGGTCTCGAACTCGTTGACGTTCGTGTTCGACAAGGCGACCAATGTGCTCACACCAGCGTCCTTCTTCTATGAGACGGCGGGTGGCAACATCTGCACCGCTTCTGCGGTGCTGGCGGGCAACGACTCGACGACCGTCACGATGACGATGAGCGCGGCCACCTCGATCCCCGGTGCGACGTGCGGTGGCGCGAAGGTTGTCCAGGCGGTCCGCGGTGGCACATTCTTCAGTGCCGGGAACGCGGTTCAGGACGCCGGCGCGTTCGCTCCGAATCAGACGACAGTGCTGCCGAATTGCACGAGTCCGTGCGCGACCTCGCGTCCGGATGTGGTTTCGGCGGCGCTCGGCTCGGGCAATGACTCGATCGTGTTCACGTTCGACCATCCAGTGGTCGTCGTCGGCTCCGGCGTGGGATCGTTCGCTGCGGCGTTGGCGAACGGGAACGGGCCCGTGCTTGTCTCGACGGGTGCGGTCGGTACCGGTACCAACACGGTCACGGCCAACTTCAGCGGCAACCTGTCAGCGCGCGCCGAGTACGCGATCGAGGGCTGGGCAGCAAACAACGCTGTTGAGGCTGCTGACAATGTGACCCCGTCTGGGGGCAACATGCCGGGTTCGGCACCGATCGGTGACAACGCGGGTGCATTCGCGAGCGGGTTCACGACCGGGCCCGACGTGTTCGGCATCTCGATGAACAAGACGACCGGTGCGGTCGTCATCAACCTCGACCAGCGGATCAAGGCAGTTGCGACTGCCGCGATCTCGGTGATCGGGGCGGATGGCAATGTGATCGCGACTGCGACTCCGTCGACGAACTTCAATAGTTCGGCGGGTCCCGGTCCGGCGACGTTGACGTTGAACTACCCGCCGTCGCAGCTGACGAACGCGACGATGCTGCAGATCAACACCGGCGCGCTGACCTCGCCGCTGGCGCCCTTCGCGTCCTCGGCACTCGATGGTGAGAACGTCGGGCAGATCGTCGAGGCGGTCCAGTCCGGTGCGATCCTGAAGGCCTACAAGGCCTACGAGAAGAAGCACGCAAAGCACCACAGCAGCAAGAAGCACCGCAGCCACAAGCGGTAACCGGCAGATGTTCGCCCTCCTCGGGAGGGCGGACAAGCCGGCTTTGGAAACGGCCCTCGCGGAGCATCCGCGGGGGCCGTTTTTTTGTCGAAGATCGGTGCCAGTGCAAGCGAGCCTGCACGCCCCTGAATGAGTTCACAAGATTTGCGCATTTTGCGCCAGCACCTGTAGGATCGCGCTGTTCGACGCGACTGTGGGATCGGGACGCACTAACCGCGGCGCGCCAGACCGGCCAAGTCCCCGAGGGGCAAGCGGCCAGTGTGTTCAACAACCACAGAAGGAAGTGCTCTCATGCTTGATCGACTCAGGCGCGTGACTTCGGCGCGCCTCGTGGTCGGCTTCGCCGTGTTGGCGTTCCCGCTGGTAGCTACGGGCGCGGCGCAAGCTGCGATCGCAGGTGCCTCGCCGGCCGTCACCTCCAGCCGACCCGATATCCGCAGCGCGACGATCCTCAGCGCAACGAGCGTTGAGGTCTGCACCGATAAGACGCTGAACGGCGTCTTCACCGCCTCGGGCTTTTTGCTCGGCGGCTACCGGGCGGGCAATCTCCTGCCGGCTTCCACTGCCGCGACGGATCCGACGAACACGAACTGCGCGATCGTCTTCTGGCCGACGGTCGCCGATATCACGCAGTACTCGTTCGTCGAGGCGCTCGCGGGGACTTACATCGCCAACAGCGGTTCGGTGCCGAACCAGACCGACTCTGTTGCGCTGACAGGCTCGACCGCTCACTCCGGCACGACCGGGGTCACGACCGGGCCGAACCTGGTCGGGATCCTGGCACCGGACGGCACCGCCCAGCTTGCGAACTCGCTCACGTTCGTGTTCGATGAGTCGGCGCACGTGATATCGCCGGTGGGCTTCTTCTACGAGACGTCCGGCGGCAACGTCTGCACGGGCGCATCCGTCCTGGCGGGACAAGACTCGACAACGGTGACGATCACGTTCAGCGGGACGACCTCGATCCCCGGCTCGACGTGCTCTGCGTCGAAGGTGGTCCAGGCGGTCCGGGGTGGGACGTTCTTTGGCGAAGTGGAAGGGGATCAGGACGGGGCCTCGTTCTCGCCGAATCAATCGGCCATCCTGCCGAACTGCACGAGCCCGTGCGCAACCTCACATCCCGACGTCGTCTCGGCCGTGCTCGGCTCGGACAATGACTCGATCGTGTTCACGTTCGACCACCCGGTGGTGGTCGTGGGCAGCGGCGCCGGTAACTTCATCGCAGAGCTGTCGAACGGGTTCAACCCGGTCATATCCACCGGTGCCGTCGGCACGGGCGGAACCACGGTGACCGCGAACTTCGGCGGTGCGCTGTCCGCGCGCGCCGAGTACGCAGTCGAGGGCTGGGTCGGTAACGGCTCCGTCGAGGCCGCGGACAACGTCACCCCGTCGGGGAACAACCTGCCGGGATCGGCGCCGATCGGTGATAACGCGGGCGCGTTCGCGAGCGGGTTCACCACCGGCGCGGACGTGTTCGGTGTCACGATGAACAAGACGACCGGTGCGGTGGTCGCCAACCTCGACCAGCGGATCACGAACGTTGCCGTCGGCAACATCTCCGTGATCGGCTTGGACGGCAACGTGATTCCGACCGCTACCCCGTCGTCGAACTTCAATAGTTCGGCGGGTCCCGGCCCCGCTACGTTGACGTTGAACTACCCGCCGTCGCAGCTGACCAACGCGACGATGATCCAGTTCAACACCCCATCGCTGCTCTCGCCGTTGACGCCGTTCGACGCCACAGTCGCGGACAGCGAGAACGTCCCGCAGATCGTCGAGGCGGTGCAGTCCTCGGCGATCCTGAAGTCGTACAAGGCGTACAAGGCGTACGAGAAGCGGCACAAGCGGCACCACAGCAACAAGAAGCACCACAGCAGCAAGGCGCACCGCAGCCACAAGCGGTAACCCGGCGCAGTAGCCCGCCCTCCTTGCGGGGGCGAGCGAGCCGGCTTTGGAAGATGGCCCTCGCGGAGCTCCCGCGGGGGCCATTTTTCTTGCACGACGGCATACCGCCAACGTTAAGGTGAAGTTTGGTCTTCAAAAACGGCCTTCGCGGACCCTTCGCCGATGCTTTTTTCACTATTCTCCCCTCAACGCGCCATGTTTCTGTTCTCGGGGGCGCTGCAACCACAGGAGGAAGTTGACCTATGCCTGAACGACTCAAGCGCGTGACTTTGGCGCGTCTCGCGGTCGGCCTAGCCGTCTTGGCGTTTCCGCTGCTAGCTACGGGCGCAGCCCAGGCTGCGATCGCGGGTGGCTCTCCGGCCGTCACGTCCAGCCGTCCTGACCTGCGTAGCGCGACGGTCCTTAGCTCGACGAGCGTTGAGGTCTGCACGGATAAGACGCTTAACGGGGTGTTTACCGCCCCCGGTTTCGCGCTCGGCGGGTACCGGGCCGCCAACGTCGACGCCGCTTCGACTGCGGCGACCGATCCGACGAATACGAACTGCGCGATCGTCGTCTTCCCGTCCACGATCGGGGACATCAACCAATACACGTACCTGACGGCAGGGCCTGGCACGTACTTCGCCAACGCGGGAACTGTGCCGAACCAGTTCGACTCCGTCGCTCTGACGGGCTCGACCACTCACTCCGGCACGACGGGTCAAGAGACCGCGCCCGACCTGGTCGGGATCCTGGCTCCGGACGGGACCCATCAGCTCTCGAACTCGTTGACGTTCGTGTTCGACAAGGCTGCTCACGTGCTCAGCACGGCGGACTTCTTCTTCGAGACGTCCGGCGGGAACATTTGCACGGGCACCGGACCGGTGCTGGCGGGCAACAACTCGACGACCGTCACCGTGACGATGAGCATGGCCACGTCGATCCCCGGCTCGACGTGCGCGGGGTCGACGGTCGTGCAGGCGGTCCGAGGCGGGGTGTTCATCAATGGGACCAGTGCCGTTCAGGACCCCGCGTCGACCAATCCGAACGAATCGGCGGTCCTGCCGAACTGCACGAGCCCGTGCGCGACGTCGCGTCCGGACGTGGTTTCGGCGGTGCTCGGCTCGGACGACGACTCGATCGTATTCACGTACGACCACCCGGTCGTCGTCGTCGGTAGCGGCGCCGGTAATTTCGAAGTCGATCTGGCGAATGCGCAGGACATCACCTCGACCGGCGCCGTCGGGACCGGTACGACCACGGTTACGGCCAACTTCGGCGGCGCCCTGTCGGCGCGCGCTGAGTACGCGGTCAACGCATGGGCCGTCAACGGCGCTGTTCAGGCCGCTGACAATGTGACCCCGTCGGGTAACAGCCTGCCGGGTTCTGCACCCGTCGGTGATAACGCAGGTGCGTTCGCGAGTGGGTTCACGACTGGTCCGGATGTGTTCGGTGTGTCGATGAACAAGACGACCGGTGCGGTCGTTGTCAACCTCGACCAGCGGATCAAGACAGTCGCCACTGGCGGGATCTCGGTGATCGGGCTGGATGGCAATGTGATCGCGACCGCGACTCCGTCGACGAACTTCGACAGTTCGGCGGGTCCCGGTCCGGCTACGTTGACGTTGAACTATCCGCCGTCGCAGCTGACGAACGCGACGATGTTGCAGTTCAACATCGGCGCGCTGACCTCGCCGCTGAATCCGTTCGACTTCGTGCTCGCCGATAGTCAGAACGTCACGCAGATCGTCGAGGCCGTTCAGTCCAGTGCGATCCTGAAGGCGTACAGGGCGTACAAGGCGTCCGAGAAGAAGCATCAGAAGCACCACAGCAGCAAGAAGCACCACAGCCACAAGCGCTAGTCCGGGGCAGAGCTCGCCCCCGCCCCGGGGGCGAGCGAGTCCCGGTCTCGCTGGATACGGCCCTCGCGGAGCGTTCGCGGGGGCCGTTTTCGTCCACGAACCGGTGTAGGGTGTACGCGTTTGACGTGACTGTGGGGGATGGGGAAGCACCCATCGTCCTGGCGCGCCGGACGGCCAGATCCCGGAGCGGGAACGCGGCCAGTGCTGTTCAACAATCACAGGAGGATGTTGTTCTCATGCCTGAACGACTCAAGCGCGTGACTTTGGCGCGTCTCGTGGTCGGCTTGGCCGTCTTGGCGTTTCCGCTGCTAACTACGGGCGCGGCGCAAGCTGCGATCGCGGGTGCGTCTCCGGCGGTCACCTCGAGCCGGCCTGACCTGCGTAGTGCGACGATTCTCAGCGCGACGAGCGTTGAGGTCTGCACCGATAAGACGCTGAACGGCGTTGGTGCTGGTTCGTTCCTGATCGGCGGCTACCGTGCCAGCAACACCAAGCCCAATACCGGGGCGGCTACCGATCCGACGAACACGAACTGCGCGATCGCGACGTGGCCGGCAACGATCGGCGATATCAACCAGTACACGTTCGTCACGGCAATCGCTGGGGGGTACTTCGCGAACGCGGGTACGGTGCCCAACCAGGCCGACTCCGTCGCTCTGACGGGCTCCACCAGCCATTCCGGCACGACCGGCGTGGAGGTCGCGCCGAATCTGATCGGGATCTTGGCCCCTGACGGCGCGCATCAGATCGCGAACTCGCTCACGTTCGTGTTCGACAAGGCGGCAGTTGTGAACAGCGCGGCGGACTTCTTCTTCGAGACGTCCGGTGGGAACCTCTGCACGGGCGCTTCGGTGCTGGCGGGCAGCGGCTCGACGACCGTCACGATCATGATGAGCACGACCACGTCGTTCGGCGGGGCGACGTGCTCCGGCGCGACGGTGGTGCAGGCGGTCCGAGGCGGCGTGTTCGTGAATGGCGTCACCCCGGTTCAAGACTTCGGTGTGACCAATCCGAACGAGTCGGTGGTGCTGCCGAATTGCGCGAGCCCGTGCGCAACGTCGCGACCGGATCTGGTCTCGGCGGTGCTCGGTTCGGACGATGACTCGATCGTGTTCACGTTCGACCATCCGGTCGTCGTCGTCGGTAGCGGCGCGGGGGCGTTCCAGGCCGATCTGGCGAACGCGACACAGATCAACTCCACCGGGGCGGTCGGGACCGGCACGAACACGGTCACGGCGAACTTCGGTGGCACTCTGTCGCCGCTCGCCGAGTACGCGGTCTGGGCCTGGGCTCAGAACGGAGCTGTCGAGGCCGCCGATAATGCGACCCCGTCAGGAGCGAACCTGCCGGGATCAACGCCGATTGGCGATAACGCGGGTGCGTTCGCGAGTGGGTTCACGACCGGTCCGGATGTGTTCGGTGTGTCGATGAACAAGACGACCGGTGCGGTCGTCGCCAACCTCGACCAGCGGATCAAGACAGTCGCCACCGGCAACATCGCGGTGATTGGATTGGATGGCAACGTGATCGCGACCGCGACTCCGTCGACGAACTTCAATAGTTCGGCGGGTCCCGGTCCGGCTACGTTGACGTTGAACTATCCGCCGTCGCAGCTGACCAACGCGACGATGCTGCAGTTCCTGCCGGGCGCCCTGACGACTTCGCTCGGAGGGGCTACCGGCCAGAACGTCTCGCAGATCGTCGAGGCGGTCCAGTCCGGTGCGATCCTGAAGGCCTACAGGGCCTACGAGAAGAAGCACCAGAAGCACCACAGCAGCAAGAAGCACCACAGCCACAAGCGCTAGACCCGGGCAACCGCCTGCCCTCCGGTGAGGAGGGCGGGCGAGCCGGTTTGCTGGAGACGGCCCCCGCGGACCATCCGCGGGGGCCGTTTTCTAGTCTTGGGTGGCAGGCGGCGACCGCAACCTTCGACTCCCCCGTATGTTTCGATCCTCAATGGTTCTGCAATTCATCGCACCACGGCTTCGCTCCCGCCCCGCGGTGCCAGTAGCGGCCGCAATCACCGCCTTGCTCGTCGCGGCCGCGGCGGCATTGCTGTTTGCGCGTCCAGCAGGCGCGACTGCGCGTCCCACCGGAGATGCCGCCCCGGTCGGGCTCGCGGCCGATGCCGCGCAGGCGACGCAGCAGGGGCTCACTCCCCAGCAGATCCACAGCGCCTACGCGCTGCCACTGCGGGGCGCGAGATCGCAGACGATCGCGGTCGTCAGCGCTTACGACGACCCGTACATCGAGAGCGACCTGTCCGCCTACGACAAGCGCTTCCGGCTCCCGGCGTGCACCGAGAAAAGCGGGTGCCTGCGCAGGCTCAACCAGAGCGGCAAGGCCTCGCCACTGCCGGTGAAGGATGTGACCGGAGGGATATGGATCACCGAGTCGTCGCTCGGCACGGAGGTCGCCCACGCGGTCTGCGAGAGCTGCAAGCTGATGCTGGTCGAGGCGACCACCGACCTCAAGTTCGATTTCGCGGCAGCTGTCAACGCCGCGGCCAACGCAGGCGCCACCGTGATCGTCACGGCCTTCACGCCACCGGAGGACATCGGCGACGGTCAGTACCTGCTCGACTTCTCGCATCGGCATGCGGCGGTCGTCTCGGCATCGGGCGATCCGATCGGCGGCCCCTGGGGCTATACGGGATCGCCGGACTTCCCCTCGTCGCTGCCCAATGTGATCGCGGTGGGCGGCACCTCGCTGCGGGTCGCCAAAAACGGCGGCTACGGTGGGGAGCGCGCTTGGGAGGGAGCCGTCAGCGGCTGCAGCCTGTATCAACCGGCGCCGCTTTGGCAGGCCAGGATCGCCCACGCGAGCGCGTGCGGTTCGCAGCGGGCGGTTGCCGACATATCGGCCGCCGCCGACCCCGGGGCAATCGTGCACATCACGGGGTCCGGGCAGCCCGGAGGGCCGTGGTACGTCGCCCAGGGCACGAGTTTCGCCGCCCCGATCATCGCCGGCGTGATCGGGCTCGCCGGCAGCATGGGCAGCGGTGAGGCGCAGATGCTGTACGCGCGCGAGCTGACTGATCCAGGCGCATTTCATGACGTTCGCATGGGCGCCAACAGTGCCACCTGCAAGGGCGCGCCGATCTGCGCCGCGGGTCGTGGATGGGATGGGCCGACCGGCCTCGGCACCCCGAACGGGCTGGCGGCTTTCCTGCCTTCAGGCGGCGCGCTCGATCCCCGCCACGCACGCCTTACGCTGGCGTCGAGATCGCTGCGGATCGGCTCTAATTGGCAGCTGCGTCTGGGGCTCGACAACGGCAACCCGTTTGCGATCTCGGGCTCGCTCGTGCTCCGGCGCGCGCTCCGCGGCCACGGCGCGCTGCGTACGGTGGTGCTCGCGAGCAGGAGCTTCACGCGCGGCCCGCTGGCGAGCGGCCCGGCGTTGCTGACGGTCGCGCCGCGCTACCGCGCGCTGGTGAAACGGCTCGGTCAGCTGACCGCGTCCGCACGAGTGCGCATACGCGGCCCGGTCGGACGCGAGCTGACTGTTACCAAACCGGTGCTCCTCAGCGCTCCCTGACCCTGAACGGGTCGATCGCCCCCATCAGGATCCCGCCGCGGTCCGCGCGTGCGTGCGCATCTCCGACAGGATCCGCTCGAGCCGGGGCTCGGTGTCGTTGTCCACGTGCGTCATCGCCGCGCCGACGGAGGGGTGGACGGCCGCGATCTGGGCGTGCATCTCGTGTGCGACCGCGCGGTAGCTCGGGTGCCCCTCCCGCCCGGAGCGGAGCTCGATCAGCTGCATCGCTTCGCGCGCATTGAGGTCGAGGATGTAGCGGATCCGGTAGCCAAGGCACAGCGCGTAGGGAGCCGCCTGCACCAGACCGCGGCCCGTCAGCCGCTCGTGCTCGCGGCGTGAGATCTCGAGCGCGCGCCGGTACTCGTCACCGACGCCGGCGAGCTTCACCTGATCCGGGACGCCGGCGCCGAGGTCGGGCGTCAGCGTCTGCCACTGGATCGTCAGCATCCGATGGCGCTGGAGATCTCGGAACGCGCCGTAGTCGGACACGATCTCGAACCGATAGCGCAGCGCCTCCATCCCGCGCCCCGGACGGTGGCGGCGATTCGAGCGCGCGCCGATGAGGTCCGAGAGCATCGCCGCCTTGGTCGGCTCGTCGAGCTCGGTGATCACCTCGCGCGTGAGCTCCTCGGAGCGCACCGCCGCTTCGAACAGCAGCGCCGCGAGCAGGTCGTCCTCGTCGCCGTCGGCCTTGAGCAACGTCACCGACGGCCGGGTCGAGTCGTCCTCGGCGGCCGTGTCGACGCCGAGGCGCTCGGCCCAGCGCTGTCCGGCTCGCTTGCGGGATTCAAGGTACGCGATCCACTCGCCGCCACGATCGGGGCGCTCGACCCGCGTGACGAAGCTGGGCATCACCGCCTTGATCTCGTCCAGCATCATCGCCCCGTAGGCGCGTGCCTCGCCGAGCGGATGGGCGAGCAGGTGGAGGATCAGCTGCTCGTAGGTCTGGCCGCTCGCGAAGATCCCCATGTGCGAGAGCGAACTCGCCGGCAGCAGCCCGCGCAGCAGGTCGAGCGCCTTTGCCTTGATCGCGCGAGCGTGCGCGGCCGGCGGCTCGCCGTCGGCGATTGGGAACTCGAGCTCCGCCCACGCTGCCACGCTCGGGATCGCGCGCGAGTAGATCTCGAACAGCGCGTCCATAGCGCGCCCGTACTCGGGCCCGAGCTCGGGGTCACGGTAATAGCGGTATGACCCGGCGCCGCCGGCCCGGTCCGGCAGCGGCGCGTCGTATGCGATGTAGCGCGTCGACTGTTCCAGATAGGCCCCCAGCCGCGGTCGCTGGAGGATCTTCGTGAGCACGTTGGAGACCCACTCGCAGGCGATGTGGGCGCCGCCCAGCTGCGCCACCGAGTCATCGCCGTAGCCGAGGAAGATCCGTTCGTAAAGCTGGGCCGCGCGGTCACCCTCGGCCGCATCAAAGCGCTGCGTGGCCGCCGGAAGATCTTCCGCAAATTCGTCGAGGAACAGTTTCCGCAGCGTCCCCGGGTAGCGCGAATAGCGAGCGAACAGCGCACCCTTGACCGTCTCGGGCAGGTTGACGAGCGCGAACACGGGCCGGTCCAGGTTGGTGAAATGCGACGCCAGGCGTGCGCGCTCGGCCTCGGTGAAGCTCTCGATCGGGTAGTCCACGGGCAGCGGATCGTAGCGGCGGCCGCGGGCGTCTCGGCCGGGCGCTCATCGCTCGATGCGCAGATTGCTTCTCCTATGCGTTGTGGCGGGTCCCCCGGGGTAGCTACGGCCTACGTAGCCACCGGATTCTGGAGGAGCCGTGCCCAATAATCGTGATCGTCGACCCGCGCTAAAGGCGCTGACCGCCGTCGTTGCCATCGTTGCAGTGCTCGTGATCGCGCTCGCCTCGAACGCGCCCGCCCGTCCCTCTCCCCGGTCCGGGAGGCTCGCCGTTGGCGTCGAGGTGCTCCGCTTCACGGCGGCGGGGCACAGGCTCACGGGCACGGGCGTCGTGACTGCGAGGCTCACCAGCCAGGGGCGCACGACCACGGTGCGGACATCGGTCGCGGTGACCGCCGCCGCAGGTCCCAACTGCAAGGTGCTGCACCTGTTTCTCAATCAGCTGAACCTCCAGCTGCTCGGTCTGACCGCACATCTCGACAAGGTCGTCCTCGACATCACAGGCGATCCGCACGGCGGGGTGCTTGGCTCGCTGTTCTGCAAGCTGGCGCGGGCAAAGATCGCATCCGCGGCCCGCGCCTCAGCGGCTCGTGCGCTGACGCGCGGCCTGCGTCGGCACCATCGCCGCGTGCTGGCGTTCAGCGCCAACTTGACGCCGCAGATCACGGCCGCCGCCGCGAGCTCGACCTGCCAGGTGCTCGACCTCGTGGTCGGACCGCTCAATCTGCAACTGCTCGGCCTCGTGGTCGATCTGAACCAGGTTCACCTATCCGTGATCGCTACTCGGGGACAGGGCGCGCTCGGCGATCTGTTCTGCCAGTTGGCCGACAACGCGCCAACGACCACGACCACCAGCACGACGACCACGAGCAGGACGACGACCAGCACCACGACCTAATCGATTACGTGAGCGGGGTCCGGGCGGCGCTCGCCCGACGCGGCGCTGTAGTCGCCGAACCGCTCGTCGCGCGCGTTCGTGGCAGCTCGGACACCCTCCGTTGACGCCTGGGCGATGAACGCCTCCGCATCCGGGGTGTTGCGCATCAGCCCGTCGAGTATCGGGCCAAGCGTCTGCGTCGAGTGCAGGCCCATGTTCTCGTACGCCTGATTGACGATCAGCTTCATCGCGGCAAGCTGTGACATCGGGATGCTCGCGAGCTCCTCCGCTTGGCGCTTGACGGTCTGCTCGAGCTCGTCGAACGGCACCGCGGCGTTGATCAGCTCCACGTCCGCCGCCTCGCGGCCGGACAGCGGCTTGCCCGTCAGCGCGTGCTCCTTGGCCCGGGTCAGGCCGAGGCGATACAGCCACATCCCCGACAGATAGCACCCCCAGATTCTCGAGTAGGGCGTTCCGATCTGAGCGTCCTCGGAAGCGATGATCAGATCGGCACAGAGCGCCATATCGCTGCCGCCGCCGACGCACCAGCCGTGGACTTGCGCGATCACCGGCTTGGGTGTCCGCCACACGCTCATGAACTTCTGGGTGGGGGAGTACGGACTCGCGGCCCACGCGAAGTCCTTGCCCGGATCCCACCGCCCGTTCGTGGTCAGCATCTCGTCCCAGTGGTGGAACCCGCCGCCGAAGTCGTAGCCGGCGCAGAACGAGCGCCCGGCGCCGCGGATCACGATCACCTTGACCGCTTGATCGAACGTCGCCAGCTTGATTGCGTCCTCGAATTCGTCCGGCATCGGCGGCACGATCGTGTTCAGCCGCTCCGGCCGGTTGAGCGTGATCGTCGCGATCGCGCCGTCGGTCTCGTACAGCAGGGTCTCGTAGCTCACGGTGCTAGCTCCTGGGTCGTAGGATCGCTCGTGCGGATCTTGACGACAATCGGAGGCACTCATGGGTGAGCGGTGGTTCTCGGACGATCAGCTGGAGCAGATGTCCCGTCCGACGATGGACCGTGCGATCGAGGCGCTCGACGCCGGCGACGTCGATCAGGCGCGCGCGCTGTGTGAGGCGATGAAGCACGAGTGGCGCTACCTCCACGACATGATGGCCGAGGGGATCGGCGGGCTGATCACGTTCGTCCAGGATCGCCTCGGCGACGATGGCGTCGCCGACGCCTGGACCTTCGGGCAGGGCCGTGGGTGGCAGCGGGACGTATCGGTGATCGCCTCGCGGGATCGCCGGGCGATCGTCGAGGCGCTCGCGGCCACCTGGCGCGCGCACTCCTGCAGCGGCACCGGCCCCCACCCAGGCGCGTTCACGATCACCGAGGACGATGAGAAGTTCACGTTCGAGATGAACCCCTGCGGGTCGGGACAGCGACTCGTGCGGATGGGGCGCTACGAGGGTCCGAACGCCCTCGGCGTCACGCGCGAGGCGCACGACTGGAGCTACGGACGCAAGGGCTTCCCGCTGTACTGCACGCACTGCTCGTTCATGAACGAGTCGCTGCCGATCAAGTGGATCGGCTACCCGCTGTATCCGAGCGACCCGCCCGACGACTTCGGGCGCGATCCGTGCACGTGGTACTGGTACAAGGACCCGGCCGACATCCCGGACCGGCACTGGGAGCGGTACGGACTGGCGCGGGTCGGCGGGGACGGTGACGCTGGTGAGGCCGGTGGCCCCGGTGGCCCCGGTGACGGCGCTGGGGCAGCCGATGCCGCCGGTTAGCCCCGTCCCGTCCGGGCGGCGCGTGATCGTGACAGGCGCCGGCGGCGGAATCGGCCGCGCGATCGTGGAAGCGCTGTCGGTCGCCGGCTGCGGTGTCGCGGCCTGCGACGCGCCGGGGACCGGCGCCCCGATCACGTTCGACGTCGGCGATCGGGCAGCAGTCGCGGCCGGGGTCGCCGAGGCGATCGAGTCGCTCGGCGGCGCGTGCGACGCGGTCGTCGCGAACGCCGGCGTGGTCGACACAATCCACCGTGCGGAGCGCTTCCCGGAGGAGGCGTGGCGCGGCGATCTCGAGACGAACCTGTACGGGGCGTTCCACGTCGCCCAGGCGGCCTTTGACGCCCTCGCCGCCTCTGGAGACGGGCGCATCGTCGTGATCTCGTCGGTAGCGGCCGAGATCGGCCTTCCCGGCCAGGTCGCCTACAGCGCCTCCAAGGCGGGGCTCGTCGGTATGGCGAGGACGCTCGCCGCCGAGTGGGGCTCGCGCGGCATCTGCTGCAACGTCGTGATGCCCGGGATGGTCGCCACGCCGAAGGTCCTGGCGATGCCCGAGGCGCTGCGCGAACGCCTCGCCGGCTCGATCCCGCTGCGGCGGTTCGGCGCGCCGGAGGAGCTGGCGGGCGTGGTCAGCTTCCTGCTCTCGCCCGCGGCCGCCTACATCAACGGCGCGGTGCTCCGCGTCGACGGCGGCTTTGGCATGTCACCGGGAGCGATGGCCGGCTGACGTGAGCCGCAAAGTGGGTCGGCGATCGCCGGCTTCCGTGTGAGGTTGGGCGGCCACCTTCGTGGCTGAAAAACGGCGCAGTGAAAAGGTCAGAAGGCCAAGGCGGGTGGTGGCGCCCGCCCTCAGCGCTCTCGACCGAAGAACCCTCCGCCACACGGAGGAAACATCGGTTTGAACCCTGAGGCGACCAGATGCACCCCATAACCACGGTTTTCATAGAATCCGGTGCGTTACTGGACTCGACTGGCTGCCCGTTTCACTCCCGCAGTTGTCTCGTCCCGCGCGCGTTCCCAGCGTTACATGGACGGGACCCGCGAACGGACCGCCGCCGCCCGTCGGCCGCCCCTCGGCTCCGGCCGGCACCGTGTCGGCTAGAAGATCCCGCTGATCGCGTTCCCCGCGTGCTCCGCGAGGTGGAACAGCGGCGAGGGGATGATCCCGAAGATCACGCTCAGCCCGGCGAACACGATCGCGACCAGCACAACCTCGGGGTAGGGGACCGAGCGCGCCGGCGACGGCCACTCGCTCTCGACCAGGTCCGCGTCGGGCGACCCGCCGGCGATCGGAGCGAGCGCGCCGGGGGCGCCGGGCGCTCCGGGACCGCCGTTGACGCGTCCGGCGATGCCGCCGAGGACGGCCGGGGCCCGCACCATCCAGATCGCGGCGACCACCCGGAGGTAGTACCCGAGCGAGATCATCGAGCCGATCACGAGCACGATCGCGAGCCAGGTGTAGTCGCCGTCCACGAACGAGTGGATCAGCTGGAATTTGCCGATGAAGCCGACGGTGCCGGGGATCCCCGCGAGCGCGAGCATCGCGATCGTCAACGGCCATGCGAGCCACGGCGCCCGCGCCCCGAGGCCTCGCAGACCCGAGATGTCATCGCCGTCCGGACTGCCCCGCTCGACCGCGATGATCACCGCGAACGCGCACAGGTTCATCGCCACGTAGAACATCAGGTAGAGCACGGTCGCCTGGATCCCGAGCCGCGTTCCGACGACCACCCCGCCGAGCATGTACCCGGCCTGGGCGACGCCCGAGTACGCGAGCATCCGCTTCAGCGACGACTGGCCAAGGGCGCCGACGTTGCCGACGATGATCGTGATCGCGGCGAGCGCCGCCAGGATCGGCGCCCACTTGTTCTGCGCCCCGATCGCCGCGACGTCGAAGAAGCGCAGGAACACGCCGAGTGCTGCGGTCTTGGTCGCGGTCGCCATGAACGCCGTGATCGGCGTCGGCGCGCCCTCGTAGACGTCTGGCGTCCATTGGTGGAACGGGGCGACCGAGGCCTTGAACGCGAATCCGACCATCACCAGACCGACTCCGGTCAGCAGCAGGGGATCGCCGAGTGAGCCGCCGGTCAGCTTGCCCTGAGATACCGCGGTGCCGATCGTCGCGAAATCGGTCGAGCCGGTCGCGCCGTAGACCATCGCCAGTCCGTAGACGAGCGTCGCGGACCCGACCGAGCCGATGATCAGGTACTTGAGGCCGGACTCGAGCGACCCCTCGCGGCGGTACTCCGATGCGCACAGCACATACAGCGGGATCGACAGCAGCTCGATCCCGACGAACAGCGTCACGAGGTTCTGCGAGGAGACGAGGATCTCCATCCCGAGCAGGCTGAACAGCAGCAGCGAGTAGTACTCGCCATGCCCCGATTGGCCGGGTGCGACCGCCCGCCACGACAGCAGCACGACGCCCAGCGCCGCGACCGCGAAGATCAGGTCGAGCACCAGCGCGAGCTCGTCGATCGCAAGCGCGCCCGAGATGATCGACGCGTGGTGGTGGAAGTGTGCGATCTCGAACGCCACCGTGACCCCGACCGTCGCGATCGCCAGCAGCGGCACGACCCGCTCGCGCGCGGCCGCGTCGTTGAGCAGGCCGATCAGCAGCACGATCAAGGCGCCGGCGCTCAGCGCGATGAACGGCGCCAGCCCGACCCAGTCGATGTGCGGACCGTGGAGGTGGTGGATCACCACGATGTGGGACACGAGGTGTTGGATTGGGCCCACGGTGGTCACGGCGTGCTCGCCACCTTCAGCGGGGCATAGGCAGTCCAGCCGGCGTCAGCCAGCGCCTGAACACTCGGCCGATCGCCCGACATCAGCTGCGCGGTCGCGATCGACGCCTTGACCGTCGGCTCGGTTCGTTTCAGCACGAACTGCGGATAGAACGCCAGCACCAGGATCACGCCGACGACCGGAACCACGCCGACCGCCTCGCGCCACTCGATGTCGTGTGAGAGCACGTGGGGCCCGACTCGGTTGTGCATCGCCCCGATGAACACGCGCAGCGCGTACACGGCGGCTCCGACCACGCCGGCGAACCCGATCACCGAGATCACGAGCTTCGCCTTGAAGACGCCGAGCAGGATCAAGAACTCCCCGATGAAGTTCGACGAGCCGGGCATCGCCAGCGTCGCCAGCGCGACGATCAGGAACAGCGTCGCGAGCACCGGCGCACGGAACGCGATCCCACCCATCTCACGCAGGTCCTCCGAGCCGCCGGCGCGGGCCGCCAGCGCTGCGACGATGAAGAACAGCGGCGCGGTCACGAGCCCGTGGTTGACCATCTGCAACAGCGCGCCCTGCGCGCCCTGGGGACGGAGCGAGAAGATCCCGAGCGTGATGAAGCCGAGCTGCGCGACGCTCGAGTACGCGACCACGAGCCGCGCCTCGTTGGTCGTGAACGCGACCGCCGTTCCCCACAGGATCGAAAGCAGCGCGATCAGCAGCATCAGCATCTGGAAGTGGACCGTGGCCGCGGGGAACAGCGGCAGCACGATCCGCAGGAACCCGTACGCGGCGACCTTCGACAGGATTCCCGAGAACACAGCGACGGCCGGGACGGGCATCGCCTTGTACCCGTCGGCGAGCCAGCCGTGGAACGGGACCAGCGGCATCTTCACGAGGAACGCGACGGCGAAGCACAGGAAGATCCACTCCTGCGAGGTCTTCGAGAGCGGCAGGTGCTGCAAAGACGACAGCACGAACGTCAGCGGGGTCCCGTGCTGGTTCGAAGCCAGCACCCCGGTCGCGATCGCCGCGGCGAGCATGAAGAACGACCCGACGAGCGTGTAGACGACCAGCTTCGTGGTGGCGCGAACCCGATCCGGGCCGGTGCCCCACATTCCGATCAGGAAGTAGAACGGGATCAGCATCAAGTCGAAGAACCCGACGAACAGCGCCAGGTCCTGGGCGCAGAATGCCCCCAGCACGGCCGACTGTGCGAGTCCGAAGTGCAAATAGAAGATTCGCGGGCGGTCCCACTCGCGGTATGAGGCCCAGATCAGCGAGGCGCTGAACAGCACCGTCGTCAGCAGGATCAGTGCGATGTTGAGTCCGTCGATCCCGAGCTTGTAGTGGATCCCCAGCGCGCCGATCCAGACCTTGTCGGTCACGAACTGGAGCCCGGAGCGCCCGGTGTCGAACCGCGCCAGGAACGAGATCGCGACCCCCAGCGTTGCGAGCGAGCCGAGCGCGGCGCCGCGCCCGATCCACGCGCGCGGCAACCGCCCCGCGACGAGCGAGGTCGCGAGTGGCAGCCAGATCAGGATCGAGAGGGTCATGTGGCTATGAGGACGAGATCAGGAAGTAGAGGGCGACGCCCGACAGGCCGACGACCATCGCCGCGACATAGAAGCGCAGGAAGCCGGTCTGGGCGCGTCGAACCGCGGCCGATCCAGCCCGCACCACGCCGACGGCGCCGCCGGTGATCGCTCCTCCGATGAGCGTCCGCTCGAGCACGGATTCGGTGACCCGGCCGAACCACAGCGCCGGCCGCACGATCAGCACGTCGATCAGCTCGTCGAAGTACCACTTGTTGTAGAGGAACGTGTAGAGGAGCTTGAAACGCTCGCGCGCCTGCGTTGCGATCGCGGGCTTGACGATCCAGATCCGGTAGGCGATCGTGATCCCGACGACGGCGATCGCGGCGCCGATCACCAGCCCGATCCAGGCCGAGCTCGAAGAGGGCTCGGCGCGCGACAGCTGAGAGTCCGCGAACGTGGTCGAGAGGAAGCGCGTGACGCCGTCGTCGACGCCCGGGATCTGGATCGCCCCTCCGACGATCGCGAGCAGGGCGAGCCCACCCATCGCGATCTTCATCGGCACCTCGCGCTCTGCGATGTGGTGCTCGGGACCGGGGAAACCGACGTCGGTGTCCTCCGCCGCGCCGGTCATCGGGTTCGTCGGCACGTCCGCGTGGGCGAGGTGGCCGTGCTCAAGCTCGCGTGCCTCCTCGCAGGGCTCGCCGAAGAACGCCCTGAAGATCATCCGGAACGTGTAGATGCCGGTGATCAGCGCGCCGACGTAGCCGAGGATCCCCATGATCTCGAAGCCGCCCCCGCGGTGGTTGAGGAAGGCGATGACGTCGTCCTTCGAGAGCCAGCCACTGAACGGCGGCAGCCCCGACAGCGCCAGGCCCCCGATCACGAACGCAGCGAACGTGAACGGCATCGCCCGGCGGAAGCCGCTCATCCGATCGAGCGACTGAACTCCTGCCATCGCGCCGATCAGCGAGCCCGCCGCCATGAACAACAGCGCCTTGAAGAACGCGTGCGTCATCAGGTGGAACAGGCCGGCGCTGTACGCCCCCGCCGAGACGCCCATGATCATGTAGCCGATCTGGGACATCGTCGAGTACGCGATCACGCGCTTGAGGTCGATCTGGGTGATGGCGATCGTCCCGGCGATCAGCAGCGTCAGACAGCCGCCGATCGCGGTCACGTCGGCGGCCGTCGGGGCCTGCTCGAACAGCGGGTGCATGCGCGCGATCAGGTACACACCGGCGGTCACCATCGTCGCCGCGTGGATCAGCGCCGAGACCGGCGTCGGGCCCTCCATGGCGTCCGGAAGCCACGTGTGCAGCGGGACCTGGGCCGACTTCGCGAACGCGCCGACGCCCAGCAGCAGGCATGCGGCGACGAGATCGGGACTGTCGTGGCCGAACACGTGCGGCGTCGCGTGGAAGGTCTTGAGGAAGTCGACGGTGCCGGTGTGCTTGAAGATGAAGAACGTTCCGAGCACGAGCCCGACGTCGCCGACGACGTTGATCACGAACGCCTTGATGCCAGCGCTGGTGGCGGTGTTGCGGCGGTACCAGAACGAGATCAGCAGGTAGGAGGCTGCGCCGACGAACGCCCAGCCGACGATCAACAGGACGAAGTTGCCCGCCAGCACGAGCAGCAGCATCGACAGCACGAAGAAGTTCAGGTACGCGAAGTAGCGGCTGTAGCCGCGGTCGGACTTCAGGTACGAGATCGAGTACAGGTGGATCAGCGTCGAGACGCCGCTGACGACGAGGATCATGAACACCGACAGCGGGTCGACGAGGATCTGCAGCTTCGCGTCGACCCCGGTGCTCGACGCATAGTTCCACAGCGTCGAGGAGACCTCGCGACTGGCGGGCGAGCGCCCGAGCAGGCTGATCAGCGCGCCGACACTGAACGCGAACGACAGCGCGATCGTGGCGGTCCCGATCCAGCCGGCGGCGGTGCCCTGCAACCGCTTGAAGCTGAGGCCGATGCCGATCGTCCCGAGCAACGGGCACAGCAGCACCAGCCAGCCGAACGTCGTCGGACTCACGCCGTCATCCCTGGAGCTCGTTCAGCTCGTCGACGTCGATCGGCAGCCGGCGACGGTAGATCGCGACGATCAGACCGAGGCCGACCGTCACCTCGCAAGCCGCCACGACCATCACGATCAGCGCGAAGATCTGCCCGTCCTCGCCGCCGTGCAGCCGTGCGAACGCGACCAGCGCCAGGTTGGCTGCGTTGAGCATCAGCTCAAGGCACAGCAGGATCACGAGCGGGTTCCGGCGGATCAGCACGCCGGCGGCGCCGATCGCAAAGATCAGCGCCGAGACGACGAGGTACCAGCCGATCGCCACGCTAGGAGGCGCCTCCACGCCGGGTGCCCGCCGCCTCCGCCATCGTGCCGGTGTGCGCGGGTCGCGGGATGTGGAGCTCGCGCTCGAGCTCGTCGTCGGGCCCGAGCCCGCGCCGGCGCCGCGCGAGCACGACGGCGCCGATCGCGGCCACCAGCAGCAGCAGCGACGCGACCTCGAACGGGAACAGATACGTCGTCAGGAACAGCTTGCCGATGTGCGCCGGGGTGCCGAAGCCCGAGACGTACGGTGCGCCCTTGCCGCCGATGCCCTTGAGTGCCGTGCCGAGCATCGCGATGCACAGCTCGATCGCGAGCGCCAGCGCGAACAGCGGGCCGAGGATCTTGAGCGCCGTGTTGCCGGTCGAGAGCGGTTCGTCGCCGCCACCGATGTAGGCGACCACGAATACGTACAGCACCATCACCGCGCCGGCGTACACGATCACCTGCGCGGCGGCGACGAACTCGGCCCGCAGCAGCAGGAACAGCGCCGCGAGGCTGATCAGGTGAAACACCAGCGCCAGCACGCTGTAGAACGGGTTGCGGATCGTCACGACTCCGATCGCGCCGCTCAGCGCGCCGATCGCGGCGATGAAGAACAGGACAGCGCTCACTTCGAGACCACCTAGTCGTCCTCGCTTCGCAGCGGCGTGCGCTCGATCGGCTCGGCGAGCAGCATCTCCTTGGTGAAGATCAGGTCCGAGCGGGTGTAGTCGGACATCTCGTAGTCATGGCCCATCGTGATCGCGTCGAACGGGCAGGCGACCTCGCAGTAGCCGCAGAAGATGCAGCGGCTGAGGTTGATCTCGTACACGGCCGCGTAGCGCTCACCTGCGGAGATCCGGTGCTCGGGCGTGTTCTCGGCCGCGACGACGCGGATGCAGTCGGCCGGGCAGGCGGCGGCGCAGAGCGAGCACCCAACGCACTTCTCGAGGCCCGTGTCCTCGAACCGGTGCAGCTTGTGGCGGCCGCGGAAGCGGGGATAGACCGGCGTCTTCTCCTCCGGGTACTGCAGCGTGTGCGTGCCCTCCACGATCCTCGCGAACGTCGTTCGCAGGCCCTTCAGGGTCGCCCCGAACGCGCGGTAGGTGCCGGCCACCGGTCCCGGGGCCGGATGGCGCATCACCTCGATCACATCGTTGCCGGGGTCGTAGGGGGCCATCAGGTTGCCACCGCGATTGCGGTCACGAGCAGGTTCAGCGTCGCGAGTGGGAGCAGAATCTTCCAGCCAAACGACATCAGCTGGTCGTAGCGCAGTCGCGGCAGGGTCGCGCGGATCCAGATGAAGAAGGTCAGGAACAGGCCCATCTTCGCCAGCACGACGATCGGGTCGACCCAGCCGGGTGGATGGATCCCGAACGGCATCAGCCAGCCACCGAGGAAGACCGTCGTGGCGATCCCCGAGACGACGATCATGTTCGCGTACTCCGCGAACGTGAATGCGGCGAACTGGGTCCCGCCGTACTCGGTGTAGTACCCCTGGACGAGCTCCGCATCGGCCTCGACGAGGTCGAACGGGGCGCGGTTGGTCTCGGCGAACGAAGCGACCATGAAGATGATGAATCCCGCCAACTGCGGCACGAAATACCACATCCCGCGCTGTGCATTGACGATCCCGGTCAGCGACAGCGTGCCGGCCGTGATCACCACGCCGAGCAGCGAGATCCCCTGTGAGACCTCATAAGAGATCAGCTGCGCGGCGCCCCGCATCGATCCGAGGAACGAGTACTTGGAGCCCGAGGCCCAGCCGCCGAGCATGATCCCGTAGAACGAGATTCCGCCAAACGCGAACACGAACAGCGGTCCGATCGAGACGTCGATTCCGTACAGCCCCACTCGCTGCCCGAACACGTGCTGGACGTTCCCGAACGGGATGATCGCGAGCGCCGTGATCGCCGTCAGGATCGAGATCGCCGGCGCGACCCGGTACAGGACGCCGATCGACGTCGAAGGGCGGAACGGCTCCTTGGTCGCGAGCTTGATGATCTCGGCGACCGGCTGGAGCAGCCCGAACGGGCCGACCCGGTTCGGGCCGAAGCGGCCCTGCATGCGGCCGAGCAGCTTGCGCTCATAGATGATGATCAGCGGCAGGATCGCGAAGATCACGAGGAAGATCACGAGCGCCTTGATGATCTGCACCCACCACGGCTCGAAGAAGTTGATGTCGGCGAGGACGCTCATCGGCCGGCCCTGACCGTCACCGTCGGCTCCGTGAAGACGTTCGCCGAGTCCGAGCCGATCCCGTCCGCGAGGAATGCAGTTCCAACCGGGACGCCGGTGCGGACCGCGACGGTCGTGCGCAGACGCGTGCCATTCTGCGCGACCTCCACCGTCGCCCCGTTCGCGAGCTCGAGGCGCGCAGCGTCCTCTGGCGACAGCTCCAGCTGCTGGCGCGAGGCGAGAAACTTGAGTGAGGGCGAGATCTCGACTTCGGGTGATGCCCAGATCGAGCGGTACGTCCCGAGCCGAAGCGAGCCGTTCTCGAGCGCCGGCGCGCGATCGCCACGCGGGGCCGGGGAGGGGGCGGCGTCGGGCGTTTCGAACGCGGCGGCGGCCGGCAGCTCCGGCCACCGCACGCCGCGGGCCGCGATCTCGTCCAGCGTCAGGCCGTTGTAGAACGGGACCGCGTCGACCAGCTGCGAGAACGCCATCGAGCTAGTCAGCACGCCGAGGTCGCAGCCGACGCTGGAGGCGATCGACGCGATCACCGACCAACCCGCGCGCACCGAGCCAGGGTGCCCGATAGCCGCCCGCAGCCGCTGCACCCGTCCATCCGGATGCACGACCGTGCCCTCCTTCTCTGCCGAGGACTCGGCCGGGAAGATGACGGTCGCGTGCTCGGCCAACCCTTCGGTCAGCACCGACGCGTGCGCGACCACCAGCGCCGCGTGATTCATGGCGCGCTCCCAAAGCGCGCGGTCCGGACGGTCACGCACGGGGTCGGTCTCGAACAGATACAGCGCGCTCAGCATCCCGTCCGCGGCAGCAGCGGCGATCGCGGCTGCGTCGCGCGCGTCCGCTTCTGGCACGGCGCCAGCCTCGCGAAGTCCGCGGCCGTTCGCGCACGCCGGGACCGACAGCAATCCGGCGCCGTCACGCCCGGACAGTCCGAGCGACGACGCGATCGACAGCAGCGAGGCGGCCGCGGCCGGCCCGATCCGCTCGCCCCAGAGGATGACGACGTCCTCGCCGCCGTCACGGAGCAGCTTCGCGAGCTCCGAGTGGGGCTCTCCGGCGCCGGCCAGCTCGGCAGCCAGGCCGGCGACGAACGCCTCCTCTTCGCCCGGGGCGTAGCGCGCGATCACCGACGCGCTCGGGTCAAGTGCGCTCGGGCGAGCCGATGCGATCGCCAGCGCGACGCCCTGACGGCGGATGCCCTTACGGATCCGCAGGTCGAGAATCGGCGAGTCGTCGAGCGGCTCGCATCCGAGCACCAGCACCGTATGCGCAAACTCGAGATCCGGAACGGTCGCCTGCAGCGACGGCGCGTCCAACCCACGGGGAAGGCGGCCGGCCGCGCTCGAGTCGATGTCGCCCGACCCGAGGCCCTCGCGCATCAAGCGAGCGAGCAGGAAGCCCTCCTCGTTGGTCGCGCCGCCACCGATCAGCGCGCCGGCGTGGCCGCGGTGACGGCCCAGCCCGGCCGCGGCCTCGAGCGCCCGGTCCCACGAGACCTCGCGCAACGAGCCGCCGTCGCGCACCAGCGGGGCGGTGATCCGCTCGTCCACGTGGATCGCCTGGTAGGCGAACCGGCCCTTGTCGCACAACCAGCCGTCGTCGACGTCCGGATTGCCTCCAGGACCGCCGCCGGTGCCGGCGCTTCTGGGGTCGCGTGCCAGCACCCGCACGACCTTCTCGTCGCGGACGGTGAACTCGACGTTGCACTGCGACGGGCACAGCGTGCAGATCCCGCCGGCGCCCTCGATGTCCCACGGCCGCGCGCGGAACCGGTACGGCTGCGAGGTCAGCGCGCCCACCGGGCACAGCTCGATGATGTTGCCGCTGAACGGCGCCACGTACGGATGGCCGTCGTGGGTGCCGACGAACGTGTGCGCGCCCCGCTCCTCGAACACGAGCTGCCAGTCCTCGGCGATCTCCTGCGAGAAGCGGACACAGCGGTAGCAGAGGATGCAGCGCTCGCGATCGATCGCGATCAACGGCGACAGCGCCAACGGCTTCTCGAAATGCCGCTTGGGCTCGATCACGCGCGAGCGGCCGAGGCCCCACCCGAACGTGATGTCCTGCAGCGGGCACTCGCCGCCCTTGTCGCAGACCGGGCAGTCCAAAGGATGATTCACCAGCAGGAACTCGACCACCGCGTTCTGGGCGTGGCGCACGCGCTCGGTCTGCGTGTGGACGACCATCCCGTCCTTGACCGGCGTCGAGCACGAGGTCTGGAGCTTCGGGATCCCCTCGACCTCCACCAGGCACATCCGACATGCGCCGACCGGGTTGCCGAGCTTCGGCTCGTAACAGAAGTACGGGATTTCGACGTCGCCCAGCTTGGCCGCGTCGACCAGCATCGAACCCTCGACCGCGCTGACTTCGCGGCCGTCGATCGTCAGCTGGATCTCTTTCTGCTCGGGTCGCGGCATCGGATTAGAAGACTGCGACGACGTCCTCGAGCTCGCCCGCGCCCGCGCGCTCCCGCGCGGCCTCGATCTCGGCGTCCAGCTCGGGCCGGAACTTCTCGATCATCGAACCGATCGGCATCGCCATCGCGTCGCCGAGCACGCACAGGCAGTTGCCGATGATCTGGGTCTGGACCGAGGCCATCAGGTCAAGATCCATCGGCGTCGCCTCGCCGGTCTCGATCCGCTCCAGCATCTTGACCGTCCAGTTGGTCCCCTCGCGGCACGGGACGCACTTGCCGCACGATTCGTGTGCGTAGAACTTTGCCAGCTTCTGCGCGACCTCCAGCACCGTGTGGGAGTCGTCGACGACGATGATCGCGCCGGAGCCGAGCATCGAGCCGGCCTTCGCCAGCGTGTCGAAGTCGTATGCGAGATCGAGATCGTCGGCGGTCAGCACGGGAGCGCTCGACCCGCCTGGGAACCACAACTTCACCGACCGTCCCTCGGCGAGTCCGCCGGCGAGCCCGAAGATGATGTCCCGCGAGGACATGCCCAGCTCGATCTCGAAGTTGCCGGGCCGCAGCACATCGCCGGACACCGAGATCAGCTTCGTGCCGGCGGAGTTCTCGACGCCGAGCTTCGCGTACTCCGCACCGCCCATCTGAAGGATGTGCGGGAGCGTCGACAGCGTCTCGACGTTGTTGATCAGCGTCGGGCCGTCGTACAGCCCCTCGATCGCCGGGAACGGCGGCTTCAGCCGCGGGTTGCCCCGCTTGCCCTCGAGCGAGTCGAGCAGGCCGGTCTCCTCGCCGCAGATGTAAGCGCCGGCACCGCGGTGGAGAACCACCGACACCGACAGCTCGGATCCGAGCACGTTGTCGCCCAGGTATCCCGCCTCGTATGCCTCCGCGATCGCCGCCTCGAGGATGTCCGCCTGCAGCTCGTACTCGCCGCGGATGTAGATGAACGTGGTCGAGATCTCCGCCGCCCACGCCGCGATCGCGATCCCCTCGATCAGCATGTGCGGGCTCTTCTGCATCAGTTCGCGGTCCTTGAACGTGCCCGGCTCGGACTCGTCCGCGTTGCAGACGAGGTACTTGACCATGTCGCCGTGCGGCAGGAACGACGCCTTGCGGCCGGTCGGGAAGCCGGCGCCGCCGCGGCCCCGCAGGCCGGAATCCATGATCTGCTGGAGCACGTCCGCGCGCGGTGTCTTGAGCGCGTTCTTCAACGCCTGATAGCCGCCGCGACGCTCGTACACGGGAAGCGTGTTGAGGCCCGGTTCGTCGATGTTGTCGAACAGGATCGGTTTGCTCGGCGCATGGTCGGCACAGTGGCGTGAGCGCAGCTGCTTGTCCGGCAGCACCGGCCGGCCGGCTCGGAGATCCTCGATGATCGTGCCGGCGTCCTCGACCTCCAGCGGCCCGACGTACTCGCCGTTGACCGAGGCCATCGGCGCAAGATCACAGGCGCCGAGACACTCGAACGCGCGGACGTTGACGTCGGGATCCTCGGACGCCGCTGCGACCATCGCCTCGTACAGCTCGTCCGCGCCACGCAGCGAGCACGAGATGTTCGTGCACACGTACACGTCGTTGCGCGGCTTCGGCGTCGTCTCGAGCATGTCGTAGAAGGTCGCGACAGAGGTCAGGTACGCCGGCGTCAGCTCCATCACAGCCGCGACCTGAGCGATCGCCTCGGGTGAGCACCAGCCATGCTCCTCCTGGGCCAGATGGAGCGACGGAATCGCCGCCGAGTGGCGGTCGGGGTACTTGGCCATCGCCTCCACGATCCCGCGGCGCAACGCCTTGGGGACAGGCGTCGTCGCCGGGTCGGGAACGACCGCCGGCGGCTTCGTCAGATCGACGGCGTCGTCCCACCCGGGAACGCGCGACCCGTGCCCGAATCTCGGGACCGACGCGCTCACCGGTCGATCCCCCCGAGGATCGGGTCGAGCATCGCGAGCGTGGCGATCAGGTCAGCGATGTAGCTGTCCTTGACCATCGGCGCCATCGCCTGCAGGTTGACGAAGCTCGGGTCGCGCATGTGGACGCGCGCCGGCTTGGCCGATCCGTCCGATCGGACGAAGCAGGCGAGCTCGCCGCGGGGACCCTCGATCGGATAGTAGGCCTCGCCGGGCGGCACGCGAAAGCCCTCGGTGACGAGCTTGAAGTGGTGGATCAGAGCCTCCATCGAGGTCGCCAGCTCATGGCGGGGAGGGAGCGCGACCTTGCGGTCGGTAGTGATGTGCGGCCCCTCGGGGAGACCGTCGAGCGCCTGCTGGATGATCTTCGTCGATTCGTACAGCTCCGCGTGGCGAACGCGGTAGCGGTCGTAGTTGTCGCCCACCGTGCCGACCGGGATCTTGAAGTCGAAGTGGTCGTAGCTCGAATACGGCGCCGCCTTGCGCAGGTCCCAGGGGTTCCCGGCGGCCCGCAGCAACGGGCCGGTGACGCCGAGCGACAGCAGCGTGGCCTCGTCGAGCTTGCAGGTGTTGCGCAGGCGCGCCAGCACGATCTCGTTCTTTTCGAGCAGCGCTGCGTACTGATCGGCTCGCGTCGGCATGTCGGCCAAGAACTTCCGCAGCTTGCTTGCGAACCCGACAGGAATGTCCTCGAACACGCCGCCAACCTGGATGTAGCGGGTGTGCATCCGCTGGCCCGAGGACATCTCGAACAGGTCGAGGATCGTCTCTCGCTCGCGGAAGCAGTACCAGAACATCGACACGGCGCCGAGGTCGAGCGCGCTCGTCCCGAGCCATACCAGGTGAGACATGATCCGATTGAGCTCCAGGTGGATCACCCGGAGGTACTGGGCGCGCGGCGGCACTTCGACGTCCATCAGCGTCTCCACCGCGCCGCAGAAGGCCATCGCGTTGAAGTAGTACGAGAGGTAGTCCATCCGCTCGACGCATGGGATCACCTTCCAGTACTGCTTTCCCTCGCACGTCTTCTCGATCCCGGTGTGGACGTAGCCGATGATCGGCTTGATGTCGCGCACGATCTCGCCCTCGAGGGTCGTGATCAGCCGCAGCACGCCATGGGTCGCCGGGTGGTGGGGCCCGATATTGAGCGTCAGCAGCTCGTGCGTCTCGCCCTCGCCGGCGGGCTCGGCCGACAGCGTGATCGACTCTTCGCGGCGGCGGTATTCGCTCGCGGCCTCCATCACGCCCACTTCCCGTAGTTCTGCTCTTCGTTATAGGTGAACAGCACCGGCTCGCCGCCCATCGGATAGTCGCGACGCTGCGGGAACCCCTCGAAGTCCTCAGGCATCAGGATCCGCCGCAGGTCTGGATGACCTTCGAACACGACCCCGAACATGTCGTACACCTCCCGCTCCGGGTGATTCGCCCCGGGCCACAGATCGCAAACCGTGGCGATCGTGGGGGCGTCGATCGGGACCCGCGCCTTGACCGTGATCCGGTCGACCTCTTTCATGTTGAGCAGCTCGTAGAGGACGCCGAGCCGCGGCTCCTCGGGGTAGTAATCGACCCCGTGCAGGCTGGCCAGGAAGCTGTACCCCTTCCCGCGGAGCCGCTCGAGCACGCCGTGGACGCTCGCCGGGCTCGCCAGCAGCACGGCTCGGCCGCGGTCGAACACGGTGCCGAGGATCGACTCTGCGTCGGCTTCGCGGAGTTCCTGGGCGGTGAGCTCGAGACCGGTCGCGTCAGGCACCGGCGGTGTCCCCAGGTTTGAGCACGTTGATCGCAGCCGCGGCCCCAGCCGCGTCTGTGTCCGTCGCCCCTGGGAGCAGCTCTTCGGTCCCTACCGCTTCATAACGGTCGCGCCATCCCTCGACGGCGTGGCCCTGCACCTTGTCGCGCAGCCGCAGGATGCCGTGCGCGAGCGCTTCGGGCCGCGGCGGGCATCCGGGGACGTGGACGTCGATCGGCATGAACTTGTCCGAGGGCACGAGCGCGTAGTTGTTGAACACGCCCATCGACGAGCAGCAGGCGCCCATCGAGATCGCCCACTTCGGCTCCAGCATCTGGTCGTAGATCCGCCGCAGGATCGGCGCCATCTTGACCGACACGCGGCCGGAGAGGAGGATCAGATCGGCCTGGCGCG
The DNA here is from genome assembly GCA_963712675.1 of uncultured Solirubrobacteraceae bacterium. Lineage (GTDB taxonomy): Bacteria > Actinomycetota > Thermoleophilia > Solirubrobacterales > Solirubrobacteraceae > Palsa-465. The sequence goes on from CAVQJF010000011.1 coordinate 175,900, forward strand.
GAGAGGCGCGGAACGCCTCCCACCCGAAGCGGGCGATGTCCATCCGCATGCCGACGATCGACATCATCTCGATCGCGCAACACGCGAGGCCGAACGTGAGCGGGAAGAACGAATTGCCGCGCGCCCACGCGACAGCCTTGTCAACCGTGGTCGTGACGATCTGCTGCTGGACGTAGGCCTCGAGCTCCTCGTCCGACAGATCGCCGCGCAGGAGGTCGCGCGACTGGAGCTGTCGGACCCGGAAGTCCGACAGCGGCTCGCGCTTCATTTCCACTCGAGTGCCCCCCGCCGCCACACATATACGAACGCGACCAGCAGCAGCACGACGAAGACGATCGTCTCCGACAGCGCGAACGCTCCGAACGCCCGTAGCTCCACCGCGATCGGATAGAGGAAGATGACCTCGATGTCGAACAGGATGAACAGCATCGCGACCAGGTAGAAGCTGATCCCGAACCGGAACCCGCGCTGGATCTCGGACGGCAGCCCGCATTCGTATGGGGCGTCCTTGGACCGGTTCGGGCGCCGCCGGCCCGTGAACGTGTTGAGGATCGAGAACGTCGCTCCGACGAGGCCGCCGAGCAGCAGGAACACGATTGCAGGCAGGTAAGTACGGAGCACAGAACGACCTTATATCACCGCTGCTGGGTAGCTTGTAACAACATGTTACTTAGTGTCGAATGCGGCTATCGGCGGGTTGGAAGCCAACCCTGGTCGGAGCCGACCCGGTGAAGGATGTCCATATCGCCGTCGGGGTGCTGTCGATCGCGCTCACCGCCGCGGCAGGGTTGCTTGGCGCGTGGCGCTACTGGCGCGCGGAGCCTAGCGTCTGGTTCTGGAGGCTGCTGCGATCGGGACAGGTCGCGATCGTGGTCGAGGCCGCGCTCGGCGGCATCCTCGCGATCAACCACAAGGCCTCGAGCCTGCACGTCGTCTACGGCCTGCTCCCGCTCGCGGTCTCGTTCGTCGCCGAGCAGCTGCGGGTCGCCTCGGCGCAGATGATCCTCGATGCGGGCGGGCACGAGTCGGCCGCCGCCGTCGGCGGGCTCCCCGAGGAGGAACAGCGCTCGATCGTGCTCACGATCCTGCTCCGTGAGATGGGCGTGATGACGCTCGCGGCGCTCGTGGTCGTCGTCCTGCTGGCACGCGCCGCGGGCACCGCGGGATGAGCTCTCGCCGGGCGTTCTGGGCCTGGACCGCGGTCGGGACAGCCGCCGGCGCCCTGGTTGCGCTGGCCGGACCCGAGCTCGTCGACGGCGGCGTGATCTCGTGGTGGTTCGAGCCTCACCTGGCCGGCGCTCGCGCGCTGTTCTACATCGGCATCGCGGTGATGTGCATCGCGTGGCTTGGGCTCGGTCGCACGCTCGACAGCGTCGACGGCAAGCTGCTGTGGATCGCGGGCGCCCTCTGGTGCCTGCCGCTCGCGCTCGGTCCGGTCCTGTTCAGCCGCGACGTCTACAGCTACCTCGCCCAAGGCGAGATCCTCCATCTGGGCTTGAACCCCTACCATGACGCGCCGGCGGTCCTGGCCCACCACGGTCACGCACACCTGCTGGCCGCCGTGTCGCCGTTCTGGCGCCACACGACGGCACCGTACGGCCCGTTGTTCCTGGCGCTCGTGAGTCCGATCGCGAGCGCCACCGGATCACATCTGATCGGCGCGGCACTCCTCGTCAGGTTGCTCGACTTGGTCGGACTCGTCCTGCTTGGCGCGTTCGTGCCACGGCTGGCGCGCGAGCTCGGCGCGGACGCCCGGCGTGCGGCTTGGCTCGCGGTTCTCAGCCCCCTGGTGCTGCTGCAGCTGGTCGCCGCCGGCCACAATGACGTGTTGATGGCGGGGCTGATGGTCGCGGGCGTCGCGCTCGCCGTTCAGGGCCGCCCGCTGCCGGCGACCGCCGTGTGCGCGATCGCCGCCACGATCAAAGTCCCGGCCGCCGCCGCGATCGTGTTCATCGTCGTCGCGGCGGCGCGCAGCGCGCCGAGCACCCGCGATCGGCCGCGCCTCGTTGGGCTCGCCGCCGCGATCACGGTTGCCGTGCTCGTGGCCGTCAGCGCCGCGTCGGGGGTCGGACCGGATTGGCTCACGACGAGCGTCTTCTCGACGCCGCAGAAGGTGCGCCTCGCGATCACACCGGGAACCGGCGTCGGGTACACGCTCGCTTCGCTGATCCACGATCTCGGGCTGGGCGCGAACGCACGCTCGATCGAGTCGGCCGTCAGCGGCGTGATGGCCGCGTTGACCGTCGGGCTCGGCGTCGCGCTGTTGTGGCGGGTGCGCGCGCAGACGCTCGTCCGGGACCTCGGGGTGTTCCTCGTCGCGGCCGTGCTCGGCGGGCCGGCCGCGTGGCCGTGGTATCTGATCTGGGGGATCGCGCTGCTCGCGGCCTGGCCGGGCTGGCAGCGCTCGCCGGCGCTCGCTCTCGCGGTCACACTGCCGGTGTTTCTCGTCAAGCCGGACGGGATCCTGGTGCTCGCGCGTTCGGCCTCGCCGGCCGTCGTGATCGTGTACATCGCGCTCGCGACGGCTGCGTGGCGCGGCTACAGACGCCGGCCGTCGCCGGCGATCGCGCTCACGTGATGCTCGCCGGGCGTCGACTCGATGCGGTTGTGGTGATCGGCCCAGCGCTGCTCGCGGCGATCCTCTGCCTCGTCGAGCTGACGAGCCGCAGCCTCGGCTTCGACGAGGCGGCGAGCGTCGCGATCGCCGCCCAGCACGGAGCTCTATGGCACGCGATCGCCCGCGACGGCGGCAACATGTCCGGGTACTACGTGCTGCTGCACGTGCTGATCGAGCTGTTCGGGAACGGCACGTTCCTGATCCGCCTGACGTCCGTGATCTCGATCGCCGCGACCGCCGCGCTCGTCGGGATGATCGCGCTGCGCCTGTTCGACGAGCGCGTCGCGACGATCGCCGGGGTGCTGACCGCGGTCAGCATGCCGCTCGTCTTCTGGGGCCAGGACGCGCGCGGGTACGCACCGATGGTGGCGCTGGTCGCCGGGTCGTTCCTGGCGTTCGTCGCACTCGCGCAAGCGGACCGGCCGAGCGCAGGAGCGTGGATCGGCTACTTCGCCTGTACGACGCTCGCGGCCTACTGCGGTCTGCTCGCCGTGCTCGCGGTGCCGGCGCAGCTGATCATGCTCTACTGGCGTCGGGAGGCGATTCGCCCTGTCGCGCTCGCGCTGGCCGCCTCGGCCGTCTGCTGGATCCCGCTCGTCGTGCTGGCGCTCCGGCGTGGTTCGGGACAGCTGTTCTGGGTGCCACATCCGTCGTTGATGGTCGAGAAGCAGGTGCTTGAGGCCCTCACGTCCGCGGGTCTCCAGCCGAGCTTCCACGCCGGCGCGACGATGTGGGTGCTGATGGTGGCGACGGTCCTGATCGTCGTCGGGGCAGTCGTGCTCCACGTCCGCCGCGCGTCGCGTCCAAGGGTCGGCCCGGAGCGCCGGACCGAGCTGTGGGGACAGGCGCTCGTGATCCTGTGGCTCGCTGTCCCGGTGGCGCTGGCGCTCGTGGAGTCGCTCGTCACGCAACCGGTCTTCATTCCTCGCAACCTACTGATCTGCCTCCCGGCGGTCGCGCTCCTGCTCGCCGTCGGGCTGACCCACCGGAGGTTGCCGCCGCTGGCGACCTGGGGTGCCGTCTTGGCGGTGATCACGTTGCGGGCGCTGGCGCTCGGTCCGGTCTACGGGGTGTCTCCCGAGAACTGGCGTGCCGCGAGCTCGTACGTGCTGGCGCGCGCGGAGCCCGGCGACTGCGCCGCGTTCTACCCGCTCGACGCGCGAATGGCGTTCGAGTACTACGTCGGCAGGGGCGGCCCCCCCGCGCTCGGCGCCGCCCCGCGCTCGGTGCTTCCAGTCGTTCCGTGGGGCACGGTCAAGGCGTACGCGGAGGTGTACGCGACGCTCCCCGAGGCGCAGGTGCCGGCGGTCCACGCCGGCTGCTCGCGGCTGTGGCTGGTGTCGAGTCACGAGGGCCAGCGCCGCGGCCCGTCCCCCGAATCACGCGCCAACTGGAGTCGCTACGTCGCTCTGCGTTCGGCGCTCGAGCGGGCGTACCCGCGCCACCGTCGGGTCCAGTTCGGCTACGCCGCCACGATCCACGTCGAGCTGCTCACGGGCGCAGCGTGACTCCGACGAAGGTCAGCGCGCTCAGCTCGATGAACAGCGGCACCATCGCGACGACCAGCCACTTGAAGCGCCGGCCTTCGAGATAACGGGCGAACACGATCACCGCCGGGAAGGCTGTGATCAGGAGTCGCGGGTTCGGCGGCACGTACTCGGAGGTGACCGTCAGGAAGCCGATCCCGAGCGTCCACAGCAGCGCCTCGATCGGGACGCGGCCGCGCTTGCGGAGCATCAGCACGAGGCCGCCGACCAGCACGAACGTCCCGAGGATCCCGATCACGTAGTTGAGGTTGATCGGGTGGGAGACGTTGATCTGGTGCGCGAGTCGCGTCACGAGGTGCACGAGCGCAAACGGGTCGGTCTTCTCGTGCCAGCCGTCGCGCTGAGCGGTGAGGCTCGCGGTCGGACTGCCGACATGGGCCCACAGGTAGATGGCAAAGGCAGCGACGCCGGTGACCGACAAGACCGGTGCCAGCAAGCTCCGGCGCGCGGCCGGATCGCGCCACCCGCGGCGGCGCAGCTCGAGTGCGGCCGAGATGGCGCACACCGGCACGATCACCAGGGCGTCCGGCCCGATTCCGGTCGCGAAGCCGGCCAGCACGCCGGCCAACAGCCATCGCCGTCGCTCGAGCGCGTAGATACACCCCGCGACCAGAGGAAGCAACAGCCCCTCGGAGTAGACCATCGAGAACACGACCGAGCCCGGGAACAGCGCGAACAGCAGCGCGGCGCGCCGTCCGGCCTGCTCGTCCCACCAGCCGGTGGCAAGCTTCTGAACGATCACGGTCGCGATCAGCCCGCCGATCATCGAGATCACGAAGCCGGCCGTCACCGCGGAACCGAACGTGATCGGCGCCACGAGCCAGATCACGATCGAGTAGAGCGGGAAGAACCCGAGCACCGTCTGGGCGTGCGAGACGTGCGTGGGGTACCCGGTCTCTGCCAGCAGGTGGTACCAGTAGCCGTCCCAGTTGCCGATCTCGTGCGTGAACGAGCGCTTGTGGATCCAGCCGTCGACGATCGCGACCAGGATCAGCAGCACGCGCGTCCCGAGGTAGGCGAGCATCGCGAACCGGTAGCGGTCGATGAATGCCGTCACCCGTCCGTCCGTCGGAAGCCGTGCGCGTCCGCGCCCCGGAGCGTTGACCGGCGGCTTTACCGCCTCGGTGGTGGCCTCCATCGCGTCAGTCTAAGAAAGCGCTGAGCCGAGCGCGGGCCAGCTGTGGTATCCGCCGCTGTACCACAGCAGCGGCTCGCCGTCGCCGAGCCCAAGCGCCACGACCTGGCCGATCCCGATCGTGTGGTCGCCGCCGGCGATCAGCTCTCGCAGTTCGCACGCGGCCCACGCGAGCGCACCCTCGATGATCGGAACGCCGAACTCGAGTCGGTGCTCGACTCCGTCGAGCTTCTCAGCCTCCGGCAGCTTCGACGCGAACACCCGGGCTAGTTCCTCCTGGCGCGAGCTGAGCACGTTGACGGCGAACCGTCCGGCCTCGCGCACGATCGGCAGCGTCCGCGCGCGATTCTCGAAGCACACGAGCGCCAGCAGTGGGTCGAGCGACAACGAGCAGATCGCATTTGCGGTCATCCCGCCGGACCCGCCCGGACCCGCGGACGTGATCACCGCGACACCGGTCGCAAAGCGGCCAAAGACCTCGCGGAACAGCTCGGGATCGGGCTCTGGCGCCATCGGCGGGGGTTATAGCGCGAGCCGCGGGCCCCGGCCACAGCGAGAGGTTGGTGGCCGCCGGCGCCGGCCCCCTCTGGTTGCCGCCGTGGGAGGACGATCGCGTGTACGTGAAGGCGAGCGTCATAGTCGCCGGCGCCGGTGGCTGGCATTGTCAGTTCGGCGCCGGCGGGCCCGATCCTGCAAGCGCCCCGGTGAGCCCTGCCGTTTGGGCGGATAACTACGCGCGAGAAAATGGCAGGCGGTTCGCCCCGCTGAGGCACCGGATTCCATGAAAACCTTGGCTGTAGGGCCCGTCCGCGCGGATGCCCGGATCGCGGGGAGGGCCGGGAGATACGGCCCCACTATGGGGCAAAATCTCCCGCCGCCCGGTGATGCATCGATCTCGGTTGGCCCCAACGCCACGGGCTACGCTCGAGCCGAGCTGGGCGAGGCCGGGAAACGGGCATTAGCCGACGCGCAAGGTTCCGTAGGCCCCGAGCGCCTGGTCGGACATGATCGTCGAGGCCATCGTGTAGCTGCCCTTGGCGAGGTCGACGACCAGCTCCGAGCTCTGTCCTGGCGGGATCGGGGGCGTCGAGCCCTCGGACTGCCCGTTCAGAAAGATCACGAGGTTGTGGGTCAGCCGGCCGTAGTTGTGGACGAGCACCGTCAATGGCCCGGCGCCGACCCGCGCGCGCTGTGGATTCAGGCTGTATTCGGTCTCCCCGAGCCGGAGCGTGTGATCGGCGCCGACGACCTGCGTGCGGCCGCAGCCGGCCAGCAGCACAAGCATCGCGGTCGCTAGGACGATCAGAGCCCGAGGCATCGACGCCCGATTCTTCCGTATGATCCCGGCCCGCATGCGTCGGCCGCTCAGGGTTCTCCTTTTCTCGAGTGCGACGATCGCCGTGGCGGCGCTCGCGGCGGCTTGCGGCACGCAGCGGATCAGCGTGCCGAAGACCGACAAGATCGCCTACGCGGGGGCGCAGCTGTTCTCCCAGCGCTGCGCCGGCTGTCACACGCTTTCCTATGCCGCCACGCACGGCTCGGCGTCGAACGTTCGCACCGCGCAGGCCAACAATGGCCCCAACTTCAACGTCCGCTGCGAGCGTCCGGTATCGCGCGTCCTATACGCGATCGAGAACGGTGGCTTCTCCGGCGCGATCATGCCCCAGAACGTCGTGGTCGGCAAGCAGGCGGCCGAGGTCGCCGAGTTCGTCGCCAAGTACTCCGGCCGCCAGTCGCCCAAGATCCCGGGCGCCCAGGTCTGCAGCACCGAGCCGATCGGGACGCTGCCGCCCGCCACCGCGGCGCTGATCGCGTCGGGCCCATAGCGGCCCCCGCGCGCCGGCAGTGCTCGACATCAGGCTGATCCGCCGCGACCCGGATGCCGTCCGCACCGCGCTCGCGAGACGGGGATCGGACGCTGCGGCGGCCGTCGACGAGGTGCTCGCGCTCGACGAGCGCTGGCGCGAGGCGACCGCAGCGCTCGAGGAGCTCCGCGCCGAGCAGAACCAGGCGAGCCGGGGCCGAAAGGGCGCGCCGACCGCTGAGGAGCGTGAGCAGCTGTCTGCGCTCGCGGCCCGCGGCCGGGAGCTGAGCGATGCCGAATCGGCGCTTCGTGCCCAGCGCGACGCCGAACTGGCGGCGCTCCCGAGTCTGCCGGCAGCGGATGCTCCCGACGAGGACACGGTCCTGCGCGAGGTCGGCGAGGCCGGCGCCACCGGTCGCGACCACCTAGAGCTCGCGGGCCCCCGGATCGACATCGAGCGGGCGGCGCGGATGTCCGGTTCGCGCTTCGCGTACCTGCGCGGGGAGCTGGTGATGCTCGAACTTGCGCTCGTCCGCTACGCGCTCGAGAAGCTCGCCGCGGAGGGCTTTGAACCCGTGATCCCGCCGGTGCTCGTCCGCGAGCAGGCGCTGTACGGGACCGGCTTTCTCCCGGACACCGAGCAGCAGATCTACCGGCTCGCCGACGACGATCTGTATCTGGTCGGCACCTCTGAGGTGGCACTCGCGTCGATCCACCGCGAGGAGATCCTCGACGCCGATGAGCTGCCGCGACGCTACGCGGGCTTCTCGCCCTGCTTCCGGCGGGAGGCGGGCGCGGCCGGCAAGGACACCCGAGGCATCTTCCGCGTCCACCAGTTCGACAAGGTCGAGATGTTCTCGTACGTCACGCCCGAAGAAGGTCCCGCCGAGCACGAGCGGCTGCTCGGCATCGAGGAGTCGATCCTCCAGGAGTTGGAGATCCCCTATCGCGTGGTCGCAATCGCGGTCTCGGACCTGGGCGCCTCGGCATCGAAGAAGTACGACTGCGAGGCGTGGCTCCCGGGTCAGGGCCGCTACCGCGAGCTGACGTCCTGCTCGGATACGACCGATTACCAGGCCCGGAGGCTCGAGCTTCGGTATCGCAATGCGGACGGCAAGCCGGCCTACGCCCATACGCTCAACGGCACCGCGGTCGCCGTGGGGCGGACGATCATCGCTTTGCTCGAGAACGGGCAGCTGGAGGACGGCTCGGTCAGGCTTCCGAGCGCGCTGACGCGCTGCGGCGCCCCGGAGATACTCCCGCCCGCTGCCTAAGCGTGGACGGCGCGCAGGTTGCCGCGCCGGGGTGCTTCGAGCACGATCAGTGCAGCGCGGGGTGGACCGCAGGCCACGATCCGAGCCCGGACGCGGACGCCGAACGTATTCCACGGGCGCACGAACGCATACGACGCGTGATCGCCTTTTCCGACCGCATCTGCGATCGCCTGGGCGAAGCCACCACGAGCAGCGCCCTCGGTATCGGCCGGCACGATCAGTTCGACGAGCGGCCGGTTGACGGCGAGGTCCTCGCGAACCTTGAGCAGGTTTTCGGCCTGCTCTGACATCGCCTGCACGAGCAGCGCCGAATCGACGACGAGGAACGCGTCCCGCGGACCGGGCGCCGCATCCTCGCGGGTCTCGAGCAGCAGTCCGAGCCCGCACGCGCGACACACCCGAGCGGTCGGCGCGGGCGCTTCGCCGCCCGGAGACGGGACGGCGCAGTGACCGCAGAACCACGTCCAGCCGGCGGCTTCGTGCTGCGGACCGGACACCAGCTTCAGCGCTGGGCGCGATGATGACCCGAGATAGTTCATTTTCGCCTTCAATGCCCAAACGATTGCAGTGGATCGAGGTTGGAAACTTGCGTGAAACCCGTTCACAAATCCGCGATGTGGTGTTTACGGGTTGAGGATTCGGGGAAACGCCCGTCGGTCTCGCGTTGGCACGAAATACGAGAAAGACGATTGTTGACGCCCCTGATTTCAGGCTAGACTCGTCCCAGGGCCGCCAAGTTTCTTTCCAACCTTCTGCTTGGCGGGTCGTTCTTGTAAATAGATGCCTATACGGGGCAAGGTGGACGACGACAGAGATCCGTCGGGGCTACGGGCGGTTGGTGGAGGATTCGACGCCACCGAGCCGAGGTCGTGGTTCTGTGGCTACTGCGGGCGCGGCGGCCCGTCGGTCGAGTCGCGCGCCCGTTTTGACCGGGTCTGCGCGGCTTGCGGGTTCGGTCTGCTGCTCGAGACCGCCAGCCGGATGGCGCCTTCGGAGCACGACGCCTTCCTGGTGATCGACGAGCAGCTGATCATCGACGCCATCTCGCATCGAGCTGAGGAGCTGCTCAACGCGCGCGAGCGGGCCGTCGTGCGCAAGCCGCTGACCGAACTGCTCGTTCCGGCTGCCAGCGAGCCACAGGCGGCGACGAGGCTGATCGCGGCCGTCGCGGAGGCGACGAGCGGCGTGGCGGGAGTCAAGCCGACGCACATGCTGTTGCGGCCGGTGGGGAGCGAAGGCGTCCGTCTGCACGCCAGGATCGGTCGCTGCGGGTCGCCACTGGCGGCGCTGATTGTGCTCGAGCCGACGGATGCCGACCGTCGCGCGCTGGCGCGGCGGCCCCGCGCTGTGCCGAGCAGCTGATCGCGGCACGACCAACGGAGAGGGGGGGATTCGAACCCCCGAACGAGGTTAACCCCCGTTACGCGATTTCCAGTCGCGCCCGTTCAACCGCTCCGGCACCTCTCCTTGGAGCTTGGGCGCCAAGCGTATCGGGCGTTGGTTCGCCACGACCTGCAGTTCGTTCCGCCCTCCGGCAAGAACCGCAGGCGGTCTCAGATCTGCCAGCTGCCGCCGCGAAGCAGAGGCAGTTCGCGCCCGTCGCCCGTCACGCCGGTGACGGCGACCTCATCGCCGCCAATCATGAAGTCGACGTGGATCTCTGAGCGGTTCACGCGGTCGGCGTCCTCGTCCCCGACGACGAACAGGAATCCCTGCCCGAGCGCGATGTGGCTGGCCGCGTTCTCATCCAGAAGCGTGTCGTAGAAGACCGTGTCGAGCGGCCCGATCCTGCCCTCGCGGTCGACCAGCGCGACCTCGCCCAGCCGCACGCCGCCGGCATCTCTGGACGCGATCGCACGCAGCGTCTCGGCCCCCTCATCGGCATCGATCTGAACCGCCCGGCCGGCCTCGAAGCGGACTTCGATGCCGGTGATCGCGGTGCCCGAGGTGAACAGCGGCTTGGTTGAGCGGACGGTCCCGTCGACCCGCTCGGGATCCGGGGTCGTGAACACCTCTTCGGTCGGGATGTTCGGCAGGTGCACGATGCCGTCGATGGTCGAGAACCGAGCACCCATCCAGCGGCTGCTCGGGAGCAGCCCGATGGTCAGGTCGGTTCCGGGGCCCTCGAAGCGCACCTTGTCGAGCGCCGCAGAGGTGAGCTTCTCGGCGACCTCGATCAGCCGGTCAAGGCGGGTGTCCCACGCCGCCACCGGATCGGGCTCGTCCAGTCTGCAGATGTGGGCGATCTGCTCCCACAGCCGGTCGAGCGCCGCCGCTGGGTCGAGCTCCGGATGTACGAGCTCCGCCCAGCCGGCGGTCGGGCATGGCGCGATCGTCCAGTTGGTCGTGCGGGCGTTGACGACGTCGCCCGATTCCCGGACCCGCGGCAGCATGTCGCGGCCGACGAGGTCGGGGTCGATGTCCTTCATCAGGTGGGGTTCGACGGGGCCCGAGAGCGAGATCCGCGCCGCGCGGGCCTCGCCTAGCGCCAGCACCCGCTCGCCGATCCACGGCGGCACGAACCCGAGCGTCTCCGGATCGGCCTGCAGGGCGCGGGCGCGCTTGAAATGCGGATCGGAAACCGACAGGTCGACGAACTTGGCCCCCTGCGCGTACGCGGCATGCGCGATCGCACGGCTCAGATCCTCTTTCCCGGGCTCCGAGGAGAGGGCGACGATCTGCCCGGGCTGGACGTTGGCGCCGGTGCGCACGATCAGGTCGGCGAGGGCGGTGAGTTGCTCGGCTCGCTGGTCGCTGGAGGTCGACATCGTGACCCGGACCGTATCTGGATCAGGGCGTGCTGCGCCAGTTCGGGACGGCGAGCAGTGGCAGGCGCAGCTGCTTCTCGGCAATCCGCGAGATATCTCTCAGCGCGGCCGCGCCGTCCCCATCGAACCCGGATGCCGGCAGCTCCAGGATCGCTTCGACGATCGCGATCATCGTGTTGACCAGCACCCCGGCGAGCATCTGCAGGTCCTCGGTGGTCCACTCACGGAGCACCGGGAAGCGGGCGAGATCGGTCGCGAGCTCGCTCGTCAGCAGGCGGATCTCGGTCCGGACGGCGTGGCGGAGAACCCCGTTGGCGCTCGAGCGTACGCGCGCGACGAAGGTGAAGTGCAGCCGGTTGGCGCGGACGTGCCCGACCAGGATCTCGACCGACCGGTGGATGATCCGCTCCGGGGGCAGGCCGCCCTCGCGCGCGTCGCGCAGCATCGCCCTCAACGTCCGGAACGACTCTTCGACGAGCGCCAGACCGAGCTCGTCCATGCTCGCGAAGTGGCGGTAGAACGCCGTCGGGACAACACCGGCGGCGCGCGCGACGCTTCGCAGGCTGAGCGCGTCGAAGCTCACGCCCCCATCGATCTGCGCGAGCGCGGCGTCGAGCAGCGCTTGGCGCGTGTGCTCGCGGCGCTCGGCCTGGGTTCGCCGTTCGCGAGGCTGGGATGAGGCTCTTGCGCTCGGCCGCGAGGACTTGTGCGAGCGCGACCCCCCATGTGTACGTCTGTTCACCGACATCGTGTGCACCTGATCACAGAACTGATATTAGCCATTGACGGGGGCGGGTATACATCACTAGAGTACTTCGTGAACACTTGTCCACTAACTTTGGCAAAGCGATGACCACCCTGACACCCACCCGCCGGCTCCTCGGCTCGAAGTTCGTCGACCTGCTCGTCGGCCCGCACGGGATCGATCGGTACCTCGAGCTGGTCCGGCCTGAGCTGACGATCCGCGACGCGCGCGCCGAGGTGATCGACGTGCGCCGGCAGACCGAGCGCAGCGTCACGCTGACGCTCGCGCCCAACCGAGCCTGGGGCGGCTTCCGCGCCGGCCAGTTCGTCCGCGTCGGAGTCGAGATCGACGGCGTCCGCCGGACGCGCACGTATTCGCCCGCCTCCTCGGCGAGCGGAGCCGATCGGACCTTCGAGCTGACGGTGACCTCGCATCCCGACGGTCTCGTCTCGAACCACCTGATCGCCGGCGCCCGTCGCGGGACAACCGTGCACCTCGGCGCGGCGCAGGGCGACTTCGCGCTGCCGGCGTCGCGGCCCGAGCGGCTGTACCTGATCAGCGGCGGCAGCGGGATCACGCCGGTGCTGTCGATGCTGCGCACCTTGTGCGACGAGGAGTACGACGGTCAGGTCACGTTCGTGCACTACGCGCGGACCGCCGCCGATTGGTTGTACCGCCCAGAGGTCGAGGCGCTCGCCGCTCGCCATCGCGGGATCGCTGTCGAGTACGTCGCGACGCGCGAGGGCGGGGAGCGCTTCAGCGCTCCGCCGGACACCGACGGCGCCACCGCGGCCGTGTGCGGACCTCCGCAGCTGATTGATGCCGTACGCGGCGCGTTCGCGCCCGAGCGCGTGCTCGCCGAGACGTTCACCCCGCCGACGCTCGCGCACGCCGGCGCGGCTGCGACCGGGACCCTGCACTTCCTGCGCAGCAACGCGACGGCCGAGATCGGCTCGGGCTCGCTGCTCGAACAAGCCGAGGCCGCCGGGCTGTCGCCCGACTTCGGCTGCCGGATGGGCATCTGCCGCACGTGCAAGTGCCGCAAGTCCGCGGGCGCGGTTCGCAACCTCCTCACCGGAGAGATCTCCGAGGAGGAGGACGAGGACATTCAGCTGTGCATATCGGTCCCCGCCGGGGACGTCGCACTCGAACTTTGAGGCTCTGAAACCAGAGAGAGGAACCTGAACATGCCGACACCACACCCCCAACTCACCCCGGAGCAGATCGACGCGCTCGGCCGCGAGCTCGACGAGCTGCGCAACCGGACGGTCGCCGATCTTGGCGAGCGCGATGCGGACTACATCCGCCGAATGATCAAGGCTCAGCGCGGCCTCGAGATCGCTGGGCGGGCGCTGCTCGAGGTCGGCTTCCTGCCGCCGGCATGGCTCGGCGGCGTGACCGCGCTGTCGCTGTCGAAGATCCTCGACAACATGGAGATCGGCCACAACGTGATGCATGGCCAGTACGACTGGATGAAGGATCCGGCGCTCGATTCAAAGCGCTTCGAGTGGGACACAGCGTGTCCGGGTGACCAGTGGCGCCATTCGCACAACTACATGCATCACACGCACACGAACGTGCTCGGGATGGACCGCGATATCGGCTACGGCGTGCTCCGGATGTCGGAGGACCAGCGGTGGCGGCCGCGCGACCTCGGCAACCCGATCTACGCGACCCTGCTCGCGCTGCTGTTCGAGTGGGGCGTCGCGGTCCACGACCTCGAGGTCGAGCGGATCGAGGCCGGCGAGATCAAGCTGTCTGACAAGCGCGACATCCTGCGCGCGATCTGGGAGAAGGGCCGCCGCCAGGTGCTCAAGGACTACGTCCTGTTCCCACTGCTCGCGGGGCCCGGCGCGCCGTTCACCGCCGCCGGCAACCTGACCGCGAACCTGACCCGCAACGTGTGGTCGTTCATGATCATCTTCTGCGGACACTTCCCCGACGGGACGCACGAGTTCAGCCTTGAGGAGGCTGAGAACGAGACTCGCGGTGGCTGGTACATGCGCCAGATGCTCGGCTCGGCGAACCTGTCCGGCAGCCGGCTGTTCCACATCCTGTCGGGCAACCTGTCGCACCAGATCGAGCACCACCTGTTCCCGGACATCCCCGCGCACCGGTACGCCGAGATCGCGGTCGACGTCCGCGAGATCTGCGAGCGCTACGGCCTGCCATACAACACCGGCCCGCTGCGCAAGCAGTTCGGCTCGGTCGTCAAGAAGATCTTCAGGCTCGCGCTGCCGGACCGCGGTGGCGAAACGTCGCCAGTGCCCGAGCCCTTCGTCACACGGTCGTCGGTGGCCGAGCCGGAGCTCGTTGCGGTCTAGGGGGGCGTGCGTGCCCGGTTGACCGGCGCGCATGCGCGCCGGTCAACCAGGAAGACCTGCTCGCAGTCTGAGCGACCCTGACTACTTGCGAACCACGAGCCCATATGCGCCTGCGGCCGCGGGCAGCGGGACCGAGCTGGGCACCATCGCTGATAGCGTGCCGTTGGCGTTTACGACGTACTGCCACAGCGTGTCGTCGATCTGGCCGACGGCGTACGCGCTCTTGCCGAGCGGAGAGACGGCGACGTCGGACACCCCCCCGCCCGAGGCAATAACGGGCGGCGAGGCCGCGGCGAGCGCGCCGGTCAGGCTCGCGGAGTACTGCGAGATCGTGCTGTCGTTCTGGTTGGCGACGAACACCGCCTTACCGCTCGGGCTGACCGCCAACCCGAGCGGGAATGACCCAGTCGGGGTCACCGTGAGCGGCGTCAACGCTCCGGTCGACGATGCAGCGAGGTGTACAACGTCGTTCGCGCACGGCTCGCCGACGTAAACACTCTTGGCGTTCGGGCTGACGGCCAATCCCCAGGCGCACGGCCCCACCGACACCGTTGCCGGAGTCATCGGTGTCAGCGCGCCGCTCGACGCGGCGTTGTACTGGGAGACCGTGCCGTCGCCGTTGTTCGTCACGTAGACGCTCTTGCCATTCGAGCTGGCGGCAATCTGGATCGAATTACTACCGCCCGGAACCGACGCGGGCGACAACGGCGTCAGGGTGCCGTTGGAGTTGATGTGGTACTGCCAGACGCCGAAGCCACAGGCGTCGGCAACGTAGGCGGTCGTGCTCGTCTTGTTGACCGCTACGGCGGCCGGGCACGGGCCGGCCGGGACGTGCGCGGGCGTGAGCGGCACGAGTGACCCCGCCAGTAGTCCGCTCGGGTCGACCGCGTACTGGGAGACGTCGCCGCCGTTAAATGACGCGACGTACACGTATTTGCCGTTCGGGCTGACGGCGGCGTAAATAGGTGAAGGGTCCGCGGCTACCGTGGCGTACGCCATCGGCGACAGCGCGCCGGACGCGTTGAATGTGAACTGCGACACGGCGCCGGTGCCGTAGTCGTCGACATACACCTCGCCCGCGGGCAGCGCCGCGCGAGCCGACCCTGCGAATCCGACCAAGACCGCGCACACCCCTGCGAGCGCGACCGACAATGCCCGCCTTGAACGGCGGTCCACGCCAAACACCTTCACCATGAGGAGCCTCCCGGTCCCGTGGGATTGTGACCTGCGCGCGGCACTGTAATCCGGTTTCAAGAGCGACAACGCGACATTCGTCACAACGCGCGGCAGGGCGCTAGAAGGGCCGTTCGGACTCCGGCAGCTTCGGGATCTCAGACGCGATCCGTTGCATGAGGCCGTAGAAGCGGACCACCTCGGGATACACGAGCGCCTTGCCGCTCGTGATCAGGCCGCCCGAGATGCCGCGTTCGGGGTCGGCCCAGCCCATGATGTTGATGAAGCCCAGGTGCCCGAACGCTAGGTCGGTGTCGAGCCCGTACAGGCTGACGACCTTGGCCCCGAGCATCAGCCCGTAGCTGAAGCGCGTCGGGAACCCGAGCGTCAGATCGATCTCGAGCCGGGATTGCTCCTCCAGTGCGCGCCTGATCGTCGCGGGCTCTACGACGCGGACGCCGTCGAGCGTGCCGCCGGCCCGGAAGATCTCGAAGAATCGCGACAGCTCGTTGCCGCTCGTCATCACGCTCGCCGCGGGAATCACCGACGTAACGAACCGCTCGTCGTTCGACAACTCGACCACGTCTGCGACCGGACGGCCCAGCGCGCGCTTCGCGAGTGTCGAGAGCGGCGGCAGCAGCCGGGGTCCGGTGAGGTAGTTGAGCCCCACCTTCCCAACGTCCTCCGGCGCCACGCCGTAGTTGCCCCAGCGGAAGCTCAGCGGGTCGAGAATCTCCTCCGCGATCACCTCCCGGATCGTCTTGCCGGTCGCCCGCCGGACGATCTCGCCGAGGATGAAGCCTCCGGTCACAGCGTGGTAGGCGAGCAGCGTGCCCGGCTTGGCGAACGGCTTGGCATCCGAGATCGTGCGCACGACGAACTCGTCGTCGCCCATTCGATCGACGCCGAGCAGCGCCGGCGGCAGGTTCGGCACGCCGGCCCGATGGGCGAGCACGTGCGCGATCGTCGTCTCGCCCTTACCGTGCACGCCGTACTCCGGGATGTAGTCGGTGACCTTGTCGGCGATGTTGAGCGCGCCTCGCTCCTGCAGCAGGTGGATGACCAGCGCGGTGATCCCCTTCGAGGTGGAGAACACGCAGAACGGCGTGTCGGGCGTGGCGAGGACCTTCGGCGTGTCCCGGTTGTCACGCGGGCCGTTGCCCCTGGCGTGGCCGATCGCACGGTCGAGTACTACCTGGCCGTTGCGGCGCAGGCAAAGCTGGAGCGCCGGATGCACGCCGCTGCGGTACAGCCCCCGCGCCGAGCTCCAGATCCGGTCGAGCTTGCGCTCGGTCAGCCCGACGCTCTCGGCGTCAACCTCGGCGCCGATCGTCGTGATTGGTCCGAGGTCCTGCGGGACGTGGATGCGCCCGAGCGGATCGGGCACCAGGGGGAGACGTGGAATCGTGGCCATAGGAGGCGGGGCAGTCTATGGTGCTCCGCCATGAGCATCCTCTCGACAGCCACCATGTATCTCCGCCGCAAGCCGAAGCTCTCCGAGCCGAGCGACATCTACGCGCACACCGTCAAGCTGCTCGACGGCGGGGAGCTCGACATGTCCTCACTCCGCGGGCACCCGACCTTGATCGTCAACACGGCCAGCAAGTGCGGGTTCACGCCCCACTACGCGGGCCTGCAGGCGCTGTATGACCGCTACCACGATCGCGGCCTCGAGGTGATCGGGACGCCGTCCGCCGACTTCGCCGGCCAGGAGTTCGACGACGCCGAGGAGATCGCCACGTTCTGCGACACGACCTACGGCGTCAAGTTCCCGCTCACCGAGCGGAGCTCGGTTCGCGCCGACCCGTCGCCACTGTGGCGCGACCTGGCACAGCAGCCGAACTCCGGACCGCCGGTGTGGAACTTCACCAAGTACCTGGTCGGCGCCGATGGACGGCTGGTCGCGCGCTGGGCGACCAACGTCAAGCCCGAGGACCCGAAGATCGTCAGCGCGATCGAAACGGCGCTCCCGAGCAAGTAGCTGGACTTCGCAGGGTCCTACGCCAGCGCCGCCCGCACCATCCCGGCGATCCGCAGCACCTCGTCGCGCGGGCCTCGCAGCGCCGTCATGTGCAGGAAGCCGTGGATCATCCCCGCCGCCCGGTAGGCCGAGACCCGCGTCCCGGCCGCCAGCATCGCGGCGGCGTAGGCCTCGCCCTCGTCGCGCAGCGGGTCGAACCCGGCGGTGACGACGACCGCCGGCGCGAGCCCGGACAGATCGCTCGCGAGCAGGGGCGAGATCCGCGGGTCGGTGCGGTCGGCTCCGGTGCCGTCGAGGTAGTGGTGGTCGAACCAGCGACGGGAGCCGGAGGAGAGGTAGAAGCCGTCGGCGAACAGGCGCCGCGATTCGGTCTCGTGTGCGTAGTCGGCGCTCGGGTAGATCAACAGCTGCAGCGCGGGCGCCGGCCCGGCACCGTCACGGGCCGTGATCTGCGACGCGACAGCGCTGAGGTTGCCACCGGCGCTGTCGCCGCCGACCGCGACGCGCTCGGGGTCCGCCCCGAGCGAGACTGCGTGCGACGCGGCCCAGCGGAACGCGGCGACCGCGTCGTGGACCGCGGCCGGGAACGGGTGCTCGGGCGCGAGCCGGTACTCGACCGACAGCACGTGCACGTCGGCATGGCGGCACAGCATTCGGCACGGCTCGTCGTGGGTCTCGAGGTCGCCGATCGTCATCCCGCCGCCGTGCAGATAGACGAGCAGCGGCCATGCCGCCCCCGACCCGGGCGGGGTGTAGTGGCGCGCGCGGAGCGGACCGTCGGCGCCATCGACAGTCAATTCGCGGACGTCGCCGACCTCAGTGCGGTACAGCGAGTTCACGACGGCGTCCCGATGTGTGCGCTCCCTGACGGCATCCGGCGTCGGGTTGCTGTCCGCGGCCCCGATCACGGTCGGACTGCCCCGCACCTCGAGCGCCCGGAGCGCGAACTGCACCCCGGGGTCGAGCGCGAGGCCGTCGATACGCACCGGCGCGCGGCCCGAGAGGCGCACCTGCACCGCGGACGGCAGCGCGCTGCCGACGCGCGTGATCGTCGCCTCAATCCGATCGCGGCTGGAGAGCCGGGGCACCGGCGGAGTCTCTCACGTAGTCGAGCCCGATCGGCGATCGTGCGTACAAGAACCTGTGTCTGCGAAGGTACGAGCGGTGACCGAGGATCTCCTTGACTTGACCGGGAAGGTCGCGGTTGTGACCGGCGGCAGCCGCGGGCTCGGACGCGAGATCGTTCGTGCATTCGCCGCGCACGGTGCCGATGTCGTGATCGCGAGCCGCAAGCTCGAGGCGTGCGAGGAGCTGGCTCGCGAGGTGCAGGCCGCCTTCGGGATTGCCGCCCTGCCGCTCGGCTGCAACGTGAGCGACTGGGATCAGTGCGACGCGCTCGTCGATGCCGCCTACGCCCGTTTCGGTGGCGTCGACGTGCTCGTCAACAACGCCGGCATGTCGCCCGTCTACCCCGCGGTCGACGCTGTGACCGAGGCGCTCTGGGACAAGGTTGTCGCCGTCAACATGAAGGGGCCGTTCCGGCTGGCCGCGAACATCGGCAGCCGGATGGCCGCGGCGCGCGGTGGCTCGATCATCAACATCTCATCGATCGCCGCGATCCGGCCGAACGGCGGCGTTCTTCCATACGCGGCCGCGAAGGCGGGACTGAACGCGCTGACGGAGGGGTTCGCGAAGGCGCTCGCGCCGAAGGTTCGCGTCAACGCGGTGATGTGCGGCATGTTTCGCACGGACATCGCCAAGGCATGGGGCGACGCGGACGCGGTCGACGAGATGGCGCGATCGACGATCGCGCTGCAGCGTATCGGCGAGCCTGAGGAGATCGTCGGTGCTGCGTTGTACCTCGCCTCGGAGGCATCGAGCTACTGCACCGGCGCGATTCTGCGGCTCGACGGCGGTGCTGCTTTGGCCTAACCGCTTGGGTCGGATTTGGTGCGTTTTGCTTGACATAGACAAAAAACCGGTAAAACTGTCGGCCGAGGCATTGGAGGCCGGATTTGTCGTCGGTGACGCATCGAGTCGAGCAGGGGTTGCGCGTACACGCGCCAAAGCGGTTACTGGCGCTAGCGAGCGACGAGCAACTGGCTCGCGAAATGAGTCGCGGGAACGAGGCTGCCTTCGAGGTCGCGTACGACCGGCACAGCCGTCCACTGTTGTCGATGTGCAGGCACATCCTCGGCTCCCAGGACGAGGCCGAGGAGGCGCTGCAGCGTGCATTTGTGTCGGCGTGGTCGTATCTGCAGCGTGCCGATCGTCCGCCGCCCAAGTTCTTGCGGGCATGGCTGTACGCGGTCGCCAGAAACGATTGCCTGTCGGCGATTCGCGCCCGAGGGCCCGAGTCAGTGGAGCTGGAGGACTATCCCTCCACGTCCGGCCTTGCCGAGGAGGTTGAGCAGCGAGCGGAGCTGCGCGCGCTGTTGCGCGACCTTCAGGAGCTGCCCGAGGAGCAGCGGACGGCGCTCGTGTTGTCCGAGCTCTCGGGCTTCTCGCACGCGGACATCGGCGATGTGCTCGGCCGACACGAGGCTTCGGTGAAGGCCCTCGTGTTCCAGGCGCGCACGACCCTCGGCCACTGGCGCGAGGCCCGCGAGGCGCCCTGCGAGCACATCCGCGAGCAGCTGTCGGTGCTGAGTGGTGGAGCGCTTCGGCGCCGCGAGGTGCAGCGCCACCTCAAGACCTGTTCGGGCTGCCGGGACTTCAGAGCCCAGCTGCGCAAGCAGCGCGCGGGCCTCGCGGTCGTCCTCCCGGTGATCCCGTCTGCTGCGCTCCACCAGGCGGTGATCGGGGCGATCGGCATCGGCGGCGCCGCTGCCGGAGTCGCCGTGAGCACGGGCGCGGGCATCGGGATCGGCACCGGGGGGCTGGCCCACTTCGGGACGGCAGCAGTCCTCGTCACCGTCGTCAGCGGGCTCGCGGTCGGTGGCTTCGTCGCTAGCGGCAACCGCCTCTCGCGGACTCCTTCCGCTTCGCTGCAGGCGCAGCTGCGCAGAGTGGTCCTCGCGAGCACGCTGGCTCCCCGGAACGGCCACGCCGCCGCGACGCCGGTCGCGCTGAGGCTATTGCCGCAGGGGTCAGTGCCCCCCGGCACGGGGATCGGGACGGTCTCTCGGCTCACCAAGCGTCCCGAACGCGGCGCAGCAGCTCATGGGCGCGCGCATCGCCGAAGCGCCAGCGCCGAGCGAGGCCACGGCCGTCAGCGGCGCGTCGCCCTCCACGGCGTGGCGCCCGTGAAGCCCAGTCCCCACGGCGCCGCCGGCGGCGCCGGCGCCGGTAGCCTGAGCCTCGCACGCCACCGCGCCGGCTCTCACCAGCCACCGGCCGTCGGCTCCGGCCAGGTCGCTGGCGGCGGAACCGGAAGCAGCGGCTCCGGCGGCCAGGGGCAGGGCGGCGGTCACGGGGACGGCGGCGGTTCAGGCAACGGCGACAGCAGCCAGGGCCAGGGCGGCGGTGGCGGCCAGGGTCAGGGAAGCTTGCAGGGTCAGGGAAGCGGCCAGAGCGAAGGAAGCGGGCAGGGCCAGGGAAGCGGCCAGGGCCAGGGAAGTGGGCAAGGGCAAGGCGGCGGCCAAGGGCAGGGTCAGGGTGGCGGCCAGGGCCAGGGAAGCGGCGAGGGTCAGGGAAGTGGGCAAGGGCAAGGCGGCGGCCAAGGGCAGGGTCGGGGTGGCGGCCAGGGGCAAGGCGGCGGCTAGGGCCAGGGGAACGGCCACCGGCGGCTCGCGTTCACGCGGCGCCAAACGCAGCGGCGTGGGCAGCTGCCCAGGCGTCAAAGGCCCGCGGTGGCCGGCCTGTTACCTCCTGCACCGTCGGTAGCACGCGAGATTCGTCGAGCGTCTCGCCCGTGGAGAAGCCGAACAGCGCATCGGCGTAGTCCGGGGGCATGTTCGCCCGCAGCTCGGCCCTTGCGTCCTCGTCGGACACGGGTTCGAAGCGAAGCTCACGTCCAAGCACGCCCGCCAGCACACGCACCTGTTCGGCCGGTGTGATCGACTCGGGGCCGCTGAGGCGATACGCCTGGGCTCCGTGCTGATCGGAGAGCAGCGCCCGCGCGGCGACCGCCGCGATGTCGAACGGATCGATGCTCGAGACGCTGGTCGACGCGAACGGGGCCCGAACGACATCCCCCACCGACAGCTGCGGCGCCCAGCGCCGCGCGTTCGACATAAAGGCGTGAGGCCGAAGGATCGTCCATCGGACGCCGGACTCGCGAACCGCGTTCTCGGTCTCGATCATGTAGCGAGAGACCGGGTTCTCGACGTTGTTCGCGACAGCTGCACCGCCGGAGAGCAGCACCACTTGCTCGACGCCGGCCTTGCGGATCTCGTCGAGCACTCCGGGGTAGCCGCTCATCAGAAACACTTCGCGTGCGCCCGAGAGCGCGGGAGCGAGCGTCTCCGGCCGATCCAGGTCGGCGACGAACGCGGACGTGCCGGCCGGCCACTGTCTGCCGCCGTCGGTTCGGACGAGCACGCGCACCTGCTCGCCGAGTTCGGCGAGCCCCCGAACCAGCTCGCCGCCGACATTTCCGGACGCGCCCGTGACCAGGATCATTTCGGCACGCAACGATAACCGTGCTCCCGCCTAGACTTGATCCGTGGCGACCTACCGCGGCATCGGCGACTCGCACCAGCTTCGGCTGGACCGTGCCACGCCCGTCGCTGGGCTGCGCGAGGAACGCCGCCGGCCGGCCGCCTCCGAACGTCTCGGGATCGGCTCACTCGCGTGCAACCGCTGCGACGCCCCCGTCGCCATCGGCCCGGGCCCTGTCTCACCGGCGCACCCGATCACGTGTCCGTTCTGCAACCACAGCGGCGCGGTGCGCAACTTTTTGTCGCTGTCCGTACCGACGCGCCCGGCGCGGGTCGAAGTGCGCGTACGCCTCGTCGGAGTCCGCGAGGTACACGGTTGGAGGTAGGCAACTGCTGGTTCGGCCGCCGCGTGGCAGCTGCTCGTCGCGCTCATGGCTGCGGGCGCAGCCGTCTCAGCTTCGGTAGCGAACGCCGACCTCGTCGGTGCGGGCCCGGACGAGACGATCGCCCAGCCTACGGTCCGCTCGCTCCGGGCGTGAGCTACTCGGGCGCGTTCTCAAACCCGAACGATGTGGACTATCTCGCGTTCCGGGTGGCCTCGGCACCTGAGAGCCTCCACTTCACGGTTTCGAACACCCTGCAGAGCTGCAACTCCACCGACGACGACTACTGCCCGGTGTACGCGACGCTGATCGATCAGACCAACCAGCAGGTCGGCGGAGACGCCAGCAGGGCGGGCACGATCGCCACCATGGACGACACCGAGACGATCGACTGGACGTTCGCCGAGCCCGGCACCTACTACCTGTTGACGGAAAGCAACGGGAACCTGCCCGGCGGCCGGCCAACCTACACCGTCAGTTCACCGCCCACCCGGCGCCGTGGGGGCACCGGCGACAGCGGCGGCACCGGAGGCACGGGCGGCGGTGGAGGCACGGGCGGCGGTGGACCCGGGCCGGTCGTGAAATCGATCGCCGTCGCGCGGCAGCAGCGCGGGACGTGGGTCACCGCCAGGATCGTGCTCGCGCAGGCAGCGGCGCGCATGACTGCGACGCTGCTTGCTCTCACCGGGATGGGCGTGAAAGCTATGTCGCGAGCTCGACGCGCCATCCCTGGCAGCCCGCTCGTACAAGCTGAGGATCCGGCTGACCGCCTCCTACCGTCGGACGCTCAAACTCCGGCACCACCTGTCGCTGGTGCTCAAGACCACCATCACGACCGCCTCAAAGCGCCGGCTCCTCTACACGCGGCGAGTGACGCTCACGAACTGAGCCTCGGCGCACCCTGATCAGCGAGGTCCCCCGCCGAGCTCGGCATAGCTCGCCAGGCGGATCCCGAGCACGTCGACCTCCTGGCGGACGAGCGGGTCGCAGAGCGTCGCGAGCTCGACCTCGCGCTCGGAGAGGTAGATCGAAGTGAAGTCGTCTTGGACGTAGCCGGGGTGGCACCCGAGCTCGGTCCAACCGTCGCCGATCTCGTTGCGCAGGATCCACCTCAGGAAGTCGCGCCTGATGTGCTCCAGGTCGGTGACGCCGTACTCCCATTGGCCGTAGAACCCGCCGATGAACGCCACACGGCCGTCATCGCGCAGCGGTACGCCAAGCGGAGCGACGAGCTCGCGGGCGATTGGATTGACCTCCAACTCACGGTGGACGTGGTGGTGCGAGTCGACGTGAGTCGGCGGACGACCGACCAGCTCGTGAAACGCCAGCAGCTGGCGAGCCAGCTCGGCCCGGACGGCGGCGCCGTCACTGAGATCGGCTTTCAGTCCCGCGCCCTTCGAATCGAGATCCCAATGCAGCCCGATTCCCAGCGACGGATGCTCGCGGGCGAGCGCGACCGCGTCGTGGGCGCCCGCGCCGGTGACCATCAGGCTCGTGCTCGTCACGATCCCGCGCGTGTGCGCCTCGACGATGCCACGGTTGATGCCTGCCGATGCGCCGAAGTCGTCGGCATTTACGATCAGCACACGCTCGCTCATAGCGCCACCCGCGCGTACAGCTCGGCCATCCGCGCCGCGACTTCGCCGCGCGGCGAACGCGTCCAGCACACGAGCGCGAGCGGCCTCTCCGAGCCGGTGACGCTCGGCTCCGTCGAGCAGCAGACGACGGACGGCGGCCGCGAGCGCAGCGGGGTCCTCGTGCGCCACCAGCAGGCCGTCCACCTGGTCGCCGATGACCTCGGGCAGTCCTCCCACTCGCGCCGCCACCACCGCACGCCCGCAGGCCATCGCCTCCAGGCAGGTGTACGGGAACGCCTCGAACCGCGAAGGCACCACGCAAACCGACGCCGAGCGGTAAGCGACCGGCAAGTGCTCGCGCGCATGCGCGCCGTCGACGGCGAGCGCATCCGAGACGCCCAGCTCACGTGCGCGATCTGTCAGCTGCTCAGCCGCTCCCCCGTCGGCGCCAATCAGACGGATGTGCGCCTCGGGCACGGCCTCGCGGATCCTCGGCAGCGCCTCCAGTAGCAGGTCCTGGCCCTTGGCCCGCTCGACCCGTCCAACGACAAGGATGCTCCCGGGCACAACCCGATCTTCTCCAACCGGGGCGAAGAGGGCGTCGTCGATCGGATTCGGCACGATCTGCACGCGTCCCGCTGGCAGGTGCCAGCGCCGCCGTACGACCGCAGCGAGCGCTTCGCTCGGCGAGCTGATCGAGCGGGCGCAGTGGACGCTTGCCGCCTCCGCAAGCTCACCGGCGCGCAGGTCGAGATCGGGGCGCTCGGCGGCGAGCCTCGCAGTCACGAACGATGGTGCGTGCAGACGGGCTACGACCGGCGGGAAGCTGCGGTACAGCCGGCCGCGGAGGCCCGCCACCAGCCCGGCGGCGTGGAACTCCGGCGCCTCGGTCACATCCGGAGGGAGCGTGGCCAGCAGGCGCGCCACGCGCGCCGAGAAGAGGAGCGACTCGCGCGCCGAGTACAGCCTGCTGACGAACGCTACGGTTCCCCGCCGCCAGCTCGGCGCCGGCACCGAGCCGCCGGCGAAGTCGCTGCCATTACACATCTAAATCGGCAACGGTCGCCGGCGTCAAAAGTCAGTAGCTTTCTAATTGACGCGGGAGAGGATCATGGCCAAGCCAACGAGCGACGGTCGCGCGACGTGGGATGCGCTGTTCGATGAGTTGCTCGCCGACCGTGTTGCGATCACACGGGAGATCCGGACGCGGCTGCAGGAGCAGCTGCCGACCTTTCGGGTCCTGCGGATCGAGACGCTGGACAGAGATGCCCAGCGATCCTTCGAGTGCACGATCCGCTGCGCCCGGGCCGGCCAGGAGGCCGTGGGCACGGGCGAGCTGGCCGAGCTCGCGGACGTCGGGCGTTCGCAGGCGCTCGCTGGGGTCCCAATCGAGGAGCTGCTGCGCGCCTGGCGGATCGGGATCGAGGTCAGCGTCTCCGCGGCCCGGAGGCTCGGCACCCGGCTCGGGAACACGGATGCGGAGATGCTCGAGTTCGTCACATCGGTGCTCGCATGGTCCGACGTGGCGATGGTCGAGACGGCTCGCGGCCATCGTTTGGCGGAGCTCGAATTGGCCCGGCAGGATCAAGAGCACCGAGCGACGTTTGTCCGCGGCGTCCTGTTCGGCGGCACGCCTCCTGCGGAGATCGGAGTGCAGGCGACGGCATATGGCCTTGACCCGGCACGGCAGTACGTGGCGGTGCGCGCTCGCGCCGGCGACGATCAGGCGCGGTATCAACTCGAGCGGGCGCTGGGGTTCCACGAGGCGCTGAAGCACCGGCGAGGCTTGAACGCGCTGATCGACGGGGACCTGGCCGGATTCCTACGCGACCCCCCGAGCGGTGAGATCGCCGGCGTCGTTGGCGTCGGACCGCCCCGACCGCTCGAGCGACTCGCGGAGTCGTTCCGTTTTGCGACGCGCGCACTCGAGACCGCCGACGGGTTCGGTCTGTCCGGGGTTCACGACATCGCGTCGCTAGGGCTGCGGGCGGCGGTCGCGGCGGATCGCGATGTCGGCGAGGCGCTGTCCGCGCGATACCTCGAGCCACTCGGGGCGACAGCGTCCGCGGACGAGCTCAAGGCCAGCCTGCGCGAGTACTTCGCCTGCGGGATGCACGTCGAGCGCGCGGCGGAGCGGCTGTTCGTGCATCAGAACACGCTCCGCTACCGGATCGGGCGCTTCGAGGAGCTGACCGGAGCGACCCTCCGCGAGCCGGCCATCGCGTTCGAGGTTTGGTGGGCGCTCGAGCGCGAAGCGATGCGCGGGCCCGGCGGCGATCAGAACTTGTAGCCGGCTCCAAAACGGCGCCGGCAATCTCGGAGCCGGCTCCGTAGCGATCGACGGGCTTGTCGCCCAGACTTCAGGTCGTCCTTCAGCACCGATTCGAAAGGCACCTGACATGAACAAGACAAGCTCGGACACCCTTTCGTTCCTTCCGCTCGTGATCTGCATCGTCGTGACGATGTCGCTGTTCGCGTGGCAGGTGTCGACGTACACCAACCTGATCTGAGGCCGTTGACACTGGCGCCCGCGCGAGCGTACGATCGGCTCGACGAGGAGAGGCCCGATGTCGATGTCCTTGGACGTCCAGGCACCGAACTGCGCCGGGTGCCGCGATCCGCTGCGGACGACCGGCCTCTCTGTCACGCGCGGTTCGCTTCCTCGGCCTCTACCGACCGGCGGTTCACGATCGACCGTCTTCAAAGGAGAGCTATGAGCACCATCACCGAGTCAGACCTGGGCAGCATCGACCTGTCCGATCCGGCGGTCTGGGACGCCGGCCCACCGTGGGACCTATTCGCGCGCATGCAGCGTGAGGCGCCGGTGCATTTCAGCCGGCAGGCGGTCGCGCCCGACGAGGGCGGCTTCTGGTCGATCACGCGACACGAGGACGTCCGCACGGTCACGCGCGACTTCAAGACCTTCTCCTCCGAGCGCCGGGGCATCTTCCTTGTCGACGACATCGGCGTGCCGTTGGACGTGCAGCGGCTGCAGATGATCTCGATGGACCCGCCGCGGCACGACCGGCTCAAGGCCCTGGTGACGAAGGTCTTCACCCCCGATCGCGTCGCCGAGCACGAGGGTCACATCAACCAGATCATCACCGAGGTGCTGGAGAGCGTTGCCGATCGCGTTCGCTTCGACCTGGTGGCGGACGTCGCGCGACCGATCCCCGCACGGGTGATCGGGTCGATGCTCGGCACGCCGCCCGAGGATGACCCGACGCTCGTGCATTGGACGAACGTGTTCACCGCTTTCGAGGATCCGCAGATCCGCGACCAATGGCAGGACACCCAGGCGATCTTCACCGAGATCATCGAGTACGTGAACCGCCAGATCCAAGCGCGCCGCGAAGCACCGCGCGATGACCTCGTCACCGCGTTGATGAATGCGGAGGTGGAAGGCGAGCGGCTCAACGAGTTCGAGATCGCCACCTTCTTCATCCTGCTGATGTCGGCCGGCAACGATTCGACCCGGGCCACGTACAGCGCGACGATGCTCGCGCTTCTGCAGAACCCGGATCAGCTCGCGCTGCTTCGCAAGGGTCCCGAGCTGCTCGACGCCACGGTCGAGGAGGGACTCCGCTACGCCCCCGCGTTCGCGTTCATGGCGCGGGCCGCGACGGAGGACTACGAGCTCCACGGCCAGACGATCAAGGAGAACGACCGTGTGCTGCTGTGGTACATGGCGTCGAATCGCGACGAGAGCGTGTTCACAGACCCGCATAAGTTCGACATCACGCGCGAGGGGCTCGACCAGCACCAGGCGTTCGGCGGGCGCGGCCGGCACTTCTGTCTCGGTGCGAACCTCGCGCGGCTGGAGCTGAAGCTGTGGATCAAGCAGACGATCGACCGCTTCCCCGATCTCGCGCTTGACGGCGAGCCGACCCGAGTGCGAGCGCTGTTCCTCAACCAGTACAACTCGATCCCGGTCAGGCGAGGGTCGTGACCGAGACCGAGCAGTTGACGCGGGAGAGACCCGCCTACCGGGAGGTCGAGCTAGACCTCCGCGTCTGTCGCCGGGAGACGGCGGCCGAGGGTGTCGTCGCGCTCGGGCTTGCCGACCCGGACGGCGCTGATCTGCCCGAGTGGACTCCCGGTGCGCACATCGACCTTGTGATGGGCGACGGGCTGACGCGCCAGTACTCGCTCTGCGGAAGCACGTCGAACCGCTCGGCGTGGGAGATCGGCGTGCTGCTGGATCCGGACAGCCGCGGCGGATCGCGGTTCGTCCACGACGAGCTGCAGGAGGGTGCGACGATCCGCGTGCGCGGCCCGCGCAACGCATTCGGACTCGTACACGCGCCGCGCTATCAGTTCATCGCCGGCGGGATCGGGATCACCCCGATGCTCCCGATGATCGAGGCGGCGGAGGCGCGCGACGCGGACTGGCACCTGCTGTACGGAGGCAGGGAGCGTGCGTCGATGGCGTTCCTCGACAGGCTCGAGCGCTACGGGGACCGGGTCGCGGTGTCGCCGCGGTCCGAGCGGGAGGGCAGGCTCGAGCTTGACTCGGTGCTTGCGACGTCGGCGCCCGAGACGCTGGTCTACTGCTGCGGGCCGGAAGGGCTGCTGGACGCCGTCGAGGAGGCGTGTCGATCGTGGCCGGCGGAAAGCCTGCACGTCGAGCGGTTCTCGCCGAAGGTCGAGGAGCCCTCGCCCGATGCGCTCGCGACGTTCGAGGTGGAGTGCCAGCGGTCGGGCGTCACGGTGACCGTTACGGCCGGCCAATCGATCTATGAAGTGGTCGAAGAGGCGGGCGTGGACGTCCTCGGCTCCTGCATGGAGGGCGTCTGCGGCACGTGCGAATGCGACGTGATCGAAGGCGAGCCGGACCACCGCGACTCCGTGCTGACGGAGGCCGAACGCTCCAGAGGAGACACGATCATGATCTGCGTTTCACGCTCGCGCTCGGAGAGGCTGGTGCTCGACGTATGAGACCCAACTACCCGTTCAACTGCTGGTACGTGGCGGCGACAAGCGAGGAGGTCGGCCGAGAGCTGCTCGGACGCCGGCTGCTCGGCATCCCGGTCGTGCTCTACCGCCGCGGCTCCGGTGATGTCGTGGCGATGGAGGACCGCTGTGTCCACCGCGCGTATCCACTATCGGAGGGTCGGCTTGACGGCGATCGCCTCGTCTGCGGCTACCACGGATTCGTGTACGAGGCCGATGGGTGTTGCGTCGAGGTGCCCTCTCAGGAGAACGTCCCCCAGGGGGCATGCGTGCGCACGTTCACGGTGAAGGAGCAGCCGCCGTTCGTGTGGATCTGGCTCGGCGACCCGGGCGCGGCGGCGCTGCGCTTACCGCCGAAGACCCCTTGGTTTGACGATCCGGGATGGGCGAGCACGGGTGAGATCCTTCGCGTGGACGCCAACTACATGCTCCTGCACGAGCACTACCTCGACCTCACGAACGTGTTCGTGATGCATCCCGAGGCGGTGCCGCCGGGGATCGAGACGCTGCCGGCACTCGACGAGGTCGAGGTGTCCGAGATGTCGGTCGCTTACTCGCGATCGTTGCCGGCAGCTCGCCTGGCCGACTGGGAGGCCGAGGCAACGGGGATGCCGCGCGACACCGTGTGCACCCGGCGCGAGGAGGGCACATTCGTCTCTCCGGCGCTGCACGTTCAGCGCTATATGATCGAGGCCGACGGCGGCCCGTTCGAGCATCTACGGGTCCAGGGGTTCACCCCGGAGACGTTGACGAGCACCCACGTGTTCCTCCAGATCGCTCGCAACTACGCGACCGATCGAACGGTGGTCGCCGACCTGTTGCGTTCGATGTTCCACGAGTGGGCAGTGCGCGATGCGCCCGTGCTCGAGACCGTCCAGCGTCGCCTCGGCGATGAGCTCGAGCCGCGCCGCGACATCAACGTGAAGGCCGACCGGGCTGCTGTCCGCGCGCGGCGGGTCGCGCAGGAGATGATCGACGACGAGGCCGGAAGGCGCCCGGACCTCGCCGGCGCACGAGGCCGCTGAGCCGATGGCACCGGCCAACCAACAGCACGACTACGACTGGCTGGTGATCGGCTCCGGATTCGGTGGCAGCGTCAGCGCACTGCGGCTCGCGGAGAAGGGCTACCGGGTCGCGATCCTCGAGTGCGGACGGCGGTTCGCCGACCAGGATTTCGCTAAGACGACGTGGGAGGCCGCGAAGTACTACTGGATGCCGAAGATGGGGCTGAAGGGGATCTTCCGGCTGACGCTGTTCAAGGACGTATTCGTTGCGTCCGGGTGCGGTGTCGGCGGTGGGTCACTCGGGTACGCGAACACCCTCTACCGGGCACGGCCGGCGTTCTACTCAGACCCGCAGATCGCGGGGCTCGCCGACTGGGAGCGTGAGCTCGCTCCTCACTATGACGAGGCGGAGCGGATGCTCGGCGTCGTCACGTACGACCAGGACACGCCGGCCGATCTGCTGCTGAAGGAGTACGCCGAGCAGAACGGGTTCGGCGATACGTACGCCAAGACCCGGGTCGGAGTGTTCCTCGGCGAGGCGGGCAAGACGGTGCCGGATCCGTTCTTCGGTGGCGAGGGCCCGGATCGGACCGGTTGTGTGCGGTGCGCGGAATGCATGATCGGCTGCCGTCACGGCGCGAAGAACACGCTCGTCAAGAACTATCTGCACTTCGCCGAGCGCCATGGCGTCCTGATCCGGCCCGAGCGAACCGTCAGCGACATCCGCCCGCTCGGCGCGGCCGATGGGTCAGACGGGTACGAGGTCACGCACGAACGCTCGGGCGCGTGGGTGCGCCGAGACCGCCAGCGGCTGACGGCGCGAGGCGTGGTCGTGTCGGCTGGGGCGCTTGGCACCAACAGGTTGCTATTCGGCTGCAAGCTCCGCGGCTCGCTGCCGAAGATCTCGGACCGCCTCGGCTACCTCGTCCGGACCAACAGCGAGTCGATCCTGGCGGTCACCGCAGCCGACGACGAGCGCGACTTCACGAACGGCATCGCGATCACCTCGAGCATCTATCCGGACCCGGACACGCACATCGAGCCGGTCACGTACGGAAAGGGCGCCGATTCGCAGTCCCTGCTGTACGCGCTGATGACCGAGAAGGGCGGCCGCGGCAACCAGCCGCTCTACCTGCTCGCGAACATCGTTCGCCACCCCGTGATGGGGCTGCGCGCGATGCGGATCCGCGGATGGTCGCGCCGCACGATGATCCTGCTGGTGATGCAGACGCTCGACAACGCGATGCGGCTGAAGGTCAAGCGCCGGTGGCCCAACGGCAACGTCGTACTGACGACGGAGCAGGACCCGGACAACCCCAACCCGGACAAGATCCCCGCCGCGTACCGCGCCGCCGAGTGGATCCAGCAGAGGATCGGCGGCACACCGCAGGCGATCATCATGGAGGCGCTGCTGTCGATTCCGACGACCGCGCACATCCTTGGCGGGGCCGTGGTGGGCGGTGGCCCGGAGACCGCGGTCGTCGATCACCAACACCGCGTGTTCGGCTACGAGAACCTCCTGGTCTGCGACGGGGCAGCCGTCCCCGCAAACGTTGGCGTCAACCCGAGCCTCACGATCACCGCGCTCGCGGAGCGGGCGATGACAACGATTCCGCCGCAGTCGGACGAGTAGTCTCTGCTGCCGGCGCCGAGACGGCCGCTGGCAGCGTCTCGAGCACTGATACAGGGTTAGCGCGGGCCACGAGCCGCATCGACCTTCGCGGCGGCGACTTCGGTTTGCGGCGCGGGATCGGCCGGCGGCGCGGATCCAGGAAAGCGAGGTCAGCGGGCCCGCCCGCGGTTGGGAGCCAAGGGCGTGCGTTGCGAACGATCGATGGTGACGGAGTTACATACTGAGTCAGGTTCGCGGCTGTTCACGGCGTTCGTCTGCCAGGACGGGGTCATGCTGTGTTCCACGCTACGGGCGCTCGACCACATCGACATCCTGCGCCCTTCGCTCGTCGCCGACCGCACCGTCGGCGAACTGCTCGGGGAGATCGGCGCGTCCGGATTCGGGTACCTCCGCGTCGGACTGAGATGCCTCGCCAGTCAGGGCTGGCTGGCCGACGAGCCGACGTTCGACCCGCGGACGACGGTGCTGCGGTGGACCGATTCAGGTCGATCGGCGGCTAGCAGCTTCGAGAACTACGTCGCGGTCGGCGAGTTCCTCTCCGGTTTCTCCAGCACCGATTCGGACGCGTGGTCCGACGCTGCCTGGGACCCGGTCCGCATCGACGCTCTGGGCGATCTCACCGAGCTCGCTCGCGAGCGATGGGCGCTGGATCCCAAGATCGCCCCGGCGCTGAGAGCGCTGTGCATGACTCACCTCGACGCCGGACTTGGCGTGCCGGCGATGCTGT
Source organism: uncultured Solirubrobacteraceae bacterium (assembly GCA_963712675.1). Lineage (GTDB taxonomy): Bacteria > Actinomycetota > Thermoleophilia > Solirubrobacterales > Solirubrobacteraceae > Palsa-465. The sequence goes on from CAVQJF010000011.1 coordinate 208,086, forward strand.
GGTTGCGCAGTGCCGATCGATTGTCGGCCGACGGGCCGCTCCTTGCGGAGTCGGAGACCGATGCTGCGATCGGCCGCCTGCTCAGAGCGATCGGCTGGCTCCACGACGATGACGACAGCTGGACGCCACAGGGTGCGCAGGCCGCGTCCCTGGCGGTGCATTTCGGTATGACGGCGTCGTATCTCCCGCTGCTGGCGCAACTCCCCAAGCTGTATGTGGGCGAGCTGATCGTGGCGCCGACCGCCGCAGAGCGGGAGTGGCACGTGCACCGACCGCTGAACGTGGCGGCGAGCACCGCAGCACACCGGGGCTACTTCGACGCAGCTGACGCGATCTTCACCGACCTGTTCGATCGGGAGCCGATCTCCGCCCAACCCCGCTTCATCGCGGATATGGGGTGCGGTGACGGCGGCTGGCTTGTCCACCTCAGCCAGCTGATCAAGGAGCGGACCGCGCGCGGCCGGCACCTCGAAAGCGAGCCGCTGCTGATGGTCGGACTTGATTACAACGCCGCCGCGCTGGAAGAGGCCCGCGGCGCGCTCGACGCCGCCGGCGTCCCGGCCCTGCTCGGACTCGGTGACATCAGCGACCCGGACGCAGCCGCCGCGTGGCTCGCCGACCACGGTGTCGTCATGCGGGACGGGCTCCACATTCGGGCGTTCGTCGATCACGAGCGGAGCTATAGCGCCGAAGATCCAGAGGTATCCGTTGCCGGCTCCTCGAGTGGGGCCTACGTCGACCCCCGCGGGCGTCCGCTCGACGGTGGCGCGATCGAGCGGGACCTGGTCGTGCATTTCCGCCGGTGGGCGCCGCATGTCGGCAAGCACGGCCTGGTGATCCTCGAGGCCCACTGCGTCGCCCCGAAGATCGCGCGCAGGCACCTCGGCGCGACCCACAGCGTCGCCTTCGATGCATACCACGGCTACTCGCACCAGTATCCGGTCGAGCACGCGGCGTTTCTGCGGTGCTGCCGCGACGCCGGATTGCGTCCCGAGATCCACCACGAGGCCCGCTATCCCGCGAGCCGCTCTTTCGTAGCGGTCAGCCTCAACCGCTTTCGGGTGGCCGCCGGCACGGCGACGCCGGAGCAGGTCCTTCCGGCCGTTGGCGCAGCCGCAACTCGATCCGACACCTGGCGCCCAGATGCCTCTGCCGATGTTGCCGACGGCCAGGCGCTGCATGAGCTGCTGTACGTCGGCGGTGACCTGCGGTTTCCGCGCCAGTGGTGCTCGGCAGCCACCGGCTATGTCGTCCGCGGTGCGCTGGACGCGATCGATCGACGGCTCGCGAGCGGTCGACCCGGCGACACCATCCGCGTGCTCGACTATGGCGCGGGAACCGGGCTCGCGGCAATCGAGCTGCTCAAGGCGTGCCGCGAGCGCGGGTTGGAGGCGCGACTCCAGCGCCACCAGATGGCGTTCGAACTCCATCTCGTCGACCTGCCATCGGGTTGGTTTGCCCGCGGCTATGAGCTCCTGAAGGCATCTGCCTGGACGCAGTTCCATTCGCTGCGCTCGCCATCGGGCGGCTTTCGCCCACTTCTCGAGGTCACGGGCGGCCGGCTGATGGATGCGGTGATGGCGAACATGGTCTTCCACCTCATACCTTCGGGCGCGCTCGAGCGAGCTGCCACGGAGCTCGCGAGCATCACGGCGAGCGGTGGCTCGCTGCTTTGGAGTTCCCCCGACCTCGGGCCTGCCGGTCCCCACGCGGTCCTGTTCCACGACGCCAACCGCGCTGTGCGCGAGCGATGGCTGGCATACAGCGACGGCGCGGCGGATCGCGCCGAACCGTCCTCGCCCCGGCTCGTCGAGCTGCTCCGCCGGATCCGCGCCCCGGCCGGGGACACGGCGTCGGGCGCCCGCGCCGGCCGCAGGATTCTGCCGCTCGCCAACAGCGCCAGCGACGTGGCCGGCGCGCTCTCGGACCACTTCATGGGCGCGATCGAGCTCCACCGCCCGACATACGAGCTGCTTGCCGAGGATCTCCTGGACACGCTGCTGGTGCCCTCGAATCAGGGGGAGTTCCTGTCCGAGATCATCGATCGGGGCGACCGGGAACTCGTTATCAGGGAGCTGATGCTCGACGAGGTCCTGCCGGAGATGCAGCGGCAGCCGGGTGCGACCGCGCTTGGGCTAAACGTCCAGTGGACACTCGGCAAGCAAGCGATGGTGTGAAGCCAGCCGAGCGCTGCGCCAGCGCGCGGTCCGCCCTGGCCGGCTTACTTGGTGGCCCGTGCGAACGCGCCGACTTCTCCGTCGCTCGACGAGATGTACACCGAGTTGTTGTCCGGGGTGACGGCCACATCGGTCGGCTGACCCACGATGCCCACCCACGGGGAACAGCTGTCGGCGAGGTCGAGCCCCTCACATCCGCTGAATCCCCCGAGCTGGGTCAGGGTCCCCGATGTGGCCCGCGCGAACACGCCGACCGATGCGGTCGTCTGCGAGGCCACGTACACGGACTTTCCGTCGGGGCTGACCGCCACCGTGCCGGGGTTGGCGATACCCCTGGCCGCAGTGCACGTGCCGGCCGCCGGCTCGCTCTCACAGCCGGTCTCGGTCAGCGCTCCGAGGGTGGCTCCCGCTGTCTGACGCGCCAGCGTCTCGACGCCACCGGACGAGCCGACGACGTACGCCGACTTGCCGTCGGCGCTGAGCGCGATGTCTTTGGCTCCGGTCAGCCCGTGGCCAACTCCGCAGCCATCGGTCCCACCGGCCTGCTCGACGCACCCGGCCGTCCCTGGCAGCTCTGTGAGCGTCCCCTGCTCGCCGTTCGCGGTCGTCGTCTGACGCGAGAACACTGCGACCGCGTTGCTCGTGCTCGAGGTGACGTACACCGACTTGCCATTCGCACTCACGGCGACGCTCGTCGGGTTCGACAACCCTCGGGCCGCGCTGCAGCCGAGCCCCGCCGACACCGGTGCGCAGTAGACCGCAGTCAGCGCTCCGGTCGTCGCGTTCCGCTGGTACGCCGCCACCCCGACCGACGACGCGAGATACAGCGACTTCCCGTCTGGGCTGATCGCGATCGCCCGCGTCGGGCCGGCGAGCCCGACCCCCGTCGCGGTGCACACGCTGGAGGTGCCATGTTGTGCGATGCAGCCTCCCGAACCGCTGACGTTCGTCGCCAGCAGTCCTGACGTCGTGTTGCGAGGCAGCCACGCGATCGCGTTGACCCCGGCGACCTCACCGCCGCCCGCGTAGACGTACTTGCCATCGGGGCTCACCGCGACGTCCGACGCATCGGCGAGGCCAATGCCGCCGACGCAGCCGGCCGGGGTTGGCAAGCTTGTCCAGACGGCGCACCCGCCCAACGTCGTTGGCTCGGACACCACACCAGTCGTGGTGTTGCGAGCGAGCAGCTCGAGCGAGGCGGTAGGAGGCGATGCGGCGTACACCGACTTGCCGTCCTTTGAGATCGCGAGCTGCGCGGGCGCCGCGAGCTGATTGGCGACCGAGCACGTGGGAACCTCGAAGGGGTTGCCGGAGGCACACGCTGCCGGGGGGAAGTCGAGCTGCTTGAGCGTTCCCTCTGTCGACCGCGTGAACGCGGCGATCCCCTCGCTCTGCCCGGTGACATAGACCGTCTTGCCGTCCGCGCTCACGTCGACGTCGGTCGCGTGGGCAAGCCCGCGCGCAGGCTCACAGGTCGAGTCCGACTCCGACCAGCAGCCAGGCAGGACGGTCTCCGGCGTGAGCGCTCCGAGCAGTCCATTCGTGGTCGTCGTCTGCCGCGTGAACGTCTGCACGACGCTCTCACCGAGGCCTGTCTCGTACACCGACTTGCCGTCAGCCGAAATCGCCAGCCCGAAAGCGCTGCCCGTCAGCGAGGACCCACCGCACCCCGTCCCCTCACGCGTCGCGCATGCCGACGCACCAGGGAGCTGCGACAGCGCGCCCAGCAAGCCTCCTGTCGTGGTCGTCTGGCGCGCGAACACCGCCACGTCACCAAGCTGGGAGAGCACGTACACCGACTTGCCGTCGTGACTGACCACGACGTTGTCGGCCAGGGTCAGACCATTCCCGGCGCGACACGCGGGATTGCCGCTCCGCACACAACCGGCGGTCCCCGGCAGCTGCGTCAGCGCGCCGGTCGTCGTGTTACGGGCGAACGCGGAGACCGCGCCGTCGGAGGTGTCCGACGCGTACAGCGACTTCCCGTCGGGACTGATCGCCAGGCTGACGATCTCGTTCACCGCGGTCGCTCGCGCGCAGCCATCGTCTCCAGCGGTGTTCACGCACCCAGCCGTGCCGGCGAGCTGGGAAAGCACACCGGTTGTGGTATTCCGTGAGAACGCTGCGATCCCCCGATCCTCCGAACCCACGTACACGAACTTGCCGTCAGGGCTTACCACGATTGCGTCCGGGGCAGTGAGGCCACGTCCGTCGGAACATCCGTCAAGGCCAGTCTCCGACCAGCACCCCGCTCCGGGGCCGAGCTGGTTCAGAAATGCGCCGCTTCGCCCGAGCACAGCCACCGCCCCTTCGGTAGCGCTCGCGACGTACACATTCTTGCCATCCGGGCTGACGGCGACATCAGACGCGCCACCCAGCCCAGGAGCGATGCCCGCGCACCGGCCGACGGGGGAGCCAGTCTGCACGAGACACTCGGACAGGGTCAACGCTCCGGTCGTGGTGTTGCGCTGGAACGCGGCCAAGGTGGAATTTGGACCGGGCGAGACCGTGAAGACGGACTTCCCGTCCTTCGAGATCGCGCTGCGGTACGGAGCCGGGAGCCCGTCGGCGTGTGTGCAGTTGTCAACCGGCACCTCGGTCACGCATGCCGGGGACGGTTCGCCCAACTGTCTCAGCGAGCCAACCTCGGCCGACGCAGCGACCGCACCGGCGAGCGACGCGCAGCATGCGGCTGCCATAGCCGCCAGCCGTAGGCCGATTCCTGAGATCCCGCGCGCATTCCTCATGTCGCCTCCCGAGCGTCACCTTGGTTGTCGCGGAAGCGTATGCCGATCCGCGGCCGCAAACCACCCACTTCTGGATAGTCGCCCCACTGGGTCATGAGTGTCCTGAGGCCAGCGGAAGCTGAAGGGAAACGGAGAGGGAGGGATTCGAACCCTCGATGGACGAAACCGCCCATACCGGTTTTCGAGACCGGCGCATTCAACCGCTCTGCCACCTCTCCGGCGAAGCGAGCCGACAAGTTAGACGGTCACGGCACCCGTCGCTGCCTCACCGCCTCGTCGCGAAGAAGCCCCGCAGCAGCTCGGCGCTGTCGACCGCGAGCAACCCGCCCTGGACGACGGGGTTGTGGTTCAGCCGCGGCTCGCCGAACACGTCGAGCACGCTGCCGGCGGCGCCCGCCTTCGGATCGGCGGCGCCGTAGATCACGCGGGGGACGCGCGCGAGCACGATCGCTCCGGCGCACATCGCGCACGGCTCCAGGGTCACGTAGATCACGGCGTCGAGCACGCGCCAGCTCCCGAGCGCGCGGGCCGCCTCGCGCAGCGCGATCAGCTCGGCATGTGCAGTCGGGTCGGCACGGACCTCGCGCTCGTTGTGGCCCGACCCGATCACCTCGCCCTCGTGGACGACGACGGCGCCGATCGGGACGTCGTCGTGCTCGAGCGCGTGCTCGGCCTCGCGGAGCGCGAGGCGCATGAAGTACTCGTCCTTAGGGAAGAAGTGCGAACTCACCGTCGAATCCAGTCCGGTAGCTGTACCGTCTCGGAGAGGGAAACTTTCGGAACCCTGATGATGTCTTAAGCGCTGGGATCGCGCTTTCAACACCCATTGGGGCACAAGCAGTCGTGATGATCACCTCGCACACTCGCCGGTTGGCTCGGGCCGCGTTCGTGTCGGCGTTCGTGCTGCTCGCGGCGGCCACGCTCGCGAGCGCCGCCGCGCGCGCGGCGGACTACGTCCCCGGCGAGGTCCTGGTCGGCTACGCGCCTCCCCGGGCGACGACCGCCGCGGCCGACATCGCCGGCGTCGCTCGCCACACGAATACACCGCCGCCACGTAGCAGCACTCCGGCTTCGCAAACCGGCGAGCGGGTGCTGAGGCTTCCTCGTGGCGTCAGCGTTGCCACCGAAGTTCGCCGGCTCCGCCAGCAGCCGGGCGTCGCGTACGCCGTGCCGAACTACATCGCGCACGCCGCCGGCTCCTTCATCCCGAACGATCCCGGCCGCGCCAATACCCCCGGGGGCTGGGAGCGGATGCAATGGAACTTCCTCCCGCAGATGGGGATCAACGCTCCCGAGGCGTGGGCGAACCTGATCGCCGACCACCGCCCCGGTGCCCGCGGTGTCACGATCGCCGTGCTCGACACCGGGATCGCCTATCGCGACTGGCGCCAATTCAGGAAGTCACCCGATTTCACCGGTACGCGGTTCGTCGACCCTTACGACTTCGTGGCCCATGACCCGGGCCGATGCGACTCCCGCAAGGCGATCGAATCGACGCGCTACCCGCTCGACCGGGAGGGCCACGGGACGTTCGTTGCGGGGATGCTCGCCGAGGCGACCAACAACGGCGTCGCGTTGACCGGGCTCGCGTATGGAGCGTCGATCATGCCGGTCCGGATCCTCGACGCGTGCGGCGACGGCGACGCCGGGACGATCGCGCGCGGCATCGTCTACGCGGTCAGGCACCACGCTCAGGTGATCAACCTGAGCCTCGAGTTCGACACCAACGTCACCTCGAGCGACATCCCCGACATCATCAGAGCGATCCGCTTCGCGCATCGGCGCGGGGTCGTCGTCGTCGCGGCCGCGGGCAACGAGGGCGTCTCGCAGCTGGCGTATCCGGCGGCGGCGACGGCCGTGATCTCGGTCGGCGCGACGACGCGGGACCGCTGCCTGGCCGACTACTCCAACAGCGGCCCGCGGCTCGATCTGGTCGCGCCGGGCGGCGGCGTCGATTCGCCGAGCCTGAGTAGCGACAGCAACTGCCACCCCGACCGGAACCTGCCGACGATCAACCAGCTGACGCTGCTGAACCCGTCCCAGCCTGGACGGTTCGGTTACCCCAACGACGTCTACGGGACCTCGATGTCCTCGCCCGAGGTGGCGGGCACGGCGGCGCTCGTGATCGCGAGCGGGGTGCTTGGCCGCCACCCGACGCCCGCCCAGATCCTCACCCGGCTCGAGGCGACCGCACAGATGCTCGGCGCGTCAAAGCCGAACTCTGACTACGGCTTCGGGCTGCTCGACGCCGGCGCGGCGACGGCGCCGCTCGCCACGGCAGCCAGATAGAGCTCCAACCTCAGGCTAGGTCGTGCGGACGATCAGCACCGAGCACGGGGCGTGGTGCGAGACCTTGTTTGGGACCGAGCCGAGGAGGAACCGCTTCGCCCCCGTCATGCCGCGGTTGCCGACGACGATCAGATCCGAGCGCTGCTCCTCGGCGACGTCGAGGATCGCATCGGCCGCGTCGCCCTGGCGTGCGAACGTCTCGACCTTGACGACTCCCGCGCTCTCCGCCTCACGCTGTGCCTCGCCGAGCAGCTCGAGCACGTCCTCGCGCGGGTTGACCATCCACTGAAGGTCGCGCGGGACCTCGATCTTCTCGTTGCGCAGGCGCTGGTCGGTGACCGGTTCATAGGCGCTGACGATCTGGAGCCTCGCGTCGAGTTGGCGCGCGAGATCGATCGCGTAACGCACCGCCGTGGTGGCGGTGTCAGATCCGTCCGTGCCGACGACGATTGACGCAAACACAAGCGCGATCCTACCCAGCCGCTCAGGCGAGCTTTGTGATCGCGATCACGATCCCCGCGAACACGAAGATGACGATCAGCACCTGCATCCAGATCCAGTGGCGGGGCATGCCTCAACGCTAGCGGGTCCGGGCGCCAGCCTGGCTATCGTCCCCAACGGTGCCCGAACGGCTCAGTCCCGCGCTCAAGGCGATCAGCGACGCGGTCCTCGCGGTCGCTTCGCAGCTGTCGGTCGAAGAGGTCCTGCAACGGCTCGTCGATTCCGCGCGCGAGCTGGCCGGCGCCCGGTACGCGGCGCTCGGCATCCCGGATGGGGAGGGGGGCTTCAGGAGGTTCCTCGTGTCGGGGATGAGCGATGAGCTGATCGCGGCGATGGGGCCGCTGCCCCGCACGCACGGGATGCTCGGCGCGATGCTCGACGCGAGCGGTCCCTACCGCACGCGCGACATCCATGACGATCCTCGCTTCCGCGGCTGGTGGCCCGAAGGTCACCCGGACATGCGCACCTTCCTGGGCGTCCCGATCGTCGCCGCTGAGGAGGTGATCGGCGCGTTCTACCTGACCGAGAAGACGCCGTCGTTCGATGCCGCTGACGAGGAGCTGATCGAGCTGCTGGCGGCGCACGCCGCGATCGCGATCACGAACGCCCGCCTGTACGAGCAGAGCCGCGAGCTGTCGATCCTGTCCGAGCGCAACCGGCTTGCGCTGGAGCTCCACGACGTCGTCAGCCAGAAGCTGTTCAGCCTGATCCTGTCCGCCGAATCGGCCGCGACGCTGCTCGACCGCGACCCGCAGGCGGCGCGCGCGCAGGTGGCACGACTGCAGACGCTCTCTCGCGAGGCGCTCGACGAGCTCCGCTCGCTGATCCTCGGGCTGCGCCCGCCGGAGCTCGAGCGCGACGGCCTGGCCGGCGCCCTGCGCAAGGAGATCGCGATGCTCGAGCGCGTCCACGGCGTCGACATCGGGCTCGAGGTCGAGGGCGATGTCGACGGCCAAGCAGAGCGCTGCCTGGCCGTCTTGCGGATCGCCCACGAGGCGCTGCACAACGCGCTTCGCCACGCGAGCCCGGACCACGTGACCGTCGCGCTCCGCGCCGTGGACGGCGAGCTAACGGTCGCTGTCACCGACGACGGAATCGGGTTCGAGCCCTCACGGCGCGAGCTCCGCTCCATGCATCTGGGCCTGACGTCGATGGAGGAGCGCGCTCGGGAGCTCGGGGGCCGTCTTCAGATCCACTCGGCCCCGGGCGCGGGCACGACGGTTCGCCTGGAGGTTCCCGCCCGATGATCCGTGTGCTGATCGTCGACGACCACGCGGTCGTGCGCGAGGGGCTGCGGACGTTTCTCGAGCTCCAGGACGGACTGGAGGTCGTCGGCGAGGCCGCGGACGGTCAGCAGGCGATCGACGAGGCCGAGCAGCTGTCCCCCGACGTGATCCTGATGGACCTCGTGATGCCGAAGCTCGACGGTGTCGGCGCGATGCGCGAGCTGCGGGCCCGCGAGTCGAGCGCGCGCGTGATCGTGCTGACGAGCTTCCTCGACGACGAGCGGCTGATGCCGGCGATCGAGGCCGGGGCGGCCGGTTACCTGCTCAAGGACGTCGAGCCCGCCGAGCTGGCGCGGGCGATCCGCGCCGCCCACGGCGGCGACGCGATCCTCGACCCGACCGTCGCCGCGCGCGTCGTGCGGGCGATCGCCGACCGATCGAGCGCCGCGGCGCCCGACCAGGAGCGGCTCACGCGGCGGGAGTTCGAGGTCCTCGGCCTGATCGCCCGCGGACGCTCGAACAAGCGGATCGCGCTCGAGCTCGCGATCTCCGAAAAGACCGTCAAGACGCACGTCGGCCACGTATTCGCGAAGCTCGGCGTCACCGACCGCACCCAGGCGGCGCTCCTAGCCGTTCAGCAAGGGCTGGTTGACGGCGGCCCATAGCCCGAGCCGGCGGGAGGGACGTGGATGAGTTGCGGCCGTTATTTCGTCGCAACCCATCCAGGTCCTAGGACCAATTGCCGCTGGTAAGCGGGACCGCCCCCCGCCTACCGTCAGCGGCATGCCACTAGCAATCATCACCGGAGCATCCCGCGGGCTCGGCCTCGCGCTGGCCCGCCAGCTCGCCGTCAACAACTACTCGCTCGTCATCGATGCCCGAGGCGCCCCAGATCTCGAACAGGTCGCGCGCGAACTCGGCCGATACACCGAAGTAGCCGCGATCCCGGGCGACGTCGCGGACGCCGGCCACCGCCACGACCTGATCACGGCGGCGGGTGACACCGTCGACGTGCTCGTCAACAACGCGAGCGTGCTCGGGCCGAGCCCGCAGCCGAGCCTCGCCGAGTACCCGCTGTCAGAGCTCGAGCGGGTGTACGCAGTCAACGTGCTCGCGCCGCTGCGGCTGATGCAGCTGACGCTGCCACGCCTCGCGGACAACGGCGTGATCGTCAACGTCACCTCGGACGCGGCGACGGAGCCGTACGAGGGGTGGGGCGGATACGGCTCATCGAAGGCCGCGCTCGAGCAGCTGAGCGCGATCGTCGGCGCCGAGCACCCATCGATCCGCGTCTACGCGGTCGACCCGGGCGACATGCGCACGCGGATCCACCAGGAGGCGTTCCCGGGCGAGGACATCTCCGACCGGCCGCCGCCGGAGGAGAGCGTGCCCGGGTTGCTGGCGCTGATCGCCGGCGACGCGCCGAGTGGCCGCTACAAGGCGAAAGAGGTGCACGCGGATGCCAACGCCGGCGTTTGAACTGCCCGACGCGCTCGAGGCGCGCGAGCCGCCCGAACAACGCGGCCTAAAACGCGATCAGATCCGCCTCCTGGTCGCCGAGCGCAAACGAGGCCGCATCAGCCACGCGATTTTCAGCGACTTGCCGGAGCTGCTGACACCGGGCGACCTGCTCGTCGTCAACGTCTCGGCGACACTCCCGGCCGCGGTTCCCGCAACACGAACCGACGGCACAAAGACCCGCGTCCATTTCGCGACCCGCGCGCCCCACCTCGACGAGAGCTGGCGCGTCGTCGAGCTGCGGAGCGCCGACAGTTCGCGGCCCGCGCGTGGGCGCAGCGGCGAGCGGATCAGGCTCCGCGGCGGCGCGACGCTCGAGCTGGTCGCGCCGTACGCCTCCGGCGCCCGCCTGATGCTGGCGCGCTTCCACGAGCCGCTCGAGCCCTACCTGCACGACCACGGCGAGCCGATCCGCTACGGATACGTGAGCGACAAGTGGCCGCTCTCCGCCTACCAGAACGTGTACGCGACGACGCCCGGCAGCGCCGAGATGCCAAGCGCCGGGCGCCCGTTCACGGCCGAGCTGATCACCCGCCTGGCCGACCGCGGGATCGCCACAGCGCCGATTCTGCTGCACTGCGGCGTCTCGAGCCCCGAGCGCCACGAGCCTCCGTTCCCGGAGTACTACGAGGTCCCGGCCGCAACCGCGAGCCTCGTACAACACCGGTCCGGGCGCCTGATCGCCGTCGGGACGACGGTGGTCCGCGCGCTCGAGACCACGGGCGGCCGCGCCGGCAGCGGCTGGACGAGCCTCGTCATCAGCCCCGACCGCGAGCTCCGAACCACGGACGGCCTGATCACCGGCTGGCACGAACCCGAGGCGTCGCATCTGCAGCTGCTCGAGGCGGTCGGGGGCGAGCACATGCTGCGCCGCTCCTACGACGCCGCGCTCGCCCAGCGCTACCTGTGGCACGAGTTCGGCGACAGCCACCTGCTACTCACGTAGCTGCTCGACGCTGAGGTCGTCGAGCAGCGCGATCGCGCGTGGGTCGGCGCCGTCCTCGAGCAGCACCGCGCCGCCCGGCCAGTACGGCCGCATCGGCGAGGAGTGGTGCGCGAGCAGCGGCTCGAGCACCCACGAGCCCGTGTTCAGGATCCGCGGGCGGCCGCCGGGTCCGCGCCATGCGCGCGGATCGTCGTCCGCGAGCGGACCGAGCCGGTGGACGTGGCCGAACACGACCCAGTCGGCATCGATGCCGAGCCGGTGGACGACCCGCGCGAGCGCGGGGATGCTGGCGCGGCGCACCTGCGCGCCGAGCACCAGCGCGGTCAGCGGCGCGAGCCGGCGGTTGAGCAGCTGCCGGCGCACGAGCGGCATCGTCGAGGCGCGCATCAGCTCGGCGATGTCGTCGACCAGCGCCGCCACCGGGCGCGGCAGCCACCGCGTGACCTGCACCGCTGACGGGCGCCGCCTCAGCTCGTAGTCGGCCGGCACGGCGCCGTCGCGCGGCAGCCGCCGCAGCCGCCCGCGCCCGATCCCGTACCCCGACACGGGCATCAGGTGGACGTCGAGGTAGTGGCCGTGGGTCGCCCACACGCGATCGGACAGCCACACGCCCGGGTAGCTGACCTCGACGCGCGCCGGGCCGAGCCACGAGACGATTCGCGCCAGCGCGAGCGAAGCGTCGAACGGAACTTCGGTCGTGGGCGCCAAGGCGCGGTCCTGAGCGCGAACCCAGGAGCGCACCAGCGGCGCGTCGTGGTTTCCGGGCACGATCGTCACCCGCCGCTCCGGACCGAGCCGCTCGCCGATCGCGCGCAGGACCGGTTCGGCGATCTCGAGCGCGCGCTGCGGACGTCCCTCCATCAGCTCGACGACGTCGCCCAGCAACACGAGGCGCTCGATCCCGTCGAGCGCGTCGAGCAACCGTCGCAGCGGCTCGGGGGCCGCGAGCACGTGGTGATCGAGCCGCGAGCCGAGGTGTAGATCCGAGACGATCAGCGTCCGCACGACGGCGGACGTTAACGGCCTGGGATCAGCGCGCGCCGACCAGCGAGCCGAACTCGACCGGCACGCCGCGTGCCACGATCAACACCGGGCAGGTCGCGTTCTCGATCGCGTGCTCGGCGCGGGCGGTGATCATCACGCGACCGTGCGGCGCTTCTGAGCGGGACCCGACGACCAGCAGATCGACCCGGGGCTCGTCGCGGGTCACGGTCGCCTCGAGCGCGTCGGCCAGGTCCGAGGCGGTCTCGAGCGCGGCGTCGTCGCCGGGATCGGCCAGCAGCCCGACGGCTCGGATCCCGGCGTCGCGGTGCGAGCGGTAGTCGGCGGGCGCGATCGCGAGCGCCGCGGGGCCGCCCTCGAGCAGAAGCTGGGCGGAGCGGCCGGGGGCGACATGGCCCGCGGCGGTGCGGTAATCCGAGCCGAACACGACCACATCGGCGCCGTCCTGCTCGGCGAGCCACTTCAGGCCCGCGCCGGTCGAGGCGCTCACGATCACCTTGCGCTCGACGCCGATGCAGTCCTCGAGCCACTGCGCGCCGCGCTCCAGCAGCGCCTCGGCCGCGAGCTGGTCGCGCTCCTCGGCCGTGTGTTCGATCTCGGTCGTGTGCCGCACGTAGGCGAGCGTCAGCCGCGCGCCGGCATCGGCCAGCAGGCGGCCGAGGACCAGCGCGTCCTGATCGTTGGGCGTGTCGTCGTAGGAGATGATCGCGTGCGGCGCCATGACGTCCTCCGTGCTCGGTACCTGAAAGGTTCGGCGTGAGGATTCCAGCCACCTTGCATCAGCGCCAGTGAACATCATTTTTATATATATAATTTTTTCTAATGCTCAGCCTCGGGCGTCTGCGGGTTCTGGTTGAGGTTGTCTCGCATCGGTCGTTCTCGGGCGCGGCCGAGGCGCTGTCGTACACACAGTCGGCGGTCTCGCAATCGATCGCGCGGCTGGAGGTGGAGACCGGCGCGACCCTCGTGGTCCGCGATCGCCGCGGCGTCCGGCCGACCGCGGCCGGCGCGACGCTCGTCGAGCACGCCGAGACGATCCTCGCCCAGGTCGATGCCGCCGAGGCCGATCTCGCGGCCGTGCTCGGTGTCCGCGGGGGCCGGCTGCGCGTCGCGTCATTTCCGTCCGCCGGGTCGACGCTGATGCCGCTCGCGGTCGCGAACTTCCGCCGCGGGCATCCGGACGTCGAGCTGTCGCTCGCCGAGGGCGAGCCGGAGGAGATCGCCCCCCGGCTCCGGGCCGGGGAGTTCGACCTCGCGCTGCTGTTCGAGTTCCCGAGGGTGCGTGAGAAGGCGGCGGCGGGGCTGCAGAAGGTGACGCTGCTCGAGGACCCGATGCGGGTCGCGCTGCCCGCGGATCACCCGCTCGCCGGCAAGCGCGCACTGTCGCTGCTTGACCTGCGCGACGAGCAATGGGTCCAGACCTCGGCCTCCAGTCCGTGCGCGCGGCACGTCGTCCGGCTGTGCCTCGCGGCGGGATTCGAGCCGCACGTGACGTTCGAGTCAGACGACTACGAGACCGTCCAGGGGCTCGTCGCGGCCGGCGTCGGCGTGGCGCTGATCCCGCGCCTGGCCTCGACCCACGTCCACGGCGGGATCGTGATCCGCGAGCTCGCGCCGCACAGTCCGGTGCGCAAGGTGATCGCGGCGACCGTTGGCGGCCCGGGCGTCGCGCCGGCAGCGAAGACGATGATCAAGATCCTCGCCGAGGTCGCTAGCTCACCCGCTTGGCAAGCTCCTTCGCCCGGCCGTTGACGAGCATCGCGCGCGCGACCCGCTCGATCGGGCCGCGGACGAGCCGGCCGACGGGACCGGGGTCGACGGCCAGCGCGTAGGTCACGCGCGTGCGGTCGTTGCCGAGATCCTCGAGCTCCCACGACCCCTCCATCGACTCCAGCTCGCCCTCGATCATCGTCCACGACAGGCGCGTCGGGCCCTCGTAGGTGAACCGCACGCGCGTCTTGACCTTGCGGAGCTTGGCGTCGCTGACCGCGTCGCAGACCAGCGCGCGGCCCTCGCCGTCGCGCTCGAGCACATCCATCCGCTCGAGTCCGCCCTGCCACTCGGGCGCGATCGGGACGTCCTCGACAAGCGCCCAGCAGCGCTCGATCGGAGCGTCGACGTCGGTGCTCGATGAGCCGGTGATGACTGCCATCGCGGGCAGGTTAGCGGCCGCTAGCGGGACGCCGTGACGCGCACCGGGACGCGGGTCGCGTTGCCGAGCGCGTCGGTGACGGTCAGTTTCAGCCGCTCCACATCGCCGGCTGCGAGCGGGCCGGCGAGGCGGACCGTGAGTGCGACTCGGCTCGCGCTCGGAGTCGGGATCACTGTCAGGGTCCCGCGGCGCACCTTCGCCGTGAATCGCACGCGTCCCGCGAGCGCGACCTTATGGGCACCGGAGGCGAAACTGACGCCGCGCGGCAGCGCGATCGCGAGCGCCCGGATCGGCGGCGCGCCGCGACCGGCGGTCAGCGTCAGCCCGAGCACGTGCCGAGTCCGCTCGGCGCCGGTCAGGGATTGGTGGGAGACCGTCGGGCGACCGCCGACCGTCCATGTGAACGATGTCGTCGCGAGCCCGCCATCGCCGTCGGACGCTCCGAGCGTGACCGTCGAGCGGCCGATCCTCGGCGGCGTGCCCGAGATGCGGCCGCTGGCTGCGTTGATCGAGAGGCCGGCCGGCAGCCCGTGCGCTTGGAATCGCACGCCACTGCCGCCGCCGGTGCTCCGGGCCTGCAGCGACACGGTCCTGTTGACCGTCGAGCTGCGCGCGCCGGGGTTCACGACCCGCAAGGTCTGGGCGCACAGAGCGCCGGCCAGCGCTGACCCGTTCGGGCTGCCAAGTCCCGAGGCCATGTCATACCCGGCGCCGGCCGGGTACAGCCCCTGGTGGGTTCCGGTGAAGTCGTTGCTGCCCGATGTCACGTCGTTGAAGTCGCTGGCGTAACCGCTCGCGGCCGCGCGGTAGAGCGCCGGATTGAGGAATCCGAGCTGCGTGCCGCCGCACGCCGGCGCCGCGTTGACGACCGCGATCAGGCCCGCCCACAGCGGCGCCGACAGGCTCGTCCCGCCGATCGACTGCCAGCCGGCCGGCTGGCCCGGTGCCGCGCTGGTGCCGTTCCAGTAGATCTCATAGCCGGTGGTCGGGTCGGCGTCCGCGGACACGTCCGGCACCTCGCGGCAGAAGCCGCTCCCCGGACCGCAGCCCGATGACGTCGATCCGGTCCGCACGACGTTCAGGGACGACGGGGCTCCCGACTGGTAGCCAGGCATCCGCCACAGGCTCGAGACGCCGCCTCCGGCGGCGCCGCTGGTTGTCGGCAGCGTCGCGAGCAGCAGGCTGCCGCCCGCGTTCCAGACCGTCTGGGTCGGCCGCGGCCCGGGGGAGGGCATCGAGGTGCCGCCGACTCCGGTCACGAACGGCTGGCTCGCGGGATCGTCGACCGCGAGCTCGGTCCCGGCCAGCAGGCCGCCGCTGAAACAGTCCTCGGAGCCTTGGTCGCCGGAGGCTGACAGGATCGTCTGGCCCTGGGCGGCGGCCTCCTCGAACAGCGTCGCCTCCGCCACCGCATCGGACGATCCCTCGACCGATTCGCACTGTCCCCAGGACGCGGACACGACCTTCGCCAGGTCCTGGGAGATGATCGCCGAGAACTCGTCGTACGGACCGGCGCCCGGCGAGTTCGAGCCCGAGTTGGGCGCCTGGTAGACGAGGAACCGCGCCTTCGGCGCGAGCCCGAGCGCGGCCTCGATATCGAGCGCCGCCTCGCCGGAGCCCGGCCCCGAGCCCGCACCGCCGTCGACCGGCACGTACGACACCGACGCCTGCGTCCCGTAACACGACTGGAAGGCCGCGATGTCGCCGGGGTCATTGGGTTCGAGCTCGTACAGCGCGATCGTCTGGCCCTGCCCCTGATTGCCGGCCTGATACAGACTCGAGAGCCCGTACGCGGACGCGATCTGGTCGGCGGTGTACGCGCTCTGCATGGGAGCGGCCGCGCTCGCCGCGCTGCACGGCTGCGGACCGCCGGTGGCGACGTGGCCTCGCGCGTGCGCGCTCGCCGACCGCGCCAGCGGCCCGGTGGTCGCCCTGGCGAGCAGCGGCCGCGGGCTCGCGAGGCCGTTGAGGCCGATGACGCCCTGGACGAGGTGGGCGATGCCGGCGTCGAGCGCGGGGGCGACGCGGTTGACGACCGCGGTCGCGCGCCCGACAAGCCCGAGTCGCGCCAGGGAGACTCCGAACGCGCCGTCGAGCGCTGCCGCGCTTGCGGCGATGTGGATCGAGAGGCCGTTGGCGCTGACCGGACTCGGGTCGAGTCCGTGCGCTCGCAGCGACCCCTCGACGGCGGCGATCTGTGCGCCGGTCGGACCGAACCGCTGGGCGAACTCGCGGGGTGAGATGTATGCGCGGTAGTCGCTCGAGCCGGGCGTCGAGACCGCGGTCGCGAACGCGGCGAGCGCCGCCGGGTCCCGCGGCGCGAGCGCGACCGTGACGTCGAGCTTCCGCGACGGCGCGAGCGCTCCGAGGAGGCGGGCTCCGATCGGCAGCGGCGGCGCAACGCCGACTCGCACCATCGTTGGCGCGTACGCGAGCGCGGGCGCGACCGCCGTCAGCAACGCCGCCGCCAGCACCGCGCCGCACGCCACGCAGAGCATCATCCTGGATCCTCGTGACACGGAGGTTTGCGATGCTATCCGGGCCGCGTCCGGTTTGCGTCAGCGGGTGACGCGGGGGTGCGGACCGCAACGAACCAGCGGCCGTCATGCAGGATCGTGCCCCCGCCGAGCTCAGCCCGCAGCCCGGGCCCGTCGAAGTACCGCTTGAAGACCCGGAAGCTCGAGCCGTCGTTGAGGATTCGCGTCTGCCACTCCTCCCGTTCGTGATCGGCGCGGACGGCCGAGTCGACGATCACGAGCTCGGACGCGACCCGCCGCGCCTCCGCGAGGAACAGCATTCGTTCGGATCCCTCGAGGTGGCCGTAGAAGTGACCAGTCACGAGTCGCTCGAACTGTCGCCCGGCGAATGGCAACGGAAGCGCGTCGCGTTGGACGAAGGTCCCGGCCGGGATCCGCTCGCGGGCGATCGCGAGCATCTGCTCGCTCTGGTCGAGGCCCGTGATCTGTCCCCTCAGGTGGCGGGTGAGGAAGCCGGTGCCGCATGCGACGTCGAGCGTGGTCGCCGGTGCGAGTGCGTGCAGGGTCCGTGTGAGCGCCTCCAGCTCCTCGTGCCACCCGGGGCGATCGAGCTTGGCGAAGCGCCCCTGCCCGAGGTACCACTCGTCGTACTCGGGCGCGCGCGTGTCGTAGTACTCCTTGATCCGCATAGTGTTGCTGTTGATGGTGCAAGAGCGCCGGCTTGCGTTCGGATCGGTGGCCGAGCTATACGACCGCTCGCGGCCGTCGTACCCGAGCGCGGTGGTCGACGACGTGCTGGCGTTCTGCTGCGCCCCCTCGCCGCGGATGCTCGAGCTCGGTGCCGGCACCGGCAAGGCGACGGCGCTGTTCGCCCCACGCGTGGCCTCACTCGTCGCGATCGAGCCCGATGCCTCGATGGCAGCGATCGCGCGCCGCAACTGCGAGCGCTTCCCGGCGGTGAGCTTCGAGCAGGTCGAGTTCGAACGCTGGATGCCGGATGGGCTCGAGTTCGAGCTCGTCGCGTGCGCTCAGGCGTGGCATTGGATGAAGCGGGACGTACGGACCCGCAAGGCGCGCGCCGTGCTGGTCGACGGGGGCGCGCTGGCGCTGTTTTGGAGCAGGCCGATGTGGGATACGTGCGCGATCGCCGACGATCTCCGCCGCGCCTACGGCTCGATTGCACCGTTCGGCCCGCGGCCGGGCCCAATGCACCCGGCACAGAGCGCGACGGAGGCCCACCAGCTCTGGGGCGACTACGAACGCGAGCTTGACGATGCGGCCGGCTTCGAGCCCGAGGGGCCGCGACGATACGGCTGGACCGAGGCGTACACGACGTCGGAGTACCTCGACCTGATCCAAACCCATTCGGATCACATCGTGCTGGGCGTCGAGGAGCTCGAGCGGCTCCTCGCCGCGGTGGGTGCGGCGATCGAGAGCGTCGGCGGGTCGTTCGCGCTCGACTACGTCACCTACCTGTGGCTTGCGCGCGCGACGTGACAGATGTATAGGATCCGAATATGAGACACATGCGCCTCCGCGTTCTATTTGTTGGTGTACTTGTCAGTGCCGCGTTCCTCGCCGTGAGTGCGGGCGCGTCGGCGAAGACGGTGTGGCTGTGCCTCCCCGGCCAGCATCCAGACCCGTGCACCCCCGGGCTGTCGACGACCGTCTACACCCCGAGCTACAAGGCGATCGGCGTCAAGCATCCGAAGGCGGTCAAGTCACCCGCGATCGACTGCTTCTACGTCTACCCCACCGTCAGCGGGCAGCCGACCGGCAACTCGGACCTCACCGTCGACCCTGAGGAGCGCTCGATCGCGCTCTACCAGGCGGCGCGCTACTCGCAGTACTGCCGCGTGTACGCGCCGATGTACCGGCAGGAGACGCTCGCCGGGATCGGCACCGGCAGCAAGCCGACGACGACGCCGAACGCCGCGATCGCGCTGAGCGATGTCGAGAACGCGCTCAAGACGTATCTGACGAAGTACAACCACGGCCGCGGGTTCGTGCTGATCGGCCATTCGCAGGGGTCGTTCGTGCTCCGCTCGGTGATCGCCAAGATGGTCGACCCGAAGCCGGGCGTCCGCAAGCGGCTGCTGTCGGCGATCCTGATGGGCGGCAACGTGACCGTGAAGCGCGGCAAGCTGATCGGCGGCGACTTCAAGCACATCCCCGGGTGCACGTTCGACAAGCAGCTCGGCTGCGTGATCGCGTTCTCGACGTTCGACCAGACGCCGCCCACCAACACGCTGTTCGGGCGGCCCGCGTCGAACCCGTCGAAGTTCCAGGTGCTGTGCACGAACCCGGCGGCGCTGGGTGGCGGGAGCGGGATCCTCGATCCGATCTCGCCGAGCGCCCCGTTCGATCCGAAGAGCATTCTCTCCACCGGGATCGCGCTGCTCGGCGTCAAGTTCCCCACGCCCCCGACGGTGTGGTGGAGTGCCCCCGGCGCATACACCGGACAGTGCAAGACACTGAACGGTGCGACCGTGCTCGAGATCAGTTCGCGGGACGGCGCCCCGACGCCGCACTACAGTCCGACTCCGGGCTGGGGCCTGCACCTGCTGGACGCGAACATCGCGCTCGGGAACCTGCTCTCGGTCGTCAAGAGCGAGGCCGCCGCGTTCGCCTCGGGCCTCCGCGGGTAGCCCGCGGAACTAGGTCAGCCGCTCGGGCATCCCGAACCGTTCGAACGTGCCCTTCAGCTGGCGCGGATCGAGCGGCTGCTCGGGGAAGCGAAGGTACGCCTCGGGCTCGGGCGCCTCGGTCGAGCGGACGATGAAAGCCGTCACGTCGGTGATCTCGCGACCACGGAAGGAGAGAACATTGAGCGCGAACGGCAGATACGCCTCCGCGGCCTCGTCGTAGGCGTAGAACGCGAGCGCCGGCTGGCCGTTCGCACGTGTGAGGACGCCCTTCCACCGCCACGCCCCCGACATCGAGGTCAGCGACGCCCATGTCGAGATCCCGTCGCGCGTCGTGTACCAGGTCGCCAGCGGCGGCATCGCGAACGTCGCATCCTCGGCGAGCATCCCGGCGAACGTCTCGACGTCACAGCGCTCCCACGCGTCGACGTACCGCTCGACGATCTGGTGCAGTTCTTCGTCCCCGAGCGAGCGCAACGTCGCCTGCTGGGTCTGCTCGGGAACGCGCTCCTCGACGGCGACCCGCGCGCGCTGCAGTGCGCTGTTGACCGACGCGACCGAGGTGTCGAGCATCCCCGCCGTCTCCTTGGCCGAGAAACCGAGCACCTCACGCAGGATCAGCGCCGCGCGCTGGTTGGCGGGCAGGTGCTGGAGCGCGGCGATGAACGCGAGTTCGATGCCCTCGCGCTGCTCGTAGCGGGCCTCGGGGGCGGCGAACCCGTCCTCGATCCCGAGCAGCTCGTCGGGGTAGGGCTCGAGCCACACTGACTCGACGATCGGCTCGCCGGGCGGCGTGTGCGGGTCGGCCGCCGCACCGTAGTCGAGCGGCAGCACGCGCTTGGGGCGCCGCTGGATCTGCGTCAGGCAGGCGTTGGTCGCGATCGTGTACAGCCATGAGCGCAGCGCGCTGCGGCCCTGGAAGTTCTTCAGCCCGCGCCACGCGCGCAGCAGCGTCTCCTGGACCGCGTCGTCGGCGTCATAAACCGAGCCGAGCATCCGGTAGCAATGTGCGTGCAGCTCGCGCCGGTATGGCTCTACCAGTCCGGCAAAGGCGACCTCGTCGCCCGCCGCCGCGGCCGCGATCGCGTCGCGCTCATCTGTTGCGCTGCTGCGGTTGGATGCCATCCGCATCTGAACCTTAGACCCTGAGCGGGCCGCGAAGTAATCGGACCGATGAGAACTGCCGATCACGCGAGTCGTACTCATGGATGAAGCCCTCTCTGACGAGGCCCGTCGTGCATCTGGAGCTGCACACCGGCGATTTGCGCGAGGCGTGTTCGTTCTACGAGCAGCTGTGCGGCTGGCGCTCGGCGCAGATCGAGACCCCGGTCGGCTCCTATACCGCGCTCGGGCTCGGGCCCGGAATCGACGGCGGCGTCGTCGAGAGCCCCACCGGCCACGCGCTGTGGTTGCCGTACGTCGAGGTCGAAAGGATCGCGCAGGCAACCGATCACGCGCGCGTGCTCGGGGCGCGCGTGGTGATCGAGCCGCGTGAGGGGCCGGCCGGCTGGCGCAGCGTCATCGCCACCCCGGCTGCCGGCGAGGTCGCGCTCTGGCAGCGCAAGCGCTGACGCGGGCCGGCCGCCGATCAGGTGTCGAGCAGCTTGCGCTTCTGCTTGCTGAACTCGTCGTCGGTCAGCGCGCCGCTGTCGTGGAGGGTCGTGAGCTTCTCGAGCTGCTCGACCACGGCCGTCTCGTCACGCGGCGCCTGACCGTGCCCGGCCGGATTGAACAGCGCATCAGCGGCCTGGACGTGCCTGTGTCCGGCCTTGATCGCCGCGAGCGCACGGTCGAAGTGGTACGGGTCGTCGGCCTGTTTGAGCTGCCGCTCGGCTTCCGCATAGCACCCGATCGCATGGCCGTACTCGTCCTTGCCGGCCGCGCTGGCGTTCGGCATCGAGCTGTCGATGTCGAGCGCTTCGATCGCCTCTCCGAGCTTGATGAAGTCGGAGTTGGCGTGCGCGTGCACGTCGGCGGCCTGCTCCTTGTGCCAGTGCGACGCCCCCATGCCGCTCCGAATCGATCGGGTGATGGGGATCGCCGCGACCAGCAGCAGCACGCCTCCAGCGATGATCGCGGCGATCAGACCGCCGCTGATCGAACTGTCGCTGCTGCCGTGTGACGTCGGCTGCGCTTCGGGAGCTGGAGTGAACCCGCCGCTCGATGAGGCCGGCGCCGGGTGGCCGGCCGCCTTGTCACCTCGCGCGAAGCTCCCGATCGCGAGTCGCAGGTCGGCCGACAGCGGACCCTGGCCGTTGTGGTAGCGCTGGATCACGCCGTTGAGCTGGCTCTCGGCGGTGCCGTTGTCCTCCCACGTGGAGCCGACGAAGAAGTGCGTTGTCCTCGGGTCCTGGGGGTCGTCGGCGATCGAGATCAACGTGCCGGCCGGCAGATCCCCGAACGCTGAGTTCGAGATGTCCTCGAGCGCCGCCTGGCTGCGTGGCGACAGGAACGCGATGAAGATCCGCCCGGGATCGAGGCGCGCGATCTCGGCTCGGAGGCCGGCGACCTGCTTGGGCGACATCGCCGAATATGCGGATTGCGAGTCCCCGAGAATCTGGACCGGATCGTTCTGGAGGCTCCCGGCCAGCGATTGGCCCGCGTCGGCCCGCGCCTGCGCTGCCGCAAGCCACGCAAGGCACGCGATCGCGCCCACCGCGACTAACGCATTCAGCGCCCACCGTGGTCTCATCCTCGCTCCCGGTCCGGGCGGCCTGGCCACGGGCCGATTCTCGCACAGCCCGGCGCCATGACAGGTGTGGGGCGCTCGGGGTTGCGCCGGCGACCGGCCACTGCCAGGATCACCGCCGATGCTGATCGATGCGACCGAGCAGGCCCGGCTGGTGCGCGACGGCGAAGCGTCGCCCGCCGAGCTGGTGGAGGATGCGATCGCTCGCGTCGCGCAGCTGAACCCGCAGCTGAACGCGGTGATCCACCCGCTGTTCGACGAGGCTCGCGCGGCAGCGGCATCGCCGCTCCCGGCCGGCCCCTTCCGCGGTGTCCCGCTGCTCGTCAAGGATCTGTCCTGCTACATCGCCGGGGCGCCCGTGCACGAGGGTGTGCGCGCGTTGCGCGACGCCGGTCATGTCGCCGATCACGACATGTGGCTGACCGAGCAGTTCCGGCGAGCCGGTTTCGTGATCATCGGCCGGACGAACACGCCGGAGCTCGGGATCCTCCCGACCACCGAGCCGGTCGCGTACGGCGCCACCCACAACCCGTGGGATCTCGAGCGTTCACCCGGTGGCTCCAGCGGGGGATCGGCGGCCGCCGTCGCCGCGGGAATCGTCGCCGCGGCGCACGCCAACGACGGCGGCGGCTCGATTCGCATCCCGGCGAGCCACTGCGGGTTGGTCGGGCTCAAGCCATCGCGCGGGCGCGTCTCGCTGGCTCCCGACTTCGGGGACGTCATGTGTGGCCTCGTCGCCGAGCTGGCGGTGACCCGAAGCGTGCGCGACGCGGCCGCGATCCTCGACGCCGTGCACGGGCCCGCGCCTGGTGATCCGTACGGGGTGTCGGCGCCATCGCGCCCGTTCATCGAGGAGCTCTCCGCCGACGCCGGACGGCTGCGCATCGGGCTGATGACCGACCCACCCGGGAAACAGTTCGAGTGCGATCCCGAATGCGTCACCGCGGCGCAGGACGCCGCGCAGCTGCTCGACAGCCTCGGTCACGACGTTGAGCGCTCGCACCCTGGAGAGCTCGACGACCCGATGCAGGTGGCGAACTTCCTAGTCCGCTGGACCGCCGGGATCGACTGGAACCTCAAGTACTGGAGCGCTGCCCTCGGTCGCGAGCTGGGCGCCGAGGACGTCGAGCCGACCACCTGGGCGCTGGCGGCGCAGGGTCGCTCGCACACGGCGGGCGACCTGCTCCGCGCACTCGAACACGCACAGCAATCCAGTCGCCGCACGGTGTCGTGGTGGGCGCAGGACGGGTTCGACCTGCTGCTCACCCCCACGTGCGGGGAGCCGCCGCCGCCGCTGCACTCCTTCGACGCCCCGCCCGATAACCCGGTGGCTCCGATCATGCGCTCGATCCCGTTTGCGACCTTCACGGCGCCGTTCAACACAACCGGCCAGCCCGCCATCTCTCTGCCTCTACATCAAACGAGCGGCGGGCTGCCGGTCGGTGTCCAACTCGTCGCCGCCTACGGTCGCGAGGATCTCCTGCTCCGAGTCGCGGCGCAGCTGGAAGCCGCGTCGCCGTGGGCGCACCGGACCCCGCCGGTCAGCGCCGAGACCTGAGTCAGGTTTCCGGATCGGGCCGCACGATCACCGTGCCGCCGATGTGGATGATCTCATCCACCGGCAGCTCGGCGAGCGATGCGTGCCGGCGGATCGCCTCGGGGCTCGTCGCCTCGTAGATGCACACCGTGCCGACGCTGCCATCGTCCTCGTCGAGCACGTAGCTTCGGATCCAGCGCACGTCGTCCGGCATCTCCTCGTCCCCGACCTTGGTCGAGCGCGCCGCGGCCACCTCGAGCTCGGCGCCCGACTGCCAGCCGCTGCGCCGCAGAATTGCGTACAGCTCCATCCTTGACCTCCTCATAGCTGCCCAGAAAACCGACTCTAACGCGCTTACCGCCTGCATCCTCGATTAGGCTTCGGCGGTGCCGATGGTGCATTCCGTGGTGCGGCGAGCTCATCTCTCTCCGAGCCGGTGGCTCGCGTTCGTTGCCGTGGGCGCGAGCGTGTCCGCGTTCGTGTCGATCAGCGGCGTCGGTGTCGCTGCCGTGGGCGTCCCCACCGTGGGCACCCCCGCGCCGGCGTTCAGCGCCCATGGCAGCGTGGGGCAGGTCTACGCGACGGGTCTCGCTCCGAGTGCACGGGTGGCGCTGCTCAACGGCGCGGGTCGCACGGTCGCGACGAAGCGCGCGGACTCGCTCGGCGGCGTCGTCTTTCGCACCGTGCCGCCCGGAAGCGGCTACCGCGTTCGCCCCGTGGGCGGCGGGGCCGCGTCCGACCGGCTGACGGTCCTCTCGACGCAGTCCGCGCCGCCGAACACGGACATCTACAACCAGCGGATCCCGTCGAGTGGCTACGGATATCTGACGACTCGCGACGGCACCAAGCTGGCGATCGACGTTCATCCACCGACCGATGTGACGAGCGTGCTGCCGCTGCCGGCGGGCGTTCACCTTCCGCAGCTGCCGCTCGGGGGTCCGTACCCGACCCTGATCGAGTACTCCGGCTACGGATACGCCGACCCCGCCGGACCGCAGAACGGGATCGCGATCCTCGCCAACCTGATGGGGTTCAGTGTGGTCGACGTCAACATGCGCGGCACCGGTTGCTCGGGCGGATCGTTCGACTTCTTCGAGCCGCTACAGGGTCTCGACGGGTATGACGTGATCGAGACGATCGCGCGCCAACCGTGGGTCCTGGGCCACAAGGTGGGGATGATGGGAATCTCCTACGGCGGGATCAGCCAGCTGTTCACCGCCGAGACCGACCCGCCGAGTCTCGCCGCGATCGCGCCGCTGTCGGTGATCGACCAGACGCAGACGACGCTGTATCCCGGCGGGATCCTGAACACGGGATTCGCGGTTGAATGGGCCAAGGAGCGGGTCCACGACGCCCTGCCGGCGTCGCCGACGGGCGGACAGAGCTGGGCTTACCAGCGGATCCAGAACGGGGATGCGACCTGCAGGGCCAATCAGGACCTGCACAGCGAGGCGGTGAACCTGCTGGCCAAGATCCGCGCCAATGACCACTACGTTCCGGCGGTCGCCGATCCGCTCGCGCCGACGACGTTCGTCAACAAGATCACGGTGCCGGTCTTCATGGCCTGCCAGTGGACCGACGAGCAGACCGGTGGTCACTGCGCGGATCTGGCTGAGCACTTCACAGGGACCGAGCACAAGTGGTTCACGTTCACCAACGGCGCGCACGTCGACTCCCTCGATCCGGCGACCTTCGACCGCTGGTACGACTTCCTCGAGCTGTACGTCGCTCACCAGGCGCCGTTAGTCGGCTCACCGCTGATACACGCCGCCTCGCCCCTGATCTACCACACGGCGATGGGGATCGGCGGGGTATCGATGCCGCCCGATCCGATCCAGCAGAAGCTGACCTACGCCTCGGCGCTGGCGGCGTTCCAGGCACTCAACCCGATCCGCGTGCTGTTCGACAACGGCGCCGGCAGCTCGACGCCCGGCGCGCCGCTGCCCGGCTTCGAGGACTCGTGGCCGAGCTTCCCGATCCCGGGCACGATCGCCAGCTCGTGGTACCTCTCGCCACCCGGAGCGCTCGCCGCGGCGCCGCCAACGCGCGGCGGCGCCGACTCGTTCTCCTGGAATGCGCACGCGCTCGGAATGACCGACTTCACCGGCGACACCGGCTCTGGATCCGGAGGGCTGTGGACCGCGACGCCCACCTACCATTGGCAGCAGAATCCGGCGGGTACGGCGGTGTCGTACGTGACCAGCCCGCTGAGCGCGAACACGACGGTGGTCGGTGCCGGCGCGGTGCACATCTGGGTGCGCTCATCCACCGCCAACGTCGATCTCCAGGCGACGATCAGCGAGGTCAGGCCCGACGGCAAAGAGACCTTCGTCCAGAACGGGTGGGTCCGCGCTGACGAGCGCAAGCTCGATCGGCGCAAGAGCACACTGCTCGAGCCGGTCCTGAGCCTTCGCAAGCGCGACGTGTCGCCGATGCCACGGAACCGCTTCGCAGAGGTCACGATCCCGCTCTACTACGAGGGCCACGTGTACCGGGCGGGCTCGCGTATCCGGCTGACGATCTCCGCTCCGAACGGCACCCAGCCGATCTGGGCGTTCAGCGAGACAAGCCCCAAGCGGACCGCGACGGTCGCGATCGCGTACTCCGAGCAACGGCCATCGAGGCTGATCCTGCCGGTCGTGCCGGGCGTCGACGTTCCGACCGGACTACCGCCATGTCCGGGCCTCAGAGGCGAGCCGTGCCGGACCTACGAGCCGTTCGTGAACCGCCGTGCTTCGTTGCGAGCAGGGTCGTAGTCACCCCTCCTCGGTCAGCGGCGCCAGATACTCCTCCGCCTCGGTCATCCCGTGGTGTTCGGCCCAGCCGCGCGGGGTCGCCTCGTAGCCGCGGTCGCGCAGGTTCGGGTCAGCGCCGCGCTCGATCAGCAGCCGGATGATCTCCAGGTTGCCTCGCATCGCCGCCTCGTGCAGCGGCCCTCTCCAGTACCCCGCGTTGAGGTCGAACCCGAGCTCGATCAACAGCTCGACGGCGTCCACGCGCTCCTGCTCGGCGGCCAGGGCGAGCTGAGCCGGCTCCCGCGCGATCGCACGCTCGACGAGCGTCGGATCGGCGGCGAGCAGCGCCTCCGTCTCGGCCCGGTCGCCGGCCATGCACGCCGAGATCAGCCGGTCGACATCGTCACCACGAGGTTGCGCTCCGGCCGCGGCGAGCAGCTCGACGACCTCCCGGTGTCCGAGCAGCACCGCTTCATCGATCGGTGCTCGCCCTCCGGGGTGCTGCGTTCCGATCCCCGCCGGGTTCACACCGTGGGCTAGGAGCAGCCGCACCCGGTCGGCGAAGCCGGCGTGGGCGGCGCGGATCAGCAGGTCCTCGAGCATCTGTCGGGGTGAGGCCTGACGGTCGCCGAGGAGTCGGCGCCAGGGGCCGCCGTCGCCGCTTCCCAGACCGAACTCGAACAGCAGCTCGAGCCAGCCGTCGTCGCGGGTGCCGGCAAGGTTGAAGAGCGTCTGGTCGTCGTTCGGATCCGCGCCATGCTCGAGCAGCAGCCGCGCGAGCGCCGGCAGGTCACGGTGCACCGAGGCGCCATCGCCGCTGCCGAGGGCGCCGGTCAGTGCCGTGAACGGAGGCACGAGTCCCTCCCACAGGTAGCCCGCGTTCGGGTCGGCCCCGTGCTCGAGCAGCAGGCGCGCCACGTCGACCGCCGAGCGACCCGAACCCAGCGGATCGACCCGCGAGTAGGCCAGGTACAGCAGCGGCTCCCACGCGTACGGGCCGCCCTGCGCGCGGGCGCGGCCGGGGTCCGCGGCGAGCAGTTCGCGCGCGGTGCCGACATCGCCGACCGCGGCGGCGGTGTAGATGTTCGCAGCGGCGAGCCACTGGTTTGCGTCGAGCAGCTCGCGCGCACGGGCCCAGCGGGCCGGATCGTCGTCGCCGCAGTTCAGGCACGCGAGCCGGAGGAACTCGTCGGCCAGCGCATCGTCATCGGCAACCGGCCGGCCAATCGGCTGCTGGTGTGGCGAGCGGGCGTATGCCTGCACGAGCTCGAGGTGCGTTTTCAGCTTCGCCCAGCTCGGAAAGCCGAACCGTCGCGCGAGCACCAGCAATGCGTCGGCGCGCGTGAAGGCGGCGAGCTCCGGGGAGCCCGGCCGTGCCGTCGCCAGGCGGGGGTGGAACTCGTTGACGACCTCGGCGGCGCCGGGATCGCCAGCGCGGACTGCGCGCTGAAACGACTTGGCGCCGTTCTTCAGCTGCTCGAGGTTTGCGTTGCCGGGAAGACCGCGGGGTGGCACTGAGGCCTCCTTCCGTTCGCGCCCGGAGTCCGCAATCTCGGGCCGGAAAGGAGACACCGACCGCACAGCCGTCCAGTGGTTCAGGTGGGCTTAGCCCTATCCGCGGACCGGGTGCGCCCTGTGCGCCCGCCGATCATACGCCTCCACTACCGCCGGTTCCGTTTCGGGGTCAACGTCACCTTGAGCGACTGCCTGATCGTGCGGCCGGCGGGGCTGACGGTCGTCAGCAGCGCGAGCGCCGCGATCGGCTTGCCGCGACCGAGCACGGAGCGTCCAGCGCGCGTGAGCTTCGCGCTGATCGTCGCGGTGCGATGTCCGGTGACGTAGAGGCTGCTGCTCCCGATCACGACGGGCTTCACGCGCCGACGGCTCCGGGAGAAGGCTCGGTCGAGCTGTAGCGAACCGACGCAGTCCGTAACCGTCGCGCACCGGATCCTCGCGGTCAGTGCCTTGTTGGTCACCTTCAACTTCACATCGCCCACGACGAGATCTCCCCTGACGCCCTGGGCCACGGGCGGACAGTGCGCGCGCGAACTGCTGAAGGGTGGTTCCAGAGCATCGCTCAGGAACGGGTCGAACCGAAGCGTGGAGGTGTAGCTGGCGCTCGCGCCGGCTCGGTCACGGACCGTGAGCGTGATGTCCCGCTCGTCGGCGATCCATGACCCGGATGCGATTGCCTCCTTGTGGTTGAACGGGACGGGCGCAATGAATTGCCTGTCGTAGGTCGGGACCTCGATTGCGCGTGGGTTCGAGCCGTCCGCGATGACCCAGTCGGCCGGGGGCGATGTGGTGAATGGCGTGAAGTCAAAAATGTTGAAGACGTCGACGTGCTCGGTGAAGCGGTAGCGCTCGATCGGCGGGTTGGGGGTCTGCGTCGAGCTGGCGTCGAACGTCACCCTGACGCCGGTGCAGGTCGGGTTGGGCGCGATCGTGAAGTGGGCGGTCAGGACGAGCGGCGTCACGGCCGCGGTTGGGGCGGAGTCTGCGGGCAGCGACGTGCCGACCACGTTGTGCGCGCGGACGCGTGCCCGCATCGTCGAGCCGACGTCGGCATGGACCAGCGTGTACGTGCTCGCCGTGGCCCCTGCGACCACGACGCAGCTCTCGACGGTCGGACCGGCGCAGCGCAGCCACTGGTACTGGTAGTCGGTGGGCGAGCCACTCCAGAACCCAGTCGTGGTTGAAAGGGAGTCCGTTTCGTGCGGTGCCCCGGAGACGCCTGGTGCCTCGACGATCCGTGGTGGCTGGGCCGCCGCAGCAGCGATCTGGGCAACGGAGGTGGCGCTCGTGGTCGCGCCGCCGATATCGCTGATGCTGGTGTTGACGGGGTAGCTACCTGCGACGCCGTAGGTGTGGGTACCGGTCACATCAAACCCACCGCCGGCGGCGGCGCTCACCGAGCCGGGGGAGGTCGAGCCGTCTCCCCACGTGATCTGTGCGGAGGAGTCGCCGGCGCTCGCGGCTGGGTTGCCGTCGTCAATATGCGCCGTCACCGCGCTCAGAGACTGGCCGGCGGTCCCTGCGAAGTTGCGACTAGCGCCGGTAAGCGGCGCGTCCTGCACGGTCGCTTGGAACGATGCGGTCTGGGTGCCGGTCGGGCACGTTCGGAATGGTTGGTATGTGAAGGACACCGATCCGCTGTAGGTGCCCTCATCCACGTAGGTATGGGTGCCCTGGATCCCGGTGCTCCCGTCGGATGCGCCCGCGGTGCTCGGGGTGCCGTCGCCCCACGTAATCGTCGCGCTCGCCAGCGGGCAGACCAGCCCGCCGACGACGTTGCCGGTGAACGACTGGCCCTCGACCGCCGTGATGTCGATACCCGCCGCCGCAGCGCTCGCCGGCGGCGCAATGACCAGCATCCCGAGAACGGCAACGAGAATGCAGCGTCCTCGCGTCATCGGATCGCGACCCTTCGCACTTCGCTGGCGTGGGTGCGCTCAGCGAGGTAGGGCGGCAGTTGCTTGAGGGCGTCGCCGGGGTTCTCAGCGTCAACCGTCCAGTAGATGCGGTGGTCGCCGGTGGCGCATGAAGCCATCGCGTCGAGGCCGCGCAGGGGACTGGCGTAGCCTCGCCAGGCGGCGTAAGCGATCTGACATTCGGCTTGATCGTGGACGTGGGCGAGAACGAACGTGGCCATCACGACCATGACGCTAGGCGCCGGCGCGACGGGGTACATCGGGGAAACACCCCCAACTTTCCCGCGGAGTTGGGACACTTGCTCGGTGTGCGCAGTAGGGGTGTGGGTTGGTAGGGAGCGCGAGCTTGCCGCGGTGGATGGCGCTCTCGAACTTCTGGCGCGCGGAGACGGGGGCGCATGGGTGGTCTCCGGCGAGCCCGGGATCGGCAAGTCGCGGTTGCTTGTGGAGGCCGGTCGGCGGGCTGTCGCGAGCGGCGCGAGCGTGTTTGAGGGTCAAGCCGCCGAACTGGAGCGCGACTTCCCGTTCGGCGTGTTCGTCGACGCGCTCGATCCGTATCTCGCCTCGCTCGAGCGCTCGGCGTTGCGGGCGCTGAGCGAGCAGCAGCTTCGGCTGCTGGCGCCCGTCTTTCCGGCCCTCGACGAGGGCGGGCGCAAGGGTGCGATCGTCGCTCAAGAGCGCTTCCGCTGCTATCGCGTGGTGGGCGAGCTGCTCGGCGTGCTGGCCGCACCCGCGCCGTTGGTGCTGATCCTTGACGACCTGCAGTGGGCTGACGCGGCATCGCTCGAGCTGCTCGATCATGTGCTGCGCCGACCGCCGGACGCTCCGGTGCTGTTGCTGCTTGCCCACCGCGCCGGGTTCTCGGCCGGTGCGCTCTCGCGGGTCGGCGATCGCCTCGAGCTCGGCCCGCTGGGGCGCGAGGACGCTGACGCGCTGGTTGGAGACGAGCTGCGGCCGGAGGCCCGAGCGCGCGTGTATCAGGCAAGCGGCGGCAACCCGTTCTACCTCGAGCACCTCGCGCGGGCCGAGCGCCGCAGAGGCCCCGGGGTGGGGCCGCAACTTGCGGGCGAGATCGTCGATCTCGAGGTGCCGGCGCCCGTGCGGGCGGCGCTTGCACTCGAGCTCGCCGAACTCCCCGAACAGATGCGACGGGTGCTCCAGGGCGCGGCTGTAGCCGGTGATCCGTTCACGCCGGAGCTGGCCGGCGCGATCGCGGAGGAGGACCCTGCGCCCGCGCTGGCTGCACTGGATCGAACAATCGCGATGGGGCTGATCGCGCCCACCGAGACGCCGGTGCTGTTTCGATTTCGCCACCCGATCGTCCGGCGGGCGGTGTACGAGTCGGCCGGTGCGGCATGGCGTGTGGGAGCGCATGCCCGAGCGGCCGCGTTGCTGAGCCGCCGCGGCGCCGGGCCTCTGGTCCGCGCCCACCACGTCGAGCGATCCGCGGTGCGCGGCGACGAGGACGCCGTGGCCGACCTTCGAGCCGCGGGCGAGGCGGCCGCTGCGGTCGCTCCCGCGAGCGCCGCACGCTTCTTCGAGGCCGCCCTGAGGGTGCTGCCGCAGGACGCCGATGACGGCGGGCGCCTGGCGCTGCTCGGCCCACTCGCGGCGGCACTCGGAAGCGCCGGACGCTTGGACGAGAGTCGTGGGAGGCTGGGCGAGATACTGGACTTGCTCCCCGTCGGGCTCGTAGGGCCGCGTGTGCGGGTGATCGGGTTCATGGCCGTGATCGACCGGCTCCTCGGCCGCCAAGGCGACGCACGCGAACTGCTCGAGCGGGCATTACGGGTCGTGGGCGAATACGAGGCCGGTGGGGCGGGGGCACTCGAGCTCGAGCTCGCCGCGGACCGGTTCTTCGCGGGCGACTGGACGGCGATGCGCATCCATGCACAGCGAGGCTTCACGATCGCGGCCGGCCAGGACGGCGAGGGATTGCGCGCAAGCGCAGCGTCGCTGCTCGGCCTGGCCGAGTACAGCGTCGGTCGCGTCAAAGCGGCACGCGAGCGCCGCGCCGACGCGCTCCTTCTGATCGACGCTCCCGGTGCCGACACCCGCGGCCTTCGCCTCGACGCGCTGGACTGGCTCGGCTGGCTGGAGCTGAGCGTCGAGGAGTACGACGCCGCCAGCCAGCATTTCACCCGCGGGCTCGAGATCGGGCGCACGAGCGGCGCCGGCCACCTGCTGGCCACGATGAGCTTTGGGCTGGTGCTCACCTGCACGTGGAGCGGACGGCTGGCCGAGGCGATCGAGCACTCTGACGCGACACTCGGGCTCGGGCGGCTGTCGGGCTCGGCCCAGGTGCTCTCCTGGGCGCACGGCCTGCGGACGCTGATTGAGCTACGCACAGGGGCGCTGGCGAGTGCCCTCGACCACGGCGAGCAGGCGCAACGGCTCGGCGAGGGGGTCGCCGAGAACCCGTTCTCCGCGGTGAACGGCGGGTGGTTCGGCGAGGCGCTGATCGAGGCCGGGCAACCCGTCCGCGGGCGCGACCAGATCCTGCGGGCGCTCGGCGGACCCGACCTCACCGCGATCGAGTCCCCGTACCGCCCCTACTTCTACGACGTGCTCGCAGGAGCCGAGGTGACGCTCGGCCGGCGCGAGCACGCTGCCAGGTGGGCGGGCGCGGCCGGCGCGAGCGCCGCCGGGCTCGGACTGGCCGGGCGCACCGGCGCCGCGCTGCACGCGGCCGCCCTGGCCGAGCCCGACCCCGCGGCGAGCGCGAAGCTCGCGCTGCGCGCGACGGCTGAGCTCGCACACGCTCACCCGATCGAAGCGGCCCGGGCGCGAACGCAGGCGGGTCGCCAGCTCGGGGCCGCGGGACACGTGGAGACGGCGCTTGGCGAGCTCCAGCGGGCCACCGAGGAGCTGACCGCATTGGGCGCCACGCACTACGCGGCGCAGGCGATCCGCGAACGCCGACGCCTCGGCGAGCACCTCGCGCGCGGAGGCCGTCGAGCAAGCACGATCACGGGCATCGGCTCGCTGAGCGACCGCGAGCGCGAGGTCGCCGGCCTCGTCCAGGACCGGCTCACCAACCGTCAGATCGCCGAACGCCTGGTGCTCAGCGAGAAAACGGTCGAGCGTCACCTATCCCGGATCTTCGTCAAGCTCGAGGCGCACTCGCGCGTAGAAGTCGCCCGCATGCTCGAATCAAGCGAACCGAAGGCATGAGGCTGCCGCGGCCCCGGGAACTCCTCCTCAGACCTCAGCTGCATGTGACGTCCGCGGTCGGTGAGGCTCCAGAGTTCCTCTTTGTGACCGGCCGTGCTGTCGCTGCCGGATCGCTTGAGCAGTCCGTGGTTGATCGCCTCCGTCCACGTCCCGCTGATGCTGCGCTGATCGACGTCGAGTTCCCACGCGACCAGTTCGATGCTCGCCCCTCCGAACTGATCGAAATCCGCGAACACGTCGAGCACGTTCTGCATCGAAACGGCGTTGCTCCCCGGCTCGGGATCGACGGCGCCACGCGCGATGCGTAGGCCGAGACCGGTCTCGCGCGCAAGCTCGTCGCGCCCTCCACGCGTGAGCCGATAGTGAGGATCATCGCGCTCGCCAGAGCCGGGCACAGCCTCGATCCATCTCAGCGCCTTGGCCGTCTGGAACGCCCGGGCGCCGCCCATCGCCGAGGTCCAGGGCTCGAGCCTGTCCAGCACCGACTCGAGCGTCGCCGAACCGCACTCAGACATCACCCGCAACGTCATCCTGATCAGCAGCTTCTCGTCCAAGCCAACCTCTCCGCTTTACCGCGAGTAAAGCTACCAGAATTTACCGCGAGTAAAGTTGTCGCCATGGGTAAGCAGCAGCTCGTCGACCGTCCGTCGCGCTACCGGATCTCCGAAGACGAGCTCCTCGATGCCGCCTGCCGGGTGTTCGTGGGCGATGGGTTTGACCGGGCGACGATGGAGAAGATCGCCGAGTGCGCAGGCATCACGAAGCCGACGCTGTATTCGCGGTTCGGATCGAAGGCGGGGCTGTTCGAGGCGGCCGTGCAGCGCGAGTACAACCTGATGCTCTCGAGCCTGAGCTCGGCCTACCGCGACAACCTCGGCGCACAGCCGTTCCGCGCCGGCCTGCACCGCTGGGTGCACGCCTACTTCGAATTCGCGCGGGAGCGGCCGCTGGGCTTCCAGCTCACGATTCAGGGCGAGCGCCGCTCGACCGCAGCCGTGATCATTCAACGTTCCAGGGACGCGATCATCAGCGACATCAGCGAGCTGATCACGCGCACCTCCGGACGGGCGCTGGGGCCGGGCGTGCGCGTGGCGGCGGCGGCGATCGCGGGAATGACCGCCTGGTCGGCCCGCGAAGCCGTGAGTGCCCGAGTCGACTTGACCGAGGCCGCCGATGTCTGCGAATCGATGCTCTATGTCGCGATGCGCAACCTCGATCTCGAGCTGATCGCCAAGATCAAACCCGAAGCTACGTAGGGCAGCACTGTCACAGGGGCCGGCGCTATTTCGTCTCACATTGAAATGAGACGAAAGGAGCAGTCATGAAGGTCTTCGTAGCGGGCGCCACAGGCGCGCTCGGCCGGGCGCTCGTCCCGCAGCTCGTGGCGCGAGGCCACGAGGTGATCGGAATGACCCACAGCGGATCGAAGCAGGATCTGGTGCGCAGCCTCGGAGCGCGCCCGGTCGTGGCCGACGCGCTCGACGCCGACGCGGTCGCCCAGGCGGTTGCGTCCGCTGAACCTGAGGTGATCGTGCATGAGCTGACGGCGCTGTCGGGGAAGATGAGCATCCGTGACGCGCGGCACCCCGACCGTTCCCCGATGGCGGCGATGACCAACCGGTTGCGGACCGAGGGAACGGACCATCTGCTGGCCGCGGGCCGCGCCGTGGGAGCGCGGCGGTTCCTGGCGCAGAGCTTCGGGGCGTTTCGATGGGCCCGCGCGGGCGGGCCGGTGCTGACCGAGGCCGATCCCATCGATCCGAACCCGCCGGGCGCGTTGCGGACTGCGCTGGTGGGCATCCTCCACGTCGAGCGGGCCGTGCCGGCGATCGACTGGGGCGACGGGCTCGTGTTGCGCTACGGCGGTTTCTACGGCCCCGGAACCGGGGTCAGCCAGGCTCCGGATGCGGTGATGGCGGCACCGATACGCAAACGCCAGTTCCCGATCATCGGCGACGGTGGTGGCGTCTGGTCGCACATCCACATCGACGACGCCGCGGCCGCGACCGTCGCCGCGCTCGACCACGGCGAGCCGGGGGTCTACAACATCGTCGACGACGAGCCCGCGCCGGTGCGGGAGTGGCTGCCGGCGCTGGCGAGCTCTCTCGATGCCAAACCGCCGAGGCGGATCCCGCGGTGGCTGGCGCGGCTCGCGGCCGGTGAGACGGCAACGTTGATGATGACCGAGTCGCGGGGCTCCTCCAACGCCAAGGCAAAGCGCGAGCTCGGCTGGCAGCCGCGCTATGCGAGCTGGCGCCAGGGCTTCGCGCAGGGACTCGGCTGAGCGATGACCGATGAGGAGTTCGACGAGCTGCGGCATGTGGGGCCGGTGGCCGACCCGCGGGCGCCGCTGCGCGTGGCGGAACTAGGCACGAGGACTTCGCCTGTGTGATCGTGACGGGGATGCTGGACATAGGCCGTATATGGACGATCTAGAGCGACGCGTTCAGCTCGAGAGGCTGTTCTCGGACCATGCGGCTGCTCTGCGCGCGTATGCGCGGCGCAGGGTCGGCGTGGAGATCGCCGATGACGTTGTCAGCGACGTGTTCGTGGTCGCCTGGCGGCGGAGCGATGAGGTCCCGCCCGATGCCCTGCCGTGGCTGTTCGGATGCGCTCGGCGGATCATCGCCAATCAGCGCCGCTCGATCCGTCGGCAGGAGGCGCTGGTCGAGCGTCTCCGTCACGAGCGCGTTGAGCCACGTGGTTCGGACGTCGTCACTGACTCGGTGCTCTGCGACGCGCTCATGTCTTTGAGCGACGGTGACCGTGAGGTGTTGATCTTGGTCGCCTGGGAGGGGCTCGAACCGGCCCGGGCGGCGGTGGTGTTGGGCTGCTCGCGCCGCGCGTTCGTGATGCGGCTGCATCGCGCGCGGCGTCGCCTCGCGAGCGCGCTCCTCGCGATCGATCCGGCGCGTTCTGACCCGATGGAGGCTGTCCTATGAGTGATCTGCTCGAACGGCTCGCTGCCGCCAACCCCGTTCGTGAGTGCGAGCCGCCGTCGATCGATGACGTCTGGCGCAAGGTGTCCGAGCTGGATGCGTCACCACGCGCCGGCCGTCCGGCGCGGCCGCGGCGACGATCGCTCGGTGGGCGCGGCGTTGCGCCGGCACTTGCCGCCGTCGCGATCCCGATCATCGTCGTGAGCGCGATCGTGATCCCACTTCTCGGCGCCCACGGACGGTCCGGACCGGCCGCGGTTGGCGGTGGCGGCAACATCTGGGCGACGGTTGATCCGGCGGCGCAGGGACTGGCCGCGCAGGAGCTCGCCGGCCGTGTCGGCGCGATCGTGGCGATGGACCCGCGTACCGGAGCGGTCAGGGTGCTCTACGGCAACCAACGCACCGGCCAACCCGGAACGGCACCGAGCGCCGCGTCGTTCCTGGCGGCTGCCGCCAAGGCTCAGTACCCAGCGGCCGGCACCTTCGACCTTGTCAGCGCGACCGCAGCACTCGACACCGGGCTGTACACATCCCGCTCGCGCATCGCCGGTCACTCACCGATCGTCGTGTCGGGGACTCCGCTTCACAACGCGCAGGACCAGAGTTTTGGCCCGATCACATTGACGGAGGCGCTGGACGAGTCGGTCAACACCGTCTTCGCACAAGTCGGCGAGGCAGTGGGACGCCAAACGATGACGGCCTACATGGAGCGATTCGGCTTCTACGCCTCCCCGGCGTCGAGCCCTTCGATCGGGCGGCTGCCGGCCAGCGGCGTCCGTATCCACGGCCGGCTCGCGCTCCCGAACGATCCCCGAGTCGACCTTGGCCGGTTGGCGATCGGACAGGGCGGCCTGACCGTGACCCCGCTGCAGATGGCGATGGTCGCCGCCGCGATCGCCGACGGCGGGCAGCTGATGGATCCGCACCTCGCGGGCGCCCGACCGACGCTCCCACGCCGCGTGATGAAGCCCGCGACCGCGCGGGGGCTGGCGTCGATGATGCGAGCCGTGGTGGCGCAGGGCACCGGCACGGCAGCGGGGCTGAAGGGGGTGCAGGTCGCCGGCAAGACCGGGACCGCGCAGGTCGGTGCGGGCCGCTCTGACCCGTGGTTCGTCGGGTTCGCGCCGGCCGAACATCCGACGGTCGCGATCGCGGTGGTGCTGAGCAACGTCCGCGGAGGCTACGGCGGGACCGACGCAGCGCCGATCGCCCGACAGGTGATCCAGAAACTGCTGGCGACCAGCCGATGATGCACCTCGCGCGACAGTGCTGCGCCGGACTCGCCATCTCCCTCACGGCGGGTCTGGCCTGGGTCCAGACCGCCCGCGCAGACCACGTCGTAGCGGTTCGTGGCGCGACCGTCGAGCGCTACACATCGGGGACAGGCTGGGCGGCCCTGCCCAACCCGATCCATCCCCCGATCGACGGCATCGCGTATGACGGCGCCCACCGCGCCTACGTCGTGAGCGTCGGGGCGCCCGGAGCTTGCTCTTTCGCCGAGTTCAGGGGCGAGCGCGTGATCGCCCGAATGACTCAGGCCGAGTTCCGCCAGGCGTCGCACACGTCGTTCACCGCGAACTGCCAGCTGCACGGGAACCCGGCCGGGGGCGTGCTCATATCGGCCGGATTCGAGACGCTGGGCTCTGAGACGAGCTGGTCGATGAACATCGTCTCCGGGCAGGCGACACCCCTTGGCTACGGCTACGCGGCAACGAGCGACGGGCACCGTGTAGCGCTCGTACAGCACACGTACTTCCCACGCCCAGAGTTCGGAAGCGCGGAGCTGCTTGCGGCCGGCCGGGTCGGGCTGCCCGACACGCTGCGCCGCATCGTTCCGATGTCCGAACGCTTCGAGTACGCCGCCCCGGCACTGTCGCCCGGCGGTGAGCGTCTCGCCGCGTTCCGCGACTCGACTCTGATCATCGGCCGGCTCGGCCATGCGTTGCGAGCGGTTCACCACCTCCCACGCGCCAGCGTCCCGTATGACGTTCAGTGGCTTGACTCCGGCAGTGCTCTGATCGCACTCGCCGGCCGGGAGGGGGGACCATCAGGGACGCTGTCGCTGATCGATCCGAATGACGGTCACCAGCAGTCGCTGGCCACGGGAGTCACCAGCTTTGCCACCACCCCCTGACGTGGCGGCGGCTCCGGAGTAGCTCTAGCTTCGGCCGCTCCCCAGCGACCCGAAATCACCGTGATACGGTGATGACGACTCACCCGGACCTTCGCGAATGTTCGTCGGGTGATTGGACCGCCAGGACAGATGGCCCGAGCCGACAGCCGGGCGAAGCCCTACCCGGAGGCAGCTCATGCCCGACCCTGTTGACCCTCGTCACCTCCTGCTGATCGGGGCCGGACCGGGAGTCGGCGCCGGCATCGTTCGGCGCTTCGGCCGCGAAGGCTTCCGCAGCACGCTGATCGCCCGCGGCGAGAAGCTCGAGCAGCTCGCCGCCGAGCTGCGCGACGAAGGGCTCCAGATCGAGGCGGTGGCCGCAGACATCGAGGATCTGGACGACTACCGAGCGACGCTGGAGCGGATCTTCGGCTCCCCGGGCGCACCCGGCGTCGTCGTATACAACGCGGCCCTGCCGGATCCCGGCGAGATCCTCGACACGACGATCGGACGGCTCCGGACCGCACATGACGTCGACGTCCTCGGCGCCGTCGTCGCGGCACAGGTCGCCGCGCCCGTTCTGCGGAGCGCCGGCGCCGGCACACTGCTGTTCACCAGCGGCGGCTTCGCCGACCATCCGGTGCCGGCACTGGCGAGCCTCTCGATCGGGAAGGCCGCGCTGCGCTCGGCGGCGACCCTGATCGCCGCCGGCGTCCGGGAGGACGGCATCCACGGCGCGACGATCACGATCGCCGGCCAGGTCGTTCGTGGCACTCCGTTCGATCCGGACAAGATCGGGGAACTTTTCTGGACCGCCCATACTGACCCGGTCGACGCCTGGCGGACCGAGTATCGATTCACAGGCGCCAGCGCCTAACCCACCGTCGCTACGTCGACCTAGAACGTCTCAGGATCGTGATCAGGATCGGGACGGCGATCAGCAGACCGATCGCGACGAGGATGATGACGACGACGCCGCCGGACCCGGAGCCGGATGAGACTCCGACCGTCTTGTAGACGTCCGCCTGGGTGAAGTCGGCCCCGGAGGTGTTCGACCCGGTGAGATTGGCGTGCTGCAGATAGGTCTGAATGAAGTCGGCGTGCTGCACGTTGGCAGCCTCGATGTTGGCGTACTGCATCATCGCTTGGCCGAAGTTCGCGCCGGCGGCCTGGGCACCGTAGAAGTTGGAGTGCTGCAGGGTCGCCTGGCTGAAATCGTCACCCGTCACGATCGAGTCGCGGAAGTCTGCGGTTTTCAGATCGGCCTGCAGGAATGAGACCGCGCGCAGGTCGGCGTGCTGGAAGTTGACGCACTCAAGGCTCGAGTACTTCGTGAGGTCGGCGCTGGTGACCACACGGTTCGACAGGTTCGGACCCGAGTCGGGCGCGCACGCAGCGGCCGCCGGCGCGCCGCCCAGCAGCGCAAGGATGGCCGACAGAAGGAAGAGGACAGCCCCGGTCCGCACTGCCGTGAGGCTACCGCTCACGGCGGCGCGAGACCAACCTTTCCCGCAGAGCCGGCGCGATCGCTAGGTCTCGCGGCGGCGGCGGGCGAGTCCGTCGAGGATCAGGTCGAGTCCCCATTCGAATTCGGTTGTGTTGTCGTAGCCGGTCTCCGGAAGTCGCGCGACGATCTCGGCGAGGTAGGGGTATTCGTCGAGCGCGCCGACCACCTCCGCTCTCCTCTGTGCCGCTTCTCCGGCGCTCTGCGGGGTGTCCAGCCCGAGCGTTTTCTCCTGCAGGGCGAAGCCGTAGATGTAGGCGTCCTGCACGGAGTACGCGTGAATTGCCGTCTGGAAGGAGAAGCCGGCCTGTCGCAGGCAACCCATCACCGCGTTGTGGTTGCGGAGGTTGGCCGGCCCTGGTGCCGCGGTTTCCATCAAGCCGATCGCCCAGCTGTGGCGTCTGAGCGCATCGCGCGTGGAAATCGCGCGACGTCGTAGGGCGGCTTGCCAGTCGGCGTCGCCGACGGATGGCGCTTCGATCTCGGAGAAGACGATGTCGATCATGCCGTTGAGGAGTTCGTCCTTGTTCGCGACGTGCTTGTAGAGCGCCATCGGGACGACGCCGAGCTCCTGCGCGAGCCGGCGCATGCCGAACCCGTCGATGCCCGTCTCATCGGCGAGCGCGACGGCGGCCTCGAGCACGCGGGCTGGGTTCAGCGGGGCCCGGCGGGTGTTCGACTGTTTCGACATTGGGCTTGACAAGTGTACGGCGTACACCTACAGTAACGCAATCGTGGTGTACGCCGTACACCTGAACCGAGGGAGCAGGTCATGATCGAGGTACAGCACCTGACGAAGCGTTACGGAAAGACGGTTGCGGTCGACGAGGTCTCATTCGTGGTGCAGCCGGGAAGGGTGACCGGCTTCTTGGGCCCGAACGGAGCGGGCAAGTCGACCACGATGCGGATGATCCTGGGCCTGGACATGCCGAGCTCCGGCACGGTGCTGGTCAACGGCAGCCCCTACTTCGATCTGAACGACCCGCTCACATCCGTCGGAGCGCTGCTGGACGCCAAGGCGATCGTCGGTGGTCGCAGCGCCGCCAACCATCTCATGTGGCTGGCCGACAGCAACGGCATCGACCGCCGCCGGGTTGGCGAGGTGCTCGATATCGTCGGGCTCGGCGACGTGGCCGGCCAGCGGGTGGAGACCTTCTCGCTCGGCATGAGTCAGCGGCTGGGGATCGCGGCGGCCCTGCTCGGCGACCCCGACACGCTGATCTTCGATGAGCCGATCAACGGCCTCGACCCTGACGGCATCGTCTGGATCCGCAACCTGATGAAGAGCCTCGCGTCCGAGGGACGCACGGTGTTCCTCTCGAGCCACCTGATGAGCGAAATGGCGCAGACGGCCGATCACCTGCTCGTGATCGCCCAGGGCCGCATCATCGCCGACGCCGGCACCGAGGAGTTCATCAACCGAAACGCGGCCGCGAGCGTCCACGTCCGGGCGGTCGAGCAGACCGACCTGGCGGACGCCCTGACCCTGCGCGGCGGCATCGTCGAGCGCTCACCGGGTGGCCTCGTGGTGACCGGCCTGGACTGCCTGGCGATCGGCGGCATCGCGTGCGCCCACGACATCACCCTGTTCGAGCTCGCGGCGTCTCAGGCCTCGCTCGAGCAGGCGTTCTTCGAGTTGACCCGAGATTCGATCGACTACCGCGGCGGCGAGCTCGCCGGCGCAACCCAAGGAGCCTGACATGACGACAAGCACCTACGCCGCCCCCCTGTCTGCGGGCCCGGCCACCACGATCAACCGTCACCTCAAAGGGGAATGGACGAAACTTCGCACCCTGCGCTCGACCTGGCGCACGACGGCGTTGGCCGCGGCCCTGGCCATCGCCTTCACGGTCGTCGTCGACCTCCAGCAGGCCGGCTTGACCGTCCAGCAGCGCGGTACGTTCGACGCGACCAGCGCTTCTCTGTTCGGTGTCATCATCGCCGCGACGCTGCTCGGAGCGCTCGCCGTGCGGACGGTCACGGCGGAGTACGCCACCGGCATGATCCGCTCCACCTTCAGCGCGATGCCCGCCAGGCGACTGGTGATGGCGGCCAAGGCCGCGACGGTCGCCGTGCTGGTGTTCCCGATCGCGCTGCTGTGCGACGTCGCCGGGTTCGGGCTCGGCCAGCGGATCTTCGCCAGCCATCACCTCCAAGTGGCGCTCAGCCATCCCGGCGTGCCGCGAGCGATCGTCTTCGGCGCCGTCGCGGCAAGCCTCGTCGCGATCATCGGCGTCGGCCTCGGCGGCCTCATCCGGCACACCGCCGGAGCGACCACGGCGCTGACGCTGATCATCGTCGGAGGCGTCACGCTGGGCCAGCTACTTCCCGCCGGGCTGCGTCAGTACCTGCCCGGGACCGCCATCCAAGCAGCCATCACGGTGCACCGCTCAGGCGGGCTGCTCACACCCAACGCCGCGATCGCGGTCCTCGGCGCATATGCCGCCATCGTCCTCGGCGCAGCACTGATCCGGGTCGCGCACCGCGACGCCTGACCAACGTGCCGCCCGACCACCTAGCACCACCATCAGACGGTCCTGTCGGCTGACCCCGTTGACAGCCGCATCGAGACGGGTAAGGAGTAGGTTTCAAGTCGGTGGCCCGATGGCCAAAGATCTCGTGGGTGGCGGGAGCCGCCGTGGTCTGCAGCCTGCTCCTCGCGGCTTGCGGTGGCGCCAGCAAGAAGCCGGCGGTGAGCGCCGCATGCAAGACAATCGCCGGGACTTCGAGTAGCGCGACACCGCTTCCGGAATCATGGCCGGATCCGAACGCCGACCTCGCGAACACTCGGGTCGCTCGGGGCTCTTCGATCTCGTCGGCGAACGTCTCCAAGCTGGCGCCGGCGTGGAGCTTCAAGCTCGCCGGGATCGCGGCGGCCGGCGTCGGGGGATCGGGCTCGCTGGCCGCGAACCCGGTCGTTCAGCGCGGCGTCGTCTACGTCCAGGATCTCGATGCGAACGTATACGCGCTGTCGCTGGCGTCCGGGCAGCTCGAGTGGGAGTACGAATGCAACGCTCCCGAGAAGACCGGTCCAGGCCCGAACGGGGTCGCCGTGGTCGGCGGCAGGGTGTACGGGGCGACGAACACGGCTGTCTTCGCGCTCAACGCCGCGACCGGCAAGTCGGATTGGGTGAACTCGCGCGTCCTCGCCAAGGGTCAGGGGACGTTCGGGATCCAGCCGCAGGTGGCTGATGGCCGCGTGTATCTCGCAAGCCAGTATGCGATCGGCTCGGGCGGCGGCGTGCTGGTCGCGCTGAACGCGTCGACGGGCGCGGTGCTGTGGAAGTTCAACACCGTGACGGGCCCTGACCCAGGCGTGGAGTCGCTCGGCCTCGGGTCGGGCGGCGCTTGGGAGACCCCGCTCGTCGGCAGCGACGGATCGGTGACCTACGGAATCGGCAACCCGTACCAGTCGATGGAGTCGGCGA
The DNA here is from genome assembly GCA_963712675.1 of uncultured Solirubrobacteraceae bacterium. Classification (GTDB taxonomy): domain Bacteria; phylum Actinomycetota; class Thermoleophilia; order Solirubrobacterales; family Solirubrobacteraceae; genus Palsa-465. Next base: position 251,316 of record CAVQJF010000011.1, read on the forward strand.
TCGCGCACCCCGCGGCCCAGCTGTACACCGACAGCGACGTGAAACTGGACGCGGCGACGGGCAAGCTGCGCTGGTACTACCAGGGCGTCCCGAACGACTTCAAGGACTACGACATGCAGGCCTCGCCGATCTCCGCGGTCGCCCGTGGGGTCCCGGTCGTGATCGGCTCGGGCAAGATGGGCTACGTCTATGAGATGAACGCCGGCACCGGCAAGCTGATCTGGCAGACGCCGGTCGGCGAGCAGAACGGCACCGAGGGCGACTCGCTCAAGCTGCTCGAGCATCGCATCGCGCTGAAGGTGCCGTACGCCATCGCCCCGGGATCACTTGGCGGCGTGCTCACCAACCTGGCGCTTGCGGACGGCACCGTCTACGCAGCGACGCTCAACGTGCCACTTGCCTACACGAGCCTGAGCCAGCCCTCGGGGGTGAAGCCCGTCAGCCGGAACGAGAACGGCGGGGAGGTGGAGGCGCTGAGCGTCGCGACCGGCAAGGTCGTGTGGGCCACGAAGCTCAAGTCCGTGCCGCTCGGCGCCGCGACCGTCTCGAATGACCTCGTGTTCACGACGATCTACAACGCTCTCGTCGCGCTGAACCGTCGCACCGGTGCGATCGTCTACGAGCGAAAGCTGCCGACGACGACGAATGCTCCCATCGCGATCGCCGGCCGGATGATCATCGTGCCGGCGGGTGGGATCACTGGCAAGCGATTGGGGGTCAGCCTCAACCCGCAGGTCGTCGCCTATCGGGTTCCCGGCAGCTGACGGGTGACACCCCATGACAATGCGTCAAATCACACACCAGCTTGGGAGCCGGCCGCCCGACGCCGACTAGGCGCTCAGCGACGCGGGGCGAGGAAGATGGATACCGGGGCCTTGGTCGCCCGGACGCGCGGGCTACGGCCAGCCCGACCCCAATCGCCGAGGGGACCGCGTGCGCTGACGCTGACCTGCGCCCCCTCGCTGAGCGGGTAACTGGCGATCTTCAGTGAGCGGTGAGTCGGGCGCAGGGTGAACTGCTGCTGGACGCCGCCGCTGCGGTCGACGACGACGCCGTAGCCGATGGCGCCGGCGACGGCGGTCCAGCTGATCAGCAGCGCTTTGCCGCGGCGGCGCACGGTGACCCGGCGGGGCGAGCCGGTCCGGTGCGTGCCGGCGAACTTGAAGTTCGCGATGACGTGGTCCTGGATCGGAGAGCCGTCGACCGTGGCGCGGGCGACTATGGTCCGTCGCCCGCCGGCGCCCGCGGCCGGCGTGAAGTGCAGCGTCCCATGGCCGCCGCTGGACTGGGCGAGCTCGTGCATGACGTTCGTGCCGGCTTCGTAGAAGGTGACCTGCTGACCGCCGCCGCTCTTGCGAGCGTCGTAGTGCAAGGTAAGACGGCTGCCGTGCCCGGTGACCCGGCCGGTGAAGGCGCTGTCGTATCCGGGCTTCGTCGCCGACAGCGCGCCGACGGGCACCGAGCCCGGAAGGGCCGTGACCGTGTAGCGGCCCGGCTTGCCATGGTCGATGCCGATATACGTCGCCCCGAACTGATCCGAGCGCAGGGCGAGCAGCGCGCCGCTGTGGCTGAGGCCGTCGGCGCTGGCCGAGAGGCTCTGGCCGCCGGGGCCGGTGATGAGGAGCTTCGGCGCGCCGCCCTGCCCGTTGACCTGGATGTTCTTGGCGGTCTCGCCCCGTGCGACGGTGAACGACTGGCCCGCCGCCGCCGCTTGGGCGTCCCGCGCCGGGGCGATGTCGCGGACCCAGTAGTGGCTCGGCTTGCAGCCGTCGATCAGCCACACCTCGTACTTGAGGTTGGTCTTCAGGCCGACGCCGGGGTGGAAGGGCCCAATGTTGAGGCAGGCGACCACGCCCTTGGAGCTGACGATGCCGAGCCCGCCGGCGCACGCGATCGCGACTCCGCGCAAACAGATGTGGGCGCTGATGTCGGTCTCGAAATGCCTGGTCCGCACGTTGGCCTGCCCGCCGAGGCTGCCGTCAAAGCGGAAGATCCCGAGCTCGATGTGCACCTGGGCGCCCACCGCCACGTAGTCCGGATAGGAGTACATGAACCCGCCGTGGGCGATGTCAAGCGCGCCGATACCTGGCACCGTGATCTGCAGCGTGCCGCCAACCGCGAACGTCGTACTCGTGAAGGTGCGCGGCGCGAGGTCCTGCAGATTGGCGCCGGCATCGGCCTTCGTGAGCGTGTACCGCGACTGTGGGGTGGCGAATGCGGCGAGCAGCGTCCCGCTCACTTTGAAGAGATCCACTGCCGAGATCGTCGCGCCGCCGCGGAGCACGGTCGGGTTGAGCTGGATGGCGAAGTTGATCTCGTTCAGCAGCACCCCGGGGAAGAGCTGCGGCGGCGGGATCGGGAAGCCGAAGATGATCTGCCCGCCGGCGCTTTTGAACGCGCCCGCGCAGAAGGCGACGCCGTTCTGGCTGGGCGGCGGCGTCAGGATGAAGCCGGCGCCGGGCTCGCCATTCGGTCCAGCGCCGAGATGGATTTGGGCCGTCGCGTGCCAGTATTGGCGGGAGCATCCGGCCGCCGGGTCGCCGGCGCGGGCATAGTGGAATGCGAGGTTGTCGAGGCCGATGCCGCCGATTGACGCGTGCGGGACGCTGATGTCCAGCGTGTCGAGGTGGAGGGCCTGGTCGTTGCTGGCCACCGCCGCGCCCGCCGCGCTCGGCTGCGGCCCGGGACCGAACACCTGGAAGATCGGGGGCAGCATGACGTGAACCGTGACGAGACTCTCGCGGACGTCGCCGACGCTCTTGAACGCGAGTTCGGCTCCGGCGTTGACCGGGAAGCCGCCAACGTTCGGCAGCCCCTGCCGCGCGTCGAAGGTGAGTACGGGACGCGACTGCCCGAAGTAGGTCCCGCCCAGCTTGGGCGCTGCCGACGCGGCGTACGTGTTGGTGAGGTCGAGCACGATCTGTCCGGTCTTGAGTGGGATCGAACCGAGCGTCACCCGCGCGTGTGTCGCGACGACGCGGAACTGGTCCGGGTAGACGATCACGAGGCTGCCAGGGACCGGGGAGATCGAGAGCCCGTTGAGCCGCACGGTCTTGGTGGCGACGTAGACGGGCTGTTGCGCCGTGTACGTCGCCTTGTACTTGTCGCATTGCGTCGTCTGGCCGGTCTTCTTCTGCTCCAGCGCGCAGTACGCCGTGACCCAGAATGGGATGATCGGGTTCTTGTAGTACTTGGCCACGACGCTCGCCGCGGCAGCCGGCAGCGCGCTCGGCGACTTCGCCTGCACGAAGCAGCCGCGGGCGTCGATCATGCCCTCGACGACATCACCCTGCGTGCACACCGAACCGAGCGCGGCCGGAGTGAGCAGGGCCGGGCTCGCCGCGGTCACGATCCGCGTCCCCATCTGCTTCGCCGGCAGTCCGGTGCCGGGAACGTTCGGCGTCACCGTGGTCGACGTCGTCCCGCCGGTGCCATTCGCGGTGACGACGATCGCATGCGGGCCGCCCTGCGGCAGCGTGATGTTGATGAACGGCTGGCCGGCGGGGCCACTGTAGTCGGGAATGCCGTCACCGTTGACGTCGACGGTGATCGTGGTGGCGTTGGTGGTCTGGGCGTTGATGATGAGCCCATGACCGCCCGCAGGCGCCTGCACTGTGGCGGTCACGGTCGGCGCGGTCGACCCGCCGCCACCACCACCTCCGCCGCCACCGCCGCCGCCGCCGCCGGAAGTGGCGGTACCGTCGAGGCGGGCGATCGCGACGTCGCCACCGTCGACGACGTTGGTGGAGCCGGCGATGACGATCTGGCCGTCGGGCTGGAGCGCGACGTCACCGTCGTATTCGGAGCCGCCGAAGTCGACGCCGACCGTGCCCCCCGTGCCGAAGGTCGTGTCGATGCTGCCGTCCGAGGCGAAGCGGCTCAGTACGAAGTCATTGTTGACGTCGCCGTCGCCCATGACGACGATTTGCTGGTTCTGTTGGACCGCGACCCCGAGCGCCTGCTCGTTGGGCGCGGCGTAGCCGGCCGTTTCCTTGCCGTCGCTGCTGAAGCTCGTGTCGAGCGCGCCGTTCGCGGTGAGACGGGCGATGGCGAAGTCGCCGGAACCGACCGCGTCGGTCCCACCCGCCATCACGATCCCGCCGTCGGCCTGCAGGGCGACGTCATTGGCGGTGTCGGTACCTCCGAAGTCGACCCTGGCCAACCCGCCGGCGCCGAACGAGGTGTCGACCGTGCCATCGGTGTTCAGCCGCGTGACCGCCATGTCGTTGCCTGATCCGCCCTGCCCGGCGACGATGATCCGCCCGGACGCGGTGAGCGCCACCCCGTTGGCGGTGTCGTTGCCGCCGAAGTTGACGGTCTGCTTGCCGTCGCCGGAGAAGCTCGTATCGATCGTGCCGTTCGCGTTGAGCCGGAGGATCGCGAAGTCACCGCCACCGGTGCTCGTGGAGCCGACCATCACGAGCTTGCCGTCGGGCTGGCGAACCATGTCGAAGACCGCCTCGGAGCCGCCAAAGGTGACTGTGGTCGTGCCTCCGGTGCCGAAGCTCGTGTCCGGGGTCCCGTTGACGTTCAGTTGTTTGACGACGAAGTCGCCTTGCGTGCCGCCGGCGCCTGAGACGACGATTCGTTCGTCGGGAAGCACGACGATGCCGCCGCCGTTGTCATTTCCGTTCCCGGGAGTTGCGAGCACGACCTTGCCGCCGCTGCCGAACGAGCTGTCGGGGGTGCCATCGGCCAGGACGCGCGTCACCGCGAAGTCGCCGTTGGTGGTGCCGCTGATCGTGAGGCCGATCGTGACGATGCGACCGTCGGGCGTGACCGCCACGTGGGCCGCGCGGTCGGTGGCGCCGAAGTTGATCGTCTGCTTGCCGGTCCCGTTGAACGTCGTGTCGAGGTCGCCGGGGACCGCCAGCGCGACGGGCGCCGCGAAGGCGAGCCACGACACCGAGCCGATCAGTGCCCTCCCACCCAGCCGTCGTTGCCTCCCTGCGCGCCCCGCGCGAATCGTCATCGAGGCGAGTATGGGGCCGACCCAAGCGCTTCGCTTCGGGGAGACACCCTGAACTTAGACGTCGCACGCGACATAAAGGTGCGTTAAAGTCGGACTCCTGTCTGGGGCATTGGGAAACGCTGGGGGCTCGCCAGCCTTGTTGGAGCGCGAGCGGGAGCTGGCGGAGCTGGCCGCGGCCTTCGATGCGGCGAAGGAGCGCGAGGGGTCGCTGGTGGTGATCGCGGGCGCGGCCGGGGCGGGCAAGAGCGCGATGCTGGCGGAGTGCGCCGAGCGAGCGCGGGAGCGGGGGTGCGGCCTCCGACGCGCCCGCGGCTCCGAACTCGAGCAGGAGCTCGCCTTCGGAGTGATTCAGCAGCTGTTCGAGCCTGCGCTTCGGTCGGCATCGGCCGGCGAGCGGGATCGTCTCCTCGCCGGCGCCGCCGCCCCCACGGCGCGACTGTTCGCTGACGCCCCGCTCGATCGTGGAGCCGGCGGGGATGGCGGTTTCGCCACGCTGCACGGGTTGTACTGGCTCGTCGCCGCCATCGCCGCCGACCGACCACTGCTGCTCACCGTCGACGACGCACACTGGATCGATGCGCCGTCACTGCGAGCCCTCAATTACCTGGCCGGTCGTATCGCCGAGCTGCCGGTCGTGCTCCTGGTGGCCCTCAGGCCGCACGAGCCCGTGCCCGCGGCCGACCTGGTGGCGGCCCTCGAGTCAGGCCCGGCGGTCAAGCGTCTCGAGCTCACAGCACTGAGCCCCGGCGCCGTGGCCGTGATCGTACGTTCCGACTTTCCCGCTGCGGGAGACGACGTATGCGCAGCCTGTCTCGAGGCCAGCGGCGGCAATCCGTTCCTGCTGCGCGAGCTGCTGCGGAGCGTCACCCACGAGAACGGTGCCTCCGTCGTCGCCGCCAGGATCCGCGACGCCGCCGTAGCGTCGGTAGGCGATCGGGTCATGCGCCGCATCGCGGCGCTCGGGCCGCACGCCCCGCGCCTAGCCGCGGCGATGTCCGTGCTTGGATCGGGCGGTCGCATCCGTGACGCAGCCGTGCTCGCCGGCGGCAGCGAGGAGCAGGCCGGCGATGCCGCGCGCGCCATGCGTCGCGTCGAGATTCTGGCCACCGAAGATCCGTTCGAGTGGATCCACCCGCTTGTCCGGCGCTCGATCTACGACAACCTGTCCGTCGTCGATCGCGGCGCACTCCACGGCCACGCCGCTGAGGCGCTCGCCGCGGCGGGTGCGCCCCCCGGCGTCGTGGCCGCGCAGCTCTCCCAGCTCCGTCCTGACGGCTCGGCCGACGTCGTGGCCGCGTTGCTTCGTGCCGCGGACGATGCCTTGGCCCGGGATGCGCCGGAGGTGGCCGTCAACCTGCTGCGCCGAGCGCTCGAGGAGGGCGCGAGCGACCCACCACGCACCGCGCTGCTCCTCAGGCTGGGGCGGGTGGAGGTGACGCGCCGCAATCCGGATGCCGCCGCTGTACTGCGCGAGGTGCTCGAGCTCTCCCGGGACCCTCGGGAGCGGACATTGGCGGCGATGGCCCTGGCGGAGAGCCTCACCCACGACGGCCGGTGGGACGAATCCGCGACGACGGTCTCTCGCGCGATCGAAGAGCTCGGCGGCGCCGACGCGGAGCTGGCGGGCGAGCTCGAGGTCGTGCACGCGATCATCTGCGCGTTCGACCCGGCCCTCGCTCCCGGCCTCTGGCGCAACCGCGATCGACTGCTCCTGCTGGCTCGTGCGGACTCCTGGCCGGCGCGAGCGCTGTCAGCCATGCTCGCTGTCACTTCCGCCCTCCGCGGAGAGCAGCTCGAGCAGGTCCTTCCGTTATGTGATCACGCGCTGGGCGACGGCGCCCTGATCGCCGAGCGGGGGGCGGGAGCGTGGGCCGCGTCGCACGTCCTCGGCGCGCTCGCCTCGATCGACGCCAACGACCGAGCTCTCGCCTTCGCCGCCGAGTTGGACATCGCGGCGCGGGAACAGGGATCGGTCGCCAACGCCATCAACGCCGAGGGCTATTCAGGGTGGATCGCCTTGCGTCGCGGCGACCTGGCGGCCGGGGAGGAGATCCTGCGTCCGATTCTCGACACCGCCCTCGCCGGGGACATGCTGCTGCTGGTCGTCACCGTCCTGTGGTGGCTCGGGGACGTGAGTCTGGAGCGGTCGTCGTCGGCGGATCTGGCCGACAAGGTCGAGGCGATCGAGCTGCCGGCCGCGATCGCCGGTGCGGGCGGTGGCGCCTGGCTGTTCACGGTGAGGGGGAAGCTCCGACTCGCTCGAGGCGATCGCGTCGAGGCCGAGCAGGACCTGCGTCGAGCCGGTGACATCTTCCGCCGGCTCGGCTTCGGGCCTGTACACGAGCCCTGGCGATCGGCGATCGCCCTGGCGCTGCCGAGCGACCAGGCCGAGGAAGCGCGCACGCTCGTGGACGACGAGCTCACGCTGGCGCGGGGCACCGGCCTGGCCAGGCCAATCGGAATCGTCCTGCGGGCGTCCGGACTGATCGCGCAGGGCGACGGACAGATTGTGGCCCTACGCGAGTCGGTCGCCGTGCTGGCCGATTCGCCGGCGCGATGCGAGCACGCGCGTTCGCTCGTCGAGCTCGGGGCGGCGCTGCGGCGCAGCGGCCGGCGCGCCGACGCGCGCGAGCCGCTGGAGGCCGGAATGGAGCTCGCCCACCATTGCGGCGCCGACCGCCTCGTCACACGCGCGCGCGAAGAACTGCTCGCGGCAGGTGCCCGTCCGCGCCGGATTCTCCGCTCGGGCTTCGCGGCGCTCACCGCGAGCGAGCGGCGCATCGTGCGCCTGGCGGCCGACGGACGCTCGAACCCGGAGATCGCGCAGGGCCTCTACGTGAGCATCAAGACGGTGGAGACCCATCTTTCCAACGCCTACCGCAAGCTCCAGCTCTCCGGCCCCGGCGCCCGCCGCCGCCTACACGAGCAGGTGACCGACGGTGCGGCGACGTAGTCGCAACCCGGCTGACGCCGCACCGCCTTCGTCGGCGAGGACCGCGTCGATGGTCCCCCGCGACACCATCTAACGCGCCCGGAGAGATTCGAACTCCCGACCTTCGGTTCCGTAGTTCGCCATTTGCAGGGATTTTGCATTAGATACGAGCGTTTGAGTGCAACTCAGTGCAGCTGGCGCAGGTCAGAATTGCCGAGTTCGGGACATGGTTCGGGACACGGTTCGCGTTGGAGCTCTGCACGATCCCGAGCCGAGGTTCGCCCGCCATTTCGGTAGCGTCCGATCCGTGGGCGACCGAGACCTGCGCACGGAGACCGAGCGGCCCAGCCGCGGGCGTGATCTCGTCGTCGTCTCGGCACTCAAGGCGTGGACGTGCTCGCAGTGCGGCAACGATGATGGCGGGTTGCTGGTGATGGACGATGGCGGGCCCGGTGTGCATGAGGTGTGCGGACATGGACCATCTCGTCTTCCTCCCGTCTGGCGACACCGCGTTGACTCGCCGCGCCCGGGCGGCAAGCCGCCTGTCCGCTGTGGTCGTCCGTTTCAGTCGCGCTCGCAAGCGCTATGAGCGCCAGGGGGTTCTGGTCGAGGAAGCGGCCTTGGCCCAAGCAGAGGCGCAGTGTCTGGCGGACGGTGAGGCTCGAGCGCGCCGGCGCGAGCGAGACGCTGAGCGACGCGCGGCGGGCGACGTGGAGCTGCAGGCACGGATGGCTGCCGAGATCGTCAGGCTGTTTCCGGGTTGCCCACCCGACCGCGCGGAGTCGATCTCCAGGCATGCGGCTGAGCGCGGAAGCGGGCGTGTTGGTCGTAGCGCCGCCGGGCGAGAACTCGAAGCAGGTGCGCTCGAACTCGCGGTTGCGGCGTCAGTCCGACATCACGACACGCCGTACGACGATCTACTGATGTCAGGACTTGACCGGGCTGACGCACGCGATCAAGTCCGCGGCCAGGTACACGGGATCCTGGACGAGTGGCGCAGCGGACGACACTCTCGCTCGTAGGCTAACGGCAGCAGCCCGCCTGGTAGCCGATCCACCATGGCCCCCTCGGCGCGTTCGTGCCGAGGATCCGGCGTCAGCCCTGTTGGCGTCTCACCAAGGTTGGCTGCGACGGCCGCGGGCGATCGGATTCGCCACAAAGGAGTCGTCGGACGTCGACGATCCGCACGATCACTTGGTCGCGAGGCTGTCGCGCAACCTCTTGGGCGGCGCGGGCAGTTCGAAGCTCGCGCCGAGCTGGTGATCGTGGATCGGCCGGGTCAGGCCCCGACCGCGGCGAGTTGGTGGCGGTGGAGCTTGGTGAGGTTGTGGGTTGCCATCAACAGCCGCCATTCGGTCCTGACCGCGATCCTGCCTCTTCGGTGGAATCGGTTGATCAGCCGGTTGTGTTTGGTGTGCGCGAACACGGGCTCGATCATCTGGATCCGCTTGCGGTAGAGCTGTTTGCCGTGCTCTGAAGCAAGCACGGCTCGCATCCACGAGTATCTGCCGCCGGTCCACCCGGGCCGGGGTTCTGAGCGGCCACCGCGGTCCGGAGGGATCAGCACTTGGATGTGCTTGTTGGCGATCACCTCGTCGAAGTGCTGCTCGTTCCAGTAGCCGGCATCCGCGAGCGCAACCTCAGGGCGTTCTGTGACACCAACGCGCTCGAGCTCGCGCAGCGCGATGTTGACCATCGGGTCCAGGTTGGAGAAATCACCCGGAGTGTTCGTGATCTCCGCGGCGATCACGATCTGTCCCTGATCGACGACCGCTTGGGCGTTGTAGCCCTGCACGTAGCCGAGGTTCGCTTTCATCCGCTGGCTGTCAGGGTCATTCACGCTGACCACATCGTCGGGCAGCTCCGGTGCCGTCCACGGGTTCGGACGCTTGCCAAGCCTGCGGCCGTCCGTGGCACGACCATTCGCCCGGTAGTCCTCATACGCCCGGTTCGCTGCGAGCTTGGCGTCACGCTGCTCCTCCAACCGCCGCGCGGCGAGCACCAACCGATCCTCGCGCGCCCGGGGAATCGGTTCCCCTTGCTCCCAGCGACGCTGCTCAAGCTGCCGGCGACCCTCACGCGTCCAGCCCTCGCGTCCCTGATGACGAGCAACGATCCGCTGCACATCGAACGCGAACCCATCCCGCGGACCGTCGGCCGGCTCAGGCAGCAACTCCGGCTCGTCACGCTCCTGATCGGCGGCCTGCTGCTCGCGGACGCGACGGAAGAACTCAGCACGCCCCTCCCTGGTGCGTAGCTCCTCGGGCAGCTCATCACCACGCTGATCGCCATACAGCTCATCCTCGGCCTCATCGACCGCGATCGCCTCAGCGATGATCTCCCTGGCGATCTCAGAGAAGTCGCGGGTGGACTCCCGACTGGCGTTGCCCGACATCTTCGTCCCATCGATCGCGACCACCCCCGGCCTGACCAGCCCGGCCTCCGCGCACAGCCCCAGCACCTGGCCGAACAGCTCAGCCAGCGCGAGCTCGTGCCGCGCCACAAACCGCGCGATCGTCGCGTGATCCGGCGTCTCCATCATCGCGATCATCTTGAACGCCACGTCCTCCACGCACGCCCGCTCGATCGCCCGCGCTGAGCGCACCCCGCGCGCATACCCGTACAACAACAAGGCAACCATCGCCGAAGGGTCATACGCCCGCCGACCGACGCCGTCAGCCCGATACGCGCCGTAGAACTCACGCAGATCCATACCCGCAACCGCGTCCAACACGAACCACGCGAGGTGCCCGTCGGGCAGCCAATCCCTCACATCCGGCGGGAGCAGGAACGACTGATCACGATCACAACCAATGAAGTTCTGAGCCATCCCGGAATCGTCTAAAACGGCCCGGACGACACGGTAATTACGCGACACCCTCTCGCCGAAGCGCTCGTCCGCGTCGGCGCCGGCGGCATGACGGATGCGATCGTCGGCAAATCGGCGTCGAATCGCTTTCGCGTTCACGCGACAGGGGGAGCGAGCAGCGCCGGTCTGGAGGCTTGAAAGCAGCAGTCGACGTCCCCGTCTGAGCACAGTCGCTTTCAACCTCTCCGGATGCGAGCGGAGGTGTCTGCTCAAGCGACTAGATGCTGTCGCCGGTGTAGGGTCAGCTCAGCGTTTACGACGAACGGAGAAAGAGAGGAACCAGATGACTTCACCGACTCGTGATGACGCTCAGCTCATGATCCAAATAGCTCAATGGGGGACGTCGCTCGGCGTTCAGGAGGCGATGCCGCGAATCTTCGCCGACGACTTCGACCCGGACACGGCTGACGCAATGAACGACGACGCGGTCCGAACAATTTTGATGTTCGGCGAGTCGATCGGCACCCTCACCAAGCGCGATCTGCTGAGCTCGGAGTTGGTGCACGACTGGTTGTGGGTGGAGGGCATCTGGTCCCGCGTTGGCCCAGCGGGGCTGAGGGCGCGCGAGAAGTTCGGTGAGCCGCGGCTATACGAGAACTTTGAGGCGCTGGCGACGCCGTAGCGCGCCGGCTACGTACTCAGCCGGCTCATCCCGCCGTCGCGCAGAGCATCAGCGGTGCGCTCACGGAAACCGCAAGCGATTCGGACGCTTGGAACCGGATCAAAGCGGAGGCGACCATATTCCCGCGGAGACAGTGGACAGCCCGTGCGCCGCAGACCCGATCTGCATGGCGCGGATCCGATAGCGCCATGCGGCCCGCTTGAACCAACGGCAGGCTGGGATCCCAACCAAGTTGGCTTAGGCCGCCATGACTGTTCGGAGCCGGTCTCCTGAAACCAACAGTTCCTACACGGTGAGGCCCCGAGCTGTGCGTCGTAGGGATCAGCTCACGGTCGTCGTGCAGGCTGTCGAGCTCGACGGCTGGTGACTCGGGTCGCCGGCAAACGCCGCTTGTGAGGTCCATGGTCCGGCGACACTTGCATCCACCTTGTCCGAATAATTGCCCTGAGCGTCGGTGACGATCTGGTGCGCAATCGTCTGTGGGCCGAGTTTCGGGTCGGTGTAGGTGTAAGTAACTGTAATTGGCACGCTGCTGAGAGCGGGGTCAGTGGCTCCCGTGACGCCCAGCGTAGATCCGAGCGTCACCTTGCCCGGACAGGTCAGGCTTAGAGACGTGGATACGGGCAGGGGCAGTTGCACGTGGACCGCCACCGTGGCGGACGACGTTCGCTGGCCTGAGTCAGTGGCCTGCAACGTGACCGTGTGGTCGCCTGGCTGCAGCGTTTCCATGAGCGGAGTCCCGGTCCCGACCAGGTTGCCGTCGACATACCACTTCAGGGCGCCGCCGCCGAGGGTCCCGTCGACTGCGTCGGAAGCACTCCCCGAGAGCGTGATCGGCTGTCCCGCCGGCACGACCTGGCCGGTCTCCGGCGAGATGAGGATGACGTGCGGATTCCCGAATCCAGCCGGGATGCACGGCCGACCGGTTCGGCCAAATTCAATGAAATGTCCGTCGTTGGACCTCGAGCCATCTGCAGCCTGTTGCTGAACGTCGACCGCCGCCGCAAAGCAATCGGTGTTTGGATAGCCCCGGACGATCGACTGGTAGTGCCCCCCTCCACCGCCATGCCCATCGGCAGCGTGGGCGTCGTAGGTCAACGTGTGGGTCTCGATTCCCACCTCCTCGTTGACATACGCGCGCCCGCCGCCGCCCCAGGATGCAATGTAGCCAACCTCTCCATCCTGATTCGAGGCAAGCGCCGGATATTCGAAGGCGTAGACCGGGTTCCAGATGAAATGCTCGGCTTCCAAGGTCAGGGTGCGGGTGTTGATGACCGCCATCTGAACGTACGGTTGCGGCAAGCGAGAGTTGCGCTCGGACGCCCATGCGAACCAGAGGTCGTTGCCGGCTTGAGTGGCTCCCTCTATTCGCGATCCGATCTTCGAGTTGAGGTTCCAGTTGTTGGTGTCCGGCTGCCCGACTGGCACGGATGGACCGGGGATGTCCGACCGCCAGCCGTCGCCATCGGCGTTGCCGTCATCCGTCCAACTGCTGACGGGCACATCGACGGAGTACATCGCGTGCGTGACGCCGTTCCACACGAACACCCTCAGCGTACTCGTGTTCGGCTGTTTGGCGAAGTACTCGAGCCGTCCCGTGCTGGACGCGTACTTCCCGTACCACTGCCCGTCGGACCGCGGGCTGACGTAGAACCAGCCGCTCCAGCAACAGCCTGAGGCCGTACTCGCGAATTGCGACAGCGGCAGCTGAGCCATCGCCGTGCCTCCGGATGACGCCAAGAGTGCACTGAAGTACAGGTCTGACCCACCCAGGACGATGTCTCCGTAGTCGAGAAGCTGGCTCGAGGCACCGAAATCCGTCGACCTCAGGTCGACGTAGCTCCAATTCGTGCCGGTGCTGGATTCGATCTGCTCGGGACTTGCGAACGCCAGGCGGATGACGTTCGCGTCGGTCGCGTTTGCCTGGGTGTATTCGATGTCCCAGACAACGCGATTGATACTCGGAACGTAGACGGCCCGGGTGTCGCAGCAGAACGCAGGCGGACTGCATGTCGGGCTTGCCGCGCCGCACGGCGAGCGTGGCGCCGGTAGAACGTTGAAGGTGTCGACGCGGGTCCACGTCAAACCGCCATCGGTGGAGTACGCAGCCTGATAGTTCGTGGTCGCGAACACGAAGTTGCCGTCGACGGCAAGCGCTCCCTCGCCGCCGTCCCCAGCCGAGAATCCGGCCGCCGAGCCGAAGGCAACGTTCCGTAGTGTTGCGATTGAGCCTGAGAACACATCAGCCGTGAAGGCGGCGTCCGGAGCGGGCGTTCCGGCTTCGATAGTCTGAGCCGGCCCCGGCCCGTGAAGGATCCGGTGTGGTCCGCGCTTGACCTGCATGACCTCGGGATCGTGCTCGCCTTTGAATCCCGGATTTGGGTACTTGCCGGCCGTCGCGTGCTCGATGACGAACTTGTGCAGCTTGCGAACCGCCAGGTGACGGATCGTCACCCCTTTCCGGCAGTGTGACTTCAACTGGTGGCGGGCCTTTGCGCGGTGGATCGCGAGTCGGCATGCGTGGCCGTGGGCGTGACTCTGCACTGCGGCGGACGCCCCCGGCATCGCGAGAGCAGCGACCAACGCGAGCGCCCCCAGCTCAGGGCGCACAACGACCCTGTTGCCCAACACGACGCGAAACTACACGATCGTCGCACCCGAAAGCAAGCGTGGCTCCGGATGCGACCGGCACCGGCAAGAACTACGGCCGGTTGACACGTGAATCTGGTGAGATGCTCGTCGGTCGAGGGCCCGATGCTCGATGCAACACGAGTTGGCCCGTGTGGCGCGTCGTCAACGCCACACCCCTCGCAGTGGCATGTGTGGTGATCGCGGCAGGATTTTCAGGCTCTGGCACCGCGAAGGGGCGGATCGTCGGGTGTGCGATTGCGGCCTGCCCCGACCTCCGGACCCGCGGGCGCCTTGTGCTTTGGGCCTGGGCGAGCGAGGCCGCCCGCTTGTCCTATCGCGTGCTACGGGCTGCGGTCCTTCAGTCGCGGTAGGCGCGGCCCCGTGGGAGGACGCGCTGGATCACAATGGTCCGCTCATCCTGCTCGTGGGTGAACCGCACGCGCCAGTCACCGACGCGCAGTCGCCACTCTGGCGGCTCGTGGCCGGTCAGGCGTTTGATGTCGCCGGTTGGCGGTTCGGTCTGCAGCCCCTCGATCGCGGTCAGGATCCGCTCGCGGACGGGGGGATCGAGGCGCTTGATGTCACGGCGGGCGGAGGCGGCGAGTCGGACGCGCCAGCCGGGATCGTTCACCGCGATTCGGCGTCGAGCTCGGCGCGGAACTCCTCGAGGCTCATCGTCTCGCCGCGAGCGATCTCCTCACGTGCCTGCTGGACAGCGGCCTCCTCTTCAGGGGTGACCGGCTCATCGTCGAGCGGCGCGTTATCGAACGCGGCGAGTACCGGGTCCTGGGCGCGCTCATCGAGCAGTCGCAAGGTTTCGGCGGCCTGCTCCTCGGTGAGCGCTTCGACGCGCTCGCGCAGCTTCTCCTTGGCGGTCATCGCCTGTAGAACGGTAGCGCTAGCTCGGACGGCTGCCAATCCGGCGGCCGGCCTGGAAGCAGCCGCGCGCGAGCTCGCGCTGTCTCGCAACCCCCGGCTTACGTCGGTCCGCGTAGTCCGCTGCTGGCGGGGATCATCGGTGGCCTGCGTTCGTGGACCGTGTCGATCACTCGGTGTTGTCGATGCCGCGCAGGTACACCGATGTGACCCCGAGATCGGCATGCCCGAGCTGCCGCTGGATGACGACGATCGGCACTCCCTCGCGGGACATCTCGACCGCATGAGCGTGGCGCAGCTGATGCGGGGCGAACCGGCGACGAACCCCCGCCCGGGCGGCCGCCGCGCGGAGCTCTTCACGAGCCGACGATGCGGCCCACGGCCGACCCGTCGTCGGGCGGTGGATCACGCACAGCAACGCGCCGACCGGCAGCGTGGCTCGAGCGTCGAGCCACGGCTGCAGCTGCTCCCAGCCCCAGCGGTCCATCCCGACCTCGCGACGGCGCCCGCCTTTCCCGAGACGCACAAGAATCCCGCCGCGGGCCGGATCAAGGTCGCTCTCGGCCAACGCCAGCGCCTCCGAGATACGCAGCCCCGCCCTCCACAGGATCACGACCAGCGCCCGCAGCCGCATCCCCTCGACACTGGTTCCGGCAGCGCGCATCACGGCAATGATCTCCTCGACCGGCGGCGGACCCGGCGGATAACGAAGCCCCTTGTTCCTGGGCGGTCGACCGCGATGAAACCCCGGCACCGTCGCCGGCGAGCGATGGCGACCAGCAGCATCCAACAACACCGACTCCATGATTCCCCTCCTAACGGGAGACAACGATCAAACCAATCGTCCTCTCCGGGCAACCCGAGCCCGTCGCGGCCACGCGATTACGCAAGCGAGCCGCGCGGTTGGACCGTGATGACAGCGCAAGTCCGCCGAGACCCGAGATCTGCGCGTTGCAGGGACCTCGGCGTCACGCTCGAGATGCTCGTGGCACCGGTAGAGCAGGTCTCTCGCTGCCGATCACTCGCTTCCCAGTGCGACTGACCGGGCGCTGCCACTGACGCCTGGAGCAGCCACGTTCGCACGATGGCCGCTTACCTGTCAGTTGCGGTAGCGAGCCCGCGTCGCGTTCTGTCGGCGCCAGGGGGATGGCGTCGTGAGCAGCGCGCGAGGAGTGTGGATCGCGCCCGCGACGTAGCCCTCCTGCTCGCGTTCACTGGCTTCGCGAATGTCGACCAGGAGCGCCGAGTCGCGCTCGAGCGCGTCGGCCGTCTCCGTGACGGAGAGGTTCTCGATCCTTGCGTTCGCCTGCGCAACGAGTTCGGCGGCGGCCGTCGTCATGTCTTCTTCTGCTCACGAGCCGGGGGTCATGGTGTGAACGGCTCGTGGTCCTGCTGGCAAACGGTCCCCGCCGGGGGGAGCTGCTGGTTGATCAGGTAGTTCGCGATGTTGTCCTGGGCGCACTGCGATGGCGCGTTCCAAGACGAGTGGCCCCAGCCGTTGATCGTGAGCAGCCGCGAGTCGGGCATGATCGTCGCGAGTTTCTGGGCGTTGGCGTAGCTGGTGATCGGGTCATAGGTGTTACCGACGATCAGCACGGGGTTGGCGGTGTGGTTGTTGAACGGTCCCGTATAGCGGTCGGGATCGGTGAACGGCCAGTCGACGCAGACGCTGCTGAACCAGGTCCACAGCGGCCCGAAAGTGCCAGGTGCGTTCGCGGCCGCCGACCACCAGTCGGAGTACGACGTGGGGTTGTTGCTGTCCTCGCAGGATGTCGCCACCTCGGGCTCTTGGCCCTCGTCGATGTAGCCGTGGGTTCCGCGGTGGGCCATCAAGCCGGGAACGTCCGCACCGAGGTTCGCGAACTCGCTTCCGATCACGTCGCTAGGGGCGCCGGACTCGACGTCAGCCAGGAACTGCGCGAGCGCCGGCCACTCGCTCGACGCGTAAAGCCCGATGTCGGTCGCCTCCACGAGCGTGGTCCAATCGAGCTGTTCGGTCGAGCCGTCAGCGAACGTCATCTGCTCGGGCTGGAGCTGCAGCCGCGCGATCAGTTGTGCGTAGCGCTGCGCGCTGTTCGGCCCGAATGCGCAGGTGCCCGCATCGCAGAGCGTGAAGAACTGCGCGAGCCCCTGCTGCTCTGCGCCCGGGGTGCCGACCCGGTTGAACAGCGGCTCTGTTGCGGCGTCGCCGTATCCGGTGGACCAGGCGATCGGATCGACGATCCCGTCGACGACGAGCGCTCGCACCCGCGTGGGGAACAGGTTGGCGTACGTCACGCCGAGGTAGGAGCCGTAGGAGACACCCCAGTAGCTGAGCTGGTCGTCGCCGACCGCGGCTCGGAGGCGGTCGAGGTCTCGCGCAGCGTTCGCCGTCGACATGTGGCCGGCGATCGGGCCGCCGCGCTGGGCGCACGCATCGTCGAAGAAGCGGTCACTCGCTTCGGTAGCCTGCAGCTGGTCCGGCGTCGTCGGCCACGCGAAGTCCGTGAAGGACGAGGCCTGTTGCTTGGCGTTCCCGAAGCAACGCAGCCCGTCGCTGCGCTGAACGCCGCGCGGGTCGAAGCCAATGATGTCAAACCGGGCTCGCACCGACGCGGGGAACACCGAGGTCGCGGCCCAGTGAACCAGCGCGACCCCGGATGCGCCAGGGCCGCCCGGGTTGACGAACAGCGAGCCGATCCGGTGGGTCGGATCGCTCGCGGGAAGTCGGATCAGCGAGATCGAGATCGTCCCGCCCTTCGGGGTGGTGTAGTCGAGCGGGACCTGTACCGTGCCGCACTGGAACTGGCTCCCGTACCCTGGGCACGTCGACCACGCGACATGCGACGGCGCCGCCGCAGCCACGCTCGCCTGTGCCGCCCCGGCCAAAATCGCCACAACCACGAGAATCCTAAAACGCCGCATGGCCCCGCTCCTCTCGACTGTTCAGCTGCTCGAGACGTCGTTATCGACGCGCCCGAAACTACCGGCACCCCGGGATCTGCACATCGGGAGGATTACCTATCTTCGTGCTCACCGGTACGTATCGCTCGACCCCACGCTGCTGGCGAGCGCCGGCGCACTGCGGTGTGGCGATCGTTGCGTTCCGCTTCCACCCACTCCGCGGGCGTACGGTTCGCTCGCGAGGCACGCTCAGCACTTTTTCATCGACTGCGATCCGACCACGTCAGCCGAGCCAGAGGTGGACCCCGGCGGGCGCTTCGGCCCTACGTGCGACTTGTGCTTTGCGCTTGGGTAAGCCGAGCCGTTCGGTTGTCCTATCGCGTGAAGGCGAGAGTTGGCGCCGACAGCGGCCGACTTCTCCGGCGCCCAATCTTGGGTGTTCGGCCGCCGGAGTCCCGCGATTGCCTTTGCCGCCCTCCCGCCTGACAGCGCGCCATCGCAATGGCGACATCTGACTGGCCGGGTGAACGCCCTCCTCTGGGCGACGAGCACGTCTCTCGTCAAGGCCGGCCCGACACCCGCATTCGTGTTGGCGCGGTATCGCCGCTGGCGGGCGGCGTGGCTGCCTGTGTCCGGGAGCGGCGACCGCATCGGGCTCTGAGAGGGGTGGGAGATGGCCGGTGCTTGGGTAAACACGGTTATCTGGGACACTTCCCCGCATGCTGCCCGCGGTGGATGAGGCGTTCTTGGCAACGGCGCCTGCACGTTTCGTCGACACGGTCGAGATCGCGCTTCCAGCCTCGGCGGTGTGGGCGGAACTGACGCGTGACGGGACCCTAGGATGGTGCCGCGGATTGGAGATCACCTGGCTGTCGCCGCGGCCGTTTGGGGTCGGCACGAAGCGTCAAGCAAGGCTGTTCGGCGCACTGTTGCGAGTCCAGGAGGAGTACTTCATCTGGGAGGAGGGCCGTCGCATGGCGTTCTTCGTGACCGCCGTGAGACCGCCGGCTTACCGGCGCTCAGCAGAGGATTACGTTGTCGATCCGCTCGGACCGGACCGCTGCCGCTTCACCTGGACCCTCGCATTTGACCTGACCCTGCTCGGGAAGCTGAACTCGCCGCTCTCCTCGGCGATCATCAAGCGCATGTTCACCGAAGCATCGCCGACACGCATCGCCACTTCGAGCAACTCGCAGCGCCCCGATAATCCGGGCCGTTCGCTGCTGCCGGGGACAACCGATGAGCAGCAGCCGATCCGGCTGCTGCGTGATCGCTCTAGGCGATCACGGCCCCGGGGCGTGATCGCTCTAGGCGTGGAGCAGTAGTACCCAGGCCTCGTCACGGCCTTCGTCGAGACCTGTCTTTGTTTTCGCACGGGCATCTTCGCGCCGGCGGCGCAGTCTCGGAATGCGCGGAAGCCTCCTATGTCAAGCAGACGGTGATCGGAACGCTGCTGGGGTCGCGCAGCAGGTGGTAGACGCGGCGGACGAGATGGCGTTTGAGGCTGCGGATCGCTTCTCGGTTCGTCTTGCCTCTGCGGCGTTGTTTGGCGAGGTAAACCGCGGTCTGGGGGTCGTGGAGGATCTTCGCGTACGCAAGCATGTGGAACGCGTGGTTGAGTTGCCGGTTGCCGCCCGGGTCCAAGCGGTGGCGGTCGGTTCGTCCGGATGAGACCGGGATCGGCGCGCAGCCGGAGATCCGTGCGAGTTGCGCGTCGCTGGTGAACCGGTCGATCCCGGCGATCTCTCCGATCAGCTTCGCCGCGATCGACACGCCCAGACCCTTCTCGGCTAGCAGCTGCGGCGCGACCTGTTTGACGAGCTCGGCGAGCTGCTCGTAGAGCTCGGTGATCGTGCGGGTCAGTTCTCGGACCCGGGCGATCATGTCGCGCGCGATCTGTACCTGGACGGTCCTTGCCGCTCGGCTCAGACGCCGGGCGATCTTGGTCTGCCAGCCAGGATGGATCAGCACGCGCTTGGGGATCTCCCAGTCGGGCCAGAGGTCATGCAGCTGCCAACGCAGCTCGTTGATCAACCGTGTCCTGGTGCCCACCAGCCGTTCGCGATGTAGAGCCAGCAACCGGATCTCGAGCTCGACGCCGGCGAGCCTGGCCGTCGGGAGCGTGTCGATGCCCTCTCTGAGCGCGGCGCGTGCGATCGCGAGCGCGTCGATCGGATCAGACTTCCCACGCTCGCGGACGCCCTGCCGGGCGTTGGTCATCAACCTCGGCGGGAGACGCACGACCGTCTCGCCACGATCGATCAAGAACCGCTCAAGCGCCCCGGAGACGTGCCGGACGTCCTCGATCACCCAGACCCGCTCGCCGTCGAGCTTGCGAGCCCACTCCAACAGCTGACCAAACCCCTCACGCCGGGCAGCGGCTGTGCGCTGGGTGATCTGCACCCCGAGCTGGTCGACTGCGACCCCGGTGTGCGTCTGCTTGTGCGGATCGATCCCGATCGTCACCATCATGTTCGTCCCTTCCTCGAATGACCCGATGAAGCGGACTCCCGGCGGACATTTTTCAGTGGGGGCTCTGCCAAGCTCCTATTAGGTCACGCCAGGACGTCCTTGACGGCGACGGGCGAACAGCTTCCGCGAAGGTCAGCCACACGGCGACAAAAGCACGCTGAGTCAGCCCGAAGCCGTCAAGGACAATCCACCACGCGCGCCCACAGCGCAACGCCCAACCAGCTTCTCACTGAAAAGCGAGCAAGGCCCGGCGATCGCTTTCTCCCGCGACCGGAGCCTGATCGCACCACTCCTTTGGCGACGAAGGGCAACCTCGGGGGGCCGCGGTGCTAGCTGGCGGCGAGCAAGCGGGCGCTCAGGGGCGCGGTAGGCACCACACCTGCGTTCACCCACCCGCGGACGCCCCCTCGAGTTCGTAGCGGAGACCCCGCTTCCGCTCCCGGCCATCGAGACGCCGATGCGGAAGCCGCGTAATCACAGACGGCCGGCGATAAAGCGGGAAGCGAGGTCGGCCAAAAGGTCGAGCACGAGCGCTGCCTTGACGCGCTCTCAGCCATCGCTGTCAAGTTCAAAGCGATTGCCGGGAGGGTGGACGATTTCCTCGCTTGGGCCGACGCCCAGCCCCGCCGCTCCACCGCATGTGTTTGGGCCGCCCGCGGGCCAGCACGGCTCTCAGAAACCTTCAGCCTGCCTCCGGCTGACCGTCCTCACGCGCCAATCTACCTAGTCACTCGTAGCCCGTCGGTCAACCCCGAGTCGCCGTTCGTGCTCCAATTCACTGATGGCCAAGAAGAAGCAAGGAGGCATGAAGAAGAAGTGGAAGCCCACGCCGCTACCTGGTGTGAAGCGCACGCCGGAGCAGCGGGCGGCGTACGAGCAGTGGCAGAAGCACAAGGCAGAGATAGAGGCCGACCGTCAACGCATGCGTGCGGAGCGGATGAGCGGTCTCCGGCGAGACGTTGAGACGCTTCTTCGAACGCGTGGCCTCTCCGCTCGGGGCTTGGTTGTTTCGGAGGCCGAGTTGAAGCGTGGGGATGTCGGGCTCATCGTCGACCGGCTCGTGTGCGAACAGTTCCTCGACCAACTCGAAGAGGCGGTCGTTGCCCAACTCGCCGGCCACGGCTTTCAGCTCAAGGCGTATCGGACGCACGAAGGCGTTCGCCTGAGAGATGCGTCACGGGCCGTTGCTCTCATCAACGCCACCCGTGCCGTGGTCGGGGACGATGCTGCGCCCATCCTGGGCAACTTCCTCGCGCCTAGAGGGGAGCACTGGGATGAGCTAAGACGCCGGCTCTGGCAGAGGTCGGTGAGCGAGGTCCTCACAGAGCTGCCCGCGTCAGCCTCAGAGACCGAGCGCGCGAGGGCTGTCGCCGCGAGCTTGCAGATACGCAAAGAGCGCTCACGCGAATTCGGCCACACGGTCATTCTTCGTCGCGGCGAGATCTCCGTTAGGTTCGAGCCAATCCCCGAGCACGGCATCGTCCAAGTGCCCTTCGAGTTCCGCGACGGCGGGGAATACCTATCGGGAGCACTGCGCCTCAAGGCCCCGCAGGACCCGTTGGCGCTCTTCGTATTTGACCGCTCCAGCGCACAGGACGTCATCGGGCGCGCATGGCTGCTCGCGCTGCTCGGGTACGCGGAGCTGACGTGCGCTCCGGTGGAAGCGTCCGACAAGCGGCCAGGCCGTGGGCCTGGAGATGATGCTCAGAGGCGTGGTTCCAAGGCATCCGGCGGGTCGCCAAGGCCGCCGAGAATGCCGCAGCCCCGCGGGACGGCCCGTGGTGGCTCCGCCTCAGTGCCGCTGCCGCGGTCACTGGTTCCGACCGCAGAGTCGCGGCGCTATCTCACCTCCTATGTCGCCGGGCACAAGCGCCACCTCGGGGCTGGGCGCCGTCCAAGCCCCGATGCGCGCACGCGAGCCGAGCACCTCGGAATCAGCCTTGGCCCGAACGAGACCTGGGTGCGACCGCACGCGCGCGGCGTGCCGGACGATGCAGCGCTCGTTTTCGACTGGAAGACAGCGCCTGCACTCAGCGCTGTCGCCTGAGGGGCCTACGCCGCTCAGCCGGGCGCAGCTACGCAGCGATCGCTAACTCTTCGGCCGCCCTCCTTCAGGAATCCCCGCGCAGCACGACTGCTTTCGCTCTCACGCTGGTACGCACCGCGCGATCGCGTTGGCGAGAGGATGTCGCGTAATTACCGTGTCGTCCGGGCCGTTTAAGACCATTCCGGGATGGCTCAGAACTTCATTGGTTGTGATCGTGATCAGTCGTTCCTGCTACCGCCGGATGTGAGGGATTGGCTGCCGGATGGGCACCTCGCGTGGTTCGTCCTGGACGCCGTCGCGGGGATGGATCTGTCGGGGTTCTATGGCGCGTATCGCGCGGATGGTGTCGGCCGGCGGGCGTATGACCCGGCGATGATGGTCGCGCTGCTGCTGTACGGGTACTCGCGCGGGGTCCGGTCGGCACGGAAGCTCGAGCGGGCGTGCGAGGAGGACGTCGCGTTCAAGACGATCGCGATGCTCGAGACGCCCGATCACGCAACGATCGCACGGTTCGTGGAGCGTCACGAGATCGCGCTCGCCGGGCTGTTCAGCGAGGTGCTCGGGTTGTGCGCTCAGGCGGGGCTGGTCCGCCCAGAGGTCGTCGCGATCGACGGGACGAAGATGGCGGGGAACACCAGCCGGGAGTCCACCCGCGACTTTTCGGAGATCGCCAGGGAGATCATCGCTGAGGCGATCGCGACCGATCAGGCCGAGGATCAGCTCTACGGCGATCAGCGTGGTGATGAGCTGCCCGAGGAGCTGCGCACCAGGGAGGGGCGTGCCGAGTTCTTCGGTCGCGTCCGTGAGCAGCAGGCCGCCGATCGGGAGCGTGACGAGCCGGAGCTGCTGCCCGAGCCGGCCGAGGCTCCGCAGGATGGGTTCGCGTTCGATGTGCAGCGGATCGTTGCTCGTCATCAGGGACGCGAGGGCTGGACGCGTGAGGGTCGCCGGCAGCTTGAGCAGCGTCGCTGGGAGCAAGGGGAACCGATTCCCAGGGCACGCGAGGATCGGTTGTCGCTCGCCGCGCAGCGGCTGGAGGAGCAGCGTGACGCCAAGCTCGCGGCGAACCGTGCCTATGAGGACTATCGGGCGAATGGGCGTGCCACGGACGGCCGCAGGCTTGGCAAGCGTCCGAACCCGTGGACGGCACCGGAGCTGCCCGACGATGTGGTCAGCGTGAGTGACCCTGACAGCCAGCGGATGAAGGCGAACCTCGGCTACGTGCAGGGATACAACGCTCAGGCCGTTGTTGATGAGGGGCAGATCGTGGTGGCTGCCGAGATCACCAACACTCCCGGCGATTTCTCGAACCTGAACCCGATGGTCGACGCGGCGATCGCCGAGCTTGAGCGTGTGGGTGTCACTGACCGCCCGCAGGTCGCGCTCGCGGATGCCGGGTACTGGAACGAGCAGCACTTCGACGAGGTGATCGCGAACAAGCACATCCAGGTGCTGATCCCTCCGGACCGAGGTGGGCGCTCAGAACCGCGGCCGGGGTGGACCGGCGGCCGGTACTCGTGGATGCGAACGGTTCTCGATTCCGAGCACGGGAGGGCGCTCTACCGCAAGCGGATCCAGATGATCGAGCCCGTGTTCGCGCACACCAAGCACAACCGGCTGATCAACCGATTCCACCGAAGAGGTCGCATCGCGGTCAGGACCGAATGGCGGCTGCTGATGGCCACCCACAACCTCACCAAGCTCCACCGCCACCAACTCGCCACCCTCGGGGCCTGAACCAACCCGGGCCCGACGGTTCACATCGTCAACACCGTCGCGCCACTCAGCCCGTCATTTGCGCCCGAGAAGTTGCGCGACAGCCTCGCGACCGAGTGATCGTGCGGGGGGTCGACCTCAGGCAACTCCTTCCCTGCGAAGGCGATCGCGCACTCAACGCCGACGACGCGAGCGTCGGCTGCGATCTGGTGTCGGCTTATCAGCTCTCCGGGAGCCGTCGCAGCGTCTCACTTCGGAGCCACCACCGCGCCGCCACGTCTCAGCCGGCGGTGCGCTGAGCTGCAGCGCTGTCGGGTGCGTCGGCGTTGCAGATAGAGTGACCGCGGCTCAGTCGCAGCGACGGGGGGCTATCCGAACAGCGCGACCGACACGGCACTGGGCGCGGACGCGCCATCGCTCCGCACGGCGCGGGTGGCGCGTCCGGCCGCCGACTGTCAAGCAGCGATTGACGTTTTCGGCGCCCGCATGGCGCTCGCCGCTGCCATCGTGATCTGCGCTGCTTGACAGCGTCAACCGGACGGGCAATGCGTCTATGAGGTCGGGGCCAGGGCCCCGACCAATGGCAACCGCGCTCACGAAATCGGACACGTCGCCCTCAACCCACGACAGGAACACACGTCGCCCTCAACCTACGACAGGAACACACGTCGCCCTTAACCCACGACAGGAACACACTCCACGCACAACGTGCTCGAAGACGTCCTACAAGACGTCCCGACACCCCGCATGCCCTGTAACCGCGGGTGGTTTCGGGCCCTACTCGGCTTCGGGGTCGGCGCGGGAATGGACATCTGCGGACGTCTTGAGGACGTCTTGGGACTTCTGCCTGCAAATCGGGCGCTTCCAGGCGGGCGGGGCGATGCGGCGTGGGGCGGGCCGGATCAGCCCATGGCCCGTCGCTGCGTAGCGCGGCTCTCAAGCGGCAGCGTTTGCCGTATCTATCGCTGCGAGAGCGGCTCGGCGATCGGGTTCCGGCGCGCCTCGTCGTAGAGGGGCTCGGGTGCCATGTCGAGCCCGTTCGGCCACGCGAGCGTGCCGAACTGAGTGTCGACGTACACATCGGCGAACACCGCGGGATCTCGGAACGGTTCAAATACGCCGTTCCATTCGCGGTCCTCGAACGAGACGTCGCCGACGGTGCCGTCCTCGAACAGGAGGCGGAGCCGGTAGTCGCCGATGACGGCGACGCCGGTCACGTGCACAAGGGGCGGAATCTCGGTCATCGGTCCCAATGTTAGGCGAGGGGTTCGATCCGTTCGAGGGGTTGGTCCTGCCGCGCCCGCTCCCAGTTCTGGAGAAGTTCCTCGCGATGGAGCGCCGCCCATTGCTTCACGAGCCGAAGCTGACGGCGAGGCAGCGAGCCGGCGATGAGTGTGCCGTCGATGCCGATCGATGCTGTGTCGCCTGCGTACTCGGCGTGGAAGTGGGCCACTGGGTGGTCTCGCTCGTTCCAGAACATCGCGATCGTGATCCCGAGGAACGAGCTGATCCGAGGCATCAGGGTGCCAGTTCGTGGTCATCGACGCTGGCGGGTATGGCGACGTTGAATGCGGCGGCGACGAGCTGTGCGTCGTCGGCGCGCGGCACGTAGTGGAGGTAGCGCATCGTGGTCTGGATATCGGCGTGGCCCATCCACTCTTGGACGCGGCGGATGTCCGCCTTGGCGATCATCCGGGTGCCGAAGGTGTGGCGGAGGTCGTGGAATCTCAGGGGTCGCAGACCGGCGCGCTGGAGGGCGACGGCGTATCGGCGGCGGAGCGCGGAGCCGTCGAGGTAGTCGCCGGCGGCGCCGGCGAAGACGAGGTCGTCGTCTCCCGTCCAATCGAGTCGCTGTCCGAGGCGTGCCAGCACCTCGGATACGCCGGGCGCCATCGGGACGGAGCGCACCTTGCCGGACTTCGGCGTGGTCAGCTCGCCGGCTGCATAGCTTGCACGGACCCGGATCGCCGCGCCGGCGAAGTCGACATCGCGCCAGCGCAACGCGAGCAGCTCGCCGCGGCGCAGACCGGTGAACGCTGCGGTGAGGAAGATCGCGGCGTCCTGCTCGGAGCTCGCTACCCGGACGAGACCCATTACCTCCTCGGGCGAGAACACGTCGATGTCGCCGCTCGATCGCTGGCGGTATTTCTCGACCGACGAGACCGGGTTGGCCTGCAGCCCCCAGACGTGCTGCGCGCGGCGCATGACGCCACCCATCACAACGAGCAGCTTGTTCTTCGTCCGGCTCGACAGTCCGGTCAGGGAACTTCGCCAGTCCTCGATCGCGGTGGGCGTGATCTGCTCGAGCTCGGTCGAGCCGAACGCGGGCAGGAGATGCGCGTCCAGATTCGAGCGGTAGTCACGGAGCGTTGAGGGCTTGCAGTCGCGGTCGTGCTCGGTGTAGCGCAGGAACTCCGCCGCTGCGTCGGCGAAGGTCGCGCCGGTTCGGACCATGCCCGGGAGTGCCCCGCGACGAGCATCCACCAGCGTCGAGCGGAGCCAGTCCTCGGCGAGCCGCTTCGTGAAATAGCCGGCCGCCGGACGCCCGCGCTCGGTCCACGCCGGTCCGAGCTTCTTCTGCACCTGCCGCCCGTCAGGCAGGCGGTATTTCGCGTACCAGACCGGACCGCGAGCTCGATCAACGCGGAAGACGTGACCTGTCGGGGGCCGCAGCTGCTCGGTCATCCCCACGAATCGTACGCCCGTCACGGGACATATTGGGGACATCTCTACAGAGTTGGAACACTCCGGCCAAACAAAAACCCCGCACTAACGGGGTTTTCTGACGCGCCCGGAGAGATTCGAACTCCCGACCTTCGGTTCCGTAGACCGACGCTCTATCCAGCTGAGCTACGGGCGCTTGGCGGCCGATTCTAGCCTTGCCGTCAGCGTGGCCGCGGCTCGGTCGAGGGACCGACAGTTTTCGACAGCCAGGTCACGAACGGCCGTGCGGCCTCGAGGTCCGATTGCACGCGGCGGTCGCACTCGGCGGTGTGGAGCCACCGCTTTAGCGGGTGCCGATGGAAGACGGTGAGGCGTTTCAGGCGCAACCGCTCGATCCGGGGGTGGTCGACCGGGTAGCCCTTCGGGGCGCGCTTGAGCTCAGGCTCTATCAGGGCTAGGCCGCCCGTCTCTGCGGTCTCGATCGTGCGCTCGAACGCCGCCGCGCTGCGGGGCTGGTCGATCGCGGCACGGAACCGCTCAAGCTGGTCGGCAGCCGGGTGGTGCATGCCGGCGCCCGTCAGCAGACCGTCGAGCGAGAGCTGGAAGTAGAACACGGCGGCGCCGTCGCCGATCGAGACGCCGAGCTGTTCTTTCAGCGGGGGGCCGGGACGGAAGCGAGTGTTGTTGTACGGCCGAAAGAAGTGCGGCTCGCCGAACTCGCTCAGCTTTTCGGCGAGCTCGCGAGCCGGCCCGAGCAGGTCCGCGTCATAGCGGTGGCGGTTGGCCTTGAACCAGTCCCGATAGTTGTTGTCCTCGAGCTCGCGCAGGAACTCGAGCGCGGCGGGGGGCCACATGCCGGCCATCGTAACGAGGCCGAATTGGAGAGCGGAGGGGGCGGGATTCGAACCCGCGGTCCGCTTGCACGGACTCTGGTTTTCAAGACCAGCGCATTCGACCACTCTGCCACCCCTCCGGAGGCGGCCTTGATAGTACGAGCCCCGCCGCGACAGCCACCATCACGGCCAGCCAGCGCGTCAGCGAGCAGGCTCTAAACTCCACCCGCTCGGGAGAGGTGGCCGAGTGGCTGAAGGCACTCGCCTGCTAAGCGAGTAAGGGGCGAAAGCTCTTTCGCGGGTTCGAATCCCGCCCTCTCCGCTTCAAGATGCCGAGCGCTACTGCTAGCGCATGGATCCTGGATAGACGCCGCCTCCCAGCGGCATCGAGAGCGCTTCGCCGGCCGCATCGAGCATCGTCCCGGCGTCGAGCATGGCGCGAATCACAGCGATGTCTTTCGCGGGAATCCTGTCGTTCACCATCAGCGGCACTCGCTGACGAAGCTGCTCGTATGCGGCGCCCGTCCCGACGCCGAGGTTGCCATCCGCGCGCAGGTCAAAGGCCTGTGCCGCTACGAGGAGCTCAATCGCGAGCAGATCCAGGATCGCGTCAACGCTGCGGTCAGCCTTGCTCACCCCCTCGACCGCCATCGTCGCATGATCCTCGATGCTTCCAGCGACGGGGACGTAGTCCAGCGAGGAGGGGTTGGCGGCAAGGCGAACGACCGCGTTGAGCGCGGTTGCGGTCTTCTGGAGAACACCCAGGCCGACGTTGCGGTCGGGCGCGGGACAGAGGTTGGGGGGCAAATGAGAGAAGCTGGGATTCATCAGGCGCACGATTCGGTTTGTCGCCATGCTTGCGATTTGAGCCAGGGCGATCGCCAGAGTGTCGAAGGCGATCGCGAGTCCGGCGGGGTGGAAGTTTCCGTCGGATAGGACCTCTCGGCGCTCGGTCAGGACCATGGGGTTGTCCCCCGTCGAGTTGAGCTCGATCTCGACGGTACGTCGTACCATCCCGTGAGCGTCTAGTACCGCACCGTGAACCTGGGCCGCGGAGCGAAAGCTGATCGGGTCCTGGACGCCCAAGGTTGTGCGAGCGTGCCACACGCTGCTCCCCCGCAGCAAGTCCCGGATCTGCTGCGCCGCCACGAGCTGGCCCGAGAAGCGACGAGCCGTTTGGACCTGCTGGTCGAGTGGCGACGTGTGCCCGCCCAGCGCCTCGAGGCTGAGCGCCGCCGCGAGGTTCGCCGTGGCGATCAGATCGCGCGCGCGAACAACGACCAATGCCCCGTGTCCAACCGACACGGAGTTGGCGCTCACGAGGGCAAGGCCGTCTTTGGGCCTTAACCTCGGCGGTGTGATTCCCGCCGCCGCCAACCCTTCGCTTCCGGGCATGCGCTTGCCGCCGAACTCCACTTCGCCTTCGCCGATCAGCGGCAGCGAGAGATGGGCCAGCGGCGCCAGGTCGGACATACCGATCGATCCAATGCTGGGCACGATCGGGTGAACGCCGCCGTTCAACATGGCCAGAAGTGCCTCGAACACCTCGGCTCCTACGCCCGCCCCGCCGCGGGCCATGCCGTTCAGACGGGCAAGCATGACCGCGCGCACGGCGTCGCTCCCGAACGGGGGTCCAAGTCCGGTCGCGTGGCTCAGGAGCACATTGCGCTGGAACAGCGACTGCGCCTCGTCGGAGAGGCCCTCGTCCTTGAGTGCCCCCAGGTTTGTGGTGACGCCGTAGACGGGCACGTCCAGCTGGGCTAGCTCATCGACCACCTCGCGCGAGGCGCGCATCGTCTCCCTCGCCGCCTCGGCCACAGAAACCGGTGCGCGGTTCCAGGCAACCCGAGCAACCTGTTCGATCGTCAAATCGTCTCCGGTCAGCACGACGTCATCCACTGGCTGCGCGCGCCTGAGGAGTCGGTGCATTCGGTCTTCCGCAAGGTGTGTGTTGATGCCGTGAGCGATCGGCGCCCCGAGGTCGCCACGCACGCCCTCGCCCGCACGATTGGCCCGATATCGCTCGGTCACCATTACCGCCAGCGCGCGATAGAAGTGCGCCGCGAAACCGGCGTCAAGGTCAAGCTCGGCGACCAGCTCGTCGTAGGCGAGCTCCAAGATCACGGCCGCGTTCTGGGCAGTCACAGTTGCGGGGGCGGGGCCGCCGTCGATCAGCGGAACCTCGCCGACCAGATCGCCGCGCCGCAGACAGTGCTCCATCCCGTCGCGCTCGTTGGTGAGGACGAGTTCCCCATCAAGCAGCAGGAAGAGTGCCGATGCCGGGTCACCGGCCCGCATGAGCAGCTCGCCCTGCGCCAACGTCCGGCGGTTGCCGTGACTGACAAGCCAGTCGACTTCCTGGTCTGTGAGCGTTCCGAGGATGTAAGCGGCGTCGGTCACCTCGCGGATCATCTCAGGATGTCGCGGGAACGGCAGCGGCGCCGTCGCGCCACAACCGGATCCACGCGGGTTCGAGTCCCGCCCTCTCCGTTCTAGCGCTGCGGTTTCGGCGCGGTGCCGAAGACGTGATCCCAGAACGGGGCGCTGACGCCATAGCCGCGCTCGTGGTCCTGGAAGTGGTGGCGCATGTGGAGCTCTCGCAGTCGCTTGCCGAGCGCGGTCTTCGGACGGTGGTGGTGCACGTGGTAGTGCAGCATGTCGTAAGTCAGGTAGCCGGCCAGGAAGGCGGCCGCGAACGGCAGGAAGGCGGGCGTGCCGAGCACCGCGTAGAAGCCCCACACGAACAGCGACGCGAGGGGGATGCTGACCGACGGCGGCATCACGAGCCGCATCGGGTCGTTCGGGTGGTCGTGATGGACGCCGTGGATGATCCAGTGCAGCTTGGCGCCGATGCCCTTCTCGGGCTCGAAATGGAACACGAGCCGGTGCAGCCAGTACTCGGTCAGGGTCCAGAACAGGTAGCCGCCGACGAGCCAAGCGGGCGTCGCCCATCCGCTGCCGTGGACCAGCCCTTCGACGAAGAAGAAGACGATCGCCGGGATGAACAGGATCGGCGGCACGGCGGGATGGACGCGCGAGAGCTTGTCAAGCAGATCGTTGTCGAACATGCGCGGCGAAGCGCGCAGCACGTCACTGCGGCTGAGGCCCTCGAGTTCGTCTGCATGGGGTGCGGCCATGGGTATAAGGATACCCCGCCACGTCCCGATGCTTACACGACGGCGCGTGCGGATTGCTCGTCGTCGCGCGCGGCGTCGGCGGGCATCGCGAGCACGATCTGAGCCAGCGAAACGGCGATAAACGCCCGCCGTTCTGGGTTTCCGACGCCGTCGAGCGATTCGACCA
The DNA here is from genome assembly GCA_963712675.1 of uncultured Solirubrobacteraceae bacterium. Classification (GTDB taxonomy): domain Bacteria; phylum Actinomycetota; class Thermoleophilia; order Solirubrobacterales; family Solirubrobacteraceae; genus Palsa-465. Next base: position 282,136 of record CAVQJF010000011.1, read on the forward strand.
CGACGTCGGTCACGGCGATGAATGTCCGCTCGGCCGCATTCAGAAAGTCGGTCAGGCGACTACGGTAGCCGTCGCGGGGCATGAGCACCGTGCCGGTGATCCGGTGTCGCCCCGTTTCGATCACGATTCGCTCTTCGCGACTCTCCATTCCAGACGCGACGATACCGGTCCGGCACCGGTTTGCTGCGATGCTGGACGCATGAGCAAGGAAACGGTGCGATGGTGGTCGATGCGGCGCGCGCAGAACCGCAAGCCGGCGACGTACCGCTGCCCGCTGTGTGGCAACCACCTGCCGTCGCTGTCCGAGCACATGCTGATCACCCCCGAGGGCGACGCTTCGCGGCGCCGTCACGCTCACACGACCTGCGTAATGAAGGCCCGCCGGGCCGGCCGCCTTCCGACCCGGGAGGAGTGGCTCAAGACCCAGCCCCATCCGGACGGCCTGTGGGAGCGGCTGCGTGCTCGCCTGCGCCCGCAGGCGCGCGAGCAACCGCCCGAGTAGGGTTTCCCGGACCGTGAGCAAGGATCTCCGACTCGGACTCAACACCGGCTACTGGGCTGGTGGCCCGCCACCGGGCGCCGCCGAAATGGTCAAGGAGGCCGAGCGGCTCGGATTCGAGTCGATGTGGACCGCCGAGGCGTACGGCTCGGATGCGCTGATGCCGCTCGCATGGTGGGGCGCCGCGACCACCAAGCTCAAGCTCGGAACCGCGATCGTGCAGATCTCAGCTCGCACGCCGGCGGCGACCGCGATGGCGGCGATGACCCTTGACCACCTGTCCGGCGGCCGCGTGATCCTTGGGCTCGGCGCATCCGGTCCCCAGGTCGTGGAGGGCTGGTACGGCCAGCAGTTCGCGAAGCCGCTTGCGCGGACGCGCGAGTACATAAACATCCTCCGCGACATCTGGGCGCGCACCGGCCCGGTCACGAACGACGGTCCTCACTACCCGCTGCCGATCCCCGAAGGGACCGGAACGGGTCTCGGGAAGGCGCTGAAGTCGAGCATCCATCCGCTGCGCAGCGACATCCCGATCTACCTCGCCGCCGAGGGCCCGAAGAACATCGCGCTCGCGGGCGAGCTGTGCGACGGCTGGCTGGCGCTGTTCTACTCGCCCCACCATGACGGCTTCTACCGCGACGCCCTCGCCGAGGGATTCGCCCACGAGCACGCCCGCCAGACCGCGGAGACGTTCGAGGTCGCGGCGACGGTGCCACTGATCGTCACCGACGACATCGAGGCCGCCGCCGACATGGTGCGCCCGATGTACGCCCTGTACTTCGGCGGGATGGGGGCCAAGGGCACGAACTTCCACGCCAACGTCGCGATCCGGATGGGCTACGAGCAGGAAGTCGAGCAGATCCAGGAGCTCTACCTGGCCGGCAAGAAGCAGGAGGCAGCCGCCGCGATTCCGACCGAGCTGATCGATCAGCTGACGCTGATCGGCCCGAAGGAGAAGATCCGCCACGACCTCGAGGCGTGGCGCGAGTCGATCGTCACCACGCTGCTGATCGCCGGCGATGCGCAGATGCTCCGCACCGCCGCCGAGCTCGTTCTCGGCTGAGGGCCGGGGGCGCCGGCCTGATAGCCGGTTCGTTCGTCAGTTTTCTATAGCCCATGGTAGTTGGGGATTCGCATTCGTCGCCGGTTTTTCTGGTGGTCGTTCGCAGGTTTCTGAATCACGACCCGGCTAATCGCAATACAAGAAACTGGCGAACAAGCCGCATCCCCAGTGCTGGCGGGGCGTTTTCGCCCCACTGATTTTCGGCGGCATTTCGACACGTTTCGGAGCCCTCCGGACGCGGCGCCTATGTTCGCTGCATGCCCAAGAGCTCCCCTGGCCAAACTGTTCCTCTGCCCGTGCAGGGCGAGCTGTTCGCCGACCCGACAGCCTGCGCCATCTGGGCCGCTCTGTGCACGCTGGAGGAGGGTGTCAAGCACCAGTTCCTCGCCGAGCTGCGATGCCATCTTGCAATCGTCGAGCGCGAGACGCCGCATAAGACCCGCGTCGCGCGCGCTGTCACCAGCCTGAACGAGGCCCATGAAGTCCTTCTGGCAGAAGCCCGCGAGGCTCGTCGGACGGCCGCTTCCAGTAGCCCAGACCCGCAGCCCGAACCCGAGCCGAAGCTCACGGAGTTTGCCTACGCGGGCCTCCGCCTGACGCACCCCGAATTCCGCTGGATGCCGCCCTCGACTATCCGGCATACGTTCGGTGGTCAGTGGAACGACGCCCTGCGCGAAGCTCGCCTGGACACGGTTTCCAGCGGCGAGGTCATCACTGGCTATCTCGGGCCGTCGTACGAGTGGGAGGAGGTCAGGGACGCGCTTCGCGACTACCGGGACTATCTCGCTGAGCGGAGTGCGCCTGACCCGGAGGACTTCAACTTGAAGGGCTACTACCGGTGGGCGAAGCGGCCGGACATCTTGCGCCGGCCTGGCAGGCGACCGCGCTCACAGGGTCCGTTTGACAACTTCGGTGGCTTTCTCGTGGCCAAGACCATCGCGTTCGCAGGGGATGTTCCTCCGACCGCAGACGCGGCGGAGGCCGCTGGCTTGCAGTGGGGAGCCGCCGGGCCGTACCGCTACAGCGACGAGCAGCTGATAGCGGCCGTGCATGAGATTGCGGCCCGCCTCGGGCGCGCGCCCCGTGCGCTGGAGTTCCGGAAGGAGCAGCGTCTCATGCATGCTGAGGAGGCGGCGCGCGGCTTGCCTCGCCGCGCCGTGCCCACCGATGGAACGGTGCTCAAGCGCTGGAAGCTCTGGGATGCGGTGCTCGTCGCGTGCGGCTACGAGCCGCACCGTCCAATCGAGGTGGACCCGGACACCGGCGCAGCCCGGCCGAACGGACCGCGCCCGCACATTCCCGACGAGGTGCTGCTCGCGGGCATCGTCGAGGCGTTCGAAGCGAAGGGCAAGCCGTTCACGATGAAGGTATACGGCGCGTATGTCACCGAACGTGGCCGCGCGAGCAGGAGCGGTCAGAGGCTCGCGACTTACCACTGCATCCACGCGCGCTACCGGGGCGCGCCCGAGGGTCCGTGGAGGCACGCATGCGACAAGGTCCTCCTTTCTGGGTGGGACCAGCTTGACCCCTGAGCGCGACATACAGGGCGGCGAGCTGCGGGATAGTTACGCGCGAGGAGCAGCGCCCGGCTGCGCGGCGCGCCGCAGTGCCGCGGCCGGACGAGCTCCACTCGGACCCGCTGCCCGAGTGCCTGGTCGCGCTGATGGCGATGCTCGAACACTGCTCCATCGCTGGCAAGGTCGAGCTGGACCGGGTGCTGACGGCAACTCTGTACCCGACGCCAACCTCGGCCCAGAGCCGGATTTCGAACCTGGCGGCGCTCGCGGAGGTGCTTGAGTCCTCGTTGGCCGTCCATCTTCCGCACCATCCGGTCGCGCCCGTGCAAATCGGGCAGGACACTTACGACCGCGTGCGCTCCGCGGGAGCGCCATCCTCGGCAACGCTCACCGAGCTTTACGGTGGTGGTGCCAACGGCGGCTGGTATCGAGCGTGCCGTGCTGCCTGGGGGCTCTTGCCAGACGGGCGCAAGCGCAAGCCCGGCGCGTCCTGGCGGTACCCCAATCGAGCGCGAGGTGATGCCGCCTTCGAGCCCTGAGGCTGTCCTAGCGAGCATCCGGGTATGCGCGCTTGCGCTGGGCCGGCGCCGGACCTCGAACGTCTTCAAGAAGTGGGTGGAGGCGCGACGCCGCGCCGAGCGCCGGCGCCGCGGAGCCCGCGGCAAAACAGCAAGCGCTCAACGTCTGTTCGGCATGACCACCCTTTACAACCACTTCGGGGGCTGGGCGGAAGCGCTCGCCGCCGCGAACATCACCGATGCCGAACTCGCGGCCGCCCGCTCCGCTCGACTGCCGGGAGGCGGCGCCGTCAAAGTCGATGTCGGTCCGGCGCCGGCTGAGCTCCTCGCTGCCCTTTGCGCGGAGGACCTGGTTGCTGCCGGGCTCAGCGAGGCCGAACGCACGCGGCTGGTCGGACGGGGCGCCAAGGGTTTCATGGCGTTGCCGATGAGCCGAAGCGCCGCTCTCGCCCACGCGCTCGGGGGTTCGCTCGACTGGCTTGCCGGCGTCGATGCCGTTCAAGGAGAAGCTGTCTCGCGAGCGCGCGGTTCGATGGCGCCGCGTTCAACCAACTGCGAAAGGCGCGGCGCGTGCGTGAAGAAGCCGTGCTTACCAGGGCGCACCTCAGCCTCGGTCTCTACCGCGCCATCCTCAAGGGCACGCGAGAGCCCACGCTCGGCCAGGCGGTCACGCTCGCGGGCCTGGTCCGGTCACCGGTCGTGACGCTCCTGCGTGAGATGCGTTCAGGTGATGATTAGGCGGCGGCGGTTCATGCCGGCGGGGGACGCCATTCTGCGTCTCGCGAGTAAATCGCGGCGAGCACGGCGGCAACTTGCGCTGCTCTATTGGCCGCTGGCAGTTCGTTGGGCCGTGCACGGGCGCGAAACCGGTTGAGGTAACCGGTGTCGTCTGGTTCGGTCGAGCATCGCGCGCGCGAAGACCGCGGCCAGGCGGTCTGCCGTCAGCGCCTCGGGGGCCGGATGGGCTTCGAGGAGGAGGGCTAGGTTCCCTCGTCCCGGGCACCGCAGACGTCCGGGTGGGACAGCAGCCAGGAAATGCGGGAGTCCACCCGCACGGTTGGCGGGTCGTCAGCACGAGGGCTCATTCCCGGACTATCAGCCAAGTCGCGCAGCGCACGACGGTTCTTGCTCTGTGCGGTGCGCGGAAGCCCGGCGGATGTCTACGCTGACGGCGTGCGCGCCCTGACGGACCGAGTGTTCGATTGTGTGCGGCTTGAGTTCGACCCTGAACCAAGTCTTCGGCGAGATGATGTCGAACTGCCCGGGCTGGGCTTCCTGTTCGCCGATGACCTGGTAGTGATACAGCGCGCAACGCGCATGCTCGTGCGTACCCCATAACCGATATGCCGTGCGCGTCCTACCGTCCGGACGGTAGAACGAACTCCTCGGCCTCATCGACGCCGCACACGAGCCGGGCGACTACGACGTCGTCGACATCTGCCCGTACATCGTCTACACGCGCCGCGGCGACGGGGTGAAGGTCCGCGCCGGTAGTTCGGAGACTGCGCCCAGCGGCTCACGGCGGAACTTGTTGCCGCCGAGTTCGACAAGACGGTTCCAGAAGGGACGGTCATCGTTGGCGGGTACAAAATTGCGTGTGCTTCGGACCGAAGGCATCTGCGACCCGTTCTTCGTCGTAGTTTTGCGCGAGACGCAGCACATGCCGAACTGCGTTCATGAGCAGGTCGACCACGCACTTCCTCCAGCCGGTCGTCCGTCCCTGTCCCTGCGCCCTGGACGGGGAGCACGTTGGCCGAGTCTCCGAGGATGCCCATGAGTAGTTCCTCGTCGCTGGCGGATGCCCCAGTTAGCGGCCGCCCGGGAAGGGGAATGCCCGACAGCAGGTGCGGGACCGAAGTGTGACGGCCATGTGCTGCGCCGAGCCTCGTGATGGCCGAGACGATGAGCGCGGCGACCGTGGTTAGTTCGTCAGTGTCCAAGTCGGCGCCGCCGGGGCCAATGTGCGCGAGGAGCAGTGCCTGCGCCTCCCCGATAGCGGCGGATGCCGGCAGCTGGGGCCGTTCGGTCAAGTCGCGCTCGACGGTCGCCGCCACCCTTTTCAGTCGTTCATCGAGTTCGGTCATAGGAGCTCGCCGGCAAGAAACTGCAGCGAGCCGAGGGCAGCTGACGGGTCGCTGAACGCGCCGCATGAGACCGCGCTTGTCGTCGACGTCGTGGTCGGAGCCGGCGCCGTCGGCGCGGTCACAGCGCCGGTCGCCGCGGCCACGTTCCCGGATTGGACCTGGCTCCAGTAGTCGGAGTCGCAGCCGCTCCCGGAGCTCGAATCCCCGCAGGGCGAGCCGACGAAGTACACGGTCCCGCCCGAATGCACGTTGAAGAGACTCGTCAACGCGTTGCTGTCCTGGCCGTCGGCGGTCGACTCTTCGATACCGCCGCACATGATGTCGCCTGTCGGGAACCCGTCGGATGAGGGCGGGGGCGCACACAGTGACTGGGCAACGACGAAGCCGGCCGTCTGCCCAGCGCTCTTTAACCTGTGATTCGTACTCGCCGTCTAGCGCGGCGTCGACCGCCTGCACGTCCGACGGGTCAGAAATCGTAAAGTCGGTCATGAGCTGACCGGTGGTCTGCGTGCTGCACTGTGCTGGGTTTTCACACGTGGCCGGAGCACTCGGCGGCGTCGCTTGCGATGTACGCGACGAGGATTTGGACGCGCTCGACCCGCACGCACCAAGCGCAATGCTCGCGCTGGCCGCCAGAGCAACGGAGAAACCTCTAGCCAACCTCATCAGAATTGCCTTCCGCGGCGTTGCCGGCTCTCAGCGCGAATCTAACCGCTTCCACCGGGCCCTGCACGCCCACCCCGCAACCGCGAGTGCCGTCCCAGCACGCCTGAGCGAGTTCGTGGTTGCCTCGGTCTCTACCGCGCCATCCTCAAGAGCACGCGAGAACCAACCCTCGGGCAGGTGGTCACGCGCTCGCGGGCCTGGTGCGGTCACGGGTCGCGGCGCTCTGCGCGAACCCGCGGTAGCTGACTAAGCGCCAGCGTCAGTCCCGGGTACCAACCCACCCGAGAACCTCGTTCAAAGCTTCCACGAGTCGGCCCGGCGTGCTGACAGACCACTGCTTCCCGGCGTCGCGGTGCTTGGAGTTCGCCGCCAGCACTGCATAGCCGACTCCGGGCTGAGCGTCGAACGTCCCGTGACCGACGACGTCGTAGAGGTCATCCGCGCGAATGCGCACCTCCACGTCGGAGAAGTGCTCCGCGAGCAACTCTCGGATTCGTCGGTCGAGCGCGGCCTTGGCGCGGTCGCGTTCGCTCGGCATATCGCCGGACCCTAGGCGAAAGTCGAGCGGAAGGTCGCGCTCGCCCGGACAGTTCTCGTATGCCAATCCAGTCTTGGGAATTTTCCTTCGAGCCTCATCCCCCGTCCTTTGTCATGAGCGCCCTCGCGGATGCGCGGCTCCGCCCGATGGACCTTGCGGTTCTCGCGGCGACGCAGAAGTTGGGGGCGGATACAGGCGACACCGTCGACCGAGCCATTCGCGCTGTAGCGCTCGCATGCTTTGCCTGCGACCGCCTTCCCGCAGAAACTCGGGCCCGGCTCGGAAATGAATGTGGAGTGTTCTTCCTCGATAACCATGGGCGATACGAGGTCGGGCACCGGCTCATCACCGTGCTCGTCGATATCGCTGCACGCCAGGCGCTGTGAGACCAGCGACCACCGGGGTCGCTTCCATCCAGTCCGCTCAAGAGCCGCTTGGGATGGCGTCGCGGACCTGAGCCGCAAAAGGTGGCGGAGACACCGGTCAAGCCGGCGCGCTATCACATCGAGATGAGCGGCTGAGCATGCGCGGGCAGCGGGGGGTTCTCCGCCGCACCGACCGGCAAAGTTGTTGGACGTGAAAACTTGGGGCGCACGCGACATCCGCAACCGATGAGCACTTCAACCCACCCGACATCTGACGAATCGCCCACACCACGGTTCGAGCGCCCGAAGGTCATCTGCTTTGACCTCGGCGACGAGTCTGTCAAGACGCTTCGCCATGCTGGCTACCGCGTTGAGGTGGGGACGCTTGGAACGCCCTACCGAGTACGTCGGACCCAGGATTACGTGCGGGTACCCGTTAGCGGGGTAGCACCTGGCTTCAATGAGCAGGAGGTGGTTGTCCTCCAGCAGGCGCCTCCCGATACCACGCAGGAACCAATAGGCGCCTTCCCGGCGCAGACCGATGACAGGTCGGTCTGGGCGGCGTGCAAGTTCGGCCTCGTCGACCCGCGACCCTACTTCGCTCAGATTCTGCGGGACAGGATGAAGCGCATCATGGACCACGGTGGGGCGGTTATCTGCTTCTGCGAGCCGAAGCCATCAGGGAGACTCATCGACGCCGACGGCGGGGTCACACGGCCCTTGTTTCATTACGGCGACCTTGACTGGTCCGTCTGGAGTCTGGTCGCCGCCCTTGACTCTTTCCACGTGACCGCCGACCACGGGGAAGAGATTCGTGTAGAGACAGGCCAAGGCTGGCTGGCACCCCTTGCTTCCCACTTGGAGAGCGCATCCTTCAACTGCACGCTCCAACCGGGATGGCAGGAGAGCCGCTGGATGCCGCTCGCGAAGAACAAATTTGGGGCGGACGTTGCCGGCATTCTCTTTCCGGAGAACGAACCCCAGGGCTACGCCGTGCTCCTGCCACAGGTGAAAGACCACGGAGCCGCCGTTCGAGCCATCCTCGACGACATCCTGCCGCTGCTGCTGCCGACCCTGTTCCCCGAGTCGCAGAAGTTCGGCTGGCGGCACCAGGTCCTCTACGAGCTGCCGGAAATCACGCGTCTTGAAGGCCAAATCGCGGCGGTCCGGGCCGAGGCCGAGGCTCGTGAGGCGGAGTTGCGCGAGCACGTGGCAAGCGCGCGCAACGAGGATGGCTGGATGCACGAACTGCTCACCGAGACTGCCGACAAGCTCGTTGACGCGGTTCACCGTGCCCTGCGTGAGCTGGGGTTCGAGGACGTTCGCAACGCCGATGAGGAAGCTGAGCGGCGGCAGACTGAGCTCCGCGAGGACCTCCAGATTCACGACCGCCGCCCCATCATCCTGGTCGAGGTCAAAGGGCTGAGCGCCTTGCCCAAAGAGGAGGACAGCCTCGCCGTGACCAAGTACGTGGCGCCAAGAATGCGTGAGTGGAAGCACACGGATGTTCGCGGGCTGGCGGTCATCAATCACCAGCGCGCGCTCCCGCCACTTCAGCGTGAGAACAAGCACACATTTCAGGACGACGTGCTCGAAAACGCCCAGCATCAAGGCTTCGGGCTACTCACGACCTTCGAACTCTACCGTCTGGTCATCAATAAACGCCGGCTCGGATGGGCAGATAGCGCCGTCATGCCGCTGCTCTACGAGAACGGGCGCATCAACATCGTCCCGACGCACTACCAGTTCGTAGGCGAGGTAGATGGCTTCTTCGAAGACATCTCGGTCGTCACTATCGGTGTGAGCGGCGTGGAGTTCGCGGTTGCCGACCGGTTGGCGTTCGAGCTCCCAATCAACTTTGCGGAGATGCAGGTTCCTTCTATCCAGATTGACCGGGTCGACGTCGAGAGAGCGGGGCCAGGACAGCGCGTTGCCGTCAAAACGACGCTCACGAAAGCGCAGGCCCGGACCGGAGTTCGCGTGTACCGGGCTGCCACGACGGCATAGCGGCGTCGCCGACGCGAAGTGCGCCTCTCGGGCGGTTGGCCTCGCAGGTCTGGTCCGCTGCTCCGTCACATTGCTGTGCAAGCGGGCCGCGGGCTAGCTCGGCAGCCGGCGTGTTAGATTCGAGCCTCGCGACTGCGGGCGTGACGACACGAGGGGTGATGGATGATGAGGATGTTCTGGTATCCGACGGCGGTGACTGCTGCGGGGGTCGGGCTGGCGCTGTGGTGCACGCCAGCGATTGCGGCCGGCGGGAAGGACATCGCCTCAGCTCCGAGTGTTGTCTACGGCCAGCAGGAGTTCGGGAACACGGGCGTCGATGACCCAGGCAACGGCTTCTGCCCGTTAGGTAGCGGCAACGGAGGCGATGCCGGACAGTCGTGGTGGCTGCTAGCGGTGACCGCTGGCGACAAGGTGACCATCGACTTCGCAGGCGCGGAGCCCGGCGTTCCCGAAGTCGCCGTTTATCCGGTCGGGACGAACGACTTCAACGTCCAACTGCAGAACCTGGGCGCGCCCACCGGCGAGGACAGCAAGGCGGAGTACGTGTTTTCGGCAGGGCGCACCGGCACGATGCCACTGCAGTTCATCAACTGCGGCGACAACAACGGCACCGGCCCGTACAACTTCACCGCGTACGTCGCCCACAAGCTCGTCGCATCGCTCGCCGCAGCCGGCTCCAGCCATCGCAACCATCAGACCAGGTTCACGGTCGGCGTTCACAACCCCGACGGCGTGGTGGTGCACGACCCGGCGATTCACGCGACCGTGCAGGTCCTCGCGCACCACAAATGGGTGACGCAGACCACCGTGCCCGCTCCCGGGACCGCCGTCGTCAAATGGTCGCGCGCCGAGCGCGGCAAGACCCAATCCGTGCGCGTGCAGCTCACCGGCTCGGGCTATCTGACGGCATCCAGCCAGACGCTGAGGGTCAAGGGCGTGTAGCTGGAGCCAACCCTGCGGGTCGGCCACCGAGGTCAGGTGTGGCTCGCGGTTTGCGCAGCGGCCTCGATGGCGCCCCGGGGTGCCGTTGGCGCCGGCGCGCCGTTCGACGGACTACGCGGAGGGTCTAGCCGCTGTCAGCGAGCAGCGAGTGTCTGGAACTCGCCCGCGAACGCGGTCAATGGGTTGGCGCTCGCAGCCGGGTCCTCGACCGCTCGCCGGGCCATGTTCGTCAGCTCCGCGCGCCAGGTCTCCATCTGAGTGACGAACGCGTGAATGTCGGTCATCTCGACGCGGATGGTGCGAATGTCGGAGATGTCGAACGGAAGCTGGTCCTCGGTGCGGCAGAGCAGAACCGTCGGCTTGCCGGTGGCGTGACGGATGGCGAGCTCGTAGAACACGTTCGGGTTGTGGAAGGAAAGGTCGGCGACGACGAGCCGGGAGTGGAGCAGGTGCTGGATGACCTGCGCGGAAATGAGTCCCGGGTTTTCGATTTGGTCTGCTCTGACGACCCGCAGCCCCATGCCGAGCGCCTCGATGGCCGGCTCCACCAGGTGACCCAGGAAGACGTCTGCGTGCTTGCGAACCTCGCTGTCGTCCTCGCCGATGGGCGTCACGTAGAAGCACGTCTGGTCGTAGCCATGCCCGGTCGCGACCGACACCGCACTGCCGGTCGCCGCGCCTTGGGCGCCGCCGTTGCGCGCGGCGCTCGCGGGTGTCGACGGCAGCTCGTCGAGGACGTGCTCGATGGTCAGGACCCGCTCGCTGCCAGCCATCGGGCGGAGGACCCCGACGTGCTTGGCGTTGACGATGAATAGCTCCACCGCCTCCTGCGCCTGTTCCGCGCTGAGGTGCTGGTCGGCGACGAGTTGGTCGCGCATCACCTGCTGGGCTGGCAGCTTGTTCCCCTGCAGCGACTCGTAGAGCGCTGCAAGCGGAGGGATGTCGGCGATGGCGAGCTCGAACCGCGCGCGTGCCCTGTCGCGGGCGGGGGCGTCCGGGTTCGTTGCGACGGAGCCCTTCTCAGTCAGCTCAAGGAACTCGCCCTTGTAGTTGCCCTTCGTCAGCTTGTAGCGGTTCGAGTTGACGATTTGCTGGCGTGCGAGTCCGCTGTCAGCAGAGCGTTTGAGCTGCTCGAACAGGGTCAGCCGGCGGATGCGCCGCTGGCCGGGCGCGAGCTTCTGGATTTCCTCTGCGAGCACGGCCGCGTCCTCGAAGGACGCTGCCGGGAACGGACGCTGCTGACGGCGCACTCGCGATTTGCTTTGCGTGGTCCGCGCGGGCGGCGATGTCTGCGGCTTTCCGTTCGTCTGCTTGCTGTTCCCGTTGGCCATTCTGCTGACACTTCCTCAGCATCCCATGGTGGCAGGCCTTGCAGACAGCATCGCTAATCACGAATCCCGGATTGGCGGCGCGGCCGCGGCCCTACGGGACCGCACGCGCAAACACATCCATCGGGCGCCCCAGTGTCGACAGTCAAGCAGGAGGCGCGTCCGAACCGTCTTCAGCACAGCTCCCGTGTCAGCTACTCATCAAGTGCGAGGCCCCACGGTCACGCTGAAATGGCCGGCATCAAATCCGACCCAGTCGTCGAAGTTGTTGGTCGCATCCGGCCCGCTCTATTCCACGTTGCGGACTTCTGGCAGGACGACGACCACCCGCCATCCAGAGGAAGACTGTAGAACGAGTTCTGAACCACGCAGTTCACGTGTGAGTTGACCAAAGCAGTGGGCAGTAACCGAGCGCAAGGATGAGCGCTCACGAACGACGAGCTCAACCTCCCTCCCGAGGTAGTCGTTCAACAGCCCCACAAGTTGGCCAGCGTCATCCACACGCTGACGCTAATCGAAACGGTGGCGCACGGGCCGTGCCGAGCGCACGCTGGCGCACATGAGCGACCTCGACGGCCAATACCCAACCGCTGCTGATGCTCGTCGCCGCTGCAGACGCCCAAGCGAACTCCAAGGGCTCCGCCATCAGGTAGCCCTCGACGAGGCGAGAGTCGACCTCGCAAGGGAAACGGGAGTGCAACCTGCACCACGCATACTCGGCCGCCTGAGCGCGAACAGCCTCCGGCTGGCCGAGTTGCGGGGCGCCGCGCACACGGCTGACCACTCGGCCTAGCGCTCCGGTAGTCGCTTGACGCCCGCACGAGAAGCTTCGGGGCGTTCGCTGCACTACGTCATTTGCCAAGGTCGTCGTTGCCTACAGGCGCAGCAGGCTCCGGGCTCAAGCGTCTCGTTCGTCCACTGCCCTCAATGGGTTTCCCAGGAGTTGAACTCGGCCGTATCGAGGGCCAGGGACGCGTACACCTCGAAAAGGGTGCGGGTGACCGGGTCGGCGAGTTCGATGAACTGGACGTCCATCGCCGCGACCCGCGCTCGCGCGGCGGCGAAGTGCGGGATGAAGTCCGGGGCATCTTGCAGGGCAGCCCGGGTGCGCTTGATGTCCACGGCCGCCTGCGCCGCTTCGCGCCTCGCGATGTTGAACGCGAACGAGGCGTCGTTCTCGCGGCCGCGGTCCGCGGTGTGCTGCCGCAAACGGGTCCGCAGGTTCCGGGTCTGGCCGACGTACACGGCGCGCCCGTGGTCTCTGAAGAGGTAGATGCCCGGGACTGACGGGATGGAGAGGTGGGCGGCCACGCGCTGCTTCGGCGCCGCTTTGAGGGCCTTCAGCAACGATGGCAGCTCGTCAACCGCACGCTCGAACTGCCGGACGCCTTTGGCACTCATCCGTTCACCCGTGCTTGGTCCGCGGGTGGCGGCGGTAGAACTTCATTGCTCGATTGGCGAGCGACCGCATGGCGCCTGATTGACGAGGCCCGAAATCGGGACTGCGGCCGGATGGTCAGTCCGCCGCATGTTTGCGAGCTTCCTCCTCGACCAGGCGACGAAACTCCTCGTCCCTGACCTGCTCTCCTCGGAGTTCTGCCAAGTCTCGTTCGATGGTCTGGGCGGCTTCCGCGAGCGCGTCCCGCACTTCGGTGGCTGCCATATCGGCCGGCGCGCGAAGAACGTCATCGTGAAGGTCAAGGCGTCCACCTGTTCCGGGAGCGAGGTGGCCAGTCGTCCTCAGCGCGTGCCAGAAGGCGAGTTTCTGGGTGCCAACCTCGCTGAGGTCCAGCTTCGCCGCTACACAAAAGTGTTGCGGCTCAAATGGTTCGCTGCCGGGGAGTGCTTCGGCCCAAACACTTTCGACTAGCGACGTTCCATCGAACTGAATGCTGGCCAGAACGTCCGCGAACTCGCCCACAACACGGTCTTGCTCGGCCGCGCGAGGAGGTTCCTCCGCGAGTGCTGCGCGCCGCATTTCGTTGGTCGTGTTTATCGCTGTCTTGACGAGTTCAACGTAGGACGCAACGTCCTCTGCTACCGCGATGCCCTCAAGTTGCACCACACCGCGTTCGCTCGGCCATGGACGACCCTTCAGGCCCGAGGCATTCCAGAGTGCGCTCAACTTCTTCCGGAATGCTTGTAGCCACGACGCCCACCCCGGGTCCGGCAGGTCCGCCAGCGTGAGGAGAAGAATCGCACGGCGCTCATCTCTCGTGGAATGGCGCGCGGGCGTGAGCACTTCGACCGACCCGATGTGGGGCTCGCGCGATGGGTCGCGTGTGGTGTGAGGCCGGAGAGACCGGCGCCACTTTCCGACGCGGTCCGTCGTGTAGCGGTGTGAGAACGCCTCCCACCGGAGAACCCAGCCGATGACGAATGCGAAGGCGCGTTCGGCGTCCTCCTGAGTCACGGGCGCATCGTCCCAGTAGGCCTTCCCGGTGCTTCGAAGCCAGATGTATTCGCCCAAGTCCGACGCGAACGGGGTGACCTCGGTGAGGTCTTTCGTTCGCTCCACTGCCTGGCGGATGTCCTCAGCGGTCACGTCCTGCATCGGCATCGGGCTCGGCTTTTCTGGGCCGAGCGCATCGCGCCGCTCCACAGACCACTTCACGCGCGCCAACTCGAACGCGTGCTTGCTTAGGCGTAGGGACTCCTTGAACTGGCCTTCATTCAACTCGGCCTCGGCCCTCTCAAGCTCGGCACGCACCTCGTCTGACTCCACTGCGGTTGCGGTGCCCACGGTCTGAAGCTCCACCGAGAAGGTCGCCGCAACCAAGGACTTGATGAACCGCTCGGCGTCTGCCGACCATCGCGCGAACTCAGCAGGGTCCGGCACCGTGCCGCGGTGCTGCGCCTCCGTACGCGTGCCGTGGAGACGATTGACACCGCTCCAACCGTCCGCGACCCATCTGCCAGCGAGCCTGCTCTTAAGCAGGTCGAAGTTCCCATGAAAAGTCTTTGCCGGAGTCTCTTGCAATTCTCCGACGCAGAGCATCATCGCGTGCTCGCAAGCTCCATCGAGTTGAATGGCCGCGAGGTGCCTGCCCGTATGTGTGCGGTCTTGCGCGCGCTGCTGACCTTCGCGCAGCATCAGCCGCAAGTACACGAGCCGCTCAAGCGTGCCGGCTTCAGGTACGGCGAGTTCCGAGCTCAAGCCGTCGGCTCGTCGGGCAGGAGCGCCTCAACAGCATCCAACTCGCCGGCATCCGCGGCCTCACCATTGCCGTTGCGCGCCGACAGTTCCGCCGCGACAGCCGCGAACGCCTCGATGCCGGCGGTGGCGTCCTCAACAATCTGTGCGGCGATGACCTCTGGGGCTGGCAGCAACGCCGGGTCTGACAGCGACTCGTCCTTGACGGAGGCCCAGATGTCGAGGTTGAAGCCGGGCCGCTCAGCGAGCTCCTCGTAGGTATAGCGCTTGAACTGTTCCGACTCGACACGCTCGTCGAGCTCGCCAGGGCAATAGGCGGCTACGAACGGCTCCAGGTCAGCGCGCTTAAGCGTCCTCGTCTTCAGCGTGAAGCGCTGGTTCGTGCGCAGGTCGTAGACCCACAGAGCGCGAGTCTGCGGCGCGGAGCTCGCCGGCCGGTTCTCCAAGAAGATGACGTTCGCCTTCACGCCCTGCGCGTAGAAGATGCCGGTCGGCAGGCGCAGCAACGTGTGAACGTGGCAGTCGTGCAACAGCCGCCGGCGGATGGTCTCGCCGGCGCCGCCCTCGAACAGGACGTTGTCGGGTAGTACGACAGCGGCCCGCCCGGTGACCTTCAGCATCGAGACGATGTGCTGCAGAAAGTTCAGCTGCTTATTCGATGTCGTCGCCCAGAAGTCGTTGCGGGTGATGCTCTCGGTCCCGGAAGAGACGCTGCCGTCCTCGCCGATGACCGTGACCGAGCTCTTCCTGCCGAACGGCGGGTTGGC
Organism: uncultured Solirubrobacteraceae bacterium; assembly: GCA_963712675.1. Lineage (GTDB taxonomy): Bacteria > Actinomycetota > Thermoleophilia > Solirubrobacterales > Solirubrobacteraceae > Palsa-465. Next base: position 297,584 of record CAVQJF010000011.1, read on the forward strand.
GAGAACGAGGTCCACCTTCTCGATCGGTCTCGGTCAGGAGCGCGTCGGAGACCTTGACGGGCGGGGTCGCGGTCAGGTCGGCGCCGCCGATGCCGTGCAGGAAGAGGTTCATCGCGCACAGGCGCGCGGTGTTGTCCACGATTTCGTTCCCGCGGAACGTGTGGTCGCGCAGGAACTGCAACTGCGACGCGGTCGAGCTTGTGGTTGTGGATGACGTAGTCGAACGCGGAGAGCAGGAAGCCGCCGGTCCCACACGCGGGGTCGCCGATGGTCTCGCCGGGCTTCGGCTGCATCGCACGTCGGTCATCGTCCACGTGATGGGCGCGCGGAGTGAAGTACTGCCCGGCGCCGCGACTTCGTGTCGCTCGCGTTCTTCTCCAGAAGCCCCTCGTATGCGTCGCCCTTCACGTCGGCATCAACACCGGACCAAGTCTCAGCGTCGATGAGGTCCACGATGAGCCGGCGCAACTTCGACGGGTCCTGGATGCGGTTCTGCGCCTTACGGAAGATGAGTCCGAGCAATCCCGGCTCAGTTCCGAGCCGTCCGAGCAAGTCCACGTAATGCGCCTCCAAATCAGTGCCTGACTTCGGAGTCAGCGACGGCCAGTCGTAACCCGCAGGCAGACGCGAGACCTCGTTGCGAGGTGGCTCGGTGCGCTCGTGCGCCATCTTCAGAAACAGCAGGTACGTCAGCTGCTCGACGTAGTCGCCGTAGGACAGGCCGTCGTCTCTCAGCAGGCTGCAGTAGTTCCAGAGTTTTGCGACGAGCGCGCGTGAGTGGTCGGTCATGGCTCGCGTCATGATTACTCTCCAACCGAGACCGCACGGCCAATATTTCGCCTGTGCCGAACGTCCGAGCCCGCGCGCGGCCGAAACTCTTGAACGGTCCCGTGGAGCGCGTCCGCGGGTTGGTCGCCCGACTCACCACGCGACAAGGCTCCCGAGAATGCATCGTTCAGGAGCGAGGCCTTCAACGTCGCGGCGTCGGCTTCGGCCTTCACTATGACCTTGTCGAAGCGGGCGGCCGAGTCAAGTTGCTGTCGAACATCCCGCACAATCTCCTCTTGCTCGTCGTGCGGCGGCACCGGGAACTCCAGTGCGGCGAACCGGACTTGGGTGAGGTGCCCGATACCGGTCGTGATTCGAGACTCGCGTCGGAAGCGGCCGGCGTAGAGGTAGTGCCGGAAGACCAGGAGGGCGAACTCAGGGTCTACCCTCTGCCCTGCCTGAAACCGCAGAAGAGTCTTCTGAAAGCACAGCCCCGGCCACTCGCCGCGATACATCGCGGCGCGTCCTAGCAACTCCGGGCTTTGCCCCTCGTTTAGAAGGATGTCACCCGGGTGGAGCAAATAGCGCTCGTACTCGCCCGGAGGGAAGTCCATCTCCTTGACATCGGATAGGGCAAGACGGTCATCGAGGACGTTCGCAACACGTAGATAAGGCCTCAGGTGGGGGCCCGAACTCCGCTCCTTGTTGAGCATTCGCCCGAGCTGGACATCGCCCTCCTCACCGACCGTCGACCATTCCCAGGTAGCAGGGAGTTCTGGGAGGGTCCCGCCCTCCTCGTCTCCGTTGGTTGGAACGACGCAGTTTCCCATGGCAGACTGGAGCACGGCCCGCTCGTAGAGAGTCCCGTACCGAGCGGCTCTTGCGAAGAAGGCAACGCCAGCCTCGACCTGGCTCAGCGTGGCCTCGATTGTGGCGACGATGAGTTCCTGCTCCCGCCGCGGGGGCACCGCGACGCGTAGCGCACGAACATCCGCCTGGCTGATGTTCCGCTGGGTGCCCCCACGCCCCATTGCGAACAGCTCGCTGCGCCTGGAGCGTAGGTACCAGAACAAGTACCGCGGGTCGATGTCGTTTTGAGGACGGATGGCACAGATGGCCTGATTTGTCGCCGCTGGTATTGACAAAATCCCAAGCTTCCCGATGGACCCATACATCGCAAGTAGCAGCGTTCCTGCTGGCAGCAGCTTCGCGGGAGACGCTGCGAGGCCATCCTCCGTAATGCACTGCTCGGCGTGGTCGACGGCACCATCCGTCAGGTCGCCAATCTTCACCCACGGGATTTCACCGTCGTAGAACTCCGGAGTCTTGCTTTTAGGCGTGCCGCCGCTTGAGGTCGTCGCAATCGCGTCCAGACGCTCAAACCGCCATCCGCGGGGGAGGATGTCGTCGCCTTCACTCATGCCGCCGCCAATGCCTCGTTGAGCTCATCGACGAGCGGGTTGAGGTCGCGTCCGAAGAGCTGGTAGGCCGCGGTCGCGCCTCCCTCCAGCGAGAAAGGCGGCAGGTCGTAGTCCTCTGTGGGGTCGAAGCTCATGCTCTCGGCAACATGGTCACGCACCATCGTCAGCCAGCGCATCTGTTCGGGGCTGAATTTGCGTCCCGCGTGCTCTTGCTCTTCGAGCCACCAGGTGAACCGCTGGTGCACGATTTCTTCGTGCGGGACGAGTTCGTCATCTCGCTCCAAGGCATACCGGATGAGCCGGACCAAGTCCGCGTCGAGCTTGCCGCCGTGGCCCTTGACCCGGTCCGCGTCGAGGGTCTCGTAAGCGGTCCACAGGCGCTCGGGAGTGAGGCGGAGGGGCGGGAGGCTGATGGCGGCGGCGAGCGCCTTGACGTCCGAGAGCGATGGCCGGCGCCGGAACGGCTCCGCGTAGTACACCTGGAGGACGATGTATTCGTCGCGGTGCTCGTCGATGAACTCCTTCCACGTATCGAGAACGGACTTGGCTTCGACCGGACCATCGACGAAACCAGCGGAGACGAGCTCGTCGTGGCCGCTGATGTGGATGTACTGCTCCGTGACCTGGAGCTGGAGCTGCTCGATTTTCTGGCGGACCTCGGCGCGGCGCAGTTGCGCGATGGCGTTCTCGACGAGCTTCTCTCTCGCGGCTTGGACTTCGTCCTCGCTCGGCTCGTCGTTCCCGGTCTGAGCGCGGGCGCTCGCGAGCTGGAAGACGGGGTCGGTGGCGTTGCGAAGGTCGGTGACGACGTCCGTCATCCGGCTTCCGCCGGCGGTCAGCGTGAAATCATCACGCTCGTCGTCTGAGAGTTTGTTGTTGAGGCGCACGAGGCGCAGCGCCGCTGAGCGCAGGTTCTCGTCGTCGGTCAGGCCGGTCGCGATATCGCGCAGCAGGGTCTGCAGCGGCACCGTCGGGTTGTCGGAGATGGGGCTGCTCTCCGCGAGGACAACTTCCTCGTCGGTGATGCCGACGGCGTCGATGAGGACGCAGTACTCCTTCGTCTGGCCCTTCTCGGCGGCGCCCGGCGTCACCTTCCAGAAGTCGTCCTTATCCATCGTCCGCACGGCCCGGCCCCGCATCTGGTTGAGGAGGACGCGCGAACCCACCATCCGCATGAAGACGAGTGCTTCAACCGCCTTGATGTCGGTCCCGGTCCCAATCTGCTCGACGGTGACGGCGATGCGCAGCTGTGCGTCGTTGCGGAACGCGTTGATGTTGGCAGCGACCGTGCCCTCGGCCTTGTAGGTGATTTTCTTGGCGAACTCCGAGCCCTTGCCGAACTCTTCGCGGATGATTTTGAGGATGTCCTCAGCGTGCTGGTCGTGCTTGGCGAAGAAGATGGTCTTCGGGACCTCGTCGCGACCGGGGAAGATTTCGGTGCAGATGCGCTCCTTGAACGTGCGCACGACCGCCCGGATTTGCGACGGGTTCACGACCGCACGGTCGAGCTTCTCCGGCTCGTAAATGAACTCGTCATCGACCTGGCGCAGGTCGATGGCGCGCGTGAGCTTGTCGCGGACCTTGACCCACTCGCCAGCCTCGATGGTCCCACCGCTCTCGCCGACCTCGGTGCGGATGCGGTAGAGCTGCTGGTCGACGTTGACGCCGTCGAACACAGACTCCTCCTGGGAGTACTCGGCGATGACGTTGTCGTCGAAGTAGGCGAGGGTCGTCGGCGTCGGGGTCGCCGTCAGGCCGACCTTGGTCGCGTCAAAGTAGTCGAGAACCTGGCCCCAGCGGCCGTAGATGGAGCGATGGCACTCGTCAATCCAGATGAGGTCCAAAAACTCAACGGGAAGGTCCTTGTTGTAGGAGACCTCGACCGGACGGGCGTTGCTGCTCTCGACCTCGAACCCGGACACCTCATCGATGTCGGGCTCGTAGCCGACCTTCTCTCCGCGCAGCAGCGAGTACAGGCGCTGGATGGTGCAGATGATGACGTTCGCGGCCTTGTCTACCTCGCTTGAGCGCAGGACCTGAACGCCGTAGAGGTCTCCGAACCGGCGACCATCGTCGGGGCTCACGAACTTCAGGAACTCGGTCTGCGCCTGGTCTCCGAGCGAGACGCGGTCCACCAGGAAGAGGATGCGGCTGGCCTTCCCGAAGGTCAGTACTCGGTAGGCCTCGGCGACCGCGAACCGCGTCTTCCCGCCGCCCATCGTGATGGCCGCCAGCGCCCGTGGCCGGTCGTCGGCCAGCGACGCCTCCAGGTTCTTGATGGCCTCCGCCTGAACGTCACGAAGCCCGGCCGTTTTGAGCGCCGGTAACTGCCGAAGGCGAGCTCGGTACGGCGGGTCCTCGACGGCCCAGGCGGCCAGGGTCTCTGGCTTGTGGAAGTGGAAGACCTCGCGCGGGCGACGGATGGGGTCAAGCCGGCTCGTGAACAAGGTCTCGGTCCCCGTCGAGATGTAGTGGAAAGGGAGCCGGTCGTGGTAGCGCGGCAGGCTCTTCTTCGCGACGAGGGCCTCGAACCCATCGGCGTAGCGGTCGGCCTGGACCTCCACCTGGCGCAGCGTCTCACCCTCGCGTTTGGCCTCGATAGACCCCACGACCTTGCGCTCGGCGACCAGCAGGTAGTCCATGGGCCCGTTCGGGGTCATGAACTCGCGGATGGCGACCCCGGGGCCGGCAGCGAAGTCGGCGTCGCCGTAATCAACGACAACCCAGCCGGCCTTCACCAGCATCTCGTCGATGCGGACGCGGGCTTCCTGTTCGGGGTTCAGTCGCGGGTTTGGGGACATGGCAGGGGTCCAGCAGGAGCGGGCTATCCCGGCACATTGCGCGTATAGGCATCCAGCCCCCACCGCGACTGTATCGGCGCCCACAACGACCACAGCACGTTCCAACTCTGGCCGCCAATTTTGGCGTAAGGTATCGCTGCAGGTGCCCGCCCGCCAGCCTGACCGCGAGCTGCTCCCACCGCCCAGGACTCGTCTGAACCGGGAACGTCGCCTGCGGTCGGTGGACCAAACCTCGCTGTCGCGCGCCACTGGCATTAGCCAGCGGACGCTGCAGCGGCTTGAGAACGGTGAAATCGAGAACCCGCCGTTGCGCTACCTCGTGAATTGCGCGAAGGCCCTGGGGATGGACGACTGGCGCGAGCTCGTCGAGCCTGAGTGGGAGCGATGGCTCCCGCTCAAGGGCGGACCGAAGACGCCGCGCCACGCGGACACCAACCCTCTCGTCTACTAGGTAGCCCCGAGCCGCCGGCGGTTAGAGGAAGCGTCGATGGACGGCGCCGGCGGTGACCGGTCTGCGTTGCCGTTCCACCGCGTTGCCGTTCCGAGCAGCTCACGGGGAGTGGGAACCAGAATCGGTTCCCTTGACAAACCGAACATACGTTCGTATAAATGGTGAGCCGCCAAATTTGGCGGACGGTCAGGAGGTTCGTTGGCGCTGTCTTTAAGGCGCCAAGGAAAACAACCTCGAAAGGCATCACCGTCATGGGAACTGAGCCCCGCAACACCACCACCAAGATGAGCCGGACAGCACGGACGCCGCGCGCTACGGAGAGTCCCGATGCTTGACTGGGTCCCGCCACCGGCTCCGCCCCAGCACAAGCTCATGGACATCCAGTTCAAGGGCGATGTGCAGGTGGCGGCGTGGCGCCAACGCCGCGGGTTCTCATCGCAGGTTCATGAGGACCCGGCGACGCTCGGCCTCTCCCAGAACGCGCTCGCGTACATCCTCATGGAAATCGAGAGCCGGCGCAGCAAGAGCCACTCCCTGGACGCCCACCTGCACGAGGCCATGGTCGAGCTCACGCCACAACTCTCCCAGCCGCACAGCAAGAGCGAAATCGAGGCTCTCGCGCACGTGTTCGCACAGCCGGAGATGCAGACCCTTCTGGACGGCTTGGAAGTCGGCTCGCTCGCTGAACGCGCGGGGCCCGCAGGCCTCGGACTCGGGCGCGAAGGCGATGGCGTGCATGCTGGGGATGACTAAGCACTCTCGCACGGTCTGAGCGCCTACGGCGACCTCTACGAGAAGCAGCGCCTGCGACAGGTGTTCGCCGGCGCCGAGCTTGCGGCTGCGCGCCTCGCGAGCCGGCCCGACCCCGACCCGTTCGGGCTGGCGCTGTACGAGGGCACGATGGGACGCTTGAAGCCGGTCACACGCCGCGGCGACTTTCGCGCGCTCGCGCTGCAGACGAACGCGGAGCTGTTCAGGTCGCTGTGTGCCCTGTACCCCGACCGCGGCTTCGGCGAGCGTCTGCTCATCGACGGCTGCCTGTTCCCGGCCTGGTGCCCGCAGCTTGGCACGGCGAAAGACAACCCCGACGTAGAGGCGCAGCGTCGCGCGACCACGCCTCACGCGGGAGCACGGCTCATTCAGTACACCTCGACTGGGAAGGCCAGCCTCGACCCGGCGACCGTGATGAGCGCCGGCAGCTTCGTCACGAGTTCCAAGTTCGCGCGCGGCTACTACTACGTCGCCATCATCGACCAGGCCTCGGGCTGGCCACTGGTCAGCTGCGTGATGGACGCAGCGTTCGACGAGGCCGAGGCGAGGTGCCGCTGCTGGGGACCTCTACCGCTGCTCGAACTCATCGAGAGGAAGCTGATGGACGGCGACGGCGCCTGGGACGAGCAGTGGGCGCACCGCCTGTGCGAGCTCTTCTACGGCCTTGCCCCGGTGTTCCGCCACACGAAACGCGCCGTCGGAACCACGCTGCTGCCTGCCGGGGCTTCACAGCGCAACAGCGTCAAGAGCTTCAGCCACGCGGGCCAGCTCGCATGCATGGACCACAACAAGCCGATGCGCTTCGCCTCGTTCGTTCGCGAGCCCCGCGGCGACCTGCGACCCGGCCAGGGCACTCACCGGGCATCCCGACAGCGTGGAGTACCAGCGCGAGCTCGAACGCCGCGAACGCGGGTTCCGCATGTGCGAGCCATCCACGGGCACGACCCCGGCCATGCCGAAGAGGTCGGCATCCCGTGCCTTCCTGGATTGGCGCCGGCTCAACGCCTACCCCCGGTTCCCCGACGGTGCCGAGAAGCTGTACGCCAGGACGGCAAGCCCTCGGGATGCGCTTGAAGAACCAGATGGAGGGTCACTTCAACCGCATGCAGACGGGCCTGTGCCTCGCGACCGACGGAGCTGACCGCCTGCGCCTGCAGGACTGGGAGACCGTGGAAGCACTCCTGCAACTCGGAGAGCTGCGGATGAACGCGCTCTCCCTGGCAGCCGAACGTGCCCACGAGGGCTGCGCGCCGGCACCGCTGCCGGACGCACCGCTCGCGCCCCTGCCCATCGCGAACGGCGGTGGTAGCCGCCGCGCCCGCAGCCAAGCCGGCGCGAGCTCGAACGGTTCCGGCGGCGCTGCCGCTTGCGCCATGGGCACTACGTTCCGGGAGGACCGTGCCAGCACCACCTCCACAGCGCACGGTCGTTGCGTCCGCGCTCCCGCCGAGCGCGGCGCTCTCCACGCCGGAGATGCCCGCCTCGGTCCTCCCGGCTATGCCGGAGGCGTCGCCGCTAGCCGTCTCGGTCCCGGCCGAGGCCGCACCGTTCGCGACGACCGCCGCCGACAGCAACGTCATCTACGTGGACTTCGGTGCCCCGCGCCAGCGGGCAGGCGTATCAAGAGATGGCATCGGTCGTGCATGACCCCGAGCGCGACCCGTTCGCGAAGGCGGTCGGCGAACGGCGCGGCCTCACCGACGTTCGCGCCGCGCTCGAACGTACAGCCGAGGCGGAACACGCGCTGGAGCAAGCGCAGGATGTGGCGCAGGCCCTACGCGAGCAGCGCGACCACCTCCACGAAGTCATCAAGCGACGCGATGACTCGTTGAAGGTGCAGGAGAACGAAATCTTTGAACTCTGCACAGACAATTTGGAGTGCCGCTGCGAGCTCGACCGCGCGCGCTACGCGCTCGTGCGCGCGACCGGGGCGGAAGCGCTCGTCGGGAGCCGCCCCGCTGTCCACCATCGCGAGTGGACGCCCGGGCGCCCGTACTTGTGCGGCGACCATGTCTATTCGCCGGCGGATGGCGCCTGCTATCAGGCCCCTCCGTATGGTGTCGCTGCCGGGGAGTTGCCCGGAGTAAGCGAAGCGTCGGTATTCTGCGGCGAGGGCGCAACATGCCCGAAGCCAGAGCCGCTACCGCGGCGCGGCCATCCCATGTCTTGCAGACACGCTCTGCGCCAAGACCAGTTGGACGGACGCCGAAGAGCGCGAGCTCGGGCTCAGCGAGCTGACTGACGAGCACTTGCAGGGCGCCATCGCCTGGTTGGACGAGCCGCCCGCCAGCTGTGGACTGAGGAACTCCACACGTTGAGCTTTTACGTCCCGTGCCCGGCGCAGGCGTACCCCGACCACATCTCCTGGCTGGCGGACACGCCGCTGATGCGCGCACTGCGACAGGAGCTCACGCGCCACGGACTGCCGGCGACAGAACACGCAACTGCGCTGACTACCGCGAGCACGAGCAAGTCCACCCCGAAGAGAAAGGACCTCTCATGAACCCATCCAGCGAAGAGCCGGCCGAGCTGCCGAGCCTGCGCGATTTCCTCTACCGCCGTCGCGAGGACCACGACGTCGATGACCTCAACCAGGCCGCACGAGGATGGCTTGACGCCGTCCACGCGTTCGCGACCGACGCCCTCGACTCCGGCGTCGCCGTCACCGAGGTCCTCTCAGCAGTCCTTCAGATGCTCGAAGGCTCGTGCTGGCGCGCGCCCGAGTCCATGACGACGTCGTGGATGGCGCTCGACGGGGCCGTGACGGTCATGGAGCGGCGCGCGGCGGAGCTACGCGCCGACCGTGACCACCTGGCGCTTGTAAACGCTCACCTGCTCCGCGAGCGGCGCGCCCGCCGCGACCGTCACAAGCGCGACAAGCGCGGCCGTGGCGGCAAGGGCAGGAACTGAGGCCGGCGATGGCGCGCGTACTCATCGCCCACCCACCGAACGTGCCCGGAGCAGTGCTGGATGTGGCGCTCTCCGAACGCAACCTGCTGACGTTGTTGAGCCAGCTCTAACACCGGGGTCGGCGTGCGCGTTCTTCAACCGAGACGTACCCGACGGGTTCGTGCACGCTGTCCTGCGCGCGGAACCGGACGAGTACCACTACGCCTCGCCAACGCGGGAGGGCGCGCCTGCCGGCCCGATGCACCCGCTGACCGAGTGCGTGCTCGTCGCCATTCGCGCCGCCATCGCCGAGTTCCTGGCCGACAACAACCTCGAAGGATGGTGGCCATGACCACGGAGCTCGCCGGGTTCGTGAACGCGGTCGCGGACGCGGTCCACGTGCGCGGTCCCGATGAGCGGCGCTGGTTTGCTGATTGGCGCGCGGACTTCGATGAGGCACAGCGCGAGGGCGAGGATGAAACCGCGACGCTGCTGCTCGACGCCCTCGTCGCGTTCGACGCATGGCTGTGCGCCAACCACCGCCCGGGGCCGCAGCCGTGAAGCCAAGGAGCATGACGGCGAGCCCTCAGGAAATCCGGGTGCCGCCCGGCTGGTTCTGGTGGGCGCTCATCGGCCTCGCCGTGAACTGCGCAGGCGGCTGCGCGTGGTTGGGCGTGGGACCCGCTCTCTTCATCACGGGCGCGCTGATTGTCGGCGTGTCGTGCGCGTGGATAGCGCTCTTCCTGTTGGTGGCAGCGCGGTGGGTTGCCGCTCGAAGCCGGGAGCACCCGACGATGAGTAAGCGAAGTCGCATGAGTGAACCGCCTTCAACCCCGGGGGCCGAGCGCGCTGAAGCTACGGAAGTGAGCTCCTCCGTGCTCGGCAGCGGCTCATGAGCCCTTCGTCCGAGAGCGCCGGCCGCGCCGAGAAACAGTTCCAGCAGCTCATGGGACCTGGCCGGGGCGTCACCGACCTCACGGCCGTCCGAGCGAAGCTCGCGGTCGCGGAGCGCGAGCTCGTGGCAGCCAACCACGATGTCCACGTCCTCACGACGCGCAACGAGCTCCTGGAAGAGCGCACGTTCGTCCTGAACGACAGGGTGTCGGAGCTCGAAGAGAGCCTGATGCTCGTCCGCTGCTCGCTGACCTATCGCGATTTCGAGCTCGACGGAGCTCGCTACGACCTGGTACGCGCCGGGCTCCCCGACGTCGTGTTCACGGACCTGGATAACGGGTTTCTGTTCGCGCACCAAGGGGTCTGGACCAAGGGCCGACCGTACCTGGGTGGCCAGGCCGTCTGGGAGCCTGGCACCGAGGACTGCTACCTCGTGAGTGACGACGGCGCGCCCTGCGGTCGGCGCCCGTCCCGGAGTAGATGCTGGGAGCCGCTGGACCCTGGGGCGAACCTTCCGCTACCCGAGCCCATCCACGCGGGCTCGCATCCGGCGAGCAGTGGCCAAGCTGTCAGGCAGACGGCGAGGTGGGTCGATAAGCACCACGACTCGTGGTCCCTGCAGGACTTGTCGCGCGAACATCTCCTCGGAGTCATCGACTGGCTCGCCGACAACGCGTTCAGCCTCTGGACGCAAGAGCGACGCGAGGCGAGGGTCCTCGTGCCGTGCCCCGTCAACGCCTACCCGACAGCGGAGGCGTGGATGCACGACACGCCGTTGTTCGGCGCGCTCCTCGCTGAGAAGACCCGCCGACATATCCGCCGCAGCCCAGCCATCACGAAGGAACCGAGGCCGGCGGATGCCCACCCGTACTGAAAGTGTCCTCGCGCTGAGCCCCACGGGTTCGACGGTTCGCCAGGACGGGCGTGCCCGCTGAACCGCGTCCAGCTTCAGCGTCGCCCGGCGAGTATCGTCCTCGGCTATGACCACCACCCCCGAGCAGACCCCGTGGCTCCTTGACCTTGCGACGCTCCAAGGCGAGCCAGCCGCAACGCCCGCCAGCATCGAGTACGACGACCAGCGGCAGATGACCTTCGTGCGTGAACCGACCCAAGAGCTTGCCATCGAGTGGAGCGGCGGAGTCATGAGCAAGAAGGCCGACCGCGAGAAGGGCGAGGACCAGAAGGGCAATTGAGCCGGTCGGCCGTTCTTGTCGTCACGAACGAACAGGACATCGGAGCGGACTACCTTGTTCGTGAGTTAGGCCGCCGGAACGTCCCAGTCGTGCGGCTGAACGCCGAGCGCGGTCCCGAGTGGGGACTCAGCCTGTACCCGCCTGCCGGTTGGCGCATACATCGCGGGCAACGTGACCTGAGTTCAGACGACTGCGTCGGTGTGTGGTGGCGGCGGCCGGAGGCGCCGGCTCGACCCGACCTGCCAGCAGCGGCCGAAGCCATCTCCGACCAGTGGCTCGCCTTCCTCCGCGCGCTCGCGACGGTGCCCGGGCCAGTCTGGGTATCCGAGCCCGACCGCATCCGCGCCGCCGAAGGCAAAGCTCTGCAGCTGCGGCTGGCAGAAGAGACGGGCCTTCAGGTTCCGCAGACCCTCTGGACCAACGACGCCGACGATGCGAAGACGTTCATCGAGCGCTGGGACGGCAGCGCCGTCGTGAAGTCGCTGACGACCGCCTGGTGGGAGAACACCGATGGGCACCGCTTCGTGTTCGCGTCAACCGTCGGCGTCGACCAACTGCCGGCGGCCGGGCGCTTGGCGCAAGCGCCCGTCTGCTTTCAGCGCCTCATTCAGCCCAAACGCGACATTCGCGTCACAGTCGTTGGCGGGTCCGTGTTCGGGGCCATCCGAGACGTGCCGCAGGAGGACGGAGAACCGCTGGATTGGCGGCTGGCTCCCCAGCATGCCTGGTCTGCATACGAGCTGCCGGCGGATATTGCTGATAGGTGCCGCGAGCTGGTGCGAAAGCTCGGCCTGTGCTTCAGCGGCATCGACCTCGCGCTGGACGAGCAGCAGCAACACTGGTTTCTTGAGCTCAATCCGAACGGCGAATGGGGATGGCTCCAGGCAGCTGGGATTCCGATTGCCGAGGCGATAGCCGACACGTTGCTGGCCGTCAAGCCGTCGCCATCGCTGAACTGGTGGCAGCGGGTGCTCGTCAACGAGCACGTGGGGTGGGTGTTGCCGACCCGACCACGCGCTACTACAACCGCAAGCAGGTCATCACTCCCGTCGAAGTGCCCGACCTACCCGACACCGACTGGGCTCGTAAGCTCAAGCATTCCTTCCTGACCGCGAGCGAAGAGCGCCTACGGAATATCGAGGCGAAAGGGCCCGGGCTGGCCGCCATCAGCGCCGTCATCGCCGCGGCCGTGTTGGTCTCGACCAACGGCTGGCATGAGAGCACGTTCGTAGGGAAGGTCCTCATCGTCGCCGCCGCCTTCTACGCCGCGCTCGGGCTCATCACCCCGCTCTACCTCGTCGGTCCACAACGACGGGAGACCCTCGATGCCCGAGCCGGCTCCGAAGCCGTCACCAAGCCCGACGCGCCATCGGCGCTGGCAAACCGCGCTGCCAGTCACGCAATGCAGAACGACCTGCGGAACCTACGTCTCGCGAACCTCCTTGACGCCGCCCGCCGCGAACTGGCGTACGCCTACATCCTCGTCCTTCTGTGGGCAGTGCTCGTGCCGGTCACCGGCCTGCTCCGTCATTGACAGCCTCACTCCGCTGAAGCGCGTCCGAGCGCGATGGCCCGCCGGGTTCGGTTGGTGACCGCTGCGGCGGCGCGCACTCCGAAGGCATGGTCGGCGAGTTCACATAGAGACGCCGTGTCCGCCGGGCTACTTGCCGGCGCGCGCGATGGTCGCGATAGCGCTGAGAACCTCGGGGCTCATCGTGCCGAACGCGTGCGCTGGGTCGATGGCGCCGTCGCCGCCAGAGGTCGTCTGCCCCGAGAAGAACCTCTCCAGGAATGCCTTGCGCGCCTCCTTCTGCTCGTCCTCATCGAGCGACCGGATGAACGGCTCGAACGCGACCAGTTGAAGCTCCAGCCGGCGGGCATCCTCCTCGCGGTGACGGTGTTGGCCGGACTGCCGCGCGGCATATGCCGCCAGCACGACGAGCGCAAGCGTGGTCGTCGCCTTGGCCGCGATATCGGCGGCAGATGTGGCCACCCCCGCCCACGACACGATGAGCGACGCGAGTGCGACGACCGCCGCCCCGGCACCAAACCAGATAGTCCGCGTGCGCCAGGTGTCGGCCTCGGTCTTCTGGCTCTCTGCCTCATCGTGGAACGCGCCAGCCGTCCCCTTCTGGCCGATGACGCTGTACAGCTCCTCAACCCGGTCCTGGATGTCGGACACGCGTGCGAGCGCAGCCTCGCCGTCACCGCGAATCTCATCGGAAAGCGCAGTCGCAGACTCCCGCAGCTTGTTGGTCACAGCTTCCCCGTCCGCACGAACGGCCGCGACCTCGGCCTCCGACGCGGTCTTGACTTCGTCGCGGAGCGCGGTGAAGTCGTTGCGCCGCGAGTCCTGCGCCTGGGCGAACTGCTGCTGGAAGTCCGTCATCAGGGCAGCCGTTTGCTGCTGCTGGGTTGTGAGCGTCTGTTCGATGGCGTCCATCGACGCCGTCAGCTCGGCACGGCGCTGCTCATCAGCGTCCGTGATGGAGGAAGCCTCCTCCTGTCGACGCTGCTCCAGCGCTTCGAGCTCGCCGCTCATCTGGGCAAGCGACACGTCCATCGCCGCCAGTCGCTCGGTCGCAGCCGTCCCGAGCCTCTCGCCAATCCGCTTGGCGACGGCAGGCGACAGCGGCTGCAGCGCGGCCAGTGGCAGGGCTTGCGAGACCACGGCGTCGAGTTGCTGGTCGAGCGTGGGCGCCTGCCCGGGCTGGGCCGACAGCTGCCCAGCGGTATTCAAAGCGCTGCTCACAGCACCCTGGAGCGCGTCCAGCTGCGCCGGCGGCACCAGAATTGCATCGGACGCCGCAACCACGCCCGACACGAAATCGACCACTACTCGCACGCGCTCCTGAAGTCCGTCGTGCCCGGTCTCGTCCATCGCCTCGACAGTCTCATCTGACAGCGCATCGACAGTGCTCCTGAGCGCTGACAGTTGCCCGTGAAGAGCGTGGTCGTTCAGTCTGTCATCGAACCGGGTCATGACTACCCATCGCGACGGTAGCGAGCCAGGTGGACGACATCGGAGACGTCTCAGGTACGCACGACAGCGACGGGCGGCACGGCTCTATGGGAGCAGCGCCGGCTGCTGCTGCGGCCTATCGGCAACTAGGCGGCCGAGTCTGAACCCGAGCCGTGCAGCTCCCGGGACCGTTCGACTCCGCCGCGCCCACGATAGGGCTAATCGCCACCCAAGAAATTCGGCCCGTTCGAGGCGCTCACCACGGCCGAGGCCACGCTCGACGACACCGCCGCCCGGCACCGGACTCCATACCGACGGCACCGCATCCCCAGCGCCCGCGGCGCCATCACGCCGCGGGCGAACTCAGCGCGTCCGGAGCCCTCCGATTACGCCTTCCGAACACGCCCTGGGACGGCCCCGGGAAACCGGCGAACAAGCCATGGGGGCGAATCCGGCGAACCACGGGGCGAAACTTGAAACGAACTTAATAACAAGCCGTTTTGCAGGGCTTTCGCAAACGCAAAACCGGCGAACAACCCGGCTATCGGCTACGCCGATCAGGCGTCGTGGTACAGCGCGAACTCCCACGGGTGCGGGCGCATCCGGATCGCGTCGACCTCGTTCTCGCGCTTGTAGCGAACGTAGGCGCCGATCAGCCCGGTCGTGAACACGTCGCCTTCGAGCAGGAACGCGTGGTCGGATTCCAACGCGTCCAGCGCCGCCTCGAGCGAGGACGGCACCCTCCCGATCCCTGACAGCTCCTGTTCGGAGAGCTCGTAGATGTCGGTGTCGACCGGCTCCCCGGGATCGAGCTGGCGCTTGATCCCGTCCAGTCCGGCGAGCATCAGCGCGCTGAACGCGAGATATGGATTGGCCGTCGGGTCGGGCGAGCGGAACTCGACGCGCTTGGTCTTCGGCGCCTCGTGATACACGGGCACGCGCACGCACGCGGACCGGTTCCGCGCCGAATAGACGAGGTTGATCGGTGCCTCATAGCCCGGCACGAGCCGCCGGTAGGAGTTCGTCGTCGGCGCGCAGAAGGCCATCAGCGCCGGCGCGTGGGTCAGCAGCCCAGCGATGTAGTGCCTGGCGAGCGGGCTCAAATGCGCGTACC
The DNA here is from genome assembly GCA_963712675.1 of uncultured Solirubrobacteraceae bacterium. Lineage (GTDB taxonomy): Bacteria > Actinomycetota > Thermoleophilia > Solirubrobacterales > Solirubrobacteraceae > Palsa-465. The sequence continues at coordinate 312,848 of CAVQJF010000011.1, forward strand.
CGTCCTCGCCGTACATCAAGGGCTCGCCGGCCTTCCACAGCGACTGATGCACGTGCATGCCCGATCCGTTCTCCTCGAAGATCGGCTTCGGCATGAAGGTCGCGGTCTTGCCGGCGCGCGCGGCCGTGTTCTTGACCACGTACTTGAACAACATCATCTGGTCGGCCATCTGGACAAGCGGCTGGAAGCGCATGTCGATCTCACCCTGGCCGCCGGATGCCACCTCGTGGTGGTGGAACTCGCACTTGATTCCGAGCGACTCCATCGTGGCGACCATCTCGGCGCGCAGGTTCCCCATCGAGTCGGCCGGGGGGACCGGGAAGTACCCCTCCTTCTTGCGCAGCTTGTAGCCGAGGTTCGCCTCCGATCCGCTGGAGCCCGTGTTCCAGAACCCCTCCGAGGAGTCGATCTCGTAGAACGCGCGGTGCTCGCGCTGCTCGTAGGCGAGGTGGTCGAAGACGAAGAACTCGGCCTCCGGGCCGAAGTAGGCGACGTCCGCGATCCCGGTCGAAGCCAGGTACCGCTCGGCCTTCTTGGCCACGAATCGAGCGTCCCGGCCGTACGGCTCGCCGATCACGGGATCTGCGACCGAGCAGATCAGCGACACGGTCGGGATCGTGTAGTACGGGTCGATGATCGCGGTGGTCGGGTCGGGCATCAGCAGCATGTCCGACTCGTGGATCTCCTGGAACCCGCGGATCGAGGACCCGTCGAAGCCGAGCCCGTGCTCGAAGTCCTCAGCGTCGAACGCCGTCAGCGGCATCTGTGTGTGCTGCCACGACCCGGGCAGGTCGACGAACTTGAGGTCGACCATGCGCGCGCCGTGCGCTGCAGCGAACTCGAGCACGTCGGCGGCGGTCTTGGCGCCGGCGACGAGCCCGGGGGATTCGTCGCTGTCTGTCGTGGCCACGGCGGTCTCTCCTCTGCTCTCTCAGAAAATCGCTGCGCTGAATCTACTCGCCAGCGCGGAGCCGGTAGTCGGCCTCGAGGATCTGGTGGGCCTTCAGCCCGAGGCCCAAGCGCTCGCGACCGTCCGATTCGTGGGGCGAGAGCCCCGACACCTCGTGCGCGCGAGCGAGCCGGTAACCGACGGTATGCCGGTGCAGGCCCATCGCCTCCGCCGTCTCCGAGGTCGACCCGTGGTGCGCGAGGAACGCCTGCAGCGTCGCCAGCAGTTCGGTGTCGTGCCGGGAGTCGTACAGCGCCAGTGGTGCGATCGTGTGTGCGCGGAGCGTCTCGAGCTCGTCGCGATCGCGCAACAGCACGCCGATCAGCAACCGGAATGTCTCCTCCTGTCCGGCGAGGATCTCGCCGCCGCTGTGGGTCACCTCGAGCAGCAACTCGGCCTCGCGGAGCGCCTGATTCTGCTCGCGCAGAAGCGCTGTGACGGCCGCTCCGGCCGCGCCGGCAAGCGAGCGGAGCCCGTCGGTTGCCGGGCCACCGGGCGGCCAGACGACCGGCTCGCCGGGCGCCGGCACAGCGATCGCGACCGGCGCGCCGAGCGCCTCCGACGCAACCCGTGCGACGCTCTGCAGATCGTCGCCGGCGTCAGCGCCGGAGACGATCGTCAGTGGCGTGGACCGGGGGGCGGCTGGTTCCGCCCCCCGGTCCGATGCCTGGTGCTCGCTGCTCACGCAGCCTCCAGGGACGGGTCGACTATGCCGTCGACGGCGCCGCCTGACCGGTTCCCGACGCGAAGCCGGGGACACCACCCGGGTACCCGAGCGACGGAACGTCGGACGGGTAGACCTCGTGACCGTGCTCGGCGGTGTCGCCGATCTCCATGTTCTCCTCGGACATCCGCAACGGGATGAACAGGCCGACGACCTTCAGGAGGATGAACGTCGCGACCGCCGACCACGCGATCACGAACAGTCCGGCGAACAGCTGCCACTTCAGCAGCGTCCAGTTGCCGTGGATCACGCCGGCGGCGGAGAACCCCGTCCCCTTTCCATGCGGGCCGGTGTAGATCCGCATCAGCGGGTCCGCGAACACGCCCGTCAGCAGCCCGCCGGCGAGGCCGGCGAAGCCGTGCGTGTAGATCACGCCGAGCGTGTCATCGACGTTGCGGAAGGGACGCATACGGCTCAGGTAGTTGAGCGCGAAGTACACGATCGTCGATCCGATCACGCCCATCGCCATCGCGCCCCAGCCGTTCACGTAACCGGCAGCGGGCGTGATCACCACCAGCCCGGTGATCATCCCGTTGATGCCGCCGATCAGCGACGGCTTGCGGCCCGTGAGGTAGTCCCACACGACCCACACCAGGAACGCGACCGCCGTGCACAGGTTCGTGTTGATGACCGCCGCAGACGCCGACATGTTCGCGAAGTACGGGTCGCCGCCGTTGAAGCCGTTCCAGCCGAGCCATAGCAATCCCGCCCCGGTCGCGACCATCAACACGTTGTTAGGCGCGTCGATCTCCCGGTCTCTCTGGAGTCTGGGCCCTATCACCGCCGCGGCCACGAATCCGGTGACACCGGCTGATAGGTGGATCACGTAACCGCCGGAGAAGTCGACCGCTCCGTTGTGCGCGAACCAGCCACCGCCCCAGATCAGGAACGCATCGACCGCGTACACGAACGTGATCCACAGGGCGCAGAACGGAATCCAGGCCTTGAAGTTCACCCGCCCGAGTACCGAGCCCAACGCCAGAATCGGCGTGATCGCCGCGAACACGAACTGGAAGTACGCGAGCGACGATAACGGGAATCTGAAGGTTGGCGATCCGGCGTCTACTAACGGGATCGTTGCCTGTCCCTGTTCGGATGCGTGGCCGAGGATCGGGCCAGGCTTACCGATGAAGGTCGAGAAGAATCCCGTGCCGCTCCCGATCGGATGGCCGAAGCCCATCTTGAACGCCCACAGGACCCACACGATCAGGACGATCGCGAACGTCGCGAACGTGAGCATCATGCTGTTGATGGACCAACGCTTCTGCATGACCCCGCCGTACAGGACGACGAGGCCTGGCACGCTCATGAGGCCAACCAGCGTCGCGGCGGTCAGCTGCCACGCGTTGTCCCCAGGATTGAGCCAGGTTGGATTTGGGGTGAGCATCGTTCTCCTTGTCCGGAGGGTCGCGCAGCCGCCCACCGCGGGCGGCGGCAGGGCCTGCTCGGCCCAGATTTCACCCGGAAGGGTCGTTTGCGCCCGGGGTCCGAACCATGGCCCCGGGTCCAGCAAACACGCGGGCCATCTCGACATTGGGATAAACAGATCCCGCATCCAGCGGTTAAACGCCTCCCCCGGGGCTGCGGCTGCTCGGCATCCTGCCTCGCCTAATCGCCTGCCCCGAGTCATCCGGCTCTGTGCAACGATCGCCGGTGTGGAGTGCGCTACATGCCCCTGAAGGCAGCCAAGGCCGTGCTCGTGCTCGGGCTGGCGCTGCACCTACACATCCACCATTTCCACGGCCCGGCGATCGACTACGTCGGCCTCGCGGCCGCTTCGGCCGCGAGCTGGATCGGCTTGCCCGGACCGGGGGAGCCGGTGCTGATCGCGACCGCGGTGCTGGCCGCGAAGCACCACCTCGGGATCGTGTCGGTGCTGTTCGTCGCGTTCATGGCCGCGAACGTGGGCGGGATCGGGGGCTGGCTGATCGGACGTCGCGCCGGGCGCGGGCTAGTGACGGGACGGGGACCGCTTCGAAAGATCCGGCTGCGGGCGCTGGAGCGCAGCGAGGACGTGTTCAAGCGCTACGCGGTGATCGCGGTGCTGCTGACCCCGTCGTGGATCGCCGGGATCCACCACGTGCGGGCTCCCGTGTACCTGTTCGCGAACGCGTTGGGCGCGGCGATCTGGGCCGGCGGCATCGGGATCAGCGCGTATCTCGTCGGGCCGAGCGTCGTCGACGTCGTCGGCGACGCTGGTCTCGTCACGACGCTGATCGTCGGCGCCGCGATCGTTACAGTCGTCGTCGTCGAGGTCGTGCGGCGACGTCGGGGCCGAGCGGGGACGGCCGCCGACGGCTGAATCCGGCGCTCCGCCAGGGTTGTGTTCCGCCGTAGCCCATGATGAGGTTTACAGTTTCATGTCCAGAGACCGGAGGCAGTCCATGGTGAGCAGGATCGGGAAGCTGTTGGGTGCGACCATCGCGGCGGCGACGGTCGGGTTGGCGCTGGCGGCCGTCTCCCCGGCGGCGTCGCTCCCGAAGGCGGTCAACTTCTGGGGGATGCCGCCCGACGGTCTCGCTACCCGTCCGGTGTTCCTGGGCTGGACGACGGACCTGGGCCCTTCCTTCAACGGCACCCGTGGCAGCAGCAGCGGGCGGGGGCCCGAGAGCAACCTCTCTTGGAGCAGTTGGGGCGCGGACGGCGCGAGCGGGAGCGGCGACCTTTGGGTACCGCGTGCGCGCGGCGTGAGCATCTCATGGAAGCGCTACCCGGCGACGCTCGGCTTCTCCGCTCCGAAGACGATGAGCTTCGCAAGGCAGTTGAGCGCCACGACCTACCGCTCGGCACTCGTCTTCACGCGCGTCACGGTGTCGTTCAGCGGCGGCGTCCCGGCGCGCTGGCACCGCTCCGCGAGCTTCACGCTCAAGAAGATCAGCAAGGGCTTCTACGGCTTCGACTTTCCGCGCTGAGCCGGAGCTCAGCCACCGGGGAGTGGGTCTAGAGGCTCGTACCGGCGAATGAGATCGGCGCGAACCCGACGAGCGGCGTGCCGACATCGAGCTGCACCTCGGCATGCGGGTTGAGCGGAATCGAGCGGACGTTCTGCGTCCACGGCTTGCCGTTGACGAACGCCGACACCGTGCCGGAGGCGGTCGCGACCTGGGTCGCGGAAAGCGGCTGATGCCACTCGTTGAAGAAGTCGCCGAGCGTGTAGATGCGCTTCGTCGGCGACTCGATGTGGATGATCCCGTCGCCGGCGTGGGTGTGGAGCCAGTAATAGCATTTCTGTGCGCCGTAGAACGGTCCCTGCGCGGTCTGCTGCGCGACCGGTCCGATCAGACCAATCGCCGGCGGCAGCTGCCGCGACTGGCCGTTGACGTAGACCTGGAGGTGGGCATGGATGTGGTACGCGAGCTGCTCAATCGGCGCGCACTGAATTCCATCGACGGTCGTCCCGGGCAGCGTGCTCGATGCGGGCCCGAGCTGAGCGCCGGTCTCGAGCGGAATCCCCTCCGGGCCGATCGCGCCGTGGGCGGGTGCGGGCGTCGTAGCCCCGCTCGCCGCGGTCGAAGTGCTCGACGCAGTCGTGGAAGACGAGCTGTTGCTCGAGCCGCACGCCGACAGCAACAGCGTTCCCGCGAGTAAAACCGCCGTGAGTGATCCCGACTTCATCGAGCGCGGAACGGTAGCGGGCCACGACCGCGAGCGTCGAGGTGGACCCTACGCGCGCGGCCGCCTGTCGTCGACGAGCCAGCCGTGTTCGTGCTGGATCCGACGGGGGTGCCCGGATATGGCGCGCGAGGCCTGCATCCCTGACGTCACGGCGGCTTCGACGCTGCCGCCATCGATCCCATTGCGGGTCCAGTCGCCCGCCAGAGCCAGATTGGTGAACCCCGACTCGCTGGCCGCGAGGCGGTACCGGATGCTGCCAGCGCGCGTCATCACGTACCGCTCGGAGGGGGTGAAATTGGCGCGCAGGAACTGGGCGTCGAGCCGTGCCGCGCCGGTCGCACCGGACGGATCGACGAGCGTGTCCCAGTCGAACTCCGGCCAGATCGTCCGCGCGTCGTCTTGTAGCCACTTCACCGCGTTCTCGCGGACGCGGGCGTCGGCGTCCGCCTGCGTCGCGATCGCATCGTGAGCGAGAGTTCCGCACAGGTAGGCGACCTCGACTGGCGGCGTGCCGCCGCCATCCCAGCACTCCCGCGGCAACAGCTGGGCCATGTTCGAGTACGTATCGGCGAGGCCGACATAGGAGGTCGTGATCGCGCTCTCGTACGGCCAGCCGAGCTGGGCGCAGCTCTGCGCCAGCCACAGCTCGATCCCCTCGGTCATGACCGTTTCCGAATGCTCGAGCATCAGGCGGAACGGCTCGCTCGCCGCCGCGAGCTCTGAGCAGATCTCCGGCAGCGCGCCGACCGAGATCCCGAGGACGACGTGATCGAAGTCCTCGCCGGCCCTCAGCGTCAGCGGATCGAGTCCGGACGGGTCGGGCTCGGCCTCGAAGTTGACGCCGCGCTCGCGCAGGGCACTGCCGTCTTCGAGCTGCTCCCAGCACGGTTCGCTCGGCCAGCAGGGGAGCCCGCCCACCTCAATCGTCGGGTCATAGACGCCGCTCGAGACGCGAGCCTGGGGCTGGATCTCGATCGCGGAGACCGAGTCACCGGACGCGCGCACCCCCGTCACCCAGTGGAAGAACTCGAACCGGACGCCGCGCTCGCGGAGCACGTCGTACAGCGGCGTGAACACCGTGTCGCCCATCCCCGCCTGCATCTTCCACAGCGGCGCGCCCTTGTAACAGGCGACGATCCTGATCATCGCCTGGACCGCCTTGCCGGCGGCGAGATCGGGGTTGGCGCGGTCGCCGTCGACGTACGCGAACACAAGGTCGTACAGCGCCTGGATGAAGGCGGCCTGATTGACGGTGATCTCGGCGGCGCCGTGATCGGAGAGCCACGCACGCAGGTCGATGTCGTTCAAAGCCTCGAACCCGTCGACGAGTACGCCGTCTGCGACGATCCCGGTGACTGCGGCGGTCCAGAAGTCGAGCATGATCGCGAACCGCCGGACGCAGTCGTTATCGGCCGCCCCGTCCAGGACCTGCTCGAACACCCAACCCTTGAAGCGCCCCAGCAGCGCCGCGATGTGCTCAACGCCCACGAGGTCGCCGCCGGCTCGCGCCACCATTCCGGCGAGTTGGAGGAAATGGGTCGCGGCCTCGAGCTCGAACTCCTGGATCCCGTGACCGAGCTCTCCGGCGAGCTGGTCAAACCAGCCGCGGTGAAGCGACCGGCCATGCGCGGCGGCCGCGTCAGATAGCGCGTGACGTCGGACGAGCCCCCACTGTTCGAGCAGCCAGTCCACCAACCGGACGAAGAAGTCCCACTCCGAGACCGGCCGCTCGCTCCCCGGTACGAGCTCGTCGACCGGCATCGTCAGATGCCACGGCGCCCACGTCCCGTTCCAGGACTCGAACAGCACGATGTCGCTGCACGGTTTGAAGGCGTCGGTCCAGGCCTGGAAGGGCGAGCCCGCGGCCGGCCGCCACTGCTCGTAGCAGCGCTGAATCAGATCGAATGCGTTGTCGTAGAACCCGAACCAGACGTGCAGACCGTGCTCCTCGATCCGCTTGCAGTCGCCGCCGCGACCGCTCGCGCACTTGCCACCGAGTCGCCAGCCAGGCTGGTAGACGGTCACCGAGTAGCGGCCCTTGAGCGACGGGTCGGTCAACTCGAACGCGGCGCTGAGCGCCCCGATCCCGCCACCGAGGATCGCGACCTTCTCTACTGCGCCATCGCGTCCCACAGCACGCGACCCCCACCGACGTCGAACTCCATCTCCGCCTTGTACGCCACGCCAAGCGTCTGGCTCTGAAGCCCCAGTTCCGCGCCGACCGGGTGGCTGTCGAGCTCGAACACCTCGAGCTCGTGCGCGTAGGGCAGCGGCGCCGAGGTGATGCTGAGGATCTTGTAGTCGAGCGCCGTGATCTGCTGGAGCGCCGCGGCGTCCCCGTCGCCGACGTCGCGGACCTGCTTGAGGAACACGTTCGGCAGCCGCTCGGCGAGCAGGTCGGCGGTCAACGCCGCGGTCACCTCGACGTCGCCCAGCAGGTGGTCCAACGACGGGCGGAACAGCCTCCGGACCACATGGCGGGCGACATCGGCGAGCGACCCGATGCCGGCCGCGACGGCGTCGTCCAGCGCCCCCGACTCGGTGACCGCGAGCAGGGGGTGGCGGTCCGCGAGCGCGTCGGCCCGATACTGCACCCCGAATACATCGAGCTTCCATGCGCGCGGGCCCTCAGGGCCCGGAAACGAGGGCCACCCCCAGGCCTTCGGGTACCCGAACAGCTCGCGCCCGGTCGCGAGCGACATCGCGTTGTCGAGCCAGATGTACGGGATGAACATCGCAAACCACTCGTGGTCGCTGGGGGGATCGCGGATCGCGACTGGGATCCAAATCGCGACCTGCGGTTCGGCCACCCCGCCTCGCTCGTCGTAAGGAGGAGTCTCCGGGGTGACCCGCGCGATGTTGCCCCAGCTGAGCATCGCGTGCTCGCCTATCGGCCGGCAGCGGACGGCGCCGCCGGTGGTCTCGTCGAACACCTTCCGGAGCAGCGCCCCGACCTTGTCCGCATCGACCGATGCCCAGAATCCGTACAGCGTCGTTCCGGTCGACCTGAAGGGCGCCGGCGGTGTCATCAGCGCGCCGTAGTCGATGTAGCGAGGGAGCCGCGTCACGTCAGCAGCTCCCTCGCGCGGCGCTCGATCCCGGCGCAGCCGAGGTCACGCGCGGTCGCCAGCGCCTGCTCGAGCAACGTGCGGGCCCCGCGGTCGTCACGACCGGCGAGCAACGAGGCGAGGTCGACGCGGGTACGCGCGAGCCAGATCGGTGCGCCGATTCGCTCGTGAACTTCGGCGGCGCTGGCGAGCGACCGCTCGGCGTCCGCGTTCGCACCGAGTACGCGCTCGAGGTTGCCGAGGTGACGCTCGACCGCGCCCCACACGGTGGCGCTGTTGAACGCGATCTGACCTCGATACGGGTCGAGCAGTGTGTGGAGCGTCTCGGCCGCCGCGGCGTCGCCGATCTGAGCGGCCGTCTCGGCGTAGATCGCAATCCCGGCGAGCCAGTTCGAGTCATAGCTCAGCTCCGCGAAGCCGGTCGCCGCGTCCACCGACAGCACCTCGGCGGCCTGGTCGAGCATCTGTGCCTCGCACCGCGCGAGCGCCAGCGCCCCGCGGAACGCCGGGATCCCTGGGTTCGCCTTGACCTGCTCGGCGATCAGCGGCTCGAGCTCGCCGAGCCGCCCCTGCTCGAAGCGGATGTTGAGCAGCTGGCCGGCGAAGAACGCTGCCGCCTCGGGTTCGCCGCTCTCGGCTGCGATCCGGGCGGCGTCCTGCGCCAGGCGCTCGGCCTCGTCGAGCAGCCCGTGCATCAGCGCCTGCGTCGCGCGGTCGTATGCGGCGAGCCAACTCGCGGTCGGTTGGTTGAGCCGCTGGGCGACCTCGCACTCACGGTCGACGAGCGTCGCGGCGAGGTCGAGATCGGCCGACTCGACCGCCGCGGCGGCTCGCCAGTGCAGCGCCCTGAAGCGCGCGAGCGGACTCCCGATCTCCTCGGCGAGCGCGAGCTCGCGCGTCGTGTCGGCGATCCGTTGTTCGAGCGTCTCCGGCGTCCACGTGGTGATGAAGCGCGCGCTGAGCACCTCGCCGACGGTCGCGGCATCGCCGAGCCGATCGGCGAGCGCGACGCTCTCATCGCTGAGCGCCTTGCGTCGCTCCCAGTCGCCCGCGAACGTCAACTCGGCCGCCAGCGTCGCGAGCAGCTTGGCGCGCGCCTGGTTGTCGCGCTCCCCGATCGAACCGAGCGCGGCGTCGAGCACGTCGACCCGCTCGGTGTCGACCCGCCCGGTCTCGGAGACGAAGCCACGCGTGTTCGCGAGCGCGGCGCGCACGAGCCGGTCGGTGTCGCCGGCGGCACGCGCCAGCTGGGAGGCCCGAAGCAGCGTTGCGCGGAACTCGGGATCGCCGCATTGCTGCTTGGCGATCCCTTGTCCGATCAGCAGATCGAGGAGCAGCGGGTCACCGCCGGTCGCCGGCGGTTGGTGGAGCTCGAGCGCCTGCTCGAACCACCGGCTCGCTTCCTGGGGCGCCAGCTGCTCGAGCGCGTACTGGCCTGCCTGCCACGCATACTCCACGGCGGTCGCCGCTGCGACGATCGGGACCGCGGTCAGCGCGTGGCGAGCGACCTCGCCGCTGCGCTGGTAGCGCGCGTCCTCGCCGAGCAGCCGCTCGAGCCCCGCGACCGCCTGCGCGTGAAGCGCCCGCCGCCGGCCACCCCCGAGCTGCTCATACAGCGCCAGCTGGATCAGCGGGTGGGCGAAGCTGTATCGCATCCCGAAGCCAGGCTCCTCCGCGAGCAGCGCCGCGTCGACGGCGTTGTCGAGCACGTCGGCGAGTTCGCCCTCGTCCTCGTCGACCATCTGGCTGAGCAACTCGACGTCGAACTCGCGCCCGATCACCGCGGCCGCGCGCAACACGCGCTCCGCTTGCGGCCCCATCCTGACTACCCGCTGACCGATCGTGGCGCGGACGCTCCGCGGGACCTCGGCGGCATCCGGGTCTGACAGCAGCCGCGAGATCCCGCCAGTGTCCTTGACCGATCGCAGGATCTCGCCGATGAAGAACGGGTTGCCGCGGGTCTGATCGCCGAGCGTCTGCATCAGCTCGATCTCTGCGTCGTCGAGCTCCTCGTGGGTCACGGCCTGCGCGAGCGCGATCACGTCGCCGCCCTCCAGGCCGGACAGTTCGATGCTGTCGATCCCGGGCTCGCGCCGGAGCTGGGAGAGCAGGTCGGTCAGCGCCGGGCTCGACGTCAGCTCCGTCGAGCGGTACGTGGCGATGACCAGGGCATGCAGCTGCGGCGAGACCAACAGGTACTTGATCAGCAGCAGCGTCGCCTTGTCGGCCCACTGGAGGTCGTCGAGCACGAGCACGAGCGGCTTCTGGAGCGAAGCGTCGCGCAACAGGCCGGCGACCGACGCGAACATCAGATGGCGGTTGTCAGCACGCGACTGCTCGAGCGCCGCCGCCGCGCCGCCGCTCCCGAGCTCGGGGACCAGCCGCGCGAGTTCGTGCCCGAACTTCGTCCGGTGGTCGGCGAGCAACGCGTGCGGGGCGAACCTGGCGTAGTGGGTCAGCGCTTCGACGAACGGCTGGTAGGGCACGCCCAGCTCGTCGTCGCAGCGGCCGCACAAGACGGTGGCGCCGCCGGCGTGCGCGTCACCCGCGATCTGCGCGGCGAGCCGCGACTTGCCGATCCCCGGCTCGCCCGTGATCAGCACGGTTCGCTGCTGGCCGTCTTCAACGCGCTCGAGCGCGCGAATGCACGCCTTCATCTCGGCGCGGCGGTCAACCATCGCGACCTCGCTCAGCCGCGAGGCGATCTGGGACGGCAGCGGGACCTGGAAGGCGACGGTCGGCTCGGGGGGCGCCGTCCCCGCGACCGCGTCGAGCCGCGCGCTCGACAGCGCATAAACGGCCCACGCCCCCGGGACGCCCCGCAGCTCGTGCGTCCCGCGCCCGACCAGCACCCGGTCGCCGCCGAGCTCGTCGCGGACAGCGCTCGAGACGAGCACCTGGCTCGGCTCGGCGAGATCGGCGACGCGCGCGGTGATGTGGATCGCCATCCCGGCGAGTCGGGTGTGGAGCAGCTCGCACTCGCCGGCGTGGACGCCGGCGCGGAGCTCGACCCCGAGCGCCGCCGTGGCGATGCAGATCTCCTCGGCGCAGGACACCGCTTGAGACGAGGTGTCGAACTCGATCAGAAAGCCGTCGCCGCGATCGGCCACCACGTGTCCCTCGTAAGCGCCGACCTCGCGCGAGACGACCGCTTCGTGCTCGCCCAGCAACTCGCTCCAGCGTTCGTCGCCCAGCCTCGCCAGATGCTCGGTCGAGCGGACGATGTCAGTGATGACGAGCGCTCGGTACCGCCGGCCTTCGGGGAGCGTCGAACTGGGGCTCATCGCGCGTGCAACGTAACGCAAGCGCTTACCCCGCGGCTAGGGGTGAGGCAGGGAAGCGAGAATCCGCTGCCTGGCACTCGGGATCGCGGAGCAGAGCCGCGCCATTCCGAACGCACTGAACGTCAGCAGCCGCATCGGTGACGTCGCTGTCACACCGAACCGCTGTTCTTCCGGGGAGACCGGGTCGATTTCACCGAAACAGTTACCCGGTCGCAGAGATTGCACGACGCGCCCATCGGCGGAGAGGTCCGCGGCGCCGCTGCGAATCACATAGAAGGTCCCGATCTGCTCGCCCTCGCGGATCAGCTCGGTGCCGGCCGGAACCTTGACCTCGAGCGCCGGCCCAGCCAGCGATCGCGCCTCCAGCGACCGCAGGTCGCCGAACACCTGCATCGGCTCGGGGTCGACGTCCGCGGCCCGGCTGATCGCTTCGCATCTCACCATGGGAGCCACGGTACGGCCTGGGAGGCCAGCCGCGATGCGATATTTCTCACATCTTTGAACTGGAGGCGCGAAGCCTCCCACCGCTACCGCCGGCCGCCGCCTCCGAATAGCGACAGGAACAACAGGAAGACGTTGAAGATGTCGAGGAAGATGCTCGCGGCGATCGGCACCGCCATGTTCATGTCCGTGCGTGCGAGACGGTTGAAGTCGAGCACTGTGAAGCCACCGAACACGACCAGCCCGATGACCGCGTAGATCGTGTTCCCGTGCGGCATGTTCACGAACAGCAGAACAAGACCGAACACGATCAGCCCGATCAGCGCGAAGAAGAAGAAGCGGTAGTAGACCGACAGGTCCTTGCGCGTCGCATAACCGGCGGAGCCGAGCAGAGCGACGAAGCCACCGGTTGCGCCGACCGCCTGGTAGAGGACCTGATGGTTGGTCTTTGCGTAGTAGTCGAGCACGGGCGCGACCGCCAGGCCGAGCAGCAGGCCCATCCCGAACAGCAGCCCGATCGCGAGCTGCTCATGGCCCCGCCGGGTGGCGAACTGGAGCCCGAATACACATGCGAACGCGCCGATGAAGAAGGCGATGCCGCCGCCACCGGTGATGTTGCGTCCGGCGTATGCGCCGAGCGCAGCGCAGCCGCAGGTAAGCGCGACCAGGCCCATCACCTGGCCGAACACGGCTCGCGTGCGATCGCCGGTCAGCGCGGTTCCGCGGGCGTAGGCGAGATCGTTGGATGTCGGCATCTGGTTCGGTCCTCCGGTTATTGGTGAGAGCTCAAGCGGATGGTAGTAGCGCCGTGCTCAACGCCAGCTCAATTTGATCGTGGTGATGGATCAGCATTGGCTCGTTGCGGCCGTAGACGACCTCTGGCATCAGCCCGGTTCGCAGCGAGCGGTGGATGTCCTGCTGCTGGTCGAAGTCCTCCTTGAACACGACCTGCGTCGTGAACTTCACGTTCGTCGCCCAGAACGCGCGCTCCTCGTCCGAGCGCGGCTCGCCCGGCGAGTAGAACCGCACCGTCACGCGCGTGCGGTGGGGATCGTCGGGCTCGGGGTACATCTCCCACAGTTCGGCGTGGCCGCTCATCGGCAGGTTGATCAGCGCGCTCGGGAAGATCAGGTAGACGATCGACGCATTCGCCCGCAGGTCCCACTGTGACTCGTCGAGTTCGAGCAGCTTCGTGACCTCCTTGCGCATCACCGCGCCGCGGGCGTGCGGGCCGAACAGGTCGCCGACGAAAGGGGTCGAGAGCAGGTCGCCAGCGATCGTGTCTCGGTGCAGCGAGAACACGTGGTAGCTCTCGAGGAAGGTGTCGTGGATCAGCTTCCAGTTCGCCTCGAACACGCCGCTGCGCTCTTCGAAGAAGCGGAATTCGTCGAATTTGAAGGCGGCGAGCTCTGGGCCGAGACCGGCGAGCTCCGACTCGACGTCGATCGGCGCGTTATGGCCGATCCTCGCGAAGATCACGCCGAACCGTTCGGCGACCGGGACTCCGAGCAAGCCGAGCTCAGCGCGGTCGAGCCCCTCGAATGCGTCCCGCGCGAGCGGTTGTCCGAGCAGCTCGCCGTTCAGGTCATACGCCCACGAGTGGTACGGGCACTTGAACGCGCGCCCCGGCCGCCCGCGACCGCTGGCGACGCGCCCACCGCGGTGGCGGCAGATGTTGAGGAAGCCGCGGACCTCGGCGTCCTCGCCTCGGACGAGCAGCAGCGGCACTCCCGCGACCTCGGTCGCGACGTAGTCGCCGGTCGACGGCAGATCGGCGCTCAGCCCGACGAGCAGCGGCCTGCCTCGGAACAGCGCGGCCTGTTCGTGCGCGAGCCGCCCCGGGTCGGTGTAGACCGACGCCCGCTGCCGGTAGGGCTCGGCGGCGAGCATCGTCGTGTGCTGCTCGCGCATCACGAAGAACCGCCGCAGGATCTCGCGCTGGAGCTCCGGTCTCATCGCGCCGCGCAGTCAACCACCGTGCGGTGCGCATATCAATGCGTCAAGATCGCGCGATGAGCGCGAGGGTGAGGTGGCTCGTCGGGATCGTGGCGCTACTCGGCGCGCTGCTGCTCGCCCATACGCACCTGACCGGCCGGGCGCCGCGGGCCTACGCGGCGAGCACGAGCAGTACTCCAAGGCCCCCGGTCGAGCTGACCATCGAGGTCAACGGTGACATCCTCGTGCACGAACCGGTCTGGTCCAGGGCACTCGCCGATGGTCACGGGAACTACGACTTCGAGCCGATGCTGGCCGAGATCCGGCCGTACATTCGCTCGGCCGATCTGGCGATCTGCCACGACGAGACGCCGATCTCGCCGCGCCCGCCGCAGGGCTATCCGGTCTTCAACACTCCGACCCAGCTCGCGCGCGCGATCGCGTGGGCCGGCTGGCGGATCTGCGACACCGCCTCGAACCACTCGGTCGACCAGGGTCAGTACGGGATCGACCAGACCGGGCTCGCACTCGACCGCGCGGGCGTGCTCCATGCCGGCTCGTACTCGTCGGCGGCCGCCGCGCGCCGCACGCTGATCGTGAACGTCAAGGGCGTCCGCGTCGCATTCCTCGCGTACACCGAGATGACGAACGGGATCCCGCTGCCGCACCCCTGGTCGGTCAACATCGCGAGCGCCGCCGCCGTGCGCCGCGCCGCGCGGATCGCCCGCGAGCGCGGCGCCCAGGTGGTGATCGTCAACTTCCACTGGGGGACCCAGTTCCAGTCGGCGCCGGACGCGTTCCAGCTCTCGCTCGCGAGCGCGCTGGCGAGCGATCCGGATATCACCGCGATCGTCGGCCAGCATGTCCACGTCGTCCAGCCGATCGTCCGCGTCCACGGCAAGCTGGTCGTCTACGGCGAAGGCCAGATCCTGTCCAACGAGGACTCCGCCTGCTGTCCGATCCAAACCGAGGACGGGATGCTCGTGTTCCTGCATATCGTCGTGCGCGGCTCGCGCTCGTATGTCAAGGGGGTCTCGTACCTGCCGACCTGGGACCGGCACCCCGACTACACGGTGCTGCCGATCGGCGAGGCGCTGGCGCGCCACCAGGCGCCGGCGAGCGTGCTCCGAGCCTCTTATGGAAGGACGGTGTCAGTGGTGGGCCGGATCCGGGGCGTGCTCGAGCCGATCCCTTCGTCGCTCCATTGAGACGGCCGCCGCGCGCGCGGCGGCCGCACGTGGTCCGCTCGGGGGAAACTACGGACTCGCTTGCGTAGTTCGCCGCGGACATCCCCCGCCTCGCCGTTCTGGGGTGCGGAGTTGGTCGTGCGCGGCCGATGGTTAGCAGTGATGACGTCGCTGCGTTCTTCCACCACTCAGCTTCCGGCACCGCCAGTGGCCGCTCTCCCGGACCCGCCCCGGGCTCGGGCGAGTCGTGCGAGCGGGCGGCCGAGACGCCGGGCTGTCGGGCTCTCGATCCGGTTTGTGGTTGTACTCGCCACCGCCGTCATCGTTCTCTGCGGTGTCGGCTGGGCCGCGCTGAACGCTATGTCATCCGTACGCGGCTCGCTCGATCGCATCTATCAGGACAACGTCACCACTCAGGCAGCGGTCGCAACCCTCGGCGGGCACCTCGACGATGCCCGGGAGCTGATCCTTCGCGGCTGGGTTACGCCCGCGCCGCGTGCACGCGCGTCGTTCGCCTCGCAGTTGGTCTCGGCTGTGCTGCCCGAGGTCGAGCTCGAAATCGCACAAATCGGCAACGCTGCCAGCGACAATCCGGTGCAAGCGAAGATCGCCCATGACCTCGCGACGAGGTGGGTTGAGTTCAGGACGCTGTGGGCACCCGGCCAGTGGGGCCAGGGTCCGGCCGCCGGCCATACCGCTCACGCGGCAGCCGTGGTCGCATCCTTCGACGCGCTCAATACCGACGGCAACCGGATCATGAGCCTGGAGAAAGCCGAGGGCGTCTCGGGCAACAGTGCCGACCGGCTGGAGCCGGTCACGGCGGTCGAGGCAGGTTCGCTTCTGTTGGACAGGCTCACGGACGCGCAACCGCGGGATTGCCTCGCCATCAGAGCAGCGAGCACGCATATCGAGACCCCAGACCACGAGCCGCTGCTCGGTGGCGAGCTGTGCGGCGCCTCACCAGGACGCTCGACCTGCACGCCACTGCTGGTCGGTGGGGAGGTGATCGGGTCGGTCCTGGTCAAGCACGAGAACGCCCTCACCGCCGACGCCTCCACGCGCATCGGCGAGTCGGTCCAACAGGCCGCGCCGGTGATCGCCAACCTCCGGAACCTCGCGATCTCAACGACGGGCGCCGACGGACGCGCTCACGGGGCTGCCGAACCGCCGCGCGCTTGACGACATGATCAAGCGGATGGTCGCCGAGGCTCGCCGGAGCGACCTCCCCCTCGCGGCGTTGATGCTCGACCTCGACCACTTCAAGCGGATCAACGACGAACACGGGCACTCACGCGGCGATGAGCTGCTGGCCGCTCTGGGCACAGCGCTGCAGCACCTCGTGTGGGCAGCGACTTCGCCGCCCGCTACGGAGGGGAGGAGTTCCTGGTCCTCCTGCCGGCCACCGATGCCGCGGGCGCGCTGGGGCTCGCAGAGAAGATCCGCGCAGCGGTCGAGGAGATCGAGCTGGCCAATGACGACATCCATCTGACGATCAGCATCGACGTTGCGGTGCTACCGGACCACGCGAGCGACGCCGAGCAGCTTCAACGCGCCGCCGACAGGGCGTTGTACCTGGCCAAGACGAGCGGGCGAAACAGGGTTGAGATCGTCTCGGGCTCGCTGGCGCTCGTCGCCGATACGGCCGTCGCGCTAGGCGACGGTTGAGTTCGGCGCGCCAGCCGTGTTGGGCGCGCCAGCCGTGTTGGGCGCGCCGGCGGTGTTGGGCGCGCCGGCGGTGTTGGGCGCGCGGGCGGTGTCGGCGGTGTCGGCGGTCGGGGCGAGGTGGCGAACGAGGAACTCGGTCTGATCCGCGACCGCCCGTTCCCACGGCTCGCCGACGTAGACGTCGAAGTGGCCGACCGGGTAGTGCTTGACCTCCGCCCGCGGTGCCCGCGCGACGAGCTTTGCCGACGGCCCCGCGGGCGCCAGCGAGTCCGTGTCGCAGAGGCAGAACAGAGCCGGGCAGCGGACATGAACCGCCTTGCGACCTGGCCGGTAGGACCCGATCAGCACCCCGATCCGCGCCGCGACACGGTTCTCCCAGGTGCTCTGCGCAGGCAGCAGCGCCCGGAACCCGGGCAGCGAGTCCGGCGTCGTCATCACCGCGAACGAACCCGGTTCGCCGACGGCGGGGACGTAGTGCGGCGGACGTCCGACGGCCGCCCCGAGCAGGTCGCGGATGCCGGCGGCGGTGAGGCGGGCCGTGTTCTTCGCCCCGAGCGTCGGCAGGGTCGCGAGCGAGTCGGTGAACGGGCACTGCGACACGATCGCCGCGATTCGCTGATCGTGCGCGGCGACCGCGATCACATGCCCGCCCGAGAACGAGCTGCCGAACACCGCCACGCGGTCGGCGTCGACCCAGTCGAGCGCACGTGCGTGCGCGATCGCCGCGTGGTAGTCGGCGTGCTGGCGGGACACCGAGAGCAGCTGGCGCGGCTCGCCCGCGCTCGCCCCGAAGTGGCGGTAGTCGAACACGAGGGCACCGAGGCCGGCGGCGCAGAAGCGCTCCGCGTACGCGTCGAGGCGGAGTTCGCGAGTGGCGGAGAAGCCGTGCGCCATCACTATCAGCGGGTGTGGCCCGTTGCCGTCGGGGCGATACAGCCACGCGGCGCAGTCGGTGCCAGCGGATCGGAACGTGACGTCGGACCGGTTCATCGGCTCGCCTGCACAATAGCTGCTAGCGCGTGATCTCCCAGATCACGACGAGCACGACGCTGACCCCTGCGAGGCCGAGGATCCCGAGCGCGAGGATCCGCGTCAGCGGCGAGTAGCCGAGTGGTTGGCCGAGCCGCATCGCGCGCTCGTTGCTCTGCCAGCGCAGGTAACTGATGATCCCGATCAGTCCGCCGAACGCGATTGCCGGAATCGCGACCAGTAGCCGCCCGCCGCCGAACCCGACGTGCAACACCTGGGCCGCGGCGAGGCCGCCGGCGATCAGCGCGAGCCCGGTTCGCGCCCAGGCGAGGAACGTCCGCTCGTTCGCGAACGTGAACCGTGGGTCGGGCTCCGAGCCGACCTCGTCGAGGCTTGGCCCGAGGCGTTTGATCGTCGCTCGGAGGCGCTCTTTCGTGCTCGTGGTCATGCGTTCACCGCCAGAACGGCCGATCCGAGGGCTGCGATCAACATCACCCCGGCGACACCGAGCAGCGCGCATTCGTGCAAAACGGCACCGTGCGCAAACGGCCGCTCGTGATCGCGGTAGACACGCCGGCTGAACAGCCACGCTGCGACGCCGGCGAGGGTCATCAGCACGGCGATCGGGATCGCGAGCCCGAGTAGGCCGTCGACGATCCCGGATCGCAACGCCAGCGCCGCGACCGCCAGGCTCGAGATTGCCGTGCGCTGCCAGGAGAGCACGGTTCGCTCGCTGGCCGCGCCGTCATCCCACGCGAGGGTTCTCCTGCCGTGTCCGTTCCCGCGACCGTTCACGTGAGTGGAGCGTACGCCTCGAGCGGACCCCATACATCCTCCGGACACCAGTCGAGAAGTTTGTGGAAATCAAACGGGCTTGGGCGCTCGCCGCCGGCGGCCTCGCGTGCGGCGATAGTGCGCTCGTCCTGGGGTAGCGAATACGCGTCAAGCGTCGGTTTGATGGGGCGGAACAACCAGATCGGCCTGCGCAGCTCGCCGCACGCTGGGCGCGTCAGGGCGAGCCACTTGCGGTACACCTCGCGCGCGCGCGTCAGATCGACGTGGATATCCGCGTAGCGATCACCTGGCTCGGCGGCGCGAACGCGGACCTTCTGGTGCCAGCAGTGCATGCCGCTGATCGGGTCGGGGTGAACCGGGAAGGTGATGTTCTGGTGCACGCCCGCGTCGTTCCACCAGACCCGCTCCGAGCTCGGGTCGGTTGATTTCCACGGCTCCACGCCATGGACGCGGCGGAACGTGACCGTGTCGCCGTCCTCGCGCATCTCGACCAGCGCCGAGGACCAGCGCTCGCCGCCCTGCGCTTCCTGTAGGCGCCAGCGCCCCATGTGGTGGGACGCCGCGACCACGCCGGGGCGGATGCCCTCGGTCACGAATGCCTTGATCACGAACCACCCGATCTCGGTCTCGACCCGGACGAGGTCGTTGGTCGCGACGCCGATCCGCTCGGCGTCCCGCGGGCAGACGAGCAGTGGATGTGTATGCGCCAGCTCGTTCAGGTACTTGGCGTTGCCCGAGCGCGAGTGGATCATCGTCGGCAGCCGGTAGGTCGGCAGCAGCACGTACTCGCCACGGCCGTGGTCGATCAGCGAGTGGTGCACGTGCGTACGCGCATATGTGGGCGTCGCGAGCTCCTCCCATCCCCACTCGGCGAGCGTTTCGGAGTAGAGCTCGAGCTTGCGCGAGGGCGTGTTGAAGCCTCGACGCGGGACGCCGTCGACGCGCGCGGCGACGGTATCTGGCCTGCCCGTCAGCGGCAGGTGGCGGCCGTCGAATGACACCCTCGTGAGGGTCTCCTCGCGCCCCCGGACCTCGGCGTCACGTGGTTCGGCGACCGGGACGTCGTGCAGGCCGTACTCGTCGCGGTCGATCTCGACCGCTCCGTGGCGGCGCATGTACTCGAGTGGTGTCCGGCCTTCGGCCGCCGCCTTCTCCGGGAGCCCGGGCACCGAGTGCTCGAACATCCAGCGGTAGTACTCCTCGAGCGTGATCTTCGCTCCGGGACGGTAGGGCGACTCGTAGTAGCGGCGGATCCCGAGCGAGCCGTCGGGATCCGCGCGCCAGGAGAGCTCGATCCAGAACTCGCCCTCCTCCCACACCTCGCCGGGGTTAGCCTCGTAGGTGAACTCCACGGGCTTGCCCATTCGCTCCATCGCGACTCTTTGGACGGGCTGACGAAAGCCGAGCCACCGGCCGGCGTGAGTCTCATACGAGTGGGTGTCGTGGCGCTCGGGGCCGTGGCCCATCGGCAGGACGTAGTCGGCCCACCAGGCCGTCTCTGACCACGTCGGCGTGAGCGCGGCGTGAAGGCCGACGCGCTGCTCGTCGCGCAGCGCCCGCAGCCACGAGTAGCCGTCGGGGAAGGTCCAGATCGGGTTCAGCACGCGCGTGAACAGCACCGGCTGGGTGGCGCCGTCGAGCAGCAGATGCGGGAACAGCATGCTCATCTCGTTGTGTGCGAGTGGATAGGGCCGCGGCCAGTTGAGCTCGTTCCAGCACGTGTTCGAGTCGGGCGCCCGCCACGGCTCAGGGATGAACTTGTTCCAGGCATTCGGCGACACCCCACCGCGCGCCCCGACGCATCCGGTCAGCACGTTCAGCAGCATCACCGCGCGAGTGACCAGCCATCCATGCAGGTTGCCGGCGGCAGCGGCGCGCCAGATGTGCGACGCGAACGCCGGCCTCGCCGCCGCCGCTTCGCGCGCGACCCGCACGATCATCTCGGCGCGGACGCCGCTCTCGCGTTCGGCATATTCCGGGGTGTAGCGCGCGTACTCGGTCTTCAGCGCTCTGACGAAGTTGTCGAACGTCGGCTCGTCGCCGGGCGCTCGGTGCGCGATGTACGTCCGCCAGTTGACCCAGCGGCGGACGAAGTCGCGGTCGAACAGGTCCTCGTCGAGCATCACCTTGGCGATCGCGAGCAGCACCGCGGCCTCGGTGCCCGGCCACGCCGCCAGCCAGTAGTCGGCGCGCGCGGCGGTGTTCGACAGGCGCGGGTCGATGACCGCGATCTTCGCGCCCGATTGCTGACCCTCGACGATCCGCTGCGCGTGCGGATTGAAGTAGTGACCCGACTCCAGATGGGCTGAGATCAGCAACATGAAGCGGGCGTTCGCGTAGTCGGGTGAGGGGCGGTCGGTGCCCGACCAGAAGCCGTAGCCCGCGCGCCCGCCCGAGGAGCAGATGTTGGTGTGCGAGTTGTGCCCGTCGCAGCCCCACGTTTCCAGAAAGCGCTCCGCGAACCCGTCCTCGCCCGGCCGCCCGACGAAGTAACAGACGTCGTTGTTGGCGCCGGCGGCGAACGCCTCGTGCATACGCTCGGCGAACGTGTCGAGCACGTGGTCCCAGCTGGCCCGCTCCCAGCCGCCGCTGCCGCGCGCGCCGGTGCGCCGCAGCGGATACAGGATCCGCTCGGGATCGGTGATCTGGCTGAGCGTCGCCGGGCCCTTGGCGCAGTTGCGCCCGCGTGAACCAGGATGCTCGGGGTTGCCCTCGAGCTTGCGGATCTGGAACGTATCGGTGTCGACGTAGGCGGTCAGCCCGCACGCGGACTCGCAGTTGAAGCACACGGTCGGCACCAGCATCGACTCGCGCTCGACCTTTCGGGGCCACGCCTTCGGGTCGTACTCGACGACGCGGTCCTCAGCGTCACGGATCGGGAAGCTCAGGGCCATCAGCTCAGGGTCATCAGCTCAGCGGCACGCTCTGGCCAGCCCGCACCCAGGCGTCCTCGTAACACCACAACCCGACGAGCGCGCACGCGCCGGCGGCGGCGAGCAGGCCGTTGCCGCCGAGCGCGAGAAACGTCGCGCCGAGCGCGGTCGGCAGGATCAGGCCGGTCAGCACGCCGCCGATCCAGAAGCGGCGCGCGAACCGGTCGCGATACAGGTTGCGAGCCGCGCGTTCGGCCTGGCGCGTGTGCTTGCGGAGCATGTCGAGCGCGATCAGGTCGCCGCTCGCGACGGCGCATGTGATCACGGTCAGGCCGAGCGCCTCCCGCACGGACGCGGGGGAGGGGACCGCGAGCGACGCGATCCCGAGCGCGCCCGCGCCTGCCAGCAGCGCGTTGACGATCGTGTGCGGGAGCAGTAGCGGGCTCCGCCACAGATCCCGCCCGATGCACTGGTTGAACAGGAACGCCGTGTACCCGGCGAGCATCGCGCCGGCGGGGATCAAGAGCCAGCGCACGACGTCACGGAGCCCGTAGCTGTCGGTCACCGCGGCCACCGTGAACGCGAGCGCGAGCACCGTCGCGACGTTGATCACCTGCGCCCCGCGCGTCAGCCATGAATCCCACTGGGGACGTGTGAAGAGATAGAAGAAGCGCCCCGGGCGTTTGAGGTCCCAGACGAGGAACACGCCGGTGACCGCGATTCCCGCCAGCGCGAGCGCCCCCGGGATCAGATCGGCGAGCCGCGAGCGGTGCGGCCCCGACTCGAGTGCCAGCAGCAGCGCGGTGAGCATCATCGCGCCGGCGGCGGTGCCCTTTGAGAGGAAGTAGCTCGACACCTTCCAGCCCCACGGCGGCGGGTGTTCGACGTCGGTGGTCGCGACCGCCGGCGCCCGGCCATCGTTCATCGGCGCGAGTTTCTCGCGCTGCGACGGCGTCACCTCGGTCGTCAGGTATGCGAGACCGCCGGCGGCGGCGAGCGGGTCGAGCGCGGCCTCGTCGGCCCCGAGGTAATAGACGTTCGGCCCGGTGCCGTGCTCGGCGCTTCGGACCGCAGAGGGCGCGGTGCCGAGCAGGCGGCTGACCTCGGAATCGGGATCTTCGGCGTCGCCGGAGATGATCGCGCCGACGGGGCACACGACCTCGCAGGACGGCTTCAGGTCGCGCTCGACGCGGTGGGCGCAGAAGTTGCACTTCGCGGCAGTCTGCGAATCTGGGTCGATGTACAGCGCGTCGTAAGGGCACGCGTTCATGCACATCTTGCAGCCGATGCAGCGCTCGGGGTCGAAGTCGACGATCCCGTCCTCGCGCTTGTACAGGGCGGTGACCGGACACGCCTTGATGCATGGGGCGTCCGTGCAGTGGTTGCAGCGCAGCACGGCGAACGACCGGCGCGTGTCCGGGAATTCGCCCCGCTCGATGTACTTGACCCAGGTGCGGAACACGCCGAGCTCGACGCCATGCTCGACCTTGCAGGCAACCGTGCACGCGTGGCAGCCGATGCATTTGCCCTGATCGATCACGAACGCCTGCTGGGCCATCACCTGATCGTGACCCAGCGGCGCCGATTCTTCCATTCCAACTAAGCATGGATATAGTCGCGGCTGGAATGCTCGGTGCGCATCTCGACCCGGCTGAGCTGGCTGCGTTCGTCGCCGCGATCGAGAGCGGCACGATCAGCGGCGCTGCCGAGGCGCTCGAGCTGACCCAATCGGCGGCGACCAAACGGCTCCAGTCGCTCGAGCGGCGGATCGGCGTAGTGCTGCTCGAACGTGGCCGGTTCGGCGTTCGCGCCACCGACGCGGGCCGGCTGTTGTACCCCGAGGCAAAGCACGTGCTCGCGGCGCTGGCCCAGGCCGCGAGCGTCGTCAGCGCGCACGCGGCCACGGCGCCGACGTTGCGGCTCGCCGCGAGCCACACGGTCGGCGGGTTCCTGCTGCCGGGGTGGCTGGCCGGCTTCCGCCTGCAGGAGCCCGCGCCGCAGCGTCCGCAGGTGGAGATCAGCAACTCCCGCAGCGTGCTGGCGCTGGTGCGGGAGGGGCAGGCTGAGATCGGCTTCATCGAGTCGCTCGATCCGGTTGAGGGGCTTCAGGCGATGACGCTGCGCCGCGACGAGATCGTCGCGGTGGTCGCCTCCGCGCATCCGTGGGCGCGGCGCCGCTCGATCCCGGTGGCGGCGCTCGCCCGCGAGCCCTACCTGGCCCGAGAAAGCGGCTCGGGCACGCGGGCGGTGGCGGCGACGGCGCTCGAGCAAGCCGGCGCGGCGGCGCTCGAGCCGGCGCTCGAGACCGCTTCGACCCAGAGCCTCAAGCGAGCCGTGCTCGAGGGCGGGTTCGCGCTGATCTCCCGGCTGGCGGTCGAAGGGGAGGTCGAATCCGGAAGCCTGTGCGCGCTGCGCGTCGACGGCGTCGACCTCACCCGTCCGCTGCGCGCGGTGCGGCGCGCCCGCCCCGCACCACAGGCCGACGCCCGTCGCTTCTGGGCCTACCTCGATACCTAGCTTGACGGCATCGTGACGACCAAAAGCTCTACCAGTTCGACCGAGCCGCTGAACCGTTCACCTGAGCTGGCCGTGGCGGTAGGCGGAGGTGAACGGTTCCACCACAAGCGCGCAGTGGTAGAGGTTTTGGATCCGCCGCCGCGCTCGCTCCGGCGCGGCCATTCGACTCGGACGGCGGATTAGATGAACAGGCTGATCGCCGAGCGCTGCATCCGCGCGAGCGCCGTCGCCGCCCCGGCAGGCTCGTCGAGGCCCTCGATCAGGTCCTCGCGCTTGAGGCCCATCAGGTCCATCGTCATCTGACACGGCCACAGCTTGACGTCGAGGTCGGTGGCCATCTCGAGCAGCTCTTCCGGCGCCGCGACGCCGTTGTCCTTGGCGAGCTTGCGCATCATCATCGGACCCGAGCCGCCCATGTTGAGCTTCGACAGGCCGGCGTGCGCGGCGCTCGGGTGGTTCATCATCGAGAGCGCCTTCGTCATCCAGTTGGTGCCGGTGATCCGCTTGTCCTCGCGGACCAGCGAGAACAGTCCCCAGAAGGTGAAGAAGATGGCCACGTCCATGCCGCCTGCGGCGGCCGTGGTCGCGAGGATCGTGGTTGGCCAGATCCGGTCGAGGTCCCCGCCCCAGGCGACCAGGGTGACCATGTTCGGGTCGCGAGTCTCGGACTCGCGCTGCATGATCAGCTCCTTGACGAACGACTCCAGCTCGGAGCGCTCCATGTCGCCGACAGTTCCGGCGCTGGTCGTTGTCGTGGCTGCCTCCACTGGTACCTCCTAAGTGTTAGTCGTCGAGTGCCGCATCAAGCTCGACGCCCCACGTGGTCCAGTGCTCGCGGAGCGACTTGCAGACCACGTTGCACACCTCGTCGAGCGACGGATCGATGATCCGGTAATAGACCTTGGTCCCATCGCGGCGGCGCGCGACCGTGCTGTGCGCCCGCAGCATCGCGAGCTGCTTCGACGCGCTGGCGTAGGAGATCTCGAGCCGCTCGACCAGCTCGCCGACGCTCAGCTCTCCACTCGCGTGGAGCTCATTGACGATTCGCAGCCTGGTCGGGTCGCTCAGCAGCCGAAAGCGATCAGCGACGCGCTCGATGACGCTCAGCGGGAGCGGCGTGGGGGTCTCATCTACTGCCACCGCCGGGGATCCTAGCGCATATTTTCGCTGTTGCGCAACTAATTCTTTTCGTATTAGGGAAAATTTGACAAGCGCCCAAGTACGAGCTATTACTGAGGGACCACGAGCGGGAGGTTGAGAGTGTCGGCCGATCCGATAACGCCTACACAGACGATCGACGTGAAGGGCAAAGCCTGCCCGATTCCAGTCGTCAAGACGGCCAAGGCGATGAAGGAATTGAGCTCGGGGGACGTGCTGGAGGTATTCGCCACCGATCCGGGGGTCGAGCCCGATATGCACGCTTGGAGCAAGCAGACCGGCAACCAGTTGATCTCGATCGACCAGGAGTCGGGCGTGTTCCGCGTGCTGCTCCGCAAGTCGTGAACGACAACGGCGACTCATCGGTGCTGTACGTGATGACGCACGGGACAGAGTCCCCGGAGCGCTGCGCGACGCCGTTCTTCCTCGCCGCCTCGGCGGCTGCGATGGACGCGGACGTCTCGATCTACTTCACGATGAACGGCCCGCAACTGCTCCGCAAGGGCGTCGCCGAGGAGATCGGGCCGAAGGGCGAGCAGGGCGAGAAGCTCAGCTTCTTCATCGACCAGGCGCTCGACTGCGGCGTCAAGCTGCTCGTCTGCCAGCCGTCGCTTGACCTCAACGATCTTCAGCAGACGGACCTGATCGACGGCGTGCGGATGATCGGCGGCGCGGCGTTCAACGACATGGCGATGGAAGCCGACGCGGTGATCACGTTTTGACCCCCACCGTGTCGACCGACGCCTCCACGACCTCGGCGGCGTTCAAGCTCGAGCCCTCCTACCCGGACGTCTCCTACGAGGAGAAGCAGCGCCTGTTCGACGAGGTCAAGGCCGACCAGCGCTACGCGGACTACCTGTACGGCTGTTACGAGTGCGGGATCTGCGTCGCTGCGTGTCCATCGGCCCGCTACTACGACTTCTCGCCGCGACGGATCGCCCAGGCGGCGGCGCGCGAGGACGTGGAGCTGCTCTACGAGCAGATGCAAGAGGACATCTGGGAGTGCTCGCAGTGCTTCTCGTGCCTGCGCTGCCCGCGCGGCAACAACCCCGGCGGCGTGATCACGATCATGCGCGAGGTCTCGGTCAACAACGGGCTCGAGACCGCCAAGCAGGCGCTCCGCGGCTATACCCGGATCATCTACAAGATCATGTCGACGGGGACGCAGGTGTCGCCCGACATGCTGCAGGCCGACGCGTTCCCCGACTGGGGGCCGAACGTCGCCGAGACGAGCGCGAACCTCGATCTGTGGCGCCGGGCGCTGCCGCCCGACACGCACCACACGACCACGACCGGGTGGGAGATCTCGACTAAGACGCTCGTCGAGCTGTATCTGATCTGGCACAAGACCGGCGCGCTGGACATGATCGCCGAGCTCGATCCGAGCCTGCACAGCCTGCTGGAGGAGGTCATGGAGGATCTGCTCGATGAAGAGGGATACGAGCTGAACGGAGGGCCCCGATGACGATTCCCGTTGACAAGGTCGCCGGCCCACGGCGCAAGAACAAGGCGGAGTTCCAGTGGAACACCGACGACGCTCCGGTCGACTTCCACGAGCGACTGTTCGAGCTCGAGGACAAGGGCGAGCTGATCATCCAGCGGATCGAGGGCGAGTACATCGAGGTGCCGGTCAAGTACGGCCGCTCGAAGAAGGTCCCGATCGGCAACACCTGGCATCACAAGAGCTGCGGCCAGTGCGGCCACATCCCCGGCTACTCGACGTCGATCTTCTGGGTCAACCGCAAGCTCGGGATCGAGTACGAGGACCCGCGCGACCAGACCTCCTGCACGGCGTGGAACTACTACGCCTCGGCGACCTCGAACGAGGCCGCGCAGGCGTCGGTCGCGATGCGCAACTTCGCGGCGGCGTACGAGAGCGGGACGTTCCCGATCATCCACTGCGGCACCTCGTTCGGCCACTACAAGGAGGTCCGTCGCGAGCTGCTCGCGCACGACAAGCTGCGCGACGAGGTGCGCCGGGTGATGGACGCGCTCGGCAAGCCGCTCGTGCTCCCCGAGGAGATGATCCATTACTCCGAGTGGTTCTACGCGATGCGCCACGAGATCGCCAAGCACCAGGTGCGCGACTTCTCCGACATCTCGGTCACCGTCCACCCGGCGTGCCACTACTACAAGCTCGTCGAGGGCGATGCGATCTACGATCCCGAGGTCTACGGAGGCCAGCGGACCGCGGTCGTGACGGAGGTTGCGCAGGCGCTCGGCGCCGAGGTCCGCGACTACTCGACCTGGTACGACTGCTGCGGGTTCGGCTTCCGGCACATCCTCGTCCAGCGTGACTTCACGCGCTCGTTCGCGACCCAGCGCAAGATCAAGCGGATGAAGGAGGAGGCCGACCCGGACGTGACGCTGACCCACGACACCGGCTGTGTGACGACGCTCGACAAGAGCCAGTTCGCCGCCAAGGCACAGGATCCCGACTTCGCGACGATCCCGGTGCTGTCCGAGGCCCAGTTCGCGGCGCTCGCGATGGGCGCGCATCCGTACCTCGTCTGCCAGCTGCACTGGCACGCAGCCGAGTACCGGCCGCTGCTCGAGAAGATGGGGATCGACTGGGAGCGGGCTTGGGCCGAGTTCGAAGAGGCGTGCGGGCGCCTCGAGCGCGGCGAGCAGCAATACCTCGGATGGGAGGATGTCGATGTCTGACACGGTGCTCGTGATCGGCGGCGGTCCGGGCGGCATCGAGGCCGCCCGCGGCGTCGCCGACCTCGGGCTGCGGAGCGTGCTCGTCGAGCAGCGCGAGCGCCTCGGCGGGACGCCGATCCATGCGCGTTACGCGGCCCTGACCCCTTACTTCGCGGACGCCGAGGAGGCGATGGACGGGATGATCGCCGAGCTCTCTCAGCGCGAGCTGGCCGAGATCCGGTGCTCGAGCACCGTGACGGGGCTGGCAGGCGAGGCGGGCGGGTTCACCGCGACCGTCTCGAACGGCTCCGGCGCGTCGGAGGAGATCGAGGTCGGCGCCGTGATCGTCGCGACCGGCTTTGACCACTTCGATCCCGGGCGCGAGCGCCAGATCTACAACTACTACCAGTACCCGGACGTGCTGACGCTGCAGGACCTCGAGTCCCAGCTGAAGGAGCACGAGGTGCGCGTGCCGTCGACCGGCAAGCCGCCCGAGCGGATCTGCTGGGTGCAGTGCGTCGGCTCGCGCGACCGCAACATCGGCAACGAGTGGTGTTCGAAGGTGTGCTGCGGGATCGCCTCAAAACAGGCGATCGAGGTCCGCAAGCTGTGCCCCGATTCGCGCGCGTACATCTTCTACATCGACATGCGGATGTACGGCTACTGGGAGACGCAGCTGTACTGGCCCGCGCAGGAGCAGCACCACGTCCAGTACATCAAGGGGATCATCACCGAGGTGCTCGAGCGGGGCGACCGGCTGATCGTCCGCGGCGAGGACACGACGATGGGACGCCCGATGGAGGTGCCGATGGACATGGTCGTGCTGTCGGTCGGGATGGAGCCGTCGGCCGGCACCAAGAGCATGGCCGGGCTGCTCGAGGTGACGCAGAACAAGTACGGCTGGATCGACGCGCCGGGGGCGCCGCTCGACACGGTGACGACGTCGAAGGCCGGGGTGTTCGCCTGCGGAGCGGCGCTCGGCCCGGCCGATCTGGAGGACACGATCTCCTCGGCCGGGGCGGCCGCGAACAAAGCGGTGGCGTTGGTGCGCCGCGAGTCACTGGCGGCGGCGTAGCGATGGCGGGCGGTGCAGGCCCGATGACGCTCGACGCCCTGCCCGAGGTCGACGTTCCGACGGCCAAGGAGCTGATCGAGCAGATCCATCGGCACGTGTCGGTCACCGAGCTCGGCGAGTTGATCCGCGAGCTGATGAACAAGGTCGCACACGTCCGGCGCCTGCTGCTGTCGCCCGAGCTCGATGCCGCCGGGGTGCGCCAGGCGCTCTCCTGGACCTTCGTCGCGAGGCGCCGGGCGAGCGCGATCATGGGCCCGCGCGGTGACGCGGAGCTGGCCGCCTGGGTCGACGACCTGGTCAACGGGGAGGCGCCGGCGGTGGCGAGGTTCGAGCGCTTCATCGCGGCCGCTGGGCCGCTCGCACCGCCGGCCGCCGCGGAGCTGGCGTCTGAGCTCCTGCATTTCACCTGGCCCGAGCACCACTGGATGTGGGCGCGCTGGATGTGGAGCACCGACAGCCGCACCGGCGCGTTACCGCTGCTGATCGGCGAGCGGTATGAGCTCGACGCATCCGACCGGCGAGGACTCGGCGCCGAGTACGAGCGGGTGAGCGACGCGCTGACCGCGCTTGACAACTCGCCCGAGGCGGCCGCGTTCCGGCTGGATGGCGGCGGCAGGCTCGCGACCGACGTGTTGCTCGCGTGCACGTACGGCGTGTACATGCGGACGGTGCTGGGCCTGAAGATGACCCAGGAGTTCAACGCGCTGGTGCCGCCGATGACGCAGCTCGTGCGCCGGCTGCTCGGCGTCCATCACCCCCCCGAGGAGCGCTAGCGGATGCCGATCGGAGGCCACAAGCAGCTGCCTATCGTCCACGAGCTCGAGGCGAGCGTCGTCGACGGCGTCGAGCTGGGGCCGGAGTGGAACCGCCAGTTCGAGTCGCGCGTGATCGACGACTACGAGACGGGGCCGCTGTTTGAGCTCGCCGGGCTGAGCGAGGCGGAGTCGATCGAGTGGTGCTACGGCTGCGGGAAGTGCGTGCCGGTGTGCCCGGTCGACGTCGTCGGCGAGTACGGGCCGCTGAAGGTGCACCGCAAGCTCCAGCGCGGGGTCGACCTGCTCGAGGATCCGGACCTGTGGCTGTGCACGACGTGCGGCAACTGCCTGCGCGTGTGCCCGAAGGAGGTCGACATGATGAAGGTCATGCCGGCCGCTCGCGAGGCGGCGATCTCGCAGGGCAAGGAGGTGCCGGCAGAGCTTCAGGGCGTGCTCGAATCGACGTTCAAATATGGCAACGCGCTCGGCCAGTCCCCCCGCAAGCGCGCCGCGTGGACGCGCAAGGCCGGCGTGCCGGTGAGGGACCTGACCAAGGAGCCCGGCCGGGTCGACTACCTGCTCTACGTCGAGGACTACTGGTCCTACCACCCCCGGGGCAACGACGCGGCGCAGGCGTTCGCCAGGATCATGCACCAGCTCGGCGTCGACTACGGGATCCTCGGTCACGAGGAGCGCACGCTCGGGGACTCGCAGCGCCTGGCCGGCGAGAAGGGGCTGTTCGAGATGCTGATGGAGCAGGTGGTGCAGACGCTCGACCGGTACGAGTTCGGTGCGATCGTGACGCCCGACCCGCACGGCTTCAATGCCCTGAAGCAGGTCTATCCGAAGTATGGGCACACGTTCGAGGTGCTCCATTACACGCAGCTGCTCGCTCCGCTCGTCGACGAGCTGCAGTGGCAGCGCGAGCTCGATCTCAAGGTCACGTTCCACGACCCGTGCTACCTGGGGCGCCACAACGGCGAGTACGACGCCCCGCGCAAGATCCTCGAGGCGATTCCCGGGATCGAGCTCGTGGAGATGATGCGCTGCCGCGAGAACGGCTACTGCTGCGGCGGCGGTGGCGGCGGCATGTGGCTCGACGGCCACACGCAGAACCACACATCCGAGCGGCTGTCGGAGCGACGCGTCCGCGAGGCGGCGGAATCCGGCGCCCAGGTGCTGGCGGTCTGCTGCCCGTACGAGGTCTCCCGGTTCGAGGACGGCGCGAAGTCGACGGGGCTCGACGGCCAGCTGAAGGTGCGGGACCTGGCCGAGCTGGTCGATGAAGCGCTCGGCGGAGCGGCGGCGCTGCAGCACGAGAGCGGGGCGGACGCCGCGTGACGCGGACCCTGCGCGTGATCGACGCCGGGTGCGTGAGCGCGCTCCGCTCCCAAGCGCTGTGGCACGGGATCGCGGATGCGATGTCCCCCGGCGACGACCCGGTTCTGTCGTTCTGCCGCCCGGCCGAGCCGTACGTGTGCATCGGCTATCACCGGCGCCTGGAGGAGCTCGACCTCGATGCCTGCAAGCGGCTCGGGCTGCCTGTGCTCCGCCGCCAGATCGGCGGCGGTCCCGTGTACCTGGATTCAGACCAACTGTTCTTCCAACTCTCGTTGCCTGCGGATTCGGCGCCCGCTGGCGTGCGGCGCCTGTTCGCGCAGCTACTCGAGCCGGCCGCAACCGCGTTGCGGTGGCTCGGCGTCAGCGCGCGCGTCGCGAGCACGAACGACATCGTTGCGGACGGGAAGAAGGTGTCCGGCACGGGCGCCGGACAGATCGGTGACGGAGTCGTCGTGGTCGGCAACGTGATGTTCGCGTTCCCCCACGAGCGGATGGCCGCGGTGCTCAACCTCCCCGACGAGGAGATGCGCGACGAGTGCCTGCGGCTGATGCGCTCGCACGTCGGCGCGTTGCCCCAGCTGGACGCCGAATCGTTCAAGCTGGCCCTCCGTCACGCCTATGCGTGCGCGCTCGGAAGCACGCCGTCGATCGGCGCCACCGGGCCGTACGAGGACGACGCGATCGCGCAGTGGGAACGGCAGCTGTCCGATCTCGCGTGGATCGTCGGGCCCTCACTGCCGGCCCCGATCGGCCGGCAGGTCAAGGTTCGCGCCGGCGTCTGGGTGTACGACGGTGCCGATGGGCCGCTGCGCGTCCGCACCACGATCGAGGGAGGACGTGTGGTCGCGGCCCGCGTCGACGCCGCCGATCTGAACGGAACCGCTGGCTCGCTGTCCCGCGCCCTGGTGGGCGTACTGGCCGAGCGCGATGCGCTCGCGGCGCAGCTCGGCGAGTTCGGCGAGGACGGCACGCGTGTGATGCGGGCACTCGAGCCAGGGTTGGTGGCTCGATGACGTTCGCCGTAGCAGGCTACGAGCTCGCCGACGATCGCTGCTACGACCCGGACACGAACCTGTGGGTCGCCGATCGGGGGGAGGGGTGCGTCCACATCGGGCTCGATCCGCTCGGCGCCGAGATCATGGGCGACATCGTCGCGATCTCGTTCGCGCCGATCGGTGCCTGCGTGGAGCGCGGCGACGCCTTCGCGACGCTCGAGGCGGCGAAGTTCGTCGGCCCGATCATGGCGCCGGTGCGCGGCACGCTACTCGACGCCAACGAGGACGCGACCTCCGCACCCGGCGGGATCAGCGACGATCCGCTCGGGACCTGGCTCGTCAAGTTCGAGGACGTCGACCCGTCCGAGTTCGAGCGCCTGCTTCGCGGTGAGGAAACCGTCGCGCCCTGGTTCGCCTCGGCCGTCGAGAAGTTCCGTCGCGAGGGGGCGATCGCCGAATGAGCGCGATCACCGCCGCCTCGGCGATGACCGACGGCATGCGGCTGCGGCTCGAGCGGTTCGGCCCGGCGGTGGAGTTCTACGCGCCCGGGCTGAAGCGCTGGCAGTCGAGCGAGTGGAAGCCCAAACAGGCCAACCGCTTCCTGCCGGTGTCGGTCACCGGCACCGCGTGCGCGCTGCAGTGCGACCACTGCAAGACGAAGGTGCTCGAGGGCATGATCACGCTCGGCACCGAGCGCGATCTGTTCGCGACCGCCGCGCGGCTGCGCGAGCAGGGCACCGACGGGGTGCTGATCTCCGGCGGGTCCTCTCGGCACGGCGGCGTGCCGCTGCTCCCGCACGTCAAGGCAATCCGGCGCGTGCGCGACGAGCTCGGGATGCGCGTGGTCGTGCATTCCGGCGTCGTCTCCCCGCGGCTCGCCGAGGGCCTCGTGGAGGCGGGCGTCGACGGCGTGATGCTCGACATCATCGGCGCCGAGGAGACGATCCGCGAGGTCTACCACCTCGACCTCACTCCAGCCGACTTCGACCGCTCGCTCGGGCTGCTCGCCGAACACGGCCTGCGGATCATCCCGCACATCGTGCTCGGCCTCCACTACGGCCGGTTCCTCGGCGAGTGGGATGCGCTCGAGATGATCGCCTCACATCCCGTCTCGACGCTGATCCTGGTCGTGCTGACGCCGCTCGTCGGCACGCCGATGGGCCACCTGCCGCCGCCGCCGCTCGCGGACGTGACGGAGTTCTTCGGGACGGCACGCGCGCGGATGCCAGACACGCGCGTCAACCTCGGATGCGGGCGGCCGATGGGGGAGATGAAGGTCGCGCTCGACCGTGCCGCGATCGACCACGGTTTGAACGGGATCGCGTACCCCGCGGAGGGGATGGTGGCCTACGCCCGCGAACGGGGCCTCGAGCCCGCGTTCCACGAGTACTGCTGCTCGCTGACATGGGCGGAGCTATGAGGATGTGGCGGCTTCTCTGCGACGACGGGAGCGGCGCCGCCGACGGGCTCGCGGCAGACGAGGCGTTGATGGTCCATTACGGCCGGGGCACCGATCCTCCCTGCGAGGCCACGCTCAGGCTGTACACGTACCGTCCGCATTGCGCGCTCGTCGGCCGCTATCAGCAGCTCGAGGCCGAGGTCGACCTCGGCGCCTGCCGGCGTCTCGGCATTCAGGTCGGCCGGCGCCCGACCGGCGGCGGGGCGATCATCATGGGGCCCGGGCAGCTCGGGGTCGCGATCACGACCCGCGCGCCGGCGGGGATCGGTCCGCGTGTCCTACTGCGCCGATACGCCGCTGGGATCGTCGCCGGTCTCGCGCGCGTCGGCGTGGCCGCGCGGTTCCGCGGCAAAAACGATCTCGAGGTCTCCGGGCGGAAGATCGCGGGTCTCGGCCTGTATGTCGACGACTACGGCGCGCTGCTGTTCCACGCGAGCGTGCTGGCGGATCTCGACGTCGAGCTGATGCTCGAGGCATTGCGGATCCCGGGCGCGAAGCTCGCGGCCCACGGGGCGACGCGCGTGTCCGAGCGGATTACGACCGTCTCGAGGGAGACCGGGCGCACGTGGTCCGGACCAGAGCTGCGCGAGGCGCTCGTCCACGGGTTCCGCGACATGCTCGGCGTCAAGCTGGCGCGCTCGCGGTTCGACGAGTGGGAGCACCGGCGCGCGGCCGAGCTGGCCGAGCATCGGTACGCGTCGCGGGCGTGGCTCGCCGGACGAGGGTTCGACGCGGCGGCGCGAGGGACATCGGCGTTCAGCACGCCCGACGGATTCGTCCGCGTCTATGCCGGCCTCCAGGGCAAGGCGCTGAGCTCGGTGCTGTTCGCCGGCGACTTCTCGGTGATGCCGCCGAGGTTGCTGGCGCTCGAGGCGGCGCTGCGCTGGTGCCGTGCCACGCCGGAGCGGATCGCACAGATCGCCCATCGCACCCTCGATTTCGACGAGCTCGGTGTCGGGCCGGAGCCGATCGTGGCAGCCGTGTGGGATGCGACCGAGCGCGCGCTCGAGCGCGCGGGCGGCGCGATCCCCGTGCGGCCCGAAGGTTCGTGTTACTTCCCGGAGGTTCCCGATCCCGTGAGGGTCACGCCGTGAGCGCCGTCGACGTGATGAGTGCGGCAGCAGTAGACGCACCCGTGCGTCAGGAGAGCCCCGAGTGGGTCCGGATCTCGTACGCGAGCGCGCTGGCGCTGCGGTTCAAATCCGGTCGGTTCACGCGTCCGTTCGCGTTCGGCGGGATCAACCTGCTGCTCTCGTACGACCGCGGCTGCCTATCGGATTGCGGCTACTGCGGGCTGGCTCGGAACCGGCCGGGGGAGTACGAGGAGAAGTCGTTCATCCGCGTCGAATGGCCGCTCGTTGAGACCGACGAGTTCGTCCGGCGGCTCGTGCGCCACGAGGACCGGCTCACGCGGCTGTGCATCTCGATGGTCACCCACGGCCGCGCGTACCCGGACACGCTCGACATCGCGCAGCGCATCACCCGCAGCGTGTCCGCGCCGCTGTCGCTGCTGGTCGCACCGCCGACGCTGAACGAGGCTCGTCTGCAGGCGTTCAAGGACGCCGGCGCCGACATGATCGGGATCGGGCTCGATGCGGTCACCGAGGACCTGTTCCGATCGCTGCGAACCGACGTTCCGAAGGGCGGGCTGAAGTGGGACCAGTACTGGCGGATCGTCGACGCGGCACGAGCGATCTTCGGGCCTTGGAAGGTGAACTGCCACACGCTCGTCGGGCTCGGCGAGCGCGACGCCGATCTACTGTCGACCTTCGCGCGGCTCCTTGACCGCCAGATCTTCTCGTACCTGTTCTGCTTCAACCCCGAGCCCGACTCGCGCCTCGGCACGCTCCCGAAGACCCCGCTGCGGCGCTGGCGGCGGATCCAGCTGGCGAAGTTCCTGCTCGAGGAGCGGGGCCTCGATCCGGCGGCGTTCGCGTTCGACGACGACGGCGGCCTTGCCCGCATCCACGCGCCCCGGGCGCTGGTCGACGAGGTGATCGACGACGGCCACGCGTTCATGACCAACGGCTGCCCCTCCTCTGGTGGGGAGCCTGGCTGCACGCGGCCGATGGGGAGCTGGCGGCCGACCGAGGACCCGCGCGACTTCCCGTGGCGCCCGACCGCGTCCGAGCGCCGCTCGATCCGAGCCGCGCTCGAACTCGACGACCTGATCCGCCCCGGCCCTGGCCCGACCCGACCCCCTGAACTGCGCGCGCCGCCGGCGGCGGGGCGCGTTGGCGACGAAGGAGGAGTGCGATGAAGATCGTGGTACCGCTCAAACAGACTGTCGACCTCGTCGAGGAGCTGGAGCTCAACGACGACGGCACCGATGTCGAACGCGAGTACCTGACTTTCAAGCTCAACGAGTGGGACGACCAGGCCCTCGAGGAGGCGCTGCTGCTCAAGGACGGCGCCGGAGCGACAGTCGCGGTCGTCGCGCTCGACGAGCAGGACGTCGACCAGAGCCTGTACGCGGCGCTCGCGAAGGGCGCCGATCAGGCGATCAAGCTGATGGGCGACTTCGAGGGAGGTGTGTCGAGCCACCAGCGGGCGGCGATCCTCGCCGAGTTCCTCAAGGGCGAGCAGTTTGATCTGGTGCTGATCGGCGTGCAGACACCTGAGGACCTCGACGGCCAGGCCGGCGTGATCCTCGCCGGCACGCTCGGGGTGCCGCACGTCTCCGTCGCGGTCGCGGTCGAGCCGGACGGCGACGGCCTGAAGATCAGCCAGGAGCTCGGCGCCGGCGTCGTCCACGAGCTGGGCGTGACCGGCCCGGCCGTGATCGGCGTGCAGGCCGCGCGCCAGGCGCCGCGCTACGTCCCGATCTCCCGCATCCGAGCGGCGATGCAGGAGGGTGGGATCGAGGAGCGGCCCGCGCCTGAGGTGAGCGCCGAACCCGGCCTCACGGTCAGGCGGATGTACGCGCCCGAGTCGACATCCCACGCCGAGATGCTGGAGGGCGATGCCGATGCCGTCGCCTCACGCGTCGTAGAGATCATCCGCGAGCGAGGAGTACTCAAATGAGCAACGACATCTTCGTACTCGTCGAGCACCACGCCGGGGAGGTAACCGATCCGACGCACGAGCTGCTGGGCAAGGCGGCCGAGCTGGGAGAGGCGAGCGGCGGCAGGGTGATCGGGTGCCTGCTCGGCTTGAACGCTCGCGAGCTCGCCGAGAAGCTCGGCGCCGACGCCGTCCTCTTCGTTGAGCATCCCGCCCTCGAGAGCTTCGTGCCCGAGGCATACGTGACCGCGCTTGCGGCGTTGATCGCCGAACGGGATCCGCGGCTCGTGATGATCGCCAACACGACCGTGGGGATGGATGTCGCGGGTGCGCTGTCGGCGCGGACGGGGCGCCCGCTGGTGGCGTACTGCACCGAGCTCGAGTTCGAGGGCGACGCGACGGTCGCAACGAGCCAGGTCTACGGCGGCAAGCTGAGCGCCGAGGTCGAGGCCGGCGGACCCGCGATCGTGTCGGTGATCGCCGGCTCGTTCGGGCCCGCGGACGCGGGTCTGCCGACGCTCGAGGAGGTCGCCGCGCCGCCCGAGCTCGACGACCTGAAAACCAAGTTCCTCGCGCGGCTCGAGCCCGAGTCGACCGACGTCGACATCACCGGCGAGGAGATCCTCGTCTCGGTCGGCCGCGGCATCGGCGGCGAGGAGAACATCGAGCTCGCCCAGGAGCTCGCCGACGCGCTGGGCGCGACGGTCAGCGCCTCGCGTCCGGTGACCGACGCCGGGTGGCTGCCTAAGACGCGCCAGGTCGGCAAGTCGGGGCGCAAGGTCAAGCCGAAGCTGTACCTCGCGTGCGGGATCTCGGGCGCGCCCGAGCACCTGGAGGGAATGAGCGGCGCCGACCTGATCATCGCGATCAACTCCGACGAGAAGGCGCCGATCTTCGACGTCGCGCACTACGGCACGACCGAGGATCTGTTCGACGTACTGCCGGCGCTGACGGAGGAGTTGCAGGCGGTCAAAACATGAGCCACGTCGCCTTCCCGATCGTCCTCGGGATCGCGCTGCTGAGCTTCGCCGCGATCCTCGGCAACCGCCTGCGGCTGCTGGTCGCGGCGCGGCCCGCCAACCGCTTCGACCGGATCGGCGAGCGCGTGAAGCGGATGCTGGTGGACGGCTTCGGCCAGAGGAAGTTCCTGATCGGGGAGCAGCCGGCGGGGATCATGCACGCGCTGATCTTCTGGGGCTTCGTCGTCCTGCTGCTCCAGGTGATCACGCTGTTCGGCGAGGCGTGGAACACGAACTGGCACATCCCCGGGTTCGGCCCCGGGCAGGTGCTCGGGCCGCCGTTCTTCATCCTCCGCGACA
The DNA here is from genome assembly GCA_963712675.1 of uncultured Solirubrobacteraceae bacterium. Lineage (GTDB taxonomy): Bacteria > Actinomycetota > Thermoleophilia > Solirubrobacterales > Solirubrobacteraceae > Palsa-465. Next base: position 350,618 of record CAVQJF010000011.1, read on the forward strand.
CGCTCGAGTTCAGCGTGATCGTGGCCGTCGGCTACATGCTCTACAGGCGCCTGATCGCCCATACGGCGAGGCTGTTCGGGATCGGCACGGCCGAGGAGCGCTATCAGAAGGCGCCCCACTGGGAGGGGATCCTGATCCTCACGTTCATCTGGTTGATCATGCTCGGCGGCCTGTTCCACGACGCCGGGCGGCTCGTGTGGCAGAACATCCACGGCCAGGAGCGTGATTTCGGCTGGTTCTCGGGGCTGGTCGCCGACGCGCTCGGCGGTGTCAGCCGCTCGACCGCCCACACGATCACCGAGGTCGGCTGGTGGCTGCACGACTGCACGGTGCTGCTGTTCCTGAACCTGCTGCCGCTGTCCAAGCACTTCCACATCCTGACCGCGATTCCGAACACGTTCTTCGGCAAGCTGCCGCCGCGCGAGGTGCCGCGCCCACTCGCGATCACGCAGGTGCCGGCGGCCTCGTCGGCCGCGCTCGACAAACCGCCAACGGGGTTGGTCGGGATCGCCTCGTCGGCGGACGTCAACTGGAAGCAGGTGCTCGATGCGTTCTCGTGTACCGAATGCGGACGTTGCACCGCCGTGTGCCCGGCGACCGCGAGCGGGTCGCCGCTCGCGCCGCGGCAGCTGATCCTCGACATTCGTGACCGGCTGTACCACGGCAACGGCAACGGCGATGCGTCTGAGCCGCTGATCTCAGACGACGTGCTGTGGTCGTGCACGACGTGCATGGCGTGCGTCGAGGCCTGTCCAGTCGGGATCGAGCACGTGCCGACGATCATCGACATGCGGCGCAACCTCGTCGACGAGGGCCGGATGGAGCCGCTGCTGCAGCAGACGCTTCAGAACTTCGCCCAGCAGGGGAACTCGTACGGGAAGTCCTCCCGGATGCGGGCGCGGTGGACGAAAGGGCTCGAATTCACGATCCCCGACGCGCGCAAGGAGCCGGTCGAGTACGTCTGGTTCGTCGGCGACTTCGCGTCGTTCGACGAGCGCGTTCAGGCCGCCTCACAGCGGGTCGCGCGAATCCTGCACGAAGCGGGCGTCTCATTCGGATTGCTGTACGACGGCGAGCGCAACGCCGGCAACGATGTCCGGCGGATCGGGGAGGAGGGGCTGTTCGAGATGCTCGTCGAGCAGAACCTCGGCGTGCTCGCCGAGGCGCAGTACGAGGCGATCTTCACGACCGACCCGCACTCGCTCAACACGCTTCGTAACGAGTACCCGGAGTTCGGGCTCGACAAGCCCGTCTACCACTACACCGAGCTGCTCGCGGAGCTCGTCGACCGGGGCGTGATCTCGCTGCGCACGCCGATCAGCGGCACGCGGGTCACCTACCACGATCCCTGTTACCTGGCTCGGTACAACCGCATCACGGACGCGCCCCGGAAGCTGATCGAGGCGACCGGGGCGGAGCTGGTCGAGATGCCCCGCCACGGGACGAACACGTTCTGCTGCGGGGCGGGCGGCGGCCGGATCTGGATGGACGACTCGAAGCTGGACGAGCGCCCGAGCGAGCAGCGGATCCGCGAGGCGCAGGCGCTCGGCGAGCTCGACTACTTCATCGTCAGCTGCCCCAAGGACCTGGCGATGTACTCGGACGCGGCGAAGACGGTCGGCGCCGGGTTCGAGGTCGCCGAGCTGACGGCGCTGGTCGACCGCGCGCTCGGCGAGGCAGAGCCCGGGCTGGTCGGCGCGGGCGCTGGCGCGGGCGCGGGTGCCGGCGCGGGCATGGGCGCGAGTGCGAGGGATGGAGCGGAACAATGAGCGTCGTGACTCCCTGTGTCTCGCCGCTGCTCGCCCGGGCCTTGGCGGCCCGGCTGCGGGATGCGACGGTCGCCGGCGACCGGCTCGCGTCGTTCGCCTTCACCGAGGGAGCGCCGACCCCCGGTCCCGAGCTGCGCGACGGCGAGGAGCTGGCGGCGGCGCACGACTTCCTGCTGCGCGTTCTCCACGGGGTCAGCGAGCCGGTGAGCTGGCGGGTGCTGGCGGTGGTCGTGTCGGCCGACACCCCGGACGAACCCGAGGACGAGCTGCCGGTTTGTGCAGGCCTTCCATTGGACGCGCTCGCCGACGCGCTCGAGCTGCCGCGCGTCACGGTCACCGAGCGCGTCAACACGCTGATCCAGCTCGGGCTGATGGCTCGCGACCTCGAGCACGACAGCGTCGTCGCGTCGCCGGCGGGCGAGGCGTTGTTCGAGCTGATCTGTGAGCTCGACGCCGAGATCGCACGGTGGCTGTCCAAGCGCCGGGCCACGTGATGCGCTGCCCGCTGTGCGATCTAGAAGCGACTCGCGGCGAGGTCCACGCGCATCTCGCCGACCACCATCCGGCGGCCGTCGAGATCTGGACCGACGCTGCCAGCGGAAAGATGCACTACCGGGTCGCGTGCCCGCTGTGCGATGACGCGCACGAGGCGCGGGTCAAGCCGCGCAGCCAGGATCCCGAGTTCCTTCGGACGTTTGCGCGCGAGATCCGGCTGGTCGGGTTCGACATGCTCCTGAACCACTTTGAGGCGGAGCACGAAGCGCTCCCCGCGGGCGTCCCGAGGCCGCGGTACTCAGACCTGCCGTCCGCGGGCCCGGGCGGCGGCCGCGGGCGCCCCGGCGCCGGTGGCGTGCCGCTGCCACCGGGGATGGGCGAGCCCGACCTGCCGCCCTGGATGCGGGCGATGGAGGACCGCAGGGGGCTGAAGGTGGTTCAAAGCGACGAATCCGGGAGCGAGAAATGACGGCGGTGCTGGGTTGCAACATTCCCGAAGACCTCTACTACCTGATCGAGAAGCACGTCTGGGGCCGGCGCGACGACGAGCTCGTCGTCGTCGGGCTCACCGACGTCGCGCAGAATCTCGCCAAAGGCATCATCTCGGTGACCACCAAGCGCGTCGGTCGCACGCTGGCGAAAGGCAAGAGCGTCGGCACCGTCGAGAGCTCGAAATGGGTGGGACCGGTGCCGGCGCCGGTCGGCGGCGAGATCGTCGAGATCAACCAGGCACTTGCTTCGGACCCCGGGCTGCTGAACCGCGATCCCTACGGGGAGGGCTGGATCGCGAAGCTGAAGCCCGATAACTGGGAGGCGGACTCGTCCGATCTCGTCACGGGGCCGGACGGCGTGGGCGCCTACCAGGCCTTCCTCGAGCAAGAGGGCATCTCCTGCGAGGAGGGGTAGCAATGCCCCCCATGGAGGACACGTAGCGTGCAGGTCTATCTCGGCTGCGCGCTGCCGGAGGAGTATCTGTACGACCTCGAAGCCGATGTCTGGGTTCGCCTCGAGGATGACGGCAGCGCGCGGATGGGGATGACCGACGTCGCCCAGACGCTGTGCGGCAAGCTCGTCTCGCTGTCCTTTCAGAAGCGCCCCGGCGACCACGTCCGTCGCAGCCGGACGCTGGTCGTGATCGAAAGCGCGAAGTGGGTCGGGCCGTTCCGCTCGCCGCTGAGCGGAGAGCTGCTCGAGATCAACGAGGATGCGTTCGCGGCCGACCGGCTGATCGCCAACCGCGACCCGTACGGGGCCGGCTGGCTCGTCCGTATGACGCCGTCGGCACTCGAGCAGGAGCGTGGCGCGCTCCTCGACGGGCTCGCTGCGTTCCCGGTCGTGCGCGAGCGGATCGAGCGCGAGGAGATCCGCTGCTTTCGCTGCGCTGACTGATGGGGGATACGTCGGTGCCGCTGTTGCTGTTGCGCTGCCGCGACCCGCTGGTCGAGCGGCGCGCGGGGCGCGTCGCGTCGGCCGCGGGGCTCGAGCCGGTGGTGCTGCTCGGCGCGTTTCCGCAGGGTTCGGGCCGGCCGGCGGGACTGCTCGTTGAGCTCGAGCTCGACGGCGCGCTCGACGCCGTGCGCGAGTGGCGCGAGCGAGACCCCGAGCTGGCGATCGTCGCGTACGTCTCGACGCCGGCCGCGCAGCTGTGGCGCGACGCGGAGCTGGCCGGCGCCGACGCGGTCACCTCCCGGGGCCGTGCGGACACCGTGCTCGCGGCGTGTCTCGATGACCGGATGTCGGGCCGCCGTCGCGGGCGGCGACTGCGGCTCGCTCCGATGGCCGACTTCGCCGGCCGGCTCGGCTACGTCGGCCGCGTCGACGAGTCGCCCGCGGGCCCGATCGCGCTGTACCACCTCGGCGGCCGTCTGTGGGCGATCGCCGACGCGTGCCCGCACGCCGGCGCGTCGCTGTGCGCCGGCCTCCTGGAGGACGGCGTGGTCACGTGTCCGCGTCACGGAAGCCAGTTCCGCGTCACGGACGGGGAACGCGTCCGCGGCCCCGCGGACCAGGACGTGCAGACTTTCCCGATCGTGGTCGAGTCCGGTGAGGCGTTCGTGGAGCTACCCGAGTGAAAGCGCGCCCGCGCGCCCTGTCGTGTCCGCCGGCTCAGTCGCAGGCGCGCTCGCCCGCGGTGTGCAGGCCGAGCTTGTACAGCATGCCGCTCGCGGGACACCAGCCGACCGAGCCCTGGAGCATCAGGTTCGTGCCGATGAAGCCAGTCATCAGGCGCCAGCGCGGATTCCGGGTCCGCGCGAGCGCGAGCGTGGTCACGATCGAAGCTCCGGCGAGTAGGGACACGACCCGCTCCACCGGCCATCCCTGCGGTGCCGGCAGGCCCAACTTGTCAAGCGGTGACGGGGTCGTTGTCGTCATTTCGCTATTTGAGCAAATGATAATGGAACGAGGCGACCTTGTCACGTGAGAAACAGCCCCGAGTGGTCGTCGTCGGTGCCGGACCCGGCGGCCTCGCCGCGGTCGGCCGCCTGCGCGCGCGTGCCGGCGATCGGGTCGAGGTGGTCCTCGCGGCGCCGGGGGGCAGTGCCACCTTCCTCCCGGGAACGCTCGACGTCGCGCTGGGGGATGCCGAGCCTGACCGGTTCGACGCCGCGTTGTCACTGGAGGGCGTTTCGCCGTTGGATGGGGTCGTCGACGCGGTCGCACCCGATGGCGTCGTCGTCGGCGGGGAGCGGATCGCCGCCGACGCCGTGATCGCTGCCCCGGGGCTGGCGCTCGCTGACGGTGTCGGCGCCGAGTGGTCACGGGCCGTCGCCGCGTGGGATCCGGCCGGCGCGGTCCGTGCCCGCGCGCACTTGCCCGACGTCTCCGCCGGCCGCGTGGTCGTCGCCACATGCTCGCTGCCGTACCGCTGCCCACCGGCCCCGTTCGCGCTCGCGATTCGGCTGGCCGAGCGGTACTTCAAGGCCCGCCGCATGAACCGGGTCACCGTGGTCACGCCTGAGGCGATGCCGCTCGCGGGGGTCGGGGGTGACGCGCCCGCGTTCCTGATGGAGGCATGCGCGGCGGCCGGAGTGGTCGTCGAGCGCGGGTTCGCTGTCGACCTGGAGGCCAGCAGCGACGGGTTGTTGCGCGCCTCCGACGGCCGCGAGCTCACCTACGACGCCGCCTTCCTGGTGCCGCCGCATGTTCGGCCGGCGTGCCTGTCGGGCCTACCAGGAGACGGGCCGCTGGTGCCGGTGGGTCCCCGCTGCGCCGTCGACGACACGAGCCTGTACGTCGTCGGTGACGCGGCGGCGACCGGGCTCCCGCGGGCGGCCGGCGTCGCCCGCGGGACGGCGGTGCTGGCCGCCGACGGCGCGCTCGAAGCGCTCGGCGTCGCGCCCGCTCCGGCGCCTGAGGCGATCGAGGCTTCCTGCTTCCTGGATCACTTCGGTGGCGCGGTCAGTCGTATCCGCGTCAGGTTCGAGGGTGTGTCCGGAGGCGGCGACCTCGCCGGCCCCGGCGACCCCGGCAACCCCGCCGGCCCCGGCGGCTTCGAGACGCGCGTTCAGATCGACGGGCCGAGCCTCGACCTGGATCACGCGCGCGAGGGCGAGCGACAGCGGTTCATCGCGGCCGCGCAGGGTCGGGAGCTCGCCGGCTAGGGGGCACGAAGCACAGTTTTGCCCGATGTACGGCGGAAACTGTGCGTCGTGTCCGACCGCGGCCCTCAGAACCCGCGGGCGGACAGCCAGTGCGACAGCTGAACGATGAGCGTGGGGGCGGTGCGCCCGAGTGTGACGGCGTGACCGGTGTCGGGGATCTGCACGAACGTCACGTCGTGAGAGCCGAAGAAGTGCAGCCGCTGGAGCTGCCCGGCCGGCGGCGGGAACAGGGCGTCGTTGGCGCCGAAGACCAGCATCACGGGGACGTGGATCGTCGACAGCAGGAGCTGGTCGAAGACGAGCGTCTGCGGGACAGACTCATCGTCTCCGCACGGATCCGGATTCCGCGCGGCGTTCGCGGCGGCGACGACCGCGGGATCCGCATCGTGGAACATCGCGTGGTCGAAGTCGGCTGCGGTGGCGCCGAACGGGGCGTATCCCGGCGCGCCATCGCTGGGCTTGCCGCCCAGCACGCAGTCGGCGCCGGCCACTCCGAAGGTGCCGAGCGCGAACACGGACTGGCCCTGGTCGGCCCACGACAGCACGCCGAGGGCGTCGATGTCGTGGAACGAGTACGCCTCGGCCTGGGCGATCGCGCCGCCGACGGAGTGCCCGATCAGCGCGACGTGGCGGAAGGAGACCGGCGAGCCGCCGGTGACCGCGTACGAGCCCGCGCGCAGCTGCCGGACGATCTGATGGGCCACATCGGCCTGCGTACCGATGCACGATTGCATCCCGCGCGGGTGGTCGCTGGCGCCGTAGCCGAGCCGGTCGATCACGACCGACACATGGCCCGCCGCCGCCATGGCAGCGGCGAAGTTGTACCCCGGGACTGCGTCGAAGTCCCAGAAGAACGCGCCGAATCCGAGCCCGTGGAGGTACAGGGTGGCGGCGCCGCCGTTGACATCGAGCGAGCCTGCGGGTCCGACCAGCTCGCCCCGGACGTGGTACGCGGCGCCGTTGCCACCGCACGGGACCGACGAGTGGTTCACGTTCGTGACGGTGAACGAGACCGCGCGGCTGTCGACGCTCGCGGCCGCGCTCGCCGGCAGCGCGAGCGCAACAACCGACGCGAGCGCCACGACGCTCGCAACGACTCCGCGACGGAGTCCCGCTGTGCATCTCTCCCGCAAGACGCTCACATCGTCTCACAGTGATCAACTTTCTTGTGTTTGAGACGGCGGCGCGAGCACCAGCTCCGCGCGCTCGAGCCGACGCGCGACCGTTTCGGCCCACGGCCCGAACCGCTCCCGCACCGCGCGCACGCTCGCAGCGACGTCGTACTCGACGCGCCGGAGCCGGACCACGTCATCGTCATCGATCAGTGCGTAGGCGGCACGCCGATCGCCGTCGAGCGGGAGGCCGACGCTGCCTGGATTCACGAGCTCGATGCCGGCTATCGTCGACGGCCGATGGAACTGGACGTGCGTGTGACCGGCGACCACGCGGCGTGCGTCCAGGTTGGCGAGTCTCCTGCGCTCGTCCACCGCCGCTCCGAGGCGGAAGCCGATAACGTCCGACCCGGGCGAGGCGTGACAGAACAGCGTGCCGCCGCGCCGAAGCTCGCCCGGTAGCTCGCCGAGCTGCGTGATCCTCGGCTCCCGGAGTAGCTCACGGCATGCGATCAGTGCGCTGCGCAGCGGCTCGCGGGACGGCGCCCCGGCCGGGTTCGCCGTCCACCGCTCGCCGTTTCCGCGCAGCCATTCGGCATTCAGCGCGTCCAGGCGCTCGAGCGTTTCGAGCGCCCACGCGCCGAACAGCGTGTAGTCGCCCCCCAACAGAAACCGGTCGGCGCCGGCGGCCCGGGCGTCGCCGAGCACCGCATCCAGGGCCGGCAGGTTCCCGTGGATGTCGTACAGGAGCGCGAGCAACGGCGTCCTGGTCGTGGGCCGGAGCTACCCCGCGGTCAGGGACTCGTCGAGCAGCTCGACGATGTCGCGCACCACGAGACGACCCTCGTTGCCCGTGTTCTTCACAGCGTCCTCGAACAGCGACACCTCGAACGGGCAACACACGGCGAGCATCTCGGCGCCGGTCGAGACCGCCTCGCGAACGCGGACCTCCGCGAGGCGCTCGTCGGTGTGCTCGCCGACGAAGCCGCTGTTCCACATGCCGCCGCCGCCACCGCCGCAGCAGTAGCCGTTCGCCCGGCAGTGCAACATCTCGGTCAAGTCCACACCCGGGATCGCCTCGAGCAGCGCCCGCGGCGCTTCGAACTCCCCGTTGTGGCGCCCCAGATAGCAGGGGTCGTGGAACGTGACCTTCCGCTCCGGAAGCTCGCGCAGCTCCATCTGCGAGATGTGCTGGGCGAGCAGCTGCGTGTAGTGCATCGCGTCGAAGGCTCCCCCGAGGTCCGGATACAGATTCCGGAAGGCGTTGTACGCGTGTGGATCCGGAGTCACGAGGCGCTTGAACTCGTACTTCTGCAGCGTCGCGATGTTGTGCTCGGCGGCCTCCTCGAACAGGCCTGCCTCGCCGGCGAGCCGCTGGGAGTCCGCGACGCAGCGCTCCTCGACCCCGAGGATCGCGAAGTCGATCCCGAGCGCGGTCAGCGTCCGCGCCATCGCCCGCGCTGCCTGCACCCCGCGCGGGTGATACGACCAGTAGCACTCGGTGAAGAACAGAACGTCGACCGGCCGGTCGAGCTTCGCCATGATCGGCACCTCGACCCCCGCCTCCTTCGTCCAATCGGCGCGCTTGCGGGCCGGCATCCCGAGCGGGTTGCCGTGGCGCGAGGTGCTCTCCAGCGCCGTCTGGAGCTCGGGCGAGACGCCCCTCTCCAGCATGTAGATGTCGCGCGCGGCGCGGATCGTGCCCGGGATGTCGACCTCCCGCGGGCAGACGCGGGCGCAGTTCCCGCAGGTCGTACAGATCCACAGGTTGGCGCTGTCGAGCAGTGCCTCCTTCATCCCCCACTGCGCGAACAGCATCTCCTTGCGCGGCAGCTGCGTGCCCGCGAACTCGAACGGGCACACGGCCGAGCACGTACCGCATTGGTAACAGCTCTTGAAGGAGTCTCCGGCCCGCTCCACGAGCGCCTCGATGAACGAGTTGTCGGGGCGCAGCGGCAGCGCGCCGTCCGTGGTCTCGTCTGTCGTCGTCGCCATCAGAACCCTTTCATCGGATTCGGTCCCATCTCGGAGATCCCGGCCACGAACTGCTCGAGCACGTCACCGAGCTTGCGCGAGTCGGCGATCGAGGTTTCGATCACCTGCACCCGGTCGGCTTCGAGCGCGAGCCGATCGATCGTTTCGCGCACGTTGTCCATCCGCCGACCGAGGAGCTCGGAGCCCTGGATGAAGTGGCATTGGTAATCCTCGCCGCTGCGACAGCCGAGCAGCGCGACGCCGTCGAAGCCGCGCTGGATCGCGTCGGCGACGACCACCGAGTTGACCGAGCCGAGGCACCGAACGGGGACCACGCGGCAGCTCGCCGGGTAGCGGAGCCGGTTGATGCCGACCATGTCCAGCGCCGGGTAGGCGTCGTTCTCGCATGCCAGCACCAGCACGCGCAGCTTGTCCGGGTCGTCCTCCGGGAGGCTGACCGACTTCTGCATCGCGTTGAGCATCTCGACCGAGTAGTCCGGGAACGAGATCACCTGCACCGGGCACGCGCCCATGCAGATCCCGCATCGGCGGCAGCGGTTGGGATTGATAACCGGGTGGCCCTTGGCGTCGGATTCGAGCGCCCCGAACGGGCACTCCTGCGAGCAGCGCCCGCACGAGGTGCACTTCTGCATGAAGAACTCGGGGAAGCCGAGCTCGCCGACGCGCGGATGGACCGCTTCGCCGGCCGTTGCCTTCTCCACCACCTGGATCGCCTTCAGGGCGGCGGCGGCGCCGTCGCGCCGGCTGCTGCTGATGTCCTGAGAGCGGTGGACGCAGCCGGCCGTGTAGACGCCCGTGCGCCGCGTCTCGTACGGGAAGCAGAGGAAGTTGGAGTCGGCGAATCCGGCGCGTCCGACCGGGAGCGTGCGGCCCTGGAGGTAGCTGAGGTTGAGCGCTCCCTCTCCGTTCTCGCTGAACGTCGCGGGCATCATGCCGACGACCACGACGACGAGGTCGGCCTCGAGCGCCACCCGCCGCGCGAGCACCGACTCCGACACCTCGACGGACACCGCGCCGTCACCGGCGGCTGCGACGGCGGCCACCTCGCCACGCACGAAGAACACTCCGTGGTCCTCCTGCACCGAGCGATAGAAGAGCTCGTCCCGCCCCGGCGTCTGCATGTCCTCATAGACGATGAACACCTGGGCGTCGGGGTTGCGCTCGCGGACGTAGCGGGCCTGCTTGAGCGCGACCAGACTCGAGACGTTGCCGGCGTACGCCAGGTTGCCGGAGTCGCCGTGCCCGTCGCAGGCGAGGATCGCGACGCTCTTGACGGCCGCGCCGTCGCCGGGGCGGCGAAGCTCACCCTCGGAACCCGCCAGCTCCTCCATCGCGATGCTGCTGATCACGTTCGGGAGCTTCCCGAGGCCGTAGGCCGCGAACTCCTCGTCGGGCACCGGGACGAAGCCAGTCGCCTCGATCACGGAGCCGACCTCGATCGTCGTCTGATCGCCGGCGGCGGCGATCGTGGCGGCGAACCTTCCGGGCTGCCCCGTGACCTCGGCCACGCGGGCCGAGGTGAGGACGTTGATCGCCGGGTCGGACGTCACCCTGTCGACGAGCGCGTCGAGCTCGGTCGGCTCCAGCTCGCGGTATGGACTGTGCGTGGGGAAGCTGCGGTGCAACCGCCGCGCGAACCCGCCGAGCTGTTCGGACTGCTCGACGACCGTCACCGCAAAGCCGGCATCGGCGGCGCTGCTGGCGGCGCTCAGTCCCGCCGGCCCGCCGCCGACGACCAGCACGTGCCGTTCGTGGTCGGTCGTATGGGGCGAAGGGGCCGAGCGGTTCTGGACGGCGGCGATTCCCATCTGCATCAGGTCGGTCGCGAGCTCCTGCGTGTTCTCGGAGCCCGGCTCCTGGGTCCACGCGACCTGCTCGCGCAGGTTGACCCGTTGCGCGTGCACGGGCTCGAAGTTGAAGACCCGGCGGTTCACACGGTGCGAGCAGGCCCCGATCACGACCGTGTCCAGGTTCTCGTCGCTGATGTCGTGCCTGATCAGGGCGGCGTCCTCGAGACAGAAGGCCTTCGACGTCCTCGTGACGACCACGTCCGAAGCTGACTCGGCGTCCTCCACAAGCGCGCCGACGTCGACACAGCCGCCGATTCCGCAGCCCTCGCACACGTAAACGCCTGTGCGCCGCGCCACCGTCAGCCGCCGTTCCCGGCTCGGTGGATCGCCTGCATCGCGAGCATCGCCGCGGCCGTCCCGTCCATCGTCGAAGTCGCGACGTCGACGGGGCCGCGGGCGCAGCCGGCGGCGAAGATGCCCGACGCGTCCGCGTCCTCGACCACGAAGCCGTCGGGGTCGTACATCACCGGACCCTGTGGCGCGCCGCCGTTGAGGAGGTTCGACTGCATGCCGGTCGCGAGCACGACCAGGTCGACGGTCGTGTGGCTCATCGCTCCGCCGAGCATGTCGTCGGCGATCACGGTGAGCTCGTGGGAATCGGGATCCTCGACGATGTCGGCCACCTTCCCCTTCACCGCCCGGACGTTCGGATGGCCGAGGACCCTCTGCGCGAACTCCTCGTACGTCCCCGGCGTCCGCAGATCGATGTAGAAGATGTGCACCTGCGCCTCGGGATGGCGCTCCAGCACGAGGCTGGCCTCCTTGAGCGAGGCCAGGCAGCAGATGCTCGAGCAGTAGCGGAGATGGAGCCGGTCGCGCGAGCCCGCGCACTGGATGAAGGCGACGCTCGAGACCGGTTCCTCGTCCGAGGGCCGGAGGATGCGGCCGCCGGTCGGGCCGTTGTCGGCCGCCATCCGCTCGACCATCACGTTCGTGATCACGTTCGGGTAGTGGCCGAACGCCAGGTTGCCGATCGCGTGGGCATCGTAGGGCTTCCACCCGGTCGCCATCACCACGGCGCCGACGGTCAGCCGGACCGTCTCGGGCTCCTCGTGAAGGTCGATCGCCTCAACCGGGCAGACATCGACGCAGCGGTGGCACTCGTCGAACAGGCACGTGGATCCGTCGATCGCGTACTTCATCGGGAACGCCATCTCGTGTGGGAGATAGGCGGTCTTGGTCGTGCTCATGCCGTAGTCGAAGGCGTTCGGCCGCTCGACCGGACACGCCTCGGCGCACAGCCCGCAGCTCGTGCAGCGGTCGTTGACGTACCGGGGAGCGCGCCGGATCGAGACGTCGTAGCGCCCCGGTTCGCCGCTGATCTCCTCCACCTCCGACATCGTGAAGAAGCGGATCTGGCGGTTGTCCCGCAGCCGCTGGAAGTTGATCTCGAGCCCGCACGTCGGGGGACAGAGCTTGGGGAAGTACCGCGCCAGCTGGGCGACGCGGCCGCCGAGGTAGGGGCTCTTCTCGATGAGAAACACGCTCATCCCGGCCTCGGCCGCCTCCAGCGCGGCCGTGATCCCGGCGATGCCGCCGCCGACGACCAGGATCGATTCCGTGGTACCGAGCCTCTCCTCGGTGGCGGTCCCTGCCTCGACGGGGCTCAAGGCCGGCCTCTTAATCCACCACGGCGTGGAACGGCATCTTCTCGAGCTCCCACTCCCCGCTCGCCGGGTCGACGTGTGAGTTCACGAAGCAGTGCCAGTTCTCGTCGTCGATCTTCGGGTGGTCACCGCGGTAGTAGTAGCCCGGCCACCGCGTCTCGTCACGGAACAGGATGTGCCGCAGGTGCGCTTCGGCGCACCAGACGCGATCGCGCAGCTCCCAGCAGCGCAGCAGCTCGTGCAGGTCGCGGGCCGCGACCCGCTCCAGATCCTCCTTGAACGTCTCCATCAGCTCGAGTCCCCGCTCGAGCGTCGGCCCGTTCGTGATGTAGTTCGATCCCCAGCCCGCGACGTACTCGTCCATCAGCTGCTGGAGCCGGAGCAGGCCCTGCTTGGGGAAGAAGTAGTTGGGGTTGATGTCGGATTTGGTCGACGTTCCCTGCGACTCCTCGAACACCTCATACGGCCGGTACAGCCTCGCGATGTGAGCGTTGATCCGCTCCTGGTCGGTCTCGGGCTGGCCCGGGTTGTCGGCTATGTAGGACACCGCTCCCTTGGCGGCGAGCCGGCCCTCGGCGTAGGAGCCGGAGGAGAACTTGTGCGCCGAGCCTCCGACGCCGTCGCCCGCCGCGAACAGTCCGGGAACGGTCGTCATCCGGTTGTAGCCCCAGAAGTAGTCCGGAGGAGAGACGTCCTCCGGTCCGCTCACCCAGGCCCCGGTGGCGGACGAGTGCGAGCCCATCAGATAGGGCTCGGTCAGCGTCAGCTCCGACGGAACCTCGGCCGGGTCGATGTTGTGCGAGGCCCACATCAGGGCCTGCGACATCGTCATGTCCAGGAAGTCCTCCCACGCGTCGGACTCGATCTCCCGCACGGCTTTGGGGTCGAGCCCCATCGTCAGCGCCTTGAGCGCATCTTCGGTGTGCATGTAATGGGGGCCCCGGCCTTGGGCGCGGTCGGTGAGCATCTGGTGGTTGCGCAGCGGAGTCGGGATCGGCCTCGTCTCTCCGTAAGGCGGGAAGTCGTCCAGCAGTCCGGCCTGGGTCTCCTCGTAGTACTCGCCGAGGGCGTTCTTGACCCTGCCCTTGAACAGCAGGAACCACATCCCGACCGGGCCGTAGCCGTCCTTGAAGCGCGTCACGACCAGGCGATGCTCCATCTGGGTCATCTGCGCCCCGGCCTTGATCGCCAGGCTGTACGCCGAGCCGGTATTCCACGGCGCGTACCAGATCCGGCCGAGGCCCTCGCCGACGGCATGGGGCCGGAAGACCCCGGTCGCGCCGCCGGCCGAGGAGATGACCGCCCTCGCCTTGAACACGTAGACCTTGTGGTCCCGGACGCTGAAACCGATCGCGCCGGACACGTTGCCGGTGGCGGGATCCGTCAGCAGGTCGGCGATGTAAACCCGCTCGTAGACGTTCTCCGGGCCGATCGCCTTCTTGGCCGCCTCGGCCACGATCGGCTTGTAGCTCTCGCCGTGGATCATGATCTGCCACTTGCCCTCGCGCTTGTACGTCCCATCCTCGTTCTTGAAGATCGGCAAGCCCCACTTCTCGAACAGATGCACCGATGAATCGACGTGCCGGGCGATGTCGTAGACGAGATCCTCGCGGCACAGCCCCATCAGGTCCTGGCGGACATAGCGCACGAAGTCCTCTGGCTGGTTCTGACCCCAGCGCATGCCCATGTAGCAATTGATCGCGGACAGGCCCATCGCGACCGCCCCGCTGCGCTCGACGGCGGCCTTCTCGACCATCGTCACGCGGAGCCCATTGCCGTTGGCCCAGTAGCCCGCCTCGAACGCGGCGCCGCAGCCGGCCATGCCGCCGCCCAGGATGAGTAGATCGGTCTCGACGAGCTCGACCTCGGGTGGTTTCATCGGTGCTGGCTCCTTACGCGTGGCTGGCCGCGGCCGGGACGGGCAACTCGTCGACCATCAGCCACTGGTCCTCGCCCGCCAGGTGCGGGTCCTTCAGAGCAGCGTGATCGGGTTCGGCAAAGCCCTCGTACGGATCGATCGTCCCCCACGGGGTATCCCGGATCGGGAACTTGAAGCGCTTGACCCGCTTGTCGCGGTACTGGACCGTCCACATGATCGAGTCGGTTCCGCGCATCGGCGTCAGGCTGGCGCCGAGCGGCATCACGTCGGAATAGCCGCGCATCGCGATCGCGCTCTGGGGGCAGGTCTTGACACACGCGTAGCACTCCCAGCACTGATCGGGCTCCTGGTTGTATGCCTTGCCCTGTTCCTTGTCGAGGATCATCAGATCGTTGGGGCAGATGTAGTGGCACGCGGGACGGTCGAGCGCCTTGCAGCCATCGCACTTGTCCGGGTTCACGTAAGTCGGCATCAGGCCGTCACCTTCTCCTTCTGATCGCTCGGCACGGGCTTGCTTGGTGCCCCGGTGATGCGCCCCTTCCAGTACTTCGCCTCGTCGCGCGGTGGCAGCGAGAAGACCGGCGTCCGCTGCTGCAGGTAGCGCTCGCCGACGAACGGGGAGCCGAAACCGTGCACCGCACCGGCGTCGACCATCGCCTTGAAGACCTCGGGGCGGAAGACGTCAGAGTCGGGCGTCTCGCCGTCCCGGATCAGGCCCCTGACCCAGGTGCCGGAGATCGGCTTCTGGCGGTCGGCGTGATCGCAGAAGCACGCGTATGCAGGGCCGCACTTCTCGCATACGCCCCAGGCCTGCGTGAACACGGGCTCGATCCCGATGTCGGGCAGCTCGTCGAAGATCCGGTGGGCTGCGAACGGGTCGTAGAACGAGCCGACGCCCGCATGATCGCGACCGAACGCGTGGTGGGTGCAGCCGAGGTTCTTGCGCACGAGCGCGTGGAACACGGCCTCGCGCGGGCCGGCGTACCGCATGTCCCACAGCAGCGCCGAGACCATGTGCACCTTCGGCGTGAAGTAGCCGCCCTCGACCAGCGCGTCGTGGCCGCGCAGGATCGCTTCGTCGATCGCGTCGCCGTCCTTCTTCTCCCCGATCACGGGGTTGTCGAGAATCCCGTCGGCGTGGGCTTCGAACCACGCGCCCTTCATCAGCCATTCGTGGCCGACGTGCGGAACGTTGCGCGTCTGGAAGGCGACGATCCGCTGCCAGCCGAGCTCCGCGAACCGTTCGCGCACCTCGCGGGGGGTGCGGAAGAACCTGTCGTACGGCGGATTCAGGACCGGTGGGTTGACGAGCGTGATCTGGCCGGCGAGGAAGTTCTCGCCGTACCGTCGGGTGCGCTTCACGCCGGGGTGCGATGAGTCGGTCGTCCCGTATATCCCCTGCGTCAGCGCCTGCTTGTCGTACGCGTAGATCTCGTCCACCTCGAACGTCGCGAGTGGACCGTCGCGAAAGGTCAGCAGGTACGTCGTGCCGGTGCGCACGCGCAGCGCCGCGAGCTCCGAGTGGCTCAGGTCGAACACGATCGGGATGCTCCACACGAGCCCGTTGGCGAGCCGCATCTCGCGGACCACGGTGTCGACGTCAGCGCTGCCCATGAAACCCGTCAGCGGCGACAGGAAGCCATAGGCGATGTCGATGCACTCGGTCGCGATCTCCGCGCGGACGGGGATTCTCGGCAGCTTCCAGATGTCGTCGCCCAGCTCGCGCGGGTCGAGCACGCGCTCGACAAGCGTCCCTCCGTGCGGCGATGCTGCGTTGTCGATCAAGCTGGTCTCCCGCCCTTCAGGTGCCGCGACTGGACGGCGGCACCCGTGGGTAATTTCACCAGTTGAGCAACTTATTAAGGAGTCGAACGCCCGTCAAATAGGGATCGCGGGGCTCGGATCCCGCGATTACTTATGCGCGAACTCGGAGGCGAACTCGAAGAAGCGCGCGGCGAGCGGCGTCAGCCGTTTGTCCTTGCGGTGCAGCGCGTGGATCGGGCGCTTGATCGTGAGCCCGTCCAGCGGGAGGCGTACGAGCTCGCCGAGCGTGAGCTCGCGCTCGACGGCGTACCGCGAAACCATCGCCACCCCAAGGTTCGCCTCGACCGCTTTCTTGACGGCCTCGGTGCTGGCGAGCTGCATCGCTCCGTTGAGCTTCAGGCCGAGTTCCTCGAATGCCCGCTGGACGAGTGCCCGGGTCCGTGATCCCGGGGCGTACAGAACCCAGCCCGTCGCCGCCGCGTCCTCCGCCGGGATCGACGTGCGAGCGGCGAACGGGTGCGCCGGGGATGCGATCAGGAACAGCTCATCGAGATACAGATCGGCGATCGTCAGGCGCTCGTCGGACAGTGGCCCCGTGACCACGGCGACATCGATGAAGTTCTGCATCACCCGGTCGACGATCCGATTGGTCGGTTCGATCTGGAGCACGACTTCTGCCTCTGGATGCCCGGCTCCGAACGCTCGCGCGATCGCCGGCAGCACGTACATCCCGCCGGTCGTGTTCGCGCCCAGCGACAGCTGGCCGCGGGTCGGTCCACGTAGCTCGGCGAGCTCCTGCTCGAGCTCTCGCTGCACGTTGAGCATCGCCTCCACGTGCGGTCGGATCGCATCGCCGGCCTCGGTCAGGAACAGCCGCTGACCGGTCCACTCGAACAGCTTGGCGCCGAGCTGCTGCTCGAGCGCGTGAACCTGCTGGGAGACCGCGGGCTGGGACATCATCAGCTCCTCCGCGGCGACCGTGAAGCTCATGTGCGCGGCGACGGTGTTGAAGATCTGGAGCTGGCGGAGGTTCATGTCGGCCGCCGACAGACAGTAAGGGTCGGCGGCGACGGGCGTAGCGCGAGCGCGTCGTGGGGCCTCTACCTAGGGCGTGGCGCCGTCGGTCATGCCGCGGGTCAGCGGGAACTCTCCGGGCAGCTCTCCCGCCCGCGGCCCGAGCGCGATCGGCATCCCGGTCATGCTTCCCCATTCGGTCCAGGACCCGTCGTAGTTGCGGACGTCGGGGTGACCGAGCAGTTGGTGGAGCGCGAACCAGGTGTGGGCGCTGCGCTCGCCGATCCGGCAGTAGGTGATCACCGGGCGCTCGAAGGTGACTCCGGCCGCCGCGTACATGCGGGCCAGCTCGGCCCGCGGCTTGACGCGGCCGTCGTACTCGGTCGCGGTCGTCCACGGGACGTTCACCGCTCCCGGGATGTGACCCGGCCGCTGCGCGACCTCGGTCGGGTAGCCCGGCTCGGCGAGCAGTTCGCCGGTGTACTCCTGCGGCGTGCGCACGTCGATCAGCGACGGGGGGTGATGCTCGCGCCCGCGCAGATGCCACCACGCGGCGCGGCAGGTCGGGTCGAAGGCGGGAGCGGGTGGGGCGGTCCCGGTGTGTGCCTCGGGCTCAGCGGTCTCGATCGGGAGCTGGCGGCTCAGCCACAGTGGTCGCCCGCCGTCGAGGATCGCCATCCGCCGCAAGCCATACAACCAGAACACCCAGTAGGCGAAACAGGCATAGAGGTTGTACCTGTCGCCGTACAGCACGACGGTGGAATCCCGGTTGATTCCGACGCGCGCCCACAGGCTCTCGATCGCCGCCGGATCCGGGAGGTCGCGCGTGACCGGATCCTGAAGGTCGTCATGCCAATCGAGCATGTGGGCGCCGGGGACGTGGCGCGTCCGGTAGAGCAACGGCTGCTCGTCGACCTCCAGCAGCACGAGCCCCGGGTCGCCGAGCCGTGCGAGCACGTCATCGCACTGCACCAGCGGGGTTTCGATGCCGTCGCTCACGCCGGCCGGCGGCGCGATCGAGACCGCAGCGCTGGGCGGCGCCGTCATCCGGTCGCCTCGTCGTGCAAGCGCTCGTTTACGACACGGCGGCCTTCGAGCGTCAGCTGGATCCGCGTGCCGTTGCGATGCAGCGGCGCCCGCACTCCGGCGAAGTATCCATTCAGGCCACGACGGTCATATCCACAGCGGCTCGCCAGCTCATCTAGCTGCTCGGCGCTCACGCCGTGCGGCCCGTGCTCGAAGACCTCGAGCAGGAGCTGGTAGTAACGCTCCGAGCGGGTCCTCGAGGGGGCGCGTCGAGAGGGCTCGTCGAGGCGTGAGAGCTCGCGCTCGAGTGCGTCCAACGATTTGCGGATCGAATCAAGCTCGGCGCGAATACGCACCACGGATGGCGCTTCGGGAATGGTCTCACGGGCAGTTTGATCCCCTATCTCAAACACCTTTCATACCCCCCGGCTCCCCTGCCTCGAACACAGCGATATACCCCCAACCCGACCAAAATAAACAGTGTTAGACGTGATTCTATCGCGCGCGATAAAACATTCTGGACTCGCGTTGGCAAATCCAATTTGCTCTGATATAAGCTAACGCCGCGCGCCTAAGCCAGCGACTACGGGAGAGGGTTGGTGAGCGCAATGAGCGCAATCAGAGCGGTAGTTCCGTTGCAGGCCACCACGCTCCATGGGCAGGAGACAGCGTCCGCCCAGTGCGCAAACGAGCGTTCAGCGCCGCGGATTGTCGCTGTCGACGCCAGGCCCCTTGTGCGATCGGGTCTTGCCCGACTCGCCCGTGCGGCGCTCGACTCGCCGTCCTGCGCCGTCCCCGATCTGAAGCAGGCAACGGCTGTGCTGCGGACGATCGAACCGCCGCCGCGGGCGCTGCTGATTGGGGTCAGATCCGCAGACGATCCGGTGGCGCTTGTGAGCGACGCACGACGGCTCGCCGTGCCGATCGTGCTGGTGCTGGACGGCGACGACGCGGAGTTGGTCAGGGCCGCCCTATCGGCCTCCGCCGATGGCTACCTGGTGCTCGACCTCGCGGACGCGGACTCGATCCGGGCGACGGTCGAGGCCCTCGAGGCGGGAGAGTCGGCGGTCCCCCCGGAGCTGCGCGGCTCGTGTCAGCACCGGGGTCGCCGCGAGCCGGTCGTGACCGTGCGCTGTCTGGAGGTGCTGTGCTCGCTTGCCGATGGCCTCCACGATCAGGAGATCGCGGATCGCCTCGGGATCAGCACGAGCTCCGTGCGCAAGCACATCGGCAGCGCTCAAACGCGCCTGCGAGCGCGAACTCGAACGCAGGCGGTCGCAACGGCGGCGCAAAGAGGGCTGTTGTGATCGCGCGGTGGGCCCTCGTGGCCGGCCTTGCGTCCGTGGCCCTGGCAATCCCGGCGCCGGCTTCGGCTGGGCTCCGGAACGGAGATTGGGAGGCGACGAGCGCCGGGACGGCGCGCGGAAGCTTTGCGGTCGTGTCCGTCCGCCAGCGTGTCAAGCACGTAGTTCAACGCTATGTCGCCGTCGAGGACCTGGCCGTCGACGCTCCGATCAGCTGCGTTAATGCGCCGCTCACTCCGGCTCCCGTCGACGTGGAGGTCGTCGCGGCGGTGATGCGCGTCAGCGGCAACGGTAGCTTCAGCGGCGGCAAGATCAAGAAGGGCAATGGCACCGTCGTCAGCGGCCGGCTCCGGAGCGGAAAAGTGGAGCTCAGCTACCGGCATGTCTCGAACACCTACAACGCGTTTGAGGGCGGTCGCGAGGTCTGCCGCACGGGGACGGTCCACCTGGTCGCCCAGCCCGGGCATCGGCGGGTGGTCAAGGACGGGATCTGGCTTGGCAAGACCGCCTCGAGTGAGCCCGTGGAGTTCAACGTCGTTGCCGGCGGACGAGCGCTTGTGACTCCGAGCGCGCTGGTTCAAGGACAGACCGACTACGCGTTCCAGCTGCAACCGGCGTCGGCCGGCGACAACTGCCCTGGCTCTAACAACACGGGCAACGGCCCCGGGAGCGACACCGGATCGGGCCCCGGCGCCGCGTTCCAGATCTCGAACGCTCTATTCGTCGATCCGCCAGGATCGTTCAGCAACAGCCAGCTTGTGTCTGGCGACGGACCGACGATGTCCGGCACGTTCACGGGCAAGGGCAGCGCCACCGGCACGTTCGCCAACCCCATTGCGGGATGCGAGGGGACACCGTACAACTGGACTGCCGGGCCCGAGTAGGGCGCGGTCATGAAGGCGGCCGGGCCCAACGGGAGCTCGAACGGCGATCTTGACGCGCACGAAAAGGCGGCGCTGTTCGCGGGTAGGGGCTCGAGCCGACCGCGGCTCGTCGTCCCCGCCCGCGAGACACGTGTCGCGGTGCTGTGCGCGAGCGAGGTGGTCAGGCAGGGGATCGTCGGGTTGCTTCCCGAGGAATGGCAGGATCACGCCGCGATCGTCTCCGACGCACGCAGCCTCGAGCAGCTGATCGGCGGCTCCTGTGTGGGCGTGATCATCGACGCCGACGCCGCCGACGCCGCCGAAGGGGCAAGCGTGATGTCGTCCCAGGGCGGGACGGTGGTCGCCTTGGTGGGCTCGGCAACGGACGCTTTTGCGCCATGGGTCCTGGACCGTGCGGATGCGATCCTCGTCCGCGACCGGGTCGATCAACTGCTGTTGCGGATGGCGCTCGTCGCGGGTCGCGTCGGCATGCGGCTGCTGCCGCGAGCCCTCGGGCCGTTCCCGTCGGTGCCCGCTGATGGCGCCGGGCCGCCGCTAGATGAACAGGCACGGCGGGTGCTGATGCTGCTCGCTGAAGGCCAGCGGGACGCTGAGATGGCGCGCGAGCTGAGCCTGTCCGAGAGCGCCGTACGCAAGCTCGTGCAGCGTACGGTCCACGGGATCGGAGCGCGGACTCGCTGCCAAGCGGTTGCCATCGCGACCCGCAACGGCCAGCTGCAGTAGCTGCGCACAGACGACGGAGCTACTTGCGCTTGCGTTTGAGCTTCCCCTCCGCCTCGGCTCGCTTGAGGATCGCGGGAAGGTTGCTCTTGCTGAGCGAGTAGGAGCCGTCGATCAGCCAGCGCCCGTTCACCCGCACGAGGCTGATCTGCTTGGGGTTGACCATCGGCAATGCGTTGAGAGGACCGATCGCGGTCGCGACGTCGCCGTGAAGCTTGATCTTGCCAATCGAGACGTTGTTGAGCGCAGCGCCCGACACGGACGGGTCCGAATTCTGCAGCTGGTTGATCGACGTGGCCAAGGACGCGTTGTAGATCTCCATTGCCTCCGTGCAGGTGCTGTACTTGTTGATGCTCGCCGGGAATGACACCGCCGCGGCTCGCATGAATCCGGTCAGGCCATTGGGCGAGAACAGCGAGCAGGCGCGCAGCGCATCGTTCTCATAGGCCGCTCGGTAGAACGCGGCGACCGTCGCCGTGATCTGATGTTGCGCCGTTCCGGTGCTGA
This sequence comes from uncultured Solirubrobacteraceae bacterium, assembly GCA_963712675.1. Taxonomy (GTDB): domain Bacteria; phylum Actinomycetota; class Thermoleophilia; order Solirubrobacterales; family Solirubrobacteraceae; genus Palsa-465. The sequence continues at coordinate 372,146 of CAVQJF010000011.1, forward strand.
GCGCAGCGTCAGTGAACGGGGGCGCGGCGACCGGGTTGGCCCCGCCCGCCAAAGAGGCGGCGTCAGTCGTTGTGCCGGCGGTCGCGTGGCGACTCGCACCACAGCCGGCGGCGAGCGTTGCGATGACCATCGCCGCTGCCGCTCTGTGCACGATCGCGTTGCCGGAAAACCCGCTGGTCCTCATGGCAACGTCACCTTACCGCCCGGGGCGTGCCTCAAAAGCCGGGTACGGTTTTGTGACCGCGTTCGGTCACAAACCTCCCGTGCCGGATCGGGCCCTTCAAGTCGGCCTCTTCTGACACTAGTTACTGGTGCGGCACTTGGTTAGCGTTCGGTGACGTGCGTGCGAGCGGGTCGTGCGCGAAACGATAGGAGGATCCATGGCTGGGGAAGGTGTACGGCGACGATGGCGGCCCCGCGTGCTCGCGCTCGTCGCGGCCGTCTCCGGGATCGCGTTTGCGACCACGTTCAGCCTTAGCGCGGTGTCCGTGGCGAACTCGCACGGGCCGTTTGACCTGCCCGTTGACCCGAGCTGGCTGACAGCAGAGGTGCAGTCGGCGCTCAACATCGGACAGTTCACAAACCACGTCCTACCCGGATCGGTTGCGGCCAGAGACCAAAACAACGCGAATTGTCCGCGCTCGATGCCCAACAGTTCGCAAGCCGACTACTGCCGGCAGGAGTACATCGTGGTCTGGACGGGCAAGCAGAACGCGGCCGATTTCGACGGCACGGATCTGAGTGACTTCATTCAGAACATGACGATCAACCCGGAAGGACTCGCGGAGATGGCGGTGCCGCAGTTTGTTCCCGGGATGGATGCGCTCGCCGTGATCGACGCGCGCAAGTACGAGGCCGTCCCGGGCGTGTCGAATCCGACGTCGTCGCAGCTCAAGCTGAACCCGTTCTACGGGCGGGTTGTGAACATGGCGACGCTGAGCATCGACGGCGGGGTCGAGTGCGAGCCGCACCACAGCCAGTACAGCTGGATCCAAGGCGAGAACCTGATCCTCGGATGCCTGTTCACGTCGTGGTCGTTCGGCGTCTCGGTGAAAAACATCCCGAGCGTGAACATGCTGACGACTAATACGCCGCTGTCCGTGCCGATCGGATCGATTCCGGACGCGTTCGACGCGGTCAAGTACGACAACGCCAACCATGCCAACGACACGTACATGGGCACGTGGATGGGTGGCCCGCTGTACAACTACGGTGGCTCGCCTGGCGCGCTTGTGACGCTGGACGGCTCCGGAAAGATCACCGGCGAGACGCCGGCCGGCAGCATCGGTCAGATCTTCACGGATCCGCTCGAGGCCCAGGTCTGCCAGGGCGAGGAGGCCCTCCCCGCGGGTACGTGTTCGAACCCGCACGGGATCCAGGCCCGGACCGACCTGGGGCTGATGGTGACGGACGACTACGCCGAGCCGCGCGAGATCGTGCTCGACCCGGTCAAGCCGTTCGACGTGTATGCGTTCCGTCCGACGGTCCGGATCTGGAACACCTCGAACCCCAACCACCCGGTCGAGGTGTCGGCCGCGCACATGCCCGAGACCTGGCGCCAGCCAGCGAACCGGGCGCACGTCAACATCGGGATCATGGAGGGCGGCAAGACACACGCCGCGCCCGATGGCTCGACATGCGGTGCCGGAATCGCGCCAGCGAACTGTGCGCCTGGAAATGACGCCAGTGCCTACGGCGGGCAGTTCCTGTGGTCGAAGGGTATGTGGGCCAACTCCATGTGCGGCGGCGGTGTGTTCTGGAACCCGGACGTCACGAAGGACACCGGGAACTCGAGCGCCCAGTGGCACCAGGTGTGGGACGACGGGTTCTCGCAGCTGGCGACCGGCTCGCAGAACAACGGCGGACCGAACGCGGTCAACGGCTCATTCGAGGACGAGCCCGGCGGCTGCGCCGGAGGCGCCTGGCAGCAGACATCGGCCAACAACCGGTGGATGTTCCACTCCGTGCAGGGACGCGTTCCGATCGCGGACAACTACTTCGACCAAGGGTCGTTGAAGATGGTGTACGTGCTCGACACCTCTCACCTCGTCTCCGACGCGGAGAAGGGGATCGAGAACTGCAACATGAACGCAATTGACCCCGCCACCGGGATCAAGACAGGCCTCGAGATGGCTCGGATCACGGCTGAGACCGTGCCGCAGCCGGACGGGCAGATAATGCAGAATCCGGCGACCGAGATCGGTGACTGCCCGACGCTGCTCGACGTGCTGATCGTGCACGACCCGACGACCGGCGGCCCGCACTGGGCGTCGCTCGACGACCACACGACCAGCGCGACCGGTTACCCGACACGTATGACCTTCGATGATTACTTCGTCGCGAGGACTGGCGTCGACGGTGACCACCGTCTGTTTGTGGTCAACATCTCACCGACGGGTCATTTGACCTACGACCAGGAGTTCCGCGATGAGCAGGTCGGGAGCCTGGGCGTGGACTTCAACCGTCGCGACTGGATCCCGGCGAACGGACAGAACGGCGACAATGGGTACCTGTGGCCTGACGGCGGCTTCTACAAGCCGCACGCGATGGTCTGGGTGTGCCCGCCGACCGACTGTACGGACGACAATCCCTATGGAGCGGGGTGATGCTGCTGAGGCTCACCTGACGTGATGGAGGTGGCGAAGCGGTGTGACAGCACCGTGGGACGGGAATGGGAGGCCGCGGCCTGGACCGCGGCCTCCCAGCGTTTAAGACTGGTGTCGACACGAGCCTGGCGTCTGTTCAGGACACGAACGTCCCGAACAGCCACCTTGATGGCACGCGGACGGGTTGCTTGTAGCAGTATGAGCACGATGCCGGGAGGCGTCTCATCACGGCTGGTCCGACGGACCGCCTGCGTGTCGGTACTGCTGTCGGTCGCGATAGCAGCTCCGGCGGCCGCTCACCCGTACCTGGTGGCGAGCACGCCGCAGGCAGGCGTCGTTGACACCTCGGTGCCCAACTCGGTCCAGATCGGGTTCACCGAGGGGCTCACACTCAGCGGCTGCTCAATCACCGTCCGCGATCAGCGCGGTCGCGTGATCCACACCGGCAGGCTAACGCTCGCGAACGGCGGCGATGGTCTGTCGGTGCCGACCGGGAAACTGCCCGAGGGCATCTACACGGTGAACTGGGTCGCCTACGGCGACGACGGCCACACCGTCGCCGGCTCGTACAAGTTCGGCGTGCCGAGCGCCGGCGGGCAGCCGCCACCGGGCGCCGGCGCGCTGCTGGCGACAACCAGCTCCAACGGCAGCGAGAGCGCGCCGATCGAGAGCCCGGTGTCGCTGGTGGGCCGCTGGCTGGCCGCGATCGGCGCGTTCGTGCTGCTTGGTGGCGCGGCGCTGCTGCTGCGGCTCCGTGGACGCGTCGACTCCGAGCTCGTGAGCGCAACGGCGCGCAGGTGGCGCTCGCTGGCGCTGGCTTCGCTTGGGATCGCGCTGCTCGGGACGGTGGCCGAGGCGGTCGAGCGCGCACGCGGGCCCCGTGGCGGCCTCAATCTGACGCTCCTGACCGGGTCGAGCACCGGGTTGGCGGTGGTCGTGCGGCTCGGCGTGCTCGCCGGCTGCGCGCTGGCGCTGCGGTTCGTGCCCACTTCGCGGCGCCCAGCGCTGCTGGCCGGCACGGGCGCTGGCGCACTCGCGGCGCTCGCCGTCGACGGTCACGTCGCCACCGTCAGCAACGTGCCGGCGCTGGCGGCGTTCGGCCAGATGGTGCATCTCGTCTCTGCCGGGTTGTGGGTCGGCGGCGTGATCGTGCTGGCGGCGTGCGTAGCACCGGCGGCGCTCGCTGCTTCACGCCCGCGCGAGGTGCTGGCGGCGGCACGCTCGTTCACGGTCATCGCGCTGCCGGCGGCGGTGCTGACGTGCGCGACAGGGATCGTCGCGGCGGTCACCGAGACGCGCAACTTCTACTTCCTGCGCTGGTCGACGTACGGCAACCTCGTGATCGTCAAGGTGCTCGTCGTCGCGGTCGTACTCGCCCTGGGCGGCGTGACGACGCTGCTCGCTCGCCGGGCGCTCGGTCGTGGCGGCGAAGGCACACGCGGCCGGCGCGCGGGCTGGCTGATGCGCAGCGAGGCGCTGGCGGCGATCAGCGCCGCGGCGGTCGCGAGCGTGCTCGCGGGCACGCTCCAGGCCCGCGGCCAGCCGCTGCCCGCCCAGCGCGGCCAGCTGCTGCCGGGCGCCGGGTTCGCGGATGTCGCGCTCCGGGGTCAGATCGCGCAGATGACGCTCGCGCCTGCGCGGCCGGGCCTCAACCGGATCGTCGTGGCCTTCGCGACGCCGACCAACTCAAACGCGCCGACGCCGCCGCTTCCCCACGACGTCTCTGTCTCGCTCAGCTGCGCATGCGGCGGACGGACGATCGGGTTCAAGGGCGCCCTGCACCCGGGCGCGGGAGGACGCGGCGCCTGGTACACCGATGTCGGCATCCCGCTGAGCGGCGTCTGGAGCGCGCAGCTGACGGTCAACCACAGGACCACGATCGGTAGCCCGACGTTCAACGTCGGCGTGCCCCACTTCCCGGGTACGACGCCGGTTACGGTCGCGTCGGTCGCTGACCTGTCAGGGCCCGATGCGCTCGACTGCCGCACGCAGGAGCTCGGCGCGCTGTATTCGATCGAGCTGATGAACGTCGTCGGCGGTGTCGGGGGGAGCAAGATCACGCAGGAGCTGCTCGACGACGGCGGCAACCCGGCCGTGGCCCGCAGCGAGGCGCTGCAGCTGGCGGCCCAGCACCCGGCGGCGTTCCTGGCGCCGTGCGGGCAGGGAGCGAGCGCGGCGATCCAGGCGGTCGGGAACCGGATCCCGACGGTCGTCGCCGACCCGAATGTCCCAGTCACGGCGGGCCGGTTCGTGTACCGCTTCGCCCCGGACCCCTACTCAGAGGGCTACGCGGCGGGCCAGTACGTCGTCCGCGTCGGGCTGCCGGCGGTGCCGCGCTCGACCCCGCGCCGCGTCGCCGCGCTCGTGACGAGCGACCCCGATTCCCAGCGGCGGCTCCGCGGCCTCGAGGCGGCGCTCGCGCCGTCCGGCGTGAGGGTCCAGACGTTCCCGGCTGAAGGGCCCGGGCTCGACTCCCTGATCCGGCGCCTGCTGCCGGCGAACGAGTGGCTGGGGATCTATCTCGATGGGCAGTTCGAGACGCTCGCGAACGCGCTGCGGACGGTCGGCAACCGGCTCCCGGGGAGCGTCGAGCCGACGGCGATCCTCGCCTCGTCACGGCTGTCGAGCGAGCGGTTCGTGATCGCCAGCGGACAACTCGGGAGTGAGGGTCAGGTGCGTGCGATCTCAGACGTGGATCCGGGGAGCATCGGTTCGCAGGCATACACGACGCTCGCGCCGCAAGTCGTCGGCGAGTTGCCGACGCTCCCGGGCCTGAGCGGGTTCGTCGCCGGGCAGGCGCTCGCGTACGGAATGGTCGATGGCGACTCGCCCGACGTGATCGCCAAGCGGTTGCAGGCGCCGGGGGTCTTCTCGCGCGCGGCGGTCTCTCCCTGGAGCGACCAGAACCCAGCGACCGGCACGGTGATGTTCCAGGTGTTCGTGCCGGTGTTCCTGACTGCCAATCTGATCCCTGCGCCGAGTACCACCAACGGGGGGGCTCCCGGGGAGGTCGAGACGGGAACGTACTTCGCCGACGGCGTCTGGGAGGGCCTGGGACGGGTGTTCACCCCGCTTCCGGTGAACCTCGGCAATGTGCAGGCTCCACCGATCGACACATATCTGCACCCGCGGGCGGCTGCCGAGCGCGCGCTCAAAGCCCAGCTCGGCACTCCTGCGGTCGTCCCGCTGGCGGGCGGCTCCTCGAAGGGTGCGCGGAAACCGTGATCGCGAAGCCTCCGTCCACGATCGCCGCGGCTGCGCTGTGCGTCCTGGGGCTGGCGCTGGGCGGTTGCGGTGGGTCGTCGCTGATCCAGTCGAGGACGTCCGCGAGCACCGGCTCGGCTCCGGGCGCTGCAGCGAACGGCGCGGCTCGCGTAGGCGGGTCGGGGAGCACGAGGTCGCCGACGAGTTCGAGTGGAGGCGCGTCCGCCGCAGGCGGCTCGTCGGGGAGTAGCTCTTCTGGGAGTGGCTCGTCTGGAGGTGGCTCGTCTGGAAGTCGTTCCACGGGGAGTAGTTCACGGAGCCCGCGTAGTTCGCGCTCCGGGAGCCGCTCCCGGAGCGGGAGCCGTTCGCGGAGCGGGAGCCGTTCGCGGAGCGGGAGCAGTGGCCAGTTCGGCAGCGGCAGCTCGTACGCGCGCGGGCATCGCGCACCGGCCAGCGGATCGCCGCCGTCCCCGTTCGTCGTGGCCGCCGACGGTATCTGCCGCACGTACCGCCAGCAGGTCGCGCCGCTCAGCAGCGCGAGCGGATTGACCGCGACCGAACAGATCGCGCCGACGCTGATCGGAGATGCGCGCGCAGCGGTCACCAAGCTCGAAGCGCTGTCCGCGCCGTCGGCCGACGTCGCGACCTTCCAGCAGTTCACCAGCATGACCTCGTCGGCGATTGACCAGTTCGAAGCCGCGCAAACCCGTTCGACGTCGACCAAGGAATCAATAGGCGTAGCGAGCGAGCAGCGGGACTACGCCGCCTACGAGACTGCGATCAAGGATGCGCAGACCGCCTCGGACGCCGCGCAAGCGCTCGGCTTCCAGGTCTGTGGTTCACCCGGCAGCGACTGGCTCTGACGCACTATCGGGCTATTTGCGTAATTACACAAATAGTCCAATGACAGACGCAAGCACGTCGAGACGTTCGCAATTGAGCCGGTGTCCCAGTTCTTGCTTGCTTGACGTTTGGGCATTTGTAAAAATGAGAAAATAGGCCCCTCGCAAGGGCCGGTCGGGACCGGAGAGAGGAGAGCGCCCAGGTGTCGACTGTCGAGGGTCGGGTCGGATATCCGCCGCCGCCTGGAGACGTGCCGACTGCGCCACGCCGCTTGTTCGGCCGGCGGGACCGGACCCCCGATCCGCTGATCGCACGCGTCCTCGACAGCGTTCGCCAGCTGGGCGGCATGGCCGCGCTTGCGGGGCGTGCATTCGCGGCACTCGTCCGGCCGCCGTTCGTATGGCGGCGCGAGTTCGCGCTGCAGTGCATCTTCATCCTCAAGGTCTCGCTCCTGCCGATCGCGCTCTCGATCGCGGCGTGGGGCTTCTCCGGGCCCGGGCTGCAGGCTGGCAACTTCCTCGTCACGTTCGGGACGATCGACCGCGCTGGTGGCTTCATGGTCGTCGCGATCGTCCGCGAGTTCGGCACATTCGTGACCGCGACCGTCGTCGCGGGCGTCGTCGGCACGACGATCACGGCCGAGCTCGGCGCGCGCAAGATCCGCGATGAACTCGATGCGCTCGTCGTAATGGGCGTCGACCCGGTCGCGTACATGGTCGCGCCCAGGATCCTCGCGCTGGCGCTGATGATGATGGTCCTCGACATGGTCGCGCTCGTGTTCGGGGTGTTCGGCGGATACCTAGGTGCGGTCGGCGTGCTCGGTGGCACCACCGGCGGGTTCCTGACCAACTTCTTCGCCAACGCGACGTTCCTCGACCTCGTCGCGAGCGTGATCAAGGTCGGGATCTTCGGCGTCCTGATCGGCGTCATCTGCTGCTACAAGGGCCTGAACGTGTCGGGCGGTCCGGAGGGCGTCGGCCGCGCCGTCAACGAGGCGGTCGTCGGCTGCCTGGTGGCGATCTTTCTCGTCAACCTCGTGTACACGCAGTACTTCCTCGCGGCGTACCCGCAGGTCGGGGTGTTCCGGTGAGCTTCGGGCGCGCGCGCCGCCCCGGTCATGTCGGCTCCGGATACGAGCCCCCCCAGAGTGGACTGACGCCGGCGTCGCCCGAGGCGATGATGGGCGCGACGCCGGCACCGATCGAGCTACGGGGACAGCGCGCTGGTGTGCTGTTCCTGATCGGCGACGCGCTCGTGTTCATGGGCCGGGCGCTGCGGGACATTCGCTACGCGCGGACGTTCATGAGCGAGACCGTCCGCCAAGCGGGCATCATCGCCACGACGAGCGTGCTCGTGATCCTCGTGATCGCGTTCCTCGCGGGTGGGAGCTGCGGGCTCGAGTCGACCTCGCTCGCGCGCTCCTTCGGCGTACGGCCGATCGCAGCTGGCTTCTCCAGCTGGTGCACGTTGCGCGAAGTCGTTCCGTTCGTGTTCGGCTACATCCTCGCGGCCAAGGTCGGCTGCGGGATGGTCGCCGAGCTCGGCGCGATGCAGGTGAGCGAGGAGGTCGATGCGATCGACGCAATGGGCGTGCGGTCGATCGCGTACCTGGTGTCGACGCGCGTCCTGGCGGCCGCGGTGATGCTGCCGATCACGTACGTCCTCGCGATCGGGTCCGGCTATCTGGCCTCGTTCCTGATGTCGGCCAAACGCTTCGCCGACGTATCCGGCGGTACCTGGTCGCTGTTCTTCTACCTGTTCCAGGACCCCACCGACCTGCTCTATTCGCTGCTGAAGGGGATCGTGATCAGCGGGTTCGTGCTCACCACGGCGCTGTATTTCGGCTATCAGGTGCGCGGCGGCCCGATCGAGGTCGGGGTCGCGACCGCCCGGTCGATGGCGGTCAACATCATCGGGATCACGATGATCTCGATGCTCGGCACGGTCATCTTCTGGGGCGCGAACCCGCGGATTCCCTTTGGCTAGGCGCGCCGCCGCACCGCTGGTATTGGTGTTTGCGCTCGTCGCGATCGCCGTGCTCGTGCTGTTCTCGGCTCCGGCGCAGTACCACGTCAACGCGATCTTCGACCAGGTCAACGGTCTGGTCTCCGGGTCCGACGTCGAAGTGGCCGGAACCAAGGTCGGCACCGTCGACTCGATCTGGCTCGGCATCGACGGCCTGCCGCGCGTACGGCTGGCAATCGACGGCGACTACCGGCTGCGCCGCGGCGCGAGCGCGAACATCCGCATGTTCTCGCTCGCGGGCGAGGTGAACAGGTTCGTGAGCCTCCAGGCCGGCAGCGGCCCCGTGCTGCCGGACGGCGCGACGATCGGTGTCGGCCATACAGACGAGCCGGTCGAGATCGACCAGGTGCTGTCCACGCTCGACCCGCGGACCGCCGCGAACGTGCGCGCCGTGCTCGCCGGACTGGACCGCTCGACCGCCGGCCGCGGCGGCGACATCGGGGCGACGCTCGCACATAGCGCCGACGCGTTGCGTAACACGGCCGGCCTGCTGCGGGAGGCGACGAGCGACGGCCAGGCGTTGCGGACGCTGGTGCACGATGGCAGCGGGGTGATGCAGGCGCTCGCGCGCGACCCCAGCGCGCTTGGCTCGACGGCCGACACCCTGGCGGCGCTGCTGCACACGACGGCGGTCCGCCAGGCCGACCTCGCGAGCACCGCTGAGCTGCTTGCGCCCGGACTGCGCTCACCGCAGCAGGCGCTGCAGCGGCTCGACGGCTCGATAACCACGCTCGATCGGCTCGTCCGCGTCGCCCAGCCGGGCGTGCGCGCCCTGGTGCCGTTCTCCCTCGCGCTGTCGCCGACGCTACGGGCGGCGCCACCCGCGGTCGCGCAGCTCGAGCGGCTTGTGACCAACTCGCCGGCGGACCTCCGGGCGTTGGCGCCCTTGCTCCGCCAGCTCGGGCCTCTGTTGCGCGTGCTCGAGCCGGTGCTCGGCTCGGCGAACCCGATCCTCGACCAGCTTCGCGTACGGCTGCCCGACTTCTTCTCCTTCTTCGCCAATTGGGCCGACTTCACTTCCCCCTACGACGCCAACGGCCATGAGGCGCGCGTCGGGCTCGTGCTCGCGCCCGCGCCGCTGAGCCCGACCGGCCCGAGCGACAACAAGGCCGGCGTGCTCGAGCCGCCGTTCCTGCGCACTCCCGGCGTGCTCGGTGGGCAGCCGTGGACTGACTATGCGAAGTCGTTCATCGGCGGAGGCAAGCAACCATGAGGCTGCTGTTGCGCGCCGCCTTGCTGGCCATCCTGGTGGCGCTCGTCTACTTCGCGACGCGAGCGGTCACCACTACCCCGACCCGCGTTCGGGTCCAAGCCGAGTTCAGCGACGCGCACGGGCTCGTGGTCGGCAACGACGTCCGCATCGACGGCGCTCCGGCGGGACGGGTCGACGCGATCACGCTCACCGACCGCGGTACGGCGATGGTGACGATGCGGCTGAACGACGGGCTGACACCGCCGACGGCGGACGCGACGGCGGCGATCCGGCCTGTCGACCTGCTCGGTGACACATACGTCGCGCTCGAGCCGGGCCACGCGGCCGCGCCGCTGCGCGATGCGATTCCGGTGGCCCGGACGCTCAACGACCCTCGTCTCGATGACCTGCTGCGGGTGTTCCGCGAACCGCAGCGAGCGGGGATGAAAGCGATCCTCGTCGAGCTGGGCATCGCGTTCGACAACCGCGGGGTCGATCTAAACCAGGCGGCGCTCGAGCTGCGGCCGACGCTGGCCGCGGCCGACGGCGTGATGCGCGAGCTCGGCTCGCAGAACGCAGACCTGCGCCAGTTCGTCGCCGATGCCGACCAGGTCGTCGCGCAAGGCGCTGCGCGAACTACGCAGCTGGGCACGATGGTCAACTCGTTGGCGGCGGTCCTGCGCACGACAGGGGGGCACGCGGCCGGGCTCGACGCCGGCCTGCAGACGCTGCCGGCGACACTGGTCCAGGCACGCCGGACCTCGACCGAGCTGGCGAGCACCGCGCGGGCGGCGAACCCGCTGGCCCGGCAGCTCGCGGGCTCGGCCGGCGACCTGTCGACCGCAGCGACGCAGCTCGGCCCGTTCCTGAACCGGCTGGCGCGCGCCACGCGTCAGCTGCACCCGACACTGCGCGCTGCGACGAGCGTGCTCGTGAGCGGCGATCCGACGCTCGCCGCGCTCGCGGGCGGGCTTTCAGCGTTCACCACTACGGGCCCCGATCTGGGCCGGCTGACCAGTGCGCTCGTGCCCGCCGCGCCGGGGATCGCACAGGGATTCCTCGTCAACTTCCCCGACCAGGCAAGCGAGCCCGGCACGCAGCCGCTCGATCCGTTCGCCAACCCGCTGCGCGACTACTGGCGCGGCGCCGCCGTGTTCAGCTGCGAGTCGTTCGGGGTCCCGATCGCGCCCGGCTGCATGACGAAGTTCCTCGCCGCGAGCGCCACCCCCGCCTCCCGCGCTGCGAGGACCGGCGCGGACAGCACGGCCACGATCTCCCAGCTGCTCGGCTTCCTGACGAAGCGATGAGCCCCCGACGCCGATCATCCGCCAGACGGCCCGAGCGTCACTCGCTCGCGCTCGGTGTGGGGGTGCTCGCGGTGATGGCATTCCTGACGTACATATCGATTGTCGCGATCAACGGCATCCCGTTCTCGCATCCTTACAAGCTGCGCGCGGTGGTCAATGCCGGCGCACCGATCGTCAAGCGTGGCGATGAGGTCGACGTCGCCGGCCAGCGGGTCGGGGAGGTGCGCGACGTCGTCCTCACGCCGCAGGGCCGGATGCTCGAGATGGACATCGACAACGGGCGCGTGGGACGTGACGCGACCGCGATCGTGCGGCTCCGCGGGCTGGCGGGCGCGACCTACATCGACCTCCACCGCGGCGACGTCGCCCACCCCGCGCCGGAGAACTGGACGATCCCGGTCTCGCATACCGGCGCGAACACGGAGCTGACGGACGTGATCGCTTCATTCGACGCGCAGGCGCGCGGAGCGCTCAGCCGCGACCTGGACGCCTACGGCGCCGGACTCGCCGGCCACGGCACCGATCTCAACGCGACGCTCGCGAACCTGCCGCCGCTGCTCGATCAGGGTAGCCCGCTGCTGCGCGCTTTCAGTCCCCGGCCGGGAGTGCTGTCGGGATTCGTGCACGAGCTCGACGCGACCCTGCGCGGCTTCGCGGGTCAAGCGCCCGGCGACTTCGCCGCGCTGATCTCCGCCGGCGCGACGACGATCCAGGCGCTTGCGCTCGAGCAGGGACCGATCGGGGCGACGCTCGACGAGCTTCGCCCGTTCTCCGATCAGGTGCGCTCGACGCTGCCGATCGCCGACCCGGTGCTGTCCGACGCGACCTCGGCCATCAATGCTCTCGAGCCGGGCGTCCACGCGCTGGCGATCGCGCTCCCGAGCCTCAACCGGCTGCTCTCGGAGCGGGCCCAGCTCGGGCAGCTGTCGGTCCTGGCGCATGCGGCCAGCCCGGTGATCCGGCTGCTCGGACCGGTGCTGACGCAGCTGTATGACGGCGCGGCCTCGCTGGGGCCGCTGGCGGGCGCGCTCGAGCCACTGTCGGCGTACGTCTCGCGCTACGGGGCCGAGCTGTACGCCGGCCCACACGGGTTCACGACCTGGGGCGGCTTTCCCTATGACGCCCTGCAAGCGCGCGGAGCCCGAGCCGTGAGGTTCGCGCCCGTGCTCACCCCGCCGTGCGGGCGCGACCCGTACCCGGCGCCCGGACAGGTGGGGAAGGATCGCCTGCGGTGCCCATGACGAGGCCTCGCCGTGCACTCCGTGGGCGCAAGCGCGATCGCAGCATCGCCAAGACCCGGCTGATCGGCGTGATAGCGATCGCGATCGCTGCCGTGGTGATCGCGGTCGGGATCCTCAAGCCCGACGTGTTCTCGTCGTATGAGGTCGTGCAAGCGCAATTCAGCTCGGCGGCGGGCATCGGCGTCGTCGGCTCCGACGTACGGATGGCGGGCACACAGGTGGGGGAGATCACCGGCGTCCAGCGCCAGGGCAGCCATGCGCTGCTGACGCTGCACCTCGACGACTCGGTCGGCACGATTCACACCGACGCGAGCGCCGAGCTCCGGCCGCACCTTGCATTCGAGGGAACCGCGTACGTCGATCTCAATCCGGGCAGTGCGAGCGCACCGGCGCTCGGCGACGGCACGATCCCGCTCCGTCAGACTCGAGTCTACGTACCGCTCGACGAGGCGCTGCGAGTGTTCAATCCGCCGACCCGGCTGGCGACGAAGGCGACGGCGCGCGAGCTATGGCCGGTACTGAGGGGATCGGGACGCGTGGGGCTGCAGCGGACGCTGCGGGCAGCGCCTGGCCTGACACGGACGCTCGCGCCGGTGGCGCTCTCCGCCCAGGGAGCGCACGGAAACGAGCTCGCGGGCGCGATCGCAGGACTGTCGCGGACGTTCGCCGGGCTCGCCAGCCGTGAGGCCCAGCTGGTGCCGCTGACACGGGCCGCCGCCACGACGTTCGCCGCGCTCAACCCCGATGACGGCGTTCCGCTCGAGAGAACGATCGCCGAGCTGCCGCCGGCGCTCGCGCAGCTCGATGCCGGCGGGCGGACGCTCGACGGGATCATCACGCGCCTCGATCCCTTGGCGCGCGCCCTGGAGCCCGGACTCCGCCGCCTGGCGCCGACGCTCGATCGCACGCTGCCACTGGTTCGCTCGCTCGGGCCGGCGCTGACGCACTCGACGCCGCTGCTCGCGGATCTGCGTGCGGCACTGAGCGCCGGCGCCGCGGCCGTTCCCGACGCTCGCACGATGCTCGACAAGCTGCGGCCGAGCCTGGAGCTGCTCGAGAGCTCGCTGCTGCCGGCGCTACACGTGCCGACCCAGAAGCTCCACATTCCCGCCTACCTGTCGTTCCTCAACCTGTTCGAAGGCGGCGGCGGCGCCTCGCAGCCGTTCCAGCCCGGGGTTGGCCACTACATGCGTTTCGGTGCTCGCTTCTTCACCGGCGTCGGCTATCCACTCCCGCCGTGCGCCCTGCTTTCAGAGCTGAACGCCCAGCTCGCCAAAGTGCTCCAGGAGGCTGGGCTATGCAACTCGTGAGGCGCCGCCGGGCCGACACGCGAGCGGTCCCGTTCGGGCGGACGGTCATCCTGCTCCAGGCGCTGCTCGCGGTCGGGGTGCTCGCGTATCTGCTGTCGCACGAATACTTCAGCGTTCCGTTCCTCGGCGGCAGCCATTACATGCTGCACGCGGCCTTCACCGACGCCGCTGGGCTCAGCGGAGGTGAGCACGCACCCGTCACTGTGGCCGGCGTCCCGCTCGGCCGAGTCACCGATGTGCATTACCGCGACGGGCTCGCGGTCGCCACGCTCGAGCTGCCGGAATCGGTCAGGGGAAAGGTGTTCGCCAACGCCCAGGCGCGGATCATCCCCCGCTCTGCGCTCCAGGATCTGATGCTGGACATCACGCCCGGCACCCGGGCGGCAGGCCCGCTGGCGCCCGGCTCGACGATCGCCGCATCCCGCACATCGAGCACCGTCGGCTTCGACCAGCTGGTCGATACGCTCGATGCGGACACGCGCGCCGAAGTCCAGATCCTGCTCGGCCAGCTCTCGGCCGGGCTCGCCGGGAGGGCCGGCGCGTTGCGGGGCGGGCTGGCTCAGCTCGGTCAGGTTGTCGGCGGGACAACGGTCGTAACTCGCGAGCTGGACGAGCGACGGGCGCTGCTCACGCGCCTCGTGGGCGACCTCGACACGATGGCGACCCAGCTCGGTAACCACGACCGGGATCTCGCCGACGTGATCGACGCCGGCCAGCGTACGCTGGCGGTCACGGCCGGCCGCAACGCCGAACTGTCCGGGACGGTGCGGCTGCTTCCCTCGACGCTCGCGGCGCTGTCGGACGCGATGGGCGCGATCAACCATTTGGCCCCGGCGCTCGACCCAGCGCTCGAGCGGCTGCGTCCGTTCGCCCGCGAGCTGCCGGGGGCGCTCGTTGCGCTCCGTGCCTTCGTTCCGGCCGGGAGTCGCCTCGTCAGCGATCTCGATCTCCTCGCCACCCGCGGCGCCCGGCCCGTGCACGATCTGCGCGCGACACTGACCAACCTCGGCCCGGCAGCCCGCGAGCTGTTGACTCCGACCGCCGACCTGGAGCCGATCCTCCGCGACATCAACACCGACAAGAGCGGCATCGGCCGACTCGGCGACAACTTCTCGGGCGTGTTCTCGACAAGCGATGTGAACGGTCCGATCCTGCGCGGGCTCGGATTCTTCGAGCCGCTCAACCCGGCCGACGTCGGGTTCCCGGCGCACGCCAGTGGCGCCACGCTCCTGCGAGCACAGACGGAGTCGGTGCTCGCGCTGACACGTGTGTGCCTGCACGTCAACGCGCTCGCATGCCTCGTGCGCTACCTGGTGCCCGGACTGCCCGGCTCGGTCGTCCCGTCGCTCCTGTCCCCGAGCTTCCCGGCCACGCGCGGATGAACCTGCGCGTTCCCAAGCTCGGTGTGCTCGGCGTCGTGCTGGCGGTGGTCGTGAGCGCCGCCCTGTTCGTGTACCTGATGGGACGGTTCGGCGGGCCGACGCTGCGCTTCACGAGTCCGTACACGGTCACCGCCACGTTCCCAGACACGAAGCAGCTGGCGGTGCGCTCGGATGTCGACGTGCGCGGCGTGAAGGTGGGACAGATCGAGCAGGTCGTGCTCCACTCCGATTCGGCGGACGTGACCTTCAGCCTCCAATCACGCTACGCGCCGATCTACCGCGACGCGACCGTGCAGGTGGGCGAGAAGACACTGCTCGGTGAGAGCTACATCGAGCTCGACCGTGGACACCCGGCCGCCGGCAGGCTCGCCGCCGGGGCGCGGCTGCCGCCCCACGGCGTGCTGCCAGCGTCGATCGAGATCGATCAGGCGCTGAACGCGCTCAGCGCGCCGGCACGCGCGCACCTGAAGGGATTGCTCGAGACGGCCGCGACCGGCGCGGCGGCGCCGGATGCACCGGCCCGGGTGGGGGACACGCTCGCCCAGCTCAACGTCGCGACCTCGCAGCTGCGGCGGCTGACGGACGTCCTCCACGGCCAGGAGGGGGACATCGCTCAAGGCGTGCAGGCGGGACAGGTCGTCCTCTCGCAGTTGGGAGAGCGGGAGTCGGAGGTCAGCGCGATTGTCTCGGGCGGCCGTGCGACGCTCGAGGCGCTGGCGTCGCGCGACAGAGCGCTGCGGGCAGGGATCGCGGCCCTCCCGCCGCTGCTCTCGACCGCGCGCGTGACCTTGCGCGCCGCCCGCCCGCTGCTCGAGGACGCCCGCCCGCTGCTCGCGGATCTTCGCACGGCGGCACCGCCGCTGACGACAGCGCTGACTGCCCTACCACCGGTCACGCGCGCGCTCGCGCCGGCGATCGCCGGGCTGAAGTCGTTCAACGCCGTCGCCGTGTCGGTGCTCTCGCTGGCCGGCACGACGCTCGCACTGGCCGGGCCGGTGTCGTTGACGCTCCCGCCGGCGGTTCGCAACCTGGTCACGATCGCGAGTTTCCTCGCGGCGCACCGGCGCGAGGTGGCGGCATGGTTCTCGAACACCGCCGATCTCGGCTCGAATCGTGACGCCAAGGGGTACTTCGCCCGCTTCTTCATCTTCATCGACCCCGGTACGGCGTTCGGGTTCAAGGGAAACTTCCAGAACAACGCTTACACGCAGCCGGGCGACGCCGCCCACGACCAGCCGTACAGCGGCTTCCCTCATTTGCTCGCCTACACGCCACCGCGTCCGGGACGCTAGCGTCCTTCTGGCCGTCCCGCCGGAAGGCGCAGTACGCCAGTATGTGACCGATGCTGGCCCTGATCACCGCAAATCTGTTCCGTCGCCGTGCCCGCACGGTGCTCACGTCGGCGGGAATTGCGGTCGGGGTGGCCGCGATCGTCGCGCTGCTCGCGTTGTCGGCGGGGCTCAACAACACGGCGGGACAGCTCGTCCATCTCGGGCGCGCCGATCTCGGGCTGTTCCAACGCGACGCCGGCGACCCCACGTCCTCGGTGGTGCCGCTGTCGCTGATCCCGAAGCTGAAAGCGCAGCCCGGGATCGCAGACGCGACTCCGCTCCAGCTGGTCATCGGCGCCGTCCGCGGCGTGCCCTCCGCGATCGTCTTCGGCGTCGATCCGAACGGTTTCGTTGCGAACCGGCTCGTCTACACAAGCGGCGGCGGGCCGAGCCACCGCCGGGTCGTGATCGGCGATCTGCTCCAGTCGCAGCTGCACCGTGGCGTCGGTGCCCCGATCCGCCTCTACGGCCGTTCCTACACGATCGCGGGGGTCTACCACTCCGGGATCGCGTACGAGGACCAGGGCGCGATCACGACGCTCGGCGACGCCCAGACGCTCGCCGGCCGGTCGCATGACGAGACGACGACGATCGCCATTCGCCTCGCGCCGCAGGTGACGCCGGCGACAGCCGAGCACGAGCTGTCGAAGGTGTTCCCCGGCGTGTCGGCGATCGCGGACGCGAACGAGGCGATCCGGGCCGGCGTCAACACCGTCCTGATCTCGAAGGCCGTGCTGCTGCTCGTCGTGCTCGCGCTGATCATCGGCACGCTGGCGGTCGCGAACACGATGCTCGCGGCCGTGCTCGAGCGCCGGCGCGAGCTGGCGCTGCTGACGACGATCGGATGGAGTGGCGGGCAGCTCGCGACGCTGGTGCTCGGCGAGGCGATCGCGGTCAGCCTGATCGGCACGGGCTTTGGGCTGGCACTCGGGTCGCTCGCGAGCGGCCTACTGCCGCGCGCGCTCGGGCTCGGGAGCTTCATCACCCCCGACATGACCGCATGGGGGCTCGGCCGTGGGTGCCTGATCGGGGTCGCGATCGGGATGCTCGGCGCCGTCGCCCCGGTCTGGCGGGCGACGCGGATCTCGTCCGCGGTCGCGCTGGCGCCGGCCTGATCGCGCCGTCGTTCAGCCAGGGATCACGAGGCCGTCGACCAGGTGCACGACCCGGTCGGCACGCTCCGCCACGGCGGGGTCGTGGCTGACGACTATCAACGTCGTCCCGTACCGCTCGCGCAGCGTCCCGATCAGATCGAGCGCGCGCTCGCCGGCCTTTGAGTCGAGCGCCCCGGTTGGTTCATCGGCGAGCAGCAGCCGCGGCCGGTTCGCGAGCGCACGTGCGAGCGAGACCGCTTGGCGCTGGCCGCCGGACAGCTCCGCCGGAAGGTGGTCGGCGCGATCCGAAAGGCCGACCTCGGCCAGCAGTTCCGCACTGCGCTCGCGCCGCTCCCGGTGGCTGATCCCGGTCGCCATCAGCGCCGCCTCGATATTCGTCTCCGCGCTGAGGTACGGGAGCAGCAGATTGTCCTGGAACACGAAGCCCACCAGCCGCCGGCGGAACTCCACCGCGTGCCGGGGCTCAGGGACGGGCATCCCGCCGACCGTCACCGTGCCCGAGTCGGGCCGCTCGAGGCTCCCGATCAGGTTCAGCAGCGTGCTCTTGCCCGACCCCGATGGGCCCGTGATCGTGACCCACTCGTGCGCTCCGACTTGCAGCGACACGCCGCGCAGCGCCGCGACCGTGCCGAACGACTTGCGCGCATCACCGACGACGACATCGACGCCACCGCCCTCGGTGCCCGGTCTCATCTCGACGTCCGGCGACGGTGAGGTCTGGATCGCATCCACCTCGCGCATACCGAGCAACATACTTAGTCCCGTGAATGAACCGCAGCGACCAGCGTGGAAACGCGTCGCGGTGGTGGCGATCCTCGCGCTGCTCGCGACCGGCGCGGCCGTGTTGCTGATCGGGCGGATCGCGCACTTCGCGAACCTCTCGCGGCGGCTCGGCCAGGCCTCGGCCGGGTGGCTCGTTGTCTGCGCGCTCGGTGAGCTGATCGCGTATGCGGGCCAGGTCTTCAGCTACCGGGCGGTCGCGCGCGTGGCCGGGGGGCCGCGCCTGAACATAGTGCTCGCGCTGCGGGTGATTGGCCTCTCGTTCGGCGCCTTCTCCGTGGCGAGCTCAGTCGGGAGCCTGTCGGTCGACTTCTGGGCGCTCCGGGAAGCCGGTGAGCCGGCGGCGCACGCGAGCGCCCGGATCATCGCGGTCGAGACCCTGCGGTGGGCGGTCCTCGGCATCGCGGCGTGCGCCGCCTCCATCGTCGTGCTCGCGGGCTCCTATCGCCATCCGCCGTGGACCGTCCCCGTGATCTGGCTCGGCGTCGTGGTGGCGTGCTTCGCGGCGGGGATCTGGATCAGCGCGCCGCGCCGCCGCGACCGTTTCCTGGAAGGCGGAGGCGGCTGGGTGCGGCGGGGACTCGGGGTCGCGGTGCGCGCGCTCGCGTACCTGCGCGAGTTGGTCACCTCAGAGCCGTGGTCGGTCAGGCGCGCGGCGCTCGCTGGCGCGACCGCGCTCTGGGTCGGGGACCTGACGTGTGCGTGGGCCGCGCTGCACGCGTTCGGCGTGACGCTTGCGCTGGCGCCGCTGCTGCTCGGCTACGGGATCGGCTTCGTCTCGAACGCGCTGCCGCTGCCGGCCGGTGGCTCGGGCGGCGTGGACGCGGCTCTGACCGGTGGCTTCGTACTCGCCGGCGCGCCCGTCAGCGCGGCGCTGCTCGGCGCGCTCGCGTTCCGCGTGTTCAACTTCTGGTTGCCGGCGGCCGCCGCGCTGCTCTCAGCGCTCACCGCGCGCGGGGTCCGCGCGCGCCTGCGCGAGGTCGCTCAGGAGCGCTCGCGAACCCAGCCCTCGAGCAGGTCGGCCACCTGAGCGCGCGCCCCCTCGGGCCCTCGGAAGTAGTGGTCGCCCGGTAGGTCGGTGCGTCCCTTGTCGGCCGACGCGAGCGCGTCGAAAATCGCCGTTGCATCGCTCGGAAACACACCCGTGTCCATCGTCGGCTGGATCACGTACGCGGGCAGTGAGATCTTGGCGAGGTGCTCCGCACCGCCGCACCGCGACTCGTCGAGGCTCCACATCGACAGCCACGTCCGCAGGGTGTTCATGATCCCGATCCCGAACACCCCACGGTTCGCGCGCTTCGGGTCGCCCATGTAGCACGCGGGCGTCGGCCGGTCGGACGGGTCGAGCGCGGGGTCCACCATCCGGGGGTCGGCCCACGTGCGCTGGAGCGTGAACACGCGGTCGTTCAGCCCGGCCTTCTTCAGACGCCCGAGCTCCTCATGCGCCCAGACCGTGATCCGCCGATTCCGGGCCTCCTGCGCGGCGCGGTAGCGCGCGAGGAACTCGGGGTCATACTGCGGTCCGTTCTCAGGGTTGAAGATGTCGAGCGCCGCATCGGTCTTCGTCGGGTCGGACTCATCGGTCACCGAGCCGTCCATCCACGCGGTCAGCACCTGCGGCCTGCCGGGATGGGCGGCGAGGCTGATGTACAGATCACCACCCGGCAGCTCGCCACCTTCCTGGCTCGTAGCCTGGTAGGCGGCCATCAGCGAGCCGCCGCCCGAGTTACCGAGCAGCACGACCGTCTCGACGCCCTGCTCGCGCAGCCACCTGACCCCGAGCCCGATGTCCGCGAGCGCGTACTCGAGCAGGAAGTAGCCCTCGTTCCCGCGGAAGCGGGTGTTGAAGCCGAGGAACCCGAAGCCGCGCTCGGCGAGGTGCTCGGCGAGGTAGTGCTCTGAGAAGTCGACGTTGTAGTGCGCGGCGATGAACGCCGTCTTCGGCGCCGGCGAGTCGGCCGGCTCGTGGTAGAGGCCCTGGCAGAGGTGGCTGCCGACGCCCGATCGCGTGGCCTCCTCGGTCGGCAGGCCGACGAACGTCTGCTTGACGCTCATCAGCGGAGCCGCTTCTTGTACATCTCCGGCACGGCTTCCATCGGGATGCCGCTGAAGCTCGTGTACGCGCCCGCGCGCGCGTCCTCGATCAGCGCCGCCTTCGCCTCCTCGGTCCACTCGAGGATCGCCTTGGTGTCGAAGTTGATCTTCATCGACGGCGGCACCTTGACCGGGTTCTTCGGGTACATCGGCGGGAACTTGATCCCGGGGTGGGCGATCGTCCGCGGCAGCAGCCAGACGTCGCCGTCGCTGTCGGGCGCGCGGCCGTTGACGTGGTTGAGCCACACCTCGTCATAGTCGTTGAGATGCGACGGCGCGCCGTAGCTCCCCTCCGGCGCCGGCGTCGTCGGGAACGGGTGGGCGGGGGCCGCGTTGAAGAAGAACGAGCGCCCCTCCCCGTAGAGGACGGCGCCGGCCGGAGGCGGCATGAAGCCCCGGCTCGAACCAAGCGCGGGGATGTCCCAGATGTTCATCTTGAAGATGACCGGGTCGCCGAGCCAGCCGACCACGTCCTTGCACGGGTCGAAGCCGTAGGTGACGGTGCCGTAGCGGCCCTGATAGCGGACCCGCACATCGGTCTGCACCTCGACCTCGTCCTCTGGGTGCTCCTCGGGCGACGGGATCACCATCGACGAGTAGTCGGTCAGGAAGCTCGAGAATCCGACGCTGTCCCACAGCTGCTCGGCGAGCAGGATCGCGGCGTCGACCTCGAAGATGAAGATCGCGTTCCCATCGGCCGCCAGCGGCCGCTCGCGGAACACGAGCCCCTTCGGGATGACGACGAAGTCGCCCTGCCTGACATCGAGCGACCCGAGCTCGGTCTCGAGCCGGAAGTCGCCACGGTGGTAGAAGCGTATCTCGTTGAAGTCGACGTCCTTCTCGGCGAACGGCATCGGCTGCGAGCGCTGCGACAGTGACATGGCGACACCGTCGCCCTCGAGCAGCCGGAGCGGGGCGCCGGCGGGGTCTGTCGCATCGGTGGCCACCAGCCGCCCGGAGTCGATCCCGCTGTACATCAGCCGCTCGTCTGACCAGCTGATCGGCTGGCCCATGTTGCCCCGCCTGAAGATGTGCGCCCAATCGCCGAAGAAGCCCCCCAGCGTGTAGACCTCGTCGATGTACTCGCCGGTTCCCTGTGGGCTGTGCGGGATCTTCCCCTTGCGGATGTTCGACGCCACTCGGTCGTCCTTTCGGGTTCAGGCCAGCAGTGGCCCCTGGTCGATGTATGCTCGCTGCTCCACGAAACGGCCGTGTTCGATCCGAGCGAACAGCGATCCGGGGAGCGTGATCTCGCTGCCGTCGTGCTTGATGTAGGTCACCGCGAGCTCGCACGCGAGCGTGCCGTCGTCGCCTTCGAGGATCGTCAGCAGCCTGTGCCGCGTGCCGATGATCAGCTTCGACATCCGGCGCGCCTCGTCGATGAAGCTCGCCGGTGGCCGGTCGTTGAAGCGGAACGTGCACCCGTCGGCCAGGAAGCCGTCGATCGCCTCGAGGACCCGGCCGTCGTCGAGCAGCCCGTAGTACCGCTCGAGCCAGGCGACCGTCTGCTCGCTCGCGTTCACGCGCGCGAGCATTTCAGACGCGCGCGCGATCTGCGCGGACAGGTGGACGCGAACGCGGCGGCCACGGCCCCAACCGGGGAGCCCTGGGGTAGATGGTCGCCAGAGCGACCGTTTGGCCCAAGTCTCATCGCGCTCGACTCGGAGCCCTGGGCTGAATGGTCGCCAGGGCGACCGTTTGCCCCTGGTCTCAGCGATCCGTGTGTTCGGCGTGGCCCCGACGCCGCGGCGGATGCCAATATCGAAACGATGGCCACCTCCGCATCCGAAGCCACGTTCGCCGCGACCGCGCAGCAGCTCCTGCGCGAGCTGACGGCGGACGCCGCGAGCGACTTCCGTCCCGACCAGCTGCAAGCCATCCATGACCTGGTGGCCGACCGGGCGCGCGTGCTGTGCGTGCAGCGGACCGGATGGGGCAAGTCGGCCGTCTACTTCGTTGCGACGGCGCTGCTGCGCCAGGCCGGCGCCGGGCCGACGCTGATCGTCAGCCCGCTGCTGGCGCTGATGCGCAACCAGCTTGACGCGGCGGGACGCCTCGGGCTGCGCGCGCACACGATCAACAGCACGAACCGCGACGAGTGGGAGTCGGTCCGCGCGCGGCTCGCGGCCGACGAGATCGACCTCTTGCTGATCAGCCCCGAACGACTCAACAACCCCGACTTCCGCGAGCGAATGCTGCCGCTGTTCGCCGCCTCGGCGGCCCTGCTCGTGATCGACGAGGCCCACTGCATCTCAGACTGGGGCCACGACTTCCGGCCGGACTACCGGCGCGTGCGCGAGATGCTCGACGCGCTCGGTCCCGAGGTGGCGGTTCTCGGCACGACCGCCACCGCCAACGATCGCGTTATCGGCGACGTGCTCGAGCAGCTGGCGGCGCCCGGCGGCGAATCGCTGCGCGTGTACCGAGGCCCACTCGCGCGGACGAGTCTGCGGCTCGAGGTCGTCGAGCTTCCGCAACCGGCGCAGCGTCTGGCGTGGCTGGTCGAGCACCTCCCGTCGCTGCCGGGATCCGGGATCGTCTACACGCTGACCCGGCGCGACGCAGAGCAGGTGGCGCAGTTCCTCAACGCGAACGGGATCACGGCGCTGGCCTACAGCGGCGAGCAGCAGAGCGACGATCGCATCGCGACCGAGGAACAGCTGCTCCGCAACGAGATCAAAGCGGTGGTTGCGACGAGCGCGCTCGGCATGGGCTACGACAAATCCGACCTCACGTTCGTCGTGCACTACCAGGCGCCGGGCTCGGTCGTCTCCTACTACCAGCAGGTCGGTCGCGCCGGCCGCGGCGTCGACCACGCCGACGTCGTCCTGCTGCGCGGCAGCGAGGACCGGGCGATCCAGGACTTCTTCATCGAGCAGGCTTTCCCCGCGCGCGAGCGCGTCGACGCGGTCCTGGCCGAACTCGAGTCGGCCGGCGATCAGGGCCGGACGACGCGAGAGCTGATGGCGACCGTCAACCTCGGGATGGGCCGTCTGGACGCGATGCTCAAGATCCTTGACGTCGAAGGGGCGGTGCGCCGGGAGGGGAGCCGGTGGCGGTTCGTGGTCGGCTCGGACTGGGCGTATGACGGCGAGCGCTACGCGGCCGTGACGGCGCTCCGGCGCGCCGAGCAACACGCGATGGCGGCGTTCGGGTCAGACGGTCGCTGTCTGATGCGGGTCCTTCAGGAGCAGCTCGACGATCCCGACCCCGGCGACTGCGGACGGTGTTCGGCGTGCACGTCGCCGCGGTTCGGCTCGCCGCCGGCTCGGGCGCTCGTCGAATCGGCCGGCCGCCATCTGCGCTCGAAGCCGTTGGAAATCGAAGTTAAGAAGATGGCGCCTGATGCGGCCGGGACGATGCGCAAGATCTCTGCGGCGGCGCTCATGGAGCCCGGCTGGGCGCTGGCGCGGTTCGGTGACGGCGGCTGGTGGCCGGCGATTGAGCGCGGGCTCCGCTCAGGTAGCTTCGACGAGGAGGTGGTCGCCGGGCTCGGGGACCTGCTCGCCGGCGTGGGGCTCTCGCCTGCGTGGATCACGACAGTTCCGTCGGCCCGGTTGGGCGGCATTCTCGTCGCGCTCGCCGAGCGTCTCTCGGAGCGGCTCGGGATCCCGGCGCTGGCGCTGCTCGCTCGTACCGAGCCGCGAGCACCCCAGCGTGAGATGGCGAACGCCTTCCAGCAGGCCGCCAACGTCCGCGGCGCATTCCGTGTGGTCGAAAGGCCCCCGCGGGGCACGGGGATCCTGCTCGACGACCGACGCGGCTCCGGCTGGACGCTCGCGATGGTGGGCGGCCAGCTGCGGCTCGCCGGCGCCGAGCGGATCGTGCCGCTCGCCCTCGGCACCGCGGTTTAGTCTGACGCGCGTGAACCCGGCCCCGTGGCTCGATCCGTCGGAGCTCCGGATCGGCTTGGGCTGCATGCGGCTCTCGACGGATGCGAGCTTCGACGAGCGGCTCGCGCTCGCGACGATCGCGGCGGCCGTCGAGGCCGGCGTGAGCGTGTTCGACACCGCGCGCACGTACGCGCCTGATGCGGCCGAGCTAGGCCACAACGAGCGGCTGCTCGCGCGCGCTCTCAGGGGCTGCGGACACGCCCGCGTGGTCACCAAGGGCGGCATGACGAGGGCCGGGGGAGGGTGGATCCCCGACGGCCGCGCGAAGGCGATCCTGGCCGACTGCGAGGCGAGCCTCGAAGCGCTGGGCGGCCGTGAGATCGACCTCTACCTGCTCCACGCGCCCGATCCGCGGACGCCGTGGCGCACCTCGGTGCGAGCGTTGGCGAAGCTCGCCGAGCAGGGCGCCGTCCGGCGAGTCGGGCTGTCGAACGTCAACCGGCGCCAGCTCGATGAGGCGTGCGAACTGGCGCCGGTCGCCGCCGTTCAGGTGGCGCTCAGCGTGTACGACGATGGCGCGCTTCGGGGCGGCGTCGTCGAGCGCTGCGCGGACCTGGGCATCGCTCTGATCGCCCACTCACCGCTCGGCGGCCCGCGGCGAGCGGCGGGCGTCGCCCGCCACGAGGCCCTCGCCGCTATCGCTGCCCGCCACGAGGTCGGTCCTGCCGAGGTCGCGCTCGCGTGGCTGCTCGGCCTCCCGGGTGAAGTAGTCGTGATCCCCGGTGCGCGCCGCCCGCAGACGGCGAGCACCGCCGCGCGGGCTGCGGCGCTCAAGCTCAGTTCTGAGGAGCGCGAGCGCCTCGGTGGCACACGGACTACCACGCCGCCGCGACGCACTGGCCGGGGAGAGGTCGTCCTGATGATGGGGATTCCGGGAGCCGGCAAGAGCGTGCTCGCGGCAGAGCACGTCGATCGCGGCTACGTCCGCCTCAACCGCGACGAGCGCGGCGGCTCGTTGCGGGATCTCGCCGCGGCGCTCGACGAGCAGCTTGCCGATAGCGCCGCGCGGGTCGTGCTCGACAACGCCTACCTCTCCCGTGCCGCTCGCAGCTACGCGCTCGAGGCTGCAGCTCGGCACGGAGTCCCGATCCGCTGCGTCTGGCTCGATACGCCGCTCGAGCAGGCCCAGGTCAACCTCGTCGAACGGTTGCTTGACCACTTCGGCTCGCTGCCGACTCCGGAGCAGCTCCGGGCTGCGGCCCGCACGACGCCCGGGCTGATGCTGCCTACGTCACAGATGCGCGCTGTGCGCGAGCTCGAGCCGCCATCGACCGACGAAGGGTTTGCGAGCGTCGAGCAGGTCACGTTCGTGCGTGAACCCGCTCCGGCGGGTCGACCCGGTGCATTCGTTGCGGCGCGCGCGCTTGCGATGGACGGCTTCGACGCTGACGTGCTCAGCGGACCCGCGCTCGTGTTCGATTGGCGTCCCGACGGGAGCGCCGCCGACCTCGCCGCTGAAGTGGCCGCCGTCGCGCCGCCGCTGCCCGGTCCGGTCGAGGTCGCGCTCTGTCCTCACGGAGGCGGACCACCGAGCTGCTGGTGCCGGCCGCCGCTCCCCGGCCTACCGCTCGCCTTCGCCCGCGCGCACGGGCTCGATCTCACGCGATCGACCGTGGTCGGAACCGGGCCCGCGCACCGCGCGCTCGCGCGGGCGCTCGGCGCTCGCTACCTCGCCGTCCTCAACCGGGATGAGGCAGGATGACGTCGGCGGCTTGCTCGGGTGTGACGTCCGGGTACAGCGCCCTGATCGTCGCGATCGCGACGGCGCCACCGATCAGCTGCGCGACGATGAACGTCGGGACGGAAGCCGGAGCGATGCCGGCGAAGGTCTTGGAGAACATCCGGCCGATGCTGATCGCGGGATTGGCGAAGCTGGCGGAGCTGGTGAAGAAGTACGCAGCTCCGATGTACGCGCCCACGGCCGCTGGGGCGCTGGCGCCGCGTCTGGTGCGGGCGAGCGAGAAGATCACGAGCAGGAGCCCGAGCGTGGCGATGATCTCGGAGAAGAAGTGCGGGCCGGTGGCGCGGTGCTTGGTCGAGATCGTTACGAGCGACAGGCCGAACATGCCGTTGGCCGCGAGCGCGCCGAGGATGCAGCCGGTGATCTGGGCCGAGATGTAGGCGAGCGCGTCGCGCCACGACAACCCGCCGAAGCTTGCGTCGACCAGCGACACGACAGGGTTGAAGTGCGCGCCCGACACCGGCCCGAACATCAGGATGATCGCGAACAGCCCGGCCGCGGTCGCGGCGGCGTTTTCGAACAGCTCCAGACCGACGTCGCCGGGCGAGAGCCGCTGCGCGGCGATCCCGGACCCGATCACGATCGCCGCCAGGAATGCGGATCCGAGCAATTCGGCGAGCAGGCGGCGGCTGAGGGGGCGGGCCATCTCGAGCTAGCGTCCGTCGCTCGCCGTGTCGAGCTCCGCGACCAGGCCGCGGATCCGGCGCTCGATCTGATCGCGGGTGATGCGGACCTCCGCGGCCGGCCGGCCGGCGGGGTCAGGCAGGTCCCAGTCGATGTACCGGGTTCCCGGCACGACCGGGCATTGATCGCCGCAGCCCATCGTCACGACCAGATCGGCCCACTCCGCCAGCTCGCGGGTGAGCAGCCGCGGTGTTCGCTGCGAGAGATCGATCCCGAGCTCGCCCATCACCGCCACGACCTCGGGATGGACGCGGTCCGCCGGCGTGGTGCCGGCCGATCGCGCCTGATGGCGGCCGGCCGCGGCGCGCTCGAACAGCGCCTGGCTCATCTGCGAGCGGCCCGCGTTGTGGAGACAGACGAATAGAACGTGCAAGGCGGCCGGAACGTTATCCATTGACAGTCATCGCTTCAATCGATATATGTATATCGATGAGCGTCGATCTGGAACTGACGCCGAAGACGAAGCGCCCGCCGGGTGAGCCGTGCTGCGAGCCGGTCGTCTACCCGGATGTCGAGCGCGAGCACGCGCAGAGGATGGCTGCGATCGCAAAGGCGCTCGGCGACCCGGTGCGTCTGCAACTCGTGGACGTGTTGCGCAAGCACGCCGGCAAGGTGTGCGTCTGCGAGCTCGTGCCGCTGTTCGAGCTCTCCCAGCCAACCGTGTCGCACCACCTCAAGGTGCTGCGCCAGGCCGGGATCGTCGGGTCCGAGCGCGACGGTCTGTGGGCCTACTACTACGTGATCCCCGACGCGATGAGGGAGTTGTCCGCATGGCTGAGCTGAACGAGATCCGCGAAACCGTCCGCAGCCGTTACGCGGAAGCGGCCACCGCCGCCGGCGGCTGCTGCGACCCGGAAGGATCGGCGTGCAGTCCGGCGGATCAGACCGGGGTCTTCGGCGCCGGGCTGTACGACCGCGGCAGCGTCGACGAGTTGCCGGAGGCCGCGATCAATGCCTCGCTGGGTTGCGGAGTGCCGACCGCCGTCGCCGATCTGCGCGACGGCGAGATCGTGCTCGATCTCGGGTCTGGCGCGGGCGCCGACGTCCTGATCAGCGCGCGGCGCGTGGCTCCGAACGGCCGCGCGATCGGACTCGACATGACCGATGAGATGCTCGAGCTCGCCCGAGCAAACGCCCGCGAGGCCGGCGTGCGCAACGTCGAGTTCGTCAAGGGTTACCTCGAGGAGATGCCGCTCGCCGACGCGAGCGTCGACGTGGTGATCTCCAACTGCGTGATCAACCTGTCGGGTGACAAGCCCAAGACGATCGCCGAAGCGGCCCGCGTCCTGCGCCCCGGCGGCCGATTCGCGGTCTCCGACGTGATCGCCGATGACGACATGGACGAGCGGACCAAGGCCGACATGGCGGCGTGGACCGGTTGCATCGCCGGCGCGCTCACCGAGGCGGAGTTCCGCGCGTTCCTCGGCGCCGCCGGTTTCGAGGAGATCGCGATCCACCCCACGCATCGAGTCCACGAGCACGCATCGTCCGCGATCATCCGCGCCCGCAAGCCCGTCGGATAGGTTCCGCTCGGGCCCGGACCCGATCAGGAGACGTTTGCCGTGAAGCTCGCTCGTGTTGGGATGGCTGTCGGCGTCGTGCTGGCTCTGCTCGGCGCGCCCTCGGCGCTCGGCGCCACGACCGCGCAACGGCGGGCGGACGCGGTCCTCGCCCAGATGACGACGGCGGAGAAGCTTGCGCTCGTGAGCAGCGGCAGCGTCGGCGACGCTCGGCTTGGGATCCCGCCACTTCGGTTCATCGATGGTCCGAACGGGATCGGCGAGGGCACCCCGGGCGTGACCGCGTTTCCCGACGCCGAGGCGATCGGAGCCGCGTGGAGCCCGTCTCTGGCGCTCGCGTTCGGTCGTGCCCTCGGCGGCGAGGCTGCCGGCAAGGGCGACAGCCTGCTCGCGGCGCCGACGATCAACATCGTCCGCACACCAAAGTGGGGGCGCGAGGCCGAGACCTTCGGTGAGGATCCGTTCCTGACCGCGTCCCTCGCGCCGCCGGAGATCGAGGGCATCCAGAGCCAGCACGTGATCGTGCAGGTCAAGCATTTCGCCGCCTACAACCAGGAGATCGGTCGCTTCGGGTACCCGCTCGCCGGTCCCGCGAACAACGTCCAGGTCTCGCAGCGCGCACTCGAGGAGATCTATTTCCCGGGCTTTCGCGCCGCGGTCGCGCAGGGGCACGCGGCCTCGGTGATGTGCTCCTACAACCAGATCAACACGTTGTACGCCTGTCAGGATCCGGCGACTCTGGGTCTGCTCAGAGCGTGGGGTCTGACGGGATTCGTCGGCCCCGATGCCGTCCTGGCGATCCGCGATCAGCTCGCCGCCGAGCTGGCGGGCGTCGACAACTTCCAGCTCGCCGGCAGCGCCGCGGTTCTTGCCGCTGGGCTCGCGGACGGTCAGCTCCCCGCTGCGCGGCTCGATCAGATGGCCGAGCGCGTGCTGAGCGCGATGTTCGCCGTCGGGCTGTTCGAGCACCCGCCGACCGTGCAGCCTCCCGCGTCGGTCAGCACCGCCTCGCATCTACAGCTGGCCACGCGGATCGCCGAGCAGGCGACGGTGCTGCTCCGCAACCGCGACGGGCTGCTGCCGCTGAGCAGCCGGGTCGGCTCGATCGCGGTGATCGGATATGACGCCGGGCCGGGCACGCAGATCGAGGAGGCCGGGTCGCCCGCGGTCACGCACGGCCCCGTGATCACGCCGCTGCAGGGCATCCGGTCGCGCGCGGGCGGCTCGGTTCGGGTCGCCTATGTCCCGGGCACCGAGGGCGTGGTGCCGCTCGCGCCGGTGCCGGCGAACGTGCTGGCGCCGAGCAGCGGCAGCGGACCGGGCCTCTCGGCCAGCTACTACGCGGGGACCGATTTCACCGGTGCGCCGGATCTCACGCGGGTGGACCAGGGGATCAACTTTCAGGGCGTCGCAGCTCCCGGCCAACCGATCCCCGGGACGCCCGGCGCTCATGCAGCGGTGTGGACCGGGACGCTGACGCCGCCCTCGACGGGCCTGTACCGATTCTCGCTGACCGTCGCCGGCGTCGCGCGGCTGTACATCAACGGCCGGGAGGTCGTCCGCGGCGACGCCGAGTACGCC
Source organism: uncultured Solirubrobacteraceae bacterium (assembly GCA_963712675.1). Taxonomy (GTDB): domain Bacteria; phylum Actinomycetota; class Thermoleophilia; order Solirubrobacterales; family Solirubrobacteraceae; genus Palsa-465. Next base: position 401,995 of record CAVQJF010000011.1, read on the forward strand.
TATCCATCGCTTGCGGTTGCCGGCGCCCTGCCAGCCGGCGCTGGCGCCCCGACGATCTCATTCCAGGGCCGGGCGCTCCTCACGAGGGGCAAGGCCGTCGGCATCCGGGTCCAATACTCGACGGGCGCGTCGATCCGCGGCGCGCTGCTGCGGCTTGGTTGGCAGCCACCGGATCCGGCGATGCTGGCTCGCGCGGTGCAAGCGGCGCGCCGAGCGCGGGTCGCGATCGTGTTCGCCAACGACGTCACGGGCGAGGGCATGGATCGAACCTCGCTCGAGCTTCCGGGCGATCAGGATGGGTTGATCGAGGCCGTCGCCGCCGCCAACCCCCGCACGATCGTCGTGCTCCACACCGCCGGACCGGTGCTGATGCCGTGGCTGTCGAAGGTCTCGAGCGTGATCGAAGCGTGGTACCCGGGCCAGCAGAGCGGCCTGGCGATAGCGGCCACGCTGTTCGGTGACGCCGACCCTGCCGGCCGGCTGCCGGTGACGTTCCCAGCCTCCGCGTCGCAGGGACCAGCCACGCAGCCCGCCGAGTACCCGGGCATCAACGGCGGCGTCGACTACAGCGAGGGCATTTTCGTCGGGTACCGCTACTACCAGCAGTTCGGGCAGCGTCCGCTGTTCCCGTTCGGCTACGGCGAGTCCTACACCCGCTTCAGCTTCGGGCGGATGCACATCCGGCGACTCGGTGCGGGCCGTTTCGCGGTGTCGGTTCAGGTCCTCAATACCGGCCCGCGCGCCGGCTACGCCGTCGCCGAGCTGTACGTCGGCGACCCGAGGGCCACGGGCGAGCCGCCCGATCAGCTGAAGGGCTTCACCAAGCTCGAACTCGCTCCCGGCGCGATGCGAACCGTAACCGTCAAGCTCGACCCCCAGGACTTCGAAACGTGGAGCACGAGCCAGGGCCGTTGGACGCTGACGCCCGGCCAGTATTCGATCCGGGTCGGCTCTTCGTCGAGCGCCCTGCCCCTGAGCCAGACGGTCGCCGTCGGCCGGTAGCGCCTGAGAGCGCGCTGGCGCGCCCGTGGAATCGGGCCACGAGCACCGCCCCGGCGACCGCTGCCGCGGCGACGGCGAGCGCGCCGCGGGGATCGGTGAGCGCGGCTGCGGCGCCGACGACCGGGCCGCCGAGGCCGACGCCCGCGTCAAACCACGCGAAGAACATCCCGGCCGCGGCACCCTGAGAGGCCTCCGGCACGTCGGCCAGCGCCAGCAGGCCGAGGGCGGGCACCGCCAGCGACTGGCCGATCGACAGCGTCACCAGCGCCGCCAGCGCCAGGGGTGGACCGCCGGTGTTGGCGTACACCACCAGCCCGAGCGCTTCAGCGGCGGCGAACAGGGAGACGGTTCTGCGGCCGCCGAGGCGGTCGGGGATGCTGCCCCCAAGCGTGCGGGTGACGATCACAACCGCCGCGAACGTCGGCACGATCGCCGTTTCAAGGCCGGTGGCGTTCTCACGCGCGACGGCGGCGCCGAACGACAGCACCGACACGTAGCCGACGTTGACGAGCAGCAGGCCGAGGCCCGCCAGAGCGGTGCGGCGCAACAGGGCGCCGGTTGACATGTCGTGGGACTCGCGCACCGGGGTGCGCCGATCGGCGTTCGATCCCAGCGGCTCACGCGCGGCGCCCGCCGCACGGTGCGCGCCGAGCGCGGTGACGGCGCCGGCCAGCGGTAGGAGGCCTGCGATCCACAGCACGGTCAGGCTCGCCGACTGTCCGCCGAGCGCCGTGTCCAGCAGCGGCCCGAGCGCCAACCCGCCGTAGTTGGCGAGCCCGATGTGGCCGAGCGCCCGGCCGCGGCGGTCCGGTCCGGCGAGGCGCAGCAGCCACAGCACCGTCGCGCTCATCATCACTCCTTCGCCGGCGCCGGTGATCAGCCGGCTGACCAGCAGCGCGCCGAGCGACGTCGACGCTGCGGCCGGCACGGCACCGGCCGCCATCACGCCCGCGCCCGCCAGCAGCGGACTCAGCGGTCCGTACCGGTCGGCGAGCCGCCCGCCGAGCGGTCGCGCGAGCAGCGCTGTCAGCGCCGGGGCGCCGACCGCGAACCCGAGCGCGGTCGGACCGCCCCGCAGCCGCTCGGGCACGTAATGCGGCAGGATCGCCAGCACGGAGCCGAGCGCCGCGTAGCAGAGCACGGCCGCCGCGAGCACGGCCAGGTACGCGAACGGCAACGAATCGCGCTGCTGGGGCATGTTCTGATCGTTGCCCGGGAATGTTTCGATCCAGACCGAAACATCCTTGCGCCACCCTGACACCCATGACGACAACGCCAGCTGGCCACATCCACGGCGACGCCGACCTGGCCGCGCTGGGAGCGGTGCTGTCCGAGCCCGCCCGCGCGCGGATGCTGCTGGCGCTTGGTGACGGGCGCGCGCTACCGGCAACCGCGTTGGCGGCCGAGGCCGGAGTAGCCGCCTCGACGGCCAGCTCGCACCTCGGCCGGCTGCTTGACGCGGGGCTGCTGTCCGTTCGCCAGCAGGGCCGCCACCGTTACTACGAGCTGGCGGGGCCACAGGTCGGCGAGCTGATCGAGACCGTGGCGCGACTGGCTCCCACAGCCCCGGTGCGGTCCCTGCGCGAGGGCACCCGCGCGCACGCCCTCCGGCGGGCACGCACCTGTTACGACCACGTCGCCGGGCGGCTCGGGGTCGCCGTCTTCGCAGCGATGATCGAACAGCAGCTCGTGACCGGCGGCGACGGGCGCCACCACGCCGAGAGGGCGCACCAAGACCGCCTCTCGAGCCCGGGCCGGGACAACCACTACATCCTTACGGCAAGCGGCTGCCAGCGCCTCAGGGATCTCGGCGTGCCGCTGCCTGCAAGCGCCGGCGGCAGCGACGGGATCCCGCTGCGTTATTGCATCGACTGGACCGAGCAGGCCCATCACGTCTCGGGCGCGGTCGGCCGCTCGCTCGCCACCTGGATGCTGGACCAGGCCTGGATCGAGCGACTCCCCCGCACCCGGGCGCTGCTGATCACCGAAGCCGGTGCCGACGGTCTCTGTCGCCATTTCGGAGTGCGCGTGCCGGTTTCGTCCGCTGCGTAGCCGTCGATCGGCATCGGCGACGCAGCACTTTTCGAGAAGACAACTCCGGCCCCCGCTCGTAACGTGGCCGGCACAAGTTACCCCCACTCAAAGGAGTGCCATGAGCGCCCAGGTCAACAAGATCGCCAACGTCATCATCCCCGTCGTCGACCAGGATCGCGCGGTCCAGTTCTACACCGAGTCGCTGGGTCTCGAGAAGCGCGTCGACGTGCCGATGGGAGACGCCGGCCGCTGGATCGAGGTCGCGCCGTCGGGCGCCGACACGCCGATCGCGATCTGCCCTCCCGGTCCAAATACGACCGCGGGCGGTAAGGACACCGGCATCTCGCTCCAGACGGAGGACATCGACGCCTATCACGCGGCGCTGAAGGAGCGCGGTGTGGATGTCGACGCCGAGGTCAGCCGCTTCGGCGACCCCGTGCCGCCGATCTTCTGGCTGCGCGACCCCGAGGACAACACGTTGATGGTCGTCGAAGTTCGCTGAGTTCGAGGTTGACGGTCGCACTACGTTAGCTTAGGCTTACCGTGCGTGCAGACTTACGAAGCCAGCGGCTGGTCCGCCCTCGGCGACCCAACGCGACGGGCGATCTTCGAGCGGCTCGTCGACCGGCCGCACGCGGTTGGCGAGTTAGCTGTCGGGCTGCCGGTTAGCCGGCCCGCGGTCTCGCAGCACCTCAAGGTGCTCAAGGACGCTGGGCTCGTAGCCGGCCAGCCCGTCGGCAACCGCCGCATCTATCGCGTCAACCCGGACGGTCTCGCCCGGCTCCGCGCCGACCTCGATCGGTTCTGGAGCAGCGCGCTCGCGGCCTACAAGGCCGTCGTCGAACAACCCGCACAGGAGGTCCCATGAGCACCCCAGCGTCAGCCACGTCGATCCGCCACGAGGTCGTCGTGCAAGCGCCGATCGAGCGCGCGTTCTCTGTCTTCACGGATGGTTTCGGCAGCTTCAAGCCGCCCGAGCACAACATTCTGGGCGTGGAGCTCGCCGAGACGGTGTTCGAGCCGCGCGTCGGCGGCGACGTGTATGACCTCGGCGTCGATGGCAGCCGGTGCCGCTGGGCGCGAGTGCTCGCGTACGAGCCACCGCACCGCGTCGTAATCAGCTGGGACATCAATCCGCAGTGGCAGATCGAAACCGACTTCGACAAGACCAGCGAGGTGGAGGTGCGCTTCACGCCCGAGAGCGCCGAGCGCACGCGCGTCGAACTCGAGCACCGCGAGTTGGACCGGCACGGCAATGGCTGGGAGTCCGTCCGCGAGGGCGTCGACAGCGAGGGTGGCTGGCCGACTTACCTGCGCCGGTTTGCCGACGTCGCCGCCTCATGAGCTGATCGCGAGCCCGCTCGGGCGCCCCCGCAGCGACCGTTGGATTTCGGCCGCTGACCGGATCTCTGTTGGAAAGATCGACTAACTCACATCAATGGTTAGCCAATCGACAACGTCGGAACGGAGGTAGCCATGAGCGACACGCCGAACAACCTGACGACAGCTGGGGCCGGACCCGACGAGGCGGACGCCCCGGTCGTGGTCGACCGGGCGACATTCCAAGCCGAGCTCGACGCCCTCCGGGTCCGAGAGAAGGAGCACACCCACGAAGGGGATGCGGTTGCCGCGGCACGCCGCCGGCTGCCGATGGTCGAGGTGGACTCGACGCTGCCGCTGATCGGCCCGGACGGGCCCGTCACCCTGCTGGACGCGTTCGAAGGGCGTCGCCAACTGATCGCGTACTACTTCATGTGGTACCCCGGGCAACCGGCGGCCGAGCAGTGCGAGGGCTGCACGCTCTACAACGGGCAGGTGCGGGAGCTGTCGTTTCTGCATTCCCGTGACGTCACGTATGCCACGCTCTGCCAGGGACCGTACGAGGAGAGCGTGCGCTACCGCGATTTCATGGGCTGGGAGATGCCCTGGTACTCGGCCCAGCCGTCGCTCGATGCGCTCCTGACCGGGCGCAAGGTCGGCATGTTCCATCTCGTCTGCTACCTGCGGCAGGGAGACCGGGTGTTCGAGACCTACTGGACCAACGGTCGTGGCGTCGAGGCGATGGGCAACAGCTACGCGTTGCTGGACCTGACCGCGTATGGGCGCCAGGAGGCGTGGGAGGACTCGCCTCCCGAGTGGCCGCGGGTCGACCCCGAGCAGCGGGCCTACCGCACCGACGGACGCCCGATCTCCCAGTGGTCGCGCCTCGAGGCCGGGCGCTCCGACGACCTCGGGACTGCCGGGGCTGAGCGGGTCGCTTCCGCTCACGCGTTCGCCGGGCGTGCTCAGCCCTGCGAGTCGGTCACCTGCAGCCCCGGGTCGATGCCGGCGCCCGAGATCTGGACGTAGCCGGCGGCGAACAGACCGGTCCTCACCGGAATCAGCCTGCGCGGCGCCGCCGCCTCCTGCACCGCATAGCCGCCGCCCGCGGTAGCGAGCAGCGCCGTGACCGGGACACAGAGCACGTGCTTCGCCTCCGCCTGCGCGAAGTTCGCGCTCACCGACGCCTGGTCGAGCCCCGCACCGGAGTGGTTGCCCGCGAGCGTGATCGTGACCGGGACCGTCGAGCCCGATGAGCCGCTGCCGCCGCCGCCTCCGTTGCCACCCCCGCTCCCCGAACCGGCGCCCGAGCCGCTGCCGCCAGCCGCCGGCTGCGCCACCGGACTGACCGCGCTGATCCTGCCGTTGACGGTGTTGCCGCCCGGCATCTCGACCGTCACGTGCTCGCCGAGCTTCGCCTCCGACTGTTGGCTCGCACTCAGATCGACCGTGACGACGAGCTTGGTAGAGGTGGTCTCCAGAATCGCCGAAGCGCTCGCCCCGCTGCCGCCGCTGCCCGAATGCGTGCCGCTGCCAGAGCTGCCGCCGCTGCCCGAGTGCGTGCCGCTGCCAGAGCTGCCTCCACTGCCGGAGCCGCCGCGCTTGTGCCCGGATCGGGGCTTCGTGTTTCTCGGACTCGTGGTCGTCGAGGTCGCCGGGGCTGTGGTGGTGGTGGACGTCGTGGTCGTAGACGTCGTGGTTGCGGATGGTGCGGGCGCGGTCGTCGTGGTCGTGGTGGGCGTGGGTGTCGTGGTTGTCGTCGCCGGCGTCGGCGTCGTGGCGCTCGACGTGGTCAGGTCGACGAACTCGGGATGCGGCGCGGCAACGGTGACGCTCGCCGCCGAGACGCCACAACCATTCCTCGGGCCAGAGCCGCTGCTCGAGCTCGCGCCGGCGCCGGTTCCGCCGCCGGTCGACCCGCAGGTGGTGTCCAGCTGTGTCACCCGCTGCGCGCCCGGCAGGAACACGATCCGGCCGAGCGAGATCTTGCCGGTCTGCTTTTCCCCGAGCGACTCCTGCCAGCGCTCGACCGCGTCGGTCGTGCCGGCCTGCCAGGCACCGTCGATCGTGATCTGCCCATCGGCGAACCCCATCCGCACGAGGTCGCCGTTGAGCTGCAGGATGTCCCGCCCGTCGCCGTCCCCGGCCTTCAACGCCCGGTACGCCGGCAGCGCCCCGTCGAGCAACACCACCGGGCGCCCGTTGACCCGGTAGAGCGTCCGGCCCGGCTCGATCAGCTGCCCGACGGTCGGCAGCCACGTGATCGTGCCGCTGAGCCGGTTGTAGACGGTCTGCGGATCGGCGTAGGCGAGCGTGCCCGACTCGGTGTCGGTCTCGACCAGGTCGCGGCGCTGCACGCTCGCCACGCCGGCCCCGCCGCTCGCGTTGGCGCTCGCCCGCGGCGACGGCGAGCGGGTGGCGAGCACGATCGCCACCGCCACCCCCGCCGCGAGCAGCAGCCCCAACGCGAGCGCCATCCGTCGCCGGCGGGGAGCGGGGGAGCTGTCGGTCGCGTTGCTCGCGTCGACTCCCGTTGCCATCAGTGGTGCGGGTGGTTGAAGCTCTCGGCGAGGGGGCCACACGCCGCGGCCGCCTGTTCCCACGCCGGCGACTGCATGTCGATCGTCGCCGGGAACAGAAGGATCGCTCCCTCGTAGTTGGTGATTTCGGAGTAGTCGCCCAGGTGGACGTTGGACGGAGCCGACGCCCTGGGGTCGGGGAACTGCGGGACACCGTGCGACCGCATGCAGACGGCGACCTTCCGCAGTTGCGCCATCGCCTGTGCCGACGCCGGCGGCCCCGGGCTGAGCGGACCGCCGCCGCCCGGCAGCAACTTCCCGCATTTCGCCTGGGCTGCTCTGGACGCGGGCGATCCGATGAATCCGGCGCTCGTGGGGAAGCTAAACCCCCCGCCTCCGGGCTGCGGGTCTGGGAAGTTCGGCACTCCGTTCGCGCGCATGCATTCGGCGAACCCGAGCGGCCCCGACCGGTAGGCGCTTGGCGCAGTCCAGCCCGAGCTGGTCGTGCCTCCGGGGGTGGCGATGGTCGATCCGGTGGTGGTCCGAGCGCCGGCGTCTGCAGCGGTCGACGCCGAGGTCGGACTGGGAGAGCTGCCCCCGCACCCCGCCACCAGCACCCCGCTCAGCAGTGCAGTGGCGGCGAGCACGAGCGCTCGCGGCCGGCCCGGTCTGTTCGTATGAGTGGTGCCTCGCATCTGTCCTCCTGCGGGTGTGCTTCGGGTCATGGGCCCTTGGGTCCGAATCCGCCGCAGGCCTTGGCGGCGGCCTGTACGGCGGGCGCCCCGAGGTTGACCCCGGGTAGGTAGGCGACGTGGTTGGCACCGCCGCCGCCGATGGCTTTCGGGTCGGGGAAGTTCGGCGCGCCGTGGCCGCGCATGCAACGTGAGAACTGAAGCCCCCGCCGCGCTTGCTGCGCGCTCTGGCCCTGAGTCGCCCGCGTATGCGGCATCAACGGCTCGCACTTTTGCCGGGCGCTCGCGAACGCCGGAGCCTTGACCGAGACGCCGTTGACCGAGATCGTTTGCCCGCTGGCAGCGACCCGCAGCCCGTTGCTGCTCAAGTCGGGGAAGTTCGGCACGCCGTTGGCGCGCATGCACTTCGAGAACGCCAGCATCGCACTCGATGAGCTTGAGCTGCTGCCGGTCGAGGACGCCGCCGCCGCCGCGGAGCCCGTCGCCGCCGGTGCGCTCGAGCCGCAGGCGGCGATCGCCGCTGCGACCGCAAGCGCGGCGGCAGCGGTGAGCAGGCGCGGTTGCGGCGGGCGAGCCCTGTTCGTGTTCATGCTGTCTGTCATCGGGCCTCCTTGGGTCACGTCCACTCCCGGATCGGTTGTACGCGGTGGGTTGTTTCGTCCCCGTTTCGTCGTCTGACGCCGGCAGCGGTTTGTCCGCCTGCGCGGGCGAAACACCGCTGAAACACGGGGTCGCTACCTTGATCACGACAAGGAGCCACAGATGCGGGTGCTTGTGATCGAGGACGACGAGGAGTTGGCCCGGACGGTCGCCGTCGGCCTGCGCCACGCGCGGATGGCGGTCGATGTCGCGCTCGACGGCCGAGCTGGCTTGACTTGTGCCCTGACCAACGACTACGACGTGATCGTGCTCGACCGCGACCTGCCCGTCCTCCATGGCGATGAGGTCTGTTCCAAGCTCGTCGCAGCCGGCGGCCGCAGCCGCGTGCTGATGCTGACCGGGGCGGCCGCGAACGATGATCTGGTCGACGGGCTTGGGCTCGGCGCGGACGACTACCTGCCCAAGCCGTTCGACTTCTCCGTGTTGGTGGCGCGCATCGGCGCGCTGGCCCGGCGGGCGCAGCCGAGCATCCCGCCCGTGCTCGAGCACGGTGATGTGATGCTCGACGCCGCCAGGCGCTGCGCCCAGCGGTCCGGGAGTGCTCTCGAGCTCACGCCGAAGGAGTTCGGGGCGCTGGAGTTGCTGCTCGCCGCGCAGGGTCGGGTCGTCTCGGCGGAGGAGCTGCTCGCGCGCGTGTGGGACGAGAACGCCGACCCGTTCACGGGCGCCGTGAGGATCACGATCAGCCGGCTGCGCGCAAAGCTCGGGGATCCCCCCGTGATCGAGACCGTCGCGAAGGCCGGATATCGCATTGGAGGTCAGTGATGGACATCGCGCGCCCCCGCCTTGCACCACGCTCTTGGCTGCGCTTGCCTCGACGCACGGCCCGGCTCCGGCTCACCGCTCTCTACGGCGGCCTGTTCCTCCTCTCCGGCGTCGCGTTGGTCGCGATCACGTACGTCCTCTTTCAACGGGCGACCGAATACAGAGCCCCTCACCTGCCGAAGGTGCCTCACGCTGCCACGCTCCAGAAGCTCCAGCTTGCCGGTCCGCTTGGAAAGGGTCCGCCGAAGGGCCAACCCAACAATGTCTTCCAGCGTCCGCCTCAGCTGGCACAGGCCGCGTACGCGGTGGGACAGGCCCGGCAGGAGCTGAAACGGACTCATCCCGGGCTCGTATTCACTGTGCCGACCTTGGTCGCACGGATCCAGCATCAGCTGGCCGCGGCCCAGCATCAGCTGACACAGGGCCAGCATCAGCTGGCTGATGATGTGCACCAGCTGGCACAGGTGGGGCCGGTCCAAGCCGCGCAGCGCGCCGCCGACTCGCATCAGCTTCTCGTCGACTCGGGAATCGCTCTTGCGATCGTGGCCGTACTCGCGCTACTCGCCGGCTGGCTCGTCGCCGGCAGGATGCTGCGACCGATCCGCACCATCACCCGGACTGCCCGACGGATCTCCTCTACCAATCTGCATGAGCGCCTGGCCCTCGACGGCCCGCAGGATGAGCTCAAGGAACTCGGGGACACCCTCGACGACCTGTTCGGTCGGCTCGACGCTGCGTTCGAGGCGCAACGCCACTTCGTCGCCAACGCCTCACACGAGCTGCGCGCGCCGCTGACACGGCAGCGAGCCCTGATCCAGGTCGCGCTCGCCGACCCGGACGCGGACTTCGCTTCGCTGCGCACGGCCCATGAGCGCGTGCTCGCATCCGAGCAACAGCTGGAGCAGATGATCGACGCGCTGCTGACGCTCACGCGCGGCCAGGCCGGGGTCGAATGCCACGAGGGGCTCGATCTCGCGGTCATCGCCTCCCAGGCCATGCTCGCCCGCGAGTCCCAGCTCGCGGGCTTCGAGCTCGGCGTTCAAGAAACACTGGCCACAGCGCCAACGGACGGCGATCCAAGGTTGCTCGAGCGTCTGATCGCCAATCTGATCGACAACGCGATCCGCCACAACACCCCAGGCGGACATCTCGAGATCACCACCGGGACCCGGGACCGCCACGCCATTCTGACGATCGCGAACACCGGCCCGACCGTCCCGCCCGAACAGATCGAGCGCCTCTTCCAACCTTTCCAACGGCTCAACGGCGCCCGGACCCGCCACAACAACGGCCACGGACTGGGGCTCTCGATCGTCCAGGCGATCGCCGACGCTCACCACGCCGAGCTCAACGTCCACGCACGGGCCGACGGCGGACTGATCGTCGAACTCTCATTCCCGCCCGCTTCCCGTATGTTGGCAGCCGACGGTGTCAGTGCGTGAGCCCCAACCGATTCTCAGTGCGCCGACCGAGGCGGCCATCTTCCTCATCCTCACAGCGCTGCCGGGATCCGAGGGGGAGATCGCGGAGGTGCTGGCCGACGTACCCGGGGTCAAGCGCTCGGTCGGATTCCGCGTCCCCGAGGCGGAGCTGTCGTGCGTGGTGGGGATCGGGGCCGCTCTCTGGGATCGGCTGACCGCCGGTCCCCGTCCGGACGGGCTGCATCCGTTTCGCGAGCTCGTCGGCTCGCGCCACACCGCCGTCGCGACGCCAGGTGACCTACTGCTTCACATCAGGGCTCACCGGTTCGACCTCTGCTTCGAGCTCGCTCAGCGGCTGGTCGAGCGGCTTCGCGGCCTCGTCGAGGTCGTCGATGAGGTGCACGGCTTTCGCTCTTTCGATGAGCGCGACGTGCTCGGGTTCGTCGATGGAACCGAGAACCCGGAGGGTGGCGCCGCCGTGGAGGCCGTGTTGATCGGCGATGAGGATCAGGCCTTCGCGGGCGGCAGCTACGTGATCGTCCAGAAGTACTTCCATGATCTTCGCGCTTGGGACGCGCTGTCCACCGAGGATCAGGAGCTGATCGTCGGCCGGACCAAGCTCGCGGACCTTGAGTTGCCCGACGACGTGAAGCCGGCCAACTCGCATCTCGCGCTCAACGTGATCACGGGACCCGACGGCGAGGAACGCCAGATCATGCGCTTCAACATGCCGTTCGGTCGCGTCGGGGCCGGTGAGTTCGGCACCTACTACATCGCCTACGCCCGGACCTCGGAGCTGATCGAGCAGATGCTGACCAACATGTTCATCGGCGATCCACCGGGCAACACGGATCGCATCCTCGACTTCTCGACCGCTGTCAGCGGCAGCCTCTTCTTCGTGCCGGCGGCAGCCTTGCTCGAGGATCTGGGATCGGCTGACACGGTTGAGGCGAACGATGCCGACGCGCCGGCGCCGGCGCCGTCGAGTGAGCGCGACCAGGGATCGCTGGGCATCGGCAGTCTTCGCGATCAGTCGCGCTGATCGCGCGCCTCGGCCGGTAGCCGTAGCGTGAATCGAGTGCCGCCGCTCGGGCTCGGTTCGCACGTGATCGTGCCGCCGTGTGATTCGAGCGTCCGGCGCACGATCGCGAGCCCGAGGCCGGTGCCGCCGCGCGGGTTCCGGGGAAGGCGGACGAACGGTTCGAAGATCCGTTCGCGCTGATCGGCGGGGACGCCGGGGCCGTTGTCGGTCACCGACATGGTCGGGCCGTTGGGTGCCTGGGTGACTTCGACCACGACCGTGTCAGCGACCGCGAAGGCGTTGTCGAGCAGGTTGCGGACGGCGCGAAGTAGCGCGTCGCGGTCACCCGTGGTCCGAACCAGACCGTTGGTGACAAGCTCGACGCGTGCGGCCGGGTCAGTGGCGCGCGCAGCGGCCACCGCAGCCGATGCGAGGTCAGTGAGGTCGACGGGTTGGCGGTGTGGTCGTTCGCGAGCGTCAAGCCGTGCGAGGTTCAGAAGGTCGTCGATCAGATGCCCGAGGCGACGGCTGTCACGCGCGAGCTGGGCTTCGATCCCGTCCCGGGTTGGGCGCGGCGGCTGATCTCGCAGCAGCCGCTCGGCGGTCGCCTGAAGCGCGGCGACCGGCGTGCGTAGCTCGTGTGAGGCGTCGGCGAGGAACGCTCGCATCGCCGCCTCAGAGCTGCGCGCCTCCGAGACGGCGCGATCAAGTAGCACGAGTACGCGCGCGAGTGCCGCCAGGAGCGCCAGCGCGATGACGCCGCCGATCGCTTCGGTCACCTCCAGGCTGTGGACCTGTCCGTCGATCCCGGCACGGCTGCCGGTCAGCGTCGCGGGCACGGCTCTGCCGCCGACCTGGATCAGCTCGTGCACGGTCACGAGCGCCGCGCCCGGGGCGATTCCAAGGCTCCCGCCCGGGCCGCTGATCCCTGCGAGGTCGACCGAGATGCCCTCCGCTGCAAGCGACGCGATCACCGGCTTGAGCGCTGCGGGCGTGCGTGCCGCGCCGAGCGCGGCGGCCCCGGATGTGAGGTCCGTGCGAAGCCGCTGTTCGAGCCCATCGCGGTAGCGGACCGTGATCACCACGACAAATGTTGCAAGCGCGGCGACTATCGCGAGGATCGATGCGGCGATCAGCCGCGTGCGCGTCGGTCGGTGGCCCCTCACGGTGAGAAGCGGTAGCCGATCCCTCGGACCGTGTGGATGAGACTACCGCCGCCCACCCCGTTGGCCTCCAGCTTTCGCCGCAGCGCGCTGATGTGAACCTCGACCAGGTTGTGGTCGTACGCGTCATAGCCCCACACCTGGGTCAACAGCTGGTCCTTGGACAGGGCCTGTCCGCGGTGACGCATCAGAAACGCGAGCAGTCGAAGCTCGGTCGAGGTCAGCGCGAGCTCCCGACCGTCACGGGACGCGAGCCCGTGTTCTTCATCGACCAGCAGGCGCTCGACTTCCAGGACCTGCGGGATCGCCCCTCGCCGGCGCAGCACAGCCCGCACGCGCGCCATCAGTTCCTCGAGCGCAAACGGCTTCACCAGGTAATCGTCGGCGCCCAGTTCGAGTCCGGCGACTCGATCGGCCACGGCGTCCAGGGCGGTGAGAAAGATGATCGGCAGCTCATGCTGCTGTCGGAGCTGCGCTGCCAGCTCAAAGCCGTTGCCACTCGGCAGCAGCACGTCCAGGATCGCCAGATCGGGCGCGACCGCGAGCACGTCTCCGGGCCCGGGGAGATCATCGAACGCGGCGGCGGTGAACCCCTCAGCGCGTAGCGCGGCGAGCACCGCATCGCGCACCGGCTGCTCGTCCTCGATCACCACCACTCGACCAATCGGGTCGCCCATCGCCCGGCGATTGTCCCCGACGCCACCTGAAGATCGGCTGAAGGACCGCCACCCCTGCGGCGACCTCCGCCTGACGGTCGGGGCGACGGTGGCCGCCACGTCGCCGCCACCCTCGTCTCCGGCTGGAATGATTCGGCAGGTGCGCTACCGGGCGGTGCTGTTCGACCTCGACGACACGCTGATCCCGGAGGACCCGGCGATCGAGGCTGGCTTCGCTGCGGTCGCCGAACGCGTCTGGGGATCGTCTTCCCCGGAACGCGTTCGCGCGCTGTCGGATGCCGCGAGCCAGGTGCTGCGCGAGCACGCGCCGGTCCAGGCTTACCTGGCGGCCGTTCACGTCGGCGCCAGCGACCTCATGCACGGTTCGCTGACGGCGGACGGCAGCCAGGCCGACCGCCTTCGAGAGTTCTTGCCGTACTACCTCGAGCATGCGTTCGATCCGGTTCTGCCGGAGTCCGAGCGCCCGTTGACGCGGCAACTGGTCGAGCTCTGGCGAGCGACGCGGCTGGCCGCGCTCAGCGTGTATCCCGAGACGATCCAGGTTCTGCAGCGGCTGAGCGCTGAGGTCCCACTCGCGCTGGTCACCAACGGGCTGTCGAAGCTTCAGCGGGACAAGCTCGAAGTGACCGGCCTATCCGGTTTCTTTGCGAGCGTGGTCGTGTCCGAGGAGGTCGGCGCGGGCAAGCCCGACACGAGGATGTTCGAAGAGACGTTGCGCCGACTGCGCGTCGACGCCAGTGAAGGCGTGATGGTCGGCAACGATTTCGAGCGCGATGTCGCGGGGTCTCGGAGCGCGGGGCTCGCAGCGATCCAGATCACCCGTGGGGCGCGCCCTCCAACGCGCGAGGTCATCGCCGACCTCCGGGAACTGGGTTCCGTTTGGAGTCTCCCTGTGCCGGCGTCAGATCCTGTGGGAGAGGCGCCGGTCGGACGCCGTGCACCCCCGTAATCTAAGCGTGCTCGCTTGTTCGTACATCTGACATGTCCGCGTCCGCCATCCCGAACTCACGCCACGGCGTAATCGCAGCAACGCTGCGCGCGGAGATTCAATCCGGGGCGCTGTCACCGGGCTCAGCATTGGCGTCCGAAGCAGAGCTGTCGGACAGGTTCTCCGTCTCGCGCGGCACGGTTCGACAGGCGCTCGCGGCGCTGCGCGCGGAGGGATTGATCACCGGTGGGCGGGGGCGCCAGCCGGTGGTTGCTCGCCCCACCCTCGCCCAGAGCTTCAACGAGATGATCTCGTTCTCGGCCTGGGCGGAGCAACTCGGGCGGGTGCCGGGGGCCCGCACGCTCGAGCTCACGCGCCGGCCGGCAGATCCGGAGGTCGCACGCCAGCTCGGCCTGGAGCCTGGCACGAACGTGGTCCAGTACCGCCGCCTACGGCTGCTCGACGGGACGCCGGCGATGATCGAGGTGAGCACGTTCATTGAGCCCGTCGGCCGACTGCTGTTCGACTCCGACCTCGACAACGGCTCCGTCTACGCGCAGCTCGCCGAGCGCGGTGTGGTGTTCGCCGAGGCGCAGCAGGCGATCGCCGCGATCGCCGCCGGTGCCGAGCACGCCGCTCTCTTGGGCGTCTCGCGCCGCGCGCCGCTGCTGGAGGTTCGCCGCCGCATGTTCGACCCGGGCGGATCGCCGCTTGAATGGTCGATCGACAGCTACCGAGGCGACGCGTTCGCGGTCACGATTCACAACCGGGTGGCGCTGCCGCGGGCGGGCGTCGGGCTGACGCTCGTCGGCGGCCGCAAGCGCTAGACCGCGCGCAAACGCAAATGTATAGACAACCCCGGGTTAACATTTTCGTAACCAGGGTCTGGTGGTGGAAGAATACGTTTGCCGGCACGGGGGCTCGGCTTGGTCATCGTCGACGAGCGTAGGGCTCTGCAGACTCCCATCTCTCTTTCTGAGGAGGCATCGTGAGAAGCATCAATCGTCGCGTGGGCGCGCGATTCGGGCGGTCGATCCGACCGTATGCGGTGGTGCTCGCCGCTGCCGGCGCCGCGCTCACAGTGGCTGCCTGCGGCAGTTCGAACAACAGCAGCTCGAACAACGGCGGCTCGAAGAGCGCTGGCAGTTCCGCGAACTGGTCGACGGTGACCTCGGCGCAGGCGGGCGGCGGCATGAGCGCGCTGGTCGCCGCCGCCAAGAAGGAAGGGCAGCTGAACGTGATCACGCTGCCCGCCAACTGGGCCAACTACGGCACCCAGATGAAGGAATTCACGCAGATGTACGGGATCAAGATTCACGACGCGATCCCGTCCGGCTCCAGCGCTCAGGAGATCCAGGCGATCGAGACCGGCCGTGGCAGCTCGACGGCTCCAGATGTGGTCGACATCGGCCAGAGCTTCGCGCTGCAGGACGCCGCTCTGTTTGCGCCGTATCAGGTCACGAGCTGGAGCATGATCCCGACGGCCAACAAGGACCCGCAGGGTCGGTGGTTCAACGACTACGGCGGCTACGTGTCGTTCGGCTGCAATCTGAACGTGCTGAAGAGCTGCCCGACCAGCTGGTCGCAGCTGACCCAGCCCGCGTACAAGAACGCCGTCGCGCTGAACGGGATCCCGGGTCAGGCCGGCGCCGCCACGAATGCCGTCCAGGCGGCCGCGGTGAACAACGGCGGCAGCTTGTCGAACGCCCAGCCGGGCCTGACGTTCTTCAAGAAGCTGCAGAGCGTCGGCAACTTCAACAAGACCGACTGCGATTCAGGATCGCTGATCACCGCTGGTCAGTGCCCGCTGATCATCAACTGGGACTACCTCAACGCGGCGGGCTCGTGGGGCCTGCCCTCCAAGACCAAGTGGAAGGTCGTCCTGCCGCAGGGCAAGCCATGGGCCGCCTATTACGCCCAGGCGATCTCCAAGACCGCTCCGGATCCAGCCGCGGCGCGCCTGTGGGAGGAGTTTCTGTACTCGACCCAGGGTCAGAACAACTTCCTGAAGGGCTACGCCCGCCCGGTCGAGATGGCAGCGCTGCAGCAGAACGGCTCGATCGATAAGGCCGCGGCCGCGAAGTTGCCGCCGGTCAGCGCCACGATGACGACGTATCCGAGCAATGCCGACCTGACCGCGGCCGGCAAGCTGATCGCAGCGGGGTGGAGTTCGTAGCCATCGGCGTCTCGCCGGTATCTCCCGCAGTAACGGTTCCCGCGGCGCCCCGGCGCCGCGGGATTCGTCGTAGTGCGGACGACGGTCCGCGCCGCCCGCGCGCTCGGGTGCCCGCACCGAAGCGCATCTACCTTGGGCTGCTCCCGTTCCTGCTGTACGTGCTGGTGTTCCTCGGCGGACCGCTGTACGAGGTCATCCACGGCGCCCTGACCACGAACAACGGGCCCGGTACCGCGTCCCATTTCACGCTGTCCAACTTCAGCGCGATCTTCTCCCAATCGCAGTTCCTGATCCCGCTGAAGAACAGCCTGATCCTGTCGCTGTGGGCATCGCTCGGTCCCGCTCTGGCCGGATTCGCGATCGCCGCCGCGGTCGTGGCGGGTAAGCCCGATGGCCTGCTCCGCCGCATCGTCTCCAGCGCCTCAGGTGTCCTCGCCTACTTCGCCGGCGCGCCGCTGGCGTTCATCTGGATCGCCACGTTCGGCAACCTCGGCGTCGCCACGGTCCTGCTCAAGGACCTGTTCGGGTTCCACCTGGTCAGCCATTTCGACATCACCTCCCAGTTCGGCGTCGGGCTCTGCTACTTCTACTTCCAGATTCCGCTGATGGTGATCTTCATCACCCCGGCGATCGAGGGCCTGAAGCCAGAATGGGAGGAAGCGGCCACGAACCTCGGCGCGACCCGCTTCGCGTACCTGCGCCACGTGGCGATCCCGGTGCTGATGCCGTCGTTCTTCGCGGCCGAGCTGATCCTCTTCGGTTCGGCGTTCTCGGCGTTCGCGACGATGCTGGCGCTCAACACGTGCGCCAACCCCGTCGTGCCCTGCAAGATCTTCACGGAGATGTCGAACAACGTGATCGTCACCTCGCCGAACGTCGGCCTGGCGCTCGGCGCCGAGATGATCATCGTCGTCGCGATCGTGATGAGCGGGTACTGGTTCGTGCAACGCCGCGCCGGGAAGTGGCTGCGATGACCGCGCTCGCGGGCCCGCTCGACGGCGCGCTTCCAGAGCGCCAAGGTGCGCCGCCTCGGCGCGGAACCCGCCGCGGCCGCCCGCGTACCTGGCGGGTGTTGGTCCTGGTGCTCGCCGGGATCTTCTACCTGGCGCCGTTGCTGGCCAGCATCAAGTTCAGCCTGATCAACCAGCACGGCAACTACAGCTTCAGCAACTACACGACGATCGTCAACAACGGCGAGCTCCGCTCCGCACTGTTCCTGTCGCTGGAGATCGCCGCGATCACTGCGGTGGTCGTCGTTCTGATCGTGTTCCCCACGGCCGTGCTCGTGCGGCTGAAGCTGCCGCATCTCACGATCGTGTTGGAGGCGATCACGATCCTGCCGATCGTGGTGCCGCCGATCGTGCTCGCTGCCGGCCTGCTGCAGATGAAGGAGACCGCGCCGCTGTGGATCGTCAACGACTTCTTCAACCACCCGCTGACGATCCTGACGCCGATCTACGTGATCCTGGCGATGCCGCTGGTCTACCGCGCCGTCGACACCGGCCTGCGCGCGATCGACCTGCACACGCTCGTCGACGCGTCACGGAGTCTTGGCGCCAGCTGGCCGGTCACTCTGTGGCGCGTTGTGCTCCCCAACGTCCAGACCGCTGTGTTGGGTGGCATGTTCCTGACGATCGCGATGGTGCTCGGCGAGGTCGTGATCTCGAATCTCGTCGACCAGAGCAACCTCACCTTCCCACTGGAGATGATCCAGTTCACTCAGCAGGACAACGCGCCGGGCATCTCGGTCGCGCTGACGCTGACGGCGCTGGTGTTCACGTTCCTGCTTCTGTTCATGCTCACTTTCCTCACGCGACGGCGCGGGGCAAAATCCGTACGGGTGATCTGATGACAACCGAAAGCACCTCCGGCCACGCCGAGACCGCGCCGTCGCTGGCCCCGGCGAACGGATCGAGCACCGCCGGCGTTGGCGTCGAGTTCGACGGCGTCGAGCGTCACTTCGGCACGGTGACTGCGCTCAAGGGGCTTGACCTGCAGCTCCATCCGGGCGAGCTGGTCGCTCTGCTCGGCCCCTCGGGCTGTGGCAAGACAACCGCGCTGCGGCTGCTGGCCGGCTTCGACCGGCCGGACGCGGGCACGATCAGCGTCGGTGGTTCGGACGTGACCAGGATCCCGGCGCACAAGCGGGACATGGGCATGGTCTTCCAGGCCTACAGCCTGTTCCCCAACATGTCGGTGCGCCAGAACGTCGCCTTCGGCCTGCGGATGCGCGGGCGGGCGAAGGGCGACCGGCTGACGCGTGCCGATGAGCTGCTCGAGCTGGTTGGTCTCAGCGATGCAGGTGACCGTTACCCCTTCCAGTTGTCCGGTGGCCAGCAGCAGCGAGTCGCCATCGCCCGCGCCCTGGCGATCGAGCCGACCGTACTGCTGCTCGACGAGCCACTGTCGGCGCTCGACGCACGGGTCCGGCTGCAACTGCGCGCCGAGATCCGCCAAGTGCAGCAGCGGCTCGGGATCACCACCCTGTTCGTCACGCACGACCAGTCCGAGGCGCTGTCGCTCGCCGACCGCGTCGGCGTCATGAACTTCGGTCAGCTCGAGCAGATCGATACGCCTGAGAACATCTATCGGCACCCCGCGACCCCGTTCGTGGCGGAGTTCGTCGGCGCGATGAACCGCGTTCCCGGCCGGATCGCCGACAACGGGGAGGTCGTCGTGCTCGGCCAGCGCGTGCCGGTGAGCAAACCCGACACCTATGCGCCCGGCACCGCGGTCGAGGCGCTCCTGCGGCCAGAGGCTCTCCAGGCGACGCTCGACGCCGGCGGCCCCGGCGAGATTCTCGAGCGGACGTTCCTCGGCTCATCGGTGCGGCTCCGGGTGAGCCTCGATGGCGGTCACGAGGTCATGGTCGAGACGTCGAGCCACGACACCGCGGTTCAGCTCGGCGCCCGCGTCGTGCTGAAGGTGGTCGCGGACCGGGTAGCCGTCGCGGAGCCCGGGTCAAGCCCGGTCGCGACCCCGGCTGCGGACTGAGTCAAACGCAGCGGCGGCTCCGGAGTCGCGCCCGGGTCAGCGCGCCCGGGTCAGCGCGCCGCCAGGGCCCCGGGAACGTCGTCGGTGATGACTCCAGCCACCCGTGGATCGCGCAGCAGCGCGGCGTGCGATCGGGTGGACGCCATGAAGTCCCAGACGACGAACTTCAGATCCGCAGTGGCAGCCTCGGTGATCAGCGCATCGGTGACCAGATCCGCCTCGACCACAAGCGCCTGCGCCCCGCACTCCAGGGCACGCTCCATCGCACCGGCGGCGCTGCGCTCGATCAACAGCCCTCGGCGTGCCGGCAGCTCGTGAAGCTTCGACAGGATCGAGTCGACGAAGGAGGTCACGAGCAGCTCGCCGCCGTCGGCCACGAACGTCGCGAGCAGCTCGGTCACCCGCCCGACATAGCCGCCCTCCTTGAGCTCCACGTCCAGCGGGATTCGCCCCGAAGCCCAATCGAGCACGTCGCGCAGCCGCGGCACCTCGGCTACCGCGCGCCGCCGGAGCTCAGCCAGCGTGAGCGAGCCGACCCGCTGCGTCCCGACCGCGCCGTCATGAAAGATCACCAGCTCGTCGTCGGCTGTGCGCCGGACGTCCAGCTCGATCATGTCCGCCCCGAGTGCAACGGCCCGCTCGAAGGCCGCCATCGTGTTCTCCGTCACGCCCTCGCCGTGGGAGCCGCGATGGGCGATCACGCATCGATGAGTCCGCTGCCCCGGCACCGGTAGCTACACGACCGTGCTCGCCTCGCCGACGAGCGCATCGAGCGTCGCCGCTGCGTGGCCGAGTGACATGGTCATCCCGAGCCCGGAGACGACCTCAACCACGCGGACTCCGGGCATCGGCGCGGTGGTGACGAAGTGACCGGCGTCCGCGCGCGACGGGTAGATCCCGTGCCAGCGCTCGCGCACCTCCAGCCGCTCTGTCCCGAGCAGCAGACAGCTCTCGGCGAGCAGCAGCTCGTCCAATCGCTCCTCGCCAAATGGCGCCGGCGTATCACCGTAGGTGTGCGTATCGCCGATGATCAGATCGCCGCTGGGAAGCTGCGTGACGAGCAGGTGGATCCCAGCCTCGAGTAGCTCCGGTCGCTGTGCGAGCAGCCGCTCGCGCAGCGGGACCGCCGCCGCCAGCCCGGCGAAAGCGGGGTAACGGATCAGGCTGAGGCCCGTGGCGAGCGCGGGACCGTAGCGTCGTCCGCCGGGCGCGGCGACCCGCAGCATCTGAAGCTTGCACAGCGTCAGCTCGGATAGGCCCGTCCGCAGCTCCGGTGCCAGCACCCGGAAGTCCGGCCCGGGACAGGCGACGATCAGTGGCGCACGAACCGTGATCCCGTGGCCATGGACGACGCCGGGCTCGATCGCATGCACGGTCGCCCCCCATACGATGGACGCCTGCGGGTCGTCCGCGAGCAGGCTCGCCAGACCGGCGACGGCGGCCCGCGGATCGACTCGCACGTCGAGCGTGCTGTGCAGTGCGCCGGTGAGTGCGCCGGTCGGGATCGGCGCCAGTGTTCCCGCCTCGGTGGCCGTCAGCAGCCGGGCGCCGCGACGGGGGTTGGCGCTGCCCGACTCGAGCACCGCGAGCTCGTCTTCAGCCTGCGCGACCAGCAGCGTCCCCGACTCCATGATCGACAGGCCGGCCCGGCCGCCGAGCTCAAGCCAACGCTCCCGCGATCGCAGCCCGCATTCGAGGTCATCGCCGTCCGCCAGCGCACCGACGAACACGTGTCCGAAATTGCGCACGCTCGCACCCACGGCGCGGTGGTCGCGATCGAGCACGACGACCCGCATCCCCCGTCGGCGCGCCTCGTGCGCGTGCGCCAGTCCGACGATGCCGGCCCCGACGACGCACACATCGGCGTCCAAGACTTGGCTTGCTGCTGCCGAATTGATCATCTTGTATAGATAACTCTATACGGTCCAAAGGCCCGTGCTTAGGCGACTAACGCCCGGTTCACATGGTGTTCACACGATCAGCCCGATCCGCTATCGGAGACTTGTATAGTCAGATCTGCGATGCCGGGAATCGAGTTCGAAGCCAACGACCGCACGTATCGCGCGCCCGAGCGCCCGATCCTGGCCATCTGCGCCGACGGGTGGGATCCGGAGTACGTCGACGACGCGCTCGAGCGCTCGCTGATGCCGCGGCTGGGCGAAGCGCTCGCCAGCGGAGGCAGCTACGTGCTCGGCCGCGCGCAGGTTCCGACGTTCACCAACCCAAACAACGTCGCGATCGTCACCGGGGTCAGCGCAGCGGCGAACGGGATCGCCGGTAACCACTACCGGGACGACGGCGGTAACGAGGTGCAGGTGACCGATCCGAGCTTCCTCCGCGCGACGACGATTCACGCCGCCGCACAGGCCGCCGGGATCGGTGCGCTGTGTGTCACCGCCAAGGACAAGCTCAGGGCGCTGCTCGCGACCGGCGGCGTCCCCGCGTTCAGCGCCGAGCTGGCGCACCAACAGCAACTACCCGACGGCACCTCCGTGGTCGACGCGATCGGGCGGCCCAACCCCGACATCTACGACTGGCGGCTGTCGCCCTACACGATCGATCTCGCTGTGGCCCTGGCCGCTGCACTCGATGCCCGGCTCGTGTATGCATCGCTCACGGACTTCGTCCAGCATTCGGCGGCGCCGGGCGAAACGATGGCCGACGACTTCTACCGGGCCGTCGACGAGTCGATCGGCCGTGCGCTCGACGAGGGCTTCGTCGTCGGCTTGGCCGCGGACCATGGCATGCGTGCGAAGACGGACGCCAACGGCGAACCCAACATCCGCTTCCTCGACGAGGCGCTGGCGGCCGCCGGGGTCCTCAGCGGGCACACGCTGTGCCCGATCACCGATCCATACGTGGTCCACCACGCCGCGCTCGGCTCGCTGGCCTGGATCCACCTCGACGATCTCGACGAACTCGAGCGCGCCCGCAGCGCCGTCGCCGGGCTTGCCGGTGTCGAGGCGGTGCTCGATCGCTTCGCGGCGGCCGACGCGTTCGAGTTGCCGGCCGATCGGATCGGGGACCTGATCGTGCTCGCCGATGCCCACACCGTGCTCGGCCGCTCACGGGAGGCGCACGATCTCTCCAAGCTGCACGGCTCGCTGCGCTCCCACGGCGGCCTGCACGAGCGCAGCGTCCCCTTGATCGTGAGCGACCGCCTGCGCGAGGGTTCGCTGCGTGGCCGCGACCTGCGCAACCGGGACCTCCATGATCTGCTGCTCAACCATCTCGCCTGACTCACAGTGACGGCGCTCGCCACCCTCCCGGTCCACTCGCCCTACACCGGTGAGCTCGTCGGTGAGGCGCCGCTCTCATCCGCCGAGCAGGTGCGTGCAGCGCTCGACGCGGGCGCCGCCTACCGCAACCGGCTCTCCCGCTACGAGCGCTCGGAGATTCTCTCGCGCGTTGCCGGCCGGCTGCTCGATCGTCGCGAGCAACTCGCGCTGCTGATCTCCTCCGAGTCGGGGCTGTGCCTGAAGGACAGCACCCACGAGGTTGGCCGTGCGGCTGACGTGTTCCGGTTCGCCGGGATCGAGGCGCTGCGCGACGACGGCGACACGTACGCAGGCGACGTCTCGCCCCACGGGCGCGACCGGCGGGCGCACACGTTGCGCGTACCGGTCCAGCTCGTCGGAGCGATCACTCCGTTCAATCACCCGCTGAACCAGGTGGCACACAAGCTCGCGCCGGCGATCGCCGCCGGCGCCCCGATCGTGGTGAAGCCGTCTGAGAAGGTTCCGCTGAGCGCGCTCGAGCTGCACGTGATCATCCGCGAAGCAGGGCTGCCCGACGGCGCCGCGCAAGTCGTGTGCGGTGACCCGGCGACGATCCTGGACGAGTATCTGCGCCACCAGGCCGTCGAGGTGATCTCCTTCACGGGCGGCGTGGCGATCGGCAAGTCGATCGCAGAACGGCTCGGTTATCGCCGCGCGGTGCTGGAGCTGGGCGGCAACGACCCGCTGATCGTGCTCGCGGATGCTGACCTCGACGAGGCCGCAACCCTTGCCGTCCAGGGCGCATTCAAGAACTCAGGTCAGCGCTGCACGGCGGTCAAACGGATCATCGCCGTCGATCAGGTGGCCGACGAACTGGCCGAGCGGGTCGCCGCCGGCGCGGCCGCGCTTCGGTGCGGAGATCCGCTGGACTCCGCGACCGACGTCGGCACGGTGATCGACGAGTCCGCCGCGATCCGGATCGAAGGCCGCATCCACGAGGCCGTCGACGCGGGCGCGACACTGCTCGTCGGCGGCAAGCGCGACGGGGCTCTGCTGGCCCCGGCGGTGCTCGACCACGTGCCGGCCGATACCGCGCTCGTCGCGGAGGAGACGTTCGGGCCGGTCGCACCGATCATCCGGGTTCGCGACCTCGACGGCGCCATCGCCACCGCCAACGCCACCCCGTACGCGCTCTCGAGCGGCGTCTGCACGTTCGACTGGCGCGCCATCTCCCGCTGCATCCGGGAACTGCGCGCCGGAACCGTCAACATCCGAGAGGTGCCAGGCTGGCGCACCGAACTGACCCCGTTCGGTGGCGTCGGCGACAGCGGCCTGGGAGTCAAGGAGGGTGTCCGCGAGGCGATGCGCGCGATGACGTTCACGAAGCTGTACACGCTGCCGTGGGACTGACCCCGCCGAGCGCCCGAGCGCGCGCGACCGTCGAGGAGATCATCGCCGCGTGCGAGTCGATGCAGGGTCTCCCGTACGACGGCGAGCCGGTTGACCAGCTCGAGCACGCGCTCCAGTGCGCGGACATCGCCCGGCGTGAGGTCGGAGACCCGGAGTTCGTGGTTGCGGCCCTACTGCACGACATCGCGCGCGCGCCCGCGGTCGCGGGGATTCCGTACGACGGCCCCCGCGAGCACCACGGTGAGGCCGGTGCGCGGTGGCTGACGCCCCGGGTCGGCCGGCGAGTGGCGTGGATGGCAGAACGCCACGTCGCCGCCAAGCGCTACCTGGTGGCGACCGATCCCGCCTACCGCGAGTGCCTGAGCGAGGTATCGGCGCGGACGCTCGCCGCTCAGGGAGGCGCGATGAGCGACGGCGAAGTGCGCGAGTTCGAGGCGCACCCCGACCACGGGCTCGCCGTTCGGCTGCGCGAGATCGACGACCGCGGCAAGGTGCCCGGAGCGGTCGTTCCCGGCCTGGACAGCTACCGCTCCGATCTGCTTGAGGTGACCGAGCGGGTCGCGATCTCCGGAGGGTGAGCGGCCGCCGATCGGGCCCTTCGTGGATCGGCCCATCCGGTCCACCGACCGGCGCTTGTGCGCTCGGCGTCACCAGCGTAGAGTGCTTCGGTGGTGAGCACCAGTTGTGAATGGTCGGTGGTCGCGTGGAGCTGACGGACGCGACGGCGAGGGTGGACCGTGGGCCCGCACCCGGGAATCGCCGGCCTGCCCCCGGCGACCTCGAGCTGGTGCAGACGTTTCTCAACAGTCGCTGGGATCTGACCAGCAGCAACGAAGAGGAACTTGCAAGCCCCCGCGCGCTCAGCACATGGTTCGTCGAGCACGGGCTGTTCGGTCGCCGGTACGCCCTGACCGAGTCAGATCGCCGCCGAGTCCTCGCGGTGCGGGAGGGGCTGCGAACGATGCTGTTCGCCAATAACGGCGCGTCAGAGGACCCCGAAGCCGTGGCTCGACTGAACCGGGCGCTGCGCGTGCCGCGAATCTACGTCCAGTTCGCGGTTGCCGGCACTCCGCAATTCAAGCCGCAGCCGCGGGATCTTGACGGCGCGTTGGCGCTGATCGCGACGATCGTCGCGCTGTCGCAGCTCGATGGGAGCTGGTCGCGGATGAAGGCGTGCCCGGGCCACGATTGCGGATGGGCGTTCTACGACCACAGCCGCAACCAGGCCAGCCACTGGTGTGCGATGTCGGTGTGCGGCTCACGCGTCAAAGCGCGCGCGTATCGCAGCCGGAGGCGTGGCCCGGCGAGATGAACCGCGAGCGATGCGACGGGGCCCCTGTGATCGTCGTGCTGCTGGCCGGTCTGGCCCTCGTCGGCTGTGGCACATCCTCGCGTTCGTCGGCGTCGTCGCGGAACGCGGCGTCGCGCCCGCAGCCGCCGCCCGTGTGCGCGCCGGCGGCAGGCATGGTGATCGCTCGCGACACCGGGGTTGGTGCCGGCGCGCTCGAGGCCCGAGCGACGACCGGGAACAACGCGGAGCCGGAGTGTCATTTTCACGGTCCGGGAGTGTCCGTGACCGTCAACATCGATTCCTCGCCGCAGCCTTATCAGCGGTTGGAGCGAACGATCGAGGAGGATGAGCAGCAGTTCGCCGCGGTGCGGGAATTCAGGCCGCCGGTGACAGTGCCGAAGCTCGGGTTGGACGCGTCGTGGGTCCCTGACCAGTCGAAGCTGCTGACGACCGATGGGAGGAATCTGCTCACGATCACGGTGGCGTGGCGTGGGGAGAAGCGGGCGCGGCAGATCGCGCTCGCCACGCTGGTCGCGCGCCGGTACCTCGGCAAGTCGATCCCGGCAAGCGCTGTTCCGACCGGCGAGCTCTGAGCGCAGCTCTGATCCACTTGGGCCCATAGCATCGGCGGGGTGCTGGCCGACGCCGAGTTCGAAGCGCAGCAGGCGGTGCGCGGCGCGAGCGCGCAGAGGCTCTTTCGGTTACGCGTGGCGCTGAGATACTTGGCCGATGCTCGTGCGGCTTTGGGCGCGGATCGTGGACTCCGTAGCGGCGTGCGGAGTCAACCTCCGAAGTTCGAATCTGAAACGGGCGCAGGTTTCGTTCGGCGCCGTCTGGGCTGGGGAGTGGGCTGCGACTGTCGGTATCGGTGTGGTTGCGTTTCGGCACGGAGGAGCCGCTGCGGTGGGCCTCGTTGGACTGGCCCGGATGGTTCCCGCGGCGCTCGTTGCGCCGTTCGCCGCGATGGTCGCCGATCGAACGCGTCGCGAAACGGTCCTTGTCTGGGTCGGCGTCGTGCGCGCGTCGATGCTCGGCATCGCCGCTGGGATTGGGGTCGCCAACGGGCCGGTCGGGCTCGTGTACTTGACGTTCGTGGTTGCGACCGTGGCGCAGACGTTGTTTCGGCCGGCTCATTCGGCGCTGCTGCCTACGCTGTGCACGACGCCTACCGAGCTCACCAGCGCGAACGTGGTCCGGGGACTGCTCGACTCGCTCGCGACGCTGGTCGGCCCACTGATTGCGGCTCTGCTTCTGCAGATAAGCGGCCCCTCCGCGGTATTCGCCGCGGCGGCCGCCGCCTCGGCGCTCGCGTCAGCGGTGATCGTAGGCGTCCACTATGAGCGACCGCCGCGGCTGTCCCGGGCGTTGGCCACGAAACCATTGCGCGAAGCGTTCGAGGGTTTCCGAACGATCGCGGCGGACCGTTCATTGACGCTTCTAACCGGCCTGACGACGCTGCAGACACTTACACGTGGTGCGTTGACCGTGTTCACCGTCGTGTTGGCGATCAAGGTGTTCGGCGCCGGCCAGGCAGGCGTCGGATGGCTGACTGCCGCGGTCGGCGCCGGCGCAGTGGTCGGCTCGCTGTCGGCAACCTTGCTCGTCGGTCGCGGTGGCCTCGCTCGGTGGTTCGGCGTGGGCGTCGCCGTATGGGGTGCACCGCTCCTCGTGATTGGTATTGCCACGCATCTGCCCGTTGCCGTCGTGATGCTGGCTTTTGTCGGCATCGGCAATGCGCTCGTCGACGTCGGAGTGTTCACCCTGCTCGCGCGCCTCTCCGAAGACGCGGTTCTGGCACGCGTGTTCGCCGCGTTTGAGGGCAGCATTACGCTCGGCGCCGCCGCCGGGGGGATCCTCGCATCCGGTGTGATCGCGGCACTGGGGATCCGGCCCGCACTGGTAATAGTCGGCTGCCTCACGCCCGTGGGCGTGCTGGCGTGCTGGCGCGCGCTCAACGCCCTTGATCGTCGGATGCGCGTCCGCGATGCAGACGTCGAGCTGCTGCAGCTCGTGCCGATGCTGCGAGGGCTGCCCGAAGTCACGATCGAGCACCTCGCAGCAGGGTTGAGCCGCTCCGAGCTCCCGGCGGGAGGGGTGGTGTTCGAGCAGGGCGATGATGGACACGACTTCTATGTGATCGAGCGAGGACAGGCGAGTGTGATCGGTGACGGGCTGCCGATTGGTCATCTCGGGCCGGGTGACGGGTTCGGCGAGATCGCGTTGCTGCGGGGCTGCCGGCGGACAGCGTCTGTCCACGCGGCGACCGCTCTTACGTTGTGCAGTTTGAGCAGCCACGTGTTCGTCACGGCGGTGGCCGGTTACTCACAGAGCGCGACGGTCGCCGAAGGCGTGATCGCCGATCATCTGACTCACTTTTCACCCGGACTCACTACCTGACGGAGAGCGTGCCTTGCTCGTTGCGGGCGTATCAGTCAGACTGTCAGGCGCAATCGCGAGGGGCTTGCGCGCGCTAGCCCCGGGGGGTCACTCGTGTCGGAGTCAGTTGAGCTGGCGACAATTCTGCAGACCGACCTCGTGGGTTCCACGCGATTGGCATCCCGCGTCGGTCCAGCGTTGGCGGACGAGCTCCGCGATGAGCATTTCGGCGTGCTGCGTGAGGCGATCGCCTCAGCGGGAGGGCGGGAGTACAAGAACACCGGGGACGGACTTCTGGTCGCGTTCTCGTCCGCGTCGGCGGCGGTCGGCTGTGCAGCCTTGATGCAGCAGCTGATTGAGCGCAGGTATCGTCGCGCTGCGCAGCGGCTGCAGGTGCGGATCGGACTGGGTGCGGGCGAGTCGACCGTGCAGGATGGGGATTACTTCGGGATGCCGTCGATCGAGGCGGCCCGGCTATGTGATCAGGCGCCATCGGACGGGATCCTGGTCTCACCGCTGGTGAGAATGCTGGCGGGCCGGTGTGAAGGGGTTCAGTTTGAGTCGGTGGGCGAGCTCGAGCTGAAGGGGATCCCCGACCCGATTGAGGCGTTCGCGGTGCTTTGGACGCCGCTTGCCGACGAGTCGGCCGATTCCGCTGGGGTGGGGCGGTGGCCGTTGCCGTCGGTGTTGCGCTCGGTGCCGGCGGTCTCGTACGTGGGGCGGATGCAGGAGCGCGCGCTGATCGAGCAGGC
Source organism: uncultured Solirubrobacteraceae bacterium (assembly GCA_963712675.1). GTDB lineage: Bacteria > Actinomycetota > Thermoleophilia > Solirubrobacterales > Solirubrobacteraceae > Palsa-465. The sequence goes on from CAVQJF010000011.1 coordinate 430,414, forward strand.
TCGAACGGCGGTGCGTGGCGGTGAGCGAAGGGTCGTGTTTCTCGCGGGTGAGCCGGGCATCGGCAAGACCAGGCTGGCTGCGTACTCGGCGCACGCGGCGCATGCTGAGGGGTTCGTGGTGTGCTGGGGCGGGTGCTCTGAAGAGCTGGCTGTGCCGTATGAGCCGTGGATCGAGGTGTGCGCGCACCTGGTCGAGCACGCGCCCGACGATCTCCTGGCCGCGTATGTGGAGCGCCATGGCGGTGAGCTCAACCGGTTGGGGCACCAGCTCAACCGGCGCGTGCCCGGGTTGCAGGCGCCCCAGACTTCTGATCCGGAGACGGAGCGCTTTCTTCTGTTCTCTGCCGTTACCGGGCTCTTGCGAGCGCTGTCCGAGACCGTGCCGGTGTGCCTCGTGCTGGACGACCTCCACTGGGCGGATGCGCAGTCGCTCGTGCTCCTGAAGCACTTCGCACGGACCGTCGAGCGCGGTGCCGTTCACGTGATCGTGACGTATCGCGATTCCGATCTCACCCGCGAGCATCCGCTCAGCGGCATGCTTGCGGATCTGCGGCGGGTACCCGGTGTCCAGCGGATCGCGCTTGCTGGTCTGGGGGCGGAAGAGGTGGCGGAGGTGCTGAGCGCGGCGGCGGGCCACGAGCTCGATGCGCACGGCGTCGCGCTCGCGGCAGAGATCGCTGCCGAGACGGGCGGCAACCCGTTCTTCGTCGGCGAGATCCTCAGGCATCTGACCGAGTCAGGGATGCTGGTGTTCGACGAGGACAGTGGCCGGTGGAGCATCGACCGCGCGCAGGGGACCGCCATGCCGGAGAGCGTGCGCGATGTGATCGATCGCCGGGTGGAGCGGCTCGGGGAATCAGCGCGTGAGCTTCTCACGACGGCGGCGGTGATCGGCCGTTCGTTCGATGTTGACCTTCTGAGCCGACTGGTCGATGTCAGCGAGGCTGGAGTCCTGGATCAGCTGGAGGCCGCGGTGGCGGCGTCTGTCCTCAGCGAATCGACGGATGATGTCGGCCGTTTCAGCTTCGCGCACGCGCTGATCAACGAGGCGTTGTACGAGGCGTTGGGGCCGACCAGACGCTCTCGGATGCATCTGCGAGTCGCGCTCGAGCTCGAGGAGCTCTGCGGCGCTGATCCAGGGGACCGCGTCGGCGAGCTAGCGAGGCACTGGGCGGCGGCGACGCGGCCGGCGCAGGCGGGGAAGGCGATCGAATACGCGCGCCTTGCGGGTGAGCGCGCGCTGGAGCGTCTGGTTCCCGATGAAGCCGTGAAGTGGTTCACCCAGGCGCTCGAGCTGCTCGACGGGCAACCCGAGCCCGACCCAATGCTGCGCTGTGACCTCCTGATCGGCCTCGGCGAGGCGGGGAGAGAGGCCGGCTCGAGCTTCCGCCGAAAGCTTTTGGAGGCCTCTCAAATCGCGCTTGAGCGAGACGACTCCGATCGTCTCGTGCGCGCGGTGCTGGCCAACAACCGCGGACGGACGAGTTCCGTCGCCCGAGTCGACGAGCAGCGAGTCGAGCTGTTGGAAACTGCGCTCGCACAGACTCGTGCTGATCAGCCGTCGACTCGGGCGCGACTGCTGAGCCTGCTCGCGCTCGAGCTCGCGTGGGCTCCCGTTTATGAGCGTCGGCGTGCACTCAGCGACGAAGCTCTGGAGCTCGCACGTCTGTGCCCGGATCACCATGCGCTCGCTCAGGTGCTACGCGATCGGCCGTACGCGATCTGGGCGCCCGGAGCGCTCGAGGAGCGCCGCGCTAACGCCGCGGAACTGCTGGAGCTCGCCGAGCGGCTCGACGACCCCGTGCTCCGCTACTGGGCGCACCTGAACGCGATGGACGTGCGCGGCGAGGCCGCAGATATCGACGGCGCGCGCGAAGCGCTCGAGCAATGCAGCTCGATCGCCGCGCAAGTCGGCCAGCCCACGCTTAGGTGGTGGGACGTCATGCAAGCGCAGTCCCTTGTCGTGCTGAGCGGATCTCCCGAGGACATCAAGGACGGTGCTGAACGGATACTCGCGCTCGGCACGGACAGCGGCCAGCCCGATGCCGTCCTAAGCGCCAACGCGCAATTGGTCTATCAACTGTGGTTCCAGGCACGCTGGGACGAGGTCCTCCCGATGATCGAGGCGACCGTCGCAGCCCTTCCTCAAGTGCACATCGTTCGCAGCTCCCTTGGTGCAACGCACGTCGAGGCAGGGAGGCTCCCCGAAGCGCGCCGGACGCTGGATCAGGCTTGGGAACGCGGCCTCGAAAGCCTGCCGTACGACAGCTGTACGACCGTGACGCTCGCCTTTTATGCGATTCTCGCCGCCGGCCTGCGCGACCGTGCTGCCGCACACGTGCTATCCGCGCAGTTCTCCGTGGCAACCGGGTCAGTGATATGGCAGGGCCAGAGCTGCCAGGGAGCGATCGACGTCTACCGTGGCATGCTGGCCGCGACGCTAGGCCAGCACGATGAAGCCGACGTCCGGCTGGCCGCCGGGATCGAGCTCAACGACCGCCTCAACGCACCCGCCTGGGCCGCACGCGGGCGCGTGTTCTGGGCTGAGCAGCTAACCGAGCGTGGCAACCCGGCTGACGCCGATCGCGCCAAGCAGCTCTTCGGATTGGCGCGCGACGCCGCTCAGTCCCTTGGCATGCCGGCGCTGCTGGAGCGCGCCGAAGTGGGGTTGGCGCGCGCGGTCAACGTCTGAACTGCCGCTAGTGGCTGCGAACCGCCCTGACGAAACCCGCGTCCGTGCGTCGCAGAGTTCTCATCAAATCGCGCTCGATGGCGGTGAAGAATGCCCGCGACGCGGAGCTGGATCCATTCAGGCATTCGTCGAACAGCGATGCGGAAACGACCAGCATCACTGAGCGCTCGCGGGCGGTTGCAGTGAGCGCGGACGTCTGCCCATCGATCAACCCGATGTATCCGAACGCCCGTCCGGGTCCGGCAAGGCCGATTGGAATTCGTCGGTCGCCACGCTCGATCGCCTCCTCGACCGCACCATTGAGCATGATGTAACAGGCTCGTGGCGAATCTCCCTCGGCCGCGACTACGTGGCCGCGGGTGACAAACCGCAGGCACGAGCGATCGACCACCTCGTTCAGGTCGGGCTCGTCGAATCCTTCGAAGAAGGCCAGCCGCCGCAGGTACCCGATCGGCGGCCTGGCCACGTCGATCTCCTGTGCCTGCCCGGTAGGGGCTGGCTGATCGTTTCCCGACGCCGGTACGAGTGAGGCCGCGAGGTGCTCGTAATTGCGGCGCAACCGTGTGCAGACGAGTGCGCAGATCCGCCGCCTGACCGCGGCGGCGGTTGGATGTCGGCGAACTGTGAGGGCGCCAAAGTCCGCCCTGCTCAGGAACAGCAAGCGGGCGGTGCGCTCCACGCGCGCGCTCGCGGAACGCGTTCCCCCGTCGATGAGCGGCACCTCACCGACGACATCCCCTGCTCCGAGGGCGGCGACGGGCAGCTGAACACCTCCAGGCCGCCGCAGGGAGACCATGATCTCGCCGTCGACGATGACGTGGAGGCCGTCTGCCACCTCTCCCTGCCTCCACAGCAGTGCGCCGGACTCGCGCTTGATCGGCTGCATCACGCGGACGAGATCGCCCAGCTCGTCCACCGGCAGGTCGGCGAACAGAGGAACCTCTCGGAGGATCTGGATGAGATCGCCGAGGCCTAGCCAGCCGTCTGAAGTCACTTTGCGTTTGAACGATCAAGCCGCAAGCTGGCGCGTCTCCGTTCTCACGTTTTCTTCCTCGAACCACGCACTTAGAAGCGAGTATTCGGGCGCCTCGATCCAGGTTGACACGTCGCGAGTCAATGGCTCTGAAGCGACGATCAATGACTGGGGCCCGTCGTCGTCGTTGCTCATCATCCATTCTCCGTCCCGCTCAACGAACGCCCCGCCGACGGTGTACCACAGGCTTACGTACGGCAAGTCGGTCTCCAGGAGTAGATCGTCGTCCGGGTACCAGCCGTAGTCGAACGAGAAGCGCGTTACGACTAGAGATCGACCAGTGCTGATGAACAAGTTGACGGGCGAGGAGGTGCAGATCTTGTGGTGCTCTCGCACACGACGCACGATCGACAACACGCGGACCGTCGCATCAACCAGCTCATCGACACTCGGGGCGTGCGAAGGATCATCGAGCAGCGAGAGCAGCAGCGCGTAGAGCCACTCCGAATCCGTTGTCCCCTCTATGCGGCGAGCGAATTCGGGCTTGATGAACTCGAGCAGATCGTGGCGCATTCGGGCGAATTCACGCAAATGGCCGTTGTGGGCTAGCGTCACGGTCGAGCCGCTGTAGCGAAACGGATGCAGGTTCTGCTCGGAGATCACCTCATCAGCTGCGTGTGTCACGCCCCGTACGTGCGCCACCAGGCAGGTTGGGGCGACCTTCTCCGCCAGGCTTCGCAGATTGCGATCGAATACCGGGACGGCAGTGACACGATAGATGAGCGGCTCCTCCGGCCTGCGAGCGGCTTCGTCCCACGCCGCCATTCCGAACCCTGCAAGGTTCATGAACGTGGACATCATGCGAGGGCTGTACGCCTGACGGGCCAGCGAGCTGTCAGTCGAGAACAGCAGGTACTCGAGCGAGATTGGCCGCCCCATGTATGCGAGAACGCGGCACATACGGTCCGCGCCATTCTAGTCCGAGGGCAGCACTGTCCGACACCCGTGAGCCCATCGTGCCGACCCCTTCTGAGACGATGATCACCTGCTTGCCACCGAAGCTTCACAGGCGATCCTAGTGTGAGCTGGCCGGCGGCCTTGCTCGCGCTGCTGGTGTCCCACCTGGTGGGGGACTTCCTGCTGCAGACCGAGTGGCAGGCGGTCAACAAGGTGCGCGGGCTGAGGGATCCTGTTTCACGCCGCGCGCTCGGCCGGCACCTGTTGAACTACTCGGTCGCGTTCATTCCTGCTCTCGTTTGGATCGGTCTAGAAACGAGCGCTGCCCGCGCCGTCGCGGTAGGGGCGCTCGTTGCGATCCCGCATCTGCTGATCGATGACGGTCAACTCGTTCGAATCTGGCTGCGAGAGATAAAGCGCGCCCCCGAGACTGCCCCGAATCTCTGGCTGATGGTCGACCAGACATTCCACGTGCTCTGCCTGCTCGGGGCCGCGTTGGTAGCCGCGGCGTAACGGCAACATTTTTACGCCATGCAATCTGTACCGAGCATTTAGCCACACGATCAGGACACGACTCCAGATCGCTGACGAAGGGATATATTCTTCGGGGTTCGGGGCGGACTGTTCGGAGGAGGGATGGCTCATGGCGACAATCGGCGCTGGTGCCAAGGAGGCGGTGGGACCGCCCCCGTCAGACGACGGCCGGTTGGCGCGAGGGGTCCTCAACACCTGGGATATCGCCTCCCTCACCCTGGCCGACATGGCGCCGGCGATGAGCTTCTTCTTCTCGTTCGCGACGATCGTGGCCACCGCCGGGATCGCCGCGCCGTTGACGGTCATCGCTGCGACGATCGCGATCGCGCTGCTGGGCAACACGATCAGCCAGTTCTCGCGCTCGCGGCCGTCGACCGGCTCGTTCGTGACCTTCATCGGCAGAGCGTTCGGCGGCTATAGCGCGGTCGTCACGGCGGTGGTGCTCTGCGTCGGCTACATTATCGCGGTCGCCGCGGTGGTTGTGATCTCCGGCGGTCTGCTCGAGACGATCCTGAAGCACTACCTGAGCATCACCGTCCCGTGGCAGGCGAGCAGCGCGGTGCTGTCGATCGCTGCGTTTGCGCTGATCGTCGCCGGGGCCAAGCCGTCCACCAAGGTCGCGGCCGCCCTGTTCGTGTTCCAGGTCGCACTCCTGCTGGTGGTCGGTATCGCGCTGTTGATCAAGCACTCCGGCCATATCAACGCATCGCCGTTCGATCCGTCTCACCTGCATCGCGGCTTCTCGGGTCTGTCGCTGGGCTTCCCGCTCGCGATCTATCTGTTCGTCGGCTGGGAGAACTCCGCGGCACTTGCCGAGGAGCACAGCGATCCGCGCAGGGGCGTGCCGCGAGCCGTGTTCTCGAGCATCGCCGTCGTCGGCGCGCTCTACGTCTTTCTCTCCTACGCGACGGTGGTCGGCTTCAACGACAACGCTGCGGCGCTGAGCGGCGCCTCGGTTCCGTTCCTGACTGCGGCCGGTGGGGTCGCCAGCGGACTGCTGTTCGTCGCATACCTGGCGGGCTTTGTCTCGATCTGCTCCTGCCTGATCGCAGCGACCAACTCGCAGGCGAGAATCATCTTCAACTCCGGTCGTGAAGGGCTGCTGCCGTCGGCCGTCGCGCGCCTGACACACACCCGCCGGACGCCGTGGGTGGCCTTCTTGGTGTATCTCGTGCTGGCGCTGGGGCTCTGTTACGTATTCGGCTGGAACACGACGCCGGTGACCTTCTTCGGCGAGATCGCGACGCTGGGCACGATTCTGATCGCGCTGACCTACCTGGTCGCCAACCTGGCGCTGCCGGTCTACTACCACCGCTTCGAGCGCCAGAGCTTCTCGGTCGTCACGCACCTGGTGCTGCCGCTACTGGGTGCGGCGGCGATCGGGTACCCGCTCTACGAGCTCGTCAAGCCGGGACAGCCCGCGCCGTTTGACCACTACCCCGCGATCGCGGGCGGCGTCGTCGTTGTGGCGCTGATCTGGGCCGCGATCGTCTACACGCGCGACCGAACGATCGGGGAACGAGTGGGCTCGATCGTCGCGGACGCCGACTGACGGCGACTGCCGCGCGTTGTTGAGGGTGTCGACGCCGTCGCCAGCGGCGCACCAGCAAAGAGAACGCTGGTCAGCACGTCGCGATCGACGAGATGCAACGAGACGTCGTCATGTACGGCGATCGCTGCCACGCAAGCGCTCACCACCATTTGCGCTCCATCGCCTCTCCGGTCCCTCCAGACCGATCGAGGGCGTCGAGCTCCTCCATGTCCGGGCCGGCAAGCTCTAAGTCGAAGATCTGAGCGTTCTCGGCGATGCGGTCACGATGGGTCGACTTGGTGATGACCGGGATGCCGCGCTGGACGCACCAGCGCAGCAGCACCTGGGCGGGGGTTCGCCCCAGGCGGTCGGCGATCCCCCTGACGACCGGGTCGCCCAGCTGTGCGCCGGTGCCAAGCGGGCTGTACGCCTCGAGCGCGATATCCCGTTCGGCGCATGCGTCAAGGAGCGCCTTGCGATAGGCCGATGGGTTGAAGTGAACCTGGTCGACCATCGGTGCGACGGTTGCGCGGGCGAGGAGCTGATCGAGCTCGTCGGGGTCAAAGTTGGAGACGCCGATCGTTCGGGCGTAGCTGCGCGCGCGGGCGGCCTCCATCCCGGGCCAGGCCCAGGTGGCTCCGCCTCCCGGCCAGTGGACAAGGTAGAGGTCGACGTAGTCCACCTGGAGCTGTTCGATGCTGTAGGCGGCCTCCCTGAGCGGGTCGCGGCGCCCGGGGTGGAACTTCGTCGTGATGAACAGCTCGTCGCGCGCGACGCCGCTCTCGCGCAGCGCCTGCCCGACGCTCGACTCGTTTCCGTATGCCTGGGCGGTATCGATGTGGCGGTAACCCAGCTCGAGTGCGGAGCGGACGGCGTGCACGCACGTTGGGCCGGCCGGCACTTGCCACACCCCGAGTCCGAGCAGTGGCATCACGGTTCCGTCGGCGAGGATCCGGCGGCGCTGGTCCGGCGTGAGCAGCGCAGCTCGATCCGGACGCCCCATGCCTAACCGCCGGGGGAGAGAGCCGCGCGGGCCGCCGCGGCGATGTCAGCCTGGGTGTTCGCGTGTCCGGCGATGCCCCAGCCGCCCTCGGGCGACTCGGTGAGCAGCACCCAGGTCCGCTGCGCGAGGGTCGGGTCGCCGGCGGCGCGAGCCACGATCTCGGTCAGCTCCTTGACGACCCCGAGCTGCTTGTCGCGATCAAGAACGCCCATCGGCGTGAGCACCTCGACACGTACATAGTCGCCGCGCCCCGCCGCGGTCGAGATCGCCTCGGCTGGCAGGTCATGGATGAACGCCGCGGTGTTGTCGGCGAACAGCGGGATCTCGGGGACCGCTTCCCAGCGCATCACCGCGCTGGCCAAATCTTGCGCCAGTTGGCGCTTGTCGCTGAAGGTCGCGGCGGTGGCGTAAACGTCGATCATGGGCATGCGCTGGATTGTTCCGTCGCGATCCGCGTCCGCAATCGCATGGTCATGCGATGTCTTCCGTTCGTGGCGCTCGGGCCCTGTAGCGGGAGAGGTCGCATGAACGTGGGATGCGGCCCGGCTGCTCTCCGAGGATCGTTGAGCTCTCAGCCGCGATGCAGCGCTCCCCCTCCGGACCCTCAGTCCCGAAGAACGCCGCCTCCAACGGCGCCGCCGCCGATGTGCGCGCCGCGGGCGCGCAGGCGCGTTACGGCGAAGCGGGTCTGAGCGAGCGACGTAGACTCGCGGCTCTGGGCCTGGCGAGCACCCGCACTCCCGTTGTTCGCGGTCGGGACGCTGAACTTGCGTCGATCGGTGTTCAGCTTGATCGGGCGCGCTCGGGTGTCGGGGCGGTGGTGCTCGTCGAGGGAGAGCCGGGTATCGGCAAGACCCGCCTGTTGGCCGAAGCGGACCGGGTTGCTGGGCGGCTCGGGTTCCGAGTGGGAGCCGGGGCGGCTGAGCCTGCCGCGGGGGTCGTCGAGCTCGCTCCGCTGATGACCGCGCTCTTCGACGGCTCGCGCCCGCTGCTCGAGCGATCCGTGTTGCCGGAGCCCCGCTCGCTACCCGAGCAGCGCTACTGGTTGCTGCAAGACCTGGAGATGCTGCTCGAGCGCGCCGCCCTCGACGGACCGCTGCTGGTCTCGCTCGACGACCTGCAGTGGGCCGACAGCGGGACCGCCGCGGCGCTGCTCTCGCTCTCCGCCCGCCTCGCCGACCTGCCGGTGGCCTGGATCCTCGCCTACCGCTCCAACCAGGGCTCCGCGCAGGTCCTCAGCGCGATCGAGCATCTGGACCAGAGCGGTGCTGAGCGGATCGTCCTGGGCCCACTCGACGATGCAGCCGTGGCCCAGGTGGCCGAAGACGTCATCGACGCCGAACCCGACGACCTGCTGCTCGACCTCGTCAAGGGCGCGCGCGGCAGTCCGTTCGTGCTCATCGAGCTCCTCTCCGGCCTGCGCGACGAGGACCTGATCCGCGTCGTCGCAGGCCGCGCCCAGCTCGTCGAGGCGCGGCTGCCGCGCCGCGTCGCCTTCACGATGCGCGAGCGCCTGCGCAGCGTCTCGGCGCCGGCTCGCGAGGCCGCCACTGTCGCCGCCTCGCTCGGCCGCCGTTTTTCCTTCACCGACCTGGCCCGGATGCTCGACCGGTCCCCGGCGACACTGCTCGGGCCCGTGGAGGAGCTCATGGATTCTGGGGTGCTTGTCGAGAGTGGCGACCGCCTCGCGTTTCGCCATGACGTCACGCGGGAGGCGGTCCGTGAGAGCGTCCCGGTTTCGGCCCGGCGGGCGCTCGACCGCCAAGCCGCCGACGTGCTGCTGGGGGCCGGCGCCGCGCCCGTCGAGGTTGCTGCGCAGATCGCGGTGAGCGCAGAGCCCGGCGACGAGCAGGCGATCTCGATCCTGTTGCGCGCCGGCGACGCGCTCGCGACCACCGATCCCGGCGCCGGCGCGGATCTCAGCCGCCGCGCGCTGGAGCTTGCGCCGCGTGACCACCACCTCCGGGGCTCGCTCCTCGCCCAGAGCGCCGTCCTGCTCCACTCCGCGGGCCGCGTCGACGAGGCGCGCGCATTCGCCGATACGCAGCTGCGCGACGCGCTGCCGACAGAGCAGGCGGCCGAGGTGCTCCTCAGCATCGCGGGCATGTTCCGCGTCCCGCCCGACGCGCGGGTCGCCGCCGGCCGACAGGCGCTTGCACTTCCGGGGGTGCCCGCGAAGCAGCGCGCTCGGCACCTTGCCGCACTGTTCCACAACCTGCTTGTCGGCGGCCGCGCCGAGGAAGCAAAAGCGATCCACGCGGAGGCGGCCAAGGCCGTGCAGGCGAACGGCGATGCCAACTCCGCATTCGCGTTCGCCCTCGCCGAAAGCGTTATTGCCTATCTGGACGGGCGCTACGACGATGCGCTCGAGATGACCGAGCAGGCGGCGCGCGCCGGAATCGGCACGACCGACTGGGCACGCGAACACCTCGCGCGAGAGTGGCGTTGCGAGACCCGGACCGTGCTCGATCACGTGGATGATTCACTGCGCTTGGCCGCCGACGGCGTCGCCGCCGCGCAGCGCGACAGAAACGCCTGGGCCATTCGCGTCTTCGAGATCTGGCGGGGGCGGCAGTTGCACCAGCTGGGCCGGTTAGACGACGCCGCCGCGATCCTCGAAGGCCAGTTCGGCCCGGAGTCAGGCGATCGGTTCATCGGCGCTCTTGATGCAGCGGGAATCGTTGCTCTGGGGCGGGTCGCGCTGCATCAGGGGAACGCACGTCTACAGCAGCGGGCCGCTGAGCTGGCGCGGGCGCTTCTCGAGGACAGCACCCCCAACTTCCGCCGGCAGGCGGCATGGCTGCTCGCCCTGCTGGCGATGGCCGACGGCGATCCCGTAGCGGCGCACGCATCGCTCTGCGCTGTTGGACACGAGCAGCGCACCTCGGTCGTGCCGGTGTTCCCGATCGACGTGATCGACGAGATCCCGCTCGTTCGCATTGCGCTTGCCGCCGGTGACGACGAGCTGGCGGGGGTCGCTGCGGCCCAGGCGGAACGACGCGCTCAGCTCAACCCCGGCGTTGCGACGATCGTCGCGACCGCGGCCCACGTCCGCGGACTGCTCACGGGCAACATCGAGGAGCTCGAACGCGCCGTCAAACTCTTCGCGACCGGGCCGCGACTGATCGTGCGCGGATACGCCCTCGAGGATCTCGGCGCCGCGCACGCCGCCGCTGGCGCGGTCGGTGCCGCAATCGAGGCGTTCGACGTCGCGCTGGCGCTGTTTGCGGAAGCCGGTGCCGCCTGGGACGCGGGCCGCGTTCGGGGACGCCTGCGCGACCATGGCATCCGCCGCCGCCTCGTCCCGCGCGAGCGCGCCGAGACCGGCTGGGAGGCGATGACCGACTCCGAGCTAGCCGTCGCCCGTCTTGTCGCCCAGGGCCTCACCAATCGCGAGGTTGCGGAGCAGCTGTTCGTGTCCCCGCACACCGTCTCCAGCCACCTCCGCAGCATCTTCGCCAAGCTCGAGATCAACTCGCGCCTCGCTCTGGCCCGGATCGCGGCGGGCCACGACCGCAACGTCTAGCCGCATCGAATCGCAGATTCGTGCGATGTCGTTTGACCGCTCGCGCACCACACTGGGCCGCATGAACGCAGAGCAGAGATCGTCGATCACAACCTATTTCCGCGTGTGCGACGGCGTCCGTGTGAGATTCGCCGACACGAAGTCAGACGCGGGAACCACGTTGCTGCTGCTCGCTCCGTGGCCCGAGAGCGTGTGGGCCTTCCGTCGCATCTGGCATCAAGTCGCAGGGCTCGGCAGGGTGGTCGCCATCGACCTGCCCGGCTTCGGACACTCCGACCAGTCGCGTCCAGAACTCATCGCCCCGGACGCCGCAGGGATCTTCCTGGAGCGTCTGATCGACGAATGGGGGATGGGCGCTCCGCACATCGTCGGCCCTGACGTTGGGACCGCCGCCGCGCTCTTCCTGGCGGCAAAGGCTCCGGAGCGCGTCACTAGCCTGACCGTCGGCGGCGGCGCGGTCCGCTTTCCGATCGACGCGGGTGGGGCCCTCAAGGACGTCATCGAGGCGCCCAGTCTGGACGTCGTGCGCGCGCTCGACGCGAGAACGAACATCGGCTACGCGGTTGAGGCGGGCGCCGGCAGCGACAGCGAGCCGGAAATCCACGAGGATTACGTCAGCGCCTACGACCTCGGACGGTTCGCCGAATCCGCCAGGTTCGTTCGGCACTACCCGGAGCAGAATCCTGTGTTGCGCGACCTGTTGCCGACAATCAGCACCCCTACCCAAATCTTGGCTGGGCGCGACGACGAGCTCGTGCCCTGGTCGAACAACGAGTACCTCGCTGAGCTTCTCCCGCATAGCGAGATCCATGGCCTCGATGCTGGTCACTTCGCGTGGGAGCAGGCCGCTGAGGAATACGGCCGCCTGATCGTCGACTGGGTCAGCGGCGGGTATCTGCGTATCGGAGCGGCGGAGTTGCCGGAATGCACCTGATCGTCCTCCCCGGCGGCGGCTATGCCCAACACGTCGCCCACGAGGGCGAGCCGATCGTCGGCTGGCTGAACGGGCTGGGCTTCCGGGCGGGCGTGTTTCGCTACCCGCTCCACGTGCGCCACCCTGAACCGCTGAACGCTTTGCGGGCTGAGATTCGGCGACTCAGGGACGACGGCGCAGAGGGGATCGGCTTGATCGGGTTCTCGGCAGGCGGACACCTGGCCGGCCTGGCTGCGCTCGCGCCGGGTGATTTGAGCGAAGCGGTTGATTTCGCGGTGCTCGGCTACGCGATCACGTCGATGGAGACCGAGACCTATCGACCGGCGCGGCTGATCCTGTTGGGCGAGGATGCCACGCTCGAGCTTCGCCGTTCGACCTCGCTGGACGCTCTCGTGACCGACTCCTCGCCGCCGTTCTTCGCGTGGCACACGGCCGAGGATGCGTACGTGCCGCCGGAGCACACCTATCGGCTGGCCAGATCGCTCGCCGCCAATCGCGTTCCCCACACAGTCCATGTCTTCGCCCATGGCCCCCACAGCCTCGGCCTGGCCCAAGGCGGCGGCGACGCTGCGGCCTGGACGACGCTTGCGGCGGCCTGGATCGCCGAACAAAGCCAGGTTCGATCGACATTGCGGGCGTAGGCTTCCGGCTCGTGATCGTGATCTGCTACGACGGCTCCACGGATGCCAAGGAGGCGATTGCGCGCGGCGCTGGGATGTTGCGAGGGCAGCGGGCGACCGTCCTCAGCGTCTGGAGCCCGTTCGACACGTCGGCGCTGGGACTGGCTGGCGGCGTCGAGGACATGCAGGAGAGCGACGAGGCCGGCCGGTTGCACGCCGAGCAGCAGGCTGAGGCGGGTGCCCGGCTGGCGATCGAGTTGGGCTTCGACGCCGAGCCGCGGACTGTCGAGAAGCGCACCACGATCGCCGACGCGATACTCGACGAGGCCGACGCGCTCGAGGCCACGGCGATCGTCATCGGTTCGCGCGGGTTGACGGGCGTGAAGTCGCTGTTGCTGGGCAGCGTCTCGCACGCGGTCATCCAGCACGCCGACCGGACGGTGATCGTCGTCCCCTCGCCGGAGGTGGCCGCTGCCCGCACGCGCGAGCGCTCGACTGAGGGTTAGATGTCGTCGGTGAACCCCTCCCGGGAGCTACAGCGCAGGCCGGTGCTGGGCTTTCTGCCACGAGGAATCAGCTTCTGGGTGCTCGCGGTGGTGCTTGGGCTGCTGGTGTTCGCGTCGAGCGCTCCGTCGCCGTTGTATGGCGTCTATCAGCAGAAGTGGCAATTCTCGGCCACCACGCTGACCGCGATCTTCGGCGTTTACGCGCTGGCCCTGATCGCGACTCTGCTGGTGATGGGGGCGCTCTCTGACTACGTCGGCAGGCGGCCGGTGATCGTGGGAGCGCTCGTGGTCGAGATCGCAGCGATGTCGCTGTTCCTCGCCGCCAACGGTGTCGCGTGGCTCTACGCGGCCCGCGTCCTACAAGGGTGCGCGGTCGGGGCGGCAACCAGCGCGCTGAGCGCGGCACTGATCGACCTGCAGCCAGCCGGCAGCACCCGCGCACCCGTGGTGAACAGCTTCACCCCTGGGTTTGGATTGGCGCTCGGAGCGCTCGTGACCAGCGCGCTGGTCCAGTACGCCACGGCGCCGACCCATCTGATCTGGTGGCTGCTGCTCGGCGGGTTCGCGCTGGCCATCCCGGCCGTTCTCGCGGTACCCGAGTCGGTGGCGCGTCATCCGGGTGCGCTGCGTTCGCTGCGCCCACGGCTTGGGGTCCCTCGCCCGTGCCTCGGTGCATTCGTCGCAGGGTTGCCCGGGATGGTCGCCCTGTGGGCGCTTGGTGGTTTCTATCTCTCGCTCGGCCCGTCGCTGGCGGGATCGATCGTCGGGTCGCGCAACCTGCTGTGGGGCGGACTCGTGATCGTCCTCCTCACAGGAGTGGGCAGCATGTCCTCGCTGCTATTTCGCAATTCCGCCCCTGCGCACGCCGTGCTTTGGGGGGCGGTCGCACTGCTGGCCGGCGTGGGCGTGACCGTGGGCGGGATCGAGGCGCCGTCGGCCGCGCTGCTGCTCATCGGCACCGCCGTCGCCGGGGTCGGGTTCGGCGTCGCCTTTCTGGGCTCCTTCCGCATCCTCTCCGCGCTCGCCCCCCCGACGGAGCGGGCTCGCCTGGTGGCCGCCATCTACGTCGTGTGCTACCTGTCGTTCAGCTTGCCGGCGATCGCCGCCGGGGTCGCTGTGACCCACTCGAATCTGCACGACGCCTCGCTCGGGTACGCCGTCTTCGTCGGTGCCCTGAGCGCTATCGCGGTCGCCAGCGCCCTTGCCCGCCGCTCGAGCCACAACCGCGCCGCTGGACGGGTCGGCGTGCACGAGCTGCCGCCGACTCCGTGCGCCACTCCGATGACCGAGATCCACGTCGTCGACCGCAGCGCTCCAGCGGCGTCCGTAAGTTCATCGAGCTGACGGCCTTTACAGATCGCGCGTTCATGCCATGACGGCGCCCCGCCGTGGCGGCACTCTCCGATGCCTGGCAGCTGCCGACGCAAAGGAGAACAGGTGCCCGAGACCACAGTGGCCGCGACGTACGTGGACGCCGAGAATCAGATGCTCAGTGCCGCCAACGGCGTTCACTACGCCTACCGCGCCACAGGCCCATCTGATGCGACGCCGCTGGTGATGCTGCAGCACTTTCGCGGCAACCTCGACAACTGGGATCCCGCGCTAATCGACGCGCTCGCGCGTGGGCGGCGTGTGATCACCTTCGACAACCGGGGAGTCGCGGCGTCAAGTGGGAGGACACCGAACACGATCGCGCAGATGGCGCTCGATGCGATTGACTTCATCGATGCACTCGAGCTCGTAAACGTCGATCTGCTCGGATTCTCGATCGGCAGCTTCGTCGCTCAGGAGATCGCTCTCATCCGTCCTTCGAGCGTGCGCAAGGTGGTGCTCGCCTCCTCCGCGCCACGGGGAGCGAGCGAGATGCACGGCTGGGCGTCTGAGGTAATCGACGCCGTGGGCAAGCCGGATACTTCGGCCGAGGAATACCTGAGCGTCTTCTTCACCGGCTCGGACGCGGGCCGGGCATCCGGACAAGAGGTCCTCGGTCGGATCTACGGAGCGCGCGCAGCCGACCGCGACGAGCCGACCGACTGGCCCACCCGACTCGCGCAGTACGACGCCGTCTGCACCTGGGGGCAGCCCAACCACTCCCTGCTCGAGCGAGTCTCGGCGATCGACAAGCCCACGTTCGTTGCGGCCGGGGATAGCGACCCGATGATCCTCCCTCGCTATTCCTATCTACTGGCCGGCCTGATCCCGGGGGCGCGCCTGAAGATCTACCCAGACTCCGCGCACGGCTTCCTCTTCCAACACCACGTCGAGTTCGCCGAAGACATGGCCGGCTTCCTGACCGGCGCATGACCGAGATCGCGGCCGTATCTCAGGCGCATTAGTGCGGGGATAGGCTGGGGCTATGCGTGTCGCAATCGCGGGAGCGCACGGGCAGGTCGCGACCCGACTCGCACGCCTGCTCGTCGATCGCGGCGACGATGTGATCGGACTGGTCCGCAACGCGGCACACGCTGAGGACCTGCGAGCAGCCGGCGTAGTTCCGGCGATCTGCGATCTCGAGCATGCAACCGTCGACCGAATCGCGCCGGTAGTCAGCGGAAGTGACGCTGTGGTCTTCGCAGCCGGCGCCGGACCGGGTAGCAGCGCGGCGCGAAAACTCACGATGGACCGGGACGGTGCGATCGAGCTGCTCAATGCGACAGCCGCCGACGCGTCCCACTACATGATGTTGAGTGGCATCGGTGTAGAGAACCCGCCGGGGGGTGATGACGTCTTCAGCGTTTATCTGCGCGCTAAAGCCGACGCCGATACCGCCGTGATGGCCAGTGACCGCGACTGGACGATCGTCAGACCGGGTCGCCTGACAGACGACCGCGCGACTGGTCAAGTGCGCGTCGCCGCCGCGCCGTTCCACGGTGAGATCCCTCGGGACGACCTCGCTGCTGTCCTCGCGGGCGTGCTTCACGACCCACGCTCGAAGAATCACATTCTCTATGTCAACAGCGGTGATGAGCCTGCCGCGATCCCGTACGGCCGGCTGTTCGCGGTTGGGATCGGGAACTCGGTGATCGACCCGGTCGGGGTGATCCGCCCGATCTTGTTCCCGTCGAACTCGGTGACCACGCGTCGCCGTCCGGGCCGACCGCGTCCCGTGTGTTCGCGTCCATTACGACGAGCGGCTCGCGCCAGCCGTGATCGGCGACGTACGCCGTCAGCCGTTCGATCGCATCGGGCGCGATCACGACGGCGATGGCGGGCTCTGTCAGGCTTGCCCGTAGTACGCCTGCGGCCCGTGCTTGCGCTGGTGGTGCTTGTTCAGAACCGCCGCGTCGAGCGCGGGCGCGCCCGGCTCTAGCGCGGTCGTCAGCCACGCCATCCTCGCGACCGCCTCGAGCGTGACTGCGTTCTCCACCGCGTCCTGGGGATCGTGTCCCCAGCAGAACGGCGCGTGGGCGCGCGCGAGTACGCACGGGACCGCGAGCGGGCCACGTTCGCCGACCGCCTCGATCAGCGCCCTTCCGGTCGCGCCTTCATAGTCGGTATCGATCTCGTTGGCGGTCAGCGCCCTGGTCAGCGGGATCGGGTGAGGGCTGAGGTCGGCGTGCGTCGTCCCGAGCAGCGGGATCTCGCGCTGCGCCTGAGCCCAAGCCGTAGCCCAGGTCGAGTGCGTGTGCGCGATCCCGCCGATCTGCTCGAAGCCGCGATACAGCGCCAGATGGGTGGGCGTGTCGGTCGACGGGCGCCGGTCGCCCTCGACCACCTCGCCGCTCTCCAGATCGACGACGACCATGTCGCCGGCGGTCATTTCCGCATACGGGACGCCGCTCGGCTTGATGACGAGGGCCCCGATCTTGCGCTCGACGCCGCTGACGTTGCCCCACGTCAGCGTGACGAGGCCGTGGACGCCCAGCGCCAGATTCGCGACGAGCACCCGCTCGCGCAGCGCGTCGAGCTCGGCGGGCACTTGCTAGATCTCCTCGTAGTCGAGTTCGAGCAGCTCCGCGAACCGCCGCCAGCTACCCGCGTGGTCGCCGAGGTTGGTGACGAAGTGGTGCGGGGCGCCGAGCGACAGCCATTCGTCCATGAACGCCTCCATTCCCTGTGCCGGGCGGAGGTGGAAGTAGTGCATGTCGACCTTCGGCAGCTCCGGCGTGTCGAGCACCTCGCCGCGGCCGACGACCAGCCGATAGAGCTCGCCCTCGAGCGGCACCAGTGCGGCGGTCGTCGCAACTCCTGGCTCGGCCGAGAACACCGGCGTCGGCGGGTTGTCGAGCTTGCCGATCCCGAGCGGGCGGTCGATCAGCTTCACCGGACGGTCTTTGCGCGCCAGCTTCCAGTTGCCCTCGCCCATGTGGCTGATCAGCACGGAGTCGAGTTCCCAGTCCATCGCGTACATCTCAGAGAAGTGGGCGCCGCCGATCATTGCCTGGGCGGCGCACATCAGCGACGCCGTGTTCGTGTCGCCTTCGGCGGCATAGCCGTAGCCGTCGGCCATCAGATCCGAGGCGGCCAGCAGCGGCAGTTGCCGGAAGCGACCGTCGCCTCCGATTGAGTCGAAGTGAAACGAGAAGCCCATGTAGTTGTTCTCGACCAGCATCGCCCGGATCGCAAGCTCGATCCGCGCGGCGTACGCATGGCGCTCGCGCGGCAGGTCGCCGGCGACGGCGAACCGCTCGTGATGTTGTTCGAGCAGCCGGTCGACATCCGAGTCGGAGACGCCCTCGATTCGCCTCGCCAACGCGCCCAGATCCTCGGACACGATCATCGGGCCGAGCCGGCGCAGCAGCGCCGGCGACTCGTACTGGATGTCGCCCATCCCGTTCATGGGGTAGCCAAGCAGCGCGATTCGCGTCCGCCGCAGAGAGCTGACCGCATGCGCGGCCCGCGCCCACTCGCCGACCGATTCGGCGAACTCGTGAGCACGCCAATCGCCGGTGATGACCGAGAACGGGATCCCCGCGCGCAGCAGCGCGTTGGCCTGGTCCTGGGCGCCATGAATCCCCTGGTTGTAGGTCAGATCATCCATGCCCCAGCTGGCCGCGACTGAGCGCTCTGGCTGGATATTGGCGAGCATCAGGGGCACCGGCACCTCAAGCAGCGCGCGGACGCTCCGCATCGCCGGCCCGTAGGTCAGCATCACGATCATGATCCCGGCGACGCCATCTGCGACCAGCTCGCGGCTGATCGACTCGACGTCGTCACGGTTGCGCGCCGGGCGGGTGAAGACGACCTCGGCGACGCCGCTGAGCTGCTCGGCGACCGAGGTTGCATAGGAGCCCTGGTGCTCGGTGATCCCGGGGATCATCTCGTCGTACAGCTCCTGCATGATGCCGAGGAGCCCGATCTTCGGTTTCACTTCGTGGCAGTCCTTTCGCTTCGGATCCGCTTGAGTGCGTGCAACAGCTCCACTTCCGAGCGGCCGAGTTTGTCGTAGAGGCTGTGGTAGATCGCGTACACCCGGTCGTAGATCGTCTTCGCTGCCGGATCCGGCATGTACGTATGGGCGGTCCCCGGCCGCGTCGCTGCGACGGCCGCGGCGATGTCGGGGAAGTGACCGCCGGCGAGCCCTCCGAACAGCGCCGCCCCGCGCGCCGGGATCACACTCGAGTCGGGGACCTGGACGGCAATGCCGCTGGTGTCGGCCAGCAGCTGCATCGTCAGCGGGCTGCGCTGGGCGATCCCGCCGCAGGCGACGATCTCTCGTAGCGCCATCCCGTGGTGGCTGAAGTTCTCCATGATCCGCCGGCTGCCGAACGCGATCGACTCCAGCAGCGCGCGGTAGATCTCCGCCGGGGTGCTCTGCAGCGTCAGGCCGCAGATCACCCCGCTCAAAGCCGCGTCCGCGAGGATCGTGCGGTTGCCGTTCCACCAGTCGAGCGCTACCAGCCCTGTCTCGCCCGGTCCGATCCCCGCCGCGGCCCGCTCCAGCTCTTCGTAGCTGTGACCGCCGCTGACCTGCTCGACGAACCACGCGAGCATGTCGCCGACGGCCGTCTGCCCCGCCTCGTAGCCGTACAGACCCGGCAGAATCCCGTCCTTGACAACCCCGGTGATGCCGGGCATGCGGATCTCATGCGGGCTCACGACCATGTCGCAGATCGAGGTCCCGACGACCATCACGAAGCAGCCGGGGTGCTCGACGCCGGCGCCCGGGACCGACACGAACGAGTCGACGTTCCCCACCGCGACGGCTGTCGACTCTGCGAGCCCGAGCTTTGCCGCGAGCTCCGGCCGCAGCGTCCCCGCCCGGGTGCCGAGGGGCGCGAACGAAGTCCCGAGCTTCTCGGCTGGGCGGTTGAACCCTGGGTAGGCAGCTTCGAAGTACGCGACCTGCGGCAGCCCCTCGTCAGCCGACCACATCGCCTTGTAGCCGGCCGTGCAGCTCTGGCGCCGCTCGACCCCGGTCAGCCACCAGACGATCCAGTCGGTGGCCTCGACGAACGCGAACATCTCGTCGTGGACCTCGCGGTCCTCGAGCCAGACCTCGATCAGCTTCGGGAAGTACCACTCGGAGGAGATCCGTCCGCCGTAGCGCGAGAGAAAGTCCTCGCCCTGCGCGAGCGCCACCTCGTTGAGCCGGTCGGCGACCGGCTGCGCGGCGTGGTGCTTCCACAACTTCGGCCACGCATGCCTGCGGTCACGCCATCGCTCAAGCGTGCACAGTGGCACGCCCTCGCTCGTCACCGGCAGGACCGTGCACGAGGTGAAGTCGACACCGATCCCCACGACTTGGTTGGCGCTGACGCCTGACCGCTCAAAAAGTGGCGGGATGCCCGACTCGATCACCTTCACCCAGTCACCGGGGTCCTGCAGCGCCCAGTCAGGCGGCAGCTGCTCGCCGGTCGACGCAAGCGTCCGATCGATCACCGCGCTCGGATACCGGACAACCTCGACCGTCAGCTCCTCGCCGGTTGTCAGGTCGAGCAGGAGCGCCCGGCCGGACTCCGTGCCGAAGTCGACCCCGATCGCGTATGCGCATCGACTCCGGCGTGGGCCGGGTTCAGGCGCCGGCGTTCTGCACCTCCTCCAGTTGACGGCGATAGCTCGAGACCATCAGCTCCGTGAGCTCCTCGAGCGACGTTTCGTGCACCTGCTGGTCGGTGGTGATGCGGCCGCCTTGCATGACGTTGATTCGGTCACACAGCTCGAAGAGGTGAGCGTAGTTGTGATCGATCACGATGATCGAGACGCGGCCGCTCTTGGCAAGGTCCTTGACGAGGTCGATGATGAGACGGGATTCCCGCGCCCCCATCGCCGAGAGCGGCTCGTCGAGCAGCAGGATCTTCGGCGCCGCGCGCACGGCCCGGGCGACCGCGATCGCCTGCCGTTGACCGCCGGAGAGCCGGTCGGCCTCGGCGTCGACGCTGGGCACGTTCACGTGGATATCGTCCAGGTACTGACGCGCGAGCTTGCGCATTCCACGCTTGTCGAGCAGGCGAAGCGGTCCGAGCCTCGTCACTTCGTGGCCCAGGAACAGGTTCTGGTAGACCGGCAGCTGCGGAATCAGCGCGAGATCCTGGTAGACGGTTTCGATTCCATGGGCTCGGGCGGCCGCGACCGAGCTGAAGCTCACGGGCTCTCCCCCGATCAGGATTTCGCCCCGGCCCTGCTGGTGGAAGCCGCTCAAGATCTTGACGAGCGTGCTCTTACCGGCTCCGTTGTCCCCGACGAGCCCGAGCACCTCGCCCTGGCGCAGGACGAGGTCAATGCCGCGCAGTACCGCGAGCGCGCCGAAGCTCTTCGTCACCCCGCGCACCTCGAGCGCGGGCGCGGCCGCACGAACGGGGGGTTTGGGCTCGGGGGGCTGGGCGCCGGCGCTCATCTGCTCCTCGAACGGGCGATCAGCCGGTCGAATTGGACGTTCAGCGCCATCGCGACGATGATCACGACGCCGACCCAGATGAAGAAGTCGTTGGTGCTGACTCCGATCAGCGTCAGCCCGTCCTCGAGGACGCCGATCAGGATCGCGCCGATCAGGGCCCCCAGCACGGTCCCGCGGCCGCCCGTGAGTGCCGTGCCGCCGATGACGCATGCGCCGATGGCATAGAGGATGTAGTCGACGCCGAAATTGCCCGGGTCCAGCGTCCCGTACTTGACCGCGTCGACGATTCCGACGAGACCGGCGAGGAAGGAGCAGAGCACGAAGCACCACACCTTGACGCGCCTGATCGGCACGCCCGCCTCGGCCGCGCCGATGAGGTTGCCGCCGGTGGCGATGATCCGAACGCCGAAGCGCGTGCGCGTGAGCACCGCGCCGAGGAGGACCGTGATCGCGACCACCCAAAGGGCCTCGGACCACTTCCAGGTCCCCATCAGCTTGCTGGCGAAGTTCGAACCTGAGGAGAGTGGAATCGGGCTCCCCTCCGCGTCGTTCGACTCGACGAGCACGATCCCGTAGAGGATGAAGTTCATCGCCAGCGTGGTGACGAATGACGGCACGTTCAAGCGCACGGTGATCAGACCGTTGATCGCGCCGACGACGCACGCGGCGAGAAGCGCGATCACGATCGCGATAACCAGCGGGAGTCCGTCGTTGTGGAGCCAATACATCATCCACGGGCAGAACAGGAAGACCTGCCCCGCCGACAGGTCGATCTCGGCGAGCACGAGTAGCAGCACCTCTCCGACCGCGATCGCGCCGATCGGTCCCGCATAGCCGGCGGCCGAGCTCAGGCTGAGCGTGCCGGTGAACGCCGACCCGGCTCTGATCGTGAAGTACAGGAACAGTCCGATCGTGATCACGATCGGGGTCAGCTCGCGCTGGTAGAGGAACAGGCGCAGGATTCGACGCGCCGCCATCAGCGCTCCGCTCTGCTGCCCCGGCGGGCTGTCATCCGGGGCAGCAGCAGGCGTTGGAGCGTCCGATTGCACGCTCGCGGAGACTAAGCCGAGATCGAGGTCGGCGGCGCCAACGCCTTCTTCGCCGAGGACGTTCCCTCGTACCTGTTCGGCGTGATGTAGGGAGCGACGTTCGCCTTCGTGACGATCCCGATTCCCGTGTCGGTGTCCGTCGGCTTCATGAGCCCGCCCGAGACGTTGAACAGGAACAGCTGCATGATCGTGTCGAAGCCCTGCAGGTAGGCCTGCTGGTCGATCGTGGCGGTTACGTAGCCACCGCTGATGGCCTGCGCGACCGGCAATCCAACGTCCCAGACAGAGGCGCCGACCTTGCCCTGCAACTGTTCCTTCTTGATGAACTCCGCGACCGCGTTGCTGTCCCCGCTGTCGACGGCCATCATCCACTTCACGTCCTTGTTGCCGGCGTACCAAGCGGAGATCTTGTTGTACTCCGGCGCGCCCTCGGTCGCCGACGTCCCCACCTCCACGAAATTGACCCCGGCGCCGGTCAGGACGGGCTTCGCGCCGTCAATCCGCGGCTGGATGTTCCCTGTCCCCGGCGTCGCGATGATGCCGGCGACCTTGTCGCCGGACTTCACGCCGGCATTGAGAATCGCCCGTCCGACCGCGGCGCCCGCGGTGAGGTTGTTCTGGCCGACGTAGGCCATCCTGTTGTTCTTCGAACCCGACGCGACGTCGGCGTTGTACGCGATCACCGGAATCCCGTGGCTCAGCGCGGTATCGACGGGCGTGTTGAAAGCGGTGTTGTCGATCAGACAGCACCCGATTCCGCTCGCCTTCGACGCGATCGCGGTGTTGAACGCCGAGACCATCTGGCCGACGATCGAGTTGTTGGAGCCCGTCCACTGGAACGAGGAGCCAGTCAGTGCGCAGGCGTCCTGGCATCCATAGATCGTCGCGGTAAAGAACGAGTTCGTCGTCACGTGGTTGACCATCACGAAATGGTGACTTCCGCCGCCCCCGAACACGCCGGACCCACTACCGGTCGCGGCCGCTGAGGTCGTGCTCTTGCTCGAGCCGCAAGCCTCGAGCACGGTCGCCGCGATCGCCGCTGCGCCGCCCGTCAGCGCCGAGCGCCGCGTCAGCTGGCGCCACACCTTGGACGGTGTGTCCTCCTCCGTGCGTTCATCCCACTCGAGACGCTCGACGGCGTCGCCGACCACGCCTTCGTAGTCCGACATTTTGCTGCTCCTCTCCTCGTTGGAAGATCCCACCGCATGTCGGCCATACGGCCCTCTTCCGCATGACCGGCTTCCGCATCGATTAACCACCCTTGTCTGGCAGCGCTGCGACCCACGGTGCTCCTCTTGTCGCGGTGCAGCCGCGATGTTAGCGATCACATCTGATCCGCGTCGGTTTTTTTTCGGTTAGCGGCGGGATGGGGGGACGGAGGTGCTGTCGCGGACGATCAATTCGGTCGCAATCCGGGAGATCGATCGCATGCGCTCGCCGGTGTCGATCGTCCGCACGAGGGCACGGAGGCTGCGGCTCCCGACCTCGATGAAGTCCTGCCGGACCGTGGTCAGCGACGGACTGAAATAGGGCGCCTCGGGGATGTCGTCGAAACCGACCACGCTCACCTCGTCGGGGACGTCACGGCCTGCCTCGCGCATCGCGCGCAGAACGCCGAGCGCCATCTGATCATTGGCGGCGAAGACCGCCGTCACGTCCTGGTCCTTGCTCAGCCGGCGACCCAGGTCATAGCCTGAACGTGCGCTCCAATCGCCCACCAGCAACTCGGGCGGCGACGCACCCGCGGACTCCAGCGTCGTGCGCCATCCGTCAACGCGCTCCGCGGATTCCAGCCAGTCCTTGGGACCGGAGATGTGCCAGACGGTCGCGTGGCCAAGGTCAAGCAGGTGCCGGGTCGCGCTCACAGCCCCGGCGAACTGATCGACCGACACGACCGACAGTACGTCGGCCGGCCCTGCCTCTGCGGCGACCAGCGGTACGTCGGTGTGCGCATGACGAAGCGCTTCCGCGGACTCGAGATCCGGGGCGATCACGAGGATCCCGTCGACGCCGCGCAGCCGCAGGCGTTCGATTGCATCGGCGACCGATGCACGGTTTAGCGCCTTGAGACTCGCCACCACCATCAGGTAACCCTCCTCGTGCGCCGCGCGCTCGATCCCGAACAGCACCGACGCGGGGCCGTACAGGGTCGTGTCGAACCCGACCACCCCAAGCATGTTGGTCCTGCCGGTAGCGAGCGCCCGCGCGACCGAGTTCGGGCGATAGCCCAGCTCCTGCATCGCGGCGAGCACCCGTTGCCGGGTTTCGGCTCGCACTTTCGGGCTGCCGTTGATCACGCGTGAGACCGTCTGATGCGAGACGCCCGCGAGCCGTCCGACATCGGACATAACCGGCGTACGAGACGCCGCGCGGCGCTTTGAGTCGGCGTGCGATTCCATCTCGCTCCCAGTTGACGGCCTGATGTTAGCGCTCACGCGATCGAGCCTGTTGGGTTTAGGATGAAACCATCAACCACAGCGGAACGTTGGAGGAGCGATGCAGACCAGCCTCGGCATCTGGGCTTTCGGGCCGATGGTCACCCGGTTCGTGCCCGGCGGCTACCAGCCTTCGCACGACTATCAAGCCGAGCCTGTCGCGGCCAAGGTCCAACGCGCCGTCGAAGGTCTCGGCGATCTGATCGACGGGTATGAGTTCCATTACCCGAACGAGCTATCGCACGAGAACCTCCACGATGTTCAGGCCGCGCTCTCAGGTCACGACATCTACGCGATTGCGACCGGGCTCCATCTCGACCCCCGCTTCGGCCGCGGGGGCCTCGTCAATCCGGATCCCCAGGTCCGCGGCGAGGCACTCCGGATCACGCGCGAGGCGGCGGAGTTCGCCGGCGCGCTCGGCGCCCATCTGATCGTCTGGCCCGGAATCGAGGGATATAACTACCCGTTCCAGACCCCGTACGTCGACTCGTGGCAGTGGATGATCGAGGGCATTGGCGAGGCGGCCGAGATCTGCGCCCGCCACGGGATCAAGCTGTTCCTGGAGCACAAGAACTCCGAGCCCGCGATGAAGATCCTGCTGCGCAACATCGGCATGTGCATCTACGTCACGAACAAGCTGCGCGGGCAGGGGCTCGACAACGTTCAGATCAACATGGACTGGCAGCACCTGATCATGAACGGCGAGCATCTGCCTGAGTACGCCGCGCTGCTGCATTCCGAAGGGCTGCTGGGACACATGCACGCCAACTCCGGCTGGGGCCTGACCGACGACGACAACATGGTCGGCGCGACCGCATTCATGGAAACGCTGGAGCTCGCGCTCGAGCTCCGCCGCTGCGGCTACGGCGAGCAGGGAGAGCGGCTCGGGTTCGACCTCTACCCGTACACCGAGAATCAGGCAGGGGCGGTCAAGCGGTCCGTCCTCCAGTGGCGCTTCATCGACTCAATCGCCGCCAAGATCGACGATCAGGCGCTCCGCGAGGCACAGCAGTCCAAGGACGCGGTGCGAGCGTACGAGATCGTCTACGCCGCGCTCGGCGCACCGGCTTCTGCGTGAGCGACTGCGCCGTAGGGATCGATGTCGGGACATCAGGGGTCAAGGGCCTCGCGATCGACCACGCCGGCGTGGTGCTCGCGAGCGCGGAGCAGTGCTACCCGCTCTCGACCCCGCATTCGGGGTGGTCCGAGCAGGATCCAGAAGACTGGTGGCGGGCGACCGAGATGGTGCTCACCAAGCTGCGCGAGACCGCTGGCGTCCCCGCAGGGATCGGCCTCAGCGGACAGATGCACGGGCTCGTGACACTCGATGCACGTGACCGCGCCCTGCGCCCGGCGATCCTGTGGAACGACCAGCGCACCGCCCGCGAGTGCGCTGAGATCGAGCGGACGATCGGGCTCGAGCGGCTGATCGCGCTGACAGGAAACCGCGCGCTCCCGGGCTTCACGGCGCCGAAGCTTCTGTGGCTGCGCCACAACGAGCCCGACGTGTACGGCCGGATCGCACGCCTCGCGCTGCCGAAGGATTACGTTCGCCTGCGGCTGTGCGGCGAGCACGCGACCGATGTGTCGGACGCCTCGGGAACGCTGCTGCTCGATGTCGCCGGCCGCCGATGGAGCGAAGCCATGATCGGTGAGCTCGGCCTCGACCATGCCTGGCTGCCACGAGCGCTCGAAAGCCCCACCGTGAGCGGGCACACGCGCGACGGAATCGCGGTGGCCGCCGGTGCCGGCGACCAGGCCGCGGGGGCGATTGGCGTGGGCGTCGACCGTCCGGGCCCGGCGTCGGTCGTGCTCGGCACCTCCGGCGTCGTGTTCGCGGCGCTGGAGCACTTCGCCTCCGACCCACAGGCGCGCGTGCACGCGTTCTGCCATGCGGTGCCCGGGTCCTGGCACGCGATGGGCGTGATGCTTTCCGCCGCGGGGTCGCTGCGTTGGCTGCGCGACGCCGCCGCCCCCGGAGTCGCCTATGACGAGCTGCTGGCCGCGGCGTCCGCGTGGCCCGCCGGGGTCGAAGGCATGCTGTTCCTGCCATACCTGGCCGGCGAGCGGACACCGCACGCCGATCCAGACGCTCGCGGCGCGTTCACCGGGCTCAGCATCCGCCACGACCGCGGCGCGCTCGTGCGTGCCGTCCTGGAGGGCGTCGCCTTCGGACTGCGCGACTCGCTCGACCTGCTCCGCGAGCTCGGCGGGCGGCCGTCGTACGGGCGCGTGTCCGGCGGCGGGGCGCGCGGCGAGCTGTGGCCGCGGATCGTTGCGTCCGTGCTCGAGCTGCCGCTGGAGCGCGTCGCCGTCGACGAGGGCGCCGCGTTCGGCGCCG
The DNA here is from genome assembly GCA_963712675.1 of uncultured Solirubrobacteraceae bacterium. Classification (GTDB taxonomy): domain Bacteria; phylum Actinomycetota; class Thermoleophilia; order Solirubrobacterales; family Solirubrobacteraceae; genus Palsa-465. The sequence continues at coordinate 457,292 of CAVQJF010000011.1, forward strand.
CGATCCTCGGCGGGGTCGCCGCGGGAATGTGGCCCGACGTGCGCGCCGCCGTTGCGCAGACCGTCAAGCCGCGCGAGCGGATCGAGCCGGTGGACGAATGGGTGGCGACGTATACCGAGCAACGCGAGCGCTACCGCGCCCTGTACCCGGCACTGGGCGGGGTGCGATGAGTATCTTCGACGCGGCGATCTTCGACTTCGACGGCGTGATCGTCGACTCGCGCAGACCCGTTCGGGCGGCGGTCAACGCGACTCTGACGGCGCACGGTTTCCCGGCGCGTGGTCCGTCGGAGCTCGACCGCTTCATCGGCCCGCCGGTGCTGGTCGCGTTCGCCGAGCTGACCGGCGCACCGGAGCGCTCCGCGATCGTCGCTGCCTGCGCCGCCACCTACCACCGCGAATACGAGCGCGTGTACCTCGAGCAGACCCGGCTGGTCGACGGCATCGAGCAGGTGCTGGACGCGATCGGTGTGCCGCTTGCGCTGGCTACCGCCAAGCAGGCCGAGTTCACGCTGCCGCTGCTGGACCGGCTAGGCCTCCTGCGGCGATTTGGAGTCGTGTGCGCCGCGAACAACTCGGCGCTCGAGGAGCGCAAGGCGCCGATCGTCGCGCGGGCGATAGGGGGACTTGGCGGCAAGCGAGCGGTCCTCGTCGGCGATACCGCCTACGACGTCGATGCCGCGCACGAGAACGGCATCAGCGTGATCGGCGTCACATGGGGCATCGGCGATCGCCTCGAGCTCGAGCGCGCCGGGGCAGATGCCATCGTCGAGAAGCCAAGCGAACTACCGGCCCTGCTCGGCCGAACCCGGCAGGACGCTCTCTGAACCGATGTCCGTGAAGTGGGGAATCCTGTCGACCGCGCGGATCAACGACCGGTTTCTCGCCGGCGTGGCGCAGTCGGACGCAGTCGATGTCGTCGCGGTGGGGAGTCGTACGCCGGAGAGCGCGGAGCGCTATGCGCAAGACCACGGCATTCCGCGCGCCCACGGCAGCTATGAGGCGCTGCTCGCCGATCCCGAGGTGGAGGCCGTCTACATCTCGCTGCCGAACTCGCTCCACGTCGAGTGGAGCATCCGTGCGCTGCAGGCCGGAAAGCATGTGCTGTGCGAGAAGCCGCTCAGCCGCCGCATCACCGACGCCGAGCTCGCGTTCGACGCCGCGGAGCGCGCCGACCGGCTGCTGATGGAGGCGTTCATGTACCGCCACAACCCACAGACCCAGCGACTGGGGGAGTTGGTGCGAGGCGGCGCGGTCGGACGCGTACGGATGATTCGTGCGGCGTTCAGCTTCGCGACCGACGATCCCGCCAACGTCCGGCTCACGAAAGCGCTGGATGGCGGCGCCCTGATGGACGTTGGCTGCTACTGCGTCAGCGGTGCGCGGCTGATCGCGGGCGAGCCCGAGCGCGTGAGCGCCGAGCAGGCGACCGGTGGCGACGGAGTCGACGTCGCGTTCGCCGCGGTCATGCGCTTCCCGGACGACGTGCTTGCGCACTTCGACGCCGGGCTCGCGCTGGCGACCCGCGACGAGCTCGAGATCGTGGGCGAGCAAGGCTCGCTGTTCCTCGACGATCCATGGCACTGCCGTCGACCAATGATCGAACTGCGGCGCTCGCAAGGCGTGGAGCAGATCGAGGTCGCGGTCGTCGACTCCTATCGCCTCGAGGCGGAGAATTTCTCGGCGGCGATCCGTGGCACCACGGAGCCGCTGCTCGGCCGCGCGGATGCCCTCGGACAGGCCCGCGCGATCGAGGCCCTGTATGAGGCCGCCGAGAACGGGCGGACGGTCGCCATACCGGCTCTCAGCTGAGCACTGCATGCGCGGCCTCGGCACAAACTGGGCGGGCAACTACCGCTACCGCGCTACGCGGCTGCACCGCCCGGCAACGGTGGACGAGCTGCAGGAGATCGTGGCGACGGCGAAGCGCCTGCGGGTGCTCGGCTCACGTCACTCGTTCACGGACATCGTCGACTCGTGCGAGCTTGTGACGCTCGAGCGGCTGCCAGTCGAGGTCACGGTTGACCAAGCGAAGCAGACGGTGTCGCTGAGCGCAGGCGTGACGTACGCAGAGCTGGCCCGAGAGCTCGACCGCAAGGGCGTCGCGCTCGCCAATTTGGCATCGCTGCCGCACATCTCGGTCGCCGGCGCCGTGTCCACCGCCTCGCATGGCTCGGGCGACCGGAACGGGAACCTCGCGACGTCCGTTTGCGCGCTGGAACTCGTGCACGGGGACGGCTCGCTGGCGCGGGTCGCTCGCGGTGAGGAGAAGTTCGACGGCATGGTCGTCGGCCTCGGCGCGCTCGGAGCCGTGACGCGCATCACGGTTGATGTAGAGAGGACATACGACGTGTGCCAGCGGGTGTTCGAGGGGCTTAGCTGGCGATCGCTGTTCGACCACTTCGACGAGATCATGTCCAGCGGCTACAGCGTCAGCGTGTTCACGCGTTGGGGCGCGGCGCTCGACCAGGTGTGGGTCAAGAGCCGGACGGATCCGGTGTCCGGGCCGCTGTTCGGCGCCGCGACGGCGACCGCCGAGCGCCATCCAATCATCGGTCTCGATCCGGCGAACGCCACCCCGCAGCTCGGCGTGCCGGGTCCGTGGTCGGAGCGGCTGCCGCACTTCCGCCAGGGATTCACCCCGAGCAGTGGCGCAGAGATTCAGTCCGAATACCTCGTTCCGCGGCACCATGCTATTCCCGCGATCGAGGCGGTCCGGGCGCTCACCGCCACGATCGCCCCGCTGGTGCAGGTGTCAGAGATCCGCACCGTGGCCGCCGACGAGCTGTGGATGAGCCCGCAGTATCACCGCGACACGGTCGGCATTCATTTCACCTGGGTCCGCGATCAGCCTGCCGTCGAGCGCGCCCTCGTCGAGGTCGAGGCCGCGCTGTCGCCATTCCAGGCGCGCCCACATTGGGGCAAGCTGTTCCTCGCGCGAGCAGGAGTGATGTACGAGCGACAGGCCGATTTCGCCGCGCTGGTCCAGACCGCCGATCCGGAGGGCACGTTCGCCAACGATTGGCTGCGTACGCGCGTTCTCGGCCGTGAATAACGAATGGACCGTCCTCGGTTCGAGCAGCTCAGCCGAGCAGCCGTGCACCCCGACCGGGCGTGACCTCGAACGCGCCATCGGGTGTTCGGACCCCTGGCGGAAGCAGGCCCAGTACCGAGCCGCCGAAGCCGCCGCCGACGATCCGGGCGCCGAGCGCTCCGGCGGCCCACAGGCGCGCCACGGTTGCCTCGACGGCGGGTGTCGACACCTCGAAGCAGTCCCTCAGGCTGGCGTGCGAGGCATCGAGCAACACGCCGAACGCAGGCAGATCGCCGAGCCCCAGCGCCTCGACGGCGGCATCGACGCGGGCGTTCTCGGTGATCACGTGCCGCGCCCGCAGCGACAGCAGCTCCGGCAGGCTCGCGGCCATCTCGAGCGTCGCCTCGCGGAGGCTGGAGATTCCGAGCTCGCGGCACGCTGCGGCGCACTCCGCCCGGCGATCGTTGTAGCCGGAGGCCGCGTTCGCGTGGCGCTCGCCTGAGTCGAGCGTGACGAGTTTGAACCCGCGGAGATCCAGCGCGACGGGTCGTATGTCGAGCGAGCGGAAATCGATCAGCAGCGCATGATCGTGCTCGCCGAACAGCGCCGCGATCTGGTCCAGCAGCCCCGTCCGCGCGCCGACCCAGTCGTTCTCGATCCGCGAGCAGAGCTGCGCAAGCTCGAGCCGGTCGGGCTGCGGATCGTCGGTCAGCGCGATCAGCGCGGTGCACAGCGCGACCTCGAAGGCCGCCGACGACGATAGCCCGGCACCCCGAGGCACCGTGCCCGCAATCTCGAGCTCGGTGCCGCGCAGGGCGATCCCGGCGCGCTGCAACTCGGCCGCCGCGCCGCGTACGAACCCACGCCAACCGGATGCGGTCGACACACCGTCGAGGGGAAAGCGGTCGCGCTCGTCGAGGTCCGCAGCATGGGCCGCTATCTCGCGCTCCGGCAGGGCGTGCGCCCGCACCGTGACGCCTTCGGCGATCGCAAAGGGGAGCGCGAGCCCATCGTTGTAGTCGGTGTGCTCACCGATCAGGTTGACCCGGCCGGGAGCAAACGCGGTCGCGTGGTCGCGCACGTTCCGTCGAATCTAACCGATCGGCTGCGAGAATCGCCCTCGATGGAGCAACGCACGATCGGCCGACTCGGCCGCCCGGTGAGCGTGGTCGGGCTCGGGACCTGGCAGCTCGGTGCGGACTGGGGATCGGTCGCGCCCGAGGATGCCCGCGGGACGCTTGAGGCCGCCGCGGAGCAGGGAATCACGTTCTTCGACACCGCCGATGTCTACGGCGACGGTCGCAGCGAGCAGTTCTGCGGGGAGTTGCTCCGCAGCCACGCCGGTCTGTTCGTCGCCACGAAGATGGGCCGGCGCGTCGAGCAGCTCGCGGAGAACTACAACCGGCAGAACTTCCTCGCGTGGAACGACTCGTCGCGCGCGAACCTCGGGGTCGAGCAGCTCGATCTCGTGCAGCTCCACTGCCCGCCGGACGGGGTGTACGACGACTCGTCGGTTTTCGACGCGCTGGACGAGATGGTCGCGGCCGGCTGCATCCGCGCATACGGCGTTTCGGTCGAGACCTGCGCCCAGGCGTTGAGCGCAATCGCCCGTCCCCACGTCGCGACCGTCCAGATCATCCTCAACTGTTTCCGGCTCAAACCGCTCGAGCAGGTGCTTCCGGCAGCGCGTGACGCAGGCGTCGGGATCATCGCCCGGGTCCCGCTTGCGTCGGGGCTGCTGTCCGGACGCTACGACGAAAGCACTGCGTTCGCCGCCGACGACCACCGGAACTACAACCGCCACGGCGAGATGTTCGACGTCGGGGAGACGTTTGCGGGCGTTCCGTACGAGGTCGGCGTGCAGGCGGCGCGCGAGCTGAGACAGTTCGTCGATCGGGGGGCCTCACTAGCCCAGTTTGCGCTTCGCTGGGTGATCGACCAGCCTGGGGTCAGCACCGTGATCCCCGGCGCGCGGAATGTGGATCAGGTGCGGGCGAACGCGGCCGCTGCTGAGTTGAGGCCGCTGTCGGAGGCGCAGTTGGCCGGCGTGCGCGAGGTCTACGACGGCCTTATACGCCCGCACGTGCACGACCGCTGGTAGCACGCCCGCCGCCGGCCGCAACGGGCACGCAGCTACTCGACCCCCACGCTGAAGTCGCCTCCGAGCGCATGCTACGGACAGCAACCAAGGGACTTGTAGGGAGTTCATCGGTGAGAAATCGGAGAGATCCCGACGCCCCGACTCGATACCTACTCTCCATGGGATCGAGTCTCGACCGAACCGTTCGCCCCCCGGGCGTGGGCCCGACGGGGTGGGCCGCAAAAGGCCTGAAAGGCCGGAAGCATCCGATTCAGGCGACCGACGGGCAGGCCTCTCGCGTGTGAAGCGATAGTGGAGTCGACACTGTGGGGTCTGAAGTTGCTGCAAATGGACCGGTTATGCGGCGGGATCGAAGGGTTCCGATTTCGGTCTATTTGCGGTGTTTTCGGCTGGGTTCTGCACCTTGGAGCCCTTCAAGGTGCAATTGAAGACCTGGTCATCGGGCGTCGCAAGACCGGTGGCTTGATCTGCGCCATCGACGGCGATTCGTGGGGTGATCGTCGTCGAGTGTCGTCTCGTGACGGCATCGCCAGCACGGGCATCGACGCGCACCGGAATTGGCGAGATCGGGGCGCAGACCGATCGAGGGTCGGAGGATCTGCTCTGGTGTCTGCGCAGTACTCCTCTCAGGATCAGGCACGCGGGGCGTAGCCGATCGCTTGGAGCACGCCGGTGATCTCGGAGAGGACGGCGGGGTCGTCGATCGTGGCGGGCGTGGTGTAGCTCTGGCCGTCAGCGACGCTGCGCATCGTTGCGCGGAGGATCTTCCCGGACCGGGTCTTGGGTAGCCGATCGATGACGACGGCGGTCTTGAATGCAGCGACGGCTCCGATTCGTTCGCGGACCATCTGCACGACCTCGGCAACGATCTCCGTGTGCGGCCGCTCGACGCCGGCCTTGAGCACGAGCAGTCCGATCGGTAGTTGTCCTTTGAGTCGGTCGGCGGCGCCGATGACTGCGCATTCGGCCACGTCGGGGTGTTCGGCGAGGACTTCTTCCATCGCTCCGGTCGAGAGGCGGTGGCCGGCGACGTTGATGATGTCGTCGGTGCGGGCCATCACGAACACGTAGCCGTCCTTGTCGATGTAGCGGGCGTCGGCTGTCTGGTAGTAGCCCGGGAACGTGGACAGGTACGTCTCGTGGAAGCGCTCGCCGGCGTTCCATAGCGTGGGAGTGGCGCCCGGTGGCATCGGCAGCTTGACTGCGAGTGCGCCGGTCTCGCCGGCCGGCAACTCGGCGCCGTCGGCGTCGAGCACCCGTAGGTCCCATCCCGGTGCGGGGCGCGTCGGTGAACCGGCGACGACGGGTAGCTGCTCGATCCCGAGGCAGTTCGCGACGATCGCCCAGCCGGTCTCGGTTTGCCACCAATGGTCGATCACCGGCACGCCGAGCTGCTGTCCTGCCCAACGGAGCGTTTCCGGGTCGCAGCGCTCGCCCGCAAGGAACAGCGCCCTGAAACGGGCGAGGTCGTAGCGGCCGATGTGCTCGCCGTTGGGGTCTTGCTGGCGGATCGCCCGGAATGCGGTCGGGGCGGTAAACAGGGTGCGGACGTCGTGGTTGGAGATGACGCGCCAGAATGCGCCGGGGTCCGGGGTCCCGACCGGCTTGCCTTCATAGAGGATGGTGGTGCAGCCGTGCAGTAGCGGCCCGTAGACGATGTAGGAGTGGCCGACGACCCAGCCGACGTCGGAGGCTGCCCAGTACGCCTCGCCGGGTTCGACGTCGTAGACGTGCTTCATCGACCAGTTGAGCGCGACGGCGTGGCCGCCGTTATCGCGCACAATCCCTTTCGGCTGCCCGGTCGTCCCGGACGTGTAAAGGATGTACAGCGGGTCGGTCGCCAGGACCGGCACGCAGGCGGCCGGCTTGACGCCGGCGACGGCGTCGTCCCACGTGATGTCGCGGGCTGGGTGCAGGTCGGCGTCGAGCTGCGTCCGCTGCACGATGATGCACCGCTCCGGCTTATGCTCGGCGAGCTCGATCGCCGCGTCGAGCAGCGGTTTGTAGGGCACGAGTCGTCCGGGCTCGATCCCGCACGATGCGGACACGATGACCTTCGGGTTGGCGTCGTCGATCCTGGTCGCGAGCTCATTCGCGGCAAACCCGCCGAACACGACCGAGTGGATCGCGCCGAGCCTGGCGCACGCGAGCATCGCGATCACCGCTTCGGGCACCATCGGCATGTAGATCACGACCCGGTCGCCGTGCCCGACCTCCTGCGCGGCGAGCGCGCCTGCGAAGGTCGCCACCTGATCGCGCAGATCGCGGTAGGTGTAGCGGCGGACCGTGTCGGTGACGGGCGAGTCGTAGATCAACGCGAGCTGATCGGCCCTTCCCCGCTCGACGTGACGGTCGAGCGCGTTGTAGCACGTGTTCAACCGGCCCCCGGCGAACCACCGGTAGAACGGAGCACTCGAGTCGTCGAGCACACGGTGCCACGGCTCGACCCAGTCGATCTCGGCGGCCGCGTCACCCCAGAACGCTTCGGGCCATTCGAGCGAGCGCCGGTAGGCCTCGGCGAACCGGCCCGACCGCTCAGACGGCGGCCCGGCGAGGTGCGGGAAGCTCGGGGGTGTCATCGTGGTCTCCGTTTGGTCGGGTTGTCTGGAGGTCCTGGATCCGAACGCCGTAGGCCGTCGCCTTGCGGTAGGCCGGCCGTGGTCGCCGCCAGAGATCGTCAGGCCCGGTCGACGGGGATGCCGAGGTCGGGCTCGCCGATGAGGTGTCGCGCGGAGATGGGTTGTTGCTTTTCTGATGTGCGGGTTGAGGAAGCCGGATCGTCGATGCCGAAGTGCTCGGCGAATGCACGCCGAAGTGCTCGGCAGGTGTCTTCGGTGGCTCGGCGGGCGGTCTTGTCGACGAGTAGCGTCTGGAATCCATGGGGTAGGTTCGGGAAGCGCTGGGCCTCGACGGGGACGTCGAGGCCCCGCAGCGCCGCCGCGAACTGCTCGCCCTGGTCGCGGAGCGGGTCCATGCCGGCGGTGGCGATGTATGTCGGTGGCATCGAGGCGAGGCGTGGGGAGCGGGCGACGGAAAGGCGTGGATCGAGTTGCTGCTGGGGCCGTGGCGCGTATTGGTGGATGAGGTCGCGCAGGTTCTGCCGGGTCAGCATCGGGCCGCGGGCGAAGGTATGTGTCGAGGTGAAAGCGTCGACGTCGGCGTCGAGCAGCGGGTAGATCAGCCACGCCAGGCACGGGCGGGGCCATGTGCCGTCGTCGGCGCAGTCGAGCGCGACGGCGGCTGCCAGATTGCCGCCCGCGCTGTCGCCGCCGACCCCGATCCGGTCGACGTCGGCGCCGAGCTCGGCCGCGTGTTCGACGGCCCATCGATACCCGGCGAGGCAGTCGTCGACGGCGGCGGGGAAGCGGTGCTCCGGGGCCTTGCGGTAGGCCACCGCTAGCACCTTGCAGCCGGCGTGTCCGGCGATGAAGCGACAGACGTTGTGATGGCTGTCGAGTCCGCCGAGGACCCAGCCGCCGCCATGGAAGTAGACGAGCAGCGGAGTCGGATCGGACCCGCCGCGTCTCTCGTAAAGACGCGCGGCGAGGGACGCGCCGCCGCCCGCGATCGTGATCTCGCGGCCCGTGGTCTCGCCCGCAAATGGGGCGGTGAGGCGCGCGAACGCGATGTCGGTGAGTCGCAGGAGCCACGGCCAGGGGTGGCGGGCGGCGACGGTGAGAAGTCCCTGCGACGGCGTCGCCATCAGTCTGAGGAGCGCGCTGAGACGCTGGCGGTCATCGAACTCGCTCAGTGCCCGTGGTGAGTCCACATCAAGTGTCGACGACGTCATGCCGCCACGGGCCTGGACGGTTGGCGTGCGAGGTCGAATTCGCGGTCGTCTGGCGAGGCGAGCATCGCGTGGAACGCGGGTATCGTGAACGGCCATAAGACCGGGAATCCGTCGGGTCCGATGTACCACGAGTCGCAGCCGCTGGCCCAGATCGTGTCACCCATGTGTGCGCGGATGTCGGCGTTGAACGCGTCCGCGGCGTCCTGTCTGGGCGCAACGCGGCGGAGCTCGCCGGAGCGGATCCGTTCGATCCAGTGCATCGCGAAGTTCGCCTGGGACTCGGCGATCGCGACCAGCGACGTGTTGCCGATCGGGCTGTTGGGCCCCATGATCAGAAACAGGTTTGGGAACCCGGGCAGGGCAACTGTCCGATGCGCACGCGGCGCCTCGGCCCACGCGTCGGCGAGGGTCACACCGCCGAGGCCGGTGACTGACATCGGCCGCAGGAACGCGTGGGCGTCGAACCCGGTGGCGAGCGCCAGCAGGTCAATTTCATGGAGCTGCCCGTCGGCGGTGCGGACGCCGCTCGGCTCGATCCGCTCGATCGGCGAGTGCGTGACCGTCACGGACGGCTGCTGGACGGCACGGTAGTAGCCGGAGGAGAAGACCAGGCGACGGCACATCGGTTGGTAGTCGGGCGTCAGCTGCTCTCGTAGCGTCGGGTCTCGGACGGTGCGAAGGTGCCATCGGCATACAGCCTGCAGCACGGTGCGCTCCCAACCTGGGCGGATCATGGCGTTCCCCGGGTAGGCGAACGACCAGGCATACGCCCGGTACAGAAGTTCGCCAACTTTGCGTGAGCGACGCTGAAGGGCGCGGAACGCGCGGCTGTAGGTCCAGTTCGGCGCCGGGCAGATCCACTGCGGTGTGCGTTGGAACTGGACGACCGCGCCGGCCCGCGCGGAGAGTTCGGTGACGAGCTGCACGCCGGTCGATCCCGTGCCGATCACACCGATCCGGCGACCGTCGAGCGGGACGCTCGTGTCCCAGCGCGCCGTGTGGAAGACGTCGCCGGCGAACGTCTCGAGGCCCTCGATCTCCGGGATCCGCGGGTGGTGAAGGACGCCGGTGGCGGCGATCACGACGTCGGCCTCGACGGACTCGCCGGCCCCGGTTAGCAGCTGCCAGCGGTCGCCGTCGAACGTCGCCTCGACGATCTCGGTGCGGTACCGGACATGATCGCGTACGCCTTCCTTCTCGGCGACCCACCGCAGGTAGCGGTGGATCTCCGGGCCGGGGGCGAACCGCTGGCTCCAGTACGGGTTGGGCGCGAAGGTGTAGCTGTAGAACGCCGCCGGGACGTCGCACGCAACCCCCGGGTAGCGGTTCTCTCGCCAGGTCCCGCCGAGGTCGTCGGTCTTCTCGTAGATCGTGAAGCTGTTGATCCCAGCACGGCGCAGGGTGGTGCCCATGCAGATCCCGGACATTCCGGCGCCGATGATTGCGACGTCCACGTGCTTCTTACCGTTCAGATCGGGTCGTGTGTTCATCCTGGTCACCGTGCGGTGTAGCCGCCGTCGATCACCAGTTCACATCCGGTCACGTACGACGACTCGTTGCTTGCGAGGTAAAGGACGCCTGCGGCGATCTCTTCGGGCTGGCCGTATCGACCAAGGGGTGTCAGGGCCTCCAGGCCGGCTCGCAAGTCCGCGTCGTCCGAGGCGGAGAGATCGGTCTCGATGAAGCCGGGGTGGATCGAGTTCACCCTGATGTGATCGGGTGCTAGCTCGATCGCGGCGGTCTTGGTGAGAAGCCGAACGGCGCCCTTTGTTCCCTGGTAGGCCGCCGCGAGACCGATCCCGACGAGGCCGAGGATCGAGGACAGGTTCACGATCGATCCGCCCCCGGCGTGCCGCATGATCGGGGTGACTGCGCGCATTCCGAGCCACACGCCTTTCTGGTTCACCGAGACGGTGTGATCCCAGATCTCCTCGGTCGTCGCCTCGACTCCGTCGAGCGGACAGACCCCGGCGTTGTTGATGAGAACATCGATGTGGCCGAATCTCGACTCGACCTCACGCACCGCCTCGCTCCATCCGGCGGCATCGGCGACGTCCAGCGGCAGCACGAGCGCCGACGCGCTTGCGGCGACGATCTCATCGCCGACCGTGGCGAGCTGCTCTTCACGGATGTCGCAAAGCACAACGCGTGCGCCCTCGCTGGCCAGCAGCCGCGCGCTCGCGGCGCCGATCCCTCGGGCAGCGCCGGTGACGATCGCCACCTTGTCGTCCATCCGTCCCACGTCCGCTCCTCTCGTTGCCTGCGGCGAGCGTAGGCGCGGCGCTCGCTGGAGAACATGGCAGCGTGGGACTACTTTTTGTGATTTGAGGACATCCGTCGCCGGCCGGTTCACCCCGGGTCTGCCGCCGGCGTCAGGCGCCGCGCGCGGCGCTGCGGTAGGCGCCCGGATTCGAGCCCGTCCAGCGTTTGAATGCGTGGCTGAAGCTTGCGGCATCCGCATAGCCCAGCCGCCCAGCGACGTCCTCGACGCTGAGGTTGGCGGTCTTCAGGAGCTCGGTCGCGAACATTTCATGGACCTCGTCGCGCAGCTCTTGGAAAGTCGTGCCTTCGGCGGCGAGGTGCCGCCTGAGTGTGCGCACCTCCATGAAGAGGTCAGCGGCAACGACCGTCATCACGGGCTTGCGATCGGGGTGTACGAGGAGCCGTGACCGCACGCGCGCAGACACGCCGCGCCGCGCAGCGCGGCGTTCGATCAGGTCTTGGCACGCGCGCTCGGCAGCTCGCAGCATCATCTCGTCCGCTTGCGGGAGAGGAGCATCGTCGGCACCGGGGTCGACGAGCAGCGCGTCGCCGACACAGCCGCCGATCACGCGGATTCCCTTGCCAACGTCTTGCAGAGCGCGGAGGCGCTCACCGGTGAGCCGTGTCTCGAAGCGCATCGGAGCCGCCGGCCCGCCGATCCCGTGAAGGAGTGCGATCGCCCCCGCGATGTCGCGCTCGAGGATGAAGTCGAGCAGATCGGGTGGCAGTTCGGAGACGTCAAAGTCCATTACCGTTGTCGTCGCGCCCGGCCGCGGGCGGGGGTTGAGGAACACGTAGGACAGCCGCGCGTAACGCAGGGCAATGTGCAACGCCTCGCGCCAGGTCGGGCTGGTGAGCATCGCGTAGCCCCAGATCCCAAAGTTCCCCACCGTCATCCGCCGGCCCGCATCGGCGCCGACACCGGGCACGTCGTCGAGCGCCTGGACCAGGTTGCGCATCACCTGCAGCTCCTGACCGGCCTCCACGAGCAGATCGGGGTCACTCAGATCTCCCGGCTGCAGTCCCGTCGCTCGCAGGCATTCCTCGACCCGCAGGCCTCGATCGGCGCCGGTCTCGACGAGCGTGCGGATCCCCGCAGACGCGCGCGGATAGTCCCAGAACACCACGCGACCATTATGTCCTCAAATCTCAAGCGCAAGTCCTGTTTGGTCATGGTCGCGGGGACGGGACCTTCCTAGGCTCGGCGCATGAACAGGCTCGATCTCACTGGCAAGACGATCGCGATCACCGGCGGTGCCGGTGGGATCGGGGTCGAACTCGGCCGGGCGGCGCGCGCCCGTGGAGCGCGGGTCGCGCTGCTCGACGTCGATGGGCCGGCGGCGATCGTGGCGGCCCGGCACCTCGGCGGCGACACGCTCGGTTACCGGGCGGACGTCCGCGACCCAGAGGAGCTCGTCGCCGCGCTCGACGACATCACCGGCGTCTGCGGCGGCATCGACGTCCTGTCGATCAACGCCGGGATCCTCCCGCTCCTGCTCTCAGCGGACGCCGGTGACTTCGACGTGCACCGGCAGGTGATCGAGATCAACTACTTGGGTGCATGGAACACGCTGCGGGCAGGCGCGCCGCACGTGATCGCGCGGCGTGGCCACATCGTGTTCACCTCGTCGGTGACGGCGTTCGCTCCCGCTCCGCTCAGTGCCTCCTACGCGTCGAGCAAGGCCGCGGTCGAGGTGCTCGCCCGGATCACGCGCGCCGACCTGGCACCCACCGGGGTCAGCGTCGGTGTCGCCCACTTCGGCGCGATCGCCACTCCGATGGTCGCGGCGCTCGAGGCCGACGAGCTCAGCTCCCGGATCATGACCCTGGCCCCTGGCGTGTACACGACCGACACCGCAGCTGACGCCGCCGAGGCCCTGATGCGAGGTATCGAGCGCCGTGCGCCCCGAACGATCTACCCCGCCCGATGGAAGGCGCTCTACGCCTTGCGCGGCGTTCTCGGTCCGGTCACCGACGCATTCTGGGTGCGCTTCGGGAAGGCGCAGCAGTTGATCGCGGACACTCGCGAACGCGAGGCCTTGCACCGAGACGCCGCCGAGCTGCGAGAGGAGACCCTCACATGACCCCGCACACCATGACCGTTGAACGCTCGGCCCAGGCCACTGACACGATCAGCGTGCGCCGCCCCGGCGACGGCGGCGTCGCCGGGAGCGTCACGGTCGCCTCGCCTGATGAGGTGCAGCGCACCGCCGGTCACCTGCGCGAGGCGCAGGTTGCCTGGGAGGCGAGCGGCGTCAAAGGCCGAGCAGTGCACCTCAACGCGCTTCGCGACTGGATCCTCGACAACGAGCAACAGCTGCTCGAGCTGATGTGCGAAGAGAGCGGCAAGACGATCGCCGACGCGTTGATGGACCTGATGTCGCCGCTGGACTTCCTCAACCATTACGTCGCGCACGGCGCCGAGTACCTGGGAGAGGTCCGGCCCCGGCCGCACGCTCTCGCCGCGCGGGTCAAGGCCCTGTCGGTGAACTACCGGCCGCACCCGCTCGTCGCGGTGATCAGCCCGTGGAACTTCCCGGTCGGGCTGTCGCTGATGGACGCGATCCCGGCGCTCGTCGCCGGCTGCGCGGTGATCGTGAAACCATCAGAGGTCACCCCCCTGGCGGTCACCGAACTCGGCAGAGCCTGGACGCACGAGATCAACGCCCCCGACGTCTTCGCGGTGCTCAACGGCGGCGCGGAGACCGGTCAGGCCGTGATCGACGTTGCCGACTTCGTGCAGTTCACGGGGTCTGCCGCAACCGGGAAGGCCGTCCTGCGCCGCGCGGCCGAGACGCTCACGCCGGTCAGCCTCGAACTGGGCGGCAAGGACGCGATGATCGTCTGCGCGGACGCTGACCTCGAACGTGCCACCAACGCGGCGACGTGGGGCGGGATGTTCAACGCCGGCCAGGTGTGTGTCTCGGTTGAGCGCGTCTACGTCGAGGAGCCGGTGTACGACCTGTTCGTCGAACGCCTCACCGCGAAGGTCGTCGGTCTGCGACCCGGCCGTGAGATCGGTGCCCTGGTCACCGAGCGGCAGGTCGACATCGTGGAGCGTCACGTGCAGGACGCCGTCAAACGTGGCGCCACCGTGCGCTGCGGCGGGCGGCGCGGGGACGGTCCCGGCACGTCGTTCGCACCGACGGTGCTCACCGAGGTCGACCACGAGATGACGTGCATGCGTGAGGAGACATTCGGTCCGACGCTGCCGGTGATGCGCGTCGCCGACATCGAGGAGGCGATCCGTCGCGCCAACGACAGCGACTACGGACTCTCGGCATCGGTGTGGACGCGAGACCGCGCTCGCGGCAAGGCAATCGCCCAGCGACTGCACGCAGGAGCGGTCAACGTCAACGATGTCGTCGCGAACCTCTCGCAGGCGGCGCTCCCGATGGGCGGGTGGAAGAACAGCGGCCTCGGCGCCCGGCACGGCGGCGCGCAGGGTGTGCGGAAGTTCTGCCGAGCTCAGTCGATCACCGATGGACGGATCGCGCCGGCTGGGGAGCCAGCCTGGTTTCCCTACACACCGGCTCGCGAGCGGTTCGTTCGGCGCCTGCTGCGCTTCAACTCGGCCCGCGGGCGGCGCCGGATCTTTCGCTGATGGTGCGACGTGCGCTTGGACACGACCACCCCAACCCCGAGGAGAAGGCCCCTATGTCAGTACGGCGGATCGTCGTCGACCACGATTTCGCGATCCCCGCCGATCGCGCCTACGCCTACCTGTCCGAGCACGAGCATTTCGGCATCATCACGCCGATGAAGGTTGAGCGCATCCGCGACGGTGACCAGGAACGCAACGGCGCGGGGTCATGTCGGCGCGTGAGCCTCGCCGGGCTGCTCCCGTTCGAGGAGACCGTGACCAGGACGGTGCCCGACGAGTACATCGCCTACCAGGTCACGAAGGGATCGCCACTGCGTGATCATCACGCCGAGCTGCGCTTCACCCCCACGGGGTCTGGCAGTCACCTGCGGTGGGAGATCAGCTTCCGGCCGGCCGCGCCGGGCCTGGGGGCCCCGCTGGCGCTGGCGCTCCGTCGCGCGATCGAGCGCGCGCTGCGCATCGTCGATGTGAAGGCGGCCTGAGGTGGACTTCGCCGGTCTGCTGCGCAAGCTGGTCCTTGAGCACGGCGATCGCGTTGCGGTCGTCTGCGAGGACCGCGAGCTGACCTTCCGCGCGCTCTACGAACGAGGCTGCCGGCTCGCCAATGCCCTGGCTGGGCTGGGGCTTGCGCCGGGCGACCGGATCGCACTGCTGGGCGACAACAGCATCGAGGTCCCCGAGCAGCTGGCCGGACTCGCGCTGGCGAACATGGTCCGCTGCCCGATGTACACGCACGGCGGCCCGGACTCGTTCGCCTACCTCGCCGCGCACATCGATGCGAAGGCGTTGCTCGTGCAGGCCCGGCACCTGGATGCCGTGGCCGACCGGCTTCCGGACCTTCCGCTCCTCGAGCACGTGATCGTCTACGACGGCCCGGCGCCGCCCGGCAGCCTCGATTACGAGATGCTGCTCGCCGCTGCCGATCCCGGCGATCCCGGCCTCGAGATCGACGCCGGCGACCTGCACATCATTCGCTTCTCGGCCGGGACGACGGGCAAGCCGAAGGGCATCTGTCACACCGTCGCGGGCTGGATGGCGATGGGCGTCGAGTTCGCCCAGGGGGTCGCGCACTTCGACGAGGACGACCGCTACCTCGTGGCCGGCCCGATGGCGCACGGTGCCGGCAACATCGCCTGGCCCGTCCTCCACGCCGGCGGCACGCTCGTGATCATGACGGCGTTCGAGCCGGGCGCGTTGCTCGAGCTTGTCGAGCGCCAGCGGATCACGATGCTGCTGCTCGTGCCGACGATGATCCAGATGGTCGTCAACCATCCCGACGCGCAGATTCGCGACCTCTCGACGCTCCGGGTCGTCCTCTACGGTGCGGCGCCGATCTCCGAGCGCACCCTGACCGACGCGCTGGCGGTCTGGGGCAACATCATGTACCAGATGTACGGGCAGTCGGAGTGCCTGCCCAGCACCGTCCTGACGCCCCGCCACCACCGCCTTGACGAGGACGGCCGCAGGCGGCTGCGGTCCGCCGGTCGCGCGTTTCCCAACGTCGAGCTCGCGATCCTCGACGACGCGCGCAACCGCCTGCCTGTCGGAGAGCTCGGGGAGGTCGCGGTCCGCTCGCCCGGTGCGATGCACGGGATCTGGAAGGACCCGAGCGCCACGTCCGCTCGGATCACGCCCGACGGCTTCGTCCTCAGCCGCGACGTCGGCTACCTCGACAGCGAGGGCTTCCTGTTTCTCGCGGACCGCAAGGACGACATGATCATCTCGGGCGGCTACAACATCTGGCCGGCGGAGCTCGAGAACGCGCTCGAGGACCATCCGGCCGTACTCGAGGCCGCGGTCGTTGGGATCCCACACGAGCGCTGGGGTGAGACGCCGCTTGGCGTGGTGGTGCTCCGCGACGGTGCGGCTGCGAGTGAGGACGAGCTGATCGCCCACTGCCGCGCCCGCGTCGGCGCGACGAAGAAGATCACCGCCGTTGCGTTCGCCGAAGCGTTGCCCAAGAGCGCGGTCGGCAAGGTCCTGCGGCGAGTACTCCGCGAGCCGTACTGGCAGGACACGCGCGTCGGCGGCGCGTGATCCCAGCACGGCAAGCCGGCAGCGATTACCGCAAGTCGGCCGGTGCGGCTGCGGTCATCCGCGCTCGACCATCGTCGGTGAGGTATCCGTCGACGAGCGCCAGCATGTAGTCGGCGAGCTCGTCCTGGTCGACGGGCCCCGAGATGTCGTACCAGGTGGCCAGCGACGTGATCATCGAAGAGATCAGCAGGGCTGCCATGCGAGGCGGCGGCGTGTCGCGCATCAGGCCCTCATCCACGCACTCGGAGATCAGCGCCTCAAAGCGTCCGACAAACTCGCTTCGCCACGCGGCGAAACGCTTGGCCGCCGCGGGGGGCAGATCCTTGGTCTCTTCATAGAACACGCGGAAGTGGTTGTCGGGTTCGACGGCGATGCGAATCGATGCCCGCACGATCGCGTCGAACTGCTCGATGGGGTCATCGACGCCGTTGATCGCCTCGTTGGTGGCACGTTCGCATTGGTCGACGATGTTCTGGACGATCCGCTCGAGGATGTCGCTCTTGCTCTTGACGTACTGGTAGACGGTCGGCTTCGCGAGGCCGGCGCGGCTTGCGATGTCGTCGATCGTCGTGTTTTGGTACCCGCGGCGCAGGAACAGCTCGGCGCCGGCCTTCACGATGCGGGCTTGGCTAGTGGTGTTCTTCGGTCGGGCCACGGTCGGCCTCGTGCGCGCTGTCGAGGGGGGTGGGCATCGGGCTAGGGTACGTCGCAGTAGATGAACTTACCAGTTAGTTGCGCTAAACGCGAATCTGCGGTACGGTCTTCCGCGGTGACGACCGAACGGTCGCGCCGGACAGGGAGACAGGGAGATCAATGCGCAGCTCAGAGTCCGCAGTCAATGCGCACGCGGGCGCCCGCCCGGTGCTCGCGGTAGACCGGCCGCGTCCGGGTGTCGTTCAGCTGACGCTGAACCGGCCCCATCGATTGAACGCCCTGAACGCGGAGCTCGTCACGAGCCTGTTCGAGGCATTCGACGAGATCGCGGCCGACCAGTCCTGCCGCGCGGTTGTGCTAACCGGCGCGGGCCGCGGTTTCTGCGCCGGGGCCGACGTCAGTGAGTTCGAGCGTTTCCTCGCGTTGGCGAAGTCCGGTGAGACGCGGCCGTTCTGGGGCTACGCGCGTTGGGCGTCCGAGCTGGTGTCTCGCCTGCGCGGTGTCCCGCAGCCTGTCGTGATCGCCGTCAACGGTGTCGCGGTTGGCGGTGGGCTGTCGATGACGGCTGCTTCCGACATCCGCTTCGCCGCCGACACCGCGACGTTCGCGGCAGCCGGTCAGCGGATCGGCCTCTCAGCCGCGGAGATGGGCGTCGGCTGGCTGCTTCCTCGGCTGATCGGCCTGGCCCGTGCCCAGGAGCTGCTGCTGACCGGCAGGACGTTCAGCGCGCAGGAGGCGGAAGCGATCGGTCTGATCGCACGGGTGGTTCCGGAGGCAGAGCTCGTCGAGGCGGCGATCGACCAGGCGGAGGCGCTCGCCAGCGGCCCCGCGTTCGCGACCAGCATCACCAAGGCGGTGATCTGGGCGCAGCTCGAGACCGGCTCGCTGACGGCCGCGGTCAACCTGGAGAACGGTCACCAGGCGATGCTCGTCCAAGGCGGCGAGCACAAGGAGGCCGTTGCGGCGTTCCTCGACGGCCGCATGCCCGACTATCGCGACATCGGAAATGGCGATTGAGATGCGCGCGGTCGCCGGCTTCTGCGTCGAGATCGGCGAGATGGCGAGGCTGCTCGT
The DNA here is from genome assembly GCA_963712675.1 of uncultured Solirubrobacteraceae bacterium. GTDB lineage: Bacteria > Actinomycetota > Thermoleophilia > Solirubrobacterales > Solirubrobacteraceae > Palsa-465. The sequence goes on from CAVQJF010000011.1 coordinate 475,847, forward strand.
CGCCACGATCAAGGCAGCGCTGAAGCCGCCGTACAGCTACGGCGCGGAGTTCCTCCACGAGTTGCGTTTCGCGATCAACGCAGCGTTGCTGCCACTGATCTTGATGTCGTTCGCCCTGTCGTTCGGACCGGCGGGAGTTCAGGGCGCCGACTTCCTCGGATTGTTCGGTGCGCTCGATCGCTTCGGCGGGATCTACGTGCTCGTCACCGTCCGTGAGTTCGCTCCGCTGGTGACCGCGATCATCCTCGCGGGCGCGGTGGGTACGGCGATCTGCGCGGATCTCGGCGCTCGCGAGGTTCGCGAGGAGACGTCCGCTCTCCGGGTGATGGCGATCGATCCGATCAAGAGCCTCGTCGTCCCGCGACTGCTGACGATGCTGCTCCTGTCGGTGCTGTTCAACATCGTCGCGCTGATCAGTGGGATGGCCGGCGCCGTGCTCGTGATCTTTCAGAACCACGCGCCCTTGGGCCCGTTCTTCGCGACGTTCTTCGCTAACGCGACGCCACTCGAACTCGGCGCCTCGTTCGTGAAATGCCTGATCTACGGGACCGTGATCGCGACCGTCTGCTGCTACAAGGGCCTCAACGTCTCCGGCGGTCCCGAGGGCGTCGGACGCTCCGTCAACCAGTCGGTCGTGATCGCGTTTCTCGCGATCGGGGCGATCGACTACACGTTCACGCAGTACCTGCTAGCCACCCATCCGATCCTCTCCGAGGTCCGGTGAGCGCGCTCGCTCCCCCCACGCAGAAGCGTTCGCAGCGCGCCCCGTGGCCACGGATCGTCGGGTTCGGTCGCGCCGCGGACTTCATCCTCGCGGTGATCGGCCGGGTACTCGGCGGTCGCGTTACCTGGTACTGGCGGGAGGTGCTGCGCCAGGCCGGGATCCTGATCAGCGGGTCGATGGTGATCGTGCTCGGCATGGTGTTCGCGCTCGGCCTCGTCGTGGGCGTCGAGGGCTCCTACGGCGCACGCCTCGTTGGCGCCCCAGCCGCCGCGGGCGCGTTCACCGCGATCGCGAACCTGCGGGAGATCGTCCCCTACGCGTTCGGGTACATGATGGCCGCAAAGGTCAGCACCGGTTACGCGGCCGAGATTGGAACGATGCGGATCTCGGACGAGATCGACGCGCTCGACGTGATGGGCCTCGACTCCCGCGTGTACCTGTGCTCCACACGATTGCTGGCCGCGTGGCTGGTGCTCCCGTTCGTCTACTCGCTGGCGATCGTCACCGCGTTCGTGGCGTCGTTCGTCACGGTCGTCTTCCAGATCGGCCAGGTCTCGGCCGGCGGATATCTGCAGCTGTTCTGGAAGTTCCAGAGCACCTCCGACTACCTGTTCTCAGGAATCAAGGGCATGCTGATGGCAACCTTCGTCGTGCTCGTCGGCTGCTACTTCGGGTACAACGTGCGCGGAGGGCCGGTGGAGGTCGGACGCGCCGCCGCGAAGACGATGGTCGTGAACCTGATCGGGATCCACCTGATCGGGATCGTTACCAGCGAGCTGTTCTGGGGCGGCACCCCGCGACTCCCGATCGGCGGCTGATGTGACCGCACGGGCACAACGCCTCCGGCGTGCCAGCGTCACTGCGATGCTCGCCGCTGTCGTCGGGTTGACCCTATTCGTCCTGACGGGCGGGAGTGCCTACGCGATCCATGCGCGCTTCCTCGACGCCGGTCAACTCGTCAAGGGAGGCCTCGTCGAGGTCGCCGGGCGAGAGGTTGGAACGGTGTCGCACCTCGGCGTCAGCGCGAACGGCGAAGCGGACGTCGAGCTGGCGATCGTCGACCGCTCGGTCGTGCCACTGCACCGCGGAACGCGCGCAATCATCCGCGCCGTCGGCCAGGCCAGCGTGAGCAACCGCTTCATCGAGCTCGTCCCCGGCCCCGAGACGGCTCCCGCGCTGGCGAATGGCGCCGTCCTACCGACGACGCAGACGAGCGGAATCGTCGACCTCGACACGATCCTCGATTCGCTGAACCAGTCCGCGCGAACCAACCTGCAGCGGCTCTTCGCCAACAGCGCGGCGGTGTTCGCCGGTTCCGGGACGAGCTACTTCAACCAGGCGCTCGGACAACTCGACCCCGCGTTCGGGGCGTTGAACAGCCTCTCTGGCCAGCTGGCCGACGACAAGACCGAGCTCGCCTCGCTGATCCGCACCAGCGCGCTGGCGGCGAGCGCGATCGCATCCCGGCGTCCCGACCTCCAGGCCGCCGTCCAAAACACTGCGCAGACCCTGCGTGAGCTCGCGCAGCAGCGCACCGCGCTCGCCGACGCCCTGGGCCGCGCTCCGGCCATGCTCCACGAGGCCACCGGCACGCTGCGTGACCTCTCGACCAGCGCCACCGCGCTCCGACCCGCGCTCCGTGAGATCCCCCCGGTCGCTGGCCCCCTGAGCACCTTGCTTTCACGGCTGACTCCCACGCTCCAAGCAACGCGTCCCGTCGTCGCACAATTGCGGGGCGAGCTACCCGGGCTGCAGAGCGCGTTGACCGGCTACGTCAAGCTGACTCCGCGCGCCAACAAGGCGCTCGCGAGCACCGCCAGCGCGCTGAAACCGGCGATGCCGATCCTCGCTGGCGTCCGGGTCTATGGGCCCGATCTCATCCTCGGCATCTTCCAGGGACTCACCGCGATCGCGGTCGGCGCTTACGACGGGGATGGCCACTACGTCCGCGACGAATTCATGGCCCAGCCACAGACCGTGATCGGCCCACTCGCCAAGGAGCTGAGCAGCTTCCCGCTGATCCCGGGCCTCTCCGCCGTCCGCACGGGGCTGATGGACCGCTGCCCAGGAGCCGGGGCGCCACCCGCTCCCGACGGGTCGAACCCGTGGGACCCGATCCCTTCGCTCTGCAACCCCGCCCAGAACGTTCCGCTCAGCGTCGACTTCCCATGAGACGAAGCGCGCTGATCGCCATCACGTGCGCCGTCGCGGTCGCCGCAGTCGTGCTCCTGCCCGGTTCACGGCCGCAGGGCTACCGCGTCGACGCAATCTTCGACACCGCCAAGGACATCGTCCCGGGACAGCTGGTGAAGATCGCCGGCGCGCGAGTCGGCACGGTCTCGGCGGTCACGCTCGAGCCGGGGCCGAGCGCCCGAATCGCGATGAGCATCGATCACCGCTTCGCGCCATTCCACGGCAACGCGACCTGTCAGATCCTGCCCGAAGGACTAATCAGCGAGAACTACATCCAGTGCAACCCGGGAACGGCCGGCTCTACGGCCCTCACCGGCAGCCCGAGTGAACCGCCCACGGTGCCACTCACCCACACGACGGTTCCGGTCTCGCTCCAGGACGTCCTCAACATCTTCTCGGTTCCGACCGATGAGCGCATCTCGGTCCTGATCAACGAGCTGGGCATCGCCCCAGCCGGGCGCGGGGGCGACATCAACGCCGTCCTGGAACGAACCGATCCGGCCCTGATCCAGTATCAGCGCACGCTCTCGATCCTGGACGCCCAGCACCAGCAGATCGCCGCCGCCGTCGGACAGACGAACACGATCCTCGCCGCCCTGAATCAGCGCAGCAGCGCGGTGCGCGGATTCGTCGACAACGCCGCAGACGTCCTCCGCACGACCGCAAGCCGCCGCGTGGCGCTCGGGCAGGCAGTCAACCGCCTCCCGGCGCTTCTCACGGCCTTGACCGCGGCGCTGTCCCCGGTCCAGCGCTTGACCGACGCCGGCGGGCCGCTGCTCGACGAACTCCGGCAATCGACACCCGCCCTGACCACGCTCACGCGCGTGCTCCCGGCATTCACACGGCCGGCGATCCCGGCGGTGAAAGCGCTCGGCTCCGCGGCGCAGACCGGCCGCGCGGCGCTGCCCGCCCTCGCGCCGGTCGTCGCCCACGCCGCCACCTTCGCGACCACCGCCAACCCGACCGTCACCGAACTCGACCGGTTCCTCGTCAGCACCCGCGACGCCGGCGGGTTCGAGGGACTTCTGCGGTTCATCTATTCGATCGCGACCGAAACCGGCGGCTATGACGGCGTTTCGCACATGCTCGCGATCGGCGCCGCGGTCTATGGACGCTGTCTGGTCAACCAGCAGGCCGCCGGCTGTGACCACCGCCTCTCGGCTCCCGGGCTGGGGACGATCCCGATCAACGACCCGGCAGCCGGCCCGCAGCTGAACGAGTGGGCCAGTCGCAACGGAGCATCGACCTCCAGCGCGGCGTCACTGGCGCCGACCGGCAAGCCGCCCACCGCCGAGCAGGCCAAAGCCCTTCTCGACTTCCTCCTGAAGTGACCGCGCGACGACACTCACGCAAACGTCCCTCACGCCGCGTCGCCGGTGTTATCGGTGCCATCACGACGGCGCTGCTCGCGGTCGGGGTGTACATCTCCTACACCGCCAACGGTGGCGTCCCGCTCGAATCGACCTACCGGATCTACGCCGATGTCCCCAACGCCGACCGGCTGATCACGACCGACGAAGTGCGGATCGGCGGGCTGCGCATCGGGCAGGTCGGTGCCGTTGATGCCGAGCCCGCGCGAGCCGGGGAAGGGCCCTTCGCCCGGCTCGAGCTCGATCTCTCACCTTCTGCCGGTCCACTCCCCGCCGATACGACGGTACAGGTCAACTCGGCTTCCGTGCTCGGGGCGACCTACGTCCAGCTCACCCCCGGCCACAGCGCGCACATGGTCCCGGCCGGAGGCACGCTGGCACTGTCACACACCCGCCGCACCGTCCAGCTCACCGACCTGCTCGACATCTTCAACCGCTCGACGGCCGCAGGGATGCGGCAGACGTTCGCCGGGCTCGGCGCGGGCCTCGCCGGACGCGGTGCCGGTGTCAATGCCACGATCGGGTCGCTGCGACAGTTCCTCCCACCCTTCACCGCGGTAGCACAAACCCTGGCGGCGCCATCCACCGAGCTCGCGCGCTTCGTCCACGGCTACGCGACGTTCGTGAGCGCGCTTGCTCCCGTCAGTCCCCAGCTGTCGAGTTTCGTCGCAGGCGGCTCAACGACCTTCGCCGCGATCGGGACGGCACGACCGGCACTCGCGCGGACGATCACCGACCTCCCGAGCGCCGAGAGCGCCGCGACAGCCGCGCTGACACAGCTCCGACCGGCGCTCGATCAGGCTGCTGGCCTCGCGACCGCACTGCGTCCGGCGGGCCGGCTGCTCCCGTCCGCGCTCGCGAACCTCGACGCCGCCGCAGCCGCCGGCGTCCAACCAGTCTTGGACGCACCGCCGTTCGCTGTCCGTCTTCAACGAGCGCTGCGATCCCTGGACCGTGTCAGCCGGATCCCCTCGACCGACGGGGCGATCCGCAAGCTGACGGACACCCTCAGCGCGCTCAACACGACCCTGCAGGTTCTCGGGCCCGCGCAGATCAACTGCGACGTGGTCGGCGCCTTTGGCCAGGTCGTCTCACTCGCGACATCGCTTGGCAGCGACATCGGGCCGCCGCTGATCATGTTCGGACTCTCAACCCTCGGCGCGAGCGGAGCGACACTCCAGGCCGCAAAGCCGGCACCCGACCTCCACGTCAACTATCTCCCACAGGAGAACGCCCAAGCCTGCGCGGCGGGCAACGAGCCCTTCGTCCCCGGCACCCAGGACCTCTCGACCCCCCAAGGGCTGACTGCGCACGCCGCACTCCCGACCGTCCCGCCCCCGGGCGTCACCGCACTCGCACGCAAGACTGGCCTCCTCAACGCGCCAGCGGGGACACCGCAATGAGGCTGCTGCCGATCAGACCCGCCCGCGCGCGACGCCAGCATGCCGACTGGCGGTACGTACGCGTCGCCGTCCTCACCATCCTTGCGATCGTCCTCGTCACCTACTACGCGTTCATCAAGCAGCTCCCGTGGGAGACGCACTTCACGATGCGGGCCGACGTCTCATCGTCCAATCAGCTCGTGCCCGGCAGCCTCGTTCGCATCGCCGCAGTCAACATCGGCAAGGTCACACAGATCGATCCGGGCCCGCACAACACCTCGATCGTGACCATGGAGATCGACAACCCCAGCGAGCTCCACAGCGACACCTCACTGGCCATCGAGCCGCGGCTCATCTTCGAAGGGAACTTCTACGTCAAAGTCGACCCCGGTACGCCCGCCGCCCCGATGCTGCAGTCAGGCGCGACGATCCCGCTCAGCCGGACCTCGGTGCCGGTCCAGATCGACCAGGTGCTCGACGTCTTCGATCGGCCAACCCGTGGCGCTCTGAACGACACGGTCAGCCAGCTGGCCAGTGGCCTCGGACCGTCACCCCGCAACAGCTCAACGCGAACGCCAGGCTTCCAAGGTCTCCGCGATGCCGCGCGCCAGTTCAGCGCGACGCTCCCGAGCGTCACCAGCGTCGCGATCGCCGCCCAAGGCACGCAGCCGGGAGACCTCGACCGCGCGATCGGCTCATCCGCCGAAGTGACATCGCAACTCGCCCAAGACCCCCAAGCCCTCGCAGACCTCGTCACAAGCTACAACCGCATCTTCGCGTCCCTGGCGAGCAGCGACGGGCACCTTGGCACAAGCGTGCAGGCGCTCGATCAACTGACGCGCCGCGCCCCCGCCGAGCTCGCTGCGATCGACGCGGCCCTGCCGAGCCTGACGCGCTTCGCCAGCACCGTGCGCCCCGCGTTGCGCTCCGCTCCAGCGACCCTCGCCAACGGATCCCGCCTCCTCGGTCAGCTCCACCAACTGGTGAGCGCGCCCGAGCTGCCCGCACTGCTGTCGGACCTCCAGCCCGTCACCACCAACCTGGCGCCACTGGAGCAGCAGCTCGACACGCTGTTCCCGCTGCTGACATCAGCCTCGCAGTGCGTGTCCCACACCGTGCTGCCGGCACTCGAGCAGAAGATCCCGGACGGTCAGCTGTCGACCGGGCAGCCGGCGTGGCAGGAGATCCTGCACATGGGCGCGAACCTCGCCGCGACCTCCCCTGGCTTCGACGCCAACGGGGTCACGATCCGCATCGGCCTCGCCAATGGACCCAACGAGTTCGCCGGCGAGCTCCCCGGCCTAGGCAGCGTGGTCACGAGCGCCAGCATGGAAGGCGTCGACCCGCAGTGGCTCGGTTACGGAGTGATCCCGCCGTTCCGCCCCGACGCACCATGCACCAAACAAACGCTCCCCGATCTCAGCATCGGCCGCTCCACCGGCGCGCCAATGGCGCTGCACGCCAGCGCGAGACCCGCGGGGACCAGCACGGCACAACGCGTAGCCGCATTCCTGACCAGCCCCACCGCCGATCGCACGAAACTGATCGACGAGCTGACAAAACTCCTGTTCCCGTCGATCCAACGCGCACGCGCAACCGGATCGCGCCGAACGACGACCTCGGCGCCCACGCGCACGGCAACCGCACCGAGGACGAACCCAGCCGGCTCGCCCTCGACGCCGACCACGCCGCCACGGCCGAGCACCGGAGCCGAAGCGAACCCGGTCCTCCAGGGAGTCGGGCATCTCCTGGACAAGCTGACGTCCGCTGTACTCGGGAGACAGCAGTGACGCGCGTGCGATCCACGGGGCAACGTCGCGCGATCGCCACGATCCTCGTCATCGCCGCCGCCGGGTTGGCAGGCGCGGGATACGTCCTCCTCCACGAACGCGCACCGGTTCCCTTCCAGAACACCTACAACCTCAGGATCGTCCTGACCTCAGCCAACGGCGTCGTCCCAGGACTCGGACAGCCCGTCAACGTCGCCGGTGTGCAGGTCGGCTCAGTGATCGGCGCCGGACTCGATAACGGCAACGCGCTCATCACCCTCCAGCTCCAACGCGGCCAAGTGCCCCGCGTCTACGCAAACGCCACCGCAACCCTCGAGCCAATTACCCCACTCGGTGACGTCGAGGTCAACGTCGATCCCGGCCGCCCACCCGCCGCCGCACTACCCGCCGGCGCAACCCTAGGCGTCGGCCATACACAGTCGCCGGTCCCGCTGTCGGATCTCCTGGCCTCCCTCAACGGGGACACCCGCGACTACCTCACTGGACTGATCGGCGCACTCGACGAGGGCACCGCAGGTCGCGGTCCGGACATCCGCAGGATCATGCTCGCGCTGGGACCGACGACGAGACAGGTCCACGGGCTCACCGCTGCGCTCGCGCGACGACGGACCGACGTCGCCGAACTTGTCCACAACCTCGGGCGAGTCACGCTCGCTGCGTCGCGCGATCGGCAACTCGCGAGCGTCGTCGAGGCGGGGGACGAGACCTTGCGCGCGCTGGCCGCGCAACAGGTTCCATTCCGGCGGGCGATTCAGGAGTTGCCCACCGCACTGCAAACGACGAACGAGACGCTGTCCACGGCCGCGACTTTCGCGGACAAGCTCCAACCTACGCTGACCGGCTTGCAGCCCGCGATCAACCGACTTCCGGCAACGCTTGAGGCGCTGCGCCCGTTCTCGAGGATCACTGCGTCGGTCCTGGCAAGCGAGATTCGACCGCTCGTGACCAGCGCGCAACCGACCGTCCGCCAGCTCGGAGTCGCCACCGCTCAGCTGCATTCCCTCACACCGTTCATGACCAGCTCGCTGCAGGTTCTCAACTACTTCATCAACGAACTGGCCTACAACCCCGGCGGGAAGGACCAGGGCTTTCTGTTCTGGCTCCCGTGGTTCGCCCACAACACCGCCTCCGCCTTCTCACTCGCCGACGGCAACGGCGGCATCGCCCGCGCCGCGGTCTACGTCAACTGCTCTCAGATCACCGGCGCCGCCGGCGACCTCGCCCCCCTGTTCGCGGCGCTGCTGGGCACCGCCAACGTCTGCAGATCCGGAAGCTGACTCTGTGCAAACGCGCGTCTCAGATCTCCGCAAGGTCATCTTCCCGATCGGATTCGCGCTCGCATGCGTGGTCGCGACGATCTTCGTCTGGCATTCGTTCGGCGGTTCGATCCCCTTCGAGGCAAAGGGCTACGAGTTCACCGTCCGCTTGCCGCAGGCGAACGCCCTGTACCCCGGCAGCGACGTCCGGATGGCGGGCGTCACCGTCGGCAAGATCGTCCGGACCCGTCTCGCCGGCAGCGACGCACTCGTCACAGTCGCACTCGACCCCGAGTTCGCCCCAATGCACGCAGGCGCGACAGCGATCGCACGAACCAAGACGCTGCTCGGCGAGGGCTACATCGAGATCGCGCCAGGACCCGCATCCGCGCGCGTCATCCCCGACGGAGGAGCGCTACGCGCACGCCAGGTCAAGCCGACCCAGACACTCGATGACGTCCTCGGAACATTCACCCCCGGGACGCGGTCACAGATCCGCCACTTCTTCACCGGCCTCGCGGCAGGGCTCTCCGGTCGCGCGCAGTCACTCAACGACTCGCTCGGATACGCCGCGCCGATGTTCGCGAGCTTTGCCGAGATCGCCCAGACCCTCCAGACCGAGGACGGCCCGCTGCAGCAGCTGATCGGCAACGCCGGCCAGGTCTTCCAGGCGGTCGGCGAACGCTCCGGCACCCTCCAGGCCGCGGTCAACGCCGGCGACCAGCTGCTCGGAGCAACGGCCCGCAGCAACCGAGCGCTGACCGCGACAATCAACGCACTGCCCGCCTTCGTCACCGAACTGCAGGACGCATCAGGACCGATCGGCGCCGCCAGCGGCGATCTCACCACCGCGGTCAACGCTCTGCGGCCCGTCGTGCCACAAGTCGCGCCGGCGCTCACACAGATCGACGCGACCGTCCCAAACGTCACGGACACGCTGCAGAAGCTGCCGGCCGTCCTGCACGCAGGCGATCGCGGACTCCCGGCGCTAACCAGCCTCGCCCACCAAGCCGGCACCGCGTTCGCGCAGATCTACCCCGCCGCCCGACAGGTCATCCCCTTCCTCCAGCTGCTCGGACTCGAGGGCAAAACAGTCGTCGGGCTGTTCGCCAACGTCCCAAACGCATTCGGCGTCGGACTCGGCCCCGGCAATCTGCCGATCCGAATCCTGGCGGGCATCCCGACGATCTGGAACGAAACCCTCGCCGGATGGGTCAAACGCCTCCCGACCAACCGCCTCAACCCCTACCCGGCGCCCGGAAGCATCGCCGACATCGCCACCGGCGGCCTCAAGGCCTACGACTGCCGCAACATCCACAACCCGCTCTACCTCCCGCCGACCGGCACAGGAGCACCGCCCTGCCTGCTCCAAGGCCCCTGGACGTTCAACGGCAAAACCGCGTACTTCCCGCACCTCACCGAAGCAGGCCCGTGATCCTCACGGTGTCAAGGCCCTTGACCGCCGTACATCCCGTCTCTCGCTGCAGCCTACGAGAATGGGGGATTGCCGCGAGCGAGGCGGAGCTGCGGGCGAGTTCAAGCTCGAGGGGCGGTAGCCGCCGGCACGCGGACCTGGCCTGCTTCGTTCATCTCGACGCTACGACATGACGTAAGCGAGTCGCAAATGGGGCGGGACTCCGCCCCGTTGACGCAATACCTAAGTTTCAGGACCCGCTCGATGCAAGACGAGACTGGCATGATCCGCTGTCGCGCACCCTGAATTGCACCCCGGGGCGATTCGCCCCTTCGAATCCCGGGCCAACACTCGGCGCAGATCGAAAACCAGCCCATTTGCAGGACTTTTGATGGGCACGGCTGGGTTCGAACCAGCGACTTCTCGCGTGTGAAGCGCGGGACTGGTCGGACGGCCGGGGGCCGGAATCGCCCGTAGCTGCGGGACTTCCGGCCCGCTGGCCGCGACTGACACTTGGTCCCGTTTGCGGTTGGATCGGGGCGAATGTCGCCCGTTGCGGGCAACGTCGGCCAGTTGTTGCCCGATCGCCTAAATGCGCCGGCGCGTCGCCGCGGGTGCCCGGGCTGCTGGCGGTCGCGGTGCGCGTGGTGGCACTGCTGTGAGCACTGGCGACGAGGGCGAGCGGGCGGCGCGAACGGCGGGCGATCTGCTTTTGCTGGCGCTCGACTCCAGGGATGGCGATCTCGATCGAGCTCTTGGGGAGGTAGACCGCGAGGACGCGATAGACGTGCTCGGCGCGGTTCTCCGGCAGCTGGCGGTGCTAGGGGTGGCGCAGAGGCTCCGAGATGTCGATCCGATCGACAGCGCGGACGCGTCGCGGTCCGATGCGGCCGACGGCTCTGGCGGCGTGAGTGATGACGAGCTGCCGTTGGATCCGTGGCGGACGTCCGGCGACGCCGCGACGCGTGTGCTTGAGCACGCCGGCGCGTTGTTCGAGGCGCTCGCGGAGCAGCGAACCGTCGCGGACCTGTTCCAGGCAATCGGCGCGTTGGACGAGAGCGAGGTCGTCGCGATCGTGCTCGAGCGGGCGCTGGCCGAAATCGCGGTTCGTACGCGGCCTACGGAGCGGTGATCACAACTCGTCGTCCATCCGCGATTCAGCGCGCAAGAAGAACTCAGATGTCCGGCAGCCGAGACCACGCGCAAGCTTCGAAATAACGGCGACGCTCGGCTGCCGCTCGCCGCGTTCAACGCCTCCGAGGTAGTTCCGATGGACGCCGGTCGCCAAGCCGAGAGACTCCTGAGACAGCCCCCGCTCTTCTCGCACCTCGCGTATCGCAGCGCCGAGGGCGGAGAGCAACGGATCCGGGCTGGCCACGGCGACGGACGGTCGCAGCCCAACCGTGTTCTGCTCTACAGCCTGAGCGTGTTGGTCGTTGGTAGGCTGGCCGTCCGCGTCCCAAGCGTGGGAGGCGCGAAGCCAAGTCTGACACTAGGGAGAAGGCTCGATGGGTCGACACCGGTGGGCTGCGGTGCCGGTCGTAGTCTCGACAGCGATCGGCGGTTGTGGTGGTGGTGGTGCTGTATCCGCCAACGGACAGGTGGCGTCGGCGGTCAAGACATATCTCTCTGCCTTGGCGCGTGGCAACGGACAAGTTGCCTGCGGGCAGCTGACGGATGCAGCGGTCCAGCAACTCATCCAAGCGACCGCCAGCGCGGGGGTGACCACTTGCCCAGCGGCAGTGAAAGAGATCGCAGGCCAGCTCGGGGGCGACGGGAAGCAGAAGCTGCTGACGGCGACGGTGACGAACGTGCAGGTGAGCGGAACGACCTCCATCGCGGAGGTGCGGAGCGGGACCAACACGGCCCGCCTGTCGAAGATCGGCGGACGCTGGCTAATCGCGGGCCTGACCAATGTCAGCACTCCGGCCGCCACCACGGCCCAGCCCTCACCGTCGACCACTTCCGGATCTACCGGCGCGTCCAGCTCCACGGGTGCGGCATCGTTGGAGGCAAAGACGCTCAACAAGCTGTTGAAGCTCGCCGGCTACCGGGTTTCAAGCGTTCAGACCGACACGGTCGGTCCGGCGGGCTTCAACGCAGGCTTCCAAGCGACGTTGCCGGGCAGTCCCACAGTGTCGGTGATCGTGTACCCAACTCCCCAATCCGCCGCGATAGACGCAGCGGGGCTGGGGCAAGGCCAGGCAGCAGGTCGAGGCGCGTACACGCAGGAGGGGAACGCCGTGATCCTCGCTCTTGGCCGAGGCAGCCGGCCAAGAGCCGCGGTTGACGCGGTGGCCCGGCGCGTCAAGGGCATCGCATGAATGGCAGGGCCTAGGAAGTTGGCCGGCAACTCCGCTACGCCGCTGCGATCTGGCAGCATGGTGCGGGTTCGACTAGGAGGTGAGGCGGATGGGGCAGAGGACCAAAGGCAGCATGTGGTGCGACTTCTGTGGCGGTCCCGTGCTCGGTGTGAAGACGACCCACCGGCTGCGAAACGCAGCCGCGCTAGCGGCCTCAATACCAACCGCAAGCGCGAGCGTTGCGGGCGCTCGCATCGAGGGCTACAAATGCTCGCAGTGTGGGCAGCCGGTCCGGCACGCAACGCAGGCGGACTTCGATCGGCTCAACCACGTGATGGCGGCCGCCAGCGCGCAGGCAGAAATCCCAGCGCCCGCGTCCCCGCCAGAGCCTGCCGCGCCGCCAGCCGAGCCGAAGTCACCCGGAGCCCGGAAATCGGAGCTACGGCACATGGTCGACTCGCGCAGCGATCGACAGTTCAAGACGAGCTTCGAAGGGCTCATGCGCACGTTCGCGCCAGGACGACCCGACACGCTGCGCACGCGCGAGAAGGTTGCCGAGGACCTTCGCACCGCCGGACTTGCGATCCGGGAGAACCTCGCGACGGCAAAGGGAGCCGTTACCGTCTGTCGTGATTGGACTCAGATTCCAGCTGACGAGGTTCCTCCACGGCGCCCGCTGGACCGACAATCGCTGGACCGGTTGGCTGGCCAGAACCAGCGAGCCGCAGCGCGATCAGTCAAAGCGGAAGCAGCGACCGACGATTCGACTGAGCCGATTTCCTCGCTCGCCGACGAGCTCCAGAAGCTGTCGGCGCTCCACGCGGCGGGTGCACTGACCGACGAGGAGTACAGCGTCGCCAAGAGCCGCCTGCTTGGCATCTGACCATGGGCTGCGGCCGGTCGACCCTTAGGGGCTAATTCTGAAGTTCACCGCACCCACACTTCGGCCTACCTTGTTGCCCTCCGTAGTTGTGATGGCAACAATTGCCGCCGCCTGACACCACTTGAACTTCGTGCCCGTGGTGGATTCGATCGAATTCTCCGGGGTGAACGACAGCCTGACTAGCTGACCCTTTTTGGTCGGATGTCGGGCCGTGCTGTCCTCCGTTCCCGCACAGCTGAGGTCTCCACCGCTCAGAACGGTCAAGATCCCATCCCAACGCCATCCGCGCTTCAGCGCAAACGGCGCCTTGAAGCTGATCGTGATCCTCTGCGTATCGACGTTCGGCGACCCCGGAGAGACCTGGATCTTCGTCCCATACTTCGCTGACGCGACGGTCACGCCCAACACGGCAAGGACGACCATCGCGAAGCACGACGCCGCTGCTACTGGTCGCTTACGCATCCACAGCCTCCCACGTTGAGTCTGGCCGATCCTACTCGTCAACATCCGATGAGTGGGACAAGCTATGTCTGAGAGCCTCTCGCGGGGGTCGTGGCCAGGGAGGACGGACGGACGTGCGCCGCGCCGGCGTGACGCCCGTGCCGGCCAAAGAATCGGCCAGTTTGCAGGGCTAGTGGTATCGACCGCGGATGGGTGCGACGCTACCGTCAGTGTCCGGACGGAAGCTGACAGCCGACGAACGACGGCAGCGCGACGAGCGGATCGTGGGCGCGTCGTGTGCCGGGGCGAGCGCGGTCGCGATCGCCGAGCGGGAGCACCTCACCGACCGCCAGGTGCGCCGGATCCTCCGGGAGGCAGAGCCGGCCGCGGTCACCGTCGTGAGCCTGCCGGAGCTGCAGGTTCCGAAGCTGCTCGAGCTTGACCCGTTCGTGGAGGTTGGACGGTGCGTCGCGGCTCACCGAGAGGCGATCGACCAGCTGCGCACGATCGCCAGCGGGTCGCGGGCCGACGCAATCCGGCTCGGCGCCGCGAAGGCCGCTGCCGCGACGTCGGCTTCGCTGCTCGAACTGCTCGGCAAGGTTGGGGTCGTGCCCCGAAGTGTGTTCGAATGGCGCGGCGAGGACGATCTGAGGGCGGCTTGCCGCGTGTTGGCCTCGATGGCCGGCGAGGCGGGCATCGACGTTGAGGAGTTCTGCGCAAGGCTTGGCGAGCGGCTCAGGTACGGCGAACGGACCGCGATCGCGCCGACGAGCGTCGTGGCAGGCCTGCCGGGGACCACATGAGGTCTGTTCGAGGGCGCTCGCATGGTCGTCGGCAGCCGGCCTGGCCACGCTCAGAAGGCTCTCGAGAGGCGGCGCGGTACATGCTTCGGTTGCGTCTCCTTGAGCGGATCGCCGCGGCGGACGCGGCGGGATCGGTGGACGAGGCGGTCGAGCTGCGCCGCGAGCTCGTCCTGCTCACTATCAATGCGGCTCCTGACGCGCCGGACCTTTTCGCGCGGCTGCGGGCGGCGCGCGATGCTCACGATGCGGAGACACTCGATCGGCTGTTCGCGGAGTTCGACCCCTATCGCCGCGAGGGACTGCGGTGACTTTGCCCACAGCCACGTGCTCCTCGTGCCGTCGCAGCGTGATTCCGCGCCGCGGGGATCTCGGCCCGTCGTGTCCGTTGTGCGGCGGATTCTTGCCTCAGGCGACCCAGCCGCAGATCAGACCGGCACCAGCGCGGCCATCTGACCCCGTGTGGCGAGCCGAGGTTGCCGGCCAGGTTGCCGAGCAGCTACTCGAGGAGTTCTGCGCCCGAACGTCGAACCTGCGCGACCACGCTGCCTTCTACGCAGTGGCGACCGACGTGATCGCCGAGGCGACTGCGCAGGACGCCGACCGCGCCGACCGGGATGAGAACGCGCGGCATTGGCGCGACCGGCTGCCTGCCCTCGCGGAGGTGCTCCTGTGATGTCTCTCAACCCGGATGCGATCGCGGAGCAAGTGCGAGTCGAGAGCGCGCGCGACGCTCGGGTCCGCCAGGCGGCCCATCATGCGCGGCAGTGTCGGGCGGAGGCTCGCGAGGCGCATGAGACGGCGGAGGATCTCGCGGCGATGATCGCCGCGAGGCTCGCGATCGGCGAAGCCTCTGAGTCGGACGTCGTGGCCGTGCTGCGCACCCGCGACGACGCGCGGTTGCGGCTTGAGGCATGGGATCTGGCTGTCCGCGCGCTCGACCAGGATCCAGCACTGCTGGGACGACGATGAGGTTTGTCCCCGCCTAGGCGTTTCCCGACGTCGATCGAGCAGCTGTTCGTGCTGCTTGCAGCAAGCCGTCGGTCTAACGAGCCGTTCAAGGACGCGTGGGAGCGGGTGGTGAAGCCGGATGGGCCGCTCGTGCTGACGTCGACGCGCCATGCTCCGGCCGGGGTCCTGTTATGGCCGAGCGACTATCCGACACGGAGTATTGACCGTGAAGCAATCCTCGCGACACGCGATACGTGGCGGCGCGCCTACGATCGGATTGAGCCAACCACTCAGGAACGGGCGCTAGTCGCGCTGTTGCCGGCGCTCGATGGGGTCGTCGCTGGGATCGAGCAGCGGCGCGAACGCGCGGAGCTTTCCCAGGTCGCGTGAGGCGCCAGGCCAGACGGCGCGGGGGGCCCTGCCCGACCGCTGCAGCGAGGTTTTACGCACGATTTCGTCGGGAGGCGCTAGCCCGTAGACGCCGCGCTTTGGCCCAAGGGCCCTCGACTCAGCTCGGCGACTAGGCGGTCGAGCGCCTGACTCGCAGCTTGGAGCTTCACGAGGTCTACGCGTATTTGGTGGGCGTCCGCCCCTTGAATCGGCGTCCCCCTGAGGTCGTCCGTAGCTGGGGCACCGACGAGCCGGTCATTCCACTTGAACAACACGACGTTGGCGTCGGATATGAGCTGATAGACCCCAGGGTCCGCCAGTAAGGGAGTACCGTCTTCGCGAAGCCACGCGGTGCCGAGGACGTATGGCCAATATCGTTCCAAACGCAGCCCTTCGCCCATCACCGCTCGGTTGCGTTCGATTTCGTTGCGGCACAGCTGCGCCGCGTTCCGGAGGCGGATCCGAAATCTCACGACACTGACGAAAGCCTGCGCGCCCAGCACCACTGCCACAACCCCCACTCCCGTCAATGCCGTTCCGTGACCGAACAGCCCGATCGCAGAGTGGAAGATCGTTACAGCACCGAGCAGCGTCAGCGCCCCGGCAGCCCGAACAAACCACGGGCTTGCAAGCAACTTGTCGTACATCGCAAGCATCGAGTCCGGGCAAGCCTAGGCTCTGGCAGTGTGATGTGCCTTGATCGGGCACGCACTCCCGGCCGCGCGCTGCCCTCGACTCCGCTTCAGCACGCAGGATTTGAGCGTCAGGCTACGCAAGCAATGACCAGCTGAGCGGCCTGGCGGCCGGAAGTCGAGTGTGTGTCCGCAAGCCCGTCGCGCTCGATCGAGCCGTTCGATAGAACGTGTCGGTGACGGTTTTCCGAGCCAGTCGCCCCTACCTTCGTCGCATGGGCGATCCGTGGATCGCTAGCGCCGGTGGGTGATGTCGAGTTGGATGCCGCGTCGACCGAGGCGTTCAACGACGCGCTCGTCGCTGCAGTGCGGTTTGCCTGCGAGTGTGCGCGAGTGCTCGCGACCTCCGATAGCGGTCTTCCGCAGCACCAATTTTCGGGAGTCGAGCGCATCGCCGGCGGCATGCTCCGCGAGACGGTCCGTGAGGAAGCCAGCTGGAAGTTGGCGGCCCTGCGGATGCAGCAGACCACGGCGAACTTCTGGGACCGAATCAAAGAAGCTTCCGAGGCGGTCGCCGACGATCCTGCTGTTGACGCCTGGACGGGCGTCGCTCCGCATACAGATCAGCGTGCGACTCAGTTCTTCCACGTCGTCTTAGCGCCCATGTTCGCGCGGTACGGAGCGCGGCAACCTGACCTGCAGTGGAATCCAAGCCTCGCCCGCGAACTCGTGAACGACTTCCGCGCAGCGTTTTCCGCGAGCCCAATTCCGCATCGCACGATCGCGCCGCTGCACAACTTCGTCAGCACGAAAACAGCGGTGAGTGTCGACGCTGACACCGTCATTCGGGAGCTGACGGACGACGACCGAGACGAGCTGTGGCGTCGGTTCGGCGGGGGTGCCCCTAGTACCGGACTCACACTTGGCCAACTCGACGACTGGACGCATGCGATCGACGCACGGTGGGGACTGCCGCGCCAGCCTCCTTATAGCGACGAGCTAATCGTGGAGCGCATCTCGGATATCGTCACGGCGCTAAGACTGCATCACCCGGGCGTGACAGGGACAACCTTTCTGTGGACGCGCTTGGACCCACCGGACGCACCCGCTCCACAAGTCTTGTCCGGACAGACCCTGTCGGCTCCGGTCGGCGATCCGCTGTTCAGGCATCCGCTGCGGACGATGATCGGCCCAAACGATGGGCCCGCGCTCGCGGCGCTGATCACCGGGGTCGCGACGGCACGTGGCACGAAGAGAGTGGAACTCGCGTTGAGACGGTTCAACCGCGCGTACGAACGCCATAGTCTCGAGGACACCCTGATCGATCTCTGGATCGGATTCGAGGCGTTGCTGGGGTCGGTGCAATATCGTGCGGCGCTTCGGATTGGGCGCCTAGCGGGCTCAACTAGCAGCGAGCGGTGGGATGCTTTCGAGAAGGCGCTCGAGTCATCCAAGTATCGGAACAGAGTCGTTCACGGCTCGGATGTGGACGCGGATCTAGAGCAGGTGGTCGAGCGCACTCGGCAGCTTGCGCGGATCGTGCTGCGCACATGGGTGACGACCCTCCACCGGGCGATGTCCGTGATCTTGACCGCGCCATGCTGGTTTAGTCGACGCTGAAAGGCCGCAGGGGGCAGCACTCGGTGCGCGTTGCCCGCTGCTCTGAGACGGCCGCAGCCGGAAACGCCCGCCTGGCGTGCGAAATCTCGTGACGCTGACTGCACGCGTCTGAGGCGTGAGCTTGCTCGCCGGCGGCATCCGCGCGGACCGATATCGTGGTTACACGCCGTTGCTTCGCACGGCCCTCACACCATCTGCGTCCGGCGTCCTTCGGGGCGCCGGCGTGTTTTCTGGGTCCGTCCGATGCGCGTCTTAGTGTGACTCGGTGGTGTGAGGGATCTAGTCGAAGAGCGATATGCGGCCCCGGGCGTCAGGCTGTAGCCGACGACACCACACGCGTCCGGTGCGGGAGAAGCGTCGTCGCGCGGCAGCGCGGGCACGGCCGCCGGCCACGCTGGGCGAACTGGTCACGCAGATCAACCTGCGCGTGCAAGCGTTCAGGCGATTCCACGGGCGCCCAGCGACGGCTGCGGAGGTCGATGGCATCGCTCGTCGCCAGCTGCGGCGCGGCAGACGAACAACGCTTCTTCGCGAGATGACGGTCGAGTCCGGGTACAAGGGCTCGGTCAGCATGTGTCTCGGCAGCGAATGGTGGATCGGCTGGAACCATCTTGGCGAGTTGGCCCAGGTGAACCGCGAGATGTCGCCGCCGCCTCCGACACCACCGATCGAGTCCGCGGCGTTCAGGTCTGGCCACCGGCGGTTCGATCGAGCAGTGATCATGTTGGCCGTGCGGATGCACGGGCGGACGGTTTCAGGATGCGCAGGGCGGACGCATCGCCCACGCAGTCGAGCGCACCGAACACCACGCCGGGCGCGCGCACCAGGCCGCGCTGGCGGCTCTGACAACGCAGGTGGAGAAGGAGAACCCGGCGAACGTTCGCCTAGCCCCGTAGCGCGGCAGGCGGCGCGCCTGGGCCCACGTTTCTCAGCTCGGGGGCGGCGGTCGTGAGCTCGACCGACCCGCTCAGGACTATGTGGGACGCGCTCGAGCGAGGCGAATGCGAACCGCACGGTCAGCCGTACGACTTCCGGGCGCGATGTCCAGGGCACCGAGGGGACAACGTCACGGCGCTCCATGTTTGGGTTGGAGCCGATGGCCGCGCCGTGCTCTGGTGTCATGCGCATCAGTGCAGTGCCAAGGTCATCACCGCGGCACTGGGCCTCACCGTCCCTGATCTGTTCCCGGCCGGGCACCGGAACGCACGGCGGCGCCGTTTGCTGGAGGCGCGGCGCTCGGACTTCACTGGCAGCACGCGCACGGTCGTAAATGTGCTCAAGGCAGTCGATGAACTCGGCGGAGACTGGTTCCTCGAGTTGCGTGTCGACTGTCCGTATTGCGGCTCGCCCGCCGCGCTCCTGCAGGCGTCGGACCGCGGCGTAGTCCTGAGCTGTCCGGGCGATGCGACCGCCGAGGCGCTTGGCTACACCGCTTGCACGCTAGAGCAGGTCATGGAGGCGCTCGCCGGGGCGGTTGAAGCTCGGAGAGACGCCTCATGAGCGATTCGGTCACAGCACTCGACCGTGTATTCGGCGAGACCCCGCACGGCGACCCGAGCTCGAACGGCGGTCCCGTGCCGCCAAACGCGGCGGAGGTCGCGGTCGTCACGCTCGAGGAGTTCGCGGCGGTCGATGAGCCCGGCGCCAGCGCGCTGCTCGGCGACACGGACAGCGCGCTGATTCCCGAGGGCGGCGACGTGATGCTCTACGGCGACGGCGGAGCGGGCAAGACGACGTTATCGATCGACCTTGCGTGCCACCTCGCCGCCGGCGAGGCGTGGCTCGGGATCTCAGTACCGCGTCCAGTACGCGTGCTGCTGATCGAGAACGAAGGCCCGCGTCCCCTGCTTCGCCGGAAGCTACGACGGAAGCTGAACGCCTGGACCGGCCCTCCGCTCGAGGACCGCATCCACGTTTTCTCCGCCCCGTGGGGGCAGTTCACGCTGGCAACGCCGGAGTGGCGTGCGGAGCTCGCCGCGGTGGTGAAAGCGCGCGCAATCGACGTTGTGATCGCCGGGCCGCTGACACGGATCGGGATGGACGAGGCCGGCACGCTGCAGGAGGTCGTCGCGTTCATGGAGCTGGTGGCCGAGGTGCGCCGCCAGTGCGATCGGCTGCTCACGGTGACGCTGAACCACCACGAGAACAAGGGCGGCGCTGTCTCGGGTGCGTGGGAGGGCGCGGTAGACACGCTGCTGCACGTGCAGAACTCGCAGAACGGCCGCACAGTAGTGGCCGTCCAGAAGGCGCGGTGGTCGAGCGAGCTGCACGGCAAGACGCTGCACCTTGCGTGGACGGCTGGCGAGGGGTTCGAGCTCGAGGCGGGAGATGAGCGGGACCTGCCCGCCGAGATCGAGGCGTATCTACGCGAGCACTCCTGGCGGACGGCGAAGGAGATCGCGGCGCCCGCTAGTGCCAAACCGCCCGAGGAGCCGGGGATCGGTGCGAACGACCGCACGGTCAGCGGGATCCTCAAGGCCGATTCCGAGCGTTTCGAGATGCGCACCGGCGATGCCGTGGTGGCACTCGGCAGGCCCTTCAACACAAAGGTCTATTCGCTGCGTCGGCCCGCTGACGCACCCGACGCACCGGTGCAGCAAGGTGCGTTCTTTGGGGGCGCGGAGGAGGCCGCTGCGTCGCTGCGTCCCCCCTTAAGGGATGCAGCGGACGACGAACGCACCCCGGGCCGCGAGAGCGGCGTTGCGTCAGCGCCACCGACGCACCCGACTCACCGCGACGGAGGAGAGCGTGACTGACGCCACCCGGCGAGGAGAGATGAGCGAGGCGCGTGCCGCTCGCGCGCTCCGGCACGTCCGCGCCGCGGTCGACGCGCTCGCCGATGCGCTTGAGCAGACGATCGGGCGCGGTGCCTCGTGAGCGCACGGCTGGAGCTGAGCGACGGGCAGCTCGAGCGGCTGGCGGATCTCCTTGCGCCGCGGATCGCGGCGGTGTTGAGCTTGCAAGCGATCGCGCGAGCCGACTTGCTCACCGCGGCGCAGGTCGCCAAGCGGTTCGGCGTATCGGCCGAGTGGGTGCGCGACCGCCGCGACGAGCTCGGTGCGATCAGGCTCGGTGAGGGTGAGCGGCCGCGGCTCCGATTCGATGCGGAGCGGGTCGCTGAGGCTGTGACGCGACGCTCCGAAAGCGCACGGTCACCACACGTCGATCTCTCTGCCGGGGCGGGAGATCCGCCGCGACCGAGACGAGAGCAACCGGACAACGCGCTTGACACGCTGCCCGTTCGCCAGCTAAAACCGGACTCAGCAACCATAAAAGCGGCCCGGGCGCGCGCAAACGCCCCGGGCCCGGCGACGAGGGGTAAAGCCTCGCCGCGTCAGCAGCGTAACTCTGCTGCGTTTGACGAGCTGTCCCCTCGGCGCACGATCCGAAAGGAGCGCGCATGAGGCGCGACGCAACAGGCCAGCTCGTGGCGACGAAACGAGCGAAGGGGACCGTGTGGGGGCTGCGGTTTAGGACGGCGAGCGGCGAGCGGTGCTACGAGACGCTCGGCCGATCGTGGGAGGGCATGAGCCGCCGGGACGCGGAGAGGGCGGCCGACGAGCTGCTCGCCCGCGTGCGGCTGGGCATCTACCGGACACGGGCCGAGCGCGACCAGGCGCGCGCCGAGCGTGACGCACGGCGGGACGAGACGCCGCTGTTCGCTCCTTTCGCGGAGGAGTGGTTCGAGCGGCGATGCGATCTCGGCGGCCGTAGCCGAGCGGGGCTGTCGCGCAGCGGGCGAGGGGATCTGCGCAACATCCTCGATCAGCACTTGCGGCCGTGGTTCGGTGGGCTACGGTTGGACGAGATCGACGTCGAGGAGGTCGAGCGTTACGCCGCGGCGAAGCGGCGCGAGGGCAGGATCGGCGCGACCTATCTAAACAAGACCCTCGCGACGCTCCGGGCGGTGCTGCGCGACGCTGTGCGCTACGGCCGAATTCCGCGAAACCCGGCTGAGGACGTCCGCGTCGCGTCGGTTCGCTTCAACGGCAGCTATCTCGACTGCGCCGAGCAGATCACGGCGCTACTCGACGCTGCGGCCGAGCTCGATCGCAGCGGCCGGCTCCGCGAGGGCCACGGCCGCGCGTTGCTGGCGACGCTCACGCTCGCCGGTCTGCGGATCGATGAGGCGCTGTCGCTGCGGTGGGATGAGGTCAATCTCGCGGCCGGCAAGATGCTCGTGCGCGGCACAAAGACGCTTGCGGCTGAGCGGACCGTTGACCTGTTGCCGCTGCTGCGCGACGAGCTGACCGGGCTCAAGGCTCGCCGTATCCCTGAGCGGACCGAGTTCGTGTTCGGCACGACGGCGGGCCGCAAGGACTCGCCGAGCAACGTGCGGACGCGCCTGCTCGCCCGGGCCGTCGAGCGGGCGAACGAGCGGCTGTCGCAGACCGGGAGCGGACCGATGCCAGACCGCCTGACGCCGCACTCGCTGCGGCGGACGTACGCGTCGTTGCTCGTCGCGCTGGGGCGCGATCCGCGGTTCGTGATGGGGCAACTCGGGCACACCGATCCGGCGTTAACGTTGCGCGTCTACGCCCGCGAGGTCGCGCGCGAGGACGGCGAGCGCGACCGGCTACGTGCGCTGGTGGAGGGTGCCGCGGTGCTGGCGCCAGAGGGTGCGATCGAGTTCACCGAGGCGGCGTAGCGGGCAACGAATGCTCTGCGTTGCCCGCTCTTATCGGATCGTGTTGCGGCGATGTCGGGTGCGTGACGGTCGAAACCCCGGCGTTTGCAGGGGATCCGGTGGATGGGCACGGCTGGGTTCGAACCAGCGACTTCTCGCGTGTGAAGCGAGCGCTCTCCCACTGAGCTACGCGCCCTGAAAGCCCAATTCTATGGGGTGATCGGAGGACGCCGAGCCCGCCGCCTGTCGCGGCGCCTGGTTTCGTCAACCAGGCACATTGGCCTCACAGGTCCTGTTGGATTGCCGCCACCATGCGCGACTGATCGTTGGTGACGTCTAGGAACTCCAGCTGCGTCTTGATGGGAACGTTGCCGACGGCGATCATGAAGGTGACCCGTCGGCCATGCCTCGTCTGGGCATAGCCGGCCAGGGTGTTGCCGAGCACGATGATCTGCCCGGCGTCGTTCGCGACGACGCGGTTGCCGGTCTTCATCTGAGCGTGCCCGGCCGCCTTGGATTTCGGCAGCACATCTGCCAGCGTCCCATCGCGCCCCAGAATCGGGAGGGCTTGGAAGAACGCTGTGCGGAACGGACTCCGAAGGGCGCCCCGCATGAAGGTCGCCATCGCTGCCGGCGACGTCCTGTTCCTATCGTTTGTGCCGGCGCCGTCAAACGGGAAGAAGCCCGTGCTGGACACGCCGAAGCGCCGGGCGAGCCGGACTTCGGCGAGCAAGCCCGACAGGCAGTCGGTGCTCCCCAGCTTGACGGCAGCGAGGCAAGTCATGAGGTCGGCGCCCTCCTCATAACTGACCTTCAGGATCAGCTTTACGTACTGGGCAAGCGGCACCGAGACATGCGTCCCGAGCAGGTCGGACGTCTGATAGCTCCCCTTGGGCGGCAGCAGCGCCGTCTGGTTCGAGCCCGTCACCGGCGCCGATACGGTCACCCCCGCCCGCTGCAGCGCCTCGATGAAGGCCGTGCGCGCGAACTCCGAGGGGTTGTCGACCTGCCAGATGCGTAAAGTCGGCGGGCTGCCAACGGCGATCTGACCCGCGATGACGAGCTGTCCCGGCGTCGGTTCGGTCACCTTGAGCTTTGTCTCACCCCCGCGCGCGACGGTGGTCACACCGTTGGTCACGGCGTAGGTTGCTGTCATCGGCCGCCAGTTGAGCGTCGCTTGGTGCCCGACGGACGTAGGCGACACCAGCAGGTCGATCAAGTTCTCGTTGACCCACATCGGCGCTACGAGTCCGATAGGAAAGACCGTTTCGTCGAACAGTCGGTCGTCGATGACGACGTTGCCGTTCACGTTGGTGATTCCGGAGGCCCGCACGTCGGCCGCGAGCTCGTTCAGCGCAGCCATCGGGTCGCCCGGCGGCTCGACCGCGCCAGGAAGCTGGTTCGCGTAGCTGTGGTCGGCCTTCGGCAGGTTCTCGTAGTAGAGCCTGCCGTTGGATAGCTGCCGCAGCCCGAAGGTGAGATCACCGGAGGCGACCAGGACCAGGTTGCCCGTCAGCGTGCCGCTCGAGACGGTTCCTAGCTTGTAGACCGGAGTACGGAACCGATACCGCGCTCCATACGAGCTCAGCGCAGTCCCGGTCGAATAGACTTTCATCGTCGATCCTGGATCGAACAATTTTTGGGGGTTCTGGGCGGCAATGGTCCTGCCGCTCTTCTGATCGATGACCTCGTACCCCCAGTCCGACCTCCGATACCGCGCATGCCTCTCGATACGCGCGATCGTCTCGGCCACCTTCGCCGCCCCTGCGGATGTGCCGCTCGTCGATGCACCAGCGTCGCTGAGCCCTACCGGACACAGAATGGCGACGCCGGCAGCAACTACTGCAGCACGGCGCAGCAGCCCGCCATCACCCGCCCGTCCTCGTCCTCCTGCCTCCATCAGCCGTGCAGCCTATATGCGCCACGCGGTGCGCACGATCGGGCGACGACCCAAGACGGTTGCCACAAACACGCCGCCGATCACAACCGCACCACGTTGGGAGCCCCGTCTCCTCGGGTCGCGCCGCGGAGATCGACGAACAGCGTCGCGTCGCGGGCGATTGCGCCGTGGTCGATGCCGGGGTGGGCGGTTACGAGCACGATCGCGTCGGCGCCGGCGGTCGTTTCCTCGAGCGCCCCGCTCTCGAGGTCGAGCGTGGGCAACGCCGGCACGTACGGGTCGTGGTAGGCGAGCACCGCGCCTCGATCGCGCAGGACACGCATGATCCGCAGCGCGGGGGACTCGCGGGTGTCGCCCGTGCCGCCCTTGTAACTCACGCCGAGGATCGCGATCCGCGAGCCCTTGACCGGTTTCGAGTGGTCGTTCAGGGCGCGCTCGATCCGCTCGACGCAGTGGTAGGGCATCTGCTGGTTGATCTTGCCGGCGAGCTCGATGAACTCGGTGGACATGTCGAACTCGCGCGCGCGCCACGCGAGGTAGAACGGGTCGACG
Organism: uncultured Solirubrobacteraceae bacterium; assembly: GCA_963712675.1. Taxonomy (GTDB): domain Bacteria; phylum Actinomycetota; class Thermoleophilia; order Solirubrobacterales; family Solirubrobacteraceae; genus Palsa-465. The sequence goes on from CAVQJF010000011.1 coordinate 501,075, forward strand.
GGCAGGCAGTGGCCGCCCATCCCGGGCCCGGGCTCGAAGCCCATGAACCCGTACGGCTTGGTCGCGGCGGCGTCGACCACCTCCCAGATGTCGATCCCCATTCGGTCGGACAGGATCGCGAGCTCGTTGACGAGCGCGATGTTGACCGAGCGGAAGATGTTCTCGAGCAGCTTCGTCAGCTCGGCGGCCTCGGGCGTCGAGACGCGCACGACGTGATCGCAGATCCGGCCGTAGAGCTCGACGGCGCGATCGGCGCACGCCGGCGTGACGCCGCCGACGACCTTCGGCGTGTTGCGCAGCGTGTAGTCGGTCCGACCGGGGTCAACGCGCTCGGGCGAGAACGCGACGTAGAGCCCATCGCCGACCGACAGTTCTGACTCCCGCTCGAGCAGCGGCACCAGCAGGTCTCGGGTCGTGCCCGGATATGTGGTCGACTCGAGCACCACGAGCTGACCGCGCTGCAGCACGTGGCCGAGTGCCCGCCCGGCGCCAGTCATCGGCCCCAGGTCTGGCTCGCGGTTGGAGGTCAGCGGCGTCGGAACACAAATCAGGACGGCGTCGGTATCAGCCAGCGCCGCGTAGTCCGTGGAGGCGGAGACCATCGACGACACCGCGGCCAGCCGTTCCGAGGGGACATCCTCGATGTACGACTCGCCCGCCTCGATCGCCGAGATCTTGTCCGTGTCGATGTCGACGGCGACGACCTGCTCGCCCGCCTCCGCAAAGGCGACGACCAGCGGGAGCCCCACGTATCCAAGGCCGATTACGCCAACTGACATCGCGCGCGCACGATAGCGTGCGCCCATGCCGTGGCCGCGGGCTGGGCGACCGACGGCATCGCCAGCCGGCGGGCTAAATGACCGTGCACCCTCCGTCGAGATCGGTTCCCGGGACGCGTCTCCCGCTCGTGGCTCAGGCCTGGCGCTCCCACAACGCCTGAGGGTGACCGCTTAAGGCTGCTTCCTTCCGGACCTGACCTGGTTCACGGGCCTTCATCGTCGTGGGACCGGGCCATCAGCACCACGGGTGGGGCGCTGACCCGGGGCCTGCACCCCTCGAGAGGGAATTCAGCCCCGCTAAAGCGGATTGCGGGTTCAGGGCGCCGCTACGTCCCCGCCTAGCACGGTCGCCACGGATGCTATCGCCACTCGTCGTTGTCCCTCACTAGACTCGAACGAAGTGTCGACTGGACCCTCTCTTTACCGCCGCCATCGGCCCCGCACGTTCTCCGAGGTTGTCGGTCAAGAGCACGTCGTGCGGACGCTGACGAACGCCGTCGAGCAGGAGAAGGTGCACCACGCCTACCTGTTCGTCGGCTCCCGCGGGACGGGCAAGACGAGCATGGCGAAGATCCTCGCGGCGTGCCTGAACTGCGTCAACGGCCCGACCACCACACCGTGCGGCACGTGCGACTCGTGCGTCTCGATCGCCAGCGCGACATCGCTCGACGTGATCGAGATGGACGCGGCCTCGAACAACTCGGTCGACGACATCCGCGACCTGCGGGAGAAGGTCGCCTACGCGCCTGTCTCCGGGCGCCACAAGATCTACATCCTCGACGAGGCGCACATGCTCTCGCCGCAGGCCTGGAACGCGTTCCTGAAGACGCTCGAGGAGCCGCCACCGCGGACGATCTTCGTGCTCGCGACGACCGAGGCGCAGAAGGTGCTGCCGACGGTTGTCGATCGCTGTCACCGGTTCGATTTCGGGCGCCCGTCGGTGGAGCAGGTCGGGATCGTGCTCAGGCGCGTGGTGGTCGACGAACGGATCGAGATCGACGACGGCGCGCTGGCGCTCGTCGCGCGCCACGCGACCGGCAGCTTCAGGGACGCGCTCGGGACGCTCGAGCAGCTCGTCACCTACGCCGGCGACCGCCGGATCGAGCCCGCTGACGTGCTCGCGGTACTGGGCGTCGCCGACGCCGAGCAGCTGTTCGACGCGGTCCAGGCGATCGTCGCGCGCGACCCGGCGCAAGCGCTCCGAGCGGCCGCCCGGCTGGGCGAGTCCGGACGCGACCCGGGCCAGGTGCTGCGCGACCTTGAGGTCCACGGCCGTGAGCTGCTCGCCGTGCAGGTGCTCGGCGAGATTCCGCCCGAATTGCGTGTCACGCCCGAGCGGGACGCGAGGCTCGCCGAGCAGGCGAGCCAGCTCCAGCGGATCGACGCGGTGCGACTGCTCGATCTCGTCGGTGGCGCGCTCGAGGCGACGGCCAACGGCGCCCAGGCGCGGATCCAGCTCGAGCTCGTGCTGATCAAGGCGGCGGCGCCCGAGCTCGACCCGTCGACCGCCGCGCTGCTGGCGCGGATCGAGCGGCTCGAGTCCGGACAGGCGGCGAAGCCCGCGGCGGCCGCGTCGCCGCCATCACCGGGACCCCCGACATCGGCACCGCCATCACCGGCACCGGCCACGCAATCACCGGCCGCGCAATCGCCGCCACCACCACCGGCGCGGTTTGCGGCCTCGGCCCAGGGGGCGCAACCGGCGCGTCAGCTGGAGCCCGAGGCGGACCCGGCGCCCGCGCCGGAATCCGAGCCGGAGCCCGAGACGGTCCCGACGCTCGCGCTCGAGACGGCGGCGAAGCTGTGGCCGGCGGTCGTCGAAACCGTCAAGCAGGGCAACGCGATGCTGGCGGCGCTGCTCGGCGACGCGCGGGCCGTGGCGATCGGCGACCGGGAGCTGACGCTGGCGTTCCCGACCGGCGCCGCGTTCCTCAAGCGCAAGGCTGAACAAGAAGACCACCGCCGCGTGGCCGCCGAGGCTTGGCGGACGGTTTCCGGACATCCATTAGCTCTTCGATACGAACTGCGTGATGAGGAGGCGCCGCCCGCCGGAGCACCGACGCTGTCGGGCGAGGAGCTCGTCCGGCGGTTCATCGAGGAGTTCGACGCCGAGGAGATCCTCGGCGAGGACGACAAACAAGAGGTTTCCTAGACATGCCACAGCCGAACATGCAGCAGTTGCTCAAGCAGGCACAGAAGATGCAGCAGGACATGATGGCCGCGCAGGAGTCGCTCAAAGACGACGTGGTTGAGGCGTCGGCCGGCGGCGGCATGGTGACCGTCCAGGTGACCGGCGACCTGCACGTCAAGTCGATCACGATCGACCCGCAGGCCGTCGATCCCGACGATGTCGACATGCTCGGGGACATGGTGCTGGCCGCGATCAACGAGGCATTGCGCTCGGCCCAGGAACTCGCCGCATCGAAGCTCGGTGGGATCACCGGGGGCCTCGGCGGCCTCGGCCTGCCGGGGCTCTAGCCACAGCCGGGGCCGGGGAGTCCGCTGGTGCTCCCGGTACAGTCGCGACCGTGTACGCCCCGCCGGTCCAGCGCCTGATCACCGAGCTCTCGAAGCTGCCGGGCGTCGGCGGCAGGACGGCGCAGCGGCTCGCGTTCCATCTGCTGCGCGCGAGCGAGGAGGACGCGCTTGGGCTCGCCGAGGCGATCCGCGAGGTCAAGGAGCGAATCGGTCTGTGCGAGCGGTGCTTCAACCTCGCCGACGGCCCGATCTGCCGGATCTGCGCCGACGAGCGACGGGAATCCGACGTGATCTGCGTCGTCGAGGAGCCCTCCGACGTGATCTCGATCGAGCGCACGCACGAGTTCCGTGGCCGCTACCACGTGCTCGGCGGCGCGCTGTCGCCGATCGATGGGATCGATCAGGATGACCTGAAGATCGCCGAGCTGTACGCGCGGGTGGGGGAGGGCGGGATGCGCGAGGTCGTTATCGCCACCAACCCGACCACCACCGGCGAGGCGACCGCATTGCACATCGCGGACGGATTGCGCGAGCTCGCTCCAGACGTCGCAGTCACGCGCCTCGCAAGTGGGCTGCCGGTCGGGTCGGACCTCGAGTACGCCGACGAGCTGACGCTCGGACGCGCCCTCTCTGGCCGTCGCTCGGTCTAGACCTCCATATCTCTTGTCCATTCGTTGACAGGCCAGTAACAACTGGATTACTGTCTATCGGGTCCGAGACGGTGACCAGGGAGGTCCGAGAATGGGTACGCGGAGCCACGATTCGCGGCAGGGTTTCACGCGGCGGCAGGCGCTGGCCGCGGCTGCCGGCGGCGCCGGCGCGCTGGCGGCGAGCAGCGTCGCAGCGAACGCGGAGCTGGTCCGCGGCCTCGCGGCGGCGGCGACGCCGTGCGGGAGCCTGAACGACATCGAGCATGTGATCTTCCTGATCCAGGAGAACCGCTCCTTCGACCACTACTTCGGGACCTACCGCGGCGTCCGCGGCTTCGGCGATCCGAGCGCGCTCCCGGGTGTGTTCGCGCAGCAGGGCTTCCCCGTCGCCGGCTACGGCGGCGAGCTGCTGCCGTTCCACATCAACTCGTCGAAGAACGGCGAGTGCACCCACGACATCACCCACAGCTGGGGCCCGCAGCACCTCTCGTGGGACAACGGCGCGATGGACGGCTTCGTCGAGCAGCACCTCGCGGTCGACGGCGCCAGCGCCGGGCCGTTGACGATGGGCTACTACCAGCGCGCCGACCTCCCGCTCCACTACGCGCTGGCCGACGCGTTCACGCTCTGCGACGGCTACCACTGCTCGGTGCTCGGACCATCGGACCCGAACCACCTCATGTCGATCTCGGGGACGCTCGATCCCGGCGGCACCGGCGGCGGCCCGATCGTCGAGACGCTCGGCGTGCCCCAGCGCCAGGAGACCTTCGCGAAGCTGACGTGGACGACGATGCCCGAGCAGCTCCAGGCCCGCGGGATCAGCTGGAAGGTGTACTCGCTCGACAATGTGACGCCGCTGGCGGATCCGGTGTTCACGTACTTCAAGAACTACTACTCGAACCCGAAGCTGGCCGCGCGCGCGTTCGTGCCGAGCTTCCCGGCGTCGTACCTCACGGACGTCGCGCTCGGGACGCTGCCGCAGGTGTCGTGGATCTATGCGAACTTCCTGCAGTCAGAGCACCCGCCGACGCCGGTCGAGTACGGCGAAGTCGTGATGAACCAGATTCTGCAGCCGTTGCTCGCCAAACCGAAGACCTGGGCCAAGACAGCCGTATTCGTGACCTACGACGAGAACGGCGGTTTCTTCGACCACGTGCCCCCGCCGGTCCCAGGGGCCGGGACCCCAGGTGAGTTCCTGACGGTTGCGAACCTGCCGGCGGCGGCCCAGGGGATCCGCGGGCCGATCGGGCTCGGGTTCAGGGTGCCGATGCTCGTGATCTCGCCGTTCAGTCGCGGCGGGTTCGTGTGCTCGGACACGTTCGACCACACGTCGATGCTTCGGTTCCTCGAGACGCGGTTCGGCGCCGAGGTTCCGAACCTCAGCGACTGGCGACGCAACACCACTGGTGACCTGACGACGGCGTTCAACTTCGTCGCGCCGAACATGAGTAAGCCGACGTTGCCCAAGCCATCGCTGTTGAGCCTGAAGGTGCTCGGCAGCAACTGCGCCGCCGAGGGTGCGGCCGGGATCCTCGACGAGGTCGGCTTTGACCAGCTCGACCCGGAGATCGCCGCCGTGGAGGCGAACTACCCGGTGCCGGCGCCGCCGCAGACGATGCCGGCGCAATCTCCCGGGACGGCTCCCGCTCCGAGCGGACCGGTGACCTGTACGACGTGACCCGCCTCCCTAGTGGCGGGGCAGGATCCCGTAGCGAGCCTTTAGCGTGAGATCGCGCAGCACCGCGGCACGGACCATCGTTCGCACCGATGAGCTGCGCTGCGCGGCAGCCAGCACGGCCTCGTATGCCGCCGTGTGTTCGCTCGGCGGCCCCGTGATGTAGAGCAGGTCATCGCCGGCCTTGAGCGCCTGCACGGCCGTTGTGCCCGGATCCGAGCCGGTGGCGCTCAGCGTCGCGTCGAGGTCATCACTCATCACGACCCCGCCGAACCCGTACTCGTGGCGCAGTAGCGCCACCGCCTGAGGCATTAGCGACGCCGGGGTGACCCCATCGAACGCGACGTACGCGGCGTTCGACATCACGATCACAGGAGCCAGCGGCGCGACCGCGGCGAACGGGACCAGATCGCGGTCGCGCAGCTGAGTCAGCGACCCGCCGACGGTCGCGGTCATCTGATCGGGATCGGCAGACGCGCCGCCGCTACCGGGGAAATGCCCAACCGCCGAGATCATGCCCGCTCCCCGGTAGCCCTTGACCGCCGCCGCGCTGAAGCGCCCCACCGTCGCCGGGTCGCTGCTGAACAGCCGCCCGCTGAGTGCGCCCCCCGGCGTGTCGACGTCGGCCAACGGCGCGATCGTCATGTTGATCCCGAGCGCGCGCAGGCGCTTGCCCGCGAGCCGCGCCTGCGCCTGCGCAACCGCCGCCTGGCCGGAGGCGCCGATCACCGGCTCGGCCTCCGGTGGCAGGTCCGCAAACGCAGTCTCCGGACCGCCCTCCTGGGTTGCGGCGATGAGCGGCGGCACGCCGCCCGAGGTTTGGGCCGCCGAGGCGACGTCCGCCGCCAGCGCGCCGACCTGCCCGTCGGTGACGAAGTTCGACGAGGTCAGCACGACGCCGCCCCATTCGAGGATGCCAAGCGAGGTCACAGCGCCGACGTCCGTGCCGTCGAGGCTGACGAGAAACAGCTGCGCCACCTGGCTTGCGAGCGGGAGCCGGTTCGCGAGCGCGGTCGCCGCCGGGTCCGGACTGAATGCCGGCGCGCTCGTCCTGTGGAGCGACGAGTCGGCCGGCGCGGCCGGCCGCGCCGTCGCGACGCTCCCCGGGCCGAGGCTGAACTGGGGCGCGCTCGAGCCCGAGGACGCGACCGCGATCGCGGCCGCGATCAGCACGACCATCGCGCCGACCGCCGGCCACAACCGCCGCCGGCGCCGGGCTTTACCGGTCGCGCTGCGCGCGAGCTTCAACCGCGGGCGCCTCACCGCGTAACCTCCGGCCAGATGAGCGTGATCAGTGGAAATGGGACCGTGGTGATGAAGTTCGGCGGCACATCGGTCGCAGACGCGAATCGGATCAAGCACGCCGCGCGCCGGATCGTGGCCCAGCGGGCCGACGGCAAGCGGGTGGTCGCGGTGCTCTCAGCGCGCGGCCAGACGACCGACGAGCTGATCGCCATGGCCGAGGAGGTCTCACCGCACCCAGACCGCCGTGAGATGGACATGCTGCTCTCGACCGGCGAGCGGATCTCGTGCGCCCTGTGCGCGATGGCGATCAACGACCTCGGCCACCGCGCGATCTCGCTCACCGGATCGCAAGCAGGCATCGTCACCGACACTTCCCACACGAAGGCAAGGATCCTCGATGTGCGCGCGGATCGCATTCGCGAGGCGCTCGGTGAGGATCGGATCGTGCTCGTGGCCGGGTTCCAGGGAGTGTCGACGAGCCGAGACGTGACGACGCTGGGACGCGGTGGTTCGGACACCACGGCGGTGGCGCTCGCCGCCGCGATCAAGGCCGATGTGTGCGAGATCTACACGGACGTCGCCGGCGTGTTCAGCGCTGACCCACGGATCGTCCCCAACGCCCGCAAGCTGCCGCAGGTGAGCTTTGAGGAGATGCTCGAGATGGCCGCCTCCGGCGCCAAGGTGCTGCAGCTGCGCGCGGTCGAGTACGCGCGCACGCACGGGGTCCGGATTCACTGCCGATCGAGCTTCGACCCCGGCCCAGGTACCTTTGTGCTCGGAGAAGACGAGACCATGGAACACCCCCTTGTAACAGCCGTCACGCACGCGACCAACGAGGCCCGCATCACGCTGCTCGGCGTGCCCGACCGTCCCGGCGCCGCCGCGGCGATCTTCGGCGCCCTCGCCGACGCCGGCTGCAACGTCGACACGATCATCCAGAACGAGCCGCTCGAGGAGGGCCGCGATGCCGAGGTGTCGTTCACGCTCCCGCAGGAGGATCTGGTCGACGCACAGGGCGCGCTCGAGCCGATCACGCGCGAACTCGGGATCGCCAGGATCGACACCGACCGGCAGATCGGCAAGGTCTCGATCGTCGGTGCCGGAATGAGGTCTCACCCCGGCGTTGCAGCCAAGGTGTTCCGCACGTTGGCCGGCGAAGGGATCAACATCGAGATGATCTCCACCTCGCCGATCAAGATCTCGTGCGTGATCCGCTCTGACCACGTCGAGCAGGCCGTGCGGGCGCTCCACGGCGCGTTCGAGCTCGGGGCCGGAGAGATCGAGCCCGACGACGGAGGTCCCAGGTGAACTCCGACGGAGTCAGGGTCGCGGTCGTCGGCGCGACCGGCGTGGTCGGCACGACGATGCTCGCGTTGCTGCGCGAGCGGGCGTTCCCGGCGTCCGAGATCGTTCCGTTCGCATCTTCACGTTCGGCGGGACGCGAGCTCGACGGGGGCCTCGTCGTTCGGCCCCTCGCCGACATCGAGGGCTTTGACGTCGCCCTGTTCTCAGCCGGCGCGACGGTCTCCCGCGAGTGGGGGCCGAAGTTCGCCGAGGCCGGGGCCGTGGTGATCGACAACTCGTCCGCCTTCCGGCGTGACCCGTCGATCCCGCTGGTCGTCTCCGAGGTGAATCCGCACGCGCTCGAGCGCCACCACGGCCTGATCGCGAATCCGAACTGCTCGACGATGGCGCTGGTCGTCGCGCTCGCGCCGATTCACCGCGCCGTCGGGATCGAGCGCCTGGTGGTGTCGACCTACCAGTCCGTGTCGGGCACGGGGAAGCAGGCGATCGACGAACTCGACTCCCAAGCGGCCGCGTCGCTCCGCGGCGTCGAGATGCCCGCGCCGGCCGTCTACCCGGAACCGATCGGCTTCAACGTGATCGGCGCGGCGGGCACGTTTGCCGAGGGCGATGATCACACCGATGAAGAGCGCAAGATGATGTTCGAGACGCGCAAGATCCTCGAGGACGAGTCGATCGGCGTCGCTGTCACATGCGTGCGAGTGCCGGTACGGGTCGGCCATTCGCTGTCGGTCAACATCCAAACCCGTGAGCCACTCGACGCCGCCTCGGCGCACGAGCTGCTGAGCCGTGCGCCCGGCCTCACGCTTGACGAGCTGCCGACGCCGCTCAAGGCTGAGGGCCGCGACGACGTGCTGGTCGGCCGGATCCGGCGGGACACGTCGCATCCCCGGGCGCTGAGCATGTGGGTCGTCGGCGACAACCTCCGCAAGGGGGCCGCGACGAACGCGGTCCAGATCGCGGAGCTGCTCGTCACCGCGGGTATCAGCGGCGCGCAACCAGCTCGCGCCGCGTACTGACGCCGAGCTTCCGGTAGATCCGTCGCGCGTGCGTGCGGACGGTCTCAATGCTGATGTGCAACGTCGCGGCGATCTCGCCGTTGGAGCGACCCCCCTGCAGCAGCTCGAGCACGTCCGCCTCACGCGGTGTCAGCAGTTCCGGCCCGGACTCCTCGCGCGGCTCCACGCCGGCCGGCGGTAGCACCTGCAGCCCGCGAGACGCGAGGTGGATCGCGTGGAGGATGTCCCGTTCCTGAGTGCTCTTGGACAGACAGCCCGTGGCTCCGAACGCGAGCAGCTGCTGGACCTCGGCTGATGTCGGGCGGTTGGCGAGCACCAGCAGCCGGGTGTTGGGGAACTCACCGTGCAGCTCCCGGATCTCCGCGGCGCTCGTCAGCGACCCGAAGTTGACGATCGCGACGTCGGGCCGGTAGGCCTGGAGCGCACCCGCGAGTTGTTCGTGCGGGACGCCGGATGCGACCAGCTGGAGGCTTGAGTCATCGTCGATCATCGCCTGCAGCCCGCGCGTCACGATGTCCTCGAAGCGGCCCACCGCGATGGCGATCGGGTGCTGCCTCACGAGCTTGACGCCCCTTCCATAGCCAAGTTGTAGCCCAGCGCTCCGGTTTTCGATACACGGTGCACAACGGGTGAGTAGGTTGTCACCCGAAAGCACTCATCAAGTCACCCCTATATCACCCGGTACAGGGGATGACGCACGCCTTTCGCTGCGCCACCCTTGGCGCTGCCGCAGCAAGCAAGCACCAGCCGAGACGTTGGGCGGGCTCAGGGGCATGGAAAGAGGACGGGGCCTGCGGGCCCCGTTCTTCTTGGTGGCGTCGGATCTGACGCCGGTCAGTCGGCCGGCGGCGGGATCGCCGCCTTGAGCCGCTCGCGAGCGGCATCGAAGCGACGCTCGACGTCGTTGCGTGTGGCGGCGCGGCGGGGGAGGCGGGGGCCGCGGACGGCGGTCGCGGGGAGGGACGGACGCGGCCTTCCGACGGCCGCGAGCAGAGTGCGCCGCAGGCGCCCGATCACCAGCCGCCGGCGCCGGCTGGCGCGCCGGCGACGACCGAGGTCGACCAGTCGATCACGGACGTCGGGCGGACGATGTGTTTGCTCATTGCCAGTTCCTTCGGCGACAGGCCGAGCGCCAGCCCCACGAGCTGAGGCAGGTGCAACACCGGCATCCCGAGCTCACGGTTGACGACCTTGGCGGCGGCGGGCTGCTGCAGGTCGAGGTTCAGGTGGCAGAGCGGGCAGGGCACGACCAGACAGTCGGCTTCGGCGTCGAGGGCGTCGCCGAGGTGGCGGCCGGCCATCGTCAGCGACGCTTCCTTGTTCATCGTCACGATCGGGAATCCGCAGCACTTGTAGACGCCGGCGTAGTCGATCACGGTGCCGCCGAGCGCGTCGATCACCATCTGCAGGTACCGGTCGCGCGGGCGCTCCTCGCTGATTCCGATCCGCTCCTGCGGGCGGACGATGTAGCAGCCGTAGAACGGGCCGACCTTGAGGCCGCTCAGCGGCCGCTTGACCTTCGCCTTCAGCGCTTCGAGACCGATTTCCTCGACGAGCAGCCACAGGAAGTTCTTGTTGGTCAGGCCCTTCTCGTACTTGAGGCCCTCGTCGGCCAGATTCTCGTTGACGAGCTCGCGGTATCCGGTGTTGGCGTCGAGCCGCTCCTGGCACTCGGACTGCGCCCCCTGACATGTCGAGCAGATGTTCATCATCAGCTCGCCATCGGTCTGCTGGGCCAGCGCGAACGTGCGCGCGTTGAGCGTGTCCGCGAGCTCCTGGTTGTGCTCGGCGATCACGCCCGCCCCGCAACACGAGGCGCGGTCGAGCTCGATCAGCTCGAGGTCGAGCAGCGGGGCGACCTTCGCCATCGATCCGTGCAGCTCCGGCGTGAACCCGCGGCTCACACAGCCGGGCCAGTAGGCGACCTTCATGGCGTCTCGCTTTCGCTCGGGGGCTCGGTGCTCTCGCTCTCCTCGTGCGACTCCTCGGACGGTTGATCGGGTCCGGGGAAGGTGGGTGACTTGTCGGTGGGGCCGGTCGTGGCGTCGGCTTCGGGCTCCGGCTGTGCCTCGGCCTCGGGCTGCGCCTCGGCCTCCGGCTCCGGCTGCGCCTCGGCCTCCGGCTCCGGCTGCGCCACGGGCTCCGGCTCCGGCTGCGCCACGGGCTCCGGCTCCGGCTGCGCCACGGGCTCCAGCTGCGCCTGGGGCGCGGGCTCGGGAGTCACAAGCGGCGTCGGCTCGTCCCAGTGGGAGGCGTGCTGTGGCGTGTCGTCCTCGTACCCGCTGACGTACAGGTTCAGCTCGGCTCGCCGCTCGCGGCCCTCGACGGTCTTGTAGATCTTCTGGACGGCGCCGAGGTCCTGCTTGGGGAGCTTGTGACCGAAGATCGCGATCCTCGGGTTGATCTTCCCGCGCAACACAGCCTTGATCACGGTTCCGATCGACGACGCGAGCTCCTTGCCCGCCTCCGGGTGGAACTTCCCGAACCACGAGTTGCCGCCGTAGCTGCGAGGGAGCAGCTCGGCCTCGTGGAGCAGCCCGTAGTCGCGGATCAGCGTTGCGAACGACTCCTCGTGGCGGTGTCCGTTGTTGCGGTCGTCGATCTCGTGATCAGCGCCGGCGACGCGCCGCAGCCGCATGATCTGGTTCATCGGCGCGACGTCCTTGGGGCAGGCGTCGACGCAGTTGAAGCAGTGGGTGCAATCGAAGATCCCGTGCTCGTCCTCCGACAGATCCTTGAGGCGCTCGAGCTGCTCGGCGTCGCGCGGGTCGCCGACGAAGCGATAGGCCTTCGCGAGCGCCGCCGGGCCGATGAAGCCAGGGTCGACCTCCATCGAGAGGCAGTCGGACACGCATGCGCCGCACTGGATGCAGGCCATCGGCTGGGTGATGTCGACCATGTTGTTGTGCGGGACGACGTATTCGCGCTCGGGGATCGGCTCCTTGTTGATCAGCCAGGGCGTGACGCGGCGGATCTTCTTCCAGTGGACCGCGTCCATGTCCACGATCAGGTCGCGGATCACGGGAATATTGCCCATCGGCTCGACGGTGATCACGTTGTTGCTCCCGTCGCCGTCGCCGTTTGCCCGCGCGGCGGCGATGTCGAGGTGCGTGTTGCAGGCGAGGCCCGGCTTGCCGTTGATCCGAACCCCGCACGAGCCACAGATCCCCTGCTGGCACGAGCAGCGGATCCCGATCGAGCCGTCGTGGGAACCCTTGACCTCGAGGATCGCGTCGAGCACCGAGCGCTTGTCGCCCATCTGCACCGAGTGCTCATCCCAGTACGCGGCCTCGCCGGACTCGGGGTCGTAGCGGCGGATCCGTAGCGTGTAGTCGCTCACGGCTAGTAGGTCCTTTCCTCGGGCTCCCAGCGGGTGATCGTGACCTCCGAGTAGCTCACGACCGGAGCCTCGCCGCCGTTCATCGAGACATCGATGTGCTTGAGCCACTCGTCGTCGTTGCGCCCCGGGAAGTCCAGCCGCGTGTGTGCCCCGCGCGACTCCTTGCGCTCCTCGGCCGCGGCGACGATCGTCTCGGCCACGTCGATCATGTAGCCGAGCTCGATCGCGCCGATCACATCCTGATTGAAGACGCTGCCTCGATCGTCGATTGACGCCTTCGGTGCCTCCTCCTTGAGCCTGCGGATCACCTCGTGGGCCTTCGCCAGCCCCTCGGCGTCGCGGAACACGGCGACGTGCTCGTTCATCGTCTCGCCGAGCTCGCGCTTGATCGCCGAAACGCGGCGGCCGCCCGGCTCACGGTCGATGATCGCCTTGATCCCGGCGTCGGTGTCCGCCAAGCGGGTCGTCGGCGTCGACGGCGGCGCGACGCTCCGCGCCATGCTCGCCGCGTGCTCGCCAGAGCGGCGGCCGAAGATCAACGTGTCAAGCAGCGAGTTGGCGCCGAGCCGGTTGCCGCCGTGCACCGACACGCATGCGACCTCCCCGGCCGCGTACAGCCCGGGGACGGTCGTGCGGCCGTCGGTGTCGGTCTTGACGCCGCCCATGATGTAGTGCATCCCCGGTTTGATGTGGATCGGCTCGTGGGTGATGTCGACGCCGGCGAAGTCGCGTCCGATGTTGACGATCTCGCGGAGCGCCTCGAGCGTCCGCCGGCGCGGCACCTTCGTGATGTCGAGCGCGACTGTTCCGTCCGGGAATCCACGACCCTCGTTGATCTCGGTCTGCTCGGCGCGGGAGACGACATCGCGACTTGCGAGCTCGAGCTTGTTCGGTGCGTATTTCTCCATGAACCGCTCGCCGTTGGCGTTCAGCAGCCAAGCGCCCTCGCCGCGCGCGCCCTCGGTGATCAGCAGGCCGTTGCCGGCGAGCGTCGTGGGGTGGTACTGGACCATTTCCATGTCCATCAGCTGGGCACCGATCCGGTAGGCCTGTGCGATCCCGTCGCCGGTCACGATCAGGCCGTTGGTGGTCGGCTCGTAGATCTGCCCGGCGCCGCCGCTGGCCAGGATCACGGCCTTGGCGTTGAACACCTCGAGCCGCCCGTCGCGCAGGTTGCGGCAGATCGCGCCGACGCAGTGGCCGTTGTCGTCCTGCAGCAGATCGGTCGTGAACCACTCCTCGAAGCGGTCCAGCTGCTCGTGGTGCTTCATCAGCTGCTCGTACAGCACATGCAGGATCGCCTGGCCGGTGATGTCGGCGACGTAGTACGTCCGTGCTGCGGAGGCGCCGCCGAATGCGCGCGTGCCGAGGTGGCCGGACTCATCCCGGTGGAAGGTCACGCCGGCGTGCTCGAGCCACAGGATCTCGTCGGGCGCCTCGCGGCACATGATCTCGATCGCGTCCTGGTCTCCTAGGTAGTCCGAGCCCTTGACCGTGTCGAACGCGTGCGACTCCCACGTGTCCTCCGGGTTCAGCGCCGCATTGATCCCCCCGGCCGCGGCCACCGAGTGCGAGCGAACGGGGTGGACCTTGGAGACAATTCCGACCGTCGCGCCGCCGTTCGCGGCGGCCAGCGCGGCGCGCTGGCCGGCCAGTCCGGCGCCGATGATCAGTACGTCATGCGAGGGCACGGCGCGCGATTCTATGAGAGCGGGGGTGGCGGGGGGTCGCTGGTGGTGCCAGGGCGCGGCGCGCCCACGTCCAAAAGCTCTACCAGTCCCCGGTTGCGCCGGAAGTTTGCACCTCCACCATGCACCAGGTCCTGCTCAGGTGAAAGGTTCCCGGAGGTGGGGCGACTGGTAGAGCTTTTGGTTGTCAGGATGGCGTCCCTTGGCCAGGGGCGACTGCCTGGGACTAACCGCCCACCTCGGCCTGCGCTAGCCGCCCATCTCGGCCTGGGCTAGCCGCCCACCTCGGCCAGCCGCCCGGCCAAGAACCCCTGCTCCGCCGGGTTCCGCGTCAGCGCCAGCGCGCGTGAATACGCCACGCGCGCTTCGTCCAGACGCCCGAGACGCCGCAGCAGGTCCGCGCGCGCCGCGTGCATCAGGTGGTAGCCATCGAGGCCCGCGAGCGCGTCGATCATCGCCAGCCCCTCGTCGACCCGCCCCGTCTCGGCCACCGCGACCGCGCGGTTCAAGGCGACGACCGGCGTCGGGGAGAGCTCGAACAGCGCCGCGTAGAGCTGGGCGATCTGATCCCAGTCGGTGTCCGATGCGCCCGCTGCCTGGGCGTGGAGCGCGGCGATCGCCGCCTGTACCTGGTACGGCCCCGGTCGTCGCATCCGCAACGCCCGGTTGAGCAGCCGCACGCCCTCCTCCACGGACCGCTGGTCCCACCGCGACCGGTCCTGGTCGGCCAGCAGCACGAGCTCGCCGACGGGACCGACACGCGTCCCGCGCCGGGAATCGTGCAGCAGCATCAGCGCCACCAGCCCGAGCGCCTCGGCCTCATCCGGCATCAGCGCCGCCAGCAGCTTGCCGAGCCGGATCGCCTCGGCACACAGTTCTGGTCGCAGCAACCCGCCGGAACCCCCGGAACTCCCGGAACTCCCGGAACTCCCGGAACTCCCCGAACTCCCGGAACTCCCGGAACTCCCGGAACTCCCGGTCGCGGCATACCCCTCATTGAAGATCAGGTAGATCACGGCGAGCACGGTCTCGAGTCGGTCTGGCAACGCGGCGTCGGTCGGGACCGCGAACGAGATCCCGGCGTCGCGCACCTTCCGCTTGGCGCGCACGAGCCGCTGCGCCATTGTCGCGTCGGGAACCAGGAACGCGCGGCCGATCTCGGTCGCGGTCAGCCCGCCGACGGCCTGCAGCGTCAGCGCGACCCGCGCGTCCGGTGCGAGCGCCGGGTGGCAGCAGGTGAACAGCAGCGACAGCCGCTCGTCGCCGACCTCCGCCAGCCGGTCCGAGACGTCAGGATCGGTCATCGACGAGCCCTCCGAGGTCCCGAGAACCTGGAGCCCGAGCTCGGCAAGCTTCGCCTCGCCCGTCCGCTGGCGGCGCAGGCGGTCGATCGCGCGGTTGCGCGCGACCGTGAGCAGCCACGCTGCCGGGGCGGCCGGCGCGCCGGTCCGCGGCCACCGCTCGAGTGCGGTCTCGAACGCGTCTTGCAACACGTCCTCGGCGAGCTCGAGGTCGCGCAGCGAACGCGCCAGCACCGAGAGCACTTGCACGCGGTGCTCACGGTAGACCTGCTCGATCACAGATATGGAGGGGCGTTCGGGAATCACTCACCTACCCACACGACGAACGCGTGCCCCGAAATTCGACGTCCTATTGCGGCTTCATCCCACCGCGCGGGTTGCGCGGGTGGTAGAGGACACCCATCAGATAGTCGCGGTTCAGCTGGCCGATCACGCGGATCGAGATCTCCTTCGGGCAGGCCGCCTCGCACTCGCCGAAGTTGGTGCAGCCGCCGAACCCCTCGGCGTCCATCTGCTCGACCATGTCCTGGACCCGGTTGAAGCGGCCCGGCTGTCCCTGGGGGAGGTGCGCGAGATGGGAGACCTTCGCGCCGGTGAACAGCATCGCGGCGCCGTTCGGGCACGCGGCCACACACGCGCCGCAGCCGATGCAGATCGCCGCGTCGATCGCCTGCTCGGCATCCTCCGGGCTGACCGGGTTGGAGTTGGGCTCGGGCTTGGGGCCGGCGTTGACCCCCGTGTAGCCACCGGCTTGCTGGATCCGATCCAAGGCGGACCGGTCGACGATCAGATCGCGGATCACGGGGAACGCTCGCGCGTTGAACGGCTCGACGGTGATCGTCGCGCCGTCCTCGAACTGCCGCATGTAGATCTGGCACGTCGTGGTCCCCGACCCAGGCCCGTGGGGACGGCCGTCGATCGTCATCGAGCAGGCGCCGCAGATCCCCTCGCGGCAGTCGTTGTCGAACGCGATCGGCCGCTGGCCCGACACGATCAGCTCGTCGTTCAACCCGTCGATCATCTCCAGGAACGATTCGTCGGAATCGATCTCGCTGACCTCGTAGGTCTCAAACCCGCCGGCCACCTCAGAGGCCTCCTGGCGCCACACCTGCAGCTTGAAGTTCACCGGTAGCTCCGCTTCTTCGGGTGGATCTCGTTGAACTCGAGCTGCTCCACGTGGCGAACCGGATCGGCGTCCGGCCCCTGGTACTCGTAGACCGCCACGTGTGCGAACCGGTCGTCGTCGCGGATCGGCTCGCCGTCGGCGCCCTGGTGCTCCTCGCGCAAATGGCAGCCGCAGGACTCATCGCGGATCAGCGCATCGCGGCACATCAACTCGCCGAGCTCCAGGAAGTCCGCCACCCGGCCCGCGTGCTCGAGGCTCTGATTCAGCGAGCGCGAGTCGCCGCCGACCTTCAGGTCCGACCAGAAACGCTCCCGGATCGCGGGAATCTCGTGCAGCGCGCGCTCCAACCCGGCGCCGCTTCTCGCGACCCCGCATGCGTCGATCATGACCTTGCCGAGCTCCCGATGGAAATGGGCGCTTGGGGTCGTCCCGTTCACTCCGAGCAGGCGAGCGAGTCGTTCATCAACGGCCGCTGAGGTCTCGGCGAACGCCGGGTGCGTGGGATCGGCGTGCGGCTGCTCGAGCCGCGCGAGGTAATCGGTGACCGTGTGCGGCAGCACGAAGTAACCATCCGCCAGGCACTGCATCATCGCGCTCGCGCCCAGCCGGTTGGCGCCGTGGTCGGAGAAGTTCGACTCGCCGATCGCGAACAGCCCGGGGATCGTCGTCATCAGCTCGTAGTCGACCCACAGACCACCCATCGCGTAGTGAGGCGCGGGATAGATCTGCATCGGCACCTGCCACGGGCTGTCGCCCGTTATCTGCTCGTAGAGCTCGAACAGGTTCCCGTAGCGCGCTTCGATCTCCCGCTCGCCGCGCTTGTCGATCGCGTCGCGGAAGTCCATGTACACCGCCCGCCCGGTCGAGCCGACGCCGAGCCCGTCGTCGCAGACGTGCTTGGCGGCGCGCGAGGCGACGTCCCGCGGCACGAGGTTGCCGTAGCGCGGATACAGCTCCTCAAGGAAGTAGTAACGCTCCTCCTCTCCGATCTCGTTCGGCCCGCGCGATTCCTCAGCCGACCGGGGAACCCAGACGCGGCCGTCGTTGCGCAGCGACTCCGACATCAGCGTCAGCTTCGACTGATGTTCCTTCGTCTGCGGGATGCAGGTCGGATGGATCTGGGTGAAGCACGGGTTGGCGAACCCCGCACCCCTGCGGTAGGCCCGCCACGCAGCGGTGACGTTGCATCCCATCGCGTTCGTCGACAGGAAGTACGCGTTCGAGTAACCACCGGTCGCCAGCACGACCGCGTCAGCCGGGTGCGCGCGCGTCTCGCCCGTGACCAGGTCGCGAGCGATCACACCGCGCGCGCGTCCGTCACAGATCACGATGTCGAGCAGCTCATGGCGCGTGTTCATCCGTACGCGTCCGGCCGCGATCTGACGGGACAGCGCGCCGTACGCGCCGAGGAGCAGCTGCTGACCGGTCTGGCCGCGGACGTAGAACGTCCGCTCGACCAGCACCCCGCCGAACGACCGGGTCGCGAGCAGCCCTCCGTACTCACGGTTGAACGGGACGCCCTGCGCCACGGCCTGGTCGATGATCTCGGTCGACAGCTCGGCCAGTCGCCAGACGTTCGCTTCACGCGACCGGAAGTCACCGCCCTTGATCGTGTCGGCGAACAGCCGATGGACCGAGTCGCCGTCGTTCGAGTAGTCCTTGGTGGCGTTGATGCCGCCCTGCGCCGCGATCGAGTGGGCTCGCCGCGCCGAGTCCTGGAAGCAGAAGGCGTCGACCGTGTAACCCATGCCGGCCAAGGTCGATGCCGCGGAGGCGCCGGCGAGCCCCGTCCCGATGACCGCGATCACGTGGTCGCCCCGGCGGCGCGGCCCGACCAGTTCGTGGTTGTCCTTCCAGATCCGCCACTTCTCCTGCAGCGGGCCTTCGGGGATTCGTGCATCGAGGTTCATGGCTTGACCTCCACCTCGGACTGAGCGATGCAATAGGTCTGATCCGGGTGGCACTGTTTGACTAGGCCCTGAAGTCTGACCGGGATGGGGCCTGTGCCGTTGACGTTGACGCCGATGATTGTCTTCCACGCGACTGTCTTGACCGGCTGCGGCAGCGCCCCGGTCCAGTACAGCGTCGGGATCAGCGCGAACCCGATCACCGTCACGAGCGTCACCGCACTCGCCAATCGCCGCCAGAACCAGTTGCGGTCGGGATTGTCCGCGCCCGCTGTCTGTGCGCCGCTCCACAGTCCGTGCCAGATGTGAAAGCCGAGCAGAACGACCGCAGCGATGTACGGAAGCACCAGCCACCACTTCTGGAATGCGTAGTAAGCATTGGCGTACACGGTGCCGTCGGCCAGCGGCGTCGGATGGATCGTGC
Source organism: uncultured Solirubrobacteraceae bacterium (assembly GCA_963712675.1). GTDB lineage: Bacteria > Actinomycetota > Thermoleophilia > Solirubrobacterales > Solirubrobacteraceae > Palsa-465. The sequence continues at coordinate 520,012 of CAVQJF010000011.1, forward strand.
GGGTTGTGAACTGCAGCAGGTGGAAGATCACGAATATGAGGATCAACACGCCCGTGTAGGGCATCGTGCGCGCGGCGAGGGTGGAACGCACGCGCTTGCTCGAGTGCCCGGCGGGCTTCGCCGCCCTGTTGCGCAGCCACAGCTGGAAGACCACCGTCACATGCAGGACGACGGCGGCGATCAGCAGGCCGCGGATGAACCACAGCAGCATGTCGTGCGGCAGCACGGGAGCGCCGACCGTCCGCAGGAAGTGGGCATACCGGTCGAGCGCCGGATTGCCATGCCCGGCGCCCTCGATCGCCTTCAGGTTCCCCAGCATGTGGAGGATGACCCAGACCACGATGATCATCCCGGTCACGGCCGCGACGTACTTCTTGCCGATCGTCGAGCGCCACAGCGCCAGCAGGCGATGTGGGCGGAAATCGGTGTGGACGCCCTGCGCGCTCACGGCGCGGCGATTCTATTCAGACGGTAGCCCCGGGGGACACAGAGGTTCCAAGTCGCCTCGCAGCCCTACGCGACTGGCGCCCCGAAGGCCGCCTGCAACGCTCGCCTCACCTGTCCCAGCGTGACCACGCCGCGCAACACGCCCTCGCGGTCGACGGCCATCAGCGCCCCGAGCCGCCCGAGCGATTCAGAGGAGATCAGGTCGGTCAGCGGGCGGTCCTCGTCGACGCGCCAGCTCCCCGCCTCTCCTGACTCGAGCACCGCGCCGACGGTCACCGACGGCTGGCCGCCGTCGACGGCCGCCTGCAGTTTCTCCTGACGCGCGATCCCGACGAACCGCCCCGCCGCGTCGACGACCGGGAACCACGACCATCCGTAACGGTGGAAGAACTCGTCGAGTGCCGCCTCGACCGGCTTCTCGGACGGGATCGCGACTGGCTGGGGATCCATGATGTCCGCCACGCGGACGCCCTCGATTCGCCGCGTCAGCGCGGTCTGCATGAGCGCGCCGCGGGCCGACTGGTACATCAGGAACGCGATCGCGACGAGCCACAACCCGAGCAGATTTCCGGCCGCGAGCACCCATGCGAGCCCACCGCCCCCGAGGATCAGCGCGAACCATTGGCCGAGCTTGGCGGCCACCCGAGTGCCGGTCGTCTTGTCGCCGCTCCGGCGCCAGACGATCGCTCTGGCGATCCTTCCACCATCGAGCGGGAACGCCGGCACGAGGTTGAACAGCAGGATTAGCACGTTGATCGACAGCAGCCAGCTGAGCGACAGGATCACCGGGGTCACGCGCACGGTGTTCCTCAGCAACACGGCATCCGCGAGCCGATGCGGGCCGACGATCGCGAGGTCGATCACAAGGCACAGCAATCCGAACCCGAACGTCGCGAGCGGGCCGGCGGCAGCGATCCGGAACTCCTCGCCGGGGGAGTTGGTGTCGCGATTCATCTGCGTCAGACCCCCGAACAGGAACAGGTCGATCCGGCGCACGTCGATCCCTTCGCGCCGGGCTACGAGCGCGTGTCCCAGCTCGTGCACGATCAGCGACCCGTAGAACAGCAGCACGGTCACGACCGTCGTCACATACGCGACGCCGTCGGAGCTCTGCAACTCGGTCCGAAACTGGCCCGAGATCAGGAAGATCATCAGGAACAGCAGCAAGAACCAGCTGCGGTCCACGCCGACTCGGATCCCGAACGCATCGAACAGTTTGATCGACCCAGGCCGGGGCACCATTTGTGCAATGGTGGCATATAGACCTGCACACCCGGACCGACTCGCCTAACTGAAGGCTTGACTCAAATTCAAGGAGCTATTGCATGACCGACGGTGTCCAGCAGTTGCGCCAGCGGCTGGCCGAGGGGAGCGACCTGCGCAACGCGTCCGGCCTGATGCAGTGGGACCAGCAGACGATGATGCCGCCCAACGGCGGCCCGGCACGTGCGGATGCACTCGCGACGCTCGGCCGGATCGCCCACGAGCAGTTCATCTCCGAGGAGACGGGCAAGCTGCTCGACGCCGCGACGGCCGAGCTCGACGGAGCCGCGCCCGACAGCGACGACGCCTCGCTCGTCCGCGTCGTCCGACGCGGCTGGGACAAGGCGACGCGCGTGCCCTCGGACCTCGCCGCCGAGCTCGCCCGGGCGGCATCGCTCGGCCAGGAGGCGTGGGGGGCGGCGCGTGCGAACTCCGACTTCAAGGCGTTCATCCCGTACCTTGAGCGCAATCTCGAGCTGGCGCACTCCTACGTCGAGTGCTTCGACAGCTTCGCCTGCCCGTACGACGCGCTGCTCGACGACTACGACTCGCTGATGACCACCGCGCAGGTCGCGGCACTGTTCACGGAGCTTCGATCGGAGTTGGTGCCGCTGATCGCGACGCTCGCCGAGCACGGCGACGCTGTCGACGACGCGTGCCTGCACGGGCGCTTCGACGTGTCGCTCCAGCGCACGCTGGTCGAGGAGACCGTCGCACAGATGGGCTTCAACCGGCGCGGCTGGCGGATGGATGACACGGTGCATCCGTTCGCGACCAGCTTTGGCTCCAACGATGTGCGGATCACGACGCGGTGGCACGAGGACTTTCTCGCCGCGGGCCTGTACGGAGCGATGCACGAGTGCGGGCACGGCCTGTACGAAGCGGGCATCCCGCCGGCGCTGCAGCGCACCCCTCTCGGTCGTGGCGCGTCACTCGCCGTGCACGAGTCCCAGAGCCGGCTGTGGGAGAACATGGTCGGCCGCGGCCGTCCGTACTGCGGGGTGCTCGCGCCGCGGATCGCTGCGTTGTTTGGCACCGGGCTCGAGCCCGAAGCGCTGTACCGCGCCGTCAACAAGGTTCAGCCGTCACACATCCGGGTCGAGGCCGACGAGGCGACCTACGGTTTGCACATCGTGCTCCGCTTCGAGCTCGAACAGGAGCTGATCGAGGGCAGGCTCGCGGTCGCGGACCTGCCCGAGGCGTGGAACAGCCGTTTTGAGCAGTACTTCGGGATCCCGGTGACCGACGATGCGGACGGCGTGCTCCAGGATGTGCACTGGTCCGCCGGGCTGATCGGCTACTTCCCGACGTACGCGCTCGGCAACCTGATCGCCGGTCAGCTGTGGCAGCGGGTCCACGACGACGTGCCCGAGCTTGACGCGCAGCTCTCCTCCGGGGAGCTCCAGCCGCTCCGCGGCTGGCTCGGCGAGCACGTCCACCGCCACGGCGCCAAGTTCACCACCGGCGAGCTGCTCGAGCGCGTCGTCGGCGCGCCGATCGAGGTCGGGCCGTTCGTCTCCTACCTGAAGCTCAAGCTGTCGGATGTCTACCGAATCAGCCTGTGAAATAGGATCGCCCCACCACTTCATGGAGGCAATTGAATGACCGACACACCTGTACGAGTAGCCGTAACCGGCGCCGCCGGCCAGATCGGCTACGCGCTCCTGTTCCGGATCGCCAGCGGCCACCTGCTCGGACCCGACACCCCCGTTTCGCTGTCGCTGCTGGAGATCCCGGCGGCCGTCAAGGCGGCCGAGGGCACGGCGATGGAGCTTGACGACTGTGCATTCCCGCTGCTCGCGGGCGTCGACATCTTCGACGATCCCAACCGGGCGTTCGACGGCGTCAACATCGCGCTGCTGGTCGGCGCGCGGCCGCGCACGAAGGGAATGGAGCGGGGCGATCTGCTGGACGCCAACGGCGGCATATTCAAGCCGCAGGGGCAGGCACTGAACGCCGGCGCGTCGTCAGATGTGAAGGTGCTCGTGGTCGGCAATCCGGCCAATACCAACTGTCTGATCGCGCAGCAGAACGCGCCCGACATCCCGCGTGAGCGGTTCACCGCGATGATGCGCCTCGACCACAATCGCGCAAAGGCGCAGCTCGCAAAGAAGGCTGGCGCGACCGTCGCGGAGGTCACGAACATGACCGTCTGGGGTAACCACTCCGCCACGCAGTACCCCGACATCGTTCACGCGAAGCTGAACGGCGCGAACGCGGCCGAGACGGTGAATGATCAGGAATGGCTAGAGAACGATTTCATCCCGACAGTGCAGAAGCGCGGCGCCGCGATCATCGAGGCGCGAGGTGCGTCCAGCGCGGCATCCGCTGCGAGCGCGGCCCTCGACCACGTGCGCGACTGGGTGCTCGGCACACCGTCGGGCGACTGGGTCTCGATGGCCGTCCCATCGGACGGTTCGTACGGGGTGCAGGAGGGGATCATCTCCGGCTTTCCTTGCACATGCGCCGGCGGGTCGTACGAGATCGTGCAAGGGCTCGAGATCGACTCATTCTCCCGCGAGCGGATCGACGCCAGCGTGGCGGAGCTCGGCGAGGAGCGAAGCGCGGTCACCGAACTCGGATTGGTGTGAAACGGATGGGGGCTGCCGATGTGCAGCCCCCACCTACACAGAATCAGGCCGGGTGCCAGCCCTTGCCGTCGCGCTTGATCGACCCATCCTTCACGAGGCCGGGCATCACGCGGTATAGGTAATTCGGCTCGATCTTGAGTTCGGTCGCGATCTCGGGAATCGTGATCCCGGGACGCTGCTGCACGAGCGCGAGCGCTTGGGCTCCGCGAGTGCCACCGCCGGCGCGCCGGCCGCGGGGCCGACCCGGCTTGCGTCCGGCTCTGCGCGTCGGCGCCGAGGAATTGCGTGATCCGGGCGGACGTCCGGGACGTCGCTGTCCGCCGACGAGCGCGGCGCGCGCGGCCTGAAGCTTTTTCACCTCTCCCTCAAGCTCGCTCAGTCGCGCGTCGATGTCCTTCACCGTGCTGTCAACGAATCCGGCCACTTGGTCTCCTTGTGTTGGAAATGCAGCGATTAACCATACACACCGTTGTGAAGGCCCGTCTATGAATTGGACGAGCGTTTAGCTGCGCTCGAGCAGTGCCTTCAGGCGTTCCAGTGAACTGTGCGCCTCACGGTCGGACGCCGTGCCGACGATCATGTTGCTGGCCATACTTCCGAGGCGGCCGCCCGGGGCGGTGAACTCGTTCGTGTACTCGAACTCGGTCGCGTCATCCCCGTCGGCCGTCAGCGTGTACCGAATCCGGGCGGTGGAATGGGCCGGGCCCTGCCCGCGCCATTCCGCATAAGTCGGTGGACTGACATCCGTGAGCGTCCACCGAACCTTGAAGCTCACTCCGCGCATGTGCATCACCTGATCCATCGTCGCCCCTCTGGCGCGTGGGTCCGCGGAGACGTTCTTGACCGCGCGGTGGATCGTGACCCAATCGCCGAACCGGTTCGGGTCCATGATCGTGTCCCACACCCGGTCGATCGGCGCTTCGATCCTGATCTTGAGATGGACCGTGCTCATGCGCCGGCCGAACCCTAACGCCTACGTAACTACCGCGCCGCCAATCGCTCCGTCGCTTCCCAGTCGCGGAGCGCGCGCTCGATCGCGGCGTCGAGCGAATGCATGCGCACGCCGAGCAGCTCGATCGCACGATCGTCGCGCGGCAGCAGGTCCTCGCCGAGGCTTTCCATCAGCGGTCCGATCAGCGCAGGGTCCTCACTCGCGATCGCGGACGAGATGCGGCTCGCGATCGGAGTCACACTCACCGGAAGCCCGATCGTCGGTCGTCCGACGAACATGTGATGACGAATCCGGTCGATTAAGTCTCCGTACGAGACGGTGTCCGGCCCGCCGACATCGAGTGACTGCCCCGACACCTGATTGTTGACGGCGGCTCGGGCGAGCAGCTGGATCATGTCGCGCTCGTCGATCGGACGGGTCACGTGCGTGCGCCATGCGGGCACGATCAGGACGGGCAGCCGCTCGACCAGGCGGACCAGGAACCGGAACGAGCGTGAGCGCGCGCCGATCACGATCGAGGCGCGGAACGCGACCGAGCCGGGGCAGGCGTCGAGCAGGATGCTCTCGACCTCGAGCCGGCTTGAGAGGTGAAGCGATGCCGGCCCCCCGGCGGGTACCAGTCCACCGAGGTACACAATCCGCTCGACATGAGCCTCGCGCGCCGCGCGCGCGAAGTTCTCCGCCGCGGCGCGCTCGCGATGGTCGAACGCGCCGTCGTTCGAGGGCTCCATCGAGTGGATCAGGAAGTACGCGACATCTACTCCGGCGAGTGCCTCCCCGAGCCCTTCACCGCTGACAGCGTCGCCGCGTACGACGGGGACCGCGAGCTCGACGCGGCTCGGATCTCGAGACAGGCCCGTGACCGTGTGGCCCGCGCGCTCCAGCGCAGGCGCGAGCCGCGCGCCGATGTAGCCGCTGATGCCGGTGACGAGGATCTTCATCGAGGCCCGACAAAGGTCCGGTCGAGATCCGTCGTGTGCGGGGCGCCCGCGAGCGCCTGGGCAGTGTCGAACTCCGCCAGCAGGATCTCGAGCACCCGCTGCGCGCCGGCCGCACCGTCGACCGCGAGCCCCCACAGCACCGGGCGGCCGACCAGCACCGCCCGGGCGCCGAGCGCGAGCGCCTTCAGCACGTCGGTGCCACGGCGGATCCCGCCGTCGACGAGCACGTCGAGGCGATCGCCGACGGCGTCCACGATCGGCCCGAGCGCGTCGGCGCCGCTGAGCACGGTGTCCAGCTGACGGCCGCCGTGGTTCGAGACCACGACGCCGCGGGCGCCGTGTTCGGCGGCCCGCTTCGCGTCCTCCGGCCGGAGGATCCCCTTGACGAGCACCGGGAGCGGGCTGTCGGCGGCGATCTGCTCGATGTCCGACCAGTCGAGCTTCGGGTCGACGAGCGCCGCGACATCGCCGGGCGTCATCAGATCCTCGCGTCCGCCTGGCACCTCGTACGGGTCCTGGTCACCGGCGACGCTCTGGGCCTCGACGCGGAACTCGCGGCCGCGCACGCCGCGCACCGGCAGGTCGACCGTGACGATCATCGCCTCGTATCCATGCTCGGCCGCCCGGACGGCGAGCTCCCGGCTGATCCCGCGATCCTCGTACACGTACAGCTGGAACCACCGCTGCGCCTCGGGTACCTCTCTGGCGAGCGTCCGGATGCCGGTGGTCGCGAGCGTCGACAGGCACATCACCGCATCCGTCGCCGCCGCCGCTCGGGCGGTCGCGAGCTCGCCATCGGGGTGCGCGAGCCGTTGATAGGCCATCGGCGCCACGATCAGCGGGTGGGCGAGGCGCTTGCCGAGCACGGTCACCGACGGGTCGCGCTCACCCACTCCGATGAGCACGCGCGGGTGGATCGCGAGTCGCTGCCAGGCGGCGGCGTTGTCGCGGAGCGTCAGCTCGTCGCCGGCGCCACCGTTGAAGTACGCGGCCGCGCCGGCGGTCAGGACCGCGTCCGCGGCGCGCTCGTAGTCGGGGACTGAGACAAGGGGCATTGTCATTCCCCGCAAAGCTACGGAAAATGCGGTGCTTTCTCTGGCCGCGCAAAAAAGTCCCGCTGTTTACAGGGATTTAACCCCGGCGGAAGTTGCTGCGTTTTCCGGGAATCGGGATTGACCGCGGGGGGCGAAGTTCGCTTTGATGACGACGTCGGGCGCAGTGGCAAGAGAGAGAGAAAGAGAGTCGGGTCAAGCATGGCGAACGGGCGCACGGGCGCAGCGAAGGCGAGCTGCGAGGACTGCTACTTCCATCAGAACCTTCTATGCGCCGTGACGAATGCCGGCCCGTGCGCGACCTTCAGGCCGGCCCACCCGGACGGTCTGCGACCGCCGACCCAACTCCGTTTCGTGTTCCGCTCCGAGCGCCGCATGCAGGTCGCATGGACGTTCCCCTCGGCCCAGGAGCAGGTCGCGCTGCACGCGTGAGCGGCCCCTCGGATATGGTTCCCGCCGTGTTCTGGCCGCTGATCGGTGGATTCATCGCGTTGATCCTGCTCGCGGTGTTTATGGGCTGGGTGATGGACACCTCGCGCCACGGCGGCTCGGGTCCGGACGAGCACCCGCACTGATCACCCCGGGCAGAGCGCACTAATCCTCTCGGACACGGATAAAGTGTCAGGCGTCACGAGAGAGGAGTGGCGTGCGCGTTACGGTGCTCGGCAAGTCGCCGTCCTGGCAGGACGTCGGCGGGGCGTGCAGCGGATATCTGATCCAGGAGGGCGAGCATGCCCTCCTGCTCGACTGCGGCAATGGTGTCTTTTCGAAGCTGAGGCGGTTCCTCGACTACGTCGACGTCAGCACCGTCGTGATCAGCCACCTGCATGCCGACCACTTCCTTGATCTCGTTCCGTTCAGCTACGCGCTGACCTACGCGCCGCGCCAGCAGCCGGTCGCCGTCGGCGGCTGGCCCGGGACCGACAAGCCGGCCCGCCCGCAGCTGTTTGCGCCGGTCGGCGCCGGCGAAGTGTTCCGCCAGATCGTCGGCTGCTGGGGCCAGGAGGACCTAATCGAGCACGCCTTCGACCTGCACGAATACGACGCACCTGACGAGCTGTCGGTCGGCCCGTTCGACATCCGCTTCTGCGAGGTGCCCCACTACACGCCGACGTACGCGGTCGATCTGCGCTCGAACGGCAGCCGGATGACCTACAGCGCCGACTGCAGTCCCAACGAGGAGCTCGTCGAGTTCGCGCACGCGACCGACATGCTGCTGATCGAGGCGACCCTCCCGCGGCCGGAGCGGACCGGGATGCGCGGACACCTGACGCCGGGCGAGGCCGGCGATCACGGGCGCCGCGCCGGCGCGCGCAAGCTCGTGATCACCCACTTCTCCGACGAGCTCGACGCCGACTGGGCCCAGACCGAGGCGCGCAACGCATACGGCGGCCCCGTCGAGCTCGCGGCCGAGGGCGCGGTCTACGCGCTCTGAGTCCGAACGGCTGACTGCCGACGCGCCGTACTAACCTCCAGCACCGTGCCGGAAAGAGACCTGTTCGCGAACTTCGAGCGCATGCGCCGCGAGATGGACGAGCTGTTTGGCGACGTGTTCGAGCGCACCGGGCTCAGCAGGCGGCGGGCCGGGTTCAGCCCGGCGGTCGACGTCGCGTATGCGTCGGATCCGCCACGGGCGATCGTCACCGCTGAGCTCGCCGGCGTCGAGATCGACGAGCTCGAGCTCGAGATCCAGGGCCGCACCCTGATCCTCGCCGGACGTCGCGGGCCGGCGGCGGTGCAGAGCGACGTTTACCAGCAGGTCGAGATCGGGCGCGGACGGTTCCGCCGCACGATCGAGCTCGGTGCCGACATCGAGGCCGATCAGGCGCGAGCGCGCTACGAGGACGGCATGTTGAGGGTCGAGCTGCCGCTGGCGGCGTCCGAGACGCACGCGCGGGCGGTGCCGATCGAGAGCTCTGGCGAGTCGTCGTGATCGACATCGGCGTCCCCGAAGGCGGGTCGCGGGAGATCGAGATCGGCGCCGGGGGCGCGCGGGTGCTGCCCGAGCGGGTCGGGGTGCTGCCGCTGCGCGACACGGTCACGTTCCCGGACATGCTGATCCCGCTCAACGTCGGCCAGGAGCGGAGCGTCGAGCTGATCAACGATGTGCTCCGCGGTGACCGCTCGATCGCGATGGTGGCGAGCCGCAACGCGGACGTCGAGACGCCGGCCCCGGCCGACCTTTACGACGTCGGCGTGCTCGGCACCGTCGCGCGGATGATCCGCGTTCCCGACGGGACCCTGCGGGTGTTGATCCAGGGTGGCCCGCGGGTGCGGCTCGAGCGCTTCTCCGCGACCGAGCCCTACCTCGTCGCGGAGATCGCCGACGCGCCGGACGTGGTCAAGCAATCGCCGGAGCTGACGGCGCTGATGCGCAACGTCCAACAGACGTTCTCCAACATCGTCGACGAGGTTCCGTACCTCCCCGAAGAGCTCCAGATCATGGTCGCGAACGTCGAGGACCCGAGTGCGCTGACGCACCTGATCGGCGGCGCGCTGCGGCTCAAGACCGACGAGAAGCAGGCGCTGCTCGAAGAGGTCGACGTCTCCAAGCGGCTGCGGAGGCTGTCGGAGATCCTCGCGCGTGAGCTCGAGGTCGTGGCGATCGGGTCGAAGATCCAGTCCCAAGTCCAGTCAGAGCTCGACAAGGGCCAGCGCGAATACTTTCTGCGCCAGCAGCTGAAAGCGATCCAGGAGGAGCTCGGCGAGGCCGACGAGGTCCAAGCCGAGGTGAACGAGCTCCGAGAGCAGCTGGCGGCGATCGAGCTGCCCGAGGAGGTCCGCAAACAGGCCGACCGCGAGCTGCAGCGGCTCGAACGGCTGCAGCCGGCGATGGCGGAGCACGGCGTCGTTCGGGGCTACCTCGAGTGGATCGCGTCACTGCCGTGGGACAAGTCGACCGAGGACAACCTCGACCTGGCCCACGCCCGCGAGGTGCTCGACGCCGACCACTACGACATCGAGCAGGTCAAGGACCGGATCCTCGAGTTCCTTGCGGTCCGCAAGCTCAAGCCGGACGCGCGAGGCTCGATTCTGTGCTTCGTGGGACCACCCGGGGTCGGCAAGACATCGCTCGGGCGCTCGATCGCCCGCGCACTCGAGCGGCAATTTGAACGGATCAGCGTCGGCGGCGTGCGCGACGAGGCGGAGATTCGGGGTCACCGCCGGACGTACATCGGCGCGATGCCGGGGACGATCATCCGCGCGATGCGCGACGCCGGCGCCAACAACCCGCTGCTGATGATCGACGAGATCGACAAGATGGGCGCCGACTTCCGCGGCGACCCGTCGAGCGCCATGCTCGAGGTGCTCGACCCTGAGCAGAACCACTCGTTCCGAGACCACTATCTGGACCTCCCGTTCGACCTCTCGAACGTGACCTTCGTGACGACGGCAAACACGCTCGACACGATTCCCGGTCCGCTCCGAGACCGGATGGAGGTGATCCAGCTCGCGGGCTACACCGAGGAGGAGAAGCTCCAGATCGCAAAGCGCTACCTCGTTCCGCGCCAGATCGAGCGAAACGGGCTCAAACGCTCGCAGCTGTCGTTCAGTGACACCGGGCTGAAGGCGATCATCTCCGACTACACGCGCGAGGCGGGCGTGCGCCAGCTCGAGCGGGAGATCGGTTCGGCGGCTCGCAAGGTGGCCAGGCGGTTCGCCGAGGGCACCTCGAACGGCAAGGTCAACGTCACCGAGCCCCGCGTCCGCGAGCTGCTCGGCAGGCGCAAGTTCTTCGCCGAGACGCGGCGTCGGACCGCGCGCGCCGGTGTCGCGACGGGTCTCGCTTGGACGCCGGTCGGCGGCGACGTGCTGTTCATCGAGGCGACGACGATGCCCGGCAAGGGGCGCCTCACGATCACCGGACAGCTCGGCGACGTGATGCGCGAGTCGGCCGAGGCGGCGCTGTCATACGTCCGCAGCAACGCGCACACGATTGCCCCCGAGCTGGCCGACGACTGGTTCGCGATTCACGACCTCCACATCCACGTTCCGGCCGGCGCGACGCCAAAGGACGGTCCGAGCGCCGGGATCACGATCGCGACCGGGCTCGCGTCGCTGCTCTCCGGGCGGCTTGTCCACAGCGACGTCGCGATGACCGGAGAGATCACGCTCACCGGCCAGGTGCTGCCGATCGGTGGGCTCAAGGAGAAGGCGCTCGCGGCACAGCGCTACGGCGTCAAGCGGGTGATCGCGCCCGCCCTCAACGAGCAGGATGTCGACGAGTTTCCCGCCCACCTGCGCGACGAGCTCACGTTCGAGTTCGTGCCGGAGATGAGTGACGTGTTGCGGCTCGCCCTCGAACCCTGAGGGTAGTGTTTATCCTCAGGAATCCTGGACCAGACGACGAAACTGAGGGAGAGTCATGTCACGCAAGAAGGTCACCGAGGTGCTCGAGGACGGCGCGGAGAAGGTCGTCAGCCCCGAGGCGGGTGCCTACGTCAAGCGACTGATCGAGGACGCCGATCTGCGCGAAACCATCGGTCGGGGGCTCGAGTCGAGCCGGAGCGCATACGAGCGGCTGGCGAAGGCCCGCAAGCCGGCCAAGCTGCTTGACGACAAGAAGCTCCAGGAGGACGTCCAAGAGGCGCTCGCGGCGTTCCGGCAGGCTGCCTCCGGGCTCGCCGGCGATGCCCGCAAGGCCGGGCGCAAGGGACGCCGCCGTGGGCGCAAGCTGATGATCCTGCTGATCGGCGGCGGCCTCGCGCTCGCCGGCTCGGAGGATCTCCGCTCCAAGGTGCTCGACACCCTGTTCGGCGCCGAGGAGGAGTTCGAGTACACACCGCCGGCGACGGCCCCGAGTGCCCCGGTTGCCGCTGCGCCGGTCGCCGATGATGCGCCGGCCGAGGACGGCGCCGCCTAGTATTCGACCGGGACATGGAAGCAGCCACAGCAACCGACCGCCCAGCGCCGAGCGGGCTGCCGGGCGACAAGGCGGCGCGGATCGTCGAGGCGATGCGCGCGAGCGTCGGTGCGCGCGGGTTCAGTGCCTCGACGTTCGACCAGGTGGCGCGAGCGGCGGGCGTTTCCCGGGGTCTGCTGCACTACTACTTCGGGACCAAGGAACGGCTGCTGGTGGAGGCCGTACGGCGTGAGTGCGAGCTGCGCAACGAGCAGCTGGACCGTTCGATGGCGGGCGCCAACAGTGCCGATGAGGTGCTCGCGGCGCTCGTGCAGGCGTTCGAAGAGTTTCTCGGCGAAGGGCCGAACCCGGCTGTGATGTTCTTCGAGGTGCTGACGCTCGCGCAGCGCAACGAGGACATCGCTGCCCAGCTCGCGGAGCTCGGCGCGCGAATCCGCGCCCATATCGCGGAGGCCCTGCGTGCGAAGGCAGAGGCGGGCGTGCTGACGCTGCGGGCCGACGCCGACACGGCGGCGACGTTCGTGCTCGCGCTCGCCGACGGGCTCACGATCCGTCTGATGAGCGAGCCCGAGTTCGACATCGGTCCGGTGATGGAACAGGCCGTCGCCGCGACCCGCGCGCTGCTCGGCTGAGCGGCCCGTAACGTTCACGCCGATGCGACGCATGATCGCCATCGGCGTCGCCGGGACCGTGGTACTGCTGATCGTGCTCGCGCAGCTGTTCCTGCCGGGGATCGCCGCCGATCAGCTCCGCGATCGGCTGTCCAAGAACGGCAAGGTGCTGGAGGTGCACGTGTCCGCCTTCCCGGCGATCGAGCTGCTGTGGCACGACGCCGACAAGGTGGTCGTGCGGATGGCGAGCTACCGCTCGAGCACTGGGCATCTGTCGAGCCTGCTCGACGAGGCGGGCGGAGTGGGCACGCTCGACGCGTCCGCAAACCTGCTCACCGCCGGCCTGCTGACGCTCCGCAACGCGAGTCTCTCCAAGCGGGGCGACGAGCTGACCGGCCGGGCCACGGTGACCGAGGCAGATCTGCGCACGTCGGTGCCGTTCCTGGATACGGTCGCGCCGGTCGCGTCGGGGAACGGTCAGCTGACGCTGCGGGGCACCGCGACCGTGCCGGTGATCGGGATCACCGCGACCGTTGACGCGACCGTGGGCGCGGCCGATGGCCGCCTCGTGGTGGCGCCGAACGTCCCCTTCATCGGGACGTTCACCCTGTTCAGCGACCCGCACGTCCGGATCCAGGGCGTTGGCGCGACGCTCACGCCCGGTGGGTTCGCCGTATCGGCGCGGGCGCAGCTTCGCTAGCGCGAAACTCGACTACGGCGCGAGCCGCTCGAGCTGCCACTCGCCGTCGTCGCCCCGGCGATACAGCAGCCGGTCGTGGAGACGATCCTCGCGGTGCTGCCAGAACTCAAACGACTCCGGGGTCAGGACGAACCCGCCCCAGTTATCGGGAAGCGGTGGCTCGCCCGGATGGCTCCGTTCGAGGTCGGCGACGCGCCGCTCGAGCCACTGCCGGCTCTCGACGACGCGACTCTGGGGCGAGGCGAGTGCGCTCAGCTGGCTCCCGCGGGGCCGCGTGCGCACGTATGCGACCGACTGCTCGCGCGTCATCCTCTCGACGGGTCCCTCGACACGCACCTGCCGGCCCAGCGGGTCCCAGTAGAACATCAGCGCCGCTCTCGCGTTGGCGGCCAGCTCGACGCCCTTCCGGCTCTCGTAGTTCGTGAAGAACGCGAAGCCGCGCTCGTCGGCACTCTTGACGAGGACCATCCGGACCGACGGCGCGCCGTCCGGCGTCGCCGTCGACAGCGCGGCCGCCTCGGGCTGCCTGATCCCGGCGCTGGGGTCGGCGGCCGCTTCGAACCAGGCGGCGAACTGCCGGACCGGGTCGCGATCCACGTCTTGCTCGCGGAGCGGCTGCGCGAAGTCCGTCACGCTCACTCGTCGTCGAGCTTCGGCGTGCGCCAGGGCGCGCGCAGGCGCTGCTCGAGCTCGTCGCCGATCGAGTCGATCGCGATCCGCTCCTGCTTGAGGCTGTCGCGTTCGCGGATCGTCACGGTTCGATCCTCAAGCGACTGGTGGTCAATCGTCACCGCCCACGGCGTTCCGATCTCGTCCTGGCGACGGTAGCGGCGGCCGATCGCGCCGCCCTCGTCGTATTCGGCCTGCATCTGCTCGCGCAGCTCAGCGTAGATCTCGCGGGCGAGCTCCGGCTGCCCGTCCTTCTTGACCAGCGGCAGGATCGCGACCTTGACCGGCGCCAGCAGCGGATGCAGCCGCAGCACGGTCCGCTGCTCGCCCTCGATCTCGTCCTCGTCGTACGCGTCGACCAGGAACGCGAGCATCGCGCGGTCGGCGCCCGCGGCCGGCTCGATCACGTGTGGCAGGTAGCGCTGGCCGGTCGCCGTGTCGACGTACTCGAGGTTCTGCTTGGAGGCGGCCGCGTGCTGGGTCAGGTCGAAGTTGCCGCGGTTGGCGATCCCTTCGAGCTCCTGCCAGTCGATCGGGAACAGGTACTCGATGTCGCTGGTGGCGCTCGAGTAGTGCGACAGCTCGTCTGCGTCATGGGCCCGGAGCCGCAGGTGATCCGGCCTCAGGCCGAGCTTCACGTACCAGCTCATCCGCTCGGCCAGCCAATGCTCGAACCACTTCGGCGCCTCGTCCGGCGGGACGAAGAACTCCATCTCCATCTGCTCGAACTCGCGCGTACGGAAGATGAAGTTCCCGGGCGTGATCTCGTTCCGGAAGCTCTTGCCGATCTGTGCGATCCCGAACGGAGGCTTCTTGCGGCTGAACTGGAGGTAGTGCTTGAAGTTGAGGAAGATCCCCTGGGCCGTCTCCGGCCGGAGGTAGACGACCGACCCCTCCTCTTGGACGGGGCCGACGGTCGTCTGGAACATCAGGTTGAAGGCCCGCGCGTCCGTGAGGTCGCAGTCGGGCGCCTCGCCGGGCCGCTTCGACGGCTTGCGCCCGCACTGCGACTGCTCGAGGTGGTCAGCACGGAACCGGAGCTTGCAGGTGCGGCAGTCGATCAGCGGGTCGGTGAAGCCCGCGAGGTGGCCGCTCGCCTCCCACGTACGCGGGTGCTGGATGATCGCCGAGTCGAGCGCGACCACATCATCACGCTCCTGCAGCATCGCCCGCCACCACTGGCCCTTAACGTTGTTCTTCATCAGCACGCCGTAGTGGCCGTAGTCGTAGCTCGAGCTGATCCCGCCGTAGATCTCGCTGCTCGGGAACACGAACCCGCGCCGCTTGCACAGCGAGACGATCTTGTCCATCGTGACGGCGTCGGGTCGCATCGGGCGGCGGATGCTAGCCGCCACGACCCCACCGCTCCCGGCCGCACGATTGGGCCTCATCGTTGGCACTCTCCCATTGAGAGTGCCAGCCTTCTTGGCTATACTTGCTGAAGCGATGCCGATCTACGAGTACAGGTGTGAGAAGGGGCATCAGTTCGAGGTCATGCAGCGCATGGTCGATGACCCGGTCACCACATGCGAGACCTGCTCGGCGCCCGTTTCCCGCGTATTCCACCCGGTCGCGGTGCACTTCAAGGGCAAGGGCTTCTACTCGACGGACTATGGATCGAAGAAGCGCTCCCGTGAGCTGAAGGAGGCCGCGGAGGGGAAGAGCAAGTCGAAGGACGAGTCGTCGTCGAGCTCGTCGTCGTCCGACTCTTCATCCTCGTCGTCATCCTCATCCTCGTCGGACTCATCGTCCTCGTCATCCTCCGACTCGTCGTCTTCATCGTCGGATTCCTCGACCTCCTCGAAGGACGCGAAGTCCTCAAAGAGCGCGCGCGCGGCGTAGGGCTGGCCCGCGGGTCAGCCGCCGAGCAGCTGTGAGCAGCTGTGTCCAGCCGGCCGGGCCGGCGGGCGGTACCCGGGTCAGCCGTTGAGCAGCTTCGTGACGGCCGCGTGCACTGCCTGTGGCGACACGGTCAGCGCGTCGCCACCGTTCGGCAGCACCTCGGAGCCATTCGGCTTGAGGATCTGAACCGGCGCTGAGCCGCCCATCTCGCTGGCCGCGAACAGCCCCAGCAGCGTGAACCCTCCCATGTCGGTGCGTAGCGCCTCGGGCGCGGTCCACGAAGCCCATGGGAGCCGGAAGAACGTACCCACCGACAGCAGCTGTGACTTGATTCCGTTGAGGATCTTCTGCTGGTAGCCCTCGCGGGTCAGGTCATTGGACGCAGCGTTGCAGCGGTTTTCGCGTGTGCGTGCGAGCGTCAGTGCCTGGATCCCGCTGAGGTGGTGGGCTCCGGGCTTGAGGAACAGCGAGAAGCCGCCGTTCTTGGCGCCGCCGCTGATCTGCGAGCAGATCCGCCCGGTCGTGACGTCGATCCCGCCGATCGCGTCGATGAACTTCGGGAAGTTCGCGAGGTTGACGATGATCACGTGATTGATCTTCACGCCGGTGAACTGCTCGACCGTCTTGATCGTCAGCGCCGGGCCTCCGAACGCATACGCGGCGTTGATCTTGTTCAGCCCATAGCCCGGGATCGAGGCGACGGTGTCACGAGGAATCGAAAGCCGTCGCGAGGTGCCGCCACCGATTCGCCACAGCATCAGCGTGTCGGAGCGGCTGCCGGTGTCGCTCGTGTTCGCGCCGCCCTCGTGCGTTCCAGCGGGCCGCTGGTCGGTCCCGATCACGAGGATCGTGTCGGTGGAGGTCAGCATGTTGCCGCCGCCGCTGAGCACGGCCGTCGCCGAAGCGGGCAGCGACGAGGATTGAATTTGGGCGCTGATCAGGAACAGCACCACCGACAGCAGCGCCCACGCGACGATCGCGAGCGCGATCCACTTGAGCACGCGCCGTGGCGTGATCGCGCGTCTCGGCCCGCCGGGTGGCTCGCCTCCACGCCGCCACCACCGGCGCCGAGGGCCGCGCTCGCCTGACCCTCCCGGGCCGCTCCCATCCGGCTCGCCGCGCAGGCGCGCCAGCAGCCCCCGCGGGGCGGAGCGATAGACGTTGTACGGACGTTCTTCTGTATCGCTGGGCATTCGAGGCAGTCCATATAGTGACGGGATGCCGACCCGACGCACCATCGGCGTCGATATCGGTGACACGAGGCTGCTCGCAGGCGCGCTCGACGCCGATCTCGATGTTCACCACCGCACTCAGCGCGTGGTTGCCGGTCTCGACCACTCTTCCCTGCTCGACGCCGCCTTGGACGCGGTCGAGGAGGCGCGTGGGGCCGCCGGTGCAGAGATCGCCGCCGTCGGGTTCGCGATTCCGTCTCTGTCGCATGAGCGTAGCGAGCCCGCCGTCGAGGCGTCATTTGCCGGTGTGGCGTCCGCGGACGTGATGGCCGAGCGGCTCGGGCTACCCGCGTTCGCTGACGGCCGCGCGAACCTCGCCGCGCGCGCCGAACATCGCGCCGGAGCGGCGCGCGGCGCACAGGACGCGATCGTGCTCACGCTCGGCAACGGCATCGACGGTGGGCTGATCCTCGATGGTGAGCCGCGCCGGCTCGAACGGGGAGCTTTCAGCGCCCGCCTTCCCGGACCGCCGTTCGAGCTGGGCCAAGCGCTCGCGCAGAGCGCCGCGGCGCACCCAGACTCGCAACTCGCGCGGGCGTTGTCAGAGGGACGGGAGCCGGCGGCGCAGCTCGTGACCGAGCTCGCGCACGACGGCGACCCGGCGGCGATCGGCGCGCTCATGGCGCTGGGGCGGCGGCTGGGCGCGGTGATCGCGGCGCTCATCAACGCATACAACCCGCAGGTGATCGTGGTCGGCGGCGGCGTGATCGGCGCCGGCGAGCTGCTGCTGGGGCCGGCGCGGGCGGCACTTGCCGAGCGCGGCAGCCACGCGGCGGGCGACCAGGTCCCGATCGTCGCCGCGCGATTCGGGGTTGACGCCGGACTCGTCGGAGCGGCGGCGCTCGCGTTCGACGGCCTCGAGCGCCGGGGGACGGAAGCCGCATGAGCTCGGGCGCAAGGCTGATCGTCTGCCCGACGCCGATCGGCAACCTCGAGGACATAACCCTGCGCGTCCTCGCCGCCCTGCGAGAGGCGGACGTCGTCGCGTGCGAGGACACCCGGCGCACGCGCGTGCTGCTCGACCGCTACGGCGTCAACGCGCGGCTCGTCAGCTACCACGAGCACAACGAGCGCGAGCGCGCCGCCGAGCTGGTCCAGCGGATGCGCGACGGCGCCGTCGTCGCGCTCGTCTCCGACGCAGGTATGCCGCTCGTCTCCGACCCCGGGTTCGTGCTCGTGCGGGCATGCGTTGCCGCGGGACTCGCGGTCGAGGTGCTGCCCGGGCCATCCGCCGCGTTGGCCGCGCTCGTCGCCAGCGCGCTGCCGGCCGATCGCTGGCGGTTCGTCGGCTTCCTGCCCCGCAAACGTGCCGAGCTCCAAGCCGCCTTCGCCTCGCCCGAGACGCTGGTCGCCTTCGAATCCCCGCGGCGCGTTGCCGCGTCGCTGGCCGCGCTCGCGGCCGTCGACCCCGAGCGCCCGGTCGCCGTCTGCCGTGAGCTCACCAAGCTGCACGAGGAGGTCGTACGCGGCACCGCCGCCGAGGTCGCCGCCAGATACGCCGAGCAGGCGCCCCGGGGCGAGGTCGTGCTGGTCGTCGGCCCCGCCGCCCCCCGCGCCGAGACCGCGGACCTCGAACCGGCGCTCGACGCGCTCAAGCGGCTCGTCGAGGCAGGGGCGAAGCCGCGGCCGGCGGCGGCGGTCGTGTCCGAGCTGACCGGAGTCAGCGCCAACTCGCTGTACCGCGCCTTGACGCAGCGCTAAGCCGGGCGAGCGTCCTGCACTTCCTTCGGGACGCCGATCGTGGAGGCGTCCGGGCCGAACCGCTCCTGGTAGGAGCGGTGGGTGGCGCGCCAGTCGCTCTCGGGGGCCTTCAGGCCGTCGAGTTCGTGCGCGAGGTTGGCCAGGCACGTGTGCCAGCCGGCGCCGTCGCGGGCAGCCTTGCCGAGCTCCTCCATCGTCGCCCTGAAGGTGAGGGCAGTCCCGTCGCCGTCAGGCTCGAGCTCGAGGCGGAGCGTGTCGGGGCCCCAGGTGAACTCGAGCAAGGTTGGCGGCTCGAATGCGAGGATCTCGCCCTCCATCGGCGGCAGGTCGATGTCTCGGTGGCGGAACGTGAGGCGCGCTCCGGCGGCGCGCTCACCCTCGATCGTGGTCGGGAACCACGCTTCGAGGTGCTCGTCCTCGGTTAGTGCGAGCCACACCTTCTCCGGTGGATGCGGGAATTCGCGGTAGTACGTGACGACTGCGCGGTCGCCGTCGGTCCTCAGCTGCCCGTAGTCGAGGTCTCGGATTGCACTCATGTGGGGTCTCCTTCCATCGTGTCGAGATGCTTTTCGAGGGCGTAGAGGCTCGTCGCCCAGAGGCGCCGGTACGGCGCGAGCCACTCGTCCACGCTCCGCAGCGGCTCAGATCTGACGCTGTAGATCCGCCGCTGGGCGTCGGTCCGTACGTCGACCAGCCCGGCGTCGCGGAGCACCTTTAGGTGCTTCGACACCGCCGGCTGGCTGACCGCCAGCGCCTCCACCAGGTCACCCACCGGCCGCTCTGCCTCCAGCAGCAGGTCGAGGATGGCGCGGCGGTGGGGCTCGGCGAGGACTGTGAACGGTGCGGTCATCTGTGGTGTGGTCGAATATACGCGAAGTAGCATATATCTGTCAAGGCATATACCTGTGACGGCCGTCGACTGTCCTGCGCTTCCCGCTTGCCCTTCGCCTGCGCTCGCTTCGTGTGACGTTGGGCGGCCACCTTCGTGGCCCGAAACGGCGCAGTGAAGAAGGCGTGGTTGGGGCGCGGATCGCCGGCGTGAGCCCCGGACGCCCTCGGTCTCATCGAGACCGAAGAAACCTCCGCCACGCGCCACGCGGAGGAAACCTCGGCCGCAACGTAGTTGTGTCCGCTTGTGCGGACGGAACTCTCGGTCGAACCAGGCGCATCGCTGGCGCCCCCCCTCGACCACAGTCCTCATGGAATCAGGTGCGTCGTCGGAGCGGGTTGCCTATCTCCTTTCAATGCGCCGTTTGTCTCGTCTCGGCGTTTCCCCAGCCGCTCAGGGCCCGTGAACACGACAAGCCGAGGCCAGCGGACCGCTGCGGATAGCCTTGGCTCCACGTCTCGATGAGCTTCTACGTCACCACCCCGATCTACTACGTCAACGCGCAGCCGCACCTCGGCCACGCGTACACCTCGATCGCCGCGGACGTGCTTGCGCGCCATATGCGCCAGCGGGGCGAGGACGTGTTCTTCCTCACCGGGACAGATGAGCACGGCGAGCCGGTCGCCGATGCGGCGCGGGCGCAGGGGCTCGAGCCCAAGGAGCTCGCCGACCGCAACGCGGAGCGGTTCAAGGCGCTGATGCCACAGCTGAACGCGTCCAACGACTTCTTCATCCGGACCTCGGACCCGCAGCACATGGTGAAGGTGCAGGAGGTCCTCCAGCGCGTCCACGACAACGGGCACACGTACCTCGGCATGTACGAGGGCTGGTACTGCCCGCGGTGTGCGGATTTCAAGGTTGAGAACGAGATCCTCGACGGGAACCTGTGCCCGATCCACGAGATCGTGCTGACGCGAGAGCAGGAGGAGAACTGGTTCTTCGGTCTGTCGACGTTCCAGGAGCCGCTCGAGCGGCTGTACGCCGACCGCCCCGATTTCGTGATGCCGTCACACCACTTCAACGAGGCCCGCTCGTTCATTGGCCAGGGCCTCCAGGACGTCTCGCTGACACGGGCTCGCCTGACCTGGGGCATCACGGTGCCGTGGGACCCCGGCCATGTTTTCTACGTGTGGTTCGACGCGCTGCTCAACTACTACACGGCGCTGAGCTACGCCCGGCCCGGGACCGACCTGACCGACCGCTACTGGCCCGCGACGTACCACATCATCGGCAAGGACATCCTCAAGTTCCACACGGTGTTCTGGCCCGCGGTGCTGATGGCGGCCGGGCTGCCGGTGCCCGCGCACGTCTTCGTGCACGGCTTCCTGCTCGGCGCCGACGGCCGCAAGATGAGCAAGTCGCTCGGCAACGTGCTCGACCCATTCGAGGTGATCGACCAGTACGGCACGGACGCGCTCCGCTTCTACCTGATGCGCGACGTGGCGTTCGGGGCCGACGGAGCGGTCGGGATGGAGTCTGTCAAGACACGCTACGAGTCCGAGCTCGCGAACGAGTACGGCAACCTCGCGAGCCGCACGACCGCGATGCTCGTCCGCTACCGCGAGCACCGGGTTCCGGCGGTCGCGACCGACCCGACCCTGATCGCGGAGTTCGACGGGCTCGCTGAGCGGGTCGCGGCGACGCTTGATCGAGCCGAGGCGACCCAGGCGCTGGAGCTGATCTGGCAGCGCGTCCGCAGGCTCAACCGATACGTCGAGGAGCGCGCGCCGTGGCAGCTCGCCAAGGATTCCGACAAGGCCGCCGAGCTCGACTGCACGCTCGCATCGCTGGCGGAGGGGCTACGGGCGCTGAGTGTCCTGCTGCACCCGTACATGCCGGCGAGCACCGACACGGTCCTCGCCGCGCTCGGGGCACGCGAGACCGCCTACGAGCACGCCACCTTCGCGACGCACTGCGGCGAGGCGACGATCACCGCGCTCGAGCCGCTGTTTCCCAAGCAGTGATCGACAGCCACACCCACTTGCATCTCTGCGAGCCGCCGGATGCAGAGCTCGTCGAGGCGGCGTTCGAGGCCGGCGTGACGAAGATGCTGACCGTCGGCACGAACGGCGCCAGCTGCCGCGCCGCGCTGCAGGCCGCCGAGGACTTCCCGCAGGTGTACGCCGCGATCGGCCGCCACCCGGGAGAGTCCACCGGCTTTGACGGTGCCGACCTCGCCGAGCTCCAGGCGCTCGCGGCGCACGAGCGCTGCGTGGCGATCGGCGAGACCGGCCTCGACTACTACCGTGATTACGCGCCCCGCGATGACCAGCGGCGGGCATTCGAGGCCCAGATCGAGCTCGCCAGGGAAACGGGCAAGCCACTCGTGATCCACACGCGCGCCGCCGAGGACGAGACGCTCCGGATCCTCGACGAGCAGGGCGGCGACCTCAGCGTGATCATGCACTGCTTCTCGATGCCCGAGCGGATCGACGAGTGCCTCGCGCACGAGAACTGGTGGATCTCCTTCGCCGGGAACGTCACATACCCGAAGGCGGCGCCGCTCCGGGAGGCCGCGTTGCGGGTCCCGTCGGGCCGGCTGCTGGTCGAGACCGACGCGCCCTACCTGGCACCGCAGACGATCCGCGGCAAGCCGAACGAACCGGCCCGCGTCGTCGACACCGCCCGCGCGCTCGCGATCGAGCGGCGAGTCGCCTACGACGAGCTGGAGCAGACCATCGAGGCGGCCGCCGAGAAGGCATTCGGATGGTCAAGCTAGGGCAGAACTTCCTCGTCGACCGCAACATCCTCGACGTGATCGAGCGGCTCGCGGAGCTCTCACCCCAGGACGTCGTGCTCGAGATCGGCGGCGGCGAGGGAATCCTGTCCGAGCGGCTCGCCACGCAAGCCCGGCACCTGCACGTGGTCGAGATCGATCGCGCGCTGGAGCCCGGGCTGCGCTCGTTGCTCCCCTCGGAGACCGCGACGTTGCACATGGGCGACGCGCTCGAGCTGGACTTGACGGAGTTCGACCCGCCTCCGACGAAGATCGTCGCCAACTTGCCTTATGGAGTCGCCGCAACCGTCATCCTGCGGACCGTCGAGGTGCTCGAGAGCGTGTCGCTGTGGCTTGTGATGGTCCAGCGCGAAGTCGGAGAGCGGCTGGCGGCGGCGCCTGGGACCTCGGCGTACGGAATACCGTCGGTGCTGGCGCAGACCGCGTGCGACGTCAAGGTCGTGCGTGCTATCTCGCGAACGGTGTTCAGGCCGGTGCCGCGGGTCGACTCGGTGCTCGTGCGGCTGCGCCGCCGCGATCGCGCAGCCGGCCCGCCCCTCCGGAAGCTAATCAACGACTCCTTCGCGCACCGGCGCAAGACGCTGCCGGGATCGCTCGCGCTGGCGCCAGGGTGGCCCAAGGACATCCGGATACGCGCGATCGGGGCATTGGAGGCGATCGGCTTGCCACCCGACATCCGTGCGGAGCGACTGGCACCGCGGGACTTCCATAGGTTGATCGCGGAGTTGAAGCGTGCGTGAGCACGCGCCGGGCAAGGTCAACGTGTGCCTGTTCCTCGGGCCGGCGCGCGCCGACGGACGCCACGAAGTTGTGACGGTGCTCGAGTCGGTGTCGCTCGCCGACGGGCTCGAGCTGACCGTGCTCGACGCCGGACCCGATGAAGTGCTATGCCCCGGGGTCGACGGTCCGAACCTCGTCGCGAGCGCGCTCGCCATGCTCCGCGAGCGCGGCTGGGACGCGCCGCCGGTCCGGATCGAGATCGTCAAGCGGATCCCGGTCGCCGCCGGGATGGGGGGCGGCTCGGCCGATGCTGCGGCCGCACTGAGGCTCGCTTCGCGGCTCGCGCCCGTCGCGGACCTGCACACCGTCGCCGCCGCGCTCGGATCCGACGTACCGAGCCAGCTCGAGCCGGGACTCGTGCTCGGCACGGGCGCCGGCGAGATCGTCGAACCACTCGCGCCGCTCGCTCCCCACGCCTACCTGCTCGTGCCGCTGCCGTTCGCCCTCTCGACCGCCGCGGTGTATGCGGAGGCCGACCGGCTCGGGCTCGGGCTCCGGCGCGGCTCGGGCGAACTCGACCGCCTGCGAACGGACTGGCCCGAGGCGCTGTGGGTCAACGACCTCGAGCCGGCGTCGCGGTCTCTGTGCCCGGAGATCGATCCGGTGCTCGAGGCCCTCAAACAGGCCGGCGCCGAGCGCGCGTTCGTCTGTGGCTCCGGTCCGACGTGCGCGGGCCTGTGGCAGGGCGCGGACGCGGCGGCCCGGGCGGCTGAGGCTGCGGAGAACGTCGGCGGAGCGATCGCGGCGTTGCCCGTCACCGGCATCCGGCACAATCCGGCCCAGTAGATGAGCAACCAGGCGGTCACATACCTCGTCGGCGCCTGCCTGGGCGTGTTCGGGATCGTCGCGTTCTCCGCGCTCGTGATCGCGCCCGCGGTGACGTCCTACAAGCGCCCGCTCGAGCGTGTCGGAGCGGTGATCCTGTCCCTGTACGTGCTCGCGGCGTTGGTCGGCATCGGGGTCGTTGTCGGTGCCCTGATCGTCGTCGAGTGGCCGCGGATCTTCTGAACCGGGTGACCGAGGTGGCCGACACTCCCCGAGATCGGGAGGGCCCCGCGTCCGGCGCGCCGGACCTCGCCTCGCTCGGGGCGATCACGGACGCAGTCGAGGCCGGCGCCGGGCTGCCGGAGATCCTTCGCGCCGCCGCGCGCGCGCTCGACGCGAGCCTGATCCTGATCGACCGCTCGGGCGCTGTGCTCGCGGCCGCCGCGCGCTCGCCCGCCGACGAGCGCTCGCTGATGCGCGACGCGGCCGACGTGACCTCGATCGAGCTGCGCGTCGCCGAGGCGCCGGTCGGGCAGCTGCGGATGCGCCACCGCGAGGATCCGCCCGATGCGTCGGTGCTGCGACTGGTGAGCACGCTGATCGCCTCCGAGGTCGAGCGCGTCCGGGCCCCCGAGCGCGCCTCGGAGGAGGCCGCAACGACGTTCCAGCGAGCCGTCCTGCGCGGGCAGATCGAGCACCGCGACGACCTGGTGGCGCGCGGCAAGGAGCTCGGTACCGACCTCTCGGGCGGCGGGAGCGTCGTCGTCGTGCGCGCCCATCCGCGGACCCCCGCCGAGGACGACTGGCGCCAGCGCCTGCTGGCGGTCGCCGGGCGTGGTGCGCGCTCGATGGCGCCCGGCTCGATCGCGGCACCGGTCAACGACGACGCCGGCGAGGTGATCGTGCTCGTGCCCGACCACGATGGCGACAGCGGGCGGCGGGTCGCGGCGGCCGTGCTGCGCGAGCTCGAATCGGGCCTGCCGGGATTCGCATTCGCGATCGGGCGCAGCCGGCAGACCGACAATCCGGTCGAGCTGCACCGCGCCGCGGACGAGGCGCTGCTGGCGGCGAACGTGGTCGAGGGCGATCCGGAGCGCGCCGACCTCGCCTATGAGGAGACGGGCACGTACCAGCTGCTGTTGCCGTATATGAACGATCCGACCGAGCTGAAGCGCTTCTACTCCGACACCGTGCGCCCGCTGGTCGCGTACGACGAGCAGTACGAGACCGATCTGCTCGGGACCCTGTCGACGTTCCTCGACTGCGACGCGAACGTCAACGCCACCGCGGCGCGGCTGATCACGCACCGCCATACGATCCGCTACCGGTTCGAGCGCGTCCGCGAACTCACCGGCCTGGACGTCTCCTCGACCGACGGCCGCGAGAAGTTGTCGCTCGGATTGAAGGCGATGCGTGTGCTCGGGATCGCCGCGCCGCGCGGCCCGGCTTCGGAGCCGGGCGCCGAGGGCGGCCGGGTCAGGCGCTGACGGGCCCGGCGCGATCGCTCAACCGCAGCCCGAGCCAGGGTTGCCCGGCGTAGGTGGCGCCGGGGTGCATTGCGCCCAGGCGGTGCGGTAGTAGACGCCGGTGGTACCGGCTGACAGGGTTCCCGAGTCCGCGACCCAGTTGAAGTGGTAGTTGTTGGACACGTTGACGACGTTGCCTGAGATCGCGCCCCAGAAGGCCGAGTTGTTGGAGCTGTTGCTCGCGTTGATCGTTGACTGAGGCGCGTAGAGGATGCCCCAGAAGACCGTGTTGTTGGTGAAACTGACGACGTTCGAGCCGTTGTTGCAGCCGTAGACATACAGCTGCAGCGCAAGCGGATCCTGCGACAGGTTGGTCCAGGTCACGTTGTTCGAGAGGTTCAGGTTTCCGAACCCGTTCGGGGCCGAGTTGCCGTTGGCGGTGTTCGGGGCGCACGGTGCCGAGCAGCCCGAGTTGGGGTCATCGGGGGAGTCGACGAACACCTCGACGTGCTGCCCGGGCGTCAGGCTGATCGTCGCGTTGTTGGGGATGTCGACCTCGCAGAAGTTGTAGATGCCTCCACCGAGCGTGAGCGTCGAGTTGTTCTTCATCGTCAGGACCCGGGTGGCGGCGTTGAAGCTCACCGCTCCGGTCGCCTGATCGCACACGACCTTGCCGGCTCCAATGCCACAGAGATTTGGGCTGTTGAGCTCATTGCTGATGCGATAGTTGTCGTTGCACGAGGTGAAGCCGTCGACATCGGGCAGCCGAGCCGGACAGTTGGCGGTCAAGGTCTGGTTGGACTGTCCGGGATCGACGGGATTGAGGACGATCGGACTGGGGAGCACGGTAGGGGGCGCCAACAGCTGCGCGTTTGGCACGAACGTCCCCGCTGGACCGAGCTCGACGCCAGTGACCGTGGCGCCGTTGTGATCGTTGATGGTGCCGTTGGAGGCCACCCAGCCGTTGATCGTCGAGTTGTTGAGGTTGGTGATGCTTTTCAGCCCAGTGATCCCAGGGACCGGGAACAGTGGGCGGGCGCGAAACGCCGCGACTCTGATCTGCGAGCGGGCGGTGATGCCATTCGTCGTGCCGACGGCGGTGACGCAGCGCTGCGCGATGTAGTTGACGCTGTTCGTCAGCGGCAGGCCCACACACGTGTCGCCATTGCCGAGCGCCGGGCTGGTCCAGTACTGGTATGAGGAGCCATTGCCCATGCTGTACGAGGAGCTCTGGCACCAGCCCGAGGTGCCGGGAGCCGCGGCGGCGTCGCCGACGCAGTAGTTCTGGTTGCCACAGCCGGCCGTGTTCGGATCGCACGGGTTCAGCATGTTCAAGCGATAGAGCCCGATCTGAAGCCCGGCCTCGGCTGACTCGAGCGCGTTCTTCTTGAATTGGTCGCGTAGCGTCGAGCCGTTCGTCTGTACAGCCACCGACACTGCGACGGCAACGAGCGCGGAGGTGATCATCAGCACGATCACCGCGATGATCATCGCGGCGCCGTCTTCGTTGCGCAGGCGGCCGCTCAGTTGGGTTCCAATGCGTGTCATTGCGTGTTCAGCTGCACCTGGGCTGGGAATTGAGGGTGGTCGTAGATCAGGTCGATCGCGGTATTCAGGTTTGCCTTGATCCACACGCGGACGCCGATGCGATGACCGGGCGCGATCGTGACGGCCCCATTCGACCCGCGGAAGTTGAAGATGAATGAGACGCCGCTGGTTCCGGTGGGCCAGTTTCCGCCTGTCGATGGGTCTGTCGCGGCGACATAGCCGGCGCCTCCGAGCGCGACCGGCGGCCAGGCCAGGATGTCCATCAGGGAGCCGGGGCTGCCGTCAGGTGGGACGTCGTAGATCTCGATGCAGTAGCTGATCACGGCCTGCGCGCCGCCCAGCGTCTGGGTGAACATGCTGATCCCGGCGTCGCCGGTCAGCGTCTCCGACACGGTGACGGGCGAACTGACCCAGAACTCGCTCTGCACGTTGAGCAGGTTGCTGGCCCAGCCGCCGCCGTTGCAGTCGCTGGTGCTTCCGGTGCCGCCGCCCGAGCTGCCGCTGCAGAGCAGCCCCAAGGCGCAGGTCGGTTGGAGCAGGCGCCCGCCGGGATACGTGCCGCTCCCGGTCGTGCCCTGGTCGGTCGAGTAGTTGTAGAGCGGGCCGGTCTGGCTCCCTGACGGCGGGTTGCTGTCCATCAGATCGGGAGTGGGGCAGCCGCCGAGCTGCAGCCCGAGCAGGGCGGTCACCTGTGAAATCGTGCAGGTGAGGAGGCCGACCACTCCGACCGTCGGATGAGTCGGGTTGTTTGCCGACGGGAGCAGCGGGGTGCTCGTGTTGGTCGCAGGCCAGTCGTGCAGGAAGAATGTGTTCGGGTTGCCGGAATCGATCGGAGAGGTGCAGAGGCCACCGGGGCCGCTCGGACAATTCGTCGCCGGATTTGCGAGGGGGTTGGTGTTGCCGTTCGAGACCCCGCCCTTCGGGGTCGCCTGCGGGTCGGCGACGACGCTCGACACCCAGACGGGCGTCGGCTGCAACCCACCGCCCAAGGTGACCGCCACCGTGATTCGTTTGTAGTCGTTGGTCGATGGACACCCCGGACCGCACTTCGGATCCGCCGTCCAGGTGACGAAGCTGTAGACCTGGCCGCCCAGGACCCCCGCGGTCCAGCTCTTCACGGGCTGAACCGCGCCCGTGCCGGTGGGAGGAGGGTCGACGTCCAGGGACTCGGACGAGTTGGTCGTCCGGTCCCACTTGAACCCCGGCGGTGAACCGGCCGTTACGTAGTAGTCGGGGTTGGCCGGATCGGTCGAGGGGGAGGGAGCGCTGATGAGCCCAACCTGGCTGTACGGGACACCCTCGATCTGCTCGATCTGCTGTTGGGCGATGTGCACCAGCGTCGCGTGCCGCTCATTGACCAGGTTCAGCTTCTGCGCGGAGATGAAGCCCATGAACATGCCGAGGATCCCGATCGTCAGGACCGCCACAGCGACGACGAGCTCGATCAATGTGAAGCCATCCTCTTCCTGGAGGAGGGGTCGGGCTGAGTTCGAGACCGCCGCGCCGATCACGCTCGATCAGTTCCCGACGTTCAGGTTGCGCATCAGCGCGCCGCTGCTGAGCACGATCGTGTGAGTCAATCCGCCGACCGTGCCGCCCGACGCGGGGACCTTGATCGTCGCGGTCATGTAGTACGGCGCGACCGGATCCGGGCCAAAGGTGAACACGGGGTCCGTCGCGGTCCCGTTCGTGAGGTTCGGGATCGCGAGGCTTCCGCTCGTCAGCGGTGGAAGCGCGCTGCCGGCCGGCGCCTGTACGCGAATGCACTCGTGATAAGCCGTGCCGGTCTGCGGGAGATCGCACTCGTAATAGACGAGCAGCGCGACGCCGTGCAGATTGACGTTCATCTCGACCTCGTTCGGGCCGCTTGAGAGAATCGACCAGGCCTGCCGGATCTGGCTCACCATCGCGTCGAGTCCGGTGCGCGCGTTCTGCTGCGCGTAGGCGTAGTTCGCGTCTTTGGTCTGGTTCTTTATCGACAGGACCATCGGAGACATCAGCGCGCCGACGACGAGCGACAGCAGCAGGATGACTACGAGTACCTCGAGCAGGGTGAACCCCGCCTGGCTGCGCACGATCTCACGCCCCGTTTTGGGCGCTGGGCGAAAGTTGGCTGGGGCGGGGGATGTGGACGTCATCCGTGACCTCAGCGCGAGCCGGGTCCGGCTTCACGCTGACGTTTCCCCCGGTTTATCGGTCCGATCGTGCCTGGCCCTTGAGCTTTGCGGACGTTCACCGGACGTCGGGTGGAGTGCTCTTTTATTAGGTGGGGAGCGCTTTCGGTAGCTGTTAACGCTCGATCGCCTGTTGCACCGCGCGGGCGACGAACTCGCCGGCGACTTCGAGCGCCTCGGTGCTGCGTTGCGCGCGGGCGAGCACGAACGCTCCCTCGAGCGCGGCGAACATCGTGATCGCCAGCGCGCGGGCCTGCGCTTGAGTCAATCCCGCACTTACGTGTAGCGCGGCGCCATCGGTGATCCATGCCTCGAACACCTCCGCGCACGCCTCCCGGAGGATCTCGCTGCTGCTCGACACCTCGAGCGCGACCGTCGCGATCGGGCACGCATCCTCGTAGTCGGTCTCGACCAGGTGAGCGGTGGCGCCGGCGAAGAACATCCGCACTCCGGTGACCAGGTCCGGCGCGACGCCGAACACGGCCGGGATCAACTCGGCGTATGACGCCCCCGACCTCCGGATCGCCGCGGCGCCGAGCTGCTCCTTGCCGCCCGGGAAGAAGTGGTACAGCGATCCGAACGGCGCCTTCGCCTCGGTGACGATCTGCTTGATCCCCGTCGCGCTGTAGCCCTGGCGGCGGAACAGCTCCGCGCTCGCGTCGACGATTCGGTCCCTTGTATCGGCTGCCATCTGCGGTAGTGTACTCGCTAGAACGATCAATCTAGTCCGGGAGGTGACCGACGATGCAGAGCTGGCTCGGGAAGAAGCTGGTGCGGTACACGATGCGCAACCTCAACGCCGGCAACGTCAAGCCGACACTCAGGATGGACGCCAGGGACGTGGAGCTGACGTTCCCCGGCGACAGCTCGTGGTCGGGCGTGCTCAAAGGCAAGCACGAGATCCGCGCGTGGCTCGAGCGCTTTGTGCGCGTCGGGCTTCAGATCGCGGCCGACGAGGTGATCGTCAAGGGCTTGCCTTGGCGGACGACGATCGCGATTCGCGGCACGGATCACCTCGACGCCCCCGACGGCGAGCGGGTGTACGAGAACCGCTACGTGATCTGGGGTCAGCTGAAGTGGGGTCGGCTGAAGCGCTACGAGGTGTACGAGGACACGATCAAGACCGACGCACTCGACCGGTGGCTCGAGGGACGCGAGCGCTCGCTCAAAGCCGCCGCCTGATGCCCGCGGTCGAACTGTCGGCCGGGACGATCGAGTATGAGGACACCGGCGGCTCGGGGCCGGTACTCGTGCTCCTGCACGGCCTCGCGATGGACGGACGGCTGTGGCGGGAGGTGGTCGCCGAGCTCGGTCACGGCGTGCGGTGCGTGACTCCGACGCTGCCGTTCGGCGCCCACCGCCAACCCCTGCGATCCGACGCGGATCTGTCGCTGCGTGGAATCGGCCGGATCGTGGCGGACTTCCTCGAGCGGCTCGGCCTCGACGATGTCACGCTGGTGTTCAACGACTGGGGCGGCGCCCAGACGATGATCGCGGACGGGCTGATGGATCGCGTCGGCCGGCTCGTGCTGACGCCGTGCGAGGCGTTCGAGAACTACCCACCCGGGATTCCGGGTCGGATCGCCGCTCTGTCCGGGCGTCTGCCGGGCGGGCTCACGATGATGCGCCTGACGCTGGCGGTGCGGCCGCTGCGCGCGCTCCCGTTCGTGTTCGGGCGGATGTCCAAACGCGGCGTGGCGGACGACCTGATGCGCTCCTGGATCGAGCCGCTCGCGCAGGCCGAGATCCGCCGCGACCTGCGCAAGTACGTGATCGGCGTCCGCCAAGCCCGGCGCGACATGCTCGCGGCGACCCCAGCACTGGCGGCGTTCGAGAAGCCGGTGCTGGTGCTCTGGGGGCCGGACGACAGGATGATGCGGCCCCTGAACGGCAAGCGGCTCGCCGATGCGTTCCCCCAAGCCCGCCTGGTCGAGATTCCCGACAGCTACGTGCTGATGCCGATCGACCAGCCGGTGGCACTCGCGCGCGAGCTGCGCTCGCATGTGGCCGGCCACTAGACGTGCCGAGCGATCCGTTCGGTCGCGCCGGCCTTGAAACGGCTCGGGACCCAGCGGCTGAGCGCCGAGCGATTGGTGGCGATCCACTGGTAGCCGCGGTTAGTCACGGGCTGCAGCGCAGAGAGCACGGCCGCCGGGCCGCGTCCTCGCGGCAGGAGTCTCAGCAGCGGGGGCGCGGCGGCCCCGGCCGACTGGCGGTGGCCGTCGGGTGAAACGAGATGCCAGGAAGCGTTCCGCTCGGCCGGGCTCAGGTCGCTGAGGAGCTCGTCGGCTTCCGGGGTGCCGAGCGCGAGTGGTCGCAGGCGACGTTGTCGGTCGAGCCGCAGCAGACCGGCCAGCATCCACTTGCAGAAGCCGCAGTCGCCGTCATAGATGACGGTCCAACGCGAGGCAGTAGCATCGCGCGCCATGTCGGTCGGGATCATCACTGGTTCGGGCACGAATGCGCTCCCGGATTTTGCGGGCTCCGAGGCGACCGTCGTGGACACGCCCTACGGTCAGACCTCGGTCACCAAGGGTAGCTACGCGGGTGTTGACGCTCTCCATGTCTCGCGCCACGGGGACGGCCACGCACGGCTGTCGAATCACGTCAACCACCGAGCGAATATCTGGGCTCTGTACCAGCTTGGCGCCGAGGCGGTGATCGGCTGCACGGCCTGCGGCGCGGTCGACGCGACGGTCCCGCTCGGCTCGCTGATCGTGTTCGACGATCTGCACTTCAGCGCCAACCGGTTGCCCGACGGGTCGATCTGCACGTTCTTCGTCGAGCCCGGCGACTCGGCGCGCGGGCATTGGATCCTGCACGGCGGGCCGTTCTCCGAGGGCATTCGCGCGGCCCTCGTGGCGGCCGCGGCGGAGGCCGGGCGCGAGGCGCGAGACGGCGGCACGTACGGGCACGTCGACGGTCCGCGGTTCAACACGCCGACTGAGATCGCGCAGCTCGCGGCGTGCGGCGTCACGGCCGTCAGCCAGACGGCGGGCCCCGAGACAGTCCTATGCGGGGAGCTCGAGCTGCCGTTCGCGCTCGTCGGCTTCGCGACCGACTATGCGAACGAGGTCGTGCCCGGCGAGCCGACGCCGGTGGCGACGCTGATCGACCTGATGGGGCGCAGCACCGACGTGTTCGCCGACGTGCTGCGCGGCGCGCTGCCGCGCCTGGCGGCGAGTCCGCCTACCCCTGCCGGCACGCTCTATCGCTTCGAGCGGGGATGAGCGCCGGAGGCGGCCGTCCCGCCGTGCTCGTGATGGTTCGAGCGCCGCGCCGAGGTGAGGTGCGCCGCGCACTCGAGCCGTTGCTCGGGGCCGACACGTGCCTCGCGCTCCAATCGCTGCTGATCGCGCGGACCGTGGCCTGGGCGACGGAGGTCGCCGACGGCTCGGTGCTCATCGCCCACGACCCGCCCGATGCGGCCACCGACCTTCGACCGCTCGTCGGCGCGGCGGCCACGCTGTTCCCGCAGAACGGCGACGGGATCGCGGGGCGCCTCGCGGATGCGGCGGCGCGGGTGTTCGCGCACCACCCCGGCCCGCTCCTGATTGTCTGGCCGGACCTGCCGCGGCTACGCGCTGTGCACGCCGAGGCGGCGCTCGACGACCTCCGCAGCGGGTGCGATGTCGTGCTCGGCCCGGCGATCGACGGGGGCATGTACCTGATCGGGATCTCGAGGCCCTCGTCGGCTCTGTTTGCGCTGCCCGAGCAGACGTGGCGGAGCCCGGACGTGATGACCATCGGCGTGGCCGCCGCGCGGGACGCCGGGCTCGAGATCGGGATCATGCGCGTGGAGCGTGCGCTGCACAGGCCGGCTGACGTCCGCGCGGCGCTCGCGGATCCGCTGCTGCCCTCGGATATCAGGCAGCTGATCTCCTAGGAGGCGGTGAATGGCGCTGAGGTGCCCAGCACGCGACCGCTCGCGTCGAGCGCCTGCAGCCTGAGCACCGCGGTGGGTCGTGCGAGCGCGATCGCGGTTTCGAACCCGGACTTCGCGGCGGTCGCGACCGTGGCGTTGTTGGCGAGCACGCGCCACGAGGCGACCTGCGTATCGCCGTTCCAGCTTGCGTACACGGTGGTCTTGCCGGCGTGCGTGCGGGCCGCGCCCGCGGGTGGGTAGGGCGGCACTCCGACCCAGGGGGCGACCTCGGCCCGGTAGGTGATGTCGGGGTACGGGAGCACGCCGTCGAGCAGCATCTGACCTGAGGAGGAGAACTCGGACAGGTAGTTCGCGGAGCCCCAGCCGACGAACTCGTTGCCGCCGGGCAGCGGCTCGAGGCTGCCCATGTACTCGGCGTCGAAGCTCGAGCCGTGGCCGTACTGACCCGCCACCGTGGCGGTGTGGGCGCGCTGGTCGAGCTTCAGCACGAGCCCCCTCGATGGCCCGGTCGCGGGTACGTAGGTGCCGCCGCCCGTGATCTGGCAGCAGTGGTCGTCGAACAGCGTCACCAGCGGGGTGCCCGGATACACGACGACGTCGTGCTGCCACTGAAACTCCGCGCCCGCGCCGAACCTGAAGCTCGAGTGCGGTCCGCCGAGGGTCCACTCGATCCCCCCGGTCTTGATGTCGACCTTGTAGGCAGCCCAGTCGTTGCGCATCGAGACCACGAAGGTTCCATCGCCGAGCACGTCGATCGCGTTCACGTGGTATGCGTCCCACGGGAAGCCGTTCGTCGGCAGCGAGGCTCTGGAGTCGTTCAGCGGGATGTGCTTGAGAGCGTCCCAGGTGTAGAGCAGCTTGCCGGTCTTGAGGTTGTACTCCTGGACTGCCGAGTCGATCAGCGCCCCGTTGTAGGCGCCGCCGTACTTCGAGAGGTTCATCGGCAGGTTCTTGTTGACGGTCACCCACGCGTCGTCGCCGCGGATCACGAGCTCATGCAGCGTGATCACCCAGCCGCCGGTGGCGCGGAGCGTCGCGACCGTCCGGTAGTGCTGGTCGACGACCACGTCCTCGCCCGTCTCCGTGGCACCGGTGTTCGTGACGTAGCCCTGCCACCACGCGAGCGCCGGCTTGCCCTGATACGTCTGCAAGCTGAGGTTGCCGGCGACGATGTTCTTCGGCACGGGCCTGAACCAGACCGGCTGCAGGTGGTTGTCGAGGATCAGGGGCCCGCTCTGGCCGACCATCGGCGGGTAGTTGAGGTCGTAGAAGTTGGCCATCAGGATCTCGCCCGGGGCCAGCTTTCCCGCCGCGGTAGCGGTGTCGCTCTTGATCACCGGTGGATGCAGGCTCGGCGCCGAGACGAAGCTGTATGCGCCGTTGGTCGTGTAGTCGCCGATTGCGGCGCCGTGTGAGCCGCCGACTGCGATGTCGACCGCGATGAAGCCGCCGATCACCCCGGCGACGGCGATCGCTATTGACGAGCGTCGCCACGCTGCGCGCCCGTGTTCGGTGGTGGCGGCCGCCCGTGGGATCCACGCGAACGTGGCCAGGGCCGCCGCTGCACACAGCCCGGCGGCGATGTAGTAGCCGAGCCGGAAGCCGTCGGTCAGCGACTGTGGCACGCCATGACCGACGCCGATCAGATGGCTCGTGCGTGAGGTCGCGAGCGTGATCAGGACCGCGATTCCGAGCCCGCCCCCGATCTGACGCGAGGTGTTCACGAGTCCCGACGCAAGCCCGGCCTGCCCCTGCTTGGCGCCCTGCGTGGCGGCGATCGTCGAGGGCACGATCGACATGCCGATCCCGGCCGCGGTCAGCAGCCCCGGGATCATGATGTAGACGATCGAGGAGCCGCTCGCGGCGATCTTCGTGAACAGCAGCATCCCGGCGGTCATCATCGTCAGGCCGCCCCCGAGCACCGCCCGCACACCGAAGCGGCTGACGAGGGCGCCGGCGCGCCTCGCGATCACCATGATCGTCAGCGCCATCGGGAGGAACGTGAGCCCGGCGTGGAGCGGAGAGAGGCCGAGCACCTGCTGCAGGTAGAGCGAGCTCAGGTACCACATCGGGAACAGCGCGGCGCTGAACAGGACGACGATCGTGTTCGCGTCCCGGAGCGGCTTCGTGAACTCCTTGAACGGCACCAGCGGTGCGGTCGCGAACCACACCTCGATCACGCAGAACGCGACCAGCAGCGCGAGGCCGCCGATGATCGGCCCGATCGCCGGTGCGGCGCTCCAGCCGCGCAGCCCCGCCTGCACGACCCCGTACACGAGCACCATCTGGCCGATCGTGAGCGTCAGCGCGCCCGACAGGTCGAAGCGGGCCCCATCGGTCGGCTTGCGTCGATCGGCGACGACGCGCCACGCCACCAGCGCCGCGGCGATCCCGATCGGCGGGTTGATCAGCAGCACCCAGCGCCAGCTCAGCTCCTGCGTGATGATGCCGCCGAACAGGGTGCCCGCCGCGCCGCCCGCCCCGTTCATCGCCGCCCACAGCCCGATCGCGCGGTGCAGCTGTGGGCCGGGCGGGAACGACGAGGTGATGATCGCGAGCGACGATGCGGCCATGAACGCGCAGCTGAGGCCCTGCACGCCGCGAGCGCCGATCAGCATCCCGCGGCTCTGAGCGGCGCCGCCGATCAGCGAGGTGAGCGCGAACGCCAGCAGCGCCAGCGCGAACGTCCGCCGCTGGCCGAAGTTGTCGACCACGCGGCCGCCGAGCATCAGGAAGCCGGCGAAGCTGATCGCGTACGCGTCGACCACCCACTGCAGGTCGGCCGAGGAGAAGCCGAGGCTCGACTGGATCGATGGCAGCGCGACGTTGACGATGCTGAGGTCGAGAATGACCATGAACTGGGCCACGCAGCAGACGACCAACAGCCATCGAGAACGCGGGCTAAGACGCTGATCCGCGGCGGGCGCCGGCGCCGCCGGCTGGCGCTCGGGCGCCCCGGCGCTCACGGTCGCCTCAGCCATTGTTAGCCTGAGGGCTGGTCCTGAGAGCGACGACAGGAGTAGGGCGGATGCGAGTAGGGCGGATGCGGCTAGCGGTACTTGGCGCGATTGCGGCGAGTGTGGTGGTGGCGGGTTGCGGTGGTTCGAGCAGCTCGTCGACGAGTTCGTCAACGAGCTCGACATCGACGGTCGCGGTGATCCCGCACAAGCGCGCCGTGCACCACAAGAAGGCCCACAAGAAGGCCGTCAAGCGCCACAAGACGGTGGCGCCGGCCCCGGTGGCGCCCCCCGCCACGACCTCACCGCCGGTCGTGACGACGACGGCTCCGGTTGCGCCGGTCGTCACGACCACGACCACGACCACGACCCGTCCGACGCCGCCCGTGACGACGACGCACACGACGACGACCACGGTGCCGAAGACGACCACCTCGAAGGGGTCGACGACGACGGGTCCGCAGGGCTACTGACCGTCAGCCTCACGCTACGGCGCAGCGGCTACCTGCTCCTGCTCGGTCTGCTGCGCGCGCCACGTCTGGACGGCGATCAGCGAGCCGTCGACGATTCGCCCCTCGAACTCCCTCGAGTCGTTCAGGTGCGGGAACGGCTGCTCGGGAGTCGGAACCTCAAGGAACTCGCACAGCGGCTCCCATCCGTCAGCCGCCGTCCAAACGAGCAGCCGCTCCGCGGGCACCGTCGCCCGTACCTCGTCGTGGTAGCGGTGCATCGCCTCGCTCATCCACTCGGCGGTCGTGTTCTCGCCGTTGAGCAGCCCGCTCCGCTGCCACATCTCCTTCATCATCTCGATGTAGCCGTGCCACTTGGGGTCGACCATCGCGCGTGCGGATGACATGTGCTGCATCAGGACGTCGTCGTAGAACAGCCCCCAGATCGTGTCGCGCATGCTCCGCGCCCAGGTGTCGCCGTCGCGCACGCTGAGCAGCACCTTGGCATCGGGATAGACGTCGATCAGCTCGCGATAGAAGAACGATCCCGGCCAGTCGACCGTTGCCTCAAAGCCGTCGAAGATCTCGTCCCAGTGCGCGTCGCCCTCGACCGCCCGGGCCCACTGCGGCGCCAAATCGAGGTCCATCAGCACGTTGACCATGTGGTAACACGGCCCGAACCCCAGCATTTCCAGAGCGACCTTCTGCGACAGGGTCCCCGTACGCGGTAACCCGGCTCCGATCAATTTCATCGTTCCTCCTCAGCCAAAACATCGTTTCGGCGCCAACTGGCCGGGCTGAATCGATCTCGATCGACCCTGCCGGATGCGTACCGTTGGCGCAGCCCAGGAGGGTGATGCTATCCGGGTGGGAGGCGGCTCGCGACGCGAACGTGCGAGGATCGGCGATGTGGCCAGCGACACCCTGCGTGAACACCGCGAACGGCTCGTCCGCGAGCACATGGAGTCGGAGAACGTTCACGACTTCGACACGACGATCAACACCTTCGAGCATCCCCGGTACGAGATCGTGCCGACCGGGGAGGTGCACGACGGCGAGCAGGCCGTGCGGCAGTACTTCGACGAGAGTCGCGGCGCGTTTCCCGACCAGCGCAACGAGCTGATCGCTCTCCACCACGCCGACGATGCCGTGATCGTGGAGTTCACCTTGAAGGGCACCCATCGCGGGCCGCTGCGCGGCATCCAGCCCACCGGGCGCGCGTTTGAGTGCCGGACGCTGGCCCTGTTCCTGTTCGAGGGCGAGCGGCTTGTGTGCGAGCGCGTCTACTTCGACGTGCTCACGATCCTGGCGCAGCTCGGACTCGCGCCGGGCGATCTGGCTACGCGCTGATCGCCGTCGCGCGCGGCTTGAGGCCCCACTCGCGCGCGAGGAACTTGCCGACCACATCGACGAACCGGTCCGGGTCGTCGCGGTGCGGGAAGTGTCCGGCGTGCTCGAATATCGCGAGATACGTCAGACCGTTCCGGTGGTTGGTGTTCTTGTCCCTCGGGCCCGATCAGCTACCGTGACGGAGACGCGATGGTCAATGCACTGGGGAGTGGTGTAACCCGGCAGCACGGATGGTTTTGGTCCATCAAGTTCAGGTTCAAATCCTGGCTCCCCAGCTGTAACAAATCCCCCGTGGTGCAGGGGTGCGCATATCGGGGGTCCACATCGCGTGTCAGCCGGCTCCGGGCGGCCTGCGCGGACGTACGAGCAGCCGGTTCTCGCCGGCGCTCTCGTCGGGCACAACGAAACCCGCGCGGCGATAGAAGGCGAGCGCCTCGCCGCTCGGGGAGAGGACCAGCCGTGCGTACCGACGCTCGTCGGCTGCGGCGATGATCGCGGCCAGCAGGGAGGAGCCGATCCCGCGATCGCGGAACTCCTCCAACACGAACATGTTGCTCAGGTAGCCCCAGCGCGAGTCAGGACGTCCAGGGCGAGGCATGCGCCGGTACTCGAACAGCGATGCCATGCCGACCGACCGGCCATCGGACGAGGCGAGCCACGTGGTCCGGCGCGTTCCCTCGGCGGCCAGCCAGGCGGCCATCCGCTCCTCGAACTCACGATCGCTCGCTCCGGTCCAGATCGAACGCAGCATCGCCAGCGCCGCCGCGTCAGCGGCGCCGGCCACGCGAACACTCACTCCTGGCATGAGGTTGATTATCTGACTACGGTGCGACGAGCAGCAGAAGCTCCTGGCGAAGATGGGAGCGCGCCACGGCGGAGCCATCGTGAAGCGGCCGAACTTCGCTACCGACCGCCGATCGATGCCGCTGCCCTGATGGAGTTCTTCGCCCGCCGCGCCGTGGCGGGCGTCGAGGAGGTGATCGATGGTGTGTACCGCCGCAGCGTCCGGCTTGCGCACGGCGCCGGCGTGATCGAGCTGCGTGCCGGCGACGGGACGGAGATCGACGCGCGCTTCCAGCTCGACGACGCACAGGACCGCGATGCAGCGATCGGACACGCCCGAGCGCTGTTCGACCTCGATACCGATCCGGGCGCGATCGCGGACGCGCTCGCCGGCGATCCGGTGATCGGATCGCTCGTCCACGCCTCCCCGGGACGGCGAGTTGCCGGAACCGCCGACCCGCACGAGCTCGCGATCAGGGCGGTGCTCGGCCAGCAGGTGTCGCTGGCGGGCGCGGCCACGCTGGCGGGCCGGCTGGTGGCCGACTGCGGCGTCCCGCTGGCGCGGCCGGTCGGCGCGGTGACGCACCTGTTCCCGACGGCCGAGGCGATCGCGGCGCTCGATCCGGCGCGGCTCGCAATGCCGGCTGCGCGACGGCGCGCGGTGCTGGGCCTCGCCGCCGCGCTCGCATCGGGAAGCGTCACGCTCGATGCCCGAAGCGACCGCGAGCAGGCACGGGCGGCGCTGCAGGCACTCCCCGGGATCGGGCCGTGGACGGTCGAGTACGTCGCGATGCGCGCGCTTCGCGATCCGGATGCGTTCTTGGCGACCGACCTCGGCGTCCGCCACGCGCTGCAGAAGCTCGGGCTCGACGGCCGGCCGGCAGCGGCCAGCGCGCTCGCCGAGCGGTGGCGACCGTACCGGGCGTACGCGCTGCAGCATCTGTGGGCACTGCTCGGCGGTCCCCAGCATCACCTACGATCCGACGTGTGACCGCGCCCGTCGTCGTCATTCTCGCTGCGGGACAGGGCACCCGGATGCGCTCGGCGACGCCCAAACTGTTGCATCCGCTGTGCGGTCGTCCGATGATCGCGTGGCCCGTCGCGGCCGCGCGCGATGCGGGCGCGTCGTCGGTGGTGGTCGTCGACTCGCCGGAGCGGCCGCTAGCCGCGGCACTCGAAGGTACGGACGTCGTGATCGCCGTTCAGGAGCGGCCGCTCGGAACGGCCGACGCCGTCAGGGCGGCCGGGTCATCGATCGGACCGCAGGACATAGTGATCGTGATCCACGGCGACGTGCCGCTGATCACGGCCGAACTGATCGGGTCGCTCGCCGATGCACACGCTCGTTCCGGGGCCGCCGCAACGATGGCGACGACCCTGCTCGCGGACCCGTCTGGCTACGGGCGCGTGATCCGCGCCCCTGATGGAACCGTCGAGAAGGTGGTCGAGACCAAGGCAGCGGGCGACGCGACCGAGCTCGAGCTGCACATCCGTGAGGTCAACACCGGCGTGTTCGCGTTCGAGGGCGCGGCGCTGCTGGCGGCGCTCGAAGAGGTCACGGCCGACAACGCCCAGGGCGAGCACTACCTGCCCGACGTGCTCCCCGTGCTGCGCCGACACGAGCGCTCGGTGCTGGCGTTCGAGGTCGACGACTCGACGCTCACCCTCGGCGTCAACGACCGGATCGACCTCGCCGCGGTGACGGCGCTCGCGCAGCGGCGGATCAGCGAGGCGCACATGGCGGCGGGCGTGACGATCCTCGACCCCGACGGGACGATCATCGACGCCGACGTCGAGATCGGTGCCGACACGGTGATCGCCCCGTTCTCGAGCCTCCACGGCGCGACCCGAATCGGGTCGCGGTCGACGATCGGTCCCAACAGCACGTTGCTCGACACCAGCGTCGGCGACGAGGCGCGGATCCTGCACTCCTACGCAACGGGCGCGCAGATCGGCGACCGCGTGTCGGTGGGCCCGTTCGCCTACCTTCGGCCCGGCGCCGTGCTGCAAGAGGGCTCCAAGGCGGGCACCTTCGTCGAGATCAAGAACTCGGTGATCGGCCCCGGGAGCAAGGTGCCGCACCTCTCGTACATCGGCGACGCCGATGTGGGCGAGGGGACGAACCTCGGCGCGGCGACGATCACCGCCAACTACGACGGCGCCCGCAAGCATCGGACGACGATCGGCGCGCGCGTGAAGACGAGCGTCGACACGACGCTGGTCGCGCCTGTGAGCGTCGGTGACGACGCGTATACGGCGGCCGGCTCGGTGATCACGAAGGACGTCCCCGCCGGCGGGCTCGGCGTCGCGCGCGCGCGCCAGCAGAACATCGACGGATACACCGAGCGCCGCGCCGCTCGGGACGTGGCGGCGAACAAGGAGTCCGCAACCAGCGGGAAAGGCTCGCCCGAGCCGCCGTCGGAGTAGCGGGCCGAGCCCATCTCGTCGGCGCTGCCGCGTACACTCGCGGTCGCGATGAGTCTGCTGGAGACGCATTTGTCGCCTCACGACCTGGAGCTCGAATACAACAAGCGGCTGATGCTCGGCGCTGGCCGCGCGAACCCCGAGCTTGCGGCGAAGATCGCCTCGAAGCTCGGAGTCGAGTTGACGGGCATTGTGCGCAAGACGTTCGCCAACGGCGAGGTCTACTGCCGCTTCGAGGAGTCCGTCCGCGGGGCGGACGTGTTCATCGTCCAGCCGACATGCGGCAACCCCGACGCCGGACTGACCGCGAATGACGCGCTGATGGAGCTGATGCTGATGGCCGACGCAGCGGTCGGCGGCTCCGCCCACCGTGTGATCGCGGTCACGCCCTGGTACGGCTACTCGCGCCAGGACAAGAAGTCCGCCCCGCGCGAGCCGATCAGCGCCCGGCTGGTGGCGC
This sequence comes from uncultured Solirubrobacteraceae bacterium, assembly GCA_963712675.1. Taxonomy (GTDB): domain Bacteria; phylum Actinomycetota; class Thermoleophilia; order Solirubrobacterales; family Solirubrobacteraceae; genus Palsa-465. The sequence continues at coordinate 561,545 of CAVQJF010000011.1, forward strand.
GGATGCTCGAGTCGGCCGGCATGGACCGGATCCTTACGATGGACCTCCACTCGGGCCAGATACAGGGGTTCTTCCAGAAGCCGTGCGACCACATGACGGCGCTGTTCATGCTCACCCAGTACTTCGCCGACCTCGGCCTCGAGGACCTGGTCGTGGTCGCGCCGGACGCCGGCCGGGTCAAGCTGAACAAGCGCTTTGCGTCTCGGATCGGCGCCGACCTCGCGATCCTCAACAAGGAGCGCCCCGCACAGCAGGTAGCCGAAATCAACTACATCATCGGCGACGTGGCCGGCAAGACGGCCGTGATCGTCGACGACATCATCGACACCGCCGGCACGCTGAAGGCCGCCGCCGAGGCGGTCTCCGACGCCGGCGCGCGGCGCGTCTACGCAGCGGCCACCCACGGCGTCTTCTCAGGCAACGCGTGGGAGAACCTGGCCGCGGCGCAGTTCGAGCAGGTGGTCGTGACCGACACGATCCCGCTGCCGCCCGGGGCGCCCGACAACGTGCGCGTGCTCTCCTGCGCCGACCTGCTGACGAACTCGATCCGCCAGATCTTCACCGACGGCTCGGTGAGCGACGTGTTCGGCGGCGAGAACCAGCTGTTCTAGGGTCTTCGGTGAACGGCAGCGGGCGGGCCGCGCGCCTGATGGAGCTGCTGGCGCTGAGCGAGGATGAGCTCTGCGAGGTGCTCGACGCCGACCCCTTGACTCTCCTGTCGGGACAGCTCGAGCACCGGCCAGAACTACCGATCCTGCTCGACCTGCTCGCGGAGCCCGCGGCGGCGGCCGGGCCGGCCGTGTTGCAGCGGTGGGTCAGGGCGGGCGGCCCGGCCGGGCGGCCGATCGACGCGCTGCTCGCCAGGGATTTCGCGGCTTTTGAGGACGCCTTGAGCGAGCTGTCCGCGCGTGGCTTCGTGCTGCGCGGAGGAGGGGGCGGCGGCGGTGGGTGAGGCGTTCGAATACGCGCTCCGCGTCCGATACGCCGAGTGTGATGTCCAGGGGATCGTCTTCAACGCCCACTATCTGGCGTACTTCGACGTCAGCATGACCGAGCTGTGGCGCGCGGCCTACGGCGGCTACCAGGTGATGCTCGATCGCGGGATCGACATGGTGCTCGCCGAGGCGAACGTCCGCTACCTGTCGCCGGCTCGGTTCGACGACGAGCTCAGGCTGGGCGTCTCGGTCGCGCGGCTCGGAACGACGAGCGTGTTGACCCGCCACCACGTCTGGCGGGGGCTGGAGCTACTCGTCGAGGGCTCGCTGCGGCACGTGTTCATAGACCGCGAGACGCTGACGAAGGTACCGATCCCCGGCTGGGCGAGCGACGGCCTCGCTCCGTGGGTCGTCGAGGCCGATTAGCTCGCGCTTGCGCTTCGCCGCTCGCCCTCGGTCGTCATCGACTGCCTGGCTGGGCCGCGGAGGCGGCGAGGATCCCGATTGTGCGCCGCTGGCGGCGACGCCGAGTGACGCGGACCATGATGCCCCGGGGCCGATCGATGCGACGCTGAGCGGCTGCCTCCCGGTGTAGATCGTCGAGGTGTGCGAGGCCCGCTTGGTATGAGAGCGAAGTGAACATGGGTGGCACAGTACGACGGAAATGGACCACTGTTAAGAGCCAATTTCGTGTCGGCTCAGTGGTCCGCTTTGGAGCCGGAGGTTAGTCAGCGCTAGGCGGAACCACGCCGGCGGGCTCGGGCGGCTCGGGCTTGTCGCCCGGCCAGATCCCCGTCAGGTGGTGGAACCAGCGCATGCTCAGCCGGTCGACCGCGCTCCCGACGCCGGCGAGCGTCGCCGCCTCGAGCGCGCTCGCCGCGACAACTTTGGGGAGGCTCGCGTCCTCGGTCGTCGGCTTCGGCGGCTCGCCGTCGTCGAGCTTCGACCAGACGGCCCGGAAGGCGCTCTGCCCGACCCGCGCGCCGATGATCCCGGCGACGATTCCGAACGGCTTGTACAGGAGCTTCATGTGCGCTGCAGCCTACCCGTTGTGTTCGGTTCGACATCTGGCCGGATGGCTCGCTCCACTTGTAAGTAGTCGACGACCGGCAGTTGTGGGTAAATGGTGAACAACAAGCAGCCGATCTGAAGGAGCAGGACGATGCTCGAAGAGGATCAGTCAGACCAGCACGGAGCCTCAGAGGAGCTGCTGCGGCGCGCGCTGCTCGACGATTCGAGCGCCGTCACGGTGTCGCTCCGGATCGGCGGACTCCCGGTCTCAGAGGCGGTGACCGTGATCTTCCACGGCCGTCGCGACCTCGGAACGCTGCAGACGTACGTGACCTATGGAAGCCGGGGCGCCGGCACGACGGTCGCCGCCAGCGAGCTGCTTCGGGTGCCGTGCGATCTCGACCTCGGCGACGCGATCGACCGCGAGCAGGCGGAGCGCCTGTACGTCGAGCAGGCGACCGCGCTGCGAGATGCGCTCGTCGGCGCCGACACCGTCCTCGATGTCTGGCGCGAGCCACTGTGCGAGCTCCTCGATGGCGAGCTCATGATCGACCACTCGGTGGCGCTTTCGATGCGGCTGCCCGCGCCGCGGCTGCTGCCGACGGCGCTGGTCGCGCCCGACAGGCAGCTCGTCGTCACGCCGGTGTGCGGCGCCAGGACGCTGGCCGACGGCAAGCCGCCGCTCGGCATCGCGTGCGCTCAGCAGGACGTGATGCGCGTCTACCCCCTCGCTGACGACCCCGCGCGGTGCGTCGAGGACTTCCTCGAGCAGGCAGCAGATCACGCCCGCGCGTTGGCCGCGCGACTCGATCACCAGGAGGCTTCGATCGAGCGCTTTCTGGAGCTCACGGACCCCGAGCTCTGATTAGCTTGCGGCCGTGCGCCGCTCTCGACTGCTCGCGCTGATCGTGCTCGGCCTCGTGGTGTTCGGGCTGGTCAGTGCACTGCTGGCGCGGATCTGGTCCGGCGACAGCGCCGAGCAGTCGGCCGTGACGGCGCTGATCCGCGCCGAGGCGCGCGGGGACGCTTCGGCGATGATCACGCTGATCAAGGGCTGCTCCGCGAGTGCCGCCTGCCGGGCGCGCGCGGCGCAGGACGCCTCGGAGCTGAAAATCCCCGGCCACGTCTCGATCCTCCAGTACACGTCCTCCACCGGGTTCTCGCTGGGTTCGACGCTCGGGACGGCGCGGGTCGCCTGGGAGGTCGTCGACGAGACCAAGCCGAGAGTCCAGTGCGTCCGAGTCCGCCGCGCGGGCAACGCGTTGAGCGGCATCACGGTCGAGCTGCTGACGATCAGCCTCAAACTCAAGCACGCCGACGCGGACTGCCCGGCGCGCTACTGACGCTCGGCGACGGGCTTGCGCGGGCCGTCAGGTCCTGATCGGTCTGCGGCTCGGCTCGCGGGCCGGCCGGCGCACGCGCTTTGGCAGCTGCTCGGCCAGCCTGCGGTGGTCGCGGAGGCGGATCCGTGACGGCTCGGCATCCGGGAGCGGGATCCCGCCGCGTGGGCGCCCCGAGGGTGCTCGCGGACTGCGCGGCTTGTTCCCGCGTCCGTCGTCCGAATCGTTGTTCGTCGACTGCGGCGGATCGGATGGGCCCTCGCGCAGCGCGGTGAACATCAGGACGGCGACGCACCCAAGTCCCAGGAGGTGGACGCCGGCGATCATCAACAAGATGAGCTGAGAATCACCCCTCATGACGAAAGGGTAGCGCGCGGAGTCAACCGGCCGGCGGGCCTCGACCAGCGGCGCTACCATCGTTCGCCGCTCATGGCACGCACCGATACAACAGCTCTGGCCGTCGCCCAGCGCGAGCCCGCGGGATCGCGGGCCGTCCGACGGCTGCGCCGCGAGGGCAATGTGCCCGGCGTCGTCTACGGAGGCGGCGAGGAGCCGATCTCGTTTCAGGTCGATTCGCGCACGCTGCGACTCGCGCTCGCCCACGCCGGCGCGGTGCTGGAGCTCGCGATCGATGACGCGCCCGCGACCCCGGTCGTTCTCAAGGAGCTGGTGCGCCACCCCGTCAGTGGCGACACGATGCACATCGACCTGCTCCGGGTCCGTCTCGACCAGGCGATCCAGGCAACGGTCGTGCTCGAGCTGACCGGCGCCGACGATTCTCCCGGCGTCAAGGAAGGCGGCGTGCTCGAGCAGATCACGCGCGAGCTGACGGTCGAGGCACTGCCGACGGACATCCCCGACTCCCTCGAGCACGATGTCTCCGAGATGGTGATCGGCGACACGCTGACGCTGGACGCTTTGACGGCGCCGGGCACCGTCAAGCTGCTGGACGATCCCGAGACGGTGATCGCCACACTCAGCCCGCCACGGCTCCAGGTCGAGGAAGAGCCCGAGATCGAGCAGGAGACTGAGGTTGTCGGCGAAGGCGAGGCGCCCGCCGATGCCGATGCCGATGATGACGGCGGGGGCGGCGAGGGCGAGGGCGAGTCGGGCGAGTAGGGCTACGTGGGCCCGATCGACTGGCTGGTCGTCGGGCTCGGCAATCCGGGCGCCGAGTACGCGGGGACGCGCCACAACATTGGCTTTGAGATCGCGAAGGTGCTGGGCGCGCGCTGGGGGCTTCCGCGCGCCAAGACGAAATACAGGGGGCTGCTGACCGAGGGCCGGGCGGGGCCGGGCGGCCCTCGGGTCGCGCTGCTGCTGCCGCAGACGTACATGAATGACGCCGGCGACTCGGTCGGGCCGGCGCGCGGGGCGTTCGGGGTGCCTCTGGACCGCGTGCTCGTGCTGCACGACGAGATCGATCTCCCGTTCGGAGAGATCCGGGTGCGGGTCGGCGGCGGGCTGGCCGGCCACAACGGGTTGAAGTCGCTGAAACAGGGCCTTGGGAGCGCGGATTTCGCGCGCGTGCGCGTCGGCGTGGGGCGGCCGCCGACGACCGATCCCGACCGCGTCGCGGCGTATGTGCTCGGCCGCTTTCGTGAGCCTCGCGAGGAGGTCGCGCTGCTGATCGAGCAGGCCGCCGACGCCGCGGAGCAGGTGATCCTCGGAGAGCCCGCGCCCTCCTAGACTGGGAGATGTGCTCCGCACGCTCCTCGCCTATGCCGATGACGACCCGCAGACCGACGCGCTCGCGCGCGACGGCGGGATCGCGTTCGTCTCTCAGGCACTGCGCCCGTACCTGATCGCGGCGCTGCTCGATCGCTCCGAGGAGCGCCCGGCGATCGTCGTCGCCGGCGACGATCGAGCGGCGCGCGACCTGGCGGCGGCGCTCCGCGTGTGGCTCGAGCCGCGCGAGGTTCGCTACTACCCGAGCCGCGGCGTCACCTACGAGTCGCACCTTGCGCCGCCGCCCCACCTGGTCGGGTTGCGGATCGCGGCGTTGGATTCGCTGCTCTCCTCGGCAGATGCAGCGCCGGTCGTGGTCGTGAGCGCGGTCGCGCTCTCTGAAAAGGTCCCCGACCCGTCGATGCGGCCCCACGGGTTCGAGTTGCGAACGGGCGAGTTGATGGACCTCGATGAGACGGCTCTCGACCTCGTCGCGGCCGGATACGAGCGCGTCGATCAGGTTGAGGACCGCGGCCAGTTCGCGATCCGAGGTGGGCTGCTCGACCTGTTCCCTGCGACCGAGGACCGCGCCGTGCGGGTCGACCTGTTCGGCGACGAGATCGAGTCGCTGCGGTGGTTCTCAACCTTCACGCAGCGCTCGCTCGGCGACGCGGACGTGGTCGAGGTGGCGCCGGCGGCCGAGCTCGCCGAGGAGCACCGCGAGCTGGCCGAGATCGCGGCGCTGGAGGATGCCGCCGACCGACCGGACATCGCCGAACTGCTGCCGGTCTCCGATTTTCACCCGTTCCTGTCGCTGGCGCCCGACGATGCGGCCGTCCTGATCGCGGGCGATGAGGACGTGGCGCCGGCGCTCGCCGACCACTGGCAGGACGTCACGGCGGCGTTCCACGACGAGGACGCGCACCACCTGTACATCGGGCCCGAGGAGATCGCCGCAGCGCTCGCGGCGCGGGCTCGGATCCGTCTGTCGAGCATCGACCAGGATCAGAAGTACGCGTTCAGGGCGCAGAGCGCCGACGTCGCCGCGCGCGGGTTGAAGGAGGCCGAGCCCGAGCTCGAGAAGCTCGCTCGCTCGGGCTACCGGCCGGTGGTCACGTTCGCGCGGCGTGGGGAGGGGGACCGGGCGGCATACAACCTCGGGCGCCTGTCCGTGCGCTGGCTGGACTCCGGGGACGGGAACGGCGCCACGGGTGCCGGCGCGATCACGTTCGCCCACGCCCGACTGGCGGGCGGCTTCATCGCGCCCCAGTTCCACCTCGCGGTGATCCCCGACCATCGGCTGTTCCGGCGCCGGCGTGGCGTGTCCGAGCGCCCCGACCGCTCTCACCGCCGTGGCGTGCTGCGGAGCTTCTCGGACCTGCGGACGGGGGACATCGTCGTCCACGAGGACCACGGGATCGCGCGCTTCGCCGGCTTCGACACGAAGACCGTGGCCGATGTGACGCGCGACTACCTGTACCTCGAATACGCCGGCTCGGACCGCGTCTTCGTGCCCGTCGACCAACTCGCGAAGATCAGCCGCTACGTCGGGGCCGGCGGCGCCCACCCGCCGCTGTCGAAGCTGGGCGGCACGCGTTGGGAGACGATCAAGTCCCGCGCCCGGCGCGCCGCGCAGGAGCTCGCCGGCGAGCTGCTGAACCTGTATGCGGAACGCAAGCGGCGGGCGGGCCACGAGTTCCCGGTGGACACCGATTGGCAGCGGGAGTTCGAGGACGCATTCCCGTACACCGAGACCCCTGACCAGCGGGACGCGATCGAGTTCGTCAAGGCCGACATGGAGGCGCCGCGGCCGATGGACCGTCTGATCTGTGGCGACGTCGGCTACGGCAAGACGGAGGTCGCCCTGCGGGCGGCGTTCAAGGCGGTCCAGGACGGCAAGCAGGTGATGTTGCTCGTCCCGACGACGATTCTCGCCCAGCAGCACTACGGAACGTTTACCGAGCGGCTGAAGGACTACCCGGTCGTGATTGAGCACGTGTCGCGGTTCCGGCCGGCGGCCGAGCAGCGCCAGACCGTGGCGCGGTTCTCACGCGGGGAGGTCGACGTGCTGATCGGCACGCACCGGCTGCTGTCCCGGGACGTGCGCGCGAAGGATCTGGGGCTGCTGATCGTCGACGAGGAGCAGCGCTTCGGGGTCAAGCAGAAGGAGCTGCTGCGACAGCTGAAGCTGAAGGTCGATGTGATTGCGATGAGCGCCACCCCGATCCCGCGCACGCTGCAGATGTCACTGGCCGGCGTGCGCGACATCAGCGTGATCGAGACCCCGCCCGAGGGCCGGCGTCCGGTCAAGACCTACGTCGGCGAGTACGACGAGGAGCTCGTGCGGCGCGCGTTGCTGCGTGAGAAGGAGCGAGGTGGACAGGCCTTCTTCCTGCACAACCGAGTCGAGTCGATCGAGGAGACCGCCGTCCGGCTGCGCGGCCTCTGCCCGGGGATGCGGTTCGAGGTGGCACACGGGCAGATGGACGAGAAGCTGCTCGAGCAGCGGATGCTCGGGTTCCTGCGCGGCGACGCCGACGTGCTCGTCTGCACATCGATCATCGAGTCCGGGATCGACATCCCCCAGGCGAACACGCTAATCGTCGAGCGCGCCGACGTTTTCGGGTTGTCGCAGCTGTACCAGATTCGCGGGCGGGTCGGGCGCAGTCGTGAGCGGGCCTACGCGTACCTGCTGTATCCCTCGGCGGCGGCGCTGACGCCTGACGCGGCGCAGCGGCTCTCGGCCTTGTCTGACTACACCGAGCTCGGCGCAGGCTTCAAGATCGCGATGCGGGATCTGGAGATCCGCGGGGCGGGGAACCTGTTGGGCGACGAGCAGTCGGGCCACGTGGCGGCGCTCGGGTTCGAGCTCTACATGCAGATGCTGGACGAGGCCGTCGGTTCGCTGGAGGACAGCGAGGGTGCCGCTGAGGACTGGGAACCGGTGCGGCTCGATGTCAACGTCGACGCGTACGTCCCGTCCGACTACGTCCCGTACGAGCAGGCGAAGGTCGACGTCCACCGCCGGATCGCGGCCGCGCGGGAGGTCGCCGACCTGGCCATCTTGCGTGACGAGCTGGCCGATCGCTTCGGGCCGATCCCCGAGCCGCTCGTCAACCTGATCTCGCTCCAGCAGGCGCGGATCAAGCTCGGCCAGGCCGGGGCTCGGGCGGTGACATTCCGCGGCGGCCGGCTGTCGGTGACCCCGATCGAACTCGATTCGGTCCGCGCCAAGCGGATCCGCGCCGAGATCCCCGAGGCGCTCTACGAATCCGGGAAGTCGCAGCTGTCGGTGCGGATACCCGACGATCCGGCGGCGCGGTTCCCGGCCGTCGTCCGGGCCGCTGACGTGCTGCTGGCCGTCACGCGCGAGGCCGCGTAGCTGCCCCGCGTGTAAAGGCCGCGTTAGACGCCAGGCCCCGAGCGCTCGCGTTTCGCGAAGGCTCGCTACCATCACGCCGCGGTGAAGGTCACAAGGTTCATCTCGGCGCTCGGCGCCTTTTTTGTGCTCGCTATTGGTCTGGCGGCGTGTGGCGGAGGGCTCCCCGGCAATTCGGTCGCCGTGGTCGCCGGCAATCCGATCACGACCGCGACGTTCAACCACTGGATGTTCGTCGCCGCCAAGGGCCAAGCGGCCCAGAGCCCGGGCGCGCCCGTGATTGTCCCGAGCAGTCCGCCTGACTTCACATCCTGCATCGCGCAGGTGCGCAAGCAGATCCCGTCGCTGGCGAAGACCCCGACCGCGACGATCAAGACCGACTGCGGCCAGCTGTTCACCTCGCTCTCGAGCCAGGTGATGGACTTCCTGATCAAGGCGTACTGGTACCAGGCGGACGCCGCCAAGCTCCACATCGCGATCACGAACTCCGAGATCCAGAACCAGTTCCAGACGGCCAAGAAGCAGCAGTTCCCGACCGAGGCGCAGTTCCAGACGTTCCTCACGACGACCGGCCAGACGCTGCAGGACATCCTGTACCGCGTCCGCATCAACGCGATCTTCAAGAAGCTGCTGGCGCGCTACGGGACGAAGGTCACCCCGGCGGCGATCCAGGCCTACTACACCGCCCACATCACCCAGTTCGGCACCCCCGAGACCGTCAGCCTCCACTTCATCCGGACGAAGTCCGCGGCGCAGGCGGCGGCGGCGAAAGCCGCGGTGGGCTCCGGCTCGACCGCGAGCTGGAAGGCCGCCGCGAAGAAGTACTCGCTCGACGCCGCGACCAAGAACAGCGGCGGCGTTCTGACGGGCGTCACCAAGGGCCAGGAAGAGCTGGCGTTCAACAACGCGATCTTCGCGGCCAAGGCGAACAAGGTCGTCGGCCCCGTCAAGGGTCAGTTCGGCTACTACGTGTTCGAGGTGACGACGATCAAGAAGGCGACGCAGCAGTCGCTCGCCAAGGCGACGCCGCAGATCCAGGCGCTGTTGACGCAGCAGCGGCAGACCGCGGCGCAGACGCAGGTCGACGCCCACGCCAAGAAGAACTGGTTCAAGCAGACGACCTGCCGCGCGGTCTACGCGATGGCCGACTGCAAGGGCTACAAGCCGCCGCCGACGCCCAAGACGTCCAGCACGCCGTCGAGCAGCGGGCCGCCGGTGACCAGCGCGCCGCCGGCCTCGAGCACCCCGACGACGAGTACGCCGACGACGACGACCAAGAAGTGACCGCTGCCGCCTCTGCTGGAGGCCGGCCCGAGATCACGATCGCGCTCGAACGCCTGGACGCGATCACCCGCAGACTGCGCGTCGAGTGTCCATGGGATCGCGAGCAGGATGAGCGCACGATCGTGCCGCACACGGTCGAGGAGGCCTACGAGCTTGCCGACGCCGCGTACAAGCGCGACGACGCGAAGCTGCTGGACGAGCTCGGCGACGTGCTGTTCCAGGTCCACTTCCTTGCCCTGCTGCTGGAGGAGCGCGGCGCGGGGAACCTGGCCGAGGTCGCCGACCACTGCACCGAGAAGCTGATTCGCCGCCACCCGCACGTGTTCGCGGAGACCGAGGTGGAGACCGCGCAGGACGTCCTGCGCAACTGGGACCAGATCAAGCAGGGGGAGACGGGCCGCGAGCAGGGCGTGTTCGCGGAGGTGCCCGACAACCTGCCGTCGCCGCTGTACGCCCGCAAGCTCCAGCGGCGTGCGGCGAGCAGCGGGTTCGACTTCGCCGACGTGCCCGAATCGCTCGCGGCGATCAGGGAGGAACTACAGGAGCTCGAACAGGCAACCGAGCCCGATCAGCGCTTCCACGAGCTTGGCGACGTGCTGTTCGCCGCCGTCAACGTTGCACGCAGGCTGCACGTAGATCCCGAGCTGGCGCTGCGCGCCGCGTCCGACCGATTCCGGACCCGGGTCACCGCAGGGACCGAGCTCGCCGCATCAGAGGGCCGAAGCTGGAACGATCTGGCGCCGGCCGACCAGCTCGCGTACTACGCGCGGGCCCGCCTGAATCGAGGAGACGCAGACCAGTGAGCCAGATCGAGCACGTGCACGGCCGTCTGATCCTCGACAGCCGCGGCAACCCGACCGTAGAAGTCGAGCTGAGCCTGCAGTCGGGCGCCTGGGGACGAGCCGCGGTGCCATCGGGCGCGTCGACCGGCGAGTTCGAGGCCACCGAGCTTCGCGACGGCGGTTCGGACTGGATGGGGAAGGGCGTGCAGAAGGCGCTGGACAACGTCAACGGCGAGATCGCTACGGCCGCGCGGGGGCAGGACGCGTCGAACCAGGCGGCCTTCGACCGGATGCTGATCACGCTCGACGGGACGCCGAACAAGTCGAGGCTCGGCGCCAACGCGGTGCTGGCCGTGTCGCTCGCAGCAGCCCACGCCGCCGCGGCCGAGCAGCGCCTGCCGCTGTGGCGGTACCTCGGCGGCGAGACCGCCCACGTGCTGCCCGTGCCGATGATGAACGTGCTCAACGGCGGTGCGCATGCCGACAACCACGTCGACTTCCAGGAGTTCATGATCGTGCCGCTCGGGGCGCGCACGTTCAGCGAGGCGCTTCGGATGGGCACGGAGGTGTTCCACCACCTCAAGCGGACGCTGCACGCCAAGGGCCTGTCGACCGCCGTGGGCGACGAGGGCGGGTTTGCCCCGGATCTCAACTCCAACGAGGAGGCGCTCGAGATGCTGATCGAGGGGATCCGCGCGGCGGGGTACGTTCCCGGCGACCAGGTCGCGATCGCGCTTGATCCGGCGGTCTCGGAGCTGTACAAGGACGGCGCGTACGTGCTCGAGCACGAGGGCCGGACGCTAACCGCCGACGAGCTCGCGTCCTACTGGTCCGAGCTCGCCGGCCGCTACCCGATCGTGTCGCTCGAGGACGGCATGGCCGAGGACGACTGGACCGGGTGGACGACCCTCACCGATCGGCTCGGCAACCGGCTGCAACTGGTCGGCGACGACCTGTTCGTGACCAACACCCAGCGCCTCAAGCGCGGGATCGACACCGGCGTCGCTAACGCGATCCTGATCAAGGTCAACCAGATCGGGACGCTCACCGAAACGCTCGCAGCGGTCCGGATGGCCCGTGAGGCCGGATACGCCGTGGTGATCTCGCACCGCTCCGGTGAGACCGAGGACGTGACGATCGCCGACCTCGCGGTCGCCAGCGGCTGCGGTCAGATCAAGACCGGGGCCCCGTCGCGATCCGATCGCGTGGCCAAGTACAACCAGCTGTTGCGGATCGAGGAGGCGCTCGGACCGGAAGCGGTCTACCCGGGCCGGAGCGTATTTCGGGCGTGAGCTTGCAGCAGGAAGGAGAGTGCCGACGGCGAACGAAGGGCATACGGGATGCCGTCAGCCCGCTCAGCAACCGCCGCACCCGGTCGCGCTCGCGAGCCGCGAACCACGCACCCGCGGCCCAAGCCTCGGCGCGTCGTGCGCCGCGGGCCGCCCCGAGTCAGGGTTCGCTGGGAACGCGTCGGCCGGATCGGACTGCTGATGGTGCTGGCTGTCGTGCTCGGGTTGTACGTCCAGCAGGGGCTGTCGCTGCTGGCGACGCACTCTCAGGCCGACCGCGAGCTCGCAACCGTGCACCAGCTCGCGCGCGAGAATCGCTCGCTCGAGCAACAGCAGCGCTCGCTCACGGATCCGGCGACAATCGCCCGCGACGCCCGCGCGCTGGGGATGGTGCAAGCGGGCGAGCGGCCCTACGTGATCACCGGGCTTCCGGCCCGCTGACGCCGCGCCCAGCGCACGGCTGACCGTGCGCTTCGATGAGCTGATCGGGCTGTGGCTGGACGGTCAGCGACGGCTCGCGCAGGCCGAGCCCGCCGACCGCCCGGCGCTCGAGCGCGTTCGCGACGAGATCGTGCTCGAGCTTCGCCGCCGGCTCGGCGGACCGTTCACGACAGCCGACCTGGCGGAGCTGTACACCCAGCAAGGCACCGATTGGTGCTTCGCGCTGGCGACGCGAGTCGCGCCGCGCGCACCGGCGGCGTGGGACATCCCGATCGTCGCGGGGGCAGCGTTCGCGCGCTACGCCCGCGAGTCCAGCGATTACGGGGGTGGGCGGCGCCTGGAAGACCCCGCCGCCTGAGCGCTCACGGCTTCAGCCGCGAACCCTTACTCCTCCTCGTCGGCCTCCTCGCCGCCGGCGCGCCGGATCACGATCTGATCCTCCTCGATCGAAACCTCGACCGGACGGTGGCCCGCCCAGTACTCGGCGTAGATCGGATCGTCCTGAACGGCAGGGTCGAGCCATAGTCCGTAGCCCTCGTCGCCGTGGTCGAAGGTCGCCTCCAGAGGTCCCGTCGACGCCTTGCGCCGAGTCCGGCCACCGCGTCCGCCGCGGCGTCGGGGGCGGCGTTTGGGCCGATCGTCCTCGTCTTCGTCCTCGTCCTCGTCACCGTTGGCCGCCCGCTCCGCCTCGGCGGCGTCGAGCTCGGCCGCGATCAGGGCGTCGTCTTCTGCCCTGAGGTCGATCTCGTCGTCGTAATCGGCGGCGGCGACGCCCTCGGAATCAGTTTCTGGCTCCAGGTCCTGGTCGCGCTTGAACGCTTGAATCTGCTGGACGGTGACCTCGAGCTGGTGTGCGATCCAAGCGTCCGTGCGGCCCTGGCGGACCCAGGCGCGGATCTGGTTGAGCTGCGGTCGCAGCGATCGACGTGTCATAGGCGCGGCAGACTATTACAGCCCACGGCGGCGATGCTTTACCCGCGCTGCGGGCATCCGGCGATTTCTGTGCAGTTAGCTCCGTTCGCGGTATGCTCAATTTGAGCGAACGGCAGCACGGTGTGGCCGTCTCGGCGCCGCACTCGGGCTGAACAACATCAGGCAGCAGGGAGGCAGAAACCCATGTTGGTACTGACTCGCAAGTCCAACCAGAGCATCATGATCGGCGACGACATCGAAGTGTCGGTACTCGCGATCATGGGTGAGAAGGTGCGGATCGGGATTCAGGCCCCGCGCGACATTCCGGTGTTCCGCAAGGAGGTCTATCTCGAGATCCAGCAGGAGCGGGTCGGCTCCGGTAAGGGCGGACGGGAGGAAGTTGACGCCGCGCTTCGCGGTCTCGGGACGAGTAGTTAGCGCCGGTTGGGCGCCGACGAGCGCCCGACCGTCAGCCGAGCAGGTAGTAGAGCGTTTCGAACATCGCCACGGTGACGATCACCGCGGTGGCGATCAGCGACAGCACCAGCAGCCAGAAGCGCACTGAGCTGCGCTTCTTCTCGCGCTCGACATTGCGCTTGCGTGAGCGCAGCGCAGCGTGACGGCGCAGATGCTCGCGTCGCCTACGGTCCTGTTGCGTCTCGTGCCGGAACTCCTGCTCGAGTTGCGCAAGGCTCTGGCGCATCTTCATCGCCATCGCGCCAACCCTACCAGCCGACCCGCCGGAGCCGCAGCCGCCTCAACGCCGGTCAGCGGACTGCCTGACCCTCGTACACGCTGACGAACCGGAGGTAGTGATCGGCGATCGCCGAGGCGGCCTCCTCACGCGGAATCCGGCCTGCGAGGAATCCCTCCAGCGCGTCCCACCAGATCGAACGGCCGATCGCAAACCCGATGAAGCCGTCCACCGGCGAGGCCTCGCGGAGCCAGTGCTCGACCTTCTCGGTCGACGCGCCACGGCCAAGGAGCACGCACTTGACGTTCTCGCGGCCGGCCCCCGAGCGGGTCTGCTCAGCCAGCATCTCGGCGTCCGAGCGATGGTCGACGCCCTCGATCTTCCAGATGTCGACCTCGATCCCGGCGTCCTGAATTGCGGCGATCGAGCCGCGCATCAAATTGGGACGGAGCTCGGCGTCATAGCGGTCGGTGTCGCCGCCGACGGATGCCAGCTGCGCGTCGGTCGCGGGCACGAGCAGCTCGAACAGGAATCGCCGATCGTTGGCGTGCAGCCAGTCTGAGAGCCGCTTCAGCCGCCCCAGCTGGCGCTCGTTGAGCTCGGCCTCGTCGTCGGGGTTGTAGCGGACGAGCACCTTTGAGAAATCCGGATCGAACTTCAGGATGTGCTCGGGGAAGTCGTCGCCGTACTCGAAATCGAACTCGTTCTGCCCTGACTTCTCGACCGGCATCGCGAGCATCAAGCCGTGCTCGCGAGCCTGCGAAGGAACGTTCGAGCCGAACTGCTCGTCGACCAGCACGCCGGTGGAACTCGCGTCGGCGCCCCGGGAAACCGCCTCAAGCATGCCCTCGAAGATCAGCCGTTTGGCGTCGCGGATCGTCTCGATCTGCTCGGGAGTCGGATCGCCGGAGATCCCGAACATCTTCTTCTGGAACGACCCGCGATGGTCGAACGCGAGTACGTAAAGACTGCCGTCGTAGCCAAGGGCCATCCGCCGCTCCTTCTCGTCTGAATCGCTTCGCCCGCAGTCTAGGGACGTCGTCGTTACGCTGCGGCCCGTGGAGCACAAGTTCACCGGCCCGGCGTTCACGATCGGGATCGAGGAGGAGCTGATGATCCTCGATGCCGAGTCGCTCGAGCTCGTCAACGCGATCGAGTCGCTGCTCGAGGCGTCGCCGACCGGGGAGATCAAGCCCGAGCTGATGGAATCCGTGCTCGAGATCTCCACCGACCCGTGCCCGAACACCGCCCACGCCGGCGATCAGCTGCGCGCGCTGCGGGGCCAGGTGATCCAGACAGCTCGCGACAAGGGCCTCGCGATCGGCTCGGCCGGAACGCACCCGTTCGCGATGTGGGAAGACCAGCGGATCGTCGCGCGACCGCGCTATCGCGACCTGATCTCGGCGCTCCGCTTCGTCGCCCGCCAGGAGCTGATCTTCGGGATGCACGTGCACATCGGAATCGACGACCCCGACAAGGCGATCCACGTCGCCAACGGGATGCGCGTCCACATGCCCGTGCTGCTGGCGCTGTCGGCCAACTCCCCCTTCTGGCGTGCCGATGGCAGCGGGCTCGCGTCGACGCGGACGCCGATCTTCCGCGCCTTCCCCCGCGTCGGGGTGCCACCGACGTACGACGGCTGGGCCGACTACGAGCGGCGGATCGAGTTCATGATCTCCTCACACGTGATCGAGGACTACACGTACCTCTGGTACGACGTCCGCCCGCACCCTAACTTCGGCACGGTCGAGATCCGGGTGATGGATTCGCAGACCCACATCGAGCACACGCTCGGCCTGGCGGCCTTCACGCAGGCGATGGTGCGGGAGCTCTCGATCCACTTCGACGAGGGCAAACAGCTGTCGAAGTACCCGTTCGAGATGCTCGACGAGAACAAGTGGCTCGCGGCCAGGCACGGCCTCGAGGGCGAGCTCGTCGACCTGCCGTCGTCCGATCGGGTCGCCACCCGCGAGCTCGCGCGACGGCTGCTGGACCGCATGCGCGGGCTGGCCGAAGACCTCGGCTCGGGCGCCGACCTCGACGCCGTCGAGGACCTGCTCAAGCGCGGCAACGGCGCCGCCCGGCAGGTCGTCGTCCACGAGGCGAACCACGATCTCCGCGAAGTGATGGCCGAGATCGTCGCCGCGACCGCGGTTTAGTGTCGGGGAACTAGCCGGTTCGAGCGCATAACCTGCCTTTAGAGGCCTCGGAGCGGCTCTACAATCGCTGTGTGAGCACCGGAGGTCCCGATCTGTTCGTGGTCTGCAAGAACTGCGGGTCTGAGGTGAGCCCCTACATCACCGAATGCCCGTACTGCGGCAACCGGTTGCGCAAACGGGCGCCGAAGATCGATCGCGAGGGTCGGGTCACGGAGAAGCGCCGCCGTCGGCCGCCGACTCCATCGCTCTCGCGCCTGCGTCGCGACGAGATTCCGGGGATCCGCGGCGAGTCCCACCCGTACGCCACGATCGTGCTGGTGCTGACTGGGATCGTCGGTTGCGTCCTGTGGCGCACCGGCGTGATCGGTCTCCAGCACCTGATCGTGTTCAACCCGCCCGGCGGGCACTTCTTCCACGACCATCCCTGGCGGCTGCTGAGCGCGAGCTTCACCTACAACAACACCGGCTACGCGTTCGCCTCCCTCGGCGCCGTGGCTCTGTACGGCTGGCTGCTCGAGCATCGCCACGGCCCGGTCGTCGTGGTGCTCCTGTTCCTGATCGGCGCCGTCGGCGGTCTCGCCGTGACCGCCGTGATCTACCCGACCCCGGCCGCGCTCGGCGGCAACGGCGGCGCGCTGGCGCTGCTTTGCGCGTGGGTCGTTCCGGACCTGCTCTCGCTCCGGCGCGGCGAGGAGATCGACGGCGACGTGCTCGGCACGGTCGTGATCGCGATCGTGATCGCATTGATGCCCCTGGCCGCGCCGGCGGCCAGCTGGGTATCGGGCGGCGTCGGCGCCGTCGCCGGATTCGCGATCGGGCTCCTGCTGACACGTCTCACCCCCGCGTAGCGCCACCGCCTGGCGCCACCGCCCAGCGCTCCGTCCGCCCCGTCATCTGATCGCCTTTTCCTGACCCGATCGGGTGAGACCTGGGCTGAATGGTCGCTCTGGCGACCTCTACGCCCAGGGCTCCCGGGCCGAATGCGTGAGACCTGGGCTGAATGGTCGCTCTGGCGACCTCTGACCCCAGGGCTCGATGTCGAAGTCGGGCGCAGTGGGGAGTGCGGCGTCAGACGACGGCGATCGTGCCGGCGGGACCGTCGGTCAGGCGGCCGATCACCGTGCCCGGGACGTCGGCGGCCCGCTCAGCGGGAACGGCGGCCAGCAGGCCTCCCGACGTCATCGCGTCGCAGACGAGCCAGCGAAGCGCCTCCGGGACCTGATCCGCGAACGCGGCGAACTCGGAGGCGTGATCCCTGTTGCGGCGCGTGCCCCCGGCGATCGGCGCCTCGGTGGGATCGCCGAGCAGCTCCAGCACCCCCTCGATCGCGGGCACCGATGCAGCTCGGATCTCCGCCGCGACCCCCGAGGCGGCACACAGCTCGTGCAGGTGCCCCAGGAGCCCGAACCCGGTCACGTCGGTCAGCGCGTGCGTGCCCGCCGCCGCAGCGGCGATCGATGCCTCATGGTTCAAGGTGGTCATCACTTCAACCGCCGCAGTGAGCGGCGCGTCGAGGCCCTTCTTCAGCGCCGTCGTGACCGCCCCAGAGCCGAGCGGCTTGGTCACCACCAGCACGTCGCCGACCTGGCCGCCGGCGTTCGTGAGCACCTGATCGGGGTGGACGGTGCCGCAGACCGCGAGTCCGTACTTTGGCTCCGGATCGTCGATCGAGTGGCCTCCGATGATCGCGACCCCTGCGTCGGCGCAGACCGCCGCGCCGCCCCGGAGGATCGAGGACAGCACCTCCCCGCCGAGCGCCTCGACCGAGAACGCGACCAGGTTCAGCGCCGAGACGGGCGTCCCGCCCATCGCGTAGACATCAGACAGCGCGTTGGTCGCCGCGATTCGCCCGAAGTCGAAGGGGTCGTCGACGATCGGCGTGAAGAAATCGACCGTCTGGATCAGCGCGAGGTCGTCGCGCAAGCGATACACGCCGGCATCATCAGCGGTGTCGAAGCCGACGAGCACGTTCGGATCGGGTGGCCCGGCAGCGAGCCCGGCCAACACGTCCGAGATGGCCGCCGCCGGCAGCTTGCATCCGCAGCCCGCGCCGTGAGACAGCGATGTCAGCGGGACGACCACACCCCTATCATCCCCAAAACCTGGTGCCCGCTTACTCTGACGCAGACCTAGACGCCGCGATCGGCGCGATCAGCGACCCGGCGCGGCTCCGCGAGGCGCAGGACCTGGTGGCGCGGGCCGCTCCGTCCCTACAGAAGGTCCTCGACCTGGCGATCGCCGACGGCGGCTGGTTCGACACAGCTCACGAGCACGCCGTCCGCGAGGCGACAGGTGAGGCGGATCCGCAGGAACGGGTAAGAGCAGTCCGAACGCTGCTCGCCGAGGAGACCCGGCTCGGGATGTTCGTCGGCGTCGCCGTCGGATTCGAGCTGGCCCGAACGCTGAGCAACGACCACGACCAACCCCCTCAGGAGGACTGATCGACAATGGAAGTCCGTTTTCTCGGCCACGCCTGCTTCACGCTGTCGGACGGCGACGCGACGGTGCTAATCGACCCGTTTCTGACCGGCAACCCGAAGGCGGCGATCGCCGCCGATGACGTCGCGGCGACGACGATCCTGCTGTCGCACGGTCACGGTGATCACATCGGCGACACGGTCGCGATCGCCACGCGGACCGGCGCGACGACGGTCGCGATCGTCGAGCTCGCCAACGAGCTGGGCGCCGACGGCGTCGATGTTCGAGACCCCAACCTCGGCGGCACGGTCAAGTTCGACTGGGGCTGGGTCAAGCTGGTGCCGGCGTGGCACACCTCGACGACGCCGAAGGGAACCGTCAACACGCCGGCCGGGCTGCTGATCAACTTCAAGGACACGATCGTCTACCACCTCGGCGACACCTGCCTGTTCAGCGATCTCGAACTGGTCGGCAAGCGCTCGCCGATCGACGTCGCGCTCGTCTGCATCGGCGGCCACTACACGATGGACAGCACCGACGCCGTCGACGCGGCCGCGCTCGTCGGCGCGAAGACCGTGATCCCGTGCCACTACGACACGTTCCCGCCGATCGAGACCGACGCCCAGGCGTACAAGTCCGACGTAGAGTCGGCGACGCGCTCGCAGGTCGTGCTGCTCGACCCCGGACAGGCGCACGAGGCGTGACCCACGCGATCGTCCTGATCAAGGCGGACCGTGCCGGTCTCGCGACGCTCGGCGGCGAGCTGGCCGACATCGAGGGCGTCGCCGAGGCGTACTCGGTCACCGGCGACTGGGACTTCGTCGCGATTCTCCGTCTGCGCGACCACGATCAGCTGCGAGAGGTCGTGACGGGCAAGATCTCCCAGCTCGCGGGCGTCGTCGGGACGCAGACGATGGTCGCGTTCGAGGCCTACTCGCGCCACGACCTGGAGGCGCTGTTCTCAGTCGGTCAATGAGCTCGGCGCGCTCGTGCGTGCACGAGATGCACGAAGGCGAGCGGCTGCGAATGCCGCTCGTGCGCGACCGCGCGGCCTGGCTCGAGCGGCTGTGCGACGGGGAGGGCGAGGTCGCGCATCTCGGATGCGCCGACAGCCCCTACACCGAGGAGCTGCTGAACGCCGGCATCCTCCTTCACGCGAGGCTGATTCGCCGCGCCCGCGTGACGGGCTTCGATGTCGACGGTGCCGCGCTCGCGACGCTCGGGCGGGCCTTCCCGGACGAGCGCTTCGTGGAGAGCGACATCACGACCGAGATCGCCGCCGAGGACCGCCACCGCTACGACCTCGCGATCGCCGGCGAGGTGCTCGAGCACGTGCCCGACGCCGACGCCTTCCTGCGAGCGACCGCCACGCTGCTGAAACCAGGCGGACGTCTGTGCGTGACCGTCCCCAACGCCTGCTGTCCGAAAATCGGGCTACGCTCATTAGCGGGGCGGGAATCAGTGCACCCCGACCATAGGGTGTACTACGGGCCGCGCACGCTGACGAGGACGCTCCGCGGTGCCGGCTTCGAGACCGAGCAGCTGGCGTCCTGCTTCGCGCCGGTCGCGGGCACGGCCGGCCGGCTGATCTTCAACCCGCTCCTACGAGCGAGCCACCGCGCCTTTCAGGGCCCGGTCGGCGACGGGCTGATCGCGGTCGCGATCGCGGCGCCGAACGCGTCGGCCATCGCGTCGTAGGTATAAGGCGCGACCGCCTCTCGCGCCGCCGCGCCCAGACGGGCGCGCAACGCCTGATCGCCCAGCAGCGCGGCGATCGCGTCGGCGAGCACCTGCGGATCGCCGGGCGCCACCACCAGCCCGTTGACGCGATCGACGACGAGTCCGCCGGCCACCGCGCCGACGGCGCTGGAGGCGATCATCGGCCGACCCTGGTGCATCGCCTCGTTGCAGACAAGGCCCCACGGCTCGCGAAACAGCGGCGTCGGCACCGAGGGCAGCAACCCGAACGCGGCGGCCGCATATGCGGCCGGCAGCTCCTCGCGCGGGAGTGGCCCGAGGAACCGCACGCCCGGGGTGGACGCCGCCGCACCGGCGAGCGCGCCATCGCCGATCACGACCAGCGTCGCGTCCGCGCTCACTCGCCGCCACGCGTCCAGCAGCACCGACACGCCCTTCGCCTCCACCAGCCGGCCGACGTACAGCGCCAGCGGGCCGTCGCCCAGCGAACGCGATGTCCGAAACGCGGCGAGCTCATCGTCGCCGACGACACGCGCGAACAGCTCCGGCTCGACCGACTGCGGCGCCACGAACACGTCCTCGTCGCGCCCGCGGATGCCCGCGACGAACCGCCGCACGTGATCTCCGTACGCCACGACGGCGTCGGCGCCGCGGTAGATCCGCCGGGTCACCGGCCACGCGACGTCGTGGCGCAACGACCGCGGCTGCGCCCACACCGACGCCCACAGCACGAACCGCCGCGCACCGAAGTACGCGGCCGGCAGGATCGCGCCGCCGGCGAATGGCGCGATCACGGCGTCGTAGCGCCGCGCGGCCGCAAAGGCCTGCGCCGCGCCATCTATCCGCCGGGCGGGGAACGGCGCCGCCTCGAGCTGGCGGTCCAGATCGGTGAACCACGCCGGCACGTACCGCTCGCCACCGCCGTAGCACAGCACTTCGACGCCGTGACGCTCGTAAAGCCGCTCATACAGCGGCACGCGATAGCCGGCCAGATACGTCGTCAGGAGCGCGATCGCCACCCGCGCACCATAGCCTTGACCCGTGCGCGTCCTGCTGCTCCACAACCGCTACCGCCTGCCGGGAGGGGAGGAGCGCGCCGTCGCCGAGATCTCGCAACTGCTCTCGGAGCGGGGTCACGACGTGCAGCTGCTCGAGCGCTCCAGCGCGGGCGTGTCGAACACCCGCGCGGCGCGGGCGTTGCTCGGCGGCGGCGAGGACATCTCCGACGCGCTCAGGCGCTTCAGGCCGGACGTCGTCCACGCGCACAACCTCCACCCGCTGCTCGGCTGGCGGTCGCTCGCCGCCGCGCGCGACGCGGGCGCGCGGACCGTCCTTCACCTGCACAACTTCCGGCTCGTCTGCGCGATCGGGATCGCCTACCGCGACGAAAGTCCCTGCCACCGCTGCCATGGGAGCAACACCCTCCCCGGGGTCCGCCTGCGCTGCCGAGGCTCGCTCCCCGAGGCCGCGGCCTACGGGATCGGTCTGCACCTGCAGCAGCCGCACCTGCTCGAGCACACGGACGCGCTGGTCACGGTCAGCGCGGCGACGGCGACCCGGCTGACCGCATTCGGAATCCCCGGCGCCGGCGTGCTGCCGAACTTCGTGCGCGAGTTCGCGTCTGAGTCACGGGCCCAGAACGGCGAGCACGCGCTCGTGTCCGGACGGCTGGTGGAGGAGAAGGGGTTCGACACGGCGATCGCCGCCGCTCGCGCCGCCGGCGTGCCACTGCTGATCGCCGGCGGTGGCCCCGATGAGCCGCGGCTGCGGGCGCTGGCCGCCGGCGCGGACGTCACGTTCGCCGGCCGGCTTGACTCACAAGCGCTGGCGGGGGCTCGCGCGCGGGCGGCGGTCACGCTCGTGCCCTCGCGCTGGGAGGAGCCGTGCCCGTACTCGGTGCTCGACTCGCTCGCCGGCGGCGTGCCGGTGCTGGCGTCCGATCGCGGCGGGTTGCCCGAGCTCGTCGGGCGCAGCGTGACGCCCGAAGCCTGGGGCGCCGCTTTGGCGGAGCTGTGGGCCGATCCGGAGCTCCGGCGCTCCCGCGGCGCGGAGGGCCTCGCGCGCGCGCGCGAGCTGTTCAGCCCGGAGCGGTACTACGACTCACTGATGGCCGTCTATCAGGGCTAACGTCAGGGCTGGGATCCGTGACCCGGCTCGAACCAGATCGGGAGGTCCTTCCAGTCGTGCGCCATCAGCGTCGCGCCGGTCAGCGCGAGCGCGAATCGGGCACGCTCGCGGCCGATCAGAACCGCGGCGCCCGCGACGAGTGTGCCTGCCGCGCCGTGATGGCAGCGCTGGCCGAAGATCCACAGGCGACGGCGAAATGCGTCGTATTCGACGAGCCTAGGGGTTGCATGTCGGGCCTCGAATCTCATCTGGCATCCTCATCTGGTCCTGCATATCGGCCGTTTATGCTGGGAGCGTGAGTCGCCGGTCAACCGTTCTAGGAATGCTGCCACTGCTGCTGCTGGCGGGGTGCGGGGGATCGCACTCGACTGAAAGCGCGGCAAGCACCTCGGCGGCGGCGCCGGCGCAGAGCACCGCCGCCGCGACGACGGCCACGACGGGCTCGCCGGGCCCGACCGCGACGACGACGTCGACCACCTCGACCGCCTCAACCACATCGGTCACCTCGACCACCGGCCACCCGACGGCCGCGCCCGGCTCGGCCCGGACCTCGCCGGCGCCACCGTCCGGCGCACGGATACCGGCTACGTTCAAGATCGGCCCCGGCGGCGTCCTGTCGCCGCCGACGGTCTCCGCGCCGGCCGGGATCGCGGTGGAGCTGAGGGTGACCTCCGGCGACGGCAAGGCTCACAAGGTCGTGCTGAGGCTCGCCAGGCCGGTGACGCTGAGCGTGCCCGCGGGCGGTCACGCGGCGAAGCTGTTGAGCGGCATCCGCGTCGGCACGTACGTGCTCGACGTCGACGGGGCGCCCCGTGGCGGACTCACGATCGGCGCCGTGCCGGGGCCCTGAGCTGTCAGCCGATCCGCGCCCCGAGCTCGACGTCGACATCGGGCGCGAGCAGCACGACTCCCTTGTCGTCGTCGAGCGCGCCGAGCACCAGCACCTCTGAGTCGAACGGGCCGATTCGCCGGGGCGGGAAGTTGACCACGCCGACGACGAGCCGGCCCTCCAGCTGCTCGCGCGCGTAGTGGACGATCTGTGCCGAGGAGCGCTTCGTGCCGATCTCGGGGCCGAAGTCGATCGTCAGCTTCCAGGCCGGCTTGCGCGCCTCGGGGAAGTCGTCGACAGCCACGATCCGGCCGACGCGCATGTCGACCGCGTCGAAGTGATCGATGTCGATCACGTGAACTAAGGACCGGTGGTCGGCGGCGGAGGCGGCGGCGTGGTCGTCGGATCGGTCGGAGGAGTCGTCGTCGTAGCCCGTGGCGGCGTGGTGGTGGTCGTGGTCGTCGTCGGCGCCGGCTCGACCGGGGCGGTGGTCACCGTCGTCGTGGTCGGCGTCGCGGACCCGGTCGTCGCGGGCGGCGCCGTCGTCGTGGTCGCGGTCGTGTCGGTCGGGGAGGCGAGCACGGTCGGGTCGGTCTGCGTCTGCGTGCGCCCCGGCGCGATCGTTGCCGTTGCCGTGGTCGTCGTGGTCGTCGCCGGCGGCGGTGGCACCGATGCGACCAGCGTCGGCTTCGCCGCGGTCGGCGGTTTGTGGGTCTTGCGCTTCTTCGCGACCGGCTTGACGATGTGCTTGGAGGCGAGCGGCCGCGAGGGAATCGCATGGGTGCTGCGTACGGCTGCGCCGCCGGTCGCTACGTTCGACACCGTTGCCGCTTGCGTGTGCACTGCGGCGACCGGGGTGTGGGTCGCGCGGGCCGGGCTCGAGTGGTCGACCTCGACCGCGGCACCGGTCACGAGCGCGGCCGCCGCGAGCCCGACGGCCGCCTTGGTCGCAACCGCGCCGAGACCGGCGGTAACGAATCCGCCCGCCGTCGAGCCGGCAACAGCGCTGGTGGCGGCCGCGCCGCCGCCCGCCGCCGCCGCGCCGGAGCCGACCGCCGTCGTCGAGCCGGCGCTCGCCGAGTGTCCGAGATGGACGAACGCGATCTTGCGCAGGACCGCGAGCGGTCCGATCGGCAGCAGTACCGCAAGCGCCTTGTTGTTGTGCCTGAGGTGGACTTTGAACTGCGAGCATCGCTGGCAGGTCTTCAGGTGGCGCCGGACGAGCGGGCTCGGGCGGCGCTGCAGGCCTTCGGCGATCTCGCCGAGCTCGACCCTGACCTCTTCGCACGACAGCAGCCGTGCCTCGGCCGCTTCGGCGAGCGATACCCGTGCGCGCACGAGCAGCGACTTGACGCTCGGAACGGTGGTCTCCATCACCTCGGCGATCTGCTCGTAGGAGAGGGCGTCCATCTCGCGCAGCACGAGTGCGGTCCTCTGCGTCTCGGGCAGCTCGTGGATGTCGCCGACCAGGAGCCTGAACTTCTCGCGCTCGTGGACCTTGTCGGCGGTGCTGGCGCCATGCTCGGCGTAGTGGATGTCCATCGAGTCGACGCCGATCGCCTGCGTCCGGCGCAGGTGGTTGAGGCTGCGGTTGCGAGCGATCCGGAACAGCCACGGCCGGACGTTGATCTCGCGATCGTCGGCGAGCAGCGCGTTGAACGCCGCCGTAAACACCTCCTGGAGGACGTCCTCGGCGTCCTCGCGCGAGCCGAGCAGATGCCGGCAGAACGCCAACAGCCTGGTCTCGTAGCGACCCACGAGGACATCGAACGCCGCCTGGTTGCCGCGCCGGACGAACGAGATCAGCCGGTCGTCCGACTGGAGCCGGAGCAGGGAGGATCTTCCGTGTAGACGGATTCCCCCGGAGTATTTGAGGGCAGAGACTTCCATCCGGCTCGCTCTAACGACTCGGACACCGTAGCAGCGCAGTAGTTGCGGTAAAAGCAGGGTTTCCGACCTCCGGGAGGCAATAACATCCTGGCCGAGCCCGGGTAGACAAACTGGCAAAGTCCGCGCGCTTAAAACGCGCTGCTCGAAAGAGCGTTGCGGGTTCGAGTCCCGCTCCGGGTATAAGGCTCCTGTGCGGTGCATCACGGACTTAGGTTGCCGATTGACAGAAAAAGCGGAGCCTTGCTAGGTTCGGCCTGCAGAGACGCGCCGGCGCAGTCCCCAGAGCCGGCGAAGGAGGAGTCGATGAGGTCGCGCCTGTGCGCAACGCAAGTGTGATCGGCCGGGTAGCCGCCGTGGCCGCGGTGGCGGTTGCGATCGCTGCGGTCGTCGTGATCGTGTTCGGCGGCGGCGGCACGAGCTACGACGTCAAGGCGATCTTCCAGAACGCGAGCCAGGTCGTCTCGGGCGACCTCGTGCAGGCGTCCGGCAACGCGATCGGGACCGTCTCGAACATCAAGCTGACGCCGAACGGCGAGGCCGAGCTGACGCTCAACATCAACAGCTCGGCCTACCAGCCGTTGCGGCAGGGAACCGAGGCGACGGTCCGTCAGACCTCGCTGTCGGCGGTCGCGAACCGCTACGTCGACCTCCGCCTTGCGCCGGGAAACGCCGCGCCGATCCGGAACGGTGGCATGATCGGGACCGAGAACACGACCAGCGCCGTCGACCTCGACCAGCTGTTCAACACGTTCACGCCGCCGACCCGCAAGGCGCTCCAGAACCTGATCCAGGGTTCGGCGGCCGAGTACGCAGGTTCGGCGGCGCAGGCGCAGACGGCGTGGAAGTACCTGAATCCGGCGATCGCGTCGAGCAGCATGCTGTTCGCGGAGATCAACCGCAACACGCCCAAGTTCTCGGACTTCCTCGTCAAGACCGGGAGCCTCGTGTCCGACATCGCCACGCGCCAGTCCGATCTCAGCGGGCTGGTCCAGAACCTGTCGGCCACGACCACGGCGCTCGCCAACCAGCACGTCGCGCTCGGGCAGTCGATCCAGCGGCTGCCCGGGTTCATGCAACTGGCCGACAAGACGTTCACGAACCTCCGCACCGCGCTCGATGATCTGACGCCGCTGGTCAACGATTCAAAGCCGGTCGCGCCGAAGCTCCAGCAGCTGCTCGAGCAACTCAAGCCGCTGGCCGTGGACTCGGTTCCGACCGTCCAGGACCTGTCGCGGATCGTCAGCCGCCCCGGTCCTAATAACGACCTGATCGAGCTGACGAAGCTGGCGGTCCCGCTCGCGGCGGTGACGGTCCACAAGCTCAGGGCAAACGGCGCGCTGCGACCCGGCGCCTTCACTGAGTCGACGGTCGCGCTGTCGGACTCGACCCCTGAGCTGGCGTTCGCGCGTCCGTACGCGGTCGACCTGACCGGCTGGTTCGAGGGCTACAGCCACCCGGGGACGATCGATGCGAACGGTGGCTCGAGCCGGGTCGCGCCGGTCGTCGGCGTGTTCTCGTTCGACAACGGGACGATGACCGCGATCCCGCTCGTCGATCGGCTGCTGAGCCTGTTCAACGGCAGCGGTGGCAAGCCGGCTCTGCTGACGTTCGGGCAGGGCGATCGATGCCCGGGCTCGATGGAACGCGGCGCGGTGTACTACCCGGAGACCGGCTACCAGTGCACTCCGAGCGAGGTGCCGACCGGATGAAGCGGATCGCTCTGATCGCGGTCGTGCTGTTCCTCGTCGGCACGTTCCTCGTGGTCGCGACCGGCGCCTCGAACTCTCCGAGCGGCGCCGGCACGTACAAGATCGAGCTCGACAACGCGTTCGGCTTGGTCAACGGCGAGGACTTCAAAGTCGCCGGCGTCGTCGCCGGCTCGATCTCGTCGATCGATCTGGATCGCAAGACGCTGCACGCGATCGTCACGGTGACCGTCAACCAGGGTGGCTTCGGATCGTTCCGCTCGAATGCGTTCTGCCAGTCGCGCCCGCAGTCGCTGATCGGCGAGTACTTCATCAACTGCGACCCCGGCACGTCCTCGAAGGTGCTGCCGGCGGGATCCACGATCCCAGTCACGCAGACCTCGTCCACGATCCCGGCCGACCTGCTCCAGGACATCATGCGGATGCCGTACCGCGAGCGCCTGACGCTGCTGATCAACGAGCTCGGCGCCGGCGTCGCCGGTCGCTCGGGTGACCTCCAGGCGGCGCTCGATCGTGCCGTCCCGGCGCTGACCGAGACCGACAACCTGCTGCACCTGCTCGGCAACGACTCGAGCACGCTCCAGGACCTGACCGCGAGCTCCAACTCCGTGATCACCGCGCTCGCCAACAACAGCGCTCAGGTACAGCGGTTCATCGTCGAGGCGAACAACACCGCGACGGACACGGCGACCCAGCAGGCGGCGCTGAAGTCGACCTTCCAAAACCTGCCGGGCTTCCTAGAGCAGCTTCGCCCCGCGCTTTCGAAGCTCGGTGCGGCGACGACCGCCAACGAGCCGGTGCTCGCGAACCTCAACGGCGCCTCCGGGCAGATCGACCGCCTGTTCACCGACCTGCCGCCGTTTTCGCGCTCGGCTAGGCCGGCGATCTCCTCGCTCGGCCGGGCGTCGGTGACCGGCAGGCAGGCGGTGATCGCCGCGACGCCGACGATCGCCCATCTCAACCAGTTCGCCAAGCCGACGCCCGAGCTGGCGCAGAACCTCGCGATCGTGCTCCACGATCTCGACGACCGCAGCCGCGCGGTCGAGCGCGATCCGCGCAGCCCCGGTGGCGCCGGGTTCACCGGGCTCGAGGCACTGCTCGGCTACGTCTTCAACCAGACGCTGGCGATCAACGCGTTCGGACCGTTCGGCCACATGCTGGCCGTCGATGCATTCGTCGATCTGCGCTGCACGCCGTATGCGACGCCGGCGACGATCGCGACCAACCTGAAGACGTTTGGGAGCTCCTACCGGCAGTGCTACTCGTGGCTCGGGCCACACCAGCCTGGCGTCAACGAGACCGATCCGAGCAACCCGAGTGCCCCGGTCCCGGATCCGGGCGGCGCCCCGCCCGGGGAGAGCGGGCCGGTGACGAGCGCAGCCAAGCTGCTGCCGGCGTCGAGCAAGGCGCGCGGCGCGCGCGTCCGCCGCCTGGGCGGCGCCCGCCGCCATCCGGCGAAGACGACGGCTGGCGCGGCCGGTGCAAGTACCGCGACCGGCAGTGGATCGGGCGCCACCGCGGGCGGGTCCTCGGCGAACAGCGGCGCGAGCGCGGCACCGCCGATCGACCTCTCGAAGACAGTCGGCGCGATCCTCGGGCTGCTCGGACTCGGGCATTCGAACTCAGGCACCGCGACGCACGCCCCGAAAGCGCCGAGCGCCCCGAGCGCCTCGAGCACGGCGAGCGCGGCGAGCGCCGGGAGCCAGACCCAGCAACTCCTCAACTACCTCCTCTCATCGTGAAACGGCGCCAGCAATCAGCGTTCACGAATCCCGTGCTGGTCGGGGCGGTGACCGTGCTCGCGATCCTGGTCGTGGTGTTCCTCGCCTACAACTCCAACACGGGGCTGCCGTTCGTGCCGACGCGCGAGCTCAAGGTCGATCTCAGCGACGGCGCGAACCTCGTCGTCGGCAACGACGTCCGCGAGGGCGGCTACAGGATCGGCCTGATCACGGCGATGAAGCCGCTCGAGCTCCAGAACGGGCTCGTCGGCGCCCAGCTGACGCTGAAGCTGAACCAATCCGCCGGGCAGGTCCCGGTCGACTCGCGCCTGACGGTCCTGTCGAAGTCGGCGCTCGGCCTCAAGTACCTGGACTTGATCAAGGGCAGCTCGAGCCGGTACATCTCCGACGGCGGCACCCTGCCGGTCACGCATACGACCGTGCCGGTCCAGATCGACCAGGTGTTCAACATGTTCGACGCGCGGACGCGGAGCGCGGTGCAGCAGGATCTGGTCGGGTTCGGGGATACGCTCACGGGTCGGGGGTCGGCGTTGAACGACACGCTCGCGAGCTTGCCTGCGCTGCTGCAGTATCTGCGGCCGGTGGCTGCGTATCTGTCGGCGCCGCCGACGCAGTTGACGCGGCTGTTTACGTCGCTTGACACGTTCATGCGTGTCGTGGCGCCGGTCGCGGACGTCAACGCCCGGTTGTTCACGGATATGGCGACGACGTTTGAGGCGTTCTCGCGCGATCCGCAGGCGTTGGAGGCGACGATCGCGAAGTCGCCGTCGACGTTGAGCGTGTCGACCGCTTCGCTGAAGGTGCAGCAGCCGTTCCTGGTCGATTTCGCGTCGCTGGGGCGGAGTCTGACGCCGGCGACCGCGGAGCTGAAGGCGGCGTTGCCGGATGTGAATCCGGCGATCGAGATCGGCACGAAGACGCTCAGGCGCACACCAGCATTGAACTCCCGGCTGGAGCGGGTGATGGGCGCCCTGCGGTCTTTGTCGACCGCGCCGGGGACGGATCTCGCGCTGAACGCGTTGACGGCCACGGTCGGGACATTGAATCCGATGGTTCGGTACCTGGGGCCGTATCAGACGGTGTGTAACTACTGGAACTACTGGTGGACGTTCCTGTCCGAGCACATCTCCGAGGCGACCAGCTTCGGCTTCGCCCAACGGGCGCTGCTCAACCAGACCGATCCCGTGCAGCCCAACAACGTCGGCACCCAGGGCGCGACGGCGCCTGTCAACGGCGGCGTGCCTGACACGCCGCTCGGAGGCGACGAGTATCTCCACGCCCAGCCGTACGGCGCCGCGATCGACACCGCCGGCAACGCCGATTGCGAAACGGGGCAGCGCGGGTATCCGAAGCAGCTCAACTACTTCGATCCCCAGCACCGCGACTTCGCGATCGACGCGCACACGCCCGGCGATCAGGGACCGACGTTCCACGGTCTGACGCGCGTGCCCGCGGGTGAGACGTTCAGCCGCAACCCGCAGACCGGACCGCAACTTCTCCCGAACCCCAGCAACCCATGAGACGACGCCGGAGGAGAAGGCCCGATCGTTTGAGCCGGTTTGCCGCCGGACTCGTCGGGATCGTCGCGATCGTCGTGATCACGTACCTCGGGTTCACGAAGTTCGCGAACCCGTTCGCGGGTCAATTCACGGTCCACGCGACCTTCGCGAGCGCCAACGGGCTGCGGCCGAACTCGCTCGTCCGGATCGCCGGCGTCAACGTGGGCAAGGTGACGGGCGTCTCGCTGGAGCCGGGCTGCAAGTCGGGCGGTGACGCTCGCTGCCAGGCCTCCGATGTGAGCATGGAGATCGACTCAAACGGTCTCCCGATCCACTCCGACGCCACCTTCTGGATCCGCCCGCGGACGTTCCTGGAGGGCAACTTCTTCGTCGACGTCGCTCCCGGCACCCCGTCCGCGCCGATCGTCAAGAGCGGCCACTCGTTTCCGATCCAGCAGGGCGTCGAGCCGGTCCAGCTCGACCAGGTGCTCGGCTCGCTGCAGTCGAACACCCGCCACAGCCTGCAGACGCTGCTCGCGCAATACGGGCTCGCGGTCAAGCGGGCCGGCCCGGCGTACAACGCTTCGATCAAGTACTGGACGCCGGCGTACGAGTACTCCTCGGTCGTCAGCCACGACTTCCTCGGCATCCAGCCGCACGACCTGTCGAACTACATCGCCCAGATGGCGACGGTCTCCGGCGCGCTCGACGCGAACCCGCCCAACCTTGAGAGCCTGATCACCGACTTCAACTCGACCGCCGGGGCGTTCGCGCGTGAGAACAATGCGCTGCAGTCGGCGGTCGCCGAGCTGCCGAAGACGCTCGCCGCCGCGATCCCCGCATTCAATGCCCTTCGCGCCGCGCTGCCGCCACTGGATACGCTCGCCCACGCGTTGATCCCCGGCGTCGTCTCGGCCGGGCCGACGATCGACGCGAGCCTCCCGTTCGTCCATCAGCTGCGGTTGCTCGTCCAGCCCTCGGAACTGCGCGGGCTGACCGCCGACCTGCGCCCGACGATCCCGGCGCTCGCGCACCTGACCAACACGACGATCCCGCTGATGAAGAACGGGGTCCGCCCGGCGTCGAGCTGCATCGCGAACATCGTCATCCCGTGGTCGCGCCTGACGATCAACGACTCGAACTTCAACGCCTCGAACGGCTTCCCGCCGCGGCCCGCTTACGTCGAGGCGGTCGACTTCCTGCCCGGCCTCGCCGGGGAGTCGCGGAACTTCGACGCCAACGGCCCGTATATCCGCGTGCTCGGCAACGGCGGCACGTTCTCGTACTCGCTCCAGCCGGGGCTGTTCGGCCAGGCGCTGACGCAGATCAGCTCGGTCGAGCCGGTGCCGCCGCCGGGGGAGAACCGGCCCGCATATGAGCCGAACATCCCGTGCGAGACGCAGGCGCCGATCACGACGCTCGACACGAAACCGGGCGTTCCGATCTCGCCGCTGCACACGAGTCTCGACGCGCCCGGCGCCGCGCTGCGCTCACAGTCGGCGCTCGGCTCGCTCGCGAATCAGATCCGCAACGACATCGCAAAGCAAGGGCTCCCGCTCAAGGTGGCGGCTGCGCTCCCGCCCCTCCCGCTGATGAAGCTGGTGAACAAGCTCCCATGAAACGTGCGATCAAGACCCACGCCGCCGACTTCGTCGCGATCCTCGTCCTGGTGGTGCTGTCGGTCGTCGTCGCGGGCTACGTGCTCAGTCACCAAGGACTGCGGTTCCCGTTCATCGAGTCCACGCCGCTGACCTACAACGCCGAATTCTCCACCGCGCAGGCCGTGACGCCGGGCCAGGGCCAGTCCGTCCGGGTGTCGGGTGTGCAGATCGGAACGATCGGCGGGGTCACGCTGAAGAACGGGATCGCCAGCGTGGCGATGGCGATCGATCCCAAGTACAAGAGCTTGATCCACCAGGACGCGACCGCGCTGCTGCGGCCGAAGACCGGGCTCAAGGACATGTTCATCGAGCTCGATCCGGGGCGCGCGCCGTCTCCGGTGGCACGGCCCGGATTCACGATTCCCGTCTCGGCCACCGCTCCCGACATCAACCTCGATGAGGTCTTCTCATCGCTCGATTCGGATACGCGGCAGTACCTCGATCTACTGGTCAACGGCGCCGGGGCCGGGCTCCAGAATCGGGGCGGCGAGCTGGCCCAGGTGCTCGAGCGGTTCGAGCCGACTCACCGCGACCTCGCGCGCGTATCGCAGGCCGTCGCGGTGCGCGGCGCCGATCTGCGCCAGCTTGTGAACTCGCTCCAGCGGCTGAACACGGCGCTCGCGGCCAAGCAGGGGCAGATCGTGCAGCTCGTCAACGCGAGCTCACACGTGTTCGGCGCGCTGGCCTCCGAGGACTCCAACATCAGCCGCGCGGTCAGCGACCTGCCGGCCACGTTGCGCCAGACGACCGCGACGCTGGCGAAGGTGCAGACCTTCGCGCAGCAGCTCGGGCCGGCGGCGCGCAACCTGCTGCCGGCGGCTCGCGCGCTGCCGTCCGCGAACGCTGCCCTCGCGGCGCTGGCGCGGCCGAGCGCCCCGATCGTCCAGAACCAGATCCGGCCGTTCGTGGTCGCCGCCCGGCCGGTGGTGCGGAACCTGCGGCCGGCCTCGATCCACCTCGCGGCGTCGACGCCGAACCTGAGCAAGGTGTTCACGGTGCTCAACCACTTTGTGAACATGGTCGGCTACAACCCGGGCAACGTCGAGCACGGCTACCTCTGGTGGCTCGCGTGGCTTGACCACAACGCGCGCACGCTGTTCTCGATCCAGGATGCGAACGGCGACTACCGGCCGCTGTTCCTGCAGGCCAGCTGCGCGACGCTTGCGCAGATCTCCAACTCCATTCCGGGCGCGGAATCGCTGCTCAACCTGACCCCGCTGCTGTCGACGCTCGGGGTGTGTCCGAAGCAGGCGGCCGCCGACATCGCCGCCTACAAGAAGTACGAGTCCGGCTTGGCCGCGCGCCGCGCGCTGGCGGCACGCAACGGGCGCAGCGCGAGCTCCGTCGCCGCCCCGCCGTTCCAGCCGAAGTTGCCGGTGAACTGATGGAAACGAAGTCACCGACAGCGCTGAAAGTGGTCACGATGGCGTTGTTCGCGCTGTCGTGCGCCGGGCTGCTGCTGTTCCTGTGGCTGTCGTTCGGCGGCACGATCCCGTTCAACCCCAAGGGCTACCAGTTCGAGGCATCGTTCCCGGACGCCCAGCAGCTGGCACCGCAGTCGGACGTGCGGATCGCGGGCGTCTCGGTCGGGACGGTCGTCAACACCTCGCTCGATCCGCAGGGCAACCGGACGATCGCGACGGTCCAGATGAACAACCAGTTCGCGCCGGTCCACGTCAACGCCAGCGCGATCCTGCGCGAGAAGACGATCCTCGGCGAGACGTACATCGAGTTGACGCCGGGCACGCCCGGCAGCCCGTGGCTGCGTGACGGCGCGATGTTGGCCCGCAGCCGCGTCACGTCGGCCGTGCAGCTCGACGACGTGTTCGACGCGCTCGACAAGCCGACCCGTCAGGCATTCCAGGCCTGGCAGCAGGAGTTGGCCAAAGCGGTGAAGGGCAATGCCCAGAACCTCAACGACGTACTCGGCAACCTGCCGACGTTCGCCGCCGACGGCACCGACATCCTGCGCGTGCTCGACGTCGAGCATGCCGCCGTCGTGCGCCTGTCGGTCAATGGAGGCACAGTGTTCTCGGCGCTGACGCGCAACCAGACGGCGCTGCGCAACCTGATCACGACGGCCGAGACGACCTTCGCGACCACGGCCGCGAACAACAACGCGCTGGCGGCCACCTTCAAGGACTTCCCTGCCTTCCTCGACCAGACGAAGGCGACGATGACGCGCCTGCAGGCGTTCGCGACCAACACGGATCCGTTGGTGCGCGAGCTCCAGCCGGTAGCCAACGATCTCGGGCCGACGCTCCGCGCGCTGCGGGTGCTGTCGCCGGACCTGAAGTCGTTGTTCTTCCATCTCGGGCCGCTGATCACCGTCTCGCGGACCGGGCTCCCGGCTCTGCGAGACGTCTTGAACGGCACGACTCCACTGCTCGCCCAGCTCGGCCCGTTCCTCGAGCAGCTGAATCCGATCCTGACGTGGCTGTCGCTCCACCAGCAGCTGATCTCCGACTTCATCTCCGTCGGCGCGTCCGGGATCGCCGCCAAGACGGTCTCGATCGGCGGGGGCGGCACCGGTCACTACCTGCGCCAGTTCTCCCCGATCGGCCCCGAGACGGTCTCGATCTATCCGGCCCGCGATCCGAACAACCGCGGCAACACGTACCCGTCGCCGCTGTGGCTGGCCAACCCCGAGAACCTCCAGAAGGGCAATTTCCCCTCCTGGGACTGCGGCAACACCGGCGGCAAGGGCGGCGGTCCGGTGTCCGCGATCAACCTTCCGCTCGTGGGCCGCCCGGCGTGCTGGGTCGCGCCCCCGCTGCCCGGCGCGAGCCCCGGGAAGATCCCGGAGATCAAGCCGGCGACGTACTCGACCAGGTAGGTAGGTGCCGAGCGGTTCGCGGTAGGCGGACTACGTGGGCTACGCGGCGCGAACGGCGCCGTCGGCGCGAGCGGGGCCGCTCAACGCCAGCCCGTTCAGCAGCTCGCCGGCGAGCTTGCGGTCACCTGTGACCTCGAGCCCGTTGCGGTCCGCGTCCGGACTGAACGCCTTCACCCACGCCTTCGTCGTGCCGATAACGCGTGCATCCGAATGCTCCGCCGCGCGCTCATCGATCACCACGTGGCCGTCCCCAGCGATCAGCTGGTACGCCGACTCGTCGTCGCCCTCGCGGACGATCAGTTCGACGGTTCCCCTGAGGCCGGCCGAGACGTGCAGCAAACCCGGTGCGAGCCGGAAGATCGCGCCGATGTCGACGGCTTCGGCGGCACGCGGCGTTCCCCACGCCCATGCGTAGCCCCACCGCGCGAGCTCGCCAAGGATCGGCATCAGCTCGCGGGCGCGCTCTGTGAGTTCGTAGTCGACGCGCGGCGGCACCTCGCGGTAGCGCTGGCGAGTGAGCATGCCGTCGGCGACCATCCGGTTGAGCCGCGAACGAAGCTGCTCGGTCGAGATCCCGGGTAGAACCCGTTGGAGCTCGACAAACCGCCGGGGGCCGGCGGCGAGATCGCGGATGATCAGCAGCGTCCACTTGTCGCCGACGAGGTCGAGCGCGCGGGCGTCCGGGGACCACTGATCGTAGGGATGGCGCTTGGGCGGTGGTACGTGGGGCATTCGTTACCTCCCGTTGGACGGTTCCTACCTACCTTCTTTCAGCATATCGGAAGTAGTGGTCACTACAAGCCGGATCTGGACAATCGGAGCAGTTCTTCGCACCAATTCGCGTCAGTTTCGGCGCTCGCGGACGTTGTGGTCGTGTGATGGGCGAGCTGATCATCCTGAACGACCGCCGTGCGGACCGCTCCCGGCCCGGGCACACGGCGCTTCCGGCGTTCTTTTTCGACCTCTGCTGCCCGTTTTCGTACTTGGCGGCCGAGCGGGTGGAGCGGATGCTCGGCGAGGTGGAGTGGATCCCCGCGACGTCGATGGCGCTCCCAAAGGGCTCGTGGCAACTGGCCGAGGCGGCACAGGCCGAGGCCGAGCGGCGCGCCGCGGAGTTGCGGCTGCCGCTCGTGTGGCCCGACCGGTTCCCCCTCCACGTGCCGGGATTGCTACGGGCGGCCGCGCACGCAGCTCGGATCGGATCGGGCCCCCAATTCGCGCTTGCGGCCATGCGGCTCGCGTTCTGCGGCGGATTCGACCTCGAGGATCCCGAGATCCTCGCGGAGGCCGCGGCCGCGGCCGGGATCCTGCTTGACGAGTGCTTCGCCGCGATCAGCGATCCAGGGCTTGACGATCCACTGAACGCGACCGCCCGAGGGCTCGCGGCGCGAGGCGTCCACGAGCTACCCGCGGTCCGGATCGGGTCGCGGCTGTTCGCAGGTGAGCGGCGCTTGGCCGAGGCCGCGGCGCTGCTGCGCACGGCGGCGGCGTACGGCGGTCCATTGGCACCAGTTGGCTAGGGCAGAGGTACGGCCACGTTGGGCGAGCGCGCCGGTGCGGGCCGGCGCGCCGCTCAGCAGCTATCGCCGGCCGTAAACCACCGTCGTCACGGCGGCGCGTCACACTTTCACCATGCGAGACCCGGTCGACCGCGCGGTTCGCGCGATCGCGCGACGCAACTCCTATGCGCTGGTCTGGGCCCAGTTCGGGCTCGCGCACCTTGTGTTCCTCGGCGGCGTCGTGCTGCTGACGCTCTATCAGCACGTGTCGGATAACAAGCTGTGGGTGGTGATCGGGGTCTCGCAGGGACTCGTCGCCATCGACAACCTGCTCTCGATCAAGCTCACGCGCAGGATGTGGCGGCCGGTATGGGCGTGGGAGCGGGGCGCGCGCGAC
This sequence comes from uncultured Solirubrobacteraceae bacterium, assembly GCA_963712675.1. Taxonomy (GTDB): domain Bacteria; phylum Actinomycetota; class Thermoleophilia; order Solirubrobacterales; family Solirubrobacteraceae; genus Palsa-465. The sequence goes on from CAVQJF010000011.1 coordinate 597,741, forward strand.
GAAGCCTCGACGATCGCAGCGTGGACCGCGCTCGCGACGCTGCCGATGGCGTACTTCCGGACGATGCGGAAGTACCCGCTCGTGTTCGCGTACCTGCCATTCATCGCGTTCCTGACCTGGTACCTGGACCTGCCGGCCTACTCGTTCCTGATCCTCGCCGTCGCGGGCACCGTTGTGGTGATGGCCGGCGTGATCGTCCGCTATTTCACGATGGAGATCGTCTGCCGGCCGGTGCTCGAGCGGGTCGCCGAGGATCTGCCGCCCGATTTCATGATCAACGCACCGGGGCTGCCGCTCCGCTGGCGGCTGCTTGCCGCGGCGCCCGCGATCAACGTGATCACCGGCGTCGTCGTCGCCGGCCTCTCCAGCCACGGACGCCATCTTCAGGACCTCGGCCTCTCGTGGCTGATCGCGGTTGGCGTCGCGTTCACGTTCTCGCTCGAGCTCGCGATCCTCGCGGTGCGGTCGCTGGCGAGTTCGCTGGCCGACCTGCAGCGGGCGACCGATCGCGTGCGTGCCGGTGATTTCAGCGCCCGCGTTCCGGTCGTCGCGACCGACGAGACGGGAACGCTGGCGCAGTCCTTCAACACGATGGTCGAGGGGCTCGACGAACGCGAGCGGCTGCGCGAGGCGTTCGGCGCCTACGTCGATCCGGGGCTCGCCGAGCGCGTGCTGTCCGAGGGCGTCGACCTCGCCGGCGAGGAGGTCGAAGCGACGGTCCTGTTCCTCGACGTGCGGAACTTCACCGCGTTCGCCGAGCGTGCGCAGCCGCACGAGGTGGTGGCGCTGCTGACCGACCTGTGGGAGCTGGTCGTACCCGAGCTGCTCCGCCACGGCGGCCACGCGAACAAGTTCATCGGCGACGGGTTGCTCGGGGTCTTCGGCGTGCCCGATCGCCACGTCGACCACGCCGATCGCGCGGTCGCGGCCGCGCTCGAGATCGCCTCGCTCGTCCACGAGCGGTACGGCTCGCGCGTCGAGGTCGGGATCGGTGTCAACTCGGGGCGGGTCGTGGCCGGCACCGTCGGCGGCGGCGGCCGCGTCGAGTTCACCGTCATCGGCGACGCGGTCAACACGGCGTCGCGTGTTGAGGCCGCGACCCGCGAGACCGGCGACGACGTGCTGATCACCGAGGCCACGCGGGCACAGCTGTCGAACGACCGGTTCGGATTCGACCCGCGCCCGCCGGTGCCGCTGAAGGGCAAGCGCGATGCAGTTCGGCTGTGGGCGCCCCGCGCGGCGGTCGCGCTCGGGCGGCGGGAAATGGCGGTACGCGGCAACCGGCCGCCCGCCCCGGTGGCCGATTGACCCGTCGCCATCGCGCCCGCGGCGCGGCGCGCCGCTTCTGGCGAGTCGCGATGGACGCCAACATCACCGGGCAGTCGGCGATGGTCGCCTACAACCTGCTGCTGGGGATCATCCCGGTCGCGCTGCTCGGGCTGTTCGTCGCCGGGCAGGTGCTGTCGAGCACGTCGGTCCAGCGCAGCGTGCTCGGCGACCTGCGCGAGGTCTTCCCCGGCTCAACGCAGGACACGCTCAACGACCTCCTGCACCAGGTCAGGAGCTCGACGACGAGCACCGGCGTACTCGCGCTGCTCGCTTGCCTGTGGCTCGGCAGCTCCTTCTGGGGCGCGCTCGACACCGCCTTCGCCCGCATCTACAACTGCCGCTGCCGCCCGTGGCTCGAGCAGAAGCGGTTCGGGCTGGGGATGCTCGTGGTCGTGCTTCTCTTCATGCTCGCGACCGTTGCGGTCCCGGCGGCGCAGAGCATCCTCAAGGCCGGCACCGACGCGCTCCCGTTCGACCTCGCCCGGGTCGCCGCGGTGGTGTACGCGATCTCGCTCGGGGTCAGCCTGGTGCTGCTGTTCGCGTGTCTGACGCTGATCTACTCACGGGTCCCGAATCGCCCGGTCCCTTGGCGCGCGGTGTGGCCCGGTGCCCTGGCGGCGACCGTGGCGATCGCCGTCGTCGACATCGGCTTCCCGGCGTATCTGTCGAACATCTCGACGATCGCCCGCTTCGGCACCACGATCGTGTTCGTGCTGATCGTGCTCGGGTGGTTCTATCTGCTGGCGCTGATCATCCTCGCCGGGGCGGTGGTTAACGCGCTCCGAGTCGGGGCCGGGCGGGTCCCCGAATCCGAAGCCGAAGCCGAGGCGGAATCCGAGAACGGAGCGACGACCGTCGCCGAGCCTGTCGGCCGCGCGCCTTAGGTTCCGCGACCGCTCAGGGCGAGACGAGCCCGGCGAGAATCAGCCCGTCGAGCGGGGCTGTCCGATCGTCCTCGGTTTCGATGCTGCTGTCCTCCACCGGCTTCGTGACCACGGTCGGCAGTGGCTCAAAGTCGCCAACCTGGGCGCAGATCTCGTCGAACTGGACGTGGCCCGCCGACTCTGACTTTGTCGGCTCCATCTCGATACCTCCTATCCTCGACTCGATCCGATGGTACGCCTCTCTCGAAGCGCCGTGTTAGCGTCTTTGGAGATGGCGACCGAGACCAGCACCAGCCTGCACGGGGGACGGCTGATCGCGCGGCGGTTGCGAGCCAACGGTGTGCAGAAGCTGTTCACGCTGTCGGGCGGTCACCTGTTCTCGATCTACGACGGCTGCCGAGCGGAGGGGATCGATCTGATCGACGTCCGCCACGAGCAGACGGCGGCGTTCGCCGCCGAGGGCTGGGCGAAGGTCACGCGGTCGGTCGGCGTCTGTGCGCTCACCGCCGGCCCGGGGGTCACCAACGGGATGAGCGCGATCGCGTCGGCCTCGCTGAACCACTCGCCAGTGCTCGTGCTCGCCGGTCGTGCGCCGGCCTTCCGCTGGGGCCAGGGCTCGCTGCAGGAGATCGACCATGTGCCGTTCGTGCGACCGCTCGTCAAGCTCGCGGCGACGCCGGACGGGACGGGCGAGATTCCGGGCATGGTCGACAAGGCGTTGCGGGTCGCGCTGACGCCCCACTCTGGCCCGACGTTCCTCGACTTCCCGCTCGAGCAGGTGTTCATGGAGGCGGAGGAGCCGGCGCCGGATCAGACGCCGCTGCCGGAGCCCTGGAGCGGTCCGGCGGTCGGCGGCGCCGCCCTGGATCGCGCCGCCGGGCTGCTGCGCAACGCCGAGCGTCCCGCGATCATGGCGGGCACCGGGCTGTACTGGGGTCGTGGCGAGGATGCCCTGCGCGCGCTGGCCGAACAGCTTCGTGTGCCCGTGTTCCTCAACGGCCTGGGCCGCGGCTGCGTTCCCGCCGACCACGAGCTCTACTTCTCACGCGCGCGCAGCGCCGGTCTCGGCGGCGCCGACGTGGCGCTCGTGATCGGCGTCCCGCTGGACTTCCGGCTCGGTTTCGGCGCCGCGTTCGCCGCCGACGCCGAGCTGATCGTGATCGACGTGGCCGAGCCCGAGCGCGCGCATCCCCGCCCCGTCGCCGCTGAGCTTTACGGTGCGCTCTCGGCCACGCTCGAGGCGCTGTGCGCGGCCGCGACCGCGGGCAGCGGCGCGTCGTCGCCGGCACGCTCGGCGTGGATCGAATCCCTGCGGGCGACCGAGGACGAGAAGCGCGCCGGCGAGGCCGACGACCTCGCGGATCCTCGCGCGCCACTGCATCCGATGCGGATCTACGGCGAGTTGGCCAAGGTGCTCGACCGCAACGCGATCGTGATCGGCGACGGCGGCGACTTCGTCTCGTTCGCCGGCCGTGTGATCGACTCCTACGAGCCCGGCTGCTGGCTCGACCCGGGTCCGTTCGGCTGCCTCGGATCCGGTCCGGGCTACGCGCTCGCCGCCAAGCTCGCCCATCCCGAGCGCCAGGTCGTGCTGCTGCTCGGCGACGGCGCGTTCGGCTTCGCGGGGATGGACTTCGACACGCTCGCCCGTCACGGCGTCGCGGTCGTCGGGATCATCGGCAACAACGGCATCTGGGCGCTCGAGAAGCACCCGATGGAGTTCCTCTACGGCTACTCGGTCGCCGCCGACCTCAGGCCGGAGACGCGCTACGACCTAGCCGTCGAGGCGCTCGGCTGCGAAGGGATCCTCGTCCGCGAGCCAGGCGAGCTGCGGCCGGCACTCGAGCGGGCGTTCGAATCTGGCAAGCCCACGCTCGTCAACGTGCTCACCGACCCGAGCGTCGTCTACCCGCGTAGGGCGAACCTGGCCTAGTGATTCGGTACCGGGGCGCTTGCCGCCTCGGTACCGTCGGTCCGTGTCCACTCGGTCGCGGATCGTGGCGTTCGGCTCCGCCGCCGTGCTCGTGATCGTCGGAACGGCGGGCGCGCTGCTGATCGACGGTCTGGCCGGCCAGCTGCTGGCGATCGCGCTGATCTCGATCGGCCTCGGCGGCGCCGTGCTCCTGCTGTTCCTCGAAGTCGGCCTCAGCGAGGACCACCAACGCGCCCGGGACGAATCGCGGCGCCAGCGCGAACAGGCCCGCCCGGAGGCGGCGAAGGGCATCGGCTCGTCGCGCCGGTCCCACTCACCCCGCTGGCCCCGCCGTCCAGAGTGAGGTTGGCCAGCGGTGTCGCCGCTCTGGGGTCCGTCGCAACCGACGAAACCTTCGCTAGCCGGAGGAAACTTCAGTCGCGAGCCGCAACGGCGCCACGTTAACGAAAACCGCCCGCGTTTTGCGGGCGGCTTCCGATCCAGGTAAGGCCCAATCGGGACGGGCAGGGGTACGTGCCAGAAAGGGCCCGGTTCGAGTGGCTCGGGCGGCGGGAGGCGCCGATGTCTGCGGCTTCGCCCGAGCCTATGTTTGGGTTCCGGAGTCGCTAGGCGATCCCTTCACCCGGCGACCATCATGGACCCTGGACGCCCCTATGGCAATCGGACATTCGTCCAGTCGGCGCTGGCCACCCGGTGCCCAACCTTCGCGAGCGCCTGGGCGTTACAGGTCGCGGAGCTGGCCGCCGCGCGCGGTGATCGCCACCGCCTGACAGCGCGTCCGCGCCCCCACGGAGCGAACCGTCCGCTGGACGAGCTTGCGCACGGCGCTCTCGGACAGGTTCAGCTCACGCGCGATCTCAGAGTCACGTTTGCCCTGCGCCAGCAGCACGAGCGCCCGGCGCCCGGAATCGGTGAGCGCGGCTCCTTCGCGCTCGGCTGCGGCGGCTGCCGCCACTGCGCCGGCAGCGGGCGGGAGCGAGCGCGGCACGAGCCGCATCCCGACCCGTCCCGCCGCGAGCGCGACTCGCAGCGTCAGCGGCTCGGCCTCATCGCGGCGGAGCACCGCGTCGGCCTCGTCGAGCAGCTCGGGGTCGGGTCCGCGGACCGAGGCGCCGAGGAGCAGGATCGCTGAGCCACCGCCGACCCGAGTGAGGCGGACCGCCGCCCCTGCGCCGGCGGTGTCCGCGTCGATGATCGCCGAGGACCGCGCTCCATCGAGCAGCCGTTCGAGTTCGGCCAGGTCGCGGGCCAGCGCGATCCGGTCGCGCCACTCGCGCGGGAGCAGTCCGACCAGACCGTCGCGGATCAGCTCCGAGCTCGAGAACACGACGATCGCGCCCGTCCCCGGGGTCGACAAGCCCGACGGGGTCGATAAGCCCGATGGGCTCCCCGGCCCCGACCGCACCCCGTCGGCAGCCCGCAGGGCGGTGATCATGGCCACGGGCGGTTCATCCCACGAACAGGCCATCGAGCGCCACGATCGCCACGACCTGCGTACGCGTGCGAGCCTTGAGCCGTTCCTGTGCCGAGGCGATGTGCTTGCGGACCGAGCTCGTCGAGATGCCGAGCCGGTGCGCGATCTCGTCGTCGTGCAGACCGTCGGCGAGCGACTGGAGCACCTCGAGGCACCGGGTCGTGAGGGCGGCCGGAGCGCCGGCGTCCGTGCGGAACCGCTCGAGCTCGGCCGGGACCACGCATTCGCCGGCTTCCGCGGCGGTCACCGTCTCTCGCAGCGTCGGCGCATCGGTCGCGTCGAGCACGATGTAGCCGTCGGCGCCGGCCGCGAGCGCCGCGCGCGCGAGGATGCCGTCGACGCGATCGAGAGCGCAGATCACGGGCACGCCGACGCGCCGCGCCTGCCGGAGCAGCTCCGACGGATCATCGCCCGAGCGGAGCCCGAGCAGCACCGCGCGCGGGGGAGCCTCGGCCAGCCTCAGCGCCGCGGCCGCCTTGTCGACGTCGTTCAGCGCGTGGGCCCTGCAGCCAAGCGCCCGCCGGGCCAGGGTCGCGAGGCCCGATCGCACGAGTGGTCGTGTGTCGATCGCAAAGATCACAGGCTCGATCGCCGGCACGGCGGCGGCCGTTGGTGTCCTCATTGTTCCCGCCTAGTTCGTGTTCCTGGATTTGGACGCGGCCTGCAGCATCAGGTCTAATCCAACTTTGTCAATCGACTTTATCGTATAATTGACGCAGCGCCCCGCCAACCACTCGCTCGGAGGGTAATTTGGCTAAACCCTGTCAGCTATACTGGTAATTCATGCGGGAGCTGTTCTCCTTCCCCAACCCCGTCAACGAGAAGGCGGCGCGGGTTGTGGCCGGTTTCGTGCTCGCCACCGTGATCGTGATCCTGGCGACGAGCTGGTACTGGCTGCTGATTCCGCTCACCTACGGGTTCTGGGCGCGCGTACTCACCGGTCCGACGCTGAGCCCGCTGGGGCGGTTCGCGATGAACGCCGTCGCGCCGCTGCTCGGACCGAAGAAGCCGGTGCCGGGCCCGCCGAAGCGGTTCGCGCAGGGGATGGGAGCGTTCATGTCGACCGCGGCGCTGATCCTGGCGTTCGCGGTCTCCCACCAAGCCGCTGACGGCGTGCTGATCGCGTTCCTGCCGGCGGCCGGGCTCGAGTCGATCTTCGGCTACTGCATCGGCTGCAAGGTGTTCGGGCTGCTGATGCGCTTCGGCGTGCTCCCCGAGTCCGTCTGCGCCGAGTGCGCGGACATCAGTCTGCGGCTGAGGGCCACCGCTTAGAAGCTGCGAGCCCGAGCGCGGCGCCCCGCAGGATGTCGTGCTCGGAGACCTCGATCGCATCGAGGCCGAACAGCCGCGCCACCTCGCCGAGGATCACGACGCCGGCGACGATCGTCGGCGCGCGAGCCGGGTCGAGCCCGGGCGTCAACCGCCGTTCGGACAGCGGCAACGACGCGAGCTGCGCGAGGATCCGCTCACGCTCGGCGCCGCTGAGCACATAGCCGTGGACGCGCGCCGGGTCGTATGGCACCAGCCTCTGTGCGATCGCGGCGAGCGACGTGGCCGTGCCGGCGACGGCAATCGCACGCACGACGCCAGCCCGCTGCTCGACCGGGACCGCCGCCGACAGCACGGACCGCACGTCCGCCGCGAGCGCGTCGAGCTCGACCGCCGGCGGTGGATCGCTGTGCACGTGGCGCTCGGTCTGGCGCACGACGCCGGCCTGAGTGGAGACGTGGAAGCCTGCGCGGCGACCCGTGCCGATCACGAGCTCGGTCGAGCCGCCACCGATGTCGATCACGAGCGTCGGCGTGTCGTCGTCGGGATCGCGTTCGCTGGTCGCGCCGAGGAACGTCAGCCGCGCTTCGTCGTCGCCGCTGAGTATGTGCGACTCGAGCCCGTACCGGCTCGAGACCTCGGAGGCGAACGACGCGCCGTTCGCGGCGTCGCGGACGGCGCTCGTCAGCACCGCGACGGCCCAGTCGACGTCGAACGACTCGATCGCCGCGCGATAGCCCTCCAAGCTGGCGAACACGCGCTCCATCGCATCGTCCGCGAGACGCCCTTCCGAATCGACGCCCGCGCCGAGCCGGGTGACCATCGTGCGGCGCTCGAGCTCGGATTCAACCCGGCCGTCGGCCAGCTCGGCGATCAGCAGCCGGGTCGAGTTACTGCCGATGTCGACGACCGCGATCCGCATCACAGCGCGTTCGCCTGATGGGGCAGCGGACGGCCGTCGAGGCCGGCGAGCAGGTTGTCGACGGCGAGCTCCGCCATCCGCTCGCGCGCGGCGCGCGTCGCCGAGCCGATGTGCGGCGCGATGATCACATTGGGTGCGTCGTACAGCGGGTCATCATGCGGCAGCGGTTCAGGATCCGTGACGTCGAGCGCGGCGCCCGCGATCACGCCATCACGCAGCGCGGCGGCGAGCGCGACCTGATCGACGATCGCCCCCCGGGCCGTGTTGATCAGGATCGCGGTCGACTTCATTCGCGCGAGCGCGTCGGTGTCGATCAGGTGATGCGTGTCGGGCGTCAGCGGCGTGTGCAGCGTGACGAAGTCGGATCGTTCCAGTAGCTCTTTCAGTGGGGACTCGCGTGTGTGCAGCACGGTCATCTCGAACCCCTCGGCCCGCCGTGCGACCGCCCGCCCGATCCGGCCGAAGCCGATGATGCCGAGCGTCGCGCCGTGGACGCTCGCGCCGAGATGCTCCCCCGGCTCCCAGGTCACCCAATCGCCCGAGCGCGCGGCCGCGATCGCGTCGGGCAGCTTCCGCGCCGCGGCCAGCAGCATTGCGAACGTCATGTCGGCGGTGGCGTCGGTGAGTACGTCGGGCGTGTGTCCGACGGGGATCCCGCGCGCCGAGGCTGCGGCGAGGTCGATGTTGTCGACGCCGACGGCGTAGTTGGAGATGACGCGCAACCGCGGCGCGAGCGCCAACAGCGCCGCGTCGACCCGGTCTGTCAACAGCGACAGCAGACCGTCGACGCCGGCGACCTGCGCCGCCAGCTCGGACGGAGTCGGCGGGAGCCGCTCGGGCCAGATATCGAGCTCGTGCCGGGCGGCGAGCCGCTGCAAAGCGGGGCCGGGGAGCCGGCGGGAAACGAAGCAGCGGGCCACGGAGCGGATTGTCGCCGGTGCGGCGTCGTGAGCATGGTACGCTGACGTACCATGGCGACAGCGAGCGAGCAGAGAACGTCGACCAACGGCGGCGCCACGCACGCGGCCGCCCCGTCGCCCGCTGGTCCGGTCGACCCCGGCACCGCGATCAGCCGGCCCCCGGCGATGTCCCTTCCGAGCGCCGTGCAGACAGTGATGTTCGGGATGGCGCCGATGGACTTCAACCTCAGGGCCCAGCGCGAGCTCGGCGATGTCTGGGAGGTGGACCTGCCCGCTCGCGACGGCCCACTCGTGATGACGAGCCACCCCGACCACGTCAAGTCGCTGTTCACGGCCAAGTCCGAAGACGCGCCGACGCTGACCGCCGAGACGCCGCTGCGTCCGATCCTCGGGCCGAACTCGGTTCTGATCCTGCTCGGCGAGCGGCACATGCGCGAGCGCAAGCTGCTGCTGCCGCCGTTCCACGGCGACGCCATCGCGCGGTACATCGCGACGATCTCACAGGTCGCCGAGCGCGAGATCGACCGCTGGGAGCTCGACCGGCCGTTCGCGCTCGCGCCCCGGATGCAGGCCGTGACGCTCGACGTGATCATGGGCGGTCTGTTCGGAATCGAGGGCACCCCCGCTCGCGGGACGCCCGAGTACCGGATGCGCGAGACGTTCCGTCGCCTGCTGCGGATCTCGACCACGCTGCCGTGGCAGTTGGTCGAGCTCTACAACCTCGGTCGCGAGGAGGCGCGTGGACCGATGCGCTGGGTGCTGAAGCTCGCCGACCGGCAGCTCTACGCAGCGATCCGCACCCGTCGCGCCGAGCACGACTCCGCCGGTCGCGCCGATGTGCTGTCGCTGCTGCTGGAGGCGCGCGACGAGCACGGGCAGCCGCTCAGTGATCCCGAGATCAGAGATGAGCTGATGACGCTCGTGCTCGCCGGTCACGAAACCACTGCCAACCAGCTGGCGTGGACGCTCGAGCGCCTGGTCCGGAGTCCGGCGGCCTACGAACGGCTGCGCGAGCTCGTGCGCGGAGGCCCGGCCGACGAGGCGGATGCGTACGTGGAGGCGACCGTGTATGAGGGAATGCGGGTGCGCCCGGTGATTCCGGTGATCGTCCGGATGGTCAAGCGGCCGTGGCGGCTGGGCGAGTACGTCGTGCCGGCCGACACGCCCGTCGCGATCAGCATCGTCGCGCTCCACCACCGCCCCGATCTCTACCCGGAGCCGCATGCGTTCCGGCCGGAGCGATTCCTCGGCGCCAAGCCGGGGACCTACAGCTGGCTCCCGTTCGGCGGCGGCATCCGTCGCTGCCTCGGCGCCTCGCTCGCCATGGCCGAGCAGCAGGTCGTCCTCAAGGCGATCGCCGCGCGGACCGACCTCGCCGCGCCACGCCGCACGCGCGAGCGGCCGCGTCAGCGCAACGTGACGATGATCCCGAGCCGCGGCGGCCGGGTGGTCGTCCGCCACAAGCTCGCCGTGTAGCCGCGAGTGGCCGGCTACCGCGAACGCCTGGTCGACGCGCTCGCGGAATCGATCGACGCGAAGGGCTACAACGCCACGACGGTGGCGGACATCGTCCGAATCGCGCGCACCTCGCGCCGCACCTTCTACGAGCACTTCGCCGATCGCGAGGCGTGCTTCCTGGCGCTGTTCGAGCAGACGAACGAGCGGACGATGCTCTCGCTCGAGGCCGCCGTCGACCCGAGGTCCTCGCCGGAGGAGCAGGTCGACCGGGCGCTCGACGCCTACCTCGAGAGCGTCACCGCCCGCCCGGCCCTGCACCTCAGCTTCGTACGCGAGCTGCCCGGCCTCGGGCCCGAGGGAGCCGCACGCCGGCGGGCCGTGATCGAGCGCTTCGCGGAGCTGTTAGTGGCGCTGGTCGAGTCGGGCCGCCGGGCCCACCCGGAGCTCGACGCGAGGCCGCTGCAGCTCGACACCGCCGTGATCATCGTCGGCGGCCTCGGCGAGCTGATGCTGCTCGCCTCCCAGCAGGGTCGCGACGTGCGCGAGCTGCGCCGTAGCGCCGGCGAGGCCGTCAAGGCGATCCTCAACGCGACCGTGTTGTAGCGGCCGGCTCGTAACGAACAAAAGTGCACATTTCGACAACCCCGAGGCGATAGGCTCTCCGGAAAGCGGTGCGTCGGGATCCAGCCGGCGCGCCTAGTTCGACAGAAAGGCCTCGCCGATGCGCCTTCGGACCGTACGAGTTCTGCCAGTCGCGGGAGCGACGCTGGCGGCCGCCTTCGGCGCGCAGGCGGTGTTCGCAGCGACGGTCACGCTCAACGACGTCACCCCGCCCAACGCTCCGATCACCGTGTCACTCAAGAAGGGGACGAAGTTCAAAGCGAGCGCGAGTGTCAGCGGAATTCCTGTGACGGTCAGCTGCAGCGCGGTCTCGTTCACGTTCACTACGCCCGCGGCCGGCGACGGTCCTGTCGCGGCCACGAACCCGTCGTTCGCGGCCTGCAAGGACAACTTCGGCGGCACCGATGCAGTCACCACGAACAGCGCGGACGGGCCGTGGACGTTCACCTTCATTCCGAAGACGACCAAGCATCCGAACGAGGTCTCACTCGGGCTTCCGCAATCGGCCGGAACGTTCACCTCGACGCTCGTCTCAGGCTGCACCGGCGAGATCACCCCGAACGGGCCGTTCACGGCGATCGGGAAGTACAACGACATCAACACCGCGACATTCACCGGCGTCAAGCTCCCGATCGGCGCCGCCGGCTGCAAGGTCCCGGCCACCGCCACGATGAGCGCGACGTTCGTGCTCAGCACGAACGTCAAGTACGCGCCGTAGACCTGCCTACAACGACGCGCGCGCCCGGTGTGAGGCGAAGTCCGGCGCGCGCTTTTCGTTGAACGCGGTCACGCCCTCGTTCGCCTCGTCGGTGTCGAGGAACAGCCCGAGGCCGGTGAACGCGAGCTGCGCGACGCCCGCCATGTGCTCGGTGTCGGCATTGAACGACTGCTTGAGGAACCGCAGCGCGGTCGGCGACAGCGCCAGCATGTCGTCGGCCCACTCGCGGACCTCGTCGCGCAGCCGCTCGCGCGGGACGACGGTGTTCACGAGCCCCCACCGCTCGGCGGTGGCAGCGTCGTAGCGCCGGCAGCGGAACCAGATCTCCCGCGCCCGCTTCTCGCCGACGACGCGCGCCAGGTACATGTTCCCGAAGCCCGCGTCGAACGATCCGACGCGCGGCCCGACCTGGCCGAACTGGGCATCTTCGACCGCGATCGTGATGTCGCACAGAACATGGAGCACGTGGCCGCCACCGATCGCGAACCCGTTGACCGCCGCGATCACCGGCTTCGGCACGTCGCGGATCAGCCGGTGCAGACGCTCTACCTCGAATAGCCCGGACTCGCTCGGCCCGTAGTCGCCGGTCTCGGCACGCTGCTTCTGGTCGCCGCCGGCGCTGAACGCCCTGTCGCCCGCGCCGGTCAGGCAGATCACGCCGACCCCGTTGTCGGCCCACGCGCGCGTGAACGAGTGGATCAGCTCGTCGACGGTCCGGGCGCGGAACGCGTTCAGCCGGTCGGGCCGGTCGATCGTGATCCAGGCGAGGCCGTTGTCGACCTCGTAGCGGGTGTCGGTCAGCTCCATCTTGAAATCTCCTTATGCCATCGTCAGTCCACCGGAGACCGACAGGGTCTGGCCGGTGATGAATGCGGCTCCGTCAGAGGCGAGGAACGCGACGGCCGGCGCGATGTCGTCGGGCTGGCCGAGCCGCCGCAGCGGGACCGCTCTCGCGAGCGCGTCGCGGGTGCGGGCCGCGTCGCCGCCGGCGTCGGCCATCCGCGCCAACAGCGCGGTGTCGGTCGGGCCGGGACAGACCGCGTTGACGGTCACGCCGTGGCGGGCGACCTCGCGGGCGAGCGTCTTCGTGAACGACACGACCGCTCCCTTGGCGCCGCTGTAGACCGCCTCGAGCGACGAGCCGACGCGTGCCGCGTCCGAGCCGATGTTGACCACGCGCCCGTAGCCGGTGTCGACCATCCTCGGGACGACGCGGTGGCAGCAGCGCAGGCAGCCCTTGAAGTTGACGTCGATCAGCCGGTCCCACAGCTCCTCGTCGGTCTGCAGAAACGGCCGGAACTCATCCCAGCCGGCGTTGTTGACCAGGATATTTATAGGGCCGAGCTTGCGCTCGGCTTTGTTTACCGCGGCGTCGACCGACCCGCCGTCGGTTACATCGAGGTGGACGGCGAGGCCTCCGATGGCCGCTGCCGTGGCCGCGGCGGCGTCGTCGAGGATGTCGGCGACGATGACCTTGTGGCCCTCCTGGGCCAGCCGCTCGACGATCGCGCGACCGATCCCGCGCGCGCCGCCGGTCACGAGCGCGACCCGGGCCGGCTGGTCGGTGGACGCCATGCGCGAAGTATTTCGTTTGCTCGGCCGCGCCGCGTTTCGTGTAAACATGAAGCGTGACGTCCGCCCTCCAGATCGAGCATCGCGAGCTCGGGGGCGCAGGGTTCGAGGTGGCACGGATCGCGCTCGGATGCGGGAACTTCGGCGGCGTCGGCTCGTCGCCCGAGTTCTTCGGTCAGGGGCTCAGCAACGACGAGGCGTGGGCACTGATGGATGCCGGCTGGGAGCTCGGCCTGACCCATTTCGACACAGCCGACGCCTACGGCGGGGGCGCCAGCGAGTCGGCGATCGGTGGGTGGATGGCCTCACGTGGCGTCCGCCCGACGCTGACGACGAAGACCTACAACCCGATGTCAGCCGGCGCGGACCACGGCCTCGCCCCCGAGCGAATCGCGCGCCAGCTCGAAGGGAGCCTCGAGCGGCTCGGGGTCGAGCGCGTCGAGCTTTACATGGCGCACGACTTCGACGACGACGTCCCGCTGACCGACACCATGGCCGGGTTTGAGGAGCAAGTCGCCGGCGGCCGGATCCGCGCCTACGGGGTCAGCAACTTCGACGCCGAGCAGCTGGAGGAGGCGCTCGCCGCGGGCGCGCCGGTGGCGGTCCAGAACTCGCACTCGCTGATGGACACCGCCGACCGCGCGGGGGTGCTGCCGCTATGCGAGGCGCGGAACGTCGCGTACCTGGCGTTCAGCCCGCTCGCGGGTGGCTGGTTGACCGGCAAATACCGCCGCGACGAGCCGTTTCCGGCGGGATCCCGGATGACTCAGCGGCCCGAGCCGTACGCGGGCTTCGTGGCCGATGACGTGTTCGATGCGCTCGAGCGCCTCGAGGTCTACGCGCGTGACCGCGGCACGTCGATGGCGGGGGTCGCGCTCGCCTGGCTGTTGGCCGACGATCGCGTCACGCAGGTGGTGGTCGGGCCCGGCCGGCGCGAGCACCTCGAGCCGGTGCGCGAGGCGCTCGACCGACCGCTGACCGAGGGCGAGCGCGCGCTGATCGAGGAGATGTTCCTCTGATGGGGCTGCTGATCCTCAGCCACGCGGACGTGGTCGCGGCGCTGGCGCCGGACGCATGCGCCGAGGCGATGGCCGAGGTGCTCGCGGCCAACGCGCGCGGCGAGGCGTTCTTCCCGCTGCGAAACGTGGCGGCGCCGCCGGGCGCCAACGGGTTCATCGGGCTGATGCCGGGCTGGCGCGGCGCTCACGCTGGCGCCGAGGCGGCCTTCGGACTGAAGGCGATCGTCCTGATCCCCACCAACCCCGCGCGTGGCCTTGACACCCATCAGGGGACGGTGACGCTGTTCGATGGGGAGACCGGGATACCGACGGCCATCCTCGACGCGTCGGCCGTGACCGCGATCCGGACCGCGGCGGTGACCGCGGTTGCGACCCGGGCGCTCGCAAGGCCGGGCGCCGAGGTGCTGGCGATCCTTGGGACCGGCGTCCAGGGCAAGGCGCATGTGCAGGCGATGGGCAGCGACTTCAGGGAGGTGCGGACCTACTCGCCGTCGCAGCCCGGCGGCTGGGCAAGCGCCGAGGAGGCAGTCCGCGGCGCAGACGTCGTCGTCACAGCCACCAGCTCCCGCGAGCCAGTCCTGAAACGCGAGTGGCTTGCGCCCGGCGCGCACGTCAACGCCGTCGGCGCGAGCATGCCGGCCGCGCGTGAGATCGACGTGGCGACGGTCGCCGCGAGCGGGCTGTTCTGCGACAGCCGCGAGTCGCTGCGCAACGAGGCAGGGGAGTTCCAGCTCGCGATCAAGAAGGGCGCGATCTCCGGCGAGGAGCACGTCCGTGCCGAGCTCGGAGAGGTGCTGGCGGGGTTGAAGCCGGGCCGCACCAGCGACGCCGAGCTGACGCTGTTCCGGTCCCTCGGGCTCGCGATCGAGGATCTTGCCGCGGCGCAGCTCGCCGTCGCGAGCGCTCGCGAACAGGGGATCGGCGCCGAGGTCGAATTTTGATCGAGCTGGCCGCGATCGAAGCCGCGCGCCAGCGGATCGCGGACGTCGCCGTCCGGACGCCGCTGGTCCGGCTGCGACTCGACGACGCTCCGGCCGAGATCTACCTGAAGCTCGAGAACCTGCAGCCGATCAACTCGTTCAAGATCCGCGGCGCGACGAACGCGATCCGCAGCGCTTCCGAATCCGAGCGCGCGCGCGGGCTCGTGACGGCGAGCGCCGGCAACATGGCCCAGGGGGTGGCGTGGGTCGCCCGCGAGCTTGGGCTCACGGCCACGATCGCCGTCCCCGAACACGCGCCGGAGGCCAAGCTTCAGGCGATCGCGCGGCTCGGCGGCCGGGTGCTGAAGCTCCCGTACGACGAGTGGTGGAACGTGATCGTCACGAGCCGCGTCGAGGGCGTTGAGGGCCTGTTCGTGCACCCTGTGCAGGACCCCGGCGTGATGGCGGGCAACGGCACGATCGGGCTCGAGATCCTCGACGATCTGCCCGACCCGGACGCGGTCGTGATCCCGTTCGGCGGCGGAGGGCTGACGGTCGGGATCGCGAGCGCGATCAAGGCGCTCCGGCCGCAGTGCAAGATCTACACGGCCGAGCCGGCGACCGGCGCCGCGCTCGTCGCGGCGGTCGCGCACGGCGGGCCGGCGGACGTCGAGTACGAGGCGTCGTTCGTTGACGGGTCGGGGTCGCGGCGAGTGCTCGACCCGATGTGGCCGCTCGTGGAGCCGCTGATCCACGGGGCGTATGCGGTCCCGATCCCCGATGCCGCCGCCGCGATCCGGACGCTGGCCGAACGCGTCCGCGTGATCGCCGAGGGCGCGGGAGCGCTCTCGCTGGCGGCTGTGCTCGCCGGCAGGGCGGGCGGCGGGAAGGTCGTCTGCATCGTCTCGGGCGGCAACATCAACCTCCCGAAGCTCGCCGAAATCCTCACCGGCGCGGACGGCTGAGGGCGTCTAGGACGCGGGCCGCAGCGCCCGCCGGTCGAGCTTCCCGGAGCCGGTCTTCGGGAGCTCGGAGGCAAACCGGATCTCGCGCGGGTACTTGTGCGGCGACAGCCGTTCGCGCGCGAACGACTGAAGCGTGCGGGCGAGCTCATCCGAGCCGTCGACGCCGGCGCGCAGCACGACGTGGGCGCGTGTGATCGTCAGGCCGTCGCGATCGACGCCGATCACGGCGCACTCGGCGACGTCAGGGTGCTCGAGCAGCGCCCGCTCGACCTCGAACGGCGCGACCCACACGCCCGAGACCTTGATCAGGTCGTCCGCGCGCCCCTGAAACGTGAAATACCCGTCTGGGTCGCGGACGAACAGATCGCCGCTCATCACGAGCTCGCCGGCATAGGTCGCGACCGACGCCGCGTGGTCCTCCCAGTACATCAGCGCCGCCGTCGGCGCCTCGATCAACAGCCTGCCGACGTCGCCGTCCGGAAGCTCGCGGCCGTCCTCGTCGACGACGCGCGCCTCGTAGCCCGGCGCCGCCTGGCCGGCGGTTCCTGCTCGTACCGCTCCGAGCCGGTTGGAGATGAAGATGTGGTAAGCCTCGGACGAGCCGATCCCGTCGAGCACCTCGACGCCGAACGTCGCCCGCCACTCGTCGTAGAGCTCCCGCGGCAGCGCCTCGCCGGCCGACGTGCAGAGCCGCAGGCAGCTGAGATCACGCTCGGCCGCCCCCGGGTGGTCGAGCATCGCCCGCATCATCGTCGGGACCTGGACGAGGATCGTCGGCCGGTGGCGCTCGATCAGCTCGAACACGAGCTCCGGTGTGGTGCGCTCGGCGAACACGATCCCGGCCGCGCCGACGCCGAACGGGAACAGCGCCGCCAGGTCCCGGGCGTAGCCGAAGAACAGCTTCGGGATCGGCAGCACGACATCATCGGGCTGTACGTCGAGCACCCCCCGCGCGTACGACTCGAAGCTGAGCAGCGGCGTCACCATCCGGTGGACGCACGCCTTCGGCCGGCCGGTGCTGCCGGTCGTGAACTTCCAGATCGCGATCGCGTCCCGGTCGGTCGGAGCTGCCTCCAGCGCGGCGGGCGCCTCGGCCACGAGCGCGTCAAACGAGAACTCGCCGGCGCGCAACTGCTCGGCCGGCACCCCGACGACGAGCAGCTGCGCGGCGCCGCCCACCTCCCGGAATCGCTCAAGCGTGTTGCCGTCAACGACCGCCACCGCCGCGCGCGTGTACTCGAGGTAGTACGCGTAGTCCTTGCTCTGCAAGAACGTGTAGGCCTCGGTCGTGACCGCGCCGATCTTCAGCGCGGCGTACCAGCTTGCGACGAACTCAGGCCCGTCGGCGAGCGCGAGCAGGATGCGCTGCTCGGGCTGGACGCCGAGCTCGCGCAGGACGTTGCCGACGCGGTTCGTGAGCTCGGCCAGCCGCTCGTACGACCACGGCCCGGCGTCCGTGACCAGCGCCGTCCGCGCGCCGCGTCCCTCCTCGACGTGCCGGTCGAGGAAGTAGCTCGTGACGTTGAACTCAGACAAGTTCGCGGATCAACTCGATCAGCAACTTCACCAGCACTTCGTACGTCTGCTCGCCCTCGGCCGCGGTGGCCTCAGCGGGCGCGCCGCAGTACGCCCGCTCCATCCCCATCGCCAGGAAGTCCGTCCGCCCATCGGCGATCGCCGCCGGCATGTTGACCTCGAGCGCCGGCAGGTCCGCCGCAGCGGCGACATCGATCAGCTCGGGCCGCTCGCTCAACACCAGCGAGGTTTCGTAGCTCCCGGCGTGGCAGCTGCCGCGCCGGAACTCGTCGGTGAGCCGGCTCGCTTGGGCGCGGCGCGTGAGGTCCAACAGCGAGATCCCGTCATGCCGCGTGGCGGCGCGGAGCGCCTCGACGTGCTCGGGCTCGAAGTGGCAGTTCACGAGCACGACGTGGCGAAACCCATCGTCGGCGAGCGACTCGCACAACTCCACGATCAGCGCCGTCAGCGTCTCCGCGCGCACGCTGATCGCGCCGCGGAAGGCGGCGGCGTAGCGCGTCACGCCGAACGGGATCGCCGGCAGCACGAACGCTCGTACCCGGTCGTCCTCGGCGAGCGCGCGGGCGGTGCGTTCGCAGATCGCGGTTGCGATCAGCACGTCGGTCCCGAGCGGCGCGTGCGGCCCGTGCGGCTCGATCGCCCCGGTCGGGAGCAGCAAGACCGGCGTCCGTTCGCCACTCGCGAGCGCATCCAGCTCGACGGTCGTCAGCTCGCTGAAATCGGTAACGGTCACCCGGCGCCGTTATACCGTGTAGCGCCATGCCCAAGCCGAGCGCCGCCACGAACTACCGGACTTACCTCGCGCTCGACGAGATCCTCGGCGCGCAGCGACCCCGCTCGGACGAGCACGACGAGCTGCTGTTCATCGTCGTGCACCAGGTCTACGAGCTGTGGTTCAAGCAGCTGCTGCACGAGAGCGCGCACCTCCAGGAGCAGCTCGAATCCGGCACCGGGCCGCGGGCGCAGCAGACGATGCGGCGGATCCTCGCGATCCTGCGGACGATCGTGGCGCAGCTCGACGTGCTGGAGACGCTGACCCCCGTCCAGTACACCGGCTTCCGCGATCGCCTCGAGACCGCCAGCGGCTTCCAGTCCTCGCAGTTCCGCGAGCTCGAGGCGGTGTTCGGCCGCCGGGACCGCGGCGTGCTCGACGCGTACGCTCCCGGCGGGCCCGAGCACGAGCGGATCGAGGCCATGATGAGCCGACCGAGCCTGTTCGACTCGTTCCTCCGCTACCTCGCCGCGATCGGCTGGGACGTTCCCGCGGAGATCCTCGGCCGCGACGTCACGGTCGCGCTCGAGCCGAGCGACGCGGTCCAGGATCTGCTCGTCACCGTCTACCGCGACGATGGGGAGGGGGCACAGGTAGCCGAGCGCCTCGTCGACATCGACGAGGGGATCCAGGCCTGGCGCTACCAGCACGTGAAGATGGTCCAGCGGACGATCGGCGACAAGCCGGGGACGGGTGGCTCGACCGGCGCGAGCTATCTCCGCGAGACGCTGTTCAAGCCCGCCTTCGGTGACCTGTGGGCCGTCCGCAGCCGGTTGTGATCTCGCTCGCGCAGCTGCAGCACACCCCCGACGCACTGGCGCCGCACTACGCCCATGCGCGGGTCGGCGAGCGGCTGCTGCTGTCGGGTCACTCGCATCAGGCGTGGCCCGACGTCGCGCTCGAGGGCCAGATCGAGGCGTTCGAGGACGCTACGCGCGCAGTCGACGACAAGTGGGAGCTCGCGTTCGCGAAGGCCGACGCGGTCCGGGTCGGGTTCTCGTACTGGCTCGGCGAGCCCGACGCGGTGATCGCGCTCGGCGCGAGCACCCACGACCTGATCGTCCGCTTCCTCTCGGCGCTCGACATGCGCGGTCGTCCCCGGCTGGTGACGACGGACGGCGAGTTCCACACCCTGCGGCGCCAGACGCGGCGGCTGGCGGAGGCCGGCGTCGACGTCGAGATCGTGAGCGCGGAGCCGGCAGACACGCTGGCCGAGCGGCTCGCGGCGGCCGCGAGCGATTTGCGGACGCGGGCGGTGCTCGTCTCCTCGGTGCTGTTCGAGACCGCCCGGATCGTGCCCCATCTCGACGCGCTCGCGAACGCATGTCAGGAGCACCGCGCGGAGCTGCTCGTCGACGTCTACCACGCGCTCGGTCCGGTCCCGACCTCGGTTGCGGAGCTCGGCCTCGAGCGCGCGTGGATCGTCGGCGGTGGTTACAAGTACCTCCAGCTCGGCGAGGGCAACTGCTTCATGCGGCTGCCGGAGCACGCCGAGGAGCTGCGGCCGATCGTCACGGGCTGGTACGCCGAGTTCGAGGCGCTCGCCTCCGGACCCGGTGATGACCGCGTCGCGTACGGCCCCGGACCGTGGCGGTTCGCGGGCTCGACCTATGACCCGACGAGCCACTACCGCGCGGCTCGGGTGATGGCGTTCTTCGCCGAGCAAGGGCTGACCCGGGAGCTGCTCGCTGCCTCCTACCGCCACCAGGTCGCGGTGCTCGCGGATTGCTTCGACTCGCTCGCGGCCGCTGAGCACGTGATCAGCCGGGATCGGTCGGCACCGTTGACGTCGTTTGGTGGGTTCCTGGCGCTCCGGACCCCACGCGCCGCCGAGCTTCAGCAGGAGCTACACGCGCGTGGGGTGCAGAGCGACAGCCGCGGCGACTACCTCCGGCTAGGGCCGGCGCCCTACCTGTCGGACGCCCAGCTCGAGGCGGGGATCGAGCGGCTGGGCGAGGCGTTGCGGGGGCTTTCCTGACCTGGTTAGGTTCGCCGCCTGACTGGGTAGCAAAGCTGTATGACTATCGGAGGATCACTCTTACTGGTGGCGATTGGCGCTGTCCTCAAATGGGCGGTCACGGCGCACGTCAGCGGAATCAATATCCAGACGGCGGGCACGGTCGTGTTCGTGGTCGGCCTCGTGGGACTGCCGCTGGCACTGCTGTACAGCTTCTGGTGGTCACGCGGAGATCGCGTGCGGACAGTGGCTCCGCCGCCGCCGCCTGAGCTGCGCTGACCGCGACTCGACACGCGTTGTAGGATGAGCGCGTGGCGCAGATCGCAACAGCGCCACCTCCGGGGGCTCTGGAGGAGGCGCACGCAGGACCTCCGGCCGTGCCGGAGTTTGAGATCGTGCCGCGCGTCGGGCTGGTCCTGGGCGCGATCACCGCGGTGCTTTTGGTCGTGGCGGTCGCGGTCAACAAGTTGTGGCCGCTCGAGTTCCTGCACGTGACGTTCGGTGCCGCCTGGACGATCGTCGACCTGTTCGTCGGTCTGCTGGTCGGCCCGATCATCGGCCGGATGTCCGTCCCGGCGCGAATCGAGTTCACGACCAGGTTCATGCCGAAGATGGTCGTGCTGATGCCGATCGTGGTGGCGGTCACATTGACCGCCGGCTGGCAGCTCTCCACCCATCTCGGGACGAATCTGACCAGCTATCCCGACCACGGATGGGTCGTGGCGAGCTTCATCGTCGTCGGCGTGATGGCGATCATCGCGCTCGGGTTGCTCGAGCCGGCCAACATCGGCGTGCTGGTCGAGCTCAAGAAGCCTCGGCCGAACCCGGCCGTGATCGAGCGGCTGATGAAACGGTTCGTCTACTGCGCGGGTGTGCTCGGCGTGATGCAGGTCGCGACGTTCGTGATCATGACCAAGCTGTCGTCGTCGTGATTGGCGAGGCTGGCGCGTCGCCCGAGCTGCCAGGGCTGCCCGAGCAGAAGCTTCCCCCGGTCACCGAGGTGGGGATGGTCTCGCTGGGTCTGATCGTCGCGGGCGGCATCTACCTGTCGTCGAATCTGCCCGCACACGTGTCGCTCGGTCCGGCCGTCGCGCTGCTCGCGGCGTCCGCGTGCCTGCTGGTCGGCAACCTGGCCCTGCTGAGCCGCGTCCACGGGTTCGCCTGGGACCGCTTCTTCGCCGTCGCGAAGTGGGCGCTGCTCGCCTACGCGGTGACGGCCGGTCTGATCGAGTACGTGTTCGTGCGCAACCATCTCAAGGGAGGCGCGCTGATCGTCCTCAGCCTGTCGCTCGTCGTATACGCGGTGCACGTCCCGACGCTAATCGGCTTCACCGTCGCCCGTTACGCCGACGCTTAGCGGCGCCGCGAGAGTTCCTCCCATATGTCGGGAGGAGTTTGCAACGTGCCCCGCCCGCGCGGTCGGGGCCGACGCCGCCCGGCGCTAGGGGAACGCGGGGATCGGCCCGCGGGCGCTCGAGACGACCGGGCCCGGGACTTCGTAGGTGGGCGGCGCGACGTAGGGCGGCGCCTTCGGTCGCGGCGCGCCGCCCGGGAACGCGAGTCGCAGGATCGTGCGCTGGACCATCAACCACTGCTGCCCGAACGGGCCCGTGTTGTATGGCAGCTCGTAGCGCTCGCAGATCGCCTTGACGTGCGGCGCGATCTCCTTGTAGCGGGAGCTCGGCATGTCGGGGAACAGGTGATGCTCGACCTGATAGCTGAGGTTGCCGCTCATCAGGTGGAACGTGTCGCTGCCGTCGATGTTCACCGCCCCGAGCAGCTGGCGGATGTACCAGGCGCCGCGGCTCTCGTCGGCTGCCTCTTCCTCGGTGAACGTGTACGCCTGGTCGGGGAAGTGCCCGCAGAAGATGATCGCGTTGGACCAGATGTTGCGCACGACGTTGGCCGTGGCGTTCGCGATCAGGGTCGCCTTGAATCCCTTCGGACCGCTGAGCGCCGGGAACGCGATGTAGTCCTTGACGACCTGGCGGATCATCTTGCCGCGGATTCCCTTCAGGTCCTCGACCAGGTCCCGGATGCTCTTGCTGCCGTCCCGGACCGCCTCGAGGTCGAGGTCGTGGAGCGCGACGCCCCACTCGAACAGCAGCATCAGCACGACGTTGACGACCGGCTGGGCGAGGAAGCGCGGCTCCCATTTCTGCTTGGGGTCCACGCGCATGATCTCGTAGCCGACGTCCTTGTCCTTGCCGACGACGTTGGTGAACGTGTGGTGCAGATAGTTGTGCGAGTGCTTCCAGCCGACCGACGTCGAAGCCGTGTCCCAGTCCCACGTCGAGGAGTGGATGTTCGGGTCGTTCATCCAGTCCCACTGACCGTGCAGGACGTTGTGGCCGATCTCCATGTTCTCGAGGATCTTTGCGACCGACAGCCCGGTCGTACCGAGCAGCCACGCGGGTGGGTAACGCGAGGCCATCAGCACGATCCGTGACAGCGCGCCGAGCCGGCGGTGGAACTGGATCAGGCTGCGGATATAGGTGGCGTCGCGCTCGCCGAGGTCGGCGCGGACCTCGTCGTGGATCGCCTGGAAGGCCGTGCCGATCTCATCGATCTGCGCGGGGGAGAGGCGGTGCAGGGGATGGCTCGGGTCGGCGCTTGTGAATGTGGTGGCTGCGGGCATCAGAGCTCGATTTCGATGTGGCCCTCGGGGGCGTTTACACAAGTACGCACGGTCTGGCCCGGCTCGCCGTGCAGCTCACCCGTCCGCAGATCTCTGACCTGACCGGACCGGAGCTTGCCGACGCAGGTGTGGCAGATCCCGAGCCTGCAGCCGAACGGCAGCACCGCGCCGGCCTGCTCGCCGCCGACGAGGATCGAGATGCCGACGTCGCAGGTCGCCTCGACGTCGGTGACGCGGAAGCTGACGGTGCCGCCGCTGCCGACGTCCGCGTCGCCGCGGCCGATGATCGGCTGGAAGCGCTCGGTGAACAGGAGCGACGGGTCGGCGGCCGCCGCCCAGTGCTCCTCCATCACGTCCATCAGCCCCCGGGGCCCGGATAGGAAGGTGTGGCGCTCACGCCAGTCCGGGCAGAGCTCCTCCAGCCCGCTCGGTGTCAGTCGCGGAACCTGACCCGTGAGGTGCTCGTGGAGCGTGTAGCCGCGGTAGTCGACGTTCATCCGCCGCAGGTCCGCGCCGAAGATCACCTGGTCAGGTTCCCGCGCGCAGTGGATGTGGAGAACGTCATGGAGCCCGTCGCGGCGTTCGAGATCGCGCAGCATGCTCCAGATCGGGGTCACGCCGCTGCCTGCGCTGATGAACAGCGACCGCTCGGGGAGCGGGTCCGGGAGCCGGAACTCGCCCTCGACGTCGCCGAGATACACCCTCGCGCCCGGCTCGATCTTGCGCGAGAAGTAGGGCGACATCTTGCCGCTCTCGACGTGTTTGACGGTGACCGACACGAGACCGTCCGGGTGGTCGGGGTCGGATGTGAGCGTGTACGCGCGCCAGTGTCTGATGCCGTTCAGCTCGGCGCCGATCCGCAGGTACTGGCCCGGCCGATGTCCCGGCCACGGGAAGTTCGGCCGCACGACGACCGTCGTCGCGTCGCGCGTCTCTGGCTTGAGCCGCGTCACGGTGCCGCTCAGCTCGCGCGCCGACCAGGCCGGGTTGAGGAGGCCGAGGTAATCGTCAGGGAGCAGCGGCGTGGTCAGCGCGCGCGCGGCGTTCAGCAGTCGACGGCGTGCGGCCGAAACCCGGGGTGTCGCAGCGTGCTCTACCAACTCTCTCTCCGTGTCGGGGCGAGCACCGTAACACCATCATCCGGTGCGCGAGCGAACCGGCGTCAGGTTTCGGTCCGCAGCCCGATCGCGCGGCGCATCGCCGCCCGAGTGCGGTCGAGTCCGGCGGCGTCGCCGATCAGCCGCCCGGCGACGCTGCCACCGGACGCGAGGCTGTGCAGCTCGAACGCGACGTCGGCTGGGTCGCGATCGGCCGGCAGGTCGCCCGCGTCACAGGCCCGGCGCGCCTCGACCTCGAGCACGCCGAGCCAGAGGCTGACCGCCTCGGCGACGTCGTCGTGCAACGGGCCCGGTCGCGAGTCGTACTCGACCGACGCGGTGGTGACGAAACAGCCGCCCGGGAACACACCTTCGCGCAGGTGGGCGATCCACGCGTCGATGATCGCCTCGAGCCGGGGGAGACCGGGCTCCGATCGTCTGGCAGGCCGCCAGACGGCGTCGGTGAACCGCTCGATCGCGGCGGCGAGCACGGCTCGTTGCATCGCCTGCTTATCGCCGAAGCGACCGATCAGGCCGCTCTTGCTCATCCCGAGGTCGTTCGCCAACCTGCCGATCGTGATCCCCTCGAGCCCCTCGATCGAGGCCACGTCGATCGCGGCCTCGACGGCGGCGGCCCGGCTGTCTGCGACATCGGCGGTGGAGCGGCGTGGCATGCGTGCCGGGAGAATACCGTACGAACGATCGTTCGGTATAACTCCCAGTTCGGCAACGACGGGAAGGACTGACAGATGCGACTGCGATGGCTGGGCTGGGCGGGAGCGGAACTCGAGGCCGGCGGCGTGACGGTGGTCGTCGACCCGCTCCACGACGCGCACGCGGTGTTCGCCGGACTCGGCGAGCGGGCCGCCGGGACGCCCCTGCCACAAGTCGTCCCGGCCAGCCCCGCCAAGGCCATCGCCGGGCTCGTCACCCACCTGCACCGCGACCACGCCGACGCCGGCGCGCTCGTGGCGGCGCTGGCTCCCGGAGCGACGGTCCTCGAGCCGCTCGCCGCGGGCGGCGACGAGCTCGAGAATCTCGCGCTGGCCCAGGCCGAGCGCGAACTCACGGCCGCGCGGCTGGAGCGCCGGCGCCTGGCGCCGTGGGACTCGCTGACCGTCGAGCGGTTCACACTGACCGCGCTCCCGGCGCTCGACGGCATCGGCGACCCGCAGGTCTCGTGGCTGATCGAAGCCGACGGGTTGAAGATCCTGCACCTCGGCGACACGTCGTTCCACGGGTATTGGTGGCGCATCGCGCGCCGGCACGGCCCGTTCGACGTGGTCCTGGTGCCGGTCAACGGCGCGATCGTCAGCTTCCCGCACCGCCGGCCGGCCAGCCCACTGCCGGCCGCGCTCGACCCCGACCAGGCTGCGATCGCCGCGTCGATCCTGGGCGCCCGGCAGGCGATCCCGATCCACGCCGAGGGCTACGAGATCGAGGGCGTCTACGAGCCGGTCGCCGACGCCGCCGAGGCTTTCGCCGCTGCCGCCGCCGAGCGCGGTGTACCGGTCACGATCCTCGCAACGGGCGAAGCGATCGAGATCGAGGCCAGGCCGCGAGCGGTCGCTACCGCGGTCCGGCGCTGATCGCCGCTTGCGCCGCGCTGACCAGCGCCGCACGGTCGCCGTGAACGGTCCTGTTTAAGTTCGCCTGGATCGTGTACCGGATCCCGTGCACGAGGAAGTCGATCTGCGGCGGCGAGCATGAGGCGCCACAGGACAGCGCCACGAACGCAGCCTTCGAGGCGCCGACAACCTTGACGCGCTTGCCGAACACGGTCTTGGCCTTCGCTGCGGAGAAGTCGGCGACGAAGCACACGGTGGCGTCATGGCAGTTGGGGACCGCCCCGATCGAGAGGTCGTAACTCGAGCCGGAAGGGCCGCCCGTGGGGTACTCATGCTTGGCGTCGAGCGGCATCGAGGGCGGGAGCAGCACAGCCGGCGCGTGGGGCGCCGCGTTGATCGCGCGGATCTGGTGGGCAAGCAGAGAGGGCAGCGATTGCGACGGCGTGCCGGCCTGCGCCGGGATCGCCGCAAGCACGCTCAGGCCGGCGGCGGCGGTGGCGGCTCTCAGCGCTCGCATCGGCGCCATCCTATGCCCCTCCCCGAGCCGATTCGAGCCCGGCGACGAACCGGTCCACCTCGTCGGCGGTGTTGTAGTGGATGAACCCGACCCGGATCGCGGAGTCGTCGTAGCCGAGGCGCTTGTAGAGGTTGAGCGAATACCAGGAGTCGTGCGCCCAGACGCCGACGTCCTGCGAGGCGAGTTGCGAGACCACGTCGGGCGCAGGGACGTCGTCGACGTTGACGAGGAACGTCGGCACGCGCCCCTCCATCGTCGGCAGCCCGTAGACCGTCACCGGCGCGTCGGCGATCGCCGTCAGGAAGCGCTCGCCGAGCGAGCGCTCGTACGGGACGATCGCCTCGAAGCCCCCGATCGAGCCGAGGTAGTCGAAGGTCGCGTTGACGCCCGCGAGCAGCTCGTAGGGGAGCGTCCCGGTCGCGAAGCGCCGGCCGAGCGGGTCGTTCGGCGCCGGCCGGACCTTGTACGGCCGCCAGCGCTCGAGCACCGAGGCGCGGCCGTAGGCGATCCCCATGTGCGGTCCGCAGAACTTGTACGGGGAGCAGATCAGGACATCGGCTTCGATTGCGCGCACGTCGATCGGCTCGTGCGCGGCGTAGTGGACCGCGTCGACCCACGCGAGCGCTCCGACCGAGTGCGCCATCGAGCACACCCGCTGCGCATCGGTGATCGTCCCGACCGCGTTCGAGGCCCACGCGAACGCCACGACCTTGGTCCGCTCGGAAAGCTTGCTTGCGAGGTCGTCGAAGTCGAGCGAGGTGTCGTCGCGGAGCTCGATGTGACGGACGACGAGCTCGCGGTCGTGCGCGAGCTCGAGCCACGGCGCGACGCCGCCGTCGTGATCGAGGGACGAGACCAGGATCTCGTCGCCCGGCGCGAACTCGCGACCCGCGGTGCGCGAGAGCGTGAAGTTCAGCGAGGTCATGTTCGGCCCGAAGACGACCTCGTTCCGCTCGCAACCGAGGAACGCCGACGCATTCTGCTCGGCCCGCTCGAGGATCTCCTTGACCCGCAGGCTGGTTGCGTAGACCGCGCCGAGGTTGGCGCTCGCCTCGCGCAACGCCAGCGCGATCGCGTCGCCGACCTCGTCGGGAACCTGGGACCCGCCCGGCGCGTCCAGGAACGCAAATCCCCCGGCCAGGGAAGTGAACCGCCGGCGTACCGCCTCGATGTCAATCGTTTGGCTGAGCAACGCGTTAACCCAATCGCAAGGCGGGGCGGCTTGCGTTCGCCCGCTTCCAAGTGATTTGATCAAGACTACAAAATCAAACCTGACTAGGACCGAGCGACAAATCAGGAGGGGCAAGTGGGTTTCCGCGTCACCCGCAGCGCAGACGCAAGCTGGCAGGGAACCGTGCCGGACGGCGGCGGCCGGATCGCGCTTGGCAGTGGCGCCTTCGAAGGGCCGTTCACGCTCAAGGCGCGGATGGAGGAGATCGAGCGGGCGACCAACCCGGAGGAGCTGATCGGCGCGGCGCAGGCGGGCTGCTTCACGATGTCGCTCGCGAGCCTGCTGAGCGATGCCGGTCACCCGCCGGACGACCTGCGCACGAGCGCGAAGGTGCGGCTCGAGCAACTCGAGACGGGCGGCTTCAGCATCACGCAGATCGCGCTTGAGACGGTGGGCGACGTGCCCGGCATCGATGCCGCCCAGTTCGAGGCGCTGGCCGAGCAGGCGAAGGCGACGTGTCCGGTGTCCCGAGCCCTCGCGGGCACCGAAGTCACGCTGCAGGCGAGGCTTGCAGGTGGTTGACCGCGACGGGCGAATCCTGGAGGGTTGTCACCGGTGAGCGCCAGCGCTGACGTCGAGACCCTCGAGCAGGAAGTGCTCGAGTGCGCCCCGGGCGGCTCGCTCCGGCGCCAGACCGACGCGGCCGACGAGGTGCTGTTCGTGGTCGACGGTTCCGGCGCGCTCGACCTGGACGGCACGGCGCATCCACTGCAGGCCGAGGACGGCGCGCACCTGGCGCCCGGCGAGGAGTACGAGCTGCGCAACACGGGTACGGGTCCGCTGCGGGTCGTCGCGGTGCGGATCTCCGATCCCGAACCGTCGGAGATCCCCGGCCGGCAAGCGGTCGTCCGCCGCCTCAGCGAGCAGCAGGCGCACAACGCCAGCGCCGCGCGGGAGTTCAGGATCGTCGCCGACCCGAGCACCGGTCTGGCATCGGCGACGCACTTCGTCGGGTACATCCCGACCGAGCGCGCGCCCGACCATTTCCACACTTACAACGAGGTCATCTATGTGCTCGATGGCGAGGGTGTCTTGCACGCCGGCGGGAGCGAGCGCGAGCTTGCCCCCGGCGCGGGCATCTCGCTCGCGGCGCGCACCGTGCACTGCCTCGAGAACACCGGGGATCGCGTGATGCGCGTGGTCGCCGTCTTCCGGCCGGCCGGCTCGCCGGCGGCCGCCTACTACCCAGACGGCACGCCGGCTCACGCCGACGCGCCGGCCCTTGCAGGATGAGCTATCCGAAGGAGAGGCCACACACATGAGGTCACTGAAGGTGAGTGCCGCGCTGGCATTAACGGCGCTATTCATCGTGGGCTGCGGTTCCAGCAAAAGCAGCAGCACCAGCAGCACCAGCGCCGGCGGCGGCACGAGCACGTCGGCCAGCACCGGCAAGTGCACCGCGTCGATCGCGATCGAGGGTCCGTTCACGGGCCCGGTGGCACAGGTCGGGCTCGAGCAGCTGCACTTCGCTCAGCTTGCGGTCGCGAACGACAACGCGGCCAACAAGACCAACGTCACGTTGGCGCAGGACGACACGCAGCTGACGCCGTCGATCGCAACCACCAAGACGCAGTCGATCATCGCGACCAATGCGGTCGCGACCGTCGGACCGGCGGGCAGCCAGGAGGTCGAGGCCGTTGGGCCGATCTTCGCCAAGGCGGGGATGGCGTTCATCACCGGCTCGGCGACATTGCCGGCGCTGACGACGAGCGGCAAGAACACGACGTTCTTCCGCGTGGTGCCGGACGACGATGTCCAGGGTCCCCAGGACGCCAACTACATCGTCAACCACCTGAAGCCGAAGGCCGTCCTCGTGATCGACGACAACGAGGCGTACTCGCAGGGTCTGGTGGCGACGATGATTCCGATCTTCAAGAAGGCCGGGATCACGGTCAACCATCAGACGCTGAACGGCACCGACACCGGCGCGACGCTCGCGAACGCGATCAAGTCGCTGGTGACCTCGCAGCTGAACGCCAACGAGACGGTCACGGTCGTCCCGTTCCAGGCCGCCACGAGCGCGCAGACGTTCGGCCTCGACGCCAAGCAACAGGGCAAGAAGACGATCCTGTTCGGGACCGATGGCGACAACTCGCCGTCGCAGTTCAAGATCCCGGGCAGCTATCTGTCGACGTTCGGCCCGGACATCGCCGGCAACCCGAGCCCGCTCGACAAGTCGATCGTCACCGGCGTGGCCAAGTACGGCCCGTACGGTGCGTTCGGCCTGCCGACGTATGAGGCCGCCGACGTCGTGATGAAGGCGATCGCGTCGGTCTGCAAGGCCGGCCAGACGCCGAGTCGCTCGAACGTGCTGGCCGCGATCAAGCAGACCAACATCGCCGCCTCGGCGAACCCGCTCGGGATTCCGATCGCGTTCGCGTCGAACGGCAACCTGGCCGGCAACGCCGGCTACCTGTTCAAGATCAACGCTGCCGGGAAGTACGTCGAGATCCCGCCCAAGTGATCTCGACTCTGACGGAGTGAAGTAAGGCCCCGGCGCCGTCCGCTTTCTGAGCGGGCGGCGCCGACGGCGTCACGGAGGGGTTACGTGCAGGTCTTCATCCAAACAGTCATCAACGGACTGATCACCGGCTGTCTGTACGCGCTGATCGCGCTCGGTTACTCGATGGTCTACGGGGTGCTGAAGCTGCTCAACTTCGCCCACGGCGACCTGTACATGGTCGGGGCGTACATCGGCTACTTCGTGATCCACTGGTTCGGCGGTCCGAACGCGATCGCGATCCCGGTCCCCCTGCTGATCCTGATCATGCTCGTGATAGCGGGCGGGGGGGTCGGCGCGCTCGGCGTCGCGATCGAGCGATTCGCCTACCGGCCATTACGTGACGCGCCGCGGATCGCGCCGCTGATCACGGCGCTCGGGATCTCGTTCCTGCTCGAGAACACCGTGCTGCTGCTGTTCGGCGGGTTTGTGCGCAGCTACTCCACGAACACGTTCATCTCGCAGACGAACGGCATCCATATCGACGGCGCCCGGATCGACAGCGTCGAGATCATGATCGTCCTCGTCAGCATCGCGATGATGATCGGGCTGAAGTTCATCGTCGACCGCACGACGCTCGGCAAGTCGATGCGCGCAGTCGCCTCCGACCGCGAGGCGGCCGAGATGCTCGGGATCGACGTCAACCGCACGATCGCGATGACGTTCTTCATCGGCTCGGCGATGGCGGGCGTGGCCGGCGTGATGTCCGGGCTGGAGTTCAACTCGATCTCGAACACGATCGGCTTCCTGGCGGGGCTGAAGGCGTTCACGGCCGCGGTCGTCGGCGGCATCGGCTCGATCACCGGTGCGATGGTGGGGGGGATCGCGATCGGGATGGCCGAGGCCTTCAGCTCGAGCTACATCTCGACCAAGTTCACCGACCTGATCGTGTTCGGAATCCTGATCATCGTGATGCTCGTCCGGCCGACCGGCATCTTCGGCCGCAAGGCGCTGCAGAAGGTCTGATGCCCGGGCAGATCGGCATCGACGAATGGGTCGCCCAGTCGGGTGAGCGCCGCGACGCCGCCACCGGGTGGCGCCGCCCGCTGGTGATCCTCGACGAGCGGCTCGGCTGGTGGCCACGGCTCGGGATCGCTGCGCTCGCCGGGTTCGCGTTCGGGATGGCGACCGGCAACGTCAACCTGTTGACGGTCGGCTTCAACTGCCTGCTGTACGCGATCCTCTCGCTCGGGCTCAACATCGCGGTCGGCTGGGCCGGGCTGCTCGACCTCGGCTACATCGCGTTCGTCGGTTTCGGTGCCTACGGCTACGCGATCTTCTCCTCGACCGCGCTCGGGACGGGCGGAATGGGTGGCAGCCACCTGGCGGCGTTCGAGTCGATCCCGATCGTCGTGGTCGCGGCCGGCGGTGTCGGCGTCGTGATCGGGTTGATCGCGCTCCGGCTCGAGGGCGACTACCTCGCGATCGTGACGCTGTTCCTCGGACAGGCCTTCATGGAGGCGGTCAACAACGTCGACCCGAGCACGCTCGGCGGCGTCAACGGGCTGTTCGGCCTCGACTCGCTCCACGGGCTCGGCGGCACGATCTCCACGCCGCGCGGCTTCTACATCGTGGCGCTGATCGTCGTCGCTGTGCTCGCCGCGCTGCTCCACCTGCTCGACAAGTCCAGAACCGGGCGCGCCTGGCGCGCGCTCCAGGACGATCCGCTCGCGGCCCGGGCGATGACGATGCCGATCGACAAGCTGAAGGTGATGGCCTACAGCTTCGGCGGCGCCGTCGGGGCGCTCGGTGGAGCCCTGTTCGCCGCCCAGCAGTCGAGCGTCTTCCCGACGAACTTCACCGCCAACATCCTGATCCTGATCTACGCATGCCTGGTGCTCGGCGGCGCCGGCAGCATCGCCGGCGCGATCACAGGCGGCGTCGTCGTGACCGCGCTGCAGTACGTGCTCTCGAGCCCGAAGGACTCCGCGTACCTGTTCTACGGGCTCGTGCTGATCGCGCTGATCTGGAAGATCAGGCCGTGGCGATATCTCGGGGCGGTGCTCGCCGCGATCGTCGGACTCGGGTTCGCCGCGCACGCGATCGTCGGCGCGATCTCGAGCTCGGCCACCGCCGGCTCGCCGGGCAGCGCGGGCTGGATCGGCTCGGCGGTCAAGCACTACGTGATCGTTCCCTCGAGCCCGATCGGCTACGGCAACATCCTGTTCGTGGTGATGATCTGCTGTCTGATCGCGCTCGTCCGGCTGCAGGGCGTCTGGCGATTACTGCTCGTCGTGCCGACCGTGTACATCGCGGCCTGCTGTTGGGAGGCGCGGCTGATCGTGAATCCGTCGATCACGACGCAGATCATGATCGGCGCGATCCTGATCGTGACGATGGCGGCGCGCCCGAACGGGTTGCTTGGGACCAGACGGATCGAGATCGTCTGATGGCCCTACTCGAGCTCGACAAGCTGTCGCTCGCGTTCGGCGGGCTGAATGCGCTCACCGAGGTCGACCTGAGCGTCGATGAGAAGGAGATCGTCAGCGTCATCGGTCCGAACGGGGCCGGCAAGACGACCGTCTTCAACGTCATCACCGGCGTCTACAAGCCGACCTCAGGGGATGTCCGGTTCCTCGGCGAGAGCATCGCCGGCAAGCGCCCGGACCGGATCACCAAGCGCGGGATCGCGCGCACGTTCCAGAGCCTGCGGCTGTTCCTCAACATGAGCGTCAAGGAGAACGTCAAGTCGGCGACGTACGGCAGCACGAAGGCGTCACCGGCCGAGTCGATCCTGCGGCTGCCGCGCGCGCGGCGCGAGGAGCGCGAGGTCGACGCGCTCGCCGAGGAGGTCCTGTCGTTCTTCGGCGAGCGGCTGATGGGCTACCGCTGGGATCAGCCGGCGTACTCGCTCTCGTATGCGAACCGTCGCCGGCTCGAGATCGCCCGTGCGCTCGCCACCAGGCCGCGGCTGCTGCTGCTCGACGAACCGGCCGCCGGCATGAACCCGACCGAGACGCACGAGGTGACCGAGCTGATCGGCCGCCTGCGCGGCGAGCTCGGGCTCGCGATCCTCGTGATCGAGCACGACATGCACGTGGTCGAGGGGATCTCCGATCGCGTCGTTGCGCTCGACCACGGCGTCAAGATCGCCGAGGGATCGTTCGAGGCGGTCGCGACCCACCCCGGCGTCGTCGAGGCGTACCTCGGCCGGGACCCCGAGGCGCTCGCCGAGGCGTGATCGAGATGCTGCTCTCGCTCGACGACGTCACCACCTACTACGGCCAGATGCGGATCCTGCAGGGGATCTCGCTGCAGGTCGACGCCGGCGAGCTCGTGTGCCTGCTCGGCGGGAACGCGTCGGGCAAGTCGACGACCTTGAAGACCGTGCTCGGGATCGTCCGGCCGCGGTCCGGGCACGTGACGATCGACGGCGAGGACTGCAACCGCTGCGATGTGCCGACGCGGATCGCGAAGGGGCTCGCGATCGTGCCCGAGAACCGGCGCCTGTTCGGTCAGATGACCGTCCGGGAGAACCTCGAGCTGGGAGCCGTGCTCCGTGGCGGCCAAGACCTGACCGAGGATTTCGAGCGCGTCCACACGCTGTTCCCGCGCCTGCACGAGCGGCGTGACCAGCTAGCCGGCACGCTCTCGGGCGGCGAGCAGCAGATGGTCGCGATGGGGCGCGCGCTGATGTCCCGCCCGCGGCTGCTGCTGATGGACGAGCCATCGATGGGACTCTCGCCGGCGCTCGTGCAGCAGAACTTCCGGATCATCAAGGAGGTCCACGAGTCGGGCGTCGCGGTCTTGATGGTCGAGCAGAACGCGGCGATGGCGCTGTCGATTGCCGACCGCGGCTACGTGCTCGCGACCGGCTCGATCGTGCTCCAGGGCAAGGCCGCCGAGCTGCTCCACCACGAGGATCTGAAGCGCGCGTACCTCGGGCGGTAGCGGTACCGCCCGGCGCGGCCGCTACCGCCGCGCCAGCAATTCGCCGTGGGCGGCGATGAAATATCCACGCTCGTACCCGGCCCAACGGCGCCAGGCGTCCGAGATGGCCTTGAGCTCCTCGGGCGTGCTCAGCTCGTAGGCGAGCGCCTGCTCGGCGAGCCCCGACTCGAGCATCCGCTCGGCCCACATCTCGCCCCACCAGGCGCGGTCGTCGGCGTCGGCGAAGATCCACGTCGAGCTGCTCGGCCGCGCGTCGTCGAAGCCCGCCCGCCGGGCCCACCCGAGCAGCCGGCTGCCGGCGTCCGCGTCGGCTCCGTTGTGGGCGCACACGTCGCGGAACAGCGCCAGCCACCGGTCGAGCAGCGGCTCGGCCGGAGCCCAGGTGAAGCCGGCGTAGTAGGACTCGCGGACCGCGAGTAGCCCGCCCGGCTTCAGCACGCGGCGGATCTCCCGCAGCGCGGCGACCGGGTCGGTCACGTGGTGAAGCACCTGGTGGACGTGCACGACGTCGAACTCGCCGGCGCCGAACTCGAGCCCATAGACGTCGCCGGCCTGGAACTCGACGTTGCCGGCGCCGTCCACGAGCACGGCCGGCTCGCGGTCGATCCCGACCACGCGTCCGGGCGCGACCCGCGCGGCCAGGTCGAGCGTGATCGTGCCCGGCCCGCAGCCGACGTCGAGCAGGCTCATCCCCGCTGCGAGCGAGGGCAACACGTACGCGGCGGCCCCCTCGGCTGAGTGCGAGGGGGCCGCCGCGAGTGGAGGATCGATCAGGCCGCGATCTGGTCGCGCTCGAGCTCCAGCTCGCCCGGGGTGACCGAGCGGACCGGGAGCACGAACCGGCGGCGGATCGGAGAGGCCGGCCCGACTTCGACCTCGACCGGCGCCGGGGCCGCCTCGGCCTCGCCCTGCGGACGCGGCTCTCGCAGCAGCGCCACCGCCAGCACGATCGCGGCGACGACGGCGCCCGCCCCGATCGTGTACGCCAGGTGGTAGCCGTCGACGAGCGCGTTCGCGGCTGACACATGCTGCGCGGCGAGCGCGTGCGTGTGGTTGGTCGCGATCGTCCCGAGCGCGGCAAGCCCGAGCGCGCCGCCGACCTGCTGGGCCAGCGTCGTGATTCCGGAGCCGAGCCCGGCGTCGGCCGCCGGGACATCGGCCATCGCGATCGTCATCAGCGGCGTGAACGCATTGCCGATCCCGAACCCGATCGTGAAGAAGCCGAAGAACAGGGTCGGGAAGAAATGCGTCCCCGGGTTCGTGTTCGTGAGAACCACGAGCCCGCCGATCACGAGCGTCATGCCGAACACGAGCGTGCGCAGCGCGCCGAAGCGCTTCATCAGTCGCGTCGTCACACCGAACGAGGTGAGGAGGGCGACCGTGACCGTCCAAGGCAGGAACGCGGCGCCCGTCTGGACGGCGCTGTAGTGGAGCACGTGCTCCAGGTAGAGCGTGCCGAGGAAGAACGTCGAGTACATGCCCGTGACGAGCAGGCCGCGGGCGACGCTGCCGACGACGAGACCACGCAGGCGCAGGATCCGCAGCGGCATGATCGGGTTGGTCACCCGTGCCTCGACCGCGACGAACGCGGTCATCAGTGCGAGCGCGATGGCGCCGAAGCCGAGCACCTGGATCGAGCCCCAGCCGTGCGACGTCGCCTGGACGATCGCGTACACGGCCGCCATCAACGAGGTCGTGACGAGCACGGAGCCGAGGTAGTCGACCCGCTCGCCGAGGCCGCGGCCGGTGTCGCTCGGGATCAGGATCCGGCCGAAGGCCATCGTCGCGGCGCCGATCGGAACGTTGACGAAGAAGATCCAGTGCCAGCTGAGCGCCTCTGTGAGGACGCCGCCGGCGAGCAGGCCAAGCGAGCCGCCGGCGACAGCCGTGAACACGTACGCGCTCATCGCTCGGGCGCGGTCGGACGGCTTGGGGAACTCGGTGACGATGATCGCCAGGATCACCGACGCCTGCATCGCGGCGCCCACGCCCTGGATGAAGCGCGCGGCGATCAGGAAGCCGCCGCTCGGCGCGATTCCGCATGCGACCGACGCAGCTGTGAACAGCGTCAGCCCGAGCATGAACAGGCGCTTTCGGCCGAGCAGGTCACTCATTCGGCCGGCGAGCAGCAACAGGCTGCCCATTGAGATCAGGAATGCGTTGACGACCCAGGTGAGGGTGCCCTGGGTGA
Source organism: uncultured Solirubrobacteraceae bacterium (assembly GCA_963712675.1). Taxonomy (GTDB): domain Bacteria; phylum Actinomycetota; class Thermoleophilia; order Solirubrobacterales; family Solirubrobacteraceae; genus Palsa-465. The sequence goes on from CAVQJF010000011.1 coordinate 633,643, forward strand.
AGTGGAGGTCGTGCTGGATCGAGGGGAGCGCGACGTTCACGATCGTCGTGTCGAGCACGATCATCAGCTGCGCCATGCACACGACGATCAGCGCCAGCCACCGGCGGCGCTCTTCTGTGATTACGGAGAACTTCAAAGACATATGGACTTTCTGGACGGAGGGCGATAAACTGGAGGGCGCCTCCAGAACTATGTGGAGGATCCCTCCGGTACTATACGGAGGCACCCTCCGGTTTGTCAAGCGAAATTTCATGAGCACCACCGAATTCACGCCCCTCATCTCGCGCCCCAAGCGCGCGGATGCCCGTCGCAACTACGACAAGGTGGTCGCGGCCGCGCGTGAGGCGTTCGCCGAGCGCGGCGCCTCGACCTCGCTCGAAGAGATCGCGCGCCTTGCCGAGGTCGGGATCGGGACGCTCTACCGGAACTTCCCGAACCGGCAATCGCTGCTCGAGGCCGTCTACGTCGGCGAGGTCGAGGACGTCTGCCGCTCGGCGGCCGAGTTCGACGGGCTCGAGCCGTGGGAGGCGCTGACGGGCTGGCTTCACCGCGTGGCCGCTTATCTGGTCACCAAGCACGCGCTGTCAGCCGAGCTGCTCGACTACATGGGGCGCGATGCGGAGCTGTTCAAGTCCTGTCGCGCGATGCTGTTCGCTACCGGTGAGCCGTTGCTCGCGCGTGCCCAGGAGGCGCGCGCGGTGCGTCCGGACACCGACCTGACGCAGATCATCCACATGGTCGGAGGGATCGCGAAGATGCCGGCATCCGACCCCGCCCAAGTCGAGCACATCATCGACATCGCGCTCGACGGGCTCCGGTACCGGCCGGCGGACTGACCCCGCGGCACGCCCACGTGGCGTTCCACACAATTTCAATTTAACAACGCGTGAAGTGGAGTCGCCATGCTGCCGCGCGGAGCATGGCGCGGGGCACATAGTCGTTGCAGAGCACACCTACGCGAGAAGGGAAATCATGCTGGGAGCTGATGCTGGACGGCCGCGCGGCCGACTCGAACCGCTGGCCGCGAAGGTCCCCGAGATCACGGCGATCTTCTGGGTCCTCAAGCTGTTGACGACCGGCATGGGCGAGGCGATGTCGGACTTCCTCGGACAGCACAGCGTCCCGATCGCCGGGGCGATCGGGATCTTCGGGCTGGCGATCGCGTACCGCCTTCAGATCTCACGGGGCGAGTACGGCGCGCCCTCCTACTGGTTCATGGTGATGATGGTGGCCGTGTTCGGGACGATGATGGCCGACGGCATCCGCGACGGCGCCGGCCTCACGTACTCGGTCACGACGCCGCTGTTCGCGATCCTGACCGCCGCGATCTTCTGGCGCTGGTACCGCCGCGAGGGCACGATCTCGATCCACAGCATCACCACGCGCCGCCGCGAGAACTACTACTGGGCGGCGGTGCTCGCGACCTTCGCGCTCGGGACCGCGGCCGGCGACCTGACCGCCTACTCGCTCAACATCGGCTTTCTCGATTCGGCGATCCTGTTCGCGATCGTGATGGCGATCCCCGCGCTCGCGTGGTGGCGCGGGCGGCTGAACCCGATCGTCGCGTTCTGGTGCTGCTACGTCGTCACGCGCCCGCTGGGCGCTTCGTTCGCCGACTGGTTCTCAAAGCCGCACGCGACTAGCGGCCTCGGGCTCGGCGACGGCGCCGTCAGCGGCGTGGCGCTGATCGTTTTCGTGGCGCTGGTCGGCTACGTCGCGGTCACGAAGCGAGACGTCCAGCCCGCGCGTCAGATGCATCTGCACCTTCCGCATCCCCACCTCCCCGACGTGGGTTCTGCGCAGGTGCAAGCGGTCGAGGGCTAGAGCGCCGAAACGTCAGCGCTGTAGCGCGAACAGGGGCTCGCCGCCCATTGCGACCGAGATGCTGTTCGCCGTCGTCGCCAGGTGGTCGTGCAGGGTGACGGCGGCGCGATCGGGGTCATGCGCGACGCAGGCCCCGAGGATCGCTTCATGCTCGTGGCGGCGGCCGACGAGCTGGCGGCACGAGGGGACCTCGAGGCAGTAGCGCTCGCTCGTCTCCCAGATCGGGCGCACGAGTCGCAGCAGCCACGTCGAACCGGCCGCCTCGTACAGCGAGAAGTGGAACGCGGCGTGGGCGGTCGACGTCGCGGCCGAGTTGTCGTCCGGAGAGGCGTTCAGCTCCGTCAGCCGCCTACGCGCCACCTGCTCGTGGTCGTCGCTGAACCGCTCCGCGGCGCGGCGGATCGCGAGCACCTCGAGCGCGAGCCGCGCCTCGGTGACCTCGGCGAGATCGGTCACCGACAGGCCCGTCACTCGCGCCCCGCGGTGGGGGATGTTCTCCACCAGGCCGGCCCCGTCGAGCCGGCGGACCGCCTCGCGGATCGGCATCGGGCTCATCTCGAGGACCTCGGCGAGCTCCTCGATCGGGAGCCGCGTGCCGGGCCGCAGCTGGCCGGTGATGATCGCCTGGTGAAGCGTGTCGAAAGCTTTCTCCGCCAGCGTGCGGTGCCCCCGGTTGGAGCGGTCGTCGGCGAGCCCGGCAAGCTGTGACTCCATCCAGCCGTAGTATCGGAATCAATGATCAAAAGTCAAGATTTAGGTTTGCGTGAGGGGGGCGGGCCCGATCGCGGGCGCGCCGCTGAGCTCGACGCCGCCGACCCGCTGGCTCCGTTTCGCGCCCGGTTCGCGATCGACGACGGCCTCGTGTATCTCGACGGGAACTCGCTCGGGTGCCTGCCGCACGCGACGATCGAACGGGTTGCGCAGACCGTCTCGACCTGGGGCTCACAGCTGGTGCGGGGGTGGGATCAGGGGTGGATGGAGCTGCCTGTCGAGATCGGCGATCGGCTCGGCGCCGCGGCGCTGGGCGCCGCGCCCGGGCAGGTCGTGGTCGGCGATTCGACCACGGTGTGCCTCTACAAGCTCGCCTCGGCGGCGCTCGACCTGCGTCCCGGTCGCACGGAAATCGTGATCGAGATCGACAACTTCCCGACCGATCGCTATGTGGTCGAAGGCCTTGCGGCTGCGCGCGGTCTCGACGTGAGGTGGCTGGCCGATCTCGCGGACATCGAGGCCGCCATCGGCCCGCGCACCGCGCTCGTCACGTTCTCGCACGTGAACTACCGCTCGGCCGCGATCGCCGACATGGCGGCGATCAACGCGCTGGCGCGCGACGCTGGCGCGCTGATGCTGTGGGACCTCAGCCACAGCGCCGGCTCGGTGCCCGTGCTGCTGGACTCCGACGGTGCCGACCTGGCGGTCGGTTGCACGTATAAGTACCTGTGCGGTGGTCCGGGCGCACCGGCGTTCATGTACGCGCGGCGCGAGCTCCAGGACCGGCTGCGCCAGCCGGTGTGGGGCTGGCTCGGCCGACGTGACCCGTTCGAGATGGAGCAGGGCTTCGTCGCCGCCGACGGCGTCCGCGGCCTGCTGTCAGGCACGCCCCCCGTGCTCGCGCTGAGCGCCGTCGACGAGGGCGTGCGGCTGGTCGCCGAGGCCGGGATCGACGCGATCCGCGCCAAGGGAATCGCCCTGACCTCGTTCGCGATCGCGCTCGCGGACGCCGATCTGGCCCCGCTGGGCGTAACGGTCGCGTCTCCGCGCGACGACGCTCGGCGCGGGGCGCACGTCGCGCTCGCGCACCCCGACGCGCGCGAGCTGTGCGCGGCGCTGATCGAGCGCGGCGTGATCCCGGATTTCCGCGGCCCGGATGTGATCCGCTTCGGCCTGTCACCGCTGACGACGCGGTTCGTCGACGTGTGGGACGGGGCGCGGGCGTTGCGGGAGCTGCTGCGCTAGCCGCGAATCTGCTCGAGTCCCGTGGAGCTGTTGGCCCGCAGCTCGAACAGCGGGCCGCTCGCGCCGGATGATTCGAAGTACTCGGCCCGGCTGCCCTGAACGGGGTACACGAGCCAATGGACCAGATGGCTCACGGGGTCGCCCTGGACCACCATGTAGTTGAGCTTCGATTCGGGCACGTGGCCGGCCGTCGCGATCCGTCGCGCGAGCGCCGCCGGCACGCCGGGCCCGAGCTGCGCCAGCGAAAACAGCTGGTCGCTACCCGGGGAGCCGCCGGTGTTGGTGGTCTCGTGCGTCCCGGCGACGTTGAGGTAGAACTCGACCTCGCTGCCTCCCTTGACCGCCATCAGCGACAGGTAGCCCGGGTAGAGCGCCACGTTGTCGAGCTCGGCGCCCGCGCCAAGCTGCGTGCGAGCGACGGCGAGCGCCCGCGCCAGGTTGGCAGCGCGGAACAACGACACGGCGTCGGTGGATTTGACCTTGCTCGGGTCGATCGGCGTGCCGCCGGAGCCGCTTGGCGGGTTGGGGACGACGCTGCCGCCGCCGCTACCGCTGGCGGAGGGGCTCGGACCGGCGCCGCCGAACGTGCTCTGTCCGGTGCCGGCGCTCGCCGGCGTCGTGTGGATGCTGTCGGCGACCACCTGCGAGATGCCGAAGGCCCCGATCGCGACGGCGATCCAGACCACCAGCGCGATCAGCAGCCTCATTGCTGGCGCGGCTCGATCTGGTCGGCGACCTCGTAGTGCGTGACGGTGGCGTCGCGCTCGATCAGGTAGCGCTCGTCCTCGGGGTAGTAGACGGCGACCTCGATGTCATCGCCGGCGAACGCCACGATCGCGTTCCGGTCCTCCCACAGCGAATAGGTGATGAACTCGGTCCGGTCCCCGTCGTCGCGCCGCAGCATCCATGCGCCGCGGTTGCCGGGCGTCTCGCCGTACTCGTTGAAGCCTGTCTCGCGGATGTAGTCGGCGTAGGCGTCGGCGTCCGCGCGGCGCACTACCCCGCTCCAGATCCGAGCGATCACGCACTCAGACTAGCCCGATCGGAGGATCGACCAGACGTCGGCCACCGGACCGAGGTGCACGAGTTTGTCGGGGTTGACGATCGAGCTGATCCCCCGGATCTGGCCGTCTCCGATCTCCAGCACCCAAACGCCGATGAGCTGCTCGGCGCCATCGAGCAGCAACGCGCCGGGCGAGCCGTTGATCTCCACGGGGCGCATCGACCCGCCCGGCACGCGCGAGCCGAGTTTCAACCAGTTGATCAGCGCCCGGGCGACGCGGTTACGACCGTGCAACGCGCGCGCCAGCGCGGGCACCTTGCCGCCGCCGTCGCCCGTCAGCTTCACGTCGTGCGCGAGCAGCGCCTCCAGCCCGCCGAGGTCGCCTTCGCGGGCAGCTGCGAGAAACCGTTTGGCGAGCTCGTCACGCTGCTCCTGCGAGGTCTGGAATCGCGGCCGCCCTTCCTCGATGTGGCGCCGGGCTCGGGTCGCGAGCTGCCGGACGTTGTCCTCGGATTTGCCGACCATCGGAGCGATCTCGTCGTAGCGGTAATCGAACACGTCGCGTAGCAGCAGCACAGCGCGCTGCTCGGGGGATAGCGTCTCGAGCAATCGCAGCATCGCGATCGAGAGCGAGTCGGCCATCTCGGCGTGGTGAGCGGGATCGTCAATCCCATCGGTCAGCAGCGGCTCGGGCAGCCAGTCGCCGACGTACTGCTCGCGCCGCGCCCGCGCCGAGCGGAGTTCGTCGATCGCCAGCCTCGTCGTGACCGTCGCGACGAACGCCCGCGGCGAGGCGAGGTGCTCCCCGCGCTCGAGCACGCGGTGGATCCTGAGCAGTGCCTCCTGGACGATGTCCTCGGCCTCGGAGACGCTGCCCAGCATCCGGTAGGCGATCGCGAACGAGACCGGACGTAGCTCGTCGAGTAGCTCTTCGCTGGTCGTCATGCTGCGAACCCCTGGCGCCAGCTCGGATGCGCGGGCTGCCAGCCGAGCTCGCGCTTGGCCTTGGCGTTCGAGGCGCCACGCATCTCGGTCATCATGATCGCGCCCGCCTCGCCGGCGGCGAGCCGCCCGACGAACCGTGGCACACGGAACGGCTTCTTTCCGCCGGCCGCCTGGGCGAGCCCGGGCAGCCACTCGCGGACCGGTGCCGGGTCGTCGTCGACGACGTTGTAGATCCCGCGCGTCCCGTGGTCGATGGCCGCAACGGTTGCATCCGCCGCGTCGCCGATGTGGACAAACGACCACACGCCGCCCGCGTTCCCGATCAGCGGGAACTTGCGCTTGCGAACCATCTCCCACTGTTCGCCGCCCGGAGCGAGCGAGGTCCCAGGGCCGTAGAAGCCGCCGTAGCGCAGCACGATCGCGACCGTCCAGTCGGCCGCGGTCACCGCGTCCTCGAGGTGGCGGATCGCCGCGAACGATGCGCGCATCTCGCGGGCCGGGTGGGGATCGAGCGGATCGTCCTCGCTCTTGACCGCGCCACCCGTACGCGCATACGGCCAGCTCGTGTAGCTCTGCGCGATGAACCGCTTGACGCCGACCGCGCGGCCGGCCGACAGCAGGTGGTCGGTCCCCTCGGTGCGCAGGCGGTTTGTGAGCGCGAAGTCGCGATCGAACGTGCGCGTGTTGATCGACCCGATCGCGGTCAGCTGGTGGATGATCACCTCAGGCGTAGCTTCCGCGACGGCCTGCGCGATCTGCTCGGGATCGAGCGCGTCGGCGACCACCGGCGTGGCGCCGACGTCGTAGATCTGCTGGCGCTTGGCCTCGCTCCTCGTCGTCCCGACCACCTCGTGACCGGCCGCAATCAGCCTCGGCACCAGCTGCGTGCCCATGACTCCCGTTGCACCTGCGAGAAAGACCTTCATCGTTGGCTCCTTTCGTCACTTTTACCCCAGATGACGAGGCGGCCGGAGCGGCTGTGACAGTGCTAGTGCTCCCGATACGTTGTACCCGTCCGCGACTACTCGCTCCCGCCGGCTTCGGGGAACCGTGCCGCCCACGATTCCGGCTGGACGCGGGTCGCGTTGATCACGTACGAGAGCAGCCGGTACCAGCCCGCGATGATCATCAGCTCCAGCAACTGATCGTCCGTGAATCGCCTGTAGAGCGCCGTCCAGGTCGCTTCAGAGACGCCGCCGCTGTCGTGTAGCTCGTCGGCCAGGCGGATCAGCGCTTGCTCGTCCTCTGACCAGCAAGTGGCGTCGGGCGAGCCGGACGCGGTCGCGGCGAGCTGATCCTCTGTCAGGCCAACGGACTCGCCGAACGCGACCGCGTGCACCCCCCACTCGTACTCGGCGCCGGCGCGCGCGCAGGTACGGAGAATCATCAGCTCGCGCTCGCGCGGCTGCACCCGGCCGTGACCGAGGATGCCGGCGCCGAGCGGGCGCATCCGCGAGAACAGCTCGTCGTGGACCGCGAGCGTGCGAAACAGCGCCAGCGGCTCGAGCGGGCTCCCGGGCGGCATCCAGCGTTGCAACATCTGCTCGAGCTCGGCGCCGTACGGCGCTCGGAGCGGCGCGATCCGGGGTTCGGTGGTGGCGGCGGTTTTGGCCGCGGCGTTGGCGGCGGTGGTCTCGACCTCGGTCATCGGTATCCTCGCTGCTTCGGAAACAAGAGCACGATGATGGTAGCTTCGAATTCCAAAGCACGCAAGTCGAGCGGGAGGGTGCCCGCCCCAGGCCGTCCGGTGGGCGGGCCGGCGCCCGGGCGTCCGGTGCGCGGGTCGACGACCGGCCGGCCGGTGATGGCGTTGCTGGACCTGGTCGGGCGGCGCTGGGCGCTCCGGGTCCTGTGGGAGCTCCGGGGCGACCAGGTGCTGACGTTCCGCGAGCTGCAGGCGCGCTGCGGCGACATCTCCTCGAGCGTCCTCAACGATCGCCTGCGCGAGCTGCGCGAGGCGGACATCGTCGACGCCGACGCCGGCGGCTACCGCCTCAGTCGCGAAGGAGAGGCGCTACTCGAGGCGCTGGCGCCGATCGACGCGTGGGCCAAGCGCTGGGCAAGGCGGGCCGGGCGCTGAACAGCGAACGTCTAAAGGCGCCCGGGCGGCGGCCCACTAGAGGGATCGCAGCGCCGGCAGCAGCTCGCGCTCGGCCCAGGTGACAAACGGTGCCTGCTGCTCGGCGCCGATCTGTACGAGCGCGATCTCAGTGAACCCCGCGTCGACGAACGGCCTGATCTTGTCGACGTGCTCCTCGACGTCGGGCCCGCAGCCGAGCGCCTTTCCCACCTGCTCTGGTGTGACGAACTGGGTCGCCGAGTTGAAGGACTCGGGGTTCGGCAGGTCGGCGTTCACCTTCCAGCCGAGCCCGAACCAGCGGAACTGCTCATGCGCGCGCTGCACCGCTGCTTCTCGACTCTCATCGAACGCAAGTGCCACCTGCCCGACCCGTGGCTTTCCATCGCCGCCGGCCGCGTCGAACATTTCGCCGAGCTCGCGCTCGGGCTCGACCGCGATCATCAGGTCGCCCTTTTGGCCTGCAAGCGTGCACGAGTCGGGGCCCGACACCGCGATGCCGATCGGCACGCGCTCGTCGGGCACGTCCCACAGTTTCGCCTGCTCGACATCGAAGTGCCGACCGCGATAGTTGACGCCGCCGTCGCCATCGAAGAGCTCGCTGATGATGTCGACTGCCTCGGAGAGCATCTCGTGCCGGACTCCGACGGCCGGCCAACGCTTCCCGACGACGTGCTCGTTGAGGTTCTCTCCCGCGCCGAGCCCGAGACGGAAGCGGTTGCCGGACAGGATCTGCATCGTCGCCGCCTTCTGCGCGACGATGGCTGGGTGGTAGCGGATCGTCGGACAGGTCACGTACGTCATCAGCTCGATCGACTCCGTCGCTTGCGCGGCGGCGCCGAGAATCGACCACGCGTAACCGGAGTGGCCCTGTTCGTCGAGCCACGGCTGGTAGTGGTCACTTGTCACCGAGAAATCGAAGCCCGCCTGTTCAGCCATCTGGACGTCGCGGACCAGCTGATCTGGCGGCGATTGCTCGGTCATCATCGTGTAGCCAAAACGGGCCATCACTGCCGCTCTACCCAGCGCACAGGTGGAGTACTCCCGCTTCGTGCGTCCAGTATCGGTAGGGCGCTCGCCGGGTGGGGTAGCACGAGGACATGGACGAGCTCTACCAAGCCGAGTGGTGCCCATATTCTCATCGCGTCCGTCAGCGATTCACCGAGCTCGGGGTCTCTTACGTAGCCCGGCCTGTGCCCGCGGACCCCGACGATCGGGAGGAGCTGCGGCGGAAGACTGGATCTGACGAGATCCCCGCGCTGCTAGTCGAGGATGGCGACGCGATCACCGGGACCGACGCAATCCTCGCTTATCTCGACACCCAGTACAGCGAGCGCGCCGACGCCGACGTTCACCAAGAGCGCGCCGCTGAACACGCGGGTCAGTGAGCCGCTGGGTCGCGGGCGTGCTCGAACTCGCGCCGCTTGCGCCTCCCGCCGGGCGAGGTGCCCTTCAACAGGATCACGATCACCAACGCGGGCATCACGCGGTTGCGCAGCGTCTCGCGGCCTTCCTTCTTGGCGGCGACGCTGACGGCGATGGCCAGCGCCGTGAGCAGCCAGCCCTCGGTCGAAACGGGCGACAGACCCCAGCCGAACCGGCGCGGTCCGAACCACGGCTTTCGCCCGATCAGCGGCTTCGTCCTCACGCTTCGATCATAGTCAGCGCTCAGTCGGCGAAGCGGTACGAGCCGACCTCGCTGAGCTCGGTGACGACCGGCTGCTCGTCACAGCGACCGGCGATCCCCTCCTGGAACCGCGCGAACGCCGCGACCTGCGCCAGCGGGTTGCCGACGCCGTCCTCGGTGACCGCGAGGTGTACGAAGCTGACGCCGTCGTCCTGCTTGAACGTCGCGTAGCGCAGTCCCTCCGGTTGTGTTTCGTGCAGCTCTTCGTACACGGCCCGGACCAACTGCTCGTTGCCGGCCACGTGGTCGGGCTTGACCCGGTACCGGATGATCACGCGTCTCATCGACTAGCTCCTCTCGATTGCGGGAAACGGTTGTATCGCCCGGGCCGCTCGCGGGCGCGCCGGCAACGCCAGGCCGGCCAGCGCTCCGCATGCGGACAGCGCTGCGGCGACCGCGAGCGCCGGCACGAAGCCGTCGCTGAACGACGCCGGCGAGGCGTAACTGCCGCCGCCGCTGAACACCGCGACCAGGATCGCGATGCCGAACACGCCGCCGAGCTGGCGCATCGTCGAGAACGTTCCCGATGCCTTGCCGATCAGCTGCGGTGGCACGGCGTTGACGACCGTGGTCTGCGCGGCCGGGATCGCCATCGACACCCCGGCGCCTGCGATCATCAGCGGCGCGATCATGGCCGTGTAGGCGACGTCTGCCTTGACGATCAGCGAGAGCCACGCGAGCCCGACGGCCTGGAGCGCGAGCCCGCCGGCGATGAACGGGCGGGGCCCGAAGCGCTCGACCTGCGCGCCTGCCAGTGGCGCGAGGAAGAACAGCATCCCCGTCCACGGCAGCAGCCGCAACCCCGAGTCGAACGGGCTGTGGCCCTGGGCGGTCTGCAGGAACTGTGCCATGAAGAACACGATCCCGAGCAGCGAGCCGAACTGGAAGAAGCTCGCGGCGTTACCGGCCGAGAACTCGCGCGAGCGGAACAGCGCCATCGGCAGCATCGGCTCCCGCGCGCGGAGCTCCCAGGCGACGAATCCGGCGAGCAGGAGGACGCCGCCGGCCAGAGCGCCGACGACCTCGAGGCTGCCCCAACCCGACGTGTTGCCGCGGACGAGCGCCCAGACGATCCCGAACACGGCCGCCGTAACGAGCGCGAGGCCGGGGAAGTCGAGCGACGTCTGGGGTCCGCGGCTCTCGGTCATGCGGGTCAGCACGAGCGGGATGACCGCCAACCCGATCGGCACGTTGATCCAGAAGATCCACTGCCATGCGATCCCCTGCGTAATCGCGCCGCCGACGATCGGCCCGCCAAGCACTGCGAGCCCGGTGACGCCGCCGAACAGCCCCATCGCCCACGCCCGGCGCTCGGCCGGGAACGCCTCTGTCAGGAGCGCGATCGCGAGTGGCGTCACGAACGCGGCGCCGGCGCCCTGCACGGCCCGCATCGCGATCAGGAAGCCAATGCTCGGTGCCACGGCGCACGCCGCCGACGCGACCGAGAACAGCAGCAGCCCGGCGGCGAACAGCCGCCGCCGTCCGAACCGGTCGCCGATCGCCGAACCGGTGATGATCAGCACTGCGAAGCTGAGCGTGTACGCGTTGACCGTCCACTCGAGCTGTTCGATCGACGCACCGAGGTGGAGGCGGATCGAGTTCAACGCGGTCGCCACGACCAGCGTGTCGAGGGCCACCATCAGCGACCCGATCGACGAGAGAATTAGTACCCAGCGTTGTTTGGTAGTCATGTCCGTTGAGACCCGCCACCGAGATCAAATCCACCGATGAATTTCTCCCGGCGGCGGTGTCCTTACATGCGATGACCCAAACGCTCGACCGCGCCCGCGCCGGCGACGAGCTCGCGTTCCGCGAGCTCACCGACCCGTTCCGGCGCGAGTTGCAAGTTCACTGCTACCGGATCCTCGGATCGGTCCAAGACGCCGAGGATCTGCTGCAGGAGACGATGCTGGCCGCGTGGCGCGGAATCGATCAGTTCGAAGGGAGGGCGTCCGTGCGCGCCTGGCTTTACCGGATAGCCACCAATCGCTGCCTGAACGCGCTCCGCGACGGCGGCCGGCGCCCCGAAGAGGCGCTGCCGCCGCGGCCCGACCTTCCCGAGCCGACCCGGATCGGGGAGACGCTGTGGCTCGAGCCCTACCCGGACGTGATGCTCGAGCTCGACGCGCTGCCCGACGCCCGCTACGACGCCAAGGAGTCGATCGCGCTCGCGTTCATAACGGCGCTCCAGCACCTACCGCCCCGCCAGCGTGCCGTGCTCGTGCTGCGCGAGGTGCTCGGCTTCGGCGCCGCCGAGGTTGCCGGGATGCTCGGCACCACGGACGTCTCGGTCAACAGTGCCCTGCAACGGGCGCGGTCGACGCTCGACGCGCGCATGCCCTCGCCCGACCGCGAGCGAGCGCCGCTGCCACGCTCCCCGCGGGAGCGCGGGCTGGTGGAGCGGTTTGTCGAGGCGTTCGCGGCGGACGATGTCGACGGCGTGGTCGCGCTGCTGACCGACGACGCGCTGCTGACGATGCCGCCGGAGCCGCTCGAGTACCAGGGACGCGAGGCGATCGCTCGTTTCCTGCGCGATCGCTGGGGTCCGCTCGGTGGCCGCAGGCAGCGCGCCGTGCCGACACGCGCGAACGGCCAGCCGGCGTTCGGTTACTACATCGAGGACGCGCAATGTCCGGTGGCGCGCTGGTCCGGGCTGATCGTCCTGACGCTGGAGGGCGACCGGATCTCGGCGCTGACGCGGTTCGCCGATAGCGGCACCGCCGCCCGGTTCGGGCTGCCCCGCACGCTCGCGCTCTGAGGAACTCTGCCGATTAACTGCGGCTGGCCCGCAGTTAATTCCCTAACTTCGGAGCTGCCGCACGAGCTCCGGCGTCAGCTCGCCAACGGTCGCCACGACGGCGCCCGCGAGCGCCAGCGCGTCCTCGGCCGGTGGGTAGTGAGGGTTCGGCACCGCGATCACGGCGGTCCCGGCGGCCGCGGCGGCGCGCAGGCCGTTGCCCGAGTCCTCGATCGCGATGCAGCGCGCGGGCTGCACGCCGAGCCGGCGCGCCGCCTCCAGGTAGACGTCGGGCGCGGGCTTCCCGCGCGGCACCTCCTCGGAGGAGACGGTCACCGCGAACGCGTCCGCCAGCTCCGCCAGCTCGAGCACGAGGTCGATCAGCTCACGGTTCGAGGATGACGCGAGCGCGAGCGGCCAGCCGGCGCCGAGCGCGCGCACCGCATCGACCGCGCCCGGCAGGAGCGGCAGCCGCGCGCGGTACATGCGCTCCATCCGGCGCACGACCTCTGCGTTGATCTGCTCGGGGGCGAGGTTGACCCCGAGCGAGTCGCGGATGTAGGCCGACCACTCCGTCGAGCTCATCCCCAACATCGCCGTCGCTGCTTCGTCGCGCCAGTGCCCGCCGGCCGAGCGGACGAACTCCTCCTTCGCCTCGTTCCACAGCTGCTCGGAATCGATCAGGACGCCGTCGAGGTCGAAGATCACCGCGTCGATCATCGGCGCAGCAATGGTTGCAAGGACGGCGTGCAGGCGCACGAGGCGCCGTGCAGCCGCGGGAGCCCGAGCAGGTCCTCGATCGTCTGCAGGACCGAGTAATGGTCGACCGGGGTCCCCAGCCTGCCGCCGGGGCGGGCGTCGCCGCCCGCGAGCACGGTCGCGATGTGCCCGCCCGCGGCGAGCCGGCAGCATCCGTCGTTGGTCGTGCCCTCGTCCCAGGTCAGAAACAGCAATCCCCGGCGGCCGAGCGCCCGCAACAGCGGGGGCAGCAGCGTCGAGAGGAACCGGTCGCCGGTCCCCGGCGAGCAGTCGTGCATGTCGTGGCACAGGTTCGGGGTGATCCAGATGAAGCTCGGCAGCGTGCCGGCGCGCTCGTCGGCCGCGAGCCGGTCGAGCGGGACGATGTTCGCGCAGGCGGCGGGATTCCCGGCCACGCGCGTGTAGTAGATGAATGGGTCGTGCTTCTTTGCGTACTCACCCGCGCCGGCGCCGGTGAAGCACCTCCCGGGAAGATCCTCCATGTACGCCCTCCACGAGACCCGGGCGCGCTCGAGCTGGTCGACCAGGCTGGTGGCGCCGACGGTGCAGTCGGTGCAGTCGCTCGTGATCCCGAACGTGGAGCCACCGGTCAGCGCGAGGTAGTTGGGCAGCGACGGGTGCCCGATCGCGTACATCGCGCTTGCCAGCGAATACCGCGTCGCGAGCGAGTTGATGTACGGAGTCGCGTGAGAGCCGATGACGTCGCCGTACTCCTCGTTCTCCATCAGGAGCACGGCGATGTGGGCCGGGCGGCCGCCCGACGCCCGCGCGATCGGCGACGGGGTCGACTGGACGGAACCGTGGATCACGCTCGACGCCCCGCAGCCGCTGAGCACCAAAGCCGCGAGCAGGACGGCAGGTCGCATCGCCGTCGAGGGTATCGCTAGGGTGGCGCCGATCGTGGATATCGATGAGCTCTACGGGCTGCCGCTGGATCGCTTCATCCCCGAGCGCACCGCGCTGGCGAAGCAGCTGCGCGCGGCCGGCGACCGCGATCAGGCCACCGTCGTCGCTGCCCTGAAGAAGCCATCGGCCGCCGCCTGGGCCGTCAACCAGCTGGTCCGAACCCAGGGGCAGGCGCTGGCGGAGTTGTTCGACGCCGGCGATGCGCTCCGAGCTGCCCAGTCCGACGTGCTCGCGGGCCGCGGCGACAGCGCCGATCTCCGCGCCGCCGTTGAGCGCGAGCGCGAGGCGGTCGCCGCGCTCGTCGACGCCGGTCGGGGTCTGCTCAGCTCCGAGGGCGACGGGCTGAGCGCCACCGTGCTCGAGCGTGTCGCGGATAGCCTGCACGCCGCCGCGCTCGGCGACGAAGCGCGCCGCGCGATCAGCGCCGCCCGGCTCGAGCGCGAACTCCGCCATGTGGGGCTCGGCGTCGACACCCTGAGCGCGCCCGCCGCCGGGTCGGGGGCCAAGCCCGCTGGCAAGCCGCGGGGCAAGTCGAAGGCCACAGCAAAGCAGCCGCCTCCAAAGGCCGCCCGCAGCGCCGGCCCCGCGCCGGCCGCCAGCGCCGCCACCGCCGCGCCCGCCGCCACCGCCGCCGCCCGCCCCGCCGCGGCGGCCAAGGAGCGCGCTCAGGAGAGGCGAGCCGCTCGGATCGCAGAGGCCGACGCCCGCCGCCACGTCGACCTGACGACCCGCGCCCTCCGTGCCGCCGAGGAGCGCCGCGACCGCGCCGCTGAGGCGCTCAGCGAAGCCAAACAGGCGGTCGCGAACGCGACCGCCGAGGCACGAGCGGCCGCGGCCGCCCACGCTCGAGCCAAGGTGAAGCTCAAAAGCCCATGAGCGCCGCGTGCAATCATTGACATATGTGTGCAGACGAGAGAGATCCAGGCAGTTGGGAAGAGATGTTGCGCGACATCGCGCGCGAAGTGTCGGACTCGGTTGAACGGACGGTGTCGCACGTCGACGTCGACGGGATCGCCGAGACGATCGGCGTAGACCCCGACCGCGCCCGCGAGTGGGTCGAGATGGCCGCTGGCATGCTCCGCGCCCAGGCCGAGCGCGTCAGCGACGAGATGGCCGGCCGCGGGTCGAAACCACAGCCAGCGCCCGAGCGCGCCCCCGACCACGGCGAGGACCGGCTCGGCGAGGACCGGCTTGGCGAGGACCGACTTGGCGAGGACCCGCTTGCGAGCGCCGCACCGCACCCGCTTGACGTCCCGACCGAGGCCCAGGGCGTCGCCCTGTCGGCGCTCGACTCGGGCCGCTGGACGGTCGAGCCGGGCACCAAGCGACTGACGACGCACGGCGAGGGCCCCGGGCCGAACGACGCGCTCGGTCTCGTGCGGGAGCTTCACGCGCGCGACTGGATCGCGGCCGACGGCGAAGTGACGCTCGTCGGGCGCCACGCGCTGAGCCGCTGGCTCGACGCGCACACCGCGCGCTGAGCCGGCCTCTCAGGCCTGCACGCCACCGCCGTCGAGCACGAGCGCCTGCCCGTTGATCGCGGCCGCGACGTCGGACGCGAGGAAGACGACCGCGGCCGCAACCTCGTCCGGCTCGAGGAGCCGACCGAGCGGGCTCTGCTGAGCGAGGGCCTGCTCGGCCTCCTGCGCCGTGCGCCCCGTCTTCTCGACGATCCGCGCGATCGAGCGGGCGGTCAGCTCGGTGCGGACGAACGTCGGGCAGACCGCGTTCGCGCGGACGCCCGTCCCGGCGAGCTCGGCAGCAACGGCTCGCATCAGCCCGACCGCGGCGTGCTTGGAGGCCGTGTAGGCGCTCGTGTACGGGGCGCCGACGTGGCCGGCGGTGGAGGCGACGGTGATGACCGAGCCGCTGCCACGGGCGCGCATCCCGTCGACGACGGCGCGCGTGCACAGGAACGGCCCGGTTACGTTGACGTCGAAGTGCGCCGCCCATGAGCTCAGCGTCGTCTTGCCCAGCGGCGCGCTCTCGGCGATGCCGGCGTTGTTGACGAGCACGTCGACGTCGCCGATCCGCGCAAAGGTCGATGCCACCACGTCCTCGTCGGTGACGTCGCAGTCGGCGTGGGAGAGGCCGAGCGCGTTGTCGCCGAGCGCCGTGAACGCCTCGACGATCGCGAGCCCGATCCCCTTCGCGCCGCCGGTGACGACGACCGTGCGGCTCATGCGGTCAACGCCGGCATCAGCCGCTCCATCTGCGCCAGCCGCTCGGGGTAGCGCCCGACGAGGAACTGCAGCGCCAGGTGCTCGACGCCGACGTCCTCAAATCGCGCGATCGCATCGGCGACCTGCTCGACGGTCCCCCGCAGGCGGTCCGGCTCCTGCTCCACCGGCTCGCCGGTGATCTCGACCGACAGGCAGCAGTTGAGGCCGACCTCGCGGCCGTCGGCGCACTCGAGCACGTGCTCGTATCGCGCGCGCAGATCCGCCGGCGTCACGCGCGCGAAGTACGGGAACCAGGCGTCGCCGTAGCGCCCGGCGCGCCGCTGCGCCGGGCGGCTCTCGCCGCCGCACCAGATCGGCACGTTGCCCTTCGGGTAGAAGGCGATGTCGTCGTAGCTGTAGTACTCGCCGTCGAACGAGCAGTGCTCCTCGGTGAACAGGTTGCGGGCCACCTGCAGCTGCTCGTCGGCGACTCGCCCGCGCTGCGCGAACAACTCTGCACGGCCGAGCGCGACGAACTCCTCCTCCATCCACCCGATCCCGACGCCGAGCACGAACCGGCCCTCTGAGAGCCGGTCGATCGTCGCCGCGACCTTCGCCCAGTGGATCGGGTCGCGGTACGGCGCGACCAGCACGCTGATCCCGAGCCTGATCGTTTCGGTCGCCCCGGCCAGGAATGCGAGCGCGGTCATCGCCTCGAGGAAGGGCTTCTCCGGGGGCACGATGAACTTGTCGGACCAGCTGTAGGCGTACGACGTGTCGATCTGCCACGGGATGATGATCCGGTCCGCCGCCCACACGGTCGAGAATCCGAGCCGCTCGGCCGTCACGGCAGCGTGTTTGAGCCCGTCGCGTGTGGCGGCGGCACCCGACACCGGCAGGAACACGCCGAAGTCCATCAGCGGAACATGGCCCGGGCGATGATCTCGCGCTGGATCTCGCTCGCCCCCTCGTAGATCCGTGGCGCGCGCACGTCGCGGTACAGGTGCTCGAGCTCGTGGCCCCGCTCGAGTCCGGCGGCGCCGTGGAACTGGACCGCGGCGTCGACCGCCTCCTGCGCGACCTCGGTCGCGACGAGCTTCGACATCGCCGCGAGCGAGGGGTCGTGGATGCCCATGTCGTGGGAGGCCGCCGCCTGGTGTACGAGCAGCCGCGCCGCCTGCACGCGGGCCGCGATATCCGCGAGCCGGTGGGCGACCGCCTGGTGCTCGGACAGCGGCTTGCCGAAGGTCTGGCGCTCGCGCGTGTGGGCGACCGCGAGGTCGAGCGCGCGGCGGGCCATCCCGATCGCGAACGCGCCGACGCTCGGGCGGAACAGGTCGAGCGTCCGCATCGCGACCTTGAAGCCGGCGCCCGGCTCGCCGAGCACGTGGTCAGCGGGCACGAACACGTCGTCGAACGTGAGCGAGCCGATCGGGTGCTCGGCGAGCATCGCCTTGTGCTCTCCTGTCACAAGCTCCCCCGGGACCGCGAATGCCGTGATCCCCTCTGGCGCGCGTGCGAACACGGTGTAGATGTCCGCCTCGGGCGCGTTCGAGATCCACAGCTTCTCGCCGTTCAGCCGGTACCCGCCGCCGTCGTCTGGGTCGGCGCTCAACGCGATCGCACGGACGTCAGAGCCGGCGTCGGCCTCGGTCAGGGCGAACGCCGCCACCGCCGTACCATCAGCGACGCGCGGGATCCACTCGTCCCTGACGGAGTCCTGGCCGGATTGGAGGATCGGGTACGCGCCCAATCCCTGGACCCCGAACGCGGTCTCGGCCTCAGGGCAATGGCGCGCGAGCGCCTCGCGGATCAGGCACAGCTCGATCGCGCTGACGCGCTCGAACAGCTTCGGCAGCAGCCCGTGCTCCGCGAGCGCCTTGACCAGCGGTCGGTTCACGCGGCCCGGCGTGCCGGCATCCGCAATCGCAACCAGCGGCAGCCGGAGGGTCTGCTCGTACAGCTCGCGCTGCGCGCCGGTCAGGTGGACGTCGCTCACGACTGGATTACCGCGACGCCCATCACCTCGACCATCGCCGCCGGGTCGAACAACGCCGTGACCCCGAACAGGCCCATCGCCGGATAGTGGGCGCCGAACAGGTTGCGCCACGCCTGACCCAATCCGGGCAGGGCAGCCTGGTACGCGGAGACATCGGTCACGAACACCTGCAGCGACACCAGATCGCCCACATCACCACCACTCGCACGCAGCGCAACGACCAGATTCTCGAGCGCCGCCTCGAACTGCTCGACCAGCGTCTCGCCGGCACCGATCTGACCGGCCAGGTAGACGGTGTCGCCCGCGACGACCGCGTGCGAGAAGCCGCGCGGGGGACCTAATTCGGGAGGATTGACGATCCGGTTCATCGGCCCTTCCAGTTCGGTTTGCGGCCCTCGCTCCAGGCCTCGTAGAACTCGGCGAAATCGTCTGAGCGCATCAGCAGCGCCTGCGTGATCGCCTCGAGCTCGATCGCCGAGCCGAGGTCCATATCGAGCTCGCGGGTCAGCAGCGCCTTGGTCGCGGAGTATGCGAAGGCTGGGCCGGTCGCGAGGCGTGTGGCGAGCTCGGCGGCGCGTGCCGGCAGCTCGTCGTCGGGGACGACCTGGTGCGCGAGCCCGATCTCGTACGCACGCTGCGCGGGCAGCTTGTCGCCGAGCATCAGCAGCTCTGTCGCGCGGCCGAGGCCTACGATCCGCGGCAGCAGATACGCCGAGCCCATGTCGGCGCCCGCCAGCCCGACGCGCGTGAACAGGAACGCGAAGCTCGCGGACTCGGCGAGGAGCCTGAAGTCGGAGGCCAGCGCGATCACCGATCCGGCGCCGGCGGCGACGCCGTTGACGGCCGCGATCACCGGCAGCGGCAGTTCGCGCAGGTTCTTGACGACCGCGCCGGTCATGCGCGTGAACTCGAGCAGCTCCTTGGTCTCGTACTTGACGAGCTCGCCGATGATCTCCTCTACGTCGCCACCGGAGCAGAAGCCGCGGCCCTGCCCGGTGATCGTCAGCACCTTGGCGTCGCCGCGGGCAAGCGTCGGGATCAGGTCGCGGAGCTCGGCGTAGGCCTCGAACGTGAGCGCGTTCAGCTTCTCGGGGCGGTTGAGCGTGACGCTCGCGACGCCGTCGGCGAGCTCGAACTTAAAGTGCTCGGCCATCGTGGGCCGACGATACTCGACATTGCTGCGGAGTTCTATGTCGGTTATTGTTCGGAGCGAGAGGAGCGGTGGCGACGGACAGCCCCTATTGGAACCCGAAAACGGAGACGCTCGAGCGTGAACGGCTCGACGCCCTCCGGCTAGCGAAGCTCAGGTATCAGTGCGAGTGGGCGGCCGCGCGCAGCCCCTGGTACCGGAGGCGGTTCGCGGAGGCCGGGTTCGAGGCGGTGTCGCTGGCGACGCTCGACGACCTGCGCAGGGTCCCAGTGCTGACGCGCGACGAGTGGATGGAGTCCCAGGCCGCCGCGCCGCCGTACGGCGAGCTGCCGGCGATCGATCCGTGCGACGCGATCCGCGTGCACACCACCTCGGGCACGACTGGGCGCGGACCGCTGCGCGCGATCGACTCGCGCAAGGACTGGGCTTGGATCGCCGAGATGTGGGCGTACGCGATCTGGGGCTGCGGGGTCCGGCCCGACGATGTGGCGTACATCGCCTTCGGGTATGGGTCGTTCATCGGCTTCTGGGGTCTGCACTACGCGATGGAGAAGGTCGGGGTGCTGAACGTCCCCGGCGGCGCGCAGTCGACCGAAGCGCGCGTCCGGCAGATCGTCGACTTCGGCGCGACCGTCGTCGCGTCGACGCCCACGTACGCGCTGCGGCTCGCCCAGGAGGCGTCGCTGTTGGGCGTGGACCTGCCTGGCTCGGCGGTCAAGCGGCTGATCCTGTCGGGCGAGCCGGCCGGATCGATCCCGCAGACGAAGGCGCTGATCGAGGAGCAATGGGGCGCGAAGGCGTTCGACACCGCCGGGATGACGGAGATCGGGACGATCATGGTGTTCGAGTGCTCCGAGCAGCCCGGGGGCACGCACATCATCGAGGACCACATGATCGAGGAGGTGCTCGACCCCCAGACGCTCGAGCCGGTCTCCTACGGCGAGCGCGGCGAGCGTGTCGTGACCTCGTTCGGGCGCGGTGCGCTGCCCCTGATCCGCTACCGCTCAGGGGATCTCGTTGTGCGCGTGCCGGCTTCGGTGTGCTCCTGCGGGCGCGGGTTCGACATCTACGAGGGCGGGATCCAGGGCCGCGTCGACGACATGAAGCTCGTCCGCGGGACGAACGTCTATCCGCGGGCGATCGAGGCGATCGTGCGCGAGTTCCCATCCGTCGACGAGTTCCAGACGGTGATCTCGCGCGAGGGTATTCGCGACGAGATCACGCTCCGGATCGAGCTGAAGCCCGGTTCAGGGGAGTGGGAGACCGTCGCGGACCAGCTCCATCGGCAGCTGGCGCAGGCCCATGAGGGGCTCAACTTCCGCGTCGAGCGCGCCGCCGAGGGCGAGCTGCCGCGGTTCGAGCTGAAGGCCAAGCGGACCGTCGACCAGCGCGACGCGCCGATCGGGGCGGCGAAGTGAGCACCGATCTGCTCGGCTCTTCGCTGTCGCCGGCCGAGGAGCAGCTGCTGGCGGTGTACGAGCAGCTGAAGGCGCTGTGCGCCGACGAGCAGCTGCCGCCGATCGCGGCGGCCAACGTCCGGGCGGCGCTCGCGCTGATGCACAACGTCGTCAACGGGCTGGGGTTGAAGTACGAGCACCTGTCCGACGTAGGGGTTTGACGTCATGCGGATCGCCGTAGTCGGTGGTGGGCCCAGCGGCCTGTACTTCTCGATCCTGATGCGGCGTTTGCGGCCCGATTGCTCGGTGACCGTGTTCGAGCGCAACCGGGCGACCGACGCGTTCGGGTTCGGGGTCGTGTTCTCGGACGAGACGCTGACGGTGTTCGAGAATGCCGACCCGGAGAGCTTCGCCGCGATCGCCTCGCGATTCGCCCGCTGGACCGATATCGACATCCACCATCGCGGGACGACGACGCGGTCGGGCGGCCACGGGTTCGCGGCGCTCGGCCGGCGGGAGCTGCTCGGGATCCTGCAGCGGCGGGCGTCGGCGCTGGGGGTCGAGCTGGTGTTCGAGGCCGAAGCGCCCGCCGTCTCGGAGCTGGGGTGGGCGGACCTGATCGTCGGTGCCGACGGCGCGTCGAGCGCGGTGCGGACCGCGCTGTACCGCGACTTCGTGCCGACGCTCGAGCCACGTCACTGCCGCTACATGTGGCTCGGGGTCGAGCTCGTGTACGACGCGTTCAAGTTCTTCATCGCCGAGACCGAGCACGGCGTGTTCCAGGCGCACGCGTACCCCTACGACGATCGCATGAGCACGTTCATCGTCGAGACGCACGAGAACGTGTGGGCGGCGGCCGGGCTCGGGGCCCGGGTGTCCGAGGCGCTCGCCCCGGGGGAGAGCGATCTCGCCGGGGTCGAGTTCTGCTCGCGGCTGTTCGCCGACGCGCTGGAGGGTCGCCCGGTGGTCGCGAACAACTCCAAGTGGATCAACTTCGTCACCGTTCGAAACCGGCGCTGGTGCGCCGACAACGTGGTGCTGCTCGGCGACGCCGCCCACACGGCACATTTCTCGATCGGGTCCGGGACCAAGCTCGCGATGGAGGACGCGGCGGCGCTTGCGTGGGCGTTCCGCGAGCCCGGCGCCGACGTCTGGAGCGCGCTGTCCTCCTACGAGGCGGAGCGGCGGCCCGTGGTCGAGTCGACGCAGCGGGCGGCGCAGGCCTCGCTCGAGTGGTTCGAGGGGCTGTCTCGGTATGTCAACGAGGAGCGGACGCAGTTCGCGTTCAACCTGCTGACCCGCTCGCGGCGGGTGACCTACGAGAACCTGCGGCTGCGCGATCCCGAGTTCGTCGAGTCGGTCGACGCCCAGTTCGCGGCCTCAGTCGGGTGCTCGCCGCGGCCGCCGATGTTCGCGCCGTTCTCGCTGCGGGGGCTGACGCTGCGCAACCGAGTCGTGGTGTCGCCGATGGACATGTACTCGGCGCAGGATGGTCTGGTCGGCGATTTCCACTTCGTGCACCTTGGCGCGCGGGCGCTCGGCGGCGCCGGGCTGGTGATGAGCGAGATGATCTGTGTGTCGGCCGACGGGCGGATAACGCCGGGCTGCGCCGGCATGTATCGCGAGGATCACGTGGCAGCGTGGAAGCGGATCGTGTCGTTCATGCACGACGCCGGCGGCTGCGCGGTCGGGGCGCAGATCGGGCACTCGGGCCGAAAGGGCTCGACGAAGCTGATGTGGGAGGGGCTCGACGAGCCTCTGCAGGACGGGGGCTGGGAGGTGATCGGGCCCTCGGCACTGGCGTATTCGCCCGCGAACCAGGTCCCGCGCGCGATGACCTCGGCCGACATGAAACTCGTGCTCGAGCAATTCGTCGCCGCCGTCGGCGGCGCCGTCGAGGCCGGATTCGATCTCCTGGAGCTGCACTGCGCGCACGGCTACCTGCTGTCATCGTTCCTGTCGCCGCTGGCGAATGCGCGCGTCGATTCGTACGGCGGGTCGCTGGCGGCGCGAGCCCGGTTCCCGCTGGAGGTGTTCGACGCGTGTCGCGCGGCGTGGCCGGCCGAGCGCCCGATCAGCGTCCGCATCTCCGCGACCGACTGGGTGGCGGGCGGTTTCACGCCGGACGACGGCGTCGCGTTCGCGCGCATGCTGGCCGAGCACGGGTGCGACATCGTCGACGTGTCCTCGGGGCAGGTCTCGCCGATGGAGCGACCGGCGTTCGGCCGCAGCTATCAGACACCGTTCGCCGACCGGATCCGCAATGAGGTTGGGATCCCGACGATCGCGGTCGGCGCGATCTCGTCGTATGACGACGTCAACACGATCGTTCTTTCGGGACGCGCAGATCTGTGCGCCTTGGCGCGACCGCACCTGTACGACCCGGCGTGGACGCTCCACGCGGCCGCCGAGCAGGGTTACGACGGGGTCGCCTGGCCGCCGCAGTACGAGGCCGGGTCGCGCAAGCCGCCCGCCGGGCGTGAGACGGTGGCGAAGGAGCTCTCGCGCGTGTTCGCGCCGGCTGCCGGCGCCGGTGACCTGCTCGCCGTGCCCGAGCCGGGTTCGTGAGTCCGTCGCCGGAGCCGCTGCAGCCGCAGGACCTCGTGATCACGCTGCTCGGCACGTATGTGCGGCCGTTCGGCGACACCGTGTGGTCTGGCGGGCTGGTCGCGTTGCTCGAGGAGCTGGGGTTCTCCCAGGGCGCCGCGCGCGTGGCGCTGACGCGGCTCGTGCGCCGGGGACTGCTCGGCCGCGAGCGCTCGGGGCGCCTCGTCCACTACCGGGTGACCGAGCGCTGCGACCGCGTCCTCGCCGAGGGCGACGGGCGGATCTTCACGCTCGGGGATCCGCGCCCGCCGGGCGACGGCTGGACCGTGCTGTGGCACCAGATACCCGAAGACCGGCGGCTCGAGCGCTCGCGCCTGGCGCGGCGCCTTCGGTTCCTCGGGTTCGGGTCCGTTCAGGACAGCGTCTGGGTGTCGCCACACGATCACTCCGATGAGGTGCGCGCGCTGCTCTCCGAGCTCGGCGTTTCGGCGTTCGCGGTCGTGTTCGTGGCTTCGGTCGGAAGCGTGGACGGGATGGCGGCGTTGGTGGGGCGGGCGTGGGACCTGAGCGGGCTGGTGGATCGCTACTCGGAGTTCTCCGGTGAGTTCGGTTCGTTTGTGAGCAGGTCCGGGCGCGTCCGGCGGTGCGACGATGCGGAGGCATTCCGTGTGCGAACGCGGGTCATGCATCTCTTCCGGGGCTTCCCGTTCCTGGACCCCGAGCTGCCGGACGACCTGACTTCTGTTTCCCGCGCGCGCGCGAAGGCCGTTTCGACCTTCCACACCCTCTACGAGGGCTTGGCGGAGGGGTCGCAGCGCCATTTCGACGCTGTCACCGGCGCTTGGCGAGACTGAATCGAGAGTCAAGCGCTACTGACATCCGGGCCCGTTGCTCTTAGCTTGTGTCGTGACACGTTCTTTTTCTCACGATAGGAGCAATTCATGGGGCTGCTGGACCGTATGAAGCACGCACAGGAGCAGGCTGCCGAGGCGATGTCCAACGCCGGCGGGGTCAAGGGGATGATGGGGAACGTCGGCAGCATGATGCCGTCGGCCGGCGATGCCTCGTACGCGCAGCTCGCGCAGAAGCTGAAGGCGTCGGGAGTCGAGGCGCCGGGGACGATCACGGCGATCCGCGACACCGGCGGCCGCGACATGGGTGGCGGCCAGAAGACCGAGGTCGACGTCACGATCACGCCGAGCGGCGGCGCGCCGTACGACGCGACGGTCAAGCAGAGCTTCCTGCCGGCGCAGCTCGAGGGGCTTTCGGTCGGCCACGCCGTCACCGTGAAGTACGACCCAGACAACCCGCAGATGGCGTTGATGTACGGCTGGTGAGCGATCAAATTCTTGCTCTGGGGGCGCTGGGCCGAGGGGCCCGGGGGACCCAGGGGGCAAACGGGACCGGGGCCGGTGGGGCCGGCGGGACCGGAACCGGGGGCATGGCCGCTGCGGGTGCCGGGGGCACCGCGGCGGTCTAGACGTGACCGGGCCGTGCCTGGGCGGGCGCTTCGGCGCTCGCCCAGCTCGCGCTTCTAGCCGCGCGGGACTAGCGCAAACACGCGGCTCGGGCTGCCGGTGCCGCCGACGAGCTTCAGCGGCGAGACGACGATCAGCGCGCCGGTGATCGGCAGCTTGTCGAGGTTCGCGAGTTGGGTCAGGCCGAGGCGGCCGGCGCCGAGCAGCAGGTTGTGGACCGGGAACGGGGGATCGAACCCGCCCGCCGCGCCGGCGTCGATCCCGACCGTCTCGACGCCGAAGCCGGAGATGTTTCCGTGCGTCGCGAGCCACTTGCTCGCCTCGACGTCAGGGCCGGGGGTGTTCGGTCCGTTCTCCTGCACGTTGAGGAAGGCTTCTTGGTCCTCGGCGCGTGACTGCCAGCCCGTGCGGAGCAGGACCCACGCCCGGTCGGGGAACGGGCCGTTCTCCTGCTCCCAGCTGTTCAGGTCCGCTTCCGTGAGCAGGTAGCCGTTGTCCTGTTCCGTTTCTTCGGTCTTGTCGATCACGCAGGCTGGACCGATCAGCTGGGTGGGGGGGACCGACGCCACGTCGTTGCCGTCCTGGCCGGTGACCCAGTGGATCGGCGCGTCGAGGTGCGTGCCGACGTGCTCGCCGAGCGTCAGCGTGTACCACGCCCACGCTGGGCCGGCGTCGTTGTACTTGCTGATCTCGGTCCGTGACAGCCCCGGGGTGTTGGCGAACGGGGGCGGGAGCTGGATCACCGGCGTCGATTCGCTCAGCGGCTGGGTGAGGTCGACGATCTCGACTGATTCGAGAATGCTGGCGGCTGTGGACATGGTCGGTTGGTTCTCCTTGAGGTTCAGCCGGCGCGGAACGCCTCTTCGAGCCATTCCGCGACGATCGTCGGGTTTACCTTGGCGTCCAGCACGAGCGGGCGTTTGTGGTCCCAGTCGTCGATCGCCTGCAGGTCGTCTGTGCTTCGGACCGTGTGGGCCTCGCAGCCGGCCGCGGTCGCGATCGCCGCAAGGTCGGCGTCCTTGAACCTGACCAGCGACACGTCGTGGCCCATCGGCTCGAAGTGGTGGACCTCGGCGCCGTAAGCGGCATCGTCGTAGATCAGCACGATCAGGTTGTTCAGGCTCTCGCGCGCGGCCGTCTCGAGTTCGGCGAGCGCCAGGAACGCGCCGCCGTCGCCGATTGCCGCGACGGTTGTGCGGTCCGGTCTCGCGACCGCGGCACCGATTGCGTTCCCGAGGCCGAGGCCGACCGCCTGGAAGCCGTTGGGGAATACCCACGAGCGGGCGTCCGGGACGTCGAGATACTGGCTCGGGTAGCCGAGGAAGTGGCCCGAGTCGACCGCCACCTGCCGGTCCGGCGGCAGCTTGTCGTTGAACGCGATCGTGAGCGTGCGGGGATCGATTTGGTTATCCGTCGAGCCGTCTTCGTAGGGCTCGTGGCGCCAGCGCCGGCTCGCTATCTGCTTCGCCAGCTCCGGCGTGCGGAAGCCGTGGTGGCTGACCCCTTCGAGCGCCGCCGCGAGCGCTGCTGCCGTAACGCGCGCGTCGCCGAGGATCGCGATGTCGGCTGGGCGGTTGCGGGCGATCGCGCCTGGGGCGAGGTCGACCTGGATCACGGTCGCATTCGGGTTGATCATCGCCCCGTGCTTGGTGGTCCAGTGGTTGACGGACGCGCCGACCACGAGAACCACGTCGGCCTGCGGCAGCAGCTCGGCGGCGAACGGTGATGCGAACCCGCCGGAGATCCCGAGCGCGTACGGCAGTCCGGCGAACAGGCCGTTGGCCGGCGCGGAGGTCGCGAGGATCGCGCCGATTCGCGCGCCGACCTGTTCGAGCTCCTCACCCGCGTCCGCGATCACGGCGCCGCGGCCGGCGATGATCGCCGGGCGCTCCGCGTTCGCGAGTGCCGAGAGCGCGTCGTCGATTGCCCGCGCGTTCGGAGCTGGCGGCGCCAGCGGCGGCGGTGGCGGCTGCGAGGGCTCGGTCTGCACCGCTGGCTGGGGCTGGATGTCGATCGGGAGCATCAGCACGACGGGCCGTCTCTCGGTGATCGCGCGGTGGTATGCCCGCTGGGCGTCGTCGGCGGCGCTGTTCGGTCCGTGGACGCGGTCGGCGATCGCGCCGACCGACTCGACAAGGTCGTGCTGGTCGATCCGGAAGTTGGAGGTCAGCGCGGCCGCCGGCGTCTCGCCGGCGAGGACGAGTAGCGGCGTGCGCGACTTCGCCGCCTCCGCGAGGCCGGTCATCGTGTTCGTCAGCCCGGGGCCCTGGTGGACGCTGACGACGCCGACGCGATCGCTCACGCGTGCGTAGCCGTCGGCCATCGAGGTCGCCGGGCCCTCGTGGCGCGCGGCGTGGAAGGTCGCGCCGCCACTGCAGAGCGCGTTCGTGACGATCAGGTTGCCCGAACCCAGCAGACCGAATGCATCCCGCACCCCCTGGGCGGCGATCGTGTGGCCGACGACTTCGGCGACCGAGGGGTTGCCACTCACCGGTGCACTCTCCGGCAATTAGGGCACATGTATCGCGGCCCCGGATGACCGCCTGGCCGCGTCCTCGATGCTCGACGTGGCAGGGCCACGCCTTCGCATCTGCGTCCTTGCCCGACGGCCCCCGGGTCTCGCGCTCCATGCACCCTAACTACCGGACAGCACACTGGCCTCATCCTACTTATGTGCGAGGTGGGGCGTCTAGTGTTTTTTGCGCCGGCTGGCAGGCCGCGCGCATGATCGCCTAATCTGGGGCGGGTGAGCCTAACGGGGCCAGCGGGAGCCGATCTCGCGATCAGCGTGACCGGGATCCGGAAGGCGTTCGGCGACGTCCGGGCGCTCGACGGCGTCGATCTGACCGTCGCGACCGGGACCGTGCTGGGCTTGCTCGGGCCGAACGGCGCCGGGAAGACGACGCTTGTGCGCGTCTTGACGACGCTGCTGAAGCCCGACTCCGGGAGCGCGTCGGTCGTCGGTCTCGACGTCGTCCGCGACGCGACCGCGCTGCGAGAGCGGATCGGCCTCGCCGGCCAGTACGCGGCCGTCGACGAGAACCTGACCGGGCTCGAGAACCTCGTCATGGTGGGCCGCTTGTATGGCTCCAAGCGGGCGGCGGCGAAGGTCCGCGGCCGTGAGCTGGTCGAGCGGTTCGACCTCGTTGAGGCGGCCGACCGCGCGGTCAAGACGTACTCGGGCGGGATGCGGCGGCGGCTCGACCTCGCGGCGGCGCTCGTCGCGCGGCCGCCGGTGCTGTTCCTCGACGAGCCGACGACGGGGCTCGACCCGCGCGGCCGGTTGAGCATGTGGGAGGTGATCGAGGGCCTCGTGACCGGTGGCACGACGGTGCTGCTGACGACGCAGTACCTCGACGAGGCCGATCGCCTCGCCGACATGATCGCCGTGATCGATCACGGCCGCGTGATCGCCGAGGGCACCTCCGACCAGCTCAAGGACCGCGTCGGCGGCGAGCGGCTCGAGGTCACGCTCGAGGACGGTGCCGATCCGTCGGCCGCCGTACGGGCGCTGGCGTCGCTGTCCGACGATGAGGCCGTCGTGGAGGAGCGGGTCGTGAAACTGAGCGTGCGCCGACGGAGCGGCACGATCGTCGATGCCGTGCACCGCCTGAGCGAGGCGGGAGTCGGCGTCGATGACCTCGCGCTCCGCCGCCCGACGCTCGACGACGTGTTCCTCGCATTGACGGGCCACGCGGCCGAGGACGGCGACGAGGCGGCCGTTGCGGCCGAGGACAAGGCGGCGGCGTGAGACGGCTCGTCTCCGACACGCTCGTGATCGCCGAGCGCAACCTGGTCAGGCTGCCGCGCGCGCCCGAGCTGCTGATCGCGTTCACGGTCCAGCCGATCATGTTCGTGCTGCTGTTCCGGTACGTGTTCGGCGGCGCGATCCACGTGCCGAACGGCAACTACGCCGACTTCTTGATCCCGGGCATCATCGTCCAGAACATCGCCTTCGGCGGCTTCGTCACCGCGCTCGGGCTCAACGAGGACGTCCACAAGGGGCTGATCGACCGTTTCCGCTCATTGCCGATGGCCCGCGCCGCCGTGCTCGCCGGCCGCACGCTCGCCGACGTCGTCACCAACACCCTGTCGGTCGTCGTGCTCGTCGTCACCGGGCTGATCATCGGCTTCTCGTTCCACACCAGCGTGCTGCACGTGGTCGCCGGCTTCGGCCTGCTGATCATGTTCGGCTACGCGTTCTCGTGGGTGTTCGCGTTCCTCGGGCTGCTCGTCAACTCACCGGAGTCGGCGAACTCGGTCGGCTTCATCGCCGTGTTCCCGCTGACGTTCATCTCGTCCGCGTTCGTACCGGTCCATTCGATGCCTGCCGTGCTGCGCGCGTTCGCGAACATCAACCCGTTTACGCTGATCGTCGACGCGATCCGCTACCTCTGGATCGGCTATCCGGGGGCCGGCAACAACGTGTGGGGCGCGTTCGTTTGGACGCTGGTGATCATGGGCCTATTCGCGCCGCTGGCCGTGGCGCGGTACCGGCGGATGGCCGCTGGCGGCTAGCGATCACGAGCCGCTTCGCAACAGCTTGTATGTGACCGCACCGGTGGCCGCGCCGGCGATCGTCGCGGCGATGGCCGCGCGGAGCGGACCGGGACGGACGCCGACAATGCGCTCGCCGGCGGTCCTGCTGAGTGAGCGCAATGCCTTGCCGGCCATCACGCAGCGCTCCTCGAGGCGACGGCCGCGAGCGCCATCATCCGCTCGACCCGGTCGAGCAGCTGCAGGCTCGGGTACCAGGACTCATCGATCTTCTGGAGCAGCATGTTGACGTAGCCGACCACCTGCTCGGAGGTCCACAGTGATTCCTCGATCCTGTTGAGCAGCTGGTGACTCGGGTAGCGATCGGTCATGCATCGCTCCATCAGGATCTCGTACAGACGTTGCTGTGACGTAGCCACTTCGTTCTCCTTCCTCGTGTCCTAGAGCAGGTCCCCGAGGGGACCCAGGTTCATGTTCAGTTCCTCGCCCTCGAGTCCGAAGGCGGCCTTCAGCTCTTCCATCCTGTCCGCGAGCGCCATGAAGGTCCGTCCGAGCCGCTCGACTTCCTCGGCGGTCAGGCTTCCTCCCTCGATCCGGTGCAGCGCCTGGCGCTCCATCAGCTGGCGCAGCAGTTCGATGATCGTCAGGACCAGGTGGGCGAGGCCGCGCTCGAGCTGCTCGGGATCGGTCTCGACTCGGGTGCTCATGGCATGCCTCCGACGAAGCTGTAGGGCGGCCAGGGCCCCGTGACCGTCGCGCCAACCGCGGTCGTCCGCTGCACGAAGTCCTCAGCAGCGCTCCGTACAACCAGGTACGCGACGGAGCCCGTGCTGCCGGCCCGCTCGGCGCGGACGAGGTCGCCCGCGGCCGCCCTGATCTGGGTCGCGAGATCCCGGGTCCGGACCTGCTCGGAAAGGCGTCGGCGCAGGTATGCGGTGCCGGGGCCCTCGGCGTCGGTCCTGTCGGTCCTGTCGGTGCTGTCGGTCCTTTCGGTGAGCGTGTTCGGCGGGGCGGCATGGACCGCGAATTCGACCGCGCATCGAACGAGCTCGAGCGCGGCAGTCAGCTCGACGCCTCGTTCGGCAAGCATGTCGGTGATCTCGCGGTCGCATGTTGCGGTCGCGCCGAAGCGAGCGGGGAGCAGCGTGCAGCTGTCGATCAGCCGCTCGATCACCGACTCGTACACCGACAGCGTCTCGCCGCCCGGGATCGGTGCGCGCTCGATGTCGCTCACAACCGCGCTGAGGTGTCGATGTGAAAGGTGGCGCAGCCGGCCTCCCGCAAGGCCGTCGCCAAGCTGCGCCACAAGTTGTCCGTCGGTGACTCCGTACAGGAGCACGGTCATCGGGCCACCGCCTTGTCGATCGCCGCGACCAGGATCCGCAGGTCGAGCCTGACGAGATCGATCTCGGCGGCCGCGAGGATGACGTCTCCCTGGATCACGATGCCGCCCTGGAGCAGCCGGTCGAGCAGGTCGATCAGCGCGAGATTCGAGCTTGGGGCGACCGCCAATGCTTGGCTCACCACGCGGCTCCGATCGTGCCCGGGACGAAGTTGTAGGCCGGCCACGGACCGGTACTCACGAGCTCGAGCCCGTCCGCGTCGTGTTCGGCCTGCAGTAGGTCGACGGTGTCCAGGAACGGCTGCAGCTGATCGTCCTCGACGAGGTACACGCCGTTGAGCAGCATCGGGCCCGGGTGCCCACTCAACTCAGGACGCTGCGGCGCCGATGTCGTCGCGGCGGCGACGACCTCGCTCAGCCGTTCGTGGATCGCGACGCAGGCGGCATGCAGCTCTTGATCCGCGCCGCGGCGCCGGTCACGGTCGTCCTTGCGCTTGTGCATGTAGTCGGTGCCCGAGTCGCCGTCGGCGTGCGCGTGGTGGCGGGTTGCGCGGGGCCGCGCGAACACCTTCACGGCCCACTCGCTCTTGCCGCACAGGTATTCCAGCGCGCGTTCCAGCGCCGGCGCCTCGCGCTCGAGCATCTCGAGGACGCCGCTCAGGTCGCGATACACCGAGCAGAGCCGCAACGGGATCAGCGTCGCGTTTCGCGCGACCGCGTCGAGCACGGCCTCGTGGGTGCGGGCGGCCCGCTCGAGCCACTCCATGTCGGCGAGCCGCTCGCGCAGCCGTTGCTCGCCGAAATCTTCGAGCGCCACCTCGCTCACGACTGCCGCCAGGCGGCCTTCGCGGATGACCTTCGGCGGAAGTGCGGGATCGATCGCGTCGGCGAGCGTCGGCACCTGGGTGTCCGCCGAGACGACGCAGTAGACGTAGAAGCCGGTGGTCTCCTCACTTGGCCGCTCCGGCGCGGGGTCGCGCTGGGCCGGCTCGCGCTGGGCCGGCTTGCGTTGGGCGGGCTCGCAGATCGCTTCGTGCGCCCCCGCCAGCAGCGCTTCGGTGATTTCATCGGTAAGCCGCGCACGTACCCGCCGTTGGGCGTCCCGGCGGGCGTCGGCGATCAGCTCGCTGATGTCGCCGGCGAGGAGCACCCGCAGCGCGGTCTGCAGCTGCCGGTCAGCGTCCGTTGCCACCGGTCTGCTCCTCGATCGCTCGCTCCAGCCGCTCGAGCCGGGCGCGCAGGTCGCGATTCTCGTCCTCGAGCTGCTCGGTGGCGCGGGACAGGTGAGGATCCGTCTCCCACCAATTGATCCCCATCTCGCGCGCCCTGTCGACCGACGCGACGAGCAGCCGAATCTTGATCGTCAGCAGCTCGATGTCGAGCAGGTTGACCTGGATGTCCCCTGCGATAACGATCCCCTTGTCGAGCACGCGTTCGAGGATGTCCGCGAGGTTTGCGGGGCCTCCGTCACGTGGGCGCAGATCGGCGCGACCATAGGTCTGCGGTAGGCGGTTCGTGGATCCGGGGTCGAGTCCGGGCATCGCTAGTCCTCGTCCGCCTGTCCGCGGTTGTAGCGGCGCTGGCGTCGGTATCCGACGAGCTCGCCGCCCTTGTCGAGCTGGACTGCGTAGGCGCCGAGCATGTCGGTCGAGCGCGGGATCCGCTCGAGCTCGACGACTTGCACCATCACGATCCACCCGTCCTCATCCACGCGCTCGACGGCGAGCACGGACTCGACCGGACGACCGAGCAGATGGGGGAAGTCGCCGCGCACGGTCTCGACCGCCTCGCGAGCGGACATGCCGCGGCCGCTCGCGCCGTTGCCGTTGCTGTTGCTCCGCCGACGCTCAGCCATACGCCTCCTCCTCGTCACGCGCCTGCGCAGCCGCGAGGCGTTCGAACAGCTCCTCCTCGATCCGCTGCTGCTCTTCGGGATCGAGCTTGCCGTCCTCGGCGTCGAGCTCCACCTGGAGCAGCTCCGCCCGGATCCGCTCCTCGTCGTACATCTGCCGCTCGGCTTCGTCGGCCACCTGCTGGGCCACCCAGGCGACGCCGCGGACGGGTGCGAGGGGAAGCGTGAGCAGGCCGGTGAACAAGCCCATCGCGCTACGCCTCCGTCCGCAGTTCGACGAACGAGTGCGGCGGCAGCGGGCCGGTGTACTTGAACCGCATCCGGTCCCGCTGTGCTGCTCCGAGCTCGTCGACCGCTCGGTCGAACTCGGGCAGGTGGTCTGTGGCGACCAGGAATGAGACGTTGACGACGATTCGCTCGTGCGAGACCTCGGCGATCCTCGTATCCAAGGCGAGCGGCTCCAGCGGCTCGAGGATCGCCCGGACGTCGACCTCTCGCTTGCGCTCGATCGCGTTGGCGACCAGTTCGCCGAGGCGGATCCGGCCGTAGTACGTCGCGTCCTCGGACGCGCCGCGCAGTGAGTGACGCAGCCTGGCGACGTCCAGGTCCTCGCGGACCACCTCGCGCATCAGGCTCTCCTCTTGGTAGACCGCGCGCAGCCGCAGCTCGACCTTGCCGTTCAGTTCGCGTAGCTGTCGCGTGAGCTCGTCGTGATGCGGGTCGAGCAGTTGCCGCCTGACGGCCGGCTCGCCCTCCATCACGACCCCGAAGCGCATCGGCAGCACCGTTCCGCGGGCGAGTGCGGCCTCGAGTACATGCGCGTGCGTCGTCATCTCCTCCCGACCGAGCGCGAGCTGCTGATCGCCGATGTCGCTCACCAGTGCGGCGATGCCGTCGCTTGTGACCTCCCGCAGCGGTGCGCCGCCGATCCCGGTCGCGGCAGGTGGCCGCTCGCCGGCGCTGAGAACGCCGTAGACGTAGGTCGGTGCTGTCGTTGACACGGCCATCGCCTACGAGCGTCCGCGTGTCGATGCGCGCTGGCGCGAGCGGGACGAGCCGGACCGCGATGAGGATGAGGATTTGCTGCGCGAGCCGCCGTTCGACTCCTTCTCGTCGCCCTCGTCCTCGTCCTCGTCCGAGCCGAACAGCTTCTCCTTGGCTCCCTCGAGGACGCCCTTGGTCTTGTTCGCGGCACCGTCCTCGGTCATGTTCTCCATGATCTCCGGCAGGCCCTCGCCGCCGCTCTCGCTCAGGTCAAGTCGGTTGACGGCCTCGGCGAACCGCAGGTACGTGTCGACGCTCGCGATCACGATCCGTGCGTCGACCGTGAGCAGCTCGATCCCGACGAGCGACACCCGTAGGAACACGTCCACGACGAGCCCCTTGTCGAGCAGCAGGTCGAGGATCTCGTAGAGCCCCGCCGAGCTGGAGCGCTGGACATAACCGCCGCCACCGCCTCGTTGCATTGCCATCGCTGACATCTCTTGCCTCCCTTTCAGTTGGTGGACGCGGGCCGCTCAGGCGGCCTCGTCCTCGTCATCCGCGTCGTCCGCGTCATCCGCGTCATCCGCGTCGTCTGGATCGTTTGAGTCGTCCCGGTCGTCCCGGTCGTCCCGGTCGTCCCGATCGTCCCGGTCGTCCCGATCGTCTGGGTCGTTCTGCTGGTCCGGCTGGTCCTCGTAGAGGTCGGGGTTGATCAGCTCGAGGCGAGCCTTGAAGCGGCGCAGGTCGACCTCGGCTCGGTGGTCGGCGAGGTGCGTCGCGAGCGACAGCGTCTCTGGCACGCTCATCGGCTCGACATCAAGGTTCAGCTCGATCCGCGTCAACCGCTCGCTGAGTTCGTGGAAGGTGACGAGGCCGGCGCAGTCAGCCCCTTCGTTGGACTGCCACGCGAAGCTCTGGAGCTCGCGCTGGTCGAGGATCTCGGCCGCCCAGTCGCCCGAGCCCAGGCCCGACTTCTGGCCGATCAGCTCGTTGCCGTCGCGTTCGATCTCGACCACCGTGTGGACGCCCTCGGGAAGGGACTCAAACGCCATCCACTCATCCCAGGCGACCCGGAGCGGCACCGCGATGTCGACCGCGCGCTGGATCGGCAGCCTCCGCCGGGTCGCCTCCTCGACCGCGTCGCTCCCGGTCGCGGCCGCCCGATCGGCGGCCGCGCGGATCAGCTCCGCGCCGGACGCGAGCGCCCGGCTCGCGATCTTCTTGATCACCCTGGCCGCGAGCCTCTTGGCGAGCTTGTTCGGCTTCGGAAGCGACGGCATGTCCTCGGACACCGCCTTCGCCGCCTTGCCGGCCGCGCGCTTGGGCGCCTTGGCCGGTGCACGCCGCTTGCGTGCCGGGGCCTTGCGTGTAGCCGTTGCAGCCATCGTCAGGCCTCAGCCGACCGCGCGGCTGATCTTCTCCGCCTTCTCGCGCACGGCCTGCACTTCGCTCGCGAGCCGTCCGAACTGCCGCCCCGCCTCGCCGATCTGCCGACTGACGTTCGTGAGGTCGAGCTTGACCCCGGGGAGCGGCACGCCCAGCAGCTTTCGCCTGCGCTGAAGCGTCGTACGCGCGAGCAGCACACCGCCGACGACGCCGAGCGCGCCCGTTGCCGTCGGCACGCCGACAGTCGTCAGCGCCTGGCGCGCTGACAGGTGCTCGGCGACGCCATTGGTCGCCGCGGACTTGGTGGCGCTGGCGCTGGACTTGGCGGCGCTGGCGCTTGCGCCGGACTTGGCGGCGCTGGCGCTGGGCTTGGAGCCGCTCGCGCCCGACTTGGCGTTCTTCGTTGCTTTGCTCCGTGCGGCGGACCGGCTACTGCTGCCACCACTGGCCGGCTTCCGCGTCTGTCCGCCTGAGCTCGCCGCGCGGCCCCTGGTCGCCGCCCGTGACCTCGCCGGGCTCGAACTCGCCGCGCTCGAGCGTGCCGGGCTCGACGACTCCGACGATCCGTTCGAGGATGTCTTTGCGTGTGATGAGGCACGGTTCTTTGAACCGCTCTGGCTTGTCGCCGCCATTACTCCTCCACTCCGTTTCGGGGTACAGCGCCGCCGTGTCGTGTTGATGACGAGAGAAGGCGCTACCGCAGCGCTACCCGAGCCCGGAGCGTTCAGGCATCAACTAAACGAATGTTCGAGGCGCGGGGGTGGATCTCAGCGATCAGCGGCTCTGGATTGCATGAACTACCCCACCGAAGATCCGGACGCCGACGTTCTCAGCACGCTCGCGATGCAGCTGCTGGGAGTGACCGCCGTCACCAGCATGATCATCAACCACATGACCGAGCTCGACGCGACGGAGCTGACCGGGCCCGAGCTGTTACAGGTCCATCACGACACGCGGTTCGTCCTGCGCGACATGCTCGACGAGCTCGCCGCGCTCCGTCCCTCCGCGGAGATCGCGCTGGCCACGGCGGTCCTCGATGACGTGATCGAGATGGTCGCCCAGAACGTCTTCACCGAAGACGGGAAGTGCCTGCCGTGCGAGTCGCGCTGGCGCCCCGGCCAGTTCAATGTAAGACGGCGTTGATGGCGATCACCAACAGCCCGAGCCCGATCCCGACCGCCGTCTGTGCGGCGAGCTCACGGCCCCTGGCCCCGACGCGGATGGCCGCCGTGACCTCGATCCCGACGATCATCGCGGCCGCACTCCAGATCGCCGCCGTCACGGCGGTCGACAAAGCCGCACCGGCGATGCCGAACGCGACCAGCATCAGCAGCGGCACCGCCGCGCCGGCGAGGATCGCCACCTCGTGCGTCATCGCCTCGATAAGCCCCTTCGGGGTTAGGTGCTGCTCGTCCTCGAGGCGCTTGGCGGCGCTCGATGCGTACGCGTGTGCAGCCCCGGAGAGGATCAGCGCGAGCCCGACGGCGCCGATCGTCTCGACGTAGGTCTCGCGCTGGGCGCTCTCCGCCGCGAGCAGCGCCCCGACTGAGATCGTCCCGTAGATCGCTCCAGAGAGGTTCGCTTGCACGTCAGGGATTCTGGCGACGGCCGCGGCGGTGCCCGCTCTCCATGCAGGCGGCCGCCGTGGCTAGTGCGACTCGATCCCACGTTCGGCGTCGATCTCGGAGTAGTCGTCGATGTCGACCACGACTGCGACCTTCGACTTCGTCCAGAACAGTCGAATGCACCCGTAGCCGTACTCGACGTGGTCTGGCAGGGGCATCCCTTCCGCCTCGAGCAGGTCTCGCATCCTGTTCTCAGCTCTGATCTTGTCCGGCAGTGTCGCCATGCGTCAAAGGATGCGGCCGATCGCTGTAACGGATCAAGGCGCATTCGTGCCGACTGTGAACCAGATGTGTGCCGCCTCTCCGCGCCCACCTGCTCAAGAAACCGGTGCCAAGTAGATTCCGCCGCAGTCGGCACACCTTCGCTCTCCTCGAGGTACGCGCGATGATCGGACTTAGTCGCTGGTGCATAGCCCATAGGCGCTGGGTGATCGCTGGATGGATCGCGATCGCGATCGGTTCGACGGTGATCGCGACCGCGGTTGGACGCAACTACTCGACCAACTTCAGCCTCCCGAACACGGAGTCCCAGCACGCGCTGAACCTGCTGCAGAGCGAGTTCAAGTCCCAGAGCGGCGATCTCGACACGATCGTCTTCCACTACGCGCGCGGCAACATCGACTCGCCGGCCGTGCGCTCAGTGATCGCGCCGCTGATCGCGCGCGTGACGCACATGCCGCACGTCGTCACCGTCGTGAGCCCGTACGCGTCGCTCGGAGCGGTCCAGGTCTCGCGTGACCGAACGACCGCGTTCGCGACGGTCAACTACTCAAAGCGCGCCAACTTGCTTCCGAGTACGACGGGCAAGCCGGTGCTCAACGCGATCAACGCGATCCACGTTCCCGGCCTGCAGATCGCCGCCGGCGGCCAGGTGATCGAGCAGGCCGAGGGCTTCAGCATCGGCCCCGCGACGGGGGTCGGCGTGATCGCCGCGCTGATCATCCTGTTGCTGACGTTCGGCTCGCTGGCCGCCGCCGGGATGCCACTGATCACCGCCGGGTTCGGGCTCGTGACGGGCATTGCGTTGGTCGGGCTCGCGACCCACGTCACGAGCATGTCGAACGTCTCGCCCCAGCTGGCGGTGATGATCGGGTTGGGGGTCGGCATCGACTACGCGCTGTTCATAGTCACCCGGTTCCGGGAGAACTATCTGCGCCACGGGGACGTCGAGCAGTCGATCGTCGAGGCGATGGATACCTCGGGCCGTGCGATCCTGCTCGCCGGCACGACCGTGATCATTGCGCTGCTCGGGATGTTCGCGACCGGCGTCAGCTTCATGTACGGCTTGGCGATCGCCTCCGTGCTCGCCGTGCTCCTCGTACTGGCAGCGTCGCTGACCGTGCTGCCGTCTCTGCTATCGCGCTGGGGCGAGCGGCTCGTGCGTCCGACGCGCGCCGCACGGCGCCGCGAGGCTGCCGGAAAGGCGCCACGGCCATCCCGGTGGCGACAGTGGAGCGTCGCCGTGCAGCGGCGCCCGGTGCCGCTGGCGGCGGTATCGCTGGCCGTGATGATCCTCGTCCTCGTGCCCGTGTTCGGTCTCCGCCTCGACACCAGTGACGCCGGCAATGACCCGACCAACACGAGCAGCTACCACGCGTTCAACCTGCTCGCGCAGGGCTTCGGGCAGGGCTTCAACGGTCCGCTGACGGTCGTCGTCCAGGTGCACAGCTCGGCGCAGGCCCAGGCGGCGGTCCCCGCGATTCGCTCCGCGGTCGCGGGCACGTCCGACGTGGTGGCGGTGACGGCGCCGCGCGTGGCGCCGTCGGGCAGAGTCGTCGTGCTGCAGGCCTATCCCGGCTCCGCGCCGCAGGCCAGCCCGACCACGGATCTCGTTAACCACTTGAGGCACACGGTGCTTCCGCCGCTGAAGGCTCGCTACGGCGTCGGCGCCCTGGTCGGCGGGTTCACCGCCGGCTCGATCGACTTCTCGAACGTGCTGGCGGGCAAGCTGCCGCTGTTCATCGGGCTCGTCGTCGTGCTCTCAGCCCTGCTGCTGTTCGTGATCTTCCGCTCGCTCGTGATCCCCCTGCAGGCCGCCGTCATGAACCTGCTCAGCATCGGCGGCGCGCTCGGCGCCACCGTCGCCGTGTTCCAATACGGCTGGGGGTCGAGCTTGCTCGGGATCCAGAAGGGCCCGATCGAGCCCTGGATCCCGGTGCTGATGTTCGCCGTCGTGTTCGGCCTGTCGATGGACTACGAGGTGTTTCTGATCTCCCGCGTGCGCGAGGAATGGGTCCGCCACCGCGACGCCGGCACCGCGGTCGCCGACGGCATCGCCTTCACCGGCCGCGTGATCACCGCCGCCGCCGCGATCATGATCTGCGTCTTTTTGTCCTTCATGCTCGGCGACCAGCGCTCGATCAAGGAGTTCGGCTTCGGCCTCGCCGCCGCCGTGTTCCTCGATGCGCTCGTCGTGCGGTGCGTGATGCTGCCGGCGGTACTCGAGCTGCTGGGGCCGTTGACCTGGAAGTTGCCCGAATCGATCGATTCACGGCTGCCGCGGATCAACATCGAGGGTGGCGCCGCCGCCTCGGCGAGCCAGCCGGGTTCTTCACCGATGGGCCTCAATTCGCTACACTCGATGGTCCGCCGCGGGGTGGAGCAGTCTGGTAGCTCGTCGGGCTCATAACCCGAAGGTCGCGGGTTCGAATCCCGCCCCCGCTATCAAGAATCCGCTGGAAATCGAGGCCTCCGAGAGATCGGAGGTTTCGTCGTTAATCGGCAGATCGCGTTTGACCTCGTTTGAAGCGCCGCCGTTGTCAGCTCAGACGGGGTTCAACACGCAAGTCCGCCAGGCCCCGGTATGAGTGCGACTCCGGGTTGTCCGCCCGTGATGAGGTCATCGATCCCGACCGCGATCCGGTAACGCGTGACGGTGCGCTTGCCGACGCGGACACGCCGAGTGCGAATGATCGCCGTCCCCGCATTTCTACCGCCGGTCACGCCCAGGACCGTGGTGTTTCGCCCGAGCGTCGAGTAAGTCGTCCCACCCTGGCTCACTTTCACGTACGTAGCCGTGTTGTTGTTGGGAATCGTGTACTGCCCGGGCTTCTTGGCGTTAGCAATCATCATCGTGAAGCGGTAGCCGCTGCCGCTGCCCGTGGCGCGGAAGCCGTTGCCGTTGAACGAGCAAGAGCCACTGTCGATCGTCCCGAGTATGGAGGCGTTCTGTAACGAGCGCACTTGGAGGCCCGGGCCCCCTGTTCCCCCGCCCCCACCCGACCCAGGGCCCGTTCCCGGGTTCCCTTTGCAGAACTCATCGAGCGAGTGGTAGGTGGCCTGGCCCACGCCGGCGGACGGCCCGTCGGACACCGCGAGCTGAAGCGTTCCGCCCCCGAGCGCTACGTTTGGCGGGATCGACGATTCCTCGTCGGGCGGGCACTCGCACTTCGCAGCCATACAGAACCACTTCCCATCGGTTATGACGCCATAGTCCGTGGCCGTGGTACCGGCTCTGACGGTGCCGCTCCCGATGATCTCGACCAGCGGCTGGTCGGCGGCCCCCTGGACGACGTATTCGCTGACCGAGTAGGGCTGGGAGCGAACGAAGGCGTTGCTCGAAACTGGGGTGGCTGGAACGGCAGGGTTGGACGGAGCAGACGCATGGGGGTCCGTCTGGTTCCACGCGGCGCCGGCGCCGGCGAAGCGCCAGGCCGCTGAGCCCCAGGTCTCGTAGAAAGAGGGGGAGGTTCCACCGGCGACCGCGAACGTGGCCGAGGGGTCGTGCGCCCTGAGGATGCCCGGCATCTTCGCCCAGAGGCTCTCCCGGCCCCCGGACTCGTCGACATGGCCCCAGAACCCAACGCCGTCATAGGTTCGCGAGAACAGCGGACGGTCGACCGTGGCGAAATAGGCGGGGAGCCAACCGATATCAGCTCCGGTGACGGTCTGCGCCGCCCATTCCGCGGTCCCGTCCAAGACCCACTGCGGCTCCTGTTGCCAACCGGGATCAAGCACGAATTGGTAGCAGTGGAACGTCTCGTGGGCCATGATCTCGTTCAGTTGCGGCGACGCCCGATCGAGGGTCGCGGGTGCGACCTGGACCCGGCAGTACGCGGGCGTGCCAACACCCCATTGGCCGTTCGCGTTGACCGGCAGCGAATTGGCCAAGTCGCCTCTCGGGAGCGGCCCCGGCGCTTTGAACACCCTGATCGTCACCGGTGGGGCGCTTGGCATCTTGCCGCGGTAGATCGCGTTGTACTTGTCGGCCAGCGCCTGCAATGCGGGCTCGGGCGTGAGGCCGGACGCGCTGGCCCTCGCGGCTGCAGATGCGGAGGCTCCCGCGTGGGCCGCGCCGAGATCGCGATCGATCGCCGCCTTCTGAGCGCCGGTCAGCTTGGTCCACACGCTCGCGACCATGCGGATCGCGGAGGTGCCGTCCAGCGACGGTCCGGCCGGACCGGACGGCCGGCGCACTCCGGGCACGGGCCCGTCTGCGAGCGTGAACGCCTGCAGGGCAATCCGCGGTGTAAATGAACCGTCGGGTCGGATGCCGTCAACCGTCTTCGCCCACGCCGACAGCGACAGCACGCGTCGGAGCCGAACGGCAAGCTCCTTCGCATAGCTCGCGAGCACGCGCTTCGCGCCGGATACGGAGCCGCTGACCCGCAGCCGCACCGCGCCGACAGCGCGACCTGTCTGGAACGCGACCGCAAGGTCGGTCGAGCGCGATTTCGACTCGCCGCGGAGCAGCCCGCTCACCGCTCGAACGAGCGCGATTCGATGTCGCCCTCCGGACACCCCTCGGAGCGCGGCCTGAGCTTTGCCAGAGCTGGAAAGCGTGAACACCCCGACGGACAGGCGGCGCTTCCCGTCGACGAAGCTCGCGCCCGTGGCGTGCGCCCCCCGAGGCGCCCGCGCGTCCAGGGCATCGTTAGCCGCGCCCGCCCCGCCGCGCCCGGCGCGGTAGCCCGGCACATCTGCGGCCGTGAGCAGCAATCCATCATCGACGCCGGAGATCCGCGTACAGCGCCACTGTTCGTGCGCGATGACCGCCACGGCCCCGCCGTGACAGAGCGGCGGGGGCGACCCCGGTACCGAGCCGCCGGCTCCGCCCAGAAGGCGCGCGACCGCCATCGCGTCGCCTCCGACGACGCCGTCCACGACGATGTTGCCATCGGCCTGCACTACCACCGCTCGGGCAACGCTCGAGTCCCCAAAATCGAACGTCGTCTGACCGCCCTCACCGAACGTGGAATCGAGGGCGCCTGACGACGTCACTCGCGCGATCGCGAACAGCTGTGCGTTCGCCGTCGTGGTCGTGGCCCCGGCGAGCACCGCCGAGCCGTCCGGTTGCAACGCCATCCCGAGCGGGATGTCTGCGCCACCTGCGAAGTCGATCGTCGTCTTGCCGCCGGCGCCGAACGAGGGGTCAAGGGTTCCGCCCGCATTCAGACGCGCGAGCGCGAAGTCTCCGGCGCCCGGTCCGTTCGTCGTGTCCCCAGTCACCAGGATCTTGCCGTCGGGCTGCACGGCCACCGCGTCGGCCCCGTCGTCGCCTCCGAAGTCGACCGCCGTCTTGCCGCCGACGCCGAACGATTCGTCCTCGGAGCCGTCCGGATTCAGCCGCGCCACGGCAAAGTTGTGGCCCCCGGTGCCGGCCGTCGTCGACCCGGCGAGGACAATCCGGCCGTCGGGCTGCGCTGCCGCGGCCTCCACGCGATCATCGCCACCGAAGTCAACGACTGCGGCCCCGTTCGTGCCGAACGACGTGTCGATCGCGCCGCTCGAAGTGAGCCGTACCGCAGTGAAGTCGGTCTGAGTCGCAGCCGTCGAAGTGTTACCAGTGACGATGATCCCGCCACCAGGCTGGACGAGGACCGACAGAGCGCGGCCGCCGTTAGGGGCGAAGGGAATGACCAACGTGCCTCCGCTGCCGAACGTGGGATCCAGAGAACCGTTGGAGGTCAACCTGGCGATTGCCCAGCGGTCGACGCCCGAAAGCGTTGATTTGCCGGCCACGAGCAGCTTGCCGTCGGCTTGGACCGCCGCCGAGAAACACGCGTCGTCACCGCCGAAGGAAACCTCGACCCGGCCTCCCGAGCCGAACGAGCTGTCCAGGGAGCCATCATGGTTGAGTCGGGCTACGGCACAGTTCGCCGCCGATGATGCGTCCGGCGCGCTCTGGCCGACGATGACGGGCTTACCATCCTGCTGTTGCGTCATCCCCCACGCCGCATCCGCGCCGTCGAAGTGGATTGTCTCCTGACCACCGTTGCCGAAGCTGGGGTCGAGGGCACCGGCATTCGCCGTCGCCCCGGCCGGCGCCACACCAAGCGTCAGGTAAATGAGAGCGACGAACGCCAACAGCCGAGTCTGGATCAAACCGACGCGAGTATAAGCGTGAGCTAAAGCGCTGGCATGTGGTCCCGACGGCGCCGGACGACGGATGGCACTCGCGACGACCCGCTCACGACGCTACGGGCAGATTCCCACCAAGGCGTTGTTCAGCAGGTTGATGCCGCCAAGCTCGTTCAGCCGCAGAGTCTGGTTGGAGCCGCAGCTGATCGAGCCGTCAGTCACCTCGGAGAATCCGGTGGACGCCCCGGCGCTGTACGACGCCCAGGCGTAGAACTGATCGGTCTTCACATAGCCGCCGGTGTCGGTGTTGAACTTGATCAGCGGGTCCTTGTCGCCGCTCTCGTAGTAGCGCACCTGCCCGGTGAGCTCGCCGCTCGGGTAGGCGCCCTGGGCGGTCGTGTCGAGCCCGGCCCACACGCGACCGCAGGCGAACTCGAGTGAGCAGTCGTCGTTGTGGAAGCCGAAGCCGACGATCAGCGAGTTGAACGTGAGCGGATTGCTGCCGCCGACAAACACCCCCGAGGGACCGCCGCCCATGCCGGAGCCGGTCTTGTCACAGTCACTCTTCTGCGCGCTTCCGAAGCAGAACTCGCCGCTGAACGTCAGCGGTGAGGCCGGCACGGCGCCGGTCAGATCGGTGGGCACAACCTGGACCGCGAAGTTCTCCGGCGGGTTGTCGGTGCCCAGGGAGGTCGCATCCGAGGCTACCCACGGCGGACCGCAGTCCTCGACCCCGGTCGAGTAATCGAGGCAGACGTCGAGGTTCGCCGGCACGTTCCCGAGCACTCCCTGAAGGTAGGAGGGGCTTCCGGTCTGCGGCGCGATGTAACCGTCGAAGGCCATCTCGCCGAGTGCGCCCGAGTTCGTCAGGTTGCTGCTCTGGGGATTCGCGCCGTAGTGGATGTGGATCGTCCCGTCCGTGCCGTGGTTCACGGTCAGCGTGCCGGGTTGGGGATTCTCGATCGTGCCCGCCAGCTGCAGGCCCGTCGGTGGTCCGTCGGACTGGTAGTTGAACGCGAGCGGCGTCGTGGAGTCGAGGTCATAGCTCAGCGTCAGGACGCCCGAGGAGCTGTCGTCCAGGTAGTCGAAGCTGCCCACGTGCTTGAGGTCGACGCTGATCCCCTTCGCGTCGAGGTCGTAATACGCGAGCTGATCGCCGGCGGCGGCTGGGTTGATCGAGTCCTGTGCGTCCGGAGTGCCGACATCCGCGGGCGTCGCCGGTCCCACCTGCTGGCTGTAGACCTGAGCGATCACCTCCCCGAGGTGGCTCCCGTACGTGTTGAGGCTGGTCTCCCCGCTCTTGTCCAGCGCCAGCGTCACGTGTGCCGGCAGACAGTCGATCTGCGCATGGAAGCTGTCAAGCGGGGGGAGGATGTCTCCTCCCGCCCTGAGGCTTTCAAGCGAGGCGAGGCCGCTGGCGTCCGCCGTGATCTGCTTGATCGGCGCGCTGGCTGTGTAGTCGATGATGGTGTTGTCAGATGCGTCGGGGCCGTAGCGGAAGCTGACCGACGAAGGCAGCGCGTCGATCGTGCCGCCGAACTTGCCCGAGTCGGTCTGGAGCTCGACGGTCACGTTCTGGCCGCCGGTTCCCTGGCAGCCCGGGTTCTGGCTCACGGTCTGGAGCGATCCGTTCACGCTCTGGAGCGAGCCGCCGGTGCTGGTCAGCGACACGTTGAATCCGCTCAGTCCGTCGATCCGGGCGAACGCGTTGAAGCTCGATTGGGTGTCCGTGTACCAGACGCCCGAGCCGGTCACGGCGGGCGCGCCGGACCCGTCGCTCGCCAGCAGCGTGATCGTGCCGATCGGCGCCGTGGCCGACGCCGTCGCCTGGGTGGTCTGAGCGTCGCCGCCGCCGTCGTTGAACGTGATCGTGTCCGAGGCCGGGATCTGATCGATCTGGGCGTCGATCCGGCTCGCCCGGCCGAAGAACGTGCCGTTGCTGTCGGTGGCGTCGAGCGCGATCTCGTCGATCCCGGCGCCATGGCCGTCGAAGGTCACGGTGCCGCCGCCGCTGCTGCTCAGGTTGATGCCCACGGTGGTGTGCTGGGGCAAGTTGTTCAGGTCGCCGTTCACTACATAGCCCTTGGTGTCGTCCTGCGCGGACAGCGCGACGTACCCCAGCGGCGCGGTCAGTGTCAGATCGCCGCTGAACGGCTCGGCCGCGTTCAGCGCCAGGGCCTTGAGGTTCGGCAAGCGCACGCCGGCTGTCAAGGAGCCGTCTTGATAGCCGTGGTAGGCGGCGTAGGCGCCTGTCCCCGGCACGGAGGCCGGCACGTTACGAGCGGAGCCGTAA
Source organism: uncultured Solirubrobacteraceae bacterium (assembly GCA_963712675.1). Lineage (GTDB taxonomy): Bacteria > Actinomycetota > Thermoleophilia > Solirubrobacterales > Solirubrobacteraceae > Palsa-465. The sequence goes on from CAVQJF010000011.1 coordinate 678,549, forward strand.
CGCGCTTCGACGAGCCCGATCGCGCCGCCCGAGGTGGTGACCGCCGTCTGGGCCCCCGCCTGGACCACCGACAGCCCGGTCGGCACGCTGGCCGCGTCCAGAGCGGCCGCGGTCGTCAGGGAGCCGTCCACGGTGTCGCGATACTGCGCACTCAGCGCGCCCACCGCCGCGTCCGAGGTGTAGGTCACCTTCGTGTCGCCGTTCGGGTGCGTGTAGGCCAAGTCAAGCGAGCTGTTCAACTTGTTGACGGTCGCGGCGATCTCCTTGTCGTCGCTCGGGCTGACCAGGCTCACGGTCGCCGCCACCGCTGTGGGGGCAGCCGAGGTGACCGTGGCCTCCTGGCTCGACTGCCCGAGCTTCACGTCCGTCGTCAGCGTCGCAGGCACCGGAGCGAACGACACGTCGCCCCGCGACACGTTGGTCGGAGCGTCGGGATCTGGGCCCGAGAACAGCTCGCCCAAGACGGCCACCTTCGAGGGCGCTTTGGAGTTCTTCAGGGCGACTCGGACTTCGCTGCCGGCGGTGCTGTCGGACACCAGGGTGAGGGTCGCCGACCAGTCCGCGTCGGTGCCCGCCGCCAGACCGTCCTCCCCGGCCCCCACGTACGTAGCCGGGGCCGCCGGATCGAGCGCGATCGCCTCCACCGAGACCCGGCTGCCGGCCGCGAACGTGCCGACGCGGGAGATGTTCAGGCTCAGCCCCAGCCCCGACAGGGTGGGAAGGACCGTCCCGATGAAATCAGGCAGGCCGCGTCCGTCGACGTTGATCGTCGTGGGCACGCCGAGCAGGGCGCGGGTGATCCGGGTCAGCTTGGTGCCGTTCGGCTCCACGTACACCGTCCGGTAGGCGTAGTTCAACTCGCCCAGCGCGCAGATGACCTGCGAGATCTGGTTCGGCACCGGCGGGCTCGGCAGCGACTTCGCGATCGGGCACCCCACGGCGGCCAGCAGGCTGCCGAGATTCGGGGTGTTGAACACCGCGCTCAAGCTGGGCGCGGGCGTGCCGGGCAGCCCGGTCGCGCCCGAGGCGCTGTCCGGCGCAGCGACCGCGGGGCCTCGGAGCGAAAGCGCGCGCGCTTCTCCCGGCACCGCCGACGCCAGCGCCACCGCACACAGCAGGACGAGCAGGCCGATACCGAGCCACCCAAGCCCGCCAGCACGCCGACAACGCGTACCCCTCCCGGTCACGGCAAAAGCGTTTCATATTCGGCCGTCTGCCGCAACCGTCCGCCCCCGGAATGTGGCCTTTTATGCCAGCGCCCTTGGCCGGGCATGGGAGGTCACCGGGATAATTCGGCGGGGGTGGGAAGAAACGTCACCGACGCCACGAAACCGGAGCTATGAGTGAGTAACGAGGTCTCGACCCGTCAGGCCAGTGAGCACGTCGCGCTGGTGGAGTTCAACCGGCCGCCTCACAACTACTTCGACGGCGCGCTGATCGGTGCGATTGCCGACGCCTACGAACGGCTCGAAAGCGACGGTTCATGCCGCGCGATCGTGTTGTGTTCGGAAGGCAAGCATTTCTGTGCCGGGGCTAACTTCGCCGCCCAGAACCCGGCCGATGGTGACCTGTATGAGCAGGCGGTGAGATTGTTCGCCGCGAGCTTGCCAGTCGTCGCGGCGGTCCAGGGCGCGGCGGTGGGCGGCGGTCTCGGCGTCGCATTGTCAGCGGATTTCCGCGTGGCCAGCCCCGATTCGCGCTTCAGCGCGAACTTCGCCCGCCTGGGCATCCATCAGGGGTTCGGCATCACGGTGACCCTGCCGCTCGTCGTGGGTTCCCAGCGTGCCCTCGAGCTGTTGTACACGGGTGCGCGGTTGGGCGGCGACGAGGCGCACGCGATCGGCCTGTGCGACCGGCTGGTGACCAGCGACCGCCTCCGCGAAGAGGCGGTGGCTCTGGCCAATGAGATCGCCACCTCTTCACCACTGGCGGTCCGCTCCATCCGCCGGACGATGCGCGGGGATCTGGCGGACCGGATCCGCCAGGCGACTGCGCACGAAGCTGCCGAGCAGGCAAAGCTGTTCGCGACCAGCGACTTCGGCGAGGGGGTCCAAGCAGCCGCGGAGCGACGGCCGCCGCGATTCACCGGTCGCTGACACGCCCCGCAGGGCTGGTCGGGGCATGGGTGAGCGGCCCGACACGTCGGCGAGGCGCTCGTGTGCTCGCCGGGCTGCCGATGGGGCGGATGGCCACCTCGGAGGCGGTCGCGGCGCTTGTTGCCCTCCTCGCGAGGGATGATGCGGGGTACATCACCGCGCAGGAGATCTCAATTGACGGCGACCTCGGGCTGAACCCGGTGTCGCTGGGTAGCGTGAAATGAGAGGAGAGCCATGACCTGGGCCATCGGAGTCGACATCGGCGGAACGTTCACCGACTGCGTGGGGATCGACCCCGAGGGCAGGTTGCATCACGCGAAGGCAATCTCGACTCACGACACGGATGTGTCCGAGGGGGTCCTCAACGCCCTCGACCAGCTCGCCACGGCGACCGGACAGAGCACCACCGAGCTGCTCTCGCAGACCGCGCGCTTGGGACACGGGACGACGATCGGCACGAACCTTTTGGTCGAGCGGCGGGGGGCAAAGGTTGGCCTGATCACCACCGCCGGGCACCGCGATGCGCTGACGATGATGCGCGGCGCCGGCCGCACCGCCGGCATCCCGATCGACCGGGTGTTCGACGTGCGCGCGACGAGCAAGCCCGAGCCGTTGGTGGCGCGGGCGGCGATCGCTGAGATCCACGAACGGGTGGCTGCCGACGGCGCCGTGATCGCGCCGCTCGACGAGGGCCGAGCGCGCGAGACGCTCAAGGCGCTGCTCGACGGGGGCGAGCTCGAGGGGATCGCGATCACGTTGCTGTGGTCGTTCCGTAACGACGCGCACGAACAGCGGCTCGCGGCCCTCGTGCGGGAGCTGGCGCCGGACGCATTCGTCAGTCTCTCCTCGGTGACGGCCCCACGGCAGGGTGAGTACGAGCGCACCGTGGCGGCGGTGATCAACTCGTACGTCGGCCCCGCGTCGATCGCGTACCTCGACCAGCTCGTCACCCGGCTGCATGAGGCCGGCTTCGACGGCAGGCTGCTCGTGATGCAGTGCAACGGTGGGGTGGCCGATGTCGAGCAGGCGCGGACGAGCCCGATTCGTCTGCTCGGCTCCGGGCCGGCCGGCGGTATCAGTGGCGTCGCGGTGCTCGCCGAGCGCGCCGGGCATCAGAACGTGATCGCCACGGACATGGGCGGCACCTCGTTCGAGGTCGGACTGCTGATCGACGGGCGCCCAGTCGTCTCAGGCCAGCAGATCATCGACCAGTACACGTTCCACCAGCCGAACCTCGACGCACGCTCGATCGCGTGCGGCGGGGGCTCGATCGCCTCAATCTCCACCGACGGCGGGCTCAGGGTCGGGCCGCGCTCCGCAGGCTCCTCGCCCGGGCCGGCCTGTTACGGCCGTGGTGGCACCGAGCCGACGGTGACCGACGCCGACGTCGTGCTCGGGCTGCTGAGCCCCGAGGCGTTCCTTGGCGGCGGCATGCACCTCGACGCTGACGCCGCGCGCGCGGCCGTCAGGCGGATCGCCGAGCCGCTCGAGCTGACGATCGAGGACGCGGCGGCCGGCATCCTGCGCGTCAACAACCACGCCGCGGCGATGCTGATCCGTCAGCGCACCCTCGAGCAGGGGCTCGATCCTCGTGACTTTGTGGTTTACGCCTACGGCGGCGCGGGGCCGCTGCACGCCTGGGGGTTCGCGGCCGAGCTCGGCTGCAAGCAGGTCGTGATCCCGCTCGGCAACGGCGCCGCCACCCTGTCGGCATACGGGATCGCGGCCGGTGATCTCGTCCAGCACCACGAGGTCGAGTGCCGGGCCCGCAGCCCGCTGAGCCCGGACGACCTGAGCGCCGCGGTCGAGCAGGGCGAGGCGAACGCGCGCGCCGCGATGCCGGGCCAGGAGCCTCAGCTGAACCGCGTCGCATTGATGCGCTACGCCGAGCAGCTGCTCCAGTCGGTCCCGGTCCCGATCGACGACGGCCCGATCGACGAGCGCACGTGCGCAAAGCTGCTCGAGGACTTCGACGCCGAGTATGAGCGCCAGTTCGGCGCCTTCGCGAAGGCGCTATTTCAGGCGGTCGAGGTGTTCGCCGTCCGCGTCGAGGCGCGGATCCCGGCCGATGTTCGGGACGTTTCAGCGCAGCCGACGGCCGAGCCCGCATCGCCGGCGACCACGCGAGATGTGCACTGGCCCGAGCATGGGTCACTGGCAACCCCGATCTACGACGGCACCGCGCTCGCCGGCGAGCAGACCATCGCCGGGCCCGCCGTGATCGAGCTCGCGTACACGACCGTGCCGATTCCGCCGGGTCAGCGGCTGACCCGCGACCCAGCTACAGACAATCTGCTGCTCGACCTGGAGGCCTGAGCGATGACGATCACCGAGCCGGCAACCGCCCACGAGATTCCTGCCGAGCGCCCGGATGGCTTCTGGGACGGCGTCGCCCGTTCTTACATCCCGCCCAAGCAGCTGACGATCGATCCGTCGGTGAAGCTCGACACCGAGCAGGCTGCCGAGGTGGACCCCGTCACCGCCGAGGTGATCCGCTACGCGCTCCTGAACGCGAACTTCGAGCACGCGGACCTGATCCAGCGCCTGTGCGTCTCGCCGGTGACGATGCTCACCCGCGACTATCAGGCGAGCGTGCTGACCGAGGACGGCGACCTCGTGTGCCTCGGCCCGAACCTCCAGTACTTCTCGACCTCGCACTGCCTGACGGTCAAGTGGACGCTCGAGCACCGCTCGGCCAACCCGGGGATCCGTCCTGGCGACATCTACCTCTCGAACGACCCGTACGTCGGCGCGCCGCATCAGCCGGACACGGCCGTGTATGCGCCGCTGTTCGTCGGCGAGCAGATCTTCTGCTGGGTCGGCAACTCCATGCACCTGGCCGACGTCGGCGGCTCGGTGCAGGGTTCGTTCTGCATCACCGCGGCGGACGCGTGGATGGACCCGCCTAGCTTCCCGCCGATCCGCCTGGTCGAGAACGGGGCGCTGCGCGACGACGTCGAGCAGCTGTTCGCGCGCCAGAGTCGCGTTCCGCCGGCGGTGAAGATGGACCTGCGCGCCGCGATCGCCGGGGTCACCGGCACTTTGGCCCGGCTGAACGGGCTCGTCGAGCGCTACGGCGCGCCCACCGTCAAGGCAGTGATGCGCTCGATGCTCGACGGCGGCGAGAAGCTGATGAGCGAGCGGCTTGAGAGCATTCCCGACGGCCGCTGGAGCCATCGCGCGTTCACGGAGGCGGCGCTTCCGGGCGACCGCGGGGTCTACGCCTACCAGGTCAACGTCACCAAGCAGGACGGCAGGCTGATCGTCGACAACGCCGGCACCGACCCGCAGGCCGGCTCGATCAACGTCACCTACGCAGGGTTCGCGGGCGCGATCCAGGCGGCCGTCTCATCGCAGCTGGTGGGCGACCTCGCCGGCGCATACGGCGGCGCGCACCGGATGATCGAGATCCGCCCCGAGCCGGGTCTGCTGAGCTGCGCCGACCACCCGGCGGCGGTCAGCCCGTCGGGCGCCTACACGAACGAGATGATCCTCAACTGCACGGCGATCGCGATCGGGAAGATGCTCTCGTGCGCGGGCGATCCCGAGATCGCCGCGCGGGCGATCGGGCCGAACCTGCCCCACTTCTACGGCGCGATCGGCGGCGGCTTGGACGCGGCCGGCAACCAGTTCATGCTGATCAACACCAACGGGATGATGGGCGCGCTCGGCGGCGAGCGCGAGCGCGATGGCACCGACGTCGGCGGGCACTACTGGATCCCCGAGGGTATCGCCTACAACGTCGAGGACCTCGAGGATCAGTACCCGGTTTTGTATCTGTACAGGCGGCTGCTGGCGGCCAACGCCGACGGCGCCGGCCGGCGGCGGGGCGGCCTCGGGTTCGTCGAGGCGACGGTTCCGTGGAACAGCCCCTTCATCCAGATGCATCTGTACGGCAACGAGTCGTTCACCAAGGGCCAGGGCCAGCTCGGCGCCAACCCGGGCAGCCGCGCGTCGTTCCGGATGCGGTCTGGGACGAACGTGCCGGACATGCTCAAGGCGGGCGAGGTGCCGCAGGACTTCGACTCGATCGGAGGCGAAGAGCTGTCGGTGATGTTCAAGGGACCGCCGCTCGACCTCCCGCCGGGTTTCGCGTGGGAGTGGGTGTCGCCGACCGCGGCCGGCTGGGGAGATCCGTTGCGGCGCTCAGAAGATGACGTTGCGCGTGATGTGACGGCTGGTCTGCTGTCGGTCGCGGATGCCCGGCGGGTGTATGGAGTGGTCGTTGATGCATCGGGCGCCGTTGATGCCGGCGCGAGCAGTGAGGCTCGGGAGACGATCCGGCGCGAGCGCCTCGGCGGCGACGAGCCCGGCGAGCCGGTAGATCCGCCGCACGGCGCGGCGCGCGCCGGCGAGTTGCTGCACGTCATCGACGGTCGCTGGTGGTGCAACGGCGCCGACCTCGGCCCGGCCGACGGATCGTGGAAGGCGAAGGCCGCGCATCAGAAGCTCACCTTCGTCGAGCTGGCGCCCGAATTCGACGGCGGCGACGCCGAGATGGCCGCGAAGATCACCGTGCACGCGTGGTACTGCCCGGTGACCGGCTACCGGCTCGACCTCGAGCTGGCCCGCGGAGACGAGCCGCCGCTGGTCGACATGGTGCTCGCGGGTTAGCGCGGTCGCAGGGTCGCCAGACGTTCCGCCGCCTCGGCGATGATCGCCTCGCGCTTGCAGAACGCGAAGCGCACCAGCGTCGGCGCCGCGGTCTTGTCGTCGTAGAACACCGAGGTCGGGATCGCGACGACGCCGCAGCGGTCCGGCAGCGCCCGGCAGAAGCTCACCGCATCGCTTCCGACATCGGCGTTGACGAAGTAGCCGCTGGCCGAGCGCAGCGGCGGAAGCCCGGCGGCGGTTAGCCCGGCGCGGAGTTGGTCGCGCTTGCCTCGCAGCTCGTCGCGTAGCTCGGCGAGGTAGCCGCGCGCACCGCTCAGCGCCGCGGCGGCGGCGTGCTGCAGCGGGGTGCCACCGGCGAAGGTGAGGTACTGCTTCACCGTCCGGGTCGCGGCGACCAGCTCGGCGGGACCCGAGCACCAGCCGATCTTCCATCCGGTGAATGAGAACGACTTGCCGACGCTGGACACGGTCAAGGTCCGCTCCGCCATCCCGGGCAGGGTGGCCGGCGGGATGTGCTCCCCGTCGTACACCAGGTGCTCGTAGACCTCGTCGCTGATGCAGACCAGGTCATGCTCGACGCATGCTTCGGCGATGGTGCTGAGCTCGTCTCGGCTGAGCACACGCCCGGTCGGGTTGTGTGGCGAATTGAGCAGCAGAACGCGGGCGCGCGGGCCGATCGCGGCGCGCAGCGCGTCGCCGTCCAGTGCGAAGTCGGGCGGGCGCAGGGTGACCGGCCGGCGCCGCGCCCCGGCGAAGCCGATGCAGGCGGCGTAGGAGTCGTAGTAGGGCTCGAGCACGACGACCTCGTCGTCCGCCTCGCACAGCGCCAGCAGCGCTGCCGCGATCGCCTCCGTCGCGCCGAAGGTCACCAGCATGTCCTCGGGCTCCAGTGCGTAGAAGTCGCGCTGATGGGCGAGCACCGCCTCGCGCAGCGCGGGGACCCCGGGGAGCGGCGCGTACTGGTTCTCGCCGCCGCGGAGCGCGGCGACGGCCGCCTCGATCACGTCGCCGGGGCCGTCGGTGTCCGGGAAGCCCTGGCCGAGGTTGATCGCGCCCGTCCGCGCCGCCAGCGCGCTCATCTCGGTGAAGATCGTCGTCCCGAGGCCATCGAGTCGACTGGCCGGTCTCATGCCGGGTCGGCCGAGCCCCACAGCCCCGGACCGCGGCTGTGCTCGTAGATCAGCGATGTCTCGGCGTGCGAGACGGCGGAATGGGTGGCGAGATGGTCGACGACGAACTCCCGTAGGTCCTGCGCGTCCTCTGCGGCCACCCAGACGAGGTAGTCGGTGGCGCCGGCTAGGTGGAAGACCATCAGCACGCCTGGCAGCTGGCGGATCGCCGAGGTGAACGCGTCGATCTGCTCGCGTGCGTGGACGGCGAGCCGCACCGCGATCAGGGCCTGGAGCGGCCGGCCGAGTGCGGCTAGGTCGAGCTCGGCGTGAAAGCCACGGATGACTCCGCGCTCGCGCAACGCGCGAAGCCGGTTCAGCGCTGTGGAGGGCGCCACACCGACGCGCTCGGCGAGCAGCTGGTTGGTGATCCGGGCGTCGGCTGCGAGCAGCTCGAGCATCGCGCGATCGATGTCGTCCACGAGGGGCTGTTGATGATTCGGCACAGGTGGGTCAGACAGGCGTCAGACTGAAGAATATTCGGTCGTCAGGGGCATCTTCGCATAAGCCGCGGCTGGTTGACTAGGCATCGAACTATCATCAGACTGACGGGATGAGTTACGTCGTCACCACCTCCGCCGTGAAGGACTCGATCCTCGACACGATCGGCGATACGCCGCTCGTCAGGCTGTCCCGGATCGGCGCCGGCCTGCGTCCGCAGCTGGTCGCGAAGCTCGAGACGTTCAACCCGGGCGGCTCGATCAAGGACCGCGTCGCGGTCGCGCTGATCGACGCGGCCGAGCGCGACGGACGACTCAAGCCCGGAGGCACGATCATCGAGCCCACGTCGGGCAACACCGGCACCGGGCTGGCGATCGCAGCACGCTTGAAGGGCTACAAGGTGATCGCGGTGATGCCGGACAAGATGTCGAAGGAGAAGATCGACCTGCTGCGCGCGTACGGGGCCGAGGTGGTGGTCGCGCCGACCGATGTCGCGCCTGACTCGCCGCAGTCCTACTACCGCGTCGCCGACCGGTTGACGGCGGAGATCCCGGACGCCTTCCAGCCCAATCAGTACTTCAACCAGGCCAACCCCCAGGCGCACTACGAGTCGACCGGACCCGAGCTGTGGGAGCAGACCGGCGGGCGCATCACGCACCTCGTCGCCGGCGTCGGGACGGGCGGCACGGTCACCGGCACGGTCCGCTACCTGCGCGAGCGCCGCCCCGACCTGGTCGTGATCGGCGCCGATCCGGAGGGGTCGATCTACGCCGGCGGCGCGGACAACGTGCGGCCGTATCTCGTCGAGGGCGTCGGCGAGGACTTCTGGCCCGAGACCTTCGATCCGACCGTGATCGACCGCTGGGTCACGGTGTCCGACCGTGACGCCTTTCTGACCACGCGGCGGCTCGCCATGCTCGAGGGCATCCTGGCCGGCGGCTCGGGTGGGCTTGCCCTCCACGCCGCACTAATTGCGGCGGCTGAGATCGACGATCCCGAGGCGATGATGGTGGTGATCCTGCCCGACGGCGGTCGCTCGTACCTGTCGAAGATCTACTCCGACGCGTGGATGCGCCAGTACGGCTTCCTGGAGCGCGATACCGAACTCCGGGTCGGCGACGTGCTCGCGCGCAAGCGCGAAGCGGGGGAGGTGCCGACGCTGGTGAGCGTCCGCACCGACTATCGGGTGCGCGACGCCGTCGCGCTCCTGCACGAGCACCGCGTCTCTCAGCTCCCGGTGGTGAGTGCCCATGATCCTGCGGCGGTGGTCGGCGCGGTCGGCGAGCGGGGACTGCTCAAGCACGCGGCGCAGGATTCGTCGTTGCTGGAGGCAGAGATCTCGCAGGTGATGGAGCCGCCGTTCCCTGCCGTGTCCGTGGAGGACCCCGTGCGGGAGGCGGTCGCGCTGCTGGTCGGCGATCAGCAGGCGCTGATGGTCACGCGCGACGGTCATCCTGAGGGCCTCGTGACCCGCACGGACCTGCTGGAGGCGCTCGTCTCATGAGTGAGCGCCGCGACGCCTTCGCTACCCGCGCGGTGCACGCGGGGCTCACTCCGGATCCCGCCTTCGGCTCGGTGATCCCCGCGATCCACCAGACCTCCACGTTCGCGCAGCCCCGCCCCGGCGAGTTCGTCGAGGACTACGACTACGCGCGCTCGGCCAACCCGACGCGGATGGCGCTCGAGCGCGCGCTCGGCGAGCTAGAGGGCGGGAGCGCGGTGACCTACTCCTCAGGGCTCGCCGCGGAGCATGCGCTGATCACCGTCGTCTGCGAGGCGGGCTCGCACATCGTGCTGCCAGCCGACCTGTACGGCGGGACCTACCGGCTCGTCGACAAGGTGCTGGCCCGCTGGGGACTGACGTACGACCTCGTCGATCAAACCGACCTCGACGCGCTCGAGCGTGTCGTCCGTGACGACACGCGACTGATCTGGGTCGAGACCCCGACCAATCCCCGCCTGAACGTGATCGACATCGACGCGGTCCTGGCCCGCCGCCGCAACGCGCTCGTCGCCGTCGACAACACGTTCGCGACACCCGTCAACCAGCGCCCGCTCGAGCAGGGCGCCGACTTCGTCGTGCACTCGACGACCAAGTACCTCGGCGGGCACTCCGACGTCATCGGCGGAGCGGTGGTCGCGAGCGACCCGGCGTGGTACGAGCGCCTGCGCTTCGTGCAGAACGCGGTCGGCGCGGTACCGGGCCCGTTCGATTGCTTCCTCGTCCACCGAGGCCTCCGCACCCTGCACCTGCGGATGGAGGCGCATGCGCGGAGCGCGGAGGCTGTGGTCGAGATGCTGCGGTCCGAGCCGGACGTTGAGGACGTGCGCTGGCCCGGGTTCAGCGGCATGGTCAGCTTCCGCCACCCGCGGGCCGCGGAGATCGCCAGCACCACGCGACTGTTCACGCTGGCGGAATCGCTCGGCGGCGTCGAATCGCTGATCGAGGTGCCGCAGCTCATGACCCACCAGTCGGTGGAGGAGTCAACCGCCGCCGTGCCGCCAGAGCTCGTACGCCTCAGCTGCGGCGTGGAGGATCCGGCCGACCTCGTCGCCGACCTGCGCGACGCGCTGGCCGCCGTGCCCGTCCCGGCCTGAGAACAATTCAGGCTCGATGCTTGATCCCAGCCGTCGCGAGTGGGGCCAGCGTCTGACCCTTGACGGCCACATCGGCCATCGCGTGGTCGATCGCCTGCAGCACGTCGTCTGAGAGCTCGATCCCGGATGCGGCGGCGTTGGCGCGCACCTGCTCGGGGCGGGAGGCGCCCATGATCGCGGACGCCAGTTCGTCGCGGCGCAGCACCCACGCGAGTGCCATCTCCGGCAGCGTTAGGCCGGCGCCCTCGGCGATGGGCACGAGCCCCTGCACCGCCTCGAGCAGGCTGTCGTTCAACAACCTGCTCATCGCGAAGTTCATCGCATCGCTGGCCGCCCGCGAGTCGCTCGGGTGGGGCTCGCCCGGCTGGTATTTGCCGGTCAGGATGCCCTGGCCGAGTGGGGACCAGACGATCTGGGAGATGCCGTTGGCCTCAGACAACGGAAACACCTCGGCCTCTGGCGCCTGCCACACCATCGAGTACTGCGGCTGCGAGGAGACGAACAGGTCGGGGCCGGCGATATCGAGTGCGGCCTGAATCTGCTCCGGGGTCCATTCGCTGAAACCGAGATAGCGGGCCTTGCCGTCCTTGACCACCTGCTGCAGCGCCTCGATCGTCTCCTCGATCGGGACGTCGGAGTCGAAGCGGTGGGCCTGGTAGAGGTCGACGTAGTCCGTCTGCAGCCGCGCCAGCGACGCGTCGATCTGCTTGGCGATCTGGCTGGCCGACAGTCCGCGGTCCTCAGGATCATCGGACATCTGGCCCCAGACCTTGGTGGCCAGGATGTAGGAGTCGCGCGGGCGCTCGGAAAGGATCTCGCCCCACGCGGTCTCGGCCGCGCCGCGGCCGTATACGTTCGCGGTGTCGAAGAAGTTGATGCCGACCTCGAACGCGGTCTCGGTGCAGGCGCGGGTCTGCTCGGCCTCTATGCCGCCGGAGTAGGTCACCCAGGATCCGAGCGAGATCTCCGAGACTTCCAGGTCCGAGCTGCCAAGTTTGCGGTAGCGCATCGTGCTCCTTCGGGGTCTGAGGATCGTGTGTGGGGTGGGGTAGCCGATCTTTACGATCGCATACCGCGGAACGCCTTCCGCACTTGGTCGACGAACAGAGCCGGCTGCTCGAACGCGGCGAAGTGGCCGCCGCGATCGAGCTCCTCCCAGTGCACTATGTTCGCGTAGCGACGCTCGGCCCAGCGCCTCGAGGGACGGAAGATCTCCTTGGGGAACACCGAGACGCCGGTTGGGACCTCCACCTGGTCGCGATACCGGGTTCCGAAGCTCTCCCAGTACATCCGCGCGGAGGACGCGCCGCTGCGGGTCAGCCAGTAGAGCATCACGTTGTCGAGCAGACGGTCCGCGCCGAGCGCGGCCACCGGGTCTCCATCGGTGTCGCTCCAGCTCCAGAACTTCTCGAGGATCCACGCGCACAGGCCCGCGGGGGAATCGAGCAGGGAATAGCCGATCGTCTGCGGCCGGGTCGACTGCTGCTTGGCGTAACCAGAGTCCCGCTCGTCGTAGTGCTGCATCGCGGCGAGTGCCGCCCTCTCCTCCTCGGTCAGGTCGGCTATGTCGCGACCGGGGCCCGCCGTGACCATGTTGAGGTGGATCCCTGTGACATGGGACGCGTCGATCACAGCGAGGCGGGTCGTCACCGCCGAACCCCAATCGCCGCCCTGGGCTCCGTAGCGGTCGTAGCCGAGGCGAGCCATCAGCTTGGCCCACGCCTGTGCGGTCCGGTCGACGCCCCAGCCGGCGCTCGCCGGCTTGTCGCTGAAGCCGTAGCCGGGCAGCGACGGGCACACGACGTGGAACGCGTCGGCGGCGTCGCCGCCGTGTGCTGCGGGATCCGTCAACGGGCCGATCACCTGTAGGAATTCGATGATCGATCCCGGCCAGCCGTGGGTCATCACCAGCGGCAGCGCGTCTGGTGCTTTTGAGGGGGTGTGCAGGAAGTGGATCCCGAGTCCGTCGATCTCGGTTCGAAACTGCGGAAAAGTGTTCAGTTGGGCCGCGCGTGCCCGCCAGTCGTACCTGGTGGCCCAGTGGTCGCACAACGTTTGGACGTACTCGAGCGGCACGCCCTGGGACCAGTCATCGACGGTGGCAGGCTCGGGCCACCGGGTGCGAGCAAGCCGGTCGGCGAGGTCGGCGAGCTCTGCGTCGTCGACCTCGATCCGGAATGGACTGATTTCGCTCACTGATGGGACCCTAACCCGTGTGACATCGCGCATACTTCAGCATACCGGTTCGCATACTTTGAGTCTACGAATTCGCATTATTTATGTATGCAGACGTGCTATGCTCTGTTGATGCCCGCCGCCCGAGACGTCAATCCGTTCCGCTTCTCCGGCCCGCTCGGGGCCGAGGACATGATCGATCGGGACCCCGAGGCCGAGGAGCTACTGGCCCTCGCAGCAGGGGGCCATTCGTTTCGTCTCGTCGGTCCGCGGCGCTACGGCAAGACCACGCTGCTCCGTCGTGTGCTCGACACTGCGGAGCGGGACAAGATGGCAACGGTCTTGGTCGATCTCCAGGATGTGCTCTCGATCGGGGAGATCGTCGTCCGAATCGAGCGCGCGTACAGCCGACTCAAGGGACCGATCCGACGGACCGTCGACAACCTGTTCCGCAGCTGGAACATCGGGCTTGCGCTCGGAGGCGGTGGGTTCACGGCGACGCTGCAGCGAAACCCGAGCGTCAACGCCGAGGCGGTGCTGCTCCGACTGCTGGAACTGCCTGCTGCCCTGTTCGATCGCGACGGAACGACGAGCCTGATCGCGTTCGACGAGATTCAGGACGTCCTTGCCGTCCCGGGAGCGGACGGCAAGATCCGGAGCGTGATCCAGCATCAGACCGACGCCGCGACGTACGCATTCGCCGGCTCGGCGCCCGGGGTCATGCAGCAGCTGTTCGCCGATCCAAAGCGCCCGCTCCTCGATCAGGCGGTCCCGAAGAACCTGTCTCCGCTACCGCTCGATGAGGTCGGTGATTACGTCACTCGGCGCTTTGCGAACAGCGGACGCCGGGTCGGCACCGCGCTGACGCCGATGCTCGAGTTCACGCGGGGCCACCCGCAGCGGAGCATGATGCTCGCGCACTACTTGTGGCAGCGCACGGCACGCGAGGCGACCGCCGACGAGGGAACCTGGGTGTCGGCGCTGGACCAGGCAGCTTCCGACTCAGCACCCCTGATGAGAGCGATCTGGCGGGTGCTGAGCGTGAACGAGCGGCGCGTCGCACGCGCGCTCGCCGTGACCACCACCCCGCTCTACGGGGACGAGACGGCCGCCGCAGTCGGGATCAAGCGCTCGAGCATCGGGCAGGCGCTCGAGAGTCTGGTTGACAAGGCCGACGTCATCCGCGAGGACGGCAGGCCACGACTCACTGATCCGATGTTCGAGCTGTGGCTGAAGTCGCGTGGATTGACACCGGAGAGCGGCGACGACGACGCGTCCGACGACTGAAGGTACGGTTCTGATGTGAAGGTCGCCTACGAGAAAGGGCTGCACGAGCTCGGGGACGGCCTGTTCGCGTACCTGCAGCCGGATGGCGGCTGGGGCTGGAGCAACGCCGGTCTGATCACGGCCGGCGGGACGTCGCTGCTGGTCGACACCCTCTACGACCTGCATCTGACGCAGGAGATGCTGGACGCGATGGGCGGGGTGCTCGCGGAGCATCCGCTGGAGGCGGCGATGAACACGCACTCCAATCCCGATCACTGCTTCGGCAACGAGCTGCTTCCGTCGGCGACCGAGCTGTACTCCTCGGCTGCGACCGCAGCGGAGATGACCGACATCTCGCCGGCCTTCCTCCACACGCTCAAGTCGGCGCCGGAGCTCCCGCCCGCGCTTTCTGCGTTCGTGCAACTGGTGTTCGGGCCCTTCGACTTCGAAGGCATCACCGTGCGCCTGCCGTCGCGCACGTTCGAGGGCCGGCTGGATCTGCGCGTGGGGGACCGCGACGTGAGCTTCATCGAGCTCGGTCCGGCGCACACGGGCGGGGACACGATCGTTCATGTTCCCGACGCGGCCACCGTGTTCACGGGGGATCTGCTGTTCATCGAGAGCACGCCGATCGTCTGGGCCAGCTTGGCGAGCTGGATCAGGGCGTGTGACGTGATCCTCGAATTGGAAGCGGCCGTGCTCGTGCCCGGTCACGGCCCGGTGACCGATGCCTCGGGGGTGCGCGACGTGCGGCGCTACCTCGAGTTCATCCGAGACGCGGCGCGCGAGCGCTTCGAGGCCGGGATGAGCGCGAGCGACGCCGCGGACGACATCGACATTTCAGACTTCGCCGACTGGGGCGATCCCGAGCGCATCGCCGCAAACGTCGTAGCGGCATACCGCGAGCTCGACCCGACGCGCCCGGCGTCGACGCCGGCAGAGCTGGTCATGGAAATGGCGCGGTGGCACGCCGTGCACTAGCCGTACGTGGCTGAGCCCGTCCGCGGGTCGACCTGGTCGGCCGCTTCGGCAATGCTTGGGCAGCCGCCACCATCGCAGCAGGACTCGATCTTCTGCTTGCAGTCGTGGCACCACCAAGCGGAGCGCATCCAGAACAGGCGGTGGGGGAGCCCTGTGAGCCCGCAGAGCATCCGCGGAGTGTCGCCTGTCGCTCGGACGCTTGAGACCGTCGTCGCGATGCGATCGCCCGCGCCGCGGAGGGGGCCTTTATGAGCCGGTTGGCAGCACGTCGCAGAAGACGAACCCGTCCCGCTCGACGATCTCGCCGATCTCGCACACGATTGGCGCCGAGAAGATCGGCCCTCTGTGCACGAACGTGTGAAATTCGCCGTTCTCTCCGCACGGGTCGACCGCGTCGGGAAGCTCGGCGAGCAGCTGACAATCGAAGCGCCGTCCCGCAAACGAGCCGTCGAGCTGTGACGGATCGACGCACACGAGGATCGCCTCGAAACCTGCGGCGATGAACTCCTGCGCGAGCTCCGTCGTGTCGCGCCCCCACAGCGGGAACGCGGCCCGCTTGCCCACCGGCTCCAGCCGCGACTCGCGGTACTCCCGGATGTCCGCGAGGAACAGGTCGCCGAACGCGATCGTCCGCACCTCGTGGAGTGGCGACTCGGCAAGCGTCTGGCTCATCCGCTGCTCGTAGACAGCGTTGGAGCACGACGCCGGGATCTCGACCTCTACGGGCGGGATGCCGGCGGCGTGCGCCTGCAGGGCGAGCAGCTCGCGCCGCACTCCGTGCATCGAGATGCGGCCGTAGTCGGCGGTGACGGTCGTGATCAGCGCCTCAGGCTCGACGCCGGACTCGGCACGGAGGGTGTGGAGCGCGAGCGCCGAGTCCTTTCCGCCGCTCCAGGACAGAGCCAACGCGCCGGCGCTCACGCCGCCCGATCTATTCCGAGTTGCTCGATGGCGGCGCGAGCTACGGCGCTAGCCGCGCTTGGCGACACCTACCCGAGCTCGAAGAACCCGTGCGAGTAAGAGATCTTCCACGTGAAGTTCTTCTGGTGGGGCATCTTCTTACCCGTGTACGTCACCTTGAGGCGGGTGAAGATGAAGTACTTGGACTCCGTCCTCGGCCGAGAGACCAGCAGTGTGACCGGAGACAAGAAGAACTTCCCGTTGGCGCAGCTCGGGCTGCAGTTGTTGACCCATTGATATCCGGTACCGAGGCCCTCGGTGCTGTTCCAGACCGTCCACTTCAGATTGCCGGCCCTGTGCGGGTGCTTGGCCCCCGCAAAGAATTGGCTGCCGTCGCCCGAGTAGATGATCTCCGCGGGCTTAACAGTCGGGTTGTGCTTTGACGGCGGCCCGCTGAAGCCGGGGAAGGTGGGGGTTGTGGCCAACGCCGCAGAGGCGGCGAGCGCGAGACCGACGATCGCGACCACGATGGATCTCTTGAGCGTGTTCATGAACCTGATCAACTCCTTGCAGATTTCGCGGGCGGCGCGACGGCGATCCCCCGATGGTTGGCGAGAGATTCTGGAGCATAAGCCCGACAACACCTGCCTGGATCGGATTCGCAGCTCTGGCTCTGCCACGAGGCCGCGGACGCGGGGGAGAGACTCATCGATGACACGCTCAACGGGATGGCGAAGCATCTCGGGCTGATCCAGCCGCTCGATCCACTCGACCTCACGACGTCCGAGCCCGTCGACGACAACGGCCTTCCTGCGAAGCTCGCCGCCGGTGGGCGCTGCAAGGTCGTTGGCAACCCCATGATTGAGGTCGGTGTTGTCAGGGCACGATCGGAGCGATGGATACCGCGAACCTCGCGATGCTCCTTGCGCGCGGCCGGATTGCGATTGGCACGGCTGCCGTTGCCACGCCCGGTCTCGCCGCCCGCGCGATGGGCGGTCGGCGGAGCTCAGCAGGGCTCGCGCCCCTGTTCCTCCGCATGCTTGGCGCTCGCGACATCGCGCTCGGACTCGGGACGGTGATCGCGCTCGATCGCGGGGCGCCAGTCCGTGGCTGGCTCGAAGGCTCCGCGCTGTCGGACACGGTCGATTGCCTCGCCTGCATCCTCGCTCGCGACCGGCTGACGCCGACGGCCGCCAGAGCCTCGGCCGGGCTCGGAGCAGGATCGGCGCTCGCCGGGATTTTCCTGTCGCGGCGCCTCGACCCGCCGCCGCCGGCCCACCCCGGCCAGCCGGAAGCCCGGGCAACGGGCCACCCAACCGAAGCCGACGCGGATATCGAGCACCGCTAAGCTCACCAGCGGGCGGTGTTACGAGCGCGAAGTGCGGGTAGCAGCACATTCCGATGAGCTCCGGCGACAGCATGAACCCGACCGTGCCCGAGGTGTTGCGCTCGCTGACCGAACGCTTCGATCCGGCTGCATTCGAGCTCGGC
The DNA here is from genome assembly GCA_963712675.1 of uncultured Solirubrobacteraceae bacterium. Lineage (GTDB taxonomy): Bacteria > Actinomycetota > Thermoleophilia > Solirubrobacterales > Solirubrobacteraceae > Palsa-465. The sequence continues at coordinate 696,280 of CAVQJF010000011.1, forward strand.
CGCCGTAAAGCTCGGATCCGTCTGTCAGGCGTCGACGAGCACCACTACGACGTCGTATTGAATGGGTCGGGAGCATCGATCGAACCCGCCTCACGGCGCGGTCGCCCTGATGCCGTGCTGTCGGCCGATCTCGAGACCTGGTTGCGGATCGCCGAGGACGTCCGCGGCGGCATGGACGCGTTTCGCACCGGGCGCCTGCGGATCCGCCACGACCTCCACCTCGGCGTCGGGTTCTTGGCCGCGACCGCCGACGCGGGCGACAACGGGCTGCGATTCCATGTCGTGAGGACGGACCGTGGTGCGGTATCCGTCGCTGATGCCGGGGTCGGCGAGCCCGTGCTGTTGATGCACGGTCTCGGCGCCACGAAGGTCTCCTTTCTTCCCACGCTTGCCGCGCTCGCGCCGGACTACCGCGCGATCGCCGTCGACCTGCCCGGCTTCGGCGATTCGGACAAACCGTTGGCTGGTCGATACGACGCGTCGTTCTTTGCCGAATGGATGGTCTCGCTCCTGGACGCGCTCGACCTCGACCGTGCGTACGTCGTCGGGAACAGCATGGGCGGGCGGGTGGCGATCGAGATGGGTCTCTCGTTTCCGGATCGCGTCCAGCGACTCGCGCTACTGGCGCCGTCGCTCGCCTGGCTCCGCTCGCGGCCATGGGCTCCGTTACTGCGGTTGGTGGCGCCGCGGCTCGGCTTCATCCAGCCAGCGCCGCGGCTGGTCGTCGAGGAGATCGTCCGACGCGTCGTCCCGGGCTCCGGTGACGAGTGGACCGCGGCCGGGATCGACGAGTTCCTGCGCGCCTATCTGACCCCGCGCGGGCGGGCGGCCTTCTACGCGGCGGCTCGCAACATCTACCTGGACCAGCCCCACGGTCCGAGCGGCTTCTGGACACGGCTCGAGTCACTGGATGCGGAGAGTCTGTTCGTCTGGGGCCGCAACGATCCCCTGGTCCCGATCTCATTCGCGCGCCACGTCCGAGCGGCCTTGCCGTTAGCGGTCCACTTGGAGCTGCCCTGTGGCCACGTTCCGCAGCTCGAGCGGCCCCGCCAGACGCATGCCGCGATCCGTGACTTCTTCGCGACCGACGATACGACCGATGAAGGGCGCCGGTTGGCCGAGCGCGCCGGCTGACGTGGCGCGCGGCTGACCGGCGATAACGAGCTGATCAGGTTGGGGGCCGCCCGCTTGGCGGCCCCCAAGCCAGCAAGGCCGCTAGGCGGAGCGGCGCTTGCGCTCTTCCTTCGCTGCCGCCGCGGCCTTGGCCAAGCGGTCGGCCTCGTCTTTGGCCGTCAGCGCTTCGTCGCGCCGCCTTTGCGCCTCCTCCTTGGCCTCGAGGACATCCCGTCGGCCCTCGAGCGCGTCCTTGTCGATCTCCTCCTCGCGCCGCGCCTCGACACTCCGGCTCGCCTCCTTGCGCCGGTTCTCGGCCTCGGCGGCCCGCTGCTCACGCTCCTGCTTGGCCTGCTCGGCCTGCCGGCGGCGCTGAGCGGCGCCCTTATCGGCATTCGCGCGGCGGCTCTCGGCCTCGTCACGGCGCTGATCGAGCTTCTCTTCCGCACGGCCGGTCCGTTGTGCGGCCTCGCTTCGCAGGCGATCTGCCTTCTGGCGCTCGTGGAGCGCCTCGTCCCGGCGCGCGGCTTCCTCGAGCAGCTCGTGATCGAGGGTCAGGCGACCCGCCAGCCGGAGCGCAGCGACGTCGACGCGGTCGACAACTCGCCCCGCGATGTTTCCTGACCCGGAGCCGTTGCCGGGAAGGACCGCGGTCGCTGCGTCCAAGGGAACCCGCGCGATGCGCAGCGAGCTCTTGATTGCTGCTCGGGAAGCGGTACGGATGGCGCTCATCGTGCCTCCTCTTCGATCGTCTCGGCTCGCTGCTCGGCCACGCGTGCCTCGCGCTCCAATTTGATGGCCTGCTCCTCGGCGGCGAGTCGCGCCTTCTCACCCGACCGCTCGACGTTTTCGGCCGTCTCGTGCTCCTCGCGACGCTGCTCCTCGACCGCCCGCTTCTGCTGCTCTGCATCGATCTCGGCCGATTGCTCGGCGCGGCGGCGATCAGCTTCGGCTTGCTCCTCGCGCCGCTGCGCTGCAAGCTCGGTGTCGACTCGTTCGCGCTCTACCTCGGTCTGATGGCGCTCCTCCTCGAGCTGCGCCTGCTCCCGCTCCCGGCGCGCCTCGGCGTCGTTGCGACGCGCCTCTGCCTCGGCGTCGGCCTGGGCGGTCTGCAAGCGTCCCTCGCGCGCAAGGTCATCGCGGCCCGCGGCTTCGCCGGCCACCTCCTTGACCTTCCCCACGACCTTGCCGACGAGCCCGCCGGTGGTTCGTTCGTTGCCAGTTGAATCAGTCACGCGTTTCTCCTAGATCAGGTGTGAATCCATCAAGGAGAGAGCTACCCGCGTGGCGTGATGACAAGCGGGGGCGGTCCGCGGACTGACCGCCCAACGGGTTTCATGACCCATCTCGTCCAGGTACGAGACCGTGGCGTCGAAGGCACCTCAGGGCTTCAGGTACGCCGGAGACGAGACTCACCGCCGGGCTCGCCGAGCCCTGCGAACAGAATCGCGGCGCGAGATCGTCGAGGTAACAACCCGAAGGTCGCGGATTTGAATCCCGCCCCCGCTACTCAGAAATAGCTGAAAATCGAGGCGTCTGAGCGATCGGGAGATTTGGCGCTTACACCGAACGTTCCGTTTGAGACCGTTTGATGCCGGGCGCGTCAGCGCCGGTTGGCAGCGGGAGGGGGAGACAACAGTTGGCTCGCAGCTCAGGGGTATATGACCAACAACGTCCCACCCCACGAAGCTGCCGATCCACTGGACGAGATCGTCGAGGAGCTGCTCCAATGCGGCGGCGTGCTCAGCCAGATGATCGCCGGCATGGTCGAGTTCGAGTCCTCGGGCCGATCCGCGTCTGACACCGCGCCGATTCCCGAAGTAGCCCACGACTTGATCCGCAGCGTCAGCCTGCACGTCCCCCGCCGGTACTCAAAACGTGACCTTAGGACGGCCGCGAAGATCGTGAAAGAGATCACCAACGCGATTTGCGAGGACATCTACGTGATTCCGCCGGAGGAGTTCGACCGGCTGCTCGCCGCCGATCCCGACGGTGACAGCGACTGACGGAGTTAGATGACCCGGGGGTCAACTCGAGCCTGCGGGGGCGGGACGCGCAGTCAAGGCGCGGGCTGAGGGTGAGGACGCGTGGGACATCGCGCCCACGGTTTTTCCATAAACGTCAGCGGGTAGCACCGCTGATACACCCCCACGGAAGAGGAGTGATCAATGCTCATCACCCTAGTCGTCGTTCTGCTTATCCTCGCTGTAGTCGGCGGGGTTGCAGTTCACCCGCTGCTGTTTCTCCTGGCCCTGCTCGCCGTCTTGATGCTATTTGCGGGTCGGGGTCGCCGGACCATTCCGTAGCGGCTCAACTCTGGGAGCGGGTCGGCTTGGGTCCCAAGCCGACCCCTCCGTAGCTCGTTGGCCTTGGTAGCTCGTTGCGCGAACCGTCGGATGGGAGTGATGCTCTGAAGTGGCCCCACTGTGATGGTTTGAACTGGCCCCACCTGGTGTCCGACGGGCGGCTGACTGTTCGTGGCTCATTGAGCTCGAGCGGGAGGCGCCAGAGGGAATGGGATCCAGGGTGGAGCAGTTCGAGCAGATCAGACGGGATCGTGATCGGGAGGGCCTCTCGATTCGTGGGTTGGCGGTGCGTCATGGGGTTCATCGCCGGACGGTGAAGCAGGCGTTGGCGTCGCCGATGCCGCCCGTGAAGCGGGCGCCGGTGGGTCGGCCGGCGCCGAAGCTCGGTCCGTATCGGGCGGTGATCGATGGGTGGCTTGAGGCCGATCGGGCGGCGCCGCGCAAGCAGCGGCATACCGCGAGGCGGATCTATCGCCGCCTTGTTGATGAGCACGGCGCTGATGTCGCGGAGTCGACGGTCCGTCAGTACGTCCGCGCGCGCAAGCGGGCGATGGGCTTCGCGGTGTCCGAGGTGTTCGTGCCGCAGGTCCATGCGCCCGGGATGGAGGCGGAGGTCGACTGGGGCGAGGCGCTCGTGGTGCTCGGCGGGGTGTCGGTGAAGGCGCACTTGTTCGTGATGCGCGCGTCGTTCTCCGGGGCGGCGTTCTGTCAGGCGTCGCTGGTCGAGACCCAGCAGGCGTTCCTGGAGCTGCACGTGCAGGCGTTCGAGTGGTTCGGCGGCGTGTTCCCGGAGATCCGCTTCGACAACCTGAAGTCGGCGGTGAAGAAGGTGCTGAAGGGCCGGCGGCGGATCGAGTCCGACCGGTTCGTCGCGTTGCGCTCGCACTACCTGTTCGCGTCGCAGTTCATGACCCCCGGCCTGGAAGGGGCCCATCAGAAGGGTGGCGTGGAGGGCGAAGTCGGCCGCTACCGACGCAACCACTTGGTGCCGGTCCCGCAGCTGCGCGACCTCGCCGAGCTGAACGGACTGCTGCTCGCCGGCTGCGAACAGGACCTCAGCCGCCGGATCGACGGGCGGCAGGTGACGGTCGGTCAGGCGTGGGCTGTGGAGCGACCGTTGCTGCTCACGCTGCCAGCCGACCGGTTCGACGTGTGCGAGACCGCGACGCCCAGGGTGGACGCGAAGTCGTTGGTCACGATCCGCCAGAACCGCTACTCGGTCCCCGTCCGGCTGGCCGGGCTGAAGGTCTCAGCCAGGATCGGCGCCAGGGAGATCACGATCAACCACGGTGGCCGGGAGGTCGCCCGCCACGAGCGGATCCACGGCAAGTACGGCACCAGCGCCCAGCTCGACCACTACCTCGAGCTGCTTCAGCGCAAGCCGGGCGGCATGGAGCACTCGGTCGCGCTCAGCCAGGAGCGTGGTCGCGGCTCCTGGCCTGAGTGCTTCGATCGGCTCTGGGTCGGGCTGGTCGAGCGCTATGGACGCTCGGACGCCGCCCGGCAGATGGTCGACGTCGTGCTGCTCTGCCGCGAGCACGGCCCCGCCCGGGTGGAGCTCGCCGTCCGCGGCGCGCTGGCCGCGGGCGCGATCGACGGACGCGCCGTCCAGGTTCTCGCCCGCCGCACGTCGAGCACCGCGCATCCCGCGCCGGTGCCGCTGACCGGCCTCGATGCGCGCCTTCAGGCGCACGAGCGTCCCGCGCCCGACCTCACCGATTACGACCAACTCCTTGGAGGTACCCGATGACCACCGCCCCCGCTCGCAGCGCGCAGACCGCCGCGCTCGAGGCGCTGATCGAGGCGCACGCGATCGAGTTGAAGCTCCCGACCGTCCGCCGCCGATTCAAAGCACTCGCGGCCGAAGCGCTCCGCGAGCAGCAGACCCCCGTCGCCTATCTCGGGGCGCTGTTGGAGGCGGAGATGGCCGAACGCGCCGAGCGGCGCGAGAAGCGCCGGCTGATCGACGCACGGTTCCCGCAGATCAAACGGCTCGAGGACTTCCGGTTCGCCGACAACCCCAAGGTCCCCCAAGCCACGATCGCGGCGCTCGCCGAGGGATCGTGGATCGATGACCGCGAGTCGGTGATCTTCATCGGCGACAGCGGGACCGGCAAAACGATGCTCGCGACCGCCTTGGCGGTCTGCGCCTGCCACCAAGGACGGCGCGTGCGGTTCACCACGTTGGCCGCGCTCGCGAACGAACTCCAGGAAGCTCAGGGCAACCGCGAACTCGAACGGGTGATCGGCCGCTACGCCCGCACCGAGCTTCTCGTCTGCGACGAGCTTGGCTATCTCGCGTTGCCCGACGGCGCCGCCGAGCTCGTCTTCCAGGTCCTCTCCGAACGACACGAACGCGGCAGCCTGATCCTCACGACCAACCTGCCGTTCGGCGAGTGGACCAAGGTGTTCCCCGACCCGCGGCTCGCGAAGGCCGTCGTCGACCGGCTCACGCACCGAGCGCACATCATCGACACCGGCAACGAGAGCTGGCGGTTCCGTCACGGCCTCGAACGCCAGACCAAGAAAGGAGCCTGACCCACCCCGAGGATCGGACACGCGCCGATCGCCGCGGCCCGTCGCGCTACGCGCGCCGGCCCACGACGACCGGCGCGTCTGGCGTTCTACCTACCAATCAGGCAACATCAACACCAACAACAACCCGACGCCAGGCGGGGCCACTTCAAGCCATCGCGCCGGGGCCAGTGCAGGCCATCACTTCCAGTCGGAGCTAGAAACAGTGCGCGTATCCAGCTCAACCGGGACGCAGCTCCGCAACCTCTGGGCATCGAGTCATAAAGCCCCGCGGAGTAGTTCAGCCGTCATCGTCGCTGCCTCGTCGGGCTCATAACCCGAAGGTCGCGGGTTCGAATCCCGCCCCCGCTACTCATAGAAGTCCTGCAAAACGGGTAGATATGAGAGAGCCCCGGAATCCAGGGCTCTTTCATATCTACCGTTTGTCAAACGGATGTCAAACATCAATCCAGCAGCCTTCCACGCGGAAACGTGACGACGGATTGCTCCTTAGGCATTGGGTACCCACAAAAACGGGAGATGTCGAGCTCAATCCGCGCAGGCCGACCTGATCATTCGGCTTCACCTAACGTGCGCCTGCCGACCGAGTATGTTGAGCAGCCGTGCATGACGAGACGCTTGGTCTTCGCGACGAGCTACTCACGCAACGCCTGGCTCGGCGCCTGTCCGATATCGGCGAAGAGCTCGTGGAGCTGGCAGAGCTCGATCGAGCCGATGCTCCCGAGCGTTTTGGGCGATACGCCGGAGAGGTTGTTCGCCGCATCCAAGGCCAAGGTGGAGAGAGTGGGCGGCGTTTCCGCTCCCGACCCGCGCCCAGCCTGGTCTTAGTCTCTGTTACGGAGCTGGGCGCGGGTCGGGAGCGGAAACGCCGCCCACTGCTTTTTGAGCGTAATGCTTGCACCAAAAGCGCCTATTTTCCAGGGATAACACGCGCCAGCACTCAAGGCGTCATGCTGCTGGTCAGACCTCTACCGCGAAGCGCGCGCGCTAACGTAAAGCGGATGGCGCTGGATGACGATGTCTACCTCGACTACCATCTACGCCCAGAATGGCTAGCGAAGCACGACACTACGATCCGAATGCTCGAGCGCGAGAAAAGCAGCATGCTCGCGCAGCCGATGACCGTGCTCTCAAGTCTGGAGCGAAGGTTGCCCAGTTGCGTCGGGAGAACGAAGTCTTCGCGGCGCTCGCACCGTCATTCCGCGTGAACCTGTCGGCCTCGCGCTCGCTCGGCTAGCGTCGGGCCTTGCCCTCAAAGCCGCCCCTCCGCCCCGAGGAGGTGCAGCGGATTCTGCGGCTGATCGAGCCGGCAATAGCGGAACAACGAATCGTCCTGGTGGGCGGCCAGGCGGTCGCCTTTTGGCAACGCTATCTCCATCCCCACTCAACCGACCCGCGGCTCGCGGCGCCGCTGACGAGCAAGGACATCGACTTTGAGGGCAGCTCTCGGGCAGTTCGGAAAGTGGCGGAATTGGTTTCAGGCACCGCGAGGATTCCCGATCCGGATCATCTGAACACGCCAAATACCGGAATGGTCATCTTCAGGGACGTTGACGGGGTCGACCGGGAAATTGACTTCATTGACCGGCCGCTGGGCCTCGACGCTCGTGATGTCCGGAAGACCGCGGTGTCGGCGGAATCCGACGCCGACGACGGGAGCACCATTCGGGTGCTCGTATTGCATCCCGAGAGATGTATGGAGAGCCGGATCTATAACGCCGACGTGTTGCACAAGACGGACAACCTCGCGATGCGCCAGCTAGAGGTCTCGATCGTGTGTGCGAGACAATGGTCTCAGTACATCCTTGAAAACGAGAGCGTGCCGCCTCTCGAGCGCGTCCGCGCAGTCTTGCGAATCAATGAGCGCATCTTCCGCCGCTGCTTGCAGGACAGAGCATTCAGGAACGTGTACGTGGACCATGGGTTTGACCCGTTCGAGGCGGTCCTTGTTGACGATCGTCTGCCGGAGCGCTTTCGGGACAGACGATATCCCCAGATGCAGAATCAGCTCGAAGACCGCCGCAAACGTGACAGACGGAATCGCGTCCGGGCGAAGCGGCGGCAATCGAACGACGGGGACTAGAACGGCTAGCTCTCATAACCCGAAGGTCGCGGGTTCGAATCCCGCCCCCGCTATTCATAGAAGTCCTGCAAACGCGTACAAATGAAAGAGCCCCGGTGATCGGTGCTCTTCTCGTTTCCGGCGCTTGTCAACCCGATGTCAAGCATCCGGGGCCGTCTTGTCGACCAGTTCCGCCACCTGAGCGGCAGCCTCAGCCTGCATCCCCGGGATCACGTGGGCGTACTGCTTCAGCGTGAATGCTGGCGATTCGTGGCCCAGCCGCTCGCTGATGACCTTGACCGGGACGCCGGCCTTGAGGGCCAGGGTCGCGTGCGTATGTCGGAGATCGTGGAGCCGGATCCTGCGCAGATTCGCCTTCTCGAGCAGACGCTCGAACGAGTGGCTGAACGTGTGCGGATGGATCGGCTCGCCGTTCTCCTTGGTCACGACCAGGTCGTGGTCCTCGTAGTCGTCGCCCCACTCAGCACGCTCCTCATCCTGTCGCGCCCGATGGGCTCTGAGCTGATCGACCGTTTCGGCATCGAGATCGATCACGCGGGCGTTGTGGCTCTTCGGCGTCGAGTGGATGACCTCGTAGCCGACTGCGACGAGCGCCTGCCTGACGGAGAGGCGTGCCCGATCCAGGTCGACGTCCTGCCACCGGAGGCCGAGCACCTCGCCCCGCCGCATTCCCGTCATCGCCGACAGGCGCCAGATGGGCCCGAGCCGTGTCTCCCTGACGACGCCGAGGAACTGCGCGAGCTCGGGCGGCTCCCATGCGTTGATGCCACCGGTCGCACGCTTCGTCGGCCGCGGCGGCTTCGCACTCCCGGCGACGTTCTTTCCGAGCAGTCCGGCGTCCACGGCGTCGGCGAGGACCTTGTGGAGAGTCGAGTGGATGTAGCTGATCGTCTTCGCGCTCAGCGGCCTCCGTGTCTCCGACCCGGCGGCCAGATTGCCGTAGAGGACGTTCAACATCGGAGGCGTCAACTGGTGAAGCAGCTTCGATCCGAGCGTAGGCAAGACGTGGATCTCCAGGTTCCGCTTGTACGAGAAGAACGTCGACGGCTTGACCCGCGGCTCCGTCATCGGAAGCCAGCTGTCGGCGATCCAGTCGCCGAGGGTCGTTCGGCCGGGCGCGACGTACGAGCCGGCGTTCACGTCCGTGACCAGCTTCGCCCGAACCGCCTCGGCCTCACGACGGGTGCGGAACCCGCCGTGCCATTTCTGTCGCCGCCGTCCCTCGTGGTCGAAGCCGCGGTCGATGACGACGTACCAGCGGACCGTCTCCTTGCCGTGCCGGTCGGTCCGGACGCGTTTGTGGATGTGGCCCTGCATCACGCCGCTCCCAACCACTCGAGCAGGGCGGGAACCGGGACGAGCAGCCGACGACCAAGTCGACGTGTCGGTAGCTCGCCGCGCCGAGCAGCGTCATAGGCCGCGGTGCGGCCGAGTCCGAGCAGCTTGGCGGTCTGCTCGATGGTGATCGTCGCCTTGCCCGCAAGTTCGTCGAGGGGCGACGGAATACTCTGTTGCATGTCGGGACCTCCTTCGTAGGTTCCGGCCAGGCCCCGGGGTGCTCTAACACCGCCGGGGCCGCTCTGTTTGTATTGATGCTTATGCTAGATCAGAGGTCGGACGGATCCGGACCCGGAGATACGCTGGCTCATGTGACGCCATTGGTCGATACGGAGGATCTGATTGACGCTCGCGGCGTCGCAGAGATCCTCCACCTGTCGCACCCGAATAACGTGAGCGTCTACCAGCATCGATACAACGACATGCCCCGCCCTGTCATTGCGCTCGGGCGTGGGCGGTGCAAGCTTTGGCTTCGCTCTGAGGTCGAGCGGTGGGCGAACGATTTCGTTGTGGCTGGCCGCGCACGACCCGCGAGGCGAGTCGCCCGCTGATCGTCGCTGCTCGTGCTGTGGGAACTCCAGGCTCGAGCCGTCTGATCTCTGACCTCTATCTCAATCAGTGACTCGGTCCGAACCGGAGAGCATCCACCTGTCGTTTGGGAACGGCAGGATGCCGTTTGCAAACGACAGGTACTCGCGTCGCGCCAGGAAACGATGAGGTCGGCGCGGCGCTCGTGCGCGACGCGATCCCCTTACCCGGCCGGACGAGGCCCGAGACCAGCGTCGAGTGTCGGCCGTTGTCGCATCACCGAGACCATCCCGCGGCGGACGCGCGATCAATAGGGCGGATACGCCGGTTGGCCGACACAGCCCTCGCCGCGGTGGCCGCGCAGGGCAGCCGGATTAGAGCGGCGACTCCGAGCACGGCACGTCCGGTTTAGCTGCGACGCTGCCACACGCGATGGGCCTCCTGGCGGATCTCAGAGTTCGATACCACCAGAACCTTTGCTCCGACCTACTCGGCGCTCGCGAGGGCTCAGCGGTCTACAACATCGCCGACTCCGGCAGCCCGTCAAGTATCGCCATCGCGGCACGCATGGTCGACTTGATCGGCGAGCCGACGTGCCAGACACCTTTGGCAGGGCAGACCGCTGGCAATGAGTTCACGCGGATTACGATGGAGTTCCTGCAGGGAGCCTTCTTGCGTCTCGACCACGTGCGTCCGGGCAGCTGGTTCTTCGCCATGAACCCGAGCGAGACCAACATCGCGCTTTTCGAGCAGTACGGCCACCTGTCCGAGCTCAAGCGGATTCTCGACGAGCACAAGGACCTGACGACCGCGTTCGCCTCTGACTACATAGTGCGCCCGGACATCATCATCGCGCGTGATCCGGTCGAGGAGCATGACCTCAATGCCCAGGATGACCTCGTCGACATGGACGATGGTGCTGCGCGGCGCACACCGCTTCGGGCTGCCAACGAGGAGCAACCGATCCTGCATGCGTCGATCTCGTGCAAGTACACGATGCGCAGTGATCGCGCACAGAACACGCGGACCGAGGCTTTGAACCTGATGCGCAACCGGAAAGGTCGTAACCCGCATATCGCGGCCGTGACGATGGAGCCAATGGCTGGGCGGATCGCATCGATCGCCATGGGGACCGGTGATATCGACTGCACGTACCACGCTGCTCTGGACGAGCTTCTCCAAGCCACGGTTGACCTCGGCTACGACGATGCCGAGGACACGCTCAGAATCCTGATCGACGGTCGCCGGCTCCGAGATATCAGCGATCTTCCGCTGGATCTCGCGACTTAGCCGTCCGGCATAAGCTGCGCAACGTGCCTGATGCGCTGAGCCGAACCGAGCGGAGCGCTCTCATGAGCCGGGTCAAGACGCGCGACACTGCCCCTGAGGTGGCGCTCAGGCGGGCGTTGTGGGCGGCTGGTATGCGTGGATGGCGGCTTCATCCACGCACTGTCCCGGGCAAGCCCGACCTTGCCTGGATCGGCCGTCGCGTCGCGGTTTTCGTTGACGGCGCCTTTTGGCACGGCCATCCGGACTACTACTGGGGGCAGTCTGGACCGTTCTGGGACGCCAAGATCGCCCGCAACCGGGCGCGCGACCAGAGGGTCAACGCCCAGCTCACCGAGCAGGGTTGGCGCGTAGTCCGAATCTGGGACTTCGAAATCGAACAGAAGCTCGAGACTTGCGTTGAGCAGCTCGCACGAGCGATGGAATCTAAGATGAGCTGATCGCCGATCCCGTCCGTCCCCGGGGCTATGTAGCGTGCGCACCAATGTTCACGGTCATCGACCTGTTTGCTGGCTGCGGTGGTCTGACGCTTGGATTTCGTCAGGCTGGATTCGATCCAATCCTGGCGGTCGAGTGGGACAAGGACGCGGCCCAGACGTACGAGGCGAACTTCGGCCGGCACATCGTTTGGAACGACGACGGCAAACCGGCGAAGCTGGAGGATGTCCCGCGGTTTCCAAAGGCGGACGTGATCATCGGCGGGCCCCCCTGCCAGGGCTTCTCACCGCTCAATATGCTCGGTGTAGGGCTCGATCGTCGGGGGCTATGGCGCGAATACCTGAAGGCGCTCGCCCAAGCAGAGCCGCGAGTGTTCCTGATGGAGAACGTCCCTGAGCTACTCAAATCGGCGGAGTACCACGCGTTCAGCACTGCCGCGGAAGGACTCGGCTATTCGGTCGAGGGCTGCATCCTGAACGCTGCGGACTATGGCGTGCCCCAGACCCGGAAGCGAGCGATCGTAATCGGTGTTATGGGCGGCGAGCCGATCTGGCCCGAACAGACTCACGCAGAGGTCCCCGATGCGTCAGCAGCCCTGTCCACTTGGCGGACCTTTCGTGATGCCGTCGTCGGATTACCACTCGTCCCGACAGGCGAGAACTGGCATAACCCGCGCAACCCCAAGCCGATGAGCCTCGAGCGTTACCGGACGATCCCGGAAGAGGGGGAGGGTCGCTTCGATCTTGCCGCTCGGCGGCCCGACATCACGCCAGACTGTTGGCTCCGCAAAAAGACGGGTTCAACCGACGTGTTCGGCAGACTCTGGTGGGATCGGCCTGCGTTCACGATCCGTACGGAGTTCTACAAACCCGAGAAGGGCCGGTACCTCCACCCGAGCGAGCATCGCCCGATCACCGTCCGTGAAGCCGCTCGTTGCCAGGGCTTCCCAGATGACTTCGTGTTCCCGGCGCCTCAGTCCATGACGTCTGTCGCAAAGCAGATTGGAAACGCCGTTCCTCCGCCGCTCGCCCGAGCGCTTGGTGCGGCGGTAATGGAAGTGCTGGTTGCGGCCGAGTGCGCGCACGAACCTCGCGTAGCGAGGGCCGTATAGGCCGGACTTCCAGTCCCGAGCAACGGTAACCAGCAGATCGCGACCGTTGTCGTCGTGACGTGCGAATCTCGTCTCGGCGTCTCCCAATCCCGCCCAACGGGTGTGAGCCGGGCGGATTCGGCGGACGTTTGGATCTGCGCCCCCGCACGTGATGGAGTCGGCCAGGACTTACTTGGCTTCAACGTTGGCCGCGAGTGCTTGACCGGGAGTGGCGCAGCGCCGAACTCCTGGCCGACGGTGCAGTAGTCCGACGATTGCTTTCAGTCGATGAGGTTCAGCCTGGATCATCGTCGCCGGCCGGTCCGTGACGCATCCGGTGCAAGCGGGGGGCTCCAACTTGTGGGATAGCTATAGACGTGCCTGGTATGCTGCCATAGCGAATAGCGGATCACTAGGCCGCTCAGCGGCTTGCTAGGAAGGCCTGACAATTAGTCAATGAGCACATCCACCCCTCCAACCACCATTCAAATCACGCGCACGAATCTCGGGCTACTGGACGACGTCGGCGCCATCATGCAGGATCGGTTCCCCCACCTGTGGGGCGATCAGAAGCCCTCAAGAAACACGATCGTCGGCTATCTCGCGGGCGAATTTCTCTCCGGTGACGCGGACTCGCCTCGCACCCTGCCTGCCATAAGCGAGCGTCAACAGCCTCTTCAGGGGCCGCCGCCGGCTGTGCCCGAGGGACCCGCACCGGTCTCCGACGGGGAGCGCCAGGTGTACGCCCTTCGAAGCTCAGACGGGAGACTTCGTGGGAAATGGCATGTTCCGAGCTACCACGAGTGCCCGGGGCGTGCCGCGTTCGAAGTTCAGCATCCGGATGATGACTACTCGCTCGTGAACCTCGAGGAGGTCGTCAGGCGCCGACTCAAGCAGTGCGCATTCTGCTACCGGTATGAGCAGGGCGACGTGTGATCCGCTCGCTGCAGGGCGCCACTCTGTGGCATTTCGGTCCGCCACCGGCGGTTGTGGGCCGGTCGCCTTTCTCTAGGTCTAGGTTGGACCGCGAGCCTGAGCGAGCTGCTCCTCAGAGGGTTGGGTCGAATGCGGCGAGTCCCTCCGCGCGGCGAACCGGGTCAGCTACCGGGAGGGCGTGGTGACTGAACGACCGTTGGTAGACGAAGACGGCGCGTTGGTCGATGACGAGCAGTTCAACATCTTCTGCAACGACGCCGACCTGAAGACGCCCCAGGTTGCCGCGAGAGATCTCCGCCGGATGCGGGTTCCCGAGGGCATCGTCGACGCGCTGGTCGAGCGCTACGAGGCCTATGTCGGACAAATCATGACCCTGGACGTTCCGGCATACACCCGCGACGATCGAATCGTGACGTGGTACGCCGGTCCGCGGTCAAACGACGTCTGCTGGCCGGCCCTCGAAGCGCGGTTGCGGTCTGACGGCTTTGACGACGCCGCGCTGGACCTGACCGACCGAGCAACGACACGGGTCGTCAGCCTGATGCAGCATCCACGCACCGCCGAGTTCCAGACGAAAGGCTTGGTGGTCGGACACATCCAGTCGGGTAAGACGACCAACTTCACCGGTGTGGTCGCCAAGGCCGTCGACCGCGGCTACCGGCTGGTCATCGTCTTGGCCGGAATTCACAACGAGCTGCGCCGCCAGACCCAAAACCGCCTCGTCGAGCACCTGGTCAAACCCAATCCGCAGCGTTGGCTGCAGCTCACCGAGCCTGAACGGGACTTCCGGCCGCCCGAGAACGCCCCCGCCTACTTCGCTCACCACAACGACCAGAAGGTCCTCTGCGTAGTCAAGAAGAATGCCGCCGTTCTCCGCAAGCTGATCGCCTGGCTGGCCACGGCCGAGGAGCAGCTACGCAACATTCCTGCGATCGTGATCGACGACGAAGCCGACCAGGCGGCGATCGCAACCCGGACCATCAACCCGCTCGTGCGCAGACTGCTCGGCGTTCTGCCCAAGGTGGCTTACATCGGATACACCGCGACCCCGTTCGCGAACCTGTTGATCGACCCGGCCGCCGGCGACCTGTACCCGGAGTCGTTCATCGTCGATCTCCCCGAACCGGACAACCACTTCGGGACCGAGACGATCTTCGGCCGCGACCCGCTCGACGGCGAAGATCCGGCCGACTACGACGACGGGATGATTGACGTCGTGCGCCGCGTGCCCGACGACGAGGTGCCGTTTGTCCGCCCCGCCTCAAACGCCGAGGTCGACGGGTTCGCACCGTCGGTCGTCGGCGCTCTCAGACGCTCGGTGCTCTGGTTCTGGTTGGCCACCGCCGCCAGGCGCGTCCGTGGAACCGGAACACCGCACAGCACAATGCTGATCCACACGAGCGTCCGCGTCGCCGTTCACGAGGCGTTCAAGCCGCCGCTGCATGCCTTGCAGCGGCAGGTGCTCGACGGCCTGGATTCGGCTCCGATCCGGACTGAGCTGGCTGCCCTGTGGGCCGAGGAGACCGCGCGCGTTCCGGCAGTCGAAATGGGGGAGACGCCGATCGGATTCGATCAGCTGATGGGTCGACTGCCGGAAGTGCTCGCGCAGAGCCGGGTGATCCTTGACAACTCGCGCAGCGACGAGCGGCTCGATTATTCGGGCGACCCCGTGGTCGGTATCGCGGTCGGCGGCAACACGCTGTCGCGCGGTCTCACACTCGAAGGCTTGGTGGTCAGTTATTTCGTGCGATCCGCTTCGGCCTACGACACGCTGCTGCAGATGGGACGTTGGTTTGGTTACCGGCAGGGGTACGCCGATCTCCCGCGCATCTGGATGACCGATGAGCTGCGGCGTTACTTTCGGTTCATCGCCGGGGTTGAGCACGAAATCCGCACTGATATCGGGCGTTACATGTTCGAAGGCTCGCCGTTGACGCTGGCCGTCCGCATCCGCGAGCATCCGGGGCTCGCGATCACCTCGGCGGCCAAGATGCGCAACGCCGTCCGGGCCTCCTCGGCCTACGGGGGGCTGCGCATCCAAACGCGGTTCTACCGCGCCGACGATGACGACTGGTTGAAGGCCAATGAAGACGCGGCGGCGGAGCTCGTCGCCGACGTCGGCGGCGCCGCCGCCCTCGCCGCCGACAAGCGTGCACTCCGTCTGTGGCGCGAAGCACCCACCGAGCTGATCCTCAAGTTCCTCAAGCGCTACCGGGTGCACGAGATCGATCTCGACAAACAGTCGGGGCTGCTCGTCGACTACATCGAGAAGCGCTACGACGGCGGGCACCTGCAGAACTGGCACGTAGCGATCGTCGGCAGCGCCACGGCCGGACGCGGCGATCATGACTTTGGGTCGGGGGTTGTCGTACCAAGGGTGATCCGCGCGCGGATAGCAGACTCGGCCCGGGCCGAGGCCGACATCAAGACGCTGATGTCGATCCGAGACGCCGTCGTCGATCTGAACGTCTCCGACGAGGACACGCCGCTGACCGAGGCGCGGATCAGGGTGCTGCGGTACGCACAGGCGCCAGACACCGGCCTGCTGGTGCTCTACCCGATTGACGCCGCCTCGCCTCCCAAACCGCCCGCTCCCGGGAAGC
This sequence comes from uncultured Solirubrobacteraceae bacterium, assembly GCA_963712675.1. Lineage (GTDB taxonomy): Bacteria > Actinomycetota > Thermoleophilia > Solirubrobacterales > Solirubrobacteraceae > Palsa-465. Next base: position 712,537 of record CAVQJF010000011.1, read on the forward strand.
GCCAGCTCCGTACCGAGCTCGATGCGACCCGAGACGCGGTCGGGATCGGCATCCTCTTTCCGCAGCCCCCTGCGGACGAGGACGACGAGGTCGTGTACTGGCAGGCCGACCTCTCCAACGTCGTCACCTACGACGGCTACCTGGAAGAGGACGACCCGTCGCTGCTCGAGGAGGAGCAGGAATGAGCGAGGGGCTCGACGGCCTCCGTCGGGAACTAGAACGCAGATGGGTCGCGCTGCCCCACGACTCGGGCTCCGGGTTGGTAGCGCTCGACCTGCCGACCCAGACGCGGTTCGGCGCGGTGCTGCTCGGCCGCGCTCCAACCGGACGCTGTCTCCTGGTTCCGTTTCCGCCGGATCGCCACGCCGAGTTTGCCGACGACAAGCGGAGCCGGTCGGTGCACCTGATCAAGTGCCCAATCGACCGCAGCGACGGTCGACGCTGGTACGCGCAGTTGCTGTGCCTTGACGGCGCTCTCAACAGCGTGTTCACCACGTTGTGTGCAGATCTTGTGCTGCGATTGGAGACGGAGGAAACAGATCCGGTCGCGGTGACGCTCGCAGTGCTTCGGGCCTGGCGGGCGCTTTTCGCCTCAGGCGGACGCCTGCTGACCCTTCGGCAGCTCGGCGGCTTGTTCGGCGAGCTGCTCGTGCTGCAGCGCCTGTTGACGCGGAGCGCAGATGCCGGCGCGACGTGGCGTGGCCCGTATCGGGAACGCCACGACTTTCTATTCGGGACGACGGCCATTGAGGTCAAGACGATGCTTGCTGCCGACACACGGTCTTTCCGGGTCCACGGCCTCGGGCAACTCGTCGCGCCCGAGGGGGGGATCCTCGCGCTGGCCGCCCTGCGGGTCGATGTCTCTACCGAGGCAGGCATTTCGGTTCCAGACCTGGCCATTGAGCTGATCCGCATCGGAGGCGGCCCGGTTGCGTCGGCGCTCGCGGCCGGCGGCTATCGCGAGGCCGACGCCGACGCGTACCGAAGACATCACTTCGAGCTGATCGCGGAGAGTTGGTATGAGGTCGACGAGGGTTTCCCGAGGATTACGGCCGACAGCTTTCGCGAGGGTCAGATCCCAACTGGAATCGACGACCTGCACTACACGGTGGAGCTTGACCAGACCGCCCCCGAGCCCATGTCCTCTGACGCTGTCGAAACGTACCTGGGGGCGTTCTCATAGCCGCCTGGTTCAGCCAACGGGTGCCACCGCTGGGCGCGATCAAGGGCGAAGGCATCCGCAATCAACTCGGACGACCGACCCTCGATCCACTCACAATTCTGGTCCGTGAGGCCGCGCAGAACAGCTGGGACGCCGGACTCGACAGAGGACGGGTGCCGGTCCGCTTCAGCGTTGATCTGATTACACCAACGTCGGACCACCGCACGGCGTGGGCCGACGCCCTCTCGGCCGGTGCTCCACGAGCGTCGGAGCTGCCACTCATGGACCGCCTGAACGACGACGAGCTCACCGTCCTCCTATTCTGCGACCGCGGCACCAAGGGACTTGGCGGTCCGACCCGGGCTGATGACGTTACGGACGGGATCGACCACGACTACGTCTCATTCGCTTTGAACGTCGGTGATCCGCCTGATACGGATCTGGGCGGCGGCACCTACGGGTTCGGCAAGGCAGTGTTCTTCAGCCTGTCGCGCGCGTGGAGCATCCTCGTCCATACCCACTGTGTCGCCGAAACCGGTGTCGAATCTCGGATGATCGGGATGGCCCTGGGATCAGGCTTCTCGCGCGATGGCCTGCAGTACACAGGCCGTCATTGGTGGGGGGTTCAGTCAGAGGAGATCGTTCGGCCGTTGCTCGGACCGGACGCGGATCAGTTGGCGGCTGCCCTGTCTCTCCCGCCGTTTGCGCCCGGAGAGACCGGCACGACCGTCGCCGTGATCGCCCCGGAGCTCGGCGACCGCACCGACGAAGCAGCAATGGAGTGGATCGTGCAGGCGATGCAGTGGCATCTGTGGCCCAAGATGCTGTCCGACGCCGCCGGCGTTCGGCCGATGGAGCTGTCGGCGTCGATCCACGGCCGCCCGCTCGAGGTCGCCTCACCGTCTGAGCACCCGGTGCTCAAACAGTTCGTCCGCGTGTTCGAGCGCATCGACACCGGCACGCAGATCACTTACTCACGCCAGCCGATCGGTCGCCTGAACATCGAGTCGACGTTTGCTCCACCGCCGGAGATCGATCTCGTCGGCGCCGAGCTCGGCTTCGGAGGCGGCGTTCGGCACACCTGCCTACTCCGGCACCCCCGACTAGTGGTTACCTATCAACCCGGGCCGCCGACGCCCGACGGCAACGTGTGGTATGCGGGCACGTTCCTCGCCGAAACCTCTCAGGACGAGACGTTCGCCGCCGCCGAACCTCCGACCCACGACGCGTGGAATTTCGGACACCTGCCACGCAACAAGCGCGGCATCGTACGCAGGGCGCTCGAGGAAATCGCGAAGTCGATGACGCTTCACGCGACCCCGGCGGGTGCCGGGGAAACCGGCGTCGGTCGGGCTGAAGGTCTCGCTGGCATCAGCCGCGCGCTCGGCGCGTTGCTGGCACCCGCCCCGGCCGACGCGGCCGGGCCTGGGGGCGGATCCCCGCGGGGAACACGTCCGCGGTCCCCGATCGCGACCGTCGGGGCGCCGCGATGGTCAGAACTGGACGGGCGCTCGGTGCTCGTCCAAGCCTTCGAGGTGTCGGCCGCGCGCCGTGTCACCGTCGAGAGTCGACTCACGGTCACCCTGTGGGGCGGTGGCTCGCCCGGCCGGGACGAGCCGGCGCCTACCGTGCTCGGCTGGCAGACACCGAACGGCGAGCTGCTTCGCGACCGACGCGTGACCGTTGAGCCCGGCGAAAGCGGTCGGTGGGAACTTATTGTCGTGCCCGTCCCAGAATCTGTCACCAACATCCGGGTGCGCGAGGCCAAGGGCGGCGGGGATGCCTGAGGCTTATCCGTACCGCGCGGCCGACGAAGACCACGTGCGGGCGGGAGCCTGGACGATGTTGGTCAACGACGAGCTGGTCGTACTGCCGGCATGGCTCGAAGAGTGGGACTACGGGACGCCGATCAGCGTCCGCCGACAGGTCGAAGTGGACTGCGCCGGGGTCGCTCAGGACACCGGGCTCGACCACTCGACGTCGGTCGGCCTGGCAGTCGGCTGGCGGGTGAGCGGCAGCCTTCTCAGCGGTGTCGCCGGACCGCCGCACGCGCTCAAGCTTGACTCGGGGACGACGCTCGTCGACCTCGCTGTTGACCTGGCCGGCGTTGATCTGGGACCCGCCCTCGAGCTCGAGACGATCCTGTTCCTCATCGGACATCACTCACCGTCTGCAGATCCGATTGCCCACCGCGAGGCGAGCGTGTTGTGGCGCGACAAGCAGAAGGTCCGGCTGCAGGGGGACGAGAGCCAGTTTCCACTTGCGATCATCGACTTTGTGGGCCGCGGGCTACAGTCCGGCGCTCCATGGCAGCTGATCGTCGGCGACGACCTCGAGGCGCCTGCCATGGGACAGATTCAGCTGCTGATCAACGATCGCTTCTCCACAGTCGTGGCGGCGGTCACCGACACAGACGCAACGCCGTCCGGCCCGGCGGTGAGGTCCGCCCTACGCGCCGACGTCGGCCGAACCCTTGTTGAACGTGCGCTTAGCGAAGAGGAAGTGTTGGAGCGGGAAACCTGGCCCGACGACAGCCTCGGCGGCGTCCTTAGCGCCGTCGTTCGCGCCCGATTCGGCCAGCGGCCGGCCGAGCTCAAACGCGTCATGGAGACCGATCCCGTCACCTGGGCCGCGCTGACCGCCCAGACGTTCGGCCTCTTCCAAGGCCTCGCCGCGTGACCGACGCCCGCCTGCATCCACGGCTCAGCCGCGTGTTCGCGACCCAGCGTTACGAAGAGCTCTCATCGCTCGAGATCGAGATGGAGGCGTTACGAGAACACGCCTACCTCCATGACCCCCAAGAGACCTGGGCCGCGGTCGGCGCACCGCGGATCGACGACAGCCAGCTTCAGACGTTCGCCGACGCTGTCCGCGCCGCTGCGCAGGCGCACGGGTGGCCCGAACCGCCGCTGCCGACCGTCGCTGTCGAGTTTGACCGGAGCCTCGCGCGTGTCCTAATTGATCAGGAGCATCTGTTTCCAGCCGAGGCGGTGTCGGCAGACGTGTGGTCCCACGTGTCCCTGATTCAGCTCCCCGACGTCACGTGGTGGCGCTGGCACGGCTCCACGAACCCCGAGCGCTTCATCGCCAGCGACCTCACCCGCCATGCATTTGCGAAACAGTATTGGCGGGCGCTTGCGTTCACCCGTGGCGCCGACGACCTCGAGGAGGCGTGGAGTCTGTTTGACCGCCTCGGCGAAGCCGACTTTGACCAGCTTCAGTCACGTCGCAACGCGTATGGCGTCAATCCTGAACTGAGTCGCGCTCTGGCGCGTGCCTACATCCACCTCCGAGAGGACGGCGGTGGCGCCGGCAACCGCGACGTGTGGCGCGAGTTCCTCAAATCGGTCCTGCGAATCGGAGCATTCGTCAGCTTCGCCGTCTTGACTTCCGACGAGTTGCAGGACGCGTTTTCAGCATTCGCGCACGACGCACCTTCCGGTGCCATAGCTGAGGCCCCGGATCCGACCGAGGCGGGCCCAGGTCCAGACAATGGGTCGGCCGACGGCGCCGGTCTGCCGGGTGACTTTGACGCGATGCCGCTCCGGGACGTGGTCGTTCATCTCGTCGATACTGTCCGCGCCGTCGGCCGGGTAGCCGAGAATGCGATCGACACCGCCTTTCAGCAGACCACTGGCCTGACCGTACCTCCGTCGCGAAGTCCGATCCTCCGGGGTATCGCGTGGCAGGGCGCCGCACTCCGCTACCTCGAGCACGACGGGGACAGCGGATCCTTCGGACTCGGCGACACCGCCCCGGCGCCCGATCGTCGGTGGCGCGAATGGTCGCTGACGAGCTTCATCGACCACGCCCAGACCTCGACGGCCGACGAGGCTGAGCTCCAAACGGAGCTCTTTCTCGGCCGACCCAACCGGACCGTGAAGCGCATCGTCCGCGCGGCGGTGGTTGCCCGCGCAAAGTCGCAGGCTGCCGACAATCGTTAGGGCTGCGCGGCGGCTATGATCGTCGCCAAACGGGTCGTCGGTCGCGAGGACGAACGCGATCGTCGGCGAATTGGACGACTTCTCGGCTCGCGAGCGTGTAACCGCGGGCGAGAAGCCAGCGCCGGTCAAGGCTGAGGCGGGAGCGGCTCGGCGCCTGCCTACCTCCACGGGGTGCCGGAGGTCGGATCACTGCGATCGTGTGGTACGGAGTGGCCGCGTCGGCCAACGCAGAGTTCAGGACGAGTCGAACGTCGCAGCTGCCGCGCCCCATTCATGTGGACACCTTTTCCACTTGCGCCCCGAGCCGCAGGGACATGGCGAGTTCGGAGAAGGTCGATCATGACGGCGCCAGTAGTCGAGCGTGGTGCGAAAGCAGACTTCCGTTGTGAGGCCGAAATCATCGACCGTCTTCAAGAAGTGCGGCCACGCGAGGGCGAACTCCTCAAGCGACACGCACAACGCTCTCGCAGCGGCGATCGCGACAGCAGGCTGCGCAACCAAATCGTCCCCTGGGTCGGGTACAGCCGTCGGTCCGCGACGTATTTCCCACCATATCTGCGCTTCCGACGGGTGGATCCGGTTGCGTGTCACATACGCCGACTGTGACCCATAACTTGGATGAACTGCGTCGCAAAGCTGGTCGTACAGGTCCTGGACCGTCGACGGATCGACACCTGAAGCCTTCTTGCCCTTATCCAACAGGGTGATGACGTTCCTGCGATTGAGATGGTCTTGTACTTCGAGGTTGCGAGGGTTGTAGCGGCTCGCCAGCTGCGCTTGGCTCAGCGGGTCGTCAAGGATGTCGCGGAACCCAAGCACCTCCCACTGTTCGGGCGGACCACTCAGCTTCATTTTTGTCCAGGCACTTTCCAGCGCCTTGGCTTCTCCTAGAAAGGCGAACACGCCCTCCGTGAGCGCGCGAGCGGTCGTTGCCGCGCTGACTACCCGCCACGCGCGTAGCCCGTCGACGGTTTCGAGGGCGAGTTCCTCCGCTCGCCAGCGAGCTGTGAGCAGCCAGGCCGACATCCTCGGGTGAAGGTCCAACAGCGCCACTGTTAGCCAATCTGAGACGGCAGAAGTGGACTTGATCAGATTTGTCGCCATCCACACGATCTGATCATCCTCGATGGGGAGCTGGATCTGGTGCCACAAGGTAGGGTCATCGGGGTCCGCTACTTGGCGTCGCTTGATGTCGGCAACTGTCGTCGCATACGGCCTCAGGTAGACAAAGCTTGACGACGCTGGAATCGCCGGCTCGAGGGCCAGCACGCCGACGACCGCCTCCTCAATGCGGTGGCATAGCTTGGGACCGAAAACCCGCTGGAGCGAACCCGGCAATGGCGCTTGTCCGCCCGCAGCGGCATGATCCGAGTCCTCACGCATCATTGGTTCCGCTGAGGCCCACGAGGCGGTCAAGTAGCTCGGCCGCAGGGGGTGGGACGCTGAAGTTGGTTCCCTGCCGGGCAGCCGTTGGACCGCCGATCGGCGCCAACTTCGCGAGCAGGGCGTGCTCGATGAGCGTCGTACGTGTGAGCTCGGGCCGGATGACGCGCTCCACGACGAGTCCGGCACGTTTGATCTCGCCCAGGTACTTGGCATGTCGCACGTAGGGCTGGAGCTCGGGGCGCAGCGACTGCACCGCTGGCATTGAAGTGAGGCGGCATCTCGCGAGCAGCGCGGCGTTCGGTCCAGACTCCCAGAGGTACACCGTGTCGCCGATCTGCATCTCCGCCGCGAATGCCGAGACCTTCCACTGAGCTCGTGGCTGCTCACAGAGCTGAACCCGAAGGTTCCACTCAACAGGTTTCGCCTGAAAGATCCACGTCCAGTTCGTAGCCATGTGCTCATTGTTATCGGAAACCCCTTCGCCCGGCTCGATCGGACACGTCGTATTCGACGCCCGGGCGCACGCCGTCCCGCCCTCGGGCGCCCGTCGCGCCGTGTTGGCCCGGATTCGGTCCGCCGGGCGGATGACGCAGGGCGACGAGTGTGGCGACCTTACGTTTCGGCGCCGACGGAACGCGGTGCCAGGAAGTTGACATTTCGAAAGCCCAACTCTGTTACCCGCCGCTCGACTGGCCGAAGTTCGTGATCTGCGGGTCGTCCGAACGACGGCGCTCTGACGCGGCGCTTGCGGGCATCGAAACTCGACGGCCCCCGCGTCGGCGCGCCGCCGCAGTTCTAAGACCGACTCGACATGCGGTTGCCGGTGCGACGGCTCTCACGCAATAACGACGTCGGGCGCAGCCTCGAAACGCACGGCTCGTCCGTCGACATTGCGATCGTCGTGTCGGCGCTAAGCCGGACGGCGAAAGTGGTCGCGCGATCGAAGCCAGCGCACGCGTAGCTTCGTCCAGTGAGGAGTCTCGCGCTCATGAACGGTTTCAAAAGCTGCGGTTCAACGCTCGCGCCGCGCCCAGAGAAAAAGTGGCAGCCAGCTGCTTGTCGACGTCTGGGTACCGAAGCTGCCTGAGAGCATAAGCGTAACCGGTCGCTAATAACTCACGCTTGGCCACCGCCACCTGTTCCGCCCACGCTCGACAAGCCCGAATGAACGGCTCTATCGGGCAGTCGACGACATAGGCATCGAGATCTGACCATTGCTCCGCCCTCCCTTCATCAAGCCAGTCGCCCAGGTCCAGACCGGAGGTAGGTTGTAGAACGGCACTCATCTCAAGCGTTATTGCATCGAGGCTGGCGGTGGCGGGCCCAGACCTGCCGTAGTCGATGAGCATGGGCTGCAGATCGTTATTAACCAGGACGTTTTCGCCATGGAGGTCGCCGTGCTGCCTGCAGATGTTGGCGCGGATCACGAGCCCCTCTAGCTCATCAGTGCTCCATGGAGCTTCCTCGAGCAGTGTCAGCCGGATCTCGTCCCTGACGAGAGTGCGTCGAACGCAAGCGACAGTGACTGACTTAGACTCGGCTACCTGCCGCCAAGCCTTGGTCGCTACAGCGATTCTCTCGACCACCGTCGCTGCTCCTGCCGGATCTTCGCGGAGCAGCCCAAAGAGGTTGGCTTCAAAGCCGTCCGCGAGTCGGTAAAACAAACCCGATCGCGAACCAGCGTAAGACGCAATGCATTCAGAGACTGGCGTATACGCGCCAATTACGACACGGTCTGATATGTGGGCCGTGTAGCGGCGGTGCTCGTCTAGAACCTCCTCGCGATCGTTTAACTTTGCGACGGCTTGGCTCGCCGACGCGGGCCCTTCAACCAACGTCAGCGCTAACGTAATCGCTCCAGACTTACCAATCGCCAGTTCTCGGGCTCGGACAACGCTGGCCTCGCGGGCAGCCGCGTACTTCTGAATGAGAAGTCGGTCATGCCTCTCGAGCGAGACCTCTGCTCCTACCCAGGACAGCTCGATCGCTGCGAGAGTCACGTGCTCGCCAGAGAGGGTCTTGACGTAACCGATCAGTTGGTCGACGTTGTCCTTCTTGAAATGGCCGGCCATCCCGCCAGCGAGACGAAGGCGCTCGTCAAGCATGTCGATGTCGCTGAAGCCGCTGAGTATGCGGACGGGGACGCCGGGCCATCGAGCTCGGGCGGCGTCGAACACGGCCAATCCGTGATCCGTGTCGGCCACTCCGCCTACCTCGAACGGGATCCGGAGGTCGCAAACAATCAGGTCAGGTGCGCCGAGCAGCAGTTCAGCTGATGCTTCGGCGCGCGTACGAGCGATGCGCCAGTTGTGTTCGGGGAGTCGGCGGATAAGTGCTTCCGAGTCGGCGGGAGCATCCTCGACGAGGAGGATGTCCATTAGCTGTGCGGAATCTGAGGAAACCGAGCCTCGAAGATGGCCCCCCCGGCACGGGCGCGTCTAAGCGTGGCCGTTCCACCGAGTGTCGTAGCAGCGCGTCGTGCCAGAGCAAGCCCGACGCCAAAATGCTCGGCCCCGTCTTTCGTGGTTGCTGCAAACTCGAAGGGATCAAGCAGATCGGCGGGCGGACCCGGGCCACGGTCCAGAACAACGAACCATACGTCGCGGTCCGTGCTGTCCCAAGTAAGTACGACAGGTGTTTCCTCGACTCCACCGAAGCCGATGACCGCCTCACAGGCGTTCCTGAGGCCAGCTCGCGCGATCATCTCCACGAGCCGCTGGTCCCCAACCATCATCAGTGGGCGTGGGCCGCGCCGCTGCACCGTTAGCCCGAACGCATCGCTCTCGCGCGATGCGATGGCGATGAGCAGCTCGGACACGTCAAACTGATCCGCTGCGGCCGACCCCGCGGCTGTTCCTAGCAGCTCAATTGCGTCAAGCAAGGCGCTCAGACGCTCTAGATCCGCTTGTGCCTCGGACCCGTCATACGTAGCGGATAGGTCGCTGGCGGAAAGCTTCGCAAGCCCGACAAATCTGCGCAGCTCGTGCACGAGGGACCGAGATGTATCCCGCACGCCTCGCGCGTACGCGTCAGCTAGGGCAAGAGTCGCATCGATCGGTTCCTCGGGCGGCTGTCGAGTTTCCGCAGCGTTGCCCGGGTCATCGAGTCGATTGATGGCATCGTTTAGTGCTCGGAGCACCCACTGGTCCGGGTAGCCAGCGGCTGCCTGAGCTACGAAGTTCCGGTCTTCAGCACCAGCGTGCCGAGCCAGCCATCTAGCCGCCTCGCGCTTCTCCGCATCACTGCCAGAGACCAGGGCTTCACGCGCTTCAGCTGAGGTCACGTGCGTGATCCGCGTAGAACTCAGCCCGGCGGCGGAACGCCTCGTGGCCACCTTCCATGATTTGCTCGATGGATCGGACTGTGCTGCTCTCATCAAGAACTCCGGAGTGCCGGACGAATCCCCGGAGGCCGTCCGAACCCAACACCGCGACCCGGTCGGCCTCTCCGAGCACTGGAACGTTGGCGTTGTGCGTCGAGATGATCAGCTGGCTCGTCGGCGAACGATCACGGATGGCCCGAACAAGAGTCTCGACGATGAATGCCGTGTCGAGATGATCTTCAGGTTGATCAAGAATGATCGGCCGACCGTCGTGTTGCAGGACGATCGGGAGGACGATCGTGCATCGCTGGCCGGTTGACACCTCGTCCGTGCCTTTGTAGCCGCCAGATCCATCCAGGAGTTCGAGCAGCACGGCGTCCTCAATCGGCGCGGTCAATATGTCCCCGACTCCTTGGCTCCTGAGTTGCTCAAGGACTCGCGTCGCTCGATCTAAAGAAATCTCGCCAACCTCCGCGAGCCAATCAGCCCGGCCGTCCTCAACCGCACGTGCAAGCTCCGACGGAGCTACCCGCTCTGCAAGCAGTGGCGCCAGCTGCGCGTAGTGCAGACCCGATCCCTTCAACGAGTCGGTGATCGCCGCAGCGTAATTGGAGAACAAACCGCCGCGGCGGAGCGCGACCCGTACTCGAGGGTTGAGCGCCGCATTTAGGCTTGTTTCGATTTGGCGCCGCTCCTCGAAGCGCCGCATCCGAAGACCCTCCAGCTCCTCAAGTCTCGCGGATCGGACGCCAAGCGCCTCGTCTCGGCGGATGCGGTGTTGCTCCTCCACGCTCGCAAGCTGCAGCAGTTGTGCGACGGTCTCTCGGAGGCTGGAAAGTCGGCGCGTTGCCTCTCCCGCTCCCGCTTGCAGGACGTCGGCCGATCTGCGTAACTCTCTGGCTTGATCGTCGAGCTCACTCAGGACGACCTTCTGCTTCGCAAGCTCGAGCTCGAGGAACTCGATCGCAGACACGCCCCGGTCCACAGCTCTGGCGAGTAGATCAGAGACATCGTCGGCGACTTGGCGGACCTCTGACAACGGGTCCTCCGATAAGGCGGGCCAACGCTCTGGGCGGGGCATGCGGCGGTGCACCAGGTTGAGTTCGTCGATCCACGTGTCGATTGATTCCTTAGTCCGCTCGAGCATGGCCACGGCGGCGGATTGAGCGGCTCCTTCACGGCTGAGGTCGTCCAACGACTTCAGTAGATCGGACGCACGAGCCATCGACTCTGCACTCGCCGTAGCTGAGTCCTCGGCCGCTGCGAGTTCACGCTGGAGCGCCGGTAGCTGAGCCAGCTGCTCTCGAAGAGCCTGGAGTTCAACGTCGATCTCGGCAAGTTCGCGGGACAGCGAACGGATTGAGGACATTGCGGCGAGTGCCGCGCGACCTTCGGCCTCATCAATCGGTCGAAACTCGTCTATGAGGCGAAGCCGGCCGCGCTCATCAAGCCCGACTAGCTCGATCTCATTCTGCGAGAGCACGATAGGCAGCATGCCCGGCATCTCGATCGACTCCTCGCGAGCGGTGCGCTGCAGGACATGCCGATCTCCGTCGATGCTGACCGTGAGAATGGCTTTGCCGTCTCGCAGGATGGAAAGGGCATGCTCGCGCGCGCGTTTGCCATACCTATCGGCAAGAGCTGGCGCGTTGGTGCAGAACCTGAGTAGCTCGATCACCGAGGTCTTGCCCGTGCCTCTGGCCCCGACCAGCACGTTTAGGCCTGGGGAGAAGCTCAAATCGAGCTGGTCCAGGAAGCCTCCCTCAACCTGCAGCCTTTCGATTTGCGTTGCCGAGCGTTTCGACACGGCGCCATCCTCGCAGTTCCCTCACCCGCGGGCCGATTGGCAGTCCATCGCGACCCGCGCGAGCCTGCAGCTCTCGGACCTAGATCAGAACTGAGCCCTGACGCTGAAACGTCGGCTCCCGCAGTCGACTGCTCTTGTCATGAACGCTGCCCAAGCGCCACAATCGCAATTGCGACTTTGGTATGGCCGAGCACAGGCGATTTGACGTCGGCCGGAACGATCGCGAAGGTGCGGCCGCGGGGAATCGGCGGATGGCCTCAGCGGGCGGCGCTTCCCGCAGCTGGGTCGATCGGGCCGGTTCGGCCTTTACCGGGCCGCGGTCCGACCTGCGGCTGCGAGGAGGGTCTGAACCGCTACTTGGTACTCGTCGGCACTGATCTCGGTGTGGGGTCCGCGCTGAATCCGTTGGGACAGAATGCCGGCAGCTTCCGGCGTCGCGACGTTGCTATCTGCCAGCTTCGCGACGAGTAGGCGATGCCGCATGACAAAGGGAAAGCGGTGCTTGCCGTCCTCATCGCTGTTGTCTTCCGGCTCGTGCCCGACAACCTCGACAGCTGCGAGGAAGCCTTTGGCCTGAGAGCCGTAGATCACCGCCCGATCGCCCACTGAGATGCTTACTGGTCGCTTTGTGCGTGGGAACCACATCTCAGTCCGGTGATGGCCCCACTCGACGATCCACTCTGGCGGTGGAGCTTGGTCCTGCAGGCCGATCGTATAAACCCAATAGCGTCGCATGTCCACCCCTAGTCCAGCTTCAGTGCATCTATTTTATGGGCCTTCTATCCCGCAAACATAGCTGATATTGGCGCCAGTCGTATGCCAGTCATCACTTAGTGCCACCCGTTGAGCCGCCTAGGGACGGAGCTGAGCTTCGGGCATGGCACTCGGCGCCCACCGACGAGGTCTGCCCGCCGACCGCCGTTGCGCCCCGCAACGGTAAGTAGTCGCCACTGCTCTCCGACCGCGCCGCGATCCTGACTTACCCTGACCGCGCAGCTACGCTCATCGAGTGCCCCTGCGTAACGTTGGCGGTGAGACTGAGACGATCGGTTCGCTGGCGCTGTTCGCCGATCTGGACGACTTCCGATCCGAGTGGACGCTGCAGGACGTGCGTCGCCAAAAGGCGTTTCTCGATCGAATCAGCTGCGGACTCAGCGAGTCGCTCAGCCGAGAGTCCACGCTGCATGGCTGGCGCGCGCAGAAGCTGTTCGAGGCCGTCGTCGTGGAGCTCGGACACGTTCAGCTGATCAAGTTCGAGGACATCGGCAGTTGCTGGGCTCGAGATGACGCGCCCGTAAAGCGCCCGGACTTCGAGGTCGTGACGGCGAGTGGCGAACTCTTGATGGTCGAGGTCAAGAATGTTGGGCCCGACCGCACTGCGGACTCATGTGCTCAAGGCGAGCTCGAGGACTTGGGGCGTTTTGCCACGCTCGTCGGGGCACGGCTCCTTTTCGCGCACTACTGGACGGCGGTCAACGTCTGGACGCTGGTCGACGAGTCCGTCCTCTCTCGGGACGGTCGTCGGTGCGAGCTGTTGCTCGAGACGGCGATGCCGGCAAACGAGATGTCGTTCCTTGGCGATCGAATGCTGGCCACAACATCGCCGCTCACGCTTCGACTCCTAGCCGACAAAGGACAGCCACGATCGCTACGTCCAACCGCGGCCGGAACACGCGACGGCGTCTTCACGATCGGCGATGTGCAGCTCCTCGTCGGAGGCCGTCGCATCGCCGACGAACACGAACGAAGGCTGGCTTTCTTCCTGATGTTCTACGGTGGTTGGGAGCTCGAGGAGCCTGCCAACCTGGACGCAGCCGGCGACATTGAGTCGGTCGACTGGCGTTTCTCGGCGGTGGAGGACGGTCGATCTCCGGACGAGCCTCGCTTGGTCGGGGCACTCAGCAGCCTGTACTCGACCGCGTTCAACCTGGCGACGCTCAAAGATGGGCACGTCGTGCGCTTGCGGCATGAGCCGGCTCCTGGCGCTCTCTCGGAACTGGTCCCCGACGACTACTGGAGCGGGACGGATCGGGTACTTCCCCTATGGCAGTTCGAGGTACGCCCCAGCGCCGGTCCACGCGCCTCCGAGTCAGCCGCATCATCGGAGGAAGCTGCGGAGGCATGACACGCCGGACAGGAGTGCGCCAACACGGCGGCTTGAGTCACCGGGGGCGCACGTCGGCGCGAGCGCGCAGGCGGCCCACGGTGCGCTGAGCGTTAACGAATACGTCGATCAGCCAGCTGAACTGTCCCAGCACGTCTTGGCCGGCGATGTGCTTCTCGTAGAGCGGGCGCTCGTTGCCGCCCTCTGTTGAGACAGCATTCGCGTGCTTCCACTTCCAACGCGGCGGTTCACCAGGGCGGAGTTGGAGGAGCTCGGTTGGCTCATGGACAGCGTGATAGGTGAGCTGGCCGCGTACCCAGCGCAGCCCGGTGAAGAAATCCGGGTGGAAGAGGCCGGCTAGCAGCGGTCCGGCCCAATGCTCGTACGGCCTTCCGGTGCGCTGACGCTCTTCCCATGCCTCCCATCCCGGCGCCCCATATGGGTTGAAAGCGGGGTCGATCTTGCGGTTATGGGTGATCGCTTTTCCGGCGTATTCATCTGACCATGCCGACGCGTCCTCGCGCAGGTCCGGCGGCAGCTTGTTCCAGAGCGTCTTCAACGAGCTGTCGACGGCGTAGAGACGATTCAGTGCATCCGTGAGCGTCCTCCATCGTTCCCAGCTTCCGTCCGGGCCCGGATCACATTCCGCTGCCCGTCGGAACGCCGTCTCCGAATCGACCCACGCCGAAAACAGTCGGTCAAGGCCGCTGGCCAACTGGCGCCAATCACGCTCATCGATGGGTCCGGCGGGCGGCGCCACCGCTTCTTCGCCGTCCTGCTTTGCCAAAACGGCCGCCGAGACGAGCGTCTTGCGCTCAGCTTCGGTCGTCGGGACAACTCCCGGCGCCGGAACCCGCGCCACGCGCATCGGCGGATCATCGCCATCGGGATTAAGCCATTCAATCGCCCACACGGCCTCCGGGGTGTACGCACCTGGATGCCACCACCCGCGCAGGTACAGCCGTCCGACGATGCCTCCATTCGCATCGAGAACCCAACAGTTTGTCGAGTCGTCATTCCAGCGCGCCGTCAACGCCGCCTGCGACACGCGCCCCAGTATGTCGGAGGATGTGACCGTTGGCCTCCCGTGTCGATTGCAAGCTCGTTGGCCTTAATCTGCCCGCGAGCGCCGAAGCCGCTGGAGTCTGACCGCAGCTGGAAATCTGCCGTAACAGCAGCACCGCACCGCTCGGCTCCGGCGGCCCTCGAGGACGGCCGCGCCGCGCGTGGCCGCTCACGCGGCTGTTCGTGGCCGGCCTGACTCGCCAATCGCGTGGCCACTCGGCAATCCCCGGACGATCACATTGTCCTCAGACCGCCCGTCTGTGCGCGACGTCTTTGGCGACGGAGAGCGGTCCTCCACCCGGGCCGCGCACGAGTACCGTTCGTCGCGCCGCATGCGGCTCCCCGACCTCACCACGCGCATCGTTGCCCTCGGCATGGTCGGACTGGCAGCCGTCGCCGGGACGATCTACGGTTTCGGATGGGCGCAAGCATGGATGCCCAGCGTTGTTGTCGGGTCGCTCAGCGTCGCCCTCACAGTTACGGTCGTCGAGCGGGCAATCCACAGCGAGGAGCGGCGGCGGGAGCAGCCTCTCGCGGACCGAGCGTTTCAGCAGATGGGCCTTGTACTGCGCATCTACGTCCCGGTCCTGATCGCGGACTACACATACACACACCCCGAAGACACCGAGTCCCTGCCGCGGGACGTTGTGGCTCTCACCGACCTTTGGCTCGCAGGCCGAGACGACGAAGAGCGCCATAGACCAGAGAGACGCCCGGGGGAGTACCCGGCGCTGGTCCAGGCCGCGCGTTATTTGTTGGACTCCCTGGTCGCAGCCAGCGAGCACTACGCGCTTGTGGTGGCAAGCCGACCCGACGTGCTCCATCAGATCGAGATCTCGGCCGAACTAGTCCGCCACGCCAGGGCGGGGTTCGAAATCACTGACAATCAACGGATCTCCGACCGAGCTTCGATCGAGGCTAGTTCTATCGCGAAGTCCGTAGCGGCCGTCAAAGGTTGTGCGGTTGTCCTCGGCCGATACGCACCCCGCTGGGTGGTCGCGACCGAGGAACAGGTCGACCGGGCCGCTCGGTGGCGCGATGACTGGGCTGAGCGCCTCGCGAACGAGAGAGACCCATCTTCACCACGTGGCTCCGCAGGCGATAACGATGAGAGCAGGTCATAGATCGCCATATTCCACGTTGTGAGAGCCGGGGGGCCGTCGAGCCATCTCCGATCAGCCGCGCCATACCACGATCCGTTTCGCTTCCGAGTCCGTTTCGCGGCGGACGAGCGCATCGGTGACCAAGCGGACGTCAGCGGACGGCAGGCGTCCGGGCTCAACGGTGATCTCGCGCCTCGTCCGGCCGGTTTCGGCGAACCTTGGACCCGTGGTTTACGCGGCCACCGTCGGCCGTGAGCTAACGGTCACGGTCGCGGTACCTCCCGAATGAACGCGGTCATCCGAGACCGCGTCCCTTCGGGAGGTGGATGATCTCCAGGATCGGCCGGATCACTAAATCATCTCTACCTACATCAAGGACTGCCGGACTCGCGAGCCGCAACTCGACGCCGGCCGCATTGACGGCATCGGACTCGGAAGCGCCGCTGGCGTAGGCACCGGGGTGGCGGTGCGCGGGGCGGTAGCTCGACACCTACCTCGCACAGCGAAGCAATCGCGTTGTTGCCGACCGGCTGGACCAGCCTGCCGCCGAACAGTCCTGTCGGCTGCGGTCGGCGGTCGCGGTCAAGGCGGCATCGACCTCGGCGGTCAGCTTCGGGCCGGCGAGTGCACCGGCAGAACGGCTCACGCGGCTGTTCGTGTCAAACATTTGTCAAACGAACGGCGACGAACAGCCCGATTCTCGGCCGAATCAAGCGCACACCCGGCATCTGAGAACAAGCCGATTTACAGGACAATCCCGGATCCGGCCGCACGAGGCGGACGACCCAAATCTGGCTCATAACCCGAAGGTCGTTGCCTGGCCGCGACGATCCCGGGCCTTGCATCTCTCCGGCGACTCACGCCCCGAGACGAGTTGGTTCACTCGCGGCCAGCTCACTCTCCGGCGCCTCTTGACGCTCGGTTTCGACCCACTGGTCCAGCCTCTTCCACCACCGGTAAAGCCACTCGACCTCGTCTTCGGAGCGTCCCGGCCGCTCCGCGACCGCCGCTAACCACATCCGGGCCTTCAATGTGGACCCGATCGGTGTGTGCCGCCACACTTCGCGGGGAAACGCTGCTCGACCGAGACCTGTGTGAGCGGCAAAGATGACGTCGGCGCTCGGGTTGGCATCGAGGGCAGCCAGTGCTCCAGCTGGATGCGGCGGGATTACATTCGACATTGCTTCGCCCGCGGCAGCCTGCCGGCGGCGGCCTTTGCGCCAAAGGCTTCGAAGAGCTCGGCGACGCCGCTCCGGGGTGAAATTACCGCCTTCTGGGAATAGCACGAGGACACCGCGCGGGCCTAGCGCGGCGGTCACCTTTGCTATCTGCTCCTTGCACTCGTCCCGATCGGATGCGTCCAACACGGCATGGGGTAGGCGGTGACCGATCAGGTCCACGCTCGGGTCGACGGCAAGGCTCGCCTTGAACACGACGCTGGGGCGGCGGTCGTAACGGCTCATCAGCAGGTCGACGAGCAGCAGCGTGTCGCCTGGACCGGCGTGGCGGCTGAAGAACAGAAGTGGCCGATCGGCCTTCAGCGCTCGGGCCGCCTCCGGGGACGGGTCGGGCGCTACGTCGATGTCCAGGATTTTCTGGATACGCCCCGCAAGACCGTGTACGAACCAGCCGAGCAGGCGGTAATGCAGAGCCTGAAAACGTGGCGAGCGCATTCGAGCTCCGAAACCACTGATCAGCCACAGCATGCAGCAGACCAGGATTACGCCCAGCTCTCGGGCGAAGTACGCGATCAGCACGCGAGTGAATAGCAGCGGCTGCGGGCGGCGGATAACAAGGGCCGCCAGCCAGGCGACGAGCAGCAACAACGGGCTACACACCAGGCAGGCGACCGACATCGCGATCCAGGCGGTGATCGTGATTGGTCGGCGGATGGCTGCGGGTGGCATCACAGCGCTTCCAGGTAGCGCAGGGACGCCTCGTGAGCTGAGTCGATCTGCCGCTGAACGGTGCGGGCGATCCGCCGAATACGGAGTTGTCCCGATACGTCGTTGTACGCGGGAGCCGCCGAGCCTCCCGTGGGCAGAACGTGGAGCTGCACATCGTCGGGAAGGGATTGGAGGTCGTGTGCGAACCGGTGCCGGCGGGCGACCTCAAATGCCACCAGCCCTACCTCCCAGGGCCACCGAGGAGGTTGCAACGGCTTCTCCAGCCGACCGACCTGCAGCACATAGATCGATTTCGCCCCGAGCGCAACCGCGCGGGCGACGGGGATCGAGTTCACGATTCCGCCGTCGATGAAGTGCTCGTCGCCGATCTTGACAGGCGGCAGCACGCCAGGGACGGCGCACGAGGCGAGAATCACGTCGGCCAGCACGCCGGTGGTGAACCAGTGCTCGGCGGCACGCTCGATCGAGGCCGCAACGCACTGGAAAGGAACCCTCAGCTCTTCGACGCGCCGCACCGGCAAGACGTCCGTAAGCCGGGCTCGAGCTGCGTCGAACGGCTCGAGGTGGGTGCGGGTCCGGGCGAGCGTGGTGACGCGGCGGAGCATCGCGCCGGCGGAAAGCTCCGAGAACTTTGCATCGCACCACAGTTGACCCAGACGGCGGACGCCCTCGACCGAAGGGTCAGCGGCGAAAAACGCACCGTTGACCGCGCCGATCGACGTGCCGAGGACGACATCGGGCTCGATCGAGCTCTCCGCAAGAGCGCGCAGCATGCCTACCTCATGCGCGCCCAAGATGCCGCCTCCCCCGAGGACGAACGCGGCGTCGCAATCACCCTCCGGGAGTCCCATGGGCTCGTTCTACCCGCTGGCGGGTAGCTATCCGCGCGTGGGCTCGGTAACCGACCTCATCAGCATCGTCGATGCTGACCCGGACCTCGCCGAGCTGCTCGACGAATCGGAGCGCGAGCGTGCGCGCCGCGAGGCGCTGACGCGCGAACGTCGTCTCTCGCGCGGGGAGTGGGACGCGGCCAACTCGATAGAGCCAGACATACATCACCGTGGCTTTCTCGTCATCGAAGGCCTGCTGTCGCGCGAGGTCGACGTCCTGGGACGTCGCTGTGTAGAGCTGATCGGAGAAGGTGACGTCCTCAGACCATGGCGCTGGGATCCTGACGGCTCCCACGTGCATGCCGAGGTCGGCTGGACGGTGCTCGAGCCGACACGGTTGGCGGTACTCGACCACGGTCTGGTGGTGCGGATGACGCCGTGGCCTCAGCTTGGCGTTGAGTTGTTCGCCCGGGGAACCCGTAGGGCGCACTCGCTGGCAGTGTCGCTCGCGATCGCTCACCAGCCGCGCGTCGACGATCGCCTGCTGCTGACGCTGTGGCACGTCGCCGAGCGGTGGGGGCGGGTCCGGCCGGACGGGATTGTGATTCCGTTGCCGCTGCCTCATCGGCGGCTAGCTGATCTCGTCGGGGCACAGCGTCCATCGGTCACCACGGCGATGGGCGACCTGGCCCGCGCCGGGGCGCTCAGCAAAGCCGACAACGGAGCCTGGGTGCTGCACGGTTCTCCGCCGGCGGAGCTGCGGCACCATCGGTTGATATCCGCGATGACATGACCGCGCCTTGAGCGGCTGGCCGGCCCGCGAGTGGGCGAACCGGCCGCCAGCGCACCTCAACTCAGCGAACCATTCCGCGTCGGCCGCTTACCAGGACCAGCACGGCAACGATCGCGAGCAGGAACAGCAGCGGATGAACTGCGATGCCACCGGCCACCGCGAGAATCAACAGAATCACTGCTAGAGCGAAGAGCATTGGGACCTCCAGTTTGTGTTTCCAGGAGGTATCCCCGTCCGACCGGGATCGCGACGGGTACAGGTATCCGTGCAGACGTCTGAATGCGGACACGCAGGAAATTCAGGCCCTCGAGCTCGGCGGCTTTGTCGTGGGGGGTTCTGACGCGGCGGCGATGACCTCGTCGAGCCGCTCAGGGGACGGCGCGCGCTACGGTGACAGTGCTCGGGCGGTCGAGGCCAGCGGAACAGCTAGGGGCACCGGCTCCATCCGCCCCGGCCACACCCGGCGTACCTCGACGTGCAGAGCGCGATCGGCACGGTTACTGCCAAGGACCAGAGCGGTCCGGTCCCCGGCCGATCGACCCGCAGCCAAGTCGAAGGCCGGACAAGCCGTTCGGCGCGGTCCGCCGAGCGTCACTAATCCCGCGCCCGCTACTCCTCGCCTCCCAGCGGCTAAGGCCGCTTTGGGGCTCTCCGGCTGCTTTGACGGAGCAACTTAGGCAAGTCCGCGACGGTGACGATCTGCGCCCGTTGGGGAAAGATCTTGCGGATCAGCACGCTTTGAATCTGTGGGTCGACGTCGGCACAGGCGTCACGGACGACAACGATTCGATAGTCGCGATCTGCGGCGTCGCAGACGGTGGAGAGGACAACGCCGCTTGTGGAGATGCCGGTGAGGATCAGGGTGTCGATCGAAAGCGCGCGGAGCCATTCGTCGAGATCGGTCCTGGCGAAGGCCCCGACCCGTGTCTTGCGGACTACTTTGTCACCGGGCTTGGGGGCAACGCGGCGATCGATGGACATCGCCGGCGAGCGGTCGTCCAAAGCGCCAGGACGGCTGGTCAAGTGGCTGAAGATGATGTTGCCCGCCGGGACGGCGGCGTAGTCGGCAGGGGTGAAGGCCACGCGGGTATAGGCGACCCGCGCGCCGCGGGAACGCGCCGTCGCGATCGCCAGAGCGGCCCGGGAGAGCAGCGGGTCGCTGTCGGACAGCGTTCCGATCCAGGCGCGCTGGTAGTCCATCACGAGCAATGCCGCGCGCCGGGGATCGATCCTCGGAACCCGTGCCGCGCTTGCATCCGCCAGGGCTCGATCGGTGCTGGCTTGCGCAGCTTCGCCTGGCCAGGCAGTGAGGCCTTGTGATCCGAGAATCGGCGCCCCGGCCGCGAGCGCCAGGAACCCACGGCGTTTCACTCGACGATCACGGCGCTCGGCAGAGCTGGCGTCGCTGACGGTGGTCGTGGCTTGTCGAGGAGCCGGCTCGGAGCCGCGGGCGGAGCCGCGGGCGCGGAGCGGGGTCATAGGACGAAGAGGTAGACCGCGCCAGCGCTGACCGCGAGCAGCCCGAAGGCTGCGATCTGAGTCTGCAGCTTGACGCGTGAGTCGGTCCAGGAGCCGAGCGCTCCGTAGCGGGACGCTCCGTCTTCTTGGGTGTCCTCGAAGAACTCCTCTGGCACGAACGCCGGTGGGCTTGGCTCGACGCGAAGCGTCGGCCACTCGGGGATGAGCGCGGGAGCAGCGTCCGCGCTGACAACCTCGAGCAACGTGGAGCCGAGCAGCAACCGGTCTCCGAAACGGAGCGCGCGAGCCTCGTCGAGGCGTTCGCCGTTCAGTTGGGTGCCGGATCCGGCGAGGCCCTCCACCAGCACTTCGAATCCGTCATGAAAGATCCGCAGGTGGCGATCGGAGACGGCCGGGTCGGTGAGCTGAAGACCGCTTCCGGGGGCGGCGCCGACCACGATTTCGCCGCCGACGTTCATCCTCACCCCACGGTCTGGTCCAGCGATGACGATTGCGACGATCTCCGGCATGTTCAGAACCCCTTGAGGTAGAAGCCGAGGGCGATGGCGTCGGCCAAAACGATCGCAAGACAGAACAACGTGGCGCTGCGATGTGTGGCCACCGAACGACGGTGCGGCCTGGGCGGCCCGCTGAAGCGCGGCGCCGTCGTTTGCAGTGTTCGAGCCCGGGCGAGGACCTGTGGTGGGACCTCGTCCGGCTCCAGGTCCGCGGGTGTCGGCCCGGTGCGGCGGGGGTGCTCTTGCGCCGGGGCGTCCCAGACCGTGTCGGGCTCACGCTCCTCGACGATGAACTGACACGGTCCGATCGAGATCCGGTCGCCGGGGCGCAGGGTGTGCAGCGAGACGGGCTTGTCGTTGACCCCGACGTCGGCACTCGATCCGAGGCTGCGGATCGCAAGCCCGGAGGAGAAATGCTCGATGACCGCGTGACGTCGCCGGACTCCGGGTCCGCTGAGGCGAAGATCGGCCCCTCGGCCGCGGCCGATCCCCAGCCCGGGCCGAACAAGGTGCCGCGTGGCAGCCTCGCCGTCCGTGCGAATGAGTACCAGCCCGAGGCTCACCTCGTTGCACCGCCTGCGACAGCCTCGGTAGCAGCGGCCGCGCCCGTAACCGCACCGGCGCCGGTGATGCCCCCACCGTATATCGGGGTCGCCTCCCGCGACGGCGGGATCGACCATTCGGTACTGCGGAACTCACCGGCCGACTCCAAGTACGTGAGGGAGAGATTCGGCAGTACGACGATCTTGGTGAAAATCGCCAAGAGCCAAGCGCCGAAGTAGAAGGCGATCGCGTCCAAGCGCCCGAGGGTGAGCTCGACCCCGCGCGCCAGAGCGAGTAGCAGGCCGAGCTCGACCAGCGCCAAGATGAACGTCATCCACGGTGGCTGATAGCGGAGCGCCCAGGAGTAGACAAGGGCATCCAACGCGACTCCGAGCAAGAGGTAGAGCCCGATCAGGGCAATCCACTGGGCGTCATCGGTGAGTAGGGAGACGACCACGCCAAGCAGCGCCGGCAGCGCGAGCGTTGCCACACGGGTGTGAAGGCGGCCAATGGCGGTCGGGCACATGTCAGGCGAGCTGCTTTGCCTTGTCGACGCTCCGCAGCCGGCGCGCGGTCCGGCTGGCGAGTCGGCTCTGCATGGCCCAGCGGGAGGGAAGGGACCTGCGCCTCTGTCGCTCGGCGCGGCGGACATCCCCAACGAAACGCCGCGCCATGTACTTGAGGCCGGAGATCGTGTCGCCGTTCGGGACCACCGTGTTTCCGTTCAGCCCCATCAAGCAGAGGCGTGAATCCGGGCGATCGAGCGGCGGGATGCCGCAATTGGTCTGGAGGCGAATGCGCCCGCGCACGACGGGGACGTCGTAGAGCTGGACGAGCCGTCGCAGCAGCGGCTGCGCTGCGTAGTCCTTGACGAAGCCGGTGGCGAGCACCACGCCGCTCACGTCCAGGTTCATCACCGCGTCGCCGTCGTGCGGTGCCAGCGAGACGCGCAATCCCTTGGGGCCGGGCCCGATTTGCGTAAGCTCGCCGACGCGCTCCTCGTAGCGCCCCTCCTTCTCGGCTGCCGCGATCTCGCGCGACCACGTGGCGCGCTCCGGGGCCGTGCCCTTCAGCACCTCCCCAAGGAAGTCGAGCCGCTTCTCGAAGCTGAGCGCCTCGAACGCGTCAATGCCGCTGCCGTCGAAGAGGCAGCGAGGAACGTTCAGATCCTGATCATCCGGCTCGGGATTTCGGCGCAGCGAGAGGCATTTCCCGCCCGCCTCGAGCACGTTGACCTCCTCGTTGATCGCCGCGATGCCGGATCCGACGACGATGTAGACGCCATCAGGCTGGTAGACCTTCGGCTCGTACGCCTGCACGACCAGTCCCGCTGTGGCCGGATCACGCCTCGCCTCGCCGTAGACGCCCGGAAAGGAGAGCGGCCCGTGGCCGATCGCGAGCGCCAGATGCTTGGCGCGGCCGAGCAGCTCACCGTCCTCGTCAAAGAGGCTGAAGTGGGCCGGCGGCCCAGGCTCGCGGACGACCCAGCCGACCTTGGTGAACCCGAGTACCCGGTCCGCGTATCCGAGCTCCTGCGTCACGGTCTGCAGTTGGGTGAGGATCTCGGGGACGCCAGGATTTAGCTTGCGAAGCCCCGAGCGAAGCAACGGGCTCGGATCGCGACGCGCCCAAGCATCCATCTCCGCGAAGGTCGGCCAATCGGCGGGCAAGAAGTGAGACTCGGACTCCGAGCGCAGAATCGTCTGACCCAAATTCCAAGCGAACTGCTGATAAGTATGCGCAGGATTCGTCTGCTCCCCGAAAATGCCGACCTGCTCCGGCGCAAAGCCGAGATAGATGGCGGCGGTGTAGATCTGGAGGGCACCAAAACCGTCCCCCACAACACCGAGCGTCACGTCCTCAGAGGTGGCCGTCATCAGCGCGCCACTCTACTCGGGGGGCGCGCGCCGATGCATCCAATCTTGGACGTTGCATGTCATCACGGCTTGAGCGTGGTTCGCCGGTCGTGATCGGCACGGCTCGCCGCAACAGTTAATGTTGCCGATCTCTGTCGTTTTGGCCCTAAAATGGCCGCGGGAATCAGCGGGGCGATCGCCTGACACACATTTGACCGGCATGTCCGGCTGAAGTACGGTGGTCCGATGGGGCGTCGCAGGGGACTATCTGTCATCGTCGCGTGCGCCGTCGCTGGCGCTGTTCCAGCGACCGCCAATGCCAAGCAATGCCGGTCCGGGCAGTTCGACCGCGCCGGCACGTGCACGAGCTTCCGGACCGTCGCAAGACACGTCGTCGATATCGCCCGCACGGTGATGGCCAGCCAGGACGCCAAGGCGGTGATCCTGCGCGTCGACATTGGCAACCGCACAGTCGTCAATCGCGGCTTCGGAGTGTCAATGGAAGGGGTCCCGGCGACCCCGAACATGCATTTCCGTCCCGGCGCGATGGTGATCCCGATGATGACGACACTCCTCCTGGAGTTGCAGGACCAGCACCGCCTCAGTCTCGACGACAAGCTCTCGCTGTGGTACCCGAGCTACCCGCGCGCGGGTAGCGTCACATTGAGGATGCTCGCCAGCTCCACCGCCGGCTATCCGGACTACATCCAGAAAAACGTTCCCTTCCTAACCGCGTTTCACGCGGACCCCTTTCGCCACTGGACCGACAATGAGCTGCTCAGCTTCGCGTTCGCGAAGAAGCCGTTTCCTTGCGATCCCGGCGGGTGTTTCGTCTACGGACACACGAACTACATCATTCTCGGCAACGTGATCCAGAAGGTCACCGGGCGGTCGATGGGGAGCTTGATTCGGAGTCGCTTCCTGCGCCCGCTGGGAATGCGTCAGACGCACATAACGAAGCTTCCGGGCATCCCGGCGCCAGTCCTTCACTCCTACATCAGCGATCGTGGCGTCTACGAGGACTCGACGTTCTGGAGCCCGTCGTGGGGGCTAGGTGACGGCATGATCATGACCTCGACGGCGAGCGACATGATCAGGGAGATTCGGGCAATCGGCTCCGGGCGGCTGTTCTCGAAGTCGGCCGGACGCCAGTTCCTGACACCGTATTCGAGGGGTCTTCCGGGCGCGCCGGGGCCGCTCGACTACGGGCTCGGCATCGACGTCGCCAATGGGTGGATGTTTCAGCTCCCGCAGTTCAACGGCGATAACGGGATCCTCGGTTACCTGCGGTCACGGGGGATCTCGATCATCGTCGAGAACACGGACGGGCCAAAAGTGCCTCAGGGGAGGAACATCAGCGGGTCGATCGCCAAGCAAATCACGCTGTACCTGACGCCGGATCGGCCGATCACGCGATGACGGCCGCTCGGGCACGGCGATGGGTCCCCGTGAGAAGTTGCGGTCACGAGATGTGGTCGGCTTCGCTCGCCTCGATCCATTCGAGCCACGCGGCGCCCGGATGCGCCACCCCGAGGATCGCGGCTTCCCGCCGGCCGGCTCGGTAGCGCAGCCGTCCGACGACGCCGATGACGCCGGCGCGGCGCGCGCGCTCGAGCAGTGCGCCGGGCACGGGCACACCGAGCACGCTCGACGTCGCCTCGGGACCCATCGGAACCAGCGGGTCGATTGAGATCCAGTCCAGGTCACGCTGGGCGCCGACCTCGTCGACCAGCGCGCGGAAGCGCTCGAGCTGGTCGGGTGAGAAAAAGACGTGCACGTAGGTGTCGACCAGGCACACCTGCGCGCCGGGCTCGATGGCCTCGAGCACGGCCGGCAGGACCTCGACGGCATCGCCGCGAACCGTGCGCGGCGGGTGCTCCAGGGCGATCGCGGCGGCGGCGTGGAAGCGGGTGACAGCGCCGATCTCCTGCGGGACGCACGCCGCCAGCCAAGCCCGGACCTCCGCGTTGGCGAGATCGAGCGGCTCGGTATCGATCCCTACGCGATCGACAATCCTCGGCAACGCGGCGGGCACGGGCGGGACGGTCCCTCCCCGGAGCTCGGTCTCGATCTGCAGCCTCGCGTCGGGCGCGCCGACAGTAAGGTCGCCAGCGCCGCCACGGCGGCGATAGCGGTACCGGTAGCGGTCGAGCTGCAGTCCGAGGCCTGCGCCCGTGCCGATATCGACGAGCGCGAGATCTCGACCAGCCGGCAGCGCCGGCACCACGTCGGCACTCCGTCCCGCCTCGTTCATCTGATAGCGGTGCCGCCCGCAGAGATCCAACAACCGGTCACGCTCTTGGATGCAGAACTCGCGGAACAGCGTCGGGAACTCGGGAGCGAGGGGAGGCTGCGGCTCGCCGATCCGCGGGTAGCAGCTGCGCAGCGGCTGGGGCTGGAGCTCAAGGATGAGCGCGGTCGCCGCCGCCTGGAACAGCAACGGCGGTAACCGGTCGGGCGGGATCGTCGCGGCGATCGCGCGTAGCTCGGGATCGTCGCGCAGCGCCTCGAACTGCGCGGCGGTCAAGCGCCATGACGCCGGCGCGTCAGGTTGGGACCACGCGGCCGCCACGATGCCGGCCGCCTCGGCCACGCGCGCAGCCGCCGCGCTACCCATGCTGGCTCCTCGGCGACGCAGTCGCTGGGCCGGTCCCAGACAGTTCCTGCACCCGCCGAGCCGTCAGTCCAACCCGGTCTCGATGTCGGAGATCGCGAACCGCCGACCGCCCTCGAGCCCGTCGGCAGCGACCGTCACCGCGCCCACGCGTTCGCGTCGAAGCGACCTCACGGGTAGCGCCACCACGCGCTGATGTGCATCGGCACGAGGCTACCGGCGCACCGTGTCCATTGGCAACTGCCGGACGACGGCTTCGTCGCAACCAAGCAGCCTTCAGGGGACGGCAGCCAGCACGAGCGCTCGTCGCTCCGCCAACATCTCACGCGCCCGTGATTCAGCGTTTCGTGACGATCACGGCCCGGGCTGTCCGGTAGCCGGCAGACGACACCGCCAGGCCGAACCGGTGGGCGTGGCGTGTGTTAACCACGAGCGTCGCAAGTCCGGCCGCGTTCGTCACTGCACGACGCCGCACGTGCTGCCCGCGGACGGTGACCGTCGCGCCGGCCAGCGGCATCGGCCCTTCGCCGTCGTGGTTGATCGTCACTTGAACGTGCACAACGGCCGTGTGCCGGCGGCGCGATGTTGTGACGGTGAGCGCGGGCGACGGACTCGCTGTAGTGGGCCACGCGCTCTTGTCGATACGCAGCACGTAGAAGCCGCTGGTGCCGTCGGTGTACCAGACCTCGCGCCGCTCGGGCGCGAACTCCGGCCGTGACATCGCGAAATCGCTCGCCATCAGCCCATTCTCGACTCGCGCGGTCGGCGGCGCGACGAAATAAGCGATCTCCTCGGGATGGAGCAGGTCGCTGATGTCGAACACATGCAGACCCGACGCGATCATCGAGCAGGCCACGATCGTGGGGTTGACGTGGGTTGGGATGTCGCAGTAGTGCGCCGCGTAGCCCTGAACCGGGCTGAGCGCGCCCGGGTCGACGGAGGCCGCGGCATGGGCGGCCGGCTGGTCGACCTGTAGGCGGATGTTCGAGATCACGCGCGGGTGCGTGTCGTCGCCGATATCGATGATCCTGGCCGCGCCGGGAACGTTGCTGTAGCCCCCGTAAGTGCCGGTCGCGTACTCGTCGAACTCGAGCAGGTAGGGGTGGCCGTGCTCGGTGAACGGGATCGCGTTCTGCGGGATCGAGACGCCCGGCCACGTCAACCGCGAGACCTCGCGAACCTGAGGGTTCGGTTTGTGCTCGGCGATCTGGCTGGTGTCCATGATCACCAGCTGCTTCTGAACCGCGTCCGCGTCATAGAGACGCGTCCCGTCGGCTGAGACGTTCATGCCATGCGCGTAGACGTTCCCATCCCAGACCGTGCGCGGGTGGGTCGGATCGCTCGTGTCGATCGCCGCGATCGCCGGGACCGCGGTCCCCGATGCCCAGAACGTGCCGTCCTGACTGAACGCGCTCTCGTGCCCCCAGCGCGCATAGAGGCCGGTGGCATCGAGCACCGGGTGGCGGCAGTCGGCCTTGATGCTGTAGATCGAGACGAGCCCCGGATAGCTCGCCGGGTTCCCGAGATCGGCGGCAAGAAGACCGCGCTGCGGGTTGAGGTTCAGAGACTCGTGAGGAGAGAGCATCGGCAGCGACGTCAGCGTCGCCGTCTGCACCGGGTGGGCCGGGTCGGTCATGTCGAGCACGGCCACCCCCTGCGAGGTGCCGTCCAGGCGCAGGGCATTGAGCGGATACAGCAGCGCCGTGTCGTAGTACGCGCACTCATGCCCCTGTGAATCGATGTAGCGCCACACCTTGAAGCCGCCCGAATGTCCCTGGTGCGCAACCACAGTCAGGTTGCACGTGTAGCCGCCCTTCTCGGCGCCGGCGATCGCCGACGCTGGGACCCGGCCGTCTACCGGCGACGGATCGGGCCGCGATGTCGCATCGCACCGTGCAGGCGGAACCGCGACAAATGGCGGCGCGGGTGGGTCTTGAACCGGTGCGGGTGCGATGTTGACACCGCCCTTGAGCACGCGAACCACTCCGGTGAGGAGATCGTTGAGCCCACCCTGTCCGCTGCTGTCCCCCGATGCCGTAATGACGAACGCCGTCGCCCCGAGCAACAGGACCAGCAACGCCGAAAGCGCGGCCGTGGCCAGAAACCTGTTCTTCCGTGACATCTCCAACCTCCCGTGCCGGTCGGCCCGAATCATCCCAGACTTGAGGGCCGGCCGCGCAGCCCGCGACCGACGACGGCGTTGAACTGAATCGCGAGCCCTGGACGGGCGCTCGTCACGCTCGCGAACTAACCAGCGGAGAGGTCAACCATCTAGCTCCTCCGGGCTTTGCAGCCGCGAGCCTGGCGCACGGTGACGTACAGACCGGGATATGCCGTGTACGCCCCGTCCTGCACAACGGCACGCACGTTGAGGGTCTGACCAACCGCCAGCGCTCCGAATGGCCCAAAGGCGTTGTCGGTGAAGCTTCCGTAGAAGTGCCAGATCGTGTTGTGCCGGTTCTGCCGGGTGTGGGAAAACGGATAAACCGTGCTGACCAGCTGCCCGTTGTACAGGAACTGGTACTTAGCGGTTGCGTGCGCCGAGTGGCCGTGGAAGCGCGCCGTTACGGTCACCGGCCACAGCTGCTTGCAGTTCGGATGAGTCGTGCTCGCGCTGAAGGTGGCCGTCAGTGGGCCGTCGCTGTAAGAGCCCGTTGCCGCGCTCGCCACGCCGACGGCGCCGAAAGTGACGACAGCCGTTACGAGCGGAACTACCTTGCGTACTCGCATCCGCCTTATTCCTCTCTCTCAACGTTGCGCCTGGATCGATCCACGCTAACACGCGGTCCTGTCGGGCGCACGTGAGCCACTTCCCGAGCGGTGCGGGAGAACTCGGGCACGCCACCGGATCCGAGCAGGTGGCTACGGACGCTCGGGCTCAGCGCCGGCGTAGTGTCAGCACTACCTGGTGGAGGTCTCCGATCAGCAGGTCGACCGCCACGAGCTCGAACAAGCTCGACCAGCGTTCGCGGACGTATGCGGGCGTGATGACGGTCTCGCCGTACGTCATCTCGCCACCTCCGTATTGCGGGTGGCCTGGGTCCGCTTCGTGCGGGACGAACAGATAGAGCGGATCGCTCAACGGCATGACGAAGTCTGACCCGAGCGCTTCCAAGGCCGGGCGCATCAGGGCGCAGGACCACAGATAGTCAGGTGGCCGCACGGTCAGCACGAGCACTCCGCCAGGTCGTAGCGATGCGTGCAACGCCGATAGGCAGGCCTCGTGAGCTCGCTCGGACAGGTGAGTGAACACCGAGAACGCGAACGCGAGATCGAATTCCTGATCGAATGGCAGCCGCTCGGGAACGAAGTCGGTGCGCTCGATGTGCGCCGGGACTCGGCTGGCCCTGCACGCGTCGACGATCCGTTGGACCGAGTCGCAACCGTACAGGTGCCCGGGTGTCACATCCCGGGCCAGCAGGCGCGTTAATCGACCCCACCCGCAACCGAAATCCAGGACTCGCGCCTGCGCCAACGGAACCGTTCCGAACTCGGCGAAACGATCGCGGAGCTTGACGTAGAACGCCTGCCCCTGCGCGCCGAGGGCGGCGCCACTCGCGCCGTTCCAGAGCTCTTGGATCCAGGGTTCGGGCACGTCGGGCAGCAACGCGCGAATGTTCGGATAGAGCTCATAGTCCCGTGTCAGGAGCAGTGTCCAAAGATCGTCGCCGAGCTCACGAAACAGCGCGAATCGCTCCACTGCGCCGTCGGCGCACGCTGCGTCGATCGCCTCCAGCTGTTCCCCGAAGAACTGCGACAGCCAGGCGTCGTAGGTTCCGTGAAGCGCCGCCGCCGAGGCGTTCGCCACCGCGGGCGGACGGCGTGCGCCACCGTAGCCCTGCAGACCGCGCACGAGGCGCCCGGCCGCGCGCAGCGGCCGCGTGACCCTCCAGCTCGCCGAGCTTTCATACTCCTGCCGGACGCGGTCCAGTTCGCTGTGAGCGCCGGCGCTTGGCGTCCTCGGCATTCTCCCGGACTCTATCGCCGCGTCTACTACCCGTCACACGGTCGTTACCTAGTCATCGGCCCCGCGGGGCAGCGATCAGTGCCGGAACCAGCTGGCGAGCGCGGTGCTCGCGGCGCTGTATCCGGCGGCAACGACGCCGCCGTGATCGACACCTGGGAACTTGGTGTAAGTCACGTGATCGCCCTTGGCGACGAGCTCGGTGTCTAGCTGATCGCTGAAGGCCGGGAACACGGTCGTGTCGGCTTCGCCCTGGAGGATCAGCACCGGCGCGGCGATCTTGAGAGCGGGATTCTCGGCGTTGAGCACCTTGTAGACCGCGGTCGTGTCAGCGGTTGGGTTGACGATCGCGGCCGGCGCCAGACCGCCCCAGGAGTTGGGCTCCGACAGCTGCGTGAGGCACTCGGTCGCGACCTCGGGCACCAGTGCGTAGGCGGCCGGGGTGAGCAGGGCGCGCAGATCGATCGAGCTCGAGTCGGCCGCGGCACCGACGACGATGAGAGCGCCGATCCCGGACAGACCGCCGCCGGGGGCGGTCAACGCCGGCGCTGCCTTGACCTGACTCAGTAGATGCGACGCGGGCGCGAACGCGGCGACGCCGAGGAACTTCATCGACGGCTTGTCGCGGCCGGCCATCGCGGCGGCGAACAGTGCGGCCTGGCCGCCCTGCGAGTGCCCGGCGATCGCGAACCGATTGCCGATCGTGGGGTCGAGGACGCGGGCGGCGAGGGCGATGTCGTCGACGGCTGCTCCCTCGGCTGCGCCGATCAGGTACAGGTGGGTGCCGGGCGTCCCGAGGCCCTGGTAGTCGGTCTGGGCGATCGCGAAGCCGTGCTTCAGCCAGAGGTTGAACTGCGGATAGACGTAGGACGTGCCGGCAGCTCGCGACGGGGCGCACACGTCCGCGATGCCGGTCGTGCCGTGCGCCCAGCTGATCAGCTTCCAACCCTTCTTGGGGGCCTTGCCGCGCGGCGTGAACACGAGCCCTGAGACGGCGGTCGGCTTGCCGTTCGGCAGCACCGACCGGTACAGAACGAGGGTCGTGCGGGCAGCGGCCGTCAGCAGCGCCGGCGCGTGCACCTTCCGCGACCAGATCACGGTGCCGGGCTTGCCGGCGAGCAGCCGTGCCGGCGGCGCGTAGAACGCGAGGCCTGCTGGAGCCTTCGGCGTGGCCGCATCCGCGGCGTCCGCGACCGTGCCGACGGCGGCGGTGAGCGCGAGAACCAGCCCGACGAGGATCCATCCTCTTCTTGAAGCCACGAACCGAGCCTAGCGCCTGCGCGGCCTCAGGGGCGGCACCTTGTAAATCGGGGCCCTCTCAGCGCGCCATGTGAGGGTCGCGCGCTGACGGCCTCACAGATGAGCCGTATTCCGGTACCACGAGCTGTGCAACCGCAGTTGCGTCCTCGAACACTTGTCCAAGCGACGCGCCGGCCTGCTTGTCGGAGGTGATATGAATGACTCGGCACACTGGGACTGATCACACGGAAGAGATCGACCACGCAACTGGAGGGGTAAGTCTGTGAGTTCGCATTCGATTGCGCGACGTTATGTTGGCCTGCTGGCCACGGGCGTCGCCCTGCTGGCGCCGGCGGCCGCTCAAGCCGCCCAACCGCCGTATCTGGTTGGCCATCCGTACCGCCATGGCGCGGTCGCGTTCCGGGGGACTCAAGCGAACGGCCAGGCGACAAACGCGCCCGGTATCGCAGCGCTGTCCGCGAACAACCTCAGCTACGGCGGTGGCATCGGCGGCGTCGGCGTGACGACGGGTGCGGAGAAGGTTTACCTCGTCTTCTGGGGCTCGCAATGGGGCACCCAGGGCAGCAACGGGTCGGGATACGCGACGTTCTCCGGCGACCCCAAGGGCCTGGCGCCCGATGTGCAGGCGTTCATGAAGGGCCTGGGGACCGGGGGCGAGACGTGGTCGGGCGTGATGACCCAGTATTGCCAGGGCATCTCGACCGGTGCGCAGACGTGCCCCGCGTCGAACACCCAGCACGTCGGGTATCCGACCGGCGGCGCGTTCGCGGGCGTTTGGGAGGACAACTCCTCAGCCGCGCCCTCCGCCGCCAGCGCGCACGCGATCGGGGCTGAGGCCGTCGCCGCGGCGACGCACTTCGGCAACACGACGCAGGCGTCGAACCTCAACGCGCAGTACGTGATTATCTCGCCGACCGGGACCAATCCCGACAGCTACAAGTCCGGCGGGTTCTGCGCCTGGCATGACTACACCGGCGACTCCACGATGGACGGCGGTGGCGCCGTGAGCTCGCCCGACGGAACGCTGGCATTCACCAACCTTCCGTACATCCCGGACGCCGGCGCCTCGTGCGGCCAAGGGTTCGTGAACAGCCCGGGAACGCTCGACGGCGTCACGATCGTCGAGGGCCACGAGTACGCCGAAACGATCACCGACACGTGGCCGGCGGGCGGCTGGACCGACGCCAGCGGGGAGGAGAACGGCGACAAATGCGCATGGATCTCCTCGGGCCAGGGTGCGTCGCAGAACATCACGCTGAGCACCGGCACGTTTGCGGTGCAGTCGACCTGGGCCAACGACTTCAACGGCGGCGCCGGCGGTTGCGAGGTCTCCCATTCGATCGTGGCCAACGGCGGCAATACGGTGACGGTGACGAATCCGGGCAACCAGACGAGCACGACCGGCGCGGCGGTCAGCTTGCAGATCAACGCGACGGATTCGGCGTCGGGTCAGACGCTCACCTATTCGGCGAGCGGGTTGCCGGCGGGGCTGTCGATCAACAGCTCGTCGGGCTTGATCAGCGGTACGCCCACGACGGCTGGGACGTCGTCGGCGACGGTCACCGCCACCGACACGACCGGGGCGAAGGGCTCGGCGTCGTTCAGCTGGACGGTGAACGGACCGTCGAGTTGCACGGCCAAGCAGCTGCTCGGCAATCCGGGCTTCGAGACCGGGGCGGCATCACCGTGGACGGCCACGGCCGGGGTTATCGGGAACAACTTCGGCGGCGAGAGGGCCCACACGGGCGCCTGGTATGCATGGCTTGATGGCTACGGACGACCGCACACCGACACGCTCGCCCAGACGGTCTCGATCGGCAGCGGCTGTCACACCGGCACGTTCAGCTTCTGGCTGCATATCGACACGCGCGAGCGTACGTCGTCCGCGGTCGACACGCTGAAGGTGCAGGTGCTCAACAGCTCCGGCACGGTCCTGGCGACGCTGGCGACGTACAGCAACCTGAACGCCGCGAGCGGATACACGCAGAAGAGCTTCAACACGTCCGCGTACGCCGGTCAGACGATCACGGTGAAGTTCACCGGTGTCGAGACTGACACCGCGGGCGGGACGACCAGCTTCGTCGTCGATGACACGGCGCTGAATCAGGCGTCGTAATCACCTCGGCTCCCCGGCAGCGGCCCTCAGGGCTGCTGCCGGAGTAGCCTTGGCCGATGGCCGTTTTCGCGCTTCGCTCGACGTTGCTGGTCGGGGCCACGATGCTGGCTGCCTGCGGAGCCGCGAGCTCTTCCGTGCAACAAAACCGTACGACCGCCACGACCGCGTCGCCGTCACGCGGCGACTCGTTCCGCGGCAAGATCACGGCTGCCACCGGCCGGCTGGCGGGTGAGCGCGGCGACGTCAGGGTTGTGCTGGCGCACGCACCCCGCGGCAAGGGGAGCACGTCGGTGACGCTCTCGATCATCGCCGCTGGTTGCGGCGGTCAGCCTCGCTGCCTGCGGCTGAACGGGCGTCTGAGCGGGCGGATGACCCCGGAGCGCTCGCTTCCCGACGTGGGTCACAGGTTCGAGATCGGCGCCCGCGGCGCGATCACCCCGCTCGGGCAGGTCGAGGCGAGCGGAACGGCTAACGGCACCGGTTTCATACGTTCCGGTCACACCGGGCTCAACCTCACGCTGCATGGCGCGAGCGGCACGGTCACGATCGAGGGGCAGAGCGGTCCGGTACCGAGCTTCAGCGAGCCGTAGGAGGCCGAGCCGCTCAGCCGGACAGCGCCTACTTGTAATGTCGGGGCGCGATGGCGGAGGGAGACGATGAACTCACAAACCACCCCCACGCCGGAGCGGCGGACGCCCGGCGGCTGTCGCTCCGATCGGGCTTCAGGGCCGGGGTGCCGTTCGGGCTCGCGGGCGCCGCGCTCAGCTTCTCGTTCGGCGTAGTCGCACGCCCGGTGATGGGGGCGGTCGCCCCGATCGTGATGTCGGTAATCGTGTTCGCGGGGTCGGCCCAGTTCGCGGCGCTCGCGGTGCTCGCATCCGGCGGCGGTGCGTTCGCGGCGATCGTCGCGGGCGCGTTGCTCAACCTGCGGTTTGTCCCGATGGGGATCGCGATCGCGCCCTGGCTGCGGGAGCGGGCCCTCGGCCGGGCGATCCGGGCGCAGGCGATCGTCGATGCCTCCTGGGCGATGGCGCACCTTGGCGAGGGTCGCTACGACCCTGACTTCCTGCTCGGCGCGACGCTCGCGCAGTACCCCACCTGGGTGCTCGGCACGATCGTCGGCGTGATCATCGGTCCGTCGCTCGACGCCAAGTCGCTCGGGCTCGACGCGATCCTGCCGACGTTCTTCTTCGGCCTGCTGGTGGCGGAGCTGAGCAAGCCGAAGGCGAAGCTCGTCGCCGGACTCGGAGCGGCGACGGCTGCCGTGCTGACTCCGGTGGCGCCGGCGGGCGTGCCGATCATCGCCGCCTCGCTGGTCGCTTTAGTTGGGCTGAGACGATGAACGCCACGACCTGGGTCACGATCGGCGGCCTCGCAGTCGCCACCTTCGCGATCAAGGCGGTCGGGCCGGTGATGTTCGGCGGCCGCGCGCTACCGAGGTTGCTCGCGCGGATCGTGCCGCTGCTGGCGCCGACGCTGCTCG
Organism: uncultured Solirubrobacteraceae bacterium; assembly: GCA_963712675.1. Classification (GTDB taxonomy): domain Bacteria; phylum Actinomycetota; class Thermoleophilia; order Solirubrobacterales; family Solirubrobacteraceae; genus Palsa-465. The sequence continues at coordinate 747,772 of CAVQJF010000011.1, forward strand.
CCGCGCTCGTCGTCGTCGAGACGTTCGCGGGCAGCGGCCGGTCGCTGACGCTCGACGCTCGCGCGCCCGGTCTGGCGCTCGGCGCGCTTGCGATCAGCCGGCGCGTGCCACTCGTGGGGGCCGTCGTGATCGCGGCGGCGACGACCGCGGTCGTCCGGCTGATCGGCTGAAAGCAGCCGTACCCGGGTCGCTCGACTCGCCAACCCCTTCAGCCGGCGACCGGTGAGCTCGTCCAGTCGATCGTGACCTCGTGGGTCGGGTTCGCCGGGTTGACGGCTACGTTCAGATGCGCGCCGAGGCTGAGGCTTGCCACCTTCGCTTCCGGCACGCGATTCATGAACACCGACTCGATCGGGCTCGACCCGTCAAGTGGCAGCTCGGCCTTGATCACGTACACCGGATCGTTCGGGTCGGGCTGCGAGGGGTCCAGATCCCCAACGGTCTTGCCCGACGGCGAGAATTCGCGCAGGACCGCGGTCATCCGCTGACCGGTCGCCAGCAGCTCGGCCGCCGAGTGGCGTTGACCGGTGTCGCCCGTCGCCTGGACGGCTGCGGCGATTTCGCCGGCGCTGGCGCTGTCGAGGCTCGGCTCGGCGCCGCTGGCGCCGCCGCCGCCGAGCTGCCAATCCCCAGTCACCTCGAAGTTGTCGTGATCCTCGGGGTCGTAGCGGACCGTGATCGTGTCGCCGGGCTGCAGCTTCCCGATCACCGAGAACTGGACCTGCCCACGGGTCGTGATCTCAAACGGCCCGCTCCCGTCCACGGCCGTGATGCGCAACGTCAGGTCGACGAGCGGCGTGAAATTCTGCTGGCCCACCTCGCGGAACGAGACCAGTGCGGCCTGGGCGTCGACGCCCGCCTCTTCCAGGCGCTTCTCGCGCTTCTTGCCTCCGAATAGCCCCATGTCCAGCCCCTTCCGCTAGTAGCAGTGCCCGCGAACCCTGGCACCCTGCTCGCGCAGAGTCAATTGCCGCGCCAGCAAAGCGAGTAGGGCAAGAAATGGGGATTTCTCCCGATGCCCTCAGGGCGTGACGCTCGTACATTCGCATCGTGTCACCCACTAGCGAAAGGCGGCCGTCATGCAGCAATCAGCGCAGGTCGCAGGTGCGACGTCCACTCACGAACTGACCCCGGCGAAGCGGCTCGTTGCACAGGCTCGAGGAAGGATCGAGAACCTCACGCCTGCGCAGCTGACCCACGAGCTACGGCACGAGCAGATCGTTCTCATCGACCTTCGCGAGCAGGCCGAGCGCGACGTGCACGGCGCCATCCCCGCCGCGGTGCACATTCCCCGCGGCATGCTCGAGTTCTGCGCCGACCCGACGCTGCCGGTGCACGCCGAGCAGCTTGACCCCAGCAACCGGATCATCCTGTACTGCGCGGCCGGGAACCGGTCCGCGCTCGCCGCAGTGACGCTCGAGGCGATCGGCTTCGCGGACGTCGCCCACCTCGACGGGGGATTCGAAGCGTGGCGACGGGCGGGCGGGTCGATCGAGGCACCGTCCGGAACCGAGGCGGCGTGTTGGGTGCACCTATTGCAGCGGTGACCCGGGTCCGAGGAGATCCCATCGGTTGCCGGCCACGTCGAGGAACACCGCCACGTGGCCGTATGGCTCCTCGCGCGGCTCGCCGACGAACTCGACGCCGGCCGCGAGCATCCGGTCATAAGAAGCCTGGAAGTCGTCGACGCGCAGGAACAGCCCGACCCGGCCCGCGAACTGATCGCCGACGGCCTGCGCCTGGCGCTCGCCGTCGGCGCGGGCGAGCAGGATCGTGGTCGTGGCTCCCGGCGGGCGGACGACCACCCAGCGCTTCGGACGCCCGTCGGCGGTGGTCAGCGCCGGCGAGTCCTCGACGAGCTCGAAGCCGAGCGCGTCGACGAAGAATCGGATTGCCTCGTCGTAGTCCTCAACGATCACGGCGACACGCTCGAGGTACATGGGGACCGATTTGTAACAGGAGCCGGGTCTCGTGCAATGTGAAGGGTCGATGGCCCATTCGGCACCCACCCACCCGCCCGCGGAACGTAGCGACGCGTCGCTGCTGTCGGCCGCACGGCAGGATCCGGACGCGTTCCGGGACCTCTACGGCCGGTACGCCGAGCGCGTGCACGCGTACTTCGTGCGTCGCACCGGTGACCCGGCCGCGGCATTCGATCTCACCGCCGAGACGTTCGCGCAGGCGTGGCTCGTTCGGGCCCGCTTCCGGGACCATGCCGGCGGCTCGGCGGCGCCGTGGATCTTCGGCATCGCCCGCAACACATTGCTGATGTCGATCCGCCGGGGCCGGCTCGAACGCCGCGCCACCGAGCGGCTCGGGCTGCTCGAGCGACTCGACCGGCCCGAGCGAGTCGGGTCCGTCGCGCCCGATCCGAGCTGGGCCGACGGCGCCGACGAGCTGCTCGACACGCTGCCCGCATCGCTGCGTGAGGCCGTCCGCCTGCGGGTGCTCGAAGACCTCGAGTACGACGAGCTCGCCGGCGCGCTCGGCACGAGTCGATCGGCCGCACGCGTCCGCGTCCATCGAGGACTCGCCGCGCTCCGTGCCCACCTGACCCCAACGACGACGGAGGACTCGCGATGAGCACCGATCTCCCACAGCAGCTCGAGCGCCTCGGTGACGCGCTGCACGCCGCGACCACCGCCGAGCTGATCAGCACACCGCGCGCGGCCGCTCCGCGCCCGGCGATCTACAGGAGACCTCGAGTGATCGCGGCCGTCCTCGCGGCGGCCGTCGCTGCGCCCGGGATCGCGCTGGCCGCCGGTGCGTTCGACTCTCCCGCGCAAGTCGCGCGGAGCATCCCGGCCGGGACGCTCGCGCTGCTCGGCACGAATCCGACGTGCACCACGGTCACCGCTGGAGTCGAGTACCACTGCATCCTCGCGTCGGTGCCGAGTGACGCCGGCGGCCCGCTGCCCGGCGCCTGGAAAGCCACGGTCGAACCGACTGTCGACGCTGCCCACCGCGTCAACGGCGGCTGCCGGGCGCAGAACGCGGCCGGCACCGAGTGGCTCTGCTACATCGGCGAGGCCGCCGTGCGCGAGCAGATCATCGGCCAGGGCTTCCTCGGCCAGCATTCCTCAGGTCCGGGTGTCGGCTGAGAGTTCACAGATCTTCTCCCACCACGCGGTTCCGTCGATGTAGGTTGATCTCAGGTGTCGGAAACCAACGTAGGAGGGTCAATGGCTGGCGAGGCTTTGTTCATCGGATGGGGCCCGGTCGTTCGGGGTCGGGAGAAGCAGTCGCTCCAGGTGTTCCAGGAGTCGGTCGAGTACTGGGGGAAGCTGCAGCAGGATGGCCGGATCGAGAGCTTCGACGTGGTGCTGCTCTCGCCGCACGGGGGTGACTTGGCCGGATTCGCGCTGCTGCGCGGCGACCGGCAGGCACTTGCTCAAGTCAGGTTCAGCGACGAGTTCGAGACGCTCATCTCGCGGGCAGGGGCGATCATCGATGGCCTCGGCGTCATGCCGGCCTACAGCGGCGATGCGCTGGCGACGCAGATGGGGCGCTTCCAGAAAGTCGCCGATGAGTTCGGCGGATAAGTCAGTCTGACTTCGGAAGCGCCGGCGGCGCGCTCCGATAGGTGGCCGGGGTTGCGGACAGCCGGATCGGATTGCGGGTCAGGGGCACGAGCGTGCCGTCCTCTCGACGCGCCTGGATGATCGGCTCGAGCCCCAGCGATTCCGCGAGCTCGAACGCGCCTGCGACGTCGTTGACGACGCCGGCTGGCACCCGAGCGGCGGTCAGCTGATCGACCCACGCCTCGGCCGGTGCTCGCGCCAGACACTGCCCCAGCGCTGCGCGGAGCGACGGACGGTTGTGGACGCGCCCGGCGTTCGTCGCGTAACGGTCGTCGGCGGCCAGCTCGGGGACCCCGAGCACCTGGCAGAGGGCGGTGAACTGCCGGTCGGTGCCGACGGCGAGGATCAGTTCGGTGTCCGCGGCTCGGTAGAGCTCGTACGGCGCGACGCTGGGGTGGGCGTTCCCCATCCGCTGAGGGATGACGCCGGCGATCGTGAACCCGGAACCCTGGTTGACGAGCGCCGCGAGCAGCGAGGTCAGCAGGTCGATGTCGACGCGCTGGCCCTCGCCGGTGCGCTCGCGGTGGCGCAGGGCGGCGAGGATGCCGATCGTGGCGAACAGGCCGGCGAGGACGTCGACGAGCGCGACGCCGACCTTCTGGGGCTCGCCGTCGGCCGGGCCGGTGATGCTCATCAGGCCGCCGAGCGCCTGGACCAGCAGGTCGTATCCCGGCAGGTCCGCACCGGCGCCGCGGCCGAAGCCGGTGATCGAGCAGTAGACGACCGACGGGTTCTCAGCGCGCACGTCCTCGTAGGCGAGTCCGATCCCATCGAGCATCCCGGGGCGGAAGTTCTCGACGATCACGTCGGACTGGGAGGCGAGCTCTCGGGCGCGGGCCACGTCCTCGACGACCTTGAGATCGAGCGCGATGCTGGTCTTGTTGCGATTGACGGACTCGAAGTAGGTCGCCCGACCCTGTTCGTCGTACGGCGGTCCCCAGGCGCGGGTGTCGTCGCCGACTCCCGGGCGCTCGACCTTCGTGACCTCGGCGCCGAGGTCGGCGAGCATCATCGTCGCGAACGGACCCGCGAGCACGCGCGAGAAGTCGAGGATCCGGATGTTGTCGAGCGCGGCCGGCACGGCGCTCCAATCGCGAACGGGCATCCGCGCTAGGTTTGCAGATCACCAGACCGTGGCAGCACGAAGGACAGAGAGTCGAAACCGGAGGAGGGTTACAAGTGCAGACGATGAGCCCGCTGGACGCGTCGTTTCTTCACATCGAGGATTCGGTGACGCACATGCACATCGGGTCGGTTGGGATCTTCGAGGGCCCGCCCCCTGGACCCGGCGAGGTGCGCGACGCGATCGCGGCGCGGCTGCCCGACGTGCCCCGCTACCGGCAGAAGGTGCGGTTCGTGCCGCTGGCGCTCGGCCGGCCGACGTGGGTCGACGATCCGTACTTCCAGCTCGACTACCACGTCAGGCGCACCGCGCTGCCGGCGCCGGGTGGCGATCAGGAGCTGCGCAACCTGGTCGGGCGGGTGATGTCACAGCAGCTCGATCGCTCGAAGCCACTGTGGGAGATGTGGGTCGTCGAGGGGCTCGACGACGGCCGCTGGGCGCTGGTCTCAAAGACCCATCACGCGATGGTCGACGGCGTCAGCGCGACCGACCTGCTGAGCGTGATCCTCTCAAGCGACCGCGAGGCGCCGCCGCCCGCCACGACCGACTGGCGTCCGCAGCCCGAGCCGAGCGCTGCCGAGCTGCTCGCCCACTCGGTCAGACTGCGCGCGGCGAGTCCGTACGAAGCGGTCAGGACTGCTCTGTCGGCCGCACGCGGCCCGCGCCGGTTCGCCAAGCAGACGGTCGCCACCGCCCGCGGCCTCTCGAACTTCAGGCCGCTGCTTGACCGCAATCCCGAGCTGTCGCTGAACGGCCCGATCGGGCCGCACCGGCGCTGGGACTGGGCACGGGCGCGGCTGTCCGACGTCAAGCAGATCCGCCAGACCCACAAGGGCGTGACGATCAACGACGTCGTGCTCGCGGTGATCACGAACGGCTTCCGCGAGCTGCTGCTGTCCCGCGGCGAGCAGGTGGAGGGACAGAAGATCCGTACGCTCGTACCCGTCTCGGTGCGCGCCGAGAACGAGCGCGGCACGTACAACAACAAGGTCTCGGCGATGTTCGCGGAGCTGCCGATCGAGATCGAAGAACCGGTCGACCGACTCCAAGCCCTCCATGTGCAGATGCAGGAGCTGAAGAACTCGGGTCAGGCCGTCGCTGCCGAGCGCCTGACGGCGCTGGGCGGGTTCGCGCCGGCGATGCTGCTGGCGCTCGCCGGGAGGGTCGGCACGCGGCTGCCGCAGAGCAGCATCCAGACGGTCACGACCAACGTCCCCGGCCCGCAGCACCCGCTTTACCTCGCCGGGCGGCGGATGCTCGAGGCGTTCCCGTTCGTTCCGCTCGGCGGCCACGTACGGGTGGGCGTCGCGATCTTCTCCTACGACGGCGGGATCAACTTCGGCGTCACCGGCGACTTCGACACCGCGCCCGACATCGGGGTGCTGTGCGACGGGATCGAGCGGGGCGTCGCCGACCTGCTCGGGACGACGCCGACGCCGCCGGAAACCCCGACGCAGACGCGATCGCCCGCGCCGGCTAATCCGACGGCGTAAACCCAGCTCGTCTTAGTGGCCCGCGCGGAGCGGGCGCCGGAGCAGCTCCGGCAACTCGCCGGGCTGGGCGTATGGCCTGTCGCCGCGGGGCTGTTCCTCGTCGCCTGGACGGCTGCTGCCGTAGCCGACGCTACCGAGCGCGAGCAACACCACGATCGGAATGAACACCACCACCAGGAACAGAATCACTATCAGGGTCGATTGCATGACACATCCTTCGTCGCGCTACTGCTGGACGAATTCAGCGTGACAGCCGCCGGCGCGGGGATGTGTGAGGTCGGTCATACGGCCCACAGCCGCTCGCCCAAGCCCGATGCCCGCGCCACCGGCCGCCCGACCGCCGCGCGGACCATCTCCTCGGTCCCGACCAACACCAGGCGGTTGCGCGCCCGCGTGACCGCGGTGTAGAGCAGCTCGCGCGTCAGGACGCGGGACGAGGGATCCGGCAGCAACACGGTCGCGCAGTCGAACTGCGAGCCCTGGCTCTTGTGGATCGTCATCGCGTACACGGTCTCGACCGCGTCCAGCCGGGTGGGGGTGAACGAGACGATCTCGCCGCTGCGCTCGAACGCGGCCGTCGGGCGACCCGGGCCGCCGGCGACCACGACGCCGACGTCGCCGTTGTACAAGCCGAGCTCATAGTCGTTCTTGGTCACCAGCAGCGGCCGGCCGACGTAGTCGCGCTCGCCGGCGTCGAACGCCTCGACCGCCGCCGCCAGCCACTGCTCGATCTGCACCGTCCACACGTCGACGCCGTACGCCCCGCGGCGGTGGGCGCACAGCAGCCGGAAGGACCCCAGGGCGGCGAGCGCGCCCTCGGCATCGCCCGCCCGCGCCGCCTCGATGACCGAACCGCCCGCCGCGAGCGCGTCGGCACGAACGGGCGCGAGCGCGGCGTCGACATCGACGTCGGGGGCGCCGACGTCGACCTCGAGCCAGGTCACGTCCGCGCCGCGCAGGGCGGCCACGACCGCGTCGCCGTCGCCCCGCCGCACGGCCTCGGCGACCGCCGCGATCCCCTCGCCGAACCGGTGCACCCGCTCGAGCACGACGATCCCCTCGCCGAACGTGACGCCCGCCGCCGGAGGCTCGAGCCCGTCGCCGGCCGGACCGACGATGTCCCGCAGGACGGCACCGGCCTCGATCGCGGTCAGCTGACCCGGATCGCCGACCAGCACCACGTGCGCCTCGGGGCGGACGGCCTCGAGCAGCCGCGCCATCAGCGACAGCGACACCATCGAGGTCTCGTCGACGATCACGACATCGTGGGGGAGGGCGTTGGCGCGGTTGTGGCGGAACTCGCTGTGGCTCCCCGGCCGCACGCCGAGCAGCCGGTGGATCGTGCCGGCGCGCAGCTCGAGCAGCCACCGGCGCTCGGCGTCGGAGACGTCGAGGAGCGCGGCCTCGGCGAGAACCAGCTCCTGCAGGCGCGCCGAGGCCTTGCCGGTGAACGCGGTCAGCGCGATCAGGGGCACCGCGCGACCCGCGGCCACGGCCTGCTCGTAGAGCAGCGCGCAGACCCGCACGACCGTGGTCGTCTTGCCGGTACCGGGACCGCCGGCGATCACGCTGAGCCGCCGCCGGACCGCGGACGCCGCGGCGGAGCGCTGCAATCCGTCGTCGGCACCGGTGAACAGCCGCGCCAACCCCTCGCTCAGCAGCCCCAGGTCCGGGGGTGGCGCGGCATCGACGGCCGATCGCAGGAGATCCGCAGCGACGCGTCGCTCCTCGCGCCAGTAACGGTCGAGGTACAACCGCGTCCCGATCAGCCGCAGAGGAACAGGCGAATCGGATTCAAAGTCCTCTCCGACGGCGACCAGCGAGCCGCTCCGCGAGACGGCGGCGACCCACTCGCCCACGTCGGGCCACGGCAGTGCTGAGAGGTCGAGGACCTCATCGGACTCGACCGCGGCCGTGTCGCGCGCGGTGGCGAGGTCGACGAACACGTGGCCGAGCCGAGGCGCGCGGACGGCGAGCGCGACCGCGAGCTGAACCGACACGTCGGCGCCGCCGGCGAGCTCTGCCAGCACCCCCGCGACATGGACGTCGGCGGCAGACAGCACCCCGACCGAGTTGAAGGTCCGCAGCGGCTCGGGCGCGCCGAGCGCGCGGGCCGGGGCGAAGTCATCCGCGGGTGGGGGAGACCCGAGCGCGGTCACGGTGAACCCGCGCCGTCGAGCACGTCGCTCAGAGCTGCCGCCAGCGCCCCCGGCGGGTGCCACGAGAACACGCCGCATCGAAGCCCATCCACGACCGGCGTCGCCGCCCCGACCATCCCGCGGAGGAACAGGTAGTGAACGCCGGCCAGGCAGCGCTCGGGCGTATACCCGGGCACGCGCCAGCGCAGATAGCGGTGGAGCGCCGCGAGGTACAGCAGCGCCTGCAGCCCGTAGTGGGCGCGCTCCATCTCGGCGGCGAGCGCGGCCGGCCGGTAATCCCACGCGGTCAGCGGCGAATCGAACCCGCCGAGCCAGTTCGTCTTGTAGTCGGCGATCGCGAACCGCCCGTCTCCGAGACGCATCACGAGGTCGATGCTGCCGGTCAGATAGCCGCGGACCGAGCGCCGCAGCGCCGGATCGGCGAGCCGTTCCGCGTAGGCGATCAGCGGATCATCCGCCGGGAGGGCCGACCGCAGAACCGACGCGACAGCTTGGAGCGTCAGCTCCCCGGCCGGCGTGTCACCGCCGGCGAGCGGCAACTCGAACCCGAGCTCGTCGAGACGGTCCGCCCGACCGAGGTCACGGAGTCGCAGCGAACCGGACAGCGGCGTCTCGATCGCCGCCGCCAGCCCGGCGGCCACGACCGTCGGATCGCCGACATCCACCGAGCGAACCGCCTGCTCGTCGGCGATCCGCGACCCAAGCTCGGCCAGGAGATCCTCGGCGTCGAAGTCCACGGCCTCCAGCACGCTGTGCACGAACGTCCCGACCCGCGCCCCGACCGGCATCTCCGCGAGCGGCAATGGCACTTGCGTAAAGTCGGGCCTGCTGCCGGGCGTGGGGGGAACCGCGCCCGGTGGCTCATCAACGACGACCTCGGTCTCGGGCTCGCTGGCGATGAACAGCTCGTGCGCGCCGGCCGTGATGTCGGTGTACGAGGTCCGCCGCCACCCGATGTCGAGCTGGCGGTCGAACCGCGCCGCCGCGAGCGAACGGGCCGGCAACGCATCCCCGGCCCAGCTCACCGGTACGGAGGACAGCCGAGCCGACTCGACGGCGATCGCGCCGCCGGCGGCCGCGGCGACCTCGCCGAAGCGCTCCAGCACTGCCTCGTCGCTGTGCTTGCCGGACCCGGCGGGCCGCACGTTCCCGTCGGCGTCGCGCGCGAACAGGAGCCGACCGAGCGGTGAGTCGCGGCTGTTGTACGAGCCGGCCCACCAGATCACCGCCCGATGCCGCGCGCGCGTCAACGCGACGTACATCAGCCGCAGGTCCTCGCCCCGCTCCTCGTCGCGATATTGCTGCTGATGGGCGTGGAACGACCCGCCCTCGAGGCCGACGTCGATCGCCCGCTTATCGCCGGCGCCACCGTCGTGGAAGTACACCGGGCGGGCGCCCTCGGGGATCCACCCGGGCTCCCATAGGAACGGGCAGTAGACGATCGGGAACTCGAGCCCCTTGCTGCGATGGATCGTCAGCACCTGCACCGCCTCGGCGTCGGACTCAAGGCGCCGCGTCAGCTCGTCGCGCCCGCCCTCCACGCCGGCTTCGGCGATCCGCACCCGAAGCCACGACGTCAGCGCCGCCGTCCCGAGCTGCTCGGATGAGGCAGCCCCGTGGAGCAGCCCCGCGACGTGCTGGAGATCGGTCAACCGCCGCTCGCCGCCGCTCAACCCGAGTACCCGTCCCGCGACCCCTTCTGAGACCGCGATCGTCTCCGCGAGCGCCGCCACCCCGCGCAGCCGCAGCACCCGAGCCCAGTAGTGGAGACGCTGGTGGAGCTGCTCCAGCTCGGGCTCGCCGGCGAGCGCGACCTGCGACGCGGTCCACCCGAGCAGCGGCGTCAGCGCCGCCGAGCGCGCGCGGGCCGAGTACGCGGGCCGCTCGAGCGCCTGCAGCACCCGCAGCCAGTCGCGCGCCGCCTCGGTGCCGAACACGCTGCCGGCGCCGTTGATCACCGCGGGCACGGCAGCCGCCCCGAGCTCGGACGCGATCAACCCCGCATTCCGGTGGGACTGAACGAGCACCGCTATGTCCCCGGGCCGCACCCGCGAGCTCGCCAGCACCGCACCGTCGGCGGCGCGGGTTTCGATCACGGCGTCGGACGACAACAGCGCGACGACATCCGCCGCCAGGTCCTTCGCGACGCATTCGCGAGCCGATGGGGCGGAGGCATACCCGGCGTTCGTCAGCTGCACGGCAGGCTGATCCCTGGCCATCACGCGTACCCGCAGTGCGCCAGGAGAGGGCGCGCCGGTCAACCGAGGTGTCTGGTGGGCGTCGGCGGCCTTGACCTGCCGGTAGGCGATCCCCGGATGGCCCAGCTTCGCGTCGCCGAAAAGCGCGTCGTAGGCATCGATCAGCGGCTGGTCCGAGCGCCGGTTCACGCGCAGCGTCGCGCGCGAGGACGCGGCCCGCGCCGCCTCGAGGTACGCGTACACGTCGGCGCCGCGGAACGCGTAGATCGCCTGCTTGGGGTCGGCGATCAGCACGAGCGTGACGCGCCCGCCCCCGAACGCGCGCGAGACGATCTCCCACTGGACCGGGTCGGTGTCCTGGAACTCGTCGATCAGCACGACGCGGTAGCGGGCCTGCAGGCGCGCGACGGCGGCCGGCCCGTTCGGGCCCGACAGCGCCCCGAGCAGCCGCGTCAGCAGGTCGTCATAGGTCATCACCGCCAGCGCCCGCTTGCGCCGCTCGAGCTCATCCCGCGCCGCCAGCCCGAGCCGCCGGCGCATCGCCGGCCGCGAGGCGTCGGGAGCGTCGAGCGGATGCACGTCGGCGCCGGGATTCTCGATCGCCATCCGCGCGATCTCTCCCGCCTGCGCGCGGTCGAACGGCGCGTCGCCGGTGCGGAAGAAGCGGCGTACGTACAGGTCGTCGATGACCTCCTCGACCAGGTCGTCGACGTCTTCTGCGAACGTCACGTCGGGCTCGAGGTCGCCGAGCGTCCCGAGCTCGGCGAGCACCTCCTGGCAGAAGCCGTGCGTGGTCGCGATCGTGGCGGAGTCGAAGTTCGAGATCGCGTCGACGAGCCGGTCGCGCCGCAGACGCACCGCCGCCACGTCGCCCGAGGCGAGCAGCACGACCACCTCGTCGGCATCCGCCAGCGGCGCCCCCTCGAGGAAGCGCGTCAGCGCCGCCTCGGTCGAGACGAGCCGCTCGCGGACGCGCTCGCGGAGCTCGCCGGTCGCCATCCGCGTGAACGTCACCAGCAGCAGCTCGTGCAGCGATCGGCCCTCGGCGATGAATCGCGCCGCCAGCGCCGCGATCGTGAACGTCTTGCCCGTGCCGGCGCTCGCCTCGAGCACGGTCACGCCGGTCGGCAGCGGCCCGCAGAGGTCGAACGGCTGATCGAAGAACGAGGCGCTCACAGCTCGCTCACCGCCTCGGCCGACAGCAGCCCGGACCACAGCTGCTCCGCGAACGCGGGCAGCGGCAGCTCGAGCAGGGCGCCGATCGTGAGCACGCCCCCGAACGCGCGCACGTGATCTGGGTCGACGTCCTCGCCATCGAACTTGAACCGCGAGGCCCACGCCTGCTCGGCGGCCGCATCGCCGCCTTGGGCGTAGGCGGCCGCCGTCATCGACGGGAGCGGCAACACCTCGCGGAGCCCGAGCGAGCGCAGCTCGATCAGCTTTTCGAGCTCGGCCAGCGCCTGCTCCCCGGTCAGGGGCGGGATCCGCGCCACCATCAGCTCGGCGTCGCTGTCGAACGGCGCCTTGCCGACCGTGACCGCCTCGAACCTGGCCGAAGGGTCCGACGCGGTCAGCGCCAGCAGCCGGACCCACGCCGCCATCCGGTGGCGCGGGTTGACGCGCGAGTAGCTCGCGGCCAGCAGCACGTTCCCGCGCACCCCGGACACCGAGCCGGTCAGAACCGTCCCACCGGGCAACGTCAAATTGATCCCGACCGACCGCAACTCCCCCGCCGCATAACCCTGAGCGGCGGAGGCGATCGTCCCGACCGAGGGCCAGATCCGGTTGATCACCGGCAACCCGAGCTTCCCGGGAGGCAGCGAGCCCCGCGCGATCTCGGCCCGGATGCAGGCGTTCGGATCGAAGCCCGCCAGCACCCCGTCGAGTAGCCGCTGGCCGATCTGCCAGTGCTCGAGCCCATCGAGATCGACCGGCAGCCCGTCGGAGACCTCGTCGTCGTAATCGCTCACCACGATCCCGAGGCGCTGTCGCAGGAACGCGCGCACGGGCCGCTCCGCGAACGCGATCAGATCCTCCAGCGACAGCCGGGACGAATCGACAGCGGGGAGCGGCGCCGCCAGGAACGGTGGCGGCTCGGCGCGCCGGCCCGACAACGCCACCGCGCCCTCGAGCGAGCTGCGGTCAAACCCCCAGGGCGCAACGGCGTCGAAATTCCGCGGGTCGAACGGCTGCAGCGGGTGACGTACAACGATCCGCTCGCGCGCCGGCGCTCCCTCGGCGGACAGGGCCGTCCGGTCGACGATGTCGAGCAGCTCCCCGACCGGAACGGCCGGGGGACGGGGAGCATTCGTTCGCTCGTCGTTGCCAGAAAAAATTAATATAAAAATGTTGTTTGCCGCCATGAGTGCGTCAAGCAGCATTTGGCGATCTTCGGCTCTCGGGTCTCGATCGCCGACATGCGGGGCGTCGAGCAACAGGTCGTCGCCGTCGCGGGGTGACTTGCGCGGGAAGGCGCCGTCGTCGAGCCCGAGCAGGCACACGACGCGGTGGGGCACCGAGCGCATCGGCACGAGCGTGCAGACGGTCAGGTGGCCGGTGCGGAAGTTGGCCCTTGTCGGGCGGCCCGCTAGCCGGTGGCGCAGCAGCGCGCGCACCTCGGACAGCTCGATGACCGTCCGCGGGGCCGCGCCGCCGGCCTCGGCGACGATCTCGGCGAGCATCCCGCGCAGCTCGAACCGCTGCCAGGAGTCGCGCTCGCTGGTCGCGGTCAGCGACTCGGCCGCGTCGCCGATCGCCTGCGCCCAGCGCGCGACCGTGTTCGGTCCCCGGAGCGCCTCGAGCGACGCGCCGACGCGATCGACGAACTCCGCGAACCGGCCCGCGAGGTCGATCGCGCCGCTCTCGACGTCGCCGACCGGCAGCACCCCGTGGTACAGCTCGCGGCCGGACTCGCTCATCGCGACGCCGAGCAGCACGCGCTGCAGGCCGGTCTGCCAGGTGCCGGCGGGCACATCCCCGAGCTTGTACTCGGCGCGGTGGGCGGGATCGCGGCCCCAGCGGATCCCGCTCTCGACGATCCAGTCCTGGATCCGGGCGATGTCGTCATCGTCGAAGCGGAAGCGCCGGCGGACCGGCTCGGCGCCGGCGAGGTCGAGCATCTGCGAGGCGGTCAGCCGTTGCTCGGCGAGGTCGATCAGCTGCGCGACGACGCCCAGCACCGGGTTCGTCTGGCGCAGCGAGCGGTCGGCGAGCCGGACCCGCAGGTCGGTCCGCTCGGGCGGGGCCTGATCGTCGTCCTCGGGCGCGATCGAGCCGAACGTCGCCTCGATCAGCGGCGCGAACGTCTCGATGTCGGGGCACATCACGATCACGTCGCGCGGCTCGAGCGTGTCGTCGTCGGCGAGCAGGTGGAGGATCGCCTCGCGCAGCACCTCGACCTGGCGCGCCGGACCGTGGCAGGCGTGGACCTCGACGGTGCGGTCCGACGCGGTGAGCGGCAGGCGGCGGTCGGGTTCGCCGGGCAGCGGGATGCCCGGTGGCTGGCGGTTGCAGCGGATGTCGGCCTGGATCCGTCCGAGCAGGGTGTCGAGAGCGGCGTCGTCGCCTCGGAGGTGGTGATCGACGTGGTCGCCGGTCGCCTCGAGCACCAGTTGGAGCTCGCGGGAGTCAACTCCCCACGACGCGAGCAGGCGGTTCTCAGCGAGCCGGGCTGTGCCGTCCTGCGCGCGGGTGACGATCGGCTGCGGGTCGTCGCGGTCTTTGATCGCCTGCCACAGCGCGGGGGAGGGGTGGAGCAGGAACAGGTGGACGTCCCGGTCGTCGGCGAGCGCGCTCAGCGCGTCCAGGTAGCTCGCGGGGAGGCGCGTGAGGCCGAAGAGGGAGATTCGTTCCGGGAGGTCGACGAGCTCGGGCTCCTCGCGCAGGCGCGCGCACGCGTGAAGGAGACGCTCGGCTGGGCTGGGTACGGCGATTGCGGCGCGCAGCCGCCGCCACAGCTCCGCCTGCCACACGGCTCCTGGAGGCAGGCGGCGACCGGTCCCGTCGAGATCGTCCCCGCGCGCCCAGGCTTCGAGCATCGCCGGGCGACGCACGCCGTAGTGGTCGTACAGGTCGGCGATCAGGCGCAGGCGGCCGAAGCGGCGGGTGTTCGCCTCGCCGAGGTGGGTCGCGAGACGCTCGAGCCAGGGCTCGTGAAGGCATCCCTCGACGACGTCGAGCAGCCGCCACACGGACCGCTCGGCGGGCCACGGGTCATCGGCGGGGTCGATCCCCGAGGCGGTCGCGATCGCGCTGCCGATCAGCCGGCCGGGGAACGGGAACTCGACGTTCGCGCAGATCCCGTCGGTGCGGTCCGGGGTCGCGCCGAGCCTCGCCGAGAGTCGTTGGGTCAGCCAGCGCTCCATCCCGCGCGTCGGGACCGCGATCACCTCCGGCGTGAACGGGCCCTCGGGCGGCTCGGCGAGGATCGCGGCGAGCGCGTCCGCCAGGCGGTCGGCCCGCTCAGCTCGGTGGATGTGGAGCACGGGCGAGGTGCTCGTCGAAGAACGTCAGGATCCGCCGCCATGCGTCCTCGGCCGACGGGTGGTGGTAGTTGAAGCGCGTGAACCGCACCCCCATCCCGAGGATCGGCCCGGCGTTGATGCGGTTCATGAAGCTGTGGCCGGTATCCGGGTACTCCTTGACGTCGTGGGCGATTCCGAGTTCGTCGAGGGCCATCTGCAGCCGCTCGGCGCGGCCGCGCAGCGTCAGGTCGCGGGCGCCGTAGCTGCCGACGATCGGGCAGGCGCCGGCGAGGCGCTCGGCGGCGTCGGCCGGGACCTCGCCGTAGTTGACCGAGGCGGCGGCGAAGTCGAACTGCGGCGCCGCCAGCAGCGCGAAGCCACCGCCCATGCAGAAGCCGATGATCCCGACGGCGCCGGTGCAGTCCTCGCGCGCAACGAGCCACTTGCGGGCGGCCTCGATGTCCTCGTAGGCGGCGCCGCGGCCCGAGCGTGAAGCGGCCATCGTCGCCATCACGCAGCGGATCCCACGACCCGAGTACAGATCCGGCGCGAACGCGAGGTACCCCGCGGCGGCGAGGCGGTCGGCCTGTTCGCGGATGTCGTCCGAGAGGCCGAGCGCGTCCTGGATCACGACCACGCCGGGGCGCGGTCCCGCTTCGCGCGGGACCGCCAGGTAGGCGCCGAGCTCCGCCGACGATGCTTGATAGGTGGTTTCAGGCACCGGGGCGGTGTTCTAGCACCCCGGCTAGATGTTCCCGTCCCCGTCGCTCGGGCCGCCGTTGTTGTCGGCGTCGCCGTCGCCGCCGCCGCCCTGCGGGATGCCGCCGCTGGTCGTCGTCTTGGGCGTGGTGGTCGAGTGCGTCGTCGGCGGTGGCGGGGGCGCCTGCGTTGTCGTGGTCGTCGTCGGTGGCGGGGGCGGGGGCGCTGGGGCGGTCGTCGTCGGCGCCGCGGTCGTCGTCACCGCGGCAGGCTTCTTGACGTGTTTCTTGTGGTGGCGGGCCTTGTGGCGCTTGGGAGGCGCCGTCGTCGTGGTCGTCGTGCTGCTCGTCGTCGCGGCGGCCGTCGAGCTCGTTGTAGACGTGCTCGAGCTGCCGCCGCAGCCGGCGATCGCGATCGCGCTCACGATCGGGAGCAGGATCAGGCGAAGGGGGCGTTTTGTGCTCGGCATCGTCTGGTGTCTCCTCCGTGGTTGTCTCAGCTGGCGTAATGGTCGAGTGCAAATTTGAGCGTCGATTGCTCGCGCGCCCACGCGTTTGGCTGCGCAGCAGCCACGAGCACGATTCTCGCGCCGCCGTTAGGGGCCGACAGGAGGCACGCGAGCTCGCGGTAGCTGGTGCGGGTTGTCAGGTATTGGTCGACGACGCACGATCCACGCTCGGCGCCGACCGGGACATTCGTCTGCGTGGAAATCAGCTTGACGTGGCGGTCGCCTTCGTCGGCGTTGTGGTGAACCCTGAAGGTGGCCCAGTCAGCGAAGTGCTCGTTCGGATCGGCTGGGGTGGCGTTGAGGTATGCGCGGATCGTGCCGCCCGTGCCGTACAGCACCGCCGAGGCGGCACCGGGATCGCTGTGGATCTTGCTCCACCCAGGTGGATACGGGAGCGTCGCTCCCGAGGCGAGCCGGCACTGTGCGCCAACCCGCCGGGAGGCCACCGGCGGCGGGGTGTTGGCCGCTGGCGGCAGACCCGCAGCCTGCCGCTGCGACCGTCACCACGACTGCCACGCCCGCGCCGCCTACTCGGCGACGAGCTCGCATCAGATGTTGCCGTCCCCGTCGCTCGGGCCGCCGTGGTTATCGGCGTCCTGGTCGCCGGCGTTGGCGCCCTGCGGAATGCCACCCGACGACGCGGACGAGCTGGTCGTCGCCGGCGAGCTGCTGGTCGACGTCGAGGCTGGGGGTGGGCTGCTGGCGGCCGTGGAGGTCGTCGAGGAGCTCGAGCTCCCGCCGCCGCATCCGGCGAGCGCAAACGCAATCACGCCGGCGGCGAGCAGCGAAGACAGTGCGAAGCGAAAGTTCTTGATCCGTGTGCTCATGTCAATCCTTAGCTATTTGTGGTGCTGAAGTCAGGGACGCCGAGTGTGACCCATACCTTCCTGACTCTTACCCAGGATTTACGGAGGAAGGATTCCGTTCTCGCCGCGGTCAGCAAAGGGGAACCAACCTAACAGGAGTTTCCATGCTGCAAATGACTCATACGCGGACCGTGCTGACTCGAGTGGCACTAATCGCAGGCGCCCTCGCCGTGCTGGTCACCGGCGCCGACCACCTCGACGAGTACGCCGTCAACCAGTTCTCGACAGTGCCGACGATCGGCACCCTGTTCCTGCTCAACTTCATCGCTGCGACGATCGTTGGGCTCGGGCTGCTACTGCCGCTCGGACGGATCGTCCCGCGCTTCGCTGAGGTGATCCGCGCGCTGCTTGCGCTCGCGTGGATCGGGATCGCCGCGACGTCGCTGCTGGGCTTGTGGATCAGCGAGGAGTCGAGTCTGTTCGGCTTCACCGACCACGGCTTCCGGACCACGATCGTCGTCGCGATCGCCTCCGAGGCCGTCGCGGTGATCTCCCTCATCGCCTATCTCGCGCTTGCGGGAGTGCCGCTCAGGCGCCGCCGGCCGCGGCGCCAAGTCACGGCTCACGAACGGCGCAGCGTCTCCCGGAGCGCCTCGACGCCGGTGTAGCGCGGACGCCATCCAAGCTCCTGTTTCGCCTTGCTGGTGTCCATGATCGACGGGTGGCTGAACGCCTCCACCCATTCGGTCGCCGGCGGCACGAACGGCGGTCGCGGCAATGACGCGGCCGCCCGCGCCGCCGTGTAGACGAGGCGGGCCGGGATCGCGATCGGCGTCAGGCCGAACTCGCGGGCCACGTCGGTACCGGTGACCACCCCGTCGCCGGCGATGTTGTACGCGCCGGGCGGGCCCTCGGCGAGCACGCACTTGAGCAGCGCCTGTCCGACGTCGTCCTCGTGGATGAACTGGAGCTGTACGTCGGCGGTCAGAAACGGGACCGGCACCGGTACGCGGTTGATCAGATCGAGCAGTCCGCGGCCGGCGCGCTGCAGCGATTCGGGGAGCGCCTCCTTGGCGCCGATCGCGTGCGGCCCGAGGACGATCGGGGGGCGCAGCAGGTACAGCTCCGGCTGAGCGCTCGCCTGGGCCTCGGCCTGCAGCAGTGCCTCGAGCTCGGCCTTCTCGCGCGCGTAGAAGAGACGGTCGGCCGGGCGCGTCGGCCAGTCCTCGCGCATGCCGACGGGGTTGTCGGGATGAAAGCCGTACGCGGCGACCGACGATGCGTACACGAACCGCCTAGCCCCGGCGGCCCGCGCGGCGCGGAACGCGTTCAACGTCCCATCGACGTTGATCGCGCGGATCGTCTCGGCGCTGCTCGTGCCGGTGATCATGAACGCCAGGTGGACGACCACGTCGGCGCCGGAGAACGCCTCCTGGAGCGCCTGCTCGTCGCGGACATCGCCCTGGCGGTACTCGAGCTTGGTCCATCCGTGCTCGGCGGGGTCGAACGGCCGGCGGGCGATCCCGACGATCTTTTGGATGCGCGGCTCGGCCTGCAGCAGTGGCATCAGGCCGAAGCCGAACGTGCCGGTGGGCCCGGTGACCGCGACGGTGAGCTGGGGATCTACTGGGGACATGCGGCGGGTGTGTGACGGTATCGCGTCGGTGTGTTTCGGGTGGGCCACATTGGCTCACAGACGGCACAAATGCGTCTTGTTCCGTTACGGCGGTTGGCGTGACCCTCGGTGGCGGTGCGACGCGCACGCCCTCAGGTCTGGGAGTTCACGCTGACGCCGCAGGCGGAGCAGTGGTACATGAGCCTCGGACCCGAGCAGAAGCTGCAGATGGCGGCTCCCCTCGATGGGCTGCGGCGCGAGGGGCCGAGGCTCGGCGGATCGCTCGCCAAGTTGATCAAAGGGTCGCGGCACCACAACATGAAGGAGCTCCGGTCGGTCGGCAGGAACATGCGCGCGCTCTTCATATTCGGGCCCGATCAGCGGGCGATCGTGCTCGTGGGCGGCGACAAGACGAACAACTGGAAGCGCTGGTACGACGAGAACATCCCGCTGGCAGAGAAGCTCTACGAGAATCACCTCCGGTCACTAGGAAAGGAGGGGCCATCACCAGCAAGATCGCAAAGACATGGAGCGAGGTCCGAGCACAGCAGCCGCTGAACGAAGCACGGGTGGCGACCTACAGGCAGCTGATGGAGGCCGAGGCCGCGCTCGACCAGATCCGCCGCCGCCGCGGCGTGCGCGAGACGGCAATCGCCGACGCGGTCGATGCCAGCCTGGCAGCGCAGGACGATTGCCTCTACCTGTCGACGCTGTCGAGGTACGTCGGCGAGCTCGGCGGCCGGCTCGAGCTCCGGGCCGTCTTCCCCGACGAGACAATCGTGCTCCCTCGTTAGCCAGGAACCAAAAGCTCTACCAGTTCGACCGTGGCGCTGAACCGTTCACCTGAGCTGGCCGTGGCGGTGGGTGGAGGTGAACGCTCCGATCAAAACCGGGGAGTGGTAGAGCTTTTGGTGGTCGGGAAGTAGTTAGGCGGCGATCGAGACCTCGCGCGCCGGCAGCCCGTGCGTGAGCAGCGCCCGCGGGATCGAGCCGGCGAAGCTGGCGGGATCGCGCTCGCCGGCGCGCGCCAGAGCGGCGACGGCGTCGCGCAGCTCCGGTGGCCGGTGGGGCCCGTGCGCGTCGGAGGCGATCACCGCGACCGGTGCCGAGCGCAGCAATCGAAGCGCACCGTCACTCGGGGGCACAGCGGTGAACGCGCTGGCGGTCAGCTGCACGGCGCTCCCGCGGGCGAGCTCGGCCGCGAGGATCTCGCCGGCCTCGGGCGTCGGGCTCGAGCGTTCCGGATGGGCGATCAGCGCCGTGAAGCCGCGGTGGCGGAGCTCGGCTGCAGCCTCCGTGAAGCGCTCGTCAAGGCCGTCGAACGGAGCCTCCAGCAGCACCCACCGGGACCCCCGCGGCCCGTGCGCGATCGACTCGAGTTCGTGCTGGGCCAGGCGCGCGACCATCCTGACATCGAGCTCGCCGCCGGGCTCGAGCGACAGTGGGATCCGCGCGCGGCGCAGCTGATCGGCGAGCTCGCTGGTGCGTTCGTGGATCTCGGTCGGGTGGGTGATGTGGGCAGGGTGGACGTGGGGCGTGACGACCACGGTGCCGGTGCCGTCGGCGACCGCCGCCGCCGCCAGCGCGATGCTCTCCTCCACGCAGCGTGGTCCGTCATCGACGCCCGGGAGCAGGTGGAAGTGGAGCTCGACGAAGCTCAAGTCACACCGATGATTCGCTGCGCGCGCCCCGATTCAGTGACGATTCGGTGAAGTACAGTGGCGCTGTGGCCAGCTGGGACGACGTGCGCCGGATCGCGATGTCACTGCCGGAGGCGAGCGAGCGCGACTCTCGCGGCAACTGTCAGTGGCGGGTCAAGGACAGGTTGTTCGTGTGGGAGAGGCCGCTGCGCCGCTCCGACCTGGCGGCGCTCGGCGATGCCGCACCGACGGGACCGATCCTCGGCGCGAGGGTCGAGCACGAGGGCGCCAAACAGGCGCTGATCGCAGATGACCCCAGCGTCTTCTTCACGATCCCGCACTTCAACGGCTACCCGGCGGTGCTGATCCTCCTTGAGGAGATCGCGGTCGACGAGCTCGAGGAGGTCGTGATCGAGGCGTGGCTGAACCGCGCGCCGCCGAAGCTGGCGCGCGCGTACATGGACGAGCACGGCCTGTCTACGTAAGCGCTGGCGCCTCGGGAAGGCTGGCGAGCGCGGTCTCGAGGTCGGTCTCCGAGAACTCCGGGTCCTCGAGCTTGCCGCCGAGGTACGCGTCGTACGCGCTGAGGTCGAAGTTGCCGTGGCCGCACAACCCGAACAGGATCACGCGCTCCTCGCCCGCCTCGCGGGCCGCTTCGGCCTCGTCGATCACCGCGCGGATCGCGTGGGCGGGCTCGGGGGCCGGGATGATCCCCTCGGTACGGGCAAAACGCACCGCCGCGTCGAACGTGGCGTTCTGCCGGTAGGCGCGCGGCTCGACCATGCCGGCCTTGACGAGGCCGCACAGCAGCGGCGAGTCGCCGTGGTAGCGCAGCCCGCCGGCGTGCACCGGCGGCGGCACGAACCCGTGCCCGAGCGTGTACATCGGCATCAGCGGCGTCAGCCCGACGGTGTCGCCGAAGTCGTACGCGTACACGCCTCGCGTCAGGGTCGGGCACGCCGCAGGCTCCGCGGCGACGAACCGTGTGCGAGCGCCATCGCGGATCACGCGCCGCAGGAACGGGAACGCGAGCCCACCGAAGTTCGAGCCGCCGCCGACGCAGCCGATCACGACGTCGGGCTCCTCGCCGGCGAGCGCCATCTGCGCCAGCGCCTCCTGCCCGATCACGGTCTGGTGCAGCAGCACGTGGTTGAGCACCGAGCCGAGCGAGTAGTTCGTGTCGGCGCTCTGGGCGGCGACCTCGACGGCCTCCGAGATCGCGATCCCGAGCGAACCGGTCGGGTGGTCGCGCTGCGAACGGCCGCTTTCGGTGATCTCGGATGGGGAGCGGTGGACCGTCGCGCCCCAGGTCTCCATCATCGAACGGCGGTAGGGCTTCTGGTCGTAGCTCGAACCGACCATCCACACCTCGCACTCGAGGCCGAACAGGCTGCACGCGAACGCCAGCGCGGAGCCCCACTGGCCGGCGCCGGTCTCGGTCGTCAGCTTCCGGATCCCGGCGGCGGCGTTCTCGTACGCCTGCGCGACTGCCGTGTTCGGCTTGTGCGAGCCCGCGGGCGACACGCCCTCGTACTTGTAGTAGATGTGGGCCGGGGTGCCGAGTTCGCGCTCCAGCCGTCGCGCGCGATACAGCGGCGTCGGACGCCAGAGCTTGTACGCGTCACGGACCTGCTCGGGGATCTCGATCTCCGGCTCGGCCGAGACCTCCTGCATGATCAGGCTCATCGGGAACAGGGGCGAGAGATCGTCGGGACCGGCCGGCTCCTTGGTGCCTGGGTGCAGCGGCGGCGGGCCATCCGGCGGCAGGTCGGCCATCAGGTTGACCCAATGGGTGGGGATGTCGTGCTCTTCGAGCACGAACTTGACGGTTTCGCTCACGGGTCCCCTCCTCGTTCGGCAGCGGTGACCGAACGATCTTACGACCAGGGCGACTCAATGCGCCATCGACACGGCGTGGTGGACGCTGCTCGCATCGCCGCCCGCGCCACCGCCCGCGTGGGCGAGCACGACGATCGCCAAGCCGGCCGCGACGATCCACATCAGGAAGCAGAACCTCACATGGACGCGTCGCCAGTCGACAAACATGAGCGGGCGCATACCGAGAGGCTGTCCGGAACCGCGGGCGGGCAAACCGCGCCTCGGCGGGCGCGCCAAACGTGGGGCCGACCGTGCGTCGTGAGCGCTTCACCGCGGGACGCGCCCGCGGGTCACCGAGCTCGGCCACGCGAATTCGAATTTTGTTACACAAATTCCTTGCATTCGTCAACCGCTTGGGTTACTCTGCAAATCGCAAGGAGACCGCTATGGCAAGACTGCTCGACACCCCCTTCCGAATGACCAACGCGACGAAGATCGCGTTCGTTTCGACGTGCCGGCAGACGCCAAGCCAGTGGAACCGGCACGGATATGAGCTTGCCCTCGCTGCGAGGTGCGCGCGCTAAAACAGCTGCGCGCACATAGTGATCCCAAAGCGAGGGCGGCCAATTGGCCGCCTTTTTTTGTTGCCAAATGTCGAATGAATTGCAGGTGATACGACCCGTGACCAGCCACTAGAAACAATCCCGAGCCCGCCTATCAGAGAGTCGGGCCGCTACATCTTGTAACCCCATTTTGCAAACCCGCTCACGTGGGTGGGGAATTTCCCATGCAATTTTCGGGGTGACACTTTGCCGCCCACCCGGGCGGTGAATCCCGCCCACCCGGGCGGTGAATCAAAACCAACACAGGAGGAAACGGCGATGCGATTCGTCGATGACGAGTTCCTGTTGCTGAGCCGCGGTGGGCGGGTCAGCCCGGGAACGGAGAAGCGACTGGCCAAAGCGCTGGTCGCCGAACAAGCGCGGCGCGAAGTGGCCGCGCGCAAAAAGCGGCGCGTGCCGCGACCATCCGAGTCGCTGCGCGCCAAGTCCGCCGGGGCGGTCACAGCCGCGGTCGGCCGGACCCGCCACCGCCAGTACCGGGCCGAGCGGTGACACGTTTACCGCAGATCGGGAAGGCGTCGCGGGGTGCTGACACCGCCCCGCGACGCCGACCCAACCGCCACGTCACTCGTCGGCCGGCGGCTCTTGGAGCTCATCGCGAGCCGCCCACTCGAGCAGCGGCTCGAGCGAGAACGCGACGTCGTCGATTTCCGCATGCAGGTCCCCGAGACGGGCGAACCGCTCGGGCACGGTCGCGATCGTGAACTCGCGCGGCTCCACCGCGTCGATCTCGCCCCATGTCACCGGGGTTGAGACGGTTCCCTCGCGATTCCCGCGGACCGAGTACGCGGACGCGATCGTGTGGTCACGCGCGTTCTGGTTGTAGTCGACGAACGCCTTGCGCGGATCGCGGTCCTTGCGCCACCAGACCGTCGTCGCGTCATCGGGCGCTCGTCGCTC
The DNA here is from genome assembly GCA_963712675.1 of uncultured Solirubrobacteraceae bacterium. Lineage (GTDB taxonomy): Bacteria > Actinomycetota > Thermoleophilia > Solirubrobacterales > Solirubrobacteraceae > Palsa-465. The sequence continues at coordinate 771,398 of CAVQJF010000011.1, forward strand.
CACCTCGCGCGCGAACGCCAGCGCCGCCAGTCGCACGTCGCTGAAGCCCCACGACGGAGTGATGCGGACGTACACGTGCAGCCCACCGCCGCCAGAGGTCTTCGGGTAGCCGACCACCCCGAGTTCGTCCAACACCTCGTGCACCACGCCCGCGACGCGGCGGACGCACTCGAACGTGCATTCGTCGCCGGGGTCGATGTCGATCCGCCACTCGTCCGGCCGCTCGACGTCGGCGCGGCGCGAGTTCCACGGGTGGAACTCGACGGTCGACATCTGCACCGCCCAGATCACGCTCGCGAGCTCGGTCACGCACAGCTCGTCCGCGGTGCGCCCGAACCGCGGAAAGTAGATCTGGACGGTCTCGAGCCAATCCGGCGCTCCCGACGGGACGCGCTTCTGGTGGACCTTGTCGCCGTCGACGCCGGATGGGAAGCGGTGCAGCATGCATGGCCGTTCGCGGAGCGCACGCACGATCCCGTCTCCGACTGCGATGTAGTACCGGGCGAGATCGAGCTTGGTCTCGCCGCGCGCTGAGAAGTACACGCGATCGGGGCTCGAGATCCGCACCACGCGTTCGCCCACCGGCAGCTCGATCGGCGGAGTCTTAGCCATCGCAGCCATCTATTCGCTTCAGACCGCTCGCAGCCTGCGAACTAATCGAAACGCTTGACTTAGAGCGCACTCTAAGTCGTATCTTCAAGGGTATGGCCACGACCCTGACGATCGCAGACGCGGCGAAGGCCTCCGGGCTGAGCGCCCATGCGCTGCGCTACTACGAGAAGGCCGGACTGCTCGATCCGATCGATCGAGACGGCTCGGGCCACCGTCGCTACCGCGACGAGGATCTGGAGCGGATTCGCTTCCTGACGAAGCTCCGCGCGACCGGGATGCCGATCCGCGAGGTGCGCCGCTACGCCGAGTTGATGAAACGTGGCGAGAGTACGAACGGCGAGCGGATGGCGCTGCTGGAGGCGCACCGTCAAGCGGTTCTCGCCCCGTTGGAGGAGACCGCCAAGAACCTCGACCTGATCGAGTGGAAGATCAATTTCTACCGCGAACGACTGGAGCAGCAATGAACACGCGCAAGCTCGGAACACTTGAAGTCTCGGCCCTCGGGCTCGGTTGCATGGGGATGTCAGCCTTCTACGGCTCGACCGATGACGATGAGGGAATCGCGACGATCCGGCGGGCACTGGAGCTGGGGATCAACTTCCTCGACACCGCGCAGCTGTACGGCCCGATGACGAACGAGGAGCTCGTCGGCCGCGCGATCGAAGGCCACCGCGACGAGTACGTGATCGCGACCAAGTTCGCGCGCCGGATCGAGCCGACGACCAAGCCGGGTGACCTGTCTACGCTCGGCCCGCTCGACGGCTCGGCGGAGCACGTCAAGAGCTCGATCGAGGGCTCACTCAAGCGGCTCGGGACGGACTACGTCGACCTCTACTACCAGCACCGGGTCGACCCCAACGTGGCGATCGAGGAGACCGTCGGAGCGATGGCAGAGCTCGTCCAGCAGGGCAAGATCCGCCACATCGGGCTGAGCGAAGCGGCGCCCGAGACGATCCGCCGCGCCGCCGCCGTACACCCGATCGCCGCCGTCCAGACCGAGTACTCACTGTGGACCCGCGATCCAGAGCACAACGGCGTGCTCGACGCCTGCCGCGAGCTGAACATCGGATTCGTGCCTTACTCGCCGCTCGGCCGGGGTTTCCTGAGCGGCCGGTTCAAGTCGCCCGACGAGCTTGACGACAACGACTTCCGCAAGCATGGCCCGCGGTTCACCGGCGACAACCTCGATGCGAACCTGACGCTCGCCGCCAAGGTCGCGGAGATCGCCGAGGAGAAGGGGATCACGCCGGCGCAGCTCGCGCTCGCGTGGGTGCTCGCGCAGGGCGAGGACCTGGTCCCGATCCCCGGCACCAAGCGCCGCACCTACCTCGAGGAGAACGCTGCCGCGACCGACGTCGAGCTGACCGACGAGGACGTGAGCCGGATCGACGCCGAGCTGCCCGAGGTCTCAGGCGAGCGCTACGACCAGGCCGGCATGGCGTCGGTCAACCTCTAGCCCTCGTCGCCCCGCGCTCGTCGGCCTCGCTCTCGTCGGCCTCGCTCTGCAGGCGCTCCCGGGCGACATCGTCCGGGAGTCGCCTCGCCAGGGCGAACACGTAGATGAGCACGCTGAACGCCGCGGTCACGATCATGTCGACGCCGAAGTGGAGGTCGTCCTTGCCGCCGGTGAAGCTGCTCAGGTAGCTCAGCACGCCGAGCCCGACGAGCCACGGCCACAGCCACGCCGAGGAGCGCCAATCGAGCTGAACGCGCTCCGCCGCGGGCCGCGCGGCCTGCGATACGGCGAGCAGAACCAGCCCGATCCCGATCGCCGCGAACAGCTTCCAATCGGTCGTCCAGCCGGCGAACAGCACGATCAGGTTCGAGATCACAAATCCAGCCGGCGCGAGCACCGCTCCGCCACGGAGTCGGAACGGGCGCGGGTGATCGGGAATCTGCCTGCGCATCGCGGCGAAGCTCAGGCACTGCGCGGCGTAGATGATCACCGAGGCCGAGGTGATGAACGCGACCAGCTTCTGCCAGCCTGGGAACGGCAGGAACACGATCATCCCGACCGCGAACGCGAACAGCACGCTGAGCCACGGGATCCCGCGCTTGTCGAGCTCGCCGAACTTCCGCGGGATGTACCCGTTGCGCGCGAGCGCATATGACACGCGGGCGCTCGAGCCGGAGTAGATCAGTCCGGTTCCCGCCGGCGAGACGAACGCATCGATGTACAGGATCACGGCGAGCCAGCCGAGGCCGAGCCCGCTCGCGAGCGCTGCGAACGGCCCGAACTGGTTCGTGAAGCTGAGCTTCGCCCATCCGTGCGCGGCGGCGTGCGGGCCGAGCGCGCCGAGGAACGCGAACTCGAGCGCGATGTAGACGATCGCGCCGATCACCATCGCGCCAAGCACGGCGAACGGGATGTTTCGCTGCGGATTTCGCGATTCGCCGCCGAATTGGATCGCCTGCTCGAATCCGAGATAGGCGAAGATCACGCCGCCGGTTGCGATCGCGCTCAGCACGCCCTTCGTCCCGGCGGGCGCGAACCCGTTGCCGGCTGAGAAGTTGGAGCTGTGGAACTGGGTCACGATCAGCGCGACCACGGCAAGGATTGGAATCGCGATCTTCCACCACACGATCACCGTGTTGGTGTCGCTCAGCCGGCGAACGCCCCATAGGTTGACGACCGTGAACACGAGCATCAGCGCGGCCGCGACCGCGTAGCCGGGCGCGCTCAGGATCACTTGCACCGGGGGGCCCTTGATCGTGTGCATCATGTGGAAGCCGAACGCCTGGTGTACCCACTTGTCGCCGTACTGGATCGCGGCCTCGGTCTCGACCGGCGCGAGCGTCACCGACCCGAGCCAGTAGACCCAGCCCATCCCGTAGCCGACGAGGCTCCCGAACGCGTAATGAGGAAACCGCGCGACGCCGCCGTTGACGTGGTGCATGCTGCCGAGCTCCGCGTGGATCAACGCCAGCAGCATGATCGCCGCGGCGCCGACGACCCAGGAGATGATCGCGGCCGGCCCGGCGATCTGGGTCGCGTTCAACGCTCCGAGCAGCCACCCGGACCCGATCACGGAGCCCACCGAGGTGAACATCAGCGCCGTGCGGCCGACATCGCGCCGCAGGTGCCGGCCGTCCTTCGTCGGCGAGGTCTGTGTGTGTCGTTCAGCGACGGCGGTCATAGCTACCTCCCAATAGCCCGGTCCCGCCTTATTGGATACTGAGCTACCCGTCCTGCGCAGGAAAGGAACCGAACCATGACCACGACACTGGTGTCCGCCTCCGGCACGTTCGAGATCGGCGGCGAGACGACCGTCAACCGCCTCGGCTACGGAGCGATGCAGCTCACCGGCCCCGGCATCTGGGGCGACCCGAACGACCCCGACGAGGCGGTCCGGGTGCTCAAGCGCGCGGTCGAACTCGGCGTCAACTTCATCGACACGGCCGATTCGTACGGCCCGTTCGTATCCGAGCTGCTGATCAAGAAGGCGCTCCATCCGTACCCCGAAGGGCTCGTGATCGCGACCAAGGCCGGGCTGACGCGCACCGGTCCGGGCGAGTGGCACCCAGTCGGTCGCCCCGAATACCTGCGCCAGCAGTGCATGCTCAGCCTGCGCCACCTCGGGCTCGAGCGAATCGAGCTCTACCAGCTGCACAGGATCGACCCGAAGGTGCCGCTCGCCGAGCAGCTTGGCGTGCTGACCGAGCTTCAGGACGAGGGCAAGATCCGCCACATCGGGCTCTCGGAGGTCGATGTCGACGAGCTACAGGAAGCGCAGCAGTACGCGAGGATCGCGTCGGTCCAGAACCTCTACAACCTCGCCAACCGCAAGGCTGAGCCGCTGCTCGACCACTGCGAACAGAACGGGATCGGGTTCATCCCGTGGTTCCCGCTCGCGACCGGCAAGCTCGCCGGACAGGGTGGCCCGCTCGACGAGATCGCCCGCGAACTCGACGCAACCCCGTCGCAGCTCGCGCTCGCGTGGCTGCTGAGGCGCTCGCCGGTGATGCTGCCGATCCCCGGCACCTCGTCGGTCGCTCACCTGGAGGACAACCTCGGCGCGGCGAGCCTCGAGCTCTCAGACGAGCAGTTCGAGGCGCTCAGCCAGATCTGAGGTCTGCTCAGCGGAAGCCGACCAGCACGATCTGGCCGCTCGCGGACGTGACGCCGTTGGTCAGCGTCACGTTCGCGCCGAGCTGATTTCCGCTGCTGTGCTCGAGCAGCGTCCGTCCCCGCGGCGTCAGGTGAAAGACGATGTAGCCGAGCTCGTCGACCCCGAGCTGCTCGGTGCCGGTCCGCGCGATCGTCACGCCCGCGTGGCTGAGTGTCGCCGTCAGCGCGCAGGGCGCGGGGGCGAGGCAGCCCGCGAGGATGCCCCCGACGGTGTCGCGGTAAGTGAATGCGGTCGCCGCGACGATCTCCACGTCTGAGGACTCAGTGAGGCTTCGGGCCGGCGCGCGCCCCACGGTCGTGAACGGGACCAGGGTGACGGGTGCGGACGCGCTCGGGCCCGACGCGCTCTTCGAGGTCGCCTCGACGGCGAGTCGCCTGCCGGGCCCGGCCCCGAGCAGCTTCCGGCCGGCGGAGGAGAGCTTGAAGTAGACGGTGCGGCTGGCGCCGGAAGCGAGCGACACGGCGCCCGTCCGCGCGACGACGGTCCCGCCGGCGGTCAGCGTGGTCGTGATCCGGCAGCCGGTGGCGACGAAGCAGCCGACCGGGAGCCCGGCGAAACCGTGGGCGGGGACGAACGCGCTGTGGCCGTAGATCGCGAGGTGGGGTGGAGTGACCGCGGTGGTCGAGATCCCGAGCACCTGGCCGGTCGAGTCGAGCGCCTGCACCGCGAAGTACGCGTACTGGCTGTGGACCGTGAGCAGCGCAGTCGACGTGCCGGGGATCGGGGTCGAGAGTGGCGTGAGCGTCGCGGCGCTGTTGCTCGCGAGGATCTGCCACGAGGACACCGCCGTCTGACCGGGCCACCGCGCGTGGAGCTGCACGGCCCCCGTCGGCATCGGCGACACCGACAGCGTCGGGGCGGCGGCGGGGGCCACCGGGCCGGCGGCGGTGGCGCCATCGAGATAGTCGCTGTCGACGTCGAGCGTGACCTTGCCGTAGGTTTCGTGATGACCGCCGGCGTACTGGTGCAGGCGCTGGTGCGCGGCCCAGTCGGCGCTCGGGACGTTGGGGTCGGCGGTCGATTGCGTGCCGTTCCAGTTCGCGATCCAGATGTCGTCGGGCTCCTGGAAGCTGGTTCCCTGGAAGGCCACGAGATCGCGGATCCCGGAGTCGGCGCTGCTGTAGACGCCCGATAGGTACCCGGCTGCGTGAAGCGCCGTGGTCCACGCCGACAGGAACGTCTCCACGGCTCCGCTGTTGGCCGAGTTGCGGGGATAGGCCTCCATGTCGTCGTAGATCGGGCTGCCGGCGTCGAGCCCGAGCGTCTGTGCCTGGGCGATCGCGTCGGTGGCCGCGGCCGTGCCCTCGGCCGCCGCGTGGCCGGGCTTGATCCCTGCACACCCGCACGAGTTCGTCGGCGCCTGCAGGCCGACGTACGTCGGGATCAGCCGCCAGCCGGCCGTCGACTGCTGGGAGACCCAGGCGGCGGTCAGGTTCGGCTGCGAGCAGGCCAGGTTCGTGCCGCCGAGGTAGATCCCGATCGCGCGGTACGGCGAGGCGCCCCAGGTGCTCATCTGCGACAGGCTCGGGGCCGAGCAGACGTCGACGCCGAGGCCGGTGTAGACGCCGCTCGCGGCGCTGGCGCGGACCGGCCGGCGCGCGTCGGCGGACAGGGCGGCGGCGGACGCTCCGGGCGCCGCCGCCGGATCCGCCGGCCGCCTGACGATCCCATGGTGAGGCTCGATCAGGATCGCCCGCGGGCGGCCGATCGCGTGGGCCGGACAGCGCTGCTCGGCGCTCGGCCGCCCGAGGTATACGGCGGCGCGGTCGAAGCGCACGCACGCGGTCGGATCGGAGCTCAGCCGGACCACCGGCCACGAGCCAGGCACCTTCACCCGGTAGCCGTGGTAACGGACGACCTTGACCGAGGCCGAGGCCGAGGCCACCGAACACCCCAGCACGGTGAGAATGACTGCGACCGCGAGGCGCAGCCTCCAAGGCGGCCTAGGCATGCTCCCTAGATACCACGTCGAGCCCCATAGCCCTCGAACCCGGCCGGCGGGGCCGAGTCGCGGTGCAGGTCAGATGACTGACCCTGGACTTCCCGATGCACCGGGAAGGAAAGCGTCGCGAAAGGCGTCGGTCTCTCCTGTAGCGGTCAATCGGCGGGATCCAGGAGGCCTCGATGATGCGCAGGGTCGGCAGGTTGTTAGGCGCGTTCGCGCTCACGGTGTCGGTTGGCTGCACGCTTGTGTCCACGGCCAGCGCGGCCGCTGCCTGCACCGCGGCCCCGGCCGCGGGCGGTGAGTGGCCGATGTACGGAAACGATCTCGCCGACACGCGCTCGCAGCCGTCCGAGCATCTGATCGGGGCCGGCAACGCCAAGGGCCTGAAGCGAGCGTGGGTCTTCAAGACGAGCTCGGTCGGCGACGGCTCGGCATTCCAGACGACGGCCGCCGTCGACGGCGGCTGCGCGTTCATCGGCTCGACGGCCGGCCAGGTGTACGCGGTCGACATGGCCACCGGCAAGCTGGTCTGGAAGCACCAGCTGACGGTCAAGCATCCGGGGCTCGGCGGGGCGATCGTCGGCGACGCGGCGGTCGATGGCGGCGAGGTGATCGTGCTGGCGAACGAGACCGGCGGCCCTTACGCGGTGGCGCTCGACCGCTCGACCGGCGCGCTGATCTGGCAGAGCCCGCCGTACACCACCGTGGCGGGGTATTACACGAATGCGAGCCCGATCGTCGCGAACGGTCTTCTCGCGGCTGGATGGTCCTCGCCCGAGGGCGGGAGCACCGGCCAGGGCGGGTTCGCGCTGATCGACGCGGGCACCGGTCAGATCGTCAAGGTCACGGACACGATCTCGCCCGCCGACCAGGCGAAGGGGTTCGCCGGCGGCGGCCTCTGGAGCGTGCCCGCCTACGACCCGTCCACGGGCTACCTCTACTGGGGCGCGGGCAATCCCGACTCGAAGACGATCGAGGATCCGCACACCAACGCGATCCTGAAGATCGACCTCAACCGCTCGGACTCGACCTTCGGCGAGATCGTCGCCTCCTACAAGGGCAACGTCGACGGCTACTCGAAGCTGCTCGAGAGCCTCAGCCACACCCAGCTTTGCGCGGTGTCGGCCCAGATCAACCTCCCGTACCCGCTCGACGATCCGCTGTGCGGCCAACTCGATCTCGACTTCGGCGCCTCGGCGCAGCTGTTCCACAACAGCGCCGGCACCGAGCTCGTCGGCGAACTGCAGAAGTCGGGCGTCTACCACGTCGCCAACGCGACGACGATGGCGCCGGTGTGGACGCGGTTGATCGGGATCTCGTGCCAGTTCTGCAACGCCGCGTCGACGGCCGTCGACTCGAGCTCGGTGTCCGGAGAGGGCACGCCCGGCGGCGTCATGTACTCGCTCAACCGCGATACCGGCCACATCACCTGGCAGTCGCCGGTGCTCGACGGGATCCACTACCAGTCGACCAGCGTCGCCAACGGGGTCGTCTACACGATCGACGGCAACGGCTTCCTCGACGCGTTCAACGAGGCCAACGGTCACACGCTGCTCAAGCACCAGACCACGCTCGACGCCGGGGTGCTGACCGTGGGCAGCCCGACGAGCAACGGCGTCGCGATCGCCGAGAACACCGTGCTCGTGGCGGTCCCGTCGACCACCGGCGGGGCGCTCGCGACGGCGGGTTCAGAGGTGGGTGCCGTGCTCCCTCCCGGGCAGGGCGCGTTCCTGATCGCATATCGGCTGCCGAACTGACCTGGAAGTCAAGCTCGGCGGCGCCGGTGCCGATGCGGGTCGGGTGAGCACCTCGGTGCCACCGCCGAACATGCCCGCGCCACCGGGGGGCGACCCGCCGCCGGCGCCGGACTCGGCACGCCCCGACCCACGCCCCGGCCGACGCCTCGGCCCACGCCGCGGCGGCCCGCTGCGCTTGAGGCTCCTCACGTCGGCGCTCAGCCTCGCGGTGCTCGCCGGGATCGCGTTCGCCGTGTTCGGCTCGACCTCGAGCAACCTTGTCGACCCCGTCGCGCTCGCCGCGACCCACTCCGCCGGCGCCGCCGGCTATCGCGTGCGGTTCTCGCTCGAGATGTCCTCCGCCGAGTTCGCGACCCCGATCACGATGGTCGGCGGCGGCGTCGTCGATTCCCGGGACCGCTCCGCCTCGATGTCGTTCACCGCGAGACTCCCGAGCAACCCGCAGATCGTCCAGCAGCTCGGCGGCAGCACGCTGACGGTCGACGAGATCGTCGACGGCACGACTGTGTACATGCAGCTTCCGGCCGCGTTGACGGGCCAGATCGCACTGGCCGGCAAGTCTTGGATCGCCGTCAACCTCGCCAAGATCGCTGGCGTTCCGGGGCTGTCGTCGCTCGGCGGCAGCGCGATGTCGAGCGACCCGAGTCAGATGCTCCAGTACCTGCGGGCCGCCTCCGACAGCGTCGTCACGGCTGGGCACGAGCGCGTCAACGGCGTCGAGACGACTCACTACCGGGTGGCGCTGAACCTGAGCCGGGTGCTCGCCGCGCTGCCCGCGTCCGATCAGGCCGCGGCACAGCAGGGGCTGTCGGCGATCGAGCAGCAGCTGCACGTGGGCGACCTCCCGGTCGACGTGTGGATCGATCGGCATCACCTGGTCCGCCGGATGACGATGACGCTCGACGGGACGGTCGGGAACGGGTCCACGCTCGCCGAGACGATGACGATGGACGTCCGGGATTACGGGCCCCAGCAGCCCCCGACTCCGCCACCGGCCGATCAGGTCGTCAATGTCGGCGGCTGACTCGCGCGCGGTCCCGCCGGCTCGGCTCTTAGACGCTTCCTAAGAAACACGCGTACCTTGCGCGGAAGCTGATGAGTTCGCCAAGGCGCCTTTGGTCAGGAGAGTGGGAGCACGACTCCGCGTTACGCGCGGAGGAGCTCGCCGCGCTCCGGCGTGTGCGCGCGCCCGCGCCGGCGCCCGAGGACCCGGTCGCGGAAGAGCCCCCCGCGCCACTACGACCGACCGCAGCGCCGATCCTGAAGCGGCTGCTCGCGGGCGTGCTCGCGCTGCTGGGCGCCCTCGGCACAGGGCTGCTCGCCCTGCGCCGGCGGTTCAAGGCGCGGATCCTCGTGCCGATCGTGCTGGCGCTGGCGCTGGTGGTCGCGATCGCGTTCGCCGTCTCGGCGCTGTTCGGCGGCTCGAGCAACTCGAACCTGGCCGCGACGAGCGCGTCCGTGATCCAGGCCGAGCGATGGCTCGGCGTTCAGCTCGCGTCGCTGCCGCACGGTGGCGTCTCGATCGAGACGGTAACCCCGAACGGCGCCGGAGCGCTCGGCGGACTCGAGCCCGGCGACGTGATCAGCCAGATCGGTGACCGCTCGATCTATGCCCTCGGAGATGCGGCTCACGCGATCGACCGCCTCAACCCGGGCGACCAGGCGGTGATCACGGTCAACCGCGGCTCCGAGATCTTCACGACCACCTTCCCGATGCCGGCGCGCCCGGCCGGTCCATGAGCTTCGCCGTTCCGGTAGTGCTCGTCGCGCTCGTCGCGATTCCGCTGCTGGTCGCGTGGTACCTGCGCAACGAGCCGCGACGGGCTCGCGCCGCGGCGGCGTTCGTCACGCCGCAGCTGGCGCCGTCGGTGGCGCCGAACCGTCCCGGCTGGAGGCGGCACCTGCCGATGGCCGTGTTCGCGCTCGCCCTGGCCGTGCTGATCATCGCCGCCGCCCGCCCGCAGTCCTCGGAGGCCGTGCCTGTCAACGACGCCGCCGTGATGCTCGCCAACGACGCCTCGAGCTCGATGGGCGCGAGCGACGTCAGCCCGTCACGGCTCGCCGCCGCGGAGCGGGCCGACCGGACGTTTCTCACGCACGTGCCGAGCTCGGTCCGCGTCGGGCTGCTCGAGTTCACGGTCACCGCGACCGTGCTGCAGTCGCCGACGACCGACCATGCGCTCGTCGGCCGGGCGCTCGCGAGTCTGCACGCCTACGGGCACACCGCGATCGGCAACGCGATCCAGCTGGCGACACGAATCTTGACCGGCCTCCGGGGTATCAACGGCAAGCGCGTTCCGAGCGCGATCGTGCTGCTGTCGGACGGCGGCTCGTTCCTCGGGGTCAATCCAATCCTCGCCGCCCGCCAGGCCGCGGCCCAGCACATCCCCGTTTACACGGTCGCGCTCGGTACGACGCGGGGGAAGATCACCGCCGGACGCCGCTCGGTCCCCGTGCCGCTCGACCCGACCGAGCTGCGGCAGATCGCGAGCGCGTCGCATGGGCGCTCGTTCACGGCCGGCGACAGCGCGAGCGTCAGCGCTGTCTACGCCCACCTCGCCAAACAGCTCGGCCACAAGCAGGTCAAGCACGAGATCACCGCGAGCTTCGCCGGCGCCGGACTCGTGCTGCTGATCGTCGGCAGCGTTCTGTCGCTGCGGTGGTTCGGCCGCCTCGCATAAAGGAGAAACACAGATGACCGAGATCGACCACTCCAACGAGCTGCGCGGCGAAGCCCGCCAGGCGCTCCAGCAGGCGCTGTCGGAGATCAAGCGCGTGATCGTCGGGCAGGACGCGATGCTCGAGCGGCTCCTCGTCAGCCTGCTCGCGGGCGGCCACGTGCTGCTCGAAGGCGTGCCCGGGCTCGCCAAGACGCTGACGGTGAAGACGCTCGCGGCGGTGCTCGGCGGTTCCTACAGCCGGGTCCAGTTCACGCCCGACCTGGTACCCGCCGATCTCGTCGGAACGCGCGTGTACAGGCCCGACACGGGCCGCTTCGACACCGAGCTCGGACCGGTGTTCGCGAACTTCCTGCTCGCCGACGAGATCAACCGCGCCCCGGCGAAGGTGCAGTCGGCGCTGCTCGAGGTGATGCAGGAGCAGCAGGTCACGATCGGCGGTACGACGTTCAAGGTCCCGCTGCCGTTCATCGTGATGGCGACCCAGAACCCGATCGAGTCGGAGGGGACCTACCCTTTGCCAGAGGCGCAGGTCGACCGCTTCCTGATGAAGATCCTGGTCGACTACCCGAGCACCGGCGAGGAGGCCGCCGTGGTCGGACGCAGCCTGGTCGCGCCCGCGACCGTCCGTGAGTGCCTGTCGCTCGAGCACCTGCGTCGGTACGCCGACGCCGTCGCGAGCGTGTTCGTCGACCGAGAGGCGATCGGGTACGCGGTCGCGCTCGCCGACGCCACCCGGCATCCCGCCCAGTACGGCCTCGGCGAGATCGCCGGGATGATCGAGTTCGGCGCCAGCCCGCGCGGTCCGATCGGCCTCGTCCAAGCGGCCCGCGTCCTGGCGCTGCTGCGCGGCCGCGGCCACGCCACCGGGGGCGACATCCGCGACCTCGCGACGGACGTGCTCCGGCACCGGATCGTGCTCTCCTACGACGCGCTCAGCGAGGGCGTGACCGCCGACGATCTACTCGAGAAGGTGCTGAGTGCCGTCGCCGAGCCCGACGACGACCACATCAGACGGAGGGCCGTGTCGGCGTGAGCGCCGGCGTCCACACCGGGCCGGTGCTCGCGCCGCCGGCCGCGCGCCAGGGGCCGGGTCCGCTTCCGCGCCAGATGGTCGAGGCGCTCGAGGTAGCCGTCAACCGGCTGGTGGCACGCACGCTGCCCGGCGATCGCCGCGCCGCCGGCGTCGGGCTCGGCACCGAGCTCGCACAGCTGCGCCCGTACGAGATCGGCGACGACGCGCGTCGCCTTGACCCGGCGGCGACCGCTCGCACCGGCGTCCCGCACGTGCGCCTGCACGTGCCCGAGCGAGCCCTGACGACGTGGGTTGTGCTCGACGTCTCGCCATCGATGGCGTTCGGCACCGCGCGGCGGCTGAAGGCGGATGTCGCGGAGGGTGTGGCGCTCGTGTTCGGCCGGCTCGGCGTCCGTCGCGCCGGCAGCGTCGGGCTGGTGGCGTTCGGTGCGGGCGCGCAACGCGTGCTGCCGCCGCGTGGCGCGAAGCCCGGCATGATCGCGCTGCGCAAGACGCTCGAAGCGGGCGTGGCGCTCGACGGCGAGCACGATCCGCACGGGCTCGCGGGCGCGCTACGGAGCGTCGCGAGGCTCGCGCGCCAACCCGGGTTGGTGGTGATCGTGTCGGACTTCCGCGAGCAGAGTGCGTGGGAGCGCCAGCTCGGCGCCGTGCGCGTCCATCACGGCGTGCTCGCGGTCGAGATCGCCGACCCGCGCGAGGCGGAGCTGCCGGCGGTCGGACATCTGCGGCTGATCGATCCCGAGACCGGCACCCAGATCGAGGTCGACACCTCACGCCGCCGGGTGCGTGAGCGATTCGCCGAGCTCGAGCGCCAGCGGCGCGCGAGCACCGCCCGCGAGCTCCGCCGCCTGCGGGTCGACCACGTGACGCTCTCAACCGACGGCGACTGGCTGCTCGATCTCGGCCGCAGACTGCGATGAGCTTCTCCGCCCCGCTGTGGCTGCTGGCGGCGGCGCTCGTCCCGCTGGCGCTGTACGCCTATGTGCGCGCCCGGCGCGCCAACACGCGGTACGCGGTCCGCTACACGGCGGTGCCGACCGTCGAGCTGGCGGCCGCCGCCGAGCCGTCGTGGCAGCGCCATCTGCCGGCGACGTTCGCGGTGGCGGCGATCGCGGCGCTCGCCGTGGCGCTGGCGCGGCCCCACGTCAGCTACAGCGCTCCGGTCAACGATGCCTCGCTGATGCTCGTGATCGACCACTCGGGCTCGATGGCGTCCAACGACGTGTCGCCGACCCGTCTCGCCGCCGCGCAGCGGGCCGCGAGCACGTTCATCGACCAGCTGCCGGCCAACGCCAAGGTCGGCGTCATCGGGTTCGGAACGACGCCCGACGTCGTCCAGGGGCCGGCCGCCGATCACAACACGGCTCGAGCGGCGATCGCCAGCGAGGCGCCGAACGGATCGACCGCGACCGGGGACGCGCTCGCGGTCGCGCTCCAGCTGCTGCACGGCTCGGACCCCAAGCACCCGCCGTCGGCGATCGTGCTGCTGTCGGACGGCTCCGCGAACGCCGGACCTGACCCTGTCTCCGAGGCGCGGGAGGCGCGCAGGGAAAAGATCCCGATCTTCACGGTCGCGCTCGGGACACCCACCGGCACGCTCCCGAATCCCGATCCGTTCGGGGCCCCGGTCCCGGTCCCACCCGATCCGCAGCTGATGCGGCAGATCGCGGTGGCCGCCGGCGGCCAGACGTTCCAGGTGCAGAACGCCGATCTGCTCAACTCGATCTACCGGCGGCTCGGCACCCAGCTCGGGAGCGTCCAGCGCAAGCACGAGATCACGGCCGAGTTCGCCGCCGGCGGCCTCGTGCTGCTGCTCGTGGCGGCGATCGCCTCGGCGCGCTTCGGCGGCCGGCTGCCGTAGGGATCGTTTCAGCTCGCTGGGAGCGCCTCGAGCACGATCAACCGGTCGTCCGCCGCCAGCACCGGATCGTCGCCGACGCCGAGGTCGACCTGGTTGCCGTGCGCGATCCCGAGCACCAGCGAGCCCGCCACCGCGCGGACCTTCGACAGCGGCTGCGAGACCATCTCGGAGCTGATCGGCGTCTCGGTGAGCCGGTACGACGCGGTGTCGACCAGCTGCAACAGCAGGCTGCCGGCCTGCGGGGTCTCGAGGCTCTTGGCCAGCGCGTGACCGACGAGCTCGTCGCTCGCCAGCGTGTGCGCGACGCCGAGCTCGGTCAGCGCCCGCGCGACGTTCCTTGACTGCGTCAGCGCGTAGACCTCCAATTGCGGCGCCAGCGCGTGGATCGCGACCGCCACAACGAGCGTGTCGGCGTCGGCCTCGCAGGCGATCAGGGCGCGATTCGCGTTCTCGGGCTCGCTGCGGCGGATCATCGCCTCATCGGTCGGGTCGCCCGCGATCAGGGTCACGTCTTTCGTGATCCCGGCCGGTTTCGCGGGCGCCACCAGCACCGCGACCTCGCCGCATCGGTCGAGTTCGTCGAGCACCCGCGGGATCACCGCGTGCGTGCCGTAGATGACGCTGTAAGGCGTCGAGGGGAGCTTGGTCTCCATGCCGAGCAACCTCCGCATTCTGTTGAGGATCGATGAGCCGGCGAACAGCGCGAACACGGCGCCCAGGATCGGGATCGTGGTCAGCATCACGAACGCGGCGATCACGCGGCTCGAAGTGTTGTGTGGCGTCACGTCCCCGTAGCCGACGGTGGTCGCGGTCGTGACGGCCCAGTACAGGCCGATGCCGTAGCTGACGTTGTCGGCGATCGAGAACAGGCCGGCGCCGAGCAGCACGATGAATCCGGCGAGCGCCAGCAGCGCGATCTCGCTATACCCGCGAATCCGGTGGAATACGCCCCGGGCGATGAGGAAGATCGGCATCGGTCCGGGCGGAACGTTAACTCCCGCCCCCGACGCCTAAGCCGAGCTCAGACGGGAGCGGCCTGAAGCTCGGCCAAACCCTCGGCTCGGGTCCTGATCGGCTTGTACCCGAGTTGGTCGCGCGCCTTGTTGATCCGGATCGTGCACTCCTGCGAGGTGACCCAGTACGCGAACCGGGTCAGCGGCGGCTCGCCGGGCAACGGCAGCGCGCGCCACGCCGTTTCGCCGGCGACCGCGAGCGCATGGGCCACGCCGACCGGGACGTTCCGGCTCGGCGGGGTGACGTTCTGGGTGGCGAGCAGCGCGCTGACGAATTCTTTGAACACGACGTCCTCGCCGTCGGTGACGAAGTACGCGTTACCGGGTCGCCCCTTTGTTGCGCCGAGGATCAATCCCTCGACGACGTTGTCGACGTGTGTGATCGAGGTCCGGTTCTTGCCGCCGCCGACCCACGCGAAGCGGCCGGCCTTGACCATCTGGACCATCGCCGGCAGCAGCGCCGTGTCGCCGCGTCCCCAGACGAACCGAGGCCGCACGACGACCGTCTCGAACGTCCCGTCGCGGTTCGCGTTCAGGACGAGCTGCTCGGCGCGTGCCTTGGTCGAGCTGTACAGCGCCGGCGAGTCGGGCCGCAGCGGCGCGGTTTCGTCGACGTTCACGAGCGGCTCGCCGGCGAGCAGCGCCGCCTCGGTGCCGACGTGGACGAAGCGGCGCACGCCGGCGGAGGCGGTCGCCTCCAGCGCATTGCGGGTGCCCTCGACGTTGCCCCGCTCGAAATCCTCTCGTTTGCCCCAGTCGCCGAGCATCGCCGCGGCGTGGAACGCGAGCTCGCAGCCCTCGGCGCCCGCCCGCATCGCCGCCCGGTCGGAGAGGTCACCGTTGACCGGCTCGGCGCCGCGCTCGCGGACCTTGGCCGCGGCACCGTCCGAGCGCGCGAGCGCGCGGACCGCGTGACCATCGGCAACCAGACGCTCGATCAGCCGGCCGCCGATGAACCCGGAGCCGCCGGTGACGAATACGATGGCCACGGGGGGCAACTTAACACAGCGGTCGCAGTGCCTTTAGGAAGCGACAAGCTCGACCGGAAAACATGGCAGCCGCCACGGCGCCGCACGGGAGAGGTAAGCCGAAGGCAAGGATCGGATGTCGAACGCTGAACACCTCAAGTTCCGCGCGCGCCGGCGCGCGGCCGCGCTCGCCGCCGTCGCCGTTCTGGTGGCGCTAGCGGCCGTGATCGCCTTGCCGGGCCACGCCCGTGGGCGCGCAGCCGCGACCACGCGCCGGGCGCAGACGCACCGCGCCGCGGCTAGGGTCGCCGTCGGCGGCCCGGCCGCGTTCTCGCCCAGCTGGTGGGCGACCCACAACGCTCCGCACGTGACCGTGGCGCTGGCGCCCGGCGGACGCACCGTCGCGCTGCCGCGGTCGTTCCTCGGGTTCTCGATCGAGGTCGGCGACGTCGACGACGACGCCGGCTACCTGGGCCTGTTCAAGCGCGCCTTCGAGCTCATTCACGTGCCGGGCGACGGCCCGCAGGTGCTCCGTATCGGCGGCAACTCGACCGATCAGAGCTACTGGCACCACCGGCTCCCCGGCGGAAAGCCGTACTCGTTCGCGCTCACCCGCGCCTGGGTGCCAGACGTGCGGCGGATTGTCATGGCCGTACACGCCCGCGTGATCCTCGGTCTGAACGCGATCTCGCGTTCGTCGTCGATGGCGGCCCGCCTGGCCCGCGCGACCGTTAGCCGGCTGCCCCGCGGGAGCGTGATCGGGTTCGAGATCGGCAACGAGCCGGATCTCTACCGTCACCGCTTCGGAGGTCCACTCGCGGCCGACATCCTCAGCGGCCGGACGCTCGCGGCGCGCCACAGCATCTTCTCGGCGCCCGGGTACGCGCTCGCGTTCGCGGCGTACGAGGCGGCGCTGCGCCACGTCGCGCCACGCGTCCCGCTCGCCGGCCCGTCGATCTCCAACCCGCTCCGCGGCCGCCGCTGGATGACCGCTCTGATCGACGACGACCGGTCGTCGCTCGGTCTGCTGACCGCCCACCGCTATCCGCTGTCGGCGTGCTTCCATTCGGTGCGGTTCCCGTACTTCCCGACGATCGCGCGGCTGCTCTCGGAGCGCTCGTCGGCGGGGATGGCCGACTCGGTCGAGCCGGCTGTGGCGCTCGCGCACCGTAACGGGCTCCGGTTCCTCCTGACGGAGTTCAACTCGGTCACCTGTCTCGGGCGTGCGGGGGTCAGCAACACGTTCGCGACCGCGCTGTGGGCACCGGATGCGCTGTTCGAGATGATGCGCGCCGGCGTCGACGGCGTCGACCTTCACCTCCGCACGTTCTCGATCAACGCGCCGTTCCTGCTCGGGCCCGCCGGGTTCACGGCCCGTCCCGCGATGTACGGACTGGCGGCGTTCGCGCGCACGCTCGGGCCGGGCGCACGGCTCGCGCCCCTCTCGGTCCGCGGCTCGCGCAGCGCGGCGGGTCTGAAGGTGTGGGGCGTGTACGTCGGCCGGCGCGAGCTGCACATCCTCGTGCTCGACAAGGGCGCCGGCGCGGTCCGACTAACTTTGCGACTACGCGGCGCCCGCGGCGATGCGGTCGTCGAGCGGTTGATCGCCCCGTCGGTACGCTCCTCGCAGGGCGTGACGTTCGCCGGCCAGCGGCTGAACTCCCGCGGCGAGTGGTCCGGGCCGCTCGTCACGCAGCGGCTCGCGCCAGGGCGGCGGCGGGGCGCTGGGTACGCGCTAGCCGTCCGCGGCTACAGCGCGGCTCTCGTGAGCGTGCGGCTCGGACGCCGCTAGGCACGCACTTTGAGTGCCGGCGACGAGTGCGTGGCGAGACAAACGGCGCGATGAAGGGGAGGCAGGCAGTCGCGTCCGGCAGCGCACCGGATTCTATGAAAACCTTGGTTGAGGGTAGGACCCAGCCGACCCGGGGTGCGACCGAGGTTTCCTCCGGATAGCGAAGGTTTCTTCGGTCGCAACGACGCTTAGGGCGGATTCCTCGACCGCCCCGCACACATTGACCTTTTCACTGCCGCCGTTGTTCAGGCCACGAAGGTGGCCGCCCAACCTCACACGGAAGCCGCGCCGTCAAGTTGAACCGTCCGGCCCCGCGGTTTCCGTCGGAGTGGCGGGCTACTGCGGGGCGAAGCGCGCCAGCGCCCAGCGGGCGTGGACGAGGATCCGGTCGAGGTCGAACCTGTCCGGGTCGGTCAGCATCAGCCGCGCCCACGAGTCCGACAGCGCCGACATCGAGTAGGCGGTCAGCTCGGCGTCGGGGGTCCGCTGGCCGCCCCACGGCTCGAAGGCCTGCTCGATCAGCGCGGCGAGCTGGGCGACGACGGCGGCGCGGCCGAGCTCGACGCGCGAGCGGAGGAATTCGGGCGCACCCTCCGGCGGCATCAGCACCAATCGCCAGGTGATCGGGTCGGCGCGGACCGCTTCGAGGTAGCCGGTCAGCGCCGCCATCAGGATGTCGAGCAGCTCGGTGCCGACGCCGGCGTCGGTCGGCATGAACTCGTTCAGCTGCTCTAGGGCGCGGGTCGCCTCACGCTCGAGCAAGGCGCTCAGCAGCCCGTTGAGGTCGTTGAAGTGCTCGTAGATGATCGGCCGCGAGACGCCGGCCTCGCGAGCGACGCGATCGATCGAGACGGCGTGCATGCCGTGCTCGCCGACGACCTGCTTGGTGACGTCGAGTAGCTGTTCGCGGCGCTGCTCGCGGGGGAGGCGGGGGCGTTGTGTGGCGTTCGTCACGGTTGTCTTGACATCAGCTTACACTACTGTAAGTTACACAACTGTAACCCATGCGTTTCTGAGATGAGCGAGAGATCCGAAATGACTACCACCGCTACCACTGCCACCAATACCACTGTCTGCGACACGATCGTGATCGGGACCGGGTTCTCCGGCCTCGGGATGGCGATCAAGCTGAAAGCTTCCGGCGACGACGACTTCGTCGTACTGGAGAAGGCCGACTCGGTCGGCGGCACCTGGCGTGAGAACACCTACCCCGGCTGCGCCTGCGACGTGCAGTCGCACCTGTACTCGTTCTCGTTCGAGCCGAACCCGAAGTGGACGCGGATGTTCGCGACCCAACCCGAGATCCGGGCATACCTTGAGCACTGCACCGACAAGTACGGCGTCCGGCCGCATCTGCGCTTCGGCTCCGAGGTCACGGGCGCGCGCTTCGACGAGGCCTCAGCCCGCTGGGAGGTCGAGGTCAACGGCGGCGAGCAGCGCTACTCGGCGCGCGTGGTGGTGGCGGGCTTCGGGCCGCTGAGCAGGCCCGACTACCCGGAGATCGACGGGATCGAGTCGTTCCGCGGCAAGTTCTTTCATTCCGCCCAGTGGGACGGGAGCTACGACCTCACCGGCAAGCGGGTCGCGGTCGTCGGCACGGGCGCGAGCTCGATTCAGTTCGTCCCCAAGATCGCCTCACAAGTGGAGCAGCTGCACCTGTTCCAGCGCACGGCGCCGTGGGTGCTGCCGAAGCCGGACCGGCCGACGACGCGGATCGAGCGGCTCCTGTTCAGGGCCTTCCCGGGTCTGCAGCAGGCGTACCGCAACCTGATCTACTGGCGGCTCGAGAGCCGTGTGCTCGGCTTCACCGTGCATCCGAAGGCGATGAAGGCGCTCGAGCTGGTCGGCCGGCTGCACATCAAGCGCTCGATCAAGGACCCGGCGCTGCGGACCGCGGTGACACCCGACTACACGATCGGCTGCAAGCGGATTCTGATGTCGAACGAGTACTACCCGGCGCTCGACCGTGACAACGTCACCCTCGTGACCGGCGGCGTGTCCCGGGTCACCGAGCGGGGCGTCGTCGGTGCCGACGGAGTCGAGCACGAGGTCGACGCGATCATCTACGGGACCGGGTTCAAGGTCGCCGATCCGCTCGGCCCGATGCGGATCGAGGGGCTGGGCGGGGCGTCGCTCGCGGAGCTGTGGAACGAGAACGGCCTCGAGGCGTACCTGGGCACGACGGTCGCGGGCTTCCCGAACCTGTTCATCCTGGTCGGCCCGAATACGGGGCTCGGCCACAACTCGATCGTCTACATGATCGAGAGCCAGGTCCACTACGTGCTGCAGGCGCTCAAGACGCTGCGTGAGCGGGAGCTCGCGTTCGTCGACGTCAAGCGCGACGTGCAGGCCTCGTTCAACGAGGGGATCCAGGCGCAGCTGGACGGCGCCGTGTGGTCGTCGGGGTGCGCGAGCTGGTACCTCGACGAGGGCGGCAAGAACCGTACGCTGTGGCCGGGATTCACATTCCGCTTCAGGCAGGCGACGGACGAGTTCCGCGCCGAGGACTACGAGCTAGCGAGGGCCGCATGAGGGAGTTCAGAGACAAGGTCTGCGTGATCACGGGCGCGGGCTCCGGCATCGGCCGGGGCCTCGCGCTCGAGCTGGCCGGCCGTGGCGCCCGTCTGGCGCTGTCGGATATCGACCCGGCGCGGGCGGAGGAGACCCGCGCGGCGTGCGAGCAGCGTGGCGCCCGTGAGGCAGCCGCCTACCCGCTCGATGTGGCCGATCGCGCGGCCGTGTTCGCGCACGCGGACGAGGTGGCCGCACGGTTCGAACCGGGTCAACCTGGTGATCAACAACGCCGGCGTCGCGCTCGAAGGCACCGTCCTCGACTCCTCGATCGAGGACTACGAGTGGCTGATGGGGATCAACTTCTGGGGTGTCCTGTACGGAACGAAGGCCTTCCTGCCGCACCTGATCGCGTCCGGCGACGGCTACGTGGTCAACATCTCGAGCGTGTTCGGGATCATCGCCGTGCCGTCCCAGTCGGCCTACCACGCCGCCAAGTTCGCGGTCCGCGGCTTCACCGAGTCGCTGCGCGAGGAGATGCTGATGGACGGCCACCCGGTCGGAGTCAGCTGCGTGCACCCCGGTGGCGTCAAGACCGACATCGCCCGCGCGGCGCGCTCTGACCGCGACCCACAGGAGCGCGCCGAGACGTTCGAGAAGATGGCGCGGCTCACTCCGGAGCAGGCGGCCCAGATCATCGTGAAGGGCGTCGAGCGCCGCCGCGCGAGGATCCTCGTCGGCAACGACGCGCGTGCGCTCGACATCCTCCAGCGCGCCACCGGGTCGCGTTATCAGGACCTGGTTTGGCGCGCCGTCAAGCGCCTTGACCCGGCGCGCTGAAGTTGCCCGCTGAGCGCTGCCGGTAGCTTGCCGGCAGCCGATGCTGCAGCTGCTCAAGCGAATCGCGCTCGACGTCTCGCCGGTCCGCGAATCGCGCGACTACCGGCTGCTGTTCGCCGGCCAGATCGTCTCGAACCTCGGCACGCAGGCGGCGCTCGTCGCGCTGCCGTTCCAGATCTATGTGCTGTCGCACTCGGCGACGCTGGTGGGACTGCTGGGCGCGTTCGAGCTCGGGCCGATGATCGTCGTCTCGCTGGTCGGAGGCGCGCTCGCCGATCGCCTCGACCGCCGCAGGGTGCTCGCGTTGGCCCAGCTCGGCGTGATCGTCGCGGCGGGGGCGCTCGCAGCGGCGGCGTTCGCGGGTTGGCCGCCCGTCGTGCTCGTGCTCGTGCTCGGCGGCATGCTCGCGGGCAGCTCGGCGCTCGACAGCGTGACGCGGGCCGCGATCATCCCCAACGTGCTGCCGGCGGGGCGGCTGCGCACCGGGCTCGCGCTCAACTTCGGCATCTACCAGGTGACGGGGATCGTCGGCCCGGCCGTCGGCGGGCTGTTGATCGCGGCGACGAACGTCGGCACGACGTACGTCGTCGACGGCGCCTCGTGCCTGGCGATGCTGGCCGCCGCGCTTGCGATCGCGCCGCAACGGCCGGCGCCGGCGGAGCACCCGCCGGTGCTCTCGTCGATCGCCGAGGGGCTGCGGTTCGTGCACTCGAACCGGGCGCTGTCGGGGAGCTTCGCGATCGATCTCGTGGCGATGACGTTCGGGATGCCGCGCGCGCTGTTCGCCGTGCTGTCGCTGACCGTCTACCACGCCGGCGCGTCCGGGACGGGCGCGCTGTACGCGGCCGTCGCCGCCGGCGCCACACTCGCCGTGCTGACCTCGGGGTGGATCGGGCACGCGCGGCGGCTCGGCCGGATCGTGATCGCCGCCGTCGTGGTGTGGGGTGCCGCGATCGCCTGCGCGGGGCTGGTGCGCACGATCGCGCCCGCGATCGGGCTGCTCGCCGTCGCGGGCTTCGCCGACAGCGTCAGCGCGGTGTGCCGCTCGGCGATCAACCAGACGGTCACCCCCGACGCGCTCCGCGGCCGGATGAGCGCCGTGTTCAGCCTCGTCGTCACCAGTGGACCGCGGCTCGGCGACATCGAGTCGGGCACGGTCGCGGGCCTGACCTCAGCACTGACTTCGGTCGTGTCCGGCGGGATCGCATGCATCGTCGGCGTCGGTCTCGTGATGGTGGCCTTCCCGCAGCTGGCCGCGTACGGAGCCGAGAAGCAGAAATCCGCCGCAGGCTAGGATGTGTGGTCCGGCGGATCGCCCACTCGGCCAGGGTGCAGCTAGCCCAGCCGGGCAACGCGCCGGCCTCGTGCCGGCGGCCAGTCCCGGTGGTCGGGAGTGTCGCGCCACCCAGGCAGACACTAATAAGTCCTGGGACGTAATTAGTCAGTGGTGATCGAGCCGGATGACTCCAGAGCGGCCCGGCCTTGGCGAGGCTGGATGCCGAGTGGGCCAGCTCTGGAGCGGGCGGTTTGTGGGCGGGCCTAGACGGCCCGCCCCACCGCATCACCGAGCCGACGCGAGGAGAAGAAATGAGCAAGAGCCTTTACACCGCCGAAGCGACGGTCACCGGTGGCCGCGCCGACGGCCACGGCGTGACGAGCGACGGCGTGCTCGACGTGATCCTGCGGACCCCGACCGAGATGGGCGGCGAGGGCGACGGCACGAACCCCGAGCAGCTGTTCGCGGTCGGTTACGCGGCCTGCTTCGAGGGCGCGCTCGGCGTGATCGGACGCCGCGAGAAGGCGGAGCTTGGTGAGGTCTCGATCGACAGCCACGTCAGCCTGATCACGACCGAGGACCGTGGCTTCACGGTCGCCGTCGAGCTCGACGTCACGCTCCCCGGGGTGACCGACGCAGAGCAGGCGGGCAAGATCGTCGCGGCCGCCCATCAGGTGTGCCCGTACTCGAACGCGACCCGCGGCAACATCGAGGTGAAGCTGACCGCGAACGGGCAGCCGGTCGCATAAGCGGCGGCGGGTCCGGTGCCGCGCCAGAACCGGGTCACCCCTCGCGGCGATCTGATCGCGACGCCCGAGCGCGGCCTCGTGTACGGCAATCGCGGCTGCCTTCACAACGACCGCGGCGAGGTCCGCCGCCACCACAACGGCAAGCTGTGGATCGCCTGCCGGCTGAAGTTTCGCGGCTGGCATCGCGAGGCGCTGATGCAGCCCGGCCGGTTCACGGAGCTGTTCTTCCTCGATGAGGCGACGGCGTTTGCCGCCGGCCACCGCCCATGCGCGCTGTGCCGGCGGGAGGACTACAACGCGTTCAAGTCGATCTGGGCCGAGCTCCACCCCGACCAGACCAGCGCCGGCGCGATCGACGCCCAGCTCCACGGCGAGCGCCTCGTCGAGCGATCCGAGCAGCGGCTCCACGAAGCGCCGCTCACGCGGCTGCCAGACGGCGCGTTCGTGCTCGACGATGACGGCGCATGCCGGCTCGTATTCGGAGACGAGCTGCTGACCTGGCGTCCCGGGGGCTACGCCGAGCGCGAGCCGCGGCCGGCGGGCGGCGGCGGCGGCACCGTGCGCGTGATCACCCCGCCGTCGCTGCTCGAGGTTCTAAAAGGCGGCTGGTCGCCCACCGTGCCACTGTTCCACCCTTCGGCAATCAGATGACAAGCGTTGAAGCCACTCTCCGGGAGGTCTGCGAGCAGCTCGCGCCGCTCGACAAGACGCCGTGCTCGCCGGGCGAGCGCGTCGCGGCCGAGTGGATCGCCGAGCGGCTCCGCGACGCCGCCGTCGCGGACGTGGCGCTGGAGGACGAGCCGTGCTGGGGCACGTTCCCGCCGACGTCGCTCGCGCTCGGGCTCGCGGGAGTGCTCGGCTGCGCGACCGTGCTCGCCGGAAAGCGGATCGCAGGCTCGCTGCTCGCGCTGGCGTCCGTCGCGGGCGTGCTGGACGAGGCCGAGAACGGGCCGCGGATCGTGCGGCGCGCGGTGCGCCGGCAGCGGACCACGGTCAACGTGGTGGCGCGGGCGGGCGATCCCGACGGCGGCCGGACGCTCGTGTTGCTCGCCCACCACGACGCCGCGCAGACCGGCCGGCTGTTCGACCAGGGCCTTCAGATCAAGATCCACCGCCGGTTCCCGGGCCTGCTGCAGCGGTTCAAGACACAGCCCCCGCAGTGGTGGGTGGGTGTCGCCGGCCAGCTGCTGGCCGTGGCCGGCGCGCTCTCGGGCAGCCCGGCGCGCCGGCGCGCTCGCGCCGCCAAGGGGCTCGCGATCAACGCGTTCGGGGTGGCTGTGATCGCGGACATCATGCGTAGCCCGACGGTCCCCGCCGCGAACGACAACCTCTCAGCGGTGGCGGCGATCGTCGCGGTCGCCGAGCGCCTGCGCGACGAGCCGATCCCGGGGCTGCGCGTGCTGCTCGTCTCCGCCGGCGCCGAGGAGACGCTTCAGGACGGCATCCGCGCGTTCATCGCCCGCCATAAGAGCGAGCTCGAAACCGATTCCACATGGGTCCTCAACATGGATACGATCGGCTCGCCGCGGCTGATCATGATCGAGGGAGAGGGGCCGTTCCACATCGCCGAGTACACCGATCCGGGGTTCCGTGACCTGATCGAGCGGTGCGCGAGTGAGCAGGGGATCGCGCTCGAGCGCGGCTTCCGCGCCCGCGCCTCGACCGACAGCGTGATCACGAGCCGCGCCGGCTATCCGAGCACGTGTCTCGGGTCGCTCAACGAGTGGCAGATGATGTCCAACTACCATCTGATGAGCGACGTTCCGGAGAACCTCGACTACTCGACGATCGAGAGCGTCACGCGGCTCGCGTACGCGGTCGGGCAGGCGATCGCCTCGGGCGGCGCGGGGCGCTGAGCGATGCGGCGCACGCTGCTTGCGTTGAGCCTGATCGTTGGCTGCGTGTATGTACCGGCGGCGCGAGCCACGTATCCGGGCAACAACGGGTTGATCGCGGTGACGCACTTTCTCGGTCCGACAGCTTCCGAGATCTACGTGATGAACCCGGACGGGACCGACCGGACGCCGTTGACCAGCAGCCCGTACAACAACTGGGAGGCGAGTTGGTCGGCCGACGGACGTCAGTTCGCGTTCGCTTCGAGCCGCGAGGCCGGCTCGCTGCCCCCGCCCCGCGCCGGCGGGCCCTCGCCCACGCTCGTCCAGCAGATCTGGAAGATGCAAGCCGACGGAACGAGGGCCACGGCCCTGTCCGGCTTCCCGCCCCCGACGACCGATCCGGGGATGTACACGCTCTACCACAACGCGTTTCCTGTCTGGTCGAGGGATTCGAGCCACATCGCGTACGAGAGTCACCTTCCGGTCGGCGACCCGACCATCTGGGACAAGAGCAGCACCGATCCTCTTCCGGGAAGGCTGCTGACACCGCCCATCGATCGAGTGCTCAACGAAACGCCCGCCTTGTTGCCGGATGGCGACACGTTGGTGTTCGCGCGTGAGGACGGCACCGGCGATCCGAGCTGCGAGCACTGCCGCTTTCACCTGTGGTTGCTGAGTATCAGCTCCGGAGTCGAGAATCAGATCACGGCTGGGACCGGCGACGAACAGTCCCCGGACGTCTCGCCCGATACGAGCCGGATTGCCTTCATCGCCGATTCCGGACCGGCCGACTCGAGCTACACGCTTGACGTGATGCCGGCCGGTTCTCCTCCTCAGATTCTCGCGAGGAACGTCGGGCCGTACCGCCCCTCCTGGTCGCCGGACGGAACGAAGATCGCCTACACGATGGCGAGCGGCGGGATCGCCGTCGTGACCCTCGCGTCGCCGGCACACCCGGTCGTGGTCGACCACGACACCGCCGACGGCCAGCCGAGCTGGCAGCCTCTGCCCCGTCCGACAGCCCACGCCCCGCCGCCGATCTGCAGCGAGGCCTGCCTCCACGATTTCCGCTTCCGGCGGTTCCCGGACGACACGCCGGTCCGTCCCGGCGAGACGCTGCCACTGCAGCTCTTCTGCCCGCTCCCGGTCCAGCTCGGCGCGCGGGCGGCGGCCGCGCACGTGGCGCCCGCACGCAAGGGCGACACCTGCACCGGCGTGGCGACGCTTCGGCATGGGCGGACGGTGCTCGCGCGCCACGTATTCAAGGCGCGCGGCGCACAGTTCATCACGGTGCCGCTGCGGCTCGATCGGAAGGCTGCCTCCCTGGCCCACCGCCCGGTCGTCTCCAAGCTGACGCTGTCGGTGGCGTTCCGCGGCTTCTCGGCGCGGCGCCAGCAGCTCACCCTGCGCCCGCAGCCGCAGCTCAAGCTTGGCTGCGGCGGCGGCCTGGCCTCAGTCGGCGAGCCGACCACGCTGGCCGGCAGCGAGACCGGCCTGCCGGCCGGGTCGGAGATCTCGGTCGTGTACGACGACCTCGCCGGAGGTTCGGAGGTGGTCCACACCGTGAGGATCGACGGCCATCACCGGCTCGGTGATGTGTTCGTCCCGACCGGGCCGGGTGAGGTCGTCGGCTACGCGATCGCGCCGGCCACAGCGAGTCGCGAGGCGGCAGGGAGCGGTCGCTGCTTGATCCACGTCCGGCCCGCCCCGACTCCGGCACCCGAGCAACTGCGACTGAACTGTCCGGCCGCCGGCACAGTCTCCTCGCCGGTGGCGCTGACGGGCACACTGTCACCCGCGGTCGTCGGTGCGAGCGTCGTGCTGAGGATCGAGCATCCGGATGGCACGACGACGTCGCAGACCGCGAGCCTCGACGCGAGCGGCAGCTTCGGAGCGAGCTACGACCCAGATCGGCCGGGAAGCTGGGTCGTGAGCGCGAGCTACGGGGGTGATCTGGGCCACTCCTCTGCCGTCAGCTCTCCGTGTGCGACGTCGGTGCCCGTTCCGCCGCCGATGACTGAATCGATCGCGGCCACGTGCGACGCCACCGGAACCGTCGGCATACCGGTGACCACCGGCGGGACGTTGACGCCCCCGGTGGCCGGCGCGAGCGTGACCGTTCAGATCACCGATCCGAGTGGCACCACCACAAGCCAGCCGGCGAGCGTCGATCCAACCGGCCGGTTCTCGATCACCTACACGCCGGCCAGCACGGGCAATTGGAGCGCGACGGCGAGCTACGGCGGCGACGCAACTCACGCGAGCGCGACCGGCATGGCCTGCGTGACGGCGGTCGCCAAGTGAGCGTCCCGGAACTGTGAAGCCGCAGCACCACGCCGGGTTGGCGCCGTTGGTGGCGTTATCGCTGGTGGGCGCGCTGCTGAGCGCGGCGGGCGCGTCAGCCACCGAGCTGTACGCGTCGAATCATTCGACGACCACGGTTTCCCCGTTCGCGATCGGTGCGGACGGATCGCTGAGCCCGCTCGCCTGCGCGGGCATCAGCTGCAACCCGGGAGCCGGCCCCGTCGGGCTGGCCGTAAGCCCGAACGGGCGCTTCCTGTACACCGCGAACTACGGCTCAGCCTCGGTATCGGCGTTCTCGATCGCGCCCGGCGGATCGCTGAGCCCGGTCGCCTGCACCGACTGCACCACGGGATACCAGCCGTTCGGGGTGGCGGTGAGCCCCAATGGGCAGTTCCTGTACACGTCGAACCTGATCGGCACGGTGTCGGCGTTTTCGATCACGGCGGGCGGGTCACCGTCCCCGATCGCGTGCGCCGGATCGAACTGCGACACGGGCGTCGGCCCCGAGGGACTGGCGGTCAGCCCCAACGGGAAATTCCTGTACACCGCCAACGACGGCGCCGGCTCGCTGTCGGCGTTCGCGATCACGGCCAGCGGGTCGCTGACCCCGCTCGCCTGCCCGGGCTGCACCACGGGATCGAGACCGGTGGGGGTGGCGGTCAGCCCCAACGGGCGGTTTCTGTACGCCGCGAACTCCGGCTCGGACTCCGTATCGCCGTTCTCGATCGCGCCCGGCGGCTCGCTGACCCCGATCGCCTGCGCGGACTGCGCCACGGCATCCGGCCCCTACGACGTGGCGATCAGCCCCGACGGGCAGTTCCTCTACACGATCGACCGTGGCACGAACTCGGTATCGGCCTTCTCGATCGCGGCGAGCGGGTCGCTGAGCGCGATCCCCTGCGCGGGCTGCACCACGGGATCGGACCCCGAGGGCGTGGCGGTGAGCCCCAACGGGCGGTTCCTCTACACCGTCAACCACACGGGCTCGGTGTCGGCGTTCTCGATCGCCGCCGACGGCTCGCTGACTCCGGTCACGTGCACGAACTGCAGCGTCGGATTGGGCCCCGACTTCCAATCGGCCGCGATCACCCCGGATCAGGCCCCGGTGGCGTCGTTCACCGCCACGCCGCCGCCGTCGGGCCGGCGATATAGCTTCAACGCCTCGAGCTCATCGGCCTCGGCCGGGCAGCGCGTGGCGCGCTACGACTGGAGCTTCGGCGACGGCTCGAGCGCCGCGAATGCCGGCCCGTCGCCGACCCGCACCTACGCGGCGCCCGGCGTCTACACGGTCAGCTTGACCGTCACAGACGACGCCGGCTGCTCGACCGAGCTGACGTTCACCGGACAGACGGTCAGCTGCAACGGCTCGCCCGCGGCGCTCAGGAGCGAGCGGATCACGGTCGCGGGACCGCGACTGCGCGCACCGGTGATCACTCGCGTGCGCGAGTCGGCCAAGATTTGGCGGGAGGCCAAGAGCGGCACGCAGGGGCCTCCGGTCGGCACCGAGCTCTCGTTCACGCTGAACGAAAGCGCGACTGTCAGCTTGCGCTTCAAACGGCATCGAACCGCCGTCACGCTCACCGTCAGGGGCCACCGGGGCGTCAACAGGATCCGCTTCACCGGGCGCGTCTCTCCGAGCAAGAAGCTCGAGCCCGGTCGCTACACGCTCCTGATCACCGCCAGGAACGCCGCGGGGAAGCGATCCGCGCGACGCTCGCTCAGCTTCACGATCGTCCGCTAGCCCGACGGCATATGATCGAGCGGTGGCGATCGCTCCCGGCAAGCACGAGCTCGGTCCGGCCAACGGAGCGGTTCAGGTCAAGACGTATCGCGAGGGGATGGCGCAGGCCGTTGGCCACGACCTCGTGCTCGATGTGACCAAGTGGGAGGCCACCGTGACGGTCGCCGACGACGGGACGCTGTCGATCACCTTCGACGTCGACCCGCGCTCACTGCAGGTCCGTGACGGGCTTCGGGGCGTCAAGCCGCTGTCCGACAAGGACCGGGCCGAGATCGTCAAGAACATCGACGGCAAGATCCTCGAGGGCAAGCCGATCTCGTTCCGATCGAAATCAGCGACCGCCGGCGACGGCGGGACGGTGACGGTCACCGGCGAGTTGACGCTCGGCGGCACCACCCGCGAGGAGAAGTTCGCGCTGCAGGGCGGGGACGGCCGGATGGCCGGGACGCTGTCGGTCAAACAGAGCGACTACGGGATCAAGCCCTACCGCGCGATGCTCGGCGCGCTGAAGGTCCGCGACGGCGTCGAGATCGTGATCGACGTCCCGCTCCCCGGCTAGTCCACCTCACAGCGAGACCGGCGGGTAGTAGTTCTCCGGCCCGACGCGGCGGACCTCGGTCAGCCAGTCGGAGTCGTAGGAGTCGCTGGGCCCCTGGAGCGGGTCGGCGAACGTCCACGCCTGGCGCTTGTAGGTCCAGTTCTCGGGCTGCAGTTCGTGCGCCTCGCGGAACCAGCGGACGGCGTCCTCCGGGGAACCATTTCGATAGAGGTACTGCCCGAGTTCGAAGCACGCCGCTGCTCGAGCGCGCGCGGCGTCCCTCGGCGCCGAACGCGCCACGACCTTTTCGGGCGAGAGCGCGAACGGCGACGAGGATCCACGCGCGACCCAATCGCGCAGCGCTGCGAGATACGGCTCGGGATCGACCTCAAGCTTCTGCGCCTCGCGCAGCATCTCCGCCAGCAGCGGCGGCAGCTGCGCGATCAGCTCGTCGCTCGGCTGCCGCGGCACCCACGGCCACGCCGGCTCGGGCGGCCGCACGATCACGCCCTGCTCATCGACCCAGATCCCGGTCGGGACGTTGACGACGCCGAGCAGCTCGTCGAGCAGATGGCCTTCGTCGATCAGCGCGGGGTGGCTCGTCTTGGCCTGGTCGATGAACGGCGCCGCCGCCTCGATCCCTCCCGTGTCGAGCGCGACGCTGACTACCTCGAAGCCCTCCGGATGCAGCTCATCTCGCAGTTTCCGCCACCCGGGCAGATCGAACCTGCATCCTCACCAGGACGCCCAGGCGATCATGAACACCTTCGTCCCGCGCAACGAGCGGAGCGCGAAGTCATCGCCGTTGCGGTCCGGCAGGACGATCTCCGGCAGCGTCGCGCTCGCGAGCGCGCGGCCACCGCATGACTCGGGTCCGAGCGCCCACAAGCCGTGCGCGTCATCGTGGGCCAGCGGCATCCCGAGACGCTCGGACAGGTCGGCGACGGAGAACGGCTGAGCGAGCGGCACGCACACCTCGCCACGACACGCGCCCTCGGGCTTGACGGTCCAGCCGGTCCGCCGCTCGAGCTCGGCGGGGACCTCGTCGAGCCGCTCCAGGATCACACGACGACCCTACATCAACCGCGTACCCTCGGGCGATCAACCCGCTCACGGAAATCGTCCCGCGGCCGGACGCCGGTCGCGTCTTCACGCAGCCGGTCCGTCCCGGCCTTGCGGACTGCGCACCGTCCGGACGTTCGCGCCTCGACGCGATCGCCCGCTGGCTCCAGGATGTTGCCTACGCTGATGTCGAGGATGCCGGCGTCGCCGAGGAGGCGGTGTGGGTCGTTCGCCGCACCCGGATCCACGTGTCGCGCTTCCCCCGGTTCGCCGACCACCTGCAGCTGCACACGTTCTGCAGCGGCATCGGCCGCGCGTGGGCCGAGCGCCGGACATCGATCGAGAGCGCCGGCCGGCCGGAGCCCGACATCGAGGCCGTCTCGCTCTGGGTCCACCTCGATCCGGGCAGCTGGCATCCGGCGCCGTTCAGCGAGACCGAGATCGCGGTCTACGGCAGTACCGCCGGCGAGCGCAGCATCAGCCACCGGCTCAGGCATCCGGCGAGGCCGCCGGCCGACGCCGGCAACGGTTCGCGGTGGGAGTTCCGCGCGACCGAGACCGACGTCGCCGACCACGTCAACAACGCCGCCTACTGGGCGCCGCTCGAGGATGAGCTGCTGACCGGGAACGGGCCCGACCCGGACGGGCTGGACGCCGAGATCGAGTTCCGCACGCCGGCGCAGCCGGGGGCGAAGCTCGTTCTAAGCAGCGGCGAGCGGCGCTGGATCGTCGGTGACGGCGGCGAAGTCCACGCGTCGATCCTGATCGCCGGCGTCCAGCGGTAGCACCCCGGTCTCGAGGTCGAGCAGCAGCCGCTTGCGCTCGAGGCCGCCGCCGTAGCCGGTCAGCGAGCCGTCGGCGCCGATCACCCGGTGGCACGGGACGATCACGGCGATCGGGTTGCGCCCGTTCGCGAGCCCGACGGCCCGCGCCGCGCCCGGGTTCCCGAGCCGCGCCGCGATCTCGCCATACGAGGCCGTCTCGCCATACGGGATCTCCAGCAGCTCGTCCCAGACGCGCCGCTCGAACTCGCCGCCGGCCATCGACAGCGGCAGATCGAACGAGCGCCGCGTGCCGGCGAAGTACTCGTCGAGCTGCTCGCGGACTACCGCGAACGCCGCATCGTCGCGCTTCCACGAGGGGTCGATCTTCGCCCGCGTGCGTCCGCGCTGCATGTGGAGCTCGGTGAGCGCCACGCCGTCTCCGACGGCGAGCAGCTCGCCGATCGGGCTTTCAAATGTTGTGTAGAGAGTCATGTGGATACAACGCGCTCGCCCGCGCGCGCGTGAGATTCCGCCGACAGCCCGAACGCGTCGGCGATCAGCTCGTAGGAGCGCCGGCGCGCGCCGTGGTCGTGCGTGATCGTGACGACGATCACCTCGTCCGCGCCGTATTCGGCGGCCAGCTCCTCGACGCCCGCACGGACGACCTCGGGCGAGCCGATGATCCCGCGGCGCCCCGGCAGCCCGCCCGAGGCGCTCCGTCCCTCGGAGGCCAGGAACTCGAGCGCCTTGGCGGGCGGCGGGACCGGGATCAGCTGCCCGCGCCGCAGCATCGCGAGCGTCATCCGGCTGCTCGACGCCAGCTCGTGCGCCTCGTCGTCGGTCGGCGCGCACAGCACCCACGCGGCGACGCTCGTCCGCGGCGCGCTCAGCGCCCGCACCGCCTCGAACCGCTCCCGGTACATGCGCGCGAACTCCGCGCCACCCGGGTTGATGAAGTCGGCGAACGCGTATGGGAGCCCCAGCTGCGCCGCCCACACCGCGCTCTGCGGGGAGGAGCCGAGCAGCCAGACGGCCGGCAGCTCCGGCAGTCCCGGCAGCGTCGCCGCGAGCCGCTGGAATGGGTGGTCGTCGGGGAGCGCGTCCTCGAAGTACGCGAGCAGCTCCGCGAGCTGCTGCGGGAAGTCATCCGGCGAGGCCTGGCGGCGGTCTCGCTGGAGCGCGAACGTCGTCAGCGGGTCGGTCCCCGATGCGCGGCCGATCCCGAGGTCGATCCGGCCCGGGTAGAGGCCCGCCAGGATCGTGAACGTGGCGGCGACCTTGAACGGGCTGTAGTGGGGCAGCATCACGCCGCCGCTCCCGACCCGGATCCGCTCCGTCGCGGACGCGATCGGGCCGATCAACGCCTCGGGGCTGCCGCCGGCGAGCATCGGACCGCCGTGGTGCTCGGCGACCCAGTAGCGGTGATAGCCGAGCGCGTCCGTGAGCCGGGCGAGGTCGATCGTGTTGTGGAGCGCCTCGGCGCCGGTCGAGCCTTCGGAGATCGGGGACTGGTCGAGGACCGAGAGCAGCATCCGATTGATGATGGCAGGCGGCCGATCCCGCCCATCGTCGAGCCGGTTTCGGGCGGCGTTCAGGTGGCCGGGACGGCTGCCTCCTCGGCTGCGGCCGCGCCCGCGCCGACCAGCTTCGACTTCCCGGAGGCGTGGACGATCAGCACCGGGATCGGGCTGTGGTGCAGCGCATAATGGCTGACGCTGCCGAGCAGCTGTGAGCTGACGGCGCCGCGCCCTCGAGAGCCGATCACGAGCACGTCGTAGCAGCCCGACTCGAGCGCGTGCATCAGCGCTCCGCGGATCGGATCGCGGCTCAGGAGCTTTGTGAGCGG
Organism: uncultured Solirubrobacteraceae bacterium; assembly: GCA_963712675.1. Classification (GTDB taxonomy): domain Bacteria; phylum Actinomycetota; class Thermoleophilia; order Solirubrobacterales; family Solirubrobacteraceae; genus Palsa-465. Next base: position 804,656 of record CAVQJF010000011.1, read on the forward strand.
CACGTCATCGGGCACCTGGTCGGCGGCCGAGCGCAGGGTCTCCTCGGCCTCGCGGAGCAGGTCGATGCTGAGCTGTGAGACGGCGCCGGCGCTGGCGGGCCCGTACAGCCAGGGCGGCAGCTGATGGACGGCGGTCAGGATCGTCAGGCGGCCGCGGGACTCGCACGCGAGATCGATCGCTTCGGCGAGCGCCTTCTGTGAATGGGGCGAACCATCAAAGCTGACGAGGATGTTTCTGAACATGACCTCCTCCTGGCACCCTGACAATTGCTTGGCATGCCAAACATTAGCATGCTAAACTCGTCGCCGCAATGGCATCCGAACCCGATCGATTCCTCGACGCGTTCGACACGCTGGCGCAGGCGATCCGGCGCGCTCGCGGCGCGCAGGCCTCGCCCGACGGACGGGCGCTATCGCTGTCCCAGTACGGGCTGCTGCAGCCGCTCGCCCAGCAGGAGCGCGCCCGCGTCAGCCAGCTCTCGACCGACGCCGGGATCGCGCCGTCGACGGCGAGCCGGATCCTCGACGTGCTCGAGCGCCGGGAGCTGATCACCCGTGAGCGCCACAAGGGCGATCGGCGCGCCGTCGAGGTGGTGCTGACCGAGCACGGACGCGAGCTGCTGAATCACGAGGACACCTGGCTCCGCGGCCGCCAGCGCGAGTTCTTCGCCGGGTTGCCGCCGACCGAGCGCGCGCTCGCGCCGGATCTGCTGCTGCGGCTGGCGGGCTTGATCGACGAGCTCGCGACCGGCGGCGGTAACACGACGGTCACATGAGTTGCACATCACGGCAACGTCGGGGGCGCTCGCCGGCCATATAACGACAGCTCCGTCCATTCTGAAGACAAGGAGCTGCCCATGCGTGGAGGCGGAAAGCTTCCCGCGGCGATCGCCGCGGCGATCGGCGCGCTGGCGATCGGGATCCCGATCGCGACCGCACACTCAGGCGAACACGGTGACGGTCACGGCCAGCACCAGATCAAGCACGTGCTGCTGATCTCGGTCGATGGCATGCACCAGTCAGACCTCGAGTGGTACATCTCCCAGCACCCGAGCTCAGAGCTCGCCAAGCTGGTGAATAGAGGCGCCGAGTTCAGCAACGCGCAAACGTCTGATCCGTCTGATTCCGACCCCGGCGGGACGGCGTTGATGACCGGCGGCGACCCGCGCGCGACCGGCGTCTACTACGACGTGGCGTACAACCACGACGTTTTCCCGCCGGGCACGACCACCTGTACGGGTCCAGCTCCCGGTGGCAACGCGATCTTCGACTCGCCGGACGATCTGCTTCCCGCTGTGCCGGACCTGCTGAACGACAACAGCGGCAACACGTTCCCGTCGTTCGACGAGGGCGGCTCGATCTTCAAGAACGGCGATGACACCAACCCGAGCCTGATCATGGGCCTCAGTCCGCACCCGCAGTCGGGTCTTGACCCGACGACGTTCCCGGTCGACCCGGCCACCTGCAAGCCGATCATGCCGTGGGACTACCTGAAGGTGAACACGATCTTCCAGGTGATCCACAGCGCCGGCATGCGCACGGCCTGGTCTGACAAACACGCTGTCTACACATCGTTCAACGGCCCGCATTCCGGCGGTACCAGCATCGACGACTTCTTCGGCCCGGAGATCGACTCGCAGGCCGTCGAGCCGAACGGCACGCCGTACCCGACCGACACGGACTGGGCGCACGACGACGCCGCCACCAAGCAGTACGACGGCTACAAGGTCCAGGCGGTGATCAACGAGCTCAACGGCTACGACCACAGCGGCACCCAGCAGGTCGGCACTCCCGCGATCCTCGGGATGAACTTCCAGACCGTGTCGGTCGCCGAGAAGGTCGACTCGCCGAGCACGCTGACCAAGAACGCGGACGGCAGCTACACGGAGGGGCCGACCGAGCTCGCCGGCTACTTCCCCGGCGGGACGACCCCGCGCCCGCTGCTGTCCAGCGCGTTGGACTACGTCAACGCACAGCTGGAGCGGATGGTCGACGCGATCCACGACGACGGCCTCGCGAAGTCCACGGCGATCATCATCACCGCGAAGCATGGTCAGTCCCCGCAGGATCCGCTGCTCCTGAAGCGGATCCCGGACGGGCCGATCATCAGCGCGATCAACGCCGCCTGGAGGGCGAAGACGGGCGACACGAACCCGCTGATCGTCGCCGGGACCGATGACGACCTGTGGCAGAGCTACCTGTCGGTCAAGACGCAGGACGCGGCCGACTTCGTCAAGACGTACCTGTGGAACCACCCCGCAACAGCGGTGCTCTACAACAACGACGGCGTGAACCGCGGCACCGAGCAGGTCGCGCACTCAGGGCTGGCACAGATCTACGCCGGTCACGAGGCCGCCGCCTTCTTCGGCGTGCCGTACTCGGACCCGCGCTACCCAGACGTGTTCGGCCGTGTGCAGGTCGGTGTCGTATACACCGGCGGAACCAAGATCGCCGAGCACGGCGGCGACAACCCGAACGACCGCGACGTGCCGATCATCGTGTACGCGCCGCACGCGGTCGACCCTGGTAGCTACTCGAACTCGGTCGAGACGACCCAGGTCGCGCCGACGATCCTGCAGCTCCTCGGGCTCGACCCGCAGCAGCTCAAGGCGGTGCAGATCGAGGGCACGCAGGTGCTGCCCGCGGTGCAGTAGTAGATCGTGGGTGGGGTCGGCGCATGCGCCGACCCCCCGGCGGCGCATGCGCCGCCGGCCGGGGGCCGCATGCGGCCCCCGGAACTACCTCAACCAGTGGGGGCCGATCCCGAAGACCGCCGCGACCGCGAGCCCTGCGACCAGCAGGGCTCCGGCGCGGCGCGTGTGCGTGAACGCGAACGCGACAAACCACAACGGCCAGATCGGGAAGCCCCGCGGGGGTTCGGCGGGACGCGGGCGCCGCAGCGCCTTCAGCGCGCGGACCAGCAGCGGCAGGCCGCCGAACGCGGCCAGCGCGGGCCACGGGAGCGCGCCCACGATCACATCGGCGACTACGACCACGTAGAAGGCGACCATCAGCGCGTTCGTCAGCGCCCGTGCGCGGGCCTCGCCGAGCAGGACCGGCAGCGTGCCGATCCCGGCCTTCTGGTCCCACGGCAGCTTGTCGATGTGCTTGGCCATCAGCACGGCCGTGCACAGCAGCCCGTACGGGACCGCGGCCGGCCACACCTGCCACGGGACGTGGCCGACGGCGCTGTAGTAGGTGCCGGCTATCAGCAGCGGCCCCCACACGAGCAGCACGTCGAGCTCGCCGAGGCCACGCTTCTTCAACCGCAGCGGCGGCGCCGTGTAGGCGACGTTCAGGATCACCCCGGCGAGCCCGAACCACAGCACGACCCAGCCGCGCGCGGCGACCAGCACGACCAGGATCACGACGTCGGCGGCGTTGACCGCGATCGCGGCGTTGATCAGGCCCCGCTTGCTGATCATCCCCGACAGGATCGGGTGGGGCGCGTACAGCGCGCGCGGGTAATCCCCCGTGTCGAGCCCCTCCGAGGTATCGAACAGGTCGTTGACGAGGTTGTTGGAGACGTGCGCGAGCACGATCCCGATGAACGCCAGCGCGAACCAGCCGGCGGCGAAGTCGGGGCGGCCGACCGCCAGCAGCCCCGCGATCGCGCCGGCCGTCAGCGTCATCGGCAGCACGCCGGCGCGCGTGATCACGAGCCAGCGTGAGACTGGGTCCAGCTCGCCCGATGGCGGGTTGATCGTCGACAGCGCGTGGCGCCACCGTGCGAGGATTGGTGGACGGGGGGTGTCTAGTTCGGGGATCGTCATTCGTCAACGAGGAAAGCTAACCGACGCGGAGGTTCACAGATGCCCCACTACCTGATGCTGATCTACTCGCCGGCCGATCGGGGCCCGGAGTCGCAGCCGCCCGAGATGCACGAGCGCTGGAACGCGTACACGCAGCAGCTCAAGGACGCCGGGCTGTACGTCGGCGGCGACGCGCTCCAGGGAGTCGAGACCGCCACCACGCTCCGCGAGCGCGACGGTCAGGTGCAGATCACCGACGGGCCGTTCGCCGAGACCAAGGAGATCCTCGGCGGCTATTACCTGGTCGACGCCCCCGATCTCGACACGGTGCTCGAACACGCGAAGAGCATCCCAAACCTCCCGTACGGCTCACTCGAGGTGCGGCCGATCATGGCGCTGCCCTACTGAGAGCGCTCGATGATCCGGGCCGCTTCGCGCGGTTTGACGCCGAAGCTGCGGAGCACCATGCGGGCGTAGGCGGCGTCGGCCCCGGGCCCGAGCTGGCCGTCGAGGATCAGGCGGATCAGCGACAGCCCGCCGCCGACGATCGTCGCGACCGCGACGTCGATGTTCTCGAGCTCGAATGCGCCCTCGGCGGCGGCGCGCTCGAGCGCGGTGTGGGCGAAGGGGCTGATCGCGGCGAGGAACACCTCCTCGCCGCGGCTCAGGTTGACGAGCAGGCGTGACAACGGCACGTCCTCGTACGCGAGCCGCACGAACCGCCGGAGCGCCGTGATCGCCTCGACGGCTGGGTCGCCGTGGTCGGGCTCCGTCGGGATGATCTCGCCCGCGAGCGAGGAGAGAGCGTCGGCGACAACCGCCTCGACGAGCTCGTCCTTACTCGCGAAGTGGTTGTAGAACGACCCGAGCGCGACATCGGCCCGCTCCGTGATCTCGGCGATGCGCAGACCGGCGACACCCTTCTCGACGATCAGGCCGTGGGCGGCGTCCAGCAGCTGCTGACGAGTGCGGGCGGGTCTCGGGTCGGCCATCGGGCGGTCGATTCTCTCATCCTATTTTTTGAAAATTATTTCAGAAAAGTGGTAAGGTCGGCGAAACAGCGGACCGTAGGAGGCGAGAGATGCGAGACCCGTATCGAGTTGCGATCTGGGGACCCGGCGATGTCGGGTCGATCTGTATCCGGGAGGCCGCGCGGCTGCCCGAGATGGAGGTCGTGGGCGCCTACGTCTACTCCGAGCACAAGCACGGAATCGACGTGGGGACGCTGGCCGGGATCGATCCGATCGGCGTTCATGCGACCCGGGATCTCGACGCGTTCCTCGCGCTCGAGTGCGACGTCGTCCTCTACACGGCACTCGACTTCCCGGGTTCGAACGCGCTCGCAGACTTCGTCACGCTGCTCGAGGCGGGCAAGAACGTGATCACCTCGCAGCCGTACAACTACCTGGCGGCGCGTGAGCCGTCGTTCGGCGAGGCGCTGCAGGACGCCGCGCAACGCGGCGGCGCCACCTTCCACGCCGGCGGGATCAACCCCGACTTCATCGGGCAGAAGTGGGCGCTGTTGATGAGCGGGCTGTCGAACGACGTGCGCCAGATCAAGATCGAGGAGTACTTCGAGTGCGCGCAGCAGGCCAACGAGTCGACGCTGCGGATGATCGGCCTCGGCGGCGACCCGACGGAGGCGATGAGCGAGGCGAGCCCGGCCTACTGGTACCAGCGCCAGTACTGGTTCCAGATGCTCGAGCAGATGGCGGCCGAGCTCGGCGTCTCGCTGTCCCGGATCGAGGCGGCCTGCTACTCCGAGCCGGCGCCTTCGGAGCTCGTCACGCCGGTGATGACGATCGAGGCCGGGCGGACCGGCCGCGTCGCGTACGAGTCGATCGGGTACGTCGACGATCAGCCGTTTCTGGTGATGCGCGTCGGCTGGTATCTGACCGAGCGGATGCGGCCCGACGGGATCACCGCTGATGTTCAATGGATCCTGACGATCGAGGGACGCCCCTCGACGCGATGCGTGCTCGACGTCGAGCCGTCGTTCATGGGTCGCGCCGACGCGCTCGCGGGCGAGCCGGCGGCGCCGGGCTATCTGGCGTTCGGGATCTGCCTGATCCAGGCGATTCCGGCGGTCGTCGGGGCAGAGGCGGGGATCAAGCTCACGGATGTTCCGCCGGTCCACTGGCGGCGGGACATGCGCGTCGGGACGCTCCCGGTGGCCGCCTGACAGAAAACCCCCCGAGTGTCGGGTTTGCGCGGTCGTTGACTGGTGGTCGACAGCCGATTGGTGGACGCTCGCTGGCGTGGCAACAACGACGCCGGTCCAGGAGCCGGTCACCGACCCGCGCCGGGAGACGATTCAGGGCGCGGCCGTGGCCGCGGTCGGCGTTTGCCTGCCGGCACGGTCCGTCGCCAATGCCGAGATCTCGGCTGCACTCGGGGTCGGGGACGACTGGATCGAACGGCGCACGGGGATCCGCTCGCGGCGAATCGCCGGCGCCGACGAGTCGCTGACCGAGCACGCCGCGCGCGCTGCCTCCGAGGCGCTCGAGCGGGCCGGGATCGCGGCGGCTGAGGTCGACCTCGTGCTGGTCGCGACGACGACCGCCGACGATGTGCTGCCGAACGCTGCGCCGCTGGTCGCTCATGCGATCGGCGCTCTGCGCGCCGGCTCGTTCGATGTCGGCGCGGCATGCACCGGGTTCCTCTCAGCGCTCGCGATCGGCTGCGGCCAGATCGAGTGCCGGCGCGCGCGCTGCGTGGTGGTCGTCGGGGTCGACTTCATGTCGCGGATCACCGATCCCAGCGACCGCGGGACCGCGGCGGTGTTCGCCGACGGGGCCGGCGCGGCCGTGCTGGTGGCGTGTGATCAGGGACGGATCGGCCCCGTGGTACTCGGCACCGACGGCACCGGCGCGGACCACATTCACGTCCGGCGGGAGCGACCGCTGATCTTCATGCAGGGCCATGAGACGTTCCGCGAGGCCGTGGCGCGGTTGTCCGAGGCCACGATCGACGCGTGCGCGGCCGCGCACGTCGGGCTGGAGGAGATCGACCTGTTTGTCTACCACCAGGCGAACGGCCGGATCCTGTCAGCCGTCGGCGAGCGGCTGGGCTTGGCGCCCGAGCGCGTGGTCGACTGCATCGCGGAGTACGGCAACACCTCGGCGGCGACGCTGCCGCTGGCGCTCGCCTTCTCCGACCCGCAGCCCGGCGATCTGGTGCTGATGGGCGCATTCGGGGCCGGATTCACCTGGGGCGCAACGGTCGTGCGCTGGGGGGTCTGATGAGCGGCGACGAGGTTTTGATCACCGGCGCGACCGGCTTCGTCGGCATGGAGGTGCTGGCCCGCTATCTCGAACGCAGCGACCGGCGGCTCGTGGCGCTCGTCCGCGCCGGAAGTGATGCCGGCGCGCAGGCGCGGGTCGATGGCGTGCTCGCGAACCTGTTCGGCGCGCGGGCCGAGCGCTACGCGAGCCGAGTCAAGGCGGTCGCGGGGGACCTGACGGCGCCTCGGCTGGGGCTGTCGCGCGATCGTTGCGCGGCGCTCGCGGCGCGGGTCAGCTCGATCATCCACAGCGCCGCATCGGTGTCGTTCACGCTCCCGCTCGAGGAGGCGCGCTCGATCAACGTCGCCGGGACGCGGCGGATGCTCGAGTTCTCGGAGCTCGCATCCGAGCACGGTGGGCTCGAGCGCTACGGGCATATTTCGACGGCATATGTGGCGGGAACGTTCGACGGACGCTTCTGCGAGGGCGACGTCGACGTCGGCCAGGGGTTCAACAACACCTACGAGCGTTCGAAGTTCGAGGCCGAGCAACTGGTCCACTCCCGATCCGGGATCCCGTTCACGATCATGCGCCCGAGCATCGTCGTCGGCGACCGCCACAGCGGCTGGACGTACGCGTTCAACGTCCTCTACTGGCCGCTGCGCGCGTTCGCGCGCGGACTGTTCACGGCGGTGCCGGCGATCCCGTCGGCGCCCGTCGACGTCGTGTCGGTCGACTACGTGGCCGATGCGATCTACGCGCTGTGCTCCGCACCCGCGGGCGCCGGCTGCTCGGAGACCTTCCACCTGACGGCGGGCGCCGACGCCAGCACGATCAAGGAGATCGCCGACGCTGCCAGCCGTTATTTCAAGCGGCCGCTGCCGATGGTGCTGCCGCCGGCGGAGTTCGCCGCGCTCGGCTCGAGCGCCGGCTCGATGGTCGAAGGCAGCCGGGCGTACTTCCCGTACTTCGCGACCGGAGCCGTGTTCGACGACGAGGGCGCGCGGGGGCGGCTGCTCCCGCGGGGCATCAGCGTCACGCCGCTGCGCGACTACCTGGACCGGCTGCTCGACTTCGCGACCCGCAGCCGGTGGGGTAAGCGCCCGATCGCGAGGGTCGAGGCGCACACGACGTAGCGCTGGTTCAGCTGGGCGGCGGGCCCAACGGGGGGAGGACGCCGCATTTCACCGGCTGCGCGGTGGCCGGGTCGAGCGCGTTGAAGATCAGCTGTGCGACGACTGGGTCGACGGCCTCGAGCACGTGCTCGTCGAGGTCCGAGGGGCACACGTGCTGGAGCACGATGTTGGTCGCCGGCGGGGGCAGTATCCCGCTCGTGTACGGGACGACGGCCTCGTCGTGCTCGGTCATGATCGTCGTGTACTGGATCCCGGGGACCTCCGGCCCGCCGTCGGCGTTCAGCTCCTTGACCATTGCCGAACCGTGGAGGAACTCCGCGCACGAGCCACAGAACTGGCCGACCAGCTTCAGCACAGGCTGGGTCAGGCCAAACGGCTCGCCCGCGGCGGCGAGCGCCGCGACGCCATACAGCGTCGTGCCCTGGTAGAGCGGCGTCATCGCCACGTACTTGGCGACCTTGCTCGCGCCGGCGAGGTACTTGAGCCAGTACTCGGGCATGAACGTGCCCTCCGAGTGACCGACGAGGTCGACCTTGCTCGCGCCGGTCACGGCCAGCACCTTGTCGACGAACGCGCCGAGCTCCGGGGCCGACTGCTCGATCGGGATCACGCCGCCGAAGTACGGAAACCGTGGGTCGAGGCCGTAGGTGAGCGCGAACACGCAGTAGCCCCGCTTGGCCAGCAGCGGCGACATGTAGCCCCAGTTCTCGCCCATCGTCGCGCCGAGTCCGTGGACGAGCACGACGGGGTCCGGGTGCGCCGCGGTCGGCTTGCAGCTCCAGTTGTTCGCGCCCTTGGGCGGATTCGCGAGGCTTGTCTCAGCGGCCGCCGGCGCTGCCGCGATCGCGACCGCGACTGCGACTGCGACTGCGACCGCGACTGCGACGCACGCCCGAATTGACGCCGCGATGAAACGCGGCCGCAGCATCGCCTGCACCCTGCTCGACCTCCCGGATTCAAGTACGGCTTGGTTCTTCACTCCCGGCGTGAAGGCTACCGCAGCAATCAAGGAACGGCGACACCGAACCGCCCCGCGCCGGCAATCGTCCCCTCGTGACCATTCGCACCAGCGGCGATCGTACGCAACGTGGCGCGAGCTAGTAGCGTTCGCTGGCGTCGATGCCCGATCCGTTGATGCCGTCCGAGCGGGCCGTTCATCACTGGACGACGACCAACCTGGGCGAGGCGGCGCCCGGTGTGCTGACGCCGCTGTGTCTCGCGCTGTGGGGGGAGCCGGCCGAGCGCGCCGCGCGTCGTGCGGCGTTCACCGTCGGAGTGCTGACCCGCTCCGAGCTGGAGCCGCCCGCGGACCCCGCCGACTGGATCCTGCGGCCGTTCTACGGTCGGCTCGCGGCGCAGCTCGAGTTCTTCGCCGTGATGGGCGACCGCGTGCCGGGGACGACGGGTGCCGATGCGATCCGCAGCATGTTCGGCGACATCCCGCCCGGGATGACGTTCTCGCCGACGCGCGAGCGCTACCCGGCGATCGCGGTCAAGCTGCCGCGCGCCTCGGTGCGCTTCCCGAAGCTGGTGGCAGCGCTCGCCGCCGAGCAGGACGCCTGGTGGCGCGAGTCCGTCGCGCGCGCGCAGCTGCTCGACCTGACGCAGGCGCGGCGGCTGTTCGCCGAGGCGGCCACGCGCTTCGGGCGCTCGAGCAGCCTGCAGCTGGTCGGGATCCTGTCGAGCGTCCAGCCGCTGTACGACACGGTCGAGAAGCTGATCGCGCAGGCGGGCGTCGGCGACATCGCGGTGCTAAGCGGCACGGGCGGGGCGGAGATGGCAGTGATCGCCGACATCTGGCGCGCCTCGCGCGGCGAGCTGACGGTCGCCGAGGTCGTCGCCAACCACGGCTTCCACGGTCCTGGCGAGGGTGAGCTCTCAAGCGTCGTCTGGCGCGAGGACGACGAGCCGGTGCGGAAGCTGATCGAGCGCTACGGCGGCCGCGAGAGCCCGCTCGCGCAGGCGGCGGCTCGCGAGCGCGAGCTGGCCGAGATGCAGGAGGCGGTGGTCGCCGCGCTGCCGCGGGCGAGGCGCTCCGGCGCGCGATACGTGCTGAAGCTGGCGGCCCGCAGGATCCCGATGCGCGGCGTCGCCAAACGATCGTTCCTGCAGGCGATCGATGTGGCCCGCGCTGCGGCTCGTCGCGCGGGAGACGAGCTCGTCGCGGGCGGTCGGCTGGACGAGCGCGACGACGTGTTCATGCTCACGGGTCCCGAGCTGCTCGGAGGGCTCACCGGCGACGGGCGGGCACTGGTCGGCGCGCGCCGCGAGCGACGCAGCGAGTGCCAGCGGATCCAGTTCGCCTCGACCGAATGGGCGGGACTGCCCGAGCCGGTCCCGATCGCCGACGCGCCCCACGCCGAGGAGCAGAGCGTCGTCACCGGCACCGGCGTCTCGGGCGGGATCGTCGAGGGCCTCGTCCGCGTCGTGACGGACCCGTCGTTCGCCGACGTCGAGCCGGACGAGATCCTGGTCGCGCCGACGACCGACCCGAGCTGGTCGTCGATCATGTTCATCTCCTCGGCGCTGGTCGTCGATCTCGGGGGCGCGCTCAGCCACGCCGCGGTGGTCGCCCGCGAGCTGCGGATCCCGTGCGTGGTCAACACCCGCAACGGCACCGGCGTCCTGACGACCGGCGACCGCGTACGCGTCGACGGCGACGCCGGCACGATCGAGGTTCTCACGCGCGCTCGGAGCGCCTCCCCCCATCAGGGGGGTTGAGGGCCCGCCGGCCTTGCAAGCGACGGGCGCGGGCTGCACGGTTGGTGCCATGGTCGCGCTGACTGATACGGCACGCTTCCGCGCCGACGACCCCGACGAGCTCGTCGCGGCATCGCTGGCGTGCCCACTGTGCCTCTGCAGCGAGCAGGTGATCTGGGAGGAGCTGGCCGACGGCTACGATCCGTCGGTCGAATGCTGTTGCCCACGATGCGACGAGCGCTGGCGCGTCTACCTGACGCCGCAACAGGAACTGCGGCTCGGGCTGATGGACGCCCACCACCTGTAACAAGCGGTCGGCGATGAGCAGCCCTCCGGCCGGTGCCGGCGATGGCGCCGGCATCGAGGCGCTCGAGCTGTTCGTCGAGGTGCTCGCGCAATCAGAAGAGAGCGGGGCGCCGGGCGAAGGTTTCTACGACCGCCTGTGCGAAGCGGTCTGCCAGCTCGCGCGGATGCGACGGGCGGTGATCTTCCGCTACGACCCGGCGCGCCGGCGGGTCCGGGCGGCGGGTGCGTTCGGGCTCGACCTGAAGCCGTTCGAAGCCGCGCACGTGACCGTCGAATCGCTGCCGATCACCGCGCAGGCGCTGCGAGAGGATCGCGTCGTCGAGGTTGTCGGCGACGTTCGGTCGCAGGTTTCTGAGGAGTACGCCGCCTTCTTCCCGGAGCCCGTCCGGCTCGTGTGCGCGCCGATGACGGCGGCGGGGCGTGAGATCGGCGTGATTCTCGCCGACCGGCTGGTGTCGGCACCGCCGCTGTCCGACGCCGAGCGTCACCTGCTGTGGACGCTCGGCAAGACCGCGGCGCTCGCCTCGGTGGCCGGAATCGTCGCGCGCCAAGGTGAGACCGCGCGCCAGCTCCAGCAGCGGATCGACCTCGCGCGCGAGATCCATGAGGGCGTGATCCAGCGCCTGTTCGGCGTCTCGATGGCGCTCGACGGCGACGGCGACCTCCCGGCCTCCGCCCGCGAGCGCTGCGCAAGCGAAACCCAGACCGCGCTCGGCGAGCTGCGCAGCGCCCTGCAGCGGCCGCTCGGGCGGGCGCCTCGAGAGACGCAGACGACGCTGTTCGCCGAGGTAGAACGGCTCTCTCGCGTGCATCCCGATCTCGGCGTGACGCTCGAGGCCGGCGGGGAGGGGGACGTGCCGGCGGCGCTCGAGCCGCTCGCGCAATCGGTGCTCACCGAGGCGGTCCGCAACGCTCACAAGCACGCGAAGCCGAGCCGCGTCAGCGTGCGCGTCGGCCGGATGGACGGGACGTTCGTGCTCGAGGTCGCCAACGATGGCGTAATCGGGCGGACGCGCCGTGCGGGAATGGGACTGCGGCTTGCGGCGCTCGAGGCGCTGCAGAGCGGGGGCGTGGTCGAGTTCGGCGAGCGCGAGGGTGGGCGGGGCAGGATCTGGCAGGTGCGGCTCGTTGTCCCGGTCGATGGCTGAGGGCGGCGCGCGGAGCCCCGAGCGTCTGCGGGTGCTCGTCGTCGACGACCACGAGGTCGTCCACTGGGGGTTCCGGCTGATGCTCTCCCAGCAGCCCTGGGTCGAGCGATGCGTGTCGGCGACGACCGGCGAGGAGGCGCTCGCGCTGGCGTCGCGGTATCGCCCTCACGTCGCGCTCGTCGACCTGTTCATCGGGGAGGAATCGGGCGCCGAGATCTGCGAGCGACTGCGCGCCGCCGAGCCCTCGACGCGGGTGCTGCTGTTCTCGGGCGCGGGTGAGATCTCGCCGCACGCCGCCCGGGCGGCGGGGGCAGCCGGGTTCGCGTACAAGGATTGGTCGGCGCGCAAGATCGCGAGCGCGGTGCGCGCGGTCGGGCTCGGTCAGAGCGTGTTCGAGCATCACGACCCCCCGGCCGCGCTCGGGCTCTCAGAACGCGAGCGGACCGTGCTCGAGTTGATGGCGTCGGGGTCGACCAACCCCGAGATCGCGGCCGAGCTGCACCTGAGCAAGCACACGGTCAAGGAGCACACGAGCTCGCTGTACCGCAAGCTGGGCGTCCGCAACCGGACCGAGGCGGTGCAGCGGGCGCAGCGGCTCGGGCTTGTCGGGTAGCGGCGGGCCAATTTGTTCAAACTGTGTGGATGGAGCAAGCGCTCGACGCCGGCCTGAGCGAGATCGCACGGTTCCTCGCTGCCCGGGCGCCGTTCGACGCGCTCGCTCCGGAGGAGCTGGGCGAGCTCGTCTCAAAGACGGAGATCGAGTTCTACGTTGCGGGCGCGGTGATCCTGTCCGAGGACGGTGGACCGGTGACGTTCCTGCGGGTGGTCCATTCGGGCGGCGTCGACATCTCGCACGAAGGCCGGCTGCTCGACCTGCTCGGCGTGGGCGACACGTTCGGGCATGCCGCGATGCTGTCCGGTCTGCCGCCCGGCTTCGAGGCCCGCGCCGCCGAGGACACGCTCTGCTACCGGATCCCGGTCGAGGTCGCGCGGCCGCTGCTCGAACGCGCCCGCAGCCGCGAGCTGATGGTCGGGGTCCACGAGCCGGGGCACCAGCCAGTCGCGGAACTGCTGCGCGCGCCGACGGTGCGCTGCGAGCCGATGACCAGCATCCGCGAGGTCGCGCGGCGGATGACCGCGGCCGGGGCGAGCTGCGCGGTCGTCGAGTTCCAAGCGGGCCGCGGCTTCGGGATCGTCACCGATCGCGACATCCGGACGAAGATCGTCGCCGGCGGGATGCCGGTGACCGCCGCGGTGGCAGCCGTGATGACGACGCCGGCGTTCTCGGTCACGCCCGACCGGCTCGGCGGCGAGGTGCTGTTCGAGATGCTCGAGCGCGGGATCCGCCACGCGCTCGTCGTCAGCGCGCGCGGCCAGTTGATCGGCGTGGTCGACGACGCCGACCTGTTCGCCGTCCAGCCACGATCCTGGTTCGGGGTCCGCCGCCTGATCGCCCGTGCCCAGAGCGAAGACGTCCTGGCGGACGTCGGCCGGCGGCTGCCCGAGCTGGTCATCGACCTGCACGCCTCGAACCTGCGCGCGCTCGAGATCGCGCGGGTCCTCTCAGCGCTCGCCGATGCGCTGACGGTCAGGGCGCTCGAGCTCGTCGCGCCGGCGTTCCAACTGCCGAACGACGGCCTCGTGTGGGTCGCGATCGGCTCCCAGGCGCGGCGGGAGCTGACGCCGGGGTCGGTCCCGCGCGGGGCCGTCGTGTTCAGCGGCGACGCGCCACCGGCGGGATGGAGCGACGCGGTGGGGACGCTGCTGGAGCGCTGCGGGCTGGCGGGCGGTCCCGACATTCGCGCCACCAGTGACTGGGCGTCCGCCGGCGAGGACGAGTACGCCCTGAGCGTTCTGATCGAGCGCCGGGCCTTGTGGGGGACGCCCCGCGATCCGCTCCCGGTCGCCGAGGGCGAGCCCCACGGCCGTGTGGTCGAAGCCCTGCGGCGGCGCGCGCTCGCGGTCGATCCGCCGACCGGTTTCGATGCCGAATCGGTGCTGGAGCGCGACGGGACAAGCCGCGACCGGCTCGACATCCGGCGCGCGGCGGTCGTGCCGATCGTCGAGCTCGGGCGCTGGGCGGGAGCCGCCGCGGGACTCGTCGAGGGATCGACGATCGAGAAGCTCCGAGCGGGCGCCGCCGCTGGTGTGCTCGGTGACGCGGACGCGCGCACGCTCGCCGACGCGTTCGAGCTCGCGCTCGAGCTGCGGATCGGACACCACATGGAACAGCTGGCCGCCGGCGCGCGCCCCGATGACCTGCTCGACCCCGCGACGATCAGCCCGTTGACGCGCGATCACCTGCGCGACGTCTTCAGGGCGATCGCCGGGGTTCAGCGAAGGCTCGGCTGATGAAGCTCGGCCGCACGCCGGTTGGCGCCGCCGCCGCGTTCTCGCAGGCGGGACAGCCCGCGTCGAGGACGCCGTGGCTGCAGGCGCGCTGGTGCGCGATCGATCTCGAGCTGACCGGGCTGGACCCGCGCCGGAACGAGATCATCGCCGTCGGCGCGGTTCCGATCGAAGAGGGCCGGGTGCTGCTCGGCGAGGCCCGCTACGCGCTCGCGCGACCTCGCGAGCGGCCAGATCACGGCGCGGTGCTCGTGCACAAGCTGCGTCTCGCCGACGTCGCCGACGCGCCGCCCGTCGCCGAGGCAATCGACCTCGTGCTGAACGCGCTCTCGGGACGGGTGCCGGTATTCCACGCCGCGTTCGTCGAGCGGGCATTCCTGGGACCGCAGCTGGCCCGGCGGCGGGTGCGGCTGCCGGCGGCGGTCGACACCGAGGTACTCGGGCGCCGGTGGCTCGCCGAGCGCGACGGCGCCGCTCCGGAGTGGATGCCACTGGCGACGCTCGCGCGCGAGCTCGGACAGCGCGCCGAGCCGCCCCACCACGCGCTCGGCGACGCGCTGACCACCGCCCAGGCGTTCATCGCCCTCGCGCGCCACCTCGACAAGCTCGCGCCGCAGACGGTCGGCTCGCTCGTGCAGGCCGACAATCGGGGCGTCGGCGCCGCGAGGCGGTTCGGTCCGGGCTAGCCCCGGTAGGCGCCCCCTCGAGCACGGCCGCTCCATCTCCGAGTGGGCCCGAATGGCGTCGTCCAGCGGACCCCGGCACGCCTAAAACATTGATCCGCGCTGCCGATATAGAGGTGAAGACTGCAGGCGGGCGCCCAGGCTGGAAGGGACGCTCTCGCCGGGTGAGAGTCGGCGCCTCACCGCCCGCCGCTATACAGTCCGCCCATGAGCTTGTCCTCGACGATCCAGGGATCGGTGCTGCGGCTGCACCAGCTGATCTACGAGCGCAGCGGTGGGCGGCTCGGCCACGGGATGATCGGCGTGCCGACGCTGCTGCTCCGCACGACCGGCGCTCGGACGGCGGCGCAGCGCACCAACGCACTCGTGTATGCCAAGGACGGCGAGAGCTACGTCGTCGTGGCCTCCAACGGCGGCGCTGACAGTTCGCCCGGGTGGTATTTCAACGTTCGGGCGCACCACGACGTCGAGCTCCAGGTGGGCCAGCGCAAGCTCCCGGGCATCGCCCGGATCGTCGATCACGATGACGAGGACTACGCGCGGCTCTGGCGGCTCGTGAATGACAACAACCACGGCCGCTACGACGCCTACCAGCGGCAGACGTCCCGGCCGATCCCGCTGATCGCGGTCGCTCCCAAGTAGGGTCGCGGCCCCGCTCTCAGAACAGCTGCAGGTAGCGCTCGAGCTCCCAGGGCGTGATCTGCTCGTGCGCGGCCTGGACCTCGCGCCGCTTGCACTCGATGAAGTAGTCGACGTAGTCGCCGTCGCGGGTCTTGCCGAGCCCGGCGCGCAGGGCGTCGTTCTGCTCGAGCTCGCGGGTCGCGTCGAGCAGGTTCTCGGGCAGCAGTTCGATCCCGGCGGCAGCCCGATCCGCGGCGCTCATCTTGTACAGGTTGGCCGAGTTCGGATCGCCCGGGTCAAGCCCCCGGTCGACGCCGTCGAAACCGGCGGTCAGCATCGCGGTGGCGGCCAGGTACGGGTTGCAGGAGCCGTCGACGGTCCGGTCCTCGATCCGCCCGGCGTCCGGGATCCGCAGCATCTGCGTGCGGTTGTTGTAGCCGTAGCTGATGTACGCGGGCGCCCAGGTCGCGCCGCTCGTCGGCGCGCCGACCTTCAGCCGCTTGTAGGAGTTGACCGTCGGCGCGGTCACGGCGATGTACGCCTTCGCGTTCGCCTTCAGGCCGCCGATGAAGTTGTAGGCGAGCTCTGAGAGTCCGAGACCGCGAGGGTCATCGGCGCGATCGCGGTCGAACACGTTCTCGCCGTCCTTCCACATGCTGATGTGGAAGTGGCAGCCGTTGCCGGTCAGGTGCGCGAACGGCTTCGGCATGAACGTGGCGATCAGCCCTCGCTGCTGCGCGAGCGACTCGACCATGTAGCGGAAGAAGATGGCCCGGTCGCAGGTCGTGAGCGCGTCGGCGTACTGGAAGTTCTGCTCGAACTGGCCGTTCGCGTCCTCGTGGTCGGTCGCGTAGTTGTCCCAGCCGAGCCCGGTGACCGCTTTGGACACGGTCGAGACGAAGTCGAGGTTGCGCGTCAGCGCGCGCATGTCGTAGCAGGGCAGGTCGAGCGTGTCGAGCGCGTCGGCGACCTCGATCCCGCCATCGGCCGTACGGCGC
The DNA here is from genome assembly GCA_963712675.1 of uncultured Solirubrobacteraceae bacterium. Taxonomy (GTDB): domain Bacteria; phylum Actinomycetota; class Thermoleophilia; order Solirubrobacterales; family Solirubrobacteraceae; genus Palsa-465. The sequence goes on from CAVQJF010000011.1 coordinate 821,573, forward strand.
ACAAGGAAGTACTCGAGCTCGGCGCCGACCTTCATCTCGTAGCCGCGCTCGGCGAGCCGAGCGAGCGCGTGACGGAGAATCGTGCGCGGGCAGAACGGCCACTCCTCGCCCTCCACCTGGACGTCGCAGGCGAACCGCGCGACGTTCGGCTGCCACGGCAGGATCGTCAGGCTGCGCGGGTCGGGCATCGCGATCATGTCCGGGTCGTCGGGTCCCTGGCCGATGTCGCCCGCCGCGAATCCCGCGAAGCCGGCGCCGTCGGTCAGCAGGTCATCGATGTGGTGCGCGGGCACGAGCTTGGCGCTCGGCTTGCCGTGCATGTCGACGAACTGTGCGAACAGGAACTCGATGCCGTTGTCTTTGACGATCCGCCGGACATCGTCGGCGTTCTCAGGTTGTGTGGTCATGTGCCGACGCTACCTGTCGCGACCGCACGTGGGCAATGGCTCGGGGCACCCGTTCGCTGCGGCTAGCATGTGCGACTCGCACATAGGAGGTGCATCCCGGAGTGTCGATGGGCACGCAGGTCGATTCGGAGCTCCACGGTCTCCGCGAGGAGAACCGGACGCTTTACGACGTCATCAGGCTCGTCTCCTCGTCGCTGGAGCTCGCGCCGATGCTCCAAGGGGTCGTCGATCTGGCGACCGAGGCGACGGGCTGTCACGCCTGCTTCATCTACCTGCTCGAGGATCGCCTGCTGACGATTCGAGCCGCCTCCCCGGTGTTCGCGCAGGCGATCGGGAACGTCACGTTCTCGGTCGACGAGGGGCTGACCGGATGGGTCGCGCGGCACCGCACGCCGGAGTTCATCCGCGACAGCGCGATGCAGGACCCGCGGATGAAGTACGTGCCGCTGCTCGAAGAGGAGCACTTCCAGTCGATGGTCGCGGTCCCGATCCTGTCGCGAGCGAACGAGACGATCGGGGTGATCGTGCTGCACACCCAAGCGCCGCACGAGTTCCCCGACGACACGCTGAAGCTGCTCGCGCACATCGCATCGCTGGTCTCGGGCGCGATCGAGAACGCCCAGCTGTATGACCAGCAGCGCCGTCGCGTCGACGCGCTGACCGGCCTCTCGGGGCTCGCTCAAGAGGTGGCGGCAGCGACCGATGCCGTCGAGCTCGCGCGCGTCGTGACCGAGCGGACACGGCGGCTGCTCGGAGCCGCCGTCTGCCAGCTCCACCGGCTCGACGCGGACGCCGCCGGACTCCAGATGCTTGCCTCATCGCCCGAAACGATCGCGCCACCACCGACCCGATCCACGGCCGGAGTGCTGCTGGCGACGCTCGACGGGAGCGTCGATCGGCCCGCGGCGCGAACGCTGTGGCCCGAGCTGAAGGTTGCCGACCTGCTCGTAACGTCGCTGTCCGCGGGCGGCGAGCGCGTCGGACTGCTGTGCGCCGGCTCGCCCGAAGGACACGCCTTCAACGACGAAGACGCCGAGATCGCGCGCGCGATCGCGCATCTGGCGGCGGTGGCGATCAAGCGGGCGGAGCTGATCGAGGGCCTGACGAAGGCCAACATCGTCAAGGATCTGTTCGAAGCGCTGGCGGCGGGCGCCGCCGGTTTCGCGGCGAGCAAGGCGGCCGAGCTCCACTGCGAGCTGACCGAGCCGTATCTGATCGTCTGCGCCGAGCCGGCGGGTGGCGGCGAGCAGGGCTCGGGCGAGTGGCGCGCGGCAGCCGGGGCGCTCGGTCGCGGCCTCGCGGAGCTGGCGCCGCGCACGGCGATCGACGCCGGGCCCGGTCCGGTGCGGGCACTGCTGGCGCTCGGGAGCCGGCGCCCGGAACGGATCGACGAGGCGATCGCGGCCTGCCGCGAGCTCGGCCGCAGCGCCAACGCTGCGATCGGGGTCAGCGGCCCGCGCGAGTTCCCCGCCGACGCGACCCGCGCCTACCGGGAGGCGGTCGACGCGGCGACGATCGGCCGCGCGCTGCTCGGCGCCGGCGGCGCGATCGCGTACTCACAGCTTGGCGCCTACCGGTACCTCGTCCAGATCGCGCCCGAGGATGCCCCCCGCGACCGGATGCGGACCGCCGTCGACCTGCTGATCGCCTACGACACCAAGCGCCGCACGGCGTTGCTCGACACGCTCGAGCGTTACCTCGCCGAGCGCCGCAGCGTGATCGAATCGGCGCGGGCCCTGTACATCCACCCGAACACGCTGCGTCAGCGCCTGGGGCGGATCGAGGAGCTGACGGGCCTCAATCTCAACGAGGACGACCTGCTGTCGCTCGAGCTCGCGATCAAGCTCGCGCGTCTGCACGGCCGCCCGGGTTAGTCGTCCGCCACGACCAGGAACACCGGCATCCGGGCCCGGCGGCGCACCCGCTGTGGCTCCTGGGTCCACAGGGTGTTGCCGACGATCCGGTTGCGGTCCGGATCGGCTGACATCACGATCGCCTCGCAGCCGGCGACCTTCGCCTCCTGCACGATCCGCTTCGCCGCGTTGCGCGTTCCGACCACGTGACCCTCGGCCTCGATTCCCTTGCGCTGCAGCCGCTTGATCGCCTTGGCGACGATCTGGCGCTGCTCGGTCCATTCCTTCTTGGTCGGCAGCAGCCCGGGATTTGGGAAGCCGAATGAGACGCCGTGGACGCGGGCGATCGAGAACACGCGGACGTCCCCGCCCGAGCGCCGTATGAGCTCGATCACGCGGGCGATCGCAGCATCCGAAATCGGCCGCCCCTCGGAGGCGAGCAGGATCCGCTCGAATGGGCCCTCGGAATCGAGAGCCCACTCGGTCGCGCTCGCCTCAGAGACGCTCACGGAGGCCCGGGCGCCACGAGGCCAGGATCTGCGATCGCCGGGGGCGTCTCGTTCGCCTTGTTTCTTGCGTCGCCGCGCTTGCGCCACAGGTAGAGCGGATAGTACGCAGCCAGCACGGCGAGCCCGATGAAGTAATACGGGAGCGTCGAGCGGCCGGCCTGCGAGCACGAACACGACGCGTACACGGGCCCGCCCCAGAAGTAGATCACCGCGAACATCGCCGCGATCAGCAGCGCGACGTACTTCATCCACTCTGGCAGCTTGAATGGCCGCCGCAGATTCGGCCGATGTTTGCGCAGCAGGTAGTAGCCGATCAGGACCGGGATGAACGAGGCCAGGTAGCCGACGTTCGAGAACGTGTAGATCTCGACCGCGCCGCCGAAGAACACGACGACGATCGAACAGGCGACGTTGAACATCATCGAGCGATCGGGAACGCCGTGCTTGTTGACGTGCGCGAAGAACTTCGGGAACTGTCCGTCGGTTGACATCTGGTGCAGCGATCGAGCAGTGCCGGTGATCGCGTTCAGCGCGGACAGGATCAGCGCCAGGATCAGCATGATCGCGATCAGCCAGTTGAGCACCTTGCTGCCGGCGCCGCCGCCGAACACGGCTGAGCCGAAGTGGACGAAGATCGTCTTTGGATCGACGAGCGAAGCGTTACCGAGCGCCTTGCTGCCGAGCACGATGATGAACGCCACCGGGATCATCACGTAGATGAACAGGCCGTACGCGCCCTCGAGGTTCATCGCGATCTTCGCGTCGCGATCTGGGTTCTTGGTCTCGCCGATGTAGCACGCAGCCGCCTCCATCGCGATCACGTTCCAGGTTAAGAGGAACGAGAATGCGACGGAGATCGTCAGCCAGCCGTGATGGAAGGCGCTCGAGAAGAAGCTCGAGCCATCAAGGTGATGGAATGGCCACAGCTGGCCGAAGTGCGCGACCGAGGGATGGAAGATCCACGAGATCGCGAGGAAGGTGAGCGGGATCATCGACAGCAGCGCGAGCGCCGTCGCGAACACGGTCCCGAAGCGAAGCCCAAGCAGGGCCGGGATGAACAGCAGCAGGATCCCGACCACGGAGATCGCGACCGTCGACCACGCGATGAAGGTGTGAATCGGCGTGAAACCGGAGGTCGAGTTCAGCTGCAGGCGGTCGACGATGTAGGCCGAGGCGAGGATCATGTTCAGGGGCGCGACCGGGAACCAGCCGAGCCAGTACGCCCACGCCGTGAAGCCATTTATGTGCTCGGCGAGCCTCGGCCACCGGTCCTTGTAGGCGGGGTACGCATACGAGGGCGACCCGCCCGAGCGGTCGGGCATCATCGCCGACAGCTCGGCCAGGAACAGGCACAGCAGGTAACCGCTGAGCGTGATCACCACGATCACCGGAACCGCCGCCGGCCCGAGGGTGGTCACCATCGTCGGAGCGATCCCGGTGACCAGGATCGTGCCCGCGAGTCCGATCACGAACGCGCCCCACCAGTTGATGGTCTTCGGCAACCCCGCGGACTCGTAGACGAGTTCGTCGGAGTATCCGCCCGGCGGTGTCTGATCCTCGGCCAAGGTGCCCTCCAGAGGTCCGGTTATGAACAGCCGGGCTTAGGCTCTCACGTACCCGAAACCCGTCACAGTCGTGAAGCGAACACAATTGCGTGGCTCGACATGGAGCACTTGGACACATTCCTCTCACGCTATCCGCCGTTCGACGCGCTGGCGTCGGAGGACCTGCGCGCGCTCCTCGCCGACACAACGCAGGTCACGTACGCCGAGGGCGACGAGACGCTGGTCGAGGATGGCGTGCCGGCCGACGGGCTGTGGGTCGTCCTGACGGGCTCGATGGACATCGTCCATGAGGGCGAGCCGATCCAGGTGCTCGAGCCCGGCGAATGCTTCGGTCACACGTCGCTGCTGACCGGAATGGCGCCCGCGTTCACGATCCGCGCGCGCGAGTCCTCGACGTGCGCGCTGCTGGCGCCCGAGGCGGGTCGGCGCGTGCTTGGCACCGAAGCCGGCGCCGCATACGTCGCCAGCACGACGCGCAAGCGCCTGACCCACGCGGGGCACACCGTCCACGGGCTGCTCGACGTCGGCACCACGCCGGTATCGGCGATCATGCGCCCGGCCGCGTTCTGTGGCTCCGAGCGCTCCGTACGCGACGCCGCGGCGGAGCTCGGCGAGGACGGCGTCTCGGCGCTGCTCGTGGAGCTCGGCGAGGGACAGCTCGGAATCGTCACCGATGCGACGGTTCGCGCGGCCGTGGCCGCGGACGGGGGAGCCGCACTCGACCGCCCGGTTGGCGATATCGTCCGGACCCCGGTTCCGACGGTCCCGGTCGGCCAGCTTGCCGTCGAGGCGACGATCGACATGCTCGCCGCAGGTAGCGAGCACGTCGCGGTGCTCGACGGCGACAGGGTCTGCGGGCTGCTGTCGGGTGCGGATCTGCTCGGCCTCGATGCGCGCAGCCCGATCGCGCTGCGCCACACGATCCTCGGAGCCGCCGACGAGGACGGGCTGGTGCGCGCGGTCGAACATCTCCCGCGGCTGTTCGCGCTGCTCGTGCGCGCCGGCGTGCCACCTCGAGATCTCGGGCGCGTGCTCACCCTTCAGCACGACGCGGTCGTCGCGCGGCTCGTCGACTTCTCGATCTGGGGCAACGCCCCGGCGCCGCTCGCGTGGGCGTGGCTGAACCTCGGCAGCGCCGCACGGCGGGAGTTCACGCTGTCCTCCGACCAGGACAACGCGCTCGCCTACGCGGACCCGTCGCCGGAGGAGGCCGGGTCGGTCGACGCGTACTTCGAGCGGCTGGGTTCGGACGTCAACGCGGGGCTCGCACGGTGCGGGATCGGCGTCGACAACAACGGCGTGATGGCCGGCAAGCGGCTGTGGCGGATGTCGAAGGGAGACTGGCTACGGACGTTCGACGAGTGCTTGCAGATCCCGGACGAGTCCCACCTGATCCGCGCGACTGTCGCGTTCGACTTTCGTCCCGCCGCGGGTGGGCTGGCCGTCGCGGGCGACCTCACGGCCAAGGTCCGCGCCGCTCGCGAGCACCCGGAGTTCATGCGGCTGATGGCCCGGACCGCGATCGGGTATCCGGTCGCGCTCAACTTCCGCGGTCAGCTCGCCGTCGGCCGCGACGGCGATCCGCCCGGGCGGCTTGACCTCAAGCGTGGCGCGATCATCCCGCTCGTCAACCTCGTTCGCTTCCACGCGCTCGCGAATGGCGTCACGATCTCGAACACGCTCGACCGGATCGAGGCGGTCGCTCATGTCGGCGGGCTCGAGCGCAGCGTCGCGGACGGGCTGAGCGAGGCGTTTGGGGTGATCGCGGGGCTCCGGTTCGAGCACCACGCGACGCTGATCGCCGCCGGCCAGGCGCCCGACAACCTGATCGACCCCGAGGCGCTGCGACCGATTGCACGGGCAGATCTGCGTGCGGCGCTGAGCGAAGTGCGCCGAGCGCAGAAGCACCTGGGGGCGTGGGCTCCCTCGGCAGGACGCTAAGAAGGCATAAAGAAGTAGCGGCAGTCACCACATTCGGCGCGGAACGTGTGGCCATAGACGCTATTTCCGACCAAGCTGACACGGTCTACTGTCAGCGTTGTGTGTGGAATAGCCGGTCTGTATCTGAAGTCGGCCACGCTTCAGACGGAACTCGGCGAGTACCTCTCGAGGATGCTCGAGCAGCTCTCGTTCCGGGGTCCCGATAGCGCGGGCGTCGCTTTCTACCGGGATCCGGCGCCGTCCGGCTCGACCAAGGTCTCGCTGCACTCGAGCGACCCCGAGCTCGATTGGAGCTCGCTTGGGAGCGAGCTGGCGACCGTGTTCGGAGACGTATCCGAGCCGCGCGTGCGCGCGACGCACGCCGTGTTCGTCGTCGAGGCTGACGGGCCCGACATCCAAGCCTGGCTGGCCGAGCACCACCCGGAGCTGCGCCTGATGAGCGCCGGCACGACGATCGAGATCTTCAAGGAGGCCGGGCCGCCGGCGTCGTTCATCGAGCGCTTCCGGCTCGGCGAGATCGCCGGAACGCACGCTCTCGGGCACACCCGGATGGCGACCGAGAGCCGCGTCACGACCCAGCACTCGCATCCGTTCTCAACGGGCCTCGACCTGTGCCTGGTCCACAACGGCTCGCTCTCGAACCACAACCGCCTGCGCCGCAAGCTCCAGCGCGACGGGATCAAGTTCCAGACCGACAACGACTCCGAGGTCGCCGCGGGCTACCTGATGTGGCGGATGCAGGCCGGTGCATCGCTCGAGGAGGCGCTCGAGGGCTGCCTGTCGGACCTCGACGGCTTCTACACGTTCGCGGTCGGGACCGTCGACGGGTTCGCGGTCTTGCGTGACCCGATCGCGTGCAAGCCGGCGGTGATGGCGCAGAACGACGACTGGGTCGCGATGGCGTCCGAATACCGCGCGATCGCGGTGCTGCCGGGCGCCCAGGACGCCGAGACTTGGGAACCCGAGCCCGGTCGGATCTATAGCTGGAGCACGACGGCGGTCGCGTGATGGCCGTCACGCGCGAGGCGCTGTCGGTCGATCTAGCGGTTGAGACCGTCCGCTCCCTCAACCAACGCCTGCACGAGGCCTCGACGCCGCAGCAACTCCGGGTGCTCAACCCGAGCGGGAAACACAGCATCGCGGTCGGGCTCGATGGCGCCCACGAGGTCGAGATCGACGGCCACGTCGGCTACTACTGCGCCGGCATGAACAAGGAGGCGACGATCCGGATCGCCGGCAACTGCGGCGTCGGGGTGGCCGAGAACATGATGTCCGGGATGGTCGTGGTCGACGGAAGCGCCTCGCAGTCAGCGGCCGCGACGGCGCGCGGCGGTCTGCTCGTGATCCACGGCGACGCCTCGGCGCGGTGCGGGATCTCCTTGAAGGGGGCCGAGATCGTCGTTCGCGGGTCGGTCGGCCACATGACCGGGTTCATGGCGCAGAGGGGATGCATCCTCGTGTGCGGCGACGCCGGCGAAGCGCTAGGAGACTCGATCTACGAAGCGCGGCTATACATCCGTGGATCGGTCGCCGGACTCGGCGCTGATTGCATCGAGAAGGAAATGGACGACTTCCATATGACGGCGGTCCACGAGCTGCTGGCCCGCGCCGAGATCGCTGATGTTCACCCGACCGAGTTCCGCCGTTACGGCTCCGCGCGGCAGCTGTACAACTTCCACGTCGACAACCTCGGGAGCTATTGAGGTGGGCGTGCCGGTGTCCGGAAACGGCTGGCATCCGGGATTGCGGGAGTCCGCGACCTTCGACCGCAACACGATCGCCGAGATCCAGCGCGCCGCGCGCGAGGGGATGTACTCGATCAAGGGGTTCGGCGCCAAGCGGCACGTGCCCCACTTCGACGATCTGCTGTTCCTCGGGGCGAGCGTCTCGCGCTACCCGCTCGAGGGCTACCGCGAGCGCTGCGACACCGACGTCACGATCGGCGAGCGCTTCGCGCGCGAGCCGATCCATCTCGACATCCCGATCACGATCGCCGGGATGAGCTTCGGCGCGCTTTCGGGCCCCGCCAAGGAGGCGCTCGGACGGGGCGCCACCGAGGTCGGTACGTCGACGACCACCGGCGATGGCGGGATGACCCCGGAGGAGCGAGAGCACTCGCGGACCCTCGTCTACCAGCTGCTGCCTTCGCGCTACGGGATGAACCCCGACGACCTGCGTCGAGCGGACGCGATCGAGGTCGTCGTCGGGCAGGGCGCGAAGCCCGGCGGGGGAGGGATGCTGCTCGGTCACAAGATCTCCGACCGCGTCGCCGAGATGCGGGACCTTCCGAAGGGGATCGACCAGCGGAGCGCCTGCCGGCATCCGGACTGGACGGGTCCTGACGACCTCGAGATCAAGATCGAGGAGCTGCGCGAAATAACCGATTGGCGGATCCCGATCTATGTCAAGGTCGGCGCCTCGCGCACGTACTACGACGTGGCGCTTGCGGTCAAGGCGGGCGCGGACGCGATCGTGCTCGATGGCATGCAGGGCGGGACCGCGGCCACGCAGGAGGTATTCATCGAGCACGTCGGGATCCCGATCCTGGCCGCGATTCCGCAGGCGGTCGAGTCGCTGATCGAGCTCGACATGCACCGCCGCGTGCAGCTGATCGTCTCGGGCGGCATCCGGACGGGGGCCGACGTCGCCAAGGCGATGGCGCTCGGCGCCGACGCCGTCTCGATCGGCGTGGCGGCGCTGATCGCCCTCGGCGACAACGCGCCCGAGCACGATGAGGGGTATCGGACGATCGGCTCCGCCGCGGGGTACTACGACGATTATCAGGCGGGCATGGACCCGGCCGGGATCTCGACGCAGGACCCGGAGCTCGCCGCCCGCCTTGATCCGGTCGAGGGCGGTCGCCGGCTCGCGAACTACCTGCGGACGCTGACGCTCGAGGCGCAGACGCTCGCGCGGGCGTGCGGGAAGTCCCACCTGCACAACCTCGAGCCCGAGGATCTGGTCGCGTTGACGATCGAGGCGGCCGCGATGGCGCGCGTGCCTCTGGCGGGGACCTCCTGGGTGCCCGGCGTCGGCGCTTGATATAGCTTGTTGGACGATGACTTACGTGATCGCCGAGCCGTGCATCGGCACCAAGGATCTGTCCTGTGTCGAGGTATGCCCCGTCGATTGCATCCACCCGACCCAGGACGAGGCGGGGTTCGACGACGAGGCGCAGCTGTACATCGATCCCGAGGAGTGCATCGACTGCGATGCGTGCGTGGAGGCGTGCCCGGTTGACGCCTGCTTTGCCGAGGACCAGGTCCCGGAGGAGTGGCAGAGCTACGTGCAGATCAACGCCCAGTACTACGGGCCTAAGAGTTAGCGCTAGCGCTACGCGCGGAGGAGGACCGTCGCCGCCCGGGCTTCGCCGGCGCGCCGCACGAGCTCCTGCGCCTGTTTGAGCCGCAGATCGTCCGGGACGCGGTCCAGGTTCAGCGCCACCAGCCGCGCGGCCGCCTGGGTCGCCGCCTCCGCGATCGCCGCGGCGGCGGTCGCATCGCCGAGCAGGTGCTCGTTGCCCGGTGCGGTCGCGGCGGCTGCGGCGAGCTCAGCGACCTCGGTCGCTGCGATCGCGATCTTCAGGGGCGGATCGGCTGCTCCTGAGAGCGCGGCTTTGACGGCGCGAGCGCGGTCGGGGTCGGTGCGGTGGCGCGCGAGCGCGTCGAGCACCGGCTGGTAGGAGCGGACATCCTCGTCGGCAAGCTCGAGCAGGCGGGCGCGGAGGATCGCGGCGCGTTCCTTGGCGTTCTCCATGTTTGGATCGCCCCCGCCGCGGGCGGCCGCGAACGCCGCCGCCATCTCGGCCAGCGCTGCCGCGGTGGCGCCGGCGACCGCCGCCCCGGTGCCGCCCCCGGGGGCGGGGGTCCGGGCCGCGAGGCGCTCGAGCAGCTGCGCAAATGTCTCGTCCGCCGGCGACACGCCGCGGACCCTACCCTCAGAAGAGTCCGACCGTCCGTCCCTGGGCGTCGATGTCGACGTTCAGCGCCGCCGGCGTCTTGCCGAGGCCCGGCATCTGCTGGATGTCGCCGCACAGGGGCACCAGCCACCCGGCGCCCGTATAGGCGCGCACGTCGCGGACCTGGAGCGTGAAGTCCTCGGGGGCGTTCAACAGCGCAGCGTCGCCCGACAGCGACAGGTGCGTCTTGGCCATGCAGATCGGAAGCGACGACAGGCCGTCGGTCTCGAACTGCTTGATCCGCTGCTCGGCGGCCGGGTACAGGAACACGTCCTTGGCCTTGTAGACCCGCTTGGCGACCGCGTTGATCTTCGCCTTGATCGAGTCGCCGTCGTCGTACATGAATCCGAACTGGTTCGGCTGCTCGCACGCGTCCACGACCGCCTCGGCGAGTGCCGCAGCGCCCGGACCACCGCGCTCGAAGCTCTCGTTGATCTCGGCCGCGTGCGCGCCGCCCTCCAGCGCGAGTCGCTTGACGAGCTGGACCTCCTCGTCGGTGTCGCCCGGCCGTCGGTTGACGGCGACCACGCAGGGGAGCCCGAACTCGTTGACGATCCCGAGGTGGCGGTGGAGGTTCGCGATCCCGGCCTCGATCGCCTTGATCCCCTGCTCGGGCTCGACGCGGGGGTCGTCCTCGACCCCTCCATGGTGCTTGAGCGCACGCACGGTCACGACCAGCACGACCGCGCTCGGCCGGAGCTTGCCGACGCGGCAGACGATGTCGAAGAACTTCTCCATCCCCATGTCCGACCCGAAGCCCGACTCGGTGACCACGTAGTCACCGAGCTTGAGCCCGATCAGGTCGGCGACGAGCGACGAGTTGCCGTGGGCGATGTTCGCGAAGGGGCCGGCGTGCATCAGGCACGGCTGGCCCTCGAGCGTCTGGATCAGGTTCGGCTTCAGCGCGTCCTTGAGCAGCACCGTCATGGCGCCGGCGGCGCCGAGGTCCTCGGCGGTGACCGGCTTGGCGCCGTCGTAGGAGTACCCGACGGTGATCGCGCCGAGCCTGCGCCGGAGGTCGTGGAGGTCGCGAGCGACCGCGAGGATCGCCATCACCTCGGAGGCCGCGGTGATGTCGAAGCCGGTCTCTCGCGGGTAGCCGTTCGGCCTGCCACCGAGTCCGAGCACGATCTGGCGCAGCGCCCGGTCGTTCATGTCGACGGCGCGGCGCCAGCCGATCCGCAGCGCGTCGATCTTGTGCGCGTTGCCGTGCAGGATCGAGGCGTCGAGCAGCGCCGCCAGCAGGTTGTTGGCGGCGCCGATGGCGTGAATGTCGCCGGTGAAGTGAAGGTTCAGGTCCTCCATCGGGACGACCTGCGCCAGGCCGCCGCCGGCCGCGCCGCCCTTGATCCCGAACACCGGACCGAGCGACGGCTCGCGCAGGCACAACACCGGCGACTTGCCGATCGAACCGAGGCCCTCGGTCAGCCCGACGGCCGTCGTCGTCTTGCCCTCGCCGGCCTTGGTCGGCGTCATCCCCGCGACGCATACGAGCTTGCCATCGGGGACGCCGGCGAGGCGGTCGATCGCTGTCAGCGCGACCTTGGCCTTGTACCGGCCATACGGCTCGATCTCGTCCGGTTCCAGCGCGGAGCGCTCGGCGATCTGCTCGATCGGCTCAAGGACTGCGTCCTGGGCGATCTCGAGGCTGCTCTTCATCTGTTCTCTCCTCGCTGCCGAGGCACACCGCTCCCGGCCGCTTCCCTCTTTGCGGACCGCCGCAGCATAGACAAATAGGTACAAACCCGCAAGCAAGGGTGGCGGGTGGCTTCCTGTGAGGTTGGGCGGCCACCTTCGTGGCCTGAAAAACGGCGCGACGAATAGGGCGAGCGACCAGCCGTGCGTCGTGCCCGGAGCGACCTTCCGCGATTAGGACAGAGAATCTGGTCCCCACGACCAGAATCTCGTTCCTCGCGCGCATCTGCCGACGCACCGGATCACGGAAAACGGTGGTTATAGGCTCGACCCGTGCGCCGCCGCGATCCATCGACAGTTTCCTCCGCGAGGCGGAGGAAAGTCCAGTTGTGTCCGGGCGACGCGCCGACGCACCTCACAACCACAGTTTTCATGGAATCCGGTGCGGTGACGGGCCTGTTTGCCACCTTCACCAGCGCCGTTTTTCGGGCCACGAAGGTGGCCGCCCACCGTCACACGGAGCGCCGAGCGCGGACGATCAGCGCCCGCGCGCGTGGTGGCGCGACCGCTAGACCGCCGGGGCCGGCACGACGCGCCGCGTCTCGGCGACCGCGAGCGCCTGACCGACGAACCATGAGAAGACCGCTGCGGAACGGGGGTCGACCCGCGCCTCCTCCTGCAGCTCCCACTGAACCGCCAGCACGGGGCGCCCAGGCATCTCGACCGCCTCGATCACGCCGTCGGGCGCGACCGCGACCGCTTCGAGCCCGCGGCCGAGCCGCTCGATCGCCTGGTGGTGGTAGGAGTTGACCTCGACGGCGGCGGCGCCGAGCGCGCGGGCGAGCAGGCTGCCGTCCTGCACGGTGACCTGGTGGCGCGGGTGGATTGGCGCCGACGCGCCCGCCAGCGATGCCGCCTCGGTCAGCTTCCAGCGCTTCCAGCCAGGGTCGGTCGGGTGTCCGGGCGCGACCAGGCTGACGTCCTGGGCGAGCGTCCCGCCGAGGGCGACGTTCAGCACCTGGATCCCGCGGCACATGCCGAGGATCGGGATCCCGAGCTCGAGCGCGGCGGGCACCAGGGAAAGCTCGAACTCGTCGCGCTGGGGCTCGACCGCCGCCAGCAGCGGGTGGGGCTGCTGGCCGTAGCGCCATGGCTCGATGTCGCGACCCGGCGCGAGTACCAAACCGTCCAGTGCCGCGAGGGCGGCGGAGACCGACGCCGGCAGCTGCGCGAGCGTCACGGGCAGGCCGCCGGCGGCGAACACAGGCCGCTGCACCCCGACGCCGCCGTAATCCCCGAAGTCGTGCTGAGAAGCCGAGATTCCGATCAGCGGCCGGTCGTTCCGGATAACGTCCGGCCGGTCGTTCCGGATAGCGTCCACGCTGGACAGAACCGAGCTACTCCGCTAGAACTCGCTTGTACATATTTGTGCACAGCGTAGCTCGCGGCGGGCGACCGCGTTGGCCCCACCGAGCGGCGATCACACCAACCGGAGGAACTGATGTCTGAGAAGACTTGGGATGGAGAGGCCTTCTGGGGACTGGGCTACGAGTGGGACCCGGACTGGGTGCTGACCGACCGCCAGCGCGAGTTGCGCGACCTCCTGATCGAGCTGTGCGAGCAGGAGATGCGCGCCAACGCCAAGCAGTCCGACGACGAGCTCCTGTACCCGCGGCGCAACCTCGAGCTGCTCGGCGAGCATGGATTCCTGGCGCTCACGGTCCCAGAGGAGTTCGGCGGCCTCGGCCAGGACCATGTCACGTACGCGATGACCTGCGAGACGATCGCGCGCTACGGCTGCGCGTCGACGGCGATGTGTTACGTGATGCACATGGGGGCGGTCAACGCGATCATGCTGCGCGCGACCGATGCGTTGATCGATAAGTACATCCGCCCGCTCAACAGCGGCAAGATCGGCACGCTGTCGTATTCGGACCCCGAGACCGGGTCGCACTTCTGGTATCCGATCTCGTCCGGTGCCGAGCGCTCGAACGGCGGCTATAAGGTTCGCAAGAAGGCGTCGTGGACGACCTCCGGCGGCTTCGCCGACTTCTACGTCGTGCAGACGACGAGCCCCGACTTCACCGGCTACGACGATCTTTCGGTGTTCGTGATCGACGGCGAGCACGTCGAGTCCCAGCCATCGACCTGGGACGCGCTCGGGCTGCGCGGCAACCAGTCCGGCCCGATCCAGGTCAACGACGTCGAGATCCCCGGCGACCAGATCGTCGGGCCCGAGGGCGACGGCGCCGCCTCGAACGACGAGTCGGTCGACCCGTGGTTCCTGATCGGCTCGGCGTCGGTCTGGAACGGGATCGCGATGGGTGCGATCGACATCGGCAAGCGCCAGACGACGCGCAAGAAGCACGTCGACGTCGGGCTGCGCGTAGCCGACTACCCGACGATCCAGGACTATGTCGGCGAGGCCGTGATGGACACGAACGCCGCACGGCTGTTCGTCTACAGCATCGCGCAGGCGATGGACAACGCCACCGACCACAACACTGTGAAGCTGCCGCCGGGCGAGTTCGCGCGCGCGAACTTCCTCCACTGGGCGTGGCAGATCAAGTTCATCGCCGCCAAGAACACCGCTCATGTGGTCGACAAGATGCTGCACGCGTGCGGCGGCACCGGCTACAAGCGCGATATGGAGCTCGAGCGATATCTCCGCGACGCCAAGGCCGGCTGGGTGATGGGCCCGACCAACGAGGTCCTGCGCCAGTTCGTCGGCAAGGCCGTGCTGCTCGGGTTCGACAGCCTCGATTACTGGAACCAGACCTACAACCGCCGCGCGGTCGAGAACGAGATCAAGAAGCTCGATGCCGAGGGCAAGCGCAAGCTCGCCGAGGAGCTGATGGCGGAGGTCGAGAAGGCCTCGGCGCCGGCCTAGCGGGATGGCGGCGATCCTCGTCGGCGGGCTGCTGGCGCCGGACCCGGCACTCGAGACCTATCGGGTGAAGCCGGGAGGCGCGACGCAGGTCGCGCTCGCCGGGGACGATCGCATCACGATCATCGACCGCCACGGCGGCCAGACGGCCGAGCTCTCAGGCGGGCTTGAGGCGCTCGGCCTGAAGAACGACGCGCGGCTGTTTGGGCCCGACTCGGTGGCCGGCAGCGACGTTCAGCTGACAGCCGAGCGCGAGACGCGGCTGACTGTCAAGGCCCCCGGCGGGCGGATCGTCGACGGCGAGCAGCCCGCGACCGAGCTGCTGATCGAGATCCGCCGCGCGACTCCTCGCAGAAGCGAGGACCACGAGCTCCCGCCGCCGCTCGCCGAGCCGCGGCTCGACTTCCGCGTCGACAAGGCGAGCGCACTCAGCTACGAGGTCAAAGCGGGCGAGTACATCCAGATCATCGACGTGCAGGGCAAGCAATGCTCGGACTTCCTCGCGTTCGGAGCCGACAAGCTTCAGCGGGGCATCGAGCGCGGCCTCGACGCCACCGTCACGCGGACGCTGATGGGGAACGCGTACCCGCAGCCGGGGCTGCAGGGCAAGTTCTACGACCTCGACATGACGCCGCTGGTCGAGGTCGTCCGCGACACCGTCGGCCGCCACGACACGTTCGCGCTCGCGTGCCAGGCGAAGTACTACGAGGACCTCGGGTATCCCGGCCACATCAACTGCACGGACAACTTCAACGGTGCGCTCCAGCGATTCACGATCGCGCCCCGCAAGGGTTGGGAGGCGCTCAACTTCTTCTACAACACGGTGTTCGACGGCAGCATGCAGCTCGTCAGCGACGAGCCGTGGTCGCGCCCCGGCGACTACGTGCTGCTCAGAGCCATGACGGACCTGGTGTGCGCCTCCTCGGCGTGCCCCGACGACATCGACCCATCGAATGCCTGGGAGGTGACAGATGTCCACGTTCGCGTCTACGAGCCGCAGAACCGCTTCTCGATGGCCATCGCCCGCCGCGTGACCGCCGATGCCCCGCCGCAGCTGACGCAGGAGACGGCGTTCCACACGCGGACCTCGCAGCTGACCAAGAGCTTCGTCGAGTACCGCGGCTACTGGCTCCCGCACTGCTTCAACAACGAAGGCGGCGTCGCCGAGTACTGGGCGTGTCGCGAGAAGGTGGCCCTGATCGACCTCTCGCCGCTGCGCAAATGGGAGGTGCTCGGCCCCGACGCCGAGACCCTGATCCAGAAGACGATCACGCGCGATGCGCGCAAGCTCGCTCCGGGACAGGTCTCCTATACCGCGCTCTGCAACGAGACCGGCGGGATGATCGATGACGCGACCGTGTTCCGCCTGGGCCAGGACAACTTCCGTTTCGTCGGCGGCGACGAGTACGACGGGATCTGGCTGCGCGAAGTAGCCGATCGCGAACGGCTCAAGGTATGGATCAAGCCCGCGACCGACCAGCTCCACAACGTCGCGCTACAGGGGCCCCAGAGCCGGGCGGCGCTAAAAGATCTGATCTGGACCCCACCGACCCAGCCGAGCATCACTGAACTCAAGTGGTTCCGGTTCCTGGTCGGCCGGATCAAGACCCACGACGGGATCCCGGTGATCGTCTCGCGCACCGGTTACACGGGCGAGCTCGGCTACGAGATCTGGTGCCACCCCTCCGACGGCGAGGGCGTCTGGGACGCGGTCTGGGAGGCGGCGGAGCCGTTCGGCTGCAAGCCGCTCGGACTCGACGGACTCGACATCCTGCGGATCGAGTCGGGGCTGATCTTCGCCGGCTACGAGTTCGACGACCAGGTCGATCCGTTCGAGGCCGGGATCGGGTTCGCGGTCGCGCTGCAGAACGACGCAGACTTCATCGGCCGCGAAGCGCTGCTCGAGCGAAGCGAGCATCCACAGCGCAAGCTCGTCGGGCTCGAGCTCGACACAAACGAGACCGCGAGCCACGGCGATGACGTCTACGTCGGCCGCCAGCGCGTCGGTGTGATCACGAGCGGCACCCGCAGCCCGACGCTGAAGCGCTCGATCGCGCTGTGCCGGATGTCGGTCCAGTACGCGGACATCGGCACCGAGGTCGAGGTCGGCAAACTCGACGGGCTGCAGAAGCGTCTTCCCGCCAGAGTCGTACGCTTTCCGTTCTATGACCCGGAGAAGACCCGGCCGCGGTCCTGAGCGATGACCGAACGCGAGGGTGTCGCGCGCCTGACGCGCATCGCCGAGCCGACGCAGAGCTCGGGGATGATGCCGCCGCTGCGCTCGCCGCGGGCGCGAAAGAACGGCCCGGCTCACCGAACGCTGTTGCCGCCGACCGGAATCGCCAAGCTGACGCCGAAGGCGCCCGCCGTCGACCAGGCCGCGCGCGAGCTGCGAACCGTGATGGGCCGGTTTGCGACCGGCGTGACCGTGATCACGACCGTCCATCGCGACACGATCCACGGCATGACCGCGAACGCGTTCCTGTCGGTCTCGCTGCGTCCGCCGCTGGTGCTCGTGTCGCTCGGCCGCTGCCGGATGGGGGAGATGCTGCCGCGCACGAAGCGCTACGGGGTCAGCGTGCTGTCCCACGATCAGGAGCACTTCGCCGCCCACTTCGCCGCGCAGCGCGAGTCGCCGACGCCGCCGACGTTCGAGTTCCACGACGGCGTGCCGCTGCTCGACGGTGCGCTCGCGCATCTGGTCTGCCGGGTCGTCGACGTCCATCCCGCGGGCGACCACGAGCTCTGGATCGGCGAGGTCGAGCATCTGGACGAGCGCGACGGTGAGCCGCTGCTGTTCTACACCGGGCGGTTCGGAACTCTGCGCGAGGTCCAGGACCGCTCCGAGCGCGACTCAGCCGTCGGGCGCGATCCACACTAGGCAGGGCGCGTCGCGACGGACGACCTTGGCCGCCGCCCGGAAGCGCCGGCGCGGCGTGCGGGACAGGTCCGGGCCAAACACCAGCAGGCCGGCGTCGGTGTCGCGGGCCAGCTCGAGCAGCGCTTTGACGGGCCGCCGGCTCGAGACGCGCAGCAGCTCAGTGGCGATCCCGAGCTCCGCGGCATGCGCCGCGGTCGCGCGGACCGCCTCGAGATCCTCCTCGTGAGGGAGCGTCGCGTACTCGCGGGCGAGCATCATCGTGGCTGGGTACGGCGGCATCAGGCTGATGTTCGCGAGGATCAGCTTGACGCCGGCCTCGAGTGCGGAGTCGAGCGCCATCCGCTCGGCGCTCGGATCGACTCGCACGGCGAGCGTCGCCAGCAGCACCGGCCGAGCGCGAGAAGGTCCGCGCGCGCCCTCGATGGCCGGCGAGCGGCCGCGGTCTAGCAACTGGGACATCGCATTTTCGAGTCTACGCCCGCGCACCTGGACGGACGCACATTGACCCCCTTTGTACAAACTGGTATAAGGCCTGCGGCGGAGCCCTGTACCAGGAGGCACAACGAGAGGTGTTGAGATGGCGACAGCCGTAGTCGAGGAGCGACAGCTACTTAAGACGCTGCGCTGGTGGGACGGGTTCGTGATCGCGTTGTGCAATCCAGGGTTCCTGCTCGGAAGCCTCGGATTCACGCTCGGCATCTTCGGCGCCGCCGGCTCGATGATCCTCTGGGGCGCCTCAGCGATCATCGGGATGATGCAGGCCTGGATCTACTCAGAGCCCGCGACCATGTTCGGGCATCGCAGTGGCGGTATCTCGCTGTACGCGCACGAAGGCTGGCGGAAGTACACGACGATGGTCGGGCCGCTGTCGGCGTTCGGCTACTGGATCGGGTGGTCGGTCGTGCTCTCGATCTTCGGCAAGATCGTCGGGGATCTCGCGGTGGCCCAGTGGTGGCCGCACTCGACCTGGACCGTCACGATCTTCTCGAACCACCTCGGGCTGGCTCACTTCATCGCGATCGGAACGATCATCGCGGTCTGGACGTTCAACATCTTCGGGCTCCGGCCGGCGGTCTGGTTCAGCTACCTGTGCGCGGCGCTGCTGATGATCCCGTTGGCGCTGTTCATCTTTGGTGGCTACATCTCGGGCAACTGGCACTCGGCAAACGTGCACGCGACCTTCACCGGCCCGTGGGGAGGCGTCAAGCTCGCGCTGGTGTACATGTTCATCCTCGCCTGGTCGGCGTACGGCACCGAGGTGTCGGCGACGTTCGCGCCCGAGTACAAGGACACCCGGCGCGACACCCATCGGGCACTGCGCGGCGGCGCGATGTTCATGTTGCTCGTCTGCGTGCTCGTCCCGCTCGGCCTCGGCGGCGTCACCGGCGCCGTCCCGTCGGCGACCGCAGAGGGCCAGTTCTACACGCAGGCGATGCAGACGATCGTCGGTCATGGGGCCGCCAGCTTCTTCACGATCTGCATCATCGGCAGCCTGCTGCTGTCGATGACCTCGTCGACGGCCGACGCGAGCCGCGCTCTGTACGGGATCTCCAAGGCAGGAATGACGATCAAACAGCTCGGCGTGCTCAACAGGTACCACGTCCCCGGGCGCGCGATGACCGTCGACATGGTGGTCAACATCCTGCTCGTGATCTTCATCACGTCGAACCTCGCGATCCTGTACCTCAGCAACATCGGCTACGTGCTCTGTCACGTCTTTGCGCTCAGCGGGTTCCTGCTGTTGCGCAGAGACCGGCCGAACTGGCCGCGACCGATCAGGATCGCGAACGGGTGGCTACCGGTCGTCGCGTTCCTGTGCGTGATGAACGCCGTGTTTCTGTTCGTCGGCGCGCTGGCGCCGAAGCTGAACGGCTACGGCACCTGGACGGACTTCTGGATCGGGGTCGGAGTGCTGATCGCGTCGCTGCTGCTGTTCTTCTTCCGCCGGATCGTGCAGGACGGCGAGAAGGTGCACTGGTCAGAGCCGACGCCGACGATGCCGGACGAAGCGGAGGCCGCGGAACTCGACGCTCCCGCGACGACGTCGCCCGTCGCGCTCGCCTAGGTCTTGTCAAACGGCCGGGGGCGTCCGCGCCCCCGGCCCGACCTAATCGGGCTCGATCTCCCAGCTGGGCAGCTTCGCGATCGCCTCGCGGTACTTGCGCTTGTGGAACGGGCGCACGAACATGCTCCACGCGGTCGCGGCGAACGCGACCAGGATCAGGCCGCCGAACGCCTTGCCGGCGACTATGAACGCGACGATGCAGATCAGCGACATGGTGCTGACGATGATCGGTATCCGACGCGAGCGGAGCTGGGCGTGGCGGATCGCCATGTAGTCCTCGAGCGGGATCTTGCGCGTGTTCCAGTGCTTGCCGCACTTGTCGCAGGTCCACTCCTCGCCGTACTGGAGGTAGTTGACCTCCCCGCACTTGCAGGTGAGCGTGATCCGCGGTCCGTGTCGGACCGACCGCGGCAGTTCGTCGGTCAGTGGATCGGTGGTTCCCATCCCTCGAGCACGGGCGGGGTCCAGTTGGACCCGACCGTCGGTGAATTGTCCACCCATGGCCCAAGCGATGGCTGCGGGAACTTGCAGTGGCGCTCCTTGAGCGCGATCCCGTACGAGTTGCCCGACTGCAGATGCTTGATCAGGACCTTGCGCGCGACCTCGTCCTCGCGGCCGGCCGGGATCGAAAAGTAGATCCGCAGGAACGAATTCGAATAGCGGTCGAACACGGCCGGCGTGCCCTCCTCCTCGAGCAGGGTCACGTCCTCGAGCCAGTTGATGTCCTTGCCCGGGGTGGCGGCGAGCAGGTCGACGTCCTCGATCAGCGAGATGTCCTCCTGGTAGGGGAAGCGCCGGCCGGACAGGGTCTCGGCATCGATCGTGATGTGGCGTTCCTCAGAGCTCATTCCGCCACCTCCGAAGCGGTCTCTGGTGCGGCCAGGTAATCGACCGGGTTCTCGACGTGGCGCTCCAGCAGCCGCTTGATCTCGGCGAGCGCGTTGTCTTCGGACACGCCCGGGATGTAGCTGGTGCCGGCGAGCGGCACCCGGGCCATCGCGGAGGCTTCGACGGTCAGCGCGCACAGGTCCTCGGGCTCGAGGTTGTGGACGTTGGTCTTCCCGCACGCCCGCGCGAGCATCTGTGTCTCCAGGGTCAGCGTGTGCAGGAAGTTGTAGACGCGGTTGGCGGCGTCCTCGACCACGAGGCGCTGGCGCAGTTCCGGGTCCTGGGTCGCGACCCCGACGGGGCAGCGGCCGGTGTGGCAGTGGTAGCACTGGCCGGCCGGCACGCCGACCGTGCCCTCGTAATCCGTGACCCCCGGGATCTCCTTGTTGCAGTTGAGGGCCATCAGCGCCGAGTGCCCGATCGCGACCGCTTTGGCCCCGAGCGCGAGGCATTTCGCCACGTCGCCGCCGTTTCGGATCCCGCCTGCGACGACCAGGTCGACCTCGTCGACCATGCCGACGTCCTCCAACGCGCGGCGCGCCTCCGGGATCGCGGCCATCAGCGGGATCCCGGTCTCCTCGGCCGCGACGTGCGGGCCGGCCCCGGTGCCGCCCTCGGCGCCGTCGAGGTAGATGATGTCGGGGCTGCACTTGGCGGCCATCCGGACGTCGTCATAGACGCGGGCGGCGCCGAGCTTGAGCTGGATCGGGATCTCGTAGTTGGTCGCCTCGCGGATCTCCTGGATCTTCAGGCTGAGGTCATCGGGCCCGAGCCAGTCCGGGTGCCGGGCCGGGCTTCGCTGGTCGATGCCCGCTGGGAGGCTGCGCATCTCCGCCACCTGCTCGGTCACCTTCTGACCCATCAGATGGCCGCCGAGGCCCACCTTGCACCCCTGGCCGATGAAGAACTCGCACGCGTCCGCGAGCATCAGGTGGTGGGGGTTGAAGCCGTAGCGGCTCTGGATCAGCTGGTAGTACCACTTGGTGCTGAGATCTCTCTCCGGCGGGATCATCCCGCCCTCGCCCGAGCATGTCGCGGTGCCCGCCATCGACGCGCCCTTCGCCAACGCCATCTTCGCCTCCAGCGACAGCGCGCCGAAGCTCATCCCGGTGATGTAGACCGGGATGTCCAGCTCGATCGGCTTCTTCGCAAAGCGCGCCCCGAGCACAGTCTTCGTGTCGCAGCGCTCGCGGTAGCCCTCGATCACGAACCGGGTCAGCGTCCCCGGCAGGAACATCAGCTCGTCCCAGTGCGGGATCTTCTTGAACATCGAGAAGCCGCGCATCCGGTAGCGGCCGAGCTCTGATTTGACGTGGATGTCGTCGATCACCTCGGGGGTGAAGATCGCTGAGTGCCCGAGCCGGTTGCGGGCGGAGGGGGCGTTCTCGTCAGCCATGGTGAATCCCCCTAGAGAACGAGCTTGCGCTCGGACGGCTCGAGGTTGTCGTAGTTGTAGAGCTTCTTGCCACACACGAACTTCTGGAACTGCGGTGGCGAGCCGAGCTCGTGGATCTCGAACTTGCGGTTGATGAACTCGGTGTCCGCGTCGGTCCACTCGCCCTGGACGCAGTCGATCCCGAGCGACTTGACCTTGCCGGCGACGTAGATCGTGCCGTCGTACATCGAGTCGCCAAGGCCGGGGCCGACGTCGCCGCAGATGATCTGGCGGCCGCGCTGCAGCATGAACCCGGTCATCGAGCCGGCGTCGCCGAGCGAGATGATCGTGCCGCCCTTCTGGTCGATCCCGGTGCGCGCGCCGACCCGTCCGCGAACGACGAGGTCGCCGCCGCGCAGTGCCGCGCCGCACAGCGAGCCCGCGGTGCCGTCGATCACGACGACCCCCGACATCATGTTCTCGCACGCCGACCAGCCGACGCGGCCGGTGATGTGGATCTCGGGGCCGTCGATGATCCCGCACGCGAAGTAGCCGAGGCTGCCCTCGAACGTGATCTTGCAGCGGGTCAGGATGCCCGCGCCGAGCGAGTGCTTGGCGCCCGGGTTGAGCACGGTGACGTCCTTGACGCCCTGCTCGTAGAGCAGCCAGCGCAGCTCGAGGTTGATCATTCGCGTCGTCAGCGCGCGGGCGTCGAAGGTTGCCTTGTCGCCGTCGATCTCGCTCGTGCGAGGGATCACCTCGTCGAGCTCGACCAGTCCGCGCGAGTCGTAGCGCGGCTCGCCATTGGTCGTCGCGGGGTCACCGCGTCCATACCATCACCTCGCCCTCGTACGGGTCGTACGTCTCGATCTCGTGGTCGATGACCGCGCGGATCGCCATCTCCTCGGACGCGAGCGCGACCATGTCGTCGCCCTCGTACAGCACCATCGGCTTGGCGGCGAGCTCGTCCTTGGCCATCCCGAGCGCGTCCTCGGACACGCACAGGTAGGTGAACACGCCGTCGAGATCCTCGAGGCTGTGGCGCATCGCGTCCTCGAGCTTCAAGCCCTGCTCGAGCTTCTGCGCCAGGTACACGGCGACGATCTCGGAGTCGCACTCGGACGCGAACCGGTGGCCGGCCCGCTCGAGCCGGCGGCGCCACTGGTGGTAGTTGGTCAGCTGGCCGTTGTGGACGACCGCGAGGTCGCTGAACGGGTACGCCCAGTAGGGGTGCGCGTTCGAGATGTCGACGTCGGACTCGGTCGCCATCCGCACGTGGCCGATGCCGTGGGAGCCGAAGTAGTCCTCGAGCCCGTAGTCGGCGGCGACCGTCTTCGCGTCGCCGAGGTCCTTGACGATCTCGAGCGAGTGGCCGGCCGACAGCACCTCGGCGCCGGGGATCGACTCGACGTGGTCGGCGAGCCGCTTGATGTCGCCCTCGTGGGTGAGCGTGATCGAGAGCGTGTACTCGTTGATGTCCTCGACGCTCTTGATCTGGGCTCCGGACGCTCTGATGCGCTGCTGGACCTCCGCGCGGTGGCGGCGGAGCATGTCGTCGAACTCGAGGTCGCGCGGCGTGTTCGCGTCGGCGAGCTTTATGCGTAGCGTGAGCTCGTGCGCGGGGGTGTGGTACAGGGCGACGCCGGTCGAGTCCGGGCCGCGGTGCTTCATCGCCTGCAGCATCGCGGTGATGTCGCGTCCGATCCGGTGCGCGCCGTTGCCGTTCTTGTAGATGATGCCCGCGATGCCGCACATGGGGGGGGGGGGGGGGGGGGGGGCTAGGGCAGCACCTCGAGGTACTCGTCGCGCTCCCAGTCGGTCACGGCGGCGAGGTAGCGCTCCCACTCGTCGCGCTTGTACCAGTCGAACACCTTGTAGAGGCGGCCGGGCATCGAGCCCTTGACCACCTCGTCCTTGGCGAGCGCGTTGAGCGCGTCGCCGAGGCTGTCGGGGACCTTCTCGATCTCGGCGCCCTCGGCCAGCAGGTCGTACGTGTTGCCCTGCTGGGGCGGGCCGGGGTCGAGCTTGCGGCGGACGCCGTCGAGCCCTGCCTCGAGCAGCGCGGCGGTCGTCAGGTACGGGTTGCAGGCCGAGTCGACGCCGCGGTACTCGAACCGGCCGCCGGTCGCGACGCGGACCGTCGTGGTCCGGTTCTGCCAGCCCCAGTTCTTGTAGATCGGCGCCCAGAAGCCCGTGTCCCACATCCGGCAGTACGAGTTGACGGTCGAGTTGCCGACGCACATCAGCGCGCCGAAGTGCTCGAGCAACCCGCCGAGGAAGTGGCGCGCGAGCTCGGACAGCTGCGCGGGCCCATCCGGGTCGTGGAAGACGTTGACGCCGTCCTCGTCGATCAGCGTGAAGTGGTGGTGGTGGCCGTTGGCCGAGACGCCGGTGAACGGCTTCGGCATCCACGTCGGCAGCACGTCGTGCTTGCGCCCGACGGCGGCGCACACCTGGCGGTAGGTGGTCAGGTTGTCGGCCGTGCGGACCGGGCGATCGAAGCGGAAGTTGAGCTCGAGCTGGCCGGGGGCGTCCTCGTGGTCGCCGTAGCTCATGTCGAGGCCGAGCCGCTGGCCCCAGTCGACGACATCGAGCAGCACCGGACGGAGCTCCTCGAACTGGTGGATGTGGTAGCAGTAGGGCTTCGTCAGCCCCTCGGGGAGCTTCCCGTCCTCGGGCTTCTTCAGCCACATCGTCTCGGGCTCGATCCCGATCATGAAGTGGTAGCCGAGCTCCTGCTCGAACTCGTGCGCGATCCGCTTGAGGTTCTGCCGGCAGTCGGCGTCGAGCAGCTCTCCGGTCTCGGTGTCGTAGCAGTCGCAGTAGACGCGCGCGACGCGCTCGTCCCACGGGAGCACGGCGAACGTGTCGAGGTCGGCGATCGCGGCGAGCTCTGACTCCTCGGGGCCGAAGCCGATGTACTGGCCCTTGCGGTCGGTGAACAGGTTCGCGGTCGCGCCGTAGACGAGCTGGTAGCCGCGCTCGGCGACCTGGGGGAAGAAGGTCGAGACGACGCCCTTGCCCATCACGCGGCCGGTGATCGAGATCTGCTGGAAGAACACGTACTTGATCCCCTCGGCCTCGATCCGGCGGGTGATCTGCTCGATCTTCTCGGCGCGGCCGGGGGCGTTGCGCGCCTCTTCGAGCGTCGGCGGCGGTGGCGCGATCCGCGGGCTCTCGAGCACCGTCTTGACGGTGCCGCCGAACACCGGCGCAAGCGTGCCAGTCCCGTCCGTCGTGATCTCGCTTGCCACCCTCGATCTCCTCTCGTGTGTTGCCAGATCTACCTGTACAAATTGGTACAGGCACGCTCGCGTAGCTTATACCAGTTCATCCAATCGTGGACAAGCGCTCGGCCCCCGTGTAGACGTTCACGGTGGCGCCGCGGGCGAAGCCGGCGAGCGTCATCTTGCGGTCGGCGGCGAGCTCGATCGCGAGCGCTGTCGGGGCGCCGACGCCGACGAGGATCGGGGCGCCGGCGACCGCCGCCTTCTGGACGAGCTCGAACGCGATCCGGCCCGAGACGCATAGGACGTGGTCGTGCAGGGGGAGGAGGTCGTCGAGCAGCGCGCGGCCGATCACCTTGTCCATCGCGTTGTGGCGGCCGACGTCCTCGCGGACGATGATCAGTTCGCCGGCGGGGGTGAACAGGCCGGTCGCATGCAGTCCGCCGGTGCGTTTGAACGCCGGTTGGCGGAGGCGGTCTGGGAGGGTGGCGAGGGGGTCTCGGTCGATCGTCGGTCCGGGCCGTGCGGGCGGGGCGTGGACGGCGACCTCCTCGAGCGCGCCCTTGCCGCAGACGCCGCACGACGAGGTCGTGTAGAAGCTGCGGTGCTGGGGTCCTGAGCGAGCGGCCCGGTGACCTCGATCGTGTTGTTGGCGAAGTCCTCGGTCGGCCCGGCGTCGCGCGGGTCGTCGATCAGCCCCTCGCCGTACAGGAAGCCGAGCGCGAGCTCCTCGTCGTGGCCCGGCGTACGCATCGTGACCGCGAGCGGCTCGCCGTCGACGCGGATCTCGAGCGGCTCCTCGACCGCGACCTCGTCGCGGCGGCCGTCGTGGGTGACGTCTGCGAGCATGTGCGGCCCGGGCGGCTCGGCCGGGTCCGCGCATCGTCACGGAAGCGCGGGTTCGGCCACCTGCGGCGTGTACGCCGGCGCCTCGGCGACCGGCCGGACGTCGACCGCGACGACCTTGTACTCGGGGCAGCTCGTGTTGACGTCGGAGGAGGAGCCGATCAGCAGGTTCGTCCGCACCTCGGGGAAGTGGAACGCGGTGAACACGTGGCCGGGCTCGATCCGCTCGGTGACCTTCGCCTCGACGTCGATCCGGCCGACGCGGCTGCGGACGGAGACGAGCTGGCCGTCGGTGATCCACAGCTTGGCGGCGTCGTCGGGGTGGATCTCGAGCCACTCGTGGTCGAGGAGCTCGAGGTTGCCGGTCCGGCGCGTCATCGTGCCGGCGTTGTAGTGCTGCAGGCGGCGGCCGGTGACGAGGATCAGCGGGAACTCGTCGTCGGCGCGTCGCCGGGCTGCCTTGTACGGGAGCGCCGCGAACTGGGCCTTGCCGCCGGGCAGCTCGAACTCGTCGCTCGTACAGGATCGGCGAGTCGGTGCCGTCGGCGGCGACCGGCCACTGGAGGCCGGTGCGGCCGATCCGCTCGTGGCTGACGCCCGGCGTACTCGGGGGTCAGCGCCGCGATCTCGTCCATCACGTCGGCGGAGTCGCGTATCCCATCTCGTGGCCGAGCGCGCTCGAGACGAGCTGGATGATCTCGAGGTCGGGCTTCGCGCCGCCGGGCGGGTCGATCGCCGGCGCGACGAGCTGGAAGCGGCGCTCGGCGTTCGTGAACGTGCCGTCCTTCTCGAGGAACGCCGACGCCGGCAGGATCACGTCGGCGTACTTGGTCGTCTCGGTCTCGAAGATGTCCTGGCAGACGAGGAACTCGAGCGACTCGAGCGCCTTGATCACGTGCGTCGTGTTCGGGTCGGTCTGGGCGACGTCCTCGCCGAAGATGTACATCGCCTTGAGCTTGCCCTCGACCGCGGCGTCGAACATCTCGCGGGACCTTGTAGCCCTTCTCGCGGGAGAGCGTGACGCCCCAGCGCTCCTCGAACGCGCGTGCGACGGCTTCGTCGTCGACGCGGCGGTAGGCGGTGTAGGTGTCCGGGAGCGCGCCCATGTCGGACGAGCCCTGGACGTTGTTCTGGCCGCGGAGCGGGAGCAGCGCCGCGCCCGGGCGCGGCGAGGTTGCCGGTCATCATCGCGAGGTTGCAGATCAGCCGCACGACCTCGGAGCCGTACTTGTGCTCGGTGACGCCGAGGCCCCACAGGATCGAGGCGTTCTCGGCCTCGCCGTAGATGTGGGCCGCTCGCTCGATGTGCGCCGCCGGGATCCCCGTGATCTCCTGGGTCTGCTGCGGCGCGTAATGCGCGAGCAGCGCCTCGACCTCTTCGTAGCCCGTCGTGCGTTGTGCGATGAAGCCGGATCGGTGAGGCCGTCGCGGGCGGCGACGTGGCGAGGCCGAGCATCACGGCGGCGTTCGTGCCGGGCCTCGGCGCGAGGTGGAGCACGCCGTAGTCGGCCAGCTCGATCCGGCGCGGGTCGATCGTGACGAGCTTCAGTCCCCTGAGCGTCGCCTGCTTGATCCGCGCGCCGACGACGGGGTGGCCCTCGGTCGGGTTCGCGCCGATGATGATCGCGGCGTCGGCGACGTCGATGTCGTTGAACGAGCCGGTCGCGCCCGACAGGCCCGAGCGACTTGCGCAGCGCGAACGAGGTCGGCGAGTGGCACACGCGCGAGCAGTTGTCGATGTTGTTCGTGCCGATCGCGGCGCGCATCAGGCGCTGCATCGCGTAGCAGTCCTCGTTGGTGGCGCGCGAGGAGGCGAGGCCGGCGATCGCGTCGGGGCCGTACTGGCCCTTGATCCGGTTGAGCTCGGTAGAGATCTTGTGGAGCGCCTCCTCCCAGGTCGCGATCCGGAAGCCGCCGTGCTCGCGGATCAGCGGCGCCGTCAGGCGGTCGCGGTTGCGGCTGAACTGGTGCGCGAAGCGGCCCTTCAGGCACGTGTGACCCCGGTTCGCGGGGCCGTCCTGGGCGGGGCTGATCGAGGCGATCCTGCCGTCGCGGGCGTGCGCCTCGAGCCGGCAGCCGACGCCGCAGTAGCCGCAAGTGGTGGTAACGGTGGAGTCGAAGCGATCGCTCATCAGACGCTCTCCTCGGGTGGCTTCCCATTCAGTCTAAGCAGAGTCGTCTCCGTGATCGCGTCCGTCGGGCACGTGTCCGCGCAGGCGCCGCAGCTGACGCAGGTCGAGTCCTTGAAACCGGCGTCGAGGCCGGCGGTGATGTTGGCTTCGAAGCCGCGGCCGGTCGCGGTCAGCGCGAACGCGCCCTGGACCTCGTCGCAGGCGCGCACGCAGCGGCCGCAGCAGATGCAGAGCTCGTGCTGGAACGCGAGGTACGGGTGGCGCTCGTCGTGCTTGACGCGCGTGGGTCGCGCCGGTCCAGCGCGGCGCTGTCGGCGCCCGTCTGACGCGCGACCTGCGCCAGCTCGGTGTGGGCCGCCGGCGGGTCGCGGCAGCTCTGAAAGCACGAGCTCGACGATCGCCTTCACGACCCGATGCGCGGTTTCGTCGCGCGTGCTGATCTGCATGCCGTCGCGGCACGGGGTCGTGCACGCCGGGATCAGGCCGGGCACGCCCTCGGCCTTGACGAGGCACACGCGGCAGGCCCCGAACGGCGCCTGGCGGTCGTCGAAGCACAGCGTCGGCACGTCCTTGCCGAGCGCGTGGATCGCCTCGAGCACCGTCGCGTCCGGGGCGACATCGGCGGTCTGTCCGTCGATGGTTACCTGCATCGGCTTGCCTCCGAGCTTTGGCGATCTGCCTCGCATATCGCGCGGTAAATGCCGAAGTTCGCTCAGGCCAGCCCCAGTTCGTCGGGGAAGTGCTTCAGCAGGCTGCGGATCGGCGCCGGCATGCCGCTGCCGTGGGCGCACAGGCAGCCGAGCTCCAGCGCCTCGAGCAGCGACTCCAGCCTTCCGCGGTCGACCGCCGCGTCGGCTGCGGAACATCTCCTCGGCGCGCTTGAGGCCGATCCGGCACGGGAAGCACTTGCCGCAGCTCTCGCTCGCGCCGAAGTGCAGCAGGTGTCGTGCGACCGCGCGCATGTCGGTCTGGTCGTCGAACGCGAGGATGCCGCCGTGGCCGACCATGCACCCCTCGGCCGCGAGCGCCTCGAAGTCGAACGGCGTGTCGAGCTTCGACGCCGGGAGGATCCCGCCGAGCGGCCCGCCGATCTGGAGCGCCTTGATCTCGCGGCCGTCCTGAGACCACCGGCGAGCTCCTCGCACAGCTCGCGGATCGTCGTGCCGAACCGGACCTCGTAGACGTTCGGCCGTTGAACCGCTCGTTGAAGCAGACGAGCTTCGTGCCGGGGGTCGCGCCGGGCACAGCTGCTTGTACGCCTCGGCGCCGTGGCGCGCGATGAACGGCATGTTCGCGAGCGTCTCGGTGTTGTTGACGACCGTCGGCATCCCATACAGGCCGCGCACCGCCGGGAACGGGGGCGGGGCGGACACCGTTCCGCGCAGACCCTCGATGCACGCGAGCAACGCGGTCTCCTCGCCGACGACATACGAGCCCGCGCCCTCGAGGATCGTGACGTCGAAGTCGTCGCCGAGCCACCCGCTTGCGGCGGGCGTCTTCGGCGGCCCCTCGACGCAGGCTTGGAGCGCGGGTACTCGGATCGCGTCAGCACAAACCCATGGACGCGCCGACCGCATACCCGCGAGCGCCATCCCCTCGAGCACGAGCGCGGGCGCCTGCTCCATCAGGTACTTGTCGATGTACGAGCCGGGGTCGCCCTCGTCGCCGTTGGCGACGATGAACTTCTGCTCGCCGGGGGCGTCACGGGTGAACTGCCACTTCTGCCCGGCGGGGAAGCCAGCGCCGCCACGGCCGCGGACGTTCGCCTCCTTGACCTGTTCGAGCAGCTGCTCGGGAGTCAGGTGCTCCGCGCGTATGCAGGCCCGACCAGTCGCCCGGCTGCGTCAGCACCGGCTCGTCGAGCACGCTCCGCCACTCGGGCTCGGGGGCGGCGTGGGTGGCGTTCGCCAGCACGCGGTCGATCACGTCGGGCCGGCGTCGATCGTGTCGCCGTCGCGGACCGCGGGGGAGGAGTGGCAGAAGCCGAGGCAGACGGTCTCCGCGAGCGAGATCGTGCCATCGCCGCTGCGCTGGCCGAGCTTCAAGTTGATCGCGGTCTGCAGTTGGTCGACGTGCGCATCGGCGGTCGCGGCGAAGCACGCCGTCCCGGTGCAGACCCGGATGTGGCGGCTGCCCCGCGGCTGGAGCAGGTCGTCGTAGAACGTCGAGACGCCGAACACCGCCGCTTCGGGCAGACCCGAGACCTCGGCCGCGCGCCGACGGTCATCGTCGGTCACCTCGCCGCGCTGCTCGACGGCCTCCTTCAGCACCTCAAGCGCCGTTGGCGCTGCGACTGCATGGTGGCGGCGGACGAGCTCGACGAGGTTGCGCGACATACGCGATCGCAGTATTACCAGCGCGGCTTTGTACAAGTTTGTCCAGTCCGAATTCGGACGTGTTAGCCGCGTCCCCGCCGACTAGCGGGACCGCCTCGGGCGGCGCCGCGGGAAGTGCCGGCCGGTAGCCGTCGGCGGCGGGCGGGAAGCGCGGCATCGATCTCGAGTCCGCCGGCCGCGCCCGGGCGCACGGACAGCGTCCCGCCGTGGGCGGTGACGATCGCGGCGACGATCGACAGCCCGAGCCCGAGTCCTTCGCCGTGGCCGACGCGGTCGGCCGACATGCGCTGGAACGGCTGCAGCAGCCGCTGCACCTCGTCGGCCGGGACGACGGGCCCGTGTTGGCGATCGACAGCGTGGCGCGCCCGCGCGTCGCTGCGACCCGGACGTCGACGCGGCCGCCGTCGACGTTGTGGCGGATCGCGTTGTCGACGCAGGTTCGTGACCAGCCGTTCGATCAGGCGGCCATCGCCCGCAACGCGCCGGCTCCAGCGATACGTCGAGGCGGAGGCCGTTCGCGGCGGCCTCGAGCTCTGCGAGCAGACGCACTTCCGCGTGATCGCTGCGAGGTCGACGCGCTCGCGGTGGTCGATCCCGCGCTGACCGCTGGCGAGGGCGAGCAGCGCGTCGATCAGCTGTTCCTGCTGCTCGCCCTCGTCGAGCACCTGGCGCAGACCTCACGGAAGGTCTCGACGGAGGCGTCGGGATCGCTCATCACCATCTCGAGCAGCGCCCGCGCGGCGGTCAGCGGCGTGCGCAGCTCGTGGGACGCGTTGGCGACGAACCGCCGCTGCGAATCGAACGCGCCCTGCAATCGTTCGAGCAGTCCGTCGATCGTGTCGGCGAGCACGCGCAGCTCGTCGCGCGGCCCGGCCATCGCCAGCCGCTCGTGCAGGTTCGCCTCGGAGATCTGCTGGGTCGTGGCGGTGATCGTGACGAGCGGGCGCAGCACGCGGCCGGCGACGACCCAGCCCAGCGCGCCCGAGATGACGGCCATGATCGCGAGCGCGATCACCGATTCGACCTCCAGCTGGTGTAGGTCGGAGATCCGCTGAGCCGCGCCGACGGTGACGATCGCCTGGCGGCCGGCGCGCGTGCTCGAGCAGCTTCCTGAGCGCCGGCGGGAACGGGCGGCGCGCGAGGGCCGCGGATGAAGTTCGACGCCCCGGCGGGTTCTGGA
Source organism: uncultured Solirubrobacteraceae bacterium (assembly GCA_963712675.1). Lineage (GTDB taxonomy): Bacteria > Actinomycetota > Thermoleophilia > Solirubrobacterales > Solirubrobacteraceae > Palsa-465. Next base: position 853,258 of record CAVQJF010000011.1, read on the forward strand.
CTCCCGGCGGCGGCGGCACCGTGGAAGGCCGAAGCCGCTGCGAACGGGGGGTTCGTGACGGTTGCGTGCGCGAGCAGCATGTAGGTGATCGCGAGCAGCGCGGCGCCGCAGACGAGGAACAGGCCGCCGTACAGCAGCGTCAGCCGCCAGCGGACGGTCGTCTGCGGGTGGCGCAGCCGGTGGACGAGGGGGCGTCACGGCGCCCGCCGATCCGGTACCCGGGTGACGGTCTCGATCACCGGCGGGTCGCCCAGCTTCGCGCGCAGCCGGCTGATCGTCATCCTGACCGTGTTCGTGAACGGGTCGACGGCGTCGTCCCACGCCCGCTCCAGGATCTGCTCGGTCGAGACGACCGCGCCGCCGGCGCCGAGCAGCAGCTCCAGCACCGCGAACTCCTTCGGCCCGAGCGACCGTCTCACCGCCGCGCGTGACCAGCCGGCGGGCCGAATCGAGCTTCACGTCGCCGTGGATCAGGGTCGGCGGAAGCGCGGGACCGGAGCGGCGCGCCAGCGCGCGGATCCGCGCGACCAGCTCGGCGATGTGAAACGGCTTCGGCAGATAATCGTCGGCGCCGACTCAAGGCCCTCGACGCGATCCCGAGCGCGCCGCCGCGGTCAGCATCAGCACCGCGCTGCGGCCGCCAGCGGCGACCAGCGAACGGCAGACATCGTCGCCATGGACGCCCGGGAGATCGCGGTCGAGCACGACCACGTCGTAGCTCGCGACCGCCGCGCGCGCAAGCGCGTCGCGGCCGTCGAGCGCACGTCGACCGCCATTCCCTCGCGGCGTAGCACGGTTGCGACCGTGGCGGCGAGCCTAGGGTGGTCCTCGACCACAAGCACTCTCATCCATTATATCCGCTCACTTGTCCGTTGGCGCGCCGGCGCGGGACGGGGCCCGCGCCGGCGTCTGCGCGAATCATGCGGATCCCCGTGTAACAACGCGCGTAACGGCCCGACGCGGTCGGTTATGTAGCGCTGACGTGCGACATGTCAACTCGAGCCGATACGATCAGCGGTCGTGCTGCCTGAGCGTTTCGCGGGCTGGCGCTCTTCCGTCCAAGAGCGGGCTGCCACCCATCCCCTGTGGGGAACTGACGCGCACCCGCGCTGTCGGCCAAGTTCACGAAGTACGCGCTCGGATCGGTGGTCGCGTTCACGCCGGCAATATTGCGTTCGCCCTGTTTTACGTCGCGAGCGCGACAACAACCGTGTGCTCGGTCGCGGGCTTCATCGCCGCCGCGATCCCCAACTGGATCCTCAACCGGCGCTGGGCGTGGCAGCCGAGCGGCCGCGCGCCGGCGCGGCAGATCGTCGGCTACATCGGGATCTCGATCATCGTGCTCGTGACGACGTCGCCGCGACCGGCTGGACCGACTCCCAGGTCAGTCGATCCCGAGCACCACGGCCTGCGCGCGCTGATCGTCACCGCGTCTACGTCGTGGTAACGATCTTCTGGTTCTTCGCGAAATTCGCGATCTACGACTACTGGGTGTTCTCGGAGCGCAGCCGCGTCCGCGCGGCCTTCCGCTCCCTGCGCCAGGTCCCGAGGACCGCGCGCGCGAACCGCATCCCGTAGAGCAGGTTCGGACCCTTCTTCGTCAGCGTCGCGCCGTCGGGCCGGTCGCGCATCGTGGTCGGCACCTCGATCACGCGAAAGCCCATCATCGCCGAGGAGATCAGGATCTCGGAGGTCTGGTACTGCGTCTGCTCGAGCGTGACCTTGCCCGTGAGCTCCGCGCTGAAGGCGCGGATCCCGCACGCGGGGTCGGTGATCTTCTGCCCGACCAGCACGCTGACCAGGTGGCCGAAGAAGATCACGCCGGCATGGCGCATCGGGTCGGTCGTGAGCTCGGTGCCCAGTCGCCGTGAGCCGTTGACGAAGTCTGCACGGCCGTTGATGATCGGCTCGACCAGCTGCTCGAGCTCGAGCTCGTCGTACTGCCCGTCGGCGTCGGTCGTCGCGATCACCTGGGCGCCGCGCGTCCGCGCCAGCCAGTAGCCGAGCATGAAGATCAGTCCCTGCCCGCGGTTCACCGGGATGTCGCACACGAGCGCGCCGCCGGCCGCGGCCTCCGCGACGGTCTCGTCGGCGGAGCCGTCGTTGACGACGATCACCTCAACCGCCTGGCCGGCGAGCTCGTTCGGGATCCCCTCGACGACGGCGCGGACGGTCGGCTCCTCGTTGTACGCCGGAATCACGACCGCGACCGGCGCTCCGGCGCCGGGAGGGTTCTCGAAAGAACGCCTTCGCCGGTCCGCGCTCCTCGGGCCGCAGGTGCGCGACGAGGTCGTCGAGCGACACCGAGCGCTCGGAGGCGGCCGTCACCGGCCCGCTCCGGTCGGAGCTTGGCTGTTGGCGATCAGCAATTCGATTACTCCTTGGGTAGGCCGGTCGGAACGTGGCATGGCGCCGCGAGGGTAGCGTCCCAACCGGCGCCGGACGGACGAGGATGCCAGATCCCGCCAGACGGCTTTCAGGCCGGAACGAGCGCCGACTCGGCGAGCGTTGCGCCAGCTGTGCTCACGGCGCCCGGTTCCTCGGGCGTGCGCGGCGTGATCCAGGCGGGCTCGAGGCCGCCGAGCGAGCCGGTCACGAGGATCTCCTCGGCGAGCTCGAGCCGCGCGAGCGAGAGCGGCTCGACCGCGACGGTCATTCCGAGCCGCGCGGCATGCTTCAGTACACGCGCGCGCGTAACGCCCGGGAGGATCCGGCCGTCGAGCGGCGGCGTCAGGAGCCGGCCGCCGGGCTCGACGCAGAACACGTTCGCCCGCGCGGTTCGAGCACGAAGCCGTCGAGGTCGCACAGCAGCGGCTCCCCGTCGCGCGCGAGCGACTCGAGCAGCCGGCGGTCGATCCACTTGTGCTCGCCGAGCCCGCCCGGGAGGGTACGCGGGATCAGCTGC
>CAVQJF010000012.1:0-111473 GCA_963712675.1 uncultured Solirubrobacteraceae bacterium
GCAGCCCGATCCTGACCGGGACGTCCGGCGCTGTCTTGAGTCACGCGACTGATTGATCAGCTGTCGGCGGCGGGCAAGGCGTCGCGAAGCTGCGTGCGCGAGACGATCCCGAGCTTGGGAAAGATCCGGTAGAGGTGCGAGCCGATCGTCCGATGAGACAGGAACAATCGCTCGCCGATCTCGCGATTGGACAGACCTTGGGCGGCGAGCTGTGCGATCTGGAGCTCCTGGGCGGTGAGCTGATCGCGGGCATCGGGCCGGCGGGGGCCGAATGCCTCGCCCGTGGCGCGCAGCTCCTGCCGCGCGCGATCGCTCCAGCGAGTGGCTCCCAGAACGTCGAAGAGCTCGATCGCTTCGCGCAGGGGAGCGCGCGACTCGATGCCGCGACGCTGCCGACGCAACCAACTGCCGAACGAGAACAGCGTCCTCGCGCGCGGATACAAATAGACGGACCGATCCTGTCCGAGCGCGACCTCGAACAGGGCGTCCGCGTCTTCTTCGGCAGCCATCAACGGTCGCGCGCAGCTCAGCAGGACGAGCAGCAGGGGTGGTCCGCTCCGCGCGGCGATCGCCTCCAGCTCAGCCATCGCATCCACTGCCTGCTCGAGATGGCCGCTGCGGGTCGCCGCTTCAACAAGGTCGAGGACCGCCGGCCAGCGCATGAAGCGATGAAATGCCGGATGGGCTTCGTCGAATACGGGCCAGAGGTGGTCGAATGCCTCCCCATGGCGGCCATCGCCGAGGGCGGCCGCCCCGCGAGCCAGATGCGCGGGCGCCAGCAGCGGGCCGCCATTCATGGCCCTCAAAGTTCGCTCGGGGCCGGCGATTTCGGGCTCATTTCCCCGCAGCGCAGCCACGAGCCCGGCGTACAACTCACCCACGAGTCCGAACTCCAATTGATCGGTGTCGCGGGCCAGCCGCGCAGCCTCAGACCCTGCGGCCGCGGCGGCTGACCAGTCGCCGGCGTGCACGGCTGCCCACGAGTAGTGCGAGAGCGCCTGCGTCAGCACACCGAGCCTTCCTTGCTCCCGGAGACGGTCAACCGCGCGCCCGAGGAACCGGGCGCCGAGAGCGAAATCCCCAACATTCTCCGCCGCGATCCCGACGTGGATCGCTGCGAGCGGATCGGTCACGTTGTGCAGCCTGATCCGGGAGAGCCGCAGCAGGACCGATCTTCCCGTCCGCTCCGGATCAGTCAGGGCCATGATCGCGAGCAAGCGCGGCTCATCCTCGCGAAATCCCATGTCCTGCGCTGTATCGACGATGTACTTCCGTGTCCTCGTCCGAGTTTGGGTCCACCAGGAGCGCTGCGCGATCGGCACCAGCGAGCCCAGCGCCATGTCCGGATCATCCGCGGCGTGGGCGCGACGTGCGATCGTGACGAACGTCTTCGCGGCCCCGCGCTCAACCCAGACATCCCCGCTGACCATTTGTTGGAGCCACGCCAGTTTGGCCGCCTCGAGTTCGCCGACCTCGAGTGACTCGGCTTGCTCGAGCAGGCCCCGGACCACGTCGACGGCGCCAAGCTCCCAGGCGGCATCCGCGGCCCGCACCAGCCGCTCACCCCTCCGCCGGGGATCAGCCGTGAGCGCAGCCGCACGCTCCAGCGCGCCGGCGGCCACCATCACTGCCCCCCGCCGACGGGCCGCCACGGCATGGCGCTCCAGTGCGTCCGCGACCGCCTCGTCGTGCCCCAGGGTCGCCATCGCCCGATGCCAGATCCGGCGCTCCGGATCCTTGACGACCTCGGCCAGCGCTGCGTAGGTCTCCAGCACCTGAGCCGGTGCCGCCGCCTGATGCACGGCCGAGCGGACCAGCGGGTGGCGGAAGCGCACCTTCCCGTCCACGATCGAGACCAGCTCCGCCGCGACCGCCGCATCCAGGTCCGAGACGACGAGCAGCGTTCCTGCCACGATGGACGCCGACCCGACGAGCTCCTCCAGCGATGCGCGACCATCGAGTGCCGCGGCCAGCAGAACGCTGCGGGTGGCCTCCGGAAGCCCGCCAAGCTGAGCGGCAAACGCTCGCTCCAAACGCGCCGTGATCGTCAACGGCGCCTCGCCGAGCTCAGCGAACGTGCCCGGGTCACGCTGTACACGAACCAGCTCGACCAGCGCCAGCGGGTTCCCGGCCGCCTCGCGCAGAACGCGGGCACGAAACACCGGGTGGAGATCGGGCGCCGCCCGATCCAGCAGCGCTCCCGCCGCAGACGGCGACAACCGCTCGAGCTCGAGTGCAGGCAGGCCCGCCTCGCCCAGAGGCATTCCGGCGTCCGTTCGCACTGAGACCAGCAGCGCGACCGGCTCGCTCTCAAGACGCCTCGCGATGAACGTCAACACTCTCAAGCTGGAGCGATCCAGCCAATGGACGTCGTCGGCGAGGATCACCACCGGGCGCTCCTCAGCCGCATCGCACACCAACTGGTAGGCGGCGAGGCCGACGAGAAACAGGTCAGGCTCGGGGCCACTCGCGATGCCGAATGCCACCTCGAGAGCGCGGCGCTGCGGCGCTGGCAACAGCTCCACCAGCTCCAGCACCGGAACCAGAAGCTGATGCAACCCCGCAAACGCAAGCTCCGCTTCAGACTCGACGCCCACGGTGGTCAGCGCCCGGAGACCAAGCGCGTTCGCTCGAGCGCGGGCATAGTCCAACAGCGCCGATTTCCCGACCCCGGCTTCACCGGACACGAGCAGGGCCGCCCCTCCCTCAGCCAGACGCTCGAGCATCGCGTCGACGCGCGCCGCCTCAACGTCGCGCCCTATCAGCTGAGAAGCCGCCAAATCAACACTCCCCGGCGTCATCGGACGAGCATATGCGCCTGACTCCCGCTTTCGCCCGCCGGGCGCGCCTCTCGACCATCAAGGTACGAGACGTCCTTTGCGCGGAAAACGACGGAGCGCCTGGGAGGACCGCTTCGATCGACCACCGGCTCTCTGTGCGTGAGCTCCCCCCAGCGCTTGTCCGAGATGAGCGCCTGAGCGCACGCAGATCGGCTATTCGAGGCCTGGTTCGCCGGCAGCTAGGAAGTACGCCCGGTCCTTCGGTCTGTCGGCCGCACGCTTCGATTTGTGAATGTCGTCAAGGGCAGCCACGAGCACGGCAATGCGAGTGCCGGCGACAGTGAGGCGCTCCGCCCGGGGCGCGAGTTCTCCGTAGCCGTCAGGGAAGCCGCTCGGGGCGAAACTGAGGTCGAGCTGGCCGTGTCGCGTCGCGAGGTTCCAGACGGTGGCGGCGAGGAGGCTGCGAGGCGTGAAGTAGCCCGGTGGGAGCGGCACCCAGGCGGCGGTGTTAGCCGGATCGGTGACGAGGCGACAGTCGAGCTCGTTCAGCGCATCAGCGAGACGACGCATGTTGGCCTCGTCACGGTCGGGCGTGAGATCGATGTCGAGGGTGTCGTAGCGACGGCCATGCGACTGGATGCCGGCGCCGCCGATGACGACGAACTGCACGCCGTGATCGACCAGAACCTTCAGGAGCGCCTCGCGCTCAGCGTCGATCGCAGGGCTCACGCGACCGGAGTCTGGTGGCTCAGCCATTCGGCGATCTTGTCCCCTGCCGCCCGATCGTCTGGGGCGCGCGAGACCTCGCGCTCGCGTTGGACGTCGAGCACGGCCTGAAGCGCGAGTGAGTCGCGCCGGGCCGTGCGAGCGTCTGACGCGTCGGCGATCCTCAGCAGGTCGATGAGTCCAGCTGCGTCGACGGCTCCGGCCGGTGTCTCGAACGCCACCCGGTTGCGGGCAAGGTCCGCTTCGCCTGCCGTGCCCGCGGGTGCCTCGACGATGACGACGCTCGCCCCGCCGGACACGATGTGCCTGCCGCTCCGGGTCTCCCGAGCGCCCATCTGTCGGAGGCGGTAGCCCACGCCGTCGACAAACCCACACACCTCGATCGTCGACGATCCGAGTACGAGCGGCCAGCCATGAAGCGCCCCAGCGACCTCTCCGATGACGAGCCCGAACACGCCCGCCGCGGCAAGCTCGGATAACCCCGCTGCGATGTCTGGAGCACCCGGAGGGGTGAGCCGCCGCACTCGCTCGAGCGGATCAAGTTCGAGCTGCATCGCGATCTGCGGCCACCAGCTGCGGTCCTCGACCAGGAGATGTGCGTCGAGCTGCAGGCCGCAGGCATGCGCGACCATCTCGACGTCATCGAGGCTGACGCTGCGGTCGCCGCGTTCCCAGCGTGCGATCGTGGCCTGGCGGAGTCCTAGGCGCTCGGCCAGTTGGCGCTGCGTCAGTCCCGCGCGACGCCGGGCCATCATCACGTAGTCGCCACCTCGCATACCAAAATGGTATCAGCGGTGTGTACAGAAGGGTGGACGGATGGGTGGACTTGGAGTCCACCCCTGACGACCCCAAAAGCCCCGCCGCACAAGGAGATTTGAGAGGGGCTCGGGCCAGACTACCCGCCCCCCACGTAGGAAAATGCAATGCATGGGGTTCGGGTAGTCTGGCCCGAGCTTTGTGTCGTTGGTGTGCGGCGGGGCATACGGGGCGGTAGGCGCGGCGAGTGCTGGAGAAGGTCGGGGTTCAGCGGAACGTGCCGAGCAGAGTGACATGCTGTAGGAAGTCAGACAGCGAGGAAGCAGCATGGAGATCCAGAGGCGGGTTCTGAAGGACGGGGCGGTACGGTGGCGGGTGCGCTGGCGGCAGGGTGGGCGGTACCGGGTACAGACGTTCGACCGTAAGGGTGATGCGGTGACGTTCGGTGCTGAACTCCGGCGCCGGCAGCAGCTCGGGACGCTCACCGAGATGGACATGGGCCGGGTCACGCTCGCCGACTACGTGGTCGGCACCTGGTGTGAGGCGTACGCATCCCAGCTCTCACCGAAGACGTGGATGCACTACCGGCAACTTCTGAACAAGCACATCCTGCCGGCGCTCGGTCCGCTCGAACTCCGGGCGATCAGGCCGGAGACGATCGGCCGCTGGCAGGCGGAGCGGCTCGCCGCGGGCTACGGCCGCGTCTCGGTCCGCTACGCGCTCACCCTTCTCGGAGCGATCCTCCAGCGTGCGTTCGAAAACGGCCAGATCCAGTCGAACCCCGCGCGAGCGGTGCGGAAGGCGGCGCTGCCGCGCCGCACCGAGGTCCGTCCGCTCGCGCCGGCGTCGATCGAACGAATGCGTGCCGCGAGCTCGCCGCGCGACGCGACGTTGATCAGCGTCCTGGCGTACGCCGGCCTCAGACCCGGTGAGGCGCTGGCGCTCCAGTGGCGCGACATCCGCGAGCAGACGATCCTGGTCGAGCGCGCCATCTCGCTTGGCGAGGAGAAGGACACGAAGACGGCGGCTCATCGGACGGTGCGTGTGCTCCAGCCGCTCGCCGTCGACCTCCGAGAATGGCGGCTGAGAAGCGGCCGGCCATCCGAAACCGCGCTGATCTTCCCGTCGGCGACCGGCGCGCCCTGGACACTTGCGGCGTACCAGTCGTGGCGCCGGCGAGCCTTCAAGCGCGCGATCGAGGCGGCGGGGCTCGCGCACGGCCGTCCGTACGACCTCAGGCACTCGTTCGCGTCGCTGCTGCTTCACGAGGGGCGTTCGGTGATCTACGTCGCTCGTCAGCTCGGCCACGACGCTCGACTCACGCTCAACACCTACGGGCACGTGATGGACGAGTTCGAGGACATGCCGCGGCTCGACGCGCAGACGGCGATTGCCGAGGCGAGAGCGGCCCTGGACGGCGCGGCCACCTCCACCAGTTGACGCAGCCGGACGCACCTTCGATGGCTGCCCTGCTCCCCGCCGCCCAGACGCACGCCACGCTGAGGGGTGCACCAGGGGTGCATCAGATTGTCTCGCGCCGTCCTGCCGTGTCCCCTCGTGTCCAACAGAACAATTAGATTTGCAGGGCTTTTCGGGACACCGCGAGTCACGAGCGGACAAACTGATCTGCTTTGCAAGCAGGAGGTCGCCGGTTCGATCCCGGCTGGCTCCACTGTGAAGTACGTCGAAACCGAAGCTTTTCGGATCGGCAGGCCAGTTCGAAAATCGTTGTCGCACTAATTGACGACTGTGACGCCGGGACAGACGGTCGCGTTCGGCTCGTTGAAGATGAACGTGCCGGGCGCTGGGCACTGGGCGAAGTTCGCGCCGGCCCTGATCACAAAGTGGTGATCGCCGAGGTCGGTGACCGGGCAGGGGTACACGAGGTCCTTCACCTGGAACCCCACCGTTCCGCACTCGCTGCCGGATTGCCAGCCAACGAAGTAGGAGCCTGCATCCGCCTTCGCCGTCAGCGAAACGGTGGTCCCGCCGGCGACCTTGTACTCGTAGATCGCGTCGTCGCTCTTGGTGAACGTGTGCCCGGGTGGAGAGGCGGTCACGCTGCCCGTGCCTCCTGCGCCCTCGGTGATGAAGGTGACGGTCAAGTCGACTGTGACGGCTCCGCCGTTGGGCGACTGCTCGATCACCTGACCGGCATCTCCGGCGAACTCGGAGGTCAGGTTCTCGAACACGCCCTCCAGTTGGCCGAACGTCCTGCCCGCCCCGGTCACCGTCTTGGTCGCCACCACCTGCCCGGTGACCAGGTTCTTGAGATTCAGCGTCATTGTCACCTGTCCGTTGCGCGACTGGGTGCCGTCGCCCGTGACCTCGTACGTCGCCGTCAGCGGGTTGTAGTTGACGGGCGTTGCCAGCCGGCCGTCGTCGGACAGTTGCTGCTCGCGCTTGGCGGCCGCCACGACCTCACCGCTCGTGTCGACGAACGTGATGCCGCGGTTCGTGAGCGGGTCGAACAGGTCACGCAGCACCAACGCGTCGACGTTCGCCCGACCGAGCGTCACCTTCCCGATCGTCACCACCGGGCGCGCAGCGGCGATCCGGGCGGCGGCGTTCCGCGCGGCCCGCGTCACGACTGCCAGACCGCGGACACGGTCGCTGGAACCGCCGTTGGCGTGGATCTTCGAGAACACCACGAGGTACGCTCCGGCGGGCACGCGCAACCGGTAGCGCCCGCGGGCGCTCACAAGCCCGACGGCCGCGATCCTGCCGCTGTCGACGTTGACCGCGTGCACCGTCGAAAGGGCAGTCGAAGCGCTCGGGGCAGCGCGCGCGACTCCCGTCATCAGGCTCGCGAGCGCCATGGCCAGCGCACAGACGGTGCCAGCGATCATTCGCGGCCTCGATCTGTACGGCACCCTCACGCCCCAGCGATCGACCATCTCAAGCAAAGACTAGCCCTTGGTCTGCGCCCGTTGGGGTCAACGATCCGAGGTGCGACAGCCCGCCGGTCGCCAGCAGGCATCAACCCCGGCCACTGCGGAGGCCGCCGCCGACATGAGCCGGGAACGCGCCCCCAGGGCTACGTGACTTGTCGTTGGGCTCTGGCGTGGGCGGCGGCGATGCGGATGAGGACGGTGGACCAGGTGCGAAACGGCCGCCAGTTCTCAGCGAGTTCGGTTAGGCGTTCGAGCGAGAGCTGCCGATCGTCGTAGAGCTCGCCGGCGTATTTTAGCGTTCGGGATTCGCCGATTCTCAGTGGCGCGTCCGCGAAGCCCGTTGCGCGTAGCACGATGAGGCTGGCGTAGAAAGGTCCGATGCCCTCGAGGGTCTGTGCGTAGACGAATGCGTCTTCTGGTCCGCGGGACTTCAGCGCGTCGGCCTGTAACTCGGCGCCGGAGTCGGCGATCTTGTGTAGGCGTCGTGCCTTGGTCGGATCCAGCCCCGGGAGGTCGGTGAGCTCACTGAGTGCGTCGGGTTGTGGGAAGGCATGGACGGTTTGACCGGCGAGGGTGAAGCTGTGGCCGAGGCGTGCGCTGATCGCGGTGCGTGTCCGGGCGGCTGTCGCCGATGGCTTCCGGGCCGAGATGATCGACCACGCCGCGGCTTCATAGGGGGAGTGAAAGAGCACTGGTCGATGTCCGGGAAACCGCGTTTGCAGCTCAGCGATGACGCGGTCGCGCTTGCCGACGTCGAGGAACTCGTTGCCGTCATAGTCGACGGAGATGATGCGCGCGATCTGTTTGAGTGCGAGCTCGGGATCTGCCGTTTTGGTGGTTTGAAGCTCGACGGTGATCTCCTGATCGCGGGCGGATTGGCGAAGGACCGCGCCCGCGTATCCGCTGCCGCCGTCAACCGGGAACGCAAGCCGCATGACCCCGTCGAAGCCAAGCGGCTGGCCTTCCGTCGGCCCAAAGCCAAAGGTTGCGGCCGCCTCCAGCGAGAACGGTCCAACGGGAACCAATTGAGCGGTCTGTGAGCTGGTGCTCGGCGGCGGTGAAGGGGTCATCGTTCGGCAAAACCGAGCAGCGTTCGCTCGCTGAGAACGTAGTGTCGCCCGCGATCTGTGTCAAGATCTTGACGTGCGGCGGGTTGATCTCGACACCTCAATTGGCTACGCGTTGAAACGGACCGCCACGGCGCTGCGGACGGCGATGGAGGCCTCGCTGCGGTCCCTTGGACTGAGCGTGCCGCAATATTCGTGCCTGGAGATCCTCAACGCCCGGCCCGGCATCTCAAACGCGGACCTGGCCCGAGGCGTGTTCGTGACCCGCCAGGCGATGCATCAGCTCCTCGGCGGGTTACAAGAAGCGGGACTCGTCGGTGCCGGCGGCCAGGGGCGCGTCCAGCGTTACTCCTTGACCCCCGAAGGACAACGAATCATCGCGGCCGCATCCGCGGCCGTCGCGGCAGTGGAGGAACAGATGTTGTCTGGCTTGGAGCCATCCGAGCGACAGCGGCTGCATAACGATTTGGAGACGTGCACCGCGGCTCTCGGTGGGGACTGACTCCAGCCGAGGACCAGCATGGCGCACGGCAGCACGGAGCGGCCACCGTGTCAAGTTCTTGACATTTGTCAAGTTCTTGACGTAAACTTGATCGGGCCAACCATCTCCAAGGGAGCTTCTGATGCCTGCTGCTGGGCCCGATTTCATTTCACTTCAAGTCCGTGACCTCGAAAGCTCCGCGGCTTTCTACGAGCGGTACCTCGGTCTGGTCCGCAACCCCGCAGGGCCGCCGCACGCCGTTGTCTTTGACACCAAGCCGGTCGCATTCGCCGTTCGCGATCCACTGCCGGGAGTCGATCTGAACGCCATCGGGCAGCCCGGGGAAGGCATCGCGGTGTGGTTGCACGCACCCGACGCCCAGCAGATCCACGACGCGCTCGCCGCGGACAGCCAGCCGATCCTGACCGAGCCCTTTGACGGGCCATTCGGGCGGACCTTCACATTCGCCGACCCAGACGGATACCAGATCACCCTGCACGCCAAGAGCTAAAAGCCCGGCTGCTCCTGAGCCTCAAACTCTCGAGTGGATCGCACTCATCGCGTCGAGCTCGGCGACGTGCTGGAGGCAGCGCCGGACGATCACGTCGCCGAGTCCTCGGTCATCGCCGATGTCCATCGCTCCGAGCAGCGCCATCCCGGCGCCGAGCGGGAACACGATGCTCTGCCGGTAGTGCTCGAGGCACTGGTCATACGAGTAGCCGGAGACGCCGCGGTCGACGAGGTGACCGTGGTAGCGCCGCAGGAGAGCTTCCCAGTGTGCTGAGAGATCGTCGCTGGTCATGCTGCCGGCGAGCAGGTTGCCGATGTCCTGGGTCCCGCGGCTGCGGGCGGCGAGTTGCCAGTCGATCAGGACCGGGACGCCGTTGTTGTCGAAGAAGATGTTGTCCAGGCGGCAGTCGTTGTGGACGAGTGTCGGCGGCCCCTCGACGCAGCGGTCGAGCACGTCCTGCCAGTGCGGGGCCATCTCAGTGATCGCCTCGAGCACGTGCTCGGGCGTCGTGGCGCGGTAGCGCTCGGCCAGGGCCGGCGCGCCGCTGGCGACCAGCTGGCAGATCATCGCTGCGAACGCGCCGGAGGCGGGCGCGGCCAGCCACGCCTCGTCGGCTCGGCCCCAGAACGCCGCGTGCATGTCCGCCAGCGCGTCGACGGTCGCCTCCGCGTCCGACACCGACAGACCTTCGACCTGATCACCCATGCGCAGGTGCGAGAGATCCTCGAGCAGCAGCGGCGTGCCGTCGCCGTCGCCGATCGCGTAGCAGTCCGGCGTGCGGATCGGCACCTGACCGGAGAGCTCGTCGTAGAAGCGGCCCTCGCGCTCGAACAGACCCATGGCTGCGTCCATCTGGACCATCACCTCGGAGGTCCCTCGCAGCTTGCCGACCATCGTGCTCGCCCCGGGGGAGCCGGGGCCCCCGTAGGTCAGCCGCAGCCGGGAGATCTCGGTCGTCGCGCCCGAGAACGCAACCGGCTCCACGTCGATGCGGGAGATCCTTGCGGCCGCGCCGTCACGAGCCGAGATCTCGGCGTTCAGCCAGTCGAGGTCCACCGCTTCGAATCTGTTCATCGCAACCGCTCCCTCACGTCGACTTGCAATACGCGTATAATACATGTCCAGTGGAAGATCTGAGCGCATACGTGATCTCCGGCGCGGTCAGCGCCCACCGGCGCGACCGAAGGTTCGAGACCGAATCGCGGACCGTCGCCGAAGGCATCCAGGACGGCATCGATGCCGAGCGTCTCGGCTTCCGGCGGCTGTTCGTCTCCGAGCGCTACGACATCAAGCACGCCGACGTGATCCTCAGCGGGATCGCCGCTCGGACTTCGTCGATCCTGCTCGGCACGGGCACGATCGACCCCCAGACGCGCCAGGTGTGGAACGTCGCCGCGTTCGGCGCCACGATGCACGCCTGTTATGGGCCGCGGCTCGTGATCTGCCTCGGGCTGGGCGACGACGCGATCTTCCGTCGAATGGGCGTGAAGAAAGCGCGTTACAGGGAGATGGTCGAGTACGCGAGCATGTACCGCGCCCTGTGGCGCGGGGAGACCGTGAGCTACTCGGGGCAGTCGGGCGACTTCGAGAACTTCTCCTTCTCAGAGCGATACGAGGGGCCGGAGCCGGAGCTGTGGCTCGGATCGTTCGGTAACCCAAAGGGTGCGGAGACGATCGCAGCGGCGTTCGACGGGGTCATCCTGCCGCCGATCTTCACCCCCGGCGCGACGGCGGCGGCGGTCGCGCGAATCCGGGAGGCGTGCAAGCGGATCGGTCGCGATCCGGCCTCCGTGCGGATCTGCCAGTCCGTCGTGACCGCTCCCGACCTGGACCCCGAGGAGGCACGACAGCTCGCGCACGGCCGGACGGTCTCCTACTTCGTCTACCCCGGCTACGGGGAGAACCTCGCCCGGGTCAACGGCTGGGACGAGCAGGTCGTGCTGGACGTCCGCAACCACCCGCTCTTCACCGGGCTCGGGAAGGTCGCGGACATGGAGCTCCAGCGCCACGAGATGCTCGCGCCCGCGGAGCTGATCCCCGATGAGTACATGCACGATTCATGCGCGATCGGTACCGCGGTGCAGTGCGCCGCGAAGCTGAAGCAGTTCAAGGACGCGGGCGCTGACGAGATCACGACGTACGGCTCCACCCCCGCTCAGAACGCGGGGCTCGCCCAGGCCTGGATCGAGCTCAGCGGATCCGTGCATGCCCCGCTCTGACGCATCCCACGTCACGCGTGCGGCAGTCATCGACGCGGCCGCCGCGATCGTCTCTGAACACGGCTACGAGGGCCTCAACATGCGGGCGCTGGCCGAGCGGTTCGGGGTCGCCCCGATGACGCTCTACCGGCACGTCCGCACCAAGGAAGACCTCCTGGCCGCGCTCGCCGATCGGATGCTGGCCGAGCTCGAGATCCCGCCGGTCGGAGAGTGGCAAGCGGAGCTGAGGACGATCTTTGTTTCGCTCCACCGCCTGCTCCTCGCCAACCCGGAGCTGGCCGAGATCGCGATACGGCGCCCGATCGCCGGCGAGAACGCCTACCGCGGCGCCGAACGCGTCCTCGACGCGCTCGCCCGGGGCGGTCTCGTCGACGACGCCGCGGTCGGCGCGTTCAGCGCCCTCACCGTCTATACCCAGGGCTTCGCCCTACAGCAGATCCACGCCTCGTCACCGGCCCAGCTCGGCGACCGATTGGCAGTGCTCGAGCTGCTCCCCGCCGATGAATTCCCACTCGTCAAGGCGATCGGCACCAGATTTCTGATCCGCGACTCCGAGCGCCACTTCGAACACGGGCTTGACGCTCTTCTGACCGGGCTGGCGGCAAGCCGGCTCAATCGCTCGCCAGGTTCGGCATCAGCCCAACCAGCCCGGTGAACAGTGGGGTGACGAGGCGCGAAGGCGGATACACGCGGTACGTGTTGTAGACCGCGCCGTCCTGCATCGCGAACACGCTCCACCCGGCGCTCACGGACAGGGCCGACTCGAGGTCCGGCGCCCCGACCTCGTCACGGTAGTCGCGCAGCCACTGCGGCGCCTCGCGCAGCAGCTGCCCCATGTCGAACTCGCCTCGAACGTCGCCGGACAGCTCCTCCCGGCGGAACGCGAAGCCGTAGTCGAACAGAAAGTCGCCGCCGTGGCCCGAGACATACGGCACCGTCCACTCGCGAGGTCGCTTGTACGCGACGAGCTTCTCGATCGGGGCGCGCGACATGCACAGGAGCGTGATGTCGCGACGGTTCAGATGCTCGACGGCGCCGCCGAGCCCGTCGGCGAGCGACGAGCAGCCCGGGCACGCCACCGCCCAGTCCTCGCCGAACATCAGGTGGTAGATGAGCAGCTGCGAGCGCCCTTCGAACAGCTCGGCCAGCGACTTCGGCCCGTCCTCGGTTCCGAACGTGTACTCCTTCTCGACCGGTACCCAGGGAAGCTCGCGACGCTGCTCCTGGATGCGCTCGGCGTGCTCCTCCAGCTCCTGCTCGGCGCTCAGCAGCTTCTTCCGCGCCGTCTGCCACTCCTGCTCTGTCCCGACCTTCATCGGACCTCCTCGGCGTTGACCTCGTTCTGGTTGTAACTGTTTGACGGCGGAAAACTCATCGGCAGGCCGAAGGCCTCGAACAGATCCGGTCGGCTCCAGTCCACCACTTCGACGACGCGCCCGTCCCTCACGCGCAGCAAGGACAGCGCGAGCGGGCGGTATGAGGCCTCGCCGGGCGCGCGTACGTAGAGCGCCACCGTCGGCTGCAGGTTCGCCTGCGCCGGCACGAACAGGTGCTCACCGGGGGCGGCGTGCTTATCGCTGCCGCGCCGGAAGGCGTCGAGACCGTCATACCAGAGTGGGTACGGCGGGAACGAGAAGCGCGCGTCCTCGTGCACGAGCGCGGCCAGGGCCGCGAAGTCCCGGCGCTCGAGCGCCTCGAGGTAGCGCCGGACGACCTCCCGCTGCTCCGCGGGAGCGTCCGAGCGCCGCCACTCCTCGCGCCGTGACGGAAGCCGCTCGCGAAGTCCAGCGCGTGCCCGCTGCAGCCCGCTGTTGACAGCCGGCACGCTCGTGCCGAGCACCTCTGCACTCTCGCGCGCCGAGAAGCCGGCCACGTCACGCAGGATCAGCGCAGCGCGCTGCCGCGGCGGCAGGTGCTGAATCGCTGCCACGAACGCGATCTCGAGTGTCTCGCGCGCGACCGCGGCCTCGTGCGGGTCGAGCAGCCGATCGGGATACGGCTCGAGCCACCGCACGTCCGCCGCTGCCGGCGCGACCTCGTCCTCGGGATCGGCCGCGGCGATGACGTCGACCGGCAGTACCCGGGGACCGCGCGGCGCCACATGGTCGAGGCACGCGTTCGTCGCAATGCGATACAGCCAGGCGCGGAGCGACCACCGACCATCCCGCCCGAACCGCGCCCGTGCCCGCCAGGCGCGCGCGAACGTCTCCTGTACGAGGTCTTCGGAGTCCTCGAACGACCCGACCATCCGGTAGCAGTGCGCCTGCAGCTCGCGCCGATGGCGTTCGAACAGCGCTGAGAACGTGGCCTCGTCGGCGTCCATCGTGAACTGAGACCCCGCGGTCCAGCGCTTCTAATCGGCCAATTGACACCTCTTGGTACGATGCATAGACTACCGAGGTATGCAAGGCTTCCAGGGACAGCTTGAAGGTCTCCTGTTGGCGATCCTCCAACAGGGTCCGCTGCACGGCTACGCGATCGCTTCAGAACTCCGCGCCCGCTCCGATGGCGCGCTCGAGGTCCCGGAGGGAACGCTCTATCCGGTCCTGCACAAGCTCGAGCAACAGGGACTGGTACGCAGCCACTGGGAGAAGGTCGGCGGTCGGCGCAGGCGCGTGTACGCCGCCTCGCCGAAGAGCCAGACTGCGCTCCGGGAGCAGTTTGAGAGCTGGCAGCGCCTGAGTCGGGCGATTGACTCCGTATTCGCCCCAACGCCCGAGGGGGCCGGTGATTAGCCCCGACCCCAGAGCCGAGTTCCTGGCCAGCCTGACTGCGTCGCTGGGCGGTCGATGGCTGGAGCGCCGCCGTGTCGTGAGCGAGCTCGAGCATCACCTGGAGGACTGCGTGGCTGACCTCACGCAGGCCGGCGTGCCCGAGGAGGCGGCGGTTCGCGATGCGATTGCGCGACTGGGCGATGTGGACACGATCGTCAGCGCGGTTCGGGCCACTCGTTCGACGCGTCGTCTGTCCTGGAACAGCGTCACGCGCGTCGCGATTGCCTGGATCGCGGTCGGCGCGATGTCGGTCGTCACTCTTGTTGCGGTAGAGCTACCGCAGGCATCCAGCGCGAAGGTCACCGGGCTCCGGGTCGCTCCGGCGGGTCACCTAGGAGTTGGACAGCTCAGAGGCCAGCGGCACGAGCACGGCCGGACACGCCACAAGGCCGAGCGCCGAGGTCGTCTGCCCATCACATGCCGATGCTCTCCGGTCGCCGCGCGCGGTCGCTAGCGGAGTTGATCGCGATCGTAGTGGTTGCGGTCGGCGTCGCGGTCGCGATCCAGGCCTGGGTTGTCAAGCCCTACAAGATTCCCAGCGGCTCGATGGAACCGACGCTCGTGCCCCGACAGCGCGTACTGGTCGACCGGATCTTCAAATCGCTGGGCGTCGGACAGATCGTCGTGTTCCACCCCCCACAGGGCGCCGACAACGAACGCTGCGGACGACCCCATCCAGCGACCGCCCCGTGCGAGTGGCCAGATCCCGAATCCAGCGACACGTTCATCAAACGAATCGTGGCCGGGCCCGGCGACGTCATCACGATCCAGACCGGACATGTGATCAGGAACGGGCACCGAGAGCCCGACCACTACATCCGCCCGTGCTACCAAGGCGAAGCGGTGTGCACCTTCACAACCCCGACCCGAGTGCCCCGCGGGATGTGGTTCATGATGGGCGACAACCGAGGGGACTCAGACGACAGTCGATTCTGGGGCCCCGTTCCGGCAGCTTGGATCATCGGGGACGCGTTCTTCACCTACTGGCCACCGGACCGGGTCGGCACCCTCTAGCCACCACCCCAGACCACCCGCCCGGTCAGTGTGCGCGGTTGGCGATGCCGGGATATGCGAGCACGAATCCAGCTTCGTCGAACCGGATGTCGGCGGTGAAGCCACCAGAGGTGAAGCGGACAAGGCCATTGCCGAGTGGCTCGTATCGCTGTTCGGATCTGCTGACCTGGAGCGACGGCACGTCCACCCAGCGCATGACGTACTCGCGGGGCGGGCCGATCTCAAGCAGCCCGTCCCGGATGACGGGAAGCGAGTTGAACAAGGGCGACCAGCCGACGTCAAAGAAATCCGCGTCACCGAGCTCCAGCTCGAGCGAGTCGCTGCCAACCACATCGATCACGAGGCTGCCGGGTTCGAGCCGATAGCGCAGTTCGTAGACCAGGCCGAGCTGGGTGCCGGTTGCCTTGAAGTCAGGAGTGCTGCGCTCCACCTGTGCGACCTCCATCCGCGGCGCTCCATCACCGATCCACGCAAGACGCGTCGCCATCAGCCGAACTGTAGAGATGCGTAAACCGGGCGGCGGGCGCTGACAGGCGTGGCTTCGCGTCGCGATCGAGCCCGCCCGACGTGCCGGGCTGATCGAAATGCGTGGGGCTGTCCGGGCCTCCCGCCGCGTGCCGTGATCGGAGCGCACTCGCACGCGTGCGCCGCTCCGCGTAGACGCGGTATCCCGGCGGCCGTTACGTTTCTCAGATGCCGCGCCTCCGGCGACAGCGTTCCTCTCCCGCTCCCGCGCCGGCCACGACTGTGCCGGCGGGACTGGAGTGGTTTTGGGAGAAGTATCACGACGCGACCGAGCAAATCGTGCAGTTCTGCGGTGCATGCTCGGTTGATCTCGGCGGCCTTGACATCGCAGATCTGGGATGCGGCGAGGGCAGCATGGCGCTCGGTCTGCACCGACGTGTCCATCCGCGCAAGCTGATCGGCTTCGACATCAAGCCGACGGACATCGACGAGCTCCGACGGCACAGCGTCTCTGTCGGGGAGAGTGCGGAGATGCCGTCGGAATTGGAGTTCCGTCAGTCGACGCCGACAGCCGTGCCAGCGGAGAACGGCGCGTTCGACCTCGTCTACTCGTGGTCGGCGTTCGAGCACATCGCTGACCCGATCGCGGTACTCGAGGAAGTACGGAGAATCCTCCGCCCCGAGGGCCATTTCTTCCTTCAGCTATGGCCGTTCTACATGTCCGCCCAGGGCTCTCACCTTTGGCAGTGGTTCGGCGAGGACTTTCACCACCTGATTGCGAACGAGCGCGACATCGTTGCCCAGGTGGCCGCCGACGACCGGCAGCCGAAGGAATGGGCCGACTACATGACCGCGGAATTCGAGCATCTCAATCGAATCACCCTCGCGGAGCTTCAGCGGGCGGTTCTCGCCGCCGGTTTCGACGTGAGCCGGATCGAGTTGATCAGCTGGCCGACCGCGCTCACGCCCGCACTCGCCCGGTACGCATGGACCGACCTCGCGGTCAGCGGCATCAAGTTGCTCGCTCGCCCTCGGCCCTGACTAGATCGAGGTGATGACCTTCGGCGAGGTCGTCGAGCTCCGTGGGGAGCGGGCGCTCGAGTCGCGCGGCGTGCCCACGACCAAAAGCTCTGCCAGTCCCCGGTCTCCACGGAACCTTTCACCTCAGCATGCCGCCAGGTCCAGTTCAGGTGCACGGTTCGGCGCGGCGGTCGAAGTGGTAGAGCTTTTGGTGCCGGGCTGAACGGGCTGCTCGCCGCCCAATCGGTACCGTGAGCCGATGCCCGAGCCGACGCGCGCACAAGTTGTCGTGGTGGGCGCCGGGCTGGCAGGGCTCGTGACCACGCTCGAACTGCTCGAGCGCTCGGACCGGCGGATTTTGCTGCTCGACCGGTGCGAGCCGCACGAGGTCGGCGGATTGGCACGGGAGGCGTTCGGCGGGATGTTCATGGTCGATACCCCAGAGCAGCGGTTCAGCCGCGTCCGCGACAGCGTCGAGCTCGCGCTCGAGGATTGGGAACGGGTCGCGGGGTTCGACGAAGCGGACGAGTGGCCGCGCCGGTGGGCGAAGGAGTACGTCGCGCGGGCGAGGGACGAGGTAGGGGGGTGGCTGAAGGGACACGGAGTTCGGTTCTTCCCGGTCGTCAACTGGGCCGAGCGCGGCGTGTACGGCGACGGCAATTCCGTTCCCCGGTTTCACCTCACCTGGGGCTGCGGTCAGGCGCTCGTCGACGGTATCTGGGAGGCGATCGAGCGCCACCCGCGCCGCGCCGAGCTCGAGATCCGATTCGGTGCGCGCGTGACCGAGCTGCTGCAGGAGGACGGCGCGGTTCGCGGATGTCGGATCTCCGCCGACGGCAGCCCCGGCGAGACCGCGACCGAGACCGGGACCGAGACCGGGACCGGGACCGGGACCGAGGTCCAGGCGGATCAGATCGTGATCGCCGCCGGCGGCGTCGGTGGGAACCTGGAGATCGTGCGGCGCGAGTGGCCTCCGGAGCTGGGAAGTCCTCCGGCCGAGATCCTGATGGGCTCGCACTACTACGCGGACGGTGCGATGCACGAGGAGGTCCAGCGACTCGGCGGCAACGTGACGCATCTCTCGAGGATGTGGAACTACGCCGATGCCGTCCGTCACCCGGCTCCGAGACGTCCGCTGCACGGGCTCAAGCTGATCCCTCCGCGCTCCGGCCTCGTGCTCGATCCGACGGGTCGCCGGTACGGCCCGATTCCGCTGATGCCGACGTTCGATGCTCACTACGCATTGCAGCGGATGTGCGAGGACGAGCGCGGCTACTACTGGATGATCTGCAACTGGAAGATCGCTCGACGGGAGCTGGATGTCTCAGGTTCTCAGCACAACCCGAACATCCGCGAGAAGCGGCTCGTTCGCTTCCTGCTGTCGATCGTGCTCGGCAAGCCGACACTGGTGCGCTACTTCGTCGATCGCTGCCCTGACTTCGTCACCGCCGCAACCTTGACCGAGCTCGGCGAGCGGATGCAGGAGGTGACGGGCGACGGCGCGCTCGACACGGCGCTGATGGAACAAGAGGTTGGTAGCTACGACGCGACGATCGCGCGCGGCAAGGCGCTGTTCAACGACGACCAGCTGCGCCGGATCGCCCAGCTCCGCAACTGGCGCGGGGACCGGCCTCGCACCTGCAACTTCCAGCGGATCGTCGATCAACGCGCGATGCCGCTGATCGCGATCCGGATGACCGTGATGGCGCGCAAGAGCCTCGGCGGGATCCAGACCGACCTGCACTCCCGGGTCCTGCGCCCCGACGGCGAGCCGATCGACGGGCTGTACGCGGTCGGTGAGGCCGCGGGATTCGGCGGCGGCGGGATGCACGGCAAGCGCTCGCTGGAGGGCACCTTCCTCGGTGGCTGCGTGTTCTCGGGACGGATCGCGGCTCGCGCAATCGCGGATCCAGGGATCGCGGATCCCGGCGTTACAGCATCGATGGATCCGTGTCCAGCCCGAGCAGAATTCGCCCGGGCAACTCGCGCGAAGCCTCGTTGACCTGGAAGTGCGCCGTCGCGGTGTGGGCGTCGCGGAAGTGGCGCTGAAGCGGCGAGTGATCGTAGATCGCGCTGCCGCCTGCGAGGTCGTACATCGAGCGGGCGACCTCGGCCGACGTGCGGACGGCGTGCGTCGCGGCCAGCCGCAGCTGGTTGCGCAGATCGACCGAGACGGGCCCCTGCGCCTGTGCCGCCCGCCAGGCGGAGTCGATCGACTCGTAGTAGAGCGCCCGCGCAGCGTTCAAGGCGGCGTCCGCGGTGGCGACCGCGGCCTGCGTCGGCGCACGCTCCGCGAGTGTGCGGCTCGAGCCGAGGCCGACCTTGCCGCCGGCCAGCTCGACGAGCGCCTCGATCGCGGCGCGCGCGTTGCCGAGCGCCGCCGCAGCGATCGACAGCGCGAAGAATCCGAACGCCGGGAAGCGGTACAGCGGACGGTCGACCACCGGGCCATCGAACAGCGAGAACACCCACGCGCCGGGCACGAACACCTCATCGGCGACCGCATCGTGGCTGCCAGTGCCGCGCAGGCCGAGCGTGTGCCACGTGTCGAGGATCTCGAGCTCGCCCGTGGGCAGCGTGACGATCGACGGCGCGCGGCGCTCGGCAGCGGCGCCGGGGTCGTCGATCATGCAGCCGGCGAACAGCAGATCGGCGTGCGTGATCCCGCTGCAGAAGGCCCAGCGGCCGGACACCACGACTCCGCCATCGACGCGTCGCGCCTTACCGCGGGGCGCCCAGACGCCGGCGGCGATCCCCTGACCGCCGCCGAACAGCTCATCGCGAGCCGCCTCGGGAAGGTAGGCGGCAAGCAGGCTGCTCGTGACAGCGATCGACAGACACCACCCCGCCGATGCATCACCGCGAGCCACCTCCTCCGCGCACCGCAAGGCGGTGCCGGGCGCGAGCTCCGCGCCCTCCACCTCAGCCGGGGCGCCGGCCCGGAGCAGGCCCGAGGACCGCAGCGCGTCGACGAGTTCGCCGGGAAGCGCACGCAGGCGGTCGGTCTCGGGCGCCAGCTCCCGAGCCAACAGTGAGATCTCGCCCGCGGCCCGTTTGAGTTCGCTGCCCTCATCGTGAGCGGCGTCTACGGTCTCGTCAGTCGATGCCACGACGTCACCTCCAAGCTGGTTCATCTACTGCACCAGTACAATAGCTGAACCATGCCCGAAACGCACGACCTCTCGCACCGGTTCGACGGAGAGTCGGTCGGACGCGCGCTGGCTCTGGTGGGTGAACGGTGGACTCTGTTGATTCTCCGCGAGGCGTTCTTCGGCGTCCGGCGGTTCGGGCAGCTCGCCCGCAATCTGAACATTCCGAGGCCAACGCTCTCCTCGCGGCTGCGGACGCTGGTCGACGCGGGCCTGCTCGAGCGCGTCCGATACGCGCAGGACCCCGACCGGCACGAGTACCGGTTGACGGACACCGGCCGCGACCTGTTCCCCGCGATCGTGGCGCTGATGCGGTGGGGCGACGCCTACCGAGCCGGCAGCGACGGGCCGCCGATCGTCCTGCGCCACGACACCTGTGGAGAGCTCGCCGATCCACGTCTGGTATGCGGGCACTGCGGCGAGGAGATCGACGCCCGAAACGTCACACCCGAACCAGGGCCCGCGTTCCGCAACCGAAATCAGATCTCGTGCGCAACCTCTGCGGCCGCGCGTTCGCCCGAGCGCACGGCGCCGTCCATGTAGCCGTTGAAGACCTCGGCCGTCTCGGTTCCGGCCCAGTGGACGCGCCCGACCGGCGCTCGCAGCGCCGAGCCGAAATCGCTCCACACCCCGGGCGGCATGTAGCCGGCGTAACAGCCCCGGGTCCACGGCTCGACCGACCAGTTCTGCTCGATCAGCTCCTTCGGACGCCCGGCGGCGGCGCCGAACAGCCGCACGAACGACGCCAGCACACGCCGGCGCCGCTGCGCCGCGCTGAGCGCGCCGAGCGCTCGGGCGTCCTCGCCGACGACGAACCCGAGCAGCACGCCCGGCCTGCCGCTCGGCGGTGAGTTGTCGTACGTGAACCGGACCGGCGGCCGGTCGCTGTTGGTGTAGCCGCTCAGGCCCGCCGAGCGCCAGAACGGCTTGGCGTAGACGGCCTCGTATTTGATCGCGGACCCATGCGGCATCCGCTGGGTCAGCCCGTCGCGCAGCGCCGGCAGCGCCGGTTCGTACTCGATCCGGCCCGCGAGCATCGGCGCGACGGCGACGATCACCCGGCGCGCGCGCCAGCGCCCGCGATCACTCTCGACGGTCGCTCCGCCCGCGCCCTGGCTCACGAGCCGGACGGGCGCGTCGAGGACGACGCGCGAGCCGAGCCGCTCGGCCATCCGCAGCGAGACGAGCTGAGAGCCTCCAACGAAGCGCGAGTCCTGCGCGCCGCCGGCGGTGCTCGCCAGGTTGAGGACGCCGTTGCCGGCGTGGAAATAGAACAGCGCGTGCAGCAGCGACAGGTCGCGTGGATCGGTGGCGAAGATCGCCTTGACCGCGAGGTCGAGCAGGAAGCGGGCCCCGGCGGTGGAGGAGTTGGCGAGTATGTACGTCTCGACGGTCTGCGAGTCGAGCATTGCCGCGTTCGGCGCGGTCCACGGCTCGCTCAGCGGCACCAAAGACTGCAGCGAGATCACCTTGCCGAGCAGCTGCCCGAAGTCGGCGGCGTCGGCCGCCGGCAGCGGCGGGATCAGGCCGGTGAAGTGGCTCTGTTTCCCCTCAAAGTCCAGGATCTGGGCGCCCTTGGTGTAGGTCTTGAACGTGTGGATGCCGAACGAGCGGGCGCGGGCGAGGATCCGGTCCTGTCCGGGTCCGACCCATTGACCGCCGATCTCGACGACCTCCCCGCCGCCCACCGGATGGTTCAGCGTCCGGCCACCGACCCGTCCCCTGGCCTCGAGCACGACGACCGAGTGGCCGCGCTCGACGAGATCGCTCGCGGCCGTGAGTCCAGCGAGCCCGGCGCCGACCACGACCACGTCGACACGGGCCGCCCTGCCACGGCGGGCGCTCACCGCACTCGCCGAGGGCACGCCGCCCAGCGCCGCTCCCGCAGCCGCCGCCGCGCCGCCGAGGACAACTTCACGGCGTGAGACGCCGCTCACCTGCCGGCCACCTTGCAGCCCGGGCGGCGCCGGTCCGCCGGGAACGGGAGATCGGCGATCACGGCCGTCTGCACGTACCGATAGCCGCCGGTCCCGGTCGCGAGGTCGCCGCCGACCACACGCAGCCGAGCGCGCGAGCGGTCCCCCACCGCCCAGGGAGCGAGCCCGAGAAACGACGACTTCGAGCCCGCGTACGTGCGGTACTGGCCGAGGTCATCACCGGGCACGAACGAGCCGTTGCCGACGTAGTGGCAGCCCGCGCCGAGACGGTGACGCTGGAGGATCGCGCTCTGGCCGTCGAACGGCGTATCGGCGAGGTTACCGACCATGAACGGATTGACGGCGTACGTGAAGTGGACCGTGGGGTCGCTGACCGCGCGGTACGCCGACCCCATCCACGACAGCGGCTGCCACTGCTCGCTCCCGTCGGAGCCGGTCCATTCGCCGTCGTTGGCGTCGGCCTGGATCAGCACGTTGGCGCCGAGCTGGTCAAGGCAGCGCATGTAGGTCATCGCGACATCGTCGCACGCGTGCCCGCGGCTGACCGGTCCGTAGGTGAATGCCGGCAGGCTGGTCGCGAACCCGAGCCGGGCGCCGTTCGAGCCGATGCCCACCGGCCGCAGGTTCCTGACCGCGGCCGGCCCGCTCGTGGGTCCGGCCGCAAAGCCGAGCAACTGCTCGAAGCTCGTCAGCGGCACCTTGCGGTTGACCGCGAGCAGGTTCGCGAGCGGTGCGGGTGCGCGTCGACGGACGACTCGAGGTCCCCACAGGAACGTCTGGTCATAGGCCAGCGCCCCGGTCGGCGCGTACACGGCGGCGGCCTTCGGGATGCCGGGATCGCGGAGCGCCGCGACCGCTGCCCGGTCGCGGGTGAGCGCGAACGGCGCCTGCGTGTTGGAGGCGACGATGTAGACGTGATAGCGGAGCGCCTCGGTCGCCATCGTCGTCATGAACGCCCGCACGAATTCGTCGGTGGCGGCCACGAAGCTGCGTCCGAGCAGGCCGTTGAGCGACGGGAAGCGCGACTGCAGGTAGCTCAGCGCCCGGCCATAGCCGCCATCGAGCGCAGTCAGCGCCGCGAGCGTTTCGCACGGGAACGGCTTGCCGGCGCACGCGGGATCGCCGTTTCGGAGCAGCTTCCGAGCCGCGGCCGCGCGCGGACCGATCGCGATCGTCTCGAGCCCGACGTCCTCGTCGAACACGACCACGTTCGGGCGGCCGGGGGCGAGGTGGGGGACGACTTCATCACGGATCGCGCAGTCGATCGCGCGCGCGTAGTCCGCCGCGCTCGCGATCGCCCCGGGATCCTGCCGGAGCTGGATCGCGAAGATCCGCAGCGCGTGCGGCCGCGGGTCGGCGGCGAGCGCCGGCTTCCCCCAGTGCGGGCACGTGGCGGCAGCGTGTCCGCCGGCGCTCGCGAGCGCAGCCGGCACGACCAGCACAACAAGCACGCACGCCCCAACCACCGGAGCTCTCATCCCTCGGAGGCCCACAACGGGGACAGCTTAGCCCCGTGGGCAACACGACTAGTGCGTGCGCACGCCGGAGCAGGTAGGTTCTTCGCATGGACCCAGAGGGCAAGGTGGTGGTCGTGACCGGTGCGTCGGGCGGCATCGGCGGCGCGCTCGTCAGCGCGCTCGTGCAACGGCGCGCGCGGACGGTCGTCGCGGCTGATCTCGCGACCGATGGGGTCGACGCGCTCAGTGCGGAGCTAGGTTCCGCGACCGTGGTAGCCCGCACGCTCGACGTCTCCGACGAGGAGGCGACGCGAGCGCTCGTGAATGAGGTCACCGCCTCGATCGGCCCGATCGATATCTACTTCGCCAACGCCGGCGTGGCCACGGGGGGCGGTCCGGAGGCCCCGAACGATGTCTGGGAAAAGCAGTGGCAGGTCAACGTCATGTCGCATGTCTACGCGGCCCGGGCGCTGTTCCCCGGCTGGACGGAGCGAGGCGAGGGGCACCTGATCACGACCGCGTCGATGGCTGGAATCCTCACCTCGCTCGGGGACGGGGTGTACTCGGCGACCAAGCACGCGGCGCTCGGGTTGGCCGAGTGGCTCGCGATCACGTACGCCGCCCAGGGGATCCGCGTCTCGTGCATCTGTCCCGGGGCGGTCGACACGGCGATGCTGCGCGCCGGCGGTGGCGGTGACGCGGCGAAGGCGAGCGCGATCATCGGCGGCGGCGACGTGATGCCGCCGTCGGCGGCTGCCGAGCGCATCCTCGCCGAGCTTGACGACGACCGCTTTCTGATCCTCACACATCCGGACATGCGTCAGTTCGCGGTCGGCAAGGCGGAGGATCCCGAGCGCTGGATCCGGGGCATGACGCGGCTCTGGTCGCGGGCGCTGTCGCTGCTCGGCTCGCAGTAGCGCTCGGCGTCAGCCCTTGTCTTCCAAGCCCGCCGGCGCGAGCTTCGCCAGCCCGACCGCGAGCGCCGACGGCCGCCGCCCGCCCCGCTCGGCCGCCTCCTTGCGGATCACGGCGCCGCGCACGATCCGTCCGCCGAGCCAGCGAATCGGCTCGGGCGGGAAAGCCTCGTGCGGCCGGTCGACGAGCGGGGTCCGGCTCCACTCGTCGTCGATCCCGAGCGCCAGGCTCGCGAGGATGCGGCTGCCGACGACGCTCGGCCCGACGCCGTTGCCGCTCCAGCCGACGCCGTACAGGATGTGATCCCTGCCCCCGAGGTGGCCGAGGATCGGGACGCTGCTCGGAGTCCGATCGATCGGGCCGCCCCAGTCCTGGTCGATCTCGACGTCGGCGAGCATCGGATACGTGCGCCGGAACTCTCGCGTCGCCATCGCGGTCCGCGCGGCGCCGCGATCGAGCTCCGGGCCGACCCGGCCGCCGTACACCAGCGACGCCGTTCCCTTGCCAAACGCGATCCGGTCGTCGCGCGTCGTGCGGTAGTAGTTGACCATCATCTGGGAGTCGGTGATGCTCTCGCCGCCACGCCAGCCGATCTCCTCCAGCCGATCGGGGATTGGTCCGGTCGCGACGATGTCGCTCGAGACGACGACGAGCGCGCGCCGCAGCTCCGGCAGCGCCGCCGCCCAGGCGTTCGTGGCCACGATCAGCTTGTCGGCCGCCAGTCGGCCGCCACCGTCTGTGTTGATCGAGAGCGGCCGCTCGCGCGTGAACCGCAGAACGCGTGTGCGCTCGTGGATCCGGACGCCGAGCTCGAGCGCGACGCGCCGCAATCCGAGCGCGAGCGCCGCCGGTTGCACCGTCGCAGAGTGCGGCTGGAAGACGCCGGCGCGGTGCACGGGCGAGCCGGTCCGCCGTGCCACCTCGTTCGGCGCGAGCGGTTCGAACGGGGTCACGCCGAGGCGGTCGCACAACTCGACGACGCGCTCCCAGGCGCCGATCTGGGCGGCCGTGGTCGCGGTCCACAGAAAACCGCCGCGACGGAAGTCGCAGTCGATCGCGTGGCGCTCGCAGAACGTCGCCATCTCGTCGATCGCCGCCTCCGAGGCGCGACCCAGGCGGACGGCCTCCGCCTCGCCGCACAGGTTCACGAGGCTCGCGAGCTTCGGCCACCAGGTGAGGACCATGCCGCCGTTGCGGCCCGATGCGCCCCCGCCGCAGACGTCCTGCTCGAGCACGACGACATCGCAGCCGGGGTCGTGCTGCTTGATCCGGATCGCTGTCCAGAGTCCCACGTACCCGCCGCCGATGATCGCCACGTCCGCCCGAGCGGAGGCGCTCAGCGGCGGCTGAATGACGAGATCGGGCAGCACCTCGCGCAACCACAGCGAGCGGTGGGCACCGTTGAGCTCCATCTCGCTCGACGCTAACAGCCGAGCTCTGCCCGAATCGCTTCCTCGAGCTCTACTGGCTTGAAACCAAACGGTCCTTGACGGCCCTGGAACGCGATCCGCCCGTCGCGGCCGATCAGATACAGACGATCCGGCCAGCCGCCGTACGTCGACGCGACGGCATTCTCGACGCCGTCGACGAGCACCGGCATCGCGATTCGCATCCGGACCGCGCAGGCACGCGCCACCGAGGTCCGCTCTTCGCGGCTCGTCGGATCGTCGACCAAGACGCCGGCGCGGCGGTTGCGCTCGAGTACCCACCCGTCCTCCGGATGGGCCTCCTTGATGTACACGACGAAGAATTCGACCCGGTCGCCGTACTGCCGCCGCAGGTTTTCCAACGCGTCCAACTGGACGCGAAACGGCGGTCAGGTGTAAGAGCCGAAGATCAGCGCCACGGGCTGCGCGCCGCGGTGCTGCGACAGCCGGACGGTCTCGCCGGTCGGGGCCTCGCTCCCGTCGCCGAAGTCGTATCGCGGCAGCTCAAAGTCGACCGCTTGATCGCCTGGCGCCACCTTCGCCGTCGACAGGTCCCGGTACTCCGGGTGCCTCATGACCTTCTTGAGCGTCAGCCGCGAGTCGCCGGCGGTGTCGGTCGAGACGACCTCGCGGATCACGCTGGCGAGCGAGATCGGTTCCTCGATCGCGCTGCCGCGCTTGATCGCCCTCGCCATCGCCAACACATCGCCGAACGCCGGTCGTGACGCCACGGCCCGATGCTATCTCCGCCCCCAGCCGCCGGCGAACGCATCGTTGCTGAAATCACGGGTAGATGAACACATATCGTTCACAATCTGCTCATCCTGGCGATCAAGGCGCTCGCCGGCGGCACGCTCGTCGTGGTGTTCGCGCTGCTCGCCGAAGCGCTGTCACCGAAGCGCTTCGCCGGTCTGTTCAGTGCGGCGCCCGCGGTTGCGGTTGCCGGGCTGACGCTGGTGCTGATCGATAAGGGCGCCCATGACGCGCATCAGGAGGCGGTTGGCATGCTGGCGGGCAGCTCCGGCATGATCGCGTACGCCGCGGCCGTGATTCCGCTCCTGCGCCGCCTCCACGCGTGGCGCGCGGCAGCGACCGCGCTCGGCGCATGGTTGCTGGTGGCGGCGATGGTCGCGGTCCCGGTGCTGGTCGGATGACCGCGTCGACGGAAGAGGCTCCGATTACCGCCCGCACTGGCGGGCACCCGGTGCCGCACCCGGCAAAGATCAGACAGGTGCGGAGGCGCGACCTCGCCATCCGTTTTGTCGCCGGCGCGCTGACCTCGGTCGCGGCGGGGGCGGTGACGATCGCGTTCGGTCCCCGCGCCGGGGGCATCCTGCTCGCGTTTCCGGCGATCCTCGCTGCGAGCCTGACGCTGATCGATCAGCAGGAGGACGGCGCCGAGGCGCGTGAGGATGCCCGCGGCGCCGTGCTCGGCGGCTTTGCGATGGCGGCGTTCGCCGCCGTTGCAGCGCTGACGTTCGGCACGCTCAATCCCGCGCTCGCGCTCCTGCTCGCGGGGGTGGTCTGGGCGATCATCGCGGTGCTCGGCTACATGCTGGTGTGGTACCGCCGCGAGTAGATTGCGGCGGTGTCCTCAGATCGGCCGTTGCCATCAAGCTCGCCGCTCGCCGGATTGTCAGATCCCGAGCGAGCTCTGATCGTGCAGGCGCCGCCACCGACCGGCTCGCAGGCAATGAAGGCGATGCTGACGAAGGGGCGCTTCAGCGATCCGAACTGGATCTTCGAGCGCAAACTCGACGGGATCCGCTGCATCGCCATCCGGGACGGCGGCGGCGTCAGGCTCCGGTCGCGCAACGACCTGTCGCTCAACGGTCGCTACCCGGAGCTCGCCGCGGCGCTCGACGCCGAGCGCCAGCAGCGGTTCGCGGTCGACGGCGAGGTGGTCGCCTTCGACGGTTCAGCGACGAGCTTCGCGCGGCTCGCGCGGCGCCAACAGAACCACGTGCCCGTGTTCTATTACCTCTTCGACGTGCTGTGGCTCGACGGACACGACGTCGCGCGGCTGCCGCTCAGAGCCCGCAAGCGGCTGCTGCGCGCCGCGCTGAAGTTCGAGGGACCGATCCGGCTCACGCCGCACCGAAACCGAGACGGCGAGGCGATGTTCGCGCACGCTTGCGAGCACGGCTGGGAGGGCGTGATCGCCAAGCGCGCCGACAGCCAGTACACGCACGGCCGCGCGCGCGACTGGCTGAAATTCAAGTGCGAGCAGGGGCAGGAGCTCGTGATCGGGGGCTACACGAAGCCGCAGGGCTCGCGGACCGAGTTCGGCGCGCTGCTGCTCGGCTACTACGAGGACGGCAGGCTCCGATACGCGGGCAAGGTGGGCACCGGCTTCGATCAGGGGACCTTGGAGCAGCTCGGCCGGCGGCTCCGCGAGCTTCACACCAGCGCCCCGGCATTCGATGAGCCAACTTCGATCCGCGAGCGCGACATCACCTGGGTGCAGCCGAAGCTCGTGGCGCAGGTGGCGTTCAGCGAGTGGACCGGCGCGGGACGGTTGCGTCATCCTTCCTTTCTCGGGCTACGCGACGACAAGTCGGCCAGCGAGGTGGTGCGCGAGCGATGACTGCGACGATCGAATCCGGGCGCCGGCGGGTCGAGATCACCCATCCGGACAAGGCCATGTTCACGGGCCCGACGATCACCAAGCTCGAGCTCGCCATGCACTACGCGCGGGTAGCGCCGGCGATGTTGCCGCACGTCCGCGACCGTCCGCTCGCGCTCGAGTCCTACCCGCAGGGAACTGACGGCAAGGGGTTCTTCATGAAGTCGATCCCGCGCCACTTCCCGGACTGGATCGCGACCGCCGAGGTGCCGAAGAAGGGGGGCACGAACACCCAGGTGCTCGCGAACGACGCCGCGACGCTCGTCTACCTGGCGGGCCAGAACGTCGTCACGCCGCACGTCTGGCTGTCGCGCGTCGACAAGCTGCGCGAGCCGGACCGCCTGATCATCGACCTCGATCCATCGCCGGGCATCGGGTTCGCGGCCGTGCGGGCCGCGGCGCGCGAGGCCGGCCGCAGGCTCCGCGACGCCGGCTTGGCACCGCACGCGATGGTGACCGGCTCCAGGGGTATCCACGTCGTCTGCCCGCTACGGCGCGGCAACGGCTTCGGCACCGTGCACGCATACGCACGCGCGCTCGCCGAAGCGATGGTCGCCGACGATCCGAGACGGCTGACGCTCGAGTGGAAGCGGGCCGATCGCGGCGCGCGCATCTACATCGACGTCAACCGGATCAACTACGCGCAGCACGCCGTCGCGCCCTACGGCGTCCGGCCGCGCCCGAAGGCGCCGGTGGCGATGCCGATCGAGTGGCAGGAGCTCGACGACCCGAAGCTGAAGCCCGATCGCTGGACCGTCAAGACCGCCGCCGACCGCGTCGAACGCGAGGGCGACGCCTGGAAGGACATCGCACGCCAGGCGCGCAGGCTGCCGACCGCTTAGTCCTCGCGGCGCCGGGGTAGGCAACACCCATGAACGTACTTGTGCTGACGAGCGAGCCGGTCGGCGCGCAGCAGCTGCGCAACGCGCTCGGCTCCGATCTCGACTTAACCGATACGCAGGTGATGGTCGTGGCGCCGGCGCTCCACGAGAGCCGGCTGCAGTTCTGGATGTCCGACGCCGACGAGGCGATCGCCAACGCCGATCGGATCCGGCGCGAGACGCTCGAGAAGCTGGGCGATGCCGGCGTCGCCGCCAGCGCCGACACGGGCGAGAGCGATCCCGTCGAGGCGATCGAGGACACGCTGCGGACGTTTCCGGCCGACCGCATCGTCGTGTTCACCCACACCGAGGGGGAGCAGCGCTACCGCGAGGGGGTCGACGCGGAGGAGGTGCAGCGGCGTTTCGGGGTGCCGGTGGAGGAAGCGACGGTCTAGCCCAACAGGCGCTTGAGCGCCGCCGCGTTCGCCGGTGCGAACCCCCGCCAGTCGTTGTTGAAGTACGCCCACACGGCTTCGCGCCTGCGCCACTGCGCGATCCGTCGCGCCCACATCTGAAGCTCGGTCGCCGAGTAGTTGCCGTCCCGGCCGCGGGCTCCGTAATGAAAGCGGACGAACCGCCACGAGGCGGTGGCTTCGTGGCTTTGAAACGGGCGCTCTGGATGATCGCCGATCGTCAGTGCCACACCCCTGGCGCGGAGCGCGTCCAGCACCTCGGGACAGAACCAGCTCTGATGACGGAACTCGATCGTGTGCAGCCCCTCTGGCAGCAGGTCGAGCCATCCCTCCAACCGCTCGTCGTCTCGGTGGAAGTTCTCCGGCAGCTGCCACAGGACCGGCCCGAGCCGGCCGGCTTCCAGCAGCGGCTCCAGCGGCTCGTAGAAGCGCTTGATCCCATCTGAGACGTCTACCAACCGCTTCACGTGGGTCAGATAGCGACTCGCCTTGACCGAGAACACGAATCCCTCGGGCGTGTCACGCACCCACGCGGCGACCGCGTCGCGCCGCGCGAGCCGGTAGAAGGTCGAGTTGACCTCCACCGTGTCGAACCGCTCGGCGTACGACGATAACCACAGGCGCTGGGGTGTTCGCGGCGGGTAGAACCGCTGCTTCCAGTCCGCGTACTGCCACCCCGAGCAGCCGATGCGTACTGGCTTCATCGCGCGGGTAGGCCGTTAACGCGATGCCAGCCCAGGCTACGGAATATCCGCCCGCGCCCGTCCCGGCGCGACCGTCGTTTCGTTCGCTGCAAAGCGCGATCGATGATTGCCGGGCGTGCGACCTGTGGGCCCCTGCGACCCAGCCGGTGCTCGGCGAGGGGCCCGCCAAGGCGCACGTGGTGCTCGTCGGCGAGCAGCCCGGAGATCGGGAGGACATCGAGGGACATCCGTTCGTCGGGCCCGCCGGCAAGGTGCTCGACCGCGGACTCGAGCAGGCGGGCATCGCCCGCGAAGACGTCTATGTGACGAACGCGGTCAAGCACTTCCGGTACAAGGCGCGGGGCAAGCGGCGGATCCACCAGAAGCCCGACCGATGGCACGTCAGTGCGTGCCTGCCGTGGCTCGACGCCGAGCTGAAGCTCGTCAAGCCCGAAGCCGTCGTGCTGCTCGGCGCCACCGCGGCGCAGGCGCTGCTCGGTCCATCGATCAGGATCGGCCGCGATCGCGGGCGGCCGATCGAGTCCGACCTCGCGGAGCTGGTCACGATCACGACTCATCCGAGCGCGATCCTCCGCTTCGATACCCAGAAGGAGCGCGACGAGGCGATGGGCGCGTTCGTAGCCGATCTAAAGGCGGTCGCCGAGTGGCTGGCGCTGAGGTAGTCGTCGTCACCGGCGCGTCGGCCGGGATCGGGCGCGCGGTCGCGGTCGAGTTCGGACGCCACGGTGCCACCGTCGCGCTGATCGCGCGCGGCCGAGCGGGGCTCGAGGGAGCCGCCCACGACGTCCGCTGCGCGGGGGGACGAGCTTTCATCCAGGTCGCAGACGTCGCCGACGCGCAAGCGGTGGACGAAGCGGCCGACGCGATCGAGCGCGAGCTCGGCGAGATCGACGTGTGGGTCAACAACGCGATGACGACGGTGTTCGCGTACTTCACCGATGTGGACCCAGCGGAGTACGAGCGCGCGACGCGAGTCACATATCTGGGCACCGTGTGGGGTACCCGTACCGCTCTGAAGCGGATGCTGCCACGCGACCGCGGCACGATCGTCCAGGTCGGATCTGCGCTCGCGTACCGCGGGATCCCGCTTCAGGCGCCGTATTGCGGTGCCAAGCACGCGATCAAGGGCTTTCAGGAATCGCTCCGGTGCGAGCTTCGGCACCGCGGCAGCAACGTCCACACAACGATGGTCCAGCTTCCGGGCCTGAACACGCCGCAGTTCGATCACTGCCTGAGCCGGATGCCGCGCCACCCGCAACCCGTGCCGCCTATCTATCAGCCCGAGGTTGCGGCCCGCGCGATCCATTGGGCCGCGCACCACCGCCGCCGCGAGCTCTACGTCGGGCTGCCGACCGTGTACACGATCCTCGGCAACAAGGTGGCGCCGTGGTTCGCGGAGTGGTACCTGGCGCGGACCGCGGTCAAGGGGCAGCAGACCGATCAGCCGTTCGACGGCGCCGCGGCCGCCGACCTGTTCGAGCCGGTTGACAGCGACCACGATGAGGGTGCGCATGGGATCTTCGACCAGATCGCACACCGGCACAGCCCGCAGGCGTGGGTCAGCCGCCACCGGCTCCCGATCGGGCTGGGGCTGGCGGCGGCGCTGAGCGCTGCCGGCGCCGGGGCAGCACTGCTGGCCGGCGACGACCGGCCGTCGCTGCACCGGTGAGCTTCTCGTCGAGCCGGCGCGCCAGCCGTGAGGCGAGCGCCATGATCGTCAGCGCTGGATTGGCCGATCCCTGCGTCGGCATCACGCTGCCGTCCGCGACGAACAGGTTCGGCACGTCCCACGCGCGATGGTCGGAGTCGACGACGCTCCGCTCCGGATCGGAGCCCATCCTGCAGCCGCCGACCAGGTGGGCGTAGCGATCGATCTCGAGCGTGTCCTGCGCGTCGGCGGCCTCAAGGATCCGTTTCAGCGTCTGCTTCGCGTAGGCGATGTTCTTGCGATCGTTATCGCACTGCCAGTAGTCCATCCGTGCCACCGGCAGTCCGTGCCGGTCGGTGACCTCCGTGACGGTCGTGACTCGATTCTCGGGCAGCGGTAGCAGCTCGGACAGGATGCCGAGCGTGTACCAGTGGTTGTAGTCGCGCATGTACTCGCGCAGCGCGCCGCCCCAGTGTCCGTCGGCGAGGACGTGCTCGGCCCAGCCGATCGGGAGCGGGCCGACGGTTTGGATCGAGAACCCGCGCGCGAACCCGCGTTCAGGATCGGTCTCGTAGAACTGCTCGGAGGAGATCTCGGGCGGCGGCGCCTTGTACATCCGCATCTCCATCGGAAATCTGCCGGCGACCTGCGGAGCGCCCTGCACCATCACGCAGCGGCCGACCTGATCGTTGCCGTTCGCGAGCCCGTGTGGGAAGCGGCGGCTCGTTGAATTGAGCAACAGCCTGGGCGTCTCGATCGAGTAGCAGGCGATGGCGACCGCTGCGGCTCGCTGGAAGCGCTGAGCACCATTTCGATCGAAGTACTCCACGCCCGTGACACGGCCCGAGCCCTCGTCGACGGCGATCCGCGCGGCCATCGAATCCGCCCGGATTTCGGCGCCGTGCTCGATCGCATCAGGGAGGTGGGTCACGAGCGGCGACGCCTTGGCATTGACCTTGCAGCCCTGGAGGCAGAAGCCTCTGTAGATGCAGTGCGGGCGGTTCCCAAAAGCACCGTTTGTGATCCCCACGGGCCCGACACGCATCTCGATCCCGATTTGCCGCGCTCCCTCCCGTGCGAGCTCGGCGCCGCCTGCGACCGGGTGGGCCGTGTGCGGATAACCGTGCGGGTCGCCCCATGGCCAGTGGTCTCCGGAGACGGGCAGTTCGAGCTCGAGGCGTTCGTATTCCGGCTTCAGATCCTCGTAGGCGATCGGCCAGTCCTCGCCGACGCCGTCGCGGCTGTGCACTTCGAAGTCGGACGGATGAAAGCGCGGGCAGTAACCCGCGTAGTGGACCATCGAGCCCCCGACGCCGCGGCCCGAGTTGTTCTTGCCGAGTTCGACCGGATCCGAGCCACCGATGACCCGCTCTTCGTTCCAGTACAGCGCGTGCGAGCCCGCCTCGTCGGAGACCCAATCCTCGTCGGGATCCCAGAACGGCCCGGCGTCGAAGACGACGACCTTCCACCCACGCCGCGCTAGCCGTTGGGCGAGTGTGCCGCCACCGGCGCCGGCTCCGACGATCGCCAGATCGACCTCGTAGTCGAGGCCGTAGCGCGCCATCCGCTCGGTTGGGACAGCGCGGCGGTGGACGTCGAGCAGGAAGGCGGAGTCGTTGTCCGGCGGCCGGATCGCACCACGGGCCAGCGTACGCAGCGTGTGTGGAAGCGACATGCTCAGCAGAGGTCCTCGTGGACCGGGTCCGGGTCCGAAGCGGACGCTCCCTCCCACGACTCACGCTGGCCGACCCCGAAGCGCGCGTAACCGCGCGGGTATGCGGGACCACCGAAGCCGATCTCATTCCACGCCCACGGATGCGAGTAGAACTCGCTCAGCACCGCGCGCATCACGACACTCCACGCGCGCGCGCACGGCAGTTCGTCCCAGACACGGCCGTGCAGCTTCCCCTCCGAGAACGCGGTCACGACCGTACGTTGGACGTCGGCCGGGGCGAGCGCGAAGCCCTCGGAGACGCCGTGCTGGATCACGGCTGCGTCAAGCCCCGCCGCCACCCGCCGCCAGGTCTCGCGATCGTCGGGCATGTCGGCGTAGCGGAATCCGTCCAGCCTGCCGTCGAACAGCTTCGCGTCGACCATCCTCAGCACTGGGATCCGTGGCTCGCGGTCCTGCGCCATGACGATGTCGCAGAACGCACCGAGCGCCGCCGCCTCGGGCCCGGTGAAGAACCGGATCTCGGGCACCTCGTCTACCCGCTGCATGACGACCTGACGGGTCACATCGTCCCAGTGGCGCGCCTCGTCGAGGACGTTGTAGTCGGGGTAGCGGCCGTGCATCTGAGGCGTGACTCCGTTTCGCTGCCGCGGGAGCTCGTCGGGGTCCGCGGGCTGCCGGTCCGGGCGCAGATTCGGCAGGTGGGAGGGGAGTGAGAAGTCGCGGAGACTCACTTCTCGCGCCCGAGCGCCGCCGCCGCTAGGCCCATCCCGCCAACGAGCGCCAGCGATCCCGGCGCGAGTAGCGGCGGACCCATGACGATGTTGAACAGCGGCTCCCGGAAGCCGCCCGGTTTGCGCGAGACCCCCCGAACGTGGGTGATGACGCCGATCATCCCGTCGGCGCAGTAGAGCGCCGAGACGACGGGCAGCCAGGTCCGCGCCGCGCGCTCGGAGCGCACACCCGCGAGCCCAGCCGCAGTCAGCGCCGGTGAGAGGACCACCGGCGTCCACATCCACTTGTCGCCGAACGAGCCACGGAAGTGCTCGAAGTAGATCTCGAGGCCGAGCGGGAGCGCGCTGAACGCGGTCGTCGCCGCCAGCGTTCGCTGCATCCGGCCGTGGCTGACGTTCCGCCACCAGCGACGGACGGGCTCAAACGGCATATCGATCCGCGTTCGAGCGCTTCAGCTCCAGCCCGTTCCCTTGCCGCTCGAGGTCCGGAAACAGGGCGCCGCCATCTGGTCGAGCCACGCCGTCGAACAGCAACTGCTCGATCCGCACGTGGTCGTGGAAATACTCGAGATGCTCGAGCTGCTTCAGCGCCAGCGCCGGATGCAGATGGACTGACGGGCCGCAGTGGAGCGACAGCGGCACGCCGTGGGCGACGCAGAGCGCGTCGACCCGCAGCAGCTCCGTGATTCCCCCGCACCGGGTCACATCGGCCTGCAGCACGTCGACCGCCCCGGCTTCGAGCATCCGGCGAAAGTAGACGACGTCATACCCGTACTCGCCGGCGGCGACCTGGATCCGAGCGGGCGCACGGTCGCGGAGCAGCCGCAGGCCGACGAGGTCGTCGGAGGAGACCGGCTCCTCGAACCAGGCCACGTTCGCATCGGCCGCGAAGCGCTCGGCGAGCGCCAGTGCCTGCTTGCGCGAATAGGCCCCGTTGGCGTCGACGTACAGTTCCGCGTTCGGCCCGATCGCCTCGCGCGCCGCTCGCACCCGCCCCGGATCGTCGACCGGCGAGGAGCCGATCTTCATCTTGACCCTGGGGATCCCAGCCAGCACCCAGCCCCCGAGCTGGGACTCGAGGCGCTCCGCCGAGTAAGCGGTGAACCCGCCCGAGCCGTACACGGGCACGGACTCGCGAACGCTCCCGAGCAACATCGACAGTGGCAGCTCGAGCAGCCGCGCCTTGAGATCCCACAGTGCCGTGTCGACCGCGGAGATGGCCATCGACGCGATCCCCGGCCGGCCGAGGTTGCGGATCGCGCGGACCATCGCGCTCCACGCCGCCTGCGGCGACATCGCGTCCGCGCCGCGGACGACGTCGACGAGCTTCGAGTCGATCAGCTTCGCGGTGGCGACGTCGGCGTAGCTGTAGCCGATGCCCCGATGATCGCCCGCATACGCGTGTACGACGACGATCGTGGTCGCATCCCAGGCGAGCGTTCCATCCGCCTCGGGGGCGTCCGTCGGAATCGTGAAGGCCTCGATCTCCAGCCCCTCGACCGGCACCTCGATGGCGCGCGCAGCTGTCGCCGTCATCGGCCCGGCAGGAACTCCTGCACCATCTGCTTGAACGACTGCCGGATGATCCGCCCGGCGTTCGGGTCGCCGGCGAACAGCGCCGAAGACAGCGCCTTCGCCTGCTCGACCGTGATGTGCGGCGGCAGCGGCGGGACCTCGGGATCGGTCACGGCCTCGTACACGACGGGGCGGTCGGAGGCGAGCGCCTCATCCCACGCAGGGCCGACCTGCTCGGGCGAATCGACGCGGATCCCACGCAGCCCGATCAGCTCCGCGTAGCGTGCGTACGGGAAGTCAGGGAGGTCCTGGGAGCCCTCGAACTTGGGGTCGCCCTCCATCGCGCGCTGCTCCCAGGTGACCTGGTTCAGGTCACGATTGTTGAGCACCAGCACGATCAGCCGCTGGTCGACCCACTGGTCGCGGTACTTGGCGATCGTGATCAACTCGTTGATTCCGTTCATCTGCATCGCGCCGTCGCCGACGAGCGCGAACACCGGACGGTCGGGGTAGGCGAACTTCGCGGAGATCGCGTACGGAACGCCGGGTCCCATGGTCGCGAGCGTGCCCGACAGCGAGGCCTTCATCCCGGTGCGCAACTTGACGTCACGCGCGTACCAGTTCGCCGAAGAGCCCGAGTCCGAGCTCAGGATTGCGCGGTCGGGAAGTCTCTTTGAGAGCTCGTGGAACACGAGCTGCGGGTTGATCGGATCGGCGTCGAGGTGCGCACGGCTATCCATCAGCCGCCACCACTCGGCGACTTCGCCTTCGATCTTCTCCCGCCACGAGCGATCCTGTTTGCGCTCGAGTCGCGGCAACAGGGCGCGCAGGGTCTCCGCGCTGTCCCCGATCAGGTTGACCTCCATCGGGTAGCGGATCCCGATCATCTTCCCGTCGATGTCGATCTGGACGCCGCGAGCCTGGCCCTCCTCAGGCAGGAACTCCGAGTACGGGAAGCTCGAGCCGACCACGAGCAGCGTGTCGCAGTCCTGCATTAGGTCCCAGCTCGGCTTGGTCCCGAGCAGCCCGATCGAGCCGGTCACGTACGGCAGCTCGTCCGGCAGCACCGCCTTGCCGAGCAGCGCCTTGGCGACCCCGGCACCGAGGATCTCGGCAGCCTGCACGACCTGGTCGGCGGCGCCGAGCGCACCAGCGCCGACGAGCATCGCGACTCGCTCGCCCGCATTAAGCGCGGCGGCGGCGCGGTCCAGTTCGGCGTCGGTCGGCACGATCCTCGGTCGCGTGTAACCCGGGCCCGAGTGCACCGTCCCGTGCGCGCGCGGCGGCTCCTCCACAGCGTCGGAGTCCTGGAGATCGTTGGGGACGATGAGCGCGGTCACGGTCCGCTCCGAGAGCGCGATCCGGCACGCGCGGTCGACGAGGTGGCGGATCTGCGCCGGAACCGTTGCCATCTCAACGTACTCGTGCGCGACGTCCTTGAACAGCGTCGTCAGGTCGACCTCCTGCTGGTAGCTGCCGCCCAACCCCGCCCGCGCCTGCTGCCCGACGATCGCGAGCACCGGCTGGTGGTCGAGCTTTGCGTCGTAGAGGCCGTTGAGCAGATGGATCGCGCCCGGTCCCGAGGTCGCCATACAGACGCCGAGCTCGCCAGTGAACTTCGCGTGGGCGCAGGCCATGAACGCCGCCATCTCCTCGTGGCGGGCCTGGATGAACTCCGGCCGCTCCGCCCGCTTGTTGCCGTTGCTCGAGCGCTCGAACGCGCCCAACAATCCATTGATGCCGTCGCCCGGATAGCCGTAGATCCGTTTGATGCCCCAAGTCGTGAGGCGGTCGAGGAGGTAGTCGCCGACGGTCTGGCTCATCGGTTTGCCTTTCTACTTGCGGCCCGTTTGTTCTGGTTGCGGCCCTTTGATTCCGCTACCCGTTCCCGCCCGGCTGCTAACGCTCCCGTGCCTGTGCCAGCGCGACGGCGGCGTTGATGTGAGCGAGGTGCGTCAACCCCTGAGGAAAGTTGCCGAGCGGCTCGCCGGTCCGCGGGTCGATCTCCTCCGAGAACAGCCCGAGATCGTTGGCGCACGCGAGCGCGCGGTCGAACACCGCTTGGGCGTCGGTGAGCTCCCCGATCTCTGCGAGCGCCTCCGCGAGCCAGAAGGAGCAACACAGGAACGCGCCCTCGCGCCCACGCAGTCCGTCCGCGCGCCGGTAGCGGTACAGCAGGCCGTCGCCCGCGTCGAGCTCCTCGCGAATCGCGGCGATCGTCCGCACCATCCGCTCGTCGTCCCAAGCGATGAACTCCACCGTCGGCAGCAGCAGCAGCGCCGCGTCGAGCTCGCGCCGGCCGAACGCCTGCACGAAGATCCCCCGCTTCGAGTCGTATCCGCGGCGCTCGATCTCGTTGCGCAGATCGTCGCGGGCCTGCTTCCACCGGCGCGTGGGCGCTCGGCGCATGCACTCGTCGGCGAGTCGGATTCCCCGGTCGAGGGCCGACCAGCAGAGGACCTTCGAGTGGACGAAGTGGTCGGGCTCGCCGGGCCACTCCCAGATCCCGCAGTCCGGCTCCGAGCAGTGCTCGGCCGCGTGCTCGATCAGCGACACGAGGAAGCGCCACTCGTCATCGCCGGGCGAGTGGCCGCGTCGATGCCAGCGCCAGGTCAGGTTGACGAGCTCGCCGTAGGCGTCGAGCTGGCGCTGCGAGGAGGCGGCGTTTCCGACGCGTACCGGAGCGTGGCCGCGGTAGCCCTCGAGCCCGTCGACCGTCGATGCCCCGATCCGGCGCTCGCCACCGACGCCGTAGACGATCTGGAGGTCCTCGGCGTGACCCGCGGCCGAGCGCATGATGAATCCGCGGAACGCATCCCCCTCCTCGACGCATCCGATCGCGGCGAAGGCGCGCGAGCTGAAGCTCGAGTCCCGCACCCACGCGAACCGGTAGTCCCAGTTGCGAGCTCCGTGCAGCGCCTCGGGCAGCGATGTGGTCGGGGCCGCCACGATCGCCCCGGTCGGTTGATGGGTGAGCGCCTTGAGCGTCATCGCCGAGCGGCCGAGGGCGTAGCGCTCGTCGCCGTCGAACCGGATCGCTGACGCCCACTCTCGCCACCAGTCGAGCGTTCGCGAGAGACGTTCGTCGAGCTCTGACGGCTCGGGCTCGGACGGCCCGGAGGCGTCGATCGCCTCGGGGCGGCAATAGCGCAGCGAGAGCCGAACCCGATCGCCGGCGGCGACAGTGACCCGCCCGGCGAGCTCGTGTTCGCGATCCTGCTCGAGCTCCTGCTCGCACCACACCACCAGCCCGTCGTCGCCGCCGATCGCGCTGTGCAGCCGGTGACCGTGGCGGCGGATCCAGGGGCGGACCTGACCGTAGTCGAAGCGCGGCGCGATCCGGATGTCGAGCTCGACCGAGCCCCGTACGCCCTCGATCACGCGGACGATCTCGCGGGTCTGAGGATCGGAGCCGCTGCCCGCGTCCCCGTCGATCGTGAAGCAGTCGGTCAGCCGTGCCTCGCCGTCCGCCGCGACGAAGGTCGTCTGCAGGACGAGCGAGCGGTCGAGGTACTCTCGCGTGGCCTCGGACGTGCTCGCGGCGCCGGTCGGGGCGATCGAGCAGTGGCCCCCGTGGCCGGCGTCGAGCAGCCGGCCGAAGGTGCTGCCCGAGTCGAACCGGGGCAGGCAGCACCAGTCGATGGAGCCAGACCGCGATACCAGTGCCGCGCTGTGGCAGTCGCCGATCAGGCCATAGTCGCCGATCGGCTGGTACTCGTCGTGTGGGTTGTTACGGGGCGAGGGGACATCCGTTCTGTCGCTGGTCGTCGCCCCACGGTTCTGTCCGTTCGACAGTGCCCCTAATCGAGGCGCGGCACGCACGGACGTGTGCAAATCCAACGCTCAGAGTTGGCATCTCGCCTGAAATTTGTTTGAGTGTCGGCCTGAACGGGTATCAGAGCACGTGAGCCGGGGTTAGTCACCCATGCGCGTGACCGCCCCGGGCGCTCGGAGAGAAAGAGGCGCAGATGGCGAAGTCGGTGGTCGGCCAAGCGGGCGGCGCAGGCGTTCAGTCGCGGGACCTGGTGGTCAACGGCGACAACGGGCACTCCGATGCGCTCGGGCGTCTGGAGATAGCTCTACGCGCGGCCGCCGCTGGCGACTTCAGCGTGCGCCTCCCTGCCCGCCGCCGCGGCGCGATCGGTCGTGTCGAGGCTGCCTTCAACGAGCTCGCCGCCCGCAACGAGGCACTCGAATCCGAGTTGGTGCGGATCGGCCAGACGATCGGCCGCGAGGGTCGGATGACCGAGCGCGCGCGGCTGGCCGGCGCCGATGGCGCGTACCGGACCGCGATCGACTCCGTCAACGGTCTGATCGACGACCTCGTCCGGCCAACGACCGAGCTCGCGCGCGTGATCGTCGCCGTCGCGGAGGGTGATCTGTCGCAGGAGATGGCGCTCGAGATCGAAGGCCGGCCCGTGAAGGGCGAGTTCGCCCGGATCGGCACGACCGTGAACGCGATGGTCGACCAGCTCTCGAGCTTTGCGGACGAGGTCACGCGCGTCGCGCGCGAGGTCGGCACCGAGGGGATCCTCGGCGGGCAGGCGGAGGTGCCGGGTGTCGCCGGGACGTGGAAGGGGCTGACCGACAACGTGAACTTCATGGCCCGCAACCTGACCGACCAGGTGCGGAACATCGCCGACGTGACCACGGCGGTCGCCAACGGCGACTTGGGTCGCAAGATCACGGTCGACGCGCAGGGCGAGATCTTGGAGCTCAAGAACACGGTCAACACGATGGTCGACCAGCTTTCCGGGTTCGCCGACCAGGTGACGCGCGTCGCGCGCGAGGTTGGTACCGAGGGGATCCTTGGCGGGCAGGCGGAGGTGCCGGGTGTCGCGGGTACGTGGAAGGACCTGACCGACAACGTGAACTTCATGGCCCGCAACCTGACCGACCAGGTGCGGAACATCGCCGACGTGACGACCGCCGTCGCGAACGGCGACCTGAGCCAGAAGATCACCGTCGACGTCAAGGGCGAGATGCTCGAGCTCAAGCGGACCGTCAACACGATGGTCGACCAGCTCTCGGCGTTCGCCGATGAGGTGACGCGCGTGGCGCGCGAGGTCGGAACCGAAGGGAAGCTTGGAGGCCAGGCGGAGGTCGCCGGCGTGTCCGGCACCTGGAGCGACCTGACCGACTCGGTCAACTTCATGGCGACCAACCTGACCGACCAGGTGCGCAACATCGCCCAGGTGACGACCGCCGTCGCGCAGGGCGACCTGTCTAAGAAGATCACG
This sequence comes from uncultured Solirubrobacteraceae bacterium, assembly GCA_963712675.1. GTDB lineage: Bacteria > Actinomycetota > Thermoleophilia > Solirubrobacterales > Solirubrobacteraceae > Palsa-465. The sequence goes on from CAVQJF010000012.1 coordinate 41,026, forward strand.
GTTGACGCCCGCGGGGAGATCCTCGAGCTCAAGGACACGATCAACACGATGGTCGAGCAGCTGCGCTCGTTTGCCGCCGAGGTGACGCGCGTTGCGCGCGAGGTCGGAACCGAGGGCATCCTCGGCGGGCAGGCGGAGGTCGAGGGCGTGAGCGGCACCTGGAAGGGGCTGACAGAGAACGTCAACCTGATGGCGTCGAACCTGACGACCCAGGTGCGTTCGATCGCGCAGGTCACGACCGCGGTCGCGAACGGCGACCTCTCCCGCAAGATCACGGTCGACGCCAAAGGCGAGGTCGAGGCGCTCGCCGAGACGATCAACCGGATGGTCGACCAGCTGCGTTCGTTTGCAGCCGAGGTCACGCGCGTCGCGCGCGAGGTCGGCACGGAGGGGATCCTCGGCGGCCAGGCTGAGGTGCCGGGTGTCGCGGGTACGTGGAAGGACCTGACCGACAACGTCAACTTCATGGCTCGCAACCTGACCGACCAGGTGCGGAACATCGCCCAGGTCGCGACTGCGGTCGCCAACGGCGACCTCACGCAGACCTCCGCGGTCGATGCGCGCGGCGAGATCCTCGAGCTCAAGCAGACGCTCAACCGGATGGTCGCGCAGCTGTCGAGCTTTGCTGCCGAGGTCACGCGCGTCGCGCGCGAAGTGGGAACGGAAGGGAAGCTCGGAGGCCAGGCGGAGGTCGAGGGCGTGTCCGGGACGTGGCGGCGGTTGACCGAATCGGTCAACCAGCTGGCCGGCAACCTGACGACTCAGGTCCGCGCGATCGCCGAGGTGTCGACCGCCGTGACCCAGGGCGACCTGACGCGGTCGATCTCGGTCGAGGCTCAGGGCGAAGTCGCCGAGCTCAAGGACAACATCAACCAGATGATCGCCAACCTGCGCGACACGACCCAGCGCAACGCCGAGCAGGACTGGCTGAAGACGAACCTCGCGAGCATCTCGGGGATGCTCCAGGGCCAGCGGGATTTGGCGGCCGTGACGCAGCTGATCATGAGCGAGGTGACGCCGACCGTCAACGCCCAGCACGGCGCGTTCTTCCTCGCAGAGCCCGGGACGGAGGGCACGGAGCTCGTGCTCGCTGCCTCATACGGTTACACGCCGCGACGGAGCGGGCTGCACAGTCGCTTCATGATCGGCGAGTCGCTAATCGGCCAGGCCGCGCTCGACCGAAAGACGATCGTGCTCAAGGATGTCCCGCCGGGCTACGTCACGGTCGGCTCGGGCCTCGGAGAGTTGGCTCCCGCCGGCATCCTCGTTATGCCGGTCCTGTTCGAGGACCAGGTCCTCGGAGTGATCGAGCTCGCGTCGATCGCCGCCTTCTCCGACGTGCACCGCGACTTCCTCGATCGCCTCACCGAGACGATCGGCGTCGTGCTCAACACGATCCGCGCCAACATGCGCACCGAGGAGCTGCTCACGCAGTCACAGGGCCTGACCCAGGAGCTGCAGAAGCAGTCCGAGGAGCTGCGCGAAACCAACGACGAGCTCCAGGAAAAGGCGCGGCTGCTGTCAGAGCAGAACCGCGACATCGAGTTCAAGAACGACGAGATCGAGCTAGCGCGCCGCGGCCTCGAGGACAAGGCATCGCAGCTCGCGTTGTCGTCCAAGTACAAGTCAGAGTTCCTCGCGAACATGTCGCACGAGCTGCGCACACCGCTCAACTCGATGCTGATCCTCTCCCGTCTGCTGGCCGAGAACGAGGACGGGCAGTTGACCTCGCGCCAGGTCGAGTTCGCGCAGACGATCCACGGCGCCGGCAACGACCTGCTGTCGCTGATCAACGACATCCTCGACCTGTCGAAGGTCGAGGCGGGCCGGATGGAGCTCGATCTTGCTCCGATCGCGCTCGCGGACATCATCGAGGACTCCGAGCGGGCGTTCAGGCCGGTGGCCGAGCAGAACCAGCTCGCGTTCACGGCCGAGCTCGACCCCGAGCTTCCCGCGGCGATCGTGTCCGACGATCAGCGGCTCAAGCAGATCCTCAAGAACCTGCTCTCGAACGCGTTCAAGTTCACGCATACCGGTGGCGTCACGCTGTCGCTTGGTCATGCTCCCGCCGCCACCGCGTTCGGCGCCGAGACGCTTCGCAACGCCGAGCGCGTGATCGCGTTCACGGTCACGGATACCGGAGTCGGGATTCCCGACGACAAGCTGGGCGCGATCTTCGAGGCGTTCCAGCAGGCGGACGGGACCACGTCCCGCAAGTACGGCGGGACCGGACTCGGCCTGTCGATCTCGAGGGAGATCGCCCGCCTGCTCGGCGGCGAGATCAGCGTCAGCTCGTCACTCGGGACGGGCAGCTCGTTCACGCTCTTCCTGCCGCTGACCGAGCGAGCGCTGGAGCTGAGCCCCGACGGCGCCGCGCCGGATCAGCTGGGGTCGCGCGAACTCGTGGCGGCGGCCGATGCCCTGAGCTCCGAGTACGCGGACGACCGCCGGCAGCTCGAACCAGAGGATCGCCTGGTGCTCGTGATCGACGCCGATGGCGAGCGCGCGCGACAAGTGCTCGACACGCTTCACGACAAGGGTTCCAAGGGGATCGTCACCGCTCGCCCGACGGCCGCGCTCGCGCTCGCGCGCGAGCACCGTCCACGCGCGGTGCTGCTTGCGGGCGACCTGCCGCGAGTCGAGATCGTCCTCGGACAGCTGAAAAAGCATCCGGATACGCGCCACCTGCCGGTCGTGGTCCTCGGCAGCCCGGCAGGCCGGATCGACGCGCTGCGGTCGGGGGCGGCGGCGCATCTCTCCGAGCCGCTCGACGCCGCGGAGCTCGAGACGGTGCTGGAGCGGCTCGACCGGCTCGCCGATCAGGGCGGACGGCGGATCGCGCTGATCGAGTCCGAACGCGCCCGTCTCGATGACGAGCTGACGGCCCTGATCGCTGGCGGCGATGACGTCGAGTTGGTCCGGATCGACCCGAGCAGGGCGGTCGAGGAGCTGGATGACGGCGGCTTTGATCTCGGCGTCGCGCTACTCGACGGCGACGCCCAGGATGTGCTCGCGCTACTTGCGGGCGTGACCGCGCACCTGACGCTACGGGAGCTGCCACTGATCGCGTTCGTGCAGGAGAAGCTGCCACGCGCTGAGCGAGCGCGGCTCGACGCGCTCTCGAAGTCGGCGGTGATCAACGTGGTCGACTCGCCCGAGCGGCTCGTGGACCGCGCAGCGCTGTTCCTCCACCGCGCGGAGGCGCAGCTGCCGACGCCGACACGAAGGATGCTGGGTCGGCTGCGCACCGGCGACGCCCCGCTGCAGGGGAAGAAGGTGCTCGTCGTCGACGACGACATCCGCAACGTGTTCGCCCTCACCTCGACACTCGAGCAGCGCGGGATGAAGGTCGTGTTCGCCGAGAACGGACGCGAAGGGATCGAGCGGCTGCACCAGCACCCGAATACCGATCTCGTGCTGCTCGACATCATGATGCCCGAGATGGACGGCTACGAGACCGCGCGCGCGATCCGCTCGATGCCCCGGTTCGAGCATCTGCCGATCATCTCGTTGACCGCGAAGGCGATGAAGGGCGACCGCGAGAAGTCGATCGCCGCCGGCGCATCGGACTACATCACCAAGCCGGTGGACACCGACCAGCTTGTTGCGATGATGAGGGTGTGGCTGGACGCGTAGATAGCGCTCCGCAGGCGACCGCTGACGCCGGCGGAGCGACGCACGACCTAGAGTTGTTGCTCGTCGACGACCGGCCCGAGAACCTGCACGCGCTCGAGGTCGTGCTGGCGCCGCTCGGGTTCCCGATCGCCAAGGCCGGCTCGGGCGCCCAGGCGCTGCGGATGCTGCTCGAACGCGACTTTGCGGTGATTCTGCTCGACGTCCGGATGCCCGGTCTCGACGGCCTCCAGACTGCTCGACTGGTCAAAGATCGCGAGCGAACCCGCGACATCCCGATCATCTTCCTGACCGCCGCGCAGCACGACGTCGCGGAGGTGATACGCGGGTATCACGTCGGCGCCGTCGACTACATCCTGAAGCCGTACGACCCCGATCTGCTGCGTTCCAAGGTGGCGATCTTCGTCGAGTTGCAGCGCAGCCGGCGGGCACTCGAACGCTCGGAGGCGCTGCTCAGGGCCTCCTTCGGTTACGCGCCGATCGGCAAGACGGTGCTCGATGGGTCGCTGCGGATCGTCCGCGCGAACCCCGCGTTCGGACGACTGCTCGGGCGCGAGCCGGAGGCGCTCGCAGCGGTCGACGTGGGCGAGCTCTGTCATCCGGACGACTGCAAGGAGCTGCTCGACGCGCTGCGCGCGGTGGCCTCCGGCGAGGAGGGACCGGCGGCGCCTGAATGGGGCGGGGTGGACCTGCGCCTGCAACGTGCCGACGGCGGAGAGGTGTGGGTCGCGCTCGTCGCCTCGGCGGTGGAGCCGAGTGAGCTGGCGGAGCCGCTGCTGCTTGCGCAGTGGGTCGATCTCAGCGTCCGTCGGCGCGCCGAGCAGGCGCGTGCCGAGCTGCTGCTCGAGCAAGCCGCCCGAGAGCATGCCGAGCGGATGGCCGACCGGCTGCACACGCTGCAGGCGCTGACGGACGCACTCTCGACGCTGTCGCTCGAGCCGATGGTCTCCGAGCTCGCCACGCGCGTGGTCGAGCTGCTCGGTGCTGAGCAGGCGGAGGTGGTGCTCGACGCCGCTGACGCCGAGGAGCTCGTCGTTCGAGCGGCCCTTGACCGGACGCCCGAGAAGAAGGAGCCTGGGCAACAGGACACCAGTGACGGTTGGGAGCGGGCGTCGATCATGTTCGAGCGGCTGGAGCTCGGGGCAATCGCGGTCGCGATGCCCGGTCGCCGAGCGCTCGACGGCACCGAGCACTCGTTGCTGCAGGACGCGGCCGACCGCGCAGCGCTTGCGATCCGCCAGGCGCAGCTGCACGAGGAGGATCACCGGATCGCCGTTGAGCTCCAGCGCGGGCTGCTGCCGGAGCGGCTCCCCGAGGTGCCCGGGATCGAGCTCGCGGCGCACTACCGAGCGGCCGGCGTGGCCGCCGAGGTGGGCGGCGACTGGTACGACGCGTTCGCGTTGCCGGGTGGCCGCCTCGGGATCGTGATCGGGGACGTCACCGGAAACGGGATTCCGGCCGCATCTGCCATGGGCCAGCTCCGGAGCGTCACGCGCGCCTACGCCGTCGCCGATGACGGGGCGCGGTCGCCGAGCGAGGTCTTCTCGCGCGTCAGCGGCTACCAGCTCGCGCTCGATGGCGACCAGGTCATGTTCACGCTGATCTACGCGATCATCGATCCGCACTCGGAGACCTTCACCTGGGCGAACGCCGGTCACCTACCGCCCCTGATCAGAGAGCCGTCGGGGGTGGTGCGCTTCCTCGAGACCGGCTCCCCTCCGATCGGGGTCGGGGAAGTGGAGTACGAATCGATGACCGAGAAGCTGGGCTCCGGTAGCAACCTGGTCCTGGTCACCGATGGGCTCGTCGAGCGGCGCGGGGAATCGCTCGATGCCGGCTTTGCGCGACTCGCTCAGGCGACCCGCGAAGGCCCCGCCGAACCGCGCGCGCTGTGCGAGTACATGCTCGACCGGCTGCTGCCGCCCGGCGACCAGCTCCACGACGATGTCACCGCGGTGCTGGCGCGGATCTTGTAGGCCGGATTGGGATGAGGCAAAGGCGGCTAGCATTGCCGAAGCGAAGGGTTCCGACAGGCTGGATTACAGGGTGACTAGCGACACAGCGGAAGCCAGAAGCGCGGATGAGCATGTGGTTCTGTTCTATGACCACGACTACGAGCTCGCCCAGACCGTCGGCAGCTATCTCGCAGCGGCGATCGCTGCGGGTGAAGCAGCGATCATCATCGCCACTGAGACTCACGGTGCAGCCGTCAGCGCCGAGCTGGCGGCAGCCGGGATCGACATCGCGGCGGCGGTCGAGCAGGGGTCGCTCGTCTCGGTCGACGCGGCAGCGACAATGGCGCAGTTCATCACCGACGGGCGCATCGACCACGATGACTTCCGGCGCGTGGTCGGCGGTCTCGTGCGCGACGCGGGCCAGGTAGGTCCGGTCCGGGCGTACGGCGAAATGGTTGCGCTGCTTTGGGACGCAGGCAATGTGATCGCGGCGATCGAGCTCGAGGAGCGATGGAACGAGCTCGGGCGGGAGTTCGATTTCTCGCTTCTGTGTGGCTACCGCAGTTCAACGGCCTCCGAGCCTCAGCATGCCGAGGCGCTTCACCAGGTTTGTCACCTCCACACCGCGGTGCTACGCCACGATCAGCCGCGGACCGGGGTTCAGCCGGCCGAGGTCTGGTGCCGGTTTCCAGCCGACGCGGCGGCGACGCAGGCGGCGCGAAGGTTTGTGGCCGGGGCGCTGCGGGAGTGGCATGCGGACGAACGGCTGCTCGACGACGCTCAGCTGGTGGTGACCGAGCTGGCCACGAACGCCGTACTTCATGCGCGCTCGCCGTTTTTGGTCGTGGTGCGGGTCGACGACACAGCTGTGCGCCTCACGGTCCACGACAACAGTTGCGTACAGCCGCGCGTTCGCCGGAATGGGCATCGGGCGGTGTCCGGCGGGCGGGGGCTGCACGTGGTCGCCGCGCTCACGCGTCGGTGGGGCGTCGAGCCCACGGACGACGGCAAGGCCGTGTGGGCTGAGCTCGAGCGCTGAGCAGCGTGACGTAGGTCACTTGCCGGCAGCGCTGTCAATCACGATGCCGTCGGGCCCGATGCGAAATTCTCGGACGTGAGGGTCGTTGCCGCTGGCGCGTGTCTTGAGCGCCGTGATCGCACGCCGGATCGTGGACTCGTCGCGGATGTATTGCAGCATCAGGACGTTGTCCGAGAGGTGAGAGACGCCGTGTTCGGACAGACGCGTGACCGCGAACAGGTCTGGGAGCTCGGTCGTCATGAACAGGCTGACCCCCGCTCGCGAGCAGCGTTGGATCAACGAGTACATGTATTCACGGAAGCGGATCTCGTCGCCGCTGGCGAACAGCACGTCGGTGAGGCTGTCGATCAGGACCCGCCTCGCTCCCTGTCGCTCGATGGCATCGAGGAGCTCGTAGATCCACTGGTCGACATAGAGGTCGACGGGAGAGCGGTACATGATCGTCAGAGATTCATCGAGCGTCCAACCGAACCCTCGCGCGACGCGCGCCAGTTGCGTCGGATTCTCCTGCAGACTCGCGATGATGCCCCGCTCCCCGGCGAGCGCCCCAGAGATCATGAAATGCAACCCCAGGAGCGTCTTTCCAACGCCCGACGGACCCGCGCAGAGCGTTGAAGAGCCCCGCCAGTAGCCGTCGGTCAGCATCTCGTCGAGGAGCTCGATTCCGGTCGACACGCGTTCGGGGCGCAGGTCGTATTCCGAGTTGTCGACCGCATCAGCGAGCCGGGGGAACACACTCAGACCCGCGGCGCTTATGCGATACGCGTGGCGGCCTGACATGTACTCGCTGCCGCGGAGCTTGACGACCTCGAGCACCCGGCTGGCGCGCTCTCCCGATTGCTGGTGACCGAGCCAGATGACGCTGTCGGCGACCGCTGCCTCGGGCTGGCCGGAGATCGTTTCGAGGTTGTATTCGCCCAGCCAGAAGCTCGACCCGGCCACGGCGCTTGTGTCCGCGGCCAACTCGTAGAGGAAGCTTCGGAATTCGCGGCGGCTGTCGGCGTACTCCACCAGCGCCTTGAAGCTGTCGATGATCAGGACGCCCGGATGCCGTTCCCGTAACACCGCGCGGAGCCGCTTGAGGATTCGCTGCAAACCGCCTTCCTCGAGATCGTCGCCGAGCGCTTCATAGAAGACGCGCTGCCCGACGCTGGCGACATCGAAGAACTCGAGCGTCTGGCCAAAGCGGACCAGCTTGTCCAACGGCTCCGACACCGTGGAGAGGTACACGGCGGGCCGCTCCACCGTCGCGTTGGCGAACGCGTATTGCTCGGCAAGAATCGTCTTGCCGCTCCCCGGTGGCCCGGCGATCAGGTGAATCGCATTCCCCGGCAGGCCGCCGCCGAGGATCGCGTCGAGTCGGGCGCTGCCGCTCAGGAGCCGGTCGATCACTGCTGGATCGATCGCTGCCGGCTGATCGCGCTCGTTCCGAGCAGGTCGCGAACGGTCGACACCAAAACAAGCGGATCGATCGGCTTCTGCAGAAAAGCCGCAGCGCCAAGCTCGGCAGCGACCTCGTGTGCCGCGAGCGGCGAGACGGCGATCACCGTCGCGCCGGCTTGCTTGAGCCGTTCAATCAGCGGACCGCCAACGCCGCCCGAGAGCATCAACTCAACGATCACGATCCGTGGCGCGAGCTCGTCGAATCTCCGCTCGGCCTCCGCGGCGGAGAACACGATCTCTACGCTGAATCCCTCCGTGCGCAGCAGGTAATCCTCGAGGCTCGCCGCGAAACGGTCGCGTTCCGCGATCAGGATCAGGATCCCCGTTTGCGACTCCGGAGGGCCCCCCGGAGTCGCGTGCCCGCCGCCTAGCGCGGTGTCCTCAGCCAGCAGACGATGGGCGTCGCCGGGCGAAAACCCCTGCTCGAGGCGCTCGACGACGAACGCCAGTTGCTCTAGCTGTCTACGCGTGAACCGACGCTGTCCGCCGGCGCTGCGAACCGCGATCACCAGCCCGTAGCGCTCTTCCCAGGTGCGCAGTGTCGAGACCGGCACGCCGACCATACGTGCGACGACGCCGATGCTGTACAGGGCGGGCTCCACGGGTCAAGGGCCGGGCGTCTTGGGCAGTGGCGCCTGCGGGTCGTCGTCCCTGGAGATGATCGGGAGCAGAGCCCGAACTCCGGTCACGTCGAGGATCCGCTGGACGGACCGGGAGCCGTTGATCACCCGCAACCGATCGGCGTCTCCGCACGCGGCTTGCATTCGCAGCAGCAGATGGATCCCCGTCGAGTCCATGAAGCTCAACTCCGTCAGGTCCACGACGATCCGCTCGGCGTCGGAATCTCTCAACACGCCATCGAATGCACGCTCGAGGATCGGCGTCGTCACGAGATCGAGCTCGCCGACCGGCGTCAGGCGAAGAGCCCCGCCCTCGCGCTCTTCGCGTATTGAGAAAACCTCCGGTATCAACGCGTTCACCTCCCCGGGGTAGACGACTCAGCATCCGTTGGACACACGTCGTTGCGAACGACTTACTGGGCGGAGCGTATACCTTCTCAATAGCTCAGTCAATCCTCGGCACTAGCTCTCGGCAACCGGCGGATCGACGGAGGTCGGGCTCAGCTGGCGTCGGCGTCGCTGTCGCTGTCGGCGTCGGCGTCGCCGTCGCGCTTGGGCTCCGATTCATTGCGGAGATGGTCGATCTTTTCGCCGAGCTCCTCGGCACCGTGCTCCAGTCGGTTCGCGTCGCGCTCGAGCTGATCCGCCAATTCCGTCGGGTCTTGTTCGTGTTCATCCATGAATGTCAGCTACCCGCGGTCTGGGGTTCGGAAGCGGACGCGACGACGCGTGGCTCCGACCGCGCAGCGCCGGCGCTCGCCCCGGACTCGATCCGCTCTCGCTGAGGCCCGATCACAGAGCGCGGATCGGCCGCCGACTGAACGCCGGCAGTGAATACGCTCCAGCGGGCGCTCAGTGCCCCCCCCGACAGCAGCGCCCCCGCGGCGCAGGCGGCGAGCCGCGAACCTCGCCCCCTGGTCCCGAGCAACGCCGCACCGACGGCGATGCAAGCGTCGCTGACCGTGCCCCACTGCTTGGCGTCCCCGTCGCCATACGGGGATCCGTGTTCGCCGAGTCGCCGCCTCATGACTTTCTTTGCCGCGACTTCGAGAAGCCCGCCCGCGAGCGCCAGTCGGCGTGCCGGTGCGGCCCGATCAGTCGGCGTTGCGATCACCGCCGCCGCGCCGGCGCTGAGGGCCGCGCCGGCGCCGAACACGAACGGGAGCTCCTGGCGCCCCTCGTGCCAAACGGGCACGGCCGTGTTCGCGATCAGCGCCGCCGTATAGGTCGACAGCGGCAACCCGAGCACGGCGGCGGCGGGACGGGCGATCCGCGCGGGCCCGGCGAGCAGCCCAGTCCACGCGTTCAGCGCCGCGACCGCCGTCGTCATGCCGCTGGCCGACAGGATCCACGAGCCGACGCTCATCGGCGAGGTCACCTTGAACATCCGCAACATGTTGATGAAGCGCACCGGTACGCCCAGGTCGGAGACGAGCAGCGGCGGGCTGGCCGTGATGCCGGCCAGCGCCGTCGCCCATGCGCGCCGCTCGAGCACCTCCTCGCCGCGGATCCGCGCTGCGAGCGCGAGCCCGGCAGAGGCTCCCGCGAGGCCTCCCGTGTAGAAGTAGGTCGGGATCTCCCAATTCCATACCGGCTGCTTGATCACCGGCTGCCCGTGATACGACCGGACGTCGGTCTCGGAGCTCACCGTCGCCCTCCGAACGCCGCCGCGCCGATCACCGCCGCGAGCGCCACCGCGGCCGCGCCGGCGCTTGCCCAGATCGAGCCCAGATCGCGGCGCGTATCGACCGGATCAGGTGGCAATCCGTAGACCTCTGGATCGTCGAGCAGCAGGAAGAACGCGCCTGCGCCGCCGATCCCGTTCTGATCGTCGGCGAGGTACAGCTGCGCTTTGTCCTGGCCAGCGTCCTGGAGTCTGGCGAGCCTGCGCTCGGCACGCTCGCGCAGTGTTGACAGCTCGCCGAACTGGATCGAATCGGTCGGACATGCCTGTGCGCACGCCGGCTCCTTGTCGTCCTTCAGGCGGTCATAGCAGAGTGTGCACTTCCACACGCGCCCGTCGTCCTCGCGCTGGTCGATCACGCCGAACGGACAGGCCGGCACACAGTACCCGCAGCCGTTGCAGACGTCCGGCTGGACGACGACCGTCCCGAACTCGGTCCTGAACAGCGCGCCGGTCGGGCACACCTCCAGGCACGCCGCATCGGTGCAGTGCTTGCACACGTCGGAGGCCATCAGCCAGCGGAACCCGTCGCCCTGCTGATAGGTCTGCACGCCGGCCTCGATCGCCTGAGCCCGCTCCGCCGCCTGGACGAGCGAGCCGCCGTCGGTGATGCCGGCAGGAAGCTGCTGCTCGATGAAAGCGACGTGTCGCCATGTGTCGGCGCCGAGCTCGACCGTGTTGTCGTACGACTTACCGGTGAATCCCTGCATCGACATCGGGATCTGGTTCCACTCCTTGCATGCGACCTCGCACGCCTTGCAGCCGATGCACACCGACGTGTCGGTGAAGAAACCCATCCTCGGCTTCGCGCGATCGCCGTACGAACCGGGCCAGACCTGGGTTTCGAGCTTCATGTCTTGACCCCGGCGCGGCGTCGGTACTCCTCTACGAGCTCGAGCCGGGCCTTGCCTCGCGGCCGGCGGCCGGGCCGGATGTCGCAGGTGGCGGCCTTGTACTCGGAGATGTGGACGTTGTTGTCGAGCACGATCGGCAGTAGCTCGTTGCCCGAGTCACCGGTCACGATGCCGACGCTTCCCCAGTGATACGGCACGCCAACCAGGTGCATCGTGCGGCCTTGGATCTCGAGCGGCTTGATCCGCGCGGTGACCATGACCCGAGCTTCGATCGCCGCGCGAGCTGTGACGATCGTCGCCCAGGCGGCATGCTCGAGGCCGCGTTCGGCCGCCAGCTGTGGCGAGACCTCGACGAACATCTCCGGTTGCAGCTCGGCCAGGTAGGGGACCGTCCGCGACATGCCGCCCGCCGTATGGTGCTCGGTCAGCCTGTAGGTCGTGAGCACGAACGGGAACACGGCGGCGCCCGGGTCCTCGCCCGACGGGTGGTAGGGGTTCTCGGCGCGCGGGAACGACTGCCGGGTGGGGTTCTGCTGCTGCGCGTACAGCCGGTTGGCGAACGGCGTCTCGTGCGGCTCGTAGTGCGCGGGCAGCGGTCCGTCGACGAGCCCGCTGGGCGCATACAGCCAGCCGAGACCGTCAGGATGGATGATGAACGGCTTGTCGCCGGCGATCGCATCCATCGCCTTGGCGGACCGCGCCGGCCGGTAGTCGGGCGCCTTGGTCGGCGGGAAGTCCGGCGAGTCGCCGAGGCTTGTCCACTGCTGCTGATCGCCGTCCCACCACACGTAGCGCTTGCGCTCTGACCAGGGTTTCCCTTCGGGATCGGCGGACGCGCGGTTGTAGATGATCCGCGTGTCCTTCGGCCACGCCCAGCCCCAGTCCTGCGCGATCCAGTTCTGCTGCGTCCGAGGCTTCTTGCGGGCCGACTGGTTGACCCCGTCCTTGTAGATGCCGCAGTGGATCCACGAGCCGCAGGCGGTCGAGCCATCGGGCTGCAGGTCGTCGTAGCTCGAGAGGGCCTCGCCGTCCGCGTCGCGCCCGCCGATCTCCCGCAGCACGGCCTGCGCGTCGGGCTCGTCGTGCGGGCCGACGAGCGGGTAGTCCCACGTGAGATCGAGGATCGGCCGGTCCTTGGGGTCTTCGGAGTCCGCGAGCCGCCGTCGGATCACGTTGCCAAGGTGGTAGATCCAGTGGAGCTCGGAGCGACATTCGCCCGGCGGTTCGCAGGCCTTCGAGTGCCACTGCAACAGGCGCTGGGTGTTGGTGAAGTTGCCGTCCTTCTCGGTGTGCGCGGCGGCGGGCAGGAAGAACACCTCGGTGCGGATGTCCTCGGTCCGGACCTCGCCCGACTCGTGCTCTGGCGAGTCCTTCCAGAACACGCCCGACTCGGTCGGCTGAAAGTCGCGTACCACCAGCCACTCGAGCTTCCCCAGCGCGAGCCGCATCAGCTTCGAGTTCGCTGAGCCGACAGTTGGGTTCTGGCCGACGCAGAACATGCCCCGCACGCCCCCGTCGAGCATCTTCAGCATCATCGCGTAATGGGAGTGATCGCCGTCGATCCTGGGCAGGTAGTCAAAGCAGTAGTCGTTGTCCTTCCTCGCCGCGTCGCCCCACCACGCCTTCAACAGCGAGATCATGTACGCGTCGAGCCTGCCCCACGCCCCCGTGTCGGGCCCGTTGAGCTCGATGAACTTCTTCAGTGAGGGGTGCCGCTGCGGGTGCGGCACCGGGATGTATCCGGGCAGAATGTTGTAGAGCGTCGGGATGTCCGTCGAGCCCTGGATGTTGGCGTGACCGCGGAGCGCGAGGATGCCGCCGCCGGGCCGCCCGATGTTCCCGAGCAGCAGCTGGATGATCGACGCGGCGCGGACATTCTGGACCCCGACGGTGTGTTGGGTCCAGCCGACGGCGTACACGATTGCGGAGGTTCGCTCGCGGCCGGAGTTTTTACACAGCGCCTTCGCGACGGCGGTGAAGTCCTCGACGCTGCACCCGCACGTGTCGGCAACGAACCCCGGCGTATAGCGGGAGAAATGGTGGCGCATCAGCGACAAGACGCAACGCTCGTCCTGCATCGAAGGGTCGGTGCGCGGCGGGGAGCCTCCCTTCAGTCGCATGCCGTGGGCACCGTGAGCCTGCTCGCCGGAGACATCGGCCCGCTGCTCAGTTCCCCCGGCGGCGGTTTCGCCGGCGGCCTTGTCATAGCTCCATGAGTTGATCGCGTACGCGTCGCCATCGGGATTCCACCCTGAGAAGAACCCCTCCAAATCCTCGGTGTCTCCGAACTCGTCGGTGATGATCACCGGCGCGTTGGTGAAGTGCTCCACGTACTCCTTGAACCAGGCGTCGTGCTCAAAGATGTAGTTGACGATTCCGCCGAGGAAGGCGATATCCGTGCCGGCGCGGATCGGCACGTGCAGATCGGCCATCGCGCTCGTGCGCGTGAATCGCGGGTCCACATGGATGACCTTGGCTCCGCGCTCCTTGGCTTCGAGCACCCATTGGAAGCCAACCGGGTGCTGCTCGGCCATGTTCGAGCCCATGATCAGGATGCAGTCGGAGTTCTGCAGGTCCTGCTGGAACGTGGTGGCGCCTCCGCGCCCGAACGAGGTCCCCAGACCGGGGACCGTTGAGCTGTGTCATATGCGCGCCTGGTTCTCGATCGACAGCGCCCCCATCGCCGTGAAGAACTTCTTGATCAGGTAGTTCTCCTCGCTGTCGAGTGTCGCCCCGCCCAGGAAGTGAACCCCGAGCGTGCGCTTCAGCGGGTGCCCCTCGTCGTTCTCCTCCTCCCAGGTCTCTGCGCGCGCCCCGATCAGCCGCTCGGCGATCATCTCCGTCGCGACGTCGAGGGAGATGTGCTCCCACTCGGTGCCACCGGGCCGGCGGTACTTGACCCTCGTTTCGCGCATCGGCGAGTTGACCAGCTTCTCGGACGCCGAGCCCTTCGGACACAGTCGGCCGCGCGAGATCGGCGAGTCCGGATCGCCCTCGATCTGGATCACCTTGCCGTCCTTGGCGTACACCTTCTGGCCGCAGCCGACGGCGCAGTACGGGCAGACCGACTGCACTACCTTGTCGGCCGTCGCGGTACGGGGTGTCAGGCCCTGCGACCGCCCGGATTGCGCCGCGCTTCCCAGCCCGAGCGGATCCCCGGCGAGCTGACGCAGGAACGGCGGGACCAGGCGGCGTCCGTTCATCAGTGCAGTCCTACCCCGTGGCGGCAGACCGAAACGACGGTGGGGAACTTCGCTACTTGTGCCCGGGCACGGTCCCCACCGGCGGTTCTGAGCTTGGGTCCTCGAGACGATCGGGGCTGACCGCCAGCGGCTCGAAGCTGCCGTCCGGTCGCCGCCTGAGCACCGTCCCCTGCCATTCCCGCAGCGGATGAACGCGGCTGCGCTGCAGCGACCGGCAAACGCTGCGGGTCACGAAGAACACGATCACGGGTACGACCCAGACGCCGGCGCGCCAGAAGTGGATCTGGGCCGGATAGGAGATGTGCAGGCGGTAGAAGATCCGGTCGGTCGAGCCGACCGCGAACACCGCCACCACCCAGCTCAGAAACGCCGCTCCGAGCGCCGTGCGGATCGGCTTGTCGCGGGGCCGGTCGAGCAGGTCGTGGCGGCGCTGATCGCCCGTGATCCGGCGCTCGAGCGCGGGCCACGCGAACAGCACCCCGAAGACGATCAGCGGGAACAGGGCGCCGCCCCAGAACGGGTTCGGGATGATCGTGTGACCGGAGATCGCCGGCTCGAAGTTCGGCATCAGCCGCATCGCGCCGATCAGCCAGCCCATGTACCAGTCCGGCTGCGCGCCGTTCGTCGACAGGTACGGGTGGTACGGGCCCCACTGCCAGATCGGGTTGATCTGGATCAGGCCGCCGATCAGGAACAGGACCGCGGCAACCGCCAGCAGCAACCCGATCGAACGGAGTGCATACGCGGGCCACAGCGGCGTGCCGACGACGTTTCGCTCCCTGCGTCCGGGCCCTGGGAACTGTGAGTGGTGCTGGCGCATGATGATCGTCAGATGGACCGTGATCAGGACGGCGAGCACCGCCGGGACCAGCAGCACATGGACGATCTCGAGCCGTGCCAGGAAGCTGCTCGAGCCGGGGAAGTTGCCGCCCCAGACGAGCGTCGCGAACTGGCCGCCGATCAACGGGATCGAGATCGCGACCGAGTACGCAATCGCCAGCCCCATCCCCGACAGCAGGTCGTCGGCGAGCGAGTAGCCGGCGAACCCCTCGAGGATCGCGAGCATCAGCATCGTCAGTCCGATCCACCAGTTCAGGTCCCGCGGCTTGCGGTACGCGCCGGTGAAGAACACGCGCATCAGATGGAGCACGATCGCGGCGATGAACACATCCGCCGCCCAGTGGTGGACCTGGCGGAACAGCAGCCCGGCCGGGACGTTCAGCGACAGGTTGAGCACCGACCGGTAGGCCTCGGACATCTGCTGGCCGTAGAGCAGGGGATAGCTGCCGTGGTAGACGACCTGAGTGTCCCCCGGGCTGTAGTAGAGCGTCAGGAAGATGCCCGTGCCGACGAGCACGATGAACGAGTACAGGGCAATCTCGCCGAGCAGGAACGACCAGTGGTCGGGGAACACGTACCGCAGCACCCAGCGGATCCCGCGAGCAGCGCCCATCCGCTGCTCGGACCAGCGCGCGACTCGCCGCACCCGCCGCTGTACCTGCCGTCGCACGATCCGGCCGACCAGGCTCATGCGCGGTGCACGTCGAACCAGGACGGGCCGATGTCCTCGTCGAACCCGCCGGCGGCACGAAGGTGGCCGCCCGAGTCGATCATCAGAGGCAGCTGCGGCAATGGCCGGCCGGCGGGGCCGAACAGGACCTTTCCACCCTCACCAGGCGAGAACGTGGAGTAGTGGCACGGGCACGTGAACGCCGGCTCCAAGCCGCTCGTCGGCCCGTACGTCGGGTAGCGGTACAGCGAGATCGCGCACCCGGCGTGGGTGCAGATCTTCGAGTACGCGAGGATGCCCTCCGGCGCCCAGTCCTGCCGCGCCGGTGGCAGGTCGATCATCTCCAGCGGGAGCCTGACGACCAGTAGTCCGGCGCCGAACAACTCGGCGTCGCCGCCCTCCGGGAGCGCCGTGTAGAACGTGCCCGTCTGGATCTGGGACGCCAGGTACGGCTGCCCCTGCTCGTCGATCAGCCCCACTCCCGCATGCCACGGCGTGTCGTGGATCCCGGTCAGCCGTGGCCCGAGCGACGCGAGTGGGGTGGCGGCCGCCGTCACGAGCGCCGCGCCCGCGAGACCGCTCGCGCCGGTCAGCAGCACCCGGCGCGAGATCCCCTCGCCGCCGGACTCGATCAGCTCGACTACCTCCTCGGTCTGCTCCTCGTCGAGCAGCACGTCGCGCTCCTGCACCGCGGTCTCCTGCGGCACGACGAGCTTGCCGGCGACGATCAGGGCCGCGGCGAGCAGCGCCAGCGCGCCGCCGATCGTGACCCCGAGCAGCTGCGTGTTCGTGCCGGCTGCGACGTAGACAGCGGTGAAGCCGAATGCCAGCGCCGCCGCGAGCAGCAACAGGACGGCGACGACGGTCTCGGCGCCGCGGTTGGACGGAACCTGGCGCGCCGCTGGATCCGCGCTCTCCGATTGGGTCGCTGCCGATCCAGCTGCGCCCGCTGAGCGACCGGACCGGTCGCGTCCGATCCATGAGCGGAGTGCCGTGCGTGCGGCGACGATGAACCCGATCAGCTTCGCGAGGCGCTCGATCACGCCGTCCGCTCCCCGATCACCCGCGCGACGATCACGAGCGCGGCGATCGCGATGAACCACGCGACCATTCCCTCCGGGATCGGACCGATGTTGTAGATCCCCCACCCGCCCGCGTTGTCCGGGTGGCGGGTGTAGAGGACGTAGCGCACGAGCGAGTCGAGCTGGGACTGGTCGATCTGCCGAGCATCGAAGCGGGGCATCACGTATGGCCCCATCCGGACCGCCTCGGCGATCTGCTGCGCGGTCGCGTCCTGGAGGTTCGGTACGTACGCGCCGAGCGTCAGTCCCCCGCGGCCGATGACCTGGTGGCAGCCGGCGCAACTGCTCGTGAACACCTGCTGGCCGACCGACAGGCTTCCGGCGGACGGCTGGACGGCCGGCGCCGGCGGTCCGCCGTGTGCGCTGATGTAGGCGATCAGCGCGTCGATCTGCGTCCGGTCGAACAGCGCCGGCCCGCGGTCGGGCTCGTCGTGCGGATTCTGGAGCGGCATCCGCCCCGTCGACAGGTAGAAGTCGAGCGGTCCGGCGCCGACGCCGGTCAGCGACGGGGCCACTCCGCGGCGGCCCTGCAGCGCGATGCCGTGACACGACGAGCACGTCTCGAGGTACAGGCTCGCGCCCTGCGCCCTCAGGCGGGGCGAGGTCGGGAAGCTGACGGTCGGGTTGCCCGCGCCGGGAGCATCGGGGAGTTTGCTCGGCGCCGCGGCGACCGGCGCAGGCGTCGTGGCAGCGCCCCGTGCGATCCCCATGAGCCCGAGAGCGCCGAGCACCACGGCCGCCGCGAGTCGCAGGCGCGTGCTCACGTCGCCACCCGAGCCTCGCGCGCGCGCTGGCGGCGCTCCTCGGCGACGAGCGCGCCGACCGCCGACCACAGCCCGACGACGACCATGATCATGCTGCCCCCGACCCACATGATCGCGCCGGCGTGCTGCTGGTCGACGACCGCGTGCGGGGTGTGGGCGTACACCGCGTAGACGACCGTCGGCGCGCGGTTCAGGTACGCGCCGACGACGTCCATCGGCACCATCGCCGCGAGCGCGTAGAGCAGGCGGCCGAGCCCGCCGAGTCTTCGCGCCGGCGACGGATCGCCGTCGTGGAGGGGCCACCACAGCAGCAGCCCGGTGAACACGTACAGCCCATGCTCGAGTGCGTGGAGGAGCTCGTTGCGGTCGACCGCGGTGTAGACGGCGGGAAGGTGGGTGCCGATCACGACGACCGCGTAGACAGCGAGGCAGACGGCGGGACGCGAGTACGGCCTGGTGCGGGCCAGCACTCGAACCAGACGCCGCCGACCCGGCCGGGACAGCATTCGCAGGGCCAGCATCACGGGCGCGCCGCCGAGCAACAGCAGGGGTGCGACATCGAGCAGCAGCAGGTGCCCGATCATGTGCCCCGACAGCGTCCGGTCGTCGACTGCGACGCCGGCAATCAGTACGCACGCCACCCCGAGGGTCAATGAGATGAAGCGCAAGGCGGTCATCGGTCCCTCCAGCGATGCTGCGCTCTGCGCTCCAGCGCGAGCCGGCCGAGCGCCAGCGCCAGCAATCCAGCGCCGAAGTAGATCGCGAAGTGCCCGAACGCCAGTCCGAGCACGATCGAGGCGACCGCGAGCCCGGCGATCAACGCCGCCAAGCTCATCTGCGGGATCGGCTCGGTCTCGGCGCGCGGCTCGGGGGCGCCCCGGCGTCGCGCCTCGGGCGCCGCGCGCACCAGTCCGGCCGCCAGCGTCAGGATCGCCAGCGCCGCGAATCCGAACGTCCCGACCTGGATCGCGTCGCCGGTCCAGATCCAGTTGATCGCGCCGAGCAGGACGAGCAGCAGCGCCCACGCGAATGGAGCCAGCGCACCGCCTCTCATCCGCGGTCCTCGGCGGCCTGGCGGAGGTCGAGCAGCGGCGCGTAGGAGCGGATCGGCGGCAGCGGCCGGTCGAAATTGTGGGGAGGCGGCGGCGACGAGGTCGCCCACTCGAGCGTGTGGCCGAGCCACGGGTCCTCGCCCGCGGGCTCGCGGCGGCGCAGCGAGACCGCCACGTTGCCGAGGAACACGGCCACCGCGAGGGCGATCACGCCGGCGCCGGCGGTCTCGAGGCGGTTGAGGGTCGCCCAGCCCGGGTGCGCCGCGTAGCGCGAGATCCGTCGCGGCATCCCATCGAGCCCGAGGAAGAACATCGGGAAGAACGTCAGGTTCGTCCCGATCACGAGCAGCACGAGCTGCACGCGGCCGAGCGACTCGCGCAGCCGCGCGCCGGTCAGCTTTGGGAACCAGTGGTAGACGCCGGCGAAGAACCCGAAGACGCTGCCCGCGAACAGCGTGTAGTGGAAGTGCGCGACAATGAAGTACGAGCCGTACGCGTTGTAGTCGAGGACCGGCGAGGCGACGAAGATCCCCGTCAGGCCGCCGATCAGGAACTGGATGAAGAACGCGAGCGCGAACAGCATCGAGCAGCGCAACACGATCGCGCCGCCGATCAGGGTCGCGACGAGGTCGAAGTACTCGATCCCGGCGGGGATCACGAGCAGCGTTGAAGTGAACGCGAAGTACTCGTTCGTGACCCCGCCGGTCGTGAACATGTGGTGCGCCCAGACGCTCATCGACAGCGCCGCGAACGCCATCAGCGAGGCGACGAACGCCGTATGGCCGAACCATCGCTTGTGGGCGTTGACCGCAACGGCCTCGGCCGCTGCGCCGAGGTATGGGAAGAACATCACGTACACGACCGGGTGGCCGAAGAACCAGAACAGGTTCTGGTAATCGATCGAGCCGGTGAAGCCGGTGAAGATGTGCGCCCCCTGCCGGTCGGCGTACAGCAGTGCGAGCGCGAGGATCAGCACCGGAAACGCGCCGATCACCATCAGCATCGAGACGAGCTCGGTCCAGGTGAACACCGGCATCCGCAGCAGCGACATCCCGGGCGCCCGGCGGCGCGCGATCGTGACCACGATGCAGCTGGCCATCATCAACATTCCGACCGCGGCGAGGATCACGCCCAGCACCCACAGGTCCTGACCGACCCCCGGCGTGTTGGACCCGTTCGACAGCGGCGCGTAGGACGACCAGCCGTCGCGGCCCGCGCCGTCGGCCGTCAGCCAGCCCGACTGCATCATCAGCCCGCCAGCCAGCCAGATCCAGAAGCCGCTCAGCGCGGCGCGTGGTCCGCTGATCGAGGCGGCGCCGATCTGGAGCGGCACGAGGTACATCGCGAGCGCGATCGCCATCGGCGTCACGAACAGGTAGATCATCGTCGAGCCGTGCATCGTGAACATCTGGTTGTAGGTGTCGTCCGAGAGCAGCTGCCCGTTCGGCTGTGCCAGCTGCGCTCGCATCAGCAGGGCGAACAGGCCTCCGAGCAGGAAGAACAAGAGCGACATCAATCCGAGATTGATCCCGATCCGCTTGTGGTCGGTGCTGGTGGCGGCGCCGAGCAGGCCGCGAACCCTGGGAGCTGCCGTGAGTGCCGGGGCCTGCACGCTCATCTGCGCGCGGCCCATGTCGCGAACTGCGCCGGGCTGACGGCCCGAACCGTAAACACCATGTCGGCGTGCCGCAGACCGCAGAACTCAGCGCATTGGCCGCCGAAGGTGCCGGCATGGTCGAAGTCGAGCGTCACGCTCTCGGTCGTGCCCGGGATCAGGTCGCGCTTGAAGCGCAGCTCCGGGACCCAGAACGCATGGATCACGTCCGCGGAGGTCAGGTTGAAGCGAATCGGCTCGCCGACCGGGACGACCAGCGGCTCGTGCCCGACGGTGCCGCTGTACTCGGTGATGCTGGTCGCGGGGTAGTGGAACGTCCACTCCCATTTCGAGCCGACCACGTCGACGGTCAGGCTCGGTCGCTGGTGCGCCGAGACCGTGTCGACCTGGTGCTCGGCAGAGAAGCTGACGTACAGCAGGAACGCCACGACGGCCGCGAGGACGAGCGCGTAGCCACCTTCGAGCCGGTTGTTCTCGTGCCATCGGGCGGCTGCCGACGGTGGGCGACGGCGGTAGCGCAGGACGGCGAACGCGATCGCGGCCACGACCACCGCGAACACTCCGATCGCGATCGGCACGTAAATCGAGAACACGTGCGCGTACTCGTGGCGCGTGTCGACGAGGGCAGGCGCGAACGACATCCGATATGGCTCTACCCGTTTAGGCGGATCAGATCGCGGTCAGCACTTGGGTAAACGAGAGGAGGCTCTATGGCACCCGCAGACATGGATCAGCAGCTGACCACGTACCTGACCGACGCCCACTCAATCGAGCGCCAGGCGCTGGCACAGATGAAGACCGCACCTAAGCTCGCCGGCGATGAGCAGCTGGCAGCCGTGTTCTCGGCGCATCTGACCGAGACCGAGGGTCACGAGCAGCTCGTGACCGAGCGTCTCGAGGCTCGCGGGGCGAGGCCGTCGACGATCAAGGACGTCGTTGGGGCTCTGACCGGCAAGGGATTCGGCCTGTTCGCGGCCGCTCAGCCCGACACGCCCGGCAAGCTCGTGGTGCACGCGTTCTCGTACGAGCACCTCGAGGAGGCGACCTACGACCTGCTCAGCAAGGCGGCCCAGCGAGCCGGTGACGCGGACACCGTCCGGGTGGCGCGCCAGATCGAGGCGCAGGAGCAGGCGATGGGGGACCGGCTCGCCGATTGCTTCGACATCGCCGCCGACGCGTCTCTGCGAGATCTCGAGCTAGACGACGTCGGCGAGCAGCTGACCAAATACCTCTGCGACGCCCATGCGATCGAGGGGCAGTCTCTGCAGCTGCTCACGAAGGGTCGGGAGTTAGCCGGGAGTGACCAGCTCGCGGAGGCCTACGATGAGCACCGCTCGGAGACCGAGGAACATCAGCGGCTCGTCGCCGAGCGGTTGGAGGCTCGCGGGGGCTCGCCGTCCGCGGCCAAGGACGCGGCACTTCGTCTGGGCGCGCTGAACTGGGGGGCATTCTTCGCGGCGCAACCCGACACGCCCGCCAAGCTCGCGGGCTTCGCGTACGCGGTCGAGCATCTCGAGATCGGCGCCTACGAGATGCTCCGCCGCGTCGCCGAGCGGGCCGGCGACATGGACACCGCCGGCGTTGCCGAGCGGATCCTGGCTGAGGAGCGCACGGCCGCGGAGCGTGTCCGGTCGCTGTTCGACGTCGCGCTCGACGCGTCACTCGATGCCCAGGGCGTCGGTGCTCGATGACGGGTTCGAGACCGAGCGGTTCCGGGTAGCGAAGCAACATGTGGATCTCATGGCCCGCCCTGTTGCTGTTCGTGGCAGTCATCGTCGCCGGCGTGATTGGCGGTGGCGCGTTCACGCTCGTGCTGGTCCCGCTCGGCGGGATCGCCCTGGTGATCGCGCTGTCCGCGTATGTCTTCGCGCGTGTGACCGGGAGCGCCGGCGTTGGTACGACGACGAAGCCGATTGGGAGCGGCGGTAACGAGCTGCCGCATACCCGCGAGCGTCGCGGCGGGCACGCCCCCACGTCACCCGAGCGGCTCGCCGATCTGCGCCGCGACCAGCAGTAGCCGCTAGCGCTCGGCTACGACCAGACCGTCGGCGCGTACGGTCTCGCGCCAGCCCGCGGGCGCCGTCGCCGGCGACGAGTGCAGTCGGGTGGCCACGGCGACGAAGACGTCGCCTGCGCGAACGTAGGCACACGTGCTGGGGCCGG
This sequence comes from uncultured Solirubrobacteraceae bacterium, assembly GCA_963712675.1. Lineage (GTDB taxonomy): Bacteria > Actinomycetota > Thermoleophilia > Solirubrobacterales > Solirubrobacteraceae > Palsa-465. The sequence goes on from CAVQJF010000012.1 coordinate 63,643, forward strand.
CGTCGACGGGCTCATAGCCACCGGCGAACGCCTCCGGCCGCCGTCGCCTCAGGTCGAGCAGGGTGGCCGTGACGCGCAGCTTCGCCGGTGCGTCGGCGCCACCGTGCAGCGCGGCGAGCGCAAGCCGGCGAGCGTCCCAGTCGACGGGCCGGCGGTTGTCGGGGTCGACGAGCGCGCGGAACGGAAGCTCGTCGCCCTGATAGATGTCGGGCACCCCGGGTGCGGTCAGCTTCAACACCAGCTGGCCGAGCGCGATCCGCTCTCCCGCCGCCGCGACGCGGACACAGAACGGCTCGAACTCGCGCAGGAACGCGCCGTCGGCCAGCAGCCGCTCGCAGAACTGCGTCACGCGGTGCTCCCACTGCTCATCGATCTCGACCCAGCTGGAGTTCCGCTTCGCCTCGCGGAGCGCCTTGACCATGTACGCCTGGATCCGGTCGAGCTCGATCGGCCACGCGCCGGCGAGCGTCTGCAGCAGGAAGTAGCGCTCCACCGGATCGGGCGCGTCCCCGGGGTATAGGTCGAGCCACCGGTCCGCGTGGGCGGCCCACTCCTCAGGCACCCACGACAACGCCGCGATGCGAGCCCGCACGTCGCCTGAGCGCTTGGCATCGTGCGTCTGCGTCGTCAGCAGACCGAGCGGAAACCGCTCCGCCCGGTCCCGGTTCCCTGCGTGGAAGCGCTCGACGTCGATCCCGAACCGCGATGGGTCGCCGCCTACATCGTTGAGCGCGAGCAGCCTGCCGTAGCGGTAGAAGGCCGTGTCCTCGACGCCCTTCGCCATCACGGCCGGCGTCGTCTGCTGGAAGCGGGTCACGAAGTCGGGCGGGGCGGGGTCGTCGAGCAGCAACGCCGCGGCGATCCGGCGATCGATGGCCGCAAGCGCGTCCCGATCGGCGGCGTCGACGTGTCGCGCCACCGGATCGACGTACGTCCGGTAGACCGGGAGCGACGAGAGCGCGCGCTCCAGGCCGGCTCGATCAACCGCGGGCCACTCGCGAGCCAAACGCTCGACGTCCGGCGCGAACGTTCCCGTGACCTGCTCGAGCTTCGCCTCGGATGCGATTTCGCCGAACGTCCGCGGGTCGCTCGAGACGCGCTCCCACAGCGCGGTCAACGGCTCCTCGGCAGCCGGATCGACGAACAGCGCGCAGGCGTCGTTGAGGAACTCGTAGCCGACGGTGCCGCAGACCGGCCAGTCTCGAAGTCGTTCGTCGGGGTCGAGGATCTTCTCGACCCACACCCGATCGCCACCGCCGGCGCGCAGCCGTGTCAGGTAGCCCGCCGGGTCGGCGAGCCCGTCGGGGTGGTCGACGCGGAGCCCGTCGACGAGGCCCTCGCGGACGAGGCTGAGTGTGAGCTCATGGGTCGCTTCGAACACCGCGGGGTCCTCCTGGCGGACGCCGGCGAGGTCGTCGATGTCGAAGAACCGCCGGTGGCGCCCCGTCACCTGGTCGATATCGAAGAACTGCTCGCGCAGTGCTGGGTCGGCCCAGTAGCGGTTGCGCTCGTCGGCCGCCATGTGGTTGGGGACGACGTCGAGGATGATGCCGAGACCCGCCGCGCCCGCCGCGCCGGCGAGCCGCCGGAACTCGGCCTCACCTCCGAGTGCGTCGGAGAGCCGGCCCGGGTCGATCACGTCGTAGCCGTGCGTCGAGCCCGGCCGCGCCTGGAGCGACGGCGACAGGTACAGATGCGAGATCCCGAGATCGCGCAGATACGGCACCAGCGACCGCGCCGAGGCGAACCCGAACTCCGGCGTCAGCTGCAGCCGGTAGGTGGCGCGCAACTCAGGCACGAGCAATCCGCGAGCCCTGGGCTCGGAGGCCGCTATGGCGACCATTTGCCCCACGGCTGAGGAGTGGTGGCGAGGAGCCCTGGGCTCGGAGGCCGCTATAGCGACCATTTGCCCCTGGACTCGGAGTCAACGGGCTAGGCAGCACGCTTTAGAACGAGGATCGAGCGCGATTCGACGGGCACCTCGGTCCGCGCGCCGTACCGCCGGTCGCCGGCGGCCACGTCCGGCTCGGCCGTCGATAGCTCGAACTCCCAGCGCGCTCCGAACCGTCGCGGCGGCAGCATCAACGTGCGCGCCTCCGAGTGGGCGTTGAACAACATCAGGAACGAGTCGTCGCGGATCTCCTCGCCGCGCGGTCCGGGAGTCGGGATCTCGGCACCGTTGATGAACACGCCGAGCACCGGCTCGCTGTGCTGCCAATCCCGTCGCGTCATCCGGCGGCCGTCGACCCGGAACCACCAGACGTCCGGCAACCCGGACCCCTGCAGCTCGCGGCCGGCGAGAAACCGATCGCGGCGGAACACCGGATGCTTGTGGCGCAGCGCGATCAGCCGCCGCGTGAACTCGTGCAGCTCGCGGGAGCTCGGGGAGTCGTTCCAGTCGAACCAGGAGAGCTCGTTGTCCTGGCACCAGGCGTTGTTGTTCCCTCGCTGGGTGCGCCCGCGCTCGTCGCCGCCCAGCAGCATCGGCGTTCCGAGTGACAGGAACAGCGTCGCCAGGAAGTTCCGTTGCTGGCGTGCGCGCAGCGCGAGCACCTCGGGGTCGTCGGTCGGGCCCTCGACGCCGCAGTTCCAGGAGCGGTTGTCGTCGGTGCCGTCGCGGTTGTCCTCGCGGTTCGCCTCGTTGTGCTTGTGCTCGTAGGAGACGAGGTCGCCGAGCGTGAAGCCGTCGTGGGCGGTGATGAAGTTGATCGACGCGAACGGCTCGCGGCCGTCCTCGGAGTACAGGTCCGAGGACCCCATCAGGCGCGAGGCGAAGTCGCCGAGGCTCGCGTTCGTGCGCCAGAAGTCACGCATCGTGTCGCGGTACATGCCGTTCCACTCGGACCACAGGACCGGGAAGTTGCCGACCTGGTAGCCGCCCGGTCCGACGTCCCAGGGCTCCGCGATCAACTTCACCTGCGACAGCACCGGGTCCTGATGGATCACGTCGAAGAACGCCGACAGGCGGTCGACGTCGAAGAACTCCCGGGCCAGCGCCGCGGCGAGATCGAAACGGAAGCCGTCGACGTGGCACTCGACCACCCAGTAGCGGAGCGAGTCCATGATCAGCCGCAGCACGCTCGGGTGGACCGGGTTGAGCGAGTTGCCCGTCCCGGTGAAGTCCATGTAGTGCCGTGGATCGTCGGGCATCAGCCGGTAGTAGGAGCGGTTGTCGGCGCCCTTGAACGACAGCATCGGCCCGAGGTGGTTTCCCTCGGCGGTGTGGTTGTAGACGACATCGAGGATCACCTCGATGCCAGCGCGATGCAGTGCCTTGACCATGCCCTTGAACTCGCGCACCTGCGCGCCCCGGCTGCCGGTGGCGGCGTACTCCGAGTGCGGTGCGAGGTAGCCGATCGTGCTGTAGCCCCAGTAGTTGTTCAGCCCCTTCTCGACCAGAAACGCCTCGTCGGCGATGTGGTGCACCGGGAGCAGCTCGACCGCGGTCACGCCGAGGTCGACGAGGTACGCGACCGCCGCGTCGGAGGCGAGCCCGGCGTACGTCCCGCGCAGGTCCTCGCGCACGTCGGGGTGGCGCATCGTGAACCCCTTGACGTGGGCCTCGTAGATGACCGTGTCCGACCACGGGACCCGTGGTGGCCGATCGCCCTCCCACAGGAAGCCGTCATCGATCACCACCGATTTCGGGATCGCGGCGGCGTCGTCCTCGTCGTCGGGCTCCAGATCGTCGTCGTCGCCGCGGCCGTCGGGCACGTACGGCAGCACGCTTACCTCGGCGGTCGGATCGACGAGCCCGTCGATCGCCTTCGCGTACGGGTCGATCAGCAGCTTGGCGGGGTTGAACCGATTGCCCTCGCTCGGGGCGTACGGTCCGAAGACGCGGAATCCGTAACGCTGCCCGGGTCCGACATCGGGGAGGTAGCAGTGCCAGTTGAGCGCCGTGCGCTCAGTCATCTCGACGCATGTCTGTTCGTCGTCGTCGTCGAACAGGCACAGCTGGACGTGCTCGGCGTTCTCAGAGAAGAGCGAGAAGTTGGTGCCGCCACCGTCCCACGTGGCGCCGAGCGGAAACGGGCGTCCGGGCCATACCTCCATCAGCGGATCAGCGCTCCCGACAGCGCCGGCAGCTCGACCGCGCCGTCGCGGATCGGAGGCGTCCGCTCGCAGGTCGCCAGCTCGACCTCGGTCCCGCGGCAGGGCACGAGCGTCGTGCTGTGCGCGAAGTTGCACACCAGCTCCGCGGGCCCGCGGCGGACGCGCAGCCATCGGGCTTGCTCGTCGAAGGCGATCTCGTCCGCCTGGCGTGGGCCGATCCGCCGGCGAGCGGCCAGCAGCCGTTCGTATAGCTCCTCGAGCGCGTCGTCGCGCCTGCGCGTCAGCTTCGAGCGTTCGAACGTCGCGGGGTCCTGCGGATCGGGAATCTCCTCGCCCGCGAACTGCGTGAACGCGGCGAACTCCGCTCGCCGGCCCTTGCGCGTGGCCTCGGCGATCCGCTTGTCGATGTGGTCGGAGAAGAACTGGAACGGCGCCGGCTCGCCGTACTCCTCGCCCATGAACAGCAGTGTCACGAACGGTGACAGCAGCGTGCAGAACGCCGCCAGCGGCCTGGCATCTGCCGCCATCCGGTCGCCGAGCGCGCGGTTGCCCACCTGGTCGTGGTTCTGGTCGAAAACGACGAACCGGTCCGCGGGAGTGCGTGCCATCGCTTCCGCCAGTTGTTCGACGCGCCCGAACGGCTCGTAGTACCCATCGCGCTCTCCGGTCAGCAGCACATGCAGGGCGTGGTGGAAGTCGTCCCTCCAGATCGCATCGCACGCGCCGCCGCCGTGCGCATCGGGATCTTTGAGGTCGCTCTCGGCGATCACGACTGCATCGTCGCGGAGATCGTGGACGCGGCGCGCGACGGTCGCGACCACGTGCTCGGGGCTCGAGTCGAAGATCGCGTGGATCGCGTCGAGCCGCAGGCCATCGATGCCGAAGTCGCGGATCCAGCCGGCGGCGCTCTGGCAGACCCACTCGCGGACCGCGCCGCTGCCGGCGTCGTCGTAGTTGATCGCCTTGCCCCATGGGGTCTCGTACCTGGCCGTGAAGTACGGTCCGAACGCTTCCAGCGCCTTGACGCCAGACGCGCCGACGTGGTTGTAGACGACGTCGAGGATCACCGCCAGCCCGTGCTCATGGGCCGCCTCCACGAGGTGCGACAGGCCGGCTGGACCTCCATATGCCGAATGCGCGGCAGATAGGTAGACGCCGTCGTATCCCCAGCCGCGGTGGCCGGGGAACTCCGCGATCGGCATCAGCTCGACCGCCGTGACCCCGAGCGCTGCGAGCTCGGGGACGTGCCGCGCGGCGGCTTCGAACGTGCCCTCGCGGGTGAATGTGCCGACGTGCAGCTCGTAGATCACGAGCTCCGCTCGAGCTGGTGCCGAGAACGGCGCCGGGGGCTCGGTTTCGATCACGCGGGAGGGGCCCCGCAGCCCCTGCGGCTGCCAGCGCGAGCACGGATCGGGATATCTGCGGCCGTCCAGGACGAACCAGTAGTCCTCGCCGGGGGTCGCCGCGGCGATCGCCTCGTAGATGCCGTCACCCGCATCGTCGAGCTCGATGTCCTCGCCACGCAACCGCAGCGCGACCGACTCCCGCGCGCGCGGCGCCCAGACCCGGAACTCGACGCGACCGTCGTCGAGCGAGCGAGCGCCAAGCGATCGCTCCGATTGGTAGGGCCGCGTCACGCGTCCTGGGTCAGCCAGATCGTCGCCAGCGGCGGCAGCGTCACCTCGGCCGAGAACGGCTGGTCATGCCACGGGATCGGCTCCGCGTCGACGCCACCGAGGTTGCCGACGTTGCCGCCGCCGTAGGACGCGGCGTCGGTATTGAGCGTCTCGTCCCAGCGGCCCGAGCGCGGCAGCCCGATTCGGTAGCCGTAGCGGGGCACGGGGGAGAGGTTCGCGGCCACGATCGCGATCCGTTCCGCGCCGGCGCGCGCAAACGCGATCACATTCGCGTCCGCGTCGTTGGCCTCGAGCCACCAGAACCCGGCCGGATCACCATCAAGCTCCCAAAAGGCCGGCTCGGCGCGGTAGGCGCGGTTGAGGTCGCGCACGAGCGTCTGAACGCCTGCGTGATCAGGCTGCTCGAGCAGGTGCCAGTCGAGCGAGCGCTCGTGGCTCCACTCCCGCTCCTGCGCGAGCTCGCCGCCCATGAACAGCAGTTGCTTGCCTGGGTGTGCCCACATGTAGCCGTACAGGGCGCGCAGGTTCGCGAGCTTCTGCCAGCGGTCGCCGGGCATCTTCTCGTACAGCGAGCCCTTGCCGTGGACGACCTCGTCATGCGACAGCGGCAGGACGAAATTCTCGCTGAACGCATACATCAGGCTGAAGGTCAGCTCGTGATGGTGGTAGCGCCGGTAGATCGGATCCTGCTGGAAGTAGGAGAGCGTGTCGTGCATCCAGCCCATGTTCCACTTGAATCCGAACCCGAGGCCGCCAAGGTACGTCGGTCGCGACACGCCCGGCCAGGAGGTCGACTCCTCGGCGACCGACAGGATGCCCGGCTCGCGGCCGTAGAGCACCTCGTTGAGCTCCTTGAGGAACGCGACCGCCTCAAGATCCTCGCGTCCGCCGAATTGATTCGGAACCCACTCGCCCTCGCGCCGCGAGTAGTCCAGGTAGAGCATCGACGCCACCGCGTCGACACGAATCCCTTCCACGTGGTACTCGCGCAGCCAGAAGAGAGCGTTCGAGATCAGGAAGTTGCGGACCTCGTGGCGGCCATAGTTGAAAACGAGCGTGCCCCAGTCGGGGTGCGCCCCGCGGCGTGGGTCATCGTGCTCGTACAGCGCCGTGCCGTCGAACCGCGCGAGCGCCCACTCGTCGCGCGGGAAGTGCGCCGGGACCCAATCGAGGATCACGCCGACGCCCCGCTCGTGCAGCGCCTCGATGAACCCACGCAACTCGTCGGGCGAGCCGTGGCGCGGTGTCGGGGCGAAGTAGCCAGTCACCTGATAGCCCCAGGAGCCACTGAACGGATGCGCCATCACCGGCAGCAGCTCGACGTGCGTGAAGCCCATGTCGACGACGTAGTCACCGAGCTCGCGCGCAAGCTCGGTGTAGCTGAGGCAGTGATCGCCATCGCGCCGGCGCCAGGAACCGAGGTGCACCTCGTAGATCGACACCGGCTGCGACAGCGGCTCGCTCGAGCGCCGCCGCTCGAGCCACTTGTTCTCCTGCGACCCCCACCGGTGATGTCGCTCGAACACGACCGATGCGGTCTTTGGCGGCAGCTCGGCGGCTTGAGCCAATGGATCGGCCTTCAGCTTGAGCTCGCCGTCGGCGCCGATGATCGCGTACTTGTAACACGTGCCCTGCTCGACGCCTGGGACGAACAGCTCCCAGATTCCACTCGAGGCGAGCGGGCGCATCGCGTGCTCGCGGCCCTCCCAAGAGTTGAAATCGCCGACGACCGCGACCGCTTGGGCGGCCGGAGCCCAGACCGCGAACGCCGTTCCGCGGACGCCCTCGTGCTCGACCACGTGGGCGCCCAGCCGCTCGTACAGCTGCTGATGCCGACCCTCGCCGAGCAGGTAGAGGTCCAGCTCGCCGATCGTCGGCTCGAACGTGTGCCGGCCCCCGAGCGTCACGCGGACTCCAGCATGCGCCGAATCCCGGCGGCCGGGATCGAGATCCAGTCGGGGCGGTTGTCGAGCTCGTAGCGGAGCTCGTAGATCGCCTTCTCGAGCTCGTAGACGAACAGCAGATTCTCGACGGCCGTCTCGCCGCCGGGCAGCAACGTGCTGTCGAGCGCGGCGAAGTAGCGCTCGAGGAAGCCCTCCCGCGCGCGGGCTTCGAAGTCGGGCGGCGAACGTCGGTCGCGGAGGATCTCGAGCGCCGAGCTGGCGTACGCGAACGAACGGAGCATGCTCGCGACGTCGCGCAGCGGCGGGCGCTTCTGGCGGCGCTCGGGCAGCGGCCGCGCCGGCTCGCCTTCGAAGTCGATCACGACCCATCCGCGTGGCGTCAGCAGCGTCTGTCCGAGGTGGTAGTCGCCGTGCCCACGAATCAGGCGCCCGCCGAATCCGAGCTGGGAGCGGGTCGACAGCAGTTCACGAACCTCCTCGCCGCGCCCAGCGATCGGCGCCAGCGGCTCGAGCTCCGGCAACCGGGCGAAGATCCGCTCCACGTCCTCATCGATCGTCGCGGTCAGCAGCGACATCGCCTCCTCGCTGGGGGTCTCAGGCGAGAACGCGGGATCTCCGAAATCGGAAGCGAGGACCGAGTGCATCTCGCCGGTCACCGAGCCGAGCTGCGCGAGTTGCTCGATCAGCTCGGTGCCGCCCGAGGCGAGCTGCTCGAGCACGTGTTCCCATCCGTCGATCGCGCCCGGGACGAACTCCTGCGCGACGCCGAGCGTGGTCGCGAGCGATCGGCCGTTGAATTCGTACCACCCGTACAGGGGGGCGATGTTCGGGAACCGCTTGTCGCTCAGGAACCGCAGCATCTCGAGCTCCGGATTGATGCCCGGTTCCAGCCTGCGGAACACCTTCAGCACGACCTCGTTGTCGAATATCAGCGACGTGTTCGACTGCTCGGCGCCAACCGGCCGGATGCTCGACCTCGCCGCCACCGGGGGCGCCGTGCCCGTCCGGTGGAATCGCAGGCAACCGCCGTCCGCGTCGAGCTCGGCGGCTGCGTCGATCTGCGCCAGCAGCCGGCTCGCCTGTTCGGAATCGGCGAGCGCGTCGTATGCGCTGCAGGACCCGTTCTGTGCGAGCCGCGGTTGGTCGCTCGGAGCGTCTTCGTCGGGGTAGAGGGTCACGGGCAGCTGGTAGAGATCGTGCGCGCCGCTCGCGAACGTCGTCTGGATCAGCGCCAGCGCCAGCGGCGGCGGCTGTTCGTCGAGCACGACGCTCTCGAGCAGCTCAACGCCGGTGATGTGGCGCGACTTCGACGCATACCAGCGCTGCCCCTCGAGCCATGCGGGCAGCTCGTCGCCGGCCAGCATCGCGGCGAGGTCGATCGGCGTCTGCAGCCGATCAGGCATCGGTGAGCTCCGCCTCGTCGGGCGCCACGAGCTGGAACCAGAAGAATCCGCGGGGGGCGAGCGTCAGCAGATACGGCAGCTCGCCGATCATTGGGAACCGGGAGCGTCCGAACAGCTCGACCGGGTGCCGGCCCTGCCACGCAGACAGGTCGAGCTCGACGGCCTGTGCGCTGCGGGCGACGTTGTGGACGCACAGCATCACGTCCTCCTCCCAGCGCCGGATGTGGGCGAAGATGCGCGGATTCGAGGGCCTGATCGGCTCGTAGCTCCCGAGGCCGAACACGGGGTGCTCCTTGCGGAGCGCGATGAAGCGGTGGATCCAGCGCAACAACGACGTGGGTGTGCGCAGCTGAGCTTCGACATTCACAGCCTGATACCCGTAAACCGGATCCATCAAAGGTGGCGCGTACAGCTGCGCGAAATCCGCGCGCGAGAAACCGCCGTTGCGGTCGCCGGTCCACTGCATCGGCGTTCGGACGCCATCGCGGTCGCCGAGGAACACGTTGTCGCCCATCGCGATCTCGTCGCCGTAGTAGAGCACGGGCGAGCCCGGCAGCGAGAACATGATCGCGGTCATCAGCTTGATCTCATCACGACCGTTGTCGAGCAGTGGCGCCAACCGCCGGCGGATTCCGAGGTTGAGCTTCATCCTCGGATCCTTGGCGTACTCCGAATACATGTAGTCGCGCTCTTCGTCGGTGACCATCTCAAGCGTCAGCTCGTCGTGGTTGCGCAGGAACAGACCCCACTGGCAGCCGTCCGGGATCGGGGGCGTCTGGGCGAGGATCTCGTAGATCGGGACCGCCTCCTCGCGCCGCACGGACATGAACATCCGCGGCATCACGGGGAAGTGGAACGCCATCTGGCACTCGTCGCCATCGCCGAAGTAGTCGACGACATCCGACGGCCACTGGTTGGCCTCGGCGAGCAGCACCCGGTCGGCGTACGAGGCGTCGACCTCGCGGCGCAGGCGCTTGAGGAACTCGTGCGTGCGTGGCAGGTTCTCGCAGTTCGTTCCCTCGGCTTCGAACAGATACGGCACCGCGTCGAGGCGGAACCCATCGAGGCCGAGGTCGAGCCAGAACCGGAGCACGTCGAGCATCGCCTCCTGGACCTCGGGGTTCTCGAAGTTCAGGTCCGGCTGGTGGGAGAAGAAACGGTGCCAGTAGTAGGCGCCGGCGACCGGATCCCAGGTCCAGTTGGACGGCTCGGTGTCGACGAAGATCACACGAGCGTCGCGATAGCGCTCCTCGGTGTCCGACCACACGTACCAGTCGCGCTTGGGGTTATCGGGTCCCCGCCCACCGGAGCGGGACTCCTGAAACCAGGGGTGATCGGACGAGGTGTGGTTGACGACCAGGTCGGCGATCACCCGGATCCGGCGTGCGTGCGCGGCATCGATCACCTGCTGGAAATCCTCGAGCGTCCCGTAGTCGGGATTGACCTTGGTGAAGTCTGAGATGTCGTAGCCGCCGTCGCGTAGCGGCGACTGGTAGAACGGCAGCAGCCAGATGCAGTCGATCCCGAGCCACTGGAGGTAGTCAAGCTTCTCGGTCAGGCCGCGGAGATCGCCCGAGCCGTCGCCGTCGGAGTCGAAGAAGCTGCGCACGTGGATCTCGTAGAACACGGCGCGCTTGAACCACAGCGGCTCTGCCTCGAACCACTGCCGGGTCTGCGCTTCAGCGCCGTCGGACTCGGCTGGTCGCGGAGGCCGATGCGAGGGCCGCCGCGGGGTGATCAGGTGCGTCAGCGTCGGTGGGCCGCCGCTGCTCAAGGTTGCACCTCGAGCACATGGGCCTGGGCGACCGAGGGCTCCAATCGGACATAGTTCGGCCCGATCCGCCACACGTATGACTCGTCCGAGAGCAGGTCGCGGACCGTGAAGCTTGGCGGCAGATCGAGCTGCGCCGGAACCACGGCCGCGCCGGCCTGGACGTTGTAGGGATCGATATTGACCACCGTGATGACGGTGTTCTCGCCCGATTGCTTGGCGTACGCGATCAGCGCATCGTTGGCGGTCTCGAGGAAGGTCACGTTCGACAGCTCCTGAAGCGCCGGGTTCTGGCGCCGGACGGCATTCAGCCGGCTGATCAGCGGGAGCAGCGGACCGTCGAGCGCGCGCGCCTTGCGCTCGTACTTCTCCGAGTGCAGGTACTCCTCGGAGCCCTCACGCACCGGCGTGCGCTCAAAGTGCTCGAAGCCCGAGTAGATGCCGTAGCTGGGACTCAGCGTGGCCGCCAGCACGGCCCGGGCCGCGAACGCGGCCGGCCCGCCGTGCTGCAGGTAGGCATGCAGGATGTCGGGGGTGTTCGCGAAGAAGTTCGGCCGGAAGTACTCCTGCTCGCCGGAGTAGGCCAGCTCGGACACGTACTCGGTCAGCTCCCAGCGCGAGTTCTTCCACGTGAAGTACGTGTACGACTGGCTGAACCCGAGCTTGGCGAGATGTCGCATCACCGCCCGCTTCGTGAACGCCTCCGCGAGGAACACGACGTCGCGGTCGCGTTCGTGGACCTCACGAATCAGCCATGCCCAGAACGCGAACGGCTTCGTATGCGGGTTGTCGACGCGGAAGATCTGAATCCCGCAGTCGACCCATCCGAGAATGACGTCCAGCAGCGCCTGCCACAGCGCGCGCCACTCGGGCGTGTCCCAATTGACGTTGTAGATGTCCTGGTAGCGCTTGGGCGGGTTCTCGGCGTACTTGAGAGATCCGTCCGGGCGGCGGTGAAACCACTCGGGGTGCTCGGTCAGCCAGGGGTGGTCGGCCGAGCACTGAATCGCGAAGTCGAGCGCGATCTCGAGGTCGTGGCGCCGCGCCTGCGCCACCAGACGTCGTAGGTCGTCCTTGGTCCCGAGCTCGGGGTCGACCGCATCGTGGCCGCCGGCGGCCGATCCGATCGCCCACGGCGATCCCGGATCATCCGGCCCGGCCGTCAGCGTGTTGTTGGCGCCCTTGCGATTCGTTCGCCCGATCGGGTGGATCGGGGGCATGTAGACGACATCGAAGCCGAGCTCGGCCAGCTCGGGGAGCGCCTGCTCGACCCCGGCGAACCCACCCCAGGAGCGTGGGAACAGCTCGTACCACGAGCCGAACCGCGCGCGGACGCGATCGGCCTCGATCGAGAGCGGCGCTTCGAGTTCCGCTGCCCCGTGGCGCGGCGTCACTCGCTCGACGGCGATCGCCAGCTGGCCCACGAGCGCCGCTTCGCATCGCGCCGCGACCGGCGCCGTGGAATCGTTCAGCACCGTCACCGCGGGCTCGATCAACTCACGGTCACGCGCGGTCTTCGCCCGAGCCAGCGCGTCGGCGAGCAGCAGAGCGCCTTCGGACAGTTCGCCATCGAGCTCGGTCTGCCCGGCGGCCAACTTGCGCTCGAGCTCGTCGCGCCAGGTTCCGAACTCGTCCTTCCACGCCTGGATCGTGAACGTCCACCGGCCGATCGTGTCGACCACGAACTCGCCCGCCCACCTGACGCCGTCCAGCTCGGCGTCGATGGGCCGAAGCTCCGCCTCGCTCCAGCGGCGCTGGCCCGGCCCCCTGAAGCGGACGACCGCACGCAGCATGTCGTGACCGTCGCTGAAGATGTCGGCCGACACCGGGACGCTGTCCCCGACGCACCGCTTCGCGGGGAAGCGGCCACCGTCGACCGAGGGCTGCGGATACTGGATCACGACGCGGCGCAACGCTTGCACCGCATTGCGGCGCACTAGCTCCATGCTCTGGGCGGGCATCTACTCGTCAACTACCGGCTCCGCCCAAAAGCTAAACAGCGGTGCGCGCTTGGAAGCGGCTGACGCGCCGACCATGTTTCAAAAGCCACTAAGCCGGAGAGCCCTCGATCGCGGTGAAACACGGCGAGCGAAGCAGACCTCCCTCGGCCTCGGCTGATGCGGTCAGGCGGGCGATGCGGACGATGTCGGCGCGTGCCCGCAACGGTCGCACGCGGCGGTGTGCAATTTGTGGACTTCCGGTGACCACTCGCGACCCAGCGCTGCGGGTGCTCGGTATCGACTACCACCTCCGCTGCGCGAACTACACGCATGGCGAGCGGCTGGTGGCGTAGGCCGCCGCCACCCGGCGCCGCGAAGTGCGTCGCACTCCCCGTGTCGGGGTAGAGGCACAACCATGGCGGAATCTAGATCAGGGAGGTCACCGCTCGGTGGCTACTCCCCGGGGCAGGACGATGCGCTCGGCGGCTACGCCGCGCTGATGAGCGTCTTCGCGGGCCTGTGCGCCCTGTTCGCCGCGTGGTTTCGCCAGTCGAATCGCGAGCTGCCCGAGCGGCTCGACACCTCCGACCTGGTGCTCACCTCGATCGCAACCCACAAGGCGGCGCGGCTGATCACAAAGGACAGAGTCACCAGCCCGGTGCGCGCTCCGTTCACCCGCTACGAGGGCCCGTCCGGACCAAATGAGGTCGACGAGCTGCCGCGTGGGCGCGGGCTGCGCCACGCGATCGGGGAGCTGCTCACGTGTCCGTACTGTCTTGGGATGTGGATCGCCGCGACCTTCACCGCCGGCCTCGTGACCGCTCCGCGGCCAACGCGGCTGGTCGCGTCCGTGCTGGCGACGCTGACGGGCTCGGACGTGCTCCAGATCGCCTACAAGAAGGCCGAAGACTCGCTCTGAGCGTCCCACGGTCGAGTGGCGTCCAGCTGCACATCACCTCGCTGCCCGACGGGCGGCTGGGTCGCTCGGCATACCGGTTCGTCGATTGGCTGCACGCGGCCGGGCAGACGTGGTGGCAGGTGCTGCCGCTCGGTCCCCCGGACCGCCACCGTTCGCCGTACAAGGCGCGCTCGGCGTTCGCCGCGTGGCCGGGGCTGCTCGCGGCGCCCCGCGTGCCGGTCTCGAGCGCCGAGCTGTCCTCGTTCCGCGAGCGCCACGCCTACTGGTTGGCCGACTGGGAGCGGTACGCCGGACGCGGGGCGGCGAGCGATCAGGTGCGATTCGAGCGCGAATGGACGGCGCTCCGGGACTACGCCACCGAGCGCGGCGTGCGGATTCTCGGCGATGTCGCGATCTATGTCGCCCCCGGCAGCGCCGACCACGTCGCCCATCCGGAGCTGTTCAGAGCCGGCACCGTCGCCGGGGCGCCACCCGATGCGTACTCGCCGACCGGTCAGCTGTGGGGCAACCCTGTCTACGACTGGCCGGCGATCCGCCGGCGCGGCTACCGCTGGTGGGTGGCGCGGCTGCGCCGGACGCTCGAGTTCTTCGACCTCGCCCGGATCGACCACTTCCGAGGCTTCGTCTCCTACTGGGCGGTGCCCGCCGGCTCGGCGACGGCGTTGACCGGGCACTGGCACCGGGGTCCCGGCGCCGCAGTCTTCCGGGCGGCCGAGCGCGGGCTCGGCTCGCTGCCCTTCGTGGCCGAGGACCTCGGCTTGATCACGCCCGCGGTGGAGCGGCTGCGCGACGCGCTCGGTCTGCCGGGAATGCTCGTGCTCCAATTCGGTTTCGACCCCGGCGACGAGCACAGCCCGCACCGGTTCGTCAACCACGTCAAGGACCGGTTTGTGTACACCGCCACGCACGACAGCGACACCGCGCGAGGCTGGTACGAGACGCTCGCGTCCGAGCGGCGTTCGCTCGTCGATCGCGAGCTGGTCCGGTTCGGTGAGCGCGACCCCTGGTGGGGCTTGATCCGCTTGGCGTTTGCCTCACCCGCAGTGGTCGCGATGATGCAGGCGCAGGACGTGCTCGGGCTCGGCTCCGAGGCGCGAATGAATCATCCGGCGCGCACGGCTGGCTGCTGGCGCTGGCGGATGGGCGAGCGCGCGTTGACGCCGCGACTTGCGGCCCGGCTGCGCGAGGCTACGGTCGCCGCAGGACGTGCCTCGCCGTGAGCCGCAGCCCCTCCGCGCTGACCTTCGCGTGGCGATAGGCGTACGTCAGATCTCCGCGAAGCCTGCCGCCGCGAGTCGTCTCGTAATAGATCAGGCTTGAGGGCATGACCCGGGCGGTGAGGCCGTCGCGCGCGAGCACGGCCAACGCCCGCTCGGCGATCTCCAGCTGCCCGAAGGCGGTCGGATGCACATGGTCGGCCATCACGCGGTTGCGCGCGCCGAAGTCGCGCAGGTCCAGTACCAGCGCCTGGTGCTCGCGGGCGGCCCGCACGACCGCGGCATTCATCTCCGCGACGCGGATGCCGGCGCGGGGACGACCCAGATCGGCTGGCGCGGCGACGGCCAGCGTCCGTTCGCAGCGGCCGGTGATGAACGCGAGCGCAGTGCTCAGATCGCGCTCATAGGCGTCGCTGTCCCAGACCGCTGCCCGCACGTCGTTGACGCCGATGTACAGGCACCCGAGCTCGTAGCGGGCGTCCGGGTTCGCGTTGATGGATTTGAACGCCGGGATCTGTTTTCGTACGACGTCGCGCGCCCGCGCGCCGTCCACGGCGTAGCCGGTGAACGGGAGGCCAAGCGCGCGCGCTGTCCACAACGCCCAGGACTGCAGCGCCACGCCCCACTGAAGCTCTCCGCCGCCGTTCGTGATCGAGTCGCCGAACGCCAGCACGCCGAACCGGCATGACTGATTCGATGGCACAGGCCGGGCATTGTGTCGCGCGCACAGCGCGCGGGTAGCCACCGGCTAAAGATCGAAGGAGGCCGACGGTGGCGAAGGATCATGGGCCGAGCGTGAAGGACGACAAGCAGTACGACGGTCTTCGCAAGAAGGGAATGAGCAAATCGCGCGCGGCCGCGATCGCGAACAGCCCCGGCGCGTCGAGCAAGGGCGGCAAGCAAGCCGGCTCGGGTGAGGGCAGCAGTCGGAGTCGCAAGAGCAGCGGTAGCGGGAGCGGAGGCAATCGCGCGCAGAAGGCGGCGGCCGGGCGCAAGGGCGGGAAGAAGTCCTCGTGACGGCGTCAGTTTGCGGACCGCGCTCGTTTCGCTCAGGGACGCCCGGGTAGCGAAGTCAGAGAGGACCCAACGAGAAGGAGGCCCGATGGGTGGAATCACCGACAAGATCACAGGCAAGGTAAAGCAGGCGGCCGGCGACCTCGCGGACGACGCGTCGTTGCATCGCGAGGGGCGGCAAGAGGAGCGCAAGGGCGAGGCCAAGGATGAGCTGGCTCGCGAGGAGGAGCGCGCCGACCGCAAGGCTGATGAGGTCGCGGACTTGGAGCGGAAGACCGCTTAGTCCACGGCGATCGCACCGGCCTTACCCAGCGCCCGGCCTGCGCATTTCGCGCGGAGGCCGGGCGCTTTCGTATTGCGCCTTAGGCGCCGGGAGCTAGCGTGACGCGGCCGCGGTCTTGCGCCGAGTGGCGCTTGCGCTTGTAGTCGTCTTGCGCCGAGCGGCGCTCGCGCTCGTGGTCGTCTTACGCCGAGTCGCGGTCTGCCGGCGCTGCTCCCGGGGCACGTGTGCCCTGACGAGATCCTTGACGAGCCGCGTCTGCTCCGCATCGAGGTATTTCGCCATCCGCTCCTCGTCACGCCGGATGCTGGTCGCGAGCGCAGCCGTGTCGCGATCACCGACCTCGGTCGCGAAGGTGGCGATCCGGCTGTAGAGCGCGATCTCCACGTGCTCCTCGCGCAGCTCCTCCTGGGCGTTCCGCAGGTGCGTTTCGGCCTGTTGGGTGACGGCGGCGCGAATCACGCCGACCTGTCCCTTGACGGCGGCGACCGTCTTGCCCGCCGCTTCTGCGACGACAGTCGGAATTGCACCGCCGTCGAGGGACCCGCCGAGTTGCTTGATCCGCTTCGCAACCCGCCGCTTGTGGTCGCGTGTCTCGGTCAGATGCTTGCGCAGGCGCTTCTTATACGCCTGCTTCTCCGTCAGACCGATGTGGGCCGTCAAGTCCGCCTCAAGCTCCGCTTCCTTCGTATGCGCCTCCTGAAGCCACTGCACAAGCTTCGTGTCCCGCTCGTTCAAGTCCGCCATTGCCCTGCCTCCTTCGTCGTAATGTGGTCCGCTTGTTGCTACCCCCGGCACGCCGTCGCTATGCCCCGGAAACCGGGGCAGGAACATTCAGATCAGCCGGGCGTGACGAGCGACCGAGAGTCGCTGTTCTCCTCGAGCAGATCGAGTACCGCGAGCTCGAGCCGTCGCCGCTGCCTTCCACCGGGGCCGTCCAGCCACTCGATCCCATCGGCCGGGACCCGGATCGTCCAGCCGGACAGGTAGCGGTCGAAGACACGCGGGTCGACGTACGCCCGTCGCGCGACGGCGGGTGTGTTCCCGAGCAGCTCGGCGACCCCGCGGACCGCTCCATCGATCACGCGTTTGCGGGCGGTCTTCGTTTTTGCGGCGCCGCGATCCGCTCCGACGAGCGCGGCGGCGAGCACCGTCGCGTTCCAGGTGCGGAAGTCCTTGGCGCTGAACTTCGCTCCGAGCACCCCCTGGATGTAGTCGTTGATGTCGTCTGAGTGGAGCGCCGTCCAGCGGCGTCCGCTGCGATGGGCGAGCAGCTCGTCGCCGCCGGATCGGCGCCGCTTCAGCGCGGCGACGACTTCCAAGGCCTCCGGATCGGTGACCTCGAGCACCCTGCGAATGCCGCTCTTGGCCGGATAGTCGAACACCATCGAGTGCTCTCGAACCGTCACGTGCTCCCGGCGCAGCGTCGCCAAACCGAGCCCGCCGCCCTGCTCGGCGTACTCCTCGCCGCCGACGCGGAACAGGCCGACGTCGAGCAGCCGCACCGAGACGGCGAGCACGCGGTCGCGGCTGACCTTATGGCCGTCGAGGTCCGAGTCGACCCGCCTGCGCAGCCGCGGCAGCCCGGAGGCGAATTCGACCATCCGCCGGAACTTCGCGCGGTCGCGCTGCTCTCGCCATCTCGGGTGGTACAGGTACTGCTTGCGTCCGGCCGCGTCGGTCCCCGTCGCCTGGAGGTGCCCTCGCGGATCCGGGCAGATCCACACGTCCGTCCAGGCCGGCGGCACGGCCAGCTCGCGGACACGAGCCAGCGTCGCGTCGTCGGAGACGCGCTCCCCGCCCTCGTCGGCGTACGTGAAGCCGCGCCCGCGCCTGATCCGCCGCAGCCCCGGTCCCGAGCAGTCAGAGCGCCGCACGCGCCCTCCATGGCCAGCCATGCGGACCTGCTACCCGGTGCAGAGCGGGCAAAACGCACCGGACATGCGGATGCCGGGCGTATGCTTTGTCGCACGACCGCTACGCACGCCCAGCCCGGCGCCGCAAACGGGCAGCCCCAGTCGACCGTCCAGCTGTTCGACGCCGATCCTGATCTGCTCAGCTTTCTGACGCCGCAGGAGCGCGCCGAGGCGAATCAGATCCGCGTACCCGTTCGCACCCTGTCGAAGGGCCCGGTCGATGTCCAGGCCGTGCTCAAGGACTCGCGGGCGTTCGGCGCGCTCTTGCTCGACGGCATGCTCTTGCAATCGATCCAGCTTGGCGATCACATCGGGCTGCGGCTGCTCGGGCCGGGCGACGTCCTGTCGCTGATTGGAGCGCCGGCCTCGATGTTGGTGGTCGACTCGGATTGCCGTGCGACGGTGCCGACGCGGCTGATGCTGCTCGAGCGTGAAGTCATGCGTGCCGCCCGCCAATGGCCACGCATCCTCGCCGGTGTGCACGTGCGTAATGGCGAGCAAACCGAGCGGCTCGTGACCCAGGTGATGATCTGCCAACTGCCGCGCGTCGACGATCGGCTGCTGTCACTGATGTGGCTGATGGCCGAATCATGGGGTCACGTGACCCCCGCCGGGACGATCGTGCCGATCGCCCTCACGCACGAGGCGTTGGGCGGTCTGATCGGCGCGCGCCGGCCGACCGTGACGCTCGCGCTCGGTGAGCTCGCCGATCGAGGCGCGATTCTCCGCCAGGACCGAGGCTGGCTTCTGCTGGAGGCCCCGAGCGCGCCCATGCATCACACGCCCGCATGGATCACCGACGAGCCGCGGCTGCTCGATCAGGAACCCTCGCGGTGGGCCAATGGCGCTCCGCAGCCGGATGTCACCGAGACCTCGTTCGCAGCGCTGCGCGAGACCGTGGCCAGGCTCCGCGAGGAGCACCTCCGTAGCACGAACCAGGTGCGTGATCGGCTGCGCGAGTTCGCCGTCAGTCGCGAGGCGGTCGCGGCGCGCCGTCAACTGATGGCCCGCCAGGCACTCAGGCGACGGGCTCCATCATCATGATCAAGCTGGCCGCCCGGCCTCCGTTGCGCCCGAGCGGCAGGCACGTGACGCGACACTGAAACGTCTTGCCGCGACGGTTGGTGGCCTCGATGGTCACCTCTTCGCGCTCGGAATCGCCGTTCAGGAGAGCGCGGAGCGGGGACTTCAGCTTCTCGACCGGTAGGCCGATGTCGAGCGAGAACAGATGCTGGTCCTCGGTCTCCTCTGGCGTCAAGCCCCAGAGCTCGCGCGCATGGTCGTTCCAGAGCTGGACGTGCTGGCGGCCGTCGAGCACGGTTACGGCGAGCCCGATCGTGGTCAGGATCGTCTCGAGGAACGCGTTGATGTCGTTGAGCTCGAGCGACCGGTGGCGCAGTTCATCGTTCATCGTCTCCAGTTCTTCGTTGGTCGACTGGAGCTCTTCGTTGGTCGTCTCGAGTTCTTCGTTGGTCGACTGGAGCTCTTCGTTGGTCGTCTCGAGTTCTTCGTTGGTCGACTGGAGCTCTTCGTTGGTCGTCTCCAGCTCCTCGACCGTCGACTGAAGCTCCTCGTACGCCTGCTCGACATCCTTCCTGGACTCCACCAGCTCGCGCTCGAGCCGATGGATGTCTGTTACATCGAGGTACGAGACGCTGGTGCCGAGCACTACGCCGTCCGCGAGCAGCGGCGCAACCCGCACATCGAGAAACCTCTCGTGGTCCCCCGTGCGCCACGGGACCGCCGCGACGTCGATCGCTCGCGGCTCACGCCTGATCGTCTCGATGTGCCCGCGCAGCTCGACCGGCCGGTAGGAAAGCTCGAGGTCCTGGATCGGTCGCCCGAAGTCACTCACACCGATGTTGAACATCCTGCGCGCGGTGTCGTTGACCATCACGAGCGCGCCCGCCTCGTCGAGCACCACGTGCCCGGCGCCGGAGATGTCGAAAGCCGCCTCACGCAGATTTTCCGTTACCGCCGCGCCCGCTCCGTTGTCGGCGACCATCACTCGCACGCGATCGCGGAGCGCGGGCCGCAGCACCTTTCGGAACACGCGCCACTTGAGCTCCACGGGCGTGAACAGGTCGGCGTGCGTGATCAGCATCTCCGACTTACCGAGTACGAGAACCCCGTCGTCACCGAGCGCGAAGTGAAACCGCCGCAGGATCTGAGACTGTGTCTCAGCCATGAAGTACATCAGCGTGTTGCGGCATACGAGTAGGTCGATCCGCGAGATCGGTGCGTCCTGGACGAGGTCGTTGCGACCGAAGATCACCGATCGCCGCAGATCCTTCCGAAACACGTAGCGTTGACCGCTGCGCTCGAAGAAGCGCTCCAGTGCGTCCGGCGGCACGTCCTCGACCTGGCGCGGCGCATACGCGCCGTGGCGTGCGTGGTCGAGCGCGTCCTCGTCGACGTCGGTGGCGTAGATCTTGACCCGGTCCCGCAGGCCGTCATCTCCAAGCACGCGTGCGAACACCATCGCGACCGTGTACGCCTCCTCGCCGGATGCCGCGCCCGCGCACCAGATCCGAATCGGGGAGTCCGGCGGGCGCCTCTCGACCAACCGCGGCACGACGTGCTCAGCGAGGTACTCCCACGTCGGCGGATCGCGGAAGAATCCGGTCACGTTGATCAGCAGCGTGTTGAACAGGTCGACGAATTCGTCGCCGTGGAGCTGCAGATAGTCGACGTAGTCGTCGTAGTTCTCCACGCTGACCGCCGCGAGCCGCTTCGCGACCCGCCGCTCGATGCTGGAGCGCTTGTACCCGGTGAAATCGAATCCACGCGCGTCCCTGACGAACTCGAGCAGCGTGTCAAGCGTCGTCTGCGTCGCTGCCATCAGGCGATCCCCTCAACGTGAGCGCGCTTGGAGTCTGCTTGTGCGACGCCGTCGTGCTGCGTCCTCGCTGGCAGCCGCTGACCCATGATGAGCGCGGTTACGGTATCTGCGACGAGTCCCGACGGGACGATCGCGTCCACGTCGACGGATGCGATCGCGCTTGTCGGCATCCCGGCATACAGAGCCTCGTTGGGATCCTGGACCACCGCGGCACCGCCGCGAGACTTGATCACAGCCAGGCCGGCGGCGCCGTCGTCCTGCGATCCAGACAGCACGACCCCGACGACGCGGCCGTTGAAGGCGAAAGATGCTGAACGGAACAGTGCGTCCACCGATGGGCGATGACCGCGATCCGGTGGCCTCGTCGTCAGCCGCACGTGCGAATCCTCGACCTCGAGGTGGCGGTCAGGCGGCGCGACGAGGATCTCTCCGGGCAGCAGCAGGTCGCCATCGCGCGCTGCGTGACACGGCAGCACCCCGGCGCGCCCCAGGATCTGCGCAAGCGCGCTCGGGCTCGTCGGCGCGATGTGCACCACGATGCAGATCGTGGCCGGCAGCTCGGCCGGGAATCCCGCAACGACGCGCCGAAGCGTCTGCACGCCGCCGGCCGAAGCTCCGATCACGACCAGATCGTGGCGCGCCTCCTCGAGGGTAGGGCTGCGATCCACACACACAGAGTACGTCCAACCAGGCCCGGCACACAATGTGCCGGTCGGATCCCTCCGAAACCGTTGTTGGTTTGCAACCGGAGCGTCCCGTCGGCTTCGGGATGCCCTCTCGGTCTATTACCTTTCTGTGAGTCACTGGCCCGCAACGCATGGTCGAGAGATGACCGTTCAACCTGATGGCGACTCACTCGGGTTCGCGATCCGCACGCTGAACTCAGGGAGGCCGTGCATCATCGTCGAGGGGGAGCTCGATCTTTCGAACGCAGACGAGCTCAAGGATGTGCTGCAACGTGAGCTGTCCGCCGGGCAGCGGGTGCTGGTCGACCTCTCACGCGTCACGTTCATCGACTCGACGGGCCTCGCCGCGATCGTCAACGCGCACAACAACACACGCGAGTCGGGCGCCGCGCTAGAGCTTTGCTCCGACCTGCGGCCGCAGCCGCGACGGTTGATGGAGCTGACGGGCGTGTTGTCGCTGCTGCGACTCGCCGACGCCCGGGCTGGCGACCTCGACGGCGCCTCCACGTAGGGCCGAGCTCGGCCTGCCCGCGTATTGGGCCGGCTACAGAACGCCGCGGACCGGGTAGATGGAACGCCGTGGTTGCGATTCTGGATATCGACGGAACACTCGTCGACACGAACTACCACCACGCGATCGCCTGGTATCGCGCGTTTCGCCGCCATGGGATCGTGCTCGCGTTGTGGCGGATTCATCGTCACATCGGGATGGGCGGCGATCAGCTGGTCGAGGCGTTGACCGACGAGCGCACCGAAAGCGAACGCGGCGACGCGATCCGGGCCGAGGAGGAATCGCAATACGGCGAACTGATCGGCGAAGTCGAGACGATGACCGGCGCCCGGGAGCTGATCACGGAGTTGAAACGACGCGGACACGGGGTCGTGTTCGCGAGCTCGGCCAAGGCGGACGAGGTGAATCACTATCTGGATCTGTTGGATGCCCGGGACCTTGCCGACGCGTGGACGACGTCAGCCGACGTGGAGGCGACCAAACCCGCGCCGGATCTCGTTTGCGCGGCGCTCGACGCGGTCGGAGGATCGCCGGGCGAAGCGGTGCTCGTCGGCGACACGCCATGGGACGTACAAGCGGCGCTCGCCGTCGGGGTCGGCACGCTGGCGGTCCTAACCGGCGGTTTTGCAGCCGCAGAACTGCGTACGGCCGGCGCCGCGGACGTGTTCAAGTCCGTCGCCGAACTTCACGCGCAGCTCGACCGCACGCCGTTGCGCTGATCAGTCGTCAACGCGGGTAGTAGGTGAACATGCTCGAAAATTCATATCCGCTTGCCGCTCCGGTCCTCGAAGTGCCCCAACCGGCCGAGCCGGTGACGCCAGTAGTACCCGATGCGCCGGTTGCGCCGATCGATCCCGATCCGGGGACGCCGGCGGATCCTGAGCAGCCGGCAACCGTGCCCGGCCCGGTCGAGCCGGCGACGCCGATCGTTCCGGAACCGCGCCCCGGTCCCCCGCCGACCCCCGACCCTTCACCGCCCGACCCCGCGCCGACACCCGAACCCCCGGCACCGACACCCGACCCCGCACCAACGCCCGACCCGACGCCGACACCCAGTCCCGGGCCGACGACCGACCCCGCACCCGTTTGACCCCATATCCCCATGGGTAGGCCGATGGTGTCCGATATACGACCGTGAGGAGTCCCAAATGAGCCTGATCGACAAGGTGGTCGGCCGCCTGAAGCAGGCAGCCGGCGATGTCGCTGACAAACCCGACCTACGCCGAGAGGGCGTCATCGACGAGCGCAAGGGCGAGGCCAAGGAGGAGCTGCGAGAGAGCGAGCGCGAAGTGGAGCGCAAGGCCGCGGAAGTGGCCGATCTCGAGCGGCAGCCTCGGTAGATCGGATGGAAGGCCACCGCGACGACCCGCCTGGAGCGGTGTCGGATCAGAATCAGGAGGAGGCCGAGAGCGGGCTCCGCGAGGATGGCGCTCACCCTGAGCCACGGACGACCGGCGAGGCAGATCGGGAGCGATCGAAGCCCGACCAAGATGCACCCGCCGGAGCCGCGGGGGAGGGCTCGCAGTCGACCGGACACCCGGACAGCGCGGGCTAGCACCCGCGAGCGCGCCACAACACCAAAGGAGCAACCAAGATGAGCAGGAAGAGGAAGACAGGGCTGGGGGTGGAGGCCGCGAAAGGCCTGATCACCGATCCCGCGATCCGCAGCGCCGCCGCGGAGGCGGCACCACCGGTCGCGAGGCTGAGCCTCAATGTTGGCAAGCGGTTTGCGCGGCGCCGCACGCGCAAACAGCTGGAGCAGATCGGGGACACGATCGGCACGCTGGCGACGCTGCTCGCCACCTACGGGCCGGTGCTGGCGCAGCAGCTCGGAGCCGTCGACCCGCCGAAGCAGAAACGAACCGCGCCGCGCGTGGCGAGCGGCGTCGTGATCGGCGCGAGCGCGATGTACGTGCTGCGCCCGAAGCTACCTCAGAGCCACTAGACAGACCGCGCCGAGCACGCTCGCCCCGGCGCTCCACCACGCGATGTAGTCCCCGATGTGCCCGGAGTGGAGCGCCCGCAGGCGCCGGACCGCCATCCGCGCCGGGGCACCGATTGCGCTCGGGAGGGCTTCGCGGAGTGGTCGTCCGAACAGGCCGACGGCGGCTGCTCCGACCGCGCCCGCGATCCCGAGGAGTGCGGTCCCGACGTCTAACACCGAAACGTGGCTCGGAGCGCTGGTCGGCCATCGGATCGCGGCGCCGTGAAGCACCCACGCGGCGTAGGCACGGTGGTCGACGAACCTGGTCGCCATGCGCTCCACCCACGTGACGGCTCCTGGCACGAGGCCCACGGCGGTAGCGCCGAGCAGCAGCACCGCCGGCACTGCGACCATCAGGCCCGGCGTGTGGTCGCGCTCGTCCCGGGTCTCATCGACGCGCTCTTCGGCGGCTCGCGCCTGGCTGGGATCGGGACCCGTGCTCGGCCCCCAGCCGAAGAACACGCGGCCGGCGACCCGGAGCACCGCGCCGCCGGTCAGCGCCGAGACGAGCACGAACAGTGCGGTCAGCCAGCCGTAGCCGGCACGTGCCGACGCGCTGTCGATCAGCGATTTGCCCGCGAATGCCGTCAGCGGCGGCGGCGCCGCGAGCAGCAGACCGCCCAGCACGAACAGCGCGCCAACGAGCGGCAGCCCCTTTCCGCGACCGTGTAGATCAAACTCGTCGACGGTCCTGAACCGGTGCAGAAGGACTCCGGCGCACATGAACAGCGCCGCCTTCGTGAGCCCGTGACCGACTACGTACACGCCCACTCCTGCGAGCGCCTTCGCACTCAGGAGTCCCAGCCCGCATACGAACACGCCGACATGGCTGATCGTGGAGAACGCGAGCAGCCGCTTGACGTGCCGCTGCATGAAGCACATCCACGCTCCGAGAAGCGCGGTGACGACTCCGATCGCAACGAGGATCGCCCGCAGCGCTCCAACGTGCGGGCCGAGCGGTCCAGCGAACACAACCCAGTAGAGCCGCGCGACCGCATACACGCCGAGCTCGACCATCACGCCGCTGAACAGCACGCACACAGGAACGGGGGCCACCGCGTGCGCGTCGGCGAGCCAGAAGTGCAGCGGGACTGCCGCCGCCTTGGTCAGGAACCCGAGCAGCAGCAGCACCATCGCAACGATCACCAGCGGATCGGCGCGGTGACCATCTAGTGCGGCGCCGATCTGCGCCATGTTGAGCGCGCCGGTGTGGGCGTACAACAGCGCGACGCCGATGAACATCGCGTAGCCGGCGATGCTGTTCGTGATCGCGAAATTGATCGCGCCCTGGATCGGCGCGCGCTCCTCGATCCGGTACGCGGTGAGCGCGTATGCGACGGTGCTCATCAGCTCGAAGAACACGACCAGGTTGAACAGATCGCCGGTCAGGCAGAACCCGACCATCCCTGCCATGAACAGCAGCATCAACGCGTGGAAGAGGCCGGCGACGGCGTCGAAATAGCGCAGCGAGTAGATCAGCGCGGCCATCACGAGCAGCGCCGCGAACGCGGCCAACCCCGCGCCGAGCCCGTCGATCGACAACGAGATCCCGATCGCCACGCCGCCCCGCGGTCGCCAGCCGCCGAGCCAGTAGGCGAACGGTTGCCTGGAGGCGTGCACGGCCAGCAGCACGCAGATCGTCGCCACCCCGACCGCGGCGACACCACCGACGCCGTCGTTGAGCCATCGCGGAGCGAACGAGCCGGTCGCGACGAGCAGCGATGCCGCCACGAACGGGATCACAACCGGCAGCGCTGCCAGATGCGTCATCGGGCTAGTCGCGCAGCGCGCGCAGCTCGGCCGGATCGACGCTTCCGAAGCGCTTGTGCGCCTGGATCACGAGCGCCAGAAGCAGCGCGGTCACGGTCGCCTCGATCACGACATCGGTCAGCACGAGCACCTGGACGACCGGGTCGACGAGCTTCGACTTGGTCGGAATGTCGGCGACGATCGGCGCCTTGCCGCCGGTCCGGTAGCCGATCCCGATCAGCACCAGGTAGGTCGAGGACTGGACGACGGTCAGGCTCAGCACCGTGCGAACGAGGTGCGTGCTGGAGACGACGCCCCACAGCCCGATCACGAACAGCCATGCGGCGACTGCGTACGGCAGGAAGCTCAACTGGGCGCGACCTCCGCGCGCTCGACCAGCAGCGCCTGGTCGAGGAACTCGGTCCACGTCAGCAGGAACGCGCCCGTCACCTCAAGCCCGACCGCGATGCTGTTGAGCGGCATCATGCCGGCTGACAGCAGGTGTCCGGAGATGCCGAGTGGGAGGAAGTTCTTGAAGTACACGCCGGCGAAGATCAGGCCTCCGAGCCCGATCAGCGCGTATGACGCGGCGCCGATCGAATCAAGCGCCTCGATCGCCCATTTCGGCGCGACTCGCTTCAACGCGAGGTAGCGCCCGGCGAGCAGGATCGCGAGCGGTCCGGCGGCGAGCACGATTCCTGCCTGGAATCCGCCGCCCGGGGTCAGCTGACCGTGCAGCGCGAGGTATGCCCCGAGCGCGACGAGCAGCGGGATCAGCACGAGCGACAGCATCCGGAGCGAATCGCTCGCTCCCGCGAACCGGTGGTCCTCGAGTCCTCGGCTCTGCTCGTGATCCTCATCCTCGTCGCGCAAGCGGCGCAACAGGAGCGCCACACCGGCCACCGATGCGAACAGGATGAACTCCTCGCCGAGCGTGTCGAACGCCCGCAGATCGAAGTTGAGCGCGGTCACGATGTCGGTCGCGTGGCGCGCCTGGGGTTCGACCTTGGCGACGCGCAGCCCATAGACGCCGTCGTAATGACCGAACGGGGGAAGGCCGTGCAAGCCGATCAGCAGGACCGCCAGCAGGCCGGCGCCCGCGACCACGAACAGGCCGAGCCGGCCCCGCCGGCTCACGGCTCCTCGTCCTCGTCGCGCGAGTGCTCCTGCTGGCGGAGCTTTCGGAGCGCCGCAAGGATGATCAGCGGCAGGCCCACGCCGCTGACGACGACCTCCGACAGCGCGACGTCGGGCGCTTGGAAGCTGAAGAACATCGCTGTCAGCGCGAATCCGTAGATCCCCAGAACGAGTGTCTGGCGCAGCGGCTCCGGCGTCAGTACGACCGAGGTACCCCCGAGCGCCACCAGCACAAGCGTGGTGATCTGCAGCGCGGTCATGATCCCTGCTCGCGCTCCTCTTCGATTCCCTGGCGCCAATCCCCGTGCTCGCGCGTGCGGAAGCTGCGCGCGGTCGTGTGCACGAGCACCGGGCTCAGCAGGGCGACGAGCACCCCGGTGGCGAGTGCCTTGTCGCCGATCAGCGAGAACGACTCCCGGACCAGGATCGAGGCGCCGACGAGCAGCGCTCCGAAGCCCGCAAGCCCGACGTAGTGCAGCCGGTCGTAGGCGTCCCGCATCGCGCTGACCCCGATCACCGACAGCACTTCGATCGCGCCTCCCGCCACCAGCAGCACAGTCGCGATCACGTGCCGGACGGTCATATGTCCTGCTCCATCAGCCGCGCGAACGCGAGCGCGCCGACGATCGAGACGAGCGCGAGCACGACCGCCAGGTCGATGAACGGCTGCCGGTGCAAGCCCTCGGACAGCAGCATCATCACGGTCGCCAGCAGCGTGCTCGCAACCTCGAACGCGGCCAGAGCGTGCGTTGCGCCGGCCAGCACGCACACGCCGAGACAGGGGATCAGCGCCGCGATTAACACGATCGCGGCGAGCAGCCATTCGTTCATCCGAGCCCCAACGGGTCGAGCTCGTCCCGACCGCCCTGCTCGTACAACTGGTGGACGAGCAACAGGTTGCGGTCGGGGTCGATCCCGATCACGATCGTGTTCGGCGCCAGGCTGCCAAGGGCCTCTGCGATCGCCCGCCGGCCGACGTCGCGGGAGCCGTCGCCGCCCGCCTTGAACGGCACCGCGCGGAACACGCCGCGCCGCTGCCGCAGGGTGAACAGCTGCGCGAGGGCCTCGCGCGAGACAAGCGCGATGTGGACCGGGACGCGCACTACGACGCGCCAGCCGCTCGCTAGCCAGGCGGGCGAGATCGATGCCTCTGCGAGCCCCTGCTCGCGCGAAACCTCGTACGCGATGCCGGCCAGAAGCGTCGCGCCGGCCCCGGCGTATAGCTCAGGCAGCGACAGGGTGTCGATCAGCAGCAGATAGAAGGCGCCGCCGATCACGACGCCGACCGCCGGGCTGAGGGCCCGTCTCATCGCTGCACGCGTGGGAGCACGTGCTCGCGGTATGCAGCGAAGAACGCGTCCTGCTCCGGTCCGATCTGGTTGATGTAAAGCTCGTCGAAGCCGGCCCGCTCGTAGGCCTCTATCGCGTCGACGTGCGCGTCGACATCCGGTCCACAGGGAACGTCGGCGACCACCATCTCTTCCGTGACGAGCTCGCTTGCCTGCTCGAAGTGCTCGGGGGTCGGGAGGATCTGCGCCAGCTCGCCCGGAAGCGCCTCGTTTGGCCACAGTCGATGTACGGTCTTACGAGCCTGCCGCTCGTCCTCGCCCCAGCAGACCTTGAGACCGCCCTGCACGACCGCCCCGTTGGTTGAGGCCGAGCGGAACATCTCCACCGAGTCGGCGTCCGGCCCGACGGTGCAGTAGCCGTCGCCGATTCGCGCCGCCAGCTGCACCGACTTCTCCCCAAACCCCGAGACGATGATCTTCGGCGGCTGGGCTGGAAGGTCGTATACCCGCGCATGCTCGACCCGGTAGTGCGTGCCCCGGTGGTCGTGCGCGCCACCCTGCCACAGCATCCTGATCACCTCGACGGCCTCCTCGAGCATCTCGAGGCGCTCGTCGGCCTCGGGCCAGCGGTCGCCGAGGATGTGCTCGTTCAAAGCCTCGCCGCTTCCGACCCCGAGGCTGAAGTTGCCGTCGAGAATCACCGCCGATGTCGCCGCGGCCTGCGCGATCAGCGCGGGATGAATCCTGACCATCGGACAGGTGACAGCGGTCGTGACGTGCATTCCGGGAGCGGCTTGCGCGATCGCCCCGATCGTCGTCCAGACGAACGGGCTGTGGCCCTGCTCGTCGTTCCAGGGGTGGTAATGGTCGGAGATCCACAGACCTTGAAAGCCCGCCTCCTTCGCTTTTACGGCCTGGGCAACCAGCTCCCGAGGTCCCCACTCCTCGCTGGAAAGGAAGTATCCGATCCTCATCGCGGCTCCTTGTCGTTTCAGCGGAGTCCTGCCCCGCGCGGGCCGGTTGTAATCGCTCAAGCAGTGGGTAGCTGAAGGGCGGAGAGCGATTGCGAGGAGAGCGGTATGCAGCATTCACAGGCGAAGGCTGAATGGCACGCGCGCCAGGCGGCGCGGAAGGTCCGTGAGCGCCGCGAGCGCCAGACAGGGGCGGCCGCGTGGGTCGCTGACCGGGCCGGGTCGTGGGATCTCGACGGCCCGGACTGGGACTTCATGGAGCGCCAGAAGTATCTGTGGAACCCGCTGATGGACTATTGGTTCCGGATGGAGATCAGCGGCTGGGACCACATCCCCGAACCGCCGGCGCTGTTCGTCGGGATCCACTCCGGAGCGCCGTTCGTCTGGGATGCCTGGACCATCGGGGCGCAGTGGTGGCGCCACTTCGGCTCCTCGCGCGCGTTGCACGGCACCGCGCACGACGCGCTGATGGCCCTCCCCGGGGTGGGCTCATACTTCCGCCGGATGGGCGTGCTTCCGGCGGCGCCCGACAGCATCTCCGCGGCGCTCGCGGCGGGGCATGACGTCGCACTGTGGCCGGGCGGCGAGGTTGACTCACTGCGGCCGTGGACCCAGCGCGACGAGGCGATCCTCGGCGGCCGCAAGGGGTTCATCCGGCTGGCGATCCGCAGCTGCGTCCCGATCGTCCCGATCTCGACCGTGGGCGGACCCGACTCGATGCCCGTACTCGCCAGCGGCCGCCGGCTGGCCAAGGTCCTGCGTCTTGACAAGGTCGCACGGCTGAAGATGTTCCCGATCGCGCTTCAGGCCCCGTGGGGGATCTCACCGGCGCTGCTGCCCGAGATCCCGCTGCCGACGAAGATCAGGACCGCCTTCCAGGAGCCGATCGAACTCGACTGCGATCCGAGCCGAGCCGAGGATGAGGCGTACGTCGAGAAGAAGTACGACGAGGTCCGCGCCTCGATCCAGTCCGGGATGGACGCCCTCGCGCGGCGCCGGCGGCTGCCGCTGTTCGGCTGACTCAGCCGGCCGACGTCAACTCTGCAATCACTTGTGGGCGTCGACGGCGCGCTGCAGTTGGGCCTTGTTCATGCTCGATCGCCCATCGACTCCGAGCTTGCGGGCCTCCTCGTAGAGCTGATCTCGCGTCCGGCCCTTCGGACGTCGCGTGCCCGATCGCTGGCCGCCGCGCTCTGAGGAGGACTTGTCCGTGACCGACAGACGCGACCGCGTGCGCGATTCCCCGGACCGCGCGCGCTCCTTGTTGACGGTTCTGGCGGCGATCTCCTCGGCGCGGCCTTCGCCCGTCCCGCGCTCGAGTTGGCCCTGCTTGATGTGCTCGTACTGCCGAGCACGCTTCGTTCCCTTTTTGACGCCACGCGGTGGCATTGCGACACCTCCTGCAGATTCGATTGCTCTCGGCCCGCCCTCAGGCGGGGCACCGGCTCCATCTAGCGTGACCGGGTCCGGAGCGGACGCACCGGGATCGGCTCGTCGCGCTCATCGCCCGTCGGCCGTGCCTCGGGGTCGATGTCCTCGGCATGATCCATCCACGTCCCGCCCTGACGACCAAGCCGAGACATCAGCCGCGGGATGCTGAACTGCGGCGTGAGCGTGAGACCGATCCCCACGACCGCTACGACGATCAGGACGATCAGGAACGCGCTCATCGCATCGCCCCCGCCCCGGGGATCGCCTCGCGGTTGGAGGCCTCGCCGTGGGAGGCCTCGTCGTTTGAGGCGGTCTGTCCCTCGTGTCGCCCTTCCGCGATCTCCTCGACGACCTTCGCGCAGAATGCGGGCAGGTCATCGGGCTTGCGGGAGGACACCAACCCGTTGTCAACGTGAACCTCCTCGTCGACCCAGGAGGCGCCGGCGTTCCGCAGATCCGTCTGCAGGCTCGGCCACGACGTCAACGTCCGTCCGCGAACGACATCGGCCTCGACCAGGGTCCACGGTCCGTGGCAGATCACCCCGACCGGCTTGTGCTGCTCGAAGAACCCACGCACGAACCGAACCGCGTCCGCGTCACCGCGCAGCGCGTCCGGGTTCGCAACGCCACCGGGAAGCACGAGCGCGTCGAACGCCGACGCGTCCGCATCGGCGGCCGCCTGATCGGCCTCGATGGTGTCGCCCTTGTCGAGGTGGTTGAACATCTGCACCTCGCCGGCCTCGAGCGAGATCAGACTGGCTTCCGCGCCCGCGCCACGAACGGCCTCGAGCGGTTCCGTCAGTTCGACCTGCTCGACGCCTTCTGTGAACAGGAACGCGACGCGCTTCCCGGCGAGTTGGTCTGCCATCTCTTGGTCTCCCTTCAGGATCGATTGTCGCCGCCCCCTACCAGCGGCCGTACCAGCGGCGCCGTCCGCCGACCCCAGCCTCAACGCCGCCGATGAAGAATCCGAGCACCCACAGCAGCAGCGCTGCGATCAGCACAAACCACAACACGTGCGCGGCAAATCCGAGCCCGCCGAATACGGCGAGAATCAGTAGAAGTACAACTAGCGCGAACATGGGGCCTCCTTGGCTTGAACGCGTTTGTCTGGTAGCTCTGATCTACCCGCGTTCTGAGCGCCTCAGACACTCTGGGTCCGCATCCGGATTCGGACCGTGGTTCCTCTTTCGCTCGTTCGAAGCTCGACCAGATCGCAGAGCTGATTCAGGAGCCACAGCCCGCGGCCACCGCCTGCCGCCGGGGCCGGTCGCCGGCGTCCAACCAGAGCGTCGGTGACCCAGCCGGGGCCTGCGATCTCGCCGACCACCATGCCGGCGTCGCGCCAGATGCGCATCCTGCCGCGGCCGCGTCCGTGCCGGATCACATTGGTGGCGAGCTCGTTGAGGGAGAAGACGAAATCCGACAGCACGCCAGGTGTCAGATCTCGTCCTGGATCGCTCGCGGCGGCGAACCGCCGTAGGCCGGGAAGGTCGTCGTCGAAGGAGATCTCCGCGACGTCGCCAGTAGGGTCGGCGAACGGTGTACCGACGGTCCTGTACACCTCCAGCGGGTCTGAGTAGGCGGCGCTGGCGCGTCGTCCGCCGTCGGCGTCCGCGAGCGAGGGATGGGTCCGCTCGACGGACGCCAGCACGTCGCTCGCGAGCCGCTCTGCGTCATACGAGCACAGGACCGTCACGGCGGCATCGGCGAGCCCGACGTTGAGCAGCGCCTCATGGCGGATTCCCTCAACCAGCTCCGCGTTGCTGCGACCTGGCCAGATCGGCTCGCCAACGAACCGAACGCGCCCGGCGTGACGATCACTCCAGTCCTCGATCATGGTCATGATCCGGCCCGGGTTGCGGCCGGCGCGGCTCATGTCCTCGAACCGGATCCGGTCGGCCGGGCCCTCCAGCGACGCCCGTAGTAGTTCGAGATTCGCGCTCGAGACAGCGACGAGGACCGGCTCGCCAAGCTCGAGCCCCTGCTCGACGAAGCGGCGAGTACCACCGATCAACTGCTCCGGCCCGCGATACAGCAGTGCGTCGTGCGCGAGCGTGTCGCGCGCTTGCTGGTCGGCGGTGGGCTGCTGGATCATCCTGCCCCTAGATCGACAGTAGTGGCAGACCTACCCGCAGCCCGAATGGACGAAACGCCCTGCCGCCCCACGGATCGGTAGGCTCGCTTCCGCGTTGCAGAGTCATTTTCGCGTAGAGGTGCGTGCCGAGGGACGGGCAATGGTGCTCACTCTCACCGGAGAGCTCGATCTCGCGTCGAGCCCTGCGCTCGAGGAGGAGCTCGCGAAGCTGCGCGATCCCGAGTTCTTGATCGTCGACTTGCGGGGCCTGGAGTTCATCGACTCGACCGGGCTCAGCGTGCTCGTTAAGGCACATCAGGGAGCCCAGGAGGCAGGGCGAGGGTTCGGGCTGGTCAAGGGCGGACCCCAGGTGCAGCGTCTGCTGGCGCTGACCGGACTCGACGAGCGGCTGACCGTCGCCGACGCGCCGGAAGAGCTGCTGCCGGCCGACTGAGCGCGCCGCGGCTTCCGACTCGGGGCTGCGGGTAGATGTCGGGGTTATGGGTAGATGTACTAGTGCATGGGTTCACGCGTGAGGGTCATCTACCGGATTGAGGCTGGGGCGGACTGCCCCGCGATCGCGCGCGGAATCGTCTCGAGCGAGTTCTCCGGATACGTGCGGCCGCGCAAGCTCGACGAGCTGCGGCTGCTGATCTCCGAGCTCGTGACCCACCGGCTCCGGCACGGGGTCGAGCACGAGACGATCACGCTCGACCTGTGCGCGGCTCCGATCGTGCGCTGTGGAGTGATCGATAGCGGTCCTCCAGCGCTCCCCGGCGGGTGGGGGCGGAGCTTCCTGGATCAGCTCGCCGGTTGCTGGGGCGTCACCCGCTCCAGCGAGGGAACCAGCACCTGGTTCGAGACCGACGCTCGCCAGTCGTGAGCGATCGGGTCTGGCTGCTGCGCCACGGCGACACGGAGTGGACCCAGCGTGGTTTGCACACGGGCGCCCGCGACGTGCCGCTGAGCGATGCCGGTCGCGAGCAGGCGCGAGCCGCCGGAACGCTCCTGGCAGGCCATACCTTCGACCATGTGCTCGTCAGCCCGCAATCGCGCGCGCTCGAGACGTGCAAGCTGGCGGGCGTGGGAGCCGACGCGCGGCTCACGGTCGAGCTCGTGGAGTGGGACTACGGCCGGTACGAAGGGCTGACCGACGAGCAGGTGCGCGAACACGACCCAGACTGGGATCTCTTCCGAGACGGAGCCCCGGAGGGCGAGAGCCCCGGTCAGGTGCGGGCCCGTGTCGACGTGGCGCTCGCGCGCATCACCGAGCTCGGTGGCGTTTGCCTCCTCGTCGGCCACGGCAAGCTGCTTCGAGCGCTCGCCGCGCGGTGGCTTGAGCGGGACATCGAGCTCGGCAGTGCTCTGGCGCTCGACCCCGCAGCGATCTCGTTGCTCGAGCGCACGGCTGACCGACCGCTGCTGCGACTCTGGAACTACTCGAGCCTCGTCCTGCCCGCCGGCTGAGGCGAGCTACCGGCGGGCTAAGGCGAGGCGCCCTCGCCCTCGCGGACGAGATCCTTGATTCGCCCAACCGAGCGCCGGAGGATCCGGGACACCTGCATCTGCGAAACGCCGACCATCTCGGCGATCTGCGTCTGCGTGCGGTCCTCGATGAATCGGAGCGCGAGCACCTGACGCTCGCGGTCGGTCAACTCTCGGGCAGCGTCCGCAATCGTCGCATTCGCCTCGATCGAGTCGAACCGCTGGTCCTCCTCGCCGAACGTATCGGCCAGCGTGCCGGCTTCGCCGTCGCAGTCCTCGCGCGGTGTGTCGAGCGAGACCGCGTGGTGCGCGGCTGCCGCCTCGAGCCCGTCGAGCACGTCCTCGATGTCAAGCTCCATGAACTCGGCGAGCTCTTGGACGGTGGGCGCACGTCCGCCGCGCGCGGTCAGCTTGCGCTGCGCCTCCTCGACCTTGAGTGCGCGCTCCTGAGCGCCGCGGGGTACGTGCACCGCCCAGCCATGATCCCGGAAGTAGCGCTTCAGCTCGCCGAGAATCGTCGGGACCGCGAATGAAGAGAACGCGATGCCACGGGTGGTGTCGAACCGGTCGACGGCTTTGACGAGCCCGAGACTTGCGACCTGCAGCAGGTCGTCGAAAGGTTCACGTGCGCCTTGGTAGCGGCGCGCCAGCTTGCGCGCCAGCGGCAGATACCGCGTGACGAGCTCGTCGCGGGCTCGCTGGTCGCCGTGGCGTTGCCAGCGTGCAAACAGATCGTTCGAGTCGGCCGGGCGCACGGCCGACTCGAACGACGCCTGCGACGGGCTCGGAGAGAGATGAGCCGTTGTCATCACTCCACTTATTACCCACCGCTACGCAGCCCAAACACACGGAGGTCAGAAATCGGACGCTGAGGTACTGCCTGTGTGCGCTGGATTACTGACTACGGGGTCTCCGCGCCGCCGCTAGCGACCGATAGCGCTGCCTCGAGGGCTGCGACGAGCGTCTGCGCGAGCACCACCGTGACCTGCCCGCGCCCGGCGCTGGTCGCCCGCGCCTCGTCAAGCGCGGTCTCCGCAAACGCCACGAAACCCGCCAGCGCGAGGTGTACGAGCGGGGGCGGTTCGGTCGTCCCGAGGTGATTCTGCGAGACGCTCGAAATCACGATCTCGACGAACCGCGCCACCACCTGGCGCAACTCGGGCTCGCTGGCGGCGCGCGCGCGCCGGTGGATCAGCCACGCGTGCGTCGGACCCATCGCGTGTTCGGTTACACGCGCGAAGTTTGCGGCCAGCCGCTCCGCAAGCGGGAGCGCGTCGTCGACCACCCAGCCGTCGGTCAGCTGCCGGCCGGCTCGCTCGACCACCGCGAGCGTCAGATCGGGCCGCCCGCGCGGGAAGTAATGGTACAGCAGGTTCCGGGTCACGCCGGCGCGGGCGGCGATCTCGTCGAGCGAGTAGCCGGCGAAGCCCTGTCTCGCGAGGATCGGGGTCGCCGCCGCGACCAGCTGATCCAGCCGCTCGTCGCGGGAAAGGCGCCGGGGCGTGTGGGTGGGCGTGGCGGCCATGCAGACGCAGCATATCGTAGCTACTGACGGAGCGTCAACTTGACAATTTGTAAATAAGCAATTACGGTGCCCGCCATGAACTTCCTCGACATCAGACGCGCCGCCATCGGCGCGAGCACCGCACTGCTCCTCGCCGTCGCCGCCTCCCCGGCCGCCGCGGCCACCACGACGCCGATCACCCAGCAGCAGGCCCAGCAGATCGGCACCGACGCCTACGACTACGGGATCCCGCTGATGGAGTTCCTGCGCCAGGCGCGCAACCAGACGAGTGTCACCGTTCCGAACTCGCTCTCCGACGCCCCGATCAACCAGCTCGGCAGCGCGCGGCAGCTCGCGAACGTCTCCAGCCAGGTGATCGTCCAGCCCAACAACGACACGCTCTACACGATGGGTCACCTCGACCTCGGCAGGGGCGCGCTCGTGCTCCACGTCGCTGCGATCCCAGGCCACCGCTACTTCTCGTTCGAGTTCATGGATCCGTACACGAACGTCTTCCACTACATCGGGACCCGTACCACGGGCGACGGCGCCCAGACGTATCTGATCACCGGTCCGTCGTTCCACGGCCGGATCCCGCACGGGCTGACGCGGATCCGCTCGCCGTACGCGCTCGCCTGGATCGTGGGCCGCACGCTCGTCAACGGGCCGAGCGACCTGGCCGCCGTCCACAAGGTCCAGAACGGCTACCGGTTGCTGCCGCTCGCCGAGTACCTCAAGCACGGCCTCCGGTGGTCTCCGCCGCGTCCGTCCCGTGTCGTTACGAAGCCGGTCAAGCTGACCGAGCCGACTGGCCTCGCGTTCTTCGACCAGCTCGGCACGGCGCTCGCCCAGAGCCCGCCGCCGCACCGCGACGCCGCGATCCTGGCAGAGCTCCGCACCGTCGGCATCGGCCCCGGGCTGCACGCGTCCACCGAGCACCTCAGCGCGGCCGTGGTCGCCGGGCTGACTGCGGCGGTCGCCGGCGGCCCCGCCCACGTCGCCGCGCTCCGGATCTCGATCGCCGGCGCGGACGCGATCGCCAACAACGGCTGGTTCGTACCGCCCCCCGACACCGGCGACTACGGCATCGACTACAAGTTCCGCGCGGTCGTCGCGCTCAACGGCATCGCGGCGAACCGGCCCGCCGAGGCGATCTACATCGTCGGCGTGACCGACTCGACCCACAAGCTGCTCGACGGCGCGAACGACTACGTGATCCACTTCGCTCCGGGGCAGCTGCCGCCGGCGCGCTACTTCTGGTCGGTGACGATGTACAACCAGAGCTTCTTCCTGACCCCGAACCCGATCAACCGCTACGAGCTGGCGAGCCACACGGCCGGGCTGAAGCGCAACGCCGACGGGTCGCTCGATATCTACATCCAGCACACGCCGCCGGCGGGCCACGAGTCGAACTGGCTCCCGTCCCCGGCGAGCGGTCAGTTCGAGACGACGCTCCGGCTGTACGGACCCGAGCACAACGCGCTCGACGGCAGCTACAAGTACCCGCCGATCACGCGGACGAGCTAAACGTGAGGCTCACGGGCGCGCTTGCGACAGCGGTCCGAGCGCGCCCAGCCACACCGTCTCGAGCGTCTTGAACGCCACCTCCGGATCGCCGAACGGTTCTGCGCCGAACTGATCCAGCAGGTACGCCTCATTCATCAGGCTCAGCGCGCGCGATACGGACCGCGTGTCGAACGGCTCGAGCTGACCGCGCCCGATCAGGTCGTCGAGCCCCGCAGCGGTGAGCTCTATGAAGGCCTCGATCGACCCGCGGTAGCCGCGCTCGATCCGCTCATCGGTCGCGGCCGCGTCGGCGACCGCGCGCACGAGCGGGCCATTGCGGGTGAAGAAGTCGATGATCCCTCGGATCGCCTGCCGCGCGGGCTCGGGGTAATTGACGCCCGAGGTATCGCGCCACTGCTCCGCGAGCGCGTACAGCTCCCGGCCGACATCCTCGAGCAGCTTCAGCACGAGCTCGGTGATGTCATCGAAGTGGCGGTAGAAGGCCGTCCGCGTGAGCTGCGTCTCGGCCATCACGACGTCGACGGATAGCTCGCGGTACGGGCGTTCCCGGAGCAGGCGGTCGGCGGCGGCCAGGATCTCACCGCGCGTCTGCTCGCGCTGCTCGCGGCGCCGCGTGCGCTGGACGGAGGTGCTCACGGACCTCCATGATACTCAGTGACGCCGTGTTTGACATGGCGTCACCCGACCTGGTAGCTTCCCGCCCGTGCCATCGGGCAGGGTGTCACTACTCCTCCGGAGCGCGGGCGTCGCCGCGCTCTCATCGCTTGCGATCGGCGCTGCGTCCGCGCGCGCCGACGGGATCCCGGCGTCGATCCACAAGATCAAGCACGTCGTGATCATCATGCAGGAGAACCGGAGCTTCGATAACTACTTCGGCACCTACCAGGCCCCGGACTACAACGGCCAGCCGCAGACGGTCGACGGGATCCCCGGCCTGGCCGGCCACCCGGGGCCGATCCCCTGCGTGCCCGACCCGGCGAAGAAGGACTGCCAGCAGCCCTACCACGACACGAGCCTCACGAACGCCGGCGGCCCGCACTACCAGAGCTCCGCGGTCGCCGACATCGACGGCGGCAAGATGGACGGCTTCATCAAGAGCGTCGAGAAGAGCGCCGACCTCGACACCGACAAGCTCGGCTGCGTGGTCGAGCTGAAGGCGCCCACCTGCGTCGACGTGATGGGCTACCACAATGCCTCAGAGATCCCGAACTACTGGACCTACGCGAACAATTTCGTGCTCCAGGACCACATGTTCGAGCCGTCGATCTCATGGAGCCTCGTCGCGCACCTGTACATGGTCTCCGGGTGGTCGGCCGTCTGCGCCAGCCCGAGCAATCCCTTCAGCTGCGTGGCCGACAACAACTTCCCCGAGAAGACGCTCGGCCTGATCACCAACGACACCCCGACCAACGAGCAGAACACACTGATCAAGCAGGTCACGGGGGCCGCGCTCGGGATCTTCGTCCCGTACGACCTCAACAGCTTCCCGATCTCGCGGCTGGAGGGCAACTACGCGTGGACCGACATCACCTGGCTGCTGCACAAGTACGGGGTCAGCTGGCGCTACTACGTCGAACAGGGGACCGAGCCCGACTGCGAGACGGGCGCGATGACCTGCCTCCCGATCCCGCAAGCCATCACGACGCCGACGATCTGGAACCCGCTGCCGGACTTCACCGACGTCCACCAGGACAACCAGCTCTCGGACGTCGTCAACACGAACGCGTTCTTCGCCGCAGCGAAGAACGGAACCCTCCCTCAGGTCTCGTGGGTGATCCCGAGTGGTGACGACTCCGAGCATCCCCCGGCCAACATCCTCGCCGGCCAGGAGCACGTCACGAACGTGATCAACGCGATCATGAAGGGCCCGGACTGGGACTCGACCGCGATCTTCCTGGCCTGGGACGACTGGGGCGGCTTCTACGACCACGTCGCTCCGCCGGCGGTCGATGGGCAGGGGTACGGGCTCCGCGTCCCGGGACTCGTGATCAGCCCGTACTCGAAGCAGGGCTACGTCGACCACCAGACGCTCTCCTTCGACGCGTACCTGAAGTTCATCGAGGACGACTTCCTCGGCGGCCAACGGCTCGACCCGACCACCGACGGCCGCCCCGATCCCCGCCCGGACGTCCGCGAAAACGCCTCGATCCTCGGCAACCTGCTCAGCGACTTCGACTTCAATCAGGCGCCGCGCCCGCCGCTGCTCTTGAATCCGGCCAAGCAGGTCCTCAACCTACCGGGGCTCCAATGACCATTAATGGACGGAAACCGTCAATCCTGCTGGGCGCGGTCGTGGCGCTGGCAGCCTTTACCCCTGCTGCGTCGGGGCACACCTCCAGCTTCTCAGGGAGCTGCAAGCTGAGCGGTCCGATCACGCCGCTGCCACCGATCACGATCGTCCCGCGGCCCGGCCCGCACTTCAACTACAGCGGCACCGGCGCCTGCCACGGCAAGCTCGACGGCGCGGCGGTCACGGCGGCGCCGGCGGCGCTCGCCTTCGACCACGCCTCGACGCTGTTCGACACCTGCGAGCTCGGGCCGGACTTCCCGCTCCGCGGGTCGATGACGATCGGCGGCGACCGGTTCGCGATCACGATCGACCTCCTGCGAGCGGCGCTCGCCGGTCCGTTCGTGATCTCGACCGCCGGTGGCGGGCTCGGGGTCGGCGTCGCCTCGTTCAATCCGGGCAGCCCGATCGCGGCGCTCTCGGAGTGCGTCAACGGCGGGGTCGCGACGGCGTCGTTGGCGGCGAACTTCAGCACCTTGCAGCCGCTGATCGGCACGTGACCCCTACGATCAGCACGTGACCCTTACTCCCCGCGCGCAGGAGTGGTCGCGCTCCGGCGAGCTCGTGCAGATCGGCGGCAACCGGATCTTCGTCCGCGAGCGCTCGGGCTCGGGGACACCGATCCTGCTGCTGCACGGCTATCCCTCGAGCTCCTACGACTGGCGAGATCTGTTCGCGCTGTTGCCCGAGCGCCGGATCATCGCGTTCGACTTTCTCGGCTTCGGCCTGTCCGACAAGCCTCGTGACCATCTCTACTCGTTGATGGGGCAGGCCGATCTCGTGCAAGCCGTCGCCGACGGGCAACGGGTGGCGCTGGTCGCACACGACATGGGGACCTCGGTCGCGACCGAGCTGCTCGCGCGCGATCTCGAAGGCAAGCTGGCGTTCTCGCCCGCCTCCGTGCTGCTGTTCAACGGCAGCATGGTGATCGAGCGCGCGAGCCTGACGATCTCCCAGAAGCTGCTGCGCAGCCGCTTCGGCCCGATCGCCGCACGGCTCTCGAACGAGCGCACCTTCCGGGCCCAGTTCGCGCGCATCTTCTCGGCGGCGCATC
Organism: uncultured Solirubrobacteraceae bacterium; assembly: GCA_963712675.1. GTDB lineage: Bacteria > Actinomycetota > Thermoleophilia > Solirubrobacterales > Solirubrobacteraceae > Palsa-465. The sequence continues at coordinate 104,234 of CAVQJF010000012.1, forward strand.
CGCTGTCGGCCGAGGAGGCGGCCGACCAGTGGTCGCTGCTCGCCCACAACGACGGTCACCGCGTGATCGACAAGCTGACCTTCTACCTGCACGAGCGGGTCACGTATGCCGCCCGGTGGCACGGCGCGCTGCGCGACTGGAAGGGGCAGCTCGAGCTCGCCTGGGCCGGACTCGACCCGGTCTGCACCGAGGCGGTTCTGCAGGCCGTGCTGGAGCTGCGGCCCGCGGCGCCGCTGACGCGATTCCCGGAATTGGGGCACTACCCACAGCTGGAGGACCCCGGTAGCGTGGCGGCGGTGATCGAGCGCACCGCCGCTCAGTGACGAGCACCGCGAGCCTCCGCCACCCGCTGACGCGCGCGCTCGTCGCGCTGACGTTCACGACGGGCGTCGTCGACGCGGCCAGCTACCTCGGGCTCGGCCGCGTGTTCACGGCCAACATGACGGGCAATGTCGTGCTGCTCGGCTTCGGGCTCGTCGGCGGCAACGGGCTGCCGGTGCTCGCTCCGCTGCTGTCGCTGGCGGCGTTCGTCGTCGGCTCCGGTTTCGGTGGAGCGCTTGCGGTGAAGCTCGCGGATCGCCACCCGGTTCATGTTGGCTGGGCGCTGGGGATCGAGGTCGCCCTGGTCGGCGCCGCCGCGGTGATCGCGGCCGCCGTCGACGTCCATCCGGACGCGGTCTCGGGCGACAGCGTGATCGTGCTGCTCGCGCTCGCGATGGGGGTTCGAAACGCCACCGTGCGCCGGCTCGCCGTGCCCGATCTGACGACGACCGTGCTGACGATGACGCTGACAGGGTTGGCGGCCGACTCGAAAATCGCCGGCGGCACCGGCGCCGGCACTGCCCGGCGGATCGTCGCGGTGGTCGCGATGCTCGCCGGCGCGATCACCGGCGCGCTGCTGGTCAAGACGAGCGTCGCGCTGGTCCTGGTGGTCGCCGTCGCGCTCGCGCTGCTCACCTGGCTCGTGTACGTTCCGGCGGCGCTGCGCGATGGGGCCCACGACTGACTACGACTACATCGTGCTCGGGCACCTCACGGTCGACGTCCGCGCGGAGACCGGTGCCCGTGCGCCGGGCGGGAGCGTGCTGTACAGCGGCCTCCAGGCCGCCCGGCTCGGCCTGCGGACGCTGATCATCACCGCCGGCGACCGCGACGAGATCGAGCGGTTGCTGGCCCCGTACCGCGACGAGCTCGACGTGATCGTCCAGCCGCGCCCGGACACCACCACGTTCGTCACCTCGGGGATCGGCGACACGCGCCGCCAGCAGCTGGTGGCGTGGGCGGGCGAGCTGACCGATCCGGGAGAGCTCGAGGCCGCGATCGTCCACGTCGCGCCGGTCGCCCGCGAGACCGGTCCGTTCGCGGCCGTACCGGGAGCCTTCGTCGGCGTCACTCCGCAGGGTCTGATCAGGCGCTGGGACGATTCCGGCGAGCCGTTCCACGTCGCCCTCGACAGCCGCCGGCTGCCGCTCCGCTACGACGCAATCGTGCTCGACCAGCTCGAGTCCACATTCGCCGCCGCGATCGTCGCCACCGACGCCCGCGCCGGCGTCGTCGTCGCCGTCACCGCGGCCGATGATGGCGTCGAGCTTCAGCTGGCCGACGGCAACGTCAGCCTGCCCGCGCTCCGCCCCGCCGCGATGGCCGAGGACCTCGGCGCCGGCGACGTGTTCGCGACCGCGCTGTTCGTCGCACTCCACGACGGCGTCGAGCCGGTCGCGGCGGCGAACTTCGGCCAGGCCGCGGCATGCCTGCGCCTCGGCGATGTCGGCCCCGCCGCCGTCCCCGACCGGGCCGCGATCGAGGCGCGGCTGCTGGCCGAGCCGCGGGCGCGTCCGTGAAAAACGGCGGCAGTGAAAGATGTCATGAGCAGTCCGTCCGCTCTGATGTGTAGGGACCTTCTCAGCTCAAGCGCGGAGTGTGTCCGCGCAGGCTTGGTAACCGTGGAGCTTGAGGAGGCCCCTTGTGAGCATCGTAATGGGACTTGATCAGCATCGAGCACAGATCACCGGCGAGTGGATCGATACCGACACCGGCGAGGTGCAGCGCACGCGCGTGGTGCCGGCGGATCGCGCCGCGGTGCGGAAATGGTTGTCGCGGTTTCGCGGCCGGGAGCTGGAGGTCGCGCTCGAGGCGACGACCGGGTGGCGGTTCGTAGTCGAGGAGCTGCGTCAGGTCGGTGCCACGGTGCATCTCGCGGAGCCGGTCAAGCGGCTGCCGGAGTCGTGGATCCCGCCCGGTCACATCCTCGATCTCCGCGCCCGGGTCCGGTTGCGGCACACGCTCTCAGAGCAGCGCTCGGAGTGGCAGCAGCGGATCCAGGCAACGCTGTATCACCACGGCTGTCCACAGCGACGGTCGCTGATGGTCGGCGATGGGCGCGAGTGGCTGGCCGCGCAGCCGTTGCGGTCTGCGGCTCGGGAGCAGGTCACGGTCGCGATCGCGATGGTCGATGCGCTCGAGGCGCAGATCGCGCCGCTGGACCGCGAGCTGCGTGCGTATGCGCGCCGGCAGGTCGGGTGCAAGGCGCTGATGGCGCATTACGGGATCGGGGAGCTGACCGCTGTGACGATCCTCGCCGAGCTGGGCGACTGCACCCGCTTCTCCTCCTCTCGCCAGGCGGTGCGGTATGCGGGCCTGGATATCACCGTTTACCAGTCAGACCGGCACCGGGCGCCAGGGCACATCTCCCGCCAGGGGCCGCCGGCGTTGCGCTGGGCGTTGTATGAGGCCGCGCAGGTCGCGCGCCGTGGCGAGCGGAGCCCTGACCGCGCTTATTACCTCGAGGCCAAGGAGCGGATCGGTGGTAACCGCGCTTGCCTGTCGGTCGCCCGCAAGCTGCTCAAGCGCAGCTATCACACGCTGCGCGAGCTCGGCGAGGAGGCGCTCCAGCCGGCATGAGCTTCCCGGTGCGCGCACAGCCCTCGCTCACACCGATGCCTCGCGGCCGGCTCCCGGCACCCCCCTGCCGCCACGTGCGCGTGGTCGGCCTAGAAAGACTGAGCGGCCGCAACGCTTCCCCCAGCGGGATCACCCCATCACACATCATGTCGCCGACCCCGGAGCCAACCCGAGGATCGCGGACCAAAGTAAGGCTGGGCGCCCGCGCGCACACCACCCCCACCGCCGACCGCGCCCGCGCATCCCCGGCACGCAGCAGTTCAACCCAAACAACCCCGGACCATGCGACTGACGCGGGGTCCCTGCACAAGTAAGGGTGGTGGGTGGGGCGCCGGCGCTTCGTCGGCGTCCGCGGTCCGCTCGCGGTGGATATTTGGCCCCACCTGGGGCAAGATCTCCACCCGCCTTTGGCCCAGGATCCGGTTCGTCTTACTCCGCGGTCGCACCGGATCACGGATCTTCAAACGATGGCGCTAGCGTCCGAATAGTCTTGACGCCAGAGCCAAAGTTCGCTGCGACCCGGGCTCCCATGGCACCACGAACCGCACCGTCCCTTTTCATTGATGCCTTTTGAGCGCCGGCAGCTCGCCGGCGCCGCACAGCAGCCGACCTACCCCCCGAGCACGTCCTTGACAGCCGCCGCCACCGCGTCGTACCCGAGTCCGACCGCGTCGCGCAGCTCGTAGTACGGCCCGCTGCGGGCGTAGCCGTCGAGCGCCACGATCCGCATCGGCGTCGGCAGCCGCTGCCCGAGCAGCTCGGCGACGGAGGACCCAAGGCCGCCGCGCTTGAAGTGATCCTCGACCACGACCACGCGACCGGTGCGCGCGACCGACTCGAGGATCCCGTCTTCGTCGAGCGGCGTGATCGTGTGCACCTCGAGCAGGTCCACAGACCCGAGCGACGACAGCCGATCCATCCACTCGAGGCAGAAGCCGACGTGCGGGCCGTAGGAGAGCAGCGTCACGTCGTCGCCCGAGTGCCGGCGGACCACGGAGCCGAACTTGAACTCCTCATCGGGCGAGGTGAACACAGGCGAGGGCTCGCGGTAGAGCCGCATGTAGACCGGCTGCTCGACCTCGGCGATCGCGCTCAGCACGTGCGGCAGCTGGTTCGCGCAGGCCGGCGCGACGACCGCGAAGGTCGGCATCGAGCGCATGATCCCGACGTCCTCGATCGCGTGCGCGGAGGGGCCGTCCTGCCCGTTTGAGATCCCGCCGTGGGAGCCGACCACGTTGACCTTGAGCCGGTTGTGGCCAACGCTCTGGCGGATGTGGTCGACGGCCCGGCCGATGAACGACCCGAATGTGACCGCATACGGGATGTACCCCTCGGAAGCGAGGCCGGCGCTGATGCTGATCATGTCGCACTCGGCCACGCCGCAGTTGACGTAGCGATCGGGGAACGCGTCCTTGAAGGGTCCGATCCCGACGCTGCCGCCGAGGTCGGCGGTGACGACGACGACGCGCTCGTCGGCGTGTCCGAGCGGCAGGATGCTCGGCCCGAAGGCGGCCCGGATCGCGACCTTCTCGCCGAGCTCAAACATTGCTCTCGCTGCGACCCTCGATCAGCTCGTGCGCCCAGTCGGGCAGCGGCGTCGTGCCGGGCTCCCACGAACCGTCCGGGGTCTCGGAGACGCTCTCGCCGAAGGCCGCCATCGCGGTCCGTAACTGGTCGTCGGTCAGCTTGCCGTGGTGCCAGTGGAAGTCGCCCTCCATGAATGGCACGCCCTTGCCGGTGACGGTGTGGGAGATGATCGCGGTCGGCGCGTCGCTCTCCCGAGCCTCGCTCAGAGCGCCGGCGACGGCAGCGATCTCGTTGCCGTCGATCTCGAGCGTGCGCCACCCGAACGCCTCGTACTTCGGGGCGAGCACGTCCATCACGGGCATGATCTCGTGCGTCGGGCCGTTGATCTGGTTGCGGTTGACGTCGACGATCGCCGTCAGGTTCGAGAGGCCGTGGCTGGCGGCGAACATGACCGACTCCCACACCGAACCCTCCTGTTGCTCGCCGTCGCTCATCAGGACGAAGGCGTGGCGGCTGTCGGAGCCCTTGAGCCGCATCGCGTACGCGACGCCGGCGCCGAACCCGAGCCCCTGGCCGAGCGAACCGGAGGAGAACTCGATCCCGGGCAGCGAACCGCGCTTGACATGCCCCTCGAGCCGCGATCCGAGTTTTCTGAGCGTCGCCAGCTCCGAGCGCTCGAAGTAGCCGGCGAGCGCCAGGCACGAGTAGTAGCCGGGCGCAGCGTGGCCGGGGGAGAGGACGAAGATGTCGCGCTCATCCCACGCCGGATCGCCGGCGCGGTGGTGGAGCTCGCCACCGAAGTACAGCGCCACCATCACGTCCATCGCCGACAGCGAGGAACCGGGGTGGCCGGACTGTGCGATCCGCAGCTCCTTGACCGCATCGATCCGGGCGATGCGAGCCAGTTCCGCCAGCTGCTCGGGTGTCGTGCTCACCGGCCGCAACCTAGCAAGCCCGCCAGTCAATCACCGCGCAGGAATCCGCTAGCTGGACGGATTCTCTAGCACCATCGCGACGCCGTGCCCGGAACCGACGTGACGCGTCGCTGTTCGGACTGGATTATCTGTGAGCGGGCCACTATTCTCCATACACGCTGTCTGGTTCCAGGCCGGGCAGCTGCGAGAGATCTCACTAGGGAGGGTCCCATGGCCAACGTTGCTGACCGCCGACCGAACCGGGGAAAGCGTGCTCAACAACAGCCGCCCGTGCCCGAAGACACCGAGAACGGCGGTGTCTCCCGCCGGCGCTTCATGGGTTACCTGCTGGCCGCCCCGACCGTGGTGGCCGCCGCGGACATGCTGTCCGTCGCCTCGGCGCAGGCCGCCGGGATCCCGACCGTCCAGGCGGTCGACTTCTATGACCTCACCGACCTGCTGACGGCCTCGACGGAAGCGACGTGGCTTCTGATCAAGGTCACCGTCAACACCGACGGCACCGTGTCGTTCGCCCTGCCTCGTGCCGAGGTCGGCCAGGGGATCACGACCGCGGTCGCGATGTGCATCGCGGACGAGATGGACATCGCGCTTGACAAGGTCCACATGACGCTCGCCGACGCCGATAACGCGCTGGTCTGGAACCAGTTCACGGGTGGCTCGAACTCGATGCACTCCATCTACGCGCCCGTCCGGGCCGCGGCTGCCATCGCTCGCGGCCAGCTGATCAAGACGGCGGCGGCACGCAACGGCGAGGCCGCGCACGGGTACAGCGTCAAGAACGGCATGATCAGCTCGCCGAGCGGCCAGCAGGCCTCGTACGCGGAGCTGGCGGCGCTCGCCGCGGTCACCAACACGACCCGCGTGCTCGCGCAGCTGAAGCCGGCCTCGAAGTTCACGCTGATCGGCACGCCGCAGACGCGGATCGACCAACTGGACATCGTCACCGGCAAGAAGGTGTTCGCGATGGACCTAGAGGTCCCGAACGCGCTGCCGGCGATGGTCTGCCGGCCGCCCGACATCAACGGCTCCGCGGTGTCGCTCAACAACAAGGCGGCGATTCTCGCGATGCCCGGAGTGACCGATGTCGCGGTGATTCCGCACACGAAGTTCGTTCCGGGCGGCGTCGCGGTCCGCGCCCAGACGTTCGGCCAGTGCGTCGACGCGATCCAGAACATGAACGTCACCTGGGCGCCGGGGCCAGTGGCCTCCCTGTCCGAGGCCGATGTCGCCGCGGAGCTCAAGAAGATGGAGCTGCCGTTGACCCCGGCCCTGCCGGGCAAGGTGATCGACACCGAGTTCACATTCAACTTCCGGCCCGGAGACCCGCTCGAGACCAACTGCGCGGTCGCCGACGTCCGTACCGGCAGCGCTGAGCTGTGGGCGAGCCTCAAGTCCCCGATCTGGGCCAAGGAGCAGCTGCCGCAGATCATCGGGGTACCGGAGAAGGACATCACCGTGCACGTGGTGCAGGGCGGCGGCTCGTTCGGCCGTCACCTGTTCTCCGACAACGTGTTCGAAGCAGCAGCGATCTCGAAGGCGATGGGCAAGCCGGTCAAGCTGATGTGGCACCGGACGGACAACTTCCGCCAGGGCCGCGTGCATCCGATGTGCACATCGCGCGTACGCGCCGTGTACTCGGGCAAGACCGTGCTCGCCTGGGACCAGCGTCACACAAGCGTCGCGACCGACTTCAGCATGGGCTTCGGCGAGATCCTGACGGCGACGCTCGCCACCGAGCCGCTGGGCAACCTCGGCTATGCCGAGACGGTGTTCACGCTGACCCAGAACGTGCCGTACAACTTCGGCCTCGTCACGCAGCTGATCAACGAGGCATACGCGTACGACACGTTCAACACCGGCAGCGTCCGCAACATCTA
>CAVQJF010000013.1:0-43987 GCA_963712675.1 uncultured Solirubrobacteraceae bacterium
GAGCGGAGGGAGCTTGGACGCGGCTTGCCTTCAGCTGCGCTGCTGCCTGCGCGCTCGCCGCTCCCATGGGATCAGCCAGCGCGTGCTGAGCAACCATCGCATGAGCAGCGGCGAGCTGCTGCTGCTGCTGCGCGGCTGCGCCAGGTGTGGTCGACGAGGCCGACCCGCCCGCGGCGGCCCGGGCCGCTGCCTGCTGGGCATAGCCGACATCCGCCGCGTTCTGCGCCGTCGCCTGCGCGCTCGCTACCTGTGTACCAGCAGGAGAACCAGCCATGCGCTGCCTTCTTTCCTATCCGAGTTACCTCTTGAGGGAGTATCGCAGTTGCGTAGGTCGTTCCAGCCGTTAGGGTCGATCGCGTCCAGCGCAAAGCGAGGAGACAGAGTGCACAAGATCAAACTAGCCACCGGAGCAGCTCTCATCGCGATCGTCGCAAGTGCGACTACCGCCGGCGCAACAGCCTTGATCAGCGGCTCGCAGATCCAGGGCCACAGCATCCCGTTGTCCAAGTTGACCAGCGCTGCGGTCAACGCCCTACGTGGTCACAATGGCCGGAACGGCTCACCAGGCCAGGCCGGCATTGCTCACATGACGCTGATTCAGGGTCCGGCAGCGTCTCAGTGCGCGGTAGGTGGCGGAGCGTGCCAGGTGGCAACATCAACCGCTTCTTGCCCTGCGGGAACTGCGGTCATCAGCGGCGGCTACACGGCCTCGGTGATCGACAACGTCGTGGAGTCATCGGTGCCGGGTCGTAGCGCTTCGGGGACCAACGAATGGAATGTGGTCGCCGAAAATCAAGGCGCCTTCGCGGGAGACGTGACGGCATGGGCGGTGTGCGTGAGCGGTCCGGGGGTCGCGTCGTCGGCTGACGTGGCTGCATTCAGGGCCGATGTGTCGCGTCTTCGAGATCTCGCGGCGAGGCATCCCTAGAAGGCTGCCGCACAGACGACGCGCTGCAGCGGCAACCGGTATCAGGCGATCGACCCCTCGGCGTTCCCGATGGTCATCAACGAGCGAGCGATCAACCTGCCGCGGCTCGATCGCCGGCCGGATCCAACTGTTCTTCACCGCCCATCAACGGTTCCCGACCAAGCTCGCGATCCACGGCGCGAGGTGGGACGCCGGCAGTGCGCTTCGTGCAGGCCACATGTGGACCGAGGCTATTCCGCCAGGTTGCGCTTCGCGGCCCAGAGCGCGTCGTAACGACTTAAGAAGTCTGTCCCGCTGAGCTCGAACGGGCCCCCGCCAGCCGCCCTCAGCGCCCGGTTCAGCTCGCCCACGAAGTCGCTGATCGCCCCGTCGATGATTGCCGTCGCGTCGGCGGGCGTGTATTCAGCGACGGCCTTGAGCACCGCGTCAACGCTATCTCCGGATGCATCAGAGACCGTCCTGAGTAGCTCTGCGTCGTCGAGCAGGTTCTTTTGAACCGTCGAAGGTGGTCGTGTTCTCGGCTCGGCCGTTGCGCCAGCGTTGATGACGTGTTCGAGATCCGACTACCTCACCCGAACGCGCCGCTGCCCGACTCTGACCGCCGGCAGCTCGCCGCGTTCAATCCAGGTTCCTCACCGTCTGGGGGTTCAACTTCAGCAGCTCCGCCACCTCGCTGACCGTGAGGAACGTCTCATCCACACCGTTGAGCCTAACTGAGGCAAACGACGCCCAGCTGAGCCGCGGGACCGGCTCGCTACGAGACCGGCATGATCTGCGAGGCTAAGCGCCCTTCGTACACACGCGGCCCGAGCTGGAAGTACTTGGTCCAGAGCAGCCAGATCAGCTTCCATTGATCGCTGTCGGGGTCGGCCTCGATCACTGGCAGCTGGACCCGGTCCGCGTCCGCAACTCCGAAGACCGCGCCGTGATTCATTGGCAGATCGATGAGGGTCTTCTTGATCGCCGTCGCGATCTTCGTCACCTCCTTGGACGTCCGATCCGGGTTACTACCCAACGCCTCTCTGACCAGATCCCCGGTTCGACCGAGAGCTGACCTCGCCTGCTGAACCATGAGCGCAGTGACGTCAGCTAGCAGCGACGCATGCAACGCGTATGTATCGGGGTTGTCCGTGACCGCCTTCTCCGCCGCCTCCACGGCAGCGATGAGATCCTTCGCCGAGTAGAGATCCCGCCCCTTCGGGCTGGGGAACTGAGGATCTACCGGGCCGAGGTCGCTGGTGGGACCCATGAGAATGTGGTGGGCGCCAAGGGCGAGGATCGTGCCGGCGCTCTTGGCTTGGTTCGGCACGATCACCGTCAACTCGCGACACCGTGCCTGAGCGGCCCGCACGAGACGCACGGCGGTCTCACCATCTCCACCCGGCGTATCGAGCATGAGATGCAGATCCTGCTCTCGCTCCGCGCCGATGAGCAGCTCCTCGAACAACGTCACGCCGTAGGGGAAGATCGCATCGACCATCACGATCAGACGACAGCCATGCACCTCCTCGTAGCCTCGAATCAGATCCTGACGCGCGTACCGATCCGAGTGCTGCGCGTGAAACAGCGGCGTCTGGACCGGGAAAGTCAGTCCAGCGCCCGGGGCAGCGGAAACGTCATCGGCTTGCCTTCGCGAATCTTCGCCGTGCTCTTGCGAATCGCGATCGCGCGTTCCGCCTTTTCCTGCTGCGTCTTTTCGCCGACGCCCCGCGGTGGAGCGAGGGCCGCTTGGCTCAACTTCTTTGGTCCCGCCATCATGACCCCCCTTTCTGGTCGGGTCTGCCTGCACGTTGCGAGAACGATAGCTCCCGGGCTAGACGACGCCTAGTACGCATCGAAACGTGCGGCGTCCTCAGCGTCGCGGTCGGACGGCAGGTGCAGGTATCGCTCACTCTGGCGGATGTCGGAGTGACCCGCCACTCAGTCCAGCGGGCCTGTTCGCTGAGCTCGCGCCTGACGAGATCCTTCTGCGGTCCGTCCAGCGTGTTCGCACTTCTGTTTACACCCCTGGGCCGTGAGCCGCTGATCGGCTCGGCCTACAAACACGAAAACCCCGCCGTAGCGGGGCTCTTCCTGAGGGTGAGCGACGAGATTCGAACTCGCGACCGCCGGGACCACAACCCGGAGCTCTACCAACTGAGCTACGCCCACCGTGGAGGCGTCTGAGCGTACCAGCGGTGTTCAGCGCGGACGGGCCTGGCCGCTGTATTCGGCGTTGGGCAGCATGTTCGTGGCCATCGCCATGCGATTCGTGAGGTTGTACATCGCCGCCAGTTCGGCGACGTCCCAGGCCTCCTCGAGCGTCAGGCCGGCGTCGAGCAGCGTCTGCATGTCCTCGCGCGTGACCTCCCGCGGGGTCAGCGTGAGCTTCTCGGCGTAGGCGCAGATCGCGGCGCGCCGCGGATCAAGATCCACGCGCCGCCAGTCGTAGCTGAGCCGCTCGCCGAGCACCGGATCGCCGAGCTCCTCACGGAGCGCGGCGCCGTGCGCGACGAGGCAGTACAGACAGCCGTTGGCCGAGCTGACGACGACCGCGATCAGCTCGCGGTCGGCAGCGCTGAGCCCCGCGGTCGGCTGGTGAAGCTGGCGGAAATGAGCGAACCATGCGCTCAGACGCTCGGGCCGGAACGCGTATACGCGGAACACATTCGGGACGAAGCCGAGGCGCTCACGAGCCTTGGCGAACAGGCCGCGCAGATCGTCGGGCAGTTCGTCTTCGCCCGGGACCGGGAACCAGGAGCCGGTGTCGTCGCCCACGAGCGCTTCGCTCATGCAGCGACCGCCGGCAGCTCCACGCCGATCACCTTCAACCGCCGCGATAGTGCCGTGAACGCGAACTCGTTCATCGCCTGGCTCGAGTAACCGAGGTACTCGTAGTCCTCACCGAGCTGGAACCCCGGCGGGACGAGCACGCCGGCCGCCGAGGGCAGCGTCTCGACCAGCTTGTCCTGGATCCGCTGTGCGAGTTCGGGATCGCGGGCCTTCTGCTGCAGGAACCAGGTGCCCCAGGCGACGTGGCGATGCTCGTCCTGCGAGATCCGGTTGAACGCCTCCAGGTGCCCGGGCAGGATCTTCCGGCGTTCCATGTTGTCGGTCTGGAAGTACTGACCCGTGAGCGCGAGGATGCCCTCGATCACGAGGTGGTACGTGGTCACGAAGTCGACCTTCGCCTCGATGCTCGACGGATCGGCCAGCAGCGCCTGGTGGGCGTCGACGAGGTAGCCGTCGAACAGCTTGAAGTAATCGGGCGTCAGGTCGCGGCGGGCAAGCTCGAGCCGGTCCTCGAAGCTGCCGTCGTATCGGAACACCTCCTCGTACAGGCGGTTGAAGTGCTGCGCGTGGCGGGCTTCGTCGACCTGCTGGGTGAGCAGAAACGCCTCCTCGTTCTTGTCCTCCGCGGCCAGCACGAGTCCCGAGAACTGGCTCGTGACCCGCTCCTCGCCGACGAAGAATGCCGACAGGCCCCACAACATCTCCTCGCGCAGCTGCTCATCCATGGTCTCCCAGTCGCGCTGGTCCTGAGTGAGGTCGATCTCGTGCGAAACCCAGCTCTGGCGCTCCCAGAGGCGATACAGCTGCAACGGCGTCATCAGCTGCACCTGCGGCAGCTTCGACTCGTCGGTGATCGTGGCGACATCACCCTGCACCGTGTAGTCGAGCAAGCTGGACATCGAGCCCTCCTGTCGTGCGAAACCGGTTTCGCGCCGAGTCTAAACGGCCGCTTACGCGCGCTGCCCGCTACTTGATGTGCAGGTTGACCCCGAGCAGCAGAAGCGGCCACAACGCGATCGCGAGCACCGCTGAGACGATTGGCTTCAGCGCGTTCGCGTGCGTGAAGTAGTGGTGTGAGGCCGCGATCACCACGCCGACGATCAGGTAGATGATCGAGCCGATTCCCGACCTCATGACCGCGACCGCTCCGGCTCGTTGACCGGTTGCCCGCGCTCGTCGACCGACTGCCCGCGCTCGTCGACCGACCGCCCGCGCTCGTCGACCGACTGCTCGGGCTCGTTGACGAGCTCATCGTCAGCGAACCCCTGTTCATGCAGGGACGCGCGCTCGTTGTGGAGTTCCGCCTCGGCGCGCTTGCTGCTCGCCTCCTGCTCGGCGATCCGCGCGCGCCGCTCCGCCGCCTCCGCCTCCCAGCTTTTGGTCTCGGCGACGGCACGGTGCTGCTGGGCCGCCTCACCGCGCCGGCGCTCGAGCTGGCGCGCACGTGCGCGCTCCGCCCTGCGGGCGCGTACCCGCGGCATGAGGATCAGCGCAGCCGCGACCAGGACGATCACGACCGCGATCACAACGATCAGGGCTGTGGACATTGCTCTCTACCTCTCTCTGGTTTCTCTGTTGCTACCCCTGCGGCCGCGGCGCTCAACCAATCTGGACGAATGTGTGATGCTCCGATCGTGCGCTTCGTGGTCATCGGCGCCGGTGCGATCGGCGGAGTCGTCGGAGCCTGCCTGCACCGTGCCGGGCGCGACGTGGTGCTGGTGGCGCGCGGGGCAAACCACGACGCGATCGCGGCCGGCGGGCTGACGTTGGAGACGCCGCAGGCGCGCATCACGGTTCCCGTGGCCGTAGCGCCCGCACCGTCGGCGGTCGGCTTCCAGGACGGCGACGTAGCCCTGCTGGCTACCAAGAGCCAGGACACCGCGGGGGCGCTCGAGGCGCTCCGCGATGCAGCGCCCGCGGGCACGCCGCTGGTGTGCCTGCAGAACGGGGTCGAGAACGAGCGCGTCGCGGCGCGCACCTTCGCTCAGGTCTACGGCGCGGTTGTGATGGCGCCAACCGCCCATCTCGAGCCGGGCATCGTTCAGGCCTACGGGACGAAGCTGCTCGGGGCGATCGACGTCGGTCGCTATCCGAGCGGGCTCGACGGCACCTGTCAGACGGTCTGCGAGGCGCTCCGCGCGGCGGGGTTCAGCTCCGAGCCGCATCAGGAGATCATGCGTTCCAAGCATGCCAAGCTGATCGCGAACCTGGCCAACGCTGTGGAGGCCGTGTGCGGTGCAGACGCCGCGGCCGGCGAGCTGGTCACGATGGCGCGCGAGGAGGGTCGCGCCGTACTGCGCGCGGCGGGCATCGAGTTCATCGACGAGAACGTCGAGGACGTTCGCCGGCGATGGGATCAGTGGGCGGTCGGCGAGATTGACGGCCGCGCGCGTGGCGGCGGCTCGACATGGCAGAGCGTCGCCCGCGGGGCGAAGTCAGTCGAGACGGACTATCTGAATGGCGAGATCGTGCTTCGCGGGCGCTTGGTCGGCGTGGCGACACCCGTCAACGCGCTGCTTCAGACCCTCGCGCGAGAGACGATCCGCGATCGGCACGAGCCCGGCTGGCTGTCGGCCGGACAGGTACTGGCGCGAATGTGAGCGCCGAGCATCGACCAGCTCTAGCAAGCATCCGCGCGCAGGCAGCCTAGGGCCGATCGCAGATCGGGGTGGCGTTAGGGTCAGCCGTAGATGTGCTTCTCACCAGAGGCTGACTTCGCCGCAGCCGTCGTCGTCGGCGGCGTTGGCGTTGAGACGCTGCGTCGAGTGGGCTCGCGGCGCGAGCTGATCGTCGGCGCGCTGCCGCTGTTGTTCGGCATCCACCAGCTCGTTGAGGGCTTCGTCTGGCTGGGACTCCGAGGCCAGGTGTCCCAAGGTTTGGGGGACGCCGCGAAGGAGGCCTACATCGTCTACGCGCAGGCGATCCTGCCTGTGATCGTGCCGATCGGGCTCCTGCTGCTCGAGCCCAACCGTCGGCGCTCGCGCCTGATGTGGCCGTTCGCCTGCGTGGGGCTGGTCGTGGGGATCTATCTGCTGCGCCAGGTCACGGCGTATCCGGTGGGAGCGCAGGTGCAGGCCCGCTGTATCGACTACACGACGCACACCCCGAACGATGTGCTGATCGGATCGCTCTACGTGCTCGCGACATGCGGCCCGGCGCTGATCTCGACCCGGCGATACCTGCGCTGGTTCGGGGCGGTCAGCCTCGTCGGCGTGATCGCGACCGCGCTCGTGCGCGTCGATGAGCTGACGTCGCTGTGGTGTCTGTACGTCGCGATGGTGAGCGTGCTCATCCTCGAGCACTTTCGCCGTCAGCGCGCTCACGAGGCGCGAGCCGTACCGGCCCGCCAGGTGCAGTAAGCGGCTGCGTCTTGCTCAGGCCTCATGAAGGGCGACGCGAGACTCCGGCACTTGACCATTTCACCAGGTGTCAAGCGCTTTCACATCGGAGGCTTCACGCGGACGCAACCTGGGTAGGAACCCCTTAACGAACGAGGGGAGAAACGTGATGGCTGAGCTCATCGGGCTGGAGGTTGTGAGTGTCCGCGGCGAGAAGATCGGCAAGATCGATCAGCTGTATGTCCACGGTGACGGAGAAGAGCCCAACTGGGCGCGCGTCACGACCGGCGTGCTCGGGTTGCAGTCCAGCCTGATCCCGCTGCAGGACGCGCTCCCCGACGGCGATGATCTCCGCATCGTCTACGAGAAGGACTACGTCAAGGACGCACCGAGCGTTGAGCCGGAGGACGACCGCATCAGCGATGACGACGCCGATCTGCTCCACCGCTACTACGGGCTCGAACGCGTCACCGGCATGACCGCACCCGACGCAGACGACGACATCGACCTGCCGCGGGAGACGCGCGACGCCCAGCCCCCCGGCCTCGAGGAGGGTCCGGACAGTCCGCTCACCAAGCGCCGCCGCAAGCGGGCGAAGGAGCTGGGCGTTCCGAGCGCACAGGGCGGATGATCCGTCAGCGCCGCCGGCAGGTGACGGAATCCTGCCGCACGCGCGGACTACGGTCTGCGCGTTTTACGCGAGCGGCGTCGCGGTCCGCCCCATCGTCAAGTCGTCTCCGAGGAGGCTCGCCAGCGCGGCGAGCTCGCACTGGATCTGTGGCTCAAAGACGCGCGCGCCGCTCGCGATCGCGATGCGCATCGCGCCGGTGAGAACCGCGTCGATGCGCTCGCCGGCGGCAGCGCCCCGAGTGGCTGTCAGGATCTGCGCCAGCGCGATCGGCGCGGCCAGCGCGCAGGTGGTCAGACCGCGACGGTCCGTGATCGCAACGGCTTCCTCGGCGGCGGTGAGCGCGTCGTCGCAGTCGCCGAGCGCCAGCTTCGATCGCGCGATCGTGGCGAGCAGGACGGGCTCGAAGTAGAGCCCAATTCGGTGCTCGCGGATCGTTGCCAGGTTCGATTCTGCCGCCACGAGCGCGTCCGCGAAGCGCCCGACACCGGCCGCGGCCACGGCCGCAGGCACATCGTTGGCGATGATGTGGACCAGGTTGCCTGACCGATCGGCGATCTCGAGGCCAAGCGCGGCGCTGCCGAGGGCGGACTCGTAGTCTCCGAGGTCTGCTTGGAGCAGCGCGAGCTTCGCGTAAGCGGCGGACTCCACTTCGGGGTCATTCCGCTCGTGGGCCAATGCGATCGCACGGTCGAAATCGTCGTAGGCCTGTTCGAGCTCACCCAGATAGGCCCTGCAGTGGCCGCGATGGCCATAGGCGTGAGCCAGGGGGCAGACGAACGCCAGCCCTGAGCCGGTCATCGGGTCGCCGACCGCAAGCGGAAGCGCGCGGTCGATCGTCTCCACCGCCTCGCTCAGCGAGCCGGCCATCCAGCTCGCGTATGCCACGCCCATGGACGCCGTCAGGGCACGCCCCGAATCAGCGGACTCGCACGCCTGCCGGCTGACTCGCCGAAACGCGTCGAGCCCCTCCAGTTCCCGGCCGCTGTGCATGAGCGACCCCGCGTACCAGAGATCTCCGGGAGATCGCTCGACGTCCGCGAGGGCCTCGGCGTGGATCAGCGCGGTCTCGTCGGGGGAGATTCCAAGTCGCCAAACCAGGCTGAGGACGCCGATCCTGGCCGTGGCGGCGAGCTCGTCGCGTTCGGGAGAGGCTGCGAGCCCCGCCGTGAGGTCGCGGACGCGGCGCCAATGGCGGATCGCGTCGGCGGGGGATCCCAGTGCGCCCCAGGCGGCGGCGCGGGCGTGCCAGCCGGCTGCCGTGAGCGTGTCGCCGGCGGCTTCGCAGTGGTGGGCGAGGAGGCCGGCGCGCTCGTCCAGCCGGTCGGGAAAAGTGCGCTCGATTGCCGCGGCGACCGTGTGGTGCGCGCGCGCTCGCTGTTGCGAGAGCTGTGATCCATAGGCGACCTCCTGTGTCAGCGGGTGCTTGAACACGTACTCGCGGCCGGGGCCTGAACCTTGTCGGATGACCATCTGGGCGGTTGCGAGGGCCTCAACCGCATCATCAAGCTGGCTCTCGGCAAGGTCGGAGACCTCGCTCAGCAGTGTCTCCGGGATCTCGTCGCCGATCACGGACATCGTCTGCAGCAGTCGCTTCTCGCGGGTGGGCAGACGGTCAATGCGCGCGGCGAGCCCAGCCTGGACCGTCGGGGGCAGGACGAGCGCATCGAGCTCTGCCGTAAGCCGGTACTCGCCGCGGGCGCCGCTCAGGTGGCCGTTCTCGGCGAGCACCTGGACGATCTCTTCAACGAAGAACGGGTTGCCTCCGGCGCGCTTCTCGATCCGCGACGCGAGTCCGCCCAGGGAGCGGTCGACTCCGAGCAATCCGGTGAGCAGATCGTCGGTTGCGACGGCGTCCAGCGGACCGAGACTGAGCTCGGCGTGCGGACGGTTGCTCGTCCAAGCGGCCTCGTACTCCGGCCGGTACGTGGCGACAAGCAGCGTCCTGGTGCCAACCACGGCTTCGACGAGCTCCTCCAGCAAATCGGTACTCGTGTCGTCGATCCAGTGCAGGTCCTCGATCACGAGGACCGCGGCCGATTCGGAACTGCGCGCCGTGGCGGCGCGCTTTAGCTCGGCGAGGAGCCGGGTCCGACGAGCCTCGGAATCAACCGGCACGGGCGGGCTGTCCGAAACGCCGAGGAACTCGAACAGGAGCGGCAGGCCGGCCGCGAACGCTGGATCGAGGCCCAGCATCCTCGTCTCGATCCGCTGGCGGGCGAGCTCGGGGGCGTCGCGCTCATCGATGCCGAAGTAGTCGCGATACAGCGCGAGCATCGGTAGCAGCGGAACGTAGCGCCCATGTGCGACTCCCCTGGTGGAGTTGACCGTGAGCCCGCGCGCGCCGCAGCCGGCGACGAACTCGTGCACCAGCCGGCTCTTGCCGACACCCGCGTCACCGACGATCCCGACCGCCCGACCATGCCCGGTCAACGCCTGCTCGAGAGCGGCCTCGAGCTC
Organism: uncultured Solirubrobacteraceae bacterium; assembly: GCA_963712675.1. Taxonomy (GTDB): domain Bacteria; phylum Actinomycetota; class Thermoleophilia; order Solirubrobacterales; family Solirubrobacteraceae; genus Palsa-465. Next base: position 10,127 of record CAVQJF010000013.1, read on the forward strand.
CTCGCGCTCAGCATCTCGACCGACGAACCGCGACAGCCCGCGCGAGGCGGCCACGGCCTGCAGCCGCGTCTGGGCCGCCCCGACCCCGACCAGCTCAAGCACCCGCTGGGCGGCATCCGTGCCCTTGATCTCGAACTCACCGAGCTCCCGCACCACGAACTCGCCCTCGATCAGGGCGGCGGTGGAAGCGCTGATCGCCGTCGAACCCGCCGGAGCCAGCGACTCGATCCGCTTGCCGACCGCCGTCGTGTTGCCGATCGGCACGAACTCCATGTGCACGTCATCGCCGATCGCGCCCACGATCACCTCGCCGGAGTTCAACCCGCACCGGATCGCGAACTCAACCCCGTCGCTCGGCGCCACCTCCGCAGCCAGGCCCGCCACCTCGCGCTGGAGCTCGAGCGCCGCCAGGCATGCGCGCCGTGCGTGGTCCTCGTGCGCGACCGGCGCCCCGAAGACAGCCATCAATCCGTCACCGGTGAACTGGTTGACCGTCCCTTCGAATCTGTGGACGGCACGCGCGGCGATCGCCAGGAAGCGATCTAGGACGAAGCCCCAGCGCTCCGCGTCCAGCAAGCGTGTCAGCGCCATCGAGCCGACGATGTCGGTGAACATCACCGTCACCTGCTTGCGCTCGCCCTCGATCGCCGTCCGCTCCTCGAGAATCTTGGCCTCCAGCGAACCCGGCGCCCGCAACGGCCTGGCGCTCGCAGTCAGCGCCGCCCCGCACTGCTCGCAGAACCGCGCGCGATCAGTCGCGTGATGCCCGCAGTGCTCGCAGTGTCTCGACCCCATTTCTGGCGGCTCCCGCCAAGAATGGTAGGGGGTTTCCTACCGTCTGCGAGCCGTTAGGTCAGGCCGGGTCCGGCGGCCACCTGCGTCGGCAACGCGCGTGATTCAGGCCGAGCGTTGCGTGAGGGCGCTCACGTCGAGCACGGTGATCCGCCGGCGCTCGGTCTGTATCCAGCCAAGCTCTCGCATCGTTCTGAGCGCCCCGGCGACGCCGGCGCGCGAGGACGCGGTCCAGCTTCCGAGGTCCTCCTGTGTCACCGGCAGCTTGATCTGAACCCCAGACTCCGTCTGATCGCCGTAGCGCTCGCAGAGTTCGATCAAGCGCGCCGCGACGCGACCGACGGTGTCGAGGTCGCCGAACTGAACACGTGCGCGGTTGGCATCACGAAACCGCCGGCTGATCACGTCGATCAGCGTCAGCGCAGCGGTCGCTCGCCGATTGAGGTAGAGCCGGAATTCGGAGGCGGCGAGCGCCTGGGCCTCGACGGGCTCGATCCCCGTGACATCCGCCGAGCGTGGCTCGGCGTGTATGAACGTGAGCTCGCCCAGCACGTCACCCGGCCCGCGAAAGCTGAGCACCATCTCGTGACCGCGCGAGTCCACAAAGCTTGCCTTCACGTGCCCATCGAGCAGGATGAGCACGCGGTCGCCAGGCTCGCCCCGATGCATCAGGCGCTCCCCACGGGCGAACCGCCGACGGCTGCCAAGCTTCAGCAGAGCATCGCGATCCCCGTCCGAGAGCAGCGCGAGAAAAGTCCCCGGCTCGAGCCGTTCGACGGTCACCAGCCGATGGTAGCCCTCGACCCGCTCGCCCCTCAGCGAGATGGGTGTCGCTACGTTTCGTCGTCCTGGGGGGGGCGCGGCTCGGGAGCGTCTTGCTTCAACGGGGACGCGCCGGCAACCGGATTCGGCAGGCGGGCCCCGCACCACCGGCAGTAGTGCGCATCCGCCGACGGCGCCTGTCCGCATACGCGGCAGCGAATCGGGCGACCTTGCTCCATCCCACGACGCTACGGCGACCGGCCGTCCATGGCTACCCAATTCTGGATGCACGCCGATCAATGTCCAGAACTGGACGCCCACCGGGTCCAGAATTGCGTGTTCCGTCTCCCGTGCCCGCCGTAGATTCGCGTGAAAGCAGCACCCAGCCACTCCGAAACGCAGCCACCGAACGAACGGAGCACCGATGTCCACGATGGAACTCGACCCCTCCAACATCATGCAGGTCGGGATGGGGTTTTGGGCGTCAAAGACGGTCCTGTCAGCCGTGGAGTTAGAGCTGTTCACGCACCTCGGCGGCGAGTCGATGGCCGGCGAGGAGATCGGCGAGCGACTCGTCCTACATCCGCGGGCGGTTGACGATTTCCTCGACACGCTCGTGGCACTCGGATTCCTCGAGCGCGACGGCGACGGAAGCGGCGCTCGCTACCGGAACACCGCCGAGACCGCCGCCTTCCTCGACAAACAGAGCCCGACGTACATCGGCGGGATTCTCGAGATGTCGAACACGCGGCTCTACCGATTCTGGGGCGATCTCACCGAGGCACTGCAGACAGGCAAGCCGCAGAACGAGGTCAAGCACAGCGGCGCGTCGATGTTCGACGAGCTTTACAGCGACCCGGCGCGGCTCGAGCAGTTCATGCAGGCGATGGCCGGCATCTCGGCCGGCAACTTCCTAGCGCTCGCAGAGAAGTTCGACTTCTCGAGGTACGAGACGGTCTGCGACGTCGGCGGCGCGACGGGCCAGCTCTCGATGATCCTGGCCGCGCGGCATCCGCACCTTCACTGCACGAGCTACGACCTCCCGGCCGTGGCGCCGATCTGCGAGCGTTCAGTCGCCGCCGCAGGGCTTAGCGACCGCGTGTGGGCCGCCGTGGGCGACTTCCACACCGACCCGTTGCCGTCGGCCGACGTGATCACCATGGGGCTGATCCTGCACGACTGGAACCTCGAGGGCAAGATGCACCTGATCCGGTCGGCCTACGAGGCCCTCCCCGAGGGCGGCGCGTTCATCGTCATCGAAAACCTCATCGACGACGCCCGGCGCGAGAACGCGTTTGGGCTGATGATGTCGCTGAACATGCTGATCGAGTTCGGCGACGCGTTCGACTACACCGGGGCCGACTTCGCCGGCTGGTGCAAAGCGGTGGGATTCCGCGAGGTCGAGATCATGCCGCTGACCGGGCCGGCGAGCGCGGGGATCGCCTATAAGTGATGGCATCAGCGGGTGCGCAGCTGGCCCATTCCTGCGGATTCCGGCTATTTCCCTGAGCGCCCCCGGCAGGACTCGAACCTGCGACCCACGGCTTAGAAGGCCGTCGCTCTGTCCAGCTGAGCTACGGGGGCTCGGTGTAGAAGACTGTAATCATGATCAGGCTCAGGACGATGGCCGTGATCGGCGGTGTGGTGTTCGTGCTGCCGGCAATCGCGACCAGCTCGGCGGCGCATCCGCGTCGCGCGCGGGCGGAATCGAGCGCGGTTCGCGAGTGCGCGGTCCCCGGCAGGCACAAGACGATCGACCGGCTCTGGCATCCCGACATGGGCGCAGCGCTCGCGTACGCGCGCACCCGCGTGGGCGACATCGCATTCGCGGTCCGGACCGATGATCGCTTCTACGGCTACCGGCCCGATCACGTCGAGTGGTCGGCGAGCGTCGTCAAGGCGATGCTGATGGTCGCCTACCTCGACCGGCCATCGGTCGCGCACAGCGTGCTCAACGGTTACGACCGTTCGCTGCTGAATCCGATGATCACGCAGTCCAACAATGCGGCGGCCGATCAGGTCGACAGCATCGTCGGTTACAGCGGGCTGCAGTCACTCGCCGACCGGGTCGGGATGAGCAGCTTCGCGAACGCTTCGCCGTGGGGCGAGACGCACATCACCGCGCGTGACCAGACGAAGTTCTTCCTCCACATCGATTCGTACGTGACCCCGCTTCACCGGCGCTACGCGATGCTGCTGCTCAGCTCGATCGTCCCTTACGAACGGTGGGGCATCGGCGAGGTCGCGCCCAGGGGCTGGACGGTCTACTTCAAAGGCGGCTGGGGGTATGGAACGGGCCTCCTCGACCATCAGGTGGTGCTGCTCAAACGAGGCTGCGCCCGCGTCTCGATCGCGGTGCTGTCGATGTACGACGGCTCACACCCCTACGGGAAGGCGACGCTCAGGGGCATCTTCGCCCGGCTCTTGACCCACTTCCCTAGGGCAGAAAGGCGTTCAAGAAGCCGTTCGTGAACACGCGGTGTGGGTCGAGCGCGTCGAGCCGGCCAAGCGCCCACGCCCAGTCCGGGAAGCCGACCGGCACGTGAACTCGCAGTGCCCGCCTCAAGCATAGGATGCGCCCGATGCCATCGTTGCTCCTCGTCGACGATCCGGCGCCGCACGTTCGCCGGCTAACGCTGAACCGCCCGGACAAGCTGAACGCGATCACGTCCGAGCTGTGCGAGGCGATCCGAACCGAGCTCCGCGCGATCGCCGCGGACCGCGCTTGCCGGGCCGTGATCCTGACCGGCGCCGGGCGCGCGTTCTGCGCCGGCCTCGACCTCGGTGGCTACGGCGCCGCGCCCGGCAACGACGGGAGCGACGAGTCGCGCGACCGCCTCGGCAACCAGCAGCACATGTCGGGATTGATCCTCGAGATCAGGCAGCTCCCCCAGCCGGTGATCGCGGCGGTCAACGGACCGGCAGCCGGGTTCGGGCTCGCGCTGGCGCTCGCGTCCGATATCCGGTATGCGGGCCGGGAGGCGGTGTTCCGGGCCGCGTTCATCAATATCGGCGTGTCGAACTGCGACATGGGCACGAGCTGGCTGCTGCCGCGGCTGATCGGCGCCTCGCGCTCGCACGAGCTGATGCTGACCGGGAGGCGCGTCGCCGCGGACGAGGCGCTGCGCATCGGGTTGGTCGCAGACGTGGTCGACGGGGACGCGCTCGCCGACCGCGCGCTCGAGGCGGCCGGCCAGATCGCCTCGCTCGCACCGTGGGGCGTACGGCTGACCAAGCGCGGCATGTGGATCGCGCTCGAGCTTCCCTCAGAGCAGGCCGCGGTCGAGTTCGAGGACCGCCAGCAGATCATGAGCACGTTCGGGATCGCCACGCCCGAGGCGATCAGCGCGTTTCTCGAGAAGCGGCCGGCCGAGTTCGCCGACTAGCCGATGGGCGACCTGTTCGACATCGCCGGCAAGACCGCGGTTGTGACCGGAGGCTCGCGCGGGATCGGGCTGATGATCGCGCGGGGGCTCGTCGAGGCCGGCGCGCGCGTCATCATCTCCTCGCGCAAGACGCCGGACGTCGAAGCGGCCGCCGCGGAGCTGGCGGGCGCCGGGGAGTGCGAGGCGATCACCGGCGACGTGTCGAGCCACGACGGCGCGGTCGCACTGGCCGACGAGATCCGGTCGCGGTTCTCCACGCTCGACATCCTCGTCAACAACGCCGGTGTGACCTGGGGCGCGCCGGTCGATGACTTCCCTCAGATCGGCTGGGACAAGGTCATCGGCACGAACGTGGAGGGCGTTTTCAACCTGACGACGGCGCTGCTGCCCGAGCTCCGCGCCGCGGCAAGCGCCGAGGATCCCGCGCGCGTGATCAACATCGGCTCGATCGACGGCCTCCGCGCCCCGACGTTCGAGAACTACAGCTATGGCGCGAGCAAGGCCGCCGTGCACATGCTCACCCGCCACCTCGCCAAGCGGCTCGCGTCGGAGCAGATCACGGTCAACGCGATCGCGCCCGGTCCGTTCGAGAGCAAGATGACCGCCTTCATGTTCGAGGCTCCCGACGGCCGCGAGGCGATCACGAACATGGTCCCGCTCGGCCGCGTCGGCCGCCCCGACGACGCCGCGGGGCTGGTGCGATTCCTCGCCTCCCGAGCGGGCTCGTACCTGACCGGCACAGTGATCCAGCTCGACGGCGGGATCACCGGCTGCGGCTGAGGGGCTACGGCTACGTCCGCCGGCGTGGGTAGCGTGACGCCATGGACGCGACCGTCTTCAGCTGGCTGTACCACACGCTGATCTTCACGTGGCACGATCCGTTTGGCTACAACTTCGTCAGCGGCCCGTTGCCGAACATCACGCTGCTCGGCGCCGCCTACGCGATCTACAGGCACCACAACTGCCATGCAAGGGGCTGTTTGCGGATCGCCCGGCATCCGGTCGAGGGCACGGGCTATGTGGTCTGCCGCAAGCACCACCCGGACGCCGGGAAGGGCCCGACGGCCGAGGACATCAGTGATGCACACGCGGCTGCGATGCAGGCGCGCACGCAGACCTCGGCCAGCTGAGCAGGCCGTCACCATCTATCAGTCAATCGGGGCGCCCGGATTTGAACCGGGGACCTCACCGACCCAAACGGTGCGCGCTACCAGGCTGCGCCACGCCCCGAGGACGGCTCAGAGTCTAGTCGCCAGTCGGTCGCGCCCGCCGGCGCCCCGTCAAAACGGCAGGCTCAGGATCCGGATCGGCGCGGCCGGCGGGTCCACCCCCTCCCGCAGCGCGCGCCACATCGTCACCTGCGGGATCTCGGCGAAGCCGTCAGGCTGCGACACCAGCACCGGCGGCGCAAGCTCTACGAATCCGTGCCGCGCGTACAGCCCGGCCCGATCTCGATGGCAGAACAGGATCACTGCCGGCGGCCCCAAGGTGGCGGCGACGCGTAGCGCCTCGACGATCACGCGACTACCAAGCCCCTGACCTCGGAACGGCGCTGCGACGATCACGCCACCGATGCCGACGACCTCGGCGACCCGCCCATCGCCAGCCTCGAGCCCGGCCTGCACCAGCCCGGTCGATGCGAGCATTCGCCCGTCCGGCGCGCGCAGGCCGACGTGTCGATCCTTCGGCCGCCACTGCAAGCTGCTGCCGGCACCATCGAACGGATCGACCTCGTCGCCCTCGAGCTCGGCGCGCAGAGGCGGGGTCAGGGCTCCGAACTCGACCACCTCCACGAACGGAAGCGTAGGCCGTCACGGCTGCCGACAGCCGATTGCCGCGGCTAGTAGCGTCCGCCGCCGCCATGGCCGAGATCCAACCGCTCCGAGCGCTCCACTACGACCCGGCCAGGACGGGCGGCTTCCAGGACGTGCTCGCGCCCCCGTACGACGTGATCGACTCAGAGCAGCGCGCGCGGCTCGTCGCCCGCTCCCCGTACAACGTCGTTCGGATCGACCTGCCCGAAGGCGACGATCCGTATCGGAACGCCGCGGAGGAGCTGGCGCAGTGGCGGGCCGACGGCGTCGTGGTGCAGGACGAGGAGCCCGCCCTGTGGCCCCTGGCGCAGGACTACGCGGGCCCGGACGGGCGCCGGCGCACTCGCACCGGCTTCCTCGCGCGCGTGCGCGTAACCGAGTACGGCGCCGGCACGATCCGCCCCCACGAGCGCACGCACCCCGGCCCGAGGGAGGATCGCCTCAGGCTCACGCGCGCCACCAAGGCGAACCTATCGCCGATCTTCTCGCTCTACTCGGACCCGGAGGGCGCGGTCGGGCGCGCGCTCGAGTCGACGATCGCCTCACAGCCCTACCAGCTCACGACCGACGACGACGGCACCGTGAGCCGTATCTGGCGGCTCTCCGACCAGACAGCCATCGACACCGTCACCCGGTCGCTCGCACCAGCGGAACTGCTGATCGCCGACGGCCATCACCGATACGAGACTGCACGCGCCTACGCTGAGGAGATCGGCGGCGAGGGGCCGCATCGGTACGTGTTGATGTGCCTGGTGGCGCTCCAGGACCCGGGCCTGACGGTGTTCCCGACCCACCGGCTAGTGCGCGGGCTCAGACCGGATCAGCACGAGACGCTCGCGACTGCGATCAAGCGAGACTTCGCGATCGAGCCGCTGACCGACCGCCGCCAGCTCGCCCCGCCCGAGAACGACGAGCTGAAGATCGGCTACATCGACGCCCACTTCCGCGAGCCGTTCATGCTCAAGCTGAAGGACGCTTCAATCGCTGAGCAGGCGCTGGCCGACCACGCCGAGCCGTATCGGCGCTTGGACACGGCGGTGCTCGAGGCGCTGATCCTGAAAGGCGCGCTCGAGTTGACCGACGAGCAGATCGACCACCTCGACGGCCTCGGCTACGCGCGCGACTTCGATCAGGCCCTGCAGCTGATCAACGATCGCACGTACGACGCGGCGTTCTTCATGGCGCCGACGCCCGTCGAGCGCGTCCAGGCCGTCGCCGCAACGGGCGAGAGCATGCCGCCGAAGTCGACGTATTTCTACCCGAAGGTCCCCACCGGGTTGCTGTTCAACCCACTGGCGGAATAGGGCGGAGGCGGCGCTACGATGAGATTGCAACAGGGGACCCGCGAACTATGAGGACCAGCCCATGAAGGCCACCGCCAGACGATCGGCCAGCGACAGCTTCGCCCACCAGGTCGACATCCGACGCCACCAGCTGACGATCGACGAACCGCCCGAGCACGGTGGCGACGATGATGGCCCGAACCCCCAGGAGATGCTCGCCGCGGCGCTCGCGTCGTGCACGGCGGTGACGATGGAGATGTATGCCAAGCACAAGGGGTGGGACATTGGGCCGGTTGAGGTGCAGTGCGAGTACACGCCCGCCGAGCGGGGCTGCCCGACGCGCTTCAAACTCGCCCTACGCCTTCCGGCCGGCCTCAGCGAAGAACAGGTCGAGCGCCTCAGCGTGATCGCCGCCAAGTGTCCGGTGCACCGCACCCTGGACGGCGAGGTCATGTTCGAGGAGCGCGTCGAGCTGGTCGCGCCCGCGCGCGCCTAGCGCCCGAGCCGCGTTCAGTCGACCACCTAGACGCCGAGCGCCTCGCTCGCTCGCCAATATAGTCACGCGATGTCAGCCGTCAGCGAGGATCTGCGCCGCGTGCTGCTGTCTGCCCACGAGGCGGCGGCGCTCGACGTCCGCGGCAGCACCGACGCCGGCGTGCTCGTGCCGCTGTACCTCGACGGCGGCGAGCTGCATAGCGTGTTCACCAAGCGCCGCGACGACCTGCGCCGGCATCCGGGGGAGATCTCGTTCCCGGGCGGCCGTCGCGATCTCGAGGATGCGGACCTGTGTGCGACCGCGCTGCGTGAGGCCGATGAGGAGATCGGCTTGCCGGCCGCCGACGTCGAGGTGCTGGGCGCGCTCCAGCCGACACCTACGATCGCGACCGGATACGCCGTATACCCGTTCGTCGGATTGATCGCGCCGGGACACGAATGGAAGCTGAGCGCCCGCGAGGTGGCGGAAGTGATCGAACTACCGCTGAGCGCGCTCCAGAGCGGTTATGCCCGCCGGCGGCTCGTGCGCCGCGGGCTCCCGATCCGCACCGACACCTACCTCGTCGGGGACCACCTGATCTGGGGTGCGACGGCGCGAATTCTCGCCGACCTGTTCGACCGCATCGGCATCCTTCGCGCCGCTTAGCCGGCCAGCACCCGCTCGACGGCGTTCGCGGCGGCGACCGTCCACGCCCCCCAATCGCCTTGCTCGGCCTCGAGCAGGGCGAACGGGATCCGCGAGCGGTCACAGAACGAGCTGACCGCTGAAGCTCCCGCGGCAAGCAGCCCGCGATCGACCGTCCCGGACGCCTCGTAGACGAGCCCCCGAACGGGGGTGTCGACGATCCGCGTCAGCAGCATCGAGAGCCGGTCGGTGTGCAGCGCCGAAAGGTGCGGGTCGTCGCCGTGCGCCGAGCCCAGAAGCACGCACACCACGGCCACCTGAGCGAGCGCCGGCGCGATCGTGCCGACCCGGTCGGGGTCCGCGATCACCGCCTCGGCACCGACCGCCTCGAGCTCCGAGATGCGCCCCGATGAGCGCGTCGTTCCGCGGACCGCATGACCGCGGGCGCGCAACTCAACGGCGAGCGAACACCCGCGGCATCCACAGCCGATGATCAGGCAGCGCGCCAGCGGTCGGCCTCGACGCTAACCCTGCTGCTGCTCGCCGCCATATTCGCGGCGGACTTCTTCGCGGGTGCGCTCCGGCAGGCCACGAGCGCGGCGTCGCGCGTTCGTCGCCTCCAGCAACTCGTCGAGGTCGCGGTCGGCGAGGTATTTGTCGCGCCGCTGATGCTGGGCGTTGATCTCGCGGCTGACGCGCATCTCCACCTCCTCAAGGCTGACCTCCGCCTCTCCCCGAGCGCGGCGGCGCGCGTTGTGGGCGGCGAGCATCTGTGAGAGGTCCTCGGCCTCCAGCTCCTCGCGCGACTCGGTGATCTCTCGCGCCGAGCGCATGCCGAGTTGCTCGAGGCCAGAACCGGGATAGAACCTGCCGAGCAGCAGGATGCCCAGAATCATGGCGACGAGGAACCCCAGAATCGCGAGGACGAACGGGTCCACGATCGCTGAGTCTAGTGGCGCACCCTGCCTCCGCAACTCTGCCAGGGATCGCGTGTTTCAAGGGCATCACACGCCACCGCTCGGCAGGGCCGGAGCACTGGGCGGCAGGAGTCACCTCTAAATACTGGGAAGGAGCAACATGCGCATGCGCTTTGCCGTGCTCGCGGTGCTGTCGAGCGCCATCGTCGTCGTTTCCTCACCTGCCTCGGCCCTCGCCCAAAGGCACCATGGTCCGCGGCACAATCACGGACTCACGATCAACGCAACGCCGAACCCGATCATCGCGGGTGAAAGCGTGCTCATCTACGGTCAACTCAACGGGTCCAACCCACGTGGTCAGACGATTCGGCTCTACCACGGCGTCAACCCGTCACACGCGTTCACTCTGATCGGTACCACGACCACCAACGCGCTCGGGTTCTACGAATTCACCCGACCCGATGGCATCGTGACGACGAACCGGAGCTGGTTCGTCCGAGCGCCCGCGTTGCCGGGCAACGTTCACAGTCGCACCGTCAACGAACGCGTCGCGGCGCTCGTCTCGCTGACCGCCAGCGCACCTCCGAGCATGGATGGGTATGACACCAACCATCCGATCCTGTTCACCGGGCACGTGTACCCGAATCACCGGTTCGAGCGCGTGTACCTGCAGGAGCAGGAGAGTGCCACGGGCGACGACTGGAAGACGCTCGACAGCGGCCTTCTCGGACCAGGATCCAACTACGCGATCAAGTACCGCTTCCGGCGACCGGGCGTCCGCGACGTCCGCGTTCTGTTCCGCAGCGACGCGCGCAACACCGCGGGCGTATCCGACACCGTGACCGTCGCGGTGCAGCAGGCTCAGGTTCCTGATTTCACGATCAACACGTCGGCGCCGATCATCGACGCGGGATCCTCGGCGACGATCAGCGGCGTCCTCGGTCTGGCCGGCACGACAACCGCCGACCCCCACGTCAGCGTCACCCTGTGGGGTCACACCGACGGACAGAGCTACCACACGATCGGGCTGCCGGTCCTCACCGGCGCAGACGGGAGCTACAACTTCACCGTCAACCCGACCGGCAACACCGTCTACCAGGTGCGGACCACGTTCAGTCCGCCCCCGACGCGCCACAGCGCTCAACTGTTCGAGGGCGTCAGGGACGTCGTCTCGATCACCCCGAGCTCGATGACATCCGTCGTCGGCGGCACGGTCACCTTCACAGGCGTCGTGTCACCTGACAAGGCCGGTCATGTGATCTACCTGCAGCGCTTCGGCGCCGACGGTGACTGGCACACGGTCAAGGTTGGGATCGTCAGCGCTGGTTCCACGTACTCGTTTGGCTGGACGTTCGGTAACACCGGGTCGAAGGAGTTCCGAGCCCGGATCACCGGCGGCCCCGAGAACGTGGGTGGGGCATCGATGCCAGTGACGATCACCGTCACATTGCCGCCGGTCACGTCACTACCGCCCGCTTCGTAGGGGCCCGTCCAGAGGTACGGCCCGGCCCTCCGTCGCATCCGCGGCGGGGGGCCGGTCGCGCGCTCACGCCGCCACCGCCCACAACCGCCACTCGCCGGGCACCCCCTTGAGCTCGCGCTCGCCCCGGTCCTCGAACGCGATCCCCGAGCCGACAACGAGATCCTTGACTGTCCCCGAGACGAGCACCTCTCCCCCTCGCGCGATCCCGCCGACCCGGGCGCCGATATGGACCGCGATCCCACCGACGTCGTCGCCCATCACCTCGATCTCGCCCGTGTGCAGGCCGGTCCGCACCACGACGCCGAATTGGGAGTGGACGGTGTCCCTGATCGACGTCGCACAGTGGATCCCGCGCGCGGGACCGTCGAACGTCGCGAGAAAGCCGTCGCCCATCGTCTTGACGGCGCGGCCGCGGAACCGGATCAGCTCCCGTCTGACCGTCCCCTCCATCGACTCGAGCAGATCTCGCCAGCGACGGTCGCCGAGCTCCGCCGCCTTCCGCGTCGAGTCGACGATGTCGGCGAACATCACGGTCGCGAGGATCCGCTCGGGATCGGGCGCGTGGCGGGCGCCGGTCAGGAACTCCTCGATCTCGTCGAGCTCGGCCGCGTCGTCGCCGAACAGCGCGTCCTCGCCGGCGAGCTCCACGTACTTTGCGTCGGGAATGTGCTCGGCGAGGTAGCGCGAGTGCCGGATGTCGATGAACTTGTCATCGGCTCGGTGCATCACGAGTGTCGGGATCCGGATCGACGGCAGCACCGCTCGGACGTCGACCTGGCCGTTCATCATCATCAGCTCGGCCGCCCAGCCTGGGCTGGCGGCGAGCCGCTCGAAGCGGCCGAACCACTGCTGGAGCCTTGCATTGCCCGCCCCCGACGGAGACAGGCTCTTGAGCCGCGAGCCATCGCCCCAATTGTCGAGCCCGCCGTCGCGCACGTACGCCTCGCGATCCTCCTGGCGCAGGGCCCAGTCGTAGTCGGGCGCCCAAGACATCCGCGGCTGCGCCTCGTACAGAATCAGCGAGCTCGTTCGCTCCGGGTGCGTGGCCGCGAACAGGGCGGCCATGGCGCCGCCCTCCATCAGCGCGAAGACCGCGGCGCGCTCGGAGCCGGCCGCATCCATCACGGCGACGACGTCGTCCATCTGCTCCTCGAGCATCGGCGCGTGCGGCACCGGATCCGACATGCCCGATCCGCGCCGGTCGAAGATGATCAGGCGCGAGAACGAGGCCAGGCGGCCGAAGTAGCGCGCCACGACCGGCTCCTCCCAGTAGGCCTCGGCCTGCGAGATCCAACTCGGCACGTAGACGAGATCGATCGGCCCGTCGCCGATCACCTGGTAGGCGATGTGGAGATCGCCGCTGCGGGCGTATCGAGTCTGAGGCGCCATCGCGGAACCGGAGCGTATAGCGTGCCCGAGCATGGACTTCGAACTGACCGACGAACAGAAGCTGGTCCGCGAGACCGCCCGCTCCTTCACCGACAACGAGATCGTCGAGCGCGCGCGCGAGAACGATCGCAACGAGCACTTCGATCTCGAGCTCGTCGCCAAGATCGCCGCCCAGGGCTACCTCGGCGCGATCGTCCCGCGCGAGTACGGCGGCGCCGGCCTCGACTACCTGACGTACGGACTCGTGGTCGAGGAGATCGGCCGCGGATGCAGCGCGATGCGGACAGTGATCAGCGTGCAGACGAGCCTCGTCTGCTCCGCGATCCTGAGATGGGGAACCGAGGAGCAGAAGCAGCACTACCTTCCGAAGCTCACCTCCGGCGAGTGGCTCGGCTGCTTCGGGCTGACCGAGCCCGACACGGGTTCTGACGCGGCGAATCAGAAGACGCGGGCGAAGAAGACCGACAGCGGTTGGCTGATCAACGGCTCGAAGATGTTCATCTCGCTCGCCAACCACGCCAAGCTGGCGCTGATCTTCGCCCAGACCGATCCCGAGCTGAAGCACAAGGGCGTCGCCTGCTTCCTCGTCGACACCGACCAGCCGGGCTTCCAGCCGCAGGCGATCCACCACAAGCTCGGTCTCCGTGGGTCCGACACGGCCGCGATCGGCCTCGACGACGTCCACGCCACCGACGAGCAGATGCTCGGCAAGATCGGCGACGGCTTCAAGATCGCGATGAGCGCGCTCGACTCGGGCCGCTACAGCGTCGCCGCCGGCTGCGTTGGCATCTGCCAGGGTTGTGTCGACGCCTCGGTCAAGTACTCCAAGGAGCGCGAGCAGTTCGGGCGCCCGATCGCGAGCTTCCAGCTCGTGCAGCAGATGCTCGCGAACATGAAGGTCGACACCGACGCCGCCCGGATGCTCGTCTGGCGTGCCGGCTACCTCAAGGACACGGGCCAACCGAACACGACCGAGACCTCGATCGCCAAGTACTTCGCCACCGAGGCGGCGAACCGTTGCGCGAACACCGCGATCCAGGTTCACGGTGGCTCGGGCTACGTCGACGACTACCCCGTCGAGCGCTACTTCCGCGACGTCCGGGTCACGACGCTGTACGAGGGCACGAGCCAGATCCAGCAGCTGATCATCGGCCGCGCGCTGACCGGCGTCAACGCGCTCGTCCCGAGCTGAACCTCACGATGGCGGAGCCCCCGAAGACGATCGGCGTCATCGGCGCGGGCACGATGGGAGCCGGCATCGCTCAGCTCGCGTGCCTCAACGCAGGCGCGACCACCCTGCTCCACGACCCGATCCCCGAAGCACTGCAGCGCGGCACGAACTCGATCCGCGGCCAGCTGGCCAAGAGCGCCACTCGAGGCCGGATCACCGACGAGCAGGCGAAGGCGGCCGACGAGCGGCTGATCCCGGCCTCGAGCATCGACGAGCTCGGTCCCTGCGAGCTGGTGATCGAGGCCGCGCCGGAGTCGCTCGAGCTCAAGCAGAAGCTGTTCGCGCAGCTCGAAGCCGGCGTCGTATCCCCAGAGTGCGTGCTCGCGACGAACACCTCGTCGCTGCTCGTGACGGCGGTCGCGACCGGGCTCGAGCACCCATCGCGGGTGGTCGGGATGCACTTCTTCAACCCGCCGCCGCTGATGGCGCTGCTCGAGGTCGTCGCCGGCGCCGAATCATCCGAGCGCGCGCTTGCGGTGGCCCGAGCGGCGGGCGAGGCGATGGGCAAACGGGTGATCGATGCTGTCGACGGGCCTGGATTCCTTGTCAACCGCTGCAACCGGCCATGGGGCGTTGAAGCGCTGAAGCTGCTGCAGGAGCAGGTCGCGCCGCTGGAGCTGATCGATCGCATCTGCCGTCAGAGCGGCGGTTTCCGGATGGGGCCGTTCGAGCTGATGGATCTCGTCGGCGTCGACGTCGGGCTCGCCGTCTCGCGGTCGTTCTACGAGCAGAGCTTCGGCGAGCCGCGGTGGCGGCCGTCCGCGATCACCGTACGGACCGTGGCCGCCGGCCGGTTCGGGCGCAAGTCGGGCCGGGGCTACTACGACTACGCGAATGGCACGGACGCCTACAGAGAGCCGGACCCACCGGCGCCCGCAGCCGGCGGAGGCGACGGGGTGATCGTGATCGCGGGCGACACCCCGCTGGCGATCGAGCTCGCGGAGCTCGCCTCGGCAGCCGGCTGGCTCCTCGCCACGCCCGAGGGAGCGGACGCGCACGAGCCGCCGTTCCTGATTCTCGACGCCACCCTCGGCGACGAATTCCCAGAGGCGCCGCTTCAGGGTGGCCCCCAGGCGATCTGCTGCGCGGCCGGATCGCTGGCGGCGCTCGACCCAGGGGGCGGCGCGGTCGGGTTCCACGCGCTGGTTCCGCTGGACGAGTGCAACCTGATCGAGCTGACCCGCGGCAGAGACACTCCGGACGCGGCCGCGGCGGCCGCGGAGCGCTTCTTCACCTCGCTCGGCAAGCACGTCGAGTGGGTCTCCGACGCGCCGGGGCTCGTGCTCGGCCGGATCGTCTGCCAGATCATCAACGAGTGCTCGTTCGCACTCGGCGAAGGAATCGGCGCCGCGGCCGACATCGACACCGGCCTCGTATACGGCATGAACCACCCGCGCGGGCCGCTTGGGTGGGCGGACCAGATCGGCCTCGACCACGTACTCGCCGTGCTCGACGCGCTGTTCGAGGAGCGCCGCGAGGAGCGCTATCGAGCGGCGCCGGTCCTGCGCCAACTCGTATGGTCCGGCCGGCTCGGGCGTCAGACCGGCGAGGGCTTCTTCACCTACGACTGATTACATCCGCCCGACGCTGAGCCCGCCGTGGGAGAACGTCGGCAGCGCCGGCCACTGCCGCCACCGTGGCGCCAACTCGCGGTCCGGCAGGATCGTCAGCCAGCGCGGGTCGGCGCGGCTCGCATCGGCGATCGCGCGCTCGCGGAGCAGCGAGTCGTACAGCGCCAGTGGGTCGTGCACCCCGGCAGCGGGCACGAGCGCCTCACGCTGCTCGGCGTCCGCGCTGCGGCGGACGCCCGGGATCTTCGACAGCAGCGGCTGCCAGCAGTCGCTCGCGACGCCATTGCTCGACACGACCCAGATCCCGGCGCGCGTCGAGAGCACGAGCGACTGGTGGCCGGCGGTGAAGCCGGGCGTGGAGATCAGCGCCACCCCACGCCCGAGCTCGGCGTCGCCGTCAAGCGCGATCAGCCGGTCCTCGATCAGCTCGTCCGCGCCACCGCTCACGTACCACGGCGCTTCCAGCGCATGGGGCGCCCGAGCGGCCTCCAGCTCGCGCGCCTGAACGAGCACCCGCGCCGTCTCGAACAGCGGCACCCGAGGTTGGTGCTCGTCGACCGGCGGGCGGGTCGTGCCGGTCAGCCGGCGCAGGTCGTGACCGCGCAGATCGCCGACCGCCACCAGGTCGACGTCGCGCGGGTCGAGCCCGCAGCGCTCGAGCGCCCGCGCCATCGAGACCAGCTCCCGGGGAGCCGACGGCCGCCCGATCCCGGGCATTGTGCGCGCCGGCTGATGAGCGCCGAAGCCCGTCGCCGCGACGGCGTCGGCGAGCCGTGGCTCCCAGACGAGCGTCAGTGGAAGACCGTCAGGACCCTCGAACCGCACGACCACCATCCGGCTCCTTAGCGTCACGTGCGAACCGATCCCGGCCGTCGCTCCCGCGAGCACGAGCCGCGTCGGCACCGCGCTCTCAAGCACGGCGACGGTCCGCACCGCGCGCACCTGCCCAGCAAGGGCGAACCGGCGGCGAGAGTCGGCGGCGATCACCGTCGCATTGAACCGCGCCGCGCGCCCGGCCACAAACCCGCCATCATCCACCCCCGATGCGCGCGGTCACTTTCCAGGCTCCATTCGAGGTCCGGGTCGACGAACGGCCCGAGCCCGAGCTGACCGCGCGCGAGGACGCGATCGTGCAGATCGAAGCGAGCGGGGTCTGCGGCTCGGACCTCCACATCTACCACGGTCGCGTCAAGATCGAACCGGGGTTCACGATCGGGCACGAGTTCGTCGGCACCGTGCGCGCCGCCGGCGACGACGTCACGCGGGTCGCGGTGGGCGACCGGGTGCTCGGTTGCTTTCACTCGGCCTGCGGGACCTGCTTCTACTGCCTCCGAGGCGTCTACCAGAAGTGTGACCTCGCCCGAGTCTTCGGTCACGGCGAGATGCTCGGATCGCTTCAGGGCACGCAAGCCGACCAGGCCCTCGTCCCGAACGCCAACCTGACGCTGCGCAAGGTGCCCGAGGGCGTCGCCGACGATGTCGCGCTGTTCGCCGGCGACGTGATGGGGACCGGCTACCACGCCGTCAGCGATAGCGATGTCAAACCGGGCGACAGCGTCGCCGTGCTGGGGCTCGGACCGGTCGGGCTGTGTGCCGTGCAGGTGGCGGTGGCCGCCGGCGTCGGGCCGGTGATCGCGATCGATACGGTCGAGCAGCGGCTCGACGTCGCCCGCAGTTTCGGCGCGATTCCGGTCCACCTGACCGAGCAGTCTCCTCGCGACGTGGTGCGGGAGGCGACCGCCGGCCGCGGCGTCGACGCAGCGATCGACGCCGTCGGCCACCCCGACGCGCTCGAGCTGGCGATCCGGCTCGCGCGCAAAGCGGGGGTCGTGGTCGCGGTCGGCGTCTACGCAGAGCCGTGTGAGGTCCACATGGGCCTCGTGTGGATCAAGGGCCTCACGTTGCGGGCCGGCCAGGCGAATGTGATCGGCCACGTCGACAGCGTTCTCGGGATGCTGGCCGCGGGGACGCTCGACCCGACCCCGCTGGTCACCCACCACATGTCGCTTGACGATGCGCCGGCCGCATACGAGGTCTACGATCGTCGCGAGGCCCTGAAGATCGTTCTCAAGCCGTAGCCACTGGAGGTACCGATGTCGACGACCGCGCTCCCCGACCAGCTGTCCGAGCCCGCCCGCGAGTTCGCCTCGCGGCGCCAGCAGCTGCTGATCGACGGCGAGCGCCTCGACGCCGCGGATGGCCGCACATTCGAGACGCTCGATCCCGCCACCGGCGAGGCGATCACTGCGGTCGCCCAGGGCGGGGCCGACGACGTCGATCGAGCCGTCGGCGCGGCGAGGCGCGCGCTCGAGGAAGGACCGTGGGCCAAAGCCGCGCCACGCGACAGGGCGCGCCTGCTGAACCGCTTCGCGGACCTCGTCGAGAGCAACGGGGACGAGCTGGCGCAGCTCGAGTCGCTCGACAACGGCAAGCCCGTGAAGCTCGCCAAGCACGTCGACGTCGCGTCCTCAGCCGCTCATTTCCGCCATTTCGCGGGCTGGCCCGAACGCATCTTCGGCGAGGTCGTGCCGGTCGCGCAGCCAGACATGCTCTGCTACACGCGCAAGGAGCCGGTCGGCGTCTGCGGCCAGATCATCCCGTGGAACTTCCCGATGCTGATGGCGGCGTGGAAGCTCGGGCCGGCGCTCGCGGCGGGCTGCACGGTCGTCCTCAAGCCGGCCGAGCAGACCCCGCTGACGGCGGTTCGACTCGGTGAGCTCGCACTCGAGGCCGGCATCCCGCCCGGCGTCGTGAACGTCGTCACCGGCGACGGCGAGGCCGGCGCGGCGCTGGTCGATCACCCGGGCGTCGACAAGATCGCGTTCACCGGCTCGACCGAGGTCGGCCGGGAGATCGGCGCCAAGGCCGGCCGCGCGCTCAAGCGGGTGACGCTCGAGCTCGGGGGCAAGTCCCCCAACATCATCCTGCCCGACGCCGACCTCGGCGCGGCAGTCGCGGGCTC
Source organism: uncultured Solirubrobacteraceae bacterium (assembly GCA_963712675.1). Taxonomy (GTDB): domain Bacteria; phylum Actinomycetota; class Thermoleophilia; order Solirubrobacterales; family Solirubrobacteraceae; genus Palsa-465. The sequence continues at coordinate 28,837 of CAVQJF010000013.1, forward strand.
GTTCCAGGCGATCTACTTCAACACGGGGCAGGCGTGCAACGCCGGCAGCCGGCTGTTCATCCACTCCGACCAGTTCGACGAGGTGGTCGGGGCGCTCGCTGAGCGCGCCGGCAAGACGCGCGTCGGGCCGGGGCTCGACCCCAGCAGCCACCTCGGCCCGGTCATCTCCAAGGAGCAGCATGAACGGGTTCTGTCCTACATCGACTCGGGCCGCAGCGAGGGCGCGGAGCTGGTCGCCGGCGGCGGTACCGGGGAAGCCGGCAACGGTGGCTATTTCGTCGAGCCGACCCTGTTCACGTCCACGAGCAATGACCTGAGGATCACCCGCGAGGAGATCTTTGGTCCGGTGCTGGTGGCGATGCCGTACGAGTCGCTCGAGGAGGTCGCGGCACGGGCCAACGACAGCGAATACGGGCTCGCGGCCGGATTGTGGACGCGCGACGTCGGCCAGGCCCACCGCCTGGCGGCGCTGCTGAAGGCCGGCTCGGTGTACGTCAACTGCTGGGGCATGTCCGATGCCGGCGCGCCGTTCGGAGGCTTCAAGACATCCGGGCTCGGCCGCGAGCACGGACGCCAGGGTCTGGAGGCGTACCTCGAGACGAAGGCCGTCTGGACGAATCTCGCCTGACATCCACGACTGGACGTCTGTTCGACTCCCCCCGGTCAACGTTCGTACGAACTGAGGTCATGACCCGATGCAGGCAGCGTGCCAACCGCGCGCTCGCATCGACTCCGCAGGATCGCCGTGCTCACGCTGCCGACGCTGGCAGCGCTGACGATCTCCCTGCCTGGCGCCGTCGCGCACCCCAAGCGCCATCGCCGCCACCACCACCACCACCACGCATCCCAAGCTCAGGTGCAGGCCGCGCCGACAAAGCCGACAACGCCGGCGGCGCCGGCAACGTGCGCCAACGCCGACGCGTCTGCCGCTGGCGCGCCCCAGCAGGCGATGCGCGCGGCGGTCGTGTGCCTGATCAACCAGCAGCGCGGCCAGCGCAAGCTGCCGCTGCTGACCGATGTCTCAGAACTCGACCGCTCGGCGCAGAGCTGGACCGACCTGATGGTGCTCCACAACCTGTTCTCCCACGGGACCGACTTCGCGAGCCGGATCACGGACGTCGGCTACGTCTGGTCGAACATCGCCGAGAACATCGCGACCGGGTTCGCCACCCCGCGTGAGGTCGTCACCGCCTGGATGGCGAGTCCCGACCATTGCGCCAACATCCTCAACCCCAACTACGCGAACGTCGGCACCGGCGTCAACCCCAACCCGGTGCTGGCCGCGGCGAGCGGCGCGGCGACGTGGACGCAGGACTTCGGCCTGTTGATGTCGCAGAACCCGCCGTCGACCAACTTTGGCCCCGCTCATGGCTGCCCCTATTGACCGTCAGCTCTGGGGTCCTTTAGTAAGGTTTTGGACTTCGTCCGGCAGGGTATCCAGGCGAGCGACTCCGCTCGACTCCGGCCGGCGTCGACCCCGTTCCCGATGGTGCTCCTACTAGAGAACCACCGTGCACGTCTTCGCGGCCGCGCTCGCGTTGCGGTGATGGCTGCCGCCGTCGCGGCCGGCGTGCTCGCGATCGTTGTCGCGCCGGCGGCGGACGCGCGGCGCCACCGGGCGGCGTGCGCGGGGGCGACCAGCTACGTCCGGAGCGCGCCGGCGAGCGTGATCCGCGCCGCCGTCGTCTGCCTGTTCAACGACGCACGCGCCAACCACGGCCTGCCGCGCCTGCACGGCAGCGGCGCTCTTGGCCGCTCCGCGCAGCACTGGACCGACGTGATGGTCTCCGCCGGCTCGCTCAGCCACGGCTCGAACGTCGGCGCCCGCATCAGCGCAGCCGGCTTCAGGTGGTCGAACGTCGGCGAGATCATCGGCGCCGGCTATGGCACCCCTCGTCAGATCGTGAAGGCGTGGATGCAGAGCACCACCCACTGCCAGATCATCCTCGACCCGATGTTCGCGGACGTCGGCGCCGGAGTCGCACGTCGCGCGGTCGCGGGTTACGCCAGCCGCGGCGCAACGTGGACCGCGGACTTCGCGCTCGCGAGCGGCCGCCGCGCGCCATCGGGCAACTGGGGCCCGGCGAACGGGTGCCCGTACTGAAACCGAGTGGGTTAGCTGACGGCGGCGGGCTCGGCGGACGCGCCAGCGGCTAAAGGGCCGGCGTCACGCAGATACCACTCGGCGTCGAGCGCCGCCTGACAGCCCGATCCGGCGGCGGTGATCGCTTGGCGGTACGTGTGGTCGACAAGATCGCCCGCGGCGAACACGCCGGGTAGGTTCGTCATCGTCGAGCGCCCCTTGGTCACGACATAGCCGCCGTCGTCGAGCTCGACCTGGCCGGTGACGAGCTGGGACTGCGGCTCGTGTCCGATCGCGATGAACGCGCCGGCGGTCGGGAGCTCGCGGGTCGAGCCGTCGGCGGTATTGCGCAGGTGGGCGATCTCGAGCGAGCCGCTCACCGGCCCGTCGGTCCCCGTCAGCTTGTCGATCACGTACGGCGTGACCCAGTCGATGTTCTCGATCGCCTGAGCCCGCTCGAGCATGATCTTCGAGGCGCGAAACTCGTCGCGACGGTTGACGATGCTGACGGTCGAGGAGAACTTGGAGAGGAACATCGCCTCCTCCATCGCCGAGTCGCCACCGCCGACGATGATCGTCGGCCGGTCGCGGAAGAAGGCCGCATCGCACGTGGCGCAGTAACTGACGCCACGGCCGGCCAGCTCGAGCTCGCCGGGGATGCCGAGCTTACGGTGCTGGGCGCCCATCGCGAGCACCACCGTCCGCGCGACGTGCACTTGGTCGCCGACGTATACGCGATGCAACCCGCCGTTGGTCGAGAGCTCGACCTTGGTCACGTCGTCGGTCTCGAGCCGGGCGCCGAACCGCTCCGCCTGATCGCGGAACTTCTGCATCACCTCGGGCCCCATGATCCCTTCGGGAAAGCCGGGGTAGTTCTCGACGTCGGTCGTCTGCTGGAGCAGCCCGCCCCATTGAAAGCCCTCGATCACGAGCGGCTCGAGGTTCGCACGCGCGGTGTACAGCGCCGCCGTGTACCCGGCGGGCCCGCTGCCCACGATCACTACGTTTTCGACGCGCTCGCTCACTTCATTAAGTATAGCTTGGGGCCTCGGCAGCTGCCTGCCACCGGTGGACGGTACGCCGCAGCTGCAGGTACGCGACAGCGCCGGGGAGCGTCGGCAGCCAGAACGCGAACGCCCGGTAGGCCAACACCGACACGATCGCGACGTCGACGTGGACCCCGAACGCAGAGAACGCGCCGATCATGCCGCCGTCGACGCCGCCGATCCCGCCCGGCAGGGGCAGGGCGTTCCCGACCATCCCGACGAAGTACGACATCACGATCACGCCCTTCGGCGGCGAGGCGCCGAACGCGTGGAAGCACGCCCACAGCACCGCGATGTCGAACCCCCACCAGGCGACGGCGCCGAACACATACGGATCGCGCGAGCGCACGAGCGCGATCGCCGTCCGCACACCGGTGGCGGCCGTCGCCGGCGCCGCGGCGACTCGCCGCGCGATCCGCGAGAGCCGGCCCGTGCCCCCGGTCCAGCGTGCAACGAGGCGATCGAAGTCACCCGGCAGCAGCGACACGGCCAGGAACACCACGATCACCGTGGCTCCGAAGATCGCCGGGATCATCGTGATCGCGAACGGCGCACCGTTGTGCGGGCCGGGGATCACCCCCAGATATAGCCCCACGCCGTCGATCACCAATGTGATCATGTAGACCGCGTACAGGAGCACCAGGAACGCGATCAGCCGACAGGCGGCGATCCGCGCATCCATCCCCGAGCGGCGCAGCGCCCACGCGGTCAGCGCGATCCCGCCGGCGCCCGCCGACGCGAACAGCCGGGTAGCTGCCAACCCCGCCATCGTGATCTGGTAGCTCTCGCGCCAATCGATCTTTGACTCGCCGCGCACGAACACGGCACGGAACAGCGCCACATAGCCGATGAACGAGCACACCTCCAGCAGCGCGCCCAGGGCCAGCCACCAGACGTTCCCACTCTCGATCCGGTTCCAGGTGTCCTTGAGGCCGACCAGCTTCGGCAGCACGAAGTACAGGAACGCGACCGTCGAGCCGACGAACAGGACCGACGCGAGCAGCCGCCGGCGCGTGAACACCACCCGCGGCATCTCCTCGTTGCGCCCCGCCGGGGTGCTGACGTGGGCCTGCGCCGGATTGCTGACGCCGGCCCCCGCCGGGTTGCTGACAGGGGAGGTCGGCGCTGGCGCCCTCGGCTCGATGCGGGCGTCGTCTGCCAACCGGGCTCCTACCCCGCGCTCGCTCGCGCTTCGAGCGCCTGGACGGCCGACGACAGCGCGCGGGCGATCGGGGTCAGGCGCGGAGCGCACCGCCGGACCGTCTCGGTCAGCGCCGCACCGCCGACGAGGTCGGCGGCATAGTGCTCGCCCATGTACACGAGCGCGAGGCCGAGCAGCGACGCGTATGTCCAGCCAACCGCGCCGGCGACCGGATCCACCTCGCTCAGCAGGTGGGCGGCCATCAGCGACGTGGCAAAGTGAAGCGACGGCATGGCAGCAAGCGGATTTCCTCCGAGGACATCGTAGAGGGCGCCCCAGCGGTCTCCCCAGAATTGCTCGCCGTACTCGATCATCATTCGCCTGACATGGAGCGCTTCGGCGGGTCCGAAATGGCCGTGCGCGTCAGCCCACCACGGCGGCGCGGTCGGGATTGCCCAGTAGAACGCCGCGCCGGTGTCGAACACTCCGTACATCTGCGCGGCGGCGGCTGGGAAGCGCTCCGGCCGGCGCAGGAGCACGTACCCGACGCTGGCGTGCGGGACGAAGAACCACAGCCAGTGGCACCACACGAGCACTCGCTCGAAGCGGTTGATCTCGCCCGGCTTGGACCGCCTCTGGAACCTGAGCGTCGGCGGCACGCCGAATCCGATCAGCCGGTCGATCGCGATCGGGTAGCCGACGTGCACGCGGGCCTCGAGCCGCCCCGGCTCGTCGTGCGGCATCTCGTACGCGGCGACGTACCCCCACATGTTCAGCGCGACGACGGCGACATCGCGAATCCGGCGCCGGGGCATCGCGACGCACAGAGCCACCGGCGCGGCCGCCGCGGCGCCCAGCACGACAGCGGGCGGGAGCTTGATGCGGCGGCGCACCGCAGGCGCCGCCACCCCGACCGCGACGAGGGTCCAGGCGGTCGCTCTGATACCCCTCGACACGCGCACGCCGCGGTCAGTATACGTTCGGGCATGCAACCGACTCATCGCGGCTGATGGCCGAGCGCCGCATCCCCGGGCTCCAGCGCGTGCTCGGCACGAATGCGCTGTTCTCGACCGCGTACGGGAACGTCGGGTCGTCGATCTATTACGCGCTCGGCTTGGTCGCGTCGTTCGCGCTCGGCCTGACGCCGATCGTGTTCATCGTGACCGGGGTCATCTTCTACCTGACCGCCGCCACCTACTCGGAAGCCACCGCGATGTACCCGGAAGCGGGCGGCTCGTCGAGTTTCGCGCGCCACGCGTTCAACGAGTTCTGGTCGTTCTTCGCGGCCTGGGCGCAGATGCTCAATTACACGATCACGATCGCGATCTCCGCGTTCTTCGTCCCGCATTACATCGGCGGTCTGTTCTTCCCGGTGCTCAAGTCCTCGCCCGGCGACATCTTCTTCGGGATCGGCGTGATCGCGGTGCTGTGTGCCATCAACGTCGTCGGTGTCACCGAGGCCGCGCGCGTCAACATCGTCCTCGCGATCACCGACTTCTCGACGCAGCTGCTGCTCGTGATGGTCGGGATCCTGCTCGTGTTCTCTGGACACACGCTGGTCCACAACGTGCACCTCGGCACCGCGCCGAGCTGGAAGAACTTCCTGATCGCGATCCCGGTCGGGATGATCGCCTACACGGGGATAGAGACGATCTCGAACATGGCCGAGGAGGCCAAGAACGAGACCAAGACGATCCCGGCCGCGATCAACCGCGTCGTGATCGCCGTGTTCGTGATCTACGCGGCGCTGCCCGCGGTCGCGCTGTCGGCACTGCCGGTCAAGTGCGTCAACGGCCACTGCCAGACGCTGCTCGGGGTTGACGAGAGCAAGGGCGGGTTCGCGGGCGATCCGGTGCTCGGGATCGTCAAGCACCTGCACCTGGGGGCGCTTCAGCACGCCGGCGAGATCTACGTCGGACTGCTGGCGGCGACGATCCTGTTCATCGCCACCAACGCGGGGATCATCGGCGTCTCGCGGCTCGTCTACTCGATGGGGCTCCACCGTCAGGTGCCCGACGGTCTCCGCCGGCTGCACCCGCGCTTCCGGACCCCATGGATCGGGATCCTGGTGTTCGGCGCGATCGCGTGCCTGACGCTGATCCCCGGACAGGCGACGTTCCTCGGCAACATGTACGCGTTCGGAGCGATGCTGTCGTTCACGATCGCGCACGCGTCGGTGATCAGGCTGCGGATCATCGACCCCGACCGTGAGCGCCCGTACCGAGGACCGGGCACGCTACGAATACGCGGCCGCGAGCTGCCGCTGTTCGCGGTGCTCGGCGGACTCGGAACGCTGCTTGCGTTCGTGACCGTCACGGCGCTGCACCTGACCGTCGCGGCGGCGGGCGTCGGCTGGCTGGCGGCGGGTATCGGCCTGTACCTCCTGTATCGCAACCGGCAGGGACTCGACCTCGTGACGACGACCAAGATCGCGATCCCGGGCGCCGTGGTCGATCACGAAGCCGAATACCAGTCGGTGCTGGTCGCCTTCGACGAGCACGGCTACGAGCCGGAGATCGTCGCCACCGCGGCCAGGCTCGCCGCTAGGCGCCGGCGGGGGATCCACGTGCTCGTGACGATCGCGGTCCCGTCGACGAGCCCGATTGATGCCGCCTTGCCGCAGCAGGAGGCGGCGGCCCAGTCGGTCATCGAGCAGGCCAAGGTGCAGGGCGGACGGCGTGTCTCGGGGCACTGGGAGAAGGTCAGGGCGGGGCAGACCGGCCGCAGGATCGTCGACGAAGCGCGCGAGATGAAGGCGGCGGCGATCGTGATGCCGATGCCTCACACGGGCAACGCCAACTTCGGCCGGACGCTGGAGACGGTGCTGCGGGAGCGGCCCTGCCGCGTGATCATCGAATCGACGCCTCAGCCCCGTCCGGCCGCCGCGTAGCCTTACTGACACCAATGCGAGTCCGTGCGGCCGCCCAGCAGACGCTCGAGGCGCTCCTTGCCGTCGGGCTCGCGACGGGCGGAATCGCGGCGCTGCAGCACACCGCCTCGCCCGAGGGGCTCGGCGTTCTGTACCTGCTGGCGGTGCTCGCGCTCGCGATCCGGCATGGGCAGCTCGCGGCGCTCGGAACCGCGGTGCTCAGCGCGCTGGCGCTGAACTTCTTCTTCATCCCGCCGCGCCACGACATCGCGATCGCCCACTCGCGGGACCTGGTCGAGCTGATCGTGTTGCTGATCGTCGCGGTCGTCGTCGGGCGTCTCGCGGCCACGGGTCGCCAGCGCGCCGCCGAGGCCGAGAGCCGCGCGCTCGTAGCGGCGGCCCGCGAGCGCGAGGCGACGCTGCTCGCGGATGCCGCCTCGGCGATCCTCGCCGGTCACGGCGTCAAGGCTCAGCTCAACAGCATCGGTGGCCGGATCGCCGCGGCGACGGGCGCCAAGCGCGCGCGGGTCGGCCTCGAGTCGGTGCCAACGCCCGGCCCCGGAGAGCTGGCGGTCAGGCTCCCGTTGCGCGCCCGGGCCGCATGGTTATACGTGACCGGCGACGCGTCATGGGAACGAGCCGACCTCGAGCGGGTCTCCGAGCCGCTCGCACGCCTGCTCGACGTCGCGTTGGAACGCGAGCGGGTCGCGGAGCAGGCGGCCGAGGCCGAGGCGTCCAAGCGCGCGGACGTCGCCAGGACGGCGATCCTGCACGCGATCTCGCACGACCTGCGCTCGCCGCTGACGGCGATGACGACGGCAGGGTCGGCGCTGCGAGCGGTCGGCGTGACCGAAACCGAGCGCGCGGAGCTGATCGACGTGATCGAGACCGAAGGCGCGAGGCTGGCCCGGCTCGTCGATGACCTGCTCGACCTGTCGCGCATCCAGGCCGGCGCGGTCGCCCCGCGGGCCGACTGGTGCGACCTGCGCGATGCCGTCTCCTCAGCCGCGGCACACGTCCAGCGACGGCATTCGATCGAGTTGGCGCTGCCTGAGATGCTGCCGTTGGTCCAGGCGGACGCCGCGCAGCTCGAGCGCGTGTTCTCGAACCTGATCGAGAATGCGATCAAGTTCTCGCCCCCCGATGTGCCGGTCCGGATCACCGCCTCCGCAACCCGGGGACGGGTGACCGTCAGGGTGATCGACCGCGGCCGTGGGATCCCGAGCCGCGACCGCGCACACGTGTTCGAGCCGTTCTTCCGCGGACGCGACGAGCTGGGCGGCCCGCGCGGCGGTTCGGGGCTCGGGCTCGCGATCTGCCGCGGCTTCGTCGAGGCCAACGGCGGGCTGATCGCGCTCCAGACGGCGGTGGCCCACGAGACCTCCTTCGCCGTCAGCTTTCCGCTCGTGCGCCAGCCCGAGACCGTCTGATGACCGGCCAGCCACGGGTGCTCGTGGTCGACGACGAGCCGCACATCGTCCGCGGCCTGAAGATCATCCTCCGCGGCGCCGGCTACGCCGTCGAGGCGGCCGAGACCAAGGCCGAGGCGCTGGCGGCGCTCGCCGCGCGAGCGCCCGACGCGCTCGTGCTCGACCTCGTGCTGCCGGACGGTCAGGGAGTTGAGATCTGCCGGGAGGTCAGGCAGTGGAGCCGGCTTCCGATCCTCGTCCTATCCGCGATCGGCGACGAGCGCGAGAAGGTGCGCGCGCTCGATGCCGGCGCCGACGACTACGTCACCAAGCCGTTCGGGACCGACGAGCTCCTGGCCCGGCTGCGGGCGGTTCTGCGGCGCTCGGCGACCGACGCAGGCGGGCCCACGATCGAGATCGGCGAGCTGGCGATCGACCTGGCGGACCGACGCGTGACCCGCGCCGGCGAGCCCGTCCATCTGACGCCGATCGAGTACGACCTCGTCAGGGTGCTCGCGCAGCAACGCGGCCGGCTCGTCACCCATCGGCAGCTGCTGCGCGAGGTCTGGGGACCCGAGTACTCGACCGAGATCCACTACCTCCGGGTGCACGTGGCGCATATCCGCGCCAAGCTCGAGCCGGGGCCGGAGCCGCCGCGCTACCTGATCACCGAACCGGGCGTCGGCTACCGATTACGGGATCCCGGCGAGCTGGCTTAGCGTCCGGCGGCGTCATCGAGACCGTTTGGCTGGATAGAATGCCGCGGCCTTGCGCCCCGCCCGTACACGTCGCCGGACCGCCGCGCTCGCATTCGGGCTCGCCCTTGTCGCTTCCCTGACGTTCGCCTCCGGGGCTTTCGCGAACTTCTTGACGCCCAAGGCGGGCGGCTCCCCCAACGCGGACGCGATCGACTCGCTGTACAAGGTGGTGCTGTACATCGCCGCGGTCGTGTTCGTGATCGTGGAGGGCGCGCTCGCCTACTCCGTCTACAAGTTCCGTGCCAAGCGGAACCCGGTCGCCGCTCAGATCCACGGCAACACGCGGCTGGAGATCGGGTGGACCGTGGCGGCGGCGCTGATCCTCGTCGTGCTGACGGTGGTCACGTTCGTCAAGCTCCCGAGCATCATCAACCCGCCGAACTCCGACGCCGACGGGCTGATCCTGTCGGCCTCGACGACCGCGCCGAACCCCCCGAACGGCAACAAGCTCGTGATCTGCGTCCAGGGCCGGCAGTACATCTGGCGCTACACATATGGCGCCGGATGCGTCAACAGCGCGTTCTCGCGCAAGCTGCCGTACTCGTACACGACGATGTACGTCCCGGCGCACACCACGGTCGTCCTCAAGATCCAGTCGACCGACGTGATCCACTCGTGGTGGGTGCCCTCGCTCGGCGGCAAGGTCGACGCGGTGCCCGGTTACACGACCTACACGTGGTTCAAGGCCGAGAAGTCCGACATGCTGTATCACGGGCAGTGCGCGCAGCTGTGCGGGGTCAACCACGCGGCGATGGTCGCGCTCGTCCAGACGATGACCCCTACGAACTTCAAATCCTGGCTCACGTACCAGCAGAACGCGATCACCGCGGCCAATGACCAGGTCGGGCAGCTGCAACAGTCGCTGACCGCATCCGGAAACCTCGGAACCGGCTAGTGGTCCGTCACCGAAATAACTGGACATTCGAGGCGCCCCTGGTGGCGCCTGGCTTTGTCCTCGGACCCTCAGGTAGCGCTGCTACCTATCGGGTCCTGCGTCCGCGCCAGGCATCCACCAGTGACACCTCTCGGTGTCCACCTATTTCAGAGACGAACCACTAGGAGAAACTGAGAGCCTGATGTCGACCACCGACTACGCCGTGCGACCGGTCCCGCAGATCACCGCCCATGCGATCACGCGGCCGCGCGAGACGAAGAAGTGGGTCGACTGGGTAACCACGACCGACCACAAGAAGATCGGGATCATGTACCTGGTCCTGACGTTCGTGTTCTTCATGCTCGGCGGGATCGAGGCGCTGCTGATGCGGGTGCAGCTGTCGGTGCCGAACAACGATCTGGTCACACCCGAGAAGTACAACCAGCTGTTGACCATGCACGGGACGACGATGATCTTCCTGTTCGTCGTGCCGGTCATGGCGGGGTTCGGCAACTATTTCGTGCCGCTGATGATCGGGGCGCGCGACATGGCGTTCCCGCGCCTGAATGCGCTGTCGTTCTGGCTGCTGGCGTTCGGCGGCGTCGTGTTCTACGCGACGATCTTCTTCCAGCCGCCCGAGGCGGGCTGGTGGAGCTACCCACCGCTGTCGAGCGCGCTCTACTCGCCGAGCGGCGGGCAGGACGCGTGGATCTTCCTGATCCACATCACCGGCATCTCGTCGCTGGTCGGCGCGATCAACTTCTACGCGACGATCGTCAACATGCGCGCGCCCGGCATGAGCTGGGGCCGGCTGCCGCTGTTCGTGTGGTCGATCCTCGTCTACGCGATCCTGCTGATCATCGCGCTCCCGGTGGTCGCCGCCGCGGTCACGATGCTGCTCACCGACCGCCACTTCGGGACCCACTTCTTCGACCCGACCCAGCACGGATCGCCGGTCTTATGGCAGCACCTCTTCTGGTTCTTCGGCCACCCCGAGGTGTACATAATGATCTTGCCTGGGTTCGGGATGATCTCCGAGATCATCCCGGTCTTCAGCCGCAAGCCGATCTTCGGTTACAAGGCAATTGCGGCCGCAACCGCGGTGATCGCGTTTCTCGCGACGCTCGTCTGGGCGCATCACATGTTCGCCTCGCCCCTGCCGATCGTCGTGCTCGGGTTCTTCATGCTGAGCTCGTTCCTGATCGGCGTTCCGACCGGGGTCAAGATCTTCAACTGGATAGCGACCTTATGGCGCGGATCGCTGGTGATGACGACTTCGCTGTATTTCGCGATCGGGTTCATCGCGATCTTCACGATCGGCGGCATCACCGGCGTGTTCCTGGCCGTGTTCCCGGTCGACTGGCAGCTCAACGACACCGACTTCGTCGTCGCCCACTTCCACTACGTGCTGATGGGCGGCTCGGTGTTCACGATCTTCGCGGGGGTTTACTACTGGTTCCCGAAGATCACCGGGCGACTGATGAACGAACGGCTCGGGAAGACCTCGTTCTGGCTGATGTTCATCGGCTTCAACCTGACCTTCTTCCCGATGCACGCCCTCGGGCTGTCGGGCATGCCGCGGCGGATCTACACCTATCAGCCGGACACCGGCTGGGGCACGTACAACATGATCTCGACGATCGGTTCGTTCATCCTCGGCGGCGGGATCCTGCTGAGCATCGGCAACGTCGTTCGCAGCATCACCCACGGCGCGCTCGCCGGTCCGGATCCGTGGAAGGGCAACACGCTCGAGTGGTTCACGACCTCGCCGCCGCCCGCCAACAACTTCGACACGATCCCACGCGTGCGCTCGGTCGAGCCGATGCGGGACATCCGTCGCCAGATCGAGCGCCAGACCGGGGTTCGGCAGAAGACCGGCGGCAGCGAGCAGTTCGCTCGGGTATAACAAGCTGTCGATGAGCGCTTCCGCCGCCAGGCTTCAGCGCGCTGCGCAGCTCAGCTCCGCGCGCCAGCTGCTCTCGGACTACGTTGAGCTGACCAAGCCGAAGGTCCAGTCGCTGCTGCTGCTGACGACGATCACGACGATGGAGGTGGCGGGCAGTCCACCGGCCTCTCGGATCGCGCTGACGTGCCTCGGCGGCTACCTGTCGGCCGGCGGCGCGGGCGCCGTCAACCACTGGTACGACCGCGACATCGACGCGCAGATGTCGCGTACCGCGTCGCGTCCGATCCCCGCGGGGCGGATCTCGGGGCGAGCGGCGCTGACATTCGGCTTCGGGCTCGCCGCGCTGTCGTTCCTGGAGCTCTCGCTGGCCGTCAACGTGCTGGCGGCATCGCTGGCGCTGGCGGGGTTCGTCGGCTACGTCGGCGTATACACGATGTATCTGAAGCGCCGCACGCCTCAGAACATCGTGATCGGCGGCGCCGCCGGAGCGATCCCGCCGCTCGTCGGCTGGGCCGCGACTCGGGGCTCGCTGTCGTGGACGGCGGTGTACCTGTTCGCGATCATCTTCTACTGGACTCCGCCCCACTTCTGGGCGTTGAGCCTGCTGATGAAGGACGAGTACGCCAAGGTCGGCGTACCGATGATGCCCGTCGTCCGCGGCGAGCGGGAGACGCGGCGCCAGATCCTCCTGTACACGCTGCTGCTGTACGCGGTCTCGCAGCTGCCGTTCTGCGTCGGCGAGTTCGGCGGCATCTATCTGGCTGCCTCGGTCACGCTGGGCCTGGCGTTCATCGGCGGCGCGGTCTGGCTATACCGTCGCGCCGACCGTTTTGCGGCCCTGCGGCTGTATCTCTTCTCGCTCGCGTACCTGGCGCTGCTGTTCGGCGCGATGGTCGCCGACGTGAAGCTATAGGCGCCGTCTTGCACGGCAGGCGGGCGGCGGCGGTGGCCGCGTGGTTCGTCGTACTGGCGCTCTGCGCTGGTACCGCCGCGGGCGCCGAGCCGCAGCTGCAGTACTCGATCTCCAACCGTTCCGCGGCCCGTATGGGCTCGGCCAAGCCCGTCGCGCCGATCGCATCCGGGTTCGTCGGCGCTTCGATGGACTACTGCTCGATCACCCAGTACACGGGCGCCGAGACCGACCCCGTGCTGGCCGCGCTGCTGTTGGGGCTCGGGCCGCAGCGGCCGGTGATCCGGATCGGTGGCAACGGGCCGGACACCCTGTGCCCGTCGGGCCCGCGGCCGATCACGGTTCCCACGGAGGCGATCGCCGCGCTCGCGCGGAGCACCAACGCCAGGCTGATCCTCGGGATCGACCTCGACGCGCATAGCGGTTCCCGCGCAGAGGCGGAAGTACAGGCGTTGGTCGACGCGATCCAGCCGGGCCAACCCGGCCGGTACATCCAGGACTTCGAGATCGGCAACGAGCCCGATCTCTACCCGCAGTACGGACCGTTCGTCCCGCCGGCGCAGACCGAACCCTACTTCGACAGCTATCTCCAGGACTTCACCGCATGGGCGCAGCTGATCCGCACGGTCGCACAGGATCCGGGCGTGGGGATCGCCGGACCGAGCCTCGGCAGGCTCGGCCTACCCTGGATCACCGGCTCGAATGCGGGCAACTTCAGCGCGTTCCTGAACGGCCCCGCACGGCCGGCTCCGATCACGTTCCACCAGTATCCGCTACTGGGCATCGACCGCTGCCCCGACAGCGCGTGTCCGACCGTCCCACACCTGCTGCGGGACCGCTTCAGCCATGGCCTGGCTGAGCAGCTGGTGCCGTTTGTGCCCCGTCTGGGCGCGGGACAGACGCTCCGGGTCGACGAGATGAACTCGGTCAGCGGGGGCGGCGCCGCCGGGGTCAGCAACACCTTCGCTTCGGCGCTGTGGGCGCTCGACACGCTGTTCGAGTACGTACGCGCTGGGGTCTCGGGTGTCAACTTCCATACGTTCCCTTCGGCCCCGTACGCGCTTTACAGCGGCCCCGGGCCGGGTGGCTGGCGGGTGTATCCCGAGTACTACGGCCTGCTCGCGTTCGAGCACGTGGCGCCGGCGGGCGCGCAGCTGCTGTCCGTCGCACCCAACGCGCGGGCGCGATCGCTCACGGCGGTCAAGCTGTGGGCAACGCGCGAGCCCGACGGCGCGGTCCGAATCGTCGCGATCAACAAGGACACCATCTCCCGCCGCGTGCTCCTGCACGGCGGCGGCGTGCCGCTCCGCAAGACCGCGACGATCGGCTGGCTGGGGGCCTCTCCGAGCTTACCGACGGCCGTGTGCCCGACGGCGGACGCCACGGCAGGACTGTGCGCGACCGGCGGGGTCACACTCGACGGCGCGAGTTTCGGACCCCCCGCCGCCGGCGGCGGCGACTCCACGCGTACGGGGCTGCTCGCGCGTCCGCGCCGCGCACCGTGTTCACGGCTGCTCAGATGCACGACGCAGCCGCGCGGGACGTCGATCGAGCTGACGCTGGCGCCCGGAACCGCGACGTTTGTCAGCGGCACCCCCCCTCGCAGTAACCGTTAGGATCTCGTCCGGCATGGATCGAAAGCTCGCACGTAAGAACATCCGCTCCGGCCTGATCGCCGGCGCGATCTGCGTCTTCATGTTCGGGATCACGTTCGTGGCCGCGGCGATCTACGTCCACACGTGAGCGACACTCCCCGCGAGGCGCCGCCCGCCGGGGAGGAGATTCATCTCCCCGGCCCGACGCTGATCCCGATCACAGCCGCGTTCGCGATCACGCTGATCGTGGTCGGCACCACGATCACGTGGCTGCTGTCGATCGTCGGTGGCGTGATCCTCCTGCTGTGCATCGTCCGCTGGATCGGCGACACGCGCCGCGACGTCGCGGCGCTGCCCGAACAGCATCACTGAGCTCGTCAGCGCCAGCCGCCGCTAGGCCGCGCTAGCCGGCACCTCACACGACGCGCCGTCGCCGGTCCAGGCGCGCACGATGTCGCGCATCGAGAGGATCCCGACGAGCTCACCGCCATCGACGACGACCAGATGCCGGAAGCGGCCGTGCACCATCGCGGCGGCGGCCTGCTCGAGCGACCAATCCG
>CAVQJF010000014.1:0-20418 GCA_963712675.1 uncultured Solirubrobacteraceae bacterium
CGCGTGCGCGTCGGCGCCGCACCGCAGGCCGTCGAAATGCGTCCCGTCCTCGAGCAGGACGTATGCGGTCGCCTCGAGCATCTGCTTAGGCGGGCAGTCCCGCTTGCGCGAGCATCGGCGCGCGGAACGCGAGCACGCCGGCGGCGACGGTCAGAACCACGCGGCCGTGGAGCGAGCGGCCGTGGAAGCAGCAGTTCGCCGAGCGGCTCGCGTAGCCGTGGGCGCCGACCTCCCAGGCCGCGGCGAGATCGACCAGCGTCAAGTTGGCCGGTTCCCCGGGCGCGATCCGCGGCGTCGGCAGCCCGTACAGCGCGCCACCCGCCGTCATCCGCTCGATCACCGCCTCGAGCTCGAGCTCCCGTGCAAGCACGAGCTCGGTGTAGAGCGCCGCGAACGCCGTCTCCAATCCGGTCGTCCCCATCGGCGCCTGCTCGAACGGCACCTCTTTCTCGTGGTGCGCGTGGGGCGCGTGGTCGGTCGCGACGCAGTCGATGACCCCGGATTTCAGCGCCGCGACGAGCGCGCGGCGATCGGTCTCGGTCCGCAGCGGCGGGTTCATCTTGAAGCGCGTGTCGAGCGTCCGGACGAGGTCGTCGGTCAGCGTCAGGTGATGGGGGAACACCTCCCCGGTGGTGCGCGCACCGGCCGCCTTCGCCGCTGCGAGCGCGTCCACCGACTCGACGCAGGAGAGGTGCTGGAAGTGGACGCGCGCATTCTCGTAGTGGGCGAGCGCGCCGTCACGGGCGACCATCGTCGCCTCGCAGACGGCGGGATACCGGCGAGCCCGAGCCTCGCGGATACGGCCCCCTCGTGCATCACGCCGTCGCCCGACAGCGCCGGGTCCTCTTCGTGCAGAGCGATCACCCCGCCGGCGAGCCGCTGGTACTGGAGCGCCTTGCGGAGTATCCCGGCCGAGGTGACCGGTTTGCCGTCATCGGTGAACCCAAGCGCACCGGCGTCGCGGAGCTCCGCCATCTCGGTCAGCTCCTCCCCCTCGAGCCCGCGGGTGATCGATGCCAGGAAGCCGACGGGGACGCGTGCCTCGCGGCTCGCGGTGTCGGTCAGCGACCGCAGACCGCCGCCTCGTCGACGATCGGCGCCGTGTTGGGCATCGCGATCACCGCGCAGAAACTACC
The DNA here is from genome assembly GCA_963712675.1 of uncultured Solirubrobacteraceae bacterium. GTDB lineage: Bacteria > Actinomycetota > Thermoleophilia > Solirubrobacterales > Solirubrobacteraceae > Palsa-465. Next base: position 1,137 of record CAVQJF010000014.1, read on the forward strand.
GGCCGCGGCCGCGGTGTCCCGACGCGATGTTCTCCTTGTGCTCCTGGCCCGGTGTGCGCAGGTGGACGTGGGGGTCGACAAAGGCCGGGAACGCGTGTTGGCCGGCCGCTTCGATGACGTCGCCGTGGGCCGGCGCGGCGCCCGGCGCCGTCAGCTCGGCGATCCGCCCGTCGCGGATCACGATGTCCCGCGCCTCGTCTAGGTGCGTGCGCGGGTCGAAAACGTGCACGTCGCGGATCACGAGTCGGCGGGCTCGTCGGCGCGTGGTAGAGGTAATCGATCGGCATCTATGCGACCGCCTGGAGGATCGGGGAGCCGACGAGCAGCTCGTAAAGGACCGCCATCCGGACCGCGACCCCGGCCTTGACCCGCTCGCCGATAAGCGCCTGCGGGGAGTCGATCGCGTCGGCCGAGAGCTCGACGCCGCGGTTGACCGGACCGGGGTGCATGAGCAGCGAACGGGGCGCAGGCGCCCTGCCGTGATCTGGTAGCGGGTCGCGTATTCGCGCAAGGACGGCACGTAGGACTCGTGCATCCGCTCGTGCTGCATCCGCAGCACGTAGACGACGTCCGCCTCGTGGAGGTCGTCGAGCGTCGTCGCCGAGCTGCATCCGAGCGCGTCGATCGCGCGCGGGATCAGCGTCGGCGGACCGCACACCGTCACGTTCGCGCCCATCCGATTGAACGCGAGGATGTTCGAGCGGGCGACGCGCGAGCGCGTGACGTCGCCGATGATCCAGATGTTCCGGCCGTCGATGACTGAGCCTCCGGCGCAGCGTGAACACGTCGAGCAGAGCCTGCGTCGGGTGCTCGTGCTTGCCGTCGCCGGCATTGATCACCCACGCCGTCGTCCACCCCGCCACCAGCTGCGCCGCGCCGACATGCGGCGAGCGGATCACGATCGCGGCGGGGTCGTATGCGCTGAGCGTCTGGACTGTGTCCTTGAGCGACTCGCCCTTGTCGACGCTCGAGCCGACGCTGCGGATGCTGACGACGTCGGCCGACAGCCGTTTTGCGGCGAGCTCGAACGACGAGCTGGTGCGCGTGCTCGCCTCGTAGAACAGGTTGACGACCGTCCGGCCGCGCAGCGCCGGCACCTTCTTGATCTCCCGGCCCGAGACCTCGGCGAACGACTCGGCGCGGTCAAGGATCCGCTCGATCGACGCGCGGTCCAGGTCGTCGATCGAGATCGAGGTGTTTTCCGAATTCCCGTCACGCCGCCGCTCTCCGTGGCTCGCTCGCCGGCTCGATCGTGACCTCGTCGCGGCCGTCGACCTCATCGACGTGGACATAGACCCGCTGCTGCTGGGAGGTCGGGAGGTTCTTGCCGACGTAGTCGGGGCGGATCGGGAGCTCGCGATGACCGCGGTCGACGAGCACCGCGAGCTGCACCTTCGCCGGGCGGCCGTAGTCGAAGATCGCGTCGATCGCCGCCCTCACAGTTCGGCCTGTGTAGAGCACGTCGTCGACGATCACGATCGTGCGGCCGTCGAGCGCGAAATCGAGATGCGTCGCGAGCACGACCGGGGAGACGTTCCCGCCTCCGCGGATCGCGAGGTCGTCACGGTAGAAGGAGATGTCGACGTCGCCGAGCGGCACGGTCGTGTCGAGCAGTTCGCTCGTGAGCGCATGGAGCCGCTGGGCGAGAATCGCGCCGCGCCGGTGGATGCCGATCAGGGCGACGGAGTGATCGGGCGGCTCCGGGGAGCCAGCGGCGTCGCCAACGACCGCCGCGACCCCGGGCCCCGGGGGGTTCTTCTCGACGATCTCGTGAGCGATCCGTACGAGCGTGCGGCGAATATCGTCGCGGTCGAGGACGACCGTCGGGGCTGGCAACGTGCTCCTTCCTGGCCTCTCTGGACCGGGTTAAAGGTGGCGACTTGATCCAGCGTACCAGCGAGGGCGGCGGGATCACCGCCGCCGGCGGTAGAGCACGTGCGGACGTCCCACGTGCTGCATCTCGCGCTCGTAGCTGAAGCCGGCCTTCTCCATCACCCGGCGCGAGGCGGCGTTGTCGACCAGCGTGTAGGCAATCAGCTCGGAGAGGTCGAGCGTCCCGAACCCGGCCTCGACCGACGCCAGTGCGAGCTCGGTCGCGAGCCCTTCGCCCCACCGCTCGGGCACGATCGCCCAACCGACCTCGATCTCCTCCGAACCGGTCGCGATCGTGTGCTGCAGGCCGCCGCGTCCGACGATCGCCCCGCTGTCGCGGTCGTACAACATCCACAGCCCGAACCCGTGCCGCTGCCAGTGAGCTTGCTTGGCAGCAAGGTTCGCCACCACCTCGGCCTCGCTCGGAGCGGCTCCGGTTGTGAACAGTGTCCTCGCCACGCGCGGGTCGCGCAGCAGCGTCGACAGGTCATCCGCGTGCTCCGGCGCCGGGCGCACGCACTCCAGTCGCGCGGTCAGCAGCCGGTCGAGTGACCCCGGCGGGTTCACGCCGACGCAGGAGTCGGCGCGGTCCGCTCGCCGCGTCCATCGGGGCGGATCAGCTCGGCCTCGCCGCGCTCGCCGAACGGAATCTCGATCGTGTCGAAGTCGCGCGGCAGCACCGTGCGCGCGAAGATCGCGCGCGCCTCGTCGCGCAGCACCGCGACCGGGTACCGGGTCGAGAAATGCGTCAGCGCCAGCAGCCTGACCTCGGCGTCGCGAGCGAGCTCGGCCGCTTGAGCCGCGGTCGAGTGGCCGGTCTCTGCGGCCCGCTCGCGCTCGTCCTCGGCGAACGTCGCCTCGTGGATCAGCACGTCCGCTCCGTGCGCGGCGATCCGCAGCGACTCACATGGCCTCGTGTCGCCCGAGATCACGAGCTTGCGCCCGCGGCGTGGCGGGCCGAGCACCTGCTCCGGCGACACGCCGTTGATCGTCTCACCGCGCTGTACGCGCCCGAACTCGGGGCCCGGCGTCAACCCGAGCCGCGCCGCGGCATCCGGGTCGAACACCCCCGGCCGCTCGTCCTCATAGAGGACGTAGCCGAACGCCATTCCCCGGTGCTCGACCTGAACCGCGGCGATCTTGTAGCCGTCGCGGTCGAGCACCTCGCCTGGGGTGAGCTCGTGCAGATCGAGCTCGAACCGGACGCGGCCGGCGGCCCGCTGCGCCAGCGCGAGCAGCTCGCGCAGCCCGCGCGGGCCGTGGATCGCAAGCGGCCGCTCCCGCCCACGCAGGTCGAACGTCTTCAGCAGCCCCGGCAGGCCGAGCCAGTGGTCGGCGTGGAAGTGGGTTAGGAAGATCTCGGTCAACTCGGTCAACCCGACCGAGCCGACGAGCTGGCGCTGGGTCCCCTCGCCGCAATCGAACAGGATCCGATCCCCACCACGGCGGACGAGCAGCGCCGGCAGCCCGCGGCGGGCCGTCGGGACCGAGCCGGCCGTGCCTGCGAAGAAGACCGAGAAGTCCATCGCGCCCAGTGTGCCAACCGCCTCGCCCATACACTCGCTCGGTGACCGACCGATTCGTGTTCTGGGACTTCGACGGGACGCTCGCCTGGCGGCCCGGCCTCTGGTCGGGCTGCGTGATGGAGGTGCTCGACGAGCTCGAGGCCGACCACGGCATCGCCGTCGAGCGGGTCCGGGAAGGGCTCCGCAACGGCTTTCCGTGGCACTCACCCGAGCACGCGCATCCCGATCTCTGCGACGCCGAGCTGTGGTGGCGGCCCGTGCACGAGCTGATCTCGCTGGCGCTCGAACGCGCCGGGCTCGAGCAGCGGCGCTGCGCCGCCGTCGCGACCGCCGTGCGCGAGCGGTTCGTAGACCCCTCCGTCGGCTGGCAGCTGTTCGACGACACACTGTCGGCACTCGCGACGGTGGCCGATGCCGGCTGGCGCAACGCGGTCCTCTCAAATCACGTCCCCGAGCTGCCAGAGCTGGCCGAGGCGCTCGGGCTCAGCTCTCAGCTCGACGCGGTCTTCACCTCTGCCCTGATCGGTTACGACAAGCCCCACCCGGAGGCGTTCCGCTTCGCCCTGCGCCACTGCCGGAATCCGTCAGTTGCCTGGATGGTCGGCGACAACCCCGTCGCCGACGTCGCCGGCGCCGAGTCGGTCGGGTTGCCGGCGATCCTCGTCCGCACGCCCGGCGAGGCGCTACACGTCACACCGGGTCTGAACGAGGCCGCCGCCATCATCCTGGGGAGTTGAGCGGCGGTGGCCCGCTGGCGCCCGCGCGGGCTGCGTGGGGCTGCGTGGGCGTGGATGAGCGGCATCCGGGCGGCGTTGGGGACAGCTCCGGGGCGAGACAAACTGCGCATTGAAAAGGGACGCAGGCAACTCGGGTTCGGACTGAGGCTGGCCACGGATGGGCGCTCTGGCGCCCATTCGTGCCATGCCTGTCCGGCCGGATCCGATGAGACCTGGGCCAAACGGTCGCCCTGGCGGCCATTCAGCCCAGGGCTCGGCCCGTCGTATCCCATCCGGGCGCGTGGGGGCGGCGGCCGGCGACTCGCTCGCGCCCGCGCAGCGAAGAGCCCGGGGTGTTTGCATTAGCCTGTGTGCACCAGAGCGCCCGTAGCTCAGTGGATAGAGCGCTCGCCTCCGGAGCGAGAGGTCGCAGGTTCAAATCCTGCCGGGCGTATAGGGGCTAAGCCGCATCGCGCAGCGCCTGATCTAGCCCGACTGCCATTTCAACTGCCATTTCGGTCCTGTCGCCGTCGACAAGCGCTCGCAGCCGCGTCTTCTCGTCGTCGCCGCGGCGCATCGTCTGCCGATAGACACGCAGCGCCAACGCCGGGTCCGTGTGGCCCATCTCATCCATCACGACGCCCGGGTCCTCGCCGAGCGCGTACAGCACGCTCGCGAACGTCCGGCGCAGCGAGTGCGGCGTCAGCCCGTCCGGCATCGGCGTCGAGCCGTCAGCGACAAGCTGCTCGCTCGCTCGCTCGACTGCCGGGCGCAGCACGCGGTTGCGGATGTTCTCCCGTGACTGGCGAGCGCCGGTGCGTGTGGCGAACACGTAGTCGCGCGGGCCAGCGTGATGTACGCGCGCGGCGCGTACGCTGGCGAGCTCGTCCCGGAGCATGCCGCGGATCTTCACGCGCCGGCGACCCGCGTCCGTCTTGGCCTCGCCGACGTGCAGCCAGCCGGTCGCGAGGTCGACGTCGCGCCAGCGCAGTGCGCATAGCTCGCCGATCCGCAGCCCCGCGAACATGAGGGTCGCGAGGATCGCCCGCCGGCTCACGTGCTGGCGATCGCGCCGCGCTTGCCCGTCGAGCTCGCCGGCCGCGGCCAGGAGCGCCACGATCTGCTCGGCCGTCTCGAGGTACGTGCGTCGCGGTGCGCGTTCCCTGACACGCCGCTTCTTGCCCTTCGCCGGGTTCCGAGCGATCAACTCGTTCTCTACGGCACCCTCGAGGATCGCCGCGAGCAGCGTCAAGGTCATGTTGATCGACCTCGGTGAGAGCGGCTCCGACTCGGCGAGCTTTCCCGTCTTGTACCGATTCACCAGATCGAACGTGATCTTGTCGAGCGGACGATCGGCGAAGAACGGCAATAGGTGCGCCAGTCTCCAGCGATAGTCGACCTGCGTGCTCGGCGCGAGCTCCCGAGAGTTGTTGACCCACCACTGCTCGGCTAGCTCGTGGAACGTCGGCATCGCGTCGGGCTCCTGCGGCTCGCCCATGCTGCGCGGCTGCCAGGTTCCGCGCTCGAGGTCGGCGAGCACGTGCCTCAGCGCGGCCTCGGCCTCGCCGCGCGACACCGCGCCGAGCGACTCAGACCGCCGTTTGCCGTATGCGGTGAAGCGCAGTGCCCGATAGGTGAGGCCGTCGCTCTTGCTGACGTGCTCGACGATCGCGCCGGTCATCTTGCGGGCCATCACTCGCCTCCTCTCTCGTCAGTCGCGTCCGCGGGATCGCAGCCACCGCAGACGAGTCGCGCCGTCCTATCGGCGTAGCGGACCATCGGGAGCGGTCGCGCCTGGTTCGAGACCTCGATCGCCTCTAAAACCTCGGTCATCGGACGACCACAGATTGCACAGTTGAGGTCGCGGAGGTTCGGCTCTGATCCGGCCGCCATCATGCCCTCGCCGATTCGACAAGTTCCATGACCGCATCGCGAAGTTTCGAGCCGTCGTGCGGCGTCGCGTCATCGTTGTACTGCTGCACGAGCGCGCGGATCGCGTTCTCACGCTTCTCGCCCGGGTCCTCGATCTCGCCACCCCACCTCACGCTCACACGGTGCGCAGGCCCGTAGGCGAGCCTCGCGGCGTCTTCGTGCGCCATGTTCGGATTCGCGCTGACGGCCAGGCCGAACGCGAGGCCGTACACGAACCCCCAGTCACGCACGTGGCGCTCGAATGACGACAGGTCGCGCGTCCGGAGCTCCGGGTATTGCTCCAGCACGGGCAGCCCACCCGCGAAGTTGTCCTCGCTGCACAGCATCCCGAGCTGCGTGCCTACTGCTTTGGAGGCGACGTACTCGGCGTCGCTGGCGGCAGTTCTCTTCTTGGTGGCCATCAGGCCCCTCCTCGGTCGTGTGGTCCGAAGGGGTCGCGTCTGGCGAGAAAGGCAACCGCCGAACTCGGTAGGTTGCCTGGCGTCGTCGGAGGTGAACTCTCCGGTGGCCACGTGGCCCGGGCGCTGAACACGTCGCGGGCCACAATTGGTTGGTCGATCGAACTTTAGTCATCGCTCGGGCCGTTGTCCACGGCACGAGCTCGCCGCTTCGTGCCGTGCGAATGCTTAGCCGATCCCGCCGGCCGCTCGGCGCCGGGTCGGTGACGAAAAGCCAGCGAATCGAAAAAGCGCGGGCAGGCTGGCTCGTGAATCACCTCGTAGCAGCCAGGGCGTTTCGTCAGGGGCGCCAGCTCCGGGGATGAGCAGGTGCAGCCGAGGCGTCGCAGCTGTGGGATGAGCGTGTCGATCTCGTTCAGGGTCAGGTTCATCGGACGTTTCCTTTCGATGGTTGGCTGATTGCCGATGACCGCCGCCGGCCGTTCGGCGCCGGTCGGACGGGCAGCACCACTCCTGGTTCAACTCCGGGTTTCGGCAGTCCATTCGGCAGACGCCGGCGCGACCGCGTCGTCGCCGGCACGGATGGCCCACTGCCGTTGATGGTCGAGGCGTCGGACCTTTCGCTGCGCGAGCGAGAGGTCCAAGCCTCAAGCGCCGTCTGAGGGTCGAACCGGAGGCGAGGCCCTCCGTGATTGCCCTCGCCGCGCTGACCGAGGCGAAGGGCGCCGAGCTCGTCCGCGTGCTCGTAGACCGTCGAGCGTTCGACGCCGAGAATCCGCGCCATCTGAGCGGCGTCGACCAGCTGGGCAACCGGCGCCGGCGCGGTCAGGCGCGCGGCGATGCGGTCGGCCAGATCGTCGAGCTGGGCCTCGGTGAGCTCGACGATCACGTCCCTCCTCCTCCGAGCAGGAGCACGGCGCGGTGTGACAACTCCGCCTGCTCGAGTGCCCAGTCGCCGCGCGCGGTGCGGGCGAACGCCTGCCGAAGGGATGGCGAGAACTCACAGTCGACCTCGGCTAGACCGAGGCCGCGTAGCCGCATAAGAACCGACCGGGCGCGGAGCATGTTCTCGTGTTGCTCCAGCGCGCCGAGACGCAGCCCTATGGCGGCTGCATTGAGCCATCTCAGGCGGTGGAAGCGCCACTGGCCGGTGCTGCTCGGCAGCGCACGTAAGATCGCTTCCTCGACGGGCCTGAGCGCGGGTGGCCTCACCCTGCTCACGCGCGCGGGCCCTCCGCCACGAGCACGCCGGACAGCCGCTGCTCGAGTCGGGCGCCGAGTCGGCCCGCGACCCAGGTCCGACGCTCGGCGCTGTCCGCGAACCCCAGCGCCAGCGTCTCAGCCTCCGCGATCGCGCCGGGCAAGAGCTGCTCAACGAGCCGCCGATCGACTCTGACCAGGATGGTCGGCAATGTGTCGCAGATGCTCACGCAGCCTCCTCGACAGGTGGCAGCGCACGCCGGGGAAGGTCGAGAGCATGCAGCGGATCGAAGCGGCCGAGCTCACCGCGACCGCTGCGGCCGGCCACCAGAACCGCGACGTCGCGGGTCTCGTTCGCGTCGACGAACTCCTCCCACTCGTCGGCGAGTTGCTTTCGCCGCGCCGCACCGTACTCGGGGTCGTCGAGTCGAAGCGATCGCAGTCGGTCGAGTCCCTGCGAGCGGACAAACGCTCCGACCAGCGGATGCAGCTCGCCGGCACGCTCCCAGGCGGCCTCGTCGTTAAGGCGATCGCGCTCGCCCTCATCCCAGCACGACTTACGAACGGTCGTCCGCGCTCGGAGGACGCCATACCGGCCAAAGATCAGCGTGTATGCCTCTGCCCACGTCGGCTTCCCCGGATCCCTACGGATCTCGGCCACGAGGATCGACACGGAAGGCCGCTCGGACACGCCCCGCGCCACGCATGCCTTGATCGCCGCGAACACCTGTGCCGCGTCGTAGTCGTCCAGGAGCACACGCCAGGCCTTCGCTGCCGCATCGTCGAACGGGTAGGGCCACGCCTCCTCGATGAGCAGGCACAGCGCGTCCCACTCCGTGGGAGAGATCAACGGTCGCCCCCCTGAGCCAGCACGTCGAGCGCGGCGGCGCGGCGCGCTCGACGTTCGTCACGCGGTGACTGCGCCTTGCCGCGCGGTGGCCGCTCCTCAAGACGAACGACGTTGTTCTCTTCGTTGCCGGTTTTCTTTAACTCTGTAGGGGCGAACCCCGGTTCGCCCTGAGCCACGGTCGGGGCGCAAGGGCTTTCGCCCTGGGCCGCCAGGGCGAACCGGGCGTCGCCGTCCACCTCGAGCAGTCGATACAGGTTCGGCAAGTTGCCGCCGCGTCGGCCGCCGCGGCGGCGATCGACCGCAACCAATCCGAGGTCCTCGAAGCGCTTGACGTAGTTGTCGACCGTCTTGACGCACACGCGCGCGCGGCGCGCGACGTCGACACGCTGCGCCGAGAACTCGCTGTTTGATCGCGCCTCGCTGGCGAGCTCCGTGAGCGCGTCGTAGACCGAGCGCGCGACCCGGAACTGCTTGTCGTCGAACGCCGACCGCAGCAGATCGGCGGCGCCCCTACCGACGAACGAGAACGCTATCCGACGCGCCTCGCGCCGCCGCGCCTCGGGCGCGCTCGACTCGAGAGCTGGTGCAGGAGGCTCGGGCGCCGCGTGCTGGTCATCGAACAGAGCGGCCTGCTTGGGGTTCACGCGGCGTCGTCCAGGTCATAGAAGCCCGGCCGCTCGCGAACGCGATCCTGCTCATACGCCGCGTCGAATAGCGGAAGTAGCGTGTGGTCGGGAGGAGGCTCGGGCTCTGCCGTCGCGGGTGGCTCTGCCGTCGCGGGTGGCTCTGCCGTCGCGGCCGGCGCGGGCAGCTCGACGAGCACGTACTCGCGCATCGATCCGCGCCGCCGGTGATCGAACCCGTACCCGTGGACTCGCTCCAACTCGGGGATCCGAGACCTCAGCGCCTTAAGGGCTCCCTTCCCATCGGCGCCCGGCGAATTCCACCAGTCGTCCTGTCGGAGCGGCCGAGCTCCGATCACCTTCCGCCCCTCGACGCGGGTGCCCGCGAGCGAGTACGTCACGAGACGCAAGTTCTGTCCGGTGAGGGGATGCTCGCTCATGGAGCAAGACGTCCCTGCGACTCGAGGACTCGTTCGCGCCGCGCATCACATGAGATCGTGACCATCGAGCGGCGACGCTACGCCGCTGGTCGCGACCCTTCGACTAGAAGCTGCCCCGGGTCCGCGCGCTCTGGCGAGCGGAGGTCCTTTACATTTGCGCCCCGAGGAGGTCCTTTACATTTCCCCCGACCGGCCGACCGCGCGGGCGCGGGCGCAGCTCAAGCCCCCGGACGATCTGGCCGACTCGCTGCGGTGTCACGTGGAGCTCGTTGGCGATGGCCATCTGTGTCTTGTCCGTGGCCCACAGCTCGCGCACTGCCTCCTCGAGCTCCCGGGTCCGCATCGAGCGCGCAGTGGGAGTCTGCGCCCGGCGACGCGCGCGGCGGGCGAGATCCCGCTCACGCTCGGGAGTGAGCGGCGTATAGCCGCGCGTCGCGATCGCGGCCTTGACCTGGTCGACGTGCCGCTTCGCTGACTTGCGCAACGCATCGCTGATGTTGGCCATCACATCCGCCTGCTGGTCTCTGTCGCGTTTGCCGTCAGCAGCCCAGGTTCGCTTTCGCGCTTCGCTTATCCGCTTGCACGCCTCGGGTGATCGTTTCTTCTTGCGCCCGACAGCGAGCCGCTCGTTTCTGACCTGCTCCCAGCAATCGGCGTGGTACATGCGGTGGCCGCGACGGATCGCGTCGCGCACGTCGGAAGCCTTCTTCTCCGCGGGCTGTTGGCACCGCGCGCAGACAACCGTCACGTGCGGCTCGGCTCGCGCTCGGCTCGGCTCGCTCGGAACCAAATCGGGGTCGAAGAACCACTCTCCGTCGATCTGACGGGCGCCATAGAGCTTCAGTCGACCCCAGCGACTCACCGCCTGGCGAGTCACTCCCGCGCGTTCCACCGCAGTGCTGCTGTGTATGAGGCCGAGCCTGCCGGCTTGCGCTATTAGGAGCTTGCGTCTTCCAGCCGGTCTGCCATTGACACCAGCTGCAAAAAGTCCGTCGCGGAACGCCGTCACTTCTGCCTCCACATATCGTGGACGCCCGTCGACGACCAGGCGCGTCAGGTCCCCACGACTCGCTGCGGAGACAAGTCGCCCTCGGTGCCGGGCGTAGGCCGTCGTGCCAGAGATCAAGCGCCGACCGGCAAGGATCTCGACAGCCGCACTCTGGCTGATCGTGGCAAGTTCGGATCCAGCTGGAGGGATGATCTCGTCAGTGACCTGCATCGGCTTCGGTCGGTCTGCCGCGAGCACAGGGGTGGCCCGTCGAGCCTCGAACCTATCTCGCGGTCCGGACAGCAGAACGCCCCGACCGGAGGCCGGGGCGTTGGACCGAAGCACCCATGATCGTAACGGCCGGGTCGACCGCCGCGCCACCCGCTCCGATGGTCCTACCGCAGGGGATGAGCCGAGCACTATCTAAAGTGAAGCCTGCCCTTTCCGTACGGTCGATGCCGCTTGGCGTCAACCGCAGAGGGGGGGCTGCGGATATTCGGGCTAAGCGACCCCGCGAGCAGACTCCAGGGGCTTACACGGCCGCATATGGCGTCGCCGGCGAGCGGGCGAGTGTTCCCCCATGTGTGCGATCGGCTGCGATGATCCCCCGCGGTGGCGGATGAAGCCGCGCAGCTTGTTCGTAGGGCACGTCAGCTGATCGCCGAGGCCTCGCTCGTGTCGGAGGCGCGCGCCGGCCTGGCTTTCGACGTTCGCGGTGGAGCACACGCGGGCGCCGGATCGGTCGAGCCGCAGGCCAACGGGACGGCGCTGCGCGATCGCCTCGCTGCGCGGTTCGGGTCCGTGAGCGCTCGAGCAGCTACAGCAAGCGATCCGCTTCGCTGAGACCGAGCTGCGCTCAGCGCGAATCAGTCCGGACGTCACACCTGAGACGGTTGAGCAATTCCGACAGCGACTGCTGCACACACACACCGGGCGGCATGCTGTCGAGGTCGCCTCAATCGAACGTGTGTCGACGTCTTACGTGCGGGTCATTCGCGCGCGGGCTGGGCTCGACGCGCTGTACGGACGCCCACCATCAACCCGGCGCAACCTGCGCCCCTGAGCGCTCGGGTCCCGGCAGCCCGCGGCTTGCTTGGCCTGGGGTTGCACACTTGATCGATCGGAATGGCTGATCGTCGTCAAGCACAATCCGCGCTGCGGGCAGAGATGGCTCCGCGCCTGCTGCTTGGCGAGCCGCGCTTGTGTCGGCACGACGAGCAAGACATCGTTGATCGGGCTAACCATCAACAGAAACTAGAGCGTTACGACCGGGCGCAAGAGACGCTCGCTCGGATGGTGCGAGATCTTCACGACGTTCGTTCGCTGATCGTCGGCGATGTTCGCGGCTACGTCCGCGAGATCGAGCACGGATTGCACGGCCTCGAGCGGTCGCTCGGCAAGCCTTGATGGCAGCGGTACGGTTGTAGACGATGTAAACCACGGTGCTGTCCGGATCGCGCGCGCGGAGCACAGAGCGCTCGCCCACTTCACGGCACAGCGTCAGCCCCTGCGCAGGTCCAACGCCGTTGGTCCTGGCCTGAGAGGAGTGTCCATGAGCAACACGATGCGCACCGTCGTCAGTGCTCGCATCGACCGCGGTCATGCGCAGCAGCTGCGCCGGATCGCCGACCGGAATGCGAGCACTGTGTCTCGCACTGTCGCGAGGATCGTCGCCGAGGGCCTCGACAACGAGAAGCGCCAGGCGGACGCCGTTCGCCGCGAGCGCGCGCTGTGATGCGATCGGCAGCCGCCGCTCCAGCCGCTTGGGGGTGGCGGGGGACCCCGAAAGCGTCTCGTATGGCCCCGCAGAAGGCACGTGCTCGCTCGAAACGCGATGCTTGCGGGCCTGGTTTCCCGGCCCTGGAGACGGGTCGCGATGGCCGCTGAGCGCCCGAAGCCGCCGGCAGGGCTCGATTCGGCGGGCCGCGGGTTGTGGCGGCGACTGCATACCGCGCTGCCCGATGGTCTGCGGTTCAGCGTGCCCGAGCTCGAGGTCTTACGCCGCGCCGCCCAGCTGGCGGATCGCGAGGCAGCGTTGCGCAGCATCGTGAAGCGCGACGGGCTGATGACCGCGGGAAGCCGCGGGCAGGTGACGCTGCACCCGGCCGCGCAGGAGTTGCGTCTCGTCGAGGCGCAACTCGTCTCGCAGCTCCAGCGAGTGAGCGTCGAGGACACGGGCGGCAAGGTCGAGGGCCCGACGCGCCGGCGAGCGGTGAAGGCGGCTCGCGCTCGCTGGGATCGCGAGCACGATGAACTCGCGGCGAAACGGACGGCGGCGGGTCTCTAATGGCCGAGCGCATCCCAGGCGTGCGCGCCACCGACTCGGCGCTTGACGGACGGTTGTGGCCGCGGCTGCGCCATTACCTCGGCGCGCGACTCGCACACGATCTGCTGCCGACAGGCTCCGCGACCCGCATCGCCGATGAGTGGCTCCGCGTGGACAGCTCGAACGTTCCTGCGGCTCGGCGGATCGACGCGTTCGTCGACTTCTGCGCTGCGTCGGGCGCCGACGCGCGGGCGGTGGTTGAGCGCCTGCGGGATCGCCTGAGCCGCGAAGCAGCGCCGATAGCGCGGCGGGAGGGTCGGCGTGCGCGCCTGGAAAGTCGACCCTGGACCACGGCAAGCGAAGGGGACCGCCGCGAGCCGGGAATCGACACGACCGAAGGGAGCTGAACCACGTGTCTGGACGATTGGTCAAGCAGGACGAGATGACCGTGGGCGATCACGTGCGGTACATCCGGCGTGACGGCACCGGCGGGCGGCCTCCGCGCGTCGACGACCCCGATCGGGACCCCACCCGGGAGGAGCTCGCGGAAGCAGGGTGGCGGAAGCCGCCGCGGCCGCGGCCGACCCCGGCGCCGCCGGGCCCGTCGACCACGGAGCTGATTGAGAACGGGCCTGCGGCGAAACGCCGCAAGATCCGCCAGCTAGAGGTCGATCTGGAGTTCGTGCAGCAGGGCGGACAAGTTCACGGCGAGCAACCTGACGACTACAAGCAGCGGCTGATGGCCTCGATCACGAAGCTGCGCCGCGAGCTCGCCGAGCCCGCAGACGTGCCTGACGGTGACGCCGCATGACCGCAGGCGGGTCATTGCTCGCGGGGCCCTCGGGAGTCTGGTCGGGCCTCGGGGTCCCGGTGTTCGGTCGCCTGTGTAAAGGCGGCGTTCGCGACGCTATTGCAGGTCCCGTCCCCCGAGGTGCCCGATGTGCGTCTCGACGAGCAGATGGCCGGCTGGCGCAGACAGCACAGTCGCGACCGATTCCAGGCTCGAGCTCCGAAGCCTGCTCGGGTACGACCCAGTTCGCCTGCGCCAGCGTGGTCGCGGACAACTCCGTCGTCAAGCGCGCAATCAACATCGAAACCGCGGGCGTAAGGACCCACCAGGAGCGCGAGCACCATTAATGAGCCGATGACCGACGACGAGTACCGCGCCGCGATCGCCAAGGTCGAAGCGCAAAAGGCTGCCTTGATTGCCGGCGTCGCCCGGGAACTGGGGGCGGTGCGCCAACAGACCCAGACGCCCGTTGCGGTGCGCGGGAGCCGTGCGCTTGGGGCGAAGCTCGGCTACTACGAGATGAAACTCCGCGACGGGACGCTCGGGTACAGCATGCGCCGCGCTGACGACTGCTTCCAGGCTGCGATCGCGACATATCTGCAGGTCCCTCCGCACGAGGTACCCGACCTGCACCTCGACGAGCTCCTGGTGGCCGGCAAAGACCCCGAGGAGATCACGCGATCGGCCTGGCAGACGATGCTCCGCTGGGCAGACCAATCCGGCCTAATCATCCTGACTCACACCGAACCACCGACCACAAAAAAGCGATGGATCGGCATCGTGACCAACTCGGGCATATTCGGCGACCACTGCCTCGTGCTCAACAGGCGCGAAATCCTGCACAACCCAATGAGCTTCGAGCCGAACACATCCTCCGGATATCAGCTCGGGGATGTTGACTTCGGCATCACCTTCGAAAAGGAATGAACCCATGGCCACCGTCCAAACCACACAATCGACGATCAACCAGGCCGCAACGTTGGGCAAGGGCCCCTCCGGCCGCGCATCCATCGAGGTCGACGGGCAGCGAGTCCCGCTGAGGAGTTCTCAGCTGGAGCAGTCCCGCGATGCTGCGCCGCTCAAGGGCGCAGAACTCGGCAACCGGCGGTATAGGCGCGGCGTCCGACGAACATGAGATCGCCTAACGAAGCGCGTCCCCGCTCGGTTCGCACCAGGGGACACACAGACGAACAGGCGATCAGCGCACGCCTTGACCCTCCGGCGTGACGCGCGTCCGCAGCCGCGCGGGCGAGGCGACGGCACCGCGCACCTTGAGCACGTTGACGAGCTCGGCAACAAGCCGGAGAAAGCTTCGCGGCGGGTCCGCTCGAACGTGCAAGGAGCGGGCGGGTCCGCGCGGAGAGCCCCGCGCAGCCGAACGGCCACGGGGCTTGCAGGGCCCTCCAAGGAGGACACCAGGAGCAGCGGCAGCGTGACCGCCGGTGGTCGGTCACGCGCCGCGCTCCTGGCCCCGCTGCCTAACGTGCCTGCCCCCAGGCTCGGCTCGACGCTCCAGCGCTTCAGCGACGTTCACAACCGGCAGCGCTGCGATCATTCGCCCCGGCGATGGACCACGACTGCTCAGAGCTCCGCGAGCCGCGCGTCAGCTTTCCCGGGCCGTTCGCGCATCACGACGTCGTCGTCGACGGCTGGCGGGTCCCGTACCTGCAGGCGCACATCGTCGACGAGGACCGCTTGATGCTCGTGATCGACCGGCGACTGGCGACCGAGATCTCGGTCGCGGAAGCCGAGCGCCTGGTGCCGTTCATCGCGGACGCGATCGCGGTCGCGATGGGGTATGGGGCGCACCCTAATCAGAGCGCCCCGCGTCCACTCGCTCGAGCTGCGTACCCACGGCCCGAGCGAGTGGTCGATGTAGTCGTGCCCGACTACTAGAAGCGTGGCAGGCTGAGCAGGTTGTTCTCGGTGGTGCTGTCCGGCACCGTCGTGATGTAGTCGCTGAACGAGCACGTTGGGCACCCTCGAACCACGACGTCCGCCCGCTTGCCGCCGGCGTATGTGATGTACCGGTCGCCGTTTGGGTTGCGCAGGTCAGCGATGACGGTGGCGCGGCTGATCCCGTCTCCGGGTGTGGTGCCGATCCGCACCCGGGCGATGTGCTCATGGGTGCCGCTGAGGCTGCGCTCTGTGCGGACACCGGTGATGTCGTACGTGGCCATCTGACAATGCTCCTGTTCTTCGCCGGGGCGCCTGCTGGTACAGGACAAAATGAGACCTCGGCAATCGTCCGGATATTCACGCACGACCCGGACGTGATCTGCGAGGATCGCGGCAGCGCCGCCTCTCGCGGGGGTGCTCGACAGTGCTCCTGGCGGCCCGGGCTGGTACCCGGGCCGCCGCTTAAGCCGTCTGCCGCTCGACCTCGAGGCCCGGGCGGCGGTGCCCGGGGCGGCGCCACCATTCCCTGTCGTCACGCCGCCGCAACAGCGGCCGCTCGCGTATGAGACGCGAGGTCGCTCGGTCAAACGCCCCATGAGAGGTCAAAGGACACGCCGACTGCCCGCCGGCTGCCGGCTCGTCACGCTGAGCGGCTTGGAGGCTACGTTTACCGCAGGGGTGGGAGGCTGAACGGGCAGAGCGGCCCGAAGTTCGGCGAGGGCAACGTATTGCGGCAGATCGTGACGAGCTGTTCGTAGATGTCGCTGGCGTCGAGACCCTGGTAGTGGGATTCCTGCTTGATGGCCGCCGCTGTTGCGGCCTCATCGGCATGCGCCTGCTGTGCTGTGGTCCCGAGCGTTTGCGCGATCGTCGCCAGTCGGCTGCTGATGGCGCCGAGTTCGTTCTCGCTCTTGGTGTCCTGCACCTTCTGAACCGCGGCCGCGATGGCCCGCGGGCTGGCCTGCGACTGGATGGCGGCTGTCGCGAGCGCCGCGATCATCCCTCCGAAGGTTGCACTCGCGACGGCTACGACGATGAGCTTGCGCATGGTTGTCTCCCTGGGCGGCGGCTGGTTGGTCGCCTGCGACCCTACGTGAGCGTCCCCGGTGCGTGGTGACGATCGCCGTCAGCTTGTCCCTGCCAAGCGGACCGGAAAGCCCGATAGGCCGGCAAGTCGAGGACGACGTCTCGGAACGCTGGGATAATCGCACCCGCCCATGGCCGTCACGATCCGTAGCGAGGTTCCGCTCAACGGGATCTCGATCGCGCCGGCGCGGGGCGACAGAGGGTTGCCGCTTCCGCCTGGTTCGCTTCCGCTGCCGGCCGTGCATGAAGTCCTGCGCCGCTACGCCGCCGGGGTCGCCACCGATGCAGATCTGCTCGCCGCCGTCGATCGTCACAGCGCGGCGCTCGAGACCGAGATCGCACGCGCGATGACCGGCACCGTGCTCGAGTTCACGCGCACCGTCGCGCGGCTCGCAGCGCTCAGCGATCGGCTCGCCCGGCTACAGGGACAAGCCGCGTGGCTGCACCGCTGGCCCGCCGGCGGCGACCAGCCGCCGATACACGCTGTCATCGTCGCGGGCCGGCGGTACCCGGTGCCGCTTCTCCTGGACGTGCTGCGCGGCACGCTCGAGGTCGACGAGCGAACCCTCGTGCTCGACACGCAACCGGCTACCCGAGCGCGCGGGAAGCGGGGAGAGAGCGCCTCAATGGCCGCGCTGCACGACGCCGGCGTCACCAGCACCGACGTCGCGCTCGCGCTCGGAGTCAAAGGGAACCGGGCATGGGCGATCCTCGCCGGTAGACAGCCGCCCATACCTGGGCTCCGGGAGGCGCTGGAGCAGCTCGTCGGCGCCGACGTCGCCGAGATCGTTCTCGCCGGCATCCCCCAACTGCCGCGCGCGCGGGCACAGCGCAGCCAGGCGACCGCAGCGCTACACGCTGCAGGCGCTGTCGCGGACGACGTCGCCCGGCTCATGCCAGTCCAACCCGGGCACGTCCGCAGGATGCTCGCCGGCCGGGCTCGAGCACACCCCAAGCTGCAACCCGCGCTCGAGCAGCTACTCGGCGCCGAGACGCCAGCCACATCGTTTCGCTGATCCCCGAGATCGAGCATCAACGCAAACCGCCGAGCCCCGCCGCGGCCGCGTTCGCCAGCGCCGGCGTCACGATCGAAACGCTCGCGGAACGCACCGACGCGTCGCGCGGCCAGGTCGGCCGGTGGCTCTCCGGGAACCGTGCCGCGCCGCCCGAACTCGCGAGCCGTCCTCGAGCAGCTGCTCGGCGCCGACACAGCGGCGGACGTCCTCTCGCTCATCCCCGACCAGCGCCACCAGATCTGCAGGCGAGCGAAGTCGTCGGCGCATTGTCTCCAATTGGAGACACGAGCCAATCGCGCCGGCTGATGCATCAGCCGCGCTTGCCGCGCTGTCCAACCGAGGCGTCACACTCGCAGACATCGCCTCAGTGATGCGGCCGGCGGTCGATATCTCGACGGTGAGCGGGTGGCTCTCCGGCAGGCGCAACTACCCGGGCGAACTCGTCGCCGTCCTCGAGGACTTACTCGGCGATGGAGAGGCCGGAGAGGTCATCGCGCTCATTCCGACGTGCTGAGTCGCTCCCGTCTGAGTAGCCGCGATCACGAAATGCGCGACCTCCTCGCATGACCCCATCGGACGGGCGAGGGCGTTGGACGCCGTCGCTTGACCGTAAGGACCCGTTGCGGAAAGGCGCTACTCTGTCCGTCCGGACGAGGATCGCATCCCGTTAGCTATCGGCCGTGGCTGCCGACTATTTCAGGAGGATTGCGATCCGCCGCCGGGTCGTAGATCATCGGCTGAACCCGTGTGCGACGGGCCCCCAATTCTTTCTGGAGGCTCCACTCAAATGACCGTCGAAGAGCTCGAACGCAAGCAACGTGAGCTTGCACCCAAGGACGACCTCTCCCCGTACGTCGGCCAATGGGTGGCACTCCGCGACGGACGCGTGATCGCCAGCGACCTGGATGCTGTGGCGTTGCGAGACAACCCGGCCGTGCAGGATGGCGACGTGCTGATGCCGGTCCCCACGGACCGCGACGCCATCCTCATCCTCTGACACCCGTCACATACAGCCTTCCGTATCGGGACGCCTTCGGCCATGGCCTGCGGCCGTACCTGGCGCTGGACGTCACCGGGGTCAACGGACGGAGCGGCCCGATTTGGGGGCTCATCGACTCGGGCGCCGACGCGAGTTGCTTGCCTCTCGACTTCGCGCGGCTCATGGGCTACACAGCCTCCGATCTCGTGATCGAGGATGCCCAGCAAGTGGCTGGCGTCGTGCGCGTGTACGTGGCGCAGCGACCATCGACAGCCGTCGTCGTCGGGCTAGGCGATCCGACGTTCGAGCTCTGGCCTAACTTCGTCGACGGCAGCCTGACTCCGCTCTGGGGCCGGCGCGACGTGTTCAAGACCTTCGTCATTGGCGTGGACGAGGTCGCCCAACAGTTCCACATCAGTACCCGGGAATAGCGCCCGGAGCCGTCCCGGCGGGAGGGCATTTCGAGGGCGCTCGCCGCGACCGCGACGTTGCGAGCCTGGCCGGCTCCTATCGGGAACGGCGACCGGCGATGAGGTTCAGCAAGGATCACGAAATGGCAGACGAACGTGTCAGACTGCCGGAATCGCCCGGAATCGCCCCGAATCGCCGTCAATCCGGCGCTCCGATGACTAGCCGAGAAGGGCGCAAAACCACCGTGTTTCCAGCGGTTTCGCGCCCTTCTGTCACGTGGTGCTGTTGGG
>CAVQJF010000015.1:0-24131 GCA_963712675.1 uncultured Solirubrobacteraceae bacterium
CTGACGCCGCTGGAAGGCGAGGCCCCCGAGGCGCTCGGCGAAGACGCAGTCGAGTCCGACGAGGACGCCCTCGAGTCCGACGATGCGCCGGAGCTCGACGATGCGGCCGAGTTCGACGACGAGCTCTCGTCGCCCGACGACGACATCTAGCCCGCCGCGAGCAGCCCCTTAGAAGGTCGCCGGCGAGATAAACGATTGGTTCTCGCCGTCGGCTTCGCTATCTTGATGGGACCAGAGAAAGGAGGTGGTCCGACTGACTGACAGTACTTGCGGGACCCTGGAGGTGTCCGGCCGCTAGGTCGGAGGCTGACCCCGCTTGGCGGAGTCCCCCCGAGACACCGTTGCGGTGGGTGCCGGGACTTGTCCCTCCGGATTGATCGAGCCCACCGGGATACAAAGCAGCCAGATGGTTCGCGAAGGGCGCCGGCATCGACGGCGCCCTTCGCACGTTCTGGCGGCAGGCCTCCTCGCGCGCCGGCCTACCTAGGTGCGGCTGGGTGCGGCGGCGATTGTCTGTGCCGCCCGCCTTGCTTCACGGCCCATGTATCCGATCTGCCCGGGCCGCGGGACGTAACCAACAAACAGCAAACCCGGAGCAGCCTCCCGACCATTGAGGACGCGCGGGACGCCGCGCTCATCGAGCACACCCAGATGCCCGACCATCTCCTCCAAGGCGCGTCGGTAACCCGTTGCGGCGACGATCGCCGTCGGCTGCACGTGCGACCCGTCAGTCAGCTGCACATTCGCCTCGTCGAGCGATTCGACGCCGGCCACAATCTCGATTCGGCGATCTTTGATCGCGCGGATGACCTCCTTGTCGACGATCGCAGGGGCTTTGCCGTCTCGACGCTGCCGTGCGAACAGCCCCTCCGCGGGACGGGGCAGCCCATACGCGTCCAGGTTCCCGATTGCGATCTGGCGGATGATTTTCATCGGCGCGTCGGCGATCCGAGGCGGAAGCCTGAGCATCGCGATCGCGGGTAGATCGCCGGGCAGCCCGCCTTGCGCCCGCAGCACGATGTTCGGCGGCGTGCGAACCGCAAGGCGGACGCGCCTGGCGCCGCCCTCGGCCAGGTCGTAGGCGATCTCCATCCCTGAGCAACCCGGGCCCACGACGAGGACGTCGGCCGCGCGGAAAGGCTCGGCGTTCTGGTATTCGCCGGCGTGCAAGATCTCGCCGCTGAACAGCTCGCGACCGGGCCAGGACGGAATGACGGGCGTGTGCTCGTAGCCCGTCGCAACGATCACCTGGCTCGCCGGGATGTCGCCGGTTGACGCCCGAACGTTCCAGCGACCATCGCTCCGGTCGATGCGCTCGACACGCGTGTCCAAACGCAGGTCGATCCTGTTGCTCCGTGCGTACTCCTCTAGGTAGGCGGCCATCTGGTCGCGTGTCGGGAACAAGCCGGTTCCCCGCGCGTAGCGGGAATGCGGGAGCCTCGAGGTGAGGCGGCTCGTGTTCAACCGCAACCGGTCGTACCGACCGCGCCACGACGAGCCAACTTCGTTCGCCTGCTCGAGAACGAATGCCGCAACGCCGGCCCGTCCCAGCTCAACGGCCGACGCCAGCCCGGCCGCCCCCGCGCCGATGACGGCTACTTGCAGATCCACCATCGCGCCGTCAGCCTATCGGGCCACTCCCTGCACCCGTCGCACGATCGAGCGGGCTTACGCCGCCAGGTACGCGCGCCACGCCGCCGGAATCGTCGGGCTGGCGACGTGGATGAACACGTTGGGGTTCGGGGTCCGGGGTTGCTTGAGCAGCCGCATCCCGACCTGACGCGGCAGCGCGTTGCCCTTACGCCGGTTGCATGGCGCACACGAGGCGACGATGTTCTCCCAGCTCGACGAGCCGCCCTTCGAACGCGGCACGACGTGGTCAACGGTGAGGTTCGACCGCGCGCCGCAGTACTGGCAGGTCCAGTCGTCGCGCGCGAACACCGCCCGCCGGGTGATCTTCCGCCGGTGCGTGTCGCGCGGGATCCGGACGTAGCTGACGAGCCGGATCACGACCGGGCGCGAGAGCGTCTGGGTGGCGGAGTGAAGCTGCCACTCGGAGTGCTCGATCACCTCCGCCTTTTCCTTCAGCAGCAGTACGACCGCGCGCCTGACGGTGCAGACGTTGATCGGCTCAAAAGTCGCATTGAGGACGAGCACTCGGCCAACCTCACGCCCGCGCCGCCGGTGCTCGGTTGGCGACGCGGACCCCACTGGCTCAGGTAGCACTGAGGAGGCCATCGCTGGCCGCAGTCTAGCGGGGGGGAAGGCTGATCCAACCAGCTCTAGGCGGCAGGAAACGATCCGAGCACTCGCAGCACCTCGACGTGCCCTCGCAGCGCCGCGAGCGCGTCGGCCACCTGCGGATCGCTGTCCCGGCCCTCGCAATCGACGAAGAACATGTAGCGCCCGAGGCCCTGCTTGCGGGGCCGGGACTCGATCCGGGTCATGTTCACATTGCGTGTCGCCAGCTCGGAGAGGCAGTTGACGAGCCATCCGGGAGCCTCCGAGCCGATCCCCCAGAACACGATCGCCGTCTTCCACGGTCCGCTGGCGTCGGCCGCGGGCGCCGCTCCCTCCACGTGGCCCAGCCACACGAACCGAGTCTCGTTATCCGCCACGTCCTCGACCCCGGCGCGGAGCACCTCGCAGCCGTACCGCTCCGCCGCGACACGATTGCCGAGCGCCGCCCACGGCCCGTCGTGGCCGGCCACCATCCGCACCGAGTCGGCCGTCGAGCTGCCGGCGAGCACGCGCGCGCCGGGGAGTCGCGTGCGGATGAACCGGGCGCACTGTGCGTTCGCCTGGGGGTGCGAGACGACCGTCTCGATCTCCGATAGCTCGAGCGGCGTCCGCGCGATCAGGCAGTGGCGTATCGCGTGCACGACCTCCCCGATGATCGCGACGTCCTCGGTCTCCATCGCCAACGCGTCGAGGGTCGCGTTGACGGACCCCTCGAGCGAGTTCTCGATCGGTACCAGTGACCGCTCGACGTCCGAGCTGTGGACCGCCATCACCGTGTCGTAGATCGTCGGCAGCGACACGAGCTCGAGCTCATCGCCCAGATCCACGCCGCCGCCGCCGACGGCGTCGATCAGCGCCTCGTGCGTGAACGTGCCCTCGGGCCCGAAGTATCCGACGCGCAACGGCTCCGCCCGGCTACGAAGATCCGTCGCCCTCGAGCGCGATCCGGACCGCCTCGATCTCCTCGGGCGACAACTCGAGCTCGGGCGTCCCATCGCGCACCTGCTTGGCGTACAGCCGCGCCTGGTCGCGATGATGAATCGAGGAGAGCACGATCCCCGAGCGGGTCGCGTCGAGCAGCGCGATCGAGGTCGACTGGCGGCCCGACATCTCGCCGTACGCGTCGTAGCGAACCAACGAGCGGTAGGCCATCGTGTGATCGATCCGCCGCTCCGCAACTTCGGTGCGATTGTTCAACCGCGCCGCCGCGTCCTCGACATATTGGTGCAACGCCTCGAACTGCCGCTCAAGCGACGCCGCATGCGTCACCAGGTCCTCTCGCCGCTCACCCAGCACCACCCGCTGATCCGCACGCACCCGCCTGAGCGCCACCGCTAGCGCCACGCTCAACCCAAACGCCACGACCGCCACCCCCCCGGCCGCGATCGCAACAATGCCCGCCGTGCTGGTCAGGTCATGCATCGACCTAAGAATAGGCGGATGCCCCCCATAGCGGAGAGCGGCCCAAGCCGCTTAAGCGAAAGAACGCCTCGCGGACGCCAGCCAGACGTGCGGGCCAGCCACAACTGGTCGCCTCGCGCCGTCTCATACCCAGCGGCGGTCGCGAGCGCCAGCCAGCGCGGCGACCAGGTGAGCTGGTCCGTACGTCTTACTGGAACGTAACCGGGAAAGAGAGCGTGTTGTTGGCGCTATTCGACTCGCAGTGGACCGGGACCACTGTGGCGACGACCGTCTGCGACCCGCTCGGCGGCTGCGACGAAAGCGTCACCTGGCCGCTGGTCGTCTGGCCCGGGGTGGTCGAGATCGTGGTCTGACCCTTGACCGAGGTCCCGGAGACGGAGACCTTCAGGATGACGCCGGTCTCCGGAATCTGACCACCGTTGGTGACGTTGAGTGAGAAGGTCGGGGCCGGGCTGGCCGCGATCGTGTTGGCCGAGCCGGTCTGCAGGGTGGTGCCGGAGACGCTGACGGAGTTCAGCGAGTGGCCGACGAGCTGGCCTGAGACGCACTTTGCGTTCGGCGCCTGTGGCAGCGACACGTGCAGCTGGCCGGCGATGTAGCTCGGCGTCAGCCAGTTGAGGCTGGGCAGGAACTGGCCGGCGGTGAAGTTCGGGGTGTAGCTGCTGCCGAGCGCGGATTTCAGCGCTCCGTTGATCAGCGGGACCCCGTAGTCCAGATATAGGACGTCGGACGCGTAGAAGCGAGCCATATCGGTCGCGATCGAGTTGATCGCGTCCTTGCTGGTCGTGGTGCCGAGTGCGGGCTGTATCTCGTTGGCGACCAGGCCGATTCCGTCCGCGCGCATCTGCAGCGCCAGCAGGACGTCCGCGTGACCGCTCTTGACCTCGCTCGGAACGTTCAGCTTCCCGGCGGCGCCGAGTTCGTTGTCGGCGCTGACGCGGGTCTGGTTGAGCTGCGTCTGGAGCGCGGCGGCGTTGCTCGCGCCGCCCCCGCCCGACAGTTGGCGGAAGAACTGGGTGCCGGTGTTATTCGACTGCTGGATCAGCGAGTTGACGTTGTTGTTGTAGTCGCGCAGGGCGCTGTTGCGCGCGCTGACCTGGCAGCTGTGGACCCCGAGGATGATCAGGATCAGCACGACGATGATGACCGCCGCGGCGATCGCGCGACGAACCTGGATCGACTGTTGGTCGGTCGGCGGACGCCGACCACCTCCGGATGGCCTGCGGCTACGCGGTGTAGTGCGCTGCGCTGTCCGAGGCTCGTCCGCCTCGTCGAAGAACGACAAGTTTCTCGCTCCTTGCGGATGAGGAAAGTCCCAGTATGACCGGCCAATCGGCCGGAAGTACAAGCCCGCAAGCGCGCGTGCAAGCCGCGGGCCGCTGTTAAACCCCGCGGCGACCCCCGCAGGGACACGGCGCGCGACGTGGAAAAGCCCCCTCAATGCGAGCCAGTGAGGCGCCGACCGTGCGCCGCCGCCCCCCCGACCCGCCGCGCACGCTTCAGCCGCAGGCCCAGTCCGCGCTCGTCCTCGACCGGTACCGGCTTCAGCGGCGCCTCGGCGCCGGAGCCTTCGGGACCGTCTGGCAGGCGCACGACGAGCGCCTTGATCGCGAGGTGGCGGTCAAGATCGTCCCCCGGGAGCGAGTCGTCGGCGGCCGCTTCGAGCGTGAGGCTCGCGCCGCCGCGCGCCTCCAGCACCCCGGCATCGTCACGCTCTACGAGGCGGGCGCCGACGACGAAGGCGCGTACCTGGTCTCGGAGCTCGTCCGGGGCGTCACGCTCGATCAGCTGCTCGCCGACGGCCGGCTGTCCGACAGCGACATCATCACGATCGGAATCGGCCTCTGCGACGCGCTCGGCCACGCACACGGCCAGAGCGTCATCCACCGCGACGTCAAGCCGTCGAACATCTTGATCCCGGAGCGCCCCACCTCGCAGTCGGATCGGGTCAAGCTGACCGACTTCGGCGTCGCACGGGTGATCGGTGGCGACTCGTTGACCCGCACGGGCGATGTCGTCGGCACCGCTGCGTATATGGCCCCTGAGCAGGCCGAAGGGCTCGAGGCGGGGGCTCCCGCCGACCTGTATGCGCTGGCGCTGGTGCTGTACGAGGCGCTGACTGGGGTCAACCCGATCAGAGCGGCAACGGCGGCCCAGCGCGCCCGAAGGCTCGGGGCTCACCTACCGCCGCTGCGCCGCCAGCGGCGCGACCTGCCTCGAGAGCTGGGCCGTTGCCTCGACCTCGCGCTCAGACCAAAGCCAAGGGAGCGCGGCACGATCGAGGAGCTCCGGGCGTCGCTGCGAGCATCGTTACCGGAGCTCACCGATCACCCGGGGATCGTCACCGGACCCTGGCGCGCGAAACAGCGCGATCAGCAGACCGGCACACAGGATCCGCTGGGCCTCACCCCGCGCGACGCAGCCATCCCTGCGGTGTTCGCCGATCAGGAGGTCGACGAACCGAGCGCGCCGGCGCCCCCGGCGTGGCCCGAGCGCGGGCTGGCTGCGCTCGCCGCGGGTGCGCTGGCCGCGTGGATCGCGTCTCACGCGCTCAGCTCGGCGCCCGTCTCTCCGGCGGCCGTCGGGTTGGCGGCCGGCGCAATCACGCTCGCGCTTCCGAGGATCGGCTGGCTGGCGGCGCTCGGTGTGCTCGCCGCCACGGCGGCCGCGCATGACCAGGTCGGTCTCGCGCTCGTCCTCGCGCTCGCGGGGCTTCTGCCCGTGCTCGCCCTGCCCAGAGCGGGGGTCAGCTGGCCGCTGGGTGCCGCCGCCCCTGCGCTTGCCGCGCTCGGCCTCGCGGGAGCTTGGCCGGCCCTTGCAGCGCGCGCGAAAACGCCTTATCGCCGCGCAGCTCTCGGGACGATCGGGTATGTGTGGGTTGTAGTCGCCGATGCCGGCATGCGGATTCCGGGCCGCGTGGCGGCAGGATTGTGGGTCTCCTCGCCATTCGACACCCTCCATCACATGCTGATCCCGATCATCACGTCCGGCGCCCTCGCTCCGGCGCTCGCATTTGGCGTGGCGGCGGTCGTCCTGCCGTTCGCGTGCACGGGGCGATCGCCGCTGCCCGATCTGGTCCGGGTCACGATCTGGGCGACGGTGCTCGTTTCGGCGACCGCGGCGCTCGGTCAGTCTTCGACCCTGCCGGCGATGACGCTCGGAGTCCTCGTGGGGGCGATCCTCACGCTGGCGCCGGGCGCGGCGACCGCGTATCGCGCCCGGCACGTCCCATCACGCCTCGTTCCGTAGCATCAACTCGCCCCCACGGGCGTCCCATGAGCGTCCTCAGAAGCATCGAGAGCAAGATCGCCGGCCTCGTCGAAGGCACGTTCAGCCGTGCCTTCCGATCCGAGGTGCGCCCGGTCGAGATCGCCCGCAAGCTGGCACGGGAAATGGAGGAGCACAAGTCCTCCTCGGTTTCGAGAACCTACGTCCCCAACGAGTACCGGGTGTTCCTCTCGCCGCATGACCGCGAGCGCTTTGCCGATTACGAGGATGCGCTCGCGGCCGAGCTGGGCGGATACCTGCTCGAGCACGCCCGCCGCGAGCGGCTCGCGATGCTCTCAAAGCCGGTGATCGAGTTCGAGACCGACGAGCGGCTCGGTCTCGGCGAGTTCGGGATCCAGACCCGTCTGGTCCAGCATCCCGAGGAGCCCCAGCAGCAGCCGGCGGTCGAGGAGCAGTCGGGTCGCACGATGATCTACAGCACCGCGAACCGCGTCGCCGAGCCGCTCGAGCAGCGCGCCCGCGGGCGCAATGACACGGCGGTGCTGCTTGTCGACGGCAAGCGGCTCCTGGTTGGCCCGACCGGCGTCACAATCGGGCGCAGCAGGCAGTGCGATGTCGTGCTCAACGATCCGAACGTGTCCCGCCAGCACGCCGAGATCCGCCCGCGCGGTGGCAGCTGGGTGCTCAGCGATCTCGGGTCCACGAACGGCTCGATCCTCAACGGGCGCCGGATCGAGGGCCCCGAGGTGGTCAAGGCCGGCGACGAGATCGAGATCGGCACCTCGGCGATCAAGTTCGAACTGGCCTAGTGATCCGTCACCGAAATAACTGGACATTCGAGGCACCCCTGGCGGCGCCTGGCTTTGTCCTCGCACCCTCAGGTAGCGCTGCTACCTATCGGGTCCTGCGTCCGCGCCAGGCAGCCACCAGTGGCACCTCTCGGTGCCCACCTATTTCAGAGACGAACCACTAGCGTGCTCGCTCCCGTTTCAGTCGGCCTGAAGTTCGGCTTCCTAGCCGTTCTCTACCTGTTCCTGATGTGGGTCGCCTGGAGCGCCCTGCGCGACATGCGGCGCGGTCGTGGCGGCGTCGTCAGCGCCGAGCGCGAGCGGCCCGCCGACGCGACCGGCATCTACAGCGCCGAGTCGGGCCTCACGCCCGGTCCCACTGTCGACGACGAGTTCGAGCCACGGCTGCTCGTCGAGCGGGCCGCCGGACACCCGACTGGAATCGCGTACGACCTCTTGGACGGCGCGACCCTCGGCCGCGGCGACGTCGAGATCCGGCTCGAGGACCCGTTCGCGTCCTCTCGCCATGCGCGGATCTCGACCCAGGGTCGCGTGGTCGTGCTCGAGGATCTCGGCTCCACCAACGGCACCTACCTCAACGAGGAGCCGGTGACCGGCCCGCAACCGCTGCACCACGGCGATCGGATCCGGATCGGCGACAGCGAATTCTCCTACCTGCAATAGATGCTCAGAGCAGCCGACACGATCGCCCAAACGGACACCGGGCGCCAGCGCCAGGGAAACGAGGACTCCGCGTATGCCCGCGCGCCTGTGTTCGTGGTCGCCGACGGCATGGGTGGCGCTCGCGGCGGCGAGGTCGCGTCGAAGATCGCGATTCAGGCGTTCGAGCACGGCCTCCCGGACGCCGGCAGCGCCGAAGAGCGCCTCACGGCGCGGGCCCAGGAGGCCAACGAGCGAATCCATGCGCTGTCGCGGTCCGAGCGCGAGCTCGAGGGCATGGGGACGACCCTGACCGCCGCGTACCTCGATGACTCGGAGCTCGTGATCGCGCACGTCGGCGACAGCCGCGCGTACCTGTTCCGCGATGGGAACCTCAAGCGGCTGACGAAGGACCACTCGCTCGTCGAGGAGCTCGTCGATCGCGGCAAGCTGACCGAGGAGCAGGCCGCCGAGCACCCGCAGCGCTCGATCATCACGCGCGCACTCGGCCCCGAGGCGACGGTCGAGGTCGACACGTGGACGTACCCGGTCAAGGCGGGCGACGTGCTGCTGCTGTGCAGCGATGGGCTGACGTCGATGATCTCCGAGGAGCGGGTCGCCGCCGTCCTCGCTGGCGCCGGCGGGCTCACACAAGCGGCACAGGCGCTGATCGACGAGGCCAACGCCGCCGGCGGTCGGGACAACATCACGGTGGTCCTGTTCCGGCTCGAGGAGGTCGGCTCCGCCAGCGTGATCGACCAGCCGACCGTCGTCGCCACGAGCCTGCTCGCGGGTGATCGGCAGACCGCCTCCCCGCGGGCAGCATCCGCGACGGCGGCACCGGTCCCGACAGCGCCGCCACCCTCGCTTCCCGGCAAGCAGCAGGGACCCCGTCTCGCCCGGCGCCAGGGCCGGGACGACAAGCTCTCGCCACCGGCCGGCACCCCACGCCGCGGCTACCGGTTCGCGAAACCGATCGCGGCGCTGATTGCCGTGATCGTCGTCCTGTTCCTGGTCGGCGGCGGCGGCTACCTCGCGAGCCGGCAGCTCTATTTCGTCGGCACGAACTCACATGGAATCGTGACGATCTTCCGCGGGTTCCCGTACGACCTGCCGGGCGGGATCCACCTGTACGAGACGTTCTACGTCTCGGGCGTCCCGGCGTTGGATGTGCCGGCGGACCGGCGTTCGACGCTGCTCAACCACCACCTGCGCTCGCAGACGAGCGCTGCAAAGCTGGTCCAACAACTCGAGCTCGGCGAGCTGGCCAGATGAAGGCGCGCAACCGCGAGCTGCTCGCGATGATCCCGGCGTCGCTGCTCGTCACCGCCGGCTTCGCCGGAGTGTTCATCCAGCGCTCGAACGCGCTCTCGAACGTGTCGCTGACCTACGGCGCGATCTTCCTGGGGCTGTGCTTCGCCGCCCACATCTTCATCCGCCTGACGCTGCCCTACGCGGATCCGTACCTGTTCCCCCTGGTCGCCGTGCTCGCCAGTTTCGGGATCGTGATGATCTACCGGATCAACACGACCGACGCGCGCCAGCAGGCGCAGTGGTTCGTGCTCGGGCTGATTCTGTTCGCGGTCACGATCGTCGCCTTCAGGGACTACCGCAAGCTCGAGCAGTACCGGTACATCATCGTGTTCGTGTCGCTCGGGCTGCTGATCCTGCCGCGTGTCCCGGGGCTCGGCGACCAGGTGAACGGCGCCTACCTCGGCGTCCACATCCCCGGCGTGTTCGTGTTCCAGCCGACCGAGTTCGCCAAGATCGGCCTGGTCGTGTTCCTCGCGAGCTACCTGCGCGATACGCGCCAGGTGATGGTGATGGGCGCGCGCCGCTTCCTCGGTATCACGATCCCACCCATCAAGCACTTCGGTCCGGTGCTCGTGATCTGGGCGATCGCGATGCTGATCCTGCTGCTGCTGCACGACATCGGCTCGTCGTTGATGTTCTACGGGGCGCTGCTGGCGGTCCTGTACGTGGCCACGAACCGGGTCTCGTTCGTGATCGTCGGGCTGGTGGCGTTCGCGCTCGGCGCCTGGTACCTCGGCACCCACATCCCGCACGTCCACGACCGGGTCGAGGCGTGGCTGCATCCGTTCAACGCGGCGCTTTACAACAAGACCGGCGGCAGCTTCCAGGTCGCGAACTCGGTGTTCGCGCAGGCCGCCGGCGGAATGTTCGGCCAGGGGTTCGGCCAGGCGACCCTGGCCGTGCCGAACACGCATCCGGTCGCCTACCTGCTGCCGGCGCCTCAGACGGACATGATCTACGCGGTGATCACGGATGAGCTCGGGCTGTTCGGTGCGTGCGCAGTGCTCCTCACCTACCTGCTGTTCATCGCACGCGGCTTCAAGGCGGCGATCCTGGCGCGCGACTCGTTCTCGAAGCTGCTGGCGGCGGGCCTCAGCGCGGTCCTCGGCCTGCAGGTGTTCGTGATCGTCGGCGGCGTCACACGCGTGATCCCGCTGACCGGCGTGACGCTCCCGTTCGTCTCCTACGGCGGCTCGTCGATCATCGCGAACTTCGTGCTGTTGGCGCTGCTGCTGCTCGTCTCCGATCGCGCGAGGAGACCGGCATGAATCAGCCGATCATGCGGTTGTTCCTGGCGATCGTGGTCCTGTTCACGCTGCTTGTCCTGTTCACGTCGCGGTGGACGGTGTTCGACTCCAAGGCGCTCCAGAACAACGTGCTCAACAAGCGCACGCTGATCGACGAGGAGAAGATCAAGCGCGGCCGGATCCTGGCCGACGACGGCACCGTGCTCGCGAAGTCCGTTCCGGCTCCCGGCGGGATCTGGAACCGCACCTACCCGACCGGGTCGCTGTTCGCACAGGCGGTCGGATACTCGAACCTCGCGTTCGGGGAGGCGGCCGGGCTCGAAGAGTCGCGCGGGTCGGAGCTGCGCGGGGTGCAGACCGGGCTGTCGTCGATCTTTGGCCAGGTGACTTCCAACCGGGTCGGTGACGACGTCTACACGACGCTCGATCCGCCGGCGCAGCGGCTCGCCCGGCAGCTGCTCGCGGGCCGGGTCGGCTCGGTGGTCGCGCTCAACCCCCGCAACGGCGCGATCAAGGTGATGTACGCAAACCCGGGCTACGACAACAACAACCCGAGCGCGGCCGGCACGACGCGGTTCAACCGCTCGCTCCAGGCCTTCTATCCGCCCGGATCGACGTTCAAGGTCGTGACTGCGGCAGCCGCGCTCGACTCTGGCAAGTACACGCCCAATTCGATCATCAACGGCAAGTCGCCGATCACCGTTTCCGGCGTCCCGCTCCAGAACGACAACAACGACAACTACGGGCCGGTGACGCTTACGAAGGCGCTCACGGATTCGATCAACACGGTCTGGGCTCAGGTCGGCCTGGCACTCGGCCGCCACACGATGCAGACGTACATGCACAGGTTCGGCTTCTACTCCGTCCCGCCCCTCGACTACCCCCCGGGCGAGATGCACGCGAGCGGCGAGCGCACGCCGCGCGGCAAGCTGCTCGAGCCGACGAACGATCAGGTCGACCTCGGCCGGATGTCGATCGGCCAGGACAAGCTCGAGGTGACGCCGATGCAGATGGCGATGGTCGCCTCCGCGGTCGCGAACGGCGGAACCCTGATGGCGCCGCATTTCGCGAGCCGCGTGGTCAATCAGGACGGCCAGGTAGTCGAGACGCTCAAGCCCCAGGTGTATAGCCACGTGATGAAGCCCTCGAGCGCGGCCGAGCTCAACCAGATGATGCAGAACGTGGTCGAGGAGGGGACCGGTCAGATGGCGAACCTCCAGGGGATCAAGGTCGCCGGCAAGACCGGCACCGCGTCGGTCGGGGTCGTCGGCTCGAACATCGACGACCCGTGGTTCATCGGGTTCGCGCCAGTGGACAACCCGAAGGTCGCCGTGGCGGTCACGCTGGAGCACATTCCGAACGGCTACGGCGGCACGTACGCCGCGCCGATCGCAGCCTCGATCATCAAGGCTCTGCTGGCGGAGGGACAGTGATCGACCCCGGGACCATCGTCGACGGCCGCTATAAGGCGATTTCGAGGCTCGGCGCAGGGGGGATGGCGGACGTCTTCCTCGCCGAGGACCAGCAGCTCGGCCGCAAGGTCGCGCTCAAGCTCCTCCATCGCCGGTTCGCGGAGGACCCCGGATTCGTCGAGCGCTTCCGCCGCGAGGCGCAGGCTGCCGCCGGGCTCCAGCACCCGAACGTCGTCGGCGTCTACGACCGAGGTGCGTTCGACGGGACGTACTACATCGCGATGGAGTATCTACCGGGCCGCACCCTCAAGCAGCTGGTCCGAGACGAGGCGCCGCTGGACCCGATCCGGGCGATCGACATCACGATCCAGATCCTCAAGGCGGCGCGGTTCGCCCACCGCCGCGGGATCGTCCACCGCGACCTGAAACCACACAACGTGATCATCGACGAGACCGACCACGCGAAGGTGACCGACTTCGGGATCGCGCGCGCGGGGGCATCGGACATGACCGAGACGGGTTCGATCATGGGCACCGCTCAGTACCTGTCGCCCGAGCAGGCTCAGGGGCATGCCGTCAGCGCCTCCTCAGATCTGTACTCGGTCGCTGTCGTGCTGTTCGAGCTGCTCACGGGGCGCGTACCGTTCGACGCAGACGCCGCGGTCACGATCGCGTTGAAGCACGTCTCCGAAGCGCCTCCCGCGGTCAGATCACTGAACCCGAGCGTCCCGCCCGAGCTCGAGCAGGTCGTGATGTGGGGGCTGAACAAGAACCCCGCCGATCGGCCCAGGGACGCGGACGACTTCGTCGCGGCGCTCGAGGCGGCAAAGGCCGCGATCCAGGCCGGTGGCGGGGGACAGCAAACGGCAAGCATCGCCGCGCTCAGTGCGGCGGGCGCGGCCGACTGGGGGAGCGCGCCCGTGCGGGCCACCAGCTTCGCGCCGCAGATCCCACCGCGGGCGGATCCGCTGCCGGCGCAGGAGGCCGGGATCGACGGGACCGAGCACCCTGGCCCGCCGCCCGACGAGCGCCGGCGGCCACTGTGGCCGTGGATTCTCGGCGCGATCGTGCTGCTGGCGCTCGCGGGCGGTGGCGTGGCGGCGTATCTGCTGACGCGCCCCAAGCAGGTGCTCGTCCCGCGGGTGGTGCTCGACCAGGTCGACACGGCGCGCACGGTCCTGCAGAACGACGGCTTTGGGGTCAACGTGATCACCGAGACGAACGGGCGGCCGCAGGGGATCGTTTTCGCCCAGAACCCGCTGTCGGGCCAGAAGGTCGACAAAGGCTCGACGGTCACGCTGACCGTTTCGAGCGGACCCGGGAACGCGACCGTCCCAGCCGTGGAGGGCGACACGCTAATCAAGGCAGAGCAGCAGATCCGCAAGGAGCGGCTCGCCGTCGGCAAGGTCTTCCGCCAATCTTCGAACACGGTCGCCAACGGGGTCGTGATCTCGACCGACCCACCGGCCGGCCAGAACCCCTCGGTCGGCTCGTCGGTCAACATCACCGTTTCGACGGGCAAGGCGCCCGTGCAGATCCCTGACGTGACGGGCCAATCGCAGGCGTCGGCGACGACGCGGCTGCAGAACGCGGGCTTCGTGGTCACGACGAGCAACCAGACCTCGTCGACCGTCAAACCCGGAGACGTGATCAGCATGAGCCCCGCGCAGGGTTCGAAGGTCGCGTCAGGTTCGACGGTGAACCTCGTTATCGCGCAGGCGCCGACGACGGCGAAGGTGCCGAACGTCCAGGGGAGGAAGGAGGTCCCGGCCGAGCGCAAGTTGACCGCTGCCGGCTTCAAGGTGACGGTCGCGACGCAGAAGGTCGTCGATCAGGCGCTCGACGGGGTCGTCCTCTCGCAGAGCCCGATCGGGGGTTCGACCGCGCAGAAGAACAGCTCGGTCACGATCGTCGTCGGCAACTACACGGCGCCGTCCACGACGACGACGACGACGACCACAAGCACGCCGACGACCTCCACGACGACGACCTCCACGACCACCACGAAGCCGTGACGCGCCTCCGCGTCGCGGTGCTGGGCGGCGGCCGCTCGTCAGAGCACGACGTGTCGCTCGCCTCGGCGACGTCGGTGCGCAAGGGCCTGCAGGCCGCCGGCCATGACCCGGTCGAGATCGAGATCGGACGGGACGGGGTTTGGCGCTCCGCGGACAGGGCTGAGCTGACGGTTGTGCCCGGCCGGGGGCTGTCGGGCGCCGACATCGTGTTCCCCGTGCTTCACGGCCCGTTCGGCGAGGATGGGACCGTCCAGGGGCTGCTCGAGTGCCTGGACGTCCCGTACGTCGGCGCCGGTGTGCTCGCCTCGGCGCTGTGCATGGACAAGGTGACGTTCAAGGACCTGATGGCGCATGAGGGGATCCCGCAGGTCGCCTACCGCGCCGTGCGCGAGGAGTCGTTTGCGGCCGCCCGCGACGACGTGCTGGAAGGGCTCTCCGCCCTGGGCCTGCCGGTGTTCGTCAAGCCGGCGCGACTCGGATCCTCGGTCGGGATCGCGCGGGTCGCCGATGCCTCCGAGCTGGGGACGGCGCTGCTCGGAGCCTTCGAGCACGATCAGCTGGCGATCGTCGAAGCGTCGGCGGTCGGTCTGGAGATCGAATGTTCGGTGCTCGGCAACGGCGAGCCGATCGCGTCGACGCCCGGGGAGATCATGCTCGCGGCCGGCGAGCAGGGGTGGTACGACTACGACGCCAAGTACACGCCGGGAGGGATGGAGCTGATCGTGCCGGCGCGGGTTTCCGCGGCCGTGCGCGAGCGGGTCAGGGAGCTCGCCCTTGAGGCGTTCCGGGTGTCCGGCTGCTCTGGGCTCGCGCGCGTCGACTTCTTCGTCGACGGCGAGCGGGTGCTCGTCAACGAGCTCAACACGATGCCTGGGTTCACCGAGACGAGCGTGTTCGCGTCGCTGTTCGAGGCCAGCGGGATCTCGTACCCTGAGCTCCTTGACCGGCTGGTGGCGCTGGGGCTCGAGCGGTACGAGTCCGAGCGTCGGCACCGACACTGATTAAGCTCCGTGGCGGATATGGACAGCGCCTCCACCGCGATCGAATCCGTCGCCGTCGTCGGCGCTGGCTTCATGGGCACCGGCATCGCCGAGACAGTCGCCGTGGCTGGGCTCCCCGTGATCGTCACCGATCTCGATGAGGTGAGCCTCGCGCGTGCCCGGTCGCGGCTCGACACGTCGCTCGAGCGCGCTGTCACCGGCGGCAAGCTGGACGCGGCGCACGCCGACGTCGCACGTCGGCGGATCGAGTTGACAACCGACCTCGACGCGATCGCCGGCGCCGCGTTGGTGGTCGAGGCGGTGCCCGAGGACCTGCAGCTGAAGCTCGGCGTGATGCGTGCGATCGACTCGGTTCTCAGCCCCGAGACGATCGTCGCCTCGAACACCTCGTCGATCCCGATCGCCGAGCTGGCGCAGGTGCTGACCACGCCCGAGCGGATGCTCGGTTTGCACTTCTTCTCGCCCGTGCCGGTGATGACGCTGGTCGAGGTCGTGGTCGCGCTCGACACGAGCGACGACACGCTGGCGGCGGCGAAGGCGTTCGTCGAGCAGATCGGCAAGCGACCGATCGAGACCAAAGACCGGTCGGGGTTCATCGTCAACATGCTGCTGGTCCCGTACCTGATGGCGGCCGTGAGGATGTACGAGGAGGGATTCGCCTCACGAGAGGACATCGACGCCGGGATGAAGCTCGGCTGCGGGCACCCGATGGGACCGCTCGTGCTGTGCGACTTCATCGGTCTCGACGTGCTGTATGCGGTCTGCGACTCGCTGTATGAGGAGTTCAAGCGCGACGAGTACGCGCCGCCGCCGCTGATGAAGCGGATGGTCGCCTCGGGCCGGCTCGGCCGGAAGTCCGGGCGCGGCTTCTACGAGTACAACTGAGTCGGCCGCCCGCTACCGGTAGAGCGCGGCCTCGTTGATCGCGACCTGCTGGTGGCCGCCGAGCGCCGTGATCCAGATCAGCCAGTACCGGTAGCTCGCCGTGCCGCTCGACAGCGTGATCGTCTGCTTCGACTGCACGCTGCTGGCGGAACCGACCAGCTGCCAGTCGCCGGCTCCCGGCGCGCCCGCCGTCGTGAACTTCGGCGCCGTGTTGGTCGCGTAGATCTGCGCCTTCCACCCTGGCGTCTTGGTGTAGATCACGAGCCTGCGAGCGGTCGTGCCCGGCTTGGCGTCGACGTACATACCGACGCCGGCCTTCTGCAGCTGCTGCGAGTAGTAGTCCTGCGTGGTCCACGCCGTGTCGGTGTTGCCGTCGATCGCGAGCGGCGCGTCGGGGTGCTCGTCGGTCGGCGACCCGAGCGGGTTGTACCCGTGCGCGCACGAGGCGCACAGCTGCACCTGTGACGGCGCGGCCGGCGGCGGCGGCGCGCTCAGCTTGCCGGTTCCGTGATGTGTGCGGGTCGCGAGCCACACCGCTCCGCCGGCGATCGCGGCGAGCACGACGAGCACCATCAGGACCGTGATCATGCGGTGGCGGACGCGGAACGGCACTCGCCGCTGAGCGGTGCTCGGCAGTGTCCGCAGCACGGTCGTGACCTCGCCGGTGGCGCTGCCGGCACGGGCGGTCTCGATCGCGAGCGCGTCCTCCAGGTCCGCGATGAACTCGACGTCGTCCGCGTAGCGGTCCTCCTGGCGCTTGGCGGTCGCGGTATCGACGACCGCCGCCAGCGCCGCGGATACCTCGGCCCGCTTGGTCTGCACGTCAGGCAGGATCTCGCGGACGTGCTTCATCGCCACGGCGACCTGGTTCTCGCCCTTGAACGGGACCTCGCCGGTCAGCATCTCGTACAGCACGACGCCGAGCGAGTAGAGGTCGGATTGGCCGGTCACCGGCTGGCCGAGCGCTTGCTCGGGCGAGACGTAGTCGGTCGTCCCGAGCACACGGCCGTCTGCGGTCAGCCCCTCCTCGTCGAGCGTCCGTGCGATCCCGAAGTCGGTCACCTTGGCCGAGCCCTCCTCGTCGATCAGCACGTTCTGGGGCTTGACGTCCCGATGGACGATGTGGCGCGCGTGCGCGGCTCCGAGCGCCCGCGCGATCTCGATCGCGTACGCCACCGCCTCGGCGATCGGCAGCCTGCCGACGCGACGGATCCGCTCCTTCAGCGTCTCGCCCTCGACGTACTCGAACACGATGTAGGGCCGGCTCTCGTCCTCGCCGGCGTCGATCACCCCGACGATGTGTGGATGGCTGAGCTGCGCCACCGCTCGCGCCTCACGCCGGAACCGCTCGAGCGCGTCGGAGTCGCTCGCGACCTCTCGGTTCAACAGCTTGATCGCGACCTGGCGCTGGAGGGTCTCGTCGAGCGCCCGGTAGACCGTCGACATTCCGCCCGCGCCGATCCGGGCCTCCAACCGGTAGCGGCCGCTCAGGGTCGTTCCGAGGATCGCGCTCATCTACAGACCTCTATTTTGCGCTACATGCCCGTCGTCCATGTCCCTTACTACACCGATCATCTCTGACCGCGACGATGCGCGGGTCGTGGTAGACAACTCGCGCATTCCTCGAGTTATTTACCAACTCCTCCCTCGGACATATACCGGCCGCCTCGTCTCGCTGTCCGTGGCCGCGCTCGGGGTCAGGCTCTTCTACATCTTCGTGATCGCTTCCGAGCCGGTCGGAGTCGGCGGGGACGCGAGCTTCTACCACTCGGCGGCGAACCTGATCGCGCAGGGCCACTTCTACGAGCGCCGGATCTTCGGCCACGCCTACGAGACCGCGCTGCACCCGCCGCTGTACTCGCTGCTGCTGTCGGTGGTTGCGCTGCTGGGCGGGGTCCACCTGCTTCCGCAGCGGCTCGTGGGGCTGGTGCTCGGGTCGCTGTCGGTCGGGCTGCTCGGGGTGCTGGGCCGGCGTCTGTCGGGCGGCAGCGAGCGAGCCGGGCTGGCCGCGAGCGCGATCGCGGCCGTCTATCCGCCCTTCATAACCGCCGACGGGTCGGTGATGTCCGAGCCCCTGTACGTGCTCCTCATCGTGGTCGCGCTGGTGCTCGCGACCGACCTCCTGCGCGCACCGACGGCGCGACGCTCGGCAGCGATCGGCGCGGTCCTCGGGCTCGCGATCCTGACCCGAACCGATGCCGTGTTCCTGGTGGCGCTGCTGGCGCTGCCCGCGGTCTTCGCGCCGGCGGGGGGCAGGATCGTGCGGATCCTCGCGGTGCTCGGCGCCGCGGCGCTCGTCGGGGCGCCATGGGTGATCCGCAACGAGGTCGTGTTCGGGAAGCTCGAGTTGGCGGCGAACTACGACACGGTGATCCCGGCCTCGAACTGCCACGACACGTACTACGGCAACGACATCGGCTGGTGGAGCCTGCAGTGCCTGGCGCGCGCCCGCACCCACCACCAGCTGCTGATCGGCGATGCCTCGGCGACTCCGGGGTTCAGGTACATCGAGCACCATCCGGCGCGAGCCGTGCTCGTGGCCGCGGTCCGCGTCCTGCGCACGTTCAGCTTCTGGCAACCGCTGCGGATCGGCAACCACGAGCCGCGCCGCAAGTGGTTCGACGCGCTCGGGCTCGTCATGTACTACCCGCTGTTGCTGCTGGCCGCCGTGGCGCTCGGGCGCGCCCCGGCTCTCCGGGGACGGCGCTGGCTGCTGCTCGCGCCAGTGTGGACGACGCTCCTCATCAGCGCGCCCGGCTGGGGCAACAGCCGCTTCCGGATCGGCGCCGATGTCTCGATCGTCGTGCTGGCCGCCGTGGCGCTCGGGTCAAGCCGTCGCCGACAGCCCCGCGCGATCGCCGGCGAGCCCGAGCCCGGGCAGGCTGACCCGGCCGTCGTCGGTTAGCCGTCCGATCACGGCGGTGCCGGGGTGGTGCTCGGCGAGCAGCGCCACCGCGGCGTCGGCCGCCTCCGCCGCGACCACCACGCAGAAGCCGCAGCCCATGTTGAACACCTCCCACATCTCCGCGGCCGGCACGTCGCCCCGCGACGCGATCAGCGCGAACTCCGGCGGCACCGGCAGCGGCTCGGAGATCTCGTATCCGACCCCGGCGCCGATCCGCAAGAGGTTCAGGACGC
Organism: uncultured Solirubrobacteraceae bacterium; assembly: GCA_963712675.1. Classification (GTDB taxonomy): domain Bacteria; phylum Actinomycetota; class Thermoleophilia; order Solirubrobacterales; family Solirubrobacteraceae; genus Palsa-465. The sequence continues at coordinate 19,352 of CAVQJF010000015.1, forward strand.
CCCCGCCCGTGATGTGGGCGAGGCCGTGGACCGCGAGTCCGGAGCGGAGCAGCGCGAGCACGGCTCGCACGTAGATCGTGGTCGGCTCGAGCAGCACGTCGGCGACGCTCAGGCCGCCGAGCTCGGCCGGCACCTCGCGCAGGTCCGTCAACACGCGCCGCGCGAGCGTGACGCCGTTCGAGTGCACGCCCGAGGACGGCAACCCGATCAGCGCGTTGCCGGCACGGCACGCCGAGCCGTCGATGATCGCGTCGAGCGCGACGGTCCCGAACGCCGAGCCGACGAGGTCGAATCCGTACGGCGACGGGTGGCCGCGCAGCACCTCGGGGACCTGACAGACCTCGCCGCCCGGGATCTCCACGCCCGCCGCCTCGGCGCCGGCGCGGAGGCCGACGGCGAGCTCTCGCAGCATCGGCTCGGACGCGCGCTCGACGGCTACATAGTCGAGCAGCGCCAGCGGCTCGGCGCCGACGCAGATCAGGTCGTTGACGTTCATCGCCACGCAGTCGATGCCGATCGTGTCGAACCGGCCCGCCTGCTCGGCGACTATCACCTTCGACCCGACGCTGTCCGTCGCGAGCGCGATTCCGAGACCGGGTGCGACGCGGATCACGCTCGCGTAGTGGCCCGGCAGCGACACGGTCACGGACGGCCGCCCAGGATCGATGCCGCGCAGGACCTCCACGAGCGCGGCGACCCCGCGATCGGCCTCCTGCGTGTCGACGCCTGCCGACGCGTACGTGTTCGGGGTGCTCACAGGTTCATTCTCGTGCATCGACCGGACCCGCTGTGCGGCGTTTTGCGAGCCGTCGGAACACGATTCCGCCGAGCGCCGCGCGATAGCCCGCATACGGCAGCAGTGACCGGTCGCGCTCGACCTGATGGATCAACCATGTGGAGCCGAGCGTCGACACGAACGAGGCGAGCGCTCCGGCCGCGAACGGGACGCCGGCGCGCGGCGGTAATCCGCGTTTGCGCAGCCGGACGCTCTTGAGCGCTGTCGCGCCCACGATCACGGGCAACGCTGCGTGGCGCGACAGCCGGTTCGCGTCCTCACGCGTGAATTCGCGCAGCCGTGCTGCCGCCAGCGTTGCGCCGTTGCGAGATACGCCGGGAATCAGCGCGCAAGCCTGTGCGAGCCCGAGCCATAGAGCGTCCGGAGGCCCCGCGTCCTCATGGTGGCGCCGCTGGGGGGCGCGGTCCGCCCACGCCATCGCGAGCGCGCCGGCGATCAGGCCGGCGGCGATCGTGGGCGGGGTGCCGAGCCGCCGCTCGATCGGCCGCTCGAGCGTGAACCCGACCAGCGCCGGTGGCGCGAACGACAGCGCGATCAGCATCAGCCGGCGGTAGTTGAGGCCGTGCACCGCTTCGTCGACCTCGTCACGCAGCGTGATCAGCAGCGCCGCGGCCGTGCCCGCGTGGAGCACGACCTCGAACGACTTTCGCAGCTCGTGATCGAGCTCGACGTAGTCCCAGCCCAGCAGCCACGGGATCAGCGCGATGTGGCCCGAGGAGGAGATCGGCAGCAGTTCCGCCGGCCCGTGGAGCGTCCCGAGCGCGAGCGCCTGACCGATTCGGAGGGATTGCGGCGCGTCGCTACTTCGAGATGGCATCGACGGCCGGGTCGCCCCGCTCCGGGCGGTTGCGGCGCACGATCAGATACACGATCGCTGCTACGACCAGTGCTGCCCCGACGTAGTCGACGTACTCCAGGTGGTGGCGCCAGCTCGTCCAGTTGCTCCCGACCTCCCGGCCGAGCACGGCGAGTCCGGAGACCCACACGATCGAGCCGAGCGTAGCCAGCACGGCGAACCGCACGTACGGCATCTTCGAGGCCCCGGCGGCGTATGGGAACGCGGCTCGGACCACGGGGATGAAGCGTGATACGAACACCGTCGGCGCGCCGTAGCGCTCGAACCACATGTGCGCACGGTCGAGCTTGCGCTGGCTGATGTGGAGCTTCGACCCCTGGCGCTCGCCCAGTTCGCGGCTGCCGTAGTAGCCGATCGCGTAGGCGATCGAGCCTCCGAGCACGTCCCCGATCACGCCCGCGACGATGATTCCCGGCAGCGACAGGGTGTGGTTGTAGACATCGAAGCCCGCGAACAGCATCGTCGGCTCCGTGCCAGGCACGCCGATCACTCCGGTGATCGTCATCAGCAGCGTGACGCCGGCCAGCCCGAGATCTCCGATCAGGTTGGTGGCCAGGTTGACGAGCGGCTGTGTCAGAGACGCGAGCGCGAGCAAGGGCGGCCAAGAGTAGCGGGCGTCGCCGGTAGAGTCAGACGTCGTTTTTATGGGGATTCCCTTATTCGATACCGCCTCGCCACTGGCGCCGCTGCGGGCGGCGATTGACGCGCGTATCGCCGAAGTGCTCGACCGCGGCACCTTCATCCTCGGCCCCGAGCTACGGGCGTTCGAGGCGGAGTTCGCCGCCTACCTCGGCGTCCGCCACGTCGTCGGGGTCGCAAACGGCACCGACGCGATCACGATCGCGCTGCGCGCGCTCGGTGTGCGGCCCGGCGATGAGGTCGTGGTCCCGTCGTTCACGTTCTACGCGACCGCCGAGGCGGTCGTGACCGCCGGCGCGGTTCCCGTCTTCTGCGACGTCGATCTCGCGACTCGCAACGTCACGGTCGACACGGTTCGCGCGGCGCTGACCGCGCGGACGAAGGCGATCGTCTCGGTCGACCTGTTCGGCCTGCCCGCGCCCACGCCGGAGCTGCGCTCACAGTTCGGGCTGCCCGTGCTCGAGGACGCCGCGCAGGCGGCCGGCGCGTCGCTCGGCGGCGTCCGCGCCGGCGCGCTCGGCGATGCCGCCACGTTCTCGTTCTACCCGTCGAAGAACCTCGGCTGCTTCGGGGACGGCGGCGCGATCGCGACCGACGACGACGGCGTCGCCGAGCTGGCGCGGACGCTGCGGTTCCACGGCTCGCGCGACAAGCGGTCGTTCGAGTTCGTCGGCTACAACTCGCGCCTCGACGAACTCCAGGCCGCGATCCTCCGGGTGCTGCTGCCGGAGCTCGACGGCTGGTGCGACGGCCGCCGCGCGGGCGCGAGCGCGTATCGGGAGGCCGGCCTCGCCGAGCACGTAACCCTGCCGGCGGTCCCGGACGGGGCCAAGCCGGCCTGGCACCTGTACGTCGTCACGCATCCAGAGCCCGACCACCTGCTGGCGGCGCTCTTGGACGCCGGCATCGGCGCCCGGGCCTACTACCGGACGCCGATCCACCAACAGCAGTCGATGCGACCCTTCGCGGCCGGGACGCCGATGCTGCCGGCGACCGACGAACTGGGCCGGACGAACCTCGCGCTGCCGATCAGCGCCGTGCTGGCCGATGCACAGGCGGACGAGGTCGTCGCAGCGCTCGCGGGCATCGCCGCCGCCCGCCCGTGAAGGTCTGGATCGACCTCACCAACTCGCCGCACGTGCTCGTGCTGCGGCCCGTGATCGAGCAGCTGCAGGCCGAGGGCCACGAGGTCGACGTGACGGCCCGTGACTTCGCGCAGACGCTCGGCCTCTGCGACCGGTTCGGCATCGCCCACACGACGATCGGCCGCCACCGCGGCGGCGGTCTCGCTGCGAAGGCGCGGGGCCTCGTCGACCGGTCATTCGAGCTGACCCGCTGGGCGCGCGGCCGACGCTTCGAGCTGGCGCTCGGGCACGGCTCCAACGACGTCACGATCGCCGCATCGATGCTCCGGATCCCGTGCTCGACGATGTTCGACTACGAGTGGGCGACCGTGCAGCACAACGTCAACTGCCGGCTGGCGCGCTCGGTCGTCGTCCCCGACGCGATTCCGCCGGAGCGGCTCTACAGGTACGGCGCGCGCGGGAAGCTGCGCCCCTATGAGGGCCTGAAGGAGGAGTACTACCTGGCGGATTTCGAACCCAACCCAGCCGTCGTCGGCGAGCTCGGGCTCGACGCCACGCGGCCGATCGCCGTCGTCCGCACGCCGCCTGCCGTGTCGCTCTACCACCGCTTCGAGAACGATCTGTTCGGCTCCGTGCTCGAACGGCTGCGAGGCTCGCAAACGGTCGTTCTGCCGCGGACCCCCGAGCAGCGCGCCGAGTTGCAGCGAAGCAGCGGTTTCATCGTCCCCGAGCAGGCGATCGACGCGCAGTCGCTGATCTTCTACGCCGACGTGGTCGTGTCCGCCGGCGGGACGATGAACCGCGAGGCGGTGGCGCTCGGCACACCCGTGTTCACGGTCTTCGAGGGTCGCCTCGGCGCGGTCGACGAGCGGCTGATCGCCGACGGGCGGCTCCAGCGCCTCACGTCGCCCGACGACGTTGCGCTCACCAAGCGCCCCGGCTCCGGGTCCGGCGCCGCGTCGCCCCCCCGGGTCCGGCGCGATCCCGCCGTGATCACGGAGCTGCTGCTCAGCGTCGCCCGCTAATCCGCCCCCGGTCCCTGAGACGTCGCGGGCAACTTCGTGGCGAGACAAACGGCGGCAGTGAAGGGAGGAAGGTAACCCGCTCCAACGACGCACCGGATTCCATGAAAACCGTGGTTATGGGGTGCGTCTGCCCCGCACCGCGTTTGATCCAAGGTTTCCTCCGTGTGGCGGAGGTTTCTTCGGTCACGACCACGCCAGGGCGGATTCCTGGGGCGGCCTCAGCCCCTGCCCGTTTCAGTGCGCCTTTTGTCTCGCTACGAAGGTGTCCCCAGCGCCACCCGGAAGGCGACCGACGACGCGCCGCGCCCCAACCCCGGCGCCACCCTCGCCTGGAACCTGTGCCGCCGGCCAGCCGACCGCACATTCGGGCGGTGAATCG
>CAVQJF010000016.1:0-120254 GCA_963712675.1 uncultured Solirubrobacteraceae bacterium
CGCTTCTCTGATAAGGAAGAGGTCCCAGGTTCGAGTCCTGGATCGCCCACTCGCCCTACTTGATCCCTAGCTTGTCGGTGATAGTGGTGGCCGCCGCCTTCGCGGCGAGGATGTCAGTTACCAGGGCCGAGCTTGCGTGCTTCGCCGCTGTGGCAGCGTGCGTCTGGGCCGCCGCGGAGATCGCCGTCAGATCGGCCTCGGTGCGGCTCGCCGCACCAGTCAGATTGGTGAAGGCCGCCGCCACGCTCGGGGGAGCCTTCAGCGTCCGCAGCTGGCTCAGCTCGGTCTGCCAGCGGCCGGCAAGACCGTGGAACGTCGCGGCGAGCTGAGCATCGCTGCTTGACGGGGCGTGCTCGATGGCGGTGCCGATCGCTTGCGAGATGTCCTTGAACTGATTGACGACTGGCGAGATGCCCGTCTTGAATTTCGACGTCTGATCCGAAGCTGAGCTTCCGCCACATCCTGAAAGCAGCGCCAGCATGGCTGCCAACGCGCCGCTCGATTGCAGATAACGAGCCATCAACTCCTCCTCACATCGTGTTCGGCGCCCCCCAGGAGCGCGGTCCGCGGTTCTCGGCAGCGTCGCCCTCGAGCGCCGCACGATCAGGCCAGGATGTGAACAACGGGTGCCGGTCCGCCAACCCAGCGCACGATTCTGCCGCTCGTCGCGCGATCTGGCAAGCCAGCGACCCGGGACAAGGGCCGCGTCTCCCCGTAGACGTGCGGCGGTGGATCTGATCGAATCCACCCGGATGAGGACTGGGCGCGTCCGGGGTGCACTGTGAGGAGGAACCGTCTGCTCGGGCTCTCGATTCCGATGCTGCTGATCGGGCTTGGGTTCCTCGCCGGTGCCTACTTCTCCTACCTCGACCAGAACACAGGGCCGGAGGCGATGGCAACGGTGTCGAGCTGCTCCGGCAGCTACGGGCGATATTCGTCGGGTGTGGTGTGCCAGGCGACGTGGGTCGTCGGCGGCGCGCTCGTCGGCGGCAACGGCCATGTGGTCGCCGGCGAGGTTTCGGGCGCCGACGACAGCGACGCGGGTCACACGATCAGCGTCCACCTCCACGGCGACACGGCGTATCCCACCAAGGACAGCCTGCGCGTTCCGATCATCTTCCTCGTGCTCGCACTGCCCGCCCTCTACATCGGACTCCGGGCGCTCGTGTTCGGCGCACCTCCGTCGTGGACCGCCCGCCGGCCCCGCCGCCCCCGTCGGCAGCCTGCCGCCTAGCCGCCTGGTCCCGGAGCGCTCAGAGCGCCGCCGCGCGTGCGCGTGCGCGGTGCGTGAGCTCGACGGTCGCCGCGCGCAGTTGGCCGCCGTCCCCGAGCTCATCTCTGAACGCGACGCGGGTTGGCGCACGACCCCGGGGTGTGTCGAGGATAAGGTCGATGCCCCGGCGGTCAAGGCCCGAGCACCGCGCGGCGCTCGCGTCGGGGTAGCCGCCAAGCTGCTGCGCGATCACGAGCAGCGCGTCCGCATGGTCCTCGTTGAGGTGAGCGATCGCCGAGCCGGCATCGGACGCGACCGGATCCGGTTCGGCGGTGGCGTACGCGCTTGCGGAGGCCGAATCCATGCGGCCATAGCCGCCGACCCACCGCACGCGCTCGACCCGCAGCACCCACAGCGAGAAGTCCGAGAAGTCGAGATACGTGCTCGCGGCGGGCACGGCTTGCAGATGCACCGCCCGCGCCGCCGCGGACTCGGCGGCACCGGCGGGCCGCTCGACGTGACCAGCGAGCGTCGCGCGCGCTGCCGCGAGCGGGTCCGCCGGACCGTCGCGCTGCGTCACCACGAGACTTGCACGCGCGTCGCCGAGCACGTTGCGGCCGTGCTCGGCGAGCCGTGAAAGACACAGCACCGGAGCGCCGTCGGGCAGCGCACCGTATGTGACCAGCGATGCCCACGGGTCGCCCACCGGGGTCACCGTCGCGAGCGCCGCAACGTTGGTCGCAGCGATCAGCGTGCGCGCCTCCTCGGCGGCGCTCAGGCGCGGCGCCGAGGAGACCTCGGCCAGCGGCGGCGGAACCGACGGCGCGCCGTCAACGACGCCATGGTCGGGAGCCGCGGCCTCGGCCGCGCTCAAGTTGTCCGCCCGGCAGACACCCGTGCGATCGGAACGCGCACGGCCCCGAACACGCTCCGGGCGAACAGCTCGATCACGCCGTCGCTGACACGGATCAGATTTGCGTCGTAGGCGTACTCGGAGGCCATGCCGTCACGCTAGCAAGCTCGCTACAAGCGCTCGCCACCCGAGCCACCCGAGCCACCCGCCGGCAGCGTCTCGACTACCTGTGTCACTCCGAGGGCGTTGAGGTAACTCTGCAGTCCCGGCGGTGAGTAACGCTCGCTCCGCTCACTGTGACGCCGCACGACGCTCGAGGCGAGTGACTGTCCCGGTGCCCCCCCGACAGGAAGCCTCTTCAGCCGGTGGTATGGGCGCAGCAACTCGTACAGCCCCCGCCGGGAGTCGACTATCTTCGCGGCATAGTTCGGGGTGACGATCCCGCCGGCGCCGTCGGAGGCGCCCGGCTCGAGCTGGCCGGGCTTGAACATCAGCCCGCAGGCCTTGGCTCGCTCGATCATCCACAGCATTGCGATGTCTGACAGTGACGCGTCCGCGGAGCCGCCGCCGACCTCAGTGTGCACCCCGGCGAACCAGACCTGCTCCACGGTCTGGCTGGTCGCTGCCACGTCCTGCGTCCACAACGTGGGCCTGAACGGCGCGCGCTGCTCATCGATCGCCAGCGCGTGGTAGGCGAACTTGACATGGCTACTCAGCTGGGTGTCGTGAAAGCCCCACAGCTGCTGCCAGTCCGGGAAGCTCGTCGAGAGGCGTTTCCACCCGGGCAGCCCGGCTGGGATCCCCAGCGCCCCGACCGTGTCCCACACCCCGATGAAATGGATCTCGGCGTCGTCGTGTGAATACATCTGACGGAAGATCTGCGAGGCGAGTGCGCTCGGATGCGTCTGCGAGGTGCGATCGCGGTAGAAGGCGAACGCCTCATCGACCTGGTCGACGTGCTCGGCGAGCAGGATTCCGCAGTTGCGCACCAAGCCGGCGAGGCTACGGGCCGTGTACGCCCCGCGGCTGAAGCCGAACAGGAACAGGTTGTCGCCGGGCTCGTAGCTCTCCGCCAGGAACCGGTAACAGCTGCGGATGTTCCGCGACAGCCCATAGCCGAACGCCCCGCCGACAAGACGGTCGTCCGGACTGGTCCCGACACCCGGCTCGTAGAACAGCAGCTGGTCGCTCTGCTCGCCGGTCGCGATGCCGAGCGCGAGCTTGGCGACATTGGTCGGCGCCCCGACGCCGCCCTGGAGCTCGTCGGGCACGTTCCAGGTTCCGTCGCAGCAGACCACGAGCTGCTTGGCCATCGCCACGTTCCTCTCAGGCGGGCTCGTACAGCGCGGTCCGGTCAAGGTCCGCGACCGAGGTGTGACCGGTGAGGCCGAGCGCCACGTCGATGTCGGCCTGCAGCACCCTGAGCACGTGACGGACGCCGACCTCCCCGCGCGCTGCCACCGCCCACGCCCAGGCGCGCCCGATCAGGACGGCGCGCGCTCCGAGCGCGAGCATCTTGACGACGTCGAGCCCGGTGCGGACGCCTCCGTCGACGAGCACTTCGACCTGATCCCCGACCGCGCCGACGACGCCCGAGAGGGCCTGCACGGTCGACGGCACAGAGTCGAGTTGGCGGCCTCCATGATTGGAGACGACGATGCCGTCGACGCCGACCTCGACCGCGCGCCGGGCGTCGTCGGGATCGAGCACTCCCTTGACGACGAGGCGACCGTCCCAATTCGCGCGCACCCAGGCGATGTCCTTCCAGGTCACGCTGGGATCGAACTGAGCATCGACCCACTCGCGGAACGCCGCCGGCGTCCGGGCTCCGGAAACGAGGTGCTCGAGGTTGCCGAACGTCAGCGGCTTGCCGCCGAGCGGGACGTCCCGGATCCAGCGAGGGTGGGAGACGAGATCGAGTCCGCGAAGTAGCTTCGCCAGCGCCGACGACCGGCCGACGACCGCGTTGCGGGTGTCGCGATGCCTGGCGCCGACGACTGCGAGGTCGACGGTCAGCACCAGCACGGGCGCGCCCACGGCTCCCGCGCGAGCGATCAACTCCTCGCAGTAGCTCCGGTCACGCATCACGTACAGCTGAAACCACGGCGGCACGGACGTCGCTCGGGCGACCTCCTCGATGCCGCAGATCGAGACAGTCGACTCGACGAACGGCACCCCAACCGCCTCCGCCGCGCGCGCAGCCTGCACCTCGGCGCGCCGCGCGAACATGCCACCGAGTCCGACCGGGGCGAGGATCACGGGCAGCGCCAGGTGCTGGCCGAGCACGGTCACCGACGGATCGCGAGTGGAGACGTCGCGCATCACGACCTGGCGCAGCAACAAGCGCTCGAGATCGGAGACATTCGAGCGCATCGTCCGCTCCTCGTACGCGCCGCCGTCGACGTAGTCGAACAGCTGGCGCGGGAGCCGGCGCCGGGCGAGCTCGCGGTAGTCGGATACCGTCGCGGGCGCGAGGCCCATTGGTCGATCGGCGCGAAATCGCACGGCCGCGAGCCTAGCCGTCAGGGATACACGCGCCGCTTGATCGCGGCGGCGACCGGCCGGGGCAGGATCTCGAGCGCACGCAGCGCGTACGGCAGCGCGCGAACCTGCCGCGGGCTGTAGACGTTGGGGATCACGACCTCGATCAGCTGCGGTCCCGGCTCGCCGCCGGCGCGCTCGAGCGCGCCGACCAACTCCTCGCATGTCTCGACGCGCACGGCCGGCACGCCGAAGCCACGGGCGAGTGACACAAAGTCGACGTCCGGGCCGCTAAGGTCGAGCTGCGAACGCGCCTTCGGCCCGCCGGCTCGGGCACCGACGCGGCCGAGCTCGATGTTCAGGATCCCGTACGAGCGGTTGTTGAACAGCACGACCGTCACGTTGAGCTGCTCGCGCGCCATCGTCCACAGCGACTGGATCGTGTACAGGCCCGAACCGTCCGCCTCGAGCGCGAACACCGGGCGGTCGGGGCATGCGACCGCGGCGCCGACCGCGACGGGCAGTCCCTGGCCGATCGCGCCGCCGGTGAGCGCGAGCAGGTCGTGGCGCGGAGCGCCCGCGGTGCTTGCGGCCAGCGTCAGGCCCGAGGTCTGGGACTCGTCGGAGATGATCGCGTTCTCAGGAAGCACGGCCCCGATCGCAGCGCATACCTTCTCGGCGGTAAGCGCGCCGGTCGGGCGCGCCGGCCGGCCGGGCTCCTTCACGGGCGGCGTCGCCGCGGTGGCCCCGAGCGCATCGGCCAGCGCCTCGAGGCTGCCGCGCGCGTCCTGATCGGGCGCAGCCAGCTCGTGCACCTCGCAGCCATCGGGCACGAGGTAGCTCTTCTTGCCGGGATACGCGAAGAACGAGACGGGCGCCTTCGCGTCGACCAGCACGAGGTGCTTGAGTCCCGCGAGCTGAACCGACGCGAGCTCCGGTAGGTACGCGAGTCGCTCCACCGCAGGGAGGCCCGCGCCGCGCTCCACACGCGTCGGGAACACCTCGACGAACAGCTTCGCGCTGGTCGTGGCCGAGATCCGCGCCGCGGCCATCAGCGCGTCGGCCCGGAGACCCTGGCGGCCCAGCAGGATCGCGCTCGACCCTCCGCGTGTGCGCAACGCGGCCGCGACCGATTCCACGACGTCGGTTGATGCTCTCGCCGGAGCGGCCATCGCGGGCATCGCCGCCGGCTCGGCGCCGTCCGACCACGAGACATCCGCGGGCAGGATCAGCGTCGCGACCTGACCGGGCGGCCCGATCGCGACCGTGATCGCCTCGACGGCGTCTCGGCTGAGCGCCTCGGTTGACGCGGACGTGCGGACCCACTTGGAAACGTTCCGGGCGACGGTCTCGATGTCGGACTGGAGCTGCGCGTCGTACTGCGTGTGGTACGTCGCGTGGTCGCCGACGATGTTGACCACGGGCACCTTTGCCCGTCGCGCGTTGTGGAGGTTCGCGAGCCCGTTACCGAGGCCCGACCCCAGATGCAGCAGCGTTGCGCCCGGCGAGCCGGACATCCGCGCGTACCCGTCGGCGGCGCCGGTCGCGACGCCCTCGAACAGCGCCAGAACGGCGCGCATCTCGGGAACCGAGTCGAGTGCCGCCACGAAGTGCATCTCGGAGGTCCCCGGATTCGTGAAGCAGGTCGTGACGCGAGCGTCGACCAGCGTACGGATCAGGGCCTGGGCGCCGTTCATCGAAGTTGATCATCTCCGATCTGGAGGCCCGATGGCGCGCGCCGAGGCTTCGCGTGCCGTCGGGCGGTACCGCGCCTCAGACCGCGCCCGCCGCGCCCCGCCGTCGCACGAGCGCGTCGACGGTTGCCGCGACCAGCAGAACGACCCCGGTCGCGATGTCCTGGCCCGCGGCACTGATCCCCATCAGGGCCAGGCCGTTGAACACGATCCCGATCACGAGCCCACCGAGCAGCGCGTGGACCGGCTTGCCGCGGCCGCCGAACAGGCTGGCCCCGCCGATCACGGCCGCGGCGACCGCGTAGAGCGTGTACGTGCCCCCGTCGACGTCGGTCGAGATCGATCCCAGGAAGGAGATGTAGATCAGCCCGGCTATCCCGGCGGTCATGGCGCTCAGCAGGAACGCCATCCTGCGGACGCCCTGCACGTTGATGCCGGCACGACGGGCCGCCTCCGGATTGCCTCCGATCGCGTACATGTACCGCCCGATCCGGGTTCGACCCAGCATCACGGAGTACGCCACCAGCACCACCCCGACGAACGGCACCACCCAAGGGACTCCCTTGAGCGGCGTCAGAATCCCGCGGTTGAGGTTGCAGACGTAGACGACCACGATCCCGCCGATCGCGGTCACCGCGATCGTCAGCAACGTGATGCTCATCGGCGGCGCACTCAGCCCCTGCGCGCGTCGACGCGCCGCGCGAGAGAGCGATAGGGCCGCGAATAACCCGAGCACCACCGCCAACGCGATCCACGAGACCCCCGGGCTGATGTTGTCGTTGACGAGCTTGTACACGACGCTCGTCGGCGGAACGGAGATCACGCCGCCGACCGCCTGCTTGTCGATCGTGGCCAGCTCGAGGACCACCCCCTGCAAGAGCAACAGAAACGCGAGCGTGACGACGAACGAAGGGACGTGGAGCCGCGTGATTATGGTCCCCTGCAGGTAGCCGATCGCCGCGCACACCCCGACGCCGCAGAGGATCCCGAGCCACCACGGGAAGTTGACCGGCGAGTTGATCAGCTCGGCGATCACCCATCCGCCGACCGCCATCATGATGCCGACCGAGAGGTCGATCTCCGAGAGCACCAGCGCGAACAGCTCAGCCGCGCCGAGCACGATGTAGACCGCCGACTGCTGGAGCAGGTTGACGAGGTTGATCGCCGAGTCGAACTTCGAGCGCTCGAGCTGGAAGAAGATGATGATCACGATCAGGCCGACGACGATCGGCAGCGCACCGCTCTCCCCGCTTTTGATCCGCCGACCCCAGGCCTGCAGGTACTCGCCAAGCGAGTTCGCGAGGACCTCGGGTGCGGCCGCCGCGATTTCGATGTCGCTCTCCCGGTCGGCGGTCGGATCGCGCTCGGACGAGTCCGGCGGGACCTCCAGCCCGGTCGGCGCGTCCGAGCTCGACGGCTGGTCGTCCATCATCCCTCCGCGGGGCGCGCGGCCGGCTGGGCCGGCGCCGTCTCGGGCGTGCGCTCCGTGCGCCCGGTCGTCATGTAGTCGACCACCATCGCGGGGTCGAACGCCGACGCTGGGCCCTGCGCGACCATCCGGCCCAGGTAAAGGACCACGATCCGATCCGCGACCTCGAACACATCGGTCAGGTTGTGCGAGACCACGAGCACCGCCACCCCCTGCGATGCGAGGCGCTTGATCAGGCTCAGCACCATTCCGGTCTGCGCGACGCCCAGCGCAGCCGTCGGCTCGTCGAGGATCACCAGCTTCGCCTTCGCCATCACCGCCTTGGCTACGGAGACCGACTGCCGCTGACCGCCAGACAGTGATGCGACCGGCTGGCGGATCGAGCGGATCGTCGTCACCGACAGATCCTTCAGCGTCTCCTTGGCGGTGGACTCCATCGTCCCCTCATCGAGCAGGCCTCGCTGGAGCGGCTCGTGCCCGAGGAACATGTTCTGGACGATGTCGAGGTTCTCGCACAGCGCCAGGTCCTGGTAGATCGTGGTGATCCCCTGGGCCTCGGCGTCGCGCGGCCCGTGGAAACGGACCGGCTGTCCCTCCCAGACGAGTTCGCCCTCGTCGGGTCCCCACAGGCCGGCGATCGTCTTGATCGTCACCGACTTGCCGGCGCCGTTGTCTCCCGCCAGCGCCGTCACCTGGGCCGGCGGCAGCTCGAAGTCGACCGACGTGAGCGCCTGCACCGGGCCGAACCGCTTGGTGACCCCGCGAAGGGCCAGCAATGGGCCGGCGTTCGAGCTGCTCCCGGAAGGCGTTGGAGCAGGAGCTGGGCTGTTCGAAGTGCTCATCGTCTCGCAGGTGCTCTGGGCCCTTCCGCGATCGGAAGGGCCCAGCACACTATCCGCTTAACGAGCCGCCTAGCTGATTCCCGCGGCCTTGCAGTCCGACTTGAACTTCCCGCCGCACAGCTGAGCCGTCGGCACGAAGTTGTCCTTGACAATCGTGTCCTTCATGTTCGTCGGCGTAACCCACTCGGGTGTCAGCAGGACGGAAGGCACTGAATTGTGGCTGGTCGGGTCGGTCGTCGCGGCGTTCACCAGCGACGTCGGCGCCGGCTTGCTGGCGCGGAGGTACATCGCCAGCGCGACAGCCGCCTGCGCCTCCAGGTAGATCGGCTTGTAGACCGTTCCGCACTGGTAGCCGGCGAGGACGTTCTGGAGGCCCGTCAGGGTTGCGTCCTGACCGGTCATCGGGAAGGTCTTCGCCTTGACGCCGTGGCTCTGCAGGTACGAGATGATCGGCGCGCCGTTCTCATCGTTGGGAATAACGGCCGAGTTGATGTTCGAGTGGGCGGTGAAAGCACCCTCGAACTCGGTCAGCGCGACCGGCGGCTTCCATGTTCCCGCGGGGGTCGCGACGAGCTTGTACTTCCCGGATGAGAAGTACGACTTCAGGACGCCGTCGTAGCCCTGGGCGAACAGGGTCGCGTTGTTGTCGGTCGGGTCGCCTTTCATGACGACGACGTTCGGCTTGGCGACGTGCCATGCCGCGACGCAGCTGACGAAGCCCGAGCCGATCAGCTGACCGACGTGGACGTTGTTGAAGCTGACGTAGTCCGCCGTCCCCGCCGGAGCACCGAGGGTGAGGCGGTCGTAGTCGACCACCGCGACGCCGTGCGCCTTGGCGTAGCGCTGCACGGTGACGCCCGTGCCCGAGTCCTCGGGGTCGATCAGCAGCACCGTCGCGCCGTTGGTGACGTCACTCTCGGCGTCGGTCACGAAGGTCGAGTCGCTGCCGAGCGCGTTCTGGACGATCATGTCCGAGCTCGCAAGACCCGCCGCCGCCGCCGCCTTCTTGAGGTCGGGCGCGTCGAACTCAACGTACCGCGTCGAGCTCGTGGTGTCCGGAAGGATCGCTGCGACCTTGCCCTTGCCGGCAGCAGCCAGTGCCTTCAATGCCGCCATCGCCGAAAAGTCGTTCGTGAACGATGAGGCCGAGATGCTCGGCGTCGGCGCAGCTGCCGAGGTACTGGTGGAGCTACCGGTGGAACTTGACGAACTTGAACTGGATGAGCTCCCGCAGGCAACGACACCGACACTCGCGACGAGCACGAGCGCAACCACTCCTAGCTTGCTTTTCAGCAAGTGCACAATGACTCTCCTCTTTCGTCCTTTAGCGACAATGCGGCGGGGCCGCGCAACGCTGCGCGAGCCGCGCAACGACTGTCACACTGATGGAATCTGGTCGCAACCATAGAGTCGCGAACATGAACGAGACGTTAACATCGACGTCGCTGAGGTTAAAATGCAGTGAACGCGCGCCGAGCAAGGCGGCGGGGAGGATTACTCGGCGACGAAGCGATATCCCGCGCGCGGCGCCGTGACGATCAGCGGCTGAGCATCGTCGAGCTCCAGCTTTGCCCGCAGCCGGCGGACGTAGACGCGGACGTACTCCGTCTCGGTCTGGTAGCCGGGCCCCCAGACACGTCGCAGCAGGTGAGCGTGGCTCAGCAGCTTCCCCCGATTGGTCACGAGCTCGCGCAGCAGCGCGAATTCGGTCGGCGTGAGATGCACCGGCTCGCCCCTTCGCGTCACCTGCTGGTTGCCCAGATCGATCACGATCTCGCCGACCGTGACGATCGGCGGGCCCGGTTCCGTCGCGCCGATCGTGCGCGTCCGGCGCAGCGTCGCCGTGATGCGGGCGAGCAGCTCCTCGACGCTGAACGGTTTGGTCATGTAGTCGTCGGCTCCCATGTTGAGCGCCGTGACCTTGTCCCGCTCACCGCCACGGGCGGACACCACGATCACCGCCACCGAGGACTGTTCACGGATCTGCCGGCAGAGCTCGAAGCCGTCGGCCTCCGGCAGCATCAGATCGAGCAGGACGATGTCGGGCTCCTCGGTGGCCAGCAGCTGGAGCGCGCGCATCCCGTCCGTGGAGACGACGGTGTCGAACCCACGTACGGCCAGGTTGGACCGGATCATGTCCACGATGTTCGGGTCGTCCTCCACCAGCAGGGCTCGGGTGGTGGTCCCGGGCTCAGGCATGGTCGGCAGACTCGAGCATCGCTCGGAGCGCGGTGTCCACCCCACTGAGCAGGTCCGGCAGCTCGACCGCATCGGCCGGGTCGTGCGCGTGAGCGGCCGGGTCGGCGCTCGGGGCACCCTCCACCGGAAGACGGATCCGGAACGTCGTGCCGACCGCTGCGGGCACCAGCTGGATCGCGCCGCCGTGGGCTTCCACGATCCCGCGGGCGATCGACAGCCCGAGACCGGCACCCGAGCTGCTCGACCGATGGCGCCGCGCGGATTCGAACGGCGCGAGCGCCAGCTCCTCCGAAATGCCTGTCCCGTCGTCGATCACGCTAATCTCGACCTCGCCGACCGGCTCGTCGGGGAGCCCGCCACCCGCCGCTGAGGCCGCCGCGCTCGTCAGCTCCCTGGCGAGGACCGTCACGCGGGTTCCGGGCGGGTTGTGTCGAAAAGCGTTGTTCAGGAGGTTCACGAACACCTGCTCGAGCCGATCGTGGTCCGCCCAGACCGGGGGTAGCGCCGCATCGCACTTCACAGCGACGGCCGCGGAATGCGCGCCAGGCAGGCAGGACACGGCGGCTTCCACGACCAGCGGGATGTCGCACCAGTCGTGCTGCAGTCGCAGCACACCCGACTCGATCGCGGAGAAGTCGAGCAGGTCGTCGACGAGGCGCCCGAGCCGCGCCGACTCAGCGGCGATCCGGTCCAGGAACCGCTGCTGGGAGTCCCCGTCCCAGGTCACGTCGGGCTGCAACAGGCTTGACGCATAGCCCCGGATCGCCGTCAGTGGGGTGCGCAGCTCGTGGCTCAGGCGGGAGAGGAACTCGCGCTGGAGCTCCTGGGAGCGGCGCAGCGCCGTGGCCTCCTGGTGGGCGAGGCCGGCCTCCTCACGCTCCAGCGCCAGCCGTAGCGAGTGGGCCGCGTCCTCGATCAGCGCCGACTCCTCTTCGGTGATCTGCAGCTCTCTCCACGTCGCGAGCAGCACGGTTGGCCCCGCCGGTCCCAGGAACGGAACGGCGAGGATTCGCGGTCCCAGCTGTCCCCCGATCTCCCGGACCGAACCGTCGTGGCGAGGATCGGCCGCCGCCTGGCGCGAGACCGCTCGCAACGAGGGCGACATCGTGGCCGGATCGCTGCCCTGCGGCCCGGCGTAGGCGCGCCAGCAGATCTCCTCCTCGTCTCGCGCCGTGAGGAGCCCCACCTCGTTGGCCTGGAGGCCGCGCCGGAGCGACTGCAGGGCGAGTGGCAGACCGTCTCCGACGGTCACCGGGCCGGCGAGCGTCTGGAGCATCTCCCGGATCGTTTCGAGCACGCGGTTGCGAGACGTCACCTGGTCCAGGAGACGGTCGCGTTCGACGGCGCTCGCCGCATAGCCGGCGTACAGGGTCAGCAGGTCGAGCTCGTCGCGCTGCGGGGTTCCGGCGTCCGGCATGAACGCGGTGATGACGGCGCTCACTCCGGCCGGCCCCATCACGGGGATCGACCACGAGCTGGCGATCGCCGTGGAGTCGTCGAACTGCCAGGGGGGGTTGCCGCTCCACAGCTCCTGCTCGATCACTCGCTCCTCGCGGGCCGCCGCCCGCCCCGCGGGGCCTCCGTGATCTCCGACCGGCAGCTGCGCCCACGACGCGATCTGCTCGGGCGCGAACCCCAGCGACGCTGCGCACACAAGCGTCGTCCCGCTGACCACGTGGATGCAGACCTTCTCCGCGCCGAACGCCGCTGCCAGCGCGGACAGGATCAGCGAGAGGCTCGACGAAGGGTCGGCCGAGACCAGACTGTCGGCCAGCCCATGCAGCCGTGTCAGCTGCCGCCGAGCCGAGGAGTCGACCTGCTGGCCCGACTGCACGGCGGCGAGGTCGTCGGGATGCGTGACGCGCGGGTCGAGCTCGCCCACGACCCTCCCGTGGCGCAGGACGACGATCCGGTCGGCCATCCTGAAGATCTGCTCACGGTCACTGCTGACCAACAGGACCGTGGTGCCCTGGCGGCGCAGGTCCATGACCAGCGCCTCCACGTGCGCGGCTTCGACCGCGCCGAGCACGGCCGTGGGCTCGTCGAGCACCAGCAGCCGCGGCTTGCGGCTGATCGCCTTTGCCAGGGCGACGAGCTGGCGCTGTTCATCTGACAGCGAGCCCACGAGCCGCGTGGTGTCCCGGATCGGGATCTGCAGACTCCGTAGCAGGGAGGCTGCGGCCGTATGAACCCGCGAGCCCGAGAACATCTGGCGAGGCGTCTCCTGCCCCAGCAGCAGGTTCCCGGCGATGTCCAGGTTGTCGCACAGCGCCAGGTCCTGCCAGACGACTGCGACTCCGTGGCGGCTGGCAGCTCCGTAATCCGCCAGCACCGGTTCCCCCGCCAGCAGGATCTCCCCGCGGGCCGGAGCGATGTCTGCGGCGATGCACCGCAGTAGCGTCGTCGCCCCAGCGCCCGGCTCCCCCGCGATGGCGACGAGTTCGCCCGCGCCGACCTCGAGGGCGACATCGCTCAGAGCCTGCACGTCGCCAAAGTTGACGCTGAGCCCCGACACTCGTAGGACCGGCGGTGCTTGCGCGTCTGCGTGCGTGAGAGCGGCGGTCATGGTCCAGGGTGCCGCCCGGCGGACGTGCGTTCTACCCCGGGCAGCGGTGGCAACCATCCATTCTAAGGTGCTTCAGCAGGTCTTCGACACGGTTACCGTGACGACGCTCGCCGGGAGGACCGAACGGTTGGCGGCGGGCGAGGTCCCGCACACCTGTGGCGAGGTCGGCAGCAGGAAGTCAAAGAACTGGCTGTTGTTCTGGATGCGCGGGACGAGTCCGATCGCGCGAAGCGCTCGGATCGCGCCGTCGGCGCTGTCTCCAGAGAGATCGGGCACCTGCACGTACACTTGGCGAAATACGCGGACGGCGGTCATCGCCGCCCGCGCGTTGGCAGCGCCGGCGAGGATGTCCACCAGGTTGCTGCCGGGCCGGAGGTCGACCTTCGCCGAGAACGATCCCCTCGTGACCGCCACTGCGTGCCCGAGTACGGTGACGGCGGCGCCGATCGGGGACACGGTTCCAGACACCACGACCGAGCCGCGCGAGACTCTCGTCCCGTCGGCCGGCCCGGACACGGAGAGCCGGACGCGGACCTGTGGCGGCTTGGCGGTCGAACCGCACCCCGCGCCGGCGAACACTGCCGCGCCCGCGAGCGCACATGCGAGCAGCCGGTAGCGGCCGGCGAACATGGGTATGAAAGTACTAGAGGGCCCCAGACCTCCAACGCCGCGTTCAAAGTGGCGCTCGGAGTGCTCCGCGACGAGGGAGCGATCGAGTAGCTCGACTGCCGTGCGCCACAATTGCCTCGTGTCGGATCTGGCCATCGGGATCGACTTCGGCGGGTGCCGAGTGGAGGAACTGATCGGTCGCGGCGGCATGGGCGTCGTCTACCGGGGCGTCGACCTTCGGCTCGACCGGCCGGTGGCCATCAAGCTGATCGCGACCGAGCACGCGACCGACGAGGGCGTGCGCCGCCGGTTCGAGCGCGAGGCGCAGCTGACGGCGGCGATCGATCACCCGAATGTGATCCCGGTGTACGCCGCCGGCGAGCAGGACGGCCACCTGTATCTCGTGATGCGTTACGTGGCCGGGACCGACCTGCACCTGCTGCTCGCCGAGCGGGGCCGGCTTGCACCTGCCGAGGCGGCACGGATCGTCAACGATCTATCAGGCGCGCTCGACGCCGCCCACGCGGGCGGCCTCGTCCACCGCGACATCAAGCCGGCCAACGTGCTGCTCGCCGGAAAGCACGTCTATCTGACCGACTTCGGGATCACCCGCGCCGTCGACTCAGGCACCCGCTTCACCGACAGCGACGAGTGGGTCGGGACCGTCGACTACATGTCGCCCGAGCACCTGCGCGGCGGCGCGACCGATGCTCGCAGCGATGTCTACTCGCTCGGATGCCTGCTGCACACGGCGTTGACGGGCTCGCCCCCGTTCCGTCGCCCGACCGCCGCCGCGACGATCCTCGCTCACATCGAGGATCGGCCTCCGAGAGCGTCCGAGACGCCGGGCGTGCCGCGCGCGTTCGATGCCGTGCTCGCCCGAGCGCTGGCCAAGGACGCCGGCGAGCGCTACCGATCCGCCGGCGAGCTTGGCGCTGCCGCGCTGGCGGCGGTCGAGGGGCAGGCGACCGTCGTGCGGCCGCGCTCGCCCAAGGCGATCACCCGGACGCTGGCCCCCGAAGGCGACGAGCGCACCAGGGTGCAGCCTGCACCGCCGCCGACGCCCGCCACGGATGCGACGGCGAGGCTCCGGTTCTTCGCCGACCGCCACCGCGGGCGCGTGCTCCTCGGTGCCGTTGCACTGCTGGCCGCGGTGGCGGCGGTGATCATCGCGTCGGCCAACCTCGGGTCGCGCACCGTCGTGCCGACCGGACCGCTGTCGAGCGCTGAGGTGATCGGCGCCGCGCGGCAGTTCGCGTCCGCGTACGGGTCGCGCGACAGCCGTGCGCTGGGGCGCGTACTGGCCGGCGACGTCACGCGGATCTCGACGCTCGTGGCCGAACACGGTCGCGCGGCCGTGCTCGCCGAGTATCAGCGGCAGTTCAGCGCCGACCCGATTCGGGCCTACCTGCTTCAGGACCCGGTCGTCACCCCCGGCAACGTCGGTCGCGTGGCCGCTCGCTACACGGTGCTGCTACGAGGGAGTGCGACGATCACCGGCGTCGTCGTGTTCGGTGTCGAGCGCATCGGCGGACGGGCCGTGATCGGCCTGATCCTGACGCAGCAGACGGGCTGACGCCCGCGCCGGCGCGCCCGAGTACGTACTCCGCGCGAGCGCCAGGAACTCGGCTGCCGCGGGCGTCTGCCGGCGGCCGTCGCGCCATGCGAGCGTGATGTCCCGTCTCAGCGCCGGCTCGACCAAGGTCGTGACCGAAAGCCCTTCGCCGGCGGCGTCCGAGCGCGGAAGGATCGCGACGCCGAGGCCGCGCGCGACGAGCCTGCGGATCAGGGCGCTCTCGTTGGACTCGAGCGCGATCCGCGGCTCGAAACCCGCCGCGCGTGCGGCCGCGAACAGCAGCTCGCGCAGCCGCGCGCCTTCGCGGTATGTGATGAAACGCTCGTCGGCGAGCTCGGCCATCCGAACGCGACGTCGGTTGCCGAGCGGGTGCTCGGCGGGGACGATCGCCACGAGCTCCTCGGACAGCAGCTGGTGCAGCCCGAGCCCATGGCTCTCGATCCGCTCGGTCACCGACAGGAACGCCAGATCGAGCTCGTCGACGCGGAGCATCTCGGCGAGCTCCTCGCTCGATTGGTCGCGGACCGTCAACTCGACGCCGGGGTGGCGCTTGTGAAACGTGCCGAGCGCGAGCGACAGGTCGATCGGTCCCATCGTGTGAATCGCGCCGATCATCACGTGACCGGTCTGCACGCCGCTGAGCGACTGCAGCTCCGCGTCGGCGGCGTCGACCTCGGCCAGAATCCGCCGCGCGCGCGCCAGCAGCAGCTCGCCGGCCTCCGTCATCGCGACGCGCCGCGTCGTGCGCTCCACGAGCGCCAGTCCGGTCTCCTGCTCGAGCCGCCGGATCTGCTGGGAGAGGGCCGGCTGGGCGATGTGCTCGCGCGCGGCCGCGCGCGTGAAGTGGCGTTCTTCGGCCAGCGCGACGAGGTAGCGCAGCTGACGCAGTTCCATAACGACAGCTTATAGATCAGCGCGAATACTCGTCTTGGACTTCTAGAGCCACTACGTCATCATGTACACGCAGTACCTCTCTCCTCCCCTCGAGACGCGCCCCGCTGATTCGGCCTTTTCGCCGCCTCCCGGGGCGCGGCTCATTTAACGACTCAGCTCGACGATCCTGTCGGCGCGGCGCAGCAGCTCGGGGTCGTGGGTCGCGCACACGACCGTCTGGTGATGCTCGGTGGCGAGCAGTTCCGCGACCGCGGCGGCGTTGCGCTCGTCCAGGCGCGAGGTCGGCTCGTCGACGAGCAGCAGCCCGCGGGCGCTCGCGATCGCCCGGGCGAGCGCGACCCTCTGCGCCTCCCCCGCCGACAGCCGGGCGACCCGCTGCCGGGCGCGGTCGCTGAGGCCGACCCGCGCGAGCACGGTTTCGGCGCGCTCGCCCGCCTCGCTCGCGGGCCAGCCACGCAGCTGCAGCGCGAGCACGATGTTCTCGCGCGCGCTGAGGAAGCCGACCGGCGCTGGCTCCTGGGACAGGTAGCCGATCCGCTCGCGGCGCACCGCGGCGCGCTGCTCGGGGCTGCCGAGCGCGGCCCCGTCGATCCGCAGCTCGCCACCGTCCGGCACGTCGAGGCCGGCGAGCAGCCGCAGCAGCGTCGTCTTGCCGGCGCCTGAGGGCCCGCTGACCACGACCAGCCCGCCCGGGCCGAACGTCTCCGTCAGCCCGGTCAGGACCGGCCGGCCACGCGCGCGCGTGACGGAGTCGAGGGTTATGGACGAGAGCGTCCACCGAGCGCCGGCGAGCGCCGGACCGCTGGGTGCCTCTACCGGATGTCGGTCGCGGACGGCTGAGATCAGGAGCCCCTCCGTTCCGCGCCGCACGCGGGCGCGCCGGTCGATCCCGGCCTCCCGCAGCAGCTCCGCTGGCAGCTGAATCCAGCCGCCCCGACCGACGACGAGCTCCTCGTCGCTGTCGCCGGCGCGGCGATCCTGCGCAACTCGTCCGTCGTTGATCGTGACCGTGCGATCGGCGATCGCCGCCGTCGCCGGATCGTGCGAGACGACGATCACGGTCGTTCCACTCGCGCGGGCGAGCTCCGCGATCAGCTCACGGACCGCGTCCGCGCTCGCGGCATCGAGCTCACCGGTCGGCTCGTCGGCGAGCAGCAGCGCCGGGCGGTGGGCGAGCGCGGCGCACAGCGCGACCCGCTGGCGCTCGCCGCCGGAGAGCTCGGACCCGAATGCGTTCTCGCGCTCACCGAGCCCGACCGCATCCAGTAGCTCTCGAGCGCGCCGTCGTCGCTCCGCTCCGCCCACGTTCCGAAGCGCGAGCGGCAGCTCCATCGCTTCGCGGACGCGCAGTTCGGGTCCGAGCGCGGAGTCGGCGCGCTGATCGAGAAACCCGATCAGCCGGTGGCGGAGCGCCGCGCGGGCGCCGCGCCCCAGTCGGCCGATGTCGTGGCCGTCGATCCGGACACTGCCCGCCGACGGGGTCTGCAGGCCGGCGATCGTTCTCAGCAACGTCGTCTTGCCGGCGCCGCTGCGCCCGATCACGGCCACCAGCTCGCCCCGCCCGACCGCCAGCGTCGCGCCCTGGAGCGCGGCGGCGTCGCCGTCGGGCGTCCGGTGGACGCAGAACACGTCCTCGAGCTCGACGATGTCGCTCACGCCGTCCTCCACCGGGCGGCGCGCGCCGCGATCGCGGCGGCGGCGCACAGCGCGAGCAGCGCCAGCGCCGAGAACGCCAGCAGCTCGCCCCACGGCGCGACGGTCACGAGCGGCGGCTCCGGGCTCGCGAGCATCCCCGCGGCCTTGACCGACGCGACCGCGCGCGTCGTCAGCGCGAGCGCGATCGACAACCCCGCGCAAACGCCCACCGCCGCCGCGGCGCCGACCCGCAGCGCGAGCTCTCGCCTCTGCTCGCGCTGGCTGACTCCCTGTTCGTGCAGGTCGCGCTCGACGGCTCGGTCGCGAGCGGCGCCGAGCAGCGCCACCACCAGCCCCAGGATCGCCAGCGCGCCCGACACGGCCGCGGCCGCGATCAGCGTCCCGAGCACGGCACGCGCGACCGGAGCATCTCGGAGGCTACGCTCGAGATCGGCGCGAAACAGCGACGTCAACGGCAGCCCTCGGAGCGCCGCCCGCAGCCTCCCTGATCTCCGCGTGTCAATCCACAGCTCATCGGCGCGACCCTGGCCCGGAAGCTGCGCGTCGAGCGCTCCGGCCAGCGCCGTTTCGTCGGCCACGACGAACCCGGCCGCCGGCGCGGACACGGTCGAGAAGCGGCTCGCGACGCCGACCACGCGTGCCGCCACCGGTAGACCGTCGACCGTCAGCGTGAGGCGGGCGCTGCGCCCCGCGGCGGCGGCCGTGCCCGGATCGACAAGCACCGGGACCGGTTGGTTGTCGCTCGGCTGCGGGGGGCGGACGATGCCGGGCTCGCCGCTGTCGGTAAACCGCACGGCCAACCGCGCTCCTGCGCCATGGGCGTCCGTCGCCGCTCCGACGGCCCGCCATCCGCCGATCGCGACCTGAGCGCCGATCTTGAGCGGCCCGAGTCGCACCGTCCCCGCCGATTGGGTCGCGGCGGCGGGGTTCTCGGCGTTCTGGTGGCCGTTGGTCGCCTCGAGCCCCGTCGGCTCGTCGAACTCGAACGCCTCGAGCTCGAGCCGCTCTCTGGAGGGCGGGAGCCGCGCCCGCCCGCTCGGACCGAGGGCGATTTGGCGGACGGTCCCGTCCGGCTCGCGCAGGTCGGCGGTCACGGTGACCGCGACGGTTGACGCGATTCGCAGCGACAGGGTTCGCGCTCCCGGCGGGATCGATGGTCCCGGATTTCGCACCGGCCCGTCGGGCTCGAGGCGCTCCGCGAGCGTCGCGAGTGGCGCCGCGCCGTCGCCCGCCCGCCAGCCGTGCAGTCGCGCGATCGCCGCCGCGGGAATCCCGAGCGCGGGGACGGTGACCGTCGCGCCGCCGCTCTCAAAGCTCGCGTCCGTGCGGCGCACCGGCCACGCGTCGCCGCCGGCGATCGCCCGCCAGCGGCTCAGCGGGGCCAGCTCGAGCGGCGTCGTGAACCCGCTTCCCGGCGACGCGATTGCATCGACCGGGACGCTGTTGGCGGCCTCGTCGGCGGCGCCACGGAGCAGCGTCGCGCGGTAGCTGAGCGCGAACCCGCCGAGGCCCGTCGCGACGGCGATGAACGCGATCGCGAGCGCCGCGGGTCCCGGGGCGCGAGCGAGCCCGACCAGCGACAGCCTGATCAGCAACGGGCCCCGCCGCGCGAGGCGCTCCGCCGCCGGCAGCGCGAGCGTCGTCGCGCGGAAGATCACCACTCCCGCGGCGAGACAGCACAGCGGCGCCAGCAGCACCGACACCGAATCGTTGGCGCCGGACCCGAGCGCCAGCGCCAGCACGAGCGAGACCGCCGCCGCGAGCACCGCGAGGTCGGCGAGCCGCGTGCCGTGGACGGTGATCAGGACCGCGATCAGCGCCGTGGCGCACAGCCACCCGCCGAGGATCGCCGCGCCGCCCGCGGGCGTCAGCAGGCTGTGGGCGAGCACGCCCCCGGCCGGCTCGCCGGCGGCGCTCGCGAGCAGTGCGGCGATCGCGAGCGCGACTCCGGCTCCGACCAGCACAGCCAACGCGCACAGGAGCCCGGACTCCGCGAGCAGGAAGGCGGCCGTCTGCGAGCGGCGGGCGCCCGCGGTTCGGAGCCGCTCGACCGCCTCGTCCACGTCCCGCTTGAGCCCCCCGACCGCGAGCGCCAAGAACAGCGCCAGCGCCGCCAGCGCGCCCCCGCCGACCAGCAGCAGCCTCGTCGGCGCGGCGTCGGCCTGCGCGCGGGCGGTGTCGAGGGCCGCGAACGGCGCCTCGAAGCTGAACTGGCTCCCGCCCGCCAGCAGCGCCGCCTCCGCCCGCTGCAGCCGCGCACGGAATGGTGCGAGCTGCCACGAGTGCAGCTGCGCGGTCGGCAGCAGTGCCAGCCACTGGTGCGTTCGGTAGATGCTTCCGAGCGCGGGGAGCGTCGCGAGTCCGTTGACGTCGGCGCTCAGGATCAGCGGCGTCTGCTGACCTGGCCCGCCGGGGACGAAGCCGAGCGGAGCGGCCGAGCTGAGATGGGCGCGACCGACGATCGAGATGCGGACCCCGGGCGCCGCGAGCGTCGGCGGTGGGCTCGTCGGCCCGCTCGCGATCATCGGGCATCCGGCGGCAAGGCATGGAGCCGGGCTCGGCTGTGCCGGCTTGAGCCAGCGATCGAGCGGGCTGATCGCGGCCGGCCGGACGACCGTCCCCGAGAGCCGGACCGGGTTCAGCAGCACGACCTCGGTCGGCGGGCCGAGTCCGAGTCCCGCGAGCAGCGATCTGGCGCGATGCTCGACGGCGGGCGTCACCGGCCCGGACCACGTCACGCGGACCATGCGCTCGAGCGCGGGCAGCGCGGCGAGCGTGGAATCGGCGGCCTGCTCGCCCGCGATCGTGCCCTCGGCAGCGACGACGCCCGCGAACGCCGTCGCCAGGGCGATCCCGAACGCCGGCGCCAGCCACCGGCCGGGACGTCGCCGGGCGCGCGCCGCGGCGAACGTCAGCGGCGCGGTCGCCGCCACGGGCAGCCGGATGCCGCGCCGGTCCATTGTCAGTCGCGGCCCCGCCGGTGATAGTGCGCGCGCGCCTTCGCCCGGCCGCCGCACACGGACATCGAGCACCACCGCCCGGTTCGGTTGCGCGAGTGGTCGTAGAACGTCCAACCGCAGTGCTCCCCAGGGCACACCTTGAGCCGGTCCCAGCTGCCGTCGATCATCGCGGTCGCAGCGATCGCGAGCAGCCTGCCGAGGGCGCCGTCGATCCCCGCGCTCGGTGACGCGGTGAACCGAGGGCCCGAAGCGGAGAACCGCACCACCACGCTCGCTCCGCTCGCCGCTTCGTTGAGCGCTCCGAGCGCCGCCGCCGCGGGCGGCGCGCCGTGGTTCGCGCGCGCGAGGTCTCGGAGTCGCTCGCGGACGACGAGCGCCCGCCTGTAGTCGGCCGGCCGGAGCGCCGCCGGGCCGTCGATCAATCCACGGCCCCGGAGCCAGCCGGCGAGCGAGGCCGGGTCGGTGAGCAGCTCCGCGCCATGGTCGAGCTCGAGGTCGTAGTAGCTATTGAGAAACGCCTGCACGAGCGATAGCTCGCCGGGCGCGGGAGCGCGTCCGCCGGGCTGGGGGGACGGCACCGGGACCTCACCACTCATCGCCATGTTGGCGGTTAGCTTATGCCCGCAGGAGTGTGGCGGGGGCAAGTTCGGCCCCTATACTTGGCCCACCGGCCGACAAGGAGCCCGATTGCAGGAGATGGTCATCTACGGCGTGAGCTTCGACATGGTCGGCAAGCAGCCGATCGTGCTGCTCAAGACGGTCGAGAGCAACAAGTTCCTGCCGATTTGGATCGGTCATCCCGAGGCGGCGGCCATCCTGATGAAGCTTCAGGGCGCCTCTACGCCGCGGCCGATGACGCACGATCTCCTGTCCGACGTGCTCGGCGAGCTCGAGGTCGAGTGCACCCGGGTCGCCGTCACCGAGCTGCGGGAAAACACGTTCTACGCGTCGATCAGCCTGCGCGTCAACGGTCGCGAGCTGGAGATCGACTCGCGGCCCAGCGACGCGCTCGCGCTCGCGGTCCGTGCCGGCGCGCCGATCTTCGCGGCCGACGAGGTGATCTCCGAGTCGGCGATCGAGTTCGAGCACGAGGTAGAGGACACCGAAGAGGTGGTCGAGAAGTTCAAGGACTTCCTCGACCAGGTCACGCCCGAGGACTTCGCCAGCGAGGAGTAGCGCCCGCGGTCAGACGCCGGCGGGCGCGCGTGAGCCGGCCGACGCGAGCAGCCGGCCGACGAGTTCGTCGAAGCCGATTCCCGCCTCGTCGGCGGCCTGCGGGAGCAGGCTCGTCTCGGTCAGGCCCGGGATTGCGTTCGCCTCGAGCACGAACAGCTCGCCGGTCTCGTTCTCCAGCATCAGATCGACCCGCGCGAAGCCGGCGCAGCCGAGCAGCTCGTACACCTCGAGCGCGAGCGCGTTGGCGCGGGCGGCCACGTCCGGCTCGAGGACCGCGGGGCAGACGAAGCTCGTGCGGCCGATCTCGTACCGGGCCTCGAAGTCGTAGAAGTCCTCCTCCTTTGGCACCGCCTCGACGATCGGCAGCGCGCGCGGCCCGTCTGCGTCGTCGAGCACCGACACAGCCAGGTCGCGACCGAGCACGTGTCGCTCGAGCAGCACCTTGCGGTCGTAAGAGAATGCGGCGATCAGTGCAGTCGGGACGTCGGCGGCGGTCCGCGCGAACTTGATTCCCAGCGCAGAGCCCTGTCCAGCGGGCTTGACGACGATCGGGAACTGCAGCCGCTCCTCGATCGCCGGCAGCGCCTGGGCCGCGCCGAGCTCCCTGAAGGCGGTCTCGCTGAACGAGAAGAAGTCAGGCGTCGGGATGCCGCGGTCGAGCATCGCGTGCTTGGCCAGCACCTTGTCCGATGCGCGGATGCAGGCCGAGACGCCCGAGCCCGTGTACGGGATCCCCATCGCCTCGAGCAGCTCCTGGACGGTTCCGTCCTCGCCGTCGCGACCGTGCATCGCGATGAACGCGATCTCCGGACGCTCCGCTGTCAGCCGCTCGACGAGGTCGCCGCCGACGTCGATCGCGATGACCTCGTGCCCGAGCCGCTCGAGCGCGTCCTGCACGCGGGCGCCTGACTTGAGCGACACCTGCCGCTCGAGCGATCGCCCGCCCTTCAGTACGGCTACTCGAGTCATCCCGCCTTGCGTTTGGCCGGCAGCTGCAGGATCTTGGCGAGCGTCGGGTCGGGAGCGCGCGGCGCCGGCTCGGGCACGGCCGCCTGGCGCGCGGCCGCGGCCGACGTCACGGGGCGTGTGCCGGTGAGCGTGCCGTACAGACCAACCTGCTCCCGAACTACCTCGCCGATCCGGCGAATGCCCTCGCGGATCTGGTCCTCGTCGACGCCCGAGAAATTGAGCCGCATCGAGGAGCCGCCGCGGCCATCGACGAACGCCGCGCGACCCGGGACGAAGGCGACGTTTTCGCGCAGCGTCCGAGCGAGCAGGTCGGTCGTGTCGATGTAGTCCGGCAGCGTCGCCCAGATGAACAGCCCGCCCTCGGGATGCGTCCACTCGGCCTCGCGCGGGAAGTGCTCGGCGAGCGCGTCGAGCATCACGTCGCGGCGCCGGCGGTAGATCTCGATCAGCGAGCGGATGTAGTCCTCCCATGGCCCGGCGTCGAAATACGCCGCCACGAAGAACTGCGAGATCGAAGATGAGCACAGGTCGGATGACTGCTTGCCGATGTTCAGCTTCTGCAGCACGGGCCGCGGAGCGGCGGCCCAGCCGAGCCGCACGCCGGGGGACAGGATCTTCGAGAACGTGCCGGCATAGATCACGTACTCGCCACGATCCAGCGAGCGCAGCGTCGGCAGCGGCGTGCCGTCGTAGCGCAACAGTCCGTACGGGTTGTCCTCCAGGATCAGCAGTTCGCGCTCGTGGGCGATCCGGACCAGCGCACGGCGGCGCTCGAGCGACATCGTCACGCCCGCGGGATTGTGGAAGTTCGGGACCGTGTAGATGAACTTCGGTCGCCGGCCGGTCCGCTCGAGCTCGGCGAGCGTCGTTTCGAGCTCGTCGATCAGCATCCCGTCGCGGTCCATCGTCACCTGCACGACGTCGGCCTGGTAGGCGGAGAACGTCGGCACGGCGCCCGGGTAGGTCGGCGCCTCGGCGACGATCACGTCACCCGGGTCGATCAGCGTCTTGCAGACCAGGTCGATCACCTGTTGGCCGCCGGTCGTGACGAGCAGCTCATCGGGATCGATCGCGGTGCCTTCGGCCTCCATCACGCTGACGATGCAGCGCTTCAGCGGCGCGAACCCCTCGGTCGGCCCGTATTGCAAGGCGCGCGCGCAGTAGTCGGCGGCGACCGTGCTCATCAGCGACGCGTAGGAGTCGGGCGGGAACGTCGAGGTGTCCGGAAGGCCTCCGGCGAGTGAGATCACGTCCTCGCGCTCGATCAGCGCCATCAGATCACGCATCGCCGAGGACTTCATGACCTTAGTCCGCTCCGCGAACAACGCTGCGTAGCGCTCGATGTCCCGGGCCGTTGACCGCGACGGCCTGGAGCCCGGGCTCTCGTCTATCGTCACGCCAACCCACGGTACAGCACGGTGCACCTCGTCTTCGACATCTTCCAGGGGATCGGCGTCGCCGCGGCGGTCGGGATTCGCCCCTTCCTGCCGGCGCTCGCGGTCGGCGCGCTCGGCGCCGGCCATGTCGAGCTGCACTTCGACCACACACACTTCGCGTTCCTGCAAAGCACGCCGTTCCTGCTCGGGATGGCGCTCGGCGCGATCGTGGTCACGCTCGCCGAACGGGCGCTCGGCGCCGAGCGGGTGAAGGGCCGGCCATTCAGGCTGCTGCTCGCGTTGCTCGGCCTCGCGCTCGGCGCGCTGTTGTTCGCGGGCGCCCTGTGCCGCGGCGGTTACGTGACCTGGCCGGGGATCATCGGCGGCGTCCTGTGCGCAGCGATCGGCGCCGCCGCGACCGGCCCGCTGATCGCGCGCGTGCGTGGCCGCCTTGACGCATCGGCGGCCGGACTCCTGCCCCTCTTGGCCGAGGGCGCGGCGTTGCTGCTCGCGGTCCTGTCGGTCGTCGCCCCCCCGGTCGGCCCGATCGCGCTCGCGCTGCTGCTGTGGCTGCTGTTCGCCGGTCGCAGCCGCGAGGGTGAGAAGTATGCCGGGCTGCGGATCCTGCGGTGAGCGCACCAACGTGAGCTCCCCCAAGAAGCTGGTCCTGGTCGTGATCGACGCGCTCAAGCCGGCGATGCTCGAACGCGCGATCGCTGTCGGGCGTGCGCCGGCCCTCGCGCGGATCATGCAGGAGGGCGTGTACGTCGACGACTGCGTCGCTGCGTTCCCATCGGTCACGCCCGTGTGCGCGGCGTCGATCACCACCGGCGTCGGCCCCGACGGCCACCACATCCCGAGCATGAACTGGTACCACCGCGAGGAGGCGCGCTACGTCGAATATGGCTCGAGCTTCTCCGCCAGCCGCCAGTTCGGCGTGCTGCGCTCGCTGACCGACACGGTCTACCGGATGAACGCCGAGCACCTCTCGCACGACGTCGAGACCGTGTTCGAGTCGCTCGACGACATCGAGGTCCGGACCGCCGGCACGACCTACCTGATCTACCGCGGGCGCCACCAGCACGAGGTCGCGAACGAGACCGCGCTCGCCCGGATCGTCACCTCGACGTTGTTCAGGCGCACGATCGACGGCCCGCAGGAGCTGTTCTACGCGGACATCTACGCCTCGCGGAAGACGGGCTGCCGCGGTCAGTTGGGGATGCCCGGGATCCGCGACCAGCACACGGGCTGCGTCGGCGCGTTCCTGGAGGAGAACGACCTCTACGACTTCATGCTGTTCTCGCTGCCCGACAACGACGCGTGGTCGCACAAGAACGGTCCGCACTCGCAGGTCACCTCGATCGCCGCTGCGGACCGCCAGCTCGAGCGGCTGATGCACGCCGGCGGCGGCCCCGATGCGTTCCTCGAAAGCCATGCCGTGATCGTCTGCTCGGACCATTCGCAGGCTCCGGTCGAGGACCGCGTCCGGCTTGATGAGGCATTCGCCGATTTCGACGTCGCGACGCCGAGCCCGGCGCGCTCGATCGGGGCCGAGATCGCGCTGTCGCCCGCGCAGCGCTCGGCGATGATCTACGCGCTCGATGAGGACCGGCGCGCGCAGGTGGTCGAGCGGGCCGTCAAGGTGGCGCTGGCGACCCAGGGCGTCGACCTCGTCATGTGGCTCGCGGGCGGCGAGGCGGTCGTCCGCAGCGCCCGTGGCGAGTTGCGGTTCGCGCCCGATGGCCCGGTCGAGGATCTCCGCGGCGGCCGCTGGCACCTCGACGGTGAGCTCGCGACGCTCGGCGCCGAGGAGCGCGACGGGCGCTTCGTCAGCCCGGCGTATCCCGACGCGCTTGCGCGGATCTACTCATCGCTCCGGTGCCCGACCTCCGGCGACGTGCTGCTGTCGGCGGCGCCGAGCTACGAGTTCGTTGATTGGGGCGGAGCCGACCATGTCGGCGGCGGCAGCCACGGTTCTCTGCACAGCTCCGACTCGCTCGGGGCGCTACTCTGGTGCGGGACCGGACCGGAAACCCGCGCCGCCCGTGAACAGTGGTCGCTCCGTGATGTAGCACCGATGGTGCGCGCCCACTTTGGATTGGGATTGGATTAGCGGGGAATTACTCTTACGGTCCTCCAACACCGCGCCGATACATTCATCCCATGCCTGAAGAGCTGACCACCACCGTCGCGCTGCCGTTTCGCGTCCGCGTGCGCCACGGTGTGCGCAAGCCGCAGAACTGGCTCCAGTTCGTGCGCTTCGCGGCCGTCGGGGCGAGCGGCTACGTGGTCAACCTGGCCGTGTTCGCCGCCGCTGTACACGTCGCTGGGATCGACTACCGGATCGCGTCGGTGATCGCGTTCGTCGTGTCGGTCGCCAACAACTTCTGGTGGAACCGCCACTGGACGTTCGACGCCAAGCACGACCACGCCGGCAACCAGGCGCTGCGGTTCTTCGCCGTCTCGCTCGTGGTGTTCGGCTTCACCTACGTCGTGCTCGTCGCGCTCGTCGACGCCACCGGGATGGAAAAGGTGTTCGCCCAGGCGATCGCGGTCGCGGCGGCCACTCCCCTGTCCTTCATCGGACAGAAGCTTTGGAGCTTCCGAGCCTAGTCAGGGCTCGAACTGCGGCGACCCTGATCGTCGCCGGCTCGCTCGCCCTGGCGGCCGCTCCGGCGCTCGCCGCCACACCCCCGACGTTCACCGCTCCGAGCTCGACCACGCCGGTGCTCGTCACCGTCCACAACAAGCCGCCGGCCGGCTATCGGCTGACCGCCGCTGCGGTGCAGCGGGTCGCGTTCGCCGTCGCGAGCATCCGCGCCACCGTCCACAACCGTCGCGGCTCATACCCGGCCGAGTACACGAAGGGTCCGGGCCAGTGGCAGGTGAGCTGGTTCACGCCCAAGGGCAAGGAGATCGCGCAGGTCTACGTCGACGACGCGACCGGCAAGGTGACGCAGGCGTGGACCGGGTTCCAGGTCGCGTGGACGATGGCGCGCGGGTATCCCGGCGCGTTCGGCCGGCGCGTCAACTCGTGGTACGTGTGGCTGCCGTTGTGCCTGCTGTTCGTCGCGCCGTTCCTTCCCTGGCGCCGCGGTCCGGACCGTCGGCGGGCGTGGTCGCTGCTGCACGTGGACCTGTTGGTGCTGCTCGGGTTCTCGCTCTCGCTCGTGTTCTTCAACCACGCGGAGATCGGCATCTCGGTGCCGCTCGCGTACCCATTCCTGCTGTACCTGCTCGCGCGGATGCTGGCGCTGGCGTTCGGTCGCGGTCGCCCCCGCGCGCCGCTTCGGCTCGCGGTCCCGGTTCCGTGGCTCGCGGTCGCGGTGATCTTCCTCGTCGGCTTCAGGGTCGGCCTCAACGTGGCGAACTCGAACGTGATCGACGTCGGCTACGCCGGCGTGATCGGCGCCCACAAGCTGGTCGACGGACAGCATCTGTACGGCGGGTGGCCGAGCGACAACGCCGAGGGCGACACCTACGGGCCGGTCAACTACTACGCCTACGTGCCCGCGTACGCGATCTTCGGCTGGAGCGGCACCTGGGACGACCTCCCGGCCGCCCACGCGGCGGCGATCCTGTTCGACCTGCTGACCTTATTGGGGCTGTACATCCTCGGGCGGCGGATACGCGGGCCGACGCTCGGGACCGTGCTCGCCTACGCCTGGGCCGCCTACCCGTTCACGCTCTACGCGCTCAGCTCCAACAGCAACGACTCGCTCGTCTCGCTGCTGATCGTGGCGGCGCTGCTCGTGATCACCTCCGCGCCGGCGCGCGGAGTCGCCGGCGCGCTCGCGGGGCTGACGAAGTTCGCGCCGCTCGCGCTCGGCCCGCTGCTGATGCGCGGGACCGGGGAGCGCCCGCGCGGCCGCTCCTTGATCGCCTTCGTGGTCGCGTACGCGTTCACGTCATTCCTCGTGATGCTCCCGATCGTGCTCGACCACAACCTGCACGCGTTCTGGACCGACACGATCTCCTACCAGGCCGGACGTCCATCTCCCTTCTCGGTCTGGGGGCTGTGGGGCGGGCTGTCCTTCGAGCAGCACGTCGTCCAGGGCGCGGCGGCGATGCTCGCCGTCGGCGTCGCGCTGCTTCCCGGCCGGCGGACCCTCGTCGAGGTGGCGGCGCTCGGCGCCGCGGTCCTGATCGCCCTCCAGCTCGGGCTCTCGCACTGGTTCTACCTCTACATCGTGTGGTTCTTCCCGCTCGTGATGGTGGCGCTGCTCGGGTCGTTCCCGGCCCGCGATGATGTGGCGGGGGTCATCAGCGAGCCGGCCGCGGGCGAGGTGGCGCCAGCGGGGTTGCGCGTCGTGATGGCGTAGTTGCCTTGGGCGTTGGGGACGGGTCCGGGGCGAGACAAACGGCAGCGGTGAAAGGAGGCAGGCAACCCGCCCCGCCGACGCACCTGATTCTATGAAAGCTGTGGTTGAGGGGGTTCGGTGCGCCTCCCAACGAACTTTGGCGCCAGCGTCCGGATATACCTGACGCTAATGCCAAAGTTCGGCGTTGCGGGATCGCACCAGGCGATCCGGACCAACCCTGCCCTCTTTCACTGCCGCCGTTTTTCAGGCCACGAAGGTGGCCGCCCAGCGCCACACGGAGGTGGACCCGCCGCGAGAGGGGGGGCGGTTACACCAGACCCGTCGCCGGCTCGAGCACCTGCTCGATCGAGACGGCGTGCATCGGCCCCGCAGCCCGGATCAGGACGCCGTTGAGCCATGGGTCATCGTCGGAGGTCTCGAAGCGGACGGGCATCTTCGTCACCATCGACTCGAGCGCCTGCTCGCGCTTGACGCCGATCACGCCGCCGCGGGGGCCGGTCATGCCGACGTCGGTGATGTAGGCGGTTCCGCCGGGGAGCACGCGGGAGTCGGCGGTCGGGATGTGGGTGTGGGTGCCGACGACGGCGGTCACCCGGCCGTCGAGGTGCCAGCCCATCCCGACCTTTTCGCTGGTCGCCTCGGCGTGCATGTCGACGAGGACGTGGTCGACCTGGTCGCGCAACGCATGCAGCGCCTCGTCGACCACTGAGAAGGCCGGCCGGCCGGCGTTCATGAACAGGTTGCCCGACAGCGAGACGACGCCGAGGCGGACGCCACCGTGGGAGACGACGCACCAGCCGTGGCCGGGCTGGCTGCGCAGGAAGTTGGCCGGCCGGAGGATCGCGTCGTGGGCGTCGAGGTAGGGGTAGATCTCGCGGTGGCGGTAGGTGTGGTTGCCGAGCGTGATCACGTCGACGCCGGCGGCGAACAGCTGGTCGGCGATCTTGGGTGTGATCCCAAGCCCGCCGGCGGCGTTCTCCGCGTTGACGACGACGAACTCGGGCGCGAACCGCTCGCGCAGCCCTCCGAGCAGGGTCAGCAGCGTGCGGCGGCCGATGCCGCCCACGACGTCACCCACGAACAGGATGCTGGTATCGGTTGTCACGTCCTCCACTCCCGCATACTTCCAGGATGATGAGGTGGAGGCTGTCATGGCGGACGCACGCTCCACCGACTGCGCCCGACCCCGAGCCAGGCGAACCGTCGGCGGACGAACCCGGAAACGGGGGCGGGCACGACGCAGGCCGAGTGCCGACGGCGCACGAGCGCACCCCCGCCGCCAACGCCGTCCCGCCCGTCGTCGTCCCGCGATGGGTGCAACTCGTTCTGCTGCCGCTCGGACTGCTCGGCTTGTGGGCGCTCGCGCGCGCGGCCGGGCCGGTGCTGTTGATCCTGATCGTCGCGAGCCTGGTGGCCTTGATCCTCAGCTCACCCGTCCGCTGGCTCGAGCACCGCGGGCTGCGTCGCGGACTCGCGGTTCTGCTCGTCTACCTGAGCGGGTTTGCGCTGGTCGGCGGGATCGGCGTGGCGCTGTCGCAGCCGATCTCAGATCAGGTCAGCCATTTCTCGGACAACGTTCCGCGGTACATCAAGCAGGCCAACCACGACCTCGACAACGTGCAGCGGTGGCTCAACCGCAACGGCATCAACATCCACATCGAGAAGCAGGGTCAGACCGCGCTGCAGACGCTGCAGAAGGACGTCACCAAGCAGTCGGGGAGCATCGTCTCGTTCACGCGCGATCTCGCCGGCAAGGTCGTGACGATCTCGTTCGATCTCGTGCTGGTGCTGGTGCTGTCCGTCTACCTGCTGATCTACGGACGTCAGATCGGGGAGCTGGTGCGAAGGATCATGCCGCCCGGGGACGGGACGCCCGAGGACGACTTTCCCGTGCTGGTCCAGAAGGCGGTGTCCGACTACGTCCGCGGCCAGCTGACGTTCAGCCTGCTGATGGGGGCGAGCGCCGCGGTGGGGCTGTGGATCTTCGGCCTGACCGGGATCTTCCCCGAGGGTGGCACGTACGCGGTGTTCTTCGGCGGCTTCTACGGACTGATGGAGTTCATCCCGTACATCGGGCCAGTGATCGGGCCGGTGCCCGCCGTCGTCGTGGCGCTGTTCCACAATCCGCTGACGGCAGTCTGGGTCGTGTTGCTGTTCGTCGCGCTGCAGCAGCTCGAAGGCCATTTCGTCGCCCCTCAGGTGTTCCGGATCTCGCTGCGGATCAACCCGATCATCATCATCCTGTCGCTGCTTGTCGGCTACCAGCTGTACGGAATCGCCGGCGCGCTCGTTGCACTGCCGTCGGCCGCTGTGATCCGCCAGACGGTCGTCTACCTGCGGCGCCACCTGGTGCTCGAGCCGTGGGGGGTGGTGACGCCGACGGCCGGCGTGATCCCGCTCGGACCCGACCGATGTCCTGACTGCGGCAC
The DNA here is from genome assembly GCA_963712675.1 of uncultured Solirubrobacteraceae bacterium. Classification (GTDB taxonomy): domain Bacteria; phylum Actinomycetota; class Thermoleophilia; order Solirubrobacterales; family Solirubrobacteraceae; genus Palsa-465. The sequence continues at coordinate 31,245 of CAVQJF010000016.1, forward strand.
GCCGCCAGGACCCGACGATGCGTTCTGCCGCTCGTGCGGCGCGTCGCTTGAGCCGCAAGTGAGGACACGGGGCTTCGGGCCGGGCTAACCTCCCGGCGGGTGTCAACGACCGAGCACACGACCGCGCCGGCGGCCACGGTCGCCGCCCGCTCGCTGACGAAGCGGTTCGGCGAACGGATTGCGCTGAACGCGGTCAGCTTCGAACTGCTCGCGGGCGAGCTGGTCGCGATCATCGGCCCGAACGGTGCCGGCAAGACGACGCTGCTGTCGATCCTGGCGGGGGTCATGGAGCCCAGCGACGGCACGGTCGTCGGCGCCGCGTCCGACGAGCGCTTCGGGTGGGTGCCGCAGCAGCCGGCGCTGTACTCGAAGCTGTCGGTCACCGAGAACCTGCGCCTGTTCGCCCGGCTCGAGAAGCTGTCCGATCCCGAGGCGGCCGTCGCACGGATGCTCGAGCAGACCGACCTCGCGGATCGCGCCGACGACGAGGTCGGTCGCCTCTCCGGCGGCAACCAGCAGCGCGTCAACATCGCGATCGGACTGCTCTCCGAGCCGGCGGCGCTGTTGCTCGATGAGCCGTCGTCCTCGCTCGACCCACGCCAGCGCGAGCGCCTGTGGGAGTTCATCGGCGGCCTCGCCGGCCGCGGGACGACGGTCGTCTACTCGACCCACAACGTCGCGGAGGCCGAGCGCTACGCCGATCGGGTGCTCGTGCTGGTCGACGGCGAGCTGATCTTCTCCGGCACTCCGGCCGAGCTCGAGCAGACCGTCGGCAGCGCCGGCGCTCGCGACTTCGAGTCCGCGTTCGTCCGATTCCTGCGCGAGCGCGGCCACTAAACACGATGCGCTGGCTGTTGATCAAGGATGTGCAGATCCTCAGGCGCTCGCCGCTGATGGTCGGGCTCCTGATCGTGTACCCGATCGCGATCGCCCTGATGATCGGGTTCGCGCTCTCGAGCCCGCCCGGCAAACCGAAGGTCGCGTTCTATTCCGAGGTCGCGCCGGGCACGGGCAAGATCGACTTCGGCTCGCAGCAGATCAACATCTCCAGCTATTCGAAGGACCTGTTCCAGTCGATCGACCCGATCAGGGTTCATTCGCGGGCGGCTGCGATCGCGAAGGTGAAGGACGGCGAGGCGCTGGCGGCGCTGGTCGTCCCGGCCGACATCCCGCAGCAGATCCAGAGTCTCGTCACCACAGGCGTCGGCACCCCGAGCGTCGACGTCTACCTCAACTCCCGCGATCCGATCGAGCGCCAGTTCGTCGGCCAGGCGATCTCCTCGCGGCTCAACGAGGTCGAGCAGGTGGTCTCAAAGCAGGTCCTGCACGTCGCCGTCTCAGACCTCCAGCAGGTGCTCAACGGGGGCTCGATCCAGTTCCTCGGGCAGAAGTTCCCGCTGCTCGGTCTGCGCGCCTCACGCACGATCCTGCAGGGCGCCGTCTCCTCGCTGCCCCCGCGCTCCGCGCTCGGGGTCGCGCTCAAGCAGGTCGTCGGCTTCGCGAACCTGGCGATCGAGGGGCTGGGCTTCGCGAGCCCGGTGCTCGGCTCGATCGGTACGCCGCTGACCGTCAACGAGACGCAGCTGGCCGGGAGGACGACTCCGACCGACACGTACGCGGTCGCGATCGCGGTGATCGTGTCGCTGATGTTCGTGACGCTGCTGCTGGCCGCGGGCATGCTCGCGATGGAGCGCTCGGAGCACGCCTACTCGCGCCTGATCCGCGGGCTCGTGTCGCCGACGGGGCTGCTGTCGGAGAAGGTGGCGCTCGCGGCCGGCTGCGCCGCCGCCGTGTCGCTGGTGATGGCGGCGTTCGTGTCCCTGTTCGTGCACCTCGACTGGTCGCGGTTTGAGTTGTGGGTGATCGCACTGGCGTTCGGCGGGCTCGCGTTCGGGGCTCTCGGGGTGGCGATCGGCGGGCTCGCCCGTGAGGTCAGCGCGGCCTCTCTGATGGCGTTCTTGGTCTCGCTGCCGATCGCGTTCGTGGCGCTGGTGCCCGCGAGCGCCGTGTCGGGCGGCTTGAAGTCCGTGCTCGACGTGGTGGCGTTCGTGTTCCCCTTCAAGGCCGCGCTCGAGGCGGCCAACAACGCGTTCAGCGGCACCTCGCCGGGGATCGCGTTGCCGCTCGTGCATCTCGTCGGCCTCACGGTGGCATTCGCGCTGCTCGCTCGGCTGGCGCTGCGCCGGTTCGCGTAGCGCGCCCCGGTAAAGCGACGGCCATCCCGCCGCCGCAAGTCGTAAGCTAAGCCGATTCTTAGTGGTGCTCGGGAGGGCGAGTTGGCATCGATCCCGAGGCGGCGAATGGATGGGCGTGAACCGGGACGTCGACGACAGGCTTGAGGTGCCTCCTGACCATGCGTGGGGTGCGGGTCCGCTAGTCGCGGTGCGCGAACGGGACGACGTGCCGAGGCTCGAGTTCACCGTTCGCACGCAAACCGAGCCGCGCGCCAAGGATCTGCGGCGCGATCGCCGGCCAGTCCCCCGCCCCCGGGCGAACCGCGAACGGCGGCTGGCAGTGACCAGCCGCCTGCTGGCGTTCGTTGTCGTGCTCCAGGCGATCGCGCTGGTCGTCGTGGTCAGCTCGAAGAGCCAGCCGAGGCGTCCGACATCGGCCACGTCGGCATCGCGGGCGGCGGCTCATACGAGGCTCAGGGATCGTCGTCGCGTCAATATCGCCGCCAGGCTGGCGCCATATCCGGGGGTGGATGCGATGTCGGACGCGAGCGCGTATCTCGAAGCTCGAGCGGGCACGAATGCGTTCGCGGTCGTCAACTCGCGCGGCAAGGAGTTCGGGCTCTACGACCACCGCCTGTACGTGTCGGCGAGCACGATGAAGTCGATGCTGCTGGTGGCGTACCTGCGGAACCTGGCCGCTCAGCACGAGACGGTGGGCGCGCAGTCGGCGTCGCTGCTCCAGCCGATGATCCACGTGTCGGACAACAACGCGGCCGAAGCGGTCTGGGACATCGTCGGCAACAGCGGTCTCGAGAGGATCGCGCAGCTATCCGGGATGACCGACTTCACCGCTGGCGTGGACTGGGCGAACGAGCTGATCAGCTGCGCCGACATGGCCCGCTTCTTCTACAAGATGGACTCGCTGATCCCCCGGCAGTTCCGCTCGTACGCGCGCGGACTTCTGGCCGCCGTCGAACCGACGCAGAGCTGGGGCATCCCGCAGGTCGCCAGGCCGGGGTGGAGCGTGTACTTCAAGGGTGGCTGGCGGGGCACGGCCGAGGGGGAGCTCGTGTCCCAGATCGGGCGGCTCGAGCAGCGCGGTCGGAAGCTCGCGATCGCCGTGATGACCGTCGGCGATCCCTCTATGTACTACGGCGAGCAGACGATCGCGGGCGTCGCCGCGCGCCTGTTGTCCGGCTCGAGCCCCGCGCTTAGCTAGTCGCCTGGCGGAAGCCGACGACGCATAGTGCGGCGACGATCAGCAGCACGATCGGCCAGAAGGCGCTGACCACCCCGGCGACCGCGAGCACCAGCCCCACGACCCCTGCCGTGCCGCTGATGCCACCGGCGACGACCATCCGGTAGGCCCGCTGCTCGCGGGTCCGGCGGGGCGTGTAACCGCCGCGCTTCTGGAGGTTTGCCATGGCGGGAGGGTAGCGCCCCGGAGGGCATGAGGCGTAGGGTTCATTCCGGTATGGCAGATCCGGCGACCCAGATCCTGTTCTACGACTACGTCGAGAACATGCTCGAGCGGCGCGTACCTCATCGTGAGGCGCACATGGCGGCGATCAAAGCCGAGCGCGAGGCGGGGCGAATCGTGATGGCCGGTCCGCTCGGTGATCCACCGCATGGTGCGGCGATCGTGTTCCGCGGGGTCGAGCCCGAGGCGATCGAGCAGTTCGTGGTCGCCGACCCGTACGTCAGGGCCGGGCTCGTGACCGCGTGGCGCGTCGAGCTCTGGCAAGTCGTGTAGCAGGACGCACCGCGTCCCAGGGGTATCCTCAGCTGGCGATGGCGTTCCCCGAAACCCGGCTGCGACGACTGCGCGCGACCCGCGCCTTGCGCGGCTTGGTCCGCGAGACGCGGCTCGAGGCCGCGGACCTCGTGTACCCGATGTTCGTCGCGCACGGCATCGACAGGCGCGAACCGATCGACGCGATGCCCGGGGTCGACCGGCTGTCGATCGCCCACGCGGTCGAGGAAGCGGGATCGGCGGCCTCGCTCGGGATCCCGGCCGTGCTGCTGTTCGGGCTTCCCGCGACCAAGGACGAGGAGGGCTCTGGCGCGTGGGACGACGAGGGCATCGTTCAGCTGGCGACGCGCGCGATCAAGGAGGCCCATCCAGAGCTGCTGGTGATCGCCGACCTGTGCCTCTGCGAGTACACGAGTCATGGGCACTGCGGGATCGTGCGCTCGGATGGTGTCGTCGACAATGACGGGACGCTCGAGCTGCTGGCGCGGACGGCGGTGTCCCAGGCGCGGGCGGGCGCGGACATCATCGCGCCGAGCGACATGATGGATGGTCGCGTCGGCGCCGTGCGCGCGGCGCTTGACGAGGATGGACTTACCGACACGCCGATCTTGGCCTACTCGGCCAAGTTCGCATCAGCCTTCTACGGCCCGTTCCGCGAGGCCGCCGACTCGACGCCGGCGTTCGGCGACCGCCGCGCGTACCAACTGGATCCCGCCAACGGAGACGAGGCGGTGCGGGAGGCTCGGCTCGACGTCGATGAGGGCGCCGACATCCTGATGGTCAAGCCTGCGCTGCCGTACCTCGACCTGATCCGGCGGATCAAAGACGAGACGAGGATGCCGCTGGCCGCGTACAACGTCAGCGGCGAGTATGCGATGGTCAAGGCGGCCGCGGCCGCCGGATACCTGGACGAGCGCGGGACCGTGCTCGAAGCGCTGACCTCGATCCGCCGTGCCGGCGCCGACATCGTGATCACATACCACGCCAAGGAGGCCGCGCAATGGCTTCGCTGAAGTCCTCCGCGGGGCATCCGGCCCCGCGTCCTGATGGAGATGCTCGGCCTCCGGCCTCGACTATGGCATCCGGGTTCGGACCCAAGCTGCGCAGCCGCAAGGACGGCGCGGCCGTCCCGCTCGACGACCTCGACAAGCGGATGCTCAACCTGATGCAGGGGTCGTTCCCGATCGCCGAGCGGCCGTACGGCCACGTCGCCGAGCAGGCGGGGATGACCGAGGACGAGGTGCTGACCCGGGTCCAGCGGTTGCTCGACGAGCGCATCATCCGCCAGGTCACGCCGATCTTCGACACGCGAGCGCTCGGCTACTCGTCGATGCTGGTGGCGGCGAAGGTCGATCCGGAGAACCCGTGGCGCGCGGCGACGATCATCAATGAGCACCCGGGCGTGTCGCACAACTACCTGCGCAACCACGAGTTCAACATCTGGTTCACGATCGCGACCGAACCCGACTCACCGCTCGGGCTCGAGCGGACGCTCGAGGTGCTGAGCGGGCTCGCGGGGGCCGAGTCGATCCGTCAGCTGCCGACGTTGAAGCTGTTCAAGATCCGGATGGATCTCGAGATGGAGGGCGACACCGAGGCGCTGTCGAAGGCGGCCGAGGCGGCCGAGCCCGCCGAGACCGAGCGCCAGCCCTACGACGAGCGCGACATCGCCGTGATCAAGGCGCTGCAGGGCGATCTGCCGGTCGTGCCCGAGCCCTACGCGGCAGCAGCGACCGAACTCGGGATGTCGGTGGCCGACCTGCTGGCGCACCTCGAGACGATGCAGGAGCGCCGGCTGTTACGCCGCGTGGCCGCGATCCTGTACCACCGCCGGGCGGGGTTCAGCGCCAACGGAATGGGCGTCTGGAAGGTTCCGGACGCGGACATCATGGAGGTCGGCAAGCGGATGGCCTCGTTCCGCGGGATCTCGCACTGCTACCAGCGCCCGACGTATCAGGACTGGCCGTACTCGGTGTTCACGATGGCCCACGGACGCTCGAAGGAGGAATGCGACGCGATCCTCGACTCGATCGCCGCCGACACCGGGATCGACGAGCGCGCGACGCTGTACTCCTCGACCGAGTTCAAGAAGATCCGGCTGCTGTATTTCACGGATGACTACCGCGCCTGGGAACGCGAGCACGCGGGCGTTTGACAGCCACCACGAGCCGTTCCTCTGAGCTGTACGAGCGCGCGCTCGGCCTACTGCCAGGCGGCGTCAACTCTCCCGTCCGCGCGATGCGAGCGATCGGACGCGATCCGATCTTCCTCGCACGCGGGGCCGGCTCCCGGGTCTGGGACGTCGACGGCAACGAGTACGTGGACTGGGTCTGCTCGTGGGGGCCGCTGATCCTCGGGCATGCTGATCCCGATGTCGTGGCGGCGGTAACGCAAGCCGCCGCTCGCGGGACGAGCTTCGGTGCCCCGACCGAGGGCGAGGTGCAGCTCGCCTCGGTCCTCGTGGACCGGATCCCGTCGGTCGAGATGGTGCGGATGACTTCGTCGGGCACCGAGGCGACGATGAGCGCCATGCGGCTGGCGCGGGCGGTCACCGGCCGGGAGAAGGTGCTCAAGTTCTCAGGCGCCTACCACGGGCACGTCGACGGGCTGCTGGCCGAGGCCGGCTCGGGGCTCGCGACGCAGGGGATCCCGGCGAGCCCCGGCGTTCCGGAGGCGGCCGCCGCAGCGACCGTGGTGGTGCCGTGGAATGCGCCGGAGGCGCTGCCGGACACGCATGGCTTCGCGGCGATCCTGCTCGAGCCGGTTCCGGCCAACATGGGCCTCGTGCCACCGGCTCCCGAGTTCTTGGCGCTGCTCCGCAGCGCAGCCGACGACAGCGGTGCGCTGCTGATCTTCGACGAGGTCATCAGCGGCTTCCGGGTCGCGCGCGGGGGCGCTCAGGAGCTCTATGGCGTGCTGCCGGATCTCACGATCATGGGCAAGATCGTCGGCGGCGGTCTGCCGGCGGCGGCCTACGGAGGTTCGCGCGAGCTGATGGAGCGGATCGCGCCGGCGGGGGACGTCTACCAGGCGGGAACGCTGTCGGGCAACCCGCTCGCGGTCGCGGCGGCGCTCGCAACGCTTCGCCGACTCGAGGATCAGGCCTACGAACAGCTGGCGGCCACCACCGAGACGCTGGCGGCCGGCCTGCGCGCAGCGGCGGCCGAGACCGGCTGCGCGGTGCAGGTGCAGTCGCTGCCCGGTTTGCTGACCGTGTTCTTCTCCGAGCGCCCGGTGCGCGACTACGCCGGCGCCGCCGCGTGCGATCTGGATGCGTACGGCGCCTGGTGCCGGGCGCTGCTGGCGCGCGGCGTGTATCCGCCGCCGTCCCAGTTCGAGGCCTGGTTCCCGTCGCTCGCGCACGCCGACGCGGACATCGAGCTGACGCTGAGCGCTGCGCGCGAGGCCTTCGAGGAGGTCGCGCAGGGATGAGAAGCGCGATCGACGGCGTCGTCGCGCTGCGGGAGGCGCTGCGCGAGGAAGGCGGGACGGTCGGCGGCCTGCTCGGTGACGAGGTCGACCTCGGTAGCGGCGATCCCGAGCTGCCGGGGCTCGCGCAGCGGGCCGCATCCGGGCCCAGGGCACGCGAGCGCCCGCGCGAGTACGAGCTGCTGCTCGAAATGATTCTCGAGGGCGCGCGGCTGCATTACGGCCCTCAACGGGTCGTGCAGACCGACGACGGCGACCTCGCGCTGCTGCTCGGCGACCAGCTGTACGCGCTCGGGCTCTCGCGCCTTGCGGCGCTCGACGACGTCGATGCAGTCGCGGAGCTGGCGGACGCGATTTCCCTGGTAGCGCAGGCAAACGCGGCAGCGGATCCCGAGCTCGCCAGTGCGGTCTGGGAGGCCGGTGCGATGGCCGTCGGCTGGGGAATCTCCGACCTGCACGTGGCGGCCAAGGAGCTCGCGAGGCGGGGCGACGGTCGCGCCGCAGAGGAGCTTCGCCGAGCGGCCGCCCGCGACGGCCTTGTGACACGCTAGTGACGGACGCCTCGTTGTTGACGATAGGCTTCCCGACGCGTTCAATTAGGGCGCGAGGCGCACGTGCCAGATAGACATAAGCAAGCCAAGTCCAAGTACACCCTCGACCGGGAGATGCCCGGGGCGTTCGACGGCGAGACCGTCACGCGTCGACGCTTCATGACCGCGACCGTGCACAGCGCCGGCGCCGTCACAGCGGCGGCGTTCACGCTGCCGGCGCTCGCGTTCGCGATGGGGCCGCTGTTCAGCCGCGAGCCGTTCGCCTGGCAGGCGATCGGCCCGCCATCAGACTTCACCGAGACGACGTACCAAGTCAAGGTGCTGACGGTCGTCCAGGGGATCGGCGAGGCGGGCAAGTCGATTGCGTACGTTCGCACCCGCAACCCGGCGATCGACACCGAGAAGGAAGACCAGTACAACCACTGGATCGCCCTCTCTTCGCGGTGCATGCATCTCGGTTGTCCGGTGCGTTTCGTGCAGGCGGCGGAGCGCTTCATCTGCCCGTGCCACGGCGGCGTCTACGACTTCCGCGGGATGGTCGCCGGCGGCCCGCCGGTGCGTCCGCTTGACCGCTTCTACACGCGCTTGAACACCCATACGGGCCTGGTCGAGCTCGGACCCCGTTACTCGGTCAACTCCGAGCTCGAGCGCTTCTCGCCGCGCGATCCCGGCGAGCCGATCGACGGAATCGGCCAGTTCCTGTACCCGGCTCGCTTCTCGACCTCGCAGATCCCGGGAAGCTGAGCCGATGCCGCGCATTCCCGCACCTCCGATCCCCCGAGCGCTGAGGCCGAAGCCGAAGCGGCCCGGCGAGAACGGCAACAACGGCAACGGCAACGGCGCGCTGAAGCCGGCCGAGGTGGCCCAGGAAGCCGGGATCACGGTCGTCGACTGGCTCGACGAGCGCACCTCGCTTTCCGGAGGCGTGCGGTGGATGCTGTTCCGCAAGGTCCCGCCTGGCGTCAACTGGTTCTACACGCTCGGCTCGGCGACGATGTTCGCGTTCCTCTCGCAGGCGGTGACCGGCGTGTTCCTGGCGATGTATTACAAGCCGGATGCGTCCGGCGGGGCGTACGAGTCCGTCCGCTACATCACCGATCAGGCCTTCCTGGGGCAGTTCGTGCGCGGAATGCACAAGTGGGGCGCCTCGGTGATGGTGATCCTGATCTTCCTGCACATGGGGCGTGTGTTCTTCTTCGGCGCCTACAAGTACCCGCGGGAGCTGACTTGGATCATCGGCGTCGTGCTGTTGATCCTGACGCTGGTGATGTCGTTCACCGGCTACCTGCTGCCGTTCGACCAGCGCTCTTACTGGGCCACGATCGTGGGCGTCAACATCAACGGCACGGGTCCGCTGATCGGCCCCTACTTATCCGACTTCTTACGAGCCGGGCCCGAATTCGGCGCGACCACGCTGTCGCGCTTCTACGCGATCCACATGATGCTGGTTCCGGGCCTGATCGCGGCGCTGATCGGGCTGCATCTGTGGCTGATCATGAAGCTTGGGATCTCCGCGCCGCCATGGATGAAGGCCGAGACCGAGGACGAGCTCGAGCTCGATCGGGTTGAGGTCTAGGAACCACTTATGAACCAGGCAGAGAAGGAGCAGTACCTCCGCGATTACTCGATCCTGAAGAACCAGGGGAAGCCGTTCTTCCCCTACATCGTCGCCAAGGACGCGCTGATGGCGGTGATCGTGATGTTCGTGATCGTCTTCTTGGCGCTGATGTTCGGCGCGGAGCTCGGTCCGAAGGCCAACCCCACGACGACCACCTATGTCCCCCGTCCGGACTGGTACTTCTACTTCCTGTTCGAAGTCCTCCGGGTCATGAAGAACGTCCCGAAGTTCACCCCGATGGCCACGATCGGGGTGCCGACGATCTGCATGATCCTGCTGTTCCTGCTGCCGTTCTATGACCGCAGCCCGGAGCGCAACATCGCGCGCCGCCCGGTCGCGTTGACGGCTGGCGTCCTGACGATCGCGGCGATGGCGTACCTCACGTACACAGGCGCGAACACCGGGTCGCCGAACGCGGCTCCAACGATGAAGCCGCCGGCGGCGCTCACCGCGTCCCAGCTCAGCGTCTACAACGCGGGCGCGAATGTGGTCGGGCAATCGGGGTGCCTCGCTTGCCACAAGATCGGCGACAGCGGCAACGACGGTCCGGGGCCGAACCTGACCCACATCGGCAGCCTCGTGCTCCCGGGCGCGATCGCGTCGACGCTCCGCAACCCGACCGCGCCGATGCCGTCGTTCAAGAACCTGCCGCCGAAGAAGTTCGCCGCGCTCGTCGGGTTCTTGTCGCTGCTGCAGTAGTCGCGGCCCCGCGCCATGACCGTGAGCGCACAGCACGGGCCCGGGCCGCTTCCGGGCACCCTCGAGGAGACCCAGGTCCGGGCGATGTTCGACCGGATCGCCGGCATCTACGACCGGCTGAACTCGGTCATGACCGCCGGGCTGCACCATCAGTGGCGGCAGCGGGCCGCCGACTTTGCCGCGGTCGGGGCTGGGGATCGTGTGCTCGATGTCGCGACCGGGACCGGTGACCTGGCGCTCGAGCTGCTGCAGCGCGTCGGGCCCGACGGCGAGGTCGTCGGGATGGACTTCTCCGAGCGGATGCTGGCGCTGGCCCGCGTCAAGACATCGGCCGTGCGGTTCGAGGTCGGCAACGCGCTTGCGCTGCCGTACGCCGACGATTCGTTCGATGCGGCCACGGTCGGCTTCGGCGCTCGAAACTTCTCAGATCTGCCGCTGGGGTTGCGCGAGATGGCCCGCATCGTGCGGCCCGGCGGACGCGTTGTGGTGCTGGAGATCACGACGCCGCAGCGGCCGCCGCTGTCAATCTTTTTTAATTGTTGGTTCGATGGCGTGGTGCCGATTCTGGGGCGACTCGCGGGCGACGCCGATGCGTACAGCTACCTTCCGCAGTCCGTGCGGCGCTTCCCGGCACCCGAGCAGCTCGCGGCGCTGATGTGGGCGTCCGGATTGCGGCGCGTGCGCTACCTGCTGACCGCCGGCGGGATCATCGCGCTGCACGTGGGCGAGGTGGAACGTTGAGCGCCGTGGTCGCTGTGCTCGACTTCGGTGGTGCGGCTGTGCCGCGGCTGATGGAGCGCGTCGAGCAGCGGATGGCCGCGCTCGCCGAGAGCCATGGGCCGGCGCTGGCCCGGTCCGCGGGGGACACGATCGCCGCGGGCGGCAAGCGACTTCGCCCGCTGCTCGTGTGCCTGGCCGCCGGCGCTCCGCCGCCCGAGACCGAGGGCCTCGTCCGGGCTGCGGTCGCGGTTGAGCTGGTCCACGGCGCGACGCTCGTCCACGATGACGTGCTCGACGCCTCGGCGTTGCGTCGCGGGCGCCCGACGGTCGTCGCGACCGGTGGGCGCGGGCTTGCCACCGCCACCGGCGACCTCCTGTTCTCCCGCGCATTCGCGGAGCTCGCGGCCGAGGGCTCCGGCTCGGCGCAGGCCGTGCAGGTCCTCTCCCGCGCGTGCTCGGAGCTGGCGCTCGGGGAGCTGATGCAGCGAGCCGACGCGTGGGACCCGTCGGTCACCGTGGAGCGCTATCTGGAGCGCTGCCGGCTGAAGACGGCGGTGCTGTTCCGGGCCTCCTGTGCGCTCGGAGCGATCGAGGGCGCCGTCGCCGACGTCGAGGCGCTCGGGGCGTTCGGCGAGCAGATCGGGATCGCATTCCAGATCCTCGACGACGTGCTCGACGTCTCCGGCCCGCCCGAGCGCACCGGGAAGCCGCGGGGCGCGGATCTGCTTGACGGAACCGTGACGCTGCCGCTGATCGTGGCCGCCGAGCGCGATTCATCGCTGGCGGAGATCGATCTGCGGGCGATCCGAACAGCCGCCGACGCGCGCGCGGTCTGCGAGCGGATCGCCGACACCGGGGCGCTCGCGGCTGCGCGCGAGCGCGCGCTCAGACTCGTGGCGGCCGCCAAATCGGCCCTGCCCGTGCTGGGCGAGCGCCAGCGGGCCGCGCTGGAGCTGGTCGCCGACGGTGTGGTCGAGCGGTATTCGTAGGCCTCTCGGGCTCACGAACACCGCTCAGCCCGCGAGGCGGCCCCTGTGCCCCGATGCAGAAGTTACTTAGAAGTCTTCGGGGAGGATCAGATCGGCGTCGAGCGCCGCCGAGAAGCGGTCGATCTGATCGGCCATGTTGGCGTGCGTCAGGCGCTTGAGGTCGCGGAGGATCGCCTCGACGCCGGTGTCGAGCTGCTCCTCGAGCAGCGCGACGTCGTCCTGGTCGAACGTGCCCTCACGCGTATGGCCGCAGTTGGGGCAGTGCAGTTCGAGCTCCCAGTGGTCGGGTGAGACCTGGCCCCACCCGATCGGCTGGACCAGCTCCGAGTTGCACTCCCGGCAGATGTGCAGCCCAGCGGGTGCTGGCGGCTCGGCGTCATGGAAGCGGACCACGTCGATCGAGCGGCCGCTCGGCAAGACGATTCGGCGGACTGAGTGTTGGTTTTGGTTCTCGTTCATCTGGCGCCTCCCTGGATGAACAATTAATCGGCCGCGGAGAGCTCGACCTTGAGCGGGATTTCCGCGCTCGTAGCGTGACTGCCGCTACCCTTGTAGCCCCCCATTCGGAGGAAGCAGAGATGTTTCGTAACCCGTATGCCGACGCGCTCATAGTTCTGGTGGTGCTGTTGCTGTTCTTTGGGCCGAAGCGGCTACCGACACTCGGCCGCTCGCTGGGCACCGGACTACGCGAGTTCAAAGACTCGATCACGGGCAATTCGTCCGACGAGGACGACGACCGCCCCGAGATCACCAAGGCGAGTTCCCAGGCCGCCGCTCCCGCTGATGCTGTGGCTCCCGAGTCGGCGCCGCCGGGGACGACCGCGACGCCCGCCGATCACGCGGGCTAGTCCTCGCAGCCGGCGATGGCGAAGGCGCTGCGGCCGATCGGGCATGAAGACCGCCTGAGCATCGTCGACCACCTCGACGAGCTCCGCTCGCGGCTGATCGTCTCCGCGATCGTGCTCGGGATCGCGTTCGCGGTCTGCTTCTGGCAGAACCATGCGCTGCTCAGTGTTCTCAACCGAGCGCTGCCGCACCCGACCTCGACGGCTCAGCACGGGCAGCTCTCGGGGCTGCCCGGCGCGGCGGCATCCGAGGAGCACGGCCTCGCACAACTCGCGACCGGCGCGGCAGCGCTGGCGGCTTTGGCGCGGTCGCCTGCCGAGCGCCAGGCGGCGCAGCTGATGGAGCAGGGCGCTCACGAGGCCGCGACGGCGCTGCCGAAATCGGTCCCGAACCAGGTCAAACCGATCACGATCGGGATCGGCGAGCCGTTCACGACCACGCTGACCGTCGTGGCGTACTTCGCGCTGCTGTTCTCGCTGCCGTTCCTGATCTACCAGGGCTACGCGTTCGTGATCCCGGCGCTCAACCCGCGCGAGCGCCGGACCGCGATCCCGATCATGCTCGCGGCGCCGGTGCTGTTCGCGATCGGCGTGGCGTTCACATATCTGATCGTGCTGCCGCCGGCGGTGCACTTCCTCCAGGGCTACAACAGCGGCAACTTCGACATCCTCGTTCAGGCGAAGGCCTACTACACGTTCGAGATTCTGACGATGCTCGGGATCGGGTTAGCGTTCCAGCTGCCGCTCGGGCTGCTCGGGCTCGACCGGGTCGGCGCGATCAACGCGCAGACGTTGACGCGCCACTGGCGCTACGCTGTCGTCGGCATCTCGGTCATCGCGGCCGCTCTGCCCGGGGCGGATCCAGTGACGACCGCTCTGGAGATGCTCCCGCTGATCCTGCTCTACCTGCTCAGCATTGTGTTGCTCAAAATCGCAGACCGCCGCGAAGCGGCGCGCGCCGCATCCGAACTCGCGACTATCGACGAGGGCTCCTGACCGATGCTGTTTGATCTTCGCAGTCGAGGCCGCCGCCGCACCGTTCAAGGCGTCTACCTCGGGCTCGCACTGTTGATGGGCGGCGGCCTTGTCCTGTTCGGCGTCGGTGCCGGCAACGGGTTCGGCGGGATCCTGAACGCATTCAACGGCAGCGGCAACGGCGGCGCTCAGAAGCAGGCGGTCAGCCAGCAGGAGAAGCAGGCGCTCGCGCAGACGAAGGCCGACCCCAAGAACCCCGCCGGCTGGTTCGCGCTCGTGCAGGCGAGGTATGCGTCGGCCGGCCAGGGCAACGACTTCAACACCGCCACCAGCACATACACCGCCAACGGGCGCGCCGAGCTGACCGCTGCCACGCAGGCTTGGCAGAGCTATCTGCAGGTCGCCAAGCACCCCGACGCACAGCTCGCGGTTGTGGCCGCCCGGGCGTACGACATCCTCGGGCAGTTCAAGAACGAAGCGAGCGCGTGGCAGATCGTGACCGCAGCCAATCCGACGGTGCCCACGTACTACGAGGATCTCGCGGTCGCGGCGTACCAGGGGAAGCAGTTGAGTCTCGGTGACCTCGCGGCGGCGAAGGCCGTCAGCCTGGCGCCGAAGACGACGCGGATCGAGCTCCGACAGCAGCTCAAGGGACTGAGGGCGCAGGCGGTTGGAGCTTCGGGGGCGAAAACAGCCCCAGTCATCAAGAGCCCGACGAGCTCCACCTCGGCTGGGACGACCTCTACACCATCGAGCACCACGGCACCCTTGAAGAAGAAGAAGAAGTAGATCGGGCGCTGAAAGCGGTCGCTAACGGCGGTTTTAGGATCGGTAGGCTTGTGGGTATCCAGGTTGTGAGCAATGCCTTTGTTGAGAAAGAACGGCGCGCTCTCGGCGCTGCCGCAGGTGGTCATCGATGATCGGGAGTACACGCTCAGACGCGTGCTGTCCGACCTTCCCGATCCCCTCTTGGCCGCGCTGATCAGCGGACTCGAGTTGCACGGCGGCAAGCTGCGCTCGGGGACGCTGTACGCGTCGCACGAGTCAAGCTGTGCGTGCGGCGCGATGATTCGCCAGCTCTACCCGGAGCAGTTCGAGTGCGGCCGGCTGACATTCTTCGTCCGTCATCGCTGGCGCAAGCGGGCGGCCAGCTACGGCGGCACGCTCCAGACAGACATGCACGTCGCCTGGCTCGAGGCGATCTTCGACCGAGCCGTCCACCTCACCCGCAGGGCGCGGCGCGACGTCAAGGAACGGATTGCCTCACGTGTCGCAGGGGAGTGGATGCTCGCCGAGGCCGAGCGCGAGCTCGCACTGCGCTACGAGCGGATCGAGGCCGGTCTTCCGTCGGTCGCGAGCTGGCGCGACTTGCCCCTGCGGAGCTGGGGCGAGAACCTCGAGCGGCGCCTGGACGAGCGCTTCTTGATCGGGTCGGCAGCCTGACTTGTCGATCCGGTGGCCTAGGCTGAGGGTATGGCCTATCGAGTGCTCCGCCCCGATGAGTTCGAATGGCTCACCCGGCCGCACGCTTCAGGCGAGCCGGCTCGCCACGTCGCCGAGCTGAGCGAGCAGGCCGGTTCGGGCGAGATCCGCGCCAACGTATGGCGCTACGAACCGGGTGCCAAGGGCCGCCGCCACCGCCACCCCGTTCAGGTGGAGACGTTCGTAGTGCTCGGCGGGACCCTCTCGATGTACCTCGGCGAGCCGCCCGTGCGCGAGGATGCACCCGTCGGCGGCGTGATCCGCGTCGAGCCGGGTACGGCGCTCCAGACGGTCAACCACGGCGATCAGGACCTGATCGTCTATGCCTACGGCACGCCTCCGGAGAGCGAGCACGCGGAGCTGCTCGATTCCGCCGTCTAGCATCCGCGGCGTGAATGAGCGGATCGCGACGGCTCCGATCGCGGCGGCCGGGTTGATCATCGGCTATGCGGTTGCGGTCGGCAGTGACTCGCGTCCACTCGGCGGACTCGTGCTGGCCGCGTGCGCGCTCGCTTGCATCGCCGTCTGGATACGCAGAGATGGTCGCCGAACCACCGCCGCGCTCACGATCGCCGGATTGGGCGCGTTCGCGCTGTCGCATCTGATCGGCCTCGTCATCGGTCCGTGGCCGGCGGTGCTGATCGTGGCGGCGGCGACCGGGATGCTCTGCTGGCGGGTGTCCGATTCCCGCCACATGAGTCTGTCGCAGCTTTCGGCTCGCGCCCGCTCCTGATCTCGGGACGTCGGCTAGGGTTGGGGTGTGCCGATCAGCGAGAAGCCCGAGGTCGCGGTGCCCTCCGGGGAGCCGCCGTCGTACCAGCTCGAGCTCGAGGACATCGTCCTCGGTAAGGGTGACGAGGCTGTGTCGGGGCGCATCGTGGAGGTCCATTACGTCGGCGTTTCCTGGAAGACGGGCGAGCAGTTCGATGCATCGTGGGACCGCGGCAACACCTTCAAGTTCGCGCTCGGCAAGGGTCAGGTGATCGCCGGCTGGGATCAGGGCGTAGCGGGGATGAAGGCCGGCGGCCGCCGCCGGATCACGATCCCGCCGATGCTCGCCTACGGCAAACGCGGCGCCGGGCGTGTCATCGGGCCTGACGAGACGCTCGTCTTCGTCGTTGACCTGATCAGCGTCAGCTGACTGCCCGGGTTCAGGCTCGACGCCCTGAGTCCGTCCGCTGTCAGCCGACGACGGCGAGGACGCCGAGCTGGTGGGCGAACTGAAGGCACTGCCGGCGGCCCGCGAGCCCGAAGCCTCGGAAGACGACCTTCCCGTCGCGCGCCATCAGCGACCAGCCGTCCTCGGTGGCCCTGAGCGACATGCGATCGGCGGCAGTCGAGCAATGAGCCCGACCGGGAGCCTGGAGTTCGAATGCCGCGAGTTGGTGCATCGACGCTGTCATCTGCGCACAGATTGCCCGACAGCCGTAAGACCCGAGTGAGTCTTCGTTATGAAGCTTCTAAGGCGTGTTTGCGTCGCTTGTCGACGAGTCACGTGGTGACTAGGATCTGCGCATGGTGAGGGCTCACGGGGCGCTTTTCGTCGGGGTCGTCACAGTCGCGCTGGCCGTCGCGATCGGGGAGGTCGCGCCCGCGCAGGCGTTCCCAGCGAACGGGGGGAGCGAGACGAGCACGGGGACCGCTCCGGCCAACGGCAGCCTGATCACGTCCACGGACAACATTCCGGCGAGCGCGACTCAGGGGTCGTTCGCGATCCAGCCTACGCCTGGCACCGACCCGGCCGCGTTCGACGATGTGACGAGTGGGCTGGTCGAGGACTTCCCATGGCTGGCCAAGCAGTCGAAGCGCAGCCAGGCCGTGCTCGCCTGCGTCTTGCTGTCGTACCTGCCGATCGCAACCAAACCGATCGACTACGTCTACACGTTCAGCGATCTCGAGCTCCAGGCTGCGATGCTCAACGTCTGCCTGCGGATGGCGCTCGCGATTCCGAAGACGGGCGCGGCGTCAGATCGTGCACACACGGCGGCCGGTGCCTGCGGTCGGATCGACGCGGCGGTCACCGTCAAGCTCACTCATTCCGCTGCCGGCTACAGCGGTTCCGTGAGCGGCGCGATTCGCAAGGTAAAACGACCGCGCCTGACGGTCGGCTGCCGGCGCAAAGGGAAGGGTGTGCTGCTGACGGTGCGGCCGCGCACGCGCGGCCAGTCGTTGCGCAGCGCAGCCGGTCCGAAGCTCGCGATCGCGTACACGAACCCGACCAACAAGCCGGTCGGGATTCGCACCACGTTCACGGCGCACTAGCGCCGTCCCATGCCACGAATCGGCTCCCCGCTCGGGTGTCGGCCGGATTCACATTAGGATTCCCCGCTCATGGCTGAGACTTCATCTTCCCTGTACCGGGCCGGAAGCGGCGAGCCCGTAGTCCTGCTCCACGGGTTCACCGGGCATTGGCGTCATTGGAAGCCGGTGCTCGCGGACCTCGTCGCTCGCTACGAGGTGATCGCGCCGACGCTGTCGGGGCACAACGGCGGACCCGCCTACCCGACCGGCATGCGCCTCGAGAAGGTCGCGGATGCCGGCGACTCGCTCGAGCACCATCTCGACGAGCTCGGCGTCGGCAGCGCCCACTTCGTCGGCAATTCGATGGGCGGGTCGCTCGCGCTTGAGCTCGCCAAGCGCGGCCGCGCGCGGAGCGTCGTCGCGATCTCGCCGGGTGGCGGCTGGGAGATCGGCGGTCGCGAGCCGGAGCGGATCGCACGTTTCTTCGCGCGCCAGATGCGGATCGTCCGCAGCTCGCGCGGGCAGATCCCGCACCTCATGCGCTGGTCCGGTGCGCGCAAGGTCGCGCTGTGGGACATCATGCGCCACGGCGAGCTGATCGCTCCGGCCGATGCCGCTGACCTGAGTCTCGATCCGCTCGGCTGCACGGTCGTCAACGATGTCCTCTCGAGCCTCCGCGGCGGTCGCGGGCACCTCGAGGACCTCGACCGGGTCGCCGCGCCGACGCTGATCGCGTGGGCGGAGCTTGACCGGATCCTCCCGCTCGCGACTTGCTCGGCGCGCTTCAAGCGAGAGATCCCGAACGTGGCGTTCGACGTGCTGCCTCACGTCGGGCATGTGCCGATGTGGGACGACACCCGGCTCGTCGTCAAGACGATCACCGACTGGGTCGACGCGCACCTCGCTCCACCGGTGGCGGGCGACCTCTCGCTGGCCGGCGGATCCGCCGGCTGACGGCGTGCGCTGACGGCGGTGGTACTCAGCTGATCGATCGCCGTCGCGGGCTCACTGCTCGAGTTCGTGCTTGACCACCTTGCCAAGGGCGTTGCGCGGCAGGCTGTCGACGAAGTGCACGAGGCGAGGGCGCTTGAATGCCGCCAGTCGCTCGGCCGCGAATCTCAGCAGCGGGTCCGGCGAGGGGTGCTCGCCGGTGGGGACGACGTACGCGGTCACCACTTCGCCCCATTCGTCTGATGGTGTGCCAACGACCGCGACCTCCGCGACGTCGGGATGGTCGAGCAGCACGTCTTCGACCTCGCGGGGGTAGACGTTCAGGCCGCCAGAGATGATCAGCTCCTTGGAACGCCCGAGGATGTGAAGATATCCGTCCGGGTCGAGGCGTCCGAGGTCCCCGGTGCGAAACCATCCATCGGTGAAGCTCTCAGTGGTGGCCTCCGGTTGCTCCCAGTAGCCGGCGAAGACGTTCGGCCCGCGCAGTTGGATCTCCCCATCTGAGAGCCGGAGCTCGACTCCGGGCAACGGAAAACCGACGCTCCCGGCACGGCGCTCGCCGGCGTAGGGGTTCGAGACGTTCATCAATGTCTCGGTCATGCCATAGCGCTCGAGCACCTGCTGACCGCTGCGATCGCCGAGTGCGCGGTGAAGCTCGGCGGGTAAGGCCGCCGAGCCTGACACGCAGAGCCGAAGCCTGCCGAGCTCGGCCACTCGCGCCGATTGGGCGAGCCGGTGGTACATCGTGGGCACCCCGAAGAACAAGCTGGCTTCGTGAGCGCCAGCCGCGTCGAGGACGGCGTCGGGCTCAAAGCGTGGGAGCAACACGGCCGAGGCGCCGGCGAGCAGCGTGCCGTGCAGGCCGACGCAGAGTCCGTGGGCGTGGAACAGAGGCAGCGCCAGCACGAGCCGGTCGGACGCGGTCCAGCGCCACGCGAGCCCAACCGACTCGCTTCCCGCGAGCAGGTTCGCGTGCGTAAGCACCGCCCCCTTTGGGCTGCCGGTCGTCCCCGACGTGTAACCGATCAGCGCGGGCGTCTCGGGGTCCGCGGAATCGAGGATCGCCGGATCACCGTCGGGGAGATCGACGTCGGGCCCGACCACCAATGTTTTCGGTCCGCCGGCGGCGACGACCCAGTCGGCGCGATCACGATCGTCGACCAACGCGGCTCTGGGCCGGGCGTCGTTCACGATGTGCGCGACCTCACGCTCCCGGTAGGCGGTGTTGGCGGGCACGACGACGATCCCCGAGCGGAGCGCTGCGATATGAGCGACGACGAGCTCGAGCGAGGGTTCGGCGCTGAACAGCATCCGATCCCCCGGCTCGAGTCCGGCTGCCTGCAGGCGTCCAGCCACGCGGCGGGTGGCGTCCTCGAGCTCCGCCGCGTTCGTCCAGCCATGGTCTTGATCGAACAGCGTCGGCGTGGACGGAGCGCTCGCCCAAACGCCTGCCCAAGCGGCCGGAAGGCTCCCCTTTGCGGTGAGATCAAGGTCTTGCGCACGAAAGCCGGGCGGCCAGTGCACCTCCCAGCCGGGGACCGTCATGACTGAGCTATTTGAGCGCTTTCTTGATCGATCGCTTGGCTCGCTCGCTCGACTGCTTCACCGTCGGGCGCGATGGCCGGGCGCGCACGTGCAGGGTGCCGCCGGGGCCACGGGCGTCGATCGTCAGCCTCGGTCCGCCGGCGACCGGCGGACGCTCCGGCGACTCGATCTTCTGACTGGCGAACAGCCCACCCCCGCGCACGACCACCTCGACGCCGGCGGGGACGACCACCGTCACCGTGCCGAACAGGTTGTAGACCTCCAGCACGGTGTCTGGGTCGGCGAGCCGCGCCTGGCGCAGATCGAGGTCGATCGTTCCGAAGATCGACCGCCACGAGGAGCGGCGAGCGACCGACCACGGTCCCGTGCGGACCAGATGCGAGCAGAAGGCCCGGTGCTGTTCGGTGTCCTCGGCAACAGCGGCCGACGCGACGGCGGTGGCGGGCAGGTCTCGAGCCAGAGTGGCCAACTCCCGGTCGGTGCGAGCGGCGTAGGCAAGGTCGACGCGCTCGCTGAACTCCTCCAGGGTAAGCCGCCCATCGCCGACCGCGATACGCAGGAGCGCGACGCTGCGCTCGCGCTCGGCATCCGAAACGAGGATCGGCATCGGCCGGGACTCGCTGTCGCCGCTCATCGCCAACACCGTACCGATTGGTCCGTTCGTCGCCAGCTCGGGTCAGCATTCGCCCGCCCGCTCTTAGGTCAGCGGCAAGCCATCCGCCCGCCAGGACTGAACGCCTCCGATTACGTCGGTGGCATCGAGTCCCAAGCGGCGTAACGTCGCGGCCGCGAGGCTCGACTGATAGCCCGCGTCGCAAACCACGATGACCGGCCGGTCGGTGTGCGCCACATCGGGATCCCGATGCTCGCTGTGCGGATCCAGGCGCCATTCGAGGACGTTCCGCGGGATCACTCGCGCGCCTGGCAGGTGCCCGTCGCGCTCACGCTGTTCCGTTGGCCGGATGTCGACCATGATCGCCCCGGCATCGACCGCAGCGAGAGCCTCGCCGGGGGTCAGGCGGGCAAGGCTGGCTCGTGCTTCCGCCAGCAGCTCATCAACGGTGACGGGATCGCTCGATTCACGCACGATCGAATTGTGTCCGAAACCCAGCACGAACGCGGCGTCCTGAATCTCAGCGGCCGCAGCTTCAGTGTCGGTCGGCGCCCGATCTCACCCGGTTTGGGAAGATTGCGCCTGCCGGGTGGTGCGTCAACCAGAGATCGAGGGGTAGGAGTGCGCAACCGCAGCAGCAGGGCAGGGAGAGGCAGGTTCTGGATCGTCCTGGCAGCAGGAGTTTCGGTCGTGTGTTTGGCCGCGCTCCCGGCGGATGCCGCAAGGCATCGGAGGCCGGCGCTGTCGATCTCGGTCCAGTCGGGCCGGGCCGATCTCGTCAGCGGAGGCTCGGCGCTGGTGGCGATCAACCTCTCCCGCTCCAACACGCCGAGGGTCAAGGTCATGCTTGATCGCCGGAACGTGACCAGGAATTTCGCGATCCGCCGGGACGGCCACTTCGAAGGCCTGGTGACCGGGCTCGCGCTGGGGCGAAACGTGCTGCAGGCGACCCTGCGCAGCGGCTGGGCAACGCGGATCGTGCTGATCAATCATGTAAAGGGCGGCCCCGTTTTCTCGGGGCCTCAACTCGAGCCGTGGACCTGCGAAGCGGGAGCGGTCGACAGGAAGTGCGATCAAGCGACGCGTTTCAAGTACGTGTACATGTCGACCGATCCAGCCAAACGAGGGTTCCAGCGTTATGACCCGTCCAACCCGCCGTCCGATATCGCGCAGACGAAGACCGACAGGGGCGTCACGGTGCCGTTCATCGTGCGGATCGAGACCGGCTACATGGATCGCGACCAGTACCAGATCTCTGCTCTCTACCAGCCAGGCAAGCCATGGAGCGCGGTCGCGCCCCAGCGACAGTTCGATCACGAGCTGTTGATCCTGCACGGGTTTTCGTGCGGGGACGACCATCTCACGGGCGTCGCTCCCGGGACAACGGGCGACGCTGCTGATGACTACGCACTCGGCAAGGGGTTCGTGACCATGTCGACCGCGCTCGACAACAGCGGCCACAACTGCAACCTCCCACTGCAGGCTGAGTCACTGGTCATGGCCAAGGAGCACGTGATCAAGACCTACGGCACGATTCGCTACACGATCGGCAGCGGATGCTCGGGTGGCTCGCTGGCGGAGCAATGGATCGCAAACGCCTACCCCGGCGTGTACCAGGGAATCCTGCCGACCTGCTCCTTTCCGGATGCGTGGAGCACCGCACCGCAGTTCCTGGACTACCACCTACTGCTGAAGTACTTCAACAACGTTGCGAAGTGGGGCGCCGGCGTCGGGTGGACCTCGGCTCAGATGGGGGACGTCCTCGGGGGGCCGGACGGCGTCCAGAACGCCAACGTCTCGGACAAGGCCCAGTTCCACGTGGCCGTTCCGACCGACCCGTGTCCGGGCACGACCGACGCCGACCGCTACAACGCGCTGACGAACCCGGGAGGCGTGCGCTGCACGATCCAGGACGCAGCGATCAACGTCTTCGGGCCGGAGCCGAAGACCTTCTGGTCCGCCGACGAGAAGAAGATCGGTCACGGCTTCGTGCGGCCGCCCGTCGACAACGTCGGCGTGCAGTACGGCCTCGAGGCGCTGAGGAAAGGCCAGATCACCGCGGCTGACTTCGTCGACCTCAATGCCAAGCTCGGCGGGCTCGACATCGACGCCAACCCGATTGCGGCCCGCGACAACGGCGCCTCGCCGTCACTGGCGAGGGCATACCGGAGCGGCATGATCAACGAGGCCAACAACCTCAACCAGACGGCGATCATCGACTGCCGCGGCCCGAACCCGGGGCTGTTCCACGACGCGTATCGTGCGTTCGCCGTCCGCGCTCGGCTCGACCGCGAGCACGGCACCCACGCCAATCAGCTGATCTGGGAGGGCCCCGACCCGCTGACTGCCGACAAGAACTGCGAGCTGAACAGCTTCATCGCGATGGACCACTGGCTGACCGCGGTCGAGCGGGATCAAAGCGGCACGCCGCTACCGCAGAAGCTCATTCGCGACAAGCCCTCAACGCTCACCGACGAGTGCTGGGACGGCAAGGGACACAAGCTGTCGAGCAGCCTCTGTCCAGCTGGAGAGGTGAACGTCGAGGGCACGCCGCGCACCGTGGCAGGCGACGCGATCACGACCGACGCGAACAAGTGCCAACTGAAACCGCTGCGCCAGTCCGATTATCCGGGCATCACGTTCACGCAGGGCCAATGGGCTGAGCTCGAGAAGACATTCCCCTCGGGCGTGTGCGACTACTCCAAGCCGGGTGTCGACCAGCAGCCGACGATCCCGTGGCTGACCTACCAGAGTGCGAACGGACACGTGATCTACGGCGGCAAACCGATGGGGAACCCGCCAGCCTCGCGCGAGTTTCGCGTGGCCGGCTTGCGCTGAGCGCGGGTCAGTACTCGTTCTTGAGGACGAAGTACGACCCGCGAATCGTTCCGGCCAGCTTCGACTTCTGCCTCGCGAACTTGAACCGCGAGGCAAGTTCCGGGGGGATGTCCATCCCCTCGGAGAGCTTGAACCCGACCGCCCGCTTCCCGGCGTCGTCGATCGTGTACATCACGTTGATCGACAGGCCATTCTCATAGAAGACGTAGGCCATTCGGATGTTCTCGACCTCGAAGGCCGTCGCCTCGAGCGGACGAGACGAAATCACGATGTCGCGCTCCTCCTTGAGGATCCGGTGCACCCAGTCAACGGTCGCCTTCGCGTCGCTCGCCGGCTCCACCGTGAACACGTGGTCGTACTTGTTCTTGAAGTAGCGGGCCTCGTTCGCGCGCAGGCCGGCGAGCGAGGAGGCGACCGGCGAGGACTCCAGTCCGGTGGTCGAGACGGTGTTGAAATCCACGACGTAGGGCACGATCCACTCCCGATGGCACCAGCGCATGTCGGTTGACGGGCCTGGAGGATACCTTGGGCCTGCGCCGGCCTTGCGCTCAGAACGACGCGCAACGTGCCGGTGACAGACGCGCCCGGATCGCGACGGTTACTAGGCTGGATCCAGTGAGCGCTACCGTGACCCTGGAGCCGTGGGGCAGCGGCGATCTGCCACTGCTCGAGCGGCTGATGGGCGACCCGCGCATGACCGCGCACCTCGGCGGCCCGGAGGGCCCGGACAACCTGCGCGAGCGTCAGGGTCGCTACGTGCGCCTTGAGGGTGGCGATCGAATGTTCAAGATCGTGGACGTGGCGAGCGGCGCGGGCGTCGGCTCGGTCGGCTTCTGGACGAAGGAGTGGCGCGGCGAGCACGTTTACGAGGTCGGCTGGATGGTGGTGCCGGAGTTTCAGGGCCGTGGCATTGCGATGGTGGCGACCGCGCAGGCGATCGAGCTCGCCAGGCGCGACGACAAGCACCCCTTCATGCACGCCTTCCCGAACGTCGACAACACGCCGTCGAACGCGATCTGCCGCAAGCTCGGCTTCGAGCTGCTCGAGGCATGCGAATTCGAGTTCCCGAAGGGGCACTTGATGACGTGCAACGACTGGCGCCTGGCGCTTACGCGCTTGGGGTCGCGAGGAGCTTGATTCCGCCGATTCCGAGATCAGACCACGCGTACGAATCGAGCGCTGGTGAGAGGCGAGCGCGTTTGGGGAGCAGCTGAAGAATCCGAGGTTCGAAGCCGGCGGCGTGCACTGCCTGTTGGAGATCCGAGACGGTGAGCCGGTTGAGCCGCTCGTACTCGCGGATCATGATTTCCGTCCAGTCTTTGTCATGTCGGCTCGATCCGCGTACGCGCTCGATCGTCGCGGACTTGGTTTCGACCAGATGATGGAACTCCTCCGGGCACCAGTCCTGCAGGTGAGAGCCGTCGGGCGACAGGTAGAACGGCCAGAGCTGAAGGAAGAACGCGCCGTTCGGCCGGAGGATTCTGTGGATTTCCGTGAGCACCGCCAGCGGATCGGCGATGTGCTCGAAGGCCGACCACGAGTAGACGAAGTCGAACGAATCGTCCGAGGCTGGTAGCTCGGTTGGCGCTGACTGCCTGAACTCCAGTGCTGAGGGAAGCGACCTCGCTACCCGCTGTTTGCGCGCTCGGTCGATCAGTATCTCCGAGTTGGTCGGGACGATGTCGAACCCAACGAGTACGCGCGGGCGCACTCGGTGGGCCATGCCAAGGGCGATGATCCCGTCGCCACATCCGATGTCAGCGATATCGGAGCCTTCGATCGCAACGTCACCGCGGCAGAACTCCACGACCTGCCGCGCAGCCGTTTGGTAGTGGTCCCAGAACCAGGCCTCCTGCGGATCGCGCGTGCGCGACGACCGCTCGAGCGCCCGCAGCGCTCGACCGGCGACGGGGAGGGCCTTGAGGCGGTCCGATGTGTAGATGACACGTTTGAGATGCCGATTCACGAGGACTATCGAATACTGGCATCCGCTGTGGATCTCGGCGAGGTCAGCCGATCCCACTCGGCGGCATAGCGGCCCGAGCGTCAAAACGCGTGGAAGAATCGGCGCGTGAGGTCTCCGCAGACGTTGAGCGAAGCTGACCGGCGGATCGTCGCGGCTTGGGCGGCGGACTGCGCGGAGCGGGTACTCGGATTGTTCGAGGCGGAAGCCCCGCGGGATAGCCGGCCGCGTGATGCAATCGCCCGGGCCCGCGCTTTCGCCCGTGGCGAGCTTGGCGTCGCGGAGGGGATCCGCCGTCGCTTTGTAAATGGAGGAGCCGCCCGCGAGGTGAGTGCCCCCGCGGCCGCGGCCGCCGCCCGAGCGGCTGGACACGCCGCGGCCATCCCGCACATGGGCGCGCACGCCCTGGGCGCCGCCGCGTACGCCGCACGGGCAGCCGGCCTGGCCGCCCCCCATCGGCCAGACGCCATGAGTGAGGAGATCCGCTGGCAGCTCGACCACATGTCCGGGGCGGTCAGCACCGCCTTGGGACTGCTTCCACCCGTCGGGGAGAACGCATCCGGTCCGCTCGCGCCCGGGCTTCTCGCATCGGGACTTCTGGGCAGGATCGTTCGTGATCTCCAAGCCAGCGTGGCGGATCCCGACCGCTCCCTCTCTGCCCGACGCACAGCCGACTCGTGAGCTCCCTGATGCGAGCGGACCGGCGGCGGACGACAGTGTCGGCATGTCGGGTGCCGAGCTCACCTCAACTGCGCTGAGTGTCCTGATCGTCGACCCGCACGAGGTCTCTCGTGCGGCGATCCGCGCGCTGCTCCAGACCGAAGGGCTGGAGGTCGCCGATGTAGCCACCGGTGAGCAGGCGCTGGCGGCGGCGAGCGAGAAGCGCGCGGACGTGGTGATCATCGATACCAGAAAGAACGCGGTCGGTGGAGCTCGCCTCCGCCAACCCGAGCGCACCCGCGAGCGCGCGACGCTGCATCTCGAACAGGCCATCGAACCGATCGAGCACCGGCCGCAGCAACCCGAGCAGCCCCGCGAACGCCAGATCGGATTCCGACTCCACCCCGCCGACCCGGAGCACCATCATCCCCGTCGGCCGGCCGGCGGCGTACTCCAGCAGCGCCGTCTTGCCGATTCCAGCCTCGCCGCGAATCACCAGCGCCCCACTCTCGCCAGCGGCAGCCTCATCCACGAGCTGGTCGAGCTGCGCGCGCTCGCGATCTCGGCCGATCAGAGCCGCGTCCGCCGTCCGCGCAAGCCGTCCAATCGTCGCGTCACGAGACTAAAGCGACTAACGCGACCGTCCGGCGTCGACAGGCCGAATGGCGCCAGGGGCGTCTTGCGGTCAGGCGATCTTGAGCGGTACCTCTGAGTAAGCGTCGATGCGATACGCGAGCGAGACGCGATGGTATCCGTCGGCGATGTCTGCAGCGGCGTCGGTGCTGACGACGAGGACAGGGCTGAGACGCTTGCCCTCGATGACCTTGATCAGGTCCTTCATGACGCCCGGATCGTCCAGCGATGCTGCCGACAGCCCGGCTGCACGAAGGATGTCGTTCGCCCGCCGCGTCGTCACCGAAGCTTTCCGCAGCCGCTTGACCATTTTCTCAACCGTGTCGCTGTCGAGCTTGAGCGACAGGTAGGCCGCGGCCGCGTCGTAGTCGTGTTCGGCGACGTCGTCGAGCCACTTGATTCTTCCGATCGGCGGCTTCGCGACCGGTTCGTTTTTCGACTTCGCCACCAGCCGATCATGGCAGATGCCGCGCCACGCGGGCCTTATTCGGGGGTCGTCAGGGATGCGGTCTCCGAGCGGGATCTGGAGACCCGCGCGAAGCGTCGATATCCGCGTCGTTTAGGGTGCCGCGGGCGGCGTCCAGCCCGCCCGGGTCTCCTCCCGGACCGCGCAAGATCCAAGCGAACGCGACGGCGATCAGCGCGCCCGCGAGAGGTCCGGCAAGATACACCCAGAAGTGCGTGAAGTCGCCGATTACAAGATCCGGAGCGAACGACCGCGCCGGGTTCATCGACGCGCCGCTCACGGGACTGGACCACAGCCCGGCGAGGATGATGTAGCCGCCGACGGCGAGCGCCGAGAACGGTCCGACGTTCTGCGCGCGCGACGCCGTCCCGAGAATCGTGCTCACGAGCCCGCCGGTCAGGACCAGCTCGATCAGCGCCGCCTGCCAGTCGTGGATGTGCGCTCCCGGCTCCGTCGCGCCGAGCATGCCGACCTTGCCGAACACCACTCGGAGGAACACGCACGCGAGCGTCGCGCCGACCAACTGAACGAGCACGTAACCAGGCACGCGCCGCCGGGGAAAGTCACCTCGCAGCGTGAACGCGATCGTTACCACCGGGTTCAGATGGGCACCTGACACGGCGCCCATGAAGAGGATGATCGCCATCACCATCAGGCCCGGAGCGGCGACCACTGCCGGACGGCTGATCATCCCGTGGCTGACCGCGTCAACCACTCCGCCGCCAGCCCCAGCCGTGACCAGTAGGAACGTCCCGAACAGCTCCGAGAACAAGCGCCGCCACTCGAGCCCCGGGTCGTCGAACTCCAGCATGGCCGGAAACTCGAGCGCCAGGATCCCCATACGCCGGCTCACACCGCGCGTCCGAACGTTCTGCTTCTCCTCGTCCGCCTGCATTCGATCAGCTCCCAATCATGGGCGGCAATCTGGTGAAACCCCCGGACCGACCTCGCCCGCGACTCTATCTGCAGGCGGTGTCCGATATCGCGGTTGGTTCGTGAGACGGCCACGCGGCGCGCACGTTGTCACACCGAGGACACAACAAGTCGGATAGGTTCAGCGTATGGACGATAGATACGACTTTGTGGTGATCGGCGGGGGTTCGGCTGGTGCGGTGATCGCGGCGCGGTTGTCGGAGGATCCGGATTGCCGGGTGGCGCTGCTCGAGGCGGGCGATCGGCCGCCGGCAGCCGAGGCGATGCCGGCGGCGTGCGCGTCGCTGCAGGTGAATCCGGAAACCGATTGGGCGTACACGGCTGACGCCGGACGGGCGGGGCTGGGCTTGCGCGACGGTCGGATGATGGTGCCGCGCGGCAAGATGCTCGGTGGATCGTCGGGCATCAACTACATGGCCTACGTGCGCGGCCATCCGGGTGACTTCGATGCATGGTCTGACGGCGGGGCTACCGGCTGGGGCTATGACGAGCTGCTGCCGTATTTCCGCAAGAGCGAGGGTCTGGCACCAAGCGGAGACATCGTCGTCGACTTCGAGTCGCACAACACCGAAGGCCCGCTGGGCGTGTCGGTGCGCGGCCCGGTTCTGCCGGGAGCACGCCAGTTCGTCGACGCCGCAGTTGCCGCCGGCATCCCGATGGGCGACTACAACGGCCGCGACCGCGTCGGCGAGGATGGCGTCGTCTCACTGCTGCAGACGACGACCAGAGACGGCAGGCGCGCGAGTACGTACCACGCGTTCCTGGAGGGCGAAGCGGAGGAGCGCGAGAACCTCGAAGTCATCTGCCACGCTCACGCGACCCGGCTCGTGCTCGAGGACGGTCCCGACGGGTTGCGCGCCACGGGGGTCGAGTACCGCAACGCGGCGGGCGAGACGGCGGTCGTCCATGCTGCGAACGAGGTCGTGGTGAGCGCCGGCGCGGTCGGGTCACCGCAGCTGCTGCTGCTCTCCGGAATCGGTCCCAAGGATGAGCTCGAGGCACTCGGCATCACCTGCCTGCTCGACGCACCGGACGTTGGCAAACACCTGCAGGACCACCTGCAGCTCGCGCTCGTTTTCCCGGCTCCCGGCGTCGGCGTGTCGATGACGGAGGTCGGCATCTCGATGGGGCCCGACGCCCTGCGCGCACCTGCGGGACCGCTGCCGGCCGATCCCGCCGACGACGCCTCGCTGCCTCCCGAGCTCGAGGCGATCCGAGCCGAAGCCGAGCGCCGGGTCACCGAGTGGGCGACGACCGGCCGCGGCCTCGTGTCTTCGTCGCTGTATGAGGCGTGCGCCTGGTACTCGACCGGCCTCGGCGACCCGCACACACATGACGCCCAGATCGGGTTCTTCATCTGCGGGTACAACGCCGACCTGTATCGCGACTGCATGCGCATCGACCCAGACGAGTACTTCGACGACGCGGACGTTGCGCTCGGTCCAGACGCCGAGAACGTGATCGTGCTGGCCAACCCGGTGAAGCCCCACAGCCGCGGCGAGATCGTGCTCGCCAGCGCCGATCCGGCTGCGGCGCCCGAGATTCGCATGAACTACTTCAGCGACCCGCACGACCTCGACGTCATGGTGGCGATCGTGCGAAAGGCCCTGGAGGTGGTCGACAACTGGCCCGGCAAGGACGTTCTGGGCCCGATGTACGTGCCGCCGGCGCTGGCCAAGGCCCACGACCATCAGGCCGGCGACTCGCCGAGCGACGAGCTGATCAGAGACATGGCCCGCCACTACTCGATGACCGTCTACCACCTGACAAGCACATGCCGGATCGGCGCCGTCGTCGACGCCCGGCTCCGGGTCAAGGGCGTGGCCGGCCTGCGGGTCGCCGACGCCTCGGTGATGCCCGATGTCATCAGCGGGAACACGAACGCCCCGGTGATCATGATCGGCGAGAAAGCCGCCGAGATGATGGCCGCGGAGCACGGCTTATCGCTCCGAGAGCACGTCGGCGCCAGCTAGCGCCCGGTGGCGTCTGGCCCGTTCGAGCCGCGAAGTTGCATCGCTCCGAAGCCGATGCGTGGCACCGTTCGTCCCGCGATCGAGATCATTCCCGCGGCCGCCGCATCTGTTGCGATGCTGTACTCCATTCGTCCTCGTTCGCCGATCTCACCTGCGGCCTGTCCGACTGGCGAACGGACCGCACCGGCCCGGCGGGGTCAGCTCGAAGCGGAAGCAAACGCAGCCACACGCTCGCGCGCCTGCGCGATCAGCAGCTCCAGGATCTCGGCCAGCCGCCGGCGGGTCGCTCCGCGCTTGATGCGGCCGTCATCGTGGAACGCCTCGTGCGCGCCGGGGACGGCGAGCTCCTCGTCGAGCACGCGTGCGCCGGCGAGCCCGAGCGATTTGCGCAGCTCGGCCTGGGCCCACGCGGCGCCGAACATTCCGGTGCTTGCGCCGATCACGGCGACCGGCTTGCCCGCCAGCGGCGAGGTCGCCGGGGTCGGGCGCGAGGCCCAGTCGATCGCGTTCTTCAGCACACCGGGGATCGAGCCGTTGTACTCCGGGGTTACGAACAGGACCGCGTCGGCGTCCCGGATCGCGTCTATGAACGCGTCCGCGCCTGGCAGCCCGCCGCCGTCCTCGTGCTCGTCGGTCTCATCGAACGGCTCGACGGCCTTGAGCCCGTCGAAAATGACGAGCTCGGTGCCGTCCGGCATGTGTTCCGAGGCTGCCTCGAGCAGGCGACGGTTATGCGAGTCGCGGCGCAACGAGCCGACGACACCGAGCACGCGCATCGTTCTAGTCCTCGTCGGCGAGCGCGAGCTCGAGCGTGACTGTGATCGTCACGGTGTTGCCGAGCACGACGCCGCCCTTCGGCAGCGGAGCGTTGTACGAGAGCCCGACGGCCTCGGTCTCGACGGTCGTCTCAAGATCGATCCCGATCTTCTCGACATCTCCGAGCGTGACGACCGGGCCCGCGATGCGGCCGGTCGCGACGACGGGGACGGTGTTGTCCTTGATCGTCAGCGTGCCTTGCGCCGTCAGCGTGTCGCCGTCGATCGTCAGCGCGCTGGACTCGAACACGATCTCCGGGAACTTCTCGGCATCGAAGAAATCCGGCGCCAGCAGATGACCCCTGAGGTTCTCCTGCTTGATCACCAGCGACGGCACCTTGACCTTGCCGACGAGCTTGCCGTCTGTCAGCGACGCATCGATGTCCGCGAACTCGCCGCGGAACGTCCCGACCATCATGTGCCTGACGGAGAATGATGCGGATGAGTGGACCGGGTCAACGGTCCAGGCGCCGGACGGAACCTCTGTTGCGTTCACGGCTTGGGTTTCAGTGGCCATCTCAACTCCTAACGGTGATCCGGACCGCAGTCCGGTTGTGTACTCAACCAATGTACCACAGAAAACGGACCGCAGTCCGGATGTATCTAGGAAACGCTTGATATGAACCCGGATAGCCAGCCGATCGAACTGCCCGTAATCGGCGCGCCCTCCGAGCGCTCTGATGCCGCGCGCAACCGGGTCCTGATCCTGGCGGCGGCCGCGCGGCTGTTCGCCAAGAACGACGTCTCATGTACGTCGATGGATGCGATCGCCGCTGAGGCGGGTGTCGGCAAGGGAACGCTGTTCCGGCGCTTCGGCGACCGCGGCTCGCTGGTGTTCGCCGTGCTCGACTCGACCGCGCGTGAGTTCCAGGACCGCTTCATCAGCGGGCCGCCCCCGCTCGGGCCGGGCGCGCCCCCCGTCGAGCGTCTGATCGCGTTCGGCGAGGCCCTGCTCGCGCACACCGCCGAGCACGGCAACCTCCTGCTCGGCGCCGCGACCGCCGGCGCGCCGATCTCCCGCTTCGACGCCGGGCCGTACGCCTTCTACCGCACCCACATCGCGATGCTGGTTCGTGAGGCCGCTCCCGAGCTCGACGCCGAGTACATCGCCGACGCGCTCCTGGCGCCACTGCGCCCGGAGGCCGTCCTCTTCCAGCTGAGGGTGCGCGAGATGCCGTTCGAGCGCCTTGCGGACGGCTGGTCTCAACTCGCCCGCTATGTCGTCGCGCGGTAGGCGGACGCTGCGACTCGGTCCGCGATCACCGCTGTGCGGACACGCAGGTTCGGTGTGGTCTCACCTATCGCTTGGTCGGTGTGGTCGCCCGGGGCGCGGCCCTCCGCGCGCGCAGCATTGCGATAACTAGTGCGATCGCCACGATCGCGATCGTGGCCAGCAATCCATAGTGAGAGATTGCCTTGGCGACCTGGACCGCGGGCCGTCCGATCGCGTACCCGAGGCCGACTATCAGCCCGATCCACGAGAGCATCCCGAGAACATCAAAAACCATGAAACGCCGGAGGCTCATCCCTGTCCAGCCCGCGGCCGCGTAGATGAGGGCCGACGGAACGGGGAGGTATGGGGCCAGCGCAACAGCGAGCCCGCCGAAGCGCTCAAGGTGAGCGCCGGAGCGCTGCGCCCACTTCTCCGCTTTCGGCTGGCCTGCGCCCAGCATGGCCGCCGCATTCGGACCCCACAGTCTCCCCGCCCACCAAAAGAACGGGGTGACGAACAGCAGGGTCGGCAGCGGAGCGAGGACGGCGAGCACGAGCGATGCCTGGCCGACGCGGGCGAACGCGCCACCGGTTGCCATCGCTGACGTCGATCCGCGCAGCGCCTCAAGGAGCAGGGGATGGGTCCCGAGCAGGGACGGCGCCACGGGCAGAAGGGCCAAGGCAAATACGGCCTTGACCGCGATCGCCGTCACGCAGATGACCTCAGCGCGCCGCCGTGTAAAGCCGCCGCGGGGGAGCTCGTCACCTGGCGGGACGGTCGTCGTCATCTCCCTATTGTCGCCTCACCCATCCCCCGCCGACGGCGGCCTCGACGACGAGCCACATGTCGGCTGACGTCTGCCCACCGTGGCACCCACTTGCGATGCGCCGCAAACGTGGCCGCAGCGCCTCGGTTGCGGTATAGCCTCGTGTGGTGCCGGAACCCAGCCCGCAGACGCAGATCAAGGATGGTCGAACCTGGCGCGTTGGCGCCGACGAAGAGGTTGCCTGGATCAACGACGGTATTACCGCGGGACTGTCTATTACGGCGAGCATCCCGCCGATCTTCGAGACGTACGCGACCCTGGTCTTTCCCCTGGAGCTCGAGTCGAGCCGTGACCAGGCGCGTCCTGCCGAGGATCGCTTTGACGACGCATTGCTACGCGTGCTCTGCGCGCACACGAAGCCCCAGCCATGGTGGCTCGGATTCCTTGATACCGGCGCCAGCGACGTCGTCCTCGATGACGCTCGGCGCGTGAGGATCTACGCCGGCTGGAACTACGTCCTCGCCCAAGCCGGCCCGCATGAGGCCCGGACTTGGCGCAGCGACGAGGGTCGCTGGTTCACCGCGCTGCCCGAGCTGATGTTCCCGGCGGATCGCAGCTGGCTCGTGTCGAGCCTCTGGGATGACGCATGGGCAGGTGTCGGGGGTTCAGCCGAACTGATCTCCGCGTTGCTCATCGAACCGGAACTGGGCCCTGGAGCGGAGAGGACGAACCCCTCGATCCCGGATATGTGGCCGTCGAGTCTGCCCGACGTCATGCACGAGCGGCTGCATCGCTAGCTGTAAAGCGGACATGATCGTCGGTTGATGCTCCCTGAGCGGATGGAGGACGACGGGCTGGTGCTCCGGCGGTGGGTGGTCGGCGATGCCGAGGCGCTGCACGCCGCGATCGCCGAGAGCGCGTCGCACCTGCGGCCGTGGGTGACATGGGTCGAGGCGGAGAACACCTCGATTGAGGGTCTGCGGTTGTCCATTGACGAGCGCGAACGGGAGTGGCGGGGCGGGGGGTCGGTCCTGCTGGGGATGTTCGTCGCGGAGCGCATCGCCGGCGGGTGCAGTCTCGCCGCGCGGCCGGGCGCGACCGGGGTCTGGGAGATCGGCTACTGGCTGCACCCGGCATTCCGCGGTCATGGGCTCGCGACACGGGCAGCGGGGCTGCTCACCGAGGCCGCTCTCGCGCAGCCCGACGCCCGGGCCGTGGAGATCCGGCACGACCAGGCCAACACGGCCAGCGGTGGGGTGCCACGCCGGCTGGGCTACAAACTCGTTGGCGAGGCACCGAACCGCGCGCCCGCGCCGGCTGGCTCGGGCACGGACATGGTCTGGCGTCGGATGGTCGTGCCGCAGAGCCTGGTGCTGCGGCTGTCGCTCGACCTCGTTCCCTCGGATCGCGGTGGCCGCCGCCGACCGGTCCTCGACGGGTATCGCGCGTCGATGTCGTTTGGCCAGCGCCGGCGTGGCGTCGAGCCGGTCGTGCACGACGCGATCGTCGTTCTAGAGGACGGTCCGATGCTCGCTCCTGGTCAACACGGGCACGCACGCGCGTGGGTGCTGATGCCCGACGAGCTGCCGCGATCCGTCGGGGTTGGATCCGTCTTCGCGCTGCTCGAGGGTGATCAGATCATCGGGCGCGCAAAACTCCTCGCGATCTGCAGCGATCCAACGCCGCAGCCGCTGGAGAACCTTCGCGCCGCGAAGAACCGTCTCCTCGTGGAGTCCTCGGGCGCGCCCGGAGCGTCGTAGCTGCGGTCATCGCCTCTCTGAAAGCGCGAGTGCGAGACCATCGATATCGCCCACCGTGACGGTCAACTCCGGATGCAGGAGGAGGACGAACGGGCCGACGCTGCGAACCTTTTCACGAAACGTCACCAGGACGCCGCGGTCGCCGTTCGTGGCGAACGTGAGGCCACGATCGGTCACCCCCAAGCGAGCAGGCCCCGCGGTCATCCACCAGTGATACGGCCCAGTCACCGCGACCTCCGCGATGTTCGACCGCGGCGTCGAGAGTCGCCACGGGCCAAACCGCGCATCGAGGGTGCGCTCGTCAACGTCCACCCACGCCGTTCGCGGCAGGATCCCGAACCCCGCGGCCGCGAGCTGGTAGGACCGAGCCCACGCGAACACAAAGCGCTGTCTGCTCAAGCAGCACAGCATGCCCGTTTTGACCGGACGCCGCCGGGCTATAAGCGGCAGCCTGCTTGACGTCAGGTTGCGCCACCGCTAGCAGGCAGCCTGCCGCGGATAGCCCGATGGAGTCGTGTCGCCGGCCGTGGCGCAGGTCGGCCTCCGTGACCGACCCGCCAGAACCGACTCGCCGTGTCGTCTGTGTGGGTATGGGTCAGCTCGTCGCCGAGCCTTTATGTGGTGCTCGCACTATCACCGGCGTGCTGGCCGTCGCGGCAGCGAACGCGGCGTCGGCGATGAACGCCGCCTGGTAGCTGCCAGCGCCGATTACCTGCAGTTCCTGGATTCCCTTGAGCTTGCAGGTGGCGGTGCCGGCGGCGGAGGTCACGGCTGAGCAGAGCGGCTTGCCCTTGACGGTGAACATGATCTTCTCGTCCGGGAGTGGGGCTCCTACGCTCGTGAGGGTCGCGGTGACATTCCCGCTCCCGACCGGCTTCGGCATCGTGCCGGGGGGGCCGAGCTGCGGCGCGGCGACCAGGCTGGTCGGCGCTTGCGTGACCGTGACGTGGAACGTCGCGTTCACCGGGCTATTGGGGTCGTCGGCGTCCGAGGCCGAGCACGTGACCGTAGTGGCGCCGACGGGGTACGTCGATCCCGATGCGGGGGCGCATTGCACGCTTGGCGCCGGATCGCTCCCGTCGGTCGCTGTTGGCGGTGTGTACATGACGGGCGCGCCGCTTTCGCTCTTGGCGGTGGTCGTGATGTCCGCCGGCACCCCGGTCAGCGCGAGATCCGAGGGCGAGGGGGTCACGGTGACGTTGAACGACGTGGTCACGGGGCCGTTCGCGTCGTCGGAGTCCGACGCCGAGCACGTCACGGTTGTCGTACCGATCGGGAACGTCGAGCCGGAGACCGGCGAACACTGGACCGCCGGGGCCGGATCGCTGCCATCGCCGGCAAGCGGGGGCGTGAACGTCACCGCCGCGCCGGACGGGCCGGTCGCATTCACCGTGATGTCGGCGTGCGGGTCGATCGCCAGATCGACGTCGGGCAGGTTGAACTCGAACGCCGCGCCGAGTGGGTCCTGGTTCGGATTGATGTTGTGCACGCCCGGGGCGCCGCCGACGATCGTCGTGCCCGAGATCGCGGTCGAGGTGCCGTCGAAGTCGAACGGCAGACCGTTCGAGGCGTACAGGATCGCGTTCGCTTGGCTGGCGTTGGCCCAGCCGCTGGGCGGCTCTGAGAACACAACCAGCGCGCCGAGGTTGTCGACGGCGTTGCGATCACCCGCGACGATCGTGCGGCCGGAGACCGCGACCGAGTCGCCGAGCGTGACGTAGTCGGGATCGGTCGCCGTTGCCGTCGTCAGCTTGGCCGTCTGGGTGGCATCGGCCCAGCCGCCGGCCGGCTCGGAGTAGACGAACACTGCCCCGCCCGTGCCCGGGAAGTTGTCCCCGATGTCGCCGACAGCGACCGTCGGTCCATCGGTGGCGACAGACCAGCCGAACATTTTGTCCTGCCCACTGTCGGTCGCCGTCAGCCGGGCGGTCTGCGTCGCGTTGGTCCACCCGCCGGCCGGCTCCGAGAACACATACGCGGCACCAAAGTTCGAGACAGACGGGCTGCTCTCGTACGGTGCACCGGCGACGATCGTCGACCCTGACATCGCGAGTGAGAGGAACACGGTGCCGGACGAGTCGGTCAGCTTCGCGTTCTCGGTCGCGTTGACCCAGCCGCCCGCTGGCTCGGTGTAGACGTACACGGCGCCCGGCTTGCTGGTATCGCTATCAGTAGCTGCGATCGTCGAGCCCGAGGTTGCGACCGCCGCGCCGAAGTAGTGCCCGCCATCGGACGGGGTCAGCGTGGCGGTCTCCTGGGCGTTGACCCAACCGCCGGCGGGCTCGGAGAACACGAACACAGCACCGCTGTACTTGTGCGCGGCGGGGGCTCCGACAACGATCGTCGAGCCTGAGATCGCGACTGCGCCGATACCATTGCTGTCGTCCGACGGGGTCAGCGTCGCGACGGGTGTAGCGTTCGCCCATCCGCCCGCGGGCTCCTCGTACACGTACACCGAACCGCCGTCCGTAACTGCGATCGTCGAGCCCGAGATGCCGACCGAGTTGCCCTCGTCGGTGGACCCCGGCGCGGTCAGCTCGGCGTTCTGGTGGAAGAAGGGGTCGACCCGGAGCGGGTAGCTGGCCCCGGCGTCGTCGATCCGCACGAGCAGCCGCCGGCCGTGGAGCTCGAGCCACGAGCGAAGCGCCCGTCCGTGCGCGTCGGTGACAGTCAGGCCGCCGTAGCTGAGCACGTTCCGACCGTTCGCGCCGGCGAAAGTCATTGCACGTCCGCCCGTCTCGACGTGCGCGCGCAGGCCACCCGAGAGCGCCAGGGCGAGCGCAACCGGACGGCCGGCGGCGCCGGCCGGGCGGGTCGACAGCGTGAATCCCTGCTCGAGCCCGGCGGGCCCGTTGGCATACCACTCAACCACGCCTCGCCGCGTGTACGACACGCGGTTGCGATGAGCGACCGGTGTGACCGACGAGAGCGTGCGAAGCACCCCGCCGCGCCCCAGCGCGACAAGCCCCACCCCGGCGCTGCCGCCGGGCGCGATCACCGTCATGCCCGTCGTGGCAAAGCTGAACCTGAGCCGCCCGGGGCTGTCAGTGGCGCTCAGCACCCCGTCGCGCCCCGCGATCCAATACGAGTGATCTTCGCTCCCGACCCCGCGTGAGACCGCCATCCGCGCCGCGAGCGGCAACGACCCGAGCCCGTGGTGGGCGTCGGTCGCGCGAGCGGCGGGCAGCGCACCGGCACCAGTCGACGACCCGCCCGTCGCCGCGAGCAACAGAGCCGTCAGGCCCGCTGCGAGCGCCCCGAAACCAACCGCTACGCGCGCCGCCAGCGCGCGCGGCTGTGCCACGAACACAGACATTTGACCCCTCCTACTCAGAGATGTTCACGAACCCGTCGCCGGCGAGACTAGGCGCGTGGTGGCATCGGCACCCCGGGGGGCACCCCCCGGGATTTCGCATCCCCCGGGGTGACGGGCCCGTCGGTCCGATGAGCTTTGAGCATGGATGACGAAAACACGCGACCGGTCGCCCGAGCGGACGAGAGTGAGATCGTGATCGCGCTGGTGGTCCGGCGCGCGAGCGACCCCATCGACGGCACGATCACGCTCCGCTACGCCGATCCCGTCCCCTTCACCGGCTGGATGCAGCTGGCCCAGCTGCTCTCCCGCGCGCTCGAGACCGGGCCGTAGCTCCGATCGTCAGCGGACGGTGCTGCTGAGCGCGTCGGCGAGCTCGCGGCGGGACTTGACGCCGAGCTTCGCATAGGCGTTGGTGAGGTGCCACTCGACCGTCTTCGGCGTGACGAACAGCCGCCCGGCGATCTGTCGGTTGGTCATCCCCTCGGCGGCGAGCTGCGCGATCTGACGTTCCGTGGCGGTGAGCTCGTCACGGTCAGCAGTGCGGCGGGTACGGGCGCCGCTTGCGGCGAGCGCCGCCTCGGCGCGGGCGGCGAGGGAAGCCGCTCCGCACGCTCGTGCAAGTTCACCGGCGCGCACCAGCGGTTCGCGCGCGTCAGACGGCCGGCCTCGGCGCGCGTACAGCGCGCCGAGGTCGGCAAGCGCACCGGCCAGTTCGAGCCGGTCGATCGCGGGTTCAAGCGCTGCGATCGCCTCGACCAGGAGCGCGGTGCGCTGCTCGACGTCGACGGTGGCGAGGGCCTGCGCCCGAAATGCCGCCCCGATCCGCCCGGGAAGCCCGATCCTGCGGGCCTCCTCGAGCTCGTCCGACGCCAGCGCCGCGGCCCGCTCGTGGTCGCCGGTCGCCATCGCCGCCACCACCGCCTGCGGGCGCCATGGCAGGACGGCGGCGTTCGAGATGTTGCGCGCGGCGATCCCCTCGCCGGCGGCCGCGAGCGCCTCGAGCGCCTCGCCGGGCCTGCCCTCCGCCAGCAGCAGCTCACCGACCGCTGCCTGCCCGAACAGCCCAAAGAACGTCGTCTCGCGCGTCTGCGCGTCGGTGACCGCCTGGGCGGCGCGCTGGGCAGCGACTAGGTCCCCGCGCGCGACGTGACCGCGAACGAGGAGTCCGGCGGTGCGCGAGGCCACCAATGACCAGCCGTCGTGCGGGAGGTCGAGTGCATCTTGCGCGTCGGCGACTGCCTCGTCGAGCCGGCCCTGGCGCAGCCTGAGCTCTGCCCGCCAGTGTCTCGCCTGGCTCCAAACGAGCGCCGCCCCGCGTGCGATCGCCAGGCGCTCGACCTCTGCGAGTGCCCGCTCTGCCCGTGGCGCGTCCTCGGTGTAGACGGCGGCGGAGGCGAGGAACACGAGCGTCAGGCCGTCCCACTCGGGTGCTACCCGGGCGGCCGGGCCGAAGGCGGCGTCCCAAAGCCTCGCTACCGCGGCGGCCGGCCGGCCCCGAATCGCGTTGTAGGTCACGAAGTGCGCGAGCGTCGCTGGATGCTCCGGGAGCTCGCCGGCGAGCGCCCGCTCGAGCATCTGCATCCGCAGCCGCACGACATCGGGCTCCACGGCCTCTGGCTGGAACGCGGAGATCGCGAAGCGCTCCGCGAGGAGCGTGTCGGATAACGGGTGGTCGGGCCCGAGCACCGTGTAGGCCTCGCGCGCGCACGCCGCCGCCGCAGTCAGCTCGCCGCGCGCGAAATGCACGCGGCACATTGCGCGCAGCGGTCGCGCCCGCGCCGCCGGGTCGCGCTCGTCGAGCACCGCCCGTTGCAGACGCGCCAACGCCGTCGAGCGCCCCGCCGCCGCCTCGGCGAGCGCGAGCCCCGTCTCCGCCGCGCGGTGGGCCTCGGCCGACAGGGGCTGTTCGAGCAGGGAGGCAAGCAGCCGCTCGGCTGCGAGCGGATCGTCACGGGCCAGCGCCTCGTGCCCGGCGGCGAGCAGCGCCACGATTGCGCCGTCGTCGAACGGGCGCGGCCCGAGCAGGATGTGGGCGGCCACCGCAGTCGCCGGCGCGCCCGTCCGGGCGAGCGCGAGCGCGGCGAGCGCGTGGGCGAGCTGGCGCGCAACCGGCGGCATGTCGCCGTGGACCGCGGCGCCGAGCAGCGGGTGCGCGAAGCGCAGCGGCAGCCCTGGCGCGAGCACGCCAATCGCCGCCAGCGCGTCGGCCGTCTCGGCGGCTGCCTCGTGCGCGGTGTCGGCGTGCTCCCCCGCCGCCTGCGCCGCCAGGTCTGCGGCGAGGCCGAGCGGTGCTCCGTCTCCGAGCACCGCGGTCGCCTGGGCGAGGTGCAGGGCGCGGTCGCCGAGTCGCGCGATCCGCACGAGGGCGGTCGCCGCGACCGTGTGCGGCACCACATCGGGAACGTTCTGCGCCTCTGCCGCGAGCCCCGCATGTCCGGCGTCGCGCAGCGACGCGAGGAGCTCGCGCAGGAGGTACGGGTTGCCGCCGCTCGCCCGCGCGCACGCCTCGCAAAACCCACGCTCGGCGCGCTCCATCACCGCGCGCACGACGGATGTGCTCGCGTCCTCGCTGAGCCGAGCCGGTCGCACCACGCGGACACCGGGCAGCCCCGCGAGCCCGGCGGCCAGTCCGTCGGGATCGGCGCCCGCGTCGGGACGGTGCGTCACCGCGACGACGAGCGGTAGCTCATCGAGCCCCGGCGCGAGCGCGTGCAACAACCGCAGCGACGGCGTATCCGACCACTGAACATCATCGACCGCGATCACCAACCGGCGTGGCCGCGCCAATCGCATCACCAACCAGCGCAACCCTTGCAGCGACCCGGCACCCTCAGCATCGCCACCCGACAGCAGCGAGCTGGCCAACGCGGCAGGGCCTGACAGCAGCCGCTCGCGCTCGGCGTCGGTCGCGTCCTCCAGCGCTGGCGCGAACAGCTGCAGCGCAACACCGAACGGCACATCCTGCTCGATCGGCGTCGCCCGCGCCGACAGCACCCGTACGCGCCGGTCGCCGGATCGCGCGATTAGCTCGCGAAGCAATGCGCTCTTCCCGATCCCCGGCTCGCCCTCAAACGAGAGAAACGCACCCTCGCCTTCATCGACAGCGGACAGCGCCGAGTCGATGATCCCCAGTTCCCGCTCGCGCTCGACGAGTGCGGTCACACCCCCCATGCCGCACCGAATGATACGGGCCACACACCCATCGTTTCGAGCCACGGTCCGCGGCAACGGACGGCGGCTGACTCCTCGCGCATATCGCGGGCACGTCTCACACCGCAAGTACGGGGCTCTCTAGTGGGCCGTGGAGGAATCGAACCTCCAACCTTGGGATTAAGAGTCCCCTGCTCTGCCAATTGAGCTAACGGCCCTTGTGGCGGCGATGTTACCCGCGCGATGACGCTGCAGGCGTTCGTGATCCAGGGCCGGACGGCTGTCAGCCGAAGATCAGCTGTACCGCGAGCACGGCCGCGATCGCGCTCGCGCAGCAGAGGTGGTCGCGGCAGATCGCACGCGCCAGCGTCCGCTGATGCTCCAGCGGGTCGCTGCGCGCGCCCAGCCGCACGGCATTCGGAACGGTTCGGGCGCCCGCCAACCCCACCGGCACGAGCACGAGCGGCAGCGATGCCCATCCGACCCACGGCGGTCGATCGCCGCGGGCGAGCTGCACCACGATCGAGGCGATCGTCGCCACCATTGCGGCCGCTACGAGCCGGTTCATCGGTCGCGCCGCCGTCGTGACCCTCGCGTAGTAGGCCGCGATCGACGCGAGCGCCGACTCCGGGATCTCGTCGGCCCGCAGGCGCAGGACCTGGACGTCGAACATCAGGTCGAACCACAGCACGGCCAGGAGGAACCCGGCGCCGGCGGCGACGAACTGCGTCATCACGGCTGTGAGTCGCGCCGGCCCATTGCGGGCGCCGACTATAGTCGCGAAATCGAGGCTCTGCCGATGATTCCAGCGGCTTGCTCGCTCGACGAGACGGCGCTCAAGCGGCAGCTCGAGCGCTACCGAGTCGCCGGTGCCGGCGCGCGCGTCCTGGGCCGGGATCGCCGCCAGATCAGGATCCGCGTCGGCGACGGTGCCGACTCGGTGGTGATCGAGGAGCTGATCGCGGTCGAGCGCGAGTGCTGCCCGTTCTACACGCTCGAATGGAATCGTCGGCAGAGAGCGCTGACGGTTGCCGTGTCGACGCCGGAGCACGAGCCGGCGCTCGAGGCGATCGCATATGCGCTCGGCGTCGATCGGTCTGCGTAGAGCGGCCCGGCGGCGCGCCATGAGCGGCCTGTATGCGCGCTACGGGCGCCCAGGGACGAACTGGCTGGTCCCGTAGCGGCCCGGAGCGATCGGGCTCCGGATCAGCCGGTGCTTGACCATCCAGTTCGACAGCGCCACGACGTTGGGGGGCTGCAGGGTCCCGAACGGGACCCGCCCGTGGTCGTTGAACAGCGGCAGGTAGGCATCGAGCGAGGCGCGGGTGAACGGCCGTTGGAGCGCTGGATTGAGCGACAGCAGGTCCTCGAGGCTCCGCGCGGGATCGCTCAGCGTGTCCTCGTACCCATGCACCGTGGCGGCGACGAAGGCGCGAACGAGCTGCGGGTCGCGAGCGATCAACGAGCGGGTCGTGAATGCCACCAGTCCCGGGTACGCCGGACCCCCATATCGGTCGAGCTTGAACACCGTGATCGGGTGGCCGCTGACCTGGAGTTGGACGCCGTCGGCCGGCCAGAAGCCGGTGAACGCCGCGATCCTTCCGGCCGCCAGATCCTGGGCGCCGTTGAACCCGACCGCCACCACGTGGACCCGCGCCGGGTCGCCGCCGGCGGCGGAGACCGTCGTGTCGAGCACGGCAGTGTCGGACGGCACGCCAGTGATCCCGACCGTCCGCCCGATCAGATCGGCCGGCGAATGGAGGTGCTCGGACGCGAGCGCGATCAGACCACCCAGTGGACGCTGCGTCACGGCCATGATCGCCTTGGCGTCGCGGCCGTGGGCGATCTGGGTGGCGACGTCGCTGCCGTCGGCGAGGCCGAACGACGCTCGTCCGGCGGCGATCAGAGCCAGTGTCGCCGACGTCGAGGTCGGCGGAATCACGCGCAGGTCGATGTTCTCTGCTCGGTAGTAGCCGGCTGCGATCGCCCGGTAGATGCCGGCGTGCACCGCATTGGGGACGAAATCGAGGATCAGCGTCGCGTGCGTCAACGTCGGCAGCGGGCCGGCGTCCAAGCCGTGCTGGGCCGCTGCGCCCGCCCCGGTCCCGGAGCTGGACCCGCCGGACCCGCAGGCCGCCAGCACGACCGCCGCCAGCAGCCCCGCGCCAACCATCCCCAGGCGGCGCACCGAACGCCGGATCACCCGCGGCGACGAGCCCGAAGATCGTTGGTCTAGGTAGCGGTTCATTTCACTGTGCGCGAGTCCGCGATCCGTGGACGGGCTGAGGAGGTGAAGCTTTTCACGACCGCGCTTCTGAGTCGTCACAAGCCCTGCTGAAATACTGGGAGACGATGACCGAGACCGCCCCGTTCACTTCCGAGTTGGCGGCAACGCTCGCGCCCGACGTCCTCGACCGGTTCCTCCGGTACGTGCGGATCGACACGCAGTCGCAGCGAGAGCACACCGGTACCCCGAGCACACCGGGCCAGCTCGCACTCGGCGAACTGCTGGTCACCGAACTCCGGCAGGCCGGGCTGACCGATGCAACCGTCGACGAACACGGCTACGTGATGGCGACGCTCGCCTCGACCAACGGCGCCGATGGGCCCGTGATCGGTCTGCTCGCCCACGTCGACACCAGCCCGGATGCGCCGGGTGCGGGCGTCGAGCCGATCGTTCATCGCGGGTACGACGGAGGCGCGATCGACCTACCGGCGAACGGCACGCGGCTCGAACCCGACGCGATGCCCGAATTGCGCGGCAAGCAGGGACACGACATCGTGACCTCATCGGGGGACACGCTTCTCGGCGCCGATGACAAGGCCGGCGTGGCGGAGATCATGGCGGCGGTCGCCCACCTGGCGGCGCACCCAGAGCTTCCGCGAGCGACGCTGCGGGTCGGGTTCACGCCCGACGAGGAGATCGGTGAGGGGGCGTTCACGTTCGACATCGAGCGGTT
The DNA here is from genome assembly GCA_963712675.1 of uncultured Solirubrobacteraceae bacterium. Taxonomy (GTDB): domain Bacteria; phylum Actinomycetota; class Thermoleophilia; order Solirubrobacterales; family Solirubrobacteraceae; genus Palsa-465. The sequence goes on from CAVQJF010000016.1 coordinate 75,276, forward strand.
CGGGGCGCGCTGCGCGTACACGCTTGACGGTTCGGATCTCGGCGAGCTCCAGGACGAGACGTTCTCGGCGGTCGAGGCCCACGTCGTCGTCCACGGGATCGAGGTCCACCCCGGACAGGCGACCGGGAAGCTCGTCAACGCGCTCCGACTGGCTGCGCGGATCGTCGCCGCGCTGCCGGACACGCTCACGCCGGAGACGACCGCCGCCCGCGACGGCTTCATCCACCCGTACGAGCTCGGTGGAACGGCAGGCCGGGCGGAGTTCCGCGCGATCATCCGCGACTTCGACGACGACGCGCTGGAGCGCCACGTCGAGCTACTGAGGCGGACCGCGCTGGAGACCGTCGCCGGCGAGCCGCGCGCGCGCCTCGAGGTCACCGTCAAGCCGCAGTACCGCAACATGCGCCGCTACATCGATTCCGTCCCGGAAGTGGTCGATGCGGCCGAGGCGGCGATTCGCGCGGAGGGGATCGAGCCGCTGCGGCGACCGATCCGGGGCGGCACCGACGGCTCGATTCTGTCCGAGCGCGGCCTGCCGACGCCCAACATCTTCACCGGCGGCCACGAGTACCACTCGGTCAGGGAGTGGGCGTCGGTGCAGGAGATGGCTGCCGCGGCGGCGACGATCGTGCGCCTTGCCGAGGTCTGGACGCGCCCCGAGTACGCCGGCGCAGCCGAGTAGGCTCTCGCGAACCATGACCCCGGACGGCGCCACCTCGCTCGCCTCGCTTGACGGCGAGATCATGCTCGCCGGCGAGGCGATGATTCCCGCCACCGACGAGGGGCTGATCCGCGGCGACGGCGTGTTCGAGGTGATCCGCGTGTACGACGGAAAGCCGTTCGCGCTCGAGCAACACTTCGCCCGGCTCGAGCGCTCTGCGCACAATCTGCGGCTGCCGATCGATCTCGAGGCCGTCCGCGCGGACACACACCGCGTGCTGGCGCAGGCGGGCGCCGGGCCGGACCACGAGGCGCTGCGGATCATCCTCACGCGCGGCGGTCGCCGGCTGCTGATGACCGAGCCGCTGCACCTGCTGCCCGATCGAGTCAGGCTCGCGACGGTCACGTACTCGCCGACGCGGATCCTCGACGGCGTCAAGTCGCTCTCCTACGCGGCGAACATGCTCGCGGGCCGGATCGCGCGCGAGCGTGGGTTCGATGAGGCACTGCTCGTGACTCCACACGGTCGTGTGCTCGAGGCGCCGACGAGCTCGATCTTCTGGGTCAAGGACGACGAGCTGCTGACCCCGCCGCTCGACGATCACATCCTCGCGTCGATCACGCGAGCGCTCGTGATCGAAGTCTGCGACGCCACGGAGCGGCCGACGACGCTCGAGGACCTGACGGGCGCTGAGGAGGCCTTTCTCGCCTCGACGATCCGAGAGGTGCAGCCGATCGCCGCGATCGACGAGCACGAGTTTCCGACTGACTCGCCGGCGAGCCAACGAATTGCGGCGGCGGTCGGCGAACGTATACGCGCGGAGCTAGCCGCCTGAAAGTCCTGACGGTGATCGGTAACCGGCCGCAGTTCATCAAGGCTGCGGCGGTCTCGCCGGGCCTGCGCGCGGTGCACGCCGAGGTGATGGTCCACACCGGCCAGCACTTCGACGACGAGCTCTCAGCGGTGTTCTTCAGGGAGCTCGGCCTGCCCGCGCCCGAGCGCGAGCTGGGGATCGGGCTCGGCTCCAACAGCTCGCAAACGGCGCGGATGCTGGCCGCGCTGGAGCCGCTGCTCGCCGAAGAGCGCCCCGACGCGGTGCTCGTCTATGGCGATACGAACTCGACCCTGGCCGGAGCGCTCGCGGGTGCGCAGGCCGGCGTTGCGGTCGCCCACGTCGAGGCCGGGATGCGGTCGTTTGACCGGTCGATGCCGGAGGAGCTCAACCGCGTGCTCGCCGACCACGCGAGCGCGTTGCTGCTGTGCCCGTCCCAGCACGCGGTCGACAACCTCCGCCGCGAAGCCGTCGCGGGCGAGATCGAGCTCGTCGGCGACGTGATGGTCGATGTGGCGCTGAAGGTGCAGCCGCAGGCGCGTGCGCGCCATGACCTGATCGCCGCACGCGGGCTGACCGCCGGCGGCTATGTGCTCGCCACCGCCCACCGGGCCGGCAACGTCGACGATCCAGAGCGACTCCAGATGCTGGTCGAGCTGCTGCTGTCGCTCCCGCACCCGGTCGTGCTGCCGCTCCATCCCCGCACCCACCGGCGGCTCTCCGACGCCGGCCTGCTGGAGGTCGTCGAGCAGGCCGAGCGGCTGATCGTCACGCTGCCGCTCGGCTACATCGAGCTCACGGCGCTGATGTGCAATGCGAGGGCGGTCGTGACCGACTCGGGCGGCCTGCAGAAGGAGGCGTACATCGCCGGCGTGCCGTGCGTGACGCTGCGGGCGAGCACCGAGTGGACGGAGACGGTCGAGCACGGCTGGAACGTGCTCGTCGACCTCGATCGCGACGCCGCACGAGCCGCGCTCGAGCGCACACCGCCCGAGGAGCGCCCGCAGCTGTACGGCGACGGGCGCGCGGGCGACCGCGTCGTCGCCGCTCTTACACTCCACTTTGGATGATGACCGAGCAGACGGTTCGGATCGGAGTCGCCGGGCTCGGCTATTGGGGGCCGAACCTGGCGCGGAACTTTGCGGGGCTCCCCGGCTGCGCCCTGGAGTGGTGCTGCGATCCATCCGAGCCGGCGCGGGCCCGCGCCGCGGCCCAGTTCCCAGGCGTGCGCACGACGGGCGAACTCGACGACCTGCTCGCCGACCCGACGCTCGACGCGGTCGCGCTCGCCACCCCCGTCCCGAGCCACGCTGAGATGGCGGCGCGCGTGCTGGAGGCCGGCAAGCACTGTTTCGTCGAGAAGCCGCTGGCCCAATCGGTCGCCGACGCCGAGCTGGCGGTCGCGGCAGCGCGGTCCGCCTCCAGGACGCTGATGGTCGGCCACCTGCTCGAGTACCACCCCGGCGTCGAGAAGCTCAAGCAGCTCACCGATGACGGCGAGCTCGGCGAGCGGATCTACTACATCTACGGCAACCGCCTCAACCTCGGCAAGCTGCGAGCCGACGAGAACGCGCTCTGGAGCCTCGGCGCGCACGACGTCTCGGTCGTGCTCCGGCTCGCGGGTGAGGACCCGACCGAGGTGGTCGCGCACGGGCAGTCGTACGTACGCGAGGGCGTCGAGGACGTTGTGTTCTGCTTCCTGCGGTTCCCGTCCGGGCTCTCAGCGCATCTGCACCTGTCGTGGCTTGACCCGCACAAGGAGCGGCGCTTCACGGTGGTCGGCTCGCACCGGATGGCGACGTTCGACGACATGGCGATCGAGGGCAAGGTGACCGTCTACGACAAGGGCTTCGACGAGGATTCCCGCGGCTACGGCGAGTACATCACCCGCACCGGAGGCACGTTCTCGCCGCCGATCTCGAATGTCGAGCCGCTGCGGGTCGAATGCGAGCACTTCGTGCACTGCGTGCGCACCGGTGAGGAGCCGCGCTCGGACGGGGCCAGCGGACTCCGGGTGGTGCGCGTGCTCGAGGCGCTGCAGCGCTCGCTCGACGCCTCCTCGCAGGACGTGGGCGTCGGTGCCTGACGGGATCGCCCAAAGCGCGATCGTGCACGAGGGCGCGCGGGTCGCTCCCGGCGCGGTCGTCGGCGATCACGCGGTGATCCACGCCGGCACCGAGATCGGCGCGGGGTGCTACATCGAGGCCGGAGCGGTGCTCGGCAAGCGTCCGCGCCTGCGGGCGGGCTCCAGTGCCGCCGGCGGCGAGCTCGGCCCACTCGTCCTGGGCGCCGACGTGACCGTCTGCTCCGGCGCGATCGTATACGCGGGCGCCACGATCGGCGACGGGGTGATCGTCGGCGATCAGTCCCAGGTCCGCGAGCGCTCGACGATCGGCCCGAAGTCCGTCATCGGCCGCGGATCGACCGTGGACTTCGCCGCGGTCGTGGGCGCCAGGGTGTTGATCCAGACGGGCGTGTACGTGACCGGCGGGTCGATCGTCGAGGACGACGTATTCCTCGGCCCCGGCGTACTGACGACGAACGACGACGCGATGGGCCGCCATCCACGCGGTGAACCACTACGGGGCCCGGTGTTTCGCCGTGCATGCCGCGTCGGCGGTGGGGTTGTGCTCGTGCCCGGGGTCGAGATCGGCGAAGAGGCGTTCGTCGCGGCCGGCGCGCTGGTGACGCGGGACGTGCCCGCGCGGGCGGTGGTGATGGGCGTCCCGGCGCGGGTGGTGCGCGAGGTCGGCGACGAGGATCTGCTCGAGCGCTGGCGTTGAACGTCAGGCGGCGACCGGCGTCCGCCCGCCGGACCCGGCCATGTCGTTGCTGGCCGGTGTCCAGATGACCTCGTCGCGGCCAGGGCCGACCCCGATCAGCGCGATCGGAACGTTGATGAAATCGGCGATGAACTGGAGGTAGTCCCGGGCGGCGGTGGGTAGCTCGCTCTCGCTGCGGCACTCGCGTAGATCCTCGCGCCAGCCCGCCAGCTCGATGTACTCGCCGGTCGCGTGGTGGAGCGCGCTCTGGTGGTACGGAAAGTGGTCGAACTCGGCGCCTTCGGGCCCCCGGTAGCGCGTGCACACCTGCAGCGAATCGACGCTCGACAGGACGTCGAGCTTCGTGATCGCGAGCGCTGTCAGCGTGTTGAGCCGAGCCGCGTAGCGAAGCGCGACCAGGTCGAGCCAGCCGACCCGCCGTGGGCGGCCGGTGGTAGTCCCGTACTCGCCCCCCCGCTCTCGGATGTCGTCCGCCTGCGCGCCGTCCAGCTCGGTCGGGAACGGTCCCGCGCCGACGCGCGTCGAGTATGCCTTCGCGACTCCCCACACCTCGTCGATGTCCTTCGGGCCGACCCCGGCGCCGATGCACGCCGCGCCCGCGATCGGGTTCGACGACGTGACGAACGGGTACGTGCCGTGGTCGAGGTCGAGTAGCGCGCCCTGCGCTCCCTCGAAGACGACCAGCTGGCCCGAGTCGAGGCGCTCGAGCACGAGCCGGCTGCCATCGGCGATGTAGCGCTCAAGGCGGTGGCCGTAGGTCAGGTACTCCTCCGTCATCGCCTGAAGGTCGAGCCGCGGGTCGCGTGCGAACGGCCGCAGCGACAGGCGCTTGGGCTCGAGCGCGGCGACGATCTTCTGCTTGAGGATCTTCCCGTCGAGCAGGTCCTGGACCCGGATCCCGAGCCGCGCCGCCTTATCCGCGTAGCAGGGCCCGATCCCACGCCGCGTGGTCCCGATCTGGAGCTTGCCGAGCTTCGCCTCGCCGGCGTCGTCGAGCATCAGGTGGTAGGGCATGATCAGGTGTGCGTTGGCCGAGATCTTGAGCGCCGTCGTGTCCACCCGCCGCCGTCGCAGTTCGTCGAGCTCGTCCCCCAGCACCTTCGGGTCGATCACGACGCCGTTGCCGATCACGCACAGCTTGCCCGGGTGGAGGATCCCGGACGGCATCAGGTGCAGCTTCCACGTCTGCCCGTTGCGGACGATCGTATGCCCGGCATTGTTGCCGCCCTGGAAGCGGACGACGGCATCGGCCCGCTCGGCGAGCAGGTCGGTGATCTTCCCTTTTCCTTCGTCGCCCCACTGGGCGCCTACGATCACTATTCCGGGCATCGGCGGATCAGTGTACGGGGGTCGCCGCTGGTGGCTGTGTCAGGCGGCCAACCGCGTCCTCGGCGCGCACTCGACGCACTCGAGCTCGCGTCGCAAAGCCTGGCGAGCACGGTGATGGAGGCCGTGGATGGCGGCTTCCGAGCGGCCCATCCGGGTGGCGATCTCCCCCGGCGTCAAGCCGACGAGATGTCGCAGTACGACCACGTTGCGCTGATCGCTCGGCAGCGTCCGAAGCGCGGTTTCGAGTCCCCGCCGCCGGTCGACGTCAGCGTCGTCGGTCGCGTGGGAGGCCTCGAACACTTCCTCGCACGGGATCGCACGCCGCTGGCGCTGATGATCGAGCGCGGCGTTGCGGGCGACGCGGATGATCCATGCGGTGAACGGCACGCGGCGGGGCTCGTACCGGTCGATCACGGTCAGCAGCTTCAGGAACACGTGCTGGGTCACGTCCTGGGCATCGTCCTCGTCGCGGAGGATGCTGAGCACGTAGCCGTACACGTTGTCCTTGTACCGCAGGTACAGAAACCGAACGGCCTCGGGGTCGCCGCCCTGGGCGCCGCGGACGGCCTCGACGATCGCCGGATCGCGGTCATTGCGCTCGACCGAGGCCGAGACGCGAAAGCCGCTCGAGTGTGATCGGCCGACGTCATGAATTCGGATGTGCGGATGTCTGGGCATGCGAAAGCGCGAGCCTCCTGACTTGAGAGATCAGTTGGTTCTCCGGAACTGCGCGGCCCGACCCGCCGCTCCCTTCAGGGTAGGCAACTCGGGGACGCCTCAAACGGGTCTGGCACCCCAGTGTTTGGGCCGCCCTCCCCAGTTTTTGCCCCACGCGCCGCGGCCAAAATGCTCACAAACCTGAGGAGGCGCAGGCAAAAGTCATCGCTGGGGTGGCTCCCCGTGCGGATTTCGCAAGCTCCCGTCCGCGGGCGGCGTTGGTGAGACGTGAACGTCCCTCTGACCGTGATGGACAACGACGATCCTGCGCTGCTCGAAGAGCTCGTGTCGCTCGTGGGTGAACTCGCGCGGACCGGCGCCTTCGTTGGCGGGCCTGCCGTCGAGTCGTTCGAGCGCGCGTTCGCGAGCTGGTCCGAGGCCGAGCACGCGATCGGCGTCGGATCAGGAACCGAAGCGCTGACGCTGGCGCTGCGCGCGCTCGGTCTACGCCGGGGCGACGAGGTGATCGTGCCGGCGAACTCGTTCTTCGCCACCGCCGAAGCCGTCTCGCTGGCGGGCGGCACGCCTCGGTTCGCCGATGTCGATCCCGCGACGCAACTGATCACGCCGGAGACCACCGAGCGGGCGCGGGGCCGCCGCGTGCGTGGCGTGATCCCGGTTCATCTGTTCGGGCGCGCCGCGCGGATCGACGAGCTCGTCGAGCAGGCGCGGAGCTGGGGCGCGTGGGTGCTCGAGGACTGCGCGCAGGCCCACGGTGCCCGCTACGCCGGCCGCCGCGTCGGGACGTTCGGCGAGGCGGGCACGTTCTCGTTCTACCCGGCAAAGAACCTCGGCGCCTGGGGAGATGCCGGCGCCGTCGTGACGAGCAATGCGAAGCTCGCCGACAGGATCCGGCTGCTCCGCTCGCACGGTGAGCAGCCGCGGTATCACCATCGCGCCGTTGGCACGACCGGTCGGCTCGACGCGCTCCAGGCGGTCGTGCTCGAGCGCAAGCTCGAGCTCCTGGAGCGCTGGAACGAGCAGCGGCGCGCGGTCGCCGACGAGCTCCGCGAGGCGATCGGATCCTCGGCGACCGTTGAGCTCCCGCCACCGGCGGCGGCGCCATCGGGTCACGTCTACCACCAGTTCGTCGTGCGCTCGTCGGTGCGGGATCAACTGCGGGAGCATCTTTCCGAGCGCGGGATCGCGACCGGCGTCCACTACCCCGTTCCGATCCACCGCAGCGAGGCGTACCGCGCGCTGAGCGGCGCCACCGACGTCGCGCCGACCGCGACCCGGCTCGCGCAGGAGATCTGCTCGCTGCCGATCTTTCCGGGGATGGATTCGGACCAGGTCGCCGCGGTCGCGGACGCAGTCAACAGCTTCTAGCGTCGGGCACTAGCCGAGCACGATTCGCGACCCGGGGCCGAGCCGCATGTGCAGGCCCTTCGGCAGCGCGAAGCTTCGTGACACCGACGCGAGCTCGCCGATCACGCTCGCCTCGAGCCGGTGGCCGGGGTGGCGTACCTCGGCGCCTGCCAGCACCATCGTGTAGTCGAGCTCGGCGCCGGAGATCGTCGCACCGGCGCCGATCGTCGTGTACGGGCCGACGAACGAGTCCTCGACGACGGCGCCGTCGCCGATCACCGCCGGTCCCCGAACGGTGCTGCCCGAGACGTGGGCCGTGGCGCTGATCCGGACGCGGCCGTCGACGCGACTGTCGTCGCTCACATTCGGCGCTGATACGAGCGCCGGCAGCCTGTCGAGGATCATCCGGTTGGCGATCAGCAGCTGCTCGGTCGAGTCGCTGTAGCACCAGTGCTCGCCGGCATCGCAGACCACTACCCGCGAGCGCTCGCCGGCGAGTGAGATCAACCCCGCTTCAGCGCTCAGCTCGCGCGGCGAGAGCTCGGCGAGCCCTGGCCATGTCGCAGCGCCGAGGATCGCCGCCGCTCGTCCCGCGGCCGAGAGGACCGCAACATCGCCGTGACCGTCGGTGAACCTCTCGCTCAGCGCCGGCACGGCGTCGGGAAACAGGCAGTCTCCCGGGTGCACGAGCAGGGGATCCTCGGAAGCCGTCCGCCGGAGGTGAGCGAGCAGCCCAGCCGCGGCGCCTTCTGGGCCGCGCTCGCAGTAGGACACGCTCATCTCGCAGCTCACCGATCGTCTGAGCTCGAGTTCGTGACCGGGAGCCGTCAGGATCACCGCGTTGGTGATGCCGTGGCGGGCGAGGTCGTCCAGCACGTGCTCGATCACCGGCCGATCGGCGATCGCCATCAGACACCGCCGGTCAGGCTCGCTGTGCGCCGCATCCACGAGCGCCGTTGTGAGCGCCTCCATAGAGAAGCAACGTCGGCGCGGGGCCATAGCTGTCGCGGCCGGAAGAAGCACGCGATCGCAGGAGTTGATGAGAGCATGCAGGCAAGGCAGCCGCCACCGGCGACCAGCGCGATCTGCCGGGCGCTCGACGTGGTGATCGCGTCGGCCGGGTTGATGCTGTCGCTGCCGGCGTTGCTGTTGGCCGCGATCGCGGTGCGGCTCGAGAGCCGCGGTCCCGTCGTCTTCCGCCAGCGCCGGCTCGGCCGGCACCACCGGCCGTTCACCGTCTACAAGCTCCGGACGCTTCGTCACGACGCCGATTCGGCCGTCCACCGCGAGTACGTCAACGCGCTCATCAGAGGGCGCGCCGGGCGTCGTTCCGACGGGCGCCGCAGCCTGTACAAGCTCGCCTCCGATGATCGCGTGACGCGCGTCGGCGGCGTGCTGCGTCGCAGCAGCATCGACGAGATACCGCAGCTCGTCAACGTGCTGCGCGGCGAGATGTCGATCGTCGGGCCGCGGCCGGTGATCGAGTACGAACGTGAGGCGTACCCGCCGGGCTACGACCGCCGCTTCGACGTCAAGCCCGGTCTGACCGGGTTGTGGCAGGTCAGCGGGCGCAACGAGCGCAGCTACCACGAGATGCTCGAGCTCGACATCGCATGGACCGAGCAGATCTCGGTCAGGCTGTACCTGTCGATCCTCGCGCGCACCCCGGTGGCGTTGTTACGAGGCAGCGGAGCTGCTTGAGCCGTGGAAGCGGGGCCGAGCTCGGCCCGTTGATCGGCTATCGACAACTCACTCAACATCGCAGTCGTCGGGTTCGGCTACTGGGGCCCCAACCTCGCTCGCAACATCGAGGCACGACCCGAGTTCACGCTCAGCGGCCTGTGCGAGCTCGACTCGTCCCGTGGCGCGGACTTCGTCAGGCGCTACCCGGACAAGGTGGTCCAAACCGATCTGGACGCGTTCCTGAACGACCCCGATCTGGACGCGCTCGCGATCGCGACGCCGCCGAGCACGCACTACGAGCTCGCGCGACGGGCGCTCGAGGGCGGCAAGCACGTGCTCGTCGAGAAGCCGCTGGCGACGAGCTCCGATCACGCGCGCCGGCTGCTGGCGCTCGGCGAGGAATCCGACTGCGTCGTGATGCCCGGCCACACGTTCGTCTACAGCCCGCCGGTGAACAAGGTGCGCGAGCTGATCCAATCCGGCGAGATCGGCGACGTCTACTTCGTCACCTCGTCGCGGATGAACCTCGGCCTGTACCAGCGTGACGGCGTGATCTCGGACCTCGCGCCGCACGACGTGTCGATCCTCCTCTACTGGCTCGATCGACCGGTGACGCACGTGGCGGCGAGCGGTCAGAGCGTATTCCAGGACGGCGTCCCAGAGACGGCGTTCCTGACGCTGACGTTCGTCGGCGGGGCGACCGCCAACGTCCAGATCTCATGGATGGCGCCGCGCAAGCTGCGGCAGACGGTGGTCGTCGGCTCCCAGCGGATGGTCCAGTACGACGACACCTCGTCCGACGAGGCGGTCCGGGTCTACGACCGCGGGCTCGACTTCTCCTCGATCGAGGCGCCGGCGACGTTCGGCGAGTATCAGCTCACGTACCGCAACGGCGACATCGTCGTGCCAAGGCTCGACGCGGCGGAGCCGCTGTCGCTGGAGCTGCAGGACTTCGCCCGCGCGATCCGGACCGGCCAGCAGCCGCGCTCCAACGGGCAGCTCGGGCTCGAGATCGTGCGCGTGCTCGAGGCTGCCCAGCGATCCATGGAGCTGGGGGCTCAGCCGGTGGCGCTCCGCGACCCGGTCCCGGCCGAGCCCTGATGCCGGTACCGGAGCCGGGTCGGATCGGGGTCTTCCCCGCCGCTGCGCGAGACGAATACGCCCACCTGTTCTCGGCGCTGGAACAGGCGTTGCCGGTCCGGTTCGTCGACCATCGCGACGCCGGGGCGGTGATCGCGATCGGGGCCGACTCGCCCCGGGCGGACCTGCCGGCGCTGTCGGTCCCGTCGGCGAGCGCGACCCGCGGCGGTACCGCCACGATCTCGTTCTCGCGTGAGGAGGGCGTTCCGGTGCCGCTGCGCGGACGCCGGCTTGTCGACCACGGACCGCGCGCGGCCCACGACGAGCCGCCCGATCCCGCCGATCGTCTGCTGGGCGGCTCGATGTGGCGTGAGCGCACCGTCTCGAGCGGCGCTCGGTGGCAGGTCTCCTCCTATCCATTACCACGTCTCGGACCCTCGGAGACGCTGCGAGATCACCTGCGGCCGGGCCGGTTCATGGGGCTGCTGCCGCTGCTCGCACTGCTCCGGGGGCCGGAGCCGCAACTGCGCGCGTGCGTGATCCTCGACGACCCGAACCTCCACTGGCCGTCCTATGGCCACGTCGACTATCGCCGGCTCGTCGAGCACGTGCGCGCCGGTGGCTACCACGTCGCGTTCGCGACCGTCCCCCGCGATTCATGGCTCGTCAATCGCCGCGCCGCCCGTCTGCTGCGGGCGCATCGCGAGTTCGTCTCGCTGCTGGTTCACGGCAACGACCACACCGCCCATGAGCTCGGCCGGTTGTGCGACGGACGCGAGGCCGAGCGGGTGATGGCGCAGGCGCTGCGCCGGACCACCGCGCTCGAGCGCCGGGCCGGACTCGCCGTCGATCGCGTGATGGCCCCGCCACACGAGCGGTGCTCAGAGCAGGCTCTGGCGGCGATGCTGAGCGTCGGCTTCGAGGCGGCGTGCATCGGCCGGCCGCACCCGTGGCGCGACGAGGAGCCGCCGGCCTCGCCGCTGCTCGGCTGGCGCCCCGCCGAGTTCGTGGCCGGCGGGCTGCCGGTGCTTCCGCGCTACGCCCTCCGCAGCCCGCGCGACGAGCTCGTGTTCCGCGCGCTGCTCGGCCAGCCGCTCTTGCTCTACGGCCATCACGGAGATCTCGCGGACGGGTATCAAGCGCTCGATCTTGCGGCCGAATCCGTCGACGGGCTGGGCGACGTCCGTTGGGGCTCGGTGGGCTCGATCGCGCGGAGCAACTTCACCGCGCGGCGGCGCGGAGATACGCTCGCGCTCGAGCTCTGCTCGCGGCGAGTCTCGGTCGACGTTCCGGATGGCGTCGAGTGGGTCAGCTGCCGGACGCCTGAGGTGCTCGGCGAGCAGGCGTGGCGTGGTCTGAGTGTCGCCGGCCAGCTCACCCCGCCGCAGCGGAGCGCGGGCGCGACCGGCTTCGATCCGGTGCCCGTGGGCGGACGTCGCCAGCTCGAGCTCGAGCTCGTTCCGGAGCGGTCACTCGATCCCGCCACGGTCGCGTCGCCGCCGACGCGGGCGTGGCCGCTCGTCCGCCGGTTGCTCGCCGAAGGACGCGACCGGGCCAGAGCAACGGCCCCGGGGCCGCGGCGCGGACGGGTCGTGATGCTGCTCCAGAACAACCCCTACCCGCAGGACACGCGCGTCCGCAACGAGGCCGAGACGCTGGCCGGCGACGGGCGCGAGGTCACGGTGATCGCCCCGCTCGGGCCCGGTCAGGCACCCCGGGCAGAGGTTGCCGACGTCCGCGTGCATCGCTACCGCAGCCCGGTCTCCGATGGCTCGGTCAGGGGATATCTGTTCGAGTACGCGGTCGCACATCTGAAGCTCGTGACGCTGGCGCTGAAAGAGCTGGCAAAGGGCGCCGAGGTGGTTCATTTCCATGGGCCGCCCGACACGCTTGCGGTCGCGGGCGTGGCGGCGCGGCTGTTGCGCCGGCGTGCGGTGTTCGACCTGCACGACTCAGGTCCCGAGCTGTTCGCGGCGAAGTTCGGCGCCACCGGGCGGCCACGCGCGCTGCTGGCCGCCGCGCAACGCGCCGCGGTCCGGACGGCGAGCCTCGTGATCGTCACGAACGAGTCCCAGCGGCAGCTCGTGTCCGATCACGACACTCCGGTCGTCGTCGTGCGCAACGGACCGCGAGCGGCAGAGTTCGGGCGCCCGGTCGCGGCGCCGCGGCCCGGCGAGCTCCGCGACCCGCATTTGGTGTACGTCGGTGCCCTGGACGTCCAGGACGGCGTGCTCGAGCTCCCGGAGCTGCTGGCGATGCCCGAGCTGAGGGGCGCGCGGCTGACGGTTGTCGGCGACGGCCCGCTGGCATCGGAGCTAGCCGAACGCTGCGCGGCGCACCAGCTCGATGGGCGCGTGACGCTGACGGGCCAGGTCGCGCACGAGTCGATCCCAGGGCTGATCGCCGCCGCCGACATCGGTATCGATCCGGCGCCCGGAACGGAGCTCAACCACGGCTCGACGATGATCAAGGTGTCGGAGTACCTGGCAGTCGGACGGCCTGTGGTCGCCTATCGGCTGCGCGAAACGGCGCGAACCGCCGGTGAGGCCGGGGTGTACGCCCCGTGCGGAGATCGCTCGGCATTTGCGGCGCTGATCCGCGAGCTCGCCCGGGACGGCCCACGGCGGCTCGAGCTCGGGCGCCGAGCGCGCCGGCGGGCGGCCGAGCTGATGTGGGAGCGCTCGGCGGCCGCCCTGTGCGAAGCCTACGCGGGGTTGTCATGACGCTACCGGTGTCGGTGGTGATCCCAGCGCACAATCGCGCCGACACGGTCGGACGCGCGATCGGCAGCGTGCTCGCGCAGCGACGCGCGCCGGCCGAGGTCATCGTCGTCGACGACGGGTCGACGGACGACACCGCGGGCGTCGCCCGATCGCTTGGCGCGCGCGTACTGACCCAAGACCGCAACCGCGGCGCCGCCGCCGCGCGCAACGCCGGCGCCCGGGCGGCGCGGAGCGACTGGGTCGCGCTGCTCGACTCCGATGATGAGTGGCTGCCGCACCTGCTGGAGACGCTGTGGCCGCTGCACGACGGGCATGTGATCGTCGCCGGCACGGCGCTGTCGAGGTGGGATTCCTCCACCGGGAGGCCGGACCGGGTCGCCGGAGTCGTCTCGAGATCCCCGCTGGTGATCGACTCGCCGGCCACGCTCGTGCCGGAAAACGTGATCCCCAACAGCGGCACGCTCGTGCGCCGGAGCCTGATGCTCGAGCTCGGGGGCTACGACACGCGTCTACGGTATGCCGAGGACTGGGATCTGTGGATGCGGATGCTCGAGCGCGGGAGCGCGATCGTCTCCCCGCGCGTGTGCAGCGTGTACCACTGTCACGGGCAGCAGAAGTCCCGCCACGACGCAGGACCCGCCGAGGACCACGAAGCGATCCTGCGCAGATGCTCGACGCGACCGTGGTGGTCGGACTCGCTGCGCGAGCGCCGCCGAGCGATCCGGATGTGGGACGACCTCACGGATGGTCTCGCCGCCGGTCGCCGTCGCCACGTGCCGTCGCTGGCGCTCGGGATCCTGTCGAGGCCGGTACGGATCCTCAGCGTGGCTCGGCTGCTCGCACGGCGGTTCCGGATCCGCCGCGCGAGCGCCGCGCTCGACCAGCGCCGGCCGGTCGCGTACATCACGACGCACTACCCGGCGCTGTCGCACACGTTCATCATGCGAGAGGTCGAGGCGCTCCGGCGGCGAGGGGTCCAAATCGCGACCACATCGGTGCGGCGCGCGAGGCCGGCCGAGCTGCTGACAGACCGCGACCGGCGGGCATTCGAGACGACGACCACCTTGCTGCCGGCGCGCTGGCCGAGGCTGGCCCGCGACCATCTGGGCGCCCTGGCGGCGCACCCGCGAGCGTACGCCGCCACGCTCCGGCAGGCGATCGGCATGGGCGCTCCGCGAGGACGCCGGCGCGTGTGGCAGCTGTTCTACTTCGGCGAGGCGATCGGCGCCTGGGCGGGCTGGCGCCGGCTCGGCGTCCGGCACGTGCACGCGCACCTCGCGGCCGTGCCCGCGGACGTGGCGCTGCTCGCGACGCGGTTCGGGCGCTCGGCACGCTCCGGTCCGCAGAGCTGGAGTTTCACCATGCACGGCCCGACCGAGTTCTGGGACGCGCGCTGGTTCGGGTTGGCCGAAAAGGTCCGCCGCGCGGATGCCGTCGTATGCATCAGCGACTTCGCGCGGTCACAGCTGATGGCGCTCGTCGACGAGCGTCATTGGGGCAAGCTGCGGGTGATCCACTGCGGCGTCGAGTTGGAGCGCTATCAGCCGTCCGATCCGCCGAGCGTGGAACCGCTGCGGGTCCTGTGCGTCGGGAGGCTGGTGCCCGAGAAGGGCCAGGCCGTCCTCGTGCGCGCGATCGACGAGCTGGCGCGCCGCGGCCTCGACGTGGAGCTTGAGCTCGTCGGCGACGGGCCGAGCCGCGCCCCGCTCGAGGCGTTGGTCTCGGAGCTTGGCGTGAGCGATCGCGTCAGCTTCGCCGGGGCCGTCGGCCAAGACGAGATCGGCGAGCACTACCGAGCCGCGACCGTGTTCTGCATGGCGAGCTTCTCGGAGGGCGTCCCGGTCGTGCTGATGGAGGCGATGGCATCCGGGCGGCCGGTGGCCGCGACCGCGATCGCCGGCGTGCGGGAGCTCGTCCGCGATCGGGTCACCGGCCTGCTCGTCTCACCGGGACGCGCCGACGAGCTCGCCGACGCGCTTGCCACGCTCGCGGCCGACCGCGCGCTGGGGCGACGGTTGGCCGACGCCGGCCGTGCCCACGTGGCCGCGAACTACGACATCGACCGCGGCGCCGCCGAGCTCGAGCGGATGTTCGCGTCGCTGGTGCCCGGATGAGCGCCCGGCGGCTTCGGATCGCGTGTGTGGTCTCGTTCCTCGACGAGGACCGGTACCTGGCCGCGTTCCTGGACTCGATGGACGCCCAGATCCGGCCACCGGACGAACTGGTGCTCGTCGACGACGGATCGCGCGACCGATCACGGCAGGTGGCGGGGCGCTTCGCCGAGCGGCGCGAGGCGACGCGCGTACTGTGTCGCCGGCGTCGGCCGCCCGAGCGTGACCGGCTCGTGCACGCCCCAGAGCTGCGCGCGTTCAGGTGGGCGGTCAGCCAGCTCTCGGAGCCCTGGGACGTGGTCGTGAAGATGGACGCCGACCTCAGCCTCAGCCCGGACCTGTTCGCGACGATGGAAAGCGCGTTTCTGTCCGACCCGAGGCTCGGGATCGGCGGCACCTATCTGAGCGTCGTCGATCCGTACACCCAGCAGGTGCGGCGCGAACGGTGTCGCCCCCATCACGCGCGCGGCGGAACCAAGTTCTATCGACGTGCATGCTGGGAGCAGATCGGGCCGCTGCCCGAGGCGCTCGGTTGGGACACGATCGACGAACTGGCGGCCCGGCGGCGAGGATGGCGGACCGCGAGCGTCCCCTGCCGGCTCGGGGACACGATCCATCTGCGGCCGACCGGCGTCTACGACGGGAGGATCAGGGCGCAGTTTCGCTGGGGCTCGTGCGCCTACGGGATCGGGCAGCATCCGCTGTGGGTGACCGCGTCGGCGGTCCGCCGGATCGGAGAGCGTCCGCCGCTCGTGGCGCCGATCGCGTTTCTGGCCGGGTGGATCGCGGCGCGGCTGCGGAACGGACCCCGCGCCTCGGAGGAACTGCGAGCGTTCGGGCGCCAGGAACAGCTCACGGAGCTGAAGACCCTCGTCAGGGAGCTGGCGCTGTGATCCCATGGCGCTCGTACCTACACCGGTTCCTCAGCAGGCTGCGGGGCTACCCGAGCCGGCGCTGGCTGGTGGCGCGGGGGATGCGGCTCGGCCGCGATGTCTTCATCGGCGATTTCACCTCATTCGATCACGGCTTTCCATGGCTGATCTCGATCGGCGACGAGGCTGTGCTGTCGAGCAACATCCGCATCCTCGCTCACGACGGCGCCACCAAGCACTGGACCGGGCATATCCGCCTGGGACGCGTCGACATCGGCCGCCGCGTGTACGTCGGCGCCGGCTCAGTCGTGCTACCGGGCGTCCGGATCGGCGACGGCGCCGTGATCGGCGCCGGCAGTATCGTGTCGCGTGACGTGCCCGCGGGGGTGGTCGCGGCCGGGAGCCCGGCGCGGCCGATCGCGACGGTGGAGGAGTACGCGGCCAAGCATCGCGACGCGCTCACACATCGGCCGCAGTATCGGCGCGCGGGCTTCTCGGGGTACGAGTACGTAACCGACGAGAACGCCGAGCGGATGCGCCGAGAGCTCGCCGACGGTCCCGGATACATCGCATAGCCGTGGAAGTTCGTCGCCACACCGAGCGTTGATCCCGCGATCGATGCCCATTTCATTCGACACCCTCGAGATCGCAGTCCCCCGCACGAACGACCGCCACGAACGCCAGGCGCGCCCGCCGGCCGACGCGTACCGGACCGGCGAAGCCGCGCCCAGCGTCATCGGGCGCGCCGTCAGCCGCTTCAAGGTCTGGATCGTGCTGCTCGGCGTTGTGCTGGCGGGCGCCGGGGTGGCGTACGGGGTCGTCCGCAAGCCGCAGTACTCCGCTTCATCGTCGCTCCAGGTCGGCAAGGTCAACCCGAACTCGCCTGGGTTCTATGGGTACGCCCAGTCCGCATCCGACCTCGCCACGTCGTACAGCCGCGCGATCACCGCCACCGGCGTCCTGAACCGTGTCCGCAAGACGACCGGGCTCGATCCGGTCACGGCAGCCGGCCGACTGTCGGCCGAGCCGATTCCGAACAGCGACGTGTTCAGGATCATCGCCGCCGCACCGAGCTCGGCCGGCGCGGTCAAGCTCGCCAACGACACCGCCAGCGCGATGGTCGCCTATGAGGCGGGCAACAACTTCAACGGCGATGCGGCCGCCGCGCTGCGCAGCTACCAGAGCCAGGCGGCGGCCGCCGTCAACGCGCAGGCCAAGGTCCGCCAGCTCCAGGGCGGCGGCGGCGGGACGCTGGTGCGCTCGAGCCCCGCGCTCCGCAGCGCCCAGGTGCAGGCGAACACGGCGCAGATGCAGGCCAACGCGCTCTCGACCGCTTACCAGCAGGCGCTCCAGGCGCAGCCGGCGAGCAACCTCGTCAGCCTGCTCGCCAACGCGGTCACCGCGACCAGCGACAAGACCAAGAAGATCGAGCTGTACGGGATCATCGGCCTGCTCGCCGGTTTGGTGCTCGGGACGCTCGTCGCAGTGCTCAGCGAGCAACACCGGCTGCGCCGCGCCCTGCAGTGGTAACCGTCGCGACCTGGCGCCCGCGCTGGTACGTGTGGGCGATCGGGGCGGCGGCGGCGGTCGCCGCACTCGGTTCTCGGCACCCCGCGCTGCTGCACTCCTCCTCGGTGGCGTTCGTCGCGGTCGGAGCGATCGCGGTTGCGCTGGCCGCGGCGGCGCTATGGGAGCTGCCGCCGGCGGCGATGAGCTGTGGAGCGATCGTGCTGACGATCTTCTCGGGCAACTGGAGCCAGCTCAGGCTCCCCGGGTTCCCGTTCCTGCCCGACCGGATCCTGCTCGTCGGGGTCCTGCTCGCGCTGGCGCTCCGCTCGCCGGGGTCCACCGGCCTGCCGAGGCTCAGGGTCCGGGCGATCCACCTGCTGCTGGCGGTGGTCGTCCTGTACGCCCTCATCTCCGGGCTCGCCGACGGGGCATTTTCCAGCCGCCAGAGCGTCTTCGACCTGCTTGATCGCCTCGGCGCGATCCCGTTTCTGATGCTGCTCGTGGCGCCCGCGATCTTCGCCGGCGAGCGCGAGCGGAGATGGCTGCTCGGCACGCTCGTCGCGCTCGGGGCCTACCTCGGCTTGACCGCCGTGTTCGAGGTCGCCGGCCCGCACGCTCTCGTATTCCCGCACTACATCTACGCCTACGACGTCTCGCGCGGCGGGACTCAGGCGGGCGGCCCGTTCACGTCGGTCGTCACGGAGGGGTTCGCGTGCTATGCGTGCGCGGTCGCGGCCGTGATCGCGTTCTTCACGTGGCACTCGCGCGGATCACGAGCGTTCGCGGCCGCGGTCGTCGTGCTCGCGCTGCTCGGCAGCTTCCTCACGCTGGAGCGCGGCGTGTGGATCGCGGTCGTGGCCGGCAGCGTCGCGGCGGCGCTGGCGATGCCTCGCGCGCGGCGACTGATCCTGCCCGCTGCCGCCGCGGCTGGGGCCGTCCTCGGCGCCGTGCTCGTGCTGGTGCCGGGGCTCGCGGAGAGCACGAGCACGAGGATCAACGACCAGCTCCCGGTCTGGGACCGGTTCAACCAGACCTCCGCGGCGCTGCGAATGGTCGAGACGAACCCGCTGTTCGGCGTCGGCTGGGAGAACTACCAGAACCGGGCGCTGCCCTACTTCCGCCAGGCCGCGACGTACCCGATGACCGGTTATCCGGCGTCGAGCGTGACCGTCGCCACCGGCCAGAACGGCCAGACCGCGACGGTCAGCCTCGCCGGCGTCGAGGGCACTATTCACGACAGCTATCTCTCCTACGCGGTCGACCTCGGGCTGGTCGGGGTCGCGCTGTGGCTGGTGGCGACGATCTGCGGGCTCGGGGGCGCGATCCTGCGGCGCGACGGGCCCGGGGACCTGCGCGCCTGGCGTATCGGCCTGCTGGCGATCACCGTCTGCTTCCTGACCCTGTCCTTCTTTGACCCCCTGAGCCAGAACTTCACCGAACTGCTGCTGTGGACGTGGGCCGGCGTCGCCTGCGCAGTGCTCCCGCCCGCTCGGCTGCTGGGGTCCCGAGCACCAGCCACCAGGCGAGCGCGGCGACGGATGGGCGCAGACAAAGCTGCTCTCGATAGGCCCGCCTAGCCGCTTCGTGTAGCCCCGCCTGGCGGCGGTAGCGCGCCAGCTCGGCTGCGTCGTGCGACAGCACCTTGCGGACGAGCGGTGCGTTGTCGAGCGCCGGTGCGTACTCGCGGCGGACGCGGTAGGTCGCCTCGAGCATGCGCCATCGCTGAGCCGACAGGCTGTCGCCGTGCAGGCGGTAGCGGACCATCGGCCGCGGGTCATAGTGGACCTTCGCACGGGCTCGCAGCGCACGGAGCCAGAACTCGTAGTCCTCGCCCGGCAGGTCCTCGCGGAACCCGCCGAGCTTCGTCCACGTCTCGCGACGGATCACGGCAGTTGGCGCCGCGAGGACGTTGCGAGCGAACATCTCGCAGAGCAGGTCGTGGCTGTCGAGCAGGCCGGTCCCTGTGTGAGGCCGGCGGTAGTCGCCTTTTTGGGCGCCGAACAGGGTCATGTGTCCGAACGAGAGGTCGATGTCCGGTTGCGCGCGGAGCGTCTCGGTCTGGCGCTCAAGCTTGTCGGGCTCCCAAACGTCATCGGCCGCGCAGAGCGCGACATACGGCGTCTGCGCTTCGCTGAAGCCACGGTTGTACGCGGCCGGAGCACCGCGGTTGGGTTGGCGGAGCAGGTGGATCGCCGGCTCGAGCTCAGCGACGAGTGCCGCGGTGTCGTCGGTCGATCCGTCGTCGACGACGATCAGCTCTGCCGGCGTCAGGGTCTGGTCAAGGACCGACCGGGCCCCCTCGACGATCCAGGGGCTCGCGTTGTAGGCGGCGATGACGACCGTGATCATGGGCTCAGTCATGGTCTCAGCACCCTCCGGCCGAGCAGCGTCACATCCGCCCACGCGTCGGGGAACGCGAAACGGACCGCGCCGAGGTAAGCGAGCCCGCCCGCGGCGGCGGTGACCGCGATCTCGACCGGCGCGGGCGCGCCCATCGATGACAGCGCGCCGAACACGGGAATCGAGACGGCGAACAGCGGCAGCATCGAGATCGTCGCGGGCGCGATCTCACTCCACAGTTGCCGCATCGGGATCCCAACGATCCGATGCATCAGGACGTAATACGTCCCGAGGTAGCCGAGCGTGTTCAGGGCGACGATCGAGATGCACAGGACCGTGAGCCCGAAGCGCGCGAAGGCGACGACGACCGCGGCGTACAGGACGACCGAGACGACGCTGTTGTACAGCAGCGCTCTCGGGCGGCCGGCGGCCAGGACCAGTGCGGCCGTCCCGGTCCCGAGCGCGAACGTCATGCCCGCGAACGCGAGGATCTGCGAAGGGACGACGGTCGGGGTCCAGCGGTGGCCGAACACGAGTGGCACCAGCGCCGGCGCGACGGCCACGTAGACCGCCAGCAGCGGGAAGATCGCGGTCGCGTGGACTCGCACGATCCGTCCGCGGACGCGCCGCATCTCCGCCAGGTCCTGCGTTCGCGAGTAGACCGGCAGCGCCAGCCGCAGCATGATCTGGCTGATCTTGCCCTGGTAGACGCCGCCGATCTGGAACGCGCGCCAGTAGTAGCCGGTCGCCGTGGCGCCGAGTTGCGCGCCGACGATCACGTAATCGATGTTCGCGTAGCCGGCGTAGAGCAGCGTCGACGCAGTCGTCTGCAAGCCGAAGCCGGTGATCTCCCGGGCCTCGCGGCGGTGCCACCGAGGCCGTACGCGAGGCATCGCGACCGCGTAGATGGCGGCGGCAGTCGCCGGCACCGCGAGCTGGCCGATCACAAGTGCGCGGCCGCCAAGTCCGAGCGCCGCGAGCGCGACTGAGAGAGCGACGCCGGCGACGAGCGACGCGAGGTCGATCAGGCTCGTGACACGGAAGTCGAGCCTGCGCTGCGCGAGCGCCTGCGGGATCACGCTGAACGACACGATCAGGAACGCCGGCGAGGCCAGCCTGATCAACGCGGCCGTCCGGTCGCCGAGCTCGGCTGCAAGCGGGACGCTGCTGGCAAGGCAGATGGCGGTGAGCGCGGCGCCCGTGCAGACGCTCATCAGCAGCGCGACCTCGACGTGGGCGCGATCGAGCAGTTTCCGTTGTACGAGCGGGGTGCCGAACCCCTCGGCCGCGAGCGCGCTCGCGAGCGACACGACGGCGAGCGCGACCGCCGCGCGGCCGAACCCGGTCGGGCTGACGAGCCTCGCGAGCGCGACGCTCGACAGGAACGTGCCCGTCTCGATCCCGACCCGGGCCACGACGCCCCAGCGGACGCCCGCCAGCGTTGCCTCGCGCACCTGTTCGGGCGCCGCGGTCTGGAGCGCCGGGTCGTCTTCTCGTGCTCGAGTGAGCGTCGGCGTGCTCACGGCCGCGGTGGCGGTCGGCGGCAGATCATCAGCTCGGTCGACGGGCCGTCGCTGGCGAACCTGACCGCGGCGAGCTCGAGCGGATACATCGTGGCGCCGATCGGATGGCCGAGCCGGGGATGGGCGGCGAGCGTTCGGGTCAGCTTCGACCATGCCCTTCGGTGCGCCGGGCGCGGGCGATCGACGGGCTCGTTCATCAGCACGAAGCTCGCTCGCCGGCTGAGGATCTCGAATCCTGCTCGCTGCAGCACGGACTCGATCGAGCTGCACTCGCGGCTGACGTGGTGCTCCAGGCGCTGCTCTGAACCGTGTACGAAGTTGTCGGTGAACAGGAACACGCCACCGGGCTTCAGCAGCGTGAAGACGTTGCGCAGTGCGCGCTCGAAGCGCTCGTCGTCGACGATGTGGAAGGTGACGTCGAATGCCGAGATCGCGTCGGCCCGCCACTCGGGGAGGTCCTGCTGGTCGCCGCTGATGTCGAGCTGCGCAAATTCGAGCTGTGGGTAGGCTCGTCTCAGGCGATCGACGGCCGGCGCCGCGAGGTCGCAGCCGCGCACGTCGGGGACGCCGAGCTCGCGCCAGCGCTCGATGTAGAACCCCGAGCCGGAGCCGATGTCGATCGCCGTTTTGATCTCGGATAGGTGGGGCGCGACCGCCCACGTGAACACCCGTCGTCTGACGCGGTACATCCAGGCGTTGAACGGTTGTCCGAGGCCGCTGTAGCCGACGTCCGCGAGCCCGGTCGCCTGGGAGAGGCGACTGTCCCAGTAGCTCTTTGCATCGAACGCGCTCATGCCGGCGCCAGCGCTCCGGCGTAGCACTCGGCGATCCGGCCAGCGGCCGCGTCTGCGTCGTAGTGCTCGGTGAGCCACAGCCGGCCGAGCGTGGTTCGGTGAGGCCACCCGTCGGGGTCGTCGAGCACGGCCGCGATCGCGGCCGTGAGGGCGCTCGGGTCGCCGGCCGCCGCGAGCTCGTGCCGGAGCGCCGGCGGGCAAGTTTCGGTCAGCCCACCCGACGCCGTTGCGATCGCCGGCACGCCGAGTGCCAGTGCCTCCTTGAACGCCATCGAGGACGCCTCGGCCTGGCCGGCGGGCATCACGCGGCTGGGGACGACGACCGCGTGCGCGCGCGTCATCGCCTCGAGGACCTGGTCGTGCTCGAGGGCACCGCGGAAGCGGATCGCTCGCGCGATCCGGAGTTTCGTCGCGAGCAGCTCGAGCGGTTGGCGCTCGGGGCCCTCGCCGATCAGGTCGAGGCGCGCGTCCGGGTGCTCCGCCAGCACGGCCGGCATCGCGCGGACGAGTACGTCGGCACCCTTGACGGGTATGAGGCGTCCGACGAACAGCAATCGTGCCCCGCGGGTGAGCGTCGGGGCACTCGTCCGGGGTGTGAGCCGGCCGAGGTCGACGCCATTGCGAATCAGCTCGATCGGGCCCGTGAAGCCGAGCGCGCGGAGGCGGTCGGCGACGTATTCGGAGACCGCGATGACGCGCTGGGACTGCTCGAGCACGTGCCGGTAGCGCGTCGGCGGCGGAGCTGAGGCGTCGGAGCCGTAGAAGGTCACGATCAGCGGCACGCCCGTGGCGCGCGCCAGGGCGGCGCCGTACGGCGCCGACCAGCCGAAGTGGGCGTGGATCAGAGCGATGTCCCAGTCCCTCGCGGATCGCTGCGCCCTCGCGGTGAAGCGCGCTTCCGGCGGCCGTCTCCGGACGCGGTCCACGACGCGGCGGAGGACGGGCGCAGGCTCGGTCGTGTGGATCCGCTCGGGAGCGACCGCGTCGAACGGGCCCGCTCGATTCAAGCCGAGGACGTAGGCAGGCCATCCGAGCCTGTCGGTCGCCCCGACCGTCTGCTGCACGAACGTCTCCGATCGGTTGCCGACCCCGACCATGACGTGGCCAACGGCGCTCACGCGTTCCGGTGGAGCTGCATCCGGACGACCTCCAGGTGGCGCCAGGGGAACGACGCGAGCAGCTGACTCGGGTACATGCCGGCGTAAAGGCCGTGCGGCCCGCCGTACGGATTTGGCGTCCCCGGCTCGGGATCCTGGGCCGCGAACGAGACGATCCCCGCGTAGTCGCGGACGATGATCCCGTAGCGCTGAGCCGCCTCGGCGATCATCCTTGTCAGCCGCGGCATCGGGATCGAGTTGACGTTCAGCCGCGGGTCGAGCCGCAGGCGCGCACCCTCCGGGAGCGCGGTGGACGAGCGGTCCGAGCCATCCGTCCGCTCTGCCGGGGAGGCGAACACGCCGGCGCGGACGGTTGGCAGGCTGAGCGCGAGTGCGTGGTCGATCTGGCCGCGCTCGAGCTCCGAGATCGTCATCGTGCCGCCGGCCAGCGCGAGCGAGGTCGCCGTCACCCCCCAGTAGGGCTTGGCGCCAGGCCAGGCGGCGGGACTGTAGACGCCCGGGTTGCTCGAGACATCTTTGATCGCGCCACCCCAGCTCGCGCGCCATGAGCCGGCTTCGTGGCGGAGCCGCCAGAACTCCCACATCCGGTTGGTGCTCGGCTGGTAGAGGACGAGGTATCCGTCCGTTCCGTGCGCGGGCGCGGCGTTTGCGGGTAGCGGCACCGATCGCCAGGCCTCGCTGAGCGCGGGATCGCGGGCGTGCTCGAGCTGGACGGGGACCGTCCGCTGGCCGCCGGCGACCGTCACGATCGGGACGCCGGAGTGGATCGTCGCGATCCACGGGCCGTCGTGCTGCTGCTCCTCGCTGCTCACCTGCGCGGCGAGGGCCGAGACGAGCGCGCCGGATTGGGGGTCCGTCGGGGCGCCGGCCGGCAGTGGTCGGTTCCAGACGCTGGTCGGGGCGAACAGCCGCTGCGCGACGGTCTGCGACACCGGGCTTGCGCCGCGGCCGGGACCGGGGACGCCGCCGCACGCGCTGATCGCCGTTGCCGCGACCGCGGCGAGGGCAGTGAGCGACGTGCGCTTGAGGAGGAGGAGGAGGTTCGTCATCGTTGGTTGTGAGGGCAGCCCGGATCCGGCGCCGCATCGGGCGGCGCGTGGGGCCTCACGGGAATCAACGGCCCCGCGGGGGCGTTTCTCGCGCTGTGGCGGGCCCGGCGCTCAGGAGCCCGGAAAGCTGCTGGCGCCGTGGTGCAGATGCATCGCGACGACCTGCAGATGGGCCCACGGGAAGCTCGCGAGCAGCTGCCCCGGGTTCATGCCGCCGTACAGGCCATGTGAGCCCCGGTACGGGTTGACCGCCCATGGTTCCGGATCCTGGGCCGAGAAGGCGATGTTGCGGGCGTAGTCCCGGACCACGATCCCGTAACGCTGGGCCGCCCGCGCCATCATCCGCGTCAGCGGCGGCATCGGGATCGCGTTGAGGTTCAGCCGAGGGTCGATCCTGAGCTGCGCCCCTTCGGGGAGCGCGGTGGGCGCCGGGTCAGAGCCGTCGGTCCGCTCGGCCGGCGACGCGTAGACGCCTGCGCGCACAGTTGGGAGGGCGAGCGCGAGCGCGTGGTTGATCTGGCCGCGCTCGAGCTCGGCGATCCTCATCACGCCGCCGATCAGCGGAAATCCGCTCGCGGTCACGCCCCAGGCCGAGGTCGCGCCCGGCCATGCGCTCGGGCCGTAGACGCCGATGTCCGTCGAGACGCTGCGCATCGCCCCGCCCCAGCTCGCGTGCCATCCGTCCGCTTTGCGATGCAGTTGCCAGAACTCCCACATCTGATCGGTGCTTGGCTGCCAGACGGCCAGATAGCCGTCGGTGCCCTCGCTCGGCGTCGCCTGCTGTAGCAGCGGGACCGAGCTGAACGCGGCCACGAGCGCATCCGGCGGGTTGCCGTCGACGCGGACGGGGACCTTCGCCTGTGTGGCCCCGACGGTGAGGATCGGGACGCCGTAATCGCCCGTGTCGATCCACGGTCCTCGCTTCAGTCGCTGCTCTCGCTGGACCTCGCGGACGAGCGCCGAGACGAGCATGTGCGACCTGCCGTCGACGCGGGCGTGCGCCGACAGCGGCTGGTTCCAGATGCTCTGGGGCGCGAACAGCCGCCCGGGCGATGGCGAGGTGGCGGCCGTTGCGCCCGTGGCTGGGGCGGTCGCCGCCGCCGCTCCGAGGAGCGCGGCCATGATCAGCGAAGCCTTGTGCACGAGGTGGATCACAGAAGTCGTCGGCCAGCAGTGCCGTTGGTCTCGAAAGCCCGTCCGCGCCCGTTGGGCGCCACCCCCGCTCACATCATGCCAGTCCAGCCCATCACTTCTGAGGACCGCGCCAAGCTCGCAAGTCTGCTGTCCGGCGCCGCGCCCCGGCTGGCGGCGGAGCTGGCCCCCCGACACCTGCAGGTCGCCGAGGTCGCGCGCGGCGTGCAGGCGGAGGGGTTCGCCGATCCTGTGCAGGGCTACCGCGATGCCTATCTGCGGCCGCTGCTGGAGCTGCTCGTGGCATGCATCGGGCGTCCGAGCCGTGACTACGACGCGATCTACGCTGACGAGCGGCTGCGGTTCGCCGATCAGCCGGCGCTCCTGGACGACGACGAGCGGGCGCTGATCGGGCTGTGCGGCGCCGACGGCGCGCTCGCCGAGACGATGCGCTCCGAGCTCGACCGACTGCATGCGCCACTGCGCGAGCGCACCGGGACGCCGGTCTCGATGTTGATGGTCGGCGACTGCCTGATGACCGAGCTGCGCGCGTTCGCGGCCGTTCGCTGCCGCGAGCAGGGGCTGTCGCTCGACGCTCGCCATCTCTACTTCAGCGCCCGCCAAGGGGTTGGGCTCTCGACCGACGAGGTGCTGTCCGCGCTCGAGCAGCGGCCTGCCGACCTGATCGCGCTCAGCTTCCTCACGTTCGAGGGGATCCCGGCCTACCGGGCGCTGCTCGCGAGCGCCGACCGCGCCCGGGGCGCCCCCATCGATCGGCAGGTGGCGGCGGTCGTCGCGGCGATCAGCGGGTTCGTGGAGCGGATCCGCGAGGCCACCGCGGCGACGATCCTGCTCCACGGAGCGTGCGGGCTGCCGCTGTCGCGGTGGCGCCGGCGGCTCGGAATGCTTCCACCGCTCAGGCGGGGGCGCCGGCGGGCACTGCGGGCGCTCAACGAGGAGATCGGCGCGCTGGCGGCGGCGACCGACAATGCGGTGTTCATCGACGAGGCTGCCGCATGCGAGCAGCGTGGGTTGCGCGCGGCCGGCGGCTCGCTGCTTCCGCGCCGCGTTGGCCCCGGGGCGATGTTCCACACCACGCGGCTCGGTCCGGCGCTCGCCCCCCAGTACGCCGAGCTGGCCGGCGCCAGCGCCGCGCTCGGAAGGGCGAAGGTGCTGCTGGTGGATTTCGACAACACGCTGTGGCGCGGAGAGATCGGCGAGGGTGATGTGGTCCATCACCACGACCGGCAGCGGTTGCTCGGAGAGCTGCGCGAGGCCGGCGTGCTGCTGGTGGCGCTCAGCAAGAACAGCCCTGAGGCGATCAGGTGGGATGAGATGGCGCTCGACCGTTCGGATTTCGTGCTCCACAAGGTCAGCTGGAACCAGAAGGCCCAGTCCGTCTTGGAAGCCGCCGACGAGCTCGACCTGGCGCCCGATTCGTTCGTGCTGATCGACGACAACCCGGCGGAACGCGAGCTGCTGCGCGTACGACTGCCGCAGATCCGCGCACTCGATCCCGAGCGGGCGGCGACCTGGCGAGCGCTGAGACTGATGTTGGAGCTGCCGGTCACCGGTCGCAGCGCCGAGGCGGCTCGCCGGACCGAGATGTACCGCGAGGCGGCTTCGCGCCGCGCAGCGCTCGCGCGGCCGCTCGATCTCGACGAGATGATGAGCTCGCTGGAGCTGCGGTCCGCGCTCGGAAGCGCGCGCGACGCCGACCTCGGGCGCGTCCACGAGTTGCTGGCACGCACCAATCAGTTCAACACGACGACCCGCCGCCGCTCTGAGCCCGAGTTGCGGCAGCTGCTCGGGAGCGACCGGCACGGCGTATACGTCGCCTCGTTGGAGGACAAGTTCGGCGCGCTGGGGTTGGTCGGCGTCACGATCGTAGAACGGATCGAAGATCGGCTCGAATTCGATTCCGTCGTGATGAGCTGCCGGGCGATGGGCTTCGGCCTCGAGTACGCGATGCTGAGGGAGGCCCTCGATGCCGAGGCGCCGTGGGGGCAAGCGGTCGGTCGCTACGTTGCGACGAGCCGCAACGAGCCCTGTTCGGAGCTGTTCCCGAGTGCCGGATTCCGGCCTCAGGGTGAGGGTCAGTGGGCGCTCAGCCCTGACGATCGCGGTCCCTCGCCACCGGAGTGGCTAGCGGTCGTCGGCCGCTGAGCGCTCCCCGAGCGCACGGTGCAGCTCGTCTCTGGAGCGGACCTGGAGCTTCGCGTATGCCTTGCTCAGGTGCCACTCGACCGTCTTGCGTGTGATCACGAGCTTGCGTGCGATCGCCGGGTTGCTGAGACCTGCGCGGGCGAGCTCGGCCACTCGTCGCTCGGACGGAGTCAGCGCTTCAGGGCCCGTCATCCGGGTCCTGCGCGGGCGTCCGCCCGCGTCGCGGAGCGTCGCGATTCCGATTCGGCACAGCCGCCGCGCGCCGATGCGATCGGCGAGCTCGATCCCGGTGTTGAGCGTGGCTCGCGCGGCGCGGTCATTGCCGGCCGCATGGAGCGCCTTCCCAGTGTCGAGGAGCACGTGCGCGTGCTCGAGCTCGGCGCCCGACTGCTCGATCACCTCCCGGGCACGCTTCAGGTGACGGAGCCCCACGTCCGGCGCCTCCACGTGGGCCCGCGCCCGCAGCGTCAGGGCCAGCCCCCGCGGCGCGCCGAACTCGTCCGCGGCCTCGAAGGCCTCTCGGGCGAGCGCCCGCGCGCGAAGCTTGTCGCCCGCCTCCGCGTAGCAGACCGCGGAGATCGGTTGCCATGCGACCACCGCCGGATTCGTGATTCCGAGCGCCTGGCAGGCGTAGCCGGCATCGGTGGCCGCCTGGAGAGCTGCGGCGAGCCGTCCTCGCTCGAGCTGGATTCGAGCGAGGGCCTCGAGCAGCGACGGCTGCTGAGGCCCGGCGGTCGCGCCGGTGTGCAGCGCCCTCAACGCCACCTCTTCCGCCTGTTCGGCCTCGTCCTGCTCGTGCCGCACGTTCGCGAGGACCGCCTCGGGGCCGGCGAGTCCGATCCCCACGGTCTCGTCAGCGCGTCCAAGCAGTCCGCCGGCGACGGCTCCCGCCTGGTCGAGATCCCCTCGGTGCAGCAGCGCTAGCGCTCGTGCGAGCTCGACGTTGCGCTCGGCGAGCATCGAACCGGAGTCGCGCGCCTTTGCGACGCCTGCGTCGCAGGCCCGCTCCGCGCCGCGGAAGTCGTCGATCAGCGCGAGCAGCGTCGCGACGGCGGTCTGGAAATACCCGCCCACGGGAGGCGGCTCGTCGCCGTCCTGCAGCGCGATCGCGCGCCCGACCTCGTCTCGGATCGACTCGTGAGGGGAGCCGCCGAGCAGTCTCAGCCCCGCTCGGGCGATCAGCAGTGCCGGAGCCGACGCGTTCCGCTCCAATCCGGGGCTGTCGCCGAGCCCGGCGATCGTGGCGGCTGACTGCTCGTGGCGCTCCGGAACGAGGATCCCGACGATCGCGGCGGCGACGGCGGCTCGACGGGCGAGTGCGTCGTCGGCATCGGCGTATGCCGCGGCCTTGGCGGCGTCGAACGCAAACAGCGCCTCTCGGAGCGCCCCGGTGGCGATGTGCGCGAGGCCGAGCTTGACCAGCACCTCCGCTCGATCCCGTGGCGAACGGTGTCCAGCGGCGGCCGCTGCGAGCGCCGACACCGAGGCCGACCGACCGTGCAGAAGGTCGACGTGACCGAGACGCGCGAGCAGCTCCGGCTCGTGGCCGTCGCCTGCGGCGTCTTCGGCGAGTGCCCTGTGGATCAGGCGTTTCGCCTCACGAGGGTTGCCATCGGCCACCTCCGAGTCGGCGAGCTCGATCAGCCGGCCGACCACCCGTGGATCTCGATTCGGCGGCGCGAGCATCAGGTGATGGGCACCGAGCTCTCTCGGTAGCTGCCGCTCGGCCGCGAGCTCGGCGGCCCGCCGATGGAGGTCCGCCGCGAGTGGCTTCGGGGTCTCCGCCTGCAGGCACCGCGCGGTCACCTTCGCAGCGAACGCGAGCAGCTCGCCGGGACGCATGACCCCCGCCTCGATCAGGTGGTCAAGCGCGTTCAACCCCTGCTCGCGCTCAAGCCCGGCCAGCGTGAGCGCCTCGTCCAGTGTCAGCTCCCGGCGGCTGATCGCGACCGCGGCCGCGATCGCGACCGGATCGGGGCCAAGCGACTCCAGCTGAGCGCGCACAAACTCCCGGATCGTGCGCGGCGGCACCGGCTCCAGCGCGCGATGGGGCGCGCCGTTGACCGGCGCGAGCCCGCTCGCCGCGATCCATGTGACGAGCTCGGAGAGCAGAAACGGGCTCCCGCCCGCGAGCGACCGGCACTGCTCGCAGAACTCTGCGCTCGCGTCGGGCAGAGTGTCGCGGATCAGTTGATCAGCGGCCCGCTCGTCGAGCGCCAGCAGCCGGATCTGGGTCGTATGAGGCTGCGCGCGCAGGGCCCTGGTCAGGCGCCGCCCGGACGGGCCGAGGCGGTGCAAGGAGAACGCGAGCGCCAGCATCAGCTGACGCGTCGCGGTCTGGCGCGAGAGGTCCTCGAGCGCGCCCAGCAGCGCTGGGTCGGCGAGATGCGCATCGTCGATGATCAACGCTGTCGGCTCGTCAGCGGCCGGCAGCTCCTGCAGCCCGCGGGCCACGGTCAGCCCGCGCCGCGCTGCCCGATGCACGAGCTCGCCGACGATCGTGCTCTTGCCCATCCCTGCCGCGCCCTCGATCAGCGCGACGCAGCCGCGTCCGCGCAGCACCTGTTCGAGCGCGCGGTCGAGATCGGCGAATTCACGGGAGCGGACGACGGTCACGGGCGGCGCCGGGGGGTGCGAAGTCGGGCGGCGGTGACGCTGTCCGCGATCGCGGCGACGAGCTCGGCCAGCTGATCGTGGCTGCGCCGCACCAGCCGTGGCCGCGCCTGGAGTGCGGTACGGCGGTAGTCGTCCTGCTCGGAGACGATCTTTCGCATCGCGTGGGCCAACGTCTCGGGTCGGTGGTCATCGACGAACTCGACCCCACCCGAATCGCAATACGCGCGTAGCGCGCCGGTTCCGCTCATGATCAGCGGCGTCGCGTGCTCGATCGCCTCGTACGCGCCGGTCTGCATCGTGTTCTCACGCTCGGTCAGGCAGATCACGGCGGAGGCCGACCGGAGCAGTTCGTCGTACTCGTCGTCGGTCAGCCAGCCCGTCAGCGTGCAGTTCGGTGGCACCCGCAGGTCGTGTTGCTCCGGTGGCCTGCCGGTGAGCGCGACCGAGATCTCGGGGACGATCCTGGCCGCGTCGAGCAGCTCCCCGATCGGCTCGTCGAACTCCCACCCGAGCGGGGCGACGATCTGCGGCGTCGCGGGTTTCGATCGCGGTCGCTCGCGGAGCGGGGGTGAGCCGACCACGACCTGGCGCGATGTGATCGAGGTCGCGACCTCTTCGGCGAGTCCGTGGTTGTGAAGCACGACGCCGCCGCAGCGGTTCATCACGAACAGGTTGGCCCGCGCGAACCGCCCCCACCGTTGGTCGTTGAAGACGCCGGAATGCGCGTCGCACCACACGGCGATCCCGAGCCGCTTGGCGACCAGCAGCAGTGGCAGCCCGGCGACGAACGGAGGGTTCGTGAAGATCACGTAGCTCGGTCGATTGCGCAGCAGGTACCACACGCTGAGCGCACCCTGCGCCAGATAGCGCAGGACCCACGGGCCTCGCGACAGCGCCCGTGCCGGGACGTACAGCTGCGTCCCGAGCCCGGCTGCAAGTCCGCTCGCGCGGGCATGCTCGACCCACGAGATGAACACGCCGTCGCCACCCGCCCGAGGGGCGCGACTATCGTTCGAACCCATGTCAGCGATCCGCCGGCAGATCTTGGGACTTGCGCGCGGGGCCGGCGTCGAGCCCCGGCTGCGCGCCGTTCAGAGGACCATCGGACCCCGTGAGGTTCGGCGGAACATGCGTGACGACGAGGCATTCCGGAAGCTGCTCGCGCTCGCTGTTCCCGCGGACGCGAACTGCGTCGACATCGGGGCGAACATCGGGGAGCTGCTCGCGCACATCACGCGCTACGCGCCGGCCGGCCAGCACGTCGCGTTCGAGCCGATCCCGGAGCTCGCGGAGCGGTTGCGGGCCCGGTTCCCAGGCGTCGACGTCCGCCAGGCGGGCGTGGCCGCGGCCCCCGGCACCCGCGTGTTCACGCGAGTGCGGGGACTCGAGACGCGAAGTGGGTTCGACATCTCCGGCTACGACCCTGAGCAGCTCGAGCGCTTCGACGTCGAGGTGCAGACGCTCGATGCCAACCTGCCTCCTGGGTACGTGCCGTGGCTGATCAAGATCGACGTCGAGGGCGCCGAGGTGGAGGTGCTGCGTGGCGCGATCGCGACCCTGACCGACCACCGGCCGATCGTCGTCCTTGAGCATGACAGCCGGGGCGACACGGACGCGATTTACCAACTCCTGGCCGGCACGGCCAACCTGCGGATCTTCGACTTCGACGGCAACGGCCCGCTGAGCGAAGCCGAGCTCCGACACAAGGTCGAGCGCCGCACGCATTGGAACTTCATCGCGCATAGCTGAGCCCCGGCCGCCGGGTTCCCGCGCAAGCATCTGGTTCCCTTCCGGCCGAGTCGTGATCGGTATGACTGCAGCTCAGTAGTCATACCCCGCTCGGGGTTCAACCTAGCAAAAACTGCTCACGCCGAACGGACCTCCATCCGCCGGTCGTGGCCAAGCAGCGGCAGCTCGTCGCACATCTCGGTCAGCCGCGAGACGGTGCGCTCGGTGATCTGTTCGCACAGTGCCTCACGATCGAGGATGTTGGTCGTGATCACGATCGATCGTTGGTCCTCGTAGCGGCCGTTGACGATCGAGTAGAGCTCTTCGAGCACCCAGTCGCTGGTCCGTTCCGCGCCGACGTCGTCGATATGCAGGAGGTCGACCGCCGTCAGCCGGTCGAGCAGCGCGATATGCGAGCTCTCCTCCCGGTAGGTGTCGCGGATCACGTTCAGCAGCCGCGGCAGGGAGTAGATCGCCACCGACCGGCCGGCCGCGAGCGCCGCCTTTGAGACGAGCATCGCGAGCGTCGTCTTGCCGGTCCCGACCGGGCCCATGAACCACAGGCCGCGGCCGGCGTTGAGCTTGTCGTCGATCGAGTTCGCGAAACGCCGCGTGGCGGTCACGATCGCCGTGTCGATCTCGGTCACGGGCGGCCGGTCGAAGGCCGCGTCGCGATAGCGGCGCGGGATCACGGCCGACAGGCTGCGCGCCTTCGCGAACGCGACCCGCTGGGCCCGGCACTGGCAGTCGAAAGCGGTGTTGGTGTCCTCGTCGTAGAGGAACCCGGACCCGTCGCATGTCTCATACGGGCAGCGATCGTTTGCGCTGCGCAGCGCGCTCATGCCGCGAACCGCTCGCCCGCATAGTTCATGAACTTCGGGTACTGCTTCTGGAACGTAAGCACCACGTCTCCGACCGGTCCGTTGCGGTGCTTGGCGATGATGATGTCCGCCTCGCCAGGCCGCTCGGACTCCTCCTTGAGGTAGTACTCCTCGCGGTAGATGAACATCACGAGGTCCGAGTCCTGCTCGATCTGGCCGGATTCGCGCAGGTCGGACAGGATCGGCTTCTTGTCGCCGCCGCGCTGCTCGACCGCGCGGCTCAGCTGGGACAGAGCGATCACGGGGACGTCGAGCTCGCGGGCCAGGCCCTTGAGTCCGCGGCTGATCTGGCCGACCTGCTCGACCCGACTCTCGACCCGGCCCTCGTGGCGCATCAGCTGCAGGTAGTCGATGATGATCAGCTTCAGCCCGCCCTCGATCTGGTGGTGCAGGCGGCGCGCCTTGGCGCGGACCTCGAGCACCCCCGTGTCGCTCGAGTCGTCGACGTACAGCGGCGCTGACCCCAGCCGCTGGCACGCATCCATGATCTTCTGCCAACGGTGCTCGGCCACCTTGCCGCGACGGAGGTCCTCGCCGTTGATCCGGGCCTGCGAGGCGACGAACCGCTGTGCGAGCTCGGACTCGGACATCTCGAGCGAGAACAGCGCCACCGGATAGCCGGCGAGCGCGGCGTTCTCGGCGATGTTCGCCACCAGCGCCGACTTGCCCATCGAAGGCCGGGCGGCGATCACGATCAGGTTCCCGGGGTGAAAGCCGCCGGTCTTGCCGTCAAGGTCCTTGAATCCCGACGGCGTGCCGATCAGCGGCGAGTTCGCGACCGACAGTTTGTGGAGCCGCTCGGTCTCCTCGTCGAGGATCTCGGCGATCGGCCGGATCTTCTTCTGCCGATCGTCGTGCGCCACCTCGAGCACCGAGCGCTCGGCGCGCTCGACCAGGTCGCGGGCCGGCGCGTCGCGGGAGAGCACGCTCGCCTGGATCTCGTACGACGTGTTGAGCAGCGCCCGCATCTGCGAGTTCTCGCGCACGATCCGTGCGTACTCGCGCGCATGCCCGGCGGCGGGCACCCAGCCGGCCAGCTCGTCGATCACCTCCGGGCCGCCGATCTCCTCCAGCTTCCCGTGCTGGCGAAGCGTCTCGGAGATCGTCAGATGATCGATCTTTCGCGACGCCTGATGCAGCTCCAGCATCGCCGCGAACACCGCCCCATATTGCTCGCGGAAGAAGTGCTCAGGCCGCAGGTGCTCCTCGATGATCAGCGCATTCAGGTGGCGCTCGTCAAGCAGCACCGCGCCCAGCACCGAGCGCTCGGCATCGAGGTTGTGAGGGGGTAACGCGACTTTCTGAGCGGTTGCGCTCATCGTTGTTCGAGTCTAAGGACGACGAGGACGACTCCGCACACACCGTTCCCGCAAGCTCCGCGATTTGCCGGGGAAGGGATTAACCGGTTCGCGCCCAGCCGCGGCTCACCCGCTCAAGGTAGAGAAGACGATGGATCCCGACCGTTAGGCCGCAACCACCATCGTCTTAATCGTCGCCGTCACCTCGTCCGCGATCTCCACCACGACCATGTAGGTCCCGGTGTTGCGGATCGGATCGTCGAGGTGGATCTTGCGGCGATCGATTTTGATTCCGCGGGCGTCGCGGATCGCATCGGCGATGTCCTGCGTGGTCACCGAGCCGAACAGCCGGCCGTCGTCACCCGCCTGCTGCGGGATTGTCAGCACGGTACGGCTGAGCAGCGAGGCGTTGTCACGCGCCCGGTCCTCGGCGTCCTGCTTGGCCCGCTCAGCGGTCTCGCGCCGGCGTGTCGCCGCCGCGATCGAACCGGTTGTCGCCGGCTCGGCCAGCTTCCGCGGCAACAGGAAGTTGCGCAGATAGCCAGCGGAGACGTCGACGACCGCACCGCGCTCGCCGAGCGTGTCCACGTCCTGGAGCAGAATCGCCTGAGGCACTGTCGATAGTCCTCCGCGCCAGGCCGTCAGCGATCCCGATCGCGGTCGCGGTCGCCACGAGGGCCCCGCTCGCGATGGTCATTACCGCCTTCGGCGACGTACGGCAACAGGGCCAACTCGCGGGCACGCTTGACCGCGCGCGCGACCTGGCTCTGATGGCGCCGGCAGGCGCCGGTGATCCGTCGTGAACGGATCTTGCCGCGCTCGGACACGAACCGGCGCAACGTCGACAGGTCCTTGTAGTCGACGCGGTCGATCTTGTCCCGACAGTACGGGCAGGGCTTGCGCCTCGATGAGGTCGGCCCACCCTTCCTGTCGCGCCGGCGTACCGGCCGTCTGCGTTGCTTCGCCACTCGGTTTCCTCTTACTCGTTAGAACGGAATATCGTCGTCTGCAGCTCCTGCGGGGACAGGCGCGGGCTCGAAATCGCTGGTCTCGATCGGAACGTCGCTCTCCGTCGCGCGAACGCTGCTGGAGTATCCGTTCCCGTTACCGGCCTCGTCGCGTCCGCCTCCGAGGAACTGCACCGAATCGGCCATGATATCGACTGCTTGGCGCTTTTGCCCGTCCTGGGTCGTCCACTCGCGCCACCGGAGGCGTCCGTCGACCGCAATCCCGCGGCCCTTGCTGAGGTAACGACCGCAGTTCTCGCCCTGCGCGCCCCACACGGAGACGTCGAAGTAGTTCGGTACGTCTTCCCAGGCGCCGGTCTCATTGTTCTTGCGCCGGCCGTTGCACGCGACCCGCAAACTGCAGACCTGGGTCCCGCTCGGGAGCGCGCCCATCTCGGGATCGCGGGTCAGGTTGCCGGTGATGATCACCCGGTTGATGTTGCTGCCAGCCATTGTTGAAGGCTCCTTTCCAAGGACGTTGAAAGCTTGCAGCCGAGTCTAGGCTGGCCACAGGCGGCAACCTCCGTCGTCCGCGGAAAATGGTCGGAAACGTTGCGGGCCAGGCACTGAGACGGCACACACCGTCACGGTCCTGTTACGCCTGGCTACTGGGCGCCGTCGGATCCGCGTGGTTATTCGTCGCCGCCGGCTTCGGCGTCGACTTCAACCGCCGCGGTCGCGGTCGCCGTCGCCGTTGCTGCGACGGGTACCGGCGGCGGGGCGCTGGCGGCCGGCGGGGGTGAATCTGGCGGCGGCGGCGTACCGGGCAGGACCTTGATGGTCCGGAACCGGAGCACGCCGTCATCGATCCGCAGCGTGTGCGACAACGACTCCAGCAGCGCCGGCGGCCCCGAGAACTGCAGCAGGTGATACTCCGCCTCGGTCTGATGCGCGATCCGGTAGGTCATCGTGCGCCTGCCCCACTGATCGTGTCGGACGACCGAACCGCCGCCGGCGGCGATCGCCGCCTCGACGTCGGCGACGATCTTCGCGCGCCGCTCATCCTCGATGCTCGTCGAGAGCAGCAGCGTGAGGTCGTACAAGGGAGTCGATTCGGACATGGCAGTGGCGCCGGACCCCATCAGAAACCGGGGTGCGCAGGCGGCGGCCGACTATAGCAACGGCCGTTCCGCCATCATCGGCCGCGAACGATGGCCCCGAAGCCCGACCTTCCGATCGTCCAGCACGAGGATCAGGCAACGTGGTCGGCTTGGCTCGCCGATCACCACGCCAGCTCCCCCGGCGTGTGGCTGAAGATCGCCAAGCAGGCGGCCGCTGCGAGCACCGTCAACTACGCCGAAGCGCTCGAAGAGGCGCTCCGCTTCGGCTGGATCGACGGCCAGAAGCGCGCGCACGATGGCGACTTCTGGCTGCAACGCTTTACCCCGCGCGGCGCCCGGAGCCGCTGGTCGAAGATCAACCGGGAGAAGGCCGAGCGGCTGATCGCCGCCGGCAGGATGGAGCCCGCCGGCCTGGTGCAGGTGGAGGCGGCGCAGGCCGACGGCCGCTGGGAGGCCGCCTACGAGCCGCAGAGCACCGCCACCGTGCCCGAGGATCTGCAGCGGGCGCTCGACTCGAACCCAGGCGCCAAGGAGTTCTTCGAGACCCTCACGGGCGCCAATCGCTACGCGATCCTCTACCGGGTCCAGGACGCCAAGCGGCCGGAGACTCGGGCGAAGCGGATCGCGGAGTACGTGGCGATGTGTGCCGAGCACCGCCCGCTGCATTGACTCCGCACCCCTTGAGCGTGGGGACTACCTCGGGGCGAGACAAACGGCGGCAGTGAAGGGAAGGCAGCCTGCTCCGCGACCGCACCGGATTCCATGAGAACCGTGGTTGCGGGGTGCGTCCGGGCGCTCGGACGAACTTTGGCGCGTTCGTACAAATAGTCTCGACGCGGGAGCCAAAGTTCGCGGTCGCGGTCGCGGCCTCGCGACGGCGATCCGAGGCCCACACCCCCGCTTACTTGTGCAGGGACCCCGCGTCAGTCGCATGGTCCGGGGTTGTTTGGGTTGAACTGCTGCGTGCCGGGGATGCGCGGGCGCGGTCGGCGGTGGGGGTGGTGTGCGCGCGGGCGCGCAGCCTTACTTTGGTCCGCGATCCTCGGGTTGGCTCCGGGGTCGGCGACATGATGTGTGATGGGGTGATCCCGCTGGGGGAAGCGTTGCGGCCGCTCAGTCTTTCTAGGCCGACCACGCGCACGTGGCGGCAGGGGGGTGCCGGGAGCCGGCCGCGAGGCATCGGTGTGAGCGAGGGCTGTGCGCGCACCGGGAAGCTCATGCCGGCTGGAGCGCCTCCTCGCCGAGCTCGCGCAGCGTGTGATAGCTGCGCTTGAGCAGCTTGCGGGCGACCGACAGGCAAGCGCGGTTACCACCGATCCGCTCCTTGGCCTCGAGGTAATAAGCGCGGTCAGGGCTCCGCTCGCCACGGCGCGCGACCTGCGCGGCCTCATACAACGCCCAGCGCAACGCCGGCGGCCCCTGGCGGGAGATGTGCCCTGGCGCCCGGTGCCGGTCTGACTGGTAAACGGTGATATCCAGGCCCGCATACCGCACCGCCTGGCGAGAGGAGGAGAAGCGGGTGCAGTCGCCCAGCTCGGCGAGGATCGTCACAGCGGTCAGCTCCCCGATCCCGTAATGCGCCATCAGCGCCTTGCACCCGACCTGCCGGCGCGCATACGCACGCAGCTCGCGGTCCAGCGGCGCGATCTGCGCCTCGAGCGCATCGACCATCGCGATCGCGACCGTGACCTGCTCCCGAGCCGCAGACCGCAACGGCTGCGCGGCCAGCCACTCGCGCCCATCGCCGACCATCAGCGACCGTCGCTGTGGACAGCCGTGGTGATACAGCGTTGCCTGGATCCGCTGCTGCCACTCCGAGCGCTGCTCTGAGAGCGTGTGCCGCAACCGGACCCGGGCGCGGAGATCGAGGATGTGACCGGGCGGGATCCACGACTCCGGCAGCCGCTTGACCGGCTCCGCGAGATGCACCGTGGCACCGACCTGACGCAGCTCCTCGACTACGAACCGCCACCCGGTCGTCGCCTCGAGCGCGACCTCCAGCTCCCGGCCGCGAAACCGCGACAACCATTTCCGCACCGCGGCGCGATCCGCCGGCACCACGCGCGTGCGCTGCACCTCGCCGGTGTCGGTATCGATCCACTCGCCGGTGATCTGTGCTCGATGCTGATCAAGTCCCATTACGATGCTCACAAGGGGCCTCCTCAAGCTCCACGGTTACCAAGCCTGCGCGGACACACTCCGCGCTTGAGCTGAGAAGGTCCCTACACATCAGAGCGGACGGACTGCTCATGACATCTTTCACTGCCGCCGTTTTTCGGGCCACGAAGGTGGCCGCCCAGCGCCACACGGACAGCAGCTGGCACGGCGGAGGCGCGGCGAGGCGCCTCGACGCGTCAGCTAACCCCGGCGCCCTTCTGGCGGATGTCGGCGAGCTGCTCGTCGATCCAATCGCCCGGGTTGCGGGCGGTGACGACCTTGCGGAGGCCGGCGATCCGGCGCTCGCGCTCGGGCGCGGGCATCGTCAGGGCGGCGTGGATCGAGTCGGCGAGCTCCTGGATGTCGAATGGGTTGACCGACAGGGCGAACTCGCCGAGCTCCTCGTGGGCGCCGGTGTTCTCGCTCAGAATCGAGACCCCCGCTCGCTCGTTGACCATCGGCCCCTCCTTGGCGACGAGGTTCATGCCGTCGAACATCGCGTTGACGATCAGGACGTCGTAGTGCTTGTACGCCGCGACCGCCTCCTCGAGGTCGTCGCGCAGCTTGAGCTGGATCGGCATCCAGTCGGGTGAGCCGTGGCGGTGGTTGACGACCGCGACCACGGCCTCGATCCGCTCGAGGTACTCGGCGTACTCGGGTACGTCGGTCCGGGAGGGCATCAGCTGGGCGATGAAGGTGATCCGCTCCCGGAACTCCGGATGCTGCTCGAGGAAGACGTCGAACGCCGTGAAGCCGCGCAGGACGTTCTTGGACAGGTCGGCGCGGTCGACGCGCAGGATCAGGTGATCGCGCCGCCGGCGCAGCAGCTCCTGCTCGAAGCTTCGCGTGCGGGCCCGGGCCGCGACGCTCTGGACGGCCGGCGCGTCGATCGGCATCGGATACGCGCGGACCCAGACTTCGCGGTCCTCGCAGAACACGATCCCGCGCTCGAAGTCGACCTCCAGCCTGAGCAGCTCGTCGCAGCAGTGCAGGAAGTTGTGGCGGTAGGAGCGCGTGTGGAAGCCGATGATGTCGTTCGCGAGGATGCCGTGGTAGATCTCCTCGCGCATCATCGACGGCAGCACGCGCCAGGCGTCGGATTGGGTCCAGGGGATGTGGACGAAGTGGTGCAGGAACGCGTCGGGGCGCTCGCGGCGAACCAAGCCGGGCAGCGTGTAGAGGTGGTAGTCGTGGACCATCACGACCGGATCGGAGACCCCCTCGATCTCCTCCAGCACGGCCCGTGCGAGGTCCTCGTTGACGGCGTTGTAGCCGAACTCGAACGCCTCGGTTTCGTTGCGGCGGATGTCCGGGGCGTTTGAGAGATCCCACAGGTAGTGCTGGATGAACCACAGCATCGGGTTCGCGATGATGTTGTAGAAGCGGTCGTAGGCGTCGGCGTCGGACGCGACCAGCTTGACGCTGTACTGCTGACCCTCGGGAGTTCGCACCGGGAACGGCCGGCCGCCGTGGCGCTCGGCGACGAGTACATCCTCATCGGTCATCGCGGAGGCGATCCAGGTCACGCGCCGGTGGGTCGCGAGGCCGATCAGCGCGGTGACGAGCCCGCCGCTGCCGCGCCGGACCACGCCGCCGGGCTCAAACGTCACCGGCCCGCGATTGGAGACCAGAACGAGCGGCGGCGGATCGGAGGCCACAGGATCAGTGAGGGGAGAGCCGGATCATGCAGGTGCCCGAAACGGTACCTACGCCCCGACGTCCTCGAAGATCTCGAGCCAGTCCCGCAGTAGCCGCGGCGTCAGGAAGCGCTGGCGCACACGCTCCTTGCCGGCGCGGCCGAGCCGCTTGCCGAGCGTGGGATCCCTGAGGATCTCGAGCGCGCGGGCGGCGCACTCCTCGACGGTCGACACCAGGAACCCGGACTCGCCGTCGGCGATTTGCAGCGGGATCCCGCCGACGTCGCCGCCGATGAACGGCCGCGCCTTCCAGATCGCTTCCGAGACCGTCAGCCCGAAGCCCTCGCGGGTCGACTTCTGGATCACCACGTCCGAATAGGACTGGAACGCGTTGACCTCAATCGCACCAACATTATTTAAATTCTTTAAAATATGGATGTCCGGGTCGCCATTCGCGTGCGCCACGGTTGAGTTGAAGAAGTCCCACCCCTCCGGATCGTCGGTGGCCATCGAGCCGACGAGCGCCAGCTGCACCTCGGGTATCCCCTCCTTGACGATGCGGTAGGCGTCGATCACGCCGAGCGGGTCCTTCCAGGGGTCAAAGCGCGACACCTGGCAGAGCAGCGGCCGGTCGACGTCGATCCCGAACTGATCGCAGATGTAGACCGCGTCCTCGGGAGAGAACGCCATGTTCTTGGGCGCCAGTGGGTCGATCGCCGGCGGCACGATGTGGGCGCGGCCGTCGATCCCGTCTGGGACGTATTGCTGCAGGTGGAACACGGAAGCCGGGTAGTGCTGCAGATATGGCAACAACCTCGCAACCGTCGCGGGATTCGGCGTCGAGAGGTCGATGTGGCAGCGCCAGATCCAGTTACGGGCGTTGCCCGGAACCAGGGACGCCAGCGCTGCGGGCTGGGGGTCGTGGACGATGCACACGTCCCAGCCGTCCGAGAGCTGCTCGGCATTGATCTTGTTGTAGCGTTCCCAGACCTCCCACTGCTCCTCGGTCAGGTC
Source organism: uncultured Solirubrobacteraceae bacterium (assembly GCA_963712675.1). Classification (GTDB taxonomy): domain Bacteria; phylum Actinomycetota; class Thermoleophilia; order Solirubrobacterales; family Solirubrobacteraceae; genus Palsa-465. The sequence continues at coordinate 116,404 of CAVQJF010000016.1, forward strand.
CTGCGGGTTGCCCTGGAGCGCGTTGTGCATCACCTTGGTCGCGTTGAAGAACTCCTCGCGGCCGTAGATGACGTGCCACTCGCAATCGAGCCCGACGTCGATCATCAGCGGGATCAGCGTGTACAGAATCTCGGACACGCCACCCCCGAAGGCGGTTGCCGAGACGTGCAGGATGCGCTTGCCCTTCAGCCGCTCCGCGCGCTCGCGAATCTCGTCCACGAGTGGACGTCCGACGATCGAGGCGTAGTCGGAGAGGTACTTGTGGCCGACGGAGACAGGTTGCAGCATCGCGCGCAGGCAAGATACAGCCAAGTCCGCCGATCAGGACCGTAGCGCACGTAGTCGTGCCACGCCGTCGTCGACGGCACGCAAAAGCTGTGCGTGCAGCGAGGCGTTACACGCCGAGATCGACGACATCTGGAAATCGTGCCCCGCGCCGAGCAGCCGGTGCCGATCGAGCGGCGCCCCCCAGCCGTCGGTCACGATCCCCCCTGCCTCCTGCAGGCACAGCCACGGCGCGGCTAAATCGTAGGAGGAGTTGTTCAGCACCTGACCGCCGCCGACGCGCTCGAACTCCGCTCGCATCCCGGGGACGTCGTCGATCACGCGCGAGCCAACCTCGACCACTGCATCGAGCTGGCCGGTCACGAGCCTCGTCATCGCGAACGCCTGCGAGCCCAGCTCGAAGGTTCCGCCGCCGACCGACGATGCGTCGATCAGATCGCCGAGCACCTCGACCATCGGGCGCGCGGGACGCCCTCTGAATCCATACGCCCAGAACATCCGCGACAGATCGCCGGCCCGGCTCACCCCGACCGGAGCTGAGGATCGGACGCCGGAGCCGCGAATGGCGACGAACCAGGCGCCGGTTTTGATCTCGACCACACACCCGACCGACACGTCGGCCATCGTCGGCTCGCCGTCGCCGAGCGGCGCCAGGGCGACCGCCACGCAAGCCGATTCGAGCCCCGCCATCGCCGGCCGCGTCCCGTCGATCGGATCGACGATCAGCACATGCGTCGCGTCCGGGGTGGCGACGAGGCCACGGTCCTCCGAATAGAACGCCACCCGCGGCGCCAGCTCGGCGAGCAGCTCCTCCAGTGCGGACTCGGCCACGGCGTCGATCGCAAACGTCACGTCGCCGCCCGCGCCGGCGCCGGCGTGCGCCCGCCCGTCAACCGAGCCGAGCTCGGGCAGCACGCGCAGGCGCAGCTGCTGCGCCAGCCCGAGGACCAGCTCCTGATCGGGCACCGGCGCGCTCACGAAGGGATCTCGAGTGTGAAGACGGTCTCGCCCGGTGTCGAGCGCACGGTCAGCCGCCCTGACATGCGCTCGGCCAGCTCGCTGGCGATCGCGAGCCCGAGCCCCGAGCCCTGCGCGTTGTCCGCGGTGAAGAACGGCTCGAAGATCCGCGGCATCGCCCCTCCGTCGATCCCCTCTCCGTCATCGCGTACGGCGAGCCGGACACGGCCGTTGTCTCGGCCGGCGGTGACGACGATGCGGGTTCCGGGTGGCGTATGGGTCAAGGCGTTGTCGATCAGGATGCGCACGATCTGCGCGACGCGGACAGGGTCGCAGAGCGCCTCGATCTCGCGTGTCGCGAAGCGGAGCTCCAGGTGCGAGTCGTGCTGGGCGAGCGTCGGCTCGAACTCGCCCGAGACCGACCGCGTGAGCTCACCGAGGTCGACCTGCTCCTCGCGGAGCTCGAGCGACCCCGCCTCCAGCCGAGACAGGTCCAGCAGGTCGACCGACAGCTTGCGCAGGCGCTCGACCTGACCGCGGACCTGATCGAGGAACCGCCGCCGCGTCTCGGGATCGAGCTCCTCGTCCTCGAGCAGCTCGACGAACCCCCCGAGCGAGAACAGCGGCGTGCGGAGCTCGTGCGAGGCGGTGGCGATGAACGTTTTGCGCGCCGACTCGAGCTGCGCGAGCTGGCGCTGCATCTCGTTGAACGCGACCGCGAGCTGGCCGAGCTCGTCGGAGGAGTCGACCGGGATCGGGTGCGCGAAGTCGCCCGCAGCGACCTGCTCGGCGGCGCGCTCGAGTCGCTTGACCCGCAGCGCCAGCCAGCGCGCGACGAGATACCCGCCGATCAGCGCCAGCAGCAGCGCGATTCCACCCGCGACGAGGATCTCGTGGCGCACGATCGAGACGTTGCGGACGATGTCGGAGACCTTTGTCGAGTACACGATCACATCGCCGATGGCGCCGAGGTAGCGGATCGGAGACGCCGCCTCGGCGATCGTTCCGCTGCTCGTCGATTCCGTCGCCGTCGCGGTCCTTCCCGTGCGGGCCGCCTGGTCGGCGGCTAGCACCGGCAGGGGCTCGGTGGCGAGCAGGTTGCTCGAGTCGGCCAGCGGCGAGAGCTGCGTCCCCGGGTGAGAGACGATCAGCAGCGTGACCCGGTAGCCGGACGCGGCCGCGGCGAGATCGACCGTGGTCTTGATCTCCGACACCGGCGCGGAGGAGTTGATCATGTCGGCCACGTCGCCCGAGCCGTGGCCCTGCGCGGCGGCGGACAGCTCAGAGAGGCGCTCGTCGACGAGGCGGCTGCGGAGACCCGGCGCGACGTACAGGTACAGGGCGCCGATCGCGACGAACGTGATGCCGAAGAACACCAGCACGAGCCGATTCCGCAGCGACAGCAGCGTTCGCCAGCGGGCTCGGTTGCGCATCGTCACTGCCTACAGCTCGGTGTCCCGGAAGCGGTATCCGACGCCGCGGACGGTGAACAGGTACTCGGGGTCCTTCGGGTCGCGCTCGATCTTCTCGCGAAGGTGGCGGATGTGGACGTCGATCGTGCGCGGGTCGCGGTAGGCGGAGTCGCCCCAGATCCGCGCGAGCAGCATGTCGCGCGTGAACACCCGCCCCGGGCCGCGCGCCAGCGCCGAGAGGATCTCGAACTCGACGAACGTCAACTGTGCGTCATCGCCGCGGACGCGGACTGTGCGCTTCGGGAAGTCGATCCGCAGCTCGCGCACGACCAGCGGTGCCTCGTCGGGCGCAGTCTCCGCCGGCCGGGTCATCTCGGCACGCCGCAGCGCGGCCTTGATCCGGCTCGAGAACTCCCTCAGCGAGAACGGCTTGGTGATGTAGTCATCGGCCCCGAGCTCGAGCCCGACGACCTTGTCGATCTCCTCGGACTTCGCCGTCAGCATGATGATCGGCACCGAGCTGCGGCTGCGCAGGCGCCGGCAGACCTCGAGGCCGTCGATCTTCGGCAGCATCAGGTCGAGCACCACGAGATCGAACGGCTGCTCGTCGAACCGGTCGAGCGCTTGGCGCCCGTCGGTCGCCTGGACGACGTCGTAGCCCTCCTTACGCAGCGGGTACGAGAGCAATGTCTGAATCGACTGCTCGTCGTCAACGAGCAGGATGCGGGCTGACCGGTCGGCCATTTTTTCTGGTGATAAGGGTAGTCGGCGCGTCCGGCTAACCTCCGCTGGCGATGCTCGACCCGCGGATTTACCGCACCGGCCTGGTCGCGGTCGCGCTGGCCGTGATCGTGCTTGCGTTCTCGCTTCAGGATCAACCGGGGGGTGCTCGCGCGACGCTGTCGCCTGATGCGTTCAACGGCCAGTTCGCGTTCACCCAGATGCAGAACCTTGCGAAGGCCTACCCGGATCGCCGTCCCGGCTCGACCGGCGACGAGGACGTCGCGACGGCGGTCGCAACGGCGTTCAGGACCGATCACGGCTTCACCGTGTCGACCAGCACATCGGTCGGGCGTACGGTCGACGGGACAAGAACGCTCGAGACGGTGATGGCCACGCGCGTCGGTCTCACGAATGGGTCGATCGTCGTCGTCGCGCACCGCGACGCGCTGGGGACGCCCGCGCAAGCGGACCTAT
>CAVQJF010000017.1:0-629202 GCA_963712675.1 uncultured Solirubrobacteraceae bacterium
TGGTCCCGGCGGTCGCGAGTTCGAATCTCGTCGCTCACCCTCCAGAAAGGCCCGTGGGATGAGAGAACGGATGGCGATGGGCGCGGTCGCTAAGCCGCGAAGGTCTCGTGAACCGGGAACTGCTTGATGTCCGGCGGTCCCTGCATCTGGGTGCCGGAGGCGGCCACCGCGGCTCCAATGCGCGGCTCAAACGCGTCGAAGTCCTCACGGGATTCCCAGAAGTCGATGACGCCCCATCCTTCCTCGATCGGACCCGAGGCGTGAAACAGCAACCCCTTCGGCGGGTTCCCTGCCGGGTCAACGTGCTCGTTCACGGCGTCGAACTGCTCTTCGGTGAGTCCTGGGAGCTTGATTCGGATTCCTACGGCCATGGTCAGGCCCCTTCCGCTAGTGGATGCGTGCGCGTAGCCGGAGGGGTCGCTCGGGCTGCGCGGTCTGTTTGGGTCCCTCGTGAGTCGGCCCGCCCAGCTCCCAACCCACACTACTCCCATGGATCGCGGGCCATGCGTGCATTCAGATGACGCCATGCTCGAGGCACAGCCGCTGCAGCCGCTCGAGCGCGTCGTAGGCGCGCTCGGGTAGCGCGTCGAGTGCGTCGGCGGCGGCGCGCAGGTCGGAGATCGTCACATCGCGGGCCTCGAGGGCGAAGCGGCCGAGCCACCGGACGGCGGCCCGTTCATAGCGCGCTGGATCGCCGCCTCGGATCACGAGGCAGATGCGGAGCGCGTCCTCGAGCGCGATGTGTGGCAGCTCGCGAGCCGTAGAGAGCACCAGCAGCTCGTTGCCCGCGTCGAGCGCGCGGCGAAAGCGGGTGTAGGGGCTGCCATCGCTGGTCATGCGAACATATGTTCGCCCAGCTGTCAAGTCTCCCGCCAATAGGCGGATCGGGCTCCTGAGCTACGGAACCTCGACCCCGAGCGTCCTCGCCGTGTTCGACTTCGGCACCTCGGCCTGGTCCGGCGCCGTTCGCAGCAGATGGTCGCCGACGGTCGATGTCACCCCGAACCAGTAGTGCTCGTTCTTGTAGTGGTGCAGCCGGTGACCGCGCCAGATCGAACGGTAGTAACGGCCGTGTGGCCGGTAGGGCGTGTGGATCAGGAAGTGACACCACTCATACGCGCTGAGGATCACGTAGCTGACTAAGAGCCCGGTGGCTGCGTGCGCCAGCCGGTCCCCGCCGAACACGAGGTGCAGCGGGAACGACACGGCCCACACGGTGAGGGCGATCTGCGGGATGAAGATCAGCACGGCGTACCGCGGGATCAGGACGCCGTCCAACTCCGCCGGCGCCTCGTGGTGTGCGCGGTGCTCGCGCGCGGCGAGCAGGTCGACGTGGCGGCCCGCGAACCGAAACGGCCTCGCGTGCAGCAGGTAGACGTGGATCGCCCACTCGGCGAGCGGCGTCAACGCGATCACCCCGGCGGCGACGACCACGTCGCGCCAGTCGTAGTTCCCGAGCACGATCCGCAGCGCAACCGCTGCGACGATCGCGGCACCCAACAACGGGGGCGTGCGACGGCCGGCGAACGCGCGCCAGCAGTCACCGAGCGTGAGCACGCTGGGATCCCGGCGGGGGATCGAATCCTGGCTCGCCGTGAGCCGATCGCGCGCGTCCATCTGCGCGCCGATTTTACGACGGCGGTATCCCGCTCCCGGCCGAGGAGCCCCCGCCGCTGGTGCTGCCGCTGCTGCCGCTGTTGCTGCCGCTGCCGCTCCCGCCGCTGCCCCCGGGTGGCCACGAGCCGGGGGTGCCGCCCAGGCTCGCTTGCATCCCGCCGCCGCCCATCCCCGCTGGTGTGGAACCGGTGGCGCTGGCGCCGGCGCCGCCCGCGGAGCTTCCCGAGCCCGAATCGCTCGGTCCGGACGCACCTGACCCTGAGCCGCTCGGTCCCGGGTTCCCGGACGGCTGGATACCCGATCCCGATGCGATCGCCTCGCCGTTCGCGGGCGCCATCCCCCCGGGATGCGACGCCGTGCCCGCGCCGGGGGCGCTCGACACCGGCGGGCGCTCACCTGCGCCCGACGCGTCGCTGCGGCCGGTGCTGCCGAGCGTTGAGCCGAGGACACTCCCGTGCGTAGTGAGCCGGGCCAGGACCGTGGCTCGGGAACCTTGGTAGCGGCCCGTTGCACGGCCGGAGACGGCGCCCTTCAAGGAACTCGCCGGCGCCGTCGCGCCCGCCGCGAGGGGCGACCCGGACGACCCGGGCGCAAAGGCGGCTGTGCGACCGCGCGACGCGCTGGCGGCGGTGCTCCGCGCCCGCGCGACCGTCCCGGCCCGGGCGCCGCCGGATGCGGAGCCCGTGCCGCCGCCGTGGTGGTGGCCGGCGCCGCCAGGCGTGAGCAGCACGATCCCGCCGACGGCGCACACCGAGACGGCGCACGCTGCCGTCATCTGCGCCACGCCGGCGCCGAGCAACGCACCCTTCGCCGCGAGCCCGCCGAACAGGGCACCGCCGCCGGCGACGCTTCCGGCGTGGACCGGCACGAGCCCCTTCAGAGCCTTGGCGTCATCGCGCAGCGCGCGGCGATACGACCGGCACGCCGCACAACCGCGCACGTGGCGGCGCACGGTCTTTGAGTGACGCCGGCCGTCAGGCTCTGAGACGATCTCGGCACGAGCCGCCGCGCAGGGCAGCTCAGCCGCCTCACGGTGCTGGCGCAGGCCGATACGCGCGCGTGCGATCAGTCCGCGGACTGCGTCCTCGTCGAGATCGAGGAGTGCCGCGATCTCGACGTACGAGTGGCCGGCCAGCTCGCGCATCAGCAGCACCGTCCGCTGGGACTCGGGCAGCTCTCTGATCCCGGCCAGGACCGACTCGAGTTCGTGTTTGACGCTCTGCGACGCGGCGACGTCGTCAACCGCCGGTCCGGCAACCTCCGCGGCCTCGCTGTCGATGCAGACGCGCAGCTTCCGCCGTCGCGCAACGTCGATCGCCGCGTTGCGGGCGACCCGAACCAACCATGCGCGCAGGTCCCGCGGAGGCGAGGTGCGGAGCGCCACGGCGAGCGCCGCGAACGACTCCTGGGCGGCGTCCTCCGCGTCGTGGGGGGCCGACAGAACACCGATGCACACGGCCAGCACGCTCGCGCGGTGACGCTCGAACAGCACCGCGAATGCGCCCTCATCGCCCTCGGCATAGCGCTCGGCGAGCGCAGCATCGGAGGGCAGCCGCAAAAGCCGGCGAGGCGACGCGAGGCGAGCCCGAGGCGTGGGCGCTTCACCGATGATCGTTCGGGTTGACATCTGTGTGAGTTCCGGTTGGCGGACGCCGCCTCGCGCCGCCTCGGAATGGGTACCTGGCCTCTATAAGTGAGCCGTTAGAAACGTTCACACCGGCTCATGCAACTCTCAGTAGGCTAAAACCAACGAGGAGAGGCGGTCGAGAGTGGCAGTGAAGCCGGCGGACCTGGAGTCAGAGCTGATCAACGCCGTGTGCGAGCGAATCCGCGAGCGGCTGCCGGAGGGTCAGGCCGGTCCGTGCGAATCGTTCGTGCGCCAGTACTACCACTGGGTGCCGGCCGCGGATCTGATCGATCGCGATCCGCTCGACCTGTACGGGGCCGCGCTCGCGCACTGGAACATGATGCAGCGACGCGCGCCGGCGGAATCCAAGGTCCACGTCTACAACCCTGACTTCGAGCAGCACGGTTGGTCCTCGCCGTACACGGTCGTCGAGCTCGCGACCGACGATATGCCGTTCCTGGTCGACTCGGTCACGATGGAGCTCGGACGTCAGGGCTACGGGATCGACATCGTGATCCATCCCGTGATGCGCGTCCGCCGCGACGCCGACGGCCAGCTGATCGAGCTGCTCGAGCCCGACGCCGATGCGCCCGACGCGATCTCGGAGTCGGTGCTCCACGCCGAGGTCGTGCGCGAACCCGACACGGCCCGGCTGAAGGAGCTGCACGACGGGGTCGCGCGCGTACTCGGCGACGTCGAGGCAGCCGTTCGCGACTGGACCGCGATGCGAGCGAAGATGAGCGACCTCGCCACCCAGTTGGAGCAGCGCCCACCGCCGATCGACGGCGACGAGGTGAGCGAGGTCAAGGCGTTCCTCGACTGGGCGGTGAACGACCACTTCACGTTCCTCGGTTACCGCGAGTATGAGTTCGATGGCACCGGCGAGGAGATCGGGCTGCGAGCCCTGGACGGCTCGGGACTCGGAATCCTGAGCGGCCCGGCGGCGACCCCGCTGACGCCGCTCGCCGGAAAGGCGCTGGCGCTGGCAAAGGCACCCCACCTGTTGGTGCTGACGAAGGCCAACTCGCGCTCCACGGTGCACCGTCCCGCATACCTCGACTACATCGGCGTGAGGATCATCGGCGCCGACGGGCAGGTCACGGGTGAGCGTCGCTTCCTGGGGCTGTACACGAGCGCCGCCTACAAGCAGAGCCCACTGGAGATCCCGTTGCTGCGCGGCAAGGTCAAGGACGTGCTCGACCGGGCCGGCTTCCCGCCCGCGACCCACGACGCGAAGGCGCTGCTCGAGATCCTCGAGACGTACCCCCGCGACTCGCTGTTCCAGATCGAGACCGACGAGCTGTTCGAGGTCGCGATCGGCGTGCTCGGAGTCGGAGAGCGCCAACGGCTGCGACTGTTCGTGCGGCGCGATCCGCTCGATCGGTTCATGGCGTGCATGGTCTGCATCCCGCGTGACCGCTTCAACACCGAGACCCGCGAACTGATCGCCGAGCTGCTTCGGGACGGGTTCGGCGGGACGCAGGTCGACTGGGCGCTGTACCTGTCCGAGTCGCTGCTCGTGCGGGTCCACTACATCGTCCACCTACCGCCCGACGCGCCCACCGGGTACGACGTGTCCGAGCTCGAGGCGCGAATCGTGCACGCAACGCGGGCGTGGACCGACGATCTCCGCGACGCGCTCGTCGAGGAGCATGGGGAGGAGCTCGCGGCACAGCTCTACAAGCGCTACGCCTCGGCTTTCCCGGCCGGGTATCGCGCGGATTGGGTCGCCCGCTCGGCGGTGGCCGACATCGCGCGGCTCGACGAGCTCGTCGCCGGCGAGGGCAGTGGCCCGATCATCTCCCTGTACCGACCGCTCGAGGTCGCCGCTGACGTCGTCCGCTGCAAGCTGTTCAGCGCCGCCGGGGTGTCGCTGTCGGACGTGCTGCCGACGTTCGAGAATATGGGCGCGCGCGTCATCGACGAGCACCCGTACGAGATCACGCCGACCGGTTCGGGGCCGCTGTGGATCTACGACTTCGGGCTGCGAGGCGCCGCCCAGGACGTCGAGGCGGTTCGCGACGCGTTCCAGGACACCTTCCTCGGCGTCTGGCGCGGCGAGCTCGAGAACGACGGTTTCAACGCGCTCGTGATCCGTGCCGGCCTGACCGGACGTGAGATCACGATCCTGCGGGGGATCGCGAAGTACCTACGGCAGGCCGGGATCGCGTTCTCTGACCGCTACATGGAGCAGACGCTGCTCGCCCACCCCGAGATCGCGGCGCTGCTGGTACGGATGTTCGTCGCCCGTCTCGATCCGCGCGACCGCGAGTCGGGGGCACGCGAGGCGCTCGCCCAGGGTGTCGAGGAGGCGCTCGAGCACGCGATCGACGAGGTGGCGAGCCTCGATCAGGACCGGATCCTGCGCAGCTTCCTCGCGGTCGTCCGGGCGATCCTGCGGACGAACTACTTCCGCCCGGGCGACGATGGTCGATCGCGGCCCTTCCTGTCGTTCAAGCTCGATCCGGCCAAGGTGCCGCTGCTGCCGCTGCCGCGCCCACGTTTTGAGATCTTCGTCTACTCGCCTCGCGTCGAGGGCGTCCACCTGCGCGGCGGCAAGGTCGCCCGCGGCGGTCTGCGCTGGTCCGATCGCCGCGAGGATTTCCGGACCGAGGTCCTCGGCCTGATGAAGGCGCAGATGGTCAAGAACGCACTGATCGTCCCGGTCGGGTCGAAGGGCGGCTTCGTCGTCAAGCGTCCGCCCGCCGAGGGCGGCCGCGAGGCGCTGCTCGAGGAGGGGATCGCGTGTTACAAGACGTTCCTCTGCGGGCTGCTCGACCTGACCGACAACATCACCGGCGGGGAGGTCGTGCCGCCGCCCGACGTGGTCCGCTACGACGATGACGATCCCTACCTCGTCGTCGCCGCCGACAAGGGCACGGCGACCTTCTCCGACATCGCCAACGGCGTCTCGGCCGACTACGGCTTCTGGCTCGGCGACGCGTTCGCGTCCGGGGGCTCGCAGGGCTACGACCACAAGGCGATGGGGATCACCGCCCGCGGCGCCTGGGAATCGGTCAAGCGCCACTTCCGGGAGCTCGGCACCGACATCCAGACGACCGACTTCACGGTCACCGGCGTTGGCGACATGGCGGGCGACGTGTTCGGCAACGGGATGCTGCTCTCGCGCCATATCAAGCTGCTGGGCGCGTTCAACCATATGCACGTGTTCCTCGATCCCAACCCCGACCCGGAGGCGAGCTTCGCCGAGCGCCAGCGGCTGTTTGACCTGCCTCGGTCGGCGTGGAGCGACTACGACTCCGCGCTGATCTCTGCCGGCGGCGGCGTCTATGAGCGGACGGCGAAGTCGATCCCGATCTCCGCGGAGGTAAAGGAGGCGCTCGGGATCGAGGAGGACGCGCTGGCGCCGACCGAGCTGATCCGGGCGATCCTCCGCGCGCCGGTCGACCTGTTGTGGAACGGCGGCATCGGAACGTACGTGAAAGCGTCGACCGAGAGCCACGCCGATGCCGGCGACAAGGCCAACGACGCTGTGCGGCTCGACGGCGCCGACCTCCGCTGTCGCGTCGTCGGCGAGGGCGGCAACCTCGGCTTCACTCAGCGCGGCCGGATCGAGTACGCGCTGTCCGGCGGTCCGGGTTCCGAAGGCGGCCGGATCAACACCGACGCGATCGACAACGTGGCCGGCGTCAACTGCTCCGACCACGAGGTCAACATCAAGATCCTGCTCGGGGCGCTCGTCGACAACGGCGACATGACCGAAAAGCAGCGCAACGAGCTGCTCGTGGAGATGACCGACGCCGTCGGCGAGCGGGTGCTGTACGGCAGCTACACGCAGACCCAGGCGATGAGCCTCGCGCTCGCTCAGGCGGCGCCGATGGTCGATGTTCACCAGCGGCTGATCCGCAACCTCGAGCAGGTCGCGGGCCTCAATCGCAAGATCGAGTTCCTGCCCAGCGACGACGTGCTGGTCGAGCGCAAGGCCGCCCACCGGGGGCTGGTGGCGCCCGAGATGGCGGTCGTGATGGCGTATTGCAAGATCCACCTGTACGCCGAGCTGCTCGAGTCCGACCTGCCCGAGGATCCGTACCTCGGACACGACCTCGAGCGCTACTTCCCGCCGCCGCTGCCGGAGCGGTACTCGGAGCAGATGCAATCGCATCGGCTGCGCCGGGAGATCATCGCGACCGTCGTCGCCAATCAGCTCGTCGACCGCGCCGGGACGACGTTCGCCTTCCGCCTCGGCGAGGAGACGGGCGCCCCCGCGTCGATCCTCGCCCGCGCCTACGCGGTCGCGCGCGAGGTGTTCGAGATGCGCTCGTTCTGGGAGGCGATCGAGGCGCTCGACAACGAGGTCGAGGCGAAGGTCCAACTCGAGATGCTGATCGAGGGGCGACGCCTCGTGGAGCGGGCGACGCGGTGGCTCGCGCGGGCGAACCCAAGCTCGATCGATATCGCGCTGACCACGCGCTACTTCGCACCCGGCGCGCAGCTGCTCTCGAGCGGGCTGCCCGACGTGCTCGACACCGGCGACCAGTTGAGCTTCGCGAGTCGCGTCGACGAGTTCAACAGCGCCGGCGTCCCCGAGCAGCTGGCGAGGCGGGTCGCCGCGATGCCGTCGCTGCTGCCGGTGTTCGACGTCGTCGAGGTCGCCGGTGCGACCGGATGTCCGCTGGAGGCGGTGATGGCCACCTACTTCAGGATCGGCTCGCGGGTCGAGCTCAACTGGCTTCGCGACCGGATCATCGAGCTCCCGCGCGCGAATCGCTGGCAGGCGCTCGCCCGGGCGGCGCTGCGCGATGACCTCAACAACCTCCACCGATCGCTGACGCAGGAGGTGCTCGCGACGGGCGGCGTCGGCGACGCGGCGATCGACGCGTGGGTGGCGAGCCACGGCGCCGCGGTCGAGCGGTGCATCGGGATGCTCGACGACATCAAGGCCTCGCGCACGTTCGACACCACGACGCTCCCGGTCGCGCTGCGCGAGGTACGGAACCTGATCCGGGGCGGGACGCCGATCGTCGGCGTTCGCGGCGCCGAGTCGGTCACGATGGCGGGTTAGACGGGGTGCGCCGCCGTGGGTGGGCGGCGCCGCTCGGCTGCGGGCTGCTCGGCGCGGTTCTGTTCGCGCCGGCGGTCGGGAGTGGGCGGCTGGCCGATGACTTCGTGCTGCTACGCACGGTCCGGCGAGCGACGGGCATCCTGTGGCCGTTCGGCCACAACGACCTCGGGCAGGCCGCCGGAGCGGGTCACTTCTACCGGCCCTTGTGGGTGCTCTGGAACGCCGCGATCTACCAGCTGTCGCACTCTCCGGCGGCGGCCCATGTGCTCAACCTGTTGTTGTTCGGAACCGTCTGTGCGGAGGTTGTCGTGCTCATACGGCGGCTGGCTGACGAACGCGCTGCGTTGCTCGGCGGGGTCCTGTTCGCGGTGTATCCGAGCCACGGTGAGTCGGTCGCGTGGATCTCGGGCAATACGGATCTGCTCGCCGTCGCGCTCGGGTTGGGGGCGATCCTGGCCGGGGGCCGGCTCGTTGCGGTAGTCGCCCTGACAGTGGCGGCGATGTTGACGAAGGAGATCGCGGTCGTGCTGCCGGTGCTGACCGCGCTGCTGATCTGGACGCGCTCGGGCGAGCGCGACTGGCGCCCGCTGGTCGCGATGCTGGCGGCCGTGATCGCCGTGCTGATCGCGCACGTGATTGTCGTCAGCGGCGTTGGCGGCTACGGCCCGTCGTTCACGGTCAAGCGCGCCGCCGGGAGCCTCGTCAGTTTCACGGTCGCGGCGCTGTCGGCCCCGCAGCTGTCGCTCCTGCGCCATCCGTGGCTGCTCGCCGTCCCGGTCGCACTGTTCGGACTGGTCGGGTGGGGGGTGTGGCGGGTCTGGCGGGTGGACGCGCGCACGAGAGCGCTCGTGCTCGCGGGCGCGGCCTGGTTCGTGGTCTCGCTGTTGCCGGTGCTCAACGAACCGCTCAACCTCAACACGCGCAACGGCGACCGGCTGCTGCTGCTGCCGAGCGTCGGGATCGCGCTTGGTGCCGGCGTGCTGCTGGCGCGCATCCGGGGGAGGGGCCTCGCGGTCGTGGCCGGCGCAGTTGCCGCGCTGGCGGCCGTGTCGTGCGTGGCCAACGCGTTCGACTGGCGGACGGCCGGAGTCGAGTCGCGCCGGCTGCTGGCCGACATCGACCGGCTCGCGCCGCGCAGAGCGAGCCTGGTGGCGTTGTCGGTGCCGACCGACTACCGCGCCGCTCACCTGTACCCGGATGCGCTCGACATCGCGCTCCAGGAAACGGGCCGCCCCGACCTGTCGCTGGCGCAATGCATGCCGGTCCACGCATTGTCGTTGCGCCGCGGGCAGGTGACGTTCCGCCGTCTGGCGACCGGATCGTGGCTCGGTCGCACGACGACAAGCGCCCCGTTCGACGTCCCCGTGCTGGGCGGGTCGGCCTCGGCCAGCGCCGGTTGCACGTTCGCCAGGGCGCCGGATTCGCCGTCGGCCGGTCCCGGCACGGCGCTGTCGGCGATCGTCACCCCGGCCCCGGCCCCAACGGGGGCCCCGATCCCGATCTACTTCGACGGCCGGAACATGGTGCGCGCGCCCGGTTAGTCCCCTGCGAACGTGCAGCGCGAGGTTTGGGGACTATCTGCGGCCGGCCCGCAGTGAATCCCCAAACTACGCGGACGCCTACGAGATCGCGACGGTCCGGCTGTACTCGACCACGCCGGCCTGATCGAGCCACGCGAGCCGGAGCTGTCCCGCCGTGGGGATCGCGACGTGCGCCAGCAGGAATCCCTGGGAGCTCGAGGTCTGTACCTCGGCGAGTTGCGAGAACGAGGTGGCGCCGCGGCGCTCGAACTCGAGCACGGCGTACTGGACGACCTGGTGGTCGGCGGGGCGCAGCTGACCCCAGACGGTGACGCGCGGCCCGTGGCGCGCGCGCGGCACCCAGATCGGAATCCGATAGGCGGTATAGGAGGGCTTGTACTGGCCGTCGGTCTCGATCAGGCCGCTCTGGAACGTGCTCCAGTAGGCCCGTGAGCCGACCGGGCTCGAGGTCTGTGGAGGGGCGTCGATGAGCTCGAACTGCGCCAGCGACCGCACGTACCGATAGTTCCACGACATGTATTCGCCCTGGTTGAGCCACATCGCCTGCTGGCTGAGCGACGTGTGCACGAAGGGGTTCGGCGGGTCCGACTTGTAACCGAACTCGGTCAGGTACAGCGGCACGCCACCGCGGCGCGACCGGCCGTCGAGGGCGAACACCCGGTTCAGCTCGCTCTCCAGCGATCCGAGGTTCTGCAGCGTGATGGCGCCGGGGAGGTTGTAGCGGCGGTTCGGCGGCTGATCGAACGAGTACGGGTGGTGGGCCCAGCCACCGATCGCGAACAGACCGGGGTGCGCGGCGACGAACCGCGCCCGGCTTCCGTTGGTCGGGCACCCGAGCGCGGCGGCGCCGGCGCCGCGGAGCGGCCGGTTTGCGCTGTTGACGCAATACATCGCCTGGAGCATCGTCAGCGGTCGGGTGATGCCGCCCGACGCGGTCTCGCCGATCAGGATCGTGTCGCTGCCGTGGCCGCTCGCCTTCAGGGCGCTCCAGCTCACGTCGACCAGCCGCCGGTAGAGCAGCGGTGCGACGAGCTGGATCCGGTGGTGGCGCAGCTGGACGTACTGGGGGTTGAGCCATGTTCCCTCGTTCGGCTCGTTCCAGACCCCCCACGTGCTGACGCGAGGGATCACGTTGGGCGGCGGGTTGCTCGGGGGCGGCTTCGTTGGCAGGCTCACGGTGATCGAGCCCGGAAGTCCGAGCGGCGAGAGTCCGCCGATCGGGATCGACAGGACGTTCGGTGGCGGCTCATTCGCGGGGGGGTTGGCGACGTAGCTGCCGCTGTAGCGCCGCCCGACCGCCTCGACGAACTGGCCGAACTCGGTCGGGTTCGGGTTCTGGACCTCGGGATGCCAGCGGTACGGCTGGGGCTTCGGATGGGTCGTCACCGCCCACGCCGGCGGCGGCGCCGTGAGCTGGAAGTAGACGCTGATGCCGAGCTCGGTCGCCAGCCGCACGACGGTGTCGTAGCGATCCCATGCGCCCGGCGGGTAAGCGGCCGGGTTGGTCGCGTCGAACTGGGGCGCGGTGGTCGACGTCGGATCGGGGGCGACCAGCCCCCACACCATCGACACCTTGACCTGGTCGATCCCGAGTGACGCGATCTGCTCGAGCTCCTGGGCGACGTGGTCGGGGCTCGCGTAGATCAGCTGGTCGTCGTCCATCAGGATCGACTGTTCGCTCGTCGATGCGAGCGCGCGCACCGGCAGCGCGCAGACCAGCGCGCAGACCAGCGCGCAAGCCGCGGCCGCCACGCCGAGTGACCTCCGCCAACATTGCATGAGGCCCCAGATCGTAGAAGGGACCGCGCCCGGCCGCGCAGCAATCCCAACACGAACGCCCAAATGTCGATCCACCACGCGAGGAAGAACGCGAGCGGACCGGTGATCAGTCGCGCTGAAAACCGGGAGAGCACGGGCGGAAGCTATCGTTGGCGCCCCATGACGTCCGTCAAGACCAACATCACCGAGCTGCCCGAGTCACGCGTGCGCGTCGAGGCCGAGGTGCCCGCCGAGGAGGTTGAGCGCCGCGTCCAGCTCGCGGCGCGAGAGCTGGGACGCAAGATGCGGATCGACGGCTTCCGCAAGGGCAAGGTCCCGCCGGCCGTCGTGATCCGACGGCTCGGGCGCGAGGCGGTGCTCGACGAGGCGCTCCGCAGCTCACTCGGCGTTTGGTACGTGGACGCGATCGACGGCGCCGGAATCGCGACCGTGGGCGAGCCCGACCTGGACGTCGGCGAGCTGCCGGGCGAGGGCCAGCCGCTGGCGTTCTCGATCGAGATCGGCGTCCGCCCCCCGGCCAAACTCGGCGAGTACAAGGGCCTCGAGGTCGGCAAGCGCGAGCCCCAGGTCTCCGAGCAGGCGATCGACGAAGAGATCGAGCGGCTACGCGACCGGTTCGCGACGCTCGACACGGTCGACCGCGCGGCCGAGGCCGGCGATCACGTCGTGATCGATTACCTCGGCACCATCGACGGGGAGCCATTCGACGGCGGCGAGGGCCGCGACCAGCTGCTCGAGCTGGGCTCCGGGCGGCTGATCCCCGGCTTCGAGGAACAGCTGAGCGGCGCGAGCGCGGGCGAGACGCGGACGGTCAACGTCACGTTTCCCGAGGACTACGGCGAGCGCGGGGGGCAGGAGGCCTCGTTCGAGGTCACCGTCAAGGAGGTCAAGGCCAAGCGCCTACCTGAGCTGGATGACGATTTCGCCTCCGACGCCGCCGGCTTCGAGACGCTGACCGAGCTCCGCGACGACATCGGCGGGCGGCTCAAGGAGGCGGACGAGCGCGCGATCGAGCGGGAATTCGAGGATGCGGTGCTGGGCGCGGCGGTGGCCGAAGCCGAGATCGAGGTCCCGAGCCAGCTCGTACACGCGCGCGCTCATGAGTTGCTCGAGCGGATGCTCACGGCGCTCGGCCGCCAGGGCATCTCCAAGGAGGCGTACCTGCAGATCACCGGGAAGGACGAGGAGGCGCTGGCGCACGAGGCCGAGCCAGAAGCCGCGGATGCGCTCAAACGGGAAGCGGTGCTGGCGGCGATCATCGACGCCGAGCAGATCGAGCCGACCGACGAAGAGCTGCTGGTCGCGCTGACGCCGGTCGCCGAGCGCGACGATCTCTCTGCCGAGGTGCTGCTCGAACGGCTGCGCAAGGCGGGCCGCGTCGACAGCGTCCGCGAGGACCTCGCGAGCGCCCAGGCGGTCGAGCTGCTGGTGCGCGAGGCCAAGCCGATCAGCGTCGAGCAGGCACGCGCCCGGGACAAGCTGTGGACGCCCGGCAAGGACGACCCCGAGGGCGGCCCTGGGAAGATTTGGACCCCGGGCAGCTGAACCCCTGAGGGCGGGGCAACCCTGTTGCTACATTCGGCCCTCGGCAGGATTCCGACACCGGATGCGAAAAAGCGAGGACCATGAGCCCACTGGTACCCATGGTTGTCGAGCAGACCTCCCGCGGGGAGCGTGCGTTCGACATCTACAGCAGACTGCTCAACGAGCGGATCATCTTTCTCGGGACGCCCGTGGACGATCAGATCGCGAACCTGATCGTGGCGCAGCTCCTTCACCTGGAGTCCGAGGATCCCGACAAGGACATCTCGATCTACGTCAACTCCCCCGGGGGCTCCGTGTACGCGGGTCTCGCGATCTACGACACGATGCAGTTCATCAAGCCCGACGTGCAGACGATCTGCGTCGGGATCGCGATGTCGATGGGCGCGCTGCTGCTCTCGGGCGGGGCTCACGGCAAGCGGATGGCGCTTCCGAACGCGAAGATCCTGATCCATCAGGTGTCCTCAAGCTTTCAGGGGCAAGCGACCGATATCGAGATCCACGCGAAGGAAATCATCGACGTCCGCCGCCGGCTCGACGAGATCATCGCCCACCACACGGGCAAGCCGGTCGAGGAAGTCAAGAAGGACACGGAGCGCGACTACTTCATGAGTTCAGAGGAGGCCAAGGAGTACGGAATCATTGATCGCGTGATCTCGCAGCACTAAGGGGATAACCTTAGGCAGCGAGATCGGGCGGTCTGCCGTCTGGACTCCCGGAGAGAGGAATCGCATGGCACGTCCCACGGACTCCAACGAACAGCTTCTCTGCAGCTTCTGCGGCAAGTCTCAGCGGCAGGTCAAGAAGCTGATCGCAGGTCCTGGCGTCTACATCTGCGACGAGTGCATCGATCTCTGCAACGAGATCATCGATGAGGAGCTGACGGCCCCGCCGAACTTCGACATCGAGAACCTGCCGAAGCCGCGCGAGATCTACGACGTCCTGAACGAGTACGTCGTCGGGCAGGAGCAGGCCAAGCGCTCGCTGTCGGTGGCCGTCTACAACCACTACAAGCGCGTGCAGATGATGCAGTCCGATGAGAACGACATCGAGCTGCAGAAGTCGAACATCCTGCTGCTCGGCCCGACCGGCTGCGGCAAGACGCTGCTCGCGCAGACGCTCGCGAAGATCCTCAACGTCCCGTTTGCGATCGCCGACGCGACCGCGCTGACGGAGGCCGGCTACGTCGGCGAGGACGTCGAGAACATCCTCTTGAAGCTGATCCAGGCCGCCGACTACGACGTCAAGAAGGCCGAGACAGGGATCATCTACATCGACGAGGTCGACAAGATCGCGCGCAAGGCCGACAACCCGTCGATCACGCGCGACGTGAGCGGTGAGGGCGTCCAGCAGGCGCTGCTGAAGATCCTCGAAGGGACGACCGCCAGCGTTCCTCCCCAGGGCGGGCGCAAGCACCCCCACCAGGAGTTCCTGTCGATCGACACGACCAACGTGCTGTTCATCTGCGGCGGCGCGTTCGCGAACCTCGACCGCGTGATCGAGCGCCGGATCGGACATCAGGGCGTCGGCTTCGGCGCCTCGATCAAGACCAAGGAGCAGCGCGACCTCGGACAGATCTTCGAGCACTGCCTGCCCGAGGACCTGATCCAGTACGGCCTGATTCCCGAGTTCATCGGCCGGCTGCCCGTGATGTCGGCGATCCACCAGCTCTCGCGCGACGACCTGATGCAGATCCTGACCGAGCCGCGCAACGCGCTCGTCAAGCAGTTCCAGCGGTTCTTCCAATTCGACGGCATCGAGCTGGTGTTTGCCGATGACGCACTCAACTCGGTCGCCGACAAGGCGCTCGAGCGGGAGACCGGCGCCCGCGGGCTGCGCTCGATCATCGAGGAGGTCCTGCTCGAGGTCCAGTTCGAGCTGCCCTCGCGCCGCGACGTGCAGAAGTGCGTCGTCACCAAGGAGACGATCGACAAGGGCGTCTCGCCGACGCTCGTCACGGTCGCCATCCCCGAAGAGGAAGCGGCCTAGCTCCAGCAACGCGAAAGGCCCCGGATGGATCGTCCGGGGCCCCTCGGTCCTTCGAAGCTGCCGCCGAGGCTCACGATCCTCGGTGGCAGTTCACTTAGCTGATCGTCGCTCGGATCAGCGTCGTGTAGTCGTCGTTGGCGCTCGACGACACGTGTCTAGTACCCAGCGGCCGGGGGGCGTAAACAGAAGCTCTCCTACACTCTCGCGTCCCGATGTCCGACCTCGAATCGAAGACCCGCTACGAGCCGTCCGAGGTCGAGCCGCGGATCGTCGCGAAGTGGCTCTCTTCGGGCGTCTTCCACCCGGCGCCAGAGGGGACCGCGGCCGAGAACTATTCGATCGCGATCCCACCGCCGAACGTCACCGGCTCGCTGCACATGGGGCACGCGCTACAGGACTCGATCATGGACACGTTGGTCCGCTACCACCGGATGCGGGGCCAGCGCTCGAAGTGGATCCTCGGCACCGACCACGCCGGGATCGCCACACAGAAGCAGGTCGAGGCCGCGCTCCGCGAGGAGGGCACCAGTCGCGAGCAGCTCGGCCGCGAGGCGTTTGAGCAGCGCGTGTGGCGCTGGCGCGAGGAGTACGGCGGGCAGATCATCGGGCAGCTGAAGCGCCTCGGTGCCTCGTGCGACTACGACGAGGAGCGGTTCACGCTCGACGATCGGTACGCGAGTGCGGTGCTGCGGGTGTTCGTGGCGCTGTACGAGAAGGGGTACATCTACCGCGACCGCTACATGGTCAACTGGGACCCGGGGAGCCGCTCGGCGGTCTCGGATCTCGAGGTCGACGACATCTCGGTCGTCGACCGGCTCTACTACGTGGAGTACCCGCTCGAGTCGGGGTCAGGCTCGATCACGGTCGCAACCGTCCGTCCCGAGACGATGCTCGCCGACACCGCGATTGCGGTCCATCCGGGCGACGAGCGGTATGCGCGGCTCGTCGGCGAGTACGCGGTGCTCCCCCTGGTCGGCCGGCGGCTGCAGATCATCGCCGACGACTACGTCAAGCCGGAGTTCGGCACCGGCGCGCTGAAGATCACGCCCGGCCACGATCCGAACGACTTCGACATCGGCAACCGCCATGGCCTCGAGCGGATCAGCGTGATCGGTGAGGACGGCCGGATCACCGATGAGGCGCCGGAGCGGTTCGTCGGGATGACGGTGATGGAAGCCCGCGAGGCAGTCGTCGCGGAACTGGGCGAGTCGGGCCTGATCGCTCGCTCCGAGGACTACACGCACGATGTGCCGTTCTCGCAGCGCTCGGGCGAGCGAATCGAGCCCCTGATCTCGTTGCAGTGGTTCATGCGCATGGACGAGCTCGCGGCGCCCGCGATCGACGTGGTCACGAGCGGGCGCGTGCGGTTCCACCCCGAGCGGTGGACGCGCGTGTACCTCGACTGGATGGAGAACATCCGCCCGTGGTGTATCTCGCGGCAGCTGTGGTGGGGTCACCGGATCCCCGTCTGGTACCGGGGCGAGGAGACGTACGTGGGTACGAGCGCGCCCGAGGGCGAGGGCTGGGAGCGCGATCCGGACGTGCTCGACACCTGGTTCTCGAGCGCGCTGTGGCCGTTCGCGACGCTCGGCTGGCCGGAGCAGACCGACGAGCTGCGCGCGTTCTACCCGACGGACGTGCTCGTGACCGCGCGGGACATCATCTTCCTGTGGGTCGCGCGGATGATCATGATGGGGATCGAGTTCGTCGGCGAGATCCCGTTCGACGACGTCCACATCCACGCGATCATCCAGGCGCCCGACGGGCGGCGGCAGTCGAAGTCGCTCGGAACGGGGATCGACCCCCTGGATTTGATTAATGGCGGGCTCCGCCCGCCCGTGTTTTCGGCCGGCGGGGAATTCCCCGCCTACGGGGCAGACGCCGTGCGTTGGGGCTTGCTCGCGATGTCCTCTGGTCAGGACGTGAAGTTCGCCGAGGACAAGATCGCCCAAGGGCTGCAGCTGACGAACAAGCTGTGGAACGCGTCGCGGCTGATTCTGCTCGGGGTGGGCCCGGACGCGCGGGCGGCGGTCAGCCCGGCGGCGGTCGAGGATCGCTGGATCCTGTCGCGGCTCGAGCGCGCGCGCGAGGAGGTCTCGGGCCGGATCGAGCGGTATGAGTTCTCGCGCGTGGCGCTGTCGCTGTATGAGTTCGTTTACGGGGAGCTGTGTGACTGGTACCTCGAGCTGATCAAGCCGCGGCTGCGCGACGGCGATGCGTCGCTGGCGCCGACGCTGCTGCACGTGCTCTCCGAGACGCTCGCGCTCGCGCACCCGATGATCCCGTTCGTGACCGAGGAGATCTGGTCGTACGTGCCCGGGGCGGAAGGGCTGCTGGCGGCGCGGGTCGATCACGTGACTTCGCCGCTGGACGAGCGTGCGGAGGAGGTTCTCGAACGGACGATCGATGCGGTCCAGGCGATCCGCGGCTGGCGCGACGAGGCCGGGGTCAGGGCCGGCGCCGTGCTTGGGGCGCGACTGGCCGCCGAGGGCTACGACGAGACGGGTGACCATGTGGCGCGGCTGGGCCGGCTTGCGTGGTCGCTCGATGGGGGGGACCCGGTCGCAACGGTGGCGGTGCCCGGCGGAGCGGTGGAGATCCTGCCGACCGAGGACCTCGATCTGGGCGCCGCCGAGCGCAAACGGGCCCAGCAGCGCGCGAGGCTGCGGGCCGAGCTCGACCGCTCACAGGCAAAGCTCGCGAACGAGGGGTTCGTCGCGAAGGCGCCGCCCGCGGTCGTGCAGGCCGAGCGCGACAAGCTCGCCGACCTCCGCGCCGAGCTGGAGGCGCTGGGCGAATGACGGCCGGTTGGACGACCGAGGAGGCCGAGCGCTACCTGCTGTCGCTCGAGCTGTTCGGGATGCGGTTCGGGCTCGACCGGATGCGGCGGCTGATGACCGCGCTCGGCCATCCCGAGCGGCGCTTTGACTCGATCCACGTTGTCGGGACCAACGGCAAATCCTCGACCGTGCGGATGATCGCCGCGATCCTCGCACGCCATGGACTTCGGACGGGCTCGTATCTCTCTCCGCACCTCGTCTCGTTCGAGGAGCGGGTGCGGATCGACGACGTCGACCTCGAGCCGGAGGCGTTCGCGGCAGCCGTGGGGCGCGCGGCGCGCGCCGCGGAGCTCGTCAACCGCTCGCTCGCCGGCGACGATCGCGTGACGCAGTTCGAGGCGCTGACGGCCGCCGCGTACTCCGAGCTCGCCGAGCGGGGCGTGCAGGTGGCGGCGATCGAGGCCGGGCTCGGCGGGCGCTATGACGCGACCAACGTGATCCCCTCAAAGGTCCAGGTGCTGACCAGCGTCGGGCTCGAGCACACGCGCTGGCTGGGCCCGACGATCGCCGACATCGCGACCGAGAAGCTCGACGTCGTGCGCCCCGGGGCGACGCTTGTGCTCGGTCCCGGGCTGCATCCGGATGCGCTCGCGCTCGCTCGCTCGGTCGCCTCCGAGCGTGGCGCGCGAGTGGTGCAGGCGGCGGATGACCCGGGCGTCCCGGTCGCGGCACCCGGCACCTTCCAGCGGCGCAACTTCGCGGTCGCCGTGGCCGCCGCGGAGGCATACCTCGGGTCGCTCGACCAGGAGGCCGTCACCGCGGCCGCCGAATCCGTTCGAGTCCCCGGGCGCCTGCAGAAGATCGGCGACGCGCCGTTGACGCTGCTCGACGGCGCTCACAACCCGGAGGGGATCGCGGCGCTGGCCGAGTCGCTGCCGGAGATCATGGCCGGCGCCGAGCAGCTCGTCGGCGTCGTCTCGATCCTCGATGACAAGGACGCGGCGGCGATGCTGGCGGTGCTCGCGCGAGTCTGTAACGCGCTCGTGCTCACCAGCAGTCAGAATCCGCGTGCCTTGCCACCGCCGACGCTCCAATCGCTTGCTGGTCAATTGGGTGGGCCGCCCTCGGAGGTCGTGCGTGAGCCGCGCGCCGCCGTGGAGCGCGCACGCGAACTCGCCGGGCCGCGGGGAGTCGTGCTCGCGACGGGTTCGATCTACCTGGTCGCGGACCTCCTGGCACCCGTCGGACGTAAACGAGCATCGATCCTGTGAACACGGTGAACGAGCAGGACGAACACCCCAGCTTCCTGACGATGATCGGGCTGGTCGCCCTGATCGTCGCGGTCGTGATCCTCGTCTTCTTCGGAATCGGATACCTGTTCGGACGCATCTTCTTGTAAAGGGTTCGTGCCCCGCCGCACGAATCAAGCGACACCGCCCACTACACTCGCTGCCTTAAATGCTCGCTCCGGCCGTCTTCGGCATCCACAACTCAAGCGTCAACCTCGCCGCGAACCTGGTGATTCTGTTCCTGGTCGTGGTGTGGCTCGCGCTCGTCTACTGGACCTACGCCGACTCACGCAGGCGGATCGGCGACCCGATGCTGATCGGGTGCGCCACGGCTGCGTCGCTGTTCCCGTTCGTCGGCACGATCATCTACATGATCGTCAGGCCTCCCGAGTACCTCGACGACGTCCGCGAGCGGGAGCTCGAGATGCAGGCCGCCGAAGCGCGGCTCGCCGAGCTCGGCTACCACCTGTGCCCGCATTGCGACTACGAGGTCGAGAAGGATTTCCTGCGCTGTCCGAGCTGCATGCGCAAGCTCAAGGACCCGTGCCAGACATGCGGCAAGCCGCTCGACCCGGCGTGGAAGATCTGCCCGTTCTGCGAGGCCGAGATCGGCCAAGCGGCGCCGGCGCCGCGGCGCACCAGGCGCTCCCGCCGAGAAGTGATCGCCGACGAGCCGACCGGCAGCACGACCGAGCCGGTGGCGGCCGACCGGCCGTCGACCACCTAACCCAGATCCAAGGGAGAACAGCCGTCCATGGAGCGCACGCTCATCCTTGTCAAGCCCGACGCCTTCGCCCGCAACCTGACCGGCGAGATCATCGCCCGGTTCGAGCGCAAGGGACTTCGTCTCGCCGCGCTGAACCAGCTGACGATGACCCGCGAGCTGGCCGAGCGCCACTACGCAGAGCACGCCGGCAAGCCGTTCTTCGACGAGTTGGTCGAGTTCATCACCTCGGGGCCGCTGGTCTCGATGGTGCTCGAGGGCGATCAGGCGATTGCGGCGGCGCGGCAGGTGATCGGCGCCACCAACCCGATCGAGGCGAGCCCCGGCTCGATCCGCGGCGACTTTGCGATCGCGGTCGGCCAGAACATGGTCCACGGCTCGGATGCGCCCGAGTCCGCGGCGCGCGAGGTGGCGCTGTTCTTCCCACAGCTGGCTTAGGGCCGCTGATCCTCGCCTCGCGGTCGCCCCAGCGCCGGGCGATCCTCGAACAGCTTGGCGTTCCGTTCACGGTCGTCGTGCCGGCGGTGGAGGAGCTCTCAGAGGGGCCCCCGAACGAGGTCGCGGCAGAGAACGCCTACCGAAAGGCGGCGGCGGTGGCCGAGCAATGGCCAGCGGCGAGAGTGCTCGGCGTCGACACGATCGTCGCCCTCGGAGCCCGGGTCTACGGCAAGCCGGCGGACGCCGGCGAGGCGCGGACGACGCTCGAGGCGCTCGCCGGACGGCGTCACACCGTCATCAGCGGAGTGTGCCTGATCGAGCAGGGGAGGGCGCGGACCGTGATCGCGACCACGGTCGTCGAATTCCGAGCGCTCGACGGGGCGATGATCGACTGGTACCTGCGAACCGAGGAGTGGCGCGAGCGGGCTGGCGGATACGCGATCCAGGGTCGCGGCGCGGCGCTGGTTGCGGCAATCGAGGGGGACTACTCGAATGTCGTCGGGCTGCCGGTGCCGACGCTGCTCGAGCTCACGCCCCTTTTAGGTGGCGATTAGGGGTTTTCCAGCGATTTTTCGGCCTCCGGGGGCGCTCGCGGGAAACCGCCGGCCGGCCGGTGTCCGCTACACTCAGCGCGGACGGAGCTGGCATCTACCGCTCCCCGTAACGCGCCGCCCCGTCCCTCGCTTTCCCGTACCTTCGTTCACGCATGGGCTTTTTCACGTATCTGACCGGCTTCGGCGGTCGCGACATGGCTGTCGATCTCGGCACTGCCAATACGCTCGTCTACGTCCGCGGGCGCGGCATCGTGCTCTCAGAGCCGAGCGTGGTCGCGGTCGATTCGCGCACGGGTGAGGTTCACGCCGTCGGAATCGAGGCCAAGCGGATGCTCGGCCGCACGCCGGGCACGATCTCGGCGATCCGGCCGCTGAAGGACGGCGTGATCGCCGACTTCGAAGTGACCGAGGAGATGCTCCGGCACTTCATCCAGAAGGTCCATCAGAATCGGTGGGCGCACCCGCGCGTGGTCGTGTGCGTCCCCTCGGGAGTGACCGGCGTCGAGAAACGGGCCGTCGAGGAGGCCTGTCTTTCAGCTGGGGCGCGCCAGGCATATCTGATCGAGGAGCCGATGGCCGCCGCGATCGGTGCCGGGCTTCCGGTCGGCGAGCCGACCGGCTCGATGGTCGTCGACATCGGTGGCGGGACGAGCGAGGTGGCGGTGATCTCCCTGGGTGGAATCGTCGTCTCGCAGTCGATCCGCGTCGGTGGCGATGAACTGGACGAGGCGATCATCAACTACGTCAAACGCGAGTACAAGTTGCTGATCGGGCAGCAGACAGCCGAGGAGGTCAAGCTCGAGATCGGCTCTGCCTACCCGATGGCCGAGGAGGTACAGGCAGAGATCCGAGGCCGCGACATGGTCTCGGGGCTACCCAAGACGGTGGTGCTGACGAGCGAGGAGGTCCGCGGCGCGCTCGAGGAGCCGGTGTCGCAGATCGTCGACGCCGTCAAGGAGACGCTCGACCGTACGCCGCCCGAGCTCGCCTCCGACATCATGGATCGTGGCATCATGCTGGCCGGAGGAGGCTCGCTGCTACAGGGGATGGAAGAGCGCCTGCGTCACGAGACGCAGATGCCGGCCCATCTGGCCGAGTCGCCGTTGACCTGCGTCGCGGTCGGCTCGGGGAGGTCGTTGGAGGAGTTCGAAGCGATCCACCGTTCGAGCAAGAATTCACGCAACCGGCGCCGCCGCTATTAGCCTCAGGCTGATCAGCAACGCGGTGCGGAGCAAAACCTTGGAGACATCGATCTCGTGCACGACAAGCAAGTTCGACGGCGGCGCACAGTGCTCGCGCTGCTCATCGTCGTCTCCCTGATCCTGCTGACCGCATATTTCGGGGAATCGCCCAGCAGCCCGCTGCATTCCGTCCAGCGCGGGATCGTCGAGGTCCTGTCGCCGGTCCAGGAGGGCGCGAGCAAGGTGCTGTCGCCGTTCAAGGACATCGGCAACTGGTTCTCGGACACCTTCAACGCCAAGTCCCGAGCGGATCGGCTCCAGAAGCAGGTCGACGCGCTTCGCGCCCAGAACGCGCTGCTGCAGCAGAAGGTGATCAACGACTCCCAGCTGACCAAGCAGGTGGGGCTCGACCAGAGCCACGCGATCTCGGCGTCTGAGCGAGTCGGCGCGGACGTGATCGTCCGCTCGCCGACGGTCTGGTACGAGACGATCGAGGTCGACAAGGGCACCGCTGACGGCGTCCGGGTCGGTGACCCGGTACTCGGCGACGGCGCGCTGGTCGGCGACGTCACGACCGCCGACTCGACGGTCTCCGTCGTCACGCTGATCACCGACCACACGTTCCAGGTCGCGGCGGAGGTGCAGGATCAGAACGGAGACCAGGGGCTGCTCGGGCCGCAGGTCGGCAACCCGAACCAGTTGCTGATGTCGGACCTGCCGAAGCCGAGCGCCGGGCAGATCGGAGCGCAGCCCGGCCAGCAGGTCGTGACGCTCGGCTTCAGATCCGGGCCGCTCCAGTCGCTGTACCCGCCGGGGATCCCGATCGGAACGGTCTCGAACCAGAGCAACCTTCAGAACAACCTGCTGAACAACGGGCAGATCCAGGTAACCCCGGATGCCGACCTGCGCCACCTGACCTCCGTTGAGATCTTGACCAGCCCGCAGGCGGGCACCCAGCGGGCGCAGCTGCCATGACCGGGACCTACTCAGTCGGACTCCAGCTGCGGCTCGTCGCGCTCGGGTTCATCGCGATCGTGATCCAGGAGGCCGCCGTCTCGCAGATCTCGATCTTCGGGATCAGCGCCGACCTCGGCCCGCTGGTCGTGATGTCAGTCGGGCTGCTGTGCGGCTCGCTTCCCGGCGCGATCTTCGGCTTCGCGACGGGGCTGTTCGTCGACACGGCGCTCGTCCAGACGCTCGGGGTCACGTCGCTGCTGTACATCGCGATCGGCTACTGGTCGGGACGCCTGCTCGAGCTCCGCGACCCCGCGCACGGGCTCGTCCCGCTGGCGGCCGGAGCGGCCGCGACCGCGGTCGCGGGGATCGGGATGGCGCTGATCCAGTTCCTGCTCGGGGTCGACGCGCCGGTCAGCTTCCTGCTGGTTCAGCAGATCTTCGTGGCCGTGCTCGTCAACACCTTGATCGCGCTGCCGGTGTATGCGGTCGTGCGCCGTCTGATCCAGCCGGCGCTGCCCGAGGATCCTCGCCGTCGCCGGCGCCGCGCGTACACGACCGGTGGTCTCAGCCCGCTCCAGCGCCCGTCCGAGCGGCTCGGGCCGATGCCGCGCTCGTCGTCGCGATGATCCAGCCGCCCGACGACAGGCGCGCGCCGCTGACGCCGCAGCTCGCGCTGCGGGTCGCGATCATCGGCGGCTTCGCGCTGATGATGTTCGCGATCATCTTCTTCCGCCTCTGGTTCCTGCAGGTGCTCTCGGGCCAGCAGTACGTCGCCGAGGCGAGCGTCAACTTCGTCCGCAACGTGGACGTTCTGGCGCGGCGGGGCGACATCCTCGACCGCAACGGCGCGCTGCTGGTCACGAGCCGTCCGGCGCTCGACGTCCAGGTCTCGCCGCCCGACCTGCCGGTCCCGGTCGGGGCCGCGAACATGTTCACGCCGCCGGCCCGCGACGTGCGGGTCTACCGGCGGCTCGCCTCGGTGCTCGGGATGTCGAACCGCAAGACGCGCTGCAAGGTCGGCAATCAGGTCTACCGGCTGGCGGCGATCCCGTGTGACGTCGCGGCCCAGGTCTACCAGCTGCCGTACGCCAACGTGACGGTCAAGCAGGACGTCTCCAAGGACACGCAGTTCTACCTCGCCGAGCGCATGGACCGCTTCCAGGGAGTCAATGTGGAGCAGGTCTACAGGCGCTCATATCCGCTCGGGACGCTGGCCGCGCAGCTGTTCGGCACGATCGGGCCGATCAACCCGCAGGAGGTCAAGCTGCGGCAGTTCCGCGGGGTGTCCCAGAACGCGATCATCGGGCAGTCCGGACTCGAGGCGCAGTACGACCGCTATCTGCGCGGGGTCGATGGCAAGGACCGGATCCAGGTCAACTCGATCGGTCAATTCCAGCGCTACCTGCGCGGCACCACCCCGATCCCCGGCCACAATCTGCAGCTGTCGCTCGACGTCAACCTGCAACGGGTCGGGCAGCAGGCGCTGGCCCAGTCGATCGCCTCCAACCCGCCCGCGAACGGCGGCGCGTTCGTTGCGATGAACCCCCAGGACGGCCAGATCTACGCGATGGGATCGCTGCCGACGTTCAATCCGAACATCTTCACCAAGCCGCTGTCGGAGAAGGCGTACAAGGCTCTGAACAACGCGGCGAGTGGCTACCCGCTGATCAACCGTGCGATCGACAGCGCCGGGCCGACCGGCTCGACGTTCAAGCCGATCACGGCGACGGCGGCGCTCGAGAGCGGTGCCTGGCCCGTCGCGAAGACGTACGACGACACGGGCCAGTACTGCTTCGCCCCGACCAACTGCATCCACAACGCTGGACACGTCGCGAACGGCGTGCTCGACCTCGTCAACGCGATCCGCGTCTCCGACGACGTGTTCTTCTACAACCTGGGCGCGCTCACGAACGCCGATCCGTTCACGCATCCCAACGGCGGCGCGCTCCAGCACTGGGCGCACCTGTACGGGATCGGCGGCCCGACCGGGGTCGACCTTCCAGGTGAGTCGCTCGGCACGCTGCCCTCGCCTCGCTGGCGCGCCGCTCGCAATCAGTTGGAGGCCCAATGCGACAACCTCACGCACCCGAACGCGCTGTTCCCGAACCACCCGGACCACAAGCTTGCGCCCGGCGGCTGCGGGATCGCCGACGGAACCAACCGTCCGTGGTCTGTCGGCGACAACGTCAACCTCGCGGTCGGCCAGGGCGACGTCCAGGCCACACCGCTCCAGCTCGCGGTCGCGTACTCGGCGATCGCGAACGGCGGCACGATCGTGCGCCCCCACGTCGGGCTCGCGGTCACGGCCCCCGATGGCACGGTCCTGCAGAAGGTTCAGCCGCCGCCGACGCGCCACATCAACATCAACCCCCTTTACCTGGACACGATCCGCCAGGGCTTGCACGACGCGGCGCAGACCTCCGGCGGTACCTCCGACGACGTGTTCGGCAACTTCCCCGAGCAGGTCTACGGCAAGACCGGCACCGCGCAGTACACCGGGCAGCAGGACTACTCGTGGTACACGTGCTTCGTGCCCGCGTCGGCGACCAGCAAGCCGATCGAGGTGGTCGTCTGGGTCGAGCAGGGCGGCTTCGGCGCGGTCGCCGCAGCGCCGGTGGCGCGGGAAATCCTCTCGCAATGGTTCTTCGGCAAGCGTGGCGCGTACGTCGCCGGGAAGTCGACGACCCTGTGAGCGCCACGCCGATCCAGTTCACCGAAGAGCCGGCGGCGCCGCCGCGGCGACTCCTGTTCCTGTTCGACCCGCTGCTGATGCTGGCGGCGCTCGGGCTGGTCGCGTGCTCGCTGGTGACGCTCAGGGGTGCGGTCGGGGTCTCTGCCGAGGAGCGCCAGGCGATCTACGCAGGGATCGGGATCATCGCGGCGCTAGTGCTGATGCGGATCGACTACTCGCGCCTGCGCGAGTTCAAGCTCGGCCTGTTCGGGCTGATGATCGCGCTCAACATCGTCGTGTTCGCGATGCCGCCGATCCTCGGAGCGCGGCGCTGGATCCCGCTGCCGGGGTTCAGCTTCCAGTCATCCGAGTTCGGCAAGATCCTCCTGATCCTCGCGCTCTCAGCGTTCGCGGTCGACCGCTCGCGACGGCTGCACGAGCGCCGGACGACCGCCCGCATCATGGTCTTGGCGCTGATTCCGGCGATGCTCGTGATCCCTCAGCCCGACCTCGGAACCGGGATGGTGTACGTCGTCGTCGGGTTCATGCTGCTGTTCGTCGCCGGCACGTCGTTCAAGCAGCTGGCCGGGCTGCTGGCGATGTTCATCGTCTCGATCGCGGTCGTGCTGTTCGCGGCGCCGGCGGTCGGCGTGCACGTGCTCAAGCCCTACCAGGTGCAACGCCTGACCGGTTTCCTGAACCCGTCGAGCGACCCATCGAACCAGACCTACAACATCCTCCAATCGGAGATCGCGATCGGCTCGGGGCAGAAGACCGGTCGGGGGGTCGCGGGGGCGACCCAGACGAAGCTGCACTACCTGCCGGCGAACGACACCGACTTCATCTTCGCCGCGATCGGCGAGACCTACGGGTTCGTCGGGGCGGCGCTGGTGCTGTCGCTGTTCGCGCTGCTGATCTGGCGATCACTGCGCATCATGACGATGTCCAAAAACCTGTACGGCAGCCTGATTGCCGGCGGCATCCTCGCGATGCTGATGTTCCAGGTATTCGTCAACGTTGGTATGACGATCGGGATCATGCCGATCACCGGGGTACCGTTACCGCTCGTGAGCTACGGCGGCTCCTCGGTACTCGTAACGTTCATCGCCATCGGACTCCTGCAGTCGATCCACATCCAGGCACGGATGACGGCTGCAGGCAAGTCGAGGGCGCTACTTTCGTAATGCATGGCCGGCGCCACCACGTGAGCAGCCGGTCCGGCCGCGGCGCCCTGTTCGGGCGCGCGGACCGACACGACAGCCCTCCGGCCCACCGGGCGCGCGAGGGCGAACCATCAAAGGACTGAAAGACAATTGAAGAAGCAAGTACTGGTCAGCGTCGACCGTGGGGAGACCCGCGTGGCGCTGCTCGAAGCGACCGGCACGGTCGCCGCCCGTAAACCGGGCACGGCGTCTCGCAAGCGACGCAAGCAGACAAAGCCGGGGGCCGGCTACCACATCGCTGAGCTCTACCTCGAGCGAAAAGGCAACCGCTCGATCGTCGGCAACATCTACAAGGGGCGCGTCGATAACGTGCTCGCCGGGCTGGAGGCCGCGTTCGTCGACATCGGCCTTGAGAAGAACGGCTTCCTGCACGTCGACGAGATCGTGCTGCCGGGCGTCGAGGCCCCGCGCCGCGGCAGGGGCTCCTCACGCGACGGCCGCCAGATCACGGACATGCTCAAGCCGGGACAGGACGTCGTCGTGCAGGTCGTCAAAGACCCGTTGAAGAGCAAGGGCGCACGCCTGTCGATGGATCTCACGATCGCCGGCCGCTACATGGTCTACGCCCCGTACGGAGAGGGCGTCGGAGTGTCGCGCCGGCTGGATGACAAGGAGCGAGAGCGGCTGCGCAAGGAAGCGGCGAAGCTGGAGCTGAAGGGGGCGGGCGCGATCATCCGCACCGCCGCCCAGGGCGCGATGCGCGCCGATCTGGAGCGCGAGCTGCTGTACCTGTTCAAGCTCGGCGATGTGCTCCAGAAGCGCGTCGCCGACACGAAGGCGCCGGCGCTCGTCTTCCAGGAGGCCGACCTGTCGGTGCGCGTCGTGCGCGACATCTACTCGGCCGACTTCGATCGCGCGATCGTCGACGATCCCAAGCAGCATCACCGGCTGCTGTCGTTCTTCTCGCGCACCGCGCCCGAGCTCGTCGAGCACGTCGAGCTGTGGGAGGAGCCGGTACCCCTGTTCGAGGCGTTCGGGGTCGAGGACGTGCTGAAGTCGACGCTGTCGCGCCGGGTCGACCTGCCGAGCGGCGGCTACCTGGTGATCGACTACGCCGAAGCGCTGACGGTGATCGATGTCAACTCCGGATCGTTCATCGGTCGCGGCAAGGGCGCGCGGCTCGAGGACACGATCACGAAGACGAACCTCGAGGCGGCCGACGAGGTGGTCAAGCAGCTGCGGCTGCGCGACATCGGCGGGATCATCGTGATCGACTTCATCGACATGGCCCGCGCTCGCAACCGCGACGCGGTGCTGAAGACCTTGAAGAAGTCGCTCGACGAGGACCGGACGAAGACGTTCGTGGTCGAGATCTCGCCGCTCGGGCTGGTCGAGATGACGCGGCAGAACGTGACCGAGGGGGTCAGGGAGATCATGACCCGGCCCTGCCCGACGTGCGACGGCGAGGGCGTAATCAAGTCCGAGGAGACGATCGCGATCGAGTTCGAGCGCCGGATGCGCGATCTGGCCAAGGAGACCAGCGCCGAGGCGCTGCTGATCCAGATGAACCCGCGCGTCAGCGCGGAGTTCACCGGCAACGACGCGAGAGTGCTGCACCAGATCGAAGACGAGACCGGAAAGTGGTTCCACTTCGAGGGGTCAGAGGGCCTGCCCCTCGAGCACTTCGCCATCTTGCAGGAGGGCTCGCGTGAAGACGTTCTGGAGCGCGCGCTGCCGTTCCGCGAGGGCGAGGAGGTCCACGTCGAGATCGTCGAGCCGCACATGTACAGCCCCGGCGACGCGGTCGCCAAGGTCGACGGCTACATCATCTCCGTGCGCGGTGGCACGCGGTACGTCGGCGAGAAGCATCTCGTCCGGATCGAGGAGGTCGGGCGGACCGCCGCGGTTGCCTCGCTGGTCGACGTCCCGCCCGGTCCCGACGGCTGCGGCCGCGGACGAAACGGGGGATGGCGTAGAATCGAAGCCTCGGCGTCGTGGCCGCAGAGGCGGACGGCGCCGTTCGGGCGCCAGGGCAGAATCGGCTTCCACGGCGTCTCCATCGGACTGACAGCCATGTACGCAATCGTCAAGACAGGCGGCAAGCAATACCGCGTCGAGCAGGGTCAATACCTGCTCGTCGAGCGGCTGCCCGTGGAAGACGGAGCCAAGTTCGAGCTCCAGCCGCTGCTCTACGTCGACGGCGACACCGTCGTCGACGGGGATGATCTCGGCAAGGTCAAGGTCGAGGCCAAGGTGCTCGCCCACGAGCGCGGGCCGAAGCTGCGGATCGTCAAGTTCAAGCCCAAGCGCGGGTACAAGCGCCGCAACGGCCACCGCCAGGAGCTGACCCGGATCGAAGTGACCCAGATCAAGCTGGCGGCGCGCCGCTCGGCTTCGAAGGCGAAGGCGGATTCGAAGGATGCGGCGCCGGCGCCGGTTGCGGCCGAGGCTTCCGCGCCGGCCGCGGAGGCGCCCGCCACCACCCCGGAGGTCGACAATGGCTCATAAAAAGGGACTCGGTTCCTCGCGCAACGGGCGCGACTCGAACGCCAAGCGGCTCGGGGTCAAGATCTTCGCCGGCCAGACCGTCACCGGCGGCGAGATCATCGTCCGCCAGCGGGGCACGCGCTTCAAGCCCGGCGACGGGGTTGGGATCGGCAAGGACGACACGCTGTTCGCGCGTGCCGCGGGCACCGTCGAGTTCACCCGCGGCCGTCGCGGCCGTGTGATCACGGTCATCGATCCCGACGCCCGCGCGGCGTCCGCGGCGGCGGCTGAGGCCAAGCCCACCAAGCGTGCGCGCGCCGCGGCCGCTGAGCCGAGCGCGGTAGCGGTAGCGGTAGCGGTCGCGGAGCCAGAGGCGTCGGACGAGCCAGAGGCGACGGACGAGCCAGAGGCGACGGCCGAGCCAGAGCCCGACGCGCCCGCCGACGACGACTCCTAGCTAACCGGCGATCGCCCTCGCGGCGGTGGGACAGCTCCGTAGCGTGAAAAACGGCGGCTGGTGAAAGAAGGCAGGAACCGGTCCGGCGACGCACCGGATTCCATGAAAACCGTGGTTGAGGGACACGGCAATGCGCCGGCTGCGCTGTGGATGAGTTTCGACGAAATAAAGGCCGCAACCCATCCAGGTCATCGGAACTAACCGCCCTCGCCCGTAACGAATCCAGCGCGTCAGAACACGCCAACGAGGACGGGGGGCCAGAATCCCCGCTCCCGGCGTCGGCCGCCTGCCTGCCCACACGGCACGATGCACCCCTTTTTTCATCGCGCCGTTTTTCAGGCCACGAAGATGGCCGTCCACGTCCCACGGAAGCCGAGACGACCAGGCCGGCGTTCACAGCCCGGCGGTCAAGGACGACCGCCGCAGGCGGGCGGCGACCGGACCGCCGCCGCCCTCACTCGCCCAGAAGTCGCCCCGCTAAGCCACCAGCTGCGCCGTGCACTGCGGGCAGCGGCGGGCTTTGAAGGGGATCTCGCCGGTGCACTCTGGGCACTCCTTGAGGTCTGGCTCCGCGCCGGCCTTGCGCCGCGCCTGAACCCGCTCGACCGGCACGACGACGAAGAAGTACACGGCGGCGGCGACCGAGACGAACGCGATCACGTTGTTGAGGAAGTCGCCGTACAGGAAGTGGCTCGAGTTGATCGTGAACGACAGGGCGGAGAAGTCCGGCTTGCCGAAGATCAGGGCGATGATCGGGGTCAGGATGTCGGCGACAAGCGCCTTGACGAGCGCTACGAAGGCGGTCCCGATCACGATCGCCACCGCCAGCGCCACGATGTCTCCCTGCATCAGGAACTTCTTGAAGTCCTGCAAGAGCTTCATGCCTGTCGACCTCCCCGAGTTAGTGGACGAAAGTCACAGCCTATGAGCGCGACACCGCACGATGCAAGCGTCGCGGCGGTACGTCAGCCGCTCTGGGCGGTCGGCCTGACCAGGATCTCGTTGACGTCGACGTGCGGTGGCTGGGAGACGGCGTAAATGACGGCTCGGGCGACGTCGGCCGGCTCGAGAGCGCCCGAGACCGGATTGTCGAAGAACGGCGTGTCAACCATGCCCGGCTCGATCAGCGTCACCCTGACGCCGCTGCCGTCGAGCTCCTGCCGCGCCGACTCACCCATCCCGGTCACGGCCCACTTGGTCGCGGAGTACAGCGAGCCGGGCAGCGCGCGCCGGCCGGCAACCGAGCCGGTGAGCAGCAGATGGCCGCGTGATTCGCGCAGGGCCGGGATCGTCGCGCGGATCGTCAGCGCTGCGCCGTACACGTTCGTGAGCACCATCGAGCGCCAGTGCTCGGGCGATTCGTTCAGGAACCCGCGCGCCGCGCCGAACCCCGCATTGGCCCATGCGACGTCGAGCCGGCCGAAACGCTCGAGTGCGAGCGACACCATTCGCTCCTGCTGCTCCGACTCGGTGACGTCGCAGCTCACCGCGATCGCGCGCTGCTCGCCGCCGAGTTCGCTCGCGAGCTGCTCGAGCTTGTCGGTCGAGCGGGCAGCGAGCACGAGCCGGTAGCCGGCACGGGCGGCGTGGCGTGCGGTCTCGGCGCCGATCCCACTCGAGGCACCGGTGATCAGGAATACGTGGTCCGACATGCGACCATCATCGCATGGACGATCGGTCACGAATCCACGTCGAGGCGGGGGCCGGCGGCGACGGCTGCCTCAGCTTCCGACGTGAGGCGCACGTGCCCAAAGGCGGCCCCGACGGCGGCGATGGCGGCCGCGGGGGAGACGTGGTGCTGGTGTGCGACGACTCGATGCGTGATCTGCAGGTGTTCCGCCGAAGCTCGCACTTCAAGGCCAAGCGCGGCGGTCACGGGCAGGGATCCCTGCGGCACGGTGCCGAGGGGGAGACGCTCGAGATCAAGGTACCGCCGGGGACCGAGGCCACGGTCGAGCGGGACGGCACGCGGTACGACCTCGTACGACCGGGCGAACGGGCGGTGATCGTCGCCGGGGGCGCGGGCGGGCGCGGCAACAAGCGCTTCGCTGGGCCGACCCACCAGGCGCCTCGGTTCGCCGAGCGCGGACTGCCGGGCGAGGACACGTGGGTCGCCCTGCAGCTGAAACTGCTCGCCGACGTCGGCCTCGTCGGGCTGCCCAATGCGGGCAAGTCATCACTGCTGGCGCGGATGACGCGGGCGCACCCGAAGGTCGCCAACTATCCGTTCACCACGCTCGAGCCCGTGCTCGGGACGCTCCACGCCGACGACCGGCAGCTCGTGCTGGCGGACATCCCGGGGCTGATCGAGGGAGCGAGCGCGGGGGCGGGGCTCGGCCATGACTTCCTGGCGCACGTCGAGCGGACGCGGCTGCTCGTCCACGTGCTCGATCTGGCGCCGCTCGACGGGTCGGATCCGGTTGCGAATTACGAGCTCGTGGAGCGGGAGCTGTCGCTGCACGATCCGCGCCTTGCGCGCCTGCCCCGCCTGATGGCGCTGTCGAAGGCCGACCTCGTAGATCTCGATCGCGCCGCTGCCGCTCGCCAGGCCTGGATCGATCGACTCGGCCCCGACGTGCCGGTGATCCTGACCTCGTCGGTGACGCGGGCCGGGCTCGCCGAGCTGGCGACGGAGCTGATCCGGCGGATCCCCTCGAGCGACGGCACCGGCGCCGACGGTGACGAGGCCGCGCGCGCCCCTGCGATCGACGACGACGGCGCCGATCCCCGCGATCTGGCTGAGCACCGGGTGTTCCGTCCAGCCGCGCCACGGGCTTACACGGTCGAACGGATCGGCGACGGCAGCTTCAAGGTCAGCGGCGAGGGGATCGAGCGGCTGGTGGCGCGGTACGACCTCGGCAACGAGGACGCACTCGCTCATCTGGAGCGACGGCTACGAGGGATCGGCGTGATTCACGCACTCGAGGCGCAGGGGTTCGAGCCCGGCGACGACGTCGAGATCGCGGGGGTGGCATTCGAACTGGACCCCGGCGTGTAGGATCGTCGGCTTCGCCGAGGCCGGAGAGATTGAGAGAGAGGAACAGGATGCGCCGTACCGTTTCAGTCGGCCTCATGGCCGTAGCCGTGGCCATTGCCGTCGTGGCCCCATCCGCGAGCGCACGCGTGTTGCGGGTGGGCTCGTACAAGGGCATCAAGGGCCAGTATTCGACGATCCAGGCGGCGGTCAACGCGGCCAAGTCGGGCGACTGGATCCTGATCGGACCCGGCGATTACAAGGAGCACTCCGGCGCCGCACCCGCGGGCCACTCGAGCGCGCCCGCGGGCGTGTTGATCAAGACGTCCAACGTGTACCTGCGAGGGATGAACCGCAACACGGTGATCGTCGACGGGACGAAGCCAGGGTCGTCGGCCTGTAGCTCGAAGGCCTCCGCGCAGGAGTTCGGCCCGCACCACCTCGGCCTCAACGGCCTGATGGTCTGGAAGGCCGCGAACGTCTGGATTCAGAACCTGACCGCGTGCAACTACCTGCACGGGAACAAAGGCGACACCGGCAACGAGGTCTGGTGGAACGGCGGCGACGGCAGCGGGAAGGTCGGCGGCCACGGATACCTCGGGTCGTACCTGAACGCCACCAGCACGTTCTTCAGCAATGAGACGACCGCCGCCCAATATGGGATCTTCTCGAGCAACTGGAACGGCGGCACGTGGGACCAGACGTACGCGAGCAACTTCAACGACTCTGGCTACTACATCGGCGCGTGCCTGCAGGAGTGCAACCAGGTGGTCAACCACGCCTGGGGTGAGTTCAACGCGCTCGGGTACTCGGGCTCGAACTCGGGCGGCAGCCTGGTGGTCAAGAACTCGCAGTTCGACAACAACGAGGACGGGTTCGACACCAACAGCCAGAACGGCGACAACCCACCGCCGCAGAACGGGGCGTGTCCGAACAACGGCACGAGCCCGATCACGCACACGCACTCGTGCTGGGTGTTCATGGACAACTACGTCCACGACAACAACAACCCCAACATCCCGAGCGCCGGCGCGGCCGCAGCCGGTCCGGTCGGCACCGGTATGACCGTTTCGGGCGGCCGTAACGACACGATCATGCAGAACCGGTTCGTCAACAACGACGCCTGGGGCGTTGCGATCGTGGCTTATCCGGACAGCGGTCCGCCGTGCACGGGCGGGACGCTCAACTCGCCGCTGCTCGGCAAGGGCAGCTGCCTGTACGACGACTGGGGCGATTCCGTGGTGAACAACACGTTCAGCCATAACGGCGGCTACGGGAACCCGACGAACGGGGACTTCGAGGACCTCAACCTCGAGACGAATCCGAACAACTGCTTCAGCGGCAACACCGACACGAGCGGCGCGCTGAACAGCGATGCCGCGGCGCTGGAGACCATGTTTCCGACCTGCTCGCCGACCCCGGTGTCAGCGAACATCAACCTCCCGTTCCTCAACGAGGTCCTGTGTGACACGCAGGTGAAGCTGTCGGGGCTCGGCTGCCAGCCGGGCGACCACTACCCGCGCCGGACGAAGGTCGTCATGCATCCGCTGCCAAAGCGCCTGCCGACGATGCCGAATCCGTGCGCCGGTGTGCCCAAGAACCCGTGGTGCACGGGGCACAAGGGCGGCCCCAAGCCAACCGGCTACTAGCCCGGACATTCGCGTGGATCCCAGGCGCCGGCGCAACGCCGGCGCCTGGCCTCGCGCGCGTGACCGCCTAACCTCTCGCGGCGATGGCTACCGTGGTGGTCAAGCTCGGCTCGAGCATCGTCGCCGACGAGCGCGGCGAGGTGCGCGACGACGTCCTCGGCCGCCTCTGCGACGAGCTCTCGAAGCTGCATCACGACGGTCACGCCGTCGTCGTCGTCACCAGCGGCGCGATCGCCCGGGGGATGGGGGTGATGGCGCTGGCGCTGCGCCCGCGGGCGATGGACGAGCTCCAGGCGGCGAGCGCGGTCGGGCA
Organism: uncultured Solirubrobacteraceae bacterium; assembly: GCA_963712675.1. Classification (GTDB taxonomy): domain Bacteria; phylum Actinomycetota; class Thermoleophilia; order Solirubrobacterales; family Solirubrobacteraceae; genus Palsa-465. The sequence continues at coordinate 34,756 of CAVQJF010000017.1, forward strand.
GGGGAAGCTGTACCAGGTCTACGACGAGCTGCTGCGCGCCCGCGGCGTCCCAACCGCGCAGGTGCTGCTGACATTCTTCGACATGAGCGCGCGCACGCACTACCTCAATGCGCGCCAGACGCTGCGCAAGCTGCTCGAGTGGCGCGTCGTGCCGGTGATCAACGAGAACGACACGACCACGACCGACGAGATCTCGTTCGGAAACAACGACTTCCTCGCGGCCCAGGTCGCGATCCTGCTCGGCGCCGAGCTGCTGGTGCTGCTGACCGACGCCGACGGCGTGTTCACCGCCGACCCACGCGTCGAACCGGACGCCGACATGATCGCCGAGGTCAACGAGTTCGACGAGCTCGCGGGCCTCGACATCGGGCATGGCACGTCGCCGCTCGGATCCGGCGGGATGCGCTCGAAGGTGGTCGCGGCCGAGATGGCGACCGCGGCCGGGATCCCGACCGTGGTCGCGAGCGGATTGCGGCCCGGGGCGCTGCTCGACGCGGCCGCCGGGACGCCGGTCGGCACCAGGTTCGCGGCGCGGGAGGGCCGCTATTCGAGCTTCAAGCTGTGGCTCAAGTACGCCAAGCCGGCACGTGGCCGCGTGCTCGTCGATGCCGGCGCCGCCCGCGCGCTGCGCGAGGGCGGCACCAGCCTGCTCCCGGTCGGCGTGGTCGAGGTCGCCGGGGAGTTCGACGCCGGCGACGCGATCGAGGTCGCTCACGACGGCGTTTCGGTTGGCAAGGGAATCTCCAACTACTCGGCGGCCGAGCTGCGTCAGGTGCGCGGGCTCAAGTCCGCGGACGTCCGCGAGCTGCTCCCGCGGGCGAGCGAAGAGGCCGTTCACCGGGACTATTTCGTGCTCGCGTAACCTGTACACGCGATGGCCACGACCGCCACATCAGTAGCCGAGACCTGCGCCGCCGCGAAGCGCGCATCGCGAATCCTCGCGGCGCTCGACGCAGCCACCAAGGACGCCGCGTTGCACGCGATCGCCGACGCGCTGCTCGAACGCACGCCGGAGATCCTTGAGGCGAACGCGCTCGACCTGGAGGCTGGACGCGAGGCGGCGCTGACCGATGCGCTGATGGACCGCCTCGCGCTCGACGCTGGGCGGGTGGCCGCGATCGCCGCTCAGGTCCGCGACATCGCCGCGCTACCGGATCCCGTCGGCGAGGTGATCGACGGCGGTCGCCTGGCGAACGGGCTCGATGTTCGTCGCGTCCGTGTGCCGCTCGGTGTGATCGCCGTCGTCTACGAGGCGCGTCCGAACGTCACGATCGACGCCAGCGCGCTGTGTCTGAAATCGGGCAACGCGATCGTGCTGCGCGGCTCGTCGATGGCCGCCCACTCGAACGCGATCCTGGCGGCCGTCGCGATCGAGGCCGCGCAGTACGCCGGGCTGCCGGCGGGCTCCCTGGCGCTGGTCGCCGGCGGCGGCCACGACGAACTCGAGCAGCTCGCCACGCAGGCGGGCGCCGTCGACCTGATCATCCCGCGCGGCGGCGAGGGGTTGAAGCGCGCACTCAAGGGCGTCGCGACCGTGCCGGTGATGTACGCCGCGTCCGGGAACTGCCACGTCTACGTGGATGCGAGCGCCGACCTCGACGACGCACTCGCGATCGCGCTCAACGCCAAGACCCAGCGCCCGAGCGTGTGCAACGCGGCCGAGACGCTGCTCGTCCACGAGGCCGCGGCGGCGGAGTTCCTGCCGAACGCGCTGACAGCGCTCTCGCAGGCGGGAGTCGAGCTGCGCGGCGATGACCGCGTGCGCGGGCTGGCGAGCGGCGGCACAGCGGTCGCGGCCGCGACGGACGAGGATTGGGCGACCGAATATCACGCGCTGACGCTCGCGGTCGCGGTCGTCGACTCGACCGAGGACGCGATCGACCACATCAACCGCTACGGCTCGGGTCACTCGGACGCGATCGTCACGCGCGATACGGCGTCGGCCCGCGCCTTCGGACTCGGCGTCGACTCGGCGTGTGTGTACGTCAACGCGTCGACTCGCTTCACCGACGGTGGCGAGTTCGGGATGGGGGCCGAGATCGGCAATTCGACGCAGAAGCTCCACGCCCGCGGCCCGATCGGGCTTCGCGAACTCTGCACCTATAAGTACCTGATCGAGGGCGCGGGCCACACCCGCCCGTGACGCCGACGATTAACTGACCGCCGTGCGCGTCGGAATCCTGGGCGGCACCTTCAACCCGCCACACTTTGGTCACCTCGTGTGCGCCCAGGAGGCGTACCTTCAAATGAGCCTCGATCGAGTGATGCTGATTCCAGCCCGGACACCGCCGCACAAGCCAGTCGAGGACGAGCCGGGCGCCGAGCATCGACTCGAGCTTTGTCGGGCGGCGGTCGCGGGCGACGAGCGGTTCTCGGTGTCCGATCTCGAGATGCGCCGGAACGGCCCGTCCTACACGGTCGATACGCTTGAGGAACTGACTCGGAGAACGCCAGACAGCGAGTTGTTCCTGATCGTCGGCGGCGACGTCGCGGCGGGCTTGCCGTTGTGGCGCGACCCTGAGCGCGTGCTGGCATTGGCGACGCTCGCGGTCGCGAAGCGGCGGGGGACGGCGCGGGCGCGTGTGGATGGCGCGCTGCACCGCCTCGAGGGCGGGGACCGAGCGGTGTTCTTCAGGATGCCGCGAATCGGCATCTCCTCGACGATGATCCGCCGCCGCGTCAGGCTCGAGCAGCCGATCACCTACATGGTGCCCGACGCCGTCGCCGAGTACATCGAGCGCCACGACCTGTACCGACAGCGGGTGCCGGCATGACGCCGCAGCAGATGGCCGAGGCCATCGCGGCGTATGCCGCCGACCGCAAGGCGCTCGAGATCGTTCAGCTCGACCTGCGCGAGATGATCGGCTACACCGACTACTTCGTGATCTGCACCGGCCGGACCGACCGCCAGGCGAAGGCGATCCACGATGCAATCCACGCCGGTCTGAAGTCAGAGCACGGGCTTCTGCCGCGGCGTGTCGAAGGGCTCACAGAGGCCCGCTGGATCCTGATGGATTACCTCGACGTGGTCGTGCATGTGTTCACGCCCGACACGCGCGAGTACTACAGGCTCGAGCAGTTGTGGGGCGAGGCGCCGGCGCTCAGCGTCGCGTCATAGGGTCGCCAGCAGCTTCGGCACGACTTCCTTCTTGCGGCTCATGACGCCGGGGAGCTCGATCGTGCTGTCGTCCGCCTCGACCCCGAACGCGCGCGACACGGCGGCGGTATCGCCGGCGACGAGCATCTCGGTCCCCTTGCTGAGGACGTCGGTGATCATCAGCGCGTAAAGCTGCAGGTCCTTGTTGTCGCGTTCGCGCTGCATCGCGTCGAGCAGCTCGGACTTGCGCTCGAGCAGCCCCTTGCCGACGACCTCGACCTGCGCGATGCAGATCGTCTGGCCGGTGCGCACCTGGTATCGCTTGGCGTCACGCGAGACGATCTCCTCAGCGCTGACCTCGGACACGTCTGAGGTGGCCTCGAACATCTCACGCCCGAACTGGGTCGGGTCGAGCGCCAGCACCCGTTCGAGGTATTCGACGACGCCGTGGTCGCGCTCGGTGGTGGTCGCGGAGTTCAGGATCACCGTGTCCGACATCACCGCACCCAGCAACATCACCGCCGCCGGGCGGCTCGGCTCCAAGCCGTTCTGGCGGAAGCGCTCGACGACCAGGGTCGCGGTCGAGCCGACGGGGTCGAACGTCGCAGTCACGGGCACGCGCGTCTCGATCGAGCCGATGTGGTGGTGATCGAGGATCTCGATGATCTCCGCCTGCTCGATTCCGGGAACGCTCTGCGCCTGCTCGGCGTGATCGACCAGGATCACGCGCCGGCGCGTGGGCGCGACCAGGTCGGAGCGCTTGATCAGCCCCACGGGGCGGCCGGCGGCGTCGATCGCGACCGCGGCCCCGTAGTGGATCTCCTTGATCTGTTCGGAGACGTCGGCGAGCAGATAGTCCGGGGTGACGGTCAGGGGATCGGCCTCCATGAACGACTTGCACGGAGCGGCCAGCGTGATCATCCGTCCAGAGACGTACGTGTCCAGCGGCGACACGATCACGGCCGCATCGCGCTCGCGCGCGAGCGCCCGCACCGCCTCCGACGGCTGCGAGCCGTTGGAGATCACCAGCAGCGCAGCGCCCAGCTCGAGCGCGAGCTGCTGCGCGTCGTCGCGGTTGCCGACCACGACCACATCGCCGGGGGAGATTCCGCTCGGGGAGGCGACGTCCATCGAGTGGACCCATACGCGGCCGGCGAGCTCTCGGTCCTCGCCGCAGACGAGCTCGCCTTCGAGCACCTCCACGACCGCGCGGACGAGCGTGGGCGCTTCCTGCAACGTCGATGTCTGGCGCGACTCGCGGATGTAGCGGCGCGCGAGCGCGCGCTCGGTGACGACTCCCTTCAGCGCTCCCTCCTCGTCGACGATCGGGACCAGATCGAGCTCGGCGCGTGTCATCTCGAGCCCGGCCTCGCGGATCGGCTCGTCCTCCGTCGCGCTCGGGAAGCTCGTGTGCATCACGTCGCTCGCGCGGACCATGATGTGCGGGAGGAACTCGGGCTCGGATGCGCCGCTGCGCTCGAGCACCCACCGCGTCTGGGCGTTGCACTCCCCGAGCCTGACCGGCACGTAGTCGTTGCGCGGGTCGAGCCTTGACTTCAGCTCGGCGTAGCCGATCGCCGCGGCGATCGAGTCGGTGTCTGGGTTGCGGTGACCGGTGACGTAGATCGTTGGCACTCGCGGGCGATTATCCCGCGCCGCGGGCGGTCGTCGCCAGCACCGCGTCGGCGACCGCCACCGCCAGTCGCGCGCATTCCTCGATCAGCGTCTCGCGTGTCATCTCGAGGCTCCCGTCCAGCCACCCGAGGATCGCTTCGGACAGGCCGCCCATCACCACCAGCGTCGCGAGCCGCAGCGGCGCCTGATGCTCGGGGCGGTCCAGTCCGCGCAGCTCGCGCATCTGCCCGGCGAGTAGCTCGGCATGTGCGCTGACCGCTTCGGACCGGCGCGCGGACAGCGCCGCCGAGCCGATCGCCTCGGCGTGCAGGCGCGCCTTGCGAGGGTCGTCGGTCAGCACACCGATCATCGCGCCGGCCGCCGCCCGGCAGCGCTCGAGCAGGTCGGCGGGCGCCGCGGCGAGCGCCGCGAACATCGCCTCGTCCATCTCCAGCAGGCACGCGTCGAGGATCGCGCCGAGGAGCTCGTCGCGGTCGTTGAAGCTCTCGTAGAAGTAGCGCTCTGTGAGACCCGCGCGGCCGCACACGGCGGTCATCGTCAAGCCCGCGAGCCCGTCGTCGCCGAGCACGTCGAGGCCCGCCTCGATCAGCTGCGCGCGACGCGTGGCGCGACGCTGATCCGCGCTTATGCCGCGGTAGGGACGGACGACGTGGGACATCGATCGCGTGAATCCTGACAGACAGCTCTGTCAACAGCCATCGTTCGTGGGGCGGTTCCACGCCCGGCTCGGGGCACGGCAGCCGACACCCCCGCGCGCTACCGTGCCGTCCTGAAGCCGGGGGCCCGGGCAATGCACCTGTGCCACCGAATTGACCGAGGAACGGAGAACAGATGCCTACCGCGCCAGCGATCCTGCCCACCCAGATCACGCAGGGCACGGCGCCAGGCGTCGGCTACCGGCTCGAGGGCGAGCTCGTTCCGGTCCTCCATATGGCGCTCGACGGCCAGGTGCCCGTCTACTTCGAGCACCACGTGCTGCTGTGGAAGTACCCGAACATGCAGGTCGGGCTGCATCCGATGAAGAAGGGGCTGAAGCGCCGCGTGTTCGGCGGCATGCCGCTGTTGCTGCTCGAAGCGCAGTCCTCGGGTGAGATCGCGTTCAGCCGCGACGCCCCCGGCCACATCGCCGCGCTCCACCTCCAGGCCGGCGACGGCATCATCGTCCGCGAGCATCAGTTCCTGGCCGCGACCGGAGGCGTCCAGTACGACTACAGCCGGATCAAGGGGTTCGCGAACATGATGTACGGCGGCGGCTTCTTCGTCGACCAGTTCTTCGCCGCGGATCACGAGGGCGTCGTGTGGGTCCACGGCTACGGCAATGTGTTCGAGAAGCAGCTCGAGCCAGGGGAGACGATCGACATCGAGCCGGGCGGCTGGCTGTTCCGGGACCACTCGGTGCAGATGTCGCAGGAGGTCTACGGGTTCAAGACCGGGCTGCTCGGCGGCGGCGGCGGGAACCTCGTGTTCAACCGCTTCACCGGTCCGGGCCGGGTCGGGCTCCAGAGCGCCTACTTCCACCCGCCCGGCGCGGAGACCGGCGCCGGCGGGATGGCCGGTGCGGCCGGCGGCGGCGGGATCCTCGGCGGGATCGTCGGCGGCCTGCTCGACAACTGAGCGCGATCGGAACCCTGCCATGACCCATCCTCCCGGCCATCTGTCCGACCACCCAGTTCCGCCCGGGATCGTCGGCGCGCTCGGCCTCGCCGGCTACCAGCTGCTCGTAGAGGTCGCGGGCGTCGGCGCCGGCAGGCTCGGCCCGCAATCGTTCCTGCTGATCGCCCCGGACCCCGATCCGGCGCTCCCGGAGGCGGGAACGCAGATCTCGCTGCACAACTCGCGCGTGCGCGACGAGCGAGAGGTGGCGGCGCTCGCGCAGCTGGCCGCGCAGCTCGGCTATCTGCGGCTATCGGGATACCGGCTCGCGCTCGAGCGCTCAGGGCTGCGCAGCAAGGTCAACGTCGTCAACCCCGCCACCGGCGCGATCGTGGCGACGATCCCCGAAAAGCAGCCCGGCCGGCTGTTCGGCGGCGGTGGCGGCGCGCCGCAGCTGCTGGCGGCAACGCGCGCACTGCCGCCAGCGGGCCCGCCGCCCGATACGCAGAATCCCGAGCTGATGCGCCAGGTGCTGCTGGCGATGGCGCTGCGGGACGACACCGTCGGTGGGGCGGAGGCGGCCGAGCTGGTCGACCGGGCGCTGCCGATGGTCTCCGGTGAGGGGGCGCTTGATCCGGCCGCGGCGCTCGAGGCGGCCAAACGCGGGCTGATCGGCGACGGCGGGTAGTCCGTCGACTAAGCTGGCGGCGGGCCGAGGCATCGACACGAGAGGGCACAGGCGATGAGCGCACATGGTCACCGACGGGGCGCGGGAGCGCGGCGCGGATATCGCCTGCTCGCGGCGGTGGCGCTGGCGGCGCTCGCGGGGGTCGGGCTGACGCTCGCACTGGCGACCTCGACGCATGTCAGCGTCGCGTCGGCCAAGCCCAAGCGCCCAGCAGCTGCGGCGACCGGCATCCACAAGATCAAGCACATCGTGATCATCATGCAGGAGAACCGGTCCTTCGACAGCTACTTCGGGACCTACCCGGGCGCCGACGGGATCCCGGGGATCGCCGGGAACCCGGGCAAGGTGCCGTGCGTCCCCGACCCGGCGGCACACGACTGCGTCAAGCCCTACTACGATCCGAGCGACGTCACCGGCGGCGGTCCGCACCTCGCGGTCGACGCGGTCGCCGACGTCAACGGCGGGAAGATGAACGGCTTCATCGCGAGCCGGGAGTCGGGCCATCTCGACACGGATGTGCTGGCCTGCACGTCCAAGGGACTCCCGACCACCTGCGATGACGTGATGGGCTACCACGACGGGCGCACGCTGAAGCACTACTGGGCCTACGCGAAGAACTTCGTGCTCCAGGATCACATGTTCGAGCCGAACCTGGGCTGGAGCCAGATCTCGCACCTGTACATGGTTTCGGGGTGGGCGGCCAAGTGCACGCCGAACCGGCCGATGAGCTGCAAGACCGACCTGGTCCAGCCCGATCGGTACCTCGGCGGCGGCAGCCCGATCGTCGGGCTCGACGCGCTCCTTGCCTACCGCGAGCCGGGCAACTTCTACAGCTCCAACCCGGCGGCCCAGCCGTCGTACGCGTGGACCGACATCACGTATCTGCTGCACAAGCGGCACATCAGCTGGAAGTACTACCTCTCGCAGGGCACCGAGCCCGACTGCGCTGACGGGGCGATGACATGCACCGCGGTCCCGCAGAACATCAAGACCCCGGAGATCTGGAATCCGCTGGTGCAGTTCACGACGGTCCACCAGGACCACCAGCTCAACGACATCGTTCCGATCGGCCAGCTGTACAAGAACGCGCGCAGCGGCAACCTGCCTGCCGTCTCGTGGGTGATTCCGAGCGGTGATGTCAGCGAGCACTCGCCGGCACGGATCAGCTGGGGCCAGAACTACGTGACCGGCGTGATCGACTCGATCATGCGCAGCAAGGACTGGAGCTCGACCGCGATCTTCCTGACCTGGGACGACTGGGGCGGCTTCTTCGACCATGTCAAGCCCCCGAAGGTCGACGGCGAGGGTTACGGCCTGCGGGTCCCGGGGATCGTGATCAGCCCGTACGCGCGCAAGGGGTTCATCGACCACCACACCTACTCCTTCGATGCGTACCTGAAGTTCATCGAGGACGACTTCACGGGCGGTCAGCGGCTCAATCCCAAGACCGACGGACGCCCCGATCCGAGGCCCGATGTGCGCGAGAACGAGAAGATCCTCGGCAACCTGGTCAACGACTTCAACTTCAATCAGAAGCCCCGCAAGGCGTTCCTGCTGCCGGTGCTGCCGCAGAGCAAGCTGCCGCCGCCGCTGAACGTCCCGCTGCACAACTAGTGGTCACCAACGTGAGTACGTGCGCACCGAGAGTGGTCACCGGCGGTGTCTGGCAAGGACGCAAGCCACGGGCAATACCGGTGTTGTATTGCCCGAGCGAGGACGCCGCCAGGCGCCGCCGGGGGCCGCTCGAATCCGTGCGTACTCCCGTTGGCGGCCGCTGGGAGGTCTCCATATGAAGCCCACCGCACGGGCGGGCGCGGTCGTTATCGCGGCCGGCATCGTCGCCCTGCTCCTGATCCCGGCTATTGCACTCGGAGGCCGGAAAGCGCCCGTCGTCGCTCACCACGTCAGCCTGACGGGGGAGCTCGAGGCGATCACCTCGACCGGCACGATCGGCGTCGCCGGCACCAAGGACACCGATGCGGGGCTGCTTGACGGAACCATCTCCGGAAGCCCACGCTGGAGCGGCGCGCTGCGGCAGGTCGCCACCTGGGGCACCGGGCTGACACTCACCTCACATGGAACCGCGTTCAGTAGCTCCGGGACGCTGCGGTTCACGCTTGCCGGCAAATTCACCCCGGCTGGGACGAGTCTCGCCCTGAGCGCAACGCTGACCGTGACCGGCGGGACCGGAACATACAAGGGGGCGCACGGGACGTTGCGGGTCGCTGGCGCGGCGACGACTGCCTCAGTTGCGTCTGGCAGCCCCAAGGTGACGGTGACGCTGACCGGCAGCTTGCGCTATCCGTGAGCCGGAGGTCGCGGCGCGGGCCGAGCAGCGTCAGATGCCCGTGACTGGCGCGTACTGGCCGCGGCCGTGGACCTGCGAGGACGGCGGACCGCGGCGCCACGGCTGTGCCGGCGGCGTCGCCGGGCTCGGGATCCGCGCCGGGGAGCGGCTCGAGGTGGTCGCGAGCGTCGACGCGTTCGGGACCGACATGCTCATCCGGCGCGACCCCGGCGAGCTGTACGCGCTCCGTCACGAGATGGCCGCGCGCCGGCCGCTGGCGAGCCCGGTGGCGGGCTGGGTCGAGCGTCTGGACCCCGCGACCCTTGCGGTCACGGCCGCCACGCCGCGACTGCCCGGTGGCGTGTACTGGCCCGGCGGGATCGCGGTCCACGCGAGCGGTGATCTGCACATGGTGTTCGGCCGCTGGGCCCATCGGCTGAGTCCCGAGCTCGAGGTCCTCGCCTCGCATCGGCTGCCGGTCGCCCGCCCGCACAACTCGTTCGTCGTGCTCGACGGTGGCGAGCTCGTGACGAAGGATTGCGACGCACCCGCTGGCCGAGCGCCCTCGACGGTGTCGGTGCTCGATCCCGAGACGCTGCTGCCGGTCGCGCCGGCGCTGACGCTCCCGGAACCATCGATCGCGCGGCTCTCCTGCGACGGGGACACCGTGATCGCCGTCGGAACCACGGTCGTGTACGGGCTGAGGCTCGACCGCGATGCCGGCCGGCTGACGATCGACGAGCGGTGGCGGCCCGCCTACGGTCCGGCGCCGGGGCGCAGCTATGGCTGGGACCCCGTGATCACCGAGGAGCACGTTCTGTGGATGGACAACGGGCGCAACAACACCGATCGGACGATGCTGGGCACGGGCGAGTCGCCGGATCCCGTCCGGCTCTGGTGGGCGCGCCGCGACGACGATCGCGCGGTGCGCTCGGTCGAGATCAGCGGCCTACCGTTCGGCACGGAGTCGAACCCGCCCGGCTGGGATCCCACCAGCGGGATCGTGGTCGCCTACGACGCCGGCAACGCGGTCCTGCGCGCCTGGCGCCTCGTCGGCGACGAGCTCGAGCCGCTGTGGCGCCGCGACGGCTTCGCCCACGCCGGCCACCTGATCCTGTATCCGGACACGCGGGAGCTCGTCGCACAGGATTGGGCGGACGTGGCCGCGCTCCGCCGTCCCGCGGTTCGCCGCGTTCTGCAACCGGCCCTGCCGGCCCTGGCGCGGTTCCGTGCGGCGCGTCGAGCCTCGCTCCGCACCGGCCGCGATCAGCTCGTCGTGCTCGACCTCGATACCGGTGCCGACAAGGCCCGCGTCGACGTCCCGTCGCCGAGCCAGGGCTTCCTGTTCCCCGCGCCGGGGTTCGGCCGCGACGTCTACTACCAGTCGCTCACCACGATCGCCCGAGTGGCGGTTCGCGGTTCGGACTGAGCTCCAGCGCGCCGCCTCGGCTGGGTTGGATGGATTCCGATGCCGGCTGCACAGGGCCGAGCCGGATGCGCGGCTTGCCGGCCGCGTGAGGATCACCTCCTCGCCTGCGGCAACTCGGTCCATCCAGTACCCGAGACGGTTGCGGAACGGGTTGGATCCGACGACCGTCGGCGTTGGATCCGATGGAGTGGAGCTAGTCGGGCTCGAACCGACGACCTCTGCCATGCCATGGCAGCGCTCTTCCAGCTGAGCTATAGCCCCTTCGAAATCGAAGTTCTGGGCAAGGTTAATGCATGCGCGTTGGTTGTTGCGTGGGGGCGTCAACCGAAGGTGGACCGAGTACGTGTCGGCAAACAGCCCGCTTGGAAGCAAGAAGGCCCGGTCCAACGCACCGCAGTACACGGCCAGGAGTTCGACCTCCCGCTCGCTGTATTTCCGGCGTACGTAACCACGCGGCGACAGTGAGTTGCCGCTGGTTTGGACGTGCACCACATCTCGGCCGCTGCTCAATCGTCCCCACTTGCACTGCACGCGCCACAGCCCATCGGCGATCTCGAACATGAGGTCCGCACGCGAATGCTCGCTGAGTGGCTTGTATACCCCCACACCGAGCTTGATCGCCGCCGCTGCGATCTCCAACTCCGCGATCGCTCCCTTTTCGTTCGTGCTCAGCATACGAACGTATGTTCGCAGCAGTGTCGGACGGAAACTCGCCGCTAGCCGGGCGGGATGAACTCCGGCACGTCGAGCACTTCGCCGTCGGCCGGCGGTGGTGGCACGTCGCGCTCGCGGGCACGGGCGGGCGGCGCGCCCGCGGTGCTGTCGCGATCCCGGGTCCGCCCGGAGCTAGCCGGCGCTCCGCCGGGATCGCCCGCCCGGCCGCCACCGGGTTGGACGCCGCCGGCGGCTTCGGCGCGGTCGATCTGGGCGACCATGCGCGAGTGGATGCTCTGCACGTCGCGGAGCAGGCGCTCGGCGTTCGAGCGCAGCGAGTCGCCCATCTGACGGAGGTTGGTGACCAGCTCCATGCCCTCGGTGCGCACGTCGCTGGCGGCGGTGCGCGCGTGGCGCACGAGCTCGCGCGCCTGCGTGTGGGCATCGTCGCGGATCTTGGTCGCGGTTTCGTTCGCCTCGGTAAGCGCGGCTTCAGCCGCCTGCTGCGCGTTGGCGACGATCGTCAGCGCCTCGCTCGTCGCCGCGGTCTTCGCCTGCTCGGCATCCTGCTTGACCCGATCCGCGCTCTCCTGGGCCCGGGCGATGATCGTCAGCGCCTCGCTGGTCGCGGTCGCCACCGCCTGCTCGGCGTCGGCGCGGCCCGCGTCGCGCAGCCGCGTCGCCTCCTCCTGGGCCCATTTGACGATATCCGTGGCCTCGTCCTCGGCCGCCTGCACACGATTCTGCGCCGCGCGTTCGCCCTCGGCGATCCGGCTGCGGACGCGCTCCTCGGTCTGCGTCCGCATCCGCTCGGCGCTCTCCTCAGCGGCGGCGACGATCGACGCGACCTGGCGGGCCGCGGCGGTCGCCCCGCCGGGGGTGGCGACACGCCGCTGAGGCCGCGCCTGCGCGCTCACGGGCTCGGCAGAGGTCTCCGAAGTGCCCGCGGGCGGCGCACCGGGCTGGGGCTGGGAGGGCTCAGGAGGCCCGGACGCCGTGTCGGGTGCGTGCTCGGCCGCGTCCGACTCCCGCAGGCGATCGCCGCCCTCGATACCGTCGTCGACGTTCTCGCCCACGGCGTCATGTTAAGCGCTTGTGGGCGACCGCACCGCAAGAACGCCACCGCGCGTCCCGTAGGGGAGGCCCCCACCGCGGAGTCGCCCGCATTCGAGTCGCCCCCGCCGGCGCCTGCTCGGGCGACGGCCCGCTCGGCGTCCAGCCTCGCCTATCGGGCCTCGCCCGAGTCGTCCGGCTGTCCTCGGCCGCTCGCGTACTTAAAAGGACGCGTCGGGGCCTGCGTCCTCGCCAGGCACCGGCGGTGCCGCCTCTCGGTGCGGGTGACCCCGCGGCGAGGACCTCTAAGCTGCAAATCGCCATGTCCACAGGCCGACGCTATGACCCGACCCTGATCGAGCCCCGCTGGCAGGAGCGGTGGGAGCGCGAGCGCACGTGGCAGGTCGACAACGACCTCGACGAAGCGGACGGTCGGCAGAAGTCCTACATCCTCGAGATGCTTCCGTACCCGAGCGGCGAGCCGCACATCGGCCATCTGAAGAACTACGCGCTCGGCGACGCGATCGCCCACTTCCACCGTCGCACGGGCCAGGTCGTGCTGCACCCGATGGGGTACGACGCGTTCGGCCTGCCGGCCGAGAACAACGCGATCAAGACCGGTGTCCCGCCTCGCGAGGCGACCAACAAGTCGATCGCCGCGTACCGCCACTGGTTCCACCGCTGGGGGATCTCGATCGACTGGTCGCGCGAGTTCGGGACCCACGAGCCGCGCTACTACCGCTGGACGCAGTGGATCTTCCTGAAGCTGTTCGAGCGCGGGCTCGCGTATCGGAAGGAGGCGGCGGTCAAGTGGTGCCCGTTCGACCAGACGGTGCTCGCCAATGAGCAGGTGATCGACGGCCGCTGCGAGCGGTGCGGCAACCTGGTGGAGGCGCGCCAGCTGGAGCAGTGGCAGTTCCGGATCACCGACTATGCCGACCGACTGCTCGACGATCTCGACCGGATCGACTGGCCCGAGCACGTCAAGGCGATGCAGCGCAACTGGATCGGCCGCAGCGAGGGCGCCGAGGTCACGTTCCGCTGCGAGGACCTGGATCCCGCCCACCCGATCGACTACCCGGTGTTCACCACCCGGCCCGACACGTTGTTCGGCGCGACCTTCTTCGTGATGGCGCCCGAGCACCCGGACGTGTTCCGGCTGGCTGCGGGCACCGAGTACGAAGAGCAGGTCCACGAGTACGTCAACCGCTCGCTGAGCGAATCGGTCCAGGACCGAGGCGCCGCCGACAAGCCGAAGACGGGGGCGCCGCTCGGGCGGACCGTCACGAATCCGGTCAACGGTGAGCGGATCCCGATGTACGTGTCCGACTACGTGCTGATGGAGTACGGAACCGGCGCGATCATGGCCGTGCCCGCGCACGACCAGCGCGACTACGACTTTGCGGTCGCCTTCGACCTTCCGATCCGCCGCGTGGTGGCGCCCGCCGACGATCGGGCGGACGAGGCCGCGGAAGGACAGGCGTTCGTCGAGCACACCGCGAACGAGAGGCTGATCAACTCGGGTGACTTCTCCGGGATGGATGCGGTCGCGGGCCAGGAGGCGATCGTCGCTTGGCTCGACGAGCAGGGCCTTGGAAACGCGTCAGTCAACTTCAAGCTGCGCGACTGGCTGGTCTCGAGGCAGCGCTACTGGGGCTGCCCGATCCCGATCGTGTACTGCGAGGCGGGTTGCGGTCTCGTGCCCGTGGCGGAAGCTGAGCTCCCGGTCCTGCTGCCCGAGATCGAGGACTACCAGCCCCGAGGCCGCTCGCCACTCGCGGCGGCCGAAGACTGGGTCAACACGAAATGCCCGCGCTGCGGCGGCAAGGCCAAGCGGGAGACCGACACGATGGACACGTTCGTCGACTCGAGCTGGTACTTCCTGCGCTACTGCGACGCGAACAACGACGAGGCCGCATGGGACCGCAACGTGCTCAAGGCGTGGATGCCGGTCGACCAGTACATCGGCGGCGTCGAGCACGCGATCCTGCACCTGATGTACTCGCGGTTCTTCGTCAAGGCGCTGGCCGACATGGATCTGCTCGACGTCCAGGAGCCGTTCCAGGCGCTGTTCACCCAGGGGATGATCCTCGGTGCCGACGGCAACAAGATGTCGAGCTCGAAGGGGAACGTGGTGGCGCCGAGCGAGATCGTCGAGCGCTACGGCGCAGACGCCGCGCGCTGCTTCGTGCTGTTCATCGGGCCAGCGGACCAGGACGCCGCGTGGTCGGACGCCGGGGTCGCGGGCGTCCACAGGTTCCTCTCGCGCTTGTGGCGGGTCGGCGACGAGCTCGCTGAAGGCTGGGACCCCGACCCGGCGGCGGCCGAGCAGCCCACGGGCCCGACCGGCGATGCTCTGGCTCTGGTCCGCAAGGCGAATTGGGCGATCGACAAGGTGACGGGTGACATCGCCGGCAGATTCGGTTTCAACACCGCGATCTCCGCCGTGATGGAGCTGGTCAACGAGCTCTACAGATACACCGACGCTGATCCGGCGGCGCGGCGGTTCGCGACCGCGACTGCGGCGTCGCTGCTGTTTCCGTTTGCGCCCCACCTGGCGGCCGAGGTGTACGAGCGGCTGACGGGCCGGCCCGTGTGGGAGGAGCCGTGGCCGGCGGCCGACCCCGAGATGCTGGCCAGCGAGACGTTCGAGCTCGTCATCCAGATCAACGGCAAGGTCCGCGCGCGGGTGACCGCGCCGACCGGCGCCTCGAAGGAGGCGCTCGAGGCGCTGGCGCTCGCCGTCGAGGCGGTGAACGCCCGGGTCGACGGGCACGAGATCGTGAAGGTGATCGTCGTGCCCGGCAAGCTCGTCAACATCGTCATCCGCTGAGCGGCCCGGTGCGGGAAGGAATCCCGCGCTGATGGCGTCTGGTTCGGCATGCGGGTGTACCAGGCGCTGATCGGGCTTGCTGTCGCTGCCGCGGTGATCCCCGCGGGGAGCGCGAGCGCGGCCAATTCGCCGACCTTCCGCGACTGCTCGTTCGTCGCCGGCATCGACCCGGACTTCGTCCAACTGTCGGGCGCCACCGTCGGCTCCGACGGCATGCTGACGGTGCCGCAGTCGCAGACATCCGTGACGATTCTCGCGTCCGAGTCATCGGACCCGGGCGACAACACCGGACACGACACTTTCACGGTCACCGTTTCTGCTCCCGGCGTCGCGCCGCAGACGGTGTCGGGCATGGGCGTCGGCAGCGTCACGCTGACGGTCCCCCTCAGTGGCGCCGCCGTCGGTTCCGCGTACACGATCACATGGCGCGCGACCTTCGACAACGGCGTGCACACGTGCCCGGGATCGGCGACGCCTCAGAACTCGATGGCCAATCCGTTCGTCCTCAACGTGGTCGCCGGGACCGCGCCGCCCCCGCCGCCGACCAAGCCGGTCGTCTCGCGCGCGCGCGAGACGTTCACGCTGTGGCGCCTTTCCGGGAAGAGCAAGCACTCCGGCAACCCGATCGGGACGGCGTTCTCGTTCATTCTCAACGAGTCGGCCAGCGTGACGCTCACGTTCACGTTCACGGTGGGCAAGCACCAGGTCAAGCGGGGCATCGTCAGCCGGGCTGGCAAGGCCGGGGACAACAGCATCACATTCAAAGGCAAGACCTCGACGGGCAAGCTGAAACCGGGCAAGTACACGGTTGCAATCACGGCCAAGGACGCCTCCGGCCAGCGCTCGAAGCCGCAGTCGCTGAAGTTCACGATCTCCAGTTAGCGCCGCGCCCGTCCCTAGACTGGGGTGCGTGCCCGCGTTCAAGCCCGCCTATCTGATCCACGGCGACGACCACGGCCGGATCGCCGAGCGCCGCGCGCGGCTCCGGACGCTCGCCGAGTCGGTCAGCGGGGCCAACGGAATCGAGGTCTTCGAAGGCGACCAGGCGACGCCCGACGCGGTCGCCGCCGTGCTGAGCGCGATGACGTTCGCGATCGGCCGCCGGTTCATCATCGTCGATGGCGCCGAGCGCTGGAAGGACAAGGAGCTCGACAACCTGGTCGCGGCGGTGGCGACGATCGCGCCCGACACGACCGTCGCGTTCTTCGCGCGGGAGGACGGCCGGATGACGGCGTCGAAGCGGCTCCACGACGCAGTGGCGAAGGCGGGCGGGGATGTCAGCGCCGAGCAATCGGTCAAGCCGTGGGAGCTGCCGAAGTGGGTGCTCGCGCGCGCACGCGAGCTGGGTGTGGTGCTCGAGCCCGAGGCCGCGCGCGCGCTGATCGCGCACACGGGGGACCGTCAGCAGCGGCTGTTGCGCGAGCTCGAGAAGCTCGCGCTCGAGGGCGGCGCCGGCGCCGAGTTCGACGCGCAGGCGATCGATGAGCTGACCGCTCCGTCGGCCGAGCTGAAGGCGTGGGAGCTGGCGGACGCGCTGCTGAGCGGCGAGGCGCAGGACGCGACGCGCGTCTATCTCGCGCTCCGGGCCCAGGGCGAGCGCGTGCCCGGGCTTCTCTACTGGATGGCGCAGCGGCTGCGCCAGGGGCTCGAGGTGGCGGTCGCGCTCGAGGCGGGCGAGCCACCCGCCCAGGTCAGGCGGCGGCTGCGAATGCCCTCGAAGGCGGCGGAACAGCTGCTCGGCGACGCACGGCGAGCGGGCGCCGAGCGGTTGCGCGAGGCGATCGAGGAGCTCGCCGACCTCGAGCTGTCCTCGCGCGGGGGCGGCAAGGGCGGCGTCGGCGAGGACACAGCGGCGCTGCTGTCGATCCAGAGGATCGCCGCCTGAGCGCAGATGCCGCTGGACATGCGTCTGGACGCGCGTCTAGACACATGTATACTGAGCCGGGTGCTGCCGTTCAGGTCATGCTGCGCCGCGTCGATCGCGGCGAGCCTTGCGATAGCCGTCCCGGGCGCGTCAGCAGCCTCGGCGAGCCCCGCCCCCGACTGCCACGGGATCGCGTTCTCTGACCAGGCCAGCACGTCGGCGCCGCCTAACCTCGACATCGTCGGCGCGTTCTTCACCTCCGGCGCGGACAGCGAGCCGTACGCGAATATCGAGGTTAAGGATTTGACGACGGCGATCCCGGCCGGGGCGACGGGCGTGTTGTGGGCGGTGCACGTTGCCTTCAGCGGCCAGCAGGGCGTCGCATACGCGGCCCAGAGCGCGCTCGGCGGGCTCACCTACGGCTACATGGTCGACGGGGACGGGCTGCTCTACCCGGGGGCGGGTGCGCTCTTCCCGGGGCCCGACGGGATCGTCCAGATCGGCATCGCGATGCCCGCGCAGGGCGTCGCAGCCGGGACGACGGTCAGCGAACCGTGGGCCGAGGCGGACGAGCTGCACACGACGACGCTATTGGGCGCGAGCCCTTGGCCGGGCGCGACGCAGGTCGACCGCGCGCCCGCGACCGGCACGGGAGCGTCGTATACCTTCGGCTCCGCGTGCCCGAAACCGCGGGCCGCGCGCAAGCGTCGCGTGACGCATCACAGCCACCGTCGCGACCGGCGCTGAGCGGGCGACTAGGCGCTCGCGCCGCGTCGCAGGCGCGCCGCGCGGGACTTCTTGCGCGCGCCGTTGTTGCGGTGCAGGGCGCCGCGCTTGACGGCTTTGTCGATCGCCTGCACGAGCGCGCGATGCTCTTCCTCGGCCGTGCCGGCGTCGCCACCCGCGACCGCCTGCTCGAGGCGATGGAAGTAGGTCTTGATCTTCGATGTGTAGCGGCGATTCTCGAGCCGTTCGCGTTCGGCCCGGATGATCCGCTTCTTCTGTGACTCGATATTGGCCATAAGCAGGAAAAGGCCGCGGTTTACTCCACCGCGGCGGCGCCTACTATAGCGCCCGCGTGTCTACTGACGACTCCGCCGCGAGCGCGGCCCCGCCACGGCGCCGCCTCGCGCAGAACACCGCGATCTTCGCGCTGGCGACCGGACTCTCACGGATCGCCGGGCTCGTCAGGGAAGTCGTAGCCGCAAGCTACTTCGGCACCAAGGGGCCTGCGTCGGCGTTCACGATCGCATCGCAGATCCCGAACCTGATGTCGAATCTGTTCGCCCAGGCGGCGCTCTCGGCGGCGTTCGTGCCCGTGTTCACCGACCTGCTCCAGCAGGGGCGACGGCGTGAGGCATTCAAACTCGCCTCGACGCTGTTCTGGATCATCCTGATCGCGCTCGGGGGCTTGACCGCGCTCGGGATCCTGCTCGCCGGCGTGATCATGCCGCTGTTCACCGGCACCACGTTCACGGCGGCAGACAACCACCTGACCGTCGTCCTCGCCCAGGTCCTGTTCCCGGTCATCCTGTTGCTCGGCCTGACCGGACTCCTGGTCGGAATCCTTCAGTCCTACGACGAGTTTTCGATCCCGGCGATCGCGCCGGCCGTGTGGAATGTCGTGATTCTCGTCGGCCTGATCGGCCTTCGCTCCCAGTTCCACGGCACGCATCAGATCTACGCGTACGCGATCGCGTGGCTGGTGGCGACCGTTGTGCAGATGTTGATGGTCGCCTCAGCGCTGCGCCGGATCGACTTCCGGCTGGCGTTCGAGATCGACTGGCACGACCCGCGGATTCGGCAGGTGTTCTCACTGATGCTGCCGGTGACGATCGGGCTCGGGATCGTCAACCTCGACCAGCTGCTGAACTCGGTGTTCGGGTCGCTGGTCTCAGATCAGGCGCCGAGGGCGATCGACAACGCGTTCCGGATCTACATGCTGCCGCAGGGGATGTTCAGCGTCGCGGTCGCGACCGTGCTGTTCCCGACGCTGAGCCGCCTCGCGGCGCGGCGCGAGCCGGCCGAGATGCGCCGCCGGCTCGGCAACGGGATGCGCCAGATCAACCTGCTGCTGATCCCGGCGGCGACGCTGCTGATGGTGCTGACCACGCCGATCGTGCGGCTCGTCTACCAGCGTGGGCAGTTCACCCCGCATTCCACCCACCTCGTCTCGGTCGCGCTGTTCTGGTTCGCGTTCAGCCTCCCGTTCGGCGGTCTCAACCTGCTGCTGACGCGAACCTTCTTCGCGCTGCAGCGACCGTGGATCCCGACCGCGCTGGCGGCGCTCAACATGATCGTCGACATCGTCGTCAGCATCGCCTTGTACAAGCCTCTAGGGATCGCGGGACTCGTGATCGGGACCGCGATCGCGAACGCGGTCATGACCTGGCTCCAGCTCGAGCGGCTGCGGGCAGGGTTCAACGGCCGGCTCGAGGGGGCGCAGACGTTGATGATCACCGCCAGGATCCTCCTCGCCAGCGCGGTGATGGCGGCGATCGCGCGCGGGGTGTGGGCGCTCGCCGACGCCGTCTTCGGCCGCTCGACGATCGGGCAGCTGATATCGGTCGGGTTGGCGTTCGCCGTGGCCGGGATCTTCTACAGCCGTGCCGTGCTGGCGATGCGGATCCCGGAAGCGCGGCAGATCGAGGCGCTCGTGCGGACCCGACTGCACCGCTAGTCGCCCGATGCCCGCGGCGAGGATTTCTTGCGGCGAGCTCGCTGATCTGGACAAATGTTCGACGTACAGGTTTGCGGAGGTTTTGCCGATCTCACAAGCAGGGTTGCTGAGGCGTCGATCGGTGATACGTCTGGCGGCGGGGGCCGGTCCGGATGACCACAACGGACAACACCTACGAACATAAGACCGCGCTCTCGCGTCTAGCTCGATCGGAGGCGGTCGTGGCCGCGCTCACCTCGGCGCTCGATGCCCGCGACGATTACGCCGGGCGGCATTCCGCAGAGACCTCGAGCCTCGCCCGCCTCGTCGGCGAGCGGCTGCGGATCGGAGAGCCTGAGCTCGAGCTTGTCTCCCAGGTGGCGGTTCTGCACGATGTCGGCAAGCTCGGGATCCCGACGCACGTGCTGCTCAAGCAGGGGCCGCTCGATCGTGAAGAAGAGACGTTGATCCGTGAGCACCCGGTGATCGGCGAGCGGATCCTGTGCGGCATCCCGGGGCTCAGCGAGGTCGCGGCCGCGATCCGGCACGAGCATGAGCGCTGGGACGGGGATGGATATCCAGATGGGCTCGCGGGCGAGCAGATCCCGCTGGTGAGCCGGATCGTGTTCGCCTGCGACGCGTGGCACGCCATGACCTCCGACCGGCCATACCGGCCTGCGATGACGCGCGCGCAGGCCGTGAGCGAGCTGCGCACCGGCGCCGGTACGCAGTTCGATCCACGCGTGGCCCAGGCGCTGCTTGAGCTCGTCGGGGAGTCGGCGCCGCCACCGTGCTGCTCCGAGAGCCCGAGCGAGTCACGCGACCGCCGGCTGTCACGCGAGCTGATGGATCTCGCCCGCGAGCTCGGCGCCGAGGACCTGTTCGTGTTCCGCAAGGTCTCGGGACGGCTCTACTCCCATCTGGGAGGCGTCGGGCGCGGCGCCGGCTGGGCCGGCAACATCGAGCTTGACGCGGCAGACGAGCACCATCTCCGCGCCGCCGTCTGGAATGGCGTGGCGACTCGCGTCGAGCTCGACCGCACGGGGCGGATCGTCGGGCCCTACTACGGGCGGAGCGCGGTCGTGGTCCCATTCGCGCAGGACACGTTGGTCGTGATCGGCTCGTCCACCGACTCGGTCGCGGGCGCCTGCACGGAACGTGCCTTGCAGCTCGCCGAGCGCGCGCGGGCGCTCGTGGTCGACGTGTCGCCAGCCAAGCGCCTCGCGGATGAGCTTGAGGTGCTCGCCGCCGTGCGCGAGGTCACGACCGTCAATGCCGACTCGATGAACGACACGCTGTCGGCGATCGCCGCGCGCGCGCGGGCGTCGCTGTCGGCGGAGTTCGCGGCCGTCGCGACGATCCCCTCGGCGAGCGTCGACCGGGCGATTGGATGCAGCGCCGGCGCGTGGGAGCCGCGTGATCGCGATGCACCGGCGCGCGCGCTCGCAAGGTTGGCCGCCCGCGGGGGCGAGCTGCCGATCCTGTGCCAGGACGTGACCGAGATGCCGGATGCGCCGGAAGGCTTCCGCCACGAGGACGGCGTCTCATCGATCTGCGTGCTGCCGATCGGGTCGCCGGCGGTGGCGGTGATGCTGGTCGTCCACGCCGACCCCGGGCTGCGTGGCTTCACGGCACTGTGCCAGCGTGTCGCGAGCGGGATGTCGGACGCCGCCGAGCTCGTCGTCCGCCGCGCGCTCGCCCAGCAGCGGCTTCGCGAGGAGAACGCTCGCCTGGCCGAGCAGGTCAGAACCGACGCGCTGACGGGGGTTGCGAGCCGGTCTGCGTGGGACGAGGCGATCCGCGGCGAAGAGCTTCGCGACGGACGCAGCCACGGGCCCGTATCGGTCGTGATCGTCGACGTCGACGGCCTCAAGGCGGTCAACGACGAGGCCGGCCACGCTGCCGGCGACGAGTTGCTGCGCCGCTGCGCCCAGGTGCTCGCCGGGCGCATCCGGCCGACCGATCTCGTCGCCCGGATCGGCGGCGATGAGTTCGGCGTGCTGCTGCGCCACACCGACGCCCGCGAGGCTCAGGAGTGGTGCAGGCGGCTCGACCTCGAGCTGAGCGCGACCGGGGATCGTTCGCTCAGGTGCTCACTCGGGTGCGCGTCGTCGCCGCCGCCCGGAACCGTCGCGGCGGCGGTCGACGAGGCTGACCGGCGCATGTATGAGCGCAAGCTCGAGCGCCGGGTCGCGCGGAGCTGAGCGGCGCCCGGCGCCGCGGCTTCTAACCTTCCCCGCATCGCCGACCAGGCCCACATCCGGAATTTCTCGATCATCGCCCACATCGACCATGGGAAGTCGACGCTGGCCGATCGGATCCTCGAGCTCACCCACACGGTCGACCCGCGCTCGATGCGCGCGCAGGTGCTCGACTCGATGGACCTCGAGCGCGAGCGCGGGATCACGATCAAGGCGCAGGCGGTGCGCGTGTTCTACGAGTCAGCGCAGGACGGCCAGAGCTATCAGCTGCACCTGATCGACACACCCGGCCACGTCGACTTCACGTACGAGGTCTCGCGCTCGCTGGCCGCCTGCGAGGGCGCTTTGCTGGTCGTCGACGCATCGCAGGGGGTCGAGGCGCAGACGGTCGCCAACACGTACCTCGCGGTCGAGTCGGGGCTCGAGCTGATCCCGTGCCTGAACAAGGTCGACCTCCCGGGCGCCGAGCCCGAGCGGGTCGCCGAGGAGGTAGCGGACCTGCTGGGGGAGCCGGCGGACACGGTCAGGCGGATCAGCGCCAAGACCGGCGAGGGGGTGACCGACGTGCTCGATGAGCTGATCGCGCGCGTGCCGCCACCGGCCGGGGACCCGGATGGTGCCCCGCGGGCGCTGATCTTCGACTCCGAGTTCGACCAGTATCGCGGCGTGATCGCGTACATCCGGGTCGTCGACGGGGTGTTCACAAAGGGCGAGGCGATCCGGGCGATGCAGGCCGGCACCGAGGCCGAGATCGACGACATCGGGTTCTTCACGCCGCAGATGACCTCGGCCGCGGCGCTGCACGCGGGCGAGGTCGGATTCCTGATCACCGGGATCAAGGACGTCACCAAGCTGCGGGTCGGGGACACGCTGACGACGCTCAAGCGCGGTGGGGAGCCGGCCTCTTCAGAGCCGCTGCCCGGCTACCGCGAGGTCAAGCCGATGGTCTTCTGCGGGCTGTTCCCGATCGACTCCGACACCTATCCGGAGCTGCGCGACGCGCTCGAGAAGCTGACCCTGAACGACGCCGCGCTGAGCTGGGAGCCCGAGACGAGCGATGCGCTCGGGTTCGGGTTCCGGTGCGGCTTCCTCGGGCTGCTGCACATGGACATCGTCCGCGAGCGGCTCGAGCGCGAGTACGACCTCGAGTTGCTGGCGACGATGCCGAGCGTCGAGTACGAGGTGACGCTCACCGACGGCACCGTCCTTCCGGTCCATTCTCCGAACGACTTTCCCGACCCGAGCAAGGTGGCGGAGGTGCGCGAGCCGTACATCCGCGCCTCGATCCTGACCCCGAAGGAGTTCGTCGGGCAGATCATGGAGCTTTGCCAGGAGCGTCGCGGCGAGCACGCGGGCATGCACTACCTCTCGGCCGAACGTCTGCAGATCACCTACGACCTGCCGCTGGCCGAGATCGTGCTCGACTTCTTCGATCAGCTCAAGTCTCGTACGCGCGGCTACGCATCGCTCGACTACGACCTGATCGGATTACGCGAGTCGGACCTCGTCAAGCTCGACATCCTGCTCGCCGGCGATCCGATCGACGCCCTGTCGATGCTCGTCCACCGTTCCAAGGCCCAGGACGCGGGCCGGACGCTGACCGAGAAGCTGCGCCAGAAGATCCCGCGCCAGCAGTACGACGTCCCGATCCAGGCCGCGATCGGGTCGCGAATCGTCGCGCGCGAGACGATCAAGGCCTACCGGAAGGACGTGATCGCGAAGTGCTACGGCGGCGACATCAGCCGCAAGCGCAAGCTGCTCGAGCAGCAGAAGAAGGGCAAGCAGCGGATGAAGCAGGTCGGCCGCATCGAGGTGCCCCAGGAGGCCTTCCTGGCCGTGCTCGAACTCGGCGAGAAGGGCTAAACCGCTACATCCAGGGCGAGTGCAGCTGGCGCCGGTGGCGATGCGAGTACATCCACGGCCCCCGTGACATCACCCACCGGTGGTGGCCGAGCATCAGCGCCAGCACGGCAACCAGCATCGACATGACCGCGATCACGACCATCGCCGCGACGACCACCGCTGCGATCGGGATCGCGACCAGGATCAAGCCCGGGTGCGCGCGCACGGTCGCGACGGCACCGCCCGAGCGCGAACGGTGCCGCTCTGGCTGGGATCCAGGCAGGTCGGAGACCGTCTCGTCGAGATCGCCGTAGGTCTGCGCCTTGAGCGCCGTCGTGACCCGGTGCTCGAGTTCATGGGAGGCCAGGCGTCCTTCGGCGGCCGCTTCGCGCAGCCGGTCGATGACGCTCTCTCGATCGGCGTCGGATGCTCGGATCGCGCTCCGCCTGGCCACTGGCCATACAGGCTAGCGCGCGGCCAACTCCGGGACAACGGCCTCGGGTCGCACGCAGTACATCCCCTCGCTGAAGCCCTCCCCGTGAATCCCGAACGCCCAGTTCGAGCGCGAGAACAGGTTCTCGAGGCCGATCGCCATCGTCAGCTCGACGATCTGACGCTCGTCGAAGTGTTCGCGCAGCCGCGCGAACAGCTCGTCGGAGACGTCGACGGGGGTGCGTGTCATCGCCTCTGAGTACTCGAGCACGAGCCGGTCGAGCTCGTCGAACTGGGGGGAGCTCCGCCAGTGGCTGAGGTCACGAAGCGCGTCGGCCGGGATCCCCGACTTCTGGGCCAGCATCGAGCCGAAGTCCAGGCACCACTCGCATCCGACCAGCTGCGAGACGCGCAGCATCGCGAGGTGCTTGAGTCGCTCGTCGATGGCGTTCGAGTAACGCTCGATCACGAGCCCCACAGCGCCGTAGGCGACGAGCAGCGGCCTGTGGTGGGCGACCACTCCGGTCGGCTCCATCGGGCGGCCGTACATCCGCTTCGCGCTCCGGTAGGTGAGGCGGCGGATGATGCCCTTGCGCGGGGCTGCTTCAAGACGTGCCATGTGGGCTCCTTGGAGGTGGCTGTTTCACGACCAGAACCGCGGCCGCAACGACGGCCATCTCGAGCATGAACGCTCCGAGGCTGCCCGCGTTGTCGACGGCGCCGAACTTGCTGGTGGTCGTCAGGTGGTAGGCGAAGTGGGGGAGCGTCCCGGCCAGGAACGCGGCGCCTGCCGCGAGCACGATCCGCTGGCTGAACCACCACGCGGCGATCGCGAGCAGGACCGCGAAGCCGAGCTCGGCGCCCGCGTAGTCGCGCACCAGGTGCTCGTTGTACGGGCCAAGCGCCGCGACCCAGTGGTGGCCGAAGCCGGGGTAGCTGTCGTAGAACGAGCGCGGGGCGACCGTGCCCCAGATCGCGACCTCGGCGTTCCCGGCCGCGACCAGCGCCAGGCCGACGCGGGCGGCGAGGCGACCGCGGTCGGCCCGCTGGGCGGGGCGGGCCGAGAGCGCACTCATGCGACGGCGCTCGCGGTCGCGCTGGTCCCGCGGGCGGCGCTCAGCGCCAGCTCGCCGGCTTCCACGGCGCTGGCCCACGCGATCTCCGACAGGCATCCAGGCGCGGCGACCATGTCGCCGGCCAGGAACACGCCGCCGCCGCGGTCGATCGCCGGGCGGTCGCGCCACGTCTTCCCGGGCGGGTCGAGCGCGCCGGTCCGCTTGGTCATCACCTGGCGCCGGCGCCAGCGCTCGCGCTCGCGCCAGTCGACGAACGAGGCATCGAGCAGGCGCTCCAGACGGTTGCCGGCCGCGTCGGGCGACTCGCCGGGGCGGATCGGCATCTGCGCCTGGATCAGCTCCTGCCCGCCCGGCGCGAGCGTCCGGTCGGCGGCCGTGAACCGCTCCACCCATCCGGTCTCCTGCAGGTCAGCGACGACGTACGGGTCGCCGCGACGGTGCTCGAGCACCAGGTCGAGGCAGACCGCGTTGCCGCTCAGCCAGTCGAGCGTCTCGTCGGCGCCGAGCAGCGCCCGGGCGTCGGTCAGCTCTGTCGCGACGATCACCGGCGGCTCGGGGAGCTCCTCGACGTGGGCGCCGTGCTCGATCGTGACGCCGAGGCGTCGCGCGCGGTGCTCCATCCGCTCGACGATCCGCGACCAGCCGCCGATCGGGTAGCGGGTCGTCGGCGGCGCGGCCAGCACGGCGCGCATGATCGGCTCCCACACGAACGCTGCCGACAGCGAGCCCGGGTCGTAGTGGTAGGTGAGGATCCCGGCGCTGCGGGCGATCTGATCGGCGGCCTCGAGCCCGACCTGCTCGGCGGCCCAGGTGCGGAAGTCGAGCTCGACCGGCGCCTTGCGGCCGCGCAGCCGCAGCGCCGCGACGGCGGCGCCGACGGCGGGGACGCGACGGATCTCGTCGTTCCAGCGAAAGCGGAAGCCACTGAGGCGCGGGCGCGCGGACGGCGGCAGCAGGTCGCGGTCACCGAGCCAGGCCCAGAATGGGCTGTTGCACAACAGTGCGTGGGGGCCGAGGTTCGCCTTGTACGGCCCCGCGGTGCTGCGGGCGCGGCCGCCGAGCTGTTCGTGGGCCTCGAGCAGGCGCACGTCGGCGCCGCCCTCTGCTGCGGTGATGGCGGCGGTGAGTCCGGCGAGGCCGCCGCCGATGACTGTGATCGTGTCCATCCGCGCACCTTAAATTGGAACTGGCTCGGTGTTAAGGTCCAGTTGTGAGTATTTCTGGAGAGCCAGTTGGGCCCGGGCTGCTGCTGGTGCTCGATCGAGGCTCGAACGTCACGATCCATGAGCAGCTCGAACTGGCGCTACGCGAACAGGTGCGCAGCGGCCGTCTGGCTCCTGGAGCCCGACTGCCGTCCTCGCGCGCGCTGGCCGTCGAGCTCGGCATCTCGCGCGGGGTCGTGCTCGAGGCCTACGCGCAGCTGACGGCCGAGGGCTACCTGACCGCCTCGCAGGGTGCACCGACGCGGGTCGCGCTGCTCGGGGGTGGCGAGCGTGAACGGCCGCCGGTGGCCGCGACGACGCTCGGCTCCCGGGCCGAGCACGACTTCGATCCAGGCGTCCCGGACCTGGTCTCGTTCCCTAAAGGCGAGTGGGCTCGGTCGCTGCGAACGGCGGTGCGAGAGGCGCCGTTCGACGCCCTCGGGGCCGGCGACCCACGCGGCGCCCCGGAGTTGCGCAACGCGCTGATGGCCTACCTCGGCCGGGCTCGCGGCGCCGCGCCCGAGCCCGAGCACACGATCGTGTGCGGCGGCTTCACACAGGGGTTCGCGGTGCTCTGCCGGGCGCTGCGGACGCGCGGTCTCGAGAGAATGGCGGTCGAGGAGCCGGGGTGGCCCCAGCACCGCCTGGTCGCGGAGTCGGCCGGGCTCGAGCCGGTCGAGATCGCCGTCGACGAGCAGGGGCTGATCGTCGAGGATCTGATCGCGTCGGGGTGCGAGGTGGTCGTCGTCACCCCGGCGCATCAATTCCCGACCGGCGTCGTGTTGTCCTCGGAGCGTCGCACGGCGCTGCTCGAATGGGCCGAGGACGAGGACGCGCTGATCATCGAGGACGACTACGACTCGGAGCTGCGCTACGACCGCGAAGCGGTCGGTGCGCTGCAGGGCCTCGTGCCCGAGCGGATCGCACACATCGGCTCGGTCTCGAAGCGGCTCGCGCCCGGGCTGCGGCTCGGGTGGGTGCTGGCACCGTCGTGGCTCTCGGGCGCGCTGACGTACGAAAAGGCGCTCGCCGACGGCGGGACGGCGGCCGTCGACCAGCTCGCGCTCGCCGACCTGCTCGAGCGCGGCGAGCTCGACCGCCACCTGCGGCGGATGCGGCTCCGCTACCGGGCTCGGCGCGAGGCGCTAGTCGCGGCGCTGTCGCGATGGCTGCCGGACGCTCGCGTCGGCGGCGTCGCGGCCGGGTTGTTCGTGCCCGTGCTGCTGGGCGCGGTCGACGAGTCCGCGCTCGCCGCGGCCGGGATCGGCCTGCACCCGTTCGGCTCAACCTGGTTCGCGCTCGGGTTCGCGAACATGTCCGAGCGCGCGATCGCAGACGGGGTCCGAGCGATCGCCCATACGCGGGCACGCGGCGCTTGAAGCTCGGCCCGCCGGTGCGGATGATCGCCGGCGCGGCCATGGAAGAATCAGCCCCGTGGATCTCGGCCTGCGCGACCGCGCTTGCATCATCACCGGAGCCTCGCGCGGGATCGGTCGGGCGACGGCGCTGCTGCTCGCCGGCGAGGGCGCTTCGGTGCTGCTCGTCGGCCGGGAGTCCGATCCGCTGGAAGCCGCCGCCCGTGACTGCCTGGACGCCGGAGGGCAGGCGCGGGCGCTCGCGCTCGACGTGACCGATGCCGGCGCGGGCGAGCGGGTCGCGCATGGGTGCCTGGATTCGTTCGGGAGGCTCGATGCGCTCGTCAACAACGCCGGCACGAGCAGCGCCGTGGCGCTCGAGCAGCTGACCGACGCCGACTGGCAGCTGCAGTGGGAGCTGAACGTGCTCGCGCCGATGCGGATGATGCGGGCGTGCGTCCCGGCAATGGCGGCTGGCGGCTTCGGGCGGATCGTGAACGTGTGCTCGTCGTCGGGCAAGCGGCCGGGGCAGCGGAACGTCGCCTACTCGGTCACGAAGGCTGCGGAGCTGTCGCTGTCGCGGGCGTTCGCGGACGCCTACGCCGCCCGCGGCGTGCTGGTCAACGCGATCACGCCTGGGCCCGTTGGGACCGGGCTGTGGCTCGGTGACGGAGGGCTCGCCGACCAGGTCGCGGCTTCGGGTGGCAGGACGCGTGACGAGGTGCTCGAGTCGATCGCCGCCGGTGTGCCTATCGGCAGGCTCGGGAGCGCCGAGGAGATCGCGAACGTGATCGTGTTCCTGTGCTCGGAGGCGGCGTCGAACGTCACCGGCGCGGCGTGGTCGGTCGATGGCGGCGTCGTGCCCGTGATCATCTGAAATAAACTCGCCCGCCGTGCCCGTCAACACCGAAGCGATCGGCAAGCGATACGAGCCCGTGACGTACGCGGTCGGGCGCGAGAAGATTCGCGAGTACGCGGCCGCGGTGGGGGAGACGAACGCGCTCCACCACGACCTGGAAGCCGCGCGCGCCGCCGGGCACGCCGACCTCGTCGCGCCACCGATGTTCGCGGTCGTGTACGCGAGCCGGTCGCTCGTGACCGCGATGTTCGACCCCGAGGTCGGGATCAACTTCGCGATGATGGTCCATGGCTCCCAGGAGTTCCGCTGGGAGGGGCTGGTGATCGCCGGCGACGAGGTCACCACCACCGCCTCGGTCAAGGAGATCTCGGAGCGGGGCGGGATGGGCTTCTACGTGTTCGAGACGGCCTCCGAGAACCAGCGAGGTGAGACCGTCTGCACCGGTACGTGGACCAACATCGTCAGGGGGGTGTCATGAACGTCGGCGACACGATCGAGCTGCACGTGACCCCGGACCCGTACGTGACCGTGCGCTATGCCGGGGCATCGGGCGACTTCAACCCGATCCACATCGACGAGCAGTTCGCCACCAGCGTCGGCCTCCCGGGTCGGATCCTGCACGGGCTGTGGACGATGGCGCAGGTCGCGCGTGCCCACACCGAGGCGGCGGGCGGCCCCGATGCTCTGAAACGCCTGTCGGTCCAGTTCCGCGGCATGGGCGTGATCGGCGAGGAGATCGTCGTGAGGGGCACCGTCGACGAGGTCGATGGCGGGATCGCGGTCGCGCATGCCGAGGCCGAACAGGCCGGCAACCGCATCATCCGCAACGCCGAAGCTGAGCTGAGCGCCGGCTGACGCCGCTGTTCGCGGACGGCTGAGCGCGCCGGCAACGGAGCGAGGCCTCGCCGGTGAGGGCGGGCGCGCCCGGCCCGTTCCTACAATCCAGATCGTGCTGACCGATCGTCAGGAGCTCGTGCTGCGCAGGGTCGTCGAGGAGTACCTCGATGCCGGCTCGCCCGTGGGCTCGAAGGCGCTGGCCGCGGAAATCGAGTGGGGCCCCTCGACGATCCGCCATGAGCTGGCGAACCTCGAAGAGCTCGGGCTGCTCGCGCACCCGCACACCTCCGCCGGACGCGTACCGACCCAGGCCGGCTACAGATACTTCGTCGACCGCCTGCTCCCAGCCGAGCCCGAGCCGCGCGCGCCTGTTCTATCGCTGTCGCTTGTCCGGCGCGAGCTGGACGAGGCGATGCGCGTCACGACCGAGACGCTGTCGCAGGTGACGAACCTGCTCGCGATCGTCACCGCGCCGCCGATCGACACCTCGACGATCAGGCACATCGAGGTGCTCGTGCTGCAGCCGCAGGTCGTGATGATCGTCGTGATCACCTCGGCCGGCGGCGTCACCCGCCGCGTGTTCACGTTCGGGCGTCCCGTCGACGCCGGCCTGGCCGACTGGGCCGCCGCCTACCTCAACGAGCGGCTGATCGGGCTCGGGCTCGGCGCGCGGATGCTCGTTGCGCGGCTCCACGACCCGTCGCTGTCCGCCACGGAGTCGGCCTTCCTCGACGCACTCGCACCGGTGTTCACGCATCTGGAGGCCGAGCGGGAGGCGCAGGAGACGCTGTACTTCGACGGCACCTCTCGGCTGTTGCGCGGAGAGCGGTTCGCCGACGTGTCCGAGCTGAACTCGCTGATGGACATGCTCGAGCGCCGCGTGACGCTGCTCGGGATGATGCGCTCGGCGCTGTCCGAGCGCGGCGTTCTGGTCCGGATCGGGGCCGAGAACGAGTCGCCGGCGCTGCGCTCCGTGGCGCTCGTCGCCGCGAGCTACGGACTGCCGCAGCGCTCACTCGGCGCGGTCTCCGTGATCGGCCCGCTGCGGATGGACTACGGCAGCGCGATCCGCGCCGTCAGAGATGCGGCCAGCCAGCTGTCCACCTTCATCACCGACATCTACGACGAACGGTGACGACGCGTATGCCACGGGACTACTACGAGGTGCTCGGCGTCTCGCGCGGCGCAGACGACGCTGAGATCAAGAAGTCGTTCCGGCGGCTCGCGCGGGAACTGCACCCGGACGTCAACAGCCACGACCCCGATGCGGAGGACAAGTTCAAGGAGGCGGCCGAGGCGTACGAGGTGCTGTCCGACTCCGAGCGCCGCGCGACCTACGACCGCTACGGCCACGAGGGGCTGCGCAGCGGCGGCTACGCGCCGAACTTCGAAGGCTTCGGGTCGGTGGCGGACATCTTCGAGGCGTTCTTCGGCGGCGCGGGCGGTAGCCCCTTCGGCGACATCTTCGGCGGCGGCGGTCGTCCGGGGGGCGCGATCCAGGGCGGGGACATCGCGACGGCGGTCGAGATCACGCTCGCGCAGGCCGCGAGCGGCGCTCCGGCCGAGGTCGCCTACGAGCTGATCGCCCGCTGCGAGAACTGCAACGGCAACGGCGCCGAGCCCGGGACCCCGATCGAGACGTGCGAGCGTTGCGGCGGCTCGGGCCAGCTGCGCGCTGTCTCGCGGACGCCGTTCGGCCAGGTCGTGCGCGCCGCGGCGTGCGACGTCTGCCACGGCGACGGGCGGGTCGCTCGCGACCCGTGCCACGTCTGCGCGGGACGCGGGCGCCGCGTCGAACGGACCAAGGTCTCGGTCGATGTCCCGGCCGGCATCGCCGACGGCCAGCGGATCCGTGTGGCCGGACGTGGCCACGTCGGCGAGCGGGGCGGACCACCGGGCGACCTGTACGTGCAGATCCGGGTGCGCGAGGACCCGCGCTTCGTGCGCGACGGCGACGATCTCGTGACCGCGGTCGACGTCGCCGCCCCGCTGGCGGCGCTCGGAACGACGGTTGACGTGCCGACCATCGAGGGCTCGGTCTCGCTCGAGATCCCCGCCGGCACGCAGCCACACGAGATGCTGCGGATCCGCGGCGAGGGGATGCCGTCGCTGCGCGGACGCCACTCCGGCGATCTGCGAGTGGTCGTCAACGTCGTGATCCCGAAGCGGCTCAAGCGCGAACAGCGGGAGCTGCTGGAGCAGCTCGCCGAATCGATGACCGAGGAAAACCTCCGCACCGAAGAGGGCGTGTTCGGGAAGCTCCGGCGCGCCTTCGGCGGCTGATCCTTGATCCGTCTCGCCGTCCGGGTCCGCCGGGATCTGGCCGAGATCATGCTCGCCGAGCTGCTCGAGCTCGCGCCGAGCGGGGTCGAGGAGGTGGACGCCGGCGACGGGGTGGTCGAGTACGCGGTGTACGGACCGCCGGGGGAGCTGCCGTTGCTGCCGGCGTTGGAGGCGGCCGCCGGCGGGGCGCTGGTGTCGGTCTCGAGCACCGAGATCGCCGACGACTGGGCCGATCGGTGGCGCTCGTTCCACAAGCCTCTGATCCTGGACTCGCGGCTGACCGTCCGCCCGCCATGGGAGCCGCGCGGCGACACGCCGCTGGACGTGGTGATCGACCCGGGGCAGGCGTTCGGCACCGGCGCTCACGCCACCACGCGGCTGTGCCTGGAGCTGATGCTCGCGCTTCCGGCGGGCGGTTCGTTCGTCGACCTCGGTTGCGGCTCGGGGGTGCTGGCGATCGTCGCCGGGTTGCTGGGGTGGTCTGAAGTGGTGGCGCTCGACTTCGACCCGGCCGCGGTCGACGCCACGCGCGCGAACGCCGCCGTCAACGGCGTGGCCGTCGAGGCGCGGCGCTTCGATCTACGGACCGAGACGGTGCCGCCGGCGTCGGTGGTGGCGGCGAACCTGCTGGGGCCGCTGCTGCTCGCGTGGGCGGCCTCACCGTGGCCCGTCGCGAACCCGAGTCTCGTGATCGCCAGCGGGTTGCTGCTCGAGGAGGCCGACGGGGTCGCGGCGGCGTTCGCCTCGGCACACGGGCTGGTCGAGCAGGATCGCCGGGTGCGCGGGGAGTGGGCTGCGCTGCTGCTGGCGGCTGACTGACTCGCCCGCTGACTCCGTGTGACGCTGATCGGCCACCTTCGTGGCCTGAAAAACGGCGGCAGTGAAGAAGCGGCGGGGCTGGGGCGCTGGGCGGACGGGCGGGGGAGTGGTCGTTATCAAAAAGTGATAACGACGGAGGGGTGAACGGGGGTCGGGACGACGTGCCGATCGTCGATCCGACCGCCAGTCCCTCCGAAAGGCCACGCACCGGAAAGTCGAAACGAGAGAAACCTCCGCTATGCGGAGGGAACTTCGGTTTCGTCCCCGGATTTGGGGTGGGCCACGGCCATCGGCGTTGTCACATCCGCACAAACGCCTCACAGCCACCAACCCCGCCCCGAGCTGCCCGCTTTTCACCAGCCGCCGTTTTTCGGGCCACGAAGGTGGTCGCTCAACCTCACACGGAGCCGACCCGCCGACCACCAACCCAGCAGGCGGGTCGCCGAGCCGCCGCGCGGGTACTCTGCGGCGCAGATGAGCCAACACGTGGTGATAGCGGGCGGGGGGTTCGGCGGGTACTACACCGCCAAGACGCTCGAGCGCGTGGCGCCGAAGGATGTCCGGATCACGCTGGTCAACGACGTCAACTTCATGCTGTATGCGCCGCTGCTCCCGGGCGCCGCCGCGGGCACGCTCGAGCCGCGCCACGTGGTGATCCCGCTGCGGGAGCGGCTCAAACGGACCGAGCTCAGACTCGGGTGGGTGACGGGTGGGGACCCCGGCGCGAATGCGCTCCGGGTTGATCTGCTGTCGGGCAACACGGTCGACTTCGACTACGACCAGCTCGTGGTGGCGCTCGGTTCGGTGTCGCGCACGTTCCCGATCCCGGGACTGGTCGAGCATGCGCTCGGGTTCAAGACGATCTCCGAGGCGATCGCGCTGCGCAACCGGGTGGTGCGGCACCTGGAGACGGCCGAGGAGATCGACGACCCGGTGGTCCGGAGGTCCTACCTCAACTTCGTATTCGTGGGCGGCGGTTACGCAGGAATGGAGGGCGTCGCCGAGCTGCACGACTTCGCCGCGTACTCGCTCCGCTACTACCCGCGCTGTCGCGATACCGGGATGCGCTGGCTGCTGATCGAGGCCGGGTCGCGGATCATGCACGAGATGCAGCCGCAACTGGCTGATTTCACGCAGCGCACGCTCCGCAAGCGCGGCGTCGAGATCATGGTCGAGACGCAGTTGACGGCCGTCACCGAGAACTCCGTCACGCTGTCGACGGGTGAGACGATTCCCTGCCGGACGGTCTGCTGGACCGCGGGCGTCAAGGCGAGCCCGGTCGCCGGTCAGCTCGGGTTGCCGCTCGACCACGGCCGGATCTCTTGCAACGAGGAGATGCGCGTGGCCGGCTACGACAACGTCTGGGCGCTGGGCGACATCGCCGCGATCCCCGACCCTGCGCGGCCGGGCGAACCGTGCCCGCCGACCGCACAGCACGCCATCCGCCAGGGGAAGCTGCTGGCCAAGAACGTCTCGGCGGCGCTCGGTAGCCGGGCGCAGATCAAGCCGTTCACGTTCAAGACGCTCGGCGCGTTCGCTGATATCGGCCGCCACAAGGCGGTAGCGAACCTCATGGGTCTACGCGTCAGGGGCTTTCCCGCCTGGGCGATCTGCCGCTTCTACCACCTCGCCTGGGTGCCGGGTCTGCAGCGTAAGTCGCGCCTGATCGCCGATTGGACGGTCGAGTTCATCTTCCCGCGCGACACCGCCGAGCTCGGGCAGCTCGGGCATCCGCCCAGCCTCCAGGAACACACGGCGCCAAGCGCGCCCGCCCCGGAGGACGTGGCCGTACCCGGGTCCTGAGCGCGCGGATAACGATCGGCCGCGGATCTTGTACTCACGGCCCATGACGGCGGCGACCGCGTGCCGCATCCTCTCACCCATGCTGCGATCCGGGTTTGAAATCCCTCAAGGAGGTGACATTCGTGCCTAACCCGCTCGCGATCGGCGTGACCCTCGGTGGCCTACTTCTCGACGTGGTGGCGCCGCGGCCCAAGCCTCGATACGGATTTGTGCGTGAACTCTCTCCTCGCACGCCGTCCGCCGAATCGAGGACACCGCGGCGTGCCGTCGAGCAGTACGACGGTGCGCCGGTCGCGAGCGGCTCTCGCAGCTGACCGCGATACCGTCCCCCGCGGATGACGACGTTCGCGGTGAAGTTCCTCGGCTGCAAGGTCTCGCAGGCGGATGCGATGCTGGCTCGAGACGCGTTGCTCGCGGCGGGCCACGTCGAGGCGGCCGACTCCGAGGCGGAGCTGCACGTGATCAACACGTGCTGCATCACGAGCGAGGCCGAGGCGAAGTCACGCCAGTCGGTCAGGCGGTCGCTGCGCGCCGCGCGCGAGGTGTACGTGGCGGGCTGCGCGGTCAACCTGAATGCGCGCCAGTTCGGCGAGCTCGACCCGCGTGTCACTCCATTCGTCGGGACCGCCGATGACGTCGCCGACGCGATCCGTGCTCATGCAGACACCGACGGGATCGGCGCTCGCGCCGACAGCGACGCGATCGGCGGCTGCGTCGACACCGGCAGCGAGGTGCTGGCGCTCCAGGCTCCCGCGCAGGCGACGCGCACGCGAGGGTTCGTCAAGGTGCAGGACGGCTGCGACTCGAGCTGTGCCTACTGCATCATCCCGAGCGTCCGCGGCGGCGCCCGCTCGCGCCCCGCGAGCGCGGTCCTCGACGAGGTCCGCCGGCGCGTCCGCCAGGGCCAGCCGGAGATGGTGATGACCGGGATCAGCGTCGGCGACTACCGCGATCCCGAGCGCGGACTCGAGCTGGGCGAGCTGATGGTGGCCGTCGCGCGGGTGCCAGGAGTGGAGCGCGTCCGGCTGTCGAGCGTCGAGGTGATCCACGTCAAGGAATCGCTGCTCGAGGCCCTGGCGACCGAGCCGAAGGTATGCCCGCACCTGCATGTGCCGATGCAGTCGGGCGATGACGCCGTGCTGCGCGCGATGGGACGCCACTACGACTCCGATCGGTACCAGTCGCACATCGCCGCGGTGCGCTCAGCCGCGCCGGCGGTCAACATCACGACCGACGTGATCGTCGGTTTCCCGACCGAGAACGAGGCCGCGTTCGGCCGCACGCTGGCGGCTATCGACGCCGCGGGGATCACGCGCGTGCACGTGTTTCCATACTCGCCTCGCCCCGGAACCGCCTCCGCCGCGCTCGGCGACCTCGTCCCGCCACAGGAGAAGAAGCGCCGCTCGGCGGCCCTCCGCGGCCACTCAGAGGTCCGCTCGCGTCACCATCGCACCGCCAAGCTCGGCCGGCGCGAACTCGTGCTCGTCGACAAGGTCGCGGACACGCAGTGCTCGGGTTACACCGCCGACTACACGCGCTGCTATCTGCCGGCGACGGCTGCAGCTCGCGGCGAGATCGTGGACGTCAGGTGCGACGAGCTGTACGCGGACGGGATCGCCGCCGCGCTCAGTTGAGGCCGGCGTGGTAGGCCTGCGATAGCACCGAGCCACCGGCCGTCGTGCTCGCGACTGACGTGACCAGGTCCTGCATCGTGAACGAGTTCTTGCCCGCGGCGCGGGGCAGGCCGAGCAGCGCATCGACAACACCGTCGAGGAGCCCGCTGGGCCCGCAGCCGCTCGCTCCCGGCTCACGGAACGACGTGTCCCCGAGCTCGTTCAGCGAGTACGTCGTGAACGCCACCGGATAGCCGTTTGGGTCGGCCGCTGTGGCCGTCTGCGTGGCCGGCGTGATCGCCTTCAGGTGCAGCACGATCGGGGCGGTGTCGGTTCCAACGGAGCACGTCTTGCCGACACCGGGCGCGGTGAGCGCCAGCTTGACCGGAAGCGTCAGCGCCTGTGCGCCCGGGCTCTGGATCGCCGCCGGGTCGAAGTCTGAGGGCGCGCCGGCAAGCTCGAGCTTGGCCGCCATGCCGGTCAGGTTGTACGCAAGCCCGTCGACGGTCCCCTCGGCGCTGTTGAGATTGCTGATCGGGTCGAGGCCGGCCTCGCACTCCCTCCATGACAAAGAGAAGAACGGATAGATGCTGCAGAAGTCGAAGAACGGCAGCTTGAGGCTCGGGCCGACCGGAAACGGTCCGACCGCGTCGTAGAAGCTGCCGCGCACCGCCGTGCCCGGCTGGCCGAGCCCGGTCGGAAGCCCGAACGTCAAGTCGATGTAGTCCGCCGGCGTGTGCTTGGAACCGACGTTGTAGTTCGAATCGTGGCCCGCCAGATCGACGCACGAGCTGGGCGATCCAGCGGGCACTGCGAGCATCGCCGCGTTGTCGACCGGACACCCGTAGAGGAATTGCCACGGGTTTGGCGCGGCCGCCGCGGCACCCGCGCCGACGGTTGCGAGGAGCACGAGCGCCGTCACCGCGGCGAGGCGAAGTACGGCTGACCGGCGCACGCCCGCTCTCGAACCCATCGAGCCCCTCCCGCTGGTTGTCTGGAACCCTCCCGGCGAGCCGCACCATACGTCCGCAACCAGAAGGCGCAAATCAACTGACAAGAAGTGCACAAATTGGGCGAGCCCGGACTCGCTCGAGCCGTCCAGCGGCTGCGTATCCTTGATAGGGCATGACCGTCACCGAACAGGTACGAACTGACATCACGAGCGCGATGAAGGCCGGCGAGAAGGATCGCGTCGGCGCGCTCCGCTTGGTGCTGTCCGAGCTCCAGAAGGCGGCCAAGGACGGCGACGCCGACGAGCTCGCCGTGCTCCGCCGCGAGCGCAAACGCCGGCTCGAGGCCGCCACCCAGTTCCGCGACGGCGGCCGGCCAGAGCTCGCCGATCAAGAGGAGTCCGAAGCGGAGCTGATCTCGGGCTATCTACCGGCCGAACTCGGGGACGATCAACTCGGCGCGATCGTGGATGCCGCGATCGCCGAGACCGGCGCGAGCGATGTGAAGGACATGGGCCAGGTGATGAAGGTCGTGATGGCCAACGCCGGCGGCCGCGCGGACGGCAAACGCGCGTCGGCGCTCGTACGCAAGGCGCTGACCGCGTAGTGCGCAGGCAGCTCGAGCTCGACAACGCGGTCGCGGCCGAACTCGCGGGCTCCGAGGACGCGGTCCTCCGAACGCTCGAGGGCCACCTCGACTGCGAGGTGTACCTGCGCGGCAACGTGCTGACGCTCGAAGGCGACGATGCCGCGGTCGACGCTGCGGCCGCCGTCGTTCGAGAGCTGTCCGAGCTGATTGCTCAGGGTCACGAGATCGCGCCCGGGACGATCGAGGCGGTCACGCGAGCGCTCGACGCGCACGAGTCGCCGGCACAGATCCTCGAGGACGTCGTGTGGCGCCACCGCACGACCAAGGTCGCGCCGAAGACCGTCAACCAGAAGCGCTACGTCGACTCGATCCGCCACAACACGATCACGTTCGGGATCGGCCCAGCCGGCACGGGCAAGACGTTCCTCGCGGTCGCGCTCGCGGCGGCGGCGCTCAGCCGCCGCGAGGTCAACCGGATCATCCTCACCCGCCCCGCGGTCGAGGCCGGCGAGCGGCTCGGTTTCCTGCCCGGCGACCTGATGGCGAAGGTCGACCCGTATCTGCGGCCGCTGTTCGATGCGCTGCACGACATGCTCGAGCCCGAGCGGGTGTCGGCCCATCTCGAACGCGGCGTGATCGAGGTGGCACCGCTCGCGTTCATGCGTGGACGGACCTTGAATGACAGTTTCATCATCCTCGACGAGGCGCAGAACACGACGCCGGAGCAGATGAAGATGTTCCTGACGAGGCTCGGGTTCAACTCGAGGATGGTCGTCACAGGTGACGTCACGCAGATCGATCTGCCGCGCGAGAGCGACTCGGGGCTCGTGGTCGTGTCCGACATCCTCGAGATGGTGGAGGGGATTGAGTTCGTCCGCTTCGGCGAGGAGGACGTGGTCCGGCACAAGCTCGTGCAGCGGATCGTGGCCGCGTACGCCGACCACTCGCAGCGGCTCGCACCGGAGCTGCGGCCACGTAAGCGCGCGTGAGGTGCTCGACGTCGAGGTGATCGGGATCGAGTCGCTCGCCGGCGACGGACCGACCGCCGTCGAAGTGAAGGAGTTGTGCGGGTTGGCCCTCTCGTCGGCAGGGATCTCCGACGGCCACGTCGCGGTCGAGTTCGTCGACGAGGAGCGGATCCGGGAGCTGAACCGCGAGCACCGCCGGATCGACGCCCCGACGGACGTGCTGTCGTTCGGGATCGACGAGGACGGCCCGACGGCCGGGCCGCGCGAGCTCGGCGACATCGTCATCTGCCCCGGCGAGACGGCTGATCTGCGCGAGGCGGTGGTGCACGGCGCACTGCACCTGAGCGGTATGGATCACGAGACCGACGACGGCGAGATGCTCGCGCTGCAGGCCGAGCTGATGCGGTGGGTGACGTGAGCGCCGGGCCGACCAGATCCGGCTTCGTGGCGCTCGCCGGCCGGCCGAACGTCGGCAAGTCGACGCTGGCCAACGCGATCATCGGCGCCAAGGTCGCGATCGTGTCCGACAAGCCGCAGACGACGCGGCGCGCGATCCGCGGCGTCGCCACGGGCCCGGACTGGCAGCTGGTCCTGATCGACCTGCCTGGCGTCCAGCGCCCGCGCGACGCGCTCACCGAGCGGATGCAGCGCCGAGTCGGGCACGAGCTCGCGGACGCCGACGGCTGCCTGATGGTGGTCAATGCCGAGCAGGGGATCGGGCCGGGGGACCGCTTCATCGCGGGCCTGCTCCGCAGTGCCCCGGTCCCGGTCGTGATCGCCGTCAACAAGGTCGACCGCTCGGATCGGGCGAAGACGGCGGCCGCGCTCAGCGCCGCCGCCGAGCTCGAGCTCGCTCAGGAGATCTTCCCGATCTCGGCGCGAACCGGCTCGGGCATGCCCGCGCTCGTCGAGCACCTGGTCGCGCTGCTGCCCGCCGGCCCGTTCTACTACGCGCGCGAGCAGCTCTCCGACCAGACCGAGTCGACGGTGCTCGCCGAGCTGGTCCGCGAACAGGTGCTGGCGCGGACGCGGGAGGAGGTGCCGCATGCGGTCGAGGTCGAGATCGAGGCGGTCGACCACGGGCGCGCGGAGCTCGTCGAGATCGATGCCGTGATCCTCGTCGAGACCGAGTCGCAAAAGGGGATCCTGATCGGCGCGGGCGGGAAGATGGTCAAGGCGATCGGGATCGCGGCGCGCCGCGCGATCGAGCGCGAGCTCGGCGTGCAGGTCCATTTGAAGCTGTCGGTCCGGGTTCGCCGGCACTGGCGCGGGGACGAGCGGCTGCTTGATCGGCTAGGGATCGAGTAGACGCCCCTCTACGACCTTTGTCCAAACCCTGGACAGATAGCTAAAGCCTCGCCTAACATTTTTCGCTGGCCACGCCGATAAAGGAATATCGGTCAAGTCGACGGTCCGGGGTCCGAGCTGCCCGGGGGAAGGAGTAGGTCCTAAATGAGGAGGCGAGACGCGATCCTGTCGCTGTCCGCCGCGGCGTTGCTTGTGCTGGCGTTGCTGACCGTGTTCGCGATCGAGCTCTCAAACACCCAGGCGACGTCAAAGCGCGACGTCGAGGCACGCGTCCATGAGCGTGCCGTGCTGGCCGGGGCGCTGATCGACAGTCTGTTCGGGTCGGTCCAGCAGGAGATCCCGAAGGACGAGCAACTTTATGGTGGACCTACGATCAGCACCAAGACGCTGAATCGCCAGAGCGCCCAGAGCCCGTACGCAGCGGTGCTCGATTCGTCAGGGGCCGTGCTCGCGGCCTCCAGGACCTTCACCCCGCAGCTCCGGGCAGGTCTCGCCTCATCGTCCGCGCTGCGATTGATCCGCGCCGGGCATCCATACGGGCTCGGGGACCTGCGGTTCTTCAACAGAGCGCCGGTACTCGATTACGCCGTCGCGCTCCACACCCAGTACGGGACCCGCGTCCTGCTGACCAGCTTCCCGCTGCGCGCGCTCGGGACGTTCCTGCAGGCCGACCTGAAGAAGATCCCCGGCGTCAGCGGCTCGCACAACTACATTCTCGACGGACACAACAGCGTGCTCGCCTCGACGAACCCGGCGAGACCAACCGGCTCGGCGTTCACGCAACCCGCCGACATCGCGGCCCTGGCCCACTCCTCGGGCGAGCGCGACGGTCATTACTACGACCAGGTGCCGCTCGAGAATTCGACCTGGCGGATCGTGCTCGCGGCGCCGGACGGACCTCTATTCGCGAGTATCTCCGGGCTTGGCAAGTGGGTCCCGTGGGCGATCTTCGCGGCCTTCGCGCTGGTCGCTCTGGCTGCCGTCGCGCTCGGCCGGCGCGTGCTGCGCAGCGCCGAAGACGTGCGCGGCGCGAACGCGCGGCTCGCGGTGCTCAACGGCAAGCTCGAGACGACTAACTCGGCGCTCGAGCGCCGCGCCGCGGAGCTCGCGCGCTCAAACTCCGAGCTCGAGATGTTCGCGTCGATAGCCTCGCACGACCTCCAGGAGCCCCTGCGCAAGGTCCGCACGTTCACACAGCAGCTGACCGTGATCGAAGCCGATCACCTGTCCGACAAGGGCCGCGACTACCTTGAGCGAGCGAACGCGGCCGCGGAACGGATGCAGAAGCTGATCGAGGATCTGCTCAGGTTCTCACGCGTCGCCACGCACGGCCGGCCGTTCGCGCCGGTCGACCTCGCGGCGGTGACGCGCGAGGTGCTCGGTGACCTTGAGGCTCAGGTCGAGCGCTCAGGCGCCGTCGTCACGGTCGGATCGCTGCCGACGATCAGCGCCGACGCACTGCAGATCCGGCAGCTGATGCAGAACCTGATATCCAACGCGATCAAGTTCCGCCGTCCCGGGATCGTGCCCGAGGTGGCGATCGACGCCGAGATCGTCTCCTCCAACGCGCAGATCACGGTGCGCGATAACGGGATCGGCTTCGAGGAGCGCTACAGCCGGCGGATCTTCCGCGTCTTCGAGCGCCTGCACGGGCGCACCGAGTACCCGGGTACCGGGATCGGGCTCGCGCTGTGCCGCAAGATCGCCGAGCGACACGGCGGCACCGTGGTAGCCCACTCCGAACCGGGCGTCGGCTCGACGTTCACGGTCACGCTCCCGCTGCATCAGTCCGAAGAGGTGATCGTGCCGAGCCCGAGCATCCTGGCCGACGACGAGCGCGAGCGCACGCACGAGGAGGCACATGCACGCGCTTGACCGACACGGCAGGCCGGTCACGATCCTGCTCGCCGACGACGATGAGGAAGA
The DNA here is from genome assembly GCA_963712675.1 of uncultured Solirubrobacteraceae bacterium. Lineage (GTDB taxonomy): Bacteria > Actinomycetota > Thermoleophilia > Solirubrobacterales > Solirubrobacteraceae > Palsa-465. Next base: position 76,611 of record CAVQJF010000017.1, read on the forward strand.
CCGCGAGATGGCCCGCGAAGCGCTCGAGGACTCCCGGCTCGCGAACGAGATGAGGTTCGTGGTCGACGGCCAGGACCTGATGGATTACCTGCGACGCGCGGGTCGATACGGGGCTCCCGACGCCGACGCCCCGCGCCCGGGGATCATCCTGCTCGACCTCAACATGCCAAAGAAGGACGGCCGCGAGGCGCTGGCGGAGATCAAGGCCGACGAGTCGCTGCGGAGAATCCCCGTGGTCGTGCTGACGACCTCCAAGGACGAGGAGGACGTGTTCCGCACCTACGACCTCGGTGTCAACTCGTTCATCACCAAGCCGGTGACGTTCGCCGGCCTGGTCGAGGTGATGCGCACCTGGACTCGATACTGGTTCGAGCTCGTTGAACTGCCCAACGGTCATTCGGATGACGAGCGCCACTGACGAGCCCGTCAGGCTGCTCCTCGTCGAGGACGACGAGGACGACTACCTGATCACTCGCGACCTGCTCGCGAGCCAGGATCGAGCGCGGTTCGCGGTCGACTGGTGCGCGGACTTCGACGCGGCGCTGCAGGTGATCCGCGAGCGCCGCCACGACGTCTACCTGATCGACTACCGGCTCGGTCGCAGGACGGGGCTCGAGCTCGTCCGTGAAGGGTTCGCCTCGAGGCCGCGCGCGCCCGTGCTGATCCTGACCGGCCAGATCGACTACGAGATCGACCTCGAGGCGACGGCGCTCGGCGTGACCGACTATCTCGTCAAGCAGGAGCTCAATCCCGCATCGCTCGAGCGCTCGATCCGCTACGCGCTCTCACATCAGCAGGCGATCGTGTCCCTGTCGCGCAGCGAGGAGCGCTACGCGCTCGCGGTCCGGGCCGCCAACGACGGGATCTGGGACTGGGACCTGGCCAGTGAAAGGATCTACTTCTCTCCGCGCTGGCACGCGATCCTGGGCCGGCCCGAGCGCTCCGATGAGGAGGATCCGTCGCTGTGGTTCGACCTCGTCCACGCCGACGACCTGCTGCGCCTGCGCGCGGCGATCGACGCCCACCTGGCCGGCCAGACACCGCATCTGCTCTCCCAGCACCGGATGCGCCACTCCGACGGAAGCTGGCGTTGGGTGCTGACGCGCGGGCTCGCGATCCGCGGGGTCGATGGGAGCGCGAGCCGGATGGCCGGCTCGCTCTCGGACATCACCGACCGGCTGGCGGCCGAGCGCCAGCTCCAGCACGACGCGCTCCACGACGGGCTCACGGGCCTCCCGAACCGTGCCCTGTTCATGGACCGCGTCGATCAGGTGATGCAGCGGGCTCGCCGCACCCCGAGCATCGGCTGCGCCGTTCTGTACCTCGACATCGACCGGTTCAAGCTCGTCAATGACAGCCTCAGCCACGCCGTCGGAGATCACCTGCTGGTCGCGCTCGCGGGCCGCGTCGCCGGCGTGCTGCGGCCGGGCGACACCGTGGCCCGGATCGGCGGCGACGAGTTCACCGTCCTGCTCGATGGCGTCGTGTTGGACACCGAGGCCGTCGAAGTCGCGGATCGCGTCCAGCGAGCGCTTCGCGACGCATTCGCCGTCGACGGTCATGAGCTGTTCGTGACCGCCAGCATCGGGATCGCGCTTGCCGGGCCCGGGACCGCCGCCTCGGAGCTGGTCCGGAACGCCGATATCGCGATGTACGACGCCAAGCGGCGCGGCCGCGCGCGGTGCGCCGTGTTCGACGAGAGCATGCACCGCCGGGTCGTCGACCGGCTCGCGCGCCAGAACGATCTCCGCCAGGCCATCGAACAGCAGCTGCTGCCGATCCACTACCAGCCGATCGTCGACCTCGCGACCGGTCGCATCTGCGGCCTCGAGGCGCTTGCGCGCTGGCCCGAGGGATGGCCCGAGGTCGCGCCGCTCGACTTCATCCCGATCGCCGAGGAGACCGGCGTGATCGGCCCGCTCGGCCTGCACGTGCTGCGGACAGCGCTCGACACACTTGCGGCGTGGCGGCGCGCGGGGCTCGTCAGCGACGAGGTGCAGATGAGCGTCAACGTGTCCGGCCGCCAGCTCGACGATCCGGGCTTGCCGCGCAACGTGCGCGCCGCGATCGCGGCCGCCGGCCTGCCCGGCAGCGCGCTGCGGCTGGAGATCACGGAGAGCACGCTGATGCAGGAGCCGCAGCGGATGCGGGGGATCGTGCGCGAGGTGTGCTCGACCGGCATCGGGCTGCACCTCGATGATTTCGGCACCGGCTACTCGTCGCTGGCCGCCCTGCACCAGTTCCCGGTCGACGCGCTCAAGATCGATCGCAGCTTCGTTGCGTCGATCGAATCGCCGGCCGGAGGCAGCGACGTGATCGTGCGTTCGACGATCGCGCTCGCCCACAGCCTCGGACTACGCGTGATCGCCGAGGGGATCGAGCACAAGCTTCAGCTGCAACGGCTGCGGACGCTCGGCTGCGAGTACGGCCAGGGCTTCCTGTTCTCGCCACCGCTGTGCGCCGCGGACACGGAGGCGCTGCTCGCCGCCTGGCGGCCCGCCGAGATCGCCACCCTCGGCGACCGGGTCAGCTCCGCCTGACGGACACGCGTAGGACCTATCCCAGGTGGACGTTGATCGACCCGACGCCAGGCGCGTTCACCTGGACGCCGACGCCCGACTGAGAGGAGCCGCCCGAGCCACCGGCGGTGACGCTGACGCTGGGGGTTCCCGAGCTCTGTCCGGCGTTCTGGGTGCCACCGGAGCCGAGGCTCACGCCCGCGCTGACCCCCGAACTGCCACCCGCACTTACGCCGACCGTGGCCGTCCCGGATCCGACGCCCGCGCTGACATGGACGCCACCGTTTGCGCCGCCGCTCGGCCCGGACCCGATTGAGACGTGAAGCCCGGAGCCGGTGTCGCCGGTGCCTGGGTCAGCAGCGCCGGTGCCGGACCCTACGCCCGCTGTGGTCCCCGAGGGACCGCCCACCGGAGTGGCCGGTCCAGCTCCAGCTCCGGCGGTGCCCGTCGTGGCACCGACGGTGCTCGACGTTCCAGAGCGTGGCGGCGGGGCGATTGTTGAGGGCCCGACGCCACGGGCGGTTGCGCCCGCGCCACGGCTGCGCAGGCGCGATCCCGAGCTTCGCCGCCGCTCCGGCGAGCGGGTCGCGGCATACGTGGCATCGATCGCCCTGCCGGCCGACGTTCGACCTGGCTGTGCGGCGGTGGCGCGGTTCGCTCGGACCGCGCCGGCGGCCGGCTGGCGGGCGCTCGTGTGCCTGGCCGAAGCGGGCAGCGCGGCGACGCCACCACCTACGGCGGCGGTCGTGGCGGCGAGCGCCATGACGCGAGCGGTCGACGAGAGCGCGTCCGGCGCGAACCACGCGATCAGGCGCTCCACGACGTCGGTCACGGCGACCCACGCGCCGAGCGGCCGCCGTCCTGAATAGACGCTGCAGAATGCGGTGACTCCATCGCGATCGAGTTGGGCCCCTGCCTCGGAGCGGAGGATCTCGAGCGCTTGGCGGTGGGGCCTGGCGGCGCGGTAGGAACGCGCGGATGTGATCGCGTCGAACGTGTCGGCGATCGCGATGATCCGGGCGCCGAGCGGAATCTCCGCGCCGGCGAGCCGGTCCGGGTAGCCGGTTCCGTCAAGGCGCTCGTGGTGGTGGCGAACGATCGCGGTCAGCTGCTCGTCCTCCATGATCGACACCATCTGCGCGCCGGTCGCGGGGTGGAGCTTGACGATCTCGAATTCAGCTGCGGTGAGTCCGCTGGGCTTGTGCAGGATCTCGATCGGGGTGTCGAGCTTGCCGATGTCGTGGATCGTGGCCGCGGTGCGGATCCGGGCCACCTCGGCGGCGCTCAAGCCCATCCGCTTGGCGATCATCGCGGCGTACCGGGCGACGCGGCGCGAGTGACCATGCGTGTACGGGTCGCGGGCCTCGAGGTCGGCGGCGAGCCGCTCGAGCATTCCAGCGCGACGCTCGACGGAGATCGTCAGCGGGTCGCCGCTGCCCTCCGTTCTGCGCAGCCCCAGCACCGATACGGCGTCCGCCAGCCGGCGCTGCTGTACGCCACGGCGGATCCAGCCCCAGATCATCAGATCGCCGAACAGCACGTCCTCGGTCCCGGTCCGCCGTTCCCACAGCCTCGCGGCGAGGTGGCACGCGCCGAGGGACAGCGCTGCGCCGAGCGCCGCGCAAGCCACGAATGAGTTGAGCACTCCGGCGCCCTTCAGCCCCCAGACGACGGCAGCCGGAGCCACCGCGACGAGCGTCGTGGCAGCGATGACCTTCAGCGGCAGCCGGCCCACAGCGCCTTAATCGGCAGCAGGCGGCCGCGACTTGAGCGCTGCTGCACCGCAGGTGTCAGCTACCCCCCGGTGACGGCGCGATCTCACCGCGGCCGGCCCGCTGGAGGCCCGCAGGAGCGTCGCTCCCGAAACTTCCGCGTGAGCTTTGTCGAGTCGGCGCGTCATACGGGTGTCAACCCACACGGCGACCGGCCCACCGGGCCGCCGAAGGAGGAGTCCATATGAGACGTCTGGTTCTACTCGGCTTTGCCAGCTGCTGCTTGCTCGCCACAGGTCCGGCGACGGCGCTGGCGCGCCACCATCACCATCACGCGCGCCATCACGTGCGCCATCACGTGAGGCGGTTCGGTGCCCTGGACGCGCAGCCCTCGCAGCCGACATCCCCCACGACTCCGTCGCAGACGGCCGGGACTATCGCTTCGTTCTCGGGCGGAGTCCTGACGATCATGCTCAATGACAAGTCAACGGTCAGCGGAACGGTCACCAGCGACACCGAGATCGAGTGTCAGGGAATGGGGAACGACATCGCCCGCGACGGCGGACCGGGCAGCAGCGGCGGTGACAACGGAGGCGACAACAGCGGTGACAACAGCGGCGACCGTGGCGATGGCGGCGACGACCAGGGCGAGAACGACCAGAACGGGCAGGCATGCGGGATGACCGCGCTGACGCCAGGAACCACGGTCGACGGCGCCGAGCTCCAGCTCTCCGGCAGCGGCGCGACCTGGACCAAGGTCGAGTTGGGCTAAGTCCCGAGTCGGGCGCGCGGCGGGAACTTCTCGGACCCCGCCGGCGTCCTACCGGATAGATGCCGAGACCGCCTGATCAGAGCCGATCATGAGTCCGCTGATTTCGATTCATTTTCTGCAGCGGCAAGCCGACGAGAAGCTGGTCGCGCTTGCCCGCGCCGGAAATGAGCGGGCCTTCGAGACTCTGGTCAGGCGGTATCGTCGGCCGCTGCTGGCCTACGCGCGTCGGTTGTCGGGGTCGGATGCGCGCGCCGAGGACGCGCTCCAGCAGGCGCTGCTGCAAGCGTGGATCGCGCTCTGTGCCGACGCGGAACCGAATGACGTCAGGCCGTGGTTGTTCCGGATCGTGCACAACGTCGTCGTCAGCGGCCTGCGGCGCCAGCAGCCTCGGTGCGTCGAGCTCGACGAGGCGCTTGACACCGCCGAGCTGGCCGCCGGCGCCGATCTGCGGATCGAATGCCGCGAGGCGCTTTCGGGGCTGGCGGCGCTTCCCGAGCTGCAGCGGCGGGCGATCGTTCTGACCGCGTTCGGAGGCAGCAGCCACGGTGAGGTGGCCGCGACGCTGGGGCTGACCGATGGGGCGGTCAGGGGCCTGATCTATCGAGCGCGCGCTGCGCTCCGCTCGGCGGCGGCCGTGCTGCCGCTGCCCGTCGCGGGATGGGCCGCGACTCGGAGTCCGAGACGGGGCTCGGTCCTGGAGCGCCTGGGCGAGCTGCTCGGGGGCGCCGGTTCGGCCGGCGCGGGCGGTCTCCTGCTGAAGGGTGGCGCGACCGCGCTGACGATTGGGGCCGTCGCGACAGCGACCCAGGTACTCGTTCCAGCCGTTCCGGCACACCACCATTCCCGTTCCGGGATCGCGCATGTCGCCGGCAACACACGTGAGGGGTCATCGAGGCTCCCCGGCTCGTTCCAGATGACCAGCCATGGTCGGGCTTTAGCCGTCGCGAGCGCTGACGCCGGCTCGACACGTTCGGGCCCGACGGCCAATCTCCGCCTCGCTTCGGGCGCCCGAGCGCTGGGCTCGCGCGGAGATCGATCCGGAGCAGGCGACGGCCGCTCCGGATCCTCGGGAGCCGAGGGTGGCACGCGGTCGGGCGATGGTGGCGGGCGCTCGGGATCCTCCGGGGGCTCGGGATCCTCCGGGGGCTCGGGATCCTCGGGAGGCTCTGGAAGCGATGGCGGCGGGTCGACCCCGAACGGCGGTGACCAGATCGTGTCGAGCTCCTCCCCGAGTGGCGACGGCAGCAGCAGCGGCTCGACCGGCAGCTCCGGCGGCCCGGTCGCGACGACCGCCGGCGGTGGGGACGGCATAAGTGGAGGCGGCAAGGATGGCGGCGGGGGTGGCACCTTGGGCGGCTCCGCAACCACTTCGGGCAGCGGCGACGGCGGCTCCGCGACCACCACATCCGGCGGTGGCGGCAGCGATGGCTCGAGCGGCGGCGGGAGCGATGGCGGTTCCAGCGACGGGGGCGGCGGCGGATCGGTCACGACCAACGGGCACTGACGAGCCCGCCCACGGCGCGGACGAGTCCGGGTCGCGCACCTAGAATCCGGGCAGTGGACGACTCGGACGTGCAGTTCGACGAGCACGGGCTGGTCCCGTGCATCGTGCAAGATTGGCGCACCGGTGAGGTGCTGACGCTCGCGTACATGAACGCCGAGGCGCTCGCGCGCACGCGCGAAACCGGCGAGATGCACTTCTGGAGCCGGTCGCGGCAGGAGCTGTGGCACAAGGGCGCAACCTCCGGCAACACGCAGGCGTGCAGGGCGATCCGGTATGACTGCGACGGCGACGCGCTGCTCGCGCTCGTCGAGCCGGTGGGTCCGGCGTGCCACACCGGCGAGCGGACGTGCTTTCACCGCGGCGAGCTCGAGCCCGCCGCGCCGCACGAAGCGCTGCCGACCCTCGAGCGCACGATTCAGCACCGCGCGTCGGAGCGACCCGATGGCTCGTACACGGCGGCGCTGCTCGCCGACCCGGGGCGCAACGGCGAGAAGGTGCAGGAGGAGGCCGAGGAGGTCGTCCGAGCGGCGCGGGAGGAGTCAGACGAGCGCGTCGCCGAGGAGGCCGCCGACGTCCTCTATCACCTGACCGTGCTGCTCAAGGGCCGCGACCTGTCGCTGACGGACGCCGAGCGGGTGCTCGATGGCCGTCGCCAATAGCAGGACGCTGTCGGCCGGCGGCGTGACCCCCTCGCTCGAAGAGGCCCGCGCGCTCGCGCGCGACTACAACCTGATCCCGCTGTCGGAGACGTTCATCGACGACTGCGAGACGCCCGTCTCGGCGTTCCTCAAGCTGCGGGAAGGCGGCCCCGCATTTCTGCTCGAGTCCGCCGACCAGGGCCGCGTCGGCCGCTACTCGTTCATCGGCTTCCGACCCCGCAAGGTGTTGCGCTGGTCGCTCGGCGATGAAGGTGACCCGTACGCGCTGGCGGCCCAGGAGCTCGCTCGTTTCAACGCCGCGCCGGTCGCGGATCTGCCGCCGTTCGCCGGTGGCGCGGTCGGCGTGTTCGCGTACGACCTGGTGCGGAGCGTCGAGCCGCTCGGCGAGCCGAACCCCGACCCGCTCTCCGTCCCGGACCTGGCGCTGATGCTGACCGATGTGATGCTCGCGTTCGACCACCTGAAGCACACGATCACGGTGCTGGCGAACCTGTACGCCGACGACGATCTCGAGTCGTCCTACGCGCAAGCAAAGCAGACGATCGCCGAGGTCCGCTGGCGCCTTGAGGGCGCCGTCCCGCGTCCGGCGCGCCCGCCGGAGCCCGACCGCGCCGCCCCGCAGTTCACGCCCAACATGAGTCGCGAACAGTTCGAGGGGATGGTCAGCCGGATCATCGAGTACATCTACGCTGGCGACGCCTATCAGGTGGTGCCCTCGCAGCGGTGGTCGGCGCCGGTCCCGGTCGAGGCGTTCTCGATCTACCGCGGCCTGCGGGCGGTCAACCCGAGCCCGTACATGTACTTCCTCGATTTCGGCGACTTCGAGATCGCCGGCGCGAGCCCCGAGCCACTGATCACGGTCTCCGGCCGGCAGGTTTCGACGCGTCCGATCGCCGGCACGCGGCCTCGCGGCGCGAACGCCGAGGAGGACCGGGTGATGGCCGACGAGCTGCTCGCCGACCCGAAGGAGCGAGCCGAGCACGTGATGCTCGTCGACCTCGGGCGCAACGACCTCGGGCGCGTGTGCGAGTACGGCAGCGTCAAGGTGGACGAGTTCATGGTGGTCGAGAACTACAGCCACGTGATGCACATCGTCTCGAGCGTGATCGGCAAGTTGCGCGAGGGCGTTGGACCGCTCGACGCGCTCCGAAGCGTGCTGCCGGCCGGCACGCTGTCGGGAGCTCCCAAGGTCCGCGCGATGCAGATCATCGACGAGTTGGAGCCCGTCAAGCGCGGCGGCTACGGTGGCGCGATCGGCTACGTCAGCTACACGGGCGACCTCGACACCTGCATCCATATCCGGACCGTCGTCGTCAAGGACGGCGTCGCGCACGTACAGGCCGGCGGCGGCACCGTCGCGGATGCGAAGCCGGCGTTCGAGTACGACGAATCGGTCGCAAAGTCCAAGGCGGTCCTTCAGGCGATCGCGCTCGCCGTGGAGCGGGCTGAGTGGCCATGAGAACGCTGGTCCTCGACAACTACGACAGCTTCACCTACAACCTCGTCCAATACCTGGGTGAGCTGGGCGCCGCGGTCGAGGTCGTGCGCAACGACCACGCGACGGTCGACGAGCTGCTGCTGCGCGGCTACGACCGGGTGATCGTCTCGCCCGGGCCGTGCACGCCGAACGAGGCTGGAATCTCGCTCGAAGCGGTGCGCCGCTTCCCGCAGGCGCGGATACCGACGCTCGGCGTCTGTCTCGGCCACCAGGCGCTCGTCCAGGCGTGGGGCGGGAGCGTCATTCAGCACCAGCCCGTCCACGGCAAGACGACCGCGATCGAGCACGACGGGATGACGATCTTCCGCGGCCTGCCGGCTCCGCTCGAGGTGGGCCGGTACCACTCGCTCGTCGCCGCCGCCGAGCTGCCGGATGTGCTCGAGCGCTCGGCCTTCGGCGGCGACGTCGTGATGGCGGTCCGCCACCGCGAGCTCCCGGCGGAGGGAGTCCAGTTCCACCCCGAGTCGGTGCTGACCGAGCAGGGACGCGAGCTGCTGCGCAACTTCCTCGAGCAGACGCGATGACCGCCGGACACGCGGATCTCCTGACGAACTCGATCGACGCGCTCGCGAGCGGTCAGGATCTGAGCGAAGATGTCGCCGCCGCGGTGCTGTCGGAGATCATGGCCGGCAACGCGAGCGAGATCCAGATCGCGGCGTTCCTGATCGCGCTCCGCTGCAAGGGAGAGACCGTGGAGGAGCTCGCCGGGCTCGCGCGGACGATGCGCGCCCGTGCCACGCGCGTGCGGGTCGAGCGCACGGACATGCTCGACACGGCCGGCACCGGTGGCGGCCGCAGAACGTTCAACGTCTCGACCACGGCCGCGCTGATCGCCGCCGGCGCGGGCTGCACGGTCGCCAAGCATGGGAACCGCTCGGCGACGGGGCTGTCGGGATCGGCCGACGTGCTCGAGGCGCTCGGGGCGCGGATCGATCTGCAGCCCGACGCGGTCGCGCGCTGCATCGAGGACGTCGGGTTCGGATTCATGTTCGCCCCGGCCCACCACCAGGCGACGCGCTTCGTCGTTCCCGTACGCCGCGAGCTGGCGGTGCGGACGATCTTCAACTTCCTCGGGCCGCTGACGAACCCGGCCGGAGCGACCCGGCAGCTGATCGGCGTCTCGGACCCGGCGTACCTGGAGACGATGGCGGGGGCACTGAAGCTGCTCGGAACCGACCACGCGCTGCTCGTCACCGGCGAGGACGGCGTCGACGAACTCAGCATCTGCGCCCCCACGACGGTGGTCGAGGTCAACGCGGGCGAAGGGCTCCGCCGCTACACCGTGACGCCCGAGGAGGTCGGTCTCGAGCGCGCGCCCGCAGAGTTGGTCCCGGGCGGCGATCCGCAACAGAACGCAGACACGGCCCGCCGGATCTACGCCGGCGAGCTGGGCGTCGCCCGCGACCTGGCGGTGCTCAACGCCGGCGCCGCGATCTACGCCGGCGGTGGCGCGGACTCACTCGAGCAGGGCGTCAGGGCGGCCGAGCGGGCGATCGACGACGGCGCGGCGACCGCGGCGCTCGAGCGGTTCGTGGCCAGGACTCAGGAGCTGGCGCCGGCGTGAGCGCGCTCGAGCCGATACTCAGCGCGACCCGTGACGAGGTGGCCCGCCGCCGGGCGGCCGTGCCGCTCGGTGAGCTCGAGCCGCGGGCGACGCCGCTGCGCCCGTTCCTGGACGCGCTCAGAGGTCCGGGACTGTCGGTGATCGCCGAGCACAAGCGCCGCTCGCCGTCCGCCGGCGCGATCCGCGAGGAGCTGTCGCTGACGGAGGTGGTAACGGCGTACGAGCGCGGGGGCGCGACGGCGCTCTCGATCCTGACCGAGGGGCCCAGCTTCGGGGGCTCGCTCGACGACCTTCGCGCCGCGCGCGAGGCCTCGACGCTGCCGCTTCTCCGCAAGGACTTCATCGTCGACCGCTATCAGGTGCACGAGTCGCTCGCCGCGGGCGCGGACGCGATCCTGCTGATCGTCGCGGCGCTCACCGAGGAGGAGCTGATCGCGCTCCACGCCGAGGCCGACGAGGCCGGGCTGACCGCACTCGTCGAGGTCCACGACGAGCGCGAGCTCGACTCGGCGCTGGCGGCGGGCGCAGTGCTGATCGGGATCAACAACCGCGACCTGACGACGCTCGCGGTCGACACCGGCCGGACATTCGCGCTCGCGCCGCGGATCCCGGCGGGGAGGGTGATCGTCGCCGAATCGGGGTTCAGCTCGCGCGAGGAGCTCCAGCGGCTGGGGGATGCCGGGATCGACGCCGTGCTCGTCGGCGAGGCGCTGATGCGCTCGCCGGACCTCGAATCGGCCTGCCGCGAGTTGATCATTTAGCCGCGCTTGACAACGCTGGACAACATCCGAAGGGCAATGAAGGCCCTGATCCGCTCGCAGATCTTCTCTGCGGTGCTCGGAGGGGTGGTGGTCGCGGGAACGTTTCTGGCGCTTGGGGTGACCGGCCACCGCACCACGCGGACGCTCATCGAGCAGTCGCCGGTCGCGTCGCAGACCACGTCGAGCACCAGCGCGCTGACGCCGCACGCGATCTACGTCCGTGACGCACCGGGGGTCGTGTTCGTGCGCGCGCAGGTGATCGAGCAGGTCGAGGACCCGTTCGATCTGTTCTCCCAGCAACAGAGCAGCACGTCGACCGGGTCGGGCTTTCTGATCGACGACCATGGCGACATCCTGACCAACTACCACGTGATCGAGGGCGCCAACCGGGCCACCGGGGTCGCGGTGGAGTTCGAGGACGACGTCTCTCGTCGCGCCGCGGTGATCGGCGTCGACCCGAACAACGACCTCGCGCTGCTGCGGGTCAACATGGCCGGCGTCGGCGATATCGAGCCGCTCCAGCTCGGCGATTCGGGGACCGTTCAGGTCGGCGATCCGACGCTGGCGATCGGGAACCCGTTCGGTCTCGATCGAACGCTCACGGGCGGGATCGTCTCGGCCCTGCAGCGCCAGATCCAGGCGCCGAACGGGTTCAGCATCGACAACGTGATCCAGACCGACGCGCCGATCAACCCCGGCAACTCGGGCGGGCCGCTGATCGATGCGGCCGGCCGCGTGATCGGGATCAACTCGCAGATTGAGACCGGTGACGGCGGCGGCGCCGGCAACGTGGGGATCGCGTTCGCGGTCCCGATCGACACCGCCAAGGAGTTTCTGCCCAAGCTCGAGCGCGGCGTCCGGATCACGATCGCCTTCCTCGGGATCACCGGCAAGGCCCCGACGACCAGGGTCACCGGGGTCGTGATCAAGAGCGCGGACTCGGGCGGCCCGGCCGCCGCCGCCGGGCTCAAGCACGGCGACGAGATCCGGTCGATCAACGGCCGCCGCGTCGCGACCATCGAGCAGGTCCAGGCGCTGGTCGCCGCCTCGTCGCCCGGCGAGAAGATGCTGGTCGAGGTCCGTCGCGCCGGGCGCCGGCGGACGTTCGCGGTCAAGCTCGGCGAGCGGCCGGCGCAGGCGCCGTAGACACCCCGGACCAATAGCTCGGGCTCGCCGGAATCAGTGAATCGGTGGACGGCGGGAGCCGGCGTCCGGTCGGCGTCCGCGCCGCGCCGCGCCTGGGTGGGTGAGTGGCGATTTATCCACCCTCCTTTGAGCCTGAATCCGGTGTGTCCCCGGTGGGCTGGGCCGGGCCACGACCCGCACCCGGCCCTTCACTGATGCCGTTTCTCCACACGTAACTACGATTCAGAAGTCCCATGACCAAGGTCAAGTTCTGCGGCATCACGAACCTCGACGACGCCAACGCCTGCGTCTCCGCTGGCGCATGGGCGATCGGCCTGATCCTGTGGCCCAAATCGCCGCGGGCCTGTGAACCGGACGCCGCCGCCGAGATCGCCGCTGAGCTCAAGCGCCGCGCCGACGTCGTCGGAGTGTTCGTCAACCCGACGCTCGACGAGGTCACGAGCGCCGCGGACGCGATCGGTCTGACGATGATCCAGCTCCACGGCGACGAGGGGCCCGTGTTCGCATCCGAGGTCGCGCGCCGGACCGGCTGCAAGGTGATCAAGGCAGCGCGGGTCGCGGGGCGGGCGGACATCCAGGCCGTGATGGCCTTCACGACCGACTACCACCTGCTCGACAGCCACGTCCCAGGGGTGCAGGGCGGCAGCGGCGAGACGTTCGAATGGGTGCTGGCGCGAACCCACAGAGGGGTTCCGCCGCTGATCCTCTCCGGTGGCTTGACGCCCGACAACGTCGCTGAGGGCATCGACGTCACGCGACCGTTCGCGGTCGACGTGGCGAGCGGCGTCGAGGCGTCGCCAGGCGTCAAGGATCACCGCAAGCTCGAGGCGTTTGCAAACGCCGTGCGCGCGACGGCGATGGCGCCGGAAGCGGTCCCGTGAGCGCGGTCGAGCACCGCTTTGGGCCGTACGGCGGCCAGTACGTGCCGGAGACGTTGATGCCTGCGCTGGCCGAGCTCGAAGCGGCGTGGACGGCCGCGCGAGACGACGCCGGCTTTCGCTCTGAGCTCGACCGGCTGCTGCACGACTACGTCGGCCGGCCCACGCCTCTGTACCTGGCGTCGCGGCTGTCGGAGGCGGCAGGCCACACCATTTATCTAAAAAGAGAAGATCTCAACCACACCGGCGCTCACAAGATCAACAACGCGCTTGGCCAGGCGCTGCTCGCGAAACGAATGGGCAAGCGGCGCATCATCGCCGAGACCGGCGCCGGGCAGCATGGGGTCGCCACCGCGACGGCATGCGCGCTGCTCGACCTCGAGTGCGTCGTCTACATGGGCACTGAGGACATGCGCCGGCAGAAGCCGAACGTCGAGCGGATGGGGCTGCTCGGAGCGACCGTCGAGCCCGTCGAGGCGGGCGCTCGCACTTTGAAGGAGGCCGTATCGGCTGCGATTCGCGACTGGGTCACGAACGTCGGTGACACGCACTACATCATCGGCTCGTGCGTCGGGCCCGCGCCGTACCCGGCGCTCGTCCGCGACCTCCAGCGCGTGATCGGCGACGAGGCGCGCGCGCAGGTGCTCGATGCCGCCGGTCGCCTACCGCAACGCGTTATCGCATGCGTCGGCGGCGGCTCGAACGCGATCGGCGTGTTCACGCCGTTCGTCGCCGACGCCGAGGTCGAGCTGGTCGGCGTCGAGGCGGCGGGGGAGGGGATCGAAACCGGCCGTCACGGCGCGCCGCTGACGGCGGCGGGGATCCCGGGCGTGCTGCACGGCGCCTACTCGGCGATCATGCAGGACGAGGACGGGCAGATCCTCGAAGCGCATTCGATCTCGGCCGGGCTCGACTACCCCGGCTCGGGCCCCGAGCACGCGTGGCTTCGCGATTCGGGCCGCGCGCGGTATCTGGCCGTGACCGACGCCCAAGCGCTGGAGGCGTTCGCCCGCACGGCGCGGCTCGAGGGGATCATCCCGGCGCTCGAAAGCGCTCATGCGCTCGCGTGGACACTCGCGAACGGACCGTCGGAGCTCGATCTGGTGTGCCTCTCCGGCCGTGGCGACAAGGACCTTGAAGAGGCGTTGACACTGCTGTGAGCGGTGTGGAGCGGATCGCTGAGGCGTTCGCGGCCGCCCGCGCGAACGGGCGCCGTGCGGCACTGATGCCGTACATGATGGGCTGCTTTCCCGATCGCGAGAGCTCGATGGCGATCGCGCGCGCGTACGTCGAGGCCGGGGCCGACTTGGTCGAGCTCGGAGTGCCGTTCTCGGACCCGCTGGCCGACGGCCCCGTGATCCACGCCGCCGGGACCGCGGCGCTGCGGAGCGGCGCGACGGTCCACGACGCGCTCGTCGTGGCTCGCACGATCGCCGATCGCGTCCCGGTGATCGTGATGTGTTACGCGAACCCGATCTTCGCCCGTGGGCTCGAGCGGTTTGCCGACATGCTGCTCGACTCCGGCGCGAGTGGGCTGATCGTGCCCGACCTGCCGCTCGAGGAAGCGGCGCCCGTGTCGGCCGTCTGCGAGCAGCGGGGGTTGGCGCTCGTGCCATTGGTCGCGCCGACGACCCCGGATCAGCGGCTCGAGCGGATCGGGGCGGGGGCGCGCGGGTTCGTCTACGCGGTGTCGCTGACGGGCACGACGGGCGAGCGGGCAGACATCGACGGCGCGCTCGCGGCCGTGATCGCGCGCGCTCGGGGGCACACGCGTGTTCCCGTGGCGGTCGGGTTCGGAATCAGCACGCCGGCGCAGGCTCGCGCCGCCGTGGAAGCGGGGGCCGACGGGGTGATCGTCGGCAGCCGGCTGGTCCGCGCCGCGGGGGACGCGCAGGACGCCGCCGCCGCCGTCGGCGTGCTCGTGCGCGAGTTCGGCGCCGCGCTGTAGCATCTCTGCCCCGATGGGCTTGATCGTTACCGCCACTGCCGGGCTGTGCCTGTGGATCGTTCTCTGGGCGACGCAGCTCTTCAACGGTCTCGACGGCATCATCATCGCCATCATGATGGTGCTGGTCGCGATCGGCGTCCGTAACCTGCTGCCGTTCCTTCCTGGCCGGCGGGACTAGCGTCCCCATGCGTCTCGGCGGGCTCGCACGGAGTTGCACCTGCGTCGCTGTGGTCGCGGGGCTGGCCGGCTGCGGCACGACCTCGAACTCGACCACGACCGCGACGGTGATCGGCGGCAAGCTGACCGTCTACGCGAGCGTGCCGTCGCAGGCCTCGGATGTGTTCGACGGCGAGCAGCTCGCGCTCAAGCAAACCAGTCAGACCGGCAAGTATCAGGTCGCCCTGAAGCGGCTGACGGCCGACACGACCGCTCAGATCACGAACAACGCGCGCACCGCCGACAACGACAAGAGCACGATCGCCTACCTCGGCGAGGTCGTGCCCGGCACCTCCGGGTCTTCGGTGCCGATCACGAACGAGCTCGGGATCCTCCAGGTGAGCCCGACCGACAGCGCGCTCGAGCTGACGGAGGGGAGCTCGATCTTGCCGAACACGCGCAAGGCGCTCTTCTACCCGTCCGAGAGCACGTACGGGTACACGTTTGCGCGCGTCGTCCCGAGCGCCGCGGTCGAGGCGAAGGCGCTCGTCGCCGAGATGCAGGCGCTGAAGGTCACCAAGCTGTACGTGACGAGCGACCCGAGCCCGTGCACCGACGTCGACGTCAGTGGCTGCTACGGGAAGGCGATCGCCAACGCGGTCGCGCAGGACGCGCCGGCCAAGTCGATCACCGTCCAGCACACCGCGAGCGGCGCCGACGGGGCGTTCGTGGGCACGAACTCGCCGGCGTTTGGGGCCAAGACATTCGCGACGCTGGCCGCGGCCAATCCGGCGCTGAAGCTGTTCGGCGGCTCGCCGCTCGACACGCCGGCGTTCGCCAGCGCGCTCGGCTCCGGCCCGCAGGCCAACGTCTACATCTCTTCGCCGGGCCTGCCCCGCATTCCCGCCAGCTTCGCGACCCGGTTCCGCGGTGCGTACGGCCAAGCGCCCACCTGGCAGGCGGTGTTCGGCTACCTGGCGATGACAGCGGTGCTGGACGCGCTCCAGCAGGCGGGCAGCTTGGCGGCCAACCGGACGACGGTGATCAACGATTTCTTCGGACGCTCTCGCCAATCGGTGCTCGGCTCGTTCACGATCACCCAGGCTGGCGACATCCAGCTTCCGACGCCGACGATCGTGATCAATCGCTTCCGCTCGGGGCAGCTCGTGGCCTTCAGGTCCGCGCCGACGGGTTGAGCGGGGCCGGCGAGACGCGACGCTGGCGCTCGTATCTGGCGCGCGCTGCGGTCGCGACCGGCGTCACGCTCGTCTGTGGTGGCCTGACCGGCTGCGGCGGTAGCGGCCCGACCAACAGGATCCACGGCACGCGGCTGACGATCTACGCGAGCCTCCCGCTCGAAGGTGCCTCGCGGATTGACTCCCAGGCGGCGCTGAACGGTGCGCGAACGGCGCTCGCCACGATCTCGGGGCGGATCGGGAAGTACCGGATCGAGTTCCGAGCGCTTGACGACGCAACGGTGAAGACGGGCGGATGGGACCCCGGTCAGACTGAGGACAACGCGCGGCTCGCGGCCGCCGACCGGACGGCGGTCGGCTACATCGGCGACCTTGACTCGGGCGCGAGCGCGATCTCGATCCCGATCCTGAACCGGGCCGGAATCGCGCAGGTGAGCCCCGCGAGTACGGCCGTCGGGCTCACGTCCGACGCCCCCGGTGCCTCGCCGGGAGAGCCACAGAAGTACTACCCGACGAAGGTCCGGACGTACGCTCATCTGGTTCCGGACGACAACGTCCAGGCGGTCGTTCAGGTGAGGCTGCAGCGGAGCCTGGGGTGCTCGAAGACCTACGTCGTCGACGATGGGGAGGTCGACGGGCTCGACATGGCGGTGAGCTTCAGCGACGCGGCCAGGCGCGCCGGGCTGCAGGTGGTCGGGGTGCAGGCGTTCCAGCCCCACGCGACCGATTACACGTCGTTCGCGTCAAGCGTCGCGGCGACCGGCGCGGACTGCATCTTGATCAGCGCGCTGACCGAGTCGGGCGCGGTGCTCGTGACGAGTCAACTCGCCGCCGCGCTGCCGCACGCACGGATCTTCGGGGCCGCCGGTGTCGCCGAGAGCACGTACACCGATCCGGAGCTCGGCGGGATCCCACTAGCGCTGGACAGGCGCGTGCTGATCACGGTGGCGACACTCGATCCGCGCGCGTATCCGCCAGCGGGACGGAGCTTCTTCGTCCGCTACGCGCGGCTGTACGGGGCGCCCCAGCCGTACTCGATCTTCGGCTACGAGGCGATGAGCCTGATGCTCGACGCGATCTCGCGGTCGACCGGAGGCGGCACCCGCGCGGCACTGCGCTCCGGCGTCGTGGCGGCGATCTTCGCCACGCGCGAGCGCCACAGCGTGCTCGGCACGTACACCATCGACGCCGACGGCGATACGTCGCTGCGGCGTTACGGCGTCTGGCGTGTGATCGACGGCCAGCTCGTGTTCTGGAAGGCGATCACGGGCTGAGCACTCCGTTGGGTTTGCGTTAGGGGCGCGCTCGCATCGGGCGAGCGCGACTTGCCGCGACGCTGCCCGCGCATTAGATTGCGCGCTACAGGGCCCGTCCGAGAGTCCGGGTCGAACAGAGGAGGAATATGAATTTTCCGGGGAAGCTGATGACAGGGTGCGTAGTCATCGGCTCGGCAGTGACGCTGGCCGCTTGCGGCAGCAGCAGCAGTAGCAGTAGCAGCAGCACGAGCGGTGCCAGCGGCAGCGCGAGCAGCGGTTCGAACACCGTCGACGTCTACTCGAGCCTCCCGCTCCAGGGATCGTCGAACGCGCAGACGATTCCGCTTGTGAACGGGATCAAACTGGCGCTGTCCCAGGCCGGTGGCAAGGCGGGCCAGTTCACGGTCAACTACACGTCGCTTGACGACTCGACGGCGGCAGCTGGCGCGTGGGATCCGACGCAGACGGCGGCCGACGCGCGCAAGGCGGCGGCTGACCCGAAGACCGTCTACTACATCGGCGAGTTCAACTCGGGCGCGAGCGAGGTCTCGATCCCGATCCTGAACCAGGCCGGGATCCCGCAGGTCAGCCCTGCCAACACGTACGTCGGGCTGACGGCGGCGATTCCGGGAGCGACCGCTCCAGGCGAGCCGCAGAAGTACTACCCGACGGGTACTCGCACGTATCTGCGGATCGTGCCGAAGGACTCGATCCAGGGGGCCGCCGACCTGCTGGCGCTCAAGCAGGCGGGCTGCACCAAGGTCGCGATCGCGAACGACAAGGAGGCGTACGGCGCCGGCCTTGCGTCGATGATGGAGCTCGAGAAGAAGAACTACGGGATCGACATCGTTTCCGACACCGGAATCGATCCGAAGGCCCCGAACTTCCGCTCCTACGCCGCGACGATCAAGGCGCAGGGAGCGAACTGCTTCGAATTCTCCGGGATCGTCGCCAACGGCGGCGTGCAGATCACCAAGGACGTGCACTCGGTGCTCCCGACGGCCAAGATCCTCGGCCCGGACGGGATGTGCTCGGCTGCATGGACCAACTCGAAGATGGGTGGTGTGCCCGCGAGCATCGACCCGTTCCTCCTGTGCACGGTTGCGACGCTCGACCTGAGCGCGTATCCGGGGGGCAAGGCGTTCCTCGCCGCGTACAAGGCCAAGTACGGGGTCGGCAACCCCGACCCGTACGCGATCTACGGGTACGAGGCGATGAAGCTCGGACTCGACACGATCAAGGGCCTCGGCGCCCAGGGCAACAGCAAGAGCGCCGTGTTGAAGGCGTTGTTCGCGACCACGTCACGCTCGTCGGTGCTCGGCACCTACGGGTTCGACAAGAATGGCGACACGACGCTCAAGTCGTACGGCCTGTACAACGTCAAGGCCGGCGATCCGTCGTTCCTCAAGACGCTGACTCCGACCAAGGTTCTGTGAGCGTTCGCTCGTAACGGAGGTTCGTGGAGGGGGCGCATCCGGCGTCCCCTCCATACTCCGCTCCGAACGTGGTTGCCCAGTCAGCAACGCCGGGTCTCCCCGCGGCAGGACGCCGAGCGCTGGCGACGCTGCGCCGCTACGTGGGGCGCTGGGGGCTCGTGGCTGCGCTGCTCGCGCTGCCCATCTACTACGGCTTCCATGATCTGAGCTCCGGCTATCAGTCCGGGTTGACGGCCGCCGGGCACCCGATCATCCACCACGACCTCTCGCTGCTCGGCTTCAACGTCGTGGCCGGGCTTTCGAACGGCGCGATCTGGGCGCTGATCGCGATGGGCTACACGCTCGTATACGGGATCATCGAGCTGATCAACTTCGCCCACGGCGATGTGTTCATGATCGGGTCGCTCACCGCCGCGGGCTTCTGGGGCTCGCTCGGGCTCGGCGCCGCGACCGGACCCGTCGGGTTGATCGGGGGACTGCTGCTGACGCTGATCCTCTCGATGCTCGTCTGTGGCTCGCTCAACGTGCTGATCGAGCGGGTCGCGTACCGGCCGTTGCGTAACGCGCCCAAGCTTGCGCCGCTGATCACCGCGGTCGGGTTCTCGTTCATCCTCCAGGACGTCGGGCTGTTGTGGATCGGCGGGAACCCGATCGGGGTAACCGACCTGGTGCACGCGCAGCAGTCGGTGTTCAACATCTCGGGCGTCGTGATCCACCGCGACGATCTGCTCGCGTTCGGTGTCGGGATTCCGCTCGTGTTCGGACTGACCTGGTTTGTCAGCCGTACGCGCGCCGGTCGTGCGATGCGCGCGACCGCGCAGGATCCAGAGGCCGCGCGATTGATGGGAATCAACGTCAACAACACGATCTCGCTGACGTTCCTGCTCGGCGGGATGCTGGCCGGCGCCGCGGGGCTCGTGTACGCCCTGTATGAAACGACGGTCGCGTACAACCAGGGGTTCAGAGGCGGCTTGATCGCCTTCACGGCCGCGGTCATGGGGGGAATCGGCAACATCCGCGGCGCCGTGCTCGGCGGGCTGCTCATCGGCGTGATCCAGGCGCTGTCCGACAATCGCATCTCTGGCGGCGAGTGGACCGAGGCGATCGTGTTCGGCTATCTGATCCTCGTGATGGTCCTGCAGCCGCGCGGGCTGCTCGGCGAGGAGACCAGGGAAGCCGGATGAGCGAACTCGTCGCCCAGCTGCAGGAGTGGCGATCCTCGCTCGAGCGCCGGCTGCCCTCGTGGTGGCTGCGCGGGCTGGCGGTGGCGTTGTTCGTGATCGCGATCCTGCTGCCGTTCCTGTTCGCCCAGACGAGCGACTTCCTCAACGCGACGATCATCGCGCTCGCGTACGTGGTGATGGCGCTCGGCCTGAACATCGT
Source organism: uncultured Solirubrobacteraceae bacterium (assembly GCA_963712675.1). Lineage (GTDB taxonomy): Bacteria > Actinomycetota > Thermoleophilia > Solirubrobacterales > Solirubrobacteraceae > Palsa-465. The sequence goes on from CAVQJF010000017.1 coordinate 96,999, forward strand.
CGTCGGCTTCGCCGGCCTGCTCGACCTCGGCTACGTCGCGTTCTACGCATTCGGCGCCTACTGCATGGGCTGGTTCGGCTCGACCTTCTTCTTCAACGCCCACGCGCACATCCTCACCTCGGCGAAGAGCAATGTGATCGGCATCCACTTCAACTTCGTGCTGATCGTGGTGTGCGCGGTGCTGATCACGTCGCTCGCCGGCACGTTGATCGGGCTACCGACGCTGCGGCTGCGCGGCGACTACATCGCGATCGTGACGCTCGCGTTCGGCGAGATCATCTACGTCGTCGCCGTCAACGGCACCGACATCCACATCGGCGGCGGGATGACGCTGACCGCCGGCAATCTCGGCATCTCAGCGGTCGACCCGCCCTACTTCCCGCTGCTTGGCAAGTTCAACTCGTTACAGGAGAGACCCTGGTACTGGCTGATCCTGCTGATCGTCGTGATCGTGCTGTTCGTCAGCTTGAGACTGCGCGATTCGCGTCTCGGGCGGGCCTGGATCGCGCTGCGCGAGGACGAGGTGGCCGCGGTGTCGATGGGCATTCCGCTGGTGCGCACGAAGCTGATGGCGTACGCGATCGGTGCCGCGTTCGGCGGCACCTCCGGCGTCTTCCTCGGCGCCTACGACACGACCGTCAACGCCGCCCAATTCCAGTTCTCGTTCTCGATCTTCGTGCTGGCGATGGTGATCGTCGGCGGCCTCGGCTCGATCTGGGGCGTGATGATGGGCGCGCTGCTGCTGTCGTACATCAACTACTACCTGATACCCGACGTGCTGAACTCGCTGCCGCAGAAGTTCGGCCTGCACTTCCAGCTGACGCAGCTGTCGTTCGGGATCTTCGGCTTCCTGCTCGTGCTGGTGATGGTGCTGCGGCCCCAAGGCCTGTTCCCCGAACGGCGACGAAAACTCGAGCTGACGGCGGAGATCGCCGCCGAGGACGCGCAGCTGGTGGAAGGGGGTGCGCCGTCGCCATGAGCGAGGTCGTGATGCATGCCGATCACGTGACGAAGCAGTTCGGCGGCCTGGTCGCGGTCTCCGACGTGTCGTTCGAAGTGCCGCTCCACGGGATCGTGTCGCTGATCGGCCCCAACGGCGCCGGCAAGACGACGCTGTTCAACATGCTCACCGGTCTGTACAAGCCCTCGGGGGGGCGGATCGTGTTCGGCACCAAGGACATCACCCGCTGGCGTCCAGACCTGATCACCGGCCTCGGCGTCGCGCGAACGTTCCAGAACATTCGCCTGTTCGGCGCCATGAGCGCGGTCGAGAACGTGATGATCGGCCGCCACGCGAGGATGCGGGCTGGCCTGTTCGGCTCGATCTTCCGCCCTCCGTGGGTCCGCCGCGAGGAGGGGGCGGTCCGCGAGCGCGCTCGCGAGCTGCTCGCCTACGTCGGCCTGCGGCCGACGGCGTTCGAGCGGCTGTCGGCCGAGCTGTCCTACGGCGACCAGCGCCGCGTCGAGATCGCGCGCGCGCTCGCCTCCGAGCCGCAGCTGTTGCTGCTCGACGAGCCGACGGCTGGAATGAACCCGCAAGAGTCGGACGCGCTGACCGATTTCATGCGCAAGATCCGCGACGACCTGAAGCTGACAATCCTGCTGATCGAGCACGACATGAAGGTCGTGATGGGCGTCTCCGAGCGCGTCACGGTGCTCGACCACGGCGAGAAGATCGCCGAGGGGCCGCCGGCCGACGTACGGGTCGATCCGCGCGTGATCGAGGCCTACCTCGGAAAGCAGGACTCGTAGCGATGGAGGACTCGTAGCGATGGCGATGCTCGAAGTCTCCGAGATTCACACGTACTACGGCTCGATCGAGGCGTTGAAGGGGATCTCGCTGACGGTCGACGAGGGCGAGATCGTGACGCTGATCGGCTCGAACGGTGCCGGCAAGTCGACGACGCTGCGCTCGATCTCCGGGCTGACCCCGGCGCGCTCGGGCACGATCACGTTCGACGGCGAGGACATCACCCACGTGCCGGCGCACGAGATCGTCGGGTACGGGATCGCGCTTGCCCCCGAGGGTCGCCACTGCTTCCCGCGGATGAGCGTGCGCGAGAACCTCGATCTGGGCGCGCATCGCCGCCGCGGGCCGGAGATCGCAGAGGATCTGGACCGTGTGTTCTCGCTGTTCCCGCGGCTGGCCGAGCGCGAGAAGCAGAAGGCGGGGACGATGTCCGGCGGCGAGCAGCAGATGCTCGCGATCGGCCGCGCCCTGATGGCCCGCCCGAAGCTGCTGATGCTCGATGAGCCTTCGATGGGGATCGCGCCCATCCTCGTACAGCGGATCTACGAGACGATCGCCGAGATCAACCGCAGCGGGGTGACGATCCTGCTGGTCGAGCAGAACGCCAACTACGCGCTCGACGTCTCGGGCCGCGGCTACGTGCTCGAGACCGGGCAGGTGGCGCTCGCCAACGCCTCCTCGGCGCTCCGCGACGACCCCGAAGTGCAAAAGGCATACCTGGGGACATGACCGTCTTTGCCGTCAACGGCCAGATCGGCGCCGTCGGGCTGTACCTGCTGTTTGCGTGGCTGCTGTCGGCCGCGATCGCCGCCTGGGTCTCCGACCGCAAGGGCTACGGCGAGCGGGTGGGATTGACCTTCGGGCTGCTGTTGACGGTCGTCGGCCTGTTGATCGTGCTGGTGCTGCCGGCGCGGCCGGGGTCGGCGTGGAAGCGAGAGGGGCCGGTGCCGCCCAGCTGGCGGCGGGGGCGGCGCTCAGGGCCCAGCTGATCCCGGCTTGGGGCGCTCAGGGCCCGGCTGATCCCGGCTTGGGGCGCTCAGGGCCCGGCTGGCCCCGGCTGGGATTCCGGTGGGCCTCGGAGGGCGGGATCCCGGAGGGCGAGCCGGGCGGCGACCAGCGCCACCACCTCGAGGATCCGGTTCTCGACCTGCGTGTTGCTAACCCTGTTCGGGTCGAGCCGGGCCTGTTTCAAGCGTGTCTCCTTGGTGCGGTCGCGCTCCATATTTGTCTTGGTCGAATGCCACGGGTAGCCGTCGATCTCGAGCGTCACTCCGTGCTTGCGCCACAGGAAGTCGTGCTGGAAGCCGAGGTACCAGACGTCCTGCTCGGGCTCGGGCAGCCCGGCCTCGATGAACGCCTTGTACGCCATCCGCTGCCACTTCGTGCGGCTGCCTGCGCTCGTCGTTCGCCACGCGATCAAGCGGCGCAGGATCGTCAGGCCGCTGCGGTTCGTGGTCCGCTCGAGCAGCCGGTGGAGCGCTTGGAGCGTGACGAGCTTGCGTGCGAGCGCCTCATCAAGCGCCCGCTCGACCTCGCGGGTGGGGAGCAGCTCCGAGATATCGAACAGCGTTCGGGCGACCGAGGTGATCGGCAGGCCGCGGTGGATCGTGATGTCCGTCCTCGTCAGGGTGCGGCTGCGATGCACCACGACCCCCTTCCGGCTCTTCCGTGGGCGTCGGACCGTGACGTGAATGGGGGCATCGCCGGGAAGTCGGATGAGCTCCCACACGACCGCGGCGCTGAGGTGGCTGAGCATCGACAGGTCGACGGCTAGCAGTGCTGCGACCTCGCGGCCGAGCGGCACGTCTGTGGCGGGCCCGACGACATAGACGCCCGTGTGGACCTCGGTGAGAAAGCCGCGCCCCTTCCTCGTCTTGATGTGAGCGTTTGTGATCCCGGCCTTCAGAAGCTGGCGGCGCGCGACCCGGCTCCTCTGAGCGGCGGCGATCCGGTTGATCCTCTGATCGGGCGTGCCTTCGACGACCAAAAGCTCTCCCGCTCCGAGGATCCGAACGAACCATGCACCTCCACCATGCACCAGGTCGTGCTCAGGTGAAAGGTTCCCGGAGGTGGGGCGACCGGTAGAGCTTTTGGTCGGTGGTTCGGGCTCCATCGACACCCATAGCCCTCAACCGCCAGCGATACGCCCCCTTCGGTGATTAAAGAGCTGCCGCCAACGCCGCGTCGAGGTCGCCGTAGCGGAACCGGTAGCCGATCTCGATCGCGCGCGCCGGCACCATCCGCTGCGAGTCGGTGACGATCTGTGCCATCTCGCCGAAACGGACCTTCAGCACGAACGCGGGGACCGGCATCAACGCCGGCCGGTGAAGCGCGCGGCCGAGCGCGCGGGAGAACTCAGCGTTGGTGGCCGGTGACGGGCCGCATCCGTTGACCGGGCCCGACCACGAGTCCGAGTCGAGCGCCGCCATGTACATCCCGACGAGATCGTCGAGGGCGATCCACGCCATGTACTGCCGGCCGCCGGCGACCGGCCCGCCGACGCCCAGCTTGAACGGAGGCAGCATGGTCTTGAGGGCGCCGCCACCGCCGTCGAGGACGACGCCGGTCCGCATGCACACGACGCGCATCCCGAGCTGTCCGGCGGCGACGCATGCCTCGCGCTCCCACTCGACGCATACGCCGGCGAGGAAATCCGATCCGGGGGCCGTCGACTCGTCGACGATCTCCGAGCCGCGGTCGCCGTAGTAGCCGGCGGCGGACGCCGATACGAGCACCCGCGGGCGAGGATCGCAGGCGCGCAGCCCGTCGACCAGGTGGCGTGTGCCGACGAGCCGGCTCTCCCTGATCGCCTCCTTCGCCGCCGGTGTCCAGCGCTGTGCCACGGGTTCACCGGCCAGGTTCACGATCGCATCGACGCCGGCCAGCGCGTCCGCCGGCGCCGGCCCCGCCATCGGATCCCATTCGACGCCGTGAGACGCTGACCGCGAGAACGCGATCACCTGGTCGCCGCGCGCTGTCAACGCCGCCACCAGCCGCGCGCCGATCAGTCCGCTGGCGCCGGTGACGGCGACCTTCATCGGCCCGGGAGGATCCGGATGTCCTCGGTCGATGCGAAGCCGACCTCGGCGCCGGCCTCGGCGGTGCCGCTCTCCCGAGCCTCTTCGGCGACGGCGGTCGCGACGGCGCCGACCACCTCGCGGTTGAAGACCGACGGGATGATGTAGTCCTCGCGGAGCTCGTCGCCCGAGACGATGTCGGCGATCGCGCGCGCGGCGGCGGTCTTCATCTCCTCGGTGATCTGGGTGGCGCGGACGTCGAGGGCGCCCCGGAAGATGCCCGGGAACGCGAGCACGTTGTTGATCTGGTTCGGGTAGTCCGAGCGACCGGTTGCCATGATCCGCGCGTACGGGAGCGCGTCCTCGGGGCTGACCTCCGGATTCGGGTTGGCCATCGCGAACACGATCGGGTTGGGGTTCATCTTCCCGAGCGCCTCAGCGGGGATCACCTGCGCGCCGCTCACGCCGATGAACAGGTCGGCGCCCTCGATCACGTCGGCCGGCGAGCCGGAGCGCCGCTCGAGGTTGGTGATCGAGGCGAACCCGCGCTTGACGTGATGCATCGTGCCGTCGAGGTAGTCCTCGCGCTCGGTGTGGAGCGCGCCGCGCGAGTCGCAGCCGATCATGTGGCGGGCGCCGGCCTCGAACAGGATCCGCCCGACGGCGATCCCCGCGGCCCCGAGACCGCAGATCACGATCTTGATGTCCTCGATCCGCTGCCCGGTGAGCGTCAGCGCGTTCAGCAGCGCCGCTAGGACGACGATCGCCGTCCCGTGCTGGTCGTCGTGGAACACGGGGATGTCGAGCTCGGCCTTGAGGCGGTCCTCGATCTCGAAGCAGCGCGGGGCGGAGATGTCCTCGAGGTTGATGCCACCGAAGCCGGGCGCGATCGCCTTGACGCACGCGACGATCTCGTCCGGGTCCTTCGTGTCGAGGCAGATCGGGAAGGCGTCGACGCCGCCGAACTCCTTGAACAGCATCGCCTTGCCCTCCATCACCGGCATCGCGGCGCGCGGACCGATGTCGCCGAGGCCGAGCACGGCCGTGCCGTCGGACACGACCGCGACCGAGTTGCGCTTGATCGTGTACTGGAAGGCCTTGTCGGGGTCCTCGTAGATCGCGTTGCAGACGCGCGCGACCCCGGGCGTGTAGGCCATCGACAGGTCGTCGCGGGTCTTCACGGGCACTCTGTTGTTGAGCTCGATCTTGCCGCCGACGTGGATGGAGAAGGTGCGGTCCGTCGTATCGAGGACCCGGGCGCCCGGGACCGCGTTGACGGCGTCCGTCAGCCGTGGCCATTCGGCCGAGTCGCCGGTCTCGACGGTGATGTCGCGGACCGTGTGCGAGCCCTCCACCTGAACCAGGTCGACGGCGCCGATCGTGCCCCCGGCTTCGCCGATCGCGCTCGCGACCTTGCCGAGCATTCCGGGGAGGTGATCGATCTCCACGCGGAGGGTGAGGCTGTATTGGGCACTCGGAGTGATCGGCACGCGGCGATAGCCTGCCATACCGTGCCCGATGAGCTATTCCTGATCGACGGCAACAGCCTCGCGTACCGCGCGTTCTTCGCGCTGCCCGAGTCGATTGCCACCTCCACCGGCGTGCCGACGAACGCGATCTTCGGGTTCGCGTCGATGCTGGTCAAGATCCTGACCGACTACGGACCGAAGTCGACGGTGGTCGTCTGGGACCGTGGCCACTCGGGGCGAAAGGAGGTGTACGCCGACTACAAGGCGCAACGCAGCTCGAGGCCCGATCTGCTCAAGGAGCAGTGGCCGCACCTGGAGCCGCTGGTGGAGGCGTTCGGCTATCGCAACCTCGGGATCGAGGGCTACGAGGCCGACGATGTGATCGCGTCGATCGTCGAGCGGGCCCGGGCCGCGGACCCGCCGGTGCCGGTGATGGTCGTGACTGGCGATCGCGACGCCTACCAGCTGGTGGCCGACGGCGTGCGGATCATGACCACCTCGCGGGGGATCACCGATACGCGCGTGTACGACCGTGAGGGCGTGATCGAGCGGTACGGGATCCCGCCCGAGCTGGTGCCGGACTTCATCGGGCTGAAGGGCGACACGTCCGACAACATCCCGGGCGTCCCGGGGATCGGCGACAAGACCGCCGCCGACCTGTTGCAGCGGTTCGGGTCGCTCGAGAGCGTGCTCGACCACATCGACGAGATCTCCGGCGCCAAGCGCAAGGAGAACCTGACCAACCACGCCGACGACGCGCGGCTGTCGAAGCAGCTGGCGACCGCCAAGCGCGACATCCCACTCGAGCTCGACGTCGCCGAGTTCATCTCGCAGCCGCCGGACCGCTCGAAGCTCAGGGACACGTTCCGCGCGTTCGAGCTCCGCGAGCCGCTGCGCCGGCTCGAGGAGGCGCTCGGCTCGGCCGACGCGGCGGCGCCCGCCCCAGAGCGCGACGAGACGGTCGCCGCCCGCGTCCGCGAGACGACGCTCGCCGACCTCGAGCGCCGGCTGCCCGCGACCGAGGTCGCGGTCGCGACGAAGGCGCCCGAGACGCCCGAGGGGGCACTGTTCGCCGACGACGCGCAGTGGCATTTCGGGCTCCACGTCGACGGTTCGGCCGAGGTGCTCAGCGGCGTCACGCCGAGCCAGGAGGAGCTCGTCGCTGCGATCGGCTCACGGCCCGTGATCGCCCATGATGCGAAGTCGCTCGGCGAAGTGCCGGCGGTCCTTCAGCACGACACCGAGGTGGGCGCGTACCTGCTCGAGCCGGCCCGCCGCGCGTACCCGTTCCGCGAGCTGTGCGAGGAGCGGGGTCTCGCGACGTCGGTCGAGGAACCCGCGGCCGCGGACGCGCTGCTGATGAGCTCGCTCGCGGCGTGGCAGCGCGAGGAGATCCGCGGCCGCGGCCTGACCGACCTGTTCACGGACGTCGAGCTACCGCTCGTGCGGATCCTGCGCGCGATGGAGAAGGAGGGCTCAAAGATCGACACCGCGCGCTTGGCGGACATCTCCGCGCGCGTGAAGGCCGAGGCCGATCAGCTCGAGCGGGAGATCTTCGAGTTGACCGGGGAGGAGTTCGTGCTCGGCTCGCCCAAGCAGCTCGAGGAGATTCTGTTCGGCAAGCTCGGGCTGTCCCGCAAACGGCGCGGCAAGACCGGGTATTCAACGGACGCGCGGGTGCTGCAGGCGATCCGCGACGAGCACCCCGTGATCCCGAAGATCGAGCGTTGGCGCGAGCTGACGAAGCTCGCGCAGACGTACCTCGACGCGTTGCCGCAGCTGATCGCGTCCGACGGCCGGATCCACACGACCTTCAACCAGACGGCGGCGGCCACCGGCCGGCTCTCGTCGAACAATCCCAATCTCCAGAACATCCCGATCCGCACGCCGCTGGGGCGCGAGATCAGGGCATGCTTCGTCGCCGAGCCCGGCGACCTGCTCGTATCGGCTGACTACTCGCAGGTGGAGCTGCGGCTGCTGGCGCACATCGCGGGCGAGGATGTGCTCAAGGAAATCTTCCGCCGCGGCGAGGATGTCCACACCGCAACGGCGTGCCGCGTGTTTAACGTCACGCCCGACCAGATCGACCCGGGCATGAGATCGAAGTCGAAGATGATCAATTACGGAATCGTTTACGGCCTGTCGGCCTACGGGATGGCCGATCGGCTCGACATCCCCCAGGAGGAGGCCGACGAGTTCATCCAGCGTTATATGGCCGGTTTCCCGGCGGTCGGCCGGTTCATCGAGGAGACGATCGAGCAGGGGACCGAGCATGGGTATGTCTCGACGCTGTTCGGGCGCCGCCGTCAGGTGCCGGAGCTGCGAGCGCGGCGGTGGGATCTGCGCAAGCAGGGCGAGCGGTTCGCGGTCAACATGGTGATCCAGGGGACCGCTGCCGACATCATGAAGGTCGCGATGGTGCGGTGCGATCGGGCGCTGACCGAGGCTGGGGTGCGGTCGCGGCTGATCCTCCAGATCCACGATGAGCTGCTGTTCGAGGGGCCGGCGGACGAGGCCGAGCGGGTCAAGCAGATCGCCTGCGAGCAGATGCAGGCGGCGTTCGATATGGATCCGCCGCTGGCGGTCGATGCGGGGATAGGCAGCGACTGGCTGGCGGCGAAGTGAACGGGACCGGCGCGCGGGTCGCGCTCCCGTTAGCGGCCGTCGCGGCGCTCCTGATCCTCCTGGCCCCGGCCCCGGCCCCGGCCGCGGCCGCGCAGTGCTTCGGGACGGGCGCGCGCGATCTCCGGACCGCTCCGCATGCCCGCGAGACGCCGATCGCTCACGCCGCAAACGTGTCGTTCTGCGGCGGCCCGGTGATGCACTCCCAGCGGGTGCACGTGATCTTCTGGGCCCCCGCCGGGTCGCGGTTGAGCTTCGAGCCCGGCTACGAGGATCAGATCGACACGTTCCTGGCCAGGGTTGCCGCCGCCGACCATTCGACGTCGAACGTGTTCGGGCTGATGGGCCAGTACCACGACGCCGGCGGTCCGGCGGCGTACGACCTCAGCTTCGCCGGTGCTGTGTCCGACGCCGATCCGCTGCCGACCGACCCCGCTTCAACATGCGCTGAGCCCCTTCCACCGCCGCTCGGAGTCGGCCCAGGGTGGACGGCGTGCGTCGACGACAGCGCAATCGAGGCCGAGATCGGTCACGTGATCCGCGCGCACGGGCTGCCGAGCGGAATCAATCACATCTATTTGCTCGTGACCCCGAACGGGTTCGGGGATTGCATCGGCAACGGTCCCGAGGAGTGCGCGCTCGGCGGCGATCCGAACAACGGTTACTGCGGCTACCACAGCGCTACGGGCAACCCCGGAATCCTCTACGCGGTGATCCCCTACAACGCGGTCACAGGTCACTGCCAGTCGACCAATCCGCGCCCGAACGGGAGCACGGCGGACCCGACGATCTCGACGATCGCGCACGAGGTGGCCGAAACCGCGACCGATCCGACGTCGGGCGCGTGGTCTGATGCCAGCGGCAACGAGATCGCCGACCTCTGCATCACGAACTACGGTCCGATTCTCGGGGGGTCGGGCAGCAGCGCTTACGACGAGATGATCGGGGACGGCCACTACTACATCCAGGAGCTGTGGAGCAACTACTCCCACCGATGCGAGGCCGCCGCGCAGCCCGACGCTCTGACCATCTCGGCACCGCGGGCGGCGAACGGAGATCGGACGGTGCGATTGCTGGCGCACGCGAGCGACCCGCAGGGAACGGTGGTCGCGTACACGTGGACGTTCGGCGACGGTCACGGGGGGCACGGGCAGCAGGTCACGCACAGCTTCCTCGCGGCCCGGGCGTTCACGGTCGGCCTCAGGATCACCGACAGCTGGGGGAACTGGGCGTTTGCGTCGCAGAGGATCACGATTCGGGTCCCGCCGCGACCGATCGTGACGCTCACCGCCGCACATCGCGAGGGCAGCCGTGCGGCGATTCGATTCGACTCCAACGCGGTGCGCGCCAAGTTCGAATGCCGCCTTGACGGAGGGCTATGGGTCGGCTGTCGCTCGCCGTTCACCACGCAGCAGCTCGCAGCGGGCGCTCATCACATCACGGTCCGCGCGCGGGATACGTTCGGGCAGCTGGGTCGCCCCGCCCGCTACGCGTTCACGGTCGCCTGAGCGGCGGTTCGCTACGCGTTCACCGTCGCGGGAGCGACGCCCGCGCCGATGTAGTCCGGGTGGGCGATGTTGAGGTAGTGGCCGAACGACCAGTCGATGAAGCGCTTGCTCCCCATCGCCTTGAGCGAGGGGCCCAGCAGACGCGGGGCGATACGGGGCACGAGCCGCTGTACGCGGAGCATCCACCGGAACGGCATCGCGTGGCCGGCGGAAAAGGCGTGGTACGCGATCAGCGCCTGCTCGCGGGTCTGGCGACCCTCAACGACGCCACGGAGTTCGCGACCGCAGGCGACTCCGAAGTACAGCGCCGTGCGGATGCCCTCGGCCGTCAGCGGCAGGCAGTGGCCCGCGGAATCGCCGGCGAAGAAGATCCCGGCCTCGGTCCCGTCGCGGAGCGCGTGCGGGATCCAGTTGCCCTGGTAGCGAACCTGGTCGGCGTCGAGGGCGCGGGCGAGCCGGTTGGTCGGCTCCTTGACGTGAAAGCGGGGATCGAACGAGCCGACGCCGATCCGTAGCTCGCCGTCGGCCGGGAAGCTCCAGCCGTACCCGGCGGGGACGTACGCGCGGTCGATCCAGACCTCGAGATCGTCGCCCGAGCCAAAGGGGTGCACCTCGAGTCCGCGGGACAGGAGCGCCTCGGGCGGCTGGATGTTGTCGCCGGCGCCGAGCACTCGGCGCCAACCGAGCGCGTCGACGATCAGGGGTGAGCGGATATCGCCGCGGTCGGTGTGGACCGTGTTGCCGGTCCGTCCATCGACCTTCGCCGTTTCGAACTCGAATTCGCCCTGCGCCGCGAGCGCACCACACAACGTGCGGTAGTCGAAGGTCGAGAACGTCCACGGCAGCTCGTAGCGGACCTCAGCGTGCGGGGAGTGGATCACGAGCTCGCCGAACGTCTGCTGGAGCGAGTCCTGGAGGCCCATCGCGTACAGCCACGCGGTCGGGATTCCGCACGCGGACGTCTGCCGTTCACCGATCTCGTAGCGGTCGACGATCAGCACGTCGGCGCCGCTGCCCGCGAGCTCGCGCGCGACCGCGAGGCCCGCAAAGCTGGCGCCGCAGATCAACACATCGCAGTCGCGATCGAGCGGGGTGCGCTCGTCGCCGCGCTTCGTGGCACGCGTGGGCATGAGGGGTATCGATGATACGGAGCCCCCCATCGACAGCGCAGCCGCTACTCTCCGACGAACCCATGTCTCCAACCGCCACCCTGATGCCCACCGCTGATCAACCGAATGCGAAGGTCGTCGAAGGCTCGAACGGCCTCCTGCTCGAGATCGACGGACAGATCGTCCCCAACTATGACGCCACGATGCACCCGTTCCAGGAGGGCGACGTCGTCACCGGCCACGTCGTCCGGATCGACAACGACGAGGTGCTCGTCGACATCGGCTACAAGTCCGAGGGGGTCATCCCCAACAACGAGCTCTCGATCCGCAAGTCGGTCGATCCCCGGGATGAGGTCTCGCTCGGCGAGGAGGTCGATGCGCTCGTCCTCACCAAGGAGGACCAGGACGGTCGCCTGATCCTGTCGAAGAAGCGGGCGCGGTTCGAGAAGGCGTGGCGGCGAATCGAGGCGGCGGCCGAGTCCGGCGAGCCCGTCACCGGCACGGTGATCGAGGTCGTCAAGGGCGGGCTGATCATCGATCTTGGCGTGCGCGGCTTCCTGCCGGCGTCGCTGGTCGACATCCGTCGCGTCCCCAACCTCGACGAGTACATGAGCCAGGACATCGAGTGCAAGGTGATCGAGCTCAACCGCAGCCGCAACAACGTGGTGCTGTCGCGCCGCGCGGTGCTCGAGGAACAGCGCAAGGAGGACCGCGAGCGGATCCTCGACCGGCTCCAGCCCGGTCAGGTGGTCGAGGGCACGATCTCCAACATCGTCGACTTCGGGGCGTTCGTCGATCTCGACGGGATCGACGGCCTGATCCACATCTCAGAGCTGTCGTGGTCGCACGTCAACCACCCCTCCGAGATCCTCTCGATCGGAGACACCGTCAGCGTCAAGGTGCTCGACATCGATCGGCACCGCCAGCGGATCTCGCTCGGTCTCAAGCAGACCCAGGAGGATCCGTGGCAGCGCGTCGTCGACACGTACAACATCAACGACGAGCTCGAGGGCACCGTCACGAAGGTCGTCACGTTCGGCGCGTTCGTCGAGATCCTCGACGGCGTCGAGGGCCTCGTGCACATCTCTGAGCTGGCCCAGCACCACGTCGAGAATCCGCGGGAGATCATCCAGCCGGGCGACCCCGTCAAGGTCAAGATCCTGGAGATCGACTCCGAGCGGCGGAGGCTGTCGCTGTCGATCAAGCGGGTGGAGGGGCAGGTCCTGCCTGTCCGGCCCATCCTGCCTCCGACGGAAGCTGACCTTGAGGACATGCCTGAGCTTGGGCTCTCTGAAGATGTCTTTGCCTCGGATGAGGCTGCCGCGGCCGCACCTGCTGCCGACGGGGGGGAGGGCGTGGTCACCGAGGCCGCACCTCCGGCCGACGGCACGGGCTTGACGGAGTCCGAGGTGGCGGATGAGCCTGAGGCGACGCGAGTGCCGTCGGCCGAAGATGCGACCCCGGCGCCAGTTGTTGATGAGCCGGAGCCCGAGGCCGCTGTCGAAACCGAGCCCGAGGCAGAGGCGGTTGCTGAGCCCGAGCCGGCGGCTGAGGCTGAGGAGCCTGAGGCGGTTGCCGAGCCTGAGCCTGAGCCGGCGGCTGAGCCTGAGGAGCCCGAGGCTGGGGCCGCGGGCGAGTCTGACTCAGAGCCCGCAGGGCACCCGAGCGCCTGACCGGCGCGCCGGTGGTCCCGTTCATTGGGCTGACCGGCGGGATCGGGGCTGGGAAGTCGACGGCGCTCGAGGCGCTCGAGCGCCTTGGCGCGGCGGTGTTGTCGACGGACGCTGTCGTGCACGAGCTGTACGCGAGCGACGAGGTGCGCGACGCGGTGGTCGAACGGTTCGGGCCGGAGGTCGCGCCCGGCGGGGTAGTCGATCGTGGGGCGCTGGCGAGCCGTGCGTTCTCGGCGCCCGAGCGGCGCGCATGGCTGGAGGGCTATCTATGGCCGCAGGTCGGCGCGCGGATGGCGGCGTGGCGGGCCGAACTCGAGCGTGAGACGCCGGCGCCCGCTGCGGCGATCGTCGAGGTGCCGCTGCTGTTCGAGTCGGGGATGGAGGCCGTGTTCGACGCCACGATCGCGATCGTCGCCGACGAGGAGCTGCGCTCGGATCGCGCGGCGGCGCGGGGCCACGAGGCGGTCGACGAGCGTGCCAAACGCCAGCTCTCCCAGGACGAGAAGGCGGAACGTGCGACATATGTGGTGCTCAACGACGGCACTCCCGCAGAACTCGAACTCAAACTGTCGGCCGTCCTTGACAAGCTAGGGTCGTGAGCCCTCCCGCCGCAACAGCCACGAGGCGCCGCGAGTCCGCCCGCCGCCGCACGGCTGCCCGCCGGCGGCGGTCGATGCTGATCACGGGTGGGATTCTGCTCGCGGTGATCGGCGTGATACTCGCGATGCCGCTGTTCCGCGCGGCGGTCAACGACCTGACGCTGCCGCTCGACGACCAGGACATCATCCGTCAGCAGGCAGCGGAGAAGAAGCTCGACCCGGCGCTGATCGCCGCCGTCATCTACGCAGAGACGAAGTTCGTCCCCCGTACGTCGTCAGCGGGCGCCCTTGGGCTGATGCAGATCCTCCCGCAGACGGCCGAGTTCCTTGCGCACCGTTCGGGTGCGACCACCTTCACAACCGCCGACCTCGCCACCCCTGAGGTCAACATCGCCTACGGGAGCTACTACCTGCGGTTCCTGCTCGATCACTACGGTGGCAACAAGATGCTCGCGGTGGCCGCGTACAACGGCGGCGAGGCGAACGTCGATCAGTGGGTAGCGGACGCTCGGGACCACGGCCACGGCTTGACGATCGACCAGATTCCGTTTCCGGAGACGCGCGCGTACGTCGAGAAGGTGCTGCAGGCTCAGAAGGATTACCGCCGCACGTACGCGACCGAACTCGGCTACCGGTAGCCCCGGTCGCTCGGGGATCTACGCCGCGGGCAACCGGACGACGAACCGGCCGCCGCCGTCGCTCGGCTCCGCTTCGACGTCGCCGCCGGCGGACCGCGCGAGGCGCCGGGAGAGGGCGAGACCGAGCCCGGCCCCGGTCGAATTCGTGACCGTGTCATCGGTCTGACGCGCGCGGCGGCCAGGCTCGAAGATCGCCTCCTGCTCGCCCTCCCGGACGCCGGGACCGTCATCGTCGACGGCGAAGCGGACGGCGACGGCGTCTCGCTCGATCGTGATCCGCACGGTCCGCGCGGCGTGACGGTAGGCGTTCTCGATCAGCGGCGCGAGCACGCGCTCGACGAGCGCCTGCTCGCTCGCGACTCTGACGGCCCCGTCCGGCGCGAGGACCGACATCTCGATTCCATGCTCCGACTCGAGCGGGGCACACGCGGCCGTGGCGGCGCGCGCTCCCGACGCGGCGTCGCTCGTTGCGCGCTGTGGGTCGAGTTCGGCGCGTGCGGCGGCGATCAGCGTGTCCAGTGTGCGGCCCATCTGCTTGGCGCTGTCGAGCGTCTGCTGAAGGGCACGTCGGCCCGCATCATCCTGCGTCGTATGGCGAAGCGCGAACTGGGCCTGGGCCACGATGTTGGCAAGCGGGGTGCGCAGCTCGTGGGACAGCTCGGCGGAGAGCCGCTGCTCATGGCGCAGGCTGGCCGCGAGGCGGTCGAGCAGCAGGTCGAGCGTCGAGGCGAGCTGCGTGAGCTCGTCGTGCGGCGGCCCGAGGTCGAACCTCCGGTCGAGATCGCGGTCGCTCCACTCCGCCGCCTGCGACGTCATCCGGGCGACCGGGCGCAGCGCCCGCGAGATCACCCAGTTGGCCGCCAGCCCAACGGCGAGGAACGCGAGCAGCGCGAGGATCGCTGACGCTACCAGCGCCGTGCGGCGGGTCTGCTCGTAAGGGGCGAGCGACACGCCGGCGACGACGGTGCCGAGCTGCCTGCCGTTGCGCACGACGCGCAGCGCGACCAACCGGGTGTCGGTCGCCGCGACATCGCGCTCGCTCCCCGAGCCACGGGCCAGCGCGACCGCGGCCAGGTTGTCGGCGGCCGGCGCGCGCGGGAGCTCGAGCGGTTTCGCCCCCTGGAACAGCCAGATCTGCGTGTCGGGAGCCGCCTCGTCGGGCGCCTCGCCTAGCACGATCCTGCCGCTGGTGACGCGCAAGGCGGCGAGCTCCGCCGTTGCGCGCGCCTGGACGACGCCGTTCGCATCGCCGTTGAGGCGGTCGCCGAGCACGACGTTGAAACCCGCCGTCAGCGCAGCGAGCACGAGCCCAATCGCGATGAGGACCGAGACCAGAAGTCGCCCACGGAGCCCGAGTGCGGCGCTCATTCGAGCCGGTATCCGAGCCCGTGAAGCGTCTTGATCGTCGGCGCGGCGGGCAGCTCGCCGAGCTTGCGGCGGATCCTCGCGATGTAGACGTCGAGCGTGTTGTCCTGGACGATCGCCCCGAGCGGCCACGCGGTCCCGATCAGCTCCGCCCGGGCGAGCGCCTTACCGCGCCGGCCGGCGAGCGCGGCTAGGAGCCGGAACTCGGTCGGCGTCAGTGACCGCGTCGCACCGTGGTGGGAGACAGTCAGCTGCGAGGGGTCGAGTGCGAGGCCGTCATCGTGGCTCTGCGTCGGCTCGGACACCGAGCGGCGCAGCAGCGCCTGCAGCCGAGCGACGACCTCCTCGATGTCGAACGGCTTCGTGACGTAGTCATCGCCGCCCGCGCGGAATCCACTCAGCCGGTCGGTCAGGGCGTCGCGCGCGGTCAGGAACAGGACGGGCGCCGCAACGCCCCGCGCGCGCAGCGCCTGACAGAGGTCGCGGCCGTCCGCGTCGGGGAGGCCGATGTCGATCACGATTGCGTCGGGTTCGTTCGCCAGCGCCTCCTCGAGCAGCTCTCGCGCATTCGCGACCGCGCGGGCGGCGAACCCCTCGGCTCGGAGGCTCCTGACGAGCACCTCGCGCAGCGGGGCATCGTCCTCGACGATCAGCAGCTTCGGCTCCATGGCGCCGAGCAAGTATCGCGGCCGCCGAGCGTCCGGCCACGAGCCGTTCAGGAGATCGTCAGGTGATCTCGGCAGGCTCGCGCCGTGCTCTCGATTCAGAAGATCTGTGCACTGGCGCTCCTCGCCGCGTCGGCGATTGCCGGCGGCTGTGGCTCCTCGAGCTCCAGCTCCAGCCCCAGCTCCGCTCCCGCCGGTGCATCCACCTCGGGCGCCTCAGCTCCCGCGGCGTCGAGCTCCACCACCACAAGCAGCGGCTCCGGTTCGCCCGCCGCGCTGTCCGCCGAGGCCCAGTCGCTGGCGACCGGGGACATCCCGGACAACCAGGTGTTCCTCACCCTCCACAACCGCAGCGGCGGATATTCGATGTTCTACCCCGAGGGCTGGACCCAGCAGGGCAGCGGCGCGAACGTCACGATCCGCGACAAGAACAACCTCGTGCACGTGGTGATCGCGCACGGCGGCGCGCCATCCTTGACGGCGGTCGCTTCGCAGCTGACCGCGCTCAAGCGGTCGACACCGACGCTCACATTCTCGGCTCCCCAGCAGATCCAGCTCGGGTCCGGGCACGCGGTCAAGGCGACCTACACCACCCACAGCGCGCCGAACCCGGTCACGGGCAAGCGCGTGACGCTGATCGTCGACCGCTACGAGCTGGCGCGCGGCGGTCGCATCGCGGTCGTGGATCTCGGCACCCCTCGCGGCGTCGACAACGTCGATGCGTACCGGAAGATGATCCAGAGCTTCACCTGGCGATGAGCGCTCCTGGGCACAGGATCGAGAGCCTCTGGCGGGAGGCCGAGCGGGCCACCGAACAGGTCGCGCCGGCGCTCCAGCTGCACGACGTGTTCAAGATCTACCGGTCCGGGCCCGTCGAGACTGTTGCGCTCAGAGGCCTTGAGCTGCGGGTCGAGCGCCAGGAGCTGGTCGCCGTACTCGGCCCGTCGGGCTGCGGCAAGAGCACGATGCTGGCGCTCGCCGCCGCGCTCGACGAGCCGTCGGCCGGCGAGGTCCGCGTCGGCGAGCGGTCCCTCGCGCGTCTCGACGATGACGAGCTCGCCTCCTATCGTGCGCGCGAGGTCGCGCTCGTGTTCCAGAGCGACAACCTATGGCCCGCCCTGTCGGCCCGCGAGAACGTCGCCACCGGCCTGCGGCTCGCCGGACGGGAGGATGATCCGGTGGCGGCCGCCGAGGATGCGCTTGCGACCTTCGGGCTCGCCGCACGGGCAGCCCATCGCGCCGGTGCGCTGTCCGGCGGTGAGCAGCAGCGGGTTGCGATCGCGGCTGCGTACGCGCGCAGCGCGCCGCTCGTGCTCGCCGACGAGCCGACCGGCGAACTCGACGCGCGCAACGAGCAGATCGTGCTCGAGGCGCTCGCGCGCCTGCGCGAGCAACGGGGCAGCACCGTGGTCGTGGTCACCCACTCCGAAAAGGTGGCCGCTGCGGCAGACCGCGTGATCGAGATGCGCGACGGGCGGGTAGGCCCATGACCTCCGTCGCAACGGTCGCCGAGCTCGCGAGCTGCCGGGGAGTCAGCGTCGTGCACGGAATCGGCGAGGCGCGCGTCGCGGCGCTCGACTGCGTCGACTTCTCGGTGCGGACGGGGGAGCGCGTGTCGCTGTTCGGCCCGTCGGGCTCGGGTAAAACGACCCTCCTGCACGTGCTCGGCGGGCTGATCGTCCCGGATGCGGGCGATGTGCGCTGGCGGGGCGAGCCGCTGTCGGCGCTTGATGCGGTCGCGCGCGGTCGTGCGCGATCGCAGGGGATCGCGTTTGTGTTCCAGGCGGCGAACCTGTTGCCGTCGTTGACGGCGTATGAGAACGTGGCGTTTGCAGCGCACGTCTCCGACAGGGACGATTCCGATCCGGGCTCGGACCTCGAGCCGCTGGAGTTGCTGGAGCTCGTTGGCCTGTCATCGAAGGGGGAGGCGTTGCCGTCCGAGCTGTCGGGCGGCGAGGCTCAACGTGTCGCGCTCGCCCGGGCTCTCGCGCAGCGCCCGGCGATGCTGCTGTGCGACGAGCCGACGGGTCACCTCGATTCCGACACCGGCGCCCGGGTGCTGGACCTGATCGACGCGCTCCACGGGGAGTTCGGGTTCTCGCAGGTGACTGCGACCCACGATGCCGACGTCGCCGCTCGGTTCGACCGCGCGGTCGGACTCGCCGACGGCCACGTCACGGGCACCGAGCACTTCTCGTGATCACGGCGCTGCGGTTCGCGTTCGTTGGCGTGTTGCGCACCCCCGGGCGCACGCTCGTCCGGGTCGTCGCGCTCGCGGCGGCGGTCGCATTGCTCGGCTCGATGCTGCTGTTCATCGGCCACTCGCTGCGCACGATGACCGGATCGGCGATTCGCAGCGTGCCGCTCGATTGGCAGGGGCCGGTCAGCTCCTACGCGCAGGCGCAATCGGTCGCCCAAGGCGTCGCGCGGCAGGCCGGCATCGTGCAGGCGTCGCCTGCCGCCTCGGCACCGTTCGCCGCCGCGTCGCACAACGGCCCGGCCGGGCTCACGAACGCCGGCAGCGGCTCGATCCTCGCCGTACCCCCGGACTATCTCCAGCACATCAACACGTTCAGGTTCCTGGAGGGCTCGCTGCGCCCCGGCGCGATCGTGCTCGATCAGCAGCTCTCGGCGACGCTCCAGGCGAGGATCGGCGACACGATCTCGTTCCGCGCCACCCCTCATTCGCCCGCGCGTCGATTCCCGGTCTCAGGGATCGCGGTGGTCACCGCGCCGGACGTCGTGTTCCAACCGCTCAACCCGCTGCTCGGGCCGGCGCCCGCCCAGCCGCCGGCGAATGCCGCGATCATGCCGCTCGGCACTTTCGCGACGACGCTTGCGCACGACCTCCCGGCGATCGCGCCCGGCGCGATCAGCGGCGCGTCGGCCGTTCCGGGGGCGCAGGGCGGCACGCAGTGGCAGGTCCAGGTTCAGGTCGATCCGCATCGGCTCGGCGGCACGCCCGGAGCGGCGTTCACCACTGCAGGTGAGGTCGTGCACCGGATCGAGCGTTCGCTGCCCGGCCAAGTCCAGTTTGTCGACAACCTGTCCGACAAGCTCAACACCGCCGCCGGCGACGCGCTGTACGCCGAGACGCTGTACATCATGCTCGCCGTCCCCGGCGCGCTCGTCGCCCTCGGGCTCGCATTTCTGGCCGCGCTTGGGACGGTCGAGCGCGACCGGCACGACCTCGCGCTGCTCCGCGCCCGCGGAGCCACGCGGCGCTGGCTACTTGGCGCGGCGAGCGCCGAGAGCTTGCTGATCGGCGTGATCGCGGGCGCGCTCGGCGCCGGGGCCGCGTTCGCGGCTGTGTCGCTGATCATCAGCGGCGGCGTCGGCCTGACGCTCAGGCGAGGGCTGATCACGCTCGCGGCCTGCATCGCGCTCGCGGTCGCCGGTGCGCTCGCGGCGAGAATCGGCGCGACAGCCACGGTCTGGCGTGCGAGCGTCAGCGACAGCCGGCGCAGCGGTCGCCGAGACGGCAAACCGCTGTGGCAGCGGCTGTACGTCGATTTCGCTGCGCTCGCGCTCAGCGGACTGATCTGGTGGCTTACCGCCAGCACCGGCTTCTCGGCGGTTGTCAACCCGGATTCCAACCCGACGCTGTCCCTATCGGTATACATGTTCTTCGCACCGGCGCTGCTGTGGATCGGCACAATCCTGCTGCTCGTACGGCTGCGCGGAGGGGCACTCGCGTGGGTCGCGCGGCGCGCCGCCGGCGCCCCGGCGAGGAGCACCCGTGCATTCCTGCTCGCGAGCGCCGGCCGCCGCGGCCGCTCGATCAACCGCGGCCTCGTCGTGGTCGCGCTGCTGCTCGCGTTCGGGGTCGAGCTGGGTATCTTCACCGCGACTTACGATCAGCAGTCGAACGTCGATGCGCAGCTGACGCTCGGCGCCGACATCACGGCGGCGGCGCCGCCCGGGATCGCCGCGGGGCACGGACTCGAAACGAAGATCGCAGCCGTTCCCGGCGTCCAGGGCACAACCTCGGTGGATCATTCCTACGCCTACGTCGGGCCCGACCTGCAGGATACGTTCGGGATCAACGCGAATACGATCAGCAACGGGACGACGCTGCGGGATTCATATTTCCTGGGCGCCGGCGCACAGCAGACGATCCAGCGGCTGCGATCGCGACCCGACGGGATCTTGGTCTCCAAGGAGACGATCGCCGACTATCAGCTCCATCTCGGCGACCTGCTGAACCTGCGGGTGCTCGATCACCAGACAGGTCGCTTCAACGTCGTGCCGTTCCACGTCGAGGGTGCCGTGCAGGAGTTTCCGTCGGCGCCAAGAGATTCGTTCATGGTCGCCAACCTCGCGTACCTGCAGGCCCACGACCGCGCCGGCGGCCCGAACATCGTGTTCGCGAGGTCCTCCAGTCCAGGGCCGACCGCTGCCGCAGTCGCGAAGGCCACCATCGCCGACGGGACGATCGTCAGCAACATCACCCAGCAGACGCATCAGACGGTGAGCTCGATCACGACGATTGATCTGCGCGGCATCAGCCAGATCGAGGAGGCGTTCACGATCGTGCTCGCGGCGGCGGCGATGGCGCTGTTCGTCGCGCTCGCGGTGATTGAGCGTCGTCACGAGTTCGCGACGATGGCCGCCGTCGGCGCGACGCTGCGCAGTATCGGCGCGTTCGTGTGGAGCGAGGCGGCGCTCGTGTTGATCGCTGCGCTGCTGCTCGCGGCCGGACTCGGAGTGGTGCTGGCGCTGATGCTCGTAGCAATGCTCCAGCACGTATTTGATCCGCCCCCAGACGCGCTGGCGGTCCCGTGGGCGTATCTCGGCGAGCTTGCGGGGGCCGCGCTGGTCGCGACCGGACTCGCCGTCGCGATCGCAGGCCGGCGGCTGCGGCGACTGCCGCTCGGGCCGCTTCTGCGAGAGCAGTAGGGAGCTCATGTTGTTCGCCCGAGTGTCGGTCGCCCTGGTCCTCGTGGCGGGCGCGATCGGCTTGCTGATCGCCACAACCCACAGCGACGGCGAGCCCGCGCGGCGGCTGCACGTTGCCCGCGCTGACGTCGAGCCGAGCTCGGTGACGGCGGCCCGCCGGCAGGTGATCACGATCGGGCACTCGGTCGAGCACCGACCAATTCGTGCAGTGGTCCTCGGCGATCCGACCGCGCCGCGCAGCGTGCTCATCGTCGGCTGCGTCCACGGCAACGAGCGGGCCGGAATCGCTATCGCCAAGCTGCTCTCGACGCGGTCGGTGCCGCATCGCACGGCCCTATGGATCGTTCCCGTCCTCAATCCCGACGGCGCCGCGGCGGACACCCGCCAGAACAGCCGCGGGGTCGACCTGAACCGGAACTTCCCGTATCGCTGGCGTCCGCTCGGGGTTCGCGGCGACCAGCAGTACTCGGGCGCCCGGGCGCTCTCGGAGCCCGAGGCTCGGGCGGCTCGCGCGCTGATCCTGCGCGTTCGGCCGCAGATCTCGATCTGGTTCCACCAGCCACTCGGACTAGTCGACCTGTCCGGGGGCAGCCCCGCGATCGAGCGGCGATTCGCCCGCCTGGCGCGACTGCCGGTGGAGCGGCTGATTCGGTATCCCGGCAGCGCCGTCGGCTGGGAGAACGCTCGGCTCCGCGGCACGACCGCGTTCGTGGTCGAACTGCCCCGCGGTCGGCTGTCGGCGCCGGCGACCGCTCGCTACGCCGGAGCGGTGCTTCGCCTGCTTGGCGCTTGAGCTCGCGCTCAGTAGCCGCGCCGCGGACGTCCCGCGTGCTCGACGCCGGCGATCACCTCGGCGATCGCCTCGGCCTCGCCGGCGGCGAGCGTGGTGATCGTCATCCGAATGCCCGGGGGGGTCGCGATCCTGAAGCGTTCGCCGGCGGCCACGAGCCATCCTGCCTCCTCGAGGGCGCGCATCGTCGCTGCCTCTTCGCGGACGGGTACCCAGACGTTGAGGCCTGACTTGCCATGGGCTGGTACGCCTTGGTCGGCGAGCGCGTCGATCAGCTGTCGGCGCCGTTCGGCATACGCCGTTCGCGCGCTACGAGCGGTGGCGTCGAAGCCGGGTGCGGACAGGAGCTCGACGACGATCGCCTGCAGGACGTGACTGACCCACCGCGGGCCGAGCTCCTGGCGTCCCTCGACGCGCGCGATCGTGGTCTCGTCGCCGGCCATCGTCGCGAGCCGAAGGTCCGGATGGAGGAATTTCGACACCGAGCGGATCGCCGCCCAACGAGTGGAGGCGGGGGTGACCAGGGTGAAGAACGGAGCCCCGGAGACGACGCCGGCGTGATCGTCCTCGATCAGCAGCAGGTCGGGATATGGCTCAAGCGCCCGGTGCAGGTCGGCGGCCCGCTGCTCGTCGAACGCCGCGCCGAGCGGATTCTGCGCACGGGGCACGACGACCGCGGCCTCCGCGCCGCGCGCCAGCGCTGCCTCGAAATGCTCCGGGATCAAGCCGAGATCGTCGACCGGGACGGGCACGACGACGAGGCCGAGCGCGAGCAGCAGGTCGCGAATCGAGATATACGCGGGGTCCTCGACGATCACACGATCGCCGGGACGGAGATACGCGCCGAGCACACGCTCGATGCCGTCGAATGCGCCCGAGACGACGGCGATCCCACCTGGATCCATGCCGTCAGCGGCGAAGTCGCGCGCCGCGAGCTTCAGCAGCCCCTCGTCCGCTGCCTCGAGCCCGTCGAGCTGGGAGCCCCACGGCAGCTGCACCGAAGCGAGCGAGGGCAGCAGCGCGGGGTCGGGCATCCCGACGGCTAGATCGCGCACGCCCGGCGTGCTCGAGGTCGCTCGCGCCTGATTCGGGGTTCGTATCGCGGGGCGCGGCGCGACGCGCGTCCCGCGACGGCCCTCGCCGATCGCCAGCCCGCGCTGGCGGAGGATCCGGTACGCCGCGTTGACGGTCGCGGGGCTGGTCCCGAGCCGCTCGGCCAACGAGCGGACCGTCGGCAGGGGCGCGCCCGTGTCCAGCTGGCCGCGGTGGATCGCCGCTTCCGCGCTGGCGGCGATCTCGCGGGCGGTTGAACCAGTGATATGATATTGTTCTAGATCAAGCATTAATTCGTACTATAACAAACATCAATGGCGACTGCACAATCCAACAAAACGCTTCCGGCGACCGCGCGGTCGAAAGTACGCCGCCACGCGGGACGTGGACGCTACGACGAGGCGACGATCTACGCGATCCTCGACGAAGGGCTCTACGGACACGTCGGACTCGAGTCCGACGGCCAGCCGTACGTGCTCCCGGCGCTCTATGGCCGCGCGGGTGAGGAGCTCTACATCCACGGCTCGTCCGTGAGCCGGATGCTGGGCGCCGCCGCCTCCGAGGCCAAGCTGTGCTTCACGGTGACCCTGCTCGACGGGCTGGTGCTGGCGCGGACGGCGTTCCACCACTCGATGAACTATCGCTCCGTCGTGATCCTCGGCGCGGCACGGCGGGTGGCCGACACGGGCGAGAAGCTCGCGGCGCTGCGGGCTGTCGTCGAGCACGTCGTGCCGGGCCGCTCCGACGATGTCCGTGGACCGAACGAGAAGGAGCTTGCGGCGACCGAGGTTGTCGCGCTCGGGCTGGGTGAAGCGTCGGCAAAGATCCGCACCGGCCCGCCGATCGACGGCCCGGAGGACATGCACCTGCCGGCGTGGGCGGGCGAGCTTCCACTCGCGCTCGAGACGGGCACGCCCGTGACCGACGCGCGCTCGAGCGCTCCGATTCCGTCCTATATCCGCTTCTACCGCCGCCCCAGGGACCATGGACCCGACGCTGCATAGGCTGCTCGCCGCCGAGCGAGCCCGCGAGTTGCGCTACGAGGCCGATTCGCGCAGGGTCGCCCGGCGACGCGGGTTCCGGCGGTCGCTGGCCAGGCCCGCGCCGAGCCTCGCGCTCGAAGCGGCGGTGACGATCCGGTACGCGTTCCCCGACGACGAGCGGGCGTTGGCACGCCTCGCGACGCTCGACTCCTCCGTCGCGTTGCGCGGGCCGGTGCTCGTGGCAGAGGTCGACGGCGAGCTTCGCGCCGCGCTGTCGCTGTCCGACGGGGCGGTCGTGGCGGACCCGTTCCACCCGAGCGCGGCGCTGACCGAGCTGCTGCTGGCACGCGCCCGCCAGCTGGCGGGCTCACGACCGTTCGCGGCGCCCGCCGGCGGCTCGATCGGGTCGCGCGTCGCCGTATCGCTTGGGCGCGTTGCCCGGCGCCACGTCTGATCCGTCCGACGGCCCCGCTACGCTAATTGGTCCGTCCGATGGCGAAGTTCGAGCTCGATGCCCAGTTCCGTCCGGCCGCCGATCAGCCCGCGGCGATCGAGTCGCTGGCACAGGGGATCGAAGCCGGCGAGCGAGCGCTGACGCTGCTCGGGGCGACCGGGACGGGCAAGACGATGACGATGGCGGCGACGATCGAAGCGGTCCAGCGGCCCTCGCTCGTGATCGCCCATAACAAGACGCTCGCGGCGCAGCTGTGCAACGAGTTCCGGACGTACTTTCCGCGCAACGCGGTCGAGTACTTCGTCTCCTACTACGACTACTACCAGCCCGAGGCGTACGTTCCGAGCAAGGATCTGTACATCGAGAAGGACTCGGCGATCAACCAGGAGATCGACCGCCTGCGCCATTCGGCGACGGCGGCGCTGTTCGCGCGCCGTGACGTGCTGATCGTCGCGAGTGTCTCCTGCATCTACGGCCTCGGCTCGCCGGAGGTGTACGACGAGAACCTGCAGACGTTGCGCAAGGGGGAGTTCGTCGACCGCGATGCGCTGCTCCGCAAGCTCGTCTCGATCCAGTACACGCGCAACGACACCGCGCTCGGCCGCGGCACGTTCCGGGTCCGGGGCGAGACGCTCGAGGTGTTTCCGGCATATGCCGAGACCGCCTTCCGCGTCGTGCTGTTCGGCGACGAGGTCGAGCATCTGCAGCACTTCGACCCGCTGACGGGCGAGGTGATCGAGGACGATCTCGAGCACGTCGGGATCTGGCCGGCGACCCACTACAACGTCCGCGAGGGGATGCTCGAGCAAGGCGTGGCGGAGATCGGGCGGGAGCTGAACGCCCGCTGTGATGAGCTCGACGCCGAGGGCAAGCTGCTCGAGTCCCACCGGCTGCGTCAGCGCACGCAGTATGACATGGAGATGCTGCGCGAGGTCGGGTTCTGCTCGGGGATCGAGAACTACTCACGGATCCTGGACGGCCGCAACCCCGGCGACCGCCCGTACTGCCTGCTCGACTACTTCCCGCAGGACTACGTGTGCTTCATCGACGAGTCACACCAGACGGTCCCGCAGATCGGTGGCATGGCCGAGGGCGATCGCTCGCGCAAGCAGACGCTGATCGACTACGGATTCCGGCTTCCGAGCGCGATCGACAACCGCCCGCAGACGTTCCAGGAGTTCTTGACGATGGCGCCGCAGCTCGTGTTCGTATCCGCGACACCGGGCGACTACGAACGCACGCACTCGCCGCGAATCGTCGAGCAGATCGTCCGTCCGACGGGGATCATCGATCCCGAGGTCGAGGTGCGCGAGACGCGCAACCAGATCGACGACCTAATGAACGAGATCCGGGGGCGGGTGGACCGCAACGAGCGCACGCTGGTAACGACGATCACCAAGAAGATGTCCGAGGATCTGACCGACTACCTGCTCGAGATGGGCTTCAAGGTCCGCTACCTGCACTCCGAGATCGACACGCTGGAGCGGATTCAGATCATCCGCCAGCTGCGCCTCGGGGAGTTCGACGTGCTCGTCGGCGTCAACCTGCTGCGCGAGGGACTCGACCTGCCCGAGGTCTCGCTGGTGGCGATCCTCGACGCCGACAAGGAGGGCTTCCTCCGCGGTGAGACGTCGCTGATCCAGACGATCGGACGCGCGGCGCGGAACATCGAGGGCAAGGTGGTGATGTACGCCGACAAGGAGACCGCCGCGATGCGTGCGGCGATCGGCGAGACCGACCGCCGGCGCGCGATCCAGCGCGAGTACAACCTGGAGCACGGGATCACGCCGGAGACGATCGTCAAGGGGATCTCCGACATCGCGGAGTTCCTCCAGAGCGAGTCGAAGGTGCCGCGTTCGCGGCGCGCGCGGCGTCAGCGGGCGACGTCGGCGATGGAGCCCGCGGAGATCGAACGGACGATCGTCGAGCTCGAGGAGGAGATGCTGGCGGCGGCCGAGGACCTCCGGTTCGAGTACGCCGCCAAGCTGCGCGATGAGATCCGCGACCTCAAACGCGATCTCGATCAGGCGGTCGCCGAAGGTCGGGCCGGCGTCGGCTGACCGACAGTGATCGCCTGCGCGCTGAGTCGGATACGCTGCGCCCTGGCTTCCGGCACCGATCCAGACTTACGGAGGTAGTTGCGTGGCGCTCGAACGACAGAGCATCGAGAAGAAAGACTTCCCCATCGGCCGACGGGGCTACGACCCCGATGCGGTCGATGCGCACCTGACGGGGCTCGCGGATGAGGTGGACGAGCTCAAGCGGTCCTCGCGGCGGCGCAGCGAGACACTCGCTTCGTCGGCGAGCGAGCAGGTCCGCGCGATCGTCGAGGCGGCCGAGTCGAGTGCAGCCGAGATCCAGCGCCAGGCCGAAGATGACGCCCGCGAGATCCGCGCCGAGGCGACCGGCGAGGCGCAGAGCACGCGTTCGCAGGCGACCGAACAGGCCCGCGAATACGTCGGACGGGTGTCGGAGTCGACCGCCGTCATGCTGCAGCGGCTCGATGCGATGGAGAGCGAGCTGAGCGCCCTGATCGAATCGCTGCGGACCGGCTCAAACCGTCTCAACGCGGACTTGCAGTTGCTCGAGGGGAATCTCACCGAGGTCAACGAGGCGGCATCGCCGCGTCCGCGCTTTGAGCGCGAGCCCGGCGCCGCGCTGGCCGAGCCGCCGCCGGCGCTGGAAGCCGAGCCGCTCGCCGAGGAGCCCGAGGTCTACGAGGAGTACGTCGAGGTCGAGCTCGAGGGCGACGAGGAGCTGCCCGAGGAATTGCCCGACGAGCCGATCGAGGTGGACGAGGTGGACGCGGCCGAACCAGTGGCCGCCGTCGACGGCGAGCGGGGCTCCGATGACACCGAAGGCGCGCGCTTGATCGCGCTCAACATGGCTCTCAACGGGACCCCGCGCGAGGAGACGGACCGCTACCTGGCGGAGAACTTCCATCTCTCGGACCGCGGCGGACTGCTCGACGAGGTGTACTCGAGCGTCGAGGGGTAGTTTCCGAACGACTTTCCGGGGTCCGGTCCAGGGGAACGTCTGTTCGGTTTACTAGACTCGTTGTCGGTGGATCAACTCGTCGTCTCGGGCGCCCGAGAACACAACCTCAAGGACATCACGGTCGCGATTCCGCGCGGGTCGCTGACGGTGATCACCGGCCTCTCGGGGTCCGGTAAGTCGTCGCTCGCGTTCGACACGATCTACGCCGAAGGTCAGCGGCGCTACGTCGAGTCGCTGTCCGCGTACGCGCGGCAGTTCCTCGGCCAGATGGACAAACCGGACGTCGATTCGATCGAAGGGCTGTCGCCGGCGATCTCGATCGATCAGAAGACGACCTCCCGTAATCCGCGGTCCACGGTCGGAACGGTGACCGAGATCTACGACTACCTGCGGCTGCTGTGGGCACGGATCGGCCACCCCCATTGCCACATATGCGGCCGGCCGATCGTGGGCCAGTCGGCCGAGCAGATCATCGACCAGGTGATGGAGCTGCCCGAGGAGACCCGGTTCATGGTGCTCGCGCCGATCGTCCGTGGTCGCAAGGGCGAGTACGGCAAGCAGCTCGAGGAGCTGCGCGGCGAAGGGTTCACGCGCGCCAAGGTGGATGGCGAGCTGCGCCGACTGGACGAGGAGATCGCGCTCGACAAGAAGTACAAGCACGACATCGCGGTGGTGGTCGACCGGCTCGTGATGAAGGCCGAGCTCCGCAAGCGGCTGGCGGACTCGATCGAGACCGCCGTCGCCCTGGCGGACGGGCTGGTGGAGATCGAGATCGTCTCCTCGGGCGAGCCGCGCGTGCTGACGTTTTCGGAGAAGTTCGCGTGTCCGGAGCACGGACCGAGCCTGATCGAGCTCGAACCGCGCGTGTTCTCATTCAACTCGCCCCACGGCGCGTGCCCGCGCTGCACCGGGCTCGGTTCGCAGATGGAGATCGACCCCGAGCTCGTTGTGCCTGACCCGGCGCTGTCAATCGGGGAGGGCGCAATCGCGCCGTGGGCGGTCAGCGCGTCGGACTACTACGGTCAGCTGACGCAGGCGATCGCCGAGCGCTACGAGGTCGACCTCGAGACCCCGTGGCGGGACCTCCCGGACGCGGCGCGCGATTTCTTCCTCTACGGGACCAACGGCGATCGCGTCCAGGTCTCCTACCGGAATCGCTTCGGGCGCAAGCGGAACTACACGACGACCTTCGAGGGGATCGTGCCGAACCTCGAGCGCCGCTACAAGGAGACCGACTCCGATTTCAGCCGCGAGAAGATCGAGGAGTACATGACGCTGCGGCCGTGCCCGGACTGCAAGGGCGCGCGACTGCGGCCCGAGTCGCGCGCGGTGCTCGTGGCGGGGACGCCGATCCACGAGTTCACGGCGCTATCGGCGCGCCGCGCGCTCGAATGGGTGGATGCCCTCGAGGGTTCGATCTCCGTGCAGGAGCAGCGGATCGCGCGGCTCGTGCTGCGCGAGATCGACGAGCGGTTGCGGTTCCTCGAGAACGTCGGCATCGGCTACCTGACGCTCGAGCGCGCGGCCGCGACGCTGTCAGGCGGCGAGGCTCAGCGAATCCGGCTCGCGACCCAGATCGGGTCATCGCTCGTGGGCGTGCTGTACATCCTCGACGAGCCCTCGATCGGCCTGCACCAGCGGGACAACGAGCGGCTGATCGCGACGCTCGAGCGGTTGCGCGACCTCGGCAACACGGTCCTGGTCGTGGAGCACGATGAGGGCACGATGCGGGCCGCCGACCACCTCGTCGACATGGGCCCGGCGGCCGGAGAGCACGGCGGCCACGTGGTCGCGCAGGGAACGGCGGCGGAGGTCGAGCGTATCGCTGACTCCCTGACCGGACAATTCCTCGCCGGCACGCGCGTGATCGAGACCCCGGCGCGCCGGCGGCGCCCGTCGGGGTACGTGAGCGTCGAGGGCGTCTCCCAGCACAACCTGCGCAACGTCGACGTCAAGGTGCCCCTCGGAGTGTTCTGTTGCGTGACCGGGGTATCGGGATCGGGAAAGTCGACGCTCGTCAACGAGGTGTTGTACAAGGCCGCCGCCAACCGCCTGCAGCGCTCGCGCCAGCGGGCCGGCGCGCACAAGCGGATCAAGGGGCTCGAGCAGCTCGACAAGGTGATCTCGGTCGACCAGTCGCCGATCGGCCGCACGCCGAGGTCCAATCCGGCGACGTACATCGGCCTGTTCGATCAGATCCGGGAGCTGTTCTCGAAGACTCAGGAGGCCCGCGCCCGAGGCTACAAACCGGGGCGGTTCTCGTTCAACGTCAAGGGCGGGCGCTGCGAGATCTGTCGCGGCGACGGCCAGATCAAGATCGAGATGCACTTCCTCCCGGACGTGTATGTGCCATGCGAGCAGTGCCACGGCAAGCGCTACAACCGCGAGACGCTCGAGGTCCGGTTCAAGGGCAAGACGATCGCCGACGTGCTCGAGATGCCGATCGCCGACGCACTCGAGTTCTTCGCCCACATCCCGAAGATCCGCCGCCGCATCGAGGCGCTCAACGACGTTGGTCTCGGCTATATGCGCCTCGGCCAGCCGGCGACGACGCTGTCGGGCGGCGAGGCGCAACGCGTGAAGCTGGCCGCCGAGCTGTCGAAGGTCGCGACGGGCAGGACGCTCTACATCCTCGACGAGCCGACCACGGGTCTCCATTTCGCCGACATCCAGCGGCTGCTCGAGGTGCTTCAACGACTCGTCGCCACCGGCAACTCAGTGGTCGTGATCGAGCACAACCTCGACGTGATCAAGGTCTCGGACCGGATCATCGACCTCGGGCCCGAGGGCGGGGAGGAGGGCGGCAGGGTGATCGCGACCGGAACCCCCGAGCAGGTCGCTGCGGTCGCCGAGTCCTACACGGGGCGGTTCCTCGCCGGGATGCTGCCCGTTCGCGCCCGGGCCGCGGCCGCGAAGCCGCGGCGGCGACGCCCGGCAGCTGCGACCAGCGCGTAGTCAGCGACCGGCGCGTAGCCGGCGCCAGCGCGTAGCCAGCGCCGACAAACCCCTAACCTACGGTCCTCGTGGCACGCTCATCCGTGGGGCCAGAGGGCTTTGGCAGGTTCGGGGCCGGCGACGGCATCCGCGGGGCGGCAGCGCTGGCTGTGGTCGCGTACCACGTCGCGTTCTACTCGGCCAGACAGAGCGCGTCGTTCAAGGCGGCCTATGGAGCGGTGGGGTCGGCCGTCCTCTCACATCTCGACCTGTCCGTGTACCTGTTCTTTGTGCTGTCGGGCTATTTGATCCCGCGGCCGTTCGTCAGGGCGTTCGTCGCCGGCCGGCCGATGCCCGCGTTCGGCGACTATGCGCTCGCCCGGATCCTGCGGATCGTGCCGGCGTTCTGGGTCGTGTTCACGCTGCTCCTACTCCGCCACGGCGACTTCGGTACGGGGCCGCTTGGGATCGCGAGCGTCTACCTGTTCGCGCAGGACTACCACGCGACGGTCGTCTCGACGCTCGTCGGGCCCGCGTGGACTTTGGACATCGAGATCATCTTCTACGCGCTCGTGCCCCTCGCTGCGATCGCCCTGGTGCGGATCGCAGGGCAGCGGCCGCAATCCGCTCGTGCGCGGGTCCACATCGTGCTTGCCGCGGCCGCTGCCGTCGCGGCCGCGAGCCTGATCGCGCGCGCGTTCCTCCTGCCGCAGGCGGTCCAGTGGCAGATCTCCGCTCCCGCCGTGCTGTACGCGTTCATGCCCGGGATCGCGTGCGCGGCGTTGGAGCAGACCGTTCCGGCGTGGCTCCGCGCGCGTCCCGGCTCTGGCCGCTGGCTGTCGCGCGGGCTGCTGGGGCTCGCGGTCGCGGTCGGGATCGTGTACGTCGCCGGCCCTGGCACCGCCGCCGGGCCGGCCCGCCTTGGCATCCAGCCGGAGATCGCCGACTGCAGCGCCGGCCTGCTGCTCGCAGCGGCGCTCGTGCGCGAGTGGGCGGGCTTCCGACCGTGGATGGCGTTCGGCGCGCGACCGATAGCGTGGGTCGGCCAGCGCTCGTACAGCCTCTACCTGGTCCACCAGGGCCTGCTGTTCGACATCCTCCAATGGCGCGTCGGGATCGGCCACGCGTGGGAGCGGTTCCTGGCGTTGCTGCCGGTGACGATCGCCGCCGGGCTCCTGTGCGCCGCGATCCTGTTCGCGCTCGTGGAACGTCCGGCGATGGGACTCCGCCACCGGATCATGGGGTGGCGAAAGGTCGGTGTCCGGGAGCGCGCCGCGTGAGCGTGGGGGCGCTGCGGCGCGGCTGGGCGGGCGTCGGGGATGCGCCGGCGAGGCCGCTGATCATCGGCATGGTCGCGGTCGCGCTCGTGTTGCGGCTGGTGATGGCCCTCACGACGCGCGCCAACGGGGACATAGCCAACGAGCTTCGCGCGGCGAGCTGGCTCGTGGCCACACCGCTGCACTTCTACCGCCGCGAGGGCGCCGGGCTGGTGTGGCCCGACCTGTCGGGCTACTTCCCGGTCGTCGTGGTCGGCCGCGCCCTGCACGTGGCGCTCGGAGTCAGCTTCACCTTCCTGATGCGGCTGCCGGTGATCGCGGCGAACATGTTCCTGGCGTGGCTGGTCGACTCGGAGCTGCGGCGGATGGAGGTGCGCTCGCAGCTCAGGTTGCTCGCGCTGGTGACGATCCTGTTCAGCCCGCTGCTCGTGTTCGAGGCGGGCTGGCATGCCCAGATCGACATGGTCTCGGTCAGCTTCGCGGCGGCCGCGTTCGTGGTCTGGGAGCGCTGCGAAGGCGATCGCCGGGCGCTCGGTGCGGGGGCATTGCTCGGCATCGCCGGTCTGATCAAGCCGATACCGGCGGTGGCGCTGATCGCACTGCTCCCGCATGCGCGCACGCGCCGCGAACTGGTGCTGCTGATCGGGAGCGCGGTCGCGGTCGTCGCCGCGGGGATCGCGCCGTGGGCGATCAGCGAGTGGCATGCGCTCCTACAGCGGCTCGACTACCAGGGCGTGCCGGGCCTCGGGGGGCTCAGCCTGCTGATCCAGCCGAGCCTCGGGACGGTGTGGCTGCAGGGCCACCACGTGGCGCTGAGTACGTTCCAGTTCCGGGTGCAGGCGCACGCGCGCACGATCAGCCTGATCGCGCTGGGGGTGGCCGCCCTGTGGGTCCTGATCCGGCGCCCGCGACCGGCCGCGGGCGCCGCGATGCTGTTCCTGGCGATCTACGTGAGCGCCGCCAACCTGTCGCTGCAGTACCTGATCTGGGTGCTGCCGTTCCTATTCCTGGCGGGGTGGGTCCGCGCTGCGTTCGTGTTCCAGTTGGTCCTGATCGTGCCGACCCTGATCGTCTACATCCCCGGACTCGAGGGCACGCTCGGCGGCGCTTCCCTGTGGTCGACGGGGGTGACCTACGGCGTGTACGTACCGATCATGGACGCCCTGTGGCTTGCGTTCGGGGTTGCGTTCCTCGCGCTGGCGATCAACACCGGACGCCCGCTGCGTCGTAGGCTCAGCACGTGATCTGGAGCGTCGCGCCGGGGCTGAGCCCGGGTCGGGTGGGGCTGTGGGCCCAGAAATGGCGCTGGTACGAGCGCAATTCGCTGCCCTGGAACCGCGCGCGGATCCACTGGGAGCTGATGCGCCGCGAGGCGTTCGCGCGGTGGCCGTTGCACGGCAACGTGCTCGAGGCGATGCGCGAGGGCCGGCTCGAGATCGGGCCGAATGCGCTGTTCGAGCCCGGCGTCTGGATCACCGCCCCGGGAGCGGCTCGGATCAGGATCGGCGGCGGCAGCTTTCTCAATCTCGGCGTGATGGTGGCGGCGTTTGAGCTGATCGAGATCGGCGAGCACTGCATGTTCGCCAACGGCTGCTTCGTCACCGACGGCAACCACCGCTTTGACGATCCGGTCAAACCGGTGCCGTGGCAGGGGTTCACCACCAAGGGGCCGACTCGCGTCGGCGACAACGTGTGGTGCGGGGCCAACGTCGTGATCACGAGCGGCGTCACGATCGGCGAGCGGTGCGTGATCGGGGCCAACTCCGTCGTCACCGAGGATCTGCCGCCGTTCTCGATCGCGGCCGGGGCGCCGGCGAAGGTGCTGCGGACGATCGAGTACTCCTAGCCCCGGCGCGGCAGAGGGCAGCTGCGTGACGTGACGCGACGCGACGCGACCGCGAAAAACGGCGCAGTGAAGAGGGCAGGCGGCCTGCTTCGGCAACGCACCTGATTCCATGAAAACTGTAGCTGTGGGTGCTCCGGGGCGTTCGGGGAGTGCAACCAAGGTTTCCTCCGTGTGGCGGAGGTTTCTTCCGTCGCGACCACCCCGAGGCGGATTTCGGGGCGGCCTCGCCGGCTGCCACGGTTCATCAGCGTCGTTTTTCAGGGCCACGAAGGTGGCCGCCGAAACCTCACACGGAAGCCCCGCGGACGGGCGCGCGCCGAAGGGCCGCCCACCCCGCTGGGTGAGCGGCCCTTGCGGCTACGAACCTACGAACCTACTGGCTCGGGATCCCGCTCGCGGGCGGTGCCGTCTGCGGGGTGGTGTACGGCGTGATCGCTCCGGTCGGGGTCGGATCGGTGGTCAGTGGGCCGCCGGACAGCACGATCTTGCCGTTCTTGACCTGGCCGATCTCGGCGCCGCCGTAGCCGCCGTGCTGGGAGGTGGAGTAGCGGAACGGGACGAGGCCCGGACCGGTCCACTTGGCGCCGCTGGCGTTGACGGCGTTGATCAGACCCTGGCGGGTCAGATTCTTGCCGGCCGCCTCGAGCGCCTGCACGAGCGTGTAGGCGTTCGCCATCCCGTACTCGACGTTGCCGTCGAACGGTGCGCTGGCGTCGTACTGCTGGTGGACCTTCATGAACAACTGGATCCACGGATTCGCCGCGTCGGTGTTCGACGGCAGGTAGCCGTCCGTGATCGCGCCCTCGATCAGGCCGGTGCCGGACGCCTTGCCCTTGGAGATCACCTTCAGCAGGCCACCGACGGTGGTCGGGTCGATCCCGACGTTCGAGACCACGAGCTGCGGCTTGTACCCGAGCGTGAACGACGTCAGCTGCCCGATCGCGGTGTAGGCCGGCACGGTGAAGTCGACGAGCACGTCCGCCTTGGCCGCCTTGATCGCGGTGATCTGCGGCGCGAGCGTGGTCACGCCCACCTGGTAGGGCTCCTTGGCGACGATGGCAGACGCGGGCAGCTCATCCATGATCCCGGCGAGGCCGCCCTGGCCGAAGTCGTCATCCTGGTACAGCACGCCGACCTTCTTGCCGGCGAAGTGCTGCTTGAGGTACTGGCCGAGGATCTTGCCCTCGATCGTGTAGTTCGGCTGCCAACCGAACGAGTACGGCTGGGCCGTTCCCTTGTCCCAGCAGGGGCACCCAGAGGCGATGAACATGTCGGGGATCTTCGACGCGTTGAGGAATCCGACGACCTTGGTGTGCGTCGGCGTCCCGAGGCCTTCAAAGATTCCGAACACGTTGTCCTGGAGCACGAGCTGGTGGACGACGTTGACTGTGTTGGTCGGGTTGTATCCGTCGTCCTTGATGATCAGGTGGATCTTGCGTCCGAACACGCCACCGTGGGCGTTGATGTAGTTGAAGAACGCCTGCGACGCCGGCGCGATCTCGCTGTAGCCCGGCGCGGCCGCCCCGGTCAGCGGCGTATGCGTGCCGAACGTGATGCTCGTCGCGGTGACTCCGGGCGTGTTGGCGCTGCTGCCGGAGCCGGATTTCGAAGAGCCGCAGCCGGCGATGACTAGCGCGACGATCGCCGCCGCGGCAGCTATGGCCAGCGGCGGTCTGCTGAGACGTCTCATCTCTCTCCTCCTGGGTCGGGTTGCACGGCCACGAGCGCGCGTCATCCGCGCGCGGTTTCGATACGTTCTCCCTCGGACGTTTCGAATACTAATCCGGAACGTCGCGATCATGTCGAGCTTCTTAACCGAGTCGTATTAAGGTCTTGTGATGCCAACGACCGTTAGCCGGGGACGCCCGCCGACGGCGTCGAGGGCTGATGTGTTGCGCGTGGCCACCGCGCAGTACGTCCGGGGGCAGCGCGTGGACCTGACGGAGGTCGCCGGCCGGCTCGGATTGAGCCGCGCCACGATCTACCGCTGGTTCGGATCCAGAGAGCGGCTGCTGGGCGAGGTGATCGCCGCGGAGCTCGAGCGCCTGATCGCGAGCAAGCGGGCGGGCACGGGACGACGCGGTGCCGAGGGCCTGCTCGAGGTGTTCGACCAGATCAACCGCAGCCTCGCGCGCTCGCCGGCTCTGCGACGGCTGTTCGAGCAGGAGCCTGGGGGCGCGCTCCGCGTCCTGACCACCGACGACGGAATCGTTCGGCCGCGCGCGGTCGCCTGCGTGCACGCGCTGATCGCCGCCGAGGTGGCGGCCGGTGAGTATCGCCCGCCGGCGGATCCGGAGACGCTCGCCTACGCGATCGTGCGGCTCGCCGAAGCGTTCCTGTACAACGAAGCGGCGATCGGGGTCCGCGGCGATCACGAACGGCTGCGCGAGGTCGAGGCGGCCCTGCTCGGGGTCCCTAGCCTCGCGCGCGCATGGAGCGGAGTCGAGCGCCGATCGCCCTGACGCCCCCCTGGATCCCGCTCGGCCAGACGAGCATCGCGCCGATCAGCACGAGCCCGTAGATGGCCAGCGGCAGGTTCGCGGAGACCTTGGTCGAGAGTGAGAACGAGTGCGCCAGGTCGTTGGTCCAGTTCGGCAGCTGCACCAACAGCGCGGCGCCCCAGATCGCGCCCGCGAGCGACCCGAGGCCGCCGAGCACGACGCCGGTCAGCAGCGACAGCGACAGCTGCAGCGGGAACGCTCCTGGCTGCGCCAGCTGCAGCACGAGGGCGAGCAGGCCGCCACCGAGCCCCGCGCAGCCGGCGCTGACCGTGAAGGCGAGCGTTTGCATGCGTCCGACCCGCAGGCCGCAGAGCGATGCCGCGATCTCGTCGTCGCGCACCGCGCGCAGCGACCGCCCGACGCCACTGTGGATCAGGTTGTAAAGCACGAACAGAACCACCAGCGCGCCGATGCACGCGATCCATGCCTCCCAGCGTTCGAGCGGGAAGCTCGAGCCGAGGAACGACGGCGGGATCGGAGGATTGATCGTCAGGCCGTTCTCGCCGCCGAAGGTTCCCGGGAACTTGTCCGCGAGCGCCGGCAGGCCGACGGCGAACGCGAGCGTCGCTCCGGCCAGATACGGGCCTCGAAGGCGGCTCGCAGCCCAGCCGACCGGGATCCCGATCACCGCGCTCACGAGTACGGCCGCGACCAGCGCCGGCAACAGCGCCCAGCCCTCGTTGCCGATCAGCAACACGACCGTGTACGCGCCGACCGCCATCAGGGCCCCGTGGCCCAGAGAGATCTGGCCGCTCAGCCCGGCGAGCACGGTCAGCCCCGCGAGCGCCGCGAAGTAGTACGCGCCGTCGGCCAGTTGGAGGTCGCGGTAGGCGCTGAAGGCATCGCTGAGGACGAGCAGCACGATCCCGGTGCCGACGACGATCGCCAGCGAGCGAATCAGCGTGTGGCGTGCCAGCAAAGTGCGGACGCCTCCGACGCGGGCCCCGAGGGCGCTCATACGCGCCGCTCGCGGGTGGCCGAGAACAGTCCGCCGGGACGCACCATCAGGACCACGACCAGGATCAGGAGCGCCGCGAGCGGCGCCAGCGCCGAGCCTTCATACCCCGACACGTAAGACAGCGCGAGGCCGAGCACGAGCCCGCCGATCACCGATCCGGGCGGGCTGTCGAGCCCGCCCAGCACGGCCGCGACGAAGCCACTGATCAAGATCGGGTCGAAGTTGTTCGGCCCGAGGAACACCGACGGCGCGACCAGCACCCCGGCGAGCGCCCCGGCGAGCGCGGCCAGCGCCCACCCGAGCGTGAACATCCGCCCGACGCGCACCCCGAGCAGCCTCGCGACCTCCGGCGTGAACGCCGCGGCACGCATCTGCAGGCCGAGCGACGTGCGGCGGAACAGAAGCGCCAGCACGAGCGCGACGCCGATCACGATCAGCACAATGAACGTGTCGTTGGGCGCGAACAGCAGCCGCGTACCGCCGACGTCGTAGCCGCGAAGCGAGAACGCGGCCGGGAAGGCGCGCGGCGTGTTGCCCCAGATCATGCCGGCGGCGGCGACCAGCAGCGTGTACAGGCCGAGCGCGACGATCACGGCGTTGAGCGGGGGTCCGTTCTCGACCGGGCGGATCAGCACGCGCTCCACGACCGCGCCGAGCAGCAGTCCCGAGACGAGCGCGACGGCGAATCCGAGCCAGTAGGAGCCCGAGGAGTTGATCACGCTCGAGGCGATGAAGGTCGTGATCATCAGCATCGCCCCCTGGGCGAAGTTGACGATCCTGGTCGCGCGCCAGATCAGCACCAGCGCGAGCGCGACGGCGGCGTACACGGCGCCGGTCGAGACGCCGTTGAGAGTGAGGTCGATGAACTTGGTCATCTCAGAATCCGAGGTAGGCGTGGCGGAGGCGCTCGTCGGCCGCGAGCTCCGCCGGCGGTTGATCGGCGACGACTCGGCCGAGGTTGAGCACGATTCCGTGGTCCGATATCGACAGCGCGCTGCGCGCGTTCTGCTCCACCAGCAGCACCGCCAGCTCGAGCGTGTCGGCGAGCCGCCGGACGAGCGACATGATCTGAGCGACCAGCAGCGGTGCGAGCCCGAGCGACGGCTCATCGAGCAGCAGCGCCTGCGGGCGCGCCACCAGCGCCCGCCCGATCGAGAGCATCTGGCGCTCGCCGCCTGACAGACGCGATGCGGGCTGTGAGGCGCGCTCCTCAAGGCGCGGGAACAGCTCGTAGATCTCGCTCAGTGGTGCCGCCTCCCGGCCTCGCCACAGGCCGCCGAGGCGCAGGTTCTCGGTGACCGTCAGCTCGGTGATCACGCCGCGCCCCTCGGGCACATGGGCGATCCCCCGGCGGACGATCTCCTCGACCGGCCGGCGGGTGATGTCCTCGCCGTCGAGCAGCACGCGACCGGAGGTTGGACGTACGAGCCCGGTGATCGTTCGCAGCAGCGTGGTCTTGCCGGCGCCGTTGGCTCCGAGCACGGAGGTCACGGTTCCCCCCTTGACCTCGAGCGAGACGTCGTCGACGGCCCGAACGGGGCCGTAGTCGGTGGTCAGGCCCTCAACTGTGAGCATCGCCCGGCCCCCCCGTCAGCGCACCATCTTCATCGCTCGCCTCGCGTCCGAGGTAGGCCTCGAGCACGCGCGGGTCCTGGCGCACCTCGGGCGGGACGCCGGATGCGATCACGCGCCCGAAGTCGAGCACCACCATGCGGTCGCAGACCGATGTGACGAGGTCCATGTGATGGTCGACCAGCATCACCGCGATCGAGCTCCCGAGCGACACGATCAGCTGCGCCAGCTCTGATAGCTCGCCGGCGTCGAGGCCGCCGGCCGGCTCGTCGAGCAGCAGCAGCTCGGGCTCGGAGACAAGTGCGCGGGCAAGCGCCACCCGCTTCTGCATGGCGTAGGGCAGCGTTCCGGGAAGGCGGTCGCCGACATCGGCGCAGCCGACGCGTTCGAGCGCCGCGGTCGCGCGCTCGCGCAGCGCTCGCTCGTCGCGATCGGAGCGGGGGAGGCCGAGCAGCGCGCTGCCGATTCGCGTGCGGCGGAAGCGCTCGGCGCCGACCATCACATTCTCGATCACCGTCAGCTGCGTGAACAGGCCGACACCCTGCAGCGTCCGGGCGATCCCGAGCGAGGCAAGCCGGTCAGGGCGGATCTTCACGAGCGGCTCGCCGCGCCAGCTGATCTCGCCGGAATCTGCCGTGATGAAGCCGCAGATCAGATTGAACAGCGTCGTCTTACCCGCGCCGTTGGGCCCGATCACGCCCACCACCTCGCCGGTGTTCGCGTCGACCGAAACGCCATCGAGCGCCGTGATGCCGCCGAAACGGACCGTCGCGTCTCGCACCGACAGGCTGCTGCCGTGAGAGAGCTCCCTCGACTCCACGGCGGGCAAGCTATCTCGGAGCGTGGGTGCTGGTCAACCGGTGACCGTCGGCTGGCAGGCAGCCGCTGAGCTCTGTCTGCGGGCAAGCGTCGCGAAGCCGATCGCGACGGCCAGATTGAATGCGCCGGCGAACCGGAGCCCGAGCTTCGCCCCGGGGCGCGAGACCGCCGGCGAGGCGGCCCACACCGCGTCGGTGGCGATCTCGGTTCCGCGCAGCCACGCGAGCGCCCACCAGTCCTCGGGCTGATCCCGCGTCGCGGCCACCGCGTGCGCTGCCGAGAACGTGAGCCAGATCGGCCCGCAGCGGCGAAACAGGTGCTTGGCGTCTTCGGACGGCGCGTCGTGCCCCAGCACCCGCAGCGTCGCGGACGGCGCCAGCAGCGCGCCGCTCCCGAGCGCGAGGTCGAACGCGATCATCGAGCGGTTGACCTGTCGCAGGAGATCGGCGGCGGAGCTCATCGCTCAGGAGTTCTTGATCACGATGCCCTCGAGGATATTCGCGACGTGCTCGGTCGCGTCGATCGCCGCCTCGAGCCGCTCGAACAGATCCTTCCATCGGATCACGACCATCGGGTCGATGCCGCCGTCGAACAGCGATGCAACGGCCTCACGCGTGATCCGGTCCCCCTCGTTCTCGAGCCGGTTGATCTCGACCGTGTAATGGGAGATATCGCGGAAGCCGCGCAGCCGGGGGATCGCATCGGCGATCTGGCGGGCCGCCGACAGCAGCACGTGCGCGAGCTTGATCGCCTGATCCATCGGCGCCTCGATCTTGTACAGGCCGAGATAGTCGGCGACCTCCTCGGTGTAGTCGACGATGTCGTCGAGCGCCGATGCGAGCGCGAGGATGTCCTCGCGGTCGATCGGCGTCACGAACGTGTGGTTGAGGCGATCGATGATGTCGTGCGTGATCCGATCGCCCTCCTGCTCGCAGATCAGGATGTCCCGTGCCAGCAGCTTCGAGTCCGGGAAGTTGCGGAGCATGCGGTCGAGCAGATCCGCCGCCTGGAGGATGTTCCTCCCCGCCTCTTCGAACAGCTCAAAGTAGATACGGTCACGGGGACCGAAGACCTGTCCGAGGCGCGGCATCCCGGGGATGCTATTGGTGCAGCGCCGCCAGCTCGTGTTCCTAGCGTTTGCGCGCGGCGACTATCCGAGATCGGCTCTGAAGCGCTCCAGTTCACCGTCGTCGATCGAGTACGTGTGCT
Source organism: uncultured Solirubrobacteraceae bacterium (assembly GCA_963712675.1). Taxonomy (GTDB): domain Bacteria; phylum Actinomycetota; class Thermoleophilia; order Solirubrobacterales; family Solirubrobacteraceae; genus Palsa-465. The sequence goes on from CAVQJF010000017.1 coordinate 137,706, forward strand.
CGGGTTGCGGATAGCGCCGCCCGCGGACATCCGCCGCGAATGCCGCGATGCCGTTGTTCATCTCATCCTGCAGGTCGGCATACCGCTGGACGAACCGCGCTCCACGGCCCTCGCGGATGCCGAGTAGGTCGTGGAACACGAGCACCTGGCCGTCGGTCGCCGGACCTGCGCCGATTCCGATCACTGGAATCTCGATCCGCGGCATCAGCTCCGCGGAGACGGCGGCGGGGATCGCCTCGAACACGAGCGAGAAGCAGCCCGCCTCCTGCAGCGCGAGTGCCTCGTGGGCGATCCGCACCGCGGCGGCCGTGTTGCGGCCCTGCGCTCGGTACCCGCCGAGCGCCGTCGAGGTCTGCGGGGTCAGCCCGACGTGGCCCATCACGGGAATCCCGGCCTGGACGATCGCGCGGGCCCGTGCGACCGAGGTCTCGTTGCCGCGTTCGAGCTTGACGGCGTCGCAGCCCGCCTCCTTGACGAACCGCATCGCGGTTTCGACCGCTTGCTGGTCTGAGCTCTCGTAGGACCCGAACGGCAGATCGCCGATCAGGAACGGGGTCCGCAGCCCGCGCCGAACGGCGCGCGCGAGCATCAGCAGCTCTTCCGTCGTCACCGGGATCGTCGACGGGTACCCGAGCACGGTCATCGCGCCCGAGTCGCCGACCAGGACGAGGTCGACCCGGGCAGCTTCGGCGGCACGCGCACTCGGGAAGTCGTACGCCGTGACCATCACGATCGGCTCGCCGAGGCGCTTCTTCTCGAGCAATATCGGCAGTGTGACCGGCAGCCCTGAGGCGTCGGACGGGACGTTGATGTGGGGAGGAGCGGATGACATCGAATCGCCTCCTTATGAGGTTGACGCCGTCAAGAGGGTCGCCACCTCGTTGTCAATATCGATGATGTGGTTGTGCACGTCGACGTGGACCACGCGCGGCTCGTAGTGCTCGAGGTCGTCGGGGTCGTAGGCGCCGTAGGAGATCACGATGATCGTGTCCCCGTTGTGGACGAGTCGCGCCGCGGCGCCGTTGACCTTCATGTCGCCCGAGCCGGGCTCGCCCGCGATCGTGTACGTCTCGAAGCGGGCGCCGTTGTCGACATCGACGATCGCGACCTGCTCGAACTCACGGATGTCGGCGGCCTCCAGCAGTTCGGGATCGATCGTGATCGACCCGACATAGTGCAGGTCGCAATCGGTCACGGTCGCCCGGTGGATCTTCGACTTCAGCATCGTGCGCTGCATGTCAAATGCCTCCGTTGTTTCAGTGCTTCCCGCCGTTGCGGTGAACGGTCGAGAGCGGTTGGTTATCGATCAGACGTGTGTTGCCGACCCGCGCAGCCACGACGGCGAGCACGTCACCGTCGATCGTCTCCACGGGTGCCAGCGTGTCGCTCGAGACGAGCGCGAAGTACTCGGTGTCGACGTCCGCGGCGTCGAGTTCGGTGTGCGCGAGGGCGGCGACCGCCGCGGCGCTGAGCTCCCCGTTGTCGACCGCCGTCTGCGCGGCATCGAGCGCGCGGCTGAGCGCGGCTGCACGCTCACGCTCGGCAGCCGACAGGTGCGCGTTGCGGCTTGACATCGCGAGCCCGTCCGGCTCACGGACGGTGGGGCAGACCTCGATCCGGACGGGCATGTCCAGGTCGCGGACGAGCCGCTTGATCACGATCGCCTGCTGCGCGTCCTTCTGCCCGAAGTAGGCGACGTCCGGGCCGACCATGTTGAACAGCTTCGTCACCACCGTCGTGACGCCGTCGAAATGGCCGCTACCCCGGTGGACACCCTCGAGTGTCTCGGTCATGTCACCCACGTGGACGGTGGTGGCGAAGCCGGTCGGGTAGACCTCTTCGACTGGCGGCGCGAACAGGTAGTCGACCCCTTCGGCGGCCGCGAGGTCCGCGTCGCGCCGCTCGTCGCGTGGATACGCAGCGAGGTCGGAGGAGTCGTTGAATTGGGTCGGGTTGACGAACAGCGACATCACGACGACGTCGCACTGACGGCGGGCTGCCCGAAGCAGCGACAGGTGGCCGTCATGTAGTGCGCCCATCGTCGGCACGAGGCCGATCGTCGCGCCGGCGCGGCGGTGGTCGGCGAGCGCGGCTCGCAGCTCGGCGACCGAGCGGATCGTGGTCACGCCGTTGCCCCGATCTCGGCGTGGGCAAGGGCATGGGTAGCGTCGACGAGTGCGTCGAACAGGGCCAGCAGGTCGGGAGCGCGCTCGGCGACGGCCGCGCGCTGCGCCTCCACCGTCGCCGCGTCGCCCCGGGCCACGGGGCCGGTCAACGCGCGCTCGGACCCGAGCGCCGCCCAGTTCTCGACGGTCGCGCGGACGAGCGGGACGAATACCTGCCGATCGACGCCCGCCGTCGCGGCGACACGCTCGGCGGCCGCCTCGACGGTGATCAGGAAGTTCGACGCGATCGAGGCGGCGGCGTGGTAGGCGGCGCGGTCACTGTCGTCGACCATGAACGGCCGCATCCCGAGCGCGCGGGCGAGCTCGAACGCGACCTCGGAGCCCCGCGGCGTCGCCGCCGCGATTGCCGCGCCGGCGCCCGCGAACTGCGCGCCGGCGGCCGTGACCGTCATCAGCGGGTGCAGAGAGAACGCCTCGTGCGGCGCGAGCACGTCGAGGCCAGTGGCGCCGGAGCAGTGGCCGACGACGGGGCCGGGAGCGATCAGGGTCGCCGCCGCGGCGATCTCGGCATCCGGGACGCAAAGCAGAACCGCGTCGACGCCAGTCGGCGAGGCGCCGCGCCCCAGCGGCCCGACGACGTCGTAAGGTGAGCCAGGACTCCTCAGCGCCGCCGCCAGCGCGCCGCCAAGGCGACCCCGGCCAATAATCGCCAGGCTCCTACACGTAGGGGTGTCCGAGGAGGAATCCCGTTCCAGTTCCCGCATCTGAGATACCGGTCGGCTGTGGTGAAAAGCGTGGTGTTGGTGTCAGGTCCGCCCCAAAGGTGACGGCCTCGTCAACATCATACCCCGTCTGCAAGTCGGGTTAACATCGCGTGCTGTGAGGAGCGCCACAGAGCGCCGTGAGCTCTTGAAGGCCGTCTATGAAGAGGCGCGCGGATGCGTTCGTTGCCCGCTGCACCAAACTCGGACGACCGTCGTGTTCGGCGCCGGCAACGCCGACGCTGAGCTGATGTTCATCGGCGAGGCGCCAGGGGCGAACGAGGATCGGATGGGGCTGCCGTTCGTGGGCCAGGCCGGGAAGCTGCTCGACAAGCTGCTGGGCGAGATCGGGATGGAACGCCCCGACGTGTTCATCGCCAACACTCTCAAATGCCGCCCTCCGGACAACCGGGACCCGATGCCGCGCGAGATCGAGTCCTGCCAGGACTACCTGCACCGGCAGATCGACCTGATCGAGCCGACGGTGATCTGCACGCTCGGGAACTTCTCAACCAAGCTCCTGCGTGGCGACAGCACCGGAATCTCGAGGCTCCACGGTCAGGACGAGGTGCGGGTCATTGGGCCCCGCGCAGTGCGGCTGTATCCGCTCTACCACCCGGCGGCGGCGCTGTACACCCCGTCGACGCTCGAGATGCTGCGCGCCGACTTCCACCGGATCCCGGATCTGCTTGCGCTCGGACCGCCGCTGCAGCCGGAGCCCGTGCACCCGATTCGGGAGCTCGACGAGCAACCGGAGCCGGTTCCCGAGGCCGAGGAGCCGCCGGCGGGCCGGGAGCCCGAGCCGGCGGCGCAACTCGGTCTGTTCTAGTGCCGCGTCACCTCCGCAGCCAGCTACTCGCTGACGCGCTCGATCAGAAATGCCACGCGTACGTGCGCGCGCCATTCATCGAGGTTGTCGCCGCGCAAGCCGACCGACACGACGTCGACCGCCTTGATGTTTCGCAGCGTTGCCTGCGCGTCGCTGAGCGCAGCCTTGACGGCGCCGTCGGAGCTGCTGGTTGAGCTTCCGACGAGCTCGATGATCTTGATGACCGCCATCTCACCTCCTGTCGTTGATGCCGACGCATCCGACCCTATACCCGCCACACGCGCGTGTGCGAGGGATTGCCGCCGGTGAAATCGTGGCTACCCTAACCGGGTGGTAAAGCGCGACCCGCATCGGTCCGTGCACCAGGGTGGGCCCGGGGAAGGGACGCTTGCTGCCCGCATGGTCGACCTCGATACGTCGCGCTTCGTCGGGCGCAGCGCGGAGCTGGCGATGCTCGAGGCCTGCCTCGGCGATGATCCGCCCGCAAGCGTCGTTTTCATCCACGGACCTGGCGGGATCGGCAAGAGCACGCTGCTACGGGAGCTGGGTAGGCGGGCGGAGGCAGTTGATCGCGAGGCATTCTTCGTCGAAGGGCGAGAGCTCCCGCCGATGCCCGACGCGCTCGAAGCGGTCCTTGCCGGAGCGCGAACGTCCGAGCGCCCGCTGGTCCTGATCGATACCTACGAGCGGATGACCGCGCTGGACGGGTATCTGCGGCGTGGCCTGCTGCCGTCATTGCCGGGACGGACGGTCGTCGTGATCGCCGGACGACGGGCGCCCGACGCCGCTTGGTTCGCCGGCGGCTGGGAGGGTGTCGCCGCCGACGTCGAGCTGAGCGGTTTGCCCCCGGATGAGGCGCTCGCGCTGCTCGCCACGCACGGGCTCAGCGACGAGCGCGCGCCGGCAGTGGTCGCGTGGGCCGAGGGCTCGCCACTGGCACTCGCCCTCGCCGCGGACACGGCCGCCGCGGACAGCAGCTGGAGCCCCGAGCGCGGCGACGACAAACCCGAGATCGTGTACTCGCTGATCCGCCGCCTGGCCGAGTCCGAGCTCGAGGGCGCACGGCTCTCAGCGCTCGGCGTCGCCGCGATCGCGCGCGTGACGACGGTCGACCTGCTCCGCGCGGTGCTGCCCGACGACCACGCGGAGACGGCGTACGCCGGGCTCAACGCGCTCACGTTCACCGAGCCGCTCGGCGATGGCCTCGCGCTGCACGAGCTGGTCCGCAAGGCGCTGCGTGCCGATCTGCGCCGGCGCGACCAGGAGCGCGAGCGCGAGCTCAGACGACGGATCGTCGACTATCTCTACGAACGCGCCCGGCGCGGCGACACGCTGCTCGCGATCGACATGGCCCACCTGATCGAGAACCGCGCGATTCGCTGGGGCTTCGGCTGGGAGGGGAGCGTCGACTATCGGATCGACGACGTCCGCGAGGGTGACTCCGAGCGGATCGGCGAGGAGCTCAAAGCCAGGCACTTCGAGCAGTGGTGGCCGTACACGCGCCGGTTTTTCGAGCACGCGCCCGAGCGGGTCGCGATCGCGCGCGACACCGAGGATCGCCTATCCGGATACATGGTCTGCATGACGACCGCGACGGCGCCGAAGTTTGCGCACGAGGATCCGCTGCTCGGCCCGTGGCTCGCCCACGCGGCGGCCGATGCGAGCCTTGGCGAAGCGGTGCTGTGGCATGACTCGGTGGACCTCACCGGGGACCCTCGCGGCCGCGTCCAGGCGATGCTGGGCGTCGCCGGCGTGCTGCGCTCAGGCGCGGTGAACCCCCGCTTCGCCTACCTCCCGATCAACCCGGCGAACCCCGACGCGATCGCGTTTGCGCAGGCGCTCGGAGCGCAACGCTTCGCCGGCCTAGATCTCGCGCTCGGGGACCGCCGGATCGAGTGCTACCGGATCGACTACGGACCGGGCGGGCTGCTGGCGGCGCAACGCGCGGTCGTGTACGCCGAGCTCGGCCTTGCGCCGCCACAGCTCGAAGCCGCGCCGCAGGTCGGTCTGGAGGCCGTGCGCGAGGCGCTGCGCAACTTCCGCGTCCCGCACGAGCTCGCCCGCAGCCCGCTCGCCACGGGGGACACGGCCGACGAGCGGGTCGAGTCGGTCCGGGTTCTGTTCCGGGATGCGGCCGCGCGTGCGTTCGGCGACTCCGAAAACGAAAAACTGCTGCAACGCGTGCTGATCAGGGGGTATCTCGAGCCGGCCGTGAGTCACGAGCAGGCGGCGCTCGATCTGTCGCTCAGCCGGGCGGCCTATTTCCGGCGCTTGCGGACCGCGGCCGAGCGAATCGCCGAATACCTGGCTGCTCAGGCGTAGGACTGCCGGCTGGCCCCGCGGCTGGCGCTACGCCGGCTCAGGCGTCGCCGCGGTTCTCGGGCGCGGGCTGTCGCGCCGTAACGCGAGCGTGAACGCGAGCAGCGCGCCGACCGCCTGGATTGCGAGCACGACCGCCGCGAAGCCCGCCGGCTTGCGCGAGGCGTGCAGCAGCAGCACCGGCTCGGCGACGGCCACGCACGCGATCGCGATCAGGAACCAGGTCCGCTTCAACGCGAGCATGTACTGGATCGCGAGATAGGTTGCCGACAGGACGCAGAACGCGGCCCCGAGTGGGAGCAGTGAGCTGGACGCGGTGGCCTTCTTGGCTCCGAACACGGTCTTGATCAGCAGATGCGGAGCGACCGCGAAGATCAGCAGGCACGGGATCGCGCAGACGCCGATGATCGCCAGTGCGCGGAACAGCACGGGGCGCGTGTCCTGACCCTCGGCCCGCCGGCGCGAGACCTCCGGCACAAGATAGAAGCCGGCGCCGATCGCGACCCAGACGAGCACCTTCGCCGCGACCGCCACCGCCGCGTACGAAGTCGCGGTGCGGCTGTCGAACCGGTGCTTCGCCGCGATGATGTCGATGTTCTGGAGCACCGCGATCACGGCCAGGCCCGCGATCGGCGCCCACGCCCGCCGGACGTGGCTCCACAACGAGATCGGCGCCGGTGCCGGCCGCTCGTCGGCACCGGCGGGCTGTCCTGAGTACGCGGCTGCGTCCTTGTGCAGCTGGACCCAGCAGTACGCCGATAACGCGACGTACGAGATGATCGAGCCGAGGTACGCGCCCGAGACGCTGAACGCGAGCGCGAACGCAGCGCCGGCGACGAGCCGGACTGCCTGCTCGCCGATCAGGCTCAGCCCGACGCCCTTGTAATCGCCGACGCCCTGCATCGCGCCACGGAGCAGCGAGACCTGGAGGTACATGCAGCCGGTCGGGATCCCGAGTGCGGCGGCCCACGGGTACTTGTGTACACCGACCGCCGATGCGATCGGATTCCGGAAGATGACCGAGAGCACGGTCAAAACGGCGGTGACGAACAGCATCGACCGGGTCCAGTTCCGCATCGTCGCGAGGAGCGCCGGTCCGACCCCCAGGTGCCCTAGCACTGCCTCGCGCGCCGTTGCGACCTGCATCGCCTGCCCGGCCACCGTCAGGATCAGGAGATAGCTGATCAGCGCGCCGAGCGAGCCGTAGTCGGTCAGCTCCCGCGCGAACACGACCGTGGAGCCGAGCGCGAGAACGTTGTTGGCGATCATCGCGCCCGCGAGCCCGGCCGCCTTGGCCGTATCGGAGCCCCGCAGGCCCTCGAGCCGCGGCTCGTACCGTGCCCGAAGCGCGGCGAGTCGACCCAACGGCTTGTTCGGCGCGGGAGCGGTGGCCATGCAGCGCATGACGGTACCGAAGTCGCCAGCGAGCGACCCCGCGCCGCGAGCTTCTCTACAGTGTTTTGGTACCTATGTCCCGCGTTCGAGGAGCGGCGGCGCTGCTCGCCGCCGCCGCGTTGATGGCGTCTGTGGGGACGGCCGCGGGCGCGACGACGAGGCTGTCGCCAACCCCGCCCGTGCCCCTTCCCGCGCACATCTCCCCGAAGCCGCGGTCCGCGCGGCCGGCTAAGCCGGCACGCCCGGCGCCGCTACCGAAGACGGGCATCGCGCTGCTCGGTGAGGTGTTTGTCGCGGCATCGCTGCTCGGGCTCGGCACGTGGGCGCGGGTCGTGGTCATCCGCCATCCGCAGTAGTGCGCCGCCACTGCACGAGCAACGCCGCCGAGACCGAGGCACTCGGCGCTGAACTCGCCGCCTCGCTGAGGCCCGGTGACGTCGTGCTCGTCGAGGGCGAGCTCGGCGCCGGCAAGACGACATTCGTGCGCGGCGCCTGCCGCGCGCTCGGGGTGCAGAGCCCGGTCACTAGCCCGACGTTCACGATCGGCCAGCGGTATCCGGCGGCCGTGCCGGTATCTCATCTCGACCTGTACCGGATCGCCGGGCTGGCGGGCGAGGAGCCGGAATTGCTGGCGGACTACCTCGGACCCGACACGATCGGGTTCGTGGAGTGGCCGGGTGGGGAGGAGGAGGCGATCGCGGGGTTCGCCCGCGTCGCCGCTCGCGTGCGCCTGCTTCATGATGGAGGCGACCGCCGTTGCGTCGAGATCGACCGATGATCCTTGCGCTCGACACGGCGACGAGCGCCACGACCGTGGCTCTGGCGCGGGCGGACAGCGTCGATGAGCTCCGTGACGACCCGCCGCCGGACGTCCGGCCGCGCCATGCCGCCCGCCTGTTGCCGCTGATCGCGGAGCTGCTGCAACGGGCCGGCGCCGGCTGGGGAGACGTCGATCGGCTCGCCGTCGGCATCGGACCGGGAACGTTCACGGGCCTGCGGATCGGGGTTGCGACCGCGCGCGCGCTGGCCGCGGCGCGCGGGATTCCGCTGGCCGGCGTATCGACGCTCGAGTCGCTGGCCCGCAACGCCGGACCCGACTCGGGTGCGGCGGCCACCGGCGCTGTCGCCGCCGTTCTCGACGCGCGGCGCGGCGAGGTCTTCGCGGCGATCTGGCACGGGGACGACCGGATGCTGGCGCCGGTCGCCCTGACCCCCGCCACGCTGGCGGCAAAGCTGGCCGGACTGCCTGAGACGGTGCTGGCGATCGGGGACGGCGCGGTAAAGTTCAGGGCCGTTCTCGAGCCCTCGGGGGCGTTCATCCCGGAGGACCAGGCGATGCTTCACAGGGTCACCGCGATCAACCACTGCGCCATCGCGCGCGGGCTGCGCGCGGGTGCCCCCGATGAGATCGTTCCCAAGTACCTCCGGCTGCCGGACGCCGAGATCTCGCGTCGTTCGAAGCCAAGCGCATGACCACCCATCCCGCCACGACGATCCGCGCGCTGCGCTACTCCGATCTCCCACAGGTGATCGCGATCGAGCGCCGCGCGTTTCCGACCCCATGGTCGCTCGCGATGTTCGTGCTCGAGCTCTCGAAGCCGTCTGGGATCTGCCTCGCCGCCGTCGAATCGGAGCGGCTCGTGGGATACCTGATCTGTTCGCGCTACGACCAGGTGTGGCATCTGATGAACATCGCCGTCGACCCACGTGCCCGCCGGCGCGGGTTCGCAAGCGAGCTGCTGGCGGCGATGATCGAGCGCACCGGGCCGGACGCGCCGTTGACGCTCGAGGTGCGCACTTCCAACGCGGGCGCGATCGTGTTGTACGAGCGCTTCGGGTTCCGCGCGGCCGGAACACGGCGGCGGTACTACCAGGACACGGGCGAGGACGCCGTGATCATGTGGCGTGCGAGCGAGGCTGACTCGGGCGCCGGCACGACCGGCTGAGGGTGCAGGCGTGATCCTCGCGATCGAGACGAGTTGTGATGACACCTGCGCGGCCGTGATCGACGCGGCCGGCGGGATCCATTCGAACGTCATCTCCTCGCAGCGCATCCATGATCGCTATGGCGGAGTCGTACCCGAGATCGCCTCGCGCCACCACCTCGAGCAGATCGACGATGTGGTCGCCGACGCGCTGTCGGCGGCGGGAACCTCGCTACCCGAGGTCGAGCTCGTCGCCGTCACACAAGGGCCCGGGCTCGTGGGCGCACTGCTCGTCGGGGTCGCGAGCGCGAAGGCGCTCGCCGCGGCATACCAGCTGCCGCTGGCCCCGGTCGATCACCTGCACGGCCACGTCGCCTCGAGCCTGCTCGGCGCGGAGCCGTTCGAGCCGCCGTTCCTGAGCCTGGTTGCGAGTGGCGGCCACACGCAGCTCGCGCGCGTGACCGACCCGGGGCCCGATTACGAGCTGCTCGGCCAGACGCTCGACGATGCCGCGGGCGAGGCATTCGACAAGGGGGCGCGGCTGCTCGGGCTCGGCTACCCCGGGGGCCCAGCGCTCGAGCGGCTGGCCGGCGAAGGCGACCCGGCCGCGTTCGAGTTCCCGATCGGCGCGCGCCTGCCCGGCCTGGACTTCTCGTTCGCGGGCCTCAAGACCGCCCTGCTCTACCGGGTCCGGGAGCTCGGCGAAGACGAGACCGAGCGCCGGCGCGCCGATCTCGCCGCGTCGTACCAGCGCGCGATCGTCGAGTCTCTGACGCTGCGGGTGCAGCGCGCGTTGGCGGCGACCGACCTTGATCGGCTGGCGGTCGGCGGCGGCGTGGCGGCAAACGGCGCGCTCCGAGCGCGGCTCAGCGAGCTCGGCGTCGAGATCCACATCCCGCCCCGCGAGCTGTGCACGGACAACGCGGCGATGATTGCGAGCGCGGCCCGGTACGTGCCGGCGCGGGCTTACCCCTCCTACCTCGATCTCGAGGTGTACGCGAATGGCGAGCGCCCTCCGGTGACCGTGTGACCACGGTCGTGCTCTACGGCCGCGGCGGCTGCTGTCTGTGCGACGACGCCCGCGAGCTGCTGGTGCGCGCCCGCGTGAGGCACGAGTTCGAGCTGCTCGAGCGCGACATCGAGAGCGATGAGCAGCTCTTCAAGGCCTACCTGGAGCGGATTCCCGTGATCACGATCGACGGCGAGGAGGCGTTCGAGCTGCTCGTCGACGAACTGGAGCTCGAGCGTAGGCTCGGTAGAGTGGAGTCCGGATGAGCTACACGGTCGGCCGCGACGATCGAGATGTGGTCTCACAGCCGGGTGCCGACAGGCCGGGGGAGAAGCTTTCGCTTGGCGTCGCCGCGCGGCTGTCGCGGTATCTGCAGGTCCTGACGCAGGCTCGCAAGATGGGCCGGGACACGATCTCCTCGCAGGAGTTGGCCGACTACACGCACGTCAACTCGACCCAGATCCGACGCGACCTCAGCGGCTTTGGCAAGTTCGGCAAGCGAGGCGTTGGCTACAACGTCGACTCGCTCGTCACACAGATTCGGAAGATCCTGCGCACGGCCGGGCAGCACAACATCGCACTGTTCGGCGCCGGCCATCTGGGGACCGCGATCGCGACCTCCGACATCTTCGCCGACCACGGCTTCCGGGTCGTCGCCGTGTTCGATATCGACCAGCACAAGGTCGGAAGCGATATCGGCCCCCTGAAGGTGCGGCCCAAGTCCGACCTGCCGGCGGTGGTGGAGGACGAGGACATCGTCGTCGCCGTGCTCGCGGTCCCTTCAGCCGCGGCGCAGACGCTCGCCGACGAGCTGGTCGACGCCGGCGTGAAGATCATCTTCAACTACTCCGAGGCGCTGCTCCAGGTCCCGCCCGAGGTGACCGTGCACACGTCGAGCCCAGCCGTAGACCTGCTCTACGCGTTGTACTTCTACTTGACGTAGGGGACCGGTCCGCGTGTCCCTTGATCTTGACACCGCGCGCGCGGCCTTCGAGGAGTCGACCGACTTCACGGTCGGGCTCGAGGAGGAGTTCGCTGTGCTCGACGCCGGTTCGCTCGGGCTCGTGCCACGGTTCGAGGAGCTGCGCGACGCCGCCGCCGCCGACCCGGTGCTCGGCCCGTCGATCGCCGGTGAGCTGATCTCCTCAGAGATCGAGATCCGTTCCGGCCGCGGCGAGGACTTCGCCGCTGCCACGGCCGCGCAGCGCGAGCACCGCCGGCGGCTGTTCGCGCTCGCGGCGGACCGCGGCGTCGCACTGGGCGCCACCGGAACGCATCCATGGGCCGACTACCGCGAGCAGCGGATCATCGACACCGACCACTATCACCGCGTCGAGGACGGGCTCAAATACGTCGCCTGGCGCAACAACACCTTCTCGCTCCACGTGCACGTCGGCGTCCGAGGCGCCGATCGCGCGGTGCGCGTCTGTGACCGCTTGCGCCCGGTATTGCCGCTCTTGCTCGCGATTTCGGCGTCGTCGCCGTTCCTTGACGGGCGCGACTCGGGGCTCCACAGCGCCCGGACGCAGACGTTCACGCGGAGCTTCCCACGCTGCGGGATTCCCGATCCGTTCGGAGGCTGGGACGCATACGCCGACTACATCGACTTCCTGGTGCAGACGAAGTCGATCGTCGAGTACACCCAGGTATGGCTGTCGATCCGCCCGCATTTCACCTTCGGGACGGTCGAGGTTCGGATCTGTGACGCGCAGCCGACCGCGCCCGAGTCCGAGGCGCTGGCCGCGCTGATCGTTGCATGCGTCGCCCAGGCGGCGCGCGAGATCGATGCCGGGGTTCGCTATCAGGATGTGGCCGGGCGGATGATCGAGGAGAACATGTGGCGCGCGATTCGCTTCGGGCTCGACGGCGAGCTGATCGATCTCACCACCCGGGAGCGGTACCCGGCGGCCGAGGTCAGAGAGCGGCTGCTCGCGTGGACCGCGGCCGCGCGAGCCGAGCTCGGCCTCGAGATCGCGCTCCCGGAACTCAACGGGTCCCAGCGCCAGCGCCGGATGCTGGCTGCGGGCGCCTCGCTGCCCGAGATCTACGCGGCGGCTGTCGCCGACACACGTGATACATATGCTGGAGCCCTGGAGCGATCTTGAGATGAGCACGACCGAGCCCGAGCCGAGCGAAGAAGAACTGCGCGCCGCCTACGAGGCGGAGATCAAGCGGATCCGCGTCGAGCACGTGCTGCTCGAGCACGTCGTGACGCTCGTCAACCTCGGGATGCGCCGCACCGGGCTGCAGCCGGGAACCGAGGACGAGCGCGATCCGGAACAGGTGCAGGTCGCGATCGACGCGATCCGGGCCGTATTGCCGCTGCTCGAGCACTCGGCGCCGGCGCAGGTGGGGCCGATCCGGGACGCGCTCTCGCAACTGCAGCTCGCGTACGTGAGGATCGGCGGCAAGCCGCCGGGCGCTCAGCCGCCGGGCGCTCCGCCGAGCGGCTCGACGGAGCCGTCGGGCGAGCCGGCCGCGCCGCCGCCGGCGGCCGAGCCGGAGCCGCCGAAGCCCGGCGAACCGGGCCCGGCGCAGCGTTCTGGCCGCCTCTGGGTCCCCGATCGATAGGAGCTCTTCGCGACAACAGGGCGTTCGCGCGCGGCGCACGCTAGACTCCCGCGCCGTCTTTGCCGGGCCTCCGCTCAAACCCATCGAGTGGCGGCCCGTTGCCATTGTTGGCCCGCTGTAGTCGCGCGCCTCTTCCCGAAACAGAGCTTCCCGGAGGAACTTCTTGTCTAGCTTTCTGACGCACCACGGCGTGCTGGTCGCACTCGTGTGCGCGGCCGCCGCCATTGTCTACGGCGTACTCACCTCGCGCATGTTGATCGCGCTGTCGCCCGGCAACGAGCGCATGCAGGCGATCTCGGCGGCGGTCCAGGAGGGCGCGCGCGCCTATCTGAACCGCCAGTACACGACGATCGCCGGTGTTGGCGTGGTCCTGTTCATCGCGCTGATCCCGATCCAGAACATCCGCGTCGCGATCGGCTTTGCGATCGGCGGCCTGTTCTCTGCGGCCGCCGGTTACATCGGAATGAACGTCTCGGTGCGCTCGAACGCGCGCGTCGCCGAGTCGGCCCGCGGCGGCGTCTCGCCCGCGCTGTCGGTCGCGTTCCGCGGCGGTGCCGTGACCGGTCTGCTGGTGGTCGGCCTCGCGCTGATCGGTGTCGCCGGGTACTACGGCGTGCTGACCTGGGTGGCCGGCGAGAGTCAGCGCCACGCTGTCGACGCGCTGATCGGGCTCGGCTTCGGCGGTTCGCTGATCTCGGTGTTCGCCAGGCTCGGCGGCGGCATCTTCACCAAAGCCGCCGACGTCGGCGCCGACCTGGTCGGCAAGATCGAGGCCGGAATCCCCGAGGACGATCCCCGGAACCCAGCCGTGATCGCCGACAACGTCGGCGACAACGTCGGCGACTGCGCCGGGATGGCAGCCGACCTGTTCGAGACCTACGCCGTGACGTCCGTCGCGGTGATGCTGCTCGGCGTGCTGCTGTTCAACCAGCAGTCGGCCGTCGCGCTGTATCCGCTCGTGCTCGGCGCGGTCGCGATCGTCGCCTCGATCATCGGGACGTTCGCGGTGCGGACGAAGGTCGGAAACGTCGAGCGGGCGCTGTACCAGGGGCTGATCGCCTCCGGCGTGCTCGCCGCGCTGGCGTTTCTCCCGGTGACGTACTGGCTGATGAAGGGCCTGACGTTCAAGTCGAGCATCGGCACCGGTGCTGCCCCGCACTGGTGGAAGTTCTACCTGTGCGCGCTGATCGGCGTGGGGATCACAGCCTGCCTGTTCGTGATCACCGACTACTTCACCTCGACGCGGTTCGCGCCGGTCAAGAGCACGGCGCGGGCATCGCAGACGGGCCACGCAACGAACATCATCCAGGGACTCGCCCAGGGCTTCCAGTCGACGGCGCCGCCGGCGATCGTCGTCGCGATGGGGATCCTCGGCGCCTGGAAGCTCGGCGGCGGCGGCGCCAACGGCATCTACGGCATCGCGGTCGCCGCGGCCGCGATGCTGTCGCTCGCCGGTTTCATCGTCGCGCTCGACGCGTTCGGGCCGATCACCGATAACGCCGGCGGAATCGCCGAGATGGCGGAACTGCCCGAGGAGGTCCGCAACGTCACCGACCCGCTCGACGCGGTCGGCAACACGACCAAGGCGGTCACCAAGGGTTATGCCATCGGCTCCGCCGCGCTCGCCGCGCTGGTGCTGTTCAACGCGTTCGAGCGCGAGCTGCAGGCCAAGGGCAAGCTCCCGGACTTCTCGATCGGAAACCCACCCGTCCTGATCGGGCTGCTGATCGGCGGTCTGATGGTGTACCTGTTTGCCTCGCTCGCGATGGAGGCGGTCGGCCGCGCGGCCGGTGCCGTCGTCGAGGAGGTGCGCCGGCAGTTCAAGGAGAAGCCGGGGATCATGGAGGGCACGGAGCTGCCCGAATACGGCACCGCCGTGGCGCTCGTCACCAAGGCCGCGCAGCGGGAGATGATCCTGCCGTCGCTGATCCCGATCGTGTTCACGTTGGTCGTCGGGCTGATCAGCACCGAGGCGCTCGGAGGCCTGCTGATCGGCGTGATCGTCGTCGGGCTGTTCATGGCGATCTCGATGACCTCGGGTGGTGGTGCCTGGGACAACGCGAAGAAGCTGATCGAGGACGGTGCGTACGGCGGCAAGGGCTCAGAGGCCCACGCGGCCGCGGTCACCGGCGACACGGTCGGCGATCCTTACAAGGACACCGCCGGCCCCGCCATCAACCCCATGATCAAGGTCGCCAACATCGTCGCGTTGCTCATCATCCCTTTGATCACCTGAGACTCCGGTACGTCGCACGTCTCGGGGGGACGGGTACGTCTTCCTGGGCGCGGGACCTGGGGTCCAGGTTCCGCGAGTCCCCCCGAGACGTGTGACGCACCTTCGTCCTGTGCCCACGGGATGGGGCCGGCTTGGTGCAGGCTCGGGTAAGCCGTGTCTGCCGCTACGCTCGTTCGGACGATGTCCTTGTCCGTGCAATTGGGGCTTGTGCTGGCTCTTTTGACCGCGTTTGGGTCGGTGGCGGGGTTCCTTTATAAGTTTCGGGGGGCTAGGGCGGCGCCGGAGGTGGACTTGCGGCGGCCGGTGCGAAGTTCGGTGGCTTTGTTCCGCTCGCCGCTTTACACGCTCGGGATCGTGATTGCGTTCTGTTCGTGGGGGTTGCATGTCGGCGCGCTGGCGCTGGCGCCGATCTCGCTTGTGCAGTCGGTGATCGCCGGGGGACTGGTGCTGCTGACGGTGGTCGCCGATCGGGTGTTTGGGATCCCGGTTGTTCGGCGGGAGTGGATCGGGGTCGGGCTGATGGCGGTCGGGCTGGCGTTTTTGGCGGCCACGCTGCATGGCGACGCGACCAGCGCCCACTCGCGCTATGACCCGACGACGCTCGCGGTGTTCATCGGCGTGGTCGGCTGCTCGGGGCTCGTGCTGGCCGGGTTCGCACGGGGACGTGCGCTCGTGCTGGCGGTCGGCGCCGGCCTGCTGTGGGCGGCGTCCGACACCTCGATCAAGGCGCTGAGCTCGCATCTGGGACATCTTGGCCTCGGCGTCCTGATCCATCCGCTCGCGTTCGTGATCCTGGCTGCGTCGCTGCTCGGAATGGTCATCTCGGCGCAGAGTCTGCAGCTCGGCGATGCCGTTCCGGTGATCGCGCTGACGAGTGCGGCCGCCAATCTGACGACGATCGCCGCCGGCCCGATCACCTTCGGTGAGCCACTGCCGTCGGGCCGGCTGGCGCTCGCCGTGCGGCTGATCGCATTCGTGCTCGTGATCGCCGCCGCCGCACTGACACCCCCTCCGGCGCATGGAATGCGGGGCGACGGCGACGCGGGCCTCCAGGCCTCGACGCCGACTCCCGAGTCCGCCTGACAAGCTACGCGCGGGTGCACTGATGCGCGGCTCCGGACTTCACAGCAATGCCACGATCGCGATGTCGATTGCGATGTTCGTCATCGGCGTCGTCCTGATCGTGCGGACGGTCGCGGCCGGTGGCGGCGCCACGGCCACCGGGATCATCGCCGGGGCGCTGTTCATGGTCGCCGGCCTCGGTCGTCTGTACGTGCAATCGCGGATGAAGTGAAAGAGCGCCAGCTCAGCACCAGCGCGCTGTTCGCGGTCGTCTACACGACCTCGGTCAGCTCGGTCTACTTCGCGCTCGGCGTCGTCGCCCACCGCGCGGTCGGGTTGACGCCCGAGGTGTTCCTGGCCGCCGGGATCTTCTTCCAGCTGACGGCGATGACGTACGGCGAGGGCGCCGCGCTGTACCAGGAGCGCGGTGGATCGGCCGTGTTCGCCCGGTACGCGTTCAACGAACTCGTCAGCTTCATCGCCGGCTGGGCGATCGTGCTCGATTACACGATCCTGGTCGCGGTCACGGCGCTGACGGTGCCGGCGTACCTGGCGGCATTCTGGGCCCCGATCGGCCGCGGTGCGCTCCAGATCGTGGTGGCGCTCGCGGTCATCGCGTTCGTCGCGCTCGACAACCTGACGGGCGTCAGCGCTCGCCGGCTGCGACGCCGCGTGCTCGTCACGGCCATCGACCTGGTCGTCCAGGCGACGGTGATCGTGCTCGGGCTCGCGCTCGTGTTCCACCCCTCGCATCTTTCGAGCGCCGTCCACGTCGGTACGGCGCCGACCGTCTCCAATCTCCTGTTCGCGCTACCGGTCGCCGTGATCGCGTTCACCGGGCTCGAGGCGGCGGCGAGCCTGGGCGGGGAGGTCAGCGCGACGCCGCGCGAGATCAAGCGTCTGATCGGGCCCGGGGCGGCCGTGATCGTGCTCGTGTACGTCGGCATCGCGCTCGTCGGCGTCGGCGCACTCCCCGTCCACCACGGCCTCAGCGCCCTCGGCCAGCGGCACCTGAAGGCGCCGCTGCTCGGCGTCGTCGAGGCCTACCATCCGCACTGGCTCTCGAAGGTGCTCGAGTATGTAGTCGCCGCGGGCGGTGCCGCGGGGCTGATCGCCGCTGCCGGCTCGTCGATGCTCGGCGTCTCCCGGGTCGGCTACTCGCTCGCGACCAACCGTCAGATTCCGAGCGCCGTGGGGCGTTTGCACCACCGCTTCGGGACGCCGTGGGTCGTGATCGGCGTGGCCGCCATCACCGCCGGTGCATTGGTCCTGCCGACGAACCTCGATCTGCTCGTCGGGATTTACGCGTTCGGCGCGATGCTGGCGTTCACGATCGCGCACTGCTCGGTGATCGCACTCCGCTACCGCGAGCCCAAGCGCAACCGGGGCTACCGGATACCGATGTCGATCCCGTTCCGCGGCGCGAGCCTGCCGCTGCCGGCGGTGATCGGCGCGGTGCTGGCTGGAGCCGGGTGGATCAGTGTGGTCGTGTTTCACGCGGGCGCGCGGTACGTGGGCGGCGGCTGGCTGATCGCCGGCCTTGTGCTGTACACGACCTACCGAAAGACGCAGGACAAGCCGTTGCTCAAGCGCGTGACGATCCCGGATCGGGCGCTTCGCCACGAGGCGCTCGAGCCGGAGTTCGGCTCGATCCTCGTGCCGATCTTCGGGACCGGGCTCGACGACGACATCGTCCAGACGGCGGGACGGCTCGCCGGGCCAGAGCACGACGACCTCGAGACGAAGGGGGCCGTGATCGAAGCGATCTGGGTGTTTGAGGTGCCGATGGCGCTGCCGCTCGACGCGAGCCTCCCCGAGGCGCAGGTGCTGCGCGCGCGCACGGCCCTGGCACGGGCGAAGGAGGTCGGCGAGGAGTACGAGGGCGTGACCGTCGCGACCGCGCTCGTCCGCGCGCGGCGCGCCGGCCAGGGGATCGTGTCCGAGGCCCGCCGCCGGGGCGTCGAGGCGATCGTGCTCGCGGCCGAGGAACCGTCCCGCGTTCGTGGCGGGGGCCGCTTCGGCGCCGCCGGCGGCCCACTCGACAACTACGTCGGCGAAGTCACGAAGTACGTGATTCGCAAGGCTCCGTGCCGGGTGATCCTGACCGCGCCGCCCGCCGAGCGCCGCGTGGCTCAGCCGCAGACAACCGAGACCGAGACTCACTAGAGTCCAGCGCCATGTTCATTTTGATTGTGGGCGCAGGTCGCGTGGGGTCGGCGGTGGCCAAGCAAGCGCTCGAGGCGGGGCACGACGTGTCCGTGCTCGATTCGGATCCGCTGTCTCACGAGCGCCTCGATCGTGACCAGTCGACGACCTGGGAGGACTCGGGTGGACGGTTCACGGTCGGCACGGCGCTCGAGGTGGACGGGCTGATCGAAGCGGGTATCGAGCAGGCCGATGTGTTCCTCGCGGCTACGCGCGGCGACAACACGAACCTCGTGATCGCGCAGATCGCGCAGCGCCGCTTCAACGTGCCGCGCGTCGTCGTCAGGGTGGCCGACCCAGGCCGCGCCGCGTGGTATGCGGAACAGGGGCTGCACACGATCTGTCCCACCCAGGAAGCAATCGACCAAGCGACACGCGTGGCACTCGCGCCGGCGTGAGGGGGAGGGGGAAGCGATGTACGTGATCATCGCCGGGGCGGGCAAGGTCGGTTGGAACCTCGCCCGCGAGCTGATCGCCAAGGATCAGGAGGTGACGCTGATCGAGTCCGACCACCGTCGGTACCGAGTGGTCGAGGAGGAGCTCGAGCACGCCGTCCAGTACGGCGACGCGACCGAGCTGTGGGTGCTTGAACGCGCCGGCATCCAGCGCGCCGACCTCGTGATCGCAGTCACCGGCGACGACGAGGACAACATCCTCATCTGCCAGGTCGCGAAGGAGAAGTACGGCGTGCAGCGGATCGTCGCGCGCGTCAACAACCCGCGCAACCTCCAGCATTTCAAGCTGCTCGGGATCCAGCCGGCCGTGTCCGCGACGGACCTGATCCTGCGCCTGATCGAGCACGAGGTTCCCGAATACGGCCTCGTCCAGCTGCTGGCGCTCGAGGAGGAGCGCCTCGAGATCATCGAGCTCGAGGTCGGAGCCGGGTCGGTCGCCGCCGGCAGCCGGGTCCAGGATGTGGTGCTCCCCGACGGCTCGCTGATCATCTCCGTGCTCCGCGGCGGGGCGGGGTTTGTGCCCAAGGCCGATTCCGTGATCGAAGCCGGGGATCAGGTGCTGCTGATTCTCGACCCGGGGCTCGAAGGCGATATCACGCCTCAGTTCGCGCCCAACGGAGCCTCCGGCGACGGTGCCCGCCGTGGCTGACCGCCAAGTCGACCACCTCCTGATCGGAGGTGGCCTCGCTGCCGGCAACTGTGCTCGCTGGCTGCGCGAATCCGGCGCCGAGGGGTCGATCCTGCTCGTCGGCCGCGAGCCCGACCTCCCATACAACCGGCCGCCATGCTCAAAGGAGTACCTGCAGGGCGCCGAGTCGCGCGACAAGGTTCTCTTCCGGCCGCCCGAGTGGTACGAAGAGCAGCGGATCGAGGCGCTGACCAAGTGCTCGGCGATCCAGCTAGACCTCGATGCCAGGTCGGTCAAGCTGTCGACCAAGGAGGAAGTCGAATTTGGCCAGGCGCTGCTGGCGACGGGCGCGAACGTGCGCCGGCTGAACGTCGACGGCAGCGAGCTCGAAGGGATCCACTATCTGCGGACGCTGGGCAACAGCGACACGATCCGCGAGGACGCGGCCGGCAAGCGCGTCGTGCTGATCGGTGGCTCGTACATCGGGTGCGAGGTCGCGGCGTCGCTGACCACGCTCGGGAGCCAGTGCACGATCGTGATGCTCGAACCGGTGGCGCTCAGCCGCTCGTTTGGAGAGACCGCCGGCCGCTTCTTTCAGGATCGCCTGGAGGAGCATGGGGTGGTCGTGCACGGCGACGACGAGCTCGAGCGATTCGAGGGTGCCGACGGCCGCGTGACGACCGTCGTGACGAAGTCCGGGCTGTCGCTCGAGGCCGATGCGGTCGTGATCGGTGCCGGCGCCGTGCCCGACGTGACGCTCGCGCGGAAGGCCGGCCTGCAGCTCGGCGAGCGGGGCGGCGTGGTGGTCGACTCACGGTTGGCGACCGCGGTGCCGGGTCTGTACGCCGCCGGCGACATCGCGGAGTACGAGAGCGTCGTCCACGGCGGCGCGCGGATGCGAATCGAGCACTGGGACGTTGCCTTCAACCAGGGCAAGACGGCCGCCCTGAACATGCTCGGCCGGGATCTGGCTCACGATGTGGTTCCGTATTTCTTCTCGGATCTGGCCGACTGGGCCTCACTCGAGTACGTTGGCCCGGCGCTCTCGTGGGACACGGAGGTGATCCGTGGCTCGATCGATGACGGCGAGTTCAGCGTCTGGTACGTCGACCGCGACGGGCATGTGGACGCAGCTCTGTCGGTCGGTCGCTCGGACGATCTGGAGCACGCGCGCAGGTTGATCGCATCGGAGCATCGGTTCGGCACCGAAGGCGCCCAGGCGCTCGGGGATCTCTCGAGCGACCTCGGCGCGCTGGGCCCCGCCGGCCCCAACTGACGCGGCTCCTACGCGGGGCTTGTGATCCACAATACTGGCGAGTATCGTCGGCGAAGCGATGAGCGTTTCGACCGAGTTCCGCCTGCCACCGAAGCCGCCGCTCCCGGCGGGGCTCGTCGGCCTGCTGTTCATCCTCGGCGGCCGCCGTAGCTTCTCGTGGCTGCACCGTCGCTACGGGGATGCCTTCGTCGTCACGATGCCGGGGATCGGGACCGCCGTGACGATCTCCGATCCGGCGCTCGTCAAGCAGATGTTCACGGCGCCCGCTGATGTGTTGTATGGCGGCGAGGACAGCCCGCTGCGGCCGATCCTCGGGGAGAACTCGTCGTTCGCGCTCGACGAGGATCGCCATCTGCGCCAGCGGCGGCTGCTGTTGCCCCCGTTCCACGGTGCGCGGATGGCCGGCTACGCGACGATCGTCGAGCAGGAGACGGTGCGCGAGATCGCGTCGTGGCCGGTGGATCAGGACTTCCCGACGCTCCAGCCGATGATGCGGATCACCCTCAACGCGATCCTGCGGGCGGTGTTCGGCGCGGAGGACGACGAGCTCGACGGGCTTCGCAGCCTGCTGCCGGGATTCGTGAAGTTGGGCTCGTTCCTGACCGCTGCCCCCGCGCTGCACCGCGACCTTGGACCAATCAGCCCATGGACTCGTTTCAAGCGGATGCGCCGGACGTACGACACGCTCGTCGACGGGCTGATCGAGAAGGGCCGGCGCTCTTCGAACCTGGAGGACCGCTCGGACGTGCTGTCGATGCTGCTGCAGGCGCGGTATGAGGACGGCACGTCGATGCACCGCGACGAGATCGCCGACCAGCTGCTGTCGCTGCTCGTCGCCGGCCACGAGACGACCGCGGCGACGCTCGCATGGGCGATCGAGCGGCTGCGCCGCCATCCGGTCCTGCTGGGGCGGCTCGTCGACGAGGCTCAGCGTGGTGAGAGCGAGCTGCGGGAGGCGACGATCTGGGAGGTCCAGCGGATGCGGCCGGTGATCAACGGCACCGCACGTAACGTCAAGAAGCCATTCGAGCTCGGGGAGTGGCGCGTGCCTCCGGGGATGCTCGTGTTCGTCGATGCGACCTCGATGCATTACGACCCGCGGCTGTTTCCAGACCCGCTGCGCTTCGACCCGGACCGGTTCGTCGGAGCCAAGCCCGACACGTACTCGTGGGTGCCGTTCGGCGGCGGCCGGCGCCGGTGCATCGGCGCGGCGTTCGCGCAGATGGAGATGGATGTCGTGCTTCGCACGCTGCTCGCGGAGCTCGAGCTCATCCCGACGACCGCACGGGGGGAGCGCTGGCGCTTCCGCGGTGTCGCCTTCGCGCCCGCTCGGGGCGGCGTCGCGCGCGTGCGCCGCCGGCGGGTCCCGATCGACGCCACTTCGGTGGGGAGTCCGGGCCGCGGCCGTAGCGCGGCGCCCCCGGTCACGGTGTGAGCGCGCGCTCAGCCGCGCCCGCGGAGCGTGTTGCCTCGGCCGCGCCCGAGGAGCGTGTTGCCTCGGCCGCGCCCGAGGCGGCACGCGGCCAGGGTCCGCATCGTGCGCGCCTGCTGGAAGGATTGGCGGCGTCGATCCGCGAGAAGGGCCTGGCCAACACGCAGATCACCGACATCGTCCGCCACGCCCGGGCGTCGCGGACGACCTTCTACAACTGCTTCGAGGACAAGGAGGCGTGCTTCGTCGAGCTCGCCGAGGTGTTGAGCGACGTTGCCCTGGCCCAGGTCGAGGCGGCTGTCGATCCGGCGGCACCCTGGGACACGCAGGTGAACCAGGCGATCGACGCGTATCTGGGGATGCTCGTCGCCGACCCGGCGATGACCATGACGTTCTCACGGGAGCTGCCGATCCTGGGCGCTCGGGGGATCGCGATCATGCGGCGCGGGATCGAGCGTTACGCGGAGCTGGTGGTTCGGATGTTCGCCTCGGCACCGGTGCGCGGGGCGGGCGTCGAGGACATCACGATCGACAAGGCGGTGATGATCATCGGAGGCCTCAACGAGATGATCGTCCGCACCGTCGATCGCGGCGGCTCGGTCGAGGATCTGGCACCGGTGGCCAAGGAGGTCGTGAAGGCTGTCCTGGCCGGCAGTCGCAGCGGGTGAAGCCGGACCTCGACACCTGGCTTGAGCGGCCAACGATCCGTATCCACCAGCGGCGAGAGGCAAACGTCGAGCCCGACGAGCTGTGGGCGGCGGCGCGGTCAGTTCGGTTGGCCGATACGCGTGCACTGGGTCGGCTGATCCGGCTGAGGATTCCGGGCGTGCCGGCCGGAATCGCCTTCGATGAGCTGTTCCGCGGGCCGCCGTTCACCGTGCTGCAGGAGGCTGACCGTGCGCTGCTGTCCGGTCTGGTCGGACGGATCTGGACGATCCGCCGGGACTACCCGTCTCTATCGGAGCCGGACGATTTCCGCAGCTGGTCGGCCCGCGGCACGGTCCGGGTGCTGTTCGCGACCTGGGTCGAACCCGTCAGCGACGGCGTCGCGGCGCTCGTGAACGAAACACGGGTGGCCGCCGTTGACCGCCGCGCGCGCATCGGCCTCAGTGCGGTCAGGCCGCTGATCGCCGCCTCGCAGAACCTGATCGGTAGCGACGCGTTCGAGGTGGCCGTCGCGCGGGCTCGATCAGGGCGTGGCGGGTCCCGCTGGGGGTAGCGTCGCATTTGGCGCGCTCGACGGAGCCGGAGTCACCCCGGGGGTCGTGTCGCCCCACTGCGCGTCGGTGCCACGATCGCGCGTGGCCTTCGCGATCGCGGCCGCGCGCACCCGCGCTGCTGCGGCGGCGCGCTGCTGGGCTGGCGTGAGGTGAACGGCGGCCTTGTGCGAGCCGCCCGAGCTGCTTGCCGT
This sequence comes from uncultured Solirubrobacteraceae bacterium, assembly GCA_963712675.1. Taxonomy (GTDB): domain Bacteria; phylum Actinomycetota; class Thermoleophilia; order Solirubrobacterales; family Solirubrobacteraceae; genus Palsa-465. The sequence goes on from CAVQJF010000017.1 coordinate 161,346, forward strand.
GCTGGATGCGATCAGCGCCCAAACCAAGGCGGTCGCGATCACCGCCGCGATCAGAGCCAGCGCCGCGCGCGGGTTGCCGCGCACCGGCCGACGTTGATCGGTCACGAACACGACGGCAGGTGGCTTCGTGATCTCCGCTGCAGCGCTTCCCGGGGTGGGCTGGGGGGTGAGCCGCGCGATGTGGATCGACTCGGCGTCGAGCTCGCCGATCGCCTCGGCAGGAGTGGTGGGTGACTCGAGCTCCGTCAGCTTCATGGCTCGGATTTCGCCCGGGAGGGCCAGAGTCCTCGGGGGTGCAACCACGCTGCCAAAATCGGTTCAAGGCCCCAGGTGAGAACGATGCGGATTCCGCGACGGTTGCTGGCCGCCGTCGATGAGGACGAATATCCCGCTCGGTGCGAGTGGCTGTCGCTGCTGCCCGAGAAGGTCGACCAGCTGCTATCGGAATGGGAGCTGGAGCTGGGTGAGCCGTATCTGCCGGGCGGTCAGTGCGCGTGGGTCGCGCCGGCTCGCAACCGCGCGGGAGATGCTCTGGCGCTCAAGGTCGGATGGCGTCACCGAGAGGCTGAGCACGAGGCGGACGCGCTGCGCCTGTGGGAGGGCGACGGCGCGGTCCGCTGCGTCGCGACGAGAGCGTTTGAAGACACGACAGCCCTGCTGCTCGAGCGCTGCGTGCCTGGCGCGCAGCTCAAGCATTCGGTCGCGGAGGTCGAGCAGGACCTCGTGGTCGCCCGGCTGCTCCGCCGGCTGTGGCAGCACGACCTGCCGAGCGGTAACCCGTTCGGTTCGCTGCAGGTGATGTGCGATCAGTGGGCTGACGAGTTCGAGCTCGATTTCGAGCGCGACGACCGCGGCCTCGATCCAGGGCTCGCTCGGGCAACGATGGCAGTGCTACGAGAGCTGCCGCGGACCGCGGATCACAGCGTGCTGCTGTGCACCGACCTGCACGCTGAAAACGTCCTGGCCGCCGAGCGTGAGCCGTGGCTCGTGATCGACCCGAAGCCGTTCGCGGGCGATCCGGCGTTCGACGCCATCCAGCACATGTTGAACTGCGAGGAGCGTCTCGTCACCGACCCTGTCGGTCTATCGCGACGGATGGCGGATCTGCTCGACGTCGATGCCGATCGCGTCCGGCTGTGGCTGTTCGCCCGCTGTGGGCAGGAGTCGCTCCACAACCTCACGATGCGCGAGCTGGCCCACCAGCTCGCCAGCTGACGGATGACTCTCAGCTGACGGATGACGACCAGCTAGCGACGACCCGTGAGCGTCGCTCGAATGCGACTCAGCGCTCGACCGACCGGACCGCCGCGCGCCCCGCGATCGGGATCGTCGGGGTGCAGTTGTGCATACCGTTCGGCCTTCACCTCGATCTCATCCTGCTTGGCCCGCGCCAGCTCGTTGTCGAGGGGCGACGGGCCATGGACAGGGGGGATGAAGGACATCGGGCTCGCCCGTGACGATAGAGGGCCCGTCAACGGCGTCGTCAGCGGGGCGGAGATCTAGCTCAACGACGGCTTGATCGAGCCCGGGGCAGTCGTCCGGAGGCCAACCCGGACGCGGCTGACGACGAGCGTGAGGCGCCCGCGCCGCTCGCCTCTTGCGGGCGCCGCTTGAGCGTGCACGCGCCGCTGATCGGCGACGCGTCGCAACTCATCGATGTGGGCTACGGCAGTGGCTTGGCGAAGGTGCGGATTCATGGTGGCCTCCCAGCGGTTTGCGTTCTACGGGTAAGACGACGGCTGGGGGCGAAACTCATCGGCAGCCGGCGCGTCAGCCGCTGCGGGCACCGGCGCCCGATGGGTTTCGACTGGCAGCCAGGCCACGGATGGGCGCCAGGGCGCCCGTTTGTGGCTGGTCTCATCGAATCCGACCGGTAGCCCGGCCACGGATGGCCGCCAGAGCGCCCATTCGTGGCTGGCCTCACTCCGAACCCGAGTTGCGACTGAAGTTCCCGCCGTTGTCCGGCAAGAACCTCAGTCGCAATCGCCGAATCCGTCCGGACGCCCTGCTGTCACAGCTTTCATAGAATCCGGCGTGTCAGCCGTAATCCGGTGGCGTTCTGCCAATCGGAGACGCCGGGCGTCAGTCGCCGTCTGGCGGGCGCGGTGCGGGCTGGCGCGGTGCGGGCTGGCGCGGTGCGGGCGGAGCCGGCGCGGGTGGCGCGGGCGGATCGTTCGTCGCGCTCGGAGGCGAAGCCTGCCGACCGCGTGAGGCGCCGCCCGGCATCCGGTCGACGAATCGGCCGATGCGGTCGATCGCACCTTCGAGCGGCGTCGCCATCTCAAGCGCGCGCTCGAGCGCCGGCAGGACGCCGATCAGGTCGCTGCCCGTCTCGACGACGCGCGTTGCGCGGTCGACGATCTCGACGCCCGTTGCGTCGACCTTCTCGCCAAGGTCGCGCATCGTCCCACCGAGGTCGAGCAGCTCGCCGGCGCGGGTGTCCAAGCGGTCACCGAGCGCCATGATCGCTCCGGCCCTGCGGTCAAGGCGCTCGGCGATCTCGAGCATTCCCCGCCCGATCGAGGCGACCTCCTCGCCGAGCTCGAGCAGCCGGTCGAGCTGCGCCGGAGCCGACCGTGCCAGCCGGGCGATCGCGCCGATGTCGGACGCGATTCGGTTGGCGACGCTCTGGGGCGACTCGATCGGGACGCCAAGCAGTCGCATCACTTAACACTAACCGTGCCTGGAGTGGCCGAGTCGGAGGGGCCGCGCCTGGGGCGCCCGAGTCGAGGGGAAAGCTGCGGGGCAAGGACTCGAACCTTGAATTCCAGGGCCAGAACCTGGCGAGTTGCCATTACTCCACCCCGCAGTGACTGGACCTGCTGGCTCGTGACAGGGTAGCCGCTCGGCGTCATACCGTCACGGGCGCCGGCTGATGGCGCGCGCGATATGTTCGCCGCTCGCGCATGCCGGGTTCCCGTCCAAACGCTGTCCAAATGCCGACCGAGTTCCGTTACTGGGACCGCGTCGAGGATCGGCGGATTCAACTTGCCCGGATGGCGTGGAAGACGCTCTGGCGGTTCGACCCGCAGCCGCCCGACGATTACGTCGACCGGTTCGCGGCGAGCTACTACGAGTCCGATCCGGTCGCCGAGGCGTTCGTCGACGAGGTCTACGAGGAGCGGGGCGCGAACGAGGGCCGGCGGCTGCTGGACCGGGCGCTCGAGCACGGGATCGAGTCGATCCCGGATGCGCCGGCGTCGATGGTGGCGCTGTTCGAGGAGTTCGAGCGTGATCCGGAATGGCTGGACCGCGAGCGGGTCGAGCTGGGCGCCCGAGTGTTCAGGCGGTACGGGACGTCGGTGTTCAGCTTCGCCACCACGAGCACGCTGGAGATGTACTCCGAGAACTCGATCACAAAGCCGCTATCGCTATCGGGCGGGTACGCCGGCGACACCGCGCACAAGCGCCAGCTTGAGACGGTGCGGTTCTGGATCGACGTATCCGAGCCGGGCGGGCTCGACAAGGGCCCGCCGGTGGCGCGCGGCCGAGCGACCGCGATGCGGGTCCGGGTCATGCACGTGTTCATTCGTCGGCGGCTTCTCAAGCACCCCGAATGGGATCTGGACGCGTGGGGGGTACCGATCTCGATCTCCGATGCGACGCTGACCCTGATGGGCGGCAGCGTCGTGCCGGGACTGGCGTTGTGGAGTGTCGGCCATCAGACCACGATCACGGAGATCGAGGCACTGCTGCACTACTGGCGCTATATCGGCCACCTGCTCGGCGTCCAGCCGAGCTGGTACCCGGCGGACTTCCGCGAATCGGTGCAGCTGATGTTCGCGGCGTTCGTGAAGCGAGCGTATGCCGCCGGCCGCGACGGGGAGAGCTGGTCGAGTCCTACCTGCCGGCGTTCGCGCCCAAGCCCGGATCCCCGCTGCGCAAGCGGATTCGCGATGAGCTCAACTACCGCGTCCAGATCGGCTACACCCGCTTCTGGATGCTGCCGCTGACCTACCGTCGGCACGAGATGCCGAACCCGTGGCCGTGGGCGCTCCATCCGGTGATGCAGTTCCCGTTCGTCCTCGGGCTCGAGACGCTCCGTCGGCTCATGCCGCCGCTCGATCACGCAGCCGATCGTGTCCAGCGCAGGCGACGCGACAGCTGGTACGCGAACGAGACGGGGGGGAGGGACGCCGAGTTCAGGCCGGTTGAGGAATTCCGGCGTTAGCGGCCGCGTGCTCGGCGAGGCCGCGGGCCGTCCGGGCGATGAAGTTCGTCAGCACAAGGCGGTATAGCCAGCCGGTCCCAGGGACCTTGGCCCGGAAGGTCGAGTGCCAGCGAATCGTCGTGCCCTCGCCGCCGGGCTCGAGGTCGACGTCGGCGCGGTAGTCGCGGATCGGCAGGCCCGAGAGGAGCGCGTAGCTGAACCGGCGATCGGGGACGAGCTCCACGATCCGCTCGCAGCTTCGGGTCCGGCCGGTGCGGAAGATCCGGATCGCGCCAAGCCCCTCGCGCTCGTCCTCACCCTCGCGATCGAGCGAGAACGAGCCGATCGGCGACCAGGTCGGCCACGTGGCGCCGTCACGGAGCAGCGCGTAGACGGCGCCGGGGGGTGCGGCGCTGACGGCCTTCACGTCGATCTTCTGCACTCTCATGACGGCTCCCTTCAATCCAGTTGTACCACGTGGTACATACATACTGTACCACGTGGTACAGTCGTGGCAACTGTGGATTCGCCACCGAAGGAACGGCTGCTCGCCGCCGCCGTCGACTACATCGCGGCGAACGGGATCGGCGCCCTCAGCCTGCGCAAGCTCGCCGAGGCGCTCGGTACAAGCCACCGGATGCTGATCTACCACTTCGGCTCGCGCGAGGGACTGCTGGTTGAGGTCGTGAGGACCGTCGAGGAGCGCCAGCGCGCCGCGCTGGCGGAGCTCGAAGCGGCTCCTGATGCCACGCCAGAGGAGGTTGGACGTGCGATGTGGGAGCGGCTCGCGGACGAGTCGCTGTGGCCGCTCGAGCGGCTGTTCTTCGAGCTCTACGGCCAGGCACTCCAGGGCCAACCCCATGCTGTCGCGTTGCTCGACGGGATCGTCGAGAGCTGGCTCGGGCCCGGGACCGAGATGGCGCTTGAGCGTGGGATTCCTCCCGAACAGGCGCGCGCGGAGGCACGGCTCGGGCTCGCCGTGGTCCGCGGCCTGCTGCTGGATCTGCTGGCGACGGGCGACCGTGAGGGAGTCGACGCGGCGATGGAGCGCTACCTCGCAATCACTGAGGCCCGGCGCAAAAGGTCGCTATAGCGACCATTCAGCCCCGGCCTCACTGCGTCGTGCCCCGAGGCCTGGCGCAAAAGGTCGCTATAGCGACCATTCAGCCCCTGTCTCACGACGACGGTCGCTGCTCGGGGGCTACGGACCGAGGCAGCGGTCGGTGTAGGCGTTCGCGAACAACCTGCCGGGGTCCAGGCGGTCGCGGACCGCGAGGAAGTCCGCGAACCGCGGGTAGCGAGCAGCGAGGAAGTCGCTTCCGAGCATGTGGCGCTTACCCCAATGGGGCCGGCCGCCGTAGTCGCCCATGATCGACTGGACAGCCTCGAAGTAGGGCCGCCATTCCATGCCGCGGTACTGGTGCACGGCGATGTAGAACGTATCGCGATCAAACGATGGGCTCAGCAGCGCGTCGTCGCCAGCGACGACCCGGCACTCCAGAGGAAAAGCAACGGGATAACGCTCCGAGGCGACCCAGTCGAGCACCCGGCGGACCGCCTCGGGCCCTGACGCCCGCGGCAGCGCCCATTCCATCTCGGTGAACCGAATCGTGCGCTCGGAGGAGAAGATCTGGAAGCTGTGATCGATGTAGTCGCCCTCGGACAGGAATCGAGCTGAGATCTTCGCCAGTTGCGGGATCAGCTTCGGTCGCGCCCGGGTCAACCGGAACAGCCAGTCGCCGACCTTGTTCTGCATGATCGTCTCGTTGATCAGCACGTTCAGCTTGGAGCGGGGCCGCAGTGGCGCGTCGGTCCGGTTGCGGCGGATCGTGAGCGCCTGATCGGTGTAGGGGAAGACGAAGAACTCGAAGTGGTCGTTCGCGTCGGCGAGCGCGTCGAAGCCGCCGAGCACATCGTCGAGCGGCAGTGGCTCGTCGACGCGATGGAGCGTGAACGCCGGCACGGTCCGCAAGGTCACGGCCGAGATCGCACCGAGCGCGCCGATCCCGACGCGCGCGGCGCGGAACCCGGTAGCGCCGTCGGCGTCGTGAGGGCCGAGCGAGACGATCTCCCCGGATGCCGTGACGATCTCAACGGCGGCGACTTGGGCGGAGATGTTCTGCAGACGCGTCCCGGTCCCGTGGGTCGCGGTCGAGATCGCGCCTGAGATCGTCTGGCGGTCGATGTCGCCGAGGTTCGCCATCGCGAGGCCTCGGGCGTGGAGCTCGCGATTGAGCTCGCGCAAAACGATCCCGCCCTCGACTCGCACCAACCCGCTGCCGGTGTCGGCGTCGAGCACACGGGAGAGGCCGCTGATGTCGATCATGATGCCGTCGGTCAGCGCCGCCTCGGTGAACGAGTGGCCGCTTCCCGGCACCTTGACCGTCCGGCCGGCCGCCGCCGCACGCCCGATCACCTCGACCAGCTCGTCGCGGGTTCGGGGGCGTACGACCTCGGCGGGGGTACACACCTGATCCCCGGCCCAGTTGCGCCACTCGCTCACAGGAACGTCCGGCCCTCGCCCCGGTTGCGCCACTCGCTCACAGGAACGTCTGGCCCTCGCCCCGGTAGGTCGGGAGCTCGTCGACGATCCGATCGCCGGCGATCAGGTACAGCCGGTCGAACCTTTCGCATAGCTCGCCGGCCTTGACGTGGCGGAAGTAGACGCTGTCGCCGATCCGCAACGACCGCGCGGCCTTGCCGTGAAGCGGGGTCTGGACCTCGCCGGCGCCCTCGAGCGAGTCGACGGTCAACCCGGGAGGCAGATAAGGCCGCGGCATCCGGTCCTTGGCACCGACGCCGGAGGCGAGATACCCCCCGCCGAGCGCGGTCACGACGTCCGGCCCGGGACGCCGGCAGACGGGCAGCGCGAACATCGCCGCCGGCTCGAGTCGGAACGAGCTGTAGGTGTCGAACAACGCCGGCGCGTAGAAGCCTGAGCCCGCCGTCGCTTCGGTTACGGCCTCCTCATCGGCGATCAGCTGCAGGTCGCCCGTGCCGCCGGCGTTGACGAGCTCCAGCTCCGCGACCGCCCGGACCGACGCGACCGCCTCGGCGCGACGCGCACGCAGCTCCGCGTAGGAGGCGCGCTGCAGCCGGGCGATCACGGCGCTCTTCAACGGGTTCCCGGGCACGAGATCGCCGAGGCCGGCGATGTGGCCCTCGTAGCTCATCATCGCGACCAACCTGAACCGGGGTCGCGCTCCGATCTCCTCGGCGAGCCGGCGCGCCGCGGCCGGCGAATGCACCGGGGTCCGCTTCGGCCCGAGCTTGGCACGGCCACCTGCGATCCAGTACGACGCGTCGAAATCGAGGCATACGCGGATCGGGGCGCCGCCGGAGCCGACCGCGGCCTCGATCAGCTCCAGGTGCTCGAGGCTGTCGACCATCACGATCGGTGCGTCCAAAGGCCGCTCGGACGTGAGCGCCGCCAGCGACCGCAACGCGCTCCGATCGGTGGTCGGATAGGCAACGAGCAGGTCGGAGAAGCCCGCCGCCGCCAGCCACAGAGTCTCGGGCAGCGTGAAGGTCAACAGACCGCGGTAGCCATCGGAGCGATCGAGGATCGCCGACAGCAGCCCGCGGCAGCGGAGCGACTTGGACGCGACCCGGATCGGCTTCCCGCCCGCTCGGCGCAACATGTCGTCGGAGTTGGACCACATCGCGTCGAGGTCGACGAACGCGAACGGCGGGTCGAGCTCGGCCAAAGCCGCCGCGTACCGGGTCAGCCGGCCGTCGGCGGAGAGGTCGGAGGGCGTGTCGGTCGCCAGGGGTGCCACGGCGCCGGCTACGGGTCGACGAACGACGCGGGTTCCTTCGTGAACCCCTCCGCCACGGCCGCGAGCTGGTTCGGTGACCCGATCAGCTCCAGCTGCAGCTCAGCTTCGAGCGACAGCGTTTCCGATGGCGACCCCGTCCAGGCCTGATCGAACAGCCGTTTCGCGCTGCGGACTGCATCGGGCGACCGCGAGGCGATCGAGCGAGCCAGCTCCAGCGCATCCGCATAGGGATCGGAAGCGACGCGGGTCACGACGCCGAGCGCCAGCGCCTCCTCGCCGCTGAACACCCGGCCGGTGTACGTCAGCTCCTTGGCGACGTCGATCCCGACGAGCCGGGGCAATGTGCGCGTGATCGACATGTCGGGAATCAGGCCCCACTTGATCTCCATCACCGACAGGCGGGCGTCGGCGGTCGCGATTCGCAGGTCGGCCGCCAGCGCGATCTGGAGCCCGCCGCCGAGGCAGTTGCCGTGGATCGCAGCGATCACCGGCACGGGCACGGTGATCCAGTCGTAGGCGGCGCGCTGGAACCAGTTCGGCGTCTCGCCCTTCAACGGGTCGACGAGTCCTTTGCCGTCGGACTGCGAGGCCATCACGCTCATCACGTCGAGACCCGAGCAGAAGCTCTTGCCGGCGCCATGGAGCACCACCGCGCGGACGCCGGGCTCGGCTCGCAACCGCGAAGCGGCACCGATGATCGCCTCGAACATCGGAATGTCGAGCGCGTTGTGCTTGTCGGCGCGGCTCAGCGTGACGATCGCGACGTGGTCGTCGACCTCGATCTGTACGCGATCCTCCGACATCGACACTAACCTACAGGGATCCGTTCGCTGGGAGTGCTCAGGGCCAAAGCAGGGATCGGCGCGGTTCTGTTCGCGCTGCTCGTAACGGCTGCCGATGCGCAGGCGGCGTCGGGCATCGTCTACTGCGTCACGAGTCCGGCTGCCCCGCCGGGTTGCACCGGCACGAACGAGACGAGCTTTGCCGACGCATTGACGGCCGCCGACGCCGACACGAGCGGCGTCGATCAGATCGTGCTGCCGACCGGGACGCAGACGGGGCCCTCGACCGGGTATCAGTACACGGGCAAGGTGCCGCTCGAGATCTCCGGACAGGGGAACGGCTCGGTGATCACGCTCAGCAGCGGATCGGCGGCCCCAGTGTTCAACGATGTCGGGACCGAGCCGGAAATCGCGCTTCGGGCGCTGAGCGTCAACCTGCCGAGCGGTGAGACCGCCGGTGGCTTGGCTTTGAAAGCGGCGGCAGCCGTGGGGAACGTGTCCGTGACCGGCGCCTCGGGGTCGGCTGGCTACGGTTTCGCGATCTCCGGCGGTGGCCTCCTCGCCGGCGTTTCCGTCTTCATCCCCGCGAACACTGGGTCGATATATCCCGCGGTGTTCGTGAGCGGCTCGGCGACCACTACGGTGCGCGATTCGTTCCTCTCGGACCGAACCGGCCTTGAGGACAGCGGCTCCGGTACGACGACGATCCACCGCTGCGAGATCGCCGGTACAGAGGGCAGTGCCGCGATCATCGCCTCAGGGTCTTCGATCCTCGCCGACGATTCGGTGATCGCGGCGACGCAGGGCGCGATCGGCCTCGAGGCCAGCGGCACTGCGGCCGGAGCGACGATCACCGCGACGCAGCTCACGATCGTCGGCGACAACACTGCGACCGGCGTCCACGTTCAGGGTGGGCCCTCCGGCGGCAACGCGCTGGTCAACCTGACCGACTCGATCATCGTCGACCCGCTCGCCAACAGCATCGCGCTGTTCTCGGCGGCCGGCACCGGCACCGCCACCGCCACGACCGACTACGACGACTTCGACCAGAAGACGATCCTCGTCGGCGGCACGCTGACGATCGGCGCACACGACTTCAAACAGACCGCGACCGATCCGAGCGGCTACGTCGATCCCGGGTTCGTCGACGCCGCGAAGGGCAACTACAGGCTGTCGCCGTCCTCACCGCTGCTCAGCAACGACCCGACCCCGATCGGCCAGACGCCGTTCGGGTCACAGGAGTCGAGCGTGGACTTCGCCGACGTGCCGCGGATCACGGCCGGCGGGCGCGACCTCGGCGCCTACCAGCACCAGCTTCCGACCGTCACCGCGACGGCGACCGCGACGCGCGTCCGGTTGGGCGCGGCGATCTCGTTCGCCGCGACCGGGGCGATCGTGTACAAGAACGATCCGCTGGCCTACAGCTGGCATTTCGACGACGGCTCGACCGCGCGCGGCCCCCACGTCTCACACACCTTCGCCACGCCCGGCACGCACAGCGCCAAGGTGACCGCCACCGACCTGCTCGGGTTCGCGGCGAGCGAGACCGTCACCGTTGACGTCACCGGCGGTCGGCCGGTCATCTCGCGAGTGTCCCAATCAGCGAGCAAGTGGCGGGCTGGAGCGGCGCTGGCGCGAATCGCCGGTCGCGGACACGTGCCGACCGGTACGACCTTCTCCTTCCGGCTCAACGAGACCGCGAAGGTCACGTTCACGTTCACCGGACGCGGCGGCCTCAAACGAAGGCTGACGTTCAGCGGCCACGCGGGCCGGAACACCGTCCACTTCGACGGCAGGCTGACGGGCCACCAAGAGCTGAGCCCGGCGTCCTACAAGCTGGGGATCACGGCGACCGAGTTCGGCCTGACCGCGAGTGCGCGCCCGCTCCGGTTCACGATCGAACCACCGCCACCGAGTCACCGACACTGATCGTCCCCGGGCGCACGACCTCGCCGTAGATCCCGAACGGGAGCGGCTCGGTCGTCACCAGATCCCGGCGATACGAGCGCAGCACGTCGAGCGTGGGGAGGTCGATCACACCGGTCTCCGGGTCGCGGCTCGTGACCAGGCACCGGCCGACGTGGCCGCGAAACCGGATGACCGCTTCGCCGATCTGAACCTGGTCGTCGACCCAGCCGTCCTCGGCATGGGGCTCGAGGCCGTCGACCTCGATCAGCATCCGGAACCGCCGCGCGTCGATCTCCGATACGTCTGCGACCTCGGCCAGCCGCGTCAGCGAGGCGCGCGAGATGAGCGATGCGGCGCCGTCGTGGCCGCGATCGATCGAGCCCTCGGACTCGACCAGGCGGACGGGCACACCCACGTGCGAAGAGAGCGCGGCCGAGAACGGACCGGCGACGATCCGAGCCGCCCGCTCGCCCGAGTAGAACCGAGCCACGACGCTCTCGCCGAGCTCAACGGGTCCAGCGACCTCAACGCCTTCTGGGAACCTCAGGATGAGCTCGCCGTCGTCACACGACGCCTCGACGCTGATCAGGTCCCCGAGCTGCTTCGCGTTGACCATCCGCCCGGCCTCGTCGATCACGAAGAAGCGCCGGTCCCCGCGGGCACCGTGCCGCTCGAGCTCGACAGCATCGACGGCATGCAGGCGCGTGCCCTTGACGGGCGTGACGCCGAGGCCGCACACCACCGCCTTCAATTCAAGCCGCCGCCTGCTCGGCCCAGTCGCGATACAGCTGCCAGTAGCGGCCCTCGGCCGCGAGCAGCTCATCGTGGGTGCCGTGTTCAACGATCTCGCCGCCCTCGAGCACGACGATCCGGCCGGCGTTGCGGATCGTCGAGAGCCGGTGCGCGATCACGATCGCCGTGCGGCCCGCCACCAGGCGCCGCAGCCCGTGCTCGATCAGGCTCTCGGTATGGACATCGACGTTCGAGGTCGCCTCGTCGAGCACCAGGATCCGCGGGTCGGCGACCAGCGCTCGGGCGAACGCGAGCAGCTGCCGCTGGCCGGCGGACAGCTGCACGCCGCGCTCCCCGACCTCGGTGCCGTAACCGAACTCGAGCGCCGAGATGAAGTCGTGGGCGCCGACCGCACGGGCCGCCGATTCGATCTCGTCATCGGTCGCGTCGGGGCGCCCGAAGGCGATGTTGTCGCGGACCGTGCCGCTGAACAGGAACCCCTCCTGCGGGACGATCCCCATCTGCGAGCGCAGCGAGTCCGCCGTCACCGAGCGCAGGTCGTGGCCGTCGACGAGCACGCTGCCGCAGGTCGGGTCGTAGAAGCGCGCCACCAGCTTCGCCAAGGTCGACTTGCCGGCGCCGGTCGCGCCGACCAGGGCCACCGTCTGGCCGGCGGGGACGACCAGGTCGATATCCCGCAGCGCCCAGGCTCCGTCATCGTCAGAGCCGTATCGGAACGACACGTTCTCGAAGTGCAGCTCGCCGGCGATCCGTCCCAGTGCGATCGCGTCGGGAGCGTCGACGAGTTCGGGCCGCTCGTCGAGCAGCCCGAAGATCTTGTCGAGTGCGGCCATGCCCGACTGGTAGGTCGTGTACAGCTGCGACAGCTGCTGGATCGGGTCGAAGAAGTTGTTGAGCGCGGCGATGAACAGGAACACGACGCCGGTCGAGGCGTGCCCGTTGATGACTTCAAGCCCGCCGATCACGAGGATCTCGATCGTCACGAGCGCCGAGAGGAGCTCGACCGCCGGGAAGTATGCGGCGTTCAGATAGACGGTCGTCATGTTCGCGGCGCGGTTCTCGTCGTTGAGCTCGGCGAACCGCTTGATGTGCGCCTCCTCCTGGCCGAACGAGCGCACGACCCGGATCCCAGAGAGCGTCTCCTGTAGATAGCCGGTGATCGAGGCGATCTTCTCGCGCGTCAGCCGGTACGCGTCGGCTGAGGCGATCCTGAACGCGATCCCGCCCGCCAGTAGCAGCGGCAGCGCGAGCATCGTCAGCAGCGCCAGGTGCGCGTCGTACACGAACAGGATCACGACGACGCCGATCAGGGTCAGCCCGGACTGAAACAGCGTCGCGAGGCCGTCCGAGACGAGCTGGTCGAGCGCCTCGACGTCGTTCGTCAGCCGCGAGATGATCACGCCGGCGCGGTTGCGCGAGTAGAAACCGATCGACAGCGACTGCAGGTGTTCGAACAGCTTCACGCGCAGGTCCTGCAGGGCGCGCTGGCCGACCCAACCCACGAGGTACGTCTGCACGTAGGTCGCGAGGCCGTACAGGATCGCCGAGACCACGAACGCGACGACGATCGTGTCGAGCACGCCGGTGTTGTGCTTCTGGATCCCGTTGTCGATCGCAAGCTTCGCGAGCGGCGCCGGGGCGAGCGCGGCGGCGGTCGCGATCACCAGCGACACGAACATCCCCGCCACGCGCCATTTGTACGGGGCCAGGATCTCGGCGAGGCCGCGCAGCTTGCGCCCGCGACCGCCGGTCGCGCGCAGTCTCCGGCGAAGCTCGAGCACGTTCACAGGCTCGCCGCCTCGGTCGCCTTCCGCGTCATGAACACCTGATCGGGCATGCCCTTCTCGACGATCTCCCGGTACAGGTCCGAGCGCTCGAGCAGTTCCGCGTGCGTCCCGCGCTCGGCGATCCTCCCGGCCTCGAGCACGACGATCTCGTCCGCGAGCGCGATCGTCGACAGCCGGTGGGCGATCACGAACGTCGTCCGCCCCGCCATCACTTCGCGCAGCGCCAGCTTGATCTGCTGCTCGGTCGACGCGTCGACCGAAGAGGTCGCGTCGTCGAGGATCAGGATCCGCGGGTCGGCGAGGATCGCGCGGGCGATCGCGAGCCGCTGGCGCTGACCACCGGAGACGGTCAGCCCGCGCTCGCCGACGAGCGTGTCGTAACCGTCCGGCAAATCAGCGATGAAGCCGTCGGCCTGCGCCGCCTGTGCGGCCCGCTGCACCTGCTCCCGGGTCGCGTCCGGCTTCGCGTACGCGATGTTGTCGTGGACCGTCGCCGAGAACAGGAACGGGTCGTCATTGACCACCGCGATCGCGTGTCGGAGGCTCGCGAGGTCGACGGAGCGGACATCGGCGCCGTCGATCTCGACGCTGCCGGTGCTCACGTCGTAGAGCCGCGGCAGCAGCGACACGAGCGCGGTCTTACCGGAGCCCATCGCGCCGACGAGCGCGATCGTCTGTCCGCCCCGAACGTCGAGGTCGACGTCCGTCAGGGCAGCGGTCCGCGTCCCCTCGAAGGTCAGCCCGACACTCCTCAGCGTCACCCGCCCGCTCCCCTCAGGGAGCGCCGGCGCGTCGGCGGGAGCGGTGATCGTCGGCTCGCGGTCGAGGATCTGGAAGATCCGCGCGCCCGAGGCGGTTGCCCGCTGGGACGCGCTCAGCATGTAGCCGAGCGTCCGCATCGGTGAGATCAGCATCAGCAGGTAGGCGTAGAAGGCGGTGAACTGACCGACCGTCAGCGATCCGTTGATCACCTCGCGGCCGCCGAACAGCAGGATCGCGGCGAGCCCGAGGTTCGGCAGGAAGCTGATCATCGGCACGTACTTGGCTTCGATCCGGGTCGCATAGATCGCCTGATCGAACACACGGGAGACGGAGTGCCGGAAGCGGTGCAGCTGGCGTGGCTCCTGCGCAAAGGCCTTCACCACGCGCACGCCCGAGATGTTCTCCTCGGCCTCAGCGGTCAGCTCGCCGATCCGCTGCTGGACCTCCTGCAGCGCTGGGCGCGAGCGTTTTCCGTAGCTTCGGGCGACCAGCACGACGAACGGCACGGGCGCGAGCGCCAGCGCCGCCAGTTCCGGGCGCAGCAGGAACATCGCCACCCCGGCCAGCACGATCGTCAGCAGCGATTGCCCGATGAAGATCAGTCCGTAACCGAGGAAGAATCGCACCGCCTGCAGGTCAACCGTCGCGCGCGACATCAGCTGGCCGGTCTGCTGGTTGTCGAAGAACGACAGCTCGAGCCGCTGCAGCTGCCCATATAGGCGGTTCCGGAGGTCGAGCTCGACGCCCAGCGATACGCGCCCCGCAACGAGCCGACGCGCCGCGCTCAGCCCCAGACGCAACACCCCCGCGACGCCGATCGCGATCGCCCATGTCGTCAGGGAGGCCCGGTGGTGCAGGCGGATCGCGTCGATCGCACGACCCGTCAAATAGGGGATCAGAACCGTCGCACCCATCGCGCCGGCGGCCAGGGCGAACGACCAACCAACAGCGCCCCGATAGGGGCGCAGAAAACCGATCAGACGCCTGAACGTCGACATACTTCAAAAAGTGTAGTAAGTCCCTGCGCTCACCCCATCGCCGCCGACGGTTGCACGTTGCGGTGCCACCGTCGTTCAGCATATGATCCTCCCGCCCGGGCGGATGATGCGGCAGAGAGGAGGAGCGGCCGGCATATGGATGTGATCCTTCGGTTCGGGTACGAGCCGATCCGAGGCTTCATTGAGACGGTCGGCGCGATGGTGCTCCTATTTCGGCGCACGATCGTCGCTGCGATGACGCCGCCCTACAGCTACGGCCCGGAGCTCGTCGACCAGTTCCTGTTCGCGATGCGCCTCGCCTGGTTCCCGATGATCCTCGCGTCGCTCGCGTTCACGTATGGCCCGGCCGGGATCGAGGTCGGAAACTTCCTCAACCTGCTGGGTGCGCTTGACCGCCTCGGCGGCCTGTTCGTGATCATCGTGCTGCGCGAGTTCGCGCCGCTCGTGTGCGCGATCGTGATGGCGGGCGTCGCCGGCACTGCGATGACCGCCGACCTCGGCGCTCGCAAGATCCGCGAGGAGCTCGACGCCCTGATGGTGCTCGGCGTCGACCCGATCAAGAGCCTCGTGGTCCCGCGTTTCCTCTCGCTGATGCTGCTGACGCCGCTGTTCACGATCTACGCGCTGCTGTTCGGGACGCTCGGAGGGGTGCTCGTGACGATCTCCAACGGCGCCCAGGTCGGACCGTTCTTCTCAACCTTCTTCGCCCAGGCAACGACCGCCGAGCTGCAGGCGTCGCTCGTCAAATCGACGATCTTCGGCGCGCTGATCGCGATCGTCTGTTGTTACAAGGGGCTGACCGCCTCCGGTGGGGCAGAGGGTGTCGGACGCGCCGTCAACCAGGCCGTCGTGCTCGCGTTCCTGGCGATCGGGGCGATCGACTACACGTTCACGCAGACGCTGCTCGCGACCCACCCGACGCTGAATACGCCGAGATGAACATCCTCGCGAGACCCATCGCAGCGCTGATCTCGTTCGGGGAGGCGTCGAAGTTCTGCGGCAAGATCGTCTGGAAGGTCTGGAACGGCCGCGTCCTGAAGTTCATCGGCGAGGCGGTCCGGCAGGCCGGGATCCTGATCACCGGCTCGGCGATCATCGTCGTCGGGCTCGTATTCATCCTCGGGCTCCAGTGCGGGATCGAGGGCGCGTACGCCGCTCGTACGGTCGGCGCCACGTCCGCGACCGGCGCGATCACGGCGCTGTGCGACCTGCGAGAGGTGATCCCGTACGCGTTCGGCTACATGATGGCGGCAAAGGTCGGGACCGGGTTCGTCGCCGAGATCGGCTCGATGCGGATCTCCGACGAGATCGACGCGCTCGAGGTGATGGGTTTCGACTCGATCCTGTATCTGGGCTCGACGCGGCTGCTCGCAACCTGGCTCGTGCTCCCGTTCCTGTACATGATCTCGGTCGCGGTCGGATTTGTCGCCTCCTACCTGGCGGTCGTGGTGCAGCTGGGGCAGGTGTCGCCGGGCGGCTACTTACAGCTGTTCTGGGAGTTCCAGGCGCCGACGGACTTCTTCTACGCAGGCCTCAAGTGCCTGGCGATGGCGACGTTCATCGTGCTCGTGTGCGTCTACTACGGCTATCACGTCAGCGGTGGGCCGGTGGGCGTCGGCAAGGCGACCGCGCAGTCGATGGTCGCGAATCTCATCGGCGTGCACCTGATCGGAATGGTCGGGACGCAGCTCTTCTGGGGCGGTAACGCACACGCGCCGATCGGAGGCTGATGGGGCTCATTAGCACGAGCGGAGGCCACTGATGGCGCGCCAGCAGGCTGCCCGGATGGCGGCGCTGATCGCGGTCGCGATCGCGGCGGTCGCGATCGTGGTCGTGCTCGTCTCGGGTGGCTCCTCATACGTGCTCCACGCCGAGTTCTCCGATGCCGGCCAGCTCGTCAACGGCGATCTGGTGACGATCGCCGGCCACCAGGTGGGGTCGGTGGGGAAGATCACGCTGACGAACAACGGCCTCGCGAACGTCGAGCTCGACATCTCCGACTCGAGCATCGCCCCGGTCCGATCCGGCACGGTCGCGACGATCGGGCAGCTCAGCCTGACCGGGGTCGCGAACCGGTTCGTGGGGCTGTCGCTCGGTGCCGGCGCGCCGATTCGTAGCGGCGGCACGCTGCCGCTGGCACAGACCCGCGGGATCGTCGACCTCGACGTCCTGCTGAACGCGCTGACGCCGAGGGTCCGCTCCTCGCTGCAGCGGATCATCAAGACGGGCGCGTACTTCACCGCGCAGCCGACCGCGTCGCAGATCAACCACTCGATCGTGTACTTCAATCCGGCGCTCAGTCAGTCGACCCAGCTCGGTGCCGAGGTGGTGGCGGACAAGTTCGCGCTCGACCGTTTGGTCTCCTCGAGCGCCCAGGTGTCCAGCGCGCTCGCGTCCAGAAGCGCGGATCTGGGAGGGGCGGTTACGAGCACGGCGGCCTGGCTGCGGGAGGTCGCGAGCCAGCGCGCGGCGCTCGAAGACGAGCTCACACGGGCGCCGGCGGTGCTCCACCAGGGGACCGGGGTGCTCCGGGACGTCAACTTCACGCTCGGAGTGCTGAACCCCGTGCTCCGCGACCTGCAGCCCGTGGCGCCGCGGCTCGGCACACTGCTGCGCGTGCTCGTGCCGACGGCCAGGAACGCGATCCCGACGATCCAAGGGGTCCAAGCGCTCGTCCCGGCCGCGAGTAGGGCGCTCAAGGAGCTGCCCCCGGTCGCCAACCTGGCCGTGCCGGCGGTGAAGTCGCTGACGAGCGCGCTCAAGCCGATCACGCCGATCCTGTCGGGTCTGCGGCCGTACACCCCCGACGTCGTCGGGGGGTTCTTCAATGGTGTCGGCGGGGCGGCCGGTGGCCTGTACGACGCCAACGGGCATTACCTTCGCTCGGTGGTCTCGGTCCAGGCCGGCGGGGGGACGCTCGCGGGGGTGCTGAACACGCTCGGGAGTCTGCTTGGCGGTCTGACGGGGACGCTCACCGGCCTCAACGGTGGCCGCACCACGCTGCTGGCGCCGTGCCCGGGCGGCGGCAGCCCGCCGGCGGCCGACGGCAACAACGCGTGGGCGAGCCCCGATCTGCTGCCGGCCGCCGGAGCCCTCTGCAACCCGGCGGACGACCAGCGATGAGACGGGTACTCGCCCTCGCCGTCCTGCTCGGCGCGATCGGCGCGCTCGCCGCATTCGTGTTCGGCGCCAGCGCACAGGGTTCCGGAACCTCGACCTTCGACGTGATTTTCGACGACGCGCGCGGGCTGATCGCCGGCCAGCTGGTCAAGGTGGCCGGCGCGCAGGCGGGAACGATCACGAACGTCACCGTGACCTCCGACTTCAAGGCGCGGATCACGGGTTCGATCGACAGCCAGTTCATGCCCTTCCGAACCAACGCGACCTGCACGATCCGGCCCGAGGGTCTGATCGCCGAGAACTACATCGACTGCAACCCGGGCAGCCCACCGGCGCCGGTGCTCGCCTCCCACAACGGGTTGCCGCCCACCGTGCCGGTCCAGAACACGAGCGAGCCGGTCAGCCTGCTCGACCTGTTCAACATGTTCAACCTGCCGACGCGCGAGCGCTTCCAGGTGATCGTCAACGAGCTTGGCATCGGCACCTCCGGCGAGGGCCAGAACTTCAACGACGTCCTGCGGCGGGCGAACCCGGCGCTCGGGCTCGCGCGCCAGGTGATCGGGATCCTGGCGCGCCAGAAGGCCCAGCTCGCGACGATCGTCGACGCGACCAACACGATCGCGTCGAGCGGCGCCAGTCACACGGCCGCGGTGCAGGACTTCCTCACCCGCGCCGCCGCGCTCAGCTCGCTGACCGCGTCGCATTCGAGCAACCTGGCGCTTGCGATCAATCGCCTGCCGGCGATGCTCGACGCCGCGCAGCCCGCGCTCCAGCAACTCGACACGGTCGCCGTCGACGGAACCCCGCTGGTCCAGCAGATCCATGCATCGGTGCCGGCGCTCAACCGAGTTGCCAACGATTTCGGCCCGTTCGTGGCGGCCGCGAAGCCGGGCCTCGCCAAGCTCGGGACGGCACTGAAGACGGCGATCCCGGCGATCCGCGACACGACGCCGCTCGTCAGGACGCTGAAGAGCTACGCCGACAAGTCGCTACCCGGGACGAAGCTTGTCGGGCGGCTGTTCCAGAACCTCCAGCAGCACGGGTTCGTCGAGAACCTGGTCTCGATCTTCTACTACGTGGGGGCCGCGCTGGCGCGCTTTGACTCGACCTCGCACATGCTGTCCGTGCTGCTGATCGGGCCAGGCGACGGTCTGTGCGGGTCCTACGCGACCAAACCTGTCGCCGGATGCAGCGCCCACTACGGATCGGGCGCAAAGTTCACCCCGAGCCGCTCGCTCGCTCGCCAGGCGCAGAGCCCCGCTCAGCGCCGCGCCGCCAAGCCGGCCGCGACGACGACGACCACGACGGCGACGCCGCCCGCGACTCCCGCGGCGCCCCCGAGCACGACGACGTCGGCCGCCACGCCGCCGCCGTCAACACCGGCGCCGCCGGCCAACGGCCTCTCGCAAACCCTCCAGAACCTCCTCGACTTCCTGACCCGATGAGATCAAGCCGCAAAGCCGCCGGCGAAATCTTCGACAACCCGATCCTGATCGGCACGATCACGATCCTGGTCGTGATCGTGGCGGTGTACCTGTCGTACATCGCTGAGAACGGGCTTCCGTTCATCCCGACGTACAACATCAAGGTCGACGTCGCGAACGCTTCCGAGCTGGTCAAGAACGCCGACGTCCGGATCGGCGGCGCACGCGTCGGGCAGGTGCTGACGATCACCCCAGAGCCGCGGGGGACCGACCATGGCTGGCCGGCGCCATTCGCGCGGCTCGGGATCGCGCTCAACACGAGCCTCAAGCCACTGCCTTACGACACGCGCTACCAGGTTCGGCTCGCCTCGGTGCTCGGCGGCAAGTACCTCGAGATCATCCCCGGCCAGGACCACAGCACGTCCACCACGCCGGCGCTCCCGGACGGCGGCACGTTCCGCCTCACGGATGTCGCCGGCCAGGTCCATCACAACGTGCCGTTCGTCGACCTCGACACGGCGTTCGACACCTTCGGGCCCAAGACCCAGAAGGGGCTGCGCAATGCCCTCGGCGAGCTCGGCGATGCGTTCGCCGGCCGCGGCACGCAGTTCAACGGCGCGATCTACGGGCTGCACCAGCTGATCGGGCCGCTCGACAACCTGCTGCGGCTGTTCGCCGACCGGAGCACGCACCTGAGCGAGTTCGTGTCCGGTCTCGCGGCGACGACCGGCGCGCTGGCGCCCATCGCCCCGACGATCAGCTCACTGTTCGCCAAGGGTGCGACGACGTTCGGGGCGCTCGACACGCCGGCGCTCGGGACGACGATCGACCAGCTCCCGCCGACCGAGTCGACGGCCACGACCGTGCTGACGAACGCGCGACCGGTGCTCGCCGATGCCGCCGCGATCACGCAGGCGCTGAAGCCGAGCGCTGCGCTGCTGCCGAGCGCCTCCAACGACCTCGACGCGATCCTGACCAACGCCACGCCGGTGTTCAAGCGCGTCCCGCAGCTTGCCTCGCTGCTCCAGACGGCGCTGCAGACGGTCGACTCGCTCGCTCGCGATCCCGCGTCGACCCAGACGTTCAAGGTCCTCGGCTCGAGTGACCTGGCGACGTTCGGGTCCTCGGCGTTCATCGGCCTCGGCGCGATTCTGCGCACGATCGCGCCGGCCCAGTTCGCGTGCAACGTCGCCGGCCTGTGGGTGCGCAACTTCGACTCGGCGCTCAGCGAGGGCAACAGCACCGCGGGGTGGCTGCGGTTCGCGCCGATCATCGATCTCCCCGAGATGCTCCCCTCGAGCAAGCCGGCACCCGATCTGCACGTCAACTATTACCCGGTCGAGAACTCGACCCAGTGCCAGGCCGGCAACGAGGGGTACACCGGTACCCAGTTGATCGGCAACCCGCCGACGACCTCGAACGTGGTCGACAACACAGCACCGCCGCCCGGGGTGCTCGCGCTCGGCAAGAAGGTGGGGCTCGTGCCATGAGTCCGTTACTGCGCCGAAAGGCCAAGAGCGGCCGCAAGCGGGGCATCCACCCGCTCGCGGTCACGTTCATCACGATCTTCGCGGTTGTGTTCGTGACCTACTACGCGTTCAACCAGGGATTGCCGTTCGTCCACAATTTCACGCTTTACGCCGTCACGAACAACAGCGTCAACGTGCGCCAGAACTCGCCCGTGAGGATCGCGGGAATCGACGTCGGCGAGGTCACGGGCGTGTCCAAGGGTCCGGGCCAGACGTCGAAGATCGCGTTCACGATGCAGAGCAACGGACTCCCGGTCCACACCGACGCGACGATCCGGATCCGCGACCGCCTGTTCCTCGAGGGGGGCTACTACCTCGAGCTCGACCCCGGCAGCCCGAGCGCGCCGACCGTCAATGACGGGTTCACGATCCCGCTGTCCAATACCCAGACGGTCGTGCAGTTCTACAAGGTGCTCTCGACGTTCGACACCGCCGCTCGCCAGAGCCTCGACAACATCCTCAACACCTTCAACCAGGGCTTCAGCCCGAACCCGGGCCGGCCTGAGTCCGACAGCGGCGCCGGCGGCTTCAAGGCCGCGATCCCGCAGCTGACGCCGG
Source organism: uncultured Solirubrobacteraceae bacterium (assembly GCA_963712675.1). Lineage (GTDB taxonomy): Bacteria > Actinomycetota > Thermoleophilia > Solirubrobacterales > Solirubrobacteraceae > Palsa-465. Next base: position 182,896 of record CAVQJF010000017.1, read on the forward strand.
TGTTCAAGGACACCGCCTACATCACGCGCGCGCTGCGCGGCACGCACGTCGGGGACGTCGAGCGGTTGCTCTCGACGAGCTCCGACATCACGACGACGCTTGCCGGCTCGGCGTCCCAGCTCCAAGGGCTGGTCACAGGTCTCAACTCCGCGTCGAGCGCGCTCGCCGCGGCCGACGGGTCGCTCGCCCAGTCGGTCTCAGGTCTCGACCAGACGCTCCAGGTGGCGCCGGCGTCGCTCACCGCTGTGGACCGTTCGCTGCCGCCGCTGGCGCGGCTGGGGACCGCTCTGGACCCGTCGCTGAAGCTCGCGCCGCCGATCCTCGACGAGGTCACGTCCGCCGTCCGTCAGCTGGCCACGATCGTCGCCCCGGTGGAGCGCGGCCACCTGCTGACCTCGCTGAAGGCGACGTTCGAGCAGTTCCCGAGCCTGCTGACCGAGCTCGGCCAGGCGTTCCCGATCACCAAGCAGGTGACCGACTGCCTGACCACGCACGTGACGCCGATTCTGCAGCGGATCGTCCCGGACGGCTCGTTGACGACGGGCCGGCCCGTCTGGCAGGACTTCGTCCACTTCCTGCCCGGGGTCGCCGGCGCGACCGCGAACTTCGACTCCAACGGCCCGTACACGCGCGTGCTCGTGGGCGCCGGCACGCAGTCGCTCGAGTTCCTGAACAACATTCCGCTGATCGGCAACCTCGTCGGGACGAGCCCGCCGGGCGGCGGCGCGCTGCAGGGGACGTCGCCCTCGTGGGTCGGGACGCTGACCCCGTCGGTGTTCCGTCCCGATGTGCCGTGCGCGTCACAGCCGGTACCGAGCCTCGCGGCGCCGGCCGCTGCACCCGACGCGCGCGCGGTCCACGCCGGCGCGCCGGCCGCGATCCCGGCGTCGCTGCAGGCCAAGATCGCCCACGTGCTGAAGGCGGTGAGCGGCGGATGAGCGCAAGGATGAAGGTCCAGCTCCGCCGCTACGGGCGGTACTTCATGATCCTGATCGGGTTGATCGTCGTCGGCACCGCGGCCGGCTTCTACATCCTGCTCCAGCAGCGGCTGCCGAACCCGTTCCAGACGTTCTATGCGGTCAACGGCGCGTTCCCGACCGCGGCAGCGGTCGTCCCCGGGCTCGGCGAGCCGGTCAACGTCGCAGGCGTTCGCGTCGGGGAGATCACCGGCACCTCGCTGCTCAACGGGCAGGGGATCATCCACATGGACATCGACCCGGGGAAGATGAAGCAGCTGTATCGGAACGCGAGCGCGAACCTGGTCCCGAACACGCCGCTGAAGGACATGGAGATCGACATCGCGCCGGGCAGCCCCTCGGCCGGCGTGCTGCCGCACGGGGGCACGATCCCGGTCGGCGAGACGACCTCCCCGACCGATTCGGACGATCTGCTCGATTCGCTCGATACGGACACTCGGACATGGTTCACGAGCCTGATCACCGACCTCAACGAGGGGACGCTCGGTCGCGGCAAGGACATTCGAGCGCTCCTGTCGGCGCTCGGGCCCACATCCGCGCAGCTGCGGCAGATCGGTGACCTGCTCGCGGCCCGGCGGACCGAGCTCGCGGACATCGTCCACAACCTCGGCACGTTGACGCAGGCGACCAGCCAGAAGGACGCGCAGCTGCGGACCGTGGTGCAGGCGGGCGACAAGACCGTGCAGGCGCTCGCGACCCAGGACGTGGCGCTGCGCAGCGCGATCGTCAAGCTGCCGGGCACGCTTCAGACGACCCGCAAGACGCTCGCCGACGTGATCCCGCTGGCGAACGCGCTCGGCCCGACCGCGACCGCGCTGCTGCCGACGGCACGCAAGCTGCCGGCCACGCTGCGCGGCGCGCAGACGCTGTTCCAGGGCGCCGCGCTGCTGCCGCTCAAGGAGATCCCGCCGTTCATCAGCGCCGTGCTGCCGCTCGCAACTCAGCTGCCGGGGCTGACGAGCGATCTCGACCAGGCCGTGCCGGCGCTGATCAAGTCGTTCAAAGTGCTCGCCTACACGACCAACGAGATCGCGTACGACCCGGGCGGCAAGAACCCGGGATTCCTCTACTGGCTCGCGTGGTTCGCCCACAACGCCGACTCGTTCATCTCGAGCTCCGACGCGAACGGGCCGGCGTGGCGCGCGCTCACCCTGGTCTCGTGCACGAGCCTCAAGTCGTTCGTGATCGCGCCGATCCTCGAATCCCTGCTGGGGACGAACTTCGGATGTTGAGCTAATGGTCACCCAAGCACCGAAGCGCACGGCGGTGATGGCGGCGGTGGCGTTCACGCTCTCCTGCCTCGGGCTGATGATCTTCGTCTGGACGCAGTTCGGCGGCACGGTTCCGTTCTCGCCCGAGGGCTACCGGATCAACGCCGTGTTCAAGGAGACGGGCCTGCTCGTACCGAACGCCGACGTACGGATCGCGGGCGTCAACGTCGGCAAGGTCACGAACGTCCAGGCCCGGGGGATCAAGTCGTACGTGACGATGGACATCCAGCACCAGTACGCCCCGATCCCGGTGGACACGCGCGCGATCCTGCGCGAGAAGACGCTGCTCGGCGAGGCGTACATCGAGCTCTCGACCGGCACCGGCAGTGGGCCGAAGTTCGCCGACGGCGGCACGATCCCGGCGACCCATATCGACTCGACGCAGCAACTCGACACGGTGCTCGGATCGTTCAACAAGCCGACGCAGCAGAACCTGCAAGCGCTGCTCAACGGCACCTTCACGGCGCTCGCCGGGCGCGGCGAGGACCTGAATGCGGCGATCGGGAACCTCGATCCGGCCGTCACCGAGCTGAGCGCCGTCGTCGGCGTCCTCAACCAGCAGCAGGGGAACGTCAAATCGCTGATCAACAACGCGGCGACCGTGCTGACCACGCTCGGCGACCGCTCCTCGGATCTCCAGAGCCTCGTCAACTCGGGTAACCAGGTGCTGTCGGCGACCGCCGCGCGGGACACGGCGCTGACCGCGACCGTGAACGCACTGCCGCCGTTCCTGGCGCAGCTGCGGACGACGCTGGGGACGCTGAACACCTCGCTCGGGCTCGCGAAGCCGTCGCTCGCGGCTCTGAAGCCGGTCGCGCCGCTGCTCACCCCCGCGCTCCATGAGCTGATCCAGTTGTCCGGCCCGGCGGTGAAGCTGCTGCGCGCAGCGCCGGGGCTGCTCGACGACGCGAACAAGGCGCTGCCGGCGATCACACGCTTCAGCGCCGCCTTCCACCCGGCGATCGACGCGATCCTGCCCGCCGCCCAGCAGCTCGCGCCGGTGATCGCGTTCATGGGTATCTACAGCCGCGAGCTGACGACCGCGATGGCAAACCTCGGCGCCGACCTGCAGGCGAGCACCAGCGCGAACACCACGGCCGATGTCGGCGGCATCCCGCAGGGGACCGCCGATTACCTGCGCGCGATCATCGCGCTCAACGACGAGTCGCTCTACGGGCAATCGGTCCGCGAGCCGACGAACCGCCACAACGCGTACTACTCGCCCGGACAGCTCGCGAACCTGTCGAAGGGTGGCCTGCTGTCGTCGGATTGCAACAACGTCAACAACAAGGCGCAGCTTCCGGTCCTGACGGCCAACGTTCCGTGCCGCGTGCAGCCGGCGTTCAACTGGGGCAGCAACGCGCCGACGACGCCGAACGGCTACTACCCGCACCTCACCGCGGCGCCGAAGTAACCGCCGAGCCGCTAGCGGTAGTGGAAGATCTGCGTCTGCGTGACCTTGGCGGCGAGCTTGCCGTCGTCCGAGACGAGCTCGGTCTCGAGCACCGCCATCGTCCGCCCCTTATGCAGCGGTCGCGTGGTGGCGGTGACGGCGCCGCCCCGGACCCCGCGCAGGAAGTTCGTCTTCGACTCGATCGTCGCGGTGCCGGTCGCGCCCTCCGGCATGTTCAGGAACGCGCAGACGCCGCCGCTGTTGTCGGCCAGCGCCATCAGCGCGCCGCCGTGCATGATCCCGCCGGCCGTGCACCGCTCCGGCGACCACTCGAGCCGCGCGCGGACGCAGTCCGGCGACGCCTCGAGCACCTCGATGCCGATCAGCTCGGCGAACGGTATTGAAGGCGTGCTCACGAGGCGCAGCACTATAACCTGGCTCGCGGTGACGCCAGCCAAGGAGGAGATCACACGACGGCGGTTCGTGTCAGGCACGCTCGCGACGGGCGCGGCGGCCACCGTTCCCGCGGCCGCGCAGGCGCGCTCCAAGCAAGCGCACAAGCGGCCCGGGCCCGCGCGCACGCGCCGCGCGGATGTCGCGATCGTCGGCGCGGGCATCGCCGGCCTCACCGCGGCCCGCAAGCTGGCCGCCGCGGGTCGCTCGGTGATCGTGCTCGAGGCGCGTGACCGCGTCGGCGGGCGGGTCTGGAACCACGACCTCGGCGGCGGCCACGTCTCCGAGCGCGGTGGCACGTTCATCGGTCCGACGCAGGACCACATCGCGGCGCTGGCGAGCGAGCTCGGAGTCGGGACGTTCCCGACCTACGACACGGGCGACGACGTGTACATCGCGGACGGAGGCACGCCGCTGCGCTACAGCGATACCTCGCTGACGGGGATCGCGCCGCCCGACCCCGTCATCCTCGTCGATCTGGCCACGGTCGTAGCGCGGCTCGACTCGATGTCCCTGCAGGTTCCGGTCGCCGCTCCGTGGACCGCTGCCAATGCACGCGCCTGGGACGGGCAGACGCTCGAGACATGGATCCAGGCGAACACCCTGACCGAGCGCTTTCGCGAGCTGGCCGCGACCGTCACGCGGCCCGTATTCGGCGCCGAGCCGCGCGAATTGTCGCTGCTGTTCACGCTCTTCTATATCGCCGCATCGGGCAACGAGACGCACCCGGGCACGTTCGAGCGCAACTTCAACACTCGCGGCGGCGCGCAGATGTCGAGACTGGTCGGCGGCTCGCAACAGGTCCCGCTGCGGATGGCGGCGCAGCTCGGCAAGCGGATCGTTCTCGGCACCCCGGTGCGGCGCGTCACGCAGTCCGCGGGCGGCGCGACCGTCGAATCCGACCGCTTGACCGTGAAGTCCAAGCTCGTGATCGTCGCGATCCCGCCGGCGCTCGCCGGACGGATCGACTACGCGCCGATCCTGCCGTTTGAGCGCGATCAGCTCACCCAGCGCTACGGCCAGGGCACGCTGACGAAGGTCGCGGCCGTCTACGACAAGCCGTTTTGGCGCAACGCCGGTCTGAGCGGGACGGCGATCGGGACCGGTGGCCCGGTGTCGGCGACGTTCGACGACTCGCCTGCGGACGGAAGCATCGGCGTGATCTTCGGCTTCGTCGGCGGTGATTACGCCCGCTCGTACAACGCCACGCCGCCCGCGGCCCGCCAGAGCCAGGTGCTCTCCCAGCTGGCGACCTTCTTCGGGCCCCAGGCGCGCAGTCCCACCGGGTTCTTCGAGACGAGCTGGTCGGGTGAGCAATGGACCCGCGGCTGCCCGGTAGGGATTCCGGCGACGGGAGCGCTGCTCGCGTACGGATCGAGGCTGCGCGACCCCGTCGGACGGATCCATTGGGCCGGGACCGAGACGTCGACCTACTGGAACGGATACATGGACGGCGCTGTGCGCTCGGGAGAGCGGGCTGCGGCTGAGGCGCTGGCGTCGTTGTGAACGACGAGCTCGCGTTCGCGGGCATCGCTGGCCAGGCCGCGCTGCTCGCGGGCGGAAAGGTGAGCTCCGGCGAGCTGGTCGAGCTGTCGCTGGCGCGGATCGCCTCGACGCAGGAGAGCCTGAACGCATTTCGCTGCGTGCGGTCCGAGGCCGTGCTTGACGAGGCCGACGACGCCGACCGCCGGCTGGCGGCGGGGGAGCGATCGGCGCTGCTCGGGGTCCCGGTCGCGATCAAGGACGACACCGACATCGAGGGCGAGACGACGCCGTTCGGGTGTCGCGGCGAGTTTCAGCGAAAGACCAGCGACGCCGAGGTCGTCCGGCGGCTGAAGGCGGCCGGCGCGGTGATCGTCGGCAAGACGACCGCGCCGGAGTTCGGCCAGTGGCCGATCACCGAGAGCGCCGCGACCGGGGTCACCCGCAACCCCTGGAGCCTCGAGCACACCCCAGGCGGCTCGTCCGGCGGCTCGGCGGCGGCGGTCGCGGCCGGGCTCGTGCCCGTGGCGCTCGGCTCGGACGGCCTCGGTTCCGTGCGCGTCCCGGCCGCGTGGACGCACCTCGTCGGGATCAAGCCCCAGCGCGGCCGGATCTCGACGTGGCCAGATCCCGAGCCGTTCAACGGCCTGACCTGCTTCGGGCCACTCGCCCGCAGCGTGGCCGATGCCGCACTGTTGCTCGATGCCGCGACGGGCAACGCTCCGGGTGACCCACACCGCCCGCCCGCGCCGGCGCAGCAGTTCGGCGATGCGGCCGCGAGCGGCACCGCGTCGGCGGCAGCGGACGCCTCAGCCCAGCTGCGGATCGCGGTATCGCTGAAGCCGCCGTTCTCGGGCTTCCCCGTGAGGCTTGACCCCGAGGTGCGGGCCGCGGTGCAGCGGCTCGCGGGCGTCCTCGCGGAGCTCGGCCACGCCGTCGAGCCGGCGGAGCCGTCGTACGGGATGTTCGGAGCCGGGGTACTCCCGCGCTCGCTCGGCGGCCTGCAGGACTGGCTCGAGCGCGTCCCGGACCCGTCGCTGCTCGATCCGCGCACGCGCCACAACGCCAGCATCGGCCGCCGTCTCCGTGGACCGATCCTGCGCGCTGCTCGCGCGCTGGAGCTCCCGATGCGCCGGCAGGTCGGCTCGATCTTCCGGCGCTTCGACGTCGTGCTGACGCCGACGACCGCCAAGCCGGCGCTGCCCGTCGGCGCGATCGACGGGCTGTCCAACTGGGAGACCGACAGGGTGATCACCGAGGCCTGTCCGTTCACGTGGCCGTGGAACGTGATCGGCTGGCCGTCGATCAGCGTTCCCGCCGGCCTGACGGCGGCCGGCTTGCCGATCGGCGCGCAACTACTCGGGCCGGCCGGGTCCGAGGCGCGCCTGATCGAGCTCGCCGCAGCGCTCGAGACGGTGGAGCGATGGCACGAGCGACGCCCGCCGTATACGTTCCCTGCGCCAAACCCGAACCCGCAGGGGGACCCCGCCTGATGCCGACGATCCGCGAAGCGACCTTCGACCTGTTCCGCGCCCACGGGATGACGACGATTTTCGGCAACCCGGGCTCGACCGAGCTGCCGATGCTGGCCGACTTCCCTGACGACTTCAGATACTTCCTCGGGCTCCAGGAGCTGGTCGTGATGGGCATGGCCGACGGATACGCGCAGGCGCGCGGCGCCGTCACCCACGTCAACCTCCACACCGCGCCGGGCGTCGGCAACGCCGTCGGCGGGATCTTCAACGCGCAGGCGAACAAGGCGCCGCTCGTGATCACCGCCGGGCAGCAGGTGCGCCCGCAGGTGACGATCGAGGCGAATCTGACCAATCGTGACGCGGTCGTCGGGCCCCAGCCGTACGTGAAGTGGGCGCACGAGCCGCCGCGGGCGCAGGACGTGCCTGGTGCGATCGCCCGCGCGATCCACCACGCGTCGCTGCCGCCGCGCGGGCCGGCGTTCGTCTCGATCCCGATGGACGACTGGAACCAGGAGGCCGACATGGACCGGGTCCGCAACGCGGCCGGGCGGCGGGTGACGGGTCGCTCGGTGCCCGACCCCGACACGCTCGACGCAGTGGCGACGCGGCTGGAGGAGGCTCGCAGCCCGGTGCTCGTCGCCGGACCCGACGTCGACGCGAGCGGCGGCTTCGACGCCTGCGTGACGCTCGCCGAGCGCCAGAAGCTGCCCGTGTGGGCAACGCCGGCTCCGGGCGGGGGGCGGATCGGCTTCCCCGAGAACCACCCGAACTTCCAGGGCGTCCTGCCGCCGGCGATCGGGCCGCTCTCAGAGACGCTGAAGGCGCACGACCTCGTGCTGGTCGTGGGCTCGTCCGTGTTCCCCTACTACCCGTACATCCCGGGGCCGCTGCTCGCCGACGGCACCTCGCTGATCGTGATCACGAGCGATCCGAACGAGGCCGCTCGCGCGCCGATGGGCGACGCCGTCGTGGCCGACGTCGCGCTAGCGCTCGACGCGCTGCTCGAGCTGGTGGTGGAATCGGACCGCCCGGATCCACAGGCCCGTCCCGAGCCGGGTGAGCCCGCCGAGGCGGACCCGTTGAGCGGCTCGGCGGCGATGGCTGCGCTGGCCGACGTGTGGCCGGCCGACGGGATCGCGGTGCTCGAGTCGCCGTCCAGCACGCTCGCGCTCCGCAACCGGCTGCGGCTGTCGAGGCCTGGGTCGTACTTCTTCGGCGCCAGCGGCGGGCTCGGCTTCGGGATCTCGGCCGGTGTCGGCGTGCAGCTCGCCCAGCCATCGCGGCCGGTCGTGTGCGTGCTCGGAGAGGGCTCGGCGCAGTACGGGATCACCGCGCTGTGGAGCGCTGTGGCGTACAAGGTGCCGGTCACGTTCCTGGTCCTGCGCAACGAGGAGTACATGATCCTCAAGTGGTTCGCGGGGCTGGAGCAGGTGTCGGGTGTGCCGGGCCTCGACCTTCCGGGGCTCGACGTCGCGGCCGTGGCTTCTGCGTACGGGATGAGCGCGCGCTCGGTGAGCGGCCGCGAGGAGCTGACCGAGGCGCTCCGCGAGGCGATCGCCGTCGACGACGGTCCGCGACTCGTGCAGGTGCCGGTGGCGAGCGGCATGTGGTACGAGTGAGCGCGACGCTTGCGCCGCCGGCGATCGGGGCCTCCGACCGCGCGCCCGATTGGGTCGCGTCCGGGACGCCCGAGCCGCTCCGGTCGCAGCTTGTCGACGCACTCGGCGCGGACCGGGTCCTGGCGCGCGCGACCGACCTGATCGCGTACGCGTCGGACGCAAGCCCGTACCGGTTGATCCCCCGCGCCGTCGTGATGCCGCGCGACGTGGACGACGTCGGGCGGCTGCTGGCATTCGCGCGCGAGCGCCGGACGCCGCTCGTGTTCCGCACCGGCGGGACGTCGTTGAACGGCCAGTCGCAGACCGACTCGCTGCTGGTCGATGTGCGGCGCTACTGGCAGCGCGCGCGGGTGCTCGACGGGGGCGAGCGGATCCGGGTCCAGCCGGGGATCTCGCTCGGCCGCGCGAACCGGGTGCTGGCTCGGTACGGGCGCAAGCTCGGACCCGATCCGGCGAGCACGGACTTCGCGTGCGTCGGCGGCGTGATCTCGAACAACTCGGGCGGGATGCGGTGCGGCACGGTCGCGGACTCGTACAGCACCGTGCGCTCGATGAAGCTCGTGCTCTCGGGCGGCGCCGTGATCGATACCGCGGAGGAGGATGCGGAGGCCCAGTTTGCCGCCGCCGCACCCTCGCTCGCATCCGGCTTGCTGCAGATCCGCGACGAGCTCCGAAGCGATCCCGAGCTGTCAGAGCGCGTGCGGCGCAAGTTCGAGATCAAGAACACGACCGGCTACCGGCTGTGCGCGTTCCTGGATGCTGAGGAGCCGCTCGAGATCTTCCGGCGGCTGGTGATCGGCTCCGAGGGCACGCTCGCGTTCATCGCCGAGGCCGTGTTCGAGACGGTCCCACTGCTGTCACGGACGACGATTGCGCTGGTGATCTTCAAGGACATCGAGGCGGCCGCGGGGGCCGTGCCGGAGCTGGTGGCGGCCGGGGCGACGGCGACCGAGCTGATGGTCGCCCCGACGCTGATCGCCGCGGCGTACAACATGCCGGGCACGCCGGAGCGCTGGCGGGAGCTGCCGCCGAGCTCCGCGGCGGTGCTGGTCGAGTTCCGGGCCGACTCCGACGAGGAGCTCGATCGGCCGGTTCGCGCGGCGCTCGCGATCCTGTCAGGGCGACCTCTGATCGAGGAGCCATCGTTCACCCGGGACGTCGAGGAGATCGAGATGGTCTGGCGCGTGCGCGAGGGGATGCACGGTCTGCTCGCGGCCGTCCGCCCGCCCGGGGTGTCGCTCGTGATCGAGGATGTGTGCGTGCCGCCGGCGCGAATCGCCGAGGCGGCGCTGGACTTCCAGGGGCTGCTCGGCAAGCACGGCTTCCTGGTCGGCGTGGCCGGCCACGCATCGGCCGGCAACCTCCACTTCATGCTGACCCCGAACTTCGCCGAGCAGGGCGACCTCGACCGCTACGACGCGTTCATGAACGAGCTCGTCGATCTGATCGTCGACAAGTACGACGGCTCGCTCAAGGCCGAGCACGGGACGGGGATCAATATGGCGCCGTTCGTCGAGCGCGAGTGGGGCGCGAAGGCGACCGAGCTGATGTGGCGCGTCAAGCAGCTCGCCGATCCCGACGGGATCCTCGCTCCGGGGGTGGTCCTGAACCGCGACCCGTCGGTGCACCTGCGCAATCTCAAGTCCACGCCCGAGGTCGAGGAGGTCGCGACCAAGTGCGTCGAATGTGGTTACTGCGAGCCGGTGTGCCCGTCTCGCAACGTCACCCTGACGCCGCGGCAGCGGATCGTGTTGCGCCGCGAGATGGCGCGCCAGGAACCTGGGTCCGCGGTGCGTGACGCGCTCGCGGCGCAGTTCGAGTACGACGGCCTGCAGACCTGCGCGGCCGACGGGACATGCGCGGCCGCGTGCCCCGTCGGGATCGACACCGGCAAGCTGGTAAAGCAGCTGCGGAGCTCCTCGCACTCAGCGCGCGCGGAGCGGGCCGCGCTCGCGGTCGCGAACCGGTACGCGGCAGTCGAGCGTGCCGCGCGCGGGGGTGTACGCGCGGGTCTGCTGGCGGAGCGGCTCGCGGGCCCGGGCGCGGTCGCGGCGATCCCGCGAGCGCTGCGTCGCCTCAGCGGTGCTACGGACCTGGTGCCGGCGTGGCCCTCGCGGATGCCGCCGGCCGCGCCGGGGGTCCTGCCCGTGACCTCGCGCGAGGGCGCGGCCGCCGTGTACCTGCCCGCCTGCATCAACCGGATCTTCGGCAATCCCCGCGAGGCGCGGCCCCACCCGACCTTGCCCGAGGCGCTGGTCGCCGTATCCGCGCGGGCGGGGCTGCCGCTGTGGATCCCACCGGACGTGGCCGGAGTCTGCTGCGGGGTCCCGTGGAGCTCGAAGGGCTACGCCGACGGGTACGCGCTGATGTCCGGTCGCGTGAGCGCGGCCCTGCAGCGCTGGAGCGACGGCGGGCGCCTCCCGGTCGTGATCGATGCGAGCTCGTGCACGCACGGACTGCGCGGCGAGCACGCGCCCGACGGCGTTGAGGTGCTCGACTCGATCGAGTGGATCGGCGATCGCGTGCTGGAGCGGCTGTCGGTCGGACGCAAGCTGCCCGCGATCGCGGTCCATCCGACCTGTTCCGCGACCCACCTGAAGCTGACGGGCAAGCTCGCCGCGATCGCCGCGGCGCTCGCCGATGAAGTGGTCGTGCCGGCCGCGAGCGGCTGCTGCGGGATGGCCGGCGACCGCGGCTGGCTGCACCCCGAACTGCCGGCTTCGGCGCTGCGCGATGTCGCGCTCGAGCTCGACCAGCGAGCGCTCGACGCCTGCGTGTCGAGCAACCGCACCTGCGAGATCGCGCTGCACGAGGTGACCGGGCGCGCTTACACGTCGTTCGTGCAGGTGCTCGAGGAGCTGACGCGAGGGTGAACGACGAGGCGCAGCCGCCGGCCGGGCTGTGCAACGCGTGCGTCCACCAGCAGCTCGTGCGCACGACGCGAGGGTCGGTGTTCTCGCTCTGCCGGCGCTCGCGCGACGAGCCCGAGCGCTTCACGCGCTACCCGCGACTGCCGGTCCTCGCCTGCCCTGGGTATGAGCTCAGGACGGAGGCAGCTGATTGAGCTCGATCAGGCTGCTGCCGTCCTGGGCCTGAACGAGCTGCTCCGAGAACAGGCCGCGAGCAGTGACCTGCTCGACGAGCCCCGCCTCGGAGGTCTGGGACCACAGCGGCAGCTGGGGCACCGAGGGCGGGAACTGATTCGGAAGCGTGGCGGCCAGCGGCTGTGAGAGGAACGGCTGCAGCTCGTCGTGCAGGAACAGCAGCGCGATATCGACCCGCTTCGTCGTCGTCTTCGCGTGCGGGGTCGCGCATATTCCGGTGCAGCTGCTGGTCTTGGTCGTTCCGGGTGGCAGGATCGCGACCACGTTCTGGGTCCCGGAGATGTACTTGAACGTGTACAGCGCGAGCTCGAGCGCCTCGCGCTTGAGCAGCAGCAGCCGCAGCGCGGACGGCTTCCCGGTGCCGATCGTGCAGTTGTCCGAGCCGACGCCGCACAGGTTGTAGGCGATCGTGTTGCCGCTCAGCAGCGACAGCGTGCTGGTGCTCGGATCGGTGCGAACGGCGACCTGCAGTCCCTCTGTGGCGCCGGTCGTCGGGTTGACCTGGCTCGCGTTGCCGAGGTTGACGACCGTCACAACCGCGAGCTGGTCGACGCCCGAGATCCGGTAGAAGGGGGCGAGGTGGTCGGCGATCTCGCGCGCGCCCTGGACGCCGCTGTCGAGCGGCGACCAAGACGACCACTTCAGGCCGCTGCTACCGCTGCTCGAAGTCGACGCGATCCCGATCGCTATCCCGATCGCGCCGATCGCGAGGCCGGCGAGAAGCGCGGTCGCGGTCCGGAACTTGCGGGCGTGGGGGGAGGGCGCCGGCCGCGCTTCGCCGCGATCCGAGAAGCCGAGCGCGGCCGGGAGCGGCCGGTCGGCCGCGGCCTCATCTGTGGCGCGCACAACCGGTGGCGTCTTGCTCATACGGTCGGCCACGTCCGATCGTCGGTCAGGTCTATCTCGGGGCGCTGCAGGCCGACGCTGTCCAGCAGGTTCGTGACCTCGTCACCGTAGATCTCCTTGCGCTCGACGAGCTCGTCGGCGATCCGCCCGATCTGCTCCTGGTTGGTGCTCATCAGCGTGTAGGCGGTGACATAGGCCTGGCCGAGGATCTGCGCGGCCGCCTTGCGCTTGTCCGGGTTGCGCAGGATCGCGGCGACCGGATCGTTCTGCATGAACCCGTCGCCGCCGGAGCGGTTCATGATCGTCGAGCCGATCCGCTCGAGCCGCTTGCACACGTCGTCGATGTCCTCCTCGCGGACCGCACTGCCGATGAAGTGCACCGGCTCGGGGCCCATCGCCCAGATCCCGACCATCGACGCCGCCAGCGCGGTGGCGCTCATCACGTCGCCGGCCACGCCCTGGCTGTTCTCGCCGTAGAACACGTGCTCGGCAGCCATTGCGCCGAGGATCATCGTCAGGCTGCCCATCACGCGGCTGCGGAAGCGGTTGAAGCGCTCCTCCTTCTCCATGCTCTGGTAATGCCCGAGCGAGCCGCCGCGCTTGCGGATCGAGAGCCTCGTCCCGAGCACGTCCTTCTCCATGTAGACGTGGCCGGCCACGGCGTGCCCGGCCTCGTGGATCGCGACCGCACGCGATTCGTCGGGCACGTACTCGACGTTCTGCGCGGTGCCGGTCTCGACTGTCGTCATCGCCTCGACGATGTCGAACCAGCCGAACCGCCGCCGCCCCTCCGAGTGCGCGATCGTCAACGCCATCGAGCAGCACTGCTCGATCATCGACGGCGAGTAGCCGTTCGTGATCCGGGCGAGCTCGTCGCGCCGACGATCGGTATCGAGGTCCGGCTCGTGGTCGACCTTGTCGAGGTACAGGTCGAAGATGTCGATCCGGTCGTCCTTCGTCGGCGTGCGGAACCAGATATGGCGTCCCATCCGCCCCGGGCGGATCAGCGCCGGATCGAGCACCTGGATCGGAACGTTGCAGGCGCCGATGAAGTAGATCTGCTCGGGGCGCGGCCGCGGCGGCGAGAGTCGCAGCGGCACGTTGCCGAGCCTGCCCGGAATCACGAACATCGCGTCGAGGAACGTGTTCAAGCGGTTGGTGAAGAACTTCCGCATCACCGGCGGCTCGTCGATCCCGTCCATCACGACCAGCAGCTGGTTGAGCGCCTGGCCGCCGCCCATCCCGCCCATCCCGCCCATGCCGGGGTAGAAGCGCTGTAGCCGCTCGCTCGCGCGCTTGACGAACGTGGCGTAGCCGCTCGCCGCCGGCTCGGCGCGCTGAGCGAACAGCCATTCGCGCCACTCGCGCGATTCGATGATCACGTCGCCCGAGGAGGTGAGCGCGCCGTAATCCCCGTGGAACCCGAGCTCGGCCGATGGGGGCGCGGTCGCCATGCTGCCGAGCGCCTGCCGGCGCATCCCGACGGCGTCGATCTCGTCGATGAAGACGATGCACTGACCACCCCATTTGCGCGCGAGCTTGCGCGCCTTGCGCGCCAGGAACTGGACCGTGATCGCGTCCATCCCGATGAACATCCCGGCGAAGCCGGACCCGGGGATCGTCACGAACGGGCAGTTGAAGTTCGTCGCGATCGCCTTCGAGATCATCGTCTTGCCGGTGCCGGGGGCGCCGAGGAACAGCAGCCCGCGCTCGCGCTTGCCGCCCGCTTTCTCGAAATCCTCGCCCGACTGCCACAGCGTGATCACGCGCGTGATCTCCTCCTTGGCCTCGGCCTGGCCGCGGACGTCGTCGATCTTCACGCCCCAGCTTGCGTCGCCCGGCTCATAGCCGCGGATCTGGCGTACGGCGAAGAACAGGAACGGCCCGAAGAAGATCGCAAAGTTGACGAAGAACAGCATTGGCAGCTGGACGAAGATCAGCCCGAGCTGTGGGAGCGTGTTGGGCGGGAAGATCGTGCGCAGCCCCGAGAATGGGTGGAAGAACGGCGCGCTTACGCCGGCGAACGAGAAGAACGCCTGCGCGAGCCCCAGCAGCCCGAACACGATCAGCACGTACACCGGCAGCCGCCGGAACTTCGACCGCCAGTACCAGTACCGCCGGCGCGCGACGATGTCGTCTGCCTTGAGGCTCGGGTCGGCTCCGTACAGGCTCGGTGTCGGGATCAGCTTGCGCGCGACCACCTCGATCAGACCGCGGAACGTGATCACGGCGACCGCCGTCACGATCAACGCCACCACCAAGCTGAGGTTGTCGCTCTGGTACAGCAACAGGAAGAACGCAGGCGCCGTGAGCAGCGCCACGCCGGTCGCGGCGCGCGTCAGCCGACGCCATTCGTAGGCGAGGGCAGAGGCGTGCTCGTTGATCGGGCCTCTCATCCGCGGCGGACTCTCCTCGGCGTAAGCCATGCGTTGTCGTTGAGGGTACATGGGAGGCGTGGGGGAGTGGGCGGTACGCTTGCGTCTCGATGCAGGTCCCGCGACGCGTTGCCCGCTTCAACCGAATCGTCACCAACCCGATCCAGGGAACGTGGGCCTGGCTCTTGCCCCCGTGGGCGGTGATCGTCCATCGCGGGCGCCGTTCAGGGCGCGTGTACCGGACACCCGTGGTCGCGTCCGTTCGCGGCGGGCGGCTGAGGGTCGCGATTCTCTACGGCGAACGGTCCGATTGGGTGCTGAACCTGCTCGCCGGCAACGGCCAGGTAGTTCGCCGCGGACGAACGTTCCCGCTGACCGACCCGGGTGTGGTCGAGGGTCGGCCGTTCGGTCACGCGCTCGAGGCGGGCTTGGGCGCCCCGTCGCCCGGGTTCGGCCGTGGTCCTCGAGCAGGGTGAGTCGCCGGTCAAGCGGGTGACACGCGGCGGCGTCGTGGGCCGGCGCGCGTGTCCTCGACGGCGCGGAGGTGCTGGAACGGCCGGCCGTCTCGTAGCTCGCGGATCACGGCCTCGACCAGGCCATCGGTGTTGAGCACGCGCCCATCGGTTACGGCCGCGACGTGCGCGCGCTTGCTCTGGATCAAGCGCGCCATCGTCTCGTCGATCGTCTCCGCCGCGAGCAGGTACCACGCCGTGACGGCGTCGCGCTGCCCGATCCGGTGACAGCGATCCTCGGCTTGGTCGTGCATCGCCGGCGTCCACTCGAGCTCCAGAAACGCGACGTTCGACGCCCGGGTGAGCGTGATGCCCTGGGCTGCGACCCGGGTGGCGCCGACGATCAGCGACGGCCCCGCGGGATCCTGGAACGCCCGGATCGTCTCCTCACGAGCGGCGAGCGAGTCGGTGCCGAGCAGGTGTGCCGCGGACGGAAACCGGTCCAGCACGGCCTGTTGGACCTCAACGTGGCGCGCGAACACGACGAGCGGCTCACCGGAGGCGAGGAAGTCGTCGATCCAGGCCAGTGCCGCGGCAAGCTTCCCGCGGGCGGCGAGCCGCTGCAGCGTCCCGAGCTGTGCCAGCCGCTCGGCTCGCAGCGTGGCGGCGATCCGGGCGTTCAGCTCTGACAGGTCGAGTGGCTGCGAACGCAGCCACTCGATCACGTCGCGCTCGGCGAGGCGGTATTCGGGCTCGTTCGTGAGCGCGATCGGGACCACCACCTGTCGCTTCGCCGGCAGCTGGGGGAGCACTTCGGACTTCAGCCGCCGCACGAAGCAGCGCCGGCGCAGGTGCCAGTGCAGCCGCTCCTCGCTCAGCTGCCCGCGGAACTGGCGCGAGAAGCTCGAGCCCGAGCCGAAGTCCTCGAGCCGCCCGATCACGCGCAGCTGCGCGATCAGCTCGTCGGCGTGGTTGAGCACCGGCGTCCCCGTCAGCGCGAGCCGCAACCCGTCGGGAGCGACTGCGCTCGCGAGCCGTCGCACGGCGTGGGTGCGCTTGGCTCGCGGGCTCTTGCAGTAGTGCGACTCGTCGACGACGAGCGCGCGCGGACGGCAACGCGCCAGCGCCTCGCGGTGCGCGGCGACGATCTCGTAGTTGAGGATAGTTATTTCCGCTGTGGGCTCGGGCGCCGGGGCGCGCCCCTCGATCAGCGCCGCCGACCGATGTGGCAGCCAGCGCTGGGCCTCGCGCTGCCAGCCGAGCTTCATCGACGCTGGACAGACGACAATCGCCGGGTACGCACCATCGGCCTCGAGTGCGGCGAGCGCCTCCACCGTCTTGCCGAGCCCCTGTTCGTCGGCCAGGAACGCGCGGCGGGCGTCGAGCACGTATCGAACCCCGGCCCATTGGAACGGGGCCAGCTGACCGTTCAGGACCGCTGCCGTGGCGGCGATCGGCTCGCCGTGATCGGCGCGCGAGAGGCGAATCGCCTCGGTCGCCTGACGGCGCTCGGCCAGCAACAGCTCAAACGCCTCGGCCGCCCGAGGCGTGACCTCGATCTCGTGCTGGGCGATCAACGCGTCCAGCGACTCGGCGACCCACGGGTCGAGCGGCAGCGTCCGGGTGCCGTTGGAGCCCGGCAGACGCTCAAACGCGATCCCGACGTCCGGATCCCAGAGCACCTCGAGCCGGAGCTGCTCGCCGTCCACGCCCCGGAACCAGACGAGCCTCGCCGGAGCCGGTGCGTCGCCATGCTCGACGAGCTGCAGGCACCGCTCGGCGGCATTGTCGAGGCGCGCGGAGGGGACCTCTCGCAGCGCTCGCGCGGCGCCTGCGGTCAGCGGGACGAGCAGCTTGCCCTCGCGCTCGACCGCGTGCTGTTTGAGCGCCTCGGGGACGGGGCCGACGAGCGTGTCGAGCACCCACCAGCCGCGCCCGTCGTGGCGCGTCGTGCGCACGTGGCCGATCCACCGCCGCGCGATCCCGGCGAGCCATTCGACGACTTCTTGATCGGCGGTCAGCTCGGGAAAGCGTTCGAGCGCGTCGGCGACCTTGATTCCGGCCCAGTCCTCAGCCGGCGCCGACCATTCCCTGGTGTCCCAGTCGAACCGCCGGTTCGGGATCGTGCGCACGTGCGCCAAGATCCGTGCGTCGTACGGGAATGCGAGCACCACGATCCGCTGGCCGGCGCCGTCGTGGCGTAGCTCGATGTTCGGGCGATCGGCGGCGAGCCGGAGCGTCACAGGTTGATGGGGTAGCGGCCAGCGGGCTTCGAAGTTGCTCGTGTCGCGAGATGGCCGGACGCCGTGATGTCGCGCCAGCGAATTGCTGCACCCCTCTTGCCGCCGATCACGCGGCCCTGCAGTGGAACCACATGCCCGAGGGCGAAATTCCGCCGTTCACGGGTTTATCCGAGGCGGCGCGTTTCTCGGAGCGAGAATGTTCGCGATCTGGACGAACAGTGGCCGCGCGTAATTGCCTGTACCCCCGCTGGCGTCGAATGTGCCTTGGCCGTTTGCGACAACAACAGTGATCGCGATGCGCTGCGACGGCAGGTACGCCGCCACCGAGCCGAGGCCTGCGAACAGTGGCTCGGCGGTGATCCACGCCCCGCGTCGGAAGACGCCCATCCCATAGCCGAGCTTGGAGGTGAGCGTGCGGCATGCCTCGCAGCCGGCCTGCGGCCGACCAAAGCCGATCCGAGGGTTGATCTGCAGCCTGTAGGAGCGGCGGCTGAGCAGCCTGCCCGAGCCGATGCCGATGATGCCGCGCGTCATGTCTCCGATCGTGTTGGTCTCCACCGCGCCATGGGCGAACGTCCACGAGGGATTCCAGAACGTCGACTCCTCAAGGAACGGCTGTCCGGCAGGGATCCCGAGAAAATCACGGCGCTCGCTGCTGTAGGTGGGCAACACCGGCGATGGAATCGCTGCAGTCTGGGACGCCTGTGTGTTGCGCAGGCCAAGCGGCCGAAGCACATACCTGCTCAGTGCCCGTTGCAACGGCATGTGGGTGATCTTCTCCAGACACAGCCCGAGGATCACGTAGTCGCTGTGCGCGTAGCTGAAGTTCGAGCCGGGCTTGAACTGGATCTGCTTGGAGAACGCCAGCTGCAGCTGTTCCGCGCTCGTCATCGCCTGGAAGGGCCGGCCGTAGATGTAGTTGGCGAGGCTCGTGTCTTGCTCGTAGTCGTGATACCCAGCGCTCATGGAGGCCAGCATCCCCACCGTCACGCGATCGCCGCCGGCATGCATGGGCTTGTTCCGCGTGCTGATCGACCAACCTCAACAGCAGCGCCGACATGTACATCGCCGCAACGTTGCCGTTGCGGAAATGCATGTTGAGATTCGCTGGCACGCCCGCCATCGACTGACCGTAGGACTTCCTGAACGCCGTCCTGCCGCCAATCGAGGCTTGGACGAGCACCGCGTTGAGATCGTGGCTCCGGATCTCCTGCCGGATCACGGCATCGATCCGTTGAGCCTTGGTAGCCCCGAAGGCCGGGGCGGCCGTCACTGCGCTCGCCGCAGCGACAACGCATGCGATCGCTGCGGTCAGAGCCCACACACGGGCCGGACGCGTGAATCGGCCGACCGCTGCGTTCATAGCTGCTCCCTCATACACGGGTACCCAGACCAGGCAAGCTCCCCACTTCCAGATAACCCCCAACCGTGTGGTTCTGAACCTACCGGAGCAGATAGTCGCACACCGTTTCGGCGACCGCACAGTTTCGGCCGCTGGAGATCGACTCGACCTCGGTCGGCTCGCGCCCCCATCTCGTATCCCCGCTACAAGTTGATCGCGACGTACTTGGTCGCGAGGTACTCCTCGATGCCCTCGTAGCCGCCCTCGCGGCCGAAGCCGGATTGCTTGACCCCCCCGAACGGCGCGGCCGGGTTCGAGACGATTCCCTGGTTGAGGCCGACCATCCCGGTCTCGAGTCGCTCGACGACGCGGAAGGCGCGCTTGAGGTTGCTCGTGTAGACGTACGCAACGAGCCCGTACTCCGTGTTGTTCGCCGCCGCGATTGCGTCGTCCTCGCTGTCGAATCCCGTTACCGGGGCGACCGGGCCGAAGATCTCCTCTCGCAACATGCGGGCGTTTTCCGGGACATCCGCGAGTACCGTTGGGTCATAGAAGTAGCCGGCGCCGTCTCGCTCGTGGCCTCCGACCAACGCTCGGGCGCCCTTGGAGACTGCGTCGTCGACGAGCTCCGCGACCTTGCCGCGCTGCGTGCCGTCGATCAGCGGGCCCACCTGGACCCCGTCGTCGGTTCCGCGGCCGACCTTCATCGCGCCCATCTGCTGCGCCAGCTTGTCGGCGAACTCGGCCGCGACCGGCGCTGCCACGTGGAAGCGATTCGCCGCCGTGCACGCCTCGCCGATGTTGCGCATCTTCGCGATCATCGCCCCGCTGACCGCGTCATCGATGTCGGCGTCGTCGAAGACGATGAACGGCGCGTTGCCGCCAAGCTCCATCGACAGGCGCAGCAACGTGTCCGCGGCCTGGCCCATCAGCGTCCGGCCGATCTCGGTCGACCCGGTAAACGACAGCTTGCGCAGCCGCTGATCCTTGATCAGCGGACCGGTCGTGGCGCTCGCGGAGGACGCGGTGATCAGGTTGAGGACGCCTCCGGGCAGTCCCGACTCCTCGAGGATCTTCGCCAGCGCCAGCATCGACAGCGGCGTCTGCTGCGCGGGCTTGACGACCATCGTGCAGCCGGCCGCGATCGCTGGCCCGACCTTGCGCGTGCCCATCGCGAGCGGGAAGTTCCACGGCGTGATCAGCAGGACCGGCCCGACCGGCTGCTTCATTGTCAGCAGCCGTCCCTGGCCGTTCGGCGCCTTGGCGAAGCGGCCGTCCATCCGGACCGCCTCCTCGGAGAACCAGCGCAGGAACTCGGCGCCGTAGGTGACCTCGGCCTTCGATTCGGCGAGCGGCTTGCCCATCTCTAGCGTCATCAGCAGCGCGAGGTCATCCGCGCGCTCGACGATCGTCTCGAACGCACGGCGGAGAATCTCGCCGCGCTCGCGCGGTGCGTGGTTGCGCCACTCGTCCTGCGCCGCGACGGCGGCGTCCAGCGCCCTCATCGCATCCTCGGGCGATGCGTCGGCGACCTCGGCGACCGTCTCGCCGGTGGATGGGTCCTCGACAGCGATCGTGCCGTTGGCGCCGTCGCGCCACGCGCCCGCGATGTACAGCTGCTTCGGTGCCTCGTCTACTACGCGTTGTTCGTCTGATGCTGTGATTGTGCTCATAGAGTGGAACCTACCCCACCATGACGTGAGGTAGGCGGCGCCCGGTGTTCTGAGCCGGGCCGGCCCCGTGGGGCCAGCCCGAACTCCAAACTATGCCGCAGCGTGGATCGCGCTGGGCTGCTCGAGCGCGACTGCCAGCACTTCGTCGATCGTCATCGCGAAGTGGAACTTCATCGCTTCGCGGACCTCCTCGGGGACGTCATCCAGATCGCCGCGGTTGCGCTCGGGCAGGACCACATCGGTCAGCCCGGCGGCGTGCGCCGCGAGCACCTTCTGCTTGACGCCGCCGATCGGCAGCACGCGACCCTGCAGCGTGACCTCACCGGTCATGCCGACCGTGTGACCCACTGGGCGGTTGGAGAGCAGACTCGTGAGGGCCGTGACCATCGTCACGCCTGCGCTCGGGCCGTCCTTCGGGATCGCTCCCGCCGGCACGTGGACGTGGAACGACTGGTCCTCGAACGCGTGCTCGTCGATGTGCAGCTCCTCGGCGTGGCCGCGGACGTAGGAGAGCGCGATCTGCGCCGACTCCTTCATCACGTCGCCCAGCTGTCCGGTCAGCGTCAGCCCCGGCTTGCCGGTCATCGCCGTCGCTTCGACGAATAGCACGTCGCCGCCGGCACCGGTGACCGCGAGCCCGGTCGCCACGCCTGGAACGGCGGTGCGGATCGCGGACTCCTGGAAGTGGCGCTGGCGCCCGAGGGCGTCCCTGACCACGTCCAGGTCGATCGTGACCGGAGCCTGCTTCGTGCCCGACGCGATCGCGGTCGCCGTCTTGCGTAGCACGGTGCCGAGGTCGCGCTCGAGCTGGCGGACGCCGGCCTCACGCGTGTACTCGGTCGTGATCGTTTGCAGGAGCTCGTCGCTGACCTGGACCTCGTCGGCCCGAAGACCGCTGCGCTCGAGCTGCCTCGGCCACAGATACCCGCGTGCGATCGCGACCTTTTCGGAGGTCGTGTAGCCGTCGAATCGGATCACTTCCATCCGGTCGAGCAGCGGGCCGGGGATCGTGTCGGCGACGTTCGCTGTCGCGATGAACATCACCTGGCTCAGGTCGAGCTCGACGTCCAGGTAGTGGTCGCGGAAGCTGTGGTTCTGAGCGGGGTCGAGGACCTCGAGCAGAGCCGAGCTCGGGTCGCCGCGCCAATCGGCGCCGACCTTGTCGACCTCGTCGAGCATGATCACCGGGTTCATCGTGCCCGCGTCCCGAAGCGCTCTCACGAGCCGGCCGGGGAGCGCGCCGATGTATGTCCTTCTGTGACCGCGGATCTCGGCCTCATCCCTGACGCCGCCAAGCGACATGCGGACGAATTCACGTCCGGTGGCCTTGGCGATCGACTCGCCGATGCTCGTCTTGCCGGTGCCGGGCGGGCCGATCAACGTGAGGATCGCGCCGGAGCGCTTGTCCTCCTCGATCCCGCGCTCGACGCGCAGCTTCTTGACCGCGATGTACTCGACGATCCTGTCCTTGACGTCCTCGAGCCCGGCGTGGTCCGTGTCCAGCTGCTCGCGCGCGCTGATCGGGTCGAGCCGCTCGTCCGACTTGCCGGACCACGGAACGCTGATCAGCCAGTCCAGGTACGTGCGAATGACGCTGGATTCGGCGGACTGCTCGCCCATCCGCTCCAGCCGTCCGAGCTCCTTCTCGGCCTGCTCGCGGGCGTGCTCGGGCATGCCGGCTTCCTCGATCTTCGTCCGGTACTCCTCGACGACCGAGGCATCGTCCTCGTTGAGCTCCTTGCGGATCGACTCCATCTGCTTGCGCAGGAAGTACTCACGCTGCTGCTTCTCAGCGCCGGACTCGACGTCGTCGCGGATCCGCTTGCGTACCTGCATCTCGGCCAGCCGCTCGCGCTGGTTCTTGAGCGCCAGCTCGAGCCGCTCGGTCACGTCGACCGCCTGCAGCAGCTCGATCTTCTGCGCGTAGTTCAGATCCGGCGAGTAGCCGCTCGTGTCGGCGAGCGCGCCGGGTTCGGTGATGCTCCGCACGAATGCGCTGATCCGGCCATCATCGCCGCGCAGCTCGAGGAGCTCCTCGACGACCGCGCGGTACTCGCGCTCGAGGTTGCGGGTCTTGCCGTCGATGGGGACCTCATCGGGCCGCTCGTCGACTTCGACGTACAGCCGGCCATCCGGCATCGTCTGCGCCGCCCCGGCGATCCCCCGGTGCAGGCCGGTGAGCGCGACAGCGCGGGCACCGCCCGGCAGTTTCACGCGCTCTGAGACTTCGGCAACCGTGCCGATGGTCGCGAACTCCTGCTCGTGGCGCGGCACGAGCAGGACGCGATCGTCCTCGCCGGCATCCACGGCGAGCGTCAGCGACATGCCCGGAAAGACGACAACGTCGTCGATCGGGACCAACAGGAGACGGCTCATCAGGCGTTCACTTTCGGTAGCAACTTACGATTCATAAGCGAAGGATACCACGATGGTCCTGCGGTGCAACATAGATCTGAGTCCGTGGCGCTTAGATTATCGGACCGGTGTTGCAGCATGGCCGTGGGCGGGTGCGTGACGGCGTGCTGGAGGGTGTTCGGAGGGCCACAGGGTCGTCGCAGCGTGGCCGCGTTCACATCTGGAATCATGGCCTTGATGCCAAAGCCCGAATCACTCTCTCCCAAGGGACCTGCCCACGATGTGCTCGCGGCCGAGATGTACGCGGTGCCGGCCCCGGATCCGCAGCTCCTCGATGCGGAGGCCCACGATGTGCTGGCCGCGGAGGAATTCGCTGTGCCGGCGCCCGATCCCACGCTCCACCATCCGCCAGTGGTCCTTCCCGGCGACCTGACCGGAGCCGCGGAGGCCCGCGATGTGCTCGCGGCCGAGGAGTTCGCGATGCCCGCACCGCCGCCGCATCCCGGTGGGGTGGTGGCGCGCCGGGCGCGTGCGTCCTGGGGGCGGACCGCACTGGCGGGCGCCGCTGCGTTCGTCGGCGTGCGCGCGGTGGCGCGTGCGTTACGCCGGCGCTAGGCCCTCTGCCGCTCCGTGTGACGTTGAGCGGCCACCTTCGTGGCCTGAAAAACGGCGCGGTGAAAAGGGCGGACGGGCAAGACCTGCCGTGATTCGGTTCCTGGCGCCGTTGCGACCGAAGTTTCCTCCGCCACACGGAGGAAACCTCGGTTGCGCGCCCCGACCGTCCCGGCGCACCCCCCAACCACGGTTTTCATGGAATCCGGTGCGTCGCAGGGGCGGGCTGCCTGCCCTCTTCACTGCGCCGTTTTTCACGTCTCGCACCGGTTGCCAACGCTGCATGAAGCGAACGGACCGCACCGAGCCCGGGTAGGTCAGCGGCGGCGTGGGGGCATCAGGTCCGTGATCGTTCCCTCGGCCATCTCGGCGGCGAACATCACGGTCTCGGACAGGGTGGGGTGGGGGTGGATCGTGGCGCCGAGGTCCTCGGCGTCGGCGCCCATCTCGAGCGCGTGGACCGTTTCGGCGATCAGCTCGCCGGCGCCGACGCCGACGATCCCAGCCCCGAGGACGCGGCGCGTTCCCGGCTCGACGAGCAGCTTCGTAAGCCCATCGTCACGGGCGATCGACAGCGCGCGCCCGGAGGCGGCCCATGGAAAGACGGCCTTCTCGTAGGGCACCCCGGAAGCCTTCGCGTCGGTCTCGGTGAGCCCCATCCACGCGACCTCGGGATCGGTGTACGCGACCGACGGGATCGCGCGCGGGTCGAACGCGGCGCCCGCATCGCCGGCGATCACCTCGGCGGCAACCTTGCCCTCGTGGGAGGCCTTGTGAGCGAGCATCGGACCGCCGACGATGTCGCCGATCGCATGGATCCACGGGACGTTCGTCCGCAGCTGGGCGTCGACAGGGATGAAGCCGCGCTCGTCGACCGTGACCCCTGCGACGTCGGCGTCGAGCGTGGCGCCATTGGGGCGTCGGCCGACGGCGATCAGCACGCGGTCGAACAGGCCGTCGGCGACGTCCCCGGAGAAGGTGACCTTGAGGCCGCTCTTCTGGGCCTTGATCGATTCCACCTTGGTTCCGAGCAGCACAGCCTCGTAACGGCCGGAGATCCGCTTGTGCAGAGGACGCACGAGGTCCGCGTCGCAGTCGGGGATCAGCTGATCCATCAACTCGACCACGGTCACCTTCGACCCGAGCGCGTCGTAGACGGTCGCCATCTCGAGGCCGATGATCCCGCCGCCGACGACGAGTAAACGCTTCGGCACGTCGGACAGCAGCAGCGCCCCGGTGGAGTCGACGATCCGCTCGTCGTCGGGGAGGTCCGGCAACGGCACCGACTGAGAGCCGGCGGCGATGATGCAGTTGTCGAACGTGACCGTGCGATCGCCGACCGACAGTGAGTTCGGGCCGGTGAACTTCGCCACACCGTGGATGACCTCGACCTTGCGCTGCTTCGCGAGTCCGTCGAGACCGCCGGTCAATTTGTTGACGACGGACTCCTTCCACGAGCGCAGGGCGTCGAGATCGAGCGTCGGCTTGCCGAACTTGATCCCCCTGGTCGCCATCTCGTCCGCTTCGGAGATGACCCGCGCGGCGTGGAGCAGCGCCTTTGAGGGGATGCAGCCGACGTTCAGGCAAACCCCGCCCAGCTTGTCGTAGCGCTCGATCATGATCGTCTTGAGCCCGAGGTCCGCCGCCCGGAAGGCCGCGGTATACCCACCGGGTCCCGCGCCGAGCACGACGAGTTGGGCATCGCGGCCGCCGGAAGGGGGTGGTGGCGCGGGCGCCGGTGACGCGGGTGTGGGCGCGGCGGCCGGTGGCGCGGCGTCCTGTGGTTCCGTGGGTGCCTCCTGCTGGCCTTCCATCACCAGCAGCACGCTTCCCTCCGAGACGCGGTCGCCGATCTTCACCTGCAGCTGCTGAACGACGCCGGCGGCCGGCGCGGGCACGTCCATCGTCGCTTTGTCGGATTCGAGCGTGACGAGCGGGTCTTCGACCGCCACCGTGTCGCCGGCGGCGACGTGGATCTCGATCACAGGAACGTCGGTGAAGTCCCCGATGTCGGGGACGCGAACCTCGGAGCTCACAGCAACGCCCTGCGCAGGTCGGAGAGCACGCCGACGAGGTGGACGACGAACCGGGCGCCCGCGGCGCCGTCGATCACTCGGTGGTCATAGGAGAGCGACAGTGGCACCATCAGCCGGGGGGCGAACTCCGATCCGTTCCAGACCGGCTTCATCGCCGAGCGCGTGACGCCGAGGATCGCGACCTCGGGTGCATTGACGATCGGGGTGAACGAGGTGCCACCGATCCCCCCGAGCGAGGAGATCGTGAACGTGCCGCCGGCCATGTCGCCGGGCATCAGCTTGCCCTCGCGCGCCTTGCCCGAGAGCGCGCTGAGCTCGGCGGCGATCTCGAGCAGGCCCTTCTTGTCGGCGTCCTTGATCACCGGGACGACGAGGCCGCCGGGAGTGTCGGCGGCGAAGCCGATGTTGTAGTAGTGCTTCAAGACGAGCTCGTCGCCGTCGAGCGAGGAGTTGAAGGTCGGGAACTCCTTCAGCGTCGCCACGCACGCGACGATCAGGAAGGCGACCATCGTCACCTTCACATCCTGCTCGGCGTTGAGCCGCTTGCGCCACGCCTCGAGCTCGGTGATGTCCGCCTCGTCGTTGTGCGTGACGTGCGGGATCATCACCCAGTTGCGGGCCAGGTTCGGCGCCGCGATCTTCTGGATCCGGGTCCGCGCCACACGCTCGATCGGCCCGTATTTCGCGAAGTCGACCGACGGCCAGGGCGCAAGCGAGAGGCCCAAATCAAGGCCGGCCGGCGAAGCCGTTGCCGGCCCCTTATCAACAAATCCCTCGACATCGTCCTTCGTGATCCGGCCCTTGCGCCCGGTGCCGGCGACCGACGTCAGGTCGATGCCGCGCTCGCGTGCGAGCCGGCGCACCGATGGGCTGGCGTACGGCGGTCCGTTCGACGCAGGCGGTTCGGGGGCGGGCGGAGGCGCCGCGGGCGCGGGCGTGGCCGCGGGCGCCGGCGTGGTGGTGGGCGTCTGCGTGACGGCGGGCGCCGGCTCGGGCTCGGGGCTGGCCGCGGGGGCCGGGGTGGAGGGTGAGGCGGCGGCGTCCAGGGTCAGCAGCGCCACCCCTTGGGAGACGGTGTCCCCGACCTTGATCAGCAGCTCCTTGACCACCCCGGCGGTGGGCGCCGGCACGTCCATCGTCGCCTTGTCGGACTCGAGCGTCACGAGCGGATCCTCGGCGGCGACCGCGTCACCGGGTCCGACGAGGATCTCGATGACAGGTACGTCGGTGAAGTCGCCGATATCGGGGACCTCGACCGAGACCAGACCCGCCGCCGCCGTCATACGGAAGTTGGGATCGGGGCCTCGGGATCGATCTCGTAGCGCTCGATCGCCTCGGCGACGCGGGCGGCGTCGATCGCGCCGTCATCCGCGAGCGCCTTCAGCGCCGCGACCGCGACGAAGTGGCGGTCGATCTCGAAGAACGCGCGGAGCGCCGCCCGGAAGTCGCTGCGGCCGTAGCCGTCGGTGCCGAGCACTCGGTACGAGCCGGGAACCCACTGGCGGATCTGATCGGCGACGGCGCGCACGTAGTCCGTCGAGGCGATCGTCGGGATTCCGTCCGAGAGCTGGTCGCTCACGTAGGCGGTGCGCTGCTCCGAGGTCGGGTGCAGCATGTTCCAGCGCTCGACCTCGATCCCGTCGCGGCGCAACTCGTTGAACGAGGTGACGCTCCAGACGTCGGCGAGCACGCCGAAGTCGCTCTCGAGCAGCTCGGCGGCGGCGATCACCTCTCGCAGGATCGTGCCCGAGCCGAGCAGCTGTACCTGGGGCGCGGCGGTGGTGCGGAGCGGGTACATGCCCCGCAGGATGCCCTCCTCGGCGCCGGCGGGCATCGGCGGATGCGCGTAGTTCTCGTTCATCAGCGTGATGTAGAAGAACACGTCCTCCTGCTCGCCGACCATCCGTCGCAGGCCCTCCTGGACGATCACCGCGACCTCGTAGCCGAACGCGGGGTCGTAGGCGCGGCAGTTGGGGACGACCGAGAACAGCAGGTGGCTGTGCCCGTCCTCGTGCTGCAGGCCCTCGCCGTTCAGCGTCGTTCGTCCCGCGGTCCCGCCGAGCATGAAGCCGCGCGTACGCGAGTCGCCGGCGGCCCACACGAGGTCGCCGACGCGCTGGTAGCCGAACATCGAGTAGTAGATGTAGAACGGCACCATCTGGACGCCGTGGGCGCTGTACGAGGTGCCGGCGGCGATGAACGACGAGGTCGAGCCGGCCTCGGTGATCCCCTCCTCGAGGATCTGGCCGTGCTGATCCTCCTTGTAGAACATCAGCTGCTCTGAGTCCTGGGGCTGGTAGAGCTGTCCGATCGGCGAGTAGATCCCGACCTGGCGGAACATCCCCTCCATCCCGAACGTGCGCGACTCGTCGGGGACGATCGGGACGATGTGGCGACCGATCGACTTGTCGCGCAGCAGCGCCGCCAGCACGCGCACGAACGCCATCGTGGTCGAGATCTCGCGCTCACCCGTGCCCTCGAGCTGGGACGAGAACTCCGACAGCGGCGGCACAGGGAGCGGTTCGGCGCGGCGGCGGCGCGTCGGCACCGAGCCGCCGAGCGCTTCGCGGCGCGAGCGGAGGTACTCCATCTCCGGCGAATCGTCCGGAGGCTTGTAGTACGAGGCGTCCCGGACCTGCTTATCGGTCAGCGGCAGCTCGAACCGGTCGCGGAACGCGAGCAGCGCCTCCTCGGTCATCTTCTTGGCCTGGTGAGTGATCATCTGGCCCTCGCCGGAGACGCCCATCCCGTAGCCCTTGATCGTCTTCGCGAGGATCACCGTCGGCGACCCCGTATGGGTGACGGCGGACGCGTATGCGGCCGCGACCTTCTGCTGGTCGAGCCCGCCGCGGTTGAGCAGCCAGATCTCATCGTCGGACATGTGCGCGACGCGCTCGAGCAGCACGGGGTCGCGGCCGAAGAAGTGCTCGCGGACGTATGCACCGTCGCGTGACTTATAGGTCTGGTACTCGCCGTCGACGGCCTCCTCCATCACCTTGACGAGCCGGCCGTCGGTGTCGGCGGCCAGCAGCGGGTCCCAGCGCGCCCCCCAGATCACCTTGATCACGTTCCAGCCGGCGCCCCGGAAGTCGGCCTCGAGCTCCTGGATGATCTTTCCGTTCCCGCGCACGGGACCATCGAGCCGCTGGAGGTTGCAGTTGACGACCCAGATCAGGTTGTCGAGCCGTTCGCGGCCGGCGAGCGCGGTCGCGCCCATCGACTCGGGCTCGTCCATCTCGCCGTCGCCGAGGAACGCCCAAACCTTGCGCCCCTCGGTCGGTGCCATTCCGCGCGCGTTCAGGTACTTCATGAAGCGTGCCTGGTAGATCGACGTGATCGGGCCGATCCCGAGCGAGACCGTCGGGAACTGCCAGAAGTCGGGCATGAGCCACGGATGCGGATACGAGCTCAACCCGCCGGGCCGGGACACCTCTTGGCGGAAGCCGTCGAGCTCCTCCTCAGCAAGTCGGCCCTCGAGGTATGCCCGCGCGTAGTTGCCCGGCGACGAGTGGCCCTGGAAGTAGACGAGGTCACCACCGTGCTCCGCTGACGGCGCGTGCCAGAAGTGGTTGAAGCCGACCTCGTAGAGCACGGCGAGCGACGCGAAGCTGGCGATGTGCCCGCCGAGCTCAGAGGAGACCTTGTTAGCCCGCACGACGATCGCCATTGCGTTCCAGCGGACGATCGTCCGCAGCCGCCGCTCGATCTCCGGGTCGCCGGGGAACGGGGGCTCGCGCTCGACGGGAATCGTGTTCACGTACGGCGTGTTGAGGCTCGCGATCGGTCCGGTGCCGGAGTGTTGGGCGTGCTCGATCGCGTGGGTCAGCAACTCGCGCACGCGGTCGGGTCCGTCGTGCGCGACGACCGCATCGACGGCCTCGATCCACTCGCTGGTCTCGACAGCGTCGATGTCGGCCGCGGCGCCGTTGGACTGCTGGGCTTGCACGCGATCCGCCATGTGCTGATCCTATCCATGGCGGTTTTTGGCGTAGGGTGCTGACGATGGCATTGCACCCAGTCGAGGGGTTCGTCGGGCCGCCGTGGGAGCGTCCGCTGGCAGGGGCGCTCGACAGGCTGGTCGTCGAATCCGAGCTGCTCGCGGACAACCCGCTCGGCGATCCGGCGCGTCGACCGCTCTACGTCTACCGCCCGCCGGGCGTGGAGCAAGGGCGCGGCGACCGCGATCTCCCGTCCGTCTATCTGATCCAAGGCTTCGGCGGGCAGCTCGACAACTGGCTCGCGCGGGACGGAGGCGACCCGACGTCGGTCGAGCGCATCGATGCGATGTTCTCGGCGGGCGGCTGTCCCGACGCCGTGATCGTGTTCGTCGACGCGTGGACCTCCCGCGGCGGCTCGCAGTTCCTCAACTCGACCGGCGTCGGCCGGTACATGGACTACCTGTGCGACGAGGTCGTCCCGTTCGTCGACGGGCTCTATCCGACCGCCGCCGAGCGCGATCACCGCGGTATCGCCGGCAAGTCATCGGGCGGTTACGGCGCGATGGTCGTGCCGATGCTGCGACCCGACGTGTTCGGCGCACTCGCCTCGCATGCCGGCGACGCGCTGTTCGAATGCTGCTATCAGCCTCATTTCCCGGCGACCGCGCGCCTGCTCCAAGCCGAGTTCGAGGGGTCGTGGGACGTGTTCCTCAAACAGCTCGCGGCCGCCGAGCAGTTCGATTGGGGTCGGTTCGCGCTGCCGTTCGTGGCGTACGGCAACGCGTGCGCCTACACGCCGGATCCGGCGCGCCCGGGCCACGGACTGGTGCCGTTCGAGCTCGACACCGGCAGGATCGTCGACGACATCTGGGGGCGCTGGCTCGAGCTCGATCCGGTACGGATGGCCGCACGGCACGCTGACGCGCTGAGGAGCATGCGGCGGATCTACCTCGACGCCGGGACGAGCGACGAGTTCTTCCTCGACCTGGGAGCACGCGCGTTCGCGAGCGAGCTCGAGCAGCTGGGGGTCGAGCACACGCTCGAGCTGTTCGAGGGGACCCACTCCGGCTTCGCGTACCGCTATCCCGGCGCGATCCGCGAGCTGGTGCTCGCGCTGGACTGAGCCCGGCGGCGCGTTTACGCTTGGCGCTCACGCGACGACGCTCGAGCCCGGGAGGAAGCATGTCAACTGGCCATGACTACATCGTGATCGGAGCAGGGTCGGCGGGGTGTGCGGTCGCGGCGCGGCTGAGCGAGGATCCCGATGCGAGCGTGCTGCTGGTCGAGGCCGGAGGTTCGAACAGAAAGCTCGAGGTCAAGGCGCCGCTCGCGTTCTCCAAGCAGTTCCACACGAAGCTCGACTGGGACTACTGGACCGAGCCCGAGCCGCATCTGAACGGCCGTCGGATCTATGAGCCGCGGGGCAAGATGCTCGGTGGCTCGAGCTCGATGAACGCGATGATCTACATCCGCGGTAACAGGCTCGACTACGACGCGTGGGCCGAGGGCGGCGCCACCGGCTGGTCCTACGACGACGTGCTGCCGATGTTCAAGCGCGCGGAGAACAACGAGCAGCTCGAGAACGAGTTCCACGCACGCGGTGGTCCGCTCAACGTCACCAAGGTGAAGGACGTCGATCCGGTGTGCCGCGCCTATGTCGAGGCAGCGGCGTCGCTCGGCATCCCCCGCAACGACGACTTCAACGGCGCGCGCCAGGACGGCACCGGCCAGTTCCAGGTCAACCACCATCGCGGGATGCGGTTCAGCGCCAACGAGGCGTATCTGCGCGCGGCGAAGAAGCGCTCCAACCTGACGGTGCGGACGAACACGCTCGCGACGAAGCTGATCGTCGAGCACGGCCGAGCGGTCGCGGTCGAGTTGACCGATGCCAAGGGCAAGAGCGAGCGCGTCGACGCCGGCTCTGAGGTGATCCTCGCGGGCGGCGCCTTCAACACGCCGGCGCTGCTGCAGCACTCGGGGATCGGCCCGGCGGATTTCCTTCGCTCGGTCGGCGTTCAACCGGTGGCGGACCTGCCGGCGGTCGGTGAGCACCTGATGGAGCACCCGCTCGTGTACGTGACGCACGAACTGGCCGAGGGTCAGGTCGGCATGTTCGACGCCGAGGAGCCGAAGCACGCGCTCAAGTGGATGCTGACGCGACGCGGCAAGCTGGCGAGCAATTTCGCCGAGACGGGCGGCCATATCCGCACCGACCCGACGATGCCCGCGCCGAACTTCCAGATGCTGTTCGGCGCCGGGTTCTTCTTCGAACACGGGCTCGTGAGCTGGGACGCGCCAGCGGGCGTGATCGGGCTCTCCTACATCGCGCCGCGCAGTCGCGGCACCGTCCGGATCAGGTCCGCGGACCCGGGACGCAAGCCGGCGGTCGTGCTCAACATGCTCTCCGAGCAGTCGGAGATGGATGACATGACCGACGCGGTGCAGCGCGCCCGAGAGATCGCCGCCACCGGCCCCGCTCGCGCGGTGCTCGCCGGCGAGATCACCCCGGGTCCGCAGATCCGCACTCGCGAGGAGATCGCCGCCTGGATCCGCACGACTTGCCAGCACACCTACCACCCGGCCTGCAGCGCCCGCATCGGCTCGCCGGAGGACGGCGTCGTCGATCCCGAGTTGCGCGTGCACGGGGTCGAGCGACTCCGGATCGCTGACTGCTCCGTGATGCCGACGGTGACGCGCGGCAACACCCACGCACCCGCGGTGATGATCGGTGAGCGCTGCGCGGAGCTGATCCGCGCGGGTGGTCGGTCGGTTGCCACGCCCGCGGCAGCCGCGCTCAGCACGCCCTGACCGTCGCAGCGTGCTGCGCGAGATCGCCGAATACCCGAACTCGTTCAGCCCGCTCGAGTTCGGTCAAGCGGCCCCGTCCGACCGTGTATAACCGCACCTCGAGGAGAGCTGACTTGGATTCGGACGGGATCGGGTGGGGTCGACTGGCGAGCCGCTGGTGGGTGTTCGCGCTGCTCGCGCTCGCATGTGGATCCGAGCCCGGTGCGGCGCTCGCCGCGCGGGCGCCGACAGTCACGATCACCGTTCTCTCGAATCGCGCCGACCTGATCTCGGGCGGCCAGGCGCTGGTGGCGGTCGACACGTCTCAGGGAGCGGACCCCTCGACGCTGCGGATGACGCTCAATCGCCGCGACGTCTCGTCCGAGTTCGCCGTGCGCCCGAACGGTCGCTTCGAAGGGCTCCTGACCGGGCTGAACGTCGGCAAGAACGTGCTCGAGGCGGCGCTGAAGAACGGACACGGGGCGCAGATCACGATCACCGACCACCCGATCGGCGGCCCCGTCTTCTCCGGTCCCCAGATTCAGCCGTGGAAGTGCCAGACCGGCGCGCTCGACAAGCAGTGCGACGAGCCACCGAAGTTCAGCTTCCTGTACGAGTCGACCGACCCGCTCAAGGCAGGCCTGCAGCCGTTACGATCCTCAGCATCCGGCGTCGGATGTCGCGATGACGACGACCGATCAGGGTCTCAAGGTGCCGTTCATCGTCCGCGAGGAGACGGGCTTCGAAGATCGCGACGAGTACCGGATCGAGGTGCTGTGGGAGCCTGGCAAGCCATGGGCGCCGTGGGCGCCGCAGCCGCAGTGGAACCACAAGGTTCTGATCATGCACGGGTTCGACTGCATCACCGCGTTCGAGCCGACCGCGCCGCCGTTCGCCGACGCCGGCGGGCTGCTGCCGGCGAACCCGGCGATCGTTGACTCCTCTCTGGTCGGGCTCGGGCTCGGCTTCGCGGTCATGTCGACGGCGCTCGACAACTCCGAGGTCGACTGCGATCCCGCGCTGCAGGCCGAGTCGCTGGTGATGGCCAAGGAGCACCTGATCGATTCCTACGGGCAGATCAGCTACACCATCGGCACCGGCTGCTCGGGTGGCTCGCTGGCGCAGCAGTGGATCGCGAACGCATACCCGGGCATCTACCAGGGGCTGATCGTGCAGTGCTCGTTCCCCGACGCGGGGTCGACCGGCCAGCAGATCGTCGATTACCAGGCGCTGACCAACTACTTCGCCCACGCGTCCGGCTGGTCACCGACGCAGGAGGCGCAGGTTGAGGGCACCGCTTCGTTCGGCATCCCGCTGCCGACCAATGCCACCTTCAGCGCCTCGGCGTTCTTCCCGTTCACGCTCCCGAATCGATCCGGCTGCACGGGGATCACCGCGGCGCAGGAATACAGCCTGCAGAACCCGGGCGGTGTCCGGTGCGGAATTCTCGACTGGGACATCAACCTGCTCGGGCCACAACCGAAGGGCTCGTGGGACGCTCAGGAGAATGCCGTCGGCCACGGTTTTGCCGGCAACCCGATCGACAACACCGGCGTCCAGTACGGGCTCGCCGCCCTCAACCGGGGCCAGATCACGCCCGCCCAGTTCGTCGACGTGAACGCGCATGTCGGGGGATTCAACATCGACTGGCAGCCGCAATCGGAGCGCACTTCCGCCGACGAACCCGCGCTCGCCAACGCGTATCGCGACGGCATCATCAACGAGGCCAACAACCTCAACCAGGTCGCGATCATCGACCTGCGCGGCCCGAACGATCCCGGTCTCGCGCACGACACGTTTCGCTCGTTCGCGGTCCGAGCCCGGCTCGACCGCGATTTCGGCACGCACGCCAACCAGGTGATCTGGGAGGGGCCGGCGCCGCTGCTCGGCGACGTCGACTACGACGCCCAGGCGGTGCGCGCGATGGACGACTGGCTCGGCGCCGTGGCGCGCGACCCGAGCACCCGAGCGCTGCCGCAGAAGATCATCCTCGACAAGCCGGCGGACATCACCGACCAGTGCTCGGATGGTGCCGGCACGAAGCTGACGAGCACGCTCTGCCCGGCTGCGATCGTGCCCGTCTACGGGACGCCGCGAACGATCGCCGGCGAGGCGATCACGACCGATCAGAACAAATGCGCGCTGGTGGCGCTCGATCGGAGTTCTTACAAGGTGACGTTCACCGACGCGCAGTGGTCAGCGCTGCAGGCCACCTTCCCGGACGGGGTCTGCGACTACGCGAAGGCGGGCGTCAGCCAGCAGCCGACGATCCCGTGGCTGACGTACGAGAGCGCCGACGGGCACGTGCTCTACGGCGGGCGCCCGCTCGCGTCGGCGCCGGCGTCGATCGCGCTCGGTCCGAGCGCTGCTTGCCCGGCTCCGACCGGCCGGCTGACGGGCTCATCGCTCGGCCGGCTGAAGCTGGGGCTCCCGCGCGCCCGCGCGCGAGGACTGTTCCCCGGCGACTCGACCCGCGGTCGGCGGTACATCGACTTCTTCTGTCTCGCCGTGAGTGGCATCCGCGCCGGCTACCCCTCCCCGAAGCTGTTGCGCGAGCTGTCGCCGGGTGAGCGCGGACGGGTACGCGGCCGAGTCGTGCTCGCGCTCACGGCAAGCACGCACTACGCGCTACACGGAGTGCGTCCAGGAGCGCGGCTCGCGAGGGTTGCGCAAGCGCTCCGGGTCGGTCACGGCATCCGGATTGGCCTCAACACGTGGTACATCGTGCCCGGCCGGGTCGCGAACGGCGTGCTCAAGGTTCGTCACGGCGTGATCGAAGAGATCGGCATCGCGAACAAGCGGCTCACGGACAGCCGCGGTGCCGCCCGCCGGTTCCTCGCCAGCTTCTCCTGAGCGGTAACGTGCTCGTCGATGGGTTTCTTTTCTCGCGATGAGGACCCTGAGCGAGAGGAGTCGCGGGCGCGGATCGAAGCCGGCGGGATTCCGCTCGCAGCGCAGGAGCGCCTCGAGGCGCTCGGCAGTGAGGGGTCGCTGTTCACGAGCGGCCTGTCGGTGAACGAGTTCGCGCTGCTGGGCCGACTGGGTCCGCGCCCACTGGCTCAGGTGATGGGTGCCAGCGTTGTGCGCGTCGGCTGGCAGTACCTGCCCGCGCTCGATCCCGGGGTAATCGTGCTGACCGGTCAGCCGTATGTCCCGACGCCCACCGGCTACGCGCTGCAGAACCCGTTTACGGAGCCGTCGATCGCGCAGACACGTAGCTACCAGTGGCATACCGAGGTCGTGTGCGTGCTCGACATGCTGACCGATGCGTGGAACACCGCGCGGCGGCGTGCCCTTGACCGGCTTCGCGAGGAGGCATCGCATGTCGGCGCCGACGCCGTCGTCGGCGTTCACCTGCGCCACACCGATCACGATCTCGGCAAGGGAACGATCGAGTACGTCGTGACAGGGACCGCGATCCGCCATCCGGATTCGACGGGGGCGCCATCGCCGAGGCTGACCGACGTGTCGGTCCAGGACTACTGGCGGCTGCACACCGCAGGGGATGAGCCGGTCGAGCTGGTGGCCGCGACGGCGGTTGTGTTCGCGTCGCCGGCACGCTCAACGCGCATGCGGCGAGTCCGCACGAAGCCACAGAACCAAGAACTCGGCGAACTTAGCCGCGGGTTCCATACGGCTCGGGAGACGGTGCGCTCGAGGCTGAAGGGCCAGGGCGCGGACGCCCAGGCCGACGGCGTCGTCGGCGTCACGTTCTCGCACTCGGTCCACCGCGAGAAGTTCGCGCTCGGCTCCTCGCTGCAGACCACCGATCGGCGGGGCTGGCACCGCGGCCGATTTGGAATGCCGTATCGCGTCTCGGGTCGCGGCGAGGTGGACCGCCGGGGGTGGGTGATCACGATGCACGCTGCCGGGACAGCGATCAGAAGCCGCGAGAGCCCGTCGCCGCCGGCCGTCAAGACATCGCTGCGGATGGGAAGACAGTGACCGATTACGACCCTGAGTCACTCGAGGGAATTCCCGCCTCAGGCGTCGAGCGTCTCGAGCAGAACCGCGAGGGCCTGTACACGTCCGATCTGAGCGTGAACGAGTTCATGCTCGTCCGGCAGGCCGGCTTCGATCCCGTCGGGTTGGTCGTCGGCAGCTCGATCTTCCACATCGGCTTCCAGGTCGCCGGACCCACCTCGAGCCGGGAGCTGGACGTCCTCTCACAAGCGATGTACAGCGCGCGCCATCTGGCGATGACCAGGATGGAGGAGGAAGCCGACCAGCTCGGCGCCGATGGGATCGTCGGCGTACGGCTCGAGATCGGGCGTTATGAATGGGGGCCGAACATGGCGGAGTTCATCGCGATCGGCACCGCGGTCAAGCATCGCGAGGGCGTGTTGCACCGCGCGCCCAACGGGAGGCCGTTCCAGAGCGACCTCTCGGGGCAGGAGTTCTGGACGTTGCTGCGCACCGGCCACCGCCCGGTCGGGATGGTGATGGGAAGCTGCGTCTACCACGTCGGCCGACGCGGACCGCTGCAAACGATCTCGCAGACCGGACGCAACGTCGAGCTTCCGAACTTCACGCAGGCGCTCTACGACGCGCGCGAGCTGGCGATGCAGCGAATGCAGACCGAGGCGCAGGAGCTGGGCGCAGAGGGGATCGTCGGCGTTTCGCTGACGGAGAAGAGCCACGGCTGGGGGAGCCACGTGATCGAGTTCTTCTCGATCGGGACCGCGATCGTGTCGACCGACTCCGATGCGGAGATCGAGGCGCCGATCCCGGTGCTCGACCTGAACGATCGCTGAGCGGCGCGACGCTGAACGATCGCTGAGCGCCGAGACGATCCGTCCTGCGCGCGGATTACCTTGCCGGGATGGCAGTGGACCTATCCACCCGGCGCTACGGCACGGTGTTCGACCAGGTGGCGGTGGAGTACGACCGCAACCGCCCGAGGTATCCCGACGAGCTGATCGCCCACGCATGCGAGGTCGCCGGAATCGGTGGCGGCGATCGGGTGCTCGAGGTCGGGTGCGGTACCGGTCAGCTGACGCGTGGGCTCGTCGCCCGAGACCTTCAGGTGACGGCGGTCGAGACCGGAAAACACCTGATCTCGCTCACCGAGCAGAACACGGCCGGCCCCGGTCAGGTGGAGTTCGTGAATGCTCGCTTTGAGGACGCCCCGATTCGAGATGAGCACTTCCGGGCCCTGTTCTCGGCAGCGGCGTTTCACTGGATCGACCCAGAGGTCAGCTGGAAGAAGGCCGCCCGAGCGCTCGTTCCCGGGGGCACGCTGGCGCTGATCCAATACTGCGGGCTCCGGGAGCGGCAAAGCGCCTGCGACCTGGAGGCGTGCCTGTCGGCGCTCAGCAGGATTGCGCCCGAGATCGCCGCGGACTGGCCGCCCGTGCTGGATCTCGCGACGATTGCCGCCGGGGTGCACGAGCGCCGTGAGAATGTCTCGGCGGCGTGGGCGTGGGTCTCGGGCCAGGACGTGGCGCGGAGTTACGCCGCCCGTCTCTTCTGTGACGTGCGGGTCGCAACCGTGCCGGCGCTCCTGGAGCAGAGCGCTGACGAGCTCAATCGGCTGCTGCGCACGGCGTCGTTCTACCACCGGATGTCCCCCCACCAGCGTGAAGCGCTTGAGCGCGAGCACGTGGAGATATGCGAGCGACTCGGACGGCCGATCCGCTCGAGCCTCG
Organism: uncultured Solirubrobacteraceae bacterium; assembly: GCA_963712675.1. Classification (GTDB taxonomy): domain Bacteria; phylum Actinomycetota; class Thermoleophilia; order Solirubrobacterales; family Solirubrobacteraceae; genus Palsa-465. The sequence goes on from CAVQJF010000017.1 coordinate 220,977, forward strand.
TCGCGGTCCTCGTCACAGCGCGCCGCACCGCGGAGGCTGCCGAGGATCCCCAGCGGGCGTAGCGCCTTCAGCCGGTGAGTCGGAACTTCAACGTCTGCGACGCGACGCGATGATCCGCGGCATCTCCCTGTGCGGTGCAGACGAGCTCGATGGTCGCACGCTGATGTTGACCCTGCGCGTCGCGCAACAGCTTCAGGGCGGGCGGTCGCAGCGCGATCGTGATCGTGGCGCTGCTCGGTGCGAGGCCGAAATCACCACTGCCCATCAGCTCTACGGCGCTGCCGAGTCGGTGGCTCTTGCGTCCGATGACGAGGTACGCGGTGACGTTGCTCTGACACGCCTGGTTGCAGTGCGCACGGAGGCGGAGCTTGTGACTGCGTAACGGGGCTTGCGGCGGAGCCGAGAAGCTCGCGACGATCTTCGGTGGAGTCGGTGCTTTGATCGTGTACTGGATCGATGCCGCCGCGTCGGTCGTGCCGTCCGGGCCCTCGACGTAGCCGCAGACGACGTAGATGCCGGGGGCGGTCGGAAGGTCATTGCCCTGGCCGGCGACGGCGCTCACATCGAAGGCCGCCCCTCCGGTGACCGGCGCCGAGAAGAACGGGAGGTCGTCGGCTCGCTCGATCGGCGTCGGGTTCGGTGGCAGGATCGGCGCGGTCGGGCTACACGAATCGCCCGGCGCGAGCAGGTCGACGGTGCCGTCGCGATCCGCTGTGCCCGTCACGACGATCGACACCGGCCCCCCGGCGATGGGCACGCTTGGGTTGGTCGTGAGCGACAGCGTCGCCGCGTCGGCGCTCGCCGCGGTGGAACCCATGACCGCGACAACGGCGGCGAGTGCCGCGATGCGAGGACGACGCGCCATCCAGCCCGGCGTGCCCCTTGGGTCATGTATGTGCCTGAGCCCCCTAAGCACCCGAGACAGCATATCTCGACTTGCTCGTGCTTTCCCGCGCGTGGGTGAGACGACTCTCACCGTTGTCTTCTCCGCTTCTTCGACTCGGCTGAGGCGCCGATGCGGGCGGACGGCTGTACTGGCTACATGACGAAGCACCCCACACCGGTATTCGCTGGACCAGCGACTGCTCCATCACCTCAGCCGACAGATGAACGGCGCATCCGCGATCGACGGCGCTCCGCGCGCGTGTTCGACGGGTCGCTGGAAAGTTTGACCCACGCCGGCTCCGCCGAGCCGCGTAGAGACGCCTCCGAGCGCGATCCAGTCGACAACGCCAATCGGCGATAGACCCGTCGCGGGTGCCTGTGTCAGCGCGCCGTGCGCTCGCGACGGCAAGCGTGCTGTCGCTGATTCTGGCCGCGGCGGCGACCGCCGGCGCGGTTTTGCTGACCCCGTCTGAGCGTTCGGGCCGGCAGATCGTGACGCTCGCGCTGACGGCGCCGCCCGGAACGCCCGTGGTGCGCGTCGGCGGTGCTCTACACGTACAACCGATCGCGTTAGGGTTCGTCGGCCTGTCGCTTGAGTACACAGCGCTACCGGCCTACGCCGGCACGAGCGCGGGTGGTCTGGACCGTGTATTCGTCCAGCTGATCCGTAATCTGACGCCCGGGCAGTCGCCGATGTTGAGGATCGGCGGGGACAGCACCGACACTTCGTGGGTGTCGGTACCGGGGATGCATCGCCCCCGGGGTGTCAAGTACACGATCCGGGCCGGCTGGTTGCGGCTGGCCGGCGCGCTCACCCGCGCGCTCAACGCCCGCACGATCTTGGGAATCAACCTCGAGGCGGACAGCACAAAAGTAGCCGTCGTGGAGACGCGAGCGCTGCTCGCCGCGGTCGGACGATCATCGGTGAACGCGCTGGAGATCGGCAACGAACCCGAGCTGTATGGCACCTTCCGCTGGTACACGGCCCCAAACGGGATCGGGGTCCCTGGGAGGGCAACGAGCTACGGCTTACGCTCGTATATCGCCGACTACTCGAAGCTCGCCGAGTCGCTGCCGGCAGTCCCACTTGCGGGACCGGCGACGGGCTCTGTGTCATGGATGAGTCAGCTGCAGCGATTCGTGCCGGCGGCGCCCCGATTAGGCGTCGTGACAGCGCATCGCTATCCGCTGAACAGATGCTTCACCCCTGTCACGTCGAACACGTACCCGACGATCCGCCATCTGCTCGCGAGTGCCAGCTCGGCGGGACTCGCCCACACCATCGCTCAGGATGTCGCGGTCGCACATGCGCACGGCCTGCCGCTGCGCGTCGATGAGCTGAACTCCGTCGCCTGCGAAGGCAAACGGGGCGTAAGCAACACCTTTGCTTCAGCCCTATGGGCGCTCGACGCTCTGTTTCAGATGGCGCGGGTTGGCGCTGACGGCGTCAACGTTCACACCCTCCCAGGCTCGCAGTATCAGCCCTTCGAGCTAACGCACGCGAGCGGCGCCTGGCGTGGCCGCGTCGAGCCCGAGTACTACGGGATGCTGATGTTCACCCGGGCGGCTCCCGCAGGATCGCGGCTGCTTGCGCTTTCGGGGTCACCCGGTGGTCAGATGAGAACCTGGGCGACGCGTGCGCCAGATGGACGAATTCGCATCGTGTTGATCAACGACTACGCCCGTCAGCCCCGATACGTCGCGGTGCGGATCGCACGGATGTCGCGCCCAGCCGCGCTGTCGCGGCTCCGGGCGCCCTCGCTCGCCGCCACCGGTCACATCACGATCGGAGGTCACAGCTTCAGCCCGAACACGAGTACCGGGCGGCTTCCGGGCCCGCCGCGGCAGATCGCAGTCGTGCCTGTCGCGGGCAGGTACGTGGTCAGGGTGCCGCCAGGCAGCGCAGCCATGCTGACGTTTGCGCGACCGCGCTGAACGGGGCGAGAGGCCGATTCGCCGGCGGCGCGGCTCGGCGGGAACTCACCGCAGGTACACCGAGAAGAAGTCCCGGTCGTCCGGCGTGAGGTACCGATATGGCCCACGCGTCATCGCCTGAAGCAGGCTGCTCGGCTGGCCCGCGTCCGGCTGCCCGTAGCTGATGAACGTCACCCAGTAGTCGTTGATGTCGAGCTCCATCGCGCGGATCGCGCCGGCGCGGATCAGGATCTGGGCGAGCGAGCCGACCGTCTGATTGTCCGCTGCGGCGTAGATCAGGTTGCCCGCGGCGTCGACGCCGATCCCCGAGCGCCACACCCGAACTGCATTCCCGAGCGTCGCGCCCCATTCGGGCCCGTCCGACAGGTTCGGGTTCGGCTGCCCGCCCGAGACGATCAGCGGCAGGTTCTGGCGCGCGAACTGGATGCCGGCCGGGACGTCCGAGCCACCTGACCATGCCTGGATGTCGACGCGGCCGTCGGAATATCCGATCACTGTTGCCATCCCGTCCTTCATCGGCGCATACGTCTGCCCGCCGACCGCGAAACCACCGCCCGAGTCCTGAAGCTTGAACGCGCTGTTGAAGGTCGCGAGCAACCGCGGGCGCGCCCCCGCCGGCACCTCCATCGGGCCGCGCGGAAGGCTCACTGATGGTTCAAGCCGGCCGGGGTTCAGCGAGAGCCACGTGCGCGAAGTGTTGATCCAGGCGACCCCGGCCACCATCTGCGGGTAGTTCGGGTCGCTCCGGAACTGGGTGATCTGGACCGGAGCGTCGGAGCCGCTCCAGGTTTCGGTCGGCACCCACCGGCCCTCGCCCGGGAGGCCCGGCTGGATCACGGGCACTACATCGGGCGGGTGCACCGTGGCGGCCGGTGTCCGCGAGGGCAGCGAGAGCTTGCGAAGCGCGGCCCCGCCGGTCGAGGGGGCGTTCCACGAGTAGTAGATGCTCTCGATCTGGGAAGCGATCTTCGCCGCTCCGTGGTCGCGGAGCCACTCGAACGTGCGGATCGTCAGATTCGAGTTGGACGGGCCGGCGATCGTCGTCAGGTACGAGATCGACACCGGAACGAGACACATCAACAGCGCGATCACGACGATCCGCCTGACCCGGCGCCATCGATCAAGCCGGGCGGGCAGAGGCCGGCGGCGCGAGTGGTACGTGACCGGGGTGGAGGCGTGGGAGGACATGTCGGTCGTTGCCGAATCGGATGGCTGGCGAGGCGTTCGCTGGCGGCAGGAGAGCTCCTGTCCCACACGCCTTCCCTTAGCGAACTCTCATCTGGATCGCGACAGGCGATTTCCCGAACGCGCAGAAACCGAGTCGAGAGCCCACAGGCTCCGCAACCTTCCTCATGCCGGCAGTCGCGCCACAACCACACGCTCGCACGGTCCCAGCAAACCGCTCCACGTCGGGTACCGCGCGGCCGCGCCCGGTGTCGCCGATCGCAACGCAGGCCGGCGGGTGGCGCGCCTGGGTGCGAGCGGCGCGCCCGCGCCAGTGGGCGAAGAACGTGCTCGTGTTTGGGGCGCCGGCGGCCGCGGGCGTGCTCACGCACCCAGCGGTGCTCGCGCGCGTCGGCGTCGCGTTCGTGGCGTTCTGTCTGCTGTCGAGCGGCGCCTACTTGATCAACGACGTGGCCGATGCGGCCGAAGACCGGCGTCACCCGGTCAAGCGCCATCGCCCGGTCGCGTCGGGCGCGATCTCGGAGTGGCCCGCGCTCGCCGCCGGCGTCGGCCTGGTGATGCTCGGGGTCGCGCTATCGCGGACCGCCGGCTGGGGCCTGGTCGGTGTCGGCTGCGGCTACGCGCTGCTGAACGCCGCCTACACGAGCGTGCTGCGGAGCGTCGCCGTCCTCGACATCGCCTCGATCGCCGGAGCGTTCGTACTGCGCGCGATCGCCGGCGGCGTCGCCGCCGACGTCCACGTCTCCCGCTGGTTCATCATCGTCGTCTCGTCGGTGGCGTTGTTCGTCGCCGCCGGTAAGCGCTACGCCGACCTGGTCGACCCAGCAGCACGGCGTTCTCGAGCCGTGCTCAAGTGCTACAGCGTCGAGTTCCTGCGCTCGGTGATCACGGGCGCCGGCGCCGTCGCGGTGGCCGCATATTGCGTGTGGGCGTTCGAAGCCGTGCACCCGAGCGTCGTGCCTTGGCGTGAGCTGACGATCATCCCGTTCGCGCTCGCGATCCTTCGCTACAGGTTGCTCTTGACGCGGGGACGCGGTGGAGCGCCCGAGCAGATCCTGTTCACGGATGTGGTCGTCCAGATGAGCAGCGCCGCGTGGCTGATGCTGTTCTGCCTCGGAGTGTGAGCCCTCCCGATGAGCGCACAGCCGGCACGTCGAGCGGACGCTGGTCGGCAGGATCGCGCCGTGGGTGCCCGGACCCACCCCGCGTCGACCCCGCGAGGCGGTGCCGCTGCAGCCGAGCGGCGTCGGCGCCAAGCGCACCTGCGCCGACGCCGGCGCGACCTGCTCGAAGACGTGGCGCTCGCGCTGCTGCTGACGATCGTCGCGCTCGTCATGACCGCCGGCCTGGGAGTGATCGCGCTGATCGAAATCCCGGTCGCGGGCGCCGTCAGCGGCTCGTTCGTGCTCGAGCGACGGGCGCGCAAGCGGCGCCGACCCGACGGCTCCCGGCCGTCCGCACGACGCTCGTAACAGTCCGTGGCGCGCGGTCAGCGTGCGTAGACCGCGAAGAAGTCGCGATCGTCGGGGCTCAGATAGCGGAGCGGACTGCGATCCATGCCGGGCAACAGGTTTGCGGCGCCGGCCGCGCCCCCGTGGCGGTAGGTGATGAAGCTGACCCAGTACGTGTTGATATCGAGCTCCATCGCGCGGACAGCGCCGGCGCGCAACATGATCGCCGCCAGCGAGCCGACAGTCTGGTCGTTTGCGGCCGCATAGATCAGGTTGCCGTACTTGTCGACGCCGACCGAGGACCTCCACACCTGGATCGCGTTGCCGAGCGTCGCGCCCCACTCCGGGCCGTTGGAGAGGTTCGGGTTCGGCCGTCCGTCGCTGACGATCAGCGGCAGGTTCTGGCGCGCGTAGATCATGTCGGACGGGGCGTTCGGGCCACCGGTCCACGAGACCACGTCGACGTGACCGTCGCGGTAGCGGACGAACGTGGCGAGGCCGTCCTTGAGCGGCGCGTAGGTGTGGCCGCCATCGGCGAAGCCGCCGCCCGAGTCGACCAGCTTGAAGCCGCTATTGAAGGTCGCGACCAGGTTCCCTCGGGCGGCCGGCGGGACCTCCATCGGCCCCCGCGACGGGAGCGACACGCTCGGCTCGAGCCGTCCCGGGTAGAGCCAGGTGGAGCTCCGGTTGTGATTGATCCACGCGACCCCGGCGACGATCTGCGGGTAGGCGGCCTGCGGGCGGAATGTCGTGATCAGCACCGGCGGGTTGGGCCCGCCGCCCGAGAACGTCTCGTGCCAGACGCCCTCGCCTGGGAGCGTCGGCTGAATCACCGGGCGGATCCGCGGCGGGCGGTAGTACTTGATGATTCGCCGGCTGCCACGCACGACGACCCCGATCGCGCCCGCCTGCCTGGGCAGCGACTTCAGCGCCGGGCCGCCCGTGGACGGTGCGTTGAGCGAGTAGTACCAGTTCTCGATCTGGTTGACGATCGCCCGGGCGCCGTTGTCGCGCAGCCACTCGACGGTGTTGACTCCGAGGCTCGAATCCGATGGCTGCGTGACCGCGTGCACGTAGGAGAACGCTGCCGGGATCATCACCAGCCCCGCCGCGATCACGGCGATGCGACGGATCCGGCGCCAGCCGTGGGTGTCGCTCCGGCCGCGGCTCGGGGGCCGTCGGATGGTCGCCCGGCTGAGCGGGGCCGCCGGGGCAGGTTCCAGGGTGTCGGCGGGCGCCGGCATTCCCGATACCTTGCTCGGCTCGCCGTAGCGGGGGCTAAATGGTCGCTGAGAGGATCCTCATCGCTCCCACACCGAGGGTTGAGAAACCCGCCTTACCGTCCGCTCGATGTCTTTCCCTGGCCTCGTCGAGGCGCCTACGCCTCGGCAGCCTTGGCTGGTCGCGCTCGAGACGATCCGACCCCGGCAGTGGATCAAGAACGGGCTCGTGATCGCGGCGGCCGGGGCCGCCGGCGCGCTCGGCTACGACGACGTCCCCGGGCGCGTCGCGCTGGCGTTCGTCGCCTTCTGCCTGCTCGCATCCGGGATCTACGCCGTCAACGACGTGCGCGACGCCGACGAGGACCGGCGCCATCCGCGCAAGCGCTACCGGCCGGTCGCAGCGGGCGAGCTTGCCGCGCGCGATGCGCTCGTGCTCGGAGGGTCGCTGATGGTGCTCGGTATCGGGCTGTGCGCCGTCATCAGACCGCTGCTGGCGCTCGTCGGCGTCGGCTATCTCATGCTGACGCTGAGTTACACGATGCTGTGGCGGCACCTGCCGGTGTTCGATTTGTTCGCGATCGCCGGTGGGTTCGTGCTTCGCGCAGTCGCCGGCGGGGTCGCCGCGCCGGTCACACTGTCACGGTGGTTTCTGCTTGTGGTCACGTTTGCCGCGGCGTTCGTCGCCGCGGGGAAACGATCGGCGGAGTTGCAACGGACAGACGGCGAGAGCTTGGACGCTGAGGCCCGCGTCCGGCGCCGGCGGGTGCTCGACGTCTACACCGGCACGCGCCTGCGGGTGCTGATGTCCGTGGCGGCGGCCGGGGCGCTGTTCGCGTACTGCGTGTGGGCGTTCGAGTTGCCGGCCGCGGGTGGGTTCCCGTGGCGTCCGCTGTCGATCGTTCCATTTGCCGCCGGCCTGCTCCGCTATCAGCTGCTGGTGCGAGCCGGCTCTGGCGAGGCGCCCGAGGATGCGCTCCTCGCCGACAGGCTGCTGGCGGCGGCCGGCATCGGATGGTTGATCGTGTTCGCGATCGGGGTCCATGCTGCAAGCTGAGGTCACGACATCCGGCGCGGCGCTGGACCCGACGCCGCCGCTCGCCACCAGGACGATCGTCCGCGGTTGGGGCGGCGGACGCCCGGCGTCGGCGGTGCTGCTCGCGCCCGACGGCATGGAGTCGCTGCGCTCGTCCCTCGCGTGGCTGCGCTCCGCTCGCGCTCGCCGCCTGGCGGCTGCGGACGATCTCGCGCGCGATCGGGGCGCGATCGCCCGCGGGCTCGGCCGCTCCTACGGCGACGCGGCGCAGCTTCAGGGCGGACTCGTGGTCGAGATGACCCGCTTCAAGGACTTCGAGCTCGACTCAGATCATGGGCTGGTGACCGCCCAGGCGGGGGTGACGATCGGCGAGCTGCTGCACGCTCTGGTCCCGGAAGGGTGGATGGTCCCGGTCGTGCCCGGCACTCAGCACGTGACCGTCGGGGGCGCGGTCGCAAGCGACATCCATGGAAAGAATCACGGCAGCGCCGGCAGCTTCGGGGCGCATATCCACGCGATGGGGCTGCTGCTCGCTTCGGGCGACGAGGTGCAGCTCCAGCCGGGCGATGATCTGTTTGAGGCGACAGTCGGTGGAATGGGTCTGACGGGTGTGATCATGTGGGCTCGGATTGGACTGTCGCCCGTCTCGAGCGCGCTGCTGAACGTTGACAGCGACCGGGCCGCGGGGCTCGAGGAAGCGCTCGCGCTCCTGTCCGGGCCCGGCGGGCCGTACCGCGTCGCGTGGCTCGATCTGCTCGGCTCAGAAACCGTCCGCGGGATCGTCACGCGCGCTGAACATCGGGCCGCCGGCGATCGCGACCGCGGGGCCATGGCGGCCGGAGCAGCGACCGTCAGCGCCCGGGCCACGGTCCCCGCCCGCTGGCCGTCGGGGCTCTTGCGCCCGAGCACCGTTCGCGCATTCAATGAACTCCGCTATCGCCGAGCTCCGCGCTCGGAACACGGCCGCGTCGAGCCGCTCGGCGCCCACATGTTCCCGCTCGATGCGCTCGACGCGTGGCCGCGGCTGTACGGGCGCCGGGGCCTCGTGCAGTACCAGTTCGTCGTCCCAGTCGGTCACGAGCGAGTACTCGAGCAGGTGATCGAACGGCTCCGGCGCTCGCAGGTGCCGTGCTACCTCGCGGTGCTGAAGGACCTCGGCCACGCGGGCGGCCCGCCGCTTTCGTTCCCGATCGCCGGCTGGACGCTCGCGCTCGATCTTCCGCGTGCCGCGCCGGGGCTCGATCGGCTGATGGACGGGTTCGATGCGCTGGTCGCCGATGCGGGTGGTCGCGTGTACCTCAGCAAGGATTCGCGTGTGCAGCCGGCGGTGCTGTCGGCGATGTACCCGCGGCTCGAAGAGTGGCGCGCGACCCGCGACGGCGCGGACCCGGACGGCCTTTGGCGATCGGACTTGGCGCTGCGAACCGAGCTCGTCTCCTCGGTGGGCCGATGATCGACGCGCCGAAGAGCGCGCCCGACCAGTCGGCGGCACCGCTCGGCGGGCCGCCGCGGACTGTGCTCGTCGTCGGTGGAACGTCGGAGATCGCGCTCGGGATCGTGCGCCGGCTCGCGGTCGACGGGCCTGTGCGGCCGTATCTGCTCGGACGCGACCGAGGACGGCTCGAGCACGCCGCTGGCGAGCTTGGCCGTGCGGGATTGATGTCGGCCGGAATCGACGTGGTCGATGCCAACGACGTCGATGGCCACGGAGAGGCGATCGGCCGCGCTTTCGATGCGCTCGGAGGCGTCGACATGGTCGTGCTCGCGGTCGGCGTGCTCGGCGCCCAGCACGGGCTCGACGCCGATCCCGCGCGCGCGCTGGAGGTGATGCGGGTCAACTTCGTCGGCTCGGGCTCGCTGCTGCTCGAGTGCCTGCGGCGCCTGCGCGCTCAGCGAGCGGGGACGCTGGTCGTGCTCTCGAGCGTCGCGGCGGAGCGCGCGCGAGCAGGCAACGCGATCTACGGCGCTGCCAAGGCGGGCATCGACGCGCTGGCGCAAGGGCTCGCGGATCAGTCCGCCGGTGACGGCGTGCGTGTGCTCGTCGTGCGCCCCGGCTTCGTGCACACCCGGATGACGGCGGGCCTGAAGCCGGCGCCGTTCGCGACCACGGTCGAGGCCGTCGCTGACGCGACCGTGAGCGCACTCGGCGGACGGGCGCACACGATCTGGGTGCCGCGCACGCTGCGGTTCGTGTTCGCGATCCTGCGGCACCTCCCCCGTTGGCTGTACCGAAGGCTGCCGCTGTGAAGCGGACGCTGCAGATCGATCTCGGGATCGCGCTGGCCGTGGCGGTGCTGATCTGGCTGATCTCGCCCGGCTACGCGATCTCCGGACCGGTCGCAGTCATCGTGCTGATCGCGTGCGGTATCAGCCTGCGGCGCCAGCGGCATGCGCTCGAACCGCGGCGTCGCGCGCGCCGCTCAGGGCAGTGAGCGAGGCCCGGCTTCCGACGCGCCGCGAGCTGCTCGGCGGCGGTGGCGGTGACGCTCTAAACCGCGTGCTCAACGCAGCCGGATGCGAGATGTACACAACGCAATGCCGGAGGAGGGACTCGAACCCCCGACACGCGGATTATGATTCCGCTGCTCTAACCGACTGAGCTACTCCGGCGGGGACGGCAAGGCTACCGAGTGATCGCGGGGCGGCGGCGCGAAGTTGCGCGGATTTGCCGGGCGGCGGCGCTACGCAGCGCCCAGGCATCCCTGGGCGGCGCGCGAGTACCACTTCGGCCGTTTGCCGGCGGCGATCAAATGGATCGATGAGACGACGGTCGAGTACGGGACCTCGTTCTCGACGTTCTTCAGCAGGCAGGTGCAGGCGGTCACGTTGCCGCTCTTCGCTTGGCAGCGCGTGAGGAATGAGGTCTCGAACGTGCCGGGATAACCGGCCGCAAACTTGCCCGTGGTCGGCGTGGTGGTCGCCGGATGCGCTGGCTTGGGCTGCGACTTGCGAGCAGGTTTGGGCTGGCGCTTACGCGCAGGCTTGGGCGTAGCCGTCGTCGCGGTCTGGATCGGGACCGAGGTCTGTGCGACCGTGCTCGTGGCCGGGACGACGAGCGATGAGCTGCCGCATCCGCCGAGCGCTAACAGCCCGATAACCGCGATCGACCGCCCGAGCAACGTGGTGCTGAGACGCCTCTCGCCGATGGCGGCGATTCTACTCACGCCGCCGCACGCACGGACACGTCGTCTTGGTCGCCATATGATCCGCTGATGCCCGACGTCGGCACCGCGCTCACGGTGTGAGGCTGCTCGCCGTCCCGAACGTATCGGAAGGGCGCGACCGGACGACGATCGAGGCGCTCGAGTCGGCGTTCACGACCGCGGACGTCCGGCTGCTCGACGTGCACTCCGACCCGGATCATCACCGCACCGTGTTCACGCTCGCGGGGGCACCGGGGCGGCTGGCGCCGGCGATCCTGGCGGGTGCCCGCGAAACGCTCGCGCGAATCGAGCTCGCCGGCCACGACGGGATCCACCCGCGCGTCGGTGCGCTCGACGTTGCGCCGATCGTCTATCTGAGCGACTCCGAGCGCGGAGCGGCATGCGCCGAAGCGCTCGTCGCGGCGGACCTACTCGGCCACGAGCTCGGCCAGCCGGTGTTCCTGTACGGAGAGCTGGCCGGAGGGCGGACGCGCGCGGAGCTGCGCCGGGGCGGGCCGGCCGGGCTCGCGGCCAGGGTCAGATCGGGCGCGCTCAAACCGGACTTCGGTCCGGCGACGGTCGATCCGGAGCGGGGCGCGACGCTGGTCGGCGCGCGCCCGCCGCTGGTGGCCTTCAACATCGAACTGTCGGCGCCCGCGACGCTCGAGCAGGCCCAGGCGATCGCCGCGAGCATCCGAGAATCGGGGCCGGAAGGTCTTCAGGGCGTCCGCGCGATCGGGTTGTGGCTCTCCAATCGGCGCATCGCTCAGGTGTCCACAAACATCGAGGACCACCGCGCCACGACGCTCGCGAGCGTCGTCGCAGCGGTGGCGCGCCACGCCAAGCCGGCCGCGGCCGAGCTCGTCGGTCTGGCGCCGCGTGCCGCCTTCGATGGGTTCCCGGACGATCTGCCGGTCAGAAACAAGCGGCTGATCGAAGACGCGTTGGCCGGCACCGCGTAAGCTGCGTATTGAGATGGCACAGACGAAGCGAAAGCGCCGTTCAAAGCATCGGGGGACGGCGGCCGGACAGATCCAAGCCCGCGGCCGTACGAGCCGTCCGCCGAGCCCGGAGGCGCGCAAGAAACAGGACCGCGCGCAGATGCGCGAGGACCGGCTGAACAAGCCGCCGACGTGGAGCTCGTCGATGAAGCGGGCGATCCTCGCCGCGGCGCTGATGTTCACCTTCCTGCTGCTGACCACGAAGGGCAAGAACAGGGTCGGAACGGCGCTCGTCTTCGGGGTGTTCGCGCTCGCGATCTACATCCCCGCCGGCTACTACCTGGAGCTGTTCCTGTGGCGACGGCGCCAGCGACGGAAAGCCGTGAAATGATCGACGCGCGGATGTTCACCGTCGGCCCAGTGCAGGAGAACTGCTTCATCGTCCGCGAGAAGGATTCCGCGACGGCCCTGGTGGTCGATCCGGGCGACGAGCCCGAGCGCCTGCTGAGCGCGATCGACGAGCTGCAGATCGACACCGTCGCGGCGATCCTCGTGACGCACACCCATTTCGATCACATCGGCGCCGTCGCGCCCGTGGCGAAGGCGACTAACGCGCCGGTCTGGTGCCCGGCGCTGGAAGTTCCGGTGCTCGCCAACATCATGGAGTTCGTCCCATGGCCCGGGTTCGGACCATTCGAGAGCTACGACGCCGATCACACCGTCGAGGGCGGCGAGACGCTCGAGCTCGCCGGACTGATGATCGACGTCGTATCGACTCCGGGCCACAGCCCGGGGCACGTGACGTACGCGATCCGTGGCGAGGACGCGTTGTTCTCCGGGGACGTGTTGTTCCAGGGCTCGGTCGGTCGCGTCGACCTCCCGGGGGGCGACTGGCCGACGCTGCTGAAGTCGATCGAGACGCTGGTCGAGACATTCCCCGAGCAGGCGATCGTGTATCCAGGGCACGGGCCGCTGACGACGCTCGGACGCGAGCGCGCCGCGAACCCATTCCTGCGAGAGCTCGCGCAGCACCAGTGATCCAGGCCCCGCGCGGCACGTTCGACGTGCTCCCCGATGATGCTGCTCGCCGCGAGGTGGTCGAGGCCCACGCCAAGAAGATCCTCGAGGCCGCGGGCTACCGGCGGATCGAGACGCCGACGTTCGAGGCGACGGAGCTGTTCGCGCGCGGCGTCGGGGAGGCGACCGACATCGTCCAGAAGGAGATGTACACGTTCGACGACGGCGGCGGGCGCTCGCTGACGCTCCGGCCGGAGGGGACGGCACCGGTCGCGCGTGCGTACATCGAGCACGGGATGCACAAGCTCCCCCAGCCGGTCAAGCTCTGGTACCTCTCGAGCTTCTTTCGCGCCGAGGCGCCGCAGCGGGGGCGCTACCGGCAGTTCTGGCAGATCGGAGCCGAGGTGATCGGCTCCGCCGCCGCCGCCGCCGATGCCGAGCTGATCATGCTGCTCGCTACGTTGCTCGAGGCGCTCGGCGTCAAGGACACGCGCCTGCTGCTGGCGAGTCTCGGGACCCCCGCGACCCGCGCCGAGTATCGAGAAGAGCTGATGGCCTACCTGCGCGCTCACGAGGATCAGCTCTCGCACGAGGTCCGGACGCGGATCGAGCTCAACCCGTTGCGCGCATTCGACGCCAACGACCCGGGTACGCGGGCGGTGATGAGGGACGCGCCGAAGCTGCTCGATCGGCTCAGCCCCGCGGACGCCGAGCACTTCGCCGAGGTCCGAGCGCTGCTCGATGACGCAGGGCTGCCCTATGAAATCGACCCGACCCTCGTGCGCGGGATCGACTATTACACGCGGACCCTGTTCGAGTTCCAGAGCGGCGCGCTCGGCGCGCAATCGGCGGTCGGGGGCGGCGGGCGCTACGACCGGCTGATCGAGCAGCTCGACGGCCCCGCTACTCCAGCCTCGGGCTGGGCCGCAGGCGTCGAGCGGATGCTGCTCGCGAGCGGCGAGCTACCGGTCGCGCGCAGTCCGGTCGACCTGTTCGTCGCGATCGCGGACCCCGACGCGGGGCATTCGCGCGCCGCGTTCGGACTCGCGCGCGACGCCCGCCGCGCTGGGCTCAACGCCCAGCTCGAGCTCACGGACCGGTCGCTAAAGGGTCAGCTCAAGCACGCGGATCGGCTCAGGACCCGGTACGTCGCGATCGTCGGCTCGGACGTGGTGCTCAAGAACATGGAATCCGGAGAACAGCACGAGACCGAGAGCGCGAACGTGATCCCGACGATCCTTCGAGGAAGCAGGCTGTGATGAAGCAGCCGCCGCGTCCGAACTCGTTTCGAGACTCATGGTGCGGAGAGCTGGACGCAGCCCGTGCCGGCAGCGCCGCCCGGGTCGCCGGCTGGGTTCACCGCCGTCGCGACCACGGCGGACTGATCTTCATCGACCTGCGTGACCGATCGGGGATCGTGCAGCTCGTCTTCCATCCCGAGACGGCGCCCGAAGCACACGCGGCGGCCCACAAACTGCGATCCGAGGATGTGGTGAGCGCCGCCGGGACGGTCGCCAAGCGGGCGCCAGAAAACGTCAACCCGAACCTCCCGACGGGCGAGGTGGAGCTCGCGGTCGACGCGGCTGACCTGCTGGCGAACTCTGACACGCCGCCCTTCCCGCTCGATGAGGACACGCCCGTCGATGAGACGCTCCGGCTCAAGTACCGCCCGCTCGATCTGCGGCGAGCGGCGATGCAGGAGGCACTCGCGCTCCGGCACCGCGTGATCGCGACGATCCGAGAGGTCCTTGACGCTCGCGACTTCCTCGAGATCGAGACGCCGTACCTGACCCGATCGACGCCCGAGGGCGCGCGTGACTTCCTGGTTCCGGCGCGCTCTGAGCCGGGTTCGTTCTACGCGCTGCCGCAGTCGCCGCAGCTGTTCAAGCAACTGCTGATGGTCGGCGGCCTTGAGCGCTACTACCAGATCGCGCGCTGTTTCCGGGACGAAGACTCCCGGGCGGACCGGCTGCCCGAGTTCACGCAGCTCGACCTGGAGCTGGCGTTCGTGCACGAGGACGACGTGATCGAATGCATGGAGGCCGTGATGGGGGCCGTATTCGAGCGCGAGGCGTTTCCGGTCGCCCCGCCTCCGTGGCCGCGGATGACCTACGCCGAGGCGATGGCACGGTTCGGGTCCGACCGTCCAGACACACGCTTCGGACTCGAACTCATAGACCTCGGGGAGGCGCTCGCCGCGACCGAGTTCAAGGTGTTCTCCGGCGCGCTGGCCGGCGGCGGCGTCGTGCGCGGGATCAACGCCGGAGCGCGTGAGGTGCCGCGATCCGAGCTCGATGCGCTGACCGAGCTCGCCAAGCAGCACGGCGCCAAGGGACTCGTGTGGGCGTTCGTCCAGGACTCCCGCGAGGGCCCGTGGCGCTCGCCGATCGCGAAGTTCCTGTCCGACGCCGAGCTCGCGGCCGTGACCGAACGGCTGCAGGGTACGACCGGCGACCTGCTGTTGATCGTCGCCGACAGCGGTGCCACGGCGGTGCGGGCGCTCGGCGCGCTGAGGCTCGAGCTCGCGCGCCGCTTCGAGCTCGTCCCCGAGGGTCGCCACGACACTCTCTGGGTGACCGACTTCCCCGCGTTCGAGTGGAACGATGACGAGCAGCGCTGGCAGGCGACCCATCACCCGTTCACGGCCCCGACCGGGGAGATGTCCGATCCGGCCACCGTCAACTCGCGGGCGTACGACATGGTGCTCGACGGATCGGAGATCGGCGGCGGTTCGATCAGGATCAACCGCATCGAGGTCCAGCAACAAGTGTTCGAGCTGCTCGGGATCGGCCCCGATGATGCGCAGGCGCGGTTCGGCTTTCTGCTCGACGCGTTCAAATATGGCGCGCCGCCGCACGGCGGGATCGCGATGGGCATTGACCGGATCGTCGCGCTGCTCGCGGGACGCGACACGATCCGCGACGTGATCGCGTTCCCGAAGGCCGCCAGCGGCGCCGATCCGCTGACCGGAGCGCCGGCGCCGGTCGATCTCGCACAGCTGCGCGAGCTCGGGCTGCGGCTGGTCTGACGGCTGATCCGTCCGCTGTTGGGCGATTCGCGCTCATGTAGCGCGCGCGACTTGCCGAAGATGGGTCTGATGCAGCACGTCTCTCGGCCATTGATCGGGGTTCTGGTCGCGACCGTCGCGTTTTTCGCGCTTTGGGTCGTGGCGCTGAAGCCAAGCTCGTCGAAGTCGGGTGGACTCGGCCAGTATCAGTCGGCGATCAACTCCGCTCACAACCTGGTCAAGGCGTCCGGCGGCGCCGCCGCGGCGCAGGGAAGCAGCGTCGCGAGCCCGCCGGCGACGAGCGCGCCCGCCGCGAGCGCGCCGGCGACGAGCGCCCCCCCGACCAGCGCCCCCGCGACCAGCGCGCGGACGATGGCCGCGACTGCGACGGCGGCAGCCCATAAGGCGAAAGCCGCGCGGGCCAGGACGGTCGCATCGGCACGAGCCGCTGCGAGGGCCACCCAACGAGTCAACATGGTTGAGCGCGCGCTGCAGCGCCACCACGTCGTCGCGATTCTGTTCTTCAACCCCGCCGCGACCGACGACCGCGCCGTAGAGCGCGAGCTGTCCACGGTTCCGGCGCATAAAGGGGCGGTCGCCAAGCTCGCCGTCCCACTCAGCGAGCTTGCCCGCTACACGCTCGTCACGAGCCAGGTTCCGGTCGGCTCGTCGCCGACGCTGGTCCTGATCGACCGGGCGCAACAGGCGACGATGATCGTCGGCTTCGCCGATCGGTTCGAGATCGCCCAGCGCGTCGACGACGCGCTCGCCGTCAAGCGCGCCCACTAGCAGCTCTATCCTCGGCGGCGTGGATCGCGCCGCGTTCGAGCACCATCTCACTTCCCCGCAGGGGCAGAGCCGGTTTCCGCCCGGCGCCAGCATCGTCGACGTCGATGGCGGTGCGTGCTGCGATCGACTCCAGTTCGCGGTTCTGCTCGGCGGCGACCGGGTGGCGGACGCCGGCTTCGAGGCCCAGGGTTGCGGAGCTGCGTCGGCGGCCGGCAGCGCCGCCGTCACGCTTGTGCGTGGGCGTGGGGTGCTCGACGCGGCCCGCATCGGAGCAAGCGAGATCGCGTCTGAGCTCGGCGGGCTGAGCGTCGGCAAGCTTCACGCCGCCGAGCTGGCGGCCGATGCGCTCGCGCGGGCGCTGGGCGCCGCGGTCCGGTGCAAGGGCGCGCTGCCCGCGCCTCAGGCGCACGGCCGCACGCTCGTTGCGATGAGCGGAGGGGTCGACTCGAGCGTCGCCGCGCTGCTCTCGAGAGACGCCGGCGAGGCCATAGCAGTGACGCTCGAGCTGTGGTCTGACCGCGTGAACGACGGGGAGCGCAGCTGCTGCTCGGCGTCCGCGGTCGCACAGGCACGCGCGCTCGCGCACTCGCTGAACCTCCCACACTTCACGCTTGACCTGCGCCCCGAATTCCGCACCGGCGTCGTCGATCCGTTCATCGCCGGCTACGCCGCGGGCGAGACCCCGAACCCGTGCGTCTCCTGCAACGGACACGTTCGGCTCGACGCGATGCTCGAGTTCGCCGATCGCCTGGGTTGCGACCGGCTGGCGACGGGCCACTACGCGCGCACCGCGGAGAGCGACGACGAAGCCGGGCCGCTACTCAGGCTCGCCGCCGACCCGGACAAGGACCAGACGTACATGCTGGCGGCGCTCTCGCGCGCCTCGTTGAAGCGGATGTCGTTCCCGCTAGGCGAGCTGACCAAGCCCGAGGTCCGGAAGATCGCCGCGGACGCCGGACTCCCGGTCGCGAGCAAACAGGACTCCCAGGATCTGTGCTTCCTCGCCGGCACCGACCGCGGCCGCTTTCTCGCCCGGCACGGTGCGGTGCCACAGCGCCCGGGAGAGATCGTCGACGCCCGGGGCGCCGTGCTCGGCCGCCACCGCGGGCAGCACCTGTTCACGGTCGGCCAGCGCCGAGGGATCGGTCTCGACCGCGGCGGTCCGCTGTTCGTGCTCGACAAGCAGGCGGCCGCCAACCGTGTCGTCGTCGGGCCCCGGCCGGAGCTCGAGACCAAGACGATCGCGGTCAGGGGCGCTCGCCTGCACCGATCGGCCAGGCGCGTCGACCGCGTCAAGCTGCGCTACAGGTCCTCGCCGCTGCCGGCGCACGTCCTCGACGACCCACCCGCCGGCGCGCACAGCCACCTGACGATCAAGCTCTCAGAGCCGGTCGACGGCGCCGCCCCCGGGCAGCTCGCGTGCCTGATGGACGGTGACGTGATCGTCGGTTGGGGGACGATCGCGCGGAGCCCCTAGACTGCCGCGCCGGATGCGGACCCGAACGGGCGCGTGGATCGCGATCGTCATCGCAACCCTGCTGTGCGCGGCGCCCGCGGGGGCGCGGATCATCACATGGGGTCATGGCTCGTGGAGCTGGTTCGGCGACCCGCGCGCCGTGTACGTGGAGGACGCGTACGCCGACATCACGTTCGTCGGTTGGATCGACTGGACGGGTCACGTAACGATCGGTGCCTACGACCCGCGCTTCGGGCTGATGCGAACCCACGTCGTCGGCCAGGAGTACCACGACGACCACAGCACGCCATCGATCCTCGTCGAGCCCGACCAGCGGCTGACCGCGTTCTGGTCGGGCCACAACGGCCGCGTACTGCGGTACCGGACGACCGACCGTCCACTCGATATCAGCGCCTGGGGCACAACCGGCCACGTTGATTCGGCAGTCCGCGGCCCGGACGGGTTCACGTATCCGAACCCGGTCCTGTTGCCGGCCGAGGGCGACCGGCTGTACTTGTTCTGGCGTGGGCGCGATTACAGCCAGGACTACGCGACCCGCACGCTCGCCGGCCGCTGGAGCGCGGCGCGGCGTCTGATCTCAGCTGCCGGGCAGCGGCCGTATGTGAAGGTCGACTCCGACGGTCGCGCCACGATCGTTTTTGCCTACACCAACGGGCACCCGCGCGAGCGGATCACGAGCATCTATTTCGCCGAGTACCGACACGGATGGTTGCGCCACGCTGACGGTAGGTTGATCGCGCGGATGGGGGACGGCGCGATCGCCCCGTCGCGCGGCGACCTCGTCTACGACGGGCCGGCGAACCACGGCACCTCGGGCTGGGTCTGGGACGTCGCGATCGATCGGCAGGGGCGCCCGGTGATCGTGTATGCGACCTTCCAGAAGGTCTCGGATCACGAGTACTGGTATGCGAAATGGAACGGGCAGCGGTGGGTGTCGCACTTCTTGACGTTCGGCGGCCCGTCGATCAGCCCGCGAACGATCGAGAAGGAGTACTCGGGCGGGATCGCGCTGGACCACTCCAACCCGTCGATCGTTTACCTGTCCCGCAAGGCGGGCTCGGGCTCGGGGTGGGAGATCCAGCGTTGGACGACGTCGAACGGCGGTTACAGCTGGGCCCATCGGACGGTCGTTGCCGCCGATGGACTCGACAACGTGCGGCCCGTCGTGCCGCGAGGCGGGGGACCGGTCCGGCTCGTGTGGTTGCGCGGCAACTACCACAGCTACACGACCTACCGGACCTCGATCGCGTTCCTCACCGGACCTTGAAGTTAGCGTCGCGAACCAGCTGCAACGCGAACGCGGGCCAGAAGTACCCGACCGGCGGCGCGCCCGGCCTGCACGTGCCGCCCGACTTGCCGGCGTTTGCGATCCACGCGAACGCATCGACGTTCGCGTAGCCGGTGTGGAACGTCGGCTTCGGCCCGAGTCCGCGCCCCGGCGGATTGCACAGCACCTCGTTGCCCTTGTGGGTCCGGTCTTTCGGGATCAGCGGGCCCCGCCCGTTCTCCGCGGTATTGACGACGAAGTGCTTGCCGCCGGTCATCCGCGAGATCTGCTCGCCGTAGTGGATCTCGTTCAGCGTCCAGTCAAAGTGGGTCGCATTGAGGAAGAAGCCCTGGATCTGCGAGACGCCGGCACCCCGAAGAAGGCTCGCGGCGCGGCTCGCCGGCAGTGCGTCAGCTGCGCCGGCGTCGAGGTACACGACCAGCCTCGGCACCTTGGAGAGGATGCCGAGCGCGTCCCGCAGCTCAGCCATCCGGACGGCCAGGCCATGGTGGGAGAGACACCCGACCGTCACGAGCGAATCCGCTTCGAAGAACAGGATCGCCCGGTAGTAGCCGATTCCGTTCGCAAGCTGCTGGACCCAGTTGTGGAACTGAGCTTGTCGCGCGGGTGAATCGGAGTAGGAGCCGCAGTGGGGGTGGATCAGCCCGGCGTCGACGAGCCAGTACGTGGACAATTCGGGGACGGTTCCAGGCTGCCGAACCGCGGCGCGCTCGAGGTACGCGGACACCGGGACGGACGGATCGGCGATCCCGTGACCGAACCGTTGCACCTGGGGCTGGTCAGCGATCACCTTCAGCATCGCTGCCGCCTTCGGGCGGCTCTTGCTCCAGAGATTCATCTGGTCGGCGGCGAGGCTTTGTGGGTCGACGTAGACGTGCGCACCGGACAGCGGATCGGCGGCAGGTGGGGGCGTCAGCAGACCGAGCGGGTTGAGCAGCGAACGCACGATCGACACCGGGTCGTTGTTGAGGATCGTCAGGACCGCGTTTGACGGCGTGCTCATCCCGATCGGCGACGGCCCGAACAGCCCGATGTTGACGGTCTTCGGCAGTCCCGGGACGCCGTGGTCGATGATCGGGATGCTGAACGTCGCGCTCGCCTGTCCCGGAAGGAAATCGATCATCGCCTTCACCGGCTCGAAGTCGTATCCGCGCTCCGCCGTCCCCGGGAGCGCGATGTAGCGGATCTGCGCCTCGCGCGAGGTGTCGGTCCGCTCGATCGTGATCACGGCCGCGCCGGCGTTCTCGTTGATGACGTAAACCGGGGAGGAGAGCCTGAACCCGAACAGATCGAACGGCGCCGCTTGGGCAGCGGCCGGGACGAGCAGCGTGCAGATCAGGCACGCCGCAAGCGTCGTGATGCGGAGGACTCGGCCCATGAGGCTGTTGTTCGAACCGATGCGTCAGCGCCTCAACAGTTCTCATGCGAACGCGGACGTTTCTACGGGCGGAACCTGCCTACACTGACCCGGCGATGACCTCCGACGAGATCCGGCGCACCTTCACCGAGTTCTTTGAGAGCCGCGACCACAAGCGGCTTCCGTCGGCATCGCTGATACCCGCCGAGCATGATCCGTCGGTCCTGTTCACGATCGCGGGAATGGTGCCGCTGAAGCCCTACTTTCTGGGCACGGAGCGGCCGCCCCATCCGCGCGCCACGACGTGCCAGAAGACGTTCCGCACGTCCGATATCGACATCATCGGCACGACCACGCGCCATTTGACGCTGTTCGAGATGCTCGGAAACTTCTCGTTCGGCGACTATTTCAAGGCCGACGCGACGCGCTTCGCATGGGAGCTTTCGACCGACGGCTTCGGGTTCGCGCCCGAGGACATCTGGATCACCGTGTTCGAGGGGGACGAGGGGCTCGGTCTCGGCCCCGACGAGGAGGCGATCGAGGCATGGCTCGAGGTTGGGATTCCGCGCGAGCGGATCGTCGAGTGCCCGCGGTCTGAGAACTTCTGGCAGATGGGGCCGACCGGTCCCTGCGGCCCGTGTTCGGAGCTGTACCTCGATCGCGGCGTCGAGCTCGGCAAGCCCGACGACCTCCCGGGTGGCGACAACGAGCGCTTCCTCGAGTACTGGAACCTCGTGTTCATGCAATACGACCAGCGGCCAGAGGGCACGCTGACTCCGCTACCGGCGAAGAACATCGACACCGGCCTCGGGCTGAACCGGCTCGCGTCGATCATGCAACGTAAGGAGACCGTCTTCGAGACAGACCAGTTCGCTCCCCTGATCGAACTTGGCGAGCAGCTCTCGGGCCGGAAGTACGGCCACGATTTCCCAACCGACCGCGCGCTTCGCGTACTGGCCGACCATTCGCGTGCGATGACCTTCCTGATCGCCGACGGAGTCGTGCCGTCGAACGAGGAACGCGGCTACGTGCTCCGACGGGTGATGCGCCGCGCGATCCTTCAAGGCCGTCAGACGCTGAGGCTCGAGCCCGGCTTCCTGGCGCAGTACGCCGACGTCGTGACCGAGCTGATGGGTGCCGAGTACCAGGAACTCGGCCGTCAGCGCGACTCCGTGCACATGTGGCTCGCCGCCGAGGAGGAGAGCTTCGGCCACACGCTCGACCAGGGCCTCAAGCGGCTGGACGAGCTGATCGCGCGCGCCAAGGAGGCCGGCGATGAAGGCATCGCGGCCAAGGACGCATTCCTGCTTCACGACACGTACGGATTCCCGTTCGACCTGACCCGCGAGCTGATCGCCGAGCACGATATTGGCGTCAGCGAAGAGGGGTTCGAGCTGCTGATGGACGATCAGCGGACGCGAGCCCGTTCGGCCGCGAGTCGGGCCGGCGCCGGCGGCGAGGTGCGCGAGTACGCGCGCGCGCTCGCAGGCGTGGCGGGCTTTGCGACCGAGTTCCTGGGGTACCAGACGACTGCTCTGGAGACGACCATCGGCGCGGTGGATTCGGAGCATGGAAACGGGAGCGGGCGCGTGCTGGTGAAGCTCGTCGAGTCGCCCTTCTACGCGACGGGAGGCGGTCAGGTCGCCGATTCGGGGTACATCGAATGCGCCGCAGGCGATTGCCGCGCGCGCGTCGACGACGTGTTCCGCCTCGGCGACGATCAGGTCCTCGCGCTGGTGCCCGAGCACGGCGCGATCGAGGTCGGCGAGCGCGTCAACGCGCGGGTCGACCGCGCCGCGAGGCACGCGACCGAGTGCAATCACACCGCCACGCACCTGCTCCACGCAGCGCTCCGACAGCGGCTCGGAACGCACGTGCACCAGGCGGGGTCCTACGTCGGGCCCGACAAGCTGCGGTTCGATTTCACCCACGGAGCGGCACTGAGCGACGAAGACGTCAGCGCCGTCGAGGATGCGGTCAACGAGTGGATCGTCCAGAACCAGCCCGTCAGGGCGCTGACGACAACGCTCGATGAGGCCAAGCGCCTCGGCGCGATGGCTCTGTTCGGGGAGAAGTACGGCGACATCGTGCGGATGGTCGAGGTCGGCGACGGCTCGTTCTCCCGCGAGTTGTGCGGTGGCACGCACGTGCGGTTCACCGCCGCGATCGGAGTGTTCAAGATCGTCGCCGAGACATCGAGCGCGGCCAACGTGCGACGGATCGAGGCGCTCACGGGACCGGCGGGGGTGCAGCTGCTGCGCCGCCACGACGTCGAATTGGGCAGCGCCGCAGCGGCGCTCCGCGTGCCGGCAGAGCGCGTCGCGGAAACGGCAGCGCGGCTGCGCGCGCGCGTGCGTGAGCTTGAACGGGCTCCGCGGCCGGCTCGCGACGGCGCCGGCGCGCCGGCCGAACTGGAGCGGCTCCTCGCCGCGGCCGAGGACGTCCAGGGCGCGCGCATCGTGACAGCGGCGGTCCCGGATGCCGACACGAACGCGTTACTCGAGCTCGCCGACCGCATAAATGGCCGGCTCCAGGATGCCGCGATCGTCCTCGGCAGCGCGGCCGACGGCCGCGTGGCGCTGGTCGCGAACGTGTCACCGGCGCTGATCGAGCGTGGCGTCAAGGCCGACGAGATCGTGAAGCTGGCCGCGGCCGCCGTCGGTGGTGGCGGCGGCGGCAGGGACACGCTCGCGCGGGCCGGGGGCCGTGACCCGGACAAGCTCCCTGAGGCGATCGCAGCCGCACGCGCGGCGATCGAGGCGGCCCTCTCGCAATAGCCATGGGTCGCGTGCTGGCGCTCGACTACGGCAGCGCACGCTGCGGATGCGCGGTCAGCGACCCGACCGGCGCGCTCGCGACCCCGATCGAGCCGGTGCCCGCGCCCGGCACCCGGCGCGGGATTGGCCGGCTGCGCGCGCTCGCGGCCGAGCTGAGCGCGGAGCGGGTCGTCGTCGGGCTGCCGTTGTCGCTGTCGGGCGGCGATTCGGCGCAGACGCGTGAGACGCGGGAATTCGCCTCGCGGCTCGAGCTCGCGCTCGTGATCCCGGTGGAGCTGTACGACGAGCGCTTCACAACCCGGCTCGCCGAGCGCACCGGCGGCCGCGCGAGTGAGGACTCACGCGCGGCGGCGCACCTGCTCGAGAGCTGGCTCGCCGCCCACGCCGGCGCCGGAGCGCTCGATGGCTGACGAGCGTGAGCGCACGGCCCAGGAGCGCGAGGCGGCACGGCTCGAGCGAGAGCGCCGGCGCGCGGGGCAGTCCGCGCCGGCGCCGCCCCCGATCGCATCCCCGTCCGAGCTCGCCCGGCCGCCCGAGTTCGCCCGCCCGCCCGAGCTCGCCGGGCCGACGGAGGCCGACGGATATCACGACGAGCCGGTCCCGTTCGAGGACGAGGTGGCCGTCGGCACCCGACGCGTCCGCCGCCCTCCGGGCCAGGTCCGCCTTCCATCGCGCCCGCGCCGCAACCCGACCGTGCGCGGACCGAAACTCCATCGACGACGGCTGCTGGCGCTGATCCCCCTGGTGCTTGCGATCGCGCTGGCGTGGTTCCTGTACGCGTTGTTCCAGCCGTTCCATGGCTCCGGCCACGGGAAGATCACGGTCAGGATCCCGGCCCATTCGAGCTCGAGCCAGATCGGCGACCTGCTGGCGAAGGACGGAGTGATCTCCTCAGGCTTCTTCTTCGAGCTGCGCGCGACCCTCGCCGGCGAACGCGGCGACCTGCGCTCGGGCACCTACCACCTGCAGCTCGGGATGAGCTACGGCTCGGCGCTCAAGGTCCTGACGACGCCACCGCCGGCGGTGCCGACGACCCCGCTGACGCTGATTCCGGGCAAGAGCAGGCACCAGATCGACGCGTTGCTGCGCTCGCAGGGGATCAAGGGCAGCTACCTCGCGGCGACCCGCCGCTCGCCGCTGTTGAAGCCGACGGCGTACGGAGCGCCGCGGAGTACGAACATCCTCGAGGGCTTCCTGTTCCCGTCGACCTACGATCTGACCAAGCCGATCAAGCTCTCCCAGCTGGTGGCCAAGCAGCTGACGGCGTTCAAGCAGCAGTTCAGGACGGTCAACATGTCGTGGGCGCGGCGGCACGGACTGACTCCGTACGACGTGCTGATCGTCGCCTCGATCGTCGAGGACGAGACCCCGAGCGAGCACGACCGTCCGCTGGTCGCGTCGGTGATCTACAACCGCCTCCGTCAGGGGACGCCGCTGCAGATGGACTCGACCGTTCGCTACGCGGTCGACAACTACATGACGCCGATCAGCCAGTCGCAGCTGGGCTCGCGATCGCCGTGGAACACCTACTCGCACAAGGGCCTGCCACCGACACCGATCGACGATCCCGGGATGGCGTCGATCGAGGCGGCGGCCCATCCGTCGAACACGAACTACCTGTTCTTTGTCGCGAAGCCGTGCGGCAATGGCACGAGCCTGTTCGCCTCGACCTACGCCCGGTTCCAGGCGGAGGAGAGCCGGTACAACTCGGCGCGTGCGAAGCGGGGTGGGCGCTCGCCGGTCAACTGCCGATGAGGCTCGGCGTGCTCGGCTGGCCCGTCGGGCACAGCCGGTCACCCGCGATCCAGAACGCGGCCCTGCGGACCGTCGGCCTCGACGGCTGGCGCTACCAGCTGCTGCCGGTGCCGCCGGAGCTGTTCGCTGAGACCGTCAGGGCATTGCCGGGCGCCGGCTTTCGGGGCGCCAACGTGACGATCCCGCACAAGCAGGCCGCGCTTGCGGTCGCGGACCACGCAACGGACGCCGCGAGGGCGATCGGCGCCGCGAACACGTTGATCTTCGACGAGCACGGGATCGAGGCCGAGAATACGGACGCTCCGGCGGTGATCAGCGCGCTGCCGTTCGAACCCGCCGGCCGGACGGCGCTCGTGCTAGGCGCAGGCGGCAGCGCCCGCGCGGCGCTCTGGGGGCTGCTGCACGCGGGTGCGACCGACGTACGCGTTTGGAACCGGACGCCCGACCGCGCGCGGGCGCTGTGCGCCGAGCTCGGCGGCACGGCGGTCGACCACGCCGCACCGGCTGAGATCCTCGTTCACTGCACGTCCAGCGGTCTGGACGCTTCAGTTCCGATGTTCAAGGGACTCCCCCTCGACGCCGATGACGTCGGTGGGTACGACTGCGTGGTTGACCTCCTCTACACCGACACCGAGACGCCGCTTGTTAGTGCGGCGCGCGAGCGCGGGATCCCCGCGGTCGACGGACTCGAGCTGCTGGTGCGCCAAGGCGCGCTCAGCTTCGAGCGGTTCACCGGCGTGAACGCTCCGGTCGGCGAAATGCACGCAGCGGCCCGCTCCAGATGAGCGACGACGCCCCGCGTCTCAGGGCCGTCGATGCGGACGGCGACGAGGCCGCGCGCGTGGGCGACGTCGAAGGCTTGACGCCGCCGCGGCGCCGCGGGGGCTCGGGACGATTCCTGACGGACGTGCTCGTCGAGCTTGGCTTCACCGACCGCGAGCGCGCCGCGGCTGCGATCGAGGAGGCGCGCAGGGTCGGGGTCACCCCGGAGAGCGTGCTGCTCGACCAGCGAGCGATCAGCTCTGAGCAGCTGTCGCACGCGATCGCTGAACGGTACGGGCTCGACCACCTCGACCTCGGCGTGTTCAAGGTCGACATGGTTGCGGCGAACCTCCTGAGCGCTACGGCCGCGCGACGCTACAGGGCCGTTCCGGTTTCATACGTTGACGAGCAGACGCTACTGCTGGCGATGGCCGACCCGGCGAACGTGCTTGCGGTCGACGACATCGCGCTGCTGACGCGGATGGAGGTGAAGCCGGCAGTCGCCTCGGCCGACGACATCGCGTCGCTGATCACTCGGCTGAGCCGATTTGCGGACGCGGTCCAGGAAGCCGTCCAGGAGGACGAGGACACCGGCGGCCCGCTCGAGGTCGTCGACCTGCGCGAGTCGGCCGAGGACGCGCCGGTAATCAAACTCGTGCACTCGATCATCGCCGAGGCGACCGAGCGCGGCGCATCGGACATCCACTTCGAGCCTCAGGCCGACGAGCTCGGGCGTGCCGGCCGCGAGCTGCGTGTACGGATGCGGATCGACGGCGTGATGGTGGACTCGGCGACGATCCCGAAGCGGATGGTCGCGGGTGTGGTGTCACGGGTGAAGATCATGAGCGACCTCGACATCTCGGAGCGCCGCGTGCCGCAGGATGGCCGCGTCGGCCTGACGGTCGAAGGTCGTCACATCGACGTTCGCGTCGTGACGCTGCCGAGCGTCCACGGGGAGTCGGTCGTGCTGCGGATCCTCGACAAGGAGAGCATCCGCCTGGAGCTCGAACGGCTCGGCATGCAGGAGCAGGAGGTCAAGCGCTTTCGCCGGTCGTTCACGCGCGCCTACGGTGCGGTGCTCGCGACTGGTCCGACCGGCTCGGGCAAGTCGACGACCCTGTACGGCGCCCTCACCGAACTGAACACCCCGGAGAAGAACATCATCACGATCGAAGATCCCGTCGAGTACCAGATCGCGGGGATCACGCAGGTCCAGACAAACCCCAGGGCTGGCCTGTCGTTCGCAACCGGATTGCGGTCGATGATGCGTGCCGACCCAGACATTTTGATGGTCGGCGAGATCCGCGACCGCGAGACCGCGCAGATCGCGGTCGAGGGCGCGTTGACGGGCCACATGGTGCTCTCGACGCTGCATACCAACGATGCGCCGACGGCGATCACGCGCCTGATCGAGATGGGGATCGAGCCGTTCCTCGTCTCATCTGCGATCGAGTGCGTCGTCGCCCAGCGCCTCGCGCGGACGCTGTGCGCTCACTGCAAGAAGCGCACGATCATCTCGGCCGATGTGCTCCGTGACCACGGCTTTCACGCACAGTTCGACATCGAGGCATACGAGCCCGCTGGCTGCGTACGGTGCGGCGGGACGGGCTATCGCGGGCGGATCGGACTGTACGAGGTGATGGTGATGTCTGAAGAGCTCCGCTCGCTCGCGCTCCAGCGCGCTCCCGCCGATCAGATCGCGCTCGTCGCGGTCCGCGAGGGCATGCGCCGACTGCGCGAGGACGGGCTCGACAAGGTCAAGTCTGGACAGACGTCCATGGCCGAGATCGCCCGGGTCACGGGATCCGGCTGAGATGCCGATAAGAGCCGCGTATGGAGCTTGATTTTGCCGAGGTGCTGCTCGAGGTCGTTGACCGCCGCGCCTCCGACCTTCACCTGACCGCTGGGGCCCCCCCGATGGTTCGGATCCGTGGGCGGTTGACGCCGATGGACGGATACCCGTCGCTGACGCCGACCGACACCCGCGAGATCATCTACTCGATCCTCTCCAATTCCCAGCGGCAGAAGTTGGAGAACAACTGGCAGCTGGACTTCGCGTACCAGATTCCCGGTGCGGCCCGCTTCCGCGTCAACGCATACTTCCAGCGCTCAGCGCTCGGCGCGGCGTTCCGGCTGATCCCGTTCGACGTCGTGCCGCTCGAGACGCTCGGGCTGCCGCCGATCGTCGCCGACTTCGCGAACAAGCCACGCGGGCTCGTGCTCGTCACCGGCCCGACCGGCTCTGGCAAGTCGACCACGCTGGCCTCGCTGGTCGACGTGATCAATCAGACCCGTGAAGAGCACATCATGACGATCGAGGACCCGATCGAGTTCCTCCACTCGCACAAGAAGTGCATCGTCAATCAGCGTGAGCTCGGCTCGGACGCGACCAGCTTTGCCGATGCGCTCAAGGCCGCCCTGCGCCAGGACCCCGATGTGATCCTGGTCGGCGAGATGCGCGACCTGGAGACGATCGGCACCGCGATCACCGCCGCGGAGACAGGCCACCTCGTGTTCGCCACGCTGCACACCCAGGACACACCGCAAACGCTTGACCGGATCATCGACGTGTTCCCGCCCAGCCAGCAGGGACAGATCCGCGCGCAGCTGTCCGTCGCCCTGCAGGGGATCATGACCCAGATGCTGCTGCCAACCGCCGATGGAGCGGGGCGCTGCGTCGCCGCGGAGGTGCTCGTGCCGACGCCGGCGGTCCGCAACCTGATCCGTGAGTCCAAGAGCCACCAGATCTACTCCGTGCTGCAGACCGGCGGTGCGCACGGGATGCAGACGATGGACGCGGCGCTGTCGCAGCTCGTGCGCGCCGGCAAGATCACCCGTCAGCTCGCCGAATCGCGGGCCCATTCGCCCGAGGAGCTCCGCCGTCTGATCGGCGGTCCCGTGGCCCCGCAGCAAGTGGCGGCGTAGATCATGGCGACCTTCCAGTTCAAGGCGATGGACCTGGCCGGGATCCCGGCTCGCGGAGAGGTCGAGGCGTTCTCCAAGCAGGACGTCGCCGACCAGCTCAAGGAGCGCGGCCTGGTCGTCGTCGACATCGCTCACAAGTACCGCTCCAAGGAACTGAACCTCGAGCTGTTCGCGCGGGTCAAGCCGAAGGACCTGGCGGTCGCGTCAAGGCAGCTCGCGACGATGGTCTCATCGGGGATGACGATTCTCCGCGCCCTGTACGTGCTCGAGAACCAGACCGAGTCGAAGCTTCTACGCTCAACGGTTGCCTCGGTCCGCCACGATGTCGAGGCAGGGCTGCTGCTGTCCGACGCCCTCGAGCGCCACCCGAAGGTGTTCAGTCCGCTGTATACCGCGATGGTCAGGGCGGGGGAGACCGGCGGCGTGCTCGACGAGTGCCTGCTGCGCACGGCCGACCAGCTCGAGAAGGACGCGGCGCTGCGGCGCCAAGTCCGCTCGGCAATGGTGTATCCGATTCTGGTCATCAGCTTCGCGGTCATCGTCCTGCTCGCCTTGGTCGCGTTCCTGATCCCGGTGTTCGAGAACGTTTTCAAGCAGTTCCCCGGCAAGCTCCCCGCGCTGAGCCAGTTCATGGTCAACTTCTCGCACCTGCTGACCAAGCAGTGGTACATCCTGATCATCTTTGTGGTCGCGTGCGTGTCGCTGTTCTTGTGGTTCAAACGCTCCAAGTGGGGGCGTCCGCATTGGGATGCGTTCAAGCTCCGTATCCCGATGAAGATCGGCGACGTCGTGCAGAAGGTCTGTCTGGCGCGCTGGTCACGTACCTTTTCCTCGCTGACCTCGGCCGGCGTTCCGATCATCCAAGCGATCGAGATCACGGGCAAGACGGCCGGCAACGCCGTGATTGAGAATTCGATGGTGGAGGTGATCGCCTCGGTCAAGGCCGGTGGCACGATCGCCGCGCCGCTGCGGACGGCGAACGTGTTCCCGCCGATGGTCTCGCACATGGTCGGAGTCGGCGAGGAGACCGGCGCGCTCGACACGATGCTGACCAAGATCGCCGACTTCTACGACGACGAGGTGTCGGCCGCGGTCAAGGCGCTCACCGCGATCATGGAGCCGGCGATGATCCTGCTTGTCGGCGGCATCGTTGGCGTGATCGTGATCTCGATGTACCTGCCGCTGTTCAGCGTCTACAACTCGATCAAGTAGCCCCGGCTGTATCGTCCGCGGCGTGATCGTCACGGAGGCCGTCAGCGACTACCTCGCCTCTCTGCGTTCTGCGCCGGACGCCGTGCTCGCCGAGATGGAGGCCCAAGCGTCGCGCGAGGGGATTCCGATCGTGGTCCCGGAGACGGGTGCCTTTCTGCACGTGCTGGCGCTGGCGGCAGGCGCGCGGCGCATCGTGGAGGTCGGCACCGCGATCGGCGTGTCTACGCTGTACCTCGCGCGCGCGCTCCCCGAGGACGGCACGGTCGTCTCGTTCGAGATCGAAGAAGCGCGCCACGGCGCCGCACGTGACTACCTCGACCGTGCCGGCGTGCTCGGCCGCACCGACCTGCGGCTGCAGGATGCCCGCGCTGGCCTGGCCGCGCTCGACGGGCCGTTCGACATGGCGTTCATCGATGGGGTCAAGGCGCAGTACGGCGACTATTTCGATCTACTGCTGCCACTGCTCGGGTCCGGTGCGGTGTTGGCCGTCGACAACGTCCTGATGTCCGGTACTGTCGCTGAAGGACGTAGCGACGGGCACTGGACCGCCGAGCAGATCGCGACCGCCAGAGCCTTCAACGAGCGGCTGCTGTCAGCTTCGGAGCTGACTGGCACCGTCACCCCGGTGGGCGACGGGCTGCTGGTGGCGGTGCGCCGGTGAGGGCGCGCGGTTAACGTGGCCGAGGACGAGCCGGCGCGTTCGGAGTGCACCCCTTGCCGAGGTACGGGCAAGGTGATCTCCGGCTTAGGCGGCACTCCGCACGAGGTCACGTGCCCATGGTGTGGCGGTAGCGGGCGCTTTCAGCCCGGCCGCGACGCGCAGTCGATCGACGAGCCAGAAACGGGTAAATAGCCCAAACGTCCAGTATGTGAGTATTGGACGCGCGAGCTGTCGATACTGCTGTACCAGAGTCACAAGGTGCCAAGGGCAAACCGTCTGTGAGGGCGGGACGCAAAGCCACGGGCCTCAGTTTGAGGAAGCCGAGCTGCCACCAGGGCTGACCGCTGTCAAAGCCATTGATGGCCGTGGAACCGACTGATCTGGCGCACAGACCCAATCAGTCGATCCCTAGGAGGATCCATGTCCATGCTGTACAAGCTGCGTCGTCGTGCCCAGGATGAGAAGGGTTTCACCCTGATCGAGCTGTTGGTCGTGATTCTGATCATCGGCATTCTTGCCGCGATCGCGATTCCTTCGTTCCTGAACCAGAAGACGAAGGCGAATGACGCCTCGGCGAAGGAGCTGGCGCGCACTGGCGAGACCGTCGCGGAGACGTACGCGACGGATAACAATGGTCTCTACACCGGCATGTCGAACACCGTGTTGGCGGGCCTCGAGCCGACGATTCAGACGGCCGCGGGTAACAACAACGCGTTCCTGAGCGCAGCGACGCCGGTCGGGACCACGGGTTACACCGTCACCGCGACCTCGACCGACGGCAACACGTTCAGCATCACGCGTGCCGCCAACGGGACGATCACGCGTACCTGCACGCCGACCGCGACAGGCGCCTCATCCGGCGGTTGTGTCGGGGGCAGCTGGTAGCACCCACGAAGGCGCAACCAGCCAACTAGTTGCACCGGGGCGGGCCGCAAGGCCCGCCCCAGTGTCTTTAACGTGTGGCGTTAGCCGGCGCGGCCAGCCCGCGATGCGCAGTTCGTCGACGGCCAATAAGCGCGCTATTAGCACAAACGTCCAGCGCCGTAAATATTGACGCCGGGCCTGTCGATATTGCGGGTGCCAGAGTCACAAGGTGCCAAGGGCAAACCGTTCGTGAGGGCGGGACGCAAAGCCACGGACCTCAATTTGAGGAAGCCGGGCTGCCACCAGGGCTGACTGCTGTCGTGGCCATTGATGGCCGTGGAACCAAGGGATCTGGCGCAGACCCAATCAACCGATCCCTAGGAGGATCCATGTCCCTGTTTTACAGGCTGCGTCGGCGCGTCCAGGATGAGAAGGGTTTCACCCTGATCGAGCTATTGGTCGTGATTCTGATCATCGGCATTCTTGCCGCGATCGCGATTCCTTCGTTCCTGAACCAGAAGACGAAGGCGAATGACGCCTCGGCGAAGGAGCTGGCGCGCACTGGCGAGACCGTCGCGGAGACGTACGCGACGGACAACAATGGTCTCTACACCGGCATGTCGAACACCGTGTTGGCGGGCCTCGAGCCGACGATCCAGACGGCCGCCGGCAACAACAACGCCTACCTGAGCGACGCCTCGCCGATCGGGACGCCCGCCACGGGTTACTCGGTCACCGCGACCTCGACCGACGGCAACACATTCACGATCACCCGTTCGGCCACTGGGACGATCACGCGTACCTGCACGCCGACCGCGACAGGCGCCTCGTCCGGCGGTTGTGTGGGCGGCAGCTGGTAACACCGAAACCGGAATTACCAATCCCATCATCGACGGGGCGGGCTCACAAGGCCCGCCCCGTTTTTTTTGCTCATGTGCTCGCGTCGCCTACCGATAAGAAGGATGAACCTTGCCGCTTGGACGGCGGCGTAGCAGCTCTAACAGGAGACAAGCATCGTGCCGATCACATTCGCAGCACTCGGGGGCCTGATCACCGGGTCATTCCTAAACGTCGTTGCGTACCGCCTGCCACGCGGCGAGTCGCTCGTTTCTCCGGGATCTCACTGCCCGAGTTGCGACACGCCTGTCAAGCCTTACGACAACCTCCCCGTGCTCGGCTGGTTGCTTCTACGCGGTCACTGCCGTGAGTGCGGTGTCCGGATCTCGGCGCGGTACCCGCTCGTCGAGGTCCTGACAGCGGTCCTCGCGGTCGCCGTCGTGCTCACGAAGAGCTCGGCGCACGACATCGTGCTCGGCCTCGTGCTCGTGGGAACGCTCGTGCCGATCGCCCTGATCGACTTCGATCGCCGGATCATCCCTAATCGGATCACGCTCCCGGCCGCCGTCGCAGCAGTCGGGATCGGCCTCGCGTTGAAGCCCGCGGGCGTACCCGAACAGCTGATCTCGGGGGCCGCCGCCGGCGGGTTCCTGCTCGTGTTCGCGCTCGCATACCCCCGGGGAATGGGCATGGGTGACGTGAAGCTGGCCGCCGTGCTCGGCCTGTTCCTCGGCCGCGAGGTTGCGGTTGCGATCCTCGCTGGAGTACTTGCCGGGGCACTGGTCGGCGGCGCCATCATGGCGCGCGTCGGTGTGCAGGAGGGGCGCAAGACCGCGGTCCCGTTCGGTCCGTTCCTGGCGCTCGGCGGGATCATCGCCCTGCTGGCCGGCTCACCGATCGTCCACTGGTACCTGCACAGCGTGTGATCAGAAGTCGTTGAGTCAGGTGTCAGGGACCGCTAAGACCCTCGGAATCGGCTGGCGCAGCGGGAGCCGACCGACAAGGACTGTCCGACGCGCTTGGAGGCGAGCGCCGGCGGCCAGCGCGGCGCTGATCGTCTTCATCGCCGCCTCGGTGGCGCTCTCGACTCACAGCAGCGCCGCGCGAGCTCCACTCTCGACCCGCGTCGCTGTACGCGCCGTGCTGCGCGACAAGCTCGCCGCACACGACCTGTCGAGCCTGCGATGGACGCGAGCCGAGGTAGTGCCGATCGATGCGCGCATCGAGCAAGTCAACTTCTACAACGGCGCTCAGGTCGGGTATGAGGCCGCGGTCCGCTCCGATGGGTCGGTTGCGCAGACATCGGACAGCGCGAGGGTCTCGGTTCCGTACGGCAGTCCGATCGCCTATGGCGTCGGCCTACTGATCGGAATGGGCGCGCTGTTCGTTCTGATGGCGGCGGTGGTGCCGTTCAGGCGGATTCGCAATCTCGACGTCGCAATGGCCTTGTCGCTCGTCGCGCCGATGGTTCTCTTTCAGCATCGATACGTCGACGCGAGCGCGATCGTGGCGGTCGTGCCCCTTGGCTACCTTGCGCTTCGCTGTGGCCTCATGGCGCTCGGGCGGTCGCGCCCCGAGGGCGAATCGACCCCGCTCTACGAGTCGCTGACACAAGGCTGGAGCCCCCGCGAGCGCGTGCGCGTGCTGCGCTGCCTTCTTGCCGCCGCAGTGCTCGCGTTTCTGATGGTCGGGGTGAGCTCGACCGGCGTCGACGTGGTCTATGCGGTGATGGAGGGCGCGACAAAGATCGTGCACGGCGTGCTCCCCTACGGCCATCTGCCAGGAGACGTGATCCACGGCGACACGTACCCGATCCTCAGCTACGCGCTGTACGTACCGGTTGCGCTGATCGCACCGGTCGGCTCCATGTGGGACTCCGTCGATCTCGCGTTGGGTGTGTGCGTGCTGGCGGCGATCGGTGCCGCTGCGTGCGCGTTCCTGGCGACGGCCGGTCGTTCACGCGTCGGCCGGCGTGCGCCAGAGGCCGAGCTGGTCGGGCTGCGCGCCGCACTTGCGTGCCTGTGCTTCCCACCGATGCTCGCGACAGTGTCGACCGGCACCACGGACGTGCTGCTCGGCGCCATGCTGGCGCTCGCGATCGTGCTGTGGCAAAAGCCTGCGGCCTCCACCGCGGTGATCGGCATGGCGGGCTGGTTCAAGCTCGCGCCGTTCGCGCTCCTGCCGATCTGGCTGGCGCCGCTGCGCGGACGCCAACTCGTCCGGGCGCTGGCCGGTCTTGCAGCGGTCAGCGCTGCCGCGCTGGGGTTGGTGATCGGCCTCGGTGGCGTTGGCGGTCTGCGCTCGATGGTGAGCGCCGTCGGATACCAGTTCAACCGCGGCTCGTTCCAGTCCGCGTGGCACGCGCTCGGCATCGACGGGCTCCAGCCGTTCGGCGAAGCGTGCGTGCTGGCACTTGTGATCGGGGGGGCGATCCGCCTGCGCCGAGATCCAGAGCTCGCAGGCGATCCACGTCGTCTTGCGGCACTGACGGCTGCGGTCATGTGCGGCGTGCAGCTGGCCGCCAACTACTGGGCGTTCCTGTACCTGGCATGGATCGGTCCGCTGCTCGTCGTATCGATGCTGGCTGACCCCGTGCCGGTCGCCCAACCCGTCCCGATGAGGCTCCGATCGCTCGGCCGCGTCGGTCGTCTCGTCACGCCACGGAGAGTTGCATGAGCGCGGTCATTGACGCCATTCCAGCGCTTACTCGCCCGCCGCGCGGGATCTCAAATGTCAGCGGGTTACACGAGGTGGCGCCGGCGTCAGGCGCACATCGCGCGCTGTCGCTAGTCGCCGCGCTCGGCCTTTTCTGGCCAACGCTCCAGGCTTGGAATGACATCGTCTCCGCGCCCGCATCAGGTATCGCGACGGTCGCGCTGTTCGGCGCGACGCTGTGCCTGGTCTGTGCGATCGCGACCGCGAGCACGGAGGCCGGTTTGGACCGGCTCGACCGTTGGCTGCTCGCGCTCGGCCTGCTCGTGCTTGCCGCCTGGTGGGCGTCGTCTCTCCATCAGACCTCCGGTTACAGCACCGATGAGGCCGGCTTCGTACAGGGGGCAGCCAATCTCCTGCTCCATGGGCACGACCCGTACGGCGCCAACCTGATCCCGGCGCTCAGTCAATACGCCGTGCCCCCACAGTTCTGGACCTACACGATGGACGGCGGCGTCGTCTCGACGCTTGGCTATCCCGCCCTTCCGGTACTGATCGCGGTCCCGTTCGTCGAGCTGACGGGCGGCGGCCAAGCGGTACCGATCGCCAACCTCGTTGTTCTGACGATCGCGGCGATCGCGATGTTCTGCGCATTGCCCCGTGGCTTGCGCCCAATAGCCGTCATCGTGTGCGTCGGGTTCCCAGCGCTGACGGGCTTTGGGCTCGCGGGCGACAACGCGATTCTGATGATGGCGGCGCTGATCGTTGTGGCGTATCGATGGAAGACGATCGGGAGCAGCGGCGCGCTCACGCGCGGCGATCAACTCCGAGCGGTTGCCCTCGGCTTGGCTCTATCGACGAACCAGCTCGCGTGGTTCCTGGCTCCGTTCCTGCTGACGGGGATCTTCCTTGCCAGGCGTGAGCACTTGGGCTCGCGCCGTGCGGCCAAGGTGCTCGCCTTGTATTTCGGTATCGCGGCTGCGACGTTCCTGCTGATCAACGGGCCCTTCATCGTCTGGGGGCCGCTCGCGTGGGTCAAGGCGGTTGCAGCCCCTTTGACCCAGCACGCGCTGCCTTACGGCCAGGGCCTGATCGGGCTCACACTGTTCCTCCACGTCGGCGGCGGAGCGATCGACGCCTACAGCTACGCCGCCGGCCTTCTCTTCGTTGCGCTCCTGGTCGTGTACGCGATGGAGTTTCGGAAGCTCGGACGCTGCTGCTTCGTATTCCCTGCGATCGCGCTGTATGCCAGCGGCCGATCGCTCGCGGGCTACTGGATGGTGCTGATCGCAGTGATCGTGGTGAGCGTCGTCACGAGCGATGACGGGGGCGCGGCTGAGCGCACGCGTCCGTTGGGCATCCGCCCCCGTTCGTCAAGCGTTGGCCGGCGAGCGGTGATGACCGTGTTGTTTGCTCCGGCGGCAATCTTCCTCGTGATCGCACTGACGACCCAAGCGCCGCTGTCGATGCACATCCTGAGCGGGACGAGCGATACGCAGGCGCGCGGTGTCCGCGAGCTGCGGGTGGACGTCCGCAACGGCTCGGACGCGCCGCTCCGCCCACGCTTCGCGACCAACACAAAGGGTCAGGCCTCTCCCTACTGGACCATCTCCGGAGGACCGTCGACCTTGGGGCCTCGTGCAAGCGCGACGTACGTGCTCACGATGTCGGACACGGCTTTGATGCCGTCGAATGCCACACCATTCGTGTTGCAAGCGGTGACTGGAACGCCGAGGACGATCAGCTCCAGCCGGGTGTTCGTCCAACCGGGTCCCGCTCCCCAGAATTGGTGAGCCTGTTGCGAGGTTCCGGATCCGCCGTCGCCCGGCTTACTCGGGTTGGCCCCTCAAGCGCAGGGACGGTGGCGTCCTCGCGGTCACAACGATCCGCTCGCTTGGGCGTGCGTGGGCGCTCGGCTCCGATCGTTGCGGTCGGCGCACCGGTGTTGGTCGTGGCGGCTGTGCTCGCGCTCGCGGTCGGCGTGAGCCTCGGTCGTTATCACGGCAACCTGCTCGGCTTGGTGCAGTTCGGCCAGCAGTTCGCGCCGGAGACTCATCCGCCGCCTGGCGCGCCCGTCGACTCGACGTTTGGGTTCGATGGCCAGTTCTTCTACCTCCAGGCGCTCGACCCGTTGCTGCGCCACGACTCGACCATCGACGCGCTGCGCGCGGCGCACAGCGGCTACCGGCTCCAGCGTGTTGGCTACCCGGCGCTGGCGTTCGCTCTCGCGGCTGGTCGGCGCAGCGCGATCCCGTTCGCCCTGCTGGCAGTGAACGTACTCGTGCTACTTGCGCTCGCGGCCGGATTCGCGGCATACGCACGCCGACGTGGATGGTCGACGCTGTGGGCCGTACCGCTCGCGCTAATGCCAGGGCTGTTGCTACCGACGCTCCGCGATCTCAGCGACCCCTTAGCGACGGCGTCCATGTTTGCAGGGCTGCTGCTGTGGCGGAGCGGCCGGCGGTGGCCAGCCGCTTTCGCCCTTACGGTTGCGGTGTTGACGCGTGAGGTGATGGTGCTCGCCGTTGCCGGCGTCGCGGTCGAGGTGGCGGTGCGCGCCTGGCGCGCCCGCAGCGCCCGCGCGTGGCGCCCCATCGTGTCGAGCGCATGGCCGGTCGTCGCCGTCCCGACCGCCTGCTTCTGCGTTTGGCAGGCGTACATCATGATCCGCTACGGCGGACCGACCGGCAGTGCCGGATTGCATCTGCCGCTCGTCAACCTGGTCGACGAGCTCCGCAATGCACTCCGCAGCCCCGACAAGATCCTCGCCGGATGGGACGTGCTGTACGTGGCGCTGATCCTCGCGGCGTGCGCGGTGGCATTCGACTCAGCCCACCGCCGTCTCACGGTCACGAGCGCGGCCGCCTGTGCGCTCGCGATTTCCGTCCTTCTGCCCACGATGGGCGACGTCTGGAGCGACACACGCGACAGCGCGCCGCTATTCGCACTGCTGCTCGTCGACGGTCTCCACCGCCGCGATCGGCGCTCGGTCCTGATTTGCGCCGTGGCGGCTGCGATGACGCTTCTGATTCCGTTCGCGGTGCCCGGGTCGTTCTGAGCTGACAGTCCGAGGATTTGGTGCCGGCGCGCCACAACCTGGACGCCACTCGTCGCCGGGGGCTGAGAGGTTTCATCGACGCTCAGGGAGCCTCCCGGGCTGCCGTCGGGCGGCGGACGCCGCGGGGTGCGGGTCCGGACGGGTCTGGGTCCGCGGTCGCGACGGCACCGTCCACGCCACGTCCAGTCAGCGGTTGAAAGTGTCCAGTCAGGCCTGGACACCCTCAACTCGAGCGGGCGCGCGGCCGATCACTGTCCTGAGGCTAATGGGAACTGCGGCAGGGAAGAACATCATCGGGCTCGACATCGAGCCAGGCTACGTCACCGCCGTCGAGGCGCGCGCAGGCCGCGTCGCTGTCGAGCGCGCGGCTGTTGCGCAGCTCGCCCCAGGCGTCGTGCGCGAGGGTGAGGTGGTCGACGTCGACACGCTCGCGGCCGTGCTTCGCAAGCTGTTCGCCGACAGCAAACTCGGACGACGCGTCCGTATCGGGCTGGCCAACCAGCGCATTGTCATGCGGACGCTCGACTTGCCCCCGATCACCGACGCAAAGGAGATCGCGTCAGCGGTCCGCTTCCAAGCGCAGGAGCAGATTCCGATGCCGCTCGAGCAAGCGGTACTCGAACATCACTCGCTGGGGATCGTGGAGACCGGCGAAGGCCCGCGCACCAGAGTGGTGCTGGTCGCCGCCCGCCGCGACATGATCGACAAGCTGCTCGAGGCGACTCGGAAGGCCGGGCTTCGTCCGCAGGGGATCGACCTGTCGGCGTTCGCGATGATCCGCGCGCTGCACCGCCCCGGAAACACCGACCCG
This sequence comes from uncultured Solirubrobacteraceae bacterium, assembly GCA_963712675.1. Taxonomy (GTDB): domain Bacteria; phylum Actinomycetota; class Thermoleophilia; order Solirubrobacterales; family Solirubrobacteraceae; genus Palsa-465. The sequence continues at coordinate 260,022 of CAVQJF010000017.1, forward strand.
ACGCTCTACCTCAGCGTCGGCGGAATGACCAATCTTGCGGTTGCGGTCGGCACCACGTGCGCTTTCACACGGGTGATTGCACATGGCGCCGAGTCGATGGCGGGCGAGCTCGCTGAGCGTCGAGGATTGACGCTGGAGCACGCCCACGGCTGGCTCAAGCATGTCGGTCTGCAGACGCCGCTGGACGATGTCGACGGGGACCCCGAAATCGTCGTCGAGGCCCGCAACGTCCTCAGCGAGGGGGTGCGGCGGATCGCCGGCGACGTGCGGAACTCACTCGACTTCTACACGATGCAAGAGGCCACCGCCGGCGTCGAGCAGACAGTCCTCACCGGCCCGGCGGTCTCGATCCCCGGTTTCTCGGACCAGCTCGGTGAGGAGATTGGGCTGCCGCTGAGCGTCGGCCTGGTCGCCGAAGGGCGACCCGGCGGGTTCGGCGGCATCGACGCCGGCCGGCTGGCGGTCGCGGCCGGCTTGACCATCGACCAGATTCCCGCATGAGGGCCGTCAACCTCATCCCCAGCGACGCACGGCGCAGCGGCAAACGCGCGACCGGCAAGCCGCAAGGGCCGGCTTACGCGATCCTCGGCATGCTCGCGCTCGCGCTCGTGCTCGTCACGGTCTACGTGCTGACCAACAACACGATCTCTGAGCGCCAGGCCAAGGTCACGAGCCTCCAGGCCCAGGTGGCGCAAGTGCAGGCTCAAGCCGGACGGCTCAGCAATTACGCCCAGTTCGCGAAGCTAGCGCAAGCGCGTGCCGACACGGTGCGCGAGATTGCGGCCGCGCGCTTTGACTGGCACGGTGCGCTCGCGGACCTCTCGAAGGTGGTCCCGGCCGACACATCGCTGCAATCACTTGCCGGCAGCGTCGCGCCAGGAGCTGGCGCCGGCGGGACTACTGCGGCCGGCTCGGGGTCGCTGCGCGGCGACATCTCCGCGCCCGCGTTCGAATTGACGGGTTGCACCAAGACCCAGGACGACGTCGCACGGCTGATGTCGCGGCTGCGCCTGATCAATGGCGTGACGCGAGTGACGCTCGGCGACTCGGCGAAGCCGGGAAGCGCTCAGTCGGGGGGCACGGCCGGCTCGCCCAGCGGGGGTGGGGGCTGTGGTCTCAACGCCCCCGTGTTCGACCTCGTCGTGTTCTTCACGCCGCTGCCCGCGGCCGGCCCAACCGGCGTCGCGTCGGTGACCGCTGTCCCGGTCAGCAGCACAACCGCAACAACGGCAACAACCGCGACAACCACCCCCGGAGGCTCGAAGTGACCACGCGCGACCGAACGGTGATCGCGATCGTCTGCGCCCTGGTGGCGGTTGTCGGCGGCTGGCTGCTCGTGATCCAGCCAAAGCGCGATCAGGCGTCGAAGCTCGGCACCGAAATCACCGCAGCGCAGACCCAGCTTGCGACCGCTCGTGCGCAGGTCATCGCGGGAGAAGCCGCTCGCAGCTCCTTCTCCAGCAACTACACGCAGCTCGTGCGCCTCGGCGAGGCGGTTCCGCAAGATGACAACGTTCCGTCGCTGATCTATCAGCTTCAGGGGGCGGCCAGCGGCGCCCGAGTCGATTTTCGAAGCCTGCAACTGACCCCTGGTTCCCCATCGGGCCCCGCCCCGGCGCCCACATCGGGATCGAGCGCGACGTCCACGGCCGGTGCGGCCGCGTCCACCGCCGGTGCGGCCGCGTCCACCGCCGCGCTGCCACCCGGCGTCACGGTCGGACCGGCAGGCTTCCCGACGGAGTTGTTCACGTTCATCTTCAAGGGCAACTTCTTCCATCTCGCCGACTTCCTCAAGCACGTGGAGCACTTCGTCGTGGCGACCAACAACCACATCTCGGTGAGCGGGCGCTTGATGTCGCTGAACGCGATCAGCTTCGGACCGGCGACGCCCGAGGGCTTCCCGCATATCCAAGCCACGATTTCTGCAACGACGTACCTGGTCCCCGCAAGCCAGGGCCTGACAGCCGGTGCGACGCCGCTCGGTCCGAGCGCCAGCCCCTCTGGGCAGGCCGTTTCGACGACTGCAGCATCGTCGTCCGCTGCTCCCGCCGCAGTCGCGACCCCACCCGTGCCATGAGCTTCCTCAACGGCATCATCAACGACTTCCGTGAGAAGCGGCTGTGGCCGGTCGCGCTGGCGCTCCTCGTCGGGCTCATCGCGGTCCCGATGCTGCTGTCCAGCTCCACGAAGGGTCAGCCGCTCGCCCAACTCCCGCAGGCGGGTCCGACGGCGCCGGCGGGGGTCGCGGTGCCGGCTGTGAGCGTGAGCTCGTCACCGACCTCCTCGCGGCTGCCGGGTCGCGGGCGCGATCCGTTCACCCAGCAGAAGCTACCTGGCGGCCAGACGACCACGGGCGCCGCCACGACATCGCCCGGTGCCACGACATCGACCGGCAGCACGACGTCGACGGGCGGCACGACGTCGACGGGCGGCACGACGCCGACCGGCAGCACGACCGCGACGACACCGCACACCACGACCACTGGCACGCCCACGGTCGGCGGCACGTCGAAGCTCAAGTACTTCATGTACGTGGTAGATCTGGGCTTCGGCAAGGTCGGGCGCCCGACGCGTACCCACGCCGACGTCACGCGCCTCACTCCGTTCCCGTCGGCAAGGAATCCGCTGGTGCTGTTCCTCGGCGTCAAGGGTGACGGCAAGACGGCCGTCTTCCTCGTGTCCTCGGCGGCCGCTCCCGCTGGTGCGGGCACATGCTCGCCGAGCCGGCGTCACTGTGACTTCCTGTACCTGAAGAGCGGGCAGCGCGAACGTTTCCTGGTCGTGAACAGCCACGGCGTCCCCATCGAATACCAGCTCCGGGTTTCGGCGGTCGAGCTCACGAGCACCACGTCGCCCACTGCAGCCAAGCTCGCCCACGCACGCGTCTCGAACGCGGGCCGCCGGATCGTCGCACGCGCAACAAAGCTGATGCCGACGCTGCGAGCGATGTCGTTCTCGGTCGGAACTGGCCTTCTGTCGTTCACGCCGGTCGCCGCTCCGCAGCTAGTGCACGTCGGGCGGCAGATCTCGTCCGGCGATGATCGGGTGGCGCTCGGGCCGGCACCGGGCGGTTGACCGTGATCCCATCGGACGTTCGCCGTGGATGGCTCACGGCGCGACCGGCCTGCGAGCGCGGCTTCACGATCATCGAGTTGGTGGTGGCGATGGGGCTGGCACTCGTGATCGGCGCCGCGGCGATGACGTTCATGATCGTGTCGATCGACCAAGAGAACGCGGTCTCCAGCCGCACGGTCGCCGCACGGAACGCCGAGACGGCCCTAGAGCAGCTAACTCGTGACCTGCGACAGGCGATGACTCAGAACGCGAGCGGTGCCGCGCTGCACGTGAACGTGACAACGAGCGCCACCACGCCGCCGACGACGACGATCTCCTTCTCGATTCCCACCCCGGGCAGCGACACGACTCCCCAATCCGTCACCTGGACCTGCCAAGGGAGCGCCGCCACACCCGGTCAATGCACACGCACCCTCGGATCCGCGTCGACGACCGAGGTTGTCGGCTACGAGTCGTTGAACTTCACGAACGCGGCAGGCGGCGCGCTCGTCCCACCCGTGACCGATCCCGCATACCTCGGGATGACGCTGAACGTCCAGGACACGAGCCAGCTCGACAAGACTCAATTCACTGGCACACCGCACGTGGTCCGGGGAACAACGAACCCGATCGTGGTCCAGCTCGGCGTCGACCTGCGAAACGAAGTATGAGCAAGCGCTGGCCAACGACACGGATGCGCTCGCGGGCACGGGCAATCACCGATGACGACGCCGGCTTCACGATGATCGAGGTCGTGGTGGCGGCGTTCTGCGTCGCGCTGATCATTGGTGCGTCAGCGACGCTGTTCGTCACCGGCAACAACACCTCGCTCGCCTCCCAGCGACAGTCCGCAGTGATCGCCGTCGCCGACCAGCAGATCGAGCAGATCAGGCAGGCGGTCAAGACGAATGGCTTCAGTGCGCTTGCGATGAGTGCAGCACCTGCCGCCGGCTCGAGCGTAACGCTGCCATACAGCGGCGCTCCCGGGGCGGCCGTGACGCGCACGGACCCCAACTATTTCGCGACGACCAAGACCGGCTGTGGGGCCAGCAATGCCGAGCTCACGATCGAGGCCAACTACGACAACACGAACGAGGGGACCGCGACCAGCAACGAGCCGACCTTCAGCGGATGTGACGCCGGCGCCGAGCCGCTGATCATCCAGTCGGGCGGGATCGTGACGCCGTCGCAGTCGGTCTCGGTGGGCAGCGAGACCGCGACCGTCGACAGCTTCGTGACCCAGACCAACCTCGGCTGCAACACCAGCCTCGGGAGCGGCGGCTGCTCAAACGATGCCCGCCGTGTCGTCGTCGCGGTGAAGCTCAACCAAATCAACACGAGCTCCGGCGCGGGCCCCGCTGCGCCCACGTACATCAGCACCATCTTCACAAATCCGATTCCGACCAACGCGCCCAACAGCTCGGTCGGGATCACCTTGGGATTGGGGATCGGATGACCCGGCGCCGAGATCTGCTGCCGGACGAGGGCGGCTTTGTGATGGTCGTTGTGATCCTGATGCTGCTGGTCGCGCTGGGGTTGGCGACAGCGGCGCTCTCGGCGGGGCTCGACTCGAGCGCCAGCACCAGTCGCGACGCACGCGAGCGGCGCGCCCAGCAGGCCGCCGACGCCGGCATCCAGACCGAGCTGTACCAGCAGTCGCAGGTCGATCTCGGCTCGACCACGTACAACCTCAACGGTGGGCCGCTCAGCCTGGGCACGACGATCGACTGCATGGTGCCCCAGCTCAACGCCAGCCTCCAAATCACCGGTGTGGTCAGCGCCGCCCTGAACTCCGCCGGCATCTGTCCGCAGGCGCTCAACAGCGGCGGGACCTCGACCAGCTACACGCCCGCGCTCGGCAACCACACCTTCTATCAGGCCGAGATGTTTCCGAACGCGGTGCAGCTGAAGGGCAGCGGCTCCGAGCGGCAGGAGTTTCCGGAGATCGTGTCGATCGGGTCCGAGACCTCGAACTTGCCCGCCGGCAGCGGCACGGTGTACTCGCGCGAGGCGGCGCTGCTCGCTCCGATCGGGCCGCTGCAAGCGGTTGAGGGGATGGGCAACGTGACCCTGAACGGCCTCACGGCACTGGGTCTCAACACGTTGATCACGGTCAACGGGGACGTGCTCGCGCTCGGCAAGCTGACGACCCCGGCAGTGGTCACGGCTGTGAACCTGTCGTCGAGCAGCCTCCTGCCGACGTTCACTGCGTCGAGCTTCGGCGGGACGATTGTCAGCACCGCCCAGAACGTGTCGGCGACGCCGTGCTCGGCCTCCACCACGAGCGCGAACCGAACGAACTGCGTGATCCAGCGCTCATCGGTGACAATCAGTCCGACCAAGCCGAACTGCTCGGTGACCGCGAACTGCACCGCGCTCGGCGCTGCTTATAACGCGACGAACGGCACGTTCTCGATGAGTAGCGGCACCGTCATCTTCCAGCCCGGCGACTACGTGTTCTGCAACTTCAGCGCCACCGGCGGCACGCTCGAGGTGAACCCGACCGCGACCGCGCCGGTCCGGATCTTCATCGACAGCTCGAACTCGTCGCGGTGCAAGAACGACGGTCTGGGCTCGAGTCAGGGGAACTTCACCGCCTCCAAGGGGATCGACAACCTGCTCGAGCCGGCCAGCCCCCTCGGTACAACGCTCGCCCCGAGCGGCTTGCAGATCTACGTCGCGGGCGACGGCAACGGGTACGACAATGCAACCACCGTGAACATCGGCAACCAGTCGAGCAGCCTGCTGTCGCTGAACCCGGTCACACAGGGGATGGTCGTGTACGCGCCCACGTCATCGGTGACGGTGAATACTGGTGCTTGCATCACGCTTGTCGTTCAGGTCTGCGCCGGAGGCCTCTTCGACGGCAGCGTGGTCGGCGACAACGTGAACATCACCGCCGGGACGATCACCCAGGACCTCGACATCGGAAACTTCCCGCTGTACGCGGGCGTGAACGCACTCCGCCCGGTGCAGTACATCCAATGCAGCACCTCGGTCACCAGCCTGACCGGCGCAACTTCTGATCTCAACGGCTGCTGAGCACGCCGCGCCCGTAACCTACAGCGCCGATGGCGCTTACGTTGACCACCGCCGGCGAATCGCATGGCCCTGGCCTGACCTGCATCCTGCAAGGGCTGCCGGCGGGCCTCGAGCTGGACCAGGATGCCCTCAACCGCGACCTGGCGCGGCGCCAGCTGGGCCACGGCCGTGGCGGGCGGATGAAGATCGAGAAGGACCGGGTCGACGTCACCGGTGGCGTTCGCCACGGTCGTACGCTTGGCGGGCCGATCGCGCTCCAGGTCGTCAACCGCGACTACGCGAACTGGGAGGAGCGGATGAATCCGTGGCCGGTGGAGGCCGAGCTGGCGGAGGTGCATCTGCCTCGGCCCGGGCACGCCGACCTCGTCGGGACGCAGAAATACGGGCTCAGTGACGTCCGCGACATCCTCGAGCGTGCGAGCGCGCGCGAGACCGCGGCGCGCGTCGCCGGCGGGGCGGTCGCGAAGCAGTTCCTGCACGCGCTCGGCGTCGAGATCCGCAGCCATGTGATCCAGATCACGAGTGTCCAGGCGCCGCGCCGCGACGACCTGACGGCGGCAGATTTCGAGCACGTCGACGAGTCACCGGTCCGCTGCCTCGACGCCGAGGCGACGAAACTGATGGTCGCCGAGATCGACCGCCTCAGAAAGGCGAACGAGTCGCTCGGCGGCGTCTTCGAGGTCAGGGCGTTCGGGCTCGTGCCGGGGCTCGGGTCGCACGTCAGCTGGGAGGAGCGGCTCGACGGGCGGCTGGGACAGGCGGTCCTCTCGATCCAGGCGATCAAGGCGGTCTCGATCGGTGACGGGTTCGAGGTCGCGGGTCTCCCCGGTTCGGCGGCGCACGACGAGATCTTCTACGACGAGCCGCGCGGCTATTACCGCAAGACGAACCGCGCGGGCGGGGTCGAGGGCGGCATGACGACGGGCGAGCCGATCGTCGTCCGGGGGTCGATGAAGCCGCTGCCGACGCTCACCAAGCCCCTGCGCTCCGTCGACATCGCGACCCACGAGCCCGCGGAAGCGCTCCGCGAGCGGACCGACTCCTGCACCGTTCCAGCGGCCGGGGTGGTGGGGGAGGCGATGGTCGCGTTCGTGCTCGCCGACGCGTACCGTCAGAAGTTCGGCGGCGATCACATCGACGATGTCCACGCCGCGCTCAGCGCGTACACGGAACGCATCGGATGGCGCCGGCCGTGAGCATTGTCTGCATCGGCTTCATGGGTGCCGGGAAGAGCACCGCGGCGCGAAGCGTCGCCGAGCTGAGCGGCGCGCGAGAGGTCGATGTCGATCTGGTCGTCGAGGGCCGGCTCGGCAAGCCGATCGCGCAGGCGTTCGACGAGGACGGGGAGGAGGCATTCCGTGCGCTCGAAGAGCGGACCACGCTCGAGCTGCTCGACGCGTCCGAGGGGCCGGTGCTCGCGCTCGGCGGCGGCGCGGTTGGCTCGGAGGCGGTGCGGGATGCGCTCAAACGTCACACCGTCGTTTGGCTTGACATCGATCCGGTGACCGCGTGGGAACGGGTCGCCGGTAGCGACCGGCCGCTGGCGCGGGATCGGATCAAATTCGAGCAGCTCCACGCCGAACGCGAGCCGCTCTATGAATCGCTCGCCGACGTGATCGTCCCGGCCGAATGCTCGCACGCGCTCGGCGCCGTGCTGGCCGCGCGCCAGGGGCTGCCGAGCACCGCGAAGCTGATCTGGGCGACGAGCGCGTCGGGCGACTATCCCGCCTACATCGGTCCGGGGCTGCTGTCGACGCCGGCCTTCTGGCCCGCATCGGTGGAGGGCCGGCGCTTTCTCGTCACCGACGGGCGCGTCGGCGGCCTGTTCGGCGATGCGCTCGAGCCGCTCTCCGGTCGCGTGTCGGTGATGCCCGGCGAGCAGTCGAAGACGGTCGCGCACGCCGAGATCGTGTGGACGGAGTTGGCGCGATCCGGGTTGACGCGCGCCGATGTCATCATCGCGCTCGGGGGTGGCGTGGTCGGGGATCTCGCGGGCTTCTGCGCCGCGACGTACCAGCGCGGGGTCCGCTATGTCCAGGTGCCGACGACGCTCGTGGCGCAGGTCGACTCCGCGTACGGCGGCAAGACCGGCGTCGACCTCGCGGAGGCGAAGAACTACGTCGGCGCCTACCACGAACCATCAGCGGTGATCGCTGACACCGACGCGCTGTCGATGCTTCCGGCCGAGGAGGTCGCGGCCGGTTACGCCGAGGTGGTGAAGACGGGCCTGATCGCCGGAGGATGGCTGTGGGAGCGGATCCGCGGCGGCGCGGATGCGACCGCGCCTGAGCTCGTCGCGGCGTGCGCGCTGACGAAGCTGCGGATCGTCGCCAAGGACGAACGCGACTCTCAGTTGCGTCAGGTGCTCAACCTCGGCCACACGGTCGCGCACGCGATCGAGACTGTGACCGGGTACGCCCGCTACCGCCACGGCGAGGCAGTCGCGCTCGGGCTGCTGGCGGCGCTACGCCTGTCCGGGCAGCCGGAGCTGCGCGAGGAGGTGCGAGACTTGCTGCGAGGCCACGGCCTGCCGACCTCGCTCGACGGGACTGATCCGCACGAGATCGTGCTCGCGACCGAGAAGGACAAGAAGCGGGTGGGGGATGGGCCGGTGCCGTTCGTGCTGCTTGAGGCGCCGGGGGACGTCCGGCCGGGGTGCACGATCGAGGGCCCCGAGCTGGCGGCCGCCGTCAGAGAGCTGGCGCGATGACGGATGGCACGCTGCACAACCGGATCGAGGTCATGCATGGCGTCAATCTCGACCAGCTCGGCCGCCGTGACCCTCTCCACTACGGGACGTTGACGTTCGCGGAGCTCGAGCAGCGGATCGACGCGGATGCGACGGAGCTCGGGCTCACGGCGCGGTTCTTCCAGACAAACCACGAGGGCGCGTTTGTCGAGCACCTGCACCGGCTCGAGGGGCTCGCCGACGGGCTCATCCTGAATCCTGGATCATGGACCCACTATGCGTATGCGATTCGCGACGCGCTCGAGCTCACCGGCCTGCCGGCGGTCGAGGTCCACCTGTCGGATGTCGACTCGCGCGAGGACTTCAGGCGCCATTCGGTGATCAGCGATCTGTGCATCGGCCGGGTCGCCGGGAAGGGCCCCGACGGGTACCTCGACGCGCTGCGGCTGCTACATCGGGAACTCAACCCGTGAAGGCACGTGCCGAGCGACTGGCGGACCTGGTGGCGGAAGCCGAGATCGATGTGCTGGTCGTGTCGAACCTGGTCAATGTCCGCTACCTGACCGGGTACACGGGCTCCAACGGACTCGCGCTCGTCGGTCCTCGGACCCGGATGTTCATCACCGACTTTCGATACGTCGAGCAGGCGGCCGAGGAGGTGCATCCGTCGTTTGAGCGTCGGCGTGCATCTCAGGACCTGCTCGAGGCGATCGGCGAAGTGCTTCCCGCGGGCGCGCTGAGGGTCGGGTTCGAGGACGACCACACGTCTGTCCGCGAGCACGCTCGGCTCGCCAAGCTGCTCCCAGAGCGGGTCGAGCTGGTCGCCGTCAGCGGTCTTGTCGAGCGGCTGCGCGCCGTAAAGGAGCCGGACGAGATCGCGTACATCCGCGCCGCTACGGTGCTCGCCGACAGCGCGTTCGAGCGGCTGATTCGCGACGGCCTGATCGGTCGCACGGAACGCGAGGTCGCGATCGCGCTCGAGCACGACATGCGCGAGCGTGGCGCCGATCGCGCGAGCTTCGAAACGATCGTCGCGGCGGGCGCCCACGGCGCGCTCCCGCACGCGCAGCCGCGCGAGGCCGAGATCAAGCGCGGCGACCTGGTCGTGATCGACTGGGGGGCGGAGCTCGACGGGTACTGCTCGGACTGCACCCGGACGGTCGCCGCGGGTGAGCCCAGCGCTGACGCGCGCGACGTCTACGAGCTGGTGCTCGAGGCGCAGCTCGCAGGCCTACAGGCGGTCAAAGCCGGCGCCGGTGGCCGCGAAGTCGACAGCGTCGCGCGCGCGGTGATCGAGGCCGGCGGTCACGGTGACCAGTTCGGCCACGGCCTCGGACATGGCGTCGGGCTTGCGGTCCACGAGGCTCCGCGGCTGTCCCAGCGCTCCGAAGACCGGCTCCGGCCGGGCAACGTCGTCACGGTCGAGCCGGGCGTGTATGTGCCGGGCAGGTTCGGGGTTCGGATCGAGGATCTGGTCGTCGCGATCGAAGGCGGCTGCGACATTCTGACCTCGGTACCGAAGCGGCTGATCGTCAGCGACTGAGGCTCTCGGGGCTACTTACGACGCGCCGAGCAGGTACCGCGCTAGGTCGTGAGGGTAGATGTAGACGGTGAGTGGCCCGAATCGACGCTCGGCCGTTGGGCGACCGAAGCTGGTTGGAGGTGCGACGGCCGCCATCGGTACGTCTCCTCGAGAGTCGGTAACAAGAAACGATGCTGGGTTGCCCGGCCGCTGCCGGAACCATGAGCTGTTAGCGGCTGTCGGGGCGCCCCTCCAAACCCCGGAACCGCCGGCTTCTGTGATCGGCACGACACTGACACGCCCGCCCGATTGCAGACCAAGCGGCATCACATCCCAGTATCCGCCGTATCCGGTCGTGGCGCGATGAGCGAGCGCGAACTGATCGAGCGCAGATCCCTGCGTAGAGTCAAGCCCGTACTCCCACGGTTGTCGCACGCTGAAAAGATCCGACTGAAGGTTGAGGAGCCCGAACGCGACGACGCCCACCAGCAGCGCGTTCGCGAATGCGGGGCGCCTGGCACCGACGGCGAGTAACGCTGCGACAGCGACCCAGGCTCCGATCAAGTAGCGCTGCGCCGCGTCATGGGCGGCGGTCGGGCCCCCGGCGTTCGTCAGGGCCAAAGCGCCGAGGCTGAGGATCAGCGCACACGCCCAGAACGCAACGTAGAGCGTGGTGGCGCGTTGCTGCTTCGACATCGCCGCTGGTCGGAGGCGGGTCGCCGCCAAGCAAACCTTGGCGCAAGTACCGATGAGGGCAGCCAGCGCAAGTGGACCGGCCAGCGTGCGCAGACTGAGCCCGCCACCAGTCAGCGTGGCGAAGAGGCTAAGCGTCCTACCGATTCCACCTCGTACGGCCGTGAGGGCGGCGAGTCGACGAAGAGGGAAGTAGGCGGGTGCGACACCGGACCGGCTCATGATGTGCGTCACGAGGATCGATCCGCCGATCGACGCGACAGCCGTGAGCAGAGCGAACTCCGCAAGCCTTCGACTGTGCGCCGAGCGGTCGCGCCACCAGCACGAGAACGTCGCGGCGACGTACGGCGCGACCGCAGCGGGTAGCAGCAGCTGGTCGGTTGTCCCCGCGGCTGTAAAGGCGACTAGGAGGATTCCACCGGCGATCCACCGCCTCCGGGTCATTCGTCCGGCAAACGCGAGGCGATCGATGACGAGCAGCGCCCCGCAAAGAACCGCCGCATGCAGCGGAAGCCCCACCCGGGCCTCGGGAACCAGCATCACGGCACGCAGAGGCTCGCTCATCGAGACCAGCGCGACGACGCAGATGACGGCTCCCACGCGGCCAGCGACCGCGTTCGCACACCATCCGATCGCACCTATCCCGAGAAATGCGACGATGAATGGCGCCGCCTTCCACAGCAGAAGATGATCGGGAAGCCCGACGGTCGCGCGCATGAACCACCACGCCTCGTACCAGGGGTGGTTCCCGAGCAGTGTGATCGAGCCGGTCGGATCACTCGACGGGAGCAGCAGCGTTACGGCGTTGTCCGCGTTCCGATACAGCGCGGAGAGAAGGGTCTCGGCCTGCACGAGCAGAAGGCCGAGGCTGGCCAGGCCAACGATGATCGCCGCCGGTAATGGCCACCGGGCGGCGGCACAGCGCTCAGCGATCGCGCGACGAAGGCTTGAGCGGCTGCTCGCCGCCCGCCAAGCCAGAGCCTCGATCGTATTACCCGGCATCTGACCGTATCGACGCAGCCCGGAATCGACTTGATCTGCGATCAGGCGCAGGCCCACGGTCACGCCGGGTCGAGTGCCCGCCCAGCACGTCTGCGGCGGTCGGTGTCGCTACTCTGGCAATGGCGCCGTTGCTGCGTCCTTAGTTGAAAACCCACATTTTGCAGGGCTTTTCTTGATCACCACAAATCAATTCAAGAACGGGAATCACATCGACGTCGACGGCACGGTCTTCAAGGTCCTCGAGTTTCAACACGTCAAGCCCGGGAAGGGCGGCGCGTTCGTGCGGACGAAGCTGCGGCGGGCGAGCGATGGTGCCGTGATCGATCGCACCTTCCGAGCCGGCGAGAAGTTCCGCTCGGTACGCACCGAGGTACGGCGCATGCAGTACCTGTACCGGGATGACGCCGAAGCGCACTTCATGGACTCCGGGACCTACGAGCAGCTCGTGATCCCGGTGAGCGCGATCGCCGATGCGCTGCAGTGGATGAAGGAATCCGAGGAGTTCGAGGTCCTGTACATAGACGACAACCCGGCCGATGTCCAGCTTCCGAGCGCGATCGACGTGGCGGTGACCGAGACCGAGCCCGGTATCCGGGGCGACACCGCCTCCGGCGGCGGCTCGAAGCCGGCCGTGGTCGAGACCGGGGCCAAGATCCAAGTGCCGCTGTTCGTCAACATCGGGGACCTGGTTCGGGTCGACACGCGCTCGGGCGAATACGTGTCCCGTGCGTAGGACAGAGCAGCGCCGGGCGGCCATCTGGGCGCTCTATCAAAGCGATCTCCTCGGCAGGCCACTGGAGGAGACCTTCCCGCGCGACGCCCACGGGTTCACTCGCGCGCTCGCCGAACTGGTCCGAGAGCGCCAGCCGGAGCTCGACGAGCTGATCTCTCGCCACGCCAGTGGCTGGTCGCTCGAGCGGATCGCGCCGCTCGAGCGCTCGATCCTGCGCGTCGGGCTGGTCGAGCTGCTGCACCCCGATGCGGTGCCCGGCGAGCATGCGATCGCGCCCGAGGGGGCGATCGACGAGGCCGTCGAGACCGCCAAGCGCTTCTGCGGCGCCGACGCGCCCGGATTCGTCAACGGAATCCTCGGTGCGGTGCTCCGAGAGCGCGCCGAGCTGTAGCGGACCTCCTAAGACGTACGTAGGAAGGGCTCGCCTCCGGCCGCCGGACGGACGACAATGGGGTTGTGAGACTGCTCGTCGTCGACGATGACAGGGCCCTGCGCGAGGTGCTGCGTCGAGCGCTGACGCTTGCCGGGTACGAGATCCGGCTCGCCGAAAGTGGCGCGGGCGCGCTGGCGGAGGTGAATGGAGGCGTGCCCGACGCCGTCGTGCTCGACGTAGGCCTGCCGGACATCGACGGGCTCGAGGTGTGCCGGCTGCTACGGCGCGAGGGCAATCGGGTGCCGGTCCTGATGCTGACCGCGCGCGACGCGGTGTCCGATCGGATCGACGGACTCGACGCCGGGGCCGACGACTACCTCGTCAAGCCATTCGACATCGACGAGCTGAAGGCGAGGCTGCGGGCGCTACTTCGACGCGCCGGCGGTGAAGGAGACATCGACGGCGGGCTCTCGTTCGCGGAGCTGACGCTCGACCCGGCCCGCCACGGCGTCGTCGTCGCCGAGAAGTTCGTGGAATTGACGCGGACCGAATATCAGCTGCTCGAGCTGCTGATGCTGAACCCGCGCCGCGTGCTGCCGCACAGCCTGATCTACGACCGCGTCTGGGGATACGACTTCGGTCCGACGTCGAACGCCCTGCGCGTTTACGTCGGCTACCTGAGGCGCAAGCTCGAGGACGCAGGAGCCCGCTCGCTGATCCACACGGTCCGCGGCGTCGGCTACGCGCTTCGGGAGCCCGAATGAGCCTGCGCGCACGGATGGGCGTCGCGGCCGGCGTTGCCGTCGCGCTCGCCGTGATCGCGGTCGCCGTGTCCGCGTATGCAGGGACGCGCTCAGAGCTGCGGGGGCAGGTCGACAGCACGCTGCGCAAGATCACCGGGGAGATCCTGCACCCGCCCCAGCGCGACGGCGGTGGGTTTCCGGGCGGTGGCGGTGGGGCGGGCGCGCAGGGATCCGGGTTCGCGGGGCGCGGGGGAGGCGGATTCTTCGGGGCGGCCGCCGGTGGGGGGGACTGCGACGACGGGCTCGGTATCAACGGACCGCCAACCGCGGCCTTCGGGGGGGCGGCTGGATTCGCTCAGCTCGTCAGCCCGACCGGCGCGATCTGCCGCGGCACGACCGAGACCTCGGAGATCCCGGTCGATTCGATGACCAAAGCGCTCGCCGTCCGCGGCCACGGGCAGTACTTCGCCGACAAGACCGTCGCGGGCCACCACATCCGCGTGCTGGTCACGGGGATCGCCGGACACGGCGCGGTCGAGGTCGCCCTGCCGCTGTCGGACGTCGACCACACGCTCAGCAACGAGCTGCTGCTTGATGATCGTGATCGCCGCAGCTGGAATCGTGCTCGCGGGGCTGCTTGGGATCTTCGTGGCCCGCACGGCGCTCGCCCCGATCGCGCGCTTCACGAGTCAGACGGAGGCGATCGCAACACGGCCCGAGCGGCTCGAGACCGACCGGCTCGAGGTCTCGGGTGATGACGAGCTGGCGCGGCTCGGCCGCACGTTCAACGCGACGCTCGACGCGCTGGAGGCGTCGGTCGGCGCGCAGCGCAACCTGGTCGCGGATGCGTCGCACGAGCTCCGCACCCCGATCGCGTCGCTGCGGGCGAACCTGCAGCTGCTGCGCGAGGAGAGCCGGCTCTCAGAGCAGGACCGCGCGGCGCTGCGCGAGGACATGATCGATGAGCTCGACGAGCTGACGGCACTGGTCGGGGACGTGGTCGAGCTCGCGAGGGGCAGCCGTCCCAGCGGCGAGCCGGGCGAGGTCAGGCTCGACGAGATCGTCTCGAGCTTCGTCGAGCGAACGCGCCGGCGGGCGCCGGGGCTGACGGTTCAGGAACGGATCGAGCCGACGCTCGTCCGCGGTGAGCCCGATCGGATCGCCCGCGCGGTCAACAACGTGCTCGACAACGCGCGCAAGTGGAGCCCGCCCGACGGGGTGATCGAGGTCGAGCTGCACGACGGGATCGTCTCGGTCCGCGATCACGGGCCCGGGTTCCACGACGAGGACCTGCCGTTCATCTTCGATCGCTTCCATCGGGCTAAGGACGCGCGCTCGAAGCCGGGATCGGGCCTGGGGCTGGCGATCGTCCGCCAGGCCGCCGAAGCCCACGGTGGATTCGCCCGCGCCGCCAACGCGGAGGGCGGCGGCGCGATCCTGACGATCGGGTTCGGGCCGACGCTCGCGCTCGAGGAGACGCAGTCCGAGGAGCCAGCCGGCGCGCGGTGAGGGACGGGATCACCAGCGTTGCCGGTCCGCGTGGCGCTGGGACAGCCGCGTGACGTAAAAAGCGCGGCTGGTGAAGGTAGGCAACCCGGGTCCGACAGCGCACCTTATTCCGCGAAAGCTATGGTTGAAGGGTGCGCGGGGGTGCTCAGCAGTTCCGACCAAAGAAACCTTCGCCCTGCGGAGGAAACCTCGGTTCGGTCCGGTCAGCAGCTCCGTTTTCGGGCAGCGATCCCTCAACGACGGTTTTCATGGAATCCGGTGGGTTGCCGGACCGCAACAGACTTGTTCTCAACGCGAACGCCGAGCCGACCGCGGCTGCCGCCGAGGACGGGTCGTCTGGTTCCTGCGCATCGCCCGGCTTGTCGGCCGCCTTCCCTACCGCGCGCGGACGGTAGCGCGGGCCGAGACGAACCCTGGCGCGCGCGCTGCCACGGCGAAGCGCCGGCCGTGGAGCGTGAGCCGGATGCGCGCGCCACCATGGCCGCCGGTGCGCGTGCTGCGCCCGGCGAGTCGCACCGTCGCGCCCGCCACCGGCGCCCGGTAGGAGCCCATCACCGCCATCACGCGAACGAGGAAGGTAGTTCGCCGGCCCGGCCTGAAGCGACGCGGCGAGATCGTGACCCGGAGTTGCGCCTCGCACGAGCCGGCGCTCGGACCCGACGGCGTGACCGTCACGGAGATGCGCGTTGAGCCGGGGCAGCTCGCGAGAGCAAGCACGACGGCGCCCGGGGGCGACACGACGGCGGCGCCCGTCACGTGCGCGGCGTAGCCGCTCGGGTAGTCGAGCGCAGGGGTCGCGATCTCGGTGACGCTGCCGGTCCCGAACGGGTCGCCGCCGCCGGCCCGGGCGGTGGTGAACTGCAGGCTGAACGTGCCGGTGGACCGGGTGTAGCTCCACGATTGCGGTGTCCCGGCGACGAGCTGCGGGTACGGCTCGACCAGCGCGCGGAGCGTCGGCTCGACGAGGTTCGAGCCCGCCGGGGGCTTCGACGGGTCGAGCACGATCGCCTGCTTGGCGCCCGGGCCGGAGGTCGTCGGGTCGTCACAGCCGCAGTACGCCCACTCGAGCCACGGGACCATGAAGCGGTCGCCGCGCGTGACCATGTCGTCGAGGTACGCGATGTCGTTGGTGGCGCCCCACTCGGTCTCGAGCACCGCCTCCCCGGTACCCGCGACGTGCGCGAGCGCGTTCGAGAAGACGCGGTCATCGAGCACGTCACAACCCACCGTCGAACCGGTCGTGGACTCGGTGGCGCAGTAGTCGTGGAACGCGAACTCGGCGTGCGGATCGCCGAGTGCGCGGACGGTGGTTGCGATCCCCTCGTTGAACAGCACGTTCGGCTCGTACCAGACCATCGTGTGCGGATCGGCGGCGCGGATCGCGCGATCGACGCGGCGGTAGAAGGCATTCAGCTTGCCGTCGAACCCCGGACATCCGGTCGGGACCACGCAGGGCTCCCACAGCGTTCCAGGGAACGGCTCGTTGAACAGCTCGTAGCCGAGCACGGAGGGGTATCCGCGGAAGTAGGCGGCGACGTGCGCCCACGCGGCCGCGAAGCGGTCCTGAAGGCCGACCCCGCCGGGCCCGGGGGCGTCGTCGAAGAACGCGTCGAGCGCGTGCTCGAGCGCCGGGTTGGCGAGGTAGTTCAGTGGGAAGCCGAGCGAGGGGTTCGGGAGGCCGCCGGTCTGCACCGCCCAATCGGGCGCGCCCTCACCCTCGAAGTGCTCGTTGAACAGGTCCTGGTGGAAGTCGAGCAGCGACGCGACCCCGTGACGGGCCAGCGCACCGACCGTGGCGGCGATCTGCGCGAGGTACGCGTCGTCGTAGACGCCGGGTTGCGGCTCGAGCGCCTTCCAGATCACTCCGACCCTGACCGCGTTGAAGCCGATGCTGTGCAGGAACGAAGCGTCGTCGTCGCCGAAGCCGATCGCCGCCGGGTAGTACGGCGGCAGCTTGTAGACCATGTTGATCCCGTGCACAACCTCCACGCGCCCGCTCGCGTCGGTGATCCAGCGCCCCGAGTGACCGAACGGCAACGTCGGTGCTGCGCCGGCGGCCGCCGGAAGCGCCAGCGCGACAAAACAGGCGAGCGTCAGCGAGCCCCTATAAATAACCCTCATCTCGGCAGCCTACAGCGCCCGTCTGGCCCCCTTGGCGGGAGGTTGATGGAGGTTCGCCAGCCGAAACGTATATTTTCCTGTGCATAGTTTGCTGATTGCGGCCGGGTGACCGACGCTTCCACCGGGGCGTGCTGGCGCGTTCCCCGAGTGGGCAAGCCTCGCCTGGCGCGCCCGCCCGCCGGCACCCCCATTTTTCCTGCTCGCGCGCGGCGATTACTCTTCTCTGCGTGAGCGATCCGTACGGGACCCTGGGCATCAGCGCGAACGCCACCGACGCTGAGGTTCGCGCGGCCTACCGCCGCCTCGTGCAGCTCCACCATCCGGACCACAACGCCGGCTCGCAGGACGCGGCGCGCAGGTTCGAAGAGGTCCAGGAGGCGTACGCGGAGGTCCGGCGGCTCCGCGCCGGCGCCGGCTCCGGCTCGGCGAGCGCTGGCAGCACGCGGGCACGGAGCTCCGCCGGCTCGAGGCCGGCCGCCGGTGCCACGGCCGGCGATCCGCACATCGACACGCGGCTCCGGGACATCGAGCGCGAGCTGCGCGAGGCGAACGCGGCGCGGGAGCGCGCGCGGCAGGCCGCCCGCGAGGCAGCCGCCGCCGCCCGCGCGGCGAGCGGGACCGAGCGCGCCGGTGCGCGTCGCGCGAGCGACGAGGAGCTCGGCTACGTGACGACCGACGACAGTCTTTCGAAGATCCTCTCCGATGCGCGCGATGAGCTGTTCGGCCGGGTCGAAGAGGTGCGCGAGAGTCCGGCGGCCAAGCGCGTCACCGACCTGATCGACGAGCTCGCGGAGAAGCTCAAGGGGGAGTAGGGGCTCAGGCCCGCGAGCCCGCACCCCAGAACAACGGGGCGACACCCCCGACCGTGATCCGCCAGCCGAGCCCCGTCAGCCGGCGCTCGAGCTCCGCCGGCGCGTGTGGCACCTTGACCGCTCGGAATGCGCTCCCGTCGCTCAGCTTGCGCTCGATGATCGAGGACTCGGGGCCCTCGATCAGCTCCTCGGATGTGCGGTACCCGTCGTCGATGAACACCACGCGTCCGCCCGGCTTCAGGCAGGCGGCGACGAGCGCCCAGAACTGCTCGAACCGCTCGAGCGGGACGTGCGAGAGCCAGAAGCCGAAGAACACGGCGTCGTAGCGGCGGTCGGGCGTCCACTCGAAGAGGTCGGCCTGGACGAACGTCACGCGCGGGTCCGGAACCGCCTCGCGGGCGAGCGCGAGCATCTCCGGCGATGAGTCGAGTGCCGTGACCGTATCGGCGAACGCGAGCAGGTCGCCGGTCCACGTGCCCGGGCCGCACGCAAGCTCGAGCACGTCGCCGGCGGGCGGGAACGTGGCCAGCGCCGCGAGCAGCTCGCGCCGCACGGCGGACTCGGCCTTGGGGCTGATATCGAGCGCGTCCTCGAAGTACTCGGGGGCGCGGGCTCGGTAGTAGGAGACCTGCTCCGCGAGCAGCGCGTCGAGCTCGTCGTCCGGCGTTGGCTCCATCGCCGCGGATCGTAGAGTTCGAGCGTGGCCGAGCGCGAGCAGCTCCCGTACGGCGGCGCCGACGACCAGTCGGCGCGCGGTCTGTCGTTCGCGCGACGCTTCAAGCGCCATGCGGACTGGCTCGCGAGCTCGGGGCGCTCGCCGCTATGCCGGGCGCTGCTGCTCGCCGCGGCCGGCGACATCGAAGCCGGCGGCCGGGTCGCGGAGCTGTTCGCCGGGCTCGATGCTCCTCCCGGTTCGGTGCCGCAGCTGCGGCTGCTCGCCGCGCTCCACGAGCTGGTGCTCTCCGGTGCGGCGCCCGAGCTGGCCGACTTCTACCCGAGCGCTGGCGGCCGGAGGGCGCCCGAGGGCGTCTGGCCGGCCGCGGCCGCGACGATCGACGAGCGCTTCGAGTGGATCCGGGAGCGGCTCGAGCTCGGGGTCCAGACCAACGAGCCCGGGCGCTCCGCGGTGATGTTCGCGGCGCTGCTGTGGCTGACCGACAGGTACGGAATGTCGATCAGGTTGCTCGAGATCGGGGCGAGCGCCGGTCTGAACCTGCTGTTCGACCGCTACTGCTACGTCATCGACGGCCTCGAGCTCGGGGACGTGCAGTCGCCGCTGCGCTTCGTGGAGCCGTGGACGCCCGGACCCCCGATCGACGTCGCGGCGTGCGCGAGCCGGCTGCGAATCGCCGAGCGCGGCGGCTGCGATCTGGCGCCGTTGGACCCGTCGCGGCCCGAGCACCGGTTGCGGTTGCTGTCGTACATCTGGCCCGACGAGCTCCAGCGGATCGAGCGTGCGCGGACCGCGCTCGCAGTGGCGGCGGAGGGTCCGATCGCTGTGCAGGAGCGCGCGGCGTCTGCGTGGCTCGCGGAGCAGCTCGCACGTCCGGCCCAGGGGCAGCTGACGGCCGTGTGGCACTCCGTCGTCCGCCAGTACGTCCCGACCGGAGCGTGGGACGCGGTCGAGTCGGCGATCGCCGGAGCCGCGGGTCCGACTGTCGAGCTCGCGATGGAGCCGAGCGCAGAGAAGCCCGGGCGATTCGAGCTCAGCTTCCGCGAGGATCCGGGCGGGGAGTACCAGCGACTCGCCTGGTGCGGTGACCACGGACCGCCCGTGCGCTGGCAGTAGGGTTCTCCGTCGTGGCAGCGGGTTCGTACGACTGGGACTGGATCGTCGTTGGCTCCGGGTTCGGCGGTAGCGTGGCGGCGCTGCGACTGGCGGAGAAGGGCTACTCGGTGTGCGTCACCGAGTGCGGCCGCCGGTTCGCTGACGACGAGTTTGCGCGCTCCACCTGGGAGCTGCGCAAGTTCCTGTACATGCCGAAGCTCGGCTGTCGCGGGATCTTCCGATTCACGCCGTTCAAGGACGTCGCGATCCTGTCCGGGGCCGGCGTCGGTGGCGGCAGCCTCGTATACGCGAACACGCTCTACCGCGCCCCCAGCCGGTTCTTCAACGATCCCCAGTGGGCTGGCCTCGCCGATTGGGAGGCCGAGCTACAGCCGCACTACGACACCGCCGAGCGCATGCTCGGGATGGCGCCGGTGGAGTTCGACGATCCCGGCGATGACCTGCTCAAGGCAGTCGCCGTAGACCTCGGAGTGGAGAACACCCACGCCAAGGTCAACGTCGGCGTCTACTTCGGCGAGCGCGGGGTCACGGCTCCCGACCCGTTCTTCGGCGGCGAGGGGCCGGCACGTCGCGGCTGCGTGCTGTGCGGGCGGTGCATGATCGGCTGCCGCTACAACGCCAAGAACACGCTCGTCAAGAACTACCTGTATCTAGCCGAGCGCCGCGGCGTACGGGTTGTCGCGGACCGCCAGGTGGTCGACGTCGCGCCGATCGGCGCTCCCGACGGTGCGGACGGCTACCGGGTCATGACCCGGCGGACGGGCGCCTGGTTCAAACACGATGAGCGGACCGAGACCGCGCGCGGCGTCGTGCTCGCGGCGGGGGCGCTCGGCACCAACCACCTGCTCCAGAACTGCCGCGCGCGCGGCTCGCTGCCGCGCGTCTCGCACCGACTCGGCTACCTCGTGCGGACCAACAGCGAGGCGCTGCTCGCGGTGACGGCGAACAGCGGTGACGTCGACTTCACCGAGCGGATCGCGATCACCGGCAGCATCTACCCGGACCCCGACACCCATATCGAGACGGTCACCTACGGCGGCGGCGGCAGCGCCATGAGCCTCCTGTTCACGCTGCTCGTCGGCGAGGGCAGCCGGATCACGCGACCGCTCAAGTTCCTGCGCGAGATCGCGCGCCGGCCGCGGACGTGGTTCAAGACGCTGGTGCCGGGCGACTGGTCGCGCCGGACCGTGATCCTGCTCGTGATGCAGACGCTCGACAACTCAATCCGGCTGCGGCCGATCGAGAAGTGGTTCGGCCACGGCGTCCGGCTGCAGACCGAGCAGGATCCTGAGAACCCGACCCCGACCTACATCGAGGCGGCCAACGACGCCGCCCAGCGGATCGCGGACAAGGTCGGCGGGATCGCGCAGAGCTCGATCGCCGAGGCGCTCGCGAACGTGCCCGCCACAGCCCACATCCTCGGTGGCGCGGTCATCGGCAGCGATTACCACTCGGGTGTGATCGATCCCGACGGCCACGTCTATGCGTACGAGAACCTGGTGGTCTGCGACGGCTCGGCGATCCCGGCCAACCCGGGTGTGAACCCGAGCCTGACGATCACCGCGCTCGCCGAGCGAACGATGAGCAAGGTCCCGGTCAAAGAGGGGGCGCGTGACGTCACCGCCGTGGTGGCCGCATGGGTGGTGCCCCGGCACCAGACGGCGGTCGTGCCCGATGCGGTCGGGCCGGGAGCAGTTAGTCTGCCGCCCGAATGAAGATCATCTACACCCATACCGACGAGGCGCCGGCGCTCGCGACGAAGTCGCTGCTGCCGATCGTGGAGGCGTTCGCGGCGGCGGCGGGGGTCGAGCTCGAGCTGCGAGACATCTCGCTCGCCGGGCGAATCCTGGCGCAGTTCCCCGAGCGACTCACGAACGAGCAGCGCATCGCCGATGCCCTTTCCGAGCTCGGCGAGCTCGCGAGCACGCCCGAGGCGAACATCATCAAGCTGCCGAACATCAGCGCCTCGGTGCCCCAGCTGAAGGCCGCGATCGAGGAGCTGCAGGGGGACGGCTACGCGATCCCCGATTACCCCTCCCAGCCGGCCGACGATGAGCAGCGCGAGATTCGCGCCCGGTTCGACAAGGTGATGGGAAGTGCGGTGAACCCCGTGCTGCGCGAGGGCAACTCCGATCGGCGTGCGCCGGCCTCGGTCAAGGAGTACGCGCGCAATCATCCCCACTCGATGGGCGCCTGGTCGCCTGACTCCCGCTCGCACGTCTCGACCATGACCGACGGCGACTTCCGCTCGACCGAGGCGTCGGTGACGATCGAGCGGGAAGGGGAGGTGCGGATCGAGCACGTTGCGGCCGACGGGCGGACGGTGACCGCGCTCAGAAGCCCGGTCGGAGTGCTCAAGGGTGAGGTGATCGATGCGGCGGTGATGTGCCGGGCGGCGCTGATGGAGTTTTTGGCCGCCGAGATCGCCGACGCGAAGGAGCAGGGGGTCCTGTTCTCGGTCCACCTGAAGGCGACGATGATGAAGGTCTCAGACCCGATCATCTTCGGCAATGTCGTGCGCGCGTTCTTCCCCGGCTTCGAGGTCCCGGGATGGAACCCGAACGACGGCCTCGGCGCCCTGCCGCGCGGGACCGAGGTTCCGTACCCCGAGGGGCCGGCGCTCGCGATGGTCAACTCCGACCGCGGGATCACGAACCTCCACGTTCCGAGCGACGTGATCATCGACGCGTCGATGCCGGCTGCGATCCGCGCCTCCGGGCAGATGTGGAACGCCCGCGGCGAGCAGCAGGACACGAAGTTCGTGATCCCCGATCACTCGTACGCGCCGCTGTATGCCGAGACGGTCAACCACTGCCGCGAGCACGGGGCGTTCGACCCCGCGACGATGGGCACGACCCCGAACGTCGGCCTGATGGCGCAGAAGGCCGAGGAGTACGGCTCGCACGACAAGACGTTCGAGATCTCCGCGGCCGGGACGGTCCGCGTCGTCGACGACGGCGGCGAGACGCTGCTTGAGCACGAGGTCGAGCCAGGCGACATCTGGCGCATGTGCCAGTGCAAGGACGCGGCGATCCAGGACTGGATCCGGCTCGCAGTGGCCCGCGCGCGTGCGACGGGGGCGCCGGCTGTGTTCTGGCTCGACGAGACCCGCGCGCACGACGCTCAGCTGCTGGCGAAGGTCCGCCCAGCGCTCGATCAGCTTGACACCGACGGGCTGCGGATCGAGATTCTTGACGTCGCCGCGGCGACGCGATTCACGCTTGAGCGTGCCCGCGCAGCCGAGGACACGATCTCCGTCACCGGCAACGTGCTCCGCGACTACCTCACCGACCTGTTCCCGATTCTCGAGCTCGGCACGAGCGCGAAGATGCTCTCGATCGTGCCGCTGATGAACGGCGGCGGCCTGTTTGAGACGGGCGCGGGCGGATCGGCGCCCAAGCACGTGCAGCAGTTCCTGTCAGAGAACCATCTGCGATGGGACTCGCTCGGAGAGTTCCTGGCGCTGGCGGTGTCGCTCGAGATGCTGGCCGACAAGACCGGCAACTCGCGCGCCAAGGTGCTCGCGGACGCGCTCGACCGCGCGACCGGCAGCATACTCGAGCACAATCGCTCGCCGTCGCGCAAGGTGGGCGAACTCGACAACCGCGGTGGCCATTTCTACCTGGCGCTGTACTGGGCACAGGAACTCGCGGCCCAGACCGACGACGCCGACCTTGCGGCCCGCTTCGCGGCCCTCGCTGAGCGTCTCGCCGAGGACGAGGAGACGATCGTCTCAGAGCTCAATGAGGTCCAGGGCGAACCCGTGGAGATCGGTGGTTACTACAGGCCAGACCCGGCACGGGCGGCCGAGGCGATGCGCCCGAGCGCGACGCTGAACGCCGCGCTCGACGCGCTCTGAGCTGCTCGTCTGCGGACCGTCAGCTCGGCTGCGGGACGATCCGGATGTACGGCTTCGGTGACTCCCACTCGCCGAAGATCTCTCGGGCCTGGTCATCGGAGACCGACCCGGCGATGATCACGTCGTCGCCGTTCTTCCACTGAGCCGGCGTCGCGACCTTGTGGTTCGCGGTCAACTGCAGCGAGTCGATCACGCGCAGCACCTCGTCGAAGTTCCGTCCGGTGGTCATCGGGTAGATGAGGATCAGCTTGATCTTCTTGTCGGGGCCGATAACGAACACGTTGCGGACCGTCTGGTTGTCGGCCGGGGTCCGCGACAGCGGATCGCCGGAGGTGTCCGCGGGCAGCATCCCGTACAGCTTGGCCACGTTGAAGTCGGAGTCGGCGATGATCGGGTAGTTCGGGGCCGTGCCCTGCGTCTCCTCGATGTCCTTGGCCCATTCGGCGTGACGGTTGGTCGGGTCCACCGACAGGCCGATGATCTTCACGCCACGGCGATCGAACTCGGGCTTGATGCTCGCCATGTAGCCGAGCTCGGTCGTGCAGACCGGCGTGAAGTCCTTGGGATGCGAAAACAGCACCACCCACGAGTCTCCGGCCCAATCGTGGAAGCTGATCGGCCCATCGGTCGTCTCCGCCTGAAAGTCGGGCGCGGTCTCTCCAAGTTGCAAGGTCATAGTTCCTCCATCGAATTGGTCAACGTTCAGCATTGCACAGTCGACGGTGGCCGTTTCCGGACCGCTCGATCCGGGTATTTGTCCAAATAGCTATGAGTGGTGCGGCTACGGCTGATCGTCCCGGTGAGCATCCCGATGAGGCTGGCGCGGGCCGACCGTACCTGCGGGCGTCCTATGCGGCCGTTCGAAGCTCGGTTCCGACCGTGCGGCGTGCGCTGGCCGAGATGGCGGCCTCGGCCGGGGCCCCCGATTGGCAGCTGGATGGGATCCGTCTCGCGGCGTCAGAGGCGCTGACGAACGTCGTCCTGCACGCCTACCCGGCGCGAGCCGGCGAGATCCACGTGACCGCCGGCATCGCCGGGAACGAATTCTGGGTGCTGGTGGCGGACGATGGCCTTGGAATCAAGGCGGGCCGTCAGAGCGGCGGCCTCGGGCTCGGGCTGGCGCTGATCGCACAGCTGACCGACGACTTCGCGATCGCCGAGCGGTCCTCGGGCGGCACCGAGCTGCAGTTGCGGTTCGTGCTCGCGCCGAGCGGTTCTGCTGGCGACGGTCAGTCGCGCGGATCGCGGCGCTCGGCCGCTCGGCCGGCCTCGCCCTGCTTTTCCACGACGACATAGTTGCCGTGGCGTTCGACGATCGTCTCGACCTCGGGTATGTCATGGTCGGGAGCGATCAGAAACCGTCGCGAGTCAGCGCGAACGTGCTCGTATGCCGCGACGCTCACTTCGATCATCCGGCTACAGCCTAGTTCACCGCACTCGCAGCGAAACGCGATCAGCGCGCGCTTCTCGCCGGGCCAGCGGCCGCTTTCCAGCCGCTCGTTGACGTCGCGGAACAGCGCCTCGTTCTGCGTGATCCGGCGCGGAAATTCATCCTCCATGACGGCATCCTCTCACCGTCGCGCGCGAGCGGTCGCCCGATCGGGTGTTTCGCCCCGGCTGAGTCGCGATGTACAGGTTCAGGATTACAACCTGTGCAATTTGGTCACCATCGGTGGAGCTTTCTTAGACGGATGCGTGGCCTTGTGGAGCGTTGTGAATGGTTGAGGGCATCGAACCCGTCGAGACTCGAGCACGGGTTCTCGGCCAGTCACGTTTGTAGCTGTCGGCAGAAGTCCATCGGAAACCGCTGTCGCGGGGTTCTGGACCGGGTGAAGGACAGCGCCAAATTGATCTCAGAACCCAGTCGGTCGCCGGGGCTGGCTGATCAAACGACGAGGACTGGTTCGATGCAGACTCTCAAGCAGTTCCCGGAGGGGAGCGATCTCGCCAGGAGCTGCGCGACGTGGTCGACACGGTGGCCGCGGAGGCGGCGGTCGCTGAGGCGGCCCGGGCTACGAGCAGTCGGCGGCACAGATGGGGTTCACCCGGACAGTCGCAGCGGTGAGCGTGTCTTCCGCGCCGCCAGGCGCCAGGCCAGGCTCCTTCGCCAGCTGGTCGGCGAAGAGCGCTACCGCAGCTGTTATGGCAGACGGAGCGGCTCTAGGGTCGCGTTCAACTAATGGTGCTGGCGCGCGGCCTGGTTGGCCGAGGAGAACTCGACAGCCGCCGTGGGAGCGGTGTCGCGGCCATCACTGGCCGCGACACCGTCTGCGCCCACCACGAGATCTCCGCCGGCGCGCTTGGCGCTTTCCAATGCGGCGTCGGCAGCCGCAAGCAGCTTGTCGACTGTTGCGCCGGGCTGCCACTGCGCCACGCCGACCGACGCGCTGAGACGCTGAAACGCGCGGGGCACGGGAGTGGTGCAGAGCAGCATGCGCATGCGATCTGCAAGCGCGAAGGCCGCCCCTTGATCGGTGTCGGGGAGGATCGCCAGGAACTCGTCGCCCCCGTACCGCCCGATCGTGTCGCCGATCCGCACCCCGTCTCGCAAGATCTTGGCGATTTCGGTCAACGTCGTGCTCCCGTGGACGTGGCCGTGGCGGTCGTTGACGCGCTTGAAGTGGTCCAGATCGATAAAGGCACAGGACAGCGGGCGCCCGTGCCGGGCGCTGCGAGCGATCTCGCGTTCGAGTTCGGCGCGCGTCGAGGCGTAGTTCAGCAAGCCGGTCAGGCCGTCGACGCGCGCGGCCGCGAGCAATCCGTCGAAAACCCCTGCATCGTGCAGGCACAGCGCCGCCAGACCGGCGTACCGTTCGACCATCCAGGGGGTCAGCGTCGGGTCACGTGGCCGCTCGGAGAAGCCGACGCACAACGCGCCGGGCGGCCCATCGGGCGCGTGAACAGGCGCGCCGGCGGCATAGCGCAACCGCGCGCCGGAGGGAGCCTGCCCAAGGCTCCCATCTCGTGTTGGGTTGATCGGCTCGAAGGCCGCGTGCCCGGACGAAAGCACGCGGCCGACGAACCCGGACCGTCTGCGGACGGGGGTCAGCAGACGATTGTTAACCTGCGCGCCGCTCCACGCGCAGATCACGTCCACAAGATGCTCGGTCGGGTTCCAGATCGCGAGCACGCCGGTCTGAGCGCCGGTCCTGACCGCCACGTCGCGGGTGATCAGCCCCAACTCGCCGCCCGCGATCGGCTCGCGGGCTGCGGTGTCGGTTTCCGGCTGGCGGCCCGCGTGTCTCCGAGAGTGATTGGCGGCGTCACCGAGCGGGAAATCGTGCAGAGCGAACTCCTTACCTGGAGGGCAATCTGTGCACGGACCGGAATACGGCGGCCAGACGTGTGACCGCGAGCTCGTCCCGCTTTGCTGTAGCGACCCCTCGCGCCAGTCGATGACGCGCGCCTAGAGCCGAGCCGTTGATTCTAGCGGGCCGGGCCAGACGCTATGCTCGGCTGAGTCGTAGAAGCCTTCGTCGGGGCTCTCTGTCTCTTCCCAGCGGTGGTCTCCTCCCAGAGACGGAGAACGGATCGACCGTGGCGAGCGGCGACGGCAGGTTGTCAGGAGGGCCGCTGAACGCGGCGATTGCGAATGAGATCGGAAAGCTGGTGGCCGACTTCACCGGCCGTGGCGCCACCAAGTCACGCGCGTTCCTTCACCAGGACGTCGTCGTATGCCTGCTCGAGAACGGCGCGACCAGGGCCGAGGTCAACCTCGTGGCGGCGGGGAAGGGCGAACTCGTCCGCCAGCAGCGCGACGCGCTGCAGCGTGCGATGGAGAGAGAGCTCGTCGCGGCCGTGGAGCGACTTACAGGACGCACCGTCCGCACGTTTCTCAGCGGGACGAGCACTCACGCGGAGTCATCGTCCGAGGTGTTCGTGCTCGAACCCCTGCCTCCCGGCGCGTAGCAGCCCGACAGCGGTCCCCGGTTCGTGGATTGACGTCGGCGCTGTCCGCGCTACGCTCCACCGTAGTGACAGGGTTGGTGAGGGCTGGGCTCCCGCCAACCAGGTCGGAGAACGTAATCGACGGACGGACAGGTCTAGCGGGCCTTGCCGGACACGGGAGCGATGCAGATGGAAGGACCTGCAGGGAGTACCGGAACCACGCCTCTCGCGGGTGGGCAACTGCTGGCGGCCATCTCGAACCGGATCGTGGCGATTCTCCGCGAGCACTACGGCCGCGGGCCGATGAAGGCCAAGACGTACGCCCTGGACGACCTGATCGTGGTCGTGATGCGCGGGAGCGGGTTCACGGCGCTCGAGAAGACGATCATGGATTCGGGCGAGCCCGACCGCGTGGTCGAGATGCGACACGACTTCCAGCGGCTGATGACGAGGCGTTTCACCGAGACGATCGAAGAGCTGACCGGGCGTAACGTCGTCGCGTTCCTCTCGCAAGCCCACGTCGACCCCGACCTCACGCTCGAGATCTTCTTCATCGATGGACCACTTGAGGGATTCGGCGCCCTGGAGATAGTCGAACCCGAGTAATCCGGTCACCGGAGCGCCTGGCGGGCGACGCCGGTTGTTCGGCAGTCAAAGGATGCTGGCGGCGAGCGGCTCGGACAGGTCACCCCGTCCGATGACCGTGACCTGCTCCAGGCCGAGCCAGGTGGCGACGAGACGCAGCTCGGCGGCGAGCTCGGGAGCGATCTCCGCAGGGTCAAGCCCGGCTTCCGCGAAGGCACCTTGGACGAGCAGGGCTCCGCGTTCACGATCGGCCTTGAGATCGACGCGGGCGACAAGCCGGTCACCGAGTAGGAACGGCAGCACGTAGTAGCCGTGCACGCGCTTGGCGGCCGGCGTGTAGATCTCGATTCGATAGCGGAAGCCGAACAGTCGCTCGGTGCGGTCCCGGAACCAGATCAGGGAGTCGAACGGCGACAGCAGCGCGCGAGCGGCGATCCGGCGTGGCCGGTGCGCGGCGGGCCAGAGATAGGCCGGCGCGCCCCAGCCCTCGACCGCCACCGGGATCAGCTCGCCGGCCGCGACGAGCTCCGCGACGCGCTCCTTTGAAGCCGAGCGCGGCAGCCTGAAGTAGTCGCCGAGATCAGGCTCGGTGGCCACGCCGAGTGCCCGGGCCGCGACCCGCACGAGCTCGCGCTGCGCTTCAGCCACGCTCGGCGTCGGCTGATCTGCGATCTCGGCTGGCAGTACGCGCTCGAGCGTGTCGTACCGACGCTCGAAGTTGACCCGCCTCGCGGCGGCGATCTGACCGGTGAAGAACAGGTACTCGAGCGCGACCTTCCCCTCGTGCCAGTTCCACATCCGGCCCGCTTGAGGCGTGGGTCGTACGGCGCCCGTGTCCCGCGCCCGGATCGGGCCTCGTTCGGCGACCAACCTCAAGGTCTCGGCGACCAGACCCGGGTTTTCCACGGGGATCCTCGCGATCGAGCCCCAGGCTTCGCGTTGCACGTTGGCCATACGCCAGCGAAACAGAGGATGGAGCTCGATCGGGATCAAAGATGCCTCGTGCGCCCAGTACTCGATCAGCCGCCGATCGATCTTCCCGGAGGTGTGCCCGGCGATCCGGTCGAGCCTCGAGCGGTCATACGGTCCCAGCCGTGAGAACACCGGCATGTAATGCGACCGGCTGAAGACATTCACGGAGTCCAGCTGAAGCACCCCGAGACGCCTCACCAGCGCCGCGATCTGGCCGACGTTCGGCGGCCTCGCGGGTCGCGGTGCAGCGAATCCCTGCGCGGCGAGCGCGATCCGTCGCGCGCTCGCGAGCCCCAGGTGAACCTCACCTCGGGGTGTGGTCATGTTCGCGGCGGAGTCCGGTCCGCCCCTCCGCTTGCGAAGCAGCTGCTCGACGCTACTCGGCCGGCTCGGCGTGCACGATCACCGCGCGCCCGCCTTCGTCCTGCCAACGTGAACGGATCGTGACGTCGCCGCTGTCTCCGGAATAGCAGATCATCGCGACGCTCTCCGTGTCGCCCACGTTGACGCTCAGCACCTCGGCGCCCGTCACCGGCCGGGGCAGCGCCCGTGCGATCTGAGGAACATGCGGTCGCAGTTCCTCGGTGAAGTCGGCCACAACTGCGTCCATGTCGCCGCGCACCACGGCGTCGGCGTGTTCGTTGATGCAGTCACGCGTCCGTTGATCGTCCATCGTCCCTCCTGCGATAGTGAGTTCCGCGGAATCCGGTCGGCCCCGAGGTCAAGCATAAACCGGGAACGAGGTGTGACGTAGCGCCCCGTGGGCGGCGAGCGGGTCAGCGTTTGAGGTGTTCGGTCTGCAGCCAGGCGAGGGTCGCCTCGAGGCCGTCGGCGTAGTCGATGCGTGGTTCCCAGCCGAGCAGCTCTCGCGCCTTGGAGTTGCTGAAGTCCTGGTTCCTGCCGAGCACGTGCACTGCTTGGCGCGAGAGCAGTGGCGGCGTGCGCAGCCGTGTCGTCTTACGCAGCACCCGGTAGGCGTGCTCCAGCGAGAAACCGATGCCGCTCGCCATCCAGTACGGCATGCTCCATCGGACCTGGGGGTATCCGAGGCCCTCGGCGATGCCGTCGGTGAACTCCTTCCACGTCGTATCGAGGCCATCGGTGACGTTGAAGGCGTGCCCGGGGGCGGTCTCGTGTCGGAGCGCGAGCACGGCGGCGTCCATCAGGTTGTCTACGTAACACAGGCCGGCGACCGCGCGACCGCGGTCGACCAG
Source organism: uncultured Solirubrobacteraceae bacterium (assembly GCA_963712675.1). Taxonomy (GTDB): domain Bacteria; phylum Actinomycetota; class Thermoleophilia; order Solirubrobacterales; family Solirubrobacteraceae; genus Palsa-465. Next base: position 290,622 of record CAVQJF010000017.1, read on the forward strand.
GACCATGTTCCGGCCGCGGATCGCGCGCGCGATCTCGCCGACGACATCCGTCGAGCCGGGTCCGTACACGGTCGCGGGGCGGAGAATGACGGCGTCCATGGCATGCGCCGTGGCCACCCGACGGACTTCGACTTCGGCGGCGCGCTTGGTGTGGGCGTACCAGTTTCGAAAGCGTGTCCCGGCGTGGGTCTCGTCGATCGCGGCGCCGCCCGGATAGCCATAGACGTCGGTGGTGCTGAAATGGACGAAGCGCTCGACGGACGCGTCGACGGAGGCCTTCAGCAGGTTCCGTGTGCCCTCGAGGTTGATGCGACTGATCTCCTCGGCCGTCGCCCAGTCCGACACCAGCGCACCGCAGTGGATCACGTAACGGCACCCGTCGGCGGCACGCGCGAGCGAGCCCGCGCTGGTCAGGTCGCCAACCGCGATCTCGACCTTGAGTTCGTCGAGTCGCGACGTGTCGCTGCTCGAGCGAACGAGGCAGCGCACCTGATTGCCCTCCTGCACCAGCCGCTCCGCGAGGTGCCCGCCGATGAACCCGGTCGCGCCCGTGAGCAGGCACACGTTGCCCCGCGAGGGATCGACGGGGTCGCCGCGAAATGGTGCCGCAGCGATCGCCGGGACCTCACGCGAGGCTCGGCGACGTAGCGTCGTCGTGGCGATCTCGCGCACGACGCCCCAGTTCTTGCTTCCTGCGCCGTGACAGTCGGCGAGCACCGCGTCGAACGCGGCCAGAAAGCTGCCCGCCTCAGATTCGGACAGCGTCAGCGGGGGCAGCAGCTTGATCACGTCGTTCTTCCCGGCCGCCATCGTGATCACGCCGTGGTCGCGGTGCAGTGGGATCACGATCAGCTGTGGAAAGAGTCCCTCGCTCGCCAGGTGAATCAAACGCCAGCTCAGCCGCCCAGCTCGCGAGCTCGGTGCGCGCAGCTCGATCCCGATCATCAGCCCGCTACCTCGCACCTCGGCGATCATCTCGTAGCGCTGCGCGAGCTCCGCCAGTCCGTCCACCAGCACCGTGTTGATATGCGCCGCGTGCTCAACCAGGCGATCGCGCTCGATGATGCGCATCGTGGCCAACCCCGCCGCCATCGATAGACGGTTGCGCCCGTAGGTCGACTGATGCACGTAGCAGCGCTCGAGCGTCCCGACCGCGCGCTGATAGATCTCGCGGCTGGTGACCATCGCCGCGACCGGCATGTAGCCGCCGCTGAGCGCCTTGCCGACCAGCACGAAATCCGGCTCCAGTCCCCAGTGCTCGAGCGCGAACCACTTGCCTGTGCGGCCCAGCCCGGTCTGGATCTCGTCGAGCACGAACAGGGTGCCGTACCGTCGACACAGCGCCTGCGCGGCCTGCAGATAGCCGGCGGGGGGGAGGGTCACCATGCGGCCCTGGATCGGCTCGACGATAAAGACGGCGACATCTTTCGCCCGCAGCTCGGCCTCGAGCCGGTCGAGGTCTCCGAACGGGACCCGCGCGCAGCCTGGCAGCAGCGGCCCGAAGCCCTGCTTGAAGAACTCGTCACCGACCAGCGACAGTGGACCGAGCGTGACCCCGTGGAAGCTGCTGTCGCAGGACAGCAACCGCGGCCGGCCCGTCGCGGCCCGCGCGAACTTGATCGCGGAGTCCACCGCCTCCGCGCCGGTGCTGGCGAAGAACACCGCGTCCAGCCCGCGCGGCAACCGCTGCGAGAGCGCCTCGGCGAGCATCCCGGCCAACGCCGAGTAGTGGAGCTGCACGCCGTCGACGAGGTCCGCGGAGAGCGTCGCCTGGAGTACATCGCGCACGTCGGGATGGTTGTGACCCAAGCTGGCGAAGCCCTCGCCGCTGTGGAGGTCCAGATACGCGCGACCGGCGGCGTCGTACAGATAGGAGCCCTTTGCCGACACGTACTCCTTGTCGAAGCCGAGGATCGACAGCACATCGACGAGCGATGGATCGAGGTGGCGCGAGGCCAGCGCGAGCGTTTCGTGCACCCGCGCGATGGCGTCGTCGACGACGCCCAGAGAATCGCCCGCATGCATCCGTGGATAGCCGTCGTTCATGACGCTGCGTCCGGACATTACGCGATCACCAGCCGAGTCCTGAGATCAGGCTGCGCGGGCGGCGGCGAGGACGTCTTCGCACACGGCGGGCATGCCCGCCTCGTTTGCCGCCCGCTGTGTCAGCACGACCACGGTCAGGTCTCGTGCAGGCACGTTTGTCCAAGCCGTTCCGAACCCGCCCTCCCAGCCATAGCTACCGTCGTCCAACACCGAGACCCCGTACCCCCAACCGCGCCCGCCGAGGAAGCTGAAACCGGGCCACACGTTGGCGCGTTGTGCTGCGGTCAGCTGGTTTCTTGTCATCTCGGCCGCGCTCTCTTCTGACAGCACCGCGCCGCCGTCTCGCAACAGCATTCGGCCGAACGCCACCAGGTCATCGACGCACGATACGAGACCCCCGCTGCCGTCAGGAAACACCGGCGGCCGTGACCAACCCCCGTCCGGCGGGTCGGTGACCTCGAGGCGCCCGTCTCGCAGTTCGTACGCCGTGGCCAGTCGACCGGTGTCGACGGCGTGGAACGCGGTGGCGTCCATCCCGAGCGGTCTGAACACCCGATCGCGAAGGACCTCTTCAAGCTGGGCTCCCGCCGCGCGTGACGCCAGCACCCCGAGCACCTGCGAGCCGGTTTGATAGAGCCACCGCTCGCCGGGCTGCACGAGCAATGGCAGCTCGCCGAGCCGCGCCATCCACGTGTCCGGATCAGGCGTGGTCGAAGGGCTCGGCGGGCCGAACGTCGAGAGCTCTCGGTCGACGGTCGCGGTGAAGATCGGCCAGGGCTCGGGCGCCATGAACATCGCGCCCTCCATCCCGAATCCCCAGGTGAACGTGAGCAGGTCGCGGGTCGTGATCGGTCGGCGCGCCGGCTCGGTGTCCTCCAGCGCTCCGTCAGGCCGGCGCAGAACCCGCCGCCCGGCGAGCTCGGGCAGCAGGTCGTCGACCGGAGCGTCGAGGTCGACCACACCGGCATCGATCAGCGACAACACCGCCGCAGCCGTGATCGGCTTGGTCGTCGAGGTGATCCGAACCAGGCTGTCCCGGGTCATCGGCGCGCCGCCGAGTGTCAGAACACCCGCGCTGGCGACATGCACCCCGTCGCCACGAGCGACCGCAGCAACCACACCAGGGGCCTGGCCCTCGTCAACTGCCCGCTGGACGATCGCATCGATCCCAGCCAGCGTTGCGTCATCGAGCCGATCCGCAGCCACCGGGTTCAGGTTACGTGTCAAGCGGCGTTTGCGACGCGGGAGGCACAAGCATCACTCGCCCCCAGGTCGCAGGCCGTGGTGTGCATCTCCGCCGGGCTGTGACCCCTGCTCAGATGCACGCTCGCCAGCGAGTGCGGGGGTGTGTGATCGTCGGACCCTTGTCAACGGTGTTCGGAACATCGTCGTGTTGCGAACACTGGATTCCGGCAAGCCACGCGTGCAGAGCTACGGTGAGACGCGCGGAAGCACGGCGATCGCTTCGATCGAGACAAGCAGTCCGCGGGGAAGCCGCACGTGCGCTGGGGCAGACCGGGCCGGCGGCGGATCGGGCATGTGGCGCGCGTAGACCTCGTTGAGGCGGCTGAAGTCATCGACGTCGGCGTAGAAGATCGTCGTCTTGACTACGTCGTCCATGGACGCTCCGGCGGCGCTCACCACGGCTCGGAGATTGACCAGCGCCTGTTCGGTCTGTGCTTCGATTCCCTGTGGGATCGCCCCGGTGGCGGGGTCGATCCCCGGCCATCCCGGAGCAGAAGATGAAGCCGCCCGCGACGATCGCCTGGCTATACGGCCCGAGCGCCTCCGGGGCGTCGTCGCTCGATACCGCCTTTCGGGTCATCGCCCGGTCAAGCACTCGTGGTGCGCGCGGGCAGCCCGGCCAGGGTGATCACGCCGAGGGCCGCGGCGCCTGACGCCAGGACACCCACGAGCAGTCGACCCGCGAGCGGCAGCGCGTCGCCGGCGACTACGGTGGCGATCAGGTCCGCTGTATCGGCCACGATCGCTGCCGCTACCCACGGCCGAAGCTCGGACTCGGCAACGGCGAAGACCCCTGCACCCAGAGCAAGATCGCGAGCGCCAAGTCCGCGAGTCACGACTCGGGTGCCGGCGCGGCCGGCGTCTTCCCCGAGCCAGGGCGCGGTCGCGCGCTCCGGGGCGACGATCAGTGCCAGTCCGAAACCGACCCGTCCGGCGGCGACGAGGCGAGCAGTCGATGCGGCGTTCATTGCGCTCAGGCTATCTCGCGCGCCACCGATCCGCTGGCCGCCGGGCCATCCGATCTGGCACGGTTCGGCGGCTAGGATTGCGACCGATGCTGCACGTTCGGCGCGCTACGTTGGCGCGCATGCTGCGCAGTCATGGCGAGGATGAACTCGCCGAGCGTGCGTTGTCGGTCACAGACGACGAGTTGAAACGCATCGGAGAGCTGGCCGATTGCTACGCGTTCTCTGAGCGCGCAATGGCGACGGGTGGGAGCATGGGGGGTGCCAGAGCACTCTCGATGGCGTCGATCGATGTGCTCGAGGGCACTCCGCGAGATCTGCGCTGGCCCCGCAGTGAGCTCGAGCGCGAGATGGGGTGGTACGACCTACCAGACGCCGAGTTCGCCAGAGACCGCGCGTTGCGTCGCCACTGTCTCGAAGAGCGCCAGCCCCCTCCACACGTCTGACTCGTCGTACAGCAGGCCAACGGCCGCCCATGCCGTCGGGAGCAGCCACGGGCGCGGCATGGCCGCGTCAGCTGGATCCGTCGGCAGTCCCGCCCGCCCGGCGCCGGCCCGTGATCAGCAGCCGGAAGAAGTCGACGAACCCGAGGAGGACCAGTACGAGCGACACCTTCTCGAGTCGCCTGCGCCCCGCCTCGGTCAGCGTCCGAGGCGGCGGGTACCCGACCCGGGCGATCGTGGCCGAGAGCCATCCCGCCCACCAGCCGGCCGCACCGAGCCGCAGCTTGTCCCAATTCTTCGGCTCCAGCAGGGCGCGGCCCATCGCGAGTAGGACCGCCCACACGGCGGCGCACCCGATGCTGTACCCGGTGTACGTGTTGTTGAGGCGTGATCTGACGGCTGTCAACGTCGGCGTCGTCGTCTCAGGTCAGGTATCCACTCGGCCATGGCTCGAGCTTACGCCGCTGACCGTTCCCCGAGAAGGGTTCGGGCCCAGGCTAGAGTGCGCGGCATGGCAACCGATGCAGTCTGGTTCGCAACGGTTGAGGCGCGTCCGACAGCGGTGGTCGCCCAGGCGACCACATGGCAGGAATTCCCGAAGCTCTGGGGGTCGTTGTTGGGTCAGGTCTACGAGTTCGTTCGTCCACGCCCGGAGCTCGCGATCGGCGGCGATCAGGAGCGGTGGCAGAACGTGATGCTCTATAAGGATCAGCGGCCGGACGTCGAGGTCGGCGTATTGGTATCGGGGCCGTTCCAGGCTGAAGGATCCGTGAGGCTGTCGACGCTCCCCGCCGGAGCGGTCGCGACCGCGATCCACCGCGGCGATTACGCAACGTTGGGGGTCACTCATCAGACCGTGCGCGACCACGCCGCGGCCCACGGACGCGAGCTGGCCGGACCGTGCTGGGAGATCTACGGCCATGCGCAGCCTGACCCGAGCCAGGCCGAGACGGAAGTCTTCTGGCTGCTGCGCTGAGGCGTCAGTCCCGCGCCGTGGGAACTGGTAGCCCGACGCTGGCTCGGAGCGAGATCGAGACGACCGATTCGGATACCACGGCTTCACAGGGATAATCACCGAAGTGGGCGGGCGGCGTTCAGCAGTGCGGATCGCGATAGCGCTGGCGGTTGCCGCTGTGAGTTCGGTCGTCGTGTTCGTGGTCGTTGCATCCTTTGGCCGCGGCGATGGCGGCGCAGCAGCGTTCAACGCCTGTATCAGCCAAACCCGATTCGTCGCCCGAGTGCGTCACGGAGCTGGGAGCGAGATCATCGAGACGATCGAACGTCGGGCGCACCGGACCGTGGTGGGCGAATTTGCGGTGTTTGCTTCCGCGCGAGCGGAAGCGGCGAGTGCGCCGCCCGGCATGCCCCTCGCAGGGTTCGGAGCAGCAAATGGCCGGTATGCCCTGTTCACCACAGTCCCTGCGGTCGACCCGGATGCCAACGCCATCGAGAACTGCTGGAATCGCGTCTTCCCGCTCACTTCTTGATCGTGGCGGCAGCGTTGATCGAAGCCTGTGCCCTCGCCTGAACCGGCCGCCTGGAGCGGGCTGACCAACCCAGGTGGCGCACTGAGAGAATGAACCCGTGCTGACTCAGGTGGCTGACGGTGTCTGGGTCCGGCAGAGCGAGTGGGTCTGGAGCAATGCCACCGCGGTCCGTGGGGAGCGTGGGTTGATCCTGGTCGACCCCGGCATCGACGGTTCCGATCTGAACCAGCTCGCCGATGACCTCGACCGGCTCGGCATTCCGGTGGTCGCCGGTTTCTCCACCCATCCCCACTGGGATCACCTGCTCTGGCATCGCCGGTTCGGCGACGTCCCGCGTTACGCCACGGCCGCCGGCGCCCACGCTGCCACGGCGGGCCGAGAGCGGGGGCGGGCGATGGCGGCTGAGAGCGCTTCAGGCATCCCGCTCGAGCTGCTCGGGCTCGTCACCCCGCTGCCGGCGGACGGCGGACCGGTGCCGGGCGGGATCATCGAGCATCACGCGCACGCCGTCGGCCACGCTGCAGTCCTCCTCGCGGACCGTGGTGTCCTGCTCGCCGGCGACATGCTCTCCGACGTCCTGATCCCACTGCTCGACTCTCGCCAGCCCGATCAGGTGGGCGCCTACGAGACGGCGCTCGACCAGCTGGGAGAGGCCGTCAGGCACGCCGATGTCGTGGTCCCCGGCCACGGGGCCGTTGCCGAGGGTCCCGAGGTGGCGGCCCGTCTCGCCGCCGATCGCGCCTACATCGACGCGCTGCGTCGAGGCGTGGAACCGGTCGACGCGCGGCTCGGGCCCGATGCGGACTGGCTCTCGGGCCCCCACCAGTCCAACCTGGAGCAGGCTCGGGGGCGGTAGGGCCTGCGGATCGCTCGGGCTGCGTCCGTCGCCCTACGGGTTGACGATCTCGGCGGCTGCGGTGAGCGGGTCGATGTTCGCTGCATCCGCGATGCCGGCGCGGTACTCGGCGGTGTTGGTGAGCGGTGGGGTCAGGTTCCGCTCGTAGCGGACGCGCTCGGCGGCGACCATCCGGAAGCCGATCTCGTGCTCGAGCCGTTCGGCGAGAGTCCAGAGGCGGCCGACCGTGGCTGCGTCCTCGTTTCGCGCGGCGACGCAGGCGAGACCCGCGAGGCAGTACGCCCCCAACCGCACGTCTCCCTCTTGAAGGCCGAGTGCGAGCGCCTCACGGTAGTACCGCCCGGCGGTGGGCATATCGCCGGCATCGAGATAGAGGTCGGCGAGGCTGTGCACAGTGGCCGCACTACTGCCGAGCCCGTTTGCGCGCCGAAGCTCGATCGAACGGGCGAACAGCTCGGCGGACCGCTCGAAATCGCCGAGGTCCCGGAGAGCCTCAGCGGTGGAGTGCAGGGTGCGCGCGATCCCCAGCGCGTCGTCGAGACGCTCGTAGATCGCAAGCGCCTGCTCTGCCCACGCCAGGGTGCTCTCCGGGGCGCCGGCTATGAACTCGGCCGCGCCGAGGCGAAGCAGCACGAGGGTCTCACCGCGCTCATCGCCGGCGTCCCGGCAGAGCATGAGCGCCTCGATCAGCGCCGCCCGCGCCGGCTCGAGGCGCTCGAGAAACACCAGCGCGGAGCCGAGCCCGGTGAGGGCCTTGGCGCGGTCTCTCGACGAGAGTGCGGTCGGATCGGCCAGCGCCCGCTCGTACCACCGCTCCAATTCGCGAATTCGTCCGGCCCCCAACCAGGGCGTGAACAGGGCATCAGCGAGTGGGAGCGCTGCGGCGATGTCGTGGTCGAGCGCCCAGCCGAGCGCGAGTCCGACGTTGGCGGCGTCCTGGCGCAGCCGAATCAGTTCATCGGTGCCCTCACGGGGGCCGTCACCGCCAGCGACGCCGAGCGCGAAGTACCAGCGTGCGTGGCGGCCGCGAATCTCGTCACGCTCGTCGCTTGAGTCGAACTGCTCGAGTGCGTATTCGCGCGTAGTGTGCAGCAGGAAGAGCCGGCCGTTGTCGGCGTGGCGCACGAGGCTCTTGTCGATCAGTGACCGCATGGCATCGAGATCGGCGCTGCAGATCTGTTCCGCCGCCTCGAGCTCGAAGCTGCCGCCGAACACGGCCAGCCGGGTGAACAGCCGCTGCTCGGGCTCGCTCAGCAGGTCGTAGCTCCAGGCGATCGTCGCCCGCATCGTGCTGTGGCGCTTGGGGAGGTCGCGGCGGCCGCCGGCGAGGAGCGGGAGCCGCTGCTCCAGCCGGGCGAGGAGCTGCTGCCCGGAGAGGAGCTTGACCCGCGTCGCCGCGAGCTCGAGCGCGAGCGGGAGCCGATCCAGCCGCTCGCAGATCGCATCGATCTCAGCGCCCGGCTCGTAGCCCGGCTCCACCTGCCGCGCCCGCGCGGTGAACAGCTCGATGGCGCTGTGGGGCGACAGCGGCGCCACCGGGTACTCCTGCTCGGCGGCCACCCCGAGCCGCTCCCGGCTCGTCACGATCGCCCCGCAGCCCGGCGCCCCGGAGAGCAGCTCGCCGACCGCGCGAGCGGCCTCGATGACCTGCTCGAAGTTGTCAAGCACGAGCAACAGAGCTCGTCCGCGCAGATACATCGGCAGATCCGCGATGTCGCCAAGCGCCGCCGCGATCGCCGCCGGTACCAGCCGCGCCTCGCTGACCATGGCGAGCGGGACCCACCACACGCCGTCCGGATACCGGTCGGCGAGACCCGCCGCGAACGCCATCCCGAGCCGGGTCTTTCCGGTCCCACCGGTTCCGGTCAGGGTGATCAGCCGACGCGAATCAGCGAGCGCCATCAGCTCGGCAAGTTCGCGCTCGCGGCCGATGAGGGGTGTCGCCTGCACGGGCAGATGGACATGGCCCGGCGCTCGCCCATCCGTCGTTGCGCCGGCGCCGGCAGGCGCGGCCGGCTGGCCCGGGTCGGTCTGCAGCAGCGCCCCGTCCTGAGCAAGGATCGCTTCGTGCAGTTGCCGAAGCTCTACCGAAGGCTCAATCCCAAGTTCATCAACCAGCGCTGACCGTGCGGCACGGTAGGCGGCCAGCGCTTCCGCCTGCCGTCCGGTCCGGTACAGAGCCAGCATGAGCTGGCCCCGCAGACGCTCGCGGTACGGGTAGTCACGTACGAGACGCTCGAGCTCGCCAAGGACCTGCGCCTCCCGGCCCAGCAGCATTTCGACCGCGATCCGCTCCTCCACCACGGCGGCGCGTAGCTCGCCCAGCCGCGCGATCTCCCCCTGCGCGAACGCGTCGTATTGAAAGTCGGCCAAGACGTCGCCACGCCACAGCTCGAGTGCGCCGGTCAGCGCGGCGAGTGCCTGATCTGGTTGTCCCGCCGCCAGCAGCGATCGGCCCTCGCCGATCAGCCCCTCGCATCGCTGCACATCGAGCTCCTCCGGCCCAACTCTCAAGACGTAGCCACCGGCGGTCGTGACCAGCCGCTCCCCGTCCGTGTCTGAGCGGCCGGTGGCAAGGGCTCGGCGCAGCCGGGATACGTGCACGTGCAGCCCCTTCGCGCTGCTCGCCGGCGGCGCACCCGCCCACAGCGCCTCAACCAGCTGATCGCTCGACACGACCTCGTTCGCCCGCAGCAGCAACAAAGCAAGCACGGCTCGCGGCAGCCGCCCACCGAGGGCGAGCTCACGCCCGTCATCACCGATCACCTGTAGCGGTCCCAGGATCCCGAAACGCATACGCGCAATGACCGTACCGACCTTCCGCCGCCGGCCGCCCACCTGCGCCGCCAAGACCGCCCGCCGGCGCTTGCGACGCCCCGGCCGGGACCGTTTACCGGACTGCAAGCCCGCTGCAACCCGCGCGGATCACAGTGCCCGCACCACAACCGGATACGAGGTCAGCCATGCATCCCCAAGTCGTGCTCATCCTCGCCAAGCAGCGCGCCGCTGACCTGCACCGAGCCGCCGACCACGACCGCCTCGCGCACACCGCCACCACCGCCACCAGCAGCCACGCCGTCCCCGCACCCGGCAGGCCGCCGCGCCGGTCTCGTCCCAGCGCTGGCTCCGCCGCCGTCGTCCGCGGTCTCGTACACGGCCGCCTCGAACCCCGCGAGGGTCGGGCCGGAGATTGCAAGTGAGGAGGCTGCTTGTCCGTGCGTTCGCCGGTTGGCGGACGGGCCTGTCGGGGCCCGTGATCGTTCTTCAAGCTGGGTCTGCGGTCAACTTTTTCGGCTATGGACTGATCGTTCCCTTCGAGATCATCTACCTGCACCAGGCTCGCGGCTTCACGACTCCGACCGCGGGGCTGGTGCTGGCGGCTGCGCTCGGCACAGCGGCGGTCGCAACGCCCCCTTCGGGTGCGCTGGTCGATCGTTTCCGCGCGAAGCCGATCCTGATCCTCGCCAGCCTCGCGAGCGGACTTGGCTACGCGGGCTTTGCATTCGTCGAGCGTCCCTGGCAAGCCTTCGTCTGTTCGATCGTCGGCGGCGCCGGGCTCGGAGTCACGAACACCGCGAACCGAGTTCTGAGCCTCACCCTCGTCACAGTCGAGCAGCGTGCCTCCTTGTTCGCGCTCGGCCGAGTTGCGGGCAACTTCGGCATCGGCAGCGGCGCGACGGTCGCCGGCTTCATCGTCGCTTCCGTCCAACACCTCCGCGCGTTTCAGGCGCTGTACCTGTTCGACGCCATCACCTGCGCTGCCTTAGCGCTGATCGTGCTCGTAGCGGTGCCGAATCGTCGCCTTGCGAATGCGCCAGCGCGGAGCGGCAGTGGGACAGGTGGTTTCCGAGCGGTTGCTCGAGATCGGCTCTTCCTCATCCTGATCGCCGCCAACATCGTGCTCCTGGCCCTCGGTCCCGCGCTGTTTCAAAGCATCCTCCCGCCATTTACGACGGCGCACACGCCTGTCGGGCCGAGCGAGATCGGCGTCCTCTTCTTCCTCAACACCTTCTTCATCGTCGTGGCGCAGATTCCAGCCACCCGGGTCGTCAAGCGGATGCGCCGCACGGACGCTTTTGCCGCGACCAGCGGGCTATGGGCGATCGGCCTGCTCGGGATCCTGCTCGCAACGCTAACGCGCTCGACGCTCGCCGGTACCACGGTCTTGGCCGGGGTTGCGATCGTGATCGCCATCGGTGAGTGCGTGCAGTCCATCGTGCTCGGCCCACTTGTCGCCGAACTCGCACCACCTCATCTGCTCGGCCGCTACATGTCGCTCTACAGCCTCACCTTCACAGCAGCCCTGGCCCTCGGCCCCGCGGTCGGGGGCGCGGTGCTCGCGACGTCGCCCGACGCCGTCTGGTGGGGCGGCGCCCTGGTCGCCGCATTGATCGGAGCGGGCTTTCTCCTCTCCGGCGGTCGCATCCCCGAGCCGTTGACCGCGACCGCCTCAAATTGCCCGCAGCGAGGTCAACCAGCGCCACCAGCAACAAAAAACTCCCCGATTAACAGGGAGTTCTTGAAGAGCGGCTGAAGGGACTCGAACCCTCGACCTTCTGCATGGCAAGCAGACGCTCTAGCCAACTGAGCTACAGCCGCGCTCGGGCGGCAGTTTACTGCGAGCGGGCGCCTCAGCGAGATGCGCGCCAGGTGGCGTGGCCGCGCGCCGCCGCGTGGGGTGAGAACCGGATCGCGGTGACGCGTGCGGTCGACGGGAGCGTGAACGCGACGCAGCCGCTCCGGTCCTCGCCAGGTGAGATTGCGTTGTCCCAGTCGCGCAGGGGCGTCGCGCACGATCCGGAAGGGGCGAACACGGGCTGCGCGGGGCCCGAGGACGCGACGATCGAGAAGTCGCCGGTCGCAGAGCTGTCGTACTTACCGGGACCGTCGTTGCGGATCTCGGCTACGACGCCAACCGCGCGTGTGCCGGGGAGCAGCGCCGCTCCGGATCCCCGCAGCGGGTCGCGGATCGCGTGGACGGTGACCGACAGCGTCGTGCCACCGGCATCGACCTGCTGGGTGGCTCCGAGCTTTGGCTGGGGCCGAGTGGCGCCACTCGGCTGCGGCCGGGTGGCGACGTGATGGGGGGGACCGGGGATCGGCGGTCGCAGCGGGTGAAAGACGGGCGTCGTCGTGGCCTGCGAGCCGCAGCCGGTTATGGTGGCGGCCACCATAACCGCGACCGGGGCGCATGAGCGCGGCCAGGCGCTGCCACGAACCGACGATCGCACCGACGTCAACACCGCGTGCCTCAGTCAGCGTCGTCCGGCACGTAATGGCGCGTCCCGCTCGCCTGATCGACCCACACGCGCATGATTCGCTGCGTGCGGGGGTCTCGGAAACGCTCGTCGGTCGCGACCCAGCCGATCTCGGGCTCGCTGGCCTCGCCGTGGCCGCGTCCTCGGGTGCGCGGCCGAGTCTTGGGCTCCAGTGACGGCAGGTCGGCGATCAGTGCCGCCGCCTCGGCGCGCGACTGTGCCCGATAGGCGGCTTCGACACGACGTTCGAGCTCATCGGTGGTGAGCCTTCCTGCCGCGCTGTGTTGAGCGAGCAGCTCGACCAGCTGGTCGCGATCGCGGTCGCTCGGTCTTGATGCGCTCACCGCGGGAGCATGTGGTGCTCTCAGGACGCGGGCCCGACCGTTACGGCGGTGCCGTACGCGACGATTTCCGTCAGCTGCTGGCCGATCTCGGAGGAGTCGAAGCGAACGCCCACGACCGCGTCGGCGCCCAGCAGGCCGGCGTTCTCAACCATCCGATCGATCGCGTGGCGGCGGCTGTCCTCGAGCAGCTGCGTGTACTGCGAAACCTCGCCACGGCGCAGTGCCTTGAACCCCGCCGCCATGCCGCCGACCATGCCCATGCTCCGCACGACGAGTCCGTAGCAGACGCCGAGGTTCTCCCGGACCTTGAGGCCGGGGAGCTCGAACGTCGTGCTCATCGGCAACCCGGCGGGTGGCTGATCCTCGCTCACGTTGTGAACCGTACCAGCGCACCCACCATCGGCCGCGGTCTAGGACCGGGCTGCGGCGCGGCCGGAAGGTCGCTGGCGTTTGTTGTGCCGACGCGGCCGATTGTCGGCACGCCTGGGCCCCGTTGGGCGGTCCGTTCGGCGCTCGAGCGGCTTGCCGCCGCCGAGCCCATGGTCGAGCCCGAGCTTGCCGGCGAGCTGACGGACGTCCCCGCGCTCGGACGGCGCGACGAGCGTGATGCCGACCCCCGTGGCTCCGGCGCGCCCGGTCCGGCCGATCCGGTGTACGTACGTGTCGCTGTCGGCGGGCGGATCGAAGTTGATCACGTGCGAGATGCCCGACACGTCGATACCGCGCGCCGCGACATCGGTCGCCACGAGTGTGTCGATGACACCCGATTCGAAGCTCGCAAGTGCCCGCTCGCGCTGGCGCTGGGACTTGTTGCCGTGCATCGCGACAGCCTTCACACCGTGTGCGTCGAGGCGCTTGACGAGCCGGTCGGCTCCGCGCTTGGTCCGCACGAACACGAGCGTCAGCTCGCGTTCGCGGTGCAGCTGGTCGACGAGCCCCTCGACACGATGCTCGTGCGCGATCTCGACGAACCTGTGCTCGATGTCGGCGCCGGCGCGGCGCGCAGACGGGCCATGCTCGTGCACGGCGGGATCGCGCGTGTACTCCCTCGCGATGCGCCCCGCCTCACCGTCGAGCGTGGCCGAGAAGAACAGGGTCTGGCGCGTCGCTGGGCAGCGTGAGACGATCCGGTCGACCGCCGGGCGGAACCCCATGTCGAGCATCCGGTCGGCTTCGTCGAGGACCAGCATCTGGATCGCGTCGAGCGTGAAGGCACGGCGAGCCAGCAGATCCTCGAGACGGCCGGGCGTCGCCACGATCACCTGCGAGCGGGCGGCGTCGTTCGCCTGCTTGACGAGGCCAACGCCGCCGTAGACGGCGGTGACGCGGAGCGCGCGGGAATGCGCGATCGCGCGGAGATCGTCGACGATCTGCGTTGCGAGTTCGCGCGTCGGCGCGAGCACGAGCGCGGATGGCCGGGGGCCGTCCGACGCCGTCTTGTCGACCAGCGGGATTCCGAATGCGAGCGTCTTGCCCGAGCCGGTCGGTGATTTCGCGAGCACGTCACGACCGGCAAGCACGTCGCCGATCACTTGACTCTGGATCGCGAACGGGTGGGTTATCCCCTGCCCGGAGAGTGAGCCGACGACGGCGCGCGAAACGCCCAGGTCAGCGAAGGACTGCTTTGACATCTGTGTTGCTCCTTGGCGGCAGCAAAAAGGCCGCGTACGGTTCGGGAGGCTATGGCTGACCCGAACCGCTACTGCGGGACTAAGAGCGAGCTGCCTCGCGGCCGACGGCGTCGACCGACTGCCAGCAACGTAGCAGGTCTTCTCAGGGAACCTCGGATGAACGCGCGTCGCGGACGCGCTGCTCCGCCTGCTCGAGTGCCCGTTCGAGCTGCTGCAGGCTGAGGCTCGAGCCGAGCCCCCAGCGGTACAACTTCGCGCGCAGCAGCGCGACCCGATCGTGGTAGTAATGCGCGTCAGCCTCGAGCAGCTCGATCTCGCCGCCGGGTCTCACGAGTCGAACTCCATCACGGAATAGGCGTTGCAGCCGAGCACGTCGCGGACCCCATCAGGGTCGCCGCCAGGCTGCCACCAGACCACGAACGGCTGGTGCGGGCCCATGTCGAAGATTGCGATCACGGTCCCGCCGCGCAAAGGGTCGGGGCGGCCCACCTCGGTGACGCAGTCGACGCTACCCCGCCGCGTCCACAGGCTGAGGATCCGGCGGGTGCTTGGTGGGCGTCCCAGGTCGGCCTCGATCTGTCGACGCATGTCGTCGTATGTGCGCTCAACTACTCGCGCATCAGCGGGGATCCCAGGGATGAAGAACGCGCTCATCGGTGGACTAGAGCCCGCGATCCCGCACATCTTTGCTCAGCGCAGCGCTCAGCGCCGCCGGTTGGATCTGTGCCTCGAGCGCGCCGAGCCGATCGTCCTGGCGCTGCGACTCGCGATGCACAGAATCCTGCAGCCCTTCGACCAGCTGCTCCAGATGAGCGATCCGCGTCTCGAGTGCACCGAGCGCGAACGAGTCGCCGGGGTTGGTTACGGCCGAGGGCGTAGCGCTGACGGCGGCCTGACGACGAAGGTGCCGGATTCTCGCGATCAGCCCCTCGCGGTCGGTCACGCTCACCGTCGGCCCGGCCGCTTCGGCTGCGCCGGACGGGGCGGATAGAGTGCGCGCTCCTCGTCGGTCATCTTGCGGATCACGAGCGCGCCACTCTCGACCTGTTCACGCACGGAGTCGAGCTTGGCCTGTCGCTTCTCCTCAGCCGTCTCCCGCGTGCTCTTCGGTGGCATCTGCTTCACCGTAGCACCATGCACCGGCGGCACTGCTAGGCTTTTGCGCATCAGGCTGGGCACTCGCCCGGCATCGCAGTGCCCGCGCTCGTAGCTTTGCTCATTGCAATCTCCGACTCGCAGCACGAACGAACACAGGAGGAAGCAATGGCCACCGGAACCGTTAAGTGGTTCAGCGACGACAAGGGCTTTGGATTCATCACGCCCGACGACCAGTCCAAGGACCTGTTCGTCCATCACACCGCAATCGTCGGCGACGGCTACCGCTCGCTCGCCGAGGGCGCGACGGTCTCCTACGACGCCGAGCCCGGCGCCAAGGGACCCAAGGCAGTCAACGTCCAGAAGATCTAGCGACTAGCGCGCGGGCGGTCAGGCGTAGCAGGTGCGAGCCTGCGAAAACGTCACGAGCCGCCCGCGCTGCTCGTCCCAGAGCTTCAGCCGGACCGCGCGGAGCCCGTCCCACAGCGATAGCGTCGGAACGCTGTGGAAGATCGGGTTCTCGTCATGGGCGCGTTGCAGGTTGTAGTTGGGGATCCGCGCGCTGAGATGGTGGATGTGGTGGTAGCCGATGTTGCCGGTCAGGAACTGCAACACCTTGGGGAGCTTTAGAAACGAGCTGCCGCGGAGGGCCGCGTCGGCGTAACTCCAGCTGTCGGAGTGCTGCCAGTACGCGTCCTCGAACTGGTGCTGAACGTAGAACAGCCAGATCCCGGCGGCGCCGGCGAGCATCGCGCCCGGCGCCCATACGACGAAGAAGTCCACGACTCCGATCAACCAGATCAGGCCGGTGGCGATCACGGCCAGCGCCACGTCGGTCCACAGAACGCTGTTGCGCATCCGCGGTCGCGCGTTGCGCGCGACGATGCGCGGACCGATGATCATCGCGAACACGGGTCCAATACCGAACATCACCCCGGGGCTGCGGAACAGCCGGTAGGCAAGGCGGCCACGCCACGACCGCTGGTAGTACTCGGTCACGGTCAGCGTCGGGAGATCGCCGACGCCGCGCTTGTCGAGATCCCCGGATGTCGCGTGGTGAACGGCGTGGTCGTGGCGCCAGCGGACAAATGGGGTGAGAACCATCACGCCGCAGATCGTGCCGAGCCACGCGTTGCCGCGTCGCGAGGCGAAGAACGACCCGTGCGAGCAGTCGTGGAAGACGATGTACGTGCGGAGCAGAAAGCCGGCGCTGACGGGCGCGAGTGCGAGCGCGAGCAGAAGCGACAAGCGGGTCGCGAAGTACATCCCCACGCTGATCGCCAAATACGCCACGAGCGACGTGATCACATCGGCGATGCTTCGCAACGGGCGGGGCGTCATGTACTCGGACAGCGGCTCGCGCCAAAAGGCCGCGTTTCGCGCCGGTTCCGCTATATCGATGTCCGCGCCGTCGCATTCAGCGGGCGCAGCAAGAACAGCTTGATCAATCATGGCCACGGCCTTTCCTTAAGGTCGAAGCCGGTCCCCACGACCCGCTCCAGGTTGTGTTGCAGCGTACCTGTTTCCGGCTCAAGAGCCGATAAGCGGACACGAAGAATGGGTTCGAGGGCCGCGCGCCCGGACGCAAGCGCGCGGCCGACAAACCCGGGCCGTCTGCGGACAGGGAATGGCAGACGGTTCTCGATCGGCGAACGCCCCGCGCGCCGATCTGCCCAACTAGCTCTGTGGCCGGGTCGGCCCGAGCTTCCGATGAGAGCGTTCGCGCGCGCCCGTTCGCCACGCAGCCGCCAGCCACGGCGTCAACGAGCGAATTGTGCAAGGTGGAACTCCTGGTCGCAAGGGAACAACTCGGCTGTACGGACCAGGAAGGCGGCCACAATGTGACCAGGGACTCGTTCCGCGGTGCTCCGCGCAACTCCTGACACACGTCCGTGACATGCATCGAGGGCCGCAACAGCTGATCGTAGCGCTGCGGTGAGGAGCCCGCAAGCGTGTGCGGATCGTCGCCTGGCTCACGCGCTGAAACCGCCCGAGGGCTCGGCGGCGATACGCGGTGTCCGCTCGGACTCCCGGGCTCGGGCGCGGCCGTTGCCGGTGAGCCGCCACACCCTTTCCTCCATGCCGACGACGTTCTGACGGCCGTAGGGCTCGAGCAGGGCGGTGCCGATTGCCTCCGACCAGGCGGCGTCAAGCTCGCGCTGGTCGACGCCGAGCTCCCAGGCCACCAGCTCGATGCTCGCGCCACCGAAGGGCTCGAAGTCGGCGAACACGCGGAGGACGCTCTGGAGCGAGACATCGCGATCGGAATTGCCGCCGTCGGAGACGGAACGAGCGAAAGCCTGCACGCGGGTCAACTCGCGCGCGCCGCGCTCGGTGAGTTCGTACTTCGGATCGCCGCCCACCGGTCCGCGGCGCTGTGTCTCCGAGATCCAACCTCGCTCTCGGACAGTCTGAAACGCTCGCGCAACGTCCATCGCGGCAGCGCGTGGCGCAAGCCGGATGATCACCGTCTCGAGCGTCGCACCCGCGCGGTCGGAGATCGTGCGCAAGATCGTCCGTATGAGAGCTGCTTCGTCGGTCTGCGATCCATGCATCAGCCGAACTCCCATCGTGGAGTCGAGTTTCCAAGGAACCAGAACCCGCCGTCACTGGTGTCACGGCGACGTCCGCTCCGTATTAATCGGTCGCGCTCAACGAACGGGCCCCGTGACGGTCCTTGTCGGAGATCGCTGCGGCGGAAGCATACACCGGTTTTTGGGGTCAGCTCACGCCTCTCCGGCTGAAATTGCTGGGTCCCGCGCGCCTCAACGTCAGCTTCGGGAAGGTGTCAGCGGTCGGCCGGGAAGGCCTGGCACGGCGCCAACGTCATGCTAAGGATGAACCCTATGCGCGCAGCGGCCGTCGCGCTCGGCGCTCGGAGCGCGATCCGCCAACCCGGCTCTGACCTCGGCGTCGACCGCACGAGGGCCGCCCGCGAAGGCGTGAGACCCGGGCGGCTGCGAGCCAATGTTGCCGTCGTCGTGACGATCCTCGCCCTGGTGCTCGTGTGGGCGGCACTCGTGGCGCCAGACCAGCCATCGGCGCTGACGCCCGGTGCATTCGTGAGGGTTCCGCTCGAGGGTCTCGTCCTGATCGTGTTGGCAGTCAGCCTGCCCCCGACCGGCAGACGCATCCTGGCCGGGGTCGTCGGACCTCTCCTCGCCCTACTGGTGATCCTGAAGGTCCTCGACATCGTGTTCTTCACGTTGTTCGCCCGGCCCTTCGACCTGATTGGGGACGTCGGCGACGCTGGGATCGGCCTCCAGACGCTGCGTGCCGCCCTGGGTAACACGGAAGCCAATGTGCTCGTCGTCGGTGGCGTTGCGCTCGTCATCGCCCTGGTCGTTCTGATCACTCTGGCGATGTTCCGGCTGATGCGCGTGGCCGCGCTGAACCGTCGATGGTCGCTGCGCGCCGTCGCGGCGCTCGCGACCATCTGGCTGCTCGGCGCGGTGTCCGGCGCGACGCTTCTCTCGCACGCTCCGATCGCCTCCACGAGCAGCTCGGGCTTCTTCTTTCATGAGGTAGGGGCGGTCGAGGCCGACATCCACGACGAGGCGGTCTTTGCGAACCAGATCAAGCACGACCCATTCCGCAATACGCCCGGCGATCGGCTGCTGACGGGGCTGCGCGGCAAGGACGTGCTGCTGGTGTTCGTCGAGTCCTACGGCCAGGTTTCGGTACAGGGCTCGTCCTTCTCCCCAGTCATCGACACACTGCTCGAGAACGGGACCAAGCAGCTGCGGTCCGCCGGATTCTCCGCTCGGAGCGCGTTCGTGGACGCGCCGGGTTTCGGCGGCATCAGCTGGCTGGCGCACTCGACTCTGCAGTCCGGGGCCTGGGCTAACAGCCAGCGGCGCTACGACCAGCTCGTCGGCAGCGACCGCTTGACTCTCAGCGACGCATTCGGGCGCGCGGGGTGGCGGACGATCAACTTCGCCCCGGCCGACGATGAGGCTTGGCCCGAGGGCTCGTCGTTCTACCACTACGACAGGCTCTATGACCGGCGTGACATCGGTTACCGCGGGCCGGCGTTCACGTACGCGCCGATGCCCGATCAGTACATGTTCGCGGCGCTGCAGCGCCTTGAGCTTTCGAAGGCCCACCGACGTCCGCTGTTCGCGGAGGTGGACACGGTGTCGAGCCACATGCCGTGGAACCGCATACCGCAACAGATCCCCTGGAGCGAGGTCGGCAACGGCTCGATCTTCAACCGGCTAGGAATGCTCCGCGAGCCAGACTCGTTCTGGTGGCACCCCGGCCAGGTGAAGGCGGCTTACGCTCGGTCCCTCGAGTACTCGCTGAATGTTCTGATCTCGTACGTGCGGCACTTCGGCAACAAGAATCTGGTGCTCGTCGTCGTGGGTGACGAGCAGCCGTTGCCGATCGTCAGCGGGCAGGGCGCCAGTCACGATGTGCCGATCTCGATCATCGCCCGCGACCCGTCGGTGATGAAGCGGATCAGAGGGTGGGACTGGGAGTCGGGCCTGCTACCCAGCCAGCACGCGCCGGTGGTGCCGATGAGCGCCGTGCGCGACCGGTTCCTCACCGCCTACGGACCGCAGCCGGTGAAACGTGGCTCGCGGTGAAGGAGGCCCGCTCCGAGCGCTGCGACGACCGGTCGCGTCCACAGGACCGCCCTGTTTGTAGGGCATCCACCTAGAGGCGACGACCGGAATCGAACCGGTGTAGACGGCTTTGCAGGCCGCTGCGTAGCCACTCCGCCACGTCGCCAAGCGGCGTCTAGCGTATCGCTGAGCGCTCAGCCGGCGCCGGCGGTCCGGAGCGTGACGGCGTTCCCCGAGGGGTCGCGCAGCACGGCTGCGGAGGCCTCGCCGGTCACCTGCGGCTCGAGGCCGGTGGCGCGGGCCCGCTCGAGGACCGCGGCGAGTGCTTCTGCGTCGGGCAGCACGACGTCAAACGATCGCAGCCCGATCGAGCCTTCGGCCGGCGCGGCGGCGCCGGCGCTGTGCCAGGTGTTGAGGCCAAGATGATGGTGGTAGCCGCCGGCGGACACGAACAGCGCACCCGGGTAGCCGCGGACGGTGACGTCGAACCCGAGCGCCCCGCTGTAGAACGCCTCGGCGTCGTCGAGGTCCGCGACCTGGAGGTGCACGTGACCGATGATCGTGCCGGCGGGCGCGTGGTCCGGGACGGTCGCGTCATCGCCGAGCTCGGCGAGCACGGCGTCGAGGTCGAGCGGAATCGTCGCCATCTCGATCCGCCCGCCGGAACGCCGCCACTGATCGCGCGGACGGTCGCGATAGATCTCGATCCCATTGCCGTCGGGATCGGACAGATACAGCGCTTCGGAGACGAGGTGGTCCGACGCCCCGTCGAGCGGCCAGCGCGCTCGAGCGAGCCGCGCGAGCGCAACGGCGAGGTCCCGGCGGGTCGGGAGGAGGATCGCGAGGTGGAAGAGGCCGGTCCGGCGTCGATCAAGCGCCGGCGCACCCGTGTCGCCCCGCAGCTCGATCAGTGACGGCGCGCCGTCGCCGGGGCCGAGCGCCACGGTGCCATCCTCGCGTTCAACGCCGACGAGCCCGATCGCGCGCTCGTAGAACTCGCGCGAGGAGGCCAGGTCGGAAACGGTCAGCCGGACGGTCCCCATCGATGTATCGGGATCGATCGAGGTTCCGCGTTCGGCGCCGGTTGAAGCTGCCATCGTCACCTCAGCTTACGCAGCCCTTGCGAGCTCGTGGCGACGCGACGTGAGCTGGTCGACGATCTCCGCGAGCGCGGTCGCGGAGCTCCAGATCGACCAGCACACCGTCGACGTCGAACTTCTCGGGCGCCTTGCTGACGGGGAGTTCCTCGTCGAGCACGCGCGCCCCGGCGATCCCAAGGCCCTTGCGCAGGTGGTCCTGCGCCCACACGGCCCCGTAGTCGGTCACCGAAGCGCCGACGACGGCGACCGCCTTCCCCCACAGGGCGGAGCTCTGATAGGGCCGCGAAGCCCAGTCGAGCGCCTGCTTCACGTGGCCGGGCATCGAGCCGTTGTACTCCGGCGTCGCGAACAGGACCGCGTCCGCGGACGCGATCTCATCGCGCAGCCGCGCGACCTCGGCCGGCGGCTCGTCGGTGTCGTGCTCCTCGTTGTAGGCCGGGAGCAGCTCAAGGCCCTCGTAGAGCTCGACCTCGACGCCCTCCGGCGCGAGCTCGGCGGCCGCGCGAAGCAGAGCCGTGTTGTGCGAGTCGGTGCGTAGGCTGCCCGAGATCGCAAGGACGCGCATCGTCTTACGCCTCCTTGACGGCCGAGACGCTGACGAGCAACTTGACCTCGTTGGAGACCAACAGGTTCCCGTTCGGGAGCGTCTGGTTCCACTTGAGATCGAACTCGCGGCGATCGATCACGCCTTCAACCTCGAACCCGACGCGCGCGTTGCCCCACGGGTCGGTGCCGCCGTCGGCGGCGACGCCCGTGAGCTCGAGCGGCTGGGTGACGCCCTTGATCGTGATCTCGCCCGCCAGGCGGACCTTGCCTTCGCCGGTCTCGTCGATCGAGGTGGTGTGGAACGCGATCTCCGGGTACTGCGCGACGTCGAAGAAGTCGGGCGCCGTCAGATGGGCGTCACGCTGCTCCTCGCCTGTGTCGATGCTCGCGACCTCGACGGTGCCCTTCAGCACCGGCGCGTCGCTGGATGCGTCGATCGTGCCCGCGAACCGTCGGAAGGCGCCGCGGACGGTTGCGATCCCCATGTGGCGGACCTCGAACCCCACGCTCGAATGGCTCGGGTCGATCGTGTACGTCCCAGTGGGTACGCGCTCGGGGGAAAGGGTGGTTGGCATCGCTGCTCCTTGGATCGAAATACTTGAGTAGGCAACAATCATAGCGCCGAAGCTTGAGTTGTCAAGTATTGAGGGAGCAAGTGTTATTGGGTACGCTCCGCTCGTGCGTGAGCTAGCTCCCGGCCTGTGGCATTGGACGGCGCGGCACGAGCACATCCATGCCGATGTCAGCTCGTACTACCTGCTCGCCGAGCGCGTCCTGATCGACGCGAAGATCCCACCCGAAGGGCTCGAGTGGTTCGAGGCACATGGAACTCCAACCGACATCGTGCTGTCGAATCGCCACCACGACCGCGATTCGTGGGCGCTTCGCGAGGCATTCGGCTCCACGGTCCACTGCGTTCGTAACGGCCTGTACGAGCTCGAGGGTCGCGGACCGGCGGAGGCGTTCGACTTCGGCGACGAGCTCCCGGGCGGGATCGTCGTGCACGAGGTCGACGCGATCTGCCCCGACGAGACGGCGCTGTACATCCCCGCGCATCGGGCGCTCGCGTGCGCCGACGGCGTCGTGCGGTCGGGCGGGGGGCTGCAATTCGTCCCCGACTTCCTGATGGACGAGCCCGAGGCCACCAAGCGCGGGCTGCGCGATTCCTACAGGCGGCTGGCAGAGCTCGAGTTCGACCGCCTGCTGCTGGCGCACGGCGAGCCGCTTGCCAGTGGCGGCCGCGAGGCGCTACGCGAGTTCGCGGCTCGCTAGTCGGCGGTGCATGAGCCGCCGTGGGCCGCGCCCGGCAGACGGCTGAGGAGCGCAGCGAGCTGATCGATCTCCTCGCCGGTAAAGTGCTCGAGGAACAGCCGGTTGATGCCGGCGACGTGCGTGCAGCCTGCCCGCCGCAGCTTCTCGTAGCCCGCGTCGGTCAGTGTCGCGTACGAGACGCGGGCGTCCTTGGCGCATGCGTGGCGCTCGATCAGTCCAGCCGCGACCAGTCCATCGATCAGCCGCGTGATCCCCGAGCGCGTCAGCATCGTGCTCTCGGCCAGTGCCGACATCGGCAGCGCGCGCTCCGGTGCCTGGGAGAGATACAGGAGCACCTCGTAATCGCGCGAGGTCATCCCGTGCTCGGCCACGAGGTCGGCGTCCAATTCGCGTAGGATCGACGCGTGGCTCTGCAGGAAGCTGCGCCAAGCGCCGAGTGCTGCGCCATCAAGTCGGGATGGGGCTGTCGTTGCCATGCTCACATTGTAGTTGACGGATCAACGGCACTTACTTAGGGTGAGCAGGTGCCCGTGATACGCCGATTCCTGGAGCGTCATCGTCGCCTGCTTGCCGCGCTGTTGGTCGCAGAGGTGACGGCCGCGATATTCGTGGCGCTGTCGGGGAGCGGCGCCGCGCAGGGCGTGCCCGTGCTGCCCGTCAACGACCTGCAGAACCTCGTGGCGCTGCTCGGGCTCCAGGCCCCGAAGCCGGCGCCGCTCCAGAACCCCGCCCAACCGACGCTCGCGCCGGTCCCGCCGGCCGCGTGCGATGCCGGGTCGCGACCGCTCGTCGGTGAGCAGGGCCGCGTGCCGGCGTCCGCGATCGACTCGTCCGCGGCTGCGGAGGGCTGGACCTGCAACCTGTCGCTCGTCGGCCACTACGGCGGCACGCCGGGCGGGTTCCGCGTGTGGCGCTACGTCGACCAGGCCGGCGATCGGTGCGCCTTCTACGACTCCTCGCTCGGCTCGCCGCTGAACGTCGTCAGCGTCGCCGCCGGGCCGTCGCCCGGCGTGGCCGTGCTGAACATGGCCGACCCCGCGCACCCGATCCGGACCGCTCTTTTGACGTCGCTGCCGATGCTGTTCCCGCACGAGTCGCTGAACCTCAGCGCGACCCGCGGGCTGCTCGCCGCCGAGATGGGCAACGGAGCCACGTTGCCCGGCCTGATGTCGATCTACGACGTCTCAAAGGACTGCCTGCATCCGACGCTCGACTCGACCTTCCTGGCGGCGCCGTTCGGCCACGAGAGCGGCTTCGCCCCGGACGGCAGAACCTTCTATATCGGCGGCGGGGAGGGGATCGCCGCGGTCGACGTCAGCGATCCCAAGCACCCGCACACGCTCTGGGAGGGCGCCATTTACGCGCACGGATTGAACGTCTCGGACGATGGCAACACGCTCTACGACGCCGACCCGATCAACGGCAACCTGGTGCTGTTCAACGTCTCCCAGATCCAGGAGCGCAAGCCCCATCCGGTCGTGACCGAGATCAGCCGGATGACATGGAACACGGTCTCGATACCGCAGAACACCGCGCCCATGACGATCGACGGCCACCACTACCTACTCGAGTTCGACGAGTTCGCGTTCCGATTCTCGACGCTGCCTCCGCCCGACCAGGTCGGCGCCGCGCGGATCATCAACGTCGACGATCCCTCGCATCCGTACGTGGTCTCGAACCTTCGGCTCGCGGTCAACATGCCGTCGGAGCACCACGCCGCCGACGGGGATCCATCGGCGCTACCACTGCCCCAGTTCACCTATTCGGCGCACTACTGCGCGGTACCGAGAGAGATCGATCCGGAGATCGTGGCGTGCTCGTTCATCAACTCGGGGCTGCGGATCTTCAACATCCAGGACCCCCTGCACCCGCGCGAGGTCGCGTATTACGTCTCGCCGCCGCGCTCTTCGGGCAAGACGCCGGCCGCCGACTTCGCGCTGTCGATGCCCGCATTCAATCCCGCTACGCGACAGGTCTGGTACACGGACGCGACCACCGGCTTCTACGCGCTCAGCCTCGACAGCAGCGTATGGCCCGACCCGACGACGATCCCCGCCTCGCCGGGTCCGTCGGCCTGCCCGGCCGCAACCGGCAGCCTCGCCGGAGCAAGACTCGGCCCGATCTCCCTCGGGGCCAGGAGGGCGAACCTCCGCAGCACGTTCTCGCGCTTCTCGACCCGCGGGCGCGCGAGCATGGACTTCCTCTGCTTGACCGGGGGCGGGATCCGGGTCGGCTATCCGTCGCCCTCGCTGCTGCGCTCGCTGTCGCGGGCGACGCGTGCGAGCGTCGCCGGCCGGGCGGTGCTGGTGTTGAGCGCCAATCGCCGCTACGCGTTCAGCGGCGTGCGTCACGGAGATCGCATCGCCCAGGTCGCGCGCCGGCTCCACGTCGGTCGCGGCTACAGGATCGGACTCAACACCTGGTACGTGGCGCCCGGCCGCGCCGCGAACGGCCTGTTCAAGGTGCGCCATGGCGTGATCGAGGAGGTCGGCATCGTCGTCAAGTCCCTCAGCACCGGTCGGCGCCGCACACGGAAGTTCCTCGCGAGCTTCAACTGAGGTGGGCGGTGCCCCACCCGCGGCGCTCGCCGCCCTGAGCGATGCTCAGTGGCTTGCTGTCCTGAAGCAGAGCATCCGCGACCCGGTTTGGAACGGCATCCGGCTGCCCGGCTTCCCCGCGCCCGAGCTGCAGGCGCAGTTCGTCGGGCTCGACGGAGAGCGCGCGCTCGATGAGGCGTTCGCGTTCTACCGGTTGGCCAAACGGGCACTGCGGAGGTACTCCTCGCCGCTCGCCCCCGGAGACCGCGTACTCGATTTCGGTTGCGGCTGGGCGCGGATCGCCCGCTTCTTCCTCAAGAACGTCGCCGCCGCGGATCTGTTCTGCGTCGATCCAATGCCGGGCGCGATCGAGCTGTGCCGGACGCTCGGCGCCCCGGGCAACGTCCAGCTGATCTCCGACCTGCCACCGATCGGGCTTCCAGCCGAATCGTTCAGGCTCGCGTACGCGTTCTCGGTCTTCTCCCACCTCCCCGAGGCGGTCGCGTCGGCTTGGATCGCCGAGCTGGCCTCGCTGCTCGTCCCCGGAGGTCTGCTCATCGTCACGAGCCGCGGCCCGGCGTTCATCGATCACGTCGCGGCTCTGCAACGGCTGCCCGAAACGGAGGTTGGCGGCCACGACGCGGTCGTGCGCGAGCGGATCGGGGATTCCGAGAGGCTCCGAGCTCGGTACGGGGCCGGCGAGCACGTGTTCGTCGACATGCTCGCGGCGACCGAGGGACTGTCGAGCGAGCGCTACGGCGAGGCGTTCGTCCCGGAGCGCCATGTCCGCGAAGTGTGGGGCCGCTGGCTCGAGCCCGTCCGGTTCGACGCGAGGCCCCGAGGTCTGACCCAATCGGCGATCGTGATGCGCAGGCGGGGTCCCCGGCGCCGGCGCCTCCGTCGTTGACTGAGTCAGACGCTGCCGGGCGCTTGCGCGCGGCGCCCGGTTGACACGCGGTAAGTATCGTGTCAATATTAGAGTGATATCGTGCTCTCTGTAAGCTGAGCGCCGAACTGCGATGCCAGACTCCAAGCGCTTCCTACTCCGACTCGATCCTCGCCTCTTCGAGGCACTGCGCCGCTGGGCCAACGACGACCTACGCAGCATCAACGCCCAGATCGAATACCTGCTCGCAGAAAACGCGCGCCGCGCGGGGCGTCTGCCTCGCCGCAGGGGCACGCCACCGCCTCCCGACGTCACCGAGCTCGAGGATCAGGCGGCTGTGTTATGAGCTCCGCCGGTTCACACATCAATCAGGGCACGAACGGCGGCCCCGCGCTTTCGGTGCACGGGCTGACGAAGAACTTCGGCGACCGCGTCGCATTCAGCGACGTCTCGTTCGAGGTCGGGTACGGCGAGGTGTTCGGGTTCCTGGGACCGAACGGCGCCGGCAAGACGACGACCGTGCGGACGCTTGGCACGTTGATCGCCCCGACGTCGGGCTCGGCGACTGTGGCGGGTCTGCCGCTCAACCCGGAGAACGGGGTTGAGATCCGCCGGCGGATCGCGATCATGCCCGAGGCGCCGGGCCTCTACCTCCGCCTGAGCGTCGCCGACAACCTCAAGTTCTTCGCAGGCCTGTACGAGGCGCCGGACCCAGATGAGCGGATCGGCCGCGCTCTGGAGGCCGTCAGCCTCTCCGACCGAGCTCAGGACCTGTGCGGGTCGCTGTCCAAGGGACTCCGTCAGCGGGTCGCCGTCGCGAGGGCGCTGATCAGCGATCCGAAGGTGTTGTTCCTGGACGAGCCGACATCCGGCCTCGATCCGGTCGCCGCCCGCGACGTCGAGCAGCTGATCGACGGGCTCCGCCAGCGCGGTGTCACGATCTTCCTGACCACGCATCGGCTCGACGAGGCCGAGCGCATCTGCGACCGCGTCGGGATTCTGAACACGAGCTTGCGGATGATCGGTCGGCCCGCTGAGCTTCGCGAGCAGCTGTTCGCCAAGACACTCAACGTCAAAACGCTGGCCCCGCTAGCCGATCCAGACGCCATCTTCGGCGGCCTGCCCGGGGTTGACAGCTGGTATCAGAACGGTGCCGGCGAGTACGCGATCGCCGTATCCGACGGCAACATCGCCGCGCCGGCGGTCACGCGCGCGCTCGTGGAAAGCGGCGCCGATGTGCTGTCCGTGGGTGAGTCCCATCACTCCCTGCAGGACGTCTATCTCGAGTTGATCAACGAGGATGTGGAACTGAACGCGAGGCGAACATGAGCGCGAAACGTGTGCAGGCGATCTTCCGCAAGGAGCTCCGCGAGTATCGGCGCAACCGCGCGATCGTGATCACGATGGGGCTCCTGCCGGCGATCTTCACGATCCAGCCGCTGATCCAGATATTCGTTCTGCAGAATTCCTCCGCGGCGACGCTGGCACACAGGCACCCGTTGCTGTACATGCTGGGCATCCCTGCGCTCACTCCGGCCTTCCTGGCGGCCGCGTCCGTGGTGGGGGAGCGCCAGCAGGGCACGTTGGAGCCGGTGTTGACGACTCCGATCCGTCGCGAGGAGCTGATCCTCGGCAAGGCGCTCGGGGTGTTCGCCCCGGCGCTGCTCGTCGCCTACGCGGTCTTCGGCCTGTCGATCCTCGCGATCGAGCTGTTCGCGCACTCAGCGGTCGCATCGACGGTCCTGCGCGGCCCGGACCTGCTCGCCCAGGTGGTGTTCACGCCGCTGCTGGCGACGTGGTCGATCTGGCTGGCGATGGCGATCTCGGCCCGGTCAAGCGACATCCGGGTGGCGCAGCAGCTCGCAACGCTCGCGAGCATCCCGGCCGTCATCGTCATCGCGCTGATCTCGTTCAACGTGATCCACGCGACGCTCGGCCTCGCGCTCGGCCTCGGCGCCCTGCTGCTGGTGCTCGATCGGCTGGGCTGGCGGGTGGTGTCGTGGCTGTTCGATCGCGAGCGGCTGATCACCGGAATGAGATCGTGACCGTTGCGATCGCGATCGTGAGCGCGACGCTCAGTTCGTCGGTCCGCTCCTCCAAGCTGCGGCCCACGAGTTGCTCGGCCCGCGCCAACCGTCGCGCGACGGTGTTGCGATGCACTCCGAGCGCGGTCGCGGTCGCGGACGCATCGCGCCCGCGGGCGAGGTAGGCGGCGAGCGTCCGGCGCAGGGTTGCGACACGCGGCTCGCTTGCCGCGAGCCCGCCGAGCTGCTCGCGCGCAAACGCGGCCGCGGCCACCGGATCGCGCAGCAGCAGTTGCAGCAGCGCAACGTCGGCGTAGCGGAGCACGACGTCGTCCGGTCGGAGGTGCGAGACGCGCCGCGCAGCGTCGGCCTGGCGCCGACTGGCGAGGAAACCGTCGACGCCCCGACCGGGAAGCCCGAGCGCCACGCGGATGCCCGCCGCGCGGAGCTGCTCGATGTCGAGCTCGTCGTCGGACCCGTCGCTTCGGGGCGTGGTCCACGCGTACACATCGCCGGATGCGCCTAACACGGTCAGCGGCCGG
This sequence comes from uncultured Solirubrobacteraceae bacterium, assembly GCA_963712675.1. Lineage (GTDB taxonomy): Bacteria > Actinomycetota > Thermoleophilia > Solirubrobacterales > Solirubrobacteraceae > Palsa-465. Next base: position 319,467 of record CAVQJF010000017.1, read on the forward strand.
CCCCGACCCACGGCCCCGAGCAGCGGCCGAATCGCCGACGCGACCGCTTCAGGGTCTGAGCTCCGGTCGGTTCTCCACGCGATCGCCGCCAGGTGCTGCCCCGAGAGGCGTCGGCCCAGCGTGACCTCCGCGGCGTCGAGATCGACATCCGCGCCGGCGAGCAGATCGGAGACCAGTCGCTCGCGCCGCGCAAGCGCGCCTCTGAGGAAGGCCTCGCGCTCGTTCTCGAATGCCTCCGCGACCTCGGCGACGACGCCGTCGACGTAACGAAAGGTCAGCAGCCCGACCCGCGCGACGCCCTCGGTGTCGCGCGCGTCGGCACCGAGTTCGGCAGCGCGTGAGAACAGCAGCTCCTGCCCGAGCCGGTATGCGCGCAGGAGACCCGCGAGCGGCACGCTGCGGCGCGCGAGGTCTCGCCCGAACGCGAGCGCCGCCGCGGGGGCGTGGGAGCCGCCCTCGGGAAGCCCCACGCGCAAGGTCGAGGCGAACTCGTTCAACAGCGCCCGACTCGACTCCCGCGCGAGCGTCGTACGTTCCGCGTCGGCGACCAGCGCCGGCACTTCGACCGCGATCCGATCGATGATGGCGTCGGTCCAGGTGGCGAGGTTTCGCTCGAGTTCATCGGCGAGGCGCGGTTGCAGCACCTCCGCATCATCCCAGGTGCTCATTTGTGCATTGTGCACCTTCTCGGCTTGGGAACGGCGCGGCACCATCGGTGCATAGGCGATCCGAGGAGGGCAAAGTGAACCCAAAGCTATGGTTGGCCGCCCGCGCGGCGGCGGTCGGTACGTATATGGCGGTCGAACGCGTGCGGCCACCGCTCCCGCGCACGCGCGACGACGTCCCGCCGAATGGCGTCGATCTGACCGAGGAGTGGCTGACCGACGTGCTCTGCCGCGAGGTCCCGGGCGCCCGGGTGACGAGCTTCCACAGTCCGGGCGGCCACAGCGGCACGACCACGCGCGCGGCGCTGCGCGTGAGCTACAACGAGCCGGGCGAGCAGGCTGGGCTCCCCACAGAGCTGTTCACGAAAGCCTCGGCGAGCTTCGCCCAGCGGATGATGCTGGGCGGCGCCGACGTGCTCCACGGCGAGACGCACTTCTTCATGACCTTCCGCCCGCGGATCGAGATGGAGGCCCCGCGGGGCTACTTCGGCGGGGTCGATCCGCGCTCCTGGCGCAGCCTGATCGTGATGGAGGACATCGCCGCCACCAAGAACGCGACCTTCAACGAGCCGACGACGCCGATCAGCCGCGCGCAGCTCGAGGATCTGCTCGGCAACATGGCCGCTTACCACGGCGCGTGCTGGGAGGACCCAGAGCTCGCGATCCTGAAGACCCCGAACGACTTCTATCGCAACCTCGACACGCTCGTGAACATGGGGCCGCGCACCAAGGTCGGGATGGAACGCGCTCGATCGGTGATCCCGGCGCGGCTGTACGGAGAGTCCGCCCGGCTGTGGGCCGGAACGCGTCGCTGCCTTGACGTCGCCACCAACCAGGTGCCGACGACGCTCTTGCACGGCGACGGCCACGCGGGCCAGGTGTACGTCACCGGCGACGGGCGGATGGGCCACACGGACTGGCAGGGCACGATGCGCGGCGGCTGGTCGTTCGACTACGCCTATCTCGTCTCGACGGCGTGCGAGCCGGACGAGCGGAGGGAGTGGGAGCGGGAGCTGCTGGAGCTCTACCTCGGCAGGCTCGCCGACGCAGGCGGCAAGCCTCCGTCGTTCGACGAGGCGTGGCTGCGCTACCGCCAGGGCTTGTTCTATCCGTACTCGGCCTGGGCGTTCACGATCGGTCGCGCCTTCTACCAGCCGAGGATGCAACCCGACGAGATCAGCCTCGCGTGCATCAAGCGCGTCGCGGCCGCGATCGACGATCACGACTCCTTCGAGGCGGTCGGCCTGTGACCGCTGACCTCGAGCGGACCGCCGAGCGCGTCTGGCACGACGTGTTCCTGCCGGCCGACGTCGAGCACGTCCGCCGGCTGGCGCGGGATTCCGTCGCTCGACACCTCGCTCCGGTCGCGCGGGAACTCGGACAGCGCGAGGAATCCCGCGAAGGGTTCCCATGGGAGGCGTTTCGGGGTCTCGCCGACGACGGGCTGTTTGCGGTCCCGTTCCCGCACCCGCACGGCGCCGGGCTCCAGCACCCGATGCTCGCCACGTGCATCGTGACGGAGGAGATTGCGTATGAGTCGAGCTCAATGGCGGGCGTCTACGACGGGCAGTGCATCCTCAACGCGCGGGCGCTGTCGTTCGCTCGCCAACACGTGCAGGACGCGGTGCTGCCGAGCCTGATCTCGGGGGAGACGGCGTTCTCGTTTGCGACCACCGAGCCCGACGCATCGTCGGACCTGAGCCCGACGGCGCTGAAGACGGTCGCCAGGCGCGTTGACGGCGGGTACGTCGTCAACGGCCGCAAGCGGTGGATCACGAACTCCGTCGTCGCCGGCTGGTGCGCCACCCTGTGCCGCGATGGCGATCAGCCCGCGCTGACCTTCCTGCTGATCGACCTGCGGGCCGACGGGGTCACCGTCGGCGAGCCCGACCTGAAGATGGGCCACCGCGGCCAGATCACGGCCGACATCGTGTTCGAGGACGTGTTCGTCGCGGCCGACCACGTGCTCGGCGAACCCGGCAACGGACTGGCCGCCGCGCTCGCCTCGCTCGCCGCCGGACGGGTCGGCATCGGCGCGGCCGGCGTCGGGGTCGCGCAAGCTGCGCTCGACCTCGCGGTCGCTCGGGTACGTTCGCGCACGCTGTTCGGCAAGAAGCTCGGCGAGATGCAGCACTGGCAGTACCGGCTCGCCGAACACGCCACCCACCTCGAAGCCGCGCGAGCGCTCTACCAGAAGGCGGCCGTGCGGCTCGACCGCGGCGATCGCTCCGGGGAGCCCGAGGCCAGCATGGCGAAATCGTTCGCGACGAAGCTGGCCAACGATCTCGCCCGTGATGCGCTGCAGGTCTACGGCGGCTACGGCTTCGCGCGGCAGGTCGCCGCCACGGGCGAGACCTACAGGCTGGAGGAGCTCTACCGCGACGCCAAGATCCTGGAGATCTTCGAAGGCGCAAACGAGGTTCTCCACTGGGTGATCGCGCGGCACCTGATCGGCCGCGATCTCACCGGGTGATGATCGCTGCTTCCAGCCTGGCCTAGCTGATCTGCCAGGTGACGTCGTCCTCTCCGGGTCCCTCGCCGGCTAGGACGACCTTGCCGACGTGCTGGCCCGGTGGCAACAGGTAGACATCGCAGCTGTCGAAACTCTGACCGGCGCCGAAACCCGCGGGTGGCTTGTGCTCGACGCAATGCGGGAGATCGGTGCCCGTGATGAGCGGCGTCGCCTGCGCGCCGGAGCTGTCGTAGACGTCCGGAGTCTCCGGCGTCCAGCCTGAGTAGTCGGCCTGAACGCCGGTCACGCGCTGGGTAACGTAGAAGGCGATGTCGTTCTTGTTCGTGTCGCCGAGCAACGTCTCGTTCTTCAGGTCGTCGGGACCGGCCTGCGCGACGATGACGACCGCCGTCTTGTACTTGTAGGCCTTGAAGACCGTGGTCGAGCCTCCGGGACGGGCCAGACTGGCGACCGCGCCGAGCTTCAGCGAGCCCGTCCCGCCGCCGCCTCCACCGCTGCCACCGCCGCCGCAACCGATGAGGCCGAGCGCTCCGAGGCAACCGATCAGCACTATCCGCTTCGCGATCATCGGGCGGGAACACTAAACGAACCCGCCCATTCCGCAGGATTCCGGTCGGGCGTGGTGCATCGCCCGGCCCTAGCTGCCGTCCCGGTCCGCACCAGCCACCGTAGGTGTAGATCTACGACCGGTGGAACGATGGACGATGCTGGGCTCGAACCAGCGACCTCCGCCTTGTCGAGGCGGCGCTCTCCCAGCTGAGCTAATCGTCCGGGAGCCCGTAAATGTACCGTGGAGTCGGCTCCGGGTCACGCGGGTAGACTCGATCCGATGACGCGCAACGTACGTGCGTCGACCGTCCTGTTGGGACTCGGCCTAGGGCTTGCGGCGCTCGTGCCCGCGGCCGCCGCCGTCGCCCTGGGCACCGCGCACCACGCGCACATCTATGTCAGCCCGAGCAGCGGCGGAGCAACGACGCGGTTCGGGATCCGCTTTCGCGACGCGGACCGGACCGGTCGGTACGCCGGCACCGAGCGCCGTTACGAGCTGTCGGTCTCGGGCCGCTCAGCAGCGCAGGGATGCGTCTCGAGCGTCTCCCGTCAGCTGGCCGACACACGCGTGCACGCGCGTGTACGCGTAACACTGGATCCATCCAAGCTCGGCGGGCATTGGTGCGCCGGGACATTCCGCGGTGAGATCACCGAGATAGAAGCGCCGGTCTGCCGGCGGGGCGTCGCGTGTCCGGCGCTGGTGGTGCTGCTCGGCACCGTCGGGAAGTTCAGCTTCGTCGTGAAGCCGTTGCCCGGTGCGGACGACACGCCGCCGAGGTTCGCGGGCCTCGAGAGCGCCGTCGCGTGCACACCCGGTCCGCAGCGGCCGGGTCAGACCACGCCGTTCACGCTGAGCTGGCGCGCGGCGAGCGACAACGTCACGCCGAGCTCCCAGATTGCGTACGACGTCTATGAGTCCGGGAAGGCGGGGGGCGAGAACTTCGCCTCACCGAGCTGGAAGACGTCACCGGGCGTGACGACATTCAGAACACCTGGCCTGCCGTCGCACGGAACGTTCTACTTCGTCGTCAGAGCTCGAGACCGGGCCGGGAACGAGGATCACAACCGCGTCGAGCGGCTCGGATCCGATCCGTGCCTTTGACGCAGCTACGATCCGCCGTCCGATGGACTTCGAGCTCCCAGACGGCAAGATTCTGAACCTGCCCGACGACGCGACCGGGGCCGACGCCGCGGCGGCGATCGGGGCCGGCCTCGCGCGCGCGGCGCTGGCGGTCAAGGTGGATGGGGAGACGCGGGACCTCGCTCGGGTCTTGAGTGAGGGCCCGGATGGGAGTCAGCCGCACAAGCTCGAGATCGTCACCGATCGCAGCGGCGCTGAAGCACTGGAGCTGATCCGCCACGACGCCGCGCACGTGCTCGCCGCCGCCGTCATGGAGCTGTACCCAGGCGTCAAGATCTCGATCGGGCCGCCGATCGAGAACGGCTTCTACTACGACTTCGACTTCCCCGATGGCGTCGCGCTGAGCGAGGGCGACTTCGAGGCGATCGAGGCGAATATGCGCGAGCACATCAAGGCCGACGAGCCGTTCGTGCGCGAGGACGTTCCGGTGGCGCAGGCCCGCGACCGGTTCGAGGCCGAGCACCAGGACTACAAGGTGGAGCTGATCGACGACCTGGTGGCGGGGCAGGGCGTGGAAACGGTGTCCCTGTACACGAACGGTCCGTTCACGGATCTGTGCCGCGGACCGCACGCCCCCTCGACCAAGCGGATCAAGGCGTTCAAGCTCGAGTCGGTCGCCGGCGCCTATTGGCGCGGCGACAGCACCAAACCGATGCTCACGCGCGTGTATGGAACGGCGTTCTTTTCAAACGAGGCGCTGAACGAGTACGAGGAGCGCCTCGAGCGCGCCCGCGCCAACGATCACCGCAAGCTCGGCCCGCAGCTCGAGCTGTTCCTGTTCAACGACAGCGCCCCCGGTTCGGCGTTCTGGCTGCCGGCCGGGACCGAGGTGTTCAACTCGCTCGTCGCGCTGTCGCGAGAGATGGGAAAGCCCCGCGGCTACACCGAGGTCAAGACGCCGCAGCTGTTCGATCGCTCGCTGTGGGAGACCTCCGGCCACTGGGAGAAGTACCGCGACAACATGTTCGTCACCGAGTCAGAGGATCGGCCGATGGCGCTCAAGCCGATGAACTGCCCGGGCCACTGCCAGCTGTACTCGCTCCGCAAGCACTCCTACCGTGACCTCCCCGTGCGGTACTCGGAGCCGGGGCTGCTGCACCGCAACGAACCGAGCGGGACGCTCCACGGGCTGCTGCGCGTGCGGCACTTCGCTCAGGACGACGGGCACATCTTCTGCACCGAGGACCAGATCCAGGACGAGGTCGCGGGGGTGCTCGAGTTCGCGTTCGCGACCTACGCCGTGTTCGGGCTCGACGTCCGGCTCGAGCTCTCGACGCGGCCCGAGGTGCGGATCGGCTCCGACGAGCTGTGGGATCGCAGCGAAGCGGCGCTGCTGAAGGCGCTCGAGAGCCAGGGGCTCGAGTACGACCTCAACGAGGGCGACGGCGCCTTCTACGGCCCCAAGATCGACATGCACATGACCGACTCGCTCGGCCGCTCATGGCAGCTCGGCACCTGTCAGCTCGACTACAACTTCCCCGAGCGCTTCGGTCTCAACTACACCGGCGCGGACAACGAGGAGCACCGGCCGGTGATGATCCACCGCGCGTTGATGGGGTCATACGAGCGGTTCATCGGGATCCTGCTCGAGCATCTCGCCGGCGACCTGCCCGTCTGGCTGGCGCCGGTCCAGGCGATCGTGCTGCCGATCGCCGATCGCCACATCCCGCATGCCGCCGGCGTCGGCCAGAGGCTGCTCGACGCCGGATTGCGCGCCGAGGTGGACGATCGCGGTGAGTCGGTCGCACGGAAGATCCGCGACGCGGAGCTGCGGAAGATCCCGTACATGCTCGTCGTCGGCGACCGCGAGCAGGCCTCGGATGAGGTCTCGGTGCGCGAGCACCGGCGCGGCGATGAGGGATCGGTGGCCGTGGACGAGTTCGTCGCGCGGGTGCGCGGGGAAGACGAAAATCGTTCTTGACTTGCACGGCGACGCTATACTCGTGTGCGTTGATCCAAGCGCTTCACCACACACGGCCCGCGTCCGCTTGACGCAGCGCCGACATCAAGCCTAGTGCCGGTCCCTCGCAGGTTCGACCGGCGCCCGCCAGAGCGGGACACGACTCGGATCAACGATCGTATTCGCGTGCCCGAGGTTCGGCTCGTGGGCGACGACGGAAAGCAGATCGGGGTCGTCAAGACGCCCGAGGCGCTGCGCTACGCGCAGGAGCGTGATCTCGACCTGGTCGAGGTCGCCCCCGAGGCCCGCCCGCCCGTCTGCCGCGTGCTCGACTACTCCAAGTACAAGTACGAGCAGGCCCAGAAGCTGAAGGCGGCGCGCAAGCACCAGCAGCAGATCACGATCCGCGAGATCAAGTTCCGCCCCAAGATCGCGCAGAACGACTACGAGACCAAGAAGGGCCACGTGACCCGGTTCCTGCTCGGCAAGGACAAGGTCAAGATCACGATCATGTTCCGTGGCCGTGAGGTGACCCATCCCGAGCGCGGGACCGCGCTCCTCGATCGCCTCTCCGGTGAGCTGTCGGAGATCGCCGTCGTTGAGCAGATGCCACTTCAGGACGGACGCAACATGACGATGATGCTCGGCCCTTCGAAGGCTGTGCTCGCCGGCGAGATCGGCAAGGACGGGTCCAGGTCCGCCAACGGTGGCGGCCCGGATGAGCCTGCCGCGGACGCCGAGCCGGTGGCGGACGCCGAGCCCGGAGCGGACGTCGAACCGGTGGCGGGCGCCGAGCCGGCCGCAGACGCCGAACCGGTGGCGGATGCCGAGCCGGCCGCGGACGCCGAACCGGTGGCGGATGCCGAGTCCGAAGCGGACGTAGAACCCGCGGCGGATGCCGAACCCGCGGCGGACGTCGAGGCGCCAGCGCCCGACGCCTCTGCAGTTTCCGCCGAATAGGCGGATCGGCCACCGAACCACGGCGCTGAGCGTCTGCTTTACTCTGGCGCCCGATGCCGAAGATGAAGACCCACTCGGGCGCCAAGAAGCGCTTTAAGCTGACCGCGACCGGAAAGGTGCGCGCGCGGCACTCGTTCTCGTCGCACATCCTCGAGAAGAAGTCGCCCAAGCGCAAGCGCCATTTCGCCCAGCCTGTCGCCGTCTCGAAGGACGACACGCCGCGGATCAAGGTCATGCTCGGAGCGAAGAAGCGATGACCAGAGTCAAACGTTCGGTTCACGCGCGTAAGAAGCGGCGCGCGACGCTGGAGATGGCGAAGGGGTACCGCGGCGACGCGAGCCGGCATTACCGGACCGCGAAGGAGGCCGTGCTCAAGGCCGACCAGTACCGGTACCGGGACCGGAAGAACCGCAAGCGCGACTTCCGCCGCCTGTGGATCACGCGGATCAACGCTGCCGCGCGGATCAACGGCCTGTCCTACTCGCAGTTCATGCACGGCCTGCAGCTCGCCGGCGTCGAGCTCGACCGCAAGATCCTCGCGGACATGGCCGTCCGCGACGCCGACACCTTCCGACGTTTTGCCGACCGCGCCCGCGAGGCGCTGGCGGCCGGCTGAGCACCAGCCGACGGACCAGCACCGCCGACAGGGCGCCACTCCGGACGGAGGGCGCCTTTTTTTATGACGATCACGAGCCAGCACAACCAACGACTGAAGGAGATCCGCAAGTTGCGGATGCGCCGCCGCGAGCGCGAACGGGCCGGGCGGTTCGTCGCTGAGGGCGAGGACCTGCTGGCAGCGGCGGATGCGGCGGGGTGGACGGCCGTCGATCGCTACGTCGCGGCCGGCAGCGGCCTCGAAGGCGTCGAGGTCGACCCGAAGCTGCTCAACCAAGCCGCCGGGCTCGCATCGGGCACGCGCGCGCTCGCGGTCTACGACGAGCGGTGGGCACCAAATGCCCAAAAACCGCTGTGCGTGTACCTGCACGGCGTCCACGACCCGGGCAACGTCGGCGCCGTGCTGCGCTCCGCCGAGGCGTTTGGCGCATCGTGCGTCGCGATCGGCCCGGGAACGGCGGATCCGTTCGGCCCCAAGGCCGTCCGCGCCTCGATGGGTGCCGTGTTCGCGGTCGCGGTCACGCGCGTCAACGACATCTCAGCGCTGCCGGGCACCACGATCGCGCTCGACGCCGCGGGGTCCATCGAACTTTGGCGCTCACGTCCGGAGGGTCCGGACGCAAACGCCAAAGAACGGGATGTGAGCCTGCTCGTTGGCTCCGAGCGGGATGGGCTCCCGCAACAAGTCCTCGAAGCGGCCGATGTCGTCGCGCGGATCCCGATCAACACCCACTCGCTCAACGCCGCCATGGCGGCAACGATCGCCCTGTACGAACTCGGACATAGGATGCGGCCCGCATGACCGAGCGGATCGAGCAGATCGTCGCCGAAGCAAACGCCGCGGTCGAGGCGGCCGGGAACACGGCGGCGCTCGAGGAGGTCCGGATCCGCTTCCTCGGACGCAAGGCCGAGCTCCCGAACCTGCTCCGCGGCGTCGCGGAGCTCCCGCCGGCAGAGCGCGCCGCGACCGGGAAGGCGGCCAACCAGGCGCGCCAACAACTCGAGGCGGCGATCGACGCCAAGGCGGCGAAGCTTGCTGGGCGGGAGCTCGACGCGAAGCTGGCGGAAGACCGGATCGACGTCACGCTCCCCGGCGATCCGCTGCCCGCGATCGGTCGTCTGCATCTGCTGACCTCGACCCGTCGCGAGATCGAGGACGTGTTCATCGGCCTCGGCTTCAACGTCGCCGAGGGGCCCGAGGTCGAGACCACCTACTACAACTTCGACGCGCTCAACCACAGCCCCACGCATCCGGCTCGCGAGCGGACGGACACCTTCTACATCGACGAGCACACGGTTCTCCGGACTCACACGAGCCCGATGCAGATCCGCGCGATGGAGGCCCAGCCGCCGCCGATCTACATCATCGTCCCGGGCCGCGTCTACCGGCCGGACTCCGACGCGACGCACACGCCCCAGTTCCACCAGATCGAGGGGCTCGCGGTCGACACCGATATCACGCTCGCGGACCTCAAGGGCACCCTCCAGGCGTTCGCCCGCGCGATCTTCGGATCCGAGCGCGAGATCCGTCTGCGGCCGGATTACTTCCCGTTCACCGAGCCGAGCGTCGAGGTCGACGTCTCCTGCTTCAACTGCGTCGACGGCGTCACGGCCGCAGGCGAGCGGTGCCCGATCTGCAAGGGCACGGCGTGGCTCGAGATCCTCGGCGCCGGGATGGTCGACCCGAACGTGCTCGGGCACGTCGCGGAGCACGGCTACGACCCCGAGCGGGTCCAGGGGTTCGCGTTCGGGATGGGGGTCGAGCGGATCGCGATGCTCAAGCACCGCGTCCCCGACCTGCGGCTGTTCTACGACAACGACGTCCGCTTCCTGGAGCAGTTCGGCTGATGCGACTGGCACTCGAATGGCTGCACGAGTACTGCCGGCCCGAGCTGGCCACGGCCGGGCTCGCCGAGCGGCTGACGATGACGGGAACGAAGGTCGAGGCGATCCACCACCACGGCGTGGCCGCGCTCGAGCACTTCGTTGTCGGCCGCGTGCTCGAGTCCGAGCCGCACCCGCACGCCGACCGGCTGACGGTCAATGTGGTCGATGTCGGCCAGGCGACCCCGGCAACGATCGTCTGCGGTGCGCCCAACGTGGCGCAAGGGCAGATCGTCGCGGTCGCGCGGCCGGGCGCCGTGATGCCCGACGGCACGACGCTCGGCAAGGCGAAGCTCCGAGGCGTCGAGTCCGACGGGATGATCCTCGCGGAGGACGAGCTCGGGATCGGCACCGACCACGCCGGGATCATCGTGCTCGACCCCGGGTTCACGCCCGGCGAGCCGCTCGCCGCCGTGCTGCCGATCGCGAGCGAGGTGCTCGAGTTCGAGATCACCTCGAACCGTCCGGACTGCCTCGGGCTGTATGGGGTCGCGCGCGAGCTGCACGCCGCCACGGGCGCGCCGCTGAACCCGCCGCCATGGGCTGAGGACCCCGGGACCGCGGGCGCCGTGGACGGCATCGAAGTTGTGGTCGAGTGCCCGGACCTGTGCCCGCGGTTCACCGCGCGTGTGTTCGAGGACGTCAAGATCGGCCCGAGCCCGCCGTGGCTGAAGGCGCGGCTGATGGCCGCCGGCCAGCGCCCGATCTCGAACGTCGTCGACATCACCAACTACGCGATGCTGCTGAGCGGTCAGCCGCTGCACGCGTTCGATCTGGATCGAGTCCCCGGCGCCAAGCTCACGGTCCGTCGCGCCGCCGACCAAGAGCAGGTGCAGACCCTCGACGGGCAGACCCGGACGCTCGACGATCAGATGGTGCTGATCGCCGACGCCGATGGCCCGACCTCGATCGCCGGCGTGATGGGTGGCGCGCGCAGCGAGGTCGCCGACGACACGACCCGCGTGCTGATGGAGGTGGCGACCTGGGACGGCCCGAACATCCACCGGACCTCGTGGGCGCTCGGCCTCCAGTCGGAGGCATCGAACCGGTTCGACAAGCAGCTCCAGCCCGAGCAGGCGATGCAGGCCCAGGTGGTCGCGACGCAGCTGATGATCGAGCTCACCGGCGCGCGCGTCGCGTCCGGGACGATCGACATCGGCGGTGACGGCCCGCCGCCGGCCACGATCCGGCTGCGCGACGCGCGCGTTACCGGGCTGCTGGGCGCACCGATCGAGCGCTGGCGGGCCGCCGAGATCCTCGAGGCGCTCGAGTTCACCACGACCGTCGCCCCCGACGGCCTCGACGTGACCGTGCCGCCCCACCGCCGCGGCGACGTCACCCGCGAGGCGGATCTGATCGAGGAGGTGGCGCGGCTCGACGGGCTCGACAAGCTGCCGGCGACGCTCCCCTCGCGCCACGGCGCGTCCGGACGGCTGACGTCGCTGCAGCGGCTGCGCCGCCGTGCGGCCGACGCATTGACCGCGCAGGGGCTGAACGAGATCGTCGGCTGGAGCTTCACCGGGCCCGAGCTCGCCTCCAAGCTACGAGAAGACCACGCCAAAATTCATATTGAAAATCCGATGTCTCAAGACCAATCCGAGCTCCGGACGACCCTGCTCGGATCGCTGCTCGACGTCGCGGGCCGCAACCGCGCGCGGGGCGCTTCGACGGTGCGCCTGTTCGAGGCCGGGGCGGTCTACCTGCCGCAGGATGGCGCCCTGCCGCGCGAGCCCTATCGCGTCGGCGCGCTGCTGCTCGGCTCGGCGCGGCCCGCGACCTGGCGCGACGCCGCGCCCCGCCAGGCCGACTTCTATGTCGCCAAGGGCGCGCTCGGAGGACTGCTCGAGACTCTGCGCGTGTCGTGGGAGCTGGAGCGGGCGACCGAGCCGTTTCTGCACCCGGGGCGCGCCGCGCGGATCGTGCTCGACGGCGAGGCGGCGGGCTGGCTCGGCGAGATCCATCCGCTCGTCGCGCGCGAATGGGGGCTCGACGAGACGGTCGCCGGGTTCGAGCTGGACCTCGACGTCGCCGCCGCCCACGCCCCGGACGCCCTGCTCTATGAGGACCTGACGAGCTTCCCGGCGATTCGCGAGGACCTCGCGGTGGTCGTCGCCGAATCGGTTACCGCCGCCGAGGTCCTGGCGGCGGTGAACGCCGCCGGGGCCCCGCTGCTTGTCAAAGCCGAAGTGTTCGACGTGTACCGCGACGCGGACCGACTCGGGGAGGGAAACGTCTCGCTGGCGCTGGCGCTGACCTACCGCGCGCACGACCGGACGCTGACCGACGAGGACGTCGCGTCGCGGCGTCGCAAGATCGTCGCCGCGCTGGCGGATCAGCTGTCGGGGAGGGTCCGCGATGCCTGACACGGTGTCGGTGTTCGGGGCGGCCGGCTACACGGGCGCGCTGACGGCGCGGCTGCTCTACCGCCACCCGTCGTTTGAGCTGCGCTCGCTGACGGCGCGCGCCGATGCCGGGCGGCGGCTCGACGACCTTTACCCGTACCACCGGGTTCCGCTCGTACTCGAGGACCTCGAGCTCGACCGCCACGCCGAGGTCGACGCCGCCGTCGTCGCGTATCCACACGGGGCGGCCGCCGAACTGGTGGCGGAGCTTCACAGCCGTAGGGTCCGGGTGGTCGATCTGAGCGCCGACTTCCGGCTGCGCGACCCGGCGCTCTACGGCGAGTGGTACCGCGAGCACCCGGTGCCGGAGCTGATTCCGCAAGCCGTCTACGGACTCCCCGAGCTCTACCGCGACCAGATCCGGGACGCGGCGATCGTCGCCAACCCGGGCTGCTACCCGACCGCCGCGATCCTCGCGCTCGCGCCGCTGGCGCGCGCGGGCGTGATCGAGGATCTGGTGATCGACGCGAAGTCGGGCGTCTCGGGCGCCGGCCGCGCCGCCACCGACGCGACCCATTTCGTCAGCGTCGACGAGAACGTCAACGCATACGGCGTCCCGCGCCACCGGCACACGCCCGAGATCGAGCAGGAACTGGCCGCGCTCGGCTCGAAGCTGACGATCACGTTCACGCCACACCTTTTACCGCTCGACCAGGGGGAGCTTGTGTCCTGTTACGTGACTCTTAACCCCGGGGGGGTTTCGCCTGACGCTAGAGCGCTCTATCAAGAGGCGTATGCGGACGAGCCGTTCGTCGAGCTGTCCGAGACCCCGGTCGGCGTGCGCGCCGTTCGCGAGACGAACATCTGCCGGATCTCCGTCCACCGCGATGAGCGGACCGGCCGCGTGATCGTGTTCGGCGCGATCGACAACCTGTGGAAGGGCGCCGCATCACAGGCGGTCCAGAACCTCAACCTGATGTTCGGCTTGCCCGAGGGCGAGGGGATCTCGTGAGCGCGTTCTTCTCCTCGCGCTGGATCGAGCCCCCGCCGCACGTGACCGAGCTCGCGGGCGGCCTCCCCGGCGGTTTCCGCGCGGCGGGTGCCGCCGGCGGGATCAAACCGTCCGGCGCCCCGGACGTCGGGCTGCTGGTGTCGGACGCGCCGGCGACCACGAGTGCGGCACGGTTCACGCGCTCGGGCGTGCTCGGCGCGCCGGTGCTGCTGACCCAGGAACGGTGTCGCCTCGATGCGATCCGCGCCGTGGTCGTCAACTCCGGCAATGCGAACACGGCGACCGGCGGGCAGGGGCTCGACAACGCCGCCAAGATGCAGGGCTCCACGGCGATGGCGTCCGGCGTCGGCGACGAGGCGCTCGTCGCGGTCGCCTCGACCGGCGTGATCGGCGTGCAGCTGCCGATGGATGCCGTGACCCGCGGGATCCTGGCGGCGGCGGGCTCGCTCTCGCCCGACGGCGACGCCGCGTTCGCTGAGGCGATCAAGACCACCGACGCATTCGAGAAGCGTGCCTCGCTGTCGGTCGAGCTGCCAGGCGGGACCGTCCGGCTGTCCGCCCAGGCGAAGGGGGCGGGCATGATCCAACCCGGTTTCGCAACGCTGCTGGTGTTCGTCCAGACGGATGCCGCGCTCACCCCCGAGACGTGCGACCTGCTGCTCGGGGTGACGGTCAAGCGCTCGTTCGAGCGGATCAGCGTCGACGGTCAGCTGTCGACCAGCGACACGGTGATCCTCCAGTGCAGCGGCTCCAGTGGGGTGACGGTCGAGCCCGAGTCCGAGGACGAGCTCCGCTTCGGTGAGGCGCTCGACGCGCTGCTGCGCCAGCTCGCGCTGCTGGTCGTCCGCGACGGCGAGGGCGCGCGGCGGGTCGGGAGGGTCGTCGTCCACGGGGGCGAACCAGAGACCGTCGACCGTGTCGCGCGCGCGATCGCGAACTCGTCGCTCGTCAAGACGGCGCTCTACGGAGGCGACGCGAACTGGGGCCGGATCGCACAGGCGGTCGGGATGGCGACCGTCGGGATGGCGCCGCTGGCGCTGGACATCTCGATCGAGGGAGTGCAGGTGTGCGCGCGGGGCGGCGTGGTCCGGTACGACGCGGATGCGCTCAAGGCCGCCGTGCAGCGCGAGGAGATCGAGTACGAGATCGGGCTTCCCGGAGCCGGCGCCGAGACCGAGCTGTTCTTCTCTGACCTCGGGCACGAGTACGTGACGATCAACGCGGACTACACGACCTGATGCGCGACGTAGCAACACTCCTCGAAGCGCTGCCGTACATCCGGGAGTTCCACGGCCAGACGGTCGTGATCAAGTACGGCGGTGCCGCGATGGTCGACGACGCCCTCAAGGAGGAGTTCGCGCGCGACGTCGTGCTCCTGAAGTACGTCGGCATGAACCCCGTGATCGTCCACGGCGGCGGGCCCGAGATCACGAGCTACATGGAGCGCCTCAACCTTCCGGTGGAGTTCGTCGACGGGCTTCGAGTGTCCGACAAGGCGACCGTTGAGGTCGCGAAGATGGTGCTCGTCGGCAAGGTCAACAAGGACATCGTGCTCCTGATCAACCGTCATGGCCAGCCGGCGGTCGGGCTGTGCGGCGACGACGGTCTGCTGTTCGGAGTCACGCGCCAGACGTCTCCGAGCGGGCACGACATCGGCTTCGTCGGGCGGATCGAGCGCGTCGACGTGAGCGTGCTGAACCACGTCGCCCAGGACTACATCCCGGTGATCGCGAGCGTCGGCGCCGACCGCGAGGGCCAGTCGTACAACATCAATGCGGACGAGGCTGCGGGCGCCGTGGCGCGCGCACTCGGGGCCTACAAGATCATGTTCCTGACCGACGTGGCCGGCTGGCTCGACAGCGACGGCAACGTGATCTCCGAGGCGACGGCAGAGCGCGTGCAGGAGGCGCTGCCGGCGGTCTCCGGCGGGATGCGGCCGAAGCTCGCGGCATGTCTCGACGCGATTCACGGCGGCGTCTCCTTCGCCCACATCGTCGACGGCCGGGTGCCGCACTCGCTGCTGCTGGAGCTGTTCACCAACGCCGGGCAGGGGACGAAGATCGGCGGCACGGCGTGAGCGTGGCCGCGCTGCAACAGCTCGAACGCGCCCACGTGATCGGGACCTACGCGCGCAACCCAGTCCAGTTCGTGCGTGGCGAGGGCTGCCTGCTGTGGGACGACGAGGGCAACGAGTACCTCGACTTCCTCGCGGGGATCTCGGTGGTGAACGTCGGGCACTGTCACCCGCAGGTCGTCGAGGCGGTCCGCGCCCAGGTTGGCGCGCTCACGCACGTCACCAACCTCTATTACACCGCGCCCGCGATGGAGCTGTCCGCCCGGCTCGCCGAGAGCTCGCTCGGCGGCAAGGTGTTCCTGTGCAACTCCGGCGCTGAGGCGAACGAGGCGGCCTTGAAGCTCGTGCGCCGCGCCCGCCCGGGCGGCAACATCGTGGTGCTGGAGGGTGGCTTCCACGGGCGCACGTACGGCGCCCTGTCCGCGACGCCGCAGGAGTCAAAGCAGGCGCCGTTCGCGCCGTTGGTGCCGGGGTTCATCGTCGTCCCGAAAGACGCGGCGGCGCTCGATGCGGCCGTCGACGCCGACACGGCCGCGGTGCTGCTCGAGCCGATCCAGGGCGAGACCGGCATCCACGTCCTGTCCGACGAACTGCTGCACGCCGCGCGTGACGCTTGCGACCGGACGGGGGCCGCGCTCGTGTTCGACGAGATCCAGACCGGGATGGGGCGGACGGGGACGCTGTGGGCCTACGAGCAGACGGGGGTCGTCCCGGACGCGCTGACGAGCGCCAAGGCGCTCGGTGGGGGGCTGCCGATCGGCGCGCTTGTGACCGGCGCCCGGCTCGCCGACGTGCTCCAGCCCGGCGACCACGGCTCGACGTTCGCGGGTGGGCCCGTCGCCTGCGCTGCGGCGTTGGTCGCATTGGGGATTTGCTCGGAACCGTCCCTGCTGGCCGACGTCGTCCGGCTCGGTGGTCGGCTTGCCGACGGCCTGGCGAAGCTCCCGTACGTCGTCGATGTCCGCGGCCGCGGCATGATGCTCGCGATCGACCTCGAACCCGGCCGCGACGCACTGGAGTTGGCGCGGCGGGCGCTGTTCGAGCGACGGCTGATCGTCAACGCCACCGGACCGGGCACGATCCGGCTCGAACCGCCGCTGGTGGTGACAGAAGATTTGATCAACGATGCGCTCGGCCGGTTACAGTCGCTCGTGTAGATGCCTCCAGAACTGCTGCTACCGGATGGCATGACGGTCGAGGCGGTGAGCGGCGCGCTCGGGAAGCATCTGGCGCTCCAGGAGCGCGACGGATCCGAACGCGACCGGACGTTCTATGACACGTTCGATGGGCTGCTGCATGACGCCCGACAGACGGCGGCGCACGAGGACGGCCGGCTTTCGGTCCACGAAGCGCAGGGCGATCAGCGTGGCGGCCACGGGGCATCGGCCGCCTGGTCGGCGCCGCCACGCCGGGTGCTGGCGGTCGAGCTCGACCCGGGCCCGCTGCGCGACGCGCTCGAGCCGGTCGTGGGTGTGCGCGCGCTGCTCGCGCTGGTCCAGGTCCACAGCCGGCTGCGAGCGTTCGACGTGCTCGACGACGCGCAGAAGACGGTCGTCCGGCTGACGCTCGAGGAGCCTGCGGTGGTCGCCTCGGAACGGCGTCTGATCGCGCTGCGCCCGCGACTCCGGCTGACCGCAGTGCGCGGGTACGAGGACGCGCTCGCCCGCACGCAACGGACGCTCGAGCGGAAGCTCGGCTTCGTGCCGGCGCGAGCGCCGCTCGTCGACGAGGCCGTGCTCGCGGCGGGCGGCAGGCTCGGCGGAACTTCGTCGAAGCCCGCCGTCAGGCTGGCGTTCAAACAGCGCGCCGACGAGGCCGTGGTCGCCGTGCTGGGCTCGTTGTTCGAGGTCATGCGCGCGAACCTCGAGGGCACGATGGCCGATGTCGATGCCGAGTTCCTGCACGACTTCCGCGTCGCCACGCGGCGCTCCCGAGCGGTGCAGCGCGAGCTGAAGCCCGTGTTCCCGGCGCCCGAGCTGGCCGGCTTCCGGGCCGAGTTTCGCTGGCTCCAGCAGGCCACCGGCGATGCCCGCGACCTCGACGTGTACGTGCTCGAGTTCGAGTCCACGCGCGCGCTGGTGCCGGAGGCCTTCCGCGCAGACCTCGAGCCGCTGCTCGGGGTGCTCCGCTCGCGCCGACTGACGGCACGCCGCGAGATGGTCCGCGCGTTGCGCTCGGATCGCGCCACCTCCCTGTGGAGCGATTGGCCGGCGTTCCTCGGGGAGCTCGGCGCGGGCCGGATCGATGGCGGTCCCGCCGCGGGTGAGCCGATCGGGAGGGTCGCCGGCGCGCGGATCGCGAAGGTCTACCGGCGGATGGTGAGGATGGGAGGCGCGATCGACGATTCGAGTCCGCCGGAGGCGCTGCACGAGCTGCGCAAGAAGGGCAAGGAGCTTCGCTACCTGCTCGAGCTGTTCGGCGCCGAGCTCTACCCGAGCGACGTCGTCAAGCCGATGATCAAGCGGCTGAAGTCGCTCCAGGACGTACTCGGTCGCCACCAGGACCGAGAGGTGCAAGCCGCGACGATCCGCGCGCTGCGCGAGGAGGTGTCCGGGATGCCCGGCGGGGCGGGTGCGCTGATGGCGATGGGGCTGCTCGTCGAGCGCATCGGCGCGGATCAGCGCGCCGCGCGCGAGGAGCTCGCCGAGCGGTTCGCTGCGTTCGCGTCCAAGGCTGAGCGTAAGCTCGTCGCCCGGACCTTCGGATGAGCCGGGCACTCGCGACTTACAACATCAAGGGCGGGGTCGGAAAGACCTCGGCGGCTGTGAATTTGGCGTATCTCGCCGCACGCGATGGCGCCCGCACGCTGCTCTGGGACCTCGACCCACAGGCCGCCTCGACGTTCCTGTTCCGCGTCAAGCCGAAGGTCCGCGGCGGCGCGGGCAAGCTCGTCGGCTTGAAGTCGGAGGTCGCCGGGCTGATCAAGGGGACCGACTACGAGCGCCTCGACCTGCTCCCGGCCGACTTCTCCTACCGCCACATGGATCTCGAGCTCGACGGCTTCAAGAAGCCGACGCGGCGGCTTGCGAAGGTGCTCGAGCCGCTCGCCGACGAGTACGACTACGTGTTCCTGGATTGCCCTCCGAGCATCTCGCTCGTCTCGGAGAGCGTGTTCGAGGCGGTTGACGCGCTGCTCGTCCCGGTGATCCCCGCGACGCTGTCCGCGCGCACGTTCGCCCAGCTCGACAAGATCGTCGCCGGTGGGCCGCAGGTGCTCGCGTTCTTCTCGATGGTCGAGGTCCGCAAGTCGCTTCACCGCCAGGTGATGGCGCGGGTCCGCGCCGAGCATTCCTTCCACATGCTCGGGGCGGCGATTCCGTCCGCGGACGAAGTCGAGCGCATGGGGGAGGAGCGCGGCGCCGTGGGCGAGTACGCGGCCGGCTCTCGAGCCGCGATGGCGTACGAGGCGCTGTGGTGGGATGTGCGGCGCCGGCTGCGCCCGCGCGTTCGCTGACGCCGCCTCAGCCGCTGGCCGCCGGCTGCTGGCCGCTGCGCCGGGTCCCGGCCTAATACGCTTGGCGGCGATGTCCGCGGACACATCCCACCACCAGAGCGCCTCCTACCTCGCCGCGCCGGAGGACGTCCACCGCGTGCTGCTGCTGTACTCGGGCGGCCTCGACACGAGCGTGATGCTGAAGTGGATCCAGGACCAGTACGAGGCCGAGGTGGTGGCGCTGACAGTCAACCTCGGCCAGCCGGGCGAGGACTACGAGGTCGTGAAGGGCAAGGCGCTCCAGCTGGGCGCGCTCGACTGCCACGTGGTCGACGCGCGCGAGGAGTTCGCGCGTGAATACGTGGTGCCGGCGATCAAGGCGAACGCGATCTACGGCCTCGGCTACCCGCTGTTCACGGCGCTCGGGCGGCCGCTGATCGCGAAGCTCGCGGTCGAGTACGCGCGCCAGACCGGTTGCGACACGATCGCGCACGGCTGTACCGGGAAGGGCAACGACCAGGTCAGGATCGAGGCGACGATCGCGACGCTGGCCCCCGAGTTGAAGGTGATCGCGCCAGTGCGCAGCTGGCGGATGGGCCGCGACGAGGAGATCGCGTACGCGCGTGAGCATGGGATCCCGGTCAAGGGCGGAACCGAGACCGCGCCGTACTCGCTCGACGACAACCTCTGGGGCCGCTCGAGCGAGGGCAAGTGGATCGAGGAACTCGACCACGCGCCCGAGGACGACGTCTTCCAGCTGGTCACTCGGCCCGAGGAGGCGCCGGATGAGCCCGAGGTCGTGACGATCGGCTTCGAGCGCGGCGTTCCGGTCTCGCTGAACGGATCGCCGCTGGAGCTGGTCGAGTTGCTCGAGCGGGTCGCCGAGATCGGCGCGCGCCACGGCGTCGGGATCGTCGACCACATCGAGGACCGGATCGTCGGGCTGAAGGTGCGCGACATCTACGAGGTCCCGGCCGCTGCGATCCTGCTGCCGGCTCACGCCGAGCTCGAGAAGCTCGTCGGCACGATCCACCAGAACCAGTTCAAGCCGACCCTCGACCAGAAGTGGGCGTACCTGGTATATGCGGGACTGTGGTGGGAGCCGCTCCGCAGCGACCTCGACGCGTACATGGACGCCGTCAACGCCCAGGTGACCGGGACGATCGGGCTGAAGCTGTACAAGGGCTCGGCGCGCGTGATCACGCGCGAGTCCCCGAACGCGGTCTACGACGCGCAGCTCGCGACGTTCTCCGAATCGGGCGGCCTGTTCTCCCAGGAGGCGTCGCCGGGGTTCATCGAGCTGTGGTCGCTGCAGTCGCGCATGGCTTGGCGCGTTCGACGACGCGGACAGTAGGATGCGCCCCAGCGGGACGCTGAGGGCCAACGAGATGACGGACGACGGACAGTTTCCTCTCGAAATCGAGCAGATCGAATGCGCACCCCTCGGCCAGGCGAAGATCGCAATCCGGGTCACGGGAAGGTGGCGCGGGCGGCGGCGGCCGCACGACGCGCGGGCGTTCCTGGTGGTCGATGCCGATGGGCGCCGGCACCGGTTCCCGGCGATGCTCGAGCCGCGGCGGCTGCGGCCGCTGGTCAGATCGGCGTCCTGGGCCGCGAGCTTCGCACTGCCCGCACGGTTCGAGACACAGCTTGCGAACGTGTCGTTGTGGTTCGGCGACCTCGAGCGCGAGCTGCCGGCGATCTCGTTCACGTCCTCCGCTTCGCCCGACGGCGAACCGGGGCCGCCCGAGCTCTCGGTCGAGGAGTCTGACGCGGTGGCGCCGCCGCCAGTCCCCGAAGACGATTCGCCCGCGGCCGAGATGGTCGCGGCGCTGCGCGCCGAGCTTCAACAGCGCGCGGCGATCGCGGCCCAGCTGCGCGCGGAGCTTGCGGCCACGAAGGCCGAGCTCGAGCAGCGCGTGGCCCACCAGGCTGAGCTCGACTCAACGCAAGCGGAGCTGCGCGCCGAGCTCGAGCAGCTGCTCGGGCTGATCGAGCAGGACGGAGCGGAACGAGTACTGCTCAAGGCCCGAACGCACGAGCTTGCCGAGCAGCTCGAATCACTGCGGGCCGAGCTCGCCCGGAGCGACGTCGCGCGCGACGCGGCGCTCGGCGAGACCGCCGGGCTCCAGGCCGAGATCGATCGGCTGGTCGCCGAGCTCGCGCACGCGCGACGCGCGGACGCCGCGGGCACCGGATTGCTCGAGGCGCGGTCGCTTCTGGGTGAGGCGCGGGCCGCCACGGCGCGGTTGCGCGAGCGGAGCGAGCGGGCGCCGGAGGGCTGATGCTCCGGGGCGGGTCCGTCCGCCCCGACCCGTACGGTCGCTTCCTATGGCCGACACTCCCGGCGCGCAAGCTGCGCTTGCGGTGGAAGCGGTCGAATGGGCGCCTGGCGATCGCGACAAGCTGACGATCCGCGTCCGCGGACGCTGGCGTCGGCGCCGGCCGGGTTGGCGCGGGCAACCGACGCTCGTGATCGAGGCTGACGGTACGCGCCATCGCTTCCCCGCGATCCCTGAGCCGCCGAGCCTCGCCGGAGCGCCTCCGGGCTCCTGGCAGATGACGTTCTCGGTGCCGACATGGCTGGAGCCGCACCTGGGTGGCCAGATCTGGCTCCAGCTCGGACTCGCGATCGTGCCGTTGCCGGCGCCGGTCGGCCCGGGCGACGCGTCCGCGGTCGGACCGGATGAGGCGGCTGTGGGGCCCGACGACGAGATGCTGGTCGATCGCCGCGCGCGCACGGCGGAGATGGCCGCGCTGCGGGCTCGCGAGCGCCAGGCCGAAGCTGAGGTGATCGTCGCTGAGCTGACGATCCGCGCCGAGCGCCTCGAGCGCGAGCTCGAGCAGGCTCGCCGCGAGCCGGAGCGCCTTCGAAAGGTGCTCGCCGAGCGCGATCAGCAACGGCGGGCCGCCGACCAGCGGGCTCACGCCGAGCGAGCTCTGCGGCTCGAGTTGGCGCAGGAGCTCGAACAGCGGCCTCGGACGGACTCGGCCCGGGCGCGGATCGAAGCCGGCGAGCTGGCCACCGCGGAGGCGCGGATCCGTGAGCTCGAACAGGAGCTCGCAACGGCCCGCCGGCAGGCCGACGAGGCGGAGCAGGTGGCTGCGGCGGCGCGGCGGCCTGCAGCCGTGCCCGCGCCGGCGCCCGCTGGGCCGCGTCCGTTTGACCTGCGTCAGGAGCTGGCCGTCGCGCTCCGGCGCCGGCGGGTGAGCGCTGCCCCGCCGGCGCCGCCGCCCGAGCGGGCGCCCGCCACCGGCACCGCTACCGCGGCCGAGCGGCGTGCGCTGCGGCGAGAGCGCGAGCTGGTGGCCCCTCGCAAACCGCCTGGCTCGCCGTCGGCGGCGCAGGCGCCCCCGACGCCCCCAGCACCCCCGGCGTCCGCCGACGAGCTCGAGCTGAGCGCGACGCTGGCCGAGCTGCGCGCCGAGCTCGACCAGCTCGCCGAGATCGCCGAGCGTGAGTCGGCGGCGCGCGAGGCTGCGCAGTCGCGCGTCGAGCAGCTCGAGCGGCGCGTCGCCGAGCTCGAGCAGGCGCTCCGCGAACGAGAGCTCAGCTCGGCACGCGTGTACGACGCCGTGCACGAGCTGCGCAGCCTGCTTGGGCAGGCCCGTGGCGAGGCACCTGCGGCGCCGCCGCCGAGCGCGGATCCGCAACCGGCCTCGGAGCTGGAACGCGAGCGATTCGACGCGGCGCTGTCGCGGCTGCGGGCGAGTGCCCCGCCGGAGCCCGAGCCGGGCGAGCTGCCCGACCGGGCCGAGCGGGCGCACGCGCTGCCCCCAGCGACGAATCCGTGGCTCCATCCGGTCCTCAAGCGGCTCACGGCGCGCGACCCCGTCACGGCCGGCCGGCTGCTGATCGGCTTGCTGCCCGCCCAGGGCGCCCTGCATCCGGCCGCGATCGCGTACGACCTGGTGCTCGGCGACCGGGAATGCATTCAGGTGACGCTCGGAGATCCGCCCGCGACGGCGCAGATCGTGGCCGCCGAGGAGCCGCGCGCGGACAGCGAGGTCGCGTTCCGTGTGACGGGCGGCTACGCGGAGCTGGCCCGACTCGCGTTCGGGGGCCGCCTGCGTGAGCGACTGCGCCGCGGCGGCGCACGCGTGATCGGGGATCGGGGCCCGGTCAGGGCGCTGATCGGCCTCGAGCGGGCGCAGTTGGGCCTCGAGCAGCTGTACGACGCCGGCGTGAGGCTCGATCCAACGCTGGCGTTCATGCTCGCCGCGGCAACCGTGGAGCCGCGGTGGACGGTCAGCGAGCGGTTCACGATCGCGCACGAGAGCGGCGTCCCGGCCGAACGGGCGACGTACCTCCACGTCCGGCGGGGCGAGGCGTTGACGGTAAGCGACACGCCGCCGCTCGGCCCGGTTGCCACCACGATCGTGTGTTCGGGTGAGTTGGTGCTGGCGGTGCTCGCGGGAGAGCTCGGAGTCGACGCGACGATTCAGGGCGACAGCGCGCCGCTGCTGGCGCTGCTCGGCTGGCTCGAGCGGGCCCAGCGCGGGTAGCGAAAACCCCCCGCAAGGAGCGGAGGAAAGTCGCTCGGAGGCCCCGCGGGAGGCCCGCGGCGTCCGCCGCGGCGCCTATGCTCGAAGACCGCGATGAGTTCCGCCTGCGCCCACCTGCACGTCCACTCCGAGTACTCGCTGCTCGACGGAGCGTGCAAGATCGACGACCTCGCGGCGCGGGCGGCGTCGTTCGGCCAGCCGGCCCTCGGGCTCACCGATCACGGCGTCATGAACGGCGCCGTCGACCTGTTCACGGCGTGCCGGAAGCACGATGTCAAGCCGATCTTCGGCTGCGAGGTGTACGTCGTCGAGGACCACACCAGGCGTGCGCCCGGACGGCTAGACCGCTTTCACCTCACGCTGCTGGCCGCCACGCCGGACGGCTACCGGAACCTCGTAAAGCTCTCCTCGCTCGGCTTCCTCGACGGCTTCCAGCGCGGTAAGCCATCGCTCGATCTGCCGCAGATCGCCGCCCACGCGGACGGCTTGATCGTGCTCACCGGTTGTCTGCAGTCGCGCTTCTGCCAGCACCTGCTCGCGGGGCGCGCGGACGGAGCCCGCGCGCACGCCGATGACCTGCTGCAGGCGTTCGGCAACGACAACGTCTACTTCGAGGTGCAGAAGAACGGGCTCGCCGAGCAGGATCAGGCGAACGAGGGGATCGTGCGGATCGCACGGGAGCTCGGCCGGCCGCTGGTCGGGACCGGGGACGTCCACTACCTGCGCCGCGAGGACTTCGATCACCATGCAGCGCTGCTGTGCGTGCAGACGAAGTCGACGCTCGCCGAGCCGAAGCTGAGCTTCGACACGAACGAGTTCTATCTGCGCTCGAACGAGGAGATGGCGAGGTCATTCAGCGAGTGGCCGGAGGCGATCGCCTCGACGCTGGAGATCGCCGAACGCTGCAACGTCGAGCTCGAGCTCGATCGGCAGCTGATCCCCCGGTATCCCGTGCCCGACTCGACCACCGAGCGCGACTACCTGCGGGGGCTCGTCGACGCGGGGGTGCGCCGTCGCTACGGCGATCCGGCGTCATCCGAAGCGCTCGAGCGTGCCGAGTACGAGCTCGGCGTGATCGACAGGATGGGGTTCAACGCCTACTTCCTGATCGTCTGGGACTTCGTCAAATACGCCAAGGACTCGGGGATCGCGGTCGGCCCCGGTCGCGGCTCGGCCGCTGGCTCGATCGTCGCCTACGCCCTGGGGATCACGGATGTCGACCCGCTCCGCTACGACCTGCTATTCGAGCGCTTCCTCAACCCCGAGCGCGTGTCGATGCCCGATATCGACACGGACTTCTCGGTCCGCGGGCGCGAGCGCGTGTACCGGTACGTGACCGAGAAGTACGGCGCTGACTCGGTCGCCCAGATCATCACCTTCGGTCAGATGAAGCCGCGCGCCGCGACCCGTGACGCTGCTCGGGTGCTCGGCCACGAGTACGCGATCGGCGACCGGCTCGCGAAGCTGATCCCCGAGCCGATCATGGGCCGCGCACCGAGCTTCGAGGATTGCCTGAAACCGGGCCAGCCGCTGCGCGTCGAGATGGACCGGGACGTCAACGCCAAGCAGATCGTCGAGGTGGCGCAGGGACTTGAGGGGATCGTCCGCAACTCATCGATTCACGCCGCTGCGGTTGTCATCGCGGACCGGCCGCTGACCGACATCGTGCCGCTGCAGGTCGCCGACGCCGGGGTCGACGAGAACGGCGACAAGGTGCTTCGGGTCGTGACTCAGTTCACGATGAAGCCGGTCGAGCAGATCGGCCTCTTGAAGATGGACTTCCTCGGCCTGCGCAACCTCGACGTGATCGAGGACGCGCTCGACATCGTCGAGCGATCGACCGGCGACCGGCCCGATATGACGACGCTGCCGCTCGACCACGCGCCGACGTACGAGATGCTCGCTCGCGGCGAATCGATCGGCGTGTTCCAGTTCGAGTCAGAGGGCATGCGCGAGGCGCTGAAGAAGGTCCGTCCGGATGAGTTCGACGACCTCGTCGCGCTCAACGCCCTGTACCGACCCGGCGCGATGGACCAGATCCCGACGTACGCGCGGGGCAAGCACGACCCCGAGTCGATCACGTATGCCGACGAGCGGCTGCGGCCGATCCTCGAGTCGACCAAGGGCGTGATCATTTACCAGGAGCAGGCGATGCGGATCGCGAAGGAGATCGCCGGCTTCAGCGGCGCCAAGGCGGACGACCTGCGCAAGGCGATCGGAAAGAAGAACCGGGAGGCGATGGCGAAGCTGAAGCCCGAGTTCTTCGCCGGTTGCCGCGCGTCCGGGACGAGCGAGTCGGTGATCGAGTTGCTGTGGACGACGAACGAGCGATCGGCCGACTACTCGTTCAACAAGTCCCACGCCGCCTGTTACGGGCTGATCGCCTACCGGACGGCGTGGCTGCGGGCGAACTATCCGGCCGAGTACATGGCGGCGCTGATCTCCTCGGTGATGGACACCAAGGACCGCGTTCCGTTCTTCGCCGGGCAGGCCGAGCAGATGGGGATCGCGATCCTGCCGCCGGACGTGAACCTCTCCGATCACGAGTTCATCGTCGTCGACGGCAACATCCGGTTCGGGCTCGATGCGGTCAAGGGGGTCGGTTACGCGGCGGTCGAAGCGATCAAGCGCGCTCGCGGCGACGACGGCGTTCCCCGCCCGTTCGTCAGCCTGTTCGACTTCTGCGCTCGCGTCGACAACCGCGCCGTCAACAAGAAGGCGATCGAGGCGCTGATCAAGTGCGGCGCGTTCGGCTCGACGGGGGCCTCGCGCAAGGGCATGCTGTTGGTGCTCGAGCAGGCGCAGGGGGCGGGGCAGAAGGCCCAGCAGGACGCGCTCATCGGCCAGGGCTCGATCTTCGACCTCGGGTCGGATGGGCTCGATGGCGGCGCCGGCCAGCGCGCGCCGAGCGCTCCGAGTCATGCCCCGATTCCATCCGAGGAATTCGACCGCTCGGAGCTGCTGGCCGCCGAGAAGGAATCGATCGGGTTGTTCATCTCTGAGCACCCCCTGAAGGAGCTGGGCGCCGCGCTGAGCGCGCGCGCCGACTGCTCGCTCGCGGAGCTCTCCAGTCGACGCGACGGCGACTGGGTCACGGTCGGCGGGATGATCACGCAGGCAAAGCGCCTGCGGACGAAGAAGGGTGACCCGATGATGTTCGCGACGCTCGACGACCTGGAGGCGTCGCTGGAGCTGGTCGTATTCGGGAAGGCGCTGAACGGCAATGAGGACGTCCTGGTCCACGACTCGATCGTGCTCGTCCGCGGCCGCGTCGACCACAAGGACCGGGATCGAACGTGCCTGATCGTGCAAGAGATCACGCGCTTTGCGCCGAGCGCCGCGGAGGTGCAGCAAGCGCAGGAGCAGGCGGCCAAGCCCGTCGCGCCGCCGAGCGCGGTGCGCCTCGCGCTGGACGCGAGTTTGCTCCCCGCGACCGCGCTCGGTGACCTGAAGGACCTGCTGGCCGGCTTCCCCGGTGATTCTGATGTCGTGATCGAGCTGCGCACATCCGTCGGGCGGCGGCGCCTGAAGCTCGGACCGGAGTTCCGCGTCGCGCGAGGCGCGAGCTTGCATGCTGAGCTCGCCGGCCTGCTGGGCCCCGCGATCGTTTCAGAAGCAGCGCCGGCGGCGTCGGCAGAGCCCGAGCAGGAGCAGGAGCACGCGGCATCGGCAGAGCTCGAGCAGGAGCCCGCGGCGCGCGAGGCCGAGCAGCAGCCGGTGGCGTTGGGCGGCGGTTAGACCCGACGGCTCCCTGCGTTCTAGCCTTGGTCGATGGAACGCGACGTACAGATCCGAGGTCAGATGATCAGGCTCGGCCAGCTGCTCAAGCTGGCGGCCGTGATCGACAGCGGCGCCCAGGTCAAGTCATTCCTGTCGACCGAGCCGGTA
The DNA here is from genome assembly GCA_963712675.1 of uncultured Solirubrobacteraceae bacterium. Taxonomy (GTDB): domain Bacteria; phylum Actinomycetota; class Thermoleophilia; order Solirubrobacterales; family Solirubrobacteraceae; genus Palsa-465. Next base: position 346,909 of record CAVQJF010000017.1, read on the forward strand.
TGGGTCAACGGCGAGCGAGAGGCGCGGCGAGGCAGGCAGCTGCACCCGGGCGACCTCGTGCGCGTGGGGGAGGTCGAGCTACGCGTGCAGAGCGGCCCGCAGGGCGTCTAGGTCGGCCGCCCCGAACACGACGCGATTGCGGGTCGCGACGTAGACGATGTCGAGGTTGATCCCGGCTTCGGCGATTCTGCGGGTCAGGTCGGCGAGCACGCCGGGGCAGTCCTCGACGTCGACCACGACGACCTCTCGTTCGCGCGTGACGGCCAGGTGCGAGATCGCCAGCGAATGCCTCGCGGCCTCCGCGTGCGGGACGAGGATGTGGATCTCGGCCCGCTCGCCCGACCCGAGACACGTCGCCGCGGCGATGTTCACGCCGGCGTCGTTGATGGCCGCGGCTACCCGCGCCAGCGCCCCGGGGCTGTTCTCGACGTCGATGACCAGATCGAATGCCATATCTGCCGCGCGCCGAGAGCCTATCGTCGCGGCGGTCCTCGTTGTGCGAGATACGATCGCGGCCGTTCCTTGCGTCCAACATGAGGAGGGGAGTGCGTTGCACTACCGCAAATCACACCGTCGCACGCTCGTCTTGTCAGCCACGGCAGCCCTGGCGGCTGCAGCCGTCGTCGCCGCCACGAGCTCCGCCAAGCCGTCCCGGGCCCGCGTCGCCGGCACCACCGTGCACGTGATCGAGCACGCCAACACCGACACCGAGATTCCATCGGGCGGCGGCAAGGATGTGAAGGGCAACATCCTGACGTTCAACAATCCGGTCTACAACGTCGCGAACACCGCGCAGGTCGGCCACGACGAGGGCTTCTGCAACCGCATCGCCCCCAAGCAGGGGATCTGGGAGTGCCTGTGGACGACGTTCGTCAAGGGCGGCCAGATCACCGTCCAGGGCCCGTACTACGACACGCGCAACAGCGTCTTGTCGATCACGGGTGGAACCGGCGCGTATCGCAACAGCCGCGGTCAGATGCGGCTGCTGGCACGCGACGGCGGCAAGGAGTACGACTTCATCTTCAACCTGAGTTGAGGCGAATCGGACAAGTGACGCCTCGCCGATCGCGGGGCGTCACTCGTCCTCGGCCGCATTGAATTACGGATTATCTGGTCGGCAACCAGGGCTCGCGCCACCGGCCGTAGTGCGCGGCGAGCTTGTCCGCGGCGGGCGGGCCCCAGGAGCCGGGCGGATAGGGCTCGGTCGGGGGTGGTGCGTCGAGCAGCGGCTGCAGGATCCGCCAGCTCTCATCGACGCTGTCGTGGCGGGCGAACGGGGTGCTGTCGCCGATCAGCGCCGCGTGGAGCAGCACCTCGTAGGGGGTCGGGTCCTCTCCGCCCGCCTGTGCGAACTCCACGTCGAGATGCACGGGCGCTGCCGTCTTCGTGTCCGCGCGATGGGCGTCGAGCACGATCCGGACGCCAGTGCCGGGGTCGATCTTGAACACGATCTGGCTCGGCTCGGGCCGGCGGTGGCCCGAGCGGATGAACGCGAGCCGCGGCGGGTGCTTGAACACGAGCCGCACCTCGGTCTCACTGACCGCGAGTTGCTTCCCGGTCCGGATCAGGAACGGGACGCCCGCCCAGCGCCAGTTGTCGATCTCAAGGCGCAGCGCCGCGAACGTCTCTGTCTGCGAGTCGGACGCGACGCCGTCGATCTCCCGGTAACCCTCGTACTGACCACGGACATAGTGCGCCGGATCGGCGTCGGGCATCGAGCGCAGCACGGCGACCTTCGCGTCCTTGAGCGTGCCGGGGTCGCCGGCCGCGGGCGGCTCCATGGCGGCCGCCGCCAGCACTTGGAGCAGATGGTTCACGACCACATCGCGGAGCGCGCCGACCGGGTCGTAGAAGTGGCCGCGATCCTCGACGCCGAAATTCTCGGCCATCGTGATCTGGACCGAGCCGACGTAGTTTCGATTCCAGACCGGCTCGAGCATCACGTTGGCGAACCGCAGGTAGAGGATCTCCTCGAGCGCCATCTTGCCGAGAAAGTGATCGATCCGGTACAGCTGTGACTCGTCCAGGTACCTGTGAAGATCGGCGGCCAGTGCGCGTGCCGACGCGAGATCGTGCCCGAACGGCTTCTCGACGACGACCCGCTCGCAGTGCGCCACGAGCCCCGCCGCCGACAGTCCTGCGATCACGGTCTCGAACAGCGACGGCGGAATCTCGAGGTAGAACGCCGGCTCCGAGATGTCCTTGAGCGCGTCGGCGACGCGCTTGTAGGTCTGCGAATGGGCGAAGTCGCCGCTGACGTAACGCAGGCGCCCGGCGAGGCGCTCGAACACCGCCTCGTCGATCTGCTCGCCGCAGGCCAAGATCGACTCGCGCGCGTGCTCGGTCAGCTTCTTGACGCTCCAGTCGTCGACCGCGACCCCGATCACCGGGCAGTTGAGCAGCTCTCGCTTCTCGAGCCGGTACAGCGAGCGGAGCGTCATCTTCCTCGCCAGGTCGCCGGTGATCCCGAATACGACGAGGGCGCCGGCGGGGGAGGGCATACCCTGGACGCTAGCGTTTGCGCCGCGCGCGTGATGCCTTGCCACGTTTGAGCAGCTTCCGCGCGAGCTCGACGTCGGCGGCGGTCACCCGCCCGTCGTCTCGCCCCGTCTCGATCACGCAGGGCAGCCCCTGGAAGCGAGGCTCCGAGAGGAACGCGGCGCACCCCTTCTCTCCGAGCTCGCCTTCGCCGATCACGGCGTGGCGGTCGCGGTTCGAGCCGAGCGGAGTGAGCGAGTCGTTCAGGTGCAGCGACCGGATCCGGCCCTTGCCGAGGGCCTTGACCGCTTCGTCGAGCACCTCGGTCACACCTGCCGGCGTCCGCACGTCGTACCCGGACGCGAGTAGGTGGCACGAGTCGAGGCAGCTTCCGAGCCGCTCGCTCCCACCACTCGCCTCAAGCAGAGCGGCCAGCTCCTCGAACGAGCGCCCCAGCGTGCCTCCGGCGCCTGCGGTGTCCTCGAGGTGCAGCTGGCACCGCTCGGTCTCGGCGAGCGCCTCGGCGATCAACTTGCCGGCGCGGGCGATCGCCCTCGGCACATCGCCCGTCTTCGCTGAGCCCGCGTGCAGTACGACGCCGGAGGCCCCAATCCCATCTCCGACGCGCAGCGACTGCTTCAGCGAGGCGAGCGACTTCCGGCGCATCGCGCGGTCGGTAGTGGCGCAGTTGATGAGGTAGACGGCGTGGATCAGGACGCCGTCGATCGGGCTCGGCCCGACCGCCTCATTGAACGTGGCGAAGTCATCGTCGGTGTACGCGGTCGGCTTCCACATGCGCGGTGACTGGTTGAAGATCTGGATCGCCGTGCAGTCGATCTCGAGGCCTCGCTCGACGGCCTTGTGCAGCCCACCGGCCTGCGATACGTGAGCTCCGATTAGCATCAGACGATCTCTCTCATGCGCGTTCGCTTTGCTCCATCCCCGACAGGGGCGCTCCACATCGGTGGCGCCCGGACTGCTTTGTACAACTGGCTCCTCGCCCGCGGTCCACAAGACGGGACGCTCGTGCTGCGGATCGAAGATACAGACCGAGAGCGATCGACCCCGGAAAACGTCGAGCAGATCCTCGACGCGCTGCGTTGGCTCGGACTCGATTGGGACGAGGGGCCGATCTTCCAGTCGGCCAACGCCCCGCGCCACGCCGAGGCGCTGGCGAGGCTGCTCGAGACCGGGCATGCCTACCACTCGGCGGCGACCGCCGAGGACGTCAAGGCGTTCAAGGCCGAGCACGGCGCCGGCCGCGGCTTCCGCGGGGCCGCGGAGGCCGCCGGGGCGATCCGCCTGCGGGTGCCCGACGACGGCGAGACGATCGTGCACGACGCGATCCGCGGCGAGACGCGGTTCCCGAACGCGAGCATGGACGACCCCGTGATCGCCCGCGCCGACGGCTCGGCGCTGTACAACTTCGCCGTCGCGGTCGACGACCTCGACGCCGCGATCACGCACGTTGTCCGGGGCGAGGACCATCTCTCGAACACGCCCAAGCAGCTGCTCGTGTTCGAGGCGCTCGGCGAGCCCGCGCCGACCTACGCCCACCTGCCGCTGCTGCATGGCCCCGACGGCCGCAAGCTGTCAAAGCGTCACGGCGCCGCGTCGGTGCAGGAGCTCCGCGACGCCGGCTACCTGCCCGAGGCGGTCGACAACTACACGGCCCTGCTCGGCGCCGGGTTCGCCGCCGACGAGGAGCATTTCAGCCTCCCCGAGCTCGCCGAGCGGTTCCGGCTCGATCGCGTATCGAAGAACCCGGCCGTGTTCGACGAGCAGAAGCTCCGCCACATGAACGGTCGCTGGCTGCGCGAGCTGGGGATCGATGAGCTCACCCGCCGGCTCGAACAGTACACCGGTCGCGCCGGGCTTCGGGGGGCGGTCGAGATCTCGCATGAGAAGATCCAGACGCTCGCGGACTTCTGGCCGCTCGCCGGGTTCCTGTTCGACGGCCCAGCGGACGATCAGGCGGCATTCGACAAGACGATCGGACGCGACGGTGGCGCCGAGAACCTGCGCGCCGCCCGGGAGGCGCTCGCAGGGATCGACCCGTTCACGACCGAGAACGTCGAGTCGGCGCTTCGCGGGCTGGTGGCCCGGCGCGGCGAGAAGCCAGGCCGCATCTTCCAACCGGTGCGGGTCGCGATCGCCGGCAGCACCGTGTCGCCCGGGATCTTCGAGAGCGTCGCGCTGCTCGGGCGCGAGGAGACGCTCGCGCGGATCGACCGCGCTCTCGCACGGTCGGTGTGAGGCACGGATAGCACGACTCGGCTAAACCGTGCTCGAACATCTGCCGATATGAACCGTAGGCAGGGTTCTGGCCGAACGGTCTACCCAGCCGTATCCGATTTGTCTTCGAGTACGAGTGAGCCACCCGTGGCAACTTTGGCCGCAGTAGCGACGCCTAACACCGACCCCTATGCCGCCCGCGAGCGGCACCACAACGAAGGCCACGGGCGCCGCCTGACGGCCGCGTTCGAGGCGCTCGAGGCGTTTCCCGTGCTGGTCGAATCACGCAACCGCGTGGTGCGGCTGTTCGAAGCCGGCGACCCGCCGACCGCGGACGTAATCGCAACGGTCGAAGCCGACGTCGCGCTCGCGGTCGCCGTCATGCGGCTCGCCAACCAGGTCGATGGCCGCCAGCGCGGGCGCGTCGAGAGCGCTGTCAAGGGGGTCGAGGTGCTGACGCCGCGGACCGTGCTGGCGATCGCCAACCGCGCGCGGACATTCGACTTCTTCGAACGCACCGCGGTCTGGCAGGGGATCCCGGAGCGGTTCCGCCTGCACGCCGTCGCGACGCAGCGCGCCGCCGACCGGCTCGCGCGCGAGCTCAACTATGACTTCCGCGACCGCCTGATGGTCACCTCGCTGCTCCACGACATCGGGAAGCTGGTCCTCGTCCACGCCTACCCCGGCTACCCGCGCCAGGTCCACGGCGAGGCCCGGACTCCGGAGGAGCGGATCCAGCGCGAGCGCCGCGAGCTCGGTGTCGACCACGCTCTCGTCGGCGGCGTGCTCGCCCGCCGGTGGGGACTTCCCAAGTCGATCGCGAGCGTGATCGAGCGCCACCACGCCGAGGACGCCGACGGCGAGGCCGCGCTGATCCGGCTGGCTGACATGCTCGCCCACTATGCGCTCGGCGGCGCCGTCACGCCGTCGGAGCTGCTCGCGGTCGCCCGCAGCGTCGGGATCAAGCCGCCGGAGCTGCGCACCGTGATGTACGACCTGCCGTTGCATTCGTCCGCTGGCCGCCCCCGGCAGATCGACCCGTGCCCGATGTCCGCGCGCGAAGTCGAGGTCCTCAGGCGTCTGGCGAAGGGGATGGTCTACAAGCAGATCGCCGGCGAGCTCGGGCTTTCGACGAGCACGGTCCGCACCCACCTGCACAACGTGTACGGCAAGCTCGGCGCGATGGATCGCGCCCAGGCGGTGCTTATCGCCACCGAGCGGGGTTGGATCTGAGAATTCTCGGGCGCGACCGCGCCCGAGGCGGCTACGATCGAGCCCAGTGCTGTCGATCACGACCAAGTCACCGTACGCGCTGAACGCGCTCGTCGAGCTGCAGCAGCACGGCGACTCGGGGCCGGTGCCGATCGCCGAGCTCGCCCGCCGTCGCTCGATCCCCGTGCAGTTCCTCGAGCAGCTGTTCGCGACGCTCCGTCGCGCCGGCATCCTCCGGTCCCAACGCGGCGTCAAGGGCGGCTACAGCTTCGCGCGCCCCGCCGCGGAGATCACCGTCCTCGAGATCGTCGAGCTGCTCGACGGCCCGCTCGGCGCCGGCTCGGAGGGCGTGTTCGCACAGGCCGCTCAGGCGGCGCGGGACGTGCTTGCCGAGACGACGATCGCGGACGTCTCCGAGGCCGAGGCGCGCTCGTCAGGCGCGCCGATGTACCACATTTGAGGTGAGACTCGATCGAGACGGTCGCGCAACTGACAGGTCGCCGTGGCGCGACTATCTTGGCTGCGAAACTCGAACCAGAGAGGGTGCGCATGTTTGGACGGGAGAAGAAGGACAAGGGGCCGATGATCGAGGCGCGGGCGGTGATCACCGACGTCAAGGACACCGGCATGACGATCAATGACAACCCGCGCGTGAAGCTGACCCTGCGGGTCGAGCCGCAGGGTGGCGAGCCGTTCCAGGCCGTCAAGAAGGCGACGGTGTCGCGGATCAACATCCCCAGGGTCGGCGACCCGATCCGTGTCAAGTACTTCGAGAGTGACCCGGATGGGCTGGCGATCCAGCCGAGGACCGAGGAGGACATCGCCGCCGCCCACGCCGCTCAGGCCGCACCGGTGCCCGCCGCGGCGCCGGCCGCCGCCCCCGACCCGCTGGACGAGCTGAAGAAGCTCAACGACCTCCGGACGGCGGGCGCATTGACGGACGAGGAGTTCGAGGCGCAGAAGGCGAAGATCCTGGCCTGAACGGCTTTCTCGTAGGGTGTCGGGCGGATTGGCTCTCGTCCCGACCAACATCGCCGCGCACGTCGGCCGCACGCCGGTCGTGCAGCTCACGCGCGTGCACCCGGGGCTCGGCGCCGAGCTGTTCGCCAAGCTCGAAGCGCTGAACCCGGGCGGCAGCGTCAAGGACCGGATCGGCGTCTCGATGATCGAGGCCGCCGAGCGTCAGGGCCTGATCGAGCCGGGCCGGACGACGATCGTCGAGGCGACCAGCGGCAACACCGGGATCGCGCTCGCGTTCGTGTGCGCGGCAAAGGGTTATGACCTCGTGCTGACGCTGCCGCAGGGGATGAGCCGTGAGCGCGAAGGCCTGCTCCGCCTGTACGGCGCGCGGGTCGAGGTGACGGAGTCGCTCGGCGGCATGACCGAGGCGGTGGACGCCGCTCGCGCGATGGCGGCCCGCGACGACGTGTTCCTTCCGGACCAGTTCTCCAATCCAGCCAACCCGGAGATCCATCGACGCACGACGGGCCCCGAGATCTGGGATGCCCTCGACGGCTCGGTGGACGTGTTCATCGCCGGCGTCGGCACGGGGGGCACGATCTCCGGCGCCGGCGAGCTGCTCAAGGAGCGCAATCCCCGCTGCCGAGTGGTCGCGGTCGAACCCCGCTCATCGGCCGTGCTGTCCGGCGGGCGCGCCGGACCGCACAAGATCCAGGGGATCGGAGCCGGGTTCGTGCCGGCGGTCCTCAACCGCGAGGTGATCGACGAGGTGATCGCGGTCTCCGACGAGGACGCGATCGAGACCGCGCGGCTGCTGGCGCGCCGCGAGGGCGTGCTCGCGGGAATCTCCGGGGGTGCCGCCGTGTGGGCCGCGATCGAGGTCGGCCGGCGTCCAGAGGCGCAGGGCGCGCGGATCGTCGTGATCCTGCCGGACTCGGGCGAGCGGTACGTGTCGACACCGTTCTTCGCACCTTGATGCCACCGCGTTATTCGCGTCGCGCGGGGAGCGCAGTGATGCCGACAGCTACGCTTTACCAATGAAAGTGTTGGGCGAGATCCGGCGGGACGTCGCGGCCGCTCACAGCCGTGACCCGGCCGCCCGCGGTGTCAGCTCGGTGGAGATCCTCGCGACCTGGCCGGGCGTGCACGCGCTGCTGGCCCATCGCGTCGCGCACGCGCTGTACGAGGCCGGTGTGCCGCTGCTCCCGCGCCTGATCGCGGCGTTCGCGCGCTCGGCCACCGGGATCGAGATTCATCCGGCGGCGATGATCGGCGACGGCTTCTTCATCGATCACGGAATGGGCGTCGTGATCGGCGAGACCGCCGAGATCGGCAACGATGTGACCCTGTATCAGGGAGTCACGCTCGGCGGCACCGGCTTTGCGACCGGCAAACGCCATCCGACGGTGCAGGACAACGTCACGATCGGCTCGGGGGCGAAGCTGCTCGGGCCGATCACCGTGGGTCACGGCTCCAAGATCGGTGCCAATAGCGTCGTGATCCACGACGTGCCGGCGAACTCGACGGTCGTCGGCAACCCCGGCCATCCGGTCCGCGTCGAAGGGCGCCGGCCGGAGGGGCCCGACGCCGACTGGATCCATCTCCCGGACCCGATCGCCGACGCGATCAAGGGCCTCGCGAACAGGATCGCGGCGCTCGAGCAGGCCGTTGACGGAACCACCGTGGGCAACGGTGGCGAGGTCCACTCGAGCCCGACGCTCGGTCCGAACCCCGCCGGGGGTTAGGGCGCGCGGTCGCCGACCGCTGACAGCGGTGCCTGCTCGGATTCGGCCTCGGGCATGTTCAGGCGCGCGCGCACGAGGTACAGCGGCCTCCCCTTGACCTCGTCGTAGATCCGCCCGACGTACTCGCCGATGATCCCCAGCGCAATCAGCTGGATGCCGCCGAGCAGGAGGATCGCGATCGTGATCGAGCTGAAGCCCGGCAGGTAGGAGCCCGCGATCCGCAGGCCGATCACGACCGGGATCGCGACGAACGCGACGGTCGAGACGATGAACCCGAACAGCGTCGCGAGCTGCAGCGGCCGATGGGAGAACGACGAGATCGCGTCGAGCGAGAACCGGACCATCTTCGCGAGCGTGTACTTCGTCTCACCGGCATAGCGCGGATCTCGCGTGTACGGGACGGCCGCCTGCGTATAGCCGACCCAGACCGTCATCCCGCGCAGGAAGCGGTTGCGCTCTCGCATCGACAGCAGCGCATCGAGCGCGCGGCGGTCGAGCAACCTGAAGTCGCCCGAGTTGTGCTGCAGCTCGACCTGGGCGAGCTTGTCGAACAGCTTGTAGAACCAGCGCGCGGTGCTCAGCTTGAAGCGCGATTCGCCCTCGCGCTGCTCGCGTACGGCGTAGACGACGTCGCAGCCCGCACGCCAGTGATCGAGCATCTTCGGGATCAGCTCAGGCGGGTCCTGGAGGTCGGCGTCGAGCATCACGACCGCGTCGCCGCGGGTGTGATCGAGTCCTGCGGTGAGCGCGGTCTGGTGACCGAAATTGCGCGACAGGAACACGATCCGCACGCGGGGATCGTGTTCGGCGAGCCGCTCGAGCGCGGCGGCCGAGCCATCCGCCGAGCCGTCGTCGACGAGCACGAGTTCGAACCGCAGCCCTTCGAGCGCCGTGCAGATCCGCGCGTAGAACTCGTCGATCGTCGCCTCCTCGTTGTAGACCGGTGCAACGACGCTGAGCAACGCGAGCTCTCTCATGGGCTAATGGTACGTTCGCTTCACAACCCCAGCAGCGAGCTTCCGTGCGGAAGGTAACCCAGCAGCTGGATGGCTTGAATGACCCCCGTCAACACGATCGCCGTCTTCCACAGCCTGCGGTCGGTCGCCAGCGCCGCGAACGGCACCAGCCACGCGATGTACCACGGGAGCAGCGAGCTGGTGGTCAGCAGCATCACGGCGGTCGCCCAACCGGCGCCGTGAAGCCAATCGAGCTCGCCACGCATGACGCGGCGGAGCAGCACGCAGAAGGCAAGCACGAACACGGCAGCGAGCACGAGTCCGGTGGCGTGGCCGACCGCGCCGAGCCCCAGCCGGGTCGAGATGAAGCCCGGGATGCTGTGCCAGTCGCCCTCGTTCTGGATCGTCTCGATCGTCGATGGAAGATGCAGCGGACCGGTTCCGAAGATCGCGAACGCGAGCCCGGCGACAGCCGCCGCCGCGATCCCGGCTCCGGCCAGCACGTCGAACCGCCGCCGGTCGGTCCTCTGCGCGAAGCCGCGGGCAAGAGCGAACGGCAACAGCAGCGCCGCGGTCAGCTTGACGGCGATCGCGATCACGATCAGACCGCCGCTGGCACGCTCGCGGTACTGCAGCGCCGCGAGCACTCCACCGACGAGCAGCGCCAGCATCAGAAGGTCGTTGTGCCCGCCCCCGACGCCGTAAACCACGATCAGCGGGTTGAGCCCGAACAGCGCCGCGGCCCGCACGGGATCGACGCCGCGCAACCGCGCCGCCTTCCAGATCAGGGCAACGGTCGCGAGGCTGGCGACGGCCGCGATCGCCTTGTACGCGATCGCGCTGGCCGCGATCGAGATCGGGGCGAGCAGGTAGCTGATCCCGGTGAACAGCGGCCCATACGCGGTCGGCGTCGAGATCCACTTTGCGCCGATGAACGGGTACAGCGGGTCGAGCGCGATCGCTTGCGGCCCGTGCAGGTACGGGTTCGCGCCGTACAGAGCGCCCATCCGGCCGTAGATCTGGTAGCTGAACACGTCCGTTGACAGCAGCGGCGGGCCAAGCAGCACGAGCGCATGCAGCGCGGCGATCGCCATCAGCACCGTTCGGCCCGAGAGTCGGTCCGCGGCGCGCACCGAGACCGCGTAGGAGGCGAACATCGCGATCAGCACGAGCAGCAGTCCGACGACGCCGATGTCGACGCGGGTGCCGCCGAACGGGCCCGCGAGCCAGCCTGGTACGGGTCGGGTCGATTCCGGCAGCAGGTTGTCGGTGCCCGCTGCGGCGATCGCGATCACAAGCCCGCACCCGACCACGCCGGCGAGCGCGATCAGACCGGCGCGCGAGCGCGATTCCGTGCGCGTGCCGACGACGCCCTGGGTCAGCTCGAATGCGCCGGCCTGCGGCGTCGCGCCGAGCGGACTCTGAACGCTCATCGTGTGGAAGCTGCCCGCGCAGCGAATGGTTGCGGTGGGGGCAACGTTGAGATCACGTTAGGAGAGGTGCTTCAGGGCTGACGGGGCCGTTGTGCACTGCCGGCCTGGGCGAGCGCGGCAGCCGCGCTGCGACGGAGGCTAGGGACGAGCCACATCGCCTCCGCAGCGATGCGCGCTGACATCTTACTGGTCCCAGCTGTCCGATCGGAGAACACGATCGGCACCTCGACGACCTTGAAGCCGGCCAGCAGCGCGCGGTATGTGACCTCGATCTGGAACACGTATCCCTCTGCGCGTACGCTCGGCAGGTCGATCGACTCGAGCACGCGCCGGTGGATGCATTTGAAGCCGCCCGTCAGGTCGCGCACCTTGACACGCAGGATCAGCCGCGCGTACAGGCCCCCGCCACGGCTGATCAACCGTCGCACGAGCCCCCAGTCGCGGACCCCGCCACCCTGAACGTAGCGCGAGCCGAGCACAAGGTCGGCGCTCTGCGCTGCCTTCAGTAGGTCGCCGAGGTAGCGTGGGTCGTGGGAGTAGTCGGCATCCATCTCGATCACCAGCTCGGCGCCGGCTGCGAGCGCGTGCGAAAAGCCGGCCAGGTACGCCTGCCCGAGCCCGTCCTTAGCCTTGCGGTGCAGGACTTCGACGGCCTCGAGCTCGGCGGCGAGCGAGTCGGCGATCGCTCCCGTGCCATCGGGGGAGTTGTCGTCGACGACCAGAATCCGGTGTCCGGATGGAGCGACGCGATCCAACTCGACATGGGCCGCGCGCACGATCCGTTCCAGCGTCGCCGCTTCGTTGTACGTAGGAATTACGACCCATACCGGCGCGCTCATCGGTCCGAGAGCGTAGTCGGAGCTGGGTGCTCCGGCGCGACCGATGTGGGCGCGGTCATGCTGCGTCCGCCCGGGCGACACGGCATCATGGCGGAGGGGACCTGCTTTTGGTGCAAGCAACCGCACTCCGCCGCCGCGTACGTCAACGGTCGCAGACCGTGCTGGCGCTCGCCGCCCAGATGCCGCGCGGATTGGCGCGGGCGGCCCTTGGGCCACACGTCGAGCCCCGCCACAGACGCCGGCGGTTGGTCGCGCTGCTGCTGCTCGCCGGCGTGGCGCTGATCGTGGGTCTCGCCGTGGGGGCCGGCGGCGGCTCGGCGGCCCGTCATCAAACGACCGCCCCGCGGACCGGCTTCTTCGGGGTGATCGCCGCGGCCGCGGGGACCGGCGCTCGTTCGTTCGGGGCCGACGAGCAGGCCGACGAGAACTCGGCAATCACCCGCACGCTTGCGTACACCCCGTTCGTGCGCGTGGCCGGCGACCAGCACAAGCAGATCGCGCTGACGTTCGACGACGGCCCGGGCCCGTACACGCCCCAGATCCTGGCGGTGCTCGAGCGCATGCACGCGCCGGCGACGTTCTTCGAGGTCGGGATCGAAGAGCAGTACTTCCACGCCTCCACGAGCGCGATCGTCGGTTTGGGCGACCCGATCGGCGACCACACCGAGAACCATGAGGCGATGTCAAAGCTCTCGCGCCGCGACCAGACGGCACAGCTGATCCAGGAGAGCGCAGCGATCGGGGAATACGGGGCGCCATTCCCGCGCCTCTTCCGGCCTCCGTACGGAGACTGGAACGCGACGACCCTGGCCCTGCTGCGGAAATACAAGATGCTGATGGTGCTGTGGACCGTCGACACGAGCGACTATCGCCAGCCGGGGGTCCCCGCGATCGTTGACGCGGCTGTGCAGGGCGCCCGGCCGGGGGCGATCATCCTGCTCCACGACGCCGGCGGCGACCGGACGCAAACGGTCGCCGCGCTGCCGAAGATCATCTCGCAGCTCCGGGCTCGCGGGTACACGCTCGTGACGGTCCCGAAGCTGCTGCTCGACAACCCCGCGCCGGCCGACCAGCAGTACACCCCCGGGACGCTCGGAGCCGGCGGCTAAGGGACCGCGGGGCGAGCTAGCGACGCACGTAGGCGACGCGATTCCAGCTCGGCTCCGGGGCGAGCTCGATCGGCTCGCCGCCGCGGTCGGGCTGGATGTAGACGAACGCGCTCGCGTCCTCGTCGAAGGAGACATCGAGCTCGCCTTCCTTGACGCGCTGGTCGAGCCAGGCGCTGCGGAAGATCAGTCGCCGCAGCCAGTGCACGAGCGAGCGCTCAGACGGTCCGACGAGCTCGGGCCAGCAGTCGTTGACGTGCTCGCCCAGCGCCGATGCGGGATCCGTGACCTCGCCGTTGACGACCAGGTTGATCAGATCCTCGGCCTCGTCCTCCTCGACCCTGGTGCCGAGGAAGCCGACCTTCCGCGCCGCCTGTTCGCAGCGTTCGCGAAAGTCGCGCTCGTTGAACGTGAACCGCAGCTCGCCGTATTCGAGCACGAAGTCCTCGCCGGAGCTGTAGTTCCCGCGTCGGTACATGCGTCGTGATCATATGTGGGATTCCTCCCGCTTCGCAGCGACTGAACGCGATGTTGCAGGCCGTCGCCGACTTGGGGGGTGATTCTCGCGCGCGCGAGGCTCAGAGCGGCATGGACGAGACGCCGGCGACGATCCTTCTGGTCGAGGACCACCGGGCGACGCGGACGTTCCTCGCCGACAATCTGTCGGTCGACGGCTACGAACTGCTCGAGGCCAACTGCGCCGCCGAAGGCGAGCGCATGCTCGCGTCGCGGTTCCCGGACCTAGCGATCATCGACCTCGGCCTGCCGGACCACGACGGTCTCGAACTGATCCGCCGCGTGCGCCAGGCGGATCGCGCCGTCAGCATGATCGACGCCGACATCCCGCTGCTGATCCTCTCCGGTCGCACCGGCGAGCTCGACCGGCTGCGGGGGTTCGAGCGCGGCTGCGATGACTTCGTGCTCAAGCCCTTCTCCTACCCGGAGCTACACGCTCGGATCGTCGCGCTGCTTCGGCGCACCCGTCGGCGGCCCGGGCTGGGGAGGCTGAGGATCGGACCGCTCGAGATCGATCCGCTCGCCCGCCAGGTGTGGCTCCACGGCAAGCAGGTGGCGCTGTCCAAGAAGGAGTTCGCGCTGCTGCGCGCGCTCGCCTCGGAGCCGACGCGCGTGTTCAGTCGCGAGGAGCTCCTGCGCGGGGTGTGGGGGTTCAGAACCATCTGCGAGACCAGGACGTTGGATTCGCACGCCTCGCGCCTGCGCGGCAAGCTGTCGGCCGGAGGCGAGCGGTTCGTCGTCAACGTGTGGGGAGTCGGGTACCGGCTCGTGGACGGGGCGATCGAGCCATGACGCCGACCGTGGCGCTCGCGGGTTGGGCGGCAGCAGCCGTCGCCGGGGTCGCGGTCCTGTGCGTCCGTCGCACGCTGACCTGCCGCATGGAGCTCGTCGCTCGCGCCTGCCACGAGCTGCGCGGCCCACTGACCGCCGCGCGGCTCGGCCTCGAGCTCGGGACTCGCGTCGGGTCCCTGTCGCCCGCGCGGCTTCGGGCCTTGGAGCTGGAGCTCGGCCGGGCCGCGCTGGCGATCGATGACCTTTCCGAGCTCGGGCACCGGAACCGCTCGGCCGGCCGGTGGGAGGAAGTGGAGCTCCTCGGCCTGCTGACCGACTCGGTCGAGGCGTGGCGCTCATGCGCCGGCGCACACGGAGCCGAGCTGTCCCTGTCGTGCTCCGGCGGGCCGGCGTTCGTGCACGGCGACCGGCTGCGGCTCGCGCAGGCGACGGGCAACCTGCTCGCGAACGCGATCGAGCATGGGGGACGGGAGGTAGAGGTTCGGGTCTCGTCGGCGCCGGCGCTTGACGGCACGGTGTCTTCCAGCGAGCGGGGCCCGAGTGCTGCGCGCTCGGGCCACGGAACGGTCCGGATCGAGTTCATCGACGACGGGCCCGGCTTGCCGGCGCCGGTCGCGGAGCTCGCGCGCCGCGGCCGCCACAGCCGCGGCGCGCACGGCCATGGGCTGTCCATCGCGGACGCGGTGGCGAGCTCCCACGGCGGCCGGCTCGCGGCAGCACCCGCCGAGAAGGGCGCGCGCATCGTCCTCGAGCTGCCGCTCGTCGCGCGGCGGGCGCCGGCTCTCGCCGGATCCGTCGATGGCTGCGAACCCGAGGGCCTGATCACCTGACGCCGCGCGGGGCGTGAGCCGCGAGCCTCGCCGGCGTCGGGCCCTGGTCCATGGGGCGCCGGGTGCAACTCGGGACGTGAAAAGGCGGCAATGAAATGGGCAGTGACGCAACCCCGCCGCCGCACCGGATTCCATGAAAACTGTGGTTGTGGGGGTACGGATGGTCGCCCCACGTTCAAGCGGAGCTTTCTCCGTGTGGAGGTTGTCGCGTAAAGGCGTCCCGCGGCACGGCGCCCGGATAGGTCTCGACTGGCAGGCCGGCCACGGATGGGCGCCAGAGCGCCCATTTGTGGCCAGGCCCTCGGCACGAACCCGAGTCGCGACTGAAGTTCCCTCCGTGTGGCGGAGGTTTCTTCGGTCGCGATCGCTGAGGGCGGACTCCGGAACCCGCCCCGGCCGCTGACCTTTTCACTGCCGCCTTTTCCCGCCACAAAGCTGTGCCCAGCGCCACGCGGAGGCGCTGCCCGGCGGTGGCCTGATCCCCGGCGTCCCCCGGCGCCCCACATCGCCACCACGTACACCTACGCACACGCCCCGGACGGAACTGCGCGCTGGGTGCAACTAGCCGCCCAGCCGCGCGAGCTGCATCAAATCGTGCAGCTCTGAGCCCCCACCGTGGGCGTCGCTCCCACCCTCGGATCGACAGGCGCTGACTGGGTTTGCGCCCCGCGATGGGCCCGAATTGAGGCGAAGTGGGGGATAGGTTGGGAAATGGGTTGCATTGTGGGAGAAAGTGGGTTATTGTGGCGACCGCATGCGGAACCCGGGTGGCAGGGCTCCTCCCACCCAGCCACCCGGGTTCAGAGTTCGGCCCGGTCCATGAATCCCCTTGACCTTCCGCGGAACCTTCGAACACGCGCTAGACGCGAAGCACCGGCTAACGGTGCCGGCGAAGTTCCGCGCGGCGCTCGCCACCGGCGTCGTGGTGGCGGCCTCGCCGGAGACCAGCGACGACACGCCGCGGTCGCTCGCACTGTGGACGCCGGAGGCCTACGACGCGTACACGTCAGCGACGCTGGCCGGCTTGAGCCCGATCTCGCCGAAGGCTCGCGAGCTGGGGCGGTTCTTCTTCAACTTCTCACATGACACCGAACTCGACACGGCCCACCGCGTGATGATCCCGCCGACACTGATGAGGTACGCAGGCCTCGACAAGGACGTCGTCGTGGCGGGTTCAGGCGTGTGCATCGAGGTCTGGGACCGGTCGCGCTACCACGAGTACAGCGAGGACGTTCTGGTCCGTATCTCCGACATCGCAGCGAGCCTTGGCGACACTACTTGACATGACCCACACGCACGTGCCCGTGCTCGCCGGCGAGCTGATCGAGCTGCTCGATCCGCAGCCCGGCGAAATCGCGGTCGACTGCACCGTCGGCGGTGGTGGTCACGCGCGCCTGATCGCCGACCGGATCGGACCGGCGGGCACGCTGATCGGGATCGATCGCGATCCGATCGCCGAGGAGCGGTTCGCCGAGCTGGCGGCCGAGGTGGCGTGCCACACGCGGTTCATCCGCGCCGACTTCGTGAGCGCGCTGGCGCTGCTGGCGGAGGAGCAGCTGCGCGCCGACATGATCTACCTCGACTTCGGGATGTCGTCGATGCAGGTGGACACGTGGACACGCGGGTTCTCCTACGCGTACGACGCGCCGCTCGACATGCGGATGGACCCTGAACAGGACCTGACGGCGCACGAGATCGTCAACGGCTGGGACGAGCGACGCCTCGCGCGGCTGTTGCGCGAGTACGGCGAGGAGCGCTACGCGGGCCAGATCGCGCGGGCGATCGGGCGCGCACGGCGGCGCGAGCCGATCGCCTCGACCCAACAGCTGGTCGACACGATCAAGGGCGGGATCCCGGTGCCGGCGCAGTTCGCGGGGGGACACCCGGCGAAGCGGACGTTCCAGGCGCTGCGGGTCGCGGTCAACGACGAGCTGGCCCAGATCGATGCCGCGCTGCCGGCGGCCTGGGAGCTGCTGGCGCCCGATGGACGGTTCGCGGCGATCTCGTTCCACTCGCTCGAGGACCGGCGCGTGAAGCGGTTCCTGGTCGCCCGGGCGCGGGGCTGTGTATGCCCGCCGGAGCTTCCCGTGTGCGTGTGCGGCCACAGCCCAGAGGCGGAGCTTCTGACCCGGCGCGCGCTCGCGCCGACACCAGGTGAGGTCGCAGCAAATCCCAGATCAAAGTCGGCGCATCTGCGCGCGGCTCGAAAGCTGGAGGTACCAGCGGAATGACACCACCCGCGATCACATTCGCCGGTAAGGGCGAGCAGTCGACCGGGCATCGGCGCGGGCTTCGCAAGCGGCCCTCGCCGAGCTCTCCGCGGCGTGTCTCCGGACCCGCCGGCGGGCGGGCAGCCACGCCCGGGCGGCGCGCTGCGACCGCCACTGCCGGCACCGCCACCGCTCCGATCGCGAGGCCCAAGGCCAGGCCCACCGGACCGCGCGTCCGCACTGGTCGGCCGCGCCGCGCGTCGGCCAGGACCCGCACGACTGGTTCGCTCCCGGCTCGGGCCGTCGCCTTCGTTCGAGCGCTTCCGGATCACCCACTGCTTGACCGGATGATCCGGGGCCGGGCGTGGATCGCGATGCTCGGCGTGATGTTGGTCGGGATCGTCGCGATGCAGGTCGAGGTGTTGAAGCTCGGCGCCAGCGTCGGCCGCTCGCTCCAGGAGGGGACGACGCTGCAGAGTCGCAATCAGCTGCTGCGGGCCAGCGTCGCGTCGCTCGCGGACGACCAGCGGATCGAGCGGCTGGCGGCGCGCATGGGGATGGTGATGCCCGCGCCTGACGCGGTCGTGTTCCTGTCGCCGCACACCACGGCGGATGCCCAGCGCGCCACATCGAACATCCACGCGCCCGACCCGACGACGTTCCTGGCGGCGCTGCCGCCCACCGGCGCCGCCGCGCTCGGCGCGAGCGGAACCGCGGCGACGACGCAGGCCACATCGACCCCCGCGACTTCGACGCCCGCTACAACGACGCCCACCACGACAGCCGCGACGACAACGCCGAGCACCGGCGCGAGCACCACGGCGACGGGCGCGGCCGCGGGTGCGGGCGCCCCGTCCGGCACGACCACCGGTGGATCGGCCGCCGGCGTCGGCGGCGCCTCGGGCGCTCCGGTCGTAGGGTCGCCGTCCGCCGGCACCACGCCGACGGCCCAGACGACGCCGGCGGCTACGGCGACCGGCGCGGTGGCGATCGCGCCGGTCGGCACCGGCACGACCTCCAGCGGCGGGTAGGCGGGCGCAATGGCCGTCATCGATCGCCGCGTCGGATGGCTGTTCGTAGGTTTCATCGCGCTGCTCGGCTTCGCGTTGCTGCGTGCCTTGCAGCTGGGAACGCTTGATGCGGGGTCGTTGCAGCGAGCGGCGGCAACGCAACAGGTGATCACCGTCAAGACGCCTCCTCCGCGCGGGCTGATCACAGACCGGAACGGCGTCCAGCTGGCGATCTCCGAGTCGGCCGACGAGGTGATCGCCGACCCGTACCTGATCATGCACCCGCAAAACGGCGCGCCCGGTCCGCAGAAGGCCGCGCAGGAGCTGAGCGGTGTGCTCGGTGTGCCGATGCTGACGCTGCTCTCGCAGCTGACGAAGCCGCACTCGGGCTATCAGAAGATCGCATCGCGGATTCCCGCCGCCACGGGCACCGCGGTCTCGAAGCTCCGGATCAACGGGATCACGCTGACGCCCGAGACCAAGCGCGTGTACCCCCGGGGCTGGGCCGCCTCGCAGGTGATCGGCTGGACCGCCGGCTGGGACGGCCGGGGGGTCAGCGGAATCGAGTACGAGTACAACCACGCGTTGAGCGGCGCCACCGGGGTGCGGAAGGTCGTCGACGACGCGATCGGTCAGCCGATCGCGATCAACAACGTCCACCCGACCGTCCCCGGCAAGACACTGGCGCTGACGATCGACTCCGCGCTGCAGGACGAGGTGGAGCAGGTGCTCGCCGGCGTCGGCGCGCAGTACTCGCCGAAGGGCGCGACCGCGATCGTGATGAACCCGCAGACGGGCGCGATCCTGGCGCTCGCCAACTGGCCGCGGGTCAACGCGAACGACCCCTACGCCGCGCCGAACTGGGCGATCCAGGACCGCGCGGTGTCGTTCAACTACGAGCCGGGCTCGACGTTCAAGGCGATCACCGTCGCCGGGGCGCTGCAGGACGGCCTCGTGACGCCGAACACCCAGTTCGGGGTGCCGCCGGTGCTGCAGGTCGCCGACCGGCAGATCCACGACGCCGAGCCGCACGGCTTCGAGACGCTGACGGTCGCCCAGATCCTCCAGGTGTCGAGCAACATCGGCGCCGATGAGATCGGCGCCAAGCTCGGCGCGTCGAGATTCAACTACTGGGTTCATCAGTTCGGGTTCGGCTCGCCGACCGGCGTCAACCTCCCCGGCGAGGACGGCGGCATCATCCTGCCGCTGTCGCAGTACTCGGGCTCGTCGATGGGCAACCTCCCGTTCGGCCAGGGGGAGTCGGTCACGCCCATGCAGATGGCGGCGGCCTACTCGGCGATCGCGAACGGCGGCATCCTGCGCGCGCCGCACATCGTCCAGTCGGTCGGCGGCCAGGCGGCGAAGGTCCCGGCCGGTCACCGGATCATCTCCGCGACGACCGCGGCCGAATTGCGCCAGATGTTGATCGGCGTGTTCGGCGACGGCGGAACCGCCTCGGGCGCCGCGATCCCCGGCTACCAGATGGCGGGGAAGACCGGAACGGCGAACATCGCGATCAATGGCCACTACTCGAGTAGCGAGTACGTCGCGTCGTTCGTCGGCATGGTCCCGGCCAACCACCCGCAGTTGCTCGGTTTGGTCGTCGTCGACGAGCCGCAGGGCTCGATCTACGGTGGCTCGGTCGCGGCGCCGGCGTTCCAGAAGATCGTCGGCTGGGCCGTGCCGTACTTCGGCATTCCGCCGAAGTGAGCCGGCACGCGCCGCGCCCGTGTCCGCGTCCGCTCAGCTTGGCTCGACGGTCCGCCTGAGGACCCTGAGCCGCTCGTCCCACTGGCCACCGACGTCGGCCATCCACGACACCGCGTCCGAGAGCGGTGCCGGCGTCACCCGGTAATGGACCTCGCGGCCCGAGCGGCTACGGTCGACGAGCCCCGCGTCCGCGAGCGCGGCCAGGTGTTTGAGTACCGCCTGGCGCGAGATCGGCAACCCCGCCGCAAGCTCGGTCGCGGTCGCCGCGGGCTGCGACGCGATCGCCTCGAGCAGCAACCGTCTGGTCGGATCTGAAAGAGCGCCGAAGACGGCGCCCGCGCGGTCGTCGGGCACCTCTATGCAGCCACCAGCACGGGGCCGTAGGTCGAGCCGCCGGCGCCGGGCAGCGGGGTGGCGACGAGGTCGAGCGCCTCGAGCGGGCGGGACTCGACGACCCGAAGCCGCGTTCCCTCGGGGCCATCCCAGCCGCGTGCGCGCTCGAGCGTGACCTCGACCCGCGTGGCCGGCTCCCCATCGGTGCCCCACCAGAAGGCGAGCCGTCCGGCGGCTTCGTCTGAGCCCCGGGGTGGCGATGCCTCCTCCACCCACCCGGTCTTGACCGTCTTGCCGAAGCGGAACGCGGCGTCGCCGCCCGGCCGCAGGTCAAAGCGCACCTCGTCGGCGAGCCAGCCGGCGCCCGTGATCACGTCCCACACGTCCTCCGGCGTGGCCGCGAGCCACAGCCTCCGTTCGACCCGATCGCTCATCTGAGACCTCCTGGAGTAACGAGGCGCAACCGTGAGGTTGCACATTTGCTATGTTGAGACGCAACCAACTGGTTGCACAGTAGCAAACCGACAGGAGGCCCCAGCCATGACCACCCTCGTACCCATGGTCGTCGAGCAGACGCCGCGCGGCGAGCGCTCGTTCGACATCTACTCGCGGCTGCTGAACGACCGCGTCGTGTTCCTCGGCGGTCAGGTCGACGAGGTGACGGCGAACCTGATCGTCGCCCAGCTCGTCCACCTCGAATCCGACGACCCCGACAAGGACATCCACCTGTACATCAACTCACCGGGCGGTTCGATCTACGCCGGTCTCGCGATCTACGACACGATGCAGTTCATCCGCCCGGACGTGCAGACGATCTGTTACGGGATCGCTATGTCGATGGGCTCGCTGCTGCTCGCCGGCGGCGCCGAGGGCAAGCGGATGGCGCTCCCGAACAGCCGGATCCTGATCCACCAGGCATCGGGCGGCTTCGAGGGCCAGGCGAGCGACATCGAGATCCACGCGCGCGAGGTGCTGGCCCTGCGGGCCCGAATCGACGAGATCTATGCCAAGCACACCGGTCAGTCGATCGAGCGCGTTCACGCCGACATGGAGCGCGATCGGTACTTCACCGGCGAAGAGGCGGTCGCGTACGGACTCGCCGACCGCGTGCTCGAGCAGCGCGAGCTGAGCGGGACGCCGCGGGGGTTCGGGCACGCGTCGTGAAATTACGTCAGCGAGCACAGCCTTGCGGCGTGTTCGGTCGGCTAACCTCGACGTCGAGTGGGCCGCCCCCGTCGCTCAAGCCGCACTCGCTTCATGCCGGGCCGCCCGGACCCTCTGGGACTTCAGGACGAGTCAACCGCTCTGCAAACGCCGCTGAGCGCCACATCGACAGCCGTTGTCTTTGCAACGCTGGGCCTGGCAGCCGCCGATTGGGGCAGCCGGATCGCGGGCGACTCGTTCTTCCCGGGAGGCATCTCGGACGAGACCGCGCACCTCCTTACAACAGCTTTGGTGCTCACCGCGTTGGGACGCACGGCCTGCCGTCGGTTCTGGATGCCCGCGCTGATCGCGTCTGTCGCAATCGACCTCGATCACGTGCCCGGCCAGCTGGGCGCACACTGGCTCACCGCCGGGACGCCGCGCCCGTACACGCACTCGTTGCTGACGATCGCCGTGGTGCTGGGAGTAGCGCTCGCGGGCCGGCGACATCGTGACTGGGCCCTGGGGATCGCGCTCGGGCTCGCGATCCATTTCTTCCGGGACCTGTCGGAGCCGGGAAGCGGTGTGGCGCTGCTTTGGCCGTGGTCGGATCATTCGTTCAGCCTTCCTCACGGGAGCTACCTAGCCACCATGGCGGTGGTCGTGCTGTTCGCCGCATCGCGTGTTTGGCTCGGCGGGCGCGTCGGCGCCACGCGCAGCGTCTCGCCCGCGCTCGACGCGTCGTTGAGGACCGCCGAGGTCGGCTCCGCCGAGCACTGAGCGCGCCGGGCACGCAAGTACCCTCACGGGTCTATGCGGCTGGACGATGTGATCTCCGGCGCCTCGGACGGGGGCACGGCAGCACACGGGGGCGATGTCGAGATCGTCAACCTCGCCTACGACAACCGCCGCGTGACCCCGGGGACCCTGTTCTTCTGCGTTCCGGGCCTGACCCGCGACGGCCACGACTTCGCGCCGGACGCGATCGCCCGTGGCGCCGTGGCGCTCGTTGTCGAGCGGCCCCTGCGCCTCGGCGTCCCCGAGGTGCTGGTGAACTCGGTTCGCGCCGCGATGGCGCACGCAGCGGCGAAGTTCAACGGCGACCCGAGCGCCACGCTCAAGGTGATCGGGGTGACCGGCACAAACGGCAAGACGACGACGGCGTTCCTGGTCCGGACGCTGCTCGAGGCCGACGGACGCTCCACGGGCCTGCTCGGGACGGTGAAGTCGGTGATCGCCGGCGTCGAGCACGAGGTCGTCCGCACGACCCCGGAGGCGATCGAGCTGCAGCGTGACTTCCGGGCGATGCTCGAGGGCGGCGACGAGGCGTGCGCGATCGAGGTCTCCTCGCACGCGCTCACGCTGCGGCGTGCCGACGCGATCCACTTCGCGGCGGCCCTGTTCACGAACCTGACCCAGGACCACCTCGACTTCCATCACTCGATGGAGGACTACTTCAAGGCCAAGCGGCGGCTGTTCGACGACGCTCGGCCGCGCACGTCGATCGTCAACATCGACGATCCTTACGGCGCGCGGCTGGCGGCGGACCTCGACGGCCCGCTCACGTTCTCGCTCGAGGCCGGCGACGCGAGCTATCGCGCGTCAGACGTCGAGGCCGGTCTCCAGGGCACGCGCTTCACCGTCCGAACCCCAGACGCCCGGATCGACGTTGAAACGCCACTGCGTGGGCGCTTCAACGTCTACAACGCGCTCGGCGCGCTCGCCGTCGCGAACGCGCTCGGCGTGCCGCTGGAGACCGCCGCAGGAGCGCTCCGCGCCGCGCCGGCTCCGCCCGGTCGATTCGAGCCCGTCGACGCCGGCCAGCCGTTCGCGGTGCTGGTCGACTACGCCCACACGCCGGACTCGCTCGAGAACGTTCTCCGCGCCGCGCGCGAACTCGTGAGTGCGCCCGGTGCCCGCCTGCACGTCGTGTTCGGCTGCGGCGGCGACCGCGATCGCGGCAAGCGACCACTGATGGGGGAGATCGCACGCACGCTCGCCGATCACGCGATCGTCACCTCGGATAACCCGCGCTCGGAGGACCCCGAGGCGATCATCGCCGAGGTTCTCGCCGGCGCCGGGGCCGACACCGAGCACCTGGTCGACCGCCGCGAGGCGATCGGCCGCGCGATCGCGACCGCCGAGCCAGGTGACGTGGTCGTGATCGCCGGCAAGGGCCACGAGCAGGGACAGGAGTTCGCCGGCGGCCGCAAGGTCCCGTTCGACGACGCCACGGTCGCCCGCGAAGTGCTGAACGGCACAAAGCTGTCCGGCTGATCCGGACGCCCTCACGCTCAACCGCACCTCTCGGAGCGCGCCAAATCGCTCTAAGGGCTTGTATTCGCACGCAAACATGCCCATCTATCCATAACTTGCCGCCTAAACCTCCATTTTTTTGCCTGTCGCTGGAGAAAATGCACCCAAAAGCGGATCCTTGTCGTGCATGCGCTACGTGAAGACGAGTGAAGCCGCGACCATGCTGAGCGTCAGCCCGAGCACGCTGCGCTCCTGGGAGCACCGGTTTGGCTTCCCGACGCCGCAGCGATCGCCCGGGATGCACCGGTTGTACCTCTACGCCGAGCTTGCCGCGCTCCACGGCGCGCTGCGCGAGGGGCTGTCGATCTCAGGTGCCGTCTCTCGCGCTCGCCAGGACCTCGCGGACCACGGCAACTCCCTGGTCGGCGCGCTGCTCTCGTACCGCCCCGAGCGGGCGGACGCCGCGATCGAGACGGCCTTGTCGTTGCGCTCGGTGGAGAACGCCGTCGAGGAAATCTTGCTACCGGCGCTCGAGGAGATCAGCCGCCGTCATACGTTCGAATCGGCAGCGTGGGCGTTCGCCGCACGCTGGGGGGCAGATTGGCTACGCCGCGCGACGCGGCTCGCGCCGGCGCCCGACCGCCCGGTGCGGATCGTGGTGGGTGACGCCTCGCAAGACGAGCTCGATCCCGACTTCGCGTACATCCGGGCATTCGAGTTGCTGTGCGGGCGCGCCGGGGTCAAGGTCATGAGCCTGTCGGCGCGGGGCGTGGTCGGCATCGGCGACGCATTCGCCGTGCACCACCCGAATCTTGTTGTCCTGGCAGGCGGACACCTCCCGGACGAAACCGTTGCTGCATGGACCGATCAGGTGCGCCGCGCGGCCGGCGCGGTACCGGTCGTGCTCTACCGGCGCGGCGATCAGCGCATGCGGATGCCGACGACCGGTGCGAGGACCCTGCCTCCAGGCGCGAGCGAGGCTCAGCGGCGGGTGCTCGAGCTGGTCGAGGCAGACCGGCCGGCAAGGGCGATTCCGGCGTCGCGGACGGGCTGGCCGTCGCCAGCCGGCCAGCGCGCCGCGAGCGTCTGACCCGGACTGCAGCCGACCCGCCAAGTACCCTCCGGCAATGCGATCGGACGGGACGGTCTCCGATGCTGCGGACAGGATCACGGCCGGCACGAGATGAGGAGCTGGACCCCGGAGCGGGTCGCGCAGGCCGCTGGGGCGCGCCTGATCGCCGCGCCGCCGACCGTCACCGGCCCCGAGCGCGCCACGATCGACTCGCGCGATGCGGGTCCAGGTGCTCTGTTCGTCGGCCTTCCCGGCGAGCGCGCCGACGGCGGCCGGTTCGCGCCTGACGCGCTGGAGGCCGGAGCGTGGGGAGTCCTGACGACCCCGGATCATGCGGAGGCGGTCAAGCGTGGAGTGCCCGACGTGCTGCTCGCGGCGGACGACCCGCTGCGCGCGCTGCAACGGCTTGCGACGGCGTGGCGAGAAGAGCTGAACGCCAAGGTGATCGGCGTCACCGGCTCGACCGGGAAGACCTCGACCAAGGACATCCTCACCGCGGTGCTCGCGCCGTACCGCCACACCGTTGGCTCGCGCGCCAACTACAACACCGAGATCGGGGTGCCGCTGGAGATCCTCGCGGCGCCGCTCGGGACCGAGGTGCTGGTCCTTGAGATGGCGATGCGGGGTATCGGCCAGATCGCCGAGCTCGGCGCGATCGCCGAGCCCGACGTCGGCGTGATCATCAACGTCGGCCCGGTTCACCTCGAGCTGCTCGGCACGATCGAGGCGGTCGCGGCCGCCAAGGCGGAGCTGATCGCGGCGCTGCCGAGCGGCGGGACGGCCGTGGTGCCCGCCGGCGAGCGACTGCTCGAGCCATACCTGCGGACCGACGTGGAGGTGGTCACGTTCGGCGACGGCGGAGACGTGCGGCTACTCGCCGCCGATGCAGCACACGTGCAGATCGCGATCCCGGGCGGTGTCACGGTCGCGCTCGAGGTGCCGTTCACCCAAGCCCATCTGCGCCACGACCTGCTGGCCGCGGTCGCCGCCGCGCGAGCGGTCGGCGTGATCCCCGACGGCCGCGTCGAGCTCGAGCTGTCAGCCGGGCGAGGCCAGCGGATCGAGCTCGCCGACGGGGTGACGGTCATCGATGACTGCTACAACGCGAACCCGATGTCGATGCGCGCAGCACTCGACGAGCTCGCCGCGACCGCGTCGGGCACGGACGCGAGCCGACGGGTTGCGGTGCTCGGTGACATGCTCGAGCTCGGGCCGGCCGAGCGCGACTTCCACGTCGAGCTGGGCGAGCACGTGGAGAGAGCGGGTGTCGACGTGCTGGTGACCGTCGGTCCACTCGCGGCGGCGATCGCCGACCGGTTCGATGGCGAGGCGCACAGCGTCGCCGACGCCGGCGAAGCGGCCTCGCTCCTCGGAGAGCTGCTCCAGGAGGGTGACGTCGTGCTCGTCAAGGCCTCTCGCGGCGTCGGGCTCGAGCTCGTCTGCGATGCGCTCAGAGAGGGAGCCGCGCGGTGATCGGCTCGATCTCGGGGCGAGTGTTGATCGCCGGCACGGCGTCGCTGCTGCTGTGCCTGTTTCTGAGTCCGAGGTTCATCGACTTTCTGCGCAACCGCGAGTTCGGCCAGCACATCCGCGAGGAGGGGCCCGAGGGCCATCACGTCAAGGCCGGGACGCCGACGATGGGCGGGATCATCATCATGATCGCGTTCTCGGTCCCGTTCCTGATCCTGTCGACGCGGAGCTGGCCGGCGATGGGCGTGTACGGAGCGACGTTCGCGTGCGCGCTGCTCGGGTTCGCCGACGACTACACGAAGATCGTCAAGAAGCGCTCGCTCGGGCTGCGCGCGCGGACGAAGCTGGTCGTCACGGTCGCGATCTCGGTCGGTCTGTGGTGGGTGGCGACGCAGCGGGCGGGCCTGTCATCGTCGGTCGACCTGCGGTTCGTCGATGTCAGTATCGATCTCGGCCCGCTGTTCCCGGTGTTCATCTACCTGGTCGTCGCCGGCACGACGAGCGCGGTCAATCTGACCGACGGGCTCGATGGGCTCGCCGCCGGTTGCGCCTCGATCGCATTGCTCGCGTATATCGGGATCACCTTCATCACCACCGGTGAGCACGATCTGACGTTGCTCGCCGGCTGCCTCGTCGGTGTCTGCATCGGCTTTCTGTGGTTCAACAGCTTCCCGGCGAGCATCTTCATGGGCGACACCGGCTCGCTCGCGCTGGGCGGGGCGATCGCCGGTCTCGCGGTGATGACCAACACCGAGGTGCTGCTGATCCTGCTCGGCGGGATCTTCGTGATCGAGGCACTGTCGGTGCTGATCCAGGTGTTCTCGTTCCAGACGTTCCGCAAGCGCGTGTTCCTGATGGCCCCGATCCACCACCACTTCGAGTTACAGGGGTGGTCGGAGACGAAGATCATCCTGCGGTTCTGGATCGTCGCCGCCGCGTGCGCCGCGATCGGGTTCACGGTGTACCAGCTCAGCATCCGTGGCTAGGCGGCCTTGAAGCCCCGACCGCCGCTTCCGCCAGGCCCATACTTGGTCGTCGGCCTCGCCCGCTCGGGCGAGGCGGCCGCATTGGCATTGCGTGCCCGCGGAGAGGAGGTGATCGGCTGCGATGCGGGGGCGCCCGGCACCGGACAACTCGATGCGGTTGCCGGAAGGCTTCTGGCCGCCGGCGTCGAAGTCCATCTGGATGCGTCAGGCGACGCCTTTGCCGCCCGTGCCGGGACGCTCATCAAGAGCCCCGGCGTCCCTCAAGATGCGCCCGCCGTCAAGGCGGCGCGAGCGAGTCGCGTCCCCGTGCTCGGGGAGCTCGAACTCGCCTGGAGACTCATCGGCAACGAGTTCATCGCGGTGACCGGGACAAACGGCAAGACGACGACGAGCGAGTGGATCGGGCACATCCACCGCGAGGCCGGCGCGGCGGTGGCGGTCGCGGGGAACGTCGGCACGGCGCTGTCATCGCTCATCGGCACGGTCGCGCCGGACGCCACGATCGTCTGCGAGGCCTCCTCTTTTCAACTCGAGGACACCGACGCGTTCGCGCCCGAGGCCGCGGTGCTGCTCAACCTGGCGCCCGACCACCTGGATCGCCATCCGAGCTACGAGGAGTACGTGGCCGCGAAGCTGCGGATCTTCCGAAACCAGGGTAACGACGACATCGCCGTCGCCCCCGAGGACCTGGGAGTCGAGGACTTGGGAGGCTGCGCGCGGCGGGTGCTGTTCGGACGCGGGCCCGAGGCGGAGGTCTCCGACCGTGCGGGGCAGCTGTGGTGGGTCGATCGGCCGCTGATCGACCTCGAGAGCATCTCCCTTCCCGGCGAGCACAACGTCGACAACGCGATGGCCGCGGCGGCCGCGTGCCTGGCGCGCGGTCTTGACCCCGATGCAGTCACGACCGGCCTGCGCACGTTTGCAGGCGTCGCGCACCGGCTGGAGCTGATCGAGGCCAGAGACGGGGTCGCATACGTCAACGACTCCAAGGCGACGAACGTCGCGAGTACGCTCGTGGCGCTGCGCTCTTACGAGGGCGGCGTGCACCTGATCGCGGGCGGCCGTGGCAAGCGACAGGACTTCACGCCGCTCGCGCCGCTGGTCGCGGAGCGCTGCCGCGCGGTGTATCTGATCGGCGAGGCCGAGGCGGAGCTGGCTGGCGCCCTGGCCGACACCGGTGTGCAGCTGTTTTTGTTGGGCGATCTGGAGCGCGCGGTGGCGCAGGCGTCGGCTGCCGCGAAGAGCGGCGACACGGTGTTGTTGTCGCCTGCCTGCGCAAGCTACGACCAGTACCCGGATTTCGAAGCCCGAGGCGAGCACTTCCGTTCGCTTGTGAGGGGTCTCTAGTGGCCGGCGCAGCCGCCGCGCGTGCACACACGCCGGCTGGCGCCGGCGAGGCGCGGACCCGCGTTCGCGCGCCGGCACGTCGGGTCGCCCCCCCGCTCGAGCATCGGATCCTGATGACGGCGACCCTATGCCTGCTCGCGCTCGGGGCGGTGATGGTCTACAGCTCGACCGCGCCGATCGGCGTACTCGCCGGCCAGGCGCTCGGCACCGGCCAGTTCTTCCGGTACCTGATCTTCGCCGCGATCGGGTTGGTCGCGATGAACGTGCTCGCGCGCCGCGGGCTGGGGCTGCTGAATCAGCGCGTCGTCAAGCTGCTGCTGCTCGGTTCATTCGGACTGCTCGTGCTCGTGCTGGTGCCGGGATTCGGCGTCTCGGTCAACGGCGCCCGGCGCTGGTTCTCAGCCGGTCCGATCCAGTTCCAGCCCTCGGAGCTGATGAAGATCTCGCTCGTGCTGTACGTGGCGCGGTTCCTCGCCGATCACCCCAAGCGGTTGCGCGGCTTCCGCCAGGCGATCGCGCCGATCGCGCTCGTGAGCGTCCCGGCGGCGCTGCTGATCCTGGTCGAGCCCGACATGGGCACGACGCTCGTGATCGTGTTCGCGGTCGGTGCGCTGCTGATCAGCGCCGGGCTGCCCCTCAGATACCTGGCACTGC
Organism: uncultured Solirubrobacteraceae bacterium; assembly: GCA_963712675.1. Classification (GTDB taxonomy): domain Bacteria; phylum Actinomycetota; class Thermoleophilia; order Solirubrobacterales; family Solirubrobacteraceae; genus Palsa-465. The sequence goes on from CAVQJF010000017.1 coordinate 376,202, forward strand.
TGCTCGCGCTCGGCGTCGGGATCGCCGCCGTGTTCGTGCTTGCCCAGCCCTACCAGCTCGCGCGGCTCACCTCGTTTCTACACCCGTGGTCGTCGAAGTCGACCGCCGGATTCCAGGAGGTACAGGGCCAGATCTCGGTCGGCTCGGGCGGATTGCTCGGGGTCGGCCTCGGCCACGGCGTACAGAAGATCTTCTACCTGCCCGAGGCACAGACGGACTTCATCCTCGCGGTGATCGGCGAGGAGCTCGGGGTGCTCGGGATCTTCGGCGTCGTGTTCCTGTACGGGATGATCGCGTACGCCGGATTACGCACCGCTCGGCGGGCCGCGGGGCGGTATGCGAAGCTGCTCGCGACCGGTCTGACGTCGCTCATCCTGTGCCAGGGGCTCCTGAACATCTTCGTCGTCCTCGGGCTGGCGCCGCTGACCGGCGTCCCGCTCCCGTTCATCTCCTACGCGCCGACCAACCTGTGCATCATGCTCGCCGCGGTGGGCCTGCTGCTCAACATCTCCCATCCCGGAGCGCGTCGGCTGCAGGCGGTCGATGGACGCGAACGTGAGGGACGTGCGGGTCGTGATCGGAGCGGGGGGACGGCCGGACACGTCGTGCCGGCGCTGGCGGTAGCCGACGCGCTTCGCGCTGAGGGCGTCGAGGTCACATTCGTCGGCGGGGAGCGGGCCGAGTGCAAGCTCGTTCCCGCGGCGGGCTACGAGTTCCACAAGCTCCGCGTGCAGCCGCTACCGCGAAGGCGTCCGGCCGGGGCCGCGCACGCGGCGATCATCGACGCGGGGGCGGTGCTCGCCGCGCGCCGCGTACTCCGGGCGATCGCTCCGGCCGCGGTGCTCGGCGCCGGCGGCTACGTCGCCGGCCCCATCGGCCTCGCGGGCGTACTGCGAGGCGTCCCGCTGGTGCTGCTCGAGGCCGACAGCCACCTCGGCCTGACGAACCGCCTGCTGGCTCGGTTCGCGCAGCGGGTCTGCCTCGCGTTTCCGATCGACGGCCGCGACGGCGACCGCTACCTCGTCACGGGACGGCCGGTGCCGCCGCCCGCGACCGACCGAACCGCCGCGCGCGTCCGGTTCGGGATCGGTGCGGAGGAGACCTGCGTGGTCGTGTTTGGCGGCTCGCAGGGCGCTCGCTCGATCAATCGCGCTGCGATCGAGGCGTTCGCCGGCGCGCGCTTCCACGTTCTGCACGCCGCCGGCGAGCGCGACCTCGACGATCTGCGGGCGACGGCCCAACTCACGCCGCGCTACGACCTGCGCGGTTACATCCCCGATTTCGCCGACGCGCTGGTGGCGAGCGACCTCGTCGTGGCGCGCGCCGGCGGGTCGATCTTCGAGATCGCCGCGGCCGGCAGGCCAGCGGTCCTGATCCCCTACCCGTATGCGACCGCCGACCACCAGGCGGCGAACGCGCGCTTCATGGAACGCGCCGGGGCGGCGGTCGTGATCCCGGACGCCGAGCTGACGGGGGCGCGTCTCGCTCAGGAGGTCGGGGCGTTGCTGGCCGACCGCGCGCGGCTGGCGGCGATGGCGAACGCCTCGGCCGCGCTCGCGAGGCCACAGGCCGCCCGCGACGTCGCGCGCGAGCTGCTATCGGTCGTGAAACGGGCCGGACGGCGGCCCGAGGGCGCAGCCGAGCCGGATCAGTAGGGCCGGCTCGGGTAGCCCGGGCCGAGCTTGCCGTTCGCGTTCGCGGCGAGCATCTCCGCGTAGGCGGGCCAGAACGTCCCCGACGCCGGCCCTCCGTTGCAACTCCCGCTGCTGTTCCCGGGGATATGTGCCCACAGGAACGCATCGACGTTCGCGAAGCCTGTTGATGTCGTCGGCGCCGGCCCGAGCCCGCGGCCGGGCGCGTTGCACAGGTTCTCGACCCCTTGGCTGTGGGGGTGCTTGTTCAGCAGCGGACCCTGCCCGTTCGAGGACGTGTTGACGATGAAATGCGCGCCGTGGGTCTTGCTCGACACCTTCTCGCCCCATTTGATCTCGTTGCTCGTCCACTCGTTGTGTGTGTCGTTGGTGAAGAAGCCTCGGATCCGCCCGATATCGATCTTGTTCAGCCTCGATGCCGTGTACGAGGGGCTGTTCGCGTCCGAGTAGCCAGCCTCGACGTAGACGACCGCGTGCGCGAGCGTCGCGAACCGGTCGACCTCGTACCGAAGCGCCGCCTCCCACGCGGACAGCGCGCTGCCCTTGATGCACGACGAGGAGCCAAGCGCGTCGAATTCGAGCAGGTACACGACCGGGCGGTTACCGGTGTTCGCGACGACGGTGTCGACGCGCTGTTTGAACAGCGGCATGTACGCGTTGATCTGATTCTTCGTCGGACACCCTCCGAGCACCCCGTGCAGGAAGTACGTGTTGATGATCGGCACCGTGCCGGGATCGGCGGTGAAGTTGTGACAGAACAGCTTGCGGGCGAAGTCGGCCAGCCCGCTGATCGTGCCGTGCTCGACGGAGTTGCTGAAGCGCTCCGTCTCCGGCTCGTCGGCGATCTTCTCGAGCAGGCGGACCTTGCCCGCGACGGATGCGTGGTCGGGGAGCATCTGCGCGACCTGCTGCTTGAACGTCGCCCACGACTCGCTGTCGGGGAACGCCGGCAGGTACTGACCGATCGGGACGTTCGAGTCAATTCCGAGCAGCCGGGCGATCTCGCCCGCAGCGGCGCCGTGCGTGGGTCCGTCGACGAAGAAGCTCGCGCCGCTCAGCGGGTTCGAGCCCGGAGCTTTGGCGAGCATCAGCGGGTTGCTCGAATTGCGCTGGGAGGAGAACGGGTCCGCGCAGCCGCTCGAGTTGTCGGCACGAACGTGCCCGGCGCCGTCGCGCGCGGCCGCGGCGGCCCCGGTGGCAGCGATGACCGAAACCGCCCCGAGCAAAGCAATCCAACGGCGAAATCCCACTACCGAGTGATACCACGCCGGGCTCGCGGACGTCAGTACGGGTGGCTCGGGAAGCCAGGTCCAAGCTGCCCGTTCGCCCGGGCGGCGAGCCCGAGCGCGTACGCGGGCCAGAACGACCCGGACGAAGGGCCGCCATTACAGGTGCCGGTGCTGTTCGCGGGAATGTGGGTCCACAGGAACGCGTCGACGTTCGGGAATCCGGTTGACGTCGTCGGCAGCGGCCCGAGCCCGCGTCCGGGGGGGTTGCAGAGATTCTCGACGCCTTGTTTGTGCGGGTGCTTGTTCAGCAGAGGGCCCTGCCCGTTCTGGGCCGTGTTGACGATGAAGTGCGCCCCGTGGGTGAGGGCCGAGACCTTGTCGCCCCATTTGATCTCGTTGATCGTCCACGCGTTGTGGGTGTCGTTCGTGAAGAATCCGCGGATCCGCCCGATGTCGACGTTGTTCAGCACCTTGGCCGTGTACGCGGGGCTGTTGGCGTCGGAGTAGCCACCCTCGACGTAGACGACCGCGTGCGGGAGCGTCGCGAATTGGTCGACCTCGTATCGCAGCGCCGACTCCCACGCCCCCAGCGCGTGGTCGCGCTTCATACAGAACGAAGAGCCGACCGCGTCAAGTTCAAGTAGGTAGACGACTGGGCGATTGCCGGTGCCGGCGACGACAGCGTTGATGCGCTGCATGAACAGAGGCATGTACGCGTTGATCTGTTGCCTGGTTGGGCACCCGCCGAGCGCCGGATGGAGGAAGTAAGTCGTGATGATCGGCACGGTGCCCGGGTCCGCGGTGAAGTTGTGGCAGAAGAGCTTGTTTGCGAAGTCTGTGAGCCCGCTCGGGGTGCCGCCCTCAGCGGCGCTGCTGAAGCGCTGCGCCTCAGGCTGATCGGCGATCTTCTCGAGCAGCTGTACCTGGCTTGCCCACCCCGGCTGGGCCGTCAACAGTTGCGGCACGGTCTGGGCGAACGTCGCCCACGATTCGCTGTCTGGGAATGCCGGCAGGTAGTGCCCGATCGGGACGTTCGAGTCGATTCCGAGCAGCCGGGCGATTGCGCCCGCAGCGGCGCCGTGCGTGGGTCCGTCGACGAAGAAGCTCGCGCCGCTCAGCGGGTTAGCGCCCGGCGCTGTGCCGAGCATCAACGGATTGCTCGGATCGCGCTGCGAGGAGTAGGGGTCCGCGCAACCGCTCGAGAGCGCTGCCCGAATGCGCGCGGGCCTCGCGGCCGTGGCAGCCCCGATCGCAACCCACATCACCAGCATCATCGCCCCGAGCGAAGATAAGGCCCTTCCTCGCGCCCTCATCGCCGCACTGGATAGCAGGCGGCCACGGGACTCACAACCAAGAACGAAGATTTGCGTGGGTTTGGATAGCCTCGCCAACCGTGCCGACCCGATCAGGCGCGGTGATTCCGACCGACTGGTCCGAGCGCCGCCTGCACTTCGTCGGGATCGGCGGCGCCGGGATGAGCGGGATCGCGCTGATCGCGCGGGCGCTCGGCGCGTCCGTGACCGGCTCGGATCGCGCCGAGTCGACGTACACGACGGCGCTGCGTGCGCACGGGATCGAACCGGCGATCGGGCACGACGCCGGGAACGTTCCAGACGGCGCCGAGGTCGTCTATTCGACCGCGGTCCCGCCGGATAACCCCGAGCGCCGAGCCGCGGCCGGCCGCGAGCTGCACCGGGCCGACCTGCTCGCCCAGATCGCGGCGCTGCGCCGCTGCCTCGCGGTGACCGGGACGCACGGCAAGACGACGACCGCCGCGATGATCGTCCACGCGCTCCAGGGGTGCGGGCTCGACCCGTCGTACGTGGTCGGCGGCGAGCTGCGCGACACCGGCTCGAACGCGGGCTGGGGGAGCGGAGCATGGATCGTGGTCGAGGCCGACGAGTCCGACCGGTCGCTGCTCAAGTTCGAGCCGGAGATCGCGGTGCTGACGAACGCCGAGCTCGACCATCACGCGACGTACGCGTCGCGGCTCGACCTCGAGCAGACCCTGCGCACGTTCATGGCCCGCGCCGGGGACCACGCGGTCGTGTGGGAGCGCCCGGAGCTGCGCGCGCTGTGCCCGCCGGGGGCTGTCGGGTACGACGCGCCAGAGCCGAACCTGGGCCCGGCGGGCTCGAGCTTCGCCTGGCGCGGACACGACGTCGTGCTCACGGTGCCGGGCGCCCACAACGCGGTCAACGCCGCGGGCGCGCTGACCGCCGCGGCGCTCGCGGGCGCCGATCCCGCCTCGGCGGCGGCGGTGCTGAAGGACTTCCGCGGCGCCCGGCGCCGTTTCGAGCACCTCGGCGAGACGGCTGCCGGTGCGTCGGTGTACGACGACTACGCCCACCATCCGACCGAGGTCGCCGCCGTGATCGCGGCGGCGCGGACGCTGGCGCCGAAGCGCGTCGTGGCGGTGTTTCAGCCGCATCTGTACTCCCGCACGCGGGCGCTCGCCGGCGGGTTCGGGGCCGCGCTGGCCGGTGCGGACATGTCCGTGGTCGTCGATGTGTATCCGGCCCGGGAGCGTGCGGAGGACTTTCCGGGGGTCGACGGGCGTTTGGTCGCCGCCGCGGCGGCGGACGCCGCCGGCGGGCGTCCCGTGGCTTGGCTGCCGGGCTTCGACGACGCCCGGCGCCTGCTCGGCGAGACGCTTCGAGCCGACGACCTGTGCCTCGTGATGGGGGCGGGCGACGTCGATCGGCTCGCGCGCGAGCTGCTGCGCTCAGTTTGACCCGCCGGTCGGCCCTCTACGCTCCGCCCGATGGCGTCGCCCCCCTTTGGTGTGCAGCGCGATTACCCGTTAGCGCGCCTGACGACGATCCGCACTGGCGGTGCTGCTGAATGGTTCGTCCGCGCGACGTCGCTCGAGCAGCTTGAAGAGATTCTCCGCTGGGCCGCGGAGGAGGAGCTCGAGGTAGGGGTCGTCGGCTCGGGGTCGAACCTGCTTGTAGCGGACGCCGGCGTCCGCGGACTCGTCGTGAAATTGGACAAGGACCTGAGCAAGATCGAGCTGGATGGGACGCGCATCGAGTGCGGCGGTGGCGCGCGGCTGCCCGCGGTCTCGGCGCTGGCCGCGCGCGCGGGCCTGACCGGAATCGAGTTCGGCGTCAACATCCCGGGCTCGGTCGGTGGCGCGGTGCGGATGAACGCCAACGCCTACGGCGGCGAGCTCGCGTCGGTGCTCGAATGGGTGGACGTGGTGACCGACGCCGGGACCGACCGGCGCGGCCCCGCCGAGCTTGGATTCGCCTACCGGCGCTCGAGCCTGCGCCGGGGCGAGATCGTCGCGCGCGCCTCGTTCGCGCTCGAGCGGGCCGACTCCGACCAGGTCAAGGCGACGCTCGCCGAGATGCGCTCACGTCGCAAAGCGGCCCAGCCCTCGGGGATCAAGACCTTCGGCTCGACGTTCAAGAACCCCGACGACGAGCGCGCCCAGGGGATGACCGCGGGACAGCTGCTCGAGGCAGCCGGCTGCCGTGGCCTGCGGGTCGGCGGCGCCAGCTTCTCCGACAAGCACGCGAACTTCGTCGAGAACCACGGCGACGCGAGCACCGCCGATGTGATCGCGCTGATGGCCGAGGGCCGCCGGCGCGTCAAGGAGCGCTTCGGGGTCGTGCTCGAGCCCGAGGTCCAGGCCCTCGGGCCGCTCGAGGTTCCGCCCGACTGGAGGCGCGAGTGATCGATCAGGGCAGGCTCGCCGGCCGGGGCCTGCCACGGCGGTTCCGGGCGCGTCGCCCGGGGCAGCGACAGCTCGCGGCCCGGCTCCTGAACCCACGCGTGCTGACCGGACTGATCGTCGCCGTGGTGCTGCTCGGAGGCGGTTGGCTGTGGTTCCGGGACTCCTCGCTGGTCGCCGTCCACCAGGTGCGCGTGATGGGCGCGAGCGGTGCGGACGCCGGCAAGATCCGACGAGCGCTGGCCGCGGCCGCACGGAACATGACGACGCTCGACGTCTCAATGAGCGAGCTGCGGACGGCGGTCGCCCCGTATCCCGACGTCAAGGATGTCCAGGTCAGCACCCAGTTCCCGCACGGGATGCGGATCCACGTGGTCGAGGAGATTCCAGTGGCGGCCGTCGTCGTCGCCGGGCGGGCGATCGCGGTCGCCGGTGACGGGACGCTGCTCAGTGATGCGGTCGGGACTTCGTCGCTGCCCCGGATTCCGCTCGCGGTCCCACCCGGCGGGACCCGGCTGACCGGCGCCGCTCGGGGCGCGGTGTCGTTGCTCGGCGCTGCGCCTTACCAGATGCTCCCGCGCCTGGTGCAGGTCACGACGAGCGCGCGTCACGGCCTGACGGCCGAGATCCGTAGCGGTCCGAACATCTACTTCGGCGATGCTCAGCGGCTGTCCGCGAAATGGACGGCGGCGGTCGCGGTGCTCGCCGATCCGACCTCGGCCGGAGCCGTGTACATCGACGTGTCGGACCCCGAGCGGCCGGCGGCCGGGGGTGGCACGCCGGCAAGCAGCTCGAGCAGCTCGAGCAGTTCGAGCAGCGCGACGGCGACCGGAAACGCGAACACCACCACCCAGCCAGGAGGCTAACCCTCAACTAGAGGTTGAGTCCTAAAAATTCACAAGCCTCGTGCCTCTGTTGAGAGTTGCGCGTTCTGCAACGAACGTTGCGAAACGGGGCGATGCGTTGACTTCGCGCATCGTCAGGCCGTAACGTGCGAAACTCCCTGCTCTCAGCGGAAGAGTGCGAAACACTCAACGCTACCTCTAGGGTCGGACGGTCATCATGGATACGGGCAGTTACCTGGCAGTCATAAAAGTTGTGGGAGTCGGTGGCGGTGGCGTCAACGCCGTCAACCGGATGGTGGACGCGGGCCTGCGCGGGGTCGAGTTCATCGCGGCCAACACCGACAATCAGGCGCTCGCGATGTGCGACGCCGACGTGAAGCTCAACATCGGCCACGAGCTGACGAAGGGCCTTGGTGCCGGCGCCAATCCGGAGGTTGGCCAGGGCGCTGCGGCCGAGTCGCGTGACGAGATCAAGGAGGCGCTGAAGGGCGCCGACATGGTGTTCGTGACCGCCGGCGAGGGCGGCGGCACCGGCACCGGCGCGGCGCCCGTGATCGCCGACATCGCCAAGAACGAGATCGGCGCGCTGACCGTCGGGGTCGTGACACGGCCGTTCAGCTTCGAAGGGACACAGCGCGCGCGCCAAGCCCAGGACGGGATCCAGAGGCTGCGCGAGTACGTCGACACGCTGATCGTGATCCCGAACGAGAAGCTGCTCGCGATCGTCGAGCGGCGCACGACGATCCTGGACGCATTCCGCGAGGCCGACAATGTCCTCCGCCAGGGCGTCCAGGGGATCACCGACCTGATCACGATCCCCGGTCTGATCAACCTTGACTTCGCCGACGTCCGGACGATCATGCACGACGCCGGCACGGCGCTGATGGGGATCGGCTCGGCCGGCGGCGAGAACCGCGCGGCGGAGGCGGCCAAGATCGCGATCTCCTCGCCGCTGCTCGAAGAGTCGGTCGAGGGCGCGATGGGGATCCTGCTCAACATCACCGGCGGCCACGACCTCGGTCTGTTCGAGGTCAACGAGGCCGCCGAGATCGTCCAGAGCGCCGCCGACGCCAACTCGAACATCATCTTCGGCGCCGTGATCGACGACGCGATGGGCGAGGACGTGCGCGTGACGGTGATCGCGACCGGCTTCGACCACGGCACGCCGCCGATCCGCCAGGGCGCGCGCGGTCGCCAGCCCGCCGGCGATGCGTCGCGCAGGCGCGAGGTCTCGATGGACGATCGCCAGCGCTCCTCGCTCGAGATCCGCGACGACGAGATCGACATCCCGTCGTTCCTCAAGGACCGGTAGCCCCCCGGCATCGCTAGAGTCGCGTCGTCATGGAGGGTGGGCGACGCTTCCCGGGCTTGGGCGACCTCGGCGCCGGCGTAAACCCGCTGCGGCTGCTCTCACAGCTCGCGGCGGACCTGACGTCGATTCGCAAGCACACGATCTCGATGGACCGAGAGGTCACCGGGATGCACGCGTCGGTCGAGCGGATCGAGGTGGAGATGCGCGAGCTAAGCGGCCGGATCGGCGCGCTCGACGCGCGGATGGCGTCGGTCGAATCGGCCGTCGAGCGGCTCGAGCCGTACGTGGCCGACCTGAATCTCGCGATGCGGCCGCTGCGGCGGGCCCGCGCACGGTTCCCGAACCGCGCCGGCGCCGACCCGGCTGAGCTTGGCGAGGACCCGTCGGCCCGGCCCGGCGAGGACCCGCCGGCCGAGCGATCCTCCGGCAGCTGACAGCCACCCGGTGTACTAGCCTCAGGCGCGTGTCCCAAGCCGCCGAGACGGCGCTGCGCCGCACGCCGTTGCACGACCGCCATGTCAGCGCGGGCGCCCGTCTGGTGCCGTTCGCCGGCTGGGAGATGCCGGTCCAGTACGAGGGGATCCGTGAGGAGCACCTCGCCGTCCGCAACGGTGTCGGGGTGTTTGACGTGTCGCATATGGGCCAGGTCGAGACGCGCGGTCCGCAGGCTGAGCAGCTGCTGCAGCGACTCGTGTCCAACCACGTGCGCAGGATCCCCGAGGGCGGCGCCCAGTACAGCCTGCTGTGCTCTGACGACGGCGGCGTCCGCGACGACCTGTTCAGCTACCGGCTCGCCGAGCGATGCTTTCTGACGGTCACGAACGCCGCCAACCACGAGACCGACCTCGAGTGGATGCGATCGCATGCGGAGGGCTACGACACCGATCTCCTTGACCGCGCGGCCGAGTTCGCGATGCTGGCGGTGCAGGGCCCCCACGCCCGCCAGCTCGTGCGCACGCTCAGCGATGGCCCGCTGCCCCCGCGGATGCACTGCTGCGAGCGGCGCGTGGCGGCCGCGTCGATGCTCGTCTGCGGCACGGGTTATACCGGTGAGGATGGGGTCGAGCTGCTGCTCGCGCCCGACGACGCACCGGCGGTGTGGGACGCGCTGCTCGACGCCGGCGCCACCCCGGCGGGTCTCGGTGCGCGCGACACGCTCCGGCTCGAGGCCTGCTTCCCCCTATACGGGAACGATCTGAGCCTCGACCGCAACCCGATCGAGGCGGGCCTCGGGTGGGCGTGCAAGGAGGGCACCGGCTTCATCGGCGCCGACGCGATCGCGGGGGTCCGCGCATCCGGCCCCGAGGACAAGCTGATCCCGTTCACGATCGACGGGCCCGGAATCGCCCGCCCCGGGAACGCCGTGCGCGGCGGCGGTGTCGTGACGAGCGGGACGTTCTCGCCCTCGCTCGAGCGCGGAATCGGGATGGCGTACGTTCCGGCAGCCAACGCGGCGCCCGGTACTACGATCGAGATTGACGTGCGCGGCACGGTTCGCCCGGCGACGGTCGCGACGAAGCCCCTCTACAAAAAGGAAACCTGATCGATGGCCGACCCGAGCTACCCGGACGACCTGCTGTACCACTCAGAGCACGACTGGGCGCGCGTCGACGGCGACACGGCGACGCTGGGGATCACCTGGTTCGCCCAGGACGCGCTCGGCGAGGTCGTGTTCTTCCAGCTCCCGAAGGTCGGCGCCTCCGTCTCGAAGGACGACTCGTACGCCGAGGTCGAGTCGGTCAAGGCGGTGTCCGACGTGATCGCGCCGCTGTCGGGCGAGATCACGGCGGTCAACGACGCGCTCAGCGAGACGCCCGAGAAGATCAACGAGGACCCATACGGTGAGGGCTGGCTGGTCAAGATCAAGATGTCCGATCCGAGCGAGACGGAATCGCTGATGGATGCGGGCGGCTACGAGGCGACGCTCAGTTGAGCTCGTATGTATCCGCCACCGACGCCGACCGGCGCGAGATGCTCGCGGCGATCGGAGTCGACACGATCGAGGAGCTGTTCGCCGACATCCCGGAGGCGCTACGCCTGCGCCGTCTGCTGGCGCTCGACGCCGGCCTCTCCGAGCAGGAGGTGTACGACGAACTGCGCGCGCTCGCCGATCGCAACGTGTCGACCGAGGACGAGCTGTCGTTCCTCGGCGCGGGCATGTACGACCACTACGTCCCCGCGCTGATCGACTCGATCATCAGCCGTTCGGAGTTCCTGACCCCGTACACCCCCTACCAGCCCGAGATCTCCCAGGGTGGCCTGCAGGCGATGTTCGAGTATCAGACGGCGATCTCCGAGCTCACCGGGCTGCCGGTCTCGAACGCGTCGGTGTACGAGGGCCCGAGCGCGGTCGCCGCCGCCGGGTACGTGGCGAAGCTCGACAACGGCCGCAGGCGGTTCGTGATCTCCCGCGGCGTTCACCCGCACTCGCGTGAGACGCTGAACACGCTGGCGCGCGGATGGGGGATGGAGGTGGTCGAGGCGCCGCTGCGCAACGGCGTCACCGAGCTGCCGGAGCTCGACGCGGACGTCAGCGCGGTGATCGTCCAGCAGCCTAACTTCCTTGGGGCGATCGAGGACGTCGCGGCGCTCGCGAGCGCCGCACGGGAAGCGGGAGCGCTGACGATCTGCGCCTGCGACCCGCTGCCGCTGGCATTGCTCAAGCCGCCGGGCGAGTGCGGCGTCGACGTCGCGGTCGGCGAGGGACAGACGCTCGGCAACCGGCTCGACTTCGGCGGGCCGTCGTTCGGGTTCTTCGCCGCGACCGAGCCACTGCTGCGCCGAATCCCGGGCAGGATCGCCGGCGAGACCAAGGACGTCGAGGGCACGCGCGGGTTCGTGCTCACGCTGCAGACCCGCGAGCAGCACATCCGCCGCGAGCGCGCGACGTCCAACATCTGCACTTCGCAGGCGCTGAACGCGCTCGCCGGCGTGATCTACCTCAGCTGGCTCGGGCGGCGCGGGATCGTCGAGCTCGCCGAGCTGATGCTGCAGCGAACCGCGTACGCGCGCGAGCAGCTCGCGGCGCTCGACGGCGTCACCCAGCTGCATGATCAGCCGGTCGTGCGGGAGTTCGCGGTCGAGCTCGACGCGCCGGTCGGCCAGGTGATCGCGCGCTGCCGCGAGCAGGGCGTCAACCCCGGCTGTCCGCTCGGGCGCGACTACCCCGAGTACGCAAACGGCCTGCTGGTGGCCATCACCGAGCGCCGCACGAAGGCCGACATCGACCGGCTCGCAAGCGTGCTCGGCGCGGCCGTCGCGGCTGAGCGATCGACGGTCGGAGTGCCGGCATGATCCGCGCCGCCGATGACCAGCTGACGATCTTTGAGCGCTCGCGTTCGGGCCGCCGCGCGTTCACCGCGCCGCCGCTCGACGTGCCCGAGCGCCCGCTCGAGGAGCTGCTGCCGGCAGCGCTCAGGCGGGATGCGCCGGCGCGGCTGCCGGAGGTCGCGGAGCCCGAGATCGTGCGCCATTACAACCGGCTGTCGAAGCGCAACTTCGACCTCGACACCGGTTTCTACCCGCTCGGCTCGTGCACGATGAAGCACAACCCGAAGCTCCACGAACGGGTCGCCGCGCTGCCAGGGCACGCGAAGCTGCACCCGCTCCAGGACCCGTCCAGCGCGCAGGGTGCGCTCGAGCTGATGTGGCGCCTGCAGCACGCGCTGTCGGAGATCGCGGGCCTTCCGCACGTGTCGCTGCAGCCGAGCGCAGGGTCGCACGGCGAACTGGCGGGGGTGTTGCTGACGCGCGCCTACCACGAGGACCGAGGCGAGCAGCGGACGAAGGTGCTGACGCCCGAGACCGCGCACGGCACGAACCCCGCGACGGTCACGATGGCGGGCTACGAGGTCGTCAAGGTGGGGACCGACGAGCACGGCAACGTTGATCTCGAAGACCTGCGCCGCAAGGCCACCGAGGACGTCGCGTGCCTGATGCTGACGAACCCCTCGACGATCGGGCTGTTCGAGCCCGGGATCGAGGCGATCGCGGAGATCATCCACGGGATCGGCGCGACGCTCTACTACGACGGCGCGAACCTGAACGCGATCATGGGGATCTGCCGGCCGGGGGACATGGGCTTCGACATCGTCCACTTCAACCTCCACAAGTCGTTCACGCAGCCTCACGGCGGCGGGGGCCCGGGGGCCGGGCCGATCGCGGTATCCGAGCGGATCGAGCCGTTTCTGCCCCGCCCGCAGGTGGTCAGGCGCCGCGACGCCGGCGCGAACGGCGGTGGCTACACCGAGCCGATCTACGACCTCGACTACGACCGGCCGAAGTCGATCGGCCGGCTGCGGGGCTTCCAGGGCAACTACGGCGTGTTCGTCCGCTCGTACGCGTACATCCGCTCGCTAGGGGCGGCCGGCCTCAAGGAGGTCTCGGAAGTCGCGGTGCTGAACGCGAACTACCTGCTCGCAAAGCTGCGCGACGCCGGGGTCGCCGAGTACCTCCCGGCCGCGTACGACCGCATCTGCATGCACGAGTTCGTGCTCTCGGGCGCGCCGATGAAGCGCGAGCTACAGATCAAGACGCTCGACCTCGCGAAGCGCATGCTCGACCACGGCGTCCACCCGCCGACCGTGTACTTCCCGCTGCTCGTCGACGAGGCGCTGCTGATCGAGCCGACCGAGACCGAGACCAAGGAGACGCTCGACCACTTCGCGGAGATCGTCTCCGAGATCCTTCGCGAGGCGCGCGAGGATCCGGAGATCGCCCGCAACGCGCCCTACACCACGCCGGTCCGCCGGCTCGACGAGGCGGGCGCGGCCCGCAACCCGGTCGTCAGGCAGGCGATGTAACCAGCCCCTGGCGGCGCAGGAACTCGACCTGGTCAGCGGCGATCCGCGCCGGCGCGTCGCCGTAGAACGGCTCGAAGTGGTCATATGGATAGCGGTGCAGCTCGCCGTGGGGCGCGCGGGCGGCTAACCGCTCGACCGACACGCCATCGACGGTGATGTCGCGCTCGCCGAGCCCCACCCACAACGGGCACGCGATCTGGCTCGCGCGCGCGAGCGGGCGGTGGAACGCCACGGTCGCGAACACGCCCGGCGCGATCTCGTTGCGCCACGGGGAGTCTGGCGCGACGGCGGCCGCGAACCCATCCGCCTCGCCGGGCCAAGCCAGCGCGGCATGCGACCCCGGGGGCCCGGTGACGGGGATCCGCACGGTCGCGCCGGCCAGACTCGCGAGCGCGCGCGGCAGTAGCCACGCGATCAGCGCGGGCGGCGTCTTGAATACGCGCGGGAGTCCGTTGACGAACGGACACAGGACGATCGCCGCCGCCAGCTGCGTGTCGCGCGCTGCGAGCGTGGCGACATGGCCACCGGCGAACGAGTATCCCCACAGCACGATCCGCTCGTGCTCGCGTCGCGCGTAGGCGACCGCGTTGCGCCAGTCCTCGAGCTGCGCTCGCTTGCGGAACTCCTGGCGCGGCTGGCCGCCGGAATCGCCGAGGAAGCGGTGGTCGAACACGAGCGCCTGCAACCCCGCGGCGGCAAACGCCTCCGCATACGGCGCCAGCCCGTCGTGGCGCGTGAGGCTGAAGCCGTGTGCCATCACGACGCAGGTGGCGCCCGGGGATCCGTACATCCATGCCGCGACTTCATCGCCGCCGGAGGTGAACGAAACGTCGGCTCGCTCCACGGTCATCAGCGCGAAGCCTAGTAGGGTCGGGCGATCGTTGAGGAAGCTTTGAGAGCGCTGACGCGGCCCGTCCGGCTGCTCGCGGCCGGTGGCACGATCGCGATGGGCGGCGAGCGCGCCGTGCCGGTGCTCGGCGCCGACGAGCTGGTGGGGAATGTGCCCGCGCTCGCAGCGGTTCCGGCGCTCGCCGTCGAGACGGTGCTCAACCTGCCGAGCGCGTACCTGACGCTCTCGGATGCGCTCGGGCTGGCGCAGCGAGCGGTCGCGACCGCAGCCGGCGGCGAGGGGGTCGTGATCACGACCGGGACCGACACGCTCGAAGAGGTCGCCGCACTGTGCGCGATGCTGCACGGCGCCGAGGCGCCGATCGTGATCACGGGGGCGAATCGACCCGCAACCGGTCCGGGCGCGGACGGCGCGGCGAACCTGATCGACTCGATCGCGGTCGCCGGCTCCGCCGTTGCCGCCGAGCTCGGAGCCGTGGTCGTGTTCGGGGGCGAGATCCACGCCGGGATGAGCGTGCGGAAGGTCGACAGCACCGGGCCGGCGGCGTTCGGCTCGCCGGTCGCTGGGCCGCTCGGGCGGGTGGTCGAGGGCCGCGTGTGGCTTCACGCCCGGCCGCTCCGGCCGGCCGCGCTGACCGTCGTGCGGCTCGAGCACCGCGTCGAGATCGTCGCGCCCGGTCTCGGCGACAGCGGCGCGCTGCTCAACCACGCCGGCGAGGTCGCCGACGGGATCGTGCTCGTCGCGCTCGGAGCCGGGCACCTGTCGCCCGCCCTGCAGGCCGAATTGGGGCGCGCCGCCGCTCGGATCCCGGTCGTGATCACCTGTCGGCCCGTCCGCTCCTCGATGCTGTTCGAGACCTACGGATTCGAGGGAAGCGAGAGCGACGTGCGGAGGAGCGGCGCCCATTGCGCGCCGTTCTTGTCAGCGCCCGCGGCGCGGATCGTGCTGCTGTGCTGCCTGGGGGCGGAGCTCGATGAGCGCCAGACCGCGGCCGCGTTCGCGCCCTGGGACGCGCGGTGATCGAAGCGGCCGAGGCGCTCGAAGCGCTGGTCGCCGTGTCCTCGCCATCGGGTGACCGCGCGGGCGCGGAGGCGGCGATCGCGGTCTGCATCGAGCTGCTGCCGCCCGGCGCGACGACCGAGCGCGTGCCGTGCTCGACGACCGGGTTCGCGCCCGACCTGGTCGCGAGGATCCCGGGCACCGGCGAGCGGCGGCTGCTGCTGCTCGGGCACGTCGACACGGTTATCGGCCACGAGGCGCACGCGCCTCTGCGCCGCGAGGGAGAGCGGCTGTACGGACCCGGGACCGCGGACATGAAGGGGGGAGTCGTGTTGTCGCTGGGCGTCGCTCAGGCGCTCGCCGAACGTCCCGAGAGGTTCGCCGAGCTGGCGCTGCTGCTGGTGTGCGACGAGGAGTGGCGGACCGAGGAATTCGTCCACGTGCCCGCGTTCGAGCGCTTCCACGCCTGCCTGTGTTTCGAGGCCGGCGAGCGAGGGCCGGGTGGGGAGGAGGGCGTCGTCGTCCGTCGCAAGGCGGCGGGCACGCTCCATGTCACGGCGGCCGGCAGGGCGTCGCACTCGGGCAGCGCGCCCGACCAGGGCCGCAACGCTCTGCTGGCGCTCGCCGAGACGGCCGTCGCGCTGGCCGAGTTCCACGATCCGAGCGGACCGGATCGCCTCAGCGTCGTGCCGACGGTGATCCGGTCGGGCCGAGCGCTCAACGTCGTCCCGGCGGCGGGGGAGCTGACGCTTGATATGCGCGCCGATCGGCTGGAGGCGTTCGAACCGGTGCACGCGGCGGTTCCGGAGCAGGTGCGGGGCGTGGCGATGAGCGCGAGGATGGAGCGTCTGTGGCCGGGGATGGACTCGCGCGCGGCGACCACCGGGCTGCTTGAGCGCGCGGGGGCCAGGATCGGGCGGCCGATCGTGGGCGTGCGGCGCGGGGGGGCGAGCGACGCGAGCCACTTCGCCGGCGCGATCCCGCTGACCGTCGACGGTCTCGGGCCGCGCGGCGGTGGCGCGCACACGCCCGAGGAGTTCGTGCTCGAGGCGTCGCTGGCCGAGCGCGCCGAGGTCGCGCTGGCGGTGGCGGAGGAGGTGCTCGCGACGTGAGACTTCTTCGGTATCTCTTGCCCACTGTTGAGCTTCCGGGGTGCAACCGCCTACCATCCTGTGAGACATGACCGACAAAGCGCTCAGCGGTGCGTCGATGAATGACAAGCGACTGGGGGTGCGCTCCAGGACCCAGCGCGAGGGAATCGAGCTGCTGGTCGGGATCGTGGCTCTGATGTGGGTGATCGAGGTGATCAACACGATCGACTCGAACGGGCTGAGCAGCGACGGCATCTACCCACGCAACATCGGCCGGCTGTGGGCGATTTTCACCTCGCCGTTCCTGCACGCGAGCTTCGCGCACCTGATTGCGAACACGATTCCGTTCGTGTTCATGGGGCTGCTGATCGCGCTGCGAGGAGCCGCTCGGCTGATGGCCGTGACGGTGATCGTGATGATCGTCGGCGGGCTCGGGACGTGGCTGATCGCGCCCTCGGGCACCGACACGATCGGCGCCAGCGGCGTCGTGTTCGGGTACGCCACCTATCTCTTCACCCGCGGCGTCTTCAACCGCAGCGCGCTCGAGCTGTTGGTCGGGATCGTCGTCGGCGTCGTCTGGGGCAGCGCGCTGCTCTCGAGCATCGTGCCCCACTACGGCGTCTCCTGGCAGGCACACGTCTGCGGGGCGATCGGCGGCGTCGTCGCGGCTGCCGCGCTCCGGGCCCGCTCGCCCTCGACGGCCGGCGCGGGCAGCGTCCCGGCCGTTACGGGCTAGTCCCCTCTCCTTTGTAGGGGGCGAGTCGGCCTGCTGGCTCGGCAACGCTGTTGCGCCCGAAAAACGGCGGCTGGCGAAAAGGGTGGGTCGGCGCTCGAATGGCGTCGCCGCCAGCGGACGCTCTCGACTTCGACGCGACGAAAGAGACTGCCGCTATGCGGCAGAAACCTCAGTCGCGATCCACGAACATGCCAGGGCCTCCCACAGCCGCAGTTTTCATGAAATCCGGTGCGTCGGCCGCAACCCCCGCCGCCAGTCCGGCGACGACCTGTTCGTTGCGTCAGTAGCCTCCAGCGCCTCGTGCGCATCTTCTCGGGCATCCAGCCGACGGGGCGGAAGCACCTCGGCAACTACATCGGCGCGATCACGCAGTGGGTCGCGGGCCAGGCCCGCGGTGAGGCGATCTACTGCGTCGTCGACCTGCACGCGATCACAGTCTCCTACGAGCCGGCGGCGCTGCGCCGATCGGTGTACGACACCGCTGCCACGCTGCTTGCCGCCGGGCTCGACCCGGAAAGGTGCATCTTCTTCCGCCAGAGCGACGTCGTCGAGCACCCGGAGCTGACCTGGCTGCTGTCGAGCGTGTGCGCGTTCGGGGACCTCAACCGCATGACCCAGTTCAAGGAGAAGGCGGGCGTGCAGCGGGACCTGGTGTCCGCGGGGCTGTTCACCTACCCGGTGCTTCAGGCCGCGGACGTGCTGGCGTACCGGGCGCACGAGGTTCCGGTCGGCGACGATCAGCGCCAGCACATCGAGTTGATGCGCGACGTCGCGCTCCGCTTCAACGCCCGGTTCGGTGAGACGCTGGTGGTCCCCGAGCACCGGATCCCGGCGGTCGGGGCGCGGATCATGGACCTCCAGAACCCCGACAACAAGATGTCCACCACCGGTGGCACCGAACAGGGCACGGTGCTCTTGCTCGACGACCCCGACACGATCGCGAAGAAGATCCGATCGTCGGTGACCGACTCGGGTTCCGAGGTCGTCCGCGGCCCCGAGAAGGCCGGGATCACGAACCTGATCGAGATCCTGGCCGCGGTCCGGGGCACCGCGGCCGAGGACGTCGAACGCGAGTTCGGCGGCAGCGGCTACGGCGCGTTCAAGACGGCGGTGGCCGAGGCCGTGGTCGCCTACCTGGCGCCGGTGCGCGAGCGCTACGAGGCGCTGCGCGGGGACGAGGCCGCGATCGAGGAGACGCTGGCGCGGGGCGCCGAGAAGGCGCGCGCGATCGCCTCGGACACGGTCGCGGACGTCCGCCGGGCGATGGGCGTCGGACCGGTCCGGTAGCACCGATAACGTTCGCAGACCGTGCGCGTGATCGACCTCGAGCTCGACCTCGACGTGTTCGCGGGTCCATTCGACCTGCTGCTGACGCTGATCCTCCGCGAGGAGGTGGATCTGCTCGAGGTCGACCTGGCCGACGTCGTGATCGGCTACGTCGACCACCTCGAGCGCAAGGGCGAGCTCGACCTCGAGGCCGCGACCGAGTTCCTGGTCCTGATCGCGGCGCTGCTGGAGCTGAAGTCGCGGCTGATGCTGCCGGGCGCCGAATCCGATGAGATCGAGCTTGACCCTGGCGAGGCGGCCGAGGAGCTGCTCGCCCGGCTGCTCGACGCGCACCGCTACCGGGCGGCGGCTTCGCACCTGGGCGAGCGGTTGGCCGCCCAGGCCGGCCATCGCTTCCGGTCGGCGCCACTGCCGCCCCAGCTGCGGCGCGCGTCGCTGAGCGAGGCGAGCGCCGTGTACGACGCGGCCAGACTCGCGCGGGCGATCGGCGAGCTGCTCGTGCTGCCCGAGCCGGTCGACACGCGCCACATCACGATCCCCAAGGTCAGCGTCGCCGAGCGGCTCGCCCACCTGCGCACGCTGCTGCGCCGCGGCAGCTTCGGGTTTGACGAGGCGATCGCGAACGCCGATCGGGTGACGATCGCGGTGACTCTGTTCGCGCTGCTCGAGCTGTACAAACAGGGCGAGGCGACATGGACGCAATCGGTGCCATTCGGAGAGATCACGGTCGACGCCGTGGCACTCGATCGATCCGCCGCGGGCCTGACGGCGTGAGCGGATGGGAACGGCGACGATGACAGCTGAGCTCGAACGGACGCTCGAGGCCCTGCTGTTCCTGTCGGCCGACCCGGTCGACGCCGACGCGCTCGCCGATGCGACCGGCGCCGAGCTGCACGAGGTCGTGACCGGGCTCGAGCGGCTCCGCGAGCACTACGAGTACGAGCGTCGCGGGCTGGTGCTGCGCCAGCTCGCAGGCGGGTGGGTGCTGTCGTCCCATCCCGACGCGGAACCCGCGGCGCGGCGGCTCCTGGCACGGCCACGGACGCCGCCGCTGACCCCGGCCCAGGCAGAGACGCTCGCGATCGTGGCCTACCTGCAGCCGGTCTCGCGCCCAGAGATCGCCCGGATCCGCGGCGTCAACGCCGAATCCGCGGCCGCGACGCTGCTCGAACGCGGCGTGATCGAGGAGTCGGGCCGCTCGCAGTTCGGCGCCGTCCTCTACCGCACCTCGGAGCTGTTCCTGCGGCTGTTCGGCCTGAACTCGCTCGACGAGCTGCCGGACGTATCCGAGTTCGACCCGTCGCCCGAGATCGCGGCCGAGCTACGCGACCGGCTGCTGCGGGCCGGCGAGGCTCGCGCCGGCGGCGCCTGACCCTCGCGGGTCGTTAGGGGGCGTTCAAGCGATCGGCGCGCCGCTCCGCGCCGCCAGCTGACCGCACGCCGCATCGATCTCGCGGCCGCGAGTCAGCCGCACGGTCGCATCGATCCCGCGGCGCTCGAGCACGGTGCGGAACGCGTCGATCGCCTTCGGACTCGACCCCTCATACGGTGAGTCGGTCGGGTTGTAGGGGATCAGGTTGACCTTGAACATGCGCGGATCGAGGACGTCGGCGAGCTGACCGGCCTGGGCGTGCGAGTCGTTGACGCCGGCGAGCATCACGTACTCGACGAACACCTTGCGGCGCTTGCGCTCGTAGAACCGCTCGCACGCGGCGATCACGTCGGCGAGCGGGTAGCGGTCGTTGACCGGCATCAGCTGCGAGCGCAGCGCGGGGTCGGCGGCGTGCAGCGACAGCGCCAGCCGGACCGGCATCTGGTCCTCGGCGAGCCGTTCGATTCCGGGGATCCAGCCGATCGTCGAGATCGCGGTCCGACGGTTGGTGATCCCGACCTCGGGCAGCAGCGAGCACGCCGCGAGCACGCCGTCGAGGTTCATGAGCGGCTCGCCCATGCCCATGAACACGGCGTGGTCGACCGGCTGCAAGCGACGGAAATGGAGCGCCTGGTCGACGATTTCCGAGCTCGTCAGGTTGCGGCCGAACCGCATCTGCCCGGTGGCGCAGAACGTGCACGTGAGCGGGCATCCCGACTGCGAGGAGAGGCACAACGAGCGCCGGCCGTCGCGATACCGCATCAGCACCGCCTCGACCGGACGTCCGTCGGCGGTGCTGAACAGCACCTTGACGGTCCCGTCGCGCGCGTGCGCCTCGCGCTCGACGGAGAGCGTTGAGAACGCCACCGAGTCGGTGAGCGTCGCGCGCAGGGCGAGCGGCAGGTCGGTCATCGATGCGAACCCTGCGGCGCCCTGTGCCGCCCAGCGCCAGATCTGGCGCGCGCGGTAGGCGGGCTGGCCGAGCTCGTCGAGCGTGCGTTCGAGCAACGCGATATCCACGATCACTATCGTGGCAGGCCGTGCGCCTGGCGAAGTTCTTAGCGTCCGCCGGCATCGCGTCGCGGCGGGCGAGCGAGGAGTTGATCAGGGCCGGCCGGGTGACCGTGGGCGGCGCGCTGGTGACCGACCCCGCGCGTGATGTGGGCGACGCCGACGCGGTGGCGCTCGACGGCCTGGCGGTGGGCGGCGCCCCGGAGCGCGTCGTCTACGCCCTGAACAAGCCCGCAGGCGTCGTCTCGACCGCCAGCGATCCGCAGCGGCGACCGACAGTCGTCTCGCTCGTCCAGTCCGAGACGAGGCTGTACCCGGTCGGCAGGCTGGACGCCGACTCGACCGGCCTGATCCTGCTGACCAACGACGGTGATCTCGCATACCGGTTGACGCATCCCCGGTTCGAAGTCCCGAAGACCTATCGAGCCGTGGTCGCGGGGGCGCCGGTGCGCGACGCCACCTTGCGAGCGCTGCGGGCCGGGGTGAAGTTGGACGACGGCCTGACCGCCCCCGCGCGCGTCAGGCGCATCGCTCCCGACACGATCGAGCTGACGATCCACGAGGGGCGAAAGCGCCAGGTCAAGCGGATGTGCGAGCACGTCGGCCATCGGGTCAAGCAGCTACAGCGGATCCGGTTCGGCTCGCTCGAGCTCGGCGAGCTGGGTCCGGGCGCCCACCGCCGGCTGACCGACGAGGAGATCAAGCGCCTCAGCGCTGAAGGATCAGCCCGTCGTGACGGATTGTCGTCGCGGTGAGCGCTTGGGCGACGAGCGCGCGGGTGAGCACCACGGGTCGGCGCGAGACCATCCTCGCGAGCATGAACTGATATGCGCCGCGAGTCGGGATCGGGTGGAAGCCGGGGATCGAATACGAGCCCTGCAGCGCTGACGGTGTCAGATTGCATGCGGCTCCCCACCAGCACAGGCGGACCCGGGGCGCGCGGATCGCGATGACGTCGATCTCCGAGACCGTCGCGGTTGGTTGGTGGCGCCAGAACCTCAGGCCGGGCATGTACAACGACAGCGGTAGCAGCGTCCTGTAGTTCTGGATCAGCAACAGGCGAGTCGTGCCCGGAAACGGGCGAGTGTTGAGCTCCCGCGCGACCGCGCGCCAGTCGGGCCGTTGGAGGTTGCGGTCGGTCGCGACGCCGACCGCGGCGACGACGCCGATCACGCACAGGGCCGCGGCCGCACCCGCCCCGGCGAGGCCCGCGCGTGATCGCAACGGAGGCGCGGCCAGACCGCCGGCGAGCAGCACCGCAGCCGGGAACCACAGGCTGATCACGTTGCGGGTGATCAGATCGTCGACGCCGCCGGCGACGAGCAGCAGACTGAGCACGATCCCAGCCGCGAGGATCGCGCCGGCGAGAAGCGCTCCCCGTCGCTGAACGGCGTTCGAGCGCAACGCGAGCAGCACGAGCGCGACGACGACGATCGCCTCGGCGAGGCGCTCGAGCAGCGACAGGGCGGGCGCACCGAACCCGACAAGGAACTGCGGCAGCAGCTGACCGAGCCGTGGGGCGAGCGCGATCCGTCCGATCCAGTTCGCGTTCCCGGTTCCGTTCTGGCTCAGGGCGAGCGGGATCAGCGCGAGGCCCGCGAGACCGAGCAGCACGATCCCGACCTGGACCTCTCGACGGCGGCGGTGGACGATCAGCAGCCAGGCCGCCTCCGGGACGACGACCAGAAACGCGTAGTAGTGCGTCGCCAGTCCGAGTGCCGACGCGATCACCCAGAGGGCCGTCGCGCGGGCGCTCGGCGCCTCGAGGAGGTAGGCGAACGCCAGCACGGACAGCCCGCTCAGGAGCACCACGAGCTCGTACGAGCGCGCTTCCTGCGAATACCAGATCAGCAGCGGGTTGCAGGCCGTCAGCGCGGCGGCGATCACGCCGGCCCGCTCCGAGATCAGCTTCCTGGCCGCTCCGTAGGCGAAGGGGACGACGGCGACGCCGGCGAGCGCTGAAAATGACCGCAGCGCCGCCTCGCCGAACCCGAACACGCGCGCCCAGACCCACAGGAGGCAGTAGTACAGCGGCGGCGTCGACTCCGACTGCGGGATCAACCCGAGCATCTTGCCCGGCGAAAGATGGACGAGCAGGGCGGTGTTTCCCTCGTCGAACCAGAAGCCCTGGTGCCCAATCCGAGCGAACCGAAGCACCGCCGCCAGCGACGTCAGGCACAGCACCGCTCCGATCGCGGGCTCCGAGAGCGCGCGTAAACGGACGGCGCGCTCGCGCCGACCGCTTGCGTGCTCGGCAACAGTGGCGCTCACGCGCGCTGATCTTAGGGTCTGATCCGGGCGGTGGAGGCGGCGAGCCCTTAACGAAATTCCAATCCGAGCCTGGGCTTTCGCAAAGGGTCGGCGGGCAGCATGTCCGGGATGCGGCACGACCCGAGCCAGCGCGAGCCGTCCGCGGCACTGGCCACCGGACAGCCGGCCGGCGCCGCGGCCGGGCACCCCGACACGGCGATCCCGTTCCCTCGTCTGGCGCCGCTGAGCGCGAGGCTCACGCTCCCGCGCCCGAGCCTGCAGATGTGGCGAGTCATCGGGTACTGCGCCCTCGCGGGCCTGCTGGCCGGGACGCTGCTCGTCGTTCTGGTCGCGGCTGCGGCCCCGTCGGCGCTCGTCCCGCGGAGCTCGATCTCGTTCCCCGGTTGGTTCGCCGGGCCGTTGCACGGACTGGTGAGCGGCCTGGTCGTGCGGTTCGCGACGATCAACGCCGGGCTGAGCATCGTCGTCGTCGGGCTCACGATCGCGTACTGCATGGTGATCGGCGCGGCGCGCGCGCTGAGCACGCGCACGATCGTGATCTGCGTGGTTGCGCTGCACGCGATGCTGCTACTGAGCCCGCCGTTGCAGCTGACCGACACGTTCAACTACCTCGGCTACGCCCGGCTCGGCGCGCTGCACGGGCTCAACCCGTACACGCACGTGATCGCGCAGGCGAGCCACGACCCCGTGCATCAGTTCAGCACCTGGTACCACCTGCGCAGTCCGTACGGACCGCTGTTCACAGCCGCCACATATCCGCTGGCCTTCCTGCCGCTGTCGGTCGCCTACTGGGTGCTCAAGAGCGCGACGGTGCTGGCCAGCCTCGCATTCCTGGCGCTGGTCTGGAGCTGCGCTCGCCGGCTCGGGCGCGATCCGCGGCTCGTGGTCGCGTTCGTCGCCTTCAACCCGATCTACCTGATCTACGCGGTCGGCGGCTTTCACAACGATTTCTTCATGCTCGTGCCATCGATCGGCGCCATGGCGTTGCTGCTGATGCGGCGTGACCGGGCCGCCGGCGCAGCACTGATGGCTGCCGTCGCGGTCAAGTTCACGGCCGTCCTCCTGCTCCCGTTTCTGCTGCTGGCCGCGCCACCACTGCGCCGGCGCGCGCGCATTCTGGCGGGGGCCGGTCTGGCGGCGGTTCCGATCGCCGCGCTGAGCGTCGTGCTGTTCGGCTTCACGCTGCCGAACCTGTCCGACCAGACGGCGCTGCTGACCAACTACAGCATCCCGAACCTGGTCGGCAATGCGATCGGCGCGGGTGGGGGCGCACCGTGGCTGCTGCACCTTGCCGACGTCGCGGTCGTGCTATCGGTCGCGTGGCTCGTCGTGCGCCACCGAGACTGGGTCTCGGGAGCGGGCTGGGCGACGCTGGCCTTGATCGCGAGCCTCGCGTGGCTGGTGCCGTGGTACGTGGTCTGGTTGCTCCCACTGGCGGCGCTCGGCGCGAGTCCGAGGCTGCGGCGGGCGACGCTCGCGCTGACCGTGTTCCTGGTGGTGACGTTCATCCCCGCCACGGGAACCTTCCTGTCGACGCACGGCATCAACACGATGCGCGGGCCGGCCGGGCAGGCATCGTACGTCCGTCAGCGCGCGCTCGAGTACTAGCGCTGGCAGAATCACGCGCCGTATGCGGCTCTTCGCCCTGCGGGGCGCGAACAGCGTGACGGCGAATGATGCCGACTCGATCCTCAGCGCGACCGACGCGCTGATGCGCGAGCTGATGGAGCGAAACGAGCTCGACGGCGAGGACATCGTCAGCTGCATCTTCACGCTCACCGACGACCTCGACGCGGAGTTCCCCGCCGTCGCCGCGCGACGCCTCGGACTCCATCACGTGCCCCTGCTGTGCGCACGGGAGGTGCCGGTCCCCGGCTCGCTACCGCAGGTGATCCGCGTGCTCGTGCACTATTACGCGCCCGAGGATCATCGCTCCCGCCACGTGTACCTCGGCGAGGCACGCGCTCTGCGAGCCGACCTCGAGTCGGCACAATAGGTCTCCAGATGGCCCTCGAGTTCGCACAGCGGATCAGCCGGATTCCGTCGTACCCGGTCGCGGCCGGCTACGACCTCGGCGCCGACATCGCGATGCTGGCGTCGAACGAGTGCGCCTACGCACCGCTGCCGGAGGTCGTCGAGGCCGCGACGCGCGTGCTCGGCGGAAGCAACCGCTACCCGGATCCGTCGTACCTGCCGTTGCGCGCCGCGCTGTCCGAGCGCTACGGGGTGCCGGCCGAGCGGATCGCGCTCGGCAACGGGTCGTGCGACGTACTGCTGGCGGCCGGCGAGGCGCTGCTCGAGCCGGGCGCCGAGGTCGTCTACGCGTGGCCGGCGTTCAGCGTCTACCCGCAGCTGGCGGCGTCCTCGGGCGCGCGAGCGATCCAGGTTCCGCTCGACTCCGAATACCGCCACGACCTCGACGCGATGCTCGACGAGGTGACCGTAGCGACCCGGCTGATCTTGATCTGCAACCCGAACAATCCCACCTCGACGGCGCTCGGGCTAGAACCGATCGAGGCGTTTCTCGACCGCGTTCCGGCACACGTCTGCGTGATCCTCGACGAGGCCTACTGCGAGTTCTCGCTCGCGCTCGGGGACCCGTACGCGTCCGTTGAGCTGCTTCGCCGCTGGCCGAATCTGGCGCTGCTGCGAACCTTCTCGAAGGTCTACGGACTCGCTGGGCTCCGAGTTGGGTACGCGCTGTGCGGCTCGCCGGAGCTGCGCAATGCCGTCGATCAGCTGCGCCAGCCGTTCCATCTCAACGTCGCCGCCCAGGCGGCCGCGGTCGAGGCGCTCAAACATCAGGACGCGGTCGACGGTCGGGTCGAGCTGACGATCGCCGAGCGGACCGCGCTCGTGCAGAGCGTGCGGGCGCTGGGGCTGTGGGTCGCGGAGTCAGACGCGAACTTCATCTGGGTCGTGCTGCCCGAGGCCGAGGACCCGGCGGCCGTGGAGCGGGAGATCGTCCGGGGGCTCGTCGAGCGCGGCGTGCTGGTCCGGGCCGGGGCCTCGCTCGGCCGCGCGGGGGCGATGCGCGTGACGGTCGGGACCGAGGCCGAGAACGGGCGCTTCGTCACGGCGCTCGGAGAGTTGATCTAGGGCCAGGCCTCTGCTACAAAGCCCCCACGCGCATGAGCGAACGCAGCGACACCCCCGCCCGTCTCACCGACTCCGTCGGCTGCTGCTTCTACGCGCGCTTCTACGCCTGGCGATTTAGCTAGGCGCTCGGGCCTCCTCCCACGCTCCCGTCCGTGCGACGGGTCTGCTCGGAAGCCGAGCGCCGCCCCCCTCCCGAACCCTCGGGCGTGATCGCCCCTTCCGTAGAGTCCCAGAGCGTAGAAAGGCCTCAGATGACCGTCCTGTTGGAAACCGAACAACCAGCGCCTGTACTTCAGATCGCCGACCGTAAGGTCGGCGGCGAGCGCTTCGCGCTGATCGCCGGGCCGTGCACGGTGGAATCGCGCGAGCAGGCGATCGAGACCGCCCGGGCGGTGCGCGATGCGGGCGCGACGATGTTCCGCGGTGGGGCGTACAAGCCGCGGACCTCGCCGTACGCGTTCAAGGGCCTCGGCCGCGCGGGCCTGGCGATCCTCGCCGAGTGCAAGGCCGACACCGGGCTGCCGATCGTCACCGAGCTGCTCGACGTGCGCGATCTCGAGCTCGTGCTCGAGGTAGCCGACGTGATTCAGATCGGGGCGCGCAACATGCAGAACTACCCGCTGTTGACCGAGGTCGGTCGCGCCGGGCGCCCGGTGCTGCTCAAGCGTGGCCTGTCGGCGACCGTCGACGAGCTGCTGTTGGCCGCCGAGTACGTGCTCGCCGAGGGCAACGAGGACGTGATCCTGTGCGAGCGGGGGATCCGCACATTCGAGACCGATCACCGCAGATCGACGCTCGACCTGATGGCGATCCCGATCCTCAAGCAGCTGACGGAGCTGCCGGTGATTGTCGATCCGAGCCACGCCGCGGGCCGCCGCGAGCTCGTACTGCCGCTGTCACTCGCCGCCGCCGCCGTCGGCGCCGACGGCATCATCGTCGAGGTCCACCCACGCCCGGATGAGGCGGTCTGCGACGGGCCGCAGAGCCTGATCGCATCGGAGTTCGGATCGTATGTCGAGCGCCTGCGGGATGCGGCCGCGCTGGCGGGGAAGGTCCTCTGAGTGGACGTCGCTCGCCCGCTGTCACGTGACGCGGTCCGCGACCAGCGGATCGAGCGCACGGAGCCGCTCGTGGCGCCGAATGCGCTGCTCGACGAGCTGCCGCTGTCAGAGGCGCACACCGAGGTGCTGCTCCGCGGCCGCGCCGAGGTCCACGCGGTCCTCGACCACGACGACGACCGCCTGCTGGTGGTGGTCGGTCCGTGCAGCGTCCACGATGTCGACGCGACGCTCGAGTACGCGTCCCGGCTGAGCTCTGAGGCCGCGCGTCTACGGGCCGATCTGCTGGTCGCGATGCGCGTCTACTTCGAAAAGCCGCGGACGACGACCGGGTGGAAGGGACTGATCAACGACCCCCACCTGGACGGATCGGGCGACGTCAACACCGGCCTGCGGACCGCGCGCCAGGTGCTGCTCGAGGTGCTGGCCGAAGGACTCCCGGTCGGCTGCGAGTTTCTCGATCCGATCATGCCGCAGTACATCTCGGATGCCGTCTGCTGGGGCGCGATCGGCGCCCGCACGGTCGAGAGCCAGATCCACCGCCAGCTCGGATCCGGGCTGTCGATGCCGGTCGGGTTCAAGAACCGGACCGACGGCAACGTGCAGGTGGCGGTCGACGCCGTCCGTGCGGCGGCGGTCCCGCATGCATTTGCCGGGATCGCCGAGACCGGCGCCTCAGCGATCCTCTACACGCGCGGCAATCGCGACTGTCACATCATCCTGAGGGGTGGCAAGGGCGTCCCCAACCACGGCGCCGAGTCGGTCGGCGGCGCGCTCGAGCTGCTGCGCGGCTCCGGGCTGCCGGAACGCGTGATGATCGATCTGAGCCACGACAACAGCGGCAAGGATCCCGAGCGCCAGCCCGCGGTCGGCGGCGACGTGGCGGAGCAGATCGCCGGGGGCGCCACCGCGATTTTCGGTGTGATGATCGAGTCGTTCCTCGTCGGCGGCCGCCAGGACCACGAGGGGCCCAAGCCGCTGACGTACGGCCAGTCGATCACCGACGGCTGTCTCGGCTGGGAGCCGACGGTCGTGCTGCTCGACGAGTTGGCCGGCGCCGTCCGAGCCCGCCGCGCGGCGGCTTCCGCGACGTAGCGGCGCGGCTCTCGTATGCGGATCGCGGTCATCGGCGTAGGGCTGATCGGGGGCTCGATCGGGCTCGCGGCGCGGGAACGGCTCGGCGCGACCGTGACCGGCACGGGCCGGCGCCGCACGTCGCTCGAGACCGCTCTGCAGCGGGGCGCCGTCGATCGCGTCACCGACACGATCGAAGCGGCGGTCGCCGACGCTGAGCTCGTATTCGTCGCGGTCCCGGTCGGGCTGCTGCCCGCGACCGCCGCCGCGGCGCTCGCGGCCGCGCCGTCGGACTGCGTGGTCAGCGACGTCGGCTCGACCAAGCGCGCGGTCGTCACGGCGATCGACGATGAGCGATTCGTCGGCGGTCACCCGCTGGCGGGCGCCGAGACGGCCGGCGTCGAGCACGCGCGCGCCGACCTGTTCGACGGCGCCACCTGGTACCTGACGCCGACCGAACGGACGTCCGGCGTCCTGTACGAGCGGCTACACCGCCTGCTGCACGGGCTCGGTGCACGACCGACGGCGATCGACGCCTCCACGCACGACAGGATCCTCGCGACCGTCTCGCACCTGCCGCACGTGTTCGCGAACGTGCTCGTGGCGCAGGCAGCGCGCGCGCTCGAGGCAGGCGGCGAGCGGCTCCCGGCGACCGGGCCGAGCTTCCGCGATGCGACCCGCGTAGCCGGGGCTTCGAGCGATGTGTGGACCGACATCTATCTGTCGAACAGCGACGCCCTGAGCGCTCAGATCGACGATGCGATCGAGCGCCTGAGGACCATCCGCGAGTCGATCACATCGGCGGACGCCGGGCATGTCACGGCCTGGAACGACGCCGCCGCGGATGACCGCCGCCGGCTGCTCGAAGCGCAGCTCGCGGGCAGCCCGGTGTTCGAGCTGCGCGCTTCGGTGCCGAACCGCCCCGGCGTGATCGCGCAGCTCGCGCTCGAGCTCGGCCGCGCTGGCGTCAACATCACCGACATGGCCCTCTACCCGGCCGCCGACATGAGCGAGGGCGTCGTCGCGCTGTGGATCGCGGGCGCCGATGCGGCTGAGCGGGCGGAGCGCCTGGTGTCGGAGCTCGGCTACCCGGTGGCGCGCGCGTGAACGTTTGGTTCAGGCCCTCAGGCCCGCTGCGCGGACGGGCGACGCCGCCGGCCGACAAGTCGATCTCCCATCGCGCGGCGCTGATCGGAGCGATGGCGTCCGAGCCCGTGCGGATCCGCAACTACCTGGACGCCGCGGATACGAACTCGACGCTGCAGGCGCTACGTTCGCTCGGGGCGATCGTCGAGTTGCGCGCCGACGACGTGCTGGTCCGCGGCGGCGGGTTGCGCAACGCGCAGGGCGTCACGGGCGCGATCTATGTGGGCAACGCGGGCACGCTGATGCGCCTGTTGCCGGGCTGGCTCGCGTTTCAGCCCGGGATGAGCTTCACGCTCGACGGCGACGAGTCGATCCGTCGGCGGCCGGTCGACCGGATCGCTGAGCCGCTCACGGCGATGGGCGCGAAGATCGAGGCGCGCGACGGGCGTTTCCCGCCGTTCACGCTGCACGGCGCGCACCTGCAAGGGATCGAGTACGAGCTGCCGGTGGCGAGCGCGCAGGTCAAGTCGTGCGTGCTGCTGGCGGGGCTGGCGACCGACGGCACGTCGGTGATCGAGCGCACGCCGAGCCGCGACCACACCGAGCGAATGCTGCTGCGCGCCGGCGCGCCGGTGTCGCGCTCGCCGCTCCACGACGGTGACGGCGCCGGGGTACGGATCGCGGTCGGCAATACCGACGAACTGGAACTCGAGGCGATCGAGGTACCGGGCGATCTCTCTTCCGCGGCCTTCCTGATCGCCGCGGCGGTGCTCGTGCGCGGTTCCCGGCTGCTGCTCGAGGGGGTTGGCGTCAACTGGACCCGCGCCGGGTTTCTCAGGATCCTCGAACGGATGGGCGCGATCGTGATCGGTGACATCGAGCCGGCCGGCTCGTTCGGCCCGTCCGAGCCGATCGCAGAGCTCGACGTCTCAAGCGGCCCGCTCGAGGCGACCACGGTCGAGCCGGACGAGGTGCCGCTCGCGATCGACGAACTGCCGCTGGTGGCGCTACTCGGTTGCTTCGCCGAGGGGGAGACAGTGGTCCGCGGCGCGGGCGAGCTGCGGGTCAAGGAATCTGACCGGATCGCGACGGTCGTCGACGGCCTGCGCGGCCTCGGAGCCGATATCGAGGCGACCGGCGATGGATTCGCGGTCCGCGGCGACCGCGGATTGCGGGGGGGCCAACTCGACGCCGGGGGGGACCACCGGCTCGCGCTGCTCGGCGCCGTTGCCGGGCTCGCGTCCGAGGAGGGCGTCGAGGTGGTCGGGATGGAGGCGGCGTCGGTCTCTTATCCGGGGTTCGCCGAGGACGTCCGAAAGCTGATCGGCTGATGGTGGTGGCGATCGACGGCCCCGCCGGGGCCGGAAAGTCGAGCGTCGCGCGGGCGGTCGCGCGCGAGCTTGGATTCACCTATCTCGACTCGGGTGCGATGTACCGCGCGGTGGCGCTCGCAGCGCTGCGACAGGGACTGCCCCCGGCCGCGATCGCCGCCTCGGTGCGGATTTCGCTCGGCGACCGCGTGCTGCTCGACGGCGAGGACGTGTCGGACGCGATCCGCACGCCCGAGGTCTCCGAGGCGGCGTCGCGCGCGGCGGCGGACCCCGCCGTCCGCGGGGCGATGGTCGACGAGCAACGGCGTCTGCTCAACGACGGCGGCGACTGGGTCGCCGAGGGGCGCGACATCGGGACCGTCGTCGCACCGGATGCGGCCGTGAAGGTGTTCCTCGATGCGGACCCGGCGGAACGGGCGCGCCGGCGAGCGGCCGAGCTGGGCGTCGATCAGGCGACGGTGCTCGCCGAGCAGGCAATCCGCGACGAGCGCGACCGGACCCGGTCGTCCTCGCCGCTCGAGCCGGCGGCGGATGCGATCGTGCTCGACACGACCGGGATGACCCTTACCGACGTGGTCGGCGAGCTCGCAGCATTAGCGAGAGCGGCCCCCCGCTAGCCTCGCTTCCCTGATGAAGGTCGCGATCGTCGGATATCCGAACGTAGGCAAGTCGTCGCTGGTCAACCGGCTCACGCAGTCGCGCGAGGCGGTCGTGCACGAGGCCGCGGGCGTAACCCGGGACCGCAAGGAGCTCGATACCGAGTGGAACGGCCGGCGGCTGACGCTGATCGACACTGGCGGCGTCGATCTCGACGACCGCGACGAGCTCGCGCGCCAGGTGCAGGATCAGGCGCGCGCGGCGCTCGCCGACGCGGCCGTGGTCGTGCTGGTCGTCGACGCGAGGGTGGGCTGCCGGGCGGGCGATGAGGAGCTCGCCGAGCTGCTGCGGCGCGGCAGCGTGCCGGTGGTGGTCGCGGCGAACAAGATCGATACGCCGCCCGATCTCCCGCTGGCGGCGGATTTCCACCGGCTCGGGCTCGGCGAGCCGGTCGCCGTGTCGGCCGCCCACGGGCTCGGGACGGGCGACCTGCTCGACCGGATCGTCGCCGCCGCGGGGCCCGAGAAGGACTCCGAGCCACAGGCCGACGACGCCGTCCGCCTGGCGGTGATCGGCCGCCCGAACGTCGGCAAGTCCTCGCTGGTCAACCGGTTCCTTGGCGTCGAGCGCGTGATCGTGTCGCCGATCGCCGGCACGACGCGCGACGCGATCGACCTGCCGATGACGTTCGAGGAGCGGCCGCTGATCCTCGTCGACACGGCCGGGCTGCGCCGGCAGGCAAAGGTGGGGGAGTCACTCGAGTACTACACGTCCCTGCGGTCCCGTCGCGCAGCCGAGCGCGCCGACGTGGCGCTAGTCGTCTGCGACGCCGCCGACGGGATCACGTCGCAGGATCTGCGCGTGGCCGAGCTGGCGATGGTCTCAGGCTGCGCCACAGCGCTGGTCCTGAACAAATGGGACGTCGCCGGCGCGGACGCCGATCTCGACCACGAGCGCGCCCGGGCGCGCAAGAAGCTCCGCCAGCGCCCCCGCGTGCTGACCGCGAGCGCCAAGACCGGTCGCCACGTCGAGCGTCTGCTGGTGGAGGCGGTTGCGCTCGCGGACCGGCGCAGCGGTCGGATCCCGACCCCGCAGCTGAACCGGTTCCTGTCCGACGTGGTCGCCGCGCGCCAGCCGCCGGTGGGCTCGACCGGCAGCCCGCGCGGTGCCGGCCACCGCTTGAAGCTGTTGTTCATGACCCAGACGGCGGAGCGGCCGCCGCGGTTCTCGATCCAGGTCAATTCGCGCGCCCGGGTTACCCGCGACTACGCGTACTACGTCGAGAACCGCATGCGGGAGCGCTACCGGCTCGAGGGGATCCCGCTGATCATCGACTTCGTCGAGCGCGATGAGCGCTCGAGCGCCGGCGGGGCGCGCGGCAGGGCGGCGTGACCGGTACCAGAGCGCTGCTGGCCGCCGCTGTCGCGGTGCTGGCGGTCGTTGTCGTCGTCGTGGTCGCGGTCTCCCAGGGCGGCGGCAGCGGCGGCGGCCCGCCTCCGGCCACCGGCGCGGCAGCGATCGTGCCCGCCGACGCGCTCGCGTACGCCCATCTCTCGACCGACGGCACCCGCCCGGGCGTCAAGCGCGCGCTCGCGCTCGCGGCCAGGTTTCCCGACTACCCGCTGCTGAGCGCCGCGTTGAGCTCGCGCCTGGGGCGGCTCGGGTTGGCCGGCGGCGCGCTCTCATTCTCGACCGACGTCCGGCCGTGGCTCGGCAAGGAGGCCGCGATCGCGTTGCTCAACACGCCGACCAGCACGGCGGATCCGCTGATCGTGCTCGACGTGGCCGACCGCGCGCGGGCGCAGGCGTTCCTGTCCCGGATCGGTGCCGCGCCGAGCGGCACGTATCGAGCCGTGCAGCTGCTGCTGCGACCGCCGTCGACGACGCTCGCGTTCGTCGGCCACTATCTCGTGATCGGGACGGCGTCCGGCGTCCACGCGGCGATCGACGCGGCGGCGGGGCGCTCCCCGGCGCTTGCCGGCGACAACGCCTACCGCCGCGCGGCCGCCGGTGAGCCCGCGGACCGCGTGCTCGACGTGTACGCGTCGGCCGCCGGCCTCCGCCGCCTGCTCATCGCCCAAGGCGGGCTGCTCGGGGCGCTCGGCGTATTGGTCTACCAGCCGGCGCTGAGCGGTGTCGCGGTGTCCCTGTCGGCCGCGTCGCCGGGCGCCCATCTTTTGATCCACAGTGCGCTCGACCCATCTCTCGCCCGGATCGGCGGCTCGGGGTCGCGATCGTTCACGCCATCGCTGGCGGGACAGCTCCCGTCCGGCTCGACGCTTGCGCTCGACGTCACGGGGCTCGCCCGGATCGCTCCGCGCGTGCTCGACGCGGGCACGACCGGCGGGATCGCCGGCGGGCTCGGGCCGCTGCTGAGCCGGCTTGGCACGGCGCTCTCCGCCGAGGGCGTGAACGTCGGGCAGATCCTGTCGATCTTCGGCGGCGAGACGGCGGTCGCGATCGCGCCCGGCGCGACCGGGCGGACACCCGGGCTCGTGATCGTGGCGAGGGCCTCGAACGAAGCCGCGACCAAAGCCCAGCTTGCGGCGCTCGAGGTGCCGTTGGCGCAGCTGCTGAGCGCGCCTGCGTCGGCGTCGGGGTCCGCCGGCGGCGGCGTCGAGCCCGCGTTCACCGACCGCCAGATCGATGGCGTCACGGCGCATCAGCTTCCGGTCGCATCGGGATTCCAGCTCGACTACGCCGTCTTCAGGGGGCTGGTCGTGGTATCGACGAGCCTCGACGGGATCGCGGCGGTGATCGCCGACCGGCACACGCTCGCAAACGAGCCGGGATACAAGGAAACGCTCGCGGGCCGCCCGGCGCGGGTTACCTCGCTACTCTTTCTCGACTTCAGCCAGCTCCTCAGCCTCGGCAAGCAGACAGGACTGACACGCGGTGCCCGATTTGCGGCGCTGCGAGCCGACCTCGACAAGGTCCGCGCAGTCGGTCTGACCTCAACGAGCGGGGAGGCCGATTCGACCGCGGAGCTGTCACTCCAGA
The DNA here is from genome assembly GCA_963712675.1 of uncultured Solirubrobacteraceae bacterium. Taxonomy (GTDB): domain Bacteria; phylum Actinomycetota; class Thermoleophilia; order Solirubrobacterales; family Solirubrobacteraceae; genus Palsa-465. Next base: position 410,583 of record CAVQJF010000017.1, read on the forward strand.
TCCAATGAGCACCCTTTCCGACAACGAGTACCTGTTCACGTCCGAGTCCGTCACCGAGGGCCATCCGGACAAAATCGCCGACCAGATCTCCGACGGCGTCCTCGACGCCGTGATGCGTGACGACCCGACCGGTCGCGTCGCATGCGAGACGTTGGTGAACACCGGGCTCGTGGTCGTCTCCGGCGAGATCACGACCGACACGTACGTCGACATCCCCGAGATCGCCCGCGAGACGATCAGGCGAATCGGCTACACGAACGCCGAGTACGGCTTCGACTGCCACACCTGTGCGGTGCTCAACGCGATCGACAAGCAGTCGTCCGACATCGCCCAGGGCGTCAACCAGGCGTACGAGGCGCGGACCGACCCCGGCGACGACGACGAGCTCGACATCGCCGGCGCCGGCGATCAGGGGATGATGTTCGGCTACGCGTCGAACGAGACCGACGAGCTGATGCCGATGCCGATCTCGCTCGCGCACAAGCTCGCCAAGCGCCTCGCGGACGTCCGCAAGGCCGAGATCGTCAACTACCTGCGCCCGGACGGCAAGACCCAGGTGACCGTACGCTACGTCGACGGGCGGCCGGTCGAGATCGAGAAGGTGCTGATCTCGACCCAGCACAAGGACGGCGCCGAATCGCTGATCAAGGACGACATGTGGGAGCACGTGATCCAGCCCGTGCTGCCGGCTGACCTGTACGACTCCGCCAAACTGCGCCGCAGCCTGCTCGTCAATCCGACCGGCCGGTTCGTGATCGGCGGGCCGATGGGCGACTGCGGGCTGACCGGCCGCAAGATCATCGTCGACACCTATGGCGGCATGGCCCGCCACGGCGGCGGCGCGTTCTCGGGCAAGGATCCATCGAAGGTCGACCGCTCGGCCGCGTACGCCGCCCGCTACGTGGCGAAGAACCTGGTCGCGGCCGGTCTCGCCGATCGCGCCGAGGTGCAGGTCGCGTACGCGATCGGCGTCGCGCACCCGGTATCGGTGATGGTCGAGACCTTCGGCACCGAGAAGATCGGCCGCGGGCGGATCCTCGAGCTCGTGTCCGAGCACTTCGACCTGCGCCCAGGCGCATTCCGCGAGTACCTGAAGCTCCACCGCCCGATCTACCAGAAGACCGCCGCCTACGGCCACTTCGGTCGCGACGACCACGACTTCACGTGGGAGCGGACCGACAAGGCCGACGCCTTGCGCGCTGCGGCGGCGTCGGGCGCGTAGGCGGTCCAGGCGTAGGGCGGCGCTGTCGCCGCCCCGGTCGGCGTCCGTATGGCGCTTGGCGGCCACCTTCGTGGCCTGAAAAACTGCGGCTGGTGAAGGTGTGGGCACGAAGCTCGGTTCGGTGACGCACCGGATTCCATGAGAACCGTGATTTATGGGTGCGCTCGGGGCGATTACACGAACTCGGGCGATCTCGGTCGGAGGGGTTAGCCGAGATCGCCAAAGTTCAGCATCGGGGTCTCCGACAGGCGGCCCGGGCCGGGTCCCTTTTCACTCCGCCGGTTTCAGGCCACGAAGGTGGCCGCCGAACGCCCCACGGACGCTGGGGGCTTGCCCGCGAGCGCGGCTAGACGCCGGCAGGCGGCTGCGGTGTCACGCCCGAGGCCTGTAGCTCGTGCAGGGCGCGGTCGACGGTCCGGACGATCTGGCGCGGGTCGCTGACCCCGCGGAACTTGAAGTCGAACTCGGCCCCGGCGGCGGTGTCGAAGTCGACGGTGCCGATCCGCAGGACGCGCTGCGGGAACGACTGGATCGAATTGACGTTCTGGACCCGTTCCAGCCGCGTCTCGTGCATGTCTCGTCTGAGCAGGCCGGTGTTGATCGTCAGCCGCCGGTTGGTGATCGTGTACGTCGTCGAGATCAGCCTGACGAGGCCGATCACGATCATCAGCAGGAACCCGACGACGACGGCCACGATGATCCACCCGATCTGGACGTGACCGTTGGCGGCCGCGGTGACGACGCCGGCGATCGCGCCGAGCGCGACGGCGGCGAGGACCCCCTTGAGATAGAAGTCGAGGATCGAGCGCCACGACGGATGGCCGTGGAAGAACACCTCTTCGCCGGGCTCGGGTTGCACGCTTGCGCAGGCTACATGCCCAACGCCGCGGCGACGACTGCGATCGCCAGCACGCCGACCGCGCCCAGCGCGAGCAGGCCCGCGATCGGCGCCGGATCGACCGCCACCGGGCCATCGGGGCCGTATAGCGCGAAGCCGGCGACGAACGGGCTTCCCCCGAGCGCGCACCGCCAGGCCCCGGCGCGGTCGCCGGCACGGCCGGCGGCGATCGTTCCGAGCGTCCGGGCACCGGCGTCGAGCGCGATCCCGAACGCGAGCAGCACGTGCCCGCCATCGAGCGCCCACCTGATCACGCCGAAGTAGCCCTCGGCGATCACGGCCAGCGCCAGCGCGACCGCGACGACGACGCCGAGCCGGCCCGCCGGCTCGCTGCGGGGCTGCCTGACCGAACGGGTCTTGACGCGGGCGACGAGCGGCCGCCGTTGCCCACGGCGCGGTGGCGGGGTGGGACGGCGGCGCGCCGGGAGCGGTCGGCGCTGGGAGCGCGCGCGTGGGGTGGCCGGGCGTTGGTGGGCGGCGACGAACCGCGCCGCCCGGGCGCGAGCCTCCGCCTGGGACTGCCCGACGCGGGGGACCGGGGGCGCCTGCGCGGCAGCTGCCGGAGCCTGCGCGAGTGACGCGACCGCTCTGGCGACCGCGCCGAGACCGTCCTGCGGCGGTACCACGCGCGGCCGCGGGGGCGGTGGGGCGAGCGCCGCCAGCTCCCGTTCGAGCGAGACCTCGACCCCGTCCGGATCGGACAGCACCTGCGCCGGCTCGAGCCGCAGCAGCCGCAGGCCGTGTGCTGGCACTTGTCGCTCGATCAGCTCATCCTCGTCGTCCCGCTCGTCGCGGCACACGACGACGAGCCTGTTGCCCGGGTAGTAGGCGTCGACCGCGACCCAGTCCTCCGACCCCGGCCTGCGCAGCCATCCGAACAGATGCCGCCGGCGCCCGACCTCGCCGATCACCCGATCGCAGAGATCGAGCAGCTGTGGGGCCGCGACCGGTGGCGCACTACCGTCCGGGCGCTCCCCGAGAAGCCCGTTGATGGTCATCCTGAGCCCACTCTACATTCCGAGCCGCCGATGGAAACCGTGATCGCCCGCGTCGAGCCCCTGACCCGCACGCGCGCGGTCCGGGGCCCCTTCGACTACCGGCTGCGCCCGGACCAGGTCGACCGGGTCCAGATCGGGTCGCTGCTGCGCGTCCCGTTCGGCGGCCGCCGGGCGCTCGGCGTCGTGATCGAGCTCGCGGACCGCTCGGAGCTCGCCCCCGAGCGGCTGTCCGAGCCCGAGGCGGTGCTCAGCACCGGACCGCCGGCGGACCTGGTGGCGCTCGCGATGTGGATGGCCGAGGAGTACTGCTCGACGCCCGCCCGTGCGCTGACACTCGTGTTGGCACCGGGCGCGAATGCCGGGACGCGGTCGATGAACCGTCTCATGGCGGAGCTGACGCCAGCCGCGATCACTGCGCTCAACGGCGACGCCCCGCTCACAAGTGGCCAGCGGGCGCTGCTGAGCACCCTCCGCGAACACGGGCCGCGGCCGGCATCCGAGCTCGGGACCGCTCGTGTCAGGCGCCTCGAGTCCAGAGGCCTCGTGACCGTGCGCAGCGAGACCGTGCGCCGCGCCCCGGCGCAGCACTCCGTCGGGAGCGCCCCGGTACTCGCGCCCGAGCTGACCCCGGACCAGCGGCACGTGCTCGAGACGCTCAATGGCAATGCGCTGCTCCACGGCGTCACCGGTTCTGGCAAGACCGAGGTCTACCTCCGGGCGGTGGCGGACACGCTCGCGCGGGGACGGACGGCGATCGTGCTCGTGCCCGAGATCGCGCTCACGCCGCAGACCGTGAACCGGTTCACGGCGCGGTTCGGTGACATCACCGCGGTCCTGCACTCGGGGCTCGCGCAGGGCGAGCGCTACGACGAGTGGCTGCGCCTGCGAACCGGCGAGGCGCGAGTCTGCGTCGGTCCGCGCTCGGCCGTGTTCGCGCCGCTCGCCGACATCGGGTTGATCGTGATCGACGAGGAGCACGAGAGCTCCTACAAGCACGAGGGAGATCCGCGCTACGACGCTCGCTCGGTGGCCGAGCATCGCGCCCGGCAGCATGGCGCGACGCTGCTCGCCGGCAGTGCGACACCGCGCCCCGAGAGCGCCAACCGGCTGCCGCGGCTGCGTCTGAGGACCCGAGTCGACGGGCGCCCGCTGCCGCCCGTCGAGATCCTCGACATGCGCGGGCACCACCACCCGCTCCACCCGACGACGCGACTCGCGCTGGCCGACGTGCGGCGTCAGGGCGCGAAGGGGATCGTGCTGCTGAACCGCCGCGGCTGGTCGAACTTCCTCTCCTGCCGGAGCTGCGGACACGTGTGGATGTGCCCGAACTGCGAGGTCACGCTGGTGCTGCACCGGGCCGGCAGCTACGTCGCATGCCACCACTGCGGCCATCGCGAACCCGTGCCGGAGCGGTGTGGCGCGTGCGGCTCGAGCACCGTCGCCCGCCACGGCGCCGGCACGGAGCGGCTCGAGCACGAACTCCGCGAAGCACTCGGCGAGAGCGGGTTTCCGGTGTTCAGGCTCGACGCCGACGCCGCCGGCTTCGGCGCCCGCGCCCGGACGCTGCAGGCGTTCGACAGGGCGCCGGCGGGCCTCCTCGTCGGCACCCAGATGGTGGCCAAGGGACACGATTTCCCTGAGGTCACGCTCGGGGTCGTGCTCGACGCCGATCAGACGCTGCGGTTCCCCGACTTCCGCGCCGAGGAGCGCACGTTCGCGCTCGTCACGCAGCTCGCGGGACGGGCCGGTCGCGGCGCGCGAGGTGGCCGGGTGCTCGTCCAGACGATGGCGCCCGACGCGCGCTCGATCCGGTTCGCGGCCAAGCACGACTCCGACGGATTCCTGGCGGACGAGCTCGGACGTCGCGAGGCGCTCGGCTACCCACCGTACGGCTCGCTGATCAGGGTGATCTGCTCAGCGCCGGAGGCCCAAGACGCGACCACGGCGGCGAGCACGCTCGCGCGTCAGATCGCGCCACCGGATGCTCAGGTGCTGGGGCCGGCGCCGCTGTTCGCTCTGCGCGGTCGCGCGCGGAGCCAGGTGGTGGTCAAGGCGGGCGACCGCCGATCCGCGATCGCCGCCGTCGGCGAGGCGGTCGAGGCGCTCGCGCGCGGCCGCCGGCACAAGGGAGTCAACGTCAGCGTCGACGTCGATCCTCAGTAGCAGCCGTCCTACACTTCACGCTCTGATGGCCGACGAACCGGACCTGCCTGAGAACGACGAAGACGACGAGCCCGAGCTCGATCCCGAAGTCGTCGCACGGCGCGCTGCCGCGCTCGCCCACGTGCGCAAGTTCGGCGACCCCGTGCTCCGCACACGCGCGCGCCCCGTCGAGCACTTCGACGACGCGCTCCGGGCCGAGGTGCAGCGGATGGGGGAGCTGATGACCGACGCGATCGGCGTCGGTCTCGCGGCGACGCAGCTCGGCGTGCTCCATCGGCTGCTCGTCTACCGCGTCCAGCAGCAGTCGCCCGTGATCGCGCTCGTCAACCCCGAGATCGAGTGGCGCGGCGGCGAGGAGGAGATCGCCGAGGAGGGTTGCCTCAGCCTGCCGGCGGTGCTGGTCGACGTGGAGCGGCCGATCCACGTTCGGGTCCGTGGCTTGGACGAGTATGGCGAGCCGGTCGTGGTCGAGGCCTCGGGCCTCGAGGCGCGCGTGATCCAGCATGAGCTTGACCACCTCGACGGCGTGCTGATCCTCGACCGCACGACCCGCGATCAGCGCCGCGAAGCGATGCGGGCGCTGCGCGAGGCGCAGTCCCAGGCAGCTTGATCACCGTCTACCTCGGTACGTCGGAGTTCGCGGCCGCCGTTCTCCGTCGCCTGGCGGACTCGGCGCATCGACCCGCGCTCGTGGTCACGCGCCCGGACCGCCCGCGGGGACGCGGGCGCAAGCTGGCCTCGCCGCCGGTCGCGGACGCGGCGCGCGAGCTCGAGCTCGAGCTGTTCCAGCCCGACGACGTCAACGACGACGCGTCGCGGGCGCGGATCGCCGCCGCGCAGCCAGGCGCGGTCTGTGTGTGCGCGTTCGGCGCGCTGATCAAGGCGCCGCTGCTCTCGGAGCACGAGATGCTCAACGTCCACCCGTCGCTGCTGCCGCGCTGGCGCGGCGCGGCCCCCGTCGAGCGCGCGATGATCGCCGGGGACGCGGTTACAGGGGTCTCGATCATGCGTGTCACGGCGGGTCTCGACAGCGGTCCCGTGTGCCTGGCCGAGCCTGAGCCGATCGCGCCCGAGGACACGTACGGCACGATCGCCGCGCGGCTGCGGGTGCTGGGCGGCGAGCTGCTCGTGCGCGCGCTCGACTCACGGCCGCCATGCGTCGAGCAGGACGATGCGCTGGCCACCTACGCCGACAAGATCACCGCCGCCGATCGGCTGCTCGATCCGGACGAGCCGGCGGTTGTGCTCGAGCGGATCGTCCGCGCGTTGACGCCGCACATCGGCGCGCACGTGGCGCTCGGCGACGGACAGCTGCTCGGCGTCCGGCGCGCCCGCGCGATCGACGGTGGCCCACCGAACGGGATCCTGTCCCTGGACGGGCCGCTGCCCGTGCTCGGCTGCGCGGTCGGCTCGCTCGAGCTGCTCGAGGTGCAGCCGCCGGGCAAGCGTGCGATGGGCGGCGAGGACTACGTCCGCGGGTATCGCCGGTGAGCGGTGTATCGCCGGCTCGCCTGTGCGCGTACACCGTGGTGCGGCGGGTGTTCGAACAGGATGCGTACGCCGACCGCGCGCTGACCGGCGAGGCGGCCGGCTTGGATTCACGAGACCGCGCGCTCGCGACGCAGCTCGTATACGGCACCGTACAGCGGCGCGGGACCCTCGACTACGTCGCGGGCCGGCTGTCGAGCCGCCCGGTCGCGCGGATCGATGCGCCCGTGCTGGCCGCGCTGCGACTCGGGCTGTTCCAGCTCCTGTTCCTCGGCGGGATCGCCGATCACGCCGCGGTCAACGAGAGCGTCGAGCTGTGCAAACAGTTCTCGCGCGGTGGCGGTGGGCTTGTCAACGCGGTCCTGCGGCGTGCAACGCGCGAGGGGCGTGCTCTGATCGACGGGCTCGATGATGCGACGGCGGCGGGCGCGGCCTTGAAGTACTCGGTGCCCGAATGGCTCGCGTCGATGTGGTTCTCGGAGCTGGGCGCCGATGAGACGCGGGCGCTGCTGGCGCGGGTCAACGACCCGGCCGAGGCGGCGGTGCGGATCAACACGCTGAAGGCTCCTGACGGCGTCGCGCTGCCGGTTCCGGCGAGGCCGGCTCCCGAGCTCCCAGAGGGGTGCGTCCTCGAGGCCGCGTTCGACGTCCACGGGTCGGCGGAGTTCGCCGACGGCCTGCTGATGCCCCAGTCGCGCGCCTCGATGCTGGTGGCGCGCGTGCTCGACCCCCAGCCGGGAGAGCAGGTGCTCGACCTGTGCGCGGCGCCGGGGGCGAAGACGACCCATCTGTCCGCGCTGATGGGGGGCGAGGGCGCGGTGGTCGCGGTCGAGCGCAACCCGCGCAGGGCAGATGCGCTGCGACGCACGTGCGTATCGATGGGGGCGGCAAACGTTGAGGTCAGGGTGCAGGACGCCGTCCATCCGCGCCAACACGCGGCGTTCGACAGGGTGCTCGTCGACCCGCCCTGCAGCGGTCTGGGAACGCTGCAGTCGCGACCCGACATCCGCTGGCGCGCGAGGCCGGAGGCGATCGCGGAACTGGCGGCGCTGCAGGCCTCGATCCTGTCCGCGGGCGCGGACGCGACCAAGCCGGGCGGTGTGCTCGTCTACTCCGTCTGCACGATCTCCTCCGCCGAGGGCGACGCGGTGCTCGACGCGCTCGTGCGGGCACGGCCCGAGTTCACGGTGGAGTCGCGCCGGCAACTGCTCCCGCACCGCGACGGGACCGACGGCTTCTTCATCGCGCGGCTGCGGCGCTCCTAGCGTGTTCGAGCTCGATTCATATCTGGCGCGGATCGGGCTCGGTGGACGGCCCGGGATCGCGGAGGTGCATCGAGCGCACGTCACCTCGATCCCGTTCGAGAACCTCGACCCGCATCGCGGCGTGCCGGTCTCGCTGGCGGTGGATGACCTTGTCGACAAGCTCGTCGAGCGCCGGCGCGGCGGCTACTGCTTCGAGCAGAACCTGCTGCTCGGCGCGGCGCTCGAGGCGCTCGGCGCCGAGGTCGACTTGATCCTGGCGCGCGTCCGTGCCGGCGCTGCGGCCGGGACCGTGCGCCCACGCACCCATCTGCTGCTCCGGGTCCGCTTGCTCGACGGCGCCGAGCTGCACGCCGACGCCGGCTTCGGGGTCGGCACGCTGCTCGAACCGATTCCGTTCGGTCCGGGAGGCGTCTACGAGCAGGCCGGGTGGCGCTTCCGGGTGGTGGAGGACGGGCCCGAATACGTCCTGCAGGCGCAGGCCGGCGGCGACTGGATCGACCAGTACGGGTTCGTTCCCGAGCCCGTGCCGCTGATCGACGTGGAGCTCAGCAACTGGTGGACCTGCACGCGGCCGGGATCGCCGTTCGTCACCGGTCTGATCGTCAGCGTGGACGGGGCGGACGGGGGTCGCCTGTCGCTGAGCGACTGGGGCGGGCTGGTCCTGACCGAGGCGACGCCCGACGGCGCGACCGTCACGCCGGTGGAGCGCGCCGAGATCCCGACGCTGCTCGCTTCGCGGTTCGGGCTGCCCGGGTTCGCGGTGCGCGACGACGGGAGGGTCGTCGCGGCCGGCGAGGTCGGCCCGGAGTGAGGTGTGGCGTGGCGTGCGGCACACGGCCGCGGCGTGAAAAACGGCGGCTGGTGAAGGAGGCAGGCAACCCGCTCCGGCGACGCACCGGATTCCATGAGAACTCTGATTGAATGGGGGCGCCAGCGCTAGCACGCGAACTTTGGCGTTTGCGTCTCACTATGCGTGACGCGGGAGCCAAAGTTCGGTGGCTCGGAGCCGACGGGCGAGCCGAGCCGCACCGACCCTTTTCACTGCGCCGTTTTTTCACGCTCTGCACCCGTACTCACCGCGCAGGTCGATCGGAGGCAGCGCGCCAAGCGCGATTGATCAACTTCGCGCCGCGGGCACCGGGGCCAGCCGGGAGCATGGATACGCTACGCGTGGTGAGTGAGGCCCCGATCAAGCTTGGCCCGGAGTGTCCAAATTGCGGTGAACCGTGGCTGCGCCCGACCGCGGTTCCGGGGCGATACCGGTGCGTCTATTGCCTGCACCGGTACGAGCTCGTATCGGTGTGCCCGAACTGCGGCGAGCATTCGACGATCGTGCGGATGTCGAGCACGGCGATCGTCGCCTGCAACCACTGCCAGGGCAGCATGCTGAGGGCGGTCTAGCGGCGTGGCGCTGCCGGAGCTGATGCGCGAGCGGCGCGTGGCGCCGTCGATCCTGTCGGCTGACTTCGCGCGGCTCGGGGCGCAGGTGGACGAGGTGATCGCCGCCGGCGCGCGCGTGATCCACGTCGACGTGATGGACGGCCATTTCGTGCCGCCGATCACGATCGGGCCGCTGGTCGTCTCGGCGCTCGCCGACGGGGTGCACGCGGCGGGCGGCGTGCTCGATGTGCACCTGATGATCGAACGGCCCGAGCGCCAGGTGGGCGAGTTCGCGCGCGCGGGCGCGGACTCGATCACGATCCACGTCGAGGCGACCCCACACCTGCACTACACGCTCGCGGAGATTCGCGGCCTCGGCTGCGGGGCCGGCGCCGCGATCTGCCCCGGGACCGTCGCGACCGCGTTCGACGAGGTGGCCGGGCGCTCGCTCGACCTGGCGCTGTGCATGAGCGTCAATCCGGGGTGGGGAGGACAGAAGTTCATCGGGGCGTCGCTGGGGAAGCTCGAGCGGCTGCGCTCGCGGCTCCCCGACGCGGTGGCACTAGAGGTCGACGGCGGCGTCGACAACGAAACCGCCGAGCCGTGCGTTACGGCCGGGGCGAACCTGCTCGTCGCGGGCTCGGCCATATTCGGGTCCGACGATCCAGCGGGAGCGTACGCGGCGCTGGCCGCGATCGCCGGCGCGGCGTGAATAGGGTGCCGGGCGTGCGCCCGCTCGCCGCTCTGCTGGCTGTCACGGCGGCGGTGTCGCTCGCCGGCTGTGGCGGCTCGTCCGCGCCCAGCGCCGGTACCTACGTCAAATCCATCTGCACGGCCCTGAGCGGCTGGCGCGACAGCGTCCAGGCCGCAGGTACGGCACTCCAGAGCGCCGCCACGGCTGGCAAGCACGTGTCCCTGACGAAGGGCAAGGAGTCATACCTGGCGTTCGTGTCAGCGCTGCTGCACGCGACGACGGGCGCCACCGCATCGCTCAGGGCGGCGGGGGTGCCGGCCGTCAAAAATGGCAAGCAGGTCTCGGCGATGCTGGTGGACGCGTTCGCCGGGGCGCAGACGGCGCTCACGGGCGCAGCCGCGCAGGCAGCACGGATTCCGACCACGACCCCCGCTGCATACGCGAGCGCCGCGAGCAACGTGACGGGCGTGATCAGGACGGCGCTGGCGGGAATGACCGCGGCCACGCCGCGCTCGAATCCCCAGCTGAGCGCCGCCGCGGTCAAGCAGCCGGCGTGCTCGGCGCTGAAGGCTGCTGGCTGAGCCGGTAGACGAAGGTCAGCAGCCCGCACAGCACCGCCGTCGCGCCGAAGTATCCGACCTCGACTCGCGTCACCTCGTAGTGGATCGTGTGCGCGGCGACGAACGCAACGAACAGCGCCGCCGAGATCAGCCAGCAGATCGCCGCCGCGCGGGCACGCCCGCGCGCCAGGGCCGCCTGATTCAGCGTGCCGGAGATCAGGTGCAGGCCCATCCCGAGTCCGACCAGCGCGAGGCCGAGGCGGGCGTAGTGGCCTCCCTTGTTGCCGAGCAGGGCGGTCATCACGGGCGGCCCGATGGCCAGCAGGCCGATCGCCGTGGCCCCGGCGAACGCGGCGATCACAAGGATCGTCAACCGGATCGCCCGATGGAACTCGTCGGACGATTCGCGTGCCTCGAGCCCGGCGAGGTGGGGGAGGATCGAGGTCTGGATCGCCTGGAACAGCTGTAGCGGGGCGCGCACGATCAGCAGCACGTTGAACACGAACCCGGTCAGCCCGGAGTTGATCGCGCCGGTCCCGGTGCTGGCCGCCACGACCAGCACGCCGGCGTTCATCAGCGTCTGCTCGGAGAGCATGATCGCGACCACGGCGACCGCGAAGCCGCCGCCGTGCCTGAGCGACAGGTCGGTCGCCGCCTCCTCGAGCTGGCCGTGGACGGGGCCCTCGCGGGCCGCATCGGCGATCTCGATCACCGCAGCGCCGGCTGGTTGCCGCCCGCGCACCCGGGAGAACGCGAACGGGATCACGCACAGCGACACGAACGGCGCGACCGCCATCCCGAGACCGACGGCGCCCTGGCCCGAGCCGATCCCGAAGGCGACGGCAAGCGCGAACAGGAACCGGCTCGTCGACTCCAGAAACACGAGCGCTCCGTACAGCGCGAAGCGCTTGTGGCCGGCGAGCCACCCGCGCGCGAAGTAGCTCCCCGCGTAAGCGAGCACGCCGATCACGAGGATCCAGTAGAGGTCGCTCGAGCCGTTGAACAGGTTGCGCTCGATCGTGTGCCGGAGCGCGAGCGCGACAGCGAGGAACAGCAGCGCGAAAGAGGTCTGGATGATCGCCGGCACGCGCAGGATGTGGGGTGGGCGGGATCCCCATCCGCGCGCCTCTCGATCGGCGATCGTGCGGGACAGCAACTGCTCGATCGGCCGGTAGATCACCGACAGGATCACGAACATGATCGCCCAGCACAGCGACACGCGGCTGTAGTCACCCCTGGTCAGCACGTGGCTGGCGACCGCCAGGTACGCGAACGTGAAGATGCCCGTCGAAGCGATCCCGATCGACAGCACGCGGGCGCCGGTGGCGAAGCTGTCGTCGTTCGGCTGCTCGGGCGGGGGGCCCGCTTGCGGCGGCGCCGCGACGACGTCAGTCATCGCCGCCGGTGCTGACCAGCAACATCGTCCAGGGGAACGGCGAGCGAATCTCGAGCACGGTGCCATGGCGCCCGAGCAGCCGGACGAACGCCCGTCTTGAGAAGTGATTGACGTGGCCTGGGGTGTTCCCGAGCTGGCGGATGTACGTGCCGCGGGCGACGTTCAGGGCGCGCCACAGCGGCTCGCGCGGCACCGACACCAGCAGGTGGCCGCTCGAGACGCGCGCCATCTGCGCGACGGTCCGCTCCGGATCGGGGACGTGCTCGAGCACTTCGATCGCGGCGACGAGGTCGAACTCGCCGTCGTCGAAAGGGATCTCGCCGCCGGTTGTGGCGCGAAACGTGAGGTTGTCGCGCCGCCGCGTCGCCCACTCCGCCTCCAGCTTCGAGTCCTGGAGGTCGATCCCGACCACCCGGCGATCGCCGAGCTGCTCGGCCCATCGGTGCGTCAGGATCCCCTCGCCGCAGCCGACGTCGAGCACTGACGCCGGCGCGACCCGGCCGAACAGTTCTTCAAGGGAGCGCTCGAAGCCGGCCATCAACCGCCGGACGACCGGGTTGGTCGAGCCGTACTTGTCGAACGTGTTGCCGGTCGGGACGGCCTGCGCTGTGCCGCCGGAGCTCATACCTCGAGCGGCTCCGTGTCCCTGGCCGGAGCGCCGGGCTCGTAGTGGGACGGCTCGACGCCGAGCTGGAGCTCGATCCGCCGGACGCGCTCGAACGTCCGCTGGGAGAGCGTCCGCTGCGCGGCGAGCAGGTCGCCGATCACGCCGAGCGAGCCGAGCAGCATCGCGGCGATGAACAGCACGGCGCCCAAAATCAGAGACTGGATGTGGCCGGTCGCCGTGTGTGGGCTCTGGACGAAGTCGACGAGGAAGCGGATGAACAATGCGAGCGCCGCCAGTCCCATGACGAGCGCGGCGCCCCAGAACACCTTCAGGGGCTCGTACTGGGAGTAGATCCTGAAGATCGAGAGCGCGTTGCGGCGCACGTAGGCGGGCGTCGAGGGAAACAGCCGCGACTCGCGGGTCTTGGGGTTCGTGCGGACCGGCACGTGATCGATCGCGACGGTCAGCTTGCCGGCCTGGATGATCGTCTCGAGCGTGTAGGTGAACTTCGACACGGCCTGGACCTGCAGCGCCGCCTCGCGGTTGTACGCGCGGAAGCCGGAGGTCGCGTCTGGGACCTCCGTCGAGGACGCTTGGCGCACGACCCACGAACCGAGGCGCTGGAGCAGCTTCTTGCCGGCCGAGAAGTGCTCGATCGTGTCGATCTGGCGGTCGCCGACGACCATGTCGGCATCGCCTCGCAGAATCGGGGCGACGAGTTTCGGCACGTCCGCGCCGTCGTACTGATTGTCGGCGTCGGTGTTGACGATCACGTCGGCACCGAGCTTGAGCCCGGCGTCGAGGCCCGCCTGAAACGCCGCCGCGAGGCCCTTGTTGTTTGTCAGCTTGACGATGTGGTCGACGCCCCCGGCACGGGCCACCTCGATCGTGCGATCGGTCGAGCCGTCGTCGACGATCAGCCACTCGACGGAGTCGAATCCGGGCATGTCGCGAGGAAGGTGGCTCAGCGTGACGGGCAGCTGATCCTCCTCGTTGAAACACGGGATCTGGATGATGAGTTTCATCTCACCAGGGCAAGCGGGCGCCCGGCGTGGGGGAGCCGTCGGTAACACGGTAGCGGGATACTCGGGTCTGATGACGGACGCTGCGACGCTCACGAGGCCCGAGTCGGCGAACGCGCTGACCGCGCGCCCGGCGTCTCCCCGGCGCAGGCGCGGCGACGGCTCTGCCCGAGGCGGCCGCCGGCTCGATCTGTATGCGCCGGCGCTCGGGTTCCTGTTGCTCCTGACGTTGGGCCTGCGGCTATGGGGGATCAAGCAGGGCCTTCCCTACAGCTACAACGTCGACGAGGCGACCCACTTCGTGCCGCGGGCGATCGGCTTCTTCGGCCACAACCTCAACCCGGACTACTTCCTCAACCCGCCGGCCTACTCGTATCTGCTCCACATCGTGTTCGAGCTGTGGTTCGGGAGCGCCGACGCGGTCCGGCGGGCGTACGCGGCCGACCCGACGAGCGTGTTCGTCGTCGCGCGCGTCGTTGCTGCCGTGCTCGGAACGGTCTCGGTATGGCTCACGTACCTGGCCGGCGGCCGGCTGTTCAACCGCACCGCCGGGCTGCTCGCCGCAGCGATCGTGGGGCTCGCGTTCCTGCCGATCTTCTACAGCCATCTGGCGCTGAACGACGTGCCGACCCTGGCGCCGGTGGCGCTGTCGCTGTACGGGATCGCCGGCGTGCTCAAACAGGGACGGAGGCGCGACTACGCGGTCGCGGGGATCGGGATCGGCCTCGCCGCGGCGACCAAGTACACGGGCGGGATCACGCTCGTGTGCCTCGTGTTCGCGTCCCTGAGCGACGCCTCGGGCGGCGGCTGGCCGGGCCGCGCGCTCGCCGCGCGGCGGCTGCTGCTCGCGCTGGTGCTCGCGCTGGCGGCGTTCGCGATCGCGAATCCGTACGCGGTGCTCGACTTCTCCGCGTTCCAGTCGGGCCTCACCCAGCAGGCGTCGGCCGCCGGTGGCGCCGATCCGGTCAAGATCGGGTCGACCGGAAGCGGGATCACGTACTACCTGTGGACGTTCACCTGGGGGCTGGGGTGGGGTCCAGCGCTCGCGGCGCTCGGTGGTGGCGTGCTGCTGCTCGCGCGCCGTCGGTGGGCGATGGCGCTGACGCTGGTCCCGGCCCCGATCGCCTTCATCATCTACATGGGCGACCAGCAGCGATTCTTCGGCCGCTGGCTGATGCCTGTGTTCCCGATCGTCGCGGTGCTCGGCGCCTACGCCGCGGTCGAGCTGGTCCGGTTCCTCGCGCGAGGGCCGCGGGTCCGGCGCGTCCCCGCACCCCTTGCTGGCGCCGTCGTCGTCGTCGTGCTGCTCGGCCAGAGCCTCGTCGCCGCGATCCACAACGACGCAGTCCTGTCGCGTCCGGACACCCGCAACCTGGCGCGCGCGTGGATGGTGGCGAACGTCCCCGCAGGCAGCAAGGTGGTGATCGAGCCGGTCGTGCCCGACAACTGGATCGACGACGTCGGACAGTCGCTCGGCTGGACCCAGACGGGGGCCCGGTGGTACCGGTTCGCGACCTGGCTGACCGACGTCGACGAACACGGCAATCTGCTCCCCGGCGGCCAGCGGCGCTATGTCGTGATCGATCAGTACGAGCGCACGCTTCGGCCCGAGCTGCTGGACGAGTACGCGCGATCGGGCTACTGCTGGCTGGTCGTCGGCTCGCTGCAGGCTGGGCGCGCGTTCGCGGATCCGCGCGCGGCGCCGGCCGCGATCGCGTACTACGCCGCGCTCGCGCAGCGCGCGCGGCTCGTCTACCACGTCAGCCCGTTCGGGACAGGGGACCGCTCGGTGCCGTTCAGCTTCGACTGGTCGATCGACTACTACCCGAGCCAGTACCGGCTGCCCGGACCGGAGATGAGCGTGTACCGATTGTCCGGGGGGCGCTGCGGGTCCCTATCCTGAGAGCCGGGATGCCCCTGCGGACCGACACCGACCGTCGAAACCTGGCGCGCGCGATCGAGCTCGCGGAACAGGGTCGCGGTAGGGTCAGCCCGAATCCTCTGGTCGGCGCGGTGATCGCGGTCGGCGACGAGATCGTCTCCGAGGGATTTCACAGCGCTCACGGGGAGCCACACGCCGAGGTCGAGGCGATCCGCGCGGCGGGCGAGGCCGACCTCGACGGGGCGACGATGTACATCTCGCTCGAGCCCTGCTGCCACGTCGGCAAGACGCCGCCGTGCACGGACGCCATCCGCGAAGCTGGGATCGGGCGGGTCGTGGTCGCCTCCGACGACCCCTCAGAGCATGCCTCCGGGCGAGGGCTCGGGATCCTCCGCGACGAGGGGATCGAGGTCGAGGTCGCCGACGGCGAGCTCGCCGCACGCGCGAGGTTGCTGAACCAGCCGTTCCGCAAGCACGCGCGCACCGGCCGGCCGTGGGTGCTGTTCAAGTCCGCGATGACGCTCGACGGCAAGGTCGCGACGCGGATCGGGGACTCGAAGTGGATCTCGGGCGAGACCAGCCGCGCGCTCGCTCATCGCTGGCGGGCCGAGTGCGACGCGGTCGCGGTCGGGATCGGCACCGCGCTCGCCGACGATCCGATGCTGACGGCGCGGGTCGACGGCGTCCACCGCCAGCCGCGGCGGGTCGTATTCGACTCGGTCGGCCGGCTGCCGCTCGGTTCGCAGTTGGTCCGCGACGCCGGCACCGTGCCGCTGACGGTCGTGGTCTCGCGAGCCGCCCCCCGGACCGCGACCGACGCGCTCGAGACGCACGGCGCGGAGGTGATCGTCGCCGTGGGAGAGAACGAGACCGCCCGTGTGTGCTCGGCACTTGATCAACTTGGGGCGGCGGGAGTGAGCTCGATCCTGCTCGAGGGCGGACCTCATCTGGCGGGGTCGTTCATGGACGCCGGCGAGGTCGACGAGATCCGGATGTTTCTCGCTCCGCTCGTGCTCGGTGGCCGCGCGGCCCGCGATCCGCTCGAGGGTGAGGGGGTCGAGACGGTCGCCGCCGCTGTCCGCGCGCTGACGCTCGACTGCGAGCGGATCGGCGACGATCTGCTCGTGTCCGCGCGGATCAAGGAGTGGTAGGCGGACTTGTTCACGGGTCTCGTGGCAGGGCTGGGGAAGGTGCTCGCCGTCGAGCGGTCCGCTGACGGCGTCGCCGTGACCGTGGAGACGCCGCTCGCCGCGGAACTTGGACCCGGCGATTCGGTGGCGGTCAACGGGGTGTGCCTGACCGCCGTCGACGTCGGCCCGGACTCGTTCTCGGCCGATGTGATGAACGAGACCCTGGAGCGGAGCTCGCTGCGGGACGCGGGCGTGGGCGCCGCGGTCAACCTGGAGCTGCCGCTGCGCGCGGCCGACCGACTCGGCGGGCATGTCGTACAGGGCCACGTCGACGGCGTCGGCGTCGTCGAGTCAGTCGTCGCGGACGGGTTCGCACGCACCGTTCGCGTCGGCGCCCCGGCCAGCGTCCTACGCTATGTGGTGCAGAAGGGATCGATCGCCGTCGACGGGGTATCGCTGACCGTCGCCGGGGTGGATGACCAATCATTTACCGTTTCGTTGATCCCGGAAACGCTGGAACGGACGACTTTCGGCGGCGCCGAGCCCGGCACCGCCGTGAATCTGGAGGTTGACGTGTTGGCCAAGTACGTCGAGAAGCTGATCGGAGCCCGGCCGTGAGCTCGGTTCGCACCCCGTTCGCCACGATCGAGGAGGCGCTCGAGGACATCCGCCAGGGCAAGATGATCGTCGTCTGCGATGACGAGCAGCGAGAGAACGAGGGCGACCTGACGATGGCCGCGCAGTTCGTCACGCCCGAGGCGATCAATTTCATGGCGAAGGAGGGGCGCGGACTGGTGTGCCTGGCGTTGACTCCTGAGCGCTGCGACGAGCTCGGCCTCGACCTGATGGCGGCCAAGAACGAGTCCGCGTTCGAGACCGCGTTCACGGTCTCGATCGAGGCCCGCTCGGGGGTCAGCACCGGGATCTCGGCCGCCGACCGGGCGCGCACGATCCAGGTCGCGATCGATCCGCAGACCTCACCGCGGGAGCTGGTCCAGCCTGGACACGTGTTCCCGCTCAAGGCTCGCACCGGCGGGGTGCTCGAGCGTGTCGGGCAGACCGAGGCGTCGGTCGATCTCGCGAGGCTGGCGGGTCTGATCCCGGCCGGTGTGATCTGCGAGATCATGAACGATGACGGCACGATGGCCCGGGTGCCCGACCTCGCGCAGTACTGCGAGCGTCACGGGCTGAAGATGGTCACGGTCGCCGACCTCGTCGCCTACCGGCGGCGCACCGAGAAGCTGGTCGAGCGGGTCGTGTCGACGAAGCTCCCTACCGCGTTCGGCGATTTCATCGCCGTCGGCTACCGCTCACTGGTCGACAACAAGCATCACGTGGCGCTCGTCAAGGGCGACGTCAAAGGGGTCGACGACGTCCTCGTGCGCGTCCACTCCGAATGCTTGACCGGCGACGTGTTCCACTCGCTGCGCTGCGACTGCGGCGAGCAACTCGAGTCGGCGCTGTCAATGATCGAACGCGAAGGCCGCGGCGTGCTGTTGTACCTCAGCCAGGAGGGCCGTGGGATCGGCCTGCTCAACAAGCTGCGCGCGTACAAGCTCCAGGAGGAGGGGCTCGACACCGTCGACGCGAACCTCCGTCTCGGGTTGCCCGCCGACCTGCGCGACTACGGCATCGGCGCCCAGATCCTCGTCGACCTTGGCCTGTCGGGCATCCGGATTCTCACCAACAACCCGAAGAAGATCTCCGGTATGGCGGGCTACGGCCTGACGGTCATCGACCAGGTCCCGATCGAGCACCTCCCGAACCCGCACAACGAGGCTTACCTGCGTGCCAAGCGCGACAAGCTCGGCCACACGCTCCACCACCAGGGCCTGGCACTCGACGAGCAGATGCTCCACGACGAGCAGGAGTCCGACCGGCAGCGGTCTGCGGAGTGAACTCGCAGGCGCGCGTCGCCCTGTGCGTGGCGCGGTTTTATTCCGAGCTGGCCGATCGCCTCCTCGCCGGGGCGCGGGAGGCGCTGGCCGAGGCGGGAGTGCAGGCTGTCGAGGAGTTCTCGGTCCCCGGCGCGTTCGAGCTACCGCTGATCGCTTCGTACGCCGCACGTTCGGGGCGATTCGACGCCATCGTGTGCCTCGGCGCCGTGATCCGGGGCGAAACCTCGCACTACGACTACGTCTGCGGCGAGGCTGCTCGCGGGGTCCAGGACGTGCAGCTGTCCAGCGGAGTGCCGTGCGGGTTCGGCGTGCTCACGGTCGACACGATGGAGCAGGCGCTCGCGCGGGTCGCCGGCGGCTCCAAGCGCGACACCGGCCGTCACGCGGTTGAGGCCGTCCTGGCGTCACTCGAGGTCAAGCGCGCGCTCGGCTGATCCGGGGTCGGGTATCGGAGCGGCACGAGCTCCGTTATCCCCCAACCCGTCCGCACCGGTGCCCAGCGCCAGCTCGGCGCGACCATCCCATGGCCGCGCCACCGCCATCCACACGACCGCCGCCCCGAGCAGCGTCGCGCACAGCGACCAGCCGAGCGTGGTCGTCTTCAAGCCCACGTATTTGAGCCCCGACGCGAAGATCACGAACGCGATCGCGGGCCGGATGTAGCGATCGGGGACGCTCGAGGAGAGGAACGATCCGACGAGCACGGCTGGGACGCTCCCGATGATCAGCGATCCAGTCACGTCGAGCTTCACGTGGCCGAACGCCAGCGCCCCGAGCGCGGCGGCGACGGTCAACGGCACCGCCTGGGTGAGATCGGTTCCGACCAGCTGCTTGGCGCCGATCTTCGGATACAGGAACAGCAGTAGCACGATCATCAGCGACCCTGAGCCGACGGAGGTCAGCCCGACGATCACGCCGCCGATGATCCCGATCACGACGGTCGGCACCGGCCGCGCGGTGAGATCGTGGATCACCCCCGAGCGGGCGTGCCCCCCGCGATGGTCGAGGAACATCCGCAGCACCATCGCCGCAGAGCCGACCAGCAGCGCGACCCCGAGGACCACCTCGACGTTGTTCTGCGCCGAGGTGGAGTTGCCCATCAGATGGAGCAGGTACGCCCCCAGGAACGCGGACGGCACCGAGCCGATCACCATCCAGCGGACGAGGCCGAAGTTGACCGTTCGGGCTCGCATATGTACGCCCGCGCCGATCGGGCGCATCACGACCGCTGCCACGAGGTCGCTCGAGATCGCCGTCGAGGGCTTGACGCTGAACAGCAGGATCAGCATCGGCGTCATCAGCGCGCCCCCGCCGGCGCCGGTCATGCCGACGAGCAGGCCGATGACCGCGCTGCCAAGGACGATGTACGGGTCGATGTGCATCGCGGCAGTATCGCGGTTGCCCGCGACGCGCCGGCTTGCACTCGGCGCGCGGTCAGTCGCCGCCCCCGCCGCCGCCCGGCCCGCCACCGAGCCCCGCGCCGCCATCGTGCTTGCGTCCGTGACCCTGTTCGCCGTGCTTAGCCGAGCCGCCCGGACCACCGGCGGGCGCGATCCCGGCGGCCCGCTCTGCGAGCGCCAGCTCGGCCCGGACGACGCCCGTCTGGTTCGGGAACTGGAGCCGCTGCTCGAGCACGGGGATCGCCGCCTGCGGGTCTCCCGACAGCCGCAGCGAGCGGCCGAGATCGAACAGCGCCCACGCGTGCAGCAGGCTGCCGGCGGGCGTCGCAGCGAGCACCGCGCGCATCGCGCCGATCGCGCCCGTGTAATCGCCCTGGAGCATCATCTGATGTCCGCTGGCGTCGAGCTGCGTCGGCGTCGGCGTCGGCGGCGGTTGAGTGACGGCGGTCGTCGACGAGCTGGTGTGCTTGGTGGCGGGCGCGGTCCTTGGCGCCCGTGGCACGTGCCGCCGCGCGGGTGTCCGCGAGCTGAGTAGCTGGCCGTGCCGAGGCTTGGTGCGGGCGGCCGGCGACGAGCTGCCGCCGCTGCCCGCGCCGGTTGCGATTCCGGCGCCGAGCGCCGAGGCCGCAAGCACTGCGAGCGCGACCGCGGGCAGCGACGCGAACCTTGACCGCGAGCCGTGCGCCACGAACGGCGTGTAGCGCGCGGTATCAGCGAACTGGACCGTCGCGGGCGCGCTCAGCGCGTGGTCGAGCGCCGTCGCGAACTCGCTCGCAGACGACCACCGGCGCGCCGGAGACTGGGACATTCCGCGCTCAAGCACAGGGTCGACCGCGGTTGGCAACGACGGGTTGCGTCCGCTGGCCGCCGGCGGCGCATAGTCGCCGTCCCTGCGCCGGCGCGCGAGCACGGCTTCGCCCTCGAACGGACGCGAGCCCGTGAGCAGCTCGTATGCGACGACGGCGAGCGAATAGCGATCGCTGGCGGCGGTCGTGGGTTGCCCGAGCGCCTGCTCGGGCGACAGGTACGCGGCCGTGCCCAGGACCTCGCCCACGGTGGTGATCGTCGCCTCGGACACGAGCCGCGCGATCCCGAAGTCCGCCACGTGCAGTCGCCGCGCCTTGTCCAGCAGCAGGTTCCCCGGTTTGACGTCGCGATGGACGACGCCGAGCGAGTGGGCGTGGTCCAGCCCGGCCGCTGCCTCGTGCACCCATCGCACAGCGAGCCGCGGCTCGATCGCAGCGCCGCCCACGGCGCGGAGCGCATCGGCGACCGATCCGCCGGAGAGGTACTCCATGACGATGTATGGGGTTCCGTCGTCGAGCCCATCCTCTGCCCGCGGCGGCGCGACGCCAACGTCGTAGATCGTGACGACGTGCGGGTGGGCCGACACGCGCGCGGCGGCGCGAGCCTCGCGCTCGAAGCGGCGCACGGCCGTCTGATCGGCGACGTAGGGCGCAGCCAGCAGCTTGATCGCGACCGTGCGGCCGAGCAGCTCGTCATTGGCGCACCAGACCGACGCCATTCCACCATTGGCGATGTGGT
Organism: uncultured Solirubrobacteraceae bacterium; assembly: GCA_963712675.1. Lineage (GTDB taxonomy): Bacteria > Actinomycetota > Thermoleophilia > Solirubrobacterales > Solirubrobacteraceae > Palsa-465. The sequence continues at coordinate 432,131 of CAVQJF010000017.1, forward strand.
GCAGGCGTTCGTAGCGCCCGGGCAGCGCGATCTCGTCAAGCCTGCCTGCGCCGGCAGTGGCTCTGGTTCCCATCCGTCCTCGTGTACCCGCGGGCGGCGATCTATAACCCGGCCCCCTGCACCCGGGCCGGGCGGCCGGCGACTGTCGTCGTATACTCGCCGCGATGCCAAAGGTTTGTCATGTGTGTGCCAAGGGCCCGGCGTTCGGTAACAGCCGCAGCCACTCGATGGTTGCGACGAAACGACGCTTCGACCCCAACCTCCAGCGTGTCCGGATCGACGACGCCGGAACGCCGCGCCGCGTCTACGTCTGCACGCGCTGCCTGAAGGCCGGCAAGGTCACCAAGGCACGCTGACGCACGCCGCGGCGAGGGGCTGGGTGGGCCATTTCTGATCCGAGCATCGTTCGCTTCCGCGCCCTCGTGCAGGCCGGTCTGGCCGCGCTCGAAGCCCGGCGGGAAGAGGTCAACGACCTGAATGTGTTCCCGGTCGCGGATGGCGACACGGGCGACAACATGGTGCTCACGCTGCGCGCCGTGCTCCAGGAGCTCGATCGGCTGGCGACCGCATCCGAGCAGCGGACGATCGACGACATCGGCCGCGACGAGATCGTGGCGTCCGTCGCGCGCGCTGCGCTGCTCGGCGCTCGCGGGAACTCGGGCGTGATCCTCTCGCAGCTGATCCGGGGCGCGGCCGAGGAGCTCGCGAGCCGCCCCGGCGAGCTCGTCGATCCAGTGCTGATCGGCGCCGCGCTTGCGCGTGCGTCCGACCAGGCGTATGGGTCGGTCCGAGAACCCGCGGAGGGGACGATCCTGACGGTGGTGCGGGAGATGTCGGCGCGGGTCGCGTCCGAGCTTGCGCACATGTCCGACGGCCGGCTCGGCGCCGATGCCACCGACAGCGAGCAGAACGCGGTCACGGCCACGATCATCGAGCGGGCACTCGACGCGGGCCAGGAATCGGTCAAGCGCGGTCCCGAGCTGCTGCCCGTTCTCCGCGAGGCCGGCGTCGTCGACGCGGGCGGCTACGGCCTGACGGTCCTGCTGGCGGGGATCGTGGGAGCGCTGCGAGGGTCCGATCCGCCCGCGATCGCCCACCATGCAGCGGCTCGCGTGACCCACCCCCAACACGCCTCGAGCACGTATCGCTACTGCACGAACTTCGCCGTCACCGGGAGCGATCTCGAGCCGCGACGGTTCGCGTCGGCGCTCGAGGAGCTCGGCGACTCGGTGCTCGTGGTCGGCGACGCGACGACGCTCAAGGTGCACGTGCACACGGATGACCCGAACGCCGCGACCGCCCTGTTCGTGGACAGCGGCACGGTGTCGCACCTCGATGTCGCCGACATGCGCGAGCAGATCCGCCAGCGCGATGCCCGACTCGGTTCCGACGGCGCCGCGGTAGCGGTTCGCGATGCCGCGGCGGGGCGGGTCGCGGTCTGCGGCGCGATCGCGGTCGCGACCGGCGCCGGGATGACGCGGCTGTTCGAGAGCCTCGGCGTGCGCGTGCTCGACGGCGGCCCGACGCTGAATCCTTCGACCTACGATCTGCTCGCGGCGATCCACGCGATCGACGCCGAGGAGGTCGTCGTGCTGCCGAACAGCGCCAACGTCGTTATGGCGGCCGAGCGGGCCGCGGAGCTGTCGGACAAAACCGTCGCCGTGGTGCCTTCACGGTCGGTGCAGGCCGGGCTCGCGGCGGCCGTCAGTCTCGACCCGTCGCGCGGGGCGGACGAAAATGCGGTCGCGCTCCAGGCGACGCTCAGCCGCGTGCGTACCGGCGCCGTCGCGCCGGCGGCGCGCGACGACGTCCAGGGGCGCTTCCGGGAGGGCGACGCGATCGGGTTCGTCGAGGAGGAGATCGTCGCCTGGGGACGCCCCCGCGAGACGCTTCGCGGCGTGCTCGAGCAGCTGGCCAAGAACGCCGAGCTGATCACGTGCCTGCGGGGCGCCGATGCACCGCTCGACGACGATGCCGTCCAGGCGCTCGCCGAAGGCGAGGTCGAGTTCGAGCTGTCCGAAGGCGGGCAGCCAAGCTACTGGTGGTTGCTGTCGGCCGAGTGATCGCGGTGCGCCTGAGCGCGCGCCCACGATGGGTCGCGACCGGCCGGCTGGTCATCATCAGCCCCGAGGATGGCCGCGACCGCGTTCACAACCGCCCGCCCACTCGAGCCCGCAGAGCTCGAGGGCGCACCGGTGCACTACCCGCGACCATCGAGGCTCAACGAGCCGCTCCGCGTCGGCGGCGACAAAGCGGCGCGTGCGGCCGCGACGCTGGGCCTCGAAACGGTCGGAGATCTGCTCGAGCACCTGCCGCGTGACCGCCGTGAGGCCCGGGCGGTGGCCGAGCTCGTGGCCGGCGAGAGCGCGACGGTCGTGGTCGAGGTCAGGAGCATTTCCTCGCGGCCGGTGCGCCGGCGCGGGATGCGGCCGCTGGTCGAGGCGACGGTCGCCGACGACACCGGCTCGATGAAGGCGACGTTCTTCAATCAGCCGTGGCTCGCCGGGCGCTATCCGCCGGGGACGCGGCTCGTGCTGCACGGCAAGTTCGAGGCTCGCAACCGGTTCGGCGTGCAGGCCCACGCGGCCACGTCCGAGGCCGCCGGCGGCGGCGACGCGGTCGCGCACTACCCCGCCACGGACGGCCTGTCCTCGACCGAGATCCTGGCGCTCGTGCGCCGCCACGCCGGGGCGATCGGCGACGTGCTCGAGCCGCTGCCCGCGCGAATGCGGGCACGCGAGCGGCTTCCCGACCGCCCCGCCGCGCTTGGCGCTGCGCATTTCCCGACCGCCGGCGGGGGTGCCGACCTCGACGCGGGGCGGCGGCGGCTGGCGCTGGAGGAACTGCTGCTGGCGCAACTCGCGTTGCTGCGCCGCCGGCGGCTCCGACGGCGCTCCGAGCGCGCCCCGGTGCTCGACGGACCACGTGAGCTGACCGCGCGCTGGCTCGCGACGATGCTGCCGTTCTCGCTCACCGGCGACCAGGAGCGGGCGCTCGCCGCGGTCGACGGGGATCTCGGCGAGACCGTTCCGATGCAGCGACTGCTGATGGGCGAGGTCGGTTCGGGAAAGACCGTCGTCGCCCTGTACGCGATCCTGCGAGCGGTCGAGCACGGCTTCCAGGGCGCGCTGATGGCGCCGACCGAGACGCTCGCCGAGCAGCACTTCGCAACGATCCAGGCGCTGATGCCCGGAGCGGCGGTCCCTGCGGGGCTGCTGACCGGCTCGACCGCCGCGCGCCGGCGTGCGGACCTGCTGTCGAAGCTCGCGACCGGGGAGCTGTCGATGATCGTCGGCACCCACGCGCTGATCGAGGATGCCGTGCGGTTCGCGCGGCTCGGCGTCGCGGTCGTCGACGAGCAGCACCGGTTCGGCGTCCGCCAGCGCGCCGCGCTCGATGCAAAGGGCCCCGAGGGCTGCAATCCGCACGTGCTGCACATGACAGCCACGCCGATCCCGAGGACGCTCGCGCTCAGTAACTACGGCGATCTGGACTTCACCTTGTTGCGGGAGCTGCCGCGGGGGCGCCAGCCGGTGCAGACGTTCGTGTGCACGACCGAGAGCGAACGCGCCCGGGCCTACGACAGAATCCGCGAGGAGTTGCACGCCGGCCGGCAGGCATTCGTGGTGTGCCCGCTGGTCGAGGAGTCCGAGCTGCTCCAGGCGCGCGCCGCCACCGCCGAGTTCGAGCGACTCAGAATGGGGGAGCTGCGAGACCACAGCGTCGCCCTACTGCACGGCCAGCTGCGACCGGGCGCCAAGCAGGCGGCGATGGCGGCGTTCGCCGCCCGCGAGGTCGACGTGCTCGTGGCGACCTCGGTGATCGAGGTCGGGATCGACGTCCCGAACGCGACGGTGATGCTGGTCGAGGACGCCGACCGGTACGGGATCTCGCAACTGCATCAGCTCCGCGGTCGCATCGGGCGAGGCGAGCACGCATCGTTGTGCCTGCTGTTCGGCCCCAAGTCCTCGCAACGGTTGCAGGCGCTCGCAACGCATTCCGACGGCTTCGAGCTCGCGGAGATCGATCTGCGACTGCGCGGGGAGGGGGAGCTCGTCGGGACTCGCCAGCACGGGCTCGCCCAGTTCCGGGTGGCCGAGTTGCCGCGCGACGCGGAGCTGCTCGAGCGCGCCCGTGGCCACGCGGAGCGGATCCTGGCGTCCGACCCGGACCTCTCTGAGCCCGAGCACGCGGTGCTCGCCGACGCGCTCCTCGGTGCCTACGGCGCAGAGGCGGATGCTCCGATCAGGGCGTAGGGTCGCTGCTCATGAGAGTCATCGGCGGCGCCCAGCGGGGCCGCAGGCTGGTCGCCCCGCGCGGCCAGGCGACGCGCCCGACATCCGATCGCGTGCGTGAAGCGCTGTTCTCGATCCTCGGAGAAGTCGACGGCGCGCGCGTGCTCGACCTGTTCGCGGGGTCGGGCGCGCTGGCGATCGAGGCGCTCTCGAGGGGCGCGGCGCAGGCCACCTTGGTCGACTCAGCGCCGGCGGCGATCGCGGCCGCGCGGCGCAACCTGGAGACGCTCGGACTGACCGCTGAGCTGCGGCGCCAGGGGGCGCTCCCGTTCGTGCGGAACGCACGTTCGGAGGGCCGTCATTACGATCTTGTGTTCCTCGACCCCCCATACCGCCACACGAGCACGCTTGTGGGAGCGCTCTCGGGTGCACTGCCGCTGATCCTCGCGCCCGACGCCCGCGTCGTCACCGAGAGCGACCGCAGAGCCCCGCTGAAGCTCGAAGGACTAACGCAGGCACTCGAGCGCGTCTACGGCGACACCCTGATCTGCATCTATGACTCCCGATAACCGCATTGCCATCTGCCCCGGCTCGTACGACCCCATCACGTTCGGCCATGTCGACGTGATCTCCCGCGCCTCCGCGATGTTCGACAAGGTGATCGTCGCAGTCGTCAACCTGCCGGTCCGCAAGGGCGAGACGCTGTTCACCGCCGAGGAGCGCGTGGCGTTCGTCGAGCACGCGACCAGCGACCTCGGCAACGTGACGGTCGAACCGTTCAGCATCCTCGTGGTCGAGTTCGCGCGTTCGCGCGGCGCCAAGGCAATTGTCAAAGGGCTGCGAGCGATCTCCGATTTCGAATACGAGCTGGAGATGAACCAGCTCAATCGCCGTCAGGCGCCCGACATCGAATCCGTGTACCTCATGGCGTCCGCCAAGTACAGTTTCGTCAGGTCGAGCGGAGTCAAGGAGCTCGCCACTTTCGGCGGCACCATCGACGATATGGTGCCCGACGAGGTTGCGGTGGCCTTGAAGGAACGACTCGGCCGCTGACGAACTGAGGGACACGTTATGGACGTTCTCGTATTGATCGACAAACTGGACGACCTCGTCCACAACGCCAAGCCCGTCCCGCTGACCGATCAGGTGCGCGTGGATAAAGAGGAGATCTACGACATCCTCGACCAGATGCGCGCCACGATCCCCGAGGAGATCAAGCAGGCGCGGTGGATCGTCAAGGAGCGCCAGGAGATGCTCGCCGAGGCCAAGCGCGAAGCGGAGCGGATCGTCAAGGAGGCGCGCGAGCGCCAGGAGCAGCTGGTCTCCGACGAGGAGATCACCAAGCAGGCCGAGCGCGCCGCCGAGGACATCATCGAGGATGCGCGCGGTCGCGAGCGCGAGATCAGGCTCGGCGCCGAGGACTACGCCGACGAGATCCTCAACACGCTCGAGGTCAACCTCTCGAAGTTCATCGCCGCCGTTCAGCGCGGCCGGGATCGTCTAGCCGGTAAGGACGAGCCCGCGGAAGTCTCTTGACCTCGACCTCGATCGAGGTTCTGGACACCGACATCACGGCACTCGCGGTCGACGCGATCGCCAACGCGGCCAACACGCAGCTGCTGCACGGCGGGGGCGTCGCCGGTGCGATCTCGCGCGCCGGTGGTCCGGCGGTTCAGCGCGAGAGCAACTCGAAGGCGCCCATCGGGCTCGGCGACGCGGTCGAGACGACGGCCGGGGAGATGCCCGCCCAATGGGTGATCCACGCCGCGACCATGGAGCTCGGCGGACCGACCAGCGCCGAGGTGATCCGTCGCGCGACCGCGAGCACGCTCCGCCGCGCCGACCAGCTCGGCGCGAAGTCGCTCGCACTGGTCGCGTTCGGGACGGGCGTCGGCGGCTTCCCGCTGGCGGAAGCGGCGCGGCTCGAGGTGGCGGAGGTTCGCCGCCACCTGGACGCCGGCTCGGGGCTTGAGCGCGTCGTGTTCGCAGTTCGTGGCGAGTCGGCGCGCGCGGCGTTCGAGCGGGCGCTGGCCGACTGACCGAACGCCGGACGGACGGCAACGCCGCCTGCCACCTGATCCGTCCGCGCCGGCGGCTAGCTTGCCGCTCAGTGTCCGAGATGCAGCGGATCGCGATCGAGCTCGAACGGACGATCGACGAGCTCGGGCAGGACATCTGGGCGCGCGAACCCGAGTGGTGCCGGGCGCAGCTGGCGGAGTTCTACGACGGCGGCATCGAAGCGTTCGGAGCCGCTGGGCCGAACGAGCACGCACTGCGCGAAGCGCACCTCTGGTTCCTGCTCGACTGCCCGCTGCCCGATGGCGACACGCCGCTGTGGCATCTGCAGCAGGAGCGCACCGAGCGATCGATCGAGTTGCTCGCCCGCTCCGAGGTGCGGGCCTGGCGGATGGAGTCGGCGGCGTCGCGGATCGAGTCCGCGACGTCGCGGATCGAGTCCGCGGCGGCGGGTTCGCTGACCGCGGTCTGCCCGCATGGCGGCGGCCGCTCACGGCTCGAGCTCCCACGAGCGCCGTCGGCCGAGCTTCGTTCCGGGGCGCTCGTCGTCGGCCGCTCGGTCCCGCTTGGCCCGGCCCGCTGGCTGCTGCTCGGCTCGACCTCGGTGATCGAGCCCGAGCTCGCCGCCCCGTTCGAGCGATTGGTCGCCTCGCTCGACGCGCCGCCCGGCGAGTTCTGGCGCGTGCACGGTGGCGTGCTCGCCCGTGCCGCGTCCGAGTGGCGGCGCGGGGCGCTGCCGCGGGCCGCCTGATCCGGCTCCCCATCTGACCCGGCTTCCATGGTGGCCGGCTTTCCCGACCTGGCCTCCGTGTGAGGTTGAGCGGCCACCTCCGTGGCCTGAAAAACGGCGCTATGAATGGGGGCTCGCGACCACGGTTGTGTCCTGCCCAGTGGCTGCCTGGCGAAGCACCAGATTCTATGAAAACTGTGGTTGTGGGGCGCGCCTGGTCGCCTCTGTGTTCAACCCGAGGTTTCCTCCGTGTCACGGAGGAAACATTGGTCGCAACGGCGCCGAGGGCCGAATCACGGCAGCCCTGACCCGTTCCCCTTCACCAGCGCCGTTCTTCAGGCTACGAAGGTGGCCGCCGAACGTCACACGGACGGCCAGCCGCGCCGGCGGTAACGCGCTCTCACCTCACGCTGAAACCGCTCAGCCCCTCGGGCGGCTCGTCGAACACCTCGACGCGATCCACCCGGGCCCCGGGCGGCCCCGTCCGGCAGTAGACCAGCACCGACTCGACCGCGTCGGCCTCCCCCTCGAGCGCCACCTCGACGGTTCCGTCGGGTCGGTTGCGCGCCCAGCCGGCGACGCCGCGCGCGCGGGCGCGCTCACGAACGGAGGCGCGAAACCAGACGCCCTGCACGAAACCGTGCACGATCGCGCGCCTGCGGACCGGAGCTGCGGACATCGCGCGCAATTCTTCCTGCTCGTACGCGATTCCGTCCGCACCCGGCGCCATCCTCGGGAGTTCGATGAACGGTCTCTGGTTGTTGATTGGGTTGCTGCTTGGCGGCGTTGCGATGTGGCTCGTGATGCGCTCGCGGGTTGCGCATGAGCGCGCACTGGGCGCGGAGCGGCTGGCGGCGCTCGCCGACGCGCAGGAGCGCCTGTCGAACTCGTTCAAGGCGCTGAGCGCGGACGCGCTCCAGGCGAGCATGGCGCAGCTCGCCGAACTGGCCCGCGGTCAGCTGCAGGCGGCCCAGGTGCAAGCCACCGGCGATCTCGACAAGCGCCAGCAGGCGGTGGAGCAGCTGGTCGCGCCGCTGAAGGAGCAGCTCGGTCGCGTCGACGCGCAGCTGGTCAGGCTCGACCAGGAGCGGCGCGAGTCACGCGGCCGGCTTGAGTCACAGCTGCGAACGCTGTCCGAGACAGGGGAGAAGCTGCGGACCGAAACCGGCGCGCTCGTCACCGCGCTGCGAAAGCCGAACGTGCGCGGGCAGTGGGGCCAGATGCAGCTGCGAAACGTCGTCGAGCTGTCCGGGATGGTCATGCACTGTGACTTCGTCGAGCAGGTCTCCCTGGGCGGGATGGACACGGGTTCGCTGCGCCCCGACCTGATCGTCAGCCTTCCCGGTGGCAAACGCGTGATCGTCGACGCGAAGGCGCCACTGCAGGGCGTGCTCGATGCGTATGAGGCCCGCGACGAGTCCGAGCGTGAGCGCCACCTCCACGACCACGCTCGGCTGCTGCGCAAGCACGTCCGCGCGCTCGCCGACAAGCGGTACTGGGCCGAGCTTGACTCGGCTCCTGACTTCGTCGTCATGTTCCTGCCGGGCGAGCATCTGTACGGGGCGGCACTCGAGATGGACCCGACACTGTTCGAAGACGCGATGGCCAAAAGCGTCCTGATCGCGACGCCGACGACGCTGCTCGCGATGCTGCGCGCCGTGGCGTACGGGTGGCAGCAGGAGCGCGTGGCAGAGTCCGCGCAGGCCGTCTCGGAGCTCGGCCGCGAGCTACACGGGCGGCTCGTCAAGCTCTCGGAGCTGCTGGGCACGCTCGGAACGCGGCTGAACAGCGCCGTCCGGGCCTACAACGACACGATCGGCTCCTATGAGGCTCGCGTGCTCCCCGGCGCACGGCGGTTCGCGGACCACGGCGCCGCCGCCGCCGGCCGCGAGCTGCCGGCGCTCGAGCACGTGACGCTCAACGCGCGGAGCGTTCACGCCCCTGAACTGGTCGAGGCTGAGGACGCGGACGAGCTCACCGCGCGACGGCTGTTCGCCGCCGAGTAGCGACTACTTCGCGCTGCTGTCCCAGTCGCGATCCTCCCACCACCACAACAGGTCCTCGCGCTGGTGGGGCAGCGGGTCGGCGCTGGGCTTGCGCAGCTGAACGACCTCGAGCGCGCTGTCGATGTCGAGGTTCTCGCGGATCGCGACGACCCCGGCCGCGACCGCCGCGGAGCGCTGCCATCCGGCGCGGCAGTGGAGGTACACGCGGTGGCCCTCGTCGAGCCACGCGAGCACGTGCTGGACGGCGGCCTCGAGCTCATCCGAAGGCAGCCCGCCAAAGTCGGTCAGCTTCTGCCGTCTCTCCTCGATCCCAGCGTCGTGGAGGGCGGACTGCACGGCGTCGCGCTGTCCCGGGCGGTACTCCGAGTCCTCGACGAGATTGAGGATTCGGTCGATCCGCAGCATCTCGAGCATCTTCACGTCGTCGCGGTCGAGCGGATAGGCGCCGATCACGAGGTCGACATGCACATCGGCGAAGCCGTAGGAGAGAAACCAATCAGACACTTGCTCAATGATCGCGGCTCGCGAGCCGGTGCGCGCGGTCGGTTGAGGGGATCTTTGCCGCTGGGAGCGTGGCGGCGGTCCCGCTACCCTCAGACTCATGGCCCAGCGGACGGATGTGTTCGATCTCGGCGGCCTCCATCTGAGCGCCGGCGAGGGGCGGCGCCTCGACCTTGCAGTCGTGATCGATCCGTTCGAGCTCGCCGGCGACCGCTACTCGGTGTCGGCGTCGCCGATACCCGTGCGAGTCGACGTCTCGCGCACGACCGCCGACGGATACGCCCTCCGGCTCCGGTGCGAGGCGACGCTCTCGGGTCCGTGCATGCGCTGCCTCGAGCCCGCCGCCCCGGTGATCGCGGTCGACTCGCGCGAGGTCTCCCAGCCCGGCGACAGTGACGAGCTGCGGTCGCCGTATGTCAACCGCGGCGTCCTCGAGTTGTCCTCGTGGGCGCGCGACGCACTCGCGCTGGCGCTGCCGGCGCAGGTGCTCTGCCGCCCCGAGTGCGCAGGCCTGTGTCCGGTGTGCGGGATCGATCTGAACTTCGCGGCGCCCGACCACGCGCATGAGCGTGAACCGGATCCACGCTGGGCGAAGCTGTCCGAGCTCAGGTTTGATTAGCCACAGCGGGACGGGCGACCCGCACGTCCCCTGCTAGCCTCTCGCGCACGATGGCCGTTCCCAAGCAGAAGCAGTCACACGCGCGCACTGCGCAGCGTCGCGCCCAACACAAGGTGCCGGCGCCGACGTACAACGCCTGCCCGCAATGCCACAGCCCGCGCCTCCCGCACCGTGTATGTCCGGTGTGCGGTCACTACAAGGGGCGCGAAGTCGTGATCGCCGACACCGGCGAGATCACCTGACCCCTGCAGCGATGGTCACGGTTGCCGTGGATGCGTGTGGGGCGGATCTCGGCCCCCGAGAGGTAGCCGCGGGCGCGGCGCAAGCGGCAGCCGGCGGGATCGGTGTGCTCCTGTTCGGGCCGGCCGCCGAGATCGGACCGCAGCCGGACGGGGTCCAGGTGATCGACGCGCCGGTTTCCATCGCCAAGGCGCCCGACCCGGCATTCGCCGTCAAGTCGACACCGGACGCATCGATCGTCCAGGCCGCGCGCGCCGTCGCCGACGGGCGGGCGCAAGCACTCGTCTCAGGCGGATCGACCGGCGCGGCGCTGGCAGCGGCGCTGTTCAACGTGAAGCGCGATCGCGGCATTCACCGCCCTGCGCTGGCGCTGCCGGTCCCGATGCCGGGCGCGCGGCCGGTGCTGCTGCTCGACGTCGGCGCCAACGTCACCTGCCGCCCGGAGTTCCTGGTGCAGTTCGCTCACATGGGCTCTGCGTTCGCGCAGGCGGTGATGGGGATCGACGAGCCCCGCGTGGCGCTGCTCTCAAACGGAGAGGAGCCCGGCAAAGGGACGCCCGAATTGGTCGAGGTGTACGAGCGGCTCGCGGGGGCAGGGGGGACCGGGCTGCGGTTCGTCGGCAACATCGAGGGCACGCAGCTGCCCGAGGGGGCGGCGGATGTGGTCGTGATGGACGGCTTCACCGGCAACATCGCGCTGAAGCTGATCGAAGGCGTCTCCGGGCGGACGATGCGCGCCTTCCGCGATGCTGCGATGAGCTCACCGCGCGGCAAGCTCGGCGGTTGGCTGCTGACGCCGTCGGTGCGACGGTTGCGCGCGGAGATCGATCCCGAGACGCCGGGCGGGGCGTACATGCTGGGGCTGCGGCAGGTCGGCGTGGTCGCGCACGGGCGGTTCACGCGCCGCGGCTTCGCGCGCGCGATCGAGGTTGCCGCGCGCGCGGTGCAGGAGGACGTGATCGGACGCACCCGCGCTGCGCTGCAGGACGCCGGCGCACTGCGGCCCGCGCCCACCGGCGCAGATCCACTAGGCCCGTCCGAACCCGCCGCTACGGTCCCCGGCTGATGAAGCGCGAGCAGGTCCTGTCGCTGATCCAGGCTCACTTGGCCGACGAGCTCGAGATCGACCCGGACCAGATCCGGGAGTCGACACGTTTTCGTGAGGACCTCGAAGCCGACTCGCTCGATCTCTACACGCTGGTCCAGGAGCTCGAGGACTCCTACGCCGTGAAGATGTCAGACGAGCAGGCGGCGAAGATCCTGACCGTTGGCCAGGCGGTCGAGTTCGTGCTCGCGAATGGCGCCGACGGGCAGCCAGCGGCAGCGGCGAGCCAAGGCCCAGACCCTGAGTGAGCCCGGCGAGCACAGGGCGCGGGGCCGCGCAGCAGCGGGAGACGCTGGGGGAGCTGCTGGACGCGTTGCGGGAGGAGATCTCAGCACCGGTGTTCATGCATGCGTCGTGGACCGCGCGCCGGTCGGACTCATACGAGCGCCTCGCCTTCCTGGGCGACAGCGTGCTCGCGCTGGCCGTGACAACCCATCTCTACCCGCGGCTTGAGGCCGAGCGGTTCGGCGCGGGCAGCCTGACCAAGATCCGTGCGCAGGCCGTCTCGGGACGTTCGTGCCGGGCTGTGGCCGAGCGGCTCGGTGTACCGGATCGCCTGCGGGCAGCGGCTCCGCCTGAAGCGGCGGCCACGGTCGCGGCATTGATCAGCACCGAGCGAGTGTTGGCGTCCGTGATCGAGGCCATGATTGGGGCGTGCTATCTCCAGTTCGGCTACGACTTGACCTCGGCTGCGGTCGTGGACGCGTTCGCGCCCGAGATCGAGGATGCGCTCGAGCACCCGGTCGACTTCAAGTCCGCACTCCAGGAGCGCCTCGCCCGTCGCGGCGAGCTGGTCACCTACGCGGTGATCGCCGAGCAGGGGCCGCCGCACAACCGGACGTTCTCGGTCAGCGCCCAGATCGGCGGCGTCGAAGTCGGCCGCGGGACGGGGCGGAGCAAGAAGGACGCCGAGCAGGAGGCCGCTCACGCGGTGCTCAACGCGATCAAATGAGGCGCCCGTGAGCCCGTACCTGAAGTCGATCACGCTCAAGGGGTTCAAGTCGTTTCCGGACCGCACCCGGCTCGAATTTGGTCCCGGGGTCAGCGTGATCGTCGGGCCGAACGGCTCCGGCAAGTCGAACGTCACCGACGCGGTGCTGTGGGCGCTCGGCGAGCAGTCGCCGGTCGCGGTCCGCGGGCAGTCGATGCAGGACGTGATCTTCGGCGGCGCGCCAGGCCGCCAGACCGGCAAGGCCGCCGAGGTCGAGCTCGTTCTCGACGACAGCGACGGGACGCTCGGGCTCGGCGTGCCCGAGATCTCGATCGTGCGACGGCTCGACCGTTCCGGCGAGGGCGAGTACCGCCTCGCGGGAGCCCGCTGCCGGCTCGTCGACGTGATCGAGCTGCTGTCCGACACCGGACTCGGCAAGGAGATGCACTCGGTCATCTCCCAAGGCCGCGTCGAGTCGATCGTGACCTCCAAGCCTCGCGACCGGCGGCTGCTGATCGAGGAGGCGGCCGGGCTTGGCAAGCACCGCAAGCGACGGCGCCGGGCGCAGCTGAAGCTCGCCCGCACCCAGGACAACCTCGATCGTGCGCTCGACGTCGAGCGCGAGGCCCGTTCGAGGCTGCGCCCGCTCAAGCGCCAGGCCGAGGCGGCGGAACTGCACGCGCGGATCGAGCGCCAGGCGCTCGAGGCGCGGTGGGAGCTCGCGCGCGACGGGGTGCGCACGCGCCGGGCGGCGCTCGCCGAGGCGGAGGCGGCGGTCGCGAAGGCACGAGCGGAACGGAGTGAGGTCGAGCGCGAGCTCGAGCGGATCGCCGGGCGACGCGAGTCTGCCGAGGAGGCGCTCGCGGCCCGCAGCGCCGAGCGCGAAGAGCTCTCCCGGCGGTGCTTCGCGGCGAGGTCCGCCGCCGAGCGGCTGTCATACCGAAGCGATTCGATCACCGCCGCCGCCGCCGCCATCGAAGCGCGCCTAGCTCGGGCTCGCGCGGTGCTCGCGTCTCAGCAGGGAGCGCTCGCGCAGGCGCCGGCCGACCCCGAGGCCGCGGGCCGGATCGTGGCGCTCGAACAGGCGCTTGCCGAGCTTGAGCGCGATCGCGAAGCGGAGCTCGCGCGTCTTGTCGCAGAGCTCGAGCAGCAGCTCGCGAGCGCCCGCGCGGCGGTCGGCGAGCGTGCCGCGGAGCTCGAGCGGACCGAGCCGGCCCGCCGCGACGCGGCCGAAAACGTCGAGCAGGCGCGCGCCGCGCTCCGGGCGGCCGAGGTGGCCGTCGACGCCGCCCGGCGCGAGGCGGCCCGCGTCGGCGGCGAGCTCGCGGCCTCGAACCAGTTCCTGCGCACGCACGCGAGTGTCCGCGCGGGCTCATCCGCGCTCGCCGACGAGCTCGGCGTCGACGTCGGCTACGAGCTGGCGGTCGCCGCGGCACTCGACGGACGGCTGGGCGCCGCGATCGTCGCCGACCGCGCGAGCGCCGCCGAGGTGCTCGACAAGGCCGGCGCGGACGGAGCACGCGCGCTCATCGCCGGCGGCACGGCGCGACCGAGTGGCGGCGCCGGCGCGCCGGTTCCGGGCGCCACGCGGCTCGTCGATCACATCCGCGGACCCGAGGGCGCGGTCGCGCTCGCGGACCTATTGCTCGCCGACGTGTGGGTCGTCGCCGACTTGGCGGAGGTGCCGGATTCCTTTACCGGCGTGGCCGTGACGCTCGCCGGGAGGGTGTGGTCCGCGGCCGCCCGAGAGCTCCGGCAAGCCGCCGCGGTTGGCGAGGAGCGGGTGCTCGCCGAGCGCAACCGTCGCGAAGAGCTGATCCGCGCGAGTGAGGCGGCGGCACAGGCCGAGCTCGACGCGGCGGCGGCGCTCGAACGGGCGACGGGGGCGCTCGCGGGCGCCGAGAACAGTCGCGAGAGCGCGCTCGCCGAGCACCGCGCAACCGTGTCCGCGCGCGACGAGGCGGCGGAGGAGGAGCGGCGCGTTCTGGCGTCGATCGAGCGCCGTCGCGCGGCGCCGGACGACGGCCCGCAGGGTGAGCGCCGCGCACGGCTGGCGGCGGAGCTCGCCGGCGAGCGTCGGATGCTCGATCGCGCTGAGCAGGAACGCGCCGACAGGGCCGCTCGGATCGGGCGGCTGGAGTCATCGATCGCGCGCGACGAGGCGCTCGGCCCGCAGCTTTCGTCGCTGCTCGAGGCGCTGGCGGCCGCGGCCGCGGGGATCGCCGAGCAGCTCACGCGGTTTGAACACGCGCTGGCCGCCGATCGCGAGGCCGGCGAGCACATCGCCACCGAGCTGCGCGCCTGTGCGCAGCAGGAAGCGGCACTGCAGGCGCGGCTCCACGGTGTCAACGAGGCGCTGACCGAGACCGAGGTCCGGACCCAGCGCGCGCGCGACCAGGCCGATGACGCCGAGACCGAGTTGACCGAGCTCGCCGTGCGGCTGTCGCTGGAGCCCGAACCGGCCGCCGTAGAACTCTCTGAGGAGGAGCGCGAGTCGCTCCGGACGCGGCTCGAGCGGCTCGCCCGCCGCCGCGAGCAGCTCGGCCCGGTCAACCCGCTCGCGCAGGAGGAGTACGCCGACGCCGTGGAGCACGTCGAGGAACTCGAGTCCCAGCGTGCTGACCTTGAGACGGCGTTGCGCGAGCTCGAGAAGCTGATTGCCGACACCGATCGCGAGATCCGTGATCGCTTCGAGCAGACGTTCGAAGCCGCTGCAGGGAACTTCGAGGAGCTGGCCGCGCAGCTGTTCCCCGGCGGCCACGGACGGCTTCGCCTCGTGACCGAGCGCGACGGTCCCCAGCGGGTGCTCGGCGGCGAGCCGCCGCCGCCGGAGGACGAGGATGTGCACGATGCCGGCGAGGGAGCCGAGGGCGAAGAGCCGCCCGACGCCGAGGACCTGCTCGGCGTCGAGATCGAGATCACTCCCGCGGGCAAGGCGATGAAGCGGCTGTCGCTGCTGTCGGGCGGGGAGAAGTCGATGACCGCGCTCGCGTTCCTGTTCTCCGTGTTCCTCGCACGGCCGTGCCCGTTCTACATCCTCGACGAGGTCGAGGCGGCGCTCGACGACCTCAACATCGACCGCTTCCTGACGCTGCTGCGCCAGTACTCCCAGCGCGCCCAGTTCATCGTCGTCACGCACCAGAAGCGGACGATGGAGGCGGCCGACTCCCTGTACGGAGTCTCGATGGGCTCCGATGGCATCTCGAAGGTGATCTCGCGCAGGCTGCCCGCCGAGATCGTCGCCGCCTAGCTCGCGCCTGATCCGTCCAGCCGCCGTGGCCTAGCCGTCGACTACGCTCCGCACGTGTCACACGACCCGGCCGAGCTGCTCCGGCGGCTGATCCGCTTCGACACCACGAATCCGCCCGGTAACGAGGGCGAGTGCATTGCGTTCATCGACGAGCTGTGCACCGCGGCCGGAGCGCAGACCCGCGTGCTCGCCAAGGACAACGCGCGACCGAACCTGCTGGCGCGGGTGCCGGGCCGCGGCGAGGCGCCGCCGCTGCTGCTCCAGGGCCACGTCGACGTCGTCACCGCGGCCGATCAGGAATGGCGCCACGACCCGTTCGGCGGTGAGCTGATCGACGGCGAGATCTGGGGGCGCGGAGCGCTCGATATGAAGGGCGGGGTGGCGATGATGCTCGGCGCGACGCTCAGGGTGGCCGAGGCGGCGGAGCCGCCGCCCGGCGATCTGATCCTTTGCGTGCTGGCCGACGAGGAGAACCTCGGCACGTTCGGCGCCCGCTTCCTGACCGAGGAACACCCGGAGGTGTTCGCGTCGGTCAAGCACGCGCTCGGCGAGTTCGGCGGCGCGATGACCGAGGTCGCCGGCCTGCGCACGTATCCGATCCAGGTCTCCGAGAAGCAGGTCTGCTGGACGCGCGTGACGATCCGGGGCCCGGGCGGCCACGGCTCGCTGCCGATGCACGGCGGCGCGATGGCACGTCTCGGGCGGTTGCTCTGCCGGCTTGACGAAGCGCGTCTGCCGGTGCACGTGACGCAGGTACCGCAGGCGATGATCGAAGCGCTCGCGGCGGCACTGCCGGATGGCGGGCTCGAGCTGTCGCAGGCGCTGCTCGACCCGGCGCGGACCGATGCGACGCTGGATGCGCTCGGCGCGCAGGGCGCGCTGTTCGACCCGATCCTCCACAACACCGTCAACGCCACGATCGTCCGCGGCGGCGAGAAGATCAACGTGATCCCGAGCGAGCTGCAGCTGGAGCTCGACGGTCGTCTACTCCCGGGGCAGCTGCCCGAGGACCTGTTCACGGAGCTGCGCGCGCTGAGCGGCGACGACGGGCTCGAGTTCGACTGCACGTTCGAGCCGGGACCTGAGACGGCCGACCTGTCGCTGATCCCGATGCTGAGCGAGGTTCTGTGCGATGCCGACCCGGGCGCGGTCGCGCTGCCGACGCTGCTGCCGGCGATCACCGACGCGCGCTTCTTCTCCCGGATCGGGATCCAGTCCTACGGTTTCCTGCCGATGCGGCTGCCGCCCGCGCTCAACTTCATGACGCTGATTCACGCCGCCGACGAGCGTGTGCCTGCGGAGGAGATCCGCTGGGGGACCGACCGCATCTGTGAGGTCATCGCGAGGTACCGGGGCTGATGGCGCGCGACTGGCAGGACCTGTTCATCGTCTCGGGCGCGCCCGGCGGCAACGCCGAGGAGACGCCCGCCGCCGAGGAGGAGAAGCGCGTCGGTCGCTTCCGGCGCCTGCGGGAGAACCTGCGCAAGACGCGCCAGGCGCTGGCGGAGGAGATCCAGGCGACGCTGTTCGAGGACCTCTCCGAGGAGACCTGGGAGCGCCTCGAGGAGGCACTGATCTACGCCGACGTCGGCGCGAGCACGACGGCCGAGGTCGTCGGCCAGCTCGAGCGTGAGGCGACCGGTGGCGCGATCTCGGGCGGCGAGGCGCTGACCAACCGGCTGACCGAGCTGCTGGCGGCGATCGCCGAGACGGGCGACGGCCAGATCGACCTGACCGCCGAGCCGACCGTGATCCTGATGGCCGGGGTGAACGGCACCGGCAAGACGACGACTGTCGGCAAGCTCGCTTGGCACCTCAGCCGCCAGCTCGGACAGAACGTTGTGCTCGCGGCGGCCGACACGTTCCGGGCAGCAGGGGTCGAGCAGCTCGAGCAGTGGGCTCAGCGTGCCGGTGTCGGGTTCGTCAAGGGAGCCCCGGGCGCCGACCCGGGATCGGTCGCGTTCGACGCGATCTCGGTCGCGCGGCGCGACGGCGCTGACGTGGTGATCGTCGACACGGCCGGAAGGCTGCATACCCAGGACGACCTGATGGCCGAGCTCGCGAAGGTGCGGCGTGTGATCGCCAAGCAGATCCCGGAGGCGCCCCACGAGACGCTGCTGACGGTCGACGCGACGACCGGCCAGAACGGGCTGCGCCAGGCGAAGCTGTTCTCCGAGACGGTCGCGGTCACCGGGCTCGTGCTGACCAAGCTCGACGGCACGGCCAAGGGCGGGATCGCGCTGGCGATCGCGCACGAGCTCGGGATCCCGGTGAAGCTGATCGGGGTCGGCGAGCAGCTCGAGGACCTGCGGCCGTTCGAGCCGACAGAGTTCGCCCGCGCGCTCGTCTCCTAAGGGACAGGGCAGACGGTGTCCGCGCGCGCCTGCCTGGCGGCGACGACGGTCGCGGTGCCGTGGCAGAAGTCGCTCGAGAGCGTGTACGAACCGGCCGGGACGACGAGCGTGTAGCTGTGGCCGCCGGCGACGGCCTGGGTCGCCTGCACCTTGCCCGCGGCGTCGGTCGCGGTGACGGTGTACTGCTGGGAGTCGCAGGCGTAGATGCCGGGGTACGCGCCGCCGTCGTTGTAGCGCCCGCCGACGATCCAGCCGTCGCCGACGGGGATGTTGACGGCGGGCGGGACCGGCGCGGCGCACAGGTCGGGCGCCGGGCCGATGGCGGCTTGGGCGGCCCGCGTCTTCGCGACGATGACACCTTCGCGGTTGACGGCCTGCACCCGCAGCGACAGCGGTCCGATCCGCTCGGTGCCCGGTACCCGCCATGAGATTCGGAACGCGCCGTGCTTGCCGATCTTGGCGGATGCGAGCATGACCCAGCGGCTTGAGCGCATCGACTCGAGGATCGCCTTGCCGTCCAGCGGCGGGTGACGAACCACTCCGCTGACGGTCACCTTGGAGCGCTGACGCACGATGCTGGGCAGGGGCCGCGACAGCGTCAACGAGGTGTTGCCCGCTCCGTTCGCGGCGAAGGCGACCGCGATCAGAAGCGAGAAGCCGCCAACGGTCAGCACGAGCGTGAACATCGCACGGATGCGCACATCCAGATTATGTCGTTAGGCCGGCGCGATAAGCTCGCCTTCATGCCAGGGTGGGTGCTGTGGGTGATTGCAGCGTGTGGATTCGGGATCGGGGAGATGCTGAGCACCGGCTTCTTTCTCGCGCCTTTCGCGCTTGGCGCGGTACTCGCGGCGATCGTCGACGCCGCCGGGGCGCCCGAGCTCGCGGCGGCGATCGTGTTCGCGATCGCGTCGGTGATGACGCTCGCGGTGTTGCGACCGATCGCGCTCCGGCATCTCAAGGTGCCGCCCCAACTCCGCACCGGCACCGCCGCACTTGTGGGCAAGCAGGCGATCGTGCTCGAGCGGATTGCGAACCACGAAGGCGTCGGATGCGTCAAGATCGATGGTGAGGTTTGGACCGCGCGGTCGTTGGACGACGACCATGTCATCGAGCAGGGCGCGCGGGTCGAGGTCGTTCAGATCAAGGGCGCGACGGCGCTCGTCATGGAATAGGAGGGGCGTATGGTTGGTGCAATCGTCGCGGCCGTGGTGGTCGTGTTCCTGTTGATCATGTTCGCGCGCACGATCCGGATCGTGCCGCAGGCGAAGGCCGGCATCGTGGAACGGCTCGGCCGCTACAGCCGCACGCTCAGCCCGGGACTGGCGATCCTGGTTCCGTTCGCGGACCGGCTCAAGCCGCTGATCGACCTGCGCGAGCAGGTCGTGTCGTTCCCGCCCCAGCCGGTGATCACCGAGGACAACCTCGTGGTCCAGATCGACACGGTGCTGTACTTCACCGTCACCGACCCGAAGTCCGCCACGTACGAGATCGCCAACCCACTGCAGGGAATCGAGCAGATCACCGTGACCACGCTCCGGAACGTGGTCGGCGGCATGTCCCTCGAGACCGCGCTCACGAGCCGCGACCACGTCAACGCCACCCTCCGGGGCGTGCTCGACGAGGCGACCGGCAAGTGGGGGATCCGCGTCAACCGCGTGGAGATCAAATCGATCGACCCGCCGGGCACGATCCAGGAGGCGATGGAGAAGCAGATGCGCGCCGACCGTGACAAGCGTGCCGCGATTCTGAACGCGGAGGGGATCCAGCAGTCACAGATCCTGACCGCCGAGGGGCAGAAGCAGGCCGCAGTGCTGACCGCCGAGGGGCAGAAGCAGGCGGCCATTCTGCGGGCCGAGGGCGAAGCGAAGGCGATCGCGACCGTGTTCCAGGCGATCCACGACGGCGACGCGGACCAGAAGCTGCTCAGCTATCAGTACCTGCAGATGCTGCCCCAGCTCGCGCAGGGCGACTCCAACAAGGTGTTCGTGATCCCGTCGGAGTTCACCGATGCCTTCGGCGGTATCAGCAGGGCGTTCACCGATCGCAAGCACACATCCGCCCCGGAGTGATCTGACGGTACCGTCGGGCGAGTAGCCTCACGGGTCGATGTTCGAGTCGCTCGCAGACAAGCTCCAGGCCACGCTCGCGCAGGTCCGCGGCCGCGGGACCCTGACCGAGGACGACATCAACGCCGCGATGCGCGAGATCCGGCTCGCGCTGCTCGAGGCCGACGTCAACTTCAAGGTCGTCAAGAGCTTCACCGACGCGGTCAAGGAGCGGGCGCTCGGCGCCGGCGTGATCGGCCAGCTGAACCCCGGCCAGCAGGTCGTGAAGATCGTGTCCGACGAGCTCACCGAGCTGATGGGTGGCGCCGCCCATGAGCTGTCGTTCTCGCCGCGGCCGCCGACGGTGATCGTGATGGCCGGGCTCCAGGGCTCCGGCAAGACGACCGCCACCGGCAAGCTGGCGCGGTGGTTGCGAGTCGAGCGAGGATCGTCGGTCGCCGTTGCGGCGTGCGACGTGTACCGGCCGGCGGCCGTCGAACAGCTGATCAAGGTCGGCGCTCAGGCCGGGGTCGACGTGTACGAGCAGGGGACCGACCGCGATCCGGTCAAGATCGCCGCCTGGGCCCGTGACCGGGCGCAATCCGAGGGCAAGGACGTGCTGATCGTCGACACGAGCGGCCGGCTGCACGTCGACCAGGAGCTGATGAAGGAGCTGGCCGAGATCAAGAAGGCGGTCAAGCCGCACGACGTCCTGCTGGTCGTCGACGCGATGACCGGCCAGGACGCCGTCAACGTCGCCGAGCAGTTCGCAGAGGTCGTGCAGTTCGACGGCGTCGTGATGACCAAGCTCGACGGCGATGCGCGCGGCGGCGCGGCGCTGTCGGTCAAGGCGGTCACCGGCAAGCCGATCCTGTTCGCCTCCACCGGTGAGAAGCTCGACCAGTTCGAGCGCTTCCACCCCGACCGGATGGCGCAGCGGATCCTCGGAATGGGCGACGTGATGACGCTGATCGAGAAGGCCGAATCGGCCTACGACCAGGAGCAGACTGCCGAGTTCGAGCGCAAGCTGCGCAAGAGCGAGTTCGACCTCGACGACTTCCTCGAGCAGCTGCGCCAGGTGCGCCGCCTTGGGCCGCTCCAGTCGCTGCTCGGGATGATCCCCGGGATAGGCAAGGAGCTCCGGGACGTCAAGGTCGACGAGCGCGACTTCGACCGGATCCAGGCGATCATCCTTTCGATGACGCCGCAGGAGCGGCGCCACCCGGAGTTGATCAAGGGCTCCCAGAGGTTGCGGATCGCGCGCGGATCGGGAACCAACGTGCAGGCCGTCAAGGCCCTGATCAAGCAATTCGACCAGATGCGCAAGGTCATGCGCCAGATGTCGCAGGGCCGGATGCCCGACCTCGGCGCGCTGATGCGGCAGGGGCGCTGAGACCCCGGTCACCGCGCTCGCGCTCCCGGCCCGCTACCCTCATCGGTCGATATGGCAGTCAGACTTCGATTGACCCGCATCGGCGGGCGCAAGAACCCGATCTGGCGCGTGGTCGTCGCCGACCAGCGCTCAAAGCGCGACGGCCGAGTGATCGAGACCGTCGGCCACTACAACGCGCAGACCGAGCCGTCGACGATCGTGCTCAACGAGGAGCGGATCCGCGACTGGCTGGCACGCGGCGCGCAGCCGACGCCGACCGTGCGCAAGCTGCTGCACACGCAGGGCATCGAGCCCGCCGGCCGGTAGGCGGCTCGTGAAAGAGCTGCTCGAGTACATCGCTCGTGGCCTGGTCGAGGACCCCGACGCGGTGCGCGTCAACGAGGTGCAGGAGGCGGACGGGACGATCGTGCTCGAGCTGTCGGTCGCCCAGGGTGACTACGGCAACGTGATCGGCCGCGGCGGCCGGACCGCATCGGCTCTGCGGACGGTCGTCAAGGCGGCGGCCGTCAAGGAGAAGCGGCGCGTGTTCGTTGACATCGTCGACGTCTGATCGGAGTCGCGACTGGCTGTCGGCGGGCACGGTTGGCAGCCCGCACGGCCTCGATGGCAGCTTTCATGTCACGCGCCCGCGAGCAGAGCTGCTCGGCCTCGGGGCGATCGTCCTCGTGGCGGGCACCGAGCGGCGGATCGCGCGACGGGCCGGGACCGATCAGCGTCCGATCCTGCGGCTCGAGGGCTCCGAGGATCGCGCCGCGGCGGAGCTGCTGCGCGGGGAACAGCTCCGGGTTGCGCGCTCGGTTGTGCCCCCGCTCGAGGGGGACGAGTGGTGGGCGGAGGATCTGGAGGGGTGTGCGGTGCACGACGGACCACGGACCGTCGGCACCGTGACCAGGCTGCTGGCGCTGCCATCGTGCGAGGTGCTCGAGGTGGCGACGGTGGATGGCGGCCCGCCCCTACTGGTTCCCCTGGTCCGGGACGCGGTGCGCTCGGTCGACATCGGCGCGAAGCAGATCGAGATCGATCTTCGGTTCCTGGGCGAGAGCTGATGGAGATCGACGTCTTCACGCTGTTCCCCGAGGCGTTCGAGTGGTTCGGGCGCCAGCGCCACGTGGCGAATGCGATCGAGCAGGGCAGCACGCTCGCGTACGTCAACTACCGCGATCACACGCCGCTCAGCGCCGGGCAGGTGGACGATTCACCGTTCGGCGGCGGCGCGGGGATGGTCTTGCGCGTCGACGTGGTCGAGGCCGCGCTGAGAGCCCGATACGACGCCGACCCCGTGCAGTTGCGCGACGGCCGCCGCGTGATCGCGCTGACAGCCGGAGGGCGCGTGCTCGACGACGCGCTCGTCGACGAGCTGGCGGCCGAGCCCGCTTTGACGCTGCTGGCCGGGCGCTACGAGGGGTTCGACGAGCGCGTGCTCGAGCACTTCGCCTCCGATCAGGTTTCGATCGGCCGCTACGTGCTCGCCGGCGGGGAGCTCGCGGCGATGGTCGTGTGCGACACGGTGCTCCGCAAGCTGCCGGGCGCGCTCGGCGACGAGGACTCGGCGGTCGAGGAGTCATTCAGCGCCGCGCTCGGCGGTGCGCCCGAGTACCCGCACTACACGCGGCCGGCCGAGCACCGAGGCTGGCGCGTGCCCGATGTGCTGCTCTCAGGGCACCATGCGCGGATCCGGGAGTGGCGCCTGGAGCAGAGCCAGTCCAGAGCGGCAGGTCCGCTACCATAAGCCGCCCGCGCGGCCGGGGCTCACGCAGTGACGCGCAAGCCCTACCATCGGCTCGGCCGATGTTGCACCCGCTCGCACACCAATGAGTACCGTCATCGACAGCCTTGAGCGCGCTCAGCTCCGCCGCGTCCCGACGTTCGACGCGGGCGATCGGCTGCGCGTCCATTTCCAGGTGATCGAGGGCCAGCGGCGCCGGACACAGGTATTCGAGGGCGTCGTCATCAAGCGCCAGGGCCACGGCGCGCGCGAGACGTTCACGGTCCGCAAGCAGTCGTTCGGCGTCGGCGTGGAGCGGACGTTTCCGCTGCACTCGCCCAAGATCGAACGGATCGAGGTCGCCGCGCGAGGCGACGTGCGCCGCGCCAAGCTCTACTACCTGCGCGCACGCGTCGGCAAGCGCGCCCGCGTGCGCGAACGCCGGTCGACCGGCCCCGAGCAGGTCGTCGAGCGCGAGCTGTTGTATGCCGCGGAGCCCGTTGACGCCGCGGGCGTCACGGCCGACGGCGAGAGTCCGGCGCTCGAGGAGGGCGCGGCGGCCATCGCCGCCCAGCCCGCGGGCGGGGATGTCGAGGTCCCGACGGATGCGCCGGCGGCCGAGGCAGCTCCAGTCGAGGCGGATGAAGCTGGAGCTGCGACGGATGAAGCTGGGACCGGGGCGGATGAAGCTGGGACTGGCCCGGATGAAGCTGGGGCGGAGGAGGCTGGGACTGGGGCGACGGCTGATGAGCCGGCGGAGTCTGAGCCCCCGACTGCGGCGTCCGCGCCAGAGCGCGCGCCCGACGCCGAGTCCTAGGTTGTGACAAAGAACAAGAAGTCGGTTACGAGCTTCGTCGTGGAGCTCGTGCTGATCGTCGCGATCGCGCTCGGCCTCGCGCTCGGTATCCAGGCGTTCATCATCAAGCCGTATCGAATCCCGAGCGGTTCGATGCTGCCGACGCTGCACATCAACCAGCGCGTGCTGGTCGACCGGATCGGGAACGACTTCTCCTCGCCAAGCGTCGGCGACATCTACGTCTTCCATCCACCGAAGAACTACGCCGACGGGTGCGCGAGCCCGAACGAGGGCGAGAATCAGGCCGGGCAGGACGGCGCGAAGCCATGCGGCGTCGCGCAGGCCAAGCCCTCGTCGGAGACGTTCATCAAACGCGTCGTCGGCCTGCCGGGCGACCGGATCTCGATTCGCAACGGCTACGTGATCCGCAACGGCGTCCGCGAGAAGGCCCCGTATATCGCGCAGTGTGGCCCCGGCGGTTCCTGCGACTTCCCAGGAACGATCACGATCCCGGCGAACGAGTACTTCATGATGGGTGACAACCGCGGGATGTCGGACGACAGCCGCTTCTGGGGCCCGATCCGCAAGTCCTGGATCATCGGCAAGGCGTTCTTCACCTACTGGCCACCGGATCGGATCGGGACCCTGTGAGCGCGCTGCGAGACCGGTTCAGGCGCTCGCCGTCGGGCACGAACGCGAGCCCGCCCGCGCCGAAGTCCGGCGTCAAGCAGGTGATCGAGCTGGTCGTTACGGTCGCGGTGGCGGTCGGGCTCGCGCTGCTGATCCAGGCGTTCATCGTCAAGCCCTACCGGATCCCGAGCGGCTCGATGGAGCCGACGCTCCACATCGGCCAGCGGATCCTCGCCAACCGCCTGATCAACCATCCGAGCGTCGGGGACATCGTCGTCTTCCACCCGCCCGCCGGCGCCGATCCCGCCGACGCGGTCTGCGGCGCTCCAAATCAGGGCACGGGTCACGGGCAGGCGTGCGACACACCGACGCCCAGCGAGTCCAGCCAGACGTTCATCAAGCGTGTCGTCGCCGGCCCGGGCGACACGATCACGATCGTCAACGGCGACGTTTACCGCAATGGCGTTCGCGAGAAGGCCCCGTTCGCAGCCCAGTGCGGAACGGGCCCCGACTGCAATTTCCGGACTCCGATCAAGATTCCGCCCGGCGATTACTTCATGATGGGCGACAACCGTGGCCAGTCCGACGACAGCCGTTTCTGGGGGCCGGTCCCCGATAAGTGGGTCATCGGCGTCGCCTTCTTCACCTACTGGCCGCCGGACCGGCTCGGCTTCCTCTAAGGCCGGCAAGGCCGCGCGTCGCCGGGGTCGCACGGGCCGGCGCCTGTTCGCGTTCGATCGGGAGTTCGGGGTCCGGTTCGTCGCCGGTGCCGACGAGGCCGGCCGCGGCTGCCTCGCGGGACCCCTCGTCGCCGCCGCCGTACTGTGGGATCTCGAGCGCATCGGCCCCGCGCAGATACGCACGCTGGGCGGCCTGAACGACTCCAAGCAGCAGACGCCCGAGGGTCGCGCCGAGCTGTTCCCGCTGATCCTCCGCCACGCCGCCCAGGTCGCGGTGATCACCCGCTGCGCGCCGGGAATCGACGCCCGCGGGCTCCACGTCACGAATCTCGCCGCGCTCCGCGACGCGCTGTCGCTGGTCGCGCGCGACGGCTGCGTGTGTCTCTCAGATGGCTTCCCGGTGGCCGACCTCGGGCACGAGCAGCGCGCCGTGATCGGCGGCGACGCCCGAAGCGCCGCGATCGCCGCCGCCTCGGTGATCGCCAAGGAGACCCGCGACCGATACATGCGCCGCGCCGACGCCAAGCACCCCGGGTGGGAGTTCGCCCAGCACGTCGGCTACGCCACGCCCGAGCACCGCGAGGCGATCAGGCGGCTTGGCGTCTCGCCGCTGCACCGGTTGTCGTTCCAGTCGGCGGCCTACCAGCAGCTGTCGCTGTAGCGGCCGCCGGCTCTCGTATGCCCCCCGCGTCGCCGGCGTGGCGTTCCTGCGGGCTGGGGTGGGGACAACTGCCGGGCGTGAAAACGGCGGCAGTGAAACAGGCAGGCAACCCGCTCCGATGACGCACCGGATTCCATGACAACACTGGTTATGGAGTCGGCGCAGGCGGTCGGCGATTGCGACCCAGGTTTCCTCCGCATAGCGAAGGTTTCTTCGGTCCCGACCACCTCCAGGCGGATTTCGGGGCGCCCCCCTGGTGCCCCTTTCACTGCGCCGTTTCACGCTGCGGACGTGGCCCCACGCCCCGGGGACGCCGCCCCGGGGGGCTGACGCCACGCCACCGCGGGGGGCTGACGCCACGCCGCCCGCCACCGCTCAGAACGCGCCCTCGAGGTGCTCGATCGCGACCAGCCTGCCGGCGAGGTCGAAGGTCACCCCGATCGCGTCGAACCGCATCGCGGCCGCGTAGGGTCGCTGCTTGCGCTCTCGCAACCAGCTGGCGGCCATCTTGCGTACCTGTAGCCGTTTGCGCTGGCGGATGGCATCGAACGGGCTACCGGAGCCGGCCGCCATTCGTCGCGTCTTGACCTCGCAGAACGTCAACGTCTGGCCGTCGAACGCGATGATGTCGAGCTCGCCCCAGCGGGTGCGGTAGTTGCGCTCGACGATCCGGAATCCGCGCCGCTCGAGATGCTCGGCGGCGAGTCGCTCACCGAGCGCTCCGAGCGCGTGACGGCGGTCCTCGCTCACCCGTCGGACGCTAGGGACGATCGTGTGACGCGTGGGATACGGACTGTTCCAATTCGCCGCAGCCGACCGGCGTTTGGTTGCGCAGAATTGGCACGCGGCGTCACCCACGCGTTACACGATCGGGCGTACCGTCGAGGGCATGCTCGCTCGGGTGTCAACGTTCGCCATCGACGGTGTCGATCCGCGCCAGGTGTGGGTCGAGGTCGACATCCGCCCGGGCCTGCCGGCGTTCACGATCGTCGGGCTCGGGGACGTCGCGGTGCGCGAATCGCGCGACCGGGCCCGAGCCGCGATCTTGAACTCGGGCTTCAAGTTCCCCGACAGTCGGGTCACGGCGAACCTCGCGCCGGCGTTCCTGCGCAAGGCCGGTCCCGGATTCGACACCGCGCTCGCGCTCGCCGTGCTCGCCGCGAGCGGTCAGATCCCGACGGACGAACTGACGGCCTACGCGGTGTTCGGTGAGCTCTCGCTGGGCGGTGAGATCCGGGATTCTCCGGGCGTGCTCGCGGTCGCCGAGGGTGCGCGCCGCGCCGGGTTCGCGCGGCTGATCGTCCCCCGCGAGCGGGCCCGCGAGGCAGCGCTCGTGGACGGGATCGCTGTCGTGGGCGTCGCGGCGCTGCGGGACGCGGCCGAGATCGTGATGGGCGCCGATCCGCCGCCGCTACCCCTGGCCCGAGGAACGGCGGCAGCCGATCCGACCCGCTCGGAGCCCGATCTCGCCGACGTCCGCGGGCACGCCGCGCCGCTGTTCGCGCTGCAGGTCGCAGCGGCCGGCGGACACAACCTGTTGCTCGAGGGCGCGCCCGGCACGGGCAAGACGATGCTCGCCCGCCGGCTGCCGTCGATCCTGCCGGAGATGACGCGCGCCGAGGCGCTCGAGGTGACCCGGATCCACTCGATCGCCGGCGCGCATGCCGGTGGGCTGATCACCGCCCGCCCGTTCCGCGCGCCGCACCACACGGTGTCGCCGGCGGGACTGGTCGGAGGCGGTTCGCCACCGCGGCCCGGAGAGGCGTCGCTGGCGACCCACGGCGTGCTGTTTCTGGACGAGCTGTCGGAGTTTCAGCGCGCGAGTCTCGAGGCGCTGCGCCAGCCGCTCGAGGATGGCTGCGTGGCGATCGTCCGTGGCCAGCGGGCGCTTGTGTTTCCGACGCGGTTCATGCTGATCGCGGCGACGAATCCGTGTGCATGCGGGTTCGCCGGCGTCGACGATCGATGTGCGTGCGGCGAGGCGGACCTGCGCCGCCATCAACGCAAGCTGAGCGGGCCGCTGCTCGATCGGATGGACATGCTCGTCGACGTCCGGCGGCTGGCCGAGCACGAGCTGCGGGGGCCACCCGCGATCACCTCCGCCGAGGCGCGCGCGATCGTCGCCGATGCGCGCGAGCGCCAGCGGTCGCGCTTCGTCGGAACGGGCGTCAGCTGCAACGGGGAGATGGATGTCCGGCTCGTCCGCCGCCACGTGCGGCTCGAGCCGGCTGGCGAGCTTGCGCTCAGCGAGGCGTACGCGGCGGGCGCGCTGAGCGCGCGCGGGCGCCACCGGGCGCTACGGGTGGCGCGCACGGTCGCCGACCTCGAGCACCACGAACGTGTGACGCGTACAGACGTGCTGACGGCGCTCGCGATGCGCCAACGGGTCGGCGCGGCAGACGAGCTGGCGGCGTGAGCGTGGGTCGGTGAGCGCGTGTGACGCATGCATGACGCGGGGGTGGCTGCTCGGGCGCCTCGCCGGGCATCTGGACCTCGCGCGCGGGCAGATCCTCGAGGTGCTCGCGCTGGACGACGGGGAGCTGATCGAGGCCGTCGGGGGCCGACGGAGTGCGGCGATCGCCGGCGAATACGAGCTGGTCGACGTGAGCACGCAGCGCCGGCGGTGCGATGCGGCCGGCGTGCAGACGATCTGCCGGTGCGAGCCGCGGTACCCGTCCCGCCTGCGCGAGCTCGCATCTCCGCCCGCGGTGCTCCACGTCGCCGGCACGGTCGAGCGGACGCTCGCGCTCGCGTCCGAGCAGCCGGTCGCGATCGTCGGCGCTCGCAAGCGCTCCGACTACGGTGCGGGAATGGCGCGCTCACTGGCGCGCGGGCTCGGAAGCGCCGGGGTCACGGTCCTCAGTGGCATGGCGCTCGGGATCGACTCGGCTGCTCATCTGGGCGCGCTCGCCGGCGGCGGGGGAACGATCGCGGTGCTGCCGGCGGGCGCGGACCGCCCGTACCCGTCGAGTCAGCGGCAGCTGTACCGCCGGATCGTCGCGACGGGCGCCGCCGTATCCGAGCTGCCGCCCGGCCCCCGAGCGCGGCGGTGGATGTTCCCCGCTCGCAACCGGATCATCGCGGCGCTGGCGGCGATGACCGTCGTCGTCGAGGCCGGCGAGCGCTCCGGTGCGCTGATCACCGCGACCGTCGCAGAGACCCTCGGGCGGGCGCTCGGCGCTGTCCCTGGCCGCGTCACCTCGGCGCAGGCGGCCGGTCCGCACCGCCTGCTGGCCGCCGGCGCGAAACTGATCGCCAGCCCGCAGGATGTGCTCGACGAGCTATTCGGTGTGGGCGGCCGTGAGCCGCGACCGAGCCGCGAGCGGCCCACGCTCGCACCCGAGCTCGAGGCGGTGCTCACGGCGCTCGGCGACGGTCACGATACCGCCGAGGCGCTCGCGATCGTAGGGCTAGGGGTCGGCGGCGGGCTCGCGGCGCTGTCGTCGCTGGAGCTCGCGGGCTACGTGCGGCGCGGGCCAGGGGGGAGGTTCATGGTCGTGCCGTAGTGTCCCCGCGATGGCACCGCCAGGCGGCATCCCGAGGGTGCTCTCGGTCGCGGGCTCGGACTCCGGCGGCGGCGCCGGTGTCCAGGCCGATCTGAGGGCATTTGCGGCGTGCGGCGCGCACGGGATGACCGCGATCACCGCGATCACCGCTCAGAACACCGTCTCCGTCAGCGCCGTGCACACCGTTCCAGGAGAGATCATCGTCGCCCAGGTACGCGCCGTGATGGAGGACATCGGCGTCGACGCGGTCAAGGTTGGAATGCTCGGGACCGTCGCGACGATCGACGCCGTCGGCCGCGCGCTCGACCTGATCGGGGACGATGTCCCGGTCGTCATCGACCCGGTGATGGTGGCCGAGTCGGGCGCGGTGCTGCTCGACCCCACCGCCCGTGCGGCACTGATTGCCGACCTCCTTCCTCGCGCCGCCGTCGTGACCCCGAACGTGCCCGAGGCGCGCGCGCTGACCGGCCTGCCAGATGCCGACCCGGCAACGCT
Organism: uncultured Solirubrobacteraceae bacterium; assembly: GCA_963712675.1. GTDB lineage: Bacteria > Actinomycetota > Thermoleophilia > Solirubrobacterales > Solirubrobacteraceae > Palsa-465. Next base: position 462,032 of record CAVQJF010000017.1, read on the forward strand.
CGCCCGCGCGATGCTCGCGCTCGGCCCCAGGGCGGTGGTCGTGACCGGCGGCCATCGCGAGCAGGCCACCGACCTCTTCTACGACGGCGAGACGCTCGCCGAGCTGCCCGGTGAGCGGTACCCGGACGGCGCCGCACACGGCTCGGGCTGCACCCACTCCTCGGTGCTCGCGGCGCGGCTCGCGTGGGGCGATTCGCCGCTTGAGGCGGCCCGGCGCGCCAAGCAGATCGCGGCGGCCGCGGTCAGGGACGGACTGACCGAGATCGGCGTCGGCGCGGGGCCCGTGGACGTGCTGGCCCACGCGCGACGGGTCCGCGGTTAGCTCCGCCCGGTCCGGCGTCGCGAACCTCCTGGTCGGGCTTGCTCGCTACCGGGCGTGACGTACAGAGCCACTGAAACGGCTTTATACGATCAAGTCGACGAAAAAAGTCGACTTTATAGACAATGGAGGGTCTGATCATGTGGGATCGCGATTCGGTTCGCGCGCGGTTCAGTCTGGTGGCGCTGACGGTTGCGGCGCTGATTCCGGGCTTAACGGCGACCGCGGCGGCGGCAGCGACGACGCCGCCGGCCGCGCCGCCGGTACCGGTCACGGGGTGCGACGGGCGCTCTCGCTTGCGACGCCGACGCTCGATGACCCGAACCTCCTGAACTACAGGTTTCACTGCGACGGACAGGTGACCCCCTACACGGTGCTCGTAAACCGGGGGGCCACGTGGACGATGAGATCGACGACTTCAGCACGAGCGCGAACGTGTTCGACGGGTCACCGGCGCTCAGATCACGACTGAGAGCTTCTCGTGCGCCGGCGTCCTGCCCGGGACGGGCGTCAACTGCTTTGCGGGAAGCGGGAGCTCGAGCGACACGTGGGCGAACGTCGAGGGTCAGCTCGACACATCTGATCCGCTCTGCGCGAACCTGCCGAAGGGCGCCAAGCCGGGCACCAAGCCCGAGCCAGGCGCGCTCGCCCAGTTGGTCGTGACCGATGTCACCGGCGCAGAGCGGGGCCCATTCCAGCTTCCGATCACGCCTGGCTGCAAGCCCGTGAAAGCGGTTCCGAAGGTCAAGCACCCAAAACACAAGCACGCTCGCCGGGCGAGTTCCAAGAGCCGGAAGTCGTAAGCACCCTGTCCCGGGGAACCCGGCGGTTTTGACATAATCGCCGGGTGCGCTTCTTAAGGATGAGGCCTGGGCATGGTGAGGTGCTGATCGCCGAAGGCGACGTCGAGCTGATCGACGACGAGCAGCGGCTGATCGAGGAGTTCCGCCGACAGCTGGATGCCGGCCTGTGGGCGGCGGTGCCGCTCGTTGAGGGCGCGGGACGCCGGGGCGCACGGATGGTGCGGACGTTTGAGGAAGTGCCGCGTGACGCCGACCGGGTGATCTTCTTCCCGCGGGCGGCGGGCGGCGCGTAGGGCGCAGCTGTGCTGCTTGCGCTGGCTGCGACTGCGCTCGTCACCCTCGCGCTCCTGTCCGAGGAGCTGATTCCGCGGATCAGCGAGGCCTGGGAGCGGTTCCGGGCGGGGCGGCGGCGTGCGCCAACCGTCGAGTACGACCCTGGGCGTGAGTTGCGCGCCGAGCAACGCGCACGGGATCTGCTGCGCTCATGCGTAAATGACGAGGAGTGGGCCATGTACCGCGACCTCGGGTTCATCCGCGTGTGGGGCTCGCAGGCTGACGGCCCCGACCATGTGGGAGGGACCGGGGGCGCTCCGTATGCGTATTTGATCTATCCGCATCGCGCGATCGTCGCCTATCTCGCGCAGACCCATCGGCTGCTCAACGAGTATTGCGTCGGGTTCCCCGACGCGACCCGTCCGTACGGGAGCTCGAGACTGCCTGAGTCCGACGACGTGCTGGCGAAGTGGATGGCGCTGACCGGCGACGAGCGGCGGCTGATCTCGACCGCGAACATGCATCTGCCGGGCCGTCAGCTCGACCCGGCGAAGGTCAAGCGCGACCTATGGCGGCTCGCGCAGTGGGAGCGTCAGCGGATGCGCAAGGCCGCCGCGTCGGCGGCCGGCCAGGCCGGCGAGCTCCGGCCGCGCCCCGCCGGCTGAACGCGGCGCACGGTAGGTCCCGCAGGCACGCCCTGCCGCTGAGGTCAGCAAGACCGAAGCGTTGACCGGCGCATCGCGCGCGGTCGGATTGACCGGCGAATCGCGCGCGTCGGATTGACCGGCGAATCGCGCGCGTCGGATTGACCGGCGGTCGAGGATTCGCCCTGTAATCTCGACTAAGTTAATTGAAATAGCCCAGAACCTGCTATTGCTGATCCCGGCAATTCAGATCAAGATTGTGGGCTTTGGCTGCGCGACTCAGTCGCCGCCAACGATGAAAGGAACTGGTTTGAGAGTCAGGACAAGGACGCTCTCAGCATCATCGGAGCTCGCCGACGAGCTCGCCACGGTCTCCGGCCAGGCGCCGAACGCGGACACGCGGGCCGGATGCTCGACGTACTCCGAGTTTCCGTCAGGCGCGAAGGCCGCCGCCGACGGTCAAGTGGCGGGCGCGGGTTGCATCTATCCCGACACCGCGCTGACGATCGGCGATCAGATCACCTCGGCAGGCTTGCAGTGGAAGGCGTACATCGACGATATGGGCGCGACGTCGTGCGTGCACCCGAACTCGAACTCGACCGACGGAGACAGCTCCCCGGCACGGGGGCGCAGTACGACGCCCGCCATAACCCGTTCATCTACTTCCACTCGCTGCTCGACCTCGGCGACTGCGCGACCGACGATGTGTCGCTCGACCAGCTGTCGAGGAACCTGCGCTCGACATCGAAGACGCCGGCCTACGCGTACATCGCCCTGGGTCATGTGACGACGCGTCCGTGATCCCGGCGGCGACACCGGCGGCAACGGCGACACCAACGACGGGCTCGGCGACGACGCCCGCCACCCCTGACTCCACGTGCCCGGCCGCAACGCCGACAGGGCTCGCCGGCGAAGACGCGTTCCTGAAGACCTGGGTCCCGTTGATCCTCCGCTCGTCTGCCTACAAGCAGGACGGGGCGCTGATCATCGCATTCGCGACTCCAGGGCCGACGGCGAGCCGTGCCGGCGCTCTCGTGTTGTCCAAGTACGCGCGCGCCGGCCAGGCGATCACCACCGGCTATGACCCGTACGCACTTCTGCGCACGGTCGAGGACATCTTCGGCTTCAAGCCGATTGCTCATGCCAAGGCCGCGAAGTCGTTCGCGGATTTGTTCACGGAAGGAACGTAGATGAGACACGGACGGACGAGAACGATGGTGATTGGAGCCGGTTTGCTCATGGCGCTCGCGGTACCGGCCCAAGCGCTGGCGACGGTCCTCCCGCCGTCGGTCGCGAGCTCGTTCACGCCGGGGTTGATCGGCATCGGTGGCACGAGCACGCTCACGTTCACGAACCCGAATACGAGCAGCCTGACCGGGGTTGGCCTCACCGACACGCTGCCGAACGGAGTCGTCGTCGACAACCCGAATGGCGAGAACGGGACGTGTGGCTCGAGCGGAGTCGTCACAGCCACAACGGGGGCCTCGAAGATCAGCCTCACCGGCGGCAGCCTCAAGCCGAGCGCTAACTGCGTCGTGTCCGTCAATGTGAGCTCGACCACGCCGGGCGTGTACAGCAACAGCACGGGCGCCGTTAGTTCGAACGAGGGCGGAGCGAGCACGACCGGCGACACCGAGCAGCTGACGATCGCGGGGAACCCGACGATCACAACGACCGCGCCGAACAACAACTCGGTGTTCAAGTTCGGCCAGAAGGTCGCCGCCAAGTTCTCGTGCGCCGAGGCCGCCCACGGCCCCGGCATCGTCGACTGCTCGGCATCCGACAACAACGGCGACACGATCGAGCCGGGCGGCCTGCTCGACACGTCCGTCGCCGGCCCTGACACGCTCACGCTCGCGGCGACGAGCGCCGACGGCCTGACCGTCACCGACACGGTCAACTACACCGTCCTGCCCGACAACCAGATCGTCGTCACAGCGGTCAAGCTCCACAAGAACGGCGAGATCACGCTCGACATCAAGGTCCCGGACAAGGGGAAGCTGGTCGGGCTCGTGACCACCGGCACGACGAAGTTCGCGAGCTGGACTCACAGCGTGAGTGGAGCCACGACGCTGCATGCGACGCTGAAACCGAGCCCCGCCGGCAACGCGCTGCTCACGACCAAGCGCGGCAAGTTCGCGCTGAAGCTGAAATTGAGCTTCAGGCCGAAGGGCGGGAAGCCCGCGACGACCACGATCGGGGGTTTGAAGCTCTAGGCGGGAACCGGCTCCCGCTACAGTCCCGGAGCCGATGACCGCGCAGCTCGACCCTAAGCACCGAAGTCGCGCGCTCACCGAAGGGCCGGAGCGCGCGGCCGCGCGTGCGTACCTGAAGGGGATCGGGTACGACGACGAGGCGCTCTCCAAGCCGCTCGTCGCGGTCGCGAACACGTGGATCGAGACGATGCCGTGCAACTTCCATCTCCGTGCGCTGGCGGCGAAGGTCAAGGAGGGGATTCGCGCCGCGGGCGGGACGCCGATGGAGCTCAATACGATTGCGATCTCGGACGGGATCACGATGGGCACGCTGGGGATGCGCGCCTCGCTGCCGAGTCGCGAGGTGATCGCGGATTCGATCGAGCTGGTGTGCGACGCCCACCTGTTCGATGCCGTGATCGCGATCAGCGGTTGCGACAAGACGATCCCCGCGACAGTGATGGCGCTATGCCGGCTCGATGTGCCGGCCCTGATGCTCTACGGCGGGTCGATCGCCCCGGGCCACTTCCACGGCGAGCGCGTCACGATCCAGGAGGTGTTCGAGGCGGTCGGCAAGCACGCCGCCGGCACGATCACCGACGAGGAGCTGGCCGAGCTCGAGGGCGAGGCCTCGCCGGGCGCGGGCGCGTGCGGCGGTCAGTTCACGGCCAACACGATGGCGATGGCGTTCGAGGTGCTCGGCATCTCACCCCCGGGGCTGTCGGGCGTGCCCGCCACCGACCCGCGAAAGGCTCAGACGGCAGTCGACGCCGGGCGGCTCGTGATGGACGTGCTCGCGCGCGGCCAGCGGCCGAGCGACATCGTGACTCGCGACGGCATCGAGAACGCGATCGCTGCGATCGCCTGCAGCGGCGGCTCGACCAACGGTGTCCTGCACCTTCTGGCGGTGGCCAAGGAGGCGGGGATCGAGCTGTCGATCGACGACTTCGACCGGATCTCGGAACGGACCCCGCTGCTGTGCGATCTGAAGCCCGGCGGCCAGTACGTTGCCCCGGATCTGCACGCGGCCGGCGGCGTGCCGCTCGTGCTCAACCGGCTCAAACAGGCCGGTCTGCTCCACGAGGACGCACAGACCGTGACCGGCAGGACCGTCGGTGAGCATGCCGACGCGGCGGTCGAGACCGAAGGGCAACGGGTCGTGCGCCCACTGAACGACCCGATCAAGCCGACTGGCGGGCTCGCGATCCTCAAGGGCAACCTGGCGCCGGAGGGCTGCGTGGTCAAGCTCGCCGGCCACGAGCGGCTGCTCCAGAGCGGCCCGGCGCGCGTGTTCGAGTCCGAGGAGGACGCGATGGCGGCCGTGACCGCGCGGACGATCAACGCCGGCGACATGATCGTGATCCGCAACGAGGGTCCGGCCGGCGGCCCCGGGATGCGAGAGATGCTTGGCGTGACCGCCGCGCTCGTCGGGCTCGGGCTCGGCGAGGACGTCGCGCTGCTGACCGACGGCCGCTTCAGCGGCGCCACGCACGGCCTGATGGCTGGGCACGTCGCCCCGGAGGCGGTCAAGGGCGGACCGATCGGACTCGTTCGCGATGGCGACGAGATCACGCTCGACGTCACCGCCCGGAGGCTCGACGTGGCGCTGTCCGACGAGGAGCTCGCGGCCCGCGCAGAGCAGTACGTGGTACCGGAGCGCCCGTACCCGGGGCCCGCGCTCGCCAAGTACGCCCGGCTCGTCTCGAGCGCGGCGCAAGGCGCCGTCACGCGCTAACGCGATCTTCACAGTTTGCGCTCGACGCTCCGGGGTAGCTTGCGGCCAACAAAGTGGGGCGTTGGCCGGGCGCCACGACAAACACAAGGAGGGCGCAGATGACTCGACGGACACGGTCGGTGACCGCGGCCGCTGGGCTCTTAGCTGCCAGCGCACTGATCGCGGTCACCGCTGCGACGGTGGGAGCGACCAGCAGTGGCAAGGCCGACAGCGGCACCGCCTACTTCTCGATCACCCACAGCGTGGGTGCTACGCAGTTCGCCGCCGGTAACTCGATCGACAAGGTGCTCGGCACCGGCGCTGTTACCTACAGGATCAAGATCGGCTCGACCAACGGCAAGATCTCGATCATGGTTCCGAGCGTGACCATCTACACCGCCACCGGCTCGCTGTCGGGCACCGCGACGGCGACGCTCGTCACGGGTGCAAAGACCCAGACGATCTCGAACGGGAAGCTCAACCTGACGAAGGGCACCGGCTCCCAGAAGGGCCATAGCCTGACGGCGACGTTCTCGGGCACCGGCAACCTGACGGCGAACCAGATCGTGATCCACGACAAGGGGACCTACAAGTAGCTGACCGGGCGCGGGCGGGGCGCTGAGCCCCGCCTGCGACAGCGCCTGCGAGAATCGGCCGATGGCGGACCCGGGCGCGAATGATCCCCACGCAGGCAAAACCGTCGAGATCGCCGTCCGCGATCTATACGACCGGCTGCCCGCTACCGACGAGCTCCGCGACGCCCTTCCGGGACTCGAGCCCGACCGGCAGATCACCGACTGGGGTCGCTCCGAGCGCGTCGAGCGACTCGTCGACCGGACGCTGTACGGGTTCCTCTACCACTACTGGTTCCGGGTCGAGGTCGAGGGAGTCGACAACGTTCCCGCCGCGGGCGGCGCGATGCTGGTTGCGAACCATGGCGGCGCCCTGCCTCCTGACGGAGCGATGATCGCCAAGGCAATCGCGCAGGAGCATCCCCGTCCACGGCCGGTGCACCTCAGCACCGAGCGAACGTTCGCGGGCGTGCCGGGGGTCGGGATGCTGGTCACGAAGCTCGGCGGCGTCGGCGCACACCCGGCGAACGTGCACCGGTTGCTGTTCGACGAGAGCCAGCTCGTGCTGGTGTTTCCCGAGGGCCGCCGCGGGAAGGTCCTCTCCGAGCGCTACCGGTTGCGCAAGTTCGGCACCGGCGAGTACGTACAGGCCGCGATACGGGCGCGAGCGCCGATCGTCCCGATCGCGGTGCTCGGGGCCGAGGAGGCCGCGCCGTTGTTCGGCCGCGTCAACCCGCTGAGGCGCCTGACGGGGCTGCCTCGCTTGCCGGTCGCCTCCCCGGTCCCATTGCCGGCCAAGTTCAGGATCAGGTTCCTCGAGCCCGTGGCGACGGACGAGCTCGGCGATGCGCCGTGGGAGGACGGCGGCCTCGTGCAGAGCCTGAGCTCCGACATCCGTGCACTGATCCAGGAGAATCTGCTCGAGATGGTGGCGGAGCGCAGGAGCGTCTGGCTCGGCTAGCAGATGGATTCCCGCCGCATCCTGATCACCGGACTGTCGTCTCACTGGGGCGGCAGGCTCGCTCACTCGCTTGAACGCCGCCCCGGAGTCGAGGCGATCATCGGGGTCGATACCAGCGACCCTCAGCACCAGCTCGATCGGACGGAGTTCGTGCGCGTCGACACCGAGCATGCACGGATCCGCAGGATCGTGAGCGCCGCGTCGATCGATACGGTGATCGACACGCGGCTGATCGTCGATCCGGTGGCGGCCGGCATCAAGCAGGCGCACGAGGTGAACGTCGCCGGGACGATCAACATCCTCGCCGCGTGCGCAGGTTCGGACTCGCCGGTGCGCAAGTTCGTGTTCAAGTCCTCGGCGCACTACTACGGCTACGGCCATGATGACCCCGCGTTCTTGCTCGAGGACATGCCACGTGCGCGCCCGGCGCGGACCTCGATCGAACGGGACGTCGTCGACGCCGAGCGGGCGGTGTCGGAGTTCGCGGTGCGGAACCGACGGGCGATGGTGACGGTGCTCCGGGTGGCGACCGCGATCGGCGCCGAGCAGCGCAGCTCCGAGCTTGCGCTGCTCGGGTTGCCGGTGGTCCCGAGCATCTTCGGGTTCGACCCGCGCTGCCAGTTCATCCACGAGGATGACGTCGTCGGCGTGCTCGAGTACGCGGTCCGGCACGACCTCCCGGGCACCTACAACGCCGCCGCCGACGGCGTGCTCGCGCTCTCGGAGATCGTCTCGTTGCTGGGCAAGCCGATGTTGCCGGTGCTGCCGCCGTGGGGCACCGGTTTCGCGGCCTCGCAGCTGCGGCGATTGGGACTGCCGGTACCGGTGGAGCTCCTGCATCAGCTGCGGTTCGGGCGCGGGCTCGACAACCGTCGCCTGAAGGCGGCCGGTTACGCCTACGGCTACACGACCCGCGAGGCGGTCCTGAAGCTGAGGGCGCACCAGCGGTTGCGGCCGCTGCTGCGAAGCGGAGCGGAGTCCTATCGCTATGAACGCGAGGTGGAGGAGTTTCTGCGCTGGAGCCCGAGCGTCCAAGGGGCCAGGGGCAGGAGCGGGGAACCGCCCCCGGATGGCGGGGACGGCGGCGTGATGAGCGGCTACGACGAGCTCAGCGCCGACGAGCTCGTCGGCATCATCGCCTCGTTGGAGCCCTCGGCGCTGCACCGGCTGCGCGTCTATGAAGTCTCCAATCAGGCGCGATCGGCTGTGCTGGAGGCGCTCGATCGCGGCCTGTCGCGCAAAGGGTTCCCCGGTGCCGCATCGTAAGTGGCTGCCAGCGAAGCTGCGGCGTGCGAAAATGAAAGACGCGTTGCAAAGGGGCAAAATCCGCTTCAGCTGGTCGGCGTCCGGGCGCACGGCCGCTAGCATCCAACGCGTCCCAGTGACCGCATCCACCGTCTGATCACCGCGATGGCAATTTCCTACCTCCGATCGCCGGACGCCGCTGGGCGATCGGCTGCGCGCAGGCACCGCCAGCTGACCGCCGGTCCGCGCAAGTTGCGCCCGTGGCACCTGGGAGCCGGGGTCGCGATTCTGTTGCTGGTCGGGCTCGGGATCGCCGCGGCCCTCGTGTCATCGTCGAACGCCAGTCTGACGGCCGATTCAAGCGCGCTGGCAAAGATCTCGATGCCGCTCGGAGGCGGCAAGATCGAGAGCGTCACGGTCACGGGCCCCCACGGCAAGCTGATCCCGGTAACGGTCAGTGGTGACCCGCAGATCTGGCCGCGGCAGCAGATCCCCGCGCACGAGCAGGTCTCGATCACCGTCGTCGTCAAGCGCCCTGGCTGGATCTCCTGGCTGTCAGGCAAGACCCAGCGCCTGCACATGACGCTCCTCACTCCGAGCGCCAGCCTCCGCACCCACTACATGACGCTTCGCTCCGGCCAGCCGTTGCGGCTGCAGTTCAAGCAGCCGGTCGCGGTGATCGCCTACGGTCAGTCGGGGCAGCTCAAGCGCCACGTGCTCAGCCCGCCGCAAACCGAGGTCACGATCGGTCGCGAGCCGACCGCGGGCACTCTGACCGTGGAGGCCTCGCTGCGCACGTGGGAGCGGGCCCGGCCGGCCGTCGTCAGCTGGTTCCCGTCGGGATCCAAGGCGAGCGCCATCGCGGTGCCGGCGCCGGGCACCCAGATCCAGCCGAACACGCCGATCACGCTGACGTTCAACAAGTCCGTCGCGGCCGCGCTCGGCAGTGCCAGGCCGCCGGTCTCGCCGACGACTCCCGGGACATGGCAGACGCTCAACAGTCACTCGATCCGGTTCACGCCGACGGGCTACGGATACGGCCTCGCGACGCCCGTCTCGGTCGGGCTCCCGGCCGGGATACAGCTCGTCGGCGGCCACGCGTCCGGAACCGCAACCAGCGGTACATGGACCGTGCCGGCCGGCTCGACGACGCGACTGCAGCAGCTGCTCGCGATGCTCGGCTACCTGCCGGTGAACTTCACGTACTCGGGCAAGGGTGTCGCGCTGACACCGGCGGCGCAGCAAGCGGCCGCGGTGGCGCCGCCGCAGGGGAGCTTCAGCTTCCGCTACCACAACACGCCATCGGCACTGCGCTCGGAGTGGCAGCCAGGCGCGTCGGGCGTGATCACACGCGGCGCTCTGATGGCGTTCGAGAACGACCACGCTCTGACCGCGGACGGGGTCCCGGGCAATGCGGTGTGGAAGGCTCTGATCGGTGCGATCATCACCGGCAAGAAGTCGACCTTTGGCTACACGTTCGTGCAGGTGAGCGAGGGGAGCCCAGAGAGCCAGTCGACCTGGCACAACGGGAAAACGGTCGTGTCGGGGGCCGTCAACACGGGCATCCCGGCGGCGCCGACCGCGACCGGCATCTACCCGGTGTTCGAGCACGCGCTGTCGGTGACGATGAGTGGCACGAACCCGGACGGCAGCCACTACTCCGATCCCGGCGTTCCGTACGTCAGCTATTTCAACGGTGGCGACGCTCTGCACGGCTTCCTCCGCGCCTCGTACGGAAGCGCGCAGAGTCTCGGCTGCGTGGAGATGCCCTACAGCGAGGCCGCAGCGGTTTACCCGTACACACCAATCGGGACCCTGGTCGACGTCACATAGCAGGCGTCGCAGTGCGGATGGCGAATAGCCGGGGGTCATGCCCGCGATCAGCGACCAGTGGCGCTCGGCGCTCGAGGCGTTCGACGCCGACCTGCGACGGCGCGCGGTGGCTGATAAGACGCGGAGTGCGTACGCGAGCGACACCGCCCAGCTGGCCGCCTGGGCGACGGACAGGAGCGTCGAGCCCGCCGCGATCGACTTCCGCGCGTTGCGGCGCTACGCGGCGAGCCTGTCCGAGCAGGGACACGCGCCCGCGACGGTGGCGCGCAAGCTCGCGTCGATCCGCGGATTGTTCCGCTCGCAGGTCGAACTCGGCGCGCGCGACGAGAACCCCGCTGATCTGCTGTCGGCGCCGAAGCGCCCACAGCGCCTGCCGCGCGTGTTGAAGCCGGCCGAGGTCGCCGAGCTGCTCGACCGGATCCCGGCGACGACGCCGCTCGAGACGCGCGATCGGGCGCTGTTCGAGCTCGCCTATGCGTCGGGCCTTCGCGCCGAGGAGCTCGTCTCGCTGAACGTCGACTCCGTCGACTTCGACTCCGAGTCGGTACGGGTCGAGGGGAAGGGCGGCAAGACTCGGATCGTGCCCGCCGGCGAGTACGCGTTGCGATCGCTCGAGGTGTATCTGGCCCGCGCGCGGCCGGCGCTGGTCGTCGAGCGAGACCGCAGGGCGCTGTTCCTGTCGCGCTCTGGCCGGCGGCTCTCGACCTCCGACGTGCGGCGGCGGTTTCGAAAATGGATCCCGCCGGCGCGCAACGCCGCGACCCATCCCCACACCCTTCGTCACTCGTTCGCGACCCACCTGCTGGAGGGCGGCGCGGATGTCAGGGCGATCCAGGAGTTGCTTGGACACGCGAGCGTGTCGACGACTCAGGTCTACACTCGGGTAGAGTCGCGGCGCTTGAGATCCGCCTACGCCCGCGCACATCCGCGGGCATAGCTGGGGGGAAAACTGGACACCAACGTCAAAGCGATCGAGCTGCAAGATCTGTGGAGGAAGTACAAGTCCTCAGGTGATGAGCGCGCGCGCGAGCGTCTGGTCGTCGCGTACTCGCCGCTCGTCAAGTACGTCGCCGGTCGGATGAGCTCCGGCCTGCCGGCGCATGTCGAGGAGGCCGACCTGATCTCGTACGGCCTTGGAGGGTTGATCTCCGCGATCCAACGGTTCGATCTCTCCCGGGAGATCAAGTTCGAGACGTATGCGATCACGCGGATCCGCGGCGCGATCATCGACGAGCTGCGAACGCTCGACTGGGTGCCGCGCTCGGTGCGAGCGCGGGCGCGGGAGTTCGAGCGCACGAACATGAAGCTCGAGGCACGGCTCCAGCGGGCGCCGACGGACGAGGAGATGGCGACCGAGCTGGGGATCGGACTCGAGGAGTTCCACGACGCGCTGCTGCAGATCTCGAACTCGACGATCGTCGCGCTCGACGAGCTGTGGAACGTGTCCGACGCGACGGGCGACCAGGTGTCGCTGCTCGACACGCTTCCCGACCGCGGCGCGCCCGATCCGCAGGCGCTGGTCGATCAGTCCGAGCTGCGCGACCGGATCGCCGACGCGATCGCCGCGCTGCCCGAGCGCGAGAAGCTCGTGATCGCTCTGTACTACTACGAGAACCTGACCTTGCGGGAGATCGGCGAAGTCCTCGGCGTGACCGAGTCGCGCGTCTCGCAACTGCACACGAAGGCCGTGCTGCGGTTGCGCTCGAAGCTCGCGACCGAATTGGACTGAGCCAGCGCGTCCGGGTCGGCCGCATACCGACCCGTACACATTTAGATAAGGTCGGCTCCTTGCGCCAGTAGACAGAGAGGAGCAGGCATGCACAAGGCCGCGGATCGGATCCGCAACGTGGCCCTCGTCGGCCACCGGGGTAGTGGGAAGACCTCGCTGCACGAGGCTTTGCTGTTCGAGGCCGGCGCCGTCAACCGCCTGGGTACGGTCATCGACGGCACGACGGCATCGGATTCCGACGACGACGAGAAGTCGCGTCAGATGTCGATTTCGGCCGCGCTGTGCTCATTCGAATGGCAGGACCGCAAGGTCAACCTGATCGACACGCCGGGTGACTCGAGCTTCGTCGCCGACGCCCTCGGGGCGCTGCGCGTGTGCGAGTCGGCCGTGTTCGTCATCAACGCCGTGATGGGCGTCGAGGTCCACGCGAACCGGCTCTGGCAGCGTGCGGCCGAGCTCGACCTCGCACGGCTGATCTTCGTCAACATGCTCGACCGCGAGCGCGCCGACTTCTTCCGCGCGCTCGAGTCGCTCAAGGCCTCGTTCGGCCCCCATGTGGTGGCGACGGAGATCCCGATCGGCTCAGAGCACGAGGTCTCCGGTCTGATCGACCTCGTCGACATGAAGGCGTACGAATATGCCGGCGCCGGACGCGAGAACTGCAAGGAGATCCCGATCCCGGACGGCCTCCAGGCCCAGGCCGAGGAGTACCGCGAGAAGCTGATGGACGAGGTCTGCGAGGGCTCCGACTCGCTGATGGAGCGCTACCTGGAGGGTGAGGAGATCTCCCACGAGGAGATCGTCACTGCGCTCAAGGAGGGCACCAACCACGGCGCGCTGTTCCCGGTCACGTGCGGGATCGCGACGGCGAACCTCGGGACGAACCGGCTGCTCGACGCGATCGTCGAGGACCTGCCGTCGCCGGTCAAGCACGGCGGACTGCAGATCGGTGAGATGACGCTCGAGCCGGTCGAGGACAAGGAGCTGTTCGCGTACGTGTTCAAGACCCGTGCGGACCCGTTCGCCGGGCGGATCAACCTGTTCCGCGTGTACCAGGGCGTGCTCAAACAGGACACGCAGGTGCTCAACACGCGCGCGCACGTGAAGGAGCGGATCGGCCAGCTGCTGGCGTTCGAGGGCGGGCACACCGTGCACGTGACCGACGCCGGGCCGGGCGACATCGGCGCCGTGGCGAAGTTGAAGGAGACACGCGCCGGCGACTGGCTCGCTGCCCGCGACGAGCCGATCCAGATGCCGAGCATCAAGCTGCCGGCGCCGGTGATGGCGTTCGCGATCGAGCCCAAGAGCAAGGGCGAGGAGGACAAGGTGTTCACCGCGCTGCGCCGGCTCCAAGAGGAGGACCCGACGATCGACCTGCACCGCGATGCGCAGACCGGCGAGCAGATCGTCGCCGGACTCTCCCAGGTGCACGTCGAGGTGATCGTCGAGCGGCTGCGGTCGCGCTTCGGCGCCGAGGTGACGCTGAAGCCGCCGCGCGTCCCCTACCAGGAGACGATCCGCAAGCACGCCAAGGCCCATGGCCGTCACAAGAAGCAGACCGGTGGACGCGGCCAGTTCGGCGACTGCCACATCGAGATCGAGCCGCTCGAGCCCGGCGAGGGGTTCGAGTTCGTCAACGCGATCAAGGGCGGCGTGATTCCGACCGGCTTCATCCCTGCGGTCGAGAAGGGGATCGTCGAGGCGATGGGCGAAGGAGTCGTCGCGGGGTATCCGGTGAAGGACATCCGCGTGCGGCTGTATGACGGCTCCTACCACACCGTCGACTCCTCTGAGATGGCGTTCAAGGTCGCCGGTTCGCAGGCGATGAAGCAGGCGATGGCGGACGCCGCGCCGGTGCTGCTCGAGCCGATCATGCTGGTCACGGTCAGCGCCCCCGAGGACGCCGTCGGCGACGTGATCGGCGATCTGAACTCGCGTCGCGGGCGGCCGCTCGGGATGGAGCCCTCCGGCGGGGGCATGACCGAGGTCAAGGCCGAGGTGCCGATGGCCGAGATGCTGTCCTACGCGCCCGACCTGCGCTCGATCACCGGTGGTCGCGGCGAGTTCGGGATGGACTTCCTGCGCTACGAGGAGGTCCCCGGCCACCTCGCCGGAAAGGTAGTCGAGGACGCTCGCGCGGAGCGCGAAGCGGTCAAGGCGTAGCTCCGTAGTACGCTCGGATACGTGAATACCAGGGACATCAGAACGGGCGATCCACACGTGGCGTGTGATGTCTGCGGACGGACGCTGCTGCGCGGTGAGCGCGCTGAGGGGTTCGTGTCGGGTGGCGCGCGCAAGGCCGTCTGCGAGCTGTGCACCTCGCGCGCGCTGAACGAAGGCTGGATGCGCGAGGGCGCCGGAACGGCGTTCGACGGCCGGGACGTGGCGGGAGACCGCCGGCGCTCGTTGCTCGGGCGCCTGCGCTCCAGGCGCGACGGCGCGCTCCCGGCCGACCGTCATGACGGCGGGGAGATCGCCCTTGAGGCGCCTGCGCGGACGCCCGCGCCGTGGGCGGATCCAGCCGCCGCGCGCGTGCCGATGCGCGAGCCCCGTCATGTGCGCGCCGTCCCGACCAGCGGCGAGCACCGAGTGTCCGCGGCAGTCGAGATGTTCAACAGCTCAGATCACCCGCGCACGATCGCCGGCGTCGCGAGGTCGCTAGGCGAGCCGACCATCGCCGTGATGCCGTCGGACGCGCGCACCAGCATCGTGAACGTGGTCGCCTCCTGGGAGCTGTGCTGGTACCGCTACGAGGTCGACCTGTCCGACGAGCTGCCAAGTGTGCGGGTCGCCGGTCAGGGTTACGAGCTCGACGAGCTGGCGCCCGAGGAGCGGGTACCGAACGCGGTCGCCGACGAGCGTGGCGGGCTCGCGCTGACGCAGTGAGCGCCGTCGTCGACGGGCGGACGATCGCGCACGGTCCGGCATCTCAAATAGGATCCGCGGCGTGATCTACTGCGTCGTGCCCGAACCGCTCGCCGGCGAGCTGTTCGAGAAGCTGACCGACTACTACGCCGGCGACCCGAATGTGACCGTGATCGTCGACCGGCGGAAGTCCTCGCGCCGTGAGACCGGCGGAACCGGCGGCGGCCTGCGCGAGGTGCGCGACCGCCGGCGCGCACGGGTGCCCGGCGAGTTGCCGGATCTCGCAGGCGAGTAGTCAACCGAGCATGGACGGTGAGGTACCCGATCAGACCACGGGGCCGGTAGCGCCGCGGAGCACTCTTATCGTTCACGTCGACGGGGGTGCGCGCGGCAACCCGGGTCCGGCCGCGATCGGGGTCGTGGTCTCGAATCCGGACGGCAGCGTCGTCCGGGAGGTTGGGGAGAGGATCGGGATCGCGACCAACAACGTCGCGGAGTACAAGGCGCTGCTGCGGGGGATCGGCTTGGCGCTCGAGCTCGACGCGTGGCAGGTCGAGTTCGTGAACGACTCAGAGCTCGTGGCAAAGCAGCTGACGGGCGAGTACAAGGTCAAACACCCGGCGATGAAGGCGTTGCATTCCGAAGCCGTTGCGGCGGTCCGCGCGTTCGACTCCTGGAGCATCCGCACCGTCCCGCGGGCGCAGAACGCCCGCGCGGATGAGCTCGTCAACGCGGCGCTCGACGGGGGGTAGCTCGCTACCGGCCCGTGAAAAACGGCGGCAGTGAAGGAGGGCGGCGGAGTCTGGGGCGCTGGTCGGACAGGCGGGGAGTCGCCGTTATCAAAAGGTGATAACGGCGCCGGCCTGAATAGCGGCTCCGAGCAGCCACGAACCGTCAATCTGCCGCCCACACGCAGCTCGATCGACCCGCCAGCCGATGCACCGTAAATCGAATCGAAAGAAACCTCCGGTATCCGGCGGAAACTTCGGTTTCGTCCCGAAACCCGCCCCCGCCACGTCAATCGGCGTTATCACGTTCTGATAATCACGCGCTCCGCGGGCTATCGCGGCGGCACAGCACCCTCCGCGATATCGAGGCCACGGTCGCTGATCTCCTTCATTGCCGCCGTTGTCTTCGACAGCGACTCCACTCCCATCGCCCGCGCCACCCCGGGCGCCTTCGTGAACTGGATCTCGCGGTAGTCGACCACCTGGACGTGGTTGCCCCACGGGTCGAGGAAGTCGACGGAGCCGGACGCGGCGACCGAGACGCCCTCGCGCTGCAGGGAGGCCCGGACGGCTTCTCGATCGTCGACAACGAGGCCGAAGTGGCGGGCGCCGTCGGGCGGCTGCGTGCGGCCGGCGGTTAGGGCGATGAACTGATCGCCCATGTCAATGAACGCCATTCGCGCGCCGTGACGCCCGCGGAGCTTGAACTCGAACAGCCGCCCGTACCAAGCAAGCGCATCGTCGATGTCGCCGACCTCGAGCGCTACGTGGTTGATGCCGATCAGGCTCGTCACGCTGCCGCGCGGCGTGTGATCCGGTCGTAGTTGAGGCGCATCATCGCGATCACGTCGTCGATGTCGTTCTGGTTCTCGATCCGCCGCGCCGCGGGGCCGACGCGCCCGGGGAACACGGGATGGTCGGTGATCCGGCCCTGCTCGGAGAGCTCGGTCCAGACGTCGCGAGGGAACGAGAAGTGGGCCGCATGGTCGCCGTGCAGATGGCCGAGCTCGCGGCCGGAGACCTTGAACGCGAACTCGCCGCGGCGGCCGTGGCCTGCTTCCACGCCGTCCCAAGAGGTGACCTCGTCGGTGATCTGGGTGCTTGGTGATGTGTTTATCGTCATCGGACCATGATCCGCCAAACGCCGCCCGGTTCCCAGGGGTAATTGGTCCTAGGACTGCGTCGGGTCGGTCACCCGCCCCGCGAACAGGATCGCACCGGTTGCGTCATCGCGGAGGAAGAGCAGGAACGGGTGGTCGAGTGTCACGGCGAGCGCCGGACCGCCCCGGATCGCGGTCGGCTCAAGCGCGATCCCGGTCGCCGCCGCGGCGACGGTCCCCTGTTCGTCGACCTTCAGCGTCGCGCCGTGCTCGACAGCCTGGATCTTCAATCCTGTCGAGCTCGTGATCCCGGAGAAGTCGGCCGCATCGGTGAACGCGATCGGCATCCCGAGCGCGGACAGCGCCGGCACCAGCGACGTGTGCAGCGCCAGCTGGAAGCGCGGTATCCGCAACTGTATGAACGTGGAAGCGAGCGAGCGCGAGATCCGGGCGAGACGCGTGACCGTCAAACGCCGCTCGAACTGCGCGAGCGTGCCCGGCGCCGGCATCAGCGCGAGCATCGACAGCGTGCTGTCGAGGTACGGGAGGCCGATTGCCTCGTAGCCGCTCCCGCGTCCGTAGGCAAACGACGCCGGCGGTTGGGTCATGAACGGCGTCCGCACGTTCGCTCCGGTGGACGTCGTGAACCGGCGCGTCGCGGTCGAGGACCTGATGAACGGGTTCGCCCAGTGGGCCTTCAGGTAGATCGCGTTGGCGAGCATCAGCGCTGTCTGTGCCGTGATCGAGCCCGGCGGCATCAGGTTCTTGATCAGCTGCGCGGTGTGCTGCGCCACCCACGCGTTGATCGCCTGGCGCGCCGCGTCGGGTTGGGAGCCGAAGTTCAGCGGCTGCGGCGCGGCGCCGAAGTCGTGGGCGAGCGCATCCTCGAACGGTGACTCGAGCTTCAGGCCCGTGGTCACCCACAGGCCGTTGGCCACCAGCAGCTGCGCGGCGTCAGTGGCGGGCGCGCTCCGCGGCGGCGTGATCGCGGCGTGCAACCGCGCGGCCAGCGCCGCCTCGCCGGCTCCGAGCGCGGTGGCGTTCGAAGAGCCGAGGACGTGCCCGATCTGCGCCGCGGTCTCGCCGGCGGCACCCTGGTCGACCATCGCGAGGGCCGCCCCGATGCTGTACGGCGAGAACACGACGTTGCCGGCGCCGCCGAGGCGCGGCAGCAGGTTCAGGGCAAGGCGGTTGGTGGCCGCGGCGGCCTGCGAGGCCAGCGAGGCGGGGGAGGCGGGGGAGGCGGGGGAGGCGGCTGAGGCGGGGGAAGCAGCGGGATGCGCCACGGACCGGTGGGCGGCGCCGGTGCTGTTGTCGGCCGGTGCGCCAGCCGCGACCGCGATCGTCGCCGCAACCGCGACCAGGAGCATTGGGATGAGCTTTTTCATGCCTCTAATACGGCGAAGGGGCCCCGAACATCTCAGGCAATCTCGCGGCAAGCGCGAAATCGCCCTCGAACGAGGCCCGGTTGGCGAGCAGCGGCTCGGCCGCGTCGAGCGTGCCGGCGGCGATGCGGACGAAGTCGGCGAGCGCGAAGCGCACGATCAGCTTGGCGCCGTTGTCAGCGCCCTGATGCGCGCTGGCGCGGCCGTTGTGAACATGAATCGTCCAGCGGGCGGCCGGCTGGCCGGTGGCGGGCCGGGCGAGCTCGTAAACGAGCCGCCCCTCGAAGCCCTGGGCGGCGTCGGGGACGAACGAGCGCGCCATCCCCGCGAACAGCGCGCGTTGGGCCAGCGCCGGGGAGAAGCGCCGTTCCACCTGCTCATCCGAGGCGCCGTCGACGAGCCGCGCGAGCACGGTGCTGGCGCCGCGGCGAGCGGAGCGCTGCGCTCCTTCGACGACCGCCGTCAGCACCTCGTCGCGGCCCGGCATCGTCTTGCGCTTGCGCGCTGCCGCGAGCTCGGCCTGCTCATCGATCACGTACGGCGTGCCGAGCGCGTGCGGCGGCTGCCGGCGGGCGAGCGCGGCCTCGATCACGCCGGCCAGCTGCTGCGCTTTGGCCGCCTCGCGCTGCTCGCGCCCGGCGACGAACTCCGGCATCACGTCGCTCGCGAACAGCTCCAGCGACTCGCAGATGTGCTCGTGGCGGTTGTTGCCCGCTTGGAGGATGAAGATCAGCTGGTCGACGCCGGCGCCCTCATAGCGGCGCACGAGGTCGGCGACCTGCTCGGGCGTCCCGATCGCGCCGCGCAGCGAGCCGATGCCTTCCTGGAGCAGCCTGACGCCGAGCGGCGCGCTGTCCGGGCGGACGATGTCGCGCGCGAACCCAGAGTGTTCGCGCTGGCGCTCGAACTCCTGCCATACGTCGCTGACGCCTGCCTCGTGCGGGGCGAGCCCGTAGTAGTGGCCGAGCGAATAGCCGAAGAAGTGCGCGCCGTCGACGCCGCGCTCGATCGCCTCGCTTTCGTCGCGTGCGAGCATCATCGGCAGCACGAGCGCGACCGCAGGGTTGACCGCGAAGCCAGCCGGCACGCATTCATCCGAGCCCAGCAACTCGTAGTACTCGCCGACCCATTTGGCGGCATCCTCGGGCTCGACAAACGAGAACGACAGCGCGCCGATGCCGTTTCGTGCCGCGAGGTGGATCGTCTCGCGGCGGCTGCAGGCCACCCACAGCGGCGGGTGCGGCGTCTGCAGCGGCTTCGGCACGACGTTGCGGGGCGGCATCTGGACGAACTCGCCATCGAGCCCCGCGAAGGGCTCCTCGACGAACATCCGCGTCACCGCATCCAGTCCCTCCTGCCACATCGCGCGTTTCTGCTCGCGATCGACCAGGAAACCGCCGAGCTCGGCCGCCGAGCTCGACTCCCCGGTCCCGAGCTCGACCCGCCCGCCGGAGACCAGATCGAGCGTCGAGACGCGCTCGGCGACCCGGGCCGGATGGTTGACGTTCGGCATCAGGTTGACGATCCCGTGTCCCAGCCGGATCCGCTCGGTTCGCTGCGAGGCCGCGGCCAGGAATACCTCGGGGGCAGAGGAGTGCGAGTACTCCTCCAGGAAGTGATGCTCCACCGCCCACACGTAATCGAACCCGAGCCGGTCGGCGAGCTGCACCTGCTCGAGCGAGTCTCGCAGCAGAGCGGCTTCGGCGTCCGCGCCCCACGGTCGCGGAAGCTGATGCTCGTAGAAGATCCCGAAACGCACGGTTTAAGTATTGCCCGCTACCCTCTGGCGCGTGACCGACGATCTGACCGAGCTCGGCGCTCAGCTGCGGGAGATCGCTCAGCGGTTGCGTGCGGGAGAGCTCGAGCCCCACGAGGCGCTGGCGCTGGTCGAGGAGTGCGCCCAGCTCGCCTCAGAGGCGAGCGCGCGCGTCGACCAGTATGCGCGGGCCGCGCTCGAGCCGCTGCCGGACCTCCCGGGTCAGCTGCCGCTTCCGGCTGCGCAGTAGCCGGCTGCCGTCTTGGCGCCGCTGTACCCCGACCACCTCCGCGACGAGGTGGAGCGCTACCTGGAGTCGCTGCATTTCTCAAACGAGGATGCGACCGAGGGCCTGGACCGGGCGATGCGCTACTCGCTGCTCGCGGGCGGCAAGCGGATACGCCCGGTGCTCGCGCTCGCGACGGCCGAGGCGATCGACATCGCGCCGACCTCGGTGCTGGCACTCGCGGCGTCGATCGAGCTGATCCACACGTACTCGCTGATCCACGACGACCTGCCCGCGATGGATGACGACGCCTTGCGACGCGGGCGTCCAACGTGCCACGTCGAGTTTGGCGAGGACGTCGCGATCCTCGCCGGCGACGGACTGTACGCGGAGGCGTTCGCGCTGCTGCTAACCGAGCAGCGGGGCGAACCGCAGGCGATCCTCGCCGCCGCCGCCGAGCTGGCGCGCGCAACCGGCGTACGCGGGATGGTCGGCGGGCAGTACATAGATGTGTCCGCGAGCGCACCTGACGGCCTCGAGGGCCTCCGACGTCTCCACGAGCTGAAAACCGGTCAGTTGATCGGTGCGAGCGTCGACTGCGTACTGCTGGTGAGTGGACCGCACAAACGTGACACAATGTTCTTTAGCGCGTTCTCAAGCGAGCTCGGCGTGCTGTTCCAGATTGTCGACGACATCCTCGACGTAACCGGATCGGACGCCACGCTGGGCAAGCCGCACGGGAGCGACGAACGGTTGGGTAAGCGCACGTACGTGACCGAATTCGGCCTCGACGGAGCGCGCAGGCTCGCCGCAGAGTCGCACCAGCGGGCTCGAGCCGCGCTCGCGCAAGCGGCGCCATCGGGCGCCGCCGCACTAGAGCAGATCACCGACTTCATCGCCACACGCAGCCACTGATGTCAGACCTCCTCAACAAGATCAACCGCCCGCAGGACCTGCACGGCCTGAGCGATGAAGAGCTCCAGATGGTGGCCCAAGAGGTGCGGGAGCACATCATCGACACGGTCGGCGAGATCGGGGGTCACTTCGGCGCCAACCTCGGCACGTGCGAGATCGCCGTCGCGCTCCATTCGCTGCTCGACTCCCCTCGCGACAAGATCCTGTGGGACGTCGGCCACCAGGCCTATCCGCACAAGGTGCTGACCGGCCGCCGCGATCAGCTGCACACGATTCGCAAGTACGACGGGCTGGCGCCGTTCTGTGCGATCCACGAGTCCGAGCACGACATCATGGGCGCCGGCCACGCGTCGACCTCGATCGGCTACGCGGTCGGGATCAAGGAGGCGATGCGCCGCGGCCACGGCGAGGACGCGCATGTGGTGGCGGTCGTCGGCGACGGTGCGATGACCGGCGGGGTCGCGTTCGAGGCGGTCCACCAGGCCGGCGGCGAGGGCACGCCGATCGTCGTTGTCCTGAACGACAACGGGATGTCGATCGCGCCCAACGTCGGCGCCCTGTCGCGGTACTTCAACCGGGTCCGTCTGAACCCGAAGCTGTGGCACGCGCGCGAAGGCGTCGAAGGTGGGCTGACGAAGCTGCCGGTCGGAATTGGCTCGGCGTTCGAGCGGATCGGTCCGCATTTCAAGGAGTCGCTCAAAGCGTTCTGGGCGCCGGGACTGTGGTGGGAGGAGCTCGACTGGGCCTACATGGGCGTGATCAACGGCCACGATGTGCGTGCGTTGCGCCGGGCGCTGCGCGAGGCGCTCGCCGCCGAGCGCCCGGTCGTCGTGCACTGCGCGACCGTCAAGGGCAAGGGCTTTGCCCCCGCCGAGGAGGGCGGGCTCGAGGGGATGGAGGAGTGGCACGCGGCGAAGCCGAACTCGATCTCGAACGGCGCCGCGGTCTCGAAGCCGATCGCCGTCCCGGGCACCGCCGCGCCGAAGCCGGCGCCGCCCCAGTACACGCAGGTGTTCGGGAACGCGCTGGTGGCCGAATGCCGCCGCGACGAGCGCGTGATCGGGATCACGGCCGCGATGAACTCGGGCACCGGGCTCAGCATCCTCCAAGGCGAGCTGCCCGAGCGCTACTACGACGTCGGGATCGCCGAGCAGCAGGCAATTCTGTTTGCGGCCGGGCTCGCGCTCGAGGGCTGCAAGCCGGTCGCCGCGATCTACTCGACCTTCCTCCAGCGCGCGTATGACCAGATCGTCCACGACGTATGCCTGCAATCGCTCAACGTCGTGTTCGCCATGGACCGCGCCGGCCTCGTGGGTGACGACGGTCCGACCCACCACGGCGCGTTCGACATCGCCTACCTGCGCTGCCTGCCGAACATCGTCCTGATGGCGCCGCGCGATGAGGCGATGCTCGTCCACATGCTGCGCACCGCGCTCGCCTACGATGACGGCCCGGTCGGAATCCGCTACCCGCGCGGCGTCGGCACCGGCGTAGCGCTCCCCGACGTGCCGCGGGCGCTCGAGCTCGGCACCGGCGAGATCCTTCGGGAGGGCGACCGGGTCGCGATCCTCGGCTACGGCAGCGGCGTCGGCAAGGCGCTTGAAGCGGCCTCGCTGCTCGCTTCGCGCGGGATCGAGGCGACCGTCGCCGACGCGCGGTTCTGCAAGCCGATCGATGCCGGGCTCGCGGCCCAACTCGCCGCCGAGCACGAGCTGCTCGTGACGGTCGAGGAGGGAGTGCTCGCCGGCGGGTTCGGATCGGCGGTCTGGGAGACGCTGTCCGACGGCGGCGTTGCGCCGAGGATCCTTCGTGTCGGGCTGCCAGACCGCTACGTCACCCACGGCGCTCCGAAGCTGCTCCACAAAGAGGTCGGCTTCACGGCCGAGCGGATCGCCGAGCGGATCGAGGCGGCAGTAGCGGAGCGCTCAGCCGTCGCGTAGTCTTCCGCGGCGAGGATGGTACGTCGCACAGCGGCTCTGGGGGCCGCGTTAGCGTCCCCGTCGGCATTCGTGACGCCCGCGGCGCGGGCGGATCCGGTGCTGTGGAATCCGTGCGCCGGCTAGGAGCGCTCTCGATCGCAGGTTGTTCAGTAGCGCTCGCGCTGCTCGCTCCGATCGCGAGCGCCGACACGCTGGTGGCGCCGCAGGTGTTCGTGCGTCCGAGCGGCGCGAGCGCGAACGCATGGCAGCCGCTGACGTCAAGCTTCACGACGAACTCCGTCGCGCCGTACGACGTCGGCGTCAAGCTGCAGAGCACGAGCGCTCCGTTCGACCGCCAGGCGATCGAGGTCGACGTGCTCGCTCACTCGGGAGGCCCCGTCCCGGACAGCTACGCGGGCGTCGAGCCGTACCTGCCCGAATGCGACATCACAGCCGGCGACCCCGGAGTCGATCCAGCAGGTCAGCGGCCAGCTCTCGTTCATCGGCAACGGGTCGTACACGCTGCGGGTGTCCGTGTACACCGAGGATCAGCACGACGCGTTCCCACCGACCTCGCCGCAGACGTGCAACGGGGGACCGGCGACGACGGTGACGTTCACCTACGACGCCACCACCGCCCCGAGCATCGTCGGATCGCCGCTCGTGCCGCGCACGACGCGCCGCGCCGCCGGCTTTGCCGGGCTCAGGTTCACGGTGCCCACCGGCAACACCGGCAATGCCTGGCGGTGCGCTCTGAACCCGATACTGCGCGCCGACGGAGCCGTGACCGGGTCCGCGGTCACCGCGGATTCGGGCAACCAGGGCGCACGCGGGGTCGTCACCGTCCCTGAGACGGACGCGTTCAGCAGACCCGGCCGGTGGGCCTGCTCGACGCGGGCCGTCGCCGGCGATGCCACGTTCGGCGTCGCGTATACGCCGTGGGCCACCACGCCGACCGTCACCGTCATGGGCCAGTACGAGTGGAACCCGAACACCGCCACGCTCGCGGACCTCTCACGCGGGCGCGTGCGGGTCAACGTGTCGCCCGTGAACGGTCTCGGGCCGGCGATCGCTCACAGCAGCTTGAAGCTGGTCCTGTACCGCTCCTCCTGTTCGCGGCGGAGGATCGTCAACCGTCGCGTGTTGGCGCTGACGGCGCGCCTGAATGGACGGGGACGAGCGAGCTACACCTTCCGCGCACCGGCAACGCCCGCGTTCTACATTGGCCAACTCGTATACGGCGGATCGCCGTTTGTGCTCCGCGGGCCCGACCCCAACGGGATCGACTTCGAGGCGTCGCTCGACTCGTTCTCAAGGCGCACGGTGTTCGGATTTACGGGCGCCTACGCACCGTGTGGCTGAGGCGGATCCGGAAAGCGGAACGGCCCGCCTGCCAGCGGGCCGTTCCAGGGAGGAGAGATGTATCTGCGTTTGATCGCTGGGAGGAAGTCTGTACGGCGGTTAGCCTGCGGTGACGTAACGCGTCGTGAAGTTCAGCGACGCCTGGACCGCGACGAGCACCGCCAGGAACACGGCGGCGGAGCGCTCGCCGGCGACGGCGAGCCCGAGCGCCGCGAGAGCGGTCACGATCACGAACACGCTGTCGAAGCTGCCGTGCCATGCGGATGCGGCACCGAGCCGGCCCTGGAGCGTGAGCCCCATGCCCATCATGATCCCGCCGAGCACGACCGACACGACGATCCCGGCCGCGCCGAACCCGAACGCCACGGGAGCGGCGAGCGCCGCCATCCCCGAGAGCAGCTCGATCGTTCCGTGAGCCGGGAGGCTGAAGCCTCTGTTTCGCTGGTATCTCATCGTGTTTTCATGGTCGCGCGATGCGCCCGATTTGAGTGTGAGGTCGATCACGTACCGTTCGGGATCTGAAACGGGTCCGGCTCGACACATTGCTATCGGCGCGCGGCGTGTTCCCGTCGCGTAGCCGCGCGGCCGCGGCGGTGCTCGCGGGCGATGTGATGCTGCTGCCCGAGCGCCGCCGAGCCGAGAAGCCCGGCCAGCTTGTCGACGAGGACGTCGAGGTGGAGATCCGCCCCGCGCCGGCGTTCGCCTCCCGCGGCGGCATCAAGCTCGCCAATGTGCTCGATGCGCTCGCGGTCGAGGTCGCAGGACGCCACGCGCTCGACGTCGGAGCATCGACGGGCGGCTTCACGGACTGCCTGTTGCAGCGTGGCGCGGCGCACGTCGTCGCGCTCGACGTCGCCTATGGCGAGTTCGACTGGCGGCTGCGCAACGATCCTCGGGTGACGGTGATCGAGCGCCGCAACGCCCGCTCGCTGCGCGCGGCTGAGCTGCCGTACGCTCCCGACGTGATCGTGGTCGACGTGTCGTTCATCTCGCTCGAGAAGGTGCTGGGGCCGGTGCTCGCGTGCGCGGCGCCCCGATTCGACTGCCTCGCGCTCGTCAAACCCCAGTTCGAGGTAGGCCGCGAGGGAGTCGGCAAGGGCGGCGTCGTCCGCGAGCCGTCGCTGCGGCGGGGCGCGCTGACCGCCGTCGGGCGTGCGGCGCTCGGGCTCGGCGCTGAGGTGCTCGGCTATGCGAGCTCCGGGCTGCCGGGGCCGAAGGGCAACCTCGAGACATTCGTCTGGCTCGCCGAGCGCGGGCGTGAGGAGGCGCTCGGCGCTGACCAGCTGGAGGACGCGGCCCGTTTGGTGGAGCCATGAATCCGGTCCGCACCGCGACGCTGTTCACGCACCGCCGGCCGTCGGAGACGGGGCCGGCGATCGAGAGCCTGCTGGCGCTGGCGCGCGCGGCCGGCGCGGTGCTGCGGCTGGACCCGGAGGAGACGAGCAAGCACGCGGTGCAACCGGCCGACGGGCTGGAGCTTGATGCTCCGATCGACCGCGAAGTCGATATCTGCTTCGCGCTTGGGGGCGACGGCACGATCCTGAGCGCGCTACGGACCTATGCCGGGACCGGGGTGCCCGTGTTCGCGGTCAACTTCGGCGAGATCGGCTTCCTTGCGACGGTCGATCGAGACGACGCCGAGGCCGGATTCGCGCGCGCGTTTGCGGGCGATTTCGAAGTGCTCGCGCTTCCGGGGATCGAGCTGTCCGGCGAGTGCGGCCGCTGGCTGGCGATCAACGATGTGTCGATGCACCGGCAGCCGGGTAAGCGTGTCGCCGACCTCGAATACGGCGTCGGGCCGGACGAGATCGGCCGAGTACGCTGCGACGGGCTCGTGATCGCGACGCCCGCGGGCTCGACCGGCTACAACCTCGCTAACGGCGGCCCTGTGATGGCGTGGGGCGTGGAGGGGATCGTGGTTTCGTTCATCGCACCGCACTCGCTGATGGCGCGGGCGCTCGTCGTCGCGCCCGGCGACGTGCTGACCGTCAGGAACCGCTCGCAGGAGGAGCCGGTCGACGTCGCCGTCGACGGCCGCCCCGTGTGCGTGCTCGACCCGGCGATGGAGATCGCGGCCCGGTTCGTCGACGGGCAGGGCTGCCTCGCGCAGCTGCCGAGGACGACCTTCTACCACCGCCTGCGGGAGAAGTTCGGGCGTCTCGCGAGCGCGCCGTGACGCGGGTCCGTCGGGACCCGCTGATAGACCGTTGCGCATGCTGCATGAGCTGCGCGTCGAGAACCTGCTGCTGATGGAGCGGGCCGAGCTCCGGCTCGGTCCCGGTCTGAACATCCTCACCGGGGAGACCGGGGCGGGGAAGACGCTGCTCGCGCACGCGCTCGATCTGTTGCTCGGCGGACGGGCGCGGAGTGGGATCGTGCGGCCGGGGGCGGCCGAGGCGTACGTCGAGGGCGTGTTCTCGCTGCCGGCGGGACTCGAGTCGGCGGTCGGTGAGCGAATTCCGGACGACGCCGAAGAGCTCGTGCTGGCGCGCCGCGTGTGGCCGGACGGGCGCACGCGCGCGTATGTGTGCGGTCGCGCCGCGACCGTCGCGGACCTGCGCGAGCTGGGCGGCGCGATGCTCTCCTTCTACGGCCAGCACGAGCACCGAAAGCTGATGCTCTCGACGGTCCAGCTTGACGTGCTCGACGCCTATTGCGGCCAGCCGGCCGTGGGGTTGCGCGAGCGGCTCCGAGCCGTGTACGACCGTACGCGTGAGCTCGAGCACCGTGCGGATGAGCTCCGCGGGCTGGCCGGTGCTCGCGAGCGCGAGCTCGATCTGCTGGCGTTCGAGCTCTCGGAGATCGATGCAGCCGATCCGAGCGAGCAGGAGGCAGCGGATCTCGGAATCGAACGCGAGCGACTGCGAAACGTCGACACGCTGCGCAGCGCGGCCGCGACGGGCGCCGGCGCGATCGCCCCCGAAGACGGTGGCGGCGTGGCCGAGCTGCTCGCCCTGGCGGCGCGCGAACTGGAGCTGGCGGCGGCCGTCGATCCCGGGCTCGCGACGATGGCCGAGCGGCTGGCGGCGCTGGGCTACGAGGCCGAGGATGCGGGCGCCGAGCTCAAGCGATACCTGCACGGGCTCGAGGGTGATGGCCCTGAGCGGCTGGAGCAGGTCGAGGAGCGGCTGGCGTTGTTCGCCCGGCTCGAGCGTAAGCATGGCGGCTCGATCGCCGAGGTCCTGGGCCATGCAGAGCGGTGCCGGGAGCGGTGCGCTGAGCTCGAGGGCGCCGAGGTGGCGCTCGAGGGTGCCGAGCAGGAGCTCGCGGAGGCGCGAACGGAGCTCGAGGGGCTCGCGAGCGAGCTCCACGTCGGGCGCTCGCGGGCGGCTCCCGCACTGGCCGCGGCCGTCCGGGAGCGGCTCGCCGAGCTCGCGATGACCGACGCCGAGTTCGACGTCCAGCTCCGGGAGCGGGCCGATGGGATCGGGCCGCGCGGGGCGGACACCGTCGAGCTGCTGATCGCTCCGAACGCGGGTGTCCCGCCGGGGCCGTTGCGGGAGATCGCCTCGGGCGGTGAGCTGTCGCGGGTGATGCTGGCGCTGCTGAGCGTCGCGCACTCCGAACCCTCCGGCGTCGGCGAGCAGCCGTTGCTGGTGTTCGACGAGGTCGACGCCGGGATCGGCGGGCACACCGCGCGAGCGGTCGGCGAGCATCTCCGAGCGTTGGCCGAGGGTCGCCAGGTGATCTGCATCACCCACCTGCCGCAGGTCGCCTCGCTTGCACAGCAGCACTTCCGGATCGTCAAGCAGTCAAGCGGCGGCGTGGCGCGCACGGCGGTGGAACTGCTGGCCGGGGAGGAGATCGTCGCCGAGCTGGTCCGGATGCTCGGCGCCGATGACGGCGATCGAGCTGCTCGGGGCCATGCGCGTGAGCTCCTGCGCGCCGCTTAGTCGCTCTTTGGGGACTCTCGTTCGTCCGGGCCAATCGGTACCTTCGATCCACGTCGTAAACTGACCCAAGGATCGATCGATGGCTCAAGACTCCCGCCCCCAGACGCGCTTCATCTTCATCACCGGCGGAGTCGTCTCTTCGCTCGGGAAAGGAATCGCGGCGGCCTCGATCGGGCGGCTCCTGGTCGCGCGCGGACTGCAGGTGCAGCTGCAGAAGTTCGATCCGTACATCAACGTCGACCCCGGCACGATGTCGCCATACCAGCATGGCGAGGTGTTCGTCACCGAGGATGGTGCCGAGACGGATCTCGACCTCGGGCACTACGAGCGCTTCACCGACGCGAACACGAGCCGTGCCTCGAACGTGACGGCCGGCGGGATCTACAACACGGTGATTCGGCGCGAGCGGCGCGGTGACTATCTCGGCGCGACGGTCCAGGTCGTGCCGCACATCACCGACGAGATCAAGCAGCGCGTTCACCTGATGGCCGAGTCGAGCGATGTCGACTTCGTGATCACCGAGATCGGCGGGACGGTCGGCGACATCGAATCGCTGCCGTTCCTGGAGGCGATCCGGCAGTTCCCGGTCGACGTCGGGAGGCGCCGGTGCATGTTCATCCACCTGACGCTGGTCCCGTACATCGGACACGTCGGCGAGCTGAAGACGAAGCCGACGCAGCACTCGGTCAACGAGCTGCGACGGATCGGGATCGCGCCCGACATGGTCGTGTGCCGGTCCGAATCGGAGCTGTCAGCCGACATCCGGCGCAAGATCGCGCTGTTCGCGAGCCTGCCGGTCGAGGCGGTCGTGTCCGCGCGCGACGTGCCCGACATCTACCAGGTGCCGCTCGTGTTCCGCGCCGAGGGGGTCGACGACTTCATCCTCCGCGAGCACTTCGGGATCGACGCCCCGGCGCCGGATCTCGCGGGCTGGGAGGCCTCGACGCGGCGCGCCGCCGAGGCCGAGCGGTCGGTCAAGATCTCGCTGGTCGGCAAGTACGTCCAGCTCGAGGACGCGTATCTGTCGGTCGTCTCGGCGCTGCGCCACGCGGGGGTCCACCACGGCTGCAAGGTCGCGGTCGACTGGGTCGACTCCGAGACCGTCGCCGATCCCGATGTCGCCGCGCGGCTTGGTGAGGCGGATGGGATCCTGATCCCCGGCGGGTTCGGCGGCCGCGGCTGGGAGGGCAAGATCCGCGCCGCTCAGATCGCTCGCGAGGCGAAGATCCCATATCTCGGCATCTGCCTCGGCATGCACGTGGCGGTCAGCGAGTTCGCGCGACACGTCGCCGGGATGGAGGGAGCCAATTCGACCGAGATGGACCTCGAGACGCCGTTCCCCGTGATCGACCTGCTGCCCGAGCAGAAGGAGATCGCCGATATGGGTGGCACGATGCGGCTCGGCGCCGACCCGGTCAAGCTCCACGATGGGACCGTCGCGCGCGAGCTCTACGACGAGCCGGTCGTGTACGAACGCCACCGCCACCGCTACGAGGTCAACAACCACCTTCGCCGCCGGCTCGAGGCCGTCGGCCTCGTGTGCTCGGGCACGTCGCCCGACGAGCGGCTCGTCGAGGTGGTCGAGCTGGCTCGGGATGAGCATCCCTTCTACGTCGCCTCGCAGTTCCACCCGGAGTTCAAGTCGCGGCCCGAGCGGCCGGCGCCGCTGTTCAGGGAGTTCGTCGGCGCAGCGCTCGCGCAGAGCGAGCCGTCGTCGCCGGCGAGCGCCGGCGACGTGCCGGCGACCGCCGCGACGTGAGGCGCGCCACCGACGGCGAGCGCGAACGGCTGCACGACACGTTCGCGGCACTGTGCGCGATCGAGAGCCCAACCGGGCACGAGCGCGGCTGCGCGGACCGGGTCAGGCACGAGCTCGAATCGATCGGCCTCCGAGTCGACGAGGACGGGGCGGGTCAGACGGTCGGCTCGGACGCGGGCAACCTGTTCGCGCGGATCCCGGGCAGCGGTCCCGACAGCATCCTGCTGTGCGCCCACATGGACACCGTTCCGCCGCTCGCTCCGATCGAGCCGGTCCGCGTGGACGGGGCGTGGACGAACGCGAACGCCGGCATCCTCGGCGCGGACAACAAGTCCGCCGTGGCGGTGTTGATCGAGCTCGCGCGCCGGCTCGCGGGCATCGGCACCGGAGGAGCTCCGGCGACCGGCGATGCGCGGGCGACCGGAGTCGAACTGCTGTTCACGGTCTCCGAGGAGAACGGCCTTCATGGCGCCAAGGCGTTCGACGTCGGCCGGCTGACCAGTCGCTTGGGCTTCGTCTTCGACCACGCCTCTCCGATCGGCGAGATCGTGCTCTCCTCGCCGACGCACAACCGGATCGAGGCGACCTTCCGTGGACGCGCCGCCCACGCCGGCGTGCGCCCCGAGGACGGCCGCAGCGCGATCCAGGCGGCGGCGCGGGCAGTGGCGGCAATGACGCTCGGGCGGCTTGACGCCGAGACGACCGCGAACGTCGGCACGATCGCGGGTGGCTCGGCGAGCAACGTCGTGCCCGAGCGGTGCGAGCTTGTGGCGGAGGTGAGGGGTCTCGACGGGAGCCGCGTCGAGACCGTCGTCACCGAGATGGTCGATCATCTGCAGGATGCCGCCAACGCGACCGAGTGCGATCTCGACGTCGTTGTGACACAGATGTTCTCCGCCTACCGCGTCGGCCCCCGCGCGCCGGAGGTGGCGCTCGCCGAGGGCGCCCTGCGGGCATGCGGCTACGAACCGCGTCCGATCTCAAGCGGTGGCGGCTCGGACGCGAACGCGTTCCGGGTCAAGGGCTTTGACTGCCTCAACCTCGCCGATGGGACCGAGCGCAACCACGAACCCGACGAGCGGATCAGCGTCGACGCGCTGGAAGGGCTGTTCGAGCTAGCGATCGCGCTGGTCGAGCAGGCCGGCGCCCCGGCGAGCGGATGAGCGAACCGTTCGAATCGCTCGGCGGCGAGCGCAAGTGGCGCGGCCAGATCGCGACCGTCAGCGTCGAGCGCTACCGACACGCGGACGGGGCGGAGGTCACGCGCGAGAAGATCTGGCATCCGGGCGCGGTCGGGATCCTCGCGCTCGACGACGCTCATATCTGGCTGACGCTCCAGCCCCGGGAGGTTGTCGGGGCCTACGCGTCGCTCGAGATCCCGGCCGGCAAGCTCGACGTGCCCGGCGAGTCGCCGCTCGAGGCGGCCAAGCGCGAGCTGGCCGAGGAGATCGGCAAGCAGGCGGGAACCTGGGAGGAGATCCTGGCGTTCTACACGAGCCCCGGTTTCACCGACGAGCGGGTCTGGCTGTTCCTGGCGACCGACCTGTCCGACGCCCCGCGTGACGCCGGCGCCAAGCCCGGCGAGGACGAGCGGATCGAGATCGTGCCGTGGCCGCGTCACGAGCTCGACGGTGCGATCGCCGGGTGCGACGACTCGAAGTCGCTCATCGCGTTGCTCTGGCTTGCCGCCCGCTCGGCATCCAGCCTCGCTTAACGGGCGGCGCCAGAGTCGTCCGGCTGCTGCTCGCGCGCCGGCCCTGACTAGAGGAGCGCCGTGGCGGGGCGCGAATACCGTCCAATGGCCACGACTCAGGCTGCCGCTCCGGCGATCCGCCTCACCGAGCTGACGCTCGACTTCCTCGCGTACCTAGAGCTCGAGCGGGGGCTGTCGCGCAACACGCTCGAGGCATATCGCTCGGATCTGCAGCAGTTCGGCGAGTTTCTCTCTCGCCACGAGCTCGATCCGCTTGCGGTCGGGCCCAATGACCTTGCCGCGTTCATCTCCGAGATGGCCGACGGGCGCGAGGGCAAGCCGCCGGTGGCCCCGGCGACATTGCAGCGCAAGATCGCGTGCCTGCGGTCGTTCTACCGCCACCTGCGCCGCGAGCAGGTGCTCGAGTCCGACCCGACTTCCGAACTGCGGCCGCCTCGCTCCCGGGCGCGGCTGCCCAAGGTGCTGAGCCGCGACGAGGTCGCTCACCTGCTCGCCCAGCCGCACGGGAGCGCTCCGGCCGCGCTGCGCGACCGCGCGCTGCTGGAGACGATGTACGCGTGCGGGCTGCGCGCGTCCGAGGCGACCGCGCTCGAGCTCGAAGAGCTCGACCTGGAGGCCGGGATCCTCCGCGCTCGCGGCAAGGGGTCAAAGGAGCGGATCGTGCCGATCGGCAGCAAGGCGATCGAGACCCTGAGCGCGTACCTGGAGAAGGGCCGGCCGCGGCTGGTCGGCTTGCGCGACGAGCCGCACGTATTCGTCAACCAGCGCGGAATCGGGCTCTCGCGCCAGGGGCTGTACAAGATCGTCCAGCGCCATGCGCGGAGCGCCGGGCTCGAGCAGCGGATGAGCCCCCACACGCTTCGGCACACGTTCGCCACCCACCTGCTGGCCGGCGGCTGCGACCTGCGCTCGCTGCAGGAGATGCTCGGGCATGCCGACATCGGCACGACGCAGATCTACACACACCTGTCGGCGGGACGGCTGCGCGAGGTGTACTTCGAGGCCCACCCTCGGGCACAGATCGAGCGGGAGCCGCCAGTCGGCAATCGCTAGGCTGCGCGGGCGATGGGCCTGACGCACTTCGACGAGGCAGCTTCGAACACCTGGGACCTCGGCCACCTCCAGGGCACGTGGTCGTTCCTCGGCGAGGCGGCGGGCTGTACCGGCGTCGGCGTGCGCCGGATCCAGGTGCCCGCGGGTGGCTGGTCGACGCCCGCGCACGAGCACGGGCGCGGCGAGGAGATCTTCTACGTGCTCGCGGGCCGTGGCATCTCGTGGCAGGCCGGAAAGACCGCGGAGATCGGCGCCGGCGACTGCATCGTCTACGGCGCCCGCCGTGGCGCCCACTCGATCCACGCGCTCGCGGACGGGATCGACGTGCTCGCGTTCGGTCCGCGCGAGTACGACGAGAGTGTCCGCTTCCCGCGACTCGGTGCCTCGCTGCTCGGGGGCCGGTTCGTCGAGAGCGCACCGGGATCGATCGACCGTGTGCCGCTGCAGTTCATTCGCGAGTCGGAGCTCGGCGCGCCCGAACTGCCGCCGGATCCCGGACCCCGCCCCGCCAACATCGTCAACGTCGACGACGTCGAGGCGCGGCCGATCGAGCGCCAGCGCGTGGTCCGCGTCCGGCGTGACCTCGGGACGGCCGCCGGCTCGGTCACGACCGGGCTCAAGCACTACGTCGTCGCCCCAGGCAAGGAGGCGGCACCGCTGCACTGCCACTCGGCGGAGGAGGAGATCTTCGTGGTCCTCGACGGCGAGGGCACGCTCGTGCTCGGCGACCTCGAAACGGAGGAGACTCCCGTCCGCAGCGGACACGTGGTCGCGCGTCCCGCCGGCACGGGCGTCTCGCACATGTTTCGCGCCGGCGACGGCGAGCTGACGCTGCTCGCGTACGGAACTCGCGAGCCGAACGACCTCTGCTACTACCCCAACTCCAACAAGATCATGTTCGGCGGCGTCAACGTGATCGCACGGCTCGAGCGGCTCGAATACTGGGACGGCGAGGACTGACGCGCCCGCGCCGGCTGCTCGGCACGCTCGCGTCCGCGGCCGTGCTGCTGGCGGGCTGCGGTGGGTCCCGGACGCCCGTGCCGAGTCTGCTCGTGCCCTCGGCGCCGGGCGTGTTCACCCGTCTCAGCCTCCACGATGTGGGCGTCAGCATCCGCGTGCCGACGAAGTGGACGCGGATGCTTCACGTGCCGCCCCTGTACGACGTGTTCAACTCCGGGTCCGCGGTGATCGCACTGTGGCGCTATCGGCGGATTGGGTCGCCGGTCAGCGACGCGGCGGCTGCGGCGCGAGCGCGGGCGCTGCTGATCGAGGCCGCCCGCGCGCGGAGCCCGACGCTGTCGGTGATCCGCTCGAAGGTGACCAAGATCGGTCGAGCCCGGGCGGTCGTGCTCGACGCGACCGAGCTGATCTCTGGCCAGCGACGCCGGGTGCGCTCGTTCCACCTGTTCGTGCCTCGCGCGGAGATCGTGCTCGAGGAATACGCGCCCCCGAGCCTGTTCCACGCGGTCGACCATGCGGTCTTCTCGCCCGTCAACCACTCGCTCGTGCTGCTGCGGTCCGGAGCGTGAGCCGGGCCGTCGTCGTGGTGCTGGATGCGTGCGGCGTCGGCGCGCTGCCGGATGCCGCCGAATACGGCGACGCCGGCACGAACACGCTCGGCCATCTGGCCAGGGAGGCCGGCGGGCTGTCGCTGCCGGTGCTCGGGCGGCTCGGGCTCGGGAACGTGATCGAGCTCGAGGGCGTGCCGCCCGTGGGCGAGCCGACGCTCCACGGCCGCCTGCATCCGCTCGGCCCGGGCAAGGACTCGACCACCGGTCACTGGGAGCTGATGGGCGTCGTCACCCCGACGGCGCTGCCGACCTACCCGGGCGGGTTTCCGGACGAGGTGATCGCGGTCGTCACGGCCGCGAGTGGCCGCGGCGTCGTCTGCAACGAGCCGTACAACGGGATCGACGCGATCGAGGACTTCGGCTCCCAGCACGTGCGGACGGGGGATCTGATCGTGTACACGAGCCAGGACTCGGTGCTCCAGATCGCCGCCCACATCGACGTCGTCGCGCCGGAGTCGCTGTACGAGATCTGCAGCAGTGTGCGGGCCGCGCTCGGCGGCGAGCATGCCGTCGGCCGCGTGATCGCGCGGCCGTTCTCGGGCTCGGACGCCCGCTTCGAGCGGACCGACGGGCGGCGCGACTACTCAGTCACGCCTCCAGGACGGAGCTACCTGCAGGAGCTCGGCGAAGCCGGCGTCGAGGTCCACTCGGTCGGCAAGGTCGGCCAGCTGTTCGCCGGGGTCGGCGTCGACGTCCAGCATCCGGGGGCGACCAACGCAGGCGCGCTCTCGGAGACCACAGCGCTGTTGGGATCGCTGCGATCGGGCTTCGTGTTCACGAACCTTGTCGAGACCGACCAGGTGTACGGCCACCGGCACGATGTCGAGGGGTTCAGCCGCGCGCTCAGTGAGATCGACGCGTGCGTGGAGCGCTGGCTGGCGCTGCTGCGGGATGAGGATCTGCTGATCCTCACAGCCGATCACGGCTGCGATGTCACCTCGCCGCGAACCGACCACACGCGCGAGTATGCGCCGCTGCTGGCGGTCTTCGACGGTCACCGCCCGCGCCGGCACGACGGTCCGCTCGCCGACGTCGGAGCGACCGTCCTACGCTGGTTGTCGGGACGCGACGCCCCGGCTCTCCCCGGGACACCATTTCTCTGATGCCAGAACTCCCAGAAGTAGAGACGATCCGCCGCCAGCTGGCGCCCCACCTGGAGGGGCGCACGATCGTGCGCGCCCAGATCCTCGACGCGCGGTGGACCCGCCCGGATCCGCCGGCGCCCGTGCAGCGGGCGCTGCGCGGCGCGAGGGTCGAGCGGCTCTCGCGCGCCGGCAAGTACCTCGTCTGGGAGCTGTCGGGCGAACGCTTCTTGCTCGTCCACCTGCGCATGACCGGATCGCTGCTGTTCGACCCGACGACTGAGCCCCTGCACACGCGAGTGCGGTTCGAGCTCGACGGCGGTCACCGAATGGTGTACGTCGATCCGCGGCGGTTCGGAACCGGGCACCTTCTTCGCGGCGCAGCCGCGCGCGACGGGTATCTGGCGGCGCGGATCGGCATCGAGCCGCTAACGGCGGAGTTCACCGGGGCGCACCTGTTCGCGATGTCACGGGGCCGTCGCGCGCCAGTGAAGTCGTTCGTCCTCGACCAGCGGCGGATCGCCGGCGTCGGGAACATCTATGCCGACGAGGCGCTATTCCGTGCGCAGATCCACCCGCTGCGGTCGGTCGGATCGTTGAAGCGGGCGCAGTTCGAGCGGCTCCGCGAGACGATCGAGGAGTCGCTCCAGGCGGGGATCGACGCGAAGGGCGCCTCGATCGACGACTTCCGCCACATCGACGGCGCGCGCGGCTCCTTCCAGGATCGCTTCCTGATCCATCTCCGAGAGGGCGAGCCGTGCGTTCGCTGCGGGACGACCGTGCGCAAGCTGTACGTCGGCGGGCGGGGGACCTACGTATGCGAGCGCTGCCAGCCGCGGCCGCGGGTTAAGCGGCGACCAGCTGTTTGAGGCGCCCGCCGCGGTCGGCGACGATCAGGTCGTCGAGGCCGCCGATCGTCTCATCGCCCACGACGATCTGCGGGAACGTGATCATGCCCGTTCGCGCGGAGAGTTCCGCGCGGCCGTCCGGGTCCTTTGCCAGATTGACTTCCTGAAAGTCGATCCCGCGCTTGGACAAGAGCGCTTTGGCAGTGACGCACCGTGCGCACTGCTCGGTCGTGTAGACAGTGACCGCGCACATAACTTCATTATATAAAGCCGTATTTTGCAAGCGCTGGTAGAAACCGAGGCGATCGTCCTGCGGTCGATCCGCTACGGCGAGGCCGATCGGATCCTGCATCTGTACACGCCACGGCACGGGCGGGTCGCGGCGATCGCCAAGGGTGCGCGGCGGTCCAAGAGCCGGTTCGGCGCCCGGCTCGAGCCGTTCTTCCGGATCCGGGTGTTCCTGCGAGAGGGGCGCGGCGAGCTGTACACCGTCACCGGTGCGGACACGGTGGCCGCCCATGGCGGCGTCCGCGACCACGCCGCGACGCTCGACGCGGCCTCGCGCGCGTGCGACGCGGTGGCGCGGCTGTTCGAGACCGACGAGGGGCACCCGGAGGTCTACACGCTGCTGTGCAACGAGCTGGCGCTGCTCGACGCCGACCCGGGGCAAGGCCGCGCGGGCAACGGCCTCGCATTCCGGCTGAAGCTGTTGCTGGCGGCCGGGATCGTGCCACAGCTCGCCGCCTGCGCCGCGTGCGGCGAGCAGCAGCACCTTCAGGGTTTCTCGGCGGCGGCCGGCGGCGTCGTCTGCACCGCGTGCGAGGCGGCCGCGTTCCCGCTCGACGAGGAGTCCTACCGGTTCCTGGTCGAGGCGCTCGGAAGGCCGCTCGCGGATGCGCCCGATGGGTCCGATCGCGCGCTGCGCCAGGTGGAACGGGCGATCACCGAGACCGCCGAGCATCACGCGCATGTCCGGCTGCGGCCGTTACTAGCCGTTTGAGAAGCTCTCGAGGAAGCGGCGCGCGGCCGCGCGAGTTGAGGTCAGCCGTTTGTCGGTGATCCCGATCTCCTGCACCTGGTTGTGGCGCACCTTGAGGATGCCGCGGCTCGAGCCGTTCGGTGCCAGATACCACGTGTTGAGACCGACCCTGTAGCCCTTGCCGACGTGGAGCCGGCGCGCGACCGCGCTCAGCTTGGCGCCCGGTCGCACTCCGCGCAGCGCGTAGTGGTGGTTCGCCGTCAGCGCCAGCACCGCCTTGCCCTCGACCCGGCCGCGCTCGCTTCGGGACAGCGAGCGCAGCAGCTTGGGGGATGCATAGCCGACGCGGATCCCACTCTCTGACAGGCAGAAGAAGTCCATGTACAGGCGCCCGCGCGTCGAGCTCGAGACGAACGCGCGGCGCGCGCGGGCCCGGGTCATCCCGAGGTTGATCGGACCGAGCGACAGTCCCTTGAGGCTGCCCGTCGGCGCCGGGCAGCCGAGCTTCGTCGGCGGGGTCTGGATGAATGAGCTCGGCGTCGCGAGCGGCAGCTCGACGCTCGACGGATATGCGGCCGAGTGCTCGAGCGAGTAGACACCGCCGAGCAGCTTGGGAAGCTGGGCCACGTCCGGGAGCACGTGCGGGAAGTCAGCGGTCGCGATCGTGATCCGCAGCCGGTGGCCGGGCATCAGCGTGTCGAACGTCGGGAACACCTCGACGTCGAACCTGGTCACCTTGCCGGACGGAACGGGGGCGACCGCGGCCTGCGTGTACGGGTGGTAGGGCAGCAGCGGCATCCCGTCGGGCGCGAGCCACGTGTTGGTCGGATCGACCGCGCGCTGGTTGCCTTCGAGCAGCCCGGAGGTCAAGGGCGTCGCCGCTCCGCTCGGCGCGACGTCCGAGACCTGCACGACCCACTCCGTGTCGGGCGTTGTCGAGGTCGCGTACAGGGTCACGCCGATCGGCCCGGCCAGCGTCGTCTGCTGTGTGAACGGCGCCGTCGTGTAGTTCTGCGTGCCGGGGCCGATTTGCGAGGCGACGCTGTTCTGAGTGCACGGATCCTTGATGTTGAGGAGCGACAGGGCGAACACGCCGAGTCCCGCGGCCCACTGCTCCGTCGACGTCGTACAAGGGATCGACGCGCCCGTGAAGAGCAGCGAATCCGGCTTTGAGTTCGCTGCCGGAGCGGACGTGGAGAGGCTCGAGTGCGGCTGCAGGTAGTACCTCGTCGGCGTCGCCTGGTTCAGCGGGTAGCGAGAAGCGTCGGCGTACTTGCCGGTGGCGAGATCGTCGAGGTGCAGCGGCGTCTGCGTGTCGGTGATCCCGGTATCGACGCCCTTCAGCCAGTGGTCGAACCAGGCCAGCTCGACGCCGTTGAGGTCAAGGCCGTGGTAGTCAAGCCCGTCGCCGGCGGTGACGTGGTACCAGGGGCCCTGGATCAGCTGGTAGCGCGGCGTGACTGGCTGGTTCGCGGCCATCGGCGCGAGCACCGGGCGGTGGTCCCACGCGTTCTGGAAGCTCGAGTAGTTGAGCAGCTCGCCGCGCTGGAAGAGGTCGTACCAGCCACCGATGAGAAACGCAGGGATCCCGTCCTTGGCGATCGTCGCGATCTCGTTGACCGGGTTGCGCGCCGCCCAGTAGCTCTGGTCGTAGGCCTCCGAGCCTCCGGTCTCGATGTTGGTCGTGAGCGCGGCGTCGAAGGTGGCCAGGTCCTGGATGTGAGCCGTGAGCGCGGTCAGCGCGTCGCTGTTTCCCTCGGTCGGCGGCAGCAGCAGGTTGAGACTGCCCGTGAGACCGAGGTAGAAGGCGTCGAACTCGATGTCCGGGAAGCCGCCCGCGAACGACGTGTCGCGGTAGAGGTCGTTGCCCGAGATGATCGGGAACATCGCCTTGACATGCGTGGGGCCGGCATCGGCGGCGGTCGCGAACTGGTCGATCCCGAGATACGAGGCTCCGAGCAGGCCGACGTCGCCGTCCGAGTGGGGGAGAGCCGCGGCCCAGTTGACGAGCGTCGCGCCGTCGGTGCCCTGAACGGGGTCGAACAACCCCCACTCACCCTCCGAGCCTCCGGTGCCACGGACGTCGGCGACCACCTGGATGTAGCCGCGCTGTACCAGAAACGTGCTCGTGCCCGAGAGCTCAGCCAGCGTGCCGCTGGCGTACTTGCCGTCGTCCTTCCCGTAGGGCGTCTGGGTCAGGATCACTGGGAACGGCCCGGCCGCTGCCTTGCCGGTCTTCAGGTCGGTCGGGTAGTAGACGTTCGCCTTCAGGACCGTCCCGTCGCTCATCTTGATCGAGGCGTTCGACCGCGTCCCGGTGCCGTACGCAGCCGGCTCCGGGGCCCAGGCCGCGGCGGGGGCGGCCAACGCGGCGGCTGCGAGCAGCGCGATGCCAAGCATCCATGCACAGCGGATCGGTTTCACAGCCGCAGACGCCATCCCAATGGTCCGGACAAGAGTTTATGGGTTGAACGCCGACGCGCGCGTCATCGAACGTGCGCAGAGTTCGTCACAGCGATCGGCCGCGGGAATCGGACGCTGTCAGAATCGTATGCGTGCGTGAAGAGTTCTCATCGACCGTTGACGGGCACCCGAGCGGTCCCGTCGCTGAGCTGTTCGCCGAACGTGTCCAGGCGCGCGAGGCGAGTGCGCTGTCGCCGCGCGCCACGCGTTCCTATCCGGCGCAGCGCGCGCATGAGGAGCCCGACTGCGGGCTGAGGACGCCGTTCCAGCGCGACCGGGACCGGATCGTCCACTGCAAGGCGTTCCGGCGGCTGAAGCACAAGACGCAGGTGTTCGTGGCGCCGACCGGCGATCACTACCGAACGCGGCTCACGCACACGCTGGAGGTGACGCAGGTCGCGCGGACGGCTGCGCGCGCGCTGGCGCTGAACGAGGACCTGGTCGAGGCGATCGGTCTCGGCCACGACCTCGGCCACCCGCCGTTCGGGCACCTCGGCGAGGACGTCCTGGACCGCTGCCTGGCCGAGCGGTTCTGCTTGGGATTCAGGCACAACGAACAGTCGCTGCGGGTGGTCGACGTGCTCGAGCAGGAGGGCGCCGGACTGAACCTGACCGCCCCGGTCCGCGACGGGATCCTCAACCACTCCTGGCGTGCGACCGAGCCGGGGACCCTCGAGGGGATGATCGTGCGGATCGTCGACCGGGTGGCGTACATCAACCACGACATTGACGACTCGGTCCGGGCCGGAGTGATCTCGGAGTCCGATCTGCCTCCCGAGCCGATCGCCGTCCTCGGCGACACCGGATCACGCCGGATCGATGCGTTGATCCACGACCTGGTCGAACACTCGGCCGCGTCGGGGGAGATCGTCCAGGGTGAGCGGGCCGCCGCGGCGATGGATGAGCTGCGGACGTTCATGTTCGATCGCGTCTACCTCGGCCCCCACGCGCGCCGGGAGCACATCAAGATCGAGCGCGTCATCCGCTCGCTGTTCGAGCACTACTGCGCGGCGCCCGAGGAGATCCCGGCCTCGATCCCGGACGGGGAGCTCGCGCGCCGGGTCACCGACTACCTCGCCGGGATGACCGACCGGTTCTGCATCCGCACGTTCGAGGAGCTGAACGTGCCGGTCGCATTCGCACCGTGACCCGTTTCGCAGACGATTCGCGCGACCGCGTTCGAGAGGCGGTGGACATGGTGGCTCTGGTATCGGCGAAGACCGAGTTGCGTCGCGCGGGCGCGAACAGCTACTTTGGTCGCTGTCCGTTCCACGACGAACGGACGGCGTCCTTTCACGTGAGCCCCGACGACCGGCTCTACCACTGCTTTGGCTGTCAGGCCTCAGGAGACCCGTTCAAGTTCGTCATGGAGACGGAGGGCCTCGACTTCAAGGAGGCGCTCGCGGCGCTCGCCGGACGGTTCGGCGTCAAGCTCGAGACCGAGGCCGAGAACCCCGAGGCGGCAGCTCGGCGCGCTCGCCGCAACCGCCTGCACAGCCTGCTGGACCGCGCGACCGTCTACTACGCGCGTTACCTGTGGGAGGCTCGCGAGGCCTCGGCGGCGCGCGACTACCTACTCGGTCGCGGGCTGAGCGAGGAGATCCTGCGCGAGTTCCGGGTCGGCTACGCCCCGAGCGCATGGGATCGCATGCTGCTCGCCTCGCGACAGGCCGGGTTCACCGAGGAGGAGCTGCTCGCGAGCGGGCTCGCGCAGCGCTCGCACTCGAACCCCGGCCGGGTCTACGACCGCTTCCGCTCCCGGATCATGTTCCCATCGGCCGACATCTCCGGTCGCGTGTGTGGGTTCGGCGCGCGTGCGATGAGCGCATCCGAGCGCGCGAAGTACATCAACTCACCCGACAGCGACATCTACCACAAGCGCACGCAGCTGTTCGCGATCGACCGTGCCCGCGGCGCGGCGGCGCAGGCCGATCGTGCCGTGCTCGCCGAGGGCTACACGGACGTGCTGGCGCTCCACCAGGCCGGGCTTCGAAACGCCGTCGGGATCATGGGCACGGCGTTCACCGAGGAGCAGCTGGGGGTGCTCGAGAAGAACGTCCACGTGCTCGAGCTGTGCCTCGACGCCGATGACGCGGGCCAGAACGCGATTCTGAAGGCCTCCGAGCTGGCCGCCGGACACAAGCTGGAGCTGCGCGTCGTGCCGCTGCCAGAGGGGCTTGACCCGGCCGACCTGATGAAACGCGACGGCGCGCAAGCGCTGCGCGACCGCGTCGCGGCGTCGGTCCCGTTCGCCGTATTCCACGTCGACCGGATCCTCGGGCAGGCCGATGTGCGCAGCGCGGAGGGGAGAGATCGAGCCGCGGCACAGCTCGCGCCGGTGCTCGCAAAGGTCCCGCCGAGCGTCCTGCGCGAGGACCTGTTGCGACGGGTGGCGGGGATCCTGGAGCTGTCCGGGCCACGGCTCGCTGCGCTGATCGAGAGCGGGGGAACGGTCGCCCCGGTCAGCGTCGGCCCCGTTTCGCGTGGCGCCGGCGCCCCTGACGACGCAGCGGCCACGCGGCTGCCCGCGCTCGACCAGGACGGCCGCGCCGAGCGCACCTTCCTCGCCCAGTGCGTCGCGGTCCCCGAGGCCGGACGCCGGGCACTTGCCAGGATCGACCCCGACGCGCTGTTCACGAGCGAGTCGCTGCGCCGCGCCGCGCGCCACATCGCGTCGCGAACGGACGCGCCGCTGTCCGACCTCCCCGAGGGCGATGAGCAGCTGGCGCTGACCGTCGCCGAGCTCGTCGAGCGCGCCGGGCGGACGCCCGACGCCAGAGCCGATCGAGTCGAGCACGCGTTCCTGGTCCTGCAGCGCGGCCGGCTCGACCGCGAGATCCGGCGCGCGCAGGTGAACGGGTCGATGGACGTCGGCGACCTGGCCCGCGAACGCGAGCAGGTGATGAGCCAGGTTCGCGAGGTCGTGGCCCGACTCGAGGGACCCGTGTGATCGGTGGCATGACAACGGCGACGGAGGTCTGACGATGAAGTACGTACAGCTGGGCGGGACCGGAGTGCGCGTATCGCGCGTGTGCCTGGGGATGATGAGCTTCGGCAAGCACGACGAGCGGCCGTGGACGCTCGACGAAGACGAGGCGGAACCGATCGTCCGCGCCGCCGTCGAGGGCGGGATCACGTTCTTCGATACCGCCGACGTCTACAACGGTGGTCAGAGCGAGGTGCTCACCGGCCGGCTGCTGCGCCGGTTGTTCGGTACGCGTGAGGAGTTTGTGGTCGCGACCAAGGTGTGGGGCAAGACGATGGAGGGTGAGAACGGCTACGGCCTGTCCAGGAAGCACATCCTCGCGTCGATCGACGAGTCGCTGGCGCGCCTGGAGCTCGACTACGTCGACCTCTACCAGATCCACCGCTGGGACCCGTTCACGCCGATCGAGGAGACGATGGACGCCCTGCACGATGTCGTCCGCGCCGGCAAGGCGCGCTACATCGGCGCCAGCAGCATGTACGCGTGGCAGTTCGCCAAAGCGCAGCGCGCCGGCGAGCGGCTGGGCACCCGATTCGTCTCGATGCAGAACCACTACAACCTCCTCTACCGCGAGGAGGAGCGCGAGATGATCCCGCAGTGCATCGACCAGGGGGTGGGGGTGATCCCGTGGAGCCCGCTCGCCCGCGGGATGCTCGCCGGCAATCGGACACGGTCCGGCGAGAAGCTGACGACGCGCGCCAACACCGACACGTTCGGCGACTACCTCTACAAGCCCGAGGTCGACTTCGCGGTCGTCGACCGGTGCGTGGAGGTCGCGGCCGAGCGCGGGGTCCCGTCTGCACAGGTGGCACTGGCTTGGTTGTTGGGGAAGCCCGGCGTGACGGCGCCGATCGTCGGGGCGACCAAGCTGCAGCACCTTTCGGACGCGCTCGCGGCCGAGCAGCTGTCGCTATCCGAGGAGGAGATCGGGCGGCTCGAGGAGCCGTACGTGCCGCATGGAGTGGCGGGGCATTGACACACAGTTGACACATTTCTCCCTGGAAATAGACGGTTTTATGTCCGATGGGCGTGCGATCATGTGTTCGATTCAGCGAACGGAGATAGGGGATCGAACATGGACAAGGCATCGCTCGAGGAGCTGCTCGGCCGAGGGCTCAGCGTGGAGGAGATAGGGAGGCGGTTCGACCGGAATCCGTCGACGGTGTCGTACTGGATGCGCAAGCACGGTCTGGTGGCCAACGACGGTGACAAATACGCGGCTAAGGGAGCGCTGACGCGCGATCAGCTCGAAGGGTTCGTGGACGCTGGCATGACAATTGCTGAGATCGCCAACCAGGTCAACCGATCAAAGACGACCGTCAGGCACTGGCTTGGGCGTTACGGGCTCCGTACCGAGAAGGCTCGCGGGCGCCGCCCTGCACGTCTCGCGGCCGAGGCCAAGGCTGCCGGCAAGCTGACCACGACAATGGCCTGCGTACGACACGGGGAGACGGAGT
The DNA here is from genome assembly GCA_963712675.1 of uncultured Solirubrobacteraceae bacterium. Lineage (GTDB taxonomy): Bacteria > Actinomycetota > Thermoleophilia > Solirubrobacterales > Solirubrobacteraceae > Palsa-465. Next base: position 506,381 of record CAVQJF010000017.1, read on the forward strand.
TCGTCCTGGAGGGCCGAGGGCATTATCGGTGCAAGCGATGCCGATCTGAGTCGGTTGCCAGGCACCGGCGCAAGGTCAAGGACATCATCGTGGCCGAGGCTGGAGGAGCATGCGTTGTGTGCGGCTACGACCGGTATCGCGGTGCGCTTGAGTTCCACCATCTCAATCCTGCGGACAAGCGGTTGGAGATCAGTCGTAACGGAGTCACGCTGTCGCTCGATGCGCTGCGCGCCGAGGCCCGCAAGTGTGTGCTCGTGTGCTCGAATTGCCACGCCGAGATCGAAGGGGGAGTGACGGTCTTACCCGATACAGTTGCCGCGTAGCGCTGAATGGCGTCCTCTTGGACGGCATTACACAGGATGCAAAGAAATCAATACACCGTAATCCGGGGTAGCTCAATCGGCAGAGCATTCGGCTGTTAACCGAAGGGTTGTGGGTTCGAGTCCCACCCCCGGAGCTCAAGACAAAGCGGAGGCGTGATGAAGCTCTACATCTGTTATGGCCGGTTCCCTTCGCCGCGGCCCGGCGGCCATCCGTGCAAGAACGCGGCTGACGTGGTCGAGGCGGCGGGGTACAAGCCGGAGATCATCAAGTCGTACGGGCTTGGGATCTTCCCGGGCGCGCTGAACTTCACGAAGGGGCGGCGTGAGGTCAAGAAGCTGACCGGTAACTACTGGGTGCCGGTGCTCGTGACCGACGACGGAACCGTGGTCCAGGGCTCGGACAAGATCGCTAAGTGGGCGAAGGCGAACCCCGCCGGCGCCGCGGCCAGCGCAGCACCGACCCCAGCCTGACGCCGCCGGCGATGGAGTCGCGACCGTCGATCACGGTCGAGGACCTCGAGCGCTGGACCGATCACGGCGCGCAGTGGCGTGCGCTCGAGGTCAGTGACGAGCGCGCGGTGGTCGAGTTGTGCACCTGCTTCGGTGAGGTGGTCGACGTCGTCGAAGGGCGCGAGCCCGCACTGATCTTGTACGTGAGCGAGCACGCCGCCGACTAGGCCTGGCCCAGCTGCTCAACCAGCTCGGCGGCGTGGGTGGCGCCGTCGTGGGCCGCCGCCCACGCAGCGAGGTCTCGTGTGCGCTGGGCGAGCTGCGGCTCGGACAGCGCCCGGCGCACGGCCAGCCGCAGCGTTCGGGGGGAAAGGAGCCGCCAGGGCAGCCTGACCCCGACCCCCGCCCAGTCGGCCCGGGCGGCGTTCTCGCTCATGTCCCCCGAATGCGGGACAGCGACCACGGGGCAGCCGGACGCGAGCGCCCGTGCGAGCGTGCCGTGGCCGGCGTGGCAGACGACCAACGCGCATTGCGGCATCGTTCGCGCGTAGGAGACCCACTCGACGAGCCGCGTGTTCGCGGGCACCCGGAGCGGCGCGTCGAGGGCACGGCGGTTCCAGGTGGCGAGCACGCGGACCCGTTCGCGCTCGAGCCCCTCGACCGCCGCGCGCAGCAACCGGTGGCGCCGATCCTGGGCGGTCGACGGCGCCACCAGGATCAGCGGCTCGTCGCCCGCCGGTGGCTGCACCTCGCCGAACGGGGGCTCCCACAGCAGCGGCCCGACCACGTGGACGCCAGCAGGCCACTCCCGCGGGTATTCGAGCTGTGGGAACGTGCCGACGATGCACAGGCGCTCGCTGATCCCGCCGTGCAACCGCTGTACCGCCGGCAGGCCGAGCCGCCGGCGAGTCTCGTTGAGCTCGGAGCGGCCGCGCTGCAAACCTCGCTCGACGGGGCCCTGCAGCGACTGCCACAGCGCGGCGCCGGCGCGCGTGCGCGGTGGTCGCGCTCCGATCGCATACGGCGCGAGACCCGGCGCGACGTAGGGGTGGGGGTGGGGGATGAGCGTCGCGGTCGGGACTCCCTCGAGCTCGGCGGCGAGCGCCGGCGCGAGCGTCAGGATGTCGTGGACGACGACATCGGGGTTCGTCGCGACGAGCCCGCGGCGAGTCACCGGCGTCGCCTCCACGACCGCCTCGTATGGCTGCAGCGGGCGCTCGCGGGTCGGGAACACCGGATACTCCGGCGCCGCCAGGAACCGCATCCCGGCGGCCTCGGAGTGCTCGCGCCACCGCGACCACGTTTCGAGCGTGACCTCGTGCCCGCGCGCGGCGAGCCGAGAGCCCAGCGCGAGCATCGGGAACGCGTGCCCGGGATCGCCGAACGCTCCGAGGAAGATCCGCACGGAGGTGGGCGCCTCCGATGCCGCCGCCCGGCCTCAGGCGGCGAGCTCGGCGATCGCGCGCAGCTGCGCGATCCGGTCCTCGACGGTGAACGCCATCGGCGTGACGACCAGCGAGCCGACGCCGGCGTCGCGGAAGGCCGCGATCCGGTCGCGGACGAAGTCGCGGGGTCCGCACAGAGACACCTGGTCGATCAGCTCCCCTGGAATCGCGTCGCCGGCCTCGGCCTGCTTGCCGTCCAGGTAGAGATCCTGAATCTCCTTGGCGGCGGTCTCGAACCCGTAGCGCTGAACGAGGTTGTTGTAGAAGTTCTGCTTGCGCGAGCCCATCCCGCCGATGTACAGCGCGAGCACCGGCCGCATCAGGTTGCGGGCCAGCTCGTGATCATCGGAGACGTAGGCGGTGACGTTCGGCGCGATGTCGAAGTTCTCAAGCGACCGTCCGGATCGAGCGGCCCCTTCCTCGAGCAGCGCCCGAAGCCCGTCGACGTGCTCGGGGGAGAACATCGTCGGCAGCCAGCCGTCGGCGATCTCGCCGGCGAGCGCGGTGTTCTTCGGGCCGATCGCCGCGAGATAGATCGGGATCCGCTCCTGGACCGGTCTGATCGTCAGCTTCAGCGCTTTCCCGGGACCGTCGGGCAGCGGCAGCTCCAACGTCTCGCCGTGGTACTCGAGTCGCTCTCGTGACAGGGCCTTACGGACGACCTCGACATATTCGCGCGTGCGCTGCAGCTGGTGCGCAAACCGCTGGCCGTGCCAGCCCTCGGCGACCTGCGGGCCCGATGAGCCGAGCCCCAGTCGCATCCGGCCGCCGGAAAGCTCGTCGAGCGTCGCCGCCGTCATCGCCGTCATCGCGGGGCTGCGGGCGGGCATTTGGAAGATCGCCGAGCCGAGCTTGATCGTGCTCGTCCCGGCGGCGAGGAAGGCGAGCACGGTAGCTGCGTCCGAGCCGTAAGCCTCGGCGGCCCAAACGCTGTCATAACCAAGCCGTTCGGCCTCTTGGACGACCTGGAGCTGGTCCTTCGGGCCGATCCCCATTCCCCAGTAGCCGACGTTGATTCCGAGCTTCATTTTTGCAAGGTTCCTTTCAAGCCAAGGAGATCGTTTGTCGGCCGCGACGACCGCCGCTAAGGTGCAAAGCCGCCTCTCCGGAGGCCCCGAACCCTATGCGAACGCGACGCCAAGCGACGATCCGAGACCTGCGGGTGGCCATCGACTGCCTGCCCGTATCGACCCGGATCGCGATGCTCGAAGGGATGCGCTCGAACGAGATCATCGTCGGCGCGTACACCAACGATGGCGGCGTCTGTCCGATGCTCGCCGCGCACCGCGCCGGCGCGCGCACGAGCTTGATCTCGTTCGCGAAGGCATGGGACGGGCTTGCGTTCAGGGGCGCGCGCGTGGGCGTGGCGCGGCGGGCGACCGATCGCGAGCTGCTGATCCTGAGGACGCACCTCGAGGCCAGCCTGCTCGACGAGGATGGCGCCAGCGCGGACCTCGGCGCCGCGATGGCCGAGCACCGCGACCTGCTCGCGCGCCGCGGACGGCGTTCGCAGACGGGAGAGCGGACGCGGCGTGCCGACGGCGCCCCGGCGCCCGTCGACCGCGCGGTATCCGTGGACGGCGAGCGACCTGGGGACAGCGACCGCAGCCGGGAGCTCCGCAACCGCCCTGGCTGGGCGTGGATGCGCGTGTTCCGCCGCTACGACGATTACGAGCGAGCGCTAGAGCTCGTCCAGTCCGAGCACGACGCGCTGCAGCGCAGCCGCGAGCGCGAGCCAGTCTCTTAGAGCGGGTCGCCCGGCCGCTGGAACATGATCTCCGGGATCACGCATGCCGGGCTCAGCTTCAGCAACAGTCGAACGGACTCGGAGATGTCCTCCGGCTGGATCATCTGCTCCGCGGACACGCTGTCCCTGACGAAGTCGGTCATCGGCGTGTCGACGAACGCCGGGCACAGGGCACACGACTTGATCCCGTCGCCGAGCAGCTCCTTGTTCATCGCCTGCGTGAAGCCGACGACGCCGTGCTTGGTGGCCGAGTAGATCGACAGCCACGGCTGACCGAACTTGCCGGAGATCGAGGCGGTGTTGACGACAAGCGCGTTGCGGTGCTCGGCGCCGGCGGCCCGGAGCATTTCCGCGCATTCGCGGTAGAAGAGCACGATCGAGCGCAGGTTGACGCCGAGCATCAGATCGAGATGCTTGGTCTGGATCTCAGCGACCGGCGCGCCGATGCCGACGCCGGCGTTGTTGACGAGCACGTCGAGCCGCCCGAACCGCTCGCGGTGGGCTTGCACCACCTCGCGCACGACGTCCTCTGAGCCCATGTTGCCGGCCACGTGCTGGACCTCGTGGCCGTCGCCGCCCAGCTCGGCGGCTGCAGCTTCGAGCTTGTCAGGGCGACGCGCGGCGACCGTGACGCCGTACCCCTCCTCGACGAGCATGCGCGCAATCGCGAGCCCGATCCCGCTCGATCCTCCGGTCACGATCGCTGCTCGTTCTGCCATCTGGTCCTCGCCTTCGTCGGTCGCGGTGTCGCGGGTATCCAATCAGCCGCGGGGAGCGCTCGCGTCACGCCCTGTGTGTGTCGACCGGCTCGAGCAGCCGATGTGGCGCGCGTAGCACCGCCGCGACCGGGTCGTTCTGGCGGCCGCGACCGCGACGGGGGACGGTGACGATCTGCTCGGGCGCGGGTGTCACACCACACGCTGGACAGGCGCCACTGTCGTCGAGCTGCGTGCCGCAGCCGGCGTGATTGAACAGGCGGCTGTTCGACTCCCGGTGGCGTGAGCCCCAGCTAATCAGGGCATGGAGCGCCGGCCACAGATCGCGACCCGCTGGGGTGAGCTCGTAAAGGTGACGGCCGGCATGGTCGGGATCCGGCTTGCGCGACAGCACGCCGCCGTTCACGAGGCCCGTGAGGCGGTTCGACAGCACCGCCTTGGGAATGTCGAGATGCGTCTGGAAATCATTGAACCGCTGGACGCCGAAGAACGCGTCGCGCACGATCAGCAGCGTCCACCGCTCGCCCACCGTTTCCAGCGCCCGGGCAAGCGAGCAGTCCTGCTGTTCGTAGTCCTTACCGAGCATCCCGGTCAGTCTACCAGCAAGAGGTTCGATCATTGAACCCATCTGCTAGGGTCTCGCAGAGTTCGATCATTGAACTGGATTGGGGAGGCTGCGGTCCACATGCCAACCATCGCCACGATCAAGCAGCGACGTCCCGGAGCGACGGCTGCGGTCGACACCGCGTCGGCCGCGCGGACGTTAACGGTCTCGGCGTCCGCGACGCTGCTCGTGCTGGCGACCTTCACCGCGATCGTGACAACCGTCGGTGACAGCGCCCGCGCGCTCAACGCCGGCGTGGCCGGACAGACGTGGGCGCTGAGCGCGATGAGCCTCGGACTCGCGGCCGCGCTACTCACGGTCGGCGCGCTCGGTGATGACTTCGGGCGCCGTCGAATCTTGATCTGGAGCGCCGGCGGGCTGGCTGCCGCGAGCGCCGTTGGCGCGCTGGCGCCGTCGATCGGGCTGCTCGTCGCGGCCCGCATCGCCCAAGGCATCACCGGCGCCGGAGTGCTCGCCTCGAGCCTCAGCTCGATCGGCCACGCGTTCCCGGCAGGAGCGTCGCGCACACGCGCGACCGGTATCTGGGCGGCTGCCGTCGGAGGCGGGATCGCGCTCGGGCCGCTTGTCGGCGCCGAGCTGGCGGCGGCGCTGGGGTGGCGCAGCGACTTCTGGATCGAGGCTGTCGCGTCAGCGGGCGTCGTGCTGGCGGCGTCGCGAATGGCCGAATCGCGGGCCGTACACAGACGCCGGCTCGACATCCCGGGAGCCGTGACGCTCGCCGGCGGGATGGCAGCTCTGACGGCGGCGCTGGTCGAGGGCCGGACGAGCTGGTCGGCGCCGCTCACCGTTGCTCTGTCGGCAACCGGCGTGCTGCTGCTGGCGGCGTTCGTGGCGGTCGAGGTGCGTGGCGCGCACCCGATGCTCGAGTTGCGCCTGTTCAAGGAGCCGCAGTTCGTGGTTTCGATCACCGGGGCGTTCGTCACAGGACTGGCCGTGATCGGTCTGATGAGCTACGCGCCGACGATGATGCAGCACGCCCTCCACGTATCGATCGTCGGGAGCGCGGGTGTGCTCGCGCTCTGGTCGGGCACGAGCATGGTGGTGGCCCTGGCTGCCCGTCGACTGCCGAGCGCGATGCGCTCGCACACGAGGCTCGCTGTGGGGCTGGCGCTATGTGGTCTCGGGGAGCTGGCGCTGACGACGCTCGGCGACGGCGCGGGCTGGAGTCAACTCGCGCCCGGACTTCTCCTCGCCGGGATCGGCAGCGGGATCGCCAACGCAGCGCTTGGCCGGCTCGCGGTCGAGTCAGTGCCGCACGAGCGCGCGGGGATGGGGAGCGGCGCCAACAACACCGCCCGGTACCTCGGTGGAGCGGCCGGGGTCGCTTTGGTGGTCGCACTTGGCGCCAGCGGCAGCGCGCATGGGCTGCTCAGCGGATGGGATGTGGCGGCCGGCACGTCGGCGGGGCTGTGTGCGATCGGAGCGCTCACCGCCGCGTTGCTTCGCTGAGCAGCGTGACAACGCTAGAGATTCGCCGCGCGCAGGTCGGCGCGGAGCCGAGACCTGCTGCCAAGCTCGCCAGCTGACGCGATCGCGGCGAACCGGACCCGTCCGCCGCGGACCCCGTAGACGTAGCGCGCGCTGTGACCGCGCTTGACCGACACCCAGACGCCTCGCATCAGCCGACGCGCCCGGACGGTCCGCAGCGCGCGGGACCGGGCGCCGGGCGCGATTCCGTCCGCGAGCTGCCCGCGCGCGCTGCTCGCGATCAGGACGACCCGTCCGCGGGCATTGAAGACCGCGCTTGCGGTCGCGCCGCCGCCCACGCAGTAGCGGTATGCGCGGCCCGGCCGCGAGAGCGGCTGTCCGGCCTGGTAGAGCGCCGTCTCCGTGCTGACCCCGAGGCGCAATGTGCGTCCGAGGCCGACGTTCGTGAACCGCTCTCGCGCGGGCAGGCAGCTCATCGCCGGGACCCCGTCGGCGCGCTCCCACATCTGCAGGTAGGACTCGGCGCCCTGGAACATGTCGCCCATCATCTGCTGACCACCGACGGCCTGCAGGTCGCGGAGCCAATCGGCGTACATCCCGTAGTTTGCGACCCCGTCGGTGTTCAGGTCGAACGTCCGCTGACCCCACTGCTCACGCGTGAACGTGACGCGGCCGTCGTAGGACTTGAACGGGTAGGTGATCGGCGTCCCCGCCGACGGCCCGGGCTGGTCGGCGAGGCCGTTCATGTCCGAGCCCCACCCGAATCCGAAGTGGTACTTGGGCGTGCTCACGGCCTTGTCGGACCGCTCGGTCGTGATGAACGAGGTCGCGGGTCCCGCCGGCTCACTGATGAAGCCGCCGGTCGAATAGATCCGCTGGAACAGCTGCGGCGAGGAGCAGCAGTGGGCGGAGACGACGCCTGAGTAGTGCTGGGCCTGGGCGATCGAGAGCGCCGCGTCGGCGGTCTTTGAGTCCATGTGGTCGAGCTGGATGATGAAGTGCTGCTTGATCATCTGATTGATCAGGTAGGCCCCGAGGCTGGTCTGGCCTTGGGTGTTGCACTGTGGCCCCGAGCCATATACAGGCAGCGGGCTGCCGTGGAGGATCGAGGCCAGCGGGCCGTTGATCAGTTGCCCGAGCGCGCCGATGGCGGGCAACGTGAGCTGCTCGGCATCCTGGTCCTGGGCCGGGCACGGCTGCAGCGTCCAGAAGCTGCCGGTCTTGTCGAGGTTGCCGATGTTGACGATCGTGCCCAGCGCGCCGCCGATCATCTTCGTGCCGCCGAACGCGTTGTTGAACTCGTGGATCGGGAAGAACGTCCGCACGCCGAGTGCGTGGACCTCCTTGAGGCCTGCGTCAACCTGCGCTTGGTTGCACTCGGGCACGCCCGAGTTCTCTCCGCAGCCGAAGATCCGCGACACCTCGATCCCCTCGACCACAGCCAGCTTGCCGGCGTTGATGACACGCCGCGCCTGGAACGGGTCCGTGACGATCCTAAAGAAGCCCTTCCCGGGGCCTCCGGACTGTGCGTCGATGTAATCCTGAAGCGCGTACAGGTCACGGCTCTGGAGCCGCACCGCGTCCATGTCGTTGCACGGGTTGGTTCGCGTCGTCATCAGCGAGCACAGCGCCTCGTTGTCGACCAGCTGCGTAACCATCACCCGCAACCCCGCCTTCCAGGCCCGCTCGATCCCCGTGTAGTAGTCGCCCTCCTCGGCGAGCGCCGTCGGCGCCGGCCAGTCGACGAATGTCGGCCACCCGTGCATCGCGTTCGGTCGGTTCAGCCCGCCGAAATCTATGAACGACTCGAATGCACCGTTCGTCCCCGATTCGTCGGCCGCGCAACTCGCCGGCAGCGCATACGGCGCACCGAACGGGCTCCATGGTCGACCACAGTGCCAGGAGCCGCCGAGGAACTCGAAAGCTGTTACGTGTGCATGGCCTTCGACGGTGCCGAGAACGTTGCCCTCGGGGCTGGCGCCCGTGAATGGGTTCCCCGTCGCGTCGACGCTTGCCTCCGGGTACGTCGCGCAACCGCTCGCCGGCGTGACCGCGACCGGCATGGTTGTGCCGCTCGCCAGATTGGTGATCGTGAAGCCTGGGGCGGCGCTGCCGTCGACCCGCCATTCGGCCGCCGAGCTCGGCGCGCTCGCGGCCGTCGGTGATCCGCCACCCTGGTCGGTCAGGTATTGGCCGTTCGGTTCGTACAGCAGGTAGACCCCGAGCGCCGCGGCCTGCATCCGGAACGGCCCTCCCGCCAGCGTCACCGGAGCGCCGCCGCTCGTCGAGCGGAGGTCGTAGCACCCGTGGACCAGCGAGTAGCGCGTGAGCGCCGGCGAGCGGGAGGGGAGCCGGCGTGCGACGGTGGTGCCCGCGGAGCTGCCCAGCGCTGCGATCGCGACGGCGGCGCAGCCGGCGATCAAGAGCGCGCGTCTGATGGCGGTCTTGCCCCGTGTCCGCCTCGGCCTGCCGACCGAGCGCGGCGTGGTCTTCGCTCCCATAACCGCCGGATATCCTACGCGGCTGCGGCGAGCACTCGGGGAGGTCCCCGTCGCCTCCCGCCTCGGGTAGCCTCGCTGGCGTGCCGCTTGACAGGCTCGTCGTGCTCGAGTCCTCCTCGGAGCTCGGGTTCTCGTTCGAGGAGATGCTCCGCTATCACGGTGGCGGGTCGCCCGGAGGTGTCGCCCATGCGTTCAAGGTGCTCGAGCTCGCGCTGCCGCTGCTCGACCCCACGGGCGTGGAGCGCCGTGAAATCGTGCTCGATACCGCGTTCGGTGGGCCCGGAGCGCGCGACGGGTTCGAGCTTGTGACTCGGGCCGTGAGCGATGGCCGCTTCACGCTCGACCCCGGACTCGCCAGAGAGGAGCTCGGCCTCGCCCGCGAGCGGTTCGTGTTCCACCTGCGCTACCGCACGCGCGAGGTGCTGTTGACCGTCCGCGACGGGTTCGTGACCGACGAATTCATCACGCTCGCGCGGCGGGAGGACCGAACCCCGGATGACGAGGACCGGCTGACCGTGATGAAGGCCGAGATGGCGGACCGTGTCATGTCCGCGGATGCTCGCGATGTCTACGACGTGGCACCGGGGCGCTGACCTAGGCGGGCCGGCGCCGAGCGCGTCGATGCCCTCAGTCGAACTCCGTCTTGCGCGGAACGAGCCCGGCACGTTCGCGCTGGATGCGCGCGATGCGCCCGCCGGCCGCGCTGATGAACATCCCGATGATCGCCGTGAGCACAGCCAGCAGCGGCGGGAAGCTCCCGAGCGACACTTTCGCGTGCGTCCCGACAAGCTTGTGGACGAGCAGCAGCGACGTGCCGTAGATCGCGCCACCGAAGAACCCGCGATCGGCGCCGCCCCACCCGTCCTGATGTTCGAAGCCGGCGAAGAACCCACCCACGGCGGCGAGAACCCCAACGGCCCAGTAGGCCCCGCTGGATGCGCCCACCAGAATTCCGGCGAGCCCACCGATAAGGGCCGGAACAACTCCTCCGAGAAGGATCTGGATCGGCCGTGGTCGATCGCGAAACAGCGTCGCCGACGTGACTGGGACCGTGAATCGCGTCCGTGCGGCCATGCGCGCATCGTACGCGCCGCAGGCGCGCGCTGCAGGACTTATTTCGCGGGGCGGTGTCGTCCGCTGAGGAGGAGCGACATGAAGGTGCTGTTCGGGCTCGCTCGGTAGTCGCCGAACGGTCCGCAGGTACCGAAGCCGGCACTCGCGTACAGCAACCGCGCCGGCGCGAAGGCGGGCTGTACGCCGGTCTCGAGGCTCAAGCGAGCAAAGCCCCTGACGCCGGCGGCGGCGATCAGGTGATCGAGCATCGCGCGACCGATCCCTTGGCCCCGAGCGACCTGGACGGTGTGCATGGACTTCAGCTCGGCGTGGTGCTCGTCGAGCTCTTTCAGCGCTCCGATCGCCAGCAGCTCGCCGTCGGCGCGGAAGCTGAAGAAGGCGACGGCTGGATCGAGCAGGCCGTCGATGTCCAGCGCATGCACGTCCTCGGGCGGGCTCTGAGCGCGCACGAACACGAGATGAAGTTCGAGCAGGCGGCGGATATCGTCGGCGCGCGGGTCCTCGACAGCGAACTTGCCCTCGATCACGCAGGGAAACCTACGTATCCCGGCATCGTCGAGGGTTGAGAGTTACTGGGACAGCGCCGAATCAGACGATTCAGTCCTGGTAGTACTCCATCCCAAGGTGGGTGATCTGCTCCTCGCCCATCAGCCAGCGAAGCGTGTTCTTCAGCTTGGTCTGCTGGATGAACAGGTCGTGCTCGGGATAGACGCTGGGCGCGTACTGCGGGCTCTTGAAGTAGAACGACAGCCACTCCTGCACGCCCTTGAGCCCCGCTCGCTGGGCCAGGTCCGTGAACAGCACGAGGTCGAGTACGAGGGGCGCCGCCAGGATTGAGTCACGGCACAGGAAGTCGACCTTGATCTGCATCGGATAGCCGAGCCAGCCGAAGATGTCGATGTTGTCCCAGCCCTCCTTGCTGTCGCCGCGGGGTGGGTAGTAGTTGATGCGCACCTTGTGGTAGACGTCGCCGTAGAGCTTGGGATAGAGGCTCGGCTGCAGGATGTCGTCGAGCACGCCGAGCTTGGTCTCCTCCTTGGTGCGGAAGCTGTCCGGGTCGTCGAGCACCTCGCCGTCGCGGTTACCGAGGATGTTGGTCGAGTACCAGCCCCGCAGTCCCAGCATCCGGGCCTTCAACATCGGCGCCAGCACAGTCTTCAAAAGGGTCTGTCCTGACTTGAAGTCCTTGCCACCGATGGGCACGCCTGCCGTGTGGGCGAGCTCCACCATCGCCGGCACGTCGATCGTGAGGTTTGGCGCTCCATTCATGAAGGGCACGCCCTCCCGGAGCGCCGCGTACGCATAGAGCATCGAGGGAGGGACGCTCGGGTCGCCCGCATCGATCGCGGCTTCGAGGGCGTCCAGGTTCTGGTGGGCCGGGCCGGGCTCGATAAAGATCTCGGTCGATGCGCACCAGATCACGACCAGCCGGTCGCAGGAGTGCGCCTCCTTGAAATCGCGGATGTCCTTGCGCAGGGCCTCAGCAAGGTCTCGCTTGCTTGCGTGGGGCTTGACGTTGGAACCCTCGAGGCGCCGCACGTAATCCTGGTCAAAGACAGCCGGCATCGGCTCGATCTGACGCAGTTCGGCCGCGATCGGCTCGATGTGGACGTGCCGGTCGAGCACGCCGCATTTCAGCGCGGCTTCGTAGGCCGTGTCCGGGATCGGATCCCAGGCACCGAAGACCAGCTGGTCGATATCGGCCAGCGGCACGAAGTCGCGGATCAGTGGCGCCCGGTCCTCGGTCCGTTTGCCGAGGCGAATGGTGCCCATCTGAGTGAGCGACCCGACGGGCTCAGCGAGGCCGCGCCTGATCAACTCGACGCCGGCGATAACGGTCGACGCCACGGCGCCGAGTCCGACTGTCAGGACGCCCAACCTGCCGGCGGCAGGCTCGATGTGGTGCTTGGATGCCTCCACGAAATCTCTCGCCTCCAAAGTGATGCCGTGCTGGCGCGCCAGCGCCAGCAGGGTTTGATGCCATTGTGCCGGGATACGGCCGGTTTTCGCCCAGTGTTCGACGGTGCTCTGGCGCTTGTCCAACATCCTCGCCAGCGCGCTCTGACCGCCGAACCGGCGGATCACCCTCTCGGCTGGATTGTCGTTCACTCTCAAGCAGACTAACGAATTTTTCGTTAGTCTGCTAGTGGGTTCCCACCGGGCGGCTATCCGACCCGGCTCGAGCGCTCAGGGACAGGAGACCGCTCGTCAACGGGTTGCCTGGCCGATGGCGAGCAAGTTGCCCTCGCTGTCGTAGAAGAAGGCGCCGCGCTCGCCGGTGCCTTTGCTGGGGTAATTGTTGGGAACGGTGACTATCTGGTCGAGCACGCTGAGCTCGCCCATGTCGAAGGTCTCGAACCGCAGCCCGCGGGCGCGAAGGTCGGCCACGACCTGGTCGATATCTGCCACCTCGAAGCCGAGTTGCGTCGACTTCCCCGATGGGGATCCGGTCGACGCGAACAGGTGAAACTCCGTCGGTCCGCAGACATAGCGCAGACCGCCGTCTCGCTCCTCGACAGGATCGAGACCGAGTTGGTCGTGGTAGAAGCGACGCGCGCGAGCGAGGTCCTGGGCGGGCAGTTTGGTGACAACGTGCGCGGTGCTCAAAGGACTGGTCATGGTGATCTCCGGGGTCGTGATTTCTCCACCCTAAGACCCTCCATGACGTCGGGACTCATCGCGCGGCCATCGCGGGACAGCCACTTCGCTGCCGGCCGCCTGCGTTGCCCGCTGCCTCTCAAACCACTGAGGGACAGGCGATTTCAGCCTTCAAGGGGAGCCTACTCAGCGCGGGCCGCGCGGAGCTCATCGCGGAGCTGCTCGGCGAGGATCGAGATCCGTCTGCCTTGTTCGTAGAGGCCGACGCGGAGCATGCTGATCTCCCGAGCTACGTCCGCGAGGTCGGTTTGAGCGCCCGCAGCGGTGGCCGCCGTGTTGGGCTGGCGCCGTGCTCGGATCGTGTCCATTGCCTGACGCCGTGCGCGTTTCGCTGCGCTGCGAAGCCCTGCCATAGCGTCGGCGGCGACGCCATCGGTGCTAGCGGGCACGGCGCTTGCGGGCTCTGGAACGATCAGCGGACGGGTGGGTGGCGCTCCGTCCTCCCGGCGTCGAAGGACGACGAGATCCTGCGACCAGGAGCCGTCGACCAGGTATGCCTCGACGTCAAAGAACGCCGCCCAATGCTGGAACACATACCAGGGCGCGTGAATGGTGGAGTGGTAGAAGTCGGGATGGGTAGAGCCAACCCACGCATCGTTGTCGATGAACAGGATGCCCCGGCTTCGGAGCTCTGCCTCCCAGGAGTGTGCGGACGCGCCTGAGTTCGTGACCGCCTGCTGGATTCGCGCCCATGTCGATGGCCCTTCGACGGTCAGCATGAGGCAAGCTCCCGGTCGAGTGATGCGTTGCAGCTCGGCGAGCCAATGGTCCTGATGCCGCTCATCCAGATGCGAGAACACGCTATGGCTGAGCACCAGGTCGAAGCGATGATCCGGGTAAGGCAGCGGTGGCAGGTGCGGCGCAACCTCGAACCGGCCGTACGGCACATTCGCTCGGAGCCAGTCGATCATCTCTGCATCGATGTCCGTGCCGTGAATCTCGACCTGATCCGCCACCGGACGCAGGTGCCGCACGAACCTGCCGCACCCACAACCGAAATCCAACAGCCGCTCAAAATCGGCGAACGTCCGCGGTACGCTCACGCGCTCGTCGGCGAGCCAGACCTCGCCGCCGTGGTGCCACGGCGATACAGCGCCGAGCGCGTTCTCGAAGAACCGAAGATTGTTCAACCCTTCAGCATCAAACGAGAAACGGGCCGATGGAAGGTCCTTGACCTCGAACGAGGGAACCACGCGCAGCATCAGGTCGGCCGGCGGTACAGGCGGTCGATGTTCGTCCAGGGCCAACATGCCGGGGCTCAGATTATCCGTGCGATCCAGGGCGCTGCGGATCATGGCAACCAATATCGGAGGCAAGTGAGATGACATCTGCCGTGCTCATTCCCGGCGCCGGCGGTCTTGGCTGGTATTGGCATCTGGTCGAGCGCGACCTGCAGGATCGGGGGTACGACGCGGTTGCCGTCGACCTGTCGGCGTACGGCCGCACGGGCCTGCCGGCGTACGCCGACGCTGTCGTCGACGCAGTCGATGGGCGCACCGACGTCTCCCTGGTCGCCCAGTCGATGGGAGCCTTCACCGCGCCGCTCGATCCCGGTGCGCGTCGTCACCGGCCGCGATGACCGGTTCTTCCCGCTCGAGTTCCAACAGCGCGTCGCTCGCGAACGGCTCGGCGTCGAGCCCGTCGTCGTACCCGGCGGTCACCTCGCCGCGCTCAGCCATCCAGGAGAGCTGGCTGCGGTCATCGCCGGCTACCTGGGGCCCGTGCAAGACGGCTGATCACTGCCGGGCTCGCTCCCCGGGATGGAGCTTTACTCGCGCTCGACCCATTGCAGCCCCTGCGTCGGCGTCCACCACTCGACGACGAGCATCGTGGCCTGCTCGTTGAGGTGGGTGTGCACGACCTCGGCGATCTCTGCGTGGAAACGCTCACCGTCCGGTCCTTCGGTGATCGGTCCCGCAGCGATCGCGCGACCGGAGATCTTCGCCTCGCCCGGCCACTGCGCCTCCGAGCCCTCGATCGGGTCGATGGTCGCGCTGTGCAGCGCAAAGCGCGGATCCCGACGGAGATCCGCGCCCTTGCGTGCGTTCGGCATCGAGCCAAAAACCAGCTCCCCATCCTCGAAGACGGCCTCGATTCCGGAGATCCGCGGCGACCCGTCGACCCGCAAGGTGGCGATCGTCTTGTGCTTGTGAGCGTCGAACAGCGCCCTTACGCGCTGCGCGAACTCCAGCTCTGCCTGTTCGACGTCGTGCCATGCCGTCATACGCCGATGTTCGCACCGATGGCCAAAGGAAGGCCTCGTCCGCGCAGCGCACGACCCCTGACCCAGAGCGGTCTATCGCGCCACCTGGCGACGAGACGATCCCGATAGCCCGGGCAGGACTCGAACCTGCGTCTGACGGATTATGAGTCCGCTGCTCTAACCATTGAGCTACCGGGCCGCGACGGGGCCGAAGCTACCACCGCGCGCGGCGTGGATGCCCCGGGGTTTGAGGTAGGCTCCAGGTCATGACGTTGGCGTTGATTCATTTCTCGTCGTCGGTCGGGCAGACGCTCGCGCTGCTCGCGACGTTCCTCGGGGTCGGCGTGATCGCCAACCTGCTGATCGTCTACATCGTGGGTCAGGTGCTGGCCGAGCGCAAGCAGAATCAGGAGCGCCAGCAGGCCGACATTTAGTCGCTCGGGGCGGCCGGTGAAGGAACGCCGCAGGAGGGCGTCGAATAAGCGGCCTGCCGATGAAGCAAGTTGCGACCACCTCCGCCACGGCGGAAACGAACAACGGACACCAGGCCCTGTCGGCCTATATCCGTGCGCGCTTCGACGAGTTCTCGCGCTCGCAGAAGGACGTCGCGCAGTACATCGTCGATCATCTCGACGAGGCGGCGTTCCAGACCGCGGAGGAGCTCGCGCGCCGCGCCAGCACGTCCTCGAGCACGGTCGTCCGGTTCTCGCAGGCGCTCGGCTTCGAAGGCTTCCCCGAGCTTCAACAAGCGGCCCGCGACGAATACCGCCGCCGGCCACCCGGAGCCAACGGCGGCGAGGTGCCGACCGCGGTGACGCCGCTCTTCAGCCTTGACCACACGGAGTTCGAGGCGGCGCTGGCCGCCGATCACGTCAACGTCGAGGACACGGCGCACAAGCTGTCGCGCTCGAACGTGGAGGCGGCTGTCGACGCGATCGTGTCCGCCGACAAGGTGCTGATCGCGGGAACCGATCAGATGGCGTTCTTCGCGAGCTACCTGCGCCACCTCCTGATGCTGCTCGACCTACGTGCCGAGATCGTCGCCAGCCCGTCGCAGGAGGCGCTCGGGCGGCTGTCACGGATCGATGAGGAGACGCTCGTGATCGGGCTCTCCGCCGGCCGGCCACATCCTCTGATCACGCGCACGATGAAGCTCGCCCGCCACCGCAAGGCGACGACGCTGGCGATCACGGACGCGACGCTCTCCGAGGTCGCGAGGCTGGCGCGGATCCGTCTGTACTACTCGTCTAACACGCCGGCGTTCGTGCGCTCACACACGGCCCTGCTGTCGTTGATCCAGGCCCTGGCGTACGGCGTCTACGCGCGTGACGCGCAGCAGTACGACGTGCGGATCAAGGCCTTCCGCCTCAAGTAGCGCCGCGCCGTCAGCGCCGCGCCACGTACAGCGACTGCAGCGAGCGGCCGACGCGGCCACGAGAGTCGTACAGCACCGCCTCGGACAATCCGACGCCGTCGCGGACGACCGTCATCCGCGCGTCGAGACAGATCCATTCACCGATCGGCTCGCGTTCGACATACAGCGTCAGGTCCGGGTTGATGAACACAAATTCGGTCCACGACAGCTCGCTTCCGATCCCGTTCGGGAAGTCGGCCGCCGCGGCGAGGCGCTGGAGGCCCGACGGCTGCTCCCCGGCGACCACCGGCACGCGCAGCCGGAACCAGGCGGTCGCCGGACCGGGCTCGTAGAACTGGCCCGCGACGAACCGGATCTCCATCGCGTCGGTCGGGAAGCGCGGCAGTTCGCCGCGCTCGAATGTGCTCGGCTGGCCTCCCTCCGGTGGGCGCGGAAGCTCCACAGGGGCTCCCGCGTCGACATCTGCGCGCGCGACCCGCAGCGCACGGGCGCGCACCACCTCGACGCCCTCCGGCGTCCTGATCGAGCCCTCGAGCAGCTGGACGCGGCGGCCTGGCCGCACGAGCCGCACCTCGAGCTGCAGTTCGCCGAGCGGCACCGGGCGCAACAGCTCGTAGGTGACCCTTGCGATCGCCAGCTCGGGCGCGGGCTCACATGCCTCGAACGCGCGCATCAGCACTGCCGCCGGCGCGCCGCCGTGCTGCGCGGCCGGGTCCCACGGACCGCGCGCGAGGCCGGTCGCGAACAACGCGCCGTCCCGCTCCTCATATACCGCGTCGGCCACGGCGGCAGAGAGTAGCGCCCGGCTACACTCAGCCGACGATGGCAGTCAATGGCGACATCGGGCGCGACGAGGCGACGTTTACCGTCAAGGCCGGGCTCGCCGAGATGCTCAAGGGCGGTGTGATCATGGACGTCGTCACGCCCGAGCAGGCGAAGATCGCCGAGGACGCCGGTGCCGCCGCGGTGATGGCGCTGGAACGAGTCCCGGCCGACATCCGCCGGGACGGAGGCGTCGCACGGATGTCGGACCCCGAGATGATCCAGGGGATCCAGGCGGCGGTCGACATCCCCGTGATGGCCAAGGCGCGGATCGGCCACTTCGTCGAAGCCCAGGTGCTCGAGGCGCTCGAGGTCGACTACATCGACGAGTCCGAGGTCCTCACTCCCGCCGACGAAGCGAACCACATCGACAAGTGGCCGTTCAAGGTCCCGTTCGTCTGCGGCGCCACCAACCTTGGCGAGGCGCTGCGCCGGATCGGTGAGGGCGCGGCGATGATCAGATCGAAGGGTGAGGCGGGCACCGGCGACATCGTCGAGGCGGTCCGTCATCTACGCAAGATCAACGGTGAGATCCGGCGGCTGAAAACGCTTGACGCGAACGAGCTCGCGACCGCCGCCAAGGAGCTCGCGGCGCCGCTGAACCTGGTCCGCCAGGTCGCCTCCGAAGGCCGGCTGCCGGTCGTGTTGTTCTGCGCCGGCGGGATCGCGACGCCGGCGGACGCCGCGCTTGTCATGCAGCTCGGCGCCGAGGGTGTGTTCGTCGGCTCGGGGATCTTCAAGTCGGAGGATCCGCAGCGGCGCGCGCAGGCGATCGTCGAAGCGACGACCCACTACCGGGACCCGGCACGGCTCGCCGCCGCGTCGACCGGGCTCGGCCAGCCGATGGTCAGCGTCGAGACCTCGAAGCTCGACCCAGCGCAGCTGCTGTCCCCGCGCGGCTGGTAGCCCCGCGCGGTGCCGGCGACCGTCGGGATCCTCGCCCTGCAAGGGGGCTTCGAAGCCCACGCGAAGCTCGTGCGCGCGGTC
Source organism: uncultured Solirubrobacteraceae bacterium (assembly GCA_963712675.1). Classification (GTDB taxonomy): domain Bacteria; phylum Actinomycetota; class Thermoleophilia; order Solirubrobacterales; family Solirubrobacteraceae; genus Palsa-465. Next base: position 524,735 of record CAVQJF010000017.1, read on the forward strand.
GGAGCGGAGCCGCTTGAGGTCCGGGTGCCGGCCGAACTAGATGGCCTGGATGCGCTGATCATCCCCGGCGGCGAGTCGTCGGTGATGACGCTCGGAATCGAGCGAGAAGGGCTGGCAGAGCCGCTCAGGGCGCTCGCCCGGGCCGGCACTCCGGTGCTCGGTACGTGCGCGGGCATGATCATGCTCGACCGCGATCATCTGGATCTGCTCGACATTCGCACCGAGCGCAACGCGTTCGGTCGTCAGCTGCGCTCGTTCGAAGCCGAGCTTGAGGTCGACGGGCTCACGGACGGGCCGATTCACGCCGTGTTCATCCGCGCGCCGTGGGTGAGCGAGCATGGCGATCGCGTGCAGGTGCTCGCTCGAGTCGAGGGCCATCCGGTCGCGGTTCGCCAGGCGAATTTGCTCGCGGTCGCGTTTCACCCCGAGCTCTCAGGTGACCCGCGGTTACATGAGCTGCTGCTTCAGGAGATTCCGGCGGGCTCCCGAGTCCGCTCCGAATAGGCGCGGAACGCGCGCTCGAACTCGCCCCAGTCGAGCTCCGGCAGACCGTCGGGGGAGGGGGGCGGGCGCTCGTCGCGGGGCTGATCGCCGTCCTGCGGCGGATCCTCCGGATCTGTCCCGCGCGACAGCCACACGGCGAGCGTGCAGACGAAGATCCCCGCCGCGTATACGAGACCGGCGAGCAACGGGTGGTGGCTCACCGACGCGATCGCGCCGACGATGTACAGCGCGACCGCGGACAGGACCAGGCGGCGAAGGTCAGCGCCGGGCACGGCGCGGCGCGGCGCGGCGGCGTACGCGCTGCTGAAGATCGCGCCACCGAGCGCCAGCGCGAGTGCAATCTTCCAGGTGTCGGTCGTGCCAAGGACCATGAGCAAGAAGTTCCCCGACGATGATCGGCCTCAACATGAAATTAATCAAGCATTTTTTTCAGACGACCAACCCATGGCGCATCGTGTTCTCGGTCACGGCGCGCGGTTCGACGAACGACAGCAGGTAGTCGGGACCGCCCGCCTTGGCGCCGGTGCCGGACAGGCGGTTGCCGCCGAAGGGCTGGCGGGCGACCATCGCGCCGGTGATCCCGCGGTTCACATACAGGTTGCCGACCGGGCTGCGATCACGGACGCGCCGGATCGTCCCGGGATCGCGGGCGAACAGCCCCCCGGTCAGGGCGTACGGAAGCCGCTCGACCAACTCGCAGCCATGTTCGATGCTCGCGATCCGCTCGATCGTCAGCAGCGGGCCGAAGACCTCTTCGCTCAGCACCGGCGAGTCGGGTGCGAGGTCGGCGGCGACCACGGGGCCCCGGAACCAGCCGCGTGCCGGCACGTCGCCGCCCGCGAACACGATGCGTCCGTCGCGCGCTGCCAACGCGGCGTACCGCGCGACGCGCTCCTGCGCCGCTTGTTCGATCACCGGCGGCACGTCGGTTGAGAGCGAGTCGGCCTGGCCGACGACGAGCGTCTGCACGGCGCCGGCGACCCGCTCCACGAGCAGCTCCGCGATCGCCTCGTGGACGAGCACGCGTGACGCGGCGGAGCACTTCTGACCCGCGTACGCGAACGCCGAGGTGACGATTCCCGGTACCGCCTCGTCCAGGTCGGCGTCCGCGTCGACGAGCACGCAGTTCTTACCGCCAAGCTCGGCGACGACGCGCTTGAACTGGAGCTGACCCTCGCCCGGCTGAGCGGCCACGCGCACGATCTCCAGCCCCACCGCGAGCGAGCCCGTGAACGCGATCGTCCCAACGGCGGAGTCGGAGACGAGCGCTGCGCCGGCGTCGCCCTCGCCCGGCAGCAGCGAGATCGCGGCCGCCGGGACGCCTGAGGAGCGCAGCGCCTGTACGAGCCGCAGCGCGCAGCCCGGCGACTGCTCCGCCGGTTTCAGCACGACCGCGTTGCCGGCTGCGAGCGCCGCGGCCGTCATCCCGCACGGTATCGCCAGCGGAAAATTCCACGGCGAGATCACCGCGACCACGCCGCGCGGCACGTAGCGCAGCTCGTTGCGCTCGCCCGGCACCTGCAGCAGCGGCCGGCCTCGATCGAGTTCGATCGCCGCTCGTGCGTAGTACTCGAGGAAATCGATCGCCTCGCAGACGTCGGCGTCGGCCTCCGGCCACGGCTTGGCGCACTCGCGGACTTCGAGGGCCGCCAGCTCGAGGCGGCGTGCGCGCATCCAGGCCGCGGCCCTGATCAGCGCAGCGGCGCGATCGGATGCCGGCACGCGGCTCCACTGCTCAAAACCGCCACGCGCGACCGCGACGGCCGCTTGCGCGTCGGCGGGGCCCGAGCGCGCGGCGCTTGCGACGATCCGATCGGGATCGCCCGGATCGGTCGAGATCAGGTCCTCGCCGCTGCGCACGTCGTCGCCGATCAGCGCCGGCACCGACAACGGCAGCTGTCCGTCGAGACCCGACAGGGCGTCGGCAAGTTGTGAGCGCACGGCCGCGCGGCGCAGCTCGAGCACCGGCTCGTTGGCGAACGCGGAGGGTGCTGACAAGACCCGCGACCATAACATTGCCCGCCTGATGGGCGGACCTGATCACTGCAGCGCCTGCGGCGCCGGCGGGCTCGAGCCGCACTTCGCGGTCGCCGGCGATGCCGGCGAGGACGGACTGATCCCGAGCACGGACCGGTTCGGCACCGCGCTCGCGGACATCGTCCGCTGCCCGCGGTGCGGCCATATGCAGCTGCACCCGATGCCCTCGGATGAACTGCTCGCGCATGGGTACGCGAACGCCGCGTCCGATGAGTACGTGGAGGAGGAGGCGGGCCAGCGAGACACGGCGCGCCGGGCGCTCGAGCGGATCGAGCGCCACGCGGCGCACACCGGGTCGCTGCTCGACCTCGGCAGTTGGGTCGGGTTCCTGCTGGCGGAGGCTCGGGATCGCGGCTGGGAGCGGACGCTCGGCGTCGAGCCGAGCGAGTTCGCCTCGGAGTACGCGCGCAGCAGGCTCGGGCTCGAGGTCGTGACCGCGGACCTGTTCGCGGCGACGCTCGAGCCGGGTTCGTTCGACGCGATCACGATGGGGGACGTGATCGAGCACCTGATCGCACCGGCGGACGCGCTCGACCGGATCCGCGAGCTGCTCGCCCCGCAAGGGGTCCTGTGGCTCGCGCTGCCGGATGCCGGCAGCCGGGTCGCGCGCACGCTGGGGAAGCGGTGGTGGTCGGTGCTTCCAACCCACGTCCAGTACTTCACGCGCGGATCGCTGACGACGCTGCTTGACCGCTCAGGGTTCGACCTGCTCGAGATCTCTACGGCGCCGAAGGCGTTCACCGTCGGCTATTACCTCGGAAGGATCGGCGGCTACTCGCCGGCCGCCGGCCGGGCACTGGTCAGAGCCGGCGCGATGGCGGGCGTCGCCGACCGGATGTGGGCGCCGGACTTCGGCGACCGCATGGCGGTGGTCGCACGGTCACGATGACCGACACGCCGCGGATCTCCGTCGTGATCTCGACGTATAACCGAGCCGAGCACCTAGGGATGGTGCTGGCGGCGCTGCGCGAGCAGACGCTCGACCGCCACGCGTTCGAGGTGATCGTGGTCGACAACGGCTCGTCGGAGTCGAGCACGCAGGCCGTGCTCGCCGAGGAGCTCGGGCGACGGGTGCTGGCGCTGCGGACCGTTCGCCACGAGACCACGCGCGGACCGGCGGGCGGGCGCAACAGCGGCTGGCGGATCGCCCGAGCGCCGCTCGTCGCGTTCACCGACGACGACTGCGTTCCGGATCCGAGCTGGCTGGCGCGCGCGCTCGAGGTCTGCGCTGAGCACCCCGGCGCGATCGTCCAGGGCCGGACCGAGCCGGTCCGCGACGGCATCGGGCTGCTGGCCCGGACGGTCACGGTGCGGAAGCTCGGCCCGCAGTACGAGACCTGCAACATCGTCTACCCGCGTTCGCTGCTGGAGCAGCTGGACGGGTTCGACGAGACGTTCGGGATGGTGCCGGCGGGGGAGGACACGGACCTCGCGTGGCGCGCGATGGAGGCCGGGGCGGGTGCGATGTTCGCGCCCGAGGCTGTCGTCTTCCACGCCGTGCACGAGCTCGGACCGCTGGGCGCGCTCCGCGAGGCGGCGCGCTGGTCGGACGCCCCGCGGCTGTTCAAACGTCACCCCGAGACGCGCGTGATGCTCAGCCGCGGGGTGTTCTGGAACGGGTGGCACTATCTCGTGCTCCGGTCGGCGGTCGCGCTCGCGCTGCCGCAACCCGTTCGGCGCTTCCTGCTGACCCGCCACATGTTGCAGCTCTCCAAGCGTGCGCGCGACGCGGGCGCCGGGCCGTGGGCCGTCCCGTTCCTGCTCCTGTACGACGTGATCGAGGTGGCGTCGGTGGTGCGGGGCGGGATCCGCTACCGGACATTCGTCGTCTAATACGGGCCGCGGCGGCCGAGCGCGGATCTCAGCAGCGGAACCGCGAGCAGAGCCCGCAGCGCGCGGTCACGCGGCGCGAGCACGACAAGCTCAGCTGCGTCCGCGAGCGCGCGCCTCGCATCTCCGTAGCGGCGCTCGCGCACGCGGCCACGGGCGAGCGCCGTCAGGTCATGGGCCCTGACGCGCCGCCAGGTCGCGTCGTCGACCAGCCCGCGATTGTCGGCGTGGATCGTGAGCGAGCACTCGGCAAGCCTCGAGATGTCGGCCGTCGCGCCGTCCGGGTGGCGGCGGTAGGTGATCTCTGCTCGCGGCTCGAACACGAACGACTCGCCGCGGGCCAGCAGTCGCAGCCACAGCCCCCAGTCCTCGCACAGCGACGGCCCGCCGAAGCCGCCGGCGGCGATCAGCGCCGCCCGCCGTGCGAGCACGCTCGAGGTCGGGATCGGGTTGTGCTCGTACAACAGCGGAGCCAGACGGTCGGGGCCTAGCACGCCGACGGGCAGCGTTCGCCAGCGCTCGCCGGTCGCCCGACCATCGACTCCGGCGATCTCGGCGGCACCGAAGCACAGCGCCACCTCGGGATGCCGCCGCAAGGCGTCGAGCTGTGCCGCGAGCTTGCCCGCACGCCAGACGTCGTCGTCGTCCGTGAAGGCCACGAGCTCGGTGTCGAGCATCGCCAGCGCCGTGTCGCGGGCGGCGCCCGGCCCACCCCGCGTCTCCCGGCGGATCAGCCGGCAGCGGGCCTCAAAACGGGCCTCCAGGCGCACCGGCGAGGGCGAATGGTCGTCGACGACGATCACCTCGTCGGGCGGCGGCTCCTGCGCCAGCACACCGTCCAGCGCCTGCGCCAGGTACTGAACCCGGCCGTACACGGGCACGATGACGCCGACGCTCACCGGCGGAGTGTGTCAGCGAAGCCGGGTTACAGCCCGCGCTGACCCGCGACGTGCCCGAAGGTTCGCAGCAGGATCTTGACGTCGGTCCACACCGACCAGTTAGCCGCGTAGAGATAGTCGGTCTTGACCATCTCGGAAAGCGGCGGCCGGCTCGGGCCGAGCACCTGCCACGGCCCGGTCATCCCGGGCGGCAGCTGGAGCCGGTCGCGGTGGCGGCCCTCGACGAGGCGATCCTCGTCCACGACCAGCGGCCGTGGCCCGACGAGGCTCATGTTCCCCAGAAGGACGTTGATCAGCTGCGGCAGCTCGTCGATCGAGGTCTTGCGCAGGAACCGCCCGACGCGGGTGACGCGTGGATCGGCGCTCAGCTTGAACAGCCCATCGGTCTCGTTCAGCGCTTCTAGCGCCGCCCGCTGCGCCTCGGCACCCGCGACCATGCTGCGGAACTTGAACATCTTGAAGGTCTGTCCATCGCGACCCACGCGGAGCTGGCGGAAGAACACAGGGCCGGGCGAACCGAGCTTGATCGCGATCGCCACGGCTAGTCCGAACGGGGCCAGGAGCAGCAGCCCGATGCTGGAGCCGACCAGATCCATCGTCCGCTTGACGCCCCGCGAGGAGCGGCTCAGCCCCGGTCGACGCACGCCGAGCACCGTCACCCCGCCGATCGTGTCGAACTCGACGGCGGAGCCGACAACCTCGAGCAGGCGCGGAACGATCGAGACCTTGACACCGACCGCGGTCGTTCGGCTGACGGCGTCGAGCATCGTCTCGGAGTCGGCCGTCGTCGGGATCAGGAACACGCGGTGGACGTTGAGCTCGCGGACGATGCTGCCGAGGTCCTCGAACGCGAGCTGCCGGCTGCGGCGGCAATCGCCACCCCAGTCGGTGTCCTCGCGCCGCTCGTCCTCGAGCGGGACAAAGCCGACGACCGAGATGTGCGCGCCGGGATCGCAGGCCAGCGACTGCGCGAGCCGCGTACGGGCGACCGAGTCGCCGACGATCAAAACACGTTCCGGGGGCGCTGAATGCTGGCCGAGCGCGCGTGCGGCGGACCGAAGGATCACGAGCAGGCCGGCGGTCGTGGCCCACATGACGACGACGCCGGCGCCCCCGATTTCCAACTTCAGCCTCGCGAGGAACGCCACCATCGACCACACCAGGGCAAACGCCGCCGCGAGCATCAACAGCGCCGGCGCTTCGTCGAGCGTCGACTTTCGCAGTACGACCTCGTCATGGTCATAGCGGCCCGAGATCTTGGCCAGCGCGATGATCAGCGGCACCGTCGCGAGGCTGGCGAGCGCCAGCGGGTGTCCCGATGCGAGCGCGATCACCGCGACGCCACCGGCCGCCGCGGCGAGGTCGGCGACCGCGAGCAGGCGGCGAAAGACCGCGTCACGCAGCGTCGGGCCGATTGCGCGGACCGTGGCGGGCTGCACCGTGGCGCGCGCCTGCGCGACCGCTGGCACGGGCTTCAGCGCGAGAAGCGTGGCTGCGCCGGCGCCGTTCGAGCGCAGCGTGCCGTTGCCGCCGGCGTTAGGCCGCCCGTTCCCGTTGCCGTTGGTGTGGGGACGCCCGTTAGCAGCACCGTTGGCCTGCGTAGCTCCCCTTGCCGTCACGGTGACGCTACCGTGAGATCCTTCTCCGTCCGCCGCGGCAATCGCTCGCCGCCCGCGCTTCCCGTCGTTCACTTGGCTCTCCTCCAAGAGCGCTGAACCGACCGAGTCAAACTCTATGAATCGGTAGGTTAGTGCGCCAAAAAACGTGTGTAGTCAGTAGGTCTGCACCGGGTTCGTGAGGCCCGGGCAGGGTGTCAGCCCCCATGGCGGCCAACGTAGCTGGTTGATTGTGGATCAGCAAAGCGGAATCTAGTTTTTTAGGGATTCGAGGCAGAATCGCCACAACCTGAGGCTGCCGGAGGCGTCAGGCGGGTCAGTCCTCAGTGCCGAGTGCTGTCGCATCGGCCTGCCGGAGCAACCACTTGAGCCGGCGGTCAGCGTTGGGACGAACTGTCTACGTAAGCCCTAACGACGGACAACGTCAGAACTGGCGCAAATTTGTCTAAGGAGCGGCGAGAAGCTGCTCGAGGGCAACTCCACGCGCTTGCTCGTGCAGGAACGATTCGTTGCTCGTGTTCTCGAGCAGCCGCCTGACCAGGTACGCCATCCCGGCGACCAGGTCGCCGATCGGGCAGTAGGTCCGGACCCGAAAGCCTCGAGCGGCGAGCCCATCCTGCAGCTCATCGCCGAGCCCGCGCAGAACCTGGAGCTCGAGGTCCCGGTCCTCGCCGCCGGTCAAGCGGTTGACCGCGATCGCATGTGCGACCGAGCGCAGGTTGTGGGATGCGACCGCCACGCGCACGAGCGGGCGCGCCGCCAGCAGCGCGAGCGTCAGCGCCTCGAAGTTGCGGTCGCAGTCGGCCTTGACCTCGAACACCGGCGTTGGCCATCCGTGCTGGCGGGCCTGTACCAGCTCGTGATCCCAGTAGGCGCCCTTGACAAGACGTACCTGCAGCGGCGGTGTGCGATCGACCCGGCGGGCCCAGTCGGTGATCACCGCCAGCTGGTCCGGCGAGTCGCGCAGATACGCCTGAAGCACGATGCCCGTGGACGGGCCGTCGCTGAACTCGGGCTCGGACAGCACGTCGAGCACCAGCTCCAGCACCGCCTCGCGCGAATCGAGCGACTCCATGTCGATATGGATGTGGGCGCCGAGCGCGCGGGCCGCGTGCAGCAGTGGCCGCAGCCGCTCGGCCGCGTCCAGCCGTCCGAGCTGCGGGGCGTCCGGGCGCAGCAGCGGCGTCAGCGCCGAGACCTTGACCGACACGTTCGCGCGCGGGACGGCCCCGACCCCGTCGCGCTCGAGCACCGGGCGGTCCGGCCAACCGCGGGCGGCCACCGAGAGGCGTTCGAGCGCGCCCGAGCAGCGGGCCGCGTACGCATCGGCCTCAGACGCGCTCACGGTCGCTTCACCGAGCAGATCGACCGAGCTCGCCACCCCGCGAGTCCAGAGCCCGCGCAGCACCCCGAGAGCCGCATCCGGAGTCGAGCCGACGATGAACCGATGGGCCATGTGCCGGACCCCGCCCGCCGCCGCGGCCCCGATCGCCGCGCGTCCCGCCTTCGTCCCCGACAGCTTCATCGCCGCCGCGACCGGCGGTGAAGCATCGGGAAGTTCCTCGAGGAACCCCGTCAGGTGGCGCGCGAGGTCGTCGAGCGAGCGGCACGCCGGCACCACGTCGACGAACCTGAACAGGGCGGCCCGCAGCTCCTGGTCGCTCGTGGCGAGCTCCATCGCGCGGGCGTCGAGCGTCCGCATCGGATGGCGGGCCGCGGACGGGAACGCCGCGGCCAGCTCGGCCCCGACACGCCGGATCTCCTGCTCCACCGGGTCGCTCGGCGAACTCACGCGAGGATGTTGACCGCCCGTGCCACGACGAGCCCGACGGTCACCAGCGCCGTCAGCGCCTGCGCGGCCATCAGCAGCTTCGCGCCGCGGCTGAGCGGCATCGCGTCCGTGGGGCTGAACGCGGTGGCGTTGGTGAACGACACGTAGAGGTAGTCGATCAGGTTCGGGCTCCAGCCGGCGGCGAGCTTCGGCTCGCTCATCTGCGGGAACAGGAAATCCGGCTGTTCGGGCACAGTGGTGCGCGCGAGCGGCCCGCCCCGATCGAGCTCCCAGTACCAGAGCCCGAACAGGAGTACGTTCGTTACCCATAGGACGACGCCGGCGAGGATCAGGTCGTGGCCGTTCTCCTTGCGGCCCTGAAGCAGGTAGTGGCAGAGCAGGATCAGCGAGAAGGTGTTGACCGCGCTGACGAGGCCGATCATCGCGATCGCGAGTCGCCGGCGGACCTGCAAGGGGCGCAAGCGCCGGTGAGGGGAGGTCATGACCAGGCCGACGAGCAACAAGGCCTCGACCGAGGGCAGCAGCCATGCCGGGCCGATCGTGATCTTCTTGGGGAGCGAGACGTCGAGCAAGATCGCACTGGCGACGACGAGCTGTGCGCCGATGTACGGGTTCCACCTGGTGAGCCTGTCGCCAAGCCCTTCGGCGAGGCTGTGACCGCCGCCGGCGGGATCCGTAGGTGTTGCAGAATCCGTCATAGGGAAGGATTTGACGCCAGCATGCCCGAAAGTCAAGCGATGAGGCCGGTCAGCCTGCTGATCTGTGCGCTCGCGGCGCTTGCGCTCGGGGCGTGCGGAAGCTCGAATACGACCGCGAGCAGTGTCGCGCAGACGGGCGCATCGACCGGTTCCGGCTCCGCGACCGGCACGACGACGACGACGACGGGCGCGGCCAGCACCACCACGACGACGACCACGACGACCACCGGAACGCCTGCGTGCGTGGCATCGACGCTGTCACTCTCGTATCTCGGCGGACAGGGCGCCACCGGTCACGGGGAGCTCGGGTTCGCGCTTCGGAACACCGGCAGTGGTCCGTGCCACACGTATGGCTATCCCGGCGTCCTGTTCCTGAACAAATCCGGCCAGGGCCTGACGACCGCGACGATGCGCTCGACCCACGATTTCTTTGGTACCGCGCCATTGATCGCGTTGACGGTTGCGCCCGGGCAAACGGTCTCGTTCCGCCTCGGAGTCACGCACGGGGTCACCTCGACCGCCGGCTGCACGACCGCCTACGGCCTCCAGGTGATCCCGCCCGACGACACGGCGACGATCACGGTGAAGATCCCCAACGGCGCGTACGAATGCACGACCGCGACCGTGTCCCCGCTACGTCCCGGAACCTCCGCCTACCCGTAGGCTCCACTCCGCGGGACGCGGGAGCGCTGCGCCGACAGCCAGCGCGGCACGGCGGCGGCCGCGGGTGGCGTATCGACGCGTCAGGAGGCGGTGTCGGAGAGCGCCTCGAACGAGACCACGCCGTCCTGCTCGCGCTCCCGCGCGAGTCCGTCGCGGACCAGCAGGTCCATGTGCCCGAGGACCTCGGAGATCGTCAGGAACGCCTGCGTCACGGCGATATTGCCCCACATCTTGAGAGCGACGTCGTAGGCGGTCAGCGGTGCCGGCGCGAGCATCTTCAGCATCTTGCGCGCGCGACGCTCGTGCATCCGGAAGCGCTCGTCGATCAGCGTCGCGTGGTCGGTGATCGGGTCGCCGTGACCCGGCATCACGATCTCGGCCGGCAACTCCCGGGTTGCGCGCATCGAGCTCATGTAGTTCAGCAGCGCGTGCGGGCGCTCGCCGTCATCGACCCCGTTGAGCGGTCGGGAGACGAGCGGGTTCGAGGAGATATGGGCGAGCAGGTGGTCGCCGCCGAGCAGGATCCGGCGCTGCTCGTCCCAGAACAGCGTGTCCGATGGGCTGTGGCCGGGTCGGTGCATGACCGTCAGCGAGCGGTCTCTCAGCTGGACCGTGTCGCCGTCGTGAAGCGGCTGCGTCACCGTCCCGCCGGAGCCGAACGCGCGGAACGCGGATCCGACTGCTCCGAGCACGGTCGCGAGCTCGGACGGGGTGCCGTGGCGGCGCATCGTCTCCTGGGCGAAATCGTCGTCGGCAGCCGCGCTGGCGCTCCAGTCGGCGAGGTACGGTCCGAGCGTGTGCAGCGCCGCAACCTGGGCCCCCGAGCGCCGCTCGAGGATCTCGAGCAGCCCGACGTGGTCCATGTGCTGGTGGGTGAGCACGATCAACTCGAGGTCCTCGACCACGCGCCCGTGGGCCGCGAGTGCCTGCTCGAGCTCGTCGAGTGACTTGCCGGAGTTCGGCCCGGTGTCGATCAGCGTCAGCGGCTCGTCCTCGATCAGGTAGCAGTTGACGCGCCCGACGAGGAACGGCGTCGGGATCCCGAGCCGATGGATGCCGGCGCTCGCCGCTCGTTCGAGCGGCGTCGGCGCCGTCACGAGCGGATCACCGCCAGCACCTCATCGCGCCGGCGCTCCATATCCTCACGGGAGACCAGCGATTCGAGGCACAGTCGCAGCAGCGGCTCGGTGTTCGACGGGCGAACGTTGAAGTGCCACTCGTCGTAGTCGATCGAGATGCCGTCGAGGCGGCTCTGGGTCGCGTCCGAGTAGCGCTCGGCGAGCTCCTCCATCTTCGCCGCGGGATCCGCGACCTCGGAGTTGATCTCGCCCGAGATGAAGTAGTTCGAGCGATAGCGCTCGAGCAACTCGGACATCGTCACGCCGCGGCGCGAGAGCAGCTCGAGGATCAGCAGCGCCGGCAGCGTGCCCGAATCCGCGCAGTAGAAGTCCCGGAAGTAGTAGTGGCCGGAGACCTCGCCGCCGAACGCGGCGCCCTCGGCCCGCATCCGGGTCTTGAAGAACGCATGTCCGACGCGGTTGATCAGCGCCCGGCCGCCGAACTCGTCCACCGTATCGGCGACGGCGCGGCTGGCGCGCACGTCGTAGAGGATCGTCCCGCCGGGATCGCGTCGCAGCATCGACTCGGACATCAGCGCCGTCAGGAAGTCGCCGTCGACGAACATCCCGGTCTCGTCGATGAAGAAACAGCGGTCGGCGTCGCCGTCCCAGGCGATCCCGAGGTCGGCGCCGGTCCGGACGACCTCACGGGTGATGAACTCGCGGTTCTCGGGCAGCAGCGGATTCGGCTCGTGGTCGGGGAAATTGCCGTCGGGCTGCCAGTAAGCCGCGATCAGCGTCAGGCCGAGACGCTCGAGCAGCGGGCCGACCATCGGCCCCGCCATGCCGTTCCCACCATCGACGACGACCTTGAGCGGCTTGATGGCGCTCGGCTCGATGAACCCGAACGCCGCCTCGTGGAACTCTTCGTAGAGCGAGACCTCCTCGACGCTACCGCCGCCCGGCGGGTCACCCAGCCCGGCGTCGATCTGCCCACGGACGTCGCCGATGCCGGCGTCGCCTGACAGTGCGATCGCGCCGCGCTTGACCAGCTTCACGCCCGTGTACGCCTTCGGGTTGTGCGAGGCGGTGCACATCAGGCCGCCGTCGAGGTCGCGCGACCCGACGAGGTAATAGAGCATCTCGGTGCCGACCTCGCCCGCATCGAGCACCGCCGCGCCCTCCTCGCGCATACCTTCGCGATAGGCCTCCGCCATCTCCGGCGCCGTCAGCCGCATATCCCGCCCGAGCCCGAGGCGCAGCTGGCCGACCGGCTTGCCCTCGAGGTCGCCGATCACGCGGGCGAACGCCCGGCCGATCAGGCGCGCGGCGTGCGCGTCGAGCTCCGAGCCGTACAGGCCGCGGATGTCGTAGGCCTTGAAGATCTCAGGCGCCGGCACGGTCATCGGCCGGGCATCGTAGAGGTGACGTGACCGCCGACCCCCTGCTGGGAGAGCAGCGTCGCGGCCGCGTCCCAGCCGAGGCGGACGGAATAGTTCGTGCCGCGGTCTTCCGGGTAGATCTGGGTCGTGTTGGCGAGCACGAGCCCCGGAACTCCGGTGTCGAGTGCCGGCATCCGGTCGCGATAGCCGATCGTCACGATCGGCTGGGCGTGCGGCTCGCGGAACAGCCATCGCTCCCGCACCCAGTCGCGCGAGAAGTCGGGGTTGATCCGCCGCAGGCCCGGCTCGTAAGCGGTCAGCAGCTCGTCAGCGTCGAGCTCGAGCAGATGGTCGTCCGCCGCCACGTAGTTGGCGACGTACGCGAACCGGCGGCCTCCGTAGCGCTCGGGCTCGATGAAGTTCGTGTGCTCGACGAGCCCGCAGAACGGCAGCTCGGGATCGATCGCGTTGGTCCAGTAGAACGGGGTCAGCGGCTGCTCGACCTCGAGCACCAGGCACAGGGCGGTGTGGTACTCGCTGGCCCGAACGCGGCGCAGGTAGTCGCTTCGCAGGCGGCGCTCGAGCCGCTCGTCGAGCAGCCGGACGAAGACATCGGATGGCACAGTCGCGATCACCGCGTCGTACCGCTCGGGCTCTCCCAGACGCTCGAACTTCCGGGGATCGAGCCCGCGTCGGAACGAGTCCGGGGCCGCCGGGTGCACGAGGAACCCGTCCTGGTCGCGCTCGAGGGCCGCCACCGGGCGGTCGATCAGCACCTGGCCACCGGCCGTCTCGATCACGCTGGCCTGCTCGGTGAAGATCGTCTCGAAGCTGTGTCGCGGATAGCCGAGCAACTCCTTGCGAGCCTCGTCGCCCTTGAGCTCGCGGCGGAGCGTCAGCTTGCTCCACAGCCACGCCATCGCGATCGCGTCCGCTCGCTCGCCGAACTTCGCCTGCAGCAACGGTCCCCACACCTGCTCCCAGACCTCGCGGCCCATCACCCGCTCGATCCACGCCCTCGCCGTGATCAGCTCGAAGGGCTCGACGCGGTGGCGGCGCTGCAGCGCCAGTACGGCTGCGCCCATCCGCAGACGCGAGCGGAGCGACAGCGGCGAATAGCGGAGCAGGTCGAACGGGGTCGTGAACGGATAGTTGCGTCCACCGGAGAACATCGCGACCGACGATGGCCGCCATTCGAGTTCGTCCTCGAGGCCCAGCTGCCGGCATAGCGCCTTGATATGCCGGTCGGTCATGAACAGGTGGTGGTAGTAGCGCTCGATCCGTACGCCGCCGCCGGCGTCGATCGTCGCCGCCTGGCCGCCGAGGCCCGGCCAGCGTTCGTAGACATCGCAGGCGTGACCGCTCTGCGACAGGCGATGTCCGGCGGCGAGCCCGGCGACGCCGGCCCCGATGACTGCGACCCTCATGCGATGGAGGCTATCCGTGCGCGGCGGAGTGCGGCGACGAGCCAGATCGCGATCCCGGCCCAGACGAGCAAGATCAGCGGCACATAGACCCAGCCGAAGGCGGATACGGCGAAGTGAAAGTAGATCTGCGTGGCCGGATCCAGTTTTCCTTCCCGTAGAACCACTGGGTCAGCGGCGGCCACGCGCCGAGGTACCCGTGCTGCAGGTCTCGAGCGAGCCCGGGCTGGAGCAGCACGCTCAAGCCTCCGAGCCCGGGGATCCCCCTATTGGACGTCAGCGACGTCCACGGCTGGTGTGGGTTGTCGATCAGAAATGGGACGACCGAGAGCAGCGGGATCGCCCGGCGCAGCCAATGAGCGTGGCGATCTCCCGGCGAGCGGGCAGTGGGCAGCAGCGCCAGCGCGGCGAAGAACGGCGGCTGCTTGACCGACGCAGCCAATCCGATCAGGGCGCCGGCCTGCCAAGCCCGGTGCTCACCGCCGAGCTTCCACACGATGACTCCCGCCAGCGCAGGCAGAATCGCCGCCGCGTCGATCTGACCGTGATAGCCCGAGATCACGATGAACGACGGGCCCAGCGCGACCAGCGCGACGGTCACGAGTCGCTGGCGCGGTGAGGCGCCGAAACGTCCCAGCGGCCAAGCGAGCAGTGCCGCGATGCCCGCGTCGCAGATGATCGACGGGAGCTTCAAGACCGACGAGAAGGCGACGCCCGTCGTGTCCGCGATCCAGCGGCAGAGAAGAAGCACCGGGAAATACCCGCCCGGGTAAGGCCACCGCTCAAAGGCGTACGCGTGGAGCGGATGCGTCGCAAGCAGCCGGGCGACGATGGACAACGTGTTCACGTCGTACTTGAGCCCGTAGTTCGTGAACGCGATCCAGATCCGGATCGCGGTGCCCGCCGCCAGCAGCGCCCCCAGGATCGCCATCTCCCGACGTTCGAACGAGCGCACGCGATCGCAGCGTGGAGGAACCCTCGTGGATAATGCTCGGCCGTGACCCCGAGCCTCGTCAGTGCTCCGGTGGCGATCCTGTGCGGCGGCCGCGGGACGCGCCTGCAAGAGCACACCAAGTCGATCCCCAAGGCACTGGTTGAGATCGGCGGGCGCCCGATCCTGTGGCACGTGATCCAGATCTACCTGGCCCAGGGCTTTCGCCGGTTTCTGCTGCTGACCGGGTACATGGGCGAGCAGATCGAGGAGTTCGCAGCTGCCGCGGACTGGCCCGCCGCGGCCGAGATCCGGTGCCTGCAGACCGGGGTGGACACCCCGACCGGCGGGCGGCTGTTCCATGCCGCGGGTGAGCTCTTAGGCGGGCCCTTTTGCGCCACCTACGCGGACGGGGTTGCCGACATCGACCTGAGCGCGCTGGTGGGCTACCACACGGCGCACGGCGGACTCGCGACAGTCACCGTGGTGCGCCCCGAGCTCCAGTTCGGGGTCGCGGAGCTGAACGGCGACGGAGTCGTCCGCGGCTTCATCGAGAAGCCCCGCTCCGAGCACTGGGTCAACGGCGGCTTCTTCTGCTTCGAGCCGGGCGTGTTCGACGTGCTCGCGGTCGACAGCGTGCTCGAGCGCGATCCGCTCCAGCGCCTCGCGGCGGGCGGCAGCCTGCGGGCCTACAAGCACGAGGGCTTCTGGGACTGCATGGACACCTACAAGGACGCGGTCGTGCTCAACGACCTGTGGGCGCAGGGCAGCGCGCCGTGGAAGTTGTGGAGCTGACCGGCCGCTCGGTGCTCGTCACGGGCGCCCACGGCCTGCTCGGATCCTGGCTCGTGAGGGGACTGCTCGAGGGCGGCGCGCGCGTCGTCGCGATCAGGCGCGACGAGCCGGCGATCTCAAGCCTGAGGCTGCTCGGGCTGTCCGAGCGCGTGGACACCGTGAACGGCGACATCTGCGACGACGGTCTCGTCGCTCGGGCGCTCAACGAGTACGAGGTCACGGACGTGTTCCACCTCGCCGCGCAGACGCTCGTCGGGACCGCCAACCACGCGCCGCTGTCGACCTTCGAGACGAACATCCGCGGCACCTGGCTCGTGCTCGAGGCGTGCCGGACTCACGGTGTCGAGCGCGTCGTCGTGGCGTCGTCGGACAAGGCGTACGGCCGTCACGCCGAGCTGCCGTACACCGAGCAGCTCGCGCTGCAGCCCTCGTATCCGTACGACGTCTCCAAGGCCGCGACGGACCTGCTCGCGAGGTCGTACTGGAGCACGTTCGGGGTGCCCGTCGCCGTGACCAGATTCGCGAACCTCTACGGCGGCGGCGACACGAACCGCTCGCGGCTGGTCCCCGAAGCCGTTTGTGCGGCACTCGCGGGTCGCCCGCCGGTCGTGCGCTCGGACGGCTCGCCCGAGCGCGATTTCCTGTACGTCGAGGACGCGGTTCGGGCCTACCTGGCGATCTGGGACGCGCTCGGCGCCGCCGTCGAGGGCGCGCGCGGCGAGGCGTTCAACGCCGGTGGCGGCAGGCCGCACCGGGTCGGCGACGTGGTCGCCACGATCTGTCGCCTCGCCGGCAGCGACGTCGCACCCGACATTCGCGGTACCGGCGTCCCGGCCGGAGAGATCGAGCGCCAGTGGGTCGACTACTCAAAGCTCCGGTCGCTGACCGGCTGGGAGCCCGCCGTCACGCTCGAGGACGGGCTGCAGCGGACGATCGAGTTCTACCGGGAGCGGCCGGCGCTCTGGGCTAGCTAGCCGACGCTACTTCGAGACGACGATCGTCGCCGTCATGAACGGGTGGATCGTGCACACATAGTGGATCACTCCAGCCTGGGTCAGCTTGAGCGAGAACGTCCCGCCGTCGGCGAGGTTGCCGGAGGACTTGAACTTCGGGCCGCTGACGTACGAGACGTTGTGGGCGACCTGGTCCTCGTTCGTCCACGTGATCGTCTGGCCGACCTTCGCCTGCGTCGCCTTGGGCGAGAAGGCGAGGTCCTTCACCACGACGTGGAGCCCGGACCCCGCGGCCGGCGTGGTCGGGGGCGACGCCGGAGCGCTCGCGCCGGTGGAAGCACCCGAGTTGCTCGAGCTGCTCGAACCGCTGGAGCCGCACCCGGCGAGCGCCAGCGCCGCGGCTGCGAGCGCGATCAACGCGAAACGTTGCATCGGACCGGAGCCTACCGTCCTAGACTCACGTCCATGTCCGGACATTCAAAGTGGGCCTCGATCAAGCACAAGAAGGCGGTCGTGGACGCGCGGCGTGGCCAGCAGTTCACGAAGCTGACGCGGGCGATCACCGTCGCCGCCCGAGAGGGAGGGGGGGACCCCGACGGCAACCCGGCGCTGGCGCTGGCCGTCCAGAAAGCGCGGGACGCCTCGATGCCAAAGGACAACATCGAGCGTGCGATCGCGAAGGGGACCGGCGAAGGTGCCGACGCCGACCAGATCGAGACCGTGCTGTACGAGGCATACGGCCCCGGTGGCGTGGCGCTGCTGATCGAGGCGCTGACCGACAACCGCAACCGGACCGGGGCGGACGTGCGCCACATCCTTTCCAAGCACGGCGGCAACCTCGGCGAGCCTGGATCGGTCTCGTACCTGTTCGAGAAGCGCGGCGTGATCGTCGTCGATGCGAGCCGCTACGACGAGGATGACCTGATCCCCGCGATCGACGCGGGGGCGGAGGACATCGCGCTCGACGACGATGTCTACGAGGTGATCACCGAGCCCGGGAATCTGGCCGCCGTCCGTCAGGCGCTGACCGAGGCGGGGGTGGAGTTCGAGAGCGCCGACGTCAGTCAGCGCCCGACCGTGCGGGTGCCGGTCGAGGAGGCCGATGCGGCGAGGCTGCTGAAGCTGATCGACGGGCTCGAGGAATTGGACGACGTCGGGTCGGTGGACGCGAACTTCGATGTCGACGCCGCCGTGCTCGAGCGGATCGCTTCCTGACGTCCGCGGGTTCGCTACCCTCCCGCGCTCGATGACCAAGCGCCTTCTCACCTTTCCGGTGCTGACCATGCTCGCCGCGACGCTCGCGGCGTGCGGCAGCTCGACAGCCCCCGGCGTCCAGCAGGCGCCGTCGGGGGGCCTCACCGCCGAGGCGGCGACTCCGTCGACCCCGACCACGAGCACGCCGACGACGCCGACGACCACCACGACGACACCCAGCACGCCGCTCCCCGCCGCGTTGTCGAAGAAGCCGACGGTGACGATCCCGAGCGGACCGCCCCCGAAGAATCTCGTGATCAAGGACCTGATCAAGGGCACTGGGCCCGCAGCGACGGCGAGCTCGACGGTCACGGTGCAGTACGTCGGCGTCCTCTACAAGGGGGGCAAGCAATTCGACGCCTCCTGGAACGACGGCAGTGGTCAGCCGGTCTCGTTCCCTCTCTCGGGCGTGATTCCGGGATGGACCAAGGGGATCCCGGGCATGCGGGTCGGCGGCCGCCGCGAACTGATCATCCCGCCGAGCCTCGCGTACAAGAATCAGAAGCAGGCGAAGATCCCGGCTAATTCGACGCTCGTCTTCGTGATCGACCTCCACTCGATCGCCTAGCCTGCGGCGGCTGCTCTGAAGGGCGCCGAGCGCGGTGAAGTGGCGCAGGCTCGGCCACGCCTTTGAGCTTGAAGCGCCCAGCGAATGACCAGTCGTAGGCGTCCTCGGTGGCGTCGTGGATCTCCTGCGTGCAGAGGACGCTTCCGGGCCTGGCCACGCCCGTCACCCGGCTTGCGAGGTTGACCGCGTGGCCGTACAGATCCCCGGAGCGGAACAGCGCCGGGCCGCTTGCGATCCCCGCGCGCAGCGCGGGGAGCTCGGCGTCCTGTGCCGCTTCCACCAGCGACAGTGCGACCCCGACGAGCGGGCCGGGCTCGGGCGAGAAGAACATCGCCGCGTCGCCGATCGTCTTCACGAGCCGGACCGGCGGCTCGCTCAGATCTGCCGCGAGCCTCGCGAGCGCCCGCGCGACGCCGCCGAGCTCCTGCGCCTCGACCTCGCCGCCCAGCCGCGTGAAGCCGACGAGGTCCGCGAAGCAGATGCTCAGCGTCTCAGCGCCGGCGAGCTGGCCCGACTCGCGCTCGGCGCGGCCGATGATCACGCGCCCCACCTGCTCGCGCAGGTGAGCGCTGTACGCCGCGACCAGCACCGGACCGAGCGCCGGTGTCAGCTGCTCGGCGAGCGATTCGAACCGCAGCGCAACGTCCGCCTCGGAGTCCCCGGGCTGCAGGAACGCCTCCGCGAACGCCGCGCCCGTCGTCCCGGCGACTCGGCCCATCGCTTCGCCGAGGACGCGCGTGATCTCGGCGATGGCTTCGATATCGAGGCCCGATGCGAGGAACAGCTCCGTCGACTGGCCGGCCGCGATGTCGTCCTCGCTGAACACGCGGTCGTCGGGTCCGGCGTCGGGCAGCCCGAGCAGGCGCCGGAAGCGGATCAAGAGCGCCGCCGGCACGCCGCTGCGCTGCTCGACCTCGGCGGCGGTGTACAGCGCTCCGAGGACCCGCTCGAGCGGCAGCAACGCGAGCCGGTCCTCCGCCGCCGCAGCGGACAGCTCCTCGAGGCTGACGCCGTCGCGCTCGAGGCGCTCCAGCAGCTTCAACCGCGCGCTGCGCTCCTCGCCGTCGAGGCCGTCGAGGAGTCCCGCGGCGGCGAAATCCATGGCGGCATGTTTTCATGCCGCTGATGCTTTCGATCCTGATGCCGGTCTACAACGAGCTCGAGCGGGTCCAGCGGGCGATCGAGCAGGTGCTCGAGACCGAGCTGCCAACGCCGTTTGAGCTGATCGTCGTCGACGATGGCTCGACGGACGGCACCCGTGAGCTGTTGCGGGGCGGCAATTGGGACGGGCGCGTCCATCTGCACGAGCACGAGCACAATCAGGGCAAGGGCGCCGCGGTGCGGACCGCGCTGACGCACGCCAGCGGCGAGTACGCCGCGATCTTCGACGCCGACCTGGAATACGACCCGGCCGATCTCGGTGTGTTGCTGCCGCCGCTGCTCGGAGGGCGCACGAACGCCTGCTTCGGCGTGCGTGCTTTCGATGGCTACACGAGCCACTCGTTCCTGTACGTGCTCGGCAACAAGGGCGTCACGCTGGCCTGCAACGTCCTCTTCAACGTCTACCTGCGCGACATCATGACCTGCCAGAAGGTGATCCGGACCGATCTGTTCCGCAGCCTGTCGTTGCGCTCGCCGGGCTTCGCGATCGAGCCCGAGATCACCGCGCGGCTCGTGCAGCGCGGCGAGCGGATCTACGAGGTCCCCGTCAGCTACCACGCACGGCTGACCAAGGAAGGGAAGAAGCTGACCGCGGTCGACGGCTTCCGCGTCCTGGCGGAGCTGATTCGGTGTCGGCTCTCGCGCCCGTAGCGCCTCAGGCCGAACGGCTCCGCGATCGCGCTCGGCGGTTGCGAGCGGGCGACGCGAGCACTGCCGTGGTCGCCTGCGTCGCGCTCGCTGCGCTGTCGGTGCTGCTGCTGCCCTCCGTGCCGAGCTATGACCCGTGGGCCTGGATCGTCTGGGGCCGCGAACTCACGCACGGTGTGTTCGCGACCAACGGCGGCTCCTCGTGGAAGCCGCTGCCGGTCGCGTTCACGACCGTCTTCGGGCTGTTCGGTGGCGCGGCGCCGAAGCTGTGGCTCGTGGCGGCGCGAGCGGGGGGGCTGCTCGCGTTCGTGGCCGCGTTCCGGCTCGCCGCGCGCCTGGCGGGGCCGGTCGCCGGCGTGCTGGCGGCCGTCGCGCTGTTGTTGACCCAGGAGACCGTCGGGACGATCACGCAGGACTGGGTCCACTACATGTTCCGAGGAGCCTCGGAGCCGATGCTCGTCGCGTGCGTGCTGTGGGCAATCGACCGCCATGTCGCCGGGCGCCGGGCCACGGCGCTCGTGCTGCTCGCCGCAACCGGACTGATCCGCCCGGAGGCTTGGCCGTTCCTTGGGCTCTACGGACTGTGGCTATGGCGGACCGAGCCCTCCCTGCGAGCGCTCGTCGCCGGCTGCTTCCTCGTGCAGCCACTGCTGTGGTTCGGCCCGACGGGGATCTCCACCGGGCACCCCTTCTCGGCGAGCACCCAGGCGGCCGACTACAACGGCCACCTCGGGAGCGATCCGTTCGTGACCGTGCTCCACCGCGGCATCGATCTGGCGATCCTGCCGGCGCTGATCGCGGCGGCGATCGCCGTCGTGCTGGCCTGGCGTGAGCGCGATCGGCTGACGCTTGCGCTGGCGGCCGGAGCGGCGGCGTGGGTCGCCGTCGTCGTCGCGATGACGCTCGTCGGCTATCCCGGCCTCGGGCGCTTCATGTACCCGGCCGCGGGACTCGAATGCGTGCTCGCCGGGGTCGGCGTCGTGCGCCTGGGCGACCTGCTCGGCGGGGGCTGGCGGCGTTGGGGGGTGGTCGTCGTGGCGCTGGCAGCGTCCGTTCCGTTCGCGCACGGACGCGTCAGCCTCGCCTGGAAGGAGAAGGGCCAGGCCGACCTGGCCGTGCGCTTCGATACACAGCTGTCCGACGCGGTGGGAGCGGCCGGCGGCTCGCACCGCGTGCTGCCGTGCCCAACCAGCGTCGCCGCCGTCAACCACACGATGCAGACCGCGCTCGCGTGGAAGCTGAACGTGCGCCTGTCGCACGTCAAGACCGTCCTGGCGGTGCCCGGGGACGACTTCGTCGCGCCGCACAACCCGACGATCGACGGGTCCGCGGCGCCGATCACCCTGAACCCGCACGTGCACCACCTGTCGGCGGTCGCCGGGCTTTGGCGGGTCTACCGGATCACACCGCCGGGGGTCTCAGCGCCGGCGTGCGTGGGGTCGTAGACGCGACCGGTCGTCGTCCGAGTGGCGCTCGGCGGCCACCTTCGTGGCCTGAAAAACTGCGTCAGTGAAGAGGCAGGCATCCCGCTTCGCTGACGCACCGGATCCATGAAAACCGTGGTTGAGGGACACGGGATTGCACCAGCCGCGCTGTGGATGAGTTTCGACGAAATAGATGCCGAAATCCATCCAGGTCCGAGGAACGAGCCGCGCGCGGCCCGTAACGACAGTCTTACGTGAATCCGGTGCGCCCGGACACGCCATCGAGGGCGCCGACTCGTCTCCTCCCAGGAACCCGACGCAACCCCCCCCAGGCTCCTCGCTCATTCATAGCGCCGTTTCTCACGGCCACGAAGGTGGCCCGCCCAACCTCACACGGCAGCCGGGGGATCAGGAGACGCGGCCCGGGCACAGCGACCCGGCCGCACCGAACCGCGAGCTCTGCCGGCGCGAGACTGCGTACACCTTCCACTCACCGAGGCCCGTTACCAGCCGAACCCGGTCCACGCCCGCGCTGAGGATCGGCGGCACACTGCCTGTGTCCGTCGTACGTGGCGCGGCGAAGACGTACCCCTGGGAGACCATCAGCGGCCGGATCTTGACCAGGTCGACCTTCAGCTTCCACGCCAGCACGCTCGCCATCGAGTGGTTGACCGCGACGTAGCTCAGCCGGCAGACGAACAGCGTCTTCTTCCCGCCGATCCTGTCCACAGCCGCGAACAGGTGCTTCTGAAAGCTCCCCGCCTGGTTGGCCTGCTTGACCTGGGTGACGATCAGCTTGCCGCGGTTGATCGTCGACGGCAGCGTCAGCGCGAGCACGACCGCGCCCGCCGCGAGTGCGACCGCCACCGCCTGGCGCGAGCCCGCGCTGACGTTCGGAACCCGCTTGATCGCCTCCTCCGCGATCCACACGACCGCGAGCGCCGCCATCACGCATCCGATCGCCGCGGCCGGCAACAGGTAGCGCGGCAGGCCGTAGAAGACCTGCGTCATCAGCGCGACCATCAACGCCCATAGCACGGCGATCACGCCGAGCCAGATCAGCGCCCAGTTGCGCCGCACGTACGCGATCCCGAATCCGATCGCTGCCAGGATCAGGATCGGTGCCGTCATCAGGCTGACGGCCGACTTGAGCTCGCCCCAGGCGCTTCCCGGCGAGCCCTTGCCGCCCGCCGCCGCGCTGCCGGCCTGCAGGAAGTTGCCGCTCACGATCCCGGGCGGCACGAGCCAGAAGATCGGGACCAGCACGAGCAGCGACACGGCCAGCGCCCGCGCGGCGGGGTCCGAGAACCACAGATAGAGGGCGTACAGCAACACGATCGGCCCGAACTCGGGGCGGTTGAGCGCACCCAGGAACAGCACGACGTAGGCGATCCGCCGCGAGCCGGCCAGGTGGCGCTCGATCGCCCACACGGTGCAGGCCGCGACCAGCGGCTCGGACGTGCCGCGCGCGAAGTAGAAGACGGCGTCCTGGGTCATGCAGAGCGCCACCACGGCCAGCACTCCCGCCGCGGTGCCGCCGAAGCGCCGCCCGAGCCGGAAGATCCCCACCAGCGCCAACAGGCTGGCCGTGCGGCTGACGACGAGCCACATGCTCGGGCCGGCGCCGCCGAAGAACCCGAACACCGAGGTGAACACGACCGGGAACGGCTTCCACGATGGGCCGCCGCCGAAGCTCAACTGGATCTTCGTGCCGACGATGTGGCTCGCGACCTCCTGGCCCCAGCTGATCCACGCATACGGGTCGGAGCTCGGCACCCAAGGCAGCACGAGCACGCTGACGATCGCCAGCACCAGGCAGGCGATGCAGATCGACGTCAAAGGGCGATCGCGGAGGACGTTGACCGCCCGTGCGGGGGGACCTTCAATCGGTCCAGTCGCGTCCGCTGCGCCCCGCTCTACGACGGGGTCCGAACCGATCATGAACGGGGCCACAGTAGCAGCAGCCCCTGCGGTTGCTAGCCTCTGGCGCCGCCGGCCGCGGACCCTCTGCGCGTGCCGGCATGAGACCGTGGCGATGGACACCTACGCAGAAGAAACCTTGTCCGACACCGGGCCTGATCCGAGTGCGTCGGAGCGCCAGCCGGATGGCTGCGTCGTGACGATCGTGATGCCGTGCCTGAACGAGGCCGAGTCGCTGGAGCCGTGCATCCGCAAAGCGCAGGGCGCGATCAAGGACCTCGGGATCGAAGGCGAGGTCCTGATCGCCGACAACGGCTCGACCGATGGCTCAGTGGAGCTGGCCGAGTCGCTCGGGGCTCGCGTCGCGCACGTCAAGGCACGCGGCTACGGCGCAGCGCTCCAGGGCGGGTTCGCCGCCGCGCGCGGCAAGTACATCCTGATGGGCGATGCCGATGGGAGCTACGACTTCGCCCACCTGCCACGGTTCATCGAGGCGCTCGACGCCGGTTCTGAGCTCGTGATGGGCAACCGCTTCGCCGGCGGAATCGCGCCCGGTGCGATGCCGCCGCTGCACCGCTATGTCGGCAACCCCGGGCTGAGCTGGATGGGGCGGCTGTTCTTCCATGCCCCCGTCGGCGACTTCTACTGCGGCCTGCGCGCGTTCCGGCGCGACGTGCTACCGACCTTGAACCTGCAGAGCCCCGGTATGGAGCTCGGTGTCGAAATGGTCGCCAAGGCGGCCCTGTACGGCCTGCGCGTCTCCGAGGTCCCGACGACCCTGTCGCCAGATCTCCGCAGCCGCCCGCCTCACCTGCGCACCTGGCGCGACGGCTGGCGGACGCTCCGCTTCTTCCTTCTGTACAGCCCGCGGTGGCTGTTCTTCTACCCGGGGCTGGCGCTGATGCTGGTCGGCCTCGCGCTGTCGATCGCCGTGCTCCCGGGAGCGCTCGACATATTCGGCGCGAGGCTCGATGTGCACACGCTGCTGTACGCCGGCGCCGCGATCGTGGTCGGCTTCCAGGGCGTCGCGTTCTCGGCGCTGGCGCGGGTCTACGCAGCGTCGGAGGGCTTCCTGCCCGATACGCCGCTCGTCAACCGGGCCAGGAAGGTGTTCTCGCTCGAGCGCGGGCTGCTGGCCGGCGGCGTCTTGCTGCTCGCGAGCCTGATCCTGACCGTGATCGCGCTCGTCCGCTGGGATGACTCCTCATTCCACCACCTCGACTACCCGAGCACGCTCCGGCTCGCGATCCCCGCCGCCGTGATGCTGATGCTGGGCGTGCAGATCATCTTCTCGAGCTTCTTCCTCAGCGTGCTGGGGATCAAGCGAGATCAGTAGGAGTTACTGCAGCTAGCCGACCGCGCCGGCCTGGCGCTGGCCGTACAGGTGCCCGATCAGAGCGGCGGTGACGGTCGGGTCGAACTGGGTGCCGGCGCATCGCGTCAGCTCCTCGACCGCCTCTGAGTGCGAGCGCGCGGCGCGGTAGGGCCGATCGGAGGTGATCGCGTGATAGGTATCGGCGGCGATGATGATCCGGCTGCCGAGCGGGATCGCGTCGCCGATCAGCCCGTCGGGATAGCCGCCGCCGTCCCAGCGCTCGTGCTCATGACGGACGATCCGAGCGACGTTGCCGAGGCCGGGGAGCACGCGCAGGATCCGCTCACCGATCACCGGATGCTCCTTCATCAGCTTCCACTCATCATCGGTCAGCGGTCCGGGCTTATGGAGGATCTCGTCGGGGATCGCGACCTTGCCGATGTCGTGCAGCAGCGCCGCGGACTTGACTCGCTCGACCTCGGGCAGCTTCAGCCCCAGGTTGCGCGCGACCGCGCCGGACATCTCGATCACCGCCTCGGAATGCTCGCCCGTGTACCGGTCGCGCTCGAGCAGCGCAACCGCGAGCGCCTCGATCGCATCGCGCTGCGGCGCGTTCGACGGCTCGTTCTCGACGTGCTCGGCGGCCAGGACCGCGCGTCCGCCGCCGGCGCTCTGCGCGTGCAGGCACGCCATCCGCGCGCTTGCGAGCAGACCCTCGGCGCTCATGCCTCGCTCGAGCGTTGCGATGCCCATCGATGCCCCCGCCGCTCGGATCGCCCCCTCGCCGATCACCTCGAGCTCGACCAGCAGCCGCTCGAGCGCGGGCAGGGCGCCCTCGGCGTCGGTGTCGGGCAGCAGCAGCCCGAACTCGGCCTGGCCGGTCCGGCCGATCAGATCGTGTGAGCGGGTCGTGCTCGCGAGGCGCCTGCCGACCGCTCCCAGGAGCTCGTCGCCCGCCTTGAACCCGTGTCTCAGCTCGAGCGTCGCGAAGTCGTCGATCGATACGACCACGACCGACAGAGTCCGCTGGTAGCGCCGCCCGCGCTCGACCTCCTCAGACAGGCGGCCGCGGAACCCACGCGCGCTCAACAGACCGGTGACGGCGTCTAGTCGCAGCCCGCGGGCGCGGTCCGATTCGAGCTCGGCGACGCGCTGGCGCAGCCACGTGACTTCGTGCAGCAGCGCTTGGTGCTGTCCCTTACCGAACATGCACTCCGGAATATCGGCACTCGAGGGCCTTCCCTGGAGAGCAGGACCGTCCGGGGAGGCGTCCGGGCCGCTACGCAGAATGTGTGTTCGTATGGTGGTCCTCGGGATCGATCCAGGCACTGCAAGCACGGGATACGGCGTCGTCGAGGGCGCCGGCTCGCGGCTGCGGGCGCTCGACGGCGGCGTGATCACCACCAGCCCGGGCGTTCCGCTCGAGCGCAGACTGGCCGATATCCACGCGCGCGTCGCGGAATTGCTCGACGAGCACCTGCCGGACGCGATCGCGATCGAGGAGCTGTACTTCGGCGTCAACGTCAGGACGGCATTCGCCGTCGGGCAGGCGCGCGGCGTCGTGTTGTTGGCGGCCGGCCAGCGCCAGATCCCGTCTCGCTCCTATACGCCCCAGCAGGTGAAGGCGGCGGTCTGCGGCTCGGGCCGCGCCGCCAAGGACCAGGTCTCGCGGATGGTCGGGCAGCTGCTCGGCCTGCCGGCGCCGCCCGAGCCCGATCACGCCGCCGACGCGCTGGCGGTCGCGATCTGC
Organism: uncultured Solirubrobacteraceae bacterium; assembly: GCA_963712675.1. GTDB lineage: Bacteria > Actinomycetota > Thermoleophilia > Solirubrobacterales > Solirubrobacteraceae > Palsa-465. The sequence continues at coordinate 551,357 of CAVQJF010000017.1, forward strand.
GATCTGAACCGGGCTCCGCTCGCGCGGGCGGTGATGCAAGCGTGATTGCACTGATCTCGGGCGCGGTCGCCATCCGGCGCACCGACCACGTGGTCGTCGACTGCGGTGGCGTCGGTTACAGGCTGGCGGTGTCCGCGCACACGCTGCGGCAGGTTCCGGCCGTCGGCCATGAGGTCGTCCTGCACACGCACCTGGTGGTCCGAGACGATGCGCTGGCGCTGTACGGGTTCGCGACCGAGGACGAGCGAGAGCTGTTCCTGATGCTGCTCGGGGTGCAGTCGGTCGGGCCGAAGGTGGCCCTGGCCGTGCTGTCCGGCGGGCCGCCCCGGGAGCTGCTGGCGGCGCTGGCCGCGGGCGACTCGGCCCGCTTCCAGGCAGTTCCGGGGATCGGTAAGCGGACCGCCGAGCGGATCATCGTCGAGTTGCGCGAGAAGGTCGGGGTCACGCTTCCCGAACATGCGATCTCGATCGCCCGCGGCGACGACCCGCGGTCGCTTGCGCGCGAGGCGCTGCTCGGTCTCGGTTACAGCGGCGTGGAGGTCGACGAGCTGCTGCGAAGCGCGACCGGCGACAGCGCCGAGGATCTGATCGCCGACGCGCTGCGGAGCGCGCGGAGATGACGACCGGCCGCATCCAGACGCCCGAGGAGCTGCCCGACGACGAGCTCGACCGCTCGCTGCGGCCCCGCCGGCTCGAGGACTTCGTCGGTCAGGAGGCGCTGAAGGATCAGCTCGCGGTCTCGATCGAGGCCGCCTGCACCCGCGGCGAGGCACTCGACCACGTGCTGCTGGCCGGGCCGCCCGGGCTCGGCAAGACGTCACTCGCGCAGATCGTCGCCGCCGAGCTCGAGGTTCCGTTCGTCCAGACGGCGGGGCCGGCACTCGAGCGCAAGGGCGACGTGGCGGCGTTCCTGACCGCGCTCGAGCCGCGATCCGTGTTCTTCGTCGACGAGATCCACCGCCTGCCTCGAGCGCTCGAGGAGACCTTCTACCCCGCGATGGAGGACGGGGTGCTGCCGATCACGGTCGGCCAGGGCGCCGGAGCGCGCGTCGTGACGCTCGACCTGCCGCCGTTCACGCTGATCGGCGCGACCACGCGGACCGGGCTGCTGACGACGCCGCTGCGCGACCGGTTCGGTATCCAGCACCGGCTCGAGCACTACGGCGCCGACGACCTCGGGCGGATCGTCCGTCGCTCCGCGAGGCTGTTGGAGGTCGCGATCGAGGACGACGGCGCTCGCGCGATCGCCGAGCGCAGCCGCGGCACGCCGAGGGTCGCGAACCGGCTGCTGAAACGCGTCCGCGACTACGCCGAGGTGCGCGAGGGAGGTGTCGTCACGGCGTCCGTCGCGTCCGACGCGCTCGACCTGCTGCAGGTCGACGGCGAGGGGCTCGACCGGCTCGATCGCGAGATTCTTCGAGTCGTGTGCGAGAAGTTCGGCGGGGGCCCGGTGGGACTGTCTACGCTCGCAGTCGCCGTCGGCGAGGAGCAGGACACGATCGAAGACGTGTACGAGCCGTACCTGCTCCAGCGAGGCCTGCTCGAGCGCACGCCGCGCGGCCGGGCCGCGACCCGCCGCGCCTACCAGCACCTTGGGTTAGAGCCCCCGGGGCCCCTTTCGCTTCTGTGAGCGCCGCGGGCGATCTGGCGCGATCTGGGTCGTCGCGTGATAGCTGGCGCGGACGACCGCGAACGCCGGTTTGAAGTTGCCGTACAGGCCGACTAGGCCCTTCTGGTTGAAGCCCGTGTTCGGCAGCGGGTTGCCGCCGTTGTAGCCGGGGTAGGCCGCGTAGTCCTGGATCGGGAAGTAGAGCGCGCCCGACAGCCAGGGCCTGGCAGCGAACACGGCGAGGTCATACTCGGCGGTGTTCGTTTGAAACGCGTACGTTCCGCGCTCCTCCACCGGTCCGGTGCGATTCGCGTCGACCCCGTACTCGGTGATGATGATCGACTTGTTCGGCATGCACTGATGGACGGTGTCGAGGAACGGCCCGAGGGAATCGCGGTCGTCGGTCACGCCGCCGCCCACGTCAAACCAGCCGAAGTACTCGTTGACGCCGATGACGTCGAGCGGCGCGTAGGCGGCCGCCTGGCAGCCGAGGCCCGGCCAGTCCTTGATCGCCATCCCGACCGGACGGGTCGGGTCGAGCCGGTGCGACAGCGCCACGGCGCTGGCGATGTACCGCGCCTGCGCCGGCAATACCGTCTGCGGAAGCTCATTGCCGATACTCCAGAGCGCGATCGACGGGTGGTTCTGGTTGGTGAGGATGTTGTTCTTGAGGAACGCGTGCGCTTGCGCGAGCCACCCTGGCTGGCTCAAGTACTGCTGCTGCGTCTGGTAGACGGGCACCTCCGACCACAGCAGGATCCCGTCGCGGTCGGCCATCTCCTCGAGCTGCGGGTTGAGCGGGTAGTGGGCGCGGAGCATCGTCGCGCCGAGCTCCTTGACCCAACCCATGATCCGCTGCATCTGGACCGGCGACAGCGCCGCGCCCGTGAGGATGTTCTGCTCGTGCATGTTGACCCCGCGGATGTGGAGCACGCGGCCGTTGAGCTCGAGCTCGCCCGTGGGCGTGACCGCGATGCTGCGGATCCCGCTCTCGGTGAAGTACCCGCCGAGGCGCTTGCCCTTGGAGTCCGACAGCGTCAGCGTCGCCTTGTACAGGTTCGGTCTGCCGATCGACCATAGGCGCGGCTTGGCGATCGTCGCGGTGGCATTCGCCACCCAGGTCGCGCCCGCCGGGATCGTGTGCTCGCCGAACAGCAGCGGCTGGCTGCCGTACGTGCCGTGGAGCCGCACGGTCTGTGCCTGCCCGGTGACGTTGCGCACCAACGCCTGTGCGTTGATCGTGGCGGGGCAGCTGGGACAGGGCAGGATCGGCCGTACCTGCACGCGTTGCAGGTCGGCCCGCGCGGCGGCGCGCACATAGACCTCACGCAGCAGGCCGCCGAAGTTCCACCAGATGCCCCCGGGGCCGGGCGGGAAATCCGCGCCCGTGCGAACGTTGTCGACCCGGACGATGAGCCGGTTGACGCCGCTGTGCAGGCCGGTGAGGTCGAATTCGAACGGCAGGAACGCGCCGGCGTGGGTGCCGAGCTGGCGGCCGTTGAGCCACACGGTCGTGTCGTAGTTGGCCGATTCGAAGCGCACGATCCAATGCTGGTCGCGCTTGGGTACCCACTTTCCGAACGCACCGGTCGGAAGCGTGAAGTCGCGGCGGTACCAGCCGATGGAGCCGCCCATGCTCGCGTTCGTGAACACGCCGGCGTTGTATGCGTTCGGGACCGTGACCGGGTTCCAGCCGGTGGTCGCAGCGACGTTCCGCCACCACCCGTCCGCGACCCCAATGGCGGCCGGGTCGGCCTGGAACAACCACTCACCACCGAGCAGGTAGCGACCGGTCTGGCCGTCCTGGTAGAGGACCTGATTTGTCGGTGGGGTGGGGAGGTACGACGGTCCTGGGGGTGGCGTGGGCGTTGGCGTGGACGTCGTCGGGGGCTGCGCGGCCGCGATGGTGGCGGGCCCGCAGAGGACCGCCGCGATCGCCAGTCCGACAAGCGCTGGGAGGATCCGGCGGGTCATTTATGACGTCCGTGGTGCGAGTGCTTGGCGCGCTTGGGCTTCGGTTTGGGCTTGATCTGCAGCTGGTCGGTGCGGACGGTCGTGTTGCCGGCCTTGTCGGTCACGCTGATCGTCAACCGGTAGCGGCCCGGCAGCTGGTAGGAGTGGAACTTGCCATGGGTGATCGTGTCGCTCGAGCCGTCACCCCAGTTGACGACGATGCTCTTGACGCCGGAGCCCTGGGCGGGCGTCCCGCTGGGTGGCGTATCGGAGTAGCTGACGTACAGGTGAAGCTCCTTGCCCACCTGCGGCTTTCCGCCCAGCTGAAAGGTGACGATCGGAGCGAGCGTGTCGACGAACACCGTCGCTGTCCGGGTGAGGCTCGTGAGGCCGGCACCGTTGACCGCCTCGACGCTCCACGCGTGACGCCCCTGTGCGAGCGCCGGCACGCGAGCAGCCTGAGCGTAACTCCGCGTGACCTCGGTCCCGTCAACGATCACGTGGTACTGGGGCCCCCACAGCTCGCGAGGATCGGTCCACGACAGTACGGGCGTGGTGGTTCGCGCATACCGAAAGCCGAGCGTCGGAGCGAAGCCGCCGGGCGGCTGGTAGAGCTGATCGGTGACGATCTCGTCTTGGGAGCCGGCACCCTGCATCCAGGCGATCGCGACGTCGACTTGAAAGTCCGCGCCCGCCACCAGTCCGGCGGCGGCGTCTGTCGGGCCGAGCGTGGGGGGCGAGATTACGACTTCTGGAGCGAAGCTCGATCCGTTGAAGAACCGCGCGCGAACGTCGGGCGCGCCGAGCGGGCCCGGATCGTGCTGCCATGCGACCAGCCCCGAGGCGTAGCCCCCGGCGATCGGCACCGCGTACGGAGGCGACAGGTTCTGGAGGCTGTCAAGGCGCATGATCTGGTTGTACGAGCCGTTCTGGCCAAGCGTCATCGCCCACACCTGGTTTGAGCCGGTGCGCGCCGAGGTCACGAATCCGTCGCCGAGCTCGCTCATCGACACCTGCGGCTGGTCAGCCGATTCGGTCCCCGGGGTGGCGAGACCGTCGGGCGCGGCCACGGGATCCCACGACGACGCCCGCAGCCGGCGGAGCAAAACGCGCGCCTGTCGTTGCGCGCCGTTCGAGAGCAGCTCGTTGAAAGCGACGTCGACGTACGAGGAGTCGCCGCCCGTGGCGATGCTCGGGCTGCCGGCCGATACCTCGCTCCAGCCGGATACCGCAGGGAGATCGGCCTGGAAGTACTCGACGCTCGGCGACAAGCCCCAAACCCGCCGCACGTACACGTGGCCGCCTTCGCCCCAGGCGACGATCCCGACCCCGTCCCCGGACGCAGCCACCGCCGGCACGCCGACGCCGGTGCCGGCGTCGTCGGACGGAACCGTGTTGAGCGACGTCGTCTCGACCCCCCACTTCCCCAGGTAGTAGTACGCGGCGCGGACGTCACTGCCACCGGCGCGGGTCGTCGTGAACGCGAGATACGCCTTTCCGAGCGCGGTCACGGCAATCGCCGGATCGGCAGCGCCGCTGAACAGCGACCGCGGCGCACTGAAGGAATCCGGGCCGGACGCGCTGCCGACCACGAACAGCTGACCGCCGTTGATGAACGCGATCAGCAGCAGGCCGCCGGGGCCGGCGCCGATCACGGGTTGCGAGGACGGGCCCAAAAGCGAGCTGTCGACCTGGACCGGGGCTCCGAAGCTGCCATTGAACAGCTGCGAGGCGAACACGTGCGCAACTCCGCCGACGTCCTTGACGTATGCGAGCCCACCGGTCCCGTCCCGCGCAACCGCCATCCCGGAGAGCGACTGGATATCGGCGCTCGGGCCGTCGAGCACGGTTGCCGGGCCGAACGTGGCGGTCTGCTGAGCCCATGCAGGGCACGCAGCAACGCCGAGCGCGACCACGACCCCGAGCAGCGTGAGAAGTCTCGTGCTGATAGCCATAGAACAGCAGACTGGCGGAAGTGTTGCGGTCAGTCAGCCGTCTGTACCGTCGGGGGCTCGCGCTGTCCGAGCGCCGTCTATCCTCAGATCCCGATGTCCCACGAGCACTACTTCATCTGCCCGCACTGCGGCAACCGATCGATGGGGACCGATCGCAACGCGGGCTTCCGTCGCGAGGCCCGGGGCTGCGAGCGATGCGGTTTCGCGTACCTGTTCGAGCTGCTGGACGACTACTACCCGGCGCCGAACGCCGCTTTCTTCGCGTGCGACGGCGACGGCCGGATCGTCGACTGCGGCAAGGGCTCATTCGAGCTCACCGGGATCAAGACCGAGCAGGCGATCGGCCGTCCGGTGCGCGAGGTACTCGGTCTCAAATTCGACGACGGTGTCGACCACGTCGGGACCGCGCTCGAGTGGGAGGTCCGGGTCCAGGGCAAGTCCGTCGCCGTCAACGCCGAGGGCGATCTGCCGGCGCGTGCGGTCGCCGACCTGTTCCCGGCCTACGACGATGACGAGGGCGGGCTGCTCGTGGTGCTGACGCCGACCAATCATCGCGGAGCCGGATGAGCGATCGTCAGCGCCACCTGTTCGTGCTGCTGCTCGTCGCGGGCCTGATCGCCGCGTCCGCGGTTGTGATCGTCACGAAGAAGACGTTCCTCGGGCTCGATCTGAAGGGCGGCACGGAGCTCGTCTACCAGGGCGAGCCGAGCGCGCAAACGCCCCATGTGACCCAGGACGCGCTCCAGCGCGCGGTCGACATCATGCGCCAGCGCGTCGACCAGCTGGGCGTCTCCAACCCGCTGATCTCGACCGCCCAGGGCAACCAGATCTCGGTCCAGCTCCCGGACGTACAGGACACGGCTCGCGCCGAGGCGGAGGTCGGCAGCACCGCCCGGCTGTTCTTCTACGACTGGGAGGCGAACGCGATCACGCCGAATGGCAAGACGGTCGCGGACCAGCTGCTGGCGCAGGATCCGACCGCTTCGCAGATCAGCACCGGCGGGAGCGGCGGGCCGGGCGGCCCCGGCTCGGGCAGCATGAGCCTCTACGACGCGGTCAAGCTCGCATCCAAGCAACCGCCCGCGACGAGCGCGCGCAACGCGCGGCTCGGCTCGCAGTACTACCTGTTCGGCACCGGCGGCAGCGCCGCGTGCGCGGCCGCGGCGAAGTTCCTGTCCGTTCCCGCGGCGGCGCCCGGAACGCACTGCCTGCTGGGCGGCCCGGACGCCAGCGAGGGCGACCTGATCAATACGGGTCTGCCGCCCGGGGTCACCGCGTCCGAGGGCCAGCTCCTCGTCGTCCCGCCGGGCACGGTCGTGCTGCAGGCCGTCCCGTCGAACTTCTCAAACCCGCCGAAGGCCGCCGCTCCGGGAACGCAGTTCTACGTCCTGCGCGACAACGTCGCGCTGTTCGGGACCGACATCAGCAACCCGCAGCAGTCGACCGACTCCGGCGGCAACCCGGACGTCTCGTTCGGCTTCGCGGGGCCAGGCCAGAAGGAGTTCACGAACGTCACCGCCGCGATCGCGAAACGGGGCAGCATCGACCAGCCGCCTGGCTCAACCCAGCTGAATCAGCACTTCGCGGTCGCGCTCGACAACCTGCTGATCACGGTCCCGTCGATCGACTACAAGACGTATCCGTTCGGGATCCCGGCCAGCCAGGGCGCCGATATCACGGGCGGCTTCACCGTCACCTCCGCGGGCGACCTCGCCACCGAGCTGCGACTCGGGGCGCTCCCGATCAACCTGAAGCTGATCTCCTCCGAGCAGGTGTCGGCGACGCTCGGCAAGCAAGCGCTCCACCAGGGCCTGATCGCCGGTCTCGCCGGACTCCTCGTCGTCGCGCTGTTCCTGCTCGCCTACTACCGGACGCTCGGCCTGATCGCCGTCGCCGGGCTCGCGGTCTACGGCGTTTACCTGTTCGCGCTGATCAAGCTGATCCCGATCACGATGACGCTCGCGGGGATCGCCGGCCTGATCCTGACGATCGGCGTCGCCGCCGACGCGAACATCGTCATCTTCGAGCGCGTTAAAGAGGAGATACGTGCCGGCCGGTCGATCCGGCAGGGGATCGCGACCGGTTACCGCAAGGGCCTGACCGCGATCATCGACGCGAACGTGGTCACGATCATGACCGCCTTCATCCTGTTCGTGCTCGCGACCGCCGACGTCAAGGGATTCGCCTTCACGCTCGGGATCGGGACGTTCGTGTCGCTGTTCACCGCCGTGCTGGCGACCCAGGCGATCCTGATGACGATGGGCGACTCGAGCGTGATCGCGCGGCCCTCGGCGCTCGGCGCGGGCGGCCACAAGCGCCCCTGGCGGTTCGACTTCATGGGCGCCAGCCGCTACTTCTTCTCGATGTCGGGCGTGATCCTGATGGTCGGCGCGCTCGCGATCGGCGGCAAGGGGCTCAACCTCGGGATCGACTTCACCTCCGGGACCCGGATCAGCGTCGGGCTCGCCCACCCCGCGAGCCAGCAGCAGGTCACGGCGCTGCTGAACGCGGCCAACGTCCCGTCGCCGACGGTGCAGCTGGTCCACGGCGACAAGACGCTCGGCGCCAACGGCTTCCAGATCTCCTCCAAGCAGCTGCCGCCGAGCAAGGTCACCGCGGTCAGGACCGCGCTGCAGAACAAATTCGGGTTCGCGACCACCACCGGCCAGGCCGACTTCAGCTACCAGTCGGTCGGTCCGACGTTCGGAAGCACGGTGGCGAACAGCGCCGTGATCGCGATCATCGCGTCGCTGATCGTGATCTCGCTGTACGTCGCTCTGCGGTTCGAGTGGAAGTTCGCCGTGCCGGTGCTGATCGCGTTGATGCACGACCTGCTGATCACGAGCGGTGTTTACGCACTGACGGGGAAGGAGGTGACCGCCGACACCGTCGCGGCGCTCCTGACCATCCTGGGTTACTCCCTGTACGACACGATAATCGTGTTCGACCGCGTCAGAGAGAACATCCCGCGGATGCCGCGCGCTGCGTTCTCGCAGATCGTCAACCGCTCGATGTCCGAGGTGCTGACCCGGTCGCTGGCGACGACATCTTGCACGTTGATGCCGATCATCGCGTTGCTGCTGTTCGGCGGGACGACGCTGAAGGACTTCGCGTTCGCGCTGATGATCGGCGTCGCATCCGGCGCGTACTCATCGATCTTCATCGCCTCTCCGGTGCTGACTCACTGGAAGGAGCGCGAGCACATGTACCGCTCGCGGCGTCACCGGATCGAGGGCGAGTTCGGGCAGGTGCCGGCGTATGCCGACACGGCCGCCGATGTCGAGCCCGTGACCGAAAAAGCTCGCCGCACCGGTCGTCTCACCGAGCCGCAGCCGGAGACCGTGTCCGTGGCCGAGTTCGAGCAGATGAAGCGCGACCTCGAGATCGAGCGCGGGCAGCCCGCGAGGCACACTTCGACGTTGACGAAACGACTCGCGCACCTGGACGAAGACGGCGAGACCAAGCCGGCGCCCGCGCCAAAGCGACGTCCGCCGTCGGCTGCGCGCGCGAAGAGCGCGCCTTCGGCCCCGCCGGCGAAGCCGGCGGCGCCGCCGCCTGAGACGCGACCGGAGCAGCCGGTCGCGCCCGCGCCCGACGTCGCCGAGAACGAGGGGATGGTGCCGGCGGAGAAGCCCAAGCCGCGCTCCAAGTCGCGCAACCGCAGGCACGGGAGACGACGCTAGTGCTCACCAATGGAGATAGCGACTGATGGGCATGCTTGCGTGGGTGATGATGGGCCTGGCGCTGTGGCACTTCACGATCTGGCTGCCGGACCGCTATTGGGGAGGGATCGTCGGCGCGTTCATCGGCGCGCTGGTCGGCGCGGCGCTGTTCGGTCTCGCGATCCACGGCTTCAGCATCCCCGGCCGGCACGCGACGCACCTCGCGACGGCGCTCGAGGGCATCCCCGGGGCCCTGATCGGGATCGGACTCGTGTACCTCGAGGGCAGCCGTCGCGAGCGCGCCGCCGAGACCGGCGGGATCGGCCTGACGTAGGGTCCCAACGGCGATCCGTGTCGATCCTCGACCCATTCCTGAATCCGCTTCGCTCCCTGCTCGGCGCGGCGGAGCACGAGGTGCTCGAGCACACGCCGATGGCCGAGACCCGCGATATCGAGGCGCAGGTGCTGGAGGCCGTGACCGCCGTCCACCGGGCGACGGACTCGATCGAGCGCCACGTCCAGGTGATCGAGACCTTGGCGCAGTCGCTACCGCCGCTGACCGAGTCGGTCACGCGCCTGACGGACCAGCTCGGTGAGCTGCTGACGCTGACCGCGCCTCTCGCCGCGGCCGAGCGCGACGTCTCTCGGGTGACGCACCTGTTCGGGCGCCACCATCACGAGGAGGCGGCGCCGGAGCCCGAGGGGCCGCCGGCGCCACCAACCCCGCCTACCGCGCCTACGAGCTGACGGGCTCGTAGCGGAGGATCAGGCTCCCCGAGTCGAGCGCTGTCGACTCGATCAGCTTGAGCGTGATCGGGTCGTCGGTTTCGGGGAACAGTCGCTTGCCGCTGCCGAGCACGGTCGGATGCATCATCAGCCGGAGTTCGTCGACGAGGCCGTCGGCGAGCAGCGAGTTGGCGAGCGTGCAGCTTCCGTGGACGCCGATCTCGCCGTCGTGGCGCTGCTTCACCTCGGCGACCTCGTCCGGGCCGATCACCGTCGTGTTGTTCCAGGTCGCCTCGGTCAGCGTCGTCGAGACGACGTACTTCGGCATTGAGTTGAACTTGTCGGCGAAGCCGACGTCGTCGGTCCGGCTCGGCCACGCCTCGGCGAAGCCCTCGTACGTGACGCGGCCGAGGAGCAGCGCTTCGGTCGCGAACGTCTCATCCAGCTTGAACTTGCCGCCGACGGGGTCGTTGAACTTGAAGCTCCAGCCGCCGTGCTTGTAGCCCTCGGCTCCGCCCGGATCCTCAATCACGCCGTCGAGCGAGATGAATTCCGTTACGTAGATCTTTCCCATGACTGGCTCCCATCGGTTGTGGCTGCTTTTGAACGGGCGTCGAACAGCGTGCGCCGGAATCGACACGAGTCTGCAGCGAACGCTGACATGCCGGTCGATCCGTCGGGGGCGCCACCTACGCTGCCGCCATGTCCGAGGCACCACTCCGCGCCGCGATCCCGCCGGCGGCCCCCGCGCCGCCGGCGCTGAGACTGGTCCCAGCCGGCGCCTCCGGCGGCGGACCCGCTCCGAGCCCGGCACGGCGGCTCGAGGTCCCGCCATACGACCTCGTGGCCGCACTCATGCTTGAACGCGAGTTATCGATCAGCCACGCGCTGGCGCAGATCCTCGTTCGTCGCGGTTTCGGGCAGCCCGCCTCCGCGAAGGCTTTCCTGGCCGCCGAGGATGCGCACGATCCGGGCGAGTTCGTCGGCATCGAGGAGGCGCTGACGGTGATCGGGCGCCATGTCGACGCGCGTACACGAATCGTCGTCCACGGCGACTACGACGTGGACGGCGTGTGCGCGACCGCGATCCTCGTCCGCGCGCTGCGGTCGCTCGGGGCCGACGTCGGATGGTTCCTCCCGAGCAGGGCCGACGATGGTTACGGCCTCTCGTCCGCGACCGTCGCGCGGCTTGCGGAGCGCAGCACCGGGCTCCTGATCACCGTCGACTGCGGGATTACGGCCGTCGCCGAGGTTGCGGAGGCGACGGCGGCCGGACTCGAGGTGGTCGTCACTGATCACCACGCGCTGCGGGCGGACGGTGCGCTGCCGGCGTGCCCGATCGTGCACCCCGTGCTGTGCGGCTACCCATGTCCCGATCTGTGCGGCACCGGCGTCTCGTTCAAGCTCGCGCAGGCGCTTGGCGCCCCGAGCGCGGCCGACGACATCGAGTTGGTGGCGCTGGCGACGGTCGCCGACCTGGTGCCGCTCCAGCGAGAGAACCGCCGCCTCGTGCGCGAGGGGCTCGCCGCGCTCGCCAACACCGCCAAGCCGGGGCTGCGCGCGTTGATGGCGGTCGCGAGCGTCGACCCGAGCGACGTCGACGCTCACTCGCTCGGCTTCCGGCTCGCGCCGCGTATCAACGCCGCCGGGCGGCTACGGCGCGCGGACGCGGGTCTCGAGCTGCTGCTGACCGAGGATTCCGAGCGCGCGAAAGAGATCGCCGCCGAGCTGGATGCGATCAACGTCGAGCGGCGGGCCGTCGAGCAGCGGATCGGCTGGGAGGCAGAGGCCTTGGTGGCAGCCGCCGGAGAGCGACCCGCGTACGTCCTCGCCGCTGAAGGCTGGCATTCCGGCGTGATCGGGATCGTCGCCTCTCGGGTCGTCGAGCGCTACCACCGGCCGACGATCCTGATCGCGCTCGACGGCGACGGTCCGGCTCACGGGTCGGGGCGCAGCATCCCGGGATACGACCTGCTCGAGGCGCTGCATGCCGCCTCGGGCTCGCTCGAGCGCTATGGCGGCCACCGCGCTGCGGCCGGGCTCGAGCTTTCGCCGGAGCGGGTCGACGAGTTCCGCTCGGCGATCGAGGACCACGCGGCACGCGTGCTGACACCAGATCTGCTGGAGCCGGTCGAGCGGATCGACGCGATCGTGTCCGGCGCCGAGCTGGGTCTCGGGCTCGCCGAGGAGCTGCGCTCGCTCGAGCCGTGCGGGCTCGGCAATCCCGGCCCGCACCTGCTGGTCCCCGGAGCGCGGTTCGTCGATCTGCGTCCGATGGGGGAGGGCCGCCACGCGCGGTTCTCGGTGATCTCCGGCGGTTCGCGGGCACGAGCGGTCGCGTTCGGCTGCGATGGACGGCTGGCGGGCGATCCGGCCGCCGCCCTCGACGCGAGCTTTCGGCTCGAGCGGAACGTGTGGAACGGCGCCGTCGAGCCGCGGCTCGTCCTGCGCCACAGCCAGCCGTGCACGATCGGCGAGATCGAGGTGGTCGGGGAGCCGAGGGCGGGGGAGTACCTCGCCGCCGTGCTGAACGAGTGCGACGCGCCGCTTGATTGCCCCGCGCTCGGCCAGCCCGGCCGCACGGTGCTGGACCGTCGCGGCGAGAGTCCGCTGGCCGTGCTCGGCGACGCGCGGGCGACGGCGGACGAGGTGCTTGCGGTCTGCGCGGAGGTTCCGCGGAGGCTCCCCGGTCTAGCCGAGCGCACCGGCGGTTTCGGGCTCGTCTCCTATCACGCGCTCTCCCGCGCGCCGGAGCTCGCGCTGCGGGCACCCGTGCTGGTCGCGCTCGATCCGCCCGCGAGTTCGGCCGGTGATCAGCTACTTCGCGCGGGGAGCGGAGTCACCCACTTGGCGTGGGGCGAGGCTGAGCTACGCTTTGCGGAGCAGATAAACGAGTTGGAGCACGGTCTCCGCGCTTCGCTCGCCGCCCTCTACCGCGGCCTCAGGCAACGGGGAACGGTGGCCGGTGAGGAGCTCGAGCAGCTGCTCCGCGGTGAAGGCCCGCATGGCCGTCCGGCTCGAGTGGCCGGCAGGCTGATCAGGGTCCTCGCGGAGCTGGGGCTCGTCAGCCTCGACCGGGATCTGCTGGCCCTGACATTGGCGAGCTCGGCTCCGACCGCGCTCGAGCAGTCGCCGTCGTTCAGGGCATACACACAGCGATACGAGGATGGACGGCGATACCTGAACAGCGCAAAGCTCCCGGCAAGCCACTGAGCCAGCCGGACGAAGAGCGCCCCGCGAAGAACACCGAGGCAGGACGCCGGGAGCCGGATCAGCCACGTGCCGTGCCCGCGGGCGAGCCGGGACGACGGCCGCGCGGCCGGCGCGATGGCTGGCGCCCGTCCGCACGCGGTAAGGCGAGCGGGGACGCGGGCAACGGTGGCGGCAAGAGTGGCGGCAACGGTGGTGGCAGCGGCCGCTCGGTGCCCGCGACCGGCAAGCGCGCTGCGACGCTGATCGCCGCCAACCGGCCGCCCGTCGATCGCGTCGAGGACCCGTCCGCGCACGGGACGATCGAGCGGCCGGAGCTGACTCCCGCCGAGCGCCGCCTGCTCGGGGACCTGTTCGCGATCGTCGAGGAGCACTCTGACCAGGCGGCCGTCGTGGTCGATCGCGACCGCGTCGAGGAGGCGTTCGTCTACGCCTGCGTTCACCACGCCGACCAGCTGCGCAAATCCGGCGAGGACTTCATCATCCACCCCGTCGGGGTCGCGAAGATCTGCGCCGGCATGCGGCTCGACACCGAGACGCTGTGCGCCGCGCTGCTGCACGACACCGTTGAGGACACGAGCGCGTCGCTGGAGGAGGTCGCGGCGGCGTTCGGCGACGAGATCGCCGGACTCGTCGATGGGGTCACCAAGCTGACCGGCCTGACATTCCAGTCTCGCGACGAGGCCCAGGCCGAGAACTACCGCAAGATGATGGTCGCGATGGCGACCGACATCAGGGTGATCCTGATCAAGCTCGCCGACCGGCTGCACAACATGCGCACGATCGCGGCGATGCCGAAGGACAAACGGCTCGAGAAGTCCCGTGAGACGCTCGACATCTACGCGCCGATCGCCCACCGGCTCGGCATCCACGCGATCAAGTGGGAGCTCGAGGACCTCGCGTTCCAGACGCTCCACCCGCGCAAGTACAACGAGATCAAGGGGCTCGTCGCCCAGCAGCGCGCCGAGCGTGAGCGGTACGTCAACCAGGCGGGCGAGTACTTGAGCAAGGAGCTCGACGAGCTCGGTATCGAAGCTGAGATCTCCGGCCGCGCGAAGCACTTCTACTCGATCTACTCGAAGATGACCAAGAAAGGCCGCGAGTTCAACGAGATCTACGACCTGACGGCGATGCGCGTGATCGTCGGCTCGGTCAAGGACACTTACGGTGCGGTCGGAGTGATCCACTCGCTGTGGAAGCCGTTGCCCGGACGGTTCAAGGACTTCATCGCGATGCCGAAGTTCAACATGTACCAGTCGCTGCACACGACCGTGATCGGACCCGAGGGTAGGCCGCTGGAGATCCAGATCCGGACGCGCGGGATGCATGACCTGGCCGAGTTCGGGATCGCCGCGCACTGGATGTACAAGGAGGACGGCAGCGTCCGCGAGGGCGGCGCGGCCGGGCTGCGCGACTCCAACGGCAAGCTCAAATGGCTGCGCTCACTGCTCGACTGGCAGCAGGACCTCGCCGATCCGCATGAATTCGTCGAGACGCTGAAGGTCGACCTGTTCGAGGACGAGGTGTTCGTGTTCACGCCGAAGGGCGAGGTCAAGTCGCTCGCCGCCGGCGCGACCCCGCTCGATTTCGCCTACGAGATCCACACCGACGTCGGCCACCGGTGCGTGGGCGCGAAGGTCAACGGCAAGATCGTGCCGCTCTCCTACGTGTTGCGCTCGGGCGACATCGTCGAGGTGCTGACCTCCAAGCGTGAGCGCGGACCGTCGCGAGACTGGCTCGCGCTCGTCAAGACGACCCGCGCACGCAACAAGATCAAGGCGTGGTTCAAGGCCGAGTCGCGCAAGGACACAGAGCACACCGGGCGCGAGCTGCTCCAGGACGCGCTCAAGCGCCAGGGTCTGCCGGCGCAGAAGCTGGTCGGCTCGCCGCTGCTCGCCGACGTGATCCGCGAGATGGGCTTCCGCAAGGGCGACGATTTCTACATCGCGCTCGGCGCCGCCAAGATCTCTCCGAGGGTCGTCGTCAACAAGGTGATGCAGCGCCTCAAGCAGGGCGAGGCGGCGGAGTCCGAGCCGACCGCGACCGAAGACCTGCTGCAGACTCGGCGGCGACGGTCGCGACCGACGAACTCGTCCACCCGCTTCGGGATCGCCGTCGAGGGGATCGACGAGGTCATGCTCCGGCTCGCCAAGTGCTGCCGCCCCGTCCCCGGCGATCCGATCGTCGGCTACATCTCACTCGGGCGCGGGATCACGATCCATCGGGATGACTGCCCGAACGTAGCCGTCCTGAAGAAGGATCCGGATCGGTTCACGGCGGTCTCGTGGGAGGGGGATGCCGAGACCTCATTCCGGGTCGAGATCGAGGTCCAGGGCTGGGATCGGCACCGACTGCTCGAGGACCTGTCGCGAACGTTCTCCGAGGCGGGGATCAACATCCTCGACTTCCAGGGAACCGTCAATCACCCGATGGTCAAGAACCGCTTCGTGGTCGAAGTGGGGGACACCCGCACGCTCGATCAGGCGATCAGCCGGCTGCGCAATATCGACGCCGTGTTCGACGCCTACCGTGTGACGCCGGGAGGCGGCTGAGGGGTTCACCGCTCGGCTCCGCGGTCGCGAGGCGGCGGCGTGACGCGGACGGTTCGGGCGCGCGCGGACGGGAGCTTCGTGAGCACGACCGCCTCACCGGTCGGCAGCGACTGGATCTCGTTCGGATCGATGATGAAGCGCTCGACCTGTCGCCGGGTCCCGTGACCGGTGTCTTGGCGGCCGAGCAGCAGGTGGCGCCGGGTGGCGAAGCTCTGTTCCCAGACCCGCTCGGTACCGGCCATCGCGGCGATCATTCTGGCCGATGACGGCACGTCCTGGCGGTGGGCGATCTTGACCGCCGTGACGCCCGACACCTGGTCGCGCACGCCGCGCCCGGCACGATCCAGATCGGCGAACTCCTGCGTCGCGAGCAGTACCGGGACGCGCGCCTCGCGCCCGCGCGCGAGCAGCGCGACGACGTTGTCGGACTCGAGCGCCGAGAACTCGTCGATCCCGATCATCGCCTGACCCGGCACGCCACGCGTGAGCCGATCCCCCGCGGCCGCCACCAGGTCCTGGACGGCCAGCGTCCCGACCTGCGCAGCCAGCCTGCCGTAGGTGCTCGAGTTGAGGCTGAACAGCACCACCTCGGAACCCGTCAGCGCCCGCCGCAGATCGATCTGATCCTCGCCGCCGGCGCCCAGGAACTCTCCGACGTGCGACTCGGAGACGATCGCGAGCCGCGTACCGAGCCCCCGCACCGCGCTGAGCTGATCGGGACCCAACGACGCGACATAGTCCTGCACGCGCTCGGCGAGCGGCCGGCGCAGGCCGCGCATCGATCTCGCAAGCCGGGCCGGCTCCAGCAGCCCGACGACCTCGGCCAGCTCGGGCGCCCGGTCGGGATGGACCTCCGCGAGCACCTGCAGCACCGTCTGCACGTACCGCTCCGCCGCGCGCTGGTAGTGCGGCTCGGTGAACCGCTCGGTGGCGATCAACTTGTCCTTCAGCTCGGTCGGATTCCCGTGGCCGAGCGGATTCCAGTGCCCGGGGCCATCGAGCGTCCACAGCCTGAACGGGCGACCCGCCACGCTCGCCGCGTCCGACAGCTCACGCGCGAACGCCGGCGACCCCTTCATGTCGATCGCCACCACGGCGTGGCCGCGCCGGACCTGGTCGGAGAGGATCGTCAGCAGTGTCGTCGACTTGCCGGCACCGCTCGCGCCGAGGATCAGCCCGTGCGCCGACAGCTGCCGATCGGTCAGCACGACCCGCTCGCCGCGCCGGTCGACGCCGAGCGTGACGCCGTCGATCGGCGCCCGCGCATCCGTCGTAGCCCGCCCGCGCTGCCGGAGCCGCCCGAGCCGCCCCCGCCGCGCCTCGAGCGCCCCATGCGCGAGCACGACCCCGATTCCGCCTGCGAGCAGCGCGACCGTCGCGGCCGTGGACTGCCACACGAGCAGCGCCACCATCAGCACGAGCAGCCAGTAGGGGCGGCCACCGGGCCTGCTCATCGGCCGCCGGCCAGATCGACGCCGGGCGAGGCACGTGCTCGCGCTCGCGGGTGTCGCGCCGCGCGGCCGGCACCAGCGCTCCGCCCGGGCGCGGCCGGCCCCCACCGGACGGGCTGTACGTGGACGAGGTCGCCGATCCCGAAGCTGCGCGCCGTGCCGGCGACCGATGCGCCGACCTCGGTCCGGTCCACCAGGTACAGGATCGCGTCGATCCGGGCGTCGGCCGCATAGCCGGCGAGGATCGTCTCACGTCGGGTCCGCCCCTTCGCCGACAGCTCGAGCTCGAGTGCGATCCGGTTGCCGGCGCCGTCGACCAGCAGCAGATCCGGGTAGTGCAGACGCTCGCGCCCCCCGGCCCCGGCGCCCCCGAGCCGGATCCCGAACCGACGCTCGGACGCGCTCGGATCACGCGCGTCGCGCGAGCCGTCGGCCGAACGCATCCGTCGCTCGGAGACGACCTCGCGGGGCTCGCCCCAGACGCCCGCCCACGCCGCGAGCCACAGCCAACCGACGCCGACATCGTGCCGGTAGAGGGCGCGGTCGACGGCCTTCGGGGCCGGCAGCCGGCTCTCGATCGCCCCGAGTCCGGGCCGCGTGATCTGGAAGCACGACGCCTGCTCGGCGAATGGCCGATCCCTCCACAGGAGCCCCTCGGACTGCAGCGCCCGCAGGCGCCTCGCCGCGGCGTCGAGCGAGCTCCCCCGTAGCGCCTTGACCTGAGCTGCCAGAACGAGCTTGTGCTCGGCTGCGAAGGCGAGCAGTTCGCGGTCCTCCTCGGTGATCGGCATCGACCGCCGGCGGTCGCTCGAGCCCTGATGTCTCATGCTCCCCTGAGCCTCGAGCGGCCCGTTCCCACCCCCGCGCGGCGCTCAGCTGCCGACGATCGAAACCCCTAGAATCGTCACACGCGGGGCGGGGCCGCTTCCCGGGTGGGACGAGGGCAGCCCGTAAACCTAGGTGTTTGACAGCTACCTCAAAGACATCGGCGTACGCGACCTCGCGCCGGCCAGCTGCCCGTTCGATCCTGGGGTGGCGCCCGTCGTTCTCGAGAGTCACCTCAAGCAGAGCGCTCACCTGATGCTGAGCCTCAAGATCTCGATGGCCTGCTGGATGATCGCGGACCAATCGGCCACCCGAAGCAAGTTGAGCGCGGCACGCGCCGCGGGCGTTCCGACGGGCGCAGGCGGCGGGCCGTACGAGGTCGCGGTCGCACAACGGCAGCTGCCCGCGTACCTCGAGCTGTGCGCCGACGTCGGCTTCGACGCGATCGAGTGCGGCGCCGGTTTCACCGAGCCTGACGTAGCGCCCGCAGAAGTCGTCGAGATGGCCGCCGAACGCGGCCTGAAGGTCGACTATGAGCTCGGCGACAAGCACGGTGGCGAATTCGACGCGGCCGTCGTTACGGAGCTGATCCGCGAAGGCCGTGGGTGGCTCGAGGCGGGGGCGCAGCGCCTCGTCGTCGAGGCCCGCGAGAGTGCCGCCGGAATCGGGTTGTTCGACGTCGGTGGCACCGTCAACGCCGACCTGGCGGAGCGGTTCGTGTCCGAGTTCGGCCTCTCGGCGCTGGTCTTCGAGGCGCCGAGCAAGCGGAGCCAGTTCGCGCTGCTCGATCACTTCGGTCCTGCGGTCCGCCTGGCCAACATCCCGCTCAGCGAGTTGCTGCGCGTCGAGATCTACCGCCGTGGTCTGCACTCGGACGCTTTCCAAAATCCGAGACTTCGGCCGGGCGCGGTGAGCTGACCGTGACGCGAACCGTGGCGATCGCCCGCTATCCCGAGCTTCCCCAACCACGCGACGGCTACGTCGTCGTCGGGATCGACGTGATCCGTGCGACGACGACCGCCGTCACCGCGGTTGCCGCCGGACGCAGATGCTTTCCCGTGGCCTCGATCGAAGAGGCGGTTCCGCTCGCCGCCCGGCTCGACAACCCGCTGTTGGTCGGCGAGCTCGGAGGCAACAAGCCGTACGGATTCGACAAGCAGAACAGTCCGCTGGAGATGGCCCGCGTCGTCGAGCTGGATCGTCCCGTGATCCTGCTTTCGACCTCGGGCACGCGGCTGCTGAGCGAGGCGGCCCGGGGCGGCGTCACATACGCGGCGTGTCTGCGGAACGCTCGCGCCCAAGCGCAGCGCTTGATCGACGCGCACGGGCGCGTCGTGCTGCTGGCCGGGGAGAGCCGGGGCGAATTCCGCGAGGAAGACCGCCTCTGCTGCGCCCGGATCGCCAGGGAGCTGGTGCAGGCCGGCTACGAGCCGCGTGACGCGTTCACTGAGGAGCTGATCGCGGACTGGGGCGCAGCGCCCGACGATGCGTTCCTCGGCGGCCACAGCGACCAGTACCTGAAGCAGACGGGGCAGTACCACGACGTGGAGTTCATCCTTGCGCACATCGACGACCTCGACACGGTGTACGAGCTGCGGGCCGGCGAACTCGTCCTGAGCGCCGCCGCATGAACAAGCGGGCCGCATTCGTCGTGCTGCTGGTCGGACTCGCGGGGTGTGGCAGCTCACTGCACCCCTCGCGGCCGTCCACTGCGGGGCGCAGCTCGCTGCACGCCTCGCGGCTGTCCGCTACAGCGCCGGCGCTGCGGAGCTCAGCGGGGTCGACAGCGCCCCGATACGCGTCAATTGCATCGTCCGGCACGCACCACTACGAGTACGTATTCCCCGACGGCGCGATGTACGTCTACGACATCGACGATCACCAGCGACTGGTGCAGACGGTGCAGCTGTCGGGGATCACGGGCATTCGCGGCGTCGTCGCTTCGCCGCGTACGCACATCCTGTACATCAGCCACGGCGGCGACGGCGCCGGCAACGGCAACGGATCGCTGCTCGCCTACGACCTCCTCAACGGGCGCGTCCTTTGGGACCACTCGTATCCACGCGGCGTCGACAGCATGGCGATTACGCCCGATGGCCGGCGAATCTATCTGCCGGACGGCGAGCTCTCAGCCGACGGGATCTGGAGCGTGGTCGATGGCGGCACCGGCGATGTCATCGGCGAGATCTCAGCGGGCGTCGGACCGCACAACACGGTCATGTCGCTGGACGGCAAGGACGTTTACCTCGGCGGGCGCAATTCGGCGTATCTCGATGTGGCCAGCACCGCAACGAACCGGGTGATCAAGCGAGTCGGTCCGCTCGAGTCCGGCGTTCGCCCGTTCACCGTCAACGGCCGCGGGACGATCGCCTACACGACCGCGACCGGTTTCCTCGGCTTCCAGGTCTCGAGTCTCACCACTGGACGGGTGCTCTACACGGTGACGTTCGGCAGCCGTTTCCACTGGAACCCGGCGTCCTATCCGGCCAGCGCTCCGAGCCACGGCATCTCGCTGTCGCCCGACGAGCGGCGGCTATGGGTGATCGACGGTCCCAACAGCTACGTCCACGTGTTCGACGTCACGCGAGTACCGCGCCGGCGACCGCGGCTGATCGCAAACATCCGGCTCGCGCACCCGTTGACGGGTCTCGAGTCTGGCTGCAGCTACGACTGCCAGCGCGACGGCTGGATCCAGCACAGCCGCAGCGGCTGCTTCGTGTACGTGGGAGATTCCGGCGATGTCCTCAGCGCGGCCACGCTCCGCCCGGTCGCGTATCTGGCGGCGCTCAGCAACACTCGGAAGATGCTCGAAATCGACTGGCGTAACGGCGTGCCGGTCGCGACGACCTCGCGGACGGGACTCGGCTACGTGACGCACGGCCGTGCGTCGGCGGGGGCCGCGTGCAAGTAGCGCCGCGAGGGGAGGGCGCCTCCCTGAGCAACGGCGCCGCGGCAGATGTTGGCCGGCCGCCGATCTTCGTCCTGCGCCGCAGCTTCGCGGAGCTCCAGCACTGCGTGCTCAGCGTCGCCCGCAGCGCCGGACGGCTCGGGATCCCGGTGTACGCAACGCGGATGCGCCGGCGCGAGCCCGCCGTCGCTTCCAAGTTCGTGGCCGGCTCGCTGGAGCTGCCCGCGAGCGCGTCCGACGCCCGCTGGCTCGACGCGCTGCGCGAATTCGACTGCGGCCATCCGAGCCCGGTACTGCTGCCGATCGACGACGTCGCGGCCCTGTTCGTCGAGTCCCACCATCAACAGCTCTCCGAGCGGTTCACGCTGCTCAGCGACTCCCGGGGCCTGCACCGGCGATTGGCCAGCAAGCGCGAGCTGTGGGATCTCTGCCAACGCCTGGGTGTCCCGACCCCCGAGTCGAGGTTTCCCCCGTCCGAGAGCGAGGCGGCGGCGATTGCCGAGGAGTGGGGCTACCCGATCGTGCTCAAGCGCGTCGAGCCCGGAGCCGACAGCGACGGCGCCGCTCTGCCATCGGTGCTGATCGCTCGCACGAGCGCCGAGCTGATCTCTGGCTACCGGAGGCTCGAGTCGCCGCTCGGCCCGCAGGTGATGCTGCAGGACTACATCCCCGGCGGCTCGGACTCGATCTGGATGTTCAACGGCTACTTCGACCGCGACGCCGAGTGCCGCTGCGCGTTCACCGCGCGCAAGCTCCGCCAGCGCGGCCCGCACACCGGCCCGACGACGCTCGGCGTGTGCGCGTGGAACGAGACAGTCGCGGACGCCGCCAAGCTGCTGATGCGCGAACTCGGCTATCACGGGATCGTCGACATGGGCTTCCGCTTCGACGCGCGCGACGGCGAGTACAAGCTGCTCGACGTCAATCCTCGGATCGGCAGCAGCTTCAGGCTGTTCGTCGGCGAGGACGGGCTCGACGTCGTTCGCGCCATGTACCTCGACCTGACCGGTCAGGCGATCCCGCCGAGCCGTGCGCGCGATGGCCGGAAATGGCTCGTCGAACCGTACGACGTGATCGCGTCGATGCAGCTGGCGAACGAGAACTCGCTCACGTTCGGGTCGTGGGCGCGCTCGCTCCCCGGCGTTCAGGAGACGGCCTGGTGGGCGCGCGACGATCCGATCCCGTTTCTCGCGATGTCCGCGTCGCTGGCCGGCGCGGGAAGGAGGTTCGAATCTCGCCGGCGGCGGGCACGAGCCGAGAAGCTGGAGCAGTACTTCGATTCCGAGGCCGACTACTGGCGCGATGTGTACGGCGACCAAGGGCTCCAGGGCGCTGTCTACCGCGAGCGGATGGACGCGGCGCGGCGGTGGATCGCCGAGCTCGATCTGCCCGCCGGCGCGGCCGTGCTCGACGTCGGCTGCGGCGCCGGGCTGCTGACGGCAGAGCTGGCGCGGTCGGGCTTGGATGTCACCGGCACCGACTCGAGCGCTGAGATGGTGGCGCGCGCGCGCCACCAGGCCGAGCAGGCCGGGGTCGCCGGCCGGGCATCGGTGATCGCGGCCGACGTGCGCACGCTCCCGTTTGAGACAGGCCGGTTCGACGTCGTCGTGGCGCTCGGGCTGCTCCCCTGGCTGAGCGAGGCGCCGGAGGCGGTCGCCGAGATGGCCCGAGTGCTTCGCGAAGGTGGCTGGCTGATCGTCAGCGCCGACAACCGCGCGCGGCTCAACCTCCTGTCCGAGCCGCGAGAGAATCCGCTTCTGGCGCCGGTCAAGCTGGCCCGCCGAGCCGCGCGACGTGCGATCCGGACGCCGCCGACCGGCGCTCCGTCCTACCGGCACCTTCCCGGCGAGGTCGATCGGATGCTGGCGGCGGCGGGACTCGGCGTCGCACGAAGGACGACGATCGGCTTCGGCCCGTTCACGTTCCTCGGCCGGCCGATCTTCGACGATCGCGCCGCCCACCGCCTGCACGTGCGACTCCAGAGCGCCGGCGAGCGGCGCGCACCGGCGCTGCGCCGGCTGGGCTGGCACTACCTCGTCGCCGCTCGCAAGCCGGCGAACCCGATCGCGTCCTCGATCCCCGGGAGCACGTCCAGTTAGTGTCAATTGACACCGCCGGCGCTGGGGGCGATCATCCTCGGATGCCGGGGGACTGTTTCGGCGCCGGCCGTTCGATCCGTCGCGTTGCGATCGGAGTGCAGGCGCTCGTCGTGGGGCTCGTCCTCGCGGCGCTTGCGCTCGCTTCCGGAGCAGGAGCACCGTCCGCAACCGCCGAGAGCAGGCCGTCGCCGACGGCTTCGCCGCCAGCGCCGACGGGCACGCTTGCGTACTCGCTACCCGAGCTGGTGGTGGCGCAGGAGCGCTTCTCGATCGCGATGAGGTACTCGAGCTCGGCAACCGACGTCACGATGTACCTCGATCTCAAGCCGCTGCCGGCGCACGGACGTCTGTGCGGGCGCACGCACGCGTCCGATCACGGCGCCGTCGCGACGCTCACGGGGAACGTCGCCGGCGTCCGCACCAGCGCGCCGATGAAGCTCACGACGCCCGGCGTCTGGGTCGCCTGCGCCTGGCTCGAGTGGCCGCACGGCACGATCGACGGTCCGTTCCCAGGGCGGTTCGTCGTCGCGGGCGCCCATCAGCGTGCGACCCTCTACTACGGCGTGACCTCGCAGCGCTTGCCGCGAGCGAAGCTGAAGTCGAGCTACCCGATCGCATTCCAGGCGATCGACGGCCAGATCGTGAACCTCGCGTACTTCGCCCGCTACAGATGCACGCGCCCTGGCAAGCCTGCCTCGCATCCGATCTACTCGACCTCGTTCCCGGCATTCGGGCTGCGCTCGCAGACGGGCTTCCGCTTCACGTTCGCGCAGGGCACCGATCAAGCGGTGATCAGCGGGCGGCTGAGCCGGAGACATGCCACCGGCACGCTCAGCGAGATGTACACGAGCGGCGGCTACCAGTGCAGTTCGGGCGCCGTCACGTTCACCGCGCAGCGCGCGTGACGCTTATCACGCGACGACGGTGATGCCCTGGGGCACGACGCGGAACACGGCCTCGTCGGCCTCGCCGATGTAATCGCCGTCGACCTGGAGCGGGAGGGGGCGCCCGTCGGTGGTCCGGATCCGCAGTCGATCGAGGCCGGCGAAGCCGTGGACGCGGCGGTGATCGGAGACGTGGGCGCGCTCCGAGAGGGCACGCCACAGGACCGATGGGACGTCGATCGGGCTCGCCCGGCGCAGGATCACGCCTGCCAGGTCGCCGCTGTCAAGCGTCGCGCCGTCACCGATGTCGACCCGTCGGTTGCCGAAGTATGTGTATGGCGCGGCGTTCTGGATGATCGCGGTCACGCCGGTGACGCGCTCGTCGCCGAGCTCGGCCTCGAACCGCGGCGGACGAAAGAGGTAGCGGCGGTTGAAGACGGATACCGCGGTCGCGGTGTAGTACCACTCGCCGACGCGCGCTTTCAGGCGCGGGTGAGCATCGACTCGCTCGACCACGCTCGCGTCGAGTCCGACACCCGCCGAGAACGTGAACCAGCGGTCGTTGACCTGAGCGAGGTCGACGCGGCGCGGGCGCCAGTCATCGGCGAGCCGCAGCAGGTGCTCGGTCGCATCGACGACGTCGGTCGGGATCCCTAGCATCCGGCAGTAGACGTTCGTGCGCCCGCCCGGCAGGCAACTCAGCGGCGTGTCGGAGCCCGCCAGGCCGTTGACGGCCTCGTTGATCGTGCCGTCGCCGCCGAATGCGACGACGACGTCGTAGCCCTCGCTGGCGGCCTGGCGACTGAGCTCGGTGGCGTGGTCGCGGGCCTCGGTGTCGATCGCATCGACGTGGTAGCTGCCGCGGAGCGCGTACACGACGAGGTTCTTCAGGCGATCGGAAACGGTCGTCGCGTACGGGTTGACGATGATCAACATCCGCTTGCTCGGGACGGTCGCGCCTACGCCGAGGCTCGCCTCCAGGCGCGCCAGCGGGTCGGAAGAGGTGGCAGCCATGCCGCATCCTGAACACCGCGCTCGGACGGTCGTTACGTTTGACCCCGTACGGCGGTCCACCGGACGGCCCGAGCGTTGGCATGCCTTGCCGTCCAGGTCAGGCGCTGGGTATACTTCCGCCCACATAGCAGTACGCATCAAGAGGGGTGGAGGGACTGGCCCTACGAAACCCCGGCAACCTCCCGCAAGGGAAAGGTGCCAATTCCATCAGGCTCCAACACTAGGCCTGGGAGATGTGGAATGGCGGTTTCAAGGACCTCCGACCACAGACCCCGGCGGAGGTTTTTTGACATATGCCGCCAGAGTCTCTTCGCTGCAAAGAATGTAAGACCACCTATCCGCTCGACGCCCGTTACGTGTGCGAGCAGTGCTTCGGCCCGCTTGAGGTGGCGTACGCACCTCGGACAGAAGCGCATCTGGATCCCGAAGCGATCAAGCGACGGATCCAGGCCGGGCCCCACTCGCTGTGGCGTTACAGCGATTTCCTGCCGGTGAGCGCTCCGCCGAAGGGCACGCTGCCGGCGGGGTTCACGCCGCTGCTGCGCGTCGACCGCCTCGCCGAGCGGTTGGGCCTCAACGATGTCTGGATCAAGAACGACGCGGCGAACCCGACGCACTCGTTCAAGGACAGGGTCGTGTCGGTCGCGCTCGCCCGCGCGCGCGAGCTCGGTTTCACGACCATCGCCTGCGCCTCGACCGGAAACCTCGCGAACGCCGTCGCGGCCCACGCGGCCGCGGCCGGGCTCGAGTCGTTCGTGTTCATCCCGCACGACCTCGAGGAGCAGAAGATCCTCGCGACCGGGATCTATGGCACCAACCTGGTCGCCGTCCGCGGGAACTACGACGATGTCAACCGTCTCTGCACGGAGCTGTCGGGCGAGTACGAGTGGGCGTTCGTGAACATCAACATGCGCCCGTACTACGCCGAGGGGTCCAAGACGCTCGCGTTCGAGACCGCCGAGCAGCTCGGCTGGACACTCCCGGACCGGGTCGTCGCGCCGATCGCATCCGGCTCGCTGTTCACGAAGATCGCGCGCGGGTTCGAGGAGTGGCTCGAGCTCGGGCTCGTTCAGGGCACGATGCCGGTCTTCAACGGCGCCCAGGCGGCGGGGTGCTCACCGGTCGCGACCGCGTTCGAGTCCGGCCAGGACTTCTGCAAGCCGGTCAAGCCTGAGACGATCGCGAAGTCGCTGGCGATCGGCAACCCGGCCGACGGGCCCTACGCGCTCGACCTCGCGCGCCGCACCGACGGCTCGATCGACTCGGTGACCGACGACGAGATCAGGGCCGGGATCAAGCTGCTCGCCGAGACCACGGGGATCTTCACCGAGACGGCCGGTGGCGTCACCGTCGCGGTGCTCCAGAAGCTCGCCGAGCGCGGCGACATCGATCCCGACGAGCGCGTCGTCGCGTTCATCACCGGCGAAGGCCTCAAGACCCTCGACTGCGCCCGCGGGACGTTCGAGACGTGGGAGATCGAGCCGACCGTGTCATCCTTCGAGTCCGCCAGCGCGCAGACCATCGGCGTCGCTTGATATGACTCAGCCTCGGATGGCCGTCAGCGTCAAAATTCCCACCCAGCTCCGCTCGGCGACTGATGGCGAATCGGTCGCCGAGGTCTCCGGCTCGACCGTTGGCGAGGTGCTCGACTCGCTGTACGAGCGCTACAGCGAACTCCGCTCGCGGATCGCCGAGGACGGCGGTCTGCGGCGGTTCGTCAACGTCTACGTCGGCGGCGAGGACATCCGCTTCCTCGACGGCCTCGATACCCCGGTATCCGACGGCGACGAGGTCACGATCCTGCCGGCAGTCGCCGGCGGTTGAACGCGATCACGGCGCGCACGTCGTCGATGCAGCCGAGTAGGTCGAGGTCGATTCGCAGGCCGGTGAAACGCAACGTCTGGATCCCGATGCGCAAGAGCTTGGCATCGCGGAACTTGTCCTTCTCGATGTCCCGCGCCGCGATGTGGTACGGACGGCCGTCGGTCTCAACATCGAGACCGAACTCCGGCCAGTAATTGTCGAGCTCCCAGCCACCCTCGACGACGACGTTCTTGAGCGGAGGGGGGATGTCGGGCGCATCTGCCAAGCCCGCGTCGAACTTCCGTTCCAGCTCGGATTTCCGGTCAGGCCCGGGACGGTAGGCAGCGAACACGACCTTGAGCACCCCCACACCAGGGTGACCAGCGCTGCGGAGGATCGCCCGCTCGACCGCTCCGATATCGAGCATCTGCTTCCGGGCCGTGAGGGTGATGATCCGCTCGAGCTCCACCGGTTTCTCGGTGGCGGCGAGTTCCATGAACATCCGCGGGACCGAGCTGATCAGGATCCCGTTCTTCGTCGTCAGGTCCTCTGGATGTGGGGGCCTGCTCGTCCGGTGGATGACGAGTCGGTTGCGCGAGCGCGTCTTGCCGCTGACCACTGTGAGCTCGATTTGCTTCGTGGCGATCTCTCTCAGCCCGCGTGCCCCAGCGGAGGTGCGATGGCTGAGGAAGGCGCCGGTACCTGCCGCGAGCGAGGCGGCCCTCAGCCATCCCCACTGCCCGACGTTTCGGTGGCCGACGGCGAAGACGCCACGAAAGAGACGGTGGAGGAACCCCTGCGCCACCAGGCCGCCGATCTGCCGGGATGTCAGCCCGAGCGCCAGCAGCTGGCCGACCGACACCACCCCAAACTGCGCCGCAGCCAACCTCGCGACACTCTGAGTCAGTTTTATACCTCCTGGGTCGAAAACTGACTCAGAGTCGGGCATGCGCCCCACCGTGCCACGAAAAACGTGGCACGTGGGTCGCGGATGTGTGCCAGGTTTGAACTTCTTTGGGCGCGGCCGCGAGCGCGTTCCGCTGAGCGTCCCGACTCAGGCCGGTTGCGGTGGAGCTACCGTGGTCTGCGCGAGGTTCAGACCGATCGGGCACGCTACGCCAGTTCCGTGGTCAGGGCAGTAACCCCACGGGTTCTTGTGGAGGTACTGCTGGTGGTAGTCCTCGGCGTAGTAGAACGGTCCGGCCGCCGCGATCTCGGTTGAGATCTCGCCGTAGCCCGCGGCCTTCAGCTTCTCCTGGTAGGCCGCCTCCGAAGCCTCGACGACGGCGCGCTGCTCCTCGGAGGACCAGTAGACCGCGGAGCGGTACTGGGTGCCGACATCGTTGCCCTGGCGCATGCCCTGGGTCGGGTCATGGTTCTCCCAGAACAGCTTCAGAATCTCCTCGTAGGAGATCTTGGCAGGGTCGAACACGACCAGCACCGCTTCGGTGTGGCCGGTCCGGCCGCTGCAGACCTCTTCGTAGGTGGGGTTCGGGGTCAACCCGCCGGCGTAGCCCACCGCGGTCGTATACACCCCTGGAACCTGCCAGAAGACCTTCTCGGCTCCCCAGAAGCAGCCCATCCCGACGACCGCCTGCTCGAAGCCCTCCGGGAACGGCGGCTTCATCGGCGTTCCGAGGACCGCGTGGCGGGCCGCCACCGAGATCTCGACGTCGCGACCCGGGAGCGCCGCGTCGCCGCCGACCATTGTTGTCTTGTTCCGTAATCCAAACATGTAGACAAGCTTACGCACCCCCGATTACGCGCTGAGAAACCTGCGCGTCGGTAGCATCGCCGAGCGGATGATCGTGACCACGGACGTGCCGATCGTCGGTGCGCGAACGACATCGGCGGCACCGCGATGGCGTTGGCTGCTGGCGATCGCGTTGCTGGCGCTGGTGGTGCGGCTCGCGGTGGTCATCGCGACGCCGCATTTCTCGCCGCTCGAGGACTCCGCCGCGTACGACACCAACGCCGTGCAGCTCGTCAACACGGGCTCGTTCGCGGGCTCGCTGGAGACCCTGCACCAGGGCGCGAGCGCCTACTACCCGCCGCTGTTCTCCGTCGCGCTCGCGGGCGTTGACGAGATCGTGGGGACCGGCGCGCACGCGCGCTGGGATGCCGGGCGCGTGCTGGAGGCGTTCCTCGGCGCGCTGGCCGTGCTGCTGCTCGGGCTGATCGGCACCCGGCTGTTCGGCCGCCGGATCGGGCTCGTGGCGGCGGGGATCGCGGCCGTGTATCCGCCGCTCGTGCTGGTCGGCTCCTCGCTGCTGTCGGAGTCGCTGTTCATCCCGCTGGTGCTGGGCGCCGTGTTGGCGGCGCTCACCTACCGTGACGACCCCCGCGCCCGCTGGGCGGTCCTCGCGGGCGCGCTCGTCGGCCTGGCCGCGCTGACGCGGGGAAACGGGATCTTCCTCGCGATCCCGGTGGCGTTCCTGGTGTGGGTGGAAAGACCCCGGCGCTCGTGGCGGACCCTTAGGGCGCCGCTGCTGGTGGTGCTGGCGACGGTGGTGGTGCTGGTGCCGTGGACGGTCCGCAACGCGGAGGACTTCCACCGGCTGGTGCCGGTCTCGACCGACTCCGGGTTCACGCTCGCCGGCACCTTCAACGCGACCGCGCAGGGCGGCGGCCGGCCGTTCCCGGCGATGTGGGAGATGCCCCAGGCGCACATCCAGCAGCTGTACGCGCAGAATCCGAAGGCGAACGAGGCATCGATCAACCAGACGCTGCTTCGCGAGGCGTTCCACTACATGCGCGTGCACCCGGGGTCGGTGCTCAAGACCGCGTACTGGAACACCGTGCGGCTGCTCGACCTGACGCCCGAGGTCGAGCGCTTCTATGCGCCGTTCGAGCGCTACCCGACGTGGCTCGCTGTGCTGAGCGTGTACACGTTCTGGCTGCTCGGCCTCGCCTGCCTGGCGACGCTCGTGCGACGGGCGGTGCCGCGAGCGCCGCTGGCGCTCTGGGGCTGCGCGCTGACGCTGTACCTGAGCACGGTGCTGTTGATCGGGATGACGCGGCTGCGTGTCCCGCTTGACCCGTTCCTGATCCTGGTCGCCGCGGGCGGCGCGGTCGCGGCGTGGGAACGCGTCGGCCCCTCGCTAAGACAGCAAAGCACCTAAGCTCGCCGCCGATGGCCCGGAATCTCGTGATCGTGGTGCTCGACAGCCTGCGCTACGACAGCTGGCTGGCCGCGCCCCCGAAGAGCCTCGCCGCGCTCGGTCAGATGGAGCGGCGCTGGAGCTACGCGTCCTGGACGGCGCCCTCGCACTACAACCTGCTGATGGGCCTGCTGCCGCACGCGAGCCCGTCGCAGGTGTACGCGTCCGAGTACTACAAACGCGATTTCCTGAAGTACTCAGAGCGGCTCGGGATTCCGGACATGGAGTTCAAGAAGCTCCTGCCGGCGCTGTTCCTGCCCACGTACCTCAAGCATGAGCTCGGCTACGAGACCCACGCCCGCGTCTCGATGCCGGTGCTCAACCGGTTCACGCCGATCAACCACGACTTCGACTCCTACGAGCTGATGCCGGTCCACAACGACATGGCGGCGATGGTCGAACAGCTGCGGTTCGATGAGGAGCGGCCGTCGTTCTGGCTGCTGAACGTCGGCGAGACCCACTACCCGTACAGCTGGCCGGGCAACGAGGCCACGGACCTCCCGCACATCCCGGGCGTCCACGGAGTCTTCAAGCACCTCGACGAACACGACGACGGCGCACCCGAGTTCTTCGACCCGCAGCGGCTCAAGTCGCTCCACGAACGCCAGGTCGCGGCGCTCGAGTACCTCGACGGCGTGTTCGCGCGGCTGATCGCCAAACTTCCGCCCGACACCTGGCTGATCGTGACCTCCGACCACGGGGAGCTGTTCGGGGAGGACGGCTACTTCGGTCATGGGCCAATCGCGCACGAGAAGGTGCTCGAGGTGCCGTTCGTGGAGGGTCTCGTTGGTTGAGCTCCGCGACAGCTACAGGTAGCCCAGCAGCTTCATCTGCCGCTCGAGCGCCTCGCGCTCCTCGTCGGTCGCCGCGCTGGCGGCCGCCGGCACCGGCGTGACGGCCGCCGCAGTCGCCGAGGAGCGCTCGATCGCCGCCCGAAGATGCTCGAACGCGTCGTCCGTCTCCGCCCCGAGTGGAGCGTGCTCGCCGGGATCGGAGCGGAGGTCGTACCGCTGCTCGGACCGATCGCTGATGATCAGCTTCCGCTCGCCGTCGGTGGCGCAGGTGAAGCTCGTGGTGAGCCGGGCGACCGCGCCTGAATCGAGATCGAAGCGCTGCGCGAAGTCACGGATCCGCGGGTCATCGGCCGCGGCGAGCGCGTCGTACTGGGCGATCGCGATCCCCTCCGGACGATCCCGGTCGATGATCGGGTGCTCGAGAACGCCGGCGGCGCCGGCGATCAGGCCGGGCAAGTCGGCGAGGCTGAACGCGAGCTCGTTTGGGGCGGCGCCGGGACCGGCGATCACCAGCGGCACGTGGATCAGCGGCTCAGAGAGCCCGAAACCGTGTGCGATCAGGCCGCCCTCGCCGAAGTTCTCGCCGTGGTCCGCGGTCACGATCACAAGCGTGTCGTCTAACAGCCCGCGCGCAGCGAGCGCACCCAGGACGTCGCCCAGCCATGCGTCCATGTAGGCGATCGCGCGGCCGTACAGGTGGCGCATCCGATGCAGCTCGGCGGGGCGGATCCGGCGGCGCCCGGCCGCGTACAGACAGATCGACTCAAAGTTCTGGTGGCGCTGGGCGTCAAGCGCGGCGCGTGCCCGCGCCGCGATCCCGAGGTCGTTCCACGGGCGGGGCGGGAGGTAGGGCGAATGGCACTCGACCAGGTTGACGAACCAGAAGTTGGGCGTGCTGCCGGCGCCGTCGATCGACGCCTTCAGCGCGACGCCGAGCTCGGCTGCGCCGTCGTCGGCGCGAGCGCGCGCGCCTTCGAGCGCCCATGCCAGCCGCGCGCCGGCGCGCCCGCCCGGCAGCGCGTCGAGACGCTCGTTGCGGCCGCCGGACACGTAGGTGAAGTCGTCGAATCCGAGGTCGAACCCGGCGTGGCCCGATGCCCAGAGGTTCGCGCTGAAGCCGTGCGTCGCGTAGCCGGCGTCGCGTAGCACGCTCGGCAGCAGCCGCTCCGCCATCGCCTCGAGCGTCGGCCGGGCGCCCGCCGGCGTGCCATCCGGCGCCTGCGTGAGGCCGAGTGCGCGGGGCAACTCGCCGGTGAAGATCGAGGCGTGTGAGGGGAGCGTCCAGCTCGAGGTGGCGTACGCGTGCGCCAGCGCGTGACCGCGGCGCGCAAGTGCACCGATCGTTGGACTCGACCCCGGCGGCGCGCCGTAGGGCTCGAGCGCGTCACGCCGCGCCGCGTCCAGTACAACCAGCAGGACGTTCGGAACCGACACCGTCGAAGCGTACCCACGTACGCCCGTCAGGCGAGTGGGCGGACCCGCCAGCCGAGGTGTGGAAAGCCGGCGAGGGCGCCGACGACTGCGTTGGGCCCGCTTCGCACCACCTCGCGAACGGTCACCTTGCGGAAGCCCTTGCCCGCAGGGAGCAACACGATCGGGGAGCGCTCGAGGATCTCGAATCCGGCACTTTCGATCATCCGGCGAAGCGCTCGGGCGTTGGGGGTCCACCACCAGACGCGGTTGCCGTCGAGCGCCGCTCGTGGAGTCCGAGGGCTCAGCAGCGTGCCCATCAGATCGATCGCCTCGAAGATCACCGCCTCGCCGCGACACACCGAGCGCACGCGCTCGAGCGCTAGAACGGGATCGCGGAGGTGCAGCAAGATGCTCCCGACGAACACGAAATCGAACTCGCCGACGGTCTCCGGGGCGACGTCGTAGACGTTCAACGCCCGTCGCTCCACTCCCGAGCCGAGCGCGCCTCGCGCGAGCTCGAAGCCCCGAGTGGTGCGCTCGCGGTCACCCTGGTCGATATAGGTCTCGCCCGGATCGGTGAGCCGCGTGCGGGCGGGCCAGTCGAGCTGTCGAAGATCGTCGACATCGATCGTCACTACCTCGCCGGCACCGCGGCGCTCGAGCTCGAAGGCCCAGAAGCCGTTCATCGTCCCGACGTCCAGGCAGCGCCGGCCCTCGAGCGGCGGGAACGGCAGCCGCGCCGGGCACCGCCGCGCGTCCACGAATCCGGGGGTCACGACTGGACCCGGGAGCTCGATCGTGTGGTACCAGACGAGCCCGGCCACGTCGGCGGCGAGCTCGCTCCGGGACGCAGGCGCGGTCGTGTCCATCGCCGCTGATTACAGCACCGGGGTCGATGAGTGGATGCTCCCGCGCACGAGCGCGGCGAACGTGAGCGCATCCGCGGCGACCCTCGAGCTCGCGACCAGCGCCCGCTGCGCCTCCGGCCAGCGGCGTGCCTCACGCATTACGGCCAAGCCGTATGGCGCCGCGAGCAACGCCGGCGTGGTGCGGCGAGCGGACGCCGCGAGCACCAGACCCGCCAGCGCGAGGTCGAAGCGGAGGCTGACCGGCGAAAGGAACCACCGGCGATGCAGAAAGCGCCCGCGTAGCTCGGGGATCAGCGCCACGAGCGGCGGGAAGTAGCGGCAGCGGGCGCGCTCGCCGATGAATTCGAGCGGGCCTCGTTCGATCACCGCGTGGCGGACGATCGCGTGCTCCGAGAACGCGGTCTGCGCGCCGGCACGGCGCGCGCGCCAGACGAACCACACGTCCTCACCGAACGGATGCGTGTCGGAGCCGGTACCGAGCCCGGCGCCGCCGGCGGCCAGTTCTCCGGTGTCGAGCGCGACGACCGGCTCGAAGCCGCCGAGCTGCTCGAAGATCGAGCGCCGTACGAACAGGTTGGCTGTCTCATACAACCCGTACTCGCCGCCGACCGTCACGGTTCGGTCGAACGGGCCCACGGGGCCCGCCGGGATCACCTGGCCCTGCACGATGTCGGCGTGCAGGAGCGCCGACAGCCCGGCTCCCAGCCAGTCCCGGGCCGGCTCGCAGTCACCATCGGTGAACGCCAGCACCTCTCCGCGCGCCTGACCGGCGCCGAGGTTGCGCGAACCGGCTGGCTCGCCGCCCGGGTTGCGCAGCAGCGCGGAGACGATCGGCGCCGCCTCGACGATCTCGATCGTGCCGTCGTCCGAGCCGCTGTCGACGACGATCACCTCGAACCCACCTTCGAAATCCTGCGCGGCCAACGCGGCGAGTGTGCGCGCGATCGTCGACGCCGCGTTGCGCACCGGGACGACGACCGTGATCGCGACCGCGTCTGCTCGAGCGCCCACGCCGCTCATCGTAGCCCGAGCGCTCGGTACGATCGCTCTCCTGTCGCACCTAACCACCGACCCGGTCCCCGGCGCCGGGGGCGCTGCGGACGAACCGTCCGCAATCCAGACGGAGCGCGGCATCGACACACAGGGGCTGTCGCTGCGCGCTTTCGCCGCGCGCGGCGTGCTCATCAACACGGGCTTCGACGTCGGGCTCAGCCTGCTCAGCCTCGTGCAGGGGCTGGTGCTCGCGGCGCTGTTGACGCGCTCGGACTATGGCCTCTGGGGAGTGCTCGCGGTCTCGCTCGGGGTGCTCGCGCGGCTGAAGGTGATCGGCATCAGCGACAAGTACCTGCAGCAGCAGGAGAGCGATCAGGAGCTGGCATTCCAGAAGGCGTTCACACTCGAGGTCCTGATGACCGGTGCGGTGATGGTGCCGCTGCTCGCGGCGCTGCCGGTGATCGCGGTCGTGTATGGGGACTGGCAGCTGGTGGCACCGGGCGCGGTGCTCCTGACCGTGCTCGCCGCCGACGCGCTCCAGGCGCCGTTCTGGATCTACTACCGGCAGATGAAGTTCGCGCGCCAGCGAATCCTTGGCGCGATCGAGCCCGTCGTCGCGTTCGTGGTGACGATCGCGCTCGGGATCGCCGGGGCCGGCTACTGGGCGCTCGTGATCGGCGTCGTCGCGGGAGCGTGGGCGGGGGCGACGACGGCCTTGCGGGTGTGTCCGTTCCCGCTCCGCTGGCGGTATGACCGAGGCGCCCTGCGGTTGTACGCGTCCTACTCGGGTCCGATCCTGGTCGCGACCGCCTGCAGCGTCGTGCTCGCCAACGGGACGATGATCGCGACCAACGCGCATCTTGGCCTCGCCGGAGCCGGGGCGGTCACGCTCGCCGGCGTGATCACCGCGTTCACGACCCGGCTCGACGACCTCGTCGCCGGCACGATCTATCCGGCGATCTGCGCGGTCCAGGACCGGCTTGAGCTGCTGCGCGAGACGTTCATCAAATCCAACCGCGTGGCGCTGATGTGGGCGATGCCGTTCGGTGTCGCGATATCACTGTTCGCGGCCGATCTGGTGCAGTTCGTGATCGGCGCGAAGTGGCATCCGGCGGTCGTGCTGCTCCAGATCACGGGGCTCGTGGCGGCGATCAATCACATCGGCTTCAACTGGGACGACTACTTCCGCGCCCGATCGAGGACCCGACCGCTCGCGGTCGTCGCCGTCGCGACGAGCGTGACGATGCTCGCGGTCGGCCTGCCGTTGCTGTTCGCGCACGGCCTCAGTGGACTGGCGGCCGGGATCGGCGCCGGCGCGGCCGTCGGCCTCGTGTTCAGGGCGTGGTACCTGTCGCAGATGTTCTCGGGCTTCGCGTTCATGCGCCATGCGATCCGCGCCGCGCTGCCGACCGTGCCCGCGGTGGCGGCCGTGTGGATCGTCCGCTCGCTCGAGAGCGGACATCGGACCGCGGCGATGGCCGCCGGCGAGCTGGCGCTATACGTGCTCGTGACACTCGCCGCGACCTGGATGCTCGAGCGCTCGTTGCTGCGCGAACTGCTCGGCTATCTGTTACCCGCGCGGGGCGCGCAACAGGATCAGGCGGGCTGAGCGGACGACGAACGTGTACCCGCCGGCGACCGCCCAGTTGACGGCCACCGGGTCCCTCGCCGGCGGGAACCCGGTTCCGACCTCCAGCAGCTGGTAGCGCCCGCGTCGCAATGCGGCGACGAACGGGCGCTCGGAGCTGTACTGCTCGAGCCGGTGCTCGACAGATGGCCCCACGTACTCGACGGTGTTCTGCAGCCGTGGTCCGAACAGCGGCGCCACGGGCACGAGACCCTGGTCGGTCCAGGTGCCGGCGACGGCGATCCGCGTGTGGGCCGGATCGTGGAGCAGCACGTAGTCGACCGTGGGGTCCTCCGGTTGCCACACGATCGGGTTGAGGTGCCGCTGGTAGTGGTAGGCGAGCGCGATCGCGAGCGCTGCGCCGGCGACGACGGCCGGCGAACGCGCCGTTCGAGCCCGGCGCGGAGCCAGCAGTAGGGCGAGCACCGTCAGCACCGCGCCGGTCGCCAGCAGCCGTCCCGCCCCGGTCGGGACGTGCCGGTGCAACCCCCACAGCACGCAGCCGAGTAGCGCCGCCTCGACGAGCAGCCGCAGGAACCGCGACCGTCCCGGCGCGAGCGCCAGCAGCGGCGCCGCCAGCAACAGCGCCGGCATCCCGTAACGCGTGTTGGCGTTGACCGCGACCGGCATGCCCGGCGGACCCTGGGCGCTGTACGGCGTCACCACGTAGGCGACGAGCGCCACAACGGCCGCCGCGAGCAGGATCAAGATCCGCGCGTCGATCTCACCGATCGCACGCTGGCCCCGCAGCCGGCTGATCGCGCCGCGGGCGCCCGCGACGATCGCGCCGGCACCGATCAGGGCGCCGGCGAGACCGAATTCGGCTCGGATCACCGGCCAGATGTAGTGCCGCAGGACGCTCCCGTTGCCCAGGTAATGGGCGATGCTCGACCCGAGCAGCGAGCGCAGCGGGTCGGGCGGAGCGGAGAAGACCGTCGCCCCGAACACGCTGACCCGGTAGTCGAACACCGGATTCCCCGTCATCACGAGATTGCGCAGCATCCAGATCCCGCCCGCGAGCGCGATCACGCCGATCAGCAGCGCGGCGTCGCGCGCGAGCCTCGTCCGCCGCGAACGGATCACGATCGACGCCGCGAGCCACGCCAGGATCACGGCCGGGACGTCGGTCAATCCGTACCACTTGGTGCCGACCGCGAGCCCGAACGCGAGCCCGGCCAGCGCCAGCTCGGCGCGCCGTGCCGTTCGCCAGTACCGCAGCAGGAACAGCGTCCCGGCCGCGAAGCAGGCGAGGAACGTCGGATCGGTGAGCACGTCGGGGAGCGCCGTATTGAGCGTCGGGCGGATCGAGATCAGGGCGAGCGCCGACAGCAGCGCCGTCGGCCCGGGCGCCCGCAGCTCGCGCGCGATCGCGTACGTCCCGAGGCCCGCGAGCCCGAGCATCAGCGGATCGACGTAGCGCACGAGCGACAGCGAATGCCACGGCAGCGTCGCCGCGAGCAGCAACAGGTCGCCGTACTGCGGGTAGTTCCCCTGCGCCTGACCGGGGAGGAACTGCGTCGTGCGCCACAGCGTGCCAGTCTGGATGAACCGGATCACGTCCGGGAAGTGGAACCCGAGCGCGTCGACCGAGACGACGTGCTGGGTGGCGGCGGTCTGCAGGAACGCGACCCAAGCCGTGGCGGTCGCCAGCAGGGCGGCGCCCGCGAGCAACCATCCGAACCGGCGCTCCCGCGAGGACCTGCCCCTCGGCGGGTCGCCGCCCGAGGCGTCCCTGAGCCGCATCGCGAGCGCCAGCAACAGCGCCGCCGTGATCGGAACGGTGGCGCGGGTCAGGACGCCGAGCATGAGCGGGACGAGCTCGGCCGCCAGCGTCGCGGCGATGGTCACGACCGCGAACGCGACCGCGCGCGGCGCCCCCTCCAGATCGGCGAGACGGCGTCGGACGACAACGGCTGCGGTCCCCGCGGCGCAGCCGAGCGTGACGCCCAGCAACAGCGCCCCGACGATGAACTCGCCCGCCCCGAGGGGGCCGCTCACGGGCGGTCGGCCGGCGGCGCCGGGCCGCCTGCGACGAGCATCGGGGCGGCGATCACGGTCGTGCGGCGCGCACGAGCGGCCAGGTACCGTCGCGCGAGCCGCTGGGCCGGGCGCTCGACCGCGTAATAGCTGACAGCGCCTATCGCGATGCTCAGCGCCGTCACCACGACGGTCGTGTACAGCTCGCCGTGGGGTACCAGATGGGGCGCCAGCTTGCCGAGCAGCGGGTAGTGCCATAGGTAGATCCCGTACGACACGGTGCCGAGCCAGACCACCGGCCGCGCGCCCAGCACGCGCCGCAACAGACCCTGGTCCTGAGCGCCGAACACGAGCGGCGCCAGCAGCAGCGCGCACCCGACGAGCTTCAACTCGTGCGTCGCGATCCAGCTGCCGGTCCATCCGAGTCCGGCCGGCAGCCGCCCCTCGGCATACAGGACCGCGAGCCCGAGGAGCCACAGCAGCCACGGCCAACGCTCCGCGATCGCGACGGCGTTCCTGGGCACCGCCCGGAGC
Source organism: uncultured Solirubrobacteraceae bacterium (assembly GCA_963712675.1). Taxonomy (GTDB): domain Bacteria; phylum Actinomycetota; class Thermoleophilia; order Solirubrobacterales; family Solirubrobacteraceae; genus Palsa-465. Next base: position 589,376 of record CAVQJF010000017.1, read on the forward strand.
TCGTTCTCGGCGCTCAGTACGGCCAGGAACATCCCGGCCGCGAACAGGTCGAGCGAGCCGGGGAGGAAGGCCAGAAGCGAGAGAAACCAGCCGTTCGTCCTCGAAACGGTGAGCGTGATCACGACCTGCCAGACAAGCGACGCGATCACCATCAGCCCGCAGACCGTGAACTCGGATCCCAGCAGCGACAACCGGCGACCTAGCCCTCGCGCAGCGAGTGCGAGCAGCGGCAGCGCCACGTAGAAACTGACCTCGACGCACAGCGTCCACGCGACCGAGATGCCGCCGCCGGCGGTCGAATGGTTCGCGTACAACTGGAGGAAGCCGAAGTACCGGAGCAGCCCGTGTGGCGTGAACACGTAGCTGTAGCCGAGCCAGACGGAGATGATCGCGAGCGCCACCCAGTAGCCCGGAACGATCCTCGCAAAGCGCCGGACCGCGTACGGCACGAGCGCCGGCAACGGCTCGCCGCGCAGGCGGGCGGCGACAAATGGCCGGTACAGCACAAACCCCGAGATCAGGAAGAACAGCACGACCGCTGTGATCGGCGGCCCAGCGTTGCGCTGCGAGATGTACTGCCCGAGCGCGCTGCTCGGGATCGGGAACCGGAACGCGACGTGGTAGAAGACAACGCTCAGAGCCGCGAGCGCGCGCATCGAGTCGACCAGCCGGAACCGGCCATGGTGATCGGCGCTGCGGCCAGGCTCCACGCCGCCAGTGTAAATCCGCCCGCCCCCGGCGCGATCCGCCGCTGTACGAGAATGCCCCGGTGCGCGTGGCCCTACTAAGCCCCTGCTTCTGGCCCGAAGTCAGGCGGGGCGGTGAGCGTTTCACCCGCGAGCTCGCCGACGGGCTGATCGTCCGCGGCCACAGCCCCACACTGATCACGAGCCACCGAGGGCTGCCGCAGCGGAGCGTCGAGGACGGGCTCCCAATCCTGCGGCTGCCACGGCCACCTCAGAAGCTGCTCGTCAGCCGGGGTTTCGAGCCGTATCTGACGCACGTGCCGCTCTCCTACGTGGCGCTCAGAACCGGCAGGTACGACGTTGCGCACGCGGTCCACATGACCGACGCGATCGCCGCCGCCCGCTACCGCAAGCGCACCCGGCGGCCGGCCGTCCTGTCGTACATGGGGATCCCAGACAGCGTCGGGCTTCGCGAGCGCCGCGGGCGCCGCGCGTTGCTGACGGCGGCGCTGCGGGGCTGCGATGTCGTCGTCGCGCTCAGCGAGTACGCGGCCGAGGCGTTCCGGACGTGCCTCTCCTACGACGCCCAGGTGATCGCTCCGGGGGTCGACTTGGACGTCTTCTCGCCCGCCGCCGAACGCGCGAGCGTGCCGACGATCGTCTGCAGCGCGGCGGCCGCCGAACCCCGCAAACACGTCGGCCTGCTCGTCGAGGCGCTCGCCCTGGTGCGGCGCGAGCTTCCGGACGCGCGGCTCGTCCTATCGCGGCCGGCCTCGGCCGCGGTCGCCAACGCGCCCGGGGTGCAGTGGCGCGACCTCGACGATCGCCGCGAGCTCGCGCGCGCGTACGGCGAGGCGTGGGTCGCCGCGCTGCCGTCGACCTCGGAGGCATTCGGGCTCGTGCTGGCCGAGGCGCTCGCGTGCGGGACGCCGGTCGTCGGCTACTCGGACGGCGCGACCCCGGAGCTGATCAACAGCCCGGCGGTCGGCCGGTTGTTCGATCGCCTGACGCCGAGGGCCCTGTCCGACGCGCTGCTCGAGGCGATCGGGCTCGCGCACGATCCCGGAACCAGAGCCGCCTGCCGGGAGCGCGCCGGCGAGTTCTCGACCGACCGCTGCACCGAGCGCTACCTCGAGCTGTACGCGGCGCTCGGCGCCTGAGCCGAGCCCACGCGGCGTCTGGTGACAGCGCGGCAGAGCATCGCCAACCCGATCGTCACCAGCACCCAGACGATCAGCATCGGCGCGATGTAGAAGACGTTCGCGACCCATGCGTGCCGCACGCCGTGGTAGATCACGAGCACCGGCCCCAGCAGCAGCAGCTGCAGCAACAGCACCTGGCGGATATATCCGGCCATCAGGAAGAACGGCAGTCCCCAGACCATGTACTGCATGAAGAAGTCGACCCCGAACACGTAGATCGTCAGCCAGATCAAGACCGCTGCCAGCGGCGCGGCGACACGGAATCGGAGCAGGAACGCCGCCGCGAGCACGATCGCGGCGAGCGGGACGAGTTCGCCGTGGGCGAGCAGCCACGTGCTGACGCCGTTGAGCGTGTTCGCGCCGACGTGGAGCCAGTTCAGCGGTAGATCGGGCTGCGCGACCAGGCTCAGCCCGCCGAGGCCCAGCCCACCGTGGTAGTGGATCAGCGTCGAGATCCAGCCGGTGCCGGAGGCGGCAAGATACGGCACCGCGCTCAGCACCGGGACCACCGCCGTCGCCGCGACCAGGGTCCCGGCCTCGCGCTTGGTGCGAGCGGAGGGCAGCAGCGCGAGCAGCATCAGCCCGGGGACGGTCTTGATCGCGGCCCCGAGGCCGATCAGCAACCCCGCGAGCCAGGCGCGACGGCCGGGACGGTCTCGCTCCCAGACCGACAGCGCCCCGACCGCCGGCAGGATCGCGACCGCGTCGATCTGTCCGTGAACCCCGGAGATCGCGATGAACGAGGGCCCGAGCGCCACCAGGCTGGCCGCGGCGAGACGCGCGCGCCGGCTCACGCCGCGGGCGCCGAGGAAGTCCTGCACCAGCCACGCGATCGCGAGGTCGGCGAGCGCCGAGGGGATCCGGAACAGCTTCGTGAACGCGAGCCCAGTGAGGCCGGAGATCCCCTTGATCAGCAGCAGCGCCGGGAAGTACCCGGGCAGGTAGGGGTAGCGCGGGACCTGGCCGGGCATGTTCGACGATCGCGTACACGTGCCCCGGGGCGTGCACCAGCGCCTGTGCGGCCAGCAGCGCCGAGCCGAGGTCGAAGCGGTTGCCCGCCGTCTTGACCGTGAATGCGATCCGGATCGCGAGGCCGGCGCCGAGCACCGCCCACAGAATCGTCGGGTATCCGGCATCGATCAGCTCGCCGACTCGACCGGGACGTCCGACTGGCAACTGCGCGAGACTGGTTTCACGTGCGCCGGGCATCTCGACAGCTCCGTAGGTTAGGCGCAGCGGGCGAGATCGACCGGCGCGAGCTGGCCCTTCTGCTGGGGGCGATCGCGCTTGGGCTGGCCGTCCGGCTGGTGTACGTGCTGGCCACGCGGCACATGGCGCTGGCCGGCGACGAGAAGGAATACGACGCGGAAGGACTCCTGATCGCCCACGGACACCTGTTCTGGACGCGGCTGCCGTATGGGATCCTGCACGCAGGCGCCTGGAAGGCGCCCGGTTACCCGGCGTGGGTCGGCTTCTGGTACGCCCTGCTCGGCCACCATCCGGTTGCCGTGAGGCTGATTCAGATCCCGCTCGGAGCGCTGACGATCCTGTTCAGCTGGGCGCTGGCGCGACGGTTGTTCGGACCGAGGGTGGCGGTCGCGGCGGCGGTCGTCGTCGCTCTCTACCCGGGCGCTTGGCAGTACGAAGAGCTGTTGTATCCCGAGTCGCTGGCGACGCCGCTGACGCTCGCCGCGCTGATCCTGATCCTGACCGGCTCGCCGACGCTCCGGAGGGCGATGCTCATCGGGTTGGTGTTGGGCGTCTCGCTGCTGATCCGGCCGAGCGGCGAGTTCGTGCTACTCGGCGCGTTGGTCGCATGGTGCCTGGCGACCGGTTGGCGCCAAGGCGTCAAGCTGACCGCGCTCGCCGCCGCGGTCGCGATCCTGGTCGTCGTCCCGTGGACGATCCGAAACGCGGTCGTGATGCACGGCTTCGTCCCGATCTCGATGCAGGACGCGGCGGCGTACGGCACGTTCAATGCGCAGGCGGTGAACGATCCCATGCTGCCGTACGCGTGGCGCGACGATCCGCCCTCCGCGCAAGCGCTGTTCGATCCGGCGCATCCGCTGAACGACGTGACGCTGCGCTCGAAACTGATCCACGTCGCCGTCTCCTACGTCGAGGCACATCCACTGTCGCTGGCGGGGGCTTTCTTCTGGAACGGCCTGTCGCGGCTGTGGGACGTCAGGCGCCGGTCGCGGTCGCTGCTGGAGGTGCCGTTCGAGGGGCGTGATCGGACGGTCTCGGAGCTCGGCCTGGATGTCTACGACCTGCTGCTACCGCTGGCGCTGGTCGGTCTGTGGCGCGCTCGCCGCCGGCGCGCGCTCGTGTTCGGCGTGCTGGCGCTGGCGCTCGGCGCCTCGATCACGTTCACGATCGACGGTGGCACCCGGTACAGAGCCCCGCTGGAGCCGTTGATCGCGGTGCTCGCGTGCGCGGGCGTGCTCGGCGCGCGCAGATCGCTGGGGGTAGCGACGTGAGGCGGGAGATCACACCGCGGACCTGGCGATGGGCGGTGGCGGCGATCGTCGTCGTTGCGCTGATCGCGCGCGTCGCCGTGGTGCTGGCCACGCCGGACTTCAAGGCCGTCGCCGATTCGGGCGACTTCGACAGGATCGCCGTCTCGCTCGCCAACGACGGCCGCTTCCCCACCACAGGGGTCGCGCCCCGGGGCGCGACCGCCTTCCGTCCACCGCTGTTTCCGGTCGCCCTCGCGGCCGTGTACGAGGTGGTCGGGACCGGATCGGCGACCGATCGCTGGGAGGCGGGGCGCCTCGCGGAGGCGGCGCTCGGAGGGCTCGTGGTACTGCTGATCTGCCTGATCGCCCTGCGCCTTTGGCGGCGGCGGGTGGCGCTGATCGCCGCCGGCCTCGCCGCCGTGTATCCGCCGCTGGTGCTGGTCGGCTCCTCGCTGCTGTCGGAGTCGCTGTTCATCCCGTTCGTGCTCGGGGCCGTGCTCGCCGCGCTCGTACATCGAGATTCGGAGCACAGGTGGCGATGGGCGGTCCTGAGCGGAGTGCTCGCGGGCCTCGGGGCGCTGACCCGCGGCAACGGAATCGTGCTCCTGGTCCCGCTCGCGCTGTTGGTCTGGGGCCCGCGCCCCTGGCTTGCGTGGCGGTCGATGCGGGTGCCCGCGGCGCTGGTCGTGGCGACGCTGGTGACGCTCGCGCCGTGGACGATCCGCAATACCGAGCAGTTCCACGCGTTCGTGCCGCTGACCACCGAGACGGGCTACGCGCTCGAGGGCGTCTACAACCCGGTCGCCCAGAGCGATTCGGCGTACCCGGCCCTGTGGCTCCCTCCGGCGACGCAGATGGCGGCCTTCTTCAGGGAGCGCCCGACGGCCAACGAGGCCCAGGTGTCAAGTCACCTGACGTCCGAGGCGCTCACGTACGTCAAACAGCACCCGGGCAGCGTCCTGAGGACGCTGTTCTGGAGCGTCGCGCGGCTGTTCAACCTGACCGGAACCGGTCTCGAGCGCTACCTGGCGCCCTACCAGGCGTATGGCCGAGGGCTCGCCGAGGCGAGCGTGTATACGTTCTGGCTGGCACTTGTGCTCGCGATCGCCGCTGTGGTGCTGGGGGCGGCGAGCACGATGCCAAAGGCGCTCTGGACATGGCCGCTGATGATCGTGCTCTCCTGTCTGGTGTTCGCCGGGGACACCCGCTACCGCTCGCCGGCCGACCCGTTCGTGATCCTGCTCGTCGCGGCCGGCATCTCCGCCGCGCTCAGCCGGTGGCGGCGCGCGCCGATACCATCGGCGGCCGCATGAGCCCGCGCACCGCCGTGCCGCCGTCCGCAGACCTCCGCCGGCGGGTCGAGGCGATCACCTGGTACCACACGCTCGAGCTCCCGGGTGGGATCGAAACCCCCGGCTGGCTGGACCATCGCGGGATCGTCGCCAGCCTGCCGCTGCCCCGATCACTGAGCGGCAAGCGCTGCCTCGATATCGGGACCTTCAACGGCTTCTGGGCCTTCGAGATGGAGCGGCGCGGCGCGGCCGAGGTGGTGGCGATCGACGTCCTCGATCCCTACGGCTGGGACTGGCCGCACGGCAGCGATCCGGCCACGATCGCCGAGATCGGCACGCGGATGGCCGACGGGGACGGGTTCGAGATCGCGCGTCACGCACTCGGGTCGAAGGTCACGAGGTACGAGCGCAGCATCTACGACCTTGACGAGGGCGAGCTGGGCCGGTTCGACGTCGTCTACCTCGGCAGCCTGCTGGTTCACCTCCGGGACCCCGTGCGAGCGCTCGAGCGGGTGCGCGCGATCTGCGACGGGACCCTGATCGTCGTCGACGGCATCGACCTCCTGTTGTCGCTGCGCAGCCCCCGCCTGCCGCTTGCCCGCCTTGACGGCCAGGGACGGCCGTGGTGGTGGTACCCGAATCTGGCCGGGCTTGCGCGCCTCGTGGAGGCTGGCGGCTTTGAGCCGCTCGCGGCACCGAAGCGACTGTTCGTCCCGGCCGGCGCCGGCTGGCACCCGCCACGCTTCGATCTGCGAGGCCTGCGCAGCCGAGAGGGCCGCTATCGCCTGATCACGGCTTGGCTTGGCGACCCACACGGAATCGTGGTGGCGAGGCCGCGGGTCTAGCGCTGCGGCGCCGGCGCTTCTGCGTGGCGCCTGGCGGCCACCTTCGTGGCCTGAAAACGGAGGCAGTGAGAAAAGGGGCAGTGTGGGAGGCGCTCGACGAGTCCGCGCTCGGCGTCGTTGCGACCGAAGAAACCTTCGCTATGCGGAGGAAACACCGGTTTCCACCCCCGATCGTCCGCATGCACCCCTCAACCGCGGTTTTCATGGAATCCGGTGCGTCGTCGGGCCGGGTTGCCTGCCTCCTTCACTGAAAGCCGTTTTTCGCTGCGGCTTACCCGGGCCTAGCGTCGCCCGACCCGGCCGGCCGCGAGCCGCAACCGGCTGATCGCCCCCACGAGCGGGCCGGCGGGCGCCGACTCGTACACCACCAGATGCGAGCGACCGTACATGAACCGGTAGCCGCGGATCCGGTGCGTCGCGCAGCGCCGCAGCAGCGTGCCGATCGGAAGTTCGTGGTGGAGCTCCTGGTCGTCCGGGATCGGCTCGAGGAAGTTGACCTCGACGAGCGCCGCCCGGCGCTCCATGGCCTCGAGCAACGCAATCGGGTCCGCCACGTGCTCGATCACATCGAACGCGTAGGCGGCGTCAAACCCGCCCGGGACCTCCCGGTCGAGGTCGTGCACAGCGGCGTCGAACCCATGGCGGGCGAGGCGCCAGCGCAGGAACTCGATGCTCGGGTTGTCGAAGTCGGCGAACTCGACTCGGTAGCCGGCCCGCAGCAGCTGCAGGCCGTCGGAGCCGATCCCGCAGCCGTAGTCGAGCAGCCTGGCGCCGTGGGGGACGTGCCTGCGAAGCTCGCGCAGGTACGGCAGCTTCGTGCCCGTCATCGCGAACGCCGTCAGGTTGTACAGGTAGCCGCTCGACGTCCGGTAGAACCGCTCCTCATCGCCGATCTCGGCGAACTCGGCGTCGAGCTGCTCCTGGTATCGCTGCAGGCGGTCGAGCTCGAACTCCGCGCCGAGGTAATCGCGCAGGTCCTGCTCCTCGCCAGCCGGGTCGAAGGGCTTCTCGGGGGCGGCCGTCACGGTCTGGCCGAGGGTATCCGAGGGCGTCGTGCCATCCTCTGCCGGTGGCCGATCCAGAGCTCACCGTCGTCATCTCCACGCTCGGTAACCACGCGACCCTGCGCCGCGTGCTCGACGGGTACGCGCAGCAGGACGCGACTCCCGGGAGCTTCGAGGTGCTCGTCGTCGCCGACAGCGCGGAGCCGGACCTGGATGCGGTGCGGACCGCGATCGGAGACCGGTCCTATCCGGTCGCGCTGCTGAGCGGGCTGGTACCCGGCCTATCGGCCAACCGGAACACGGGCTGGCACGCGGCGCGCGGGCCGGTGGTCCTGTTCACCGACAACGACACGGTGCCCGCGCGGGCGCTCGTGTCCGAGCACCTCTCCTCGCACCGCCGCCACCCGGCCGACGAGGTCGCGATCGTCGGGCTGGTGCGCTGGGCGCGGGGGCTGAAGGTGACCCCGTTCATGCGCTGGCTCGAGCACGGGGTGCAGTTCGACTTCAACAGTCTCAGCGGCGAGGACGCGAGCTGGGCCCATCTGTACGGCGCGAACTGCTCGATCAAGCGGGCGCTGCTCGAGCGGGTCGGCGGGTACGACGAGGAGCGTCTGCCGTACGGATACGAGGACCTCGACTGGGGCTACCGAGCGCGCGAGCACGGCCTGCGGGTGGTGCTCAACCGTCGCGCGGTCGTCGACCACTGGCGGCCGATGACGGTCGAGAACTGGCAGGTCCGGGCGCCGCGGCTCGCGGTCAGCGAATGGCAGTTCTGCCAGCTGCACCCGGAGATCCAACCGTGGTTTCACCAGAAGTTCTCCGCCGCCGCGAGCGTGCCGCCCGGTGGACGGCGCTCGGCCGCGCTCGCGCGGTTCGTCCCGCGGCGGTTGCCGTGGCTCGGCAAAGTCGTGTGGGGGCGAGCCGATCTGCACTGGCGCCAGCAGATCGCGCCGCAGTTCCTCGCGGCCTGGGATCGCGCCGCCGCCGGCCGGCCGCCTGAATTTCAGCCCGCCGTCTCGGCGCTGGCGGAGCGCGGCGCCAGCTCCGGCGGCTCCTGACCCGGCGGCCCGAAGTATTCGAGGACCCGCGCCGGTACGCCGCCGACGACGCAGAACGCCGGTTGCGGCCGTGCCACGACCGAGTTAGCCCCGACGACGGTCCGTTCGCCGACGTCGGCGATGATCGTGCACTTGGTCATCACGGTGACGTGGTCGTCGAGCTTGACCGGACGGAGGTCGTAGCCCTGCTTGAGCATCAGCTCGTCGAGGTCGCGAAAGCGGTGGTTGCCGTCGACGATCAGACCTGCCTGACCGAACATGCAGTGGTTGCCGATCTCGATCTGCCGGCCGCACTGGATGATCACGTCGTAGCTGAACACGCAGCCCGCACCGATCGTGATCGACGCTTCCTTGACGGCCAGCTCGGCACGGAAGCCGCGGCGGAACTCGACTCCCGGGCCGACGATGAAGGTCCCGCCGCGCGGCATGTCGAGACTGAACCGGGGACCCAGATACACGGGCCCGTTGAACTCGATCCGGGCATGGGGATTGCGCCACAGGAGCCACCGTTTGCGGATCCACGACATCAACCGCGGCCCCGGTCCGGGTAGGTAGAACAGGTACACCCGCAGGCTGCCGGCCTGGCGCCGGCGCCAGCGCTCCATCCCGAGCGCGTGGCGTACGTCCCTGATGCGGTTCGCGACGGGGGTGCCCATCGCCGCTCAGGATACGCGGCCCCGGCCGGAGCGGACGGCCTCGATCTCCGCCAGCGCCTGGCGGTTGAAGGCCTCGGCGCTATGGCGCTGGGCGGTCTCATAGCCGCCTTGGCGGAGGTGGTCGCGCAGCCGCGGGTCGCTCGCCAGCGCGCTCGCCGCCGCCGCCAGCGCCGCTGCATCGCCGGCTCCGAACAGGACCGAGTTCTCACAATCGGAGAGGTACTCGCCGGCGCCGCCGCGGCCGGTTGCGAGCACCGGGCGGCCGAGCGCCATCGCCTCGAGCGGCACCAGCCCCCACGGCTCGTTCCAGATGACCGGGAACACGACCGCGTCGGCGGCGCGGTAGACGAGCGGGAGCTCACGCGGTGCGCGGAACGGCTCAAACGAGACCCGGTCGGCGACCCCGAGCCGCGCGGCGGTCCGCTCGAGCTCCTCGCGGTAGGCCGTGTCTCCGTCCCCGACGATTCGCAGCGTCGCCTCCGCCGGCAGCATCGCCAGGCTCTCGATCGCCGTCGCGACGCCCTTCTGCTCGACGACGCGGCCGACATAGAGCAGCCGCCAGTGCCACGGCGGGGGGTCGAGCTCTCGCGGGAACTCGAGGTAGGCCGCGTCGACCCCCGGCGAAATGATCGTGCTTCCCGGAGCCTTCAGCCCGGCGGCGACGGTCTCCTCGCGGACGGTCTCCGAACAGAAAACCCAACGCCCCGCGCGCTCCCAATCGACCGAGGTGGGGATCCCGGTGAGTCTGGCGGCGAGCGGCGCGAGCGGCCGCAGGCGCGCCCAGGTCCGCAGCCACAGGTCGCGTTTGGGCCCGTAGGAGAGCCACGGGTCGAGTACGAAGAACAGCGCCGGCAGCCGCGCCCGGCGGACCCGCTCGATCAACGACAGCGAGATCCCGCCGACGGGCCACCAGGTGACCACATCGGGGTGGAAGTCGCGCAGATGGCGGTCGAGAACGGCGGCGTTGTGACGCTCGAGCGCAAGCACGGCGCGCGGCCCGAGCGGGCGCCAAGCGTGTTCGTGCCAATACCAGTCGAGCTCGCGGTGCACGTCGGGCTCCTCCGCGCCGGACGCGTCCGACCCGCGGTAGTCGGTGACCAGGACCCGGACCTCGTGACCTTGGGCGCGCAGGTGCTGCATGACCCCGCTCCAGATCAGCTCGTAGCCGCCGAGGTGGTGGGGCGGGTAGACGCTTCCGATCGCAAGCACTCTCACAAGTCAGGCATACTGCCGCGCCGTGGCGGTGACCGTCGCCGTCGTCTCCTGGAACACACGTGAGCTGCTGCTCCGGTGTCTGCGCTCGCTCAAGGCCGACGTCGACGCCGGCCGCGCGGAGGCGTGGGTGATCGACAACGCCTCGACGGACGGCTCGGCGGATGCGGCGCGGGCCGCGGCGCCGTGGGCGCACGTCGTGGACGCCGGCGAGAACCTCGGGTTCGGCGCCGCCGTCAACGCGATCGCCGCGCGCACCGAGAGCGAGTGGCTGCTGGCCGCGAACGCCGACATCGCGCTTGAGCCGGGCGCGCTCGCGGCGCTGCTCGCCGCCGGCGCGCCCGAGCGAGTGGGGGCGGTCGCGCCCCGGCTGCTGCTCAGCGACGGCTCGACGCAGCACTCTGTCCACCCGTTCCCGACGGTGCCGCTGACGCTCGCCTTCAACCTCGGGCTGCCGCGCCTCGCCCCGCAGATGGCCGACTTTCTCTGCCTCGAGGGCTTCTGGGACCCGGCGCGGGCGCGGACGGTCCCGTGGGCGATCGGGGCCGGCCTGCTGCTCCGCCGCGAGGCGTTCGACGCGGTCGGCGGCTTCGATGAGCGGCAATGGATGTACGCCGAGGATCTCGACCTCTGCTGGCGGCTGGCGAGCGACTCCTGGGTGGTCCGCTACGAGCCGACGGCGCGCGTGCTGCACGAATCCGGGGCGGCGACCGCGACCGCCTTCGGCGAGCGGCCCGAGGGCCGGTTCATGGCGGCGACCTACGCGATGCTGAATCGCCGCCGCGGCCCGGCCAGGACGTTCGCCACGGCCGCGATCAACATCGCCGGTGCGGCCGCGCGCGCGACGTGGATGACCCCACTCGGGCTGCTTGATGAGCGCTGGCGCCAACCGGCGCGCGAGCAGCGCCACTGGCTTGCGGCGCACCTGCACGGCGCCCGCCACTGCTCTACGCTCGCGCGGCCGACGTGAACTCGACTGACGATCATCTGGCCGGGGAGACCAACCTCGCCCGCGAGGTCGCCCGCTATGGCTGGTACCACACGCTCGAACTCGCCCCCGGCGTCGTCACCGAGGGGATGTTCGATCACCGGCCGGTGGTCGGCCAATACCTGCTCCCTGATGACCTCCGTGGAATGCGGTGCCTCGACGTCGGGACGATGGACGGCTTCTGGGCGTTCGAGATGGAGCGCCGCGGTGCGGCCGAGGTGACGGCCACCGACGTCGGCGCCGTCGACGACCTCGACTGGCCTCCGCGGTGGCGCTCGCGGGTCCAGCCGACGCTGGATGAGACCAAGCGCGCGCGGTTCAACCTGGCCCACGAGGCGCTGCGGTCGAACGTCAGGTGGGTGGAGTGCTCGGTCTACGACCTCGGCCCCGAACTGGGCAAATTCGACCTCGTCTTCTGCGGCGATCTGCTGCTGCACCTCAAAGACCCGATCACCGCGATCCAGCGCATCCGCTCGATCTGCTCAGGAAGCGCGATCGTGTGCAACCCGGTCAAGCGGTTCCGCTTCGGCGGTCGGCGCGCGCTCGCGCAGTTCGACGGGATCGACGAGTTCCAGTGGTGGCTGCTGAGCGAGGCGAGCATCGAGCGGATGCTGCTCGCAACCGGGTTCGCGAACGTCGAGGTTGGGCCCCGGTTCGAGCTCCCGGCGAGCGGCGGCGGCTCGTGGCGTGGGCTGCGCGCGGTGATGCGCGGCTACGTCGCGTAGGCGTCTGCCGGGCTCCACGGCTTGCTGCGAGTACCATCCCCGAGCGCATGACCCAGCGCGTCGTCGTCCTTGGGGGTGGCCTCGCCGGCCTCGCATGCGCGTACGAGCTCGCCAAGGCTGGCGCCGAGGTGACGGTGCTCGAACGCGAGCATCACGCCGGCGGGATGGCCTCTTCGTTCACTGAGGAGAGCGACGGCGAGTACTGGTCGTACGACTTCGGCCCGCACCGATTCCACACGCATGACGAGGCGTTGATCGCCCACGTCAAGGAGATCCTCGACGGCAACCACCGCCAGGCCGAGCGGCTGTCGCGGATCGTCCTCTTCAACCGCTTCTTCGACTATCCGCTCCAGACCGCGAACGTGCTTCGCAACCTGCCGCCGCTGGTGCTGATCCGCGCGTTCCTCGACTACTTCTGGGTTCGGTTCACCGAGCGGCTGGGGCTCAGCCATCACAGCGACGAGAACTTCGAGGGATGGGTGACCAAGCGCTTCGGGCGCACCCTGTACGACCTGTTCTTCGGCCGCTACACGGGCAAGACGTGGAAGATGCCGCCGGAGCAGATCTCGGGCGACTGGGCGAGCCAGCGAATCTCGCAGCTGAGCCTCGGCGACGCGGTCCGCAAGACGCTGTTCCGCCCGCGCGAGGCGCCGCGGTCGCTGGTGACGAGCTTCATCTACCCCCGACGTGGGGGGATCGGCGAGATCGCCCGCGGCTACGTGCGCGCGCTCGAGGCGATGGGCGCGACGGTGATCTTCGGCGCGCCCGTGACCCGCGTTCACCGGGAGGGCGACCGCGTCACCTCGGTTGGCTACGGCGGTGACACCCCGGGCTCGGTCGACGGCGACGAGTTCGTCTCGACGATCCCGATCACGGTGCTCGCGCGCGCGGTCCGCCCGGGCGCGCCCGAGCATGTCGGCAAGGCGATCGCGAGCCTGAAGTACGTCTCGATCATCTTCATCTACCTGAAGCTCGCCAAACCTCAAGTGTCGCCCGACAGCTGGCTGTACCTGCCCGAGGACGACCTGACGATCCACCGGATCTCCGAGTTCAAGAACTTCAGTCCCGAGTGCGCGCCGCCGGACAAGACGATGGTGTGCGCGGAGATCACGTGCAGGATCGGCGACGAGCACTGGCGCGCGAGCGAAGAGGAGCTGATCGCGACCGCGACCCGGGACCTCGCGAAGATCGGCTTCATCACCGGCGAGGAGGTGCTCGGCGCGTTCGTCAAGAAGATCCCGCACGCCTACCCGGTCTATGACCTCGAGTACAAGGAACACCTGACGCCGGTCCTCGACTTCGTCCACACGCTCCAGAACGTCAAGACCGGCGGCCGCCAGGGACTGTTCCGTTACAACAACATGGACCAGTCGATCGAGATGGGCCGGAAGATGGCATGGACGCTCGTGTCCGAGCAGGACGCCGGACACGAGGCGGTCGCGACCGAGAGCGAGTACTTCGGTTGATGTCGGTTTCCGAGCCTCCGTTGCTCGAGGCGGTGGATGTCTGCATGCTGTGCGGGTCCGAGCGCTTCCGGACGCAGTTCGCCGAGCCGCCCTACGAGGTGCGACGCTGCTCGCGGTGCGGGCTCGGCTGGGTCTCGCCACGCTTGCAGCCGGACGGCCTCGAGGAGATCTACAAGTCCGACCGGTACTGGCGCTCGCCGTCACCGAAGACGCAGGGATACACCGACTACCGCGCTGATGAGCGGCTGTACCTCGACACGTTCCGCAAGAGACTCAACTTCGTGCTGCGCGGCGGGCCCAAGTCGGGCCGGGCGCTCGACGTCGGCTGCGCGGCCGGCTTCTGTATGGCCGGGCTGCGTGAACTCGGGTTCGAGACGCACGGCCTCGAGGTCTCGGAGACGATCGGCAGCCACGCCCGCGAGCACTTCGGGTTCGACACCGTCTACATCGGCACGCTCGAGAGCTCGCGCTACCCCGACGCGAACTTCAACCTGATCACGATGTGGGATGTGGTCGAGCACGTCCCCGACCCCGTCGCGCTGCTCGTCAAGGCGAGGCAGCTGCTGAAGCCCGGCGGCCTGCTCGTGATCGAGACGCAGGACATCGACAGCCGGTTCGCGCGCACCCTGGGGCCCCGTTGGCACCACTACAAGCACGAAGAGCACATCTACCACTTCAATCCGTCGACGGTCCGGACGCTGCTCGGGCAGGCGGGCTTCGACGTGACCAAGGTCACGCATCGGCTCGGCGGCAAGTACGTGTCGATGCACTTCATCGCCGAGCGGGCGGCGCGGCTGCACCCGGCGCTGACCAGGGTGCTCGCGCCGCTGACGAAGTTCGAGCGCGCCCGGATCTATCTGAACTTCCGGGACGAGATGATCGTGCTCGCGCGACCGGCGTAGTGGAGGAGATGGCCAACAAGCAGTTCGTCGAGCTTGAGCGGACGCACTTCTGGTTCGTCGGCCGGCGCCGGATCTTCTTTCACCTGCTCGATCGTGAGCTCGCCGGGCGCGGCCCGATCCGGGTCCTCGATGTCGGCTGCGGCGCCGGCGGGATGCTCGAGCCGCTCGCTCGGTACGGCCAGGTGACCGGCGTCGACATGTCGCCCGAGCTGGTCGAGTTCTGCCACAGCCGCGGCTTTCGCGACGTGGTCGTCGGCGACGCCTACTCGCTGCCGGCCGAGGACTCCTCGGTCGACCTACTCACCCTGTTCGACACGATCGAACACGTCCCGGATGACGCGCGCGCGCTGCGCGAAGCTGCGCGTGTGCTCGCTCCCGGGGGGCTGGTGTTCATCTCGACACCGGCCTACCAGTTCCTGTACGCGAACAACGACCGCGTGGCCCACCACGAGCGACGCTATACGGCGAAGCAGCTGCGGCGCAGACTCAGCGATGCGGGGCTCGAACCGGTGCGGGTCACGTACTTCAACACGTTGCTGTTCCCGGCGATCCTGCCCGCGGTGCTGGCCAAGAAGGTCGTCGAGCGCATCTCGGATCCAGGCGACAAGACAAACCTGTCGCACAGCATGAACCCGGCGCTCAACCGTGCGCTCGCGGCGACGATGAGCTCCGAGCGCCGCCTGCTCGCGCGGTTCAGCATCCCGTTCGGCCACTCGATCATCGCGATCGCCCGCCGGCCACAGTAGGGTCACATCTCGCATATGCCGAGCTTTGGCCAGCTGACGCTGATCATCCTCGCGGGGCTGCTGGGACCGTTGCTCTCCTCGCCGCGACGCGTCGTCGTGCCGGTCGTCGTCGGCGAGCTGCTCGCCGGGATCGCGCTCGGTAAGACCGGCGCCGGTCTCGTTAAGGCGGACAACCAGACGATCGCGTTTCTCGGGAATATGGGCTTCGCGGTCCTGATGATGGTCGCCGGCATGCATGTGCCGCTGCGGAACAAGGATCTAGTTAAGTCCCTCGGCCGCGGCGCGATCGCGGTCGCCGTGAGCGCCGCCCTGGGGATCGGGGGCGGGCTTCTGATCGCTCACGGCCTCGGCTTCGGCCATCCCGCAATCTGGGGGATCCTGCTCGCCACGGGATCGGCGGCGATCGTCCTGCCAGCGCTCGAGGAGGCCGGCGTCGGGGCCGACCGCGCGATCCTCGCGATGGCCTGGGCGACGGTCGCCGATGTGACGACGATCGTCGCAGTTCCGCTCGTGACGAACCCATCGAAGGCCGCGCGCGCAGGCCTTGGTGCGCTCGCGGTGGCCGCCGGCGCCCTTGTCGTTCTGTTCGCCGCACGGCTGCTGGCGGGCAACAAACGAGTCCAAAGTCTGCGGGGCGAGTCCGGCTCCCGCGTGTGGGCACTCGACCTGCGGATGGCGCTGATCGCGCTGTTCGGGCTCGCCGCGCTTGCGCAGTGGGTCGGTACGAGCATCATGATCGCCGGGTTCGCGGCCGGCCTCGTCGTTGCCGTCGAAGGCGGGCCACGTCGGCTCTCAGATCAGGTCACCGGGGTCGCGGCGGGCTTCCTGGTGCCCGTCTTCTTCGTAGTGCTCGGCGCGAGCCTCAACGTCCGGGCGCTTGTCCAGACCCCGAAGGAGCTCGAGCTCGCGGGCGCGTTGATCGTCGGCATGATCGTCGTCCACGTGCTCGCCGGTGCATCGGTGCGCGCGCCTCTGTTCACGTCTCTGATCGTCACCGCGCAGCTCGGCGTGCCGGCAGCGATCGCGAAACTTGGGCTCGCCGAGCACGTCTTCGGCGCTGGCGAGGCAGCGGCCGTGATCGTTGCCGCGCTCATCAGCCTGGGCGTCTGCGCGGTCGGCGCCGAGATGGGCAAGTCGGCCGGGGGCGGCGCGGAGGTCGCCCAACCCGTGCCGGCGCCGACATGACGTTCGTAACCGGTACACGCTTCTATGAGCGCTGGCGCGTGATCTGACCGAGCCCGACTTTGCGGAGTGGCGCGAGCGGTCGCCGTGAGATCATCGGAGTCGTGCCTCCGCGCAAGCGCAACTCCCGGATCGTCGTCGCGCTCGCCGTTCTGATCCCGGCTGTTCCGGTGGTGATCGGCGTCCTGGTCGTCTCGAGCGCCACCGACAACAGCTCTGCGGCGGCCATATCGGCCGGTGTCAGGCACTTCACGCCGGTGGCGGCGACGACGACCGAAACCGTGTCGATGCTGTCCCCGACGCCGCCGTTCCTCTCCGCGACGCCTCGATTCGGCCCCTCGACGCTGTCTCGGACGCCACCGTTCGCCTCGCCGACGGCGCCGGGACCGGGTGCGCTCGTGGCGCGGCTGACCCGCGCGACGACAATGCGCGCCCGCCCCGGGGGCCGGGCGCTCGGGCAGCTCGGCACCCGGACCGGGTTCGGGTCGCCCGACGTCGTGCTGGTCGCCCGCCGCTCGGGCCGCTGGCTCGGCGTCGTCAGCCAGCTGGCCGGCAACGGCCGGCTCGGATGGATCCCCGAGTCGGTCGCCGCGCTGCGGCGGGTGGCGTTTGAGATCAAGGTGTCGCTACCCGAGCGCCGGCTGATGGTGCTCGATTCCGGACGCGTGCTGAAGCGATACACGATCGCGATCGGGAGGCCGAGCGCCCCGACGCCTACGGGTCGCTACGCGGTCACCGACCGGCTCGCGACCGGCGACCCGACCGGTCCGTACGGATGCTGCATCATCGCTCTGTCGGCCCACTCTCCGCACGCGATCTCGGGGTGGGCGGGTGGGACCCGGATCGCGATCCATTCGACTCCCGAGACATCGACGATCGGTGAGCCGGTCAGCCACGGCTGCATGCGGCTGACGATCGCCGAGGGGCAGTGGCTGATGCGGAACATCCCGCTGGGTACGCCCACGGTGATCAGCGGGTAGGGCTTGCAAGCGGATCGACGCGAACTGGCCGCGATCTTCACCGGCGGGGCGATCGGGGGCGCGACCAGAACCTGGCTGTCGGACATCGCACCCGTCCACGGCGGGCAGTGGCCATGGGTCACGTTCGCGGTCAACGTCGTCGGCTGCTTGGCGCTCGGGTATCTCGTCACCCGGCTCCAGGAGCGGCTCCCGATCACCGCCTACCGGCGCCCGCTCCTCGGAACCGGGATCTGCGGCGGCTTGACCACGTTCTCGACGTTCCAACTCGATCTGCTCCGCATGCTCGATCGCGGCGACGTCGGGCTCGCGTTGCTGTACGCGGCGGTCAGCATCGGCGCGGGGTTCCTCGGCGTGCTGCTCGGGACGGCGGTCGTTCGACGGGCGAAGCTCACATGGTGACCGTGCTGCTGGTGATCGTGTGCGCGGGGCTCGGTGGCATCGCGCGGTTCGCGGTCGACGGGCTCGTGCAGTCCCGCCGCCTCGGCGAGTTTCCGCTCGGCACGCTCGTCGTCAACGTCGGCGGATGCTTCGCGCTCGGCCTGCTCGCCGGGCTGCACACGCCGCATCGCGCAATGCTCGTGCTCGGCACCGCGACCGTCGGCTCGTACACGACGTTTTCGACCTGGATGCTCGAGACCCATCGCCCGGCCCAGGACGGAGAGGGCGGCCTCGCGTGGCAGAACATAGCTTTGACGCTTGCTGCCGGGTTCGCGGCTGTCGTCCTCGGCAGGGCGATCGGGCGGCAGCTGTGAACGAGCCTGGGATCAAGCTGACGACGTACTTCTCAGAGCGCGATCGCAGCGGCCATCGGTTCCTCGCCGAGGCGTTGTTTGACGTCTACGAGCGCCATTCGCTGCACACCGGCGTGCTGCTGCGAGGTGTGGAGGGGTTCGGTCAGCGCCACGAGCTGCACAGCGACAGCCTGCTGACCCCGTCCGAGGACCTGCCGGCGGTATCGATCGCGATCGATACGCGCGCCCGCATCGAGCTGGCCCTACCCGACGTGCTCGCGGTCGCCAACCACGGTCTGATCAGCCTCGAGCGCGCTCAGATCGTGACCGGCGAGGACCTGCGCACGCTCGCCCTGCCCGAGGATCCCGATCGTGCGATCAAATTGACGCTGTACGGCGGACGCTCGATCCGGTCGGGGGGAGAGGCCGGCTACGTCACCGCGGTCGATCTCCTCAAGCGCTCGGGCGCCGCGGGCGCCTCGGTGCTGCTGGCGGTCGACGGCACGCTCCACGGCCGGCGACAGCGAGCCCGGTTCTTCGCGCGCAACGCGAACGTCCCGCTGATGCTGCTCACGGTCGGTGACGCACACAGCATCGCGGCCGCGCTCCCGGGCGCCGCCGAGCTGCTGACGGACACGGTCGTCACCATCGAGCGCGTCCAGGTCTGCAAGCTCGACGGAGCGGCGCTGTCGCCCCCGTGGGCGATCGCCGACCGCGACGCCTCAGGCCTGCCGATCTTGCAGAAACTGATGATCCACGCCGAGGAGCAGGCCAAGGTGGAAGGCCAGCCGCTCCACCGTGTGCTCGTGCGCCGCCTACGGGAGGCGGGCGCCGCCGGAGCCACGGTGCTGCGTGGCGTGCGCGGCTTCTACGGCGGCCATGAGCCGTTTGCGGATCGCCTGGTCTCAATGCGCCGCAACGTGCCGGTGCACGTGGTCCTCGTCGACACACCCGACAACGTACGGCGATGGTGGCCGATCGTCGACGAGCTCACCGCCGACTCTGGCCTGGTGACCTCGGAGCTCGTGCCCGCCTCGCACGGGGGCGCGAGCAAGGGCGGCGCGAGCACGCTGGCACTGGCGGACACGGGCCGCGCGCCACCCGGTTCGATCACAACCAGCTAACGACTCGTTCACTTCGCGGCAACCAGCGGCGCGCGGGCTCCCGGCAGATTTGTGGTGCGGCGCCGCAGGGCGACGCCCCGTCCCTTGTACCCGAACGATAGGAGTGCAGATGTCGCGCAAGCGCATCATCCCGCTGCTGCTGGCGGCGCTGACCGTGACCGGTGCCAGCGTCGCTCTCGCGCAGACCGCGAGCGCGGGCAGCGCCAGGGACGCGTCGCGTCACCGCGCCCGCGTCCGCGCCGCCGATGCCGACATGGGCTCGCGCACGCCGATCCGCCATGTCGTGGTGATCTTCCAGGAGAACGTCTCGTTCGACCACTACTTCGGCACGTATCCGAACGCCGCCAACACGGACGGCCAGAAGTTCCACGCCGCGCCAGACACGCCCGCCGTGGATGGCTTGACGCCGGCGACCAGCAACTCGCTGCCGCCGAGCCTGCAGCACAGCACGAACCTGCTCAGCTCGAACCCGAATGCGAATCTGCCGCAGCGGCTCGACTCGAGCGCCACCGGTCTCAGCGGTGGCGCAGGCGGACAGCTGACCTGCGATCAGGATCACAACTACAGCGATGAACAGCAGGCGTTCGACGGCGGCAAGATGGACCGCTTCGTCCAGAGCGTCGGCACGGGCGGCGGCACGTCGCCGTTCGGGACCCCCTGCACTGCGGCCACCGTGATGGATTACTACGATGGGAACACCGTCACCGGGCTGTGGAACTACGCCCAGCACTTCTCGATGAGCGACAACTCGTTCGGGACCTCGTTTGGGCCCTCGGCGCCCGGCGCGATCAACGTCACGTCCGGCGACACCGGCAACGTCGATTACCCAGCGCACGCGGTCAACAGCCCGTCGATCTCGACTCCGACCTCGCCCAACGGCGACATCACGGCCGACGGCAAGGGCGGTTACTCGCTGACCAGCGACGCGCAGCCGTATTACGACGACTGCTCCACGCGCGACGCGGTCGCGCTGACCGGCAAGAACATCGGCGATGAGCTGAACGGCGCCGGCCTCTCCTGGGGTTGGTTCCAGGGCGGATTCCGGCCGAGCACCAGCTACCAGACCGCGCTGAGCGATATCGGCGCCACTCAGCCGACGAGCACGTTCATCCCCGACCAGTTCAAGCCGTTCTTCGCAACCCCCGCCAACCGGCCGGCTAACTCGAGCAACCAGGGCCCGTGCGACGCCGTCCACCCGATCGGGGTCGCGCTTGGCGGCACCGGCCAGTGGGGCTACAAGGATGACTACATCCCGCACCACGAGCCATTCCAGTACTACGCCTCCACCGCCAATCCGCACCATCTGACGATCCCGACGGATGGAGCCGGCAACGACACGCTCGCCGGTCTGCAGCAGGTTGGCACCGACACCCAGTCGTACACCGGCAGCGTGCCGCAGTTCAACACCCCCAACCACCAGTACGACACGAGCGACTTCGACCAGCTCGTGGCCGGGATCAGGGACGGCGAGTTGCCGTCGTCCGCGCTTCCCGCGGTGAGCTTCCTCAAGGCGCCCGGATATCAGGACGGGCACGGCGCGTACTCCGACCCGGCCGACGAGCAGCGGTTCGTCGTCAATGAGATCAACGCACTGATGCGCACGCCGGACTGGCGGAACACGGTGGTGATCGTGAACTACGACGACTCCGACGGCTGGTACGACCACGTCTACAGCGGCGTCACGAACCCGTCGCTGTCGCCGGCCGACAACCTGACCAACACGTCGCTGACCGTCTCGACTACGGGCACCTCTCAGCAGTGTGGCCCGAAGCCCCAGACCTCCCCGCCGCTCGGCGGCGAGCAGGGACGTTGCGGGTTCGGACCGCGCCTGCCGATGATCGTGATCTCGCCGTTCGCGCGGCGCAACTACGTCGACCACAACCTCTCCGACCAGGCCTCGATCATCAACTTCATCGAGTACAACTGGCGTCTGCCGGGCATCTCCGGGTCGGCCGATCAGGTCCTTAGCGGCCTCGACCGCCACGAGGGAGTTCCGTTCGACCTCGCCGGGATGTTCAACTTCGACCAGTCGGTGCATCGCAGCCGCCTGATCCTCAATCCGCTCACCGGCCAGCCGGTGCACGGGAACGGGCAGGGGGACGGAAACGGAAACGGGAACGGGCAGGGGAACGGAAACGGGAACGGGCACCAGCACGCGGACAACTCCCGCCGTCAGCGGGTTCGCTGACGGATGGTCCTGACGGCGGCCGGGCGCCTCACGCCCGGCCGCGTGTCAGGGCGCTGACAGGGTGGTTGGTCAGCGACCAAATCCGGTCTTCGCCGTGCTTTACGATCACGCCCTCTGTTTTCCAGTAAAGGAGGGGTCCACGTGTCACGGAGGTTTCTGGCGGGCGCCGTCGCCGCGTCGGCGATGATCGCTTCCGCGCTGTCGGCGTCTGCGTCCGCGTCGTCGAGTGGCCCGGCCGCGCGCGCCGCGGGGTCGTGCAGCGTGGGGAACGGTCTGGGTTACGGCTACTCGTATCTGACGTCGCTGACCGTATCCAGGACTAGTTGCGGCACTGGCAAGAATCTCGCCCACAAACACGGCAGGGTGAGTGGCTGGCACTGCAGCAGGAAGCGGCTCGACACGAGTCCCGTTCAGTACGACGACCGCGAGACCTGCACGAAGGGCTCGATCAAGGTCGTCTGGACGTTCACGCAGAACACCTGACGCCGCTGGCCCGCCGGCGCTAGCGCGTGAAGTCGCGGTCGACCGCTGCCAGCACGACCTTCGCGGCAAGCGTCGAGCCGGCGTTGTTCAGGTGGATTCCGTCCGACTGGCGGACGATCGTCGGCTGGCCGTTGATCGTCATCGAGTCGCGGTACTTCTCGCCGGGGGTGAACACCGGGACCGTGTCGATGATCCGGATCTGATCGCGCCACGGCTCGGCCGCGACCTCGACCGCGGCGTTGACGACCAGCGAGATCCGAGCCCGAGCCGGATCCCGCGGCGTCGGCAGCGTCAGCCAGTAGACGCGCGCCACTCCGGCCTGGCGGTAGGTGTTCATCATCTGCCGCGCGCGGCTCGCGTAGATCGCTGCCCACTCGGCGCTGCAGCAGTTGACCTGCTTGCCGCCCGGTCCGGGCATCGGGTAGCCGTCGTTGGCGCCGATGAACACGACCACCGCATCGGGATGGTCGTGACGAACCTGGTACGCGGCGAGCTTGCCCCAGTCGACGAGCACGGTGCTCGAGATGCCGGTCCCGATGTGCGGGTCCTGGATCACCTTGACGCCCGCCGGCGTGAGCTCCTGGGCGAGGTCTTGGTCGAGCGGCGTTGACATCGAGTCGCCGGTGACGAGCAGCGTGTGCAGCGGCCGGCGGGGGGGAGGCGGCGCACCGATCTGGCTCGGATCGAAGGCGTCGGGGGTGACGGGCGCGATCCCGCCCGCCGTGCCCGTGCCCGTGCCCGAGGCGGCGCCGGCGCTGGTCGAAACGAACGTCGTCGAGAACCCGCCGGGGCCATTGAGGTTGAGGTCGGGCGACAGCCACGCCGTCAGCGTGTTGGCCGCCTGGCGGACCGGGAGCTGGTTGGCGAGCCACGCCGCGGGACGGCCGACGGCGAGCACAGCCGCTCGCCCGATCCCGTTGTTCAGCGCCTCGCCCTGCTTGCGGATCGAGGGGCCCGCGGCCAGGACCAGGATCGCGGCCGTGATCGCGATCGCGATCACCGCGTCGCGGGCTCGGAAGCGCCTGAGCCCAGCTCGGTCGAAGCGCTCCATCAGGTTGTCGTCGGGGTGCTGGGGCTCGGCCTCGGGCATCGTCGATCAGAAGCGGAAGTAGATGAACGGCGGCACGCCCTGGCTCGGGACTGTCGCCGCGACGAACAGTATGAGGACCGCGAGAGCGGCGCCGAGGAGCGCCGGCCGGAAGCGGCCGAACTGCTCCTGGAGGCGCTCGACCGGCCGCGCCGGGAGCAGCTGTGGTCCGATCGCAACGGCGATCGCGAGCAGCACCGGCGCCGTCCACAGGGTCGGTGACCCGAACGAGCCGAGCCGTTTGACGAAATCCCAGGCGTTGCCGATTCCCTGCGCCCGGAACAGGACCCAGCCGAGCACGATCAAATGGAAGGTCACGAACCAGCGGAACCACGTGGGCGTCTGGATCCTCCCGCCGAGCACCCGTTCGAGCACCAGCCCGAGGCCATGGAACGTCCCCCACAGGACGAACGTCCACGCCGCGCCGTGCCACAGACCGCCGAGCACCATCGTGATCATCAGGTTGCGGTAGGTGAACAGGCGCGACCCCCGGCTGCCGCCGAGCGGGATGTACAGGAAGTCCCGCAGGAACCGCGACAGCGTCATGTGCCAGCGCCGCCAGAAGTCACGGAACCCCGTCGCCCGGTAAGGGCTGTTGAAGTTCTGCGGGAACACGAACCCCATCAGCAGCGCGAGCCCGATCGCGATGTCGGTGTAGCCCGAGAAGTCGCAGTAGATCTGCGCCGCGTAGGCGTAGCCGGCCAGCAGCACGTCGGGGGCGTGGTAGGCCTGCGGGACGCCGAACACCGGATCGACGACGGTCCGCCCGAGATAGTCCGCGATCACGACCTTCTTGACGAGCCCCATCCCGATCAGGAACAGGCCCGAGCTGACCGCGACCCGGTTGGGATCACGAGGTTTGGCGAGCTGCGGCAGGAATTCCCTTGCCCTGACGATCGGGCCGGCGACCAGGTGCGGGAAGAAGCTCAGGTAGATCGTCGTATCGAGCAGCGACGCCGGTTCGATCAGCCGGCGCTTGACATCGACCGTGTACGAGATCGCCTGGAAGGTGAAGAAGCTGATCCCGACGGGTAGCGCGATCGTCAACAGCGGCAGCGGCATCCCGATCGACACCGAATGCAGTACCCGAGCCACGGCCTGAGCGAAGAACGAGTAGTACTTGAATACGCCCAGCGCCAGCAGGTCGCCGGCGACGGCGACGGCCACGAGCCGACGCCGGACGCGCTCGTCATCGCGCGCGTGGATGAGCCGCGCCGCACCGTGGTTCCAGAGCGTGACGCCCGCGAGCAGCACGCAGAAGACGGGGCTCGCCGCGGCGTAGAACACGTAGCTCGCGACGACGATGAACGGCTTCCACAGGGACGGCCGCGCCATCAGCGCCCACGACAGCGCGAGCACGATTGGGAAGAAAATTCCGAACTGGACCGAGGGGAAGAGCATCGCGCGGCTGGCTGGCTGGAGCGCTCGGACGCTGGCGGTCCGCCGCGCGATCCGGCACAGTATCCGTCCGGGATGTCGGTCCGCGGCTCGAACCACATCGGCGTTTTCGGGGCCGCGGCGCTGATCGCGATCGTATCGGCGCTCGCGCTGGCGCCGCAGACGCGCGCCGCCTGCGGCGGCGTGTACGACATCCACGCGACGCACCACCCGCCGGGCCAGCGTCCGCCGCTGATAATCGGCGACTCGACGATGCTGCTCGCTGCGTACCCGCTCGCGCACAAGGGCTTCGAGGTCAATGCGCATGGGTGCCGCCAATGGCCGGAGGCGCTCGCACTGATCCGCCAGCGCCGGGCGGCCCGAACGCTCCCGCACATGGTCGTGATCGCGCTCGGATCGAACGGGTCGGTGACGCCCGACGACATCGGCGTCGCGCTGGGCCTTCTGTGCTGCAAGAGCTGGCTCGTGCTCGTGACGCCCCGTGAGCTCGGCGGCGGCTCGGGCTCGGACGCGCAGACCGAGCGGATCGAGGCGCGCAAGCACCGCAACCGCACGATCCTGCTCGATTGGATCGCCTACAGCGCCGGCCACGGAAACTGGTTCCAGCCGGACGGGCTGCATCTGACGACCGCGGGCGCGACGGCGTTCACCAACTTCCTCTCGCGCGCCCTGCCCGAGGCGTACACGAAGCACAAGCCCAAGCGCAGGCGGCGGGCTCGGGCCGCGGCCGCCGACGTGCCGCTGACGCTGCGAGCCAGCCTCAAACAGGTGGGTTACGTCGGCGCGCTCCTCACCGGCACGCCGGGGGTCCGTGTCCAGTTGAGCAGCCAGATCGTCCGGCTTGGTACCACCCGCCCCCTCGAGGTCGTCGGGCTTTCCCGCGGCACGGCCGACATCCCACATCTGCTCGCGTGGGGCTGCGCCGCGCGCAAGCTGCGCCTGATCGCGAGCACCGTCCCGCCGGCGCCGGCCGCCGAGGCGAGCACCGTCGTCACGACGCCTCCCTGCTCTCGGCGGCTGGTGGCGCGGATCGCGCGCCGAGTACGCGTCGGGACGCGCTTGCGGATCGTCATCCGCGACCGCTGGCGGATCGGCGCGCTGCCGCTGTCCGAGTGCGTAACGCCACCGGGAGCGGGGCGCAGCTGCCGGTCGCTGGCGCTCGCGCCCGGTCAGCGGCTGCGCACGCTATCGCTGCCGATGCCGCGCCCCGGCGGCTGGCTCGTGTCGGTCGGCACGCGCTATGGCGACCATCACGCCGCGCTCGTATGGGCGAGCCACCGCTCGGGACGGATCCTGCTGCTCGCCGCCGGCGACTCGGAGATGCAGATCCTCGACGACTTCATCGCCCAGGACCTCCGCGGCCACGGCGCCGACGTGGTCAGCGATGCGCGGATCAGCACCGGGCTGACAAAGCCGGCGATGTTCGACTGGGAGGCTCATGCCCGTCGCCAGGCGGCGGCGCTGCGCCCCGACGTCACGGTGATGTTCATCGGCGCCAACGACGGGTTCGACGTCGCCGGGCCCCACGTCCCGATCGGCTGCTGCGGCCCCGATTGGAGCGCCGGCTACGCGAACCTGGTGGCGCGGATGATGCGCACGTACCTGCGGGGCAGCGCCGGCCGGGTCTACTGGTTCGTCCTGCCGACGCCGCGCCCGGGCAATTTCCAGTCGCTGTTCGGTGGGGTCAACGCCGGCATCCGGGCAGCCGCGGCGGGGTTCCCCGGGCGCGTCGGGCTGATCGACGCGGCCTCGTTCTTCACGCCCGGCGGCCGCTACCGCGACTTCATGACCTACCACGGCCACGGCTTCGTGATCCACGAGCCAGACGGCATCCACCTCTCGAATGCCGCAGATCAGGTCGCGGCTGGGCTCGTGGCGGGGCGGATGTTGCGGGACCGCGTGATCCGGTAGGCCGAGCGGTCGCCGATCAGTGGGGGTGGAGGAAGCCCGCCTTGCAGGAGCGCAACGTCTCGAGCGCGTTGAGCCCGGCGGCGATGTAGTGGCCGTTATGGAAGTCGACGATCAGCCGGTGTCCGTGGTAGAGGCAGAACAGCTTGTTGACCCGCCGGCGCCCGGCCGCGCTGTGGACGAAGTGGTTGAGGACATGGTGCGCCGCAACGCCTGCGAGCAGGTGGCCACCGGCGCCGCAGCCCTCGGCCGACAGCGCCGTGCCGCCGAGCGCGAGCCCGGCACAGAGCACGGCGATCGTGCGCCTGATCGACCTCATCTGCCCTGCACTCGGTTCCACTCGACCCAGCCGGTTCCCTTGCGCCCGTCCCCCGCGCTGAGCTTGCACATCGCACGGGGGAACAGCGAGACGCGCCCGTCGGGCGCCTCGAGCCGCAGCGCACCGAATGCCACGGGGGAGACGTCGAGCACGAGCTCGCCGGGCCCGAGCTCGATCCGGGCGTTCTCGATCAGCCCGTTGTCGGCGATCGTCTCGGTCGTGGTGACCGAATCGACCTCGATCAGCAAGTCGCCGCGTTGCATGTAGCCGACGCCGTAGCCCGGCATCTGGGGAACGCCGACCGCGTGCACGTGCGACCCGTCGTCGAAGTGCAGGCCGCTCCACATCCAGTCGACCGCCCACCAGTCGCGAGCGCCCCACGAGTGGTCGCGCTGACCGGGGCCAGCGAACGAGATCGTCTCCTCGCCCACGCGCACGGTGCCCGTCACGCGGCAGGGGATCTCGTAGCGGGTGGCTTGGCGCCAGCCGTACGGAGTACCGTCCGTCACCCAGCTCAGATCAAGCTCGAGCTCGACCGGATGTCCCGCCTCGCCGCGCAGTGGCGCCGACTCGTCTGCGTGGGCGGCCGCGACGCCGCGCGTGATCACCCGGAATCGCTCGAGTGGCTGCTCGCAGTGCTGCTCGGCGTGCAGGCCATCGGCGTCGATCAGTTGTGACTCGTCGTCGGCGGCCGGCAGCGGCGCGGCCGGATCGACGAGCATCACCGAGGGACGGCCGGGTCCGCAGACGCACGCGGTGTACAGCGCGACGTTCTGATTTGGCAGCCGGCCGAGGCGGACGTACAACCCGAGCGCGCCGTCGTCGCTGACCGCATCGAAGTACCAGCTCTCATTCCACAGGGCCTCCGGGCCCGGCTCGTGGGAGCCCTCGTCGGCTCTGTCGGGGCGCAGTGCCGGTGGCTTGTCGACACCTGGCGGCGGCAGCAGCTCCACCGATTCGAGGTCCAGCGCCTGCTGGGCGGAGCGCTGCACCGAGGCCATGAACATGTCGTCGCCGCGATCCGTGCGCTGCACGATCATCGACGCGCAGATCGCCATCACGAGGTTGTAGAAGACCTGACGGCGGTACTCCTCCCAGCACGTCTCCCAGCTGAACGCGCTCACGCCGCCCGCTCGCAGCTCGTCGTAATACGTCCGGACGAGCTCCTCCTCGTGCGCGCGCCGATCGTCGATCGAGAGTCCGTTGCCGAGGAAATACGAAGCGTCGAGCAGCGCCGGACCCCAGGAGACGGTCTGCCAGTCAACCACGTGGCAGGTCCCGTCGCCGAACAGCAGATTGTCGAGCCGGTAGTCGCCGTGAACCAGACCGAGCGGCGGCCGGCGGTCGTTCGACCATCCGTCGGCGCTCGGGATCAGGCGCTCGCAGACCTTGACGTGTTCCGGGTCGATCCGCTCGCCGTAGCGCTCGAGGAAGCCGGCGAACACCTGCGCAAGCAGCGCCTGGTTGAGCGGGTTCGGCTGGTTGAGCCAGGGTGCGCTCCCGAGCGCCAGGTCACCCAATACCGGCGCGTGAATCCTCGCGAGCGCGACCATCGCCGTCCGCGCCTCATCGAGCTTGCAACCGGCGATCTGATCGCCCTGGGTCGCCGGCGCGACATCCTCGAGCACGAGCGTGAACCACCCCTCGGCGTCGTCGTACAGCGCCACATGACACCCCGGCAGCGGTCCCCCGATCCGCGACGCGAGCTCGCGATAAAACGTGATCTCCCGCAGATAGGCGCCGAGCCCAACCCCGGTCGCACGGCTGACGGGGTCGTCGGAGGCGAGCTTGACGACCACGGTCCGCCGGCTCCCATCCGCCTCCGAATACGCGATCCGGTGGTTCTGGCTCATCTGGCCGGTCCCGATCCGCTCGATCGAGTCGATTTCCAGCGGCCCACCGGCGAGCGCCTCCGACAGCCACGCGGCCGTGATCTCCTCGGGAGTGCGGACGAGTGTCGTCATTGGGTAGTACGCCCGGCAGGATTTGAACCTGCGACCTCTCGCTCCGGAGGCGAGCGCTCTATCCACTGAGCTACGGGCGCTCTGGTGCACACAGGCTAATGCAAACACCCCGGGCTCTTCGCTGCGCGGGCGCGAGCGAGTCGCCGGCCGCCGCCCCCACGCGCCCGGATGGGATACGACGGGCCGAGCCCTGGGCTGAATGGCCGCCAGGGCGACCGTTTGGCCCAGGTCTCATCGGATCCGGCCGGACAGGCATGGCACGAATGGGCGCCAGAGCGCCCATCCGTGGCCAGCCTCAGTCCGAACCCGAGTTGCCTGCGTCCCTTTTCAATGCGCAGTTTGTCTCGCCCCGGAGCTGTCCCCAACGCCGCCCGGATGCCGCTCATCCACGCCCACGCAGCCCCACGCAGCCCGCGCGGGCGCCAGCGGGCCACCGCCGCTCAACTCCCCAGGATGATGGCGGCGGCCTCGTTCAGACCCGGTGTGACGTGTAGCGCCTCGCCGGGCGTGCGGACGAGGATCGCCGGCAACCCGACCGACTCGGCGCCGGCGACGTCGGCGACGGGGTTGTCGCCGACCATCCAGGCAACTGACGGATTCCGGCAGTGGCGCAGGGCGAAGCGGAACGCCTCCGGGTGGGGCTTGTCGTAACCGATCAGGGCAGAGGTGAAGACCGCGTCGAGCTGAGAGCTGAGCCCGAGCGCCTCGGCCAGCTCTGGCAGCTCGGGGACGTGATTTGAGAGGACCGCGTTGCGCCAGCCGGCATCGGCCACCGTCGCGAGTGCCGACAGTGTGTCGTCGAACAGCTGCCAGCCGACGGAGGGGTCTACGAACCGCTCGCGCACGGCGGTCGCGACGGCGGCGCAGCGCCGCTGCTCGAGCCCGGCGCGTTCGAGCGCCAGCGAGATCAGCTCGTGCACGGGCCGCCACCACAGCTCGGCGTCGCAGAGATCGGGATGCGCGTGCTCGGGTGAGTGCCACGGAAAGCCGTTGCGGAGCCCTTCCCGGACCCGCTCGACGGCGATGCCGTGGTCGGCCTCGAGCTCGTCGAGCACCTCCATCACGCAGCCCGACCAGAGGCCGGGCCGCCAGGCGAGCGTCCCGTCGAAGTCCCAGAACACGAATCGGTCGGTCACCGAGCGAGTGTATGGGCGAGGCGGTTGGCACACTGGGCGCGATGGACTTCTCGGTCTTCTTCGCAGGCACGGCCGGCTCGGTCCCGACGGCCCGCCGCGGGCTGCCGGCGCTGCTCGTCCGCCGTGGTGGGGATCGGATCCTGTTCGATTGCGGCGAGGGGACCCAGCGCCAGCTCGTCGGCTCGGTCGGGTTGACCGAGTTGACCGAGATCTTCCTAACCCACTTCCACGCCGACCACTGGCTCGGCCTGCCGGGGCTGCTGAAGACGTTCGACCTGCGTGGGCGGGAGCGGCCGCTTGCGATCCACGGCCCGCGCGGGCTGCGCGAGCTGCTCGCGCTGGCGCAGCGGGCCGCCGGCCGCGTCCGGTTCGAGCTCGATCTGCACGAGCTCACCCCAGGCGAGGTGCTCGACCGCGACGGCTACAAGATCGCCGCGGTTCAGGTCGAGCACCGGGGAATGGCGTTCGGCTACGTCCTCTATGAGGACGAGCGGCCGGGGGTGTTCGACCCGGATGCCGCGGCGCGGCTCGGGTTGACGCCGGGCCCCGAGTTCGGGCGCGTACAGCGCGGTGAGACGATCAACGGCGTGTCGCCGGAGCAGGTGCTCGGCCCGCCACGCCGCGGGCGCAAGCTCGTGATCTCGGGCGACACGAGGCCATGTGAGTCGCTGCGGATCGCCGCGCACGGAGCGGACGTGCTGATCCACGAGGCGACGTTCGCCGAGGACGAGCGCGAGCGGGCCGCAGAGACCGGCCACTCGACCGCGGCTCAAGCGGCCGAGCTCGCTCGCGACGCCGAGGTCAGGCTGCTGGCGCTGACGCATTTCTCGACCCGGTACCCGGTCGCGGTGCTGCGCGACGAGGCGCGCGCGATCTTCGCGCGCACGGTGCTGCCGCGCGACTTCGACACGATCGAGATTCCGTTCGGCGAGCGCGGCGAGGCCGAGCTGATCCGCCCCGATGGACGCGGCGAGCGGACCGCGCCGACTCCTGCGTCGGCGTGAACCCGCCGGGGTCACTCGACCGGCTGCTGACCGCGCGACTGGAGTGCGTGCGCCCGGCGCCGGAGCACGCGGATGACCTGTCGACGCTGCTGCGCGACCCGCGCGTGGCGAGGACACTGTTCACAACCGGAGCCGCTCCGAGCGAGGCCGAGGTGGTGGCGAACCTTGCTGCCAAGCAAGCTCACTGGCAGCGGCACGGGTTCGGGCTGTGGATGTTGTACGACCGCGACAGCGGGGCGATCGTCGGACGCGGCGGCCTGCAGCACACGATCGCGACCGGTTCGGAGGAGATCGAGGTCGGTTGGGCGATCGTGCCCGAGCGGTGGGGCGAAGGGCTCGCGACCGAGCTCGCACTGGCGTCGGTCGAGGCCGGGTTCGGGACGCTCGACCTCTCCGAGCTGATTGCCTACACGCTGGTCGACAACGCCGCCTCGCGCCGGGTGATGGAGAAGGCCGGCTTCAGCTACGAGCGCGAGATGCAGCACGTGGGACGTCCGCACGTGCTCTACCGCCGGCGGCGGTGATCCCGCCGCCCTCGCTGGTACGCTGGATCAAGTCGCCACCTTTAACCCGGTCCAGAGAGGCCAGGAAGGAGCACGTTGCCAGCCCCGACGGTCGTCCTCGACCGCGACGATATTCGCCGCACGCTCGTACGGATCGCTCACGAGATCGTCGAGAAGAACCCCCCGGGGCCCGGGGTCGCGGCGGTCGTTGGCGACGCTGCTGGCTCCCCGGAGCCGCCCGATCACTCCGTCGCCCTGATCGGCATCCACCGGCGCGGCGCGATTCTCGCCCAGCGGCTCCATGCGCTCACGAGCGAACTGCTCGACACGACCGTGCCGCTCGGCGACGTCGACATCTCCTTCTACCGTGACGACCTCGCGATCCGCGGAGGCGGGAACGTCTCCCCGGTCGTGCTCGCGACGCATCTCGATTTCGCGCTCGACGGCCGCACGATCGTGATCGTCGACGACGTGCTCTACACAGGCCGAACTGTGAGGGCGGCGATCGACGCGATCTTCGACTACGGCCGCCCGGCGAAGGTGCAGCTCGCGGTGCTCGTCGACCGCGGTCATCGCGAGCTCCCGATCCGCCCCGACTACGTCGGCAAGAACCTCCCGACCTCCCAGCAGCAGCGGGTCTATGTCCACGTCGATGAGGTCGACGGCCGCGACGAGGTCACGATCGAGCCGGCGAGCGAGCCACGGAGAGCGGCGGCGTGACAAGAATCGGAAAACACCTGATCTCGATCGACGACCTGGACCGCGCGTCGATCGAGCGGATCCTTGACCGCGCCGAGTCGTTCGCCGAGGTCTCGGGCCGGGAGATCAAGAAGGTGCCGGCGCTGCGCGGCCGGACGGTCGTCAACCTGTTCTACGAAGCGAGCACGCGCACCAGCTCGTCGTTCGAGCTCGCCGCCAAACGGCTCTCGGCCGACGTCGTCAGCATCCGCAGCGTCGGCTCGAGCGTCGACAAGGGCGAGTCGCTCAAGGACACCGTCCAGACGCTGAGCGCATATGACCCCGCCGCGATCGTGATCCGCTCGCCGCACGTCGGCGCCGCGCAGCTGGTGGCGGGGTGGACCACGGCGGGGGTGATCAATGCCGGCGACGGCAAGCACGAGCACCCGACGCAGGCGCTGCTCGACGTGTTCACGTTGCGCCGCAGGCTCGGATCGCTCGACGGCCGGAACATCTGGATCATCGGCGACGTCACGCACTCGCGCGTCGCCCGCTCGAACATCCTCGCGTTCAATCGGATGGGCGCGAACGTGACGGTGTGCGGTCCGCCGACGCTGATCCCGCGCGCGATCGACGCGCTCGGATGCAGCTCGGCGACAACGCTCGACGACCTCCACGAGGCGGACGTCGTGTACGTGCTGCGGATGCAGCACGAGCGGATGCACGAGTCCTACGTGCCGTCCTTGCGCGAGTACGCGACCCGCTACCAGATCACGGCAGGGCGCCTGCGCCCCGATCAGCTGCTCATGCACCCCGGTCCGGTCAACCGTGGCGTCGAGCTCTCAGCCGACGCGATCGACTCCCCGCAGGCGCTTATCGGCGAGCAGGTCAAGGCTGGGGTCGCGGTTCGGATGGCGGTTCTCTACGAGCTGCTCGTCGGCTCGCCGATCCTCCAGGCGGTCGCATAGATGCCGATCGATCGCCTCTACCACGCGCCGAGCGAGCCTGCCGAGCTCGTGATCCGCGACGTGCACGTTTTCGACCCGCGCACGGACCTCGACGAGGCGCGGGACATCGTGATCCGCGACGGGCAGATCGCCGAGCTGACGGCGCCGAACGCCGCGCCGGCGCACGGTGACGTCATCGAAGCGGCCGGCAAGCACGCGTTCCCGGCCTTTGTCGACCCCCACGTCCACCTGCGCACACCCGGCCAGGAGCACAAGGAGAACATCGCGTCGGGAACCACCGCGGCCGCGGCCGGTGGTTTCTGCGCGGTGATCGCGATGCCGAACACGGCGCCGATCGTCGACGAGGCGGCGGTGCTGCGGTCGCTGACCGACACCGCGAGCCGCGAGGCACGCGTCCCCGTTGGCTTCCTGGCATCGATCACGCGCGGGCTCAAGGGGGAGGAGCTGACCGAGATGGCGGAGCTCCGCGACGCGGGTGCGCTCGGGTTCACCGATGACGGCAAACCGGTCACCTCGGCCGGGATACTCCGCAAGGCGCTCCAGTACCAGCGGCTCGCCGGCGGGGTGATCGCTCTGCACGAAGAGGACCCGGCGCTGTCGGGCGATGGCGTGATGCACGAGGGGGCCGTGTCCGCGAGGCTCGGGCTCGCCGGTATCCCGACCGTCTCCGAGTCGACGATGGTGGCCCGTGACGGCGCGCTCGCGCACTACGAGAACGCGCGCGTCCACTTCCAGCACCTCTCCTGCGTCGAGTCGATCGAGGCGCTCGCAGCGGCCAAGGCGGCCGGTGCGCGGACCACCGGGGAGGTGACCCCGCACCACCTGACGCTGACCGACGACCTCGTCCGGACGCTCGACACGCGCTTCAAGATGAACCCGCCGCTGCGGACCGAGACCGATCGCCGCGCGCTCGTCGCGGCGCTGAAATCTGGGGTCATCGACTGCGTCGCGACCGACCACGCGCCCCACGCGCACCACGAGAAAGAGGTGCCGTTCGAGCAGGCGCTGATGGGGACGACCGGATTGGAGACGGCGTTCGCGGCTCTCTACACCGAGCTCGTGCTTGCGCGGGAGCTCGACCTCGAAACGGTGATCGAGCGGATGACCGCGGGTGGCGCGCTGTATGAGCTGCCGACGCCGCGGATCGCGCCCGGGGAACCGGCCAACTTGACGCTCGTCGACCTCGCCGCGACCTGGGAGGTCGGCGCGCACGGCTACGCGAGCCGGTCGGCGAACTGCTGCTTCCACGGCCGCACGCTCCACGGCCGCGTGGTGCTGACCGTCGCCGCCGGCATGCTCGCGTTCCGCGCGCCGATGCTCGCGCAAGCAGGACTGCCGGCCTAACCCGATGCTCGAGGCGACCGCATACGTCCTGCTCGAGGACGGGACGCGTTTCGACGGCCTGCGGTGCGGCGCCGACGCGCACGCGGTCGGCGAGATCGTGTTCACGACCTCGATGTCGGGTTATCAGGAGGCCGTCACCGACCCGAGCTACGCCGGACAGCTGATCACGTTCACCTACCCCCAGATCGGCAACTACGGCGTCTCGAACGAGGCGATGGAGTCAGACCGGATCCACGCCCGCGCCGCGATCATGCGCGCCGGCGTCGACCGCGAGGACGCGCCAGGCGCCGAGCAGGGCTGGCTGACGTGGCTGGCCGACTGCGGGATCCCGGCGATCACCGACCTCGACACACGTGCGCTCGTGCGCCACATCCGTGACCAGGGAGCGATGCGCGGCGGCCTGTTCCCCGCGCGGATGGCGGAGTCAGAGGCCCGCACCCTGATCGATGCCGAGCCCTCGATGACCGGACGCGACCTCGCGCGCGATGTGACCCCGTCGGCGCTGCTCACGCTGGAGGGAGCGGGCGGTCCGCGGATCGCGATGATCGACACGGGCGTCAAGCGCTCGATCGTTGACAACCTCCGCGCCCGCGGCGCGACCGTCGAGCTGCACCCCTGCACGGCGCCTGCGCACGAGCTCCTCCAGAACGACCCGGACGCGATCTTCCTCGCCAACGGGCCGGGCGACCCGGCAGCGCTCGACTACATCGTCGACACCGTCAGGGAGCTGGTCGGCAAGCTGCCCGTGTACGGGATCTGCCTCGGCCACCAGCTGCTCTGCCGGGCGGTGGGGCTGGAGACGTACAAGCTGCCCTTCGGCCACCACGGCGCGAACCACCCGGTCAAGGACCTGACGACCGGCCGCACCGAGATCACGAGCCAGAATCACGGCTTCGCGGTGCTCGGGCCGAGCGGGGCGAGGACGATCGATGACGACGAGGCGGTCCGCTGGGAGACCGACTTCGGCGCCGCCGAGCTGACCCACGTCAACCTGTACGACCGCACGGTCGAAGGGCTGGCGCTGCTCGAAGTGCAGGGCGCGACCGTCCAGTACCACCCCGAAGCGGGTCCGGGCCCACACGACTCGCTGTACCTGTTCGATCGCTTCGTAACCGAGATTCAGGCGACCGCCGATGCCGCGACGCGCTGACCTCAAGAAGATCCTGCTGATCGGCTCGGGGCCGATCGTGATCGGACAGGCGGCGGAGTTCGACTACTCCGGCACGCAGGCTTGCCGGGTGCTGATGGAGGAGGGCTACGAGGTCGTGCTCGTGAACTCGAATCCGGCGACGATCATGACCGACCCGGAGGTCGCGACCACCACCTACATCGAGCCGCTGCTGCCGCGCACCGTCGCGCAGGTGATCGAGCGGGAGAAACCGGACGCGCTGCTGCCGACGCTCGGCGGCCAGACCGCGCTCAACCTCGCCAAGGCGCTGCACGAGGACGGGACGCTCGCCAAGCACGGCGTCGAGCTGATCGGCGCCAACTACGACGCGATCGACCGGGCCGAGGACCGCGAGCGCTTCCGCGACACGATGAACGGCGCCGGGCTGAGGGTGCCCCGGAGCACGATTGCCCACACGATCGACGACGCCCGCAACGCAATCGCCGAGATCGGCCTCCCGTTCATCGTCCGCCCGGCGTTCACGCTCGGCGGCACCGGCGGCGGGGTGGTCAGAACCGCTGAGGAGCTCGAGCGGATGGTCTCCCACGGCCTCAACGCCTCACCGATCGGACAGGTGCTGCTCGAGGAGTCGGTCCTCGGCTGGGGCGAGTTCGAGCTCGAGGTGATGCGCGACAAGGCCGACAACGTCGTGATCGTGTGCTCGATCGAGAACCTCGATCCGATGGGCGTTCATACGGGCGACAGCGTCTGCGTCGCCCCGCAGCAGACGCTGAGCGACAAGCAGTACCAGGCGCTTCGAGATCAGGCGATCACCGTGATCCGGGCGGTCGGGGTCGAGACCGGCGGCTCGAACGTGCAGTTCGCCGTCAACCCGGCGACCGACGAGATCGTCGTGATCGAGATGAACCCGCGCGTGTCGCGCTCGAGCGCGCTGGCGAGCAAGGCGACCGGTTTCCCGATCGCGAAGATCGCGGCTCGGCTGGCCGTCGGCTACACGCTCCAGGAGATCCCGAACGACATCACGAAGGCGACCCCGGCGAGCTTTGAGCCGGCGATCGACTACTGCGTGGTCAAGTGGCCTCGGTTCGCGTTCGAGAAGTTCCCCGGCGCCGAGCAGGGACTGACGACGCATATGAAGTCGGTTGGCGAGGCGATGGCGATCGGGCGCACGTTCCAGCAGGCGTTCGCCAAGGCGCTGCGCTCGCGCGAGCTCGACTCCAAGCCGCGCTACCCGGATAGCGACGATGAACTGCTCACGTTGGCATCTCAGCCCGGACCCGAGCGCTTCGACCACGTCCTCGAGGCTCTCCGCCGGGGCACCACGATCGAGAAGCTGAACGAGCGCACGGACATCGATCCCTGGTTCCTGCACGAGGTGGCCGAGCTGGTCGCCGGGGCGGGCGGGATCCAAGGAGCGTTCTCCGGCGAGCGGACCTTCAAGGCCGTCGACACGTGCGCCGCCGAGTTCGCGGCCGAGACCCCGTACTACTACTCGGGCTGGGAGCGGCCCTCGCGAAACGGTGGCGGCCCGAGCCACGAAGTCCGGCGAGGCGAACGCGAGAGCGTCGTGATCCTCGGCTCTGGTCCGAACCGGATCGGCCAGGGGATCGAGTTCGACTACTGCTGCGTCCACGCCGCTCAGACGGTCCGCGAGTCCGGCCGTGACGCGGTCATGATCAATTGCAATCCGGAGACCGTCTCGACCGATTACGACACCTCCGACCGTCTGTACTTCGAGCCACTGACCCACGAGGACGTGCTCGGCGTGACCGAGCTCGAGAGCGCACTAGGTGTGATCGTCCAGTTCGGTGGCCAGACGCCGCTGAAGCTCGCCGCCGGGCTCGAACGAGCCGGCGTCAAGATCCTTGGCACCGGGATCGAGGCGATCGATCTCGCGGAGGATCGCTCCCGATTCGGACCGCTGCTCGACCGGCTCGGCTACAAGGCGCCGCCGTATGCGACAGCGCGGTCGGCGGACGAGGCGATCGAGCGGGCTCCCCAGGTCGGCTTCCCGCTGCTGGTCCGCCCGAGCTACGTGCTCGGCGGCCGCGCGATGGAGATCGTCTACGACGTCGACGGCCTCTCCGACTACCTGAGGCGGACGGGGATCGAACCCGGCTCGACGATCTACCTCGACCGCTTCCTCGAGGACTCGATCGAGGTCGACGTCGACGCGCTGTGCGACGGCGACGACGTCTGGATCGCGGGGATCATGCAGCACGTCGAGGAGGCCGGGATCCACTCCGGCGACTCGGCCTGCGTGCTGCCCCCTCACGCGCTCGGCGACGAGATGCTCGCCCAGATCCGCGAGCAGACGATCGGGATCGCGAAAGCGCTCGGCGTGATCGGTCTGCTGAATGTTCAGTTCGCGATCCACGGCGATGACGGCCTGCACGTGATCGAGGCGAACCCACGCGCGTCGCGGACGGTCCCGTTCGTCTCGAAGGCGATCGGGCTGCCGGTCGCGAAGCTCGCCTGCCGGGTGCTGCTCGGCGAGCGGATCGCGGACCTCAAGCTGCCGCACGACACGAGCAATGGCCACGTGTGCGTGAAGGAGGTCGTGCTGCCGTTCGACCGCTTCGCAGGTGCCGACTCGCTGCTCGGACCCGAGATGCGCTCGACCGGAGAGGTGATGGGAATCGCGCGCGATTTCCCGACCGCGTTCGCCAAGGCACAGGCGGCAGCGGGCTCGCAGCTGCCGAGCGAAGGGACGGTGTTCATCACGGTCGCCGACGGCGACAAACCGGCGGCGTTCGGGATCGCGACCACGCTCCACGACCTGGGCTTCGAAATCGTCGCCACGCGCGGCACGGCGCAAGCGATCCGCCGGATGGGGATCCCGGTGCACCCGATCAACAAGATCGGCGAGGGCTCGCCGCACGTCGTCGACTGGATCGAGCAGGGCAAGGTCGACCTCGTGATCAACACGCCTGTCGGGACGGGCGCGCGGACCGACGGGTGGGAGATCCGCGCGGCTGCGATCGCGCGGCGGATCCCATGCATCACGACGATGGCCGGCGGAATGGCGGCGGCACGCGCGATCGCAGCCGCCCGCCGAGGTGAGCCCGACGTGATCTCGCTGCAGGAGATCCACGCGCACTAGTGCACCGAACGCTCGCCCCTTTCGGACGCCGGACGGTCGCGGTCACCGCGCGCGACAGTACGGAGCGTACGTCGTCCTCACGTGCTCGGACACCGCCGGGCCGCGACCGCAGCCGGGACAGTTCTACATGCTGACGGCGGCGACGCGATGGGGCGGGGGAGAGGGTGAGCGGCCGTTCCTCCCGCGCGCGTTCAGCGTCCTGCGGGCTCGGACCGACAGCGACGAGCTGCAGTTCCTGATCGAGGACGTCGGGCCTGGCACGAACCGCCTGTGCGAGCTCGACGGCGGCGATCAGCTGCTGTTGGTCGGCCCGCTCGGGATCGGGTTCGCCGCGCCCCGAGATGGCCGCCGTCCGCTGCTCGTCGGCGGCGGGGTGGGGATCGCGCCGCTCGCGATCTGGCAGGACGAGCTCGGTGCCGGCGCGCCGGCGCTGCTCGGGTTCCGCGACGCCGCCCACGCGGAGGGGGCGGCGCTGCTGTGCGAACCCCGAGTCGCGACCGATGACGGCAGTAGCGGCCACCACGGCCTCGTGACCGAGTTTGAGCGCGGATCTCGACGAGGACGCTCACGCGCAGGTGTACGCCTGCGGCCCGCCGGCGATGCTCGAGGCGGTCCGGGCGCTGACCGCGGAGCGCGACGTGCCGGCGCAGCTGGCGCTCAGTCGGGTATGGCGTGCGGCTTCGGCGCCTGCTTCGGGTGCGTGGTCGCCACGCGCGACGGGTACGTCAGGCTCTGCGTCGACGGCCCGGTGCTGGATGCGGCGCAACTGGAGGCAGTCGCGTGAGCGTGAATTTCTGTGGGATGAGCTGGCGTGTCCGATCATCAACGCATCGGGGACGTTCGACGCGATCGCGGCCCGGCGCGCGTTCGGCGACCAGCTCGCCGAGCGGTTCCCGTTCGCGGCTTCGTCTCGAAGACGGTCACGCTCGAGCCGCGACAGGGCAACCCGCCGCCGCGGCTGTGGGAGCTCCCCGGCGGATTGATCAACTCGATCGGGCTGCCGAACAAGGGACTCGACGGGTTCGTCGAGCACGACCTGCCGGAGCTGGCGGGGCTCCCAGTGCCGCTGATCGTCAATGTGATGGGGTTCACGCGGGACAAGGTCGCGACGCTGGTGGAGGCGTTTGACAGTCTCGACGAAGTGTCGATGTTGGAAATGAACGTGTCATGCCCGAATGTCGAGACCGGGCTCGTGATGGGCGCGGATCCGAGCGAGGTGGCGAAGCTGCTCGAGCGCGTCAGACCGCTGACCTCGAAGCCGCTGATCGTCAAGCTGACGCCGAACGCGACCGATGTCGCCGCGGTCGCCGGCGCCGCGGTCGCCGCCGGCGCTGACGCGGTCTCGCTGATCAACACG
>CAVQJF010000018.1:0-23337 GCA_963712675.1 uncultured Solirubrobacteraceae bacterium
GATCGACTGTGCTCGCGAGCACCATTGCGCCAGCAGCCTACGCGAGCGCTTCGCGCAGCGGTCCGAGCCGATCGAGCAGACCCGCCTCCCGGGCTTCCGAGGCGATCTGGCGTCGCTTCGCCGCCGGCAGGTCCGCCAGGCGTTCGACGAGCTGCTGCTCCAGCCCGCGCAGCTTGGCGTCCGACAGGTGACTGAGCAGGTCGAGCGCCTGCGGCCACAGGTCGTCTTGGGCCGCGGTCTCGACCACGGCCGGCAGGCGCTCGGCGGGGAGCAGGCTCACGAGCTCGTCGAGCCCGTCCTTCTGTTCGAGCACGAATGCGACTTCGAGCAGTTCGCGATCGCTCATCACGTTGAGCGCTGCTCGCAGCGCGTCGGTCCCGATGTGCCCGACGAACCGGCCCATCGTCACGTACTCGTGGCGGTGGACGAGCTCGGCTGCCACATCGGCCACCTGGTGTGGCGAAATCCGCCCGATCACGTCGCTCGCCCGGCGTGGGTCGATCTCGATCGCGATGTCGACGAGGAACGAAGGTGACAGCTTGGCCGCCACGTCGGCCGCCCGCGCCGGGTCGAGCATCCCCGCCATGCGTGCCGACAGCAGCGGCCCGAACGCTCGCTCGCTGATCGTCGCGACAAGCCCCGTGGGCAGCACCTTGCTGGCGGCGGCGAGGCGCGCGAGCGTCTGCCCCTGGGCCGTGAACAGCCGCTCGGTGGTCTGCTCGCGGAGCTCGCGAAGGTCGCCGGCCGGCACGTCGGCGAGGTAGGTCAGCGTGGCGGGATCGCGGTCCAGCAACCGCGCCAGCTTCAACACCTCGGCCCGGGTCTCGAGCGCCTCGTTCACGAAACGACCTTCCGGACCGGCGCTCGCAGCAGCCTGGGCACGTGCTCAAGCGCCCGGTCGCCGGCGGCCGCGAGCGCCTCCATCTGGCGGTGCCGAGCGGCCTTCACCGCGTCGGCGAGATCCTTCAGATGCTCGTCGCCGATCGCGCGCACCCCGTCCGGAATCGTGGCCCGCAACTCTGCCTCCAGCGCCTTCAGTCCCTCGTCGGCCATTGCCCTCCCTCGTCGGTGCGGGAACGCTAGCGGGTGCTCGCTCGCATGTTGACGGTTGATTAGGGAGCTCGCACGGGCTCCGGTTGTGAACTAGATTGCGCTCAGGGAAAACTAACCTCTGAAACAGGAGGAGGAGTAGTGCAGAGACACTCAAGGTCGGTGCTGGCCTTGCTTCTCACGGGCGCCACTGCAATGGCGCTCAGTGCGTGCGGAAGCTCATCGTCCAGCAGCTCATCGTCGACCGCCGCGTCGACGAGCTCGTCATCAAGCGGAAAGTCTGGCGGCACCATCACGCTGGTGCAGGGCACCGCGCCCGATTCACTGGACCCAGGTATGGGCTACACGACGCAGGCGGCTGAGCCCGACTGGGTCTCCTACACCGGGCTCACAACTTACGCCCACGCCAACGGTGCCGCAGGCGGCCAGGTGATTCCAGGCCTCTGCACCGCGCTGCCGGTGATCACCGACGGCGGCAAGACCTACACGTGCACGTTGCGCAAGGGCCTCGTTTTCTCGAATGGAAAGCCCGTCAAGGCGAGTGACTTCGCGTACTCGATCGAGCGCGAGATCAAAATCCCGTGGGGCGGCTCAGGCCAGTTCGTCACGGCCCAGATCGCGGGCGCGACGGCGTACTCCACCGGTAAGGCGAAGACGATCTCCGGCATCACGACCGACGATGCCACCGGCAAGATCGTGATCCATCTGAACTCCGCCTATGGCGCGTTCGACAACGTGCTCGCGTTCCCGTCCTCGGCGGTCATCCCAACGGGCACGCCGTTCAAGAACGAGCCCAACAACCCGCCCCCGGGCGTCGGGCCGTATGAGATCACGAACATCGTGCCGAACGCGTCGTACTCGGTCGTTCAGAACCCGCATTGGGCGGCGATGAACATTCCGGGCATTCCCGCCGGCCACGTCAACATCAACGTCAAGATCAACTCGAACATCGACTCGAACGCGCTGGCGGTGCTGAACAACAGCGCCGACGTGTTCGACTGGGCCGACACGATCCCCGGCAGCCTCGTGCAACAGATCAAGTCGCAGGCGGCAGGCCGTTTCAACCAGGTGGATCTCGGTGGCTCGACCTACTACATCTTCATGAACTCGCAGGCGAAGCCGTTCAGTAGCCAGCTTGCGCGTGAAGCTGTGGTCACCGGGCTCAACCAGAACGCGATGAACCGCCTCGGCTCGGGCACGCTCGTGCCGGCGTGCTACTTCCTCCCGCCAGCGATCGTCGGCCACCCGACCGCTCCGTGCCCGTACGGCACTCCGGGGGACGGGAACCTCGCCAAGGCCAAGGCGCTCGTCAAGCAGTCCGGAATGGCCGGCACCCCGGTCACGGTCTGGTCTGAGACGCGCTCGCCACGGCAGCAGTGGATGACGTACTACACGCAGTTCCTGAACCAGATCGGGTTCAAGGCGACGCAGAAGGTGATCGCGGATGCGACCTACTTCACGACGATCGGGAACCTGAAGCTCAATCCCCAGACCGGCTTTGCCGACTGGAACCAGGATTTCCCGAACCCGATCGACTTCTATCTGCTGCTCCAGAAGACGGCGATCCTGCCCACCAACAACCAGAACTTCGGCCAGGTCAGCGATCCGCACATCGACAGCGTGTCGAGCAAGCTGGGCGCGGTTCCGTCGAGTTCGCTGAACTCGATCGCCAGCCAGTGGCAGGCGCTCGACCAGTACGTCGCCCAAAAGGCGTACGTGGCTGTGTTCGGCTACCAGACGTTCCCGAAGTTCACGTCTGACCGGATCAACTACTCGGCGCTGGTGTTCCATCCCGTGTATGGATGGGACTACACGTCGTTCCAACTGAAATAAAAGACGCGACGACGTGGGTCGGGGCAGCTAGGCTGTCCCGACCCACGCGTTCTTGATGGCGACCACATCCGAAACCGGAACGGAATTCTCGGGCGGGCTCAGCGCCGCACTCGCTGCTGAGGGCGAAGAGCTGCCACCCGGCATTGGGCCGTACAAGCTCGCGTGGAGGCGGCTGCGGCGCAACAAGGTGGCGCTGTTCTTCGGTGGGCTGTTCCTGCTGATCGTCGTGCTGTGCCTGCTGGCGCCGGTCTACTCGCACGACATAGCACACATCAGCCCGTCGGATGGCAACCCGACCGGCACGGTCAAGGTCGGCGGTAAGACCGAATACATCCTGTCGGCTCAGGGGATCCCGATCGGGCCGACATGGCAGCTCAGCCACTACTTCCTCGGCGCCGATATCAACGGCCGCGACACGGCCGTGCGGCTGCTCTACGGCGGTCGTAACTCGCTCGAGATCGGCGTCGTCGCGATGCTGATCACGATGGTGATCGCGCTCCTGCTCGGGATCGTGTCCGGGTATTTCCGGGGCGTCATCGACGGAGTCATCAACCGGGCGCTGGACGTGATCTGGGCGTTCCCCGCGGTGCTGCTCGGGATCACGCTCGGGACGGTGCTCGCCGTCGGCGGGATCGGACCGCTGAAGAGCACAACGTTGCTGACGACCGCGGTCGTGATCGGAATCGTCTATGTGCCGTACGTCGCCAAGCCGGTTCGTGGCCAGGTGCTGACCCTGAGAGAGCGTGAGTTCGTCGATGCGGCGAGACAGCAGGGGCTGAGCCACTGGCGGATCATGTACTCCGAGATCCTTCCGAATCTGTCGAGTACGATCATCGTCTTCGTCCCGCTCATCCTCGCGAACGCGATCCTGCTCGAGGCGGGCCTGACGTTCCTCGGCGCCGGCGTGCAGCCCCCCAACGCATCGTGGGGGACGATGATCTCGGACGGGATCAGCACGATTCCGGCGGCGTTCAGCAACGTGCTCGTGCCGGGGATCATGCTGACGCTCGCGGTCCTCTCGATCAACGTGTTCGGTGACGGTCTGCGCGATGCGCTCGATCCGCGGGCGAAGGTGAGGATCGCCCGGTGAGCCGTTTCATCGTGCGCAGGCTGTTCTCGATGGTCCTGGTCATGTTCGTGATCTCGCTGCTCACGTTCCTGCTGTTCGAGGCGATCCCGAACGGCGATCCTGCGCTGAGGCTCGCCGGCCGCTCCGCGACACAGCTCGAGATCCACCAGATCGACGTCAAGTACGGCTTCAACAAGCCGATCTACACCCAGTACCTGAGGACGATGAAGAACATCTTCACGGGCCAGGCGTACTCCTACACGCAGGGTTTCAACGTCCTCACGGAGATCAAGAACGGCCTGCCCGCGACCCTCTCCCTGGCCCTCGGAGCGGGCTTCATATGGCTGCTTGTGTCGATCGCGGTCGGCACCTTGGCTGCCATCAAGGCCGGCAGATATGTCGACCGCGTGCTGACCGTGCTCGCGATGCTCGGCGTGTCGTTCCCGCCGTTCTTCCTCGGCGCGATGCTGCTCTACTACCTCGGGTACAAGGCCAACATCATCCCGCTGGGCGGCTACGTCAATTTCACCAGCAGCCCGTGGGAGTGGCTAAAGCACCTGCTGGCGCCGTGGTTCACGCTGTCGGTGCTGTTCATCGGCTTCTACTCGCGCGTCCTGCGCTCGACGATCCTCGACACGATCAACGAGGACTACGTCCGCACCGCTCGAGCGAAGGGACTGTCCGAGCGCCAGGTCCTGATCAGGCACATCCTGCGCAACAGCCTGATCCCGATCATCTCGCTGTGGGGCCTCGACATCGCGCAGGTGATCGGCGGCGGCGCGATCATCACCGAGTCGGTCTTCGGGTTGCACGGAGTCGGAGAGCTCGCGCGCGACTCGATCGGGCGCCTCGACATCGTCGTGATCCTCGTCATCGTGATGCTGACGGCGTTCGCCGTCGTGATCTTCGGCGCCTTGATGGATATCGTCTACGCGTTACTC
Source organism: uncultured Solirubrobacteraceae bacterium (assembly GCA_963712675.1). Taxonomy (GTDB): domain Bacteria; phylum Actinomycetota; class Thermoleophilia; order Solirubrobacterales; family Solirubrobacteraceae; genus Palsa-465. Next base: position 4,894 of record CAVQJF010000018.1, read on the forward strand.
GACCCGCGGATCCGGCTCGTCGGATGAGCGCCCAGCCGCTGCTCGAGGTCGACGGGATGAAGGTCTCGTTCGCCACGGAGGACGGGACGGTGAGCGCCGTCGACGGCGTCTCGTTCACGGTCGACCGCGGCGAGGTGGTCGCGATCGTCGGCGAGTCGGGGTCCGGTAAGTCGGTCACGGCGATGACGCTGATGGGCCTGACGCGTGGGCCGAACGCCCGCATCGAGGGGCGCGCGACGCTTGAGGGCGAAGAGCTGCTGAGCGCGTCGGAGTCGCAGCTTCAGAAGATTCGCGGCGGCGAGATCGCGATGGTGTTCCAGGATCCGATGAGCTCGCTCGATCCGGTCTACCGAATCGGCAATCAGATCGTCGAGCAGATCCGCGCGCACGACAAGGAGATCTCCAAGGCGGCGGCCCTTGACCGCGCGGTCGAACTGATGGAGCGGGTCGGGGTTCCGCGAGCGCGTGGGGGGCTGCGCTCCTACCCGCACGAGTTCTCGGGCGGGATGCGCCAGCGGGTGATGATCGCGATGGCGCTGTCGTGCTCGCCGAAACTGTTGATCGCCGACGAGCCGACGACCGCCCTTGACGTGACGATCCAAGCGCAGATCCTGGAGGAGCTACGGAAGCTGCGGACCGAGATGAACGCCGGAGTGATCCTCGTCACCCACGACCTCGGGGTCGTCGCCGACATCGCCGACCGCGTCGTCGTGATGTACGCCGGCCGCGTCGTCGAGCAGGGCACGCTCGACGAGTTGTTCTACGACCCGCTGCACCCGTACACGTGGGGCCTGCTCGGCTCGATCACGCGGATCGACAGCGACCGCTCCGAGCGGCTGCCGGCGATCCCCGCGCTCCCACCGTCGTTGCTGCACCCTCCCGAGGGATGCCACTTCAGGCCTCGCTGTCCCCACGCGTTCGACCAGTGCACGAGCATCCCCGAGCTGGCTGCGCGAGCGGAGCAGGCGCCCGGTCACCTCGACCGCTGCTGGCTCGATCTCGAGCAGAAGCGGACGCTGCGGGTGGTCGGCGATCAGATCGGGCTGCGGGCCACCGAGCCGGTGACCTCATGACCACCGAGCAGCCCGCCCCCGGCAGCGAGGCGCCAGCCGCCGGCAACGGCGCCAAGCCGGGGCTGCTCGATGTCGAGCACCTCAGAGTGCTGTTTCCGATCAAGTCGGGCGTGATCGTCGATCGCAAGGTCGGCCAGGTCCATGCCGTCGACGACGTGACCTTCACGCTGTCGGAGGGGGAGACGCTCGGCATCGTTGGCGAATCGGGCTGCGGTAAGACGACGTTGATCCGGACGCTGGTCCGGCTGACCGAGGTCACGACGGGCTCGATCCGCTTCCGGGGCACCGACATCACACAGAGCAGCCGCAAGGCGCTCGAGCCGATCCGCCGCGAGATGCAGATGGTGTTCCAGGATCCTCAGGCGTCCCTTAATCCACGCAAGCGCGTCAACCAGATCCTGGCGACGCCACTACGCCTGCGAGGTGTCGAGAAGGGCCAGGTCGAGGCCGAGAGCAGAAAGCTGCTCGACAAGGTCGGCCTCCATCCCGAGCACCTGAACCGTTTCCCGCACGAGTTCTCAGGCGGCCAGCGCCAGCGGATCGGGATCGCCCGGGCGCTCGCGGTCGACCCGCGCCTGATCCTGCTCGACGAGCCCGTCTCGGCGCTCGACGTCTCGATCCAGGCGCAGGTCATCAACCTGCTCGGAGAGCTTCAGGACGAGTTCCACCTCAGCTACATGTTCGTCGCCCAACGATCTGAGCGTCGTCCGGCACGTCTCGGACCGGATCGTCGTCATGTACCTCGGCAAGCTGATGGAGATCTCGCCCGCTGAGGAGCTGTACTCGAAGCCGATTCACCCGTACACCTCGGCGCTGCTCGGCGCGATCCCGATTCCCGATCCGAACGAAAACCGAGCCCGCACCCGCGAGGTCGAGAAGTCCGGCGAGCCGCCGAACCCGATCAACCCGCCGCCGGGGTGCCGGTTCCACACCCGCTGCCCCCACGCGACCGACGTGTGCAAGACGGTCGAGCCGCAGCTGACCGAGTACGCCGCCGGGCACCTGGCGGCCTGCCACCACCCCCAGCACGTGAGCGCGGACGAGATCACGGCCGCGACCAGGTCGAGCGCGAGCCCGCTCAGCGCCGGCACCGAGGTGCCCGTCTCGGAAGCCGCTTAGGTTTTCCGGGCAGCGGCCGATACTCGTATATGAGCGTCCGGGCGTGGCGCGGGTGAAGCTCCATGCGCGGCATGCCGCGTTGCGTTGGCGCGGCCGCGCCCAGCGGCTCACGCTGCCGACCGCGTCCTGGCAGCAGCTGCTGCTCGTCGTAGCCGGTGTCGCGGTCACCGCCGCGATGGTGATCGTCGCCGAGCTGGCGCGCGAGGACGCCGACCAGCACCGGCGCGGACAGGTGCTGGTCGAGACGATCCGAGCCTCCAGCCAGGAGTTGAATGCGATCAGAGCGCAGGCGCTCGTCGACGCGCTGACCAGCCGAGCGGCGCGCGTCGAGATCCCGGCCTCGCTGGTGAAGAGCGGCTTCAGCGTCTGGTCGCAGCTTGCGGGGGCGCTACGCCAGCTCCGGGCACTCGAGCCCGATACGCGGACCGCGCTGCTCCAGAGCGACAGCGCAGCGCTCTACGTCCTCGGCCTGAACACGCTCGCGGTCGCCAACGGGCGCACGATTCCGGCCGCATTGCACGACGAGCAGCTTCGCTTCGTTCCGGTGCTCACGCGGCTGAACACCGACGCGGTTCGTGCTTCCAGCTATGAGCGACGCACCGCTGATGAGGCATCCTCCAACGCGCTCACGGCGTTCATCGGATCGCTGGAGATCGGGCTGATCGCGCTGCTCGCGATCGGCTGGCGCTTCCAGCGCGTGCGCCGCCGAACGATCCTAAACGCCGAACGGCTGGCGATCGAGGAGCGCAGCGAGGCGCGGCTGCGAGCGCTGGTGGAGCATTCGACTGACGTCGTCACGGTGATCGGTAGCGACCTGCTGGTCAAGTGGCAGGCGCCATCGCTCGAACGGGTCCTCGGGCACGCGCCCGAGACGATGATCGGCAGGGCGCTGGCGGAGCTCGTACACCCCGATGACGCCCCGCAGGTGCAGCGGTTCTCCGGCCGACAGCCTCGAGAACCGCGGCAGTCACACGTCAGCGCCCGCTTCACCCACGCGGACGGTGACTGGCGAGCCGTGGAGACGGTCGTCGACAACCGCCTTGAGGATCCCGCCGTCGGCGGGCTCGGTGCTCAACATGCGCGACGTCACCGTCCGCAAGGTGCTCGAGGACGAGCTGCGCCACCAGGCGTTCCACGATTCGCTGACTGGGCTCGCCAACCGGCCGCTGTTCGAGGACCGCCTGGCTCATGCGATCGCGATCGCCACTCGCGGCGGCCGCGCGTTCGCGGTGCAGTTCCTCGACCTCGACGACTTCAAGACGATCAACGACAGCCTCGGCCACGCGCGCGGCGACGAGCTGCTGCGCGCGGTCGCATCGCGGATCCGGGGGATCCTGCGGCCCAGCGATACCGCCGCCCGGCTCGGCGGCGACGAGTTCGCGCTGCTGATCGAGGTGATCGACGATGAAGACGAAGCGCGGATGGTCGCGCGGCGACCTCGACGCGCTCGCGCTGCCGTTCTCGATTGGCGGCCATGAGCTGCGTGTGACCGCATCGGTCGGGATCGCCATGTGGGCGGGCGCTAGCGGGGTCGAGGACCTGCTCCGCAACGCCGACATGGCGATGTACGCAGCGAAGGCGGCCGGCAAGGCCTCGATCCGTGCGTTTGAGCCGACATGCACCGCCGCGGTCGAGCGGCCGAGTTGACCGGGGAGCTGCGGGTCGCGATGGAGCGCGACCAGTTCGAGCTCGACTACCAGCCGATCGTCGAGCTTGATCGAGGAGGATCGTCGGCGTCGAGGCGCTCGTGCGCGGCGGCATCCGGTGCGCCTGCGGATCGCTCCCGAGCAGTTCATCGGCCTCGCGGAGGAGACCGGGCTGATCGTGCCGATGGGCCGCTGGATCCTCCATCAGGCATGTTCCAGGCGCGCAAGTGGCAGCTCTCCGCGCCCGGGCACCCACGAAGCTGAGCGTCAACGTTTCGACGCGTCAGCTGCACGAGCCCGACTTTGTCGATCAGGTCCGCGACGTGCTGCTCGAGACCGGCCTGCGCCCCGATTCGCTCGCGCTCGAAATCACCGAAAGCCTGCTGCTGGGTGAGCGCGAGACGCTCGTCGCGCAGCTCGAGGAGCTCAAGGAGCTGGGCCTGCAGATCGCGGTCGACGACTTCGGGACCGGGTATTCGTCGCTCTCGCACCTGCGTCACTTCCCGATCGACATCCTCAAGATCGATCGGTCGTTCGTCGACGGGATCGATCGCGATGCCGACAAGGCGAAGCTCGTGCGCGGATCGTCAACCTCGGCGAGAGCCTGTCGCTGACGTCGTCGCCGAGGGAATCGAGCAGCCTGAGCAGGCCGACGAGTTCCGCGGTATGCGGCTCCCGCTTGCGCAGGGATTCCTGTTCTTCCCCGCTGCCGGCCGAGCTGATCGCGCCCCTGCTGTCCGACGGCGTGCCGCCGAGCCACGCGCAGGTCCCCTCGGCCGTGTAAGGGGTCCCCCCTTCACAACTAAGGGGTAGGGCCGCGAAATCGGCTGCGAAAACCCGATGTGCGCCTCCACGTCTCAGTTCACCCTCTCAATACGTGAACTTCATTGACAGGAGCGCCAAATGCACCCTTCCATCAGCAACGCAGTATCAACAGCCCACTCAGACGACCTCCGCCGGTTCGCGGCCGACGCTCGGGCCGCGGGCCACGAGCATCACGCGCGATTCGCGTCCGTCAGGCGATACTTCGGACATGCGCGGCAGGCTGACCAGCAGTCACCTCGTCGGTCGCGTCGGGGAACTGGCGGAACTCGAACTCGCGTCGCGTGAGGCGGCGGCCGGCCGGCCCGTCCTGGTTCTCCTTGGCGGCGAGTCGGGCGTCGGCAAGACCAGGCTCGTCGGCGAGTTCGAGCAGCGCCTTGTCGGAACGGTCGTGTTGCGCGGCGAGGGCGTCGAGCAGGGCGATGCCGAGCTCCCGTACGACCGCTGTTGGGTGCCCTGCGCCCGCTCGTCCGCGAGCGCCATCCGGCGCTCGAGGCACTGAGCGCAGGCAGCCGTTCGGCGCTCGCGGCGCTCCTGCCGGCGCTGGGGAACGGCGAGTCTCCCGGAGAGGGCGACCAGGGCGAGCAGCTGCGGCTGTTCGAGGCCCTGCTCGAGTTGCTCGACCTGCTGAGCGACTCCGCTCCCGTGGTTCTGATCCTCGAGGACATGCACTGGGCCGACCGCTCGACGCGGACGTTCGCCGCCTTCCTGGCGCGGACGCTTCGCCAGGAGCGCCTGATGCTGCTGCTCACCTACCGGACCGACGAGCTCCATCGCCGGCACGCCTTACGGCCGCTGCTGGCCGAGCTCGAGCGGCTCGACCGCGCCCGCCCGATCGAGCTCGCGCCGTTCGACCGCGACGAGCTGACCGAGGCGCTCGCGGACATCCTCGGCGACGAGCCGTCGGACAAGCTCGTCGAGCGGCTCTACAGCCGCAGCGAGGGCAACGCGCTCTACACCGAGGAGCTGCTGGCGGCGGGGCTCGACGGCCGCGGCGCCGCGCCGCAGAGCCTCCGCGACGCGTTCCTGCTGCGGATCGAGCGCCTCCCTGACGATGCTCGCCTGATCGCGCGCGCCGTCGCGGCCGGCCGCGGGCTTGACCACCAGACGATCGCGCGGGTGACCGGGATCGAGGGCGATCGACTCACCAGCGCGCTGCGCGAGGCAGTCGCCGAGCAGGTGCTCGTGCCCGGGAAGGACGACCGCTTCATGTTCCGCCACGCGCTGCTGCGCGAGGCGCTCTACGACGACCTGCTGCCCGGCGAGCGGGCCGAGCTCCACCACGCGCTCGCATCCGCGCTCGAGCAGCTGTGCGGCGCGGACGACGACCGCGAGCTCGAGCGCACCAGCGCCGTTGCCGGCCACTACGCCTCGGCCGGCGATCAGCCGGCGGCGCTGCGGGCGACCGTGCGTGCGGCGCGGGCCGCCGAGCGCGCGTACGCGTTCGGGGAGGCCGCCAACCTCGCCGAGCGCGCGCTTGAGCTGTGGCCACGGGTCGACGGTGCAGCGGAGCTGCTCGAGATGGACCACCCGGCGCTGCTGGCACTCGCGGCCCGAGCGCACGCCGGCGGCGGCGACATGGCACGCGCCGAGTCGCTTCGACTCGAGGCGTTGCGCGAGCTCGACGCCGAGGCCGACCTGATCCGGTATGCGTGCGTGCTCGGCAAGCTCGCGCGCACCCAGTGGTCGTTGAATCGGGGGGCGGAGGGGGTCGCGACCGCCGAGCGTGCGCTCGCGATGCTGCCCAGTGACGGCAGCGACAGCGAACGGGCGTGGTTGCTCGGCTGGCTCGCCCGCGTGAGGTTTCTGCGCGGGCGCTTTCGCGAGGCGATCGAGGACGGCCGGGAGGCGCTGGCGCTGGCCGTGCAGTCCGGCGACACCGACTCCGAGTCCGAGGTGTTGAACACCCTCGGGATGGCCGGGGTGGCGCTCGGTGACGTCGACGAGGGCGTCGCCTGCCTCCAGCGCGCGCTCCAGCTCGCCCACGACGCCGCGGACCAGGACGGATGCGCCTACGTGTACGCCAACCTCGCCGACATGCTCAACATCGCGGGGCGGACCGCGGACGCGCTCGCGACGGCGCAGCAGGGGCTGGCGGCGATCCCCGGCCGCCTGCGCGACAACTACGACTGGCTGACGCTGACCGTTTCCGAGCTCGCCTTCGAATCCGGCGACTGGGAGCTGGCGCGCTCGCATCTCGTATCGCCGGATGCCGGGCTGGTCGGACGCCAGCTGATCTACGCGCTGCTGCGCGACGCCGAGGAGGCGCTCGGGGAGGGCGACGACGAGCGTGCAGCCAGGGCGCTCGACGCCGCGCAACCGCTCGTGGCCGCATCATCCGAGCCCCAGTGGATCGGGTCGTTCGGGACCCTGTTGGCGGATCTCCTGCGCCGGCGCGGCGAGCTCGAGCAGGCGCGCGCGGCGGTATCCGACGCGCTCGACCGGATCGAGCTGTGTACCGACGACGTGATGCGGCTCGCGCGGGTGACCGCGGTCGGGATCGCGGCCGAGGCGGACATGGCGCAACGGGCGCGAGATCTACGAGAACGGAAGCTCGAGCACGATGCGCTGGCGCGGGCGCGGATCCACATCGAGCGCCTCCGCGCGGCGGCGCTGTCGGGCGGCCCGGTCGAGGCCGCGTGGTGCGCCGTCGGCGAGGCGTCACTGACCCGCGCGCGCGGCCGCAACGATCCGCGGCTGTGGCGCAAGTCCGCCGCCGAGTGGGATGCGCTCGGCCGGCCATATCAGGCCGCGATCGCGCGCTGGCGCGAGGCTGAGGCGCACGTCGAGTCCGGCGACCGGGCGGCCGCGCAGCCGGTCGCTGACGCCGCATTCGAGGTCGCGCACCGGCTGGGTGCGGGTTGGCTCGAGGGCGAGCTGGTCGCGCTTGCGGGTCGGGCGCGGCTCGAGCTGGCGACCGGCGCCGTCGGCGAGACGCAGGCACGCGTCCCCGACGCGCCCGCGGACCCATTCGGGCTGACCGCACGCGAGCGGCAGGTGCTGGCGCTTGTCGCCCAGGGTGCCACCAACCGGCAGATTGGCGCGGCGCTGTTCATGGCCGAGAAGACGGCCAGCGTGCACGTCTCGCGGATCCTGGCGAAGCTAGGCGTCCAGAGCCGGACGCAGGCGGCCGCCGTCGCGCTCCGCCAGCACCTGGCCTGAGGCCTAGCGGCGCTCGCCGGCCGCCGCCACGAGCGGACCGGTCCGCGGCGGCACCTGGCGTGAGAGCACGATGTAGCTCGTGCAGCGCTGGATCGCCGGCGCGCGCAGCAGCTCGTTGACGACCTGCTGGAGGTGCTCGGTGTCGCGGGCGACGACGCGGCAGATCAGATCGTGGGGCCCTGAGACGCCGTCCGCCTCGAGCACCTCGGGGATCGCCTTCATCATCTTGACCGCCTCACCGAGCCGCCCCTGGGCGAGCTCGATCAACACGAATGCGCTGATCGGGTAGCCAAGCTTGCCCGTGTCGATCTCGGGGCCGTGGCCGGTGATCACGCCGCCGGACTCGAGCTTCGCGAGCCGCGCCTGAACCGTCCCGCGCGCGACGCCGAGCTGGCGCGCGACCTCGAGCAAACCGACGCGGGGGTTGGCGCGAAGGGTAGCGATCAGGCGGGCGTCGAGTTGGTCAAAACTGGTCAATCTGCTCAGGATTCTACGCGTAATCCCGTCAGAAGGGCCTCATTTTGCTAGGTCACGCTGTACAGACTTGCATCTGAGAGCGAGCGGTGCCATACATGTTGCTCGAGAGATGTACGAAGAAGCTCAGCTCTACTCGCCGGTGACCACCGACGACTCGGGCGAAGTGACCGTCCACCTGGCCCACGACCACCCGGGCGCGAACGACCCCGACTACCGGAGACGGCGCAACGAAATTGCGGCCGCGGCGCTCGCTTGGACGCCTGGGACGCCGGCTCCAAAGGTCGCTTACACCGACGCCGAGCAAGAGGTCTGGAAGACCGTCAGCGGCGAACTGGCCGCCAAACACGAGCGCTACGCCGTGCGCGAATACCGCGAGGCGAAGCAATCAGTCGCGATGCCGACGGATGCGATTCCCGGTCTCGACGAGATCTCCGCACTGCTGACCCCGCTCGGCGGCTGGAGCTACGTTCCCGCCGCCGGCCTCGTCCCGCTCGAGGAGTTCTACGGCTCGCTCGCCGACCAGCGCTTCCACTCGACCCAGTACGTGCGCCATCCGGCGGTCCCGCTGTACACGCCCGAGCCGGACATCATCCACGAGGTCATCGGCCACGGCCACCTGCTGGCGACGCCGACGTTCGGCGAGCTTCACCGGCTCGCGGGGCTCGCCGCGCGGCGGCTGACCGACGCCGAGAACCTCCGCTTCCTCTCACGCGTGTTCTGGTTCTCGCTCGAGTTCGGTGTCGTCGTCGAGGACGACGAGGTGCGCGCGTACGGCGCCGGGATCCTGTCGAGCTACGGGGAGATCGAGGAATTCCGCGGCATGCGCCACCGCCCGCTCGACGTCGTCGAGATGGGCACGCTCGACTACGACATCACCGCGTATCAGCCGGTGCTTTACCGCGCGGAGTCGGTGCAGGAGATCGTCGACGTGATCGGTTGGTTCTTCGCCACCTGCGACGACGAGTCGATCTCCGCGCTGCGCGCGATGCGAGAGCCGGTGGCGTTGTGAGCGTTACCGCTGAGCAGCCGGTCCTGCTCCGTGATTACGAAGACGTCCGCGTGCGGTCTGGCCGGCGCTCGGGCCTGACGATGGCGATCGCCGTCCACCACACGGTCAACGGCCGCGCCCTCGGCGGCTGCCGGATGCGCGTCTACCAGACGCCGGATGAGGCGGTCCGCGACGCCGAGCGGCTCGCGCGGGCGATGACCTTCAAGGCCGCCGTCTCGGGCCTCGAGCTCGGCGGCGCCAAGGGCGTGATCGCGCTCGAGCCGGGCGCGCGGCTCGTCAACTCGCGTCGCTTGGACGCACTTCGGGACTTCGCCGAGCTCGTTGAATCGTTCGGCGGCCGGTACATCACCGCCCAGGACGTCGGCACCTGCGCCGACGACATCGCCTACATGGCCAAGTTCACCGACCACGTCGCCGGGCGCCCCCTCGCCGACGGCGGCTGCGGGGATCCGAGCCCCTACACCGCACACGGGGTAGAGGTGGCGATCCGCTCCTCCCTCAAGCGTGGTTCGGTCGCCGGCCGGCACGTCGTCGTGGTCGGTCTCGGTCACGTCGGCGGCGAGCTGGCGCGCCGCCTGCGCGAGGGAGGGGCGAGGCTGACCGTGAGCGACGTCGACGCTTCCAAGCGCGTGCTCGCCAAGCGGCTGTGGGCGAATTGGGTACCGCCCGATGAGGCGCTCGAGCTCGAGGCGGACGTGCTCGCACCGTGCGCGCTGGGCGGCGTCCTCGACCGGCGCACGGTGGCCGCACTCCGCGTTCCGGTGGTGGCCGGCGCCGCCAACAACCAGCTGGCGCGCGAGACGATCGCCGATCAGCTCTCCAAGCGGGGGATCGTGTGGGCGCCCGACTTCGTGATCAACGCCGGCGGCTTGATCGCGGTCGCCGACGAACGACAAGGCTTCGACTCCGCACGCGTCGAGCGCGCGATCGAGGGGATCGGCGACACGCTGCACGAGATCTACGCACGCGCCGCCGCTGGCTCCAACACGCTGATCGCTGCGCAGGAGCTGGCGGCCGAACGCTCTACAACCGGAGGTAGTAATGGCGACGACGTCTGAACCGCGGCACGCAAACGAGCAGGTCGACTTCATGCCGCTGCACGGCATCGACCACGTCGAACTGTGGGTCGGCAACGCCGCGCAGGCGAGCTTCTACTTCCGCGAGGCTTTCGGATTCACGGAGGTCGCGTACGCGGGCTTGGAGACCGGCCTCAGGGAGCGGACCTCACGCGTACTGATGCAAGGCGGGGTCCGGCTCGTGTTCAGCGGTGCGCTCCGCTCGGACAGCGAGATCGCTTCCCATCACGCCCGGCACGGGGACGGCGTGAAGGTGATCGCGTTGTCGGTGCCCGACGTCGAGCACGCCTACCGGGAGGCGACCGCGCGCGGCGCGACCGGGCTGGCGGAGCCGCACGAGCTGCGCGACGATCACGGCCTCGTACGGCTCGCGGACGTCGCCACGTACGGCGACACGATCCACCGGTTCGTCGATCGCTCGGTGTACGACGGCGCGTTCCTGCCCGGATACGTGGCGAGCGCGGGACCGGCGCCGTCCGGTGAACTGGTCACCGAGATCGACCACATCGTCGGCAACGTTGAGCTCGGCGCGATGAACCGCTGGGTCTCCTACTACGAGGACGTGTTCGGGATGACGGAGATGATCCACTTCTCCGACGAGGCGATCTCGACCGAGTACTCGGCGCTGATGTCGAAGGTCGTCACGAACGGCGACGGTCGCGTCAAGTTCCCGATCAACGAGCCGGCCGAGGGGCGACGCAAGTCGCAGATCGACGAGTACCTCGAGTTCTACGAAGGGCCGGGCGCGCAGCACATCGCGCTGACCACGGACGACATCGTCCGGACCGTCGGAGAGCTGCGGCGGCGCGGGATCAGGTTCCTGCAGACCCCTGACAGCTACTACGAGGACGTGCCCGAGCGGGTCGGGGAGATCGCGGAGGAGCTGGATGACCTCCGGAAGCTCGGAATCCTGGTCGATCGGGACGACGAGGGGTACCTGCTACAGATCTTCACCGCCCCGCTCGGCGACCGTCCGACGATCTTCTTCGAGATCATCGAGCGCCACGGAGCGAAGGGGTTCGGGGAAGGGAACTTCAAGGCCCTGTTCGAGGCGATCGAGCGCGAGCAGGAGCTGCGCGGGAACTTGTAAGGTCGGTTTCAGATGCGGTACTTAGCCCTCGGCGAGCTGCCGGCCAAACGACACGTCCAGGTCCGTGACAACGGCCGCCTGCTGGTCGAGGAGGTAATGGGCTACGAGGGGTTCTCGGGCAACGAGTCGATCCTGTACCACCTCTCCTCGCCCTGCCGAATCGCCGCGGCCGGCTCGTTGACGCCGGTCGCTCGCGACCAGTGGACGCCGCCGGCGCACGTGCACCGCCTCGCCGACGTGCGTGCGGTCGAGCCCGGCGGCGATCCCGTCGACGGCCGCAGGCTGCTGATGTTCAACAACGAGATCGAGGTCTCGATCTGCAAGCCCACCGAAGCGCTCGACGGCTTCTACCGCAACGGAGAGGGCGACGAGGTGATCTACATCCACCGCGGCGGTGGCGTGTTGCGAACCGTGTTCGGGAACGTGCCGTTCCGCGAGCAGGACTACCTCGTGATCCCTCGCGGCACGACGCACACGTTCTCACTCGAAAGCGAGCTCGAGCAGTTCTGGCTCTGCTTCCACACGCCAGGGGAGCTCGAGACGCCGCAGCGGTACCGCAACCGCTACGGGCAGCTGCTCGAGCACGCGCCCTTCTCAGCTCGCGACTTCCGCGGCCCTCTTGAGCTCGAGACCTTTGACGAGAGCGGTTCGTGGCGCTTGGTGGTCCGCGTCCCGGGCGGGATGCAGGAGTACGAGCTTGACCTCCACCCGTTCGACGTCGTCGGCTGGGACGGGTACGTGTGGCCGTACACGTTCAACGCCGCCGACTTCGAGCCCCGGGCCGGACGCTTCCACCTGCCGCCGCCGATGCACCAGACGTTCCAGGGCCAGGGATTCGTGATCTGCACGTTCGCGCCGCGGATGCTCGATTGGGACCCGCAAGCCGTGCCGCTGCCCTACCACCACTCGAACATCCAGTCCGAGGAGGTCATGTTCTACGCCGACGGCGACTACGCGGCGCGCAAGGGGGTCGAGGTCGGCTGCATCACCCTGCACCCCTCGGGGTTGCCGCACGGCCCGCAGCCCGGCGCCGTCGAGCGCGCGCTCGGCGCGACCCGGACGAACGAGCTCGCGGTGATGTGGGACACGTTCAAGCCGCTGCGGTTGACCGCGCTATGGCAGGCCCACGACAAGCCCGAGTACGCGTACTCATGGAATCCTGACCACCAGGGCACCACCGTCTGAGCGCGAGTCCCGGCCCCGCGCCACGCGCTCTCGCCCCGTCGTCCGACACGCCCCAACTTTGGCTCGCGCGTACTAATTGTTTTGACGCGAGAGCCATCGTTAGGCTGACGCGCCAGCTATGACCGTCCGCCTGCCCGCTGAGTCAGAGCCGCACGAGCGGACGCTGATGGGCTGGCCGTGCCGGCGCGAGCTCTGGGGCCCGACGCTGGCGCAGGCGCGCTCGGACTACGCCACGGTCGCGAACGCCGTCGCTGCGTTCGAACCGGTGACGATGATCGCCAACGCCGGCACCGACGCGGCCGACGCGCGCGCGGCGTGCACGGCCGCCGTCGAGGTGGTCGAGCTGCCGCTCGACGATTCGTGGCTGCGGGACTGCGGGCCGATCTACGTGTTCTCCGATGGCAAGCGCGTCGCGATTCACTTTGGCTTCAACGCCTGGGGCGAGAAGTTCTCTCCGTACGACAGCGACGCGGCCGTCGGCCGGCTGATTGCGGAGCGGCTCGGCGACCGTGTGCTCGAGGAGCGGATGGTGCTAGAGGGCGGCTCGATCCTGTGCGATGGCGACGGTGTGCTGCTGACCACCGAGCAGTGTCTGCTGAACCCGAACCGCAACCCGGCGCTGCACCGGGACGAGATCGAGGCGGTGCTGCGCGAGCGACTCGGGGTCGAGCGGGTCGTGTGGCTCGGCCGGGGGCTGGTGGAGGATCTGGATACCGACGGTCACGTCGACCTGATCGCCGCGGTCGTCGCCCCCGGAAAGGCGCTGCTGCAGAGCGTCGATTCCGGGAACCCAAATTACGAGTCGTGCGAGGAGAACCGCTCGCGGCTCACGGCCGCGGGGGTCGAGGCGCTGAAGCTGCCGCATCTGCCGTACGTCGATGTCGCGGGCGAGCGGATCGCCGCCAGCTATCTCAACCTGTACATCTGCAACGGCGGCGTGATCGTCCCGGTCACCGGGGCTGACTCGGACGAGGACGCGCTCGCGATCATCGGCGGCGCCTTTCCCGAACGCGAGATCGTCTCGGTGCCGGGTGCGGTGCTGGCGTATGGTGGCGGCGGGCCGCACTGCATCACCCAACAGGTGCCTGAGCGAGCGCATGAGTGAGCTGCTGACCGCATACTCGCCGCCGGACTCCCCGGCTCGGACCCGGCCGCCGACGCGGCCGCCGTTGCGGCTTGGCCTCGTCCAGGAGCGCTGGCACGCCGATCCCGACGAGCACGAGGCTGCGCTCGCGGGCGGGACCCGGATCGCGGCCGGCGAAGGGGCGCGGATCGTGTGCCTGCAGGAACTGACGCTGTCGCGGTACTTCGCGATCACGCCCGACGGACCCGAGGCGGTCGGCGCGTTGCCCGAGGAGCTCTCGGACGGTCCGACGTTCCGGTTCGCTTCCGCGCTCGCCACCGAGTGCGATGTGTATGTCCATGGCTCGCTGTACGAACGCGCCGATGGTGATGATGGGCTCGGCTACAACACCGCGATCGTGGTGGCGCCGGACGGGCGGCTCGTGTCTCGCACGCGCAAGCTCCACATTCCGATCACCGCCGGCTATTACGAGGATCGCTACTTCCGCCCGGGTCCGGCCGACGGCGACCCGTTCCCGGTGATCGAGCTGCCGGCGGCGGACGGTGGCACCGGCACCGGCACCGGCGCGGCCGCGGCGCGGCTTGGTGCCCCGACCTGCTGGGACCAGTGGTTCCCCGAGCTCGCCCGTGCGTACTCGCTGGCCGGCGCGGAGGTACTCATCTACCCGACCGCGATCGGGTCTGAGCCCGACCATCCGGGCTTCGACACCGAGCCGCTGTGGCAACAGGTGATCGTCGGCAACGGTGTCGCCAACGGGACGTTCATGGTCGCGATCAACCGGATCGGCGTCGAGGAACCGATCACGTTCTACGGCTCGAGCTTCATCTCCGATCCCTACGGCCGCGTGCTCGTGCAGGCGCCGCGCGAGGAACCGGCGGTCCTGGTCGCCGACCTCGATCTGGACCAGCGACGCGACTGGCTCGAGCTGTTCCCGTTCCTCGCGACGCGCCGGCCGGACGCCTACGGGACGCTGACCCGCCGCGCTACTTGATCTCTTTGCCGGCGGCGTTCAGCGCCGGCCAGCGGCCCTGGAACTGGAGCAGGTTGACGAACGTCGTCTGCGCCGGGCGCGTGTCGCCGATGTACGTGTACAGCGGAAATCCGGCGTAGGTCAGCTGCTTGACGCCCTTTTTGACCGTGATCGTGCCGATCAGCGAGCGCTTCACCCCGGGCCCGGCGAGCGGGCCGCTCCCGGGTGAAACCACCGGCCACGCCACCAGGCAGTGGCTGATCTTGACGCAGGCGTCGTGGTTGCGCGTGTCTTTCGTGAAAGCGTAGACGGTGTAGCCGCGGTGGTCGACGAGGATCGATCCGAGTTTGGTCTTGTGCAGCTGGAGCGTCGGGTGCGTGCCGCTCGCGTCGGCCAAGGCAGTCGGTAGCGCCGCCCCCAACGCCACCGCGCAGAAGCCGGCAGCGAGCCTCCTCAGGCGAGCCGATGTTGGACGGAAGTGCATTACTTGCGGATTCAAGCACGAGACCTGCTTGAATGCAGCCACCTGGCGCGCAGGCGCCGCGGAGGAGACTTGAGACTCAGAGCCATAAAGCTGGTCGTGCTGGCCTCGATGGTGCTCGGCATCTTGCCGGCGGTCGCTGCCGCGTCGATCTCGCGTCTGGTGAGCGTCTCCCCGACCGGCGTCGAGCACTTCGAGTTCGCCGCCGGGCCGTACAAGATCACCCCGGGCGCCAACCTGATCCTGGCCCAGACCAATCAGGTCCCGAAACCGGATCAGAACGGCTTCATGATCCGGATGGCCCCGAACCTCCGCTACGCGCTGCCGGGCGGCAAACTCGGCGCGGTCCCGCCAACTGATGTTGTCCATCTGCACCACGGCGTGTGGATCACCGACGGCGCAGCCGGGCAGGGCGAAGGGAACGGGTTCGCCACCTTCTACCCCTTCATGGCCGCCGGCGAGGAGAAGACGGCCTACGAATTCCCCGCCGGCTATGGGTATCCGATCATGGCCAGCGATCACTGGATCCTGAACTACATGATCCACAACCTGACCAACATCACGAAGTACGTGTACGTGACCTACGACATGGACTTCGTGCCGGAGACCGACACGGCGCTGGCGTCGAAGATCACGCCCGTGCATCCGATCTGGATGGACGTCCAGGATCACCACGTCTATCCCGTTTTCAACGTCAAGCGCGGCAGCGGCGTCAACGGCAAATTCACCTATCCGGACATGGCGACGAATCCCTACGGATCCGGCGCGCCGCTGAACAAGTTCACGATCGACCATCCGGGGACGCTGATCGCGACCGCCGGCCATCTGCATCCGGGCGGGCTGTACGACGACCTCGACCTGACGCGCCCCGGCACAACGCCCGACAGCCAAGCGGTCGGGGCGGGGCCGCACACGGTGCGGTTGTTCCGCTCAAATGCGAAGTACTTCGACAGCCACGGACCCGTCTCGTGGGACTTTTCGATGACCGCGACGGCGCCTGACTGGCGGCCGCAGGTCCAAGCCGGCGACACGCTCAGCGTCCACGCCACGTACGACACCAAGCGTGGCTCGTGGTACGAGGTGATGGGGATCATGGTCGTGTGGGAGGCGTGGAACGACCAGCGGGGCGTCAACCCATTCATGGGCAAGATCAACGAGGTCGGGCACGTGACGCACGGCCGCCTACCCGAGAACCAGTACTTCGGTGGGACTGCGTTCGTCGGCGTCAACCCGAACTCGATCCCCGAGTGCCACACGAGGAACGTCGTGATCGCGGCGTTCAGGTACATCCCGGGCGACATCTCCTCGGCGTCCGAGCGGAAGAGTGCCTGCGTGCCGACGGTCCGCGAAGGCCAGTCGCTGACGTTCGTCAATGAGGACGCGAGCTCGAAGGGGACCTTCGGCGGCCTCTATGGAGTCATCGCGCCAAGCCCGTTCTATCTCGCCTCGATCTTTCATACCGTGACCGCGTGTAAGAAGCCGTGCACGAAGAACTACGGGGTCGACTATCCGCTCGCGAACGGGGGCGGCTTCGATTCGGGCGAGCTCGGGATCGGGACGCCCGGTGTCGGCACCCTGAACTGGAACACGCCCAAGGGCCTCAAACCGGGGACGTACACGTTCTTCTGCCGGATTCATCCGTGGATGCGCGGCGTGTTCCGGATCATCGGCTGAGGTCCCCCCGGCCTCCCGACCGCCAGCCGACTCCCTCCCCGACGCGCGAGGGTGTCCGTTAACTGACGGATTCCGCCAGTTAACGGACAAGCACCGCGGGCTCCTACGGCAGGACGGGCTCGATCAGCGACGCGAACTCGGCCTGGCCGGAGATATTCGGGTGGAACGACTCGCTCAGCGGGTTGGAGAGCCCGTTGAGCCACTCCGACGACGAGCAGATCTCGTGGCTGTTGAACGCGCTACGCGGATCGACATACGTGAACCCGTGCGCCGCGGCGCGAGCCGAGATGACGCCGTCGATCAGGTCCGCCGTCGTGTTGAGCTCCTCCTCGTGGGATGACGTGAGCGCGTCGAAATTGCACGTCGCCCCGTTCGACGTGAACAGGTGCGGGTAGCCGAGCACGACCACATGCGCGTTCGGAGCGTGGGAGCGGATGTCGGCGTACGTATGGTTCAGCAGCCCCGGCAGCTGATTCTGGATGAACGAGTCAGCGTTGTTGATCGCGCTCTGGCACGGGAAGTACCACGCCGCGCAATCTTCGATCACGGTGCTGAAGCCGGCGTCGTTGCCGCCGATCGTGATCGTTACGAGCCCGGTCGCACTGGTCAGCGGCCCGAGCTGACTCGAGTTGACGTCCGTCGTCTTCGCGCCGCTGCACGCCTCGAACGTCAGCGAGTACCCGTCCTTGGCGGCGATCAGCGGTCCGTACGCGTCCGGACTGCGATCGCAACTGGTCCCGTCGTTGTAATACGTCCGCGTGCCGACGCCCGACGCATAAGAGTCGCCGAGCGCTACGTACGGCGTCGCCGCGGCGGCCGCGGCCTCGCTCGCCAGCGCCACGGCGCAGACCGTCAACGGCAGTAGCCATCTCTTCATTCCCTAACCTCCGGATCGAACGCTGCCGCTCGCGCCGGCCTGGCCTTCCCTAACCCACGAGCGCTGTCCGGGAAGTCCTACCGTTCGGCCTCACTCGCGTCAAGGTTGGCGCCGCTCGCGATCGGTAGTGCGTAGAACGCCGCGACGGCCCCGCAGATCACGAGCGTCGCGTACGGGGTCGCGAACGCGACCGCGGTCGCGATGACGTACGGGATCAGGCCGGTCAACGCGCGCGACAGGATCCGGCGCCGCAGCGATTCGGGCAATCGCGGCTCGAGCAGGTGCTCCTTGTCGAGGAGGATGTGGCGGTTGAGCACCGAGAACGCCAGGGACATCACGAGGAACGCGCCGGCGTAGACCGCCGCGGCGAGCTTGCCGGCGGAGGACTGGCCGAGGTACTGCGCCATCAGCGAGGTGGCGAACGGGAGCACGGCGATCGTCAGCAGCAGCACCAGGTTCAGCCCGAGGATCGCGTGGTCGGCCTCGCGCAGCCGCCCGACCATCACGTGATGGTTGATCCAGATGATCCCGATTGTGATGAACGATGTCGCATAGGCGGCGTAGTGGGGCCAGTTGTGAAGGAGGTTGTGGCCGAGCGAGCCGTGCCGGGTGCCGGGAACCGTGATGTCGAGCACGAGCAACGTGACCGCCACCGCGATCACGCCGTCGGAGAAGGCCTCGAGCCGGCCGGTGCTCACA
>CAVQJF010000019.1:0-354678 GCA_963712675.1 uncultured Solirubrobacteraceae bacterium
GCGCGAGGGCGCGCGACGTCGTCGCCGACGCGGTCGCGTCGGTCCGCGCCCTCTGACGCCTGAGATTTCGCAACCACGCCTTGTGGTCGCCGCGGAAGCTGGTTAGATAGCGGCGCTCCAGTCGGCGGCGGTGAATCCAGCACCGCATGAATCCAGGTCTAAGGTTGAGACGGCAACTAGGCAGGGAAGGCCGCGCGTTGCGGCGACCAATGACGGCCGCGATAGCCCTGATGGCGGGGATGCTTGTGGTTGGTGTTGCACCGGCGCCCGCGAGCGCGATCACCCCGACCTCCGGCTCGGTGAACACGAGCTTCGGCAAGGGGGGCTTCGCGGTCGAGCCGTCCGGCACGCAATCGGTCCGTCGCCAGCGTCGTCCAGCCCGACGGGAAGATCGTGGTCGTCGGCGAGTCGACGATCAACGGGCAGGGCGACATGATCGCCGTTCGCCTCAGCGCGAATGGCTCGCTTGATCATTCGTTCGGCGCCAACGGCTGGGCGGTCGTCCCGATCGGGAAGTCGGCCCAGGGCAACGCGATCGCGCTTCAGTCGAACGGTGACATCGTGCTCGCCGGCTCGGGCCGCGACCCGGTCACCGGGACCGTCGCGCTCGCGGCGGCGCGCCTGCTTCCGAACGGCGCGCTGGATCCCTCGTTCGGGAGCGGCGGAGTCGCGACCGTGCCCGTCGGCTCCGAGGCGATCGCGAACGGAGTCGTGATCCTGCCCAATGGCCAGATCGTGATCTCCGGCACCGCGCTCACCGACCACGACCACTTCGTCGCGGCGCGGCTCAACGGCGACGGCTCGATCGATCACTCGTTCGGCTCCCAGGGCGTCACTGTGCTGACCCAAACGGTCGCTGCCGACTGGGGCCTCGCGCTCCAGACGGATGGCGGCCTCGTGCTGGGCGGCGAGGCGCAGAACAGCGCCGGGACGTGGGACTACATGGCCGCCCGCCTGCTGTCCGACGGAAGTGCCGACGACGGCTTCGGTAACGGCGGGATCGTGATCGTCCCGATCGGTACATACGCTGCCGGCCTGGCGGTCACGCTCCAGCCCGACGGCAAGATCCTGCTGACGGGCAACGCGCTCGAGACGAACCGCGTGGTTGCCACGGTCCGCTTCAACCCGAACGGGTCCCTGGACTCGTCCTTCGGCCAGCACGGGATCGCGACTTTCCGTGGCGTCGGAGCGAACGCGATCACGATGGAGGGGGCGAACATACTCGTCGCCGGGCCGGGAGCCAGCGCGGTGCGGCTGACCCCAACCGGGGCCATCGACACAACGTTCGGCAGACGCGGGCTGACGACGGCGGCGATCGGCACGAACGACGCCGCCAACGGCGTGACGGTCGATCCGCTCGACAACTCGATCGTGCTCGCAGGTGTGGCAACCATCAGCAGGCGGATCGACCTGACCGTAATCAAGCTGTACGGCTGATCGCCGGCCGGTGACCGCAGCGGGGGCGCCCGCGAAGTTGACACAATCGCTGCGGATGCGCGCATTCGCCGGATCCGGCCGAGCGGCCGGCGTCAGCCTCGCCGGCGCCGTGCTGATCCTTGTCGCACTGGTGTTCGATGCCTCGCCGCTGTTCGTGCCCGGATTCGCGTTCGCGCTGCTCGGGGTCAGCGCCTGGGGCTGGGTGGCGCTGGTCGCGAGCCGGTCGCAGATCGATCGGCGCTTGGGGGCCGACCGCGTGATCGAAGAGGAGCCGCTCGAGGCGACGCTCGAGGTCCGTGGCGGCGCGCTCGGGCTCCCGGGCGCCGAGGTCCGCGATCCGCTCGCGGGCGCACCGCTGCTGCTTCAAGGCAGCGGCCGAACGGCGACGATCAGGGTCGTCGCGCGGTTCGATCGCCGCGGGCTGCGGACGGTCGCGCCGCCGCAGCTGACGATCCGGGATCCGCTGGGACTGTCGCGCCGCCGGGCGGCGTGCCTCGCCCGCGCCGAGCAGGTGCTCGTGCTGCCGCGGACCGAGCGCGTCCAGTGGCTCAGCGCCGACGGCGGCAGCCGGCTCGACTCGCCCGCGACGCAGGCGCGCTTGCAGGCGCTCGTGGCGGTCGAGGTCGACGGCCTACGGCCTTATCAACCCGGGACTCCCGCGTCACGGATTCACTGGCCGGCGCTGGCGCGCGGGGCCGGCCTGCTCGAGCGCCGGCTCCGCGGCGACCAGGACTTCCGCCCGCTCGTGATCCTCGATCCCCGCGGCGATGTCCCGGCCGCGCAGCTCGATGCCGCCGTGCGTGCGGCCGCCTCGTTGACGCTCGAGCTCGCCCGCCGCGGCGGCGCCCTGCTGTTGCTGCCCGGTGAGCGGCGCCCGCTGGCCGTTGAGCCCGGCCTCGCCAGCTGGCCGCCGGCTCACGTCCGGCTCGCGCTCGTGACCGGTGGCTCCGATGCCCCGGCGCCGATGCTGGGGGCAGCCCGGATGCGCCCGGGTCCGGTGCTGTACGTGAGCGCCGCGCCGCGCGAGCGGCCGCCGGTCGCGCTCGGGTCGGGCGCGACCGTGCTCGTGGTGCCACGGGAGGTCGCGCGCACCGGTACGCGGCCGAGCTTCGAGGTCTCGGGTTGCGTCGGGCTGCCGGTCGGCCGTCGCACGCCCGTGCGGGAGGCGGCGGCGTGAGTACGGGCGCCGAGGTCAGTGTCCTTGGGCCGCGGCGCTGGGCTGTGCACCGCGAGACGGCGGTCCGCCGCGCCGAGCGTCCGGTCGTGCGATTGGCGACGTTCGCGGCGCTCGCGCTGTACGGGGTGCTGCGCTGGGAGACGCTGATGCGACCGGCGCCGGTGTCGCGGCTGCTCGGGATGCTCGGGCTCGCGCTCGTGCTGGCCGGGCTGGGGGCGGCGCTCTCAGAGCGCCATCGGGCGCTCGCGATCGCGCTCGCGGTGGTTGCCGTCGTCGCGATGTTCCCGATCGCCGGCGTTCCGCTCTCGTGGGTCCGGCACGTGCGGCTCGAGGTCGGTGCGAATGCGATCGGCCAGGGGCTGACCGCGCTGCCGAACGTGCTCGTGCCCTACCTCGGCATCAACCCGTGGGTGCGGGTCGTCGTGATCCTCGGAGCCGGCGTGCTGCTGCTCGACGCGGCGCTGCTGGCCGCCTTCGCCCCGCGGTCGCTCGGCGATCTGCGGCGTGCCGGAGCCGCGTTGCCGCTGGTCGCGCTCGCGGTCGTCCCGACGACGCTCGTGAAACCGCATCTCCCGTACGTGCAGGGACTGATCCTGTTCGCGCTGCTGACCGCGTTCATGTGGGCCGAGCACGCGCCGACCCGTGACGGTGCAACGGCCCTGGCGGTTGTCGGCATAGCCGGACTCGGCGGCCTGATCGCGGCGCCCCGGATCGACCCCCACCACGCGTGGGTCAACTATGAGGCGCTGGCGGGGTCGCTCGCCCCGGGGCACGTTGCCGCGTTCGACTGGTCGCAACGGTACGGACCGCTGAACTGGCCACAGGACAATCAGGAGGTCCTCGAAGTGCAGGCCGCGCACTCGGACTACTGGAAGGCGGAGAACCTCGACTTCTTCGATGGTCGCGCCTGGACTGCGGCTAACGTCGGAGCGCCGGTCCCGGTACCCGACGTCGAGCCCGCTGCACGCGCGCGCTGGTCGCAGACGATCCAGGTGACGATCCGAGGCATGCGGACCACCGACCTGATCGCCGCGGGCAGCGCGAGCAACCCGGTCGACGTCGCCGAGGGCGCGCTGCCGGGCATCAGCGCCGGGACGTGGCTGGCCGGCGCGCCCCTGCATCCGGGTGACACGTATCGCGTGAGGACCTACTCACCCCGGCCGACGGCGGCACAGTTGCAGAGCGCCGGAACCGACTACCCGCAGCAGCTGCTGCCCGGCTACTTGGTGCTGACGGTCCCCGGAGGGTTCGTATCGAAGGTCGGGGCCGTGCCCCCGGGCAACGTCTACATCCCGCCGTTCGGCGGCCGTGAAGCGATCGTTTACGGACCGACCAGCCAGAACGCTGCGACCGCGCTCGAGGCCTCGCCGTACGCGCGCGCCTACGCGCTGGCGCGCCGGCTTGCGGGTCACGCCGCGACACCGTACGCGTTCGTCGAGAGCGTGCTCGGCTACCTCTCGCACGGCTTCACGTACGACCAGACGACGCCGGCCCGCAAGTACCCGCTCGAGAGCTTCCTGTTCAAAACCAAGCACGGGTACTGCCAGCAGTTCGCCGGCGCGATGGCGCTGCTGCTACGAATGGGCGGCGTCCCCGCGAGGGTCGCCGTCGGGTTCACGCCCGGGACCTACGACGGCGCTACCCACGAATGGGTGGTCGACGACATCGATGCGCACGCGTGGGTCGAGGCGTGGTTCCCCGGCTACGGCTGGGTGCGGTTCGACCCGACTCCTTCGGTCGCGCCGGCCCGTGGTGGGCACCGTCAAACGAGCAGCGGCCAAGGTCACGGAAGCGGCAACTCGACCTCCGGGGCGCACGGACTCACCGGCCCCGGCACCGGCGTCAGCCATCCGCGCAGCGTCGGCGGCAGCTCGTTGCCGGTGCTCCCCGCGATCGCCGTGGCCCTCGGCGTGCTGGGGCTCGCGCTGCTCGTGGTTCGCACACTCGGCCGCCGACCCGCCGGCGGGGACGGTGAGCTGCTCGCCGAGCTCGAGCGCGCCTGGCGCCGCTGCGGTCGCCCGGTTGCCGACGGGGTCACCCTGGTCGCGCTCGAGCAGCGCCTGCGCTCATCACCGGACGCGGCCGCGTATGTGAGGGCGATCCGGATCGAGCGCTACGGCGCCGCGGGCGATCCGCCGAGCAGCGCGCAACGTCGGGCGCTGCGGGCGCAGCTCGCGTTCGGTCTCGGGCCGGTGGGCCGGCTGCGGGCACTGTGGGCGCTGCCGCCGCGTCGGTAAAATCACTCCCGATGGATGACGTCTACGAGCTGTTCCGTAGAGGTACCGAGTTGCTCGAAGCGGGACATCACCATCAGGCGATCGTCCCGCTTTCGCGCGCGCGGGACCTCGCTCCGGACAAGGCCTCGATCCGCGAAGCGCTCGGGCGCGCTCTGTTCCACGCCCAGCGCTACGAGCAGGCCGCTCGCGAGTTCGAGGCGGTCACCGAGCGCGCGCCGACGAACGACTTCGCGCAGTTCTGCCTCGGCCGTTCGCTGCAGCTGCTCGGCCGCCACGCGGACGCGCGCGGCCCGCTGGCGCTGGCCGCCAACCTGCAGCCCGCGCGCCGCGACTATCGCGTGTACCGCGACCGCGCGCGGGCCGCGGCGGCCAGGTCTTAGACGCTGCAACGTCGCAAACCTGGTGCTAACCTGGACATACAGCTTTCGCGCCGGGTCGATCCGGCGGCAGTACCGGAAGCGGGCGCTCGCCCGCTTTTTTTATTGATCAGACGGAGGAGATCGTGACCACAATCCAACAGGAGATCGAAGGCCGCCTGGCGGCCGTCGAGCCTGACGTTGAGGTGTTGCTCGCCGAGGTCGTCTCGCGCTCGACGCTGCGTCTGTTCATCGATCATCCGGATGGCGTCACGCTCGCCCTCTGCGAACGCGTCTCGGGCCACCTCAACGAGTTCCGCGACCGCTACGCGCTCGAGGTCTCCTCGCCGGGCCAGGACCGGCCGCTGACCAAGCCCCAGCACTACAGCCGGTTCCTCGGTCGTCGCGCGCGCGTGCGCCTTCGCGACGCCGCGGACGGGCACAAAAACGTCACCGGCGAGCTGGTCGGTGCCTCCGAACAGGACGTCACGATCGCGGCCGACGATGGCCTTTTGACGATCCCGTACGAGCAGATCGTTCGCTCCAACCTCGTCCCGGGAGACTGAACACATGTCGAAGGAGATCGTGGAGGCCGTCCGGGGCCTCGCCGCTGAGAAGAACATCTCGCACGAGAAACTGATGGAGGCGCTCGAGGACGCGCTCCTGTCGGCGTACAAGAAGACGCCCGGCTCCGCTCCGTACGCGAAGGTCGAGATGGATCGCGACTCCGGCGACTTCATCGTCTGGGAACTGAAGATTCCACCGGAACTCGAGGAGCAGCTGCTCGTCGAGGCGACCGTCGACGCCGAGCCGACCGTCGACCCAGAGACAGGCGAGATGCGCGAGCCGCCGGAGCCCGAGATCGACCTCGAGAAGCTGAAGGAGTACGAGGACCAGATCGAGACCGAGGACGTCACGCCACACGACTTCGGCCGGATCGCCGCGCAGACCGCCAAGCAGGTGATTCTGCAGCGGATCCGCGAGGCCGAGCGCGACATGATGTTCGAGGAGTACCGCGACCGCGTCGGCGAGCTGATCACCGGCATCGTCCAGCAATCCGACTCGCGCTACACGCTCGTGCAGCTGCGCGAGCGCGTCGAGGCGCTGCTACCTAAGTCAGAACAGGTCGACGGCGAGCGCTACGACCACTCGCAGCGGATCAAGGCCGTGATCAAGGACGTCTCCAACTCGACCAAGGGGCCGTCGATCATCGTCTCCCGCCGCGATCCAGAGCTGATCAAGTCGCTGTTCGAGCTCGAGGTGCCCGAGATCGCCGACGGTCTGGTGGAGATCACGGGCGTCGCACGCGAGCCCGGCTACCGCTCCAAGATCGCGGTCGTCTCGCATGTCGACGGCGTCGACCCGGTCGGTGCGTGCGTCGGCCCTCGCGGCTCGCGCGTGCGGATGGTCGTGTCCGAGCTCCGGGGCGAGAAGATCGACATCATCCCTTACAACGACGAGCCCGCCCGGTTCGTCGCCAAGGCGCTGTCGCCCGCGCGGGTGCGCGAGGTGCTGGTCGACGACGCCGGCAAGCAGGCGACCGTGATCGTCCCTGACGACCAGCTGTCGCTGGCGATCGGGCGCGAGGGCCAGAACGCGCGGCTGGCGGCGCGGCTCACGGGTTGGCGGATCGACATCCGCTCCGAGACCGAGTTCGCTGCCGAGGAGGCCGAGCACGGCTACGAGCAGGAGGACGCGCAGGGACGCTGTGCGGCGATCCTGTCCAACGGCCGACGGTGCCCGAACGCGGCGCTTCCCGGCTCGCGCTACTGCGGCATCGAGGCGCATCAGGCGCTGGCGGACAAGGACACCGATCAGGTCGAGGCCGCCGCCGAGTCGGCATAGGCGACGTAGACTGCGAGGCCGATGAACAAGCGTGTCCATGAGATCGCCAAGGAGCAGGGGCTTCAGGCGAAAGAGGTAGTCGAGCGGCTGCGTGCCGGCGGGATCGACGTCAAGGCGGCTTCGTCGAGCGTCGACGAGGCGACCGCGCTGAAGGTGCTCGGGAACGGCGGTGTCCCGCCCGCGCCCGCGGCCACGCAGGCAGCCCCCGAGGCGCCGCCCGCAGCCCCGGCTGCCGAGCAGCCGAGCCCCGACGGTCAGGCGGGCGCCAAGCCCGAAGGAAAAAGGGAGCGTCCGACCCGTGACTCGCTCGCGGGCGAGCGCGCGCCCGGCAACGCCGGCGGGCGCCGGCGAGTCGTGATCGACTCTCAGGCATCGCGCCGCGCTCCCGGCGGCGGTCCGGCGCAGAGCAATCAGCCGCCGCGGCGCCAGCGTCGCGGCCGGCGCCGGCGAGCCGTCTACGACGAAGAGGCGGCGTCGCGTCCATCGCAGACCGCGGTCGCCGAGCCCGACACGATCCGGATCAACTCGGGTTCGACCGTCAAGGACGTGGCCGAGTACCTCGACGTCCGCGTCCCCGAGATCGTCAAGAAGCTGATGGAGCTCGGCGAGATGAAGACGCAGACGCAGACCTTGTCGGACGAGACGATCCTGGTGCTCGCTTCGGAGCTCGGCAAGCAGGTGGAGATCGTCCACTCCGAGGACGAGACGGTCGCCGAGCCGATGTTCGACGACGCCGACGACGTGCTCGTCGAGCGCGCGCCCGTGGTGACGATCATGGGCCACGTCGACCACGGCAAGACGTCGCTGCTCGACGCGATCCGGGAGACCGAGGTCGCCGCCGGCGAGGCGGGCGGGATCACGCAGCACATCGGCGCGTACCAGGTCCACCACGGCGACAAGAGCGTCACGTTTCTCGACACCCCCGGCCACGAGGCATTCACGGCGATGCGCGCCCGCGGCGCGAAGGTCACCGACATCGCCGTGATCGTGGTCGCCGCCGATGACGGGGTCAAGCCGCAGACGCAGGAGGCGGTCGACCACGCCAAGGAGGCCGACGTTCAGATGATCGTCGCGGTCAACAAGATCGACAAGGAAGGTGCTGACCCGAATCGGGTGCGCGGCGAGATGGCCGCGCTGGGCCTGCAGCCCGTCGACTGGGGCGGCGACATCGACTTCGTCGACGTTTCGGCGAAGACGAAGGTGGGGCTCGACACACTGCTCGACACGATCGTCACGCAGGCCGAGCTCCAGGAGCTGCGGGCGAACCCCGACGCGGCGGCCTCCGGAACGGTTATCGAGTCAAAGCTCGACCCCGGCCGCGGTCCGGTCGTCACGATCCTCGTCTCCCGCGGCACGCTTGAGGTCGGCGACGCGCTCGTCGCCGGCGCCCACTGGGGTCGGGTCCGCGCGATGCACGACTTCCTCGGCAACAGACTGGTCCAGGCACTTCCCGGCGAGCCGGTCGAGGTACTCGGCTTCAACGGCGTCCCCGAGGCGGGCGAGCGGGTCCGCGTCGTCGAGCATGAGCGGCGTGCGCGCCAGCTCGCAGGCGAGCGCGAGACGAGGCTGAAGACCGAATCGCTCGCGCGGCGCAGCGGCAAGCGGATCTCGCTGGAGAACATCTTCTCGAGCGACATCCAGGAGCTCAACCTGGTGCTCAAATCCGACGTCGCGGGCTCGCTCGAAGCGATCCAGGACGAGATCGCCAAGCTGCCTCAGGACGAGGTCTCGGTCAACGTGATCCGGGGCGCCGTCGGCGGCGTGACCGAGTCCGACGTGATGCTGGCGGCGGCCTCCGACGCGGTCATCATGGCGTTCAACGTGCGGCCCGTGGGCGACGCGCGGTCGGTCGCGGATCGCGAGGGCGTCGAGATCCGCCACTACGCGGTCATCTACCGGGCGATCGAGGAGCTGCGCTCGGCGATGCAGGGCATGCTCAAGCCCGAAGAGGTCGAGGAAGTGCTGGGGTCGGCCGAGGTCCGCCAGCTGTTCCGCGCCTCGAAGGTCGGCACGATCGCCGGCTCGCACGTCACCGAGGGCAAGATCACGCGCGGCGCGAAGGTGCGCCTGATCCGCGACGGCACGGTCGTCTACGACGGCGAGATCGCGAGCCTGCGGCGGTTCAACGAAGACGCCCGTGAGGTCGCAGCCGGATTCGAGTGCGGGATCGTGCTCCGAGACTTCGCCGACGTCAAAGAAGGCGACGTGCTCGAGACCTACGCGACGCGTCAGGTCGAGCGCGAGCTCGCCTGATCCTGCACGAGTGTCCGGGAGCGGCTTCGTCGCCGTGCTCGTGATCGATCTGCACTTTCCCGAAGCGGGTTCGCTGAAGGCCAAGCGCAAGGACCTGGCGTCCATCAAGGCGCAGCTGCACGGCAGGCTGGGCGCGGCGGTATCGGAGATCGACCATCAGGACACATGGCAGCGGGCGACGCTCGCCGCCGCCCTCACCGGCGGCTCTCTGGCGGTGCTCACAACTCACGCCGATCGCGTCGAGCGGTGGCTCGATTCGCGCTTCCCGGAGGGCGTCCGTGTCCGGCGGCTGGTCACCTCGCTCGAGGACCTGGAGATGTGAATTGGTCGCCTGGCCAAACAGACAACGGGACGGATAGGATGGACGGCGGACGGATACGTCGCGTCGACGAGGCCGTGCGCACCGTCCTCAGCGACGCAATCGCGAAAAATCTCAAAGACCCCCGCGTGGGATTCGTGACCGTGACCGGAGTCAAGACCAGCCCAGACCTGCGCTATACCCGTGTGTACGTCAGCGTGTTGGGCGACGAGGCGACGCGGGAGGCGAGCCTGGACGGCTTGCGCTCCGCGAGCGGCTACCTGCAGAGCACGCTCGCCCGCGAGCTGAGGCTCAAGTACACGCCCGCGCTGAGCTTCCACTACGACGAGTCGATCGACCACGGGATGCGGATCACCGAGTTGCTGCACGAGGTAGATGACGGCACCGAAGATGGGTGAGAACGGCGACCGGTCCAGCCGGGAACGCGTGCTTGACGAGCTGCGCAGCTCCGAGAGGCTTGTCGTCGTCACGCACGAGAACCCCGACGGCGATGCGCTCGGGTCGCTGATCGCGACGCAGGAGATCCTGACGGCGCTCGGCAAGGACAGCGTGATGTTCATCGACTCCAACGAGTTCCCGCTCCCGTACGAGTACCGGTTCTTCCCGCTGTCCGGGCTCGTGTCCGAGCCTCCCGCGGACATCGACGATCGGACGATCGTGTTCCTCGACTGCGGCAATCTCGAGCGTAACCCCGCCGAGGCGTTCCAGCGGGCGGGCGGGAAGCATTTCAACATCCTCAACATCGACCACCATCACGACAACACGCGGTTCGGGACCGTCAACCACGTCGTCCCCGATGCCTCCTGCACGGCGGAGATCATCTACGACCTGATGGGCGCGCTCGGCGTCGCCGCGACGCCGACGATCGCCGACGCGCTGTATGTCGGATTGATCACCGACACCGGCCGGTTCATGTACCAGAACACCGGCCCGGGGGCGCACGTGATGGCGGCGAGGCTGATCGAGGCCGGCGTCGACGTCGCGGAGATCTACCGCCGTGTCTACGAGGACGTGCCGTACGGGAAGCTCGCCCTGCTCGCGCGCGGGCTCGCGAACGTCCGGCGGTTCGACGACGGCCGCCTGACCGTCACCCAGCTGAGCGAAAGCGATTTCACCGCCTCGGGCGCCGAGGAGAGCTACTCAGAGGGCGTCATCGACCACCTCCGCGCAGTGCAGGGGACCGCGGTGGCGGCCCTGATCCGAGACCGGATCGGAGACGCCGACGGCGCTCGCAAGGTGTCGCTGCGAGCCAGCGACGAGCGCGTGGACGTATCCGCGATCGCGCGCGCCCAGGGCGGCGGAGGACACCGCCAGGCCGCCGGCTTCACGACCTCGATGGAGTTGGACGAGCTGGTCGGATTCCTTCGCGATCAAGTCGCGGCGCAGCTCTAGAGCTACCGCTCGCCTCCTAGCCTTCTGCTCGATGACCACGGACTCCGTGCTCTTGATCGACAAGCCGGCCGGGATCACCTCGCACGACGTTGTCGCGCGGGTACGCCGGCAGCTCGGCCGCGGCGTCAAGGTCGGCCACGCCGGCACGCTCGATCCGTTCGCGACGGGCCTCCTGCTGGTGCTGGTGGGTCGTGCGACACGGGTGCAGCGCTTCCTGATGGCGCTCCGGAAGACCTACGAGGTGCAGGCCCGCTTCGGCGCAGTCTCGAATACGGGAGATCCCGACGGGGAGATCTCGGAGACCGGGATCGTTCCGAACGGTCCGCTCGAGCTACCGTCGGGCGTGCTGCGCCAGCGGCCGCCCGCGTTCTCGGCCGTCAAGGTGCAGGGCAGGCGCGCCTACACGCTCGCGCGCGCCGGGGTGGAGGTCGAATTGGCCGAACGGGAGATCGAGGTGTACGCGTTCGATGAGTGCTGGCGTGAGGGCGATCGCCGGGGCTTCCGAATCGAGTGCTCCTCGGGAACGTACGTCCGGAGCCTGATCGCGGACCTCGGCGATGCGTACTGCGAAGCCCTTCGACGGACGCGGATCGGAGCGTTCGACGTCGCCGACGCCGATCCGGATCGGCCAATCCCGCTCAACGACGCGCTCGCGTTCATGCCCGAGGTGCGGCTCGACGAGGAGACCGCACGCCGTGCGAGCCACGGCGTAGCGGTCGCGGGCACCGCCGGCGCTCCGGGCACGGTCCGCCTCACCGGCGGCGACGGGCTGATCGCGCTCGCCGAGCCGGTCCCCGGGCAGGAGATGTTCAAGCCCGTTGTCGGATTCCGCGGCGGCTGACGAACAAGTCCACCGGGCAGGGGCCGTTAGGCTTCCCCGCCGATGCGCGTCACCCAGCTGTTCGATGTGGAGCCACGACCGCGACGGGTCGCCGTCGGCGAGTTCGACGGCGTCCACCTCGGACACCGCGAGGTGATCGACGGATCCGACACGGTGCTCACGTTTGAGCCGCACCCGCTCCAGGTCGTGCGCCCCGAGGCCGCGCCGAAGCTGCTGACGTCGCTCGACGCCAAGGCGGAGCTGATCGCGAGCCTGGGCGTACAGGAGCTGGTCGTGATCCCGTTCGACGACGGCTTCGCGCATCAGAGCCCGAACGAGTTCGTCGACCACATCCTCGTCGCGCGGTTGCAGGCGACACGCGTGTCGGTCGGCGAGAACTTCCGCTTCGGTCACCGCGCGGCCGGCGATCCGGCGATGCTGCGGGCCGACGAGCGGTTCGAGACCCGGGTCGTGCCGCTGGTCGAGGTCGACGGCGAGATCGTGTCCTCAAGTCACATTCGCGCGCTCGTCCTGGCGGGTGAGGTCGATCTCGCGGCGCGGTTCCTCGGGGCCCCGTTCCAGATCCGCGGCGAGGTCGTGACGGGCGACCGGCGTGGCCGGGAGCTCGGATTCCCGACCGCGAACATCGTCCCCGACGAGGCGCTGGTGTGTCCCGGTCACGGCGTCTACGCGGCCCGCGCCGACGGCGGCTGCGCGGCGGTAAATGTCGGCGTCCGGCCGACGTTCGGGACGGGGCGGGCCGTGCTGGTGGAGGCGTACCTGATCGATCGAGACGTCGACCTCTACGGCCAGACGCTGAAGATCGACTTCCTCACGCGGCTGCGGGGCGAGCGCCGGTTCGAGTCGGTGCAGTCGCTGGTCGAGCAGATGGAGCTTGACGTGGTGCGCACGCGGGAGCTGTGTCGTTGAAAACAGCTCTGCTACCCTCGGCCACCGCATGACGCTGACTCAAGAACGCAAGCAGGAGCTGGTGACCAAGTACGGCGACGGGCCGGCCGACACCGGCAAGGCCGAGGTCCAGATCGCGCTGCTGACCGCGCGGATCAACGATCTGACCGATCACCTGCGGACCCACGGCAAGGATCACCACTCCCGCCGCGGCCTGCTGATGCTGGTTGGACGCCGGCGGCGGTTCCTGAACTATCTCCAGCGCAGCGACCTCGAGCGGTACCGCGCCTTGGTGCGGGAGCTCGGCCTCCGCAAGTGATTATTGAGCCTGGCTCGCCGGCGCCAGAGTTCACGCTCGGCCGCGGCGACGGCTCCAAGTTCACGAACGCAGATCTCGCCGGGCAGACGACGGTGTTCGTGTTCTACCCGTTCGCGTTCAGCCCCGTGTGCACCGACCAGCTGAACCTCTACGAGGAGGTGCTGGAGGACCTGAAGGACCGCGGCGCGATCCTGTACGGGGTCTCGTGCGACGCGAGCTGGTCGCAGACCGCGTTCAAGGACCAACTCGGGGTCACGATCGAACAGCTCTCAGATTTCGAGCCCAAGGGGGAGACATGCCGCGCGTTTGGCGTGTATCACCCGGGCGGATTCCCGCAGCGCGCGCTCGTGATCATCGGCGCGGACGGCGTCGTCAAGTGGAGCTATCAGGCCGAGTCACCGGGCGACCTGCCCGGCGCGAACCTGATCTTCGACGGTCTCAGCGCCGTCTGAGTGGCGCGCGATCTCGGTTCGGCGCCGGTTCCGCCGCTCTCGGCAGCCGACCACGTCCGTGGTCCCGAGGACTCGCCGTTGGTGATCGAGTACGGCGACTTCGAGTGCCCGTACTGCGCGGTGCTGAGTGGTCGGCTCGCTGAGCTGCCTCTGCGCCGCGTGTTCCGGCACTTCCCTGTCCGCTCGAGCCATCCGCGAGCCTGGGCGGCCGCGTGCGCGGCTGAGGCCGCCGGGTTCCAGGGACGGTTCTGGGAGATGCACGACTCGCTGTTCGCCGATCAGGGACGGCTCGAGGATCCGCATCTGTGGGAGCGCGCCCGGACGCTCGGGATCGACGTGGAGCGGTTCGACGCCGACCGCAGGAGCGACGGGGTCCTGGCGCGCGTGCGCGCGGATTTCGACTCCGGCGTGCGGGCGGGCGTCGTGACGACGCCGACGGTGTTCGCCGGCGGTCGGGCCTACAGCGGCCAGATCGAGCCGTCGGTGCTCGACGCGCTGGGCGCTTAGCGCTCGCCGGCGGCCGCGGCGGCACCGTCCGGCGGGGGGAACGTCCGCTGCACGTCCTCGAGCGTTGGCCGGCGACCACGGAGCGGTGCTGCGGCGGCGTCGGGCCGGAGCGCCGCCCGGACGAGATCGAGCTGCCGCTCGGCGATCTGCGGGTCGATGTGCTGCAGCGCGCTCGCGGCCTCGCATGCGCCCTTGATCATGATCAGGACGTCGATCGCGCCGACGTCGCCCCGGACGGCGCCGGCGGCCTGCGCGCGGGCGACCAGCTGTTCGAGGACGCCCACCAGGTCGCCGTACGCCTCGGCGATCTCGACGTTGGCCAGGAACGTGTCGTGGACGGCCTCGAACAGCGCGCGGTCCGTTTGCTGGCGCCCGGCCATCTCCTCCATGAACTCGAACAGCGCCACGCCCGGGTCGGGGCCCTCGAGCAGCGCCCGGCCGCGGTCGGTCGCCTCCCGCATCCGCTCGCCGACGATCGCCGCGATCAGGTCCTCCTTGGAGGCGAAGTTGCGGAACAGCGTCCCGCGGCCGACGCCCGCACGCGCGGAGATCTCGGCGACGCCCACGTCGAGGCCATGCTCGACGAACATCTCCTGCGCGGCGTCGAGCAGCCGGCGCCGGTTGCGCTCGGCGTCCGCCCGAAGGTGCCTCTCCTGCGCCATCGCACCCCACATTGTCCTACGCCGCGACCGGATCGGTCGGCATCTCGAGTTCGAGGCCGCGGACGTGCCGGGCCCGCAGCCCGAGGACGAGGATCATCGAAGCGACGGCGAGCATCCCCGCCCCGATCCCGAACGCGACGTGGAAACCGGACACCCGCGCCGCGGCGGTGCTGACGCCGGTGTGCAGCAGACTCGTCGTGTGGCTCGCGGCGAACGTCGACATCAGCGCCAGGCCGAGCGAGCCGCCGACCTGCTGGGCGGTGTTGAACAGCCCGGATGCGAGCCCTGCGTCGTCGCCGTTGACGCCAGCCGTCGCCAGCAGGGTGATCGGAACGAAGATCAGCCCCATGCCGATGCTCAGCGGCATCAGCGCGGTCAGGAGATCGCCGGCGTAGCTGCCGTGCACGGGCACGCGCGTCAGCAGCAGCATCCCGGCGACGGCGAGCACGATCCCCAGGGTCGCGACGTTGCGGACGCCGAGCCGCCGGATTAGTTGCTGCGCTACGACGGAGCCGATGATGATCCCGGCGGTCACCGGCAGGAACGCCAGCCCGGCGCGCAGCGCGCTGTACCCGAGGATGTCCTGCACGTACAGCGAGGCGAAGAAGAACATTCCGAACATCGCTGAGCCGACCAGCAGCAACGCCCCGTCGGCGGTCGCGATCGTTCGGATCCGGAACACGCTGAGCCGCACGAGCGGCGCGACGCTGCGACGCTCGATCACGACGAACGCGACCAGCAGCGCGATCCCGGCCGCCAGCAGCCCCAGCGTCCGCCCCGAGCCCCAGCCGAACGCCTGTGCCTTGATGATCGCGAACACGAGCACGACGAGCCCGCCGGTGACCGTGAGCGCGCCGCCGGCGTCGAATGAGCGGTGCCCGACGTCGACGCGCGACTCCGGGACGAAGCGCACGGCGAGCGCGATCGCGATCGCGCCGACGGGAACGTTGACGATGAAGATCCATGGCCATGAGACCAGATCGGTGAGCACGCCGCCGAGCAGCAGCCCGACCGCGGCGCCACCGGCAGCGATCGCGCTCCAGACCCCGAGCGCGCGGGTCCGCGCTTCGTTCTCGGTGAACGTCGTCGTGATGATCGACAGCGCCGCCGGGGAGACGAGGGCGCCGCCGAGGCCCTGGAGCGCGCGGCCCGCGATCAGCATCGCGGGGGACTGGGCAACGCCGTTCAGCAGCGAAGCGAACGAGAACAGGGCGACGCCGGCGACGAACAGCCGCTTGCGCCCGAGCAGGTCGGAGGCCCGGCCTCCGAGCAGCAGAAAGCCGCCGAACAGCAACGTATAGGCGTTGACGACCCACGGCAGGCTGGCCGCCGAGAAGTGCAGACCACGCTGGATCGACGGCAGTGCGACGTTCACGATCGTCGAGTCGAGCACGACCATGAACTGTGCGAGGCAGGCGATCACGAGAATCAGCCAGCGATTGGAAGAGATTGATCTGTCGGCGGTCATCTCGCGCTCCCTTGGTAAACTGGACTCGACGGTCCGCTTACCCTAGCATAACCGGACCGAAGGGTCCGGTTATGTGCGGGATCGCACACACAAAGGGTTAGATCCGAACACCCGCTACGATCAGCCGTGTTCGGAACCGAGAAGAAGAGAAACGAAGCACTGCTCGCCGACCGAAGGGCTGGAGCAGGAAGGGAATTGAATATGTCTGACGCCGTTACGCGCGTGTCCGTCGAGATCGCGGGCAAGGAGATCTCGTTCGAGACCGGCAAATTGGCCAAACAGGCCTCCGGCGCCGTCGTCGTCCGATCGGGCGACACGATGGTCCTCTGTACCGCCACCGCGGGCAACCTCCGCGATGTTGACTTCCTACCCCTCACGGTTGACGTCGAGGAGCGTATGTACGCCGCCGGGAAGATCCCCGGCTCATTCTTCAAGCGCGAGGGTCGCGCGGGGGAGAAGGGCACGCTCACCGCGCGCCTGATCGATCGTCCAATCCGCCCCCTGTTCCCCAAGGGCTGGCGCTATGAGACGCAGCTGGTCGCGATCCCCATGTCGGTCGATCACGTCCACCCGTACGACATGCTCGCGATGAACGGCGCGTCGGCGGCCTTGATGGTCTCCGACATCCCGTTCCCGACGCCCGTCGGCGCGGTCCGGATCGGCAAGATCGACGGCAACTTCGTCGTCAATCCCGAGGAGGAGTCCCTGCTCGAGGAGACCGATCTCGACCTGATCGTCGCCGGCACCGAGGACGCGATCCTGATGGTCGAGGCCGGTGCCAACGAGATCCCCGAGGCGGAGATCCTCGATGCGCTTGACATCGCCCACGACGCGATCAAGAAGCTGTGCGCGCTGCAGCGCGAGCTCGCCGAGAAGGCCGGCAAGGAGAAGATGGTCGTCGAGGCTCCGCAGCTCGACCCCGACTTCTACGAGCAGGTCAAGAGCTCGCACGGCGCCGCGCTGTCGGAGGCGACCCAGATCGAGGACAAGCTCGCCCGCCAGGACGCCTGCAAGGGGGTCGAGGAGCAGATCGTCGCGACCTACGCGCCGGATCCAGAGGCTGAGGACTACGCGAGCAAGCGCTCAGATGCGGTGCGCGCGTTCGAGAAGCTCGAGAAGACGCTGATCCGCGAGCGGATCGCCGTCGACAAGAAGCGCCCGGACGGGCGCAGCTCGGAGGAGATCCGTCCGATCTCGATCGAGGTCGGAATCGCCCCGCGCACGCACGGCTCAGCGTTGTTCACGCGCGGCCAGACGCAGGCCTTCAGCGTCGCTGCGCTGGGGACCACGCGCGAGGAGATGCGGCTCGACACGCTCGGGCTCGAAACCACCAAGCGCTACTTCCACCACTACAACTTCCCGCCGTTCAGCGTCGGGGAGGCCGGATTCATGCGCGGGCCCAAGCGCCGCGACATCGGCCACGGCGCGCTCGCAGAGCGGGCGCTCGTGCCGATGATCCCGAGCCAGGAGCAGTTCCCGTACACGATCCGCGTCGTGTCGGACATCTTCGAGTCCAACGGCTCGAGCTCGATGGCGTCGGTCTGTGGGTCGACCCTATCGCTGATGGACGCGGGCGTCCCGATCAAGGCTCCAGTCGCGGGCATCGCGATGGGGCTGATCAAGGAGGGTGACGACTACATCATCCTGACCGACATCGCGGGCGTCGAAGACCACCTCGGCGACATGGACTTCAAGGTCGCCGGCACCAAGGACGGGATCACCGCGCTGCAGATGGACATCAAGATCACGGGCGTCACGTTCGAGATCATGCGCGACGCCCTCGCTCAGGCGAAGGTCGCCCGCGAGTTCATCTTGGGCGAGATGGACAAGGTGATCGAGGCACCGCGCTCGGAGCTCTCCAAGTACGCCCCGGGCATCTCCTCGGTGCAGATCGACCCCGAGAAGATCGGGCTGCTGATCGGCAAGGGCGGCGAGACGATTCGCGCGCTGCAGGAGGAGTTCGAGTCCCAGATCGACGTCAACGACGAGGGCATGGTCCTGGTCTACGCGGCCGATCGCGAGCGCGGCGACGCGCTGGTCGACCGGATCCGCTCGATGACCAAGGAGGTCGAGGTCGGGGACTCGTTCACCGGCAAGGTCGTCAAGACGACCACGTTCGGCGCGTTCGTCGAGCTGTCGAAGGGGACCGACGGTCTGCTCCACATCTCGAACGTCGCCCCGGGCCGCCGGATCGCGACCGTCGAGGAAGAGCTCAACAAGGGCGACGAGATCGAAGTCCGCGTGGTCGAGGTCGACCGCGAGCGCGGGCGCATCGGCCTCCGGCTCGCCGATGACCCGGATGTCGCCGGCAAGAGCGTCGCAGAGCTCGCCACCGTCGGCTCGGGCGACGGCGGCCCGCCAAGGCGTGACCGCGGCGGTGACCGCGGCGGCGATCGCGGCGGGCGTAACGGCCGTGGCGACCGCGGTGGACGCGGCGGTGACCGCGGTGATCGCGGCGGTGACCGTGGCGGCGAGCGGGTGCGCGACCGCGACCCGGACCGCCCGCGTTATTAAGCGAGGCTGGATTGCCGAGCATGATGTCAAGCGCGGGGCCGGATGCCCCGCGGACGACCTCTGACTGATCGTGGCCGAAGAGCACCGGCTGACCACACTCCCATCCGGCGTCCGGATCGTGACGGAGGCGATGTCCTCCGTCCGGTCCGTGTCGCTCGGATTCTGGATCGGGACCGGCTCGCGCGCTGAGTCCGAGGATCAGGCGGGCCTCTCGCACC
Source organism: uncultured Solirubrobacteraceae bacterium (assembly GCA_963712675.1). Classification (GTDB taxonomy): domain Bacteria; phylum Actinomycetota; class Thermoleophilia; order Solirubrobacterales; family Solirubrobacteraceae; genus Palsa-465. The sequence continues at coordinate 18,886 of CAVQJF010000019.1, forward strand.
TGCTCGAGCACCTGCTGTTCAAGGGCTCGTCGAAGTACGCATCGCTCGAGATCGATCAGATCTTCGACGCGATGGGCGCCGAGCTGAACGCCGGCACCGGCAAGGAGACGACCTCGGTCTACGCGCGGGTGATCGAGACCCACCTGGCCGACGCGTTCGACGTGATGGCCGACATGGTCTTCCGGCCGGCATTGCGCGACGTCGACTCCGAGCGCGAGGTGATCCTGGAGGAGATCGCGATGTACGAGGACGAGCCCCAGGACAAGGTATTCGACGTGCTCGGCGACGCCGTGTTCCCAGGCCATCCGCTCGGACGCGCGATCATCGGCCGTGCTCCGGTGGTGGCGAACACGCCCGTGGCGGACATCGCTGCCTTCCACGCGGCCCGGTACGCGCCGGCCAACATCGTGATCGCGGCTGCCGGAGCGGTCGACCACGATGCGCTCGTCGCGATGGCCGCCGATCGTGTCGACGGCAACGGTGCCGGCGCCGCGCCCGATGACCCCTGGGGGCCCGCGGCGCCACCGTTCGAGGCTCCCCGGCGCCGGTTCGAGCGCAAGGACACAGAGCAATACCATGTGTGCCTCGGCGGCCCCGGCCTGTCGCGCCACGACGACCGGCGGTTCGCGCTGCGGGTGCTCGACACGATCTTCGGCGGCACGAGCTCATCGCGACTGTTCCAGGAGGTGCGCGAGCAACGTGGCCTCGCGTACGCCGTGTACTCGTTCACCGGCGCCTACCAGGACGCCGGTCAGGTCGGCCTATACGTCGGCACCCGCGCGGACAACATCACCGAGGCACTTGACGTCGTCGGCTCCGAGCTCTCGCATCTGAGCGAGCAGCCGGCGACGCCCGACGAGCTTTCGCGCGCCCAGGAGAACCTGAAGGGACGGATCGTGCTCGCGCTCGAGTCGACCGGGGCACGCATGAACCGGCTCGGCTCCGAGGTGCTCGCGGGCGCCCCGCTGCTCTCGATCGACGAAACGATCAGGCGGATCGACGCCGTCACCGTCGAGGATCTTGGTTCGCTGGTCGAGGAGCTGTGGGCGCCGGAGCGGCTGTCGGCGGCCGGGATCGGCCCCGACGAGGGGCGGTTCGACGAGGCGCTGTCGCCGATCGGCGGCGAGCGGGCCGCGGCGTGATCAGGGTCGCGGTCGCGGGCGCCGCCGGCCGGATGGGGGAGACCGTTTGCCGCGCCGTTGAAGGAGCCGACGACATGGAGCTCGTCGGGCGGGCCGATCCGGCGCTCGACGCGCCCCTGGCCGAGGCGCTCGCCGCGCAACCCGACGTGCTCGTCGACTTCACGATCCCGGACACCGCCATCGACAACGCGCGCGAGGCGGTCGCCGCTGGCGTCCACGTCGTGATCGGGACGACTGGCTTCGACGTCTCGGCATTGAGCGGCTTGAGCGGCGCGAACGTGTTCCTCGCGCCGAACTTTGCGATCGGGGCGGTACTGATGATGAAGTTTGCCGCCGAAGCCGCCCGCCACATGGCGAAGGCCGAGATCATCGAACTCCACCGCGACGGCAAACTCGATGCTCCCAGCGGTACCGCAGCGCGCACCGCCAAGCTGATGGGCGGTGACGTCCCGATCCACTCGGTGCGCCTCCCAGGCCTGGTCGCCCATCAGGAGGTGATCCTCGGCGACGTCGGCCAGACGCTCACGATCCGCCACGACTCGATCGACCGCGAATCGTTCATGCCGGGCGTGCTGCTGGCGATCCGGAAGGTCGGATCGCTGACCGAGTCGCCGGTCGTCGGCCTGGAGCACCTGCTCTCCGACGAGAGCTAGGTCCTCGGGGGGCCTCCAGCCTGCAGCGTGGACCACGCGCGCGCGATGTCGGCGCCGAGCCTGCAGTTGCCACGAACGATGTTAAGGTTGACCTCCACGCTCAGGCGGCCCGTGTGTTCGTGGATGTAGTCGAGCAGGAACGGCGTGATCGCCTTGCCGCGCACGGACCCGTCCCGCGCAGCGTCCAGCGCTTGCGCCAGCATCCTGTCGTGCACCACCGGGTCGAGCTGCTCGGCCTCCGGCAGTGGATTCGCGACCAGGATCCCGCCCGGGAGCTCGAGCTCCTGCGCTGCCTGCATCGCCGCGGCGACCTCCTCGGGGGTGCTGACCGTCTGGTCGACTCTGTGGCCGCTGTCGGTCAGCCAGAATCCCGGGAAGCGCTCGGACCCGAATACGAGCACGGTGACGCTCAGGCTCTCCAACCGCTCGAGCGTGGCGCCGACGTCGAGAATCGACTTGACGCCGGCCGAGACGACCGTGATCCGGCAGCTGCCGAGGATCCCGAGGTCGGCGGATTCGTCGAACGTGGCGCCCGCGTCGCGGTGCACGCCACCGATCCCGCCGGTGGCGAACACGCCGATTCCCGCCCGCGAGGCCAGCAACGCGGTGGCGGCGACGGTCGTGCCGCCCGTCGTCCCCTGAGCCATCGCCACGGGCAGGTCTCGGGCGCTCAGCTTCAACGCCCCCGGCGCGCCCGCCAGCCGCTGGAGCTGATCGTCGTCGAGGCCCACGTGAACGACCCCGTCCAGCACCGCGATCGTTGCCGGCACCGCGCCACGCTCGGCGATGGTCCGCTCGAACTCGAGCGCGGCCCGGATGTTCTCGGGTCGCGGCAGCCCGTGCGTGATGATCGTCGATTCGAGCGCGACGACCGGCGCCCCGTCACGGAGCGCGCGATCGACCTGCTCGGACACGACGACTTTTCGCTCTGCTGAGACCACGAGGCGTGATCATGTTGGCATGCAGCCACACGCCGCTCGAGCCGGCGAGCGCAGCCCCGTGTCGATCTGCACGATCGGCGATCTGATCCTCGACGTCATCGTGCTGCCGGACGCGGCTCTGGCGGTCGATGCCGATACGCCCGCGACGATTCGGTTCTCCGCCGGCGGTCAGGCCGCGAACGTGGCCGCGTGGGCCAGTGCGCTGGGCGCGCGGAGTCGCCTGATCTGCGGGCGCGGCACCGACCTCTCGAGCGAGCTGGCCGCCGGCGAGCTCGCGCGCCACGGGGTCGAGATCTGCGGCCCCGTGGTGGAGGGTCGCGGCGGGGTCGTCGTCTCCGTCCGCGATGCGCAGGACCGGCGAACGATGGCGTCCGACCGCGGCGTGGCTTCGCAGCTGCACGCCGCCGAGCTCGATCCGTCGTGGGTGCGGTCGTGCGACGTGCTCCACATCTCCGGCTACTGCCTGCTCCGCGAGCCGATGAGCGAAACAGCGATCAAGGCGGCCAGGCTCGCCCGCCGGGTCACCGTCGATCTGGCCTCGGCGCACGACATCGAGATCACCGGAGCCGAGCAGTTCGCCGCGCGTCTGGCGGCGATCGGCCCCGAGCTCGTGTTTGCGACTGAGTCCGAACGGGCCGCCGTGCCTGAGTTCAACACGAACTGGGTGATCAAGTACGGCGCTCGCGGCGCGAGCTTTCCCGAGGGCCGCTATCCGGCCGCGCCGGTCGCCGTCGTCGACGCCACAGGGGCGGGGGACGCCCTCGCGGCCGGGTACCTGGTTGCAGGGCCGGAATGCGCGATGGAGGTGGCGGCGCGATGCGTCGGATTGGTCGGCGCGATGCCGCCCTGAGATTAAGGCGTGTTAGGAACCCGGCCAGACGGATAGCACTCACGGGTAGATGCCTGAGAGAGGAGCGCCGCCGAACGTCCATCCGATCCAGCGGCGGGTGCTGAGTGCCCTCGGTGCGCTGAGCTCGCCGCTGCTGCCCGATGACTATCTCGAGCTGATCAACCCGCTGTTGTCGACGCGAGAGCTGCGCGGGCGGATCGAGGAGATCCGCCACGAGACCCGCGACGCCGCCACCGTCCTGATCAAGCCGGGGTACTCCTGGCTCGGCCACAAGCCGGGGCAGTACCTGCGCATCGGCGTCGATATCGACGGCGTCCGTCACTGGCGCGCTTACTCGCTGACGTCCGACCCATACCGACCGGATGGACTGATCGGCATCACCGTCAAGAGCGTCGATGCCGGCAAGGTCTCCTCCTACCTCGTCCGGCGCGGTAAGCCAGGCCTGATCGTGTCGCTCGGTGGCGTCGAAGGCGACTTCGTGTTGCCCGACCCTCCGTCACGCCCGCTCCTGTTCGTGAGCGCCGGCAGTGGCGTGACGCCGATCATGAGCATGCTTCGCCACCTCGACGCCGGCGACGAGCTCCACGACGCGGTGCTGCTCCACTCCGCCAGGCGCACGGACGAGGTGATCTTCGGCGAAGAACTCCGGTCGCTCGCGTCGCGCAACCCGGGGTTCAAGCTCCACGAGCAGCTCACCGCCGAGCACGGACGGATGGGGCCGGCCGACCTCGACGCGCTGTGTCCGGACTGGCGCGAGCGCGACACCTACATGTCCGGCCCTGACGACATGCTGGATGCGTTCTCATCCCATTTCGACGATCACGGCGAGCCCGATCGCCTCCACATGGAGCGTTTCCAGCCGCTGCTGGGGCTCGGCGAGGCCGGCGCGGGGGAGGGCGGCGTGATCCGGTTCTGCAAGTCGGACGCGGAGGCTCGCTCGGACGGAAGCAAGCCGATCCTCATCGCAGGCGAGGACGAAGGCCTCGACCTGCCCTACGGCTGCCGCGAGGGGATCTGCCACACGTGCGTGGGCGAGTTGCGCTCCGGACGTGTAAGGGACCTGCGAAACGGCAAGGTTTACGGAGAAGCGGGCGAAGTGATCCGGACCTGCATCAGCGCACCCGAGGGACCAATCGCGATCGATCTGTGACCAACGAGAATCGGAGGCCCCTGCATATGACCACAGCCAGCGCCAACGGGCACCAGACGAACGGCCGGGTGGCGGTCGGCGACGCTGACAACCCGCTGCACCGGCTGACCCCGGAGCAGATCGAGGAGATCGGCCGCGAGCTCGACGAGCTCCACGAGGAGGTCAAGGCGAGCCTCGGCGAGCGCGACGCGACCTACATCCGCTCGATCATCGCGATGCAGCGGAAGCTCGCGCTGCTCGGCCGGTTCTCGCTGATCTTCTCCCGCTGGCGGGTCCCATGGGCGATCGGCGCCGGGTCGCTCGGGCTCGCGAAGATCCTCGAGAACATGGAGATCGGCCACAACGTCCTCCACGGCCAGTGGGACTGGATGAACGATCCGGTGATCAACTCACGCGCCTGGGACTGGGACACCGCCTCGACGGCCGAGTCCTGGCGCCACTCGCACAACTACATCCACCACACGTACACGAACATCCTCGGCAAGGACCGCGACCTCGGCTACGAGATCATGCGGATCGACCCGCAGCAGCCGTGGAATCCGGTCTACCTGCTGCAGCCGTTCTACAACATCGTGTTGGCGATGCTGTTCGAGTGGGGGGTCGCGGTGCACGACCTCGACCTGACCGCGATCAGGGCCGGCAAGAAGGACCTCAAGGAGGTGCGCAAGGACCTTAAGGGGATCGCCGGTAAGGCGCGGACGCAGATCGTCAAGGACTACATCGCCTGGCCGCTGATCAGCGGCGCGGTGATGACGGGGGTCGAGCTCGCGGCGATCGGCGCGCGCGGCGCCCGCGACAGCCGCCGCCGCTCCCCGGTCGCCCGCGTGAAGCGCAAGCTTCTCCGGCGTGCCGTGATGTCCTCGCCGACAGCGGGGCGGGCGCTGCTCTCCTCGCCGGTCGCGCGGCGAGTGCTGGGGCAGCTGATTGAGCGCCGGTCGTTCCGAGAGCCGTTCCGGCGCACGCTCGCCGCCGACGCGGCGGCCAACGTGATCCGCAACGTGTGGTCCTACGCGATCATCTTCTGTGGCCACTTCCCCGACCAGACGTTCACCTTCACCGAGGAGGAGACGGCCGATGAGACGCGCGGCGGGTGGTACGTCCGGCAGCTCACAGGCGCGGCGAACATCGACGGCGGACCGCTGTTCCACGTGATGAGCGGCAACCTCGGCTACCAGGTCGAGCACCACCTGTTCCCGGACATGCCGAGCACCCGCTACGGCGAGATCGCGCCACGGGTCCGCAAGCTGTGCGAGCGGTATGACCTCCCGTACAACACAGGACCCTTCCACCAGCAGCTCGGGATGGTCCAGCGGACGATCCTGCGGCTCGCGCTGCCTGGTGGAAAGCCACGGCCAAAGCCGGGCCCGTACCGCGGCCCGGAGCTGAGGGGAAAGGGGGAGCGCCAGGCGGTTCCGAATGCTCTGAGATAATCAACCGATGTCCGTTGATCTCGGAGCGATCCTGACTGCGATGGTGACGCCGTTCGACGCCCAGGGGCGCGTCGACGAGGATGCCGCCGTGCGCCTGATGAACCATCTGGTCGAGCACGGCTCCGATGGTCTGGTGGTCTGCGGGACGACCGGGGAAGGATCGACGCTCGATGACGACGAGCACCTCGGGATGATCGAGCTCGCCGTGTCCGAGATGCGCGGGCGATGCACGATCGTCGCCGGCGTCGGCTCCAACGACACGCGCCACGCTGTGAAGCTGACCGCGCGCGCGACGGAGCTCGGCCCGGACGCGCTCCTGTCCGTCAACCCGTACTACAACCGCCCGTCGCGGCGGGGGATCGTGCGCCACTACGAGGAAGTCGCCCGCGCCACCGACAAACCGATCCTGCTGTACAACATCCCGAGCCGGACGGCCTCCGACATGCCGAACGACCTGCTGGCGGAGCTGGCGCAGCTGGACAACGTCGTTGGCGTCAAGCAGGCGAACGCGGACAACCTCGCGAAGATCGATGGTCTGCAGATCTATGCGGGCAACGATGACATGCTGGCCGACGTGCTCGACCTCGGCGAGCCCGGCGGTGTGCTGACCGGAAGCCACGTCTTCGGGGACCAGATGCGGCGGATGGTCGACGAACCCGAGAGCCGGCGCGAGATCGAGGCGTCGCTCGGGGACGTCTATCGAGATCTTGCGATCGCGCCCGCCGCGTGCACGCTGAAGACGGCCCTGAACCTGATCGGGGTCGAAGTCGGCGCTCCACGACTGCCCTACGTGGAGCTCGACGAGTCGGAGACCGCGGTCATCAGGTCGATGCTCGAGCGCCATGGCATGCTCGCGGCGGCTGCGTGAGTAGCGACGCTCTGCGCGTCCTGCCGCTCGGCGGCCTGGGCGAGATCGGCAAGAACATGACCGTCGTCGAGTACGGCGGGCGGATCATCGTAGTCGATACCGGCCTGCGGTTCCCGACCACGGAGATGCTCGGGATCGACCTCGTGCTGCCCGACTTCGGCTACCTGCGCGATCGCGCGCAGGACATCGAGGCGATCGTGATCACGCACGGGCACGAGGATCACCTCGGCGCCCTGCCGTGGGTGCTGCGCGAGCTCGACCATCAGCCGACGGTCTACGGCGGCCGGCTGACGATCGCGATGGCGCGCTCGAAGCTCGACGAGCACAAGCTCCGCGACGCGCCGCTCGAGGATCTCGCCGATGGCGACGAGGTGACGCTCGGGCCGTTCACGCTCGAGCTCGTCCACATGACCCACTCGATCCCGGATTCCTCCGCGGTCGCGCTGACCACGGACCTCGGCACCGTTCTGATCACCGGGGACTACAAGTTCGATCAGACACCGGTCGATGGCGTGCCGGCCGACGTCTCACGGCTGGCCGAGCTCGGCCGCGAGGGCGTGCTGCTGTTGTGCGGCGATTCGACCAACGCCGATCGCCCCGGCTTCTCGCCGTCCGAGCGAGAGGTCGGCCCCCATCTCGAGGAGGTGTTCGCGCGCGCCGAGGGCCGGATCATCGTCACGAGCTTCGCCTCGAACATCCACCGGGTCCAGCAGGTGGTCGATGCGGCTGCGACGCTCGGGCGCAAGGTGGCGCTGGTCGGGCGCTCGATGCGCAAGAACGTCAACATCGGACGCTCGCTCGGTCACATCGAGCTCCCCGAAGGGATGCTGATCCAGCCCCAGGAGGTCGAGGATTGGCCCGACCACAAGATCGTCGTCATCTCGACGGGATCTCAGGGGGAGCCGTTGTCAGCGCTGCGGCGGATGGCGCACAACGACCATCGGATGATCAAGCTCCACGGTGGCGACACGGTCGTGTTCTCGGCCACCCCGATCCCGGGCAACGAGCGCGCGGTCAACGAGACGGTCGACCGGCTGTACCACATCGGCTGCGACGTGATCACCCCGCGCGAGGCGCCCGTCCACGCGTCCGGGCACGGGTACGTCGAGGAGCTGAAGCTGATGCTGAACCTGGTCAAGCCGCGCTATGTGATGCCCGTCCACGGTGACCACAAGCGGATCCACCTGCACGCGCAGCTCGCCGACGCCGTCGGGATCGACCCGGATGACGTGTTCCGCGGAGAGAACGGGCTGCCGCTCGAAATCGATGATCGCGGGGCGCGATTCGGCGAGCCCGAGCAGTCGGGAATGATCTTCGTCGACGGCGTCGATGTCGGCGATCCGGCCGACGTCGCGCTCCGCGACCGCCGAATGCTGTCCGCGGACGGGATCTTCATCGTCGTCGCGACCGTGTCCGAGCAGAGCGGCGAATCGGTCGTCCCGGCTGAGGTGATCTTCCGTGGGGTGCCGTTCATCGAGCAGGCCGACGAGCTGATGGACGAGATCCGCGCGGAGGTCGAGCGGTCGCTCAAGCGAGCCGCTGACGACGGCGTACGCGAGATCGACCTGCTCCAGCAGGAACTGCACGACGATCTCGCGGCGTTCGTCTACGACCGGTTGCGGCGCCGGCCGATGGTGCTGCCGGTGGTCGTCGAGGTCTGAGCGACCGGCTGCTCCACGCTGTCGGCGCCGTCGGCGGTCGTCTGTCCCCACGCGGGGATCCGGATCACGAATCGAGTGCCTCGCCCGGTCGGCGTCGTCGGTCCTCCGAGCGCCACCGTCCCGCCGTGGGACTCGGCCACCGCGCGCACGATCGCGAGCCCCAGCCCGGAGCCGCGCCCGCCGTCGCGCCCACCGCGGATGAAGCGCTCGAACAGGTGGTCGCGCAGTTCCTCGGGGATCCCGGGGCCGTCATCCTGTACCACCAGCGTCGCGTCCCCGTTGTCGGTGCCCGTCGAGGCCCAGATCCGCGTCCCGGGGGGCGTGTGCCGCACCGCGTTCTCGATCAGATTCAGCGCCAGCCGATGCAGGTCGTCGCGCACACCCGCCACCACGGCGGGCTCGGCGTCGATCGACAGCTCATGGTCCTCGGCCACCGGCCCGAGCTCCGCAGCGGCCTCGGTGACGACGTCCGCGAGATCGGTCGGGCGCTGGGGCTGGACCCGGTCGGCGTCGGCTCGTGCGAGCAGCAGCAGGTCGCCGACGAGCCGGCGCATGCGCCGCGTCGAGCGGAGCGCCGCGTGCGCGGTCTCGGCCTGCTCGCCGTCGAGCTCTTCGGCGAGGAGCTCGAGGTTGGCGAGCACGCTCGTCAGCGGCGTCCGCAGCTCGTGCGACGCGTCGGCGACGAACTCGCGCTGGCGCGCGAGCGCAGCTTCGGTGTGATTGCGCGCACCGTCGAGCGCCGCCAGCATTCCCTCCAGCGTCCGCGCCAGCTCGGCGACCTCGTCCTCGGCCTCGGGGTGCGGGATACGCCGACTCGGATCGCGGGTCCGTTCGATCTCTCTCGCCGCGTCGCTCAGTTCGGCGACCGGACGCATCGCCCGCTGCGCGGTCGCGAGCCCGGCCAGCAGCGCGAGGAAGGTGCCGCCGAGCACGCCGAGGAGCAGGAACACGCGAACCTTCGAGAGCGTGTGATCGACATCTGAGAGCGGCCGTGCGTACAGCAGCATGATGTCCCCGTCGGGCTCGACCTTGACCCGGCGGACGACAGTTCGGTAGCCGAGCTCGGTGAAGGTCCCCGAGCGGACCGGCAGCGGGAAGTTGGGGCCCGTGCCGGGCGGTTTCGTGCCGGCGAGCACCTGGTACTGGTTGCACAGCAGCTGGCCGGTGCCGAGATCGTAGATCCTGATCTGGGCGCGCTCCGGCGTCGCATAGTCGCTCAGGTGGACGCTCTTGTTGCACATCGAGAACGTGTCCTCGTTCCAGTGAAGGTCGAGCTGGCTCGCGAGCTGGATCGTGGCCGAGTTCTCCTCGTTGTTGAACTGCCCGCGGACCTCGCGCGTCGTCAGCACGTCGAGAATCGCGGCGAAGCCGGCGAGGATCACGAACGTCAGCACGGCCGAGCCGCCGGCGAGCCGCCAGCGGATCGGCAGTCGCCTATACGCGTAGAACGTAGCCTGCGCCGCGGATCGTGTGTAGGAGCCTAGGCTCGCCACCGGCTTCCAGCTTCCTCCGTAGGTTGGAGACGAACACCTCGATCGTGTTCGTCATCGAGAACGGGTCGTAGCCCCACACCTCGTCGAGCAGGCGCTGGCGCGAGACGACGATCCGCTCGTTGCGCATCAGGTACTCGAGCAGTTCGAATTCCCGCTGCGTCAGATCGATGGGCCGCTCGGCGCGGGAAACCTCGTGGGTGTCCGGATTGAGCTTCAGATCGCCGACGCCGAGCGCGGCTTGCCCGCGCGGCGGCCGTCGTCGCAGCAGCGCGCGGAGCCGCGCGAGCAGCTCCTGGCGCTCGAACGGCTTGACGAGATAGTCATCGGCGCCGGCGTCGAGCCCCTCGACCCGCGACTCGACCGCGTCGCGCGCGGTCAGCACGAGGATCGGCACATCGTCGGTCTGCCGCAGCGTCCTGGCGACGTCGACGCCGTCGAGCTTCGGCAGGCCTAGGTCGAGGATCACGAGGTCGGGCAGGTAGGCGTGGGCCAGGTCGAGCGCGCTGACACCGTCGCCCGCGACCTTCACCTCATAGCCCTCCATCCGCAGCGAGCGCTGCAGAACCTGGGCGATCGCGTCATCGTCCTCAACCACCAGGACGCGGGGTGGGCGTTCGTGCTCGGCCATCTATCACGGAGATGGTAGGGACAGCGGGACTCGCACGATCCCATATTTAGTGCGTCTTGATACGCAGCCCGCCGCGGCAGGAGGCCGGCGGTGGCCGTCGAAGCAGGTTCTCCGCACGATGGCCACAGCCAAGAAGAAGCGCAAGCCGCCGCCCAAGCGAGCTCAGCGCTCGCTGTTCGCGAGCCGTCCGTCGCTGCCCCGGCTCGACCTTGCGCCCCACCAGGTCGACATCCTCGGCCTCGCGCTGATCGCGATCGGGGCCTTCCTGGCCCTCGTCGGATACTTCCATCTCGCCGGCGGGACGCTCGGTGGCGGCGCGATCAAGGCGATGCGATTCGTGTTCGGCGCGCTCGGCTACGCGCTCCCGGCTGCGCTGATCGGAGCGGGCGCGCTCGTGCTGATGCGAGAGCTACGCCCGCCGACGCGGCCCCTGCGCACCGGAACGGCGTGCCTGACCGCCGCGCTGACGCTGGCCCTCGCGGCCGGCACGCTGGGTCTCGGCCCCGGCGCCCTGCACGGCCATGCGTTCTGGCATCCGGCGCTGTTCGAGGCGCGCGGCGGAATCGTCGGCCAGGCCGAGCTGTGGGTCGCCTCGCACCTGATCTCGACACTCGGTGCCGACATCCTGGCGGTGTTCCTGCTGATCGCGGGAGTGATCCTGATCAGCGGCGCCACTCTGGCGGGCGTGATCAGGGCCACGGGCGCCAGCGTCGCGGGCACGCACCGGGCGCTGAAGCGCTCCGGGGAGGAGTTTGCAGCGACCGTCGCTCGCCGTCCGGACGCGCCCAGTTCGATGCCCGCGACGGAGGCCGGTCGGGCCGCGTCGTTCGAGGAACCCGAGCTGCTGCTGCCGCCGGAGCCCGACACGGCGGAGCTCGTCGTGCGCGCGACCCACGTCGAGGCGCCGCCGATCGAAGCCGACGAGCCGGATGAGCTCGGCGATCACGATCAGGCTGTGGACGACGACGCGGACACCGTGGTCGCCAAACGTAGCGCGCCGGCGCCGGAGGATCTGACCCCTCAAGGCCGTTACCGCGCCTCGGTCACGGAGGATCCGGAATTCGTCTGGCGCGTGCCCGGCCCTCGTTTTCTGACGCGGTCGACAGGGGAGGCCGCGAAGCCCGACACGGCGGGCCAGGAGCAGGTCGCGGCGACGCTGGTCGAGACGCTCGGGCACTTCGGGATCGACGCCAAGGTCGTCGGCCGCGTGACCGGTCCGCACATCACGCGCTACGAGTTGCGACTCGCGCCCGGGATCAAGGTCTCGAAGGTCGCGGCGCTGAAGGACGACCTGGCCTACGCGCTGGCGGCGACCGACATCCGGATCCTGGCGCCGATCCCCGGCAAGCAAGCCGTCGGCGTCGAGGTTCCGAACGCGCGGCGGCGGATCGTCCACCTCGGCGACGTGTTCCAGGACCCGCCGCCGGAGTGGTCGCCGCTGACGGTGTGGCTCGGCAAGGACATCGCCGGACGGGCGATCGGGGCCGATCTCGCGAAGATGCCGCATCTGCTCGTGGCCGGCACGACCGGCGCCGGCAAGTCCGCCTGCGTCAACGCGATGCTGTCATCGATCCTGCTGCGCGCGACGCCGCACGAGGTCCGCTTTGTGCTGGTCGACCCCAAGCAGGTCGAGCTCAACCACTACGACGGGATCCCGCACCTGCTGACGCCGGTCATCACCTCGCCCCGGATGGCGGCCAACGCGCTCCAGAACCTGGTCAAGGAGATGGAGCAGCGCTACGGGATCATGTCGCTCGCTCGGACGCGGTCGCTGCCCGAGCTCAATCGGGCGCGGGAGAAACGCGGCGACCCGCCGTTGCCGTACATCCTGTGCGTGATCGACGAGCTCGCGGACCTGATGATGGTCGCGCCCGCCGATGTCGAGGACTCGATCATCCGGCTCGCGCAGAAGGCGCGTGCTGTCGGGATTCACCTCGTGCTCGCGACGCAGTCCCCGCGCGTCGACGTGATCACCGGCATGATCAAGGCGAACGTCCCTTCGCGGATCGCGTTTGCCGTCTCATCGCAGACGGACTCGCGCGTGATCCTCGACCAGAACGGCGCCGAGTCGCTGCTCGGTCAGGGCGACATGCTGTTCTCGCCCGTCGGCTCGTCGAAGCTGCAGCGGATCCAGGGCGCCTACATCGATGAGGAACAGATCCTAACGCTCACCGACGGCTGGCGAAAGCAGGGCGAGCCGGAGTTCCACGAAGAGCTGCTCGAGGAGGTCGAGTCGGCCGACGAGGGCGGTGGCAACGAGGGCGAGCTGAACGCGGACGAAGATCCGCTGCTCGAGGAGGCGATCGCGCTCGTGGCGCAGATGGGGACGGCGTCGACGTCGATGCTCCAGCGTCGGTTGCGGCTCGGCTACACGCGCGCCGGCCGCCTGATCGACATGCTCGAGCGACGGGGGATCATCTCCGGATACGAGGGCTCCAAGCCGCGCCAGGTGCTGATCACCGAGGGCGATGTGCCGCGGATCCTCTCGCACCTGGCCGAAGCCGACGGCGGCGGCGCAGCGGTCGGCGCTCGCCACAGCGCGCCGGCCGATCTCTAGCGGCGGCGGAGTGATCTAGCCTTCGACCCGATGTCGGACATCGGCTCGACACTGCGAGAGGCGCGCATGCGCGCCCGGATCGACATCTCCGAGGTCGAGACGCGGACCAAGATCCGCGCCAAGTATCTGCGCGCGATCGAGAACGAGGAGTGGGACCTGCTCCCCGGTCCTGTGTACGTCAAGAGTTTCCTGCGCACCTACGGGGACTTCCTCGGGCTCGACTCGAGGATGCTGACCGACGAATACAAGCGCCGCTACGAGCGCCCGACCGACCATGAGCTCCGGCCGATCGCCACGCTCGGGCGAGAGCGCGAGCGCGCCTCACGCGGGCCGCTGCTACCGCCGTGGGTCGCGATCGCCGGAGTGCTCGTCGCCGTAGTCGTCGGGCTGATCATCCTCGGGAGCCTCGGCGGCAGCAGCAACAAGCCGACGCCGCCGGCCGGGGTGCGCGCCGCCCCGCCGCCGCAGCGCCACCATCGCCGCCATCACACGGTCACGCTCCCGACGGCGCCGAAGACCGTCAAGCTCCAGCTGGTGCCGACCGGAACCGTCTACGTCTGCCTGGTCAACGCTGCCGGGACGAAGCTGATTCCCGGCCAGATCTTCAGCGCCGGCCAGACGATCCCGACCGAAACGGCGCCGAAGCTGCTGCTGACGCTCGGCAATGCGTCGGTGACGATGAAAGTCAACGGTGCACCGGTGAACGTCGCGGCCTCGTCGAGCGCGATCGGCATGCTGATCCAGCCCAGCGGCACGTCGCCGTTGCCCGCCGCCAAACAGCCCCGGTGCGCATGACCGTACGTGCCGGGATCCTGATCACGGGGACCGAGGTCCTGACGGGGATCATCTCCGACCGCAACGGGCCATGGCTGTCGGAGCGGCTCCGTGAGATAGGCGTCGACGCGGCCGTGATCCAGATCGTCGGCGATCGCCCCGAGGATCTGCTGGCGGCGCTGTCGTTCATGCGCGACGAAGCGTTCTCGGTGATCGTCACGAGCGGTGGGCTCGGCCCGACCGCGGACGACATGACGGCCGAGATCGTCGGCCGCTTCACGGGCCGCGAGATGGTGCTGGACGAGCCCCTGGAGGAGCGGATCGCGGAGATCCTCGCGCCGATGATCCGCCGCTGGCCAGGGCTCGATCCGGCGGCGATCCGCGTATCGAACCGCAAGCAGGCCGTGATCCCGGAGGGCGCGACCGTGCTCGAACCGATCGGCACCGCCCCCGGTCTGGTCGTGCCGATGGCCGACGGTGACGGTCCGACGGTCGTCGTGCTGCCCGGGCCGCCGCGCGAGCTCCAGCCGATGTGGGCGATGGCTTTGGAAACGCCCGCGTTCCAGGCCGCGGTGGCCGGCGCGACCACCTACCGCCGCGAGATCATGCGGCTGTTCGGAATCCCCGAGTCCGAGATCGCCAACACCCTCCGCGCCGCCGAGTCCGACGGGATCGAGCTCTCGCGGCTCGAGATCACGACCTGCCTGCGGCGCGGCGAGATCGAGGTCGCGACGCGCTTTGAGCCGCCGGCGGCCGACGTCTACGAAGCGTTCGCGCAGTTCGTGCGCACGCGCCACGCCGACACGCTGTTCTCGGAGGATGGATCGACGATCGACGAACAGGTGGCGGCGCTGCTGGCCGGACGGCGGATCGCCGTCGGCGAGTCGTGCACGGGGGGGATGCTGACGGCCCGGCTGACCGACCGCGCGGGATCCTCGGCCTACGTGGCGGGTGGCGTGGTCGCGTACTCGAACGAGGCGAAGGTGGCGTTGCTGGGGGTCGATCCGGACCTGATCGAGCGCGCCGGCGCCGTCTCCACCGAGGTTGCGGAGGCGCTTGCCGACGGAGCGATGGCGCGATTCGGGGCCGACGTCGGCGCCGGGATCACCGGGATCGCCGGGCCCGACGGCGGGACCGAGGACAAGCCCGTCGGGCTCGTGTGCTTCTCGGTCGTCCTGCGCTCGGGTGACCGCATCACACGTAGCGTCCGCCTGCCGGGCGGCCGCGCCGACGTCCGCGACCGTTCCACGACGGTCGCGATGCACCTGCTCCGGCGGCTGCTTCGCGGCGAGGCCGGCATGCCTCTGCCGGGCCCCGGCTCCGACTCGGTGTCCGCGGCCGCCCGTTCGTGAACGACGAGCGGGCGCGGCTGTTCGTCGCGCTCGAGCTGCCGGGCGAGGTACGGGACGCGCTCGACGTGTGGCGCGAACGCGCACTGGCCGGCGTGTCGGGTTTGCGGGCCGTCTCGGCCTCGTCTTTGCATGTCACGCTCTGCTTCCTCGGCTCCGTGGCGGTGACCGAGGTCGATGCTGTGTGGGACGCGTGCCGCCTGTCGCTCGAGGGTCGTGTGGGGGTGGCCCCGCCGCCACTTGTGATCGGGGCGGCGGTGTGGTTGCCGGCGCGCCGGCCGCGGGTGCTGGCGGTCTCGGTCGGCGATCTCGGCGGTGGGCTTGCTGCCGTGCAGGCGCCTCTATCGGGTGCGCTTGTCGAGGGTGGCTGGTACCGGCCTGAGGCGCGGCCGTTCCTCGCGCACGTGACGGTGGCTCGGGTGGGGCGTGGCGCGGCCGTGCGGGCGGTGGAGCTGCCGGCGCCGCCGGGGATCGAGTTTGTCGGAATTGCGGTGACCCTGTTCCGCTCTTGGCTGGGTCCGGGCGGGTCGCGTTACGAGTCGCTCAGATCTGTTTCGCTCTGAGGTCTGGGACGTAAAAAACGGCGGCAGTGAAGGAGGCAGGCGGTCCGCTTCGGCGACGCCCCGGATTCCATGAAAACCGTGGTTGTGGGTTACGCCTGGCCGCCACCAGGTTCAACCCAAGGTTTCCTCCGTGTGGCGGAGGTTTCTTCGGTCGCGACCATGCCGAGGCGGATTTCGGGGACGGCCCCGCCTGCTTCCGTTTTCACTGCGCCGTTTTTCAGGCCACGAAGGTGGCCGCCCCAACGCCACCCGGACGCAGATCACCAGGCACCGCGAGAGCGCCTCAGCCAGCCGTCAGAACGACCGGACCACCCTCGGCGACCATGATCGTGTGCTCCTCGTGGGCGCTGAGGCTGCGATCGGCGGTGCGCACGGTCCAGCCGTCGCGCTCGAGCACGATCCGAGGACTTCCGGCCGCCACCATCGGTTCGATCGTGAACACGAGCCCCGGCTCGAGCACTTGGGTCGCCGCCGGGGCGCCCCAGTTGAACACGGTCGGGTCCTCGTGCATCCGGCGCCCGATCCCGTGACCGGTGAGCTCGCGGATCACGTTGAGGCCCCTCGCGCGTACGGTGCGCTCGACCGCGGCACCCACATCGCGCAGGGTGGCCCCCGGCTGGGCGGCGCGGATCCCGGCCGACAAGCCGGCGCGCGTGGCGGCGAGGAGGCGTTCGGCATCGCGCCCGACGGAGCCCACGGCGACCGTGATCGCGGCGTCGGCGTGGTAGCCCTGGAGTTCCGCCGCGACATCGAGCTTGACCAGTTCCCCGGCCCGCAGCACGCGCCGACCGGGGATCCCGTGGACTACCTGGTCGTCGACGCTGACGCAGATCGACGCGGGATAGTCGTACGTCAGGATCGGCCCCGAGCGTGCGCCGTGGGAGGCGAAGTGGCCGGCCGCGATCGCGTCGAGCTGCCCGGTCGTGATACCGGGTCTGACCGCGTCGCGCAGGAGCGCGAGCGTCGCCGCGACAACGCGCCCGGCCCGTCGCAGTCCGTCCAGCTGTTCAGGTTCGTCGACCGACATACCACAAGCGTAGCCGCGCGCCGTCGCCGCCCCGACCCGCTAGCTGCCGCCGTCGGCGACCGGCGTCTCGCCGGTCCAGTAGTCGACATTGTCACTTTCGCGAAACAGCTTCCCGGGCGGCCAGACGCCGATCTTGCCGCTGTCGGGATACACGGAGATCGACGGGTCGCCGACGGTCGAGAGGAACAGCACCCGCAGCGTGTCGACTCCGTCGTTGCTCACCTTGTGCGCCCCGTCGGGACCTTCGGGGAAGCAGACGAGGTCGCCCGGATCGAGGAGCTCGACGCCGGTCGGGACGCGGACGGTCGCCTGGCCCTCGAGCACGAGCAGCCACTCCTCGTGGGGAAACTCGTAGTGGTATGGGCAGAGGCTCTGGCCGGCCGGGAGCTCATAGATCGATGCGCCGAGCCGCTCGGCACCGAGCTCCGGGCCGATGCGACGCATCAGACCGCGGTACCCGGGCGGGTCTGACTCGTCGGGCTCGCAGATGACTTCGCCGACGTTGATCACCGGGTTCATTCGCCCTCCCAGTATCCGACCGCGTCGGAGCGGCGGAAGTTGAGCGCGTCGGCGGCGTCGCCGCGGGTACCGAGCTTGTCCGAGTCCGGGTAGACGGCGATCGACGGCCGCGCGTTTGCCGACAGGATCAGCAGCCGGCCCGGGCCGCGGACCGAATGCGCTCCGGCGGCGCCGGACGGGAAGCAGACGACGTCGCCGGGACGGAGCGTCCGCTCGCCGTCGGGAGTCCGGAGCGTCGGGGCGCCGGCGACCACATAGGCCCACTCCTCGATGCCGTGGTGATAGTGGTACGGGAACGTCTGCTCGCCGTCGGCAAGCTCGTACAACGTCGCGCCGATCTTCTGGCCGCCGATCTTGTCGCCGACCCGCGCTCCGCGCCAGGTGTATCCCGCCCGGTCGTGGTCGACGTCGAGAGCGCCGCTGAGAACGTTGAATCGCCGCACGGACTGAATTGTCCCAGCATGCGAGCCAGTAGCCTGCTCGCGGATGATGGCCACATCGGCCCTCCGTGCGAGCGCGTCACTGCGTAGTGGCACGGCCGTGGCGCTCGCCCTGGCGACATGTGCGGCTGCACTCGCGGGGTGTGGCGGCGGCGCGGGCGGCGGCCGCTCGCAGGCGCGCGCCGTCGCGCTCTCGTACCTGCGTGCGGCGAGCATGAACGACGGCCGGGGGCTGTGCGCGGTGCTGTCGAGCGCCGCCCAGAGCGAGGTCGAGATCGGCGCGACGTGCCAGCAGGCCCTGGCCGGCGGCCTGTCCGGCTTTGACGGTCCGAAGGAGCACTTTGAGATGCGCACGTTGACGCTGACGCTGAGCGGCGCCGCAGCTCACGTGTCGGTGCGATTCACGGGACTCCGCCAGGGTGTGTTCCGGTTTGCGCTGATCCGCCAGAACGGCGTCTGGTCGGTCGCGAGCGCGCTGACTTGGCGGTGACGGCGCCGGCTACGCGCGATCGGAGCCGGCGGTCGGTTCACTGTTGGCACACATTTGTCCGTCTTCTGCGGACAACGCGCCTTGTTCGGTTACAGCTTCCGCCATAGCGTGTCGGTTCCGTCCGCCACCCGTCCTACCGTGGGGCGTTCAAAGCGCATGAAACAAGGAGCCAGCAGGAGATGACCGAGCAAGAGCAGCCCGCCGCGAACGGCGCGTCGAAGGGCGGCGCTGCGGCGACCGCCAAGGCCGACGCCGCCGCCGCAAAGGAGGATGCCAAGCGTCAGGCCGCGCTCCAGGGAGCGCTGACGCAGATCGAGCGCCAGTTCGGCAAGGGCGCGATCATGAGGATGGGCGACCCCGGTGCCCGGGTCGCCGTAGATGCGATTCCGACCGGCGCGCTGTCGCTCGACATCGCGTTGGGGATCGGCGGTGTGCCGCGGGGTCGGATCATCGAGATCTTCGGGCCGGAGTCGTCGGGCAAGACGACGCTCGTCTACCACATCCTCGCCGAAGCGCAGAAGCTGGGCGGTGTGTGCGCGTTCGTCGATGCCGAGCACGCGATGGACCCGATCTACGCCCAGACGATCGGCGTCGACATCGACGAGCTGCTCGTCTCGCAGCCCGACTTCGGCGAGCAGGCGCTCGAGATCGTCGACATGCTGATCCGCTCGGGGGCCGTCGACGTGATCGCAGTCGACTCGGTCGCCGCGCTGACCCCGCGCGCGGAACTCGAGGGTCAGATGGGCGACCAGAGCGTCGGTCTCCAGGCGCGGATGATGTCCCAGGCGATGCGCAAGCTAGCCGGGAATCTGAACCGCACGCAGACGCTGTGCGTGTTCACGAACCAGATCCGGGAGAAGATCGGCGTGATGTTCGGCTCTCCGGAGACTCAGCCGGGCGGTCGGGCGCTGAAGTTCTATGCCTCGCAGCGGCTCGATATCCGCAAGATCGAAACGCTCAAGGACGGCACCGAGGCGGTCGCCAACCGGGTGCGGGTCAAGGTGGTCAAGAACAAGGTCGCGGCGCCGTTCAAGCAGGCCGAGTTCGACATTGAGTTCGGCAGGGGGATCTCGACCTCCGGCTGCCTGATCGACTACGGGATCGAGCACAACATCGTGAACAAGTCGGGCTCGTTCTTCTCCTACGGCGAGGAGCGGCTCGGGCAAGGACGCGGCAACGCGAAGACGTTCCTCGATGAGCATCCGGAGACCGCGAAGGAGATCGAAGGGAAGATCTACGCGGTGCTCGGGATCGGCCGTGATCTCGTCAAGCCGATCGACTCGCGCAACGGGCAGGCCAACGGTCACTCCGAGGATGACCTCGTGCCGGCGAACGGCGCCCCGGCCGTCGAGGCGGTCACCGAGCAGGCCGCGTAGGAGCGTAGGTGGAGTCACCGCCAGGACTCGATCCGCAGGAGCGCCTCCAGCACGCGCTCGGGATCGCGTACAAATACCTCAACCGCCGCGATCGAACGGTGGTTGAGGTGCGGCGGCGGCTCGAGCACGCAGGCGCCGATGAGGCGGCGATCGCCGGCGCGATCGAGAGCCTCAGCGATCAGGGGTACTTGGACGATGCCCGCTTCGCACGGCTGTTCGCCGAGGACAAGCGCACCCTCGAGCACTGGGGGAGCGACCGGATCGAGCGCAGCCTGCTCGCGCGCGGCATCGACCGCGAGCTGATCCATGCGGCGCTCGCGGAGCCGACGCCGGAGACCGAACTCGACCGCGCGCTGTCGCTGCTGCGCCGGCGGTTCCCGGCCGCGCCCGACAATCGTCGTGAGCGCGACCGCGCGCTCGGTGTGCTGCTGCGCAAGGGTTACGACTCAGAGCTCGCGCTGGACGCGCTGACCGCACACGCCAGGGACGCCGAGGCGGCGTAGCCCACCCGTTTGCGCCCGCCGTTTTCCGGTACTACGATGCAATCAGCGAACGAATGGCCCACGGGCCACGAAAACACCAGCAAATTTCATAAATCTTGGATACCGGACTTAGAAACTCGGCATTGACGGCAACCATCAACGGGCGATCTAGCTCGCCCCGCTCACCAACCCACACCAGCAGCTAACCGTCGCCCAGTGGCGGCCTCGTGTCGCCGTGCCCGGCATCCGTTCGTGAGTCCCGAACGGGCCAGTCGGTCGCTCCCAAAAACCTAGAGCAGTGAAATGGCCCGGCTGCCCGGGCCATCAGGAGAGGAACGACCATGGACATCATCGGAGCCGCAGCGCTGATCGCGGTCGGACTCGTTCTCGCCGCGCTCGTGTACGCCCGCATGACGGGTCGCGCCCGCGGTGCGCGACCGGCGGTCGTCGGTGCGGATGCACCCGAGCGGGCGCCGGCGGAGCCAGATCTGTCCGACCGCGAGGCAGGGCTGGCTCAGCGCGAGGAGTCGATCGCCCGGCGCGAGTCGAAGGTCGAACGCGAACGGGGGCAGCTGGTCGAGGACCGCACCGAACTCGAGCGTTCGCTCGAACGGGTATCGGGACTGTCGGCGGCGAAGGCCAAGCAGTTGCTGCTCAAGGAGATCGAGGACCAGGCGAGGCACGACGCCGCGCGGCTGATCCGGCAGATCGAGGAGGAGACCAAGCGAGAGGCCGAGCGGCGCGTGCGGAACATCCTCTCGGTCTGTATGCAGCGGCTCGCGGCGGGGCACGCAGCCGAGACGACGGTCTCGGTCGTACAGCTGTCCGCCGACGATATGAAGGGGCGGATCATCGGCCGCGAGGGTCGCAACATCCGTGCACTCGAGAACCTGACCGGAGTCGACTTCATCATCGACGACACCCCTGGCGCGGTCGTGCTGTCGGGGTTCGACGGAGTGCGCCGGGAGATCGCCAGGTTGACGCTCGAGAAGCTGCTCCAGGACGGCCGTATCCATCCCGCGCGGATCGAGGAGATGTACTACCAGGCCAAGTCCGAGCTCGAGAGCCACATCATCGAGATCGGTGAGCAGGGCGTGTTCGACGCGGGCGTCCAAGGGCTCAACCCCGAGCTGATCAAGCTGCTCGGGCGGCTCAAGTTCCGGACCAGCTACGGCCAGAACGTGCTCGCGCACTCGATCGAGGTCTCGAGGCTTGCGGCGATGATGGCCGAAGAGCTGGGCGCCAGCCCCAAGACCGCGCGCCGGGCGGCGCTGCTCCACGACATCGGCAAGGCGGTGACGCATGAGATCGAGGGTCCGCATGCGCTCGTCGGCGGCGATCTGGCGCGTAAGCACGGCGAGTCCGAGGCCGTCGCGCACGCGATGGAGGCCCATCACAATGAGGTCGAGCCGCAGACGATCGAGGCAGTGATCGTGCAGGCGGCTGACGCGCTTTCAGGCGCCCGGCCCGGCGCCCGCGGCGAGTCACTGGATCAGTACGTCAAGCGCCTGCGCGACCTCGAGCAGATCGCGACGCGCCACAAGGGAGTCGACAAGGTCTACGCGATGCAGGCCGGCAGGGAGATCAGGGTGATGGTCGCGCCCGGGGACATCGACGACGACGCCGCGACGCTGTTGTCCTACGCGATCGCCCGCGAGATCGAAAAGGAGCTGGAGTACCCGGGCCAGATCAAGGTCACGGTGATCAGAGAGTCGCGGGCGATCGAGTACGCCCGCTGAGCGGCGCTAGCCGTGGTGGTGATGATGGTGCGGCAGTGCCCCGGCAGCGGTCCAGGCATGGAACTGGGGGATCAGGACGACCGCCAGGACCAGCCCGGCGACGAGCGCGCCCACCAGCGTGAGCCAGCGTCCGGCCTCGCCCGGCGCGCTGCCCGGGAGGCCTCTATGTGCGAGGCGAGCGGCTCGGAGCGACTTCGGCAGGCCGGGAACATGACCGAGTAGATGCAGCACGAAGAACACCGCCCAGACGATGAAGCTCACCTTGTGGATCTCGACCAGCTGACCGCGGTCGGCAGGGCCGACGAACAGCAGGATCACCCCGGTCACGAACACAACGACGGTCGTCAGCACCAGGATCGGCGCTGACAGCCGAAGCCACAGCTCCGGCGGCCCCTTGCGCCGGTACACGGCATCGTGCGTGTAGTAGCGCACGAATCGGTAACCGGTGGTCGCGATCTTCGCCAGCACCGGGCCGATCAGCAGCAGCCCGAGGAACAGGTGCAGCCACATCAGCTGCCCGATCCGTACGATCGTCACGGCGATCACCATCAGCAGCGGGATCAGCACGAGTCCCACGGATGAGGTCAGCTGCTCGTTACCCTCGGGGCCACCGCCGGTGAGCTCCCTTCTCGAGATCGCTCGTTCCGCTCGCTCCACGCTGGTCGCCATCACAGCATCGTCGGCGCGCGGGCTCAACCGCCGCTTAGTGGCCGATGAGAAAGCTCTTCGAACGTCGATCCGCTGGATGATCGCCATCATATGATCGACCGGATGGAACGGATTCTCGTTGTCGAAGACGAAGTCGGAATCGTCGACTTCCTCGAGCGCGGACTCAGCGCCGAGGGATTCGAGGTGCTGTCCGCACTGGACGGCACCGCCGGCACCAAGCTCGCGCTCGCCGAGGACGTCGACCTGATCGTGCTCGACCTGATGCTCCCAGGCCGAAGTGGGCTCGAGGTGCTGGCGAGCGTCCACGAGGAAAAGCCGGCGGTGCCCGTGATCGTGCTCACCGCCAGGGGAGAGGTCGAGGATCGGGTCTCCGGGCTCGACGCCGGCGCCGTCGATTATCTCGTCAAGCCGTTCTCGCTGAGCGAGCTGGCGGCGCGGATCAGGGCGCAGCTTCGGGTCGCTGCCCAGACGCCGGCGACGACGATGGCGGCCGGCGGCGTCGAGGTCAATCTGCTGACGCGAGAGGTTCACCGCGATGGCGAGCCGGTGCGCCTGTCGACGACCGAGTTCGAACTGCTCGTGTACCTGATGCGGAATCGAGGCCGCGTCGTATCGCGCGAGCAGATCCTGCGCGCCGTCTGGGGCTACGCGTACGACCCCGGTACGAACGTCGTCGACGTGTACATCGGCTACCTGCGTCGGAAGCTCGGGGGCGGTACCACGGCGCCGATCGTCACGGTCCGGTCCGTCGGCTACATCTTCGACGGTGCCGGCTAGCGATCCGGAGCGCCGCGACCTCCGGCTCCGGGTCACAGGGCTCAGGTGGCGGTTGGCGGCCTGGGTCGCGAGCGTGCTGATCGCCTCCGCGGCGGTCATCTTTCTGGTCGTCTACAACAGCACCGATTCGCAGCTCTCCGGACAGGTCAACCGCGACATGACCGGCGACACGAACCAGCTCGCGCAGGCGCTCACCCCACACCGCGGCATGACCCCGGAGCGGATCGCCGCGGCTGCCGCGCGCTACCTCGTCGCGCAGCCGTTCAGCGCCACCTCGACGCTGCTGTTTGTGATCATCCCCGGCGCGGCGACCGCCAGTAACCATCCCGAGTTGTTCGGCCGGGCGTCCCCAGAACACGGAGAGTCGATCGCCGAGCAGGGGATCGAGAACGCGCAGGGTCGCCGTCTCCTGATCCCACGAATCGGGTTCTCGACGCAGTACGTCGCCGATGTCGGTCAGGTCCGGATCCGAGAGCGCTCGGTCCCGCTGGGGTCGGTCACGGCGGTGGTTGGCGCTGGGGAACCGCTCGCGATCGTCACCAGAGCCGAGCACAGCATCGCCAAGGCGTTCATCGTCGCCGGCGCGGCGGCGCTCGTGCTCGCGCTGCTCGCCTCGTACATCGCCGGGGCGCGCGTTTCGGCGCCGCTGCGGCGGATGGCCGCGGTCGCAACCCGGGTTGACGCCGGCGATCTCGAGCCGCGGCTGGAGGTTCCGCCCGGTCGCGGCGACGAGGTGCGCGTGCTCGGCGATGCCTTCAACCACATGCTCGACCGGCTCGCGGAGGCGTTCGAGCGACAGCGCGAGTTCATCGCCGACGCGTCGCACGAGCTCCGCACTCCGATCACGGTGATCCGCGGCCAGCTCGAGGTGCTCGCCGCGCAGGGCGACCCGTCCGGGGCCGAGGTTCAGCGCGTCACGCGGCTCGTGGAATCCGAGATCGCGCGCACGACGCGCCTGATCGACGATCTGCTGGTGCTCGCGCAAGCCGACAGGACGGGCTTCCTGCGGACCGAGGCGGTCGACCTGGTGCCATTCGTGGACGAGTTGTGGGACGGCGTCAGCCTCACCGCCGAGCGTCACTTCGAGCTCGGTCCGGTGCCGAACGGCAGGCTGACCGCGGACCCCGACCGGCTCGCGCAGGCGCTTCGCAATCTCGCGCGCAACGCGATCGAGCACACGAAGCCGCAAACCGGACGTGTGCGGCTCGAGGTCGCGCGCACCGGTGCCGACCGCGTCACGTTCGCGATCATCGACGACGGCCCGGGGATTCCGGCGGCCGAGCGGGAGCGGATCTTCGAGCGCTTCCACCGGACCGATCCCGCCCGCTCGCGCGACAACGGCGGCGCCGGACTCGGCCTCGCGATCGTGCGCGCGATCGCCCTCGCGCACGGCGGCATCGTCCATGCCGCCGACCCTCCCCGTGGGCGCGGCGCCCGCGTCGAGCTCGTGCTGCCGCGGTTCGTGGCCGCGTGAACTCGTAAGGGCACCGGTACGCTTGGGCGCGATGAAGCGCTACCACGTGACTACGTTCGGGTGCCAGATGAACGAGCACGACTCCGAGCGGATGAAGGGGATGCTCGAGTCGCTCGGGTACAGCGAGGCGGCTACACGCGACGGGGCGGATCTGATCCTGTTCAACACGTGCTCGATCCGCGAGGCCGCCGACAGCCGCTTCCTGGCGCACCTCGGCGAGGCCAAACGGCTCAAGCGCGAGCAACCTGAGCGGATCGTCGGCGTCGGGGGATGCTGGGCCCAGTCGGTCAAGGAGGAACTGTTCGCGCGATTCCCGTTCGTCGACGTCGCGTTCGGGCCCGGGCAGGTGCACCGGCTGGCCGAGTTCCTCACCAGCGATTCTCTGACCGCTCAGGGCTACTTCGAATTCGAGGGCTTCACGGGGCATCTGCCGGCGAAGCGAGCCCGAGAGTTCCAAGGCTGGGTCCAGATCAGCGTCGGCTGCAACTGCGTCTGCTCGTACTGCATCGTGCCCTCTACTCGCGGCCGGGAAGTGAGCCGCCCGGCGGCCGAGCTGATCGCCGAGGTGCGCCAGCTCGCATCCGACGGCGTGTCCGAGGTCACGCTGCTCGGCCAGAACGTCAACTCCTACGGTCGTGACCTGGCCGCCGGCGAGCGGATCACGTTCGCCGAGCTCCTGTCCGAGCTCGACTCGATCGGCGGGATCGAGCGGATCCGGTACACAAGCCCGCACCCGAAGGACATGCGCGAGGACGTGATTCGCGCGCACGCCGAGCTCGGGTCGCTGTGCGAGCACATCCATCTTCCGCTCCAGTCCGGCTCGAGCGCGGTGCTCAAACGGATGCGCCGCACGTACACGCGTGAGCGCTACCTCGATCGCGTCGCGCTGATCCGCGAGCACGTTCCCGACTGCGCGCTGACGACCGACATCATCGTCGGCTTTCCCGGCGAGACCGAGGCCGATTTCCTGCTGACGCTCGAAATCGCCGAGCAGGTCGGCTACGACGGCGCGTTCACCTTCCTGTTCTCGCCACGCCGCGGCACCGAGGCCGCGACGCTTCCTGACCAGCTCAAACATGAACTCAAGGTCGAGCGGCTCGAGCGGCTTGTGGAGGTGATCCAGCGGCGCGCCCGGGAACGGGCGCAGCGGTTCGTCGGCCGTCGCATCGAGGTACTCGTAGAGGGGCCGTCGCGAACCGATCCGACCCGCCTCCGCGGCCGCTCGCGTCACAACAAAGTCGTCAACTTCGCCGGGCTCGGCTCGCCCGGCGAGTACGTCGAAGTCGAGATCACCGGCGGGACGAGCCAGACGCTGAGCGGTCACGAATCGATCCTGAGTCGCGCCGCGCGCTGACATTCGTCCATCCCGGCAGCCCCAGGGCGTGGACATTCGTCCAACTGCGAGCGCGCCGCGACGGCCGCAGACCCGATCTGCCGACGCGAACAGAGTGGAAGAGCTCCACTCGGCAGCCATGCCCCTCCGGGACCGCCTCGACTCGAGCCCCGTGATTGGTTGGCTCAAGGATCTCGACGGTCGTTACGCCTACGTCAACCAGTGCTACGTCGAGCAGCTCGGCGCGGCCGCGGATCGCGTCGTCGGCCATACCGACGGCGAGCTCGAACCGCGCGAGGCGATCGACGGGCCGCGGATCCGTGAGGGCGGCGTCAACGATGACGAACCGATCCAGTTCGAGTACCGCGTAGCCGCGTTCCAGGGCCGTCCTGCCCTGACCGTGATGCGCTTCGCCGTCCGAGATGACGCCGCGGACGTGGTGGCCGTATGCGGAGTCGCGGCGCCCTTCGGCGACGCTCAGCTCGCGCGCTCGGAATGCGCAGCGCTGATGGAGCTCGGCCCTGACAGCGGTCCGACTCCGGAGGGTGAGCTCGAGCACGAGCGGCGTCGCGTCGCGGCGCTGCACGACGCGGCGGGGACCGCCGCCAAGCGCGCGCACGAGCTGGCCATCGAACTTGCGACAGAGCGTGAAACCAACGAACGACTGCAACGGGAGCTCGACGGTGCTCGCACGCTGCTGACCGAGTTCGAGCAGAATCGGCCGGCCGACGCTGGAGTACGGGATGAGCTCGAGCGAGAGCGCCGGCGCGCCGAGGAGGCCGCAGCGTCGGCCGAGCTCGCACGCCAGCGAGCCCAAGCGGCTGAGGAGGCGATCGCGAACGAGCGCCAACGCGCCGAGCAAGCGGAGGCGTCGGTCGCACACGAGCGGCAGCGAGCGGACGAAGCCGAGGCCGCAGCCGAGCGCGAGCGCCAGCGGGCACAGGACGCCGAGGACGCCGTCGAGCGGGAGCGGCAGCGTGCGGAGGCGGCTGAGCCGCTCGCCGAGCGCGGGCGCCGGCAAGTGGACGAGGCCGAGGCAATTGATGAGACCGAGCGCGCGCGTGCGACGGAGGCCGAGGGCGCCGCGGAGCGGGAGCGGCAACGAGCGAATGAAGCCGACGCCGGAGCCGAGCGACAGCGGGTGGCGGCCGACGAAGCCAACGCTGCCGCCGACAGGGAGCGGCAGCGAGCCGACCAAGCGCAAAGAGCGCTCAACCTGGAGCGGAAGCGAGCCGACGAAGCACAAGGCGCGGTTGACCTCGAGCGCCAGCGGGTGACCGAAGCCCAGGCGCGAGCTGCCACCGAAGGAGAGCGTGCGGTCGAGGCGCAGACGCGATCCGACCAAGCAACCGAGCGCGCCGTCCAAGCCGAGGAGGCGACCGCCGCAGTCGCGGCGCTGGCTGACCAGCTGCGCGCCGAGCTCGCCGCCACCAGTCAGGCGCTGGCGACCGCCCAGCGCGCCGCGATCGACGCCGTCGCGGCGGCGAGCCGAACGCAGGTCGCTGTGGAGCCGCCAGCGCCCGTTGAGCGAGTCGCCAGCGCCCGTTGCAGCGGAGCCGCCAGCGCCGGTCGCCGTGGTGCCGCCGTCGCCGCCCAGCGACGAGCAGCCGACCTGGAGCGCCGCCGCCCAGCGCACGTTGTCGCACGCGCTCGCGAGCTCGTCGGACTGGCGAACCGGCGTCCGCGATTTCGTCAAGGTCCTCGGTCGCGAGGCTGCCTGGGACGCCGTCTGCGCGTGGCTGCCCGATGATCGTGGCCAACAGCTCCGGTGCGTTGCGATGTGGACCGACGAGGCCGATGAGCGGGACGAGTTCGAGACCAGAACGTGGCAGAAGCCGTATCGGCTCGGCACCGGCGAGATCGACCGGGCGCTCACGGCTCGCGATGTGGTCTGGCTGACGGACATCGGCAGCTCCGACGATGACCGCCTGCTCGCCGCGGCCCGTGAGGGCATGCGCTCAGCGGTGCTCGTGCCGGTCCACGGTGGCAGCACCGCGGTCGGCGTGCTCGAGTTCCTCAGTCAGAACGATCTCAGACCCGACGCGGAGCTCGCCGCGGCGATGGACGGCGCGGCCTTGCAACTCGGGCATTTCTGGCACCTGCTGCGTCTCGGTGCCGAGCCGCGCTGGCGCCTCGGCCGGCTCTGACGCTTCACCGCCGCGACGCCTCCCATGCGAGCCCGTAAGGGTCGCAGACGGAGAATCCGTCCAGCGCGTATGCAAACATATGTTCGTATGCGATGGTCGAATCTCAGCACCGAGGCCGAGCAGCGGACGCGGCTGCCCGGTTACCGGGACGAGGCGGCCGTGCGCCACTTCGACGCACCGGGATCGATCAAGACCCGGTTCTACGAGGTGCACGCCAAATCGATCCTCAACCGCGTGCCCGCGGCATCTCGAATGCCGTTCCGCTGGACGATCAACCCGTACCGCGGATGCACGCACGCCTGTGAGTTCTGCTTCGCTCGCCCAACCCACCGTTATCTCGACTTCGACGTGGGCCGCGACTTCGAACGGGAGATCGTCGTAAAGGTCAACGCGCCTGAGCGGCTTCGAATCGAGCTGGCGCGGCCGTCCTGGAAGGGGGAACACGTCGCACTCGGCACGAACACCGATCCGTACCAGTGGGTCGAGGGGAGATACAGGCTGATGCCGGGCATCTGGGAGGCGATGCGGGATGCCAGCAACCCATGCTCGGTTCTGACGAAGTCGCCGTTGCTGCTCCGGGATATCGAGCTGATGAAGGAGATCGCGGCAGTCACCGAATTCGGGGCCGCGCTCTCTGTTCCGACGCTGGACGAGCGCGCGTGGCGAGCGACCGAACCGCACACGCCGCACCCGCGCGCCAGGCTCGAGGCTGTCCGCGAACTGACGCGTGCCGGCATCCAGACGGGCGTCCTGATCGCACCGCTGATGCCGGGGGTCAACGATGCCCGACGGCAGGTGGAGCCGATCCTGGAGCTGGCGGCGGAGGCCGGAGCCGCGTACGTGACGGGAATCCCGCTGCACCTGCGGGGCGAGCTGAAGGACCACTTCTTCGCCTGGCTGCTCGCCGAGCGACCCGAGCTCGTGGCGCGTTACAAGGCGCTCTACCGGGGCGGCGCGTACCTTGCGCCGGCGGAGCGACGGCGGTTGGCAGGGCTCGTCAGAGAGTCCGATCGCGACCCGGTTGAGCGGTTCCGCGGGGCCGCGCGCCCTCCGCCTCACGCGCGGCCACCAGCGAGGCCGCTCCCACAGCAGCAGTTATTCTGAATCGCCATGCCAAGTCCATTGCGAAGACGCCGGGACCTCAGAGACCTCAGGGATCTGAAGCTCGATCGGATGTTCGAGACGCGCAGCGAGGAGTGGGAGCGTGTCGGGCTGGCGGTCGAGGCGAGCGATAAGCACGTCAAGCGGGCGCAGCGGGAATCGCTGGTCGTCCTGCCACTGCTGATCGGCGTGATCATCGCCTACGGCAACAGGAAGCCGCTGTTCGAAAACCGCCACCCGACGCTGGTCCACGTCGCCGACACGCCGGTCAACATCGTGGCCGCGCTGTTGATCATGGTGCTTGGGTTGGCGCTCGCGCGCGATATCGGCCGAGCTGCGGGCCCGACCTTCTTGCGCCGCATGGATCCGGGCACGGCGGGGACGGTCGGGTTCCTGATGCGGCTCACGACGATGCTGATCACCCTTGGCGTTGCGTTGTATGTCGTCGGCGTGCATGCGCAGACGCTGGCGGTGGGCGGCGCGTTCACCGCCGTCGTGCTCGGGCTGGCAGCGCAGCAGACGCTTGGCAACCTGTTCGCCGGCTTGGTGCTGCTGAGCGCCCGCCCGTTCAAGGTCGGCGTGCGAGTGCGCCTGCAGGCGGGCGCGCTCGGCGGCCAGGTCGAAGGGATCGTCAGCTCGCTCGGGCTGCTCTACACCACGCTCGCGCGCGGCGAGGACCGGGTGCTGATCCCGAACACGCTCGTGCTAGCAGCGGTCGTCGTGCCGGTCGTGGAGCCCGACAAGATCGACGTCAAGGTTCGCCTCGGCGCCGGGATCCGCCCGAGCCGGGCACAGACGATCCTCGACGACACGATCCAGACGCCGACCCGCTCGGCGCCCCGCGTGCTGCTCGAGGAGATCGACGGCACCGAGGTGGTGTTGCGGATTCAGGCGACGCCCGAACGCGCCGAGCAAGGCGCGCAGCTCGCGGACGAGATCATCGCTGCGCTCTCGACCGTGACCGAGGAGCACGAGCTGAGCGACGAGCACGCGCTGAGCGAGGACTGACGCCGCTCAGCCGCCGATCGCGAGGCGCGCATCGCGGAGCGCGAGCGCCAGCGTGAGACCGCCGGTGTCGGTGTACACCGGCCCCGTCCCGTCCGTGAGCAGCGCCCGCAGCGTCGCGAGACCACCGGCGTAGAGCGGGACTGGCCCGCGCAGGAGCTTGGCAAGCTCAGCGATCGCCTCGGCGTTGGCACTGACGGCCCGAGCGTGAGGCCGCACGGACCAGTGACGGTCGCTCGCCGGAGGAGCGAGCAGGCGCTCGAGCTCGCCGGCGATCTCGGTCCGCATCCGACGCGCGGTCAGCTGCGCGGCACGCGCCGCGAGCTGTGGTGATGACCCCGGATCCGCGCCGTCGATCAGCTCCCTGTCCAGCGACCGCCAGCGCAGGCGCGCTGCAGCGCGGGCGACCAGACCTGGCTCGAACGCGCGCCGCGCGCGCCGGTCGTAGACCGCCGCCACGTGTCTCATCTGAATTGCGTAATCGCCCTGCATCGCCGCCACCTCCATACGTACTTTGCTGGTTACGTAACCTACTACAATGTTTTGCTGGTTGCAAGCGGCGTGAGCGGACGCGGCGGGCGACCGCCCAACAACGGCACCCGCACGCAGAGGAGGCAGCTAGCGCTTGTCGATCTGCGCGGCGGAGAACTCGGCCGCGATCTTCTCGCTGCCCATCCGCCGGCTGACAGCGGCTGCGATCTGCGGCGCGAGCCCGGCGAACGAAGCGCCCGCGCGGATGGAAGCGGGGGCGACGTCGATCTCCGCACGGTTGCGCTC
Organism: uncultured Solirubrobacteraceae bacterium; assembly: GCA_963712675.1. GTDB lineage: Bacteria > Actinomycetota > Thermoleophilia > Solirubrobacterales > Solirubrobacteraceae > Palsa-465. Next base: position 50,301 of record CAVQJF010000019.1, read on the forward strand.
GATCGCGCGGATGACGGCGGCCGCGACGTCCTCAGGCGAGCGGGTGCCGACCCCGGGCGGCAGCTTGATCCCGGTGTCCGCGTACATACCGGCGCTTCTGATGAACCCGGGGAACACGGTCGAGACGCCGACGTGATGGGGGTGAAGATCCTCCCGCAACCCCAGCGCGAACCCCCGAACCCCGAACTTGGTCGCCGAGTACAGCGACGAGGCGGGGGAGGCGGTCTTGCCGGCCATCGAGGAGATGAACACCATGTGGCCGCGCCGGCGGCGGACCATTTCGGGCGCGAGCGCGTGCGCGAGCGCGATGGGGGCGCGGAGGTTGACGTCGAGCATCCGATCGACCTGGTCCTGGGTCAGCTCGGTGAGCAGGCCGCTGGCGGGCATCGCGGCATTGGCGATCAGGACATCGACGTCGGCTGCGACAGCCTCAGTGGCGAGCCGCGCGACGTCGTCTCGCTGCGCGAGGTCACAGACGATCGTGCGCGCCCCGAGCTCCTCGCCGAGTGGCGCCAGCAGATCGGCGCGACGCCCGGTGAGGATCAGGGTCGCGCCGCGGCCCGCGAAGGCGCGAGCAATCGCGTGGCCGATGCCGCCGGTCGCGCCGGTGAGCAGGATGTTGCCGTTGACGAGGTTCACGGCGGCGCAGTCTAGAAGGGGCGCCTCAACGCGGGAACACCGCGACCGTCGCCGTGAACCCGTGCAGGAAGCTCCGCCCGCCCACGGGCCCGATCTCCCCGGCAGCGAAGAACCCCGCGGCCGGCGCCCCGCCAAGCTCACGCTCAACCAGCGCGACGTCGTGATCGTCGGTGCCGAACATGCCGCGCCCGCGGCCGTTGCACGAGAACACGAGCGCGCCGGCCGCAGCGCCGCCCGCGAGCGCTTGGACCCGGACGCCGAGCTCGCGGTGCAGATCCTCGTCCGCCGAACTCGCGTCGCGAGCGTGCAGGCGCACAACCTGACCCTCGCGCACGGCCGCCCCGACGGCGATCGCACCGGTGTCGCGATCGGCGCCGAGTACCCCCCGGACCAGGAAATCGCCCTGCTCGTACTCCGGCTTACCGCCGTCGATCACGAGCCCGATCAGCAGGCCGTCCGCGATCAGCGCACGCTCGCGCGGCGACAGGCCCTCGATGATCCGCTCCACCGTCGCCAGCGCCGGTCGGCCGGCGAGCTCGTGGATCACGTTGCCCTCGGCGGCGGTGATCGTGGCCTCCGGACCAAGCGGCGCCGCGCCCTGCGACACGCACGGCAGCAGTTCGACGCCATGCAGCACGACGCCGACGGCGCCGTCGCCGCAGACCTCCTCGCCATACAGGAGCGCGCCTTCGCCCTGATCCGTCCGCCCACTCGCGAGGCCGCCGAGGACCGGCACGCCCGGCGCTTGCTGGGCGAGCGCGGAGAGCACGGCGTCGGTCGGGAACGTATACGGGTCGGCCAGCAGGATCACGCCGCGGGCATCGTCGATCGCCGGCAGCCCTTCGAGCTGCGGCTCGGCTCCGGACACCGTCGCGTGGAATGGGGTGACGCTCGCACCATCGCCGAGCGCGGCGGCCCAGACCGCGACCGCGGTGCCGGATTCGAGCTCGCGGCCGCAGCCGAGGACGCCGCCGGCCCCGCAGCCGACAAGCGCCAGCGCCTGCGTCGCATCGTGGACACCCTTGAGCGTCGCCTCGGGCGCCGCCAGGTGTGCGCCGCTGGCGAACACGAGCACGAGGTCGGCGTCCTCGCCGTGCAACGCGGCCGCCGCGAGCCGCCCGGCCTGCGCCCCGGCGGCGAGCGGGTCGGGGTCAGTGGAGACACCGGCGCCGACGAGGACCATCGCTCCACGATACTCCGCGCATGACTGAGCGGGCCCGAGTGATCGCGCTGTTCGGACCGACCGGTATCGGCAAGACCGCCGTGGCGATCGCGACTGCCGCAAAACTGCGCGAGCGGGGCGAGGATCCCGTGGCGGTGTCGGCCGACGCCCTCCAGGTGTACGCGGGGCTCGAGACGCTGACGGGTGCCGCGACGGCGGCCGAGCGCGCCGAGCTCGAGCACCGGCTGATCTCGTTCCTGCCGGTCGACGCGAGCTTCAGCGCCGGCCAGTACGCCGAGTTGGCGCATGCCGAGATCGACGAGCTGCTGTCGTCGGGACGGCGCCCGATCGTGGTCGGCGGCACGGGGCTCTACCTCCGCGCCGCCCTGACCGAGCTGAGCCTGCGACCGGCGCCTCCGGAGGGCGTGCGCGAGCGGTGGACGGCCGAGCTGGAGCGCCGCGGGGCGGCCGCGCTGCACGCGATGCTCGCCGCGCGCGCGCCGTGGGCGGCGGCGAACATCGAGCCGACCGACCGCCAGCGGATCGTCCGGGCGCTGGAGCTGTTCGACAGCGGCGAGCTTGAGCCGCCGGAGGGCGAGTCGGAGCTGTGGACCGACGCCGTGCGCCATCCGACGCTGCTGATCGGCCTGGTGATGGACCGAGCGCGGTTGTACGAGCGGATCGAGGCGCGCGTCGACGAGATGGTGGCCAGCGGGGCGCAGGACGAGGTGCGACGCGCCAACGCGGCGGGCGTGTCGGTGACCGCGCGCAAGGCGCTCGGCTTCGAGGAGCTGCTCGCTGGCGACACGCAGGCAATGAAGCGCCGCACCCGCAACTACGCCCGCCGCCAGCTGACCTGGATGCGCAAGCTGGCGGCCGTCAACGAGCTCGACACGACCGACAGGACGCCCGAGGAGATCGCCGCCCAGATCATCGCGCTGGCGAGCTAGCGCCCTGCGGCCTCGACTATCGCGGACCGGCCTCGATCGCGGTGCGCACCTCGGCCGCGATCGGCTGCGAGCCGAAGCCCGTCAGGACCCAGGTCGCTCCGGCCTGCGCCCATGGGTCGGCCTCGGCCCCCGGCGCCACCTCGACGACGAGATCGAAGGCCCCGTCGCGTTCGCCGCGCAGCGCTCCGACCTCCGCGGCGAGCTCCGCCAGCGCTGCGGGCTCGGGCAACTCGATCGGGAACAGGCCGTCCCAGCGGGCCGCGCGACGCAGTGGCCGCCGGCTCGGCCAGCGGGACGCGACCCACACCGGGATCCGCGGCTCCTGCACCGGCCGAGGCTCGAACTCGCCGGCCCAGAACGCGCTCAGGCGCTCGAGGCCCTGATCGAGCAGCTGGGCTCGCTCCCGGGCCGGCACCACCTCCCCGAACGCCTCGAGCTCGCCCGTGCGATCGCTGCCGAGCCCGACGCCGAGCGTCAATCGCCCGCCACTTAGGTGGTCGAGCGTCACGGTCTCGCGAGCGAGCTTGTGGATCCGCCGCCTCGACAGCGGCGTGACCATCGTCCCGAGCCTCAGCGTCGCTGAGCTGCATGCGATCCCCGCCAGCGCGACCCAGGGATCGGAGACCGCACGCACCGGCGGCCGATAGGCGACGTGGTCCCAGAGGAAGAAGCCGTCCCAGCCGGCCGCCTCCGCCCGCTGCGCGAGGTCGATCAGGATCGCCGGATCGGCGACCTGATCGAACGGCGCCAGAAAGATTCCGCGCTTTACCACGACCGCCGGCACCCTACGGGATCGGCGTCAGCGGGTACATCACGATCGCCGCGACGACCACGAGCGTGCCCCAGCCGACGAGCACCCAGGTTTGCGGTCGCCAGCGGGCAAACAGGTGCACGACCGCCATGTAGACGCCGGGCATCACGATCACCATGTAGTAGAGGTAGCTCGTACGGCTGAGTAGCAGGCTCAGCAGCTCGAACGGGAGCCACGTGCCGGCGAACCACGCGAGCGCCAGCAGCGGGGTGTCCTCGCCACTGAAGCGCAGCAGCGTCCGCGCCGCGACCAGCAGCCCAGGGAGAAGCAGCAGCATGATCGGCGGACTCGCCATCCCGAGAAAGTGGACGGCGGGGTGGATCCCAGACAGCCCGCGGGTCGGGTGGCCGGGGTTGATGTTCAGGTACACGATCGGCTTGTAGTCACCGAGCCACTCCCACGGGTATGAGGCGATCCCGACCGGGCCGTGCGGGCTCGTCTGAGCTGCCGAGAAGCTGAGCATGTGGGCGAAGTGGCCGAACGGTCCGCCGCCGACGAGCTTGCGGGCGTTCGGGTCGTACGGCGGCGCGATCCGGTCGAGCACGTCGAGCAGCACGAAGAACACCCCGACCGCCGAGGCCGCGCAGAGGGTGAGCCGTCTCGCCAGGGCATACCCGCCGATCGATCCACTCGAGCGACGGGCGACCAGCCACCGCAGAGCTTCGATCAGCGCTACCACGAGCAACGCGTAGGGCGCGACCAGCTTGGCGCACGATCCGACCCCGAGCACGATCCCGGCGGCCAGCGGGCGGCCGCGCAGGTACAACGCGACGCCCCACACCATCGCGGCGAGCACGTAGATGTCGAGCGTGCCGATCCGCCCGTGGACCAGGAGCAGGTTGTCCGACGCCATCAGCGCGCTCGCCGCCAGCGCCGGCCACCGCCCGCCGCCCGCGGCACGAACGAGCGCAAACATCCCCAGGATCGCAATCGACCCGAGCAGGACGCTGCCGATCCGCCACGCGAACGGCCCGTCGCCGAACAGCTCAATCGCGCCGGCGATCACGAGCTTCGCTAGCTGTGGGTGCTCGGAGTTCGGATCCTCGCCGGCCGGCGACCCGGTGTACGGGGCGCCCGAGGGCGGATTCAGCCCTGCGATAACACGCGCCGCATTGACGTAGTAGGTCTCGTCAAAGACGAGTGTGTGGTCCGCCGCCGTCGTGCACGGCGAGCGGCACGGATCGTTGAGCCACGCGAGCCGCGCGCCGAGTGACAGCACCGACAGCAGCGCCAGCAGCGCGAGCGGCGCCGACGGCGACGAGCGCAGTCGACCTGCAACGGATTGGAGCCAATCACCCATGAGCGGCCGCGACGCTACACATAGACTCCCCCCGCGTGGACTTCGAGAAGTGGCACGCGCTCGGGAACGATTACCTGATCGTCGAGGCGAAGGCGCTCCCGTTCGAGCTCACGCCCGCGCGGATCCGCACGATCTGCGCCGCGCACACCGGCGTTGGAGCGGACGGGATCCTCGTTCTCTCACAGCCGGGCGACCCGCGGTTCGTCGCGCACCTGCGGATCTATAACCCCGATGGCTCGGAGGCGGAGCTGTCGGGCAACGGGGCCCGCGAGGCGGTGTTGTACCTGCGCCGGCGAGGGTGGACGGAGGCCGACACGTTCTCCATCGAGACCGCGGCCGGCGAGATCCGGCCGACGATCACGTCGGCGACCACGTGCACCGTCGACATGGGCCGGGCGCGGCTGAGGAGCGCCGACTACCCAGGCGGCGACGACAGTGGTGCCGGCGAGCTGACCGCGGACGGCCACGTCTGGCACTTTCAGCACGTGCAGGTCGGCAACCCCCAGTGCGTGATCCGTGTTGACGACGAGCGAGAGCTGGAGCGGCTCGACCTACCGGCGCTCGGACCACCGATCGAGCACAACGACCTGTTTCCGAACCGCACCAATGTCTCGTGGTTCACGCCGAGCGGCCCACACCGGATCCGGGCGCGGATCTTCGAACGGGGGGTTGGCGAGACGTCGGCGAGCGGGACGGGAGCCACCGGGGCGGCCGTGGCTTACGTCCTGAACGGGGGCGAGTCGCCGGTGACGGTCGGCCTCGACGGGGGCGAGCTCACGGTCGAGGTGGGGCAGGACCTGCGTATCAACCTGTCAGGCTGGGCTGTGCCCGTGTTCGCGGGCGCGCTGGCCGACGACTTCGTGAAGGAGCTGCATGAGACCGAGTAGGCGCCTCGAGCGGATCCCGCCGTACCTGTTCGCCGAGCTCGAACGCAAGGTGGCCGCCAAGCGCGCGGCGGGAATCGACGTGATCAGCCTCGGGATCGGCGATCCCGACACGCCGACCTACCCGCCGATCGTCGCGGCCGCGCAGCGCGCCGTCGCCGATCCGAGCACCCACACCTACCCGTCCAACCGGGGGCGACCCGAATTTCGTGAGGCCGTCGCGCGCTTCTACGAGCGTCGCTTCGGTGTCACGCTCGATCCGGACGCCGAGGTGATGCCTGCGATCGGCGCGAAGGAGTGCATCTTCAACCTCAACATCGCGTTCCTCGACCCGGGCGACGTCGCGCTTGCCGCGGATCCCGGGTACCCCGTGTACACGGGCGGGCCGCTGCTTTCAGGCGGCGAAGCGGTGCTGATGCCCCTGCTGGCCGAACGGGGATTCGCGCCCGACTTCAGCGCGATCTCGGCCGCAGACCTGGCCCGGGCCAAGCTGATGTTCATCAACTACCCGAACAACCCGACCGGAGCGATCCTCCCCGAGGGGCTGTTCGAGCAGGCGATCGAGCTGGCCCGCGCAAACGACATTCTGGTCGTCCATGACAACGCCTACAGCGAGGTCACGTACGACGGCTACGTGGCGCCGTCGTTCCTCGCGACCGCCGGCGCCAAGGACGTCGGCGTCGAGGTGTTCTCGCTCTCGAAGGGCTACAACATGACCGGCTGGCGGTGCGCCGCGATCGTCGGGAACGCTGAGGCGATCGCGCATTACTGGCGGCTGAAGTCGAACATCGATTCAGGGCTGTTCGACGCCGTGCAGCTCGCGGGAGCAGCGGCGCTCGCGCCCGAGATCGATGCCGAGGTGACGGCGATGAACGCCGTCTACGCGCGCCGGCGGGACCTCGTCTGCGACGCGCTCGCGCAGGCCGGGGTCGCCGTCGCGCGGCCGAAGGCGACGATCTACATCTGGGCTCCGGTTCCAGCCGGATTTGCCTCCTCAGCCGCCTACTGCGAGCACGTGCTGGAGCGCGCCGCGGTGATCATCTCGCCGGGCGGTGCGTACGGCCCGAACGGCGAGGGCTTCTTCCGGATCTCGCTCACGACCCCGGACGAGCGACTGCTGGAAGCCGTCGAGCGTTTGCGGCAGCTGTAATTCGGGTGAAGCGACCCGCACGGCGTCGGCTGAGCGGTCCGCGCCGCGGCTACCATGGAGGGAGTGCAACGTAGCCGCCACGGACGCACTCAGCCTTCAGAGCAGAACGGCGGCGCGCCCGAGTCAGGGCGCGCCCGGCAGCGCGCGTACCTGATCGCGGCGCTCCCAGACCATGACGGGCACGACCTCGAGGAGCTGCGAGAGCTGCTGCGGACGGCCGGCGTGGCCGGCGTCGGCGAGTTGGTCCAGCGCCGCGAGCACCCGCATCCGAACACGTACCTCGGCCCCGGAAAGCTCGACGAGCTGAAGGCGGCGCTGGCGGCGTCGGACGCGAACCTGGTCGCCTGCGACGACGAGCTCACCCCGCGCCAGGAGCGCAACCTCGAGGCGGCGCTCGGGATCCCGGTGATCGACCGCACCGCGATCATCCTCGACATCTTCGCCGCCCATGCCCACTCGGCCGAGGGCAAGCTCCAGGTCGAGCTAGCCCAGCTCGAGTACAACCTCGCGCGGATGCGCGGGCTGTGGTCGCACCTCGAGCGGCTCGGCGCCGGCCGGATCGATGGCGGAATCGGCACCCGCGGACCCGGCGAGACTCAGATCGAGACCGACCGCCGGCTCGCCCGCGACCGGATCTCCGCGCTCCGGCGCAAGCTCAGCCAGGTGCGCTCCAGCCGGTCGGTGATGCGCGCCGAGCGCGAGCGCGCGCAGCTGCCCGCGGTGGCGCTCGCCGGCTATACGAACGCCGGCAAGTCGACGCTGCTGAATGCGCTCACCGGTTCGGAGGTCGGGGTCGGTGACCGCCTCTTTCAAACGCTCGACCCGACCACCCGGCTGCTGCGGACCGGCGGGCGCGATTATCTCTTCAGCGACACCGTCGGCTTCATCCGCAAGCTTCCGCACCAACTCGTCGACGCGTTCGGCGCGACACTCGAGGAGACGCGACTCGCGGACATGATCCTGCACGTCGTCGACGCTTCGGCGGAGGAGGAGGAGCTGGTCGCGATGACCGCCGCGGTCGAGGACGTGCTGGCGGAGATCGGTGCCGACGACGCCGCCCGGCTGCTGGTGCTCGGAAAGGCCGACCTCGTCGACGCGGCGCGCCGCGCCGAGCTCGAGCGCCGGCATCCCGACGCGGTGCTCGTCTCCTCGCTCACGGGCGAGGGGATCGAGCCGCTGCTCGAGCGGGTCGTCGCAGAGTTCGCCGCGCGGCTGCAGGAGGTCGAGTTGCTGCTGCCCTACGAGGAGGGGGGCGGCTCGCCGAGCTGCACGAGCTCGCCGGAGACCTGAAACGAGAGGACACGCCCGACGGCGTGCGTGTCAGTGTCCGGCTGCCGGCCGGCATCGCGGCCCGCTTCTCGCGGTTCGCGCTCACCGGCGGCGCCGTGTGAGCCTCCGCGTCCGCCGGCTCGACGAGCGAGCCGTGCTCCCGCGCCGCGCCTATGACGGCGACGCCGGGCTTGATCTGCACGCGCTCGAGGGCGCGGTCCTGGCTCCCGGCGCGCGCGCGTCGGTGCCAACCGGAATCGCTGTCGAGATCCCCGAGGGTCACGCGGGGCTCGTCCTGCCGCGCTCCGGACTCGCGGCACGGCACGGCGTCGCGCTCGTCAACGCCCCGGGGCTGATCGACTCCGGCTACCGCGGCGAAATCCGCGTGCTGCTGCTCAACACCGACCGGGAGATGGCCTTCGAGTTCGAAAGTGGCGACCGGATCGCGCAGCTGGTGATCGTCCGACACGAGACGCCCGCGATCGTCGAGGTCGACGAACTCTCGGAATCCGACCGCGGAGGCGGCGGCTTCGGGTCGAGCGGTTAGGTCGGGACCTAGCTCGGACTACCGGGCAAGATCAGCCCGTGCGTCCGCAGGAATTGCCGCGCGACGGCCGCGGGATCTCGGTGGGCGATGTCGACCTGCCCGTTGAGCCACCGAATCACGCTGGTGCTCAGCAGCGCCGTGACCGTGTTGATCGTGGTACCGAACACCGGGCCCTCGGCGGCCAACACCTTCGCCGAGACGACTGGCACCGCCTGGCCCCAGCCGAACACGTTCCGAGGGTCGCTGAGCACGACGTAGTCGCCGCTCGCGAGCTGCCCGTCGGTGCTGCTGACATCAGCGGCCTGGATCGTGCTGGTGTCCAAGTTCGCGTATTGGGACCCGATGTCGAGCGGCGTGAACGCCGCCGGCGCGAACCCGTATGCCTGTTCGATCGCCGGCAATCCGTTCGCGCTCTGCTCGAACTGGAGCGGCCCCCCGAGGCTCAAGTTCGCCCCGACCTTGCGCAGATCGCGGATCGTTCGAAGCTCGTTCTGCTGGGCGTACGCGAGCGTCACGGCGATCGCGTCGGTGTCGCTGAACGGCGTCGGGGCAAGCAGCGTCAGCCCACGCGCTGCGGCCCACTGCTGGCCGGCGCGATAGGCCGCCGCCGCGGTCGGGAGCGCACCCCGGTGGTGCGCGATCACGTAGTCCCACACACCCAGGTACTCGGGGTACATGTCAAGGCGACCGCTCTCGAGCGCCTGGATCGTGACCCCGGGGGGTCCGATGTTGCGGTTCACCTGCACCGAATAGCCCTGGGCCGTCAGCGCCTCGGCGTATAGCTCACCGAGTACGAACTGCTCGGGAGTGTTCTTGTCGCCGACCGTGATCGGCGGCTTGTCGGTTCCGGGAAGCGGCGTCGTGCTGGTCGTCGTCGTGGTCGAGACCGGACCGTCGACCGCCGACTTCGGCCTCGTGATCGCGCTAGCGCCGCAGCCGGCGATGCACAGCGCGAGGAGCGCCCCGACGACGGGGCCGACGAGCGCGGCACGTTTTGCAGGCGGTAGACGCACGGCAGGGCAGGCAGCAATCGTAGGGGCTACAGCCCCGCCGCGCGGCGTGCCTCGGCGTGCGCCGCCGCCTCCAAATCGTCGTCGAGCGGGGGCAGTGGCTCAGTGAGGCCGAGCGCGATCGCGATCAGTCTGTCGGCGAACCAGGCGTTCTTCGGCAGCAGCGGACCGTGCATGTACGTGCCGACAATATTTCCGTCGCGGACGCCCTCATTTCCGTCCTCGCCGTTGTTGCCGTGGCCGCTCAGCACCCGCCCCAGAGGCGTTGCGTCTGACCCCAGCCGCGTGCGGCCCCCGTGGTTCTCAAATCCGGCCAGGACCCGCGGCCGATCGGCCAAGGCAGGAGGGTCGCGGGGGTCGGGCGCGAGCTCGATCGCCACGTTCCCGATCAGCCGGGGCACCCCGTCCGGCGCCCGCACAGTCTCGAGGTCGACCAGTCCGACGCCCGGCAGCGACTCTTCGCCGAGCTGATAGCGGTGGCCGAGCAGCTGGTAGCCGCCGCAGACGGCGAGGATCACCGCACCGCGGGCCGCGGCGGCGTGGAGCGCATCCCGTTTGACCTCGGCGAGATCAAACGCGCACAGCCGCTGATCGCGATCCTGTCCGCCGCCGATGTAGTAGAGGTCAGCGCCGTCGGGGTCGAGTGGGTCTCCGAGACCGCTCGCCGAGGCGCTGAACCCGATCCCGCGCCAGCGACAGCGGCGCTCGAGCAGCAGCAGGTTGCCGCGATCGGCGTAGATGTTCATCAGGTCGGGGTACAACGCGCACACGCGCAGCGCGCGATCAGGCACGAACGATCACCACCTCGCTGCCGACGTAGTCCTCGGTCGAGGGGATCCGTGCTCGCGTGGCGCGGGTCATCCCGGCGGCGGTGGCCTCGCGCTCGAACTCATCCGCCGACACCAGATCGAGCCTGATCGCATGCTCGGCGCACGTGCGGCTGCCATCCGTACGTACCGTCTCGCGACGGCGCTCGAGCACGAATCCGTCGCCGTCGGCGCGGACCGCGGTCGGGAAGCTCGAGTAGACGACCCCGTCGCGCTCGCACATGTCGGGCAGGGGACCTGGCTCCCCGGCCGCGACCTGATACGGCTCCAGCTGCTCGGCGATCGCCGCCGCGAGCATGCCGCCCGGGCGCAGGTGCATTCGCGCCTGGGCGAGAAACGCCGCCCGGCCGCGGCGCCCACCGAGCAGCTGGATCGCCTGCATCGGGACCAGGCACAGCGCGAACTGCGCGTCGAGCGCAAACGAGCGCGCGTCGGCAGCGACCGTCACGAGCTCGAGCCCGTCGCTCCGCAGTTCAAGCTCCGCCAGCAGCTCGGGATCGAGATCGAGCGCGGTGACGCGGTGACCATGGCCGGCGAGGTCGAGTGCCACCCGGCCGGTGCCTGCGCCGATCTCCAGGATCGGGTCGCCCTGCTCGCGCGCAAGCGAGCGCCATAGCGGCAGGTCCTCGACGTAACCGCCGCACTCGAGGTCGTGCCAGATGACGCTCATGCGGCGCTCCCACGTCGCTCCCAGAAGCGCCCCACATGGCCACGGGAGGCGAGCTCCTCACGCAGCTCGAGCAACGCGGTGTACGTCGGCAGCGCGTACAGCCGATCCCCCTGCGCGGAGGCGAGCGCATCGTCGAGCGCGTCACCGACGCCCGGCACTACCCGCAGGCGCGCCGGTTCGACCCCGGCGTACTTGAGCCGGAGCGCCAATTCCGCGGCGCGGGTCCCCGCGCACGTGACGCGGCGAACTCGCCTCGCCAGCAGCTCGAAGTCCGCATCCCAGATCCACGACACGTCGCGGCCGTCCGCGGTCCGGTCGTTGAGGATCCCGAGCACGTCCAGCTCGCCAGACTCCAGCGCGAGGGTGCGCAGGATCTCGTTCGCGCCGGCGGGATTCTTGACCAGCAGGATCGACAGCTCAATGGCGCCGATCGCGACCGTCTCGGCGCGACCGAACGCTGCGGTCACGGCCTCGAGCCCCGCGACGATCGTCGTCAAGGGGACCCCGAGCGCCAGGCACAAGGACGCCGCACCGAGCGCGTTGTAGACGTTGTAGAGCCCCGGCAGCGGCAGCGCGACCGTCGCCGTCCCGGCTGGCGTGCGCAACTGGAACCGCGCGCCGCGCGTCCCGTCGAGCTCGATCCGCTCCGCGGCGACGTCCGGCACCGGGCGCTGCTGGCCGCACGACGGGCAGCTGTACCGGCCCAGATGCCCGAGGTAGATCGTCTCGTACGTGTATGCGGCACCGCACCGGCGGCAGTGCTTGGAATCCGAGGCGTGCTGCATCTCGGGCAGCGCCATCGCCAGGTCCTCGACTCCGAAGTAGGTCACGTTCGGTCGCGCTTGATCTCCGACCCGGCCAAGGTCGGCGATCAGCGGGTCGTCCGCGTTGAGCACGAGCCCGGTCGGCTCGCTCAGACTCGACACGACCTCGGCCCACCGGTCGGCGATCGTCTCGAGCTCGCCGTAGCGGTCGAGCTGATCGCGGAACAGGTTCGACAGCAGCACCACGCGCGGCTCGAGCTCGTCTACGAGCCGGTCCAGCCAGAACTCGTCAACCTCGAACAGGCCGAGCTCGCCGTCGATCCTGCCGCCCGCGCGGGCGGCGGAGAGCAGCGTCGACGCGACCCCGCCGGCCATGTTCGCGCCTGCCTGGTTGTGGACGATCGCGATCCCCGCCTGCCCGAGCACCGATGCCGCCATCGCCGCCGTGGTCGTCTTGCCATTGGTCGCCGATAGCATCGCCGAGCCACGTTCGAGGCGCGCCCCTAGCTCGGCGATCGCGTGCGGTTCGAGCGCCATCAGGACCTTCCCCGGCAAGCTCGTGCCGCCGCCCCGTCGGGCGCGGCGAGCGAGCTCGCCGACCGCGCGGGCGGCGACGATCTTCGCGCCGAGCGAACTCATCGCGGAACGATCACCCGGACCGCATTCGGGACCGCCCGGACGGTCACCGGTAGCTCGGCGATCGGGTCGCCGTCGGCGTACATCGTGAACTGTCGATCGGCGCTGATCCGGACCTCCCGGGCGCGAACGACCTCGACGCCCGGCTCACGGACGTGCGCGCCCTTGAACACGCTCGGCAGCAGCCGCAGGAACCTCAGCTTCGACGTGTCGCCGACGATCACGACATCGAGCTGACCGTCGGTTGTCGATGCGTCCGGCGCCATCAGCATCCCTCCGCCGTACCCGTTCGAGTTCGCGGCCGCGACCGTGTAGCCGGTGACGGTGCGCGGCGGCTCGCCATCGAGGACGAGCGTGAACGTCGCCGCCCGCCAGCCGATCAGCGCCCGGATCGCCGCATACGCGTACACGAGGTTCCCGCGCACGAGCGTCGCTTCGTTGGCGATCCGGTTGGCTTCGGAGTCGAACCCGCAGCTCGCGATCCCGATGAACGTGCGTCCGCCCGCATCTCCAAGGTCGAGTGCACGCTCGACGCCCGAGGCGAGCACCCGGCACGCCGCCACCGGTTCGAGCGGGATCCGCAGCGAGCGCGCGAAGTCGTTCCCGCGCCCGCCGGGGAGCACGCCGAGCAGACCGCCGCCTTCGGCCGCCTGAAGCGCTCCGGCGACGGCGCCAACCAGCCCGTCGCCGCCGAGCGCGACCGCGGTCTCGCCGGCCGCGGTCGCGGCCCGTGCCAGCTCGCGGGCGTGCTCGAGGTCGCGGGTGCGCTCGACGTGGTGCTCGAGCCCGAGCCGATCGAGCTCCGCGCCGACCTGTTCGAGCGCCTGCGCCGCGCGCCCGCCACCCGAGGAGGGGTTGACGATCAGCGATAGCTTCATCTCGCCACCACGAGCGCTTGCAGGTCGTCGGCGATCGCCACCGGGGCGGGATCCGTCGCGGCCTCGGCCGCGGCGCGATCGCTGACCCCGGTCAGCACGATCGCACCGTCGAGCCCCGCCGCCGCTGCGCCGGCGAGATCCGAATCGATCCGGTCGCCGACGACGAGCGCGGGGCCCGGACCGAGGCGGTCGAGCGCGGTGTTGAACATCTGCGGGTCGGGTTTGCCGATCGAGTGCGCGACCCGGTCCGTCGCGTACTCGAGCGCGGCCACGATCGCGCCGGTGCCCGGCCACATGCCACCCGTCGAGGGGAACGTGCGGTCGCGGCCGGCGGCGAGCATCTCGGCCCCCGCGAGCACCGCCTGGGTCGCGTCGCGGAGCTCGAAGAAGTCGAGGTCGTCGTGCCCGGCGATCACCACGACGTCCGCCTCAACCGCGCGCTCGGTGCCGTTGACGATTCGCGCGCCGGCGTCGCCGACGTGCCGGAAGATCGCGCTCGAGCCGATCACGTATGCGCTCGTTGGCGCGTGCCGTTCGGCGAGCACGTGCTGGATCGCGGCGCCGACGGTGACGATCTCCTCAAGCGAGGCCTGAACGCCCAGCGACCACAGCTTGCGCACGAACTCCTCCGGCGCGCGGCTGGGATCGTTGGTCAGGAACGCGAGCGACTTGCCGGCGGCGCGCAGCTCCGCGATCGCCGCGGGCGCGCCCGGCGTGCACTCGTCGCCGATCCAGACGCATCCGTCGAGGTCGAGCAGCACATGTTCATAACGCTGGAGCAGGGGGGAGAGGGACATCGGGGGGAGTGAGGATTATTGCGGCGGGGTGTGCTTTTCTTCCGCGCGATGCGCTGCGCCCTGTTCGCAATCGCCGCCGTGCTCGCCCTGTCGGGGTGTGGGAGCTCGTCCACCCACAGCGCGACCACGACCACCCAGGCGAACCTCGCGACGACGCCACGGACCGCGGCCCCCGCAGCTACAGGTGCGCAGTGCGGCACCGTGCCCGTCCCGCGGCCCAGAGGGCCGGGGCACCTGACGGCACCGACCGTGAAGCTCGATCCGCGCCGCACATACACGGTCACGGTGCTCACGAACTGTGGCACGTTCGCGTTCGAGCTCGATGTCAAGCAGTCGCCCAAGACGTCGGCCTCGTTCTACGCACTCGTCAAGCGCGGTTTCTTCGACGGCCTGATCTTCCACCGCGTCGTCCCCGGGTTCGTGATTCAGGGCGGGGACCCGACCGGAACCGGCGGGGGCGGTCCCGGTTACACGGTCGTCGAACCGCCGCCGCAGAACGTGCAATACGTGCGCGGCGACGTCGCGATGGCGAAGACGCAGACGGAGCCCTCCGGTGCTTCCGGGAGCCAGTTCTTCGTCGTCACGGCGGCCAACGCGACCCAGTCCGCCGGGCTTACGCCCGACTACGCGCTGCTCGGCAAGGTCGTCAAGGGTCAGAACGTCGTCAACGCGATCGGATCGCTGCCGACGGACGCGAACGAGATGCCCTCGCCGGCCGTCGTGATGTCGAAGGTCACCGTCGCCGTCTCGTAGAGCTGCGACTAGAACAGCGCCGCCTGGCCGCTCGGCACGGGCGGCGCGAGGCACTCGGGCCCGTCGTAGCGCGCGTCGTTGACCGCCGGGCCGACGGCCTGCAGCGCCGTCTGCGCGGGGGTCAGGCCCGTCAAGATCGAGTCGAGCGCTTCCCGTGGCGTCGAGGAATCGAGCCACGCCGCCTCGGCATCGCGCGCGAGGATGATCGGCATCCGGTCGTGCAGCGGCGCGATCGCCGAGTTGGCGGCCGCCGTCAGGATCGTGCAGGAGCGCAGCACCCGGTCGTCGTCGCCGTGCCAGATCGACCACAGCCCGGCGAATGCGAACAGCCCGCCGTCGTCGCGCGTGATGTGAAAGGCCCGCTTGGGCCCGTGCGGCATCCGTTGCCACTCGTAGAACCCGTCGGCGATGATCAGGCAGCGGTAGCGCTCGAACCCGCGCCTGAACGCCGGCCGCTCAGCGACCGTCTCGACGCGCGCGTTGATCATCTTCAGGCCTGTCTGCGGAGAGTCCGCCCACGACGGGACGAGTCCCCAGCGCAACAGCTCACCGCGTGGTTGCCCTTCGCGGCTTGTCGTGACAGCGAGCACGTCGTCGCCGGGTGCGACGTTGTAGCGGCGCGCGATCTCGATCGAGTCGCCGACTGCGAATCGCTCACGGACGGCGGCCGGATTGGGGGTTGCGAGCGTGTAGCGGCCGCACACAGCGGCGCTCCGCGGTCAGCCGGACCGCGCGGCGCTCTGCTCCGCGCGCTCGGCAAGCATCCGTTTCTGACGCCGGCGCCCGAAGTACACGAGCGCGCCGATCGCGACCGCGACCACCACCAGGCCGTAGAAGATCGACAGATCCAGCGACAGCCCGCCGAACGGCAGGGCCACCAGCTTCACGATCCCGAAGCCCGCCGCGAGGATCGCGATGATCAGCAGGATCACGAGCACCACGCCGCGGATCCGCGCCAGCGTGCCGGCGTTCTTCGTCGGCATGATCAGGCCCATGAACTTGAGGCCCCGCAGCTGGCGCGTCGAGGGCGCCTCGACGCCGAGCTTCTCGGCGGCGGCCTTGAGATCGTCGGCACGGCGCTCGGCGAGCGCCAGGGAGGCGTCGGCCATCCGTCGGAGCTGCAGGCGCTCCTGTGGGCGCGCAGCGGCCAGCGCGCGCTGGAAATGGGCCCGCGCGGCCTTCGCGTCGTAGCGCTCGGCCGCCCGCGCGCCGAGGATCGCCTGCGCCGCGGCCTTGAACTTCGTCTCCGATTCGAGCTCTTCGTCTGTGCGCGACTCGAGTTGTTGCATCGCGGCCAGCTGGCTGCGCTGCTCGATCCGCATCGTCCGTTGCTGCTTGGGCATTTCGACGCTCAGTGTAGTTGGTCGCAGACGGGTGGCTCAGCGTCTTGGGCGGACCACGAACACGCGCTCGCCGGTCAGATATTGACCCGAGTCCGTCGGACTGGCCGGCGGCGAGCGATACACGTCGATGTGACGCCCGCCGATCGCGCCGCCCGTGTCCTGCGCGACGAACCAGCCGCCGTAGCCATCATGACGGTAGGCGGGTATGTAGACCCGGCTACCGAGCGGGATCACGCCCGGATCGACAGCGATCGAGCGGTAGTACTGGAGCGGTAGCGACGCGCCCAGCGCAAAGCTGACCTGTCGCAGCGGCACGTACTTGCGCCCGCGCCCGGCGGACCACCCGCCGCGCTGCAGCGGGAACGTGACGCCGCCGGAGCGGTTGCGCCAATAGTCGCCCGCGCGCCAGTAGGGCGCGCCCCCCGGCCACCCCGCAGCGGCCGAGGTCGAGGCCCCCGCGGCGGTCACCCAGCCGCCGTTGCCCAGCTGGGCGATGTGGTACAGCCGACCGTCGAGTCCGAGGCCCTCGCCCTCCATCGAGATCCCGGTCGCCGAATACAGCCAGTCGATCGGGTAGGTCCCCGGCAGCCCGGGCGCGTGCACCAGCCGGCCGACGAACCACGACTCCGGCGCCGGCCAGTACTCGGTCAGCGTGAAGCCTCCGACCCACTTGCCCTTGGCGCGTTTGGAAGGTGCCTTCGGAAGCTTCCCGGCCGGCGGCTTGGTCGGCGCAAGGCCACCAACACCCGCACCGCCGCTAGGCCCGCCCGCGGCGCCGCCTGCACCGCCCGCATCGCCGCCCGTACCGCCGCTCGGCGCGCCCGTGGCGCTGGCGGCGCTCGGAAGCGCCAGCGCAGCCAGCGCACCCATGATCGCGAGCAGCTCGGTGCGGGTGGCGGGTGTCCTAAGCGGGCAGCGGCTCATCGAGATGATTTCTTCCTCGGCGCGGGCGACCCTCTAGCTGAGACACCCGCTGCAATCTTGTATCAGGCCCGTGCCCAGCTCGCCGTGTCACCGGTACACATAATTCGAGCGCCGAGAGAAGTGGCGTTTCTGCACGCCCAACGGCGCGCTAGATCCCACGGGGCGCGCCGAAACCTCCCATAGCTTCCGTTCCGGAGGCGATCGGTGGAGATATCAACCACCACACGGTCGTCATCGCCTCGGCCTTTGGCGTCTAGCCGGAGCGCGTTGAATTCGACCGGTTAGCGCGATCAGTCCTAGAACCGGGCGAATTCGCCATTGTGGGCTACATAAGCCCGATTATCGAGCGCTGTTTGTGGTGTGCGACCCGGCGCCATGCCGATGCACGTACAGCTTCCCCAGCCGCTCCCCATCGAGCCCCAGCTGCTCGATCGCGTCCCGGACGCCTGAGAAGTTCGAGTTCAGGTAGTCGTCGAACAGGATCAGCGCGCCCGGACGTAAGGACGGCTGCCAGGCGTGCACCTCGGCGATCGTTTCCTCGCGATCGTGGGACGAATCGATGTACAGCAGGTCGACGGGCTCCGAGCTCCGCGGTCCGGTTGATCCGGGCGCGGTCACCAGCTCGATGCGCGATCGCACCTCCGCGTCGACGAGCGCCAGGTAGCGGTGCGGCTCGGGCCGCTCGAACGGGTCGTAGCTGATCACACGGCGCGCCGGGTCCTCGAGCGCGAGCGCGATCGCCGTCCACGCTGTTGCTGTGCCGAGCTCGACGACCCGGTGGCACCCTCGCGCGGACCGGAGCAGCACGCGCAGGTCCTCGGGACGGGTCGCCGACATGAAGCTGAACAGGTCGTCGGTGCGCCACGCCAGCTGACGCGCGCGCCACTGGAACCAGACCACGCGGCGCGGCAGCGCGCGCAGCCCCCACATCCAGAGCAGGTCTCGGCGTCGTCTGCCCAGCCAGGCGCGCACGGGATTGGAGCTCGCCGGGATCGTCACGCGCTGGACTCTAGGCAGGGATCGGCCCGATTGCGCCCTTGATCTGCACACGGAGCTGTGGGACCAGCTGTTGCGGCGAGCCGCGATCGCCGCAACTTTTCGATGGAGCCCCACGTTTCCGCTACGTACGACGATTCTGGGAGGTTGCTGCTCATGCCACGTTGGTTCCGACCGAGTCCCGCGCTCATCGTCGCGCTCCTGGCGCTCTCTATCGCTCTCGCGGGCACAGGCCTGGCGGTCGTACGCACCGGGAATGCCGAGAGCGCGGGCGTCTTCCATGCCTGCGTCAACAACCGAACTGGCGCAGTCCGACTCATCACCCACGCCGGTCGCTGCCACCGCGCGACCGAACGCGCGATCGCATGGTCGAAAGCTGGGCCTCGCGGCGTAGCCGGTCCCGGCGGGCCGACCGACGGGTACTTCGCCACTGGTAACCCGGCAACCGTTTCGCTGCCCCCAGGCAACTACATCGCCACCGGCGGTTGCACCGCACAGCAAACGATGAGGGTCGGGCAGAACACGAGCAGTCCCACGCTCGGCGAGGCCGCGGCCTCTATCACCACATCGAACATGCCCCAGGGACTCGGCATAAACGTACCTGTCAGCGCGCGCGCCTCGGTCCCAAACATGGGTTACACCCCCGCCGACCCGACCGAGCACCCCATCGGCGCCGCGAGCCTGACCGACTCACTTGCCGCGTCGCTCCCGAAAGGCGGCAAGATCAGCCAGTCGTGCTTCGACGCCATGGGACCAGTCGGCAGCGGCGGCAGTGCCATTCAGGGCATGAGCTACACGAACGTTTGGCTGTCCGTCATCCCAGTCGGGACGCTCCACCAGTCCCGTTGATCTGGGTAGTGGAAGCCTGGGCTAGACGCCGATCACATCTCGTCGTCCCGGATCGTGCTGCGGCGCGGGCGCCCCACCCCGCGCCGCTGGCGTCAAACGTGGTAGTTGATCCACACCGACTGCGCGCCGGCGACGGCGTGCAGGAGCGCGTTCTGGTAGCCGGTGCGCGGCAGATCGAAGCTACCGCCAATCGCGCCGCACGCGGCCGGCGCGTCGGCGAACGTCACCGGCGCTGACAGCGCCCAGCCCGCGGCCGTCTGGCACGCCGCCGGGTAGCTCGTGCCGCAGCCTTCGGTCCGCCAGCGCCCATCGGCTCCCTGGGCTGCGCAGCTGCCGTCCGCGGCCCGCGGCTCGTTCGGCGCCCAGCTCCAGATCGAGGCCGCTAGTCGACCGTCGAACGGCAGGATTTGATCGAAGCCGAACAGATTCACGCCGCAGTCGGTCATCGAGGTGACCTTGGCCGGACTCAACAGGTTCGCCGAGTACTGGGCCCAGCTCTCGGTCGGGTTCAGGAGCGCCGAGACGAGCGTCGAATCCTCGTAGTAGCGCACCATCTCGCTGTTGTAGACCGCGCGCGAGTACGTGGCGTCGCAGCCCGGGAACGGCTGGTAGTTCGGGGTGCTGCCGCTCTCGACGTGATCGTCCCAGCCGAACACGTCCGAGGCCCAGCCGCTCTGGCAGTTGCCGACGATCATCACCTGCGCCCCGCTGGCGAGGATCTGATCGCGCGAAACCCCGAGTGGCATCTCCTGGCACCCGCGGGCGCCGATAGCCGTCGGATGGAAGATCATCGAGCTCCCGTTCGGGCGCCGCAGGCCTCCCTCGAGATCGCTGACCGTCTCGGTGTACGCGCGAGCGGGACCGAAGTTGTCGTCCAGGTACAGGAGGATCACCTGGGTCGGGTGCGCTGTCAGCCAGCGATCGATCTCCGGCAGCACGCTCGTCATCGGCGGCTCGGTGGTGCAGCCGAGGTTCGCTTGTTTGGCGCTCTGGCCGTGGCAGATCACGACCGTCCCGCCGGCCTTGTTCAGGCGCGGTAGCCAGTGCGTGTCGAGCTCGAGCGCGCGGATGTCGATGTCGAGCTGCTCGGACAGCGTCAGCTGCTGGTTCGAGTCCTCGTGGGACAACGTGAAGCCGTCGGCGGGACTGTTGAACGAGTTGTGCGTCCCGATCCACTGCGCTTGGAGCATCGGCAGCGAGTTGCCGAGCTGGGACTGGAACGCCACCGCCGCGTGTTCCCAGGACTGAAGGTATGCGTTGTCCTCGCCGGCGATCACCTGGTGCCCGATCGGCAGCAGGCAGTCGTTGGCCGGCAGGCCTAGGCTCCGGCACTCAGCCGACGCGCCCTCGGCCACCTTGTCGAGCATCACGCACGGGAACGCGACCGGGCTCAGCGAGTCGCACGTCGGGTCGAGCTGCAGGCTCGCGCGCGCGGGCGGCGCGACGACGCGAGCGCGAAGGCGATCAGCGCAGCGACGATCGACCACGTCACCAACCCCCCGTCCGGCCGCCGCTCGCACCACATGAGACAACGATATTCGAAATTCCGGTTGTTTGTGAAGAACTTGTGAGCACCGGCTTCGAGCGTCCACGAGCGTCCACGCAAGACCGCTACTTCAGCCCTCCGTCCGGGTATAAGCCCTCAGAACCGTCCCGAGAAGGAGCCGAAATGGAACGCAGCATCAGGACGCTGGTGATCGCGCTGGTGATCGCGGTCGCATGCGGTGGAATCGCCTACGCGGCCTCGTCGCCGACCGTATCGACGGGCTCGGCGTCGTCGATCACGACCACGAGCGCCGTCCTCGGCGGCGTCGTCAACCCCCAGGGCAGCGCCACGAGCTACGACTTCCAATACGGTCTGACGACCTCCTACGGGGTCACGACCAAGGCCAAGTCCGCCGGGTCGGGAGCGAAAGCGCGCGGCGTCAGTACCAGCGCGAGCGGCCTGATCCCTGGAACCCTGTACCACTTCCGCCTGCTCGCGACGAACAAGTTCGGCACGAGCCTCGGCGCCGACCACACCTTCAGGACCGGCGGCCACCCGCCCGCGGCCGCCACGACCGGGCCCGCGGTCGCGATCGGCAAGAGCAGCGCGACGCTGACCGGGACGGTGAACACGAACGGCGAGGTCACGTCGTGGACGTTCCAGTATGGGCCCACCACGGCCTACGGGATGCAGGTATCCGGCGGCGTGCTGCCGGCGTCGAACGCGCCCGCGATCGTAACTGGGTCGCTCCAGGGCATCGAGCCCGGCGTCCTGTTCCACTACCGGCTGATCGCGCTGCACGGCGTGAGCGTGATCTCCACCGGAGCAGATCAAACGTTCTTCACGCTTCCGAACCCGACCCCCGTGCCGAAGGTCAAGGCGAGAACGAGTCCGGGAACGGACAAGCACAAGCCGTACGTGTTCACGACGACCGCGTCGGTCAGCCGGCCGTCGTTCCTCCCGGCCTCGGTGGCCTGCTTTGGCAGCGCCACGATCGAGTACTTCCTCGGCAACAGAGAGGTGTCGTTCGACCTCGCGCCGATACAGCCGAACTGCACGTTCTCCGGGACTGCCTCGTTCAGCCGCCTGCCGACCTCGGGGAGGCACCGGCCGCGCAGTGAGACGTTGACGGTTGAGATCCACTTCCGCGGCAACGGCTACCTCGCGCCGGCCAACGCGCGGCCCGAGAAGGTGAAGCTCGGCTAGCGGTCCCGCAACCGGTAGACGAACCGTAGCCCCGACCAGATCTCGTCGATCGCGCACACCTTGTTGTCGACGAGCCCGGCGGCGAGGCCGAGTTCGCGGACGGCGTCATCGCCGAGGTCGGTCGGGACGCCCGAGGCGCGTTTCGGCCATGCGATCCACAGCCCGCCCGCCGGCGCGAGCGCCGCGCGCAGCGCCGGTAGCCGTCGCTCCAGCTCGGTCCGCTCGCAGAAGAACGCGACGATCACGTCGAGCGGACCGCGTGCGCGACGACGCACCACGACCCCGGGCGGAAGCGCTCCGAGGGTGCCGTCCTCGAACCCGTCCGGGGCCGCGATCAGCGCCACGCGAGCCTCCGGCTTGATCCCGAGCTTGCGGGACAGCGGCGTGCCGGAGTAGCCCGCCGTCTCACCGCTCACCACGCGGCTCGCCCAACGACCTCGGCGATCACCGCCGACACCTGGCTCCCCTGCCACGCGACCGGCGAGTGACCGGATTCGTCGAGCACCAACCGCGCGCCCCCGATCGCCGCGGCGTAGGCCTCCCCGACCCCCTGTGGATGCTCGGGGTCGGGCTCGTCGGCGCTCGCCACCACCGCGGTCGGCACCGTGATCGACGCGAGCTCCGCGAGCGACCTGAACGGCCGCGAGCGCGGCACCGCGCGTAGCGCGTCGGCCACCGCCTCCGGGTGCTCGTGCAGCGCGAGCCGCTGCCGGATCACCTTGAGCACCGTCTCGCGCCAGCCCGCCGGGATCGCGCGCACCCGCTCGTAGGCGGCCACAAAGCCCTCGACGCCACCGTCCCGCAAGCCGTCGGCGAGCGCGTCCCACTCAGCCAGCCGCGCCGGGTCGTCGTTCGTGTCAGGGTCGTATGCGGGCGTTATGACAACCAGCCCCGCCACCCTCTCCGGACTGTCCAGCGCGAACCGCAGCAGCGTGTGCGCCCCCATCGACGAGCCCGCGAGCACCGCGCGCTGCACGCCGACGGCGTCAAGTACGGCCCCCAGATCGAGCGCCAGCTCGTCGTAACCGTACGCGGTCGGATCCAGCGCGCCGGTCGAGCGCCCGTGGCCGCGCGCGTCGTACGCGATCACCCGGTGCCCGGAGCGCTCAAGCGCGCTCGACCCCATCACCACGTAGCGTCGCGTGGCGGTCAGCCCGTGCAACAGCACCACCGGTGCGCCGGAGCCTGCCTCAGAGGCCGAAAGGCGGACACCGTCCGGCTCGATCTCGAGGTCGGCCACACGGGGGTTCTACCATCAGTGGCATGGACGTCACCGAGGCGAACTTCCAGCAGGCCGTCATCGATCGATCGCACACGGTCCCGGTCGTCGTCGACTTCTGGGCGGAGTGGTGCGGCCCGTGCCGCCAGCTCGGCCCCGTCATCGAGAAGGCGGTCGCCTCCCGGCCCGGGAAGGTCGAGCTCGCGAAGGTCGATACCGACGCGAACCCGAACCTCTCGCGCACGTATGGGATCCAGAGCATTCCGGCGGTCAAGGCATTCAAGGACGGCGCCGTCGTCGCCGAATTCATTGGCGCACAGCCGCCGGCCGCGGTCGAGCGGTTCTTCGATGGACTCGTCCCCTCAGAGGTCGACGAGCTGATCGAGGCCGGCGACGAGGAGTCACTACGGCGCGCCGTAGAGCTCGAGCCGAGCCGTGCCGGCGCAGCCGTCCCGCTCGCCAAACTGCTCCACTCGCGTGGCGAGAACGACGAAGCGCTTGCGCTGCTCAAACGCGTGCCGGGCAGCTTCGCCGCCGACGGCCTCGCGGCCCGCATCGCGCTGGAGGGCGCAACCGAGCCGGACCTGAAGAGCGCTTTCGAGGCGCTCGACGCGGACGATTATGAGCGCGGGCTCGACCTGCTGCTCGAGGCGCTCCCGTCCGCCGACGGCTCCAAGGACGACATCCGACGCGTGGTCGTCGGGATCCTCGACGAGCTCGGCGTCGAGCACCCGCTCGCGCGCGAGTCGCGCCGCCGCCTGGCCGCCGCGCTCTACTAGACCGCGACCTCCAGCCTCAGCTGGTCCTCCTCCGCGGCCTCGAGACCCGCGACACGCACGCCCAGCAGCCGCACCGGGCGCGGCGCGGCGAACTCCCGCAACAGCGCGAGCGCGACCGGGCCGACGCGGTCGGCGCTCGCGACGGGCTCGGACAACGTGCGTGCGCGCGTATGCGTTGAGAAGTCGTCGAGGCGGACCTTGATCCCGATCGTGCGCCCCCGCCGGTCCTGGGCGACGAGCGTCGCGCACAGCCGCGCCACCAGCTCGCCGAGGATCTGCTCGAGGCGCGCGGGGTCGGCGATGTCGATGTCGAACGTCGTCTCGCGGGACTCGGAGATCACTTTCCGCTCCTCCGTGACAGCGCCGTCGTCCTCGAATCGGGCGCGCCGTTGCAGTTCGGCGCCGAGCCGCGGCCCGAATTTCTGCGCCACCTGAAGCGCCGGTGCCGTCGCGAGCTGCGACAGCGTCTCGATGCCGAGCGCCCGCAGCCGCTCCGCAGTCTTCGGGCCGATCCCGGGCACCAGTCCGGGGGGCGACTGCGCGAACCGCAGCCGTGCCTGCTCGGAGGTCAGGACGACGAACCCCTGCGGCTTCTCGGCGTCGGAGGCGACCTTCGCGACGAGCTTGTTCGAGCCGATCCCGACCGAGCAGTTCAAGCCGCTCGCGCGCGCGATCTCGAGCACCAGCCGCCGCATCGCCGAATGCGGGGCGGGTAGGCCGGTCAGCTCCAGGTACGCCTCATCAAGGCCGACGACCTCGACCACGTCCGCATGAGCCCGAACGATCGCCATCACCTCGCGCGAGGCCTCCCGGTAGTAGGCGAAGTCGGGTGTCAGAAAGACGCCGTCGGGGCACAGCCGCCGCGCTCGCGCGGCTGGGATCGCCGACCCCACCCCGAACCGCCGCGCCTCGTACGACGCGGTCGTTACGACCGCACGCGGGCCGCTGCCGGCGACGATCACGGGTAGCCCGCGCAACTCCGGACGCCGGCGCAGCTCGACCGACACGTAGAACGCGTCCATGTCGACGTGCGCGACGCAGCGGCCAGCCATGCTCGATTGAGGCTACGCGGGGGCTCAGACGTCGCGTTGTGGGAACTGCGCGAGCACCGGCGGCAGGTCCGAACCAGGCCCGTGCAGCCCGTCGAGCACGAACGCCAGCACGCGGCGCCAGTTCGCGTACGCGCCGCCGCTTATCTGGAGCGCGCCGAGCGAGCACATGATCGCGGGGATGTCCTCGAGCTCGAACTCTGGCCGCAGCTCGCCGGCATCCTTGGCACGCCCGATCAGTTTCTCGAGCGTCGCGAAGAACCCGAGCTGCTCGGCGGCGGCGAACGCGGCGTCCTTCATCGCGTCGGGGCGGTCGCTCGATATCTGCGCGAGGGCCCGGTTCTCCGCCAGCAGCTCGGCGCCGGCGCGCATGAAGCCGGCGAATGCCTCCCACGGATCCTCGACTGCCAGCGCCTGCTCGGCGAGCGCCGTCTCACCGGCAAAGTAGTCGGCCGCAAGCGCGTCGACGAGCGCTTCCTTGGTGGCGAAGTGACGGTAGACGGTGCCCACCCCCACGCCCGCCCGGGCGGCGATGTCGTCCATCTGCGTCTCGAGCCCATCGCGGCCGAAACACTCGCGCGCGGCCTCGAGCACGCGCTCACGGTTGCGACGCGCGTCGGCTCTGAGCGGTTTGGTGTCGAGTGGCTGGGTGCTCATTCGTTCTAGGACCAAAGGCTGATTGAAACCGGAGTCGCGGTTCCGCTACTATTCGGAACGTGAACTCCGCTTCCAGATTGTACTAACGTCCACAAGAGCTTAGGAGCAGCCAATGACTTCTGCCACCACCGACAGACGCAAATGGATCGTGCTGGGGCTGCTCGCCATGGCGCAGTTCGTCGTCGTCCTCGACGCGTCGATCGTCAACGTCGCGCTGCCCTCGATCGGCCGTGGCCTTCACTTCAGCCAGGACTCGCTCTCGTGGGTCGTCAACGCGTACGTGCTCACATTCGGCGGCTTCCTACTGCTCGGCGGCCGCGCCGCCGACCTGCTGGGGCGCCGCCGCGTATTCATGGTCGGACTCGTCGTGTTCGCGGTCGCATCCTTGGCCGGCGGGCTCGCCCAGAGCCCTGGCTGGCTGATCGCAGCCCGCGCGGTCCAGGGCCTCGGCGCAGCGCTCCTCTCCCCTGCAGCGCTGTCGATCGTCACCACCACGTTCACGGAGGGCGCGGAGCGCAACAGGGCACTCGGCGTCTGGGGCGCGGTCGCAGGCTCCGGTGGCGCCGCCGGCGTGCTGCTCGGTGGCATCCTGACGAGCGGTCTCGGCTGGCAGTGGGTGCTGTTCGTCAACACGCCGATCGGGATCGCGGCCGCGCTGGTCGCACCGCGGTTGATCACAGAGAGCCGAGTGGATGCTGATCGCAAGCGGTTCGACGTCGCCGGCGCGGTGTCGGTCACGGCCGGGCTGTCGATCCTCGTCTACGCGCTCGTCGACGCGCAGAAGGCGGGCTGGGGCTCGTTCCAGACGATCGGCCTGCTGTCGCTGGCGGTCGCGCTGCTCGGCGCGTTCACGGTGATCGAGCAGCGCTCGGAGGCACCGCTGGTGCCGTTCCGGATCTTCAAGCTCCCGACGGTCACCGGCGCCAACGCGACCGGTCTGCTGATCGGCGCGTCCCTGTTCTCGATGTTCTTCTTCATCTCGCTGTACATGCAGCAGGTGCTCGGCTACAGCGCGATCCACGCCGGGCTCTCGTACCTGCCGTTGGCGATCTCGATCATCATCGCTGCCGGCGTCGCCTCGCAGCTCGTGACGCGGCTCGGCTTCAAGCCGGTACTGCTCGCCGGGCTGGTGTTCGTCACGGCCGGGCTCGTGCTGTTCGCGCAGGTCCCGACCCACGGCTCGTTCGCGGCCGATCTCCTCCTCCCCTCGGTGCTCGCGGGCATCGGGCTCGGCGTGTCGTTCGTGCCGGTCACGATCGCGGCTGTGGCCGGCGTCCGCGAGCGCGACGCGGGCCTCGCGAGCGGGCTGATCAACACGGCCCAGCAGGTCGGCGGGGCACTCGGGCTCGCGGTGCTGGCGTCGGTCGCCGATTCCCGCACCCAGAGCCTGCTCTCGAGTGGCCACGGCCCGCTCAAGTACGCGCTCACGCAGGGCTTCCAGTCGGCGTTCCTGATCGGCGCCGGGTTCGCGGTGGTCGGGTTCCTGCTGTGCTTCGTGCTGATCCGCCGCGAGGACTCGCGCCGCCACGTCGAGGCAGCGGTACAGCCCGCTTAAGCTGTTCGGGGGGCCGCATGCGGCCCCCCGCCGGCCGGTGCATGCACCGGCCGGAGCCGGGGTGCATGCACCCCGGCTTTCCCATTTCTGGCCTACAGGCTCGACCAGACCGTCGCCACGCCGCCCATCCCGAGCGCGGCCGAGACGTTCTGATTGAAGTCCCACTCACGACCGGCGACGAACGGGCCGCGGTCGTCGACCGTCGCGGTGACGGTGCGACCGTTGTAGGCGAACGTGACCTTCGTGCCGCACGGCAGCGCCTTGTTGGCGACGCCGTAGTAGGCGTGGAAGCCACACGCGGTATTGCCGCCGTCGTTGTACCACGAGGCAACGCTCTGCGTGTAGACCGTCAGCTCGCCGGCGCCGGTCTTGACGCGGGCGTTGACGCGGTCGCCGGCGAACCGGACGCGCAGCTTGTGCTGGCCGGTTGCGCCTGTGACGTAGCGCAGGTCGAACCCGCCTCGAGCGCCGGTACGCGTGCTCGCGAGCGTCCGCCAGGTGCGCCCAAAGCGGGCGTCGAGGCGGATCACGCGACGGCCAACGGCCGGCAGCAGGTGGCCGCGAACGTTCACGGCCGAGCCGCCGAGGGCGTTGAACCGGCGACCGGACAGCGCGATCCGCGCGGTCACGCGGACGGGCTTCGCAGCGCTCGGCGCGATTGCGCTCGGCGCCGCCGTGGCGGTCGCGCTCGAAGTCGCCGACGCGACGAGGTCTCGGCCCGCGATCCGAACCAGACCCGAGCGCCGCAGAGCGGCGTGGAACCTGAAGCGGCCGCCGCCGTTGATCCTCGTCGACGCGATGTCACGCCAATTGCGGCCGGCGCCCGAGAACTGCAGCGCCAGCTGCCGGCCGGCATCGGTCGCCGGCGCGACGCCGCTGACGGTCACGGCGTCGCCGTAACGGATCTGATGCGGCGCGAGCGCGAACTGCGGCGCGGGCAGAGTGCCCGCCGGGCCCGCGAGGGCGGTGGTGGAGCCCGTGCTCAGCGCGTACGCGGAGCCGGGAATGATCAGTGTCAGTGCGCCGACCGCTATCTGCGCGCGGCGCGATTTGTGCAAGTTGAGACTGGGCCTCATCTTGAGGACCTCCTGGTGCAGATTCCGACCGGGCGCCTACGGAGTTAGCTGACGGGCTCGCGACCACCCGTGAGCACGCAGGACGCGCGCTTTGGAGTGGTCGCTACGACTGCCGTCGGTGTGCGCCGGGCAGTCGATTCGCCCCGGCCGGGCGGCACATCTGTGCGATGCCCGGCAGCGGGTCCCCCGTTCGTCCCCGCACCGGGCAGGGGCGACTCGGCAGGTCGAATAAACGACTCGATCAATCTAGCTACCGAAAATCGGCGCACTGTGCGGCCGGTCACACTGTGAACGCGTCCGCGCCCACTCGCACCCCCCGAAACCCCCGCTCTACGGGGGCAACAGCGGGTTTGAGCGATGCCCTGCAAGAATCCGCTCTGTGGCCAATCGCGACCGCCTGACCGGGCTCGACAGCTCGTTCCTGCACCTCGAGCGCGACTCCGCCCACATGCACGTGGCGGGGTGCGCGATCTTCGAGGGGCCCGCGCCCGACCACGCCGAGGTGTGCGAGGCGATCGTGTCGCGTCTGCACCTGGTGCCCCGCTACCGGCAGCGGCTCGCGTTCGTGCCGCTCGAGCAGGGTCGGCCGGTGTGGGTCGACGACCCGCACTTCAGGGCCCAGTACCACGTGCGCCACACGGCCCTCCCCCGCCCGGGCAGCGATGACGAGCTAAAGCGGCTGGCCGGCCGTGTTTTCTCCCAGGCACTCGATCGGACGCGGCCGCTGTGGGAGCTGTGGCTCGTCGAAGGGCTCGCCGACGGGCGCTTCGCGCTGTTGTCGAAAACGCACCACGCGCTCGTCGACGGCGTCTCCGGCGTCGATATTGCGACCGTGCTGTTCGACTCGTCGCCCGATCCGGCGCCGGTTGCGCCACCCGAGCACGACTGGCTCCCGAAGCCGCTGCCGACCGGGACACAGCTGCTGGCCGAGGCGCTGCTCGAGCGTGCCACCGTCCCGGCCGAGGTCGTGCGCGGCGTTCGCGCGGTCTTCCGGGGCCCGCGGCAGGTCGCCGACCGGGTCGGCACCGGATTGGTCGGACTCGGCGCGATGGCGTGGGCGGGACTGAACGCCGCACCGCCGAGCCCGTTCAACGTCCGGATTGGGCCGCACCGGCGGTTCGCGTGGGTGAACGGTGACCTGCAGCAGTTCAAGGCGATCAAGAACGCGCTCGGTGGGACGGTCAACGACGCCGTCCTGGCGGCCGTCGCGGGCGGGC
Source organism: uncultured Solirubrobacteraceae bacterium (assembly GCA_963712675.1). Taxonomy (GTDB): domain Bacteria; phylum Actinomycetota; class Thermoleophilia; order Solirubrobacterales; family Solirubrobacteraceae; genus Palsa-465. The sequence continues at coordinate 79,704 of CAVQJF010000019.1, forward strand.
TCGGCAACTACATGCGGATCCACGGACAGGAGACCGAGGGCGTCGTGCTGAAGGCGATGGTCCCGGTGTCGGTCCGCGCCGAGGTTGAGCGGGGCGCGCTCGGCAACAAGGTCGCGGCGATGTGGGCCCCGCTCCCGGTCGGATTGACCGACCCGATCCAGCGGATGCTCAAGATCCGCCGCGCGATGGACGGGATCAAGGACTCCGGTCAGGCCGTCGGGGCGCAGGTGCTGACCCAGCTGACCGGCTTTGCGCCGCCGACGATCATGGCCCAGGCGGCTCGCCTGCAGGCCCGCCAGCGGCTCTTCAACGTCGTCGTGACGAACGTCCCGGGCCCCCAGTTTCCCCTGTACGTGCGAGGGCGCCAGCTCGAGCGCATCTACCCGATGGTTCCGCTCGCGGAGAACACCGCGCTCGGGATCGCGATCATGAGCTACAACGGGCAGCTCAACTTCGGGCTGACGGCCGACTACGACGCGCTCGGCGACGTCGAGACGCTGGCCACGGAGCTCGTGAGCTCGATCGAGGAGCTCGCCGCCGCCGCGGCCGCCCCGCCCGGCAACGGCGCAGGGCCAGCGCCCCGCCGGCCCGCGCTTCGCGTGGCCCAATAGCGGTGAACTGGAACTCGCGCGCCGGGCGCACGCTCGAGCGGGTCGCGATCGGCGTCGCATCGCTGCTGGTGTCGGTCGGCGCGATCGCGCTCCTGTCCGGCTACTTCGCCGGCAACGACCAGGCCGGCGTGACCGGGAGCACGGCCGGTCCGGGGCTCGCCTTCCGTGACCTCGGCGACGCCCACCTCCCCCCCGGCCGCCTGCGCCCGCCGTACAACTCCGATCCGCCGACGAGTGGCCCCCATGTCGTCGAGCCCGTCACACACGACGAGAGCACGCTCAACGACAACCAGCTGCTGACCGCCCTGTCGCTCGGGAACGTCGTGATCGAGTACGGCGGTCGCGCGCCGCCGCCCGGACTGCGAGCGCTGGCCCAGTCGATCATGGCCGGGCCGTTCACCCCCGGCCTCGCGGCCACGGGCCAGGCCGTGATCCTCGCCCGCCAGCCCGGTACCGCCGGCCTGGTCGGGCTGGCGTGGGCGCACATGGTCACCGTCGGCTCCCCAAGCCTCCCGCTGCTGCGCCAGTTCGCACAGTTCTGGCTCGGGCGCGGCGCGGCGGGAGCCGGCGCGGCGCACACATTGCCGTCGTCGTAGTCCGGGCGCGGCCAGCGCTCGAATGCTTGAGCGGTGGGGACAACTGCGGTACATGAAAAACGGCGCATTGAAGGGGTGACAGCTGGCCCGCTCCGCAGACGCACCGGATTCCATGAAAACCGTGGTTGTGGGGCCTACCATCGCGCTTGCGCGAACTGTGGCGTTCTCGGCCAACCGGGTGAGGGTGGATTCATCCGGTCATCGCAACACGATGGTGTTTTGTGTTGAGTGATTGGAGGGTTGGGATGGCGAAGGGCAGGCGGTATCGGTGGTTGACGCCGGAGAACAGGCGGTTGGTTGAGGGGCGGTTGGCGGAGGGTGGGCTGTTGCGCGTGATCGCGGGCGAGGTTGGGTGTTCGTTGACGACGGTGCGGCGGGTGCGGGCGGATGCGGTGTTGCGCCGGCAGTGTCGTCGGTCGGATTCGGGGTTTCGGCTCTCGATCGAGGAGCGGATCGAGATCGGGATGCGGGTCGCGCGTGGTGAGTCGAATGCTGAGATCGCGCGGGGGTTGGGGAGGCATCGTTCGACGATCGGGCGGGAGCTCGCGCGGTGCGGGCCGCGGCGTGGTCACTATGCGCCGTTCGCGGCGGAGCGTCGCGCGCGAAGGTTGGGGTGCCGGCCGAAGGCGACGAAGCTCTCGGCGAGCTCGAGGTTGTTGGCGGCTGTTGAGGCGGGCTTGTTGGGGCGGTGGTCGCCGGAGCAGATCTCCGCGAAACTGAGGGTCGATCATCCGGATGATCAGGAGATGCGGATCAGTCACGAAACGATCTATCAGTCGTTGTTCGTGCAGTCGCGGGGGGAGCTGCGCAAGCAGCTCACGGCCGAGCTGCGGACCGGTCGTAAGGCCCGCAAACCGCAGGGGACGGTGGAGAACCGTGGTCGGATCGCGGGCATGGTGAATATCTCTGAGCGGCCGGCGGAGGTTGAGGATCGTGCCGTGCCTGGGCATTGGGAGGGGGATCTGATCATTGGTGCCGGTCAGCGCTCCGCGGTCGTGACGTTGGTTGAGCGTCAGACCCGGTTCGTGACGCTCGCGCGTGTCGGGAACGACCGCAGCACAGAGCGGGTGATCGACGCGCTCAAGGACCGGGTCGCGCACGTCCCGGCGCATCTCGCCCGGTCGTTGACGTGGGACCAGGGCTCGGAGATGAGCGCGCATCGGCGGCTCACGAGCGAGACCGGGATCGCGGTGTACTTCTGTGACCCGCACTCGCCGTGGCAGCGCGGCAGCAACGAGAACACGAACGGGCTGTTGCGTCAATACCTCCCGAAAGGCACCGACCTCGCCGTGCATGACCAGGAGGCGCTGGATCAGATCAGCGACTCGCTCAACGGCCGGCCCAGGAAGACGCTCGGGTGGGCCACACCCGCCGAGAAGATGGCCGAACTGCTCGCCCCGGACGCCACGTGACCGCGACCTCCCCGAGCGCGCGACGCGACGCGCCGACGACCTCGGTCAACGGCCCCACGTACGACCCCTCCCGGGATCGTCTCCGCTCTACGGACAAGAACAAGCTGGCAGACAACAACAATCAACATCCCAACTGCCAAACTCAACGAGTTGCGCTGACTGCCTGAGGCCGCCGAGCCGAGAACGCCAGAGTTGGGCGTCGGGGCGTCGAGAGGCGATCCGGATGGCACCTCCACCCTTTTCACTGCCGCCGTTTTTCAGGCCACGAAGGTGGCCGCCCCACGCCCCACGGAAGCCGCCCAGCCGAACCGCCACCGATAATTGAAAGGAGATGCCCTCCCCCCTCCGCCTAGCCCTGGCCCAGATCAACGCAACGGTCGGCGACATCGCCGGCAACGAGGCGAAGATCGCCGCGCGGATCGACGACGCCCGCGCCGCCGGCGCCCAGCTGGTGCTGTTCCCCGAGCTCGCGGTTACGGGCTACCCGCCGGAGGACCTGCTGCTCAAGGAGCACTTCCTCGCCGATGCCCGGGCGGCGACCCGTCGGATCGCCGAGCACGCCCACGGGATCGTGGCGCTGGTCGGATTTCCCGAGCGTGCCGACGACGTCTACAACGCGTGCGCCGTGCTGGCGGACGGCACCATCAAGGCGATCTACCGCAAGGTCTACCTACCGAACTACGGCGTCTTCGACGAGCAGCGGTACTTCCAGTCGGGTCCCGGGGGCGCGGTGATCGAAGTCGGCGACGTGACCGTCGGGCTGACCGTCTGCGAGGACATCTGGGAGCCCGGGCCGCCGGCGTCCGACGAGGCGCTGGCGGGTGCGACGCTGCTGCTCAACATCTCGGCCTCGCCGTACCACGCCGGCAAGGGTCTCGAGCGCGAGCGGATGCTGATCCAGCGGGCGCGGGACAACCTGGCGGTGGTGGCGTTCTGCGCGCTCGTCGGCGGCCAGGACGAGCTCGTATTCGACGGTCACTCGGTCGTGATCGACCACGAGGGCACGGTGATCGCGCGTGCGGCGCAGTTCGCAGAGGAGCTGCTGGTCGTCAACGTCGATCCCGAGGGGCCGAACAGCTCGCGGCTGCGCGATCCACGACACCGACCAGCGCGCCGGCGCGCGCAGCCCGATGTGCCGGTGATCGCCAGACTCGAGCTGCCACCAGCGCGTGGCGAGGCCCATCAGGTCGGTGGCCCGGTCGCCGCGCTGCTGGAACCCGTCGCCGAGGTCTACGCCGCGCTCGAGCTGGGGCTCCGCGACTACGTCGCCAAGAACGGCTTCCGCCACGTCGTAATGGGCCTCTCGGGCGGGATCGATTCGGCACTGGTGGCGGCGATCGCCGTCGATGCGCTCGGACCCGAGGTCGTGTCAGTCGCCGTGATGCCCTCGCCGTACTCCTCCAGCGCCACGCAGGGCGACGCGCGGCAGCTCGCGGCGAGGCTCGGCGTCGAGACGCTCGAGCTGCCGATCGAGTCGGCGATGGACGCCTACATGGCGACGCTCGGCACGGTGTTCGACGGACGCCCGGCCGATCTCACCGAAGAGAACCTGCAGGCGCGGATCCGCGGCAACCTGCTGATGGCGCTGTCGAACAAGTTCGGCTGGCTCGTGCTGACGACGGGGAACAAGTCGGAGATGGCGGTCGGCTACTCGACCCTGTACGGCGACAGCGCCGGAGGGTTCGCGGTGATCAAGGACTGCCCGAAGACGCTCGTCTACGAGCTCGCGCGGTATCGGAACGAGCGCGCCGGCGATGACGCACCGATCCCGCAGTCGATCATCGACCGCGCGCCGAGCGCCGAGCTGCGCCACGACCAGCGCGACGACGACTCGCTACCTCCGTACGAGGTGCTCGATCCGATCCTCGAGGGATACGTCGCCGATGACCTCGGCCGCGACCAGCTGATCCTGCGGGGCTTCGCGCCCGCGGATGTGGAGCGCGTGATCGCGCTCGTCGACCGCGCCGAGTACAAGCGCCGCCAGGCGCCGCCGGGGATCAAGATCACGACCAAGGCGTTCGGCCGCGATCGGCGGGTGCCGATCACCAACCGCTACGGGGGCTGAACCTAGGAACGAGGGTCGCGGACCGCGACGGTCATCCGCGTCAGCACGCACAACCGACCCTGGTCGTCGGTGATCTCGACCTCCCACACCCACGTCGTGCGGCCGTGGTGCTTGCGCGTCGCGACGGCGTGGATCGTCCCGTCGGTGATCGGCCGCAGGAAGCTCGTCTGGTTCGAGAGGCCGGTCGCGATCTTGCCGAGCGGACGGACGCCGAGCGCGGTGCCGAGCGACGCGATGCTCTCGGAGATCGACGCGTAGACGCCACCATGGACAAGCCCGGCAGGCTGCTTGAGCTCGTCGCGGACCGCGACCGTGGCGCTGATCGTGTCCTCCCCCACGTCGGTGAGCACAAGTCCGTACAGGCCGTCGAAGCCGTCCTCGTGCATATACGGAAGCTGCGGGTCCATGGCCGCGGCACAATAGCGTGCGGCATTCCGCTGCCGGCTTCTCTACGCTACGGCACCCGATGGCTTCACTCGACAGCCTCCCGCCGGATCAGCGGGCCGTGCTGCAGCTGGTGCTGCAGCGCGGGCGCAGTTACGACGACATCGCGCAGCTGCTGTCGATCGATCGCGCCGCCGTGCGCGAGCGGGCGCTCGCAGCGTTCGACGCGCTGGGGCCGCAGACACGCGTCCTGGCCGACCGCCGGGCGCTGATCACCGACTACCTGCTCGGGCAACTGCCGCCGCGAATCGCTGAGGAGACGCGCGATCGGCTCGCCGATTCGGCCGGTGAGCGGGCCTGGGCGCGCGTGCTGGCGTCTGAGCTCGCCCCGCTTGCGGCCGGCAATCTGCCCGAGATCCCGGCCGACGGCGCGCGAACGGCCGCAGCCGCCGCGCCACCTGCAGCCGCAGCGGCACCCGCCGCGCCGAAGGCGGCCCGCGAGCCCGTCGCCGCGGCGCCCGCACGGCGCGAGCGCAAACGTCCCGAGTCCAGCGCGCCCGCGATCGCCGCCGAGCCCAGCGCCCCGAGGCCCGAGCGGGCGGGCGGACAGCCCCGCTCGCGCACGGGCGGAATGGTCCTGATCGGTCTCGGCGCGTTGGTCGTGATCGCGGTAGTGGTGATCCTGATCGCCTCGGGCGGCTCGAGCAAGAGCAGCTCGACTCCCACGACCGCGGGGACGCCGACGACCGGCACGACGCCGACGACCGGCACGACCCCGACCACGGGCACGACGCCGACCACCTCGACGACGGCCAACGGCGCGAAGGTGATCGGTCAATTCAACCTCACCTCCCCGACGAGCAAGAAAACCGTCGGGATCGTCGAGGTGCTGCGTCAGACCAACAAGGAGGGGATCGCGATCGTCGCCCAGGGCGTTCCGGCGAACACGACCCATAACGCGTACGCGGTGTGGCTCTACAACTCGCCGAGCGACGCTCAGATCCTCGGCTTCGTCAGCCCCGGCGTCGGCAAGAACGGGCGCCTGTCAACGGCCGGCCCACTGCCGACGAACGCGTCGCATTTCAAGGAGATGCTGGTCACGCTCGAGACGCAGGCGAAGCCGAAGACCCCGGGGCAGATCGTGCTTCAGGGCACCCTGACGCTCGGCTGATCGCGCGTCTAGACGAGTAGCGCTTCGAGACCGGCGAGCGCTTCGTCGAGCTTCTTCGCCGTCGCGCGGCGGAGCATCATCCCACCGGTCCGCGAGTAGCCCTTGAGCTTCTGGCGTTGCTCGAGCGTCACGCGCGTGCCGTCGTCGACGGGCTCGAGCGCGATCTCCGTGATCGACTCGACGAGCACCCGCTCAAACGGCGTTCCCGGGATCTCCTGCTCCCAGCATCGCCGCCACGGCGGATCTGACTCGAGCAGCCGGAAGTCGACGCGCACGCCGCGCCCCTTCTTGGTCGTGAAGACCTGCGTCCAGGCGTCGGGGGCGACCCCCTCCATCCGCGTCACGCCCGGCCACCAGCGCGGGAAGTGGTGCGGATCCTCAATCAGCTCCCACACGCTCTGCGGCGCGGCGGCGATCGTTCGGCTTCGGCGCGAGGTGGTCATCGTTACTCGGATGTGTAGCCGATCAGCGCGTCCACTCGGTGGGGCGCGAGCCGCGCGCGCCCGCCGAGGAAGTTGAGCTCGATCACGAACGCGCACGCCACGATGACGCCGCCGAGGCCCTCAACGAGCTCGCACAGCGCGCCCGCGGTGCCGCCGGTCGCGAGCAGATCGTCGTGAATCAGGACTCGGGCGCCGCCGGCCAGCGCGTCGGCGTGGACCTCTAGCGCGTCGACTCCGTACTCGAGCACGTACTCGGCGCTGACCGTCTCGTGGGGGAGCTTGCCGGGCTTGCGCGCGGGGACGAACCCGGCGCCGAGCTCGCGGGCGAGCGCCGCGCCGAGGATGAACCCGCGGGCCTCCGCCGCGACGACGAACTCGACTTCGAGCGGCCGCGCGAGCGCCGCGAGCTGGTCGACGGCGGCCCTCAGGGCTCCGGCATCGAGCAGTAGCGGCGTGATGTCCTTGAACACGATCCCCGGCTTTGGGAAGTCGGGGATGTCGCGTACGAACCGGCGGAGCTCCACCTAAGTGGCGATCTTCCGTAGATCGCGGATCAGCAGCAGATGCTTGAGATGCGTCGTCACCGAGGCCAGGTTCTCGAGCGCCTCGATCGCCTCTTTGCGCCGCTCCGGATTGCGCGAGCGCAGCGCCGGCGCGAGGATCGACTGCAGCAGCTGCGCCTCTCGGTCGGCGGAGGTCCTGAACACGCGCAGGTTGCGTCCGCCGACCCCGTAGCGGGCGAGCTCGGAGACGGCGCGGATGATCTCGCGCTCGGTCTCGTCGTAGTACCGAGCCCCGCCGCGCGTCTCGCCCTTGATGACGCCGAACTCGACCAGCTCGCGTACCAGCTTGGGGTCGGCCCCGGTCTCCTCGACGACATCCTCGAGCGAGTACAGCGCCACGGGCTCGCGCGCGGTCACGGTCGCGCGTCGCAGCGCTCGCCCGTCTCCCGGCGGCGCGACATCGCGATCCGAGCGCCCACCCGCGAGCTCCTGGCGGATCACGCGCAGCGGCAGGAACTCGTCGCGCTGGAGGCGCAGGATCGTCCGCAGCCGCTGGATGTCGGTCTGGGTGTAAAGCCGGTAGCCGCCCTGCGTGCGACGCGGGGCGAGCAGCTTCTGGTCCTCCAGATAGCGGATCTTGGAGATCGAGATCTCTGGGAATTCCTGGTGCAGCGCCTTGCACACCATGCCGATCGTGACCGCCTTCTGGCGCGGTCGCTCGCCGTCCTCGGCGGGCGGGTCGCGAAGCTCGAGTCCGGGGCTCTGGGAGTCGGTCGTCGTCATCAGCGGCTCAGGTAGGCGAGCTTGTACTTGCCGATCTGCAGCTCGTCGCCGTCGGCTAGGTGGTGGGACTCGATCCGGCGGCGGTTGACGTACGTGCCGTTCAGCGAACCGCAGTCGTCGAGGTAGTAGTCCTCGCCGCGGCGGACGAGGATCGCGTGGTCCCGCGAGACGGTCACGTCGTCGAGAAAGATGTCCGAATCGGGGCGCCGACCGACGGTCAGGCGATCAGCACCGAGCGTGAAGCTCTCCCCGGCGCGTCCGCCGCCGGCGCGGATCACGAGCGCTCTGCCGCGCGCTGGGAGCTCTCGCATTTCGGTCCCGTCGGGCTCGTCGTTTTCGCCCATCTTGTAGCTCGCAGTCGTCGCCCCGGGCGGCGGCTCGGACTGGGCCATGAACGCACCGCACCGCTGGCAGTAGTTGGCGCCGTCGGCGTTGGCAAAGCCGCACTCGGGACAGTGCTGGGCCACGGCGCAGAAGCCGCCTATTCAGTATCCACGGCCGGGACGCGCCCGGCGAGGATGTCGGTCAGCTGCTGAATATCGGCACCGGAGATGACGTTCTCTCCCCCTTCCTGCTTCTTGCGCAGACGGTTCACCAGCTCGGCGCGGAGAATGTCGATCTTTCCATGCAGGATCCGGCGCTTGTAGGAGATCTCCATCTCCTCGGCCGTCAGCTCCTTGATGAGGTCCTTGAGCTCCTGATCCGTTAGCGAGCCCAGGTCGGGAAACGTGTCCATACAGAAATGCCCTCCCGTCCTGCGGTGTCGGTTGCGCTGAAGCGGCGAGTATAACCGCCGCTCCCAGAGGGTCAATCTCAGCTTGAGTGTTTGGTCGAAACGTTGCGGTTTTGTGCCTCTGCGAGGCCACTGCGGACATACATCGCGGTCGCGAGCAGAGCCAGCACGAGTCCCGCGTACAGCATCACCAGCGCGAGCCAATGGACACCCGCCATCGCGAAGAACGGGGCGCCCATCGTCGGCGCGACCCCGAGCCGCCCGGGCCAGTTGATCTTGATCTCGACGCCGCGGCGGAGCGCGTACCGGCTGAGCACGAGCATCAACAGCTCGCGCACGATCACGACGGCGATCGCCCACCGCGGCAGCAGGCCGAAATGCCACGCCACGGCCATCCCGGAGACGACGAGCAGCCGGTCGACGATCGGGTCGAGCAGCGCCCCGAGCCGGCTGTACTGACCGGTCAGGCGCGCGGCGAAGCCGTCCAGATAGTCCGCCCACCCGATGCAGCCGAACATCACCACGGCGAGCGCATCGTGGCCGTGGACGCTCGACAGCGCGACGGCGAGGAAGGCCGGGATCGCCGCCAGGCGGATGAAACCGATCGCGTTCGGGATCGTCCACGGGTTGAGCGGCCGGTCCGAGAGGGTCTCGGGCGGCGGCGGACCCGAGCGGTCGATCCCGAACAGCCGCCGTTTGGTTATCCGCGGGGACACCGCGTCATTACGGCAGTTCCCGCCACAACCGGTCGATTGCCGCCGCGGCCCCCTCGATCGGAACCGTCCTCGACTCGCGACCGCGCCGGATCTGGACCTCGATCTCTCCGGCCGCCAGCGTCTTGCGGCCGACGGTCACGCGCACCGGGCAGCCGAGCAGTTCCGCGTCGGCGAACTTCTCCCCCGGGCCCGCATCGCGATCGTCGTACAGCACCGCGACGCCGGTGCCCTGAAGCTCGCCGTAGATCGAGTCGGCCAGCGCCCGCTCCTCAGAGCCCTCGGCTCCGATCGCGACCAGCTCCACATCGAACGGCGCGATCGAGCGCGGCCATGAGATCCCGTGCTCGTCGGCGAACTGCTCGACCGCGGCCGCCGCCGAGCGCGCCGGGCCGAAACCGTAGGAGCCCATCCAGATCGGCCGGCTGGTGCCGGTTTCGTCGAGATAGTTGGCGCCGAGCGGGACCGAGTACCGAAGCCCGAGCTTGAAGATGTTCCCGACCTCGATCGCGGGCTCGATCCGGAGCGGCGCGCCGTTGATCGTGTCCCCGGCGACGACCTCGCGGACGTCGGCGTTCTGGAATGCGAAGTCTCGGCCCGGCTCGACGCCGCGCAGGTGCGCGTCGGGTCTGTTCGCACCGGTCACGTAGTTGGCGCCGCCGCGCACCGCGACGCCCTCGTCCAGCACGATCTGGAGGCCATGGTCGCCGACCGGTCCGATGAAACCGGCGGGCCCGAGCCGCTGCTCGAACTCCTCGGGGCGCGCGGGCCTGAACTGCTGCTTCAGGGCAAGCGCGAGCTTGATCTCGTTGACGCGGTGGTCGCCGCGGACGATCACCAGCCGCATCTCGCCGCCGTCGGCGAGCACGACCGGATACGCCTTGAGCAACGCCCCTTCGGCGACGCCCAGCTCCTGCGCCACCTGCGCGACGGTCGTCATCCCCGGCGTCTCGACGAGCTCGGGGGCGTCGAGCGGCGGCGGCAGCGTCACCCGCTGCGCCTCGGCGCTCGCGACCTCGATGTTGGCCGCGTACCCGGGCGCCAGCACGACATCGTTCTCGCCGGCGGCGCATGGCGCCATGTACTCGTGTGCGCCGGTCCCGCCCATCATCCCCACGTCCGCCTCGACGCGGTACCACTCGAAGCCGATCCGGTCGCACATCCGGTCGTACGCGTGGACGTGCTTCTCATAAGCGACGTTCAGCCCCTCCTCGTCGCGGTCGAAGGTGTAGGCATCCTTCATGATGAATTCGCGCGTGCGCAGCACCCCGGCGCGCGGCCGCGCCTCGTCGCGCTCCTTGACCTGGAAGTGGTAGAGGATCAGCGGCAGGTCGCGGTAAGAGCGGACGGCCCCGGCAACGTGCCCGGTGACGATCTCCTCGTGCGTCAAGGCGAGCACCATGTCGGCGCCGCGCCGGTCCTTGAGCTTGAACACCTCTTCGATCTCGTAGCGCCCGGTCTTCCGCCACGGCTCGGCCGGGTGCAGCACCGGCATCAGCATCTCGTTGCCGCCGATCGCATCCATCTCCTCGCGCACGATCTGAACGATCCGCTGGTGTACGCGCCAGCCCGCGGGCAGCCACGACCACAGCCCGGATCCGACCTGACGGATCAGGCCGGCGCGCACCATCAGCTTGTGCGAGATCGCCTCGGCATCGGCCGGCGGCTCGCGCTCGGTGGGCAGGAAGTAAGTGCTCAGGCGGGTCATGCGAGCGACGAAGCCTATTGCGGTGCCACTTTTGGGGCGATCCGGGTAACCATGCTCTGATAGAAGTCGGGACCTAAGAAATATCGTCAAGGAGCCGTCCATGGCCTACACCGTTCCGCCCCTTCCCTACGACTACAACGCGCTCGAGCCGCACATCGGCGAAGACACGATGCGCGTGCACCACGACAAGCATCACCAGGCATACGTCGACAAGGCGAACGCCGCACTCGAGGGGACCGAGTGGGCTGACACGCCGGTCGAAGAGGTGCTGCGCAATCTGGGCTCGCTCCCGTCCGACAAGCAGGGGCCGGTCCGCAACAACGGCGGCGGCCACTACAACCATTCGCTGTTCTGGGAGTGGATGAGCCCCGACGGCGGCGGCGAGCCCGACGGAGCGCTCCGCGAGGCGATCGACGCCGCGTTCGGCTCGTTCTCGGACTTCCAGGCGAAGTTCAAGGACGCGGGCGTGAACCGGTTCGGATCGGGCTGGTCGTGGCTCGTACACGACGGCTCGGGCCTCGCGGTCGTCTCGACCGCCAACCAGGACAACCCGGTCTCGGACGGCAAGACGCCGCTGCTCGGCGTGGACGTCTGGGAGCACGCCTACTACCTGAACTACCAGAACCGCCGCCCCGACTACATCGACGCGTGGTGGAACACAGTCAACTGGGCGAAGGTGGCGGAAGGGTTCGCAGCGGTCGGCGGCTGACCGTCGTTCACCGGTCGGGCGTCCGCGCGGTCGCGGACGCCCGAGCGCGCGTCGCTACGACGAGGCGTTAGCGATGTCGTTGTGGATCGACTGCGCGGACGGATCGAGCGTGAGCGCATGCCGCAGCGGTCCTAGCGCGGCACGGCCGTCGTGGCGGACGTAGAACTCGAACTCGCCGAGCTGCTCCCAGGTGTCGGGATCGTCGGGCTGGAGCGAGGTCTCGCGGCGCAGCTCGAGCCGGGCTCGCGCGGGATCGCCGACCGCGCTGTAGAGATCGGACAGCGTCGTCAGCGGCGCGGTCGACTCCGGGTCGTACGCGGCGGCGCTGCGAGCGTCCGTGAACGCAACGGCGATGTCGCCCTTGGCGAGCGCCGCGAGCGCCGCCGAGTTCGCGTTCGCCGCGCGGAGCGGCTGCCAGATCGCCCACGCGCCGATCAGCGCGACGGCCGCGATCGCTGTCGCGGCGCCGGCGGCGCCGGGCGCCGTCGCCGGTCCGCGAAGCCCACGGAGCCGCTCTGGCATGAGCGCCAGCGAGCCGCGACCCGCGAGCCAGCCGGCGCATGCGAGCGCGGGCAGCGCGACGCCGGGCACCAGCCAGGTCCAGTCGATCGCCGAGTGAAGCCCGAAGATCACCACCACGGCGAGCAACGTCATCATCCCCGCGCGCTCGACGGTGTGCTCGGGGCCGGCGCGTGCGGCGCGGAGCCCAACCGCGGCCCGTGCGGCCCGCGCCCAGACCGCCAGCAGCGCGAGGCTCACGAGCAGCCCGAGCACGCCGAAGTCCGCGAACGTCTGGACCACGTAGCTGTGCGCCTGCGCGGCGACCCCCCAGCGATTCTTCGCGTAGCGCAGGCTCGCGACCTGAAAGCCGCCGGCCCCGACTCCCTTGAAGGCCGCGTGCTCGCCGACGAGCAGTCCCTCGCGCCAGTAGACCGGGCGGCTCGAGCCGAGACGGACGAGTCGGCCGGAGGTGTCGCCGGGGTGGGCCGCATCGGTCGTCAGCGAGTTCCACGCGTGCGAGATCTCTCCGGTGAGCCCGCGCGAGGACGCAGCGAGAGCGACCACGCCGCCGACCGGAATCAGCGCCGCGACCGCGACGAATGCGATCACCACTCGCCGTCGGAGATCAGGCGAAGGCGTCCGGCGGTCGACCGCGGTCGATGCGACGTAGCCCGCGGCGCTCAGCGCGAGCAGCGTCAGCACCAACACGACTCCGAACGTGCGGCCCGCCGAGACCCGCGAGGCCAGCGCGATCTTGTCGTGTGTCAGCGCGCGCGAGGCGATCGCCCAGATCGAAGGGACCGCTGCGCCCACGGTCGCCAGTAGGAGCAGCACGGCGGCCCGCAGACGGAACGGGACGGCGGCGAACCAGAACGCCAAGCCGATCACCGCGGCGGCGAGCGCGCCGCGACCGTAGGAGAGGACGAGCGTGGTGATCAGGATGGCGAGCGCCGGGACCGCGAGCGTGCGCAGGATCCGCGCTGACTCGCGCCTGCCCCCGGCCCACAGGCATGCCGGAAGGCCAATCGCGGCGGCCAGGCCGAGCGCGTTCCAGTAGCCGAATGGCACGCTCAGGCGTCCGTACGGGTCGCTCGCGTCGAGCGTCCCGGGGAAGACCTTCGCCAGCAGCGCCCAGCCACTGACCACCGTCGCCGCGATCGCGATCGCGCCGATCAGCGCCGGCCACCTCCGCGGCGCGATCCGGGCCAGCGCCATCGCACCCACGAACGCCGCCAGGTACGACAGCGCGCGATTGCCCTCGAGCCACGAAGCATCGGGCTGCACGGACCACGCGATCGACACGAACGTCAGCATCACCAGCGCGGCGAACAGCGCCACCGACAGCAGCCCCCAGCGCTGCCAGCGGGCGCCGGCGAGCACGGCCGCGACGACGAGCCCCGCTCCGACCAGAACGAGCGCGATCTCGACCCACGTGCCGGCGGCGAGATTGTTGCCGTCCGGGGTGGCCTTGAGGAGGAATGTGACCGCGACGACCCCGGCCGCGAGACCAAGCGCGAGCGCCGCGTCGATGTTGACGCGGGCGAAAGCGGGTGGCGCCGGGGATGCCGCCGGGTCCGGTCCGGGGGTGATCGGCGGAGGCGTCGTTACGACTGACGACACGTCGCGAGGCTACCAGCGCAGCCGTCGGTCCCGGACCTCTACGCCCGGCTGAACCGGCGCCCGGCGACGGGTGAGACTTCCTCGTCGAGCCGAATCGGCTGTTGCTCGGGCGTGGCTGGAGCCGCCCCGGCTTCACCCGACTCCGCACGGGCCGCCGCGGCTTCCATCGCCGCGATCCGCTCCGGCGTCATCGCCGTCTCATCCTCGTTCTCGGCCAGCCATTTGCGCGCGGCGGCCGCCTTCTCCTCATCGCGGACGACGCGCTTCCCGGCGCCGTAGTAGCGGTCGATCTCGTCGAACAGCTCATCCACCAGGCGTTCGGTCGGAACCTTCCGAAGCGGCTCGCCCTTGGAGTAGATCATCCCCATGTCCTTGGCGCCCGTGATCCCGAAATCTGCGTGGCGCGCTTCCCCGATCCCGTTGACCGCGCACCCGAGCACCGACACCTCGATCGGGTCGTCGTACTCCTCCAGCCGTCGCTCGACCTCGGCGACGACCGAATCCATGTCGAACTGCAGCCGGCCGCAGGTGGGACAGGCAATCAGCACCGGACCGCGCTCACGAAGCTTCAGCGCCTTGAGGATCTCCCACGCGACCTTGACCTCCTCCTCGGCGTGGAACGTCGAAAGCGAGATCCGGATCGTGTCGCCGATCCCGTCCGCGAGCAGCGTGCCGAGACCGACGGAGGACTTGAGCGAGCCCGACCACTTCGTTCCGGCCTCGGTGACGCCGAGGTGCAGCGGATATGGAATCCGCTCGGACAGCAGCCGGTTCGACGCGATCGTGTTCGGGACCGACGTCGACTTCATCGAGACCTTGAAGTTCTGGAACTCCAGCCGCTCCATCAGCTCGACGGTCTCAATCGCAGCCGTGACGAGCGCTTCGACGGGGTTGTCGTACTCGAGCTGGCGCAGGTGAGCGGGCAGCGATCCCGAGTTGACGCCGACGCGCAGAGGCGTCCCGTGGCGCTTGGCGACCGCGATCACCTCGGCCACCTTCTCCGGGCCGCCGATGTTGCCGGGATTCAGCCGCACGCAATGGGCGCCGGCATCGAGCGCCTTGATCGCGAGCGTGTGGTTGAAATGGATGTCGGCGATCACCGGGATCGGTGACTCGCGAACGATCGTCTTCAGCGCCTCCACATCCTTCTCGCGTGGGACCGCTACCCGGACGATGTCCGCGCCGGCCTCGGCGACAATGCGGATCTGGTCCATCGTCGCCGTCAGATCCGCGGTCTCGGTCTTCGTCATCGTCTGCACGGCGACGGGCGCGCCGCCACCGATCGGCACCGGGCCGACATGGATCTGGCGTTCTGAGGCCATGACGTCAGTGTAGAGGCGCTCAGGGCCCGCGTCGGCGCCGCACCGCGACGGCGCCGAATGTCGCCGCCGTGAGCGCCAGCAGCACCAGCACGACGATCACCGGCGTCGGCAGAAACGAGCCTCCCGAGCCCCCGCCACCGCCGCCCGTGCCGCCCTTGGAGCCGAGCGCGTTCGCGAGCGCACGGCTGATCACGTCCTGGCAGTCCGTGTACTCCTTCATCGTCGCGGGCATCGTCGCGAGCGCGTTTTGCAGCGCGCCGACCGCGTACACGCGCGTCAGCGCGTCGTGGCCGTTGCAGTCGGCGAGCGCGGCCGACCCGGCCGCGGCGCGCGCGGGCAACGCCGCCATCAGGCTCGGAGCCATGACGGCAAGCCCCGTTACGAGCGCGATGGCGGCATGGCGGCGAATCGAACGCAAGATGATCTCCCGGACCGGTTACCTGATGAAGACGTGACGCCGAGTGCAGAGTTGCGTCGATGCTCGGCGGCCGTCCGTTCGGGGGCGCGTCAGGCTAGCAACAGTTGACGCCTGTCACCCGCTCTGGAACAGGACCGGTGGGTCGGGTGCCGCCGGACCCAGCAGCGCCGGCGCCAGCGCGCTGATCTCCACGGGGGTCTCGCGGCGCTCCTGCGCGAGCCTGAACCGGACGACGCGGTAGAGGCCGTCAACGGTCTTTGAGCCGATCAATGTCACGCCGGGTGGGAGCGCAGCGGCGATCCGCTGCTCGGGGTTGCCGACGATGTCGATCTCGCCGAGCGCGATCGGCGCGTCGCCGGTCTGCGGATTCAGCCCCTTGCCGGTCCAGGCCACACGGGGCAGATAGATCGCCAGCGGTGCGGTCGCGTAGGAGCCGTCGTACGCGACGATCGCACGCGGGGCCGCCGCTGACCCAAGCGCAGCCGCAACTCCACGCCAGTTCTGCCGTTGGTAGGAGACGTGGTTGTCGATCCGGATTCCCGCCCACAGGAACGCCGCCACCAGCACGGCCGCGAGCGCCGCACCTGGCAGCCGGGCGCGCCGGGCACTGCAGGCTGCGCCGAGCACGATCGAGAGCGGGATCCAGGCCGGGATCAGCGCGCGCGCCTCGATGTAGTCGCGGCCGAGGACAGCCAGCGCGAGCGGCACCAGCACGACGCTCGCCGCCAGCGCCGCCGCGATTCCCGCGCCGCGAAGCTCCCGTCCGTCGGCCGCCACGATCAGCAGCACGATCACGATCCCGGCCAGCAGCGCCGCGCCGAGCAGCCCGTCGCCAAGGATCGCGCCGCCGCCCTTGTACAGCGTGTTGAAAGCGAACGCCACGGGCAGCTGCTTGACGCGCACCGACAGGGGGCCGACGAGGCTGATCCAGTGCGACGGGTGTGACGCGTGCTCGATCGCGTGCGGCAGCAACGCCCCCTCGACGGCCACGGTCACGGCAACGGCGATCGCCACGGCGCGGGTGCGGAAGCGGTACAGCAGCCACAGCGCCTGCGCGAAGATCAGGAACGCCGCGAAGTATTGGGTCGCGAGCGCGAGCGCCGCCACGAGCGCCCACCACGCGAGATTGCGGGCGCTGGGCGCGCGCAGAGCCCGGGCGAACATCAGCACCGAGGCGCCGCACAGGAGGGTCAGCAGCATGTACTCGCGCGCCTCCTGCGAGTACCAGATCAGGAACGGGTTGACCGCGGCCAGCGCCGCGGCGACGAGGCCCGCTCGCGAGGAAACGAGCTCGCGGCCACACAGCCACACGATCGGGACCACGGCGACGCCGAGCACCGCCGACAGCGACCGCAGACCGGCCTCGCCGGTCCCGAACAACTTCGCCCACGGCCACAGCAGCACGAAGTACAGCGGCGGGTTTGGTTCGTTCGAGCTCCACAGGCTGAGCATCCCGAAGAACGAGCGATGCATCTCGTGCACCGCCTGCGCCTCGTCGAACCAGTAACTCTGATGCGTCAGCGTCGCGAAGCGCAGCACCGCAGCGAGCGCGATGAGCCCGGCAAGCACCCACAGATCGGTCGGGATCCCGGTGGGGTTCGAACGCCGCTCCACGGGCGCAGCGCCAACGGTGGCGCCGGTGCGCGCGTCGGTGAGCATGCGCCGTGATTGTGCCAGCCGAGCCCGTATCTTCATGCGCTTGCGATTGAACGTTCACCCCCTCGCTCCGCTCGCCACGGCGCTGCTCGCACTCGCGATCGCCGGCTGCGGCTCCTCCGGCTCGAATCAGGTCCCACGGACGCGCTCGCAGCCGCTCGAGTCGGTGTTCGAGGCAGGGCCGCAACTGCACACTGATCCGGCGGTCACGCTCGACACGCTCCGGCGGCTGGGAGTCGACCGCGTCAAGCTGTTTCTGCCGTGGGCGAACATCGCGCCCGACTCAGCCTCGCGGAGCATGCCCCCCGGGTTCGACGGCGCGAACCCCGCGGCGTACCCCCCGGCGAACTGGGCGATCTACGACACGATCGTGCGCGACGCCGTCGCGCGCGGGATCGGGCTCGACCTGACCGTGGGCGAGCCCCCGCCGCTGTGGGCGGAGGGACCGGGCGCGCCGCCCGGCGCGCACCCGCAGTGGGAGCCATCGGCGAGCGAGTTCGGCGCGTTCGTCCGTGCCGTCGCCACCCGCTATGGGGGGCATTACACCCCCGCCGGGGCCTCGAGCGCGCTCCCCCGCGTGTCCTTCTGGTCGATCTGGAACGAGCCGAACTACGGCCCGGACCTCGCCCCGCAGGCGACCGACCACACGCTGGTCGAGGTGTCTCCGCGGCTGTACCGCGGCTTGCTGAACGCGGCCTGGAGCGCGCTCGCCGCCACTGGCCACGGTCACGACACCGTGCTGATCGGCGAGCTCGCGCCTCGCGGCCAGACCGGCGGCAACCACCCCGGCGACTTCGACGGCATGGTCCCGCTCCGCTTCATCCGCGCCCTGTACTGCGTCGATACCGCCTTCAGACCGCTGCACGGGCCGGCTGCGACCGCCCGTGGATGCCCGTCCACGGCGGCCGCGTCAGCTGCGTTCCCGAGCGCCAACCGGGCGCTTTTCCACGCCAGTGGCTTCGCCGACCATCCGTATCCGCAAGGTCAGACGCCGCCGACGTTCGTGACCCCGGACGAGCCCGACTACGCCGACTTCGCGGCGTTGCCGAAGCTGATCACGACGCTCGATCGAACCCAGCAGGCGTACGGATCGTCCACACGATTCCCGGTCTGGTCGACGGAATTCGGCTACAAGACCGACCCTCCGCTCGCGCTGCAGGCGACGCCGGCGGCCGCCGCAGGGCTGATGAACTGGTCCGAGTATCTGACCTGGCGCAACCCGAGACTCCGCTCGTTCGACCAATATCAGCTCGTCGATCCGCCCGGCAACGGCCCGTCGAACTTCGTCACCGGGCTCGAGTTCGCGAACGGAACCGCGAAGCCCAGCTACGACGCCTTCCGGATGCCACTGTGGCTCCCGAAGACGGCGTTCTCATCGGGACAGGCGCTCGAGCTGTGGGGCTGCGTTCGTCCGTTGCGCTTCGCGCGACGAGACGCCGGCCATGCCGCGCCGGTCAAGATTGAGTTCGAGCGGGGCGGCCACGGCCCGTTCGTGACGGTTGCCAGGATCGCCGTGAAGGGTCGGGATTGCTATTTCGACGTGCAGCAGAAGTTCGGCGGCGGCGGCGCGATCAGGCTCGCGTGGTCATATCCGCACGGACCGGAGATCTTCAGCCGGACGGTGACGGTCACGATGCACTAGCGGCTCGAGTTCCGCTAGCCTGCGGATCGAGGGAGTCTTGGCGTGCGCTTTCAGTTGAGCGTCGCCGGGGGCGCAACTTCTGCCCGTCGCAAGCTGTTCATGGTGCTATGCCCTTCACCGCTCGCCTCCACCGTCACCGTTTTCTGATCGCAGTCGCGGCATCGCTGAGCCTCGCGGCCGCGGTGAGCGCCACCCTCACGAGCGCGGCGCGTGCCTCGTCGAGCCAGATCTCGATTATGGAGCCGGGAGCACAGCTCAACGTCAACCCGACCGCAACGATGCAGACGTTGCGGCTGCTCGGCGTCAACGAGATTCGCCTGAACCTGCCCTGGAACGTGATCGCCCCAGGATCGACGAGCTACAAGAAGCCTGCCCACTTCGACGCGACCAATCCCGCCGACTACCCCGCCAACGAGTGGGCCATCTACGACGCGGCGATCCGCGCCGCACAGGCGGTCGGGATCGGGGTTGACCTCGATATGTCCGGAAAGGCGCCGCTGTGGGCGCAGCCCGGTCATCAAAAGGCGAGCGCCCAGGGGAGCGTCAACCCATCGGCGGCCGATTACGGTCAGTACGTGCAGGCAGTCGGCAAGCGCTACAGCGGCAAATACAGGCCCGCCGGCTCCTCGACTCCACTGCCCGCCGTCAGGTTCTGGTCGGTCTGGAACGAGCCCGACTACACCGCGAGCCTGAAGCCGCAGGGGACCGGTCGGCACAACAGCGTCCCGAACTCGCCGCATATCTACCGTGGGCTGGCCGACGCGGCGTGGAAGGCACTCGGCGCGACGGGGCACGGCCGCGACAAGATCGTGCTCGGCGAGCTGACCGACCGCGGCTATCCCAACATTCAGTACGGCGGCATGTATCCGCTCGTGTTCGTGCAATCGCTGTACTGCCTCGACTCGCACTACCACCCCCTGCGCGGCTCGGCCGCCGCTCAGCAGGGCTGCCCGGCGACCGCGAGTGCTTCGAGGAGCTTCCGCTCCCAGAATCCGGTCCTGTTCAACCTCAGCGGCGTTTCGGTCCACCCGTACTCCCGCTGGTATGCGCCGAACGTTGAGCGCTACTTCACGTGCAAGACGGGCCTGTGCTCGTCGCTCGCCCAGCTCGGGAACCTCACCAACGCGGTCGCGAAGGTCCAACGGGCATACGGCTCGCACAGGAACGTCCCCGTCTACTCGACCGAATACGGCTACCAGACGAGCCCGCCGAAGCTGAGCTACGACCCGAAATCCAAGTCGTTCAACGTCTCTCTGGCGACCGCAGCGCTGTACATCAACTGGGCCGAATACCTCTCGTACAAGAACCCTCAGGTGGCGTCGTACGACCAGTACCTGCTCTACGACCCCGCAGCGCCGACGCCAGCAAATGACTACGGCAGCTACGCGAGCGGGCTGCTGACATGGAACGCAATCCCCAAGCCGACCTTCGACGCCTTCCTGCTGCCACTGTTCCTCCCGAGCACGACGGCATCATCGGGCCACAGCCTCGAAGTCTGGGGCGACGCGCGCCCGGCCCACTTCGCAGCGGCCGACACCGGCGGCGCGAGCCAGGGCGTGGACATTCAGTTCGCGCCCACCGGCAGCACCACGTTCACGACGATCAGCCACGTGACGATCACCAACCGCGAGGGCTACTTCGACACGCATGTCGTGTTCCCCGGCAGTGGCACGGTTCAGCTGTCGTACACGTACCCGGCATCGGATCTGAGGCTCGCGCCGAACACGACGGTCCTGAGCCGCGGCGTGAAGATCACTGTCCGCTAGCCGGACCGACGCGATTCGCCTAGCCGAGATGCGGCTTCGACAACCTCTCGCCTCAGCCCTTGCCGTGGCCGCCGCGATCACCGCGATCGCCGCGGCATGCGCGGCGCCTGCCGTCGCGTCGAGCACCCAGGTTTCGATCATCGAGCCCGGCGGCCGCCTGATCAGCGATCCGACCGACACGCTCCACACGCTTCGGCTGCTCGGCGTGAGCATGATCCGGCTGAACATGTCGTGGGCCGCGGTCGCGCCCGACCCGACCGGCCACAAGCAGCCGCACGGGTTCCAGGCAAGTAACCCCACCGCCTATCCCGCCAGCCACTGGGCCCCGTACGACGCGATCATCCGCGGCGCCGCCGCCGCCGGGATCCGGATCGACCTCGACCTGGCCGGCAAGGCGCCGCAGTGGGCGATGCCCGGCTACCCGCGGCTGACGATGCAGGGAAGCCTTCGCCCATCGCCGTCGGACTACCGGGGATTCGTGGAGGCAGTCGGCAAGCGCTACAGCGGCACGTACACGCCGAGCGGCGCCTCGACGCCGCTACCCGCGATCACGTTCTGGGGCATCTGGAACGAGCCCAACTACCAATCGAGCTTGCAGCCGATCGGCACCGGGCCGAACAACAGCATCCCGGCCTCGCCCGCGATCTATCGGAGCCTCGTCGCGGCAGCGTGGAACGGGCTCCATGCTACCGGCCACGGGCATGACCGCATGATCATCGGCGAGCTCGCAGCGCGCGGCTATCCGAACAACCTCAACGGAGGCATGTGGCCGATCGTGTTCGTCCGCTCTCTGTACTGCGTCGACTCGCACTACCACCAGCTGCGGGGGACCGCCGCACGTCATCAGAGCTGCCCGACGACGGCCGGTGCTTCCGGGCGTTTCCGCTCGCAGAACCCGGGCCTGTTCAGCCCGAGCGGCTTCTCGGTCCATCCCTATTCCCGCTGGTACGCGCCGAACAAGGAGCTGTACACCACCTGCCGCACCGGCCTGTGCGCTTCGCTGGCGGACATCGGCAACCTCACGACCGCGCTCAATGCGGCCCAGCGGGCGTACCGCTCGCGCGCGAAGTTCCCGATCTACTCGACCGAGTACGGCTACCAGACGAGCCCGCCGAAGCCGAGCTACGACAAGAAGGACAAGGCTTACAACGTCTCTACAACGACCGCCGCGGAGTACCTCAACTGGGCCGAGTACATCTCCTACAAGAACCCGCAGATCGCCTCGTATGACCAATACGAGCTGTTCGACCCGGTCAAGCCGACAGCGGCGAACGACTACGGCTACTCGAGCGGGCTGCTCACCTGGGACGGCCACGAGAAGGCCACCTACGCCGCCTTCCGGCTGCCGCTGTACCTGCCGAAAACGAGCGCCTCCTCGGGCCACAGCCTCGAGGTCTGGGGCGCCGTGCGACCCGCACCGCTCGCCTCGCTCGATACCGGTGGCGCCACGCAGACCGCCGAGATCCAGTTCGAGCCGAAGGGCAGCAACACGTTCACGACGATCGACTCGCTGGCGATCACGAACCGCTCCGGGTACTTCGATACCCGGATCGTGTTCCCGGGCAGCGGCACGGTGCGCCTCACGTACACGTACCCGATCTCCGACATGCTGCTCGCGCCGGGCTTCCAGCTCTTCAGCCGGCACGTGTCGGTCACAGTCTCGTAACAGAGCCATCAGCGATACTGCGCGCGATGCCGTCCGGCGCCGACCTGATCGCACGCCTGCAGGGGATCTGCGGCTCCCAGTACGTGCTCACTCACGAGCACGCGCTCGCGACCTACCGCTCGGATGGCCTCGCGCAGTACCAGGAGTCTCCCGTCGCGGCGGTGCTACCGGCTACCGGCGATGAGGTTCGGCGGGTCGTCCGGGCGTGCTACGAGGCGGAGGTCCCGTGGGTTGCCCGTGGGTCCGGAACCGGGCTCTCAGGCGGAGCGCTGCCGGTAGCCGACGGCGTGCTGATCGTGCTCGCGCGGCTACGGCGGATCCTGTCGGTCGAGCTCGAGGACTCCCGCGTCGTCGTTGAGCCGGGCGTCACGAACCTGGCGGTCTCCCGCGTCGCGGGGCCCACGCACTTCTACCCGCCGGACCCCTCCAGCCAGGTCGTCTGCTCGATCGGCGGCAACGTGGCCGAGAACTCGGGCGGCGCGCACTGCTTCAAGTACGGCTTCACGACCAACTACGTGACCGGTTTGGAGGTGGTGCTGACCGACGGGACCGTCGTCGAACTCGACCGGGACGCTCCGGGCTACGACCTGCTCGGGGCGTTCGTCGGCTCGGAGGGGACGCTCGGCGTCGCGACGCGGATCGCCCTGCGGGTCGTCCCGGTCCCCGAGAGCGTGCGGACATTGGTGGCGTTCTTCGACGACACCGGCGCGGCCGGCGACGCGGTCTCGGCGATCGTCGCCGCGGGGATCGTCCCGGGCGCGATCGAGATGATGGACCGTCTCTCGATCAAGGCCGCCGAGGCGGCGACCGGCGCCGGCTACCGGCTCGACGCCGGCGCCGCGCTGCTGGTCGAGCTCGACGGCCCGCGCGAGGAGTGCACGGCGCGGTTCGAACACGTGATGTCGCTGTGCGCCCGCGCGGGCGCCCGCGACGTGCGAGTCGCGTTGACTGAGGCCGAGCGGGAGCTGATGTGGAAGACGCGCAAGGCGGCGTTCGCTGCGATGGGGCGGATCGCGCCTGCCTATTACGTGCAGGACGGCGTGATTCCGCGCACGCAGCTGTCAGAGGTGCTGCGGCGGATCGACGCGCTGGCCGCCGAGTACAAGCTCCAGGTCGCGAACGTGTTCCATGCAGGCGACGGGAACCTGCATCCGCTCGTCTGTTACGACGCGGCGCGCCCCGGTGAGCCCGAGCGCGCGGAGGAGCTCGCCGGGCTGATCATCCGGACGTGCGTCGAGGCCGGTGGGTCGATCACCGGCGAGCACGGCGTCGGGGTCGACAAGAAGGCCTACATGCCGGCGATGTTCTCCGAGGCGGACCTCGACACGTTCCAGCGGCTCCGTTGCGCGTTCGACCCGCACGGACTCGCCAATCCCGGCAAGGTGATGCCGACACCGAGGCTCTGTGGCGAGGTCCCGGGGCCGTATCGCGAGCACCCCCTCGAGCGCGCCGGCGTCGCGGCGCGCATGTGAGCAGCGAGCGGATGGCAGATCCTGGAACCTTCGAGGAGGCCGCCTCGGTCCTCGCTGCCGCCGGCGCCGCCGGTCGTTCGGTGCGCGTGCGCGGCGGCGGCACGAAGCTCGCCTGGGGCGCCGCCGTCCCCGAGCCAGCGATCGAACTCCGGACCCGCCGGCTCGACCGGATCGTCGAGCACAACGCCGGTGATCTGACCGCCGTTCTCCAGGCGGGAGTCCCGGTGGCGCGCGCCCAGGAGGCGTTCGCGAGCGCCGGGCAGATGCTCGCCCTCGACCCGCCGCTCGGCCGACCGGGCGCCGGCGACAGCGGCAACGCGACGATCGGCGGAATGATCGCGACCGGCGACTGCGGCCCGCTGCGTCACCGCTACGGTGCCCCGCGCGACCTGGTCCTCGGCATCACGGTCGCGCTCAGTGACGGCACGATCGCCCGCTCGGGCAGCAAGGTGATCAAGAACGTCGCCGGCTACGACATCGCGAAGCTGTTCGCGGGCTCGTTCGGAACGCTCGGCGTGATCCTGTCCGTCAGCGTTCGCCTGCATCCGCTTCCCGTCGGCACCGCGACCGCGCTCGGCGCGAGCGCCGACCCCCGTGCGCTCGCCGCAGCGGCGGTCGCGCTGGCGGCGGCGCCGCTCGAGCTGGAGGCGCTCGATGTGGCGTGGCGTGGCGGGCGCGGCGGGCTGCTCGCGCGCTCGGCCGGCGCCGAGCCTGCGCGCCGAGCCCGCAGAGTGGCCGAGCTGATGCGAAAGGTCGGCCTCGAGAACGTCGACGTGGTCACCGCCGACGAGCAGCTGTGGGCCCGCCAGCGCGCGGGGCAACGCTCGGAGGAGCGTGCGCTCATACGGGTCGCCGCGCGACCAAGCCAGCTGGCGAGTGTGCTCAGCGCTGCCGATTCGTGCTCCGGGACGCTCGTCGGGCGCGTCGCGCTTGGCTCAAGCTACGTCGAGCTCGACCCAGAGGCCGTCGAGTCCTTGCGCGCCGGGCTGCCGGCAGCGGCCATCGCCCTCGTCCTCGATGCGCCCGCCTCGTCGCGCGCGACGCTGGACCCGTGGGGCTCGGTCACGCCGACCGCGCTCGAGCTGATGCGGCGCGTCAAGCAACGGTTCGATCCCGTCGGAGCCTGCAACCCGGGTGTATTCGCGGGAGGTATCTAGTCGATGACAGCCTTCGACACCCACCGCCCGCCCGAGCAATCCGTGCTCGACGAATGCGTTCACTGCGGTTTCTGCCTCGACACATGCCCCACCTACGCTCTGTGGGCGCAGGAGGCCGACTCGCCGCGTGGCCGGATCGTGCTGATCGACGAGGCGCTCAACGGGGGCGGTGAGCTGTCGGACGAGATGGTCAGCCACTTCGACAGCTGCCTCGGCTGCATGGCGTGCGTCACCTCATGCCCCTCTGGCGTCCGCTACGACCGGCTGATCGAGCGCGTGCGCCCTCAGATCGAGCGCCACCACGAGCGCAGCGGCGCCGACCGGGCGCTCCGGCTGCTGCTGTTCGAGACGCTCCCGCACCCAAACCGGCTGCGCGCGCTCGCGCCGATGCTGGCGACCGCGCGTCGCTTCGGGGCCGGCCGCCTACCGGGACGGCTCGGCCTGCTGGCGAAGGTAGCCCCACGGACCCCTTCCGCCGACGCTCGCAAGCTCGTGCTGCCGGAGCTGACGCCCGCGGTCGGGGCGCAGCGGGGCCGCGTCGGACTCCTGCTCGGGTGCGTGCAGCGCGTGTTCTACCCGGAGGTCCACGCGGCAACGATCCAGACGCTCGCGGCCGAGGGTTTTGAGGTGCTCGCGCCGCGGGTACCGGACTGCTGTGGTGCGCTCGAGTTACACGCCGGCGAGGAGGAGGCCGCGATCGCACGGGCCTCCTCGACGGTCGCATCGTTCGCCTCGCTCGGAGCGCTCGATTACGTCGTCGTCAACGCCGCAGGCTGTGGCGCGGCGATGAAGGAGTACGGCGAGCTGCTCGAGACCCCCGCCGCGCGCGCGTTCGCGTCGCGGGTCCGAGACGTCTCCGAGCTGTTGGCGGCGGTCGTCCCGCGCGCGCCACGCGGACCGGTGCGCTTGCGCGTCGCCTACCACGACGCCTGCCACCTCCAGCACGCGCAGCGCGTGCGCTCGGAGCCGCGGGCGCTGTTGAGCGCCATCCCGGGCCTGGAGCTGCTCGAGGTCGCCAGCGAAGCCGAGCTGTGCTGCGGGTCGGCCGGGATCTACAACCTCGTCCAGCCCGAGGCGGCGGCGGAGCTCGGCAAGCGGAAGGCCAAGCACCTGATCGACACGGGCGCGGAGGCGATCGCGGCGGGCAACCCCGGGTGCGCGGCGCAGCTCGACCTGCACCTGCACGAGCTCGGCCACCCGCTTCCGATCCACCACCCGATCGAGCTCGTGTGGCGATCGATCGCCGCCGGTCGCGGAACCACCGATGGCCGTTGAGGCTGCGCCGGCAGCGAGTAGCGCTTCGACGGCCGTCCTGACCGATGGGGCGCTCGCGTTCGTGGCCGAGCTGCACGCGCGGTTCGAGCCACGGCGTCGGGAGCTGCTGGCGGCCCGTGCGGCGCGGCGCGCGGAGCTGAGTGCCGGCGCGCGTCCCGATTTCCGTCCGGAGACAAGGTCCGTGCGCGAAGCCGAGTGGACGATCGAGCCCGTGCCGCAAGCGCTCGCCGACCGCCGCGTCGAGATCACAGGCCCAACCGAACGCAAGATGCTGATCAACGCGTTCAACTCGGGCGCGCGCGTGTTCATGGCCGACTTCGAGGACGCGAACGCGCCGACCTGGACGAACATGACCGAGGGTCAGGCGAATCTGATCGAGGCGGTAGCCGGAACGGTCTCGCTGTCGACGCCCGAGCGGACCTACCGCCTCAACGAGCAGGTCGCGACGCTGTGCGTGCGCCCGCGCGGCTGGCACCTGCCGGAACGCCACGTGTTGGTCGACGGCGACCCGGTCGCGGGGGCGCTGTTCGACTTCGGCATGTTCGTGTGGCACAACGGCGAGGAGCTGGCGCACTCGGGTCGCGGGCCGTTCCTCTACCTGCCGAAGCTGCAGTCCCATCTAGAGGCGCGGCTCTGGAACGAGATCATGTCGTTCGCCGAGGACCGGCTGTCGCTGGACCGCGGGACGATCCGAGCGACGGTGCTGATCGAGCACATCCTGGCGGCGTTCGAGATGGACGAGATCCTGTACGAGCTGCGCGAGCACGCCGCGGGTCTCAACGCCGGACGCTGGGACTACATCTTCAGCGCGATCAAGAGCTTCCCGGACGACCCCGGCGCCGTGCTGCCCGACCGCGCGCAGGTCACGATGACGGTCCCGTTCATGCGCGCATACACGGAGCTGCTCGTCTCGACGTGCCATCGCCGCGGCGCGCACGCGATCGGCGGCATGGCGGCGGTCATCCCGAGCCGCCGCGACCCCGAGGTCAACGCCGCCGCGATCGCCAAGGTCCGTGAGGACAAGCAGCGCGAAGCGGCCGACGGCTGCGACGGCTCGTGGGTCGCCCACCCCGATCTCGTGCCGGTCGTCGCCGAGGTGTTCGACGCGGCGCTCGGCTCGCGCCCGAACCAGCTCGAGCGGCGGCGCGACGACGTCTCGGTCAGCGCGGATCAGCTGCTCGACTTCGCGATTCCGGGGTCCTCGGTCACCGCCGAGGGTGTCGAGAGCAACGTGGCCGTCTCGCTCAGATACCTCTCCGCGTGGCTCGATGGCCTCGGCGCGGTCGCGATCTTCAACCTGATGGAGGACGCGGCGACCGCCGAGATCTCGCGCTCTCAGATCTGGCAGTGGCTCCGCCACGGCCAGATCGCGCGCGCGGACGTCGAGCGCACGATCTTCGAGCAGGCGGCGGAGCTCAGCGGGACGCCACACCTCGAGCAGGCGGTGTCGCTGTTCGCGCGAGTGGCGCTCGGTGACCAGCTCGAGGAGTTCCTGACGTTGCCGGCGTACGAGCTGATGGCCGACTGACCCGGCTGCGGGCCGGCTACCCCGAGTACATCGCCTCGATCTCGGCCTCGTACTTGGCGTTGATCGGCTTGCGCTTCAGTTTCATCGTCGGCGTCAGCTCGTCGCCGCCCGGCAGCCAATCGCCCTTGACGATCGTGAACTTCTTGATCTGCTCCACGCGCGCGAGCCGCTTGTTGGCGTTGTCGACGCCGGCTTGCACCGCCTCGATTATCTTCGGATCGCTCGCGAGCTCCTCGAGTGTCGTGCCGGTTGCGCCGTTCTGCCCGGCCCACTGAGGCGCGAAGTCCGCGTCGAGCACGATCAGCGCCGTGTTGTACGGGCGAGCATCGCCGATCGTCGCCGCCTGACCGATCAGCGGGCTACCGGTCTTGAGCGCCGCCTCGATGTTCGCCGGCGACATGTTCTTGCCCGCCGAGTTGATGATCAGCTCCTTCTTGCGGTCGACGATCTTCAGGAACCCCTCGTCGTCGAGCTCGCCGATGTCGCCGGTGTGCAGCCAGCCTTCGGAATCGATTGCCTCCGCGGTCTTCTCGGGGGCGTTGCGGTACCCGATCATCAGGCAGTCGCCGCGCAGCAGGACCTCGCCATCCTCGGCGAGCCGGATCTCAACGCCGGGGGCCGCCGGGCCGACGGTCCCGATCTTCACGTGCCCCGGACGGTTGACGGAGCCGAGCCCGCAGGTCTCCGACATCCCCCACAGCTCTGAGAGCTCGATCCCGAGCGCGTGGAAGTACTCGAGCACCTCGACGGGGGTGGGTGCCGCGCCGACGTTGACCGCCACCGCCTGATCGAGGCCGAGCATCACGCGGAGGTTCGAGAAGATCTTCTCGTCCGCCTCGGCGACCTGCTTCTCGAGCTGCTCGGGCACCGGTTCGCGCCGCTGTTGGAGGCGGACACGCTCGATCGCGGCGTCGATCGCCGCCTGCATCGGCGCCCGCTGCTCCTCGGGCTGCGCCGCCAGCATCGTCTCGAGTCCGGCCTTCAGCTTCTCCCAGATCCGCGGCACGGCGAAGAACCACACCGGACGCACCTTCGGAAGGTAGGAGAGGATCTCCCGTGGGTTCGGGCAGCACGTGATCGACCCCGCATAGATCACCGGGATGTAGTGGTGCGCGTTGCGCTCGGCGATGTGCGCCGACGGAAGCCACGAGAT
Source organism: uncultured Solirubrobacteraceae bacterium (assembly GCA_963712675.1). GTDB lineage: Bacteria > Actinomycetota > Thermoleophilia > Solirubrobacterales > Solirubrobacteraceae > Palsa-465. The sequence goes on from CAVQJF010000019.1 coordinate 108,711, forward strand.
CACTCGCGAGCCCGCGTCGAGCACGATGATCTCCTCGACCGACTTGGCGCTGAACATGATCGCCTGGTGCGAGAGCTGCACGCCCTTCGGATGCCCGGTCGTGCCCGATGTGTAGATCAGCGTCAACACGTCCTCGGGCGTGACCTCGGCCGCAGCCGCCGTCGCGTCGAAGTCCGGGTTCGACCCCTCGATGTCGGCGAGCGAGATCGTCCCCTCCGGAGCCTCGCCGTCGACGACGATGATGTGCTCGAGCCCGGGCAGCTCCTTGCGCGCCTCGAGGACCACGGGCAGGAACGCCTGCTCGATGATCGCGACCCTCGCGTCGGCGTCCGTGACGAGGTAGCGGATCTCCTCCGCCGGATACGTGATGTAGATCGAGAACGGCGTCGCTCCGATCGTCACCGCGGCCAAGTCGACGATGTGGAACTCGGGCCGGTTGTTGAGCATGATCGCGACCGTGTCACCGCGGCCCAGGCCAAGCTTCGCGAGCCCGCCGGCGACCGCGTCGACGCGCTCCAGCAGCTGCGCCCACGTCAGCGAGACGGTGTCGTCCGGCCAGCGGACGGCGACGATGTCCGGGTTATTGGCCGCGGTGCGCCGGAACGCCTCGGTCAGCGTCGGCGCGTCGACGGCCCGCGCGGCAGTCGGCGTGATCGTGCTGCTCTCCATCTCTCCTCCGCGTCTCTAGTTGCTTGAAGCTGGCCTAACGCTACCGCAGCCGCCCCTTTCGTCGTGCTCTGCTAGCTTGCTAGCATCGAAGCGTCCGAAGCCAAGCAGCAGTTCAACGTCTACCTGCCGGCGTCGCTGATCCGGCGCGCCAAACACGCCGCCGTGGATGAGGGTGTGTCGCTCTCTCGGCTCGTCGAGGAAGCGCTGATGGCGCAGCTTGATCGGCTCGATTCCGAGCGCCCCGCATGAAAATACGGCCGATCCACTTCGTGCCGGACGTCGACGAGGCGATCCGCTTCTATGAGGCGCTCGGGCTGCGCACCGATGCTCGTGCGCGGCCCGGTCACTGGGTCGAGCTTGTAGCCGCCGGGGGCGAGCTCGGGGTGCACGACGGAGCGGTCGCGGCCGATGGCGAGGGCCGCACCGGCGTGCAGCTGAACTTCATCACGGAGGAGCCGCTCGCGGCCGTCGAGCGCCGTCTCCGCGAGGCCGGATTCCCGCCCGACGGCACGATCGTCGACCAGGAGTGGGGACGGTCGCTGTTCGTCCCGGGACCGGGCGGGCTGCTGATCCAGATCGACGAGCACGACCGCGAGCTCTACACATAGGAGAGATTCGAAATGGCAACCGTCAGCGTCCGCTACATCGTCGACGATGTCGACACCGCGATCGCGTTCTACCGCGACCGTCTGGGGTTCGAGGAGGTCATGCACCCGGCGCCTACCTTCGCGATGCTGTCCCGGGGCGACCTGCGGCTCGTTCTGAGCGCTCCGAGCGCTCAGCCGGGCGGTGGCCAGGCGATGCCCGACGGCACGCTCCCGGCGCCCGGAGGCTGGAACCGGATCATGGTCGAGATGAGCGACCTCGACGGCGCCGTCGCGGCGCTGCGCGACGCCGGCGCCCGCTTCCGCAACGAGATCGTCACCGGGGTCGGCGTCCGCCAGATCCTGGTCGAGGACCCATCGGGGAACCCCGTCGAGCTATTCGAGCCACTTCCGAGGCCGTAACTCCCGGTTCGGCTCTTCGACTCTGAGTCACTTTTCGACCCCCACGGTCGAAAAGTGACTCAGAGTGCGACCGCGGAGGCGGGATACAGCTCACGCCGAGCGACGGCCTCAACCCACGCTTGCCGGCGTTCCCGACCGCGCAACAGTCCTGTCGGGAGCTGCTGCCGGGTGGCGGCCCGCCGTCGGGCCACGCGATCGTCATCGGCGGCTACGATTTCAAGCTCGGACCGGGCCTGGATCCTTCATCGCCGGCCTTCCAGCAGGCGATGAATGCCTGCGGCGGCCCGGGCGGGCCCTGAGCGCTCAGCGCCCGGCGAAGTTCGCAGGTCGCCCTTCGACGAACGCCGCCACGCCCTCCATGAAGTCGGCCGTCGCGGCCTGCTCCTGCTGGATCGACGCTTCGAGGTTGAGCTGCTGCTCGATTCCGGCGTACGCGCGGGCGTTGATCTGGCGCTTCGTGCCCGCGTAGGAGCGCGTCGGACCCGCGGCCAGGCGGTCGATCAGGGCGCCCACCTCGGCCGAAAGCGACGCGTCGTCGACGACGCGGTTGATCAGCCCCCACTCGAGCGCCCGCTCCGCGGGGACCTTCTCGCCGAGCAGCGACATCTCCATCGCCCGGGCGAAGCCCGCGCGAGCCGGCACGAACACGGAGGAGCCCCCGTCCGGGACCAGGCCGATGTTCACGAACGCGAGCAGGAAGTAAGCGCTCCGCGCAGCCACGACCAGATCCGAGGCGAGCGCGAGCGAGCAGCCGATCCCGACCGCGGGCCCGTTGACAGCGGCGACGACCGGCTTTGGCATGTTGCGCAGCCCGAGGATGATCGGGTGGTAGAGCTCGTGCAGGACGGACTCGACGTCGGGATGACCCGCCGGCGTGGGCGTGAACCCCGCCTTCAGATCGGCTCCGGCGGAGAACGCTCGCCCCGCGCCCCCCAGCTCGACGGCGCGAACCTCCGGATCGCTCGAGCACTGCTTGATCGCGTCCAGCAGGTCGCGACCGAACTCGCGGTTCCAGGCGTTCAACCGGTCGGGCCGGTTCAGCTCGATCCGCGCCGCACCCCCGTCGCGCAGCAACGTCACGGTCTCGTACTCGTGGGCGATCTCGTAAGTCGGCACCTCTGCTGGCCTCCTGGGCGGGAAACAATTCTATTAGAATAAATATTCTACTACGACCGTGCCCCGACCCCAGCTCCACTCCGAGAACGCGATCCTCGACGCCGCCCGTGGCGTCGTGCTCGAGCGCGGCGCACGCGGCGCCACGATCGGCGCGATCGCCACGGCGAGCGGGGCGCCGACCGGGTCGATCTACCACCGGTTCGCGTCCGTCGATGAGCTCCTCGCGCGGCTCTGGATGCGCGCGATGCGGCGCGTCCAGCGGGAGATGATCGGGGCCGCGGACCCGGTCGCCGCGGCGCTCGCCGTCTACGACTTCTGCCTTTCAGAGCGCGAGGACGCGCTGCTGCTGTCGAGCTTCAGACGTGATGACTTCGCCGCCGGTGAGTTGCCCGCAGACGTTCGCGACGAGCTCGAGCGGCTCAACGACGAGATCGACCCGTTCATCGACACGCTGACCGAGCAGCACACAGGATCGCGCGACCTCGTGCTGCTCGCGATTCGCGACCTTCCATACGGCGCGGCCCTCCCCCACCTCCGCAACCGCACGATCCCGCCACCTGAGCGACGGACGAGGCTCGAGCTCGCGATTCGGGCCGCGCTCAGCGGGCGTTGAAGCCCTGGCCGGTGATCGTCGAGATGTCGTTCGACAGCCCGATGATGAAGATGAAGATGATCAGCACGAATCCGACCGCTCCGGCTCTTTCCATCGTCTCGAAACGGATTCGCCGTCCGCGGACCTTCTCCGCCACCGCCCAGAACACATGCCCTCCGTCGAGCGGCAGAAACGGGAACAGGTTGACGACCGCGAGTGACAGGGAGATCAGCGCGAGCGTGTAGAACGCATCCGTGGCGCTGTAGGCGAAGCGCTCCTGCGTGACCGTGAACCCGCCGACGACGCCGTGGAGCTGGTTGCGGACCTTCGGCTCGAACAAGCGCGCGATCGTCGAGACCGTCGAGTGGGTCACGTACCACATCTGGCTCAGGCTCTGACGCGCGGCGCCGAACGCGCCGAGTGGCTCGGTCAGGTAGCTGAACTGAAAGCCGAGCCGCATCCGCTTGGTCACGGGGTCGTAGCGGGGGACGATCGAGAAGCTCAGGAATTTGCCGCCGCGGCTGACTGAGATCGATACAGGTGACGTCGCGCGGCACCCGGCTGTCAACGCACCTGCGCATCGGTGGCTCTCGATCTGCTTCGTCATCTGCTCGGCGGTCAGGTTCCTACGCCCGTCGACGGCGACGATCTGGTCTCCACCCTTCAGGTAGGACGCTGCCGGCTGCACGACCGAGCCGCGTGCGATCGGCCCCGGAAGCGGTTGCCCGTTTCGCGTGACGACCTGGCCCTGGTTGGCGAAGATCAGCGCCAACATCACGAACGCGATCACCAGGTTGACCGCCGGTCCCGCGAGGATCACGACGACCCGCTTCCACACCGCCTGGTTGTAGTAGGCGCGCGGCACGACCTCGGGCGGGAGCTCCTCGTTCGGGTTCATGCCGGTGATCTTCACGTAGCCGCCGAGCGGGATCGGGCCGATCCCGTAGTCGGTCTCGCCACGGCGGAACTTGAGCAGCAGCGGGCCGAAGAACAGCGAGAACCGCTCGACGCGCATCCCCACCGCCTTGGCGGCCGCGAAGTGGCCCGCCTCGTGCAAGAGGATCAGGGCCGAGAAGCCGAGAAACGCGTAGACGTACGACATCGACCGCTCAGTGTGACAAGTCCCGGTTTAACGCTCCTCAAGCGTTCGTGAGAGCTTCCACCAGCTCGGCGGCGACGGTCCGCGCCCGTGCATCGGCGTCGGCGAGCGCGCCGAACGAGTGCACCTGCATCGCGGGCAGACGCTCGAGCGTCGCCTCGACCACCTCGGCGATCCCCAGAAATGCGAGCCGGCCGGCCAGGAAGGCGTGCACCGCCACCTCGTTGGCGGCGTTGAGCGTGCACGGCGCGGTGCCGCCCGCGCGTCCGGCGGCGCGGGCCAGCGCGAGGCAGGCGAACGTCTCCACGTCGACGGGTTCGAACGTGAGCGCCCCGGTGGCCGCGAGGTCGAGTGGCTTCACGGGCACGTCGACACGCTCCGGGTAGTGGAGCGCGTAGGAGATCGGGACGCGCATATCCGGATACCCGAGGTGGGCGAGCGTCGCCCCATCGCACAGCTGGATCAGGCTGTGGATGATCGACTGCGGATGGACGACGACATCGATCTGCTCATACGGCGTGCCGAACAGGTGGTGGGCCTCGATCAGCTCGAGGCCCTTGTTCATCAGCGTCGCCGAGTCGATCGTGATCTTGCCGCCCATCCGCCACGTCGGATGCGCGAGCGCCTGCTCGACCGTGACATCCGAGAGCTGTTCCTTGGTCTGACCGCGAAATGGTCCGCCGGACGCGGTCAGGATCAGCCGGTCGACGGTGCCTGGGCCTTCGCCGGTGAGCAGCTGGTGCAGCGCCGAGTGCTCGGAGTCGACCGGAATGATCGCCGCTCCGGTCGCCTCGGCGAGCTGTGTAACGAGCTCTCCGCCGACGACCATCGATTCCTTGTTGGCGAGCGCGAGGTCGATTCCCTCGCCCAGCGCGGCGACCGTCGGCACGAGCCCTGCGGACCCGACGATCGCGTTCAGCACGAGGTCGCATTCGGTGCCGGTGATCAGCTCGACCAGCGCCTCGTGGCCGCTCAGAACGTCGCCGTCGGTCCACGCCTCCGCCGCCCGCGCCGCGGCGTCGGCGTCGGTCAGGGCGATCCGCTTGACGCCGTGCTCGCGCGCCTGCGCAACGAGCGGCTCCCACGCGTCGGCCGCGCTCAGCGCAACCACCCTCAGCTCGTCTGAGCGCGAGACGACGTCGAGCGCCTGAACGCCGATCGAGCCGGTCGACCCGAGGATGACTAGGCGGCGCGGCACGCTCCGTGAGGTTATTCGACCGGCGCCGGGCGATCGTCTCAGTGGACGATCGCGAGCCAGATGTAGTAGCCGGCGACGATCGTGAACATCACACCGTCGAGTCGGTCGAGCGCGCCGCCGTGGGCGCCGAACAGCGTCCCGGCGTCCTTGGCGCCGGCGTCGCGCTTGACGAGCGACTCGAACAGGTCGCCGATCGGCCCGAGGATCGCGACCGCGGCCCCGAGCAGCAGCGCGTCGCCGTGCGTCATCCAGGTCTGATTGACGCCGGCCAGGAACACCGCCAGGATCGCGATCAGCATCCCGCAGAACAGCCCCTCGATCGTCTTGCTCGGCGAGATCGATGGCGCCAGTGGCCGGCGGCCGAACAGCCGCCCGCCGAGGTAGGCGGCCGTGTCGCCGAGGAACGTGCCCAGCGCGATGTCGAGCACGACCCCGTTGCCGTGCGGAAGCCTCCGCAGCAATTCGGCATGCGCGAACGCGAACCCGATCCAGTAGATGCCGAGCAACGTGCCGGCGACCGCGATCGTCGCCCCACCGTGCTGGGCTCTGGAGGCGACCGCCAGGAACAGCACCGGCACCGCGGCGAGGGCGACCTCGAGCACCACGCGCAGACTTCCGTAGCGGGCCCCCAGCACCATCCCGACGAGCGCCGCGACACCGACGATCGGTACTGGCTTCCAGCGGTCGAGGAGGCCGTAGAGCTCGTACATGCAGAACCCGCCGCTGACGATCATCAGCAGCGCGAACGGGAGCCCGCCGAGGCCGATGAAGACGATCGCGAGCACCGCCGCCGGGATGGCCACGATCACCCGTGAGAACAGGTCCGAGCGCTGGCGCGGCTCGCGCGGGGGCCGTTGGGGCCGCTGCGGTCGCGTGGCGCGGGGAGGCCGTTGGGCCTGCGTGGCCCGGGGACGCCGGCGCTGCGCGTCCCCGCCCCGCGCCGAGCCGGAACGCCGCTGGGGAGGCATCATCGGCCCCCGAACCGCCGCCTGCGGCGCGCGAACTCCTCGAGGCTCTGCTCGAACGCCCCGCGCGAGAAGTCGGGCCACAGCTCGTCGCGGAACACAAGCTCCGAGTAATGGCCCTGCCAGAGCAGGAAGTTTGAGCTGCGTAGCTCGCCGCTGGTACGGATGATCAAGTCCGGGTCGTGCATGTCGGGTGCGTACAGGTGGGCGCGGAACGCGTCCTCGTCGCCTCCTGTAAAGGTTCGCGCTGCGTCGACGATCTCCGCCCGGCCGCCGTAGTTGAACGCCACGAACAGCGTGATCCTCGTGTTGTTAGCGGTCACGCCCTCGGCCCATTCCATTCGCTCGATCAGCGTCGGCGGGACCGGCTCAGAGCGGCGCCCGATGAACCGCATCCGCACGCCCTCGGCGTCGAGTTCCGGCGTCTCTCCCTCGATCCGCCGCCCGAACATCTCCATCAGGCCGGAGACCTCATCCACGGAGCGGCCCCAGTTCTCGGTCGAGAACGAGTACACGGTGAACTCCTTGATCCCGAGCTCGACGGCGTCGCGCAAGCGCGCCTTGACCGTATCGGCGCCGGCCTCGTGCCCGGCCAGCACCGGCAGCCCGCGCGACTTCGCCCAGCGGCCATTGCCGTCGGTGATGATCGCGACATAACGAGCCCGCCCCGCCGGCCCCTCATCCGAGGCCGCGCCCATCAGACCTCGAGGATCTCTTCTTCCTTGTGCTTGAGGACCTCGTCGAGCTCAGAGATCCTCGCGTCCGTGACCTTCTGCAGGTCCGCCTCGGCGCGGTGCTCGTCGTCGGAGCCGGCGTCGCCGGCCTCCTTGAGCTCACGCAGATCGTGCATCACCCCGCGGCGGATGTTCCGGATCGCGACGCGGCCCTCCTCGGCGATGTTGCGCACGACCTTGACGAGCTGCTTGCGGCGCTCCTCGGTGAGCTCTGGGACGTTGAGCCTGATCAGGTTGCCGTCGTTGGACGGGGTCAAGCCGACGTCGGACTCCAGAATCGCGCGTTCGATCGTCTTGATCGAGCTCTTGTCGTACGGCTGGATCGTCAGCATCCGCGGCTCCGGGGCTGAGATCGTCGCGAGCTGCTTGAGCGGCGTCGCCGTGCCGTAGTAGTCGACCGAGATCCGGTCAAGCAGCGCCGGGCTCGCGCGGCCGGTGCGCACCGAGCCGAACTCGTGGCGGATCGCCTCCACTGACTTGGCCATCCGCTCCCGCGCATCTTCCAAGAGCTCATCGATCAGTTCAGTCATGTCCGCACCAGCGTTCCGACCCGCTCGCCCGACACTATCTTGTCTATGTTCCGCTCGTTGGACATGTTGAAGACGACGATCGGCAGGTTGTTGTCCATGCACAGCGCGAACGCCGTCGAGTCCATCACCTGGAGGCCGCGCGTGAGCGCATCCTTGTGGGTGATCTCCGGGATGAATTGTGCCGTCGCGTCCTTCGCCGGATCGGCCGTATAGACGCCCTCGACGCCGTTCTTGGCCATCAGCACGATCTCGGCGTGCAGTTCGGCCGCGCGCAGCGCCGCAGCCGTGTCGGTCGTGAAGAACGGGTTGCCGGTCCCCGCCGCGAAGATCACGATCCGCCCCTTCTCGAGGTGGCGCATCGCGCGACGGCGGATGTACGGCTCGGCGACCTCCGAGATCGTGATCGCGGACTGGACCCGCGTCGGGACCTCGAGCTTTTCGAGGGCGTCCTGCAGCGCAAGCGCGTTCAGCACCGTCGCGAGCATCCCCATGTAGTCGCCGGTGGCGCGATCCATTCCCTTCGCGGCCGCCGCGAGCCCCCGGTAGATGTTGCCACCGCCGACGACGATCGCTACCTCGACGCCGCGCCGGTGCACCGCCGCGATCTCCTCGGCGACCGCCACCACCCGCGCGGGGTCGGTGCCGTACTCGCGCTCGCCCATCAGCGCCTCGCCCGACAGCTTCAGCAGGACACGCCCATAGACGGGCGCCGGCGCCAGCGGTTCGGCGGCCGCTGTCTCAGCCACCGACGGCGAACCTCTCGAACCGCCTGATGACGATGTTCTCGCGCGTCTCGGCGGACAGCGCAGCGCGCAGCTCCTCGATCGTCTTGCCCTCGTGCTTGCCGTCGTTGACGTGCCTTTGGCGCAGCAGCACGACCTCATCGAGCCACTTGTCGAGCTTGCCGGCGACGATCCTCTCTCGGACGTTCTCCGGCCGGTCGGCGGCCTGCTCGATCGCGATCCGCTCCTCGCGCTCACGATCCTCGGCCGGGATCTCCTCGTCGCTGATCGCGATCGGCGACGCCGCCGCAACATGCAGCGCGACATCGCGGGCGAACTCCACGAACTTCTCGTTACGCGCGACGAAGTCGGTCTGGCAATTGACCTCGACCATCGCGCCGATCCTGTTGCCGGCGTGGATGTAGCTCTGGATCACGCCCTCGCGCGCCTCCGCACCGGCGCGCTTCGCGGCCTGCGCCTCTCCCCGCGTGCGCAGCAGCTCGACGGCCTTCTCCAGATCCCCACCCGACTCGGCGAGCGCATCGCGGCACGCCAGCATCCCCGCGCCCGTCCGGTCACGCAGCACCTTGACGTCGGCGGCACTGACCTCGCTCATGCCCCCTCCTCATCACTCGCCGCCGCAGGCTCGGCCGCGGCTTCGGGCTCAGGTTCGGCCACCGGCTCAGGCTCGGGCTCAGCAACGGCCTCGGGCTCTGGCTTTTTCTCCTCCGCCGGCTCGGGCGCGGGCGGCGCCTCAGGCGCCGCGGACGTTTCCGCCACTGGCTCGGGCGCGGGCTCTGCCGCGGCTTCGGGCTCGGGCTCGGGCGCAGCAGCGGCTTCGGGCTCTGGCTCAGGCTCGGGCACAGCCGCGGCTTCGGGCTCTGCCTGTGGCTCCGCAGGAACGGGAGCCGTCGGGGTCGCTTCCGCGGCAGCCGCCACTCGCGTCGCCTCGGGCGCCGCAGCGGCCTCGGGCTCCACCGAGCGCGTGGCGGCGGCCGCGGGGGCGGCCTCGGCGGGCGCGGGCGCAGGCGCAGGGGCTGACTCAGCAGCGGCAGCCGCGGCAGCAGCAGCAGCAGCCTCAGCCGCAGCAGCAGCCTCGGCAGCCGCAGCAGCGGCAGCGGCCTCTTCAGCCTCCCGGCGAGCAGCCTCCTCAGCCTCACGCCGGGCACGCTCCTCAGCCTCGATCCGCTCGCGCTCAAGCCGTGCCTTCTCCTCCTCCGCTCGGAAGATCGCATGACCCTGCGAGACCACGTCGCCAATCGCCTGCGTGACGGCGGCGCACGATCGGATCGCGTCGTCGTTGCCCGGAATCACGAAGTCGATCCCCTCGGGGTCGCAGTTCGTGTCGACGAGCCCGATGATCGGGATCCGCAGCCGCTGAGCCTCGCGCACGGCGATCGCCTCGGTCTTCAGGTCGATCACGAACACGGCATCCGGCGGGCGCTGCATGTTCTTGACCCCGCCGAGGTTGGCGCGGAGCTTCGCCAGGTCAGCCTGCGCCGCCATCCGCTCGCGCGTCGGCAGCAACTCGAGCTGGCCCTCGGCCTCGTAGCGCTCGAGGTCGTGGAGGCGCTTGATCCGCAGCGAGATCGTCTGGAAGTTCGTCAGCAGTCCGCCGAGCCAGCGGTGGTTGACGTACGGCATGTCCGCCGCCGTGGCGGTGTCGCGGATCGCGTCTCGGGCCTGCTTCTTGGTCCCGACGAACAGCACGGTGCCCCCTCGGTGTGCGACGTCGGACGCGAACTGACGCGCGTTCTCTAGCAGCGCATGCGTCTGCAGCAGGTCGATGATGTAGATGCCGTCCCGCTCACCGAAGATGAAGCGGCGCATCTTGGGGTTCCAGCGGCGCGTCTGGTGGCCGAAATGCACACCGGCCTCCAGTAGCTCCTTGATTCCAACTTGAGCCATTGGTCCTACTTCCTTTTTGTGTGGTTGTTGCTGCTTCCGCCCACCGGTTTCGCGAACCTCGGCTGACCGCCGAGGCAGGGCGCGATCCACGCGGACGGGGTTGGAGACAAATCTGAATTCAGTTTACGCAAGTTCTTCACATCGGATACGTTCTGCGCTGTACCGGGTCGTCACCTTCCCCTACCTTCGGTGATGATCCGTACGCGGGCCGAACCTCCCTTCCCCTACCTCCGGTGGCTCGGTTCGCTCATGGATCGACGGGGCGGCTTTGGACGGGCCGCCCCGTCGAATTTAATGACGCATCGGGACGATGGCCTGTGCGAGCCCTCCCTCAGGCCATCGCCGCCAGCTCCAGCGCCGCCACCAGGTCGTCGGGCAGGGGCGAGCGGATGTCGACCGTGGCTCCCGTGATCGGGTGCTCGAACGCCAGCCGCGCCGCGTGCAGGAACTGGCGCCGGAGGCCGTACATGCCGGCGGTCCCGTACTGGCGGTCGCCGCACACGGGATGTCCGATGGCGGCCAGGTGCACGCGGATCTGGTGCGTGCGTCCGGTGTCGAGGACGACCCGGAGCAGCGATGCCGCCGGAAGCGCGCGCTCGAGCTCGAAGTGGGTCCGGGCCTCGCGCGGATCGTCGGTGTCGATCGACATCAGCGTCCGCTCGCGCCGGTGGCGCCCGATCGGTGCATCGATCGTTCCGGAGCGCGCCGGCGGCAGCCCCTCGACCAACGCGATGTATTCGCGCCGGATCTTTCGGGCCGCCAGCAGCGATTTCAGCGCCCGGTGCACGTCGTCGCTCTTGGCGACCACCAGCAGCCCTGAGGTGTCGCGGTCGAGGCGGTGGACGATCCCCGCGCGCGAGGGCTCGTCGCCGCCGGCGCCGCGGCCAGCCAGGGCCTGCGCCAGCGTCCCGGTCCAGTGGCCGCGTGCGGGGTGCACGACGACCCCAGCCGGCTTGTCGACGACGAGCAGGTATTCGTCCTCGTAGGCGACGCCGAACTCGGCCTGTACGAGCTCCTCCGGCGCTGGCAGATCGTGACCGGGCGCGACCTCGACCACCTCGCCCGCCGCGACCAGGTGGCGTTTCGGCCGCAGCCGCCCGTCGACGCGAACGCGCTCGGAATCGATCAGCGTCTGGGCGCGCGCCCTTGAGCCAAGCGGCTCGGCTAGGAAGCGGTCGAGTCGGGTCCCGACAGCGGCCGAGGGCACCTCGAGTCGAAGCGCAGCCTGCTCGGTGTCATCCGTCATCGCGTCGCCCGCCCTCGAGCACGTACAGCAGCGCGAGCACGCCGAACGTGATCGCCATGTCGGCGACGTTGAACGCCGGCCATAGGGGCAGCTTTATGAAGTCCGTGACCGCGCCGTTGGCGACCCGATCGAGCAGGTTTCCGAGTGCCCCGCCTGTCAGCAGGCCGGCGGGAAGCCACAGCCACGGTCGCTCGGGCCGCAGCGCGAAGTACCCCAGCAGCACCGCCAGTGCCGCCAGCGTGAATGCGAGCACGATCGCGCCGCCGCCGGACAGGAAGCCGAACGCGACCCCCGTGTTGCGAACGTGGACGAAATTGACGCCCGGGAGGACCTTGTTGACCTGCCCGACTGCGATCCCGGACCTGACGAAGTGCTTGGTCAGTTGGTCGACGACGAGTACGGCGCCGAGCACCGCGCCCGCGCGCGCAAACGCCGCCGAGCGGACCCTGGCGCTGCTCACGGTGACCTCCGTCACCCGTGAATCGCGTTGACCAGGATCGTCCGCAGGAAGATCAGGACGATGATCGCGATCATCGGCGTGAAATCGATCATCCCGATCGGCGGGATCAGGCGGCGGAACACGCGCAGATACGGGTCGGAGACGTCCTTCAGGAACCCGAGGATCGCGTCGGTCCAGCGCGTGTAGGGAGGCCGTAGCCCAAACGAGAACATCATGTTGAGCAGCACGTACACGATCAACAGCAGGATGTAGACCTCAAACAGCGCGCTGACGTAGTTCGAGATGTCAATCCGCGTCAGGGCGCCGAGGGAGATCACCGCTTACCCCCGTTCACGACGGCGTCGATCGCGTACTGGAAGGCGCTTCGCACTCCACCGCGCTCGAGCGCCTCAAGCCCTCGCGCGGTCGAGCCGCCAGGAGAGGTGACCTCGCGCCGGATCGCGAGCGTGTCGTAGTCGCGCTCTGACAGCAGCGCCGCCGTGCCGGCCATCGTTTCGGCGACGAGCCGCCCGGCGAGCGGCGCCCCGAGTCCGTGGCGGACCGCGGCGTCGACCTGCGCCTCGGCGACCAGCGCCTGGTACGCCGGCCCGACGCCCATCACCGCGGTGGCGGCCTCGATCTGCGACTCCGGCAACGTGACGACCGTGCCGAGCCGCCCGAACTGCGCGATCACCTCGGCCTCGACCTCGGGATCAACTTCGCGAGCTCGTGAATAGCAGACGATCCCGCGGCGCACGGCAACCGGCGTGTTCGGCATCAACCGGAACACGGGCACGCCGGCGTAGACGCTCTGCAACGAGGCGGTGTCGACGCCGCCGAGCACCGACGCGACGGCCTTGACATGTCCGGAGAGCTCGGACGCCACCTCGGCGAGCTGCTTTGGCTTGTGGCACAGGACGACCAGATCGGCGCGGTCCGCGACCTCGACGTTCGATTCGAACGCCTCACCTCCGAGCTCCTCCGCGAGCGCCGCCGCCCTGCCGGAGCCTCCGTCTGAGCAGAGCACGGGATCACCCCATCCGCGCGCCATCGCGCGCGCCATGTTGCCGGCTCCGATCAGACCAATTTGCATGTGCTACCGGAATCTACCGGTGCCACGCCTCAGCTCTGGTTGAAGAAGCCCTTCTCGACCAGAGCGGCGCGCTCTGCGGCGGTCAGCTCGGCTCCGTGCGGCGTCAGCAGGAACACCTTGTCGGCGATCCTCTGCATGCCGCCGTCGAGCGCGTACGTGAGCCCGCTCGCAAAGTCGATCAACCGCTTGGACAGATCCGTGTCGCTCTCCTGCAGATTGAGGATCACCGGGATCGCGTCCTTGAACTTGTCGGCCACGTCCTGCACGTCATTGAAGCTCTTCGGCGCGACCCAGTGGACGCGCAGATCGCCGCCGTTGCGACCGTTGCCCCGACCGCCGCCGCCGACGGGCCGCAGCGAGGTCGTCGGGCGTCGCTCGGTGCCGGGATCGTCGGCGAAGATATCGTCGATCTCGTCGCGCCGGCGGCGCGAGCTGAGCCGGCGCACATTGGGCCGATCCCGGTAGGTGTCCTGGATCTCGACCTCGGGCTCCGGATAGGGCTCGATCGCCTCGTCGTCATACGCCTCGTCCTCGGCGAGGCCGAAATAGACGAGCGTGCGGTGCCAGGTGTCGCGGAATGCCATATCGCGGTGATGGTTCGGGAAATCGGGTCGTTTCCCTGCCAGGGATTATGACGCTCCCGCGATACGCTAGTGATAGAGACTCGTGCCGATCCGCACAATCGTCGCTCCCTCCTGCACCGCGACGAGGTAATCCTGGGTCGTTCCCATCGACAAGTGCTCGAGACCGTGCGCAGCCGCGAGCGCTCGCAGCGACGCGAAGTAGGGCCTCGAGAGCTCCGGGTCCGTCGACAGTGGGGGCATCGTCATCAATCCGACGACGCGGACCGGAGAGCGCCCAAGAAAGGCCGGCAGCTCGGCCGGCATCACCCCTCCCTTCCCCTCCTCCTCCGCGACGTTGACCTCGATCAGCACCTCCGTCGACGGCGCCGCGTGCCGCTCGAGCTGTGCCAGCACCGAATCGCTGTCGACCGAGTGGATGTAGCGGACGTACGGGACGATCGCTCGCACCTTGCGGCTCTGCAGGCGGCCGATGAAGTCCCAGGTGAACCGTTCCGGGTAGGCGTCGGCCTTCGCGGCTAGATCCTGGGCGCGGTTCTCGCCGACGAGCTCGATCCCGGCCTCGGCCAGTACCGGCAGCTCATCGACCGGCACGTACTTGACCGCTGCCAGGATCTGCACCCCGGCCAGGTCGCGGCCGGTGGCGGCGATCTCGCCTCGGATGCGGGCAAGGTTCGCGCGCACTCGCTCCACCTCCAGCCCGCGGATCAGGTCAACCACGCGACCCCCGCTTGGCGGCCCGTCACTCCGCGGTCGCGACGGTGCGAGAAGAACAGGGTCGCCTCTGAACAGATCGTGCACAACCGTGTGTCGTGCACGACCGGCACACCGGCGGCCCCAAGCTGTGCGCGCGCGATTGCCTTCAGGTCGAGGTTCCGGCCGTTCCGTGCGCCGTCGCCGTACATGCTGAACACATCGTGGACCTCGTCCCCGACCTCGTAGCAGCAGGGCCCGGCGCCGGGGCCGATCGCCGCCACCAGCTCGGCGTCGCCGTTCCCCAATCCGCGGACGGCCGCGACGCCCTCGTCCACGATCCCTCCCGCGAGCCCTCGCCAGCCCGCGTGGACGACCGCTACGGCGCCGCCGGCGGCGACAACGATCGGGAGGCAGTCGGCCGTCAGGACCATCGGCGCGAGCCCACGGATCGACGTCGCATGCCCGTCGGCCTCGATCAGCGCGTCCGGCTCGCGGCTGAGCGTGAGCACGGTCGACCCATGCACCTGCCGGATGTGCGCGAACCGGACGCCGAGCTCGCCCGCGAGGCTCGATCGGTTGCGGTCGACCGCATCCCTGTCGTCGTCGGTCAGGAAGCCGAGATTGAGGCTCTCGTAGGGACCGGTCGAGTACCCGCCACGCCGCGTCGTGAAGACACCGCGCGCGCCCGGCAGGTCAATCGCGATGTGATCGCCGGCATCGAGGAAAGGTTCGGGCAGCCTCACGTCGTCAGCAGCGGGAGATCCGGCACAGGCGTCCGCTGCGCGTACTCGAAATGCGCCCGGCCGGGGGCGACCAGCGTCTGCCGGTGTGCCCAGCCCCCGACCTGGCACGCGCGCTCGTACAGATGCAGCCGCATCGACGCCGTCTCGCCGTTGTAGCAATACGCGAGCTCGCCGTCCGGGTCGTGGTAGGTCACGCCCGCCAGCTGCGAGCGGTCGGCGTCGACCTCGCCGACCAGCTTGCGAGCGCCATCGACCGCCTCAAAGCGCCAGCCCGTGAGCGAGAACGTGCTGTCGTTTCCGAGCACCCGCACGGGCGACGTCGAGGCGAAGTCGTGCCCGTCGACCCGCGCGACAACTGGCGTGTTCGGGCCGACCGCACGGCCGAACCGCTGGACGATCACCGATACCCCGTCGACGAACACCCCCGGGACCGGCTCACCGTCGAGCGTCGCGAAGTCGTTGCAGTGGACCCAGGCCCACGAGCTCGCGTGCTTTGAGCCCCACAGATGGGCCTGCCCGCCACGGGCGCCGTCGAGCGCCAGCCGCTCGCCGGCGAAGCTGAGCGTGCCGTCGATCGCGACATCGGCGTGGGGCAGCACGAGCACGGTCTGGGCCACTTTCGCGCGGCGCAGGACCGGATGGACGTGCTCGTAGCCATGCTCCGCCGGCGTCCAGCGCAGGTCCCACTCGACGTCCTCGAACACACCTGCCATGCGGCCGTCGCTCAGCGTGGAGGCGCCTACGTGGAGCTGGAACGGCGCTCGATCGGCCTTCAGCTGCTCGATCGGAAGCGTCACCTTGCGGCCGAACGTCGGCGGGCGGCCGGGGCGCGGATCCATCGCCAGGAACCACAGCGCGCACGTCGCAGGTTCACCGACGCCGGCCAGCGGCGCCACCATCGTGTACCGGATCCAGACGCCGACGCCGGTCACGGGATCGGTCAGCGTCAGGTAGTAGACCTCGTAGTGGCCGGGCTCGCCGTTCCACTGGAACGCGTTTGGCATCGAAAGCACGGGTCAGCGCACCCTACCGGGCGACGCGCAGCGCTTCGGACAGCTCGGCCTCGCGGCCCTGCGCACGCCCGTCGAGCTTCGCGGCGAGCGCCGACCGCAGCCCACGCCCGACCGCCGGCCCCTCCGGGACACCGGCCGCGAGCAGATCGGCGCCGTCGATCTCGAGCTTGACGTGGCGCAGCCGCGCGAGCCACTCCTCGGCCGCGTCCGCTGGCCCGAGCGCGCCGGCGATCGCGACCTGCTCGGGGGCGGCGCCGGCTGCCGCCGCGGCAATTTGGGAAGGCCGCGTCGCCTGCTCGAGCGCCGCCGCCAGCGACGCGGAGCCCGTCGCCGCCGCGACGATCGCGGTCCGATCCGGAGCCTCGAACGCGAGCGCGTCCAGCAGCTCGGTGAGCTCTCCGGCGGGGATCGCGCGCGCCGCCAGCGCGAGCACGACGATCGCCAGATCTCCGTCCGCCGGCAGCAGCGCGCGGGCCCGGCTCGCGAGTCCAGCGTCGACAGCGGTGAATCGCGGGTCGAGCGCGACATCGAGCCCGAGCGAGTGGACGCACCCGAACGCCTCCACCCGCTCCGCCTCGCGCGCCAGCAGTCGCAGCTCGGCGCCGATCCGCGGTCCGCTGACGGTGCGCAGCGCGCCGGCGGCGAGCGCTGCGCGGGCGAGCTGCGACGTGTGCGGCTCAACCTCGAACGCGAGCCGCGCGGCATAGCGCGCGAGTCGGTAGAGCCGCGTCGGATCGTCGATGAAGCTGCCGTCGTGGAGCGCCCGCAGCCGGCGCGCGTCGAGGTCTTCGAGCGCGGTCGGGACCGCTCGGAGCGTCCCGGCCTCCGGTCCACCGAGCTCGACCGCGATCGCGTTGACCGAGAAGTCCCGGCGCCTGAGGTCCTCGTCCAGCGGCGCCGGCTCGACCTCCGGCAGCGCCCCGGGCGCCGGGTAGCGCTCGCTGCGCGCGCGCGCGATGTCGTACGTGTGGCCGCCCGCCGTCACAGTCGCGGTCCCGAACCTGTCGTAGGTGCGGATCTCGCCACCCAGACGCGCCGCGACCGGAGCCGGATCGCCCTCGACCACCAGGTCGAGGTCGGGCGGCAAGCGCCCGATCAGCAGGTCGCGGATGGCGCCGCCGACCACGTACACGCCGGTCGTGTCCCCGAGCCGCGCGAGCAGCGGCGCCGCGGCGGGGAGCGCGGCGAGCTTGTCGAGCAGTGCGCCTGGAGCGGGGACTTCCATGGAGCGCAGTCTCTAGCATGCGCGCATGCCGAGTCCCGATCCGCGGAGGTGGCGACGCGGGCTCGTGGCGGCGGCTGCGGCGGTCATCGTCCTTGTCGCGGTCGCTGTCGCGTTCGTCCTGCTGCACGAGCCTGGCAACGTGTCGCATCCCGGGCTTTCGTTCACGACCTCGACGGCCACCACCGCCACGACGCCACCTCCGAAGCGCCACGTGACGGTCAACAACTTCCTCTGGCCCCGCTATGGGCTCGACGCCGGGCGCACCCGTGTCTTCGAAGGGGCCCGCGGGCTCCACCCCCCGTTCCACACGGGCTGGGTCCACAACGACTACGCGCTGCTCGAGTTCCCGCCGGTGATCGATCGGACCACGATGTATTTCATGAACGATGCCGGCTGGGCGAAGGCGATGAACGTGCTCACCGGCCACGTCCTCTGGCAGCGACGCATCGGCACGCTCGGCGCCGCGTCGCCGGCGATCGGCGTGCACGAGGGGATGATCTTCCTGCCGGTGCTCTCGACATCCGGCTCGAGCCCCGGGAGCGGCCGCATCGTTGCGCTGTCGATGCGCTCCGGAGCGATCAAGTGGTCGCGGAACCTGCCGGCGGGCTCGGAGTCCTCACCGATCGTCTGGGGTAAGACGCTGTACTTCGGCGATCAGGGCGGCACGGTCTACTCGCTGAACGCGCGGACCGGCGCGGTCAACTGGGCCTACCACGCGAGCGGGGCGGTCAAGGGCGGACCGGCCTACGCCGACAACCGGCTGTACTTCGGCGACTACGCCGGCCGCGCCTACTGTCTGAACGCGACCACCGGACACCAGGTTTGGGCCGTGAGCACGAGCGGCACCGCGTTCGGGTTCGGGTCCGGCAACTTCTACTCGACGCCAGCGGTCGCATTCGGACGCGTGTACATGGGCAACACCGACGGCCGTGTCTACTCGTTCGCCGCCGGCACCGGGTCGCTCGCGTGGGCCACCGGGACCGGTGCCTACGTGTATGCATCCGCCGCGGTGGCGAACGTCCCAAGGCTCGGCCCGACCCTCTACCTCGGTTCCTATGACGGCAATTTCTACGCGTTCGATGCTCGCTCGGGCTCGGTGCGCTGGACCCACCACGCCGGCGGCAAGATCTCAGGCTCGGCGACGATCATCGACAACGTCGTGTACTACGCCGACCTCGGTACCAAGACGAGCGCCGGCCTCGACGTGCGCACGGGCAAGCAGGTGGTGGCGTTCCAGGACGGCGCCTTCACGCCGGTGATAGCCGACGACCGGGCGGTCTATCTGGTCGGCTTACAGAAGATCTATGAGCTGCTGCCGTCGACGCCGAAGCCTCGGGCCAAGCCGAGAGCGCGGACCACTCATCGAGCCCGCCGCCGCACCGCGACGCACGTGCGCCATCATGTTAAGGCCGCGCACCACCGCTCCCGCGCGCGCAAGTGACCACCCAGAGAACGTATGTTCCGAGGTCCTTGCTATGATAGCGGGTCTATGCGTTGTCGTAGTGGAAGTCATTGTCAGCGACCGGCCGAGAAGGGCCGTCGGTTCTGCGCGGATCACGCGGCGGAGCTCGATCGCATGCGCGAAGAGCTCAAGGATGCTGCTGCAGCCCGCATTGGTCGGGGCCGACCCAAGCGCTCGTCCACCTGCTGCCGACCCGGCTGCTATGAGCCTCGCGTTCCCCCTGCCGCGTATTGCGATGCGTGCTCTGCAGCGGGCTACGTAGAAGAAGCCGCGTAACCGCGGCGCTCTGACAGTCGACTAAACAGACGTTGATCTTGCCGGAAACGGCCGCGAGAGTCGCGGTGCGCTGATGGCTGTGCGCCGACGGTGAGGCTCACGCAGGCCGGACGGGTATGCCCGCCCGCGCCAGGTGCTGCTTGACCTCGGACACAGTGTGGTGGCCGTAGTGGAAGATCGATGCGCACAGGACTGCGTCGGCGCCCGCCTCTACAGCCTCCGCCAGGTCCTGCAGCTCGCCGGCGCCGCCCGAGGCGATCACGGGCACGCGGACAACCTCGGCGACCGCTGAGGTGAGCGGCAGGTCGTAGCCGGCGTTCGTGCCGTCTCGGTCCATGCTCGTCAGCAGAATCTCCCCCGCGCCTCGCTCGACTCCCTCCTGTGCCCACGCCACGGCGTCGCGTCCGGTAGGCGTCCGGCCGCCGGCGACGTGCGCCTCCCAGCCGCCGTTGGCTGCCTTGGCGTCGATCGCGAGCACCACGCACTGGGCGCCGAACGTCTCCGCGAGCTCGTCGAGCAGCTCCGGCCGCGCGAGCGCCGCCGAATTGACCGACACCTTGTCGGCGCCGGCGTCGAGCACGGCCTGCGCGTCGGATACGGACCGGATCCCGCCGCCGATCGTGAACGGGATGAACACGTCGTCGGCGGCGCGGCGCGCGAGCTCGACGACCGTCTCGCGCTTGTCCGAGGTCGCCGTGATGTCGAGCAGCACGAGCTCGTCCGCACCGGCGGCGTCATACCGGCAGGCGAGCTCAACCGGGTCGCCGGCGTCGCGCAGGTCCACGAACCCGACGCCCTTCACGACCCGACCGCCGTCGACGTCGAGGCACGGGATCACGCGCTTGTAGTGCACGCAGCTATCCCCTCCGCGACCGTGAATCGCTCCTCGTACAACGCCTTGCCCACGATCACGCCCGAGAGGTTGACCTGGCGAAGCGCGGCGAGGGCCCGCAGGTCATCCACCGAGGAGATGCCGCCCGAGTAGACGAAGCTGCCCCGCACGACTTGGGCGATCCGCTTGACCGCCTCCAGATCGGGCCCTTCGAGCATCCCGTCGCGCTCGATGCTCGAGTACACGAACCTGCGCACGCCGCGGTGCCCGAGCCGTTCGACCACCGACTCGGCCGGGATCGCCGTCTGTTCGGTCCAGCCCTTGGTCGCGAGCTGCCCGTTGCGCGCGTCGACCGATACGACCACGCGCTCCCGGTGCTCGGCAAGCACCTCGTCGAGCAGATCGACGTCTGTGTAGGCCGCGGTCCCGAGCACGACCCGCGCGGCGCCGGCCTGCACCGCGGCCGTGACCGCTTCCGCGGTTCGCAACCCGCCGCCCACCTGCACCGTCACATCGAGTTCGCTCACGATCCGGGCCACGTGCTCGAGGTTGGCCGGCGTGCCGGTCCGCGCCCCGTCTAGATCCACCACGTGCAGCGTCCTGGCGCCGCCGGCCACCCACCGGCGAGCGGCGTCGAGCGGGTCGACGTCGTAGATCGTCTGCGCGCCGAAATCCCCGCGCGCAAGGCGGACCGCCTTGCCCTCGAGGATGTCGATCGCCGGCAGCAGGATCATGCGCGTGCGCCTGCCAGCGCACACACGCGCGTGAAGTTGCCGAGCAGCGTCAGGCCATGAACCGACGATTTCTCCGGGTGGAACTGAACGCCCGAGACGTTGTCGCGCGCGACGAAAGTCGCGAACCGTTCCCCGTAGTCGGTCGTGCCGACGATGTCCGCCGGATCGGCCGGCCGCGCCGCGAACGAGTGCACGTGGTAGAAGGGGCAGCCATCGTCCGGCAGCCCCTTCGTCAGCGCGCTGGGTCGCTCGAACGCCACCTCGTTCCAGCCGATGTGCGGGATCCGCAGGCCGCCGGTGTCGAGCCTGGTGACCTCGCCGGCAAGCAGACCGAGCCCGCTGGCCGGCTCGATCTCGCTCGAGCGCTCGAACAGCAGCTGCATCCCAAGGCAGATCCCGAGGATCGGGGTTCCCGCGGCCGCCCGGGCAGCGAGCAGCTCCACAAGTCCGAGCTCCTGGAGGTTGCGCATCGCGCGCGGAAACGCGCCGACGCCGGGCACGACCAGCCCGTCGGCGGCCTGCAGCTCGTCGTGGTCGTGGGTGATCGCCGCACGTGCGCCGACATGCTCGAGCGCCTTCTGGACCGAGCGGCGGTTACCCATTCCGTAATCGACGACCGCGACCGACGGGCGGGTCATACGAGCGTCCCCTTGGTGCTCGGCACGCCCCGCTCGGTGGGGTCGATCGCGACGGCGGCGCGCAGCGCGCGCGCGAACGCCTTGAACGACGCCTCGATCATGTGATGGGCGTTGGTGCCCGCCTGCACCGTGAGGTGGAGCGTCAGTTTCGCGTTGCTCGCCAGGGCGCGGAAGAACTCCTCCACCAGCTCGTGGTCGAAGTTGCCGATCGACCCGGGCGGCAGCGGCGCCTCCAACGCCAGCAGGCCTCGGCCGGAGATGTCGATCGCGCACGCCGCGCGAGCCTCGTCCATCGGCACGACCGCGTGGCCGTACCGGGTGATGCCCGCGCGGTCACCGAGCGCTCGATCGAGCGCCTGACCGATGCAGATGCCGACGTCCTCGACCGTGTGGTGGGCGCCCGTCTCGAGGTCCCCCCTCGCTGTCACGGTCAGATCGAGCCGCCCGTGGCGGGCGACGAGGTCGAGCATGTGGTCGAGGAATCCGACCCCGGTGTCGCGCTCGCCGGCGCCGTCCCCGTCGAGCGCGAGGCTCACGTGGATCTGCGTTTCGGCCGTGCTGCGGTCGATATCGGCGGCGCGGGTCATGGTCACTGATTGTCGCGAATGCGGGCTTCCATCGACCGCGCGTGGAATTCGAACCCCTCGGCTCGCGCCACCGGAGCCGCCGCCCGCGCCAGTGGGCCGGCGTCCGCGATCCCCACCTCGGTGAACGTGCGCCGGAAGGAATTTGCGCTCAACGCCGAGGCGTACCGTGCCGCCCCGTTCGTCGGGAGGACATGGTTGGAGCCAGCGATGTAGTCCCCGAACGCGGTCCCCGCCCGTGGGCCGACGAATACGCACCCGGCACGGCTGATCCGCGGCGCGAGCGCCTCCGCGCTGGGCCCGATCAGCTGCAGATGCTCGGGCGCGAACGCTTCGGCCAGCGCGAGCGCCACCTCGGCGTCAGCAACCTCAACCGCCACCATCGCCGCACCGGTGTCGGGCGCATCGCGGGTGGCGGCATCAAGCGCGTCGAGCGTGCTCGACGAGTCCGAGACCGAGACCACCACCGTCCCGGGGCCGTGTTCGGCCTGGGCCAGCAGATCGAGCGCCAGCGGTTCGGTGTCGACGTCGCCGACCGCGATCACGACGAGGTCGCTCGGACCGGCGAATCCATCGATCCCGACCTGACCAAAAACCTGCCGCTTGGCCTCTTGGACGTACAGGTTCCCGGGGCCGACGATGACGTCGACAGGCTGCACGGATTCGGTCCCGTACGCGAGTGCCGCGATCGCCTGCGCGCCGCCCATGCGGTACACGCACGTCGCCCCCACGAGCCCGCACGCGCCGAGCACGACCGGGTCGACCTCGCCGTCGGAGCCCGGCGGCGCGCAGACCGCCACGTCGGCCACGCCCGCCACCCGCGCCGGGATCACCCCCATCACGACCGTGCTTGGGTAGGGCGCACGGCCGCCGGGGACGTACACGCCGGCGCGTGCGACCGGCGCCTCGCGCACGCTCACGGCATGCGTGCCATCGAACGGCACCACGACCTCCGGGCGTAGCCCGGCCCGAGCCACACGACGGACGTTCTCGATCGCGATCAGAAGGCCGTCGCGCACGGCGCTGTCAAGTCGGTCGGCGGCGACATCGAGGTCGTCGGCGGCGACCCGGAGCGCCCGCGGCTCGCCGCCTCCCGTGTCGAACTGGCGCGTGTACCCGAGGACCGCCGCGTCACCGCGCGCACGGACACCGGCGATGATCTCCGTGACGGCCTCGCGCACCGATTCGGGCGCGGGCACGAGCGCGCGGAGCCGGGCGGCCATCGTGATCGGATCGCCGTCGAGCGTCAGCCGCTCACACCGCATTCAAGCGCTCCAGCAGCGCGTCGAGCGCCGGCGCCTTGAGCTTGTGCGCGACCGGGTTGGCGATCAACCTGGCCGTGCAGCGCGCGATCTCCTCGCGCACAACCAGCCCGTTCTCGCGCAGCGTCGTCCCGGTCGCCGTAAGGTCGACGATCCCCTCGGCGAGGCCGGTCAGAGGCGCGAGCTCGACCGACCCCTTGACCTCAACGATCTCCGCCTGACGGCCGGTGTCGATGAAGTACCGCGCCGCGATCCGCGGGTACTTGGTCGCGATCCGGACGACCCCGAGCCGCCGCAGCGCTTCGGCGGCTCGGTCCTCGCCGGCGACCGTCGCGAGCACCATCGTGCAGGGCCCGAACCCGAGGTCGAGCAGCTCGTACACCTCGCGCTCGGATTGCTCCATCAGCACGTCCTTGCCGGTGATCCCGATGTCGGCCGCCCCGGCTTCGACATACGTCGGCACATCCGACGGACGCATCGTCACGATCCCGGCCTCGTCGAACAGCAACTTGCGGTCGTTCTCGCGCACCTCGCCGGTCTCGATGCCGAGCCGGTCGAGCAGGTCGAGGGTGTCCCTCATCAGCGCACCGCGCGGGACCGCGATCCGCAGGCCGTTCACTGGCGCTCCTCGGAGGTCAGCGCGATGTGCAGGCGCTCGACGTTGAGCGCGAAGCCGACCGCCGGGCGTGCATCGCCGAACCGCCCGAGCAGCTCGTCGTAGCGTCCGCCGGAGCCGATCGGCACGCCGTGGGCCGGGTCGTAGACCTGGAACACCGCGCCGGTGTAATACCCCAGGCTGCGGACCAGTCCGAGGTCGAAGATGATCCGACTCGCGACATTCGGCGCGAGCAGTGCATGCACGGCCCTCATGCCCGTGACCGCTCCATCGAGCGGTCCGCTGAGCCCCTCCAGTACGTCCGGTCCGCCGCGGATCTGCGGCACGCTCAGCAGCAGCTGCGACTGCTCGGGCGTCAGGTTCAGGTTGTGGATCTCCTGCTCGAGGGCGACGAAGTCGCCGGCGACGAGCTCGGCCAGGATCCGCTCGTGAAGCTGCTGGTCGACGCCGACCGCTTCGAGCAGCGCCGGGTACAGCGATGCGTCGCCGAACCCGATCGAGTACGTCTTCAGCCCGGCCGCGTCGAGCGCCGCCGATAGGACGGTCAGTGCCTCGGCGGTGCCTTCGGGCGCCGATACGCCGATCAGCTCGACGCCGGCCTGGAGGAACTCCCGCGACTGACCGCGTTGCGGGCGCACGCCGCGGTATGAGTGCGCGAAGTAGGAGAACCGCAACGGTCCTTGTTCGTTGGGGTACCGGTTCGCGACAAGCCGGGCGATCGGCATCGTCATGTCCGAGCGCAGCACGAGCACGTTGCCCTGCTCGTCGAACACCCGGTAGGCAGGTCGCGTGGCCGCGCTCGCACCCTCAGCGCGGGTGAAGGTGCCCTCGTACTCGAGCGCGGGCGTGTACACCTCGCCGAATCCGGCGCGCTCGAACACCGCTCGGACGCGTTCGGTCATCGCGCGGAGCTCCCGCATCTCGTCGGGCAGCACGTCGCGGGTTCCGCTCGGGATGCGATCAGCCATGAGGGGTCCGTGTCGTCGGCCGGCCGAAGCCGTTTACAGGGCCGGCACGGGCACGTCGTCTACGCGTGTGATCCTAGCTCCGAGGTCGCGCAACCGCTCGTCGATCCGCTCGTAGCCACGGTCGATCTGGCGAATGTTCCCGATCTCGGTCACGCCGTCGGCGCACAGAGCCGCGATCAGCATCGCCATCCCCGCCCGGATGTCGGGCGACTCGACGCGCTCGCCTCGCAGCCGGCGCGGACCAACGACGATCGCGCGATGCGGGTCGCAGATCGTGATCGCGGCGCCCATCAGCTGCAGCTTGTCGGTGAAGAACAGGCGGTTCTCGAACATCTTCTCGTGGATGATCACCGAGCCACTGGCCTGCGTCGCGAGCGCCAGCGCGATGCTCGTCAGGTCGGCTGGGAAGGCCGGCCACGGCCCATCCTCGACCTTCGGCATGTAGTCGCCGGCGTCGTTGCGGATCACGAGCTCCTGATTGCCGGGAACGATCACGTCATCACCGTTGAGCTCGCTGCGGAGCCCGAGCCGCTCGAACACGAGCTGGATCATCCGCAGGTCCTGCGGCCGGGTGTCCTTGACGATCAGCTCTCCTCCGGTCACCCCCGCGAGTGCCATGAACGAGCCGATCTCGATGTGGTCAGGCGCGATCGCATGAGTGCACCCGTGCAGGCTGCTGGTGCCATGGACCGTCATCACGTTCGACCCGATCCCGTCAATTCCGGCCCCCATCTGGATCAGCATCCGCGCGAGGTCCTGGACGTGAGGTTCGGACGCTGCGTTGCGGATCACGGTCGTCCCGCGCGTCAGCGCCGCCGCCATCAGCGCGTTCTCGGTCGCCATCACGGACGGCTCGTCCATCAGGAAGTCGCACGGCTTCAGCCCGAGCGGTGGCGCCTCGAGCTCGACGTCTCGCTCGGTCTTGACGGACGCGCCGAGCGCCCTGAACGCGTCGAGGTGAGGGTCGAGCCGGCGCCGGCCGATGACGTCGCCACCCGGAGGCGGCATGTGTGCGCGGCCGAAACGTGCCAGCAACGGACCCGCCAGCAGGAAGGACGCCCGGATCCGCTCGGACAACTCGCGATCGGGGGCGTGTCCGTCGACGTTGTCGGCGTTGATCGAAACCTCGCCCGGCCCGAGCCACTGCACCCGCGCACCCAGCGTTTCGAGCAGCATCGTCATAGACTCGACGTCGCTGATCCGCGGCACATTGCGCAGGATCACCTCGTCACCGGTGAGCAGGCACGCGGCGAGGATCGGCAGGGCGCCGTTCTTGTTGCCGGCGGGAACAATCGTGCCGGACAACGGCACGCCGCCTTCGATCACGAACTTCTCCATCGGTATCGGGGCCAGCGTAGCTGGTGATGTTGGCTGCCGAAGCGCGGCGGGCCTGTAGTCCTGAGCTAGGCTGACGGCCATGCAGACGCAGATTTCGCGCGCGGACGCCTGGACCCTCCTTTGCGAATGGACGAATTCCACTTCGCTCCGCCGGCACATGCTGGCGGTGGAGGCCTCGATGCGTGCCTACGCTCCCCGCTTCGACGGCGACGTCGACCTGTGGGGCCTCACCGGGCTGATGCACGATCTCGATTACGAGCGCTATCCGAACCTCGACGATGGCCACCCGCGGTACGCGTTGCGCGAGCTCGAGGCCCGCGGTTACCCGCCCGAGCTGGTCCGCGCCGTCGCCTCGCACGCTGACTTCTTGGGCGTCCCGCGCGAGACGCCGATGGAGAAGGCGCTGTACGCGGTCGACGAACTCTCGGGGTTCGTGCTCGCGTGCGCCTACGTGCGGCCGGACGGGCTGGTTGGCATGACTCCCAAATCGGTCAAGAAGAAGCTCAAGCAGCCGAGCTTCGCGGCGGCGGTCAATCGCGAGGAGCTCGTGCATGGAGCCGAGGATCTGGGCGTCGACTTCGACGAGCACCTGACGATCGTGATCGACGCCTTGACCGAGCGGCGCGATGAGCTGATGAGCGCCGGCGATTAGGCGCCGGGTTTTGCGTTCGCGATTCGCTTCGAGGGGCCAGACGCGCTATACCCTGTAGTTCGGGCGTCTACGAAAGGCTCTGTGATGACTCGAGCCCGTTGCCCAGACTGTCGGTTGCGATTCTCACGCGCGGCGACAGCAACCCTCACGATCTGCCCCGAGTGCGGGGCGCCGCTGCAGGTAGGTCTCGCAGCCGGCGACACTGTGGGATACCGGCTCCATGACCCGAGCGACTCGCGGATCGAGCTTCCAACTGCGATCGAGGTCGCGTTGCCGGTGCCCGATTGGCCGGTGGGACCCTGACGCGCGCGCAGGCCGGGACGCCGCGATGAACAACAGCGTGGATTGACGCGAGGAGACAGTGATGGCAGCGAAGCACAAGGTGACCGTGAGCGTGCAACCGACCGACCGCCGGCTCACTTCGGCGGAACGGCGCGCGGCACAGATCGCGTCTCTGTCCACCAAGCAGGCCGAGCTCAAGCAGGAGGCGGCGGATCGGCGGGCGGAGCGCGACAAGCGGAACGCCGCGACGCCGCCAGCGCCTCCCCAGCCTAGGCGCACCAACTTTCGCTGACGGGCCGATCATCTCGAAGTTGAGTCACCGCAGTTCACGCGCGCCCTCGCTGCGCCGCCGGGCGGTGCTCAGCATTTTCGGGGCAGTCGTCGTCGCGGGTGCGCTCGGCGTGGAACTCGCCGGGCGTCGCGGCCAGTTCTCGGCCGCGGTCCACGCGGTCCCGATCTGGACCCTGTCGTTCGTCGTGCTGCTCCAGATCGTCGCCTTGGTCGCGCGCACCGAGGCCTGGCACGTGTGTGTCCGCGCGACCGGTGCCAAAGTCGGCCGGCGCCCGTTGTTCCGCGCCGCCGGCGTCGGCTACCTGGCAAGTGTGCTCAACGGGTCCCTCGGGTTGGCGGCTCGGATCGCCGCGCTGCGCAGGACGGCGCCGCAGGACAGTCCCCGTGTCCCCGCGCTGCTGGCCGCGGAGGTTCCGATCATCAGCGTCGAGGTCGCGCTGACCGCGATCTTCTCGTTCACGCTGATCGGCCCGCTCGGTGTTCCGTGGTGGGTACCGGTGATCGCGGTCGCCGTCGCGGGCACCGCGGTGCTCGGCCTTCGTCGTCTGTCGGACCGCCGCCGGATCGGACTCTGGTCGGGGCTCGCCGTGATGCGCCGCGATCGGGGGCGCATGATCGTCTTCGTTGTGCTCGCGATCTGCTGTCAGATCGCGCGCAACTGGCTCGTGCTGCGCGGGATCGGGGTGCACATCTCGGTGCTCGACGCGATCGCACTGCTGATCGCGATGTTCACACTCGGTCAGATCCCAATCGGCCCCAGCCTCGGTCCCGCTGCGGCGGTGCTGATTCTCGGCTCGCACGGGGTCGCTACGGCGGCCGCCGCCGGCGTGCTGCTAACCGCCACCGCGACCGTCGGATCCCTCTGCTACGCCGCCTGGGCGGTCACCGACCACCTGGTCAGCCGCCGCGCCGCCGTTCCCGCGGAGCTTGCGGTCGCCCCGGACGTATCCGCCGCTGCCGTCAGTGCGTAGCCGAGCCGGCGGCCCGTATTGACGTCATATATCGTCCGGCCGGATGCCCGGCCCGATCAAGATCGTCGTGCTGGAGGGCGACGAGACCGGCCAAGAGCTGCTCGAGCAGTCGGTCCGCGTGCTCGACCCTGAACTGCTAGAGCTCGAGCTCGAGCTGCAGCGCTTTGACCTTTCGCTGGACAACCGTCGCGCGACGTCGAATCAGGTGGTGACCGACGCCGCGATCGCGATGCGCGAGTCGGGGCTGGGGCTCAAGGCGGCGACGATCACGCCCGAGGGCGCCGACGATGTCGGCTCACCGAACCGGATCCTGCGCGAGCAGGTCGATGGCAAGGTGATCATCAGGACCGGCAGGCGGCTGCCGGGCGTCCAGCCGATCGCCGGTGTCCACTATCCGATCTCGGTGGTGCGGATGGCGGTCGAGGACGCCTACGGCGCGAAGCAGTGGCGCGAGGGCGAAGGCGGCTCGTCGTCTGAGCAGGCGTTCCGGACGGAGCACATCACGCGCTCAACGTGCCGGGCCGTCTCAGAGTTCGCGTTCCGAACCGCCGCGAAGATGCAGGCGCGGGTGTACGGCGGTCCGAAATGGACCGTGTCGCCGGTCTACGAGGGGATGCTCAAGGAGGAGCTCGACGCAGCCGCCGAGCGCCACCCCGACGTCGCCTACCAGCCCGTCCTGATCGATGCCCTGTACGCCGGGCTGATCTCCGGGGCGACCGATGCACCGCTCGTGATCCCGGCGCTCAACCGCGACGGCGACTGCCTGTCCGACCTCGTGCTGCCCATGTTCGGTTCGATCGCCGGCGCAGAGTCGGTGCTGCTCGCGTTCGACGGTGACAGCTACGACACGACGGTCGCGATGGCCGAGGCTCCCCACGGGACCGCGCCGGCGCTGATGGGCAAGGACATCGCCAACCCGCTCGCGATGATCCTCGCCTGCGGCGCGGTGCTGCGCCACGCCGCTGACCGGCACGGTGCCGGCGCCGAGCGCGCGTCGCGCGCCGTCTACGAGGCCGTGCTCGAGACGATCGCCTCGGGCGTCAAGACGCCCGACCTCGGCGGCCATGCCGGGACGACGGAGTTCACGACGGCAACCGTCGAGCGGGTGCGGACCAAGATCGAGGTCTGGTCCTCGCTCGGGTCGCCCGCCTAGCGGCTCGTGCCCGCTTGGCGCCCCGACCCCGGATCGCCTTGCAAGAGAAATTGCGATCAGATCATGCGTTCCGTCCGAGCCCCTATCTACTCTTACGAACATATGTTCCAGTCTTCAATCACGCGGCTGCGCACCTGGCTCGAGCGCTTCGACGACATCCTCGGCGATCCGCCAGAGGCTGCGCCGCCGCATCCACATAGATCTGAGCTCCGCTGGGAGCGCAACCGTCGCCCTGGTTCGGTGCCCGCGCGCGCCGCGCACTGCATCTCGCCCGTCCGGACGGGTTCGCAGAGCGCAGACCGCGACCGCGCAGCTCGCTGAGAGCGCTCCGCGAAGTCCGCACTCGGTCCGGGCCGCACACGCATGCGGTCGGGCAGGTTCTCACCTCGTTCGGTCTACGATCGGGCCAGTCAGCTGCGATGAGCGCTCCAACACCGCCCAGCCCGGACACCGAACTCTCGACGGCCGATCGTCCATCGAGCAACGGCGCGGCGCCCGACATTCCGCGCGAGAGCATCGATCGGATCGTGGTGCTCGGCTACATCACGGCTGTGGCGATTCCCCCGGTCGGATTGATCATCGGCGTCGTGCTCTTGTTTCGGCCGGCAATGCCGAACTCAAAGCACGCCGCGAGGGTCATCGCTCTTACGATCATCGCCGCCATCGTCTGGGTGCTGCTGCTCGCCTCGGGCGCCGTGAACACCACCAGCACCGACGGCAGCTAACCGGCACAGACGTCACCTAACCGGGCACCGACGGCGGTCGGGCGGGCTTGGGCGGTCGGGACCTGCCCGAGCGTGGGTAGCGTTCTAGAGGAAGCGGATCGCGGTCACTGCCGCGTGCAGGATTCCCAGCGACGAGTCGCCTGGATCGCCGGTGTTCTGGCCACCCGACGTCGCGATGCTGACCAACACTGCGATGAACGTGCCCAGTCCGAGGACGAGGCAGATCACGAGCAGAGCAAATACCTGCGGGTTGGCCCGCAGGTATTTTCTGGCGTCGCGCATTACAGGTGATTCTTGCGCGACATCGCGCTGCTCTCAAGGAAGAACCGGCGGCGTCCTACTCTCCCAGGCTCTTGCGAGCCAAGTACCATCGGCGCTGAGGGGCTTAACGGCTCTGTTCGGAATGGGAAGAGGTGTTTCCCCCTCGCCATAGCCACCGGAAATCGGCAGAGACCGCTCCTCGCGGGCCTTCAAAACTACACAGTGCCAATGTGAAACGGATATCAATATCCGTCAAGCCCTCGACCCATTAGTACCGGTCTCCTACGGACGTTACCGTCCTTCCAGATCCGGCCTATCAACCTGGTGATCTTCCAGGGGTCTTACTCTCTCTAGGAGATGGGAGAGCTCATCTTCAGGTCGGCTTCCCGCTTAGATGCTTTCAGCGGTTATCCGATCCGCACGTAGCTAACCTGCGGTGCCCTTGGCAGGACAACAGATACACCAGAGGTGCGTTCATCCCGGTCCTCTCGTACTAGGGACGACTCCTGTCAACTCTCCAACGCCCACGGCAGATAGGGACCGAACTGTCTCACGACGTTCTGAACCCAGCTCGCGTACCGCTTTAATGGGCGAACAGCCCAACCCTTGGGACCTACTACAGCCCCAGGATGCGACGAGCCGACATCGAGGTGCCAAACCGGGCCGTCGATGTGGACTCTTGGGCCCGATAAGCCTGTTATCCCCGGAGTACCTTTTGTCCGTTGAGCGACGGCGCTTCCACTTGCTACCGCCGGATCACTAAGGCCTACTTTCGTACCTGCTCGACCTGTCGGTCTCGCAGTCAAGCTCCCTTGCTGCCTTTACACTCTACGCACGATTTCCGACCGTGCTGAGGGAACCTTTGCGCGCCTCCGTTACATTTTGGGAGGCGACCGCCCCAGTCAAACTACCCGCCTGTCACTGTCCAGCGCCCGGTTTCACGGCGCACTGTTAGAGATCCAATACACCAAGGGTGGTATCTCAAGGTTGGCTCCACGCCAGCCGCAGCCGGCGCTTCCAAGCCTCCCACCTATCCTGAGCGAGATGCATCGAACCCCAATACCAGGTTGTAGTAAAGGTTCACGGGGTCTTTCCGTCTAGCCGCGGGTACTCGGCATCTTCACCGAGACTGCAATTTCACCGAGCCCCTCGTTGAGACAGCGTTCAAGTCGTTACGCCATTCGTGCAGGTCGGAACTTACCCGACAAGGAATTTCGCTACCTTAGGACCGTTATAGTTACGGCCGCCGTTTACCGGGGCTTAGTTTCGGTGCTTTGAGCCGAAGCTCTAACACCTCCACGTAACCTTCCGGCACCGGGCAGGCGTCAGCCCCTATACGTCGTCTTACGACTTAGCAGAGACCTGTGTTTTTGGTAAACAGTCGCTTGAACCTATTCACTGCG
The DNA here is from genome assembly GCA_963712675.1 of uncultured Solirubrobacteraceae bacterium. Lineage (GTDB taxonomy): Bacteria > Actinomycetota > Thermoleophilia > Solirubrobacterales > Solirubrobacteraceae > Palsa-465. Next base: position 140,735 of record CAVQJF010000019.1, read on the forward strand.
GCCCTCTCGGGCTCCACTCGCGAGGAGTTTCACCCTACTGGGGCGCCCCTTATCCCGAAGTTACGGGGCGATTTTGCCGAGTTCCTTAACGAGGGTTATCTCGATCACCTTAGTGTTCTCCACTTGCCCACCTGTGTCGGTTTTGGTACGGGCACGCGCTTCCTCCCTAGAGGCTTTTCTTGGAGGCATAGCATCCGGGACTCGCCGGCTTAGAGCCAGCTGGCATCGCACCTCGGGTTATGCAGCTCCGGATTTACCTAGAGCCACCCCTACATGCTTACCCCAGGACGACCATCGCCTGGGATCCCCTAGCTTTCCTCGTCCCCCCATCGGTCAAACGGAAGCAACGTGGTACGGGAATATCAACCCGTTGGCCATCGACTACGCCTTTCGGCCTCGCCTTAGGACCCGACTAACCCTGAGCAGACGAACTTTACTCAGGAAACCTTGGGCAATCGGTGGAGGGGATTCTCACCCCTCTTTCGTTACTCATGCCGGCATTCTCACTTCCGGAGCCTCCACGGCTGGCTTACGCCGCCGCTTCACTGGCGTCGGAACGCTCTCCTACCGCGCGATCGGTCCGAAGACCTCACGCACCCGCAGCTTCGGTGACTAGCTTGAGCCCCGTTACATTGTCCGCGCTCGAACACTTGACCAGTGAGCTGTTACGCACTCTTTCAAGGGTGGCTGCCTCTAAGCCAACCTCCTGGTTGTCTGTGCATTCAAACATCGTTTCCCACTTAGCTAGTACTTAGGGACCTTAGCTGGCGGTCTGGGCTGTTTCCCTCTTGACGCTGAAGTTTATCCCCCAGCAACTGACTCCCGGAGTAGCCGTGACGGTCTTCGGAGTTTGCCTGAAGTCGGTAACCTGGTAGGGCCCCTAGTCCAAACAGTGCTCTACGGCCGCCACGGAATTTATCCGAGGCTATACCTAAATATATTTCGGAGAGAACCAGATATCACTGAGCTTGATTAGCCTTTCACTCCGACCCACAGGTCATCCGCCCAGTTTTCAACCTAGGTCGGTTCGGTCCTCCACGAGGTCTTACCCCCGCTTCAACCTGCCCATGGGTAGCTCGCTCAGCTTCGGGTCTACCGCCTACGACTATGTCGCCCTATTCGGACTCGCTTTCGCTACGGCTCCGCTCATCGCTTAACCTTGCCGCAGACGAGTAACTCGCCGGCTCGTTATGCAAAAAGCACGCGGTCACAGGACAAGCCTGCTCCCACCGCTTGTAGGCACGCGGTTTCAGGTACTATTTCACTCCCCTTCCGGGGTACTTTTCACCTTTCCCTCACGGTACTAGTCCGCTATCGGTCACCAAGGAGTACTTAGCCTTGGAGGGTGGTCCCCCCAGGTTCAGTCCGCGTTTCACGGGTGCGGACTTACTCAGGAACGCCTGCGGAAGGTCATGCGATTTCGTCTACGGGACGATTGCCCTCTATGGTGCGCGGTTCCACACGCTTCGACTATCACATGATTTTGTAACTTCCGCCGAGCTGGTCACAACTCGGATCAGGCGCCCTACAACCCCCGACACGCAACGCGTGACCGCTTACACGTGCCGGGTTTGGGCTGATCCCTTTTCGCTCGCCACTACTCAGGGAGTCTCGGTTGATTTACTTTCCTCGGGGTACTGAGATGTTTCACTTCCCCCGCTTGTCTTCGCCGCGCCTATGTGTTCAGCGCGGGATAACGTCGCACTACCGACGTTGGGTTTCCCCATTCGGGCATCCGCGGGTCACTGGCTATTCAGCGCCTCACCGCGGCTTTTCGCAGCCGTTCACGCCCTTCATCGACTCTTGGTGCCAAGGCATCCACCATGTGCCCTTACTATCTTGACGGTGATCTTTACAGGGAGAAAGCCTTGCGGCTTCCGCCCGGTGATACCCGTTTACATTGGCTACTGTGCAGTTTTCAAGGTCCGCGAAGAGGCGAGCCCGCCTCGCGATGACCCGGGACCGTGGTCCTCGAGCCGCCGGCGGCGGGCCGGTCTCTCAAAACTCAACAGCATGCAGCGCCTAGCCGGGCTCGAAAGCCAGACCGTACGCCTTGCCAGGTCCGGTCGACATATCTAGTGGCCGAACGCGCTCGCCGAGGTCGCCGCGGACTCCGAAGAGTCAAGACGGCGGTCGGACTGGCGTTCGGTGCTCTCCGGTTGAGGAGAGCTCCCTAGAAAGGAGGTGATCCAGCCGCAGCTTCCGCTACGGCTACCTTGTTACGACTTCACCCCAGTCACGAGCCCCACCTTCGACGGCTCCCTCCCTTGCGGGTTAGGCCACCGGCTTCGGGTGTTGCTCACTCCCATGGTGTGACGGGCGGTGTGTACAAGGCCCGGGAACGTATTCACCGCGGCAATGCTGATCCGCGATTACTAGCAACTCCGCCTTCATGCAGGCGAGTTTCAGCCTGCAATCCGAACCGAGACGCGCTTTAAGGGATTCGCTCCACCTCGCGGTATCGCAGCCCTCTGTACGCGCCAATGTAGCACGTGTGTAGCCCTGGACATAAGGGGCATGATGACTTGACGTCATCCCCACCTTCCTCCGGTTTGTCACCGGCAGTCTCGCATGAGTCCCCAACTAAATGCTGGCAACATGCGACGGGGGTTGCGCTCGTTGCGGGACTTAACCCAACATCTCACGACACGAGCTGACGACAGCCATGCACCACCTGTGATCCTGCCCCGAAGGGAAGCCGTGTTTCCACGGCGGTCAGGAACATGTCAAGCCCAGGTAAGGTTCTTCGCGTCGCGTCGAATTAAACCACATGCTCCGCTGCTTGTGCGGGCCCCCGTCAATTCCTTTGAGTTTTAGCCTTGCGGCCGTACTCCCCAGGCGGGGCACTTAATGCGTTAGCGTCGGCACGGAGGGAGTCGACACCCCCCACACCTAGTGCCCATCGTTTACAGCGTGGACTACCAGGGTATCTAATCCTGTTTGCTCCCCACGCTTTCGCGTCTCAGCGTCAATACCGTCCCAGCGAGCTGCCTTCGCCATTGGTGTTCCTCCTGATATCTGCGCATTTCACCGCTACACCAGGAATTCCACTCGCCTCTTCCGGATTCTAGCCCGACAGTTTCCACCGGCATTCCAGGGTTGAGCCCTGGACTTTCACAGCGGACTTACCGAGCCGCCTACACGCTCTTTACGCCCAATGATTCCGGACAACGCTTGCCCCCTACGTATTACCGCGGCTGCTGGCACGTAGTTAGCCGGGGCTTCTTCTGAAGGTACCGTCACTCCAGCCGGCTGTTCACCGACGGAGCTTCGTCCCAACTGAAAGGGGTTTACAACCCGAAGGCCTTCTTCCCCCACGCGGCGTTGCTGCGTCACGCTTTCGCGCATTGCGCAAGATTCCCCACTGCTGCCTCCCGTAGGAGTCTGGGCCGTGTCTCAGTCCCAGTGTGGCTGATCGTCCTCTCAGACCAGCTACCCATCGTCGCCTTGGTGAGCCGTTACCTCACCAACAAGCTAATGGGCCGCGGGCCCATCCCGATGCGGAGGCCGAAGCTTCCTTTCCCCACAGGCCTTGCGGCCATAGGGCACATTCGGTATTAGCCCGAGTTTCCTCGGGTTGTCCCAATCATCAGGGCAGGTTACCCACGTGTTACTCACCCGTTCGCGGCTCTGCCCCAGGCCGAAGCCTGGTTCGTCGCTCCACTTGCATGTGTTAGGCACGCCGCCAGCGTTCGTCCTGAGCCAGGATCAAACTCTCCGTGAAGAACTGCATGGCGGCTGGTAGTGAAACCAACCACCGTCACAAAGAGTCGTCAAAAGGTTCCGTCCTACGTCGGACGGTCTTCCGGGCCTGCCTTTTTGGCTGACAGGCCCTGCACCCTCACGAGGGGAGCCCGGTACACAGTGGGCCCCCGGGGTACAGACGGGGTCAATCTTGGCACCGCCGGCCGGTTGACCCAGCGAATGGGTCGGTCGGTCGACGGCGTCGAACCTGGACACACTCCTCGACCGAGGAATCGGTCGAAGGGTGCGCATGCTGTTGAGTTTTCAAAGACCGTCGCACCTCTTCGGGAAGGGGCTTCCTTCCTACAGGGCGCGTCCGAAGGCAAGAAACTGCATTCCTTCGGAGCGGACCGGTGAGTATAGCGCCAGATCACGGGGACGTCGAAGCCCTCGCGCCGGAGCCGTCCAGCCGGTCGTGCGGAGAGCTTACATGCTCGCGGCCGATCGCCCTCCGAGTTCGCTTGAAGGCAGCTTACGACATGACCTGGACGGTCACGGTCCTGGTCCGCGGGCGGTCGTCGAAGTCGATCAGCACCACCTGTTGCCAGGTCCCCAGAGCAAGCCGGCCGTCGACGAGCGGGATCGACTCCGACGGCCCGATTACCGCCGCGCGCAGATGCGCGTGGGCATTCGTGTCGTGGTTGCGCCGGTTGTGCTCGTAGTCCCCGGACGGCGGCACCAGGCGGTCGAGGAGCTGCTGGAGGTCACTGACGCCGCCGGGCTCGTACTCCATCGTCGTGACCGCGACTGTCGATCCGGTCGCGAACACGGTCACGAGGCCACGCTCGAGCCCGGTCGTCCTGACGACGCTCGCGATCCCCTCGGTCAGGTCGACGATATGCCCGTTGCCGGGCGTGTCCATCCGCAGCATGCCGCCGTGAACCGCCACGTCACGCCACCGTCACGCCAGGCAACGCCACCGTCACACCAGGCGCACGCGCGCGAAACGGCGCTTGCCGAGCTGCAGCGCGCGCCCGTCAACCTCGCCCGCGTCGAGGTCGAGTCGCCCCGGGTCGACGACCAGCTGGTCGATTCTCACCCCTCCCTGCGCGAGCGAGCGGCGCGCCTCCGAGGTGGAGACTCCGAACGCGCGCGCGAGCAGCGCCGGCAGGTGGACGATCGGCTCTGAGGCGGGCCAGTCGACGAACGGCATCTCGGCGGGCACACCGCGCTGGAGGTGAACACGGTCGAACGCGTCCTCGGCCGCCACGCGGGCACCCGCGCCGTGGAACCGGTCAACCAGCGCCCGCGCAAGCGCGCGCTTGGCGTCACGAGGCGAGAGCCCCGCATCCGGCGCATGACCCAGCAGTAGCGAGAACCAGATCTCCAAAGCCGAGTCCGGGATGCTCATCGTCTTGCCGTAGATCTCCTCGGGCTGATCGGTGACCCCGATGTAATTGCCAAGCGACTTCGCCATCCGCCGGACGCCGTCAGTGCCGGGGAGGATCGGCATCGTCAATGCGACCTGCTCGGGTACGCCGTAGGCGCGCTGGACATCACGGGCCAGCAGCAGGTTGAATTTCTGGTCGGTGCCGCCGAGCTCGACGTCGGACTTGACCTCGACCGAGTCGTACCCCTGGAGCAGTGGGTAGAGCAACTCGAGCAACGACACCGGTGTGCCGGCCGCGAGCCGCTTGGCGAAGTCGTCGCGTTCGAGCATCTGTGCGACCGTCGTCGTGCGGGCCAGGCGGAACAGATCCTCCATCGACATGTCGAGCCACTCGCTGTTGCGCCGCACCTCGATCCGATCGCGATCGAGGACCGTGAACGCCTGCTCCTGAAAGGTCCGCGCGTGTGCGTCGATCTCCTCGCCGGAAAGCATCGGCCGAAGCTCCGAGCGGCCGCTCGGGTCGCCAACACGGGCCGTGTAGTCGCCGATTATCAGGACGACGACGTGACCGAGGTCCTGAAACTCCCGCAGCTTGCGCAGCACTACGGTGTGACCGAGGTGGATATCCGGCGCCGTTGGATCGATGCCGAGCTTCACGCGCAGCGGCCGACCCAGCGCGAGCTTCGCCTCCAGCGCCCCCGAAGGCATGCAGTCGACGGCGTCGCGGGCAAGCCAAGCGGCCGCCGCAGCCGGCGTGGAGGGTGCGCCCGTTCCCCCCGGCGACGCCTCCTTCCGAGCCGTGGAATCCATCCGAGCCAATGCTAGACTCTCGCCTCCGATGGGGAGCGCGCCGTGACGCCCGCATCGCGCGGCCGTTTCGGTCGCTTGGCCGCGCCGCCGGCCACAGACGCACACTTCGATCGCATGAGCGACGTTGACGTTGACATCCCGACGCAGGGCGAGCAGCCCGGCGCGCCAATCCCCTTTGCACCGGCCCGACGCCGGCGGTGGAGGCGACGCAACGGCTACGAGCGCCCGCCCAAGCCGCGGGTGCGCAAGCTGCGGCTGCTGCTGATCCTGACCGGCCTCGGGACGCTCGCGTTCATCTCGACGGTGTTCGGGATGATGATGGCGGTCGCCTCCGATCTGCCACAGATCGAGAACCGGGTCGAGTACGGCACGGTCTCCAACTCGTATCTGTACGACGACCACGGCCGGCCGATCGGGATCTTCGCGCCGCCCAACCACGTCGTCCTCGACGGCTTCTTCCAGATCGACAAGAACATGCGGCATGCGATCGTCGCCATCGAGGACAAACGCTTCTGGAGCGAGCCCGGGGTCGACATCCGGGGCATCGGGCGGGCGTTCCTGTCCGACGTCACCGGCGGCGCGACGCAGGGCGCGTCTACGATCGCCGAGCAGTTCGTCAAGAACGCGCTGCAGGCAGAGAACAACCGGACCGTGTTCGAGAAGCTGCGCGAGGCAGCTCTCGCCTACCACCTGACGCGTGAATGGTCCAAGGGCAAGATCCTGCGCGAGTATCTGAACTCGATCTACTTCGGCAACGGCGCGTACGGAATCGAATCCGCCGCGCGCGTGTACTTCGGCCACGTCCACGGCTACGACGAAACGCGCGGCGCGGTCCAGCCGCTTGGCGCCTGCGGCGACCAGCCACCGCTGCCCCGATGCGCCTCGGTGCTCCAGCCGTGGGAGGCGGCGATGCTCGCAGGGATGGTCGCGAACCCGACCGAGTTCGACCCGATCCTTCACCCCGCGGCCGCGACGGGACGCCGCAACCAGGTCCTGCTGGAGATGCTCCGGCAGCACTACATCTCACGAGCACAGTACGACTACGGGAAGGTCCAGCCGGTCCCGAGCCAGACCGACCTTCAGCGACCAGCCGAGCCGCCGGCAGCGCCGTACTTCACCAGTTGGCTGCGGCCGCAGATCCTGAGGGCGATCGAACACGCGGATCATGTCACCCCACAGGTGGCTTACTACCGGGCTTACTTCGGTGGACTCAAGATCCGGACCACGATCGACCTGCAGATGCAGCAGGCCGCGCAGCAGGCGATCGACGCCGAGTTTCCGCCAGGGTCGAACGGCCCGACGGCGGCCCTGGTCACGATCGACAACAAGACCGGCGAGGTCCGCGCGATGGTCAGTGGCGACGGCAACTACTACACGACGCCGTTCAACCTCGCCACCCAGGGGCATCGCCAGCCGGGATCGGCGTTCAAGCCGTTCACGCTCGCCGAGGCGCTGCGGACCGGTGAATACTCGCCCAGCTCCGTCATCGACTCGGCGCCGCAGAACTTCATCGTGCCCAACAGCGGCGGCAAAGAGCACTTCATCGTCCATAACTTCGGCAACACCTACTCGGGGCCGATCACGCTCCAGGAAGCGACGACGATCTCCGACAACAGCGTCTACTCGCAGGTCGGGATCCACGTCGGCACGAAGCGGATCGCGCGGCTCGCCACCGCGATGGGGATCCGCTCGCCGGTCTCCGACAACTACGCGATGATCCTCGGCGGGCTCAAGATAGGCGTCTCGCCGCTCGACATGGCACACGCGTACGAGACACTCGCCACCGGCGGTGTACGCGTGTACAACCCGGTGCTCGGCGACGTCGGCCAGGGCCCGACCGGCATCGAGAGCCTCACGTGCCACTCGCATGCTTGTGGCGGGTCGTCGGTGATCCTCGATCACCCGACGTACAAGCGGATTATCCCCGCGGCCGTCGCCCAAACGGTCCACGACATCCTGACCACGGTCGTCGGCGCGGGCGGAACCGCGCCGAACGCCGCGATCCCGGGCGTCGACGTCGCCGGCAAGACGGGGACCACCTCCAACTACGGAGACGCGTGGTTCGTCGGGTGGACGAAGCAGCTCACCACCGCGGTGTGGGTCGGGTACCCGAACAGCCTCGTGCCGATGACGACCGCTTATAACGGCGGCCCGGTCGAGGGTGGCACGTATCCGGCGATCATCTGGAGTAACTACATGAGCCAGGCGCTGCAGATCCTCGCGACCGAGCAGTCCGCGGCACACCTGGGTCAGACGACCACCACCACGTCGGGGTCGAGCGCCGTTGGCTCGGGTTCGAGCTCGAGCTCCAACCCGACCGGCACCGCGACCGGCCAGAACACGACGGCCGCGCCGACGACGGGTGGCAACGGGACGAACGGGACCGCCAACGGCACTAATGGAGGCACGAACGGCGGAGGTGGCGCCGGCGGCGGGACGGCAGGTGGTGGCGGCACCGCCGGCGGCGGGACCACGGGTGGCGGCGGCGGGACCACTGGCGGTGGCGGTGGGACCACCGGTGGTGGCGGCGGGACCACAGGCGGCGGGGGCGGCACCACAGGCGGCGGTGGCGGCACCGGAGGCGGTGGTGGGACCACGGGCGGCGGCGGCGGGACCACGGGCGGCGGTGGCGGCACCGGCGGCTCGGGCGGCGTCGGGCTCGGCGGCTAGGCGGCCAGCGTCAACCGGCGGGCTGCGACAGAAAGCGGCTGCCGGTTGCGCAAAAGCGCCACGGCAGCTCGATCGCCTTCGTGATCCCGATCCTGACGCCGGCGGTCACGGGCACGTCACGCCACGCCCGCGGCCGGGCCGAGATCGCGATCGGCCCGGTGGTCAGGTCGGCTCCGTTGCAGTCAAGTCCGATCCCCAGCGCTTGGGTGAGCTTTCCGGGGCCCGAGCACAAGCTCGTCAGCCGCTCGGTGCCGCGCCGCGCTTGCATCTCGGCAACGCCTTCGATCGGCTCGAGCGCGCGGATCAACACCGCGGCACCGACGCCTTCGGGTTCACAGACGGCGTTCAGCATTGCGTGGATCCCGTACGAGCGGTACATGTAGGCGACCCCTGGCGGGCCGAACAGCGTCCGCGTGCGCGGCGTCAAACCGACGAACGCATGGCACGCCGGCTCGGAATCGTGGTAGGCCTCGGTCTCGACGATCACCCCGGCGCAGCGCTCATGCGAGACGACGCAGCCGACGAGGTCGCGTGCGACCTCGAGCACCGGTCGATCGTAGAACCGCCGTCTCACTCGCCGCCGGTGGCGGCGGGCCGCTCAACGGCCGGCGCCGTGCCGGCCAGACCGACGGCCTCGCGAGCGCGTTCCAGCTGCTCCCGCACGCGCTCCAGGCTGGTGCCGCCCTCCGACACCTTCGATTCGAGCCAGGCGCCGTCGCGGAGCACGGCGTAGAACTCCTCGTCGAGCAGCGGCGATCGTGACGCCAACTGCTCTTGGGTCAGCTCCGACAGCCGTACCCCCTGCTCGATCGAGGTGCGCACCAGCTCCGCGACCACCCCGTGTGCCTCGCGGAACGGCATTCCGCGACGGACCAGGAGATCGGCGACATCGGTCGCCGCGAGCGATTCATCCGATGCGGCACCCGCGAGCCGATCACGATCGAACGTCAGCGACGAGACCATCCCAGTGGCGGCCGCGAGGCACAGCTCGAGCGTGTCGACCGCGTCGAACAGGTGCTCCTTGTCCTCCTGCATGTCCTTGTTGTAGGTCAGCGGCAGCCCGTGCATCACGCCGTGCAGCGCGACGAGGTGCGCGGCCAGGCGCGGCGCCTTGGCTCGCAGCAGCTCGGCGGCGTCGGGGTTCTTCTTCTGCGGCATGATCGAGGATCCCGAGGCCCATGCATCCGCGACCTCGCAGAACCCGAACTCCTCGGAGGACCACAGCACGATCTCGGCCCCGAGCCGCGAGAGGTGCGTCGCGCAGGTCGCCGCAGCGGCGAGATAGTCGAGCACGAAATCACGGTTCGAGACCGCGTCGATCGAGTTCGGCGCCGGCGCGGCGAAGCCGAGCTCGCGCGCGACCAGCGAACGATCGGTGTCGAAGTTGACGCCGGCCAGCGCGCCCGCCCCGAGCGGCATCGCGCTCGTCGAGGCGGCGACGTTGACGAACCGGTCGCGGTCGCGGACGAGCATCCAAACGTACGCGAGCAGATGGTGACCGAGGTACACCGGCTGGGCGCGCTGAAGGTGCGTGTAGCCGGGCATCGGCCAGTCGAGGTGCTGCTCGGCTGCGGCGATCAGGACCTCCGCGAGCGATGTGATCCGTTCGCGCGCGAGCTCGGCATGGGCGCGGACGAACATCGCCATGTCGGTCGCGACCTGGTCGTTGCGCGAGCGGGCGGTGTGGAGCTTCCCGCCCACCGCGCCCGCGATCGCCGTGACGCGACGCTCGATCGCCATGTGAATGTCCTCGTCGCCGTCGGCGACGACGAACGACCCGTCGGCAAGCTCGCGCTCGACTCGATCGAGCGCCGCGAGCAGCTCGTCGCGGTCGGAGTCGGAGATGATCGCCTGCGCCGCCAGCATCGAGGCGTGCGCGCGCGACTGCTCGACGTCGTAGGGGCCGAGCCGCCAGTCAAATGAGATCGAGTCGTTCAGCGCCCGGAAGGCGTCGTCTTGGGGTTCCGAGAATCTCGACATCAGCGCGGCGATCGTACGTTGTCGAGGATGGCGTGAAGCGCGCCCACCACATGGTTGACCTGCGACGCCGTCATCCCACCAAAGAACGGCAGCGCGATCGAGCGCGCGGCGACGTCCTCACACACGGGAAATTCCCCTTCGCGGTGGCCCCACCGCTCCCGGTAGTACGACATCAGGTGCACGGCGGGGAAGTACGGCTTGCTGGGCACCCCGCGCGCGCCGAGCATCCGCACAGTCTCATCCCGGTCGACGCCACGGGGTAGCTGAACGACGAACACGAACCAGCTCCGGCGCGCGCCGCCGATATCAGAACACGGCAGCTCGAGCCCGAACCACTCGGCCAGCGGCTCGAGTGCGACGCGGTAGAGGTCGGCGACGTCTGCGCGGGCGGCCAGCAGCTCGTCGAGCCGCTCGAGCTGTGCGTGGCCGAGCGCGCAGGCGATATCCGAGAGCCGGTAGTTGAACCCCAGTCGGTCATGGTCGAGCCACTCCAGATTCGGAGCACGGCCCTGATTGCGCTCGGAGTCGATCTGCTCCTTCGCGGCCGCGCTCGCCGAGACGACCATCCCGCCCTCGCCGGTCGTCATCTGCTTGTTGGGGTAGAAGCCGAACACGGCCTGATGGCCGCGGCTGCCGACCGAGCCCCCATCGGCGTATTCCGCCCCGAGCGCCTCGCACGCGTCCTCGACGATCGGAAGCGCCAAGCGCTCGAACCCGACCATGTCGGCGGGGTAGCCGAAGACGTGGACGGGCATCACGGCGGCAGTTCTTGAGGTGACCGCCGCAGCCGCGGCGTCGACCGAGAGGTTCAGTGTCACCGGGTCGATGTCGGCGAACACGGGTCGTGCGCGCTCGTAGACGGCGACGTTCGCGCTCGCGACGAACGTGAACGGACTCGTGACCACCTCGGCCCCGTCGCTGACGCCGACCGCACGGAGCGCCAGATGCAGCCCGGCGGTCCCGCTGGATACGGCGCTCGCGAACGGAACGCCGATGCGCGTCGCGAATGCCTGCTCGAATGCCGGCAGCGCTGGGCCCAGCGAGAGCCGGCCCGAGCGAAGCACGGCCAGCACGCGCTGTTCCTCGGCGGCGCCGATCAACGGGCGCGCGAGCGGCAGTTCGTCTTCGCTCACGTGCCCGCAGCAGAAGCGCTCGAGGACCCCCGCGGCGCCCGCCTGCCGACCTGCATCCCATACTCGAGCGAATCGACAAGCGCCTCCCACGACGCCTCGATCACGTTCTCCGACACTCCGATCGACCCCCACACATCGTCGCCGTCCGAGGCGTCGAGCAGCACGCGCGTGACGGCTCCCGTGCCCTTCGTCTCATCGAGGATCCGGACCTTGAAGTTGACCAGGTCGATGTCGGCGAGGTGGGGATGAATCTCAACGAGCGCGTCCCGGAGCGCTCGGTCGAGCGCGTTGACGGGCCCGTTGCCCTCGGCGGTGCGCACGTAGCGCTCGCCCCCGACCCAGATCTTGATCGTCGCTTCGGTCTCGACCCTGCCGTCGGCGCGCTGCTCGACGATCGCGCGCCAGGACTCGAGCCGGAACAGCGGCTCGTACTCACCGGTCTCCTTGCGCAGCAGCAGTTCGAAGGAGCCATCCGCCGCCTCGAAGTGGTAGCCGAGATGCTCGAGCTCCTTGACGCGTTCGATCACGCGCGCGGCGCTCGCGTCATCGAGGGAGATCCCGGCATCGCGTGCGCGCTCGTGCACCGTGCCGCGGCCCGACAGCTCGGAGATCAGCACATCGCGCCGGTTACCGACGACCTCCGGGTCGATGTGCTCGAACGTCGCCGGATCGGCGGCGACGCCGGCGACATGCATCCCGCCCTTGTGCGCGAACGCATTCCGGCCCACGTACGGCTGATCGGGATCTGGGGTGAAGTTCAGGAGCTCGGCGATGTAGTGCGCCGTCGCCGTCAGCGATGCGAGCTGAACGTCGGTCACGCACTCAAACCCCAGTTTCAGCTGCAGGTTGGGGATCAGCGAGACCAGGTTCGCGTTGCCGCACCGCTCGCCGTAGCCGTTGATCGTGCCCTGGACGTGGGTCGCCCCGGCCCCCACGGCCGCGAGCGAATTTGCCACCCCGCAGCCGGCATCATCGTGGCAGTGGATCCCAACCTGGACGCCGCTTCCCGCCAAAACGCTGACGACCGAGCCCATCACCGCGGCGAGCGCATCCGGCAGCGTGCCGCCGTTCGTATCGCAGCACACGACGGTCTCGGCACCCGCCTGAGCGGCGGCTGACAGGCACGCGAGCGCGTACGCCGAGTCGTCCGCATAGCCTTCGAAGAAGTGCTCGGCGTCGTACAGCACCCGTTTGCCGGCGGCCACCAGAAACGCGACCGAGTCCGAGATCATCGCCAGGTTCTCCTCGCGAGAGACCTTGACCACCTTCTCCAGGTGCAATCCCCAGCTCTTGCCGACCAGCGTGCAGACCGGCGCGAAGCATTCGGCGAGCACTCGCAACCCCGCGTCGCCCGCGGGCGCGGTATCCCGCCGGCGTGTCATCCCGAACGCTGCGATCGAGGCATGCGAGAAGCGTTCTGCCGCCAGCATCTCGAACAGCTCGAGCTCCTTCGGATTCGAGCTCGGGAAACCCGCCTCGATCAGGTCAATCCCGAGCTCATCGAGCCGATGGGCGACGCGGACCTTCTCCTGCGCGGACAGCGACATCCCCTCCCCCTGCATCCCATCGCGGAGGGTTGTGTCGTACAGCTCGATCTGGCTCATAAGGACTTTGTCGGCACTTTGACGACGTCGAGCCAGTCCAGGTACCGCGGGTCGCGGCCGTGCAGTGCGTCGTCGAACACCCGCTGCAGCTCGCGCGTGACCGGCCCGGGCTCGCCGCCGCCGATCGTGTGATCGTCGATCTCCCACACCGGGCACAGCTCAGCGGCGGTCCCGGACATGAACACCTCCTCGGCGAGGATCAGCTCCGCGCGGGCGAGGTCCCGCTCGACGACCTCGTAGCCGAGATCGCGGGCGATCTGGAGGATCGACTTGCGGTTGATCCCATCGAGGATCCCGGCCGTCTGCGGCGGCGTCACGACGGCGCCCTCGCGGACGATGTAGATGTTCTCCCCGCTGCCCTCGCACACGAACCCATGCGAGTCGAGCAGGATCGCCTCCTGGTAACCGGCCTTGGTGGCCTCGACCTTGGCCAGCACGCTGTTCAGGTACTGACCGCACGCCTTCGCGTGTGGGATCAGGGCATCGTGCGGGATCCGGCGCCAGCTCGAGACCTTGGCGCGGATGCCCCGCGTCTTGCCCTCGTCGCCGAGATAGGCACCCCACGGCCAAACCGCGATCGAGACCTCGACCGGGGCCTCGAGCGGGTTGATCCCCATCTGCCCGTAACCGCGGAACGCGATCGGCCGGATGTAGCACTCGCGCAGATCGTTGGCTGCGATCAGCTCATGCGTCGCGGCGCGCAGCTCGTCGAGCGTGTACGGGATCGGCATGTAGTACAGCTCGGCCGAGCGGAACAGCCGCTGCAGGTGGTCGTGGTGGCGGAAGATCGCCGGCCCGTGGGCCGTGTCGTAGCAACGCTCGCCCTCGAAGACGCCCGTTCCGTAGTGCAGCCCGTGGGTCAATACGTGGATCTTTGCGTCCTCCCAGGCGACAAGCTCTCCGTTGTGCCAGATGAGGTCCACTGTTTCCACGGGTGCTCCTTAGAGGTGTTTGAGTACTTCCCGGGTCGCCTCTGCGGTCGTTGCAGAACCCCCCAGGTCAGCCGTCCGCAGGCCGTCTGCCAGCGCCCGGTCTACCGCCGATTCTACAGCCGCCGCTTGGTCCTCCATCTCGAGTCCGTGGCGCAGCATCATCGCCGCAGAGAGGACCATCGCCAGCGGGTTGGCAGCGCCGGCGCCGGCGATATCGGGCGCTGACCCGTGGACGGGCTCGAACAACCCGGGCCCACCGCCTTCGGCGCCGGTGCCCTCAGCGCCGAGCGACGCGCTCGGGAGCATCCCGATCGACCCGGTCAGCATCGCCGCTTCGTCGGACAGGATGTCGCCGAACATGTTCTCGGTCACGATCACGTCGAAGTGGCGCGGGGCGGCGATCAGCCGCATCGCCGCGTTGTCGACCAGCAGGTGCTCGAGCTCGATGTTCGGAAACTCACGACCGTGCACGTCGAGGACGACCTCGCGCCAGAGACGAGAGGTCTCGAGCACGTTCGCCTTGTCGACGCTCGTCACGCGCGAGCGCGCGGCGCCGAACGCGACGCGCGCGATCCGCTCGATCTCCGCTCGGGTGTACACGCACGCGTCCGAGGCGGAGTCGGCCGTCCGTGTCTTGGCGCCGAAGTAGATCCCCCCGGTCAGCTCGCGGACGACAAGCAGATCGGTCCCCTCGATGATCTCGCGCCGAAGCGGGCTCGCGTCGTACAGCGCCGGCAGGGGCCTGACGGGCCGCAGGTTCGCGAACAGTCCGAGCCCCTTTCGCAATCCGAGCAGCCCCTGCTCGGGGCGGGGCTTGGCCGGATCGGTCGTGTCCCACTTCGGCCCGCCGACGGCGGCGAGCAGCACGGCATCGGCACCGCGGCACGCCTCGAGCACGGAGTCGGTCAGCGCAACGCCGGACGCGTCGATCGACGCGCCGCCGAACACGTGCTCCTCGAACGACAGCTCACCGGGGGCGACCGCATTGAGCACGTCGACGGCCGGCCCGATGATCTCGGGTCCGATCCCGTCGCCCGGCAGGAGAACGATTCGGCGGGCCATCGCGGCCCGGGAAGCTAGCCGATGTGCGGCCCTCAGCCCCCGCCGGTAGGCAGGAAGCTGTCGCAGGCGGTGTTGGCGGCCTTGAACGTCGGGCTGTTGGTGTCGATCGAGCTGAGCGCGCGCGCGAGCCCAAGGCCGAGCCCGGACGCGGTCGGATCCGGCAGATCGATGCCGTGAGACCTCATGCAGCGGACGAAGCCAAGCGCCTGCTGGCGACGCTGAGCAAGCTGCGCGGGCGTCAGGTTGAGCTGCGGGACTGCGGCGACGAGGTTCGCTCGGCAAGCGCCGATCGCGTTCCGCAACTGCGTCGGCGAGTATTTCCGCAGCAGGGCCACCGCGGCCGCGCGCGCCCCAGCGGTGCCGGTCGCGACCGAATCCGGAACATCCACGCCGTGTGCGCGCATGCACTTGGCGAGGTCCAGCCGCGCCTGCTGCTGCGCCGGCGTCGGCGCCGTCACGACCGCGGCTTGGCCCGCCGTCGTAGTACTCGAGGACGGAGACGAGGAGCCGCACGCGGCGAGTCCGAACGCTCCCACGCACGATAGGACGGCGATCGACACGCGCATCGACGCCACAGTAGCGGCCGGGCGGTCAGCCAGCGGTAGCGCTCATGTTGAGCCGCACGTACTCGAGTACGAGCGGCTCCCCGGCCCGGGCGAGCACGCGGTCGATGAACGGGCCGCGCAGCTCCTCGGGCAGTGGGTCCAGGTGCCGCACGAGGCAGACCGTCTGCACGAACGCGCGCGGCTCGGCGGGAGTCACCGGCCTTGGTTCGAGCCAGCACTCGACGGCGCTGAATCCCGCCCGCTGTAGTCGCTCCGTCGTCTCTTCCGCCCGCGCGTAGTTCCATGGCCGCTGCCAATCGACGAAATGCGGCGCGAACGGCTCCTCGCCCGCGACCTCGTCGGCGAGCCGGCGGAACGAGTCGATATTCCCGTGACCACCGCATTGGGCGAGCAGGCGGGCGCCCGGTTTCATCATCCGCGCGAGCGAGGCGAACAGCGCATCGTGGTCCTTGATCCAATGGAAGGTTGCGTTCGAGAACGCGACGTCGACCGGCTCGGGCAGCTCGAGCGCCACGAGGTCCTGGCACAGGATCGTGGCCCGATCGCCGAGCGCCTCCGCGGCGTGCGCCGCCATCGAGGGCGCGACGTCGACTCCGTAGACCCGGCCGTGCGGGACGCGGTCGGCGAGCAGCGCCGTCACCCGACCCGATCCGCAGCCGGCATCGAGCACCACCTCACCACCGCGCAATTCAAGCCGCTCGAGCTGCTCGAGCGCCCAGGTCAGCTGGATGTCCGAGACTCGGTCGTACGTCGCTGCGTCCCAGTCGCGACTGGGTGTGCTCATGCCAGCGTGGTCGTGACTGGGCCTGGCCGCTCACGGTCGTGCTCGTAGGCGGCGATCGCCTCGCCCTGGCCGAGCGTCAGGGCGATGTCGTCGAGGCCGTTCAGCAGCCGGTGCTTGATCTCGGGGTCGATCTCGAACGACGCTGTGCCGACCGCGCCGTCGGGGCCGGATGCCCGCCATCTGACCTCCTGCGCCGCCAGGTCCACCTGGGCCTCGCCGGCGTCCGCGATCGAAGCGCAATCGGCCGCTGAGAGCTCCACCGGCAGCAGCCCGATCTTCATGCAGTTGGAGCGGAATATGTCGGCGAAGCTCGGTGCGATGATCGCGTGGAAGCCGTAATCCTCGAGCGCCCAGGGCGCGTGCTCGCGACTCGAGCCGCAGCCGAAGTTCCGGCCCGCGACGAGGATCGGGTTGCGCGGTAGATCCCACCCGGGCTGCTTCGCCCAGTCGTAGAACAGGAACTCTCCGAACCCCGTCCGCTCGATCCGCTTCAGGAACTGCTTCGGGATGATCTGGTCGGTATCGACGTCGTCGCGGTTGAGCACCGAGACAGGCCCGGTGATGGTTTCGATCGCTCTCATTGGCTCCACTCCCTGATGTCGACGAACCTGCCCTCGATCGCAGCCGCGGCTGCCATCTGCGGGGAGACGAGATGCGTACGGCCACCGCGGCCCTGGCGCCCCTCGAAGTTGCGGTTCGAGGTCGAGGCGCAGCGCTCTCCGGGCTGGAGGATGTCCGGGTTCATCCCGAGGCACATCGAGCAGCCGGCGCCGCGCCAGTCGAAGCCGGCGCGCTTGAAGACCTCGTCGAGTCCCTCGCGCTCTGCCTGCGCCTTGACCTGCTGGGACCCGGGGACGACCATCGCGTAGACCGTGTCGGCAACGCGCCGTCCGTCGATCACGGAGGCCGCGGCACGCAGGTCGCCGATCCGCGAGTTCGTGCACGAGCCGATGAACACGCGGTCGAGCTTGATCTCCTCGATCGGCGTCCCGGCCTCGAGCCCCATGTATTCGAGCGCTCGCTCATGCGAGTCGGTCGACGGCTCGGGCACCGCTTCGGCGACCCCCACCACCATCTCAGGGTTCGTGCCCCAGGTGACCATCGGGCTGATCGCGCCGGCATCGACGGTGATCTCACGATCGAACGACGAGCCCGGGTCCGTCCGCAGCGAGCGCCATTCCTCAGGCACCTCGGGGGGCGCGCCCGGTCGGCCGAGGACGAACTCGAACGTCGTCTCGTCCGGCGCGATCATCCCGGCCCGGCCGCCGCCCTCGATCGTCATGTTGCAGACCGTCATGCGCCCCTCCATCGACAGCGCCTCGATCGCTTCACCGGCGTACTCGACGACGTGGCCGACAGCGCCCTCGACGCCCATCTGCCCGATCGTCGCGAGGATCAGGTCCTTGGCGGTGACGCCGAACCCGAGCGAGCCCTGATACCGGATCAGCATCGACTTCGGCTTGTTCTGGACCATGCACTGAGTCGCAAGCACGTGCTCGACCTCGCTCGTCCCGATCCCGAACGCGAGCGCCCCGAACGCCCCGTGGGTGGCGGTGTGCGAGTCGCCGCAGACGATCGTCATGCCGGGCTGGGTGACCCCGAGTTCGGGCCCGATCACGTGCACGATCCCCTGGTGCTCGGAGCCGAGCGAGTAGACCGGGATCGCGAACTCCTCGCAGTTGCGCTCAAGCGTCTGCACCTGCACGCGCGACAGCTCGTCCTTGATCCGCGCGGCCACGGGCGTGCCGTCGGTCGGGACGTTGTGGTCGGCCGTCGCGAGCGTCCGGTCCGGGCGGCGCACCGGCCGGCCCGCAAGCCGCAGGCCGTCGAACGCCTGCGGCGAGGTGACCTCGTGGACGAGGTGCAGGTCGATGTACAGCAGTCCGGGCGCCACCTCGTGCGCGGACCAGATCTTGTCGAACAGGGTCTCTGCCATCTGCGTCAGCTCCTTCGAAGGCCTGCGCTGAGCACCGCCAGCAGCACAGCCTCATCGGGTCCTGGGTTTTCGAAGTGATGTGGAAGATCGGCGTCGAACGTCACGCAGTCGCCGGCGCCGAGCTCGAACCGCTCCCCGTCGCACAGCAGCACGACCATGCCGGTGCTGACGAGCGCAGTCTCGCGGCTGCCGGGCTCGTGCATCGGCGGGTCGCCCGGACCGCCGGTGACCGCCCCGGGCGCGAGCGTGTGGCGCGAGAGCTCGGCACGCTGGCCGGGCAGTGGCGGTGTCAGGATCTCGTATTGATGCCCGCCGCGGGTCGGTCCGCGCCGGCGGTCGGAGGCTCGGACGACCGAGACCGCCCCGTCCTCGTCGAGCCGCAGCAGCTGCGACAGCCGCAGCTCGAGTCCAGCCGCTATCCGCTCGGCGGTATGTAGGGTCGGACTCGTCTCGCCGCGCTCTACCTGCGAGAGCATCGGCGCGCTCACGCCGCTGCGATCGGCGAGGTCACGCAACGACAGGTCCATCGCCTCGCGCAGCGCCTTCACTCTCGGACCAACGACCATACAAACGTACGCTATCACGTACGGCTGTCGTGATCCAGGCCAGCCAACTGCGCAGTGAAGGGGAGGCAGCATGCTCCGCCACCGCACCGGATTCCATGAGAACCGTGGTTGTGGCGGGCGGCCCGTCGGCAATGGGTTTGACCGAGTGTTTCCTCCGCATAGCGGAGGTTTCTTCCGTCGCGTCCGGGCCAAGGTCGGATTTCGGAACGGCCGGGCCTGCTGCCCTTTTTGCTGCGCCGTTTGTCTCGCGACGCAACTGCCCCAGCGCCACCGGCAAGCGAGTTTCCCCACCGCGCGACCGCCCATCACGCGAGCCGGCGTTCTCCGGCCCTGCGAGGCGCTCGGCACGCGGACGGCTCGCGCTCCTACCACATACCCTGCCGACCATGATCTCGCGCCCAGACGTGCTCGTACTCGGTGGCGGCGGCGTGATCGGTGAGCGCTGGATGATGGGCGTGCTCGCGGGGATCGAGGACGCGACCGGGTTCGACCTGCGCCAGTGCGAGCATTTCGTCGGGACGAGCGCCGGCTCGATCGTGGCGGCGCGGCTGGCGGCCGGGAAGCCACTCAACCGGCCGGCCGCGACGGGGACGGAGGTCGGGCCGCCGATGGCCGCGCCGCCGGTCCCGCGAGCCTCGGCGGCACGGCGCGCCGGCGAATGGACGCTCGCCGCCTGGTCGCCGCTGGCGCCACTGGCGCTCGCGGTCGCGGGGCCGCCCGGCGCGCTCCTGCGGGCGGCCGCGCTGTCGCGAACGCGCAGGCCGACCCAGACGCTCGATCAGCTCGGCGCTCACGTCGAGGCCCAGGGCGGACGTTTCGATGGCCGGCTCCGCGTCGTCACGGTCGACCGCCACCGCGGCCGGCGCGTCGTGTTCGGCTCGCCCGGCGCGCCGTACGCGATGGTCGCGCGCGCGGTTCAGGCGTCGTGCGCCGTCCCGTGGCTGTTCGCCCCGGTGACGATCGGCGGCGAGGAGTACGTCGACGGCGGTGTCTGGAGTGCCACCAACCTCGACGTCGCGCCGGCGGGGCGCGACACCCACGTGCTGTGCCTCAATCCGACGGCCGGCATCACCGGCGCCCACTCGGCGATCACGATCGCCCGGCGCGTCGCCCGCTCGACCGTCGTGCTCGAGGCGCTGGCGCTGCGGCGCAAGGGCGCGATCGTGCAGACGATCGCGCCGGACGCCGACAGCGCCGCCGCGATGGGCGTCGACTTCATGGCCTCCGAGCCACGCGCCCGCGTACTCGCCGCTGGCTATCAGCAGGGACTCGCGGTCGCGGACGCTACGGGCGCTACGGCGCGCTGACCGGTTCGGGAGCGGCCACGGCCTCCGCCTCGGTCGGGGCGTTCCGGCGCCGCACGGCGTTCGACAGCGCGCGGACGTATGCGTGGCCGGCGGCCTCGAGGATGTCGGTCGAGACACCCTGCCCGGAGCCGGTCACGCCCCCGAGCTCGAGCACGACGGATGTCTCTCCGAGCGCATCCTGGCCGCCGGTGACCGCGTCGACTCGGAACTCACGTAACCGCGCGTCCTGGTTGGTCGCCGCGTTGATCGCGCGGAAGATCGCGTCCACCGGGCCATCGCCGGTGAACGACCCGGTCAGCTCCTCGCCTTCGGGACCGCGGACGCCGACGGTCGCGTGCGGCGGGCGCCGCGAGGAAGCCTCGACGTCGAACCACTCGAGCTCGTACCCGGTGACCTCCGATCGGAGCTCATCGGTCAGCAGCGCCTCGAGGTCCATCGCAGTGACGTGCTTCTTCTTGTCCGCGATCTCCTTGAACCGCTTGAAGGCGGTATTCAGATTCTGGCCCGAGACATCGAAGCCGAGCTCGGACAGCGCCTGCTGCAGCGCGTGGCGGCCCGAGTGCTTGCCGAGCACGATCGAGTTGGCGTCGAGCCCGACGGTCGTCGCGTCCATGATCTCGTAGGTCGTGCGCTCCTTCAGCACGCCGTCCTGGTGGATCCCGGATTCGTGCGCGAACGCGTTGCGACCGACGATCGCCTTGTTCGGCTGGACCGCGTAGCCGGTCAGCCGCGAGACCAGGCGCGAGGTGCGGGCGATCTCCTTCGTCACCGCCCCCGTGAACAGCCCCACGTCGGCCTGGCGCGTGTGGAGCAGCATCACGATCTCCTCGAGCGAGGCGTTGCCGGCCCGCTCGCCGATCCCGTTGATCGCGCACTCGACCTGGCGCGCACCCGCGCGCAGCCCCGCGAACGAGTTCGCCACGGCGAGCCCGAGATCGTCGTGACAGTGGACCGACAGGACGACGTCGCGCAGGCCGGGCACGAGCGAATAGAGGCCCTCCAGGAACGCGGTGTACTCGTGCGGCATCGTGTAGCCGACCGTGTCCGGGATGTTGATCGTGGTCGCGCCCTCGTCGATCGCGATCTGGCACACCTCGGCGGTGAACTCGAGCTCGGCGCGGGTCGCGTCCATCGGCGAGAACTCGACGTCATCGACGTACTCCTTCGCGTGCGCGACCGCCGCCCGCGCCTGGCCCTTGACGTCCTCGCGCGTCGTCTGCAGCTGGTGTTTGATGTGGATGTCGGAGGTCGAGATGAACGTATGAATCCGAGCCCGCCCGGCGTCGCGAACGGCGTTCCACGCGGCGTCGATGTCGGCCACGTGGGTACGGGCCAGACCGGCGATCACCGGACCCTCGACCGTCCGGGCGATCGCCTGCACGGCCTCGAAATCGCCGGGCGAGGTGATCGGGAACCCAGCCTCGATCACGTCGACACCAAGGCGGGCCAGCTGCTGGGCGATCTCGAGCTTCTCCTGCGTGTTGAGCGAGATCCCTGGCGACTGTTCGCCGTCGCGCAGCGTCGTGTCGAAGATCAGTACTCGGTTGGGATCGTCAGGCTGTGTCATGTCACTCCTCTTGAACTCTCGGCTTGGCTTCTTCTCGGTGCTGGTTCGCGGCTACGTGCGGCCGCCGGCGCGCTATTCCCCCTTGCGGGGGAGGAGAAGAAGTCGCAGGTCGAGGCAGAGTGCCATTCGCGGCGAAGGGTAGCGCGGGTGCTGCCGCGCCGTCAACGGGTAGCTTGGAGTTGTGCCGTGCCCGAGGATCGGAAGAGTGTTGGCGGTGGCGGTCGCGCTCGTCTGCCCACCTGTGGCCGCTGCGCGGACGTTGCACACGGTCCTTGAGGACGACACCCTGTCGCTGTTCTCGCCCGGGACGCTGACGCGCTTCACGAACACGCTGCGCTGGCTCGGGGTCGACGAGCTGCGGATCTCGGCCGAATGGAAGCTCGAGGCGCCCGACGGCGCCTCCCCCGTCGAGCCGCCCGGGTTCGCTGCCGGCGACCCCCGCTCGTACGACGCCTCGCCCGCGATGCGGTTGCTCGACAACGCCGACCGCGCGGCCGCGCGGGCCGGCCTGTCGGTGATCATCGATCCGGCGTTCAGCGCACCGCTCTGGGCGACCACGAACAAGCCTCCGCTCCACGCGGGCGCGGATCCCTGGTTCAACACCAACATCGACGTCCGAGCGCTCGCCGAGTGGGAGGGAATGCTCGCGCAGCGCTACAGCGGCAGCTATGTGCCAGCCGGTCAGACGACACCGCTCCCGCGCGTACAGACGTTCACGCTGTGGAACGAACCCAACCAGCAGTCCTACCTGGCGCCGCAGTGGCGCGGCGCGGTTCCGGCCAGCGCGGACTGGTACCGGTCGCTGCTGCGGCTCGCATACCCGGCGATCAAGCGCGCTTCGCCCGACGCGACGGTGCTGATCGGCGACACGAGCGCGACCGGCGGTAACGCGCTGCTCGGCAACTCCGGCGTCCCGCCGCTCGCGTTCATCCGGCGACTCGCCTGCGTCAACCAACAGCTACAACCGATCACGGTCGGGTCTTGCGCCGGATTTCGCACGTTGCCTGGCGACGGCTGGTCGCAACACGCGTACGAGCGCTTCGCGCCGCCGTGGGTGCCCTCGGGCGCGGTCGATCCCGACGGCGCGCAGATGGGCGACCTCGGGGCACTGCAGGCGCTGCTCGACAGGCTCGTCGCGCTGCACCGCGTGAGCCTCGGGACCGCGACCGTCTGGCTGACCGAACAGGGGTACGAGTCCAACGGCCAGCTGACCGAGAAGCCGTGGACCGAGGACCAGCAGGCGGAACTCGACGCACTGTCGGAATACCTCGCCTGGCGCGATCCCCAGGTCGCGTCGTTCGCGCAGTTCCTGCTGCGCGACACGCTGACCACACAGTCGCTCGCGGCACGGGCGCTGATCGGCGATCCGAACGCGGCTCTGTCCGGCACCTGGACGACCGGGCTCGAGCGGCAGAACGGCGCCGCCAAACCGGCGCTCGCGATGTTCCGCGCACCGGTGGTTGGACGGATCGTGCTGGCCACCAACCCAGTGGCGTCATGGCTCGCGAGCAGCCCCGCCGGCGCGTCGGCCGAGATCGTCGAGGTGTGGGGACGGGCGCGGCCGCTCAGATCGCCGTCGCTCGTCGATGTGCAGGTGGACGACGGCGGTTCAGGCGACTACCGCGACGCGGGCGTGGCGATCACCGACGGCAACGGGATCTTCGACACGCACGTCGCGGTCGCCTCAGGGGTACCGGCGCTCGTGCGGTTCAGGTGGCTCGCGCCGGACGGCAGCTGGCAGACCTCCCCATCGGTCGCGCCGCTCTCGTTCCCCATCACCTAAGGGACGTACAGAGCTTCGATCTCGGCCGCGTACTTCTCGTTGATCGGCTTGCGCTTCAGCTTCATCGTCGGCGTCAGCTCATCGCCCGCGGGCGGCCAGTCGACCGGCAGCACCTTGAAGCGCTTGATCTGCTCGACGCGGCTGAGGTGCGAGTTGGCTCGCTCGACGCCGGCGGCGACCTCCTCGAGCACCGCCGCCTCGGCCGCCATCGCCTCGTTCGAAGCGTCGCTCAGGCCGCGCTGCTGCGCGAACGCGGCGCACGCGTCGGGGTCGAGCACGAGCAGGGCGACGTTGTAGGGGCGTCGATCGCCGATCGCGATCGCCTGCCCGATCAGCGGGCTGCCCTGCTTGAGCTGCTGCTCGATGTTCGCCGGCGACATGTTCTTGCCGGCGGCGTTGATGATCAGTTCCTTCTTGCGGTCGACGATCGCCAGGAATCCGTCCTCGTCGAGCGTCCCGATGTCGCCGGTCCGCAGCCAGCCGTCGGGTCCGATCGTCTCGGCCGTCTTCTCCGGCTGGTTGCGGTAGCCCGCCATCACGGTGGCGCCTCGGACCATTACCTCGCCGTCGTCGTCGAGCTTGATCTCGACCCCGGGTATCGCGCGGCCGACGGTCCCGAAACGCAGGTCGTCGCGCGGGACAAGCGTCGCGACCGACGACAGCTCGGACATCCCCCAGACCTCGCAGATCGGGATCCCGAGGGCGGCGAAGAACTCGAACACCTCTAGCGGCGCTGGAGCGGCGCCGATGATGTACGACTGGCAGCGGTCAAAGCCGAGCCGGGCGCGAATCGCCGAGAACACCTGCTCCTCGGCCCGCTCGTACGCAGCGAGGAGTTCGTCCGGGACCGCGACCCCGGCCTGCTCGGCACGCACCTTGCTCAGGCCGAGCGCGACCGCCTGCTTGATCCCCTCGCGCCTGGACTCATCGGACTCGGTCTCGAACCCCGCCTCGAGCGCCGCTTTCAACTTCTCCCAGATCCGCGGCACAGCCCCGAACCGCGTCGGCCGCGCATCGGCGGCGTGCGCGAAGATCTGGGCAGGGTCCGGACAGCAGGTGACCGTGTCACCCCAGAACATCTGGCCGTAGTGGGCGAGCCCGCGGTCCGCGATGTGCGCCATCGGCAGGTACGAGATCGTCGCGCCGCCGGCGCCGAGCCACGGCGCCGCCGCGTGGATCCCGCGACATTGAGCGATCTCGTTCCCGTGCGTCAGCTGCACGCCCTTAGGGCGGCCCGGTCGTTCCGGACGTGTAGATCAGCGTCAACACATCCTCAGGCATGACCGCCCGCCAGCTGGCCTCGAAGTCGAACTCCTGCCCCGGATCCGCCTGCTCGAGCTCGTCGGGGTGGATCGCATCGGGGTCGGCGCCGTCGAACAGCACCACGTGCTCGACCTGCCCGTCCCGCGCGATCGCTTCGCGGGCCCGGTCGTGGAACGCCGCCTCGACCACGAACACCTTCGGCGCGGCGTCTGAGAGCAGGTACGCGATCTGCTCGGGCGAAGAGGTGTTGTAGACGCTGAACGGCGTCGCGCCGAGGTGCATCGCCGCCGCGTCGAGCGGATGGAACTCGGGCCGGTTGGTGAGCATGAATGCCACCGTGTCGCCGCGCCGGACTCCCAGCGCGTGCAGCCCGCCGGCGAGTCGCCGGACCTTGTCCGCGTACTGCGCGAACGTGAGCGTGCGACCGTCGGTGATCGTCCGCAACGCCACCTGCTCGGCGCGCGCGGCGGCTGTGAGTTGGAACGCCTCGCACATCGTCGTCGCGCTGAGAGCCGCGGGCTCGCCGCCGCCGGGCACGGTCTGCCTACGTTCCTCGATCACGGCGTCAGCACCACCTTTCCGATGTTCTTGCGCTCGGATACGAACCTGTGCGCGTCGCCAGCCCGCTCGAACGGGAACGCCTGGGCAACGACCGGCTTGATCGTACCGTCGGCGAGCAGCTCCGAGAGCGGCGCGGTCCAGCGCGCAGCGGACCCGAGCTCATCCCAGAGCGTGAGCAGGTTGAGACCGATCACGGATTTCGAAGCGCTCATCTGCTTGATCATGTTGAAGCGAGGCATCTGCAGCGCCGTCCGGGCGGCGGCGACGATGTTCCGGCGCTCGCCCGATACGACCCCCGAGGCGCCGAAGCAGACCAGCCGCCCACCGGCTCGCAGCAGGTTGTAGCTGCGCCTGAAGCTGGGACCGCCGATCGCATCCATCACGAGATCGAGCTTCGGCAGCGATCGCTCCCAGCCGCCGGTCGTGTAGTCGACCGCGTGATCGACGCCGAAGCCACGGATCGCATCGTGTTTGCCCGGCGAGGCGGTCCCCCACACCTCCGCGCCGAAACGCTTGGCGATCTGCGTCGCGGCGATCCCGACGCCGCCGCCGGCCGAGTGGATCAGGACCCGCTCGCCCGGCTGCAGGTTGCCCTGCCGGATCAGCGCCTCCCAGGCGGTGCAGTAGTTGATCGGGATCGCCGCGCCCTGCTCGAAGCTGAGCTCGTCCGGGAGCGCGATCACGCCGTCGACACGCGCGGCGACCCGTTCGGAGTAGCCGTTGAAGCGCACAGGAGCGACGACGCGCTGGCCCGCCTGCAGACCCCCGTCGACCCCGGAGCCGACGGCGGCGATCGTGCCGGCGACCTCGTACCCGACGACGCACGGCGGCTTCGGCGCATCGGGGTAGAACCCGAGCCGGGCCATCAGGTCGGCGAAGTTGATCCCGGCCGCGGCCACGTCGATCAGCACCTCGCCGGCCAGGGGCTTCGGGTCGGGGCGCTCCTGCACCTGGAGAACGTCCGGGCCGCCGTGCCCGGTAATCACGACCACGCGCATCGCGCGGAACCTACAGGCTCACCGTTCGTCCCGCCACGAACCCCTCGCCGGCGACGATCTCGTCGAGCACTTCGCGCGGGACCGATACGTCGGTGCTGATCGCCATCGCGGCCAGCCGCCCGTCGCTCGCGGCTTCCTCGTCAGGCTGGCGGCCGACCGCGGCCGACACGATGTTGACGCCGTGGGCGCCGAACACCGTCCCAACGCGGCCGATCATTCCCGGCACGTCGCTGTAGCGGAACAACGTGATGTGGTCCTCGAGCTGCACGTCGAACCGCTGCCCCCATGCCTCGAGCAGGTGCGGGCGGTGGCGCCGGCCGATCGTCGTGCCGGCCACGCGCACGCTTTCATCGCCGCTCGTGATCGTGACCCGGATCAGGTCCGTGTAGTCGCGGATGCTGGTGCTCTTCGTCTCGCCGACCTGGATCCCGCGCTCGATGGCCATCGCCGGAGCATTGACCTCATTGACCTCCTCCTCGGTGTGGCCGCGAAGCACCCCGAGCAGCACTCCGATCGCGAGCAGGCGCGTGTCGCGCTCGGCGATCCGGCCGAGGAACTCGGTCTCGACGCGGTCGACGGAGGAGCCCTCGGCGAGCGCGATCGCGATCCGGCCGAGCGACCGGCACAGTGGCACGAACGGGCCGAGCGCCTCCATGTCCTCGGATGAGATCGAGGGAACGTTGACGGCGCTTGTGACCACGCCGCCGGTGAGCGCGGCGACAACCTGCTCGGCCGCCTGGTAGCCGGCGCGGTCGGTCGCCTCCGCGGTCGAGGCACCGAGGTGCGGAGTCACGATCACGTTCGGGTAGCCGAACAGCGGGTGCTCGGTGATCGGCTCCGAGCGGAACACGTCGAGCGCCGCGCCACCGACCTTGCCGGAGTCGAGCGCCGCCTGGAGGTCTGCGTCGACGACCAGCGGCCCCCGCGCGACGTTGAGCACCCGGACGCCGTCCTTGCACTTGGCGAGCGCCTCGGCGTCGAGCCACCCCTCCGTCTCCGGGGTCTTCGGCAGATGGAGGGTGATGAAGTCGGCGCTCGCGTACAGGTCATCCGAGGACTCTGCCTTCTCGACCCCGAGCTCGCGGTAGCGCTCGGCGCCGATGAACGGGTCGAACGCGATCACGTGCATCCCGAAACCCTTCGCGCGCTGCGCGACGAGCTGCCCGATCCTCCCGAACCCAAGGATCCCGAGCGTCTTCTCGTACAGCTCGATGCCGCTGAACTTCGCGCGCTCCCAGGCCCCGCCGGTCAGTGACGCGTGCGCCTGCGGCACGTTGCGGGCCAGGGCTAGCAGCAGCGCCATCGTGTGCTCGGCGGCCGTGATGACGTTCGACTCGGGGGCGTTCGCGACGACGATCCCGCGCTTGGTGGCCGCGGCGACGTCGACGTTGTCGACCCCGACGCCGGCGCGCCCGACGGCCCTCAGGCTCGTCGCCTTGCCGAGCAGCTCGGCGTCGAGCTTCGTCGCCGAGCGGATCAGCAGCCCATCGAACTGACCGATCCGCTCTTCCAGCTGCTCCGGGCTCCAGTCGACGCCGACGTCGACATCGAAGTGCCGCCTGAGCAGCTCGATCCCGGAGTCGCCGATCTTCTCGGCGACGAGCACCTTCGGCTGCGGCGCGCTCATCGCTGCTGCTCCAGGACCCAGTCGATGCACGCGGTGAGCGCCTCGACATCGCCGGGATCGGTCGCCGGGAACATCGCGATCCGGAGCTGGTTGCGGCCAAGCTTCCGGTAGGGCTCGACGTCGACGATCCCGTTCGCTCGGAGCGTCGCGGCGAGCGCGGCCGCGTCGACCGACTCGTCGAAGTCGATCGTCCCGACGACCAGCGAGCGCTTCGCCTCCTCCTCGACGAACGGCCGCGCGTGCGCGTGTCGATCGGCCCACCCATACAGGTGGCTCGACGACGCGGTCGTGCGCCCGACCATCCCCGCGAGCCCGCCGCCGGCGAGCATCCACTCGATCTGGTCGGCGAGCAGCAACAGCGTGGCGAGCGCCGGCGTGTTGTACGTCTGATCCTTGACCGAGTTCTCGAGCGCCGTCGCGAGCGACAGGAACTCGGGGATCCAGCGGTCGCTCGCGCTCGTCGCCTGTACCCGTGCGAGCGCGGCCGGGCTGAGAATCGCGAGCCACAGCCCCCCGTCGGAGGCGAAGCCCTTCTGCGGCGCGAAGTAGTAGGCGTCGGCTTGAGCGACGTCGACGGGCAGCCCGCCGGCGCCCGAGGTCGCGTCGATCAGCACGAGGGCGTCGCCCGCGCCCGCGGGTCGCACGACCGGGACCATCACCCCGGTCGAGGTCTCGTTGTGCGCCCAGGCGACGACGTCGGCACCTTCCGCGTCCACGACCCGGGGATCGGGAGCGTCGCCGGGCGGCGCCTGCACCACGATCGGGTCTTCCAGGAACGGCGCGCTCCTCGTGCACGTGGCGAACTTGGAGCTGAACTCGCCGTAGGCCAGGTGCAGGGCCCGCTCGCGGACGAGGCAGCACGTGGCCGCATCCCAGAACGCCGTCGTGCCGCCGTTGCCGAGCGCGATCTCATAGCCCTCGGGCACGTCGAACAGCTCCCGGAGCCCACCGCGGATCCCCGCGACCAGCTCCTTGACGGGCTTCTGGCGGTGCGATGTGCCCATGATCGCGGCGCCCGCGGTGCCCGCGAGGCGTTGCAACTGGGCCGGGCGCACCCGCGACGGGCCCGAACCGAAGCGGCCGTCGGCGGGCTTCAGCTCGTCGGGGATCTTGAGGACGGTTTCGGTCTGGGTCATGCGCGCCTCCTTGGAGCGGCGGGATCGACATGCCCAGACGCGCGGCTAATTTCGATTGCCGTCGCTTCCCGGTGGTAACCCCACCTTCTCGCGTCAGTCACGACGGCTCCGAGGAGTCTAGCGACGCTACTCGTGAAAGCTCGTGTCGATCCAGTCCATCTCGGCGCGGAGCTCCTTGCCGATGACCTCGATCTGGTGGCCCGCCTGCTCGGCGCGCATCCGCTTGAAGTTCTCCTGCCCGGCGCGGTTCTCGGCGATCCACTCGCGCGCGAAGTCGCCCGACTGGATCTCCGAGAGCAGCTGCTTCATCGCGTCGCGCGTCGGCTCGGAGATCACGCGCTTGCCGCGCGTCAGGTCACCGTACTCGGCCGTGTTCGAGATCGAGTAGCGCATCCCGCTGATCCCCTTCTCGTACATCAGGTCGACGATCAGCTTCAACTCGTGCATGCATTCGAAATACGCCAGCCGCGGGTCGTACCCGGCGTCGACGAGCGTCTCGTAGCCGGCACGGACGAGCTCGGTCACGCCGCCGCACAGGACGGCCTGCTCTCCGAACAGATCGGTCTCGGTCTCGTCCTTGAAGGTCGTCTCGATCACGCCGCCGCGCGTGCAGCCGATCCCCTTCGCATAGGCGAGCGCGAGCTGCAGTGCATCGCCCGTCGCGTCCTGGTGGACCGCGACGAGGCCCGGGACGCCCGAGCGCTCGGTGTACTGCCGGCGCACGAGGTGGCCCGGTCCCTTCGGTGCGACCAGCGCCACGTCGACGTCCGGCGGCGGGACGATCTGCTCGTAGTGGATCGAGAAGCCGTGCCCGAACAGCAGCATGTTGCCCGCGGCGATCCCGTCCTTGACACCCGATTCCCAGACCTGCCCGTGGAGCTCATCGGGGACCAGCATCATC
This sequence comes from uncultured Solirubrobacteraceae bacterium, assembly GCA_963712675.1. GTDB lineage: Bacteria > Actinomycetota > Thermoleophilia > Solirubrobacterales > Solirubrobacteraceae > Palsa-465. The sequence goes on from CAVQJF010000019.1 coordinate 170,995, forward strand.
ACGAGATCGCCCTGGCTGGCCGCGTCGGCGGGCTCGGCGACCGTCAGACCGTGCTCCTTGGCCTTGTCGACGCTGCTCGAGTCAGAGCGCAGGCCGACGACGACCGTTACTCCTGAGTCCTTCAGGTTCAGCGCGTGGGCATGGCCCTGGGAGCCGTAGCCGATGATGGCGACGGTCTTGCCGTCGAGCTTGTGGAGGTCCGCATCGTCGTCATAGATCATGGGGCCGGAGGCTACACACCGTCCGACCCCGGCTGTCTCACGGGCCGCCGAAGCGCTGACGCAGGGCCATCACGTCGTTGACGTACTGCTGCGTATCGGTGTACATGCCGTTCTGCTGCACCGACGCCAGCCCCTGGTAATAGCCGGCCGCCGCGAGCGCCGGGTCGCCACCGGTGGAGTTGAGCAGCGCGTGCAGCATCAGCACGCCGCCGCGGACGTTGTCGGCGGCCGAGGACGGACTGAGAGCCGTGCCGGCGGTCAAGGTCCGCTGGATCCAGTCCCACGTGCCGGGCAGGATCTGCATCACGCCGACGGCGCCGGCGCTCGAGGTGAGGTCGTTGTTGAAGCCGCTCTCCTGCCAGCCGATCGCGTCGGCGAGCGACGGCGAGACCCCGTCGCTGGCGGCGATCGAGGCGACCTCCGAGGAGCTCACGGTCTCGGGCGTCGGGTACGGCGGCGCCCCCGCTGTGCCCTCCGCGGCTGGTCCGATCGGCTGCGAGGCGGCGGACGGCACCGTCGTCGAGACGGGCGTCGCGGTCGCCTCCGAGGAGCCCGACAGCGCCAGCACCGCACCCGACAGCAGCACGCCGTTCGGGTCGAGGCCGTTGGCGGCTGCGAGGGCGTCGACGCTGACGCCGGCGCGGGCGGCGATCGCCGACAGCGTGTCGCCGGGCTGGACGACGTAGCTGCCGCCGCTCGAGGTGCTGGTCGTCGACACCGGGACTGCGGTCGCGGCCGAATCGACGTCTCCGTCTGCGTCTGGGTCCGACGCGGTCGTCGTGTCGGTGGTCGAGACGGGGTCGCGGTCGAGACGGGGGTCGCGGCCGACGCGCTCTGCGGCGGGATCATCAGCGTGGTGCCGGCGGTCAGCTGCGTGAACGGCGAGATTCCGTTCGCGGCCGCGAGCTGGGCAACGGTCAGCCCGTCGGCGGCCGCGACAGAAGTCAGCGACTCTCCGGGGGCGATCGTGTGGGCGAAATCAGCTGCGGCCGAGGCCGGGGCGGCGAGCGCGAACGCTGCCGCAAACGAGAGGAGGGATCGCATGCGCATGGCGGCAGTGTGGCCGCGACGGCCGCCGCGCAAAACCTCTGCAAACTTGCTCGCAGCGTGCAAGATCGCGTTCACCGCCGGCGCGGTCTCGCGGGTGGTCAGGCTCCTGACAAGCGAGGATCACGCCGAAGCGGCGGCGACCAGCGACGCGCCCGGGAACGAGAGCGTTCCATCCGCTCCCGTGTACGGAGCCGCCAGCTCGGCGATCTCCGCGCGGACCGCGCCCTGCTCCGCTTCGGACAGCGCTCGGAACTCCGCCGCGAAGATGCCCGAACAGTCGAGCGACTCGGCGATGAACGCGTCGATGTCCGCCTCCTGGCGGGAGACCTCCGCGCTGTCGACCGTCACCTCGACGAACCCGGCGTCCTCCAGCAGGCGCTGCAGCCGATCGGCCGGCGCCAGCGCGAACATCCCCGGAGCGTTCGGGTCGGGCGGCTGCGCGTGGCCGAGCTTGATCATCGCGCGGCCGGGGATCGTCGCCCATGGGTTCTTGACGGCCTCGTCCCAGACCGCGACCGCGACCGTCCCCCCCGGCTTCAGCACCCGCCGCATCTCGCGCACCGCGGCGCTCGGATCGACGGTCAGCATGATTCCCCAGCGGCACAGGATCGTGTCCACGCTCGCAGCCGACAGGTCGATCCACTCGAGCTCGAGCTGGGCGAACTCGACGTTGTCGATCCCCTGCTCGGCGGCCCGCGCGCGGGCGACCCCCAGCATCCCCTCGGATGCGTCGCTGCAAACGAGCGTCCCGCCGGGCTTGATCAGCTCCGCCGCCAGGAAGCCCGTGTCACCGGGCCCCGCCGCCAACTCCAGCACTCGTTGTCCAGGTTGCAGCGCCGCGTGCTCGATCATCCAGGCCGACACCGGCATCCCGAACTGCCGGATCTCGTCGGCCCGCTTACCCCATCCCTCCGACGCGCGGTCCCACCTCTCGGCGTTCTCGGCGCGGAGCGTGTCGGGATCAGCTGACATTCAGCACGGGACGCTACCGCTCTTCCGCGGAGGGCCGCTGCGTCAGCTCACCGAACGCCGACTCGATCTGCGTCCGCATTCGCTGCTGGAAGATCGCCATCAGCGCACCCGAGGCGAGCGGCCGCAACCGTTCGATCGACTCGTCGATCTCGGCCCATCGGTCCGGCGGCATGTCGGCCTGCTGGAACGGCCGCCACACGTCGCGCACGAACAGCTTCACGAACGCCCGCGCCACGGCGTCACAGTGCTGCTCCAGCTCTTCGAACACGGCCAGCGCGCCGGTGACCGAGATTCCCCGTGTGACGACCTCCTCGGCGACCGCCAGCAGCGAGGGGCTCGGGACCTCGTAGCCACCGTCGGCGGCCGGCTTCAGCACGCCGAGCTGCTCGGCCTTGGCGAGCACGTCCGCGGCGTCGTCCGCACCGACCCGGAACTTGCGGCCGAGCTCGCCGCCGCTGAGCATCTGCGCCCGCTCGTCGAACGGCGTCGATGTCAGCGCCCGCTTGAACCGCTGCAACCGCTCCGCCGTCCCATCTGAATCGTCGAGCAGCCGCTTGATCCCGTTGAGGTTGAAGCCCTCGTCCTGAAGGTCGCGGATCAGCTTCAGCCGCGCGACATGGTCGGGCCCGTAGTAGCCGACTCTGAGCCGCACCTCCGGTGGCGGGAGCAGCCCCCGCGCCTGGTGCGAGCGGATGTTCCGGACCGTCATACCGGTCTCGGACGCGAGCTGCTCGATCGTCAGGGTATGGACGGTCTCGGTCGCCATGTGACGACGGATGATGTCACGTCAGATGATGTCAGGACAGCTCGCGGCGCAGCAGCTTCCCGGACTCCGTCCGAGGCAGCCGGTCGACGACCTCGAACGCCTTCGGCACCTTGAACCGCGCGAGCCGCGCCGCGCAGTGCGCGCGCAGCTGCTCGGCGTCGAGCCCCGCGCCGTCGCACATCACGACCGCGGCCACAACAGCCTCCCCCCACTCCGGGTCCACCCGCCCGAACACGCCGGCGTCGGCGATCGCCTCGTGTTCGAGCAGCACCGCCTCGACCTCCGCCGGAGCGACGTTCTCGCCGCCGCTCACGATCGTGTCGGCCTTCCGGCCGGTGATCGTCAACCGGCCCTGGCCGTCGAACGAGCCGAGGTCGCCGGTATGGAGCCAGCCGTCCGCGTCGAGAGCCCCCGGCGCGACCATCGGACCGCGCACGAGCACCTCACCGTCGCCGCCGAGCCTGAGCTCCGCCCCGGGTAGCGGCAACCCGAAGGTCGCGATCTGCGAGCACGCCTCGGTCATCCCGTACGTCGGCGCGACGGGGACGCCGGCGCGCGCCGCTCGCTCGAGCAGCGCCGGCGCGATCGGGCCGCCGCCGAGCAGCGCCCAGCGGAGCGAGGGTGGCGAACGCAAGCCCGCGTCCAGGAGCCGGGTGAGCATCGTCGGCACGAGCGAGACGATCGTGATCTGCCGGTCCGGGTCTGTCAGCTCGCCGAGCACCGCCTCGGTCTCGAACCGCTCGTGCAAGACCACCGTGGTGGCGTAGATCACGCTCCGGATCAGGATCGAGAGCCCGCCGACGTGGGCCAGCGGCATCGCGCACAGCCAGCGCTCGTCGGGGTCGAGCCCGAGCGCCGCCGCCGACCCGGTGGCGTTCGCCTGCCAGTTGTCGTACGTGAGCTCGACACGCTTCGGCGCCGCGGTCGTGCCGGAGGTGTGAAGCACGGTCGCGACGCCGTCGAGCGGCCCGGCGCCGGCGGGCACCGCCCGCGAGGCGCGCTCCTCGGGGCTCAGTCGCGCGTCGATCGGCACCGCCGCCGCGCCGCTCAGCAGGCAGGCGTGTAGCCCTACGGCGAACTCGGCGCGGTCGGTCTGCGCGAGCGCGACCGGGACCCCGGGACGGATACCGAGCTCCCGGGCTCGACCGGTCGCCCGCGCCAGCAGTTGCGCGTACGTCCGCGACGCCGAGGCGCTCTCGAGCGCCACCCGATCGGGGTTCTTCGAAGCCGCGAGTTCGAGCCATGAGCCCATCGGGTGAAACGGTAGTCTCAGGCCGCGTGACCGTGACGTGGCAGCCCGCCGGCGAATACGAGGACATCCGCTACGAGCTCTCGACGGGCGAGGACGCCGGGATCGCGAAGATCACGATCAACCGTCCCGAGGTCCGTAACGCGTTCCGCCCCGAGACGGTGATCGAGCTGATCGACGCGTTCGAGCGCGCGCGTGAGGATCTCGACGTGGGCGTGGTGATCCTGACCGGGTCCGGGGACCAGGCGTTCTGCAGCGGCGGCGATCAGCGCGTCCGAGGGGCGCGCGGCGGCTATGTGACCGGCGCCGACCCCGCCGCGGCGGGCACGCACCAGGCGGTCGGGCGCTTCCACGTGACCGACCTGCACGTCCAGATCCGGCGGATGCCGAAGCCCGTGGTCGCGATGGTCGCGGGCTACGCGATCGGCGGCGGCCACGTGCTGCACGTGGTCTGCGACCTCACGATCGCGGCCGACAACGCCCGCTTCGGCCAGACCGGGCCGAGGGTCGGCTCGTTCGACGGCGGGTTCGGTGCGAGCGTGCTCTCGAGGATGGTCGGACCGAAGAAGGCGAAGGAGATCTGGTTCCTGTGCCGCCAGTACGACGCGCAGCAGGCGCTGGAGATGGGCCTCGTCAACACGGTCGTGCCGCTGGCCGAGCTCGAATCGGAGACCGTCAAGTGGTGCCGCGAGATGCTCGCGCTGTCGCCGTTCGCGCTGCGGCTGCTGAAGGCGAGCTTCAACGCCGACGAGGACGGTCTGGCGGGCATCCAGCAGCTCGCCCACGACGCCAACCTGCTGTTCTACATGTCCGACGAGGCGGCCGAGGGACGCCAGGCATACCTCGAGAAGCGCGCGCCCGAGTTCAAGAAATTCCCGCACCGGGCCTGATGGCGACCGCGACCGTCCCGAGCGGCGTCCGCATCTGGCTGATGGCGGCGCGGATCCGGACCCTGCCGGCTGCCGTTGCGCCGGTCGTAGTCGGCACGTCGCTGGCCGGATATGCCGGCGTGTTCCACCCGCTGCGCCTGCTTGCGGCGTTGGTCGGCGCGATCTTCATCCAGGTCGGGACGAACCTGAGCAACGACTACTCCGACGCCCGCCGCGGTGCCGACACCGAGGACCGGCTCGGTCCCGTTCGCGTCACCGCCGGCGGCCTCGTGCCGCCCAAGCGCGTGCTCGTCGCGACCTACGTCTCGTTCGGCGTGGCGGTGCTCGCCGGCATCTATCTGATCATCGTCGCCGGGCCGCTGCTGCTACTGATCGGAGCCGCCTCGATCCTCGCCGGCGTGCTCTACACGGGCGGGCCGCGGCCGTACGGCTATGAGGGACTCGGCGAGCTGTTCGTGTTCCTGTTCTTCGGGATCGTCGCGGTCGCGGGCTCGTACTTCGTCCAGGTCAAGCACCTGCACTGGGAGGCGTTCGCGCTGGCGGTCCCCGTAGGGCTGCTCGCGGCAGCGATCCTGGTCGTCAACAACATCCGTGACATCGACACCGACCGCCGGGCCGGCAAGAGAACGCTGGCGGTGCGCCTCGGCCGCGAGCGGACCCGGATTCTGTATGCGGCGATGGTGTACGGCGCGTACGTGCTGGCCCCGATCACCTGGCTGTTCGGGCCGCTCGATGCTTGGCTGCTGCTGCCGGCGCTGTCGCTGCCGATCGCCGTCCCGCTCGTCCGGCTCGTTCACAACCGCACCGACGGCCCGTCGCTCAACGGGGCGCTCGCGCAGACCGGAATGCTGCAGCTGGCCTTCTGCATGCTGCTGGCGGCGGGCGTGCTGCTGAGCCGCCCTTGAAGCTCCAGACAAGATTGATAGAGGCGCCCCTGCGGGCGCCCTTTGTTTCAGCTGCCGGTTCTCTGAGCGTGCGGCAGCTGGTGCTGGTGTCGCTGACCGATGATGACGGCGTCGTCGGGTACGGCGAGGCGGCGCCCCTGCAGCCGTACGTCAACGTCAGCATCGAAGAGTGCCTGGCCGCGCTCGCCGATTGCCGTCCGGTACTGGCCGGCGCTGGATCCGCGCCTCACGACGCGTTGCTGGCCGCCTGTGCTCGTGTAGCGGTGCTCCCGCCGGCGATCGCCGCGATCGACATGGCCCTCCGAGATCTGGATGCGGACGATGCGGGCGGACCGGCGATCGAGGTCAACGCCACGATCGCCGCCGCCGACCGGGCCGGCGCGGCGGCGGCCGCCGGGGCGGCTCTCGAGGCGGGATTCGGATGCGTCAAGGTGAAGGTCGGGCTCGGCGACGACGCCGGGCGGCTCGCGGCGGTGCGCGCCGCGGCCGGCCCTTCGATGGCGATTCGCCTGGACGCCAACGGGGTCTGGTCGGTCGACGAGGCGATCGCCTCGCTGCGAGCGCTCGAGCCGGTCGGGATCGAGCTGTGTGAGGAGCCGGTCAGCCGGCTCGACGAGCTGGCGCGAGTAGCGGCGGCGGTCTCGATCCCGATCGCACTCGACGAAAGCGTGGCCCTGCCCGGGGCGCTCGACCGCCGCGTCGCCAGCGCTGTCTGCCTGAAGATCGTCTCGTGCGGGGGGATCACCGGCGTGATCGAGGCGGCCGCCCGCGCCCGCGCCTCCGGCTACGAGGTTTATCTCGCGTCAACCCTCGACGGGCCACTCGGGATCGCTGCCGCGCTGCGCGCCTGCGCCGTCGTCCGGCCGGACCGGCCATGCGGGCTCGCGACGCTGTCGCTGTTCGACGGGCGCCCCGATCCGCTGCCCGCCGTCCGTGGTCGGATCGCGCTGCCGGAAGGTCCTGGGCTCGGGACGCGGTTAGCCGACTGGTACGGCTGAGGGTGTTGTACGAAAACTGTCGGATTCCGACAGTTTTCCTACAAGCCCCTAATCGCCGCGGTTTATCGCTGCCGCGACCGCGGCCGGAGCCTCGAGATGTGCGGCGTGGCCGGCGCCCGGAACGACCACGACCTCACACGGACCGCCGAACAACGGCACCATCCCCGAGGCGATCGCGCGGAACTTTGCGTCGCGCTGCCCCACCACGAGCGTCACAGGGATCCCCACCTCCCCCAGCCTCTCCCAAAGTGACGGCAGCGCCCCCGTGCCCAGCCCGCGCAGCGCCCGCGCCAGACCGAGCGAAGTGTTCCGCAGCCGATCCTCGTGCGCCGCGGCCGCGACGTGGGGCGGCTGTCCGGCGAGCACCGGGGTGCCGGTCGCCCACCGCAGCGCCAGCTCCTCGATCTCCATCTCCTCGAGCTCGCCCGCCAGAGCCTCGTCGTCTGCCCGACGCGCCGCACGCTCGTCGTCATCGGCGATCCCCGGGCTGCCGCCGATCAGCACAAGCCGCTGCACCCGCCCGGGCCCGAGCGCCAGCGCCGCGTGCAGCGCGATCCGTGCCCCCATCGAGTAGCCGGCGAGCGCGAACCGCTCGTCGCCGACGAGCGCGGCCACGTCTTCGATCACGCCATCGACCGTGACCGGCTCGACGTCTGACGCCGCGCCGTGGCCGCGGATATCCGGAGCCAGCACTCGATAGCGTCCACCGAGCTCAGCCACGACCGGATCCCAGCTGGCCCCGGTGTGCGTGAAGCCGTGCAGGAGAACGAGCATCGGACCAGCAATCATGACCGCCACCGACACCTACATGCTGCTCCGCGCGTTCTGCGACGAGCTCGCGCGCTCGGGGATGCGGCACGCGTGCACCTCGCCGGGCTCCCGCAACACGCCGATCATCCTGTCGCTCGTGCGCGAACGCCGGATCCGCTGCTTCTCCCACATCGACGAGCGCTGCGCGGGGTTCTTCGCGCTCGGCGCGGCGAAGGCGTCCGCGCGGCCGGTGGCGGTCACGTGCACGTCGGGCACCGCGGCGGCGAACCTCGCGCCGGCGGTGATCGAAGCGCACGAGGCACGGGTGCCGCTGATCGTGCTGACGGCGGACCGCCCGCCGGAGCTGCGCGATGTCGGCGCCGGCCAGACGATCGACCAGCTGAAGCTGTACGGCGACGCGGTCAAGTGGTTCGTCGAGGTCGGCGTCGACGACGCGACGCCGACGAACCTCCGCTGGATCCGCGCGCTCGCCTGCCGCGCGTACGCGACCGCGCTCGACGGCCGCCCCGGTCCGGTGCATCTCAACTTCCCGCTCCGCGAACCGCTCGTGCTCGGCGACGCGACGCTGCCAGACGACGACACGGGGCGCCCCGGCGGGCGACCGTGGGTTTCGCGGACGCCGGCCGAGCCGGGCCCGCCAGCAGGCACGATCGAGCTCCCCGCCCATGGCATCGTCGTCGCGGGGCGCGACGAGCGCGGGCGCGGCTTCGGCCACGCGGTCGCGACCTTCGCGGAACGCGCCGGCTTTCCGCTGTTCGCGGACCCGCTGTCCGACGCCCGCCACGGCGAGGCGGCGATCGCCCGCTACGACCTGCTGCTCCGCAACGAGCACCTGACCGACAGGCTCAGACCGCAGGTCGTGATCCGGCTCGGCGACCTGCCCACTTCGAAGCCGCTCCGCCAATGGCTCGCCAACCTCGATGGCGCCGAGCAGGTCGCGCTCGACCCCGAAGGCGCCTGGCAGGACCCGGCCGCCGTCGTCACCGTCAGCTCCGCCGCCGATCCGGTGCTCGCGCTCTCGCGGATCACGCCCGAGGGACCGTCGGACCCGTCCTGGCTCGCGGCCTGGCGCGAGGCCGACGAGACCGCGTCGAACGTGATCGCCGACACGCTCAAGGACGCCCTGTCAGAGCCGCTCATAGCGGCCCGGCTCGGCGAGTGGCTGCCCGAGGGCGCGACGCTGTTCGTCGCCTCCTCGATGCCGATCCGCGATGTCGAGTTGTACTTCCCCGCGCACGAGGGCGCGCCGAGAGTCCTCAGCAACCGCGGCGCGAACGGGATCGACGGGACCCTCTCGGCGGCGTTCGGCGCGGCCGCCGCCAGCCTCGGGCCCGTGGTGCTGCTGATCGGCGACGTCGCGCTCGCGCACGACATCGGCGGGCTCCTCGCCGCCCGGCGCCTGCGCACACCGTTGACGATCGTGCTGCTCAACAACGACGGCGGCGGGATCTTCCACTTCCTCCCGGCGGCCGGTGAGCCCGAGTTCGAGCAGCACATCGCGACCCCGCACGGACTGGCGTTCGAGCACGCGGCGGCGCTCTACGGCGCTGAGTACGCGCGAGCGACCACCGCCGGGGAGCTCCGAGCCGGGATCGAGCGATCGCTCGGATCGGGGACGTCGATCATCGAGGTCCGCACGGACCGCGAGGAGAACCTCGCGCTCCACCGGCGTGTCGCGGACGCGGTCGCCGCCGCGATCGGCTAGCTGGGCGTGTACGTCGCGTACTGCGACATCTGCTCGGAGTCCGTCGTCACCGAGCCGAACGAGCTGGTCGGACCCGAGGTGTATGCGTTCGCGTTGTAGTCGCGGCTGCCGCTGACGCTGTTGTACCGGAAGCCCGCCACGCCGCTGCTCGCGCCCGTGATCACGCCGATCCAGTACTTGCCGGCGGCGAGGCCGACGGGCGAGGCGAACGTGAGGTCATACCAGCCCGCGGCCCCTGTGCTCGAGAACGTGAGCTGTCTGGTAGTCCCGAGCAGTGCCCCGGGCGCGCCACCGGCATCCGCATAGATCAGGCCCTCCACGTTCTGCGTGCCAGAGGTGCCAGTGGGCGCGAGATAGATGCTCAGCTTCGACACCGATGCGGGTATCGCGAGCGAGTAGGAGTTCACGCGTTTGCGGTCCGCGGCGAACGTGTCCGACGAGCTCCCGATCGCGGTCGCGCCGAAGGTCCCCGTCCCCGCCGCCACGACCGCTGTTGGCGCGGAACTCGCGGGCGCGGACGAGCCGCCGGCGTTCACGGCCGTCACCGCCACGACGAGCGTCGAGCCGACATCGCCCGCCGCCACCGTGTACGAGGACGCCGTCGCGCCCGAGATCGGGTTGCAACTCGTCCCAGCGGAGTTGCACCGCTCCCACGCGTACGAGAACGACGTCGGGCCGCCGGACCAGGTGCCCGTCGTCGCGTTCAAGGTCTGGCCCGAGCGCGCGCTCCCCGAGATCGCCGGCGCGGCCGTGTTGACCGGTGCCGGCGGCGCCCCGCCGCCCCCACCGGGGGTGTAGGTCGCGTACAGCGACATCTGCACGCTGTCGCTGCTGACCGAGCCGAACGGGCTGCTCGGACCCGCCGAATACGCGTTGTTGTTGTAGTCACGGCTACCGGCCACGGTCTGGTAGCGAACGCTCGCGACGCCGCTCACCCCGCCGACGAGGACCCCGATCCAGTACGTGCCGGCCGCGAACGGCACCGGCACGCCGAACGGCAGGTCGTACCAGCCCGAGCTCTGCTTGTTCGAGAACGTGAGCTGCCCGGTGGTGCCCAGGAGAGCCCCCGGTGCACCACCCGCATCCGCATATATCACGCCTTCGATCGACGCGGTGCCGCTGGTCTTGGTCGGCGCCAGGTAGACGCTCAGCTTCGACAGCGTGCCGGCAGACGGCACGGAGTACTGGTTGACGAGCTTCCGGTTGGCGCTGAACGCGGCCACGGAGCCGCCGACTGTCGTCGTTCCGAAGGTCGGCAGCCGCGGGCCCGCGCAGGCCGGAATCGCGTTGCACACGTCGAGTCGCCCGCCGGTCCGGACGAGGCCGGCCAGAGCCGGGAGCGGATCGACGCTCGAGAGGATGTCCGCCTTCAGCGCGGTCGTCGAGAGCGGATCGGCGGACAGGATCAGCGCCGCGGCCCCGGACACGGTCGCCGAGGCCATCGAGCCGCCGCTGATGTACCCGTAGGTGCCGTTGCGCAGCGTCGAATAGATGTTGTCGCCCGGGGCCGCGAGGTCGACCGTGTTGACCCCCCAGTTGGCCCAGCTCGGCAGCTGGTCTGACTGATTGGTCGCCGTCACGCAGATCTCGGTCGGGCGGTCATACCCGCACGGGTAGCGCGTGTACTGCGGGTTGTCGTCGTCCTGGCCGGTGTTGCCGGCCGCCGTGACGAACAGGATGTTGTTCGCGCCGAGCAGGTCGATCTCATCGGACAGGGCCTGTGAAAAGGCCGTGCCGACGAACGTGGCGGAGTCGTTGACGACCCTCACGTTGACCCCGGCCTGCTGTGCCTTCAGCACCCAATCGAGCGCGCTGATCAGCTGATCGGTCGCGCCCCAGGCGTTCGAGTCGAGCCACTTGACCGGCAGGATCGTCGTCGCCCAGTTCATCCCCGCGACGCCGGTCCCGTTGTTGCCCATCGCGCCCATGATCCCGGCGACGTGCGTGCCGTGGCCGCCGTAGGCGGTGTCGTCGTCCATCGGGTTGCACGTGCCGGCGACGACGTTGTAGCCATGGGTCCCGGCCGGGCAGCCGCCGATCCCGCCGGGGTTCGACCAGATGTTGGCGGCCAGGTCCGGGTGGTTGTAGTCGACCCCGGTGTCGACCTCGCCGATCACGATCGCGCGGTTGCCGGTGGTCGCGTTCCAAGCCGCCGCTGCGCGGTCATCCGCGCCGGCGGCTCCGGTGATCCCGTTCACGTTCTGACCCGTGTTCAGCGAGCCCCACTGGAGCGAGAACGACGGGTCGTTCGGGACGTTGTCGACGCCGCTGGCCCGAAGCAGATAGTCGGGCTCGGCGAAGCGCACCCATTTGCGGTCTCGGCGCAGCCGCCGCACAACTCGCAGCACGTCACCCCGGGGCACGCTGAGCTTGAGCTCGGTCCCGAGGCTTCGTCTGAGCGCTTGGCCGCGTCGGGTCAAGTCCGCGACGACGCCCAGCGAACGCGCCACCAGCACGCCGGCGCGGGCCTCGAGCGCCAGACGCTTAGCGACCGATACGCCCTCCCGAAACCCGACGAGCACGATTCCCGGGCGATACGGCGTGCTCGTCACGGCCGCCGACGGCGCTGCCATCACAAGCGCAAGCGCAACCGCAGCGATGGCTCCTCCAGCCAACCGCCGGCTACCGCGCGCCCACCACTTGAACATTTCGCTTGCCGTCCGATCTCCGCTCGCCGGGCCGGCTGGCCCGCACGTCGCAGCGCGCTCCCCAACGCCATTCCAACTCTTGGTCAATCCTACCAAGAGCTACGCAGAATTCATCCCGTCAGAACCGGCAACAGCGCGGCCAGCTTGACCTCGGTCTCGGCGAGCTCGCTGGCAGGATCCGAATCGCGGACGATCCCAGCCCCGGCGTAGAGGTGGGCGACCGCGCCACGGAGCAGCGCGCAGCGGAGCGAGACGCAGAACTCGCCATCACCCCCGGCGTCGGTCCACCCGACCGGGCCGGCGTACCAGCCGCGATCGAGGCCCTCGAGCGCCGGCATCAGCCTCTCGGCGACGCTCCACGGCTCGCCTCCGACTGCGGGCGTCGGATGCAGCAGGCCGGCGAGCTCGACCGCGTCGACCGGTGAGGCGAGCTGCGCTCGGATCGGCCTGCCGAGGTGCTGGATGTTGGCCACCTGGACGAGCGCCGGCTCGGGTGCCGCCGTGACCCACACGGCATGGGGCGCCAGCGCGCGCGCGATCCGGCGCGCGACGATTTCGTTCTCCTCCCGGTCCTTGTCGCTGCGCAGCAGCTGCTCGCCGAGGTGCGCGTCGACCGACGGATCGGCGCTGCGGCGGGTCGAGCCGGCCAGGGCCACGGTCGAGACCCGCTGCCCCTCGCGACGGATCAACAGCTCGGGGCTGGCGGCGATGAACGTCGCGTCGCCGCGGCCCACGGCGAACACGAAGCACGACGGGAACGCCTCACGCAGCAGTCCGAGCACCGCCGCTGGGTCGTGATCGACCGGCGCGTGCACCTGCACCTCGCGTGCCAGCACGACCTTCTCCAGCTCGCCCGAGCGGATTCGCTGCACGGCACGCGCGACCGCCTCCTCGTAGTGCGAGGCGGGCATCGGGCTGACGACGCGGTAGGGACCGGTGGGTGCGGGATCGAACAGCGGCAGCGGCCGGGCGCGCAACTCGCCGATCCGCGCATCGACTCGGGCGACGAGCTCCGGCACCGTGTCGTCCGGCGAGACCGAGACGTTGACGGTCAGCCGCGCATCGCCCTCGCGCCGGGCGAGCGACAGCTCGGGCACGATCAACGACGCGGGCGCGAAGCCTCGCCAGTGCGGCGCATCCGCGCCGTCGGCGGCGAATGCAAACCCGCCGACGGTGACGAGTCCGGTGCCGGGCGGCCCGTCGAGCGGGTCGGCGAGTGCCGCCGCCGCGAGCGCCCGCCAGCGCCTCGATGCGTCGACGAACCGGTCGGCGCCGCGGCCCTCGATGATCTCGACCGCCCCAAGAGCGCCGAGCGCCCATCCGGCGCGATCGGGTTGCTCCAGGCAGAACCATGGCTCCCCGGGCCGCCGCGACGCCGCGATCACCGCGGTCGGGTCGAGTCCGGCGCAAGCTCCGGTGAAGCTCGCGAGCACGCTCGCGCCGCTCGCGCGCGAGCGTGCCAACGCCTCTGTGAGCCGGCGCTCGAATCGCGCCGCGAGATCGGAGTCGAGCCGGGCGGCGCCCGACGCAGCGAGCTTGATCATCGCTGCCGGCGAAGCTGATCGAGCGCGGGCGCCGCGGCCAGGAGCGCGCGGTCGAGCGCGGCGTCGAGGTGCGCGTGGACCTCGCGCTGGACCCACAGCGCGCGGAACGAGTGGTCCGTGGACGGGAGCCGCTCGAGCGTCAGGTTCGGCCACCGGTCAAGCCGATCGATCTGGCCTTGGCGCACAAATTGATCGTATAGCGGCTCCTCTTGCCCGAGCAGGATCAGCGCCTGGGTCCCCTGGTCGCGAAGCTGGTCCAGGACCCGATCGACGTCCTTGGCAAGGGCGAACTCGGCGCGTGCGCGCGGGCCGGCGAAGACGCGATCGGGCCGGATATTGCGGACCGCTCGCCTGAGCTCGGGGAGGCTCACGTCGCCGCGCGCGATCCGGCGCCACGCGGGACCGCGCAGCGACGCCAGCGCGCGGCGCGTCTCGACCTCCTCGACCAGCGTGTCATTCCAGAAGATCGGATACAGGTTGATCATCAGCGCTGCCGCCACCCGCCGGCCGGCGAGCGCGGCGTGCAGCGCCCAGTTCGCCCCCGAGCAGAGCCCGACGAGCACGAAGCGACCTGAGAGACCGCGCGCCTCGAGCTCGTCCAGCACCGCGAGCGTCTGCGTGATCATCTCCGGTACGTACAGGCCCGCGTTGTCCTCGTAGCGCTGCTCGTCGCCGTCGGCCTCGCCGATTCCTTCGAGATCGACACGCAGCGTCGGTACGCCGCGCGCTGCCCAGCGGCGCGCGATCTCGACCCAGGTGCGGCTCGGCCCGACGTGGCGCAGCCCACCCGCGTTGAGCAGCACCGCGCACAGTCCGTCATCTGCCGGGTCTCCCGCCGGCTCAGAGAGCACGCCCATCAGCCGTCCCGAGCCGATCTCGAACTGCAGCGGAGTCTCGCGTACGGCAGAGTCGGCGCCGAGCAGCTCGATCGACGCGCGCTCGACGCCCGGGACCTCGTGGACGCCACCCGGGCTGGACGTCCCCTGCTCACCCGCGTCGAGCCAGGCCCGCGTCTCGGCGATCACGGGCGCCGACATCCTCGCCTCCTGCGGCGGCGCCATCAACTCGTCGTAGCCGAGCCCTTCGCCGACCGTGACCGAGCTGCCGGCCTGATCGAGGTGCTCGCGGAGACGCTTGTCGACGCCGAGCCGGCCGCGTTTCAGCAGCAGCACGCGCCGGCGCTCGGCCTCCGGCAGCGCCAGCGACGTCAGCTGCAGCTGTTCGAGCCCCCGGGCGGTTTCCGCGCTGAGAAGATAGCCGGCGGCCTCGGTAGCGCCGTCGGGCAGCGGCGGCGATGCGCGTATGTCGTCGGGATGGCGGCCGGCGATCATCGAGTGCTGGGCGCGCAGCTCGCGCAGCAGCCGCTTGCCGGAGTCCGCGACACCCCACAGCACGAGGTCGTCGATCGGCGCGCCGTCGGCGATCGCGCGCCAGGCGATCATCCCCCCGAGCCCGATCCCGATCGCTGCGATCCGCTCGCAGCCCGTGCGCTCACGCAGCCACACAGCGCCGCCGGAGACTGCGGCCGTCCACGCCGCCAGGCGGCCCGGATCGGTGGCCGAGCCGCCACTGTCGCCGGTGCCGGGAAGGTCGATCCGAGCCGCCGGATAACCGGCGTCGGCGAGGCCGTCGGCCCACCTGCGACGACCTCGGTACGAGCACATCTCGTCCCAGCCGAACGGCGGGCAGACGAGCACGCCGGTGGTGCTGCGCGTCGTGTCCGCCGGCGGCAGGTGCAGGAATGCGAGCACCGGATCGGGCGCGAGCGCGAGCCATACGGGCCTGGCCCTCGTGAGCCCGGGTGCGCTTGAGACGCTCATCGGCGCCACAGCTCCGCTCGCACATCCGCCGGCCAGCCGTCCGGGTCGAGCCCGTGGGTGCGCAGCAGCGCAAGCACGATCCGCTCGTGGCCGAATCCGAGGCAGGCGCTGTGCGCGGTACGCCCGTCGGTCAGCTCAATCCCGTAGCTGCTCCCGAAGTGGTCGAGGTGGTAGTTGAACGACGCGATCGCAGTCGGCTCGGGCCCGGCGATCTGCACGAGCAACTCGAGTTTCAGCCGCTGATCGCGCTGGTTAGTGGCGAGCATCCGGCCACGTCGGCCGAAGAACGGGTCATTCGCGATCTCGAGCTCGGCCGCCAGTCCAAGCCGGCGCAGCAGCGCCAGTCCCAGCTGCGACCACTCCTCGCGCCAGGCGAGCACCAGCTCAGGAGCACCGAGTCGGACCAGCTCGTGCTGATGGAAGATCTGCCGCCGTGCGGGGTCATGGGAGGGCTCATGGCGGAACACCCACGCGCCGCCCGCGTCGACGAATGCTCCTTCGGGTCCGAGCGGCCCGCGGGTGGCGATCGCCGGGTAGACCGGATAGCACGCTGCGGGCATCAACGCCAGCTCCGTCACCTCCTGGAACTCGCTCCAGTCCTCGTGGCGGCTCGCACGCTCGGCTTGGACCGCGGCCTCGGACTCCTCGCCGGCGAACGCGTAGACGGTTCCCGCCAGGTGCGGGAACGACGTCAGATAGCCGCTGCTCTCGAGCTGCCGGCGCGGCAGCAACGGCGGGAAGCGAAGCCGCTCAGCACCCCGCGACGCGGCCTCCGCGCTAAGCCGCTGATCGAGACGTTCGCGGACTTCCTCGAACACCGCGCCGTGGCCGTAGACGCCGGGGACGCCGCTCTCGATCAACAGCCGACGCTCGATCAGATCCGCCAGGAACGCCGCCTGCTCGGGCGACGCGGGCCGCACACCGGAACCCACCGAGCTACACCTGGTCGCGATCGACCACGTTGGTCATGCGGCCTGCGCCTGCAGCTCTCCGATCGCAGCGGCCATCCCGGCAACGCTCTCGAACACGCTGCGCGTCAGCATCCGGTCCGGGAATTCGATGTCGAACGCATCTTCGAGCGCGAGCATCACGCTGACGCTCGCGTGCGAGCTCATGCCGGCCTGAAACAGGTCTGCATCCTCCGCGATCGAGTCGACGTCGACGGACAGGCGTGCGTGATCGCTGAGCACGCGACGGATCTCAAGTCGCAATGGATCGGTCATGAGCGTGGATGAGAGTGAGCCAAGGCTATCGCCGCCACCAGCGATCCTCGTTGTCCGAGCCTAACGGACACGAGCGCTGTCGCGCAGCGTAGCCAGACCCCGGAGCCACGCCTTATGCGCCGTAGAATTGCACGAGATGTTAGGGCGGCGGAGGCGGCAATCGGTGGAGCTCTGGTGGGCTCCGCTCGACGTTCCGGGCGCCGCCTTGCGAGCCCTGGCGGCCTGCCTCTCCGACGGCGAACGCGAGCGCGCGGATCGCTTCCACAGTTCACTGGATCGAGCACGGTTCGTTGCCGCTCGCGGGTGGCTGCGCCACCTGCTCGCGAGCCAGCTGCTCAGTGCCCCGCGCGAGGTAACCATCGTCAGTGGCGATCACGGGAAGCCGAGACTCCTCGACTCCGACCTATCGTTCAGCGCCGCCCGCAGCGCGGGCATTGCCGTCTACGCCACCAGCTGGAGCATGGACGTCGGCGTAGATGTCGAGGAGATCCGGGCGAGCGCTGAGGTGGACGGCATCGCCGCCAGGTTCTTCTCACCGGCCGAGCAGCGCGCGCTGGCGTCCGTGCCCGTGGCGGAACGCACAGCGGCTTCCTATCAGTGCTGGACGCGCAAGGAGGCGTACGTGAAGGGCACCGGGGCCGGGCTGTCCTTCCCGCTTCGCACCGTCGACGTGTGGGCCGGCGGTCGTCAACCGACGATCGTGTCCGGCTGGTCCGTTCATCAGGTGGACTTGGCTCCCGGGTTCGCGGCTGCGGTGGCTGGAGCGGATCTCGGCCCATGGATCCCGAACGCTCCGCGCGAGCTCGAGGCGCCGAGCCCCGAGCGATTGGCCCCGGAAATGGCGACCATCATGTACCCTCGCTCGGCGCAGGTGGCGCCGGGAGGGCAGAGGAGATGACAGGGGCAGCGGATATGGAAGCGCAGACGGTGACGACGCGGACTACAGTGGTCGCCCTCGTCGAACAGATCGCAGCCAACTCGCCACGGAATGACGCCGTGCGAGGCCCGGACGGAACCGTGACCTACGGGGAGTTGGCCGAACGCGCCGAGCTCCTGGCGCGCCGGCTCCGCCAACTCGGGGTCAAGCCGGGAGACCTCGTCGGTCTGTGCCTCGATCGTTCGGCGAGTCTCGTCGTCGCCGCGCTGGCGATCCTTCGGGCGGGCGGCGTGTTCGTCGCCATCGATCCCGGCTACCCCGATGAGCGGGTGCGGTGGATGCTCGACGACGCGGGCGCCACCGCCGTCGTGACCGACGCCGCCATCGCCCCCAGACTCGGCGCGGGTGGCGATCGACCGCGCGTCGTGGTGGCGGGCGGCGGCGAATTGCCAGAGGTCTCGGACCCCGACAACGGCGGGCCGCTGCCCGGACCGCCGCTGTCGACGGACCTCGCCTACGTGGTGTACACGTCGGGCTCGACCGGGCGCCCGAAGGGCGCGCTGGTTGAGCACGCCAGTCTGGCCAATCTCGTTGAGTGGCATCGGGCCGCCTTTGAACTTGGCCCGAACGACCGGTGCGCCCAGATCGCCAGCCCCGGTTTTGACGCCGCGGTCTGGGAGATCTGGCCCGCGCTCTGCTCAGGTGCGGCGATCCACGTGGTCCCCGAAAACCTGCGTGGCGATCCGGTCGGGTTGCGGGACTGGCTCGTGACCGAAGGCATCACAGTCACGTTCCTGCCCACGGCCGTGGCCGAGGGGGTCATCGGCCTGCCGTGGCCGGACGACGGCGCCCTGCGATACCTGTTGACCGGTGGCGACGCTCTGACGCGCAGACCACCTCCGGGCCTCGGGTTCACGGTCGTCAACAACTACGGGCTCAGCGAGACGGCAGTGGTCGCCACCTCCGGCGCGGTCGCCCCTGACGGCGAGGGGTTGCCTTCGATCGGGAGGCCGATCGCGAGGGTCGTGGCCGAGATCGTCGACGAGGCTCTCCGGCCAGTTGAACCGGGGGTCGTGGGCGAGTTGGTGATCGGGGGTGCGGCGGTCGGGCGTGGCTACCTCAACCGGGCCGAGCTGACGGCCGAGCGGTTCCTCGAGGACGAGCGCGGGCGGTGGTACCGGACCGGCGACCGCGCACGGCTACGAGCAGACGGCGAGGTCGAGTTCCTCGGGCGCATGGACGACCAGCTGAGCATCCGAGGCTTCCGAGTCGAGCCCGGCGAGGTCGCCGCCTGCTTGAACTCCCACCCGGCGATCGAGGCGAGCGTGGCCGTCGGGGTCGGCAGCTCCGGCGCCGACCGCCTCGTGGCTTACGTGGTCGCCGCCGCCGGCGAACAGCCGGATCCCAAGGCGATGGACGAGTTCCTCGGCGGCTTCCTGCCGGAGCACATGCTGCCGAGCGCGTACGTGTGGCTCGATCAGCTGCCGCTGACCCAGCACGGCAAGATTGACCGCGACGCGCTGCCGGCACCCGCTGCCACGGCCACGGATGAGTCCGCGGGGAGGCGTCCCGGGACAGAGATCGAGGCGGCGACCGCGTCCGTCGTGGCCGAGCTGCTCAAAGTCGACGTCGACGAGATCGGGATGGACCAGAACTTCTTTCTGCTTGGTGGCCACTCGATGCTGGGCGCACAGCTGATTGTGCGGCTCGAAGCTCTGTTCGGCGTGGAGATCACGTTGCGGTACCTGTTCGACCACCCGACGCTCGAGGAGATCGCGGCGACTGTGGAACGTCAGATGGCCGCCGATCAGGCCGACAGCCTGGTAACCGGGTGAGCAGCCGCTCGACGGTCGAGGAGGGGTCTCCGCCGCCCAGCCTCTATCACCTGCTGGACCCAGAGGTGCTGGCCAACCCGTACCCGCTGTACCGACAGCTGCGCGACGAGGACCCGGTCCACTGGGATCCTTACCTGCACGCGTGGGTGGTCACCCGGTACGCGGACGTGGTCGAGGTGCTGCACCGCTTTCACGCAGCCCGGACGCCGGCCCCGGACCGGCTGGACGAGCTGGGCATGGGCGAGCTGACGCCGATCGCCGCGGTCATGGTGCGTCAGATGCTGTTCCTCGACCAGCCCGAGCACGGCCGAGTGCGCCGTTTGGCCTCGGCGGCATTCACCCCGCGCCGTGTCGCACACCTCCGTGAGCACATCCGCCAGATCGCCGAGACGCTCGTCGACGAGCTCGACGGCGGAGGCCGCTTTGAAGTGATGGCCGGGCTCGCCAACCCGCTGCCCGCGATCGTGACCGCCGAGATGCTGGGGGTGCCGACCGCGGATCACGAGCTGCTCAAGAACTGGTCCCAGGATTTCGCCGAGATGCTCGGCAACTTCCAGCACAACCCCGGCCGGGCAAAGAAGGTGGTTCAGAGCGTCGAGGAGATGGTCGCGTACTTCCGCGCGGCCGTGATCCGGGAAGCCGCCAACCCGACCGAGGGGCTGATCAACGCGCTGACCACCGCTGAGGTGGACGGGGACCGGTTCAACGAGGAGGAGATCGTCGCGAACGTCATCGTGACGATGGTCGGCGGCCAGGAGACGACCACCAATCTGATCGGCAACGGTCTGCTCACACTGTTGCGCCAGCCCGAACAGCTCGCGCGGCTGCGGTCCGACCCGGAGCTGATGCCGAGCGCTGTCGAAGAGCTGCTCCGCTACGAGAGCCCCAGCCAGCACACCGCCCGCCTGGCGCCCCCCGGCGCCGTTCTCGGCGGGAAGGAGATCCCAGAGGGCGCCGCCGTGATCGCGGTGATGGGCGCGGCCAACCGGGACCCTGAGCGCTTCGGCGACCCTGACCGGCTCGACCTCGGTCGCGAGGACAACCGTCACGTCGCCTTTGGCTGGGCGGCGCACTTCTGCTTCGGCGCGCCGCTGGCCCGGATCGAGGGACAGATCGCCTTCGAGACGCTGCTGGCCAGGTTCCCGGAGTTGTCGTTGGCGCCGGACGAAGCGATCCAGTGGCGACCCAACCTCGGCTTGCGGGGGCTCACCGACCTGCACGTCGCCGCCGCGTGACAGCGACCACGGACGCCGGCACCGCGGCGCCGCCCCTGTCGGTGGCCCAGGAGGCCCTGTGGTACATGAGCCTCCTCGCCCCGAATCGGATCAGTTACAACGAGACGATCTCGATCCGCAAGGACGGTCCGTTCGACGCGCCGGCCTTCCGAGCCGCCTTCAACGAGATCGTTCGGCGCCACGAGGCCTGGCGGACCACATTCGACACGGTCGGGGGCGAGCCCGTCCAGGTCGTGCACCTGGCCCCGAGCTTCGACCTTCCGCTGCTCGATCTCAGCCACCTGACCACTGAGCAGGCCGACCGCCAAACCATCCGGCTCGCCGCCGAAGTGGCACGGGTCCCCTACGACGTCCGCCGCGGCCCGCTGCTGCGCCCCCGGCTGATCCGCTTCCCCGGGGACCATCACCGGCTCTACCTTGCGATGCACCACATCATCTTCGATGGCGTGAGCGTCTACCGGGTGGTGCTGCTCGAGCTGATCGCGCTCTACGACGCCTTCCGCGACGGCGACCAATCACCGCTTCCGGAGCCCGCGACCCGGTACGCGGACTATGCCCGCTGGGAGCAGCAGTGGATCACCGAGCCCCGCGCGCAGCGGCGTCTGGGCCACTGGCAGCGACATCTCACCCCACTTCCCGTCCTATCCCTTCCTCTGGACCACCCGAGGCCGGACACGCCGCGCTTCCGCGGCGGCATCGTCGCGGTGTCAGTGCCCGCGGCAGCCGTCGGACAGCTCCGTCAGCTCGGCCAAGGTGTGGGTGCGACGCTGTTCCAAGTGCTCGCGAGCATCTGGTCGGTGCTGCTCAGCCGGTACTCGGGAGCGCATGACGTCGTGTTCGCCACCGCTGCCGATCTGCGCCAGCGACCAGAGTTCGAATCGCTCGTCGGCTACTGCCTGACGCCGTTGGTGCTACGAGTCGACCTCAGCGGCGACCCCGGTTTCACCGAGCTGGTCGTGCGGGTCCGAAATGAGTTGCTCGACGGCCTCGACCAACTCGTGCCGTTCGAGCGGCTGGCCCGCGAGCTGAATCCCGCCGGGTTCTCGAACGCCAACCCGGTCTATCAGACGATGCTCGTCCTGGAGCCGACAACGGCCGCGCCCGACCCCTCGTGGTCCCTCCATCAGCTGGAGAGCGAGATCGGCGACGCCGTGGGCAGTACCAAGCTCGACCTGGAGCTGGAGCTCGACGAGCGCCCCGACGGCCACATCTCCGGCCGGCTGATCTACGACAGCGACCTGTTCGACCCGGCCACCGCGGAGAGGATCGCCGAGCACTGGTCACGTGCCGTCAGCGCGGTGGCAGCCGATCCCACCTTGACCGCATCGAGGATCCCGCTCCTGACGCGGGCCGAACAGCACCGCCAGCTCGTCGAGTGGAACGCCACGGCCACCGACCGCACCGCCGGCGCTGTGCACGATCTCATCCAGGCGCAGTCCGCTCGCCACCCCGAGGCAGCTGCCGTCTCGGCCGCCGGGCAGACGATCAGCTACGCCGAGTTGGACCGCCGAGCCGGCATGAACGCGGGGCGGCTGCTCGCTGCAGGCATCGGACCCGGCGACGTGGTGGCGGTGTCGTGGGAGCCGTCCGTCGAGTTCGTCGTCAGTGTCCTCGGGGCGCTGAAGGCCGGCGCTGCATATCTGCTGCTCGACCCCGAACTGCCCCCGGAGCGACGCGAGTTCATGGTCACCGAATCCGGCATCGCGGGGGTGCTCGCAGGCACGGACGCGGTCTGCTGCTTGCAGTACACCTCCGCGGCGACGGGCAGACCGAACGGCGTTCCGATCCGCCACGTTTCGGTGGTCAATCTCGCCGCGGCGATGGCCGCCGATCTCGGCATCAGCCCCGCTGACACCGTCCTGGCCCTCCCATCAACCCTGTTCGATGTTCCGGCCGTTGATCTGTGGATGCCGCTCATCGCGGGCGCCAGGATCGTCGTGGCGCCCGCGGAGATGGCGAACGACGGCGCGGCGCTCAGCCGGCTGATCGCCGCTGAACGAGTCACCTTTCTCCATGCTCGCCCGAGCGCGTGGCAGACGCTGATCGACACCGGCCTGAAATCCGCTCGTGCGCTCAGGGCGCTGAGTGGCGGCGAACCGCTCTCAGAAGAGCTGGCCGCTCAGATCCTCGATCGCTGTCGCGTGCTGTGGAACGCGTACGGCGCTGTGGAGACCACGGGCTACGCGACGCTGGCGCGGGTTGAGCGATCGGCGCCGGTCGCGATCGGCCGCCCGATCGCCAACACCCGCGTGTACGTGCTCGACGGCCACAACCAGCCGGTCCCGGTGGGTGTTCCCGGCGACCTGCTGGTTGCGGGCGACGGCGTCGCTTCTGGGTATCTCGACCGGCCGCTCCAGACGGCTGAGGCTTTCGTCGAGGATCCGTTCGGGCCCGGCAGCGCCTATCGCACCGGCGACCTGGCCCGGTGGCTGCCGGGCGGCGAGCTCCAGTTGGCTCGGTCGCGGAGGGACTAGGTCTCGCCGCGACCGCGCGAGATTGCGATCTCGCCCGTCCGCGCCATCTCGATCAAGCCGAACGGTCGCACGAGCCGTTCGAACGCGTCGACCTTCTCGCACGTGCCGGTGACCTCGATGACGACCGAGCGCTTCGTCACGTCGACGATCTTCGCTCGGAAGATCTCGCACACCTGCATCACCTCGGCGCGGGCCGCGCCATCGGCGGAGACTTTGAACAGCGCCAGCTCGCGGGCCAGCGTCTCCTCGGGCTCGAGGTCGCGGATCTTGAGCACGTTGATGAGCTTGTGCAGCTGCTTGGTGACCTGGTCGATCGGGTGTACGGCGCCGTCGAGCGTGAGCGTGATCCTCGAGACCGCGTCGTCGTCGGTCGGCCCGACGGCGAGCGTGTCGATGTTGAATCCGCGCCGCGCGAACAGCCCGGCGATCCTGGTCAGGACACCGGGCTTGTCCTCGACCAGGATCGAGAGGATGTGCTTGCGGCCGCTGCGCAGATTTCCGGCGGCCTCGAGGTCGTCAAGAGACAGCAGTTCCTTGGTGCCGGGCTCGCCCATCGTCAACCCACCATGTCCCGCGCGGGCTTGCCGGCGGGAATCATCGGGTACGTGTTCTCCTCGCGCGTGACGCGGACGTCCACCAGCACCGGGCCGTCGATCGCGAGCGCCTCCTTCATGTCGCTCACGAGCGTCTTCTTGTCCTCGAACCGGAGTCCCGTCGCACCGTATGCGTCAGCGACCTTGACGAAGTCCGGCCACTGGCCCATGTCCACCTGGCTGTAGCGCTTATCCCAGAACAACTCCTGCCACTGGCGAACCATCCCCAGGTAGCCGTTGTTCATGATGAACACCTTGATCGCGATGCCCTCCTGAGCGCACGTCGCCAGCTCCTGCATGTTCATCTGGACCGAGCCGTCGCCGGCGATGCAGACGACCGTCTGATCCGGGCAGCCGACCTTGGCGCCCATCGCCGCTGGGAGGCCGAAGCCCATCGTCCCGAGGCCACCTGAGTTGATCCACCGCCGTGGCGCCGGGAAGTCGTAGTACTGCGCCGTCCACATCTGGTGCTGCCCGACGTCGCTGCAGACGATCGCCTCACCACCGGTCGCCTCGAACATCGCCTGGATCATGAACTGCGGCTTGATCTCCGAATCCTTTGAGTCCTCGTAGCGGAGCGGGTACCGCTCCCGCCACGCGTGGATCCGCTGCCACCACTCCTCGAGCCGGGCCGGATCGGTGTCGAGCGCCCGGTACTCGGCGGTCAGCCGCGGGACGATGTTCCTGGCGTCGCCCACGATCGGGATGTGGGCCGGCACGTTCTTCGAGATCTCGGCCGGGTCGATGTCGATGTGAATGAACTTCGCGCGCGGCGCGAACTCCGACAGCTTGCCGGTGATCCGGTCGTCGAACCGCGCCCCGATCGCAACGATCAGGTCCGCTTCGTCCATGGCGTAGTTGGCCGCTCGCGTGCCGTGCATGCCCAGCATCCCGAGCCACTGTTCATGCGGGGCCGGGAAGGCGCCGAGCCCCATCACCGTGCAGGTGACCGGGAATCGGTCCGCCA
Source organism: uncultured Solirubrobacteraceae bacterium (assembly GCA_963712675.1). GTDB lineage: Bacteria > Actinomycetota > Thermoleophilia > Solirubrobacterales > Solirubrobacteraceae > Palsa-465. Next base: position 195,738 of record CAVQJF010000019.1, read on the forward strand.
GGACAAGCTCGGTCAGCTCGGCCGCCGCGTTCGCGTTGACCACGCCACCGCCGGCGTAGATCACGGGCCGGCGGGAGTTCGCCAGCGCCTTGGCCGCCAGTCGGATCTGCTTCTGGTTGCCGTCCGTGGTCGGCTGGTAACCCGGCAGATGCACGTCGGTGACCGGTTCGTAAGGAATGTCAGCGCGGCTCAGATCCTGCGGGATGTCGACGACAACCGGTCCGGGCCTGCCGGTGCGGGCGATGTGGAACGCCTCGTGGATCGATCGCGGGATCTCGAGCGGGTGCTGGATCATGAAGCTGTGCTTGACGATCGGCATCGTGATCCCGATCGTGTCGGCCTCCTGGAACCCATCGGTCCCGAGCAACTCGGTCCGCACCTGGCCGGTCAGGAACACGACCGGGACCGAGTCCATCATCGCGTCGCAGATCGGCGTCACCAGGTTCGTCGCGCCGGGGCCGCTCGTGCCGAGCGACACGCCGACCTTGCCGGTCGCCTTCGCGTAGCCCTCGGCCGCGTGGCCCCCGCCCGCTTCATGGCGGACGAGGATGTGCCGGATCCCGGCGTCGTAGAACGCGTCATAGGTCGGAAGGTTCGCGCCGCCGGGGAGGCCGAATACGACGTCGACACCCTCAGCTTTCAAACACTCCATCAAAGCGTCGACTGCACGCATAGCGCTCGCCTCCTTTCGCGACTCGATAGCTGGTGCACGCGCGGCTTTTCCGCGCGCAACGGGAGCGAGCGAGTCTAATGGGTCAGCCGCCGGGGCCCGAATTCTCGGACGCGAATTGCACGAGCGCGGAGCCCATCGCGGTCAGGCTGCGGTCCGGCTTCTGCATCCCCCAGCCGGTGCCGCCCTCCTGGAACGGATAGGAGCGCGCCCAGATGATCAGCGCCTTGAGCCATCCGGCCCGGTGCATCGGGAGTGCCTGGCGCAGCGAATCGGTGAGCCAGCCGGCGACCTGACTGCTGTTGCCGGCGATGTCCGGGCGGTTCTCGGCGCAGTTCGTGTCGAGACCGACGTCGGTGGCGCAGAACCCGAGCTCGGAGGCCACGATGTTGTTCTGACCTGAGCGCATGCCGGCTCGGATCACCGGGAGCGAGCCGATGCCTTCGGTCGAGGACCCCGGCAACCCGTATGGGTGGACGTTCCAGGCAGCGATCGGCGTCGGTCGCTCGCCCGCCGCACAGCTGCCGCCGCCCGGTGCCAGGCACGGCTGGGCCCGGTAGAGGTCCGGGATCCACGAGCTCCCGTCGGACAGGAGTCCCGTCGCTGGCACGTAGACGTCGGCGAGCGGGATCGACGGCCCGGTGGCGGCCGCGACGGCCGGCAGCAGGCGCGCGAGCACGGCGGCGTACTCGGCGGCCGCCGAGTAGCCGGGCGGCGTGCCCGGTGGCGAGCCCCACTGCCAGGGCTCGTCCATCGGCTCGAACAGAATCCGCTTCCCCGGGAAGGCGGCGAGCACCGACTGAGCCGTCGCGACGAACCCCGTCACGTAGCTCTCGATCTGGGCGCCACTGGTCGGCAGGCACAGCGCCGCCGGATTCGGATTCGTCGTGCAGCCGCCCGGAGCGTTGGCCGGATCGATCTCGACGTCCGGCGTCATTCCGGCAGCGAGCGAAGCGCTCAACCCCCGCCCGAGCGTCGAGCGCGGCGTCGCGGTCTGCCCTGCGTCGGGCTCGATCCGGCCGTCGCGGTCGTAGACGATGCCGTACGCGACGAAGTCCCGGGCACGGCCGACCCCGGCGTCGCTGTTGTAGTTCAGCCCCAGCCAGGCGCCCACGCTCGGGCGGCCGAGCGGCCGCGGCAGTGGCGTCGCCTGCGAGCAGCCACCCACCAGCCAGGCCGTGCACACGATCGCCAGCCACCAGAGCCGGACCGTGCGCACCGGTCAACCGGGCAGGAGCGGCGAGCTACGCCGCCCGCCGCCGCAGCGATGCCTCGGAGGCGATTGCGACGTCGGGGAACTCGAGCTCGGTGCCGCACCGGGTGCAGAGTGCGTCGTAGAGCTTGACGACCCGCCCGCAACCGGGGCATTCACGCCGCAGCTCCTCGTTCTCGTAGCGGTAGAAGATCGCGGTCAGCAGGCCGATGAACGGAACGCAGAATGAGATCAGGAACCAGGCGAAGAACGAGCTTCCCTTCAGCCGTCCGAGCACGCCCCCGATCACGCCGAACACGGCCAGGATGGGCAGCAGCTCCAACCCCTGCACGGCTCTACCAGACGATCGTCTTCAGCGCCCAGAGGATCGCGACGACAATTGCGAGCCCGGCCACGATGAAGAAGATCGTCTTGATCACGCCGATCACGATCCAGATCGCAAGCGCGGCGGCTGCGACCAGGACCAGACCCGCGGTCATCTTCTTCAGAATCGGCGGGCGCGAGCGGGTGGCTTCAAGATCTGATCTCATGCTGGAAGCGTAGCGCGGCCACAGGCCGCGCTCGCCGGAGCACGAACTCAGTCGTAGACGCGCTTGAGATGTTCGAAGCGCGACGCTGGACCAGCCTCGCGTCCGTCGAAGCGGAGCCGCGCGAGCTTGTACCGACGGATCGGACCAAGGCTCGACTCGCTTGACGGTGAGCGGCGCTCGGCCACCAGCAGCAATCGAGGGGATGTGACTGGACGTGTCATGGCCGGAATGATCGCGTCCGCCGCCGTGACCCACATTGGCCGCAGGTACAAAGATGCTGGGCAGCCGTACGCCGTGCGGCTGGGGTGATCAGACGCCGGCGGCCTGCCGCGCAGCCTCGAGCGCCTCGCGCGCGGGAGCGCGTAGCCGCCGGGCGAGCCGCCAGCAGGCGCCTGAGAACGCGAGGTTCGCGACCGTCGCGAAGCCCGCCTCGTCGGCGCGGAGCGCCAGCAGCAGATGGGCGATCCTGTCATTTGCCGGAAGCCCGTCGCCGGTCGCCTTGACGCAGTAGCAGTGGACGCGGCGCCCGCCCGGCCGAACGAGCAACGCCCCCGCCTCGCCGACGGCCCAGACCCCGAGCCGCCCGCGCTCGAGCGCCAGCCCGGTCCGCGCGAGCAGTCGGCGCTCGTCGTGATCGACCAGATCCGCAAGCAGCCCGAGCGCCGTCCGCTCGGCGTCGGGCGACCCGAGACGGCCCGGGCGGACCACGTTCGCCCCCCGCGACGCGTACAGCTCGGGGATGATCCACGAGTGTGCCAGCAGCACGAGAGCCACCGGGATCGTGACCGGGTTGAGTGCCACGAGCAGCGCCGCGGCGCCCGTGAACGGCACGATGTGGGCGAAGGTGACGAGCGTCCAGGACCGCCCGGCCCGCTCCAGCGATGCCTCGTTGGCACGGGGACGCCAGTAGACGGTCGCGAGCTCGGGGAGGGGCTCTGCGGCTGCCGGCGCGCTGCCGGCGATCCAGTTGCTTGTACTACCCACCCGCGATCGGGCGCCGCAGGATCACGAGCGGCGCGTCGATGTCGAGCTCGCGCACTTGCTCGGCCTGCCCGACGCCGTGCGACACGACGGCGTAGTAACCCTGATCCAGCTCCGCGCGAAACGCGGCCACGGCATTCTCGAAGGCGCGCGGATCCTCGCTGCTCCATTCCGCCAGCGTCGTGTGGCCGGTCTTGTCCATCCGAATGAGTCGCGCCATGCAGAGCCTCCTGACGGTGTTCCCGCCATCGTACGCCCGCAGCGGCCAGGACGCGTCGATCGAAGGATTCTTGGGTAAATGTAGCTTTGTGTCCAACTTTGACCCCCGAACCTCGTTATCATCTACATCCAGGGCCATAGACGCACCGCGGGCAGACCGACTTAGTACGAGCGGCAGGCGCGCATAGGCGGGTGTTGTCCCCCGGATGCGCTGACGAGATTTGGCGCGATTCGATTTAGGACACACCAGAGACTATGCCTCCCCCACCCGCCGCCAGTCACGCTGCCCACGCGAGGATCCAGTTCGCTCCTAGCCGCGTGGGCGATCAGCGCGCGCAGGTTTGGCTGGCGCGATTGCTCGACCAGCGGGCATGGTCACACTTGCGACTGCTGGTCGACGCCGTGGTGCTGTACGTGGCCGCCGGGGCCGCCGTGTTCGCGTCTCCGCTGCAGGGCGCCGGTGGAACCCGCTGGCTGGCGGCGTTCTTCCCGATGATCGCGATCGCCGTCATGCAGTTCCGGCCGGGCCCCGACCAGCGCCTCTACGCATCGATCGTGGACACCGTCGCCTACGTGGTCGCCGTGCTGTCGCTGACGACGATGTTGACGATCGCGCTCGAATCGATGATCGGCGCCGTCCATCCCGTCGACGCGTCGCTGCGGTTCTGGCTGTTCGGGATCGTCTACGTCGCAGGAGGCCGGCTCGCACTGCTCTCGGTCCGCCGGCAGGCGATGCGGTCGCAGGCTCTGGCGACCCCGACCCTGATCGTTGGCGCCGGCCTCGTCGGAGATCATCTCGTCAAGCGCCTCGCCGACGAGTCACGTTACGGCCTGCGGCCTGTCGGCTTCATCGACGCCGACCCGCTGCCGCGCAACGATCTCAGCAGACGGCTCAGCGTCCCGGTGCTCGGCGGTCCCGACGATCTCGCCGACGCGATTGCCAGGACCGGCGCACGGCGTGTGATCATCGCCTTCAGCTCCGAGCCTGATCACGTGCTCGTGGACAAAGTGCGCGAGTGCGAGCGGCTCGGGGTCGAGGTTTCGCTCGTGCCGCGACTGTACGAATCGATCAACGATCGTGCGACGCTCGAGCACGTCGGGGGTGTGCCGCTGTTGACGCTTCGCGCGGTCGATCCGAAGGGCTGGCAGTTCGCGGTCAAGCACGCGTTCGACCGGGCGTTCGCGCTGATCGCGCTGATCGCGGCCGCACCGCTGATCATCGCGATCATGATCGCGATCCGGTTGACCTCCCCCGGACCGATCCTGTTCCGCCAGCGACGAGTCGGGCGAGACGGAGCTCAGTTCGACGTTTTGAAGTTCCGGACGATGCGCGAGCCGCTCGGACCGACGGACTTCAAGCTTCGAGACGGCTGCGCGCCAGGTGGCATCGAGGGCGACGACCGCCGGACACCGATCGGTCGCTTCCTGCGCGACCTCTCACTCGATGAGCTGCCGCAGTTCGTCAACGTTCTGCGTGGCGACATGAGCCTCGTCGGGCCCCGCCCAGAGCGCCCGGAGTTCGTCGCGCTATTCGCGCGCGACGTCGCCCGGTACGACGACCGCCACCGGGTCAAATCCGGGATCACCGGTTGGGCGCAGGTCAACGGCCTTCGCGGCCAGACGTCGATCGCCGACCGGGTCGAGTGGGACAACTTCTACATCCGCAACTGGTCGCTGGCCTTCGATCTTCGGATCATGGTCCTCACGATCGCGGAAGTGCTCCGCTTCCGCGACAGTGGTTGAGACTGCGCTCACTCCCGCCCGCATGTCGCGGCGCAGCACCGCCGGCTTCTTCTCGAGCGCGCGGAGCTTCTTCCTCCCTGTCGGGGGCGAGATCGATCCGGACGGAGTTCGCGGCTACCCGATCGATCTCCGCGTCAAGGCCGAGTCGAGCGCGTGGGAGTCGTACGTCCGCCGGCCGGATCTGTTTGCGGCAATCGCCCAATATGGCTTGGGGTGCTACGAGCGCTGGCTCGCCGGCGACGGCCAGGAATGGCTCGACGCAGCGCTCGGCACGGGGAGGCATCTCGTCTCACAACAGCGGCCATCCGGCGAGTGGCTGCACTCGAAGCCGTTCCCACACACGTTTCGATTGCCGCCCCCGTGGTGCTCCGGGCTCGCGCAAGGCGAGGGGGCGAGCCTGCTCGTTCGGCTGCATCTCCACGACGGCGACCCGGAGTTCGCGACGGCAGCGAAGCTGGCGATCGAGCCACTGGCCACTCCGCAGAGCGCGGGCGGCGTCGGCGGCGAGCTCGACGGCCGTCCATGGCCCGAGGAGTATCCGACCGACCCGCAGTCCCACGTCTTCAATGGTGCGATGTTCGCGCTCTGGGGTATCCGCGACGTCGCGGTCGGGCTGCACGACGCCACGGCGAGGAACCGCTTTGAGGAGGGTCTCGACTCGGTCGTCGCGAACATCCACCGGTTCGACGCCGGCTACTGGTCGTACTACTCGCTCTACCCGCATCCGATCCTCAACCCGGCGAGCTCGTTCTACCACGCGCTCCACGTCAGCCAGCTCAGCGCGATGAGCCAGCTCGCGCCGCGGCCAGAGCTCGCCGAGGTCCGGGAGCGGTGGGCCAGGTACGCCGACTCATCGCTGTGTCGGAGCCGAGCCTTCGCCGCGAAGGCCGCGTTTCGCGTGCTCGTCCCCCGCAACCGCGTGTTCGCCCGGCGGCTGCCGTGGAACCGCATCTGACGGGGATGTCCGACTCCGCGCGTCGACGCCCGACCCCACTGGAATTCCCGGGTACATCCGCGGAGCGACGTGGCATAGTACGCGCGATGGCACCGTCGACTTCCTACGCCGGTGGCGATTTCGGGGGCGGGGCCGGGCAGAACTCTGGTCTCCGGAACTACTACGAGACGCTCCGGTCATACGCGTGGCTGATCGTCGCGTGCACGGTGATCGCCGTCGGCGCAGCGGGCGCGTACGTGGCGATCGCGTCGAAGTCCTACACCGCCCAGGCGGAACTCCTCGCCAACCCGGTGCCGACCGGTGACACGGTCCTGTTCAACCTCCCGGTGCTGCACGCGTCCGGCGATCCGACGACCGACATCCTGACCGCGGCGACCCTCGTGACGACGCCGCAGGTCGCCAACGCCGTGATTCAAAAGCTGCACCTGCGGACGAGCGCCAGCGATCTCCTGCAGAAGATCTCGGCCACGCCCGTCGGGCAGAGCAACCTGGTCGCGATTCAGGCGACGGGATCATCCCCCACCGAGGCTCAGACGCTGGCCAACGCGTTCGCCTCGGCGGTGATCTCGGTGCGGACGGCGGCGCTTCATGCGGCGCTCGCGCAGATCGTCCCGGGGCTGACCACCAGCGTCGATTCGCTCCCGCCGGCACAGCGCAACGGCGTCGGGACGCTCGGCGACCAGCTCAACCAGTATCAGCTGCTGCAGCACAGCAACGACCCGACGCTCGCGGTCGCCGCGCCCGCGGAGCTGCCGACCGGTGCCACCTCGCCACAGGTGAAACTGTCGCTCGCCGCCGGACTGTTCGGCGGTCTGATCATCGGCATCGGCGCGGCGTTCGCTTTCAGCGCGCTCGACCCGCGGCTGCGGCGCGAACAGCAGGCCCGCGATGTGTTCGCCTGGATCCCGGTGCTCGCCCGGATCCCTCGCCAGTCCTCAAAACGCGTACCCGGACCGTTGATCCCATCGGACCTGTCGATCCCGGCGCTCGAGGCCTACCGAACGCTACGAACCACGCTCGCCTCTCGCGCTGGCGGCGAGCCGCGCGCTTACCTGCTCACCGGCTGTGCTCCGTCGGAGGGCAAGACCACGAGTGCGATCAGCCTGGCGGTGGCGCTGGCTCAGGGCGGCGGGCGCGTGATCCTGATCGAGGCCGACCTGCGCCGGCCCCGGATCGCCGCGTCGCTCGACCTGAAGCCCACGTACGGAACCGAGGAGGTGCTGATCGGCGAGGTTGATCTGGCCGATGCGCTGATGCCGGTGTGGTTCGACGCGACGCCGTTCCATGTGCTGACCGCCCATCGGGCCGGCGCCGATCTCGCCGACCGGCTTTCGTTCGCGGTCGCCCGGCAGCTGCTCAACGCCGCCAAGGAGATCGCCGACTTCGTGGTGATCGACTCACCGCCGCTGACGGAGGTGATCGACGCGCTGCCGCTCGCGCAGCTAGCCGATGAGGTGCTGATCGTCGTCCGCCCGGGTCGCTCCCGGCTCACCAAGCTCCAGCAGCTCGAGGAGATCCTCACGAATCAGGGGGCTCCGGCGAGCGGGCTCGTGGTCGTCGGTACGACGCTCGCGGGAGTGGCGGAATACGGCTACGGGTACGAGCCGGACGAGGGTGTTTTGGCGGGCGGCGGCGAGCGCAACCATCAGCGCGGCGCCGCTGAGGACGGCGAGCGCGCGGGCCGCCGCCAGCAGACAGCGCCTACCCGGGATCGACCCCGGCGGACGTGACAGCTCGGCTGACGTGGTCCGACTCAGGCGCCGTCAGGTGGCTGATCGGCCTGGTGACGGTTTGTGCCGCCATGGGGATCGCCGCCGGCATCAAACCTCAGTACGGGATCGCAGCGGCGCTGGCGTTGGCGTTCACCGTCTCCGTGTTCGCCAACCTGACCGCCGGCCTGGCGGTCTTCACGACGCTCTCGTTCCTCGAGATCCTGCAGTTCGGCGGCGGCGCGGTGACGTTCATGAAGCTCGCCGGACTCCTGCTGTTCCTGTCGTGGCTCGCGAGCGCCAGCTCCTCATCGATCCGGAGCGCGACCGCGAACCTGGTCTCCTTGTATCCGGCGCTCGTGATCGCGCTGGTCGCGTTCGTCAGCTGGTCGGCGCTCAGCATCGCATGGTCCACGCAGCGAGGCCTGGCGGTCACGACTTCCTACAGCTACCTGCTCGACATGCTCTTGATTCCGATCATGGTCTACGCCGTCAGGAACCAGCGCCAGGTTCAGATCATCATCGCGGCGTTCGTGCTCGGCGCGGTTGTGTCAGGGGCATACGGGGTCATCCACCCGCTGCCGACGACCGCCCAGGACGCCGGTCGGCTCGCGGGCGCGCTCGGAGAAGCCAACCAGCAGGCGACCGTGCTCGTCGCGGCGATCGTGCTCGCCGTTTCGCTCGCGGGCGTGGTCCGGCGCTCGGCGCCGCTGATGCTGCTCGCCTCGCTCGGAGCGATCCTCGCGTTCGCCGGGCTCGTGCAGACGTTGTCACGCGCAGGGCTGGTCTCGTTCGGCTGCGTGCTCGTGGCGGCGGTCGTGATCGGCGGACGGTGGCGACGCACCGCGTCCGTGTTGCTCGCGATCGCGATCGGGGCGGTCGGCCTGTACTACTTCGTGCTGGCACCGGCAACGGCCGCACAACGTGTGACGATGTCCGACACGAGCGGCCGAACCGACCTCTGGCGGATCGCCTGGAGGGCGTTCGAGGCGCATCCGGTGGTCGGTGTCGGTTCCGACAACTTCCAGGCGATCTCAATCCGCTACCTGCAGCGGGCCGGTGCGATCACCAACGCGAATCTGGTCGTCGACACGCCGAAGGTGGCGCACAACATCTACCTCGAATCACTCGTCGACCTCGGGATCCCCGGCCTGCTCACGCTGCTGGCGGTGTTCTTCTGCGCGATCGGCGCGACGCTGAAGGCGGCCCACATCTTCGAACGGATCGGTGACCGCCAGCAGGAGCTCCTTTCGCGCTGCGTGGTCCTGGCGCTGATCGGCTTCATGACCGCGGACTTCTTCGCCTCGGAGCTGACTTCCAAGCAACTGTGGATCGTGATCGCGCTGTGCCCGACGATGCTCAAGCTGGCGAGGTCCGCCGAGCGGCGGGTCGCCTCCCAACCGCGATGGCCCGCACCCGCGTCCTCTTCCTGATCGACAGAGCGGTTGACGACGGGGGCGCGGAGCGGTTCGCCGTCGGCCTCGCCACCCACCTGTCGCCCGAGCGCTTCGAGGTCTGGCTCTGCTCGACTCGTACAGCGGATCCGGTCGTCGTCGCCAGCTTGCGGGAGGCAGGAATCAGCCACACGCACCTCGGGCGCCGGGCGAAGTGGGACGTCCATCGGTTCGCGGGGCTCGCAACGCTGCTGCGCCGCGAGCGCTTCGACGTCCTGCACGCCCACAAGTTCGGCTCGAACATATGGGGCACCGTGATCGGACGCGCGTCTCGTGTTCCGGTCGTGCTCGCACATGAGCAGACGTGGTCCTACGAGGGGGACCCTGTGCGGCGCTTGCTCGACGGCCGCCTGATCGCGCCGCTCTGCACGCGCTTCATCGCGGTCTCATCGTTGGACGCCCAGCGAATGGTGTCCGTCGAAGGCGTCCCGGCGGAGAAGGTCGTGATGATTCCGAATGCTTACGTGCCGCGAGCCGCCGGCCCGAGCGGCGCGAACGGTGCTGGCGACGTGGGCGGCGTGGGCGGCGTGAGCGGCGTGAGTGGCGAGGGCGGCCAGGGCGGCGAGGGCGGCAGCCTCCGGGCCGAGCTCGGGCTGCCGAGCTCCTCCCAGCTGATCGGCGCCGTCGCCGTGATGCGCCCGCAGAAGGCCCTGTCGGTCCTGCTGGAGGCACACGCGCACGTCCTCGCCGCGCTTCCCGAGACTCACCTGTTCCTCGCCGGGGACGGAGAATGCCGCCCCGCACTGGTCGAGCTTGCCGCTCGGCTGGGGATCGAGGATCGCGTCCACTTCCTCGGCCTGCGGCCTGACGTCGAGGCGCTGCTCCGCGCCGCCGACGTGGCCGCGATCTCATCCGATTACGAGGGCACGCCGCTGGTCGCGTTCGAATGCATGGCGAACCGCACGCCGCTCGTCGCGACCTCCGTCGGCGGGCTGCTCGACATCGTCCGCGACGGCGAGACGGGAGTGCTGGTCCCGCCGCGCGACCCGCGCGCGCTCGGCGAGGCGCTCGTCGGCGTGCTCGCAGACCCCTCGCGGGGCAAGCGGCTGGCGGACGCCGCCGCCACGCGGCTGCACGAGTTCACGATCGAGGTGATCGCCGAGCGGTTCGGGAGCCTGTACGAGACGCTCGTCGCGGAGTCGGCCGCATGAGTGATCAGCTCGTGCTGTGCTACCACGCCGTCAGCCCGACCTGGGACGCCGAGCTGTCGGTCACCCCGGAGGCGCTCGAGCGGCAGATCGCGTTCTTCATGCGGCGTGGCTGGCGCGCCACGACGTTCACCGCCGGAGTCCTGAATCCGGAGCCGGGGCGCACGCTGGCGATCACGTTCGACGATGCGTTCGCGTCGGTCAAGCGCTACGCGCTGCCGATCCTTTCCGAGCTCGGGGTGCCGGCAACCGTGTTCGCTCCGACGGCCTTCCTAGATGGCGAGCTGGAGCTCCAGTGGCCGGGAATCGACCACTGGCGCAGCTCGCCGCACGCCGCCGAGCTGGCGCCGATGGGCTGGACAGAACTGCGCGAGCTGGCTGAGGCGGGATGGGAGGTCGGTTCGCACACCAGCACCCATCCGCACCTGACCCGGCTGGACGACGAGTCGCTCGAGCGCGAACTGTCCGAGTCACGCGAGCAGTGCGCCCGCCGCCTCGGCCGGTCCTGCGACTCGATCGCGTACCCGTACGGCGACGTGGATGATCGCGTCGCAGCCGCCAGCCGGCGGGCCGGGTACCGAGCCGGTGCTGCCATGTCGAGCAGCCTCCAGCGCCTCGGCCCCCTTCGGCATCCGCGTGTCGGCATCTACCACGGCGACGACTGGCGGCGATTCCGGCTCAAGGGCGCCCGGCCGACGCGTGCGCTGCGCGCCTCGTGGCTGTGGCGCCTGAGAGCGTCGTCGTAGCGCCCCGCGACTGCCAGACTCGCCCGATGCGGCTCGCCGTTTACTGCGACTACCACTACCGCGTCGACGCGGGCGAGCTGTACGCCGAGCTGCCATTCGGTCTGTTCCTCCGGGAGCTCGCCGCGCATTGCGAGCGCCTGATCGTCACGGGCAGATTCGACGACAGCGCCGGCCGCTTCCCGTATCCGATGGGGAAGGTCGGATACGTGCCACTGCCCAACTACACGAGCGGCGCGCACGTGCTTGAAGTACTGCGGACGATCCCCGCCGGAATCCGCCGGTTCTGGCGCCTGCTCGACGACGTCGATGTCGTCTGGATCCTGGGTCCGAATCCGCCGCAGGCGTTCGTGTTCGCGCTCCTCGCCTCGTTGCGCCGTCGCCGGCTGGTGCTCGGCGTCCGCCAGGACCTCCCCGAGCTGATCCGCCACCGCCATCCCGGCAAGCCGTTCGTGAAGCTGTCCGCGTCGCTGCTCGAAGCCGGATTCCGGCTGCTCGCGAGGCTCGTCCCGGTTGCGGTGGTGGGCCCGGATCTCGCTCGCCGCTACGCCGGCGCCCGCGCCACGCACGTGATGTACGTGTCGTTGCTGAACGCGGAGGACATCCTCGACGTCACCGCCGACACCCGCGCTTACGACGGCGCGGAGCTGCGAATGCTCAGCGTCGGCCGTCTCGATGCCGAGAAGAACCCGCTGCTGCTCGCCGAGGTCCTGCGGCGTGCCGTCGACGCCGACGCGAGGTGGCGGCTCGACATCTGCGGGGAGGGCACCGAAGCAGCGGCCCTGACCGAGGAGCTCGAGCGGCTCGGGGTGTCAGCTCGAGCGGAGCTGCACGGCTACGTGCCGATCGACGACGGGCTCTGGGGGTTCTATCGACGCTCGCATGCGCTGCTGCACGTGTCGCACACCGAGGGCGTTCCGCAGGTGCTTCTGGAGGCGTTCGCCTCGCGGCTGCCGGTCGTCGCGACCGCGGTCGGCGGCGTACCAGAGCTGGTTGACGGCTGCGGCCTGCTCGTGCCGCCCGAGGACGCGCGAGCGGCTGCCGACGCGCTCGGACGCGTGGCGAGCGATGGTGCGCTGCGCGACACGCTGATCGAGCGGGCGGTCAGGTTCGTCGGTGGACACACGCTCGCGGCCGAATGCGCCCGCCTGGCGACGTTCCTCGCCGGCCAGCGAGATCCGGCTCAGCGCGACGCCGGCACGATCGGGCGATCGACGAACTCCTGATGCCACAGCTCGAGCATCAACAGCGCCCACAGCGCAGGGGTGTGGTCCTCGCCCTCGCGGTGCCTGCGGATCAACCGCTCGACTGACCCCGTGTCGACGATCCCTCGCTGCCGGCTCGCGTCGCCGAGCAGCGTGTCGCTGGTCAACTCGGACAGCTCGCCCCGAAGCCAGTTCGGAATCGGCGCCGAGAAGCCCATCTTCGGACGCCGGAACATCTCCGCCGGTATGTGTTGCGCCAGTGCATCGGCGAGCAGCCGCTTGCGTTCGCCTCGGCGCTGTTTGAAGCTCACCGGAAGGCGCGCCGTCCACTCGACCAGCCGATAGTCGAGCAGCGGCGCCCTCGCCTCCAGCGAGCTCGCCATCGTTGCGATGTCCATCTTGACCAGCAGCTGATCGGGGAGCGAGCGGGTCGTATCGACGGCCAGCGCCCGATCCAGTGGATCGACTGCGAATCCCGGTGGCACATACGGCGGTACGGTCGGGCGTCCGGGCGCGAGTGCGCGCCGGTCCTCCGGGCTCATGATCGCCGTGAACTCGGCATACCGTTCGCCCGGCTCGAGCTCGACCGCGCGCAGGAACCGCATCAGCCTGTGGCGCGTCGACTTGGGGTGCGCCCGTTCACTTCCGATCCGCGTCGCGCTCGCGCCGGCGAGCCTTCGGGTCGCGCCGGGGAGGCGGTCCAAGTGCGCCGCGACCCGCGCAGCCTGGTGGCGGTAATAGCCGCCGAACAGCTCGTCGCCACCTTCGCCGGTGAGCGCCACCGTGATCCGCTCACGAGCCATCCGGGCGAGGTAGAAGCTCGGCACCGCCGAGGAATCCGCGAACGGCTCCCCGTAGTGCTGAACGAGCCGCGGCAGCAGCTCGACGAGATCGGTCGCCTCGACGAGCGCCTCGTGGTGCACGCTTCCGAGTCGCTCGGCGATCGCGCGCGCCGGGGCCCGTTCGTCGTAGCGGCTGTCGGGGAAGCCGATCGAGAACGTCTCGACCGGCGACGCTCCGGCGGCGAGCATCTGCGCCAGCACGTAGCTCGAGTCGACGCCGCCACTGAAGAACAGCCCCAGCGGCACATCGGAGATCAGCCTGGCGCGCACGGCCTCCCGCGAGCGCTCCTCGAACTCGTCCAGCGCCTCCCGATACGAGATCCGGTGCTTCGGTTCATAGTCAAGCGTCCAGTAGCGCCGGCGCTCGATCGGGCGGCCGAATTTCCACGTCATCATCTCCCCTGGCGCGAGCTTCGTCACGCCGGCCAGGATCGAGCGCGGCGACGGGACGTACCCGTACTGCAGATACTCGGCCAGCGCGAGCTCGTCGACGTCGCGCGCGACGCGAGTGTCGAGCACGAGCGCGCCGAGTTCGGACGCGAAGCTCAACCCTCCGTCCGCATGCGGGGCGACGAACAGCGGCTTCTTCCCGAGCCGGTCGCGCGCCACCACCAGCTTCTGCTCGGTCGCATCCCACAACGCGAACGCAAACATGCCGTCGAGTTGCTCGATGAACCGCTCCCCGAATTGCTCATACGCGTGGCTGATCACCTCTCCGTCGGTCCGGGAGTTGAATCTGTGACCGGCATCCTCGAGCTGCTTGCGCAGCGCCGCAAAGCCGTAGATCTCGCCGTTGAAGACGACGTGAACGCTCCCGCGCTCGTTTGTGTACGGCTGATGACCATCGACCACGTCGATCACAGCGAGCCGGCGAATCGCCAGCGCCACGTGTTCGTCCTCGTACACCCCTGCCTCGTCCGGACCCCGATGCAAGAGGGCGTCCGACATCGTGTCGAGAACCGCCCTGCGGTCGGGCATCGGACCGGCAATGCCGGCGATGCCGCACATGGTCCAATCTTATCGTTGCACTACCTTTTCGCCGCATGTCGCAAGCGCCCCCGATCGCGGACCGCAGCTCTGCGGAGCCCGTCGACTGCTCGGTGCTCGTCCCGGTTCTCAACGAGGAGCGCTACCTGACGGACAGCGTCGCGGCAATGCGCCGGCAGCGCTTCGACGGCGTCGTCGAGTTCGTGTTTGCCGATGGCGGCTCATCGGACCGGACTCGCGAGCTGCTCACCGAGTTCGCGCGCGAGGACCCTCGGATCCGCGTGTTCGACAATCCGAAGCGGAGCGTCTCGAGCGGCCTCAACGTCGCGCTGCGCCACGCGCGGGGCCAGTGGATCGCGCGGATGGATGCTCACACCGAATACCCGGACGACTATCTCGCCCTCGGCGTCCAGCGCCTGCGGCGCGGCGGGACCCGCTGGGTCAGCGGACCCCAGATACCGAGAGGTCACGGCACCGTCTCGCGAGCGGTAGCACTCGCGCTGTCGACGCCGCTCGGTCGCGGCGGTTCTCGAAAGTGGGGCACCGACGCCGGCTCGGGCGAGGAGTACGAGCTCGACGCCGGCGTGTTCGCCGGCGTCTGGGCGCGCGAGACGCTGCTCGAGTACGGCGGCTGGGACGAGCATTGGCCGCGCAACTCCGACTCCGAGATGGCGGGCCGGTTCCTGGCGCGAAACGAGCACCTGATCTGCGTCCCCGCGATGGGTGCGCAGTACGTACCTCGCGATTCGCTGCGTGGCCTGTTCAAGCAGTACCTGGACTACGGCGAATATCGCTTCAAGACGGCGAGACGCCATCCAGACACGCTTCGGCGCTCCCATCTGCTCGCGCCGGCGCTGGTCATCGACGCCGCGCTCGCGTGCGTAGCGCCGCGGCCCGTGCGAGTGGCGGCACGCGCAGGCCTGGCTCTCTACGTGGCGGTGCTGTGCTCCGTCGCGGCACGCTCGCTGCCGACGGCCGAGCGGCGCGGCGACGCGCTGACGATGATCCCGGTGCTCGCATTGATGCATCTCGGGCACGGGGCGGGAGCGATCCGCGGCACGGCACGGCACGGCGTGCCGTCGGTCGCGTTCGCGACCGCAGCGGGGCTACGCGCGGCCGGGCCGCGCGAGCGCGCGGAAGTCCCCAGCGCGTTCTCGCCGTCGCTCACAGCCCGGTAGGACCGAACCCTCAGCAAGGCTGAGCAAAGCTCACGCGACCGCGCGATAGCTCGCCATCGCGCGTGTCGGCAATCTCGCACATTAGCCGCGAAAGGCTCCACAAAGCCGCGCTCACCAATGCGGCTGTCCAACGATGCGCTCCAATCCGGATCGATCATCTGTTGAGCAGCCGCGGGAGGGGCGATCAACGTTTGTTGGGAGCAGCGTCCACTGACCACTAGCCGGCTGATCGGCTCGGAGCCGATCGCACGGCTGGCCGTTTGTTCGGATTTCGACGGGCAAAGGCGGTGGACATGGGGCTTGGCCCCGATAGGGATCGACGGTCCCCCCGACTAAACGCATCGAGTCCCAAATGCGCGCCGACACCCCTCACACATTCCGCTCCGCGATCGCCAAGCTTGCGTGTCGCATCGCCCCATTCGCGGTCGCGTTGCAGGTGCTCGCCGGCGGTGCCGCGTCAGCTTCGGCCGCGTCCTGCCCCCAGGTCGGATCGTTCTCGGGCGGCAACCAGCCGCCGGTCTGCTGGCGCGCGTACAACGACAACTCGCCGTTCAACGCCCAGATTCCGGCGGGCGCGAACCTCGCCACGGATTCAGCCGCGATCGTCGGGCAGATGACCAGTTCCGGATACCACTTCGATGGAACGCAGAGCTCATTCCAGTTCGACAGCGATGGCAGCCGGCCGATCTACTGGGCCTCGTCCTCAGATCCGCTGGTCACGATCCACTGCAACGCTTACTGGGGCCCGAACACCTGTCAGGGCGCCAACGGGGTGCTCGTCGACGGCCTGCAGATCCACATTCCGGCCGGCGCCCGGCCCGGTGACTCATGGGACGAGCGGATGATCGTCGTCGACCAGTCGACCGGCACCGAGTACGACTTCGAACGCGCCTCCTGGACCGACCCCACCGACCTCGCGGTCTGGTCGGCGAGCGCGATTCCGATCGCCGGGACCGACGCCACCGGGCTCGGCGCGCAGGCCGACGCGGCCAACATCGGCATGATGGCCGGCGTCATCCGCCCGGATGAGCTGGCGGCCGGCGTGATCAACCACGCTCTGGCGATCAGCGTTCCGTGCACGTCGGGCTACGTGTGGCCCGCCACCGGGCCGTGGGGCCTGGACTGCAAGACCATCGGGCAGGACCCGGCCTCCGCGCCTCCGATGGGCGGACTTCTGCAGCTGAACATGACCCCCGCCCAGATCGCCGCCAGCGGCGCGCCCGCCTGGCAGCAGACGATCATGACCGCGATGGCGACCTACGGCATGTACATCAACGACACCAACGGCGGCACCGACAACACCACTTTGGAGATCGAGAAGCAGGGCGACCAGACGACGACAAGCTTCGGGCTTGCGCCGCAGATGGGCAACCTCGTCCGCGCCGTCGGCGGCACCTCGGCCGGCCCCGGCGCATGGATCGTCGGAGGCGTCCCGATCGACGCCTCCAAGCTGCGCCTGATCGCACCCATTCAGTGCGTCGCGCAGGGCACCTGCCCTGCAGCCGATCCGCCCGTAGCGACCCCGGCTTCAGCCACGCCGGCATTGGAACCGAAGGCTCACACGGCTGTTGTCGTTCATCGGACGACCCACCGCCGCAAACACCACGCGCGCAGCCGGCACCACAAGCGTCAGCATCACCGTCGGCATCACCACCGCCGTCGGCATCACCGCCGGCACCATCACCGGCACCTGAGCTAGCGCGCCACCGGTTCACTGCGGCGGCCGCGACGCCGAGCGCCGGCTCCGATCCGCTCGCTGAGCGCTCGCCGGTCATTTGGCCGGTCGATCGAGCACAAGCGGAGCACGCTGGCCGTTTGTTGGAGCTCTGGCACGCGCGGCCACTGGACGCGGGGTTCGGCCCCGATAGGGACCCACGGTCACCCGACCGGACCACCCGAGCCTGAATGCGCCCCGACGCCCCACACACACCCGCGATCGCCAAGCTTGCGCGTCGCATCGCGCCGTTCGCGGTCGCGGGCGGGCTGCTGGCACTCGGCGGCGGCGGCCGCGCCGCGTCAGCGGCGGCCGCGTCATGCCCCCAGCTTGGATCGTTCTCGGCCGGCAACCAGCCGCCGGCCTGCTGGCGCGCGTACAACGACAACTCGCCGTTCAACACCCCGATTCCTGCGAACCCACAGCCAGCTTCGGACGCGGCCACGGTGGCCGGGCAGATGACCAGCTTGGCCTACCACTTCGACGGAACGCAGACGTCATTCCAATTCGACAGCGCAGGCAGCCGGCCGGTCTACTGGGCGTCGCCCTCTGATCCGCTCGTCACGATCCACTGCACCGCTTATTGGGGCCCGAACACCTGTCAGGGCGCCAACGGGGTGCTCGTCGACGGCATCCAGATCCACATTCCGGCCGGCGCCCAGCCCGGGCACACGTGGGACGAGCACATGATCATCGTCGACCAGTCGACCGGCACCGAGTACGACTTCGAACGCGCCTCCTGGACCGACCCCACCCACCTCACGGTCTGGTCGGCCAGCGCGATTCCGATCGCCGGGACCGACGCCACCGGGCTCGGCGCGCAGGCCGACGCGGCCAACATCGGCATGATGGCCGGCGTCATCCGCCCCGCCGAGCTCGCCGCCGGCGCGATCAACCACGCACTGGCGATCAGCGTTCCATGCACGTCGGGCTACGTGTGGCCCGCCACCGGCCCGTGGGGGCTCGACTGCACCAGCATCGGCCAGAACCCGGCCTCCGCTCCTCCGATGGGCGGACTTCTAAAACTGAACATGACCCCGGCGCAGATCGCCGCCAGCGGCGCGCCCGCCTGGCAGCAGACAATCATGACCGCGATGGCGACCTACGGCATGTACATCAACGACACCAACGGCGGCACCGACAACACCACTTTGGAGATCGAGAAGCAGGGCGACGAGACGACGACCAGCTTCGGGCTCCCACCGCAGATGGGCAACCTCGTACAGGGCTTCGGCGGCACCTCGGCCGGCCCCGGCGCATGGATCGTCGGAGGCGTCCCGATCGACGCCTCCAAGCTGCTCCTGGTCGCACCGTGCGTCCAACTGGGAACCTGCCCCTCGACCCCACCACCCGCGACGACGACCACCACGACGACGACCCCAGCCCCGCCACCGCCGCCGACAACGACGACGACAACAACAACCGCCCCACCCCCGACGACCACGACCACCACCACAACGACAACCACAACCGTCCCACCGCCGCCGACAACGACCACAACGACCACGACCACCACACGCCCGACGAAGCCGGTGAAGCGGCCGAGGGCTCATACGGCGGTTGTCCGCGGCTCCGCCACCCACCACCGGCACCACAAGCGCCACCACCATTCGCGCCGCCGTCACGCGCCGCGGCGCCACGGCTAGAGTTCGCCCGCACGCCGCCGTCGCCCGCGGCGCCACGGCTGCAGTTCTCCCCCGCGCAGCCCCGTAACCGTCGCCCGTCGCACCGGCGGCGCCCCTGCCGATCGGCGGATTACCATTGCGTCGCCTGTGAGTGCTCCCGCCAAGGACGAGCGCAGTACAGCTCCTCTTCCGAGCAGCGGGCCGGTCAGCAACACCCTGTTTCAGTTCGCGGCGCAGATGGCGGGTGCCGTGTTCACCGCCGGGGAGACGTTGTTCCTCGTCCGAGCGCTCGGCGCAAACCGCTACGGAACATTCGCGATCGCGCTCACCGTCGGCGCGCTGATCACCCTGCCGGCGACGTTCGGCCTCCCACTCGCGATCGGACGGTTCGTCGCAGATCACCGCGGCGACGCGGACGCGGTACGTGCGATCGTGCGGCGCGGGCTGACCCTCCAGATCGGAGCGAGCGTGATCGCGATGGTCGCGCTGTTCGCGTGCGCGGGGCTGCTCGCCCGGCTCTATGGCCACCCCGCCCTCGGCTGGCCGTTCAGATGGGTCGCCGTGTCGCTGTTCGGCTCGACGCTGGTGGTCTTCTTTCTCAACAACTTCACCGCGCTGCGCCACAGCGCGGCGAACTGGAAGCTGGCCATCGCCGAAAGCGCCAGCGAGACGCTCGCGACCGTGATACTCGTGACGATCGGGCTGGGCGTCGCCGGCGCGGCGCTCGGCCGCGCGATCGGGTACACGGTTGGCGCCGCGGCCGGGATCGTGCTGATGATCCGCTTCCTGGCGCCGTGGGGCGGGCGAAGGACGCGATCGGCGCCGGTCCCGGCCCGGACGCTGATCCGCTACGCGGGGGCGCTGTTCGTGGTCGATTCGACGTACACCGCTCTGACGCAGGTCGACGTCCTGATGATCAGCGCGCTGCTGACCGCGGGCGCCGTCGGCCAGTTCGGAGCCGTGCTCAGGCTGCTGGTCCTGCTCAGCTACGTCGGGCAGGCGGTCGCCGGCGGCGTCAGCCCGCGGCTCGCCCGTGGCATGGGTGCCGTCCCCGATGTCCGCTCGTTCGACCTCTCGCTCCGGGGCCTTGTGGTCTTCCAGGGGATGCTCGTGGCGCCGATGCTCGTCTGGGCGCACCCGATCGTGACCCTGTTGCTCGGCCCCGGATACCACGAGTCGATCGGCGTGATGCGGGCGCTGGCGCCGGCCGCGTTCCTGCTCGCGTTCAGCTCCGTCACGTCGATCGGGGCCAACTACCTTGGCCTCGCGGGCCGTCGCGTCCCGATCGCCGCCGGAACGTTGTTGTTCGGGATCATCGCGACCTACGTCCTGCTCAAGACCGTCGGCCTGCTCGGAGCCGCGATCGCCGACGACGTCGTGCTGCTGATCTACGTCGGAGCGCATCTCTGGATCTGCCACCGCGCGATCACGCTCGATCTCGCGTCTCTGCGACGGTCGTTCGCCCGGACGTTCCTGGCCGCGCTCGCGATGTCGGTACCGCTGCTGATCGCCGGCACCGGTCACCTCTCACCGTTCGCGTGGATCGTCGGCGGGCTGGCCGCCGTCGCCGCGTTCGCGGCCACGCTGATGCTCACCGGCGAGCTGACGCGGTCGGAGCTGCGGGCGATCACCGGATTCGTCCGCACCAGGGTCGCTGCGGCGGATCGTGGCGGGTACCGGCCGCCGCGGGTGCCGCGCGTGGTGAGCCGCATGGCCGCTCGCCTGTCACCGGTCATGTTCCCGGCCGCGGTGGTGGTCGGCCTGTTTCTCGTCTGGGCGGTCCACAACGGCGGCTATGACGCAGACACGTGGTACTGGGGGACGCTGCTGATGCTGGCGATGGTGGCCGGCACGGTGGGCCTCGGCATGCGACGGCCACACCTGGGCGCGAAGACGGTGGCGGCGCTCGGCGCTTTCTCCCTGTACGTCGCGTGGTCGTACCTGTCGATCGCCTGGGCGCAGTCGCCGGGCGACGCGCTCCAAGGGAGCAACCGAGCGCTCCTGTACCTGCTCGTGTTCGCGCTGATGGCGCTGCTGCCGTGGACGCCCGAGGCCGCGCTCGCGACACTGCTCACGTTCGTCCTGGGCGTCGGCGTGATCTCGATCGTGCTGCTGACGCGCCTCGCGTCGGGGGACCACGTCGGCGCGCTCTTGATCGGCGGCCGACTCGCCGCGCCGACCGGCTACTTCAACGCGACCGCCGCCCTGTTCACCCTCGACGCGCTGGTCGCGATCGTGCTGGCCGCCCGGCGCGGGCTGCCGGCCGTGATCCGGGGCGCCCTGATCGCAACCGCGTGCGCGGGCCTCCAGCTGGCGCTGATCGTGCAGAGCCGAGGCTGGCTGTTCACGCTGCCGCTGATCGCGGTCCTCGCCGTCGTCCTGGTTCCCGACCGGCTGCGAGTGGCGGGGGCCGCCGTGCTACCGCTGATCGGTGCGCTCGTCCCGCTCCGGCGACTGCTCGATGTGTTCAAGTACGCGCACACCGGCAGCTTCGAGCACGCCGCCGCCCGCGCGGGCCAGGGGGCGCTCGTCATCTGCGGGGGCCTGTTCGTGGCGGCGACGCTGATCGCGTGGGGCGAGGTGCTGCTCGACGCTCCGGCGCTGTCAAGAATCGCCAGGCGCCGCTTCGGCGCGGCGCTCGCGACGCTCGGGATCGCGGGCGCGGTGCTGGGCGGCGTGGCGGCGACGCACGGCCATCCGATCGCGTTCATCAAGCGGCAATGGAACGGCTTCAGCCACGTACAGAAGAGCTTCTCGTCGCAGTCGCATTTCAGCGACGTCGGCAGCGGACGCTACGACTTTTGGCGCGTGTCGCTGGACGCGTTCGTCGCACACCCGATCGGCGGCCTGGGACAGGACAATTTCGACGACTACTACGTCGTCCACCGTCATACGAGCGAGGAGCCGGCCTGGACGCACAGCTTCGAGCTACGCCTGCTCGCGCACACCGGGATCGTCGGGTTCCTGCTGTTCGCCGCCTTTCTGGTCCCGTCCATCGGGGTTGCCGTGTCCGCGACGCGGCGCCGCGAAAGGCCGGTGGCGGCGCTCGCCGGCGCCGCGCTGCTGCCGCTCGTCGTGTGGTTGATTCACGGGTCGGTCGACTGGTTCTGGGAGATTCCGGCGTTGACCGGACCGGCGCTCGGCTTCCTCGGCATGGCCCTGGCCCTCGGCGAGGGCGCAACGACCGTCGTCTGGCGCCGCGAGCGACGGCGACGCGTGCCGCGGCAGCTGAGGATCGCGATCGTCGCGCTGGCGCTCGGAGCCGCCGTGGTCGCGGTCGGCTTCCCCTACCTGTCCGTGCGCGAGGTCTCACAGGCGAGCGACATAGCCGCCCGAAACCCGGACGCGGCGTTGAGCGACCTCGCGACGGCGGCGAACCTGAACCCGCTGAGCGCCGAGCCCGGGCGGTCGGCCGGCACGATCGCATTGCAAGCGGGACGGTTCGCGATCGCCGAGAGCCGGTTTGAGCAGGCGATCAGCCGGGAGTCCCAAGGCTGGTTCTCATGGTTCGGCGCCGGGCTGGCCGCCTCCGCGCTCGGACATCGGGCCCGCGCACACCATGATTTCGTCGTCGCGCGGCGACTGAACTCCCAACAGCCGGCGATCTCGGACGCCCTCGCGCACGTCTATTCCAAGCATCCGCTGATCCCCTCGCGCGCGCTCCAATCGCTCGTCTTCGCACAATGACCGTCGACCCCTGTAGATTTACGCCAACTGCAGGTTCGTGTACCATTTCGTGCGGGGAACGTGAACAATTTAGCCGCGTCTGCTTCTGGGGATGCGGAAATCCGGGTCATCGAAAGGGACTCATGAGACGCATCGCGACGCTGGTGGTGGCCATCGCATTGTTGGCCCCCGCTTCCGCCCTTGCTGCCAGCAGTTCGACGTGCCAGGCGTATAACCCGCAGACGTGCACCGTCAGCGGCGTTACGCAGAGCACCGGCGAACCGACGGCAACGCCGAGCGCAAGCACGCTGCCGTTCACGGGCCTTGATGTGGTTCTACTACTCGCCGGGGGCGGCACGCTTCTTGGCGCTGGATTTGTAGTCCGCAGGCTCTCGCGGCGCCTGGACTGAAGCGAGACGGATCTGTGGGCGGTTCTGCGTGCCTAGGGGCGCGCCGAACGGTCCTGGGCGCGCTCAGCCGCGGGGCGAGGCGTGGGCCGAGCGCGCTCAAGCAGATCCGTTCCAGCGGATCCGTTCAGGCAGATCCGTTCCAGCGGATCCAGTCAAGCGGATCCGTTCACGCGCTCCCGGATCAAACGGGTCACCTCTCCACCGTCAGCGCGGCCCTTCGTTTCGCGCATGACGAACCCGACCAGCGGGCCGATCGCCCTCATGTTGCCGGCCCGAACCTGCTCGGCGGCCGCCGGATCGGCGGCGAGCGCCCGATCGACGATCTCCACGAGGTCATCCTCGCCGCTGATCGCGCCCAAGCCCTCCGTTTCGACGATCTGGCGCGGATCGCCGCCGGTCGCGACCAGGCGCGTCAGCACGTCGCGCGCGGCGCCGTGGCTGACCCGCTTTGAGCCGACCATAGATGCGAGCGTCGCGAGGGCGTCGGGCGCGACCTTCGAGGCGGCGGGGTCGGCATCCGGCCCGATCCGCTCGACCAGCTGAGGGATCCAGTTCGCCAGCTCGCCCGGATCGACTCCATCCCCGGCCTCGAGCGCGTGCTCGAAGTAGTCCCCGAGCTCACCCCGAAACGCGAGGTAGTGGGCGCGGTCGGCAGCGAGCCCGAGCTCGCGCTCGAACCGCTCTGCGCGCGCGGTCGGTAGCTCGGGCAGGTCGGCGCGGGCGGCGGCGAGCATCACATCCGTCACCACGAGCGGCACCAGGTCGGGCTCCGGGAAGTAGCGGTAGTCGTGCGCCTCCTCCTTCGAGCGCAGCGCGCTGAGCCGCCCGCTCTGAGGGTCGAAGTGGAGCGTTTCCTGCTCGACCCGGCCGCCTCGGTCGAGCAGTTCGGTCTGACGCTCGATCTCCGCCTTCACGCCCCGCTGCAGGAACGCGAACGAGTTCATGTTCTTGAGCTCGGTCTTGGTCCCGAGCTCGGTGGAGCCGGCCGGCCGGATCGACACGTTCGCGTCGCACCGCAGCGACCCCTGCGACATATCGACGTCTGAGACGCCCAGCGCCTTGAGCGTTGCACGCAGCAGCGTCAGCCACTCGCGCGCCTGCTCCGGCGAGCGAACGTCGGGCTCGGTCACGATCTCCACCAGTGGCGTGCCACCCCGATTGAAGTCGACGACGCTGCGATCGGAGCCGTGGATCCGCCCGCTCTCGCCGATGTGTACGAGCTTGGCGGCGTCCTCCTCCAGGTGGACGCGATGGATTCGGATATCCGCGAGCTGACCGCCGCGGCACAACGGCACGTCGTACTGGGAGATCTGGTACGCCTTCGGGCTGTCGGGATAGAAGTAGTTCTTCCGATGGAACAGCGAGCGCTCGGCGATCTCGCAGCCGAGCGCGAGCCCGATCATCACTCCAAAGTGGACCGCGCGCGCGTTCAGCACCGGCAGCGCCCCAGGCAGCGCAAGGCACACCGGGCACGTGTGGACGTTCGGTTCGTCTCCAAATGACAGCTCGCAGCCACAGAACATCTTCGTCCGCGTGGCGAGTTGCACGTGGATCTCGAGACCGATCACGGGCTCGTAGTCGGTCATCGGCGAGCCGCGCTCCCATCGAATCCAATCGCCTGCTCGAGCGCGTACGCGGCATCGAGCAGGCGGCTCTCGGAGAACGCCGGCCCGGCGAGCTGGAACCCGACCGGCAGACCGTCGCTGAGTCCCGATGGAATCGAGATCGCCGGGATCCCCGCGAGCGGCATCGGCACGGTGCAGAAGTCGTTCAGGTACATCGCCAGCGGATCGTCGCTCTTGGCGCCGAGTTCGAACGCCGTCGACGGGCTCGTGGGCGTGACGATGAAGTCGAACCGCTCGAACGCGGTCGCGAAGTCCTCTGAGATCTTCGTGCGCACCTTCTGCGCGGTCCCGTAGTAGGCGTCGTAGTAGCCGCTCGAGAGTGCGTACGTGCCGAGCATGATGCGGCGCTTGACCTCGGGGCCGAAGCCCGCTGCGCGGGTCTGCTCGTACATCGCAAGCAGCCCATCGTCGCCGCCGACACGCAGCCCATAACGGACGCCGTCATACCTGGCGAGGTTGGCCGACGCCTCCGCGGGGGCGATCACGTAGTACGCCGACAGCGCGTGTGGCGCGTGGGGTAGGCGGCACGCCTCGATCTCGGCACCCAGGCCCTCGGCCAGCGCGATCGTCCGATCGAAGCTCTCCCGCACGCCGGGCGCGACGCCGCCGGCCGGTCCGGTCAGCTCCTCGGGCACCCCGAGCCTGATCCCGGTCAGATCGGTGGCCGTGGGGGTCGCGATCTCGCCAGGGAACTCAAGCGATGTCGAGTCACACGGGTCGCGCCCGACCATGTGCCTGAACAGCAACGCGGCGTCTCTGACATCGCGCGTCAGCGGCCCGGCCTGATCCAGCGAGGAGGCGAACGCGATCATCCCGTAGCGCGAGCACGCGCCGTAGGTCGGTTTCATGCCGACGATCCCGCACAGCGCCGCGGGCTGGCGGATCGAACCGCCGGTGTCGGTCCCGATCGCCCACGGCGCGAGCCCCGCCGCGACGGCGGCCGCGCTCCCACCCGATGACCCGCCGGGCACTCGCGTTCGGTCCCACGGGTTCAGCACCGGCCCGAAGCCCGAATTCTCGTTCGAGGATCCCATCGCGAACTCGTCCTGATTGGTCTTACCGAGCAGCGGCGCGCCGGCCTGCTGCAGATTTCTCACAACGGTCGCGGTGTAGGGTGGCAGGTACCCCTCGAGGATCCGCGATCCCGCCTGGCTCGGAACGCCCTCGGTGCAGAACAGATCCTTGACGGCGAGCGGGACGCCGCCGAGCGGCAGGCTCGGATCCGACCCGTTTCCAGCAGGTGCTTCCGGCGCGACCCAGGTGAATGCATTGAGCTCGTCGGCAGCCGCCCGCTCCCGGTAGGCCTCGAACAGCTCACGCGAGTCGAGCTCGCCCGCGCGGACCAGCTCCGCGGCGGCGGCCGCGCTCAGCTCGATCAGCTCAGAGCTCACTGCGCGCCCGGACTCGGAACGCCAAAGCCGCCCGCGACCGGCTCGGGAGCCTGGTCGAGCGCCTTCTCGACCGGAAGGCACGGCGTTGGCTCGTCGGCCCGCAACACGTTGACCACGTCGACGACGTGTGACGTGGGCGGGACGCCCTCAAGGTCGAGCTCGCCGATCCTCTCGATGTGCTCGAGCACCTTCGACAGCTCGGCCGCCATCCGCTCCACCTCCTCGTCGTCGAGCGCCAGGCGCGCGAGACGCGCGACGTGGAGCACCTGGTCGCGATCGATCATGCGGTGGATTCTAGAAAGTGAGGGCTACGAGCCCGGGGCCGGGTCAGGTCCGCCCGCACCCGTCAGCGACACCGTCTCGATGTCGGTGCGCGCATCCCGATCCGGCAGCCCCTCACCACGCAACGACGCGTAGCCGCCGTAGAACAGCGCCACGGACGCGATCAGGCCGACGTACGCCCCCACCTTGCGCTCAACGAGACTGTTCGCGCCGGGGACGTCGATCAAAACGCGATAGATCAGCGCCAGCACCGTCAGCAACGCGAGCAAGGTCAGGATCATGTCGAAGGTCACCGGCAGCGCCGGCGCGCGCCGCGTCCCCTGGAGCCAGACCACCGCGACCGCGACGAGCAGCGTGACCAACACGAGCCACCGAAGGTGCGAGAGCCCGTTCCAGCCGTCGAACGAGGTCGCATGCCCGCTCAGCGCGAGCCCCGGCGCCAGCACGCTCTTGACCCCGTACCACGGCAGCAGGAACATCGCCACCGCCAACGCCAAAGCTCCGCCGCCGACGATCAGCTCGCCGCGGCGGAGCCTCGATGGATCGAACTCCACCCTGCGTGCTGCCAGCTAGCTCGCCGGAGCGATCGGCTGGCCCTGGCTTGCACGCATGGTCGAGAACACGAGCCCGCCGGTCAGAACCACCGCTGCCCAGAATCCGAAGCCGAAGATCGCTGAAGTGGATGTGGAACAGGAACTTCAGAGCCACGAACAGCGCCGTCGCGCCGGCAAGCGCGAGCCTCGTCGTCCCTCGGCTGCCGCCGACCATCGGCAGTGTCGTCTGGGGCGAGAGTCGCTCGATCGCCAAGATCCGCGATCAGCGCAAGTGCACCGGCAGCACAGCGAGGATTCCAAACAAGCTGTCGGGCGCGTCGGTCGCGGTCGCAGAACAAGGGACGGAATTCACGAACGGCCCACAGGATCCTGAAAACCAAGGCAAGAACAGCAGGTCAATCGCAAGCAGCAGCGCCAGCCCGCCGACGATCGAGTCGTCTCTAGAGACGTTGTCCAAGCTCATTGCTCCCCCAATCTGTAGACAAGAGCACTAATTCGGGGTTTGCGGTCGTGCTCCTGCGAAGCCGCTCCCCAGTCCGGCACCGCACACCCTACCGCGCTCGGGCACCGCGCGCCACACCGGATCCGGTTCTTGCCCGCTGTCTGGTCCGCCGCGCCCGTGCCCGCTCCTCGCGGAGCGATTCGAACCCTCCGAATGCGATTCCGAGCGCCGCAAACACGCCGAGCACGGCTCCCAACTTCTGGTCAAGCACCTCGCCCGGCGCGGGCAGGCTGATCAGGACGCGGTAGGTGACCAGCACCGCCGTCAGCGCCCCTAGCAGCGTGACGATCAAGCTGAGGTCGGTCTGCGTCCCGTGTCGGCGCTGGGTCAACCGCAAGAGGAGCGAGCCGACCGTGACGGCGATCGTCACCAGCATCAGCCACCGAACCACGCTCAGAGCATCCCAAGCGTTCTCCGCGGTCGCGATCGCGGCCTGCGTCTGGGATCGCCCCGGAACGCCGGCGACACCGAACCAGGCGGGGCCGAACATCAGCGCGAGCAGCGCGACGGCGCTGGCCGCGCTGATCAGCTCGCCACGTCCGGGCCGCCACGCCGGCGGCGCGCCGGCGCGCCGGCGCCGGCACATCCGGCTCGCTCATTCCGTTCGTGCCTGCAGACCGGCCGCCGCGACCGTGTTCGACAGCAGCATCGCAATCGTCATCGGGCCGACGCCGCCGGGCACCGGCGTGATCAGCGCGGCGCGCTCGACGACCTGATCGAACGCGACGTCCCCGCGCAGTCCGGCCTCGGTGCGGTTCATACCGACGTCGATCACCGCCGCGCCCTCCTTGACGTGCTCGGCTCCGATCATCTCCGGCACGCCCACCGCCGCGATCAGGACGTCCGCCCGCGAGCAGACACCGGGCAGGTCCCGCGTTCGGGAGTGACACATCGTCACCGTCGCGTTTCGATGCAGCAGCAGCGCCGCAACCGGCTTGCCGACGAGGTCCGAGCGGCCGACCACGACCGCTTGCGCTCCTTCGAGCGCCACCCCTTCGCTGTCGAGGAGTTCGATGACGCCGACCGGCGTGCACGGCCGCAGCCCCGGGACCCCCTGCCAGAGCCGCCCGGCGCTGATAGGAGTCAGACCGTCGACGTCCTTGTCCGGCGCGATCAGCCCCGTCAGCGCTTTGCCGTCCAGTCCGGCCGGCACCGGCAGCTGCAGGAGGATGCCGCTGACCTGCGGATCGGCGTTGCTTTGTTCGATCAGCGCAGCCACCTGTTCTTGCGTGGCGTCGGCCGGCAGGTGACGGTGGAGGTCCACGATCTCGACCTCCGCGCACGCCTTCCGCTTGTTGGCGACGTAGATCGCCGACGCCGGATCGTCTCCGACGAGGATCGTCGCCAGGCCCGGCCGCCGTCCGCTTGTCTCGGTCAGCTCGGCGACATCGCGAGCGACCCTGGCGCGGACGTGCGCGGCTACCGCCTTGCCGTCGATGATCTTCGCTGGCATCGGCGCAGGACCCTAGCGTCTCGTGATCGGGGCAAGGTCTGCAACCAGCTTGCGCTCCGATCGATCCTTGCTGAATCGGATCACGACGATCCCGCCGGGCTCGACGCCGGTCACGACGCCCTCGCCGAACGCCGCGTGCACGACGTCCTCGCCGAGCCTGTAGGCGACCGGTGCCGGTCGCGGCTCGCGCTCGCTTCCGCTCCCGAGCTCGGGCTCGTGGGCGGCATCCGGCGTCGAACGCCAGGATGTGGCGCTGGCGCGGATCGACGCGAAGCGGCGCGGCGCCTGCACCTCGCGATCGGTCAGCTCCGCCGGGATCTCCGATACGAACCTGCTGGGAGCGCCGAAGCTCCGGGAGCCGAACACGTTCCGGGTGCGGGCATAGGTGATGTACAGGTCGCGCTCGGCGCGCGTGATCCCGACGTAGCACAGCCGCCGCTCCTCCTCCAGCCCACCCTCGTCGAGGGCGCGCGAGTGGGGGAACACGCCCTCCTCGCACCCGATCATGAACACGATCGGGTACTCCAGCCCCTTTGCATTGTGGAGCGTCATCAGGGTCACGAGCCCCTCGTCGTCGGTCCGGGTGTCGGCGTCGGCGACGAGCGCGATCTGCTGCAGAAACTCGCCGAGCGACTTCGGCTCCGAGGACTCGGCCGCGTCGTACTCGGCTGCCACGTTGACGAGCTCCTCCAGGTTTTCGATCCGCCCCTGTGCCTCGATCGTCCGCTCGGCCTGCAGCGCATCGAGGTACCCCGTCTCGCGCAACAGATCGTTGAGCAGCGTCGGGATCGATACATCGGATTCGGCCCGCTCGCGCAGCACGTGCATCGTGCCCATGAACCGCGTGAACGCCTTGATCGCCGCGGCGCCGAGGCCGGGGACCTGCTCGGGGTTGGACGCCACGTCCCAGATCGAGCTGCCCATCGTGTTCGCGAACGCGAGCACACGCGACATCGACGTCGACCCGATCCCGCGCCGTGGCGAATTGACGATCCGCGTGAACGCGCCGACGTCCTGCGGGTTGAGCAGCACCGTCAGGTACGCGATCGCATCCTTGATCTCGGCCCGCTCATAGAACTTCGTGCCCCCGATCACCTGATAGGCGATCTCGGCCCGGACGAGCGTGTCCTCCAGCACCCGCGACTGCGCGTTCGTGCGGTAGAAGACCGCGATCTCCGCCCGCGAGGTCCCGTCATCGACGAGCCGCTGGATCTCGCCTGTCACGAACCGGGCCTCGGCGTGCTCGTCGTCGAGCTCTCTGACCTTGATCGGGTCGCCCTGACCGAGCTCCGTCCACAGCGACTTCGGCTTCTGCCCGCGGTTGTTGCGGATCACCGCGTTGGCCGCGTCGAGGATCGTCTGCGTCGAGCGGTAGTTCTGCTCGAGCTTGACCACATGTGCGTCCGGGAACGTGTCCTCAAATTCGAGGATGTTCGTTATATCGGCGCCTCGGAACCCGTAGATCGAGTTGTGGGTGACGATCCCGTTGGCGATGAAGTTATGGGTGGGCTCGATATCGAGGTCGTAGACGGCACGGTCCAGCTCAACGCGCTCGACGTGCTCCACGACGTCGTACCCGCCACGCGCATCGAACATCGCCATCCCGGGCTCGACTCCCGCCGCGAGCCTGAACGGGAGCGCTGGGCGGCCGCCCATGCCGAGGTCCGCGCTCGGGCGCCGCAGAATGTCGGCGTCGGCCGTGGCTGCGTGTCCAATTACTGGCGGATTTCGACAGTTAACGGACACGGACCCGCCGGCGACCGAGATCCGCGGTCGCTCTGAGCCTGGCTTTCTTCCTATGCAATAGCCGGCGAAGTGCGTGTGCTCCGGGGTACTGACGAGCTCCCGTCCGCTGGCGGTGCGGATCAGAACCCCGTCGAAGCGATCGCAGGCGCGATAGGTCCGCGTCACCCGCGCCGCCCTGAATGCGCCCGCGCCGCATCCCGACAGCACCTCGTCCCCGACCACGACGTGCTCGATCGGCCGCTGCGAACGGTCGGCCATCGTGACCAGCGTTCCCTCGATCAGGCACTGCGCGTCGTCGCCGACGACCATCAGGTTGCGGTGCTCGCCGGCCAGCAGCTGCAGCCAGCGGTATTGGGCGTGGTTCGTGTCCTGATACTCGTCGACGAGCACGTGGCGGAAGCTGTTGGCGTACCGGTCGCGGACCTCCTGGAACAGCTCGAGCAGGTTGACTGCGCGGACGAGCAGGTCGTCGAAGTCCATCGCGTTCATCCGGTGCATCTCGCGCTCGTACTGGCGGTACACGTCGGCGACGGTCTGCTCGAAGAACGAGCCGACCAGCTGGCCGTACGCGTCGGCGTCCCGGAGCTTGTTCTTGGCGTCGGAGATCTCGTTGTGGATCGCTCCGGGGGTGAATCGCTTCGGGTCGATGCCGAGGTCGTCGAGGCAGCGCTTGACGAGCCTCCGGGCGTCGGCCTGATCGTAGATCGTGAACTGACGCGTGTAGCCGAGCCGGTGGGCGTCGGCGCGCAGCATCCGGGCGCAGGCCGCGTGGAAGGTCATCACCCACATCGCGCGCACGCGGCGGCCGACGAGCAGCTCCGCGCGGTCGCGCATCTCCCCCGCCGCCTTGTTCGTGAAGGTGATCGCGAGGATCTCGTTCGGCTTCGCCGCGTCCGTGGCGACCAGGTAGGCGATCCGGTGAGTGAGGACGCGCGTCTTGCCCGAGCCGGCGCCGGCGAGGATCAGCAGCGGTCCGCCGGGATAGGTGGCTGCTTCACGCTGCGGGCCGTTGAGGCCGGAGAGAAGGTCTTCGAGCTCTGTCGTCGTGTCGGGCATCGGGACGGACCGATTACGGTAGCGAGGCGGGTGGTCGCCACCATGCCCCAGCCACTCCAGCGACAATCAGGCCCGTAAGGACGCGGATGTCGCCGGAGTCGCAATCGCGATCGCGATCGCAGGAGAGTTGTTGAATGAGTTCGAATCCGGAGAACGACCTGCCGGGCGAGATCCGGGCCGCGTGCGCGCGCGTCGCAGCACGGGCGAGGCACGTGGCGATCGCCACCGACCGGATCCCGGAATACGCGGCGGGATTTTCTCCGTCACCGCCGGCGCTGGACCCCCACGCGCATCTCCAGAACGGGACTCCCGAGCGACTCGCCGCGTTCTGGCTCACCCTCGATGCGATCAACTTCGGCTCGGGTTGGTTCCCGACGCTGCGCAAGCGCGACGGCCGCTCTGGCTACTTCACGGTTGCGACAGGGATCCGCGAGCGGTTCGAGACGCGCGGCGAATGGTCCGCGGAGGACCTGTCCACGATCGAGCGCGCCGAGATCGCCGCGGCCGTCGGCCAGGACCCGGAGCACGAGCTGATGGCGCTGTTCTGCGGCTCGCTGCGTGACCTTGGAGCGCACGTGGCCCAAGCCGGCGGCTTCGATGAGATCGTCTCCGGCGCGGGCGGCTCAGCGGTCGCGCTCGCCACCCGCCTCGCGGGATGGGACTGTTTCGCGGATGTCTCGTCTTACGGCGGCGAGCGAGTCCCGTTCTACAAGCGCGCGCAGATCACGGCCTCCGACCTCACGCGGTCGGGACTCCTGCAGGCGTCCGACCTCGGCCGGCTCACGATCTTCGCCGACAACCTGGTCCCGCACGTCCTGAGGCTCGACGGCGTGCTCAGCTTCGACCCCGAGCTAGTGGCCAGGATCGATCGTCAGGAGCTGATCGAGCACGGCTCGCCCGAGGAGGTCGAGATCAGAGCGTGCGCGCTCCACGCCGTCGAGCTGATCGCCGCCGCACGACCGGGCGCGTGCGCCGCCGTGGTCGACGAGCAGCTCTGGAACCGGGGCCAGGGGGCCCACTACAAGGCCTCGCCGCGCCACCGCTCGCGCTGCACGGCCTACTGAGCCGCCTACTCCTCCTCGGCGGCCGCCCGTGCGCGCGCGATCGCGGCCGCGCCGGCGTCGCCGACGAGCAGCGCCGGCCGCAGCGTGCCACTGGCGACGATGTCGAGCGCCGGAAAGCGGCCCGCCGCGGCAAGCGCGACGTCGAGTGCGATCACCGTCGTCTCCCCGCCGACCGGCGCGCTCGCCGTCGCGATCACGGTCACCGAGCCGCCATCGACGATGTTGCGCGCAGCGGCGGTCGCCTTGCGCGCCGCATGGTGATGGGTGCCGTCGAGGGTGTCGATCAGCACGACCGCGTCGCCACCGCGCACCGCGGCGCGTCGCGCGCGGTCGAGCGCGAGCTCGATCGCGTGACTCTGCGCGTCCGGCGATGAGGCGAAGCTGATCGCCGCCGTCGGTGGCGTTGAGCTCTCGTTCCACTCCGGGATCTCCTCGGGCCGGACGCCCGCGAGGACGGTGAACAGCTGCAGGTCCTGATGCTCAGCGAGCGCCGCCGCGAGCCCCCGGAGCGCTTCGCTCTTGCCGGCGCGGCTGGCGCCGACGATCAACACGCGAGAACCCTTGCCGAATGGCGTCAGCCACTCGATCGCCTTGATCGTCGGGTCCTCGGAGCCGAGCCGGAGGCGCTCGTTCGGGAACGCGGCGGGCAGGTCGTCGAAGCGTGCTCCCTCGGCGACCTCGGATGCCGGCCGGCCATTGATCTCATCGATCCGCACGAGCGACGCAAACCGCTCTGAGCGGCGCGGCGCGCGGCGCGGGCCCGAGATCCGGTCGCCTGAGACGAGCTCGCAGCGTTTGACCTGCGCGGCGGAGATGTAGACGTCGTCGTCCGAGGGCTCGGGAGGGTTGACGCGCACGAACCCCGAGCCGTTGGGCAGCAGGTCGACCTCGCCCTCGACGATCTCATCGGCGGGCTGGGACTCTCGCTCGGGGGGCGCCGCCGGCGCGGCGCGCTCGGACTCCCTGTCGCGGTCGTCATCTTCGTCGGCTTCCTCGCGCGCCGCTGCGCGACCGCGCCCGCCACGTCGGCCGCGGCGGCGGCGCGTGCTCGAACGCTCCTCATCGCCGGCCTCAGCGGTCTCGCCGGCGTCGGCGTCGGTGTCCTCGCCGGCCTCAGCGGCGTCAGCGACCTCGCCGGCGTCAGCGACCTCGCCGGCCTCAGCGACCTCGCCGGCCTCAGCGATGTCGCCGGTCTGAGCGGCCTCGCCGGCATCGCCCGTCTCGCCGGCATCTGCGTCGTCTTCGGTCGCGGATTCGCCGCCGCCCCCTTGCTTGGCGAGGATCGCGGCGATCAGGTCGGCTTTGCGGAGCCGGCGATAGCTGTCGAGCGACAGCTCCGAGGCGATCGCGTGAAGGTCAGCGAGCGGGCTCTGTTCGAGCGCCTCGCGGTCGAGTACGGACATGTGTTCCTCCTTGGTGGTGAATCGGTGGGCTCCGGTCGCGTTGAGCCAGCGACCGGCGATACGCAGATTCCGAATCTAGCGCGAAGCGGCGGCCACCGGCGGCTCGACGATCAGCCCGGCCAGCCACTCGCCGAGCGCCGGGGTCGATTCCCAGTCGGCGTTGAAGCGTTCGATGCCCGACGTCGTCAGCGGATGACCGAGCATCTGGCGGAGCACCTTCCCCGGAACGGTCGCGACCTCGCACCCGAGCCGCGCAGCCGTGATCACGTGCTCCGGGTGCCGGATCGAAGCGGCCAGCACCTGCGCCCGCCCGTCGATCCAAGCGTTCCCCGGGCGCAGCGCGGCGACGATCCCGGCCAGCACCTCGGCCGAGTCGATCGAGACATCGTCGAGGCGGCCCATGAAGCACGAGATGTATCGCGCTCCGGCCTCGGCCGCGAGCAGCGCCTGGCTCGGGGAGAAGACGAGCGTCATGTTGACGCCGATGCCGTCACCGGCCAGCGCGCGCGTCGCCTGCAGCCCAGCGGCGCTGAACGGGACCTTGACGACGACGTGCTCGTGGAGCGCCGCCAGCGCGTGGCCCTGGACGATCATCGTGCGGGCGTCATCGGCCACCACCTCAGCCGAAACCGGACCGCCGACGATCTCACAGATGCGCTGTATCCGCTCACCCGGGTCACCCGACTCCTGGGCCAGCAGCGTCGGGTTCGTGGTCGCGCCGGAGAGCACGCCCCACGCCGCGATCTCCTCCACCTCGGCGACCGACCCGGTGTCGATGAACAGTTTCATGCGCGACGGACCTCCTGACGGATGATGTGACGGCGCCATGTTTGCAGCGGGCGCGGCCGGAACCGATCAACCGGCTGCGCCCTGGTCCCACCGGAGCTGGTCGCCGATCCTCAGCTCCGGATCGATCCCATCCGTGCCCATCAGCGTGGCCCGCACCGCGAGGAAATCGGCGACCTCAGCGACGTCGTGGACTCGGAGTATGTGGGCGCCTGCGTCGACCCCGTGGCCGACGGCGGCGAGCGTGCCCGCCAGGCGCGCGCGCGGGCCCCGACCGGTCAACGCGCCGACGAAGTCCTTGCGCGAGACGGCGAGCAGCAGCGGCCGCTCGAGCACGTGCAACCCGGGCAACGCTCGCAGCAGCTCGATCGTCTGCGCCGGCGTCTTGCCGAAGTCAGGTCCGGGGTCGAGCACGAGCTGCTCGAAATCGACCCCGCGCGAGAGCGCCACCGCGATCCGCTCGCGCAGGAACTCGAGTACGTCGGCGAGCACCCGTCCATCCAGCGACCGGTCGACCAGCTTCTGCTTCGGCGGCGCGCGCGTGTGCATCAGGACAAGCGCCGCGCCAGTCTCCGCGCACACGTCCGCGAGCGTGGGGTCCCGGAGCCCGCTGACGTCGTTGACGATCGTGGCGCCGGCCTCGATCGCGGCGCGGGCCACTTCGGGCTTGTACGTGTCGACCGACACGCGGACACCGAGCGAGCCGGCGACCGCCTCGATCACCGGCACGACCCGCTCGATCTCCTCCTCGGCAGCGACCGCGGGTCGGTTGGTGACGCCCGACTCGCCGCCGATGTCGATCACGTCGGCGCCCGCCGCCACGAGCGTCCGCGCGAGCTCCACGCGCTCGGGCAGCGTCTGGCGCAGGCCCGCGTCTGAGAACGAGTCGGGCGTCGCGTTGACGATCCCCATCAGCCACGGCCGCTCGCCGCCGAGCTCCACCCGCTCGCCCCGGATCAGGAGCGAGCGAGTCCGGCTCTGAGTCATCCAGCTTCGGCGTGAGCGGCGACCGCGCGCTCGCGCTCGACGGACTCCGAAGTTCCGGCCTGGACCCGCTCGGGCGGTGACGCGGCGCGGTAACAGACGGAAGCTTCGATCATCGCGGCGTGCGCCTGATCGCATTCGGCGCACTCTCCGAGGTGAGCGAGCAGCCATTCGTCATCGTCGCCGGTGAGCGGTTCAGAGTCCTGTCGGCGCGCGAGCGCCCGCAGCGACCGCTCTCGATCCGGGCATTGGGTCGGCGCTGCAGGAGCCTGTCGCCGCTCCTCCCGCAGGCGCAGCCGCGCGCGCGCGAGCAGCATCGCGACGGCCGCGACGTCGACGCCGATCGCCCCGGCGATCTGGTCGTGCGACAGACGCAGCGACTCGCGCAGCGCGAGCGCCTCCCGGTGGCGCTCGGGCAGCTTCGAGGTCGCCAGCTCGACCTCCGCCGCCACCGACGCGGCGAGCCCGACCGGGGCTTCGCCCGCGCCGGTCCGTGGCTCGTTTCCGGCCCTGGCCCGGCACGCGCTGGCGGCCGCCGCCAGCAGCTCGACGCGCCCGCGGGGAGGCCCCGCCAGCGCCTCGCGCGCCGCGTCCTCTGCATCCTCCCCTGAGCCGAGCACTCGCCGGCAGAACTCGTGCACCTCGTCCATCCGAATGGCCAGCTTAGCCATTTCGGCGCGAGCCCCGCGAGCCGCCGTCATCCCTCTGCCAGCAACCCCTCCGCTGACGCCTCGGTGCGGAAGCGCTCGAGCTCGGCATCGATCCGGGCCGCATCCCAGCCAAGCTCCGGCGCCATCGCACGCGCGACCCGCAACGGCGCCTGCGCGCCCGGGTCGCACAGCTCGCGAGCCGCGAGCAGACCGAGGCGCGTCCGCCGCAGGAGCACGTCGCCGACGCTCCGCGCCTGCTCGAACCGCGCCGCGTACGGCGCCTCGGCGAGTAGGTCGGGCAGATCGGAGACGATCGGCTGGGCGAGCTCGCCGCGCTCGCGCGCGGTCTCCAGTACGCGCTCGGCGAGATGGCCATAGCGGCCCGCGAGCGCCGCCCGCGAATCGTCGGACAGGCCCTCGACTACCGGCAGCATCTCCGGCTCGATCGGCTGCCCGAGTGGGATCTCCTGGGTTCGGCACGGCGCGACGCGTCCGTCACGCTCGACCAGCCTGTCGACGGCCATCTTCGCCATCCGCCGCCAGGTCGTCAGCTTGCCGCCCGTGATCGTGATCAGCCCGCTCGAGGTCTCGTACAGCTCGGCCTTGCGGGAGATGTCGACCGACTTGCGCGAATCCCCGGTCGAGATCAGCGGCCGTACGCCGGCGTAGGCGCCGGTCAGATCCTCCGGCCCGAGCGACGTCCCGAAGAATGTGTTGGTCGCCTCGAGCAGGTACTCGATGTCCTCCGCGGACGGCCGCACGTGGTCGATGTCGCCCTCGTAGTTGTTATCCGTCGTCCCGAGCAGGCTCCGTCCGAGCCACGGCAACGCAAAGATCGTTCTCCCCTCCCCGGCCGGGACGATCGCGCCCGCGACCAGCGGCAGGTCGGCATGCGAGACCGTGATGTGCGTGCCGCGGCTCGGCCGGATCGTCGGCACCTCGGCTTCTGAGTACAGCTCCTCCGGACGGATCCGGTCTGCCCACACGCCGGTCGCGTTGACGACGTTGTCGGCCGCGACCACGAACTCCTCCCCGCTCTCGCCGTCGCGAACCTTGACGCCGGCGGTGCGCTCGTCCTCCTCAGCCAGCTCCACCACCTGAAGGCGGTTCGCGCAGATCGCGCCGAACCGCTCCGCTTCGGCGAGCACGGTGAGCACCAGCCGCGAGTCGTCCGTCTGGCAGTCGTAGAACAGGTATCCGCCGGTCGGGGCGCGGGGCTCGAGCGCCGGCAGCAACCTGATCACCTCCTCGCCGGAGATCACCCGGTGGCGTTCGGGACTCCAGTCCGCGTCGCCGTCCACGCCCTCCGAAGCCGCCGCCCGCCGGGCGCTGCGCCGGCCCCGCAGCCGGGGCGTCGCCATCACGTCGTACATGTTGAGCCCGATCCCGACGAGCAGATCCGGCCGCGCCCCCTCAAACGCCGGCACCACGAGCGGCAACGGCCGCACCAGGTGGGGCGCCAACTTGACCATCAGACGCCGCTCGAGCAGAGCCTCGCGGACGAGCCCCAGGTCGAAGTTCTGGAGATAGCGCAGGCCGCCGTGGACGAGCTTCGAGGAGCGGCTGCTGGTGCCCGATGCGTAGTCGGCCTTCTCCACCAGCGCGACGCTGAATCCGCGTGCGGCAGCGTCGAGCGCGACCCCGGCGCCCGTGATCCCTCCGCCGATCACGACCACGTCGAAGCGCTCGGCGGCAAGCGACTCGATTGCACTCTCGCGGGCGAGCATTGCCGGGCAGACTACGCGGCGATGAGCGACCCGGGGACGCCGGTGCCTACAGCTAGTTGCCGCCGGCCTGCTTGAACAGCTTCAGCACGATCTGGTACATGTCGGGCGAGGTCTCCTGGTTCCCCGGGCAGCATGGGCCGCCGCCCGGCGCGCTGATCCCGATCTCGATGTGCGGCGCCGACGAGATGCCGACGTCGCCGCATCCGACTTCTGCGATCGGCTCTCCCGGCGTGACCTGTGTACCGACCGGCACGAGCGCGGGGGCGGCGTGGCCGTAGTAGATGTAACGGCCCTTGTACGTACCGCTCGAAACCTTGAGCACGGGGGCGTACGGCCCGAACCCGGAGATTCCCTCCTGGACGATCGTGCCGGAGGTCATCGCGACCTCGACGACCTTCGAGCCGCAGGCGTTGTTGACGGTTCCGATGTCGACGCCCTGATCGAGCGTCCAGTTGCTCGGGCTGAGCACCCGGCTGATCGGCGTTAGCGGGAACACCCAGCCGCTGGGAGGAGCGGCCGGCACGGCTTGGAGGCTCTTGGCCCGAACCCCCGCGGCGCTGTTGACCGCGGCCGCGAGCGTGCTCGCCGTCCTGACGCCGACGACGCCGCTGACCGGGCTCAGATCGCTGGTCCGCTGGAAGTCCTTGACCGCCGCCTGCGTGGAGGGGCCGAAGAAGCCCGTCGTCGGCAGCGCGTAGCCGACGTCGGTTAGCCACTGCTGGAGCGTCTTCACATCCTTGCCGCGATCTCCGCGTCGAAGCGTCCGGGAGAAACCGCCGTGGGGCGCTGTGGCCGAGCCGCTCGAGATCTGCTGCCCGACTCCAGCGCCGCCGGTAGCGGCGGACGCGCCGCCCACGGGGACCAGCAGGGCAAGGGCGAGCATCCCGGCGAGTCGGCGAGCGCGGTGCATGGTCTGACCAAGTTCGATGCGACCGGCCCGCGGCTGCGGTGCCCGATTGGCGTTGCACGAGGTTGTTGTGCGAAAGCTGCTGAAAGCGAACACGTCGACCGGTTCCGCGACTGCGGGATTGCACTGTGCCTGTGGCCGACGGGGTTAGCTGACGGGCTGGCGCTCTCGGTAGGAGAGCGCTTCCTGCGGATCACCACAGGACTCGCCCCAATGAAATGGGTTCCCCGCTCCCCGAGGCGGCAGTCCGGGGATTAGGCGCTCGGCACGGTATCAGACACCTCGGCCCGCGCCGCCGCTCAGACCTTCGCAAATTGCGGGAAAATCAGTGCGCGGGGTCGGCGACGCCGTCGGCCCGCCGCTGCTCGATCGTCTGCTTGATCCGGTCGACGGTGTCGTCGGACATCCGCCGGATCTCCCAGTGGGTCAGCTTCAAGAGCCGCATCGGCGAGGTCGCGATCACGTCGGCGTTCCGAGGCTCGCGTGAGAGCAGGCCCATCTCGCCGATCAGGTCTCCCTGCTTGAGTGACGCGATCTTCTGTCCGCCGCGCACGACGTCAGCGGTCCCTTCCTCGATCGCGATCAGCTCGGTTGAGTAATCGCCTTCCTTCATTAGGATCTGGCCCTCCGCCGCGCTTGTCTCGGTCGCGAACGCGGCCAGCCGCCGTGCCTCCTCGGGGCTGAGGTCGGAGAAGAGGGGGATTGCCGTCAGGCGATTGGGGTCCATGCTCGCTCCAGTTCGGGGTGTAAACGGACTCTAACCGGATACCTCGGCGGCTTACAACGCCTGGACCTCGGCCGTGACCTCACTCACGGAAGCCTTCGCGTCGCCGAACAGCATCGACGTCTTGGGGTCATAGAACAGCGGGTTGTCGATGCCGGCGAACCCGGACGCCATCGAGCGCTTGAGCACGATCACGGCGTGTGCATTGTTGACCTCCAGGATCGGCATCCCGTAGATCGGTGAACCGGGCTCATTCTTCGCGGCCGGGTTGGTGACGTCGTTTGCGCCGATCACGAGCACGACGTCGGTGCGCGGGAACTCGGGATTGATGTCGTCCATCTCCCGCAGCAGGTCGTAGGGCACATCCGCCTCGGCGAGCAGCACATTCATGTGCCCGGGCATCCGCCCCGCGACCGGATGGATCGCGTACTTGACGGTCACGCCCTTGGCCTCGAGCGCCTTCTCCAGCTCGCGCACCGCGTGCTGGGCCTGCGCGACGGCCATGCCGTAGCCCGGCGCGACCACGACCTGGCGCGCGTAGGCGAGCTGGATCGCGACGTCCGCAGCGCTCGTGCTGCGCACGGTGCCGCCGGTCTCGCCCCCGGCGCCGACCGGCGCCGCGACGGCGCCACCGAACCCACCGGCGACGATCGCCGGAACCGAACGGTTCATCGCCTTGGCCATCAGGTTCGTGAGGATCGTGCCCGAGGCCCCGACGATCATCCCGGCGACGATCATCACGGTATTGCCGAGCGCGACGCCGGTGGCGGCCGCCGACAACCCGGTGAACGCGTTCAGCAGCGAGATCACGACGGGCATGTCCGCGCCGCCGATCGGCAGCACGACCGCGTTCCCGAGGATGGCCGCCGCGACCAGGATCCCGAGGATGAACAGCGCCTGGGAGTGCGTGCCCGCGGCGATGATCACGGCGCTCGCAACACATACCAGGAACAGACCCAGGTTCAACGCCGTCTGTGAGCGGCCCGGGAGCTTGATCGGCCGGCCCGGGAGGATCTCCTGAAGCTTGCCGAACGCGATGTTCGAGCCCCAGAACGAGATCGAGCCGACGATCGCGCCGAACAGCTCGAAGATCTCCGAGCGAAGCGGGTAGTCGCCACCGAAGTGGTGGCGGAACTCGACCCAGGCGATCAGCGCCACGGCGCCGCCACCGACGCCGTTGAACAGCGCCACCATCTGCGGCATCGCCGTCATGTGGACGCGGCGCGCCGCCGGCACGCCGACCGCGGTCCCGATCGCGACCCCGAGGATGATCAGCCACACGGTCGAAGAGCCATGGAACTCGCCCTTGCGCAGCAGCGTCGCGACGACCGCGATCGCCATCCCGAGCGACGCGATCTTGTTGCCTCGGACGGCGGTCTTCGGTCCGGTCAGCCCGGTCATGCCGTAGATCAGCAGCGCGAACGCGACGATGTAGGCCGCGTCGATGAAGTTGCCCTGCTGCAGGAAGATCGTGGCGATCACTGCGCCTCGCCCTCGTCATCCGGAGGCTTGGGCTTGGCCTTGAACATCTCGAGCATCCGGTCGGTGACGAGGAAACCGCCGATCACGTTGATCGTCCCGAACGCGACCGCGACCACGAGCAGGATCTTCTCCAGCACCCCGCTCGACTCAGACATCAGCAACAGGCCGCCGAGCACGACGATCCCGTGGATCGCGTTGGTCCCCGACATCAACGGGGTGTGGAGCGTGTTCGGGACCTTCGAGATCACCGTGTAGCCGACGAAGCCGGCGAGCACGAGGACCGCGATATCGATTACGAGACTGTCCATCTCAACCTTGGCTCCCTTGTGCCGCCTTGGCGGCGGCCTCATTGACGATCTCGCCCCCGCGGGTGATGCAGGCGCCCTTGATGATCTCGTCCTCGAAGTCGAGCTTCAGCGCTCCCTCGTCGAGCATCAGACCCAGCAGCGACTCGATGTTCCGCGAGTACAGCTGCGAGGCGTGCTCGGCCATCGTGCTCGGGAGGTTGAGCGGGCCGATGATCTTCACGTCGTGCTCGATCACGGTCTCCCCCGGCTTCGTCAGCTCGCAGTTGCCGCCGGTCTCCGCGGCGAGGTCGACGATCACCGACCCCGGCTTCATCAGTTCCACGGCCTTGGCGGTGACGAGGATCGGAGCGCGGCGGCCCGGGACGGCCGCGGTTGTGATCACGACGTCGCACTTGCCGATCGCCTCTGCCATCAGCTCCTGCTGGCGGGCCTGCTGCTCGGGCGTCAGCTCGCGCGCGTACCCGCCCTCCCCCTCCCCCTCGACGCCGAGGTCGAACTCGAGGAACTTCGCCCCGAGCGACTCGACCTGCTCCTTGACCGCGGCGCGCACGTCGAAGCCCTGGACCACGGCCCCGAGCCGGCGCGCGGTCGCGATCGCCTGCAGGCCGGCGACGCCCGCGCCGATGATCAGCACCGTCGCCGGACGGATCGTGCCCGCCGCGGTCATCAGCATCGGGAAGAACCGGCCGATCTCAGTCGAGGCGATCAGCACCGCCTTGTAGCCACCGATGTTCGCCTGGCTCGAGAGCGCGTCCATCGACTGGGCGCGACTGATCCGTGGCACCGACTCGAGCGCGAAGCTGGTCGCGCCGCTCTGCGCGATCGCCTTGATGCCGGCGCCGTTGGAGAGCGGCTGCAGAAACCCGATCACCACGGTGTCGGCGCCGAGCCGTCCCGCCTCGGCGGCGCTCGGGGGCGCGACCTTGACGATGATGTCCGCGCCCCAGGCGTCGTCGACGAGCTTGCCACCCGCCTTCTCGTACTGGGCGTCCGGGATCATCGCGCCGGCGCCCGCGCCGCGCTCGACCAGCGCCTCCAGACCCTGGTCGCTCAGCTTGCGCACGACCTCGGGTACGAGCGCCACCCGCCGTTCGCCCTCAGCAGTCTCCTTCGGGACTCCGATCTGCATGAGCGGCGGGAGGCTATCGGTTGCCGTGCTTACGCGCCGAGCAGCGCCAGCGCGAGAGCGGTCACGACCACGATGTCGCCGACCAGCGGCGACACGTCCACGGGCGCCGGGGTCGGGTGGCTCGGCCGCTTGGGCCGGGCATGGCGACGGGAATGCCGGGCCGCCGCAGGGCGGCGCGCCGCCGCCGCGTGATGGGCCGCCGGGGCCCTCCGTGCCGCCGCCGCGAGTGGCAGCGGCCTGCGCGCGAGGGCCATCATCGCCTCGGCGGTGACCCAGACCGGCGACTGATCGGTGCCGCGCGAGTAACGGATGTGGCCGTCGGGCGCGATCAGCGAGCTCAGGTAGGCGAGCGGGGCGGCGGCGCCGGCGCCTGCGGCAACGAGCCCCTGGACCGCCCACGCGGTCGACTGCGCGTTCGACGGACTGCCAGGGAGCGACGGAAGGCCTCCGTCGCGGTTCTGCTGGGAGCGGATGAACCGCACCGCGCGAGCCCGCGCGTGTCCGGCGCCGGGCTCGCCGGCGAGCGCCTCGAGCACGGCGCCCGTATCGTCGACGTCGCTGCCGCCGCCGGCGGTCGTGAAGCTGAACCCGCCGTCCGAGTCCTGCTGGCGGATCAACCAGCGGAGCATTCGTGGCGGCGGCGCAAGTCCAGCGGCTCGCAGCGCCAGCGCGGCGAACGAGGTGAGGTTCGTCTGGTCGGAGACCGAGCCGTCCGGCTTTAAGTCGTGACGCAGCGCGGCCACCAGGTCGTGGCCGCCGAAGTCGGTGGCCGCCACGCCGGCCGCGCCGGCGACCAGCATCGTCCGCTCGACCGAGCCGGGGCCCGTGCCGGGGTGAGCTTCGATATAGGAGAGCAAGCTGGCGCCGCCGTTCCTCACGTCCGCCGGGTTGTCACCGATCGCGGCGAGCCCGAGGGCCGCCCAGCCCGAGAACAGGTCCGACGACGGCTGCCCGCGCGCACCGCCGAAGCCGCCGTCGTGGTTCTGCGCGGCGAGCAGGTAGCCCGCCGGCGTCGGCGCAGCGCGGGCCTGCCCGACCGGCACGAGCGCCACGAGCGCCACCACGAGCATCGCCGCCGTGGGCCCGACGGGCTGCCAGGTGACCGTCAGCCGGCGCGCAAAGCGCTGGATCGAGCGCAGCAACCACGGACCGAACGCGAGCGCGAACACGACGCAACCGACCGCGTCGATGACGTCAAACCCGATCCCGCTGCCGATGTAGACCCCGAGCTGGCGCACGCTGTGGTCGCTGTAGGTGACCCAGTCGCCGACGTCCTGCACGGCCGCGAACGCAAAACCCGCCGCCGCGCAGACGAGCGCGAGCGGCCATCGTTGGATCCGACCGCGCGTGATGAGCG
Source organism: uncultured Solirubrobacteraceae bacterium (assembly GCA_963712675.1). GTDB lineage: Bacteria > Actinomycetota > Thermoleophilia > Solirubrobacterales > Solirubrobacteraceae > Palsa-465. The sequence goes on from CAVQJF010000019.1 coordinate 239,860, forward strand.
CAAGCCCGGCCCCGAGCGCGCCGGTCACCCCCCAGGCGGACATCTGCCACGGGGTCCACGGTCCCTGGCCGAAGAAGAAGTTCGACGTCAGGCCGGCGATTGCGCCGACGACGAAGCCTGGCCCGCCGCCGAGCGCGTAGCCCGCGATCAGCACCATGTCGGTCGTCGGCTTGACGTTGGGGAACGCGGCGAACGCGATCCGGCCGATCGCGGCGAACGCCGCCAGGGTCGCGACCAGCGCGATGATCCGTGCGTCGGGCTCCGCCCGTTCGTACCAGGCGAAGCCGCCGGCGAGGGCGAGCCCGAGGATCGCGAACGAGGCGAGCTGCCAGCTCATACAGGAACCCTCGTGAGCTTCGCGAGCGCCTCGTCGGGGGTCAGCGCGGCGCCGTCGAGGATCCGGGCGGTTTCGGTCGCGAAGTAGGTTCCGCCGGACAGGATCTCGTGCGTTGCGCCGTCGGCGATTGGGGCGCCGTCGGCGAGCAGGATCACGCGGTCGGCGAACGCGGCGACGAATTCCGGGTCGTGGGTGGCGACAAAGACGGCGCTATGAAGGAGTGACTTCAGCAGCTCGGCCAGCTGCTGTTTGCGTTTGCGGTCCATCCCTCGGGTTGGTTCGTCGAGGCAGACGATCGCCGGCGGGTCGCTTGGGTCGCCGAGCACGATCGCGAGCGCGAGCCGCTGCTTCTCGCCGCCGGAGAGGTCGCGGGGGTGGCGGGCGGCCGCGTGCGTCAGCCCGACGAGCTCGAGGGCCTGCGGGGAGGCTTCGTCGGCGACTCGATCGTGGACCAGGTAGTCGGTCGGGTTCTGGAGCAGGAGCGCGACGCGGCCGGCGGCGGTTACCTTCCCGCGGGTCGGCTTCATCAGCCCGGCGGCGTGCCGGAGCAGGGTCGACTTGCCGGCGCCGTTGCGCCCCATCAGCGCGACCCGTTCCCCGGCGGCGATCGAAATCGACGCGCCGCGGAGGATCGCGGGTCCGTCACGCAGCTCGTGCCAGACGCGATCGAACGCCAGGGCCGCGGGCGACCCCGGTTCCCCACGCTGTTGGATTTTCTGTTCGTGGGGACCGTAAATTCCAACGGCGTCGAGGATTCCCGCCTGCCGGAGGGCCGCGCGGGTGGCCTTGACGCCGGCGACCGGGCGCAACCCGAGGCCGCCGAGGAGCTTCGCGCCGGGCGTCTGGAGCTCGGGGGCGGCATGCGCCGCCCATGCGAGGAACTCGGACGGCGTCCCGTCGCAGGCCATGCGGCCCTCGACCAGCGCCACCACGCGGTCGGCGAACGGCAGGCAGCGCTCCAGGCGGTGCTCGGCGAGCAGGATCGTCGTGTCGTTGTCCTCGTTCAGCCGCCGCAGCAGCCCGATCAGCTCGTCGCCGGCCACCGGGTCGAGCTGCGAGGTCGGCTCGTCGAGCACGACCAGACGAGGCCGCCCCGCGAGCGCGGCGCCGAGCGCCACCCGCTGCAGTTCGCCACCCGACAGCTCGGCCGTCGAGCGGTCAAGGAGCTCTCCGATCCCGAGCGCCAGCGCGACCTCTTCGACCGCCCGCGCGACGGCGGCGGCGCTCTCCCCCCGGTTCTCGAGTCCGAACGCAAGCTCGACCCGCACCGTCCCCATCACGACCTGCGTCTCGGGATCCTGGAACAGCGTGCCCACGGAGGCCGCCAGCTCGGCCGGTCCGCACGAGCGCGTATCCATCCCGGCGACGACCACCTGACCCGAGAAGACCCCCCCGAAGAAATGTGGCACCAGTCCGCTGGCTGCCCGTAGCAGCGTCGACTTGCCCGATGCCGAGGCCCCGGCGAGCAGCACCAGCTCGCCGGCGCCCAGCTCGAGCGAGACGTCGCTCAGGGCAGGCGACGAGGCGTCGGGATACGAGTACGTGAGCCGGTCGCACTCGAACATCAGTACCTCCCGATCCCACGGCGATCGCCGAACGGCAGCCACGCGCACGCCAGGACGGCGACCGTCACGGCCACGACGGATCCGCTCACCGGAGAGTGGAGCGAGGGGTAGGCGCGGAACGGCGCCCAGTCGGCAGCACGAGCGGCGACCGACAGCGCGACGAGCGACGCCGCCGAGAGCGCGAACGCCAGGTCGTGGCGTGAGTACGGCCGGGGGGCCCGCGCGGGCCTGCGCGCGCCCGCGTAGCCGCGCACCTCGAGCGCGGCCGCGACGTCGAGCGCTCTGTCGAGCACGCCGCCGGTCACGGCTCGCATCAGCTGGAATCGTGACGGCGCCGCTCCGGGCCGGCAGCGCTGCGCATCGGCGAGCCTGCGCGAGTCCCGCGCGAGTACCGGGACGATCCTTGTCGCGAGCGTCGCCGTCAGCGCCGAGCGGAACGACACGCGCCGGAACAGGCGCAGAACCTCGTCGGGATCGACCGCGGCGGTGTACAGCGCACCGCACATGATCAGCGCGGCGGCCCGCAGCGCGAGCACGCCGCCGTACGCGGTCGCCTCGAGCGTGATGTCGGTGTGCCCCAGGACCGGCAGATCGCCGAGCCTGACGATTACGGTCAGCCCGTTGCGGCTCGCGAACATGTTGATCACGACGATCACGAGCCCGACCGGCAGCGAGAACAGCGCCGCACGGCGCAGCTCGCGCCCGACGCCGGCGCCGACCCCCGCGCCGAGCACGGCCAGCGCCACCGCCCCGAGCGCGACCGGGTTCGACAGCACGAGCGCCGCGCACAGCAGCGACAGGCAGTACAGGCACGCGACCCCCGCGCGCGCCGCGTGCAGCGGGCTCGCGCGATTCCTATAGCTCACGAGTTGCCTTCGAGCGGAACCGGGAAATCCGTGGCGCCCTGCACGGCGAGCGCAAAGTGGTCGTGCAGCCGGCTCGGGGTCAACGCGGCGGCGGCCGCTGCGACGCCGGCCGCATCGGTCCCGGTCACGATCCACGTCGGCTCTGATTGGCTGTCGGCGGTCGCCGCCACGAGCCCCGCGCCAGCGCCGATCGTCCGCACCGTATGACCAGCCGGATCGAGCAGCGCCAGCGACCGCCCATCGCCGGAGAAACGGGCGTAGACGCCGCTCGCCGACGGGCCGTGGTCGATCAGCCCCGCGGCTACCTCGGGCCGCAGGTCGGCCCACGTGCCGACCACGATCCCGAGCGTGTCGGACCCCGACCCAGTGCCGATGTACTGGCTAGCGAACGGAATGTGGGCCGCGTTCAGGGCGTTGGTGGCGCTCGCGCATGCGGCCCTCACGTCGGCCGCGCACTCGAGCGTGACCGGTAGCCGTTTGCCGCCGTTGCCGTTGACGAACGGCTCCGGGAACGAGCCGACGACGGCCGGGATCGTGTCGGTCGCGCTCCAGTCGTGCAGATCCCACCACACGTGGTCGCCGCGGTGCAGGCTCGTGGCGGCCGCTCCGTGCGGCGCCTGAATCCCGTTCACGTAGTAGAACCAATCCATCTGCGAGCCGCTCCCGGCGCGCCGGTCGATCGACTCGACGAAGCCGCCGCCGTACCGGGTCTGAACGGCGAACCGTCGCTCGAGGATCCGCATCACGGTCTCGGAGCCCGGGACGCGCGCGACCGTGATCGCGCCGATCCGCTCGGTGCCGAAGCCGCGGGTGACCGTGACGGTGATGTCGCCCGTCCCGGGTCCCGACCCGAGGCCGCAACCGGCGACGGCGACCGCGGTGATCGCGGCCGCCGCCGCCGCGAGTGCTCGTCGCACCCGGCGGCGCACTCGCTGCTAGCCCGTCACGCGCACGCTCAGCGAGGCGGCGCGAATGTATGCGGGCTTGCTGGCGTTGAGGACCAGCGTGCCGCTGTGCGATGGCGTGATCGTCGCAACGCCGTGGCTGTTGCTGACGGCCCGGACGCCGTGGCCTGTGACCTTGACGCCCGCGAGCGGCTTCGCCTTGCCGCCGCCGTTGTACGCCACCGTCGTGACCTTGAGCGCATGGCCGGCGACAGCCGTTGCATGCGCGCTGATCCCGAGCGGGTACTCGGTCGGGCTGTCAGGGACCGCGGCGAACAGCAGCTGCTCGCCGGCCTTGAGCTTGATCCCGCAGATCCCCGTCGGCGCGTAGCCGTTGTTGACCCACAGGCTCCAGTAGTCCTTCTTCGAGCTCAGCGCATACGTCTCGCCGAAGATCGATGTGACCGACAGCGCCATGTACTTCGCGTCCCAACTGCCGCCCCATCGGTGGTGGGTGGCGGCGTCGAGCGCACCGGCGCCGCTGGCGCCCGGACACGCTCCGGCGGGCGTGCCGCCCTTCGTGATCGCGCCGGACACGCCGTGCACGACGGTCGCGGGCAACAGTGTCTTCGTCAGACCTTCGATACGTACCGTCACCGCCGGCCCGCTTGATGCTGCGGCGACGCCCGACAGTGCAAGGGCGAACGCGATCGTCGCGCCGCCCACAGCGAGTATGTACTTACGTTGCATGGGAGAGCCACCCCTTTCCGCGAGGGTGTAATCGGCTTGGTGGTCGGAGGCTGGTCTCCTGGCTTACGGGCCTACCCGCCGCGCCTTCCCGGTTGACCTCACGTCGTCCAGTGGCTCGTTCCTGCTGCGGCTGGCGTCCCCGATCACAGTGGCGCGTCCGCTCCGGAGTCTCACCGGCTGCCCATCACCACCGACCTTGAACCGCGCCATCGTACCGCGTGCGTATCCTCACGTGAACGATGACCGTCAACCTCACGCGCATCTATACACGGCTCGGCGACGGCGGTGAGACGCACCTCGGCGACATGAGCCGGGTGCCGAAGACGCACCCCCGGATCGAGGCGTACGGGACCGTGGACGAGCTCAATTCTCAGCTCGGCGTGGCCCTGACGCTCAACGATCTGCGGCCCGAATACGCCGACTGGCTCAGGCGGATCCAGAATGACCTGTTCGACGTCGGCGCCGACATCGCGGCCCCCGAGGACTCCTCCAAGGAGCGGTTACGGGTGATTCCCGAGCAGACCGGATGGCTCGAGCAGCGCTGCGACGAGGTCAACGCCTCGCTCGCTCCGTTGAAGTCGTTCGTGCTCCCTGGCGGAACGCCCGCCGCCGCGCACCTGCACGTCTGCAGGACCGTCTGCCGGCGCGCGGAACGGCTCGCGATCGTCGTCGGCGAGGAGCTCAACGCGGAGGTTGTCCGCTATCTGAACCGGCTGTCGGACCTGCTGTTCATTCTCAGCCGTGGCGCCAACGGTGGCGACGAGCCGCTGTGGGAGCCGGGGCGCTACCGCTAGCGGCGCAGCGCCAGCATCACGCCGGTTGCGAGCGCCAGGCCAAGGGCCGCGATCGCCGGCGCGCCGACAATGAACGCGGTGTGGACACGCGCGTACGCGACCACTTCGTGAGGGCGCGCGAGCACGACGAGACCGACGAGCGCGAGTGCGCCGAGCAGCGCCAGGCCCGGCGGAGCGAGAGCCTCACGGACCGACAGGCTACGTCCCGGCGGCGTGCCTTCGACGACGCGCGGCTGACGCCGGTCGGAGGCCAGCACCGCGGCGATCGCGACAAGCGTCCACGAAGCGGCGACGAGGAACCCTCCGAACACATCGCTCGGGTAATGCCACTCGAGCGTCAGGAACGAGTAGCTCACCGCGACCGCGAAGGTCGCGCCGAGCGCCGCCACATACGGCCGCAGGCGTGCGGGCGCCGCGATCACCGATGACAGCGCCAGCGACATCGCGGCTGTGGCGTGGCCGCTTGGCCACGATGCCGCCGCGATCGGCGGGACGCCTCCGAGCAGCGACGCCGCGCGCGGGTGAGCGAGCAGCGGCTTGAGCAGCTGGGTCGTGACGTTCGCACCGATCAGCACCGCCGAGATCGCGGCCGCCACCCGCCAGCGCCGGCGGAACAGCGCTACCAGTACGACGATCGCCGCGAAGAAGACGTACGGCTTCGGGTCGCAGAGCCGCGCGATATCGGTCGCGATCGGTGCGACGCGCACGCCATTGAGTCCGCTGAAGCCCGTCAGGATCTTCTGGTCGGCGCGCTCGAAGACGGTCACGTGGAACGCGAGGAACCACGTCAGGAACAGCAGCGCGACCGCGATCACTGCTCCGAGCAGCGCCTGCGAGGCGCGTCTGGGCATGGGCCGAGGGTAGCCCACACCAGGTGAGAAAAGCCTAAGTCTGTGTCGGCTGGCGGTGCTTGCGCGTGATCCGGATCTCGGGCGCCACGCCGGTTTTCTGTACGTGGTCGTAGTGCTCGACATCCTCGGGCGACGCGACCTCGATCTTCAGGCCCGGCTCGAGTTCGAACGTGCCGGCTTCATACAGCACCTCCTGGTAGCGCGGCAGTCCCGGCGCGCGACCCTCTACGTCGAGGTCATGGACCCCGCAGCGGAGCGTCCACCGCGGGCCTCGGGCCAGCTTTTCCGCGTTCAGCCGGATCGGACTCGTTTCGGACTCGCCGTCGATCCGCTGGCGCGCGTGTGCCGAGGAGAGCGCCCGCGACAGGCGCTCGATGTTGCGACCGTACGGCGCCGGCACGATTGCGACCGGCCCGCGGGCAGCGGTGTCGCCACGGATCGCACGGGCGACCGGACCGACGACGACGAATTCGACGCGGCTCTGTCTGAGCCAGCGCATGATCGCGACTACTTCAGCTTGCAGGTGCTCGAGCCCTGCGGCGTTTTGGACCGGACGGGACTCGATCCCGGGTCCGCGATGTCTCAGCAGCATGTATGCCGTTTCGCCCCCGCGCCGGAGAGTCCTTTATACATTCGCTAGCGAGATGAACCTCGAGGAAGTCCAGGCCCGCCGCCTCGCGCGGGCGCGGGAACGCAAGCTGCGAGCCCGCCGCCGCCGCGCCGCCGCGCTTGGTGTTGTCGTACTGCTCGCGGTCGTCGCGGGCGCGGTGGCGTTGGCCTCCGGAGGTGGCAGCGGCTCGCCGAGCCGAGTTGCCCGCGCCGGCCGTCGCGCCCCCGGGCACGCCCATGGACGCGCCGCGGGCAGGACATCCACATTCCACGCAGGCTCGACGGTCACCGGCGCCGCGACGGGCAAGCCCGGCACGACGCCCGTGCCGGTGCTGATGTATCACGTGATCGCGCCGCCGCCCGCGGGCGCGCCGTTCCCCGGTCTGTACGTACCCGCCAATGAATTCGCTGCGCAGATGTCGGCCCTGAAGGCAGCCGGGTGGCACGCGGTCACGCTCGATCAGCTCGAGGCGTACTGGACCCGCGGCGTGCCACTCGGACCGGGCAAACCGATCGTGCTGACGTTCGACAACGGCTACCGATCTCAGTACGCCAACGCGCTGCCGGTCCTGGAGCGGATGCACTGGGTGGCGGACGAGAACATCCAGCTGACCGGCCTGCCTCCGTCCCAGGGAGGCCTGACGACCGAGCAGGTCAAGGCGCTCGTCGCCGCCGGCTGGGAGCTTGACACGCAGGGGATCAGCCACGCCGATCTGGTCGCGCTCACCCCCGCTGAGCTCGAGTATCAGGTCGCGACCGCCCGCAAGATGGTCCAGCATCGGTACGGGGTCCCCGTCAACTGGTTCTGTTATCCGTCCGGCCACTACAACGCGACCGTAGTCGCGGCCGTCAAGACCGCCGGATACATCGGCTCCACGACGGTGATCCCGGGCTGGGCGAGCCCGAGCAGCGATCCCTTCCGGCTGCCGCGGCTGCGCGTGCTGGCCGGCACGAGCCCAGCGGCGCTGCTGGCCCAGATCGCCTCGGCCCAGAGCGCGGCGCCGCCACCGTCGGCGTACGGAACTTAACGATGGCCGGATCTCTGAGCGGTAGTCGCCCGCGCCGCGCGCTCGGGTTGCTCGTCGCACTCGGCGCGGTCGCCGCGGCGACGGGCGCGATCTACCCGCTCAAGCAACTCGCTCCCCCGGTCTCGCTGAGCGTCGTCTACCTCCCGGCGGTGCTGCTCGTGTCCGCCTACTGGGGCCTCGGGCTCGGGCTGCTGGCGTCGCTACTGAGCGCCGCCGCGTTCAACTTCTTCCACCTCCCGCCGGTCGGCCGGTTCACGATCTCCGATAGCCGCAACTGGGTCGCCCTCGCGGCCTTCATGACGATCGCCGTCGTCGTCTCGGCGATCGCCGAGCTGGCACGCGGCCGTGCGCAGGAGGCCGACCGGCGCCGGAGCGAGGCGGATCTGGCGGCCGCGCTCGCGCGCGAGCTGCTGGCGGGCTCGGCCACGAGCGAGGCGCTCGGGGCGACGGCGCGACGAGTCGCGGAGGCGCTCGCGATCCCGTCGGCCGCGATCGAGCTCGGCCCCACGGAGGGCGACGAGCGCCGGCGCGCATTCGCACTGCGGGGCGCCGACGGCGCCCAGCTCGCGACGCTGCTGCTCCCCCGTGGGCTGCCCGCCGACACCGTCGAACGGCTGCGCGGTCGGGTCGTGCCGGCGCTCGAGGCGCTCGTCGCGATCGCGCTGCGGCGCGACGCGCTGCAGGCCGAGGCGGTCGAGACCGCTGCGCTGCGCCGCTCGGACGACGTCAAGACCGCGCTGCTGCGGACCGTCTCGCACGACCTGCGGACGCCGCTGACCGCGATCGTCGCAGCCGGACACGCGCTCGGTGCGCAGTCGCTGACGCCGGAGGAGCGGACCGAACTGAGCGCCGCAGTCGTCGGCGAGGGCGGGCGGCTCGCGACCGTGGTCGACAAGCTGCTCGACCTGTCGAGGCTCCAGGCGGGCAGCGCCGAGCCGCGACTCGACTGGGTCTCGCTCGATGACATCGTGCTTGCCGCGCGCGAGGGCGCCGGAGATGGTTGCGAGCTGCGGTTGACGATCGATCCCGACGTGCCCGCGCTCAGGGCCGACGCCGCGCAGCTCGAGCGCGCGTTCGCGAACCTGCTCGAGAACGCGCGCCGCTACTCGAACGGCCTACCGGTGCATGTGCACGCGCGTCGCACGGGGCCGCGGGTGGTCGTCAGCGTCGTCGACCAGGGACCCGGGATCGATGCGGCCGAGCGCGAGCGGATCTTCGAGCCGTTCTACCGCGGCGCCCACCCCGGCCGGGAGCCGTGGACCGGCTCAGGACTCGGACTCGCGATCGCGAAGGGATTCGTGGAGGCGAACGGCGGCACGATCTCCGTCGAGTCGCTCCCGGGTCAGGGAACGAGCTTCGTCGTCTCGCTGCCGATCGAGTCCGACATCGCACAGGTGCCGGCGTGAACGCGCGGCCGCGGATCCTCGTATGCGACGACGAACACCAGATCCTGCGCGCGCTGCGCGTGATCCTGCGTGATGCGGGATTCGAGGCGCTGCCGGCGAGCACCGTCGCCGAAGCGCTCGACGTCGCAGCGGTCAATCGCCCGGACGCCGCGATCATCGACGTGGTGCTGCCCGACGGCGACGGCATCGAACTGTGCCGCCGGCTGCGCGAGTGGAGCCAGATGCCGCTGATCGTGCTCTCGGCCGTCGGCGACGAGGACGCCAAGGTTCGCGCACTCGCCGCCGGTGCCGACGACTATGTGACGAAGCCGTTCGGGCCGCGAGAGCTGGTCGCGCGGTTAAAGGCGAACCTGCGCCGCACGGCGCCCGGACCCGCGGAGGCCGTGATCAGCACGGACGGCCTCGAGGTCGATCTCGCGCGACACGCCGTGCATCGCGACGGCGAGGAGGTCCACCTGACGCCGACCGAGTTCGAGCTGCTGGCGATGCTGGCGCGTAACCGCGGGCGGCTGATGACCCACCGCGACCTGCTCGTGTCCGTGTGGGGCGCGGGCTACGGCGACGATACGCAGGTCCTGCGGGCGCACATCGCGAACCTGCGGCGCAAGATCGAGCCGGACGGCGGACCGCGATACATCCGCACCGACCCGGGCGTCGGCTACCGGTTCGTCGGCTAACTGGCTCGCCCGTCAGGTTCCCGCGAGCGCCAGGAAGCCTAGGTACAGCACGATCAGGAGCGCGCCGCCGACTCGTCCGAGCCCCGGCCGGCGCGCGAGGAGGAACGTGGTAACGGCCGTCATCCCGACCAGCCACCACAGCTCGGCCTTGGCCGTCCCCGAGGTCGCCAGCAGCGTCACGAACAGCGACGGCGCGATCACCCCCGCGGCGAGGTTCAGCGTGTTGCTGTTGAGCGCCTCGCCGACGAGCGCCTCGCCGCGGCCGGCGAGACCCAGCCGGACACCCGTCATCGCGTTCGGGATGCTTGTGAGCGGCCCGAGGGCGAGCACGCCCAGCGCGGAATCGGAGATGTGCCAGGCGTGGCCAAGCGACAGCGCAGCCTGGACCATCCCCGCGCTCCCAGCGACGATTACGACGACATCGGCGACGACCAGGGCGAGCAGATGGTGGCTCGGGTCTGTCGACCTCGAGCCGGCCGTCGAGCTCGGCGCCGGGGGCGTTTGGTATGGCTCGCCCGTCCGCACGACGCGCGCCAGGTAGGGCACAACCACGGCCGCGGCGAGCAGCGCAGCGACGGTCGCCCCGATCCAGCCAAGCAGCACGGCGACGGCGATCGCCGTGACGGCCGCGCCGACCGTTCCTTCCACCGCCAGCGTCGCACGCGCCGCGCAAACACGGCCCGCGAGCAACGCGCTGACGCCGAGCATCGCCGCGAGGTTGAACGTATTCGAGCCGACTAGCACGCCGACGCTCGCCCCGTGGGAGCCCTTGATCAGCGCGATCAGCGCCGAGGAGATCTCCGGCCCGTCGGCGGCGAGCGCGGTCAACAGGCCGATCAGGGGCTCCGAGAGCCCGAACCGCACTCCCAGCTTGTCGAGCCGGCGGGCGAACAGCCGCGCCGCCGCGAGCGTCGCGAGCAGTGACGGAAAGAACAGCAACAGCGCCGCTGGGACTGACACGTAGCTCCGTAACGGGTCGGGAACGAAAGCGCCGACCAGTCTTCCCGGCTCACCCGCAGCCAATGGTACCGGCGGGCCTTCACAACATCTTCATGTCGCCTGCTGCCTTCTGCACGCGGCCTTGACAGTGGCCGCTCGATGATCGTCGCATGGACATTGTCGCTATCGCGCTGGGAGCCCTCTTGTTCGTGGGGCTCTACGCGCTCATCTACGGAATCGACCGGGTATGAACCTCCCGCTGGGTGCGTTCGTCGGCCACCTGAGCAGCCGGATGACTCCCGCCGCCGCCTTACAGGCGAGCCCGGACGGCGAGCGGCGGCGATGAGCGGGAGCGACTTCTTCGGCCTCGTCGTCTCGGTGATCGTCTGCGCGTACCTGCTGTACGCATTGCTGCGCGGAGAGAAGTTCTGACGCAATGACGTTCCTCGGCTGGCTGACGATCTTCGCGTTCGTCTTCATCCTGACCATGCTCGCGATGCCGCTGGGTCGCTATATGGCCGCGGTGTACGCGGGCGAGAGCACGTTCCTGGATCCGCTGTTCCGCGGTCCGGAGCGGCTGATCTACAGGATCATCCGAGTAGACCCGAACAAGGGTCAGGACTGGAAGGGCTACGCCAAGAGCCTGATCATCTTCTCGCTCGGAGGCTGGCTGCTCCTGTACCTGATCCTCCGCACGCAGACGCTGTGGAATTTCACGGGTCTGAACCCGCAGCACTTCCACTCGGGCACGTGGGATGTCACCTTCAACACGACGTCGTCGTTCGTGACGAACACGAACTGGCAGTACTACGGCGGCGAGACGACAATGAGCTACTTCAGCCAGATGGCTGGGCTCACGGTCCAGAACTTCGTCTCGGCCGGGGTCGGGATCGTCGTCGCGGTGGCGTTGATCCGCGGGATCATCAGCCGCAGCGGTAGCAGCATCGGCAACTTCTGGCAGGACCTCGTCCGCACGATCTTGTACGTGCTGATGCCGATCTCGATCGTGGTCGCGCTGATTCTCGTATTCCAGGGCTCGATCCAGAACTTCTCGCACTACCTGAACGTCTCCGGGCCGTCCGGGCTCGCGAACCAGATCGGGATGGGTCCCGTTGCCTCGCAGGAGGCGATCAAGGAACTCGGGACCAACGGCGGCGGCTTCTTCAACACCAACTCGGCGCACCCGTTCGAGAACCCGTCCGGTTTCTCCAACCTCGTCGAGATGCTCAGCGTGCTCCTGATCCCGGCGGCGCTCGTGTTCATGTACGGCCGGATGGCCGAGAAGCGACGCCAGGGTTACGCGATCTACGCGACGATGATGATCATGTTCCTCGGCGCGGTATGCGTCGCCTATATCGCCGAGGCGCACGGTTCGCCCGCCCAGCATGCCGCGGGCCTCCATACGGGTGTCATCCACGGCTCGACCGGCGGCAACATGGAGGGCAAGGAGCAGCGCTTCGGGCTTGCGGGCACGGCGCTGTTCGACGTGATCACAACCGTGACCTCATGCGGGGCGGTCAACGGTGCGATCGAATCGTTCACGGGGATCGGCGGTGCCGTCCCCCTGGCCAACCTGTCGGCCAGCGAGGTGATCTTCGGCGGCGTCGGAACGGGCCTCTACTCGATCCTCCTGTACGTGCTGCTCGCCGTGTTCCTCGGCGGGCTGATGGTCGGACGGACGCCCGAGTACCTGGGCAAGAAGATCGAGGCGCGCGAGATCAAACTCGTAGCGATAGGGCTGTTGATCACGCCCCTGTTCGCGTTGATCGCAACGTCGCTCGCGGTCGCGAGCAAGGCAGGCCGAGCTTCGATATCCGCTGCCGCCACCGGTCCCCAGGGCTTCTCCGAGAGTCTCTACGCCTACCTCTCGCAAGCGAACAACAACGGCTCCGCATTCGCCGGTTACACGGGCTACATCCAGCCGAACGCCGGGAACCTCGGCGCCCACGGAGTCAAGTTCGCCGACCTCCTCGGCGGCTTCGTGATGGTGCTCGCCAGGTTCGGGCCAATCCTGTTCGCGCTCGCGGTTGCCGGCTCGCTCGCCGGGAAGCGGATCAGCCCCGCGGGTCTCGGCACGATGCGGACCGACAACGCGACCTTCGTCGTGCTGCTGATCGGCGTGATCGTGCTCGTCGGCGCACTCACCTTCTTCCCCGCCCTGTTGCTCGGACCGATCGTCCAGGGCCTGACCCCGCACCTGTACTAGAGATGAGAAAAGACATCATCACCTCAGCTATCGGGATCGTCGTGATCACGCTGCTATGCGGGGTTCTGTACCCGCTGTTCATCACGGGCGTGAGCCAGGTCGCGTTCCCCGGCAACGCGAACGGCCAGAAGATCTACGTCCACGGCCGCCTCGTTGGCTCCAAGATCATCGGCCAGAGCTTCGAATACCAGCTGGTCAAGGACGGCAAGCCGCAGCTCACGAGCACCAAGGGCCCGCGGTTGCTGCCCGAGCTCAAGTACTTCCAGAGCCGGCCCTCGGCGACCGGCGAGCCCTACATCGCCGGTGGTACGCCGGACAACGCGGCCGCCACGGCGTTCTCGAACCTGGGCCCCAACAGCGTCGCGACCGAGCAGGTGCTCGCCGGCAACATCGCGGCATACATCGCGCTCGACAAGAGCCCCGGCGGCGCCCCGTATTACCCGGGCGGCCTGACCGCCGCGAGGATCCCGGTCGATGCCGTGGACAGCTCCGCCTCGGGGATCGACCCGGACATCTCGATCGCAAACGCCGACATTCAGGCGTACCGCGTCGCCGCCGTGCGGCACCTGGCGCTCGCTCGGGTCGACCAGCTGATCGCCCGGTACACGCACGGGCGTGGGCTCGGATTCGTCGGCGAGCAGGGCGTCAACGTGCTCGAGCTCAACCTCGCGCTCGACGGTGTGACGGGAGGTCACTGATGTCAGTCGACACCGGGCCGGCGGGCCTTAATCCAACTCCGACCGAGCGCCGCGCCGTCTCTCTGTTCCGCCGGGAGATCGTCATCAGCGCGCTGATCGACAGCTTCCTGAAGCTCGATCCACGGGTGCAGATCCGCAACCCGGTGATGTTCGTGGTCGAGATCGGCGCCGTGATCACGACGGTCACGTGGTTGATCCAGGTCTTCGGCGGCAAGGCGCTTGGCGGTGACGACCCAGGTTGGTACACGTTCGTGATCTCCGTCTGGCTGTGGCTGACCGTCGTGTTCGCGAACATGGCCGAGGCGTTCGCCGAGGGCCGCGGCCGCGCGCAGGCCGACACGCTGCGCTCGATGCGCCAGGAGACGGTCGCTCAGCTCCGGGATGGCACCACCAAAAGGGCCTCCGAGCTGACCCGTGGCGACGTCGTCGTCGTCGAGGCGGGCGAGCTCATCCCTGGCGACGGGACGGTGATCGAGGGAATCGCGACGGTCGACGAGTCGGCGATCACCGGCGAGTCAGCGCCCGTGATCCGCGAGTCCGGCGGCGACCGCTCGGCGGTCACCGGCGGCACCCGCGTGACCTCCGACCGGATCGTGGTCGAGATCACGCAGGAGCCTGGCAACTCGTTCCTCGACCGGATGATCGCGCTTGTCGAAGGCGCCGCGCGGCGCAAGACGCCGAACGAGATCGCGCTCAACATCCTGCTCGCCGGGTTGACGCTGATCTTCATGATCGTGGTCGCGACGCTGCGACCGTTCGGCCTGTTCGCGCATACGGCGATCTCAGAGACGACGCTGATCTCGCTGCTGGTGGCGCTGATCCCGACGACGATTGGCGCGCTGCTGTCGGCGATCGGGATCGCCGGCATGGACCGCCTCGTGCGCCGCAACGTGCTCGCGCTCTCCGGACGCGCGGTCGAGGCATCGGGCGACGTCGACGTGCTGCTGCTCGACAAGACCGGCACGATTACGATCGGCAACCGGCTCGCGAGTGAATTCATCCCGATGCCCGGGGTCTCAGAAGCCGAGCTCGCCGAGGTCGCACAACTCGCGTCGCTCGCCGACGAGACCCCAGAGGGCCGCTCGATTGTCGTGCTCGCAAAGCAATACGGGATCCGCGAGCACGACATGGCGCAACTCCATGCGAACTTCGTCCCGTTCACCGCGCAGACGCGGATGAGCGGCGTCGACCTCGACGGCCGACAGTTGCGCAAGGGCGCCGGCGATGCGGTGATCGCATTCGTGAGCGGTGAAGGCGGCCGGCCGCCGGCCGAGCTGCAGCCGGTGCTCGATCGGATCGGCCGCGAAGGCGGGACGCCACTAGCAGTCGCGCGCGATGCACAGGTGATGGGCGTCATCTATCTGAAGGACACGATCAAGGAGGGGATGCGCCAGCGCTTCGACCAGCTCCGCGCGATGGGCATCCGGACGATCATGATCACCGGCGACAACCGTCTCACCGCCGCCAAGATCGCCGAGGAATCGGGCGTCGACGACTTCCTCGCCGAGGCGACGCCAGAGGCGAAGCTGGCGCTGATCAAGGACCAGCAGGAGCAGGGCCGGATGGTCGCGATGACCGGCGACGGCACCAACGACGCGCCCGCGCTCGCGCAGGCCGACGTGGGCGTGGCGATGAACACGGGCACCCAGGCGGCGCGCGAGGCCGGCAACATGGTCGACCTCGACTCCAATCCGACGAAGCTGATTGAGATCGTCGAAGTCGGCAAGCAGCTGCTGATCACCCGCGGCGCGCTGACCACGTTCTCGATCGCCAACGACGTAGCGAAGTACTTCGCGATCCTGCCGGCGATCTTCATCGCCACCTACGCCACTTCCAAGACCGGCGAGGGCCCGCTGCACGTGCTCAACGTCATGAGCCTCGGCACGCCCCGGTCCGCGGTGATCTCGGCGATCATCTTCAACGCGATCGTGATCCCGGCGCTGATCCCGATCTCGCTCAAGGGTGTTCGCTACCGGGCCATCGGCGCGAGCGCGCTGCTCCGGCGCAACCTCTGGATCTACGGGCTCGGCGGGATCATCGCGCCGTTCATCGGGATCAAACTGATCGACCTGATCGTGCATAACCTGCTCGGCGCATGAGAGGCACCCATGCAGCCACCGGCTTTCTCAGGACGCCGACGAAGCGCCAGCGCCGCCACCCGCGCCACCCGAGGGCGTATGTGGCGGCCCGGCTCCGCGCCCACTGGCTCGATACACAGCTCGCCACCGGGATCGCGCCGTGGCGTTCGCCGGTGCACGCCGCTCGCGCCCGACAGCTCACCAGCCGCCGGATGCGAGGCGCGGTCGCGTCGGGATTCGAGCGCCTGCTCGTCGATGCCGAGCGGCCGGCGCGGCAGTTTCGGCACACGGCCGCGATCCGGCCGTGCCGCGAGCAGGTGCGGGCGGCAGCGCCGCTGATCGACGTGATTGTCCTGCAGCTGCGCTCCGATGTTCCGCTTGACGCTCGCGGCGTCGCCAGGCTGCAACTGCTGATCACCGACGGCTCAGGCCCGTGCTACATGCAGCGCCATCCGCGTGCGCTGACCGCCGCGCTACAAACTGCCATGCAATGGCTAGACGCGCCCGACTGAATGCCACTGGGGCCGCAACGTGAGCGAGCTGACGCCGATCACGACACCGACGACCGCGTCGCTCGGGAATGAACGCCGGGGCCGATACAGGATCTTTCTCGGGATGGCTGCCGGCGTCGGTAAGACGTACAGGATGCTGCAGGAAGGACAAGCCGAGGCGGAGGCCGGTCGCGACGTCGTGATCGGCTACCTCGAGCCCCACGGGCGCGCCGAGACGATCGCCCAGGCGCGCCGGCTGGAGTTCGTCCCGCGCCGCCGGGTCACCTACCGCGATTCGGTGCTCGAGGAGATGGACCTGCCGGCGATCATCGAGCGCGCCCCGGAGCTGTGCCTGATCGACGAGCTGGCGCACACGAATGCCCCCGGCGTCGAGCACTCAAAGCGCTACGAGGACATCGCAGACGTGCTCGCGGCCGGGATCGACGTGTTCTCGACCGTCAACGTGCAGCACCTCGAGAGCCTCAACGACCAGGTCGCCGAGCTGACCGGGATCCGCGTGCGGGAGACGGTCCCGGACTCTGTGCTCGGTTCTGCCGACGATGTCGTGCTGATCGACATCACGCCGGAGTCGCTGATCGAGCGGCTGCAGGCGGGGAAGGTCTATCCGGGCGAGCGCATCGAGGCGGCGCTGTCGAACTTCTTCAAGATCGAGAATTTGTCGGCGCTCCGCGAGGTCGCGCTGCGCCAGGTCGCCGAGGAGGTGGAGGCGAAGCGGATCCCGGCCGACTCGGACCCGGCGCGCCACCGCGCCCGTGATGAGCGGCTGATCGACAACGCCGCGCCACAGGCGATCGGAGAGCGCTTGCTGGCGCTGATCACCCCGCGAGCCGAATCGCAGCGCGTCGTGCGACGCGCATGGCGTTCGGCACAGCGCCTCGGCGCGGAGCTCGATCTGCTGTGGGTGACCGACCACAACCCGAGCGAGGCCGAGCTCGAGCAGCTCGAGGCGATGCGCCGGCTCGCAAGCGTGCTCGGCGCCCACCTGCTGGTCGAGCACGGCGGCGACGTCGCGCTCGTGACCCAGCGTGTCGCGAACGAGCGCGGTACCACGTACGTACTCATGGGCCCCCCGAAGCCACGCAGCGCGATGCGGCGGCTGACGCAGCCCGCGCTTCCGTTCAGGCTGCTCGGGTTGCTGCCCGGCATCGACTTGAGGATCGTCGCCGACCGCACACAGCGCCGGACGGAGGAGTCGTGACCGCCGTCCTGATCGGCGTCGTGGTCGTGCTCGCCGTGGGCCTCGCGGTGCTCGGGTACACACATCTGAACTACCGCGTCCGCAGGCCGAGCCGGCCGCCGATCACCGGCACGAGACGGATCCTGTTCCCGTTCGTCGCGCACGCGCTGTCGGCGCGGGCGCTCGACGCAGCGCTGCGGCTGGCAAGCGCGGAGAACGCGACACTCGTCCCGGTGTTCCTGTGCAGGGTGTCGCTCGACCTGCCGCTCGAGGTGTCGCTGCCGCGGCAGTCGGGAGTCGCGATCCCGCTCCAGGAGGCGATCGAGCAGCGGGCGGCAGCGTTCGGGGTCCCGGTCGACGCCCGGATCGAGCGTGGCCGGAGCTACCGCCACGCGCTGCGCCAGGCGCTCTCCGAGGAACGGTTCGACCGGATCGTGATCGCGGCCGCGCCACAGGGCGGCGCCGGGTTCGACGCCGAAGACGTCGCGTGGCTGCTCGACAATGCGCCCGGGGAGATCGTCGTCCTGCGGCCGGACACCGACGAGCGGATCGGACCGCCTGGAGGGCGGGACTCGAATACCTTGCGGCGATGGCGCCGCTCCACGGGCTCGCGATCTTCGCGGCCGGCATCGCCGCCGGCACGATCAACACGGTAGTCGGCTCCGGGACGCTGATCACCTTTCCGGTGCTGCTGTCGTTCGGCTACGCGCCGGTGGTGGCGAACGTCTCGAACACGATCGGGCTCGTGCCCGGATCGGCGTCGGGAGCGATCGGCTACCGGCGGGAGCTGGCGGGACAGCGCGAACGGGTCCTCAGGCTGGCGCTGGCCTCCGTGTGCGGTGGCGTGATCGGGGCGGTTCTGCTGCTGAGCCTGCCGGCATCGGCGTTCAAGTCGATCGTCCCGGCGTTCATCGTGATCGCGCTGGTGCTGATCCTCGCGCAGGATCGGCTGTCAGCGGCGCTTGCGTCGCACCGGCGCTCAGGCGCAACTCACGTCGGGCCGGTGGCGATGCTGGGGGTGCTCGGCACCGGCGTCTACGGCGGTTACTTCGGCGCCGCGCAGGGGATCATGCTGCTCGCGATCCTCGGGCTCGCGCTCGACGACGATCTGCAGCGGATCAACGCGCTGAAGGTCGTGCTCGCCGGGCTCGTCAACTTCATCTCCGGTGCGATCTTCGTGTTCGCCGCGCACGTCGCCTGGGGACCGGCCGGGCTGATCGCCGCCGGCTCGATCATCGGCGGCGTGCTCGGCGCCCGCTACGGGCGGCGGCTGCCCCCGCGGGCGCTGCGCGCGGTGATCGTGCTCGTCGGCGTCACCGCGATCATCCGGCTTATCTAGGCGCTCTGGGGGCGGCAGAGCGCCGCCCCCAGAGAAACGTCCCTTGCCGCTCGAATTAGCCGCCGCTGCCGTAGTTGGCCGGTACCACCGCGACGCCGCCGTAGCGGACCCGGTTCGTCGGCGGCGCGATCACCGAGAACGACTCGCTGCCCGGCGTGGTCGCCGCCAATTCGTCGGTGACCTTCACGACCTCGTTCGGGTCGGCGCCGACATCGCCGCCGCCGCTGACCGTTGAGGTAGTGGCGTAGATCGTCACGGTGCCGTCGCCGTTGACCTGGCCCGAGATGTTGCGCAGGCCGCCGGTCGCCGGCGCCCACGGCTCGCCGCTACCGTCGGGGAGGTTGTTGTCGCCCTTCGGGTAGGCCGGGACCGTGTAGGGCTGACCCAGGTTCAGACCCGTCTGAATCGTGTAGTCGTAGTTCCACTGACCGTTCGCGAACGACCACTTCTCCAGACCGGCATTCCCGTCCGAGGACGCGCCGGCGTACGGGCTGCCGCTGCCCTGGACCCCGGGACCCTCGTCGCCCACGTACAGCGTCGTCGGGTTCGCGAACCAGATCCCGAACGGGAAGATGTTCGGGGCGGCGCTGCCCTTGGCCGGCAGGTTGTTGAAACCCTTCAGCACGCACATGTTGTACGGTGCGCCGGCGAGCGTCGGCAACGTTGCGCCTGGCACCGGCAGGCCGACGCCATCGGGCGACGAGCAGGCCGTCCCGACGGTGTCGATGAAGTACACCGTGTTGGTTCCGTTGCTGCCGGAGCCCTTGGTGAAGTAGACGACGTTATTGAAGACGGTCAGACCGCGGAAGTTCGTGTCCTTGCCGAACTTGTCCTTGGTCGTGAAGGTGAAGTTGCCCAGCCGGATGACCGGCGAGCCCAGGCCTTGATCGGCCTGCGAAGCGAACGACTCGGCGACGCCCTGTGCCCCGCCCGAGAGGGTGATCGGGTTCACGGTGGTCGTGGTGCCGCTGTTGGAGTTGCCGGCCGCGTAAAACGTGTTCGTGGCGTTGTTCAGGAGCACCGCGCGGCCGTTGTCGCCGCTGTAGGCGTTCGAGTCCGTGAAAGTCCAGTCGCCGTTCGCGTTGAGGTCACTGAAGACCCGGTTGAACGGGCCTTGCTGATCCGGGTTCGTCGCGTCGCGCACGAGCGGCGTGTCGGAGTTCGACGCATCGAGCGTGTCCGGCGCCGCGTTGTACGCCGAGAAGCTCAGGTCCTGGCCGTTGGTCGAGAAGTTGATCGCCATCTCGGACTTCGACGAGAAGCTCGTGTCCACCTGGTCGGTCGGAACCTTGGTCTGGCTCAGCATGTTGCCGAACGGATCTACGTCAAGCAGGTCGATCGGGGTGGCGACGGAGAAGTTGGCGTCGGCGTTGACATCGTTGTTGAACGCACCGGGGTAGCGCCCGTCGGTGACGGCCGGCGAACCGGAGGGCAGGTTCTGGCCGACCTGGACCAGCTTGTCGCCCTCGGCCGAATAGGTCGTGTCCGCGATCACCACGCTCCCGGGCACGAACGGGTGGGTCGGGAACGCTTTCGCACCCGCGAGCGGGGCGGTGGCTAGGGCGGCCGTGGCCGACGCGAGCAGCGCGGTCCCAACGGCGTGGCGTGCCGTCACACGCCGAATTGACAGCTTGTGTGCCATCTGGTTCGTCACTCCTTGGCTGGTTTCAGTATCCGTCTGGCCGACTGGACCCCGTGGCCATCGACGCAACCGTACGGACGGCCACCTCGCAAAAGGTGATCAACCGGTGAACGGGTGCGGTCAGTCTTGAATGTGAAACGGCAAGGTTGCGATCACGACGTCAGTGCGCGCCTTCAACGCCGCTTCGAGCAGCCGCGTGCGCTGGTTGTGGAGGATCTCGTGGCGGCGTTTGCCCGGGCGGATGTCGGGGATCAGGACGGTGATCGTGAGGTGCTGCTCCTCGATCGACTCGATGTACCGAAGCACGGTTGTGACCAGCGAGCGATGCGGGTCGAGCAGCACCTCGATCGGGACGCCCGGGTTCCATTCATCCCATGCGCGCTTGATCGCCTTGCACTCCTCCTCGTCACCGGCGACGGCTAGCGCGACCACCGTCTCGCCGAGCGACAGCGCCGCACTCAGGGCATGCTCGGTGAGCAGATTGACGGTCGACGTCGGCACGATCACGATGCTCTCGCGCTTGAGCGGACGAGGCGGCGTCTTACCGAGCTTCAGGTCGTGCGCGACCTGCCCGTAGTAGCCCTCGATCCGCGAGAACATGAACATCAGCGCCGGCACCGCGATCACGACGACCCACGCGCCCGCGAGGAACTTCGTCGACAGGAACACGACCACGGCCACGGCCGTCATCGCCGCGCCGGTCGCGTTGAGCATCGCGCGGCCCGCCCACCGTGGTGGACGCTCGCGTCGCCAGTGCCGGACGAGGCCGACCTGGCTGATCGTCAGCCCGACGAACACGCCGATCGTGAACAGCGGAATCAGCTTGTCGGTCCGGGCGTCGACCGCGATCAACAGCAGCATCGCCAGGAGCGCGAGCGCGGCGATCCCGTACCGGTACACAGGGCGCTCGGCGCGCAGGTAGAACACGTGCGGCAGGCGGTGGTCCTTCGCCAGCAGGCTCAACAGCACCGGCAACCCCCCGAAGCTCGTGTTCGCCGCGAGCGCCAGCACGAGCGTCACGGCGAGGTTCGAGACGTAGAACGGCCAACCCGTGCCGAACGCGCCGGCCGTCACCTGCGCGAGGATCGTCACGCCGCCCCGAGGGACCACGTGGTGAACGTGGATCAGCACCGCGAGAGCGACGAGCATCGTCCCGAGCAGCAGGCCGAGCGACACCTCTGTTCGTTGCGCGGTCCGCACTCGCGGCTCGCGAAAGGCGGGCACACCGTTCGCGATCGCCTCCACCCCGGTCACGGCTGAGCAGCCGGCCGCGAACGCCTTCAGCACCAGCACGATGCCGAGCGCCGTCGACGCCCTGGCCGGCGTGAACGTTCCGATCAGCTTGACCGGATGTGAATGAAACGGCCCCACGATCACCGCCGCGAAGATGCTCACCACGAACACCGCCGCCGGCACCATCAGCAGCTTGGCCGACTCGGCGATCCCGAACATATTGACGGCGGTCAGCAGCGCGAGACCGACTAGGCACACGGGCAGCAGGTGATGCGACAGCCCCGGGAACACGCTGCCGAGGCTGGCGGCGCCGGCGGCGAGGCTGACCGCGACGGTGAGCACGTAATCGACCACCAGCGATCCGGCGGCGAGCAGGCTCGGCCACCGTCCCAGGTTGCGCTTGGCGACCGCGTACGCACCGCCGCCGTCCGGAAACGCGGCGATCACCTGCGTGTAGGAGATCACCAGCAGCACCAGCATCGCCGTGATCACAAGCGTCAGCGGCACGGCGTACTTCAGGCCGCCCATGCCGGCCATGACCAGCACGATGATCATCGCCTCGGGCCCGTAGGCGACGCTCGACAGCGCGTCGAGGCTCAGCGCCGCGAGGCCGCCGATCGTGCTCAGCTCGTGGCCCTCCTCGGCGTGCTTCCCAGCTCGGCCGTGCTGGCTGGGTGCCCGGACGCGCGGTGTGGTCACGGGCGCAGACTCTCACAGGTTCGACCGGTCAGGCTGCGGCGCCGACGGCGCGCCGCAGCCTGAACGCGATCGGCTACGCGAGTCCGTTAGCGGCCAGGAACTCGTGCGCGACGGTCGCCGGTGCCTGCTGGTCAAGCGCCACCGCCGCGTTCATCTTCTGGATCGCCGGCAGCGTCAACAGCGCGCTGACCTTGTTGATCGTTTGAGCGAACGCCGGGCCTTCCGCCTTGAGCACGCTCTGCTTGACGACGAAGGCGACGTTCTGGAAGCCGAACACCTTCTTCGGGTCCGACAGCAGCAAGTACTTGCCGCTGGTCAGCTGCGCGTCGGTCGTGAACGCGTCAAACGCTCCGACCTGGCCGTCATCGATCGCCTTGTAGGTAATTCCGATCGCGAGTGGCACGAACGTCGGGTTGATCCCGTACACCTTCTTCAGGCCGACGAGGCCCGTGTATCTGGTCGCGAACTCCGGCGCACCGCCGAGCTTCACCGACTTGCCGAGCTTCTTCAGATCGGCGATCGTCGTCAGGTGGTTCTTGGCCGCAAAGGCCTTAGTCACCGCGAGCGCGTCGGAGTCGAAGAACGGCGTCTGAGCGAGCAGCGTGTAGCCGCGCTTCTGCACGTACGCCTGCGCCAGCGCGTACGTCTGCGCCGCGCTCGTCGGCGGCTTGGTGTCGCCTGCGATCGCGGTCAGCAGCGTCCCGGTGTACTCCGGGAAGCCCTGGATCTGGCCCGAGGTCAGCGCCTTCCAGATGATCTCGGACGAGCCGATGTTGCCCTTCAGCGTGACGTTGTAGCCCTTCGCCGCGAGCGCCTCCTGGTAGAGCGAGCCGAGGATGTACTCCTCGGTGAAGTTCTTGTCGCCGATCACGACGGCCGGCTTGCCCACGCCCGGGCCGCTGGTCGCCGCCTTCGTCGTGCCGCCGTTGGTTGAGGTGCTGGGCGTGGCGGGCGTCGCTGCGGTGCTCGATGTCGAGCTGCTGGACGCCGTCGTGCTCGAGCTCGACGACGAGCTGCCGCACGCGGCCAGCACGCTCGCCAGCACGACGGCGAGCACGGTCGCGAGCGCCCGCTTCGAATGGGAGACTCTCATACTTCCTCCTGCCTGTGGATGGGCGTTGTTGGTGAGTTCATGCGGCCTCCGTCACGAGCGGACCGAGGACCGGGACATCGTCATGTCCTTCGCGCAGCTTCAGCCCACGCGGCGTCAGCAGCCGCTGGACGCCGGCGAGCGTGGCCTCGACAACGAGCGCCAGCGCCGCAATGCAGATCGCGGCGCCGAGCACGCCTGCGAGCCGGTAGCTCGTCTCGTTGTTGATGATGTCCCCGAGGCTGCCGCTGTATCCGGTCAGCGCTGCGATCGTGGTCGTCGAGACGACGAACAGCGCAGCCGTTCGGATCCCGGCGAAGATCAGTGGGATCCCGAGTGGCAGCTCGACCTTCAGCAGCACCTGCCATCCGCTCATACCCATCCCCCGTGCGGCGTCGACGATATCCCCGTCGACGCCGTCGATCGCGACGTACGCGTTCGTGATCACCGGTGGCACCGCGAGCACGATCAGCGCGAGCTCGACGTTGCGCAGGCCGATCCCGAGGAACGCGACGCCGATCGCCAGCACAGCGAGGCTCGGCAGCGCGCGCCAGATGTTGCCGAGGTTGATCGCGACAAACGACCCCCTGTGGATATGGCCGAGCCAAACGCCGATCGGGATCGCGATCAGGAGCGCGAGCGCGATCCCGATGCCCGCGATCTTCAGTGTCTCGAGCGTCAGGTGGACGAGCGTCGGCAGCTGCGGCTCGCCCGGCACCTGGCCGTTGCGGCCGATGAACTTGAACGCGTCGATGAAGACGCTCGCGGGTCCGAGCACGTGGATCATGCTCGGGACCACGGCGTCAGCGCCCGTTGCGTCAGCACGAGCAGGCCATCCGCGATCAACGCGAGCAGGACCGCCATCGCGCCCGCGGTGATCAGCTCGGTCTTGAAGACCTCGTTCGAGATCGCAGTCAGGATCGGCACGCCCAGGCCCTCGTTGTCGATCAAGGCGGCCACCGTGGCGAGCGAGATCACGGTCACGGTGGCGATCCGAACGCCGGCGACGATCGCCGGCAGCGCCAGCGGCAGCTCGACCCGCAGCAGCGCCTGCGTCGGTCCCATGCCCATTCCGATGGCGGCATCCCGGACCTCCGCCGGAACCTCGCGCAGCCCGGTCAGCGTGTTCCGGAACATGATCAGCAGCGTGTAGGAGACGAGCGCGACCTCCGCCGTCGTGCGGCTGAGACCGAACCCGGGGATCGGCTCGAGCAGCTCGAACAGCGCCAGCGACGGGATCGTGTACATGATCGAGGTGACGACGATCACCGGACGCTCGAGCCACCGGCGGCGGTAAGCGACGAGCGCCAGCGTGGTCGAGATCAAAAAGCCGAGCGAGACGGCAATCAATGTCAGGACAACGTGCTGGCGCAGCGCGGGCCACAGCACCGAGCTCCAGTTCCGCGACACCCAGTCCGAGCAGAACAGCCGGTTTGCGCGCTCGCACGCGAACGACGACGGGCTGCCCCCAAACGTCGGGATCACCGGCCCGCCGGCCGCGATCACGTTCACTGCTCTGGCTCCGTGTGGGCGAGTGCCCCGTTGCCGAGCAGGCCGCCGAGCAGCTCGAGCGTCACGATCCCGGCATCCTTCCCGTCCGCGTCGACGACCGCCAGCGGTGCGCCGCCGGACGCGAGCACCTGCGAGAGCGCATCCCGCACCGAGGTGGTCAGCGGGATCGCGCGATCCGGGCGCGGGCCGCCGTTGCGCTGCGCGAGCTCGACGTCGGACAGCGTTGAGAGCCCGAGCCGCTTCAGCGCGCGGTCGGCGCCGACGAACTCGGCGACGAATTCGTCGGCCGGGTTCGTGAGGATCTCAGCGGGCGTGTCGTACTGCGCGAGCACGCCACCCTGGCGGAGGATCGCGATCTTGTTCCCCATCTTGATCGCCTCGTCGATGTCGTGGGTGACGAACACGACCGTCTTGCGCACGCGCTGTTGAAGCGCCAGGAACTCGTCCTGCAGGCGCGCACGGTTGATCGGGTCGATCGCGCCGAACGGCTCGTCCATCAGCATCAAAGGTGGGTCGGCGGCGAGTGCGCGGGCGACGCCGACGCGCTGTCGCTGCCCGCCCGAGAGCTGCGCCGGATACCGCGGCCCGAGCTCATCCGGGTCCAGGCCGATCAGCGTCAGCAGCTCGTTAACCCGCGCGGTGATCCGGGCCTTGTCCCAACCGAGCAGGCGCGGGACGGTCGCGATGTTCTCGCTCACCGTCTGATGTGGGAACAGGCCGATCTGCTGGATCACGTAGCCGATCTGCTTGCGCAGCTCGTTCGGCTCCTGGTCGAGCACGGTGCGGCCGCCGAGCAGGATGTCGCCGCTCGTGAGCGGGATCATCCGGTTGATCAGCCGCATCGCCGTCGTCTTGCCCGAGCCCGAGGGCCCGACCAGGACGCACACCTCGCCGGCGCCGACGGTCAGGCTAAGCTCGGCGATCGCGGGCTCGCGCTGGCCGGGGTATCGCTTCGAGACGTGCCGAAGCTCCAGCGTGGCAGCCTGACGGAACGCCGATGGCCCCTCGGATTGGGCGGTGTTGTCTATTGGCAAGAGAAAGCGTCCGGACTCTCGCGTCTAGCGTACAGAGGCCGGCGGCTACTCTCGATCAGGTGGCTGTTCCCGAGTCCGTCGAGCCGAGCCGGAGCCACCAGCTGGTCATCCTCGCGATCTGCTGCATCAGCCTGCTGATGGTCGGGCTCGACGCGACGATCGTGAACGTCGCGCTGCCCGCGATCCACCGCTCGCTGCACGCATCGCTCTCCGGCCTGCAGTGGACGATCGACGCCTACACGCTCGTGATCGCCAGCCTGCTGATGCTGTCCGGGTCGACCGCCGACCGGATCGGGCGCCGACGGGTATTCCAGATCGGGCTCGTGCTGTTCTCCACCGGCTCGGCGCTGTGCGCCGCGGCGCCATCGCTCGGCGCCCTGATCGCGTTCCGGATCGTCCAGGCGACCGGCGGCTCGATGCTCAACCCGGTGGCGATGTCGATCATCCGCAACGTCTTCGAGGACCCGCGCGAGCGCGCGCAGGCGATCGGCATGTGGGGCGGCGTCGCCGGGCTGAGCTTCGCGCTTGGGCCGATCATCGGCGGTGCGCTGGTCGACTCCGCCGGGTGGCGCTGGGTGTTCCTGGTCAACATCCCGGTCGGGGTCGCGGCGGTAGCGCTGACAGCCCTGTACGTGCCGGAGTCACGGGCACCGCGCGCGCGTCGCGTCGACCCGTTCGGGCAGTTGCTCGTGATGCTCACCCTGGCCGCGCTCACCTACGCGATCATCGAGGGGCACGGCGCCGGCTGGACGTCGCCCGAGATCGTGTCGCTGTTTGCAGTCTCGCTCGTCGCCGCGGTACTCCTCGTCTTCCACGAGCTGCGGCGGGACGAGCCGCTGATCGACGTCCGCTTCTTCTCGAGCGCGCCGTTCTCAGGCGCGACGCTGATCGCCGTCGCGGCCTTCGGCGCGCTCGGCGGCGCTCTCTTCTTAAACACCCTGTACCTCCAAGACGTGCGCGGGCTGTCCCCGCTGCACGCCGGCATGTACCTGCTGCCGCTCGCCGCGATGACGCTCCTGTTCGGGCCGGTCTCGGGAAGACTCGTCGGGACGCGGGGGTCGCGGCCATCGCTCGTCGTCGCCGGCATCATGCTGACCGTCAGCAGTTTGATGTTCACGCGCATCACGGACACGACGCCGGCCGTCTACCTGCTCGGCGCGAACCTTGTATTCGGGATCGGGTTCGGACTCGTCAACCCGCCGATCACGCAGGCGGCCGTGTCGGGGATGCCGCCCGCGCAAGCGGGGGTCGCCGCGGCGGTCGCATCGACCAGCCGGCAGGTGGGCAGCACGCTCGGAGTCGCGATCACCGGCGCCGTCGTCGCGGGCGGCGTGGCAGGCGCGATCGGACCCGGGTTCGCCGTCGCCAGCCATGCCGGCTGGTGGATCATCACCGGCCTCGGGGTCGTGGTGCTCTCGCTCGGGCTTGCGAGCACGTCGCGGTGGGCAGTTGAGACCGCGCGGGCGACCGCGGAGAGACTCGGCTCAGACCCCGTCGCCTCGTCGGCTGCGGCGCGCTGAAGCCGAGCGCTTGCGCGAGCTATCCTCGACCCGTGCCGACCGCGCCCGTCCGGACCCCGAACGTCCACCCCCGTTGCGTCAATGTGCCAGACGTCAACGACGACGGGTTCGAGGAGCTGTGCCACATCGTCACCGAGCAGGATCCCGACACGGCCCTGTGCGGCAAGGACGTCACCGGTTATCCGTGGGACCCGCCGTGGCCCCACTGCGAGGCGTGTCTCGCAGTCGTCCGCGGTGACATGAACTAACGGCTGCGGCTGGGCTGGGTAATCTCGACGCCGTGAGCTATACCAACGCCGAAGGCCGGCAACGAATCCTCGACGACCTCGCGAGCGCGATCGACCAGCTGTCGGTCTCGCTCGCGTCTCTGGGGGCGGCGTACGAGCGCCTCGATGAGCAGCGGGCTGATGAGCTCGAGGAGCAGCTGTTCCGCCCCGTGCAGCTCGCCTTCGGTCGCGCGAAGCGCGTACACACTGAGTTCGCCGGCCGCCACGGGCTCCCGGGCGCCGAGTTCGGGGATGCCTCCCCGGGCGCCGAATCCCAGGATGCGCGGGCGCTGCTCGACCGCGCCGGTGACGCCGCCCGCCAGGCCGACGACGAGATCGCGGCGCTCCAGGACTCGATGCTGCCCGTCGACGTCGGCGATACGGAGCTGCGGGCGGGACTGTCGGAGGTCAGGTCGCTGATCGACCCGATCCCCGCGCGGGCCGAGCGGTTCGTCCGCTTCGTCGGTCGCTAGGTCTGCTTCAAGGTCGCGGTCGCGGACGGGCTCGGCTGCACGGACGTGTCGGTGGCCCGGATGGTGGCCGTTCCGACCGTGCTCGACGCGGTGATCGTGGCCGTGTACTTACCGCCGCCCGCGTTTGTGACCGGGCCGATCGATTCCCCCGGATCGGAGCTCGTGAACTTGATCGTGTCGCCGTTGATGCCCGTCAGACCCTGAAGCACGGTCGCCGTCACGACGCTCGTCGAACTGCCGTTCGCCGCGATCGAAGTCGGCTTCAGTGCGACGCGGATCGAGGGCGCGACCTGCTTCAGCGTCGCCGATCCCGACGTGCCCCCGTCGTGGGCCGTGATCACGGCGGAGCCGACCGTGTGCGACGCCGTGATCGTCGCCGAGTACTTGCCGCTCCCGGACGCCGTCACCGGGCCGATCGTCTCTCCCGTGTCGGTGCTCGTGAACGTTATGGTGGCGCCGTTGACGGCCAGACCGTTGAGCGTGACGGTCGCCGTGGCGACCGTCTGAGCGTGCCCGTCGGCGATGATCGATGTCGATTTGAACGCGACCTTGATCGTCGGGACCCTGGCTTGGGTCAGCGTCGTGGTCGCCGCAACCGGCGGGTTGGTCGAGTTGTCGGTCGCGGTGATGGTCGCCGTTCCCACCGTCTGGGAGGCGGTGATCGTCGCCGTGTAGGTCCCATCGCCGTGGTCGGTCACCGCACCGATAGTCTCGCCGGCGTCGCTGCTCGTGAAGGAGACGTTCGCGCCCGTGACCGGTACGCCGGCGTTGGTCACCGTCGCGGTCGCCGTGGACGTCGAGTGGCCGTCGGCGGCGATCGAGGACGGGTTGACCGAGGCGGTGATCGCGGAGGCAGTCAGCCTGCAGTTGACGACCGCGTTGCTCCACTCACTCTGGATGTAGTACTGGTGGCCGTTGATCAGCTGGTTGTAGAGCGTGCCGGCCGACGCGCTCCCACCCAGCGTCGGTGTGAACGCGTTCGGGTTCGTCCCGCTGCTCGGCGAGAAACTCCCGAAGAAGTTGCAGTTGTCGCCGTCCTCGTTGCCGTCGGCGGTGTTGTACCAGGCGTTGATCAGCGGATCGGTGATCGTCTCGTTGTCCTCGTGGCTGAGGTACTTGATCGCCACGTCGGCCGGATCGCCATTCGGCTGCTGGACGGCGGTGTTCCCGTCGTCCTGGCAGTTCTTGGGGTTCTGCGTCGAGCTCGCGCCGTCGAAGAACAGCGGGATCGTGGCGTACAGAACATCGCTGCCGCCGTCGGTGAAATCGCTGTGGAAGGCGCAGAAGGTGTTGCTCGCGCAGCTGGTACCCGAGCAGATGTTGGTGTTGCCCGGGGTCACGACGAAGTAGATCGGCGCATCCGGCCCGGTGCCCGCGGGGAGCTGCTGGGAGGCGATCAGCCGCTTGATCTCGGCCTGTAGCTGGGTGTCGGTGACGCAGTTCGGGTACGTCGCCGCGGTCGCACAGCCGCTGGCGAGCGCCGGGAACGGCTGCGTGTCGGAGATCGCCTGCGCCGCGCCGAACTGGGTCGCCTTTCCGGCAGCGTCACCGCTCGCGTCCGTGTACTGCCAGTCGACCGAGTACACGTTGGATGCCTTGCCGCTGTCGGCGGCGACGTCCGTGAAGTAGCGCTCCAGCAACCCGCGCGAGCTTGCTGCGATGCCCGTTCCACTCGGATCCCAGAAGATCAGATACGGCGCGGTCGAGTTCAGGACCGGGCCACCGTGGTAGTTGAGGTTCCCGTTGTTGGACGCCGCATTCGAACTCGCGCCGGCGTTGCCCTGCGGCGTCAGCGTGCTCGGCAGTGATGTGGCCGAGACGCCGCGCTTGAGCGCGATCCCGAGCAGCCGACCGTTCCCGGTCTGCACGACCAGCGCCGATGCGCCGGCGGCGGTGATCGCCGACAGCGCCAGCGCCGCAGCCAGAGCGAACCCAGTTTTCCGAATCCCCTGCACTGGGATCAGGAGCTTAGTCGCTGCCCTGGTTCGAAGCACCGGCCGTGGCGACATCGCGTGGATATGTGGCTCGCGCGCGGAGCAGGAACACGCCGCCGGCGACGAGCGTCCCCAGCAGCAGCAGGAAGCTGATCTCGAGGCCCCTCGCCGCGCCGGGCGAGATTGTGCCCGGGTGCGTGCCGATCGGAGCCTGCTCCGGGGCGATGCCGGCGATCAGATCCGCGAGGCCGCCGAACAGGAGCGGCGCCAGCGCCTGGGCGAGGGACCGCAGCACGGTGCGCGCAGCCTCGGCCCGGCCCCACAGACCGGCCGGCATGATGTCGAGCCGGGCGGCGTCGAGTGGCGGGTTGGCGGCCGACAGCAGCGCGGCGCCCGCCACGTCGAACCACACCGATGGCGTCAGGTGGCTGCCGAGGATGCCCGGGATCAGGAGCGCGGCGGCGCCGATGTAGCACAGCGCCGGCACGTAGACGCGGGCCTCCAGGATGCCCCGCCGCAACATCAAGTCGGTTACGCGCCCGCTCACCAGCGTCCCGACCAGCGCCCCGCCGACGAGCAGCGCGAGGACCAGCTCGGCGGTCGCCTGGCTGGCGTGGTAGTGACCGCGGACGAACAGGAGCGCGAAGGTCGAAAGCCCGGCGAAGTAGAAGTAGCCCAGGGACGAGCTGATGATCATCAAGATGTTCGTCGGGATCGAGAGGATGTAGCGGAGCGCAGCGATCGGAGATAGCGCGCGCGGGTCCTCGTGCAGCACGAGCTTCGGGTCGGGCTCGACGCCGAGCCGGCGCGCTGCCTCCCGGGCGAGTTCTCCCTCGTCACCGCCGGCTTCCTCGGCCGGCTGTGCCTCATCGAGGGGCACCGAGACGGGCGGCGGCGCGGGAGGGCCTATCGCGACCGCACCAGGCGCGAGCCGGCTCTGGCCTCCGCGTAGAGGCTCGGGCACCGTTCGGTACAGCTCCCGCGCGAGGAAGAACCCGGGGATCGCGAGCAGTAGGAACGCGGCTCGCCATGTGATCAGACTCGCGACGCTGCCGCTGATGATGAAGCCCACCGCCGTGCCGGCGATCTCACCGCCGAGGATGTATGCGTAGATCTGCCCGCGCTCGGCCGAAGGGAAGTAGTCCCCGGTCAGCGATGCGATCGCGGGCCCGGCCGTGGCGGTCACCGCACCGAGGAGCAGGCGCGTGAGCAGCAGGCTCGAGTAATTGGCCGAGAACGCGCTCACGAGCGAGGCCAGGCTCCAGAGCACGATGCTGATCGACAGGATCGGCACCCGCTTGACCCGGTCGACGAGCAGACCGACGGGGATCGTGAACAGCGCGCCCACGAGCAGCGAGACCGATGCGAGCAGGCCGATCTTCGTGTTGCCGATGTGCAGCGCCCGTTCGAGCTGCGGCGCCACCGCGCCGACAGTGGCCGAGTCCGCCCCGTTCAGCGCCAGCACAGCGCCGAACACCGTTATCACACGCGCGCGCGCCGGTCCGCCGACGCGCTTGACCACTTGACCGCGCACGAGCCGGCCCGTCCACCTCATCGCCCGCAACCACGCACGCCCGCCGCGCTCGAATTCATCCTTCACCGGCACGTCAGCGCCGCCCGGGGTGCCCGCGCGATTCAGCGCGGCGTTTGGGTCGGGGCGGAACTCGCGGCACAGACCCCAGTATTCCGATCGACCGCGCCCGGCGGACCGCGACCCGGCAGCCCTATCCAGGTTGCCGTCGCTCCAGAACGTCGTTAGAATTGGCTGTAGCGATCTTGCGCGCCGTCATCTCGATGGTGCCGGGCTTTGCGCCTCACGCAGCGGGAACGAGCACGCGGTCACATGTCTGGCCGCCACCCTGGTCCGTCGAAATCGTCAAGCCGGGAGTTCGCTCATGCACGGCACATCGCTTACCCGACGCGCGCTGGAATCTTCGGCGTCGGCGCAGCGAGTAGCTCCCCCGTGCGCGAAACCGGCCCGTGACTGTCCCGTGCGCTGGGGGCGCAGTGCCGGGATGCGACCATCTGCATCCTCCCGTCAGGCGGATGGTCTGCGTCGGCCGCGTGCTCAAGCTCGAGCACGCGGCCGATGACTTTCTGACCGTTGCACAACCGGCCGTGTCGCGCATAGAGTCGTGCGGCAATGGAGCACGGACGATGGAGGTAACACGATGATCGTGATGTTCACTGCCCGCCGCCTCAAGCCCGGTGCGTGGGAGCAGTTCCGCCAAGCGTGGGATCCCGGGGAGTCGCGCCCGCCCGGTTTCAAACAGGCTTACCACGCACGCAACATCCGCGACGGCGACGAGGTCATCTCATTCGGCCTGTTCGACATGACGATGGACGACTACCACCGCTGGCGCGCCGAGGCCGACGCGGAGGAGAACCAGCGGGTCGATCACATGTCGGCGTTCGTCCTCAACGAGCCCGTGTCGGGCGTTTACGAGGTAATCGACGCACTCGACGAGTAGCGCTCACGCCGTCGAAGCGCTCAGCGGATATCTGACAGGCCGTGCCGTGCGCGGGCGCCGCTCGATGCGGCGACTGCTCGCGCTGATCGCGCTCGCGGTGCCGACGGCACTGTCGGCGCCCGTTGGCTCGGCGGCGGCGGACGGCAACGGACTGGCTCGTACGCCGCCGATGGGGTGGAACCCGTGGGACGCCTACGGTTGCTCCGTCAGCGCAAAGCTGGTCGAGCGGACCGCGAACGCGATCGTCGCCGATGGGATGAAGGCGGCCGGATACGAATACGTCAACATCGACGACTGCTGGCCGGCTCGCAGGCGCGACGCATCCGGCGACCTTGTCCCAGACCCGTCTCGGTTCCCGAAAGGGATGAGATCGGTCGCGGCCTACGTCCACCATCTGGGCCTCAAGCTTGGGATCTACGCGGACGCGGGAACCTCGATGTGCGGGGGCGACCATCCGGGGAGCTATGGGCACGAGGCTCAGGACGCGGCCACGTTCGCCTCCTGGGGAGTCGACTACCTCAAGTACGACGCCTGCAACGTCCCGTTCGGCGCCTTCCCCGGCGAAAGCCGCGAGCAGGTGTACCAGACGCTGTACAGGCGAATGAGCGCCGCGCTCCGCGCGACCGGCCGGCCGATCGTGTTCTCGATGTGCAACGGCTGGGACCCCGGCGCGCACCCGTGGTCGTGGGGCGCTCCGATCTCGAACCTGTGGCGCACGACGATCGATATCTCCGACAGCTACCTGTCGATGCTGTCCAACTTCGACGACAACGTGCGCCTGTATCGATTCGCCGGGCCGGGGCACTGGAACGACCCGGACATGCTCGAGATCGGCAACGGCAGCGCGAGCGCGCTCGAATATCGGACCGAGTTCAGCCTGTGGTCCGAGATGGCTGCGCCGCTGATCGCGGGTACGAACATCGCGCGGCTCTCCAGTGCGGATCTCGCCATCTATGAGAACCCCCGGGTGATCGCCGTCGACCAGGATCCGCTCGGCAAGCAGGGCGCACCGATCGCGAGCGCGCGCGGGCTGTGGGTGCTCAGCAAGCGGCTGGTCGAGGGCGCTCGCTCCGTGGTCCTGTTCAACTCGACCGACACCGCGGCGCGAATCGCGACGAGCACCGCGGCCGTCGGACTTGCGAAGACGGGGAGCTACCAGCTTCGGGACCTGTGGACGAACGACGTCAGCGAGACGAGCGGAGCGATCAGCGCTTTCGTCGGCGCTCACGGCGTCGCGATGTACCGCGTCGGTCCAGTGTCACGAAGCCGCGCTCGTGCCCTGTCGCCGCACACCGCGCTGTCACTGGCCGCGAGCTCCCCGCAGCTGTCGGCCGGCCACTCGACGACAGTGGCCGAGTCGTTCACCAACAATGGGGCATTCCCGGTGCAGCGGGCGCTGATGTCGTTCACCCCTCCCCCCGGCTGGACGGTGACGCCGCTTGGCGCTCGCGCCCGCCCCCGCGCGGACCTTGGACCGGGCCGAACGGCTACGGCCTCGTTCCGGATCACGGCGCCGGCCGGCAGCGCCCCGCTGGCGATCGCCGAGGTGGGCGCCGGCGTCACCTACAGCGTGGATGGCCGTGCGCGCGAATTGACCGCGACGCTCGGTGAGACGCTCGTGTCGCGGTTGAGGGCACCGTGGGCGATCGCCGATACGACCGGCACCCCGGCGATCTTCGGTCACTTTGGTGGCGCGTTCGCGATCAAGTCGAGCGGCACGGGAGTCGGATCGCCCTCGACCGGCGTCATCCCCACTGCCGGTGCCGACTCGTACGCGTCGATCTACAGGCGGCGCGCCGCCGGTGCCACCTCGACCGCCTCCGTCACGGTCACCTCGGACGCCGGCTACGGACTGTGGGCGGGCGCCGGGCTGATCGAGCGCGGCGCGATGGACGCGCCGAGCGGCTCACCGGAAGCGATCGCGCTGTTCGTCGACACGAGCGGCGCCGTCGCGATGACGTGGAACGCGAGCGGCGGCGCCCAGGTCGACAGTGCCGTCCGGGTGAGCGCCGTCAGGGCGGTCGGCTCGGTGGTAAAGACCCCGGTGACGCTCAGGCTGGTCAGGTCGGGGCGCACGTTCACCGGCTCCTACTCGCTCGACGGCGCGTCGACGTGGAGCAAGGTGCGCACGGTCAGCGTGGCCGCCACCGTAGCCGCGGGCAGCCTGGATGCCGGCATGTTCCATGCTTCGGGATCGGCTCGCTTTGCGACCGAGGCCGACTTCAGCGCCTTCGGCGTGAGCTGATCATCGCGTCGCCTGATCGGGCCGGTCTTGCCTTCACGGGCCGGCCGGGTTCGCCAACGCGGCCACATATCGGTCAGGGCGGCGGTCGGCGATCGCGTCGTTGTGCGGTCCGGTCCGTTTGTCGCGCGCGATCGCCAGATCACAGTCGGCCGACAGGGTCTGGAGGCCGCGGTCCGCGACCGGGCCAGCTCGCAGCCAGCCGTCCGGGTCCGCGATCACGCTCCCTCCCTCGAACTCGATCCCGCGCTCCGAGCCGCACCTGTCGCACACCGCCACGAACACCCTGTTGAGGTAAGCGGTCACCGCCGCGAGCGAATGCAGGATCGGCCGGCCGTTGGGCGCCTCCTCGCCGTGCGGCCAGTTGGTCGGCAGCGCGATCAACTCGGCTCCGGCCAGGGCAAGCCCGCGCGTCAGCTCCGGAAACTCGATGTCGTAACACACCCCCAGCCCGATCCGCCCGTAGCGTGTATCAACGACGGGGGCGGGCTCATCGCCGGGCGAGAACCACCTCGCCTCCTCACCCCAGAGGTGAAGCTTGCGGTAGACGGCCACCACCCCGGTGCCGTCAACCAGGGCCGAGCTGTTGTAGAGCCTGCCGTCCGCGCCGCGCTCGCAGAAGCCCCCGACGACCAGGGCGTCGCCACGCCCGGCCTCCTCGCTCCAGGTGCGCAGCAGCTCTCCATCGCGCGCCACGGCGGCGTCCTGCACCTCCCCCTCGGCTCGGAACACGTAGCCGCTGTTGCTGAGCTCCGGCAACACGACGATCTGGGCGCCGTCTGCGACGGCGGCGGCGATCGCGTCGCGCGCGAGCTCCGGGTTCAGCGCCGGACGCTCAACATCGGGCGACAGCTGACAGCACGCGACATGGACGCTCGTTCCCATACCCGTAGTGAACCATCTGGAGTGCGATCGGCTGCAAGCTTGGCCGACGGGGCCACCGGCCGCTGCATTAGGGTGCGACCCGATGAGCGCCGGCGACGAGACGCGGCTGTGGCACCCATTCTCCGATATGGGTTCCGTTCGGCGCGGCGAGTTCGTGATCGAGCGCGGCGAAGACGTCTGGGTGTGGGCCAAGAACGGTCGCCGC
Organism: uncultured Solirubrobacteraceae bacterium; assembly: GCA_963712675.1. Classification (GTDB taxonomy): domain Bacteria; phylum Actinomycetota; class Thermoleophilia; order Solirubrobacterales; family Solirubrobacteraceae; genus Palsa-465. The sequence continues at coordinate 275,782 of CAVQJF010000019.1, forward strand.
TACCTCGACGCGACCGCGAGCCTGTGGTACTCGAATGTCGGCCACGGACGTCCCGAGATCGCTGCCGCGGTGGCGGAGCAGATGGCGCGACTTGAGGCGTACTCCATGTTCGGGGATTTCGCCAACGAGCCGGCGTGCGAGCTCGCCGCGACGCTCGCCGACCTCGCGCCGATGCCCTCGCGAGTGTTCCTCGTGTCGGGTGGAGGCGATGCGATCGACACCGCCGCGAAGCTGGCGCGCCGCTACTGGTTCGAGCTGGGACAGCCCGAGCGCACGCTGCTGATCAGTCGCACGGCCGGATACCACGGCACCAATGGGTTCGGCACGGCGCTCGCCGGTATCCCCGCCAACCTCGTCGGCTTCGGTCCACAGGTCGAGACGGTCCAGGTTCCGCACGATTCGCTCGAGGCGCTGGAGGCGGCGATCGAGGATGCCGGCGCCGAACGCGTCGCGGCGGTCTTTGTCGAGCCGGTGATCGGCGCGGGCGGCGTATACCCGCCATTGCCCGGCTACATCGAGGGGCTGGCCTCGCTCTGCGAGCGGACCGGCGTGCTGCTCGTCGTCGACTCGGTGATCTGTGGGTTCGGTCGCCTCGGGACGTGGTTCGGGATCGAGCGCTGGGGCGTCGAGCCGTCGATGATCGTGTTCGCCAAGGGGGTCACGAGCGGCTATCTGCCACTCGGCGGCGTGATCGTCTCCGAGCGCGTGGCTGAACCGTTCTGGGGAGAGCCGGGCGGCCCGGTGCTCCGCCACGGCCCGACCTACTCCGGGCACGCGACCTGCTGCGCCGCGGCGCTCGCGAACATCGCGCTGCTGGGCCGCGACCGGTTGGTCGAACGGGGCCGCGAGCTCGAGGGGGCGCTGCATGACGTGTTGACGCCGTTCGCGGCTCACCCCGCCGTGGCCGAGGTGCGCGGCGGCATCGGGCTGCTGGCAGCGGTCGAGCTCACCGACGAAACGCTGGAGCGACACCCGGACGCGATCGCCAGGGTCGTGATGGCCGCGCGCGAGGACGGTGTGCTCGTGCGGCCGCTCGCCCGCGCGGTCGCCGTCTCACCACCGCTGACGGTGGGCACCGACCACCTGGCGCTGATCGGGCACGCACTCGAGTGCGGGCTCGCCGCGTTGTAGCCGAGGCCCGAGCGCTACGGGTAGTTCTGGTCCGACGGAGAGCTCGACGGCGAGTCCGACGGGGAGTTCGACGGGGAGTTCGATTGGGAATCCGACGGCGAGTTGTTGAACGACTGGTTGTTGGACGGCTGGATGAACTGCGAGTTGGCGCCCGAGCCGCCGCCACCGTGTGAAAGCGCTGCGGCCGCCGTCGGAGCGATCATGCTGTAGACCACAGGCGCGTTCACCGCTGTCGCGCCGACGACGCCGACCCGCCGGAAGAAACGGCGCCGGCTGAGTGCGACGGCGGCACCGTCTCGCTCCTCGTAGCCGGAGCTGATCAGGCCGTGCTCGGCGAGGCTGTCGAGCGCCATCAGCACGACGTCTTCGTCGGCCGTCTCGCCGAGCTCATCGCTCACGATCGCCAAAAGCTCGGGCACCGTGCGACGGCCGTCGCAGCTGCGCCACACGAGCGCCGCGGTCCGGTTCAGGTGCGACGCCATGTCGCCATCGAGGTCGTAGACGAGCAACTCGCCGTCCACCGTCTCGGTCAGAACCCCATTTGTGCGCGCAATCGGACGTGAGTCGCTCACGCCACCACCGTAGTCAAGCTTCCGGTCTGAAGCAAGGCCGTCTCGAGCAGCGCCCGCGCGGTCTCGGCGGCCTCGCCTCGCTGACCGACGAGGAAAACGGCCCCGCGCGCGAGTCGGCTCGTCGCGTTCAGCGCCGAATCTGGCCGGCGTCGCGCCGACACGGTGTTCTGCAGCAGGGCGAAGGCGCCCTCGGCGCGAGAGTGGACGGATGGACGCCAGCGCGCGCCGGGCGCGTACGAGGTGAGCACGATCAGGCCGGCGCGAACGGGATGGTCGGCGACCTGCGCCTCCGGCACAGGCACGAGCTGACCGAGCGGATCGTGTCGCCCGGTTCTGATCGACAGAGGCTTGGCGAACGGCTGCACCAGCCCGTCGGCGTCGAGCACGGCGTACTCATCCGAGACGTACGTCGCTCCGAGCCGGACGAGCTCGGCGACGAGCGTCGACTTGCCGGTGTAGGAGCGCCCTGGGATGACGATCCCGCAGCCGCCGGCCTCGACCACGCCCGCGTGCACGAAGGTGAACGCGGAACCGTCGGTCGCCAGGTGATGGCGAATGATCGCGCCCAACTTGAGCAGCGACGCCGAGCGGTACGACGGCCGATCCGCTCGCGCACCATCGACTGTGATCGAGCCATCCGTCCAGAAGCCGAACCTCACGCTGGGCCGTCCTTCGACCTCGCGCCAGCCCGGCGGCAACATCGCCCGAGCCGCGTGATGCAACGCGGGGTCGTCGGATGCCAGCTCGGCAAGCACGCCAAACGACTCAAACGTGGTCCGGCAACGCGTGGGGCTCACGGCGGCGCCGCGCTTGCGTCGCCACCAAGCTCTCGCGCTCCTTGCGCGGGCGCGCTGCGGGGAAGTTGCCCCCTGTGGGCCGAGGTCGAACCACCGCGAGGGCTCGAGCGGCGCGTGCGTAAGCGGCAGCGAGAGCGCCTCGAGCTCGCTGAACATGGCCTCCGATCCATCGGGTCCCAACCACATGATCAGCTCGAGCAGAGCCCACTGCTGCTCTGGCTCCATGCCGGCGAACCCGGGTGCGCGCCGGTGGGCCAGGCCGACCGCGGCCATCAGCGTGAGGTCGAACAGCTCGTCCATCTGCGCATCGGAGATCGGCAGCCGTCCCGCGCGCACCGCCGCCGGATCCAGGCCGACCTGCATCATCATCTCCGACGCCTCCGGTCGGCTCACGTCAAAGCCGAAGCCGATCGTCATGCGCTGTGTGGGGTCCCGCGATACCGACACCCAATTCGTCGCCGGCTGATAGCGCAGAACCGCTCGGCGCGCGCTCCCGACGTCGAACTCCCTCACCGGCAGGTCCTGGCGCGCGCTCATCGATCCGCAGCGCCCCAGGTGCTGTCCTCGCGACGGTCGCGGAAGTAGGCGGTCGCCCACTCAGACAGGAACGCCCCCTCGTCGGACCAGCCCCACAGGCCACCCGGTTCCGGGCGAAGATGGACGGCTGGGTCGTATCCGAGGCGGGTGAGCTCGCGGTAACGACGCACGTAGCCACGGTTCGCCGTCTCACCGTGCCACAGATGGAGTGCCGCGCCGGCGACGCACCCCAACCGGCCGCGGACGCGTTCCCACGCATCCTGGGCCCAGCGCCGGAAGTGATCCAGGTAGGCCGAACTACCGCCGAACACGAGCTGCAGGCAGGGCGTCGCGAAGTCTCCGCAGAACGCATGAGCCATCAGATGGTCGGCCGTCCCACCGATCGCGGCGTCGTACAGGCGGAGCTCCGTCAGCAGCTGCCGGTCCGCTGCCCAGGCAAAGCCGGTATGCCCATGGACGTGATAACGCAGTCGCGACAGGGCGGGTAGCGCCGAGCGCGTGAAGCAGAACCCGCGAGAACGCTCGCCGCCTCCGAAGTAGCTCGTCTCCCGCGGGCGCAGGCGAGCCGCGTGGGTGAACGGCTGAATGACGGGAAGCTCATCGAGGTACTCAGAGGTCTCCACGATCCACCGCGGATTCGTGAACAGGACGTCCGCGTCGACCCAGGCGATCTTCGAGTAGCGGTCCGGCACGCGATCGATGGTCAGGTTGAGCAGCCGCTCCTTCTGCCACATCACGTCGCGGCAGCGAAATTGGAATACCGAGCTCGATCGCGCCAGTTCGAACTCCTCCTCGCCGAACGCGCACTCGCCGATGAACAGCGGCACGCCCGAGCGCTCCATCGAGTGCCTGAACAGCTCGAAACCTCGGCGCTTGCTGGCGTAGTTGTGGGAGTTGAAGTAGGAGGTGACGACGGCGAGGTCCGGCGCTGGGAGATATCGCCGCGCCGGCGCCGCGATCGGGTCGATGCGGTCGTTAAAAGGCGCTACCGCCCCCATGTTCGAGCCCCCGGAGATAAAGGAATCCTAATGGTTCGGCGGCTGGGCTACGGTTGGCAACTTGGCCCGGGTCGCGCTCGTCAACGTCCCCTTCCGCAGCCACGTCGAAGCGATGATGCGGCTGGCCGACGTACTGGTCCGCCAGGGGCACGAGCTGATCGTGTGGGCACCGGTGCAGTGGCGTCCTGCGGTGGAGCAGCTGCGAGCGCGCTTCGAGCCATCCTCGCCCGAGATGCCGCGCCTTCGGGGTGCTGCGCTCGCGGCAGCGTTTGCGTCGATCACCGAGCGGGAGGCCGAGCGGCTGATCCCCCAGCTGCATGCCCACGACGTCGACATCGTGATTCGTGACAGTCAGACGCCCTGGGCGTTCGTCGCCGCCGAATACCTCGGGATCCCGCGGATCGTCTCGCATCCGATGTTTCCGATGATCGGGGCCAATGCGCGTGACGCCTCGGGCGACGCGCCAGTTGACGCACTCGAAGCGGCGGACGATGGCCTATCGGATCCGGCGGAGCGTGAGCGGTTCGAGCAGAGCTGGCTGTCGATCGCGGGTCGATGGGGTGTGGAACTCGCCGACGTGCGCGGCCTGCACCACAGCACGTCGGAGCCTACGCTGACGTACACGACCCCAGAGATCGTCGGCGAGCAGCAGCTTCCCCCGGCCTGGCGGTGCATCGGTCCGCTGCTCTCTCCCCCGCCACCGCCCCACCCGGATCGCGATCGACCGCTCGTCTACGCGTCCTTCGGTACGGCCCAGAACCGGCGAACCGAGCTGTTCCGCACCGTGATCGCGGCGCTGGGTCACCAGCCGGTGCGGCTCGTGATCTCCGCGGGCGGACGAAGCCTCACCGCTGAGGATCTGGGTCCGTTGCCGGCCAACGTCGTCGTGCGCGAGTTCGTGCCCGCCCGCGAGGTGCTGGCGGGGGCGAGCATCCACATCACGCACGGGGGCTGCAACTCTGTGCACGAGTCGCTCTTGGCGGGCGTGCCGATGGTCTGCCTCCCGCAGGCGTTCGACCAGATCCCGCTCTCGAGGCGCGTTGCGCAACTCGGCGTTGGAGCGATCGCCAAGGAGGATCCCGAGGCCGTTGCGAGCGCCGTGCAGTCGCTGCTCGGCGACGACGAGGCTCGTGTCCGTGTCGAGGCCCTGTCAGAGCGCCTGCAGCGGTACGACGGCGAGAACCGGGTGGCGGTAGCCGTCGCCGCCTGCATCTAACCGCCTTGCGCGTCGTCCGGGGCGGCCTCTGGCCCCGAGCTGCGCTTCTGCGTCCAGGCGATGACCGCCCACCGCAACCGCTGGGCGGGTGTCGGCTTGGTTGCGAGTCCGAGCTCGCCCGCGAGCGCGCGCCCCTCCCCTACCGTTCCCAGTCCGATTCCCATCTCGGCTTCGGCCCGCAGATCGCGCGCCAGCAAGGCCGCGGCACGCCAGCACTCGCGGTCGAGCACTTCGCACGCACGTCGAAGGTCCGTGCCGGCGCGATTCCAGCTCGGGCCGTGGTGCGCCGCGTGCAACGCGATCAGCAACGCCGACGCCGGTCGGTCGAGGGTCTGCACTCGAGCCTCGATGACAGTGATAGTCGCCTGGTGCGCCCGGAGCGCGCGCCACATCCCCGCGGCGGATACACCCACGAGTGGCAGCGTGTGATGAAGATCGACCGTGAACCGGTCACGGTCGCGGACCCAGGCGGTGGCATGCACGGCCTCGAGCACTCCGACCGCGATCCCGGCTCGCCTGATCAACGGGGACGCAGCGGATCCGCCCTCGGCTCGGCGGAAGCCGAGCTCCCCCAGGATGCGCTCGGTGGCTGGGACGCTGGCGGGATCGACGAGCAGGTCGATGTCGGAGTACGCGCGCGAGCGCTTGCCGCCAAACAGCAGCTGATCGAACGCCGGCCCCTTGAGCAGGATCGGCTGGATCCCAGCGGCGGTGAACGACGGCGCGATCCGCGTGTATTCGACATCGAGCCTGAAGGTGGCTAGTGGACTCGGCGCGATCTCAATCTCAACTGTCGTCGCGCGAATTCTCGCGGTCGGGTTTCCATGTAGCGCGCGGCCGCCCTCAGGGTTCTGTGTGGACGACGACGTCGGCCACCTGTGGCTGCCCATCGCGAATGTCGTCCTCGAGACGGCTCGCGAGCTCGTGGGCATCCGGAAGCCCGATGTCGCGCGCGGCGGCGACGGACACGAACACGACGAGTCCGTCATCGGTGTCCAGCAGGCGCAACTCACGCGGTGGGCGACCCGTGCGGTCGACGACCAGGCGTGTGATCCGCTCGCGCTCGATCTCATCCGACGCGCCGAGCTTGTCGCTGGCGACCAACGGCCGCTCGAGCGGCTCGAGATGCGTGTACACATCATCCACCCCCGGGGTGGCTCGTATGGCGGCCTCGACTCGCTCGGCGACGTCGTGCGCCGTGGCGAGTGCCACATCGGGATCCAGCTTGAGGTGCAGCGACACGCTCGCGCGCCCGGCGTGCTGATAGATCGCGACGTCGTGGACGTCGCGCACGAGCGGCTCGGCGAGAGCGGCCGCGAGCACACGGTCGCGCAGGGCGAGATCGTGGCGGCGGGGCTCGAGGTGAACGACCACATCGCTGCCCGGCAGCGCCGTTCGGACGGCCGCCTCGATCCGGTCGGCGGTGCCGTGCCCTGCGACGGCGGGCTGACCGGGCGGCACGGACACGACGGCATCGGCGAAGTAGCGGCCGCCTGACTCGCGCACACGCAGACGATGTAACTCGATGTCATCGTCGAGGTCGGTGATCGCCTGGTGCGCTCGCGCGTGCGCTTCTGCCGGCATCGTGTCCATCAGCACGCGGGCGTTCTCGACGATCAGCCGGCCGGCGGCCGCGAAAATGATCGCCGCGACCACCAGGGCCGCCAGCGCGTCGCCCTGGTGAAACCCGGCGCTGACGGCGGCCAAGCCGGCGAGCACGGTGAGCGAGCCGGCCAGGTCGCTGCCGAAGTGAAACGCGTTCGAGCGCAGCGCCGCGGACCTGTACCGAGCTGCCCCACGGAGCGAGACGAGCACCCGGCTGAGATCGACCGTGATGGCCACGACGATCACCGCGAACACATACCAATGCACGTCGACCGATTGCCCGTGGCCCGCGAGCCGCCGGATCGCCTCGACCACCACCACGACCCCGCCTCCGGTCAGGATCGCGGCCTCACCGAGCGCGGCGAGGTTCTCCGCGCGGCGATGACCGTAGGGATGGTTTGCGTCGGCCGGCCGGGCGCCCAGTCGAATCGCGGACAGCGTCAGCATCGCTGCGACCACATCGCCGCTTGACTCGATCCCCGCCGAGACCAGCCCGAGGCTGCCGACGACCAGGCCCGCTCCCAACTTCAATACCACCAGCGCGCCGGCCGCGACCACGGACACCAGTGCCGTGCGCACCTGACCGCGCGCCTGGAGCTCGCCCGCAACTCGGCCGTCGTCGCGCTCGGGGGCCGAACCGTCGATCTCGCCGGAGTCGGACATTCGCAGAGGGTAGGCGCAGACCCGGGCCACCGCGCGAGACAACGGTGTAGGCCAGGACTGCGATCAGCGGCGCTGAGCGCTGGAGCCGCGGGACCCCGCGGCCAGAAAGGCGGTCCCGAAGAACAACTCGCTCCAGGAGAGATCGGGCAGCGAATCCTCCATGGCTGCGCGAACGCCCTCCCACGGCCGGCGCCCGATCCACTCGTCTATGGAGCCGAACGGCCGTCCAAGTGCCGTTCCGAGCTGCGCCAGCCACCGGGGCACGTTGTCGGGAACTTTGAGATCGAGCACGACCCAGCGCCCACGGGGAGCGAGGGCCGCGGCGCCGTGGGCGATGACAGCTCCGCACTCGGGCAGGTGCGACAGGGCGTAGGTGGACACGATCGCGTCGACCTCGATCGGAAAGCCGAACTCGGCTGCGTCGGCCTGCACCAGGGAGACGTTGCTCCAGCCTTCGGTCTCGATCCGATGTTGCGCCTGGGCGAGCATCGCGTCGGTCAGATCGACGCCGATGATCCGGCCGTCGGGACCGATCGCTTGCTCGATCAGCGAGAAGTTCAGACCGGTGCCGCAGGCCATGTCGACCACGGTGTCACCGGGGCGAAGCCCGAGTGCCTTCACGGCCAGGAGGCGCTGGGCCCGCTGGGGGTAGCCTGGCACCGGATAGAGCCGCGAGACGACGTCGTAGTGCTTCGCCTTCTTGCGGTACGTCTCGATCAGGCGCTCTCGCGTACCGTCGAGCTGGCTCACGGTGTGCTCCTCGAGCGGGATGGGCTGCGGCGCCAATGCCATCTAGGAATCCTTGCCGCGGGTGCTGGCGGACTCGACAGCAGCCTTGATCGCGACCATCTCGATATCCATCACGCGCTGAATGCTGCGCTGAAGAACCCGGCTGGGGATCGCGCGCATCACGTTCTTCAGGTCGACCTCAACCCACATCTCGGCCTCGGTCTGCCGACCGTCCGTCGGCGCGAGCTCCATTCCCCAGCGCGCTTTGGAGGTTGCCAGAGGCCCGGCGAACGCGACCCTGCGCGGCGCCTCAACCGCGGTTACGTTCTGGGCGCGGTAGCGAGTGGACCCCAGTATCCACTTCGCGCGCTGCTCCACCCGCGTGCCTGGCCTGAGCGGGGCGGCGCCGGCAACCCATGCTTCGCGAACCGTTGGCGCCCATTCCGGCCAGCGTCGAACGTCGCAGACGTACGCCCACACTTCGGGGAGACTGCGGGCGATCGTCAGGCGGCTCTCGGATCTAAATGTCATCGCGCGTACTTTGCCTTGGTCGGGTTGCGGGAGGGTGTGGAGCGTGTCCGGGCGCTCGCCCGATCGGCGGCTCGTTCCGGCCGGAAGCTGACGCGCCTGCGTGCCGCGGGCCTCGACCCTCGGTGCCGGGGAAGCCACTCGGCGACGAGCACGAGCCCGCCGGGGAGGCTGGCGGCGAGCACCATGACCCCGTAGGCGACGGCCGTTGCCGCGCCGCGACCCGCGCCCAGGCCCGCCGCGGAGAACGCCCATGCCGTGACGCCCTCGCGCGGTCCCCAGCCCCCGATGTTCGGCAGCACCATGGCCATCATCGAAATGAACGCCAGCGGCTCCAGGCGAGAGAGCGGCGCGGTGACCCCGACCGCGCGGGCGGCGATCAGGAACGTCGCCACATGGCCGAGGACGGCCACCGTCGACGCAAGCGCGACCGCCGGCAGCGCCTTCCTGTGAAGCACACCGCGACCGATGTCGGCCGCCACCGCGTTGCGCGCGCGCTCCCACAGGGAACCGGCGCGTCGGGTTCGCACCCGTACGAGCAGAGCGACGACCACGGCCGCGGCGAGGAACGCGGCTGCCACGAACGGCATCGAGGAACGCAGCGGTGAAGGCAGTACGAACAGGACGGAGATCGTCAGCACAACCTGGACGAGCTGTCCGGCAGTGCGCTCCCAGATGACGGCCCGCATGGCGAGGCCGACGTCCTGCACCTCGCGCCCGTGGATGACGCCGCGGTGGACATCGCCGGCGACGCCGCTCGGGAGCGTGACGTTGAGGAACAGGCACCGGTAGTAGGCCGCGACGGCAGCGGGCAGCGCCAGGCGTACGCCGAGGCCGCGCGCCACGATCGTCCACCGCCAGGCGCAGCAGACGGTGGTCAGCAGGAAGATGGCCGCCGCGGCTACGAGAACACCGCCGTCGAGCGAGCGGAGCCCGTCCAGGAACGGACCGCTGCCCAGTCGCCAGATCACGGCGGCGAGCACGGCCACCGCGATCGCTGGGCGGCCCCATCGGAGAATGCTCCTCACGATCACACAGACATCGCCCGGGCCGAAAACCTTCCCGGCGTTAGGCCTTCTCCGCAACCATCGCGATCTTGCGGACGCGCCCTTCCGTCAGCCAGACGCTCCACAGCCTGTGGGCCGCGAGAAGCTCCTCCAGTGCCCGGCGCCCGATCTGCGGAGCAATGTCCGGAGCGTCGCCGGCGAACGCAGCAAGTAACGAATCCGCCATGGCACCGTGGGAGCGACTCCAGTCCTCCTGCCAGCGGACGACCAGCCCAACCCGCTCGAGGCAGCTGAGCATCTCGGCCAGCGGAATCAGCCACACCGTGTCTCCGTCGGGCATCGTCGCTCGCTCGGACTCCGTCAGCGGCAGCCCCTCTTCCATGGTGAAGGCGAACCGTCCGCCGGGAGCGAGCCCGGCCGATATTTCCCCAAGCAGCGGTGCTTTCTCGGGAAAGGCGAGGAGGGTCTCCAGCAGCAGCACGACGTCGAACTGGCCGGACGGGATCGGCGGGATACGAGAAACCTCGAACTTGCACCGAAGGTCGCCTGCGCGCCGGCGCGCAAGGTCAATTGCGCTGGCGCTGTAGTCCACCCCCAGATATGTACAACCAAGCTCGCGGGTGATGAACCGTCCCGGTCCGGCGATTCCGCAGCACAGATCCAGCACCGACACCGAAGGGGCGATGCCGGCCTGATCCGCCAGTGCCCGAATCTCGCTGGCCCGCATGAAGCTCTCCTGCTCGACGAACTCGCCAGGTGGATACGCCGCGACGCGCGCTCTGTGGAGGGCGTCGACGAACGGAATCCGCTCGTCCTGCTTCATGGCCGTCCCACCGGCGACAGCATACGATCGCGTCCTCTCCTGGTCGGCGCCGTGGCGGGCCAGGGAAGAATCGGCGGACGACGGGCGTCATTTCTGATCATGACGACCAACCGCGCGCGGGCCGCCGTCGCTGGTTTCGCTACGCCCGCCCGTGACTCGGTTCCGAGGACAGCCGATTCGATCTGGCGCCGAGGCGAGACGCCAGCGGTTGAGGCCGCGCTACGGCTCGCGATGTTCGCCCAGCTGCTGTTGGTAACAGCGCTCCTCGGGATGGTCGCGCTCAGCGGCAAGGGAACGAATGCCGCCGGTTGGGTCGCCGGAATCGGCTGCGCGGTGATCACGAATCTTGGGCTCTCGCGCGCCGTGTCCCACTTCGGCGCCGAGCGTCTCACGCCCGCCGACTGGGTGACCCTGGCTCGCGCCACGCTGGCGGCGGTGGTCGCGGCGCTCGTCGCGGACTCATTCGCGCAGTCCGTCCCGGTGGGGACGCTGGTGTCGCTCGCGGGGGTCGCGCTGGCGTTGGATGCGGTCGACGGATGGGTGGCCCGGCGGACGGCGATGGGGCCTCTCGGCGCGAACTTCGACGCCGAGGTCGACTCATTTTTGATCCTCATCCTCAGCGTCTACGTGGCCCCCTCGGCAGGCGCCTGGGTGCTCTTGATCGGCGCCGCACGCTACGCGTTCCTGACCGCCGGATGGGCGCTTGCGTGGATGCGCGAGCCGCTTCCGCCGCGCTACTGGCGCAAGTTCGTGGCGGCCACACAGGGGATCGTGCTGACCGTCGCGGCAGCGAATGTGCTGCCGCCGCTCGTGACCCGCGTCGCGCTCGGAGGTGCGCTCGCGCTGTTGGCGGAGTCGTTCGGCCGGGACATATGGTGGCTGCGGGTCCGGCGGATCGCGACCCGCAGCGGGCCCGACGTGGACACGGACCCGACACCTCCCACGCTAGAGCTCATGCCCGAACCCAGCGCCGGACGGCGGCGCGTGCGAACGGTCCTGGCCGCGACGCTCACATTGCTCGCCCTCCTGTTCGTGTGGGTCGCCCTGGTCGGGCCCGACCAGCCGGTTGCCGTCAAGCTCAGCGCGTTCCTGAGACTCCCGCTCGAGGGCTTCGTCTTCATCGCGCTGGCAGCTGTCGTGGCTCCGCGGGCTCGCCGCTGGCTCGTCTGGGTCCTCGGACTTCTGCTCGGGTTGGTGCTGATCGTGAAGCTCTTCAACATCGGTTTCTTCGCCGCGTTCGACCGGCCGTTTGACCCGTATCAGGATCTGAGGTATCTGGGATTCGCCAGCCAGACGCTACGCGCGTCGCTTGGACAGACGACCGGCATCCTGATCCTCGTCGCGCTGGGCGCGACGGTCACCGGCGTACCTATCCTGATGGCGCTTTCGGTCCGTCGGTTGACTCGGATCGCGGCCGAACACCGGGTCTGGACGCTCAGAGCGGTTGCCGGAATGGGCGGAGCGTGGATCCTGTGCTGGGCGTTCGGCGCTCAGCTCGTGTCCGAGACGCCGGTCGCCTCCGCCAGTGCGGCGAGCCTGCTGGTCAGCCAGGTGAGCGCCGTGCGGGGGGACATCGAGGACCACGCGATCTTCGCCCGCGAGATCAGCCATGATCCGTTCGCGGCCACTCCGACCAGTCAGCTCCTGACCGGCCTGCGCGGCAAGGACGTCCTGCTGCTCTTCGTCGAGAGCTACGGCCAGGTCGCCGTTCAGGGCACTGCGATCGCACCAGGCGTCGACTCCGTGCTGGCCGGCGGCGACCAGCGCCTGGCTGCGGCTGGATTCTCCGCGCGGAGCGCCTGGATGACCTCGCCCACCTTCGGCGGAATCAGCTGGCTGGCTCACTCCGCCTTCCAGTCCGGCCTGTGGGTCGACACTCCGCAGCGCTACAACCAGCTGGTGAGCACCAACCGCCTCACGCTCACCAATGCGTTCACCAGGGCAGGCTGGCGGACGGTGGACGACGTGCCGTCTGACGACCAATTCTGGGCGCCGGGCAAGACCTTCTACCACTTCGACCAGCTCTACGACCGGCACAATGTGGGTTACCACGGTCCGAGTTTCGCGTTCGCATCCATGCCCGACCAGTACGTGATGGCAGCTCTGCAACGGCTCGAGCTGGCCAAGCGTCACCGCCGCCCAGTCTTTGCGGAGGTCGACCTCGTGTCGAGCCACGAGCCGTGGACACGCATCCCTCGAATGGTGCCGTGGAACCAACTTGGCAATGGCTCGATCTTCAAGACCAACAGGGTGGATGCGGGCGTCGGCAATCTCCATATCAGCGGCCTGGGGTCATACGTGGACATAACTGGCTCCCCCGTCGTGCGCGCCGCTTACGGCCAGTCGATCCAGTACACCATGAATGCGCTGATCTCCTACGTGCAGCACTACGGCAACCCGAACACCGTCTTGATCGTCCTCGGTGATCATCAGCCCTGGACCGTGGTCAGCGGAGCCGAGCCGACCCACGAGGTCCCGATCTCGATCATCGCCCGCGACCCGGCGGTGTTGAACCGGATCTCCGGGTGGGGCTGGACCGACGGCCTCAAGCCAAGCCCGCAGGCGCCGGTCTGGCCGATGAGCGCCTTCCGTAACCGCTTCCTGACCGCGTTCGGCCCGCAACCCGATACCAGTGGGTCGCCGTGAGCGCCGGCGGAGACCCGGCTGCCAATGTGTGACCGCCCGTACACGCTGCTGAGCTGCGCGCTGTCGATCGACGGCTATCTCGGCAGTGCGACGCCGCGGCGCCTTGAGCTGTCGAACGACGCAGACTTCGATCGGGTCGACGCCGTCCGCGCCTCCTGCGACGCGATCCTCGTCGGAGCGGCGACCGTACGTCACGACAATCCGCGCCTGGTCGTTCGCTCGGAGGAAAGGCGTGAGGCACGAAAGGCTCGCGGAATGGCCTCGTCCCCGATCAAGGTCACAGTTACCGGTGCGGCGGAGTTAGATCCCCGGGCCGACTTCTTCGCGGCCGGCGATGCGGACAAGCTCGTGTACTGCACCAGCGAGCGGGTCCGTCACGCCCGCTCGCGGCTCGGACCGGTGGCCACCGTGCTCGACGGCGGCCAGCCCGTGAAGATGCGGCGACTCAGCGAGGACCTCGGCGACCGTGGCGTCGAGCGGCTGATGGTCGAAGGCGGCGGCACTGTCCACACGCAGTTCCTGACCGCAAACCTCGTCGACGAGCTGCAGCTCGTGGTCGCCCCGTTCTTCGTCGGGGATTCCCGGGCCCCACGGTTCGTGGGCGACGGCCGCTTCCCGTGGAACCCGGACCGGCGCGCGACGCTCTCGGAGGTCCGCCAGATCGGCGACGTCGTGCTGCTGCGCTATGCGCTCTCGTCGCGGTTTCAGGACAACTAACGGAGCCGCCGATGCCACCGCCCCGGTCATTGCCCACCGCCTCGATCCGTACCCAGGTGCTGTTACCGCTGCGCTTCGGCGACGGATACACCGCGACCGCCCGCGTGTTCAGCTTCGACGGGCTCGTCGACGGCCAGGAAAACCTGGCCTTCGGGCTTGGCGATCGGGCCGCGCCCGTGACTTCTGGTGGCTCCCGACGGGTGCCGCTCGTCCGGCCGCACAGCGAGTGCCTGACCGGGGATGTGTTCGGCAGCCGGCGCTGCGACTGCGGGGCTCAGTTGCGCGAAGCCGTCGAGCGCATCGCCGAGTGCGGTGGCTACCTGCTGTATCTCCGCCAGGAGGGGCGGGGGATCGGGCTGTACGCCAAGCTCGAGGCGTACGCGCTACAGGACACGGGATTGGACACCTATGAGGCGAACCTGGCGCTCGGGCATCGAGAGGACGAGCGCAGCTACCTGGTCGCTGCGCAGATGCTGAGGGCGCTGGGTGTGACGAACATCGCGCTGCTAAGCAACAACCCTGACAAGGCGCTGCAACTCAGCCAGTTCGGCGTGAACGTGGCCGCCCGAATGCCGACCGGGGTGTACCTCTCGGACGCCAACGCCCGCTACCTCGCCACCAAGGCGGAGCGCGGCGCGCACATGCTGGACCTGCCGCTATCCGCGGGATGATCGTGGCTGGCGCGCCGGCGCGGGCAGCACCAGCAGGTCGGCGTGGTCGACGGTGACCTCAAGCCGCCCGGCCGTCGCCTCCGCAAGCCGGCGGCGCGTGTAGTCGTCCGTCAGGGCGGCGAGCCCGGGCTCCTGCTCGCGCGCGGCGCCGATCCAGCCGGCGAACCACTCCGTGACCAGGGCGGCGTGTGCGGCACCGAGCCGCCACGGGCTCGGCCGTACGACCACCTCCGCACCGCGGCGGACGAACTCCTCAATGGCCGCCGCGGGGGCGTCGGGCCCGAGTAGGGCGCCCGTCTCAGTCGTGCGGCGCTGGTGGGCGTCGAACGCGGCCGCCACACGGCGGTCCAGCGCATCGGCCGGTGTGAGCCTGACCCGACCGACGACGGACAGCGTCAAGAGCACCGGGCACGCGGCGGCCGTACACGCGTCGGCCAGGCCGGTCAGCTCGTCCGCGGTCAGCATGTCCAGCAGCGCCGAGGCGGTGATCAGCGTGGCGCCGGCGAGCTCCCCGGGGCCCAAGCGGCTGATGTCGGACCGCCTCGTCTCCACGCTGACAGCGCCGCCGTCGCGGCCCGGGCCCGGGAGGTCGGCGCGGGCCACCGCCAGCAGGTCGGTATCGCGGTCGTGCAGCACCCAGTGCTGCGGACCGGGCAGCAGCGGCGCGAGCCACCGGCCCATTGCCCCCGTGCCACAGCCGAGGTCATGGATCACCTGGCGCCCCGTCGCCGGAAGGTGCCCCAGCAGCTCATCCACGAGTTCGCGGGCGCGGGCCGTGGCGTCGGCGGGTTCGCGCAGGGCCAGCCAGCCGGTGCTGACCCTGACCCGGTCGGCGGTCATCCGTCGAGCCCGGTGAGGACGCCGGCGATGGCCGCCGTGGTGCTCGACCATCCGCGCAGTGACTCGCGCCGCTCTCGAGCCGCCCGACGTAGCCGCGCTCGCAGCTCGGCGTCGGCCAGCCAGGAACGGAGCGCGCCGGCGAGCGCCGTCGGATCATCCGCCGGTACCAGCAGCCCCGGGCGGCTCCCGTCGCCGGCGCGACCGAGCGCCTCGGTCACGCCGCCGACGTCGGTGGCGATCACCGGCAGGCCCCGGGCGAGCGCCTCGGTCACGACCATGCCGTACGTCTCGGCCCGCGATGCCAGCACCATCGCGTCCGCCGCGGCATAGGCGCGGTCGAGATCGGCTCCGATCGCCGTTCCCGCGAAGCGCACGCGGTCGGCGAGCCCCCACTCCCGCGCACGGCGACGCAAGCCGTCCACGAACTCCGGGTCGCGGTCGAGGCTGCCGACGCAGACCCAGCGCCAGGACAGATCCCGGATCGTCGCGAGGCCATCGAGCGTCACGGCGTGACCTTTGTCCGGGATCACCGCCGCCACGGACAGCAGCGTCTCGCCGGTCGCCGTCCCGGTCGCAAGCTCCGCCGCGCACGCGCCGGGCTCCGCAACGTGGACGCGGTCGGCGGGCAACGCGTACAGCTCCATCAGCCTGCTTTGACTCCAATCGCTGGTGGTGATCACGGCCTCGGCAGCCGACAGCACGGCGCGCTCGCGCGTCCGGATCTCATCGGCTTCCGAGCGGAGACCGAGCGGCATATGTACGAGCACCACCAAGCGCAGCCGCCGCGCGTGCGGAACCAGCACGTCGGGCGCCGTCGACGCAACCAGCCCGTCGAGTGCCACGAGGGCGCCGTCCGGGATCTGCCGCATCACCCCAGCGAGCGCGGCGAAGGACTCCGCGTCGGGTTCGGACCAGAAGCCGGACACCTGGTGCTCGTGGACCGACCAGCCGATCGAGCTGAGACCACGGCAGAGCTTGCGGTCATACGTGTTGCCTCCGCTTGGCCGCCCCGGGTCGTCGATGCCGTCGGGTACGACGAAGTGGACCGTCCTCACAGCGGGCGTTCGAAGCTCGCGGAGGCGATGTGCGACTCGTGCAGAGTGACCACCAGCCCGTCCAACTGGCGAGCCGCGTCGCCCAGTGCTCCGGCGTGCACCCGCGCCGCAAGTCGATCTGCGACCACCTGCGCGAGTGCCTCGGTGGAGGTGTTCATGCCGGCGAACTCGGGCTCGTCGTCGAGGTTGCGGTAGCTGAGCTCGGCCAGCACCAGGTGAAGCTGCTCGGCCGCCCGACCGATGTCAACCACGATGTTGTCGGCGTCCAGACTCGCGCGCCGGAACGTCGCGTCGACGACGTACGTTGCCCCGTGCAGACGCTGGGCAGGGCCGAACACCTCACCCTGGAAGCTGTGGGCGATCATCATGTGGTCGCGGACGGTGACGCTGAACATGTCTAGGCCTCGTCGTAGGTGATCGTGTGGCAGAGGGCCGGCAGTGTTCCCGCCGCGAGCTGCGCCATCACGTGCGGCAGTTCGGCAAAGCGGGAGTTCCCGGTCACGAGCACGTCGAAGGCAGGGTCGTCCAGCAGCTCGAGCGCGAGCGCCAGCCGGTCGGCGTTCGTGCGCCGCCCACGCCGTGCCGGGGAGACGGTGCCGACCTGGCTGGCGCGAATCGCCAATCGACGCGAGTGGAAGGCGCCACCGAGCGAGAGCCGGATCTCTTTGTCGCCGTACCAGCTGAGGTCGATCACCGTGCCCTCGGGTGCGAGCAGGTCAAGCGAGCGCTGGAGGCCTTCGGACGTCGCGCTGGCGTGCACGACCAGGTCGCGGCCGTCGGGGGCGTCGTCCGCGAGCGCGAACTCGAGGCCGAGTGCCGCCGCGACTTCGGCCCGGCTCGGATCGACGTCCACGAGCGTGACCTCCACCCCCGGAAATCGCCTCAGCAGGCGAGCCACACAGCAACCGACCATCCCGGCGCCGACCACGGCCACCCGATCGCCGACCAGCGGTGCCGCGTCCCAGAGCACGTTGACGGCGGTCTCGACGGTACCCGTGAGCACGGCCCGCGCGGGCGGCACGCCCTCGGGCACGACGGTCACGGCGACGGCCGGCACGACGTAGGCGGTCTGGTGGGGGTACAGGCAGAACACCGTGCGGCCGCGCAGCCCCGCCGGGCCTTGCTCCACTGCCCCGACGTTGAGGTAGCCGTACTTGACCGGCCCCGGGAAGTCTCCCTCCTGGAACGGCGCCCGCATCGCGGCGTACTGGTCCGGCGGCACGCCGCCCCGGAACACCAACGTTTCGCTGCCGCGGCTGATGCCCGACACGATCGTCCGCACGACCACGTCGTCCGGCCCCGGGTCCGCCAGCGTGACCGGCCGGATCTCCCCGCGGCCGGGCGCGGCGAGCCAGAACGCGCGCACATCTTGCACAGACATCACCTTGCCAGAACTCGGCGTGGATGCCCGAGCTGGTCTCAGCGCGTGGCTACGTACGCTCCTCGGATCGTGCCGCCCGGCGAGCTCAGGGAGTATTTGAGCAGCAGTGTCGAGCGCCCGGGCCGGACCGCAATCGTGACTGTTCGCCGCCTGCGGTCGACCCGGTGACGAACCCCGCCGATCTTGAGCACCGCCACGGTCGTAGCCGCCACCACCATCCGCACCCGGCGGGCGTGGGGTGACACATGCATCGGTGCCCGGGCGAGCAAGAAGGTGGCTCGGATGGCCTGCACCTTGAGACGCAACTGAGCCTGTGATGAGCGGCCGCGGGCGTCGGTGGCAATGAGTCGGATCGCCACCGCCCCGGCAGGCAGACCATGCACGGTCAACAGTTCGCCGCGTGCGAGCAGCCGTCGGCCCGCGTACCACCTCAGGTGGCGTCCGGTCAGCAGCTGCCCCGCGTCGTCGAACGCGGTGCCCTGCAGCAGCAGCGTCTCGTCGGCTCTCACGCGGCCGCCCCGCCCGCTGGTCGTGATGTTCACGAGCGGTGGCCGGCCGGCGACGGCCAGTCGCCCGGAGATCGCGGTGGCCACATCAAAGCCGTCGCTGACCCGAACCCGCAGCCGGCCGTTGGTTGATCCGCTGAGGAGCCGGCTGGAGAGACGGACGGAGCGACCGGTCGCGTGGTCCGCCACCACCTTCCAGTGGCCGCCGCCGTCGGCCGAGTAGTCGATGGTGGCGGCGAGGCCGTCGCCATCGGCGTCGTGTGCACTCCATCGGACCAGCGTCGTCTTCGCTTGACCGACGCGCGACGTGGCGCTGGGGCTGAGGATCTTCGCGGTGGGAGCGTGCATGCTCCGAAGGCGGCGTGCCATGTCGACGCCGCCGTCGCTGACCACGACAGCGGCCGCGGACGAGGTGAGCGGGAGCGTCGCTTCGAGCAGCAGCCCCGGGCGCTGATGGTCGGCGTGAAGCGTAATCGTCGCGGGAATCACGCTCGTCAGCATGCCTCCGGATGCATCGCGGAGCTCGATGCGAAACGGGTTGCCCGAGATGGAAGGGCCAGTGGCCTGCTGGCCGGGAGCGACGTCGACGATCGAGGTGTTGCCCGCCGCATCGACGGTGGCGATCACCCGCAGCGGTGTTTCTCCCGCGGCGCTCGCGGCCGTGGGGCGCTTGGCGATCGCCGGGAGCGCCTGCGCCGGCGGGTGGAAGTCGATCAGCCGCTCCCAGTTTCGCACTGAGAT
This sequence comes from uncultured Solirubrobacteraceae bacterium, assembly GCA_963712675.1. Classification (GTDB taxonomy): domain Bacteria; phylum Actinomycetota; class Thermoleophilia; order Solirubrobacterales; family Solirubrobacteraceae; genus Palsa-465. The sequence goes on from CAVQJF010000019.1 coordinate 294,945, forward strand.
CCAATGGCTTGCTTCGAAGAACGATGCGGTCCCGTTCTTCTGGCCGCAGTAGGACATGAAGTCGTAGTACTGGCTCCCGGCCGGGTAACCAGCGACGATGGTTTTCGGCAGCGAGCCGGTTTGGAGGATGTTCCAGTTGCGCCGGTCGAGCCCGACCCCGTACAGCTGTCCCTCGTTGTCGAACGGTGCGTTGGCCGGCCAGGTCTCCCCCACCTGGAGGTTGGAGTTGCCGCCGCAGTCCGGGGTCCCGTCCGGGTGCGGACCGGTGAACGGCTTGCCCGGCGGGGGCACCGGTGAGCCGGTGTCGGCGTGCACAAGGCCGAGACCGTGCCCGATTTCGTGCGACACGCTGGTGAGCGGCCGGTCATCCGCCACGATCGACAGCGGCGGGTTCGAGAAGGGGCCGAACGAGGGCGGAGCATCGAGAACCCGCCCGACGGCGGTGAGCCCATTGCCGAGCGGGCCGCCGTCGACGAACACGCCAACCGGGTACTGATCGCTGGCGTAGTGATCGTCGCTCGCCCGGCCGGCGAGGAGCGCTAGCGCTGTGAACTGGTTCACGGGGAGCGCGAACTTCAAGCCGAACGGGAGGCTCAGCACCTGGTCGACCGCCAACGGCGCCTGGTACGGGAAGATGCGTACATTGACGGGCAGCACCGTCTGCGTGTCCCCGAACACGTCAGTCTCGCTGAAGCCGGTCTGGACGTTCCCGACCGTGAGCGGGATCGGGTGGACCGGCACGACCGCGGTTTGCACGAACGGGACGCCGGAGAGCGTGAACGTGTTCGCCCGGCACGAAGCGCATTGGACTACCGTGCGCAGCCCGAGTCCGGCCGGGGGGTTGACTACGGCGCGAAAGCTGAGCTGGCGATGCTCCGTCTCCTGCCACGGAACCAGGAAGTTGTACGACACACGAGGGTTGGCGCGGTCGTTCAGGCTGACGCACAACACGCAGTCTGGAACGTTCAGCGCCGCCGGAGCGCTGTCGGGGTTCAGCACGGAGATCCGGTTGCCCTGCGAGTCCAAGACCTCGAGCGTGGCCGTGGCGCCCGACAGGTGCGTAAGCATCGCCGGCCCGGTGAGGTGGTTCAACACGCTGGCGTACACGCGCACGACCGTGAAGTGCCCGGCCGCCATCCTCACGCCCTGGTATTGAGCGAACTGCGGCGCGAACGGCGATCCTCCGGCGCGCTCGGGCAGTGTCCCGAGACAGCGGTTGCAACTGCTGGTCTGGATCCCCTGGGTGACCTCGATTCCGGTCACGTGGATGTCGACCTGCGTCGGAGCGAGCTGGATTGATGGCCCGCTCAGCATCCGCTGGGGACTGGCGGCGCTGATCGAGCCGGCGGAATTCGATGCCACAACGATGCACTGGTACAAGTTGTCCTGCACGCCTCGGACGGGCAGTCCGGCTGGCGGGCTGAACGTCGGGCCAGTGGCCACCTGCTTACGGGCGTAGCGGCCGGTTAGCTTGTCGAGCGTAAGCCGGATCCAAACGAATTGGTATGGGATCGCCGGATCTCGCCCCGCCCACGTGCCGGGGTCGCACGTGTACGTATCCGGGACCGCGACGCACGCGGGGTGTCCGACGATGCACCGGACTGCCGGGACGATCGAGGGCAACGTCAGGTTGCGTGGCGGAACGGCTCCCACCGGATCGATCTGGGCAGTGGAGGCTGCGCTGGTGCTGGCGCCGCCTTTGTCGGTGACAGTGGTGTTGATGCTGTAGCTGCCCGTGTTGGCGAACGCATGCGTGCCGTTCACGTCGAAGCCGCCGCCGGCAGCAGCGGTGACTGTCCCAGTCGTGCTCGCGCCGTCGCCCCAGACGATCTGCGCGGAGAAGTCGCTCGCGCTCGCACCCGGGTTCGCGTCGCTTATGTGCGCGACCGCCGCGGTCAGCGACTCCCCGATGACTCCGGAAACGTTGTGGCCGGCGCCGGTCAGCGATGCGTCCTGCACGGTGGCTTGGAACGTTGTGCTCTGCATGCCGGCTGGGCAGAAGCGATTGATGCTCGAGTACGTGTAGGACACCGATCCGCTGTAGCTGCTCTCCTCGGCGTAGGTGTGCGTGCCCTGAATCCCCGTGCCCCCGTCAGTCGTTCCGTCCGACGCTGCTCCATCACCCCAGTCGATCGTCGCGCTCGCCAGCGAGCATGCGCCGATGTCCACCACCTTGCCAGTGAACGAATGACCCTCGATCGTCGTAATGTCAACTCCGACCGGTCCAATCGCACCAGCCCCAGGCGCGATCACCAACAGCCCCAACGCGGCGGCCACCGCGCAGCCAGCTACGGCCTTGCGGAAGAAACTCGATGAGCAGGTGTGACGCATGCGGCTACCTCCGGCTCTTTTCTGGGGTCGTCAGCTTCAGCGAATCCTCGATCGTTCGCCTTGGGCGGGAATGAACGTGGGCTCACAACCGCGACGCTAGGCCCCGGCGGACACGCGCACATCGGGGGAACACCCCCAACCTTGTGGCCAAGCGCCGGGAGCCGCGTTGTAGAACCGCTCGGGCGGGCGATCGTCTACCCGCGTGATCGATCTGCTCGAACTCCGACCAGATCTCCAACCGTCCAGAATTGGGTGGTCAATCCCGTGCGCCAGCCCCTACCATCCGGCGCACACATTCCGAAGGGCGAGAGGGGTACAGATGCCTGCGAAACGTGGACGTCGTTCAATGGCATCCGTGCTGGTGCTGGTCGCGGCGAGCCTGTCGGTCGGCTCGACCGCCGTCGCGTCCCCGAGGGACGCGCAGGAACGCGCAGCTTCGCGGGATCTCACGCGGGCGGAGGTCGTCGTCGGACAGTTGGCCGCGGTTCTGGACGACATCCAGACCCTGCCTCGCCATGAGCGCCATGGGCCGCGTAGCGGCCTCGCGGAGTCGTCGAAGTTGCTCGGGAGGCTGCGCCGCCAAGTCACAACGGCACGTCGCACCGCGGTCGGCCGAGTCGCGGCATTGGAGGCCGACCGCAAGCGCCTGCGCCGCGGCAAGCCGACGCGAGCCGACGTCGCCGCGGTCGCCACGCTCACGCGCACAACGCAGCTGCTGCTGGCCGAGATTCGGGGGCTCGCCGGCGCCAACCAGCGGATTACCGCTGCCGCAGGCCCAGCCACAGGCACGCCGCTGCGGACCCAACTGACCCCCTTCATCCCCACGATCGTGAGCGTCGGCGACTCGTACATCTCCGGCGAGGCCGGACGCTGGGCCGGGAATGTCGCCGGCACCGACTCCGGCATCATCGACGTAGGGCCCAAGATGTACTTCGATAACAACGACACCGACGGGGAGCTGATCCCGGGCTGCCACCGGGCGATGACGTCGGAGATCCACATCTTCCCGCCGGCCAATGTCAACAGCGTCAACCTAGCGTGCTCGGGCGCGCTGACCTACACCACCTACCACGAGACCTTCAAGCCCGGGATCGACTTCTACTCGAGCGGGAGCGGCGACGAAGGCCAAGCGACGATGCTGGAGGACGTGGCGAAGGAGGCCAAACTCTCTGATGCCAACGTGAAGATGGTCGTGCTCTCGATCGGCGGCAACGATTTCCACTTCGGGGACACCGTCACGACTTGCCTGGAGGACTTTCTCCTTTATAGCATCGGTCATCGCGATTTTTGCAAGGATGACTCGAAGGTTCTTGGCTACTTCACCCCCGCGCACATCGCCGAGAACACCAAGGCGATCGGGGGCGCGATCAAAAACGTGAACACCGCGATGACGGACGCCGGATACAACAGCTCGGATTGGACGCTTGTGGTCCAGGGCTACCCGGACCCGCTTGCACCGGTCGACAGGAACCGCTACCCGGACGGGAGCGGACGCCAGTCCACCGGCGGGTGCGGGCTGTTGAACCTCGACATCACGTGGGCCCGGACCTACGCGCTGCCGACCATCAACGCCGCGGTGCGCAACGCGGTGGACCACAGCGGTCTGCCGAATATCAAGTTCCTCAATATCCAGGACGCGTTCGTCGGGCACCGGCTGTGCGAGAACACCGTCGGCTTGTTGCCGCAGCCCGATTTCCTCAGCTGGACCACCCCTGATGCGATCAGCAAAGTCGAGTGGGTCAACCAGATCCACATCGCCACCATCGGCACCGACTTCTTCGAGCAGGAATCACTGCATCCCAACTACTTCGGCCAGTTTGCGCTACGCGAATGCCTGACGCTGGTCTACAACAACGGATCGCCCCGTGGCGGAAAGTGCACGCGACGGGACCGGACACCGCAGAACAACTACGTCGAGCAACTGAACTAGGGTCCGTAACATGCGCGGTCACCTCGATGACGCTGACGAGCGTTTTGCGTTCGAGCATCCCGATGAGCGGTTGCGCCGCCGCGAGTTCTTGGAGCGCACGGCGGCGTTCGTTGGCGCGAGCGCCGCGGTCGCCGCGTCCCTGGGCCCCGGTGCGCTGATCGCTGAGGCCGGCCTCCGGCAGGCCCGGGGCGCCGCACTTCCCAGGCCGCGCAACATGCCGATCGACACATTCGTGGTGCTGATGATGGAGAACCGCTCCTTCGACCACTTCCTCGGCTGGATGCCCAAGGCCGACGGGCGCCAGGCGGGGTTGCACTACGTCGACTCGAAGGGCGTCTCGCACCCGACGCACGCGCTGGCCCCCGACTACCAGGGGTGTGGGTTCAACCAACCGGGCCACGTGTGGCAGCAGGCCCGGGTGCAGTTCGACGGCGGCAAGTGCGACGGCTTCATCGCCGACGGCAGCGGCAACGACACGTTCGCGCTCGGCTACTACCGGGAGCGCGACATCCCGTTCCTGGCCAGCGCGGCCAAGTCGTTCACCACCTACGACCGCTACTTCGCGTCCCTGCTGAGCTCCACCAACCCGAACCGGTCCTACGCCCATGCCGCGCAGTCCTACGGCGACAAGTACATGTTCTTCAGCCTGCCTGGGGACGGCGAGCGGCAGTTCCCGACCCCGAAGGGATTCAGCGCCGCGACAACGATCGAGGGACGGCTGGCGGCCAAGGGCCTGCAGGGGCGCACGTTCTTCAGCGACGTGAATTACGCCTCGATGTGGGGGCCGACCGGTCTGCGGCGCTCCGAGCCGATCGCGGGTTACTTCGATCGCGCGGCGACGGGAAAGCTCCCGACGCTCTCGTTCGTCGATCCCCAGCTGCAGGGAGCCAAGGAGACTGCCGGGCTTTCCAACGACCAGCACCCGTTCTCGGACATCCGAACTGGCGACGCGTTCATGGCCGACGTGGTGAACGCGTTCATGCACTCTCCACAGTGGCGGCGCGGCGCACTGTTCATGGTCTGGGACGAGTGGGGCGGGTTCTTCGACCACGTGCGCCCACCGAGGGTGCCCGACGTGCGCGCCAGCTCCAACATCAACGACGACTTCGGGCAGATGGGGTTCCGGACTCCGGCCGTGCTCGTTTCGCCCTACGCCGCGAAGGGCGTTGTCAACCACACCCAGTTTGGCCACGAGTCGATCCTCAAGCTCGTCGAGTACCGCTTCGGTCTGCGGCCGCTGACCGTCCGCGACGCCAGGGCCAACAACATCGGGACATCGTTCGCCTGGCGGGCCAAGCCGCGCCTGCGTCCCCCGACCCTCCGGCGGGGCCCGAACGTCGTGTCACAGGCCTGCCCGGCGGCGTAACGCTCGGCACGGCGAAGCCCGCGGCCGCTAAAGCATGCAGTTTGTAGGCCGCATACGAGCAGCTTCGTCAGCGAGGGCGAGCGAAGGGCTTAATGCCCGCATTGCGCTGAGCAGCCAAACACTGCTCGAAAACAGCAAAGTCACACGAGATGGACCGGAACCCCCACGCGCTCGAAAGTAGCTGCTTGATGGGAATGCCGAGGGTGCACCCGAACTCCCACAAGTGCTCGGGGGGTTTGTAGGTGCAGCTCTCACTGACCGGGGTTAGCAGCGTGTTGAGCGTGGCGGTCCACCCTTCCCGCGGCAAGTTGTCCCACTTACAGCTTCCCTCCAGGGACACAACCTCGCTACACGGAACGCCCTTCAGGACCAGGCCGTCGAAATCGGTCGTGTTGGCCGAGTCGTTGTGGACCGTGTACGTCGCCATCGCCGGATCCTTCACTGCTGGCAGGCAAGTCCCGCCATCCGGGTCCGCGCAGTCCGGTGGGACGCAGGAGGCGTACGAGCGAATTGGGTTCGAACAGTTCGTCACGTTCCAGTGGTCCCACAGGACCGGAAGGAACTGCTTGTACAACCACGTGGTGAAGCCTTGCCGGCCGGCGCTCTTCGCCGCGTTCTCGTCGAGGTGCCAGTTCTCGTGCCCGGTCAGCTCACCGACCGTTGCAAGCAGCCCGTAATCGCCGAGCACATAGTGGCGGTGCTCTGTGATCTTGTCCGCCGCCTCCTCCTGGAGCTTGAACAGCGTCGTCCCGAGATCCGAGAGCTTGCGCTGGACAGTCGTCGGCCCCGACATCGTGCTCGTGGAGGCGTCGGTCGCCTCGATCGCGCCGGCGATGACCCCAGCCACCGGGCCGACGCCCAGTTCGTCCAAGATGTCGAAGAAGCTTTCGAACAGCCCGAGGTAGTTGACCGGCGCGACCGCGCCTTTCGCCTGTTCCAACTGCAAGCTCTTGCCGACTTGCGCGAGCGCGCCGGTCTCATCGGTCGTCAGGTTCGCCTGGATTGAGGAGAGCGTGTTGAAGTACGAGATCACGTGTTGGGCCCAGAACATCTCCTTCAGGATCTGATTGCACACCAAGGTCCATTTGCCCGGATCCACCCCGGTCACTCCGGAGGGTGGAGTACAGCTCGCATACTGAGGCGGGACGACGGAGGTCTGCGTCTTGCAATAGCCCGCGATCGTGTCGCTGGGGAAGTTCCGGCTGGCGTTCTCGTCGGTTGTAGGGGATCTGTAGAGGTCGCGGACCTCGCCGCGCTCGATTCCGAGAGCCTGGTTCAGGGCGTCGTAGGCCTTTTTCGTACCCGGATCGGTGCTGTGCTCGAGCGGTGGGTAGCTCCCGTACGGCCTGGGTCGAGTCCACTTGTTCGTCTTCGTATCGAGGGTCCACGTCCTGATGCCGTAGGGCCCGCGGGCAACGAGGGAGCGTGCGCTCGTGGGGCCGAGCTTGGCCGTCGTGATCGTCATGTAGTACTGGGGAGCTGCCCAGGGCTTGTCCGTGAGCGCCGGGGTGCCCAGCGAGATCGGCTTCCAGCCGGCCCCGGCTCGGCTGTAGGCAACCATCCCGTTGGGGCCTCGCCCGAGGACCTCGTCGCGGCCGTCGCCATACAGGTCGGCGGTTTGAATGGTCCGGTAGTAGTAGCTCTTGTCCCAGCCGTCCTTGTTAGAGAAGGGGTCATTGAGGTTAGGGTCGGACGGGACTGAGCTCCAGTCCCCGGAGTCCAAGTAGTACTCCTTGAGGCCCGTGCCATCCACCGAGCGCGCGATTACGGCCGGGTCTCGGTGGCCGTTGAATGTGTAGCCGCGGATCAGCTGGATCGTCGAGTACGACGACTCCGGTCGCTGTGCGCCCACGAACGGGTGGTCTGCGGTCTTTTCGTATGCCCATGTTCCAAGACTTCCGCGACCCCCCGCGGTGTACTTATAGACCAACAAGCCCGCGCTACTCCTGATGATCACGGTGCGCGTGTCCCACGGCATGATCGTGGTGTAGTACTGCCGGTGGGTCCACCCACCCGCGTCGGTGAGGACACCGCCGATGTTGAGCGTTGTGAGCTGGCCCCAGCCTGTCCCGTTCCATTTGTAGAGCTCCAGCCCACCGGGGCCGCGGCCGATCAGCTGCATCGTCTTCTTCTTGGGGTCCTGGCGGCCGAGGGGTGTCAGCTGGATGGTCGAGTAGTGGCTGGCGCCCTCAAACGAAGCGGCCATCGGCCTCGGCGCGGTGGAGGTGTTGATCTCTGTCCAGGTTCCCTTGTCCGCTGGGAACTCCTTGTCCGGCGTGAACCTGTAGGTCAGGATGCCGTCGCTCGAGCGGATGATGAGCTCGGCGCGGCCGTCGCCGTCGATGTCGCCGAGCCGGAGCGTCTCGTAGTACTGCGGCTGACCAAATCCCTCGGCGTCGGAGAGGATCTCGTTGGTAATTACCTCGCTCCATTGCCCGAGTGCGCGGTCATAGCGGTAGACGTGGATCCCGCCCGCGTCACGAGCGACCATCTCGTCGATCCCGTCCCCGGTCAGGTCGCCGTAGAGGATGTCGCGATAGTGCGAAGGGGCCGTCCAGCCGCCCAGATCGGTCAGTCCAGGAATCACGTAGCTCGGCCCGAGGGGGCAGTCGTAGTTGCGATTCGGGCCGTCGTTGGGGCAGCCGCTCGTCTGGGCGAGAGCATCAGAGGCTCCCAGGGCGAGCGTCAGGGTCACACCGACCAGCGCCACGCCGAGGCGCGCAAACGCTCTCATCGATCAACCATTCGACCGTGCACGCAAACCCCCCTAAACCGTAGACATAGGTCAGGCGCCAGCCGAACAACTGTACATTCACTCGTGTCGTGGTGCGCCGCTAGTTGGCTGGACCGCAAGGCCATACCGCTAGCGGGATTCGAACGTGGGTTGGACTTCCCCCGCTTTCGTGGACACCTGATCTGAGGCGTCGTCTGATGCCTTGGGAAGGATGGTGTTCATGCCAAGGCCATATCCGAGGGAGTTCCGGGAGGGTGCCGTCGTGCTTGCGCGTCAGGGCGAGCGTTCGGTGGCGGAGATCGCGAAGGAGTTGGGGATCGCTGAGTCGTGTCTGCGGAACTGGCTCAAGAGCGATCAGCTGGATCGCCGCGAGCGCGATGATGGGGTGACGTCGAAGGAGCGCGAGGAGTTGCGGGCGTTGCGGCGTGAGAACGCGCGTCTCAGGCAGGAGAAGGAGATCCTGCGAAAAGCGGCCGCCTTCTTCGCCCGGGAGGAGATCCGGTGAGCCGGTTCCGGTTCATCGAGGCGGAGAAGGCCAATCATTCGATCTCCGTGATGTGCCGGTGCCTGGACGTGTCGCGGTCGGGGTTTCACGCGTGGGCTCGTCGGGCGCCGTCTCAGCGTCAGCTGGCAGACGCGTGGCTGCTCGAGCGGATCCGGGAGATCCACTCACAGAACCGTGGCGTGTATGGCGCGCCGCGCGTGCACGCTGAGCTGCGGCTCGCTCACAACATTCGTGTCGGGCGCAAGCGGGTGGAGCGGCTGATGCGCGAGAACCGGCTCTCGGGCCTGATCCCGAAGCGCCGGGGGCGCACCACGATCCGGGTGCCGGGCGTCCGGGTCGCCGATGACCTCGTCGGCCGACAGTTCCGGCCTGAGGAACCCAACGTGCTGTGGGTCGCCGACATCACCTACCTCAGAACCTGGGAGGGGTGGCTGTACCTGTGCGCCGTGCAGGACGCGTTCTCCCGGCGGATCGTTGGCTGGTCGATGGCCGATCACATGCGCTCAGACCTCGTCGTCGACGCCCTGAACATGGCCGTCGCGCGCCGCCAGCCAGAGGCCGGGCTGATCCATCACTCCGATCAGGGCAGCCAATTCGTCAGCCTCGCGTTCGGGCACGCCGCCGGCAAAGCCGGGATCGCCCGCTCGATGGGATCCCGCGGCGACTGCTACGACAACGCCGTCGCCGAGAGCTTCTTCGCGACCCTCAAGAAAGAGCTGATCCACCCCCGATCCTGGCCCAACCGCGAGGAGCTCCGCCGGGAAGTATTCGACTACATCGAGATCTTCTACAACGCCATCCGCCGGCACTCCACCCTAGGAATGCTGTCCCCCGCCAGGTATGAAGAGAGATACTCGCTGAAACATCAAATCAACAAGCCAAACAACTAACCCCGAGTGTCTACGGAACCGAGGGAGCGTTCCAGCAGGTTGGTTGACCGCCACCGCTCGCGGTGGCGGAGCGGGTAGCGCAGATGCACGACCAGGGCGTCGAGGTCCTCGGCCAGGCACCGGGCGGCGGCGTCGTAGCCGCGGTGCTCGAGCTCGGAGATCAGGACTTGCAGGCGCAGCTTGCCGTCCTTGACTGATGTGGCGTCGGTGAGCGCCGACCAGTAGTTGAAGCGGACCCGGTCATGCTCGGCCTTGGGGAGCTTCGCGACCAGGTTGCGCAGGCGATGAACGCAGCAGTGTTGACGGTCAGCACGGGGCCAGAGCTCACCGACGGCGCTGATCAGCCCAGGGGCGCCATCGGCGACAACCAGGCGTGGTGCGCTTAGCCCGCGGGCCGTGAGATCACGCCCGAGCTCGAGCCAGTCTTCCTTTGACTCGCGTGATCCCAACTGCACGGAAACCAGTTGCCTGCGGCCGTTCTGATCGATTCCCCAGGCGCAGATCACGCCCTCCTTCGGGCCGCTGGGGCGGACCGGGAGATAGATCGCGTCGAGGAACAGCACGACGAGATCGGTGTCATAGAGCGAGCGGCGTTTGAACGCTTCGAAGCGCTCGTGCAGCTCCGCGCAGATCCTCGCGACTGTTGAGCGCGACAGCTTCCCGAGCCCGGCCTCCTCGCACAACGACTCGATGTCACACATCGACAGGCCCCTGACGAACCCGCCGATCACCAACGTCTTCAAAGGATCGGTCCGGAACAGCCGCTTGCAATGCCACTTCGGGAACAGCTTGGACACGAACGGCACAGTGGTGTGGCGCGCCTGCGGGATCTGGATCTCAAGCTCGCCCTCGCCGGTCTGCAGATGCCGGGGACGGAACCCGTTGCGCAGCCCCGCCTCATAGTTCTTCAGGCCGCGCTCGCGCTCGGGTCGACGCTCGTAGCGAGCGCGACCCAGCCGGCCATCGAACTCCTCCTCGACCGCCCGCTGAATGATCAACCGGGCCCCGAGCCTCGCGAGGTCCCCGAGCATCTTCTGCGGGTCATCGACCATCCCCTTCCCCAGCAGCCTGTCGATCTCGGCTTGTATCTCCGCTGATGGCGGTACGGTGCGTATCACGGCGTAGGCCTCCTTCATCGTCTTGCAGGACTTGAGGGAACCTACGCCGTCGCTCTGACAGCACCCGGCGCGTATTTACAGCAGTTGTGGGACGCAACCCATCGGCCCGGCTGTCCCTCCTTGCCGCGCGAAGGAGGGCATGTCGCGCTCTTCGCCGCCGACGTGGCTGCTTGCACCCACGACCGGGGGCCACGCAGGCACATCGCGCATGGGTTTCGGTTTCTGCTCCAGCTTGGTTAGGTCTGGAAGGAGAAGCGGCGATGCTGGTTCTCAATCGTAGGCGCGGCCGCGTGGGCGAATGGCGAGCACGTCGATCACGTGCTGGTCGCTGTCGATCGCCAACAGGATCCGCCAGTCTCCGACGCGTAGCCGCCACGTCTGCGCGACGCCCTTGAGCTTGCGAACGTCGCCGGCGGGAAGCAGGTCAATCCCGCGTGCGATTCGCTCGCGGTCGGTTCGTGACAGCCGCCGCAGGCTCTTGAGCGCGGACGGGCGGATCTCGATCTGCCACGGCTTCTCTTCACGCAGCGATCAGCCCGCCGCGCGGCGGGTCCACGGAACGCGAGGCTGCTCGCGTGCGTCGCGGACCGCGTCGCGATCGGCCTCGGTGAACGGCTCGTCGTCATATGGTGCCGCTTCGAGTGTCGCGATCACCGGATCGCGGGCGCGGCGAAGCATCGTCGCCGCCGCGTCGAGCGACTCATCCGGCAGCTCGTCAACGAGTTGGTGCAACTCCGCCTTCGTCATCCCCGTCAAGCTACCACGCCCCGATCCACCGATCAGCCCGGATCTACGACCAGGCCGAGCCGGACGTGCCGTCCCGCGCGCTGAGACCGTCGGCAACCGGCGAGCTCCTGCGGGACGATCACGCCAGCGCGTGCGGGACGGCCGGACGCTGATCGCTCCGAGAGGAGGAGCTCATGTCAGGTTCTGTCTCACTAGATGCCGCCGGCCGCCGCCGGTCACCGGCGGCCACTCCCGGCTATCTGTGCGGCCGGGCGCCGCGCAACAACTGAATGAGATACCCGGCCGACCCGCCCAGACCGGAAGAGATCATCCTCGTGATGCGCCAAGCCGGCAATAGCCGGCACGGCCTGCGGATAAGAGCGCTGATCGCGGTGCTGTGACGAGCGGGCCTGCGGATCTCAGACGCGCTGGCACTGACCGAAACTGACGTCGACCAGCGCCGCGGGTCGCTGCTGATTCGCCACGGCAAGAATGACAAGCGTCGCGACGCCGGCATGGACGACTTCGGGTTCGAGCACCTGAGCGCGTGGTTGGAACACCGGGTTGGGCTGCCGGTCGGACCACTGTTCTGCGTGATCGACGGACCGACTCGCGGCCGCGCTTGGGCCGCGACCGCCGTCCGCGGCGAGCTCCGCCAGCTCGCGGCCGAAGCCGGCGTGCGCCGTCGGTTCGCGCCGCATCAGCTCCGGCACGGACACGCCGTTGAGCTCGCCCGCGAGGGCGTCCCGATCAACATCATCCAGCGCCAGCTCGGGCATACCGACCTCGGTACCACCAGCACCTACCTGCAGGGCATCGACCCTTCGGAGATCATCGACACGATCCACTCACGCCGCCCGCCCACGATCCCAGCGACCGCTGGCCTCAACCTCTAACGCAAATGAGCGGCCGCAGGGACCCGGCCAGAATCTCCTGGCGGCATCCGGCTGCTGAACCCTGAGAGTGGCTGCTCCGCGAGCTGGCCAAATACAGCTGCTGCTTCACGCCGACCACGCTCTGAAGCAGCAGCGCCAGCTTCGCGGCCGGGGCGGCGATAAAGGAGCCACGCCGTCCGCTCCGACGTTGGCCAGTCTGGGTGGCTGCTTCAGCGGCAAAGCGGCGACGTGGCCGCGAGCGAGCCGCTGCTGCCTATAGCCCCGAGCACCGGTCTCGTTGAGGTGCGGCCAGCGTTCTTCGTTGCATGGCAAGCAGAAGTCCTGCGGCAGCCAGGTCGCGTGTGTCGCTGGCGATTGACAGCTTTCCGGCGCGGCGGTACGGTGCCGGTCGTGCGCGGAGGCGGCCGTCGAGGCAGGCCAAACGCGATGGTCGCGTTCGTGGTGTCCGTCGCCACGTTGTGGTGCGTCGTTCCGACGGCGTCGGCAATCACGCACGGCAGTACGGTCACGAGCGGCGCGCCGTGGATCGCGCATCTGACGAGCAACGGAGTCGGACCGAATTGCACTGGCGCGCTGGTCGCACCGGCGTGGGTGCTGACGGCCGCCCATTGCATCGACCCTCACAACAACCAACGACTCGTTACCAGCGTGATGCGCGTTGCGGTCGGGAGCTACACGCTGGGGGCCGGGGGGCCCACATATCGGGTCGTAGGAGACGGCGTGGTGTACCCGCCGGCGACCTACAACTCGAAGACGCACGCCTGGAGCGACGATCTCGCGCTGGTGCAGCTCAGCAGTTGGCCCGTCGGCGGGGGACAGCCGCTGCCGCTCGCGCCGACGGCCTCTGTGCTGACCCCGTCCCCGCAGTCAATCGCGTTCGGATTCGGCAGCGGGACGAAGCTGATGTCGACGTCCGCGAGCGCGTTCTCAACGGTGCCCGGCGGCCAGAGCGCGTGCCCGGCGTGGGCTCTGTGTTTCGATCAGACCGCCAACGAGCGGCTGAGCTCGGGCGATGCCGGCGGGCCGTGGACGATCCCGATCAACGGCACCACGGTGGGAATCGCGGTCACATCGACGAGCTCGTCTGCGCTGAAGCAGCGGGTGACGGCGACGGCGGTGGCTGGGGCCGGGTCCCCACTCGCGTGGATCCGGGCGACCACCCACCTGTCGACCCCGATTCCCGGCGAGATCTGGACCGACGATCACACCCATCAGTCATATCTGATCGACGCGGACGGGTATCGCCGCCCGATCTCGGATGCGACGTATGTCTGCCTGGTCGCCAGCGGTACGCAGGCCTCGGAGCTTGACTCAGCCGACATCCAGAGCGATCCCGAGCTGCCCGCCATGCCCGTCAGCTGTCAGCCCGGGCCGGGCGCGCGCGGTGGGGCTGGCGCTGTGGCCGGCGGGTCGAACACGGCGTGCGTGCTGATGATCGGAGGCGGCGCGGACTGCTGGGGCGACGACACCGGGGCTGCGAATTACGGCGGCCCGTCAATCCATCAGGTATACGGGATCTCGGATGCGACCCAGATCGCGGTCGGGGCCTACTCAGCGTGCCTCGTCCGCTCGACCGGCGAGGTCGATTGCTGGGGCGGTAACGGAGACGGCGAGATCGGCAACGGCATCCTGTTCGGCGACTACCAGACGCCCGTGCCCGTGATCAACGTCGCCGGCGCCACCGATGTCGCTGTCGGCACCGGACACGCATGCGCCGTGCTCGAAAGCGGCGGCGTCGACTGCTGGGGCGACGACGAGTACGGGCAGCTTGGCTTTCCGAATACGGGACCAGGAATCACTCAGCCGACCCCGGGCGCTGTCCCAGGCATGGCTGACGCGACAAGCGTGGCGGCAGGGGACTCCTTCACCTGCGCCAGCGTGTCGACCGGTGGCGTCGATTGCTGGGGCAGGGACCAGAACGGACAGCTCGGCAACGGCGCAAACGACTACCGCGACATGACCCCACAACCGGTGGTCGGAATCAACGACACGATCGGCGTCGCCGGCGGCGAGTATCACGCCTGTGCTGTGCTGTCGAGCGGAGGGGTCGAGTGCTGGGGCGAGAACGAAGACGGGCAGCTCGGCGACGGGTCGACGGCGTGGAGCAACGTCCCAGTGCCAGTGACCGGGATCACCAACGCGATCGCGGTCTCAGCCGGGTATTTCAGCTCGTGCGCGCTGCTGTCGACCGGCACCGTCGAGTGCTGGGGCGACAACACCAGCGGCCAGCTCGGCGACGGATCGCTCGGCGGCGGCTCGCTGACGCCGGTCCCAGTCGCCGGAATCTCGAACGCAACCGCGCTCGCGAACGGGCAATTCTTCTCCTGCGCCACGCTCGACACCACCGGGGTCGACTGCTGGGGCAGCAATTCCGCGGGCACCCTCGGCCATCTGTGGGTTCCCAACAGCGGCACCCCGGTCTCGGTGCTCGGGATTCCGTAGCCCGGCGGCGCGAATGTCGGATATCTGCGCCGACGTCGAGTGAATGCCCACCGAGCCGAAGAAACCGGCGGCCACTCATCGGTGGGGCCGAATCCGGTCACACTGACGGGTCTTCGTCACTCCGCTCATGTCGCACCACACTGCTGCTTCGGGGCGACAAGCAGCAGCCGATGGTCTGCGCCGACGTAGCCGCTCCGCCGCCCTGGTGGTCATCGCATCCGCATGACGAGGTCTTGGTGCTGACGGCTGCAATCACCCACAGGCAGAACTCTCGGCCGCTTCTTCACGCCCTGGCAAGACTTCTCCGCTTGGCCGGCTGCGGCAGCGGAGCGCGGACCTGCTTTTGCTCGTCGACCAGCATCTGCACGTCGAATTCAACGGCCTTCCTATGAACGCGTGCTCGGAAGGCCTGACGACGGACAACGGTCCGTTCGACCCCGGAGCAGGATTTCATTGCGCGAGCACTGGCCCCAACCGCTGCTCCAGCGCTGCCCGAGGAAGTGCGCCGACGACTCGGTCGATCTCTTTGCCCTCCCGCATTACGACGAGCAACGAGATCGACTGGGCGCCGAACTTGGAAGCAAGCCCTTGATTCGCGTCGACGTCGACCTTCACGACCTTCAGGTGACCCGCGTGACGTTTCGCAAGGTCTTCGAGCACCGGCGAGATCATCCGACACGGCCCGCACCAGGCAGCCCAGAAGTCGACGACCACCGGCACCGACGCGGTGGTCTCGGCCATGAACGTGTCGGCGTCCGCGTCGACGATCCAAGGCAACGTCGACTTGCACCGCGGGCATCGCGGAACTCCCTGCGCGATCGGACCGACACGGTTGCGCGCCCTGCAGGTCGGGCAGCTGATGATCGTCACCAACACCAGGGTGGAGCCCAGTGCAGCGGCCCTCGCGAAGCGCGCGATCTATCTCATCCTCCGATCGCGCATCGACTCTGGCTCCGACCGACGGGCGAAAGCCAGAGCCGAGCGCACAGACCCAGCCCGACGGCCATCAGCACCAGGAGCCTGCCAACGGCGGGGTTGGCTGTGCCATCGGACGGTCGTCCCACCGGTGCCAGACGGTCCTTCAGCGTCCGGGATCGAGTCGAGCACGGACCATTTGTCGGCCTGATTTTCGACGAGATTGGTCCGCGAATGGACCACAAGAAAAGCAAAAGCCCCGCGTTAGCAGGGCTTTTGTGAGTACCGCTACCGGGATTCGAAGCCAGCCTCTGAGGAATGAGCTTGGCCTGATCTGCCTGCAAATCGCGAGGTTCCGGGTTCGTGGTGAACCGCTCTCAGGGGGCCGATAACCGCCCTCGATCGGGGGCGACTGTGGCGCAACTGTGGCGCGACAAGCTTCCCGCGATCGTGGCCAAACACTCGTCCGTGGACGCCAACCCGCGTCATCGCCTCGTCGCCGAAGCAGACGTCGGCTTCGACGATCTCGTCGTGACGATTGCAATCGTCACGACGGGACGCGCATTCCTCGCCGAGCAGAGCCTTCGGCCTCATGCCGGAGACGCCTGTCGTGGAATAGGAGCGTGGCGCGCGTCCGTTTCTCGGAGCAGAGGGATTGGGGTGTCTAATCGTCGCTTGGCGAGTCTTCGCGATAGTCGAGAATCAGCTCCGGGGCATGGAACCCGTCCTCAAGCGAAAACCCGTGGACTTGGCGCAGGTGGTCACGGAACCATTGATCGAAAGGGTCGTCTGATGTGCCGAGCGTGGCGAACGCTTGGCCGAGATCGTCCGCCTCCATGTACACGACGGCGAAGTCTCCGTTTGGTGTCGTCTGGACCCAAGCCGCTTCTCGGGTGATCCGTGCGCGCCGCCGTGAGTCTTCAAACGCAGCTTTGCGTTCGCCACTCTGAAAGGAACTCATGGCTTGTCGGTCGGCAGCGGTCATTCCGGGCAGAAGCGGACTGGCGAAAGCGATCTGTGGCATGGGAGCGGGGCCTTTCTCGGAGGTTGGTTGGCATGTCAAGTAATACCGCCCACTATTTGGCATGTCAAGTACTTGGGCTAGACTAGCGCCGTGGCCGGCGACAGCTCAGCGCGGTGGATGCCTGCCTTTCTGGCCTTCCTCCACACGCATGCACGCCTTTGGGATCGTGTGGAGGCGGATGTGCGTCAGATCAGCGGCCTGACAGTCGCACGCTACGACGTGCTCGTGCACCTGGATTTGGCAGGCGGGCGCCTCGGTCTCAACGCGCTCGCCAACGCCGTTGTCCTATCACCGTCCGGCCTATCGAAGCTCCTCGACCGCATGCAGGCGGCGGGGCTGATTGAGCGCCAGCCGGATCCCGACGATGCCCGTGCAACGTTCGCAAGCCTCACGTCCGAGGGTCGCGCGCTAGTCCGTAAGACACGCCGAAGGCACCACCCATTCCTGCAACACATCTTCGGCGACGTCCTCAACGACCGTGACCTCGCCGATCTGATCCGCATCATGAAGAAGCTCGACACGCGGGCCCTTCGGTCGCCGTGATCGCTATCTACCAGTACCTACGCCTGAGCACACAGTCACTGATTCATACGAAAGCGGCCGATGCCCGATGCTCGTGGGGGCGCAAGCTGGGACGGCGACCGGCACCTCGCGCCGGGCCGCCCTCGCCAATCTCGGGTCTTGCACGAGCTGGACCACCGGGGACCAGCGCCGAACGCGTCGAGACTCCCACGTCGCATGCCAACGGGGAGCGGCCCCGGCATCGGCGCCTTCAGCCTGAGCGTCGACCGAGCCGATGATCTCGCTGGTTCGGCTGACGATCCCTTTCGACATCGTGCGCGCGTCGAACCTGGCAGCTGCTTTGGCGACGAAGGGACGACGCGGGTCCGCGTTCACGGGCGAGTGCTTTGCCACTGCGTCGCCGAGGCCGAACTCGCGCCGAGGCAGCTGCTCTTTCCGCGCGTTGGAGGGCTCGGGCTCTGGCCACGCCCAGGACCCCATCCGACTCGAAAGCAAGTCTTTGATGAATCCTTCCGTCGGCCCAGAAGCCGCCATGGGACCGGCCGGCGGACGCGGAAGTCATTCCGCGCGTTCCGCCTGCTGGAAGGAGCCCTATCGATGACTTCGGCTGAAGGCTGGCTCCGGTCCAGGCCAATCCGGCGCCAGCGCGAAGACATCGCGCACCGAAGCGCTCGCGTCTGAGGACTCGACGTGATCGCCGTCCCAGCGGTTGAGAGGGAACGGGAGGTTGGAGTCGAGCGGTCGCTCGGCGTCAGGGTTCAGCCAAAGAGTTGGCCAGTGGTCCACAAAGCTGTTGGGCGAGAGCATCGCTCCGACCAGAAGGCCCGAAATGTGGCGACCAGGCTCTCCACCCTTCTCCGTCCATAGTCCATCGCGAACGCGAGCTTGCCGCACAAGAACGCCAGGACCGGAAAAGTAAGCGGTCATCGTGCCGAAGAGCGTCCGCACCACGTCGTCTGACTCGAAGAACGTCGACGTCGCAAGAAGCGCAAGTACCAGCGGCTTCTTGACCGTCTTGTATCGCGCACGCTTGTGCTTCAGAGCGGCGCCGATTTTCTCGTAGTCGTTGACAGTTCCCACCATGACCGGGCCAATGCCGATGACGCGGTGATCTTCTGCGCCTCGATGCTCGGTTGAGACGGGGAATGCTGAAACCTCCAGGACCCAATCGTCAAGCTCGACCGTCGTAGACGGGAACGGCAAACCTCGGTTAGCCTCGGCCTCGACTACATCGGGGTCAAAGGCAGACAGCCAGGTCTCCAACCGTCTGCGCACCGTCGCTCGCCGAGGGCTGGAGCTTCCCACTTCGTCGAAGTTCACTTGCAGGAACCAGTCTGAGGTCTCGACTCCCTCGATCGCGTCGAGCATCTCGGCTTCCCGCGCGCCGTGACGCCCTTCCTCTGAGATGCCCGAGAAGGCCGTTAACGCTTCCACGTAGAACGTGTCCTCGCCGTCAGTGACGAGAAAGTCAGGTTTATCTGAGGACCCTTCGAGCTTCGGGTGGACCGTGACTCTGAAGCCCTGCCGGGAGAACACCCGGTGCAAGTACAGCTCCCACCATGCCGCGAAGTGTTGCCCGGGCGCGCGGGCGCGGAATCTCGCTCGGAGGTCGCCGTCAACATCTGGAAAGTCCCGGTACCAAACCTCCAATTCGTCCCGTATACGAGCCCAAACGGGACCCGAGTTGCGGTTCAGGAAGCTGAAACTGTCCTCGGCGTAGGAGGCCTGCGACGGGTCATTGCGCTCGATCGCGTCGAAGAGCACGGTGCCTTAAGTTTCGCGGGCCTGGCAGACGCAATGCTGCGTATACGGCGCGACCATAGTTGTGCGGGTTCCCGTCGGGGGGCGCGAAGGTTTGGCCGTAGGCCGCTAAGCAGCGACTCGGGGTGCGCTGGGCTGGCCGGCGTATCGCGCCGGCCTCCTATCCGCGCTAGGCAGGGGCGCGTCGCGTTACGGGTTGCGTCTCTTTGCCGCTGTAAATTCGCGCGCGGTTTAGGTTCCCGCTGGTGAGTCTAGGCGGCGGTGACCTCCTCGTCGAGGGTGTCGGGGTCGGCTTGTTGGTACTTGATGCGGTAGAGGTGTTGGCGGTCGACGTCGGTGAACGTGGCGCCGTTTGAGGCGTGGCTGAAGAACAGGTCGAGTACCGCCCACACGAGTGACAGGCAGCTGGTCTCGCCGGGGAACCGGCCCATCACCTTGGTGCGCCGGCGGACCTCACCGAGCGAGCGTTCGAGCAGGTTCGTTGATCGCCACCGTTCGCGGTGCCTCAGCGGGTAGCGCAGGTGCACCACAAGCGCGTCGAGGTCATCGGCCAGGCAGCGCGCGGCCGACTCGTAGCCGCCGTGCTCGAGCTCGCTGATGAGGACCTTGAGGCGGAGCTTGCCGTCCTTGACGCTGGTTGCGTCGGTGAGCGCTGACCAGTAGTTGAACCGGATCCGGTTCTGCTCTGATTTCGGGAGCTTCGCCAGCAGGTTCCGCAGGCGGTGAACGGCGCAGTGCTGACGATCGGCGCGCGGCCAGATCTCCTCGACCGCCGAGGGCACCCCAGCCGCGCCGTCGGCGACGATCAAACGTGGCGCCGGGAGTCCGCGGGCGGTGAGGTCGCGGCCGAGCTCGAGCCAATCCTCTTTGGTCTCCCGCATCCCCAACCGCACAGAAACCAGCGCCCGCTCGCCGTTCTCGGTGATCCCCCAGGCGCAGATCACGCCCTCCTTCGGGCCGCTGGGGCGGACCGGGAGGTAGATCGCGTCGAGGAACAGGACGACCAGGTTCACGTCGTAGAGCGACCGGCGACAGAACGCCTCGAACCGCTCGTGCAGCTCCGCGCACACCCGGGACACCGTCGAGCGCGAGGTCTTCCCGAGCCCGGCCTCCTCGCACAACGACTCGACGTCGCGCATCGACAGGCCGCGCACGAACCCGCCGATGATCAACGCCTTCAACGGGTCCGTTCTCAGCAGCCGCTTGCAATGCCACTTCGGGAACAGCTTCGAGACGAACGGCTGAGCCGCCTCCCGTGCCTGCGGGATCTCGATCCGCAGCTCACCCTCGGCCGTCTGCAAACGCCGCGGCCGGAACCCGTTGCGCATCCCGGACTCGTAGTTACGCAAGCCGCGCTGGCGCTCTGGCCGGCGCTCGTAGCGAGCGCGACCCAACCAGGTATCGAACTCGTCCTCCACGGCCCGTTGGATGATCAACCGGGCGCCGAGCCGGGCGAGCTCGGACAGCATCTTCTGCGGATCATCGACCAGGCCCTTCCCCAGCAGCTTGTCGATGTTTGCTTGTATCTCCGACGATGGCGGTACGGTGCGTCTCACGGCGTAGGCCTCCTTCGTGGTCTTGCAGGACTTGAGGGAACCTACGCCGTAGCTCTGACAGCACCCGACGCCTATTTACAGCAGTTCTGAGACGCAACCGCGTTACGTGCAGATGCCCGGTTTCTGGTCGAAGCAGGAGCCGCGGTCCGGTTAGCAGCAGGTGCAGCTCTCGCCTTGCCAGGCGTCGCGTGCCTCGGTGAGCGCGACTGCTGCGATCAAGAGCGCGACCCCGGGATCAGCCCACCACCATCCAGCTAGAGCGTTCGCGAGCAGGCCGACGAGTAGTGCGGCTGAGAGGTAGGCGCAGAGCATCGTCTGGCGACTCTCACTGGTGGTCGCTGAAGAGCCGAGCGCGCTCCCGACTCTCCGCTTCGCCGCGGCCAGGGGCGGCATGGCAACGAGGGTGACGGCGGCGAGCGCGACGCCGGCCCAGCTGACGGCCGGGTGATGGCCTGCGATCAAGTCACGAGCTGACTCAATCGTGACGTACAGCGCGAGCACTAGGAACGATGCGGCGATCAGCTGCTGCGCGCGTCGCTCGGCGCGGTGCGAGCTGAGCCGGTCACCGGTTACCAGCCATAGAACGACAAGGCCCGCGCCGGCCTCGATCACGCTGTCGGCGCCGAACCCGACAAGTGCGACGGACCCGGCGATCACGCCGGCGGCGATCGCGATCGCGGCCTCCAGCGCGTGCCAGGCCAAGCTCAGCTGGGTCAACCCTCGCGCGCGACTCGCGAGTCGCTCCCGCGCCTCGCGGTCGCTGGGATCGGTGATGGTGACCGGCAACGTCGGCAATGGCGTCTCGGTGGCCATGTCCAGAACGGTACCCACGAGGGCGCGGCCCGACTCGATATCGGAGCGCGGCGTCACGTAGAGGCAGGAAATCGCGCCCGACGGAACGGCGTTACTCGGTGTGGCAGCCCCAGCCGGTTCGTCGGCTCGCTATCGAGCGATCTGACTGTGCATCCCGCGCTAGGAGGGAAGACGCCGACCATAGTGCGGGTGCTCGTCGAGTGACGAACGCAGCAGTGTGTGATTCGCGCCGCGGCTCTTACGAATCCTCAGGAGGAGGCCGATCGAGGCTTCCATTCAAAGGCGGTCCGTCCTAATAACGGAGAGCGTGCGGAGCGCCAGGCTCGTCGAGTGCCACCAGCCAGAAAGGGCCCACTCGGAGTTGGTCGATCGCGTGCATCGAGTCGAACGTCTGGATCGGCACGTAGGCGACCGGGGTCGGCGGGTCTACGCAAGCAGGGCGTCGATTTGCCCTGCGGCCTGTCGCAGGCCCTCGGCTATGCCGGTGCTGATCAGCTTCTCCATGTCGGCACGGGATGCGAACGTCAAGTGCATCTCCATCCGGGTTCCTGGCTCGCGCTCAGTGAGCCGGACTTTGACCCTGAACGGCACGTCGGCGATCCGCCGCCCGTCCGGGCCGGCGAAGGCGTCGGTGAACTCCAGCGAGGTCGGCGGCTCGACGACCGCGATGCGCCACTCGCCGCGCATCGTGCCGTTCGGGCCGGTCATGACGTACGTGGCCGCGCCTCCCGAGGTGAGCTCCAGCGTCTCGAACGTCGTCGGGTAGTCGGGCGGCCCCCACCACCGTTCGAGTTTGCGTGGATCTGACCACAGCTCCCACACCCGCTCGACGGGAGCGGCGAAGTCGGCGATCAGGTTGATCGTGAGCTTCTCGTAATCGGTCTCGACGCTGGTGACGGTCATTGAATCCCCCCGGTCCTTGACTGCGTATGTTCTGGCTCGGCTTGCGTAAGCAGCGCCGACATCCGGTCAACCCGTCCACGCCAAGTCGCCTCGAGCTGGTCGAGAGCCTGCCGCGCGCGCGCGACCGCTCCGGCGTCCGTGCGCACGAGCTGCTCGCGTCCGTGTGGCTTCTTGGTGACCAGGCCGGCCCGCTCAAGGACGGCGACGTGCTTCTGCACCGCAGCGAAGCTCATCGGGTAGCCACGCGCGAGGCGCGAAACCGACGGCTCGTCGGTGGCGCAGCGGCGCAGGATGTCGCGACGGGTCTGGTCTGCGAGCGCGTGGAACAGCCCGTCAACGGCGTCTTCGGTCAGTCGACCTACAACCATTTGGTGGTAGGTTAACGCGCCGACCCGACGCTTGAGGCGGAGACGTCCAAGCCGCATCCGCACGACTGGAGGAACGCCGTGACCGCAACCGTTCTCTACATGTCGATGTCCCTCGACGGATTCATCGCCGGCCCCAACGAACGACTGGACAACCCCCTCGGCGACGGCGGGGGACGCCTACACGACTGGTCCTTCACCGACGAGATGGACATCAACGGCCGAGTGTTCAAGGAGTTCATGGCCACCGGCGCAATCGTCGCCGGCAGCGGAACGTTCGAGCCCGCCGGCGGCTGGGGCGGCGACCACCACGGCGTGCCGATCTGGGTCCTAAGCCGCCACGAACCCCGCATCGACATCAGCCAATGGCCGCTGGTCACCTACACCAACGATCTCAACCGCGCGATTGCCGACGCCAAGCTCGCCGCCGGCGAGAAGAACGTGCTCGTCCATGGCGCCGCAACCGCCCAGCGAGCGCTCGCAGACGGTCTGCTTGACGAGCTCGAGCTCCACATCATCCCCGTGCTCATCGGGCGAGGTCGCCGCCTCTTCGAGAACCTCGCACCCGACCACATTGAGCTAGAACGAACCCGCATCCTCGAGGGCGAGAACGGCGTCACCCACATGCACTACCGCGTACAGCGCTGAGCCGCTGCCGCCGACCTGAAGCGCTGCCGGCGGGCGTCGAGACGCAGACCCACGAGAGCAACGCTGCGCTTGACGTCCACCGCTCGACCCGCAACGCCAGCCCAGGGTTCGGTGGACGAGGCAGCCCGCGACATCAGTTGACCCACATCCAGACAAGCACTGACGTATCCGCAAGATCCGAAACCCGACGAACAGGGAGCGAACATGACGGCCACCTACACCTACGACGTCTTCTCGAGCGTCGATGGATTCGGCACTGCCCGCCCGGGCACCTGGCCCGGCTACTGGGGCAAGCAAGGCCCCGAACTGCTCGAGCACCGCCTAGCGCTGGTCAGCGAGCCCCAGCGGCTGGTCCTCGGCGCTACCACCTTCCGAATCTACGAGCGAATGATGAGCCCGGAGGCCGCCGGGCAGAACGGGATCGGTGACGAGTGGGTCACGCGGCTGAGAGAGCTACCGACCACCGTCATCTCCAACACGCTGACGGCCCCGCTGAACTGGCCGGACGGAACCCTTGAGCGTGGTGACGCACGCGACGTCGTCGCGCGGCTGAAGGAAGAATCGCCAGTACCGCTGCGCTCGACGGCAAGCCTGGCCATGAACCGGTCGCTGA
This sequence comes from uncultured Solirubrobacteraceae bacterium, assembly GCA_963712675.1. Classification (GTDB taxonomy): domain Bacteria; phylum Actinomycetota; class Thermoleophilia; order Solirubrobacterales; family Solirubrobacteraceae; genus Palsa-465. Next base: position 319,003 of record CAVQJF010000019.1, read on the forward strand.
TGGCTGCCGGCTTGGTCGACCGAGTCCAAGTCACCGTGTTCCCCGCGATCACCGGCCAGACAGGAACTGAGCCGATCTTCGCCGGGGCGGCAGACTTCGACCTCGAGCTGATCGAGAACCGAGTGCTCGACGAGAACACTGTTCAGCTGATCTACCGACCCACATTGCACTGATCCCACCTACAGGACGCGAGCACCGCCGCCCCGGCTGTGCTCGCGTCCTTCACGGCGAACAATCGCTGGCAAGCTTTCAGCGCCCCGTGCGAGCGGACTACGACAGCAGCGCAAATGCCATCTCAATCGCGATCACCGAGCCAACCGCCGATCGCAGCGATGAGGTGTATGCGCGGGCGATAGTGGCGCTCGCCAACGGCCAGCCTGTCGAGTGCAGGTGCTTTACGCGGGAGATGGGCGTCTCTGAGCCGCTCGCTGCCGTTGCCGGGCGCTACGGTCTCGATCGCGAGGCGGCAGCGCACTCGGCGCTCGCTACCCCGGGCCGTCTCGTTTCGCTCGAGGTTACCTCTCGACCAACGGCGTGAGCTGACCCGCACCGCGTTTGCTCGAGTCGCCGGCCTCCGAGGCCGATTGCGGAGCACGACGCGAGTATCGCGCCGCCATGGAAGCAGGGCTCGCACCCAATGCCGGTCCCGAGGCCCGAGTTTCGCCATGCTGGGGTACGGGATCGGGTCGACCTGTCGTGGGCCGACCCGATCGTGTCGGCGTCTATCGCCTCAGCTGGAGGCCGGCGGTCGCGGAGATCGTCGGTGACGGTCGCCCGTGGACGGTGCTGATGATCTCCGAGCTGTCGATGCCCTGCAGGTAGATACTCGTGATCCCGAGGTTGGCGTGCCCGAGCTGACGCTGGATCACGACGAGCGGGACGCCCTCGTGCGCCATCTCGACCGCGTGCGCGTGCCGTAGCTGGTGCGGCGCGAACCGCCGGCGTACACCCGCTGCTGCCGCGGCGCGGTGGAGCTGTTTGCGTGCGGCCGATGCTTCCCAGCGACGACCGGCGGTCGGTCCGTGGATGACGCAGAGAAGCGCGCCGATCGGCAGTTGGCGACGGATCTCGAGCCACGGGTCGAGCTGTTCCCAGGCCCACCGGTCCATCCCGACCTCGCGTCGCTTGCCGCCTTTCCCGCGCCTGACGAGCACGGCACCGCGCGAGGCGTCGAGATCGCTCTCTTGGAGCGCGAGCGCCTCACTAATCCGAAGTCCGGCGCGCCAGAGCAGCACGATCGACGCGCGGAGCCGGTGAGCTTCGGGCCGGTCGCCGACGGCTCGCATGACCGCGACGATCTCTTCGACAGTGGGTGGGTCGGCTGGGTATTGCTCGCCCTTGTTGCGTGGTGGGCGCCCCCGGTGATAGCCGGGCATGGTGACCGGCGCGCGCCGGTGGCCGGCGGCGTCGAGCATGGTGGACTGCATGGCTTCCTCCCCGTTGCGGGTGGATGGCTTGACAACCCACGGCTGTACTGCCATCGTGAGTACATGTCAACCACCAAGGAAGAACGCCTCCAGATCCGCGTCGGCCCCTCTGACAAGGCGCTGCTCGAACGAGCCGCTGCCGCTTCGCACCTGAACGTCTCCGCATTTGTCGTCCAGGCTGCTGCGTCCAGGGCGGAGGAGGTCCTGGCCGAGCGCTCCAGTATCCGTCTTTCCGGCGAGGCCGCGACGGCGTTCACCGAAGCGCTCGAGAGGCCGGCTGAGGTCAACGGGCGGCTCGCGAGCGCGATGCGTCGCGAGCGCAAGTTCAGCTGGCTTGACTGAGCTGCGCCGGCCGGCGCAGCTTGACCCGCGCCGACACGATCGCGACAGGTTCGACAGTGGCGAGCCGGTGCTCGATGAGTGGTTGCGCCGCTACGCCGGCCAGAACCGGCGACGCGATACGGCCGCCACGTGGGTGATCGCCGACGCTCACGACGTGGTTGTGGCCTACGCGAGCATTTCCATGACCGGGGTCGACCGATCTGCCGCACCTGGCGTCGTAGCGAAGGGCGCGCCCGATCCCGTTCCGGCTCTCCTGCTCGGCCGACTCGCGGTCGACCACCGCTACGCCGGACGCGGTATCGGGACAGCGCTGGCGTTTCACGTCCTCGCGACGGCCGTCGAGCTGAACGAGAAGGCGGCGTGCCGTGCGGTCGTCGTAACTGCCCTCAGCCGGACTGCTCGGACGTGGTGGGAGCGACTCGGCTTTCATCCATTCGATCCTGAGAAGCCTGACGAGCTCGATCTCTATCTTCTGACCGCCGAGATCGACGCCACCCTCCGAGGCGCGCAATAGCCACGGATCCCCTGGTGTCCGCGCGAAGCGGGGCCGCGCTGCGGCAGGTTGCGTCTCTTTGCCGCTGTAAATTCGCGCGCGGTTTAGGTTCCCGCTGGTGAGTCTAGGCGGCGGTGACCTCCTCGTCGAGGGTGTCGGGGTCGGCTTGTTGGTACTTGATGCGGTAGAGGTGTTGGCGGTCGACGTCGGTGAACGTGGCGCCGTTTGAGGCGTGGCTGAAGAACAGGTCGAGTACCGCCCACACGAGTGACAGGCAGCTGGTCTCGCCGGGGAACCGGCCCATCACCTTGGTGCGCCGGCGGACCTCACCGAGCGAGCGTTCGAGCAGGTTCGTTGATCGCCACCGTTCGCGGTGCCTCAGCGGGTAGCGCAGGTGCACCACAAGCGCGTCGAGGTCATCGGCCAGGCAGCGCGCGGCCGACTCGTAGCCGCCGTGCTCGAGCTCGCTGATGAGGACCTTGAGGCGGAGCTTGCCGTCCTTGACGCTGGTTGCGTCGGTGAGCGCTGACCAGTAGTTGAACCGGATCCGGTTCTGCTCTGATTTCGGGAGCTTCGCCAGCAGGTTCCGCAGGCGGTGAACGGCGCAGTGCTGACGATCGGCGCGCGGCCAGATCTCCTCGACCGCCGAGGGCACCCCAGCCGCGCCGTCGGCGACGATCAAACGTGGCGCCGGGAGTCCGCGGGCGGTGAGGTCGCGGCCGAGCTCGAGCCAATCCTCTTTGGTCTCCCGCATCCCCAACCGCACAGAAACCAGCGCCCGCTCGCCGTTCTCGGTGATCCCCCAGGCGCAGATCACGCCCTCCTTCGGGCCGCTGGGGCGGACCGGGAGGTAGATCGCGTCGAGGAACAGGACGACCAGGTTCACGTCGTAGAGCGACCGGCGACAGAACGCCTCGAACCGCTCGTGCAGCTCCGCGCACACCCGGGACACCGTCGAGCGCGAGGTCTTCCCGAGCCCGGCCTCCTCGCACAACGACTCGACGTCGCGCATCGACAGGCCGCGCACGAACCCGCCGATGATCAACGCCTTCAACGGGTCCGTTCTCAGCAGCCGCTTGCAATGCCACTTCGGGAACAGCTTCGAGACGAACGGCTGAGCCGCCTCCCGTGCCTGCGGGATCTCGATCCGCAGCTCACCCTCGGCCGTCTGCAAACGCCGCGGCCGGAACCCGTTGCGCATCCCGGACTCGTAGTTACGCAAGCCGCGCTGGCGCTCTGGCCGGCGCTCGTAGCGAGCGCGACCCAACCAGGTATCGAACTCGTCCTCCACGGCCCGTTGGATGATCAACCGGGCGCCGAGCCGGGCGAGCTCGGACAGCATCTTCTGCGGATCATCGACCAGGCCCTTCCCCAGCAGCTTGTCGATGTTTGCTTGTATCTCCGACGATGGCGGTACGGTGCGTCTCACGGCGTAGGCCTCCTTCGTGGTCTTGCAGGACTTGAGGGAACCTACGCCGTAGCTCTGACAGCACCCGACGCCTATTTACAGCAGTTCTGAGACGCAACCCTGCGGCACCGCTCGAATGCTCGTGCTGATGTCGAAGCAGGTCTTCGAAAGGGACCCGGATGTTCTCGCCGGCGGGAGGGGTCGGCTCGGCGGGAATTTTTAGCGGATGCCTGCGGGTTGGGCTTGGCCTGGAGAATTGGGCGTTGCGGGGCGTGTTGCCGACCGGCGCCAGATCGGCACGGCGGCTACGGCGCCCGCGAGGGATGCGACGACCAGCGCGGTGGCGCAGCCCCAGGCCGGCGGTTTGGTGGCCATCACGAACATCACACCGAGCATCAGCATCCACTCCATCGTTCTGGCCGTCCAGGCGAGCGGGTCGCGCATTAGGCGGCGCGCCCGCTTGGAGAGGTCGTGACTTTGCAGCTCGTTCTTGAGTGCGCGTCCGCGGCTTGCTTCCACTCCGGAGCCGAGCAGGATGATCATCGCCAGACCGGCCAGCCCGGCGACGATCCACGGTGTCGACCAGCTCCAGGCGCTTTGGGTCATGTAGGCACCGCTGGCCAGGAGGCCCAGGGTGGCGGGGGCGAATATGCGGACGACCTTTTCGATCATCGTTGCCCACCGGGTGACTTCGGCCGGGCTTGTGGCGGCCCGCAGGCGTAGTGCGGCGTAGCCGGAAAGAGCTGCGGCCGCACCCGCTGCGACCAGTGAGACGAGGTGAAAGAACAGAGCGATCGAGTAGCCGTAGCTGTTCATAGCGGCTCTCCTTCCTGTTGCACGGTTTCTGTATCGGGTCGGCCCGGCTCCCGACGGGGGTCGTCGTCGACGATCAGGATTCGTGTCTGCATCGCGCTCATTACGTGCCGGTGGCGGTGTGGAAGATCCGCGCTTCGGCTGTGTGGGTGTCGGCGAAGATCGGGTGGGCGGCGAGCGCTTCTCGCACGACGTCTGCGTCGCGGTCGAGTAGCTCGCGGCGCGATCCGTGCCAGCGCCACAAGAGCACGACGCGTTGTCCGTCGTCGCTGGTGAGCACCTCCCCTCCGGCCTGCATCCTGGTGCTTTGCTCGGCGATGAGTTCCTGGGCGGCGCTTGCGACTGCCTGCTGTTGTGGGGGCGTGGTGGCAAAGGCCTTCACGTAGACGACGTCGGCGGTCTCGCCGTCCGGTCCGCTCGCTGGTTGTTTCGGGAGGTGTCCTTGGATTGCGAGCTCGCGGCGGAACCACCACAGGAAGGTGAGGTCTTTGCCTTCGTTGGCGGCGTCGAGCTCGACAAAGCGCGCGAACAGCTCTAGGTCTGGTAGCTGTTTCAGGAGCGGCCGCAGTGCCTTCTCTGGCGCCGGCGAGTTCTGCCAGATCCAGTAGGGCTCGTCGTGCAGCTGCAACGTATTCAGTAGCCGCTCGTCGGTCGTGTAGCGCGCGGCGAAGCGGCGAGCGAGCATCGCGTGGTCGTTCTCAGCGGACCATGGCTGGTCGGGCTGGACTTCTGATTTGAAGGAGTCGTGTACTAGGGCGAGGAACCGCAGGTCATTGCGGAGCGGGTCGTCGCTCGGGATCGCGGCGAGCATGGCGGCGACGTGCGCGCGCACGCGTCCTTCCGGGTGGCCGAAGCGCGCCGCGCCCCAGTCGAGTCCGGCTTGCAGCCGGGGGTCGGCGAGCAGCTCTCGCTCGAGTTCCGTTTCTGGGGCGATCGACTGGTTGATGTGGACAGCATGGGCGTTGGTAGCCATAGCAGGGGACCCGAGTTGCCGCATCGTGTTCGTCATGACGGTTCTCCTGTGGCAGTCGTGAGCAGTCGTGTGACGTGGTCGTGCATCTGCTGCTGCTCGTCGGGACGCAGGGCGGCGTCGAGGATCGTCGCGGCCGCGGTCTCGTAGGTCTTGATCGCGGCGGTGAGCTTGCGTTTGCCGGCGGGGGTGAGCGCGGCGCGTACGGCGCGCCGGTCGTCGGGGTCCGGTTGGCGGGCGAGGAGGCCGGCCTGCTCGATGCGATCGACAAGCCTGCTAGTCCCGCTGACCGTGACCCGCAGCGCTTGGGAGAGGTCGCCGACGCGCATCGTCGTGTCGGGCGCGCGCGAGACGAAGTACAGCGACGCGAAGAACGACAACGGCAACTGGTGTCGCTCGCGCAAGCGCGCGTCGACGCGCTCCCAGAGCACGATCTCCAAGCGGATCATGTCGTTAACCCACTCGACACGATTGGCGGGGTTTGCGCTCATCAGCATCATGAGTTCTGGTCCTTTGCCTGAGGTTGGTTTCGGGGTGAGGTTGGAGTTGGCGCAGCTCCGGCTGGCCGGAGCTGCGCCCTGCGACGAGACGGTGGGCCGACTGACTTCGTTTGCGTCTGTGAGCGCCTGATCGGCCGAGGTGCTCAGCCGGCGGCGTGGGTGTCGGTGGGGCGTCAGGAGCACGATCCGCAAGTGTTCTGGCTCTCCGTTCTCGACTCGCTGCGCCAGACCGGTGCCGGATCTGAACGGGTGCGGGAGTTGACGGCCGCCCCTGATCTGGACGGCGCGAACGTCGTCGGACGGTTGCTCGAAGATCTGAGCTCGCTCCGGGAGCCGCTGTGGCTGGTGATCGACGACCTCCACGAGCTCCAGGCGGACCACGCCAGCCGCCACATGGAGCTGCTGCTCGGGACCGCGCCGCCTGAGCTGCGATTCGTGCTGTTGACACGCCACGATCTGCGGCTGGGGCTGCACCGCTTGCGTGTGGAGGGGGAGCTCACCGAGATCCGGGGCGAGGACCTTCGCTTCACGCTCGAGGAGTCGCGCGCGCTGCTGGAGGCGGCGGGGGTGCGGCTGTCCGACGGCGCGCTCGAGTCGCTGGTCGCGACAACCGAAGGCTGGGCGGCGGGGCTGCGACTGGTGGCATTGTCGCTCGCCCGCCACCCGGATCCCGAGCGCTACGCGGTCAGCTTCTCGGGCCGCGAGCGCGCGGTGGCCGACTACCTGCTCGCGGAGGTGCTCGAGCGCCAGTCGGCGGAAGTCAGGCAGCTGCTGTTGCGAACCTCGCTGCTGGAGCGCGTCAGCGGACCGCTCGCTGACCGGCTGACGGGAAGCTCGGGCTCCTACGGGATTCTTGCCGGGCTCGAGGACGCGGGCGCGTTCGTGGTCGCTGTGGATCCGGAGCGAACCTGGTTTCGCTACCACCACCTGTTTGGGGACCTGCTCGCGCTCGAGCTGCGGCGGACCGCCCCGCAGGAAGTGCCCGGCCTGCACACGATCGCCGCCGAGTGGTGGGCCGAACACGGGTATCCGGTCGAGGCGATTCGCCACGCGCAGGCGGCCGAGAACTGGGGTTTGGCGGCGCGGCTGCTTGCGGACAATTGGTTCGGGTTGTACTTCGATGGACGGCTCGCCACCCGCCGCGAGCTTCTGTCTGGGTTTCCCGCCGGCGTGGTCGCAGCGGATCCCGAGCTGGTGGTGCTCGCCGGGGCCGACAAGCGGGCGGCGGGGTCACTGCGAGGAGGCCGAGCGGTATCTGGGCCTGGCGGCACGGATGTCGGCGTCGGTGCTCGAAGACCGTCGCGGGCGCTTCACGATCGCGCTTGGGTTCGAGCGACTGTCGCTCGCTCGGGCCCGCAACGACCTTCGGGCCGTTGCCGAGGAGGCGCAGCGACTGCTCGCCTCAACCGAGGCCACGGAATTTGGCCTCGGCGAGGAGGTGCGCACAAGGGTGTTGACCGACCTCGGGATCGCCGAGATGTGGGCCGGTCGACTGGAGGACTCCGAGCGCCACCTCGAGCAGGGGCTGGAGGAGGCCCGGCGGATCTCCATACCGATGCTCGAGCTGCACGTGCTGGCAAACCGGGCGCTCCTGAGCGTCTTTCGCTCTCTGGAGCCGGTGGAGCAGCGCGCCATGCAGGCGATCGAGCTGGCCCGCAAGCACGGTTGGGAGGAGACCGCACCAGCAGCCGCGGCCGCGTACGTGGCGCTCGGCGGGGCGACGGTCTGGCGCGGGCGGCTAGGAGAGGCAGAGTCGTGGCTAGACCTGGCCGAACGCGTCCTCGGGCACGACACCCAACCGACCGCGGCGATCCTGTACGCGACACGGGGGTTATTGGCGTTCGCACGTGGCCGGCACGCGGAGGCGGCTGCAGCCTATCGGGATGCCGAGCGGATGGAGAGGCTGCTTGTCATGCCCCACATCTTCACGGCGCGCGTGCAAGCGCTCAAGCTCCGGATGCTCGTCCGCGTGGGCGAGACCGAACAGGTGGAGCGAGCCCTCGCGGAGATGGACGAAGAGGTCCGCGAAACTAGCCAGATGCGGGCCGTACTCGCGGCTCTGAGACTAGCTCGCGACGATCCCGAGGCCGCCGTGGACGTCCTCGCACCCCTCCTCGACGACTCGACGCCCGGTTCTGAGGCTGCGGCGCCCGAGCGTGGGAAATCGAGGCGTTGGTGCTGGAGGCGATCGCGCGCGACGCGCTTGGTGATCCCGGAGCGGCGTCGCGCGCGCTCGAGCGCGCGCTCGACGTCGCCGAGCCGGGCGGCCTGCTGCTTCCGTTCCTGCTCTACCCGACAGCGGAGCTGCTGGAGCGCCAGGCGCGACTTCGGACCACTCACGCCTCGCTGATCGCCGAGATCCTGAACCTGCTCTCCGGACACACTCCGGCGGCCCGGCCCGAGGACGCCGCGCCGCTACAGGAACCCCTCTCCGAGAGCGAGCTGCGCGTGTTGCGCTACCTGCCGACCAACCTCCCGGCGCCGGAGATCGCGGCCGAGCTGTTCGTGTCGCTGAACACGATCAGGACCCACTTGCGCAACGTGTACGCCAAGCTCGGCGTACACAGCCGCGCAGACGCGGTGAAGCGAGCGCGCGAGCTCGGCCTGCTCTCGCCCTCCTCGCTCAAGCGCTGACCCGGGTCGCCGTCAGCCGGAGGTCGCGCGGGGCTCAGAGCCTCGATCCGGCTCCGAGTCCGGCAGCCATCGCTCGAGCTCGCTGATCGATTCGGCGTACATCGCGGCCGCCGTCTGCTCGTAGGTCGAGCGGCGCAATGTAGGCCGCGAAGGATGAGAGCGCGCGTCGCGGCGTACCTCCCCGCGCTTGACCAGGAGCAGGCCGCAGCGAGCGAGTACGCGGACACGGTCAGCGAGTTACGGGCCCGAATCATCTGAACGATGCGATGCGGGCTCATCCGGGCACCGACGACGCTGAGCGGCACGTGCAGGTCTCACTAGATCAACCCGAGGAGGCAGCGATGCGCACACCGACCCATATCCGGGCAACCACCAACCGCAACGGGGCCGGCGATTCAGGCGTCACCAAGAGGAGCATGACATGACAACCACCAAGAATTACATCGACCGCCGATGGACCGCGCTGATCTTGCTCTGCGTGGCGGAGTTCGTCGTGGTCCTCGACGCATCCATCGTCAACGTCGCCCTTCCGAGCATCGGCAAGGGTCTCCACATCTCCAACCAGAACCTCCCCTGGGTGGTCAACGCATACTTGATCGCCTTCGGCGGCTTCTTGCTGCTCGGAGGCCGCGCCGCCGACCTGCTCGGCAGGCGGCGCGTCTTCATGGGCGGGCTGATCGTTGTTGCGATCGCCTCGCTGCTCGCGGGGTTCGCGACCAGCCAAGCCGAGCTGATCGCTGCCCGTGCCGCGCAGGGCTTGGGCGCTGCGATCCTCTCACCGGCCGCCCTGTCGATCGTGACCAACCTCTTCCGTGATGGAGCCGAGCGCAACAAGGCCCTCGGCGCTTGGGGTGCCGTCGCCGGTTCCGCCGGGGCAGTGGGCGTGCTCCTCGGTGGCGTCCTCACGAGCGGGCTCAGCTGGAACTGGGTGCTATGGGTCAACGTACCCGTGGCACTGATCGCGCTCGCACTAACGCCCGGTCTGATCCCCGAGAGCCGCTCGGAGGCAGAGACGCGGCACTTCGACGCTGCCGGCGCGGTCACCATCACGGCGGGCCTGTCGCTGCTCGCGTACGCGATGCTGGACGCGAGCAGCGCGGGGTGGGGTTCCACCAAGATCATCGGCCTGCTCGCGACTGCGGTGGCATTGATCGCAGTGTTCATCGCGGTCGAGCTTCGCTCGCGGTCGCCGCTCGTCCCGTTCCGGATCTTCAGGCTCAGGACGCTGACCGGCGCGAACGTCGTCGGGATCATGCTCGGCGCCTCGCTGTTCTCGATGTTCTACTTCATCTCGCTGTACATGCAGCAGGTGCTCCACTACAGCCCGATCCACGCAGGACTCTCCTACCTCCCGCTCGCCGTGACGATCTTCATCGCGGCCGGCTTCGGCGGCCAGCTAGTCACCCGGTTCGGCTTCAAGCCGATCCTGGCGGCTGGAATGCTGTTCACGGCAGGAGGGCTCGTGTACTTCAGCCGGATCGCCACAGGAGGGAGCTTCCTCGCCGACATCCTCGGTCCCTCGCTACTGGCGGCGATCGGCCTCGGATTCAGCTTCGTAACCTCGACCATCGCCGCTGTCTCCGGGGTCGAGGGACGCGAACAGGGAGTCGCGAGCGGCCTCATCAACGCCTCCCAACAAATCGGCGGAGCCCTCGGCCTGGCCGTGCTCTCTACGCTCGCGACCACCCAGACCCACCACGTGCTCGCCAGCGGCGGTTCGAACCTACCGCACGCCCTGACCGCCGGCTTCCAGCACGCCTTCATCGGTGGCTCGGTGATCGCCGCACTCGGGTTCCTCGCCGCACTGATCCTGATCCGCACGCGTGACAGCCGTGCGCACCTGGAAATGGCGAACTCGGAAGCCGCCCCCGCCCCCGCCCCTGCTTAAGTGGTCTACCGGTCGCCGAGCCGCCGATACAAGACGTGCTCGGCGACCGTGTAGCCCCTCGCCTCTTAGAACGCTAGAACCAAGGCCGGGGGTCGGCTACGGGTCGAAGTGGAAGCCCGGTGGCGGGGTACCCCCGAAGCGATGAGCGAGGTAACACTCGCTTTCATCGGGCCGACGTCTGACCAACGGACACCTGCTCAGCGACGAACCTGCGTGCGCGCGAGCAGACTGTTGGTTCGTCGATCAACCGAGCAGCCTTGCACGGTCGAGGCGTTCGCTGGGGTTGTGTCTAATGAGGCGCCGGAGCGGAGCTGAGGCGATGAATGTCGAGCTTGACGATCTCAAGCGCGGTTAGAACCGCCATTCGCTGCGTCAACCCGGAGCCTCCCTCGGCGACCAGCCAGGCATTACCAACGCGCTTGGCCGTCAGTGCGGGCGTTTGCCCGGCAGCGACGTCGACCATATTCGGGTCGCCAGGTACCGGCCGCGCGCCGGGGATTGGCCCAAGTGTCTGGCCGGGCCGATGGCCATCGAGCAGCACTGCGACCTGGAGCGGCCAGCCGTGAAGGTAGTACTCGGTGTTTACGCAGGAGAGGAACACCTCCCCGACCGCGTCCTTCACGGGCGAGATTGTCCTGAGCGTGCGACCCCACTCGCCGACTAGGCCGGGGAGCCCGTGCTGCGCTAGTTCGCAGACGCCCGGGCGCGGATGGGTGGGTCCGTGGTAAGGCGACTCGTGGATGCGGGGTGTGACCGCGCTTGGTGCCTGCCAGTAGGACGACAGCGACTCGCTAGGGGGCGGCGGGACCTGTGTGGCAATCGCATGTCCGTACCGGTCGAGCGGCAGGATCGCTACGAAGGGGATCTTCCTGATCACGGAAACCGCACGCCCATGCCGGCAAGGACATCCCCGCACCGTCATGTAACCACGGACCGGCATCCCAGGGTGCCAGCCTTCAACCAGGGTCGGCCCGCGCGCCGGAATGAAAAACGCCGCCGCGCGATCGCCAGCCGGCAACGAGGGCGAGCTGAACGTCCGGATCGTGCGGTCACCGATGCGCAGCGCCAGCACTTGGGGGCTGGCCATTACGAAACCGACGCTCTTGCCGCGGCTGGACGGACCGCCGCAGCTGAAGCACGGGCCACCGAACAGCGGGTTGGTCGCGGTGGGATAACCCCCGCCTCCTCCTCCGCCCAACGGGCTGCCCAGGCTGCCGTTCCCCGCGTAGGTGATGAACGTCTCCCACCCTGCGGTGCCGGTGTAGAGACTCGGCGTGACGGTGATCTTGTAGCGGTACCCGGCCACCGACGCCGGCTCGATCGCCCCGGGAACCTTTCCTGCGAGCGGCTGCGAGCGGCTTCCGGCAAGCGAGAAGACGGCGGCCGCAGCCGATCCAGTGATCACCAGAGCGGCGAGCACGATTGACAGGGGACGCGAGGGCCGAGCCAACGACCACCGCCGCTTCGCCGGTGGAGGCAGCGCCATCCGAGCGGCGGCGTCCACCAGCTCCTGTCGCAGCAGTGCAAACGGGTCGTTCATCGCTCCTCCAAGCTCGTCCGCAACCTCGCCAAGCCCCGTGACACTCGCTTTCGCACAACCTGTTCTGAGCAGCGCAGGTCCGCAGCGATCGCTGCGTAGCTCTCCTCCAGCACGACGCGCCGGATCACCGCGTCGCGCTGAACGGAATCCAGCGCCGCCAGCGCGGCCGGTAGCCCTAAGCCCGCCCGCTCCGTAACGACCGCCAGCTGCTCGTCGTCGAGCTTAAACCGGGCCATCCCAAGCCGCACACGGCTGGTCGCCTCGACCTGACCGCGGCGCGCGGAATCGACGATCAGGTTCCGAGCGATGCCTAGCAGCCAGGCAACGGCCGGCTCCCTTTTCTCGTCGTACTGCCCGCGGCGCTCAAGCGCTCGCGCAAACGTCTCAGCGACGAGATCGAACACCACCTCCGGCCGGCCGACCCTGCTGCCAACGAACGCGCTAACTGCCCCAACATAGCGATCGTAGAAGTAGCCGAAATCAGCCCCGTCACCGCCGCTCAACAACTCCGCATCGCTGCGCTCGGCTTGCATAACACCCCGAATACGGTTCAGCGCCAAGAATTGTGACCGACAACTGTCATGACTGGCTTATAGCCGAGAACGGTCGGGACAAAGGTCAGCGCCGATGGAGGAATGTTGGCGCCGCCTTCCCAAGCCAGGCGAGCGAGGCGGGTCGATCTGAGCGCTCGCGTTCTCAGCCGCGGAGCGATGGGTTCGTGCGTCACGGATGCTGGGGGACTAGCCTCCCCGCAGTGTCCAGCCACTGGACCGAGCTGGGTAGCTTCACCGGGGCGCCGGGCCGATCGCTTCGTTCGGGCTGGATCGCGACGAAGTTGTCGCGGACGTCCAGCGTCTGGCTGCTGCCGCCAGGGAAATGCACGACGACCTTTGCGACGCTGTCCGGAACGACGGCGTATTCAAACGAACCGCTGGAGCCGTTGAGGTGGCCGCTGGTCAGTACTTCGGTCGGCTCGCAACTGCCACTGCTCCCACGGCTCGAAGGGGGAATGGTCACGAGGCACAAGGGGTTTCTGATCACCTGGGGCGCCTGACCAGATGGCAGCGGGGGCGCGGACCAGCTCTTGGCGGGGATCAGTAGTACCAGTCCGTCCCGCGGGGTGTCCCATAGCACGCGGACGTAGTTGATCTCGAGTCCGTTGAGGCCTCCGAAGAGCTGGGTGAGAGCTCTCGCTACCTGCTGGCTTCGGTCCTGGCCCGTCGGCGGCCGGCGTAGGACCCCGAGCAGGCCAAGCTGCTGGGCGGGTGGCGAGCCCGTGCTGATCGGCACCGGCGCGGTCGGCACGCCTCCGCCCGGCCTTGCCCCGATCCTGCTGGTGATTTGTCTCGGCACTGCGGCGTTGCCGGTGATTTTGATGAGACGACCGTCGGCTGCATACCAGCGCATCACCGGGGTCGCGCCGCAGCAGTAATGGGCGAGCTGCGCAAATGCGACGTTGTTGTGGACCGGCACGGTCACCGCCGACGAAGTCCGGTTGAGTTCCCCGAGGTTCGAGCCGCGGATCGGCGTCGGCGACACGAAGGCGACCTTCGCCACCCCGTCCGGGACCACCATGATCAGGCGGACTCCACGCCACCGGGACAGGGTGCCCGGACCTTCCAGTAAGTCGAGGCCGCTGGATTCGATCACATTCGCGGTGATCCCGCCGGCCCCGCTCCCTCCTCGAGCGGACCTAGCCACCAGATTCAGGGTGTCGTGGGGGCGCGCCTTCTGGGGCACCAGGATCACCTGCTCCCCCCATGGCGTGACACCTGCGAGCCTGACGAGCGGGAGATCCGGCGCGCCGCGCAGAACCTTCAATTCCACCGCCTTGTCCGAGGCCGTCTGCGGTCGGCGAAGCACGCCCAGGATCCGAACCAGGGGGGCCGCAGCCGCTTGCGCTGACGATAGGGGAGCTCCGGTGACGCGGTCCCGGTGATGCGCTACAGAAATCAGAGTGATCGCGGCCACACCGAGTGCGACGGCAACGCCTGCCCCCAACCAAAGCGCTTCAAGCCTCCGCCTTGATGCCCGGGCAGCCGCTGCCACGCGCCTTGCATCGGCTTTATCTGCAGTTGGGATGACCGCTTTGCGGACGGGGTCCGCGTCACGAATCAGCCTGTCGAGATCGATCATTGGCTAGCTCCTGGTCTGAAGTCTGCCGTGGAATCAGCGTCGTCAGTGTCCTCCAGCACTGACCGCAAGCGCAGCCTTGCTTTGTGCAGTCGCAGCGCGACCGCATTCGGTGAGCATCCGAGAACTTGACCGGCCTCTGCGTGCGTTAGTCCCTCCCACATGACTAGCTGGAGCACCTCGCGGTCAAGCGGCCGAAGACCGTCGATCGCTGCGCTGATTACGGTCGCGGTCCCGGCTTCAATATTGCCGTTTGCGCGCACGCGAGCCTCTTCAGAGAGTCGAGCCTGAAGCCGGTGCCACCGCCAGCCAGAGCGCCGGGCGCGTGAGACGCGTCGGCGAGCGACGCCGAAGAGCCAGAGGCGGTCCTCTGGAGCGGCCGGGACGTCGTCGAGACGCCGCCACGCAACCGCGAACACATCCGCGACCACACCGTGGACGTCAACACCCATCCCGGCAAGCCGGCGGTGGGCATAGGCGTAAATCGAGGAGTACTGCTGGACATATAACGCCTCGAACCGCTCCTCACGGGAGCCATCAGGCCGCATAGGACGCGCCACATCCATTACATCCCCAGTAAAGACTGAATCCTTTCCGTGACAGGAGACTGTCACGTCGATTGGCGGGCTTCAGGAATATTCAGACGGGACTCGCGCACGCGGGCGCGACCGAAGCGGAGCACCAACGGGACTCGGCGCCGGGGGGAGCGGCCTCATCCGACCGGCTCGGACGCCCAGCCAGCGCGTCACCCGACACCGGCGCTCACTCCGAACCACGATCTGATGTCCGCCCTCAAGGGACGACCTCACTAAGGCTAAACGCGACAGCGAGCTCGCGCTTGCTTTCGCCGGTCGGGTCCCCTCTGGCCCGCGCTTGCTATGCGACGCATGCATGCGGCCGTAGTGTTGGTTCTCGCGATCGACGGTCACCCTGATATTGGGCGGCGAAGCTTCTCCTGTCCCACCGAAGGGAAACGAGCAACGTCTCGATTCGATGGCGTGGATAATCGGTCGCGATGGGACAGGCGAATGTCGAAGTTGTCCGCCGCGCCTGGGAAGCATGGGACCGGGCGGACATTGAGGGCTTGTTCGCGCTCTACGACCCGGCGATCGTCTGGGATCAAACCCATTACGGCGACGTGATTGGCGGTGTCTACCGTGGTCACGAGGGCGTGCGCAACTTCTTTCGGCAATGGCTGGACCCATTCGAGACTTACTGGGCGCATGCCGAGGCATTTATCGACGCAGGCGACAACGTCGTCGTGGAGGTCCGGCAAGGCGGGCGCGGGAAGGCAAGCAGTGCACGCGTCGAGATGCCGATCTACTGGCAGGTGTACAGAATCCGAGATGGGCTCGTGGTCCGGGTCGAGCCCTACAGACTCAAAGCCGAGGCGCTCGAGGCGGCCGGTCTAGCAAAAGACGGCCCCACCCCTGATCGAAGCACCTCCGATAGATCCGGTCGCTGACGCATTGCGCGAATAGGGCGGTGACTGCTGGGTGGCCCAGACGGCCGCAACGGGCTAAACGTGACAGCGAGCGGCGCGCTTGCTTTCGTCGATCGGACGGTCTGTGCTCGGACGCTCGGTTTGCGACGGGCGCGAGCGCGGGCGGTAGGCGCGCGGGAGCGCGTCGCCGGGATTCGCGGCAGTTATGCATTCTCGAGCGCCCCTAGCGCTTCGTCGGGGAACTCGAACCGGAATGGCATCGCGATCAACTCCTCGTCAGACACGACCTTGCCGTGCTCTGCGAGAAGCTCGATCAGACGGCCCCAGCTCAGCCGAGGCGGGCGATGCATCTCCGTGGTCGATCTCGAAGGCCATCTCGATCGCAGTATGCGCCCGGTGGCAATCGCAGTTCCTTCGAGCCTTGGTGCGCTGACCAATACGAGCGAGCGTTCACGCTCGCTTCCCGTTGCGGGCTTTCGCCTGGCCGCCGCTCGCTTCGAGCCGAATACGCTGGAGACCGACCGCCAGAGTGGTGGTCGTCGATCAGACGGGCACTCTCGAGGATTATGGAGGCGCTTGGCCCCGGGTTGGGGCCGTGCGTAGATAGCGCCGTGGCCGTTAGCCGGGTGACAGGCGGTAGGCGATCGGGACCATCGCGAGGGTCGTCTGGTCGTTGTAAGAGCCGACCGCGACGCACGAGTTGGTCGCGGGGCAGTCAATGCCGGTGAGTAACGGGCCGCCCTGGTGTCGGCGCGGCTCGGGCATGGTCTGTGATCGGAACCCCGCCGGGGTCCATCTGAACGCGACTGGCCTGAACCGAGGATCGACGCCGCCTGCGATCGTGCAATCGCGGGCAGACGAACACGCGATCACCGCCGGGGGAATGTCCCGGATGCGCGAGCGGAGGATGTCGCCCGACCAGCGGCCGTTGGCCCACTTCTCTACGAACGCGCGACTTGACGAACCGCCGACGGCGAGACATACGTGGGTTGCCGGACAGGCGACTGACAGCATCCGTGAGTGAGAGAACGGGTTAGGGGGTCGCTGTATCGACCAGCGCACTCCGTTCCAGCGCTCAACGAGGTTCAGCTGCCGATTCTTGCGAGGACGGTAGTACCCGACAGCCGTACAGGCGCGGGTCGAGTTGCAGCTGATACTCAAGAGATAGCTGTACGCCGCTGCCGACGGGGTTGGCAGCGAGATGAGAGACCATCGGCCACGGTTCAGTTCCTCGACGATGGGTTGCGTCGCCTGACCCGGAGGTGACTCCCATCCCGACGCGAAGCACGTGTGACGGGCAGGACAGGAAAGACCGTTGAGCACGACGTTCACGCCGCCCGCGGGGTTGAACGCTGGCGTCGCGCTCCAACGCGAGCCGTTCCAGCGCTCCACGACCGTCCCCTCTTCCCGGACGCCAGAAAAACGGTCGCCGAGCACAATGCAATCAAGCCGGGTCCAGCAGAACACCGGACCGTACGCAACATCTTTGGCGCGAGGCCCGGTCAGCAACATGGCCCACCGCCGACCGTTCCACCGCTCAACCAGCGGTGCGGTCTGCTCTGCCGTACTGACATACGACCCGACTGCCATACAGAACTGCACCGAAGTGCACGACACCCCACGAAGGCCCGCCTCGTAGCCCGTCCCCGGGTGCGCGTTCGGACGCGGAGTAGCTTGGATCGACCAAGTCGACCCTGCCGCCAGTGCCGCTCCCGAAACGGTGAGGGCAGCAAAGACAACGGCCAAGGGAAACCACGACCGGCGGTTGACCGCCACCCGCTGCCCTCGGCACCGCACCCACCTCATGGCTGTGTCATATCAGACCAAGCCACGAGCCCTTGGGGACGCCGCCCTATCCGCCCAGGCTCCAGCAATCACTACCTACAGCTGAACGGCCGCTACTGCCACTCGATCTTTCCGACACTGGGCGGAACGCTGGTCCGCCTGCAATCCTTGACTACGTAATGAGCAGCTTGCAAGACACGGAGGCCATGCTCCGATTTGTTAGTACGGTCGCTGCGCAGTTGACGCCTGAGCAGGCTGAGGCCGCGGCCGCCGACCTCCGCGAGCAGGCAGAGGCCGCTGGGGATCCAGTGGTGCGCAAATTTCTCGTTGAGGGCGCCGAGTCTCTCGTCGCTCTCGCGACCGACGTTCGCGAGCACCCTCCGGCTCAATCCCCGTGATCCCGGTCGGGCGGCCGCCTGCGTAACGCATCGAGCGAAGCGTGCTGCATTGGGCTGTGGCTGTCGGGTAATTCCGATAGCAAGCTCGCACTCGCCTCCACCGATCTGATGCCGGCCCGGGCGCGTGTGCTTTTCGACGATCCTCCTAGCTGCCGCTAGAGACCTCATCCTGCTCAACACCGGACACCGTGAACGCCTCGGCCAGCAACCGCGCCTCCCCACCTCGATCGCGGTGGTGCACGTAGCGCATCGTCGTCTGGATGTCGGCGTGGCCCATCCACGCCTGGACGGCCGGGACTTCGGCGCGACGAACCGCGAGCGTCCCAAACGTGTGGCGCAGATCGTGGAACCGAAGCGGGCGTAGTCCTGCGCGCGCGAGGGCGGTCTTGTATCGAGCGCGCAACGCGGTCGCGTCCTGATAGCCGCCGGCCTCGCCCGCAAACACCAAGTCTTCCTCGCCGACGAAGTGCTCGCGACCGGAGAGCGCCGCAAGCGACCGGGCCACGTCGGGGACCATCGGCACCGAGCGCACCTTGCCGCTCTTTGGCGACCCGACCCCGCCGTGGACGTTGTAGCTCCGGCGCACGCGGATCGATTCGCCGACGAAGTCGACGTCCCGCCACTGGAGCGCGAGCAGCTCCCCCATCCGCAGCCCGGTGAACGCAGCTGTCGTGAACATCGCGGCGTCCTGCGCCGACGTCGCGGCGCGCGCCAGCGCATGCACTTCCTCCGGCGAGAAGGCGTCGAGGTCGTCGGAAACGCGGTAGCGCGGCCGCTCGACGTCCGCTACCGGATTGCGCGGCAGCCCCCACACCTTCATCGCTCGCCGAAAGATCCCGTGGAGGTTCACGAGGTACTTGGCCACGGTGCGATTCGAAGCGTTCAGCGATGCCTTCCAGCGTTCGATCATCTCCGACGTTACGTCCTCGAGCGGCGGATCGCCGAGGCCGCGAATGATCCGATCGGCGCTGTGGCGGTACTCGATCAGCGTCGAGCGCTTGCAGGCGCGCTCGTGCTCGCAGTAACGCAGCCACTCCGCCGCGGCGTCCGAGAGCCGAGCTCCCGTCGCCGTCATGCCGAGCAGCGTTCCGCGTCGCGCCTCGTCAAGCACGTTCCGTAGCCAGTCCTCGGCGGTGCGCTTTGTGAAGTAGCCGGCCGGCGGCCGACCCCGTGCTGTCCATGCGGGACCGATCTTCTTCTGCACCTGACGACCAGACGGGAGGCGGTATTTCGCGTACCAGGTCGGTCCTCGATTCCCCTCCCGCCGAAACACGTGACCGCTCGCTACCGCCATCCGAGCCGGAATTCTACGACGGTTCGGGACAAAATTGGGACCAAGTTACAATTTCCGCCCTCAGCACCCACGGCCCAGGATTCGAAAAAACCCCCGATTTCCAGCCACGACGCGGCGAAGGAATCGAACCTACCAACCGGGGGCTACCACGGCCTGCCAGTTTTGAAGACTGGATGGGCCACCAGGCCCGTGCCGCGCCGCGCGTGATGCTACGTGGCGCTGAGACCGCGTTCGAAAACGGCTTTCACCCCCGCGTCGAGCGCGTTCAGCCGGTACAGCGCGAGCGCCTCGGCGGAGGCGAAGCGCCCGCCGGGAGCCGAGGCTGGACCGTGGTGGGTGAGGATGCAGTGCTGCAGGGCGAGGCGCCGGTGGTCATCGAGGCCGGCGGCGGCCGCCCGCGACTCGAGCATCTGCACCCCGAGCGTCACGTGTCCCAGCAGCCGTCCCTCATCGCTCAGAGCGAACTCCGCACCGTAGGTGAACTCGCGGCTTCGACCGAGGTCGTGCACGATGCAAGCGGTCAGCAACAGGTCCGAGTTCAGCCGGGGATGGAGCTGGCAGAGGTCTTGCGCGAGTGTCGCTACCGCGACCGTGTGCTCGAGCAGGCCGCCGAGGTACGCGTGGTGCCCCTCGCGCGTACACGGAGCGCGGCGGAAGTCGGCCCTCAGCTCTGAGTCGGCCAGCAGCGCGTCGAGCAGCGCACGGTAGCCGCGGTCATAAACCTCGCGCGATAAGTGTTCGAGGAACCCGTCGAGCTCGTCGAGGTCCCGGTAGGCGCTCGGCAGGAACTGCGCCGGGTCGACCCGGTCGGCGCGCGCGATCTCCGCCACCTCGAGCACAAGCTCATCTCGGAAGCGCTCCACGCGTCCAACCGCCCGCACGACCTCGCCGCGCTCGAAACGACCGGCGAGCGCGTCGGCGTCGCGAAATGCCCGGGCGGGAAGCGTGCCCGTCCGGTCACGCAGCTCGAGCGCGAGATAGGGCGCGCCCGATTTCGTCATCCGCCTGTCCTTCCGGATGCAGGCGAAGACCGCGTCGACGTCGTCGCCCGGTCGCAGAGCGGTGATACCGCTAAGAGTCATAACGCCATGATGTACGGTGAACCGGATGCAGCCTTTGCGTTGGGAGTACCGGCCGGACGGCTTAAGAGCGCCAGCGCTGATCTGCGCCTTCAAGGGCTGGAACGACGCCGCCGACGCGGCATCAACCGCGATTTCGTTCGTGGGGAGCGCGCTCAACGCGCGCCGCTTTGCGACCATCGATCCCGAGGAGTTTTACGACTTTCAGGCCACCCGTCCGAGGATCACGCTCGTCAACGGCGACACCCGCGAGATCGTCTGGCCGGAGGTGGAGCTGTTCGAGGCACGCGTGCCGCGGGCACCCCGCGATCTGATCCTTCTCTCGGGCTCTGAGCCATCCTTCCGCTGGCGAGGCTTCACGCAGGTGATCGTCGAGCTCGCCGAGGCGATCGGCACCCAGCTCGTCGTCACGCTGGGAGCCCTGCTTGCCGACGTCCCGCACACGCGCCCGGTGTCGGTGACGGGGCTGGCTTCGGACCGGGCGCTCGTTTCGCGACTCGGACTGGCGCCGTCGTCCTATGAGGGGCCGACCGGGATCGTCGGGATCCTGCACGCCGCATGTCAGCAGGCCGGCCTGCCGTCCGCGAGCCTGTGGGCGGCGCGTCCCGCATTACATCGCAGCAACGCCCAACCCGAAGGCAGCGCTGGCGCTCGTGCGCAAGCTCGAGGGGCTGGTAGGCGTGGCGGTCGATGCCTCGGGTCTCGAGGGCGCGGCTGGCGACTACGAGCGCCAGGTCAACCTGGCCGTCCAGAGCGACCCCGACGTGCAGGCGTTCGTCGAGCGCCTCGAGCAGGCCTCCTCGGAGACCGAGGCGGTCGACGAGGCAGGGTCGCTGCCTTCAGGCGAGGTCATCGCGCGCGACCTGCAGCGGTTTCTGCGGCAGCGAGGCGAAGACGAGCCTTCGGGCGGCCCCGCTTAGCGCTCCGCCGCGGGGCACACCAGCCGGTAGTCGCACACCGAGCACGCGGCGAACGACGGCGTCGGCTCGAACCCCTGCGAGCGGATTCCCTCCGCGACTTCGGTCGCCACTTCGCGTACCCATTCCGAGCGGTCGTCGCCGTCCTCGCAGACCGCGACCTTCTGGTCGTCGAGCAGGTAGTAGTACGCCTGGCGCGAGGCGTCGAGCCGCCACGCCTCCCGCGCTCCGACCGCGTACAGCGACAGCTGGACGTCGTCAGCCAGCTGTGTCGCCGTCTTCGGACGTCCCGTCTTGTAGTCGATCAGCTCGTACTCGCCACCCGGAAGGCGGTCGACCCGATCGACCCTGCCGCGCAGCAGGTGCGGACCGAGCTTGAACGTGAACGGCCGTTCGAACCAGACCGGCTGCGCGTCAGTCGATTGGAAGCGGTCGTGGTAGCGCTGTAGCGCGCCCGCGGCCTTCCCGCGCAGCTGTCGCTCCTCCTCGGTGTCACCGAAACCGGCGCGGCGCCACCCCGCGTCGAGCAGGCCGAGCAGCTCGGACAGTTCGCCGGGGGCGCCGTCGCGCGCGTGGAAACGCTCGAGTACCTGATGGACGAGGATCCCGAAGCGCTGGTGGACCGTCGGTTCCTGGGGGATCCGGAACACGCGCGCGAACTTGTACTTGAGCGGCAGGTGCGGTACGTGTCGATGTCCGAGGCAGATAGCACCACGCCACCCCCCCGCAAAGGCAGGAACGGTTCCAGCGACGGCTCGTCGCGCGCGGCGACCACCTGGGCGCGACGCCGGGCGTCGCGCTCGGCGTCGAGCAGGTAGTCGTCGAGCGCCGACGTGGTGAAGATCTCCTTCTGTTCGGCGGTGGTTGCCTGGAGGATCCGAGCGTTGATATCGCGCAACGCTTCGGCCACCCCGTGGCCCTCCGGCCTCGCGATCAGCGCCGCCACCTTGAGCAGCTCGAGATAGCGAACGACGGCGTGGGATACGTCGAGGTCGGTGTCGAGCCTGAGCTCGGCGAGGCGTCCCCCGGCGCGAACGGTCGCATCGAGCAGCTCGTCCCTGAGCAACCGATACGTCGAGTGAAGCGACTCCGCCGGCCCGAACAGTTCCTCCTGCTTGTCTTCCCACTCGGCGCCGAGCTGCTCGCGGATCGCCTCGACCGCGGGAGCTGCCGCGGCCCGTTCGCCAGCAGCGACGTAGGAGACGACACTGCCGGCTCTGGAGCGGGTGAGCGCGAGGTACAGCAGGGCCCCCGCACGCCGTTCGTCGCTCTCGGGAGGAAGCTCCTCGCTGAGCAGCGCGTCGGGAATGGGCTCTGGGGCGGGCGATGACAGGGAACGGTCCAGCCCGACGACGTACGCGTATTCGAGCTCAAGCCCGCCCGCGGCGGTGATCGGTAGCACCTGAACGACCGCGGCCCCGCCCAGAGCCGGCTCCTCCTGCTCGCGCAGACCGAACTCAGCGACGGTCGTGACCGAGCGCGCGAACTCGCGAGCGGTCGCCTGCGGACTGCGGCGAACGTAGCTCGACGCGAGCTCTCCGAACTGTGCGAGCGCGCGTAGCCGTTCGACCACGTCAGCTTGGGCCGCGAACAACTGCTGCCGTCGCAGGCCCAGACGCTCGATCAGCCGGTGTACGTAGAGGTCAGGCCGGGCGGTGTCGATCGCGGTGATCCCGGAGCGGTAGAGCTCAGGAACACGCGGATGCGCTCGCGTGCCTCCGGGGGGACCTGAGGTGACTCGGTCGCGGCGGCCAGGGCCGCGACCATGTCGAGCTTGCGGCGCCGCGCGATCTGGGTGCAGCGCGCGATGTCCACGGAGCGCAGGTCGATCGGCGGGCGGGCGAGGGCCCGAACGACGGCGGGGGCGTCGGTGGGGTCGGCCAGCAGCCGTAGCCACGCCAGCACGTCCCGGATCTCCGCCCGCTGGAAGAACGCAGCCTCGCCAATGAGACGGTGCGGCACCGCCCGCTCCTCGAGCGCGACCGAGACGGCCTGGCCCTCATCGATGACGCTCGGGACGAGGACCGCAATGCTCCCGGGATTGACGCCCTCGCGCGCGATCAGGCGCTCGACGTCCGAGGCGACCGACTGGGCCTGCGCGCGGCGGTTGGCGCAGCGCCAGAACGCGACATCGCCTGCCGGCGTGTCGAGCTCGGGCGCTGCCGGCTGTGTCCGAGCTACGGCTCGTGCGGCGTTCAGCACGCGTTCGGGACAGCGCAAGCTCCGCTCGAGCTTGACGACCTGCGCACCTTGGAGCTCGGCGAAACTCGCCATCCGTTCGCGGCCGGCTGTCCGCAGACGCCTCGCGGCCTGGCGCGGATCGCCGGCGACCGTCAACTCCTCGCTAGCGAGCGCCGTAATCAGGCTCGCGGCCGCTAGCGAAAGCTCCTGCGCGTCGTCGCAAAGGACGTGCTCGAACCGTTTCGGCTGGGCGCGGGCGAGCTTGACCGATCACGCAAGAGATCCCCTTCATCGCGAGCGCCGGCCTCGCTCAGCATCCGCTCGTGCGTGTCGTACGCGGCCGCAAACTCGCGCTCGGCGGCCGCGTCGCTGCCGTCCAGCTGCGCCGCCCATGCCGCGAAATCGCTCGCATCGATGAGCTCCGCCTTCAACGCGTCGATCCTTCGCACGAAGCGGCCGAGCAGACCGACCGCGCTGCCACCGAAGTCGTGGTGCTGAAGCGAGAGCGCGTCGATTCGCTCGAGCAACATCGTCAGCCGATCGCCCGCGGCCAGCAGCGACGAGTCGCTCTCCCGGCCCAAGACCAGCATTGCGAGCTCAACCGGGCTCCCGATGCATAGCTGCTCGTAGCCGCGCTCGAGCGCTGACTCGATCCGTTCCCGCAGCGCGTCAGCACGACCCCTCGAGGGCGCGCCGACGGCGATCCTCTCGGGGGCGATTCCGTGGCCGACGAGCCACGCGAACCGCTCCTCGATCAGTCGCGTCTTGCCCGAGCCGGCGGTGCCGAAGATGACCAGCGGGCCGCCCAGGTGCCGGACAGCCTCACCCCGCTCAAAGTCCACTCTGGTACTGACGTCCTCGGGCTCAACCGCCACTCTGCAAGCATAGGTTGACGATGACTTCAACTGGACCCGTCACCGACGTCGACTGGCTCGGCGTCTGCCGGCGAGCTGTGGACGGCCTAAGATGTGTGCTCTCCGACGCGCCGAGCACCGGCGAGCGAGCGCGCGAGACCGGAACGCGCGGTTCCGGCGGCGACCGGACGCTGGTAATCGATAGCGCGGCCGAGAGCGTCGTGCTGGCCGAGCTCGAGACCCTCAACGACGCGGCCTGCGCTTCACCGCGCTGTCCGAAGAGCGAGGCGAGATCGACTTCGGCGGCGACTCGCTGCGGGTGATCATCGATCCGATCGACGGGTCGCTCAACGCCAAGCGGCGGATCCCTCACCATGCGCTGTCGATCGCGGTCGGGACGGAGCCACCATGGCCGACGTGGATTTCGGGTTCGTCTACGACTTCGGTCCATCGAGGAGTGGTGGGCCGTCCGCGGTGACGGAGCCTGGCTCAACGGCGAGCTGCTTGATCCATCGCTCGATGAGCGCCGCGGGCGCGACGGCAGGCTCGAGGTGCTCGGGATCGAGTCGGCCGATCCGCGCTGGGTCGCCGCGTCGATCGACGCGCTCGTCGACAAGGCCTACCGGCTGCGCGCGCTCGGGACGATCGCGTCCTCGCTCTGCCAAGTCGCGGCCGCAAGGTTCGACGGGATGGTTTCGCTGCGCCGCGGCCGGGGCGTCGATGCTGCCGCCGGACAACTGATCGTGCGCGAGGCCGGAGGGCGTCGTCAGCTTCCCCGGCGGCGGTCGAGGGACCGCTGTCGGCTGCGCTCGACGCTGTCCCGCGCGCGCCGGTGATCGCCGCGCGCTCGGCCGACACGCTCGCGCGAGCTCGAGGGGATCCC
This sequence comes from uncultured Solirubrobacteraceae bacterium, assembly GCA_963712675.1. Taxonomy (GTDB): domain Bacteria; phylum Actinomycetota; class Thermoleophilia; order Solirubrobacterales; family Solirubrobacteraceae; genus Palsa-465. The sequence goes on from CAVQJF010000019.1 coordinate 343,986, forward strand.
GGCGTGATCCGACTGGATCCTGGCCGAGCGGATCGCGGGCTACGTCGCCGGCACGGGCGACGGCCAGCTGCCGAGCGCCGACCTGACCGCGCTGGCCGAGGAGTCCGAGCGCCGGTGACCGCCTACACCGGGCTCGAGCCGGCGCGGCCGCTGCCGCCGCCCGAGGGGATCAGCCGGCGCGAGTGGGTGAAGAGCAACATCGACGCGATGCGGCAGCTGCTCGACCCCGTGCTCGAACGGGCGGGGAAGGGGCTCGGGCCGCTTCGCCCCGCGTCGAGATCGGCGTAGGCTTCGTGCTCACGCACCGAGGTCGGGGTCGTCGTCGGCTATCTCGGCCAGCGCGTGCTCGGCCAGTACGAGCTCGTGCTGCTCGAGGAGGAGTCGACGACCGCCCGCCGAGGCTGCTGTTCGTGCTGCCGAACCTCGGTCAGGCGGTGCGGGCGTTCGGCGCCGAGGAGCACGGAGTTCATGACCTGGGTGGCGCTCCACGAGGTCACCCACGCGGTTCAGTTCGCGCGGCGTGCCGTGGCTGCACGGCCACGTGGCCGGGCTCGTCCGCGAGCTGCTCGAGAGCGCCGAACTGCGGATGGACGCCCCGCGCAGGCTCCGGCTGCCGAGCCTCGAGGAGGTCCGCAACGTGTTCGGCCGCGCTGCGCACAGGCGATCTGATCTCGATCGTCACAAGTCCTGCGGAGCGCGAGACGCTGGACCGCGTCCAGGCCGTGATGGCGGTGATCGAGGGTCACGCCGAGCACGTGATGGACGCCGTCGCGCCGGATCTGCTGCCGTCGCTCCCCGCCTGCGGGCCGCGCTCGACCGCCGTCGGCGCTCGCAATCGGGGCTCTCGCGTCTCCTGGCGCGGCTGCTCGGGCTCGATCTCAAGCTTCGCCAGTACGAGCAGGGCAAGCGGTTCTGCGACGCGATCGTCGAGCAGGGCGGACCGATGCGCTCCAGCATGTGTTCTCGCGCGCCCGAGGCGCTGCCCACGCTCGCAGAGTCGGATGCGCCCGGCGGACTGGCTGCGCGCGAACCGAGACGCGCGCGTCGGCTGGCGAAATCGGGCCGGCTCGGCTGTAACCCGTATCCCGCAGCGGTTTACAAACATGTGTTCGGTGCTGACGGCGCCGGCTAAATAACAATCCTTAAGCCCAATACGGGAGAGGAGACGAGCAACTATGGCTACAGCACGAGCAACACCGAGCGCGCGCAGAGCCCGCCAGACAGCGAAAGACCAGCACGGCACGCAGCCCTCGACTCAGTCCAGCACCTCGACGCAGCCGAAGACCCGCGTCGGGCAGGTCCAGGTGCTCGCCGAGCGCGTCGTGCTCGTGCCCGTCGGCGCGAGCCTGCTGGCTCGGGACAACTTCGTCTCGACCGTCAAGGGCATCGCCACCAAGTACCGCACGCCGGACCAGCCTCGAGCGCGAGCTCAAGCGTTACGAGCGCCGCGGCGCGAGGGCCCGCAACCGCTTCGAGCGCCAGGTGCGGCGGACGCGGACCCAAGTCGAGCGCGAGCTGCGCCAGCGTCGCAACAGCGTCGAGCGGACGGTCAAGCAGAATCGTCGTCGTTTCGAGCGCGAGGTACGCTCGGTGCGCAGGGATTTCGAGAAGCAGCCGACTCGGCCCGCGTCGAGAAGCTCGTCTCGGGCGCGCGGAGCTGATCGGTTTCCTGAACAGCTTCCCCCGCCCGGCGCCGAGGAGAGCGCTCCGAGCGGGATAGGTTCGCCGGCCTCATAACCTCGCCGGCGAATGCAGCACCCTCTCCTCCCTCAACCGCCGGGGCGTCACGAAAGTGGCGCCCCGTCGGTCCTTAACGGGCCGGGCCGGCACTGAGCCGGACGCCGTCTGCCAGAATGGGCCCATGCCCACGGAGACCAAGTCCTCGACGCCTGAGTAGCGTGATCGACCCCGAGCTTCGGCGCGACATCGTCGAGCTCGAGATGGTCCGGTCGATCGAAATCCACGCGAACGGCGTTGTGGACGTGATGGTGTCGCTGACGACGCCAGGATGCCCAATACGGTCTCACTTCCAGACGGGCGTCGCGCAGGCCGTGCGTGAGCTCGACGGCGTGACGGGTGTGAACGTCTCGTTCGACGTGCTGTCAGACCAGGAGAAGGCGACGCTCGGACGCAAACTCGGTCGCGGTTCGCTGCCCGAGGGCGCGCTGGCCCAGGTGTCGAACGTGGTTTGCATCGGGTCGGGCAAGGGCGGGGTCGGCAAGTCGAGCGTGACCGCGAACATCGCCGCCGCGCTCTCAGCCGAGGGCAAGCGGGTTGGCGTGCTCGACGCGGACGTGTGGGGCTACTCGCAGCCCCGGATGCTCGGGCTCGGCGCCGAGCGCCCTAAGGTCAACGCCGAGCGAAAGCTCGTTCCGCTGACGTCGCAGGACGGCATCAAGGTGATGTCGATCGGGTTCTTCGTCGAGCAGGACTCGGCCGTGGTATGGCGCGGGCCGATGCTCCACAAGGCCCTGCAGCAGTTCCTCGAGGACGTTGACTGGGGCGAGCTCGACTACCTGCTGATCGACCTCCCGCCGGGCACGGGCGACGTCTCGATGACTCTCGCCCAGCTCTTGCCTCAGTCCAAGTTCCTGATCGTGACCACGCCGCAGCCGGTTGCCCAGAAGGTCGCGCGGCGCTCGGCGCAGATGGCGGAGAAGCTAAAGCTCGAGATCGCGGGCGTGATCGAGAACATGTCCGGGTTTGTCACTCCATCGGGCGAGCGTTTCCAGATCTTCGGCGAGGGTGGTGGACAGCTGCTGGCAGAGGAGCTGGAAGTCCCATTGCTGGCGAAGGTGCCGATCACCGTCGGGCTGCGCGAGCAGTCTGACGCCGGGCTTCCGATCGTCTCGCACGACCCCGACGATCCAGCGGCACAAGCGCTTCGCCAGGCCGCGCGCGGCCTGATCGCGCTCTCACCGGTCGAGCTGCCGGTGATGCAGGAGCCGGCGCCGGCGGCCGCGCCGAGGCCGGCGGGTATGTCGCTGCCGATGGCCTAGCTGTACGGATCCGGACTGAGCGGAAACGAAACGCGATAGACGGAGGACCGCGATGCGCTACGAGGAGGCCCGCGCGTGATGATGATGGGAAAGTCTTAACGCGTACCGCCGGCGCGAACCCCCTCACGGCTTCGCGTAGTACTCCTGATTGAGCTGGATGTACTTATTCCACTCGTCTGGCAGCTGGTCCTCGGCGAAGCACGCATCGACCGGGCAGGCCTCGACGCAGGCGTCGCAGTCGATGCACTCCTCGGGGTCGATGTAGAGCATCTCGACGCTGTCGTAGTCCGGTTCGTCCGGAGTCGGGTGAATGCAGTCGACCGGGCAGACCTCAACGCACGAGTTGTCTTTCGTGCCGATGCAGGGCTCGGCGATCACGTAAGCCATGTTTGTTCTTCATGAGTCTCTGTCGGGGAAACAAGGCCGACCGAATCCAGGCCGGGGCACGCATCTCTAAATAAGACGTGCCTGGTAGCCTCTCCGCGGTGCTGCTGCTGACTGGCGCCACGGGGACGATTGGGCTGCCCCTGCTCAGACGTTTGATCGCGGCCGGAACGCCCGTCCGGTGCCTGGTCCGGGATCCACGGCGGCTCGGAACCGAACGGGTACGCGTCCAGATCGCGCTCGGAGACCTCGCGGACCCGCGCTCGTTCCGCCATGCCCTGCGAGGCGTCGACACGGTCGTCCACCTCGCCTCGGTGATAAGGGACCAGCCCGGGGGATCGATCGAGGAGCTGGCCGGGGTCGCGACCTGGCGGCTCGTGAGGGCGGCGGAGCGGGCGGGCGTCAAGCGGTTCGTGTTCTTCTCGGCGCTCGGCGCGTCGACCCGCAGCCGCGCGCGATTGATGTGCGCCAAGGCCATCGCCGAGAAGGCGATCACGGAGTCCTCGCTCTCGCACACGGTTTTCGCCCCATCGGTCGTCTACTCGCCGAGCGACCCGTTCCTGCGGCTGCTCGAGCGACTGTCCCTCCTGCCCGTGATGCCCATCTCCGGATCTGGGCGGGCGGCATTCCAGCCGATCTGGGCAGAGGACGTCGCCGACTGCGTAATGAACGCGCTTCCAGGGGGCAGCCTGTCGACCGAGTCCGACGGGGCGCGCTACGAGCTGGCCGGCCCGGAAACGCTCACCTACGAGGACATCGTCGAGATCGCGCTCGGATCGTTCGGACGCCGCCGCCCCCTGATGAAGATCCCGACGCCCGTCGTGCACCGCGTGCTCAACACGCTCGAACTGCTGATGGGGCCGACGGCGCCGGCTACTTGGGACGAGGCGGAGCTCCTGGAGGTCCCGATGACGTCGCGCCACGGGACCGCGGATGCCGAGCGGCTCGGGGTGAACCCGAAGTCGATGCGTGCGGTGCTCGGAGTCGGTTAGCCGTGCTGCAGCTCTGACAGCGGCCGCGGCCCCGGACCCACGTACTTGGCCGTCGGCCGGATCAGCCTGCCCTCTCGCTTCTGTTCCAGAATGTGGGCCGACCAGCCCGCCGTGCGCGCACAGGTGAACATCGACGTGAACAGCTCCGGCGGCACGTCGGCGAAGTCGAGCACGACCGCCGACCAGAACTCGACGTTCGTGGCCAGGACGCGGTCGGGCTTGCGCGCGTGGAGTTCCGCAAGCGCCGCGGTCTCGAGCGCCTCTGCCACCTCCACCCGAGGAGACCCGAGCCGGCGCGAGGTCTCGCGCAAGACCTTCGCTCGCGGGTCCTCGGCGCGATAGATCCGGTGGCCGAAGCCCATCAGCCGCTCGCCGCGGTCGAGGAGGTCCTTGACATAGCGCTCCGCGTCTCCCATGTCGGCCACTTCGTCGAGCATCTTCAGGACCCGCGAGGGCGCTCCGCCGTGAAGCGGCCCGGAAAGGGCCCCGACGGCTGCGGACAGGGCGGCAGCGACGTCGGCTCCCGTGGACGCGACGACGCGCGCAGTGAACGTCGAAGCGTTCATCCCGTGCTCGGCGGCCGAGATCCAATAGGCGTCGATCGCGTCCGCGTGCCTAGGATCGGCTTCACCGCGCCAGCGGATCAGAAACCGTTCCGGGATGCTGTTGGCTTTGTCGACCTCGCTCTGGGGGACCGGCGGCTTACCCCATCCCCGCGCAGATTGTGCGACGAACGACAGCGCCATCACTGACGCGCGAGCCAGGTTGCCTCGTGCCTCGTCGTCGGAGATGTCGATCAGCTCCCTGAAACCCCACTGCGGTCCGAGCATCGCCAGCGCCGATTGGACGTCGACGCGCGGGTCGCCCGAATGCACGTACAGCGGGTGAGGCTCCGCGGGAGGCATCCCCGGGAGCAGCTCGCCATCGACCAGCAGGCCCCACACCTGCTCGAACGGGACATTCCCGACCAGCTCCTCGATGTTGACGCCTCGATAGCGCAACGCGCCTCCGGCGCGGTCTGGTTCCGCGATCTCGGTGGCGAACGCGACTACGCCCTCGAGGCCGGACTGAACTTCGGCGGTTGCTGTCATTACGTCTGCTCCTGGCGGCTTGTCAAAGGGGAGAAGCGCAAAAGGCTAGCTGCAGCGGTCCGCCCGGGCCGCCCACAGTAGGCTCCTGCCGCCATGAGCGAGCTTCTATCTCGCCCCGCCACGGAGCTGGCGGAGCTGATCCGGAACGGGGAGCTGAGCGCCCGGGAGCTGGTCGAAGCGTCGCTGAGCCGGATCGACGAGCTGAATCCAGAGATCAACGCGTTTACTTACGTCGCCCACGACCAAGCGCTGGCAACAGCAGGCGCGACCGTCGCCGGCGACGAGCGCCCGTTCGCGGGCGTGCCGATCGCGATCAAGGACAACCGCCCGGTCAAGGGCATGCCTCTGACGATGTGCAGCGACCTGTGGAGCGATTTCGTTCCGGATCACGACTCGTTCTTCATCGAGCGGCTGCGCCGGGCCGGATTCGTGATCGTCGGTAAGACGACGCTCCCGGAGATGGGGATCCTCCCAACGACCGAGTCGCGTCGGTTCGGGCCGACGCTAAATCCGTGGAACCGCGGTCGCACACCGGGCGGCTCGAGCGGGGGGTCCGCCGCTGCGGTCGCCGCGGGCATGGTTCCGCTCGCCCATGGCAACGACGGCGGCGGTTCGATCCGAATCCCCGCCGCCTGCTGTGGCCTCGTGGGTCTGAAGGCGGCGCGCGGGCGCGTCTCGGGCGGACCCGACGCCGGTCAGAGCTTCCTGACGATCGACGGCGTATTGACTCGGACGATCCGTGAGACGGCCGAAGTGATCGACCTGATCGCGGGATACGAGCTCGGCGATGCGAACTGGGCCCCGCCCACTGAGCGACCGTATGCGGAAGCCATACAGCGAGACCCGGCGAGACAGAAGATCGGGATCGCCTTGGAGCCGCCGCTCGAGGGCGCGACGCTCGATCCGGTCTGCGAACGGGCCGTGCGCGACGCGGCCGAGTTGCTCGGAGCAGCTCGGCCACGCAGTGGAAGAGATCAGTCCGCCGTGGTCAGGCCTCGACCTGCTACCGGACTTCACCCGGGCGTTCGGTCCGCTGGTCTCGCTTACGACCCTGATCGGCGGCAAGCTTGCGGGCCGCGAACCGGCCGAGGCCGACGTCGAGCCTCTCACCTGGGCGATGTGGGAGCGGGCGCGCAGCCAGGACACGCTGTCGTATCTCGCAGCACAGGGCAGGCTCGAGTCGGTGGCTCGCTCGATCGTGACCTTTCTCGATTCCTACGACGCGGTGCTGACGCCGGCGCTGGCTCAACGGCCGGTGCAGATCAATGAGATTCACGGCCGCGGCCCCGACCCGTGGGGTAATTACCAGCGCTCGGGGTATTTCACTCCATACACGGCGATCGTCAACGTCACCGGACTGCCAGCCGTCTCCCTTCCCCTCTACCAAGGGGACGACGGCATGCCGCTCGCCGTCCAGCTGATCGGTAAGCCAGCTGGAGAGGGCCGACTGCTGGCACTGGCGTCCCAGCTCGAGCGCGCGCTGCCGTGGGCGGACCGGCGGCCGGCGTTCTGAGTGATCACCGGAGCAGCGTCGCGATCAGACCGCTGACCGTCTCGCGCGTCCGCTGCTCGTCATCGGAAGCGATCACGCTGTCCGGCATCAGCACGAGCGAGGCACCGAGGCGAACGGCGACCTCCGCCAGCGGCTCCGGATCGATGTCGATCAGCTCGCCGGCGGCCTGCGCGAGTCCGGATCTGGCCGACGAGGAAGTCGCGAACCAGACGGAAGATCGCGCTTCCGTTGCGGTTAGCTCGTGCAGCAGCAACTCGGGCTCGACGCGCGCCAGACGCGCCAACATCGGATGTTCGCGAATAACGGTCACGGTCGCCGTGAACAGGTCGGCCGCCCGCCGCTCGATCGGCGCGCGTGGATCATCGCGGCCCCGATCTGCGCCAGACAGCGCCGGCATTCTCGAACGGCGAGCGGTCGTCCATCAGCTGCTGGCGGGACCCGAAGCGGCGGTAGACCGTCATCCGGCCCACTATCCGCGCGAGCTGCCACGTCGTCCATCGTCAGGTTCTTGGCGCCCGACGCGGCGACCAGCGCCAGCGCGGCGTCGAGGATCCGCCCGAGGCGTCGTCGTCATACGATGCGACCTCGGGGTCGAAGGCGAGCTCGATCAGCCGCGCAGCGCCGGTTGACATCGCGCTCAAGCCGCCTCGGCGATCCGCGCCGGCTGCGACGCCACCCGCTTGCCATCTGCCGCGGGGCCGAGCGGCCCGTGGGCGATGGCCGTCGCGCCGCCGCCAGCGCAGCTGTGCGGGGCCGGTGACCTTCAGCGGGGACGGCCGGGTCGTCGGCAAATCCCGCGCCGGTATGCAGTAACGGCAAGTACCCCGATGCGCTAATGAACACGCAATACGCCAATTTCGCTCCGCGGCTCGGCATCTCCTGGTCTCCGCGATACCAATCTGGTGGTCAGGGCCGGCTTCGGTGTTTTCTACAACCAGGACATCGGCAACGCGGTTTTCGACATGGCGCGCAATATCGCCGGACGGGTCACCCAGACTTCGGGACAGAACGGCGGCACGGTCGGAGTGCCGAACCTGTTCTATAGCAACGCGGTACCCGGCGGCAGCGGCGCGGTCGCGCAGATCCCGCCGCCCTATGCCTACGTCGACGCTCTCGCCCACAAGACTTCGTATACCATGCAATACATGCTCAACGTCCAGCGCCAGTTCGCGGGCAACTGGGTAGTCGAGGCGGGCTACCTGGGCACCGTAAGCCACCACCTTACGGCTTCCAGGACGCCAACCAGGCGATTCCGTTCGGCTACCTCGGCAACGGGACGTGACGCCGGTATCCAGCGGCTGCCCATTCCTCAACTACGGCGTGATCCAGTTGGTCCAGGACGGCGGCAACGCCAACTACAACGCGCTGAGCGTAAAGGCGACGCGCCGCTTCGGCCAGGGCATCAGCGTGATCAGTTCTTAACCTGGTCGAAATCGATCGACGATACCAGCGGCATTCGCACCCAGGGATACGACACGCTATTCCCGCAGAACAGCAATTGCATCGCCTGCGAGCGGGGACTTTCGTCGTTCGATGTGCGGCAGCCGCTTCGTGACATCGGTGCTTTACGATCTGCCATTCGGCAAAGGCAAGCAATTCAATATCGGCAATCCGGTGTTGAACGGCGTCGCCGGAGGCTGGGAGACCGGCGGCATCCTCACGCTGCAAAGCGGCGTTCCAGGGACGCTCGGCATTGGCGGCGTCGACAACGCGGCCACTTCCGACGGCGGCTACGACCGTCCCGACTCGACGGGCGCCAGTCCGTATGCCGCCCGATCGCACGCCGTCCCGTTGGCTGAATCCGGCGGCATTCAGTGAAGGCTGCGCCGGGATTCTTCGGCAACGTCGGCCGCGACACGATCATCGGCCCGGGAATCGCGAATGTCGACTTCGAGGTACACAAGCAGTTCCAGATGCCGTACGGCGAACATCATCTGCTGCAATTCCGCCTGGAGGCGTTTAAATTCTCAATCATCCGAACTGGCAGATGCCGGCGCTGAATATTCTGTCCGGCAGCGCGTTCGCCAGGACAGCCGGGGACCAATGCTCACCAGAATTTCGGCGTGGTCAGCGCGACATCGACCAGTATGCGGCAGGTGCAGCTGGGGCTGAAGTATTCGTTCTAAGAGAACACTTCGGGCTTGACGGGGGCCGAGGTCCTTGCGGCGGACGACAGACAACAGAAAAACGATCGTCTGTCCCACGATTTTGTCAGGCGGCGTCGGGGATTTCGTTGCCTTCTTCGTCGTAACCGAAGTCGAAATCCTCGAAATCCTCGTCGTCTCCGACACAGTCGGCTTCGCGGACGGTTTCAACGGCCTTTTTGTGGGCTTTTCTATGGTCCAGGATTCCCTGTAGAAACTCGGTCGTAAAATCGAACCCATTCTCCGCCAAGGTGCTCTCACGCTCGAGGAGGTCGTCGGCCCGGTGGATGACTAAGGCGCGTCCAGGCGATCGTTCCAGTCTTTGCAGTTGGCTTCGTGGAGCTGTTGGAACTCCTTCAGAGTTGCGGAATACTGGCGCTTCATGCGGGCGGCGTGGAGACTGATGTTATTGAGGCCCTTGGTATCGGGCGGCTCCGCGGAGAGGAAGCGGGCTTCGAGGGCGGGGATGCGGCGAAGACGCCACTGGAGGTCGACGAGGTCCTGCGCGAGGGAGCCTTCGTGGGTGTTGAGGGGATTGAGATCTTTGAGCATGCCCTTGGCGAGGATGTCGTATTCGGCGGGATCTTCGCCGGGGAGGAGGACGGTCTTCGCCGTCAGTCCGTGGGTCATGGCATTGCGTGAAGAGACGGCCTTGCCGGCCTCGGTGCGCGGTCCGGTCGAGAGTTGCGCATTGGCCTGGTTGGCCAGTTTTTTAGCTTCTGAAATTGTCATAGTAAATTAGCCGCAAATGGACGCGAATTAACGCGAATAAATGCAGAGTAGAAATTCCTTTTTAGCGGGGCGCGGGTTGCCCCTTGATTTAGTTGTAGCAAGCGGGCTTGGGGAAACGGCGTGGGGGGTTGGGGAAGGTGTTGATTTCAGGGGAAATATAATATCGAAGGTGACGGCATGCCGACTTTGTTGGGAACCGGCCTAAGCTAGCCAGCTTCTGAACGGCACAGAAGAACTCCATTTATAGAAGACGAATGAGAACGGTTGAAGATGACAGAGCTGTTATTGCTTTGCGGCACTGGATCGGCCGGATCGCGTAAAGACGGTCTCTCTTCGGCAAGCGCGGAACAACCTGAACACCCGCCCAAAGCGTCGCGATGGTTTGTTCGACCACGAGAGTCTGGTCAGGCAAGTCAGGCACAACCCCTTGTATGACCATGAGCGTGGCAAGGCCGAAGATCGTGTACCACCAGGTGTGGGCTACCACTATGTCATCCCTGCATGGCAATCCTTCCTCCCTGGCAACATCGAAAAAGAGCTGTACGAAACGTTGGAACAAAGGCGTGCCAATGTCGTTGATATATTGTCCAGCGCGGATGCCGTTGCGGTTCTCCGGCCCGAAGAAGACGTTGCGGAACTGCTGTGGATGGGCAGTGCAGAACTGAATCAAGACGCGTGAAGTGGCAAAAAGACGCTCTTTCGGTGCAGGATGTTTAGCGGCAATCGCATCGAAGTTCTGAATCAGCAGACCGATCGTCTGGCTGCTCAACTCGGCAAGAATATGCGATTTGTCAGGAAAATGCTCATACATACAGCGCTGATTATAGCCGATCTCTTT
>CAVQJF010000020.1:0-8933 GCA_963712675.1 uncultured Solirubrobacteraceae bacterium
GCGAGGACATGCGAATATCCACCCGCCTGGGCGACGTACACGGCCGCCGCCGCCATGTCGGCGGCCAACATCGGGTCGTTGACCCCCGGCATCACTCCCTCGGTACAGACCGTCGGAGAGATCTGCTTCGGATCGGCGGGGCCGTCGTGATCGAGCGCCTCAACGATCAGCGCCCAGGCCACCGGATCGACCGTGCCGAGCAACATGTGATCGGGGTTGTCCGCCGGACAGACGTCCTGCACCGCGATATTGCTCACGGATGGAGAGGCGGGCAGCGACGAGCTCTCGGCGGGTGGCCTCACGAGCTCGTCGGTGTTCGTGTAGATCTCCGTGTAGTCGATCCCAGGGAACGTCACCGCCCGCGAATTCAAGGCAGAGATGAAATTCGAGTCGGGTGCCTGCTGCCAGAACGCCGCCGAGCAGCCGAACGTGCACGCGGGGCCAGCGTCCGTGGTGCCGTGATTGTCTGCGGCGACGCCGATCATCTTCTCGACCATGTGTCGCGTGTCGGGCCAGAAGCGCAGTGACCAGCGCGCGATCATTCCGCCCTGGCTGTGGCCGAGGACAGCGATCCGTCGGCCGGCGAGGGCGTACATGGTGCGGATCGCGTACGTGACGTATTCACCGCGCGTCTGTAGATCGTCCATGTTCGACTGCAGCGCACCCTGCTGGTCTGATGTACAGAACGGAACCTGGTCGGCGTGCAAGGCGCGCTCGACATTCCAGCCGTACATCGAGTGCGAGTTGATCGCGGTCCCCGAGAGCAGCAGAACCGGTGGCCGTCGCGCGTGAGCGACGTCAGCGGTGCAAACGACGGACGCCTTCAACGCCGCGGCGGGCACCGTCAAGGACGGCCCGGGCTGGTCGAGCGGCGCATATTGCTGTGCCTGCACCGTGGCCGGGGCGAAGGCGAACGCGACGATGCTGAGACTGAGTCGGATGGCGGGTTTCATTTGAACTCCGGGTACGGCATCAGGTGCGGATAGGAGCCGGGCACGTATGACGAGAAGGGGTCGTTTGGACGCGGATACGGGTTCTTCTGCGTGTCCGCGTCCGGCACATCGGTCGTGTACGCACGGTCGCCGTCGACAAGGAACCGTCCCCACAGGACGCTGCCCGGCCCCCACCCCACGCGCGGCTTCAGGGTCTGGACGTACGCCGGGTCCAAGGTGGTGGCGTATCCATTCGGGAGCAGACGGTGGACCCCGGCGCCCGCCCCACCGATGAGCCCGACGAGATCGGGAGCGTACGGCCCCGCGTACCGCATGATCGGAACGAGGTCCCGCAGGAACGGATCGAGCCGGCTGGCCGCAGGGAGCAGCGCGGCGATTACCGGGTCCAGTCCGTCGAGGACAGGGACGGCCGCTTTCCGCAGGCCGGGGAGTCCGAGCACGACTTCGCGTGCGGACCTCGCGGTCGCCGGCAGGTTATGGAATGCCGTCGCCAGTGAAGGCGACGCCGCAGCCAGCGTGCGCAACACGGGTGTGGCGGCTTCAAGCACCGGCCTGGCGTCGTGAAGCGTCAAGCGAGCCGACCGCAGAAAACGCGGGAACGCGGCAACGGCTGCCTCGAGCGCGGGCGTCTGCGCGGCGAACGTCTCGGCGGTAATCCTTCCCTGTCCGATCAGGGCCCGAAGCGCCAGTTCGCGGTCACCCAGTTCGCTGAGCACGGCTCGCCCCGAGCTGACGAACTGAGTGAGCGACGGACGTTCGTCGTCGAGTGCGGCGCCGACCGTCCGCAGTTGCGTCATCACCTGGCCGAATCCGTCGACGGTGGCGCTGAACTCTCCGGCAGTGAGCGGGTCGCCGGCGACGCCGGCGCCGGTCGCGCCGAGCGAAGCGAGATGCCGCCGCGTCGGAGCGTTCAGCGCTGCCAGCGCCTGATCGAGTTGGACGGAAGGCTGCACCTGGCTGGCGGCCAGCGTTGCCCCGCTTGCCAGCGCCCCGGCCGCGGCGTGGCCGCGGTCGAGGTCCACGTACGGCTCCCCGAACAGGGTGCGCTTGCGGACGCTCACGAGCGCGTCCCGGTAGAGCGGCGTCACTGAGCCGTCTAGGGATAGCGTGAAGCGGACGCGGTCACCGACAAGCTGGCGGGATGACACCGAACCAACCGGGACCCCGCGCGTCATCACCACTGACTTGGTCAGGAGGCCTTCGGCATCCCCGATCGTCGCCGATACCTGATAGCTGTGCGAGAAGCCGATCCTGGGGCCACCAAACGCGTTGTTGAGGATCACGAACAGAACACCACCGATCACCCACAGCGCGACCGAGATGCCAACCCATCGACGATTGAGATGTGGCGTCATCGGTGCCCCGGGTTCTCCGCCGCGGTGAGTTGCTCCGGCAGATGCAGCGCGTAGTCGCACGCGAACGTGTTGGTCTGGCACGCCGACACGAGCAGCGCCCAGACGGCCTCCCGCAGCGGGGAGCCGGCCATCTCGCTCGGGGTGCCGCGGAGCAACTGCGGGCGGCGCGCGCGTAGGACGCTCACCGCCCGCGCGAGCTGAGTTCCCTGGGCAGGGGTGTCGACGCCGAACAGCGCCGGCAACAGCGACTCGGTGCCGATCACAGCGTTCGCGTTTCGATGCCCGTGTTGCCGGTGGCGGAGATCGCTCCGGGCCAGTTGTCGAGCAGCGCCAGGATGTCTGTGTGGTTGTGGCTAAGCGTGGCCACGAGGTGGCGCAGCACCGGCAGGATCGGCAGGACCAGCCTCGCGGTCGGCGCAAGCTGGCCCAGCGCGTCGGTCAGCGCGCTGAGCGACATCCGGTCGCGAGTCACCACCGGCGTGACGTCCTGGATCAGGCCCCGCGCCGAGGGTAGAAGCCTGCGCGTCGCATCGAGGGCACCGGGCAGGGCGCGGGCCGCCGGCTGTAGACCGGCGAGCGCGGGCTCGAGGGGTTGCGCCAGGCGTTGCATGGCGTCGAGCGAGGTATGCACCCGCTGCATCGTCGAGGGCAGCTCGGCGAACGCGCGCCCGATCTCGGCCTGCCGGGCCGCGGTCACCTCGAGCGTCGCCCGAGCGACCCGGATCGCGTCGGCCAGCTGCGATCCGCGCCGGGCGGTCGCCGAGGTGATCTGCGTGGAATTCGGACACGAGCTGGGTGAGGTCACGGCGGTGCCGGGCCAGCTCCTGCGCGAGCCGGGTAACCGGGCTGTCCAGCGCCGGCAAGCGCTCGAGCGCCGCGCGCAGCGGGCCCGGCCGGTTGCGCAGCAGCTCACGCAGCGTGCCGATCAGGATTTGCGCGTACGCCCGGGTGTCGCCGTCGAGCGTGCCGAGCACCTGCTCGTATGTCACCGGGGTGGCGCCCGCGCCGGCGACGATGGTCATGCCGGGCTCAAGCGGGCCGGGTCGGACGAGTTGCCCGGATCTATATCGACGACGAGATCCTGGAGCGCCGAGCGCGGAATGATTCGGATCGTCGCGTCCCGGAACAGCTTGCCGCGACTCGTGTCGCTCAGCTGCAACGTCGCGACCGCCCGCCCGGTTGCGGGCGCGAAGCGGACCGCTGTGACGCGACCGACAGGTACGCCGGCAGCCACGACTTGGGGGCGATGGGTCGCGTCCAATCCGGCCGCGTCGGGAACGATCACCTCGACGCTGTACGTCGGGTTCAGCACCGGCAGCGAAACGTCAAAACGGGTGATGAGAAAACCGGCGACGAGCAGCGCGAGGATGACCTGGATGGCAATCGCGGTTCGCCCGAGCGGGACGGCGGTGCGATGCCCCGTCGCGCGCCTCATGGGACGCACAGCCCCAACTGGCTGATCACCGTCATGATCGAGGCGGGGACGGCCGAGCAGGTCGGCCGGCCCGAGGAACCGCTGAGGAACGCGCTGTAGAAGTGCCACCCATGTCCCGAGCCGGTGTTGTTCGCCTGCGCGACGGTGGGCGAACGCACACCTGACATTGAGGCGCCGGCGCTGGCGCCGACGGCGGCCAGCTGGCTGTAGATCGGGACGCCGGCTCGCGCTCTGCCGCGCAGGAACGGCAGGAGGTTGTCGCTGAGGAGCCCGATGGTGGGGTCCAGCGCGTCCAGGACGCTGCGGGTCGGGGTCGCAGCCGCACCGGCATCCCCCAGGGTGCGACGAAGCTCAGCAACGAAGCTGGTACTGGGCTCGAGAACGGGCAGCGCATCCGCGAGGACGGGGCGGAGCTCGGCGAGGGTCGGGGTGAGCTCGCCCATCGCCGGGGTGAGCTGCGCTGCGAGCGGCTGCAGCCGATCAACGATCCCATCGAGGGCGGAGCCCCCGGTCGCGGCCGAGGCGAGCGCGGGCGGCAGCGCGACGAGCGTCTGATCGAGCGCTCGACCGCTATCCACCCGCATCGCGCGGATCGTCTCTGCCGTCGATCGGAGCAGCGGTCCGAAGCTGCCGGTCTCGGTGGCGAGCGCGGCCGACGTCACAGCGAAGCCGTGGATCACGCCGGCCAATTCCCGGCGGCTTGGGCCCTGTCGTGCCCGCATCGCCGGCGCAACTGCCGCGAACAGCTGCGGCTGCCCGACGAACGTGTGACGTAGCGACGCCACCGTGCCGCCGCTGAGCGAGGACGCGAGGTCGCGGACGGCGGCTCGGAGGTCGGCGCGCGTTTGGCCGTCGGCGACCCGCAAGGCGAGATCGAGCGACACGTAGTCCTGGGTGTGAGCGAGTCCGATCGTCCGGCCTTCGAGCAGAGGCGCTGACGGCGATCCAGGCGAGAAGTCGACATACGCCGTACCGTCGAACACCGTGTGAGGACGCAGATCCGCGGTCGCGTCGGCGTGGATCGGTCCGATCGCGCCGGGTGGAAAGCGCAGCTCGACGATCGCCACGGACCCCTGCCGCTTCACACTTCCGATCGTGCCGAGATTCACGCCGGCGACCCTGACCGTGCGGTCGAAACGGGCGATCTCGGCGGCGTTGGCGAACTGGGCGCGGACGACCACGCTGTCGTCGCTGAGGCGCGGCCGGAAGAACCCGACGGCGAGCACGATCAGGACCGCGGCGACCGCTGTGGCCCCTAGCTGACTTGCGCGGCTGATGCGAGCGTTCACGTGCACGGCTTGGACAGGCGATCGGTGAACAGCTGACCGGGTTTCGGGTCGGTGTCGGACCCGGTCGCGCAGCTGAAGATGAACATCGCCGGCGCGGCCTGCGTGTTCTTCGCCACGCCGTCGGCGCTCAGGTAGTCGTTCGCCGCATAGAACGTGGCCGAGCCCGTCGGCGAGCTCGCGCCCGTACCGAGCCAGGTATCTCAGCGGCGGTCCGAGAGGCTCGATCGCCAGCCCGATCATCAACGCGGACGGCGCGAACGCGCGCAACGGAGCGGGAAGCCGCGACAGCGGGGGCACGCCTGCCGTCGCAAGCCGGGCTGCCTCGCGTCTGAGCTCCGGGCCGGTTGCGAACAGCGATGCGAGGTCTGGCAGGGCTTGGCGGAGCGCCGCGACCGCCGGCGTGAACCTGCGGCTCAGCGTAGTTGCGGCACTCAGCGTCGCGTCTGCGGCCGGCAGCGTGGCGAGCAGCTCATCGTCCGTCGGTCGCAGCTGTTGGAGACCGGAGGCGATCGAGTCGCGGCGTGCGGCGAAGGCCGCGAACGTGAGCGCGGATGCGGTCGTGATCCGCCCCGGATCGGAAGGCTGCTGGCCCTCGAAGCCCTGTGCGGTCAGGTCCGCTCCGTGCAGGAAGCCGGTGAGGTCCTCGCCGGGCGTTGTCGCTCGGAGGATCCCGGTCAGGCGGCTGGTGGTCAGATCGAGCCCCGACAGACTTGCGTTAAGAGGCTTCCCTCGTCCGGCGAAGCCATCGCCGATGAACCGGGTGCTCGTCGCGAGATTCGCGAGGGCGGTGCGGTCGAAGCCCTGGATGACGTCGAGCAGGTCGTCGGTCCGGTGCGTCTGAGCGGTCGGGATCACGGCGCCGCTCGGCAGCGGATCGCGACGGTATGAGCCCGGTCGACGGCGAGTAGTGTTGACCGGCGGTGACTGAAGCCTCACGGTGACGCTGGCGTCGCGACCGACCGGCGACGCGGCGCCCCCGACGTTGAACGTCACGCGTTGGCCGCGAGCGGTGGGCGTGACGTCCTGGACCAGGCCCATCACCAGTCCGGCGACCCGGACCTGCGCTCCCGGTTGGATCGGTGCCGCATCGCGTGGCAGCGTTGTCTCGAGCGTGTAACGGGGAGCGAACGGGATGCCGTTGGTCGACTCCGCGGCGGGTAGGCGTGAGGGCTAGGTGTGCCCGCGGCAAGCACGACGCCGAGGGCGATTTGGTGGCTGTGCAGCCATTGCCGGGCGCCGCGCGACCTATGGGTGCGTGCGCTCATCGCCCGAGCAGGTAGTCAAGGAGGCTGTTGATGCTGCGGGCGGGCGCGGCGACACCGCTGGGCGCTGCCGGAACCTGCGGGATCGCCGGAAGCGAGGGCACGCCAACCGTCGGCGAGCTTCCCGGCGCCGTCCTGGAGGCGCCGGCGCCCGTCCCGGGCGCGGGCGGCCGGGGCGCTACGTTCGCGTGTGCGGGCACTCGCCGGCGCTGGGGTGCCTGAGCTCCGGCCGTCCGCTCCAGGAGGCTGGCCATGCAGCCGGGTGCGGTCGGGACCCCGAACGATTCACAGCCGAGGACTCCGACGGTCCGGAACCAGTTGCGCCCGGGTGCGTTTTCGAACTGCTGAGCGCCGGGCTCGCCCCCGAGCCTGCCGAGCCCACCGATCATGCCCTTGACGAAGTAGTCGATCAGCGGGTTGAAGATCCGATCGAAGCGGACGATGCTGGGCGCGGCGGTTGCGATCTGGCGCAAGCTGACGGCCAGCCGCGGGAAGGCGCGAGATCCCGCTGACAAGGTGGAACCGAGCGAGCGCACGAGCGGGCGGAGGTCGCTGAGCCCGCGGGTCGTTTGCGTGGCGAATGGCCCGAGCCGCTGCATCGCGGTCGCGAGCGTGGGGGCGGCGGCCAGGAGCTGATCTGCGAGCGGCGTGGCCGCCTCAGCGGTGCCCTGCAACTGCGTGAGCGTCGACCGCGTTTGCGCGAGCGCCGCCGGGAAGGTCGCCAGGCCGCGATCCAGCGGCTGCGCGTTCCCCGCCGTCGCTTGGAAGGTGCGGTCGAAGCCGTCGATCAACCGCTCGAGGTCACCAGATCGGGGCGCGACACTCTTTGTAACCGCGCGCGCGTGCACGATCAGCCCCTCCAGACTGGCGTTCTCGGCACTCACCTGCGATGCAAGCCGGGTCGCCGCGTCGAGCGCCGGCGCGAGCTGAAGCACCGCACGGTTGAGATCGATGCCCCGACCTTCGAGCGCGATTCCGAGCTCGTCGAGCAGCACGCTGAACGCCTGGCGAGTCGGCTCGTCGTAGCTGTTCAGATAGTCCTGGATGCTGGTCGCGACGAAACTCCGGCTGACCGGTATCGGGCCGCGCAAGGGCGCCGCAGACCGACCGGGGCTCAGGTCCAGGTATGCGCTGCCAAGCAGGTCGCCGGCGCGGACCGAGACCGATGCGTCCTGCCGGGGGCGGGCGACGCCGTCGAGCAGCCGGATCTCGACCGACACGGTCCCGTGATCCGTGAGCTTCATGCTCCCAACGGATCCGACCTTCGCCCCCCACATCAGTACGTCGTCTCCGGGTACCAGCGGGAACGCGTCGGCGAACTCTGCTCGCACCATCCTGGCACCTCCGCCGGGCGCGACATGCAGCAGCAAGGAGACGGAGACCAGCAGCGCGATCCCGAAGATCAGGGTCGATATGACTGCGCGGCCACGAACCATCAGCGATCCCGAGCCGGCGAGAGGAAGCTCGAGGTGTACCCCTTCCAGGGATTCCCCCCGGCCGCACCCGGGGTGCGCAGGAATGGCGAGGCGATGTAGCCGGGCGCGTCGGACCACGGCGGCACCGAGCCTCCCGGCGGCGGGTTTGAGGTGGCGAGGATGCGCGCGCCGTGACCAGCGGCGTCGTAGCTGGAGTTGGTTGCCGACCAGTTGGCGATCAGTCCCATGACGTCGGGCGTGTACACGCGGAGGTAGTCGAGCACTGGAAGCCCGGAGCGCAGGACAGGTGTCAGCCGTACGAGCGTGCTCCCAAGCGTCGGAACGAGGGCTCCGAACATGCGCAGATCGTGCGGCCCACGCGCGGTCAGGGCGGCGAGCTGCGCCAGCAGCGGCCGCGCGCGGCGCAGGACCGGCGTGAGCTCCTGCGCCGCCGGGCCAAGCTCGGCCGCGGCCGGGGCGCTCGCGGCGATGAAGCTGCGCAGGGTGGGGAGCGCCACCCGCAGCCGGTCGAGGGCGCGAGCTGGCTGGCGCAGGCCCGCGGGCAGGCGGGCGATCGTCTTACCCAGCGCCGCCTGACGAGCGGCCGTTCGCTGAGCAGCGCCGACAGCTGGTCGGACGGTGGCGGCGAGCGCCGGTCGCGCGTTTGCGAGCGCGCCCGAGACCGCCGCCCCGCTCGAGACCATCGTCCGCAACGCGGAGCGGTAGTAGGTCACCTCCTGCAGCATCCCCGCCGTCTCGTCGAATGCATCGGCGCTGTGTCGCAACGCGGCGCGGAACGCGGGGGCCAGGCCGACCGTCGCCGAGTCGAGGCTGCCCAGCACGGAGCGGACCGCGGCGCGCGTGGGCGGGTCGAGCGTGTTCAGCACCTGGTCGATCTCGACGGGCTCGGCCGTCTGAGTCGATGGGATCACCGCTCCGTCGGGCAGCTCGGGCCCGCGGCCAGGATCCTCGAGCAGGACGTATCGGTTGAGCTCGCCAGAGTTCGACAGCTCGCGCAGGTCGGCACGCACGCCCTCGTGCAGCCGAACGCCGCCGTCAAGCTGCATGGTCACGTGCGGCAGTCCGTCGCTCCCGAGAGCGATCTTGTCGATGCTGCCGGCCGGGACCCCCGCGATCGTGACCTGGCCGCCGTCGACCAAACCGTATGCCTGCTGGAAGACGGCCGTCACCCGCTCCCCGCCGCCGCTCGAGGCGGCGAGGATG
>CAVQJF010000021.1:0-576588 GCA_963712675.1 uncultured Solirubrobacteraceae bacterium
GAAGCGTGTGGTCGAGCGGGCGCTCGAGGTTGAGCTGACCGACCACTTGGGCTACGAGTCGCATCGCGAGCCGCCTGGCGGCGTTGGGAACACCAGGAACGGGTCGACGGCGAAGACGCTCTCAACCGAGCATGGGCCGGTCAGGATCGACACGCCGCGGGATCGCGACGGGAGCTTTGAGCCGAAGCTCGTGAGAAAGCGTCAGCGGCGGTTTGAGGGGTTCGACGACAAGATCCTGGCCCTGTATTCGCGGGTTTGTCGACTCGGGATATCGAGGCGTACCTACGCGAGCTCTACGGTGTCGATGTTGGCCGCGACCTGATCTCACGGGTCACCGACGCGGTGATGGACGACGTCCGCTCCTGGCAGCAGCGACCGCTCGATGACGTCTATCCGGTCGTGTTTCTGGACTGCCTGGTGCTGAAGATCCGCGACGGCGGCAGCGTGCAGCGCAAGCGCGTGCTATTTGGCGATGGCGATCAACATGGACGGCGACCGGGTCGTGCTCGGCATGTGGTTCCAGGAGAACGAGGGCGCGAAGTTCTGGATGGCCGTCCTCAACGAGCTCCGGCACCGTGGTGTCCGCGACATCCTGATCGCATGTGTCGACGGCTTGAAAGGGTTCCCGGAGGCTGTCGAGGCGGTGTTCCCCAAGACGACGGTCCAGACGTGCATCGTGCACCTGATCCGCGCGTCGCTGCGGTACGTCCCACGCCGCCAATACGAGCAGGTGACCAAGGACCTGAAGCCGATCTACACCGCCGGCAACGCGGACGCTGCGCTACTCGCGCTTGACGCGTTCGAGGAGAAGTGGGGGCAGCTGCTCCCGCCGGTCGTGCAGGCCTGGCGCCAAGCATGGGATTACGTGGTCCCGTTCATGGCCTATCCCGACGAGGTCCGCCGCGTGATCTATACGACAAATGCCATCGAGGCGTTGAACCGGCAACTACGCAAAGCGGTGAAAACGAAGGGCAGCTTCCCGTCAGAGGACGCCGCTCGGAAGCTGCTCTACCTCGCGATCCACAACGCCGTGCCGCAATGGACCCGGACCCGCGGGTGGACGAAAGCGTTACTCGCGTTCAAGATCCAATTCGGAGACCGCCTACCCAACTAGCAATCAACCCGCCCACACAGAAAATCGGACGCCCTCACGGGTAGTCGAACCTCGCTGAGAGTGGACCGAACTCGGTCGTTGCGCTGGCTGTGTTGGCCAGCGGGTAGTTGAGCCAATAGTCCAGTGCTGAGGTGTTGCCCTTCCAGTCCCACGCGTAGACGGTGAGGCGGTAGCGTCCGGGCCGTAGGCTGCCGAGTGGGAGTGGCTGGGTCAGGCCGCCCGCCAGCCAATAGGTCCAGTTGGGGATGCAGATCACCTTGGTGTAGAAGCATTCGAAGCCGGGGTTCGAGGCGCCTGGCGCGAAGATCACAGGCTTCAGACCGGGCGGGTAGTTCTGCGAACCGCGCATGGCCCACTCGAGCCCGGTCAACGGGCGACCGTTCGAGTTGTAGAGCCTCCACGCGAGCGAGGAGGGCGCCAACACCGGCGTCAGGTAGCTGAGCTTGTGGATGAAGCTTTGCGGGTCGAACGCTTTAACGATTACGCGGCCGTCCGAGAAGATCCTTGGCACGCCGATGATCGGCGGTTCGGTATCCGTGTAAGGCAGGAGGCCGCCGCCCGGCCTCAGGGGATTCAAATAATCGGACGTGGGGCCCTGTGAGATTGCGATGTGGCCGAAGCCGTGGAGGACCTGTCCGATCCTGGTCTTGTATGCGACGACGTACTGTCCGCTCGAAACGGTGGGATGGATGTGCCAGTAGTCGAACGGGCCGACGTCTACCTGGGAGTCGCCCGTGCCGGGGTAACGGATCGATGCGTACCCCGAGTTGATCGCGTAGACGGCCTGATAGTCGTTGGCCTCAACATCGACCGCAACGTGGAAGTTAGCCGGCCGGAGCTCGTTGATCCCGGCGCGAATCGCGTGCTGCTGGTGGAACGGCCTAAGCGGCCATCCCGGCACAAGCCCCGGTGGCATGCAGCCAACCGAGCAGGACACGCCGTCGTCCCAAAACGCCGGCAGGTAGTCGGCGGCGGTCGTAGGTCGCTGGAGGGGAGTGATCGAGAAGGGCCAGACGTTGAGACGAAGCCCGTGAGAACTCGACAGTGCCGTGTAGGTGGCTCGAGTGTTGATCCGCAGCGACTGATTACCGGCACTCGCGGTGATGATCGTCTGATCGAGCGTCCAGCCCTGCGTGACTCGTGCCGTTGGATTACGTTGAACGGCGAAATTCGTGCCCGGCAGTGTGGCGAAGGCCAGCATCTCCGGGCTCAGCACCAGCGCCCGGCGCGTGTGTGTGCCCGCCTGCACGTTCACGCGGCCCGATTTGAGGGTTAGTGCCAGTACCTTCATCGCTGGCGTGGCGGCCTTGTTGCCGATCCGTGCATCGGCGCATCTGAGAATCAGCCTTCCGTGGAAAATCCGGTAGCGGTTGCCTATGTAGGAGAACGTGAGGACAGCCGGGGGCGCTACCCGGATCTTGTCGCCGGCCTGCAGATAAAGGCTCGTTGGCGGAGTAGTTGCGGTCGCGGTCGGCGGGGTTCCGCGCCCCGGACGGTGCGGAGCGTTGTACAGGCGATTGCCGTCACGGATCACGATCACGTGCGCGGGGATCTTCTGGAGCGGGATATGGGCAGCGCAGGCAGCTATCACGGTGGAGCTCTGGAGACGGAGGCGGCGGGACCTAGCCGGACACCTGAATCGTGTTGTCGATCTGGTTGTAGTTGCCGGCGAGGTCGGTGGCGTCGAGGCGAACCGCGTAGCTCCCCGTATGCCTGAGGACGGGAATCGGGAAAGCGTTGACCCCGTAGGCGAAGTCGGCACTGGTGAGGAATGTCGTCCGGCCGTGGCGGACGATCGTGATGCCGACACGAGAGATCTTGGAAAGGCGAAAGCGGATGACGCCGGGCCTCCCTGCACGCAACCGGCGTGTGAGGAGCTGCAGGGCTGGGGGTGTCGTCAGGTATGACTGGAAATGTGCTGCGGTCGTGCAGTAGACCGGCGCGTGAGTGCGCGAGCACAGCTGCTTTAGGAAGCTTGTGACCAGCGTGTGGTAGTCGAGCGTGTCCTCCTGGCGTGGTTCGTACAGCGACCAAGCGCCAGTGTCGTAGCTCGGCAGCTCAGCGCGAGCCTCAGCGTCGCCTGACTCAAACAGCCGCAAGGCACCCACGTTCCCGCTCACCTTGGCGTAGTCATACAGCCCAATCAGGGATTGGAGAAAGCCATTGAGGACGGCGGCGCTGGGGGCGAAGGAGTAGAGCAGGTAGCGGCGTCCAAGCGGCGTCGTCACGCTCACGCCGGTGGGCGGGCTGTCGTGGAAGAGCGGCAGCGCGCGCCGCGCCAGGTCCAGATAGGACTTGTCCTGGAACGCCTCAAACGCCTCCGTGAGCGCCTGGATCGCAGTGCCCTGCGACATCGCACTCGTCCACGGCGGCACTCCCCCGTCGAAGCTGAAGTAGTACTCCCACGCAATTCCGCCCCCCCGCTGAGCGGCCAGCGGGATCAGCTCGGCCAGCAGCTCGCGAATCCGCGGGTAGTACTTCGGGCCGCCGTGGTACATCGAATCAATCGGCCCGAAGCTCCCGAGCATCTGCAGCTCGATCCCCTGACCGGGGTAGTACTCCCACACGAGCTGCGAGCCGGCGAACTGAACTCGCTGGCCGTAGGACAGCAGCGGTCCGGTTGTCCACCACCTGCGGTTGCGGTCAAGCGTGAGGAACAGCGCCGGCAGACGGGACGGCGTGAGCATGCCAGCGGCGGCGATTCGGTGGAGGTTCTCGATCACGGCCTCGAGCTCCGATGCGCGCGTTCCGCCAAGTCGCTTGACCGCCTTCAGGGCGGCGTTGAAGCTCCCGAGGTAGTGGCGATACGTGCCGGTTGAGATCGCGTGCGCCCGGTGAAGCCGAGCCAGCTCAGAACGGACGTTGCGGTCCGCGACTCGAGCGCGCTGATCGATCCGCGCCGGGCGAGCGCCGAACGACAGAGCGGGCATCGGGGTCGCGGTCGGCAGCTGCAGAAACGGATCGTTCCGACGGGTGGCGTGGCCGTCGCGGCCGAGTACGAGGACACGCGCGGCCTGCGCCAAAGCCGGGTATCCGCCGAGCCCCAATAGCGCTGCGACCGCAGCTGCGAGCCCTCCGATGAGCCGACGCTGCGACATGAGCGACAAACCACGCAGACTCTCGATCCTGCGTAGTACGGACGCCAGGATCCTCCTCATCCGAGGCAAGCTACCGGGTTGATTCGGTACCGCGCCAGGCCGTAGGCTCCGAACGTGCGGATCCGCGGGCGCCTGCCAGTGCAGCGGCTCGCCCTCGCGGCGGCGATCGCCGCAGTCGGTGCGTCGGCCGTGGCGATCCCGGCCGCAGCGACCCCGGTCGCGGCGACCCCGGCCGCGGCCGGCTCGGCGGCGCTGCCCAATGACCCGGGGCTCGCCGGCAGAGCCAGGATCCGATCACCGGCTGCACCGACAACGAGCAGTGGGATCTGTTCGGGCCGTTGTCCGGGAACACCTGCCTTGCGCCCGGCGGCTCAACTACTTCGCGATCCGCGCGATCGATGGTGCGGGAAATGTCTCGGCGCTCAGTAACGTCGTGCGGGTTCTGAAGCACTAGCTCCACCGCACCGCGACCACTGATCGGAGGCAGGATGGCAAAGCTGATCTATACAGCGATCGCCTCGCTCGACGGGTACGTCGAGGACGAAGCGGGCAACTTCGACTGGGCCGCGCCCGATGAAGAGGTGCATGCTTTCGTCAACGCTCTCGAGCGGCCGACCGGCACCTACCTGTACGGTCGGCGGCTGTACGAGACGATGGTGTTCTGGGAGACCGTGAGCACCGAGGCCGATGAGCCGGGAGTGTTCTCGGACTACGCTGAGATCTGGCGGGCGGCAGAGAAGATCGTTTACTCCCGGACCCTTCAGACGGTATCCAGCGAGAGGACCCGGATCGAGCGCGAGTTGGACCCCGATGCGGTCAGCCGGCTCAAGGAGACCTCCAAGACTGACATCTCGATCGGGGGTGCCGAGCTCGCCGCCGAGGCGCTCCGATTAGGGCTCGTGGACGAGTGCCAACTGTTCCTCGGACCGGTCGTGGTGGGCGCCGGCAAGCGAGCACTGCCCGACAACATCCGCGTGGAGCTCGAGCTCCTCGATGAGCGCCGGTTCGGAAACGGCGTCGTCTATCTGCGCTACCGGGTACTACGCGGCTAACCGGCAGGGGTTGTCGGCGCCGTTGTCTCTTCGAGCGCGTCCGCGAGCAGGGTGAGCGTTTCGATCGCAGCGTGTTGGCGTTTGCCCGACCAGTCAGCCAGCAGCGGTTGGAGTTGTGACTCGAGCGTCTTGATGAAGCGCTCGGCGAGGCGTTGTCCCTCCGCGGTGAGCTCGATCACGGTCACGCGCCCGTCGGCCTGCTCGCCGCGGCGGACGACGAGCCCGCGGCTGGCGGCTCGGTCGACGAGCCGGCTGACGTTGGAGCGATCGCAGCGGAGCTGATCGGCGAGGTCGCCGATCGCGGCCGGCCGCATCGCGGCGCACAGGAGCTCCGCCTGCTGGGCGGTCAGCCCCAGCGCTCGGCTGGTCTGTCTGTAGGAGTCGTCCAGCGCCACCCGCAGCCGGCCCAGCGCCTGCGGGACAGTCGTCGACTCCGGGGTGGCGCCTCCGCTCGCCATGGCAGCAACAATAGCAAAGGATATGTGATGGGATCACCTATATCCGTGCTACGGTCATGCACATACATGACGTTATCATGCAATGGAAAGGACCGCCGATGACCTCCCTCGAGCAACCAGGCAGCGTCTTTACCGAGGACGAGTTGGCCTACCTTCACGGTGAGCGCCGACTGGCTCGCATCGCCACGGTCGGCGAGGACGGGACCCCGCACGTCGTCCCAGTCGGGTGGACCCACAACGTCGAGCACGACACGATCGACGTGACGGGCAAAGAGCTGCACAAGACCAAGAAGTTCCGCGATGCTGTTCGCACCGGACGCGCCGCGATCGTCATCGATGACCTCGCGAGCATCAACCCCTTCCGGCCGCGGGGATCGCCTCTTGGGGCATCTCTCCTCAGCGCAACGCGCGCACTGTCTAGGTCGCTACGCGACTCCCGACTTCATCGAGTCCACGTAGCCACGCACGTCTGCGGCCGGCTCGGAGTAGGCCTCGCCGAGCGTCGTCTCGATCGCGGTCATGTAATCGGTGGCCCATGACGGCAGGTCGTAATCGATCACTCGGAGGAACTCGAGCGTTGCGGCCAGACGGATGTCAGCGATCGACGGCGTGGCGCCGCCGATGAACTGCCTGCCATTGAGGAAGAAGGCGCGGTAGGTCTCGAGCGGTTGAGCGAGGGCCGCAGCGGCATCAGTCTGCGCTTTCGCCTTCATCTCCGGATCGGCGTCCGAGCAGCCAACCTCGCCGGCGTACTGCGGGAAGCCGAGCGCCGGGTACGTCGCCCGCGCGACGAGCGGATACAGCGTGCCGATCAGGTAGAACATCGCGCTGTCGACCATCGCGCGGTCCGCCGGGTTGGTCGGGTACCAGGCGCCGAGGTCGTGCTTATTGCAGAGGTACTGCATGATCGCGCAGCTCTCCCACAGCGAGCCGTTCGGGAGGCCGTCCTCCTCGAGCAGCGGCGTCAGGTCCGCCGGGTCCTTCGCGAGGAACTCGGGCGTGCCCTTCTTGCCCCACATGTCGACCTCTTCGAACTCGAGACCGGCGGCGCGCACGAAGATGCGGACCGACAGGTTGTTGACGCTCGGCGTCAGGATGCTCAGCGTGTTCGTGCTCATTGTTGGCTCTCCATCTGTTGGTAGGCCTGTTTCGGAGATCGGTCCTTGGACAGCGACTCCTGCGACCGGGTGACAAGTGCCTCGATCGCATCGGCCAGGTGGATCTGGGCGATGTTGTAGTCCCCGCGCTCGACGCGGATCTTGTGCGCCTCGAGCAGCACATCGGCGTGGGTGAAGCCGCGCGGAGGCTCAAATCGGTACGAGGCGAGCTCGATCAGCAGACCGAGCGGGTCGTTGAAGTAGATCGAGTCCATGAATCCTCGGTCCTTGACGCCACTGTGCTCGATGCCGCGCTCTTCGAGCCGCTCCACCGCCTGATCGAAGCTCGCCTTGGAAACGGCGAAGGCGATGTGGTGGACGCATCCGACGTCGGTCGGCGTGCGGTCGGGCTCCACCGAGCGATCATCGTTCGTGAACACCGTGATCAGCCGACCATCGCCCGGGTCGAAGTACAGGTGGCTCTCGGAGGGCCGGTCGAGATTCGGCTGCTCGAACACGAACGGCATGCCGAGGACGCCTTCCCAGAAGTCGATCGATGTCTGCCGGTCGGCTCCGACCAACGTGATGTGATGGACACCCTGACTCTGAAGCTTGCGCATTGCTCACTCTCCGGACTAGTGCTCGATCAGTTTTGACTTGTACTCACTCCGTTGCAAGCTCCCCCATGGCACGAGCTCGATCCGCGTTTGGACGACAAGCACGTTGCGCAATCGCTCGCGGATCGACTGGGCGAGCGCTGGGTCGCCGCTGTGGTCCCGCGCCAGCTCGACGCTGACCGGGAGCGGAGGCTCCTGCTTGACCTCCGCGCTGGGCGGGGTGAGGAGGATGTTGCCGCTGACTTCGGGGGCGAACGTGCTGACGACCTCCCGGACCGCCGATGGGAACACGTTCACGCCACGCACGATCAGCATGTCGTCCGTACGGCCGATGCAGCGCACCCGAGGGCTCGTACGGCCACAGCCGCAGGGCGCCGTTCGGACCTGGACGTGGTCGCGCGTCCGAAACCTCAATAGCGGCGCCGCGCGATGGTGCAGGTGCGTCAGCACGAGCTCGCCGGTGGCGCCTTCGTCGAATGCGCGCTCGGCGCCCGTTCCGGGATCGATGAGCTCGGCGTGGACGAACCCGCGAGCCCCGAGATGCATCCCGTCCTGCTGCTCGCACTCGCCCCACAGCGAGACCCCGATGTCGCCCATTCCCATCGCCTCGGTGACCCTCGCACCCCAGCCGTCTTCGAGCCGGGCGCGGAATGCCGGCTCGCCGCCGCCGGGCTCGCCGGCGACGAGCACGCGCTCAACGCTCGAGCCGCGCAGATCGAGGTCGCGTTCCGCCGCGCGTTCGATCAGGTGGGCAGCGTACGACGGCGTCAGCACCGCGACCTGGGGGAGGAGCTGCTCGATCGCCAGCAGCAGCCGATCGGTGTTGCCGGTGCCGACTGGGATGTGACACAGGCCGAGGCGATCGAACGACGCGAGCGCCACGCCGGCGACGAACGGCCCCGCGTTGTATGTCGAGACGATCCGCTCACCGGCGGTGACGCCGGAGCCGGCGTAGCTGCGCGCCGAGCCGGTGATCCAGTTCTCGAGGTCGCCGGCCGTCAGCGGGATATAGCTCGGGGCGCCGGTCGTGCCGCTGGTGGAATAGATCCGCACGATCTCAGATGGACCTGCACAGAGGTGTGAGCCGATCGGGTTCTCGGCCGTGCAGCTCGCTCTCAGCTCGTGCTTTTCGGTCAGCGGCAGTTGCGCGATCTGCGCGAGCCCGCCTACCGACTCGGGCGAGGAGAACCCGGCTGCCTCCAGCTTGCGGCTGTAGAACGCCGAGCGCTCGAACACGTAGGTGAGCTGCGCGCGATAGCTGAGGTCGTCGAGCTCGAGCTGCTCCACCCAGGGACGTGTTTCGACTTCAGGCGCCAGGATCACTGTGCCGGCGCCTCCGGCTGGCGCTGGTATGCGATCGCCTCTTCTGCCTTCGCAGCCATCAGGAAGCCGATCGGATTCTGCTGCTCCTCAGCGAGGTGCGCGAGCAGGCCCGCCGTCCGAGCGAGGATCGGAACGGCCTTGACGGCCGAAGGCGGGAACCCGAGGTCGAGCATCACCGCGGCGATCGGCATCGAGACGTTCATCGTCAGCGGCCTGCCCCATGCCTCTGCGACGCCGTCGCGTAGAGACCGCGCGAGCAGCACGTGGGGGCCACTGACGTTGCGCGCGTCGGCGAGCACCAGGATCCGCTCGGCACGAGGGTCGAGCGGCCGGTGGAGCGGATGGCCGAATCCGGGTGCCTTCTCGCCCGCGGCTCGGATCGAGCCGGCGATCGCGCGCCCCACCGCTGCCGGCGTCTGGCCCGACTCGACCTCGCGCTGGGCCTGTTCGAGGAGCTGCGCGCAGCGCTCCGCCGTCCCGAGGATCACCGGTCCGGCGCCAAGGATCCCCGCCGCGACCGCACCCTGGAGCGATCCCGGGTCGGCGGCGAGCGTCATCCGCGCCGCGACGCTGGTCGGCGTCAACCCGTGCTCGGCGATCGCCACGAGCAGCAGATCGAGGAAGAAACGCTGCTCCGCGGTTGCCTCACTGCCGGTCAGCAGCAGGTGGAAGTACTCAGTGAAGCTGAGGCGTCCCATCAGATCGCCGCACAGATCGCGGCCGCGCACCTCGATCCGATCCGCGTGCGCCTGGGCGATGCGACTGACCGGCTCCCCGGGCTTTCCGATCTGCATCGATCCAGCTACCGCCGGTTGGCCGGCAGGATCAGCGGGGCGACCGGCTTCTGAGCGAAGTTGAAGTCGCGCAGCAGGTTGCCGAGACCGGGTTCGGTCTCGCGTACATCCGGCCGCGGGTCCGGCCGGCCGTCGGTGCGGGGATTGATCCGCTGGCCGTGGAGGAAGTCGTCCTCGATGAACTTGTTGAACGCGTCGAAGCTCAGCTGCTGATGGTCGATGAGGCCGCGCCGCGCGTACGGGCTGATCACGAGGGCCGGGACGCGGAATCCGTAGCCGTTGCCGTCGATGACGGGCGGCTTCACGTGGTCGTAGAACCCGCCCCAGTCGTCCCAGGTGAGGAAGATCGCAGTCGACGACCATGCCTTCGAGCGCATGATCGCGTTGATCACCCCGGTCACATAAGCCTGCCCGGTGGCGATGTTCGAGGTGGGGTGTTCGCTGTCGAGGCCGCTCGGAATCACCCACGAGACCGCGGCGAGGCGGTTAGCGCGCAGCGCGCTGAACAGGTCGGACGTCTGGCGGATGTCGCCGCTCTGGCCGTCTTGCCGGACCGTGTCGAATGACTGCAGCGGGTTCCAGATCCCGGGGGTCCTCGGATCCTGGTCGGTGAACTTGCAGAACACCTGCGCCGTCTCGCAATCGGGCTCCGGGCCCTTCTTGATGTAGTAGGTCCAGCTCACCCCGGCGCGGTGTAGCAGCCACGTGAGATCGGTCCACGCATAGTCAGGCGGCGCGTGGGGGGCAGGTCCGATGTCCGTCGGGAAGCCCGGGGCTTCGATGTTGTTGATGCAGCTCATCGGGTCAGCCGCCTTCGTACAGTGGGCCGACCACTCCGAGACCATGTACAGGTGCGACACGAGGCTCCACGAGGCGACGGGCTCGAACATGTGGTCCTGGAGCACGAAGTGACGCGCGTAGGCCCAGTAGTTCGGGATCTCGCTGGCGTCGTGGTAGCCCATGACGTCGGGCTTTACGTTGGCCAGGCAATCCTTCGGATCCAGCACGTTGGTGCACGTCTCGCGGGCGCGGATGAAGCCGTCCATCGTGCCGCCGTCGAGGTCGGCGGTGAACGCCACGTTCTCGTGCGGTCCCCCGAGGTTGACCAGGTGTGGGTCGTGATACGGACGCTGGCAGGTGTGGCGCAGCGGATCCGGCGCGCAGACCGTGAACTGTCCATGTTTCCGGGGAATCCCGTCGGCGCCGGGATACGTGCCGAAGTAGCTGTCGAACGATCGGTTCTCCTGCATGATGATCACGACGTGTTTGATCTTGTGGATCCCGGATGCGGCGCTCGCGGTTCTCGCCGGCGCCGGGCTCGCTGCGGTGGCCGCTCCGGGGCGCGCTGCGGGGCCGCCGATCGCTAGAAAGAGCAAAGGGGCACAGAGCGCCACCAGCGCGGCGATCCAGATCCGCCGGCCGCGCAGCCACGCTCGCGTCACCGACTGCTCCGCTCGCTGCTCGTGCCTCAAAACGCCCTCTCTCCATGAATCCGCCGGCCGACCGTCGCGATCTGAACCATATGTCACGGCGCGAGCCGCCGTCAGATCAGCGCCCGGCGAGCGCGGCGCGAGTCGCGTCGGCGAGCGCGTCGGCGGCCGGCCGGGATACGTAGCTGAGCTCGGTGCGGGCCTTGGAATCGTCGAACAGGTGGGGGAGACGGCCGGCGCGGACCTCGTCGAGGACCAGCAATTCCGGCTCGCGCCCGAGCGGGCGCGACGCGGCGTCCGCGATCCGCGCCGCGGCGTAGGCGATGACCCATGGGACCGGGAGGCGCGGTGCGGACAGGCCGGCGGCGCGGGCGACGATCGCGAACACCTCGCGCACCTCAACGTTCTCGCCGCCCAACAGGTACCGCTCGCCGGCCCGGCCATGCTCGAAGGCGAGCGCGTGGCCGGCGGCGACGTCCTGCACCGCCACCACGTTCAGGGCGCTGCGCGCGAGGTAGGCGCGTGCCCGTCCGCGCGCGACGTCGAGGACCATCTTGCCGGTCGGCGTCGGCCGCAGGTCTCCCGGACCGACAGGCACCGTCGGGTTGACGACGACCACGTCGTGGCCCTCGGCGGCGGCTCGAAGTGCCTCCCGCTCGCCCGCGAGCTTGGTCCGCTTGTAGGGGACATCGACGTCGGCGCCGGTCGGGACGTCGTGCTCGGTGGCCGCGCGCCGGGCCACCGGTCCGCAGGTCGCGCACGAGCTCGTGTGCACGATCCTCCGGGTCGGGCCGCCGCGCACCGCGGCGTCGAGCACGGTGCGGGTGCCGCGGATGTTGACGGCCTCCATCAGCCCCGCGTCACGCCGTGCGTAGCTGTACACCGCGGCCAGGTGAAAGACGGTGTCGCAACCCTCCAGCGCGCGCCGAACCGCATCGGGATCGAGGACGTCTCCGAGGACCACGTCCTCCGCGAGGCCGTCGGCCGGGGCGACCCGGTCGAACGCAACCACGTGCGCGCCGGCGCTCGTGAGCGCGGCTGCAACGTGGCCGCCGATGAAGCCCGCGGCGCCGGTGACGAGCGCTCGCATCAGGCGGCAGCGCGCCGCCGAGACCTCGCCGTGCCACGCGCCATCTGAAGGCCGAAGCGGGTCATCGCCCGGGGCACACGCTCGGCCGCCGCCACGACCGTACCGAGCGCGTCCGCGAACCGACGGACCTCCTCCTCATCGATCAGCAGCGACGGCAGGATCTTGACCACGTTCATGCGGTGACCGGCGACCTGGCAGAGGATCTGGTGGTCGTGGAACAGCGGCACGGTGATCAGCTGCGCGAACAGACCGGGCTGCGCGCGCTCGACCATGTTGAACACGGCCCGCCCGCTGCCGCCCGAGGGCGGGCCCAGCTCGATCGCCCAGATCAGGCCGAGTCCGCGCACCTCGCGCACGATCGCGTGACGTTCGACGAGCGGCTGCGTCAGCTCCATCAGCAGATCGCCCATCCGGGCCGCGTGGTCGACGACGGCGTCGCGCTCGATCACGCGCAACGTCGCGAGCGCGGCCGCCGCGGCGAGGTCGTTGCCCCCGAAGGTCGACCCGTGCCGGACCGCGCGCTCCATCCCGTCGAACACGCGATCGAACGCGGCGCGGGAGACGAGCACGGCGCCGATCGGGACGAACCCACCGGACAGCGCCTTCGCGACGCACACCATGTCCGGTTGCAGATCCCAGTGCTCGAGCGCCAGGAACCGGCCCGTCCTGCCGACCCCCGTCTGCACCTCGTCGCACACGAACAGCGTGCCGGCGTCGTGACACAGCCGCTGCGCCGCGGGCAGATAGCCCTCGGGCGGGATGTGCACGCCCTTACCCTGAACCGGCTCGAGGATCAGCGCCGCCACATCACCGCGCGCCAGCTCTCGTTCCAGCGCGTCGGTGTCGCCGAACCCGACCGGATCGCAACCCGGCAGCAGGGGCCCGAACCCGGAGCGGAACTCGTCGTTGCCGTTCAGCGACAGCGACCCGAGCGTGAGCCCGTGGAACGCATGTTCGGCGTACAGGACCCGCGGGCGACCGGTCGCCGCACGCGCGATCTTGATTGCCGCCTCGACGGCCTCGGTCCCTGTGTTCGCCGGCACCATCGCCGCCACGCTCGCCGGCGCCCTCGCGAGCAGCTGCTCAGCGAGCACGCCGCTCAGCAGCGTCACCCCGAGCTGGGGGAGGTTGCCGGTATGGGCAGCGAGGAGATCCTGGATACCCGCGATCACGTCGGGGTGGTTGCGCCCGAGCGCGAACACGCCGTAGCCCGAGATCAGGTCGAGGTAGCGACGGCCCTCCGAATCGATCAGATGCGCGCGATCGCCGCCGACCCACGTCCGGTCGAAGCCGAGCGTGCGGAGGATCCGACCCATCTGCGGATTGAGGTAGCGATCGTTGAGCGCCATCTCCTCGCCGACGCGCTGCGCCAGTAGATCGCGGACCGTTGGGATCTCGTTCACCGGCCGAAGCGTAGACGCGCCGGCGATCGGCGGTCCAATCGGTGTTAGAGCCGCGCGCCTACCGGAGCGCGGCCTTGAAATAAAGTTCAGCGCCAACGGCCTACCCAGACACAAGGAGACGCGATGGGCTTCGACCAGTACCACGAGCCGCCCGATGAGCTGCCCGCTGCGACGCGAACGTTCGCGCGTCTCTGCGCTTCGCTGACCGAGGAGGCCGAGGCGATCGGCTGGTACCAGCAGCGGATCGCGGTCGAGACCGATCCAGAGGCGCTGGCGGTGATGCACGACGCGCAGGGCGAGGAGTTCAAGCACTTCAGCATGGACCTGGAGTTCCTGCTGCGGCGGACGCCGGTTTGGCGCGAGATCGCCCAGGGGATCCTGTTCAAGCCCGGCGACATCGTCGAGCATGGCGAGGAGGCCGAGTCCGAGGCGGCCGGGGGCGGCGAGTCTGGCGCCGCCGGGGCGTACGAGGACGGCTCACTCGGAATCGGCAGCCTGAGAGGAGCCTCGAAATGAACCATCTGCTGCGTGGCAATGCGCCGATCAGCGACGCCGGCTGGAATCTGCTCGACAGTGAGGCGCGCGAGCGCCTGAGCCCGGCGCTCGCGGTCCGCAAGCTGGTCGACTTCTCCGGCCCACTCGGTTGGGAGCACTCCGCCACGAACCTCGGTCGCACCCGCGCGATCACCGGGTCGACGGCCGAGGGCGTATCCGGATTGCAGCGAGTCGTGCTGCCGGTCGTCGAGCTGCGGGCCGACTTCGCGCTCTCGCGTGCCGAGCTCCGCGACGCCGACCGCGGCGCCGCCGACACCGACCTCGAGGCGCTCGACAAGGCGGCGCACCAGATCGCGTTGGCCGAGAACGTCGCCGTCTTCCACGGCTGGCACAGTGCGATCCGAGGGATCGCGGAGGCTTCGCCGCACGAGCGGATCGCACTCGGCGAGCGGCCGGACTCATACCCGCAGCGCGTCGCGAGCGCGGTCGAGCGGCTGCTGTGTGCCGGTGTCGCCGGGCCGTACGGGCTGGCGCTCGGTCGAGAGCAGTACCGGCTCGTCGTCGAGACCGCCGAACACGGCGGCTACCCATTGCTCGACCACCTGCGCAAGATCCTCGAGGGCCCAATCGTGTGGGCGCCGGGCGTCGACGGCGCCGTCGTGGTCAGCACGAGGGGCGGCGACTTCCTGTTCGAGTCCGGGCAGGATCTGTCGATCGGCTACGAGTCACACGACGCCGAGACCGTACAGCTGTACTTCGAGGAGAGCTTCAGCTTCCGCGTCGCGACGCCGGAGGCCGCGGTCGCGCTGACGGCGTAGCCCGAGCGCTAGGTGCCGGTCGGGCCGAACCGCTCCGTGCTGATCCCGGGCGGCGGATGCCCGAGCTCGACGAGCAGGTCAGCGGTGTGCTCGACGAACGCCGTCGGTCCGCACACGTAGACCCTGGGTCGTGCGGCGGGAGGAGGGCCGACCGCCGTCAGCATCGATCCATCGACGCGCCCGCTGAATCCCTCCCACCCTGCGGGCGCGCCTCGGGTCAGCGTGAAGTGGACGGCGAGGCCATCGCCGCCGCCGGCGAGCCGCGCGAGCTCATCTGCGTACAGGATGTCCTCCAGTCGGCGCGAGGAGACCAGCAGCCGCGCGTCCACCGAGCTTCGCTGCGCCGCTCGATGGCGCAGCATCGCCATCAGCGGCACGAGACCCGAACCGCCGGCGAGCAGCAGCAGCGGCCCGCCGTCGCCGACCCGCCAGGTGAAATGGCCGCCGATCGGCCCGCGGAGCTCGAACTGGTCGCCGGCGCGAAGCTCCTCGGTCAGGTAGGGCGAGACCTCCCCGTCGTCGATCATCTCGACCGTGAGCGCGAGCTCACGATCCTCCGGAGCGGACGCGATCGAATAAGAGCGCTCGGCCTGATAGCCGTCCTCGGCCGTCAGGCGCACGTCGACGTGCTGGCCCGCGACGTGGCCGGGCCAGCCAGGCACGTCGAGGCTGAGCGTGCGCGCGTGGGCGGTCTCCTCGATGACGCCGAGGACGGTCGCAACGCGCCACAGGACCGGGACCCGGTCAGTCGTTCCAGTACCGCTGCTCAAGCCACGGGTCGCCGCGGTTGTGGTAGCCGGCCTCCTCCCAGAAACCGGGCACGTCGGTCGTCGTCAATCGCAGGCCGCGTACCCATTTGGCGCTCTTCCAGAAGTAGAGGTGCGGCACCAGCAGCCGCGCCGGACCGCCGTGCTCGGGGTGCAGCGGCTCGCCGTCGAACTCGTACGCGACCCATGCGCGGCCCCCGGTCAGATCCGCGAGCGGCACGTTCGTCGTGTATCCGCCGTCGGACCACGCGGTCACGAACCCCGCCTCGGTCCCGACATGTTCGACCAGCGTGTCGACCGAGACCCCCTTCCAACGCGTGTCGAACTTCGACCACTTCGTCACGCAGTGGATGTCGACGGTCACCGCGTCCGACGGCAGCGCCAGAAATTCCGTCCAGCTCCACGAAGCGGGCCGCTCGACCTCGCCGTCGATCGTGAAGCTCCATTGATCGAGTGCCGTGTGCGGGGTCGGACCGGCCGACAGAACCGGGAAGCCGCGCTCGAAGTACTGCCCCGGTGGGAGCCGTGAACGATCGACGTCGGGTTGGCGGCGCCCGCGGAAACCGCGCGAGATCGGAGGCATGACGTGTTCCAGTCTACGGAGGCGCGATCGTGTTCATGTCAGCCGCCGTACCGTTGTCCGAGCTCGTTCCAACCGCTGAGGCCGAACAGCTCGAAGAACGCCTCCGGGTCCGGGACGCCGGCCTCCGCGAGGGACGGAGGCTGCGCTCGTAGCCCGCTCAGCGCCTGGATCGCCGCCGGCACGATCGCCGTCACGACCGTGACCGGGTAGATCACGATCCGATAGCCGAGCTCCCTGAGCCGGGCGTGATCGAGGTCGGGCGTGAGTCCGCCCGGGACGATGTTCAGCAGTAACGGAGCGCTGACCTCCGCGGCGATCCGCTCGAGTTCCTCGACGGTGCGCGGCGCCTCGACGAAGATCACGTCGGCGCCGACCGATGCGTACCTGTTGGCCCGCGCGAGCGCCTCCTCGAGCCCCAGCGGTGCCCGAGCGTCGGTCCGCGCGACGATCACGGTGTCCGGGTCCTTGCGAGCTTCGACCGCGGCCTGCAGCGAGCGGGCGAACTGGTCCGCGTCGATGACATCCTTGCCCGCCAGATGGCCGCAGCGCTTTGGGAACGTCTGATCCTCGAGTTGGATCGCGGCGACCCCGGCCCGTTCGTACTCGTGCACGGTGCGAACGACATTGATTGGTGAGCCGTAGCCCGTGTCCGCATCGGCGATAAGCGGCACCTCAAGCAATCCCGCGAGCACGCGGGCGCGCTCGGCCATCTCAGTCAGCGTCGCCAGCCCGATGTCCGGAAGTCCGTAGGCAGACGCGCAGACGCCGGCGCCGCTCATGTATGCGGCCTCGAACCCGAGCTTTCCGACCAGCGCTGCGGACACGCCGTCATAGACGCCGGGGGCGACGATCAGCCCGTCTTGGGCGAGCAGGGCTCGGAGTTGCGATGCGGCGCTCACCGGCGCCGCTATCGCTTCGGCGGCAGCGAGCGCGCGTGCGCGACGCCGCGCTTGACCCACGGCTCGAGCTGGCGCTTGGTCCGGATCCCCTCCTCGGTGACGCGCAGCCACCCATCCATCTCGCGGCCCCGCATCACCATTCGCGAGACGTGTGGCCTGGCCACGAGCGCGTCCGTCTCCTCCGGCGCAACCCGGACCATCAGCCCGCCTTGGCCGCTGGCACTGACGGACATGTGGCCGCCGATCAGGAACGCCAGCCCGCCGAACATCTTTTTCTCGGTGACGCCCTCCTCGACGGCGATCAGCTCCCGGATCCGGTTGGCGAGATCTTCGTCGTACGCCATCGGCTCACGCGGCCGGCGGGCCGGGCATCGGACCGCCGAGCTCTGTGAACTGAGGCGCCTCGTAGGCGGTGCCGGGGGTCGCGCCGAGCGCGAGGATCTTGGCGGCCTCGGGCCCGGTTGTGATCTTGCGCTTCGCTCCGGGCCCGACGCGCAGCGCCATGTCCGGCTCGAGGTGCACGGTCTCGCCGTCGATCTCGAAGTCGGCGGCGCCGCTGAGGACGAGGTAGACCTCCTCCTGGCCGCTCTCAGCGTGGTCGTGGTTGGGATAGGCGTCGCCGCTGTCCGGCGGGAAGTTCAGGATCTGCATCCCGAACGACGAGACGCCGAGCGACGCGCGCGATCGCAGGAAGAAGCCACCGAAAATCGGCTCCATCTCGTCGAACCGCTTCAGGGTGTAATCGGTCATCGGTCTCTCCTCATGATGTTCAGTTCGCCCATTAATGCCCGGCTCCGCGGTGCGGGTCAAGCGGTTCCCAATCTATTAAGGTGTGAACGACGAGTGATCCGGGACCTGAGGAGGAGCACGTTGCGCACCCACAAGCTTGCGACGGTCATCACGGCGATCGGGTTTGGGCTGTTCGTGGGCTCTGCCAGCGCGCTCGACGTGACGTGGATGAAGAGCGTCGCGTCGCCCGGCACCCCGGCTAAGTACGACAAGGTCGGGGTGATCAAGGTCGGCTCGCCCAAGGCAAAGAACGTGCTCGTGCTCGAGCCGGGCACGAGCGCGGCCGCCGCGTACTTCGTGCCGCTCGCCAAGTGGATCACGCACACGCTCCCCGCCTGGCAGGTGTGGGCCGTACAGCGGCGCGAGAGCATGCTCGAGGATCAGTCGGAGCTGAACCTTGCCAAGCAGGGCAAGGTGAGCACGACGGCCGTGTTCAACTACTACCTAGGCTTCGTCGCCAACAAAGGCGTCACCGACCATCTGCCGAGTAGCTACCTGACGCTGGCGCCCGCGTACGCGAAGGATTGGGGCATGAACGTCGCCGTCAACGATCTCCGCACGGTGATCGGCGCCGCCCGGAAGCTCGGCGGCAAGGTCGTGCTCGGCGGCCACTCGCTCGGCGGCTCGGTCGTGACCGCGTACGCGACCTGGGACTTCCATGGCCATGCCGGCGCCGATCAGCTCGCTGGGTTGGTGTACATCGACGGGGCCAGCGGACCGGCGGAGAGCGCCTCCGCCGCCCAGGCCGCGCTGATCGCGCTCGACGCTCCGAGCGCGACCCCGTGGCTGACGTTCGGCGGAATTCCGGCGCCGTTCGCCGGCCTGTACAACGACACCGGCGCGCTCGGGGTCCTGCAGGCACCCAACATGCCGTCGCTTGGACAGACGTTCGGCCCGCTCCCGGCCGATCTGAAGCCGCCTGTGCGCGTCACGAACGAGGCCCAGTACGGCTATGCGCTCAACTACAAGACCTCACCGGCGGGGCTGATCGCGGCCCAGGGCCACCTCGGCACAGGGATCTCGTCGCACACGATCAACGGCGCCCACACCTGGAACGGCGCCGGCGCGCTGACGCCGATCACGCGGTTCGCCATGATGTTCGCGGGGGCCGGGATCCTGAACGCCGCCGGGACCGAGTGGTACTTCCCGCAGCGGTTGACCGATGACACCGCTGCGGTCGGCAATGGGATCGCAAATCCGGCCCAGCAGGTGCTCGACGTTCACTCGACGATGGGCAGGCACCTGCCTCACTCTCTTCGGATCATGGCTTTCGGCGCCCGCCTCGGCGGCCCGTTGATCGGCGTCGCTGCGGACGCGCTCGCGAAGCAGTCCGGGATCCCGCTCAGCCACGTGACCCGGTTCAACTACCAGTCGAGCTACTCGCACAACGATCCGGCCGGTGCGTACCCGCACAACGCCTTCTTCAGCA
Source organism: uncultured Solirubrobacteraceae bacterium (assembly GCA_963712675.1). Lineage (GTDB taxonomy): Bacteria > Actinomycetota > Thermoleophilia > Solirubrobacterales > Solirubrobacteraceae > Palsa-465. Next base: position 19,257 of record CAVQJF010000021.1, read on the forward strand.
ACCTCGTGAAGTTCTTGTCCAGGCTCCGCTAGTGGCGCTCCCGCCCGGTCCACGCACACCAGGGGCGGTCAACGTCGCGCGGTTCGCGATGTGGCCGCTGCAGACCCTGCGGGCGTGGCAGCGCCGCTACGGCGACGTGTTCACGGTTCGGTTCATCGTCTTCGGCACGGGCGTCTACGTCGCCGATCCGGAAGCGATCCGGGAGCTGTTCACCGGTGACCAGTCCGACCTGCTCGCCGGCGAGGCGAACTCGTTCATGTCGCCCGTGCTCGGCCCCCGTTCGGTGCTGGTGCTCGACGGTCCGGAGCACTTGCGCCAGCGCAAGCTGTTGCTGGGGCCCTTCCAGGGCTCGCGCGTGGCTGCATTCCGCACCGTGGTCCGCGAGGTGGCCGAGCGCGAGGTCGCCGGCTGGCGGCCCGGCGATCGGATCGTGCTGCGCGAGCGGATGCGGGCGCTGACGTTCGAGGTGATCTGCCGTGCCGTGTTCGGGGTCACGGATGCGGCGCGCGTCGAGCGGCTCCGCGGCGCGCTCGTCGCCGTGATCGACTCGAGCCCGCTGTTCATGCTGTCGCCGGTCCTGCGTCGCGACCTCGGACGGTTCAGCCCCGGCCGTCTGTTCGTCGAGCGGCTGCGGGCCGCCGACGACCTGATCCTGGAGGAGATCGCGGCGCGGCGGCGCGAGCCCGATCTCGAGCAACGGGGCGACGTGCTGTCGCTGCTGCTGTGCGCGCGCGACGAGCACGGCGGGCAGATGACCGATAGCGAGCTTCGCGACGAGCTGTTCACGATGCTCGGCGCCGGGCATGAGACGACCGCGACCGAGCTCGCGTTCGCGTTCGAGCTGCTGCTTCGCAACCGATCGACGCTGGAGCGGCTGCGATCGGAGCTGGAGTCGGGCGATGGCGACGCGTATCTCGATGCTGTCGTCAAGGAGACCCTCCGCTTGCGACCCGTGATCGACGCGGCCGAGCGGACCCTGACGAAGCCGCGGACCGTGGCCGGCTGGGAGCTGCCCGCCGGGATCAAGGTGTACCCAGCGATCGTGCTCACTCAGATGCGCGAGGACCTGTACCCGCGCGCGCAGGAGTTCCGACCCCAGCGGTTCCTCGACGGCGCGACTGAGTCGTACTCCTGGCTGCCGTTCGGTGGCGGCATCCGCCGCTGCCTGGGGGCGGCGCTCGCACAGGCGGAGATCGCCGAGGTGCTCCGCGTCGTCGTTCCCGCGGTCGAGCTGCGGCCGGTCCGCGACCGTCCAGATCCGGTCGTGCTGCGCGGGATCACGCTCGCGCCGAGGTTCGGCGTCCAGGTCGATGTCGGTCGCGCGCGCGAACGCCGGCGCGCGGCGCCACCGGTGCCGACCGCGGTGTGATCGAAGAGCTCGTCGGCCGGCTGTATCAGGCGCTCGCCGCCGGCGATGCCGCGACGGTCGATGAGCTGCTGGCGCCCGACTTCGACGGACACTTCGCCCGCTTGATGCCGCTCGGGATCGGCGGACACAAAGTCGGCGCCGTCGCCGCGCGCGAGCAGGGCTGGTGGGCGATCGGGCGGGCGTTCTCGGTCCGGATCGAGCCCGAGGAGTGGATCGCCTGCGCCGACGGCCGACTGCTGGTGATCGGCCGATACATCGGGCGCGCGCGCTCGACCGGACAGCCGTTCGAGGCCGGATTTGCCCACCTGTGGCGTGCCCAGGACGGCCGCCTGCTCTCGGTGCACCAGTTCACCGACACCGCGTCGTGGGCCGCCGCGCTGACGCCGCCCGCGTAGACTTGGCTGCGCGTGGAGCGACGTACCGCAGTTTCAGACGGGGGGGCCGTCCGGACAACGAACGGCTCGGATCGCCGCGCCCGCGAGGGCAATGCCGACACGCGTGCCCTGATTCTCGCCGCCACCGAGTCGCTGCTCGAACAGGTGCCGCTCCACGACCTCAGCGTCGCGCAGATCATCGAGCAGGCGGCGATCTCGCGTGCGACTTTCTACTTCTACTTCAGCTCCAAGTTCGGCGTCGTCGTCGGACTGCTGTCGAAGATCATGGATGACGTCTACGACGTCGCTCGGCCGTTCATGGAACGCGCCGACGACGACGAGCCGACGGCGGCGTTGCGCCGATCGCTCGAGTCCGCCGCGCGGACGTGGCGGACCCACCGCCTCGCGCTGCGGGCGGTCTCCGAGCACTGGAACGCGGTCCCCGAACTGCGGGCGCTGTGGCTCGTCGTGGTGGCGCGCTTCACCGACGGAGTGGCATCCGAGATCGAGCGCCAGCGCACCGCGGGTCTCGCGCCGGCGGGGGTCGACAGCCGTGAGCTCGCCGCGGCGCTGCTGTGGGCGTGCGAGCGATCGTTCTACGTCGCCGGACTCGACGTCGGCTCGGAGCTGCGCTCCGAAGAGCACGCCGTCGACGCGCTGTTCGCGATCTGGCGCGGCGGAATCTACGGCTGACGCGTCAATCGTCGAGCGCAACCCCGCGCGCGGGGACCGGTGAGGACTGGACGATCGACGTCGTCGTCTGCCCGTACAGCACGAACTGGTCGATCACTTCCTCGAGGTGGGCGACCGAGCGCAGGTGGGCCTTGATCAGGTAGCAGTCCTCGCCCGTGATACGAAGGCATTCGACGACCTCAGGCGTCGCCCTCGCGAGCTCGGCGACCTTCTGGAGCTCCCGCGGGGCGGGCCGGATGCGGATGATCGCCGTGAGTGCGTAGCCGAGCGCGACCGGATCGAGCTCGGCGCGGTAGCCACGGATCACCTGCTGGGACTCGAGCCGCTGGAGGCGCTCCGCGACCGCCGGCGGTGTCAGCCCGACACGACGTCCGAGCTCGGCGAGACTGAGGCGTCCATCGCGCTGAAGCTCGGCGAGAAGCCGCCGGTTGGTTTCATCTATCGGAGCGTCATTCTGCCGTTGATTCGTAGCCATGGGGCTGATCATACCTCTGATTAGCTCTGTGTTTGCTCGTTGAGGATATGGATCATTGGTCCATGCTCGAGCTCGATCGGCGGCTGGCGCCGCAGGTGTACTTCGTCGTCAGCGCCGTGTTCCACTATCTCGGCCCGTCGTTCGCCGTGCTGCTGTTCGCCCGGGTGCCGGTGCTCGGTGTGGCGTGGCTGCGGATCGTCACGGCGGCGCTCGTGTTCGCTGTCTGGCGGCGTCCGTGGCGGATGTTCGCGACGCTCGACGCGCCGGGGCGCAGGCTGCTGATCGCCTGGGGCGCAGTGCTGGCGGTGATGAACTGCTGCTTCTACGAGGCGATCCACCGGCTACCGCTGGGAACCGTGGCGGCGATCGAGTTCCTGCCGGTAGTGGCGCTCGCGGCGCTCGGCGCGCGCAGCGTGAGAAACGGCGCCGCTCTGATGCTGGCCGTCGCCGGGGTGTACCTGCTCAGTGACGTCCGCATCGAAGCCCGCGCTGTCGGGCTCGCGTTCGCGTTCGCGAACGCCCTGCTGTTCACGCTCTACATCGTGCTCGCGCACCGCGTCGCTCAGCACGAAAGCGTGAGGGGGATCGACGGGCTCGCCGCGGCGATGGTGATCGCCGCGGTCGTGGTCACGCCGTTCGGGGGGCTTCAAGCGATCCGCGCCGTTGGCGACCCGGTCGCGCTTCTCGCCGCCGCCGGCGTCGGACTGTCGTCGTCCGTGATCCCATACGTGTTCGACCAGCTCGCGATGGCGCGGCTAGCGCGCGCGACCTACTCGTTGATGGTCTCGTTACTGCCGGCGACAGCGACCGTGGTCGGCTTGATCGTGCTCGCGCAGGTGCCGACCGCGGTCGAGGTCGTCGGGGTTTCAATGGTGATCGCCGGGGTTGCCGTGCACCGGGAGCCGGAGGTGGGGGAGCGGGGCGGGGGAGCCTCGCGCCGCGCCTACTCCCCCGACACCGCCTCGGTCGACACCGCCTAAGCCGACACGCCCGGGGCGCCCGCCGGAGTGCTCTCGCGGTCGTCGCTAGTCGCTGTCTCGGGCTCGTCGGCAGCCGGCTCCGGCACCACGGCCGGCGCCGTCGCCGCGGCGGGCTCCGGTTGGCCAGCGGCTGCGGCATGCGCGCCGATGGCGCCGATCACTCCTGCCGCCAGCGCCAGCGCGGCCCACTTCGGCCCCTTCAGCTCGATGCCGAGTTTGTGATCCAACGATGGGCTGCCCGGGCCGGTCTCGGCCAGGCTGAGCGCCGCGGCGATCAGCACCGCGTTGTATTCGTAGCCGCCGTTCGTCGACCACGGCCCGTTCTTGAAATGGACGCGGTGGATCGCGGTCAGCATCGTCGATGTCAGCACCGCGGCGGCGGCGGGCGTCGCAAGTCCGGCCGCTAGCAGGGCGCCACCACCGGCTTCCGCGGCTCCCGCCGCGATCGCGTTCCGGCGCCCGGGTCGCAGGCCGAGATTCTCAAACATTCCGGCCGTCGCGTCGATCCCGTGGCCGCCGAACCAGCCGAACAACTTCTGCGTTCCGTGGCCGACGAAGAAGCCGCCGACCGTTGCCCTCAGTGCAAGCTTTCCGATTGTCATTGGTTCCCCTCGCTGGATAGTGGTTGCGCACTCAAGTATAGCTAGGTTCGTTTGCTGGCTGACCGAACGGACTACGATCGTCGACCGTGGCCCTGCTCGCCGTCGAGGACGCCGGTACCGGTGAGCCGCTGGTGCTGATTCACGGGCTTGCGACGACGCGTGAGATCTGGAGTGCGGTCGGTCCCGAGCTTTCCCGCTCCCGGCGTGTCGTAACCCTCGATGTTCCGGGCTTCGGCGAATCGGCTCCGGTGGGGCTCGGGTTCGAGCTTGCGCTCGTCGCGGACCGGATCGCTCGCGGCCTCGCGGCCCGCGGGGTGCGCGGGCCTTTCGATCTGGTCGGACACTCGCTCGGCGCCGCCGTCGCGCTGACATTGGCTGTCCGCCGTCCGCTCGCCGTCCGCCGTCTGGTCCTGGTCGCGCCGGCGGGCCTGGCGACGATCCCGCGGCTGGCTGCCCGGGCGCTGTCGCTGGGAGCAGATCCGGTGCTCGCGCTCCGCCGCGCGCTGGCGCCGCTGACCGACGTCGACTGGGGACGCCGGCTGCTGCTGGCGTTCGCGGCCGCCGACGGCGCGCGGATCCCGCCGCTCCAGGCCAGGCTGATGGTCGAGGCGTCCGCGAGCGCGCAGCGCACATCCGAGGCGCTGGCGACGATCGCGGCGCTCGACCTGCGCCCGCTGCTCGCGGCCGCGCCGGCGCCGCTCGGCGTGATCTGGGGTGCCGAGGACAGGACGGTGCCCGTTCGGCTCGCCGAGGCCGTGCGCGTCGCGCGCCCCGACGCACAGGTGATGATCATCGAGCAGGCGGGCCATGTGGCGATGGTCGAGCGGCCCGTGGCATTCATCGCGACCCTCGAGCGGCTGCTCGCGACCCTTCCCAAAGACGCAACAACTCCTCTTCGGGACCAGTCTAGGGTGCTGTGAGCAGGCACTTTCCAACACCATCATGCGCCCGACCACGACCGATCGCGACGCTGTACTGCTGGCGGATGGCCGTCGCCTGAGGTACGCAGAGGCCGGCCCACGGGACGGCGTCCCGGTGCTCTACTGCCACGGCGCGATCGGGACGCCGCTGGGCGCCTCGGTCGATCTCGACGCGATCGCCTGGGATCTCGGCGTCCGCCACATCGCCGTCAGCCGGCCGGGGGTCGGCGGCTCCGACCCGGATCCGGGGCGCACCGTGCTCTCGTTCGCCGGCGACCTGGGGCAGCTTGCGGACTCGCTCGGGGTCGGGCGGTTCGCCGTCATCGGTGTGTCGGCCGGGGGTCCGTACGCCCTCGGCGTCGCGCACCAGCTCGGGTCGCGGGTGGACCGGGTCGCCGTGTGCAGCTCGCTGTCGCCGCTATGCGCGCCACACCGGACGCCCGGGATGCAGCGGCGGATACAGCTCGCGCTCGCGGGCGTCGCTCGTGCACCGGGGTTGTGCGGCGCCGTCGGCGATTGGGCTCTGCCGCTGATCCGCCGCCACCCCGAGCTCTTGAGCCACGTGATCGCCGCGCACGCCGCGCCCGCAGAGCGGTGCCGGTTGCAGCAGGCGCGCGAGCGCGGGGCCGCGGCCGCGAGCTTTCTCGAGGCGTCGAGCGGCGGCGTGCGGGGCATGATCGGCGACTATCTGACCTATTCACGTGGGTGGGGCTTCGACGTGTCCGAGGTCCACACGCCCGTCCATCTCTGGCACGGAGCGGACGACCCGCTGGTTCCGATCGACCACGCGCTGCAGCTGGCGGCCGCACTTCCCAACTGTCAGGTGTTCTTCGACGCCGACGAGGGCCATCACTTCTTCCGCCGCCGCCTGCGGGAGATCCTGACCATGCTGATCGGGCGGCCCGAGCAGGTCAGCTCGCGCGGCGCGACATCCCTGCAACGCGCGCGTGAGATCGTCGCCATGCGACGATGCGCGGGTGAGCACGCAAGCCGAGAAGGCCGAGCGGTTCTTGGCGCTGCACCGCGCCGGCCGGCCGCTGCTGATGCCGAACCCGTGGGACGCCGGCTCGGCGAAGCTGCTTGAGTCGCTCGGGTTCGAAGCGCTCGCCACCACCTCGAGCGGCTTCGCCGCGACGCTCGGTCGTCTCGACTACGGCGTCACGCGCCAGGAGGCGATCGCGCACGCGGCGGCGATCGTCGCGGCGGTCGACGTGCCCGTGTCGGCCGACCTCGAGAACTGCTTCGCGGACGACCCCGAGGGCGTCGCCGAGACCGTGCGACAGGCGATCGGCGCCGGCCTTGCCGGCGGCTCGTGCGAGGACTCAACCGGCTGGTCGGACGATCCGATCTACCCGCTCGAGCTCGCGGCCGAGCGCGTCGCCGCGGCCGCTGCCGTTGCCCATGGTGGCGACGTCCATTTCGTGCTGACGGCGCGGGCGGAGAACTTCCTCCACGGCCGTGCCGACCTCGCCGACACGATCGCCCGGCTGCGCGCGTACGAGGCCGCCGGCGCCGACGTCCTGTTCGCGCCGGGCGTGCACTCGGCGGACGACATCCGTGCTGTGGTCGAGGCGGTGACGGTGCCGATCAACGTACTCGCCCTACGCGACGCGCCACCGGTGTCGGAGCTGGCCGGACTTGGGGTCGCGCGTGTGTCGGTCGGTGGCGCGTTCGCGTTCGCCGCGATCGGAGCGGTGGCCGAGGCCGCCACCGAGCTGCGCGATGCCGGCACGTACGGCTACCTCGAGCGCGCCGCCGTCGGCGGGCGAGCCGCCCGCCAGGCCTTCAGGCCGCGTTAGCCGCCGCGCGCGCGGTCGCGCCCCTGCGCTCTGAACTGCCGCGAGGCCGGTTTGAGGGGCGTGGAAAAACTGCGGCTGGTGAAGGGGAGGCCAGCTAGCCGCGGTGACGCACCGGGTTCCATGAGAACCGTGGTTGAGAGGCTTGTCAGCGCGATCACACGAACTCTGGCGATTTCGGCCAGACGGTCTGGCCGAAATCACCAAAGTTCACCGTTCAGGGCCATCAGCAGGCGATCCGGACCGCAACCCACCCCCTTTTCTCAGCCGCCGTTTTTCACCCCACGAGATCCTGCTCACGGTGACGGGGACACGCACCTCGGCCCGCACCTAGGCCGCTCCGTCCGCCCTCCGCGCGAACATATGTTCGTGTCCGGCCAGAAGGCGACGATCCTCCACGCGGACCTCGACTCGTTCTACGCCTCGGTCGAGCAGCGCGACGACCCGCGGCTGCGCGGGCGGCCGGTGATCGTCGGCGGCGGTGTGGTGCTGGCGGCCAGTTACGAGGCGAAGGCGCGCGGCGTGCGGACGGCGATGGGTGGGCGACAGGCGCGCCGGCTGTGCCCGGAGTCGGTGGTGGTGTCGCCGCGGTTCGAGGCGTACAGCGCGGCCAGCAAGGACGTGTTCGCCGTGTTCGCGGAGACAGCCCCGGTCGTCGAGGGGATGTCGATCGACGAGGCGTTCCTCGACGTCCGCGGGCTCGAGCACATCTCGGGCACGGCGACCGAGATCGCGGTGCGGTTGCGGGGCGAGATCCGCCAGCAGATCGGTCTTCCGATCACAGTCGGGATCGCGCGGACGAAGTTCCTGGCCAAGGTCGCGAGCGGCGTCGCGAAGCCGGACGGGCTACTGCTCGTCCCGCCGGCCGGCGAGCTGGCGTTCCTCCATCAGCTGCCGGTCGAGCGATTGTGGGGAGTCGGGCGCGTGACCTCCAAGAAGCTGCGTGACCGTGGCCTGACGACCGTCGGCGAGGTGGCCGAGCTGAGCGAGGCGGCGCTGGTCGCGATGCTCGGCCGGGCGTCCGGCAGGCACCTCCACGCGCTTGCCCGCAACCACGATCCGCGACCGGTGGTGGTCGGCCGGCGCCGGCGGTCGATCGGCTCCCAGCGCGCGCTCGGGCGCCGCCGGCATCCGCCGGAGGAGGTCTCGGCGGCGCTGATCGCGATCGTGGACCGCGTCGCTCGGCGCCTGCGGGCCGCCAGACGCGTCTGCCGCACCGTTGTTCTGCGCCTGCGCTTCGACGACTTCACGCGAGCCACGCGCTCGTACACGATGGCCGACCCGACCGCCGACACGTACACGATCCTGAAGACCGCGACCGCGCTGCTGGCCGCGTCGATGCCGGAGATCGAGCGGCGGGGGCTGACGCTCGTGGGGCTGTCGCTGACGAACCTCGCCGACGCCGGAGCGCTCCAGCTGGTGCTGCCGTTCGACCGCCGGCGGGACCTCGACGCGACGCTCGATCGCGTGCGCGACAAGTTCGGGACGGCGGCGCTCACGCGCGGCGTGCACGTCGGCACCGACCCGGGCCTGTCGATGCCGATGCTTCCGGATTGACCCCTTGGTTCCCAGCAGCGCCCGCGGGTCAGGCAGCGGCGCGCAGGACCGCCAGCGGAGGTCGCTCGACAGCCGGTGCGGCCCGCGTGTGCAGGTCGTCCTCATCGGGCGCGAGAAAAGTCGACGGCAGCGGGCCGCGCAGCCGCCCCTCGCGCTGCAGTCGCGATGCGACCGCCTCGAGCACCGCGAACGCCATCGGCCCGAGGTCGCGCAGCGACTGGTGGGCGTTCTGACGAACGTCGAGATCGACCTGCGCGAGCGCGTCGAGCCCGACGGCCTCGTAGGCATCGATCAGAAGGGCGATGTCGACTCCGTAGCCGGTCACGAACGGGAGCTGCTCGAGCAGCTCCCGGCGAGCGGCGATCTCCCCGGCGAGCGGCTGCCTGACCGCGGCGAGCTCGGGATAGAAGAGGTTCAGCAGCGGCCTTGCGGTCAACTCGGTCACGCGGCCGCCTTCGTCGGGCAGGGTCAGCTCGCCGACCCGGAACGGGCGCTTGTAGAAGCCCTTGACGAACTCGATCTGCGGATCGCACAGCAACGGACCGATCAGCCCGCACGCGAAATGGACGCCGAAGCACTCGGAGTCCGCATCGAGGAAGCAGACGACGTCGCCCGTCAGCACCGGCAGCGCACGCCACATCGCGTCGCCCTTGCCAAGCACTGGGCCATGCTCCGGCCCGAGCCGCTCCTGATCGTAGACCTCGGCCCCGAGCCGGCGGGCGATCTCCGGTGTCGCGTCGGTGGAGTTGTCGACGACCACGAGCTGGTCGACGACGCCGGCGTCGCGGAGCGGCAGCAGCTGCTCCAGGATCGGCCCTATCGTCCGCTCCTCGTTTCGGGCGGGGAGGCAGATCGAAACCGTCGCCGTCCGCTCGGCCGCGAGGCGCTCGATCGGGTAGTCGCGATGTGCGAGCGTGTTGCTGCGATCCCAGGATCGCGCGCGAATCGACATGCCCACAGGATGACGGACGCCGCACGCGGACGCCCGCCGCCGCTATGCGGCGGCCGCGCCCGCTGCCGCTATGCCGCGGCCGCCACGCGGTCCGTGAACCGCCTCAACTTCGCCGGGTCCCGCAGCGGCCGCCCGTGCCCGAAGCACACGAGCGCGGGCTCGAGCTCCGCCAGCCGGCGCATCGACTCTCGATTGCGGGCCGGAGCGGGCGTGAAGAACGGCTTCGGCTCGTGCAGCCCGGGCAGACCGGTGATCGTGTCCATGTTCGTGAACACGTCGCCGCAGATCAACGTGCGGTCGGATTCGCGCCAGTAGGCGACGTGGCCGGCGGAGTGACCGGGTACGTCGAGCACCCTGAAACCGGCTACCTCATCACCCTCTCGCAGCCGGCGGGAGACCGGATGTGGCGGCCCGGGGAATACGCGCCCGATCACCGAGTTGATCGGGTGCGACGGCATCCGCTCGCGGATCCTGCCGTCCTCGACCGCCTCGGCGTCGCGCTCGCCGCACCACAGCGGGAGCGAGAGCACATCGCAGATCTCGTGGCTCGAGCCCTGATGGTCGGCGTGGGCGTGCGTGAGCGCGTGCGTGGCCAAAGTTCTGCCGCGGAGCTGACGGAGGATCCGCTTGGCGGCGTGGCGCGAGCCGGCGTCGACGAGGACGTCGCCCATCAGGTACACGTTGATCGCGAACGGCGGGAAGCCGCTCAGAATGTGAAGATCATCGGCAAGTTTCTGCAAAGCGGTGCGTCAGGGTAACTGTTTTTCGGCGGATACCATCGCCGCTGTGGAGGTGGTCGGCCCGTCGCTCATGCTGCGCTATCCGGCTGCCGCCGACGCCCCAGCCCTGTTCGAGCTCGGCTCCGACCCCGAGGTCACGCGCTTCTTCTCGTGGGGGCCGTACACGTCGGCCCAGGAACCGGCGGCGTACATCGAACGGGTAACCGGGGAGCGTGAGCGCGGCGAGCGGCTGGAGTTCCTGATCGTCGATCGCCGCCAGGGCAACCCGATCGGCGTCACGGGGCTCTCAGAATTCAGCCGCCGCGATCGGCGGGCTGTCGTCGGCACGTGGCTCGCGCGGGCCAACTGGGGCACGGGCGCGAATCGCGAGGCCAAGGCGTTGATCGCCCACCTCGGGTTCGGCGCGCTCGGACTAGACCGGCTCGGCGCGTACTCGGACCTCGACAACCCGCGCTCGCAGGCGGCGCTGACGAGCATCGGCTTCACCCGCGAGGGCGTGCTCCGTCGCTGGCACCGCCACGGCGACCAGGTGCACGACGTATTGCTGTACTCGTGGTTGAAGCCCGAGTGGCAGCGCTCGCCGCTGGCCGCGACAGCGATCGAGCTCCGCGGTGAGGTGCCGCCGGCGTTCAGCTCCGCCGCTGTTCCCAGCTGAAGCCACGCACGGCAAAGAAGATGCCGAGCGCCGACCACGCGGCGATCACGCCCAGCGCGGTGACGTTGTGCGCGAGGTCCGTGCCCTTGACCATCGAGGCGGACAGGCCGGAGATCAGGTGATACAGCGGCAGCGCTTGGGCGATCCCCTTCAGGAATCCGGGCGTGTGCGCCTCGTCGAAGAACACGCCGGACACGAACACGACCGGCAGGAAGACGGCGTTGACGTAGGCGGGCGCCGAGTCGAAGTTGGGGATGGCGTGCGAGAACGCGACGCCGAGCGAGGCGAAGCAGAGCACGCCGGCGGCCACGAACACAATCAGCTCGAACCAATCTCGCGGCCAGCCGGTCCCGAAGAACACGCGGCCGGCGACCGTGATGATCACGATCTGCGTGGCCGTGTTAGTGATCGCGTTGCCAGCGATCCCCAGCAGGTAGGAGATGCCGGGCATCGGTGTACCCCGGATGCGCTTCAACACGCCCTGCTCGCGCAGGAACGTGATGTTGAACGCCAGCGCGGTGAACGTGGTCGACATCACGCTCATCCCGGCGATCCCAGGCACGATCACGTCCAGGTCATGCTGCTTGCCGCTGAAGATCGCGCCGAAGAACGCGAGGAACAGGAGCGGCAGCAGGAAGTTGAAGAAGGCGGCGCTCGGGTTGCGCCAGAACAGATGGCGCTCGAGCCGGTACTGACGCCAGGCGAGCACAGCGACGTCGGTCATCGGCGCCTCCCTCCCTGCGGCGAGCGGCCGGCCGGCACGGCCTCGAGTTCGTGACTCGGCTCCGGTCCGTCGCCGGCGGTGAGCTCCAGATAGACGTCCTCGAGCGTCGGACGGGTGACGGTCAGCGCCTCCAGCCGCTCGCCTCGCGCCAGCGCCGCGCCTGTCAGCTCGTGCAGCAGGGTCGTCGGGTCGTCCGTCTCCTGCTCGACGGCCCGGCCGTCCTCGTCCAGGTACACGACCCGGTACGGGGCTGCGCCGGCGTTGGAGCCGAGCGAATTCGGGGCGCCCTCGATCAGGATCCGGCCGTCCTGGATGATCGCCACACGATCGGAGAGCGCCTGTGCCTCATCGAGGTAGTGGGTTGTCAACAGCACCGTCTTGCCGAGCTCCTTGAGCGATCGGATCGTGTCCCAGGCGTTCCGGCGCGCGGCGGGATCGAAGCCGGTGGTCGGCTCGTCGAGGAAGATCAGCTCGGGGTCGCCGACGAGCGCCAGCGCCAGATCGAGCCGGCGCAGCTGGCCACCCGAGAGGGTCCGCGCCATCGAGTTCTCCTTGCCCTCGAGCCCGCACACGGAGATCACCTCGTCGACATCGCGTGGCCTCGGGTACATGGACGCGAAATGCGCTACCGCCTCGCGGACACGGATGTGCCGGTAGATGCCGGTGCTCTGGAGCACGATCCCGACCCGCGCCCGCAGCGCGCGGGGGCGCTCGCCCGGATCGAAGCCGAGCACGCTGACCTCGCCGCTTGAGCGGGCGCGGTAACCCTCCAGGATCTCGACCGTGGTCGTCTTCCCGGCTCCATTCGGACCGAGCAGCCCGAACACCTCGCCACGCCGCACCTCGAAGTCGATCCCACGCACGGCCTCGAAGTCAGCGTAGGACTTGCGCAGGCCGCGTACGGCGATCGCTGGTTCCGGCACGCGCCAGATGATGCCAGCGCAGTCGAACCGGAGCGCCTGCGCCGCTCGACGCGCCGCCCCCCGGCGGGGATACTTGCCCTGCGTGCGCCAGGTTCTCAAGCTCCCCGCCTACCGGCGCCTGCTCGTTGCGTACACGCTGAACGAGCTCGGGTGGTCCGTCGGCTCGCTTGCGCTGGCGGTGCTCGTCTACCGCCGGACAGGGAGCGCGGTCGGTGCGATGGCGTTCTTCCTGTGCTCGCAGTTCGTCCCCGCGCTGTTCGCGCCGGCGCTGATCGCGCGGGTCGATCAGCGCCCGCCGCGAGTGGTCCTGCCGGCGCTCTACGCGCTCGAGGCCATCGCGTTCGCCGCGCTCGCGCTGGTGGCCCACCGATTCACCGTCGCGCTCGTGCTCGTAATCGCGACGCTCGATGGGATCATCGCGCTGGGCGCTCGCGCGCTCGCGCGCGCTGCGACCGTTGCGGTGCTGAATCCGGTTGGGTTGCTCGGTCAGGGCAACGCGGTCGCGAACTCGCTGTTCTCGGTCTGCTACATGCTCGGGCCGGCGCTCGGCGGTGTCGTCGTCGCCGAGCGCGGGACGGTCGCGGCGCTGATCGTAAACAGCGTGCTGTTCGCGGTGATCGCGGCGACGCTCGCGACCAGCGCGTCGCTGCCCGGAGTGTCGCCGGACCCGGCGCCGTCATCGGGACGGCTACGCGCCGCACTTGCCTACGCCCGCGAGCGCTCGGCGATCCGAGGGCTGATGGCGCTGCAGGCGATGGCGGTCGCATTCTTCACGATCTCCGTCCCGGTCGAGGTGGTGTTCGCAGAGCACACGCTGCACAAGGGCGCGGGCGGTTACGGTGCGCTGCTCTCGGCGTGGGGCGCCGGCGCTGTCGTCGGCAGCGTGGCATACGCACGCTGGCATGCGCTCCCCGCGCGGGCTCTGGTCGGCCTCGGAGCGGCGGCGGTCGGCATCGGCTTCGTCGTGATGGCGGCGGCGCCCACGATCGCCGTCGCGACGATCGGCGCGGGGTTCGGCGGCGTCGGCAACGGAATCGAGTCGGTGGCGGTCAGAACAGCGCTGCAGGAGCGGATCGAGCCGACCTGGATGGCGCTGATGATGGGCTTGCAGGAGTCGCTGCTGCAGGCGGTGCCGGGCGCCGGGATCGTGCTCGGAGGCGCAATCGCGGCCCTCGCGAGCCCTCGCGCCGCGCTGTCGGTCGCCGGCGCGGGCGCGATCGCGATCGCGGCGCTGAGCTGGATCCTGCTGCGGCCGGGCGTGCTGGCGCCGACTGAGACGCTGGCCTGATGCGCGAGTCGCTAGCGTCATGAGCCCCGTGCGCCGCGCTTGCATCGACATCGGCTCGAACACGACGCGCCTGCTCGTAGCGGACTGCGAGCGCGACGGACTGCTCGAGATCCACCAGGAGCGAGCCTTCACCCGGATCGGACGCGGGCTGCTCGACGACGGGACGATCGCGGCGGACAAGATCGCCGAGGTCGCCGACGTCGTGGCCGCACAGTTGCGCGTCGCCCGAGAGCTCGGCGCGATCGACGTTCGCGGCGTCGCCACAGCCGCCATCCGGGGGGCCGCAAACCGCGATTCGCTGATCGACGCGATCGCCAGCTCATCCGGGCTCACGGTCACGGTGCTCTCGGGCGAGGAGGAAGCTCGCCTCGCGTTCGTGGGCGCGGCGCGTACGCTCGGCCACCAGCCCGATGGGACGTTGGGCGTCGTCGATGTCGGCGGCGGCTCCTCGGAGCTGGTCGTCGGCGCCGCCCCGGACAAGGTCGGCTGGTGGGCCTCGTACGCCGTCGGGTCGGGCGATGTCGCGGACCGGTTCCTGCGCTCGGATCCGCCGGCGCCGGCGGAGCTGTCCGCGGCGCGCGCGCACGTCGAGAGCAAGCTCGACGGCGTCGAGATCCCGCAGCCGGCCGAGGCTGTGGCCGTCGGCGGCAGCGCCGCGTCGCTGTGCAGGCTCGCGGGACCGCTGCTCGATGCGACCGCGTTCAAGCGCGCTTTCGCGCTGCTCGAGAGCGAGCGCGCGGCCGATATCGCGGGCCGCTTCGCGCTCGATCGCGAACGGGTCCGGCTGCTCCCCGCCGGGCTGCTAATCCTGGAGGCCGCCTCGAAGGTGTTCGGCGCCGCGCTGACCGTCGGCCGCGGTGGGCTCCGCGAGGGCGTACTGCTCGAGAGCACCGGGACGTGAGCGGGGTCGATCCGCCCGTCCCGCCGCGCGAGGCGCTCGCCGACGTCAGGGTACGCGCACCGACCCGCGGCAACCGCCGGCTCGAGAGCCTGCTCGACGCCGTCAACGCCGACGATCAGGTCAAGGCGTGGTGGCACGTCTCCGCGGTCAACGCCACCCGCCGGCTCGGGATGAGCGACCACAGCTGGGTCCACATCCAGATCGTCCTCAACATCGCCCTGCGGCTCGCCCGGTTGCTGTTCCGCCGCGGAGTGACGCCGAGCGTGGTCCGGGACTTCGGGTTGACCGAGCGCGACGCCGAGGTGGTGATCGCCGCCGGCTGCCTGTTCCACTGCGTCGGGATGTCGATCCACCGAGAGGACCACGAGCTCTTCAGCCTGTTTTTGACGGCCGACAAGCTCGGTGGGCTGCTCGCCGGCGCCTACGACGAGCCCGACCGGACCGTGATCGCGTCCGAGGCGCTGCATGCGATCATCGGTCACCGGCGCAGGGGCGCGCCGTTCACGATCGAGGCCGGGATCGTGCGCGTCTCCGACGCGCTCGACATGGCGCGCGGGCGCTCGCGGGTCCCGTTCGAGGCGGGCCTTCAGAACATCCACTCCCTGTCCGCGTACGCGATCGAACAGGTCAAGATCAGCCCCGGCCGCGATCGCGCGGTACGAGTCGAGATCGCGATGTCCAACAGCGCCGGCATCTTTCAGGTCGACGAGCTGCTCGCGACGAAGTTGCGCGGCTCGGGCCTTGAGGAGCACATCGAGGTGATCGCCCGGATCGAGGCCGAGCACGAGCAGCGCCTGATCACGGTGTTCAGGATCTAACCCGCGCTCCGGATCTCACATTCGCCTGGCGGCGATCGTTCGTAACTGTGCCCGCGGGACGACGAGAAGGAGAGTCAGATGGCCTCGATCCGGATCCAGACGACGATCGACACGACGCCCGAGGACGCGTGGGACGCGCTCCGCGACTGGGGAGCGCTCCACGAACGGCTCGCGGCCGGGTTCGTCACCGAGACACGGCTTGACGGGAGCGACCGAATCGTCACGTTCTTCAATGGCGCCGTCGCGCGCGAGCGGCTGGTCGATCTGGACGACGACGCTCGCCGGCTCGTGTGGTCGATCGTTGACGGCCCGTACACCCACCACAACGTGGTCGCCCAGGTGCTGCCGGGCGACGACGGCGACACGGTGTTCACGTGGACAGCCGACCTGCTGCCGGACAAAGCCGGACCCCCGACGGCCGAGATGATGGCGCGCGGGTTGGCGGCGGTAAGAGAGACGCTCGAGGCTCAGAGGCCGGGCGGGAACGTATAGGACACGTGCGGGCGCACGTGCGGTCCGACTTCGAGCACGATCTCTGCGTGGCGGGAGAGGGGCACGGTTCGCGGCGACCCGCGCCGGCGGTGCCCGTCGACGAAGACGGTCACATGACCACCGAATGACGCCAGCCGCGCCGCCGACAGCGGCTGCCCCCATGAACGGAACAGCGACCCGAGCCGCAGCCGTTCCCCGGCTCGCACGAGCACGACCCCGGTCGGTTCGAGGGTCACGAGCGCGCCGAAACAACGAGCGCCGGAGATCCGGCCGGCGGAGATCGTGCGTGGCGGTCGCGTTCCGATCGCGGCGGCGATCAACACCACACGGTTAGCCGCGAACAGCTCGATGTGTACCCCGAACCTCCGTCCGAGGCCATGCCGGCACGGTCCGAGCAGCGGGCCGGTCGCGGGGGGGTGGAACTGCGGTTCGTGTCCGATCGGCCGCGCCTCGGCGACGAGCGCCGGAGGTATCGGCGTCTGGGCGGGAAGGTGTGTTGCCGGGCGGGTGGAGCCGCATCCGAGGAGCACCGCCGCGCCGGCCAGCGTCACGGTGGCGGCTGCCCGCCGCCGCCGCGGCCGCTCAGGCGGCGGCGCGGACATCGCCTCGTTCCTCCGCGCGCCGCGGTCGCGCGGACAGGCGCGCGACGAGCAGCAGCAGCGCGGCTCCGCAGCCGAGGCACAGGACGGCCGCCACGCGTGCCACGAATGCCGGCAGGGCGATCAGCACGAAGCCGTTCAGCAGCGCAGGCAGGATCTCGAAGCCCGCCCACAGAGCCGCCCATGAGATCAGGAAGAACGCGAACCAGCCGGGACGGCGAACGAGCACGGCCGCGAAACCCCATCCGACGAACGCGACGATCGCCGCGAGTTGGACGAGTTGGAACGGCGATACGTCCGGCCGGCCGTGCAGTTCGAGCCCGATGCCGGCGGCGGTGGTGGCGGCCAGCGCCACGACCGCGACCGCACGGGCGAGCGCGAAATCGAGCGTGGGGCGGCGGACGCGCACGGCGGCCAGCACGCATGCGAGGAGGACGACGATCGGCCAGAACCACGCGATCGAGGGGTTGCCGGCATGCCACACGCCGCCGGAGAGCGAGCTCGGCCGCCCGTCGACCAGCAGCGGGATGCTCCATCTCCCGACGTACGACACGCCCGGGGCGAGCGCGACGGTCGCCAGCGCGTGAAGCCGGCCGTCGTGCCAGCCGTAGTCGTGTGATCCCGTCACGCGCCGCCAGCTGGGCGGGGTCGCGCGAGTCAGATTGGATGGGGGCACCTGCGCGACCGGTGTCTGGTTGAGGTAGTACATCGCCGAGTTGTCGTTGATGGCCACGCCGGCGCGCGAGAACCGCAGATACGGCGCGCCGCGGTAATCGAGGACGATCACCGTCTCGCCTGGCGCAGCCCGCAGCCACATCCGCTGATCTCCGTCGATGACCTTTGCGTGGAGCCCGGCAGGGAGCGTGCCGACGCGTGCCAGGTAACTCGAGGCGACCGGCGCGACGGGACCGTGGGCGAGCGCCGCTCCGGGAATCGCCAGCAGCGCTCCCGCGACCACTGCCGCCGGCGCCGCCACGCGCCGCCCCAACCGGCTCATACACTCCGCGTGGCTCATCGATTTGACGGACTGTACGCACACGAACAAGCGATGCCGCCAGCTCGCGGCGGTCCTCCTCGCGGTCGCGGCCACGCTGGGCTGGGCCCCGGTGCCCGCGCGCGCGGATGGTGATCCCGCCAGCGACGTGCTCGCCACACAGACGCTGTACCTGCCTCAGGACGCCGGCGTTCCGGCGGCGCGACAGGCGCAACTCGGAGCGCTGCTGAGCGATGCCGCCCGCGCCGGGTATCGGATCCGGGTTGCCGTGGTTGCATCGCCGGCCGACCTCGGCTCGGTCACCGCGCTGTGGCGCCAGCCGCAGAACTACGCCCGCTTCCTCGGACAGGAACTGGGGCTCGTCTACCGGGGACCGCTGCTCGTCGTGATGCCCGACGGGTACGGCCTCTATCACGCGGCGGCCACGCGTCTGGCGCCGCCAGCGGCAGCCCAGCTCGGGACGGCGGCGATCGGCGCGGTCGAGCGACTCGCCGCCGCGGGCGGTCATGACGTCGCGCTGCCGCCGGCGCGGGCCGCTTCAGCCGCCGAAGCGTCGAGCGCGATCCCGTGGCTCGTGTTCGCGATCGGCATTGCCCTGATCGCGCTCGCGTGGGCGGGGAGCCTCCGTGCGAGGCCGCTCCGTCAGGCCCGCAGCTCGAGCAGCTCCTGATAGAGGCTCAGCGACGCCTGCGCGATCCGCTGCACGATCGCCTCCTCACCCGGCCCGACGGCCACGACCGGCAGGCAGACAACGCCGTCGCGGGTGATGTTGACGTCGTACTCGTCGAGCACCCTATCGACGGCGTCGCGCCAGCGTGCAGGCCGGCCGGCGAGCCGGACCGCCTCGCCGTCGTCGGTGACCGAGATCCGCCGTTCGCGCTGGACGACCCGGACCTGGACGGGGTGGCCGGGCAAGTACTCGAGGCTGGTCGCGACCACGGCTAGCGCTTCACGTAGCGGACGTGGTCCGGTGTGACCGCGAACCTGATCCGCTGCTCGCCGGGCTGGCGGTACGGGTATTCATCCTTGCCGATGTACTTCTTCGCGAGCGCGTTGATGTGCTCGTCGGCCCCGTCCGTGGTACCGGTCGCGGTGCCGCGGATCTCGACGAAGTTGTAAGCGTTGCCCGCCTCCTGCACCAGCACCGTGATCCGCGGATCACGCTCGAGGTTCGTCGGCCACACGCGCCCGACGGCGCTGTTCACGGCGACCCCGCCGTCGTCGGCGGAGACCCAGACGACGGTCGAGTGCATCGATCCGTCGCGGTTGTGCGTTGAGACGACTGCATAGTTCGGCTGCTCGAGGAGTTCCTGAACGCCTGGATCATTGAGAGTGGACATCACTCGAATTTAGCGCCTTCGTTAGGCTGCCCGGTGACCATGCCGACATCGCCGCCAGTGCCCCGCCCAGGTTCCTTCCAGTTGAAGATGCTCAACGGCATGACCCGCGCCAACGTCGCGGTGTACCGGGCGACCGGGGGGCGCGTGGAGGGCAAGATCAAGGGCGCGCCGGTGTTGCTGCTCGACCACGTCGGACGCAAGTCAGGACGCACGCGGACGACGCCGGTGCTGTATCTGGTCGACGGCGACAACCTCGTGATCGTCGCGTCGCGAGGGGGCTCCGAAGCGATGCCGGCGTGGTGGCTGAACCTGCAGGCAAGCCCGAGCACAACGGTCCAGGTCGACAGCGAGCGGCGCTCGGTGCTCGCCCGCCAGGCGACGGCCGAGGAGAAGGCGGAGCTGTGGCCGCGGCTGGTCCAGATGTACGGCGACTACGCGGTCTACCAGACGCGCACAAAGCGCGAGATCCCGGTCATCATCCTCACCCGGTCCTAAGCGATGTCGCTCACGCCGCGGCGCGCGGTGCGCGCGCTCGCGCTCCGCCGCCGGGTGCTGGCCAACCGCGGCGACGCCGTCGAGTGTCCCGTCTGCGGGCGCCGGTTCGCGCGTTTCCGTGACGACTGGAACCGTGCCGGCGCGATCTGCTGGCGGTGCGGGTCGCACGAGCGTCACCGCGCGCTGTGGCTGTATCTCCAGCGAAACCCGGAGCTGCTTGCGGGCGCGTCATCACTGCTCCATTTCGCGCCCGAGTGGTGCCTCGAACGCCGCCTGCGCCGCCTGCGGGGCGTGCGCTACGTGACCGCCGACCTCGAGCCGGGCGCCGCCGAGCTGCAATTGGATATCACGCGGCTGAACCTCGGCGACGGCGGCTTCGACGCGATCATCGTCAGCCACGTGCTCGAGCACGTGCAGGACGACGCCGCCGCGATGCGCGAGCTGCATCGCGTGCTCTCGCCCGGGGGCTGGGTGATCGTGATGGTGCCGCTCGACACCGGGCGCTCGCGGACCTATGAGGACGCGGCGATCACCTCGCCCGCCGACCGCGAACGCGAGTTCCTCCAGCACGACCATGTCCGCCTGTACGCGCCCGACATCGCCGAGCGCCTGAGCGCTGCGGGGTTCGACGTCACGACCGCGCGGGTTGCTCACGACGTCGGTCCGGAGGCCGCTGCCCGCTACCGGCTGGTCGAATCCGACTGGCTGTTCGTGTGCCGCTGAGGGGTTACCAGTGGACGCCGCGCATCAGATGCGCGAGCGCGACCTGCTCGGTCGAGGCGTGCTCGTCGGGGTCCTTCTGGCCCTTCGACGCGGCCGAGTCCGGAAACACCTTGTAGGCGGTCGACAGGATCTGGTCGACGGCCTTCGGGAACAGCGTGTACGCGACTTCGCCGAACGTGCCGAGCCGCGTGTTGATCTGCTTCGGCTTGGCGCGGATCGCCTCGCAGATCAGATCCGCCGCCTCTTCGGGGGAAATCGTCGGGAAGCTGTCGTAGATCTTCGTCGGCGCGATCATCGGCGTGCGCACGAGCGGCATGTGAATCGTCGTGAAGTGGACGTTGTCGCCGATCGTCTCGCTTCCTACGACGCGGGTCCAGGCGTCGAGCGCGGCCTTTGATGCGACGTACGCGCTGAAGCGGGGCGGGTTGGTCTGCACGCCGATCGAGGAGACGTTGACGACCAGGCCGGACTTGCGCTCGCGCATGTGCGGCAACAGGCCCATGATCAGCTTGATCGTGCCGAGATAGTTGAGCTGTATCGTCCGCTCGAAGTCGTGGAAGCGATCGTAAGAGAGGGCGACCGAGCGGCGGATCGAGCGCCCGGCGTTGTTGACAAGCACGTCGACCGATGCATGATCCGCCAGCACCCTCTCGACCAGCTCGTCGATCGAATCGGGGCTCGAGACGTCGGCGGTGTAGGCGTAGGCGGTGCCGCCGAGATCCTCGATCTCGCGCTTGGTCGCCTCGAGCTTGTCCTCGGAGCGCGCGACCAGCAGTGGGATCCCGCCGGCCTTGGCGATCTTGAACGCCGCGGCCTTGCCGATCCCGCTCGAGGCGCCCGTGATCAGCACCGTCTTGCCGTTGACCGCGCCCTCGAACGAGCGGTCCTTGAAGAGGTCCGGGTCGAGGTTGCGCTCCCAGTAGTCCCACAGCTTGGCGGCGTAGCTCTCGAGCGGTGGCACGGAGATGCCCGAGCCCTCGAGCGCGCGTTCTGTATCGCGCGTGTCGAACTGGGCGGTGAGCCCGATGTAGCCGATCACCTCTTCGGGGATCCCGAAGTCGGCCAGCAGCGCCTTGCGCACGCCGCGCGCAGCGGGCAGCTGCATCAGCATCGAGAACGTGCCCTTCGGCAGAGCCTTGAGGATCTTCGTGTCGACCCGAATCGACAGCTGCGGCGCGTGCGCGGCGGCTGCGATCGTGTTCATCATCTCGCCTGAGCGCATCGACTTCGGGTTCGTCAGGTGGAACGCCTGGCCGTCGAGCCCCGGCTGGTGCGCGATGTGGTCCATCGCGGCGGCGACGTAGTCGACCGGGACGATGTTCGTGTAGCCGAGCTCGGGACCGACCAGGGGGAACCACCCGGGCAGGTAGTGGCGGGCCATCTTGACGGCCGTGAAGAAGTAGTACGGGCCGTCGATCTTGTCCATCTCGCCGTTCTGGGAGGAGCCGACGACGATCGCGGGGCGGTACACGCGCCACGGGACCGTGGTCTGCGTGCGCGCGATCTTCTCCGACTCGAACTTCGTCCGGTGATATGGGTGGTCGAGCTTCTGGCCCTCGTCGAACATGTCCTCGCGGAACAGGCCCTTGTACAGCCCGGCGGCGGCGATCGAGGATGTGTGATGGAAGATGCCGACGCCGAGTGCGTTCGCCAGCTCGACGGCGTGGCGCGTGCCCTCGACGTTCGCGACCCGGTTCGCTTCCTCGTCGGCTGTCATGTCATAGATCGCCGCGAGGTGGAAGAAGTGGTCGATCTTGTCCGGGAGCGCATCGGCGTCCACCCCTAGGTGCGGCTTGCCCAGATCGCCGATCACGGGGTTGATCCGGGGCTCGTCACCCCACCGGTCGGTCAGCTTGTCGACCGAGCTCTCGCGGACGAGCACGCAGATGTCGCCCTCGCGTTCGAGCAGCCGTTCGATTAGAAAACGCCCGATGAAGCCGGTGCCGCCCGTCACGAAGTAGGTCATGCCCGCAAGCCTAGCTTGCGAGCAGCACTACCAGCCGCCGCGCCAGTCTTCGCTCGCCGCGCGGCGCTTGGCGGCGTCCATGCGCGCATGCTTGCGCTTGTCCAGGCGCCACTGAATGATCGAGAAGATCGTGATGATCGTCGGGAAAAACAGGATCACGAGGAACATCGCGTTGGTGATGTTCTTATCGCTCGTCTCCCCGTACCAGCCCTGACCGCCTGAGTCGGACGACGCGAACGCGTTCGGCGCCAGCGTCAACAGCGTGACGCTGAATACGAGCAGCGCGGTCATGAATCTGGTCCGGCGCATCGAGGCTGAAGCCTAGCGCACGGCGGCGGCGCGATCGCCCGTCCGCGTGGCCTCGATCGCCTGCAGCAGCGGCGGGTTGAAGAGCTCACCGCGCGTCGTTACCTCGAGGTGGTCGATCGGCGCTTCGAACACGGAGGCGCCCAGCGCCTGGGCCAATTCGCGCTGCTTGCGTGGCGACACGGCCGAGTCACGCGACGTGACGACGACGGCGGCGGGGAGCGCGACCGAACCGAGCCACGGACGGGAATCGAAGCGGCCGAGCTCGCGGCCGGCCTCGGCGACGTCGCGTGCGGAGTTCCGGGTCAGCTCGCCGAGCAGCCAGGCCGTTCGCTCCGGATCCAGCAGACCGGTGCGCTTGAAGCCGGCGCGGAAGCTCGCGCGCGGCGCGACCGAGAGCATGAACCCGAACGCGCCCATCGCGCGCCAGACCCGTTTTGACTCGGCCTCCTGCCAGTGCTGCGCCGTGCCGGAGAGGACGATCCCGGAGGCGACGTCGGGGTGGTCGCGGGCGAGCAGCTGCGTGATCGCGCCGCCCATCGAGTAGCCGACGACCGTGGCGGGCCCGACCTCGAGCGCGCGCAGCGCTGCCGCGGCGTCGGCCGCGCAGTCGGCGAGCCGGAACCGTGCCTGCGGGCGCAGGCCGCGCCCGTGGCCACGGTGGTCGAGTGCTAGCACGCGGTAGCCGGCATCGAGCAAGGAGCCGTAGGCGCCGGCCCAGTTGAGGTCGGCGGTCGCCATCCAGCCGTGCAGCAGCATCACCGGAGGACCGTCGCCGCCGGTGTCGCGCATGAACAGCTCGCCGCGATCGGGGAGGTACAGCGTCCGCGCCGGCGGCATTTCGAACGGCGGGACCGGCGGAAAGATCTGAGCGGGCATCGGCGAGATGCTACTGAGCGGCCGCTGCCTACCATGAGCGGCAATGGCAGTCGTGATCGCATCAGACCTCGGCAAGGACATCGCGGGCGAGCCCCTGCTGCGGGGGATCTCGTTCAAGCTGGAGCGGCGCGATCGGATGACGCTGTCCGGACGCAACGGCTCCGGCAAGACGACGCTGCTCCGGATGCTGTCGGGCGAGGCGTCGGTCGACTTCGGCGAGCTGGTGCTCGCGAAGGGCGCGAAGATCGCCCTGCACGATCAGCGCCCGCCGCGCGAGCGGTCGATGACGTTGCGTGAGTACGTGCTGTCGGGCGCGCGCGAGCTGGTCGCGATCGAGGACGAGCTCGCTCGGCTGGAGGACGCGATGGCCGGCGGCGCGGTCGACGAGGGCACGCTCAACCGGTACGCCGAGGCGCAGGCTCGGCTCGAGCACGCCGGCGGCTACCGCTGGCGCGATCGGGCGCTTGTGACGCTGCATGGGCTCGGCTTCCGCGACGAGCGAGATCTGGACCGGGAGCTATCGACGTTCTCGGGGGGCGAGCTGACGCGGGCGTCGCTCGGGCGTGCGCTCGCCGGCGACCCCGATCTGCTGCTGCTCGACGAGCCGACCAACCACCTCGACATCGAGTCGCTCGAGTGGCTCGAGCAGCATCTCACCACGTTGGACGCCGCGATCGTCCTGGTCGCGCACGACCGCTGGTTCCTGGAGGCCGTCGGGACCTCGGTGCTCGAGCTCGAGGCGGGGCGCGGGAAGTTCTTCGACGGTCCGTGGCACGCCTGGCGCAAGGAGAAGGCGGCGCGGGAGCTCGCGCTCGGGCGCGCGATCGAACGCCAGCAGGCCGAGATCGAGCGGCTCGAACGGTTCGTTACGCGATTCCGTGCCGGCACCCGCGCCCGGCAGGCGCAATCGCGCGCGAAGAAGCTGACGAAGATGGACAGGATCAACCGCTCGCCGGTCGATGGGGCCGCGCTGGAGTTCTCGTTCAAGGCACCGGAGCGATCCGGGCGGGTCGTGTTCGAGCTGCTCGAGGGACGGCTGAGCGCCGGCGACAAGCAGTTGCTGGCGGACGCCGAGCTGTGGCTCGAGCGCGGTGAGCACGTTTCGCTGGTGGGTTCGAACGGCGCCGGCAAGACGACGCTGATCGAGACGCTCGCCGGGCGCCGCGAGCTCGACGCCGGGAAGCTTCGGACCGGACACAACGTGCAGCTCGGGTACCTCTCCCAGCACGCGGACGAGCTCAACGCCGGGACCGCACGGACCGTCTTGGAGGCCTGCCAGCACGCAACCAAGCTGACGCCGGGCAACGCTCGCGCGCTGCTGGGGCGGTTTCTGTTCAGCGGCGAGGAGGCCGAGAAGCCGCTGGATGGCCTGTCGGGCGGCGAGCGCCGTCGGCTTTCGCTCGCGATCCTGGTCCAGTCCGGCGCGAACGTCCTGATCCTCGACGAGCCCACCAACCACCTTGACCTCGAGAGTCGAGAGGCGCTCGAGGGTGCGCTGTCGGAGTTCCCAGGCTCGCTGCTGCTCGTCTCCCACGACCGGGCGCTGCTCGACGCGGTCGGGACGCGCACGGTCGCCGTGGAGGACCAAACGCTTCACTCCTACGTCGGTGGGTGGCCCGAGTACGTGCGCGTGCGCGCGGAGCGCGCCGCGGCGCCGGCGCCGCCGAAGGAGAAGCGAGCTCGCGCGGCGAACCCGAAACGGACACCACCGCGCCGGCGAGCGAGCAGCAACGGTGGAATCGAGCAGGAGATCGAGGCGGCGGAGGCGGCCCTGCGGGCGCTCGAGGCCGAACTCGCCGATCCCGGCGCCTGGGCGACGCCCGAGACGAGTGCCCGGTCGACCGCGCGACATGAAGAGGCCAAGCACGCCGTCGACGAGCTTTACGCACGCTGGGAGGCGGCGGCGGGCTAGCGAACCAATTTGCGCAAGTGTTTCCGCCGCCGGGCGTTTCAGAATTACGAGAGACCGAACCGGCTCGTGACTCTAGGAGGTCGACCATGAGCCCTTATGACATGCAGCTGCGCACGAGTGGGGGCAGCTCCAACTCAACTGGCCGTACGCCGAGCGTTCGCGACTATGCGCTGCTCGAGGAGTACAGCTTCGTCCGCCGCGAGGCCCAGGCCGAGGCTGACGTCGCCTACGAGGACTGGTGCGCGGACAAGACCACGGACTCGTACACGATCTACCGCGCGGCGCAGGATCGGGCCGACGCCGCGCAGGACGACCTGGCCGACTGGACGCGGTCGCTCGCCGCCTGAGCATCGGCCGCGAGCGACCGCGGTGGTCGTCAGGGGGAAGCGAACTGGGCCTTTGCCCCGATAATCGAGCCGCAGTCGTGCTGCGCCGACTGGAAGGCCGGCGAGCTCGGGTCGACGCCGGGTCCGCCGATCCGTACCCCCACACCGCCGCCGTTTGATTGGAACACCGGGTCGGGGAAGTTCGGTACGCCATGCGATCGCATGCAAGCCGAGAACTTAAGCGCCTTCGATTTCTGCGCGGCGGCCTGTGCCGCCGACGGCCTGCCTCCGTTCGGGAGCTTCGAGCGGCAGGTCTGCATCGCGGCCTGGAATGCGGGTGCGTTGACGGACACGCCATTGACCTTCAGCGATGAGCCCGATCCGACCCGCTTCGAGGCCTGGATCTGGACACCGCCGCGCCCGTTGCCTGACGGGTCCGGGAAGTTCGAAACGCCGTGCGCGCGCATGCACTGAGCGAACGCGAGCGCGTCGGACTGCTTGGCGGCGACCGCGCTGGCGTTCGAGCTTGGGCTTGAGCTGCCACAGGCCGCAAGCGCCGGCGTGGCGGCGGCGAGCGCTAGGAGTGTTACGTATCGGGGCATGCCGCGAGTGGTAGCGAAGCGCCGGTTACCGCGCGGGAACAGGGCCCGTTACCTCGCTGTAACCAGTCGCGCGGCATGCTGACGCCGACCGGACGCCGTTCGGCGTACAACACTTGAACGATGCGCGTGCTGGTGGTCGAGGATCACGAGGAGTTGGCAAATACAGTGGCGATCGGTTTGCGCCGCGAGGGGATGGCGGTCGATATCGCACTCGACGGCGACGCCGCGCTCCGTCGAGCGGGGATCACCGAGTACGACGTGATCGTGCTCGATCGCGACCTCCCCGGCGTGCACGGCGATCATGTGTGCCGCGCGCTTGTAGAGCGGGACGGCCGCTCCCGCGTGCTGATGCTGACCGCGTCGGCCGGGATCGAGGATCGCGTCAGCGGGCTCACGCTCGGTGCCGACGATTATCTCCCGAAGCCGTTCGCGTTCGCCGAGCTGGTCGCGCGCGTGCGTGCGCTCGGGCGGCGATCGCAACCGGCGCTGCCGCCGGTGATGACCCACGGCGACCTGCGGCTCGACCCCGCCCAGCGCCTCGTGCAGCGAGACGGACGGAGGCTCGAGCTGAGCGCGAAGGAGCTGGCGGTGCTCGAGCTGCTGCTCAGCGCGCAGGGCGCCGTCGTCTCGGCGGAAGAGCTGCTGGCGCGGGCGTGGGATGAGGCCGCAGATCCCTTCAGCAACGTCGTCAAGGTCACGATCTCGAGGTTGCGCCGCAAGCTCGGAGACCCCCCGATCATCGAAACGGTTTCGCATGCCGGCTATCGCATCTGAACTGCGACACACCCGGTTGAGGCTCGAGCGCTGGGCGATGCGCGAGCGGCCGGCGCGGACACGACGCTGGCTCCCGCGTCCGACCGTTCGGCTGCGGCTGACGATCCTCTACGGGACGCTGTTCCTGGTCGCGGGTGCGTTGCTGCTCGCGACGACGTACGGCCTAGTCGCACAGAGCGTGGGGCGCGGTGCCGGGCAGACGATCTCGCTAAGAGACGTTGCGACGCCGGTCACCGGAGGCGGTAAGGGGGCGTTGTTCTTCCGACAGACGGGCGGTCAGGTGCAGACAGCCCAGTTCCCGCCGGACTTCCCGACCGCCCTGAAAGCCCCGGCGAAGCGCATCCAGGCCGCCGCTCAGGTCGCGATCGACCGCAACCGGTCGGCGACGCTGAGCGCCCTGCTCACCAAGTCGGGCCTGGCGCTCGGAATCATGGCGCTGCTCTCGATCGCGCTCGGGTGGCTGATGGCCGGTCGCGCGCTGGCACCCGTGCGGCATATGAACGCACGCGTGCGGCAGATGTCGGCGGACAACCTGCATGAGCGGCTCGCGCTCGCCGGCCGCGAGGACGAGCTCAAGGAGCTGGGGGACACGTTCGATGGTTTGCTCGGGCGGCTCGAAGCCGCATTCGAGTCCCAGCGGGCGTTCGTCGCCAACGCCTCGCACGAGCTGCGGACGCCGCTGACGGTCGAACGCGCCGTGGTCGAGGTGGCGCTCGCCGATCCTGATGCGACCGTCGAGTCGCTGCGAGCCACGTGCGAGCGCGTGCTCGTCGCCGGCGAGCAGCAGGAACGCACGATCGAGGCGCTGCTGACCCTCGCCCGCAGCCAGCGCGGACTGCAGGCGCGGGAACCGGTTGACCTCAGTGCCGTGGCCGGCCAGGCTCGGCAGGCCGTTGACGCCGGCGAGGTCCGGCTCGAGTGCTCATTCGGGTCGGCGGCCGCGCTCGGCGACCCGGCGCTGGTCGAACGGCTGGTCGCGAACCTGCTCCGCAACGCCGTCCAGCACAACATCGCCGGCGGCTGGGCGCGCGCCTGGACCGGGATCCGCGACGGCCGCCCGACGCTCGCGGTCACCAACACCGGGCCCGAGATCTCGCCGGACGAGGCTGGAACGCTGCTCGAGCCGTTCCGCCGCCTCAACGGCGGCCGAACCCGCCACGACGGCGGGATCGGGCTCGGACTGTCGATCGTGGGCGCGATCGCGACCGCCCACGGCGCCGATCTGACCGTGCTGGCGCGGCGCGGCGGTGGTCTTGAGGTGATCGTCGGGTTCCCGACCGCGTAGCCCTTTAGAATCCGTCTCACGATGTCACCGTCACATGCGGCCGCGATCCGGGTCGCGCTGATCGATGACGACAGCGGGCTGCTCACGGTCCTCGAGCGGCGCTTCGCGGCGCTCGGATGGGATCGCGAGCTGCTCGGGTACGCGGCAGGCCCCGACCAGCTCACGGCGCTGCGGCTACACGCGCTGATCGTCAACCCGGCGCTGACGGGCCTGGACTATCTCGAGCGCGTGGCGGTCGCGGTGCCCGGGCTCGCCTTGCTCGTCGTCAGCGGTCCGGCGCCGGTTGCCGATCGCGTCCGTGCGCTGCGCGGTGGCGCCGACGACTGGGTCTCGAAACCGTGCCACCCCGAGGAGCTGGTCGCCCGGATCCAGGCCGTGCTGAGGCGCCGGCGCGCCGGCGAGGCCCCGGTGGAGGACTCGGCGATCCTCGCCGGCGAGCTGATGATCCGGCCGGACCGCTTCGACGCGTACGTCGGTGAGACGGCAGCGTCGCTGTCGCGCAAGGAATTCGAGCTGCTGCACCAGCTCGCGGCGGCTGACGGGCGCGTGCTCGAGCGCGAGGACATCTATCAGCGCGTGTGGGGATACACGATGGTCCGCGGGGATCGTTCGGTCGACGTGTTCGTGCGGAAGCTGCGACAGAAGCTCGAGCGCCTCTCGCCCGAGTGGCGCTACGTGCACACGCACTTCGGCGTCGGCTACCGGTTCGCGGCGGAGACCGATCGCCTGCCTCCCGCCGCGCGGCCCTACGCGCCCGAGTCGGCGCCGGCCGTGCACGCCCGGGCGTAATCTTTGACCCCGAGATGAACGAGCACCTCCGGAACATCGCGATCGTGTTGCTGATCGCCCTCGGGGTCGACGTGATCCCAGGCGGTGGCCAGGCGGCGAATACCGCCGGTCAGGCCGTGTCGCTGATGTTCATCGCCACGCTCGGCTGGTTCGCGTCTCTGATGTACCGCCAGCACCGCACATCGCTGTTCTCGCTCGGTGACAGACGTCGCGGCGTGCTGTATGCGTCGATCGGTGCGCTGCTGCTCGTGCTCAGCGCGCTGTATCGGGTTCACGGTGCGACGGCGGTGTTAGCGCTCGTGATCGGCGCGGTCGCGGTGTACGCGATCTTCGCGATCATCTGGTCCGCGCGCGAGTACTAGCGGCGCTCAGGCGGGGACCGGCTCGCGGACCGGCGCGAGCTCGACGGGGATCCCGTTCAGCATGGCGTTCCCCGACAGCGCGTCGAGCAGCAGTTCGTCGGCGAGGATGTTGCTGTTGGTGCCGGCGTGCGCAGCGGCGACCCGCAGCTCGGTGCCGGGGGCGTCATGACCCCAGCCATGCGGGAGGCTGACGACGCCCGGCATGACCGTGTCAGTGACCTCGACCACCGCTTGTACGACCCCGGTGCGCGAGCGCAACTCGGCACGGTCGCCGTCGAGGAGATCGTGTGCGGCGGCGTCGTCGGGGTGGACATGGAGTGTGCATTGCGCCGGACCCGAGACGAGCAGCGGCAGGTTGTGCATCCATGAGTTGTTCGAGCGGAGGTTGCGGCGCCCGACGAGCACCAGCTCGCCGTTGCGGGTTCGCGCCAACGACTCGCGTAGACGCTCGACGTCGGCCACCAGCGGCGCCGGCGCCAACTCGATCATGCCGCTCGCGGTCCGCAGCGCGTCGGGGAGGCGGGGCATCAACGGCCCGAGGTCGATCCCGTGCGGTGCCGCCTCGAGGTCGGCCAGCGTCAGATCGTAAGGGCCAGCGCGAAGTTGCAGGTCGAGGAGTCGTTCGGGGCCGACGCGCGGCGCCAGTTCCGCCAGGACCTCGTCCTGTGTGCGGCCGAAGAACGGTGATTCGGCGGTTGCGAGCTCGCGGTCGATCAGCGCTCGCGCGACCTGCTCGTCGAGCATCGCGACGTCGGCGTCGGGCCCGAGACCGAACGCGATCCCGGCCAGGCGCAGCAGCGTCACCCATTCGTCGGGGATCGACGGATCGGGCGCCAGCGACGGCGGCGAGTAGTTCGCGACGTTGCGGACCGCAAACAGGTACAGCGCGAGGTCGTAGTGCGACCTTCTGAGCGGCGACGGGGCGGGAAGGATCACGTCCGCGTGGCGGGTCGTCTCGTTGATGTACACGTCGAGGCTGACCATGAACTCGAGCTGCTCGAGCGCATCCCGCAGCCGGTCGCTGTTTGGCGTCGAGACGACGGGGTTGCCCGACACCGTGATCAGCGCCTTGAGCTGGCCCTCGCCGGGGGTTTCGATCTCCTCGGCAAGGCAAGCGACCGGCAGCTCGCCGAAGATCTCCGAGAGGCCCCTGATCCGGCTCTCCCAACGACCGAACTTCACGCCCCGGCCCCGGCCGGGTGGCCCGGATGCGTTCGAGTGACCGGCGGCGCCGAGCGGGAACATCGCCCCGCCTTCGCGGTCGAGGTTCCCGGTCAACAGATTGAGGACATCGACGAGCCAGCTCGCGAGCGTGCCGAACTCCTGCGTGCACGTCCCGATCCTGCCGTAGACCGCCGCGCGTGGGGCCGCGGCCAGCTCGCGCGCCATCCGGCGGATCTCTTCCGCGTCGATCCCGGTTGCCGTCGCGGCCGCCTCGGGCGTGAACGGCTCGGCGAGCAGCTCGACGGTCTCGATTCCGGCTGTGATCTGCGCGATCTCCGGCTGGGGCGAGATCAAGCCCTCGTCGAACAGCACGTGCACGAGCGCGAACAGCAGCTGCGCGTCGGTCCCGGGCCGGATGAAATGGTGCTCGTCGGCCGCCTGCGCGGTGCGGCTGCGGCGGGGATCGATCACGACGAGCTTGCCGCCGCGGGCTGTGAGCTTCTTCAGCCGGCCACGCATGTCGGGAGCGGTCATCAGGCTGCCGTTCGATGCGAGCGGATTGGCTCCAAGGATCAACAGGTGATCGGTGCGGTCGACGTCGGGTACCGGAACCGTGGTGCCCGTCCCGAACATCAGCGCGCTGGCCATCTGCTTTGGGAACTGGTCTACGGTGCTCGCCGAGAAGCGGCTGCGCGTCCCGAGCGCGCGCAGCAGCACGGGGCCGTAGAGCATGTTCGACAGCAGGTGGGCGGTCGGGTTACCGAGGTAAGTCGCGATCGCGTTGCGGTCGCGTTGCAGGATCGGCTTCAGCCGCCGGTCGATCTCTTCGAACGCCTCGTCCCAGGTCGCGGCTCGGAAACCCCCGTCAGGCTGTTTGATCAGTGGCGTGCGGATCCGGTCCGGGTCCTCGTGCAGCTCCTTCAGCGCGACCCCCTTGGGGCACAGAAAGCCGTGGCTGAAGACGTCGTCGGCGTCGCCGCGGACGGCGGTCACCTCGTCGCCGTCGAGCGTGATCGTCAGCCCGCAGGTCGCCTCGCACAGCGGGCAGGTGCGGAACGCGGTGGTTTGCTCGTTCCCGGACACGGCGACAGGCAGGTTACCCGCCCTGCGCGTAATGACGAACGTGTCGATCTGCTCCAATATTTGATTCGCTCCAGTTTCGGAGCTAGAGTGCGCCGAGATCTCCTCGTGACTGAATCGATCGAGCAAGTTGCCGTGCTCCGCCGGCACGGCATGCAGGTGACGGCCCAGCGCTTGGCCGTTCTACGCGCGGTGGCGGCGCTGCCGCACGGCACGGCTGGGGACATCGACGCGGTCGTTCGAACCGAGATCGGATCGATCTCGCTTCAGGCCGTCTACGACGCGCTCGGAGCGCTCGCCGACGCCGGGATCATCCGGCGCATCCAACCCGCCGGCTCAGCGGCCCGTTACGAGGACCGCATCGACGACAACCATCACCACTTGATCTGCCGCAGCTGCGGCCGGATGATCGATGTCGACTGCGCCGTCGGCGACAGCCCGTGCCTGACACCCGCCGCGCACCGCGGCTACGAGATCGACGAGGCCGAGGTCATCTACTGGGGCCGCTGCCCGGAATGCCTCGCGGCGTCGAACGTCAATCAATGAGAAAGGACTGGAACAGACGTGGCTGTTACCGATAGCAAGGGCCAGTGCCCGGTCGTGCACGCTCCGGATGGGGGCTGGCGGAACCGAGACTGGTGGCCCAACCAGCTCAACCTGAGGGTCCTCCAGCACCACTCACCCGAGTCCAATCCGCTCGGCGAGGACTTCAACTACGCGGAGGCGTTCGCGACGCTCGACCTTGACGCCCTGAGGCAGGATCTGTTCGAGCTGATGACGGACTCGCAGCCCTGGTGGCCGGCGGACTTCGGGCATTACGGGCCGCTGTTCATCCGGATGGCATGGCACAGCGCCGGGACCTACCGCATCGCAGATGGCCGCGGTGGCGGCGGTGCCGGCGCCCAGCGCTTTGCGCCACTGAACAGCTGGCCGGACAACGTCAGCCTCGACAAGGCCCGCAGGCTGCTGTGGCCGATCAAGCAGAAGTACGGCAACGCGATCTCGTGGGCCGACCTGATGATCCTCACCGGCAACGTCGCGCTCGAGTCGATGGGCTTCAAGACGTTTGGCTACGGTGGCGGGCGCGAGGACGTCTGGGAGCCGGAGGATGTCTACTGGGGGCCCGAGCACGTGTGGCTCGACGATGAGCGCTACAGCGGTGACCGTGACCTCGAGGAGCCGCTCGGCGCCGTACAGATGGGCCTCATCTACGTCAACCCACAGGGCCCGAACGGCAACCCGGATCCGCTCGCCGCGGCCCGCGACATCCGCGAGACGTTCGCGCGCATGGCGATGAATGACGAGGAGACGGTGGCGCTGATCGCCGGCGGTCACACGTTCGGCAAGACGCACGGCGCGGTCACCGAGGACCACATCGGCCCCGACCCCGAGGCCGCTCCACTCGAGCTGCAGGGGTTCGGTTGGAAGAACTCGGTTGGTAACGGCAATAGCGGCGACACCTGGACCAGTGGGCTCGAGGGGACCTGGACGGCGACTCCGGTGCAGTGGGACAACAGCTTCTTCGCGACTCTGTTCGAGAATGAGTGGGAGCTGACCAAGAGCCCCAGTGGCGCCAATCAGTGGGTCGCGAAGAACGCGGACGCGCAAGGGACGGTGCCCGATGCGCACGATCCCTCCAGGCATCACGCCCCGGTGATGCTCACGACGGACCTGTCGCTGAAGCTGGATCCCGTGTACGGACCAATCTCGAGGCGGTTCTACGAGAACCCGGACGAGCTGTCTGACGCGTTCGCCAAGGCTTGGTACAAGCTGACGCACCGCGACATGGGTCCGATCTCGCGGTATCTCGGTCCGCTCGTCCCGGCGGAGCAGCAGCTCTGGCAGGACCCGGTCCCCGCGGTCGATCACGAACTGGTCGGCGACGACGACATCGCCGCGCTCAAGCGCAAGATCCTCAGTTCAGGGCTGTCGGTGTCCCAGCTTGTCGGAACCGCGTGGGCGTCGGCCGCGACGTTCCGCGGCACCGACAAGCGCGGCGGGGCCAACGGGGCGCGGATCCGGCTGGCGCCGCAGAAGGACTGGGAGGCGAACTCCGGAGCGGCGATCGTGCTCGACACGTTGCGACGGATCCAGGATGAGTTCAACGGCTCGCAGTCCGGCGGCAAGCGGATCTCGCTCGCCGACCTGATCGTGCTCGGCGGCTGCGCCGCGGTCGAGCGGGCAGCCAGCGACGGCGGCGATCCGGTGACGGTTCCGTTCGCCCCCGGACGGACGGACGCCTCGCAGGAGCAGACGGATGCCGACTCGTTCGCGGTGCTCGAGCCAAAGCACGACGGATTCATCAATTACCTCCGTGCCGGCCAGCCGGCTCCGCCCGAGCATCTGCTGGTGGAGCGGGCCAACCTGCTGACGCTGAGTGCTCCCGAGATGACCGTGCTCGTCGGCGGGCTACGAGCGCTAAGCGCCAACTTCGGGGGGTCCCCGCATGGGGTCTTGACCGAGCGGCCCGGCGCGCTGACGAACGAGGTGTTCGTGAACCTGCTCGACATGAACACCGAGTGGAAGCCGTCCGATTCCGCGGGCGGCGTCTACGAGGGACGCGACCGGGCTACCGGTGCGCCCAAGTGGACAGCGACCGCGGTCGACCTCGTGTTCGGCTCGAACTCGCAGCTTCGTGCGATCGCGGAGGTGTACAGCTCCGACGATGCGCCGGGCAAGTTCGTGCGCGACTTCGTGGCCGCGTGGGACAAGGTCATGAACCTCGATCGGTTCGAGCTCGCCTGACAGTTGCCGGTTTGGTGACCGGTTCGTTGCGAGCCGGTCACCAGACCAGGATGTGGCGTCAACATCGCGAACACGTAGGCCCCGGGAGAAGTCGCCGACCCTGCCTGGAGGCCGAAGTGACTGCACTGAATCGGAAGCTAGCCGTCGAATTCATCGGGACGTTCTTCCTGGTCTTCACGGTTGGGACTGCGACCGCCAGGATCAATCCCGCGAGCCCGTTGGCGCCGCTGGCGATCGGCTCCGTGCTGATGGTGATGATCTTCGCCGGCGGCCACGTGTCGGGCGGCCACTACAACCCGGCCGTCTCGACCGGGGTGATGATCCGCGGCAAGCTGAGCCAGCAGGAGTGGGTCGCGTACATCGTCACCCAGCTGATGGCGGGCGTGATCGGCGGTCTGCTCGCGAGCGCGGTCGCGGGCCATCAGTCCGCCGGCACGCTGGCGGGCACCGGGAAGGTGCTGGTCGCCGAGTTTCTGTTCACCTTCGCGCTGGTCTACGTGGTCTTGAACGTCGCGACCGCGAAGGGCACCGAGGGCAACTCCTTCTACGGCCTCGCGATCGGATTCACGGTGCTCGCCGGGGCGTTCGCGGTCGGGGCGATCAGCGGCGGCGCCTTCAACCCGGCGGTCGCGCTCGGCCAGATCGTCCACGGAGCGGTCGGCTTCTCCGCGATCTGGAAGTACTGGCTGGCGCAGTTCCTCGCCGGGGCGGTGGCCGGCGTGGCGTTCATGATGATCCAGGGCCCCGAGACGCTCGAGTCGCCCCCGGAGCCGAGGCCGCCGCTGCCCCCAAACGCGGCGGTGTAGCCGGCTGACCTGGCGCCCGAGCGCCGGCCGTAAACTGGCGCGGCTTTGTCCAGCAAGAACCGCGAGGTGCTATCCGACTGGATGATCGTGCTCGGCGCGGTCGCGCTGTTCGGATCGCTCTTCCTGGCCTGGAGCCACCAGTTCTCGGCCG
Source organism: uncultured Solirubrobacteraceae bacterium (assembly GCA_963712675.1). Classification (GTDB taxonomy): domain Bacteria; phylum Actinomycetota; class Thermoleophilia; order Solirubrobacterales; family Solirubrobacteraceae; genus Palsa-465. Next base: position 54,814 of record CAVQJF010000021.1, read on the forward strand.
CCTTCCTGGCCGAGTTCGGGACCTCGGTCCTGCTCAACGGCGTGCCCCACGACCCGACCGCCTGGCAGGTCTACTCGACGGCCGACGTGCTGCTGGCGTTGCTCGCCGGCGGGATGGTGGCGGTGGCGCTCGTCGGCTCTCGCTCCGTGCGGATCGTGGCGCTCGTCGCGGCGGCGATCGCGCTCGCGTTCGCAGTGCACGCGCTGGCGGCCCCGCCGACCAACGGCGCCAACATCTTCAACCCGGCCCTGAGCGTGCCGCAGTACGCGTCGCCCGGGTCTACCGCCGGGGGCGGGGAGACGGTCGCGATCATCGGGCTGCTGCTGGCCATTGCTGGGCTCGGGGTGTCGTTCACCGCCGATTAGTGGGTGGTTCGTCGGGGTGTAGGTCGTTTCCGCGGGCGTTGGGGACAGCTGCGGGACGAGACAAACGGCGGCAGTGAAGGAGAGACAGGTCGTCGTCTCCGACAACGCACCGAATTCCATGAGAACCATAGTTACGGGGTGCGCCCGGCCGCCTCACGCTTCAGCCCGAGGTTTCCTCCGTGTCGCGGAGGAAACCTCGGTCGCGTCGGAGCCGAGAGCCGAATCACGGCAGCCCTGACCCGTTACCCCTTCACCGCCGTCGTTTGTCTCGTCACACACGCGCGGGGCGCTGCACGGACGGCTGAGCCCGCGGCTGGCCCAGGACGGATGCGCGCGGAACCGCCCTCGTAACATCGACAAGCGTGTCCGTCATCGCCGCCGACCGCCGCCGTGAGCTGCCCGACGAGCCGGGCGTTTATTTGTTCCGGAACGCCTCCGGGCGCGTGATCTACGTCGGCAAGGCGAAATCGATCCGCAAGCGGGTCGCGTCGCACTTCTCCAATCCGAGCACCCGCGCCGGCAAGGACCTTGTGCCGATGATCGACCGCATCGAGGCGCTGGTCGTGCACACCGAGGCCGAGGCGCTGCTGGCGGAGCAGAACTTCATCAAGCAGTACAAGCCGCGGTTCAACATCCGACTGCGCGACGACAAGTCGTACCCGTATATCGCGATCAGCCTCGACGAGGATTTCCCGCGCGTGTACTTCACGCGCGAGCGCCACCGCCGCGACCGCGCCTACTTCGGCCCTTACAGCAACGCCAAGCGGGTCCGCTCGACGCTCGAGGTGCTCGGGAAGGTGTTCATGTTCCGGTCCTGCGAGGGCCCCGAGCCGGGGCGGCGCAGCGGCTCTCCGTGCCTGGACTACTACATCAAGCGCTGCGAGGCGCCATGCGTCGGATACGTCTCCCGTGAGGACTACCGGCGCGGGATCGACGGCGTGATCGACTTTCTCTCCGGCCGCTACCGGGAGATCGAGCGGTCGTTGCAGCGCTCGATGCAAGCCGCCTCGGACGAGCAGCGGTTCGAGGACGCGGCGCGGGAGCGCAACCGCCTGCGGGCGGTGAAATCGCTGCTCGAGCGCCAGCGTGTCGCGAACGACTCGGTCGGGACGCTCGACGCGATCGCGGTCGCGGTCGGAGACGACGGTGAAGCGAACGCGCAGGTGTTCCAGGTGCGCGACGGCGTGCTGTCGGACCGCCAGAGCTTCTACCTCGACAACGAGGCCGGCGGCGGCGTCGCCGACGTCGCGGAGGCGTTCATCCTGCAGTACTACGTGAGCGCGATGATGGTCCCGCCGCTGCTGGTCGTCCAGCGCGAACTCGATAACACGACCGCGCTGGCGGAGGCGCTGAGCGCGCGTCGCGACGGGTCGGTCGAGATCCGCGCCGCCGAGCGCGGGGACAAGCGCCGGATCCTCGAGCTCGCCGAGCGCAACGCGCGGCTCGCGCTCGACCAGGAGAAGCTGCGCTCCGAGCGCCGGCGCCAGTCGCGAGTCGAGGCGCTCGACGGGTTGCAAAGGGCGCTGGGTCTCGACACGGTCCCGCTGCGGATCGAGTGCTTCGACATCTCGACGCTGATGGGGACGAACACGGTCGCGTCGATGGTCGTCTTCGAGGGCGCCGCGCCGAAGAAGTCCGATTACCGGAGGTTCAAGGTCGCGGGGGCGGGCGGGATCGGTTTCCCGGACGACTTCGCCGCGATGGAGGAGGTGCTCGGCCGGCGGTTCGCCCAGTGGGAGCGCCAGCGCGACTACTCCCCGCACGACAAGGACTATGACCCGAGCTTCGCCGCGCTCCCGAACGTGGTCGTGATCGACGGCGGCAAGGGCCAGCTGTCGGCGGGGCTACGGGCGCTGCAGGGGTTTCGCGAGCGCGGGGTCGTCGTGGTCGCGCTGGCGAAGCGGATCGAGGAGCTCTTCATCCCCGGCCGCGCGGCTCCGCTCGCGCTCGCCCACGACACCCCCGAGCTGCAGCTGCTCCAGCGGATCCGCGACGAGGCGCACAGGTTCGCGATCACGCACCACCGCCAGCGCCGCGACACCGCGATGACCGCGTCGATCCTCGACGGCCTACCGGGGGTCGGACCGGCTCGCAAGCGCGCACTGCTGTCGCACTTCGGCTCGCCCGACGCGATCCTGGCGGCGTCCCGCGAGGAGCTCGAGGCCGTGCCGGGGGTGCCGGGCAGGCTCGCGGGGCGGCTGTATCGCGAGCTCCACAAGACCGGGGTGTAGGTCCGGCACGAGGCGCGGCCGACGTGCTACTGCTGCGTCAACATCACCGCGCTCGCGGGCGGCATGTCGATCGAATACGCGCCAAGGAACGAGTCGAGCCGGCCGGTTCGCATCGGTCCGGAGAGCAGGCCGGTGGTCGTCGACGCGCCGAACGTCCGGCTCCCGAGCGTGACGCCGGACGTCGCGGTCGCTCCAGGGGCCTCGAGCCACTCGACGCTCGCGTTGGTCGCGCGGTCCATCTGAACCTGCACCTGCTGGCCGGCGCTGGTCGACTTGTTGATCAACACGATGTGGACGGCGCCGGACGGTTCGTGCGTCGCCCACGCCTTGACGGGCCCGGGTGGGGATGTCGTCGGCAGCAGCCGCGAGCCCGGCGGCGCCGCCTGCGTGAACATCATCAGGCCGTAGTACTCGGGGTGCACGAACGCCTGCCACGCACCGCCCGAATGGGTGAACGTGAACAGCTCGTAGCCGGCGCCGGGCAGCGTGTGGAAGTTGACGCCGTCGACGCCGACCTTGGCGAGGTCGAACAGCGTGTCGAGCGCCCATAGCGCCGACGCGAACGTGTCGCTGACGCCCTTGATCCCCGAGCACGCGACCGAGTTCAGCTCGTCGAGCCGGAATGGGAGCCCGTGAGCGTGCGCCATGGCGACGTACGGAGCGACCTCGAACGCCAACCCGGCCGATGACGAGTCGGCGAGCAGGTTGGGGATCGAAGCGAAGATCGGCGAGCTGGAGTCGCGGACGCAACCGCGCAGCGGATACCGGTGCAGCGTCACCATTGACAGTCCCGGCTCGGAGCTGAGGAAGCCGTCGAGGCCGTTCAACCAGACGAGCTCGGCGAGCGCGGGGCCCGCGATCGGTACGTGCGGGATCACCGCACGCCAGTGAGCGAAGTCGGCCTCGAAGTCGCTCAGGCTGTAGCTGCTCTTGCGCGCGAAGAACACGCGGCGGTCCGGGGCCTTGTACCAAGCGAACTGGCCGTACACATCCGGCTCGTTGCCGATCTCGATCGCCTGGATGTAGCGGCGGCCAATTCCCTCGAGGAACGCTCGCGTCTCGGCGGCGGCGAGCGCCGGCCGACCGGCCGCGAGGTTGACGCCCATGATCAGGTGCGCGTTGAGCGCTTGGGCGAGCGCGCGCGTCGTCCGCAGCCATCCCTTCGTCAGCCCATACTTGACCCCGCCCGGCGGGATCACCCCCTTGACCGGCCACCACGTCTGATCGGTCGAGTCGCCGCCGATCCGAAGCACCGGCTGCTGGCCCGGCGCGAGGTTGCTGAGCAACTCGACGAGCACGGGGTTGACGTTCGTCGGGTCGCGGCCGGTATAGGCGTGCACCGCCTGAAACTCCATCGAGGTCCCGATGAAGCCCGGCGCGATCGACTGGCCGGTCGGAGGGGTGCCGACCTGAACGACCACCGGTGCGCTCGACGAGTTCGGCACCGACTGCGGCGAGTTCGCCGGCGACACCGAAGGGGCGACCGCCAGTGCCAGCAGCGCGGCGACGATCCCGATGCAGCAGCGGCTGCGCACGCCGGGGATCCTGTCACACGGGCGATCTCGCGATGCTGCTGGCGCGAGCGCGACCCCCGTCCGCGCGGCGCGTCAAGCTTCAAGGCATGGCGGCCAGCTCCTCGGCACTCTCGGACCTCGTGATCATCACCGGTTTCTCGGGCGCCGGCAAGTCGACCGCGATGGCTGCGTTCGAAGACGAGGGGTACTTCTGCGTCGACAACCTGCCGTCGGAGATGATCCGGTCGTTGGTAGACCTGTTTATGCACGAAGGCTCGAACGTGATCCGCGCGGCGGTCGTTTCCGACGTCCGGGGTGGAACGTACTTCGATGGCCTGGCCGCGATGCTCGATGACCTCCGCGCGACCGGCGTCCGGCACCGGGTGCTGTTCCTGGAGGCCGACGAGCAGACGCTGCTGACTCGCTACAAGGAGACACGGCGCCGGCATCCACTGTCGCCGACCGGCAGCGTCACCGACGGGATCGCGCGCGAGCGCGACGCGCTGCGCGGGTTGCGGGACCGCGCCGACGTGGTGATCGACACCGGCGGCCTGACGGCGGCGATGCTGCGGCGCAAGCTCGCCGATGAGCTGCTGCCGACCCGGACGCCAGGACGCCTGGCGGTTACGTTCGAGAGCTTCGGCTTCAAGTACGGCCCGGCGCGGGATCCCGACCTGATGTTCGACGTCCGCTTCCTGCCGAACCCCCACTACGAGGAGACGCTGCGACCGCTGACCGGGAACGACGCGAGCGTCGTGGAGTTCATCAACCGAGACGGGGCGCTCGATGCGTTCTACGACCATCTGTTGCCGCTGCTCGACTACCTGCTCGATCAGTACCTGGCGGAGGGCAAGGCACATCTCGTGGTCGCGCTCGGCTGCACCGGCGGCCGCCACCGCTCGGTCGCGATCGCCGAGCACCTGGCGGCGCGCTACGACCCGGTCAAGGAATACCTCGTCGAGGTCGTCCACCGCGATGTCGGGAGGCCGGTGTGATCGACCACGTCGGGTTCGAGGTGTCGGACCTGCCGCGCTCGGCGCGGTTTTACGACGCCGTCCTGTACGCGCTCGGTGGGCGGCGGATGGTCGACTCCGAGCAGGCGATCGCGTACGGGGTCAACGGTCCCGACCTGTGGATCGTCGTGCGGGGTCGGCCCCCCGGTCCCGGGTACGGGCACATGGCCCTGCACGCCAGCGGCAAGGCTGCGGTCGACGCCGCGTTCGCGGCCGGGATCGCGAACGGAGGCCGCGACGACGGCCCGCCGGGGCCGCGCCCTCAGTACGGCCGTCGGTACTACTCGGCGTACATGCTCGACCCCGATGGATTACGGGTCGAGGTCGTGTCCCGAAGGTAATCGCGACTACCGGCACGACGGTGGGGGCACCCGAGCGCGTCCAGGTTTAGATAGCCTGTCCAGGCCGACGGGGAGTCGCTACCAGTCGGCGTTTCTGCTTTCTGCATCAAAACGCAACGGAGGAATGCGCATGTCGGTACGAGTCGGAATCAACGGCTTTGGGCGCATCGGCCGGAACGTGTTTCGCGCCGCATGCGAGCGGAACGCCGACGTCGAATGGGTGGCGGTCAACGATCTCGTCGACCCCCCGACGATCGCCCATCTGCTCAAGTACGACTCGATTCTGGGACGGTTTCCGGGGAGCGTCGAGGCGAGCGACACGGGGTTGCGCGTCGACGGCGCCGAGATCCGAGTGCTCTCAGAGCGCGACCCCGCGGCGATCCCGTGGGGCGAGCTCGGCGCCGACGTCGTGATCGAGTCGACGGGGCTGTTCACCGATCGCGAGAACGCCGCCAAGCACCTGCAGGCCGGCGCGAAGAAGGTCGTGATCTCTGCGCCCGCGACGAATCCGGACGTGACCGTTGCCCTCGGCGTGAACTTCGACGAGGCGTACGACGCATCCGCACATCACGTGATCTCGAACGCGTCGTGCACCACCAACTGCCTGGCTCCGGTCGCAAAGGTGCTCCAGGACACGATCGGCATCAAGCACGGGCTGATGACCACGATTCACGCCTACACGTCCGACCAGCGGCTCCAGGACATGCCGCACCGGGACCTGCGCCGGGCACGCGCCGCCGCCATCAACCTGATCCCCGCCTCGACCGGGGCTGCGAAGGCCATCGGCCTCGTGATCCCGGCGCTGAACGGCAAGCTGCACGGGATCGCCGTCCGCGCACCCGTGCCGACCGGATCGGTCGTCGACCTGACCGCGGAGATGGTCCGGGAGACCTCCGTCGAGGAAGTCAACGGAGCGCTGCGAGCTGCCACCGAAGACGGGCCACTCGTGGGGCTGCTCGAGTACACCGAGGACCCGATCGTGTCCACGGATATCGTCAAGAATCCGGCGTCGTCGATCGTCGACAGTTCGCTGACGGCCGTGATGGACGGCACGATGGTGAAGGTGATCGCGTGGTACGACAACGAGTGGGGCTATTCGAACCGGGTTATTGAGCTAGTGCAAAGGTTGCTGTGAAGACATTGCGGGACCTCGGGGAGCTGGAGGGCAAGCGCGTAATGGTTCGGGTGGATTTCAACGTGCCACTCGACGCCGGGGTGGTGGCCGACGACACGCGGATTCGCGCGGCGCTGCCGACGATCGAGGAGCTGCGCCGGCGCGGTGGGCGGCTTGTGCTGGTCTCGCATCTCGGGCGGCCATCGGACCGCGAGCCGGAGCTGTCGATGCGGCCGGCCGCCGAGCGCCTCGCGGAGCTGACCGACGCCAACGTGACGCTCGCGCCGGCGGTCGTCGGTGACGACGTCCGGGCGCTCGCCGACAACCTCGAGCGGGGAGATGTGCTGGTGCTCGAGAACGTCCGCTATGAGCCCGGCGAGACCGCGGATGACCCCGATTTTGCGGCCGAGCTCGCGGCGCTGGCGGATGTGTACGTCGACGATGCGTTCGGCGCGGTTCACCGGGCGCACGCGTCCGTCGACGGCGTCGCGCGCCTGATCCCGGACCACGCCGCCGGCTTGTTGCTGGAGCGTGAGGTGTCGATGCTCTCCGGCCTGCTGTCCGACCCAGCACGGCCGCTGGTGGCGCTGCTCGGTGGCGCCAAGGTGAGCGACAAGCTGGCGGTCATCGAGCGGTTCGCCGAGCGCGCCGACGCGGTGCTGATCGGCGGCGCGATGTGCTTCCCGTTCCTGTCGGCGCAGGGCCACTCGATCGGGCAGTCCCTGTGCGCGGCCGATGACGTCGCGCTCGCGACGACCCTTCTGTCCGGCTCCGGGTCCGCCCTGGAGCTACCGGTGGACCTCGTCGTTGCGGATCGCTTCGCCGAGGAGGCGCAGCCGCGCGAGCTTGATGGAGTCGATGTGCCGGACGGCATGATGGGGCTCGATATCGGGCCTCGGACCGCCGCCAGGTATGCGGACGTGATCGCGGGCGCCGGAACCGTGTTCTGGAATGGTCCGATGGGGGCCTTCGAGCTTGAGCCGTTCGCCGCCGGAACCCGCGCCGTGGCGGAGGCCGTCGCCTCCGCGCCCGGGACGACCGTCGTCGGCGGCGGGGACTCGGCGGCGGCGCTGGTCCAGTTCGGGCTGGCGGACCGGGTCACGCACCTGTCGACCGGCGGCGGGGCCGCGCTCGAGCTGATCGAGGGCAAGGCGCTGCCCGGCGTCGAGGCGTTGGCATGAGCCCGGCACGCAAGCCGTTCATCGCCGGCAACTGGAAGATGCACAAAACGGTCGCCGAGGCCGAGGAGTTCATCCAGGCGCTGCTGCCCCGAGTCTCGACCGCCGACGGCGTCGACGTCGCCATCTGCCCGCCGTTTCTGTGTCTTGTGCCGATGGTCGATTCCACGCGCGGGTCGCGGGTCCAGGTGTTCGCGCAGAACATGCACCACGAGGCCGAGGGCGCGTTCACCGGCGAGGTCTCGCCGCCGATGCTGGTCGAGGCTGACGTGCACGGTGTGGTCCTCGGACACTCCGAGCGACGGTCGTTGTACGCCGAATCCGACCGCGCGCTGGCGCTCAAGGTGCCCGCGGCGCTCGACGCCGGGCTCGTCCCGATCCTGTGCGTGGGTGAGACAGAGGACGAGCGCGACCGCGGCGACACCGAGCGCAAGCTGCGCCACCAGGTGCAGGAGGACCTCGCCCGGGTCGATGTCGCGCGGCTCGGCGACGTGGTGATCGCCTACGAGCCGATCTGGGCGATCGGGACCGGCAGGGTCGCGACGGCCGAGCAGGCGCAGGAGGCGATCGGCTTCGTGCGGGCGCTGGTCGCCGACCGGTCGGTCGAGCAGGCCCAGCGGACACGCGTGCTGTACGGTGGCAGCGTCAAGCCGGAGAACGCCGGCGAACTGCTGGCGCTGCCGGACGTCGACGGCGCGTTGGTCGGCGGCGCGAGCCTCGACGCTGAGTCGTTCGCGGCGATCGTCGCGGCCGCGGGTTGATGGCGCCTGGCCCACCGCGCCTTCCCGAAGGGCCGCGCGAGCTGCCGGTACCGTCGGCCGCACTGATCGTGCTCGACGGCTGGGGGCTGGCGCCCGACGGGCCCGGGAACGCCGTCTCGCTGGCCGCGACGCCCGTGTTCGATTCGTTGTGGTCCTCGTATCCGCACACGACGCTGGTGGCCTGTGGCCGCGCCGTCGGCCTGCCCGAGGGGCAGATGGGCAACTCCGAGGTCGGGCACCTGAACCTGGGTGCCGGCGCGGTCGTGATGCAGGATCTGACGCGGATCGACGATGCCGTCGCCTCTGGAGCGCTTGCCTCGAACCCGGTCCTGCGCGAAGCGTTCTCGGGCGCCGAGCGAGTGCATCTGGTCGGGCTTGTCTCGGACGGCGGGGTCCATTCCGGGTTCGAGCACCTGCGGGCCCTGGTGGAGCTCGCGGCGTCGCTGCGTGTGCCCGATCTCGTCTTGCACGCGTTCACGGACGGGCGAGACACGCTGCCGTACTCGGGCGAGGGCTTTGTGGCGACGGTAGAGGGGTGGATGGCGGCGGCCGGCGTGGGCCGAGTTGGATCGGTGATCGGCCGCTACTTCGCGATGGATCGCGACCGGCGGTGGGATCGGGTACAGCGTGCGTACGACCTGCTGATCCATGAAAAGGGGGAGTTCTCGGCGGCGAGTGGGGTAGAGGCGCTGCGGTCCGCGTACCAGCGGGGCGAGACGGACGAGTTCGTCGAGCCGACCGTCGTCGGCGACCGCTCCGCGGTGATCCGCCCGGGCGACTCGGTGGTCGCGTTCAACTTCCGGCCAGACCGGATGCGCGAGCTGACCCGGGCGCTGTGCGATCCGGAGTTCGGCGATGTCGACAGGGGCGGCACGCCGGTTCTCGGGCGCTACACGACGATGACCGAGTACGAGGAGGGCTGGCCGTACCCGGTCGCGTTCGCGCCATCGCACCCGGAGACGACGCTGCCCTCGGTGCTCGCGGCCACCGGCGCACGCCAGCTGCACGTCGCCGAGACGGAGAAGTACCCGCACGTGACCTACTTCTTCAATGGCGGGCTGGAGCAGCCGGCGGCGGGCGAACGGCGTGAGCTCGTGCCGTCGCCGCGCGACGTCGCGACCTACAACCTGAAGCCCGAGATGAGCGCTGCCGGAGCCGCCTCGGCGTTCGTGGACGCGTGGCGGGCGGACGCGCCACGGTTCGGGATCATCAACTTCGCCAACGCCGACATGGTCGGGCACACGGGCGTGATCGACGCCGCCGTGCGCGCGATCGAAACCGTCGACACGTGTCTCGGAGAGGTCGTGTCTGCGGTGCTGTCGTCCGGCGGCGCCTGCATTGTCACCGCCGACCACGGCAATGCGGACAACATGCTCGAGCCCGACGGGAGCCCGAACACCGCTCACTCGCTGAACCCGGTGCCGCTCGTGTTGACCGTGCCCGGCTTGTCGCTCCGTGGCGGGGGCGTGCTCGCCGACGTGGCGCCGACGCTGCTGCGGATGCTCGGGATCGAGCAGCCGGCGGCGATGACGGGGCGGTCATTGGTCGAGTAGGGGTTTCCGGCCGCGGTCCCGCGTGGCGCCGAGGAGGCGTGCGTGGCGAGACAAGCGGCGCATTGAAGGGGAGTGAGGCAACTCGCTGCGATCGCGCACCGGATTCCATGAAAACTGTGGTTGTGGGGTGCGCCTGGCGGCCAGCAGGTCCAACCCGAGGTTTCCTCCGTGGCGCGGAGGTTTCTTCGGTTGCGACCACGACGAGGAGGGTTCCCGGCGGACGGCCTCGCCTGCTTCCGTTTTTTCACTGCGCAGTTGCTCGGGCCACGAAGGTGGCCGCCGAGCGCCACGGTGGATACCCGGACGCTATGCCACCGCCGTCTCGCTCGGCTAAACTTGACAGTAGATCACTTAGATTTTATGATCTATCTACCTGGCAATTCCCCGGAAGGGAGGTTTGTGAAATGGCACTCATACGCTGGGAGCCGGTGCGCGAGCTGAACACGATCCAGTCCGAGATGAACCGGCTTTTCAACACGCTGTTCGACGCGCCCGCGGGCGCCGGCAATGGCGTCACTCCTGCGCGGCGATGGATTCCGCCGATGGACCTCGTCGAGACCGATGACAAGTTCGTGCTCCGTGCGGACCTGCCGGGCGTGTCCGAGGAGGACGTGAAGGTCGAGCTCGAAGACAACGTGCTGACGGTGTCGGGCGAGCGCAAGGCCGAGCACGAGGAGCGCAAGGAGGGCTACTACCGCCTCGAGCGGTCATCGGGCTCGTTCTCGCGCTCGCTGACGCTCCCCGAGGGCGTCAAAGCCGATGCGGTCGAGGCCGCGTTCGACAAGGGCGTGCTCGAGATCCGCATTCCGAAGCCCGAGGAGCGCAAGCCGCGCAAGGTCGCGATCAGCGTAGGCGGCGCACAGCCGGCGATCGAGGGCGCCGAGACGGCTGAGCCAGCCGCGTAACCGCGCAGGTACCACATGAGTAGGGTCCGGGCCGTGTTCACGGTTCGGACCCGCTCACCGACATCGCGAGCCCGCACGGGCACGCTGAACCTGGCGCACGGCACCGTCGAGACGCCGGCGTTCGTGCCGCTCGCGACCCGCGGCGCCGTCAAGGGGCTCGAGCCGCGCGACGTAGAGCAGCTCGGCTACGAGATGGTGCTCGGGAACACGTTCCACCTGTTCCTGGCGCCGGGCCCGGAGCTGGTCGCCGCGCACGGGGGCCTGAACGGCTTCATGCGGTGGGGGCGCCCGATCATCACCGATTCGGGCGGTTTCCAGGTGTTCTCGATGGGACACGGCACGGTCGCGGACGAGATCAAGGGCCGCCGTGGCCGCAGCGGCGACGGGGCGATCCTGTCGATCGCCGAGGAGGGCGTCAGGTTCCGGTCGTACGTCGACGGGAGCGAGCGGTTCATGAGCCCCGAGACGTCGATGGCGGTGCAGGCGGCGCTCAGCTCGGATATCGCGTTGGTGTTCGACGAATGCACCCCGTTCCACGTCAGCCGCGACTACACGGCGCGCTCGACCGAGCGAACCCACCGCTGGCTCGAGCGCTGCCTGCGCTGGCACGAGCAGCACGGCCCCGCCGGCCAGGCGGTGTATGGGATCGTCCAGGGCGGCGTCGAACAGGACCTGAGGCTCGAATCGACGGGGACGGTTGCGGCCAGCGAGTGTGCGGGAATCGCGATCGGCGGCTCGCTTGGGCAACACAAGCAGCAGATGTACGAGGTCGTCGCATGGGTGACGGAGGAATTGGAGCGCGTGGCGACCGCGCGACCGCGTCACCTGCTCGGGATCGGCGACGTCGACGACCTGATCGCCGGGGTCGAGCTCGGGATCGACACCTTCGACTGCGCGATGCCGACGCGACTCGGGCGCCACGGCGTCGCGCTGGTCCCGGATCCAAGTGCGCGGTGGCGCGTCGATCTCGTCAAGAGCCGCTGGCGCGAGAGTGCTGAGCCGATCCTCGGCGACTGCCCCTGTCCGGCGTGCGCGGGCGGCTACTCGCGTGCGTACCTGCACTACCTGCTGCGCGCGGGGGAGCTGACGGCGATCCGGCTGATCACGCTGCACAACCTCAGCTTCATCGCACGGCTGATGGAGGATCTGCGGCGCGCGATCGACGACGGGACGCTGAGCCACGTGGCTGCCGCACTCCGGGCGGGCGCCGCGCCGGGCGGCGTCGCGGCGTAGCGGCGCAGCGGCTACTTCGTGTACTGGTTGATCAGGTTGTGAACGTCGTTGATCGCGCTCTGCACGTCGCTCGCGACAACCTTGCGGAACTGCACGACCGTCGACGACGTGTTGGTGGCGATCACGACCGCCACGACGACGGCGGCGACGAACACCGACATCAGGAACACGACCGCCAGGAAGCGCCTGAACGCGCGTCTGCGCGGGGGGCGGCGGGTGGCGTGCTCGGGGGTCACGGGGCCCCGGTTGGCGGGGCGTCGCTGCGCCGGTTCCATGACCACACGAGGTGGCGTCGCGTGACGGCCGGTGCCGGACGCCGGACGCGGTGCGACCCGTGTCGCCGCCGTGGGATCGTCGCCGGCGGGCGTCGTCGGCAGCACGCGCGTCGCCGCTTTCGTGCCGAGGTGCGAGGTCGGCGAGTCGCCGTCCAGGGGCGCGATCCCTCGGGCCCCGTCGTTGAGCGCCTTCGCTAGCACGAGCGCGTCCGCCGGACGTGCCTCCTGATCGATCTCCAGCGCCATCGAGACGGCGTCCGCGAGCTCGCGCGGGACGCGCGGGTTGATCTCCTCGAGCGGAGCGGGCAGCTCGCGCTGTTGCATCAACGCGAGCTCCGAGAGCGACGTCGCCTCGTACGGCAGGCGTCCCGACAGGAGCTGATAGGTGACGACGCCGAGCGAGTACAGGTCAGCGCGGGGGCCGGCTTCCTCGCCACGGGCCTGCTCGGGCGACAGGTAAGCCGCGGTGCCGAGCACCGAGCCGATCTGCGTGATGCTCGACTGGTCCGCGGCGCGGGCGATCCCGAAGTCCGCGAGCTTGACGACGCCGGTGTCGGACACGAGCAGGTTTCCGGGCTTGACGTCGCGATGTACGACACCGTTACGGTGCGCATACTCGAGGCCTCGGCACGCCTGGCTGACGATCTCCATCGCCTGCTCGACGTCGAGGTGGCCGCGGTCGCGGAGCAGCTCCGCGCACGACTGACCGGAGACGTGCTCCATCACGATGAAATGCTGGTGGTGCGCCTCGTCGAAGCCGAAGTCGAACACCTGGACGATGTTCGGGTGCACGAGCCTGGCGGCGGCGAGCGCTTCGCGACGGAAGCGCGACACGAACGCCGGGTCGTCGGCGAGGTGCTCGGCGAGTAGCTTGATCGCGACGTGGCGCTCGAGTCTCTGATCGAGCGCTAGGTGGACGGTCGACATGCCGCCGACGCCGAGGCGCCCCTCGAGCTGGTATCGCCCTGCGATCGTGGTCGTGTTCATCATTGAGAGTTCCCGTTGCCCGATCCGGCGCCGCCGCCGCCTCCGCCGAGGCCCGCGCCGCCGCTGGTCCCCGTGGAGGTAGTACCCGGCGAGGTCGGCGTCGTTGCAGGCGTGGTCACTGTCGAGGTCGTGGTCGGGATCGTGGGCGTGGTCGGCGTGGAGCTCGTGGTCGTACTGCTGCTCGTCGTTGTGCTCGTGGTCGTCGTGCTCGTCGTGGTCTTCGGCGGCGTCGTCTTGGTGGTCGTCCGCGTGGTGGCGCCGCAATCCCTGCGCGCGAGCTGAGCGATCGTCGATGCGCCTTGATCGAGATTGCTTGTTAGCGTGTCGTTAACCGTCGGCGGGAGCCCGGCGACAGCGTTGGTCAACGACGCCGCTGCGCTCGAGGCCGCGCCGCAGTCGCCCGCCGAGACGGCCGAGGAGACCCTGTCGAGGGCCGCGTTGAGCGTGCTTGACTGACCGCCTGAGAGCAGGCCGGCGCCGCCACCGCAGGCGACGAGGACCGAAACGGCGAACCCGAGTCCGCCGGCGAGGAGTGCGCGGGGCGCATAGCGCATCCGCGGGGTGATGCTAGCGACCTGGCTACTGACCGAACGCGAGCCGCTCTGCAAGGGAGTCCGGCAGCCGCGCGGCACGGATCGCCGCCGCCGCCCCGGCGACGTCGTACTCCGTTCTGCGATAGATGGCCGTCCAGCCTTGATCGTCGAGCTCGAGCCAGGCCGCGCGCGGGTCCCCGTCCCGTGGTTGCCCGACGCTGCCGGGGTTGATCAGCCACTCTCCGGCCTCGAGCCACAGCTCCTCGCCGTCGGCGCGGGTCTGCCCGGTCGCCGAGGCGCCCGGCATGCGCCAGAACGACAGCGCGACGTGCGAATGTCCGATCAGGCAGACGCGGTGTTGCTGGATGTCGAGGCACAGCTCCGCCTGCAACGGCGACAGGACGTACTCCCAGATCGGGTCGCGCGGGCTGGCGTGGAAGAGGCCGACAGATTCCTCGAGGTGGGTTGGCTCGAGCTCTTTGAGGTAGGCGAGCGTGTCGGGTGAGATCGTCTCCTGGGTCCATTCCGCAGCCAGCGCGGCGCCGCGCGAGAACTGCTCCAACGGGAGGTCTCCGCGGACCCCGAGGTCGTGATTGCCGGCCAGGCAGATCGCGGCGTGGCGTCGCGCCAGCTCGACGCACGCGTCTGGCTCGGCGCCGTAGCCGACGAGGTCGCCGAGACACCACAGCTCCTCGGCTGTGGATGCTGCGACGGCCTCCAGCACCGCTTCGAACGCGTGCCGGTTCCCGTGGACGTCCGAGACGATCGCGACCCTCATCTCTACAGTCTCCCCGGTGAGCCAGACTGACGGTGAGCGATCTCGGGTGCTCGCATCATTGCTTCTCGCGGTCGGTGCCGCCGAGGCCGGCGCGAGGGCGCTCGCGCCGCGCTCCGAGGCGATCGAGCCGGCGACAGTGGATCTCCGATCCTACTTCTCCGACGAGGAGCTCGCGCGCGGCGCGCGGTTCGCGCGGCCGCAGCTCGCGCTCGCGCTCGCGCGGGCCGGAATCGAGCTCGGCGCGCTCGCGTGGCTGGTGCGGCGCCCGCCGCGCTCACTCTCGAGGCTCTCGGCCCGGCCGGTGCTCGGCGGCGCGGTCGCCGGCGCCGGGCTCGCGACGGCACTGTCACTCCCGCCGCTGCCGCTGGCCGCGCTTGCGCGCAGGCGGGCGATCGGGGTCGGGCTCGTGACGCAGTCGTGGCGCGGATGGGCAGGCGATCTCGTCAAATCGGCCGGGATCTCGGCGGGCCTTGCCGCCGCGGGCGGAGCCGGGACAGTGGCCGCAACGCGGCGCTATCCACGTGGCTGGTGGGCGCCGGCCGGCGGTGGCTCGGTCGTGTTCGGGGCATTGCTCGCGGCGCTCGCGCCGGTCGTGCTCGATCCGATCTTCAACGACTTCACCCCGCTGCCCGAGGGCGAGACGCGGTCCGACGTGCTGGCGCTCGCCGAGGCGGCGGGCGTTCGAGTTGGCGAGGTGTACTCGGTCGATGCGAGCCGGCGGACGACCGCCGCCAATGCCTACGTGACCGGTCTCGGGCCGACCAAGCGCGTGGTTCTGTTCGACACGCTGCTGGACCGCTATAGCCGCGACGAGGTCAGGCTCGTGGTCGCCCACGAGCTGGCGCACGTCCGGCATCGGGACATCGCTCGCGCCGTGCTGCACGCGGCGATCGTGGCGCCGGCGACCGCGCTCGCAGCTCAACGGCTGAGCTGGGCGCTGTCCGCCGAGCGTGGCAGTCCGGCGGCGCTGCCCGCGCTGGCGCTGGGCGCGGCGCTGGCCACGGCGCCGCTCGGATTCAGTTCGAATCGGCTCTCCCGTGCGGTCGAGCGGCGTGCCGACGCGTTCGCGCTTTCCCTGGCCGGAGCGCCGGACGCGTTCGTTTCGTTCGAGCGTGCGATCGCGCTGCAGAACGTGGCCGACATCGACCCGCCGCGCTGGGTCAGCACCGTGCTTGCCACGCACCCGTCCACCGCCGAGCGGATCGGCGCAGCCGTAGCGTTCGCGGCGGCCGGCTAACTACTCGTCCGCGTCGTCGTCCTGGCCGTACTCGGCCTGGCCGCCGTACTCAGGGAGGTTCTTGATCCCCTCCCGGGTCTGCCACTTGGAGTAATTGTCCTGAAGGGCATCGATCAGCTCACGCATGAACTTCGGGGCGAGGTTGATGCGCGACACCACAACGCCGGGGATCTCATCGTCCTCGACCTCGTGATCGACGCGAGCGAACGTGATCGTGAATTCGTAGTCGGAGTGGCTGACGTTCGCGAAGTTCGCGTACTTGCCGCCCATGTCCTCGGGCGAGAAGTGGATGTTGATGTGGCGTTCGGGGGGATTGGGTTCCATGTGGCGACGTAGTATCCGCCATCGTGCGGATCGTCGTCGTCGCCGTGGGCAGGCTGCGCCCCCCGTTCATTGACGATGTCAACCATTACCAAAAGCTGATCGCTCGCCACACGCGGCTTGAGCTGATCGAGCTACGGGAGGACGAGCGCGTCTCGCGCCGGCTGCCCGAGCGGGCGTTCGTGTCGTTGCTCGACCTCGATGGGGAGGCGATGGACTCGATCGCCTTCAGCCGCTTCCTCGAGCAACGCCGCCAGAGCGGGCGCGACCTGTGCTTCGTGGTGGGCGGGCCGTTCGGGCTCGATCTGAAGGACGTGGACCATCGCTTATCGCTCGGCGCGATGACGCTGCCCCATCAGCTCGCGCGGGTCGTCCTGCTGGAGCAGGTGTATCGCGGGCACAAGATCCTCGCCGGGGAGCCGTACCACTACTGATGCCCGATCGGACGGAGCTCATCCGTGGCCTGATCGAGCAGCGGCGCGTGCGGACGCATCGCGAGCTAGTCCAGTTCATGCGCCGGCTCGGTGTCCTGCTCGTCGCGCTGGTCGTGCTGATCGCCGCCGGGACCGTCGGCTTTGCGGCGATCGAGGGGACATCGCTCGCGTTCGCGTTCTCGTGGACGCTCGACACGGTCACGACCCTCGGCACGATCCCGCATCCGCGCGACACAGGTGGACGGGCGCTTCAGGTTGGGCTCGAGATATTCGGCATAGGTACGCTTTTCTACGGGCTGGCCACCGTCGCGGAGTTCTTCGTGTCCGGCCAGCTGAGCGGCCTACTCGCGACGCGAAGGACCCAGCGGATGATCGATGCCCTCAGAGACCATTTCATTGTCTGCGGCTACGGCCGTGTTGGCCGCCAGGTCGCCCGCGACCTGCGCTTAGCCGGCGCCAACTTCATCGTTGTCGACCCGAGTCCCGAGCATCGCGAGCCGGCGGCCGATGACGGGGTCGTCTTGATCGAGAGTTCGGCATCGGATGACGAGGTGCTGCGGAGGGCCGGGATCGACCACGCGGCCGGCGTGATCGCGTGCGTCGACTCCGATGCCGAGAACATCTTCATCGCGCTGAGCGCCCGCGAGTTGCGGTCCGACGTGCTGATCATCGCGCGTGCCGCCCGCGAGGACTCCGAGAAGAAGCTGCTCCGCGCTGGCGCCGACCGCGTGATCTCGCCCTACAAGACATCGGGATCGGAGATGGCGCGAGTCGCGCTCCACCCGCAGATCGGGGGCGCCGTCGAGGTCGCCGATTACCGGATGGAGGAGATCGAGGTCTCCTCAGCGTGCGAGGGGGCGGGCAGGATGATCGACGACGTCCGGGGCCAGTCGGTGATTGTCGCCCTGCGGCACCCGGACGGCCGTCTCGAGCCCCAGCCCGCGCCGCACACGGTGATCGATGCCGGCGACAGGCTGGTCGCGCTCGGGACGCCCGCGGCGCTCGAGCGCCTCGAGGAACTCTTTCAACCGGCGAGCCCGGCGAGCTCGTGAATCCGAACGCCGCCGGCGCCCCGCTCGACGGGCTTCGCACCGCCCTGCTCGAGGCTGTCGCGCATGTGCGCGGCGACGCCGGCGAGGGCGTGGCCGAGCCGAAGCTCGAGCGGCCGAGACGTGAGGGCCAGGGCGACTATTCGACGAACGCCGGGATGCTGCTCGCGCCCGTCCTCGGCGCTCAGCCGCGGGAGGTCGCCGGGCTGGTGGGGGAGGCGCTCGGCGCCGTGCTGGGTGCGACGCTGGCCCGGACCGAGGTCGCCGGTCCGGGGTTCCTGAATCTCTTCCTGGCCGATGACTGGTACCGCCGTGCGCTCGCATCGGTGCTGGCCGCCGGCGACCGGTTCGGTGCCGGCGGCGCAAAGCCTGCCGAGCGCGTATTGGTGGAGTTCGTGTCGGCCAACCCGACTGGCCCGCTGGTGGCAGCCAGCGGGAGACACGCCGCATACGGCGACGCGCTGGCTCGGATCCTCGCCTACCAGGGCCACACGGTCTCGCGGGAGTACTACTTCAACGACGCCGGCGGTCAGGTCCGGAAGCTGGGCGAGTCGGTCCGCGCCCGCGCGCTCGGCCAGCCAGTGCCGGAGGACGGCTATCAGGGCGACTACGTCGCGTTGCTCGCGGACGCGATTCCGGATGCCGGTTCCGCACCGGTTGACGACGTCGCCGCTGCCGCGGTCGAGCTGCTGCTCGTGCAGATCAAGGCGACCCTCGACCGCTACGGCGTGCAGTTCGACAGGTTCTTCTCCGAGCGCGTCCTGCACGAGGGGTCACCGAGCGCCGTCGAGCGGGCGCTGGCGACGCTTGACGCTGCCGGCCACACGTACCGGAGCGAGGGGGCGCTGTGGGTCCGCACCACGACCTTCGGCGACCACGAGGACCGGGTCGCGGTTCGCTCCAACGGCGAGCCGACCTATTTCGCGGCCGATCTCGCCTACATGCTTGACAAGCGCGCGCGCGGGTTCGAGCTGCAGCTCGATCCTGTCGGCGCCGACCACCATGGGTGGGCGATCTCGGTCAAGGCGGGGATGGCGGCGCTCGGCGGCGATCCTGACTCCATCGAGGTCCCGTTGATCCAGTTCGTACACCTGACGGACGGTGGCGAGCGCGCGGCGATGTCCAAGCGGCGCGCAACCTTCGTGACGCTCGATGAGCTGCTCGACGAGATCGGCGTCGACGTCTGCCGCTACTTCATGCTCCAGCGCTCGCACGACCGGACGCTCGACCTGGATATGTCTCTCGCCCGCCAGCAGACGTCCGAGAATCCCGTGTACTACATCCAGTACGCGCACGCGCGGATCGCGTCGATGCTCGGACGCTTTGAGGGTTCGCGCGTAGAAGCAGCGCTGGCGCCAGCTACCGATTGGGGCGACGGCGAGCTCCATCCCGCCGAGCGTTCGCTGGTGATGAAGCTGGCGGCGTTCCCGGACGAGATCGCCGAGGCGGCCGAGCGGCGCGCGCCCCACCGGATCGCCGGCTACGCACACGAGCTGGCCCAGGACTTCACGGCGTTCTATCGCGACTGTCGGGTCGTCGGGGCGACGCCAGAGCCGGTCGAGTCGTTCCGGGTGGCGTTGTCCGCGGCGGCACAGTCGACGATCGCGGTGTCGCTCGGCCTGCTCGGGGTCACCGCGCCCGACGCCATGTAGCGCGGTTCAGCGGCCGTATCGCGCGAGCTCGTCCTCCAGCCGGCGCGCGTCCGACGGCTTCGGCGGCGGGCCGCCGGAGTTGCTCGCCGCGGCGGACGCTCGCGTGCGCCGGCGCCAGCGCGGGAGTGTGAAGGCGAGCGCGGCGACGCCGAGGAGCACCAACGCCGGCGGCAACACGTACACGGTCAGGTTGAATCCGTGGGCAGGGGGGAGGCCGAGAACCGCCGGTCCGTACTCGGTGACGAGCGCTCGTTCGATCTGGGGCTTCGTCTCGCCCTTCGCGATCAGCTCGTTGATGAAAGCCCGCTCACGGTCGGCCTCGGGCGCCTGCGAGACCGCCAGTGGCGTCTTGCAGACGACGCACATGACGTCGTTCTCGATGTCGGTCAGCGACGCGCGCGGCGTCGCCGCCGCCGCGGCGGGCATCAGCGTCGCGAGCGCCGACGTCAGGGCGAGCACGATCGCCGCCACGAGCGCAAGCGGGGTTCTGGTTCGGAGCGTCACGACGATCGAGTGAGGACGCGCTGGACGGTCTGCTGCAGCCACGTTCCGTTGAGCTGATAGCGCCGGAGCGCGACAACGCGGCCATTTCGGTCGATCACGAACGTCTCCGGGATCCCATTCGCGCCCCACGCGCGGGCGAAGTTGCCGCTCACGTCGCGGACGACGGGATAGGTGATGTGCTCGTGGCGGACGAACTGCTCGGAGTCGCCGGTCGTGTCGAGGTAGGTGACGCCGAGGATGGTGGCATTCCGACCCACGATCTGCTGCTGCGCGCGCTCCAAGATCGCCGCCTCGGCCTTGCACGGGTCACACCACGACGCGAACAGGTTCAGCACCACCACCTTGCCGCGGAAGTCAGCGAGCGTCTCGGTCCGGGAGGAGCCGAGCACGGGCAGCGCAACATTGGCGTCGGGCGCGCGCAACCGGATGCCCTTCTGCAACGCCGCGTCGAGCGATCCATTGTTGCCCTCGCTCGCGATCCCGAACGCAAGCAGCGCGACCAGCGCCGCGGCGGCGAGGGCGACCAGACCGGGGAGCGTATAGCGGCGCATCGACGGTCGTAGGGTAGTCGGCGGACCCCTTCCGGCGCGCCAGCCGAAGCGCGTGATCCGGCTTAGAATGAGGCCCGCGCGGACGTAGCTCAGTTGGTAGAGCGTTGGCTTCCCAAGCCAAAGGTCGCGGGTTCGAGACCCGTCGTCCGCTTAGAGGACAGCCCCGTCATCGTGAGCTTTTCTGGTTCTGCGCTGCGCACTGCATAGTGTCGGGCAACTGTCGCGGGCAACGATTTCCGGGTGCTTCGGCGGTCAGTGCGGCTAGCGTGCGGAGCGCGGTTCCGATTGATGATCGGGTGTTGTCTCTGTTGATGGTCTTGTTGGTGTGCTTGGTCTCCTCCTGGGGATCATCTGGCCGCGGGTGACGACGCCAGGGATGGCGTCGTTACCCGCGGGCGGTTGCGTCGCGCCGGAGCCGATCAGGGTCGCCGTGACGGTTGTGCGCGACGCGATAAAGACCTGTCTGAATGACCAGTCAACTTTGATCATGGACGAGGACCACCGCTGTGGCTTCGATGCGAGCGGTCCAGACGACCTGCCAGGCGCACCGCACCGCCCCGTCTCATCGAGCTCGAGCTCGAGCTCGCTGGTATCGCCGGGCCGCGGTTGCCGCAACGCAGGCTGGCGTGGCGTGAATGGGATCGTGCGTCTGCCGGGCGTCACGATCGCGTTCGTGGCGGAGCAGTCGTGCGACGAGCCAGCGGGCTGACGACGCTTCCGTCGCCGATGCACTCGCCGGCCGAGAGCGGGTCCGCCCGGGAAAGCGATCACGCCGACCTCCGCCCTCCGGCACGTCGCAGGCGCTGCCGGCCCGAGTCGCGTGCCGTGCGTGGGCATGCGTGGCGACGATCAGTTCACGCGGTGGAAGGAGCGGTTAGATCCATCGCGCGGAACCCCGTTCCCCGGCACATTGCGACGGCAGTCGGCGCGACGGACGGAGCCCCGTGCGGTGCCATGCTCGCGCCCGGTTGATCGCTTACGGCCGGCAACCTTGCCCCGGTCGTGCCGTCGGCTGCACGGTGACCCTTGCTGTCGTCAGGCCTCGCCTAGAATCTTCCCCTTCTCCGCGGCAAACTCGGCATCGGTCAGGGCACCACGCTCGTGGAGATCGGCAAGCTTCCTGAGCCGCTCTACAGGATCAGCAGAGACATTGTCTGCACCTGCGCTCGAGAAGTTGACAACGGGATTCGGATTCTGGGCAGCCAGCTGACGGAGCTTCTCCTTAATTTGCTCGATCTTCGCCGGGTCCGTTTCGACATGAATCTCGGCTCTGACCGCGTCCCCCGCACCTCCAACCTGCCAGGTGGCCCCCGATGCCTCCTGATCAGTCGCGCCATCGGCCGCGCGCGCCTCTCCACGCGCGATCAACGCCGCCTTCGCGGCCCCCACCTCCTTCTCGTCAACCGCGTATTGCTGAAGAAACCGGGCTTTGAGCTCCGGCCCGTCCAGGATGACATGAGCGCGATCGCTCGAGTCGTAGCGGACCGGGATCACATCGCCGACTTGGAACTCGAGCGCGCCGTCGCCGTACTTGTTGGCGCGGGAATCGGGATCCGCGTAATTGGACCGCCAGTCCCACCCCAAGATCGCGTCACGAATGTTCTTCGTCGTGAACTCGTGAGTCGTCCCGTCATCGAAGCTGACCCTGACCGTCAGGTCGTAATCGTCGAGCAGGCCTCCATGTTGGCCGTAGTAGTTGTGCCGGTCGGTCACTACCCCGCGCGCCTGAGCGCCAGTCTTGGCGAGCTTCTTGTTCCGGCCAAACATCCCCACTCTCCCTTTCGATCCACGGGTGCACCAGCTTACCGGTCGATCTGCACACGGCCCAGGAGGAAATGCGCGACGCCTGTCGCCGCCGGATCGCCGCCCGCCGGTCGTCCGGACCGTTGGCGCGGAGCACCGAACCTTACCGCTGTGACGTGCACGAGCAGCAACGTCCAACACACCGATCCGCGGCACGTATTGTGCGCCAAGAGGTCTTTGCGCCGGACCGCGCCGCGCGCGACCCGTCGCGATTGGAAGGCTCGCGAGATGACTCCCCTGCGGCCGAACCATGCCGCACCGCGACCTTTCGCAGACGCGCTTGTCCGCGTGTCAAGGCCGATCGAAAACTAGGCCACTCACGCCGGTTGAAAAGTAGGCCACCCGCCGGTTGAGAATTGACCCCCTCCGCGTGAGGTGAGGGGAGAGCGACCTTCGTCGCGAGGCCGAGCCCGTAGGGCGAGGCCGTGGCGGCGATGGTCGCTTTAAGTCCGTCAACCGGCCCCGGAGACGAGAATCGGCGTGTTGTGAGCTGTTCTGCGGCCCTCGGCGAGGACGGCGAGGGGGATCGGTCAGCCGATTTCGGGGAGTCTCGCGGCCGGGCGGGCGTCGAGCTCTTTGCCGCGGAGGCGGTAGCTGTCGGAGTTGACTGGTCATTCAGACAGGTCTTTATCGCGTCGCGCACAACCGTCACGGCGACCCTGATCGGCTCCGGCGCGACGCAACCGTCCGCGGGTAACGACGCCATCCCTGGCGTCGTCACCCGCGGCCAGATGATCCCCAGGAGGACACCAAGCACACCAACAAGACCTCTAGGTAGAGAAACGCCGGCGATCACCCTCGCGAACTGCGCTTTCGACGCGTACGACCCTGAGCAGCGACGCGTGCAGCCCAACGCTCGATCTGTGGACGAAGCCAGAGCTTGACGCGGCCTTCGCCCAAGTCGACAACGGGTCGAGGCATGTCCCCGTACCGATGCTGGTATTGAAAGACGGTGTTGCGATGCGACAGGCCGAGTACGTCCGCGACACCTTGCGCGTCGATGAGATCCTCGGTGACGACTCTTGGGGACACGTAGGCCATCCTACAGTTGTAGGCGGCGGATCCGTCCGAGACGTTCGGTAGCCTACGGTCTTAATACAAACGTGGCCCCGGCGGTGCTTGCAACACCCCGGGGCCCGGCCGGACCTGTAAGGAGGTACCGACAATGGCAGCGTACGCCCCAACAACACCGGAATCGGCCGAGTCGACGACATCGGCGACCGGGTTCCTCACGCGCGATGAAGTGATGACGGCTCGGGAGGTCGCAGAGCTTCTGCGGATGCCGACGTCGACGGTGTACGAGTTGGCGCCCGGAAGGGCGTGCTTCCCGCCAGCCGGCTCGGCCGCACGTGGCGGTTCTTGCGACCGCGCCTAGAGCGGCTGCTCGTCACGTGAGGCAGAGCACGGGCGGCCGGGCAGCGCGGAGGCTCGGCCGTTCCGGGCTCTCACGTGCCCAGGGCCCAAGGGCGCGGCGGCTACGCGGCTTGTAGCGGCTGCTCAGACTCGAGCGACAGGTCGAATCCGGCGAGCTCGATTGCGACCGGCGGCGCCTCGCCCTCCGGCGGCGCGAGATAGAGCGCGACAGCCTCTTCGACGGACTCGATCAGTTCCGCTGTTGTATCGCCCGATGCGAAGCAGCCCGGCAGCTCGCGAACTTCGGCCCAGTACGAGCCCTCCTCGTGGTGCACGTCGACGTGTAGCGCTAGCTGCTCCATGACTGTTCCTCGCCGCCGATCATAGACCTGCTTGTCTCCGTATCGCCGCGTCCAGGCCCTTGCTATACGTGCGTCCCTTGTGTTGCGGGAGCGTAATCGGACGCTTCCCGGGCTTGACCATCTTCACCTGATGCTTGCCGCCGCGTTCGCGGATCCAGCCGTCGTCCTCGAGCGACTTGATCCACTCCCGCTGATTACGCGGCATGGGTCAGTTCTGGCAATGCGGTAGTGCCGGCGAAGGCGCGGGTGAAGCGGTCGGCGAGCTCTCCCGCGGGGCGCGCATGTAGATAGCGTTCCGTGGTCGTGATGTGCGCGTGGCCCATCGCTGCTTTGACGCTTGGCAGGTCGAT
The DNA here is from genome assembly GCA_963712675.1 of uncultured Solirubrobacteraceae bacterium. Classification (GTDB taxonomy): domain Bacteria; phylum Actinomycetota; class Thermoleophilia; order Solirubrobacterales; family Solirubrobacteraceae; genus Palsa-465. Next base: position 79,211 of record CAVQJF010000021.1, read on the forward strand.
GCCGCCAGCGACGAGGAGGGAGCCGTAGGTGTGGCGGAGGTCATGGAAGCGCAGGGCCTCGAGCCTGGCGGCGACGCGAGCGCGCTCGAAGCGGCGCCGGAGGGCTGATGGGTCAAGACGCCGACCGAGTCGGCTGGCAAACACGTAATCGTCCGGTCCGGTGAAGTCGCCGCGGCGACGTAGGCGCTCGAGAGCCCTGGCGGCCTGATCGGGGAGTGGCACCTGGCGTGCCCGGCGGCTCTTCGTAGACCGAACCTCGGTGTCGCCCGAAAGGGAACGGCGGACAATGAGCTTGCGGCCAGCAAAGTCGACGTCCCGCCAGCGCAGGGCGACCAGCTCCCCGCGGCGGAGGCCGGCATAGGCAGCGAGGCGGATCAAATCGGCATCCTGTGCATCCTCACGGGCGCGAGCCACGATCTCGTCGGAGCTGAGGGCAGGTCGCGATGGGTCGCGATGTGCGCCGGCGGCGAGGGCGGAAGCCAGCGTTTCGACCTGCTCCGGCGAATAGAACGCGAGCGCCGCGACGTCGGGCTCCCGACGTCGATCCGCGTGCTGCGCCGGATTCGCGCGCAGGCCGTACGTGCTCGGCCGCGTCCCGTAGTTGAAGACTGCGCACACGAGCTGGCGAGCCTTGTTGACGGTGCGGGGCGCGACGCCGGTCGAGGCGATCGAGCGGAGCAGATCCTCGACCTCGCGCGTCGACACCTCTCGTGCCGGACGGTCACCGAGTGCCGCCATGATCGGGCCGCGTGAGGCACCGCTCCCGCGGCGGTACGGCTGTCCGGGCTCGGCGAGCAGCGACCGATGGTGACGCAGCGTCGACGGCTTCGCGCCCTTCACATCTTCGAGCCAACGGAGGTATTCGCCGGCGAGCTCGCGGAAGGTGACACCGCGCCGGCGTCGCTCGTCGGCGTCCCGGTCGAGGAGCGTCTGGTCGGCGTCGTGCTCGCGCATCAGCGCCAGCATCCGCGCCGCCGCCTCGGCTTCGGTGAGGACGCCGTCGGGAGCGCGGCGGCGCTTGCGCCGCCACCCGCCGCTTCCGTCGGATTCGACCCAGGCACGGCCGAGCGCGCGTACGACGGGCTGGCCGTGGCGAGACCACTTGCCGTACCAGAAGCATCCGGAAGCGCGCTCGCGGATGAAGGGACGGGCACTTGTGGCAGGGCCCATGGGTCGAAGATAACGCCCGCCTCGGACGGAACATCTGTCCGGGCAACGGTTCGGGCAACGGTGCCCTCGGGCAACGGCCGCGGGCAACGTTCCTGGTCAGATCAGCCGCAATCGGGCACTTCGGAGGCACCCAATCACCCGCAACTGCGGGATCCAGACCCTTGGCTTCGGCTTCCCAAGCCAAAGGTCGCGGGTTCGAGACCCGTCGTCCGCTTAGAGGACAGCCCCGTCATAGTGAACATCCTCTCGCCAAAGGGGTCGTGCGTTGTCCGCGAGCCAGAGCGGGGAAGCGATCGTGCGGCTCAAGCTTGAAATGCAGCGCTAACGATCAGCGCCTTATCGACGCTCCACGCCTTCGCACGGCGCTCGCCGCGTCACGTGAGAACTGGTCCGTGAGGGGATACCTCATTCGGCGACCGAATTCGTCCGCATGCGCTTGGCACGGTCCTGTATCAGCTCCGCGACCGGGCTGTCCCGCGGGACGACCTCCTGGTCGATCGCGTCGAGCATGTCTTGGACGAGTCCGCCAGCGACTGCGGCAGCTCGGCCGCCGGGGTGCCCCCAGGTGTGGGCCTCTCGAGCAATGTCGTCGATTGTTGTCGCCGTTAGCAGAACGCGCCCGCCGATCATCATCGCGGACTCTTTGCGGAGCTTCGGCCAAAGAAGAGTCGGAACTGTGTCGTAGAGCGGGGCGAGGGTGATCGTGGCGGGTGTTGGATGAAGGAATGCCAGGTTCTTCCCGTGCGCATCTGCGTTGCCGATGAGACAGTTGAAGGTCACGGCCCGGATCAGCTGGTCCAGCTCTGCGAGTGGGTCGGTGGCGTACAGGTCCAGGAGCTCTGCCGCCTGGTAGAGGCTAGGACCGCCGGCGCGTTCGTACTTCGCTCGGCCTCGGTTGGCGTCCGGGTCGATGGCAAGCGCCTGGCAGAGATCCTCCTGGTGGACGCGGTGGACCGTGCCGTCCGGGTCCGATGCACGGTCGAAACGCGACACGATTAGCATCTCGCCGCCGCCGATCTCGACGAGCTGCGCGTCGACACTGGTGAGGTCTACGGCTTGGGCGAGCGTCAGGCACTGCGCCTCAGCCGATATCAGTCCGGGAAACCGCAAGTCGTCGACCTTCAGAATGTGGGTGGACGGGCGACCGTGGATGGGGCGCGCCCAGCGTCCATCCGGGAGCTCAACGAGGAGCAGCTTGTCCTGAAGCCCGGCTAGAGACAGCTCACTGTCGTCGTGAGTGCCGAGCGGGTGCTCCGGGAGTTCATCGATCGCTGCGGCGAGGCTCTCATCGGTGTAGGGGAGCGCATCAAACCGGGACGGATCCGGTGGTTGCTCGCCGACCACGAGCGCTCCAGCGACGTCGCGTCCATAACGGGCAAGTAGGCCGAATGTCTCGTTGACGGCGATCCCTGCTTGGGCTGCCATCTGCTGCAGCGCTTGTCCCTCCGGCAGCAGTCCCTTGCAGAACGCGAGCGCGTCCTGAGGACGCACAGCCAGGGGCAGAGCGCAGGAGATGATCGGACTGTTCAGCGGCCAACGATCGAGGGCCGCCTCCGCGTACCGACAGCGGATATCCGGCCATCTGGTCTGCTCAAGGTCAGCGACATGCTCCGAACCGAGCCAGACCCCGAGCCGCTTAGTCCTTCTCGCCATGGTTCTCTGCGACGGTGACCATGACCGTCGCTCCCATCCGCCGCAACGCGCGCAACATCCGCTCCAGCTGGATCGAGGATGCCCCCGCTTCAAGCTTGGCGAGATACGTCCGATCGATACCCGTCTCGATCGCGAGATCCTCCTGACGCAACCCGCGTACCGTGCGGATACCCGCAATCGCCCGGCCGAGGTCGGACGGGCTTCGTACGATCCACGACCTAGACCCGGATGTGCTCATATCCGCACATTAGCACACGCCGGATCTCATGTGCCAAAAACGGCACATGAGGCGCCAACTGAGTTTGTGTGCTGATATCAGCACACCTGATCCCACTAGGTAGAATCGCTGCCGCTGGTTGCGCCGGCCCGTCCTACGTCGCCATTGCGGTTGTGCGGTCCGGGTGGCTCTGACGATAGAAGCGATCGTGCGGCGCGACGCCGACGCCAAGCACGCTTGCACGAAGCGCGAGCGTCGACGCCGGGAACGAGCATCAGCCACGCCTAGGTATTTGGCGCACCTGCACGTCAGCGATGGCCGACGCTCATGCTCGAAGAGGAGCGACGGGATGCATGGCTCGCCACGCCGCTGCCCGGCTGGAAATGCGGCGTTCGGCGTCCTGTTCTTCGTCCAAGGAGCAGCGCGCCGAGCCGATGCTGGTTGTGGCGAGGTTGTCGCCCAGTCGTCCAAACATGAGTATCCGCGCCGGTGGTTCCGGAACTCCGAGGTGAGCATCGGCGCTGGCTATCGGTGTGGCGACCAAGCGGCCCGGCTTCGAGCTCGGAGCCCGGGTCAGGCCAACGGGCCATCTCGCGGTACCGGTTCGCATGGCCGGCCTTCATGGCGCGAGAGGAGAGGAGCGTGGTGCCCTTAGCGTCTGCTTGCTGGCCGCCGATGTACGCGGTGTTGACTGGCATCGCGAGTGCAGTGGCCGCTGCCCTGGATCTTGTCGATTTGTGGGGGAGATGGCTGCGGCGGGTAGCAGCAGGTCATGCCCATTCGTGTCGGCCCTGCGATGAAATGGATGCGAGCGCACCCGGTGATGATGACGGCGGCGTCGTTCGCCGTCGCGGCGGCGGCGGCGGCGGCGATCGCCGCCGCCTACGGCTTTGCGTCCTTCGGGCGAGCGTGGGCGAATCTGCACCCGGGTTGGATCGCGGCCGCAATCTTCGCGCAACTGCTGGCGATCCCGGCATACGCCCTCAGCTACCGGACGCTCGCCCAAACGAGGGGCGGCCCGGCGCTCCCGATCCCGCTCGTCCTGCGGGTCGTCATCGCAGGCTTCGGCCCGTTCGCGTCCGGCGGAGGGTTCGCCCTGGACCAGAACGCACTTCAGGCAATCGAGGGCGATCGACAGAAGGCCGTCGAGCGAGTGCTGGGCTTGGGAGCGCTGGAGTGGACGTTGCTGGCTCCCGCCGCCTGTCTGACCGCGATCGGTCTGTTAGCGGTCGGCGATCCCCGTCCGATGCCGTCGCTGCTGTGGCCATGGGCATTGGCGGTCCCGATCGGGTTCATCGTCGGATTCGGGCTTGCCACGCCGGAGCGGGCGCGACGGATCTCGGCTGGGCGCGGACGGTGGCGCGGCTCGGTCGGCAGAGCGCTGCGCGGCGTGGGCATCGTCCGTACTCTTGCGAGCAGCTTCACGAAGTACTGGGCCGCCTGGGTCGGCACAGCCCTGTACTGGGGGTTCGACATCAGCGCGTTCTACGCGGCTGTCAGGTTCGTCGGATTGCGAGCTGACGTAGGCGAGACGATCCTCGGCTACGCCACGGGTTATGCGCTCACGCGACGATCGATGTCGCTCGGGGGCGCCGGTATCACCGAGGCGCTGATGACCTTCGCGCTGCACTGGGTCGGACAGCCCGTCGCGCCGGCGCTCGCGGCTGTGCTCGTGTACAGAGCCTTCAACTTCGCGCTGCCGGCAGTGCCAGCGCTCCTGATCCAGCCCCGCATCCAGCCGCTGCTGATCGCCGCAGAGGAGGGGCGAGCGCCGACCCGTGAGGAGCGGCGGGACGCGGCCGCTCCGTTCCTGCCGGCGCGGCAGTGATTACCGTGCCGTCTGGGTATAGAGGGCAACGAGCCGGTCTCTCACGCCCTCGGGCGCAGCACGAAGTCGACGCATCCGGTTGCGAGCGCGGCGTTCGGCATTCCGGGCGCCTCGGCCGTCGCGGGATCCTGAACGAGCACGCGGCCCCCGAGGCGCATGACCTCTCGTACACCGGTCGCGCCTCCACTCAGACGCCCCGACAACACCCCGCGATCAGCCGCGAGCCCAGAACCCCAGCTGCCGAGGCCAAACAGAGCATCCGCGAACCGGTGGCGGAACCCCTGGTCTGTTCATCAACGGACATGGTCCGATCACCCTCGATCAGAAGCTGGCGCCCACCAGTAGGGAGAAACCGATGGCCATTTCCCAATGGTGGGCATCGTTTCTCCCCGCTGGTGGCGATCGGATGTCCCCACGGAGTTTCGGAGCGTCAGGTCAGGGGCCTCACTCCCCATTGCCGGCGGTTACTTGCGTGAGTCGGTAGCTGTCCCTCCGGAACCATCGCAGCAGTCTGCATCAGGTCGTCCCGGGCTTTGGCTTGCGTCCAAACCTCAACTGTCCGGCTGGGGCGGTCCGCACGATCGCTTCCCTGAGCGCCGCCTCGGGGTCGCACGATCGCGTTGGCGAGAGGGTGTCGCGTAATTACCGTGTCGTCCGGGCCGTTTTAGACGATTCCGGGATGGCTCAGAACTTCATTGGTTGTGATCGTGATCAGTCGTTCCTGCTCCCGCCGGATGTGAGGGATTGGCTGCCCGACGGGCACCTCGCGTGGTTCGTGTTGGACGCGGTTGCGGGTATGGATCTGCGTGAGTTCTACGGCGCGTATCGGGCTGACGGCGTCGGTCGGCGGGCGTATGACCCTTCGGCGATGGTTGCCTTGTTGTTGTACGGGTATGCGCGCGGGGTGCGCTCAGCGCGGGCGATCGAGCGGGCGTGCGTGGAGGACGTGGCGTTCAAGATGATCGCGATGATGGAGACGCCGGATCACGCGACGATCGCGCGGTTTGTGGCGCGGCACGAGCTCGCGCTGGCTGAGCTGTTCGGCCAGGTGCTGGGGCTGTGCGCGGAGGCCGGGCTGGTCAGGCCGGGGGTGGTCGCGATCGATGGGACGAAGATGTCGGGCAACGCCAGTCGGGAGTCCACCCGCGACTTCTCTGAGATCGCCAGGGAGATCATCGCTGAGGCGATCGCGGTCGATGAGGCCGAGGATGAGCTGTATGGCGATCAGCGTGGTGATGAGCTGCCCGAGGAGCTACGCACCAGGGAGGGGCGTGCTGAGTTCTTCCGTCGCGTCCGCGAGCAGCAGGCCGCCGATCAGGAGCGTGACGAGCCGGAGTTGCTGCCTGAGCCGGCCGACGGTCCGCGGGATGGGTTCGCGTTCGATGTGCAGCGGATCGTTGCTCGTCATCAGGGACGCGAGGGCTGGACGCGTGAGGGTCGCCGGCAGCTTGAGCAGCGTCGCTGGGAGCAAGGGGAACCGATTCCCCGGGCGCGCGAGGATCGGTTGGTGCTCGCCGCGCGGCGGTTGGAGGAGCAGCGTGACGCCAAGCTCGCAGCGAACCGGGCGTATGAGGACTACCGGGCGAATGGTCGTGCCACGGACGGCCGCAGGCTTGGCAAGCGTCCGAACCCGTGGACGGCACCGGAGCTGCCCGACGATGTGGTCAGCGTGAATGACCCTGACAGCCAGCGGATGAAAGCGAACCTCGGCTACGTGCAGGGCTACAACGCCCAAGCGGTCGTCGATCAGGGACAGATCGTGATCGCCGCGGAGATCACGAACACTCCGGGTGATTTCTCCAACCTGGACCCGATGGTCAACATCGCGCTGCGCGAGCTCGAGCGCGTTGGTGTCACAGAACGCCCTGAGGTTGCGCTCGCGGATGCCGGCTACTGGAACGAGCAGCACTTCGACGAGGTGATCGCCAACAAGCACATCCAAGTGCTGATCCCTCCGGACCGCGGTGGCCGCTCAGAACCCCGGCCCGGGTGGACCGGCGGCAGATACTCGTGGATGCGAGCCGTGCTTGCTTCAGAGCACGGCAAACAGCTCTACCGCAAGCGGATCCAGATGATCGAGCCCGTGTTCGCGCACACCAAACACAACCGGCTGATCAACCGATTCCACCGAAGAGGCAGGATCGCGGTCAGGACCGAATGGCGGCTGTTGATGGCAACCCACAACCTCACCAAGCTCCACCGCCACCAACTCGCCGCGGTCGGGGCCTGACCCGGCCGATCCACGATCACCAGCTCGGCGCGAGCTTCGAACTGCCCGCGCCGCCCAAGAGGTTGCGCGACAGCCTCGCGACGATCCGGATGATACGGCGAGTTCTTGGTCGTGATCGCTTTGACCGCCGGCCGCTCACCGCGGGCGCGGTGGCGGCGGGGTTGGCTGCTCAGTGTTGCTCGCTGAGCTTGGTCGCGAATTTGGCGGGCGTGAGGATTGGGAGGTCGCCGCTGAGTACAAGCAGGTCCTGGTCGCCCGTGACGAGGTACGCGCGACGGTCGATCGCGAGTGCGAGGCGGTAGTCGTCGTCGGGGTCGCGGGAACCGACGGGTGGTGGAGTTGCTGGATCCTCTGCGAGGGTCCCGTGGTCACGGACCCAGTTCGCGAACGCGGCGGCTTTTTCCGCTGGGATTCGCTTCCGTATCCTCGGGTATGCGAGCGTTCGTTTGAGTTCGGCAAGCAGCAGCTCCGAGATGACGAGCTCAAATCGACCGTCGCGGCTCGCGCGGAGGATCTCGGCGGAAGAGCCCTTCGCGGAGAGCGCCCCTGAGACGAGGACGTTGACGTCAAGGACGCCGCGCACCAGATCCCCGTCGGCGGGGCCTGGTCGCGTGCTGTGCCTCGACGGCGAGCTCAGAGGCCTTGGCTTCGGACATCGACGCGTTTGACCACAGCTCGTCGAGCACGTCGAGCTTCAGGTCACGCCGCAGCGACTCCTCGATCACCGCGCTGTCGGACAGGCCAATACGTGCTGCCCGGATCTTGACCCACTTCAGCACGTCCTCGTCGATCGTGAGCGTCGTACGTACCTTCGCCATGGATCGCATCTTACCATCATGATGCGGTGATGCGCCGATGACAGGTCAGTCGTCCTAGCCTTGGAGGGCCGAGGCAGTACCCGCCCGAGAGTGGTCCGTTGATCGAAGCGGGCGGCGGCACCGTCGTGGCCGCTTCACGCGTGATGCAGTCGCCCTGGAGCGCCGCCGCTGACGACCGCTTTGCTCGTCCCGACGTCGCTGAGCTGACGATCGAGTTGGCGACCGACCGGTCGTCAGCGCGCCGATCCGAGCCGGCCTTGCCGGCGCACCTCGGCCTGCGGCTCCGGCGCCGGCTCGCTTGGCTGGCATCGGCGGCGCTGCCGTCGACGAGGACCGACCCGGTGCGAGTGCTTGCTGGCCTGCACGTCTCGGATGGTCAGCAAGCACTTGGGCGACCGCTCCGCCAGCGGCAACCGGATATGTCACCTGGTTCCCGATTCGCCCGACGTGTGGTTCACGCGTGGCACCGGAGACAGCGCCCTGGGCACGGCGCGCTCGAGTGAGTGAGTCGCTTCGCCCCTGGGAGTCCGTCCACAGTCGTGATCGCCACGCCACGTCGAGCAACCCGCTCGTGGTCGCGGGCCGGGTCAGACCGTTGCCGGGCACCGACCACTGAATGGTGATCCTGACTGAGAGTCGACGAACACAGCCAAGCGTTCCCGATCGTCGCGAGATCAAGCCTTCGGCCGTCCTTACGGGGTCCAGTTGTCTCGCGCGGGCGTGACCTGAAGCTCGTGCGTCATCGCGCGAGGGCTCTGCCCAGCGAGGCAGGCGACCGCGTCGGCAAGACTGCCCGGATCGGCCGTAGCCGTGTCATCGCCGCCTGAACGGTCGATGACCGTGTCGACGACCAGCAGCGCGACGTGGATCTCTTGCTCGCGCAGCTCGGACGCGGCGGCTTGGGTGCGGGCGCGCACCCCGAACGCGCCGGCCGCCCACAGCCCACGCCCGGGCATTCCCCGGCGAGCGGACCCGCCAGTCACCTGGACGATCGTGGCTGGTCCACGCTGCGCGCTCATGAAGCGGGCGCAAGCGCTGAGAAAACCGAACGCGCCGCGCGCCGGCAACGTCGCCCAGTCGTCGAAGCTCGTTGGTGCCGCTTGTGCGAGCGGGCCTCCACCGAACGGGCCTGAGCGGCTGCCGCCGTACGGAGACGCGGCGTTGACCGCGAGGTCGACGCGGCCGTGCCGGGCACCGAGGTCCTGTAGGGCAGCGAGGACAGACGCCTGATCGGTGACGTCGACATCGAGCGCCTCAGCGCCTGCGTTGCGGACCTTCGCGAGCGTCTCGGGGGAGCGTGCGGCCCCTGCGACCGTCCAGCCGTCGCTCAGCAGGCGCTCAATCACAGCGAATCCGAGATTCCGCGCGCCGATGACCAAAGCAGTCGGCATCAGATCAGCCTCCCGTCAGCATTTCGAGTGGCCCGCGAAAGAATGGCGTCGGATGTCCCGCGGTCCGATCCCTGGCTGAGACAGGTCCGTGCTCGCTCACGGTGTCGCCTCGTTGGCTCGACTGTCTACCGCAGCGCCGGCTGAGCGTCGTGAACGCCGCTCTTGCAAGAACGCCAGGTTCGCTTGGCCGACCTCGATCAAGTGGCCGTCCGGATCGCGCAAGTAGCAACGGAGCTCTGCGCCCCGGTCGATTGGCGGGGTCAGGAACTGTGCTCCCTTCGCGCTCCAGTCGTCGTAGACCTCCTGGATGTTGGCGACACGTACGTTCAGGAAGCTGCTGATCGTGTTGGGATCGGGCGTGGTGAGCGTCACGGTTGGCTTGTCGTCGGTTAGGCCACCGCCCGTGTTCATGATGATCCAGCTGTTCGCGAGCGCGACGATCGCGGGCTCGCTGGCGGAGACGACTTCGCCGCCGAGGACATCGGCGTAGAAGTCTCGCGAGCGAGCGATGTCCTCCGTGACGATGAAGTGGGTGAGCAGGATGCCCGTTTCTGGGGCACGGAACGTCGGCATTTCAGTCTCCTTTTGTCCACTCGGGCGTTGTTCTATCGCGCGACCGCGTCGGTGACGGGCAGATCAAGCGGTTTGCTGTCAGGGCGTCCGATTGGTCCCGGTCAAATTGGCCGCCGGCGTGGCCACGAACCGCTGGATTGCTTCGTATGCGTGGTCCTGAATCCTGGCGTCATGGAATTGAGGAAGGATCTCGGCTTGGTCGATGACCGGTCCGGTGATCGTTTTGGCTGCGCTTGCGTAGAAGACGCCGCTCTGCAGTGATGTGTCCGTTACGGCGTCGGCCAGGCGCTTCGCGCCGATGTCGAGCTTGTGCCCGATCCCCAATGCCGGTGCAACGTAAGGAAGGAAGATGCGGTTGGCGATGATGCGGAGAAGCGCCGGCTGGTCGCGCAGCGCCTCGGTCCCAGCCGTGTTTCCGGGCGACATCGTGACGAATCTGAGCTCGGGATGCTTTCGCGCCATGCTGGCGATCCACAGGGCGCCGAGGTACTTGACTTGACCGTAGGCGAGCATCACGTTGAATTTGTCCCCGGCGAAGAACGAGCCGTCGATCACCGAAGCGAACTCGTCGACACTGGAGCTCGAAAACGTCGGTCGCGGGATCCGCATCTTCGGCACCCCGCGCGCGGCTTCGCTGCCGACTAGCACAGCAACCTCCGTGAGTGACCCGGCGGAGATCAGCTCCTCGAGGAGGACGACATGCCCGAGCAGATTCTGCGCGAAGACCTCCGTGACGCCATCCTGCGTCAGCGAGGCAGGTGACGGGCCGCCGGTCCCGCCGGCGTTCATCACGACGGCGTTGAGCGGACGGGTGATCGCATCCACGGCGGCTCTAACGGATGCCATGTCTGAGAGGTCGATGATCACAACCTCGAAGATCGAGCGTCCCGTGACCTCTCGCAGCTCGCTCTTGGCGCGTTCAGCCTTGGCTGGATTTCGGCAGCCGAGATAGATCCGGTCAAAGTCCTCGCGCAGCGCCAGTTGCCTCGCCAGTTCCTTCCCGAGGCCCGTATTGGCGCCTGTGATGAGAGCGCTCTTCGCGCGTTGCTGGGTCATGTCTCCCCACTCATTGAGTTAGCCAACTGACTTGACGATGATACAGACTCAAGCTACTGTCGAGTCGTGGAGCAAACGAAGAGGGTCGGGCACGGGTCGGGGAAGCGGGAGCGACTGGTCGAGGGCGCGCAGGGCGCGTTCCACGAGCAGGGGGTCGAGCGCACGACGCTCGCCGATGTCGCGTCGCGGGCGGACGTCCCGCTGGGGAACGTCTACTACTACTTCAAGACCAAGGATCAGCTGGTCGAAGCGGCGCTCGAGTCGCACGCTGATGCCATGCGCGAGATGCTTCGCAGCGCCGAGCGGCATCGCACGCCGCGCGCTCGGCTGAAGGCGATGGTGCGGGCGTTCGGCGAGCAACGCGACATCGTCGCCCAGCGTGGCTGCCCGGTCGGCACGCTCTGTTCAGAGCTCGATAAGCGCGACGACGAGCTCGCCGGCGGCGCACGGGCGGCGCTGATGGTTCCAATCGACTGGGCCGAGCGACAGTTCCGTGAGGCCGGGAGACCCGACGCCCGCGACCTGGCGGTAGGTCTGTTCGCGGCCTATCAGGGAATCGCGCTGATCGCGAACACATTGCGCGATCCATCGTTGATCGCCCGCGAAACGCGCCGACTCGAGCGCTGGATCGACTCGCTGACCTGACCCCGCGTCGCCCACCGTGATCGACGATCGCCTCCACCCAACAGGGAGCACCCTTCAATGAACTCAAGCCTCCGGCTCGGCTTCGTGATATCAACGCGGTGCGAAACTCTCCAGAGGTTCGAGCGTTAGAACACGTGGACCTGGACTGCTGTGCGTTGTGGCGAGTCGGAGGAGTGGTTGTGTTTTGGTTGGGAGAGTCGTGAAGCGGGGGATCGGGGTGGTCTCGGCGGCGGCTCGTGGTTCGGGTTCGTTGCCCGTCGCTCGGTGGTCGGTTAGTCGACGGCTGTGTGCTGTTTCGCTGGTGGTTGTTGGGTTTTGGGTGATTGTGTTTGTTGCTCCATCGGACGCGCTGGCGTCTGGCGTGGGGGGTTGGGCGCCTGCGGTCGAGGCGATCCTGCCGCCCAACGCCGGCACGGGTACCGATGTGGGCTCGGTGTCGTGCGCGTCGCCGGGCGGCTGCAGTGCAGTCGGCTGGTACGGCGATAAGTCGTCCGACATTCAGGGGCTGTTGGTGGGCGAGAGCTCGGGAAGGTGGGGGACCGGGGTTGAGGCGATGATGCCGGCGAACGCCAGCAGCGACCCATCGCCCTCGTTCCGCTCGGTGTCGTGCACCTCAGTGGGGAGCTGCACCGCGATTGGCTCCTACTCCGACAGTTCGGCTCACGAGCAGGGGCTGCTGTTGAGCGAGCGCTCCGGCGTGTGGGCGCAGGGTGTTGAGGCCGTCCTCCCCGCTAATGCCGCCGGGGACCCGAATGTCGCCCTGTCCTCGGTGTCGTGCTCCTCGCCGGGGGACTGCACCGCTGTAGGGACCTACGTCGACAGCTCGAACAGCCCGGAGGGGTTGCTGTTGAGCGAGCACTCCGGGGTGTGGTCGCGCGGCGTTGAGGCGGTCTTGCCCGCCAACGCTGCCACCGGCGGCACTGGGCTGTCCGATCACGATCTGTGCGACACGCGTAGCCCGTGCGTCGATATCACGTCGGTGTCGTGCGCGGCTGCGGGCGAGTGCGCCGCCGTCGGCTCCTACAACGCCAGCTCAGTCAGCGGTCAGGGGCTGCTGCTGAGCGAGAGCTCTGGGGTGTGGACGCGGGGCGTCCAGGCAGTCTTGCCCGCTCCCACGGCCAGCGATGCTGGGGCTGGTCTCTCCTCGGTGTCGTGCAGCTCGCCAGGCGCGTGCACCGCGGTCGGATCCTATGACTTCGGCACCGGCAACTCGCAGGGGCTGCTGGTGAGCGAGAACTCGGGGAAGTGGGCGAGCGGAGTCCAGGCGACGCTGTCTGTCGCCGCGGGGGCCGTCGGCAATACCGAGATCAATTCGGTGTCGTGCGCTTCGCCGGGCAATTGCGCGGCCGGCGGCTCGTACCGAAACGGCGCTAACAGTCAGGAGGGGCTGCTGTTGAGCGAGAGCGAGGGCAGGTGGGCGCCCGGCGTGGGGGTGCCCCTGCCCCCAAATGCGATCAACAACCCGGTTCTCAACGTTGCGTCTATCGATTCGGTGTCGTGCGTGTCCGCGGGCAACTGCGCCGCCGTCGGCTCGTATCTCACAAGCAACCGCTTTGGGCAGGGGCTGCTGTCGAGCGCCGAGCAGGGGCTGCTGTTGAGCGAGAGCTCGGGGCGATGGTCGCAGGGTGTCGAGGCGGACCTGCCCGCCAACGCCTCCACCAGCCCGTTCCAAGTAGCCGCGCTCAGCTCGGTCTCGTGCACCCCGACCGGCAGCTGCGCCGCCGTCGGCAACTACATCGGCTCGGGCAGCCCCGAAGGGCTGCTCGTGACCGGCACGCTGGCGTTACCCCCGCACAGCACGACGATCACCCGCGCCCGGATCAACGGCAGGCGACGCACCGCCTCGTTCACGTTCACCGCTGCCAACGCGACCAGATTCCAGTGCGCCTTGATCAAACATAGACCCAGGCGGCGCCACAAGACCTCAAAAGTGATCTTCCGGTCGTGCTCGGCCCAGAGGGCCTACAGGCACCTGAAGCACGGCCGTTACACCTTCGAGGTGCGAGGGGTGAACTCGACCGGGACCGTCGATCCAGCACCCGCCATCAAGAACTTCGCGATCTAAGCAAGACGCCGAGCCAGCGTCCGAGCAGACGGCCGACCGGATCAGCCGACGCGGCGCGGCCGCGCCGCGGTGTGCCGTCAGTCCTCGCTCGCAGCGGCGGCCGCGGCGCGGGCCCGGAATGTCCCAGGCGCGAGTTCGCCGTCAGCCCGGGCGCGTCCGAGCGCGTCCGAGAACCACGCCAAGTCGTCGAGCGTGATGCCGAGCGCGATCTCGGTCGCCGGGTTGTCCGGCTTTCCGTTCTCGTTGAACGCGTTCGCGACGAACGGGATCAGGACGCTGTTGCGCAGCGGCACCGCCTCGGCCTCGATGAAGATCAGCGCCAGGTGCTCGACCGCGCGGGTGCCGGCGGCGATGCCGCCGCTGTAGCCGACGAACCCGATCGGCTTGTTGCGGAAACCGAAGCTGACGAACACGCTGTCGATCGCGTTCTTGAGCTGACCGGGAACGCTGTGGTTGTACTCGGCTGTCACGATCAGGTAAGCGTCGCCCTCGGCGATCTTGCGGTTCCACGCGAGCACGATCGGGTCCGAGTACGTCGGGTCAGAGATGTCGCCGATCGTGCCGAAATGCTCTTGAAAGAACGGCAGTGGCCAATCGCGCAGATCGAGCAGCTCGACCTCGAACCCGCCGTGAGCTTGTGCGCGCTCCACGACCCAGGGCACAACCCGGTCAGCGGCGCGGGTCGGGCGTGTGCTTCCTACGATCACCTGCAGCTTCGGCATCTGTGGCTCCTCGAATCGGCGTGTTACGACCGCCCTGAGCTAGCGGAGATCGAGCTGGCGATGGTTGAGCGAGCAAGTGTATAGACGCGCCTATCACGTGCGGTACTTCCGGATCGCCGCCGATGAGTTTTTGAAGGCGGCGGAGTACAGGCGGTATGACATCCATCCCGGAAGGAAGCAGCCACGTGGGCTCACTGGTCCTGAAGATGTCCGTCTCGCTCGACGGCTACGTCGCACCGCCCGACGGGAGCACCGAGTGGGTCACCGCGGGCCGCTCTCCCGATGGCGCGAGCTGGACGCTCGAGACCGTGAGCAACGCCGCTGCGCACCTGATGGGTGCCACCACCTACACCAGGTGGGCGGCCTTCTGGCCTAGCGCCCCAGGGCCGTTCGCCAAGCCGATGAACGAGATCCCCAAAGTCGTGTTCTCGAACTCGTTGAAATCCGCCGACTGGCCCGAGACAACGGTCGCCACCGGCGACCTGTCCGAAGCGCTCACGCGACTCAAGCAGGAGCGGACCACCGGGTACCTGCTGGCTCAGGGGGGTGCACGGTTCGCCCGTGCGCTGGTCGAGACCGGCTTGATCGATGAGTGCCGCCTTGTCGTCCACCCGGTTGTATTGGGCGGCGGCGAGCGACTCTTCACCGCCCCGCTCAGCATCGAGCCGATCAGCACCACCGCCTTCAGCGCCGGAGCTGTCGCCCATGTCTTCGCGGCGCACCCGTGATCAAGAGTGGCTGAGCCAGAGTTCCGGGCGTCAACCATGAGCACCCAGCTCATCGGGTCGCCGATGCCAGTCGGTGCGAACTAGCTGCGCTTCACGCTGCCGGGGGCGCGCCCAGTGCCGTCGAGATCTCGTCCAGCGCCTGGTTCTCCGCATCGCTGATCTGCTTGCCGCCGATGTGGAGAAAGCCCCCCTCCTTGTGAGCGCTGGCTACCGCCTGCGCAACGGTCATCACGAACTTCTTGTAGGCGTCGACGTCGGCTGCCGACGCGTTTCCCTCGAGGATTCCGACAGCATCGCGCAGCTGCTGCGCCATCAGGTCGGGGATGTTCGCGCCCGCCTCGCGGACGCGGTTTGGATCGATCGCAGGCGGCGACTGCACGATCTCGTCGAGCAGCTCGCTGTCCCCATGGTGCTGACGCGCCTCCTGGTAGACCCGCCCCATCGCCAGGCTCTCGCGCAGCGTTCCGCCACGGTCGGCGGTGATCACGCGCATGCCGGCGTAGAGCGGCGCATCTACGACGGTCGCCCACTCCTCGGCGTTGAAGTCGGCCTTTCGTGTCATTCGCGTCCTCCGTGGTCGGCGTCGTGCTCGATCGCAATATTCTCCACCCAATCTGCGCAAGCGAGCTGCCGATCGTCCAGCACGCGTTCCGGGCCGGGTGTGGCTGAGTACCCACGACCGTGGCTACGCGGCGCCCCGCCGAGCGTGCCCTCGATGTCAGCCTGGGAGCGTCACCACGTCGCGGCGGTCCGCGCTCAGCCGCGCCGCCTGGATGACCCGCAACGTAGCCACGGCGTCGCGCGGATCGACCGGCGGCGGACCGCCGTCGCGGAGCGCCCGAGCCAGCAGCGCGTAGAACCGCGGCCAATCACCGCGCTCGCTGGGCACGGGCGTGCTCTTCTCCCCGCTCACCAGTTGACCCCAGTGCGACTCGGGCTCGGCGCCCCAATCGGCCACCTCGTCAGGCCGGGTGCCGGACCGCAGCGCGTTCTCCTGACCGTCCAGCTCCCGCACCACGAACGCCGCCTTCGTGCCCAAGACACGAAGCCGCGGTCCCGGCGCCGCCGTGATCGCGGATGCGCGCAGATGACTGATCACGTCGCGGGCGTGGCGCAGAGCGACGAACGCGTCATCGTCACCCGGCGCGCCGCGGCGAGCGTCGACCTCGGCATAGACGTGCGTGACCGGGCCGAAGAGCACAAGCGACTGGTCGATCAGATGAGTGCCAAGATCGAGCAGCTGGCCTCCGCCCAGCTCAGGTGAGGTTGAGTCGCGCCAGGACTCGGCACTCGCCGCTGGCCGCCAGCGCTCAAAACGTGATTCGTAGCGAAAGACGGTGCCCAGCCGATCCTCGGCCATTAGCCCAGCGAGCGTGAGCTGGTCGCAGTCCCAGCGGCGATTCTGGAACACCGTGAGCAACGTTGACGCTCGCTCGGCACGGTCGACCAGAGCTTCGGCCTCGCCGGAGGTCATCGCGAGCGGCTTGTCGACGACGACGGCCAGCCCGCGGTCGATCGCCTCGCCGGCCAACGGCGCGTGCGCGTCGTTGGGCGCCGCCAGCACGACCAGATCATGTTGGTCGGCGCGGTCCCACAACTCGGCGGGAGTGCTCAGTATCTGCGCGTCGGGATGCTCTCGCGAAACCTGCGCCCGGCGTTCGGGGTTCGATGTGACCACGCTCGACACGACGAGCCCGGGGGTCGCGGCGATCAGCGGCGCATGAAAGAACCGCCCGGCCAATCCGTAGCCGATGATCGCCGCGCGTAGGTCCACCGCCGGCACGTGTCGTCTAGCGGCGCCAGAAAGCCAGCCGCTGCACCGAAGCGGTGAGGATGTCGCCCCAGGTGATGTGCGTCTCCTGGCGTTGTGACATCGCCTCGAACGGGCTGAAGCGCATCTCGCCGCCGGTCCCGAGCGCGATCGTGCCATCGTCCTGGCGGGTGCCGTTCACGTAGATCCAACCTCGCTCGATGCGGAGGTGCTCGCTGATCAGGAGAGGGTATCGGGATCCGAGCAGGCGCCCCGCTCTGCTGCCGGCGCGGACGACCCTTGCCAACGTGCGGCGTGCCGTGGTCGCAGCCGAGCGATGTCGGCTATCGAGCTCGAGCTGAAGCGCTCGGCGCTCGGCGATCGCCTGGCGCACCTGATGCTGCAGCGCGGTGATCTCTCGCGGCTCGTGCTCCTCGAGCCGCTCCAACTCGGCGATCGAGCACGCCGTGGACCTGGGACGCATCAGGACCAGTCCCTGCCCGGCCGGGCTCTCGTCGTCACCGCCGTGAGCCCGCAGCGCGACGATCTCAAAGGCCCTGCCCCAACGGGCTCGGAGCCACCACGGCGAATGGAAGACATTCGGGCCGCCCCGGTCAAACGGGACGCCCGCGCGCAGAACGTTCATGCCGATCCGCCGCTCGTCCCACGATTCGCCCGCGATCGGCTCGATCAGTCCCTCGCCGAGGAAGCTCACCAGCAACAGCCCGTCCGCGGCGAGCACGCGCCGGTGCTCGAGCAGCCACCCGGCCCAGTGGTCGACGATATGGGTGTACACGCTCATCGCGTAGATCAGATCGAAGTAGCCATCAGCTTGTGGCAGTCGCGGCTCCTCCTCGCAGCGAAAGGCGCGAAATGGCGGGCACAGATGCTGCCGCACCCAAGCGACACTCGGCTCGTGAATGTCGCAGCCCCAGAACTCCGCATCCTCAGCCTCCGCTGCGAACTGTCGCAGCGTCCTGCCGACCCCGCAACCAAAATCGAGGACGCGCTTCCCACTCCAGCTCCAGTCGCCCGGCAGCATCGATTCGATGAACACGCGCTGCGACCGCGACATTCGCTCGTACTCGCTGAACGGGACATCGCCGAGACAGCCAGTTCTATAAACCAGGCCAACCGGCGGGTCGGGAATGTCGGATGAGGCCACCGCCGAAACGGTGGCACACCGAGCACACCGAGAGCGACGAGCGTCGCGACGAAGGCGCCCGGCCCGACCGTCACGGACGACCCTAACGGTCGTGCGCGGGACGCGCACCGCGGCTCAGGAGAGCGTCCAACGTCCGGGTGTTGAGGACGTCGGCGGCTGTCGCCCAGCCGCGGCGCGCCGTGGCGACCGAGAGCGTGATGTTGTCGAGGCCCGCCGGGGAGTGCGCGTCGGTGGAGCAGACGATCGCGACGCCGGCGCGGAGCGCGTCGCGCACGTGCTCGCCGCTGAGATCGAGCCGGGCGGGCAGGCCGTTGACCTCCAGGGCGACGCCCTGCGTGCGTGCGAGGTCGAAGATCCGATCGAGGTCGACCGCGTTCTCAGGACGCCGGTTGATGAGGCGGCCGGTGGGATGGCTGAGACAGCGGACGGCCGGGTGGCCCAGCGCCTCCTCCACGCGTTTGGTCATCTCCGCGCGAGGCATTCGCTGCCCACCGTGCACGCTGGCCTGGACCCAGTCGAGCTCGGCGAGGACGTCATCGGGAAGGTCGAGCCGCCCGTCCGGGAGGATGTCGCACTCGATTCCGCGCAGCACCCGGAACGGGGCCAGCTCAGCGTTGGCCGCCTCGATCTCCTCGCCCTGGCGGCGGACGTCGTCGGGGGTGAGCCCCCGCACCGCGCCCACCGCGGGGGTGTGGTCGCAGATCGCCAGGTACTCATAGCCTCGTGCGCGAGCCGAGCGCGCCATCTCGGTGACGCTGGCCCGCCCGTCGGACCACGTCGTGTGACAGTGCAGGTCCCCGCGGATCTGCTCGATCTTGACGAGCGGCGGCGGTGGGTCGCGGAACGGTGCCTCCCGCAGCTCGGGTGGGCACCAGGGCACGCCCAGCGCAGCGTAGACCGCGGCCTCGTCGGGTCCGGCCGGTAGCGGCTCGAGCGCCGCCACATACTCGGGCGAACCGGTCGCACGCATCATCGCAGTCCCGAACGAGTCCGGTTCGGGCACCGTCAGCTCCACCGGGAGCCCGTCCACGGTGACCCCGACGGCACGCCGGTCGCCTCGCTCGATCACGGCGACGATCTGGGGGAGCTCCGCGAACTGCGCCAGCACCGCGTCGGGATGTGCCGACGCACGGACGACCGCGAGCCGGTGACAGGAGTCGCACCAGCGGCGCACGTCGCCGGCGGGTTCGGCATCGAGGGAACGGGAGATGCCGCCGACGAGGTCCCTGGCACGGTTGAGCCACAGGCCCCGCGGCGAGCGGGGCTCGGTCTCGCGGGCCAGCGCCGAGGAGATCTGTGCCTCAGTCTTCGGGCCGATGCCGGGCACGTCGCGCAGGCGGCCTGCAGCGGCCGCCTCCCGCAGCTCGCCGGCGGTGCGGATCTCGAGCGCGCGGGCGATGTCGATGACGCGCTGGGCGCTAAGCCCGAGGTAGCGGCCGAGCCCAACGAGGTCAGGGACGAGCTCGCGCTCGAGCTCGGCGAGCTCCGCTATCTGTCCGGTGCTCACGAGCTCACGCAGGCGGGCTTCGATCCCGGCGCCGATGCCCCGAAGCTCGCGACCACGACCGGCGGCCACGAGCTCGGCGACCTCTACCGCGCTGTCGCGGACGGTCTCGGCCGCCCGTCGGTAGGCCCTGGTCGTGTAGGGATTGGCGTCGCCGAGCTCCAGCACCGCCGCGAAGGCGTCGAGCCGGTCGGCGATCTCGGCGTTGGTCACTACCCCGGGCCGGCGTCGCCCGCTAGTCCGGGTATTCGTCCTTGCGCCAGGTACGCGGCTCCTCGGGCTGTGCTCGCGGCGTGCGGTCGAGCAGAAAGTTGAAGTACGGGGCCACGAACGGGTCGGGCGCCATCACGGTGTACGTGTGGTAGACGGTGCCGTCCTCGAGCGCGAACGCGATCCAACCGGGGCCCTCGCGCAGGCCGTCCTTGAGCTCGGCCCCGACCTGCCGCGACCACTCCTCGAGCCAGTCGGGCGGGTTGTCGATCATCTCCTTCACCGGCGGGATCTCCTGTGTCTGCTCCGCGGTCATCGCAAGGCCGAAGTCGAAGGGGAAGTCCGTGTCGTAGGTGGAGACGTACGGGAACTGCCAGCCCATCCGCTGCTTGTAGGCGACGAGCCGGTCGATCGGCGCCCGGGAGAAGCAGATCAGCGTCACGTCACGGTGGTTCAGGTGGACGAGCGCGCCGTCGAGGCCGTCGCCGAGACTGGTGCAGCCGGGGCACGCGCCGAGGGCGTACTCGGGGCCGAACATGATGTTGTAGGCCAGGAGCTGTGAGCGACCGTCGAAGAGCTCGGCGAGGGTCTTCTTGCCGTCTTCAGTGTCGAACTCATACGCCTTCTCCACGGGTACCCACGGGAGCTCGCGTCGCTTGCGCTTTATCTCCGCGTTTCGCACAGCCTGCTCGGCCTCGAGCTTCGCCAGCGCATCCCTGGCCGCTTGCCACTCCTCGCGCGTGCCTATCGCTTGCTCAGGCATGTATCGCCTCCTGTCTCGACGTTCGCTGCTGTAGTCGACTCGGTCGATCGGACGCTAGCGGATCCCCGGATGAGCCCCGGGCCGTCGAGGAAGCCGGAAAGGCGAAACCCGCGACCCCACCTCGGTTATCGTTGCTGGCCGCGGGAATCGCAGGCGGGTAGATGCTTGCCGCGTCAGGACGGAGAGGACACGCCGATGGGCAGAGGGATGTTGGTCGCCGTGATCGGGGCGCTCGCGCTGTTCGTGTGCAACACGGCGGGTCGAGCAAATCAGATCGTGACCGTGACGATTCCGGCGACGGCCGGAGAGGTCGCCTCGAAGTGGCTCCCATACCCAGGGCCGCCCCGCGCGAACGTGCTGCTCCCAATGGGCTACAGCCGGCGTAAGGCCTACCCACTGCTAGTGCTCCTGCACGGCCTGCAATCGGACTACGACTGGTACGCCAAGAACGGAATCCAGCAGACGATGGCTGGTCTGGACGCGATCGTCGTGATGCCGGAGGGCGCAAGCGGCTGGTACACCGACTGGTGGAACAACGGACAGCGCAGCAACCCGTCATGGGAAAGCTACGAGCTCAACGAGGTGCTGCCCTACGTCCTGCGCCATTATCGGATCCTCCCGCAGCGCCGTTACCACGCTATCGCCGGCATCTCGATGGGCGGCCTCGGAGCCACATATCTCGGTGGACGGCTGCCGGGCTTCTTCGGCTCCGTCGCGACGCTCTCGGGATTCGTCGATCCTCAGATCTACGGTGTCCTGGTGTCCGAGGGAGAGACGCTCACGTCGCTGGCGCCGCTCGAAGGGGACTGGGAAATCAACGCCGTCGAGGGGCCGCCGAGCGGGTTCTACGCCACGGGTCACAACCCGACTGCGCTGGTTGAGAACCTGCTGCACACGCGCGTGTTCGTGAGCACCGGCACCGGCAGCCTCACGGACGCTGAGCTGCACATCCTGGGCTCGGCACTCGTGGGAGGCCTGCTCGAGGGCGCCATCATCTATCCGATGAACCGCGCCTATCGTGCGGCGCTCGACGCCGCCCGCGCGAACGTGACCTACCAGGTGCATCCCGGCGGCCACGATCTTCCTAACTTCCGCAACGAATTGGAGGCGATGCTGGCCTGGGGTCCGTTCAAGCCGGTCGTGTCGAATCCGCGCTCATGGGTCGATCAGACGGTCGCCACCGAGGGGCGACTGTGGAACATCGCCTACCACTTCGCGACGCCGCCGGACGCGGTCGTGCAGTTCCACCGGTCGGGCCGCTCGCTGGCGGTGACCGCTGCCGGTTCAAGCGTGACGCTGACCACGTCACGAGGTTGCACGATCACGACGGCGACGCCCGCCACTGTGAGGCTTCCGCGGCGCTGCTGAGCTCGAGCGCGCGCGGACCGGTGCCGGGGATGTTGTGGCGACGATCGGGGTAGGCTGTCCGCAGGAGGTGCGGCTGTCAATGCCCTGAGGTTTCGCGACGGGTTGGACGGCTGCGGCCAGAACCCAAGCGGGGCTTGGGCTGGCTCTCTGTATAGAAATGCCTGGGGATTCGATCGCGACATTCGAGGAATCGACCGCGGCGGCGAGCACGGAGATCGCGCCGCCCAGCGCCGCGTCCGCGGACCGGCTACGGCTGCTCCTGCTCAGCTTTCTCCTGCTGTTCTTGGAGTTGGCGCTGATCCGGTGGACTGGCGCCAACAACGTCCACCTCGCATCGCTGACGAACTTCGTCCTGCTGGCGAGCTTTCTCGGGATCGGCATCGGTTTCCTGCGCGCGGACTCCAGGTGGAGCCTGTTGCCGGTCACTCCCGTTGCCCTTGCCCTGCTGATCGCGTTCGTGCTCGCGTTTCCGGCGTCGATCAACTCGATCAGCAGCAAGCACCTCGTGGAGGGCGCGCGCGGGCTGCCGCTGCTGCCCGAGTGGCTGAGCGTCTCGGTCATCTTCCTGCTCGTTGCCGCGACGTTGGCCGGCATCGGGCAAGAAGCGGCTAGGAGCTTCCGGCGTTTCAGCCCCCTAGAGGCGTACCGGATCGACATCCTCGGCAGTCTGCTGGGAATCACCGCGTTCTCGGTGCTGTCGTTCCTGTGGCTCCCACCCGTCGCGTGGGGCGCGATCGCGTCACTCGTGATCGTCGTATTGCTCTGGCGGCGGCTGCGCTGGTGGCACATTGGCTCTCTCGTCGCCGTGCTCGCGCTGCTCGGGGTCGAGTCGGCGTCGTCGCTCGACCACTGGTCGCCGTATTACAAGGTCCATGCCGTCCACACGGTGGCTCCGACCCGCGTCCACGGCATTCCGACGCGTGGAGTGATCACCGTGTGGGCGAACAACATCCCGCACCAGACGGCGTATCCGATCTCGACGCTGCGAAGGCTCGAGCCGTTCTATTTCTATCCCTACCGGCACGTCGATCACAGCCGCCTGGACAACGTCCTGATCGTCGGCGCCGGCACCGGCAACGACGTCGCCGTCGCGTTGTCAGAGGGCGCCCGGCACATCGATGCGGTCGAGATCGATCCGGTGATCCAGAGCCTCGGCCGTCGGTGGAACCCCGACCACCCGTATCAGTCGCCCCGAGTGACCGTCCACATCAACGACGGGCGCGCCTTCATCCAGGACACCAGCCGCCGCTACAACCTGATCCTATTCGCGCTGCCCGACTCGCTGACCCTGTTGGCGGGCCAGGGCAACCTGCGCCTGGAGAACTATCTGTTCACGCTCGAGTCCGTGCGCCGGGTCAAGAGCATCCTCGCGCCGGGCGGCACCTTCGCGATGTACAACTACTACGAGCCGCCGCTGCTCGATCGCTACGCGACGACGCTGCTGACGGTGTTCGGCTCGCGGCCGTGCGAGGAGGTCGGCTCGCGGCTTGCCGGGCGTCAGCAGGCCGTTCTCACCGCGGGCGCCGGTGCGGCGCGCAATTGCGCCAGCCCGTGGAGTGGGCAGAGGACCTCGATCGCGACTGACGATTGGCCGTTCCCATACCTGACCAGCCACACGATCCCGGCGTTCTACCTCCGGGTTCTCGCGCTGGTACTGATCGGTGCGCTGGCGCTCGTGTGGCTCGCGGGCGGCACACCGCTGCGGATGCGCAGGTACATGGATCTGTTCTGCATGGGTGCCGCCTTCAGCCTGCTCGAGACCAAGAACGTGGTGCAGTTCGCGCTCCTGTTCGGGACGACGTGGTTCGTCAACTCGCTCGTGTTCGCGGGCGTGTTGTTGAGCGTTTACGTCGCGATCGAAGTCGCCAGGCACGTGCGCCTCCCTCGCCCGCAGTGGCTCTACCTCGCGCTCGCCGCTTCGCTGGCGGTGGCGTGGCTCGTCCCGCAGCAATCGATCCTGTCGCTAACGCCCGTCGTGCGCTTTATCGCCGGAGCGGCGGTCGCGTTCACACCGATCTTCTGCGCCAACATCGTCTTCGCCCAGCGCTTCCGCGACGTGCCCTCCTCGACCGTCGCGTTCGGCGCCAACCTTCTGGGCGCGATGGTCGGCGGGGCGATCGAGTACGTCGCCCTGATCACCGGCTATCGCTTTCTCCTGGTGATCGTGGCCATTCTGTACGGGCTCGCCTTCCTGCTCGCAAGCACGCGCGGGCGCACGGTCGCGGCCTGAGAGTGCCGGGCGGCTACAGCGCGCGCCCGATCATCTCGACGGTGGTGGTGACGAGTTCGGCGTTGTCGGCGGCAGTCCGACCGTCAGGCAGCACAAGCACGTCCTCGAGGCCGACGCGCACGTCGATGCCCGAAGCGGCGGCCGCCGAGATCACCTCCCACGTTCGTTCGCCGTAGCCGTGCCACAGCTGCGGGATCCCGACGGGGACCAGATCCGCGATCACGCGAGCCTCCTCCGCGCCCCCGTCAACCTCGATCAGGGCACGCACGAGTTGGTGCGCGAACGGGCTACGGGCCAACGCTTCAGCCTCGGCGGGCGTGCCGAGCCCCGCCTCGACGGCGATCCCCGCGTGCAAGGCGGCGCGCACGATTCCCGCCCAACCGAGCTCGGACAGGTTCACCGAGACAAAGTCGGGTCGCTGTCGCCAGTTCCTCACCGCGGCAGCACGAGAGAACGGGTCCGGATCGATCGCCTCCGAGGTGGAGAGGCCAACCGGCATCCCGGGAACCGCGTCCCGAATCGCCTCAATCGCGGCGCCGCACGCCGCGGGCTTCAGCGTCTGCGTGCCGTCAAGGTCACGAGGATGCACGTGGACTGCGAACGCTCCGGCGCGCCGCACAGCGACCGCGTCGGCTGCAAGCTCAGCCGGCGACTGCGGCAACGCAGGATGCTCAGCCCGCGTGCGGCCGCCGTTCAAGCACGCCTTCACCGCCATCTGGCCGGCCACCAACCCGAACACGAGTCACCGCGACCAACCCGAGCTGTATCGATCCGGACGGTCATCAGCGAGGTTGCACAACGTCACACGCCGTGCACCGCCGGATCGCAGCCGCGTGGTCGCGTGACAGCAGTCTCGCGACGCGGCCGCGCGGTCTCGGCGGGAGCATGATCCCGTCGCAGTCGAATTCCTCCGCGCCTTCTGGGAGCGCCTGGTGCGGGGAACCGAACAGCACGGTGAATTCCGCCGGCGCTGCGATCAGCTCCTTCGCGCGTTCGAGGTCAGCGCGGGCTCGGTCCAGAAGCACGTCGTTCCACACACGCGTTCCTCTGGGCCAGCGCGTGACCCACCGCAAGGGCTGTTCCAGCAGGACGACAACGACGACCGTCAATCGAGTCCGGTCTCGGCGTGCCATTTGGTCGGCGGCGAGGATCGCCTCGCGTCCCTCGGAAGTCCCGTCATAGGCCACAAGTAGATGCCTGTAGCCCATGCCGCTCAGCCTAGCGACGGCGACGCAGGCTGGCGTGCGCTGCGGCGTAGATCTGCGGATCAACGTCGCCAAACCCTCCGTGCTCAGAGCTGCCCTTCGAGCGCATGATCAGCTCGCTTCGGCCGATGACGAATAGGATCCACGACGGGAAGCGGTCGCTCGACCCAGCACCATGCGTCTGCTGTTGAACATCATCTGGTTCGTGTTGGCCGGCTTCTGGCTGGCACTCGGCTACGTGTTCGCGGCGCTGATCTGCTTCGTCCTGATCATCACGATCCCGTTCGGGATCGCCGCGCTGAGGATCGGCATGTTCGCGCTATGGCCGTTCGGCCGAACCGTTGTCAAACGGCCGGACGCCGGCGTCGCCTCCGCGCTCGGGAACATCCTGTGGGTGGTTCTGTGCGGCTGGTGGCTCGCACTCGCCCATTTGGTCACCGGCGCGCTGCTGTGCATCACGATCATCGGGATCCCACTCGGCCTCGCGAACTTTAAGCTGATACCGGTTTCGCTGCTGCCCTTCGGCCGCGAGATCATGTCGGCCGAACAGGCCCGCGCCCTGGGACTCGCGTCGGGGCTCACGATCGGCGCGAGCGCCGACCGTGACGCTGGCTGATGCGAGTCAGCCGATCCGCGCCCGGTCTCTGACGATCCGCAGGTTGCTCGTCTTGGCTTCGAGCCGATCGATCGCCGCGGTCAGGTCCGTCGGGGGCGCCTCGGTCGACCAGCGTTTGCCGACGCGCCGGACCTGGCCGCGACCCTCCAGATCCTGCAGTCGCGCAAGCGTCTTGTCGTGGCTCAGCCGGGCCGCTCGGGCGGCCATCGCGGTCGAGAACGAACTCGGCAGCTCCTCGAGTGCGGCCCGAACGCGATCGGGCGCATGTTCTCGCGGACTCTCTTGCCGTCGCGGGCCCCGCGGCTCGGCAGCAGGCGAAGAGGATTCGGGTGCGGTGACCGGTTGGGGTGCGGTCGCCGGCCTGGCTGCGCTCGGCGGAGCCTCCCCGAAGCGGGCTCGGCAGCTGGCGCATAGAACAATCGGGTCCTGCCCGGCCGGGCGGACGATCTGAAAGCCCCGCCATCCGCGAGCGGAACGGCACACGGCACAGCGTCGTCCGGCTCGTTCGAGTTCGGTGAGGTCTTCGGTCGTCATCGGCTTTCTCACCTCACGATAGAACGTTCCGACGCGCGGCCTCGTTCCGGTAGAAAAGACGGGCGTCCAGCGGGCCCTAATTCTGGGGTGCGCCGCTGCGCTCCAGGCGGCGCGCATCGGAGATTCGCACGACGTCCCAGGCCAGCCCGGTGCGCTCCAGGACCCAGATCACCGCTGCTGAAGGGTCGAGTTGCCAGCGTCCCATGCCGTGGCTGGCCGACGTCGGGAAGGCATGGTGGTTGTTATGCCAGGCCTCTCCGAGCGTTGGCAGCGCGAGCCACGCGAGGTTGCGCGATTCATCGTCAGTATCGAATGTCCGTCGGCCGAAGAAGTGGCATAGCGAGTTGATGCTGAACGTCGCGTGGTGCATGCAGAACATCCGCACCGCCCCGCCCCAGAGAAGGCCCGTCAACCCGCCGAGGACGGACCCCGTCAACGCCACGCCGAGCCCGAACGGCAGGGCTAGCCCGGCGAGTACCCAGACCGGGAACGCCCGATCGATGAACCCGATCACCCGGTCCTCGACCAGGTCGGGGGCGTATCGAGAGGCGCTCGCGACGCCGGCCATCCCGAATAGCCAGCCGACGTGAGCGTGCAGCAGACCTCGCATCGTCCCGAGCCAGCCTGCGCCGTGCCCGACATGGGGACTGTGCGGATCGCCTTCTCGGTCTGAGTGAGCATGATGCATTCGATGCTGGGAGACCCACTCGATCACTGGACCCTCGACCGCCGCAGAACCCAGCGCTGCGAGCAAGCCGCGCACCGCGGCATGGGTCCGGAAGCTTCGGTGGGTCAGCAGGCGATGAAAGCCGACCGTGATGCCGATGCCCGTCAGGAAGTAACAGATGGCGAACACGAGCAGGTCCTGCCATCGCAACAGGCCGCCCCACGCCTCCCACGCAGCCCACGCCAGGCCCAGCGCCGGCGCGACCGTAACGATTCCGGTCGCGATCCCATCCGCGAGGGGGTGATCGATTGCATCGAGTTCGGTGTAATCGGGCGCGAGCGCGCCGAGCACGTTGTCGTCGCCCCGAGGGACGACCAATGATTCAGCTTCCACTTCCAGCTCCGTTCACCGCAGGCCGATAACGCTCCGGGCCAGCGCTGCAAGCGGGGCCACACCCGACTTTACGAGAACTCCGTACCGCCGAGCCGACCTCTCACGGTAGCGCGAAGTGGACCCGATGCCCAGCCGCAGCTGGAGGCGAGCGCCGGCGCGGTGTGATCAGCTGCGGTTTGGTCGCTATTTCGGATGAAACTCGGGACTCGCCTACGCTGGCGCTGCCATCGGAGTAGGGTGAGAAGTGCTGGCCCTGCGGCCAGAATTCTCAGCTCAAGCCCGAAGCGACCAATGGGGCGATCTGCGCCGGACGCGAGAGGTATGGGTGACTGTTTTTTGACTGCGGGGCCGGTGACGTGCTTCAGCCGGCGCTGACCCACTGTTCCAGTGGCCGCGCCTCGACAGGAGAACGCGGCTGCGCCGTGCAGCATTCCATTGCGTGGTCGCGTCCGTGACTCCTCGGAGGATTGATGGGCCGAGATTCGGTCAACAGCAGCCGCGACAGCGCGCTCCCGCAGCAGCGGCGGCTCCTGGCGCTCGCTCGCGCGAACCACATCCGAGCCGCCCGCGCGACACTCAAACGGCGACTGCGCGCCGGCGAACTCGCGCCGGCGGACACGATCCTCCGAGGCTCGAGCGACACCGACACGATGACCGTCGCTGAGTTGCTCCGCAGCCAGCGTGGGTGGGGACCGAAGCGCGCCTCCAAGGTGCTTCGATCGGCGTCGCTTTCGGAGCGCAAGACGCTCGGCTCGCTGACAGAACGTCAGCGCACGAGCCTCGTCGGCTTCCTCAGGAGCCGCGAGCCATGAGGAACCCGCTGCGTCAGACTCTCGGGTGTGGCTCGTGCCCGGCCGAATCTCTCCGACGAGGTTCTCCATCAACGGGCCCGGGAGTGGCGAGCAGGGCCGACCCGAGCGGTGGTTCTGGCGATCGTCAAGACGCTCGTCCGGCTGCTGTTCGCGCCCCAGGTGATCGGCGCGGAGCGAGTCCCGGCGGATGGCGCCGTGCTTCTCGTTTCCAATCATCGCTCCCTGAGTGATGCCCTCTTCCAAGCCGTGGCGTGTCCGCGGCCGCTGCGCTGGATGGCGATGGCCGAGCTGTTCCGCTCTCCTCGTAGAGCTCGGTTCCTGCTCGCGCTCGGTGGGTTCCCGGTGCGCCGCGGTTCGGGAGACTCGCTCGCCATCGAAACCGCCCGAGCTCTGCTCGAAGCGGGGCAGGCCGTGGCGATCTACCCCGAGGGCAGACTCCAGTTCCGGTCGGACGAGCTGGTGGGCGAGCCCCACAGCGGCGCCGGACGCCTAGCCCTGCAGACCGGCGCGCGACTACTGCCGATGGCGATGGTCGGGACCGACCGTCTGCTGAGCGCCGCGCTGCTCCGCGGCCGCCATCGCATCGGCATCTCCTTCGGCGAACCGGTTCCCGTCCCCGATACGTCGCGAGCGGACTTCAAGGCCGGTGATCGCGAGGCGGCAAAGCGGCTTGTCACCGACACGGTCTGGCCAGAAGTGCGAGCCCAGGTCCAAGCCCTGCGCGAGCGTCCGGCACTGAAAGCTGCCGGCGGTGCCAGCATGCTGATCCTGGTCGCGGGCTTGCTCTGGCGGCGCCGACCGCGCGGTCCGGGCTCGGGCTGAGGAGTTGCGAGTACGGTTGATGCATCGAAGATTCAAGAAACGCGCGCCAGCGAACGCCGACGCAGCTCGCGAGGGCGGTTGACAACGGGCGCAACGTACGCGCGGCGCTGCGCCACCTCGATGGGCACGGCTCGGAACCTGGAGCCGCTCGGGTCGCTGAGGCACTCGCCCGCTTTCTCGTCGCCCGCTGTGACTCTCACCACGATGGCTGGCGAGTCGTTCGCCAGGTTGTCGTCGACTCAGCCGCCGACGCGCCGTGGGAGCGATGCGCTCGTCGCGCGGTGCCCGCCGTGGCCGACGACCTGCTGATCCTTTCCGGCGAGGGGGGTCGCACCCAGCTCGCTCGCGCCCAGCACATTGCCGCGCAGCGCCGTGCTGAGCAGATCGCCCAGCACGTCGACCAGTCCGCCGTGCTCACGGATCTGGGACTCGAGTCGCCGTCGCTGAGCGCCGAGCGCTGGCAGTCGGCTCTCAAGGCGGCGGTCGGAGCGCGCTCGCGCGAGCAGGTCGCCCGCGCGCTGAGCGTCTCGATCCGTGGCTGAGCGTCTCGATCGGCGGCTGAGGGATCCGGAGCGCGGCTCACTCCTGCAGCGTGCCGAGATCCGGAGGCACGTCGACGGCGTGCTCGCGCAGAGCTTGGAGCGGGACGATCTCGAGCGCGCGTTCATGCGTCGACGCGAGGACGACGTAGGCCGCCGCGCCATCGGCGTGTGCCTGCAGCCAGTTGACTGCCGTCACGCACCACCGATCGCCTGGACGGAGGCCCGGGAATCGATACTCGGGCATCGGCGTGATCAGGTCGTTGCCGATCCCCCGTTGGTGTTCGAGAAACTCGGCCGTCACGACGGCGCAGATCGTGTGGCTACCTCGATCCTCCGGACTTGTGCGGCAGCAACCGTCACGAAAGAAGCCGGTGAGCGGGTCGGTGCCGCAGGAGGCGAGCGCTCCGCCGAGCACGTTGAGGTCAGCCATCGTCTCCAGTATCGCTAGCCGGGCGGTCGGGTGGTCAGCGCCCGCGCTACTGAACCTTGCCGCGCGCGGCAATCGTCCAGGTCGCCGCCAGCTCGCCGTGCCGATGCGCGTACATGGCGTCGTGCAGATTGACCGTCGTGTCGATGTGCGACGGCACGAGCGCCACTCGGTCGCCAACGCGCAACTCACCCGCGTCGTCGGAGCGAGCGCTCGTCAGAATTCCGTGCTCGTCGCCAGCGTGGTGATAGGTCCACCCAGCCGGGTCCGCCACACGTGCGGGACCGGAGTCGTTCGAAAGCGTTTTCAGACCGGCGTCGACGATGACGCGGTCGCTGTGCGGACGGCTGATCACCGTCGCGAGCGCCGTGAGTGCCGGCTCGTAGGGGACACCCCGCGTCTGCTCGTAGTCAACGTCCATGAACATGAACGACCCCGGCTGAACCTCGGTGACGACGTCGTGGAGCGCACAGAACTCCGCCGTCCCGGTCCCGCCGGTGCTCACCACATCGACCGCGTGTCCGCTGGCGCGCAGATCTCCGGCCGCCGACGCGAGCCGTTCCATCGCCTGGTCGCAGAGAAGTTGGCGCTCGCGCGCTTCGCGTACGTGTTGGAGGTTGCCTTCGTATCCCTGCAGCCCGACGATCCGGACCCGCTTCAGCTGTCCGACGCGGTCCGCGAGCGCGCGGGCGTCGGCGGGAAGGACGCCACAGCGGTCCTGGGCCACGTTCACGTCGATCAAAGTGTCGACAGCACGGGGCACAGCCGCATCGAGCGCCGCTGCTCCCTCCCAGGAATCCACAACGACGGTGACGTGGGCGTCGGGCCAGCGACCGAGCAGCTCGCCAAGGCGCCGCGCCTTGAGCGGACCCGCGAGTTCCGTCGTGATCAGCACATCGTCAATCCCGCCGTCGAGCATCACCTCGGCTTCGCTGACCTTCGCGACGCAGATACCAGCGGCGCCCGCCTCCAGCAACAGTCGTGCGACTTCGGGGCTCTTCGCGGTCTTCAAGTGGGGGCGGATGCGGACCGCGGCGAGCCGTTCCATGCACAGCCGCACGTTGCGCTCGAATGCGTTCAGGTCCACCACCAGGCACGGCGTGTCCAATTTGCTGACCGATCCGCCCTCCACAGCTTGAACATAACCGGCCGATCCGTTGAACGTCCGCGCGCTCCGATGTAGGGTCGGCTCGCCGGCGCTCTGGGGCTTCGCCGGGAGATCCTGTTGCACAACGTGAGGAGATCAAGATGGCGTACGGCGTCGTCCACCAGTTCGCTGGTGGCACCGAAGAGCAGTACCAGGCCACGGTCGCCGCGGTTCATCCGAGCGACGGCAGCTTGCCCGAAGGGCAGGTGCTCCACATTGCTGGGCCCTCGGCCGACGGTTGGGTGATCGTGGCGGTCCATGACTCCCAAGAGAGTTGGGAGAGCTTTCGGGACGGCACTCTGATGCCGCGCTTGCAGGCCGGCATCGACGGCAGTTTTACCGTGCCTCCGCAGGAGACGGGGTTCGAGGTCAAGCACCAAGTTTCGTCCTAACCCGGTCGCTGGGGCGCCGGCCGGGCGCCCCCGGACCGCAGCATTCCAGGGGCTTTTGTGGCGTCCGGGGCCTCATTCAGGATGCCCGCCCCTGTGCCGAAAGGTCGTCAGACATCGACTGCTGCTCCGTTGCGCCGCTGGCAGGATCGGGCGCTCGCCTCGATGGAGGGTTGGGCGGCCGGTCCCTTCCTGGTGTCGGCCGCGCCGGGGGCGGGTAAGACACGCCCGGCGCTCGAGCTCGCGCGGCGCGCGCTGGCGGCGGGGGAGATCGATGCGGTAGTCGTAGCCTGCCCGACGGCGCCGCTGACGAGGCAGTGGGGGCGGGCCGCGCACGCGTCAGGCGTCGATTTGGCGCCCGACGCCGACTCGCCGCGTCCGCCACGCGGCTTTCAGGGAGTGGCGGTTACGTATGCGCGGATCGCGAAGGCGCCGCGGCGTTGGGGCAACGCCGTCGCGCGCAGGACGTTGGTGATCGCCGACGAGGCGCATCATCTCGGTGAGGAGTTGGCTTGGGGGGAGGGGTTCGCGAAGGCGTTCGCGGCTGTGCCTCGATGGTTGCTGCTGTCCGGGACGCCGTTCCGCTCAGACGCGACACCGATCCCGGGGGTGCGCTACGGCGCCGAGGGACTGGCTGAGCCTGACGTGTCCTACACGTATGCGGACGCTGTGCTCGATGGCGTTTGCCGCCCGGTGTGCTTCGTGGCGTACGACGGGACGCTGTCCTGGCGGAGTGGCGAGGACGTGATCGAGGCGGGCTTCGAGACGGTGCTGAGCACGCGCGAGTCGAGCCGTCGTTACCACACGGCGATCTCGACCGAGCTGCCCGATGGGCTGCCGAGGATCCTCCGGGAGGCCGACGCCAAGCTACGTAGCTTGCGCGCGGCGGGCCATCGCGACGCGGGCGGCCTGGTGGTCGCGGCCGATTCGAGCCACGCCCGCAGGATCGCAACACTCCTGCGCGATGCGACCGGTCGGGTGCCCGTTGTCGTGCTGCATACCGACCCGCTCGCCGGCGCGAAGCTGGTCGAGTTCACCGGCTCCCGGGATCCTTGGATCGTTGCCGTCAACATGGTTTCGGAGGGCGTCGACATCCCGCGTCTCCGTGTCGGCGTGTACGCAACCGCGGCCAAGACCGCGCTGGTGTTCCGCCAGATCGTTGGCCGTTTCGTGCGAACTCTTCCTGGTCGGACCGTCGAGCCGAGCTGGCTGTACATCCCAGCCGATCCGGTGCTTCGCGAGCATGCGGCCACGGTCGAGCACGAGTTGCGACATGCACTGCGGCGAAGCGGTCCGCTCGACCTGATCGAGTTCGACCGGCCGGATCGGCGCGAGACCGAGCGCGGTCAGGGGCTCGAGTTCGAGCCGCTGAGCGCCGACGTCGCACCGCAGATGACGTTATTCGGGCCGGCGCGTCGCGCGCCGGCGCGGGCGACGTCGCAGGCACCGCCCCCCGGCGCGCCAGAACTCGCCGCGGATAGCGAGCACCGCAGGCCCGAGGTCCCTGCTTTCGAGCGCCGCGCACAGCTGCGCAGCGAACGCCACCGATTGGTTTCCGAGGTCACCCGGCGGGACGGCACCAGCCATCGGGAGATCAACGCCTGGCTAAATCGCAGACTCGGGATCGTCAACGTCGAGAAAGCGACGATCACCGACCTCGAGCGCTCCGTCGACCTGCTGCTCAACAAGCTCACCTCGAAGCGCTGACCTGTCCACCCGGTCGTGAGCGAGAATGGCACCGTGGCACCGCCATCCCGAACCGTTCCGCGCGTCGACGCCCGGGTGACAATCGTCTACCTCGGTGATTGGAGGGCGGGAATTGTGGAACACGTCGACCCGGATCTTCGGGGCGTTGAAGTTCTCACGGAAGACGGCGAGTCGCTCCGGTTTGAGCTGAGCCGCGCCACCGGTCACTTCATGTCCGGAGGGCAATCGGGTCCGCGGCTGCTGTTGCGCGATCAGCGAGATGAGGCGTGAAGCCGGCGCTATTCGCGCTGCAGCGAGATTGCCAACTCCGGTTTGACGATCGACGCGACGTACCGTGGCCAGAGCATCGCTCCGTGGCAGCGGAAGTTGACGAGCTCGCCATCGGCCACGTCGAACGTTCGGTCGAGGCTCGAGTATCGGCCCGCCTGTATCCGGAGGGTGTGATGTCCAGGTTCGAGCGGCTTCTCGACCGTTTCGTGGCGTTCGATTGAGCCAACGCTCCCGCCGTCCACTGCGATCTGGAACGTGCCACGTCGGAGCTCAATGCCGGAACCCTCCCGGGTCAACCTGAGCGTTGATGACATCGTGCTCTCCTTTCGTTACCGACCCCTTCGACACCTTAGCGCCGCCACTTTGGTGCGAGGATGAGCCCCGTGAGCAGTGACGCGCGAGCCAGGATTGACGAGATCGACGTCGAGGCCGCCCAGGCCCGGCTCGAGGGAGTCGCGCATCGCACGCCCGTGTTTGAGGCCCGCTCCCTGAATGAGCGATTGGGGGCTCGGGTGTTCCTCAAGGCCGAGAACATGCAACGGGTCGGGGCCTTCAAGTTTCGCGGCGCCTACAACCACGTGTCGGCACTGAGCCGGGAGAGCCTGGCGGGCGGCGTGGTCGCGTCTTCGTCGGGAAATCACGCGCAGGCGCTGGCGTTGGCCGCCCACCTCCATGGCAGTCGCGCGACGATTCTGATGCCGTCCGACGCGCCGGCGTCGAAGCGCAATGCGACGATCGCCTACGGCGCTGAGGTGGTCTCATACGACCGGTACGGCGACGATCGTGACGAACTCACGGCCGAGCTGGCTCAGCGGCGCGGACTCGCGATCGTCCCTCCCTACGACGACCCGCACATCATCGCCGGCGCCGCGACGGTTGCGACCGAGCTGCTGGAAGAGATGGGAGAGCTGGATCTGCTGGTCGTCTGCACGGGTGGTGGTGGGTTGCTGGCTGGGTGCGCGTTGGCCGCGAAGGCTCGCTTCGGCGACATGCGGATCATCGCCGTGGAGCCCGAGGCATCAGACGACTGGCAGCGATCGATCCGTGCGGGGGAGCGGGTATCGGTCACGGTTGGCAAGACGATCGCCGACGGCCAGCAGCTCTCCACCCCGGGCGAGCTGAACTTCCTGATCGCTGAGCCGCTGATCGAGGATGTCGTGACGGTATCCGACGACGAGATCGTCGCCGCGATGACGTTTCTGTTCGAGCGCTGCAAGCTTGTCTGCGAACCGAGCGGAGCGAGCGCCCTCGCCGCCCTGTTCGCGGGCCGCGTCGACGTCCGCGGTCTGCGCGTTGGGGTCACGCTGTCGGGTGGGAACATCGACACCGCGCGGTTCGCGAAGCTCCTCAGCGCCTAGCGGCCCCCGGTTGGGATCGTCGTTACCGTGCGGTGAGTACGGCTTGGATCAGGCGGACGCGGTTGTGCTCCGCGTTGGCGATCAGGTTCGCTGCCTTGGTGGCGAAGTCGGGGACGAAGACATGCAGGCCGAGCGGATTTGCCGGTGCGGCGAAGAACGCGCGCATGGCTTCGCCCGCGACGTCGGTCAGGTCGTTCCAGGCCGCGATCGCGAAGCCGGCCTGGGCGGTCACCTCGCGAAGCTCGTCAGGCGTGATCAGGTGACTGTCACGAGGATGAGTCGCCCACGGGACGGGGAACGTGAGCGGTTGCTCCGGCCCGGCGGTGACGTCCCACAGTGCGAGGCGGCCGCCCGGTGTGAGGACCCGCCGCGCCTCGGCGTAGAGGCGTGGCTTGTCGGCGACGTTCATCTGCACGTGTTGGCTGATGACCACATCGAACGTGCCGTCGGCGAACGGGAGCTCGGTCACGTCCGCGCGGCGGACGTCTATGCGGGAGCTGAGCCCGGTGGCGGTGTTGAGCCACTCGGCGGTCTCGCAGTACTCGGCGGTGAGGTCGACGGCGGTGACGTGGCAGCCGACGTCAGCGGCGAGGAGGCGGGCGGTTCCGCCGATGCCGGTGCCGGCATCGAGCACGCGGTCCTCAGCGCTGACATCGGCGAGCTGGACGAGCTGCAAGGTTGCGATCCGGCCGAGCGAATGGAAATCCTCTAGCGGCATGAGGTCCGCCGCTGAGAGTTCCAGGGGGTTCTTCCCGGCCTCTCGCAGCGCCCGCTCGATGTTCTCCCGGGTCAGGCCGGTGGAGTAGTGACTCTCGGCGGACCGGGTCGCGCTCGGTGCGGGTTGCTGATTGCTCATGGTGTGTTGTCTCCTGTCGTGTTGTCGGTGGTTCAGCTGCGGGCGGTGGCTGTGGCGAGCGAGCCAGGCGCTCGCACGTCGGCGATTTCGTCATTGCCGGCGGCCGGGTGGGCGGGCAGCAGAGCGAGCGCCATCACGGCGCCGGCGGCGGCAACCCCTGCGGCCACGAAGTTGGCCGCGTGGAAGCCGTGGAAGAACGCCGTACTGGCCGCGTTGTGGAGGGCCGACGCGAGCGCCGGATGGCCGGCGGCCCCAAGCCTGCTGGCGGCGGTGAGTGCGGCTCCGACGGATCCATGCGCAGTCCGCGCGAGCGCGGAAGGCAGCCCGGTCGGGAGTGCGCTCGCGAGCCGGCTGGCATACAACGAGGCGAACACGCTGCCGATCACGGCGACCCCGAGTGTGCCGCCCAGGAGGCGGGTGGCGTCGTTGACCGCTGACCCGACGCCGGCCTTCGCCTTCGGTACCACGCCCATGATCGCCTCGGTCGCGGGTGCGCTCGTGAGGCCCATGCCAGTCCCGAGCACGACCATCTGGGCGGCGATCGTCGCGTAGCTGGTGCTCGCGCTTGCGGTCGTGACCCAGAGGTAGAACGCGGCCATCGCGAACAGTCCTGACGCGACGACCAGCTTCGTACCGAAGCGCACGGCGAGCTTGGTCCCGAGGATCGACGAGATCGCGACGGACGAGGCGACCGGCAGCAGCCTCACGCCCGTTGACAGCGGGCCCCAGCCCTTCAGGAACTGGGCGTACTGCGTGACCAGAAAGATGAAGCCGGACAGCGCGAAGAACGAGATCGCGACCGAGGCGCTCGCGGCAGTGAACCGCGGGTTTCCGAACAAGCTGACGTCGAGCATTGGGTGCTCGCTGCGCCGCTCCCAGGCTACGAACGCCGCCGCCAGCAACGCGGTCAGCGCGAAGCTGCCGAGCGTCCGCGCGCTTCCCCAACCGTGGTTCGGAGCCTCGATGATCGTGTAGACGAGGAGTCCGATCATCGCAGTCGACAGCGCAAAGCCGGCACGGTCCGCGCTGGGAGCATGCTGGTCCCGCGAGGTTGGGACGTAGCGGGCGACGAGGACCCCGGCGATCGCGGCGATCGGCGCCATCGCGAAGAAGATGCTGCGCCAGTCGGAGAGCTCGAGTAGCCACCCGCCGACGATCGGCCCGAGTGCGATCGCCGCGCCGGTGATCGCGCCCCACAGGCCAATCGCCAGCGCGCGCTCGCGCCGTTCGGTGAACGCGTTCGTCAACAGCGAGAGCGTCGAGGGGAACACCATCGCGGCACCGATCCCCATCACCGCGCGTGCCGCGATCAGCGCGCCGGCGGTGTTGGTCAGCCCGCCGGCCAGGCTCGCCAGACCGAAGACCGACAGGCCGGCCAGCAGCATGCCCTTGCGCCCGAACCGGTCCGAGAGACTGCCTGCGACCAGAACCGATCCGGCGAACAGCAGGTTGAACGCGTCGACGACCCATTGCAGTTGCGACTCCGATGCGTGGAGCTCCCGAACCAGCGTTGGCAGCGCGACGTTGACGATCGTCGTGTCGACATTGATCGCAAACGCCGCCAGCAGCAGCGAGATCAGGATCAGCGGCTTGTTTTTCATGACGCCTCCAGAAAGCGTGGCCTGAGCAAGTGGAGACGCAGTTCTAAATCAAAGGGACAAGAAAGTCAAGTTAATTGACAAAATTCTCTACCTCCTGCTAGAGTATGTGCTGCAGATGAGGTCTTACGACGAATACTGCGCGATCGCAAAATCGCTCGACGTGGTCGGCGACCGGTGGACGCTGTTGATCGTCCGCGAGCTTGCGCTCCGCGGGGCGTGCCGGTACACCGACCTGCGCAACGGGCTGCCCGGGATCGCCAGCAACCTGCTCGCGGAGCGGCTGCGCGAGCTCGAGCAGACGGGCGTGGTCGCGCGCGAGGACGCGCCGCCCCCGATCGCCACAACCCTGTTCCGCCTGACGCCGCGGGGCGACCAGCTCCGGCCGGTACTCGATGACTTGTTCCGCTGGGGGTTTCCGCTGATGACCGAGCAGAAGCCCGACGATGCCGTCCGCAGCCACTGGCTCGCGGGGGCGCTCGAGGCGATGCTCATCGACCACCAGCCGGATGCGCCTCCGCTGACCATCCTGGTTCGAACGGGCGATGAGCCGATCGTGGTCGAAGCTCGGGATGGGACGATCCACGCCCACGCCGGACTCGCTGACAGCGCCGACGCCACACTCACCGGACCGGCCAGGGCGGTCATCGGACTCCTGCTCGGGCTGCTCGGACCCGCCGACGCGAAAGCAAGCGGTGTCGACTACGAAGGCGACCCGGCGATCCTCGACCGGATCGGCGCACCGACGACACTCGCCGCGACGTTGGCCTGAGCTTCGAAACGAGCGCCGGCTTGCGCTCGGCTACGCCGAACCGGCCCGCTCGTTGCGGCTCGAGCGGACCCGGTCGTGGACGAAAGCGAGCTTGTCGATCACCGCCCGCGCAAGCGTGAACGGGTACAGGTCATCGCGTCCCATGCTGCGGTTCACGGCGTTGAGCGCATACGTAACCGGCAGCCAGTCTGCGACGACGGCGTCGAATGACCCCTCGCCGGCGTCGGGCGCTGGCGCCGCGATCGGCGCGTAGTCGCCCGGTGCGGACGCCGGAGGGCCGGCGACGATCAGCCCGAAGGCGGCGGCGGTCTGCAGGGTGTCGCGGATGTGGAGGTAATGCGCGAACGTCTCGGCCCAGTCCTCCCAGGGATGCGACGTCGCATAAGCGCTGACGTGATGGCGGCGCCAATCGGGCGGCGGTCCGTTGTCGTAGTGGCGCCGCAGAGCGTCGCTGTAGCCGTCGCGCTCGTCACCGAACAGCGAACGCCAGGGCTCGAGTTCACCCGCTCGCTCGATCAGAACCGGCCAGTAGTAGTGGCCGATCTCGTGCCGGAAGTGACCGAGCAACGTCCGATAGGGCTCCCCGAGCTCGGCGCGGCGCTGCTCACGGCGCGCGTCGTCGGATTCCGCGAGATCGATCGTGATCACCCCGTTCTCGTGACCCGTGACGACGGGAGCCGAGCTGCTGCTCACGAGGTCGAACGCGAGCCGGCCCTCGTGCACCTCCAGCCCGAGCTCGAGCAGACCGAACAGCAGCCGCCGCTTCGCCGCCTCAGCCTTGGCGAATGCCGCCAGGCCATCGGCATCGGTATCGCCTGGACGCGTTCTTGTCAGCCGGCAACTCCGGCAGAGCGGCCCCGGATCTCCGGCCTCGAGCATCCAGTTGCATCCGGCAACGGTCGAGTTGGCGCACCGTCGCAGCGTGGCGTCGCCGACCTGCTCGGCGACCTGCTCGGCGGGCAGCGCGACGAGCTCGAGCGTCGAGGGCACGAACCCGAGCGGGGCCGAGCAACGAAGGCAGAGACTGTTCTCAAAGAACAGCAGCTGCCCGCACTGACCACAGTTGAACGCACGCACGACGGTCTCATACCCCTGATGCGACTAGCCGGAAACGGCGACGACGTCGACCTGAACACGGAGGCTGTCGGTTTTGCCCTTCGTGTAGATCACGCCGCTCATCGGCGGGACGTCACTGTAGTCGCGTCCATAGGCGGTCACGATGTAGCGCTGGTTGGCGAGCTGGTCGTTGGTCGGATCGACGTCCAGCCAGCCCGTCTGAGGCACGAGCACCGACATCCACGCGTGGGAGCCGTCGGCGCCCTTGAGCTTCGGGCGGCCCGGCGGCGGACGGGTCTCCA
Source organism: uncultured Solirubrobacteraceae bacterium (assembly GCA_963712675.1). Lineage (GTDB taxonomy): Bacteria > Actinomycetota > Thermoleophilia > Solirubrobacterales > Solirubrobacteraceae > Palsa-465. The sequence goes on from CAVQJF010000021.1 coordinate 118,770, forward strand.
GATAGCCGCTTACGTAACGTGCCGCGAGCCCGACCGAGCGCAGGCACGCGATTCCGACATGCGCGAAGTCCTGGCAGACGCCCTCGCGCTGCGCGAACACCTCCACCAACGGGGTGGTCACCGACGTCGACCCCGGGCTGTAGGCGAAGTCCGCGTGGATGCGACGACAGATGTCGGTGACCGCTTCGAGCAGCGGGCGGCCAGGTGTGAACGTGGCGGCCGCATAGTCGGCGAACGCCGGCGAGGCCTCGACGAGCGGCGAGTCGAGCGCATATTGGAGCGCGTCGAGCGGGTCGAGCGCATCGCCGTCGCGGACAGCGTCGCGAGCTTCCTCCCACGGCCGGTGCCCGTACAACGACAGCTCGTTCGGGCGGTCATCGACCTCGACGACGCTCGTCGCGGTGACGGTGAGGGCTCGATGTGGACGGTGGATGGCGACGTACGAGACCCGGTTGCCGAAGTAATCGAGCCGCTCGCGGTACTCCTCGGGGGTCGGGTCGATCACGACCTCAGTCGTGTGACAGCGCTGGCCGGGGAGGGTCCGGGGGAGCAGGTGGAGCTGGCCGTAGCTGTCCGTCACGTCCGACTTGTATCGGTACTCGGTCTTGTGAGTGACTTCGTAGGTGACGGTCATACGCGGCAGCCGCTCATCCCTCGCCGTTTTCGCGGGCGCTCGAGTCCGCCGGCCCGACAAGCGACCAGCGTGGCAGCAGGTGGACGAAGTGCGCCCGATCGATCGCATCGGCGGCCTCGAGCAGCTTGTCGCGGAGCTCCCCCAAGAATGCGTCGAGCGCCGGCCGGTGGCCGGATTCGTCCTGCACCGCCAGCTCCGCGGTGTCCGCGAGTCGCAGGGCGGTGGAAGCCTCCAGCACGAGGCGTTGCTCCTCGCGCAGTCGCCGGTTGGCACCGACCGGTAGCGCGTCGAGGTCCTCGCGCAAGCGATCGAGTCCGAACAGCAGCGACCGGGGATTGCCGTCGTCGAGCAGCAGCAGGTCGAGCACCGTCTCGAGCTGTGCGCGCGAGCGGTATCGGCGTCGGTAGGTGATGATGCTCTCGGCCGCGGTCAGCACCGACTCGAGCACGAGGCTGTCGGTTACGGTTCCCCGCGCGTCGGTGACCGTCGTGTGCAGCAGCGACAACAGCTGCACGCCACGCTCAAGGCGTGCGCCGGCGTCCATGAAGCGCCAGCCGAGATCGCGGACCATGCTCTCGTTGGCGAGCCCGTTGAGCGCCAGCAGGCTCTGCATCACCCGCTGCAGCGCGCCGGAGACAACGGCCTGCGGGTCGTGCATCGGCCCATGCAGCTCCAGGATCTCGCGATCGAGCGCGCCGACCACGAGCCAGGTGTCGGCCGAGAGCTGGTCGCGCACGGCGTACGCCGAGTCGAGCAGGGCGCGGACGGAGTGGGCGAGCGTCCCGACGCGGCGCTCGTCGATCACGAGCTCGAGCAGCTCGCGGCCCGGAGAGGAGAGCCGCTGCTCTGAGCCGTCGCCGACGAAGCCGGGATACGCCGTCGTGGTGTGCGTGGTGGCGATGAGCAGAGCACGTAACGACTCGATGCCCGCGGGGTTGGTGCTGCGTTGGAAGTCGTTGCGGCGCTCGTACACGACACGCAGCAGGCGCGTGATCGCCTCGGCGCGCTCGGCGTACCGGCCGACCCACCACAGGTTCTCGGCCGCGCGCGACGGGATCGAGGCCATCGGATCGATTCGTCGCACGGTCGGGCCCGAGTCGAGCCAGAACCCGGTCAGCCTCTCGGGCTCGGATGCGAGGACCCACGTGTCCTTGCTGATCGCGCCTGCCTGGCTCGAGATCCGGCCGCCGTCGCCGCTGGGGGCAACGCGCGTGAGGCCGCCCGGCATCACCGTGTAGGAGTCGTTGCGGGGGACCGCGAACGCGCGTAGCACGCTCCGGCGTGGGGCGAGGCCCGCGGGCGTGAGCGTCGGCGCACTCGCCATCGTCAATGACTCCTGCCCGACCCAGCCATGCGGCTCGGCCTGGATCCGCCGTGCGCAGTCATCAAGCTCGGCGGCGCTCAGCTCCCAGCCGAACAGCGAGGTCGTGCCCGCCCCGCGGGAAACCGGGCGGAGCACGAGGTGTTCGATATTCGCGAGTACGTGCTTGAGGCTGGCGGCTTCGCCACACCACCAGGTTGGAACGCTCTCGAGCGCGAGCGGCGCTCCCATCAGGTGCTCGGAGATCCTGGGTAGGAACGCCATCAGCGCCGGGTTCTCGAGCACGCTCGATCCGAGCGGGTTGACGATCGACACCGCGCCCGTCCGCGCCGCCTCGACCAGACCTGGGACTCCCAGCTGCGAGTCGGACTTGAGCTCGAGCGGGTCACAGAACCACGCGTCGACGCGACGCAGGATCACGTGCACGGGCGCCAGCTGCCCCAGCGAGCGCATCCACACACGGCCGCGGCGAGTGACCAGGTCCGACCCCTCGACCAACGGAAACCCGAGGCGCGAGGCCAGGAACGCGTGCTCGAACGCGGTCTCGTTGAAGGGGCCCGGAGTGAGGACGACGATCCGGGGGTCCTCGATGTTCGGTGGCGCGACTTCCTGGAGCGAGACGCGCAGCGAGCGGAAGAACGGTGCCAGCCGGTGCACCTGGGAGTCACGGTAAAGCGTCGGGAACACGCGGGATATGACCGATCGCGCCTCCAGCGCGTAGCCGAACCCCGACGGCGCCTGGGTGCGGTCCGACAGCACCAGCGGGCGGCCCGCGGCGTCGCGGCCGATGTCGGCGGCGTAGGTGAACAGCTGGTGCTTGCCGGGCAGGCGAACCTGATCCCACGGCCGCAGAAAGCCCTCGTGGCCGAACACGACCTCGGGCGCGAGCACGCGGCGACGCAGCAGATCGCGTTTTCCGTACAGGTCGTCGAGCACGAGATCCAGAAGCTCGGCGCGTTCGATCAGACCGGTCTCGATCGTCTCCCACTCGCGGCTCGAGAGCACCGTCGGCACCGGATCCAGCAGCCACCGCTGCCCAGAGCGGCTGGCCTCGTCATAGGCGTTGTAGACGACTCCGTCCTGGTCGATCAGGCGCGCGGCCTCCTGGCGGCGGCGCAACAGCTCCTCGACGCCGAGCTCCGAGAACACCTCCGCGACGTGCGTCCAGTGCTCGCGCGGCACGCCGGCCGCGTCGACCATCTCGTCATAGCAGCCGGCGGGCGGCTGATAGCTGGCGGGCGACGGGGTCGACTCTGGCGAGAGGCGGATGCTCACGCGGTCGGGGCGATCTGCTCGACGTGGACCTGGAAGCCGGTCAACGTATGGGGACCGAAGGATGTGAGCAGCGCGACGTCCGTCGCGTCCCGGCCGCGCCCGACGATCACGCGGCCGGTCCTTGGCCTGTTGTTCCGGGCGTCGAACGTGTGCCACCGGCCATCGAGATAGGCCTCGAACCAGGCGGCGAAATCCATCGGCTCCTCGAGCGGCGGGCCACCTATGTCGGGGATGTACCCGAACACGTAGCGCGCGGGGATGTTGAGCGCTCGGCAGAACGTGATCGCCAGGTGGGCGTAGTCGCGACAGACGCCCTGTCCTGCGCGGTAGACGTCGGCGGCCGTCGTCCAGGGGTTCGACGCGCCCGCCACGTAGTCGAGGTGCTGGTGGACGAAATCGACGATCGCCTGAACTCGTCCCCAACCTGGGGGGAGCTCGCCGAACCGCTGCCAAGCCTCACTTCCGAGCTCGTCCGGTAGGCAGAACCGGCTCGGGAGCACGAAGCTCAGTACCTCGTCGGGCAGTGACGCCACGGCCGTCTCCTGAGCATCCGGCTCGATCACGTCGTCTGGCTCGGGGAGCAGCAGCTCCGCGTCGTATGCGACCCGCGAGCTCCCGGAATCGATCATGAACCGTTCGCAGCGATTCCCGAACGCATCGACGTAGCCGTGGTGGTCGGAGCTGGTGTCCCACTGCTCGCGCAACATCCTCACCCCGGGTTGCGGGTAAGGGGCGACCTGCATGATCGCTGCGACCGGGTGAGCGGCGTCCAGTTCGAACTCGCAGCCAACGGCGAGCGCCAGCCCATCCGCGGGAGCGGGCGCTTCCTCGTCTTGGACCTGGTCAGCCGACATCCACCCGGAGCATGCCAGGTGAGCTGTGCGGCTACCGGTGCTCGACCGCCAGGCGGAGTCCGATCGCGATCAGCACGACGCCGGTGACCCGGTCGAGCGCCGCTTTGACGCGCGGTCGCTGGAGCGTCTGAGCGGCCCGCGCGGCGACCAGGCAGTACGCGCCGAGCCACACGACGGTCATCAACACGAAGACGGCGCCGAGCGCCATGAAGGGGAGCAGGACCGCGTGCCCCGGATCGACGAACTGGGGCAGCAGGCTCGCGAAGAAGACTCCGATCTTCGGATTCGCGAGGTCGCTGAAGAGTCCCTGGCGAAAGCCGCCGAGCGCGCCCATCGGCCGGCTCGCGGCGGGATTCGCGTCCGAGTTGCCGGCCGCCGCCCGGCCAGCAGCGCGGAGCGCCTGGGCTCCGAGCCAGGTCAGGTACACGGCACCGATCAGCTTCAGCGCGGTGAACGCGACCTCGGACGTGCGCAGCACCGAGGAGACGCCCAGCGCCGCGGCGAGCGTCCACAGCGCCAGCCCGGCGCTGACCCCGAGCGAGGTGCCGAGCGCCGTGCGGCGCCCATGGACGAGGACGTTCTTGGTGACCACGGCCGTGTCCGGACCCGGCACCACGATCACGATCGCCGCGACGCCGATGAACACGAGCAGGTGAGCACCCACGCAGGTCAGTTTCGCACGCCGGTCGAGGCGGGGAGCCCGGGAGGACGGGATACTTGACGGGTGGAGCTCTCAGCCACCGAGCAGCGCGTCCCGGAGTTCACAGATGTGCTCGACGCGCGCCGGCTGATCGCGCCGCACCTCGATCCGACGCCGCTTCGCCGCTACGCCCAGCTCGACGAGCTCGTCGGCGCAAAGGTGTTCGTCAAGCACGAGAACCATCAGCCGACCGGAGCGTTCAAGGTGCGTGGCGGCGTCAACCTCGTGGGGCGGCTCGACGCAGGCGCGCGCGCGGCCGGCGTGTACGCGGCGTCGACCGGCAACCATGGGCAATCCGTGGCTTATGCCGGGCGGCTGTTTGGGACCGAGGCGACGATCTTCGTACCGCGGGGAGCGAATCCCGTCAAGGTCGCATCGATGCGCGGGATGGGGGCCGAGGTCGTGGAGCACGGCGCCGATTTCGACGAGGCGCGAGAGCGCTGCGCCGAGGTTGCGGCCGAGCGTGGCGGGCGGTACATCCACTCCGGCGACGAGCCGCTGCTGATCGCCGGCGTTGCCACCGCGACGCTTGAGATCCTGGAGCGCGAACCGGGGGTGGAGGCGATCCTCGTACCGGTCGGCGGCGGCAGCGGCGCCGCCGGGGCGTGCATCGTTGCGAAGGCGATCGCCGGATCGCGGATCGAGGTGGTCGGCGTGCAGGCGGAAGCAGCTCCGGCTGCGTACCGGGCGTGGCGAGAGGGAACGCTCGTCGAGGACGTGATGGGCACGTTCGCCGAAGGTCTCCAGACACGGGTGGCGTTCGCCCTCCCACAGCGGATCCTCGCCGAGCACCTAGATGACTTCATGCTCGTCTCGGACGACGAGCTGCGCGCCGCAACGGTGAAGATGATCTCTTTGACCTGCACGCTCGTGGAGCCAGCGGGTGCCGCGGCGCTGGCGGCTGCGCTGAAGCTACGCGAGCGATTCGCCGGCCGGCGCGTAGCACTCATGTGCAGCGGCGCCAACATCAGCCCGGCGCAGCTCGGCGAGCTGCTGGCTCCGAGCCAGGAGTGACCGCCGGCGGGTCGGGCGAGATGGGCGGCGACAGCAGCGCGATGCCGCGGTACGACCGGATCGGCGGCGAGTATGCGACCACCCGGCGCGAGGATCCGCGCCTGGCGCGGCGGATTCAGGCGGCGCTCGGGAGCGCGCGCACAGTCGTCAATGTCGGCGCCGGGGCGGGCTCCTACGAACCTCGCGATCGCCACGTGATCGCGATCGAACCGAGCGAGGTGATGGCGGCGCAACGGCCACCCGAGTTGGCGCCGGCGATCCGCGCGGACGCCGGCCGGCTGCCGCTGCGCGACCGCAGCGTCGATGCCGCGATGGCGGTGCTCACGATCCACCACTGGGACGAGGACCAGGAGCGTGGCGTGCGCGAGATGCGACGGGTCGCCCGGGGCGCGGTGGTGATCCTCACTTTCGACGCCCAGGTCAGCGGCCAGATGTGGCTGATGTCGGACTACCTGCCGGAGGTCGCGCAGCTCGATCACCAGATCTTCCCGACCGCCGAGCGCCTGGCCGGCTGGCTCGGGGGAGAGACACGGGTCGAGCCGGTGGCGATCCCGCGGGATACCCAGGACTGGACGCTCGGCTCTTTCTGGGCCCATCCCGAACGCGTTCTCGATCCCGTAGCCCGGGGCGCTACCTCGGGGTTCGCCAGGATGAGTCCCGCCGTCGTCGGGCGCGTGGTCGGCGCCGTTGGGCGGGATCTGACCAGCGGCGAGTGGGACCGGCGCCATGGACACGTGCGGAGTCTTGACGAGTTCGACGCGGGGCTCCGGCTGATCACCAACACCCCGACCGCGATCTGAAAGACAATGCGCGAATGAGCCCATGGAGCGAAATTGGCGGCGAGCGGCTGCCGGTGCTGCGCTGGTCGGTCATACGGATGGCGCTCTCATCGCGTCGCCTGATGAGGGACTGGCAGGTTGGGGACGGGCGCGAGGAGGCGCTCGCACAGCACGTGCTCGCGAACGCTCGCGAGGGCGACGTCGACGACGTGATCCTCGTGATCGACGAGTTTGCCTATGAGCGCAGCTTCCTGATCAACGTGGGCGACGAGAAGGGGAAGATCCTGGATGCGGCCGTCCGCAAGGCGAACCCGACCCGGCTGCTTGAGCTCGGCACGTACTGCGGCTACAGCGCGCTGCGGATGTCGCGTGTGATGCCCGAGGGGGCGCGCCTGATCTCGGTCGAGTTCAGCGCCGCCAACGCCGGCATCGCCCGCCGGATCTGGGATCACGCGGGCGTCGGCGAGCGGCTCTCTGTCGTCGTCGGCACGCTGGCCGACGGTGGCGCGACGATCGCCAGGCTTCAATCCGAGTACGGGTTCGTCCCGGGCTCGCTGGACTTCGCGTTCATCGACCACGCGAAGGAGGCGTACCTACCGGACCTCGAGCGGATCATCGCTGAGGGCTGGCTCCATCGCGGCTCGATCGTCGTCGCCGACAACATCAAGTTCCCCGGCGCGCCGAAGTACCGGGCGTACATGCGCGAACAGGAGGGTCGAACGTGGCGCTCGGTGGAACACGGCACGCACGCCGAATATCAGTCTCTGTTCAAAGACATCGTGCTCGAGTCGGAGTACCTCGGCGGCTGAACCGTGGGACTCAGCGCGGGCGAGGGCCCGAAGCGACTCCTCGTGCTCCAGCACATCTCGTGCGAGCCACCCGCGGCGTACGAGGACGAGATGGGGGAGTGGGACGTCGCGCTGCAGCGGGTCGAGATCGACGAGGGTGAGCCGCTGCCGGACTGGCAGGGGTTCGCGGGGATCGTCGCGATGGGCGGTCCGATGGGCGCCTACGAGGACGAGCGGCTGCCGTGGCTGGCGGCCGAGAAGCAGCTGATCGCGGACGCCGTCCGCGCCGGCACGCCGCTGTGGGGCGTGTGCCTCGGCTCGCAGCTGCTCGCGGCGAGTCTCGGCGCGCGCGTCTACCGGGGACCTGAGGCCGAGGTCGGCATGCTGCCGGTGTTCGCGACCGAGGCCGCGGCCGGCGATCCGGTCTTTTCGGGGCTGCCGGCGGAGTTCGTGGCGCTCCAGTGGCACTCCGATACGTTCGAGCTGCCGCCAGGGGCCGTCCAGCTCGCCCGCTCGGATGCGTACGAGCAGCAGGCGTTCGTGTTCAAGCGTGCGTACGCGCTGCAGTTCCACCTCGAGGTCGATGCCGCGCTCGCCACCGCCTGGGGCGAGGTGCCGGCTTACGCGGAGAGTCTCCGGGAGCTGCTCGGCCCCGGCGCGCTACCAGCGCTCGTCGACCAGGTGTCGATCCACGAGCGCGACAGCATCGGCCTCGCGCGGACGCTGTTCGCGGCCTGGCTCGAGCACGTCGTCGGCTCAAGCCGGCGTACGTGATCCGCGCAGGAATCGCGCGATCGCGTCGCCGACCAGCTCTTCGAGCTGATCGGCCTCGATCATCCCGCTGCTGATTAGCGCCGCGATCCCCTGGATCGTCGCGAACAGGACCGTGCCGACGCGCTTGGGCTCACCGTCCTCGAGCGCGCCTTCTGCCTGGCCCTGGGCGATCAGTTCGAACATCGCCTCGAACGCCCGCTCGGCTGTCTCGTTGAGCGTGCCCGATTGATCGCTGTGCTTGCTCGTGAACATCAACTCGAGCAGCGCGGGGTCGTGGGTGGCGAACTGGATGTACGCGGCGGCGGTCGCCCGAAGCCGCGGCTCGAACTCCTCCCCGGCGCCGTCGGCCGCTGCACGCAGCGAAGCGCCGAGCCGCTCGAAGCCCGCGGCGGCGAGTGCGTCGAGCAGCGCCTGGCGGTCGGGGAAGTGCCGGCGCGGGGCGGCATGGCTGACGCCGACCTCGCGCGCAAGCTCGCGCAGCGACAGGTCTTGGACGCCACGCTCGCGGACCGTGCGCTCTGCCTGCTCGAGCAGCGCTGCCCGGAGGTTGCCATGGTGGTAGGGCCGTTCAGCCACGGTGAAGAGCGTAGCGGACAAACTTGACATTGACAACATTGTTGTCGCCAGCTACATTGTTGTCCATGACAACTTCTAGCACCACACACATCCCTGACATGACCGGCCGGACAGTGATCATCACCGGCGCCAACAGCGGCATCGGGCGCGCGGCGGCGCGAGCGCTCAGCGCCAAGGGCGCGCGGGTCGTGCTCGCCGTCCGCGACACCGGCAAGGGCGAGACGGCCGCGGCGACGATGACCGGCCACACGGAGGTCCGCAGGCTCGACCTCGCCGACCTCGCGTCCGTGCGCGAGTTCGCCTCGGGCTGGGAGGGTGAGATCGACCTCCTGATCAACAACGCTGGCGTGATGATTCCGCCGCTGACCCGGACCGCCGACGGCTTCGAGCTCCAGTTCGGCACCAACCACCTCGGCCACTTCGCGCTGACCAACCTGCTGCTCGGCGACGTGACCCGCCGTGTGGTCAACGTTTCCTCGTCTGCCCACCGGTTCGGGGCGATCGACTTCGACGATCTCAACTGGGAGCGCAAGCCGTACAAGGCGTGGCGCGCGTACGGGCAGTCGAAGCTCGCGAACCTGCTGTTCACCGCCGAGCTCCAGCGGCGGCTGACCGACGCGGGTTCAGCGGTCCTCGCGACGGCAGCGCACCCCGGCTACGCGGCCACGAACCTTCAGTTCCACAGCGGACGCCGCTCGATGGACGTGCTGAACGGGATCGCGAACCGGCTGTTCGCGCAGGATGACGCGGGCGGAGCGCTGCCGACGATCTACGCCGCCGTCGGCGATATCCCGGGAAATAGCTTCGCGGGCCCGAGCGGCCTGATGGAATCCCGCGGGACTCCGAAGCTGGTCGGGCGGACCGCCGCGGCCAAGGACATGGCGGTCGCAGGCCGTCTGTGGGACGTCTCCGAACAGCTGACGGGCGTCGGTTTCCCGCTCGGCGCGACCGCCGCGGTCGCCTCACCGGCGGGCTGACAGCGGCCTCTATGCTGGGCGGCTTGCCCGAGCAGCCGCACGCAATCCAGCTGGAAGGCGTCGTCAAGCGGTTCGGCGAGATCGTGGCCGTCGCCGGCCTCGACCTCGCCGTCCCGTCCGGCGTCTGCTTCGGCCTGCTCGGCCCGAACGGAGCGGGCAAGTCGACGACGATGCGGCTGCTGACGGCGCAGGCGCTCGCCGACGAGGGCTCGATCAAAGTGCTCGGCTACACGCTGCCAAGCGAGTCAAAGCAGGCCCGGATGGCGATGGGGGTCGTGCCGCAGCTCGACAACCTCGATGTCGAGCTGACCTGCCGCCAGATCCTGACCGTGTTCGCGCGCCTGTATCGCGTCCCGCGACACGAACGCCCGCAGGCTGTCGAGCGAGCGTTGGCAATCGCGAACCTCGAGCCACGCGCGGACACGATCGTGCGCGAGCTGTCCGGCGGCATGCGCCGCCGGCTGCTGGTCGCGCGCGGCCTGATCCATCGCCCGCGCCTGGTGCTGCTCGACGAGCCAACCGTCGGGCTTGACCCCCAGGTCCGCCAGGAGCTGTGGTCACTGATCGACGGCCTCCGCGCCAGCGGCGTCACGGTCCTGATGTCGACGCACTACATCGAGGAGGCCGAGCGCCTCGCGGACACCGTCGCGGTGATGTCGGCCGGGCGGATCATCGCGCAGGGCACGCCCGCCGAGCTCGTTAGTGCCCACGCCGGACGGGAGGTGCTGGAGATCTATGGCCCGCCGGCCGAGCTGACCGCGCTTGAGGCGTTCGCGACCGAGCGCGGCTGGCGCTACCGGCGCAGCGGGCCGGCCGTGGCACTGCTCGGCGCTGAGCAACTCAACGGCGAGGCGCCCGAGGGCGTGCGGCGACCGGCCAACCTGGAGGATGCGTTCGTCGCCCTCACCGGTCGGGAGATCGAATGAGCGCCGACGAGCCCACCCGCCGGATGCATCGGCTCGAGCCTGCCGCGCTCGCCGGCGTGATGTCGCGCGACGTCGTGATCTTCCGCCGCTATTGGATGTCCACGACGTTCTCCTCGATCGTCCAGCCGACGATCTACCTGCTGGCATTCGGGCTTGGGTTCGGATCGCTCGTCCACAGCGTCGGACACGTCAAGTACGTGCAGTACGTGGCGACCGGCGTGGTGGCGACGGCCGTTTTGTTCTCGTCCGCTTTCCCGGGGATGTTCAACACCTTCATCCGCTGGCAGTTCCAGCGAACGTACGACGCCCTGCTCGCGGCCCCGGTCGACGTCGAGGAGCTGGTGACGGCCGAGATCCTGTGGATCTCGATCCGGGCCGGCGTGTACGGGCTGGCGCCGCTGATCGTGGGAATGGCGTTCGGGCTCACGCCCGAGCCCGGGATGCTGCTCGTGCCGCTGATCGGATTCGCGACCGGATTCGGGTTCGCGGCGTTCGGCGTCCTGATCGCGGCGGTCGCGAGGACGATCGACAACTTCAACTATGTGACGAGCGCCGTGCTGACCCCGATGTTCCTGGTCGCGGGGACGTTCTTCCCGATCTCATCGCTGCCCCACGGGCTGCGCACGATCGCCCAGTTCAACCCCCTGTACCACTGCGTCGCGTTCGTCCGGGATGTCTCGCTCGAGACCTTCCGGCTCGCCGATCTCCTGCACGCCTCAGTGCTGATCGTGTTCGCGATCGTGATGTGGCGGCTCGCGATCTGGCGGCTCGAGAAGCGGCTGATCGACTAGCTGTTGCCGGCGTTCGCGCCGAGGCTGTTCAGCCATGCACGCATCAGCCGGCCGGCGGGCGTGATCTGGCCCTCCTCGTAGCCGGTCGTCGCGACCGCGAGCGTCGTTCCATTCGGGGTTGACCAGCCGTACTCGATGTCCGTGCCGGACCGCGCAAAGCGCGCGATGACCTGTCCCTGGGACAGCGTCAGGCCCGGACGGGCGATGTCGGTGATCTGCTCGGCTACGTACTGGATCTTGCCCGCGTCGGGTCCGTCCAGGAGCTCGAAGTACACAAGCGGCTGGCCCGCGAACCAGTCGGGCACGATCGCAAGGATCTTGACCGCCGACGGCGCGAGGATCGGCGCCCCGATCGGCATCCCCGCGTCGACCCCCTGATCGGTCCGTGCCCAGCTCGTGACGTAGGCGAGCGGGTTGATGTATCCCGCGCTGTTGACTGTTGCGGCGACGAGCTCGAGCTTCAGCTCTCGCCTGACCTCGGTCAGCGCCGGCGCGTGGGCGTTGACGTCGCCGACCGGCGTGACGCCGCCGCCCGGCAGCCCTTGACCGCCCGCGGACGGCTCGATCACCTGCGGCCGTCCCTGCGGAACCGTCCCCGATGGCGTCCCGTTTCGAGTGAGGCTCGAGCCGCAGCCGGCGAGGCACAGTGCGGCTGTCAACAGGCAGGCCCGGCGCATCGGTCCAGTTAACACGACGCTCGGGCGCCGCGGCGCCGCCACTAGCGAAACGCCTGTGCCTCGATCTGCAGCAGCTCGCCGCCCTGGTGGTCGACCTGGAGCGTGGTGTGCTCGAGCTCGAAGCGGTCGTGCAGCATCGCCTCGAGCGCCCGGCGGGCGGCGTGGCAGTCGGCGTCCGCGGCGACCAGCACGTGCGCCGACAGGGCCGGGAATCCGGACGTCACCTCCCACACGTGGAGGTCGTGGACCTCCACGACGCCGGCCTGCGCGCACATCGCCTTGCCGACCTGATCGGGATCGAGCCCCGGCGGCGCGGCCTCGAGAAACACGCGGCCCGAATCGCGCAGCAGACCCCAGGCGGCGCGCAGCATGATCGCCGCGACGAACAGCGAGGCGAGCCCGTCCGCGCGGTCAAAGCCGGTGGCGAGAATGACGCCGCCGGCGATCGCGGTCGCGATGAACGCGAACAGGTCGGTGACGATGTGCTGAAAGGCGCCCTCGACGTTCATGCTCTGGCGGTTGGCCTTGCTCAGCGTCCAGGTGGCGATCAGGTTTACGCCGATCCCCACGACCGCGACGATCAGCACCGCGGCGCCGGTGACGTTCGGAGGGGAGGCGAGCCTGCGCACGCCCTCGTAGACGATCAGCAGCGCGAGCACGAGCAGCGTCGCGCCGTTGAACTGGGCCGACAGGATCTCGACACGCTTGAAGCCAAACGTCATCGCGCCCTTCGCCGGGCGCGCCGCGAGCCGGACGGCGACGAGCGACAGCGCGAGCGCGGCCGCGTCGGTGAGCATGTGCCCGGCGTCCGAGAGCAGTGCCAGCGACGACGCGAGGATCCCGACGACGATCTCGACGGCCATGAAGCCGACGATCAGGGCGAGCGCGATCGCGAGCTTGCCGGCGTCGGCGTTGGCCGACACGGAGTGGGCGTGGCCGGCGTGGGCGTGGCCGGCGTGGGCGTGGCCGGCGTGTGCACGGCCGGCGGGCGCGCGGCTGGCGGACGGGTCGTCCATCAGGCCCTCGGGTGCAGCCGGTACCACGTCAGCGGCACGCTCCGCAGCGGTCCGGACGGCGGCGGCGATGAATCAGGCGCTGTCGAGTCGAGCGTCCATCCGGAGCCGAAGCCGGCGGTGATCTGCTCGCGATCGGCGCCCGGCGGGCCGGCTATCACCCGGTTGGCCGCGAACGCCATCAACAGCAGCGTCGCGCCGGGTGCCGCGAGCTGGGTGACGCCGAGGGCGTACGCCGCGCGCTGCTGCTCACCTAGCCCGTGGTAACAGCCGCGATCGAACAGCAGCGTGTAGCCGGGCTCGAGCGCCGCTTGCACGAGTCGCGCCACATCGGCCTTCACCCACTCCACCGCGACCCCGGCCGCGGCGGCGCGGTCTCGCGCGCGGCGAAGCGGTTGCTCGAGCAGCTCGACGCCGGTCACGTTCCATCCGTTACGCGCCATGTAGACCGATTGCGTGCCCGTGCCGCACCCGATGTCGAGCGCGCGCCCGGCGGGGAGAGCGTCTTCGCCCTCGATCAGCGCGGCCAGCTCCCCCGGAACCTCGCCCGTGTCCCACGGCGTGAAGCCGACCCCGTACATGATCCGGTAGATCAGCGACATACGGAGACCGTAGCGCCGTTACGCTTGTCAGTACATGCACCGGATGAGCGCGCAGGACGCGGCCTTCCTCCACATCGAGCGGGACTGGGCACCGATGCACGTGGGCGGCGTGAGCGTCTTCGAGGGGCCGCCGCCGCCGTTCGAGGAGCTGTCAGCGATGATCGCGGGGAAGCTCGTGCTCGTGCCGCGCTACCGCCAGATCGTGCGGTTCGTGCCGCTGGCGGTGAGCAGGCCGGTGTGGGTCGACGATCCGCACTTCAACCTCGGCTACCACGTACGGCGCACGGCGCTGCCCGCGCCCGGGGGCGAGCACGAGTTGCGGGCGCTGGTCGGCCGCGTGATGTCGCAGAACCTCGATCGCGCCAAGCCGCTGTGGGAGATGTGGGTCGTCGAGGGCCTCGACGATGGCCGCTGGGCGCTGCTGTCGAAGGTCCACCACTGCATGGTCGACGGCGTCGCGGGCACCGATCTGATGGCGGTGCTGCTCGATGCCGAGCGCGAGCCACCGCCACCGCCGCGTGACGACTGGGTGCCTGAGTCTGCCCCGGGCGACGCGACCCTGCTCGCGCACGCGGTGGCGGATCGGGTAGCGAATCCGTTCGCGGCGATCCAAAACCTTGGCGGCGCGCTCAGGACGCCGCGCCAGTTCGCCGGACTGCTCGAGCAGACGGGCCGCGGGATGGTCAACTCGGCCGGGCTCGCGCGCCAGCCGCCGGCCTCGTCGCTCAACGGGCGGCTGGGACCGCACCGCCGCTGGGACTGGGCTCGCGGCCGGCTCTCGGACGTGCAGCTCGTCCGCAAGGCGCTCGGCGGGACCGTCAACGACGTCGTCCTGGCGGCGATCACGAACGGCTTCCGCGAACTGCTCGAGGGACGAGGGGAATCCGTCGACCGGGTGCTGCGGACGCTCGTACCGGTGTCCGTCCGGCGACCCGGGGAACGCGGCAGCTACAACAACCGCGTGTCCGCGATGTTCGCGGAGTTGCCGGTCGGGATCGAGGATCCGGCCGCGCGTCTGCGGTCGATCACCGCACAGATGGCCGATCTGAAGGACTCCAAGCAGGCGGTGGCGGGGGAGGTACTGACCTCGCTGTCGGGGTTCGCGCCGCCGATGCTGCTGGCCTTAGGCGCACGGCTCGCGAGCGGGTTACCGCAGCGGGCTCTGAACACGGGCACGACCAATGTTCCAGGCCCACAGTTCCCGCTGTACGCCGGCGGACGGCGGATGCTCGAGTCGTTCCCGTACATCCCGCTGTTCGCCCAGGTTCGCGTTGCGGTTGCGATCTTCTCCTACGACGGCGGACTCAGCTTCGGCGTCAGCGGCGACTACGACACGGCGCCCGACATCGACGTCCTGTGCCGCGGAATCGAGACCGGGCTGGCTCAGCTGGTGGAGCTCGCGGATCCGGCGCGGCCGGCCTCGTCCGGCTCGTCCGGCTCGTCCGGCTCGTCCGCCTCGTCCGGCTCGTCCGGCTCGTCCGCGTCTGCATCCGAGCCGGCGCCCGCACCGTAGCTAGTCCGTCTTGGGTTGTTCGACGTCGTCCGAGAGGTCGATGCCATGCACGCGTTCGAGCGCTTGCGTCAGCCGCTCTAGCGGCTCCGTGAGGTCGTCGCGGTCGGCCTTCTGCTCGAGCGCGATCCGGATCGCGGCCATCTCACGGGCGAGGAACTCGGTGTCGGCGAGTGACCGCGCGTTGATCTCGCGGTCGCGCTCGTAGTCGGCCTTGTCGCGATCGGCCTGACGGTTCTGGGCGAGCAGAATCAGTGGCGCTGCATACGCGGCCTGGGTCGAGAACGCGAGGTTCAGCAGGATGAACGGATACTTGTCCCACTGCAGCGTCCACGCGACCGCGTTCAACCCGATCCAGATGATCACGAGGCCCGTCTGGAAGGCCAGATACCGCCCCGTGCCGAGGAACCGCGCGAGTCGCTCGGCAAAGCGGGCGAAAGCATCGGGGTCATAAGAGGGCCCGCCAGGCGAGCCTCGAGGTGTGCCGAGATCGTCGCGCCGAGCCATTAGCGCGCAGTGTGAGTGATCCGCCAGCCGACGGGGAGCAGATGGTCGAGGACGTCGTCGATCGTCACGGCGCCGACGAGGCGGGCGGTCTCATCCGTGACCGCGAGGGCGACGACGTCATAGGCGGCGAGCTGGCCGGCGACTTCCTTGTCGCTCGCGGTCGCCGGTACGGGGTCCCAATCCTCGTCGATGCACCGCCCGACGGGTTTGCTGGGTGCCTCGCGCAGCAGCCGCTGGACGCCGACGGCGCCGAGAAAGCGACCGGTCGGGGTTTCGAGCGGTGGTTGGCAGACGAACACCTGGGCGGCGAGCGGCACCGGCAGGTCGGGGTCGCGCACGCGTGCGAGCGCCTCAGCCACCGTCGCGTGCGGCGCCAGGATGATCGGCTCCGGGGTCATCAGGCCGCCGGCCGTATCCGGTTCGTAGGTCAGCAGCCGGCGGACCGGCTCGGCCTCCTCGGGGTCCATCGCCCCGAGCAGTTCGGTCTGGAGCGCGGCTGGAAATTCCCCGAGCAGGTCGGCGGCATCGTCGGCCTCCATCTCGTCGAGCACGCGCGCGAGCCGCTCGCGATCGAGCCCATCGACGAGCTCCACCTGCTCCTCCTCCGAGAGCTCTTCGAGCAGGTCGGCGAGCCGCTCGTCCTCGAGCGCGGCGGCGAGGATCCGCCGCCGGCTCAACGGCAGTTGCGTGATCGCCGCCGCCATCTCCGCCGGGTGCAGTCCGCCGAGCGCGGCCGCCTGACGGTCGACCGGACGCTCCTCGGCGAACAGCTCTCCGGCTTCGCTCCAGTCGATCACCTCCGGCGGCCGCCGGCGCCCCGGGATTCGCCGACCGCTTGCCAGCGCGACCGTCGCGACCTCCCATGCGAAGGGCTCCGGCGCGGGCCGGAGCCCGACATCGACAACTCGCGCGTCTCGCAGCTCGCGACCAAGCAACTCACCGACGACGAGTTGCTCGCCGGCGCGCAGTTCGAACTGGCGCAGGTTGATCGAACCGCGGCGCAGCCGCAGTCCGTCGGCCTCGATCTCGCCGATCCGGCCGCCACCGACGAATACGTGCCGCCGCTGGACGGCGACGACGAAACCGTTCACGCGCGGCGGTCGGCCACCAAGCCCCAACACGACGTCGACGACGTGTCCGACATCGGCGCCGTCGGCACCGACGAGCGGCAGCCGAGTGATCCTCGAGACGTAGATGATGCGGTCGTCCATGGGCGTAATCGTAGGCCCCGGGCGATCGGACCCAAAGCGACCGAAACGTTTCGTGCACCACCGCCGCTGGATACACTCGCCGCCCCAGGAGGAGATCGTTTGCGACAGCTGACAGGACTCGACGCACAGTTCCTCGCGCTGGAGTCACCACGCCAGGTCGGCCACGTCGGCGCGCTCGCCGTGCTCGATCCCAGCACTCGTGCCGACGGCAGGCTCGAGCTTGACGACGTCCAGGCAATGATCGCCGAGCGGTTGCCGCTGCTGCCGCCGTTCCGGTGGCGGCTCAAGCAGGTTCCGTTCGGGATCGACTACCCGTACTGGTTCGACGATCCCGACTTCGACCTCGAGTATCACGTGCGCGAGCTCGCGATCCCGCCGCCGCCGACCGAGGAGAAGATCGCCGAGCAGGTGGCGCGGATCTTCGGGCGACCGCTCGACCGCGCGCGGCCACTATGGGAGCTGTACCTGGTCCACGGCCTCGCGGACGGCAACGTCGGGCTGCTGACGAAGATCCACCACTCCGCCGTCGACGGCATGTCGGGCGCTGAGATCCTCAGCGTGCTGCTTGACCTGACGCCCGAAGGCCGCGAGCCGCCGCCGCCCGCCAACGGTGGTGGCGAGGCGGAGCCGGGCGGGTTCGAGATGCTCGTGCGCGGGTTGATCGGCGCGCCCCGTTACTTCGAGCGGGTCATCAGGGCGACGCCATCGACGCTTCCGAACCTGGAGGACACGCCGCTGCTCAGCGAGCTGCCGGGCGCGCAGACACTCGGGCGCCTCAGCGCGCGGTTCGCGCGGACGGTCCGCGGGCGCCCGTCGCGGATGCTCGAGCGAACGAACCTGGTGCCGCCGCGCACTTCGTTCAATGGCCGCGTCTCGGCCCACCGGCGGTTCGCGTACGGACAGCTGCCGCTGGAGGACGTCAAGGCCGTCAAGAACCAATACGGCTGCACGGTCAACGACGTGGTCGTCGCAATCTGCGCGGGCGCGGTGCGGCGATGGCTGATCGGGCACGGTGAATTGCCCGACACGCCGCTCGTCGCGCAGATTCCGGTCTCGGTCCGGACCGAGGAGCAGTTCGGCACCTACGGGAATCGGATCGGGATGCTCTCAGCGCCGATCTTCACCGACGTCGCCGACCCTGTGGAACGGTTGCGCATGACCCACGAGGCAATGCGGAGCGCCAAGGAACGGCACAAGGCGCTGCCCGCTCAGCTGCTTCAGGACGCGACGCAGTTCATCCCGCCGGCAGTGTTCGCACAGGCATCGCGCGTGACCTTCTCGCTCGCCGCCACGCGCCGGCCGATGTGGAACCTGGTGATCTCGAACGTCCCCGGGCCGCAGTTCCCGCTGTATTGCGTGGGGGCAAAGATGGTCGGCCACTACCCGGTCTCCGTGATCACGGACGGACTCGGCCTCAACATCACCGTGATGAGCTACTGCGGCAGCCTCGACTTCGGGATCGTCGC
Source organism: uncultured Solirubrobacteraceae bacterium (assembly GCA_963712675.1). Classification (GTDB taxonomy): domain Bacteria; phylum Actinomycetota; class Thermoleophilia; order Solirubrobacterales; family Solirubrobacteraceae; genus Palsa-465. The sequence continues at coordinate 137,165 of CAVQJF010000021.1, forward strand.
CGACCGCGAGCAGATGCGCGACGTCTGGAAGTTGATCGGGTGGCTGCGCGAGTCGCTCGACGAGCTCGCGGTCGTGGCCGCCGCTTAGCCGGCGTTTGAAACGCTCACAACTTGGACACAAGTGCGTCACCAGCGCACTACACGCCGGTGATCTGACCGGCGATAGGTTGGCGCTGTCTCGCGCGCTGGCGCGACCGTCCACACAACCGAAAAGGCAGGTAGACGTGTCGAATTGGACACCGCTTTTGCGCGCCCGCATCCGGGCATCGTGGCTGGCAGTCATGGCCTGCGGGGCCGCGCTCGCGGGTGTGATGGCGCTCCCGGCGGGTGCCGCGGCGGCCGGGCTGTCGACGTCGACCTGCGACATCCCGAACACCCAGTACCACCACGTGGTCTACATCCAGTTCGACAACCAGCACCTCTCGCGCGATCTGCCGAATGTGCCCTCTGACCTCGAGCAGGTCCCGAACCTCAAGAACTTCCTCAGCCAGCTGGGCTCGCTGCTGTCGAATAACCACACGCCGCTGATCTCACATACGGCCGACGACATCATCACCTCGATGACCGGCCTGTACCCGGCCCGCCAGGGGCTAGGCGTATCGAACAGCTACGCCCAGTACACGCCCGGCAGCGGCGCAACTCCGACCACCTTCCCGTCCGCGTTCACGTACTGGACCGACCCGACCAGCGCGACCGACCCGTTGCCGAACTTGATCACCGACGGTCAGCAGAACGCGCCCGCGCCATGGGTGCCGTTCACCCGGGCAGGGTGCGACGTCGGCGCCTTCTCGCTCGCCGACATCGAGCTCGAGAACACGGGCTCCGACATCAACGCCGTGTTCGGCCCGACCTCGCCGCAGCACACGTTCGTGACCGGACCCGCAAAGTCGGCGCTCAAGGCGTCCGACTTCGAGGGGATCGCGATCCACTGCTCGCAGGCCGACAGCGTCAACGGTCCCGGCAACGGTGGCATCTGCTCGCCGCAGAACGGCGGCGTCGCGGACACGCTTCCTGACGAGCCGCACGGCTACCCCGGCTTCAATGGCCTGTTCGGCGCGATCTACGCGAACCAAGTCACCTCGAGCCCCGGTTCGTTCACCCCGTCGACGGCGGACGCCAACGGCACCGCCGCCGGGGTCAAGGACCTTGCGCCGGCCGTCAAGGACGTGTTCAACTACGGCTTCGGCGGCTGCCAGTACTGCGCCGGCGGTCCGCTCGGCCCCGCCTCGTCGGCGACGATCACCGACAGCTCCGGCGACTCGGGCTTCGTCTCCGGCTTCGACCCGACCCCCGCGCAGACGCTCGGATACGTCTCTGCGCTGCAGGAGTCGGGCGTCCCGGTGACCTACTCGTACATCGAGGACGCGCACAACAACTGGAACCCGCCGTTCCAGGCGCTCGGCCCGGGCGACCCGATCTACGTCAACCAGCTCAAGCTCGAGAATCAGGCGTTCGGAGCATTCTTCGAGCGCCTCGCGCATGACGGCATCACGCCACAGAACACGCTTTTCGTGATCACCGCCGACGAGGGCGACCACTTCTCCGGTGAGCTGCCGACGAACGCGTCCACGTGCGACGGCGTCACCGTCCCGTGCACCTACGCGAGCGGCACGGTCGGCGAGCAGGACGCGTTCATAAACGACGCGCTTCAGAAGGAGACCGGCGACACCAACCCGTTCGCGATCCACTTCGACGACGCGCCGAACTTCTACGTCGGCGGACCCGCCGGGTCGACCTCGCCTCCGGGACCGAACGACTCAGCGGTGCGCCAGCTCGAGCAGGACATGGGCACGCTGAAGCTGACCAACGTCTTCACCGGCCGGCCGACGCCGGTGACCCAGCACATCGCCGACGCCGAGGATCAGACGATCCTGCACATGACGACCACCGACCCACTGAGGACGCCCTCGTTCACCGACTTCGGTGACCCGACGTTCTTCTACGAGACGGGCAAATGCCCGCCCACCAGCGCTTCGCCCGGCTGTCCGGTGGTCGGGCCTGGCTTCGCCTGGAACCACGGTGACGACAACCCCGAGATCACGCGGACATGGCTCGGCATCGTCGGGCCGACGGTCGAGAACCTCGGTGAGACCGGCTCGGTCTGGACCGACCACACGGATATCCGGCCGACGATGCTGGCGATCCTCGGCCTGCAGAGCGACTACCAGATGGACGGTGGTGCGATCAGCCAGGTGATCAACCTGTCCGCGCTGCCATCGAGCGTCGACTCGAGGCTCAGCGACTACCAGCAGGTCTTCGACGCCTACCAGCAGTTGAACGCGCCCGTCGGCGAGTTCGGCCACGACTCGGAGGTGGTCTCGACCACCGCGAGCGAGAGCGTCAGCAATGGCGACTCCGTCTACCAGGGGTTCAACAAGCAGCTGCAGACATGTCAGACCGAGCGCGACGCCGTGGCGTCATCGATGGACTCGATGCTGAACGATGCCGTGTTCGGTGGCGACAAGATCGCCCCCGGCCAGGCTGCAAAGGTCGTCAAGGACGCGAACGAGCTGATCGGCGACATGCACTCGCTGTCGCTGATGGTCGTGCCGCCCAACGACGCTGTCTGTGGAAAGGGACACGGCCATGGGTCCGGGCAGGCTGCGACCGACGCCCTCACTCGCGGGCATCACGTGTATGCGTACGGGTCGGGCCCGGTCAGCCAGTTCCTGCGGCGCAGCGCTCGCCGACTGCACGGGCGCTACGTGTTGACGATCGAGATCGCGGGCTACAGGCCGGTCAGGAGGGAGCTGCGGATCAGGTAGCTATGCCTGAGCCGCGCGCGATCTGTCTACCAGGCCTGATAGCCGCCGCAGTGCGGGCAGTCGACCGAGGTGGTGACCGGCGCCTCGAAGACGAAGCCGCAACCGCAGTTGTAGAGCGCATTGTCTTGCGACTGGCTCTCGCGGTGACGGGGCTCAGCCGACGGATGGGCGCCGTCGTGCCGGGTAGGCCCGGATCGGCGGCGTCGGATACTGCTCTCGCGTCGGCTCAGTAGAGGTTGCACGGTCATGACGAAGAACGGTTTTGACGGTGATTGGTTTCGCTGTTGGCGACGAAATTCCTGGCAACTAACGTGACGCTAATCGGCGCTCGTTACTTTCCGCATGAGCGGGGCCGCGTTCGGTAGCCGACATGTCCAGGCCCGAGGTTGTGGGAAAATGGCGTCGAATGGACCCGAGCCGCAAGCGCGCCATCCGCCTGACGGTCGCTCTCACCGCTGCGCTGATGCTGGCGACGGCGCTCGTCTACGTCAGCTTCACCGCCGGTCGCGACGAGCTGACGGCGTCGCAGTTGCTCAAGCGCGCGGTGCCCGGACAGTCGTACATCCTCGCCGGCACGGTGCTGCCCGGGTACCAGCGCACCGGCTCAGCGCTCGTGTTTCGGGTGCGTGACCCGAAGCTCCATGTCGCCGCGATGGTGCGTTACACTGGGATCGTCCCCGACCCCTTCGCTGCCGGGCGAGGCGTGCTCGTGACGGTGTCCAAGCAGGGCTCCGAGTTCGTCGGTCAGCAGAACTCGCTGACCACCAAGTGTCCGTCGAAGTATCAAGCGGCGGCCGGGGCTACCTACTGATATGGCCCTCGTAGGCCGGACGCTGCTGATCCTCGCGCTCGTGGTCTCCGTGTACGGCCTCGGTGCGTCGCTCTACGGCGCCCGCGGCGGCGGCCGCGAATGGGTCGACTCGGCGCGCCGCGCGATGTACACGCTCGCCGGACTGGCGGTGTTCGCGTTCGTGATCCTCGACGTCGCGTTCGTGACGTCGAACTTCTCCTACAACCTCGTCGCGCAGGCCTCGAGCACGACCACGCCGGTGTTCTATCGCGCGGCCGCGATCTGGTCGACCCAGCAAGGATCCCTACTGCTCTGGGTGATGCTGCTGTCGCTGTGGTCGAGCCTGGCGCTGTTGCTGACCCGGCGGCGGGTACGCGAGATCGTCCCTTACGCGCAGGCGGTGCTATTCGGCTTCTGCGTCTTCTTCTCCGGTCTGAACGTCCTGTTCGCGAACCCGTTCGCGACCTCGGCCCACCCGCCGGTCGAGGGAGCGGGGCTAGACCCGCTGCTGCGCCACACGACGATGATGATCCACCCGCCGATGCTGTACTCCGGCTACACGCTGCTGACGGTGCCGTTCGCGTTCGCGGTCGGGGCGCTGATCACCCGCCGGCTCAACGTCGAGTGGATCGCGGTCACGCGCCGGTTCGCGCTCGCGGCGTGGCTGTGTCTAGGGGTCGGGATCCTGCTCGGCGCGCGATGGTCCTACACGGAGCTCGGGTGGGGCGGCTACTGGGCCTGGGATCCGGTCGAGAACGCCGCGCTGATGCCGTGGCTGTGCTGCACCGCCTACATCCACTCGATCATGATCCAAGAGAAGCGGGGGATGCTGAAGGTCTGGAACGCGTCGCTGATCCTGATGACCGGCACGCTGGCGATCGTCGGCACGTTCCTCGTCCGCTCGGGAATCCTCTCTTCGATCCACGCGTTCGTCTCCGACCCGACGCTCAACGTCTCGTTCGTGGTTCTGATCGGGACGATGGCGATCGGCTCGATCTGGCTCGTCTTCTCTCGCCGCGAAGGGCTCCGCTCGGACGCGCACCTCGATTCGCTGCTGTCGCGAGAGGCCGTGTTCCTGTTCCAGAACCTGGTGCTCGTCGCGATGACCTGCGTGATCTTCTGGGTCACGTTCTTCCCGCTGATCTCCGAGGCGATCACTGGCACGCAGGTGTCGGTCGGGCCGCCCGCGTTCCGTCCGTTCGTGGTTCCGCTGGCACTGCTGCTGGTCGTGTTGTCGGGAATCGGGCCGATCATCGCGTGGCGGCGCGTGACGCCGGCGAAGCTGCGGCGCGGGTTCGCGTTCCCGGTCGGCACCGCGTTCGTTGCGCTGATCCTGCTGCTCGTCGCGTCCGACGCCGACCGGCATCCGTTCGCAATGACGATGTTCGTGTTTGGCACGTTCGTGGTCGCGGCGGTGGGCCAGGAGTTCTTCCGCGGTGTGCGCGCCCGGCGGGCGCTGACACGCGAGCCGGCGCCGCTCGCGCTCGGCGCGCTGGTCCGGCGCAACCGCCGCCGATACGGCGGCTACATCGTCCACGCCGGGGTCGCGGTGGCGCTGATCGGCGTCGCGGCCTCGACGTCGTTCCAGCACTCGCGCTACGCGACGCTGGCGCCCGGGCAGAGCGCTCGGATCGACGGCTACGACATCCATTACGCGAAACCGACCGCGACCGCGTCGAACCAGAAGATCTCGCTCGGCGCCGTGCTGGCCGTCTCGCGGGGTGGGCACCACGTGACGACCCTGCGGACGTCGTTCGGGCTGTACCCGTCGCAGGACCCGACGCTCGGGCCGATCGGGCGCTTCTTCAACGGCTCGGACGAAAGCCGGATCGGCCTCGACGCCGGGCTCACGCACGACATCTGGACCGTCGTCGACCCATCGCTGGCGCCGCTGCAGGGCCTGATCAACCAGGGCGACGCGCTCGTCTCGCGGGCACTCGTAGCGGCGGAGAACGCGCCGCCGGCCGGCCGCGCGGCCGCGCTGAACCAGCTGTTCGCGTTGCGCGACGCGGCGATCACCGGTCTCACGCAGCGGTTCATCACGCACCCGTGGCCGGTCACCTTCCTGCTGATCGTCTCGCCGCTCGTGACATGGCTGTGGCTCGGGGCGATCATCGCGATCATCGGTGGCCTGATCGCCCTATGGCCGATGCCTCCGCGGTCGCGTCGCCGCGTGCGCGTGCCGGCCCTCGACGTCCAGCCCGCCGCGCGCCAGCCGCTGCCGGTGCGCGAGCTGGTCTGAGCAGCGGCCGGGCCCGTCGATGGCGTTCGTGATCGTGCTCGTCGTGCTGGCGATCGTCGTGTTGGTGATCTCGTCGCCGTGGCGGGCCGCACGCTCGGCATCGCGCGATCCAGCCGTTTCGGGGTCCGGGTCGACGGTCGCGGAGCTCGAGGCGGCGCGCGAGGCGAAGTACGCCGAGATCCGCGAAGCCGAGCTCGACCACCAGATGGGCAAGCTGTCCGAGGAGGACTACGACGCGGTCGACAAGGCGCTCCGGGCCGAGGCGATCGAGATCCTGCAAGCGCTCGATGCAGCTACCATAATTGAGCGATGACCACCATTCTCGACGTCCTCCAGGTGTTCTTTTCCGCGATGCTGATCTTCCTGATCCTGATGCACTCGGGTAAGGACGCAGGCCTGTCGGGAGCCTTCGGCGTCGGTACCGGTGCCGGGCCGTTTGGCGGCGGGTCGCTCGTGGAGCGCAACCTGAACCGGTGGACGGTGGGTTTCGCGATCGTGTTCGTCATCAACACGATCATCCTGATCAAAATCTCGTAGAGGTCAGCCGCAGCCTGGACACCCGCCCGTCCCGCCGCGCGGCCCTGACATCAGTTGCGCGGTGCCGCGAGAAGCTCGTCCTACGCGGTCTCGCTGCTCAGGTTCCGCGAGGCGGGCCGTTCCGGTGCCCAGGCCGCCGCTGCTGCCTCGGGGACTCGCTTGATCGACGATCGCGCTGCGAGCCTCTCTGTAATTCCGGGCGGGAGCTTGCCGCCGGTTGAGAGGTAGGAGCCGGCGAGGATGAGGAGGAGGCCGGCGATGGTGCCGGCGCCGGGGGATTCGCCGAGCAGCGTGACGCCGAGGGCGACGGCGACGACGGGGTTGACGTAGGTGATGACCATCGAGCGCTGGGTGCCGGCCTCGCGGATCAGGATCGTGAAGATCACGAACGCGGCGGCGGTGCAGAGGAGGCCGAGGACGATCACCGACAGGATCGCGCCGGTCGTGGGGACTCTCGACGGCGGGTCGAGAAGCGTCCCCGGCAGCAGGAAGAGCGAGCAGATGCCGAGCGAGGCGCCCATCACGGCGCGGGAGTCCAGGCCGGTGAACCGGTGCTTGATGACCATCGGGCCGATCGCGTAGCCGACCGCGGCGCCCAGGATCGCGCCGGTGCCCAGCAGCTCACCCGAATTCCCCGCCACGTCGATGCCGACCAGCGCGATCACGCCGCCGAAGCCGATCACGAGGCCGAGGAAACGGATCGGGGTGGGGCGCTCGGAGTGGTCGAAGCGGAGCGCGAGCAGGGTCCCGATCAGCGGCACGCTCGCGATCACGATGGCGGCCAGCGATGAACTCACACGCTGCTCGCCGAACGCGATCAGCGGAAACGGGAGCGTCGTTTCCACGAGCGCGTAGAAGCACAGCCAGCGCCAGCGGCCCTTGAGCTGCGACAGAGTGCCGGCGCGCCACGCGAGCGCCAGCAGCACGACCGAGGCAAGGGTCACGCGACCCCACGCCAACGAGATCGGCGTGAAGCCGTGGCGTACCGCCACCCTTATGAACAGGTACGGGATTCCCCAGATCAGCGAGATCGCGGCGAACGCGAGCCATCCGCGGCGCGTCACGGGTGCCTCACTCCCTCGCGAAGCAGCTCGACCGCGCGAGCGGCGCGCCGCTCCCGCGTCGCGGGACGCTTGGCGTCGCCGATCCAGCGGGCGTACTCGCGGCGGTGGGTGAAAGCGAGCGCGTCGAAGTGGTGGCGTGCGTCGCCGGCGTCGTTGAGCGCGCGCTCGAACTCGGGCGGCAGCTCGAGCTCACGAGGCGCGTCGTCGCGGCGCAGGACGACGTCGACCGCCTCGCCGATCTCGATCCCGGCGGCACTCCGGATCGCCTTCGTCAGGCCGAGGTACGTGACGCCGCCGTAGACCATCAGCCGCGAGCGATACTCGACGCCGTTGACGGTGGTCGCGACGGGTGGTCGCGCTTCGCCGAAGGCGGCGCCGACGTCAGCGTCGACCGCGATCGCGGCGCCGCCACCGCGGGCGGCCGCGACGGTGCCGGTGAGGCGGATCTCGGGGGTCGTGGGCATCGGCGAGCGATGCTACTTGTGGCGTTGGGTCGGCCGTCCTGTGGCGTTGCGACAAGTTCGTGGCGAAACAAACGGCGGCAGTGAAAGATGTCATGAGCAGTCCGTCCGCTCTGATGTGTAGGGACCTTCTCAGCTCAAGCGCGGAGTGTGTCCGCGCAGGCTTGGTAACCGTGGAGCTTGAGGAGGCCCCTTGTGAGCATCGTAATGGGACTTGATCAGCATCGAGCACAGATCACCGGCGAGTGGATCGATACCGACACCGGCGAGGTGCAGCGCACGCGCGTGGTGCCCGCGGATCGCGCCGCGGTGCGGAAATGGTTGTCGCGGTTTCGCGGCCGGGAGCTGGAGGTCGCGCTCGAGGCGACGACCGGGTGGCGGTTCGTAGTCGAGGAGCTGCGTCAGGTCGGTGCCACGGTGCATCTCGCGGAGCCGGTCAAGCGGCTGCCGGAGTCGTGGATCCCGCCCGGTCACATCCTCGATCTCCGCGCCCGGGTCCGGTTGCGGCACACGCTCTCAGAGCAGCGCTCGGAGTGGCAGCAGCGGATCCAGGCAACGCTGTATCACCACGGCTGTCCACAGCGACGGTCGCTGATGGTCGGCGATGGGCGCGAGTGGCTGGCCGCGCAGCCGTTGCGGTCTGCGGCTCGGGAGCAGGTCACGGTCGCGATCGCGATGGTCGATGCGCTCGAGGCGCAGATCGCGCCGCTGGACCGCGAGCTGCGTGCGTATGCGCGCCGGCAGGTCGGGTGCAAGGCGCTGATGGCGCATTACGGGATCGGGGAGCTGACCGCTGTGACGATCCTCGCCGAGCTGGGCGACTGCACCCGCTTCTCCTCCTCTCGCCAGGCGGTGCGGTATGCGGGCCTGGATATCACCGTTTACCAGTCAGACCGGCACCGGGCGCCAGGGCACATCTCCCGCCAGGGGCCGCCGGCGTTGCGCTGGGCGTTGTATGAGGCCGCGCAGGTCGCGCGCCGTGGCGAGCGGAGCCCTGACCGCGCTTATTACCTCGAGGCCAAGGAGCGGATCGGTGGTAACCGCGCTTGCCTGTCGGTCGCCCGCAAGCTGCTCAAGCGCAGCTATCACACGCTGCGCGAGCTCGGCGAGGAGGCGCTCCAGCCGGCATGAGCTTCCCGGTGCGCGCACAGCCCTCGCTCACACCGATGCCTCGCGGCCGGCTCCCGGCACCCCCCTGCCGCCACGTGCGCGTGGTCGGCCTAGAAAGACTGAGCGGCCGCAACGCTTCCCCCAGCGGGATCACCCCATCACACATCATGTCGCCGACCCCGGAGCCAACCCGAGGATCGCGGACCAAAGTAAGGCTGCGCGCCCGCGCACACCACCCCCACCGCCGACCGCGCCCGCGCATCCCCGGCACGCAGCAGTTCAACCCAAACAACCCCGGACCATGCGACTGACGCGGGGTCCCTGCACAAGTAAGGGGGTCGGTTGCGGTCCGGATCGCCTGTTGGGTGGCCCCCGAACGCCGAACTTTGGCTCTCGCGTCAAGCATGTCCGGACGCTCGCGCCAAAGTTCGCTGAGCGGCGCACCGACCTCCCTCAACACGGCTTTCATGGAATCCGGTGCGTCGTCGGAGCGGGTTAGCTGCCCTCCCTTCACTGCGCCGTTTTGCCTCGTCATGGAGCGGAGTGGCTACCAGGCGGCGCGGTACAACGCCAGCAGCTCGTCGCGGTCCGCCGGCGGCGGGGTGAGATGGAGCTCGGGGCGCCCGGACGCCTCGGTGGCGCACAGCTCGAGCACGCCGTCGTCATCTCCGACGCCGACGTCACGTAGACGAGTGGCCCCGGTCAGCGCGCACAGCCGCGCAGCCAGCACCCCGTCGCGCGACAGGCGCTCGCTGTCGTCCGGGAAGCGACGCGTCAGCGCCTGCAACGAGTGCGGCAGCATGATCGCGTTCGCGGCTCCGTGTTCGATGCCGGCGAACCGCACCAGAGTCTGGGCGAGGATGTGATGGAGGCCGTAGCCGGTCGAGCCGATCACGTAGCCGGCCAGCAGGGCGCCGAGTGCGAGCGAAGCGCGGTCCGGGGCGAGTTCGTCGCCGGCGGGGAGCCCCACATCGAGCAGCCTCGCCGCCTCGATCGCCGCCAGCGCCGCGACCGGATTTCGCAGCGGCGTCAGCGGACCCTCGACCGCGTGGCCGAGCGCGTTGCACGCGCTCGAGGCGAGGTCGACGACCGGCTGGGAGGAGCACAGCGACGGGTCGTTGATCACGATCGCCGGACGCACGCGCGGGGTCTCGAGCGGCACCCCGGCGACGTGGCGGTGAACGGAGGTCATCTCGGCGCCCGACAGGGTCGTCGGGATCGCCGCGACCCGCCGCGGCGGATCGGACGCGGCCAGCGCCTTGGCAACGTCGATCACGCGCCCGCCGCCGAGCGCCACGAGCAGCTCGCCACCGACGTCGGGGCGCAGCGCGGCCGCGATCTCATCGACGCGACCGGGACCGACGATGTGGATCGCGCCGGCTCCCTCGAGGATCGCCGGCAGCAGGGAGGCGCCGCGGTCGGTGGTCAGCAGCGAGTACCCGGGTCCGCCAAGGAGGTCGACCGACGGGGGGTGCCCGAACACGATCAGTCGCTCGCCGTCCTGCCAGCGGAATGGGGTGGGGGGAGTCACGCCACCACCGTCCGCAGCTCGCCGAGCCCCTCCGCCCACAGCGCTACCACATCGCCCGGCTCGATCCAATGTCCGTCGATCGGGCCGAGCTCCAGGAGACACCCGCCGGTCAACGTGCCCGAGCCGAGCACATCGCCGGGTCGCAGGCGGGTTCCGCGAGCGGCCTGTTCGACGAGCTCCGGCCATGAGTACTGCATCGCCTCGGACTCCGAGCGCGTGACGGGGCGGTCATTGATCGACACGGTCGCCTCGAGGTGGAGCCATTCGCCGTCGTACGGGAGCTCGTCGGGGGTCACGAGCCACGGTCCGAGGCTGGTGGCGAAGTCCTTGCCCTTCGCGGGCCCGAGTCCGACGGTCATCTCGCGGCGCTGGATGTCGCGAGCGCTCCAGTCGTTCATCAGCGTGAACCCGGCGATCGCGCCCTGGCCGTCGATCACGGCCGCGATCTCGAGCTCGAAGTCGAGCATCTCGCAGCCCTCGGGGCGCTGGATCTCGGCCCAGGGGCCGTAGATCGCGGCGGGGTTCGAGAAGTAGAACACCGGCGCCTCGTACCACGCGTCGGGAATCTTCGAGCCGCGCGCTTTGAAGCCAGCCTCCACGTGGCCCTCGTAGGCGTAAAAATCGCGCACGCTCGGCGGCTCGGGGACCGGCGCAAGCAGCCGCACATCGGCGAGCTGGTATTTCGGGCCGGCGACGGAGCGGCCCTCGCCGTCGAGCCACTCGATCATCGTCCGGGCGTGCAGTTCGGAGATCACGTGGTCGGCGCTCAGCTCGCCGACGCGCGGCCCCCCCGACGCCGCCAGGAACGTCACCAGCCTCACGGCTCCCCGCCGAGCCGATCAACGAGCCGGAGCAGGTCGAGTGGGCTGAACGGCTTGGTCAGGAAGAGATCGGCGCCGGCCTCCTCGGAGCGTCGCTCGACGCTGTCGCCGTGCGCCGCCGTGAGCATCACGATCGTCGCGTGGCCGGTCGATTCGAGCGATCGCAGTTGCCGGCAGGCGTCGATCCCGTTGAGGATCGGCATGTCGACGTCCAGGAATACGAGCTCCGGTCGCTCGCGGCGCGCGACCTCGATCGCCTCGGCGCCGTCGGCGGCCTCGTACAGCACGAACTCGGCCACGTCCTCGAGCGTCGTTGCGATCAGCTTGCGGATGAACGGGTCGTCGTCGACGACCAGCACCCCGCGGCTCATTGGATGTCGGCTCCGATCTGCTCGAAGGTCTCGTCGGGCATCGTGATGAATGCTTCTACTACGGCGGGGTCGAAGTGCGATCCGGACTCGGCAACGATCATCTCGCGAGCGACATGCAGCGGCGAGGCCGGACGGTAGGGCCGATCCGAGGTCAGCGCGTCGAGCACGTCAGCCACGGCGAACACTCGCGCCGCGAGTGGGATCGCCTCGCCGGCGAGTCCGTCCGGGTAGCCACGGCCGTCCCAGCGCTCGTGGTGCGAGCGGACGACCATCGCCGCTTCGCCGAGGAACCCAATCCCGCTGATGATCTCCGAGCCCTTCACGGGATGATCCTCCATCACCGCTCGCTCCTTGTCCGTCAGCGCGTCGGGCTTCCAGAGGATGGCGTCGGGAATCGCGACCTTGCCGACGTCGTGCAGTAGGAACGCGAATTCGATCTCCGGCTGGTCGGCCAGCGGCAGACCGAGCGTGCGGGCGATCGCGAGCGCGTAGGCGGCCACCCGTTCCGCGTGCTTGGCCGTGTAGGCATCCCGCCGCTCGACTGCGTTCGACAGCGCTCGCACGGTCGCCATGTACGACTCCCGCAGCTCCTGAGAGCGCGCACGTTCCTGCTTGAACGTCTCGCGCAGATCGGCCGCGTAACGCTCGAGCTGGCGCTCCTTGTCTGCCGACTCCTGCTCGCGACGCGCCAGCTCGGCACGGAGGCGCTCGATTTCCTCGATCAGTTCGGTCTCGGTGCGGACCGCCATGTCACGCTCAGCCTAGCTGTCTCGATCGCCACGCAACGCCGCGAGTAGTGCCGCCGCAGCCTGATCGACCGGCACCACCTCCATCCCGAGCCTGCCGATCCCCGCGGGCGCGGCAGTGACGCCATCCGAGAACAGGATCACCGCGCGGCGGAGACGGCGGCCGCGGAGATCGAGTGCCTGCAGTACAGCCTGCGGGCTGCGGATGCCGACATCGACGAGCGCGACCTCGAACCGGCGCTCGCCGCACACGCGCGCGGCGGCGGCGCCGGTCGTCTCCCACTCGTGCTCGATGCCGAGTTCGTCAAGCGCGGGCTCGAGCACCGGCTGGAGCTCGACGCGCCCGACGACCAGCACGCGGGAGCGGCCGGCGCTGACGGCCGCGCTCAGCACGTCGCGCAGCTCGTCGGCGTCGATCGGTTTCTCGACGACCCATTCGCCGGCGAGCTCCTGGCGGCCGGAGAACACCGACACGAACAGGATCGGGGTCGTGCGCAGGTCGGGGTCGCCGCGGATCGTGCGCAGCACATCGAACCCATCCATGCCGGGCATCAGGATGTCGAGCGTGACGGCATCGAAATGGGTTGAGCGCAGCGCCGCCAGCGCCTCCTCGCCGCTGGTGGCGATCGTCGTGTCGATATCGAGCGGCGAGAGCTGCCCCGCGATCAGTTCGGCGATGTCGCGCTCGTCGTCGACCACCAGCACGCGGCGCCCCCGGATCGAGTCGAGCGAGCGCCCCAACTCGGCGCCGGGCACGGCCGCCGGCAGCAGGACCCGGAAGGCGGTGCCGCGACCGGGCTCGGAGTCGACTTCGATCTCCCCGTCGTGAAGGTCGACGAGCGACTTGACGATCGACAGCCCGAGCCCGGTGCCCGGGTTCACCCCGACGGCCTGACCTTCCGGACGCGCCGCGCGGGACCGGTAGAACCGCTCGAAGACGCGCGAGACCTCCTCCTCACTCATCCCGATCCCCGAGTCCTCGACGACGATCTGGACCCACGCCCGGTCGGGCTCGACGCCGATGTGAATGCGACCACCGTCGCTCGTATACAGGTGAGCGTTGGTCAGCAGGTTGGCGACGATCTGACGGACGCGGCCGGGATCGGCGAACGCCGGCGGCAGCGTCGGCGCCACGTAGATGCCCAGCTGCTGGTGCTTCTCCTCGATCCGCGGGCCCATCAGCTCGGCAACCTCCCGCACCGCCTCGCCGACGTCGATCGGCCGCCGGTTGATCTCGACGTGATCGGCCTCGATCCGCGCGACATCGAGCAGGTCGTTGACGAGGTCGACGAGCCGGTCTGTGGAGCGCAGGATGATCTCGACGAACTCGCGCTGGCGCTCGGACATGTTCTCCGGCGAACGGTCGAGCAGCTCGACGAACCCCTTGATCGAGGTCAGCGGGCTGCGCAGCTCGTGCGAGGCGGTCGCGACGAAGTCAGACTTGGCGCGCTCGAGCCGCGCGCGCTCGGACATGTCTCGCAGGGTCCAGACGATCCCGTCCGAAGCGCTCCCGAGCGCCGCGGCGGTGACCGACAAAGTCCGGCCGCCGTGTTCGACGACCGTCTCAGCGGCGAGCGCTTCGTCGAGCGGAGGGAGGGGGCTGCCAGGTGAGTCGGTCCGCCCGGCCGCGACCAGCTCGGGAACGAGTTCTGACGCGCGCGGGTTGACAGCGGCGATGTTGGTCGAGTCGGGCTCGGTCACGATCAGCGCGTCGCCGAGACTCTCGATCGTGACTGCGAGGCGCTGGCGGTCGGACTCGATCTGCCGGTGCGCGCTCGAAAGGTCCTCGCCCATCGCGTTGAACGCCTCGCCGAGGTCCTGGAGCTCACGCGGTCCGGCGGGCCGGACGCGTTGGTCGAGCTTGCCCGCGGCGAGCTCGCCGGTGGCGCGCACGAGCTCGTCGAGTGGCCGGCGCATCGTCCCGACCAGCGCCGTGATCAGCGCCAGCGCGCCCAGCAGGGCCAGCAGCCCGGCGACGGCGACCAGGATCACCGCGCGGCGTGTGTCCGACCGCGCCTTCGAGCGCGCAGCCGCCTGGCGGGCGGCCTGGCGTGCCTGCACCCTGAGCTCGAGCGAGCGTGCCTGGGCGAGCGGTCCGGCGATGGCCGTCGCGCTCGCCAGCCGCCCGCTCTTGAGCAGCTGCTGGGCGCTCGTGCCGGCGGCGATCTCAGCCGCGATCAGCCGGGCGCTGGCGGGGTCCGGCCGCGCGAGCGTGGTCGCGCTCGTGGCGGCGTCACGGTAGGCGGCCGCGACCTGGGCGCGAGAGCTCGCCGCTGTCGGGCCGCGCGCGTCGCGCAACACCTCCTCCTCGGCGATCCCGGCCGCAGCCAGATTCGCGGCCGCGGTCGCCAGCGAGGAGCTTGCGGCGAGGGTGTTCTCGTACTTCTGGCGCGCGTTGTACAGGCTCGAGACACCGAGCGCCGCGATCACCGCGAGCACCAGCGTCAGTCCGACCAGCGCAACGCGCAGCGAACGGGCGATCGAAAGGCGCTGCATCTGCCAGCGAGCGTATCGTCGCGCCTGGCGGGAACCTTGCCGGTTGCAGCGTTTCTGGAGTTAACATGCGCGCATGAGCCTCGCGCGCGCATGGACGCGACAGCTGTACGGAGCCTCCGGGGCGGCGCTCGTCGTGCCGGGCGCGGTCGTCGGTGCACTCCTGGCGCTCGGGCTCGCCGGCGGTTTCGGTCAGCTTGGAACGCTCTCACAGGCGTTCGCGGGTCCGGCGATCCCCGCATCCCCGCACGCAGGCGGCGCGCCCGGGTCGGTCGCGGCGCCCGCGCCGGTGCTACCGATCGTCGCGGCGCCCGCGCCGACTCGCGCGACGCTGGTGGCGGCGCGCGGCGGTGGCGGTGGCGGCAATCCGGCTCCGCGCGCCCACCGCACGAGCCCGAATCCTGGCACCGCTTCGATCGGACCCGGTACCGGCACCGGTGTGGGCGCCGGACGATCCGGGGGTGGCACGGGGACCGGCGGCGGCTCAGGCGGGTCCGGCGGGTCCGGCGGTGGCGGCGGCACCGGCGGTGGGCCGGGGCCCGGGAAGCCGACGCTCGTCGACGGTGTCGTCAAGCTCGGCACGTCGATCACTGAGCATGTGCCCGGCCCGGTCGGCGCGCTCGCCACGCAACTGCTCCAATCGCTCGGGAAGACGGTCGACGGGGTGCTGCCGCGCAGCGCCGGCCCGTCGCCCACGACGACCGCCGTCGGTGCGGTCAAGGGGCTCGTGTCGGCCCTTCACCTTCCGTGAACGTGGCGCTGGCGCGCGGGTCGCTGCTGGCCTGCGCGGTCGCGCTGGTGGCATGCGGTGGCCACGCGGCCGGAGCATCGAGCACCGACACCTCCGCATCCGCGGATCCCGCGTCCACGAATGGCGTCACCACGGCGGCGTCGGCGGGCTCGGTGCCAGACGGCGACTGGACGCAGTTCAACTTCAACGCGCAGCGCACCGGGGTCGGCCCGGCCAACACCGGGATCAACGCCGGGAACCTCGGCCGGCTGCAGCTGCGGCTGGTGCATCTCGACGGCACCGTCGACTCCTCGGCGATCGCTCTCAGGAACGTCAGGGTCCGGGGCCGCAGGCACGACCTGCTAATCATGACCACCACGTACGGACGCACGCTCGCGCTCGACGCGCGCACCGGCGCGAAGCTGTGGGAGTTCGTGCCCGGCAACATCGGCTCCTACCAGGGCACCCCGCAGATCACGACCGCGACGCCGACGGCCGATCCGAACCGGCGGTTCGTGTACGCGGCCAGTCCTGACGGCCGTGTCCACAAACTCGCGGTGGCAAGCGGTCGTCAGGTGTGGTCGCGCCTGCTGACGTTCGACCCAACGAAGGAGAAGCTGGCCTCGCCGCCGACGGTCAGCGGCAGGTCGCTGGTGGTCGTGACCGACGGCTATGACGGCGATGCACCCCCGTATCAGGGTCACGTCGTCACGCTCAGCCTCGCGACCGGGCGGATCGAGCACGTGTTCAACACGCTCTGCTCGGACCGGCACCGCCTGATCGTGCCGAGCACATGCGGCGGGAGCGACTCGGCGATCTGGGGTCGAGCGGGCGCGGTGCTCGAGCCGGGCACGAACCGGATCCTGGTCACGACGGGCAACGGACCGTTCAACGGGACGACGGACTGGGGTGACAGCGTGCTCGAACTCGCCCCAGATGCGAGCGCGATCCTCCACAACTGGACCCCGACCGACCAGGCGCAGCTCAACTCCAACGACACCGACCTCGGAAGCACATCTCCGGCGCTGCTGCCCGACCCGGGCGGCCCCAGGCTGGCGGTCCAGGGCGGCAAGGACGGGCTGCTCAAGCTTCTCGATCTCGATCGCCTCGACGGCACGACCGGTCCCGGCGGCCCGCGCACGGGCGGCCAGCTGCAGACGATTTCCGACCCGGGCGGCGACCAGATGTTCACCGCGCCGGTGGTCTGGGTTCAGCACGGGCACACGAATCTGTTCGTGGCCGACGGCGCGGGCACCGCCGAGTACGCGCTCCACTCCGGTCCGCAGCCGCGGCTGTCGCTCGCGTGGCAGAACAGCACCGCCGGCACGAGCCCGGTGCTCGCCGGCGGACTCCTATACGTCTACGAACCCAGTGGCGCGCTCAACGTCTATGAGCCCGCGAGCGGCCGCAAGCTCGACACGCTGTCCGCCGCCGGCGGCCACTGGAACAGCCCGATCGCGATCGGCGGCCGGGTCGTGCTGCCGATCGGGAACGCCAACGACCACTCGCTCACGGGCGAGGTTTACATCTGGCACCTGCCGGGGCGCTGATCGCTTCCGCACCGGGTCACTGGTCCCGGTCCGCGGGCAGCGCGAGCGTGAACGCGCTGCCGGAGCCGACCTCGCTGTGAACCCGCACGGTGCCGTCGTGCGCGGCCGCGATCTCGGTGCAGATCGCAAGCCCAAGGCCGCTGCCGCCCGACTCGCGCGAGCGCGAACCATCGGCGCGGTAGAAGCGGTCGAATACGTGCGCGCGGGCCTCCGGTGGGATCCCGGGCCCGGTATCGGTGACGGTGACCCCGAGCTCGCCGTTGGCGCTCCAGGTCAGGGCCGTCACCTCGCCACCGGCAGGCGTGAACTTGATCGCGTTCTCGATCAGGTTCGTGAGCGCCTGATGGAGCCGCTGCGGGTCGGCTGTGACCGTGTACGGCTCGCCCCCGATCCGTAACGTGATGCCGTTCGCGTCGGCGAGCGCGCGCAGCGGCCGCGATGCCTCCTCGATCGTCTGCAGGAGATCGATGCGTCGGGGGAGCAGCTCGAGCTGCCCCTCGTCAGCGCTCGCGAGCGTCAGAAGGTTGTCGACCGTTCGGCTCATCCGGCCGACGTCCTCGCGGACGCTCGCGAGCGTCGCGCGCTCGGCCTCGGTGCGATCGGGCTCGGTGATGCTGACGTCAAGCTCCGCGCGCATCGCCGCGAGCGGGGCGCGAAGCTCATGCGACGCGTCGGCGATCAACTGGCGCTTGGCGGCCACGCCGGCCTCGAGCCGGTCGAGCATCGCGTTCAGCGTGCTCGCGAGCTGGCCGATCTCATCGGTCGGATGCGGCGCGGAAACCCGCTCGTGGAGCCGATCGATCCCGATCCCGTCGGCCTTTGCTCGTATCCGGTCGACCGGTCGGAGCGCGTTGCGAACCAGCCACCAGCCCGCGAACCCGACGATCCCGAGCGCGACCGGCGCCGTGATCAGCAACAGAATCAGTACCCGGCCGACGGCCTCATCGCTCCCCTGCAGAGAGCCGGCAACGGCGACCACCTGTCTGCCTCTGGGCCGGTCGACGGCCGTCGCCAGGATCCGGTAGGGCTGCCGGCTGTCGCCAAGGTTGAGCTCGAACAACTGCGGCCGGCCGGCGAGCGCGGCGCGCAGGACCGCGGCCGGGACCATCGAGTCCTGGGACAGGTCCCCACCGTAGCTCAGCAGTACCCGTCCGCCGCTGTCAAGCACCTGCGAATCCGAGCCGCTGCGAACGAGCGACGCGGCGCTGATCTCGTGGAATCCGCCCGCCCCCTCTCTCGCATACGTCGATGCGATCGAGGCCGAGCTGGTCCTGACCTCCCGGTCGATCGTCGAACGCAGATCGGAGCGCAGCTCGAGCACCAGGAACGCTCCGAGCGCGATCAGACTCAGTGCCAGGAACAGTCCATACCAGACCGTCAACCGGGCCCTGATCGGGAGCCTGCTCACGGCTCGGCTACGAACCCCACTCCACGCACTGTTCGGATCAGCCCCGGGAGTTTGCGTCGCAGATAGCCGATGTACACGTCGACCACGTTCGGCGAGCCCGGGTAGTCCTCGGCCCACACATCGGCGAGCACCTCCGATCGCGCAACGGGATCGCCGGCGCGGCGGAGCAGAAAGTCGAGCAGCTCGTACTCGCGTGGCGTCAGCTCGGCCTCGTGCCCGGCCCACGTGACGACGCGGGTGAACGGATCCGCGCGGGCGCCGCCGACGACGAGCGGCGCCGGTCGCTCCGACGGGCCGCGTCGCAACAGCGCGCGGAGCCGCGCGACCAGCTCGCCGAACTCGAACGGCTTGACGAGGTAGTCGTCGGCACCGGTGTCGAGGCCGCGGATGCGGTCACGGACGTCGCCGAGCGCCGTCAGCATCAGCACCGGCAGCCACGGATTGCGCTCGCGCAGGGTTTCGCAGACGCCGTAGCCGTCGATCCCCGGCAGCAACACGTCGAGCACGACGGCGTCGTAGTCGCGCTTGGCGAGGGCGGCGAGCGCGTCGTTGCCGTCATGCGTCTCCTCGACGGCATACCCCTCGCGCGTCAGGCCCCGCGTGAGCGTGCGCGCCAGCTTCACGTCATCTTCGACGAGCAACAGTCGCATGGTTGTTCCGCTGGCTGCGCTGTCCATTCGTCGCAATTCTGCTTGCAAGGCCGGCCACTAACCCTATATGCTAAGAGGACCCTTAGATTTGTCTGGGGTTGATCACCGTCCCGGGGGGCCGATGTCGGGGAGCAGTTCATAGCGATGGTCAGGGGCGTTCTCGGCTGGGCGCTGCGGTTCAGGATGCTGCTGGTCGGCGTCGGCGCCGGCTTGATCGCGATCGGGATCATCGCGCTTCCGAAGATGCACGCCGACGTGCTGCCGGAGCTGTCGCAGGGCCCGGTGCTCGAGGTCCAGACCGAGGCGCTGGGGCTCTCCGGCGAGGAGGTCGAGCAGTACGTGACCAACCCGATGGAGAACAACCTGCTCGACGGCGTGATGGGCGTCTGGGACGTCCGTTCGCAGTCAACCGCGGGCCTGTCGACGGTCGATCTGTACTTCGAGCCGGGAACGACGACGCTGCATGCCAGGCAGCTCGTCGAGGAGCGGCTGACGAACTCGTTCTCGCTGCCGGCGGTCAACAAGCCACCGCTGCTGATCCAGCCACTGTCGTCGACCAGCCGTGCGCTGCTGATCGGACTCACCTCGAGCAAGCTGAGCCCGCTCGAGCTCTCCTACCTTGCGCGATGGGTCGTCAAGCCGCGCCTGTCCGGCGTTCCCGGCGTCGCCAACGTCGCGATCTTCGGGCAGCAGGACCGTCAGATTCAGGTCCAGGTCGATCCCTCGAAGCTCGCCGCCCGCCACGTCACCCTGCAGCAGGTCATCGATACCGCGGGCAACGCGCAGCTGGTCTCGCCGCTCACGTATCTCGAGGGCTCCGCGCCGGGCACCGGCGGCTTCATCGACGGCCCCGATCAGCGGCTCGAGATCCGCCCCGTGCTCCCGCTCGGCGCACCGAAGGACCTCGCCGAGGTGCCGATCTCCGACGCCGCCGGCAGCCCGACACTCGGGTCCGTTGCGAACGTCGTCGAGGGCCATCAGTCGCTGATCGGCAACGCAATGACCGCCAAGGGAGCGGGTCTCGTGCTGCTCGTGCAGAAACTGCCCGGCGCGAGCGTTCCGGGCGTCACGAAGGGGGTGGAGGCAGCGCTCAACGAACTGCGCCCCGCGCTCGCGGGCGTCACGATCGACACCTCGTTCTTCAAGCCGGCGAGCTACATCAGCAACGCGCTGCACAACCTCGCGCTCGCGCTCGTGATCGCCGCCGTGCTGGGGATCCTCGCGCTGGCGGCACTGCTGCTTGACGCGCGCGCGACGTTCCTGGCGGCCACGTCCGTTGCACTGTCGCTGCTGTCCGCGGTGCTGGTCCTCAACTGGCGCGGGTACACGCTCAACGCGTTGACCGTGCTCGGGCTGCTCGTCGCCTCCGCGGTGATCGTCGATGACGCCGTCGGGGCGACGAACGAGCTGGTGAGCCGCGTCCGCCAGCGGGCGCAGGACGGAGTCGAGATGCCGATCCAGCGGGTGATCCTCGAGGGGGCTGCGGAGCTCCGCTCGACGCTCGGCTACGGCACCCTGATCGCGCTGCTGGCGATCGCTCCGCTGTTCTTCGCCAAAGGGCTGACGGCGACCTACCTGCACCCGATGTTGCTGTCGATCGCCCTCGCGGTGCTCGCGTCGATGGTGGTCGGGTTCACGTTCACGCCAGCGGTCGGGATGTTGCTGTTCGACCGCGGCCGCTCGCGGCGGCAAGCGACCGCGTTGACGAGCAGGATCAACGGGATCTACGAGCGTGTCGTCGGGCGCGCGATGGCGGTCCCGCCGGGCGCGCTGGCCTGCGTTTGCCTGGTCGGGCTCGCGGGGGCGGTCGCGTTTCCGTTCCTGAAGCAGCCCTCACCGCCCCGCTTCAAGGACCGCAACATCGTCGTCCAGTGGGACGGGCCGCCGGGCGCGGGGCTCGCAGAGATGGACCGGATCACGGCTCGGGTGACCGCCGACCTTCGCGCGCTGCCGTCGGTCTCCGACGTCGCCGCGACGCTCGGGCGGGCGGTGGCCGGCGATCAGATCGTGAACACGAACGCCGGGCAGATCTATGTCGAGATCAAGCCGAGCGCCGAGTATGACTCGGCCGTCGCTGCGATCAAAGCGATCGTCGAGTCGGTGCCGGGGATGAAGGGCTCCGTCTCGACATACGTGAACGATGTGCAAGCGGGGGTGCTCGCCCGAGGGGGCAACGATCTCACGGTGCGCGTCTACGGCGAGGACTACGGCGTGCTGCACAACCTCGCGACCCAGGTGCAGGTGCAGATGTCGCGGATCAACGGGCTCGGGTCGCCGCAGATCGACCTTCCGACTGTGCAGCCGAACATCCACGTCGCGATCAACGATGTCGCCGCCCACGACGCGGGCGTCCTGCCCGGTGATGCGCGGCGACAGGCGTCGACGCTCGTCTCCGGCCTGACGGTCGGCAACTTCTTCCAGCAGCAGGCGGTGTTCGATGTCGTCGTGTGGAGCGTGCCGTCGGTGAGGGCGAACCTCACCGCGGTGCGCGACCTGCCGATCGACACGCCGCGCGGCGGCCACGTCCCGCTCGGGAAGATCGCCAGCATCACTGTCGGGCCGGATCCGATCGACGTCCAGCACGAGGCGCTGTCGCGGTATGTCGATGTCACCGCCCCCGTGTACGTCGGCGGCGTCGGCGGCGCTCAGTCCGCGATCCAGGATCGGCTTTCGCGGATCGGGTTCCCGCTTCAGTACCACACGGAGGTCGTCGGGAGCACGCCTGACAATCCGACCTCGCACCTCAAGTTCCTGTCGTTCGTGATCGCCGCGATCGTCGGGATCCTCCTGTTGCTGCAGGCGGCGTTCGCCAGCTGGCGGCTCGCGATCGGGTTCCTGCTCGCGCTGCCGGTGTCGCTGATCGGGGGACTGCTCGTGGCGCTGCTGAGCGGTCAGGCGCGGTCGCTCGGGGCCGATGTCGGGCTGCTGGCGGTGTTCGTGTTCGCGGCCCGGCAGGGGATCACACAGATCGCTCGCATCCGGCGCCTGCACGCGGAGGATGGGGGCGAGCTGACCGGCGCGATCGTGTTGCGCGCGGCGCACGATCGGCTCGGGCCGTCGCTCACGGCCGCGCTCGTCAGCGCCGCGATGATGGCGCCGTTCGTCGTGATGGGCGACGTCGCCGGCAACGAGATCACGCACGCTGGCGCGGCCGTGATCCTGGGCGGCCTCGTCACGGCGACGCTCCTGAACCAGGTGCTGGTCCCGGCGATGTGCCTCGCGCTCGGCCCGACCGCGCCGATCGCCGTCGAAGCGCCTGAGGACGCCGTCGATTCGCCGGCGCTGCCTGCTCCGTCTCCGAGTGCCTCCTGAAAGGGAGCCCGATGTCGCTACGCAAATGCCCGCGTGCCACCATCGTCGCCGCGATCGGCGCCGCGCTCGCGGGCTGCGGCTCCTCGAGCACGCCCTCGATTCCCGCCTCCGGGCGGCTCGTCGGCGCGAGCGGGACATCCCCGGGCCAGATCGTCCTCAGCCAGCTCGGCGCGCAGCGGATCGGACTGCGGACGGCGAAGGCGAGCGCCGTAGGGGCGCCGGCAGCCGTCACCAAGACGACGGTCGTCGCCGGCGTCAAGCACACGACCACGGTTCATCCGGCGCCACCGGCCGGCTCCCCGACCGTGATCGTCCCGTATTCCGCTCTGATCTACGACCCCAGCGGGCACACGTACGTGTTCACGAACACCGGGCCGCTGACGTACGTCGAGATCCCGATCATCGTCGATCAGATCACCGGCAACTCCGCGTACCTCGTCAAGGGGCCGAAGCCGGGCGCCGCGGTCGTGACGGTGGGCGCGGAAGAGCTGTTCGGCGTCCAGACCGGGGTCCTGGCGCAGACGTGAGCCCGCGCCAACAACGACGCCGCGGCTGAGGGGCGAGCATGCGCACGATCGTTGCGTTCAGCCTGCGGTTCCGGTATCTCGTGATCGCGGGCGCCGTCGCGCTGATGTTCTTCGGCGTGCAGACGCTCAGCCACCAGAAGGTCGACGTGTTCCCCGAGTTCGCGCCGATCAGCGTCGAGATCCAGACCGAGTGCCTGGGGCTATCGCCGTCCGAGGTCGAGTCGCTGGTCACCGTGCCGCTGGAGAATGCGCTCCAGGGGGTCCCGCGGGTCACCGAGATCGAGTCCGAATCGGTGCCGCAGCTGTCGGCGATCTTCCTGTACTTCAAGAACGGCACCGACGTGCTCCAGGCACGACAGCTCGTTCAGGAGCGGCTCGCCGCCGCATCGCCGACGTTGCCGTCCTGGGCCGCGCCGCCGGCCCTGTACCCGATCGTCTCGGCGACGAGCCGGGTGATGCAGGTCGGGATCACATCGAGCACCGTCGACCCGCTCGACCTATCGAAGATCGCGTATTTCACGATCCGCCCGCGACTGCTGCACGTCCCCGGCGTCGCCAACGTGGCGATGTGGGGGGAGACGAAGAAGGAGATCCAGGTCCAAGCGGATCCCTCGAAGCTCGACCGGGCGAAGGTGCCGCTCGACTCGTTGATGAGCGCGGCCGACACGGCCGTCGACAACGGCCTGCTGTCGTTCACGACCGGCGCCTCGATCGGCTCCGGCGGGTGGATCGAGACGCCCAACCAGCGGCTCGGGATCCGCAACGAGCAGGTGATCACGACGCCGCAGCAGCTCGCCGACGTTCCGCTGGCCAAGCGCGGCGGGCAGACGTTGACGATCGGCGATGTCGCCCGAGTGCAGTACGGGGCGCCGCCACTGATCGGAACGGCGGTGATCAACGGGGGCCCCGGGATCATGCTGGTGATCGAGAAGTTCCCGGGCGCGAACACGATCGACGTGACGAACGGGATTCAGAAGGCATTCGCCGCGCTCGGACCGGGGCTGCCGGGGATCCACGTCGACACGCACATCTTCCGTCAGTCGACGTTCATCCACACTGCGATCCACAACCTGACGTTCGCCGTCGTGCTCGGCTGCATCCTGGTCGTGTTCGTGCTGCTGGCGTTCCTGTTCCAGTGGCGTGCGGCGTTCGTCAGCCTGCTCGCGATCCCACTGTCGCTGGCGGCCGCCGGGATCGTGCTCGACGCCGAGGGGACGACGATCAACACGATGATCCTGGCGGGCTTCGGGGTCGCCGTGGGGGTGGTCGTGGACGACGCGATCATCGACATGGAGAACATCGTCAGGCGACTGCGCAACTGGCGCACGCGCGGGCGGCGAACTACGCCGATTCATCTTCTGCTCGCGGCGTCGCTCGAGGTCCGGACCGCGATCCTGTACGCGACGCTGATCAACATCGTCGCCGTGCTGCCGGTCGTGTTCGTCGGTGGTCTGACCGGGTCGTTCTTTCGGCCATTGGCGATCGCCTATGCGCTCGCGGTGCTCGCGTCGATGGTCGTCGCGCTGACGGTCACGCCGGCGCTCGCGATGCTGTTGATGCCGAGCGCCCGGCTGACCCCGGGCGACCCGCCACTGATCGGCTGGTGCAAGCGGCGCTACAGGAGCTTGCTGGGGCCGGCGACGCGAAGGCCGAAGGCCGCGATCGCCACGATCGTGGCGGCGATCATCGCCGGCGTGCTCGTGCTCCCGAGTCTCGGCCAGGACCTGTTCCCGTCGTTCAAAGAGCAGGACCTGCTGATGCATTTCGACACCAAGCCCGGCACCTCGCTGCCCGAGATGAAGCGGATGGTCGAGCGCCTGCAGCAGCAGTTCGTGAAGATCCCGGGCCATCCGGTGACGCAGGTCGGTTCGCACATCGGGCAGGCGCTGCTGGGCGAGGAGATCGCCGGTCCGGAGTTCTCCGAGCAGTGGATCACGCTGTCGCCGCATGCGGCGGTGCCGAGGACCGAGGCCGCGGTGCGGCGGGTGACGGCGTCGTTCCCGGGCACGTTCCTTGACCTCACGACCTATCTGCATGAGCGGATCGACGAGACGATCACGACCGATACCGAGGACATGGTGGTCCGGATCCTGGGGCCGGACTTCGGGACGCTCCAGCGTCTCTCCGGGCAGGTGACCGACAAGCTGGACGGGACGCCGCACCTGATCGACCTGCATCCGCAGTCCCAGGGCTTCATTCCACAGCTGCAGGAGACCGTCAACGCCGCGGCTGCGGCGCGATATGGGCTGACGCCCGGTGACGTGCGCCGCCAGGCGGCGATCATCTTCGGCTCGCAGGAGCTCGGAGAGCTGTGGTACGGCGGGATTGCGGTCGGGGTGAGCGGGTGGAGCGTTCCCTCGGTCCGGCGAAACCTGTCGGACGTCCAGCGCCTGCTGATCGACACCCCGGACGGCGGGCACGTACCACTCGGCAAGGTGGCCAGCCTGGTCGTCGACTCGACGCCGAGCGACATCACGCGCGTCAACGGCTCGAACAAGATCGACGTCGAGGCGAACGTGTCCGGGAGCGGCAATCTGAGCTCGGCGACGTCGGCGGTGCAGTCGAGAGTCGCTCGGATCAAGCTGCCCGCCGGGTACCACATCGAGGTGCTCGGGGAGGGCGCCGTCCGCGCCGCGGCGCAGCGGCGACTGCTGTTGATGGGGCTGGGCGCCGCGGTCGCGATCCTGTTCCTGCTCCAGGCGGCGTTCCAGAGCGTCCGGCTTGCGACGCTGATGTTCCTGACCCTGCCGGTGGCGCTCGTCGGCGGCGTTGTGTCCGCCTGGCTGTTCGTCGGCGAGATCGATCTCGGTGCGCTGGTCGGGTTCTTCGCCGTGCTCGGGATCGCCGCCAGAAACGGAATCCTGATGATCAGCCACTTGCAGCATCTCGAGGATCGCGAGGGCGAGCCGTTCGGCCGCGAGCTCGTGATGCGAGGAGCGAGCGAGCGGTTGTCGCCGATCCTGATGACGGCGCTCGCGACCGGGCTCGCGCTGGCGCCGTTCGTGGTCTTCGGCGGACGCCCCGGGCAGGAGATCGAGAACCCGATGGCGATCGTGATCCTCGGCGGGCTCGCGACCTCGAGCGTCATGAACCTGTTCGTGCTCCCGTCGCTGTACCTGCGGTTCGCGCATCGCCGCGCCCGCCAGGAGCAAATGCCCGAGGACCCTGGCGCGAGCGACGAGCCGGTGTCGCCGAACGGCGACGAGGCGAGCTCCGAGGCTCTGCAAGTTTCCCTGCACACGTAGGGTTTCTCGCTCCGTTCGTCGACGAGCTTGCTAGCTTGCGGCCCGCCTTGCCCGCGATCCGCCGCGTATCTGCGCTCGCCGCGGTGGCCGCGCTCGCGGCTGCCGTCGCTCTGCCGAGCCCGAGCCGAGGCGATCTCGCGAGCCGCTACCAAGCCGGGCAGCAGCACGCGACCGCGCTCCGATCTCAGATCAACGCCGCGAGCGGCAGGATCCGGGCGTTCGACGGGACGATCGGGGCGCTCGAGGCGCGACTGCGTGTGATCGAGGGAACGGTCGTCGTGCAGGAGCGGCTGCTCGAGAGCACGCGCGCACAGCTGCTGGTGGCGCGGACGCGTCTTGGCGCGCTGCAGGCGCAATACGCACATGACCGGCAGGTCCTTGCTGCGCAGCTCGTCCGCGACTACGAGGCACCGCCGCCCAGCGTCGTCAACGTGATCGTCGACGCCCAGGGCTTCCAGGATCTGCTCAACAGGCTCGGCGACATGCGCGCGGTCGAGCACGCCAACGCGGATACGGTCACGGCCGTCGTGAATCAGCGCGCCGCCGTCGCGACGCAGGCCCGCACGCTGGCCGCGGTCGTGTTGCAGCGCCAGCGCGCGACGACCGCCGTGCTCGACGAGCGCGACCAGGTCGCGCGCCTGCGGCTGTCGATCGTCGACAAGGAGATTCCGTTCGCGCGCGCACGTGCGGCCGACACGGCCCGGCTGAAGGCGCTGCAGCAGACGCTCTCGCACGAGGCCCGGACGCTCGACCAGCAGGCGGCGGCGGCGGGCTCGCTGACGAGCGGTGGCGTCGCGCCGCCGCCCGGCTCGTGCGTCAACACGCCGTTCGTTCCGCACGGGGGCTCGTTCGGGATGTTCCTGGCCGCCGGGACGAACTACACCGTCGGCGAGGAGCCGATCATCGCGGCGCGACTCGACGCGCTCGGGGTCGCGCTCCACCTGCACCTGATCGGGATCTCCGGCTACCGCTCGCCCCAGCACTCGGTCGAGGTCGGCGGGTTCGCCGACGATCCCCATACGCGCGGCGAAGCGTCCGACACGCCCGGGGTCGAGGGCGTCCCCGAAGGGATCCTCGCGGAGTACTGCCTGACGCGTCCGTTCGCGGGACCGGCCGAGGCCGACCATATTCAGGAGCTGTAGCCGCACCATATGATCCCGGCGACGTGACAGACGAACTGACGCTCGCCGATCGCACCGCGATCGAGTCGCTCGTGACCGAGTACGCGTGGCTGCTCGACCACCAGCGCTGGGAGGACGTCGCCGACCTGTGCACCGACGACGCGGTCCTGTTCATCCGTGCACGCGAGATCGTCGGCAAGCCGGGGCTGGCCGAGTGGGCCGCCCGACGAGCTGAGCGCGCGAACCGCCACACGCAGCACCAGATGACGCTGCTTCGGCTGACGCCGGTCGGACCCGACGAGGTCCACGGTACGGCGGCGCTCGTGCTGCACGTCGCCAAAACGGGTGGCGGCGGTACGTACGTCGACCTCGTCGGTGAGTACGAGGACGAGTACGTGCGGATTGGGGGGGCGTGGAAGTTCCGCCGCCGGCGGCTGGTCCAGATCTAAGTGGCACGCCGGGCGGGTTTGGCGCGGCGGAGCCAGGGCTGGGCTGTCGGGGCTCCGGCGTTGGGAAGTGCTGCGTAACGAAAAAACAGCGGGCTGGTGAAAGGGGTCGGCGGGTTGGGACGGTCGGCGAACTGATGGGAGCTCGGCGTTTTCAAAACGTGATAAAGGCTGAGCCCGGAATCGCGGCCGCGGGCGGCTGGGGGTCGTCGATCTGACCGCCCAAAGGCGACTGCGTCCCTCCACCCCGACGCACCGGAAAGACGAACGTAACGAACCCTCCGCTATGCGGAGGAAAGTCTCGTTTCGTCACCAAACGGGTCCCGATCACGCCAATCGGCGTTATCACATTGGTACAAACGCCCACAGCCACCAACCCTCGCCCGAAGCCCGTCCCTTTTTCACCAGCCGCAGTTTTTCACGCCTGCCCCAACTCACACCGTCGGCCGGTTAGTCGCCGCGCGCCTCGTCCAGATCTAGTCGGCGTCTCCGGCTCGCTCGAGCAGCATCGCGCGCTCGCGCTCGTTATTCGTCAGCGAGGCGGCTCGGGTCCACTCGGCGCGCGCCTCGTCGAGACGCCCGAGCCGCATTAGCAGGTCGGCCCGGACGCTCGGCAGCAGGTGGTAGCCGCTCAGGGCGCCGTCGCCGACGAGTGCGTCGACGAGCTCGAGCCCGGCCTCGGGGCCGAACGCCATCGAGACCGCCACGGCGCGGTTGAGCTCGACCACGGGTGAGGGCGCGATCACCGCGAGCGCGTCGTACAGCGCGGTGATCCGCTCCCAGTCGGTATCGCCCGCGGTGCGCGCGCGGGCGTGGCACGCGGCGATCGATGCCTGCAGCGCATACGGGCCGAGCATCACGCCGATCGTCTCCGCGCGCTGGACCGCGGCGAGCCCCCGCTGCACCAGCACTCCGTCCCACCGCGAGCGGTCCTGGTCGAGCAGCAGGATCGGCTCGCCCGACGGCCCGACGCGCGCGCGCAGCCGCGACGCCTGGATCTCCATCAGGGCGACCAGCCCGTGGACCTCGGGCTCGTTCGGCATCAGCTCCGCGACCATCCGGCCGAGCCGCAGCGCGTCCTCGCACAGCGCCGGTCGCACCCAGTCCTCGCCGGCGGTCGCGGAGTAGCCCTCGTTGAACACCAGGTAGATGACGCCGAGCACGGAGGAGAGCCGCTCGGGCAGCTCATCGGCACCCGGCAGCTCGATCGGCACGTGCGCCTCGGCGAGGGTCCGCTTCGCGCGGACGATCCGCTGGGCGATGGTCGCCTTCGAGGCCAGGAACGCGCGCGCGATCTCGTCCGTGCTCAGCGCTCCGATCAGCCGCAGCGTCAACGCGACCCGCGCCTCGGTCGACAGGATCGGATGGCAGGTCACGAACACCAGCGCGAGCAGGTCGTCCTTGACCGGGTTGTCGAGCTCAGCGTCGAGGTCGGACTCGGCCAGCTCGTGCTCGCGCTCCACCATCCGGCCGAGCTGCTCGTACTTGCGCTCGAGCGTGACCTGCCGCCGGATCAGGTCGATCGCGCGGTGCTTGGCGGTCGCCATCAGCCACGCGCCGGGGTTGTCGGGGACGCCCGAGCGCGGCCACTGCTCGAGCGCCGCGACGAGGGCGTCCCCGGCGAGCTCCTCAGCAAGCCCGACGTCGCGCACGATCCGCGCCAGGCCCGCGATCAGCCGCGCGGACTCGATCCGCCAGACCGCGTCGATCGCACCGTGGGCTTCAGCCCTGCGATCCGCCATGCTCTCCGAGCGCCGCCTGCACCTCAGGCGGAAAGTCCTCCGCCTCCTGCACCTGGCGGAGCTCGATCGTGCAGCCTCGGCCGGGGCAGCGCTTCGCCCACTCGATCGCCTCCTCCTTGGAGCGGACCTGGATCAGCCAGTAGCCGCCGATCAGCTCCTTGGCCTCGGTGAACGGTCCGTCGGTGACCGTCACCCCGCCGTCGGAAGAGAACGCGAGCCGCGCTCCCTTGTCGCTCGCGTGGAGTCCGTCGAGCGCCAGCAGCACGCCCGCTTGGCTCAGCGACTCGTTGTACTTCGACATCGCTGCGACCGCCTCCGGCGAGGGCATCCAGGTCTCCGGGGTGTCCTCGATCTCCGGGATCATCAGCATCATGAACCGCATTGCCTGCCTCCTGTGGTTGTGGTCATGCTGGGGCGTCGAACGAGACTCGACGGAATCGACACGCGGCACTCACATCGGCCGATCCTACGGTGGTAGCCTGATCGCAACCGGGCCAGGAAGGCGCACGGGGCGAGGAGCCGATGTGGGGAACGCCGTAAACGAGAAGCAGGTCGTCCACGTACTGTGGATGTCGAGCGGGCTCGGCTGCGACGGAGAGACGCTCGCGATGACCTCGGCGACGAGCCCAAGTCTCGAGGATCTGTTCAGGCAGACGATCCCGGGCATGACGACCGTCGTGCTCCACAACCCAGTGCTCGCCTACGAGAACGGCGACGAGTTCATGCAGGCGTGGTACGACGCGGAGGAAGGTCTGCTCGACCCGTTCATACTCGTGCTCGAGGGGTCGATCCCCAACGAGCGGATCAACGGCGAGGGCCATTGGTCGGCGCTGGGCACAGATCCGGTCACCGGACAGCCGGTGACGACCAACGAATGGGTCGACCGGCTCGCCCCGCGCGCGGCCGCCGTGCTCGCGGTCGGGACGTGCGCCACGTACGGCGGTATCCCGGCGATGAAGAACAATCCGACCGGGGCGATGGGGCTCCCCGATTACCTGGGCGTCCAGTGGCGGACGCGCTCGGGGCTACCGATCGTGTGCGTCCCTGGCTGTCCGGCCCAGCCCGACAACATCACCGAGACGCTGCTGTATCTCGTCCTGCATCTCGGCGGGCGCGCGCCCCCGCCATCACTCGATGAGCTGCTGCGACCCAGCTGGCTGTTCGCGCGCACGACCCGTGAGAGCTGCAGTCGGGCCGGATATACCGAGCAGGGGAAGTTCGCCACCGAGTACGGGAGTGACCCGCGCTGTCTGGTCAAACTCGGCTGCAAGGGGCCCGTGGCGCGGTGCAACGTGCCGATCCGCGGGTGGATCAACGGCGTCGGTGGCTGCCCGAACGTCGGAGGGATCTGCATCGCCTGCACGATGCCCTCGTTCCCCGACGCCTATCAGCCATTCATGGCCCCCGACAAGTGGGGAAACGCGGCCGCCAATTTCCAGCGCTTTACCTATGGCCCGATCTTCCGATACTTCCGTACACGGAACTTGCAACGGCACTACGAACGCGAGCCCGAGTGGCGCCACCCGCGGGCGGAGCTTACGACCGGGTACGTAGAGCACGACTGACTTTTGGCCACCCTGGGAGAGATATTCCGCTGGTTCGAGATCCGCGCCGGCGGGCTGCGGAGGCTCGTCATCCGACGCTACCGCCGGGTCGCGGCGCGGCTGCTGCGGCGCGATCCCGTCGTCGCCGGATCGGAGCGCAAGTTCCGTGCGTTGCTCGAGGCGGCTCCCGACGCGATCGTGATCGTCGACTGGCACGGGCACATCAGGATCGTCAACGCGCAGGCCGAGCGGCTGTTCGGGTGGGATCGCGGGGAGATCATCGGGCGCAACCTCGGCGAGCTGATCCCGCAGCCATTCCGCGGCGTCCACCGCGAGCACCTCAAGGTGTACATGCGCAATCCGACGCCGCGGGCGATGGGTACCGACCTTGAGCTGTACGGGCGCCGAAAGGACGGCACCGAGTTCCCGGTCGAGATCAGCCTCGGGCCGCTCGAAACCGACCAGGGCCTGCTCGTCTCGAGCGCGATCCGCGACATCACCGAACGCAAGCGCCGCGAGGCGGCGTTGCGCGAGGCCGAGGAGCGCTTTCGGACCGCATTCGCGGAAGCGCCAGTCGGGATGGCGCTTGCGAGCCTCGACGGCCGGCTGCTCCAGGTCAACCGCGCGATGTGCGAGATCAGCGGCTACGGGCACGAGCAGCTCGAGGCGACGACCCTGCAGTCGATCACTCACCCCGACGACGTCGCCGTCGACATCGAAGAGCTGCGCCGGCTGATTCGTGGCGAGACGATGCGCTACCGCGCCGAGCGCCGCTTCATCCATGCCGCCGGCGCGACGATCCCGGTCGACCTCAGTGTCGCCATCGTGCATGACGGCGACGGCGAACCGCTGCACTTCCTTGCCCAGGTGCACGACATCACCGAGCGCAAGCGGTTCGAGGGCCAGCTTCAGTACCTGGCCGACCACGATCCGCTGACCGGGATGTTCAACCGCCGGCGGTTCGAACAGGAGCTGGAGCGCGAGCTGGCGCGCGCGGCGCGCTATCAGATCGGCGGCGCGGTGCTGGCGATCGACCTCGACCATTTCAAGTACGTCAATGACACCCACGGCCATTCGGTCGGTGACGAGCTGATCGCGCGGGTCGGAGGCGTCTTCCGCGAGCGGCTGCGGGCGACCGACATCATCGCCCGTCTCGGCGGCGACGAGTTCTCGGTGATCCTGCCGGGCGCCGACGCCGAGGAGGCCGCGCTCGTCGCACAGAGCCTGCTCGATGCGCTCCGCGAGGAGGGTAGGTCGGCCGACGGCCCGGACCGCCCGCGATGGGTCACCGCGAGCGTCGGGATCGCCCCGTTCGGCCGCGAAGGCGCGAGCGGAGAAGAGGTGCTGGTCGAGGCCGACATCGCAATGTACGACGCGAAAGAGGCCGGCCGGGACCGGTTCCAGATCTACAACTCCGCCCACGCGCGCCAGGAGCAGATGCAGGCGCGGTTGACCTGGGCCGACCGGATCCGCGCTGCGCTGGCCGATGACCGGTTCGTGCTGAACGCGCAGCCGATCGTGTCGCTGAAGGACGATCCGATCCCCCGCCACGAGCTTCTGATCCGGATGCTCGGGGAGAGCGACGACTTGATCCCGCCCGGGACGTTTCTGTACATCGGCGAGCGTTTCGACCTGATCCAGCTGATCGATCGCTGGGTCCTGCGGCGTGCGATCGCGCTGCTGGCGGCGCAGAAGCACGCGGGCAAGGACCTCAACCTGGCGGTCAACGTATCGGCAAAGTCGCTCGCCGACCCCGAGCTACCCGAGTTCGTCGAACAGGCGCTACGCGACGCTGGGATCGACGGGCGCGGGCTGTGCGTCGAGATCACCGAGACGGCGGCGATCGTCAACCTCGACCGCGCCAAGCGGATCTCGCAGCTGCTCGCGGAACTGGGATGCGAGGTCGCGCTCGACGATTTCGGCGCCGGCTTTGCTTCGTTCTACTACCTCAAGCACATGGCGTTCGACTACGTGAAGATCGACGGCGAGTTCATCCGCAACCTCGCCGACAGCCACGTCAACCAGTTGGTCGTGCAGGCGGTCGTCGACATTGCGCGCGGACTCGGCAAACAGACGATCGCTGAGTTCGTCGGCGATCAGGAAAGCCTTGAGCTGCTCAAGCGCTACGGCGTGGACTACGCCCAGGGCTTCTACCTCGCCAGGCCGCAGCCGCTGGGCTCGCTCGACCTGACCGCGCTGCCGGCCTGACCGTTAGGAGCCGGGCGCGCCGAACGTCGAGCGCAGCGAGCGCGCGATCCGACGTGCCCTATCGGTGCCACGCCGGCCCGCCCATGGATGCGGGCCCATCGCCCACGGATGCCAGCCGAGCGTCCCGTAGTGCTCGCGCAGCTCGGCCTTCAATTCGCCGCGGTGCTCACCGCACGCATACCGGTGCGGGCCGTACATGCCCCGGCCATGCCAGGTCAGCCAGCGCCCGGGCTCGGCGTCGACGTATTCGCCATGACGGAGGTCGAGCAGCTGGTGCTCGAGCGACAGCTGAGTCTCGGGATCCGGATGCGCGCCGCAGATCTCGCACCTGAAGACGATCGAAACGGGCACCGCCTCACGGTAGCGCGCCGGGCCGTCGTTGACCAGACGCTCCCGCTACGGCGCCCGGTAGCCGCTCGTCAACTCCTTGCCGCGGCGCCGCCACTCCGGCTCGACATCGAACGTACGGCGGATGCGCCGGTCGCGAAGGTACTTCACGACTGGCCCGTGAGCGATCTTCGCCGTGCGCGCGTACAGCCGCGCGGCGGCGTCCGGCTCCACGAACGGCATGTACTTGTCAGGGAATCCGGGCATCGTGCAGGCCATGCAGATACCGCCGACGTTGGGACAGCCGCCGATCCCGCCGGTCCAGCCCCGGACCGGGACGTTGCACTTGACGACGGGACCCTTGCAGCCGAGCTTGACCAGACACTGTCCGGCCTCGCCGCCGGGGCTGGCGAACTGACCCTGCTCGGCCATCCCGGCCCGGTTGCAGCTCTCGTGGACCGTGCGGCCAAAGATTCGCACCGGCCTACCCTGATCATCGAGCTCGGGCGCGGGGCCCATGTGGGCGAGGTGGAGCACCAGGCCCAGGAGCGTCTCGGTGATGTTGTCCGGCTGCACCGGGCAGCCCGGAACGTTGACGATCGGGATCCCGCGCGGGGAGGTCCAGCCCCAGCCGAGGTAGTCGCGCAGGCCCATCGCGCCGGTCGGGTTGTTGCGCATCGCCGGAATGCCGCCGTATGCCGCGCACGTCCCGAGCGCCACCACCGCAGCCGCCTTCGGCGCCAGCCGATCGATCCACGTGCTGGTCGAGATCGGCTGGCCGTCGAGCGGGTCGACCCCGAACCCGGACCAGTGGCCGTCGCCGTTGATCTCCTCGTTCGGGACGGAGCCCTCGAGCACGAGCACGAACGGGTCAAGCCGTCCGGCGGCAGCCTCCCACCACATCCGGATGAACTCGTCCCCGTTCTCGTACGCCAGCATCGCATTGTGGAGCACCATCGGCGGCATTCCGGGCAGACACCCGCGAAGCAGATCCTCGAGGCTCGGGCTCGTCGCGCCGGTCAGCGCCACCGACTCGCCGTCGCACCCGAGACCGCTCGTCAGCCACAGCACGTTGATCGGTCGGCGGTCCGGGGAGCGCGGCTGCCGGGTCCGGTTCATGCGGTCGCCCGCCGTTGGCCGGAGGACCCGGAGGCGTCCGATGCGTCCCCGGAATCCGAGGAGCCCGGGGCGCCCGAGTGCGGCCGCGGCTCGAGCCGCGCGGTCCGCTCGACGAGGACCTCGAGGTGGCCGTCGAGCGTTCCGTGAAGGTGCCAGTCGCCGGCGCTCCCGGTCACGATCCCCGAATGCGAGAGGCGACCGAGCGCATGCGAGATCGACGGTCGCTCGGCGGCCACGAGCTGGCCCAGCAGACGATGGGTGAGCGGCAGCGACAGCCGGATGCCGCTCGGCTCGACGCGACCCCAGCGCCCCGCCAGATGCCAGAGCAGCAACACGAGCCTCACCTCGAGCTTCGGTTGGCACGAGATCGCGCGCAGCGCGCCCAGGTCGGCGGTGCGGCGCTCGGCGCGACGGAACAGCGCGCGGGTGATCTGCGGCCAGGGGCGCACGCGCTCGGCGAATTCGCCGTCGAGCAGCGCGAGCCGCGTGGGACCCATTGCCCGCCACACACAGACGCTGTCTACCATCTCATCGGCGAGCATCCCGGGCGGCTGCAACAGGTCGCCAGCGCCGACCAGCTCGGTGATCGTGCGGTCGGCGACGCGGGTGTCGACCGCCAGCAGGCCGTCGAGAATCAGCAGGCCGGGGCCGTCTCCGATCGCGGCGAACCACGATCCCAGATCGCACTCGCCGGGTTCGGCATGGAGGATCTTCGCCGTCGCGTGCTGGCGCGCGGAGAACCGCATCCGGACCTCGATTTCCTGCGCGAGATCGTCGTCGAGGTCGAGCAGGTAGCCGAACAGTGGTGGCGATCCGGGCCGCCGCGGCACGAGCGTCCGCTGTGGCCAGTGCGGCGCGCCCGGGGGGGCGGTGTCTGCACCTTCGCTCGGCATCGGCCTCTCTCTCGGTCCCCTTCAGACGGCGGACGTTCGCGCGAGTCTACGCTCCCGGATCGGGCCGCGTACACAAGATTTCTGGCTGTAAGGCCCGTTACGAGGCTCGCGTGTAAGTTGCATTACAACACGGAAACGGGGCCTCGGTCACGGTGATAGAACGGAATCTCTGCCCCGAGTCTGAGGAGAGCGTCACGACATGTGTCTGGCCATCCCAGGACAGATCATGGAAGTGGTCGACGAGGAGAAGCGGCTCGCCAAGGTTGACGTCGCCGGAGTCAGGCGGAACGTCAACATCGGTCTCCTCGACGCCGACGAAGGTGGCGGCGTAGGGCCCGGGGATTGGGTGCTGATCCACGTCGGGTTCGCGATCTCCCAGGTCGACGAGGAGGAGGCGCGGGCGACGCGCGATCTGCTCGAGCGGATGGGCGCCGACTACGAGCAGGAGCTCGAGGAGCTGAAGGCGAGCGTTATCGAGTGACCGCCGTCTCGCATCCCGCGCCGGACACGGTCTGCGGATCGACGCACTGCATCACGTGTGGCGACGACGGCGAGCCGATGATCGTGGTCGAGGTTGACGGCGAGAACGGGCTCGCGTTGTGCAGCGACGAGGCAGGCGAGCGCTCGACGGTCGAGACGGCGTTGGTCGAGCCGGTCGTGGTCGGCGACCGCTTGCTCGTCCACGCCGGGACCGCGATCGTGCTCCTCTCCGAGGACGATCCCGGGTGAAGTTCGTCGACGAGTTTCGAGACGCAGAGCTCGGCCGCGCTGTGGCCGGGGAGATCCTGTCGCTCGTCGAGCCGGGCCGTCACTACAAGGTGATGGAGGTGTGCGGGGGGCACACGCACTCGATCTACAAGTACGGCGTCGACGACCTGCTGCCCGCCAACGTCGAGCTCGTACACGGACCGGGCTGCCCCGTGTGCGTGATCCCGATGGGACGCGTCGACGATGGGATCGCGGTCGCTCACGAACAGGACGTGATCTTCACGTGCTTCGGCGACATGATGCGCGTGCCCGGGTCGGAGGGCAGCCTGCTCGAGGCAAAGGCCGCGGGCGCCGACATCCGGATGGTCTACTCGCCGCTGGACGCGCTGCGGATCGCGAAGGAGAACCCCGACCGCGAGGTGATCTTCTTCGCGATCGGATTCGAGACCACCGCTCCGTCGACGGCACTCACGCTCAAGCGTGCGAAGGCCGAGAACGTCAAGAACTTCTCGGTCATGTGCAGCCACGTCACGATCGTGCCGCCGCTCCGCGCGCTGCTCGAGTCGCCTGATCTTCGCCTCGATGGGTTCATCGGCCCAGGCCATGTGGCGACGATCGTCGGCGCGAGGCCGTTCGAGTTCATCCCCGCTGACTACGGCAAGCCGGTCGCGATCGCGGGCTTCGAGCCGCTCGACATCCTGCAGGCGATCGCGATGGTCCTCAAGCAGCTCGACGACGGACGGTGCGAGGTCGAGAACCAGTACAAGCGCGTCGTTCCGCATGAGGGCAACCTGCGCGCGCTGGAGGTGATGGCGGAGGTGTTCGAGTTGCGCCCGCACTTCGAGTGGCGCGGGCTCGGGTTCATCTCCCACAGCGGTTTGAAGCTGTCCGACGCTTACGCAGAGCTCGACGCCGAGGTCCGCTTCAGCGTCCCGGGCGTCCGCGTCGCCGACCCGAAGGCGTGCCAGTGCGGCGAGGTGCTGAAGGGCGTGATCAAGCCGTGGGAGTGCAAGGTGTTCGGCAGCGCCTGCACGCCCGAGCGGCCGATCGGGACGTGCATGGTCTCGTCAGAGGGAGCGTGCGCTGCGTACTACAACTACGGCCGGTTTGCGCGCGAACGGGAGGTCGTGTGATGGCCGAGCCGGCCGTCATGTCAGATCGCGAGGCGAAGGTGCTCGGGATCATCGAGACGGCCCGCGGCAAGCGCGCGAAGTTCCGTGACGCGCACATCACGATGGCTCACGGGGCGGGTGGCAAGGCGACCCAGACGCTGATCGAAGGCCTACTTGCGCCGGCGTTCGACAACGAGATCCTCAACGAGATGGCGGACGCCGGCTCGATCTCGGTCGACGGCGTCGAGCTGGCGATGACAACCGACTCCTACGTCGTCAAGCCGCTGCGGTTCCCGGGCGGCTCGATCGGAGAGCTGGCGGTCAACGGGACGGTCAACGATCTGAGCGTGGCGGGCGCGCGGCCCCTCGCATTGAGCCTTTCGCTCGTGCTCGAGGAGGGACTGTCGGCCGATGATCTGCGCGCCGAGGTGGAGGCGATCGCCAGCGCAGCGAGCGCCGCCGGCGTGCAGATCATCGCCGGCGACACCAAGGTGGTCGAGCGCGGTCACGCGGACGGAATGTACGTCTGCACGACCGGAATCGGTCGCCGTGACCCTCGCGCACGGCTGTCGCCGTCGTCGCTGAGACCGGGCGACCGGATCCTTCTTTCAGGCAGCATCGGCGAGCACGGGATGGCGATCATGCTGGCGCGCAACGAGTTCGAGCTCGACGCCGAAATCGAGTCCGACACGTGTTCGCTGTGGCCCGCCGTCGACTCGCTGCTGGAAGCGGTCGGCCCCGAGCTGCGCTGCCTGCGCGACGCGACCCGCGGCGGGGTCGCCTCAGTGCTGAACGAGCTTGCACGCGCCGCCACGGTGGCGATGATCGTGCGGGAGGGCGAGATCCCGGTCCGGCCTGCAGTGGCCGGTGCCGCGGAGATCCTCGGGATCGACCCGATGTACGTGGCGAACGAAGGCAGGATGGTCGTCTTCGTCGCGCCGGAGGCCGCGGATGAGGCCTTGAGGACATTGCGGGGCGTTCCCGGATGCGAGGAAGCGGCCGAGATCGGCGAAGTCCGGACGGAGCCACCAGGGATGGTGCTGGTGCAGACGAGTTTTGGTGGCAGAAGGGTGATGGACCAGCTGGTCGGGGATCCGCTCCCGCGGATCTGTTGAGGCATTAGAGAGGAGACGGGATGGCGAGCACGGCATATGCAGAGCAGAAGAAAACGGAGGCGGTCACCGCACATGTTCTGTGGATGACGACCGGTCTCAGCTGCGAGGGCGACTCGGTCGCGATGACCTCAGCGACCAACCCGAGCCTTGAGGACATCATCCTGCAGGCGATCCCCGGAATGCCGAAGGTCGTCGTCCATAACCAGGTCGTCGACTACGCCGTCGGACAGGAGTACGCGCAGGCGTGGTTCGACGCCGAGGAGGGCAAGCTCGACCCGTTCGTGCTCTGCATCGAGGGCTCGCTCGGCAACGAGGAGATCAACGGCGACGGCCACTGGACCGGATTCGCGGTCAACCCGGCGGACGGGCAGCCGATCACGATGAACGAGTGGCTCGACCGGCTTGCGCCGAAGGCCGCGGCCGTGGTCGCGATCGGAACGTGCGCGACGTATGGCGGCATCCCGGCGATGAAGAACAACGCGACCGGCGCGATGGGTGTGCCCGACTATCTCGGTTGGAGCTGGAAATCGAAGGCCAACCTGCCGGTGGTGTGCATCCCGGGCTGCCCCGCGCAGCCGGACAACATGACCGAGGTGCTGCTGTACCTCGCGCTGCATCTCGCCGGACTCGCGCCGGCGCCGGAGCTCGATGAGGCGCTCCGTCCCAAGTGGCTGTTCGGACGCACGGTCCGAGAGGGCTGCAACCGAGCGGGATTCGCCGAGCAGGGCGAGTTCGCGACCGAGTACGGGTCAGATCACCGCTGCCTGGTGAAACTCGGCTGCAAGGGCCCGGTGGTCAAGTGCAACGTGCCCGTCCGCGGGTGGGTCAACGGGATCGGCGGTTGCCCCAACGTGGGCGGCATCTGCATGGCCTGCACGATGCCCGGGTTCCCCGACAAGTTCATGCCGTTTATGGACGAGGACAAGATGGGCGGCCTCGCTGCCACGTGGCAGAGCCTCACGTACGGGCCGATGGTGAGGTACTTCCGCAAGCGCAACATCGCGAACAAGTACGACAAGGAGCCCGAGTGGCGCCGCAAGGGCAAGACACTGGCGACCGGCTACGCGAAGAGGTGGTGAGCGAGCCGAGACCCAGTTGGCTGACCCTTTCCTAGTGAATCCCGGCGCAACGCCGAGTGAGGAGCAAGACAGATGGCAGTTGAGACCAGTCAGAAGGTGATGGTGAAGGAGATGTCCTGGGATCCGATCACCCGGATCGTGGGCAGCCTCGGGATCCACACCGAGATCGACTTCACCAACCAGCAGGTGCTCAAGTGCTACAGCACCTCGATGATCTTCCGCGGCTTCGACATCTTCATGAAGGGGATCGATCCACGTGATGCCCACTTCATCACGAGCCGGATCTGCGGGATCTGCGGTGACAACCACTGCACCTGCTCGTGCCTGAACCAGAACATGGCCTAC
Organism: uncultured Solirubrobacteraceae bacterium; assembly: GCA_963712675.1. Classification (GTDB taxonomy): domain Bacteria; phylum Actinomycetota; class Thermoleophilia; order Solirubrobacterales; family Solirubrobacteraceae; genus Palsa-465. Next base: position 177,277 of record CAVQJF010000021.1, read on the forward strand.
GGCGTCAAGCCACCGGCGCTTGGCGACCTCGCGTTCAACCTCGCGGAGTCAGCTGACTACATCTTCGACCACGCGATCTTCAACGACTGCATGGCGAACGTGGACTTCTGCGAGCAGATGGTCAAGGAGACGAACCCGTCGCTGCTCGCGAAGGCCGAGCAGACGGCGGCGCCGGGAAGCGACATACACGGGTTCAAGACGATCGCCGACATCATGCGCTCGCTGAACCCGTTCACCGGCGAGTTCTACCTCGAGACGCTGCACGTGGCTCGCTACACGCGCGAGATGTACTGCCTGTTCGGCGGTCGTCACACGCACCCCTCGACGATCATGCCGGGCGGCTGCAGCGCGGACATCACGCACCAGACGTGCACCGACTACTACGTGCGGCTGATGCGGTACATGGACTACGTCAAGCGCAGCGTGCCGATGCACGATGACCTGTACGACTTCTTCCTGCAGGAGCTGCCCGGGTACGACATGGTCGGCTACCGCGAGACAAATCTCGTCAACTGGGGCTGCTTCGACGATCCCGACTACGTCGACTACGACTATCGGAACATGACGGAGTGGGGGCGCAAGCGCTACATCACCCCTGGCGTGGCGATCGGCGGTGAGCTGATCTCGACGGATCTGGTCGAGATCAACCTGATGATCAGGATCCTGCTGGGATCGTCGTACTTCGACGGGTGGGAGAACGAGCCGACGTTCGTGACCCAGGACCCGCTCGGAAACCCGGTCGACAAGAACCACCCGTGGAACAAGGTCACGCTCCCGCGGCCGCAGAAGCGGGACTTCACCGACAAGTACACGTGGGTCGTCTCGCCGCGGATCTACGACAAGCGGACCGACAAGCACGTCTGCTGTGACACCGGTGGCGGCCCGTTCGCGCGCCAGTGGTGCACGGCGAAGGCGGGGCTCGTCGACTTCGGCTACGTCAAGGCCACCGGCCACTCGCTGCAGATGGTGCTGCCGCGCTCGCCGAACATGCCGGAGATGGAGCTGGAGTGGAAGGTGCCCGAGAAGTCGAACGCGATCGAACGCGATCGCGCTCGGACCTACCACCAGGCGTACGGCGCGCTGATCGCGCTGCACAACCTGGAGCGGGCGATGAAGGAGGTCCAGGCCGGCCGCACGAAGAGCTGGAACAACTTCAAGGTTCCGGACACCGCGGTCAGCTGTGGCTTCCACGAGGCGGCCCGTGGGGTGCTCTCGCACCACATGGTGATCCGCGACGGAAAGATCGCCAACTACCAGCCCTATCCCCCGACGCCATGGAACGCGAGCCCGCGGGACGTGTACGGGACCCCCGGACCCTACGAGGACGCGGTGCAGAACACGCCGATCTTCGAGGAGAACGGACCTGACAAGTTCAAGGGCATCGACATCATGCGTGCCGTTCGCTCGTTCGACCCGTGCCTGCCTTGCGGCGTGCACATGTACACGGGCGGCGGTAAGGTCACCAAGGTGATGCACACGCCCACGGCGATGGCGTAACGGATGAGCGCTGCTGCGGAGGCTCCGACGGAGGGTGTTGCCGGACAGCTCGTAGAACGCGTTCAAGAGCTGCAGGCGGCGCTCGACTCCGCCGGAGCCTCGGCGACCCGCGACCTCGCGGAGGAGCTCGTCGCCGCGGTCGTGCAGATGTACGGCATCGGGCTCGAGCGAATCGTCGGCGCGTTGATGGAGGGTGGCGAGCACGGCGAGCGGATCGCGGTCGGCTTGACCGACGACCCGCTCGTCGCGACCCTGATGCTGATCCATGACCTGCACCCGGTCCCGCTTGCGGACCGGGTTCAGGCGGCGCTCGACTCGGTCCGGCCGTACATGGAGTCCCACGGCGGCAACGTCGAGTTGCTCGGCCTCGAGAACGGGATCGCCCGCATCCATCTGCGCGGGAGCTGCTCGGACTGCTCGGCGTCGTCGGTGACGCTCGAGCTTGCGATCAAGCAGGCGCTCGAGGACGCAGCCCCGGACCTAGAGGGGCTGGAGGTGGAGGGGATGGCGCCGCAGACCGTCGGCGGCAACGGTCTGCCGATGGTTACGGGCTCGGCCCCGACCGGGATGGAGCTGCCGATCGTGATCTCCGACGGACCGCCGATGCCGCCGTCGTGGTTCGACGTGAACTCGATCGGTGAGCTGGCCGACGGCTCGGTTGTTCCGGTCGCGGTCGCCGGCACCGAGCTGCTGATCGCGAACGTCGACGGGACGCTGCTCGCCTACCGGGACACGTGTGCCTCGTGCGGCGGGACGCTCCACGACGGCGAGCTGCACGGAGGGGCGCTCGCGTGCCGTCACTGCGAGCGCTCGTTCTTCCTGCCGCGCGCCGGGCGCTCGATGGACGACGACAAGCTTCAGCTGGAGCCGGTTCCGTTGCTGCGCGAGCAGGGGCGCGTAAAGGTGGCCCTTGCCGGATGAATGAGAACGGAGGCGGCGACGGCCGGGCCGGACGTCAGCTGATCGCCGGCGCCGTAGCCGCGCGCAAACGCGCGCAGATGGTGTCCGGCCTGCGGGGCTTGGCCACTCGACCTGCCTCCGGGGGCCTTGCGCCGAGCGGCTCGAACGGCGCCGCTTCGGCGGCGCCCGCGGCGAACGTCGAGGCGTGCGATCTGTGCGGCACGACGATCCCCGAGGACCACCGCCACCTCTTGCACCTCGTCGAGCGGCGGATTGTGTGCTCGTGCGAGGCGTGCTGGGCGATGCGCGCGGGCGAGGGCGACTACCGGCCGGTAGGCAATCGGACGCTGTGGCTGACCGACTTCGATATCCCCGACGACCTGTGGGCGAGCTTTCAGATTCCGATCGGGCTCGCGTTCTTCATGCAGTCGACTGTGACGGCGTGCGTGGTCGCGATGTACCCGAGCCCCGCCGGGGCGACCGAGTCGGAGCTTCACTTCGACTCCTGGAGCCGGATGAACGCGCTCAACCCGATCCTCGAGGGGCTCGAGCCGGATGTGGAGGGGCTGCTCGTCAACCGGATGTCGGACCCGCCCGCGTACGCGATCGCTCCGATCGACCGCTGTTATGCGCTGACCGGGACGATCAAGGCGCACTGGGAGGGGATCTCGGGCGGCGGCGGCGTGGAAGCCGCGGTGGCAGAGTTCTTCGAGCAGCTCCGAGTGCAGGCCGGGGCCGCGACGTGAGCGTCCAGCCGGCCGACATCAACGGCGAGGGCTCGCCGCCGGCGATCCCGGAACTCGAGTTCGCGGTAGTGGGCGCGCGCAGCAGTCGCTACGCCGCGACGCCGATGATGACGCTGGACCTCCAGGTGTCCGAGCAGACCGGTCGCCCCGTATACATGATCGCGCTGACGATCCAGCTGATGATCGAGCCGGCGCGGCGCCGGTACGACGACGCGACTCGGGAGCGGTTGCTGGAGCTGTTCGGGCCGCCCGAGCGGTGGGCGGTGACGACGCGGAGCCTGGTGTGGTGCCAGCTCGACGTGCTCGTCCCGGCGTTCACGGGCTCGACGATCGTGACAGTCCCGATCCAGTGCAGCTACGACATGGAGGTGGCGGCCGCGAAGTATCTGTACTCGCTGCCCGATGGTGAGGCGCCGCTGGCGCTGCACTTCAACGGCACGATCTACTACCCCTCGGACGACGGCGGGCTGCAGATGGTGCTCGTGCCATGGACGCAGTCGATCGACTACCGGATGCCGGTCTCGGTGTGGTCGGAGACCATGCAGCACTACTACCCGAACACCGCTTGGGTGGCGTTGCGCTCGGACACGCTCGACGCGGTCCAACGCGCGAAGCTGGACCGCGGGCTGGCGACGATCGACTCCTGCGTCGCGGCGCTGGTGGACGAGACGCGCGGTGGCTGAGGGCCTCGAACAGCTCGTCGACTCGCTCCTGTACGAGGGCTACGCCCTGTACCCATATACACCGGGCGCGACCAAGAACGCCACGCCGACCCCGTTCGGCATCGTCTATCCGCCGGTCTATGCCGAGACGCTGTCGAGCACGTTCGACCACCTCGAACTGCGGTGCGCCGTGAAGGCGCCGCCGGACGCCGTGCTGCGGGCCGAGGTCCGGATGCTGGTCGCGGGCGGCGAGCGCCACAAGGCCGCCGCTCGGCGGCTCGACCTGGCCGGGGCGATGGTCGGCGCGCTGGCCGCGCAGCCGGCCGAGAAGGAGGCCCGGATCGAGCCCGAGCTGGGCGCGCCCCTGACGGTCTGGATGCGGTTGGCCGCGACCGTGGTCGAGGACGGAGTGTTCGAGGTCTCACTGCGGATCGAGAATCGGACGCTCGTCTCGAGCGGACTGGACAGGGCAGGCGCGCTCGCGCGGTCGCTGCTGTCCACGCACCCGATCCTTCGCGTAACGGGAGGCCGCTTCATCTCACCGCTGGACCGCCCCTACGACAGCGTCAACACGTTCCCGGTGCTGGCCACGCCCGAGGACGACGTGGTGCTCGGCGCGGCGATCGTGCTGCCCGACCATCCGCAGGTCGCGCCCGAGAGTCGCGGCGGCCTGTTCGATTCGACCGAGATCGAGGAGGCGCTGCTGCTGCACGTGCAGGTTCTCTCGGACGAGGAGCGCTCGGAGATCGAGAAGCAGGACCCGACCGTGCGCGAGATGATCGCCCGCGCGGCCGCGGCGACGCCGGAGGAGATCGTCGCGCTGCACGGGCGCGTCGAGCTCCGCGATCCGCAGACGAACGAGCCCCCGACCGAGCCCCCCGGCCTGCTCGACCCGCGCGCGGGCGAGGAGACGGTCGACGTCGCCGGCAAGACGTTTCGGCGCGGCGGCAAGGTCGTGATCAAGCCGGGGCCGGACGCCGACCTGCACGCGAGGATGCTGGACGGGCGCACCGCGACGGTCGAGCGGATCTTCACGGCCTACGACGGCGAGACGCATCTCGGCGTGACGATCGATGACGACCCCGGCCAGGATCTGATGCGAGAAACCGGCCGCTACCTGTATTTCTTCGCACCCGAGGTGGAGGTGATCGACACATGAGCTCTGAAGACCAACTGCGCAGCATCCTGGTGGCCGGCGTCGGCAACGCCTGGCTCCGCGACGACGGCTTCGGTGGGGAGGTCGCGCGGCGACTCTCCGAGCGTGAACTGCCCGGCGGCGTGTCGGTGATGGACGCCGGCACCGGCGGCCTCGACCTCGCCTACGAGGTGATGCGCGGGTACGACGCGCTAGTGATCCTCGATGTCTCAAAGCAGGGCGGCGAGCCGGGGACGCTGTACGTGATGGAGCCCGATGAGGATTCGGTAAAGGGGGGGATCGAGGACGGTGAGGTGATCAACCCGCACGGGATGGACCCGCAGACGGTGCTGCGGTTCGTCAAGTCGATCGGCGCCTGGCCCGGGCGCGTGGTCGTGATCGCGTGCGAGCCGGCCGACGTCGACGAGATGGGGTGGGGACTGTCGGACACCGTCTCCGAGGCGGTCGACCGCGCGGTCGATCTGGTGCTGGAAACCGTCACCGAGATGCTCGCCGTCACGCCGAGCTGATGCACGAGCTGTCGCTCTCAAGCGCGATCGTCAACACCGTCGCCAAGCATGCCGACGGCCGGCGCGTGACGGTCGTCAACCTGAGGGTGGGCCGGCTCCGCCAGGTGATCCCGGATACGCTCGAGTTCTACTTCGAGTTCGTCGCACGGGACACGGTGTGCGAGGGCGCCGCGTTGACGCAAGAGGTGATCGACGCGCGGCTGCGCTGTAGGCCCTGCGCGTCCGAGTGGGAGATCGAGATCCCGGCGTTCCGCTGTCCGACATGCGGCGGCAGCGACGTCTCGATCGCCTCGGGCGACGAGTTCGAGGTCGAGTCAATCGAGGTGGAGGACCCAAAGGAGGCCGAATGCATCGCACAAAGGTGACGGTCGTCGAGGAGGCGCTCGACGCCAACAACACGATCGCGACGGCGAACCGCGCGGACTTCGACCGCCACGGCGTCAAGGTCGTCAACTTCATGAGCGCTCCCGGCGCCGGCAAGACGACGCTGCTGGAGCGCGCTGTCGTCGACCTGCCCGGAGTCCGCGTCGGCGTGCTCGAGGGCGATGTCGCCGGTTCGATGGACGCCGACCGGCTCGCTTCGCTGCACATCCCCGTGACGCAGCTCAACACCGCCCCGAGCTTCGGCGGCGAGTGCCACCTCGACGCGAACATGGTCCGCTCGGCGATCCCTTCGCTGCCGTTGGCCGACATCGATCTGCTGATCATCGAGAACGTCGGGAACCTCGTCTGCCCGGCCGAGTTCCGCGTCGGCGAGGACGCCCGCGTGATGGTCTGCTCGGTCACCGAGGGTGAGGACAAGCCGCTCAAGTACCCGCTGATGTTCCGCGCTTGCGAGCTGGTGCTCGTCAACAAGATCGACCTGCTGCCGCACTTGGAGTTCGACCTCGAGCGGTTGCTGTACAACATCGATCAGGTGCATCCCGATGTCGAGACGATCGTGTTGAGCGCGCGGACCGGTGAGGGACTCGACGCCTGGCGCGAATGGCTCGTGCGCGTGGCGGCACACTCCCACGAACGGGTAACTGCGTGAACGAGGCGGCGCTCGCCGCCGACCGGGTCCAGGCGCTGCTGGACGAGCGCAGCACAGCCAATAGGGAGTTCTTCGACAGCGAGGCCGAGCGGCTGGCGCGGCTCTGCCACCTGATGGCCGAGCGGTTCGCGCGCGGTGGGCGACTGGTCGCGTTCGGGCGCTCGCCCGCGGCCAGGTCCGATGCGCGCCATGTGGCGGTCGAGTTCGTGCATCCGGTGATCGTCGGCAAGCGGGCGCTGCCTGCGATCGGCCTCGCGGGGGAGGGGGGACCGCTGGATCGGCAGGTGGACCTGATCGTGCGTGCCGACGACATCGCGATGGCCTTCGGTGCTGAGGAGGATGGCGGCGAGGCGGGGAGGGCGATCGCGCTGGCACGGTCGCGGGGCTGCCTGACGGTCGGTTTCGGGGAGTCCGGGGCCGAGTGGGAGTTCGTGCCGCCGACCGGCGATCGCTCGGTCGCGCAGGAGCTCGTCGAGACCCTGTACCACGTGCTGTGGGAGCTCGTGCACGTGTTCTTCGACCATCGCGGCCTCCTGTCTGGCCGCGACACGCGCCGTACGCACGACGCCGGGGCATCGAGCTTCCTGTATCCGTTCCTGGCCGAGGACGAGCGCGAGCTCGAACCCGTGCTCGACGACGTGCGCCGCTCCGCGCTGATGAAGGCCGAGGAGATCGGGGCGCTGCGCCAGCAGACTCTGACCGACAACCGCGACGTGCTGGTCGCGGCGGCGGCCGCGCTGCGTGGGCTGTTCGACGCCGGCGGAAAGCTGCTGGCGCTCGGGAACGGCGGCTCGGCGACGGATGCGATGGATGCGGTCGCCGACTTCCGGGGCGCCGGCAGACCCGCGATCGATCTGACCGAGGACGCGCCGATCCTAACCGCGATCGCGAACGACATCGGGGTCGACGCGATCTTCTCGCGGCAGGTGATCGCCTACGGGCTCGCCGGCGACGCGCTGCTGGCGCTGTCGACCTCGGGCAACTCCGTGAACATGATCGATGCGCTCAGCGAGGCCCGGCGGCGTGAGATGGTGACGGTCGCGATGGTCGGCTACGACGGCGGTCGCGTGGGGTCCGAGGGGCTGGCCGATTTCGTGATCGTCACGCGATCGGAGCACATCCCACGGATCCAGGAGGCGCAGGCGAGCGCCTACCACGCGCTCGGCGAGCTCGTGGGGTGAGCGCCGTGCGGACTCGGGCGCGCGCGCGAGTCGTCGGGACCGTGCAGGGGGTCGGCTTCCGCCCCTACGTCTATCGGCTGGCTGGTGAGCTCGGTCTGTCCGGATGGGTGCTCAACGACGCGCACGGCGTGCTGCTGGAGGTGGAGGGCGACCGGGTTGACGAGTTCCTGGCACGGCTCGGGCCGGACGCGCCTCCGCTGGCGGTCGTCGAGCGGGTCGAGACCTCGGTCGTGGCGATACTCGGCGACGGAGCGTTCGAGATCCGCGCGAGCCCGCGCGGCTCGGTGCCCGACGCGCCCGTCGCGCCCGACAGCGCCACCTGCACGGACTGCATCGGCGAGCTGTTCGATCCGGCCGATCGCCGCTACCGGTATCCGTTCATCAACTGCACCAACTGCGGCCCGCGGTTCACGATCGTCCGCGGGATCCCGTACGACCGGCCCTACACGACGATGGCGTCGTTCGTGATGTGCCCGGTGTGCCAGGGGGAGTACGACGACCCGTCGGACCGGCGCTTCCACGCCCAACCGAACGCCTGCCCGGTGTGCGGGCCGCGCGTCGCGCTCGTCCGCGTTTCGGCCGATGATGATCCGGCGGCAGCGGTCCAGCTCGATGATCCGCTGGCGGAGGCGACCCGCGCGCTGCTCGCCGGCGCCGTGGTGGCGGTCAAGGGGATCGGCGGGTACCACCTCGCGTGCCGTGCCGACGACGAGTACGCCGTGGCCGCGCTTCGGGCGCGCAAGCACCGTGAGGACAAGCCGTTCGCGCTGATGTGCGGTTCGGTGCAGGCGGCCGCGACGTTGGTCACGCTCGGCGACGGCGAGCTCGAGCTGCTTGGGTCCGCGCAGCGCCCGATCGTGCTGGCGCCGCGGCGGGCCGATGCCCCGGTCGCGGCATCGGTCGCCCCCGGGGCGCCCGAGCTCGGGGTGATGCTTCCGTACTCGCCGCTGCACCATCTGCTGCTTGCCGATACCGGTTGCCCGCTCGTGATGACGAGCGCCAACGTCTCCGATGAGCCGATCGCATACGGCGACGAGGATGCGCTTGCCCGGCTGAGAGAGATCGCGGATCTGTTCGTGGTCCACGACCGGCCGATCGAGACGCGGACCGACGATTCGGTGGCGCGCGTTGCCGCTGGCCGCAGCATGTTCCTGCGCCGCTCGCGCGGGTACGTGCCCGGCGCGATTTCGCTGCCGGTGGCGGCGCCGCGCCCGATCCTCGCCTGCGGCGCGGAGCTCAAGAACACGTTCTGCGTCGCCAAGGGCGATCGGGCATGGGTCAGCCATCACATCGGCGACCTGCAGAACTACGAGACGCTGCGCTCGTTCACCGACGGCGTGGCCCATTTCGAGCGCCTGTTCGCGGTCGCCCCCGAGGTCGTGGCGCACGACCTGCATCCGGAGTACCTGTCGACCAAGTACGCGCTCGAGCGTGACGGGGTTTCGCTCGTTGGCGTCCAGCACCACCACGCGCACATGGCGGCGTGCCTGGCAGAGCACGGCGTTGGCGGGCCCGCCGTGGGGGCGATCTTCGACGGGACAGGCTACGGGCTCGACGGCACCGTCTGGGGTGGCGAGCTGCTGGTCGGGGATCTGGCCGATTTCGAGCGCGTCGGCTCGTTGCTGGCGGTGCGCCTCCCCGGGGGCGAGCGAGCGATCCGCGAGCCGTGGCGGATGGCCTGCGCGTGGCTGCTCGAGGCGGGGGTGCCGGCGCCGCCGCGGGCGCTGGCGGAGCTTGTCGGCTCACGTCGTTGGGAGCAGGTCTCCGAGCTGGCGCGGACCGGCCTTCAGTCTCCTTTGACTACCAGCATGGGGCGCCTGTTCGACGCCGTCGCTGCGCTCTGCGGAATTCGCACCGAGGTCAACTACGAAGGGCAGGCGGCGATCGAGCTCGAGGCCGCCTGCGATCCGGCCGAGCGCGGTTCGTATCCGATCGCAGTCTCCTCCGACCCGCTCGTCATCGACCCGCGCGAGGCGATCGCGGCGGTGGTCGCGGACGTCACCGGTGGGGCAGATCGGGGCGTCGTGGCGTCTCGCTTCCACGCCGGCGTGGCCGGCGCGACCGTCGAAGCGTGCACCCGCGCGGCGGGGGCGGCGGGGGTGGACGTGGTCGTCCTGTCCGGCGGCGTGTTCATGAACCGCCGGCTGCTCGAGGGGATGGTCGTGGGCTTGGGCGCGGCCGGGCTCCGCGTCCTTGTGCCGGAGCGGCTTCCGCCCGGGGACGGCGGGATCTCGTACGGGCAGGCCGTGGTGGCGGCGGCGCGGACCGCTGTGGGATGACTCGTAGCGTGGGGGTACAGGTTCGGAACGAGAAAAACGGCGCGGTGAAGGAAGGCAGGCAAGCCGCTCCGCCCGCCGCACCGGATTCCATGAAAACCCGTGGTTGAGGGGGTGCCCGTCCCGGCTCAGCGAACTTTGGCTCTAGCGTCAGGGCGGCCTCAGGCAGTCAGCGCAACTCGTTGAGTTTGGCAGTTGGGATGTTGATTGTTGTTGTCTGCCAGCTTGTTCTTGTCCGTAGAGCGGAGACGATCCCGGGAGGGGTCGTACGTGGGGCCGTTGACCGAGGTCGTCGGCGCGTCGCGTCGCGCGCTCGGGGAGGTCGCGGTCACGTGGCGTCCGGGGCGAGCAGTTCGGCCATCTTCTCGGCGGGTGTGGCCCACCCGAGCGTCTTCCTGGGCCGGCCGTTGAGCGAGTCGCTGATCTGATCCAGCGCCTCCTGGTCATGCACGGCGAGGTCGGTGCCTTTCGGGAGGTATTGACGCAACAGCCCGTTCGTGTTCTCGTTGCTGCCGCGCTGCCACGGCGAGTGCGGGTCACAGAAGTACACCGCGATCCCGGTCTCGCTCGTGAGCCGCCGATGCGCGCTCATCTCCGAGCCCTGGTCCCACGTCAACGACCGGGCGAGATGCGCCGGGACGTGCGCGACCCGGTCCTTGAGCGCGTCGATCACCCGCTCTGTGCTGCGGTCGTTCCCGACACGCGCGAGCGTCACGAACCGGGTCTGACGCTCAACCAACGTCACGACCGCGGAGCGCTGACCGGCACCAATGATCAGATCCCCCTCCCAATGCCCAGGCACGGCACGATCCTCAACCTCCGCCGGCCGCTCAGAGATATTCACCATGCCCGCGATCCGACCACGGTTCTCCACCGTCCCCTGCGGTTTGCGGGCCTTACGACCGGTCCGCAGCTCGGCCGTGAGCTGCTTGCGCAGCTCCCCCCGCGACTGCACGAACAACGACTGATAGATCGTTTCGTGACTGATCCGCATCTCCTGATCATCCGGATGATCGACCCTCAGTTTCGCGGAGATCTGCTCCGGCGACCACCGCCCCAACAAGCCCGCCTCAACAGCCGCCAACAACCTCGAGCTCGCCGAGAGCTTCGTCGCCTTCGGCCGGCACCCCAACCTTCGCGCGCGACGCTCCGCCGCGAACGGCGCATAGTGACCACGCCGCGGCCCGCACCGCGCGAGCTCCCGCCCGATCGTCGAACGATGCCTCCCCAACCCCCGCGCGATCTCAGCATTCGACTCACCACGCGCGACCCGCATCCCGATCTCGATCCGCTCCTCGATCGAGAGCCGAAACCCCGAATCCGACCGACGACACTGCCGGCGCAACACCGCATCCGCCCGCACCCGCCGCACCGTCGTCAACGAACACCCAACCTCGCCCGCGATCACGCGCAACAGCCCACCCTCCGCCAACCGCCCCTCAACCAACCGCCTGTTCTCCGGCGTCAACCACCGATACCGCCTGCCCTTCGCCATCCCAACCCTCCAATCACTCAACACAAAACACCATCGTGTTGCGATGACCGGATGAATCCACCCATCGTATGTATGACGCGGGAGCCAAAGTTCAGCGTTCGGGTTACCGACGGGCGATCCGAGCCCTACCCGCCCCCTTTCATCGCGCCGTTTGTCTCGCTACGCGCGTGTCCACAAGCACACACGGACGCCGGCACCCCGTGCGTTGGATTAGGATCGCGACCGATGAGCGACTCGATCCTCGCCACCACGGTCTGGGTCGACGGTGCGAACCGCCCATTCGGTGAGTTGACCGTCGATCAGGTCCGCGGCCGGGCGGATGAGTTGAAGGCCGCAACGGGCTGGGGGCCGACTGCGCGTGTGGCACCGGTCGCGCGCGCGTGGCGTGAGCTGTCGATGGCGCTTGACAGTGCCGGCGTGAACACCGTCGCGGAGCTGGATCCCGAGGCGATCGCGGAAATGGCCCCGAAGTTGTGGGTGACCCCGCCCGGCGGCAGCCTGCTGCCGTAGTGCTGACGGCCTAGGCGGAGCCCGCCGGCCCCGCCGAGCCTTCGAGCAGCGCCTTGGCAACCGCCGGCGGGTCGTCCCACATCGGGATGTGGCCGCAGTCAGCGAGCACGATCTCGTGGATCGCCGCGGGAGTGCCGTTGACGCGGGTGACAACCCGGTCGTGCTCGGGCCAGACGAGCGTCACGGGGACCGGAACCTGGGCGAGGCCGCCGAACGTGCCGGCGCGCATCGCCCGGTTGACAGGCGTGAAGCCCGGGGCGTTCGCGTACGCGCGCACGAGTGCGAGCGCGTCGGCGGTGGGTACGCGCTCCGGATGGGCCATCGAGCCGAGCAGCAGCGCGCGCCGTCCCGCGGCGGACCGAACGATCCCAGGCAGCAGCGGCCCGGCCGCCTTCGCCAGGCCGCGCGCGAGCTCGGGTTTCGGCGGCAGAGGTCGTTTCCACAGCCCCGCCGGCGCGATCGCGGTCACGCTCGCCGCCTCGCCGGCGAGGGCCACCTCGAGCGCGACCCAGCCGCCGAGCGAGTTGCCCGCGAGGTGGGCGCGCCCCGCGTCCACATCGAGCTCGGCCAGCAGCCCGGCGACCGCCCGCGCCAGCGCCGCCGGATCCGGATCGCCGGCCAGCGGCGGGCTGTCGCCGAATCCGGGCAGATCGACCGCGACGCAGTCGCGGGTGGGCGTCAGGTACTCGAGCACCGGCCGCCAGACGTGGCGATCGGCGCCGAGCGGGTGCAGGAGGACGAGCGGACTCCCGGAGCCTGAGCGGTCAAACGCGAGCGGCATTCGACCACCATACGGTCAAACGCCGGTCTGGGATCATCACGGCGTGGAGGAGCCGATCCCGAGGGCGGTCCGAGACTCGATCTGCGGCCTTGCGCTCGCCGCCGCGGCGGCGAACGTGATCATGCAGCTCTCACGACTGCCGATCGGGCACGGCGTCGCGCTGAGCACGGTCGACAGCGGGCGCGTCGACAAGCACCCGATCAAGCGTCTGCGCACCACATCGTCGTTCCTGGCCGTGTCGATGCTCGGCACCGAGCAGGAGCGGCTGGCGCTCCGTGCCGAGATCAACCGGCAACACGTGCCGGTCAGATCGCAGCCGGGCGACGCGGTGCAGTACAACGCGTTCGACCCTGAGCTGCAGCTGTGGGTCGCGGCCTGCCTGTACAAGGGCGGCGAGGACATCTACCGGCTGCTGTTCACGCACGCGCGGGAGGACCAGCTCGACGACCTGTACCGCCACGGCATCCGGTTCGGCACGACGCTTCAGGTCAAGCCCGAGATGTGGCCGCCGGACCGGGTCGCGTTCGACGAGTACTGGCGGGCCGGCGTCGCGCAGATCGAGATGGACGACCTCACCCGCGGCTATCTGCGCGGGATCGCGGGGCTCGAGTTCCTCGGCGCGCCGGTCGCGAAGACGCTCGGGCCGCTCAACCGGTTCCTGACGCTCGGGTTCCTGCCGCAGCCGTTTCGCGATGAGCTCGGGCTGCCGTGGGACGAGCGCCGCCAGCGCCGCTTCGAGGCGGGCATGAAACCGGCTGCGGCGCTGACTCGCGGGCTACCCCGGCCGCTGCGCGAGTTCCCGTTCAACGCCTATCTGTGGGACACGCGCCGGCGGATCCGGAGCGGACACCCGATCGTCTAATCCGTCAGTCCCGCGAGGAACTTCTCGATCGCCGGAGTGGCGAGCTCGGGGTGGGTGAGGTTCGACGCATGCCCGGCACCCGGGATCAGGACGAGCGAGGAGTGGGGGAGGCCGTCCGCGAGCCGTTGGGCGAGCTCGACGCTGATCGAGGCGTCCTGCTCACCGTGGATCACGACCGCGGGCACTTCGATCGACTGGAGCCGGTCGTGGATGTCCTCGCGGGAGGCGAGCGTCGTGAACAGCTGGATCAGATTCTCGTTCGTCATCCGGCGCCAGTTCTCCTGCCAGTGTGGGGTGTCGGCGTAACCAGGGCCGAGGATCAGTCCGGCGATGATGTCGAGCAGTTCCTGATCAGGACCTTGGGTGACCCAGCGCTGCACCAACTGCTCGTAATACGGGAGCCGCTCGGGATCCTCGCCGCCCGCCTGCGTGTCGATCAGGATCACGGCGCGCACGAGCTCGGGGTGCGCCAGCGCGCAGCGCAGGGAGAGGAAGCCGCCCTGCGACATGCCGGCGAGCACCGCCCGCTCGATCCCGAGTGAGCGCAGCAGCGCCGCGACGTCATCAGCGCTGTCCCAGTACGTGAACGGGCCGGTCGCGTCGCCGGTCTGCCCGTGGCCGCGCTCGTCCCACGCGATGCAGCGGTAGCGGTCCCGGAGCGCCTGCACCTGCGGGTCGAACATCGACTCGTCCATGAACAGACCGTGTGAGAAGACGATCGCGGGTCCGTCACCGCCGGTGTCCTCGTAGTACAGCCGCTGGCCGTTGACGTCTGCGAATGGCATCGCTGCGCGCAACCTACACTGCCGCCGCAGTGGACGACGCGGAGCGATACCGGATGGCGTTGCTCGACTGGCTCGCGTGCGCCTGCGCCGGTTCGCGCGAGCCCGCCGCCAGGGCGGCGCGCGCCGCCGCCGGCGGGCTGCTCGAACGGGTGACGGCGCTCGGGACCGCCGGCCACGTGCTCGACTACGACGACACCTACGCCCCCGGGATCGTGCACGCCAGCGCGCCGGTCGCGCCGGTGGCGCTCGTGCTCGGCGCCGAGCTCGGGGCTCCCGTCGCGGCGGTCCTGGACGCCTACGCCGCCGGGTTCGAGGCCGCCGCCGCGCTCGCGAAGGCAAGCCACCCGGCGCTGTACGACGGCGGCTGGCACCCGACGGCAGTGTGCGGGAGCGCCGGCGCCGCGGTCGCGGCCGCGCGGCTGTTCGAACTCGAGCCAGCGGCGGCAGACACCGCACAGGCGCTGGCGCTGCTCCGCGCCGGCGGCCTCAGGGCCGCGTTCGGCTCCGATGGCAAGGCGCTGCAGGTCGGGATGGCGGCCGCGGCCGGGGTCCAGGCCGCGCAACTCGCCAAGGCCGGCGTGCGCGTCCCACTGGCAGGTGTGGCGGACGGGCCGACCGGGTTCGCCGACGTGCTCAGCGGCCGGTTCGCTCGGGCCGACCCCGGAGCGCCCGCGATCCGCGAGAACTGGATCAAGGCATTTCCGTGCTGCCTCGGCGCGCACAGCACGATCGAGGCGGTCGCCGAGCTCTCGCCAGAGCCGGGCCCGCTCGCGCTGATCGTTCACCCGCTCGAGCGCCAGGCCGCCTGGCGTGACGACGTCGACGACGGCCTCGAGGCTAAGTTCTCGCTGCCGTATCTCGCGGCCTACACGGTCCTTCACGGCCCGCCGACGGTTGCCAGCTTCGGCGACGTCGACGAGCCCGCGCGCGAGCTCGCCCGTGTGTCGGTGGCCGTCCGGACCGACCCGTCGCTCGGCGAGTGGGAGGCGCGGATCGAACTCGGCGGGCGGCCGGCCGGCCGGGTCGAGGCGGCCCTCGGCTCGCCGGCGCGACCGCTTGACCCAGCGCGCCTGCGGGCGAAGCTCGCCGATCTCGCCGGCGACAGGCTCGACGGGGCGCTCGATGACGGGACCGCCCCCGCCGCGGGGCTGCTCCGTCGCATCGGCCTCGGCTGACCCAGCCCGCCGCCGGCGGCTGCCTACGCCGTCGCCGTGCTGGGAAGCCAGCTGAACCGCCACGCCGCGAACGTTCCGGCGGCGAGCGCCCAGGCGGCGAGGACCAGCAGGTCGGTGCCCGACATCGCGCCGTTGAACGTGCCGTGCACGGAGGCGAGGTGCAGCAGGTTCGACAGGTGCGCCACCGGGAACACATCGCCGATGTGGCGTAGGGTGCTCGGTAGGTTCGGGATCGGGATGAACACTCCGGAGATGAACCACAGCGGGAACATCGTCGCCTGCACGATCGGCTGCGCCGCCTCCGGCGAGCCGATCAGTCCCGAGACCGCATATCCGACGCAGGCGAACGCGATGCTGCCGACGACCACGGTCAAGGCAACCGCAACGAGCGCTCCGGCGCCGAGCCCGACGCCGTAGAACAGCTTCGAGATAACCAGCAGCACGGCCGCCATCGAGACCGTGGTCACGACGGTCGACAGCGCCTGGCCCGAGATCAGCAGCGCCGGCGGAACCGGCGTCGCGCGGCGCCGCTTGAGCACGCCCGACTCGCGCAGAGTCGCCATCGAGATCACGAGGTTGGCGTACGCGGCGACGACGATCGACATCGTCAGGATCCCGGGCACGTAGAACACCTTCAGCTTCACGTGCACCCCGTCGACGATCGTGTGGCCGTTGCCGAACGCGGCGTTGAACACGACGAGCAGCAGGATCGGGAAGAAGAAGGTGAAGAAACGGGCCCGCGGATTGCGCAGGCTCGCGAGCAGGTCGTAGCGCACCTGGTGCGCGAGCAGGCCCAGCGGCCCTCGTGTGGCCGCGGAACGCCGGGCGCCGCGGGCCGAGCGGCTGCGCGCCGCGGCGGCGAAGCGCGCGGCGTCGGGAGCGCGCTCCTCGGTTCGGTGCGTTTCGAGCGACTCGCTGTCCTCGCCCGCGACCGATCCGCCGGCCCGGGCTTGGCGCTCGCGCCACTTGCGCAGCAAGAACTTGATCAGGAAGTACATCTCAGCTCCTCTGGTCGTCTTCTGTGGTGAGTTTCAGGTACACGTCTTCGAGCGTCGGCCGGCGCACCTCGAGGTCATCGAGCGAATGCCCGTACTCGAGCGCCCAGCCCGACAGTGCGTGGAGGTCGGCCGCGATGGCCGAGCTCGGCAGCAGCGCCCGCCCGTTCGGCCCCCGCCCGACCCGGGGGGCGATCGACGCCGGCAGGTCCGGCAGGCCGACCCCGGCCGGGAGGGCGAACGTGATCTGGCTGCCGGCCCGCTGGCGATCGCCTAGCGTCTCCGGAGTGCCCTGGGCGACGATCTCGCCTGCGGCGATCACCGCGATCCGGTCGGCCAGCCGCTCCGCTTCCTCCATGTAATGCGTCGTCAGCAGGATCGTCTTGCCGAGCTGCCGCAGACCCGCGATGACCTCCCACGCCGCCCTACGGGCCGCCGGGTCGAAGCCGGTCGTCGGCTCGTCGAGGAAGATCAGCTCGGGGTCGCCGATCAGCGCCAGCGCGACATCGAGCCGCCGCCGCTGACCGCCTGAGAGATCGGTCGCGCGGGCCGGAGCCCGGTTCGCGAGGTCGACCAGCTCCAGCGTCTCGTCGACGTCTCGGGGCGAGTGGTAGTAACCCGCGTACAGCTCGAGGCACTCGCGGACCGTCAGGCCCGGCTCCGCCTCGGACTCCTGGAGCACGATCCCGATCCGCTCCCGCCACGACGACGGGGCGTGCCATGGATCGGCGCCGAGCACCTCGACGGTTCCGGCGGTTGCCTGGCGGAAGCCCTCGAGGATCTCCACGGTCGTGGTCTTGCCGGCACCGTTGGGGCCGAGGAACGCGAAGATCTCGCCGCGACGGACCTGAAGGTCGATGCCGGCCACCGCCTCGTTGTCCCCATAGCGCTTGCGTAGGCCCTTGATGGATATGACTGCGTCTGTATCGGGCGGCGTCGAGGACCTCGCGGCCACCTGCGCCACCGCTGCGTCGAGTGAGTTGGTGAGCATGGCGCCAAGCTACGCGCCCACTCCGTGACTGTCATCGGCGCGCGGGCCGACTTCGCGGTCCACCCGTGGGTGGAGGCGCGGACGCGTGGCTCCACCTGTCGGCCGATGACGCGGCGCGCGCGGCTGAATATCGTGTGTTCGGAAAATGTTGCCGGCGGTCCGGAAGTTCTTCCGATGGTTCACGAGCGGCCACGTGCTCGACGAGCGCGCGTCGACCGAGGTGATCGTGCTCCGCTCGTTCGGCCTCTTCTCGCTGCTGCTGCTGGTGTCCGACACGGTCACGACGCGCCCACATCCGGGGCTGCACGGCCGCGGCCTTGCGGTGTTGATCGTTGCGGTCGGGATGATCGCGGCTGCGTGGCTCTCGGCGCCGTGGAAGACCGAGCTTCCGGTCGCCCAGCGGATCGCCGCGCTCGCCGCCGTGGCGGGATCGGGCGCCGTGCTGGCGGCGATCCAGCCGAACGGGATGTGGCAGGCGGCGGCCTACTGGATCGCGATCGTCGCCGCGTTGCGGCTGGCTCGGATTCCGGGCCTCGTGGTTGTGGGGCTGTCGATCGTGGCGCTCGCGGCCGTTTCGGCGATCGCGGGACACGCGGGCTCGGCGGTCGGGGTGCCACTAAGCGCGATCCCCTGGTACCTCGTGATGCGACTGCTGATCGCGCTCAAGGACCAGCGCGACGCGCTCGAGGTTTCGCGTGCGGGCGAGGCACGCGCCGCCGCTGCCGCTGAGCGTGGCCGGCTCTCGCGCGAGATGCACGACGTGCTCGCACATTCACTGTCGGCGCTGGCGCTCCAACTCGAGAGCACGCGGCTGCTGGCGCGCGACCGCAACGTCGATCCCGAGGTCGCGCGCGCGATCGACCAGGCGCACCACCTCGCCGCCAGCGGGCTCGAGGAGGCGCGCCGCGCGATCGCGACTCAGCGCGGTGACGATCTGCCGGGGCCGGAGCGGATCGGGCTGCTGGCGGACGCGTTCGGCGAGCAGAGCGGCCTGCCGGTCGCGGTCGAGGTTCGCGGCGAGCCGCGCGAGCTCGCGCCCGAAGCACGGCTGGCGGTCTACCGAACCGCGCAGGAGGCGCTCACCAACGTGCGGCGGCACGCGACCGCGGAGCGCGTATCGGTGAGCGTCGATTACCTGCCGGATGCCACCGTTCTGGTGGTCGAGGACCAGGCGACCCCGGGCTCACCGCCGCCGGTCGCGCTCGGCGCGGCCAGCTCCGGGTATGGGCTGACCGGCATGCGCGAGCGAGCCGAGCTGCTCGGCGGCGAGCTGCTGGCCGCACCGACCGCCAACGGCTTCCGGGTTGAGCTGCGGCTGCCGGCGAGCGGATGACCGATGTGAGCGCCGAGCGCGGGCCCGTCCGCGTGCTGATTGCCGACGACCAGCGGCTCGTGCGCGAGAGCCTGGTGCGGCTGCTCGGGTTGCTCGATGGGATCGAGGTCGTGGCCAGCGCTTCGGACGGGGAGGAGGCGGTCGCGCTGAGCGAGCAGTACCGGCCCGACGTCGTCCTGATGGACCTGCGGATGCCACGACTCGACGGGATCGAAGCGACGCGGCGGCTGCACGAGCTGCTGCCCGAGATACGCGTGATCGCGCTGACCACGTTCGCCGACGACGAAAGCGTCCTGGGGGCGCTTCGCGCGGGCGCGCGCGGGTACCTGACGAAGGACGCCGGCAGCGAGGACATCCACACCGCGATCGTGAACGTCGCCGCCGGTGACGCGGCGCTTGACCCTGCCGTCCAGCACCACGTGGTCGCGGCGCTCGCCAGTGACGGGCAGTCCGAGACCGGAGCGTGCGCCGGAGCACCGGACGACGGACTGCCGGACGACCTCACCCCGCGCGAGGCCGAGGTGCTGGCGCTGATCGCCGAGGGGCTGACGAACGCCGAGATCGCCGAACGGCTCGTGGTCAGCCCGACGACCGTCAAATCGCACATCAACCACCTGTTCGGGAAGGCCGGGATCCGCGACCGCGCGCAAGCGGTCAACTACGCCTACCGCAACGGGCTCGCGACCCCCCCGGGCTGAGCAACGTCCGCCCGGGGACCGTCCGCGCCGCGAGCGATCATCCGCCGTCCATGCGCCTAGAGGGGATCCAGACAGGGGATATCGTCGAGGTCGACCGGCTCGGCCGGCGCTTCCACGCGCTCGTTACCGGGACCGCGCCAGGCGGCCTCGGCGTCCAGCCGTTCGACAAGCGGATCACCTACCGCTCGTGCCGTGCGCACGAGGTCATCACCCACTGGGCCAAGCGCGGCCGGCCGCGGACGACCGACGAGCCGCTCGAGCCCTCGCCGTTGCAGCTCGAGCTGGATACGACCGGAAGTTAAAAGCCGCGAGGATGGCGGACCGTGTAGCCGGCCGACGACGAGGTCGTCGAGCTCCAGCGGGTGCCGGTCTCCTGCAACGCGATCGTGTCGAACCGGCGGCCGTCGATCGTCATCCAGGCGTGACCGCCGTTGGCGTAGATCGTCACGAGACGGCCCGGTCCGGGCGCTCCGAACGACTCGAGGCCGATCGAATCCTCGGGTATTGACAAGAGGCCGGCGGCGTGCAGGACGTATGAGACCGACCCGGAGCAGTCGTAGCCACTCGCAGTGAACGAGCCGTGCCCGCCGCCGTAGACGTACGGCACCCGTGCGATCCGGTTCGCGGCCTGGCGCATCCGGCGGATCGCACGCGCGGTTGCGCTGACGTTGTGGCGCCCGGCGCGGTGACCGGTGAGGAGCCGCGGGCCGACAAGGCCGCCGGCGAGCAGCGGGTTGGCCTGCGTCCAGCGGTCGACCGGCACGGTGGGCCGAGCGGTCGTCAATGAGGTTGTTGAGGCCGCGGCGTGTCCGTCGACTGCGATCGTGCAGACGGCGCTCAGCGCGCCGACCGCGGTGCAGATACGGGCCGCGCGCGGATCGAGGCGCGGTCTCATGGAGGGGTGCTCCTTGGTTGGTGCGATTCCGGGCCGGCGCGGTGGTTCAGGCGGCCGACCCGGGGTGCTGCCGTGTTGATTGGCAGCGCTCAATGCGCCGAACATCTGTTCGACGCTTTCACCGTAGCGGAGAGCGCTCCCGATCTAATGTGAGCTAGCGCACACTGGGCACCCGCTCCAACCGCTCGAACCGGTAATCCTCGAGCGGGAACGAGCGGCTCGCGCGGTGCGCTTCACGACCTGAGGTCGGCCGCAGATACGGGGTGTCGCCGTGGTGGTCGAAGTAGTAGCTGTTGGCGGTCGCACAGTTGCTGCCGTAGAACAGCGACTTGACCATCCGCCTCTGGACGAACTCGTGATAGCGGTCGGTCGCCTCGGGCCTGACCTCGACCTCGGTCGCGCCGCGCCGCCGGCTCTCCTCGATCACGCGGACGATGTGGCGCGCGGCGCTCTGCACGAGCACGTGCCACGAGGCGCCGGTCCAGCCGTACGGGCCGAAGATCATGAAGTGGTTCGGGAGCCCTGGCATGCTGATCGATTCGTACGCCTTCAGGCGGTTGTCCTGGTAGTGGCTCGCGAGGTCGAAGCCGTCGCGGCCGCGGACCGGGCGGCGGCGGTAGTTCTCGGGCGCCGAGGCGAGGTAGAAGCCCGTCGCGAGCACGATCACGTCGACCTCGCGCGAGTCGCCGGCCTGCGTCTCGATCCCGGTCGGCGTGACACGCGCGACGCTGTCGGTGATCAGGGCGACGTTCGGGCGGTTGAACGTCTTCAGGTAGACGTTCGAGACGCTCGGGCGCTTGCAACCGAAGTCGTAGTCGGGGGTCAGCTTCTCCCGCAGCTCAGGGTCGCGGACCTGGGCGGCGATGAAGCGCTTGTTCGAGCGCTCGACCGCGCGCAGCACGAACGGGAGCCGGTCGTAGTGGACGACGATGTTGATCAGGAAGAACTCCGTCAGCGCGTCGGCGATCCGGAACGAGATCCGCTGCGTCAGCGGCACGCGCGCGAACACCTTCTTGAGCGCGTCGGGGATCGGCGGGTCGAACTTCGGCCCGACCCAGATCGGGGTGCGCTGGTAGACGTCGAGCTGCGCCACGTCCGGCGCGATCGTCGGGATGATCTGGACCGCGCTCGCGCCGGTGCCGACGATCGCCACCCGCTTGCCGGTCAGATCGAAATCGTGGTCCCAACGCGCCGAGTGGATTACCTTGCCCTGAAAGGAATCGAGACCTTCGAGCTCGACCGGCTTCGGATCGATGAACGCGCCGATCGCCGAGACGACGAACCGCGCCGTCACCTCCCGCTCGCCGTTGAGCATCAGGCGCCACAGGTGCTCGTCCTCGTCCCACGTGCGCTCGGTCACGTCGCTGTCAAACGTGATGTGGGGACGGATGCCGTACTTCGCGACGTAGTCATCGACGTACTGCTTGACCTCGGCGCCGCGCGCGAACACGCGCGTCCAATCGGGCTTCAGCTCGTACGAGAACTGATACGCGAAAGTCGGGATGTCGACGCCGACACCGGGGTACGTGTTGTCGCGCCACGTGCCGCCGACGTCGCCGGCGCGCTCGTAGATGACGAAGTCCTCGAGCCCCGCGCGCTTCAGCGCCGCCCCCATCCCGATCCCGCTCAGGCCGGCGCCGATGATCGCGATTTCGTGATCGGGCGTGCCCGCCATGACCGGATCTTACACCCGCGTAGCTACCGTGAAATGAAGCCGAACAGATGGCCCGCGACGTTGCGGATCTGGATCTCCTCGGAGCCCTCCGTGATCCGGTAGCGGCGGTGGTGGCGGTAGATGTGCTCGAACGGTTTGCCGCGCGTGTACCCGAGGCCGCCGTGGACCTGCATCGCCCGGTCGGCGGCGTCGCACACGAGCCGGTTGGCGCGGTAGTTGCACATCGAGACCTTGTCCGAGACGCCGCGAATCCGGTCGCCCGAGTCCATCTCCGCGGCGGTCGCACGGACGAACGTCCGCAGCAGCTGGACGTCGGTCGCGAGCTCGACGAGCGGCCACTGGATCGCCTGGCGCTCGGACAGCGGCTTGCCGAACGTGATCCGCTGCTTGGCGTACTCGACGCTCTCGGAGACGCAGTAGTCGGCCGCGCCGACGCCCGAGGCGGCCTGCCGGATCCGGTTCTCGTGGACGAAGAACATCGCCGTTTCCAGGCCGCGCCCTTCCTCGCCGAGGATCGCCTCGTGCGGGACGCGGACGTCCCGGATCACGACCTCCGCGTGATCGGAGGGCATGTTGAAGGTCCAGTGGAAGTACGGGATCTCGTAGCCGGGGTCGGAGGTCGGGACGATGAAGGCGGTGATTCCGAGCGCGTCGCCCTGCTCGCCGCAGGTGCGTGCGAACACGATCGCGTGTTCGACAAGCCCGGCGCCGCTCGCGAACCGCTTGGCGCCGTTGATCACCCAGTCGCCGCCGTCGCGCACGGCGCGCGTCTCGAGCCAGGTCGCGTCCGACCCGTGGTTGGGCTCGGTCAGGTTGAAGCCGAATCCGGACTCGCCGGTGACCGCGTGCGCCATGAACCGGTCCTTCTGCTCCTCGCTCCCGAACCGGTCGAGGATCAGCGGGAAGACGAGGTTGCCGACCACCGACGCCTCCGTTTGGAGGTCGTTGTGGAGCCCGATTCCCATCGCGGCAAGGTGGTCGCGGATCACCGCCATCCCGAGGTTGGTCCCGTCGAGCCCGCCCATCGACGCCGGCAATGCGTAGCGGAAGACGCCGGCCGCGTCGGCTCGCCGGCGCATCTCTGAGAGCAGCTCGATCCACTCGCGCCGGTGGACGCCGTCGTTCTCCCAGTCGGTCCGCTTCCACTCGCGCCGGTGATCGAAGAACTCGATGTGCTCGTTCTCGAGCGGCTTGATCTCGCGCTCGATGAACTCGTCGAGCTTGGTCACGAAGTCGAGCACGTCGGCGGGGATCTCGGTCATCTGTCCTCCGGCAGTAGGTGGCGTGGGTTCGAGACGTGGAGCTTCGCGACCACGGTCGGGCGGATCTTCGCGTATGCCTCCTCGAACGTGATCGAGCCCTCGCGGATCGCGGCGCACAGCTCGGCCTCGCCGCTGAGGTCTGGAAGCCCGGCGGCAAGCTCGCGCTCGATCTGGGCCATCACGTTCGCCGCCACACGCGCGTGAAACGAGATGCGCCCCTCGGTGGCGGGCATCACCTCCTGCTCGAGGAACTCGCGGACGGCGGCGGCCAGCTCCGCGGACGTCGGGATCCCGTTCATGCGAGCGCCAGCAGCACGTCGTACTCCTGCTCCCACACGCGCCGGCCGATCGCGGCGAGCTCGACCGAGCGCTCGCCGCCGGACAAATGGCGCCACGCCTGGAGCATGCACGCGCCGCCCCACCAGACGGTGCCGAACACCTCCCACCAGCGGACCGCCTCGCGGTCGACCTCGACGCCGCTGACGCGCTCGTACCCGCTGAACAGGTCCTCGTAGGAACCGAAGCCGCCGACCGGCTCGGCGCCGCCGAAACGCCACGCACGCACGCACAGGTAGCCGAGGTCCTGCATCGGATCGCCGCGGTGGATCAGCTCCCAATCGAGCACGGCGCGGATGCCGTCGGGACCCACCACGAGGTTGCCATTGCGAAAGTCGCCATGCAGTACGGCATCGCCGGCGCTCGGAGGACGGTTCCGAGCCAACCAATCCAACCCAAGCTCGAGCGCGGGCGAAGGATCATCGAAGGTGTGGATCATGGCCGCCACGTCGGCGAGCACGTCGTGGGATTCGAGCCCCGGGATCGCCTCGGGCGGGATTGAGTGGATCCGCGCCAGGATCTCGCCGCACTGCTCGGCGAGCCGGGGCCGGACGGCCGCGAACTGCTCGTCGCGGAGGATCCTCCGCGCGATCGTTTCACCCTCGATCCGGTCCATGATCAGGAACGTTTCCTCGCGCGCGACTATCTCCGGCTCGGGCACGCCCGCGCGCGCCGCCGCCTCGAAGGCGTACGCCTCGAGCGACATCGGGCCGCGTCCGGCGCGGTCGCGGCGGAGGATCAGCGGACGCCAGTCGCCGTCGAGCAGCGCGTCGAATGACCACGTCTCGCGGCTGGCCCCGCCCGTCAGGCGATGCAGATCACGGATCTCAGCGCCGGCGAGAGCCTCGCGGATCAGCTCTTCTGGCAATCAGGGCACCGGCCGACGATCGCGTGGTGGGCGAACCGCGCCTCGTAGCCTGAGAGCTCGCGGATCTGCTTGCGCACCGGCTCCAGCCGCGCCGGCTCGAGTGCTCGGACCGCCCCGCACCGCTCGCAGCATAGATATTCACGGTCGTCCTGGCCGCTCAACATGTACAGCCCCGGGCCGTGGCCGAAGTGGACGTGGCGGACGAGGCCGTGGCGCTCGAACGTTTCGAGGTTCCGGTACACCGAGGCGAGGTCCAGGCCGAGCGCGGTCGCGACGTGCTCAGCGGTGACCGGAGCGTCCGTGGTGAACAGCTGCTCGAGCACCAGCCGGCGGGATGTCGACAGCCGCAGGCCGCGCTCGCGAAGGAGGCGGATCGCTTCGTCGAGGTCGTTGAAGGCGAGCGGCTTTACGTCCGGGGACTGCGTCATTCGTGCAGGTGCGCCGTCCAGCGCTCCTCGATGTGCCCGTAGCGCCAGACCACCAGCGCCACCGCCCACGTGACGACGAACAGCCCGACGATCACAAAGCCGATCATGTTGATGTCGATGTGCTCGAGACCGACGAGGCCGCCGAGCTCGATCGTCCCGATCACGAGCGCGATCGCGACCGAGAGACCCGTGATCGTGATGTTGTAGAAGACCTTCCGGACCGGCTTCGAGAAGGCCCAGCCGTAGGCGAAGTTCATGAACGTGCCGTCGATCGAGTCCATCAGCGACATCCCGGCGGCGAACAGGATCGGCAGGCAGAGGATCGCGTACCAGGGGAGGCCCGCCGCGCCGGCGCCGGCCGCCAGCACGAGCAGCGACACCTCGGTGGCGGTGTCGAACCCGAGCCCGAACAGCACCCCGATCGGGTACATGTGGCCGGGCTTGGAGACGCTGCGGGTGAGCCGGCCGAGGAACCGGTTCATCAGGCCCCGGTTGTTGAGGTGTTCCTCGAGGCGTCGCTCGTCGTAGCGGCCCGTGCGCATCTCCCGGAACACCTTCAGGATCCCGAGCAGGATGACGACGTTGATCGCGGCGATCAGGTACAGGAAGGTGCCCGAAACGAGCGTGCCGACCGTGCCCGTGACCTGGTGGAAGTTCGAGTTGCCGTGCCGGAGCGGGTGGTCGAGCGATCGGACGCCGATCGAGATCAGGAACGACAGACCGAAGACGATCGTCGAGTGGCCGAGCGAGAACCAGAAGCCGACGCTCAGCGGCCGCTTGCCCTCACCCATCAGCTTCCGGGTCGTGTTGTCGATCGCCGCGATGTGGTCCGCGTCGAACGCGTGACGGAGCCCGAGCGTGTACGCCGTCACGCCGATGCCGACCGTGAAGGCGGGGGCGGCGAGGCCGAACAGGAGCGCGAAGCCGGCGACGTGGAGCGCCGCCACGGCGATCGCCATCATCAGCAGCGTCCGCCTCTCCCCGGGCTCGAGGTCAGACCAGAAGGCGCGTACCCGCGTCACCGGCCGAACCTACGCCGACCGTGTCGCTACTGCAAACGACTTGTAATTGAGAGCACCTGGTGTGCGGTGATAGACCGTGGTTCGGCCACTCTGGGGTCTCGCCGGCCTTGAACGCGCCCGCGCCGATCGTGTGGCTGTCGCGGCGCATGAACATCGAGATGATCATCTCCGCCTCGATCCGGAGCCGCTCCTCGAGCGTCCGGCCGACGCCGCGCAGCACGGTCTCCTTGTCGGAGCGGATCGCGCCCTGGGGAAGCTTCGCGACCTCGTGCGCCAGCTGTTGGGCTCGGGTGAGGGCATCGCCCTTGGGGGTGATCTCGTTGACGAGCCCGATCTTCTCGGCCTCATGGACGTCGATCCGCCGCCCGGTGATGATCAGCTCCATCGCCTTCGCGAACCCGACCACGAGCGGCAGCCGGGCGGTCAGGCCGTCGCCGCCGACGATGTTCCAGCGGCGCTCCAGCGCGCCGAACTCGGCGTTCTCGGCCGCGATCCTGATGTCGGCGAGCAGCGCGGTCTCGAGGCCGGCGGCGAACGCGTAGCCGTTCACCGCGGCGATGATCGGCTTGAAGATGTCCGTGCGTCGCGTGTAGCCGCACGCTCCGGGGAGCGTGTACAGCTCGCGGCGGTACTGGTCGTAGTCCCCGAGTTCGTTGAGCGCCGCGGCGTCGGCGAGGTCCCAGCCCGCGCAGAACGTGGTCTCGCCGGCACCGGTGATCACGAGCACGAACGCGCTGTCGTCGTCGCGGAAGCGCTCGAACGCGTGGTGGAGCTCCTGGTTCATCTGACGGCTGACCGCGTTGTGCTGGTCTAGGCGGTTGTAGGTGAGGGTGACGACGTGGTCGGTCTGCTCGTAGATGAGAGTGGCGTAGTCCATGGCGGTGGCCTCCGGGGTCGGGGTCGGGGGCGGTTCGGCTCGGGAGTATCCGCGGCTGGAACCAGGCATGAGGCCTGGGCCAGATGGTCGCTCTGGCGACCACTGAGCCCTGGCCTGCCCGGTTGGAAGCGGGCTTCCATCGCGGCCGTTCGTTTTAAAATAGGAAGGGCGATGGGACTGATCACGAGAACGGCCGTTTCACCGCACGCCGAGACAGTCCAGAAGCTCGTCGCGGCGATCGAGGGCCACGGCATCAAGGTGTTCGCACGCATCGACCACGCCGCGGCGGCGCGGGAGGTGGGGTTGGAGCTCCACCCCGAGCTGGTGATCGTGTTCGGAAACCCGAAGGTCGGGACGCAGCTGATGCTCGACGACCCGCAGGTGGGGCTCGACCTGCCACTTCGGATACTCGTCTACGAGCGCGGGGGACAGGTCACGCTTGCGTACCACGACCCCCGGGAGCTATCCGGACGGCAGGAGGTCCTCGACGCGATGGCCGCGCTGGTGGACGAGCTCGTCGCCGAGGCGGCGGGCTAGGTTGGCTTCAGTGAAGGGGTGATGCGTCGGTTCGTGGGGGACCAAAAGCTCTCCCAGTTCGACCCCGGGGCTGAAGTGTGCACCTGAACTGGACCTGAATGCATGCTGAGGTGAAAGGTTCCGTGGAGAACGGGCAGTGGAAGAGCTTTTGGACCCACGATCGGCTCGCTCACCTGTCCGATTCGAGTTCGAACGCCACGTCGTCGATGACGCAGTAGGACCAGTACTCGCCGGGCTCGACGGAGGTCATGATCGGGTGGTCGTCCTCGCGCGCGTGCTTTGAGGCGTGGCGGTTGGGCGACGAGTCGCAGCAGCCGACCTTGCCGCACGACCGGCAGACGCGGAGGTGCATCCAACGGCCGCCGATCTTCAGGCACTCCTCGCAGCCCCCGACTTGGCCGGGGCGGCTGACCTCCACCTGATCGAGATGTGAGCAGATCGCCATAAATAGGTCCTTTCAATTGCGTGTGATTCCCACGATGACGAAGCTGTCAAGCCCGCGGTGGGGTGGGGCGCATCCGCTGGTGGGCGAAGGCGCCCGCGAGCAGCAGCAGACCGAGCGCCACGAACGAGATCACCCGATAGATCGAGGTCAGCGTCGAGAGGTCGTAGACGAACACCTTGGCGGCCGTGAGCAGCAGCAGCGCCAGCCCGGCCAGGCGGAGCGGGTCGAGCTTGCGCCGCAGCCCGCCGATCAGCGCCGTCAGGCCGACGGCGCTCCAGAGCACGCTGAGCAGGACCTGTCCCTGCTGGCGGACGCCGAGGTCGAGCACCGTCGCGGGCGCGCCGCCCGGCCCGGGCTGGAAGATCGTCACGATCGTCACCGATGCGAGGTAGAGGAGCATGATCGCGGCCAGCGCCACGGCGGGGCGCCTGAGCTCGGCGTCGTCCCGTCCGATCTGGATCGCGGTGACGGCGATTGCGGCGAGCGCGATCGCAGCCGCGTGCAGGGCGGGCGCGCCCGTTATGAGTGAGCCCGGGGGCGCCTCGACGATCACCGCGTGAAGCACCGCGCCGGCGAAGAACGCGAGCGACCCGAACCAGGCCGCCGGGTCCTCGGTGCGGCGGTAGAGCTGGACGAGCGCGGCGGCTTCGAGCGCCCATGCGAGAACGAGGGCATCGCCGGCGAGGGTCGCTGCCGTGAGGTACGCGATCGACACGAGGCCGAGCGCGTTGAGCGCCGTCGCGAGCGGGGGGACGCGCCTGCGGGTGACGAGTCCCGATGCGATGCAGCATGCCGCGAGCGTCGCGACCGCCAACAGCTGGCTGACGTCGTTGCCGCCGCCGAGGGCCGACGGCGGGACCGCGAGCAGGGCTCGGGCGAGCACGAGCGCGATGTGGGCGCCGAGCCCGAGGCCGACCGTTGCCTCCTCAGCACCGCCCCGGTCGGTGCGGCGGATGATCAGCGCGCACCCGAGGGCGGTCGCCGCCCACCCGAGTGTCAGCGCGAGGCCGCTCGCCGCGAGCCCGAACGAGACGTCGGCGAGCACCGCGCCGAGCGCGATCACGAGTGTGCGGGCGGGCGCTGTGAGCCGGCGGCGGAGCGCGACGGCGATGATGACGTGGACGACCGCGAGCGCCGCCAGGTAGATCTCGGCCGCGGCGGCGCCGGAGACGTTGCGGAGCGCGACCTCGCCGAGCGTTCCGACGATGCAGCCATTGATGACCAGCAGGCAGGCGGTGGGTGGGTGGATGTGGTCGCTGCGGCTCTTTAGCTGACTCGCGACGCCGCCGACCAGGCCCAGCAGGGCGAACGCGGCAAGGACGACGGCGTCCGCGGCCGTCGTGTGCCCGCCGGAGATCCAGACCGCCCACTGCGGCGCGGCGATGACGGGCGTGGCCAGCGCGAGCCAGCTCCAGTCGCGCCACACGATCACGGCCATCGCTGACGCTGATGCGACGGCGAGGATCGCGATCGCGGACGTGTCGCCGAGCGCGCCGAGGAGCGCCGGCGCCAGTAGCGCGCCGAGCAGCCCAATCGCGGCGATCGCCTGGCTCGCCCAGCGGATCGCGAGCACGGTCGCGAGCGCGCCGGTGGCGATCGAGCCGGCAAGCGCGAGCGGCCAGGCGATCAGGTGGTAGCCGGCGCTCGCGACGAGCAGCGTCGCGAACATTCCGGCGGTGCCGGCGCCGACCATCGCGACGGCCGCCTCGGTCCTGCCCCGGTGGCCGTGGAGCCATGCCCCGCCCGTGATCAGTGCTGCCGATCCGACGGCGGCGAGGACCACGCGGGCGCTCTCCCCGATCCAGCCGTGGGCGACCGCGAGCGCGAGGAACAGGATGATCCCCAACACGGTCGCGATCCCACCAAGCCACGCCAGCCAGTGGCCGGCGTCCTCGACCGTGTAGTGGCGCTCGCGGCGTGGCGACGCCGGCGCGCTCGGGAGCTCCACGACCCAGTCCGCGGGAACTCGCGGGCGGGGAGCGGGCGGGGCGGTGTGGCGCGGGGCGGACGGGGGCGGGGCGGAGGGGGGCGCCGCGGGGTGCTGCGGGGCGGGGTGCTGCGGGCGCCCTTCGAGGCGGCGCACGACGACGTTCGTCTCATCGAGCCGGCGCTCGAGCCGCTCGATCCGATCCTGAAACTCGCTGCCCGTGACCATCCTCTTCGCCTCCTATTGACCGACGGTTGACAAGCGGCAGGGTACGCCCGTATGCAGCCGCTGTCAACCGGCGGTCAATAAGACTCCATAAAAGGGGAGGGGCCGCTCAGTTGAGCGACAGCTGGACCTTGGGGTCGATCTGCTGAGCCGCCAGCAGCGCGCCACCGAACGCGGCGACGATCAGCTCACGGACCTGATCACGGCTGAGATCGCGCGTCTGAACCCAGTCGAGCAGCACGCCGTCGACGTATCCGAGCCAGCCCTGCAGCGCGGCGCGCAGCGCGGGACGCGGCTTGCGGTTCCCCGCGACGTGGCGGACGATCTCCTCGAGTGTCCGCCGACGGAAGCCCTCGACGACGTCGCCCGCTTCGGGCAGCGCCGCGGCGCTCTGCATCAGCTTCTGCCAGGCGCGCGAGTTGCGCTCGATCCACCCGAGGTACGCGTCAAGGCTCCGCGTCAGTTGCTCGAATGGCGTGCCGTCGCCGGAGGGCTCGATCAGCGCCTGGAGCTCGGCGGCCTGCTCTGAGACGGCCGCCTTGAAGAGCTCGATCTTGCTCGGGAAATAGTGGTAGAGGAGAGGCTTCGAGATCCCCGCGGCTTGGGCGATCTGACGCATCGAGATCTCCTCGAACGCGTGCTCGGCGAACAGCTCAGCGCCGGCGGCGATCAGCTGCGCGCGACGCTCGTCGACCTGGAGGCGGGTGTAGGCGGGCTCGCTCACGGTCTCGACGCGATCCTACTCGACCGTCGGTCGACAAGCGCGGGCTGGTCAGGTCAGTTCGATCTTGAGCCCGGTCTCGCGCTCGGAGACCTCCCACAGGCGACCGATCGCGCGCTCCAAGCCGAGCCGACGGAGGATCGGTTTCTTGACCGGGGGGCCGCTGTTGACGTACAGGGGCCCGTAGAACTCGCCGCCGTGGGCGGTTGGGTCGCTGGCGGCGCGGAGCTGGGAGAGCGCGCCCTGCGCGGCCGACATCCCGGTGCTGCCGGCGAGGCCGTGGAAGAACCGCTGGATCAGGCCGCCGTCGGTTTCGCGCACGCTGACCGCCTGGAGGTCGGTGTTCGAGAGGCCGGGGTGGGCGATCAGGCTCGCCGCCGGCGCGCCCGCTGCCGCGAGTCGCTGCTGGAGCCCGATCCCGAAGTGGAAGTTCGCGAGCTTCGACTGGCCGTACGCCTTCCACGGCCCGTACTTGCCGTCGAGGTTCGGATTGGCCGGGTCGACCGCGCGGCCGATGTGGTGGGCGCTGCTCGTGACGGTCACGATCCGCGTGCCGTCACCCTTCAGCAGCGCCGGCATCAACAGCGCCGTGAGCGCGTAGTGGCCGAGGTGGTTGGTCCCGAACTGCATCTCAGCCCCATCTGCCGTCCGCCGGTCGGGGATCGCCATCACGCCGGCGTTGTTGACGAGCAGGTCGAGCTTCGGGTGCGCCGCCGTGATCGCCGCGGCCGCCTCGCGGACCGACGCTTGGGAAGAGAGGTCGAGCGGCACCAGCTCGAGCGACGCGTTCGGCGCGGTGCGCGTGATCGATGCAACAGCGTCGGCGGCCTTGTCCTGATTGCGGACCGCCATCACGACGTGCGCGCCCTTCGCCGCGAGCGCCCGCGCGGTCTCGAGCCCGAGGCCGCCGTTGGCACCGGTCACGACGGCGGTGCGGCCGGTCTGGTCAGGGATGTCGGCGGCGGTCCAGGTCATCTACGTTGCTCCTCCCGATGCGAGTGAACGTTTCATTCGGTCGGGAGACTACGGCTCGCTACAGCTCGCGCTCGTAGTAGTAGTTGACCGGGCCGTCGGGCTTGCCCTCGCGGTTCGAGAACCCGAGGCTCTCGTACAGCGCGCGGGCGGTGACGTCTGTCTCGGCCGTGCCGAGGTCCATGTAGTCGGCGCCGCGGTCGCGGGCGAGCTCGATCGCCGCCTCCATCAGCGCGCGCCCGAGCCCCTGGCCGCGGCGCGGCGGGGCGACGTACAGCTCGGCCAGGTAGCACTCGAGCGCGGTCGACCACAGCGCCGGGCGAAAGCGCAGGACCGCCAGCCCATCAGGCCCGTCGCCGGCCAGTACCACCGCCGTGTCGCCGGCTTCGAGCAGCTCGGCGATCCGGGCTGCGAGTGCGTCGGGACCCGGTGTCGGGTCGTCGTACTCGGTGTTGAAATCGTGCAAGAGGCGGCCGATCGCGGGCGCATCGGTGGCGCCGGCGCGGCGGATCTGGGGGTCGGATGTGGCGTCTGGCATGGAGCGCGGATTGTAGGCGCGCCGGGCCTGCACACGTTTGCAGTTGACACGCGCGACGCCCCGCACTATCGTCGCCTGCAAACGATTGCACCCCGGCGATGATCAGGCTGGCTCGCCATCGCTGGGGCCGGAGGGAGACCGAGATGTGGATCTTGCGCAAACCCTTGCCAGCCGGGCTGGCGGCGGCTGTTTCGGTGCTCGCGCTCGCGGCGTGTGGCGGCTCGAGCAGCGGGGGTAGCGGCGGGAGTGGCGGCTCTGGCCCGATCACGATCGGCGTTTCGTTGTCCCTATCGGGCGACTTCTCTACCGACGGGCAGGCGTTCGAGCGCGGCTACCAACTGTGGGCGGCAGACCAGAACGCAGCCGGCGGTCTGCTCGGGCGCAAGATCAAGCTCCACATCGTCTCGGACGCGTCGAGCCCGGCGCAGGTCGCGACGAACTACACGCAGCTGATCGGGTCAGACAAGGACGCGCTCGTGCTGGGTCCGTTCTCGTCGCTGCTGACCGTGCCGGCGGCGCGGGTGGCGGCGCGGTACGGGTACGCATTCGTGGAGGGTGCCGGCGGCGCCCCGAACGTGTTCGGGGCCGGACTCCACAACGTATTCGACGTCTCGCTCCCCGTAAAGAACAATCTCGTCACGTTCGCGAAGTACATCGCATCCCTGCCGGCCGCCCAGCGTCCGAAGACCGCCGCCTACGCGACGGTCAACGACCCATTCACGCAACCGCAGATCCCGGTCGCGCAGTCGATCCTTCAGGCCGCCGGCGTGAAGACACTCGTCTCGAAGGTGTTCCCGGCCGAGGTCGCCGACTACACGCCGATCGCGACCCAGGTGGCCGGGGACAAGCCGGATCTGTTCATCCTCGGCTCGGTCGATGTCCCGACGGTGTCGGCGTTCGTGCACGCCTTCATCCAGCAGCACTTCAACCCGAAGGCGTTCATCGCGACGTCGGGTCCGGACCAGGGCGCGGCGTTCGTCAAGGCCGTGGGGGCCGGCAACGAGAACGGGATCTTCGTCCCGAACGGCTGGTACGGCGGCTTCAAGAAGGCCGACAGCCAGAAGATGGTGCAGGAGTACATCGCCAAGTACCACGGCACGCCGTCCGGGGTCAACGCCGACGTCGCCGAGGCATACTCGGTCGGCCAGGTCATCACCCAGGCGGTGCAGGCGACGCACAGCCTGGACAACACGAAGATCCTCGCCTACCTGCACAGCGGCACCACGATGAACAGCGTCCAGGGTCCGGTCAAGTTCGATTCGCTCGGCGAGAACACCGCGCAGTCGACGTCTACGTTCCAGTGGCAGAACGGCGCGCTCGTGCAGTCGCTGCCAAGCACGGAGCCCGGCGCGAAGGCGCCTCAGTATCCGAAGCCGAACTGGGCCGGGTAAGCGAGGGCCACCCGCGGGATGTCAGGCACACAGCTGCTGCAGGCGATAGTCGACGGCATCCTGACGGGCGGCGTGTACGCGCTGATGGCGACCGGCTTGACGCTGATCTTCGGCGTCATGGACATCATCAACATCGCCCAGGGCGCGATGGTGATCCTCGGCGCGTACCTGTCCTACGAGCTCGAGCAGCACGCCGGCATCGGGTTGCTCCCGGGTCTGCTGATCACGATCCCGGCGATGTTCGCGCTCGGCGTCGCAATCGAGTTCTGTTTCATGCGCCGGCTGCGCGACTCCGACCGGACCGGGATGTCGATCCTCGTCACTTTCGCGGTCGCGATCGTGATCGAGGGAATCCTGTCGGCGATCTACGGCGTCGACTATGTCCAGCTGCACGCCTCGTACGTCGACTCATCGGTCCACGTGCTCGGCTTCTACCTGCCGTGGATCTACCTGATCGGGTTCGGCCTCGCCGCGGCGCTGATGGTCGCGCTCTACTACATGCTCTACAGGACAAAGTTCGGGCGCGCGGTCCGCGCCTCGTTGCAGAACCGGACCGCGGCCGACCTGATCGGGGTCAACGTCAACCGGACGCGGACGATCTCGGTCGGGATCGGGATCGCGGTGACGGCAGTCGGCGGGATGGTGTTCGGCGCCACCAACGCGTTCAACCCCAGCAGCGGGTATGACCTGATCTCGCGCTTGCTCGCGATCGTGATCCTCGGCGGGATGGGCAGCATCGGCGGCGCGATGGCGGCGGCCGTGCTGCTGCTCGTGGTCAACGATGTGGTCGCCGTGTGGTGGTCGCCCACGTGGTCGCCGCTCGTGTTCTTCGCGGCGCTCGTGATCGTCCTCTCGATCAGGCCGCAAGGCCTGTTCGGCGCAAAAGCAGTGCGGGCGCAGTGAGCGGGTGGCGCGCTCTAACCCTGGCGGTGGTCGGGGTCGTGGCGGTTGTGTTCGCGGTCTTCCCGGTCGTGTTCACCGATCCGACCACGACCTCGATCGCAGTTTTCACGCTCGTGTTCATGGTCGCGACGTCGGCCTGGAACATCTTCAGCGGCTACTCCGGCTACCTCGCGCTCGGTCACGCCGTGTTCTTCGGCAGCGGCGGCTACGCCGTGGCGCTGGCCGCCCGCGATTGGCACTTCAAGGGCGGTTGGGACGTGTTCGGCCTGCTTCCGTTCGGCGGACTGGTGGCGGCCGCGATCGCGATCCCGGTCGGTCTGGTCGCGCTGCGCACGCGGCGCCACACGTTCGTCGTCGTCACGATCGCGATCTTCTTCATCTTCCAGCTGCTCGCGTACAACCTCGGCTTCACCGGCGGGACGTCTGGGATCCTGCTGCCGATCGCGCCGTTCTCGGCGGCCAACTACAACCAGCCGTTCTACTACGTCGCGCTGGTGATCCTGGTGCTGACCGTGGCGGTCTCGTGGGCGATACGCCGATCGCGGTTCGGGCTGCAGCTGCTCGCCATCCGCGACGACGAGGATCGTGCGCGCGGGCTCGGCGTCAAGGTCGGGCGGGTGAAGCTCACGGCGTTCGTGATCTCCGCGTTCCCGGTCGGCATGGTCGGCGGGCTGTACTTCTACTTCCTCGGTCAGATCTACCCGCAGTTCGCGTACGACCCGCTGTTCGACATCTCGATCGCGCTGATGGGCTTCCTCGGAGGGATCGGAACGCTGATCGGGCCGCTGCTCGGGGCGCTCGTACTCGAGTCGCTGCAGCAGTATTTCACGCTCAGTTTCGCCGGCAGCAGCACATACCTGATCGCATACGGCGTCCTGTTCCTGGCCGTAATCCTGTTGCTGCCCCGGGGCGTGATTCCGAGCGTCGCCGACCTGATCGCCAAGCGCCGCGCGGCTACCACGACGAAGGCCGCGGATGCTCGCGACCCGGCCGTCACGCCAAGCGTGCCAGGGCTCGTCCAATGACCGCCCTGCTGTCGGTCAGCGGCGTGTCGAAGTCGTTCGGGGGCGTCAAGGCTCTGGAGGAGTGTCAGCTCGAGGTGCAGCAGGGCGCGATCCACGGCCTGATCGGGCCAAACGGCTCCGGCAAGACGACGCTGTTCAACGTGATCACCGGCTACGAGCGGATCCAGCAGGGCGAAGTGAGGTTCGACGGCGCGGAGATCACGAACGCTCCGCCCGACCGCGTGTTCGGCCTCGGGATCGGTCGCACGTTCCAGCTGACGAGACTGTTCGTGCGGCTGACCGTGCTCGAGAACATGCTCGTCGCCACTCAGCGCGAGCAGGGCTGGCTGCGCGGCGTGATCCGCCGCGCGGGGTCGGCCGCCGAGAAGCGCCGCGCGCTCGAGCTGCTCGAGTTCGTCGGCATCGAGCGGCTGGCCCATGAGCCGGCGGGCAACCTGTCATACGGCCAGCGGAAGCTGCTCGAGCTCGCCTCGCTACTGGTCGCCGATCCGGCGGTGCTGCTGCTCGATGAGCCGGCCGGGGGCGTCAACCCGACGCTGATCACGCATCTCGCGGCGCGGATCCAGGAGCTCAACAAGGCCGGCAAGACATTCCTCGTGGTCGAGCACAACATGGAGTTCGTGATGAGCCTGTGCGATCGGGTGACGGTGCTCAGCCAGGGCACAGCGCTCACCTCGGGCACGCCCGCCGAGGTCCGCGCCGACCCGGCCGTGCTCGACGCGTACCTCGGCGGAGCCGATGACGAGCCGGCGGCCGCACCCGGGCCGACGCCGACGCCGGTGGTGGCGGTCACCGCATCCGAGCGGCCGGCGCCACGCGCCCCCGAGCCGCTGCTCGTGATCAGTGGCGTGTGCGCCGGTTACGGCGGCGGCGACATCATCAAGCACGTCTCGCTCGAGGTGCCGGACGGCGGCATCACCTGCATCGTCGGCCCGAACGGCGCCGGGAAGTCGACGCTGCTGGCGACGATCAGCGGACTGCTGCGCGCCCGCACCGGCGAGATCCGGTTCGCCGGACAGCCGATCTCGACGCTGACCCCGCGACAGATCCTCGACCGTGGGATCGCCCACGTGCCCCAAGCACACAGCCTGTTCGCTGACATGACGGTCCGCGAGAACGTCGAGATGGGGGCGTTCACGCTCGACGACCAGGAGCTCGTGCGCCGGCGTCTGCGCGACGTCGAGGAGCTCTACCCGATCGTTCGCGAGCGCGCCAATGAGAAGGCGGGCAGCCTGTCAGGCGGCCAGCAGCGGCTGGTTGAGTTCGCGCGCTGTCTGATGCTGGACCCGAAGCTGATCGTGCTCGACGAGCCGTCGATGGGGCTCGATCCGCAGACCCGCCAGATCGTGTTCGAGATGGTGGCGCTGATGCATGCGCGCGGCAAGACGATCCTGCTCGTCGAGCAGAACGCTCGCGCAGGCCTGAGGCTCAGCTCGCACGGCGTCGTGCTCGAGAACGGGACCGTGCGCCTGAGCGGGTCCGGCCGCGAGGTGCTGGAGCATCCGGAGATCGGCGCGCTGTACCTCGGTGGCTCGGTCGCGGCCAAGGTCGGATAATGCGACCGGTGGGCGCCTCAGTGACGATCCGGGACGTAGCGCGCGTCGCGCAAGTGCATCCCGGGACCGTGTCGCGAGCGCTCAACGAGGAGACGAGGATGCTCGTCAACCAGGACACGGCCGAGCGGGTCCTGCGGGCCGCCGATCAGCTCGGCTACCGTCCGAACCGGATCGCGCGCGGGCTGAAGACGAACCGCTCGTACACGGTTGGCGTCCTGATCCCCGACATCATGAACCCGCTGTTCCCGCCGATCCTCCGCGGGATCGAGGACCGGCTCGACGAGGCCGGTTACACGTCCGTGGTCGTCAACACCGACAACGATCCCGAACGGGAGCGCAGCCACCTCGAGGTGATGCGAGCCCGTCGCGTCGACGGGTTCATCTCCGCGACGGCGCGGCTCGACCGCGAGCTGCTGGCGGACGTCGCCGCCGGAGGCGCCCCGCTGGTGCTCGTCAACCGCAGCCTCGAGGACGGGTCCGTCCCTGCGGTCACGGTCGACGACCGCCGTGGGATCCGGCTCGCCGTGGACCACATCGCCGCGCTCGGTCATCGGCAGATCGGCCACGTCGCCGGCCCGCAGAACCTCTCGACCGGACATCGCCGTCACCTTGGGTTCCTGGAGGCGATGGGCGCGATCGGCCTCGACGTGCCCGTCGAGAACGTCCGCTACGGCCAGTCGTTCATCGAGGATGAGGGCGCGCGGGTGTGCGCTGAGCTGCTCGACAGCAACGATGACCTGACCGCGATCGTCGCCGCGAACGACCTGCTCGCGCTCGGCTGTTACGACGCGCTCGAGGAGCGCGGGATGGAGTGTCCGCGGGACATCTCCGTGGTCGGCTTCAACGACATGCCGTTCGTGGATCGGCTGCGACCGCCGCTGACGACGGTGCGCGTGCCGCAGCGCGAGATCGGCACGGTCGCCGCGCAGCTGCTGCTCGAGCAGCTCGGCGACGAGTCGGTGCCCGCGCGCGAGATCCTGCTCGAGCCGACGCTGGTCGTCAGGGGATCGACGGCGCCGCCTCGCGGCGGATGACCGCGGTCGACACGCACGCACACGTGATCGTCCCCGAGCTGCTCCGGGACGCCGCCCCGCAGGAGCGTTGGCGCCCGTCGGTGCGCCGCGAGCGAGGCCGCCCCGTGATCGAGTTTGCTGGCCGCACGATCACCTCGTTCGTGGCGGAGTGCGTCTTGCTGGAGGGCATCCTCGAGGCCCGTGAGCGGGTCGTGCTGTCGCCTTGGGTGCCACTGTTGTTCTACGACGTCGAGCCGGAGGAGGGTCTGCGTCGCTGCCGCCTGCAGAACGAAGGGCTCGCGCGAATGCGGGCGCAGTGCCCGGACCGGGTCTCGGTGCTGGGCGCGGTGCCTATGCAGGATCCGTCGTCGGCTGGCGCCGAGCTCGAGCGGCTGATGCTCTCCGGCGAGTTCGCGGGCGTCGAGGTGACCGCGAGCATCGCGGGGACGTATCTGGGCGACCCGCGCTTTGAGCCATTTTGGGCCGCGGCGGCGAGCGCCGGCGCGCTCGTCTTCGTGCACCCGACGACGCGCGGATTCGATGCGCCGGTGTTCGCCGAGCACTACCTGTGGAATCTGGTCGGGAACCCGTTCGAGACGACGATCGCGGCCGCGCATATGGTGATGAGCGGGACGCTCGAGCGACACCCGGGCCTGAACATCCTGCTCGCGCACGGCGGCGGAGCGATCGTCGCGTTGCGCGGACGGCTGCGACGCGGACAGGACGTGATCGGCGCCGGCTCGGCCCCGCCGGCCGACGCATCGATCCGGCGGTTCCTGTTTGACACGGTATGCCACGACCCGGCGCTGCTGCGGGTGCTGGTGGAGGCGGTCGGAGCCGATCGGGTGCTGCTCGGGTCGGACTACCCGTTCGACATGGGCGACCCCGAACCCGTGCAGACCGTGCTCGGGGCCGGACTCAGCGCCGAGGACGAGCGGGCGGTGCTGTACGGCAACGCCGAGCGCGTCCTGGCTTGGTGAGAGCGGTGCCCGACGCGCGCGTCCAGACGGCGATCGACCACTGGGGCCCGCGACTGATCGCGAACGGCGTCGATTACAACGACTTCGTGCGGACGACCGCGGCGATCTCGCGCTGGGATGAGTGGCTCCCGGCGTGGAGCGCGACGGCGGAGGGGCACTTGGACCGTGCTCGGCAGGCGCGGGACGACGGACACGATCGGAGCGCGGGCGAGGCGTTCCTACGCGCGGCCGTGTGCTTTCACTTTGCGAAGTTCGTGTGGGTGCTCGACATCGAGCGCAACCGGCTCGCGACCGAGGAGGCGGTGCGATCCCTGTATGAAGCGCACGCGCTGCTCGACCCGACCGCCGAGCGGATCGAGGTGGCGCTCGGAGGCGAGTTCGTGGTCGCGAACCTGCGCCGGCCGGCGGCCTCCGCGCTACTGGCGCCCCCGCCGCCGCTGGCGATCCTGATCCCCGGCCTCGACTCGACCAAGGAGGAGTTCTACGTGTGGGAGTCGGTGTTCCTGGCGCGCGGGATGGCGACGCTGTCGCTCGACGGGCCCGGCCAGGGGGAGACCGGCTTCACGACCGACATCCGGCCCGACTACGAGGTTGCCGTCGCGGCAATGCTCGACGCGCTTGCCCTCCGCAGCGATCTCGACCTCGGGCGAGTCGGCGCCGCCGGCGTCAGCCTCGGTGGCTACTACGCCGCTCGGGCGGCCGCGTTCGAGCCGCGGATCCGCGCCGTCGCCGGCGTCAGCGGTCCGTACGACCTGGGGGCGGCTTGGGACCAGCTGCCGGAACTGACGCGGGAGACGTTCGCCCATCACAGCGGCGCGAGCGACGTGGCGGACGCCCGCGAGCGGGCTGCCGCGCTGAGCCTCACGGGCGTCGCCGAGCGAATCGAGCAGCCGTGCCTGGTTGTCGCCGGGGGTCGCGATCGCGTCATCGGACCCGAGCAATCGGAGCGGATCGCCGAAGCCGCCCCGCGCGGTGAGTGGGTGCTGTACGGGGAGGGCACCCACGTCTGCAACAACATCCCGTTCAAGTACCGCCCGCTGGTCGCGGACTGGATCCGGGACCGGCTCGCATGATCGGCTCGCCGCTCACGCGGCGCGAGGACGTCCGGATGCTGCGCGGCGAGGCGACGTACATCGACGACATCACGCGCCCGGGTCTCGCGCAGGTGGCGTTTGTTCGCAGCCCGCACGCCGACGCCGCGATCACCGCGATCCGCAGGCCCCCGGGGATCGACGTGGTGACGGCCTCCGATCTGCACGTGCGGCCATTTCCCGTCGGGGCGCCGGACGGGGCGGAGGTCGCAAACGCGCCGCACCCGGTGCTGGCGGACGGCGAGGTGCGCTACGTTGGACAACCGGTCGCGCTCGTGATCGGGGAGTCGCGCGCGCTGGCCGAGGACGCGGCTGAGCTGGTCGAGGTCGACTACTCGGAGCTTGAACGGCTCGGGGTTGATGACGCGCTGATGCGCTGGTCTGGCGCGGGCGGCGACGTGGAAGGGGCGTTCGCGAGCGCCGCGCAGGTCGTGTCCGGTCGATACGCGCTGCCGAGGCTCGTGGCGGCGCCGATCGAGCCACGCGGGTGCGTCGCCGAGTACGACGTCGGTGAGGACCTGTTGACGGTCTGGTGCTCGGCCCAGGACAGCCATCGCCCGCTGGCGCAGCTCGCTCACATCCTGTGCCGCTCTGAGGACTCGATCCGCGTGATCGTGCCCGACGTCGGCGGCGCGTTCGGCAGCAAGGGGGTGATCGCGGCCGAGGTCGCGGCGGTGTGCGCGGCGGCGATCTCGCTCCGGCGGCCACTGAAATGGACCGAGGACCGGCTCGAGAACTTCCTCTCGGCCTACCAGGGGCGGGGGATCGCCGGCGAGCTCTCGCTCGCGCTCGACGGCGACGGCCGGATGCTCGCCCTGCGAGCGCACCTGACGGCCGATCTCGGCGCGTATCTGCTGCCGACGACCGCGATCCCGCCGCACACGGCGGCGATGCTGCTGACCGGCTGCTACGACATCCCCGCCTGCTCGGTGACGATCTTCGGCGCCCGGACGAACAAGGTGCCGACGGGGCCGTACCGGGGAGCGGGGCGGCCCGACGCGGCATACATGACCGAGCGGCTCGTCGACGATGCGGCGCGGGCGATCGGTGTGGACCGGCTCGAGCTGCGCCGCAGGAATCTGGTCCGCGCGTTCCCGCATCGGACGCCGCTCGGATACGAGTACGACTCGGGTGACTTCGAGCGGTGCCTCGATCTGGCCCTGTCGCTGGCTCCTGGGGTCGCCCGCGGTCGGGATCGGATCGCGGGGACCGGGGTGGGGCTGTTCGTGGAGCGCGCCGGAGGGCTGTGGGAGGCGGCCGAGGTCGAGGTCGTCGACGGCGGGCGCGTGATCGTGCGCAGCGGCAGCTGCCCGCACGGCCAGGGCCACGACACCGTGTTCGCCCAGATCGCCGCCTCGCGGCTCGGGGTTCCGATCGAGCGGATCGAGCTGCGGTTCGGGGACAGCGCCGAGGTGCCGCGCGGCGTCGGTACGTTCGGCAGCAGGTCGGTCGCGGTCGGCGGCTCGGCGGTGGCGCTCGCGTGCGACAAGCTGCTGGAAGGCGGCCGGCCGCTGACGCCAGGCATGCGCGCGTCGGCACGGTTCGACTCGGCGCGCGTGTTCTCCTCGGGCGCGTATGCGGCGGGGATCGAGATCGAGCGCGCGACCGGTCGGTTGCACGTGCTGTGGATCGCGGCGGTCGACGACGCCGGGACGATCATCAACCCGCTGCTCGCTCACGGGCAGGTGCTGGGTGGCGTCGTCCAGGGGCTCGGCGAATGTCTCGTGGAGGAGGCCGGCGCGTCGCGCGCGACGCTGACCGAGTACCGCCTGCTGACCGCCGCGGATGTTCCGCCGATCCTCACCGGCGAGGTGTGCACCCCGACGCCGCTCAATCCGCTCGGCGCCAAGGGCGTCGGCGAGGGGGGCGCGATCGGAACGCTGCCGGCAGTCGCGAACGCCGTCGTCGACGCGCTCGGCGGCAGGCACGTCGACCCGCCGTTCACGGACGAGAAGCTGCTGGCGGCGCTGGGATGAAGCCTGTTGGGTTCCGATACGAGGCCCCGATGTCCCTGGCGCGTGCGTTGGAGCTGATGGCCGGCGGCGACGCGACGCCGCTCGCCGGGGGGCAGAGCCTCGTGCCGCTGTTGAACCTGCGCAGCGTGCGGCCCTCGCTCGTGGTCGACCTGAACCGGATCGAGGAGCTCGACTACATCCGCGTCGGCGAGACGCTGCGGATCGGCGCGATGACGCGGCAGGCGACGCTCGAGCGCTCGTCGGAAGTCGCGGCGCGGTGGCCGTCGCTGACCGACGCGGTCAGGCTGGTCGGGCACTCCGCGACCCGCAGCCGCGGGACCGTCGGCGGCTCGGTCGCGTTCGCCGATCCGCTCGCCGAGCTACCCGTCGCGTTCAACGCACTTGGAGCGCGGTTCGAGCTCGCCTCGGCACGCGGGCGGCGAACGGTGCCGTCGATCGCCGTGCGGCGACCCGACGAGCTGCTGGTCGAGATCGAGGTGCCCGGTTGAGGATCGCGGTCGCGATCAACGGGCGAGCGTACGGGGGCGAGGTCGAGCCGCGGACGCTGCTGTCTGACTTCATCCGCCACGAGGCGCAGCTGACCGGTACCCATGTCGGCTGTGAGCAGGGGGTGTGCGGGGCGTGCACGGTGCTGCTGGACGGGGAGCCGATCCGCTCCTGTCTGATGCTCGCCGTGCAGGCGGACGGCCGCTCGCTGACAACCGTCGAAGGGCTCGAGTGGGGGCCGCTCCAGCGCGCGTTCTCCGAACACCACGCGCTGCAGTGCGGGTTCTGCACGCCCGGGTTCCTGATCACGGCGACGGCGCTGCTGCGCGGCCAGTCGTCGCTGGGCGAGCGCGAGGTCCGCGAGGCGCTCGCCGGCAACCTGTGCCGGTGCACGGGCTACGAGGGGATCGTGGCGGCCGTGATGTCCGCCGCAGCCGGCACGACCGAGCGTTGATCGCGGCGACCGCTCGGATGTTGGCCGAGAACGGTCCAAATACGGGACGCTTGTCGGCCAGCATCGACCCGCCGCCGCCGTTAGTCGGGCACGCTGTCGGGTGAGCGGGGCGTCGCTTCCTGTGCGCTTGCGTCGAGGTCCGTGTTGCGGTTCGACTGCGGGTCGCGCTCGAGCGACAGGCTGCCGCCGGCGGTGAAGTAGGGCTTGCCGGCGATCACGAGGTCCTCCGCCGGGAAGCGGGTGATCACCTCGCAGCCATCGGCGGTGACGACCAGCTGCTCCTCGATCCGGGCCGCCGACCACCCGTCGCTCGCTGGCCAGAAGGTCTCGAGCGCGAACACCATGCCCTGCTTGATCTCCTCCGGGTGCTCGAGCGACACGAGCCGGCTGAAGATCGGCTTCTCC
The DNA here is from genome assembly GCA_963712675.1 of uncultured Solirubrobacteraceae bacterium. Taxonomy (GTDB): domain Bacteria; phylum Actinomycetota; class Thermoleophilia; order Solirubrobacterales; family Solirubrobacteraceae; genus Palsa-465. Next base: position 220,870 of record CAVQJF010000021.1, read on the forward strand.
CAGATCGACAGCCCGACGCCGTGCCCGAACTGGAGCGCGAACGCGGCCTCCTCGTCGGGGAAGCCGAACTCCTGCGCGCGGGGCCAGACCGACGCGACCTCGCCGGTCGTGGCGCCGGGGCGGATCAAGGCGATCGCCGCGTCGAGGTAGTAACGGCACCGCTTGTAGGCGTCGATCAGCGGGCGCGACGCGCTCGCGACCGCGAACGTGCGGTAGTAGCACGTGCGGTAGCCCATGTAGCTGTGGAGGATGTCGAAGTACGCGGGGTCGCCCGGCCGCAGCGCGCGGTCGGTGAACACGTGCGGATGGGGGCTGCAGCGCTCGCCGGAGATCGCGTTGACGCCCTCGACGAACTCCGAGCCCATCTCGTACAGGACCTTGTTGACGAGCGCGACGCACTCGTTCTCGCGGATTCCGGCCCGCATCGTCCGGTAGAGCTCCTCGTAGGCGGCGTCGACCATCCCGCAGGCCATGTTCAGCAGCGTGATCTCGTCCTCGGTCTTGATCAGGCGCGCCTGCGCCATCAGCTGCTGGCCGTCGGCGACCTGGACACCCGCCTGCTGGAGCGCGAACAGGACGGGAGGCTCGATCGCGTCGATCCCGACGGGCTCGTTCAGCAGCCCGCGCTGCTCGAGCTCGACCTTGATCTTGTTGGCGACATCCTCGGCGCGCCCTGACTCGGGCGACATCGCGCCGCGCAGCGTCGAGATGCCGGCTCGCGAGCGACCGTCGCCGAGCCACGGGTTGTACAGCTGGTGGTGGCGCGCGGCCGAGCCGAAGTCCCACATGATGGGCTCGTCGTCCTGGGGGAGCAGGCAGAAGCGGTTCAGCTTGTCCTGTGCCCACGTGCCGATGTGGGTGGCCGTGATGTAGCGGATATTGGCCATGTCGAAGCACAGCAGCGCCCCGAGCTCGGAGGCCGCGAGCAGCTGCTTGATGCGCGCGAGGCGTTCGTCCCGTAGCCGGTCGTAGCGAACCCGCTCCTCCCAGTCCACGCCCATGACGCCGTAGCTGTGAAGTCCCATCGGTGCTGCCCTTCCGCGCCGGCTCGTGCCGGCGCTCGGGTCGTGGTTCGCGTCGGTCAGGGCCGGCGCAACCAGTGCTTGCAAACGTTTGCATCAGCATAGCTCCGGCCTTGACCGCCTTCAAGGCGTCGGCTACATTGCTGCAAACGATTGCAGGAGGGGTCGGGCTGATGTACGTTGAGGAAGGGGTGGCGAGCGCACTGATGTGCGTCCCGGAAAGGTGGCGAGCCCGCTGATGGAGGCCGGGATGGGCGATCGACTCGGCTGGATCGGCGTCGGCCGGATGGGTCTCGTGCTCGCGACGCGCCTGCTCGAGGCCGGTCACAACCTGACGGTCTACAACCGCACGCGAGAGAAGTCCGACCCCCTCGCAGAGCTCGGGGCGACGATCGTCGGCTCGCCGGCGGACCTCGCCGGCCACGAGATCGTGTTCACGATCGTCGCCGGTTCGGCGGATTTCGAGGAGGTCGTGACCGGGTCGCAGGGGCTGCTGTCTGTGCCGGATGCGGCGCCACGCGTGATCGTCGATTTCACGACCATCTCCACCGCCTCCGCCGAGCGGGTCAGGGCCGCCGCGCTCGAGCGCGGGGCAGCCGTGCTGGCCGCGCCTCTGAGCGGCAATCCGAAGGTGGTTGCGAGCGGCCGCGCGACGATCGCCACCTCGGGGCCCGTCGAGGCGTCCGAGATCGCCAGGCCCTATCTGGAGCTGCTGGCCCGCAGCGTCACCTACGTCGGGGAGGGCGAGCTGGCGCGGCTGGTCAAGATCTGTCACAACGTGATGCTCGGCGTGGTCGCCCAGTGCATGGCCGAGGTCACAGTGCTCGCCGAGAAGGGCGGCGTGTCGCGCGCCGACTTCCTGACCTTCCTCAACGACAGCGTGATGGGCTCAACCTTCACGCGCTACAAGTCGCCGGCGTACGTCAACCTCGACTTCTCGCCCACCTTCACCCCCGAGCTGCTGCTGAAGGACTTCCGCCTCGGCGCCGACGCCGCGCGCGAACTCAGCGTCCCGATGCCGCAGGCGGCGCTGACCGAGCAGATCGTCCAGGCGCTGCTGACGATGGACGGCAACGAGGTCGATTTCGCCGCGCTGCTCGCGTTGGAGGCGCGCGCGGCGGGGCTGGCGCTCGAGTCCGAGAACGCGGAAGTCGACGACGGGCTCGGACCACTCGACCCGGGGTCCAACGGCGGACGCTGAACACTGCGCGGGGTGGCCCGCGCCCCGGGAAGGATGGCGGCCGGTAGTCGGCCAGCTGGCGATCGCGTTCGTTGCGAAGGGGTCGTCCCACCCAGGCGATCCGCGCGCGACCGAGGTGTCGCCGTTGTGATGGCGTGGTTTGAGGCGGGTCGAGCGCGGTAGCGATCGGGCGCGGGAGCACGCTTCGCGCGGGGGAGCACGCTTCGCGCGCGAGTCGGGTCAAACATCGCACACCCTCTACACGCGGGCAGGGGCGCGCATCTCAGCCGGGCTGTGAGCCCGGCCAGGATGCAACTGACCGGCGAGAGCTGGGGGTGTGCGATCTTTGGAGCGGGCGTTGGTGCCGACGGCCGGCAGCGAGCGGTTGGTGACATCGCCCTGGACCGGGATCCGTCGTTGGCTTTTGCGCCAAAATGCGGGATGCGGCGGGCGGCTTGACTTGCATTTGCGCCCGCGCCGAGGTTACGGTTCTTTCCGACGGTTCGGGAGAGAGACGAGCTCGCGATAGCCAAGCGAGACGGCTCTCAAAGGCGAACGACGACGCTCTTATTTCGCGCGCAGGCTACGCGCGAGAGCAGGCACGGTCATCGCCCCCGGGCCGTCTTTTTTGTGCGGTACGACGCTTCCGGCCGCTTCGCCGTTCAGCCAATCGTCCGGCGGGTAGGGGCCCGGGTACGGCGTCCACGGATCGATGGCGTCGCGTCCGAGCTGCTGGCTAGCGTGCTGGGTGCGGCGCAGGTGCCTGCCTTGCGCGGCCGTGCGACCGGGGCGCTCCCGGGAGCTGGCGCTGAAGGTCGACCCCGGATTTCCCCCTCAGCTAGCCCGCCGCTCCCCACACCCACCGGCAGCCATCTCAGCGTCTGCCCTCTGGGTCGATTTCGACCGTCATGAGGCTGTCGCCGTGGCGGTGGATGACCCTCCAGGCGCCGTTCTCGCGACGGTAGATGGACGTCGCTCGTAGCCGCATCTCCTCCTCCTCGCCGTCAATGTGCCGCGTGAGCCGCTCGAGCTCGACCGTGAACCCCAGCGTCTCCCCGAATCCGATCGCGAGGTTCTCGGCGCTCCATGTTTCGTAGTTGAGCGTCTCGGCGGCTGCGGTAAGGAGCTCGGTGACGTTGTCGATGCCAACCTGGTGACCTCCGACACCTCCCATGAGCGAGACGTCTTCGGCGCGCGACCACAGTTCGAGGAACGGCCGTGGGTCACCGCCTGTGTGCTTCCTGAGGGCGTCATGACACCGCTCGACGAACTCGGCCCCGTCTGCATCGTTTCCGACTGTCGCTTCGTTCATGAGTGCTCCTCCTGCAGAGAATGTGTTGGGCTTGAGATCCATCGAGGGGGTCCTCTCGTTGCGCGTGGCTTCGGTCAGTGTCGGGTGCGATCGGCAGCTAGGAGTGATCGCTCCCGGGTCTCGTCCTCGGCGGTGACGCGATTCAGACCGCCGCGGGCTGGGCCGCGTGGCTGCGGGCCCACTCGAGGGCGTAGTCGGCGACCTCCTCCCAGCCCTCCTGGCCGAGCGTGTAGTGCGAGCGGCCGGGGAACTCCTTGAGCTCGGTGATCGCGTCGGACTTGCGGTAGTGCTTGAGGTTGGACTCGTTCAGCGAGGCTGGCGCGACGTGGTCATCGCCTCCGGCGATGAACAGCAACGGCGCGCGGCTGCTGTTTTTGAAGTCGACGGCCGCCGGCGAGTGTGGGTTGAAGTTCGCGAACGCCCCCTGGAACAGAACGCGACCCGGCCCCGGCACGGCGTAGCGCTCCTAGACCGCGACTGACTCATCTTCGCGCAGGGTGTTGGTGAACGCGTAGTGAAACTCTTCGGGGGTCAGCGGCACGGCCCGGTGGTTGTTCGCCAGGTTCTTGAGGACTGGGAATCCCGTCTTCAGGGTCGACGCGGGCAGGGCGAGCAGGCCTTTGACCGGTCCGGAGTCGATCGCGACGCCAGCAGCGCCGAGACCGCGGTCGAGCAGGATCTGCGTGAACGCGCCCCCGAAGGAGTGGCCCATGATGATCGGCGGGCTGTCCAGTTCGCCGATGATCCCGGCGTAGTAGTCGACGATCTCTTCGATCCCGAGGTGCTCGATCCCAGAGGGATCGTCACGTAGCTCGTCGATGTCGCCGTCCATCCCGGGCCAGCTCTGCGCGATCACGTTCAGTCCGCGCTCCTGGTAGCGCGCGATCCAGTGCTCCCAGCTAAGGGCGGTCATCCACAGCCCGTGGATCAGCACGATCGTCTCGGCCCGTGTTTGGTCGGGGGTGTTGAGGCTCATGTCAGCTCGCTTTCTGTGCCCGATGACGGACGTGGTTGCTTGGAATGGGCTGGCGGTTGGACCGGTTCGGCGCGTGGCCAGCGAGGCCTCTTGGATTAGATCTGCGACGAGTTCCGGCTGGGAGGTCGCGACGGCGTGCGAGGCGTTCACCTCGAGTGGCCTCGCGGCCGCGCGCGCGGCCATGAACCGTTGTGCCTCGGGATGGATGACCCGGTCTGCGGTCGCCACCACGTACCAGCACTGAAGCGTCTTCCACGCCGCGGCCGATGCTCGCTCCTCGAGCGCCGCTGCGGCGATCGGGCGCTGCGTCGCAGCCGCCACCGCGGCTACGTTGGCCGAGAGGTCGGCGGCGAACACCCGGGGGAATGCGTGTCGATCGATGTACAGCTCCACGATTGACCGGTCATCGCCGTCGGGGCACACTGCCGGACGTAGAGCCGCGGTCAGCAGGCTCTCAGGGAACCGCGCGCTGAGGTCCAGGACGGTCTCTCCCTGGTCTAGGGCGAACCCGGTCACGTAAACAAGTCCCACGACGTTGCCAGCCAGCGCCGCTGCGACGGTGGTCACGGCGCCGCCGTAGGAGTGCCCGACAAGCATCGTCGGACCGTCAATCTCCTCGGCGACGCTCGCGATGTACCGCGCGTCGGCGCTCAGCCCGCGCAACGGGTTGGCGGGGGCGACGGCGTCGATTCCCGCGGTCTGGAGCTCGGCGATCACGCCCGCCCAGCTCGACGCATCCGCAAACGCATCGTGCACGAGGAGCACCGTGGGGGTACTCCCGTTCCTCAGGTGCGCTGAGGAGCTCATCAAACGCGCCGGGTCGTGGGTAGGCATCCCGCCACCGTAAGGGCGAACCTGCGTTGCTGCTTGGGTCAGTTGACTGAGATCTCGCGCCGAGAAACGCGGATTGGCTATCGCGACAGGCTCGGGGGTGCGACGATGGTTGCTTGCTCGGGGATCGGAACTGGACGGAATCGTGAATCACGCGGCGCGCGGGCACTGCCGCGGTGGCAGGATCGTGCAAGAGCCGGGCAGCATCGATCTAACGCCCAAGCGGCCCGCGGTGCTGTCATGCAATCCATGACATCTCTCGACTCTTACATCACGCTCGGCCGTTCGGGTCTGCGCGTCAGTCCGCTCACCCTCGGCACGAGACTTTCGGCGAGGACTGGGGCTGGGGAGCGACCGCTGAGACCTCCGAGGCGATCCTCACCGAGTACCTCGACCGCGGCGGCAACGTCGTCGACACCGCCAACATGTACACCAACGGGCACTCCGAGAAGATCGTCGGCGACTTCTTTGCGGCCCGGCCCGGCCTGCGCGAACGCGTCGTGCTCAGCACCAAGTTCTTCGCCAACCTCCATCCCGGGGACCCCAACGGCGGCGGTGGTGGCCGCAAGGCGCTGATCGCCCAGCTCGATGAGTCGCTGCGGCGCTTGCAGACCGACCACGTCGACCTCCACTGGCTGCACAACTGGGACCGGCGCGCCACGATCGAGGAAACGCTGCGCACGCTCGACGACCTCGTTGCGGCCGGCAAGGTCCGCTACATCGGCCTCTCTGACCTCCCGGCGTGGGTCTGCGTGGAGGCCCAGACGATCGCCCACTTCCGTGGCTGGGCGCCGATCACCGCGTTGCAGCTCGAGTACTCGCTGCTGGAGCGCACGCCCGAAGGCGAGCTGCTGCCGATGGCCGAAGCGCTCGGCATCGGCGTGCTGCCGTGGAGCCCGCTGCGCAGTGGCCAGCTGTCAGGCAAGTACGTGCGTGACAACGGCACGCCGGCGGACAGCAAGCGCACACGCCTGATCGAGAGGCCGACCGAGCGCGACTGGGATGTGATCGAGGCGGTCGCGGCAGAGCTCGACGTCAGCTCGGCGGAGGTCGCGCTCGCATGGGTGCGCAGCCGACCCGCGGTCAGCTCGGCGCTGATCGGCGCGCGCACACTCGAGCAACTGCGGTCCAACCTCGCGTCCCTGGAGTTCACGCTCGCGCCCGACCAACTCGCCGCTCTCGAACAGCCTTCCGCACCATCACTCGACTTCCCGGCCGCCCTTCACGCCGGGCTCGGGCCGATGCTCGGCTTCGGCGGCACCACCGTCGATGGCGTCGCGCTGCCCACGTGGCCGGCCTTACTCGAGAGCTCAGCCCGCTACTGAGCGGCCGGCGACGGCGACGCGTCGGACGTTCGGGACGGGGGCGTGCTCGGGGCGCGTTTGGCGCGGCTGGGTGTCTAGTGAACGCCTGCTGGTGGCGTCTGGTTGCCGGTCGCGCCGGTCACCACTCCGTGCTTGAAGCAGAACACCCAGCCCGTCGGGTAGCCGACCACGTCGTAATACGCGCAGCGCGCGCCGCCCTTGCCCGCGAAGGTCTTCAGCGGAGCGCCGAAGCGGCTCACGATCCGGTGGAAAGACTGGTCGACGATGTTCTCGCCGACCTCATCGTTGAAGACGGCCCCGGGCCGGCGGTAACGCGGATTGCGATCGCTCGCTCGACCTCGTGAGAGCGGCAGGTCGAAGGAGCGAGTGAACCGGTGACCGTCCGCAAAGGTTGCGACCACGCGCACTGGCCCGCGGGCCGCTAGCGCAAATCGCGCGAGGAACACGCGGTCCGTTGACAGCGGCAGGGTCCGCGCTCCGCCAGCACCGAACAGCTCGACGCGCTTGATGTCGCTCGGCGCCTGACCAAGGACATACGTCGCGAACGAGGCGTGCACGCGACCGGGAATCGCAGCCTGACCCACGCTGCTGATGAGCGGGTCAGCCCCTCGCACCTGACACCCAACGTCCCCATCCGCGGGACTCTCGTTGCCGGCATAGACGCCGAAGCACACATCGCGCGGCTCCCGAGGGATCGCCCGGATCAGGGCGACGAACAGCAACGGACTGATCGAACGCGTCGGATCGACGGCAGTCAGCTCGAGCGTGCCCTGTGATCCCAGAACCTCCGCCAACCGCCCGTGAACCGGCTCGCCGACGGCTACCAGCTGACCCCGGTCCGCCGAGCGGCCGATCCCGCCAGCCGGCCGTGCCGCCGATCCGCCACAGCCAGCAACGGCAACGACGCCGAAGCAAAGTGCACAAAAAACGCGCACAACACAAGACGATACGTCGCGCCCGCACCACAAGGTCCGGCTTCAGTCGGTGCGGCCGAGTTCCACGACGTCCATGCGGGCGATGAGGCCATCGCGGAACGTATAGACGTGAAGGACTCGTCCTTCACCGATGATCGCGCCGTCGAGTGAGCGAGCGACCTGTTGGACTTCGACGGCGACTTGGCCGTCTGATCGCGCGGTCAGCGCGATCGGCGCGACGGTGGGGTCGATGGCGGCCCATTGGCGAGTCCAGTAGTCACGAACTCCAGCATGGCCAGACACGCGGCCGCCTTCCCAGTCGTTGGGCCAGTCAACGTCGACGGTCATGTGACGCAGGACGGCATCGATGTCTCGGGCGTTGAACGCGTCGTAGACGGTTCGCAGTAGCTCCTCTCGCTCCACCGCACCAATATTACGCAACCTATGAGTTGCGAGATGGGACGGATCGGATTGCGAGCGCGCTGTCCGATCGAGGTTCGTTTGCGGACGCGTTGCGGCTGGTTTCGACCCGATGCTGACCCCGTCTGGTGACGCATGCAGCATCTGATCGCGGCATCGCGTGATAGCACGTACGGATGGCTTTTTGACGCTCGAGCGGAGCAGCGCGACTGTGGGCCCGTCAGCGCGAAGGGTGTTTGTCTTGACGACGTCGGCAGAGTGCTGCTGTGCCTGAACTGGCGAGATGAGTGGGAGCTACCGGGGGGTCGACCCGAGCCCGGCGAGACCCTCGAGGCGTGCGTGGCGCGCGAGATTCGGGAGGAGACTGGCCTCATCATCGTCACAGGCGAGATGCTTTCGCGGTACGTATTTGAGGTCGAGCCCAGCAGCTGGGTCAACATCATTACGTACGGCTGCTCGGTCGTTGGCGGGCACAACATCGTTTCGAGTGACGAGCATCAGACCGTCGCGTTTGTCGATCCTCGGGAGCTCGAGAGGCTCCGGCTCCCCGACGGCTACCGGCAGGCGATCACGGCTTGGCGGTCGCGCTGACCGGCACCGCGGCACGCGAACGGACGCCGCCGCGCGCAACCCACAGTCGCGCGCATGTTCGATGAGCGTTGCGATTTGCGACGGCGTCGACTCGGCCATGGCGGCCGCAGCGGCTCTTGCTCATTTATCTACTGCCCGGGTTCTCTTTCTCCAGCGTGGTCTGGGACACTTGCGTGTAGCCAGCCGGGATCTGCGAGAGCTGAGCGTTGGCGATGTTCGCCGCAGTGGCCGGCAACCACCTCTCGGTGGTTGTGTGGGTGCCCACCGAGGGGTCGTGCGCGTTGGTCACTTCCACGCCGATGCTCTCCACGGGCTCGTATGTCCGTGAATTGACGTAGAGCGTGCTCATCGATCCTCTGGGCTCGCGGAACTTGAGCTTGATCGTCGACTGACCGTCGACGGTTGCGGTTCCCTCGCGGGTGGCTTGGCCGCTATCCAGCTCTTGCTTGATCTGCTCGACATCGCTGCCGCCCGCGTCCTTCGGCCCGACGTTGCCCGAGACTGCGTAGAGGTGCCGGACGGGGTCCAGATTCGTGTACTGCCAGCGCACGCCATTGGTGATTGGCGTGCCGACGATGAACTGGTCATACATGTTGGTCCCGCTGCGCAAGACCATCGCGCTTGACGTGTACTGCACGCCGGACTGCGGGTCGGTGTACGACCAGCTGGTCGCGGTGACGTAGGACCCCGGGAGGCCGTTGCCGCCCGCATCCACCGTCTCGACCACGTCGCTCTGACCGGCCGCGGCGAGATGCGCGCGGACCCGTCGAATGATGTACGCCGTTTCGATTGTCTGCCCGCCACCCTCCGTGAGGTGGGCGCTCTGACCGGCGGGTGGGGATGCGTTCTGGGACCCGGCCGTTGTCGCGAGGATGGTCGCGACGCCGGCGGCTGCGAGAAGCGGCGTTCCAGCTGCCGCGGCTCGGCGAGTCGAGCGCCGGCGGGCGGTCCGGCGGGCCTGCTCAGCGAAGCCGCTCGGGACTTCGGTGTGGCCTGTGCGCTCGCGCATGCCTGCGCGCAGCTCGTCGATCAGGTCGTTGTCATGCATCAGGGCTACTCCCTCGTGTTTGCCGTGGTCGTCGGTGTGGCGTCGAGGCTTCGTCGGAGTCGGGCCATTGCGTCAAAGGTCTGGCTCTTGACGGTGCCGACAGAGATCTCGAGCACGGCGGCCGTCTCGGTCTCGGTGAGCTCCGTGAGGTAGCGCAGCGCGATGACCGCCCGCTGCCGGTGGGGAAGCGCGGCGAGAGCAGTCATCAGTGCGTCGCGTTGCAGCACCGAGGTCTCGAGGTCATCAACCTCGTCCAGGCTGGCGAGTCGTCCCGCATCGTCGTGAGCTCGCGTCGCGCGCTGCCCGCGGCGCCAGTTGTCACGCGTCACGTTGACGACTGTCCGCCGCGCGTAACCGAGCGGGTTGTCCAGCCTCGACCAGCGCTGGTAGACGCGGACGAGCGCCTCCTGCGCAGCGTCCTCTGCGCGTCCGTGATCTCCGCTGACCATGAACGCGAGGCGAATCAGCCCAGCGCTGTGCGCGGTGGCGAACTGCTCAAAGCTCGCGCGCTTGCGGCCCGCGAGCTTCATCGGTCGCTGCTGCTGTGTATCGAATTCATCTCGTTCTTAATCGGTTGGGACCCGGCCGCTTTTCCTGACCGCGGTGTACGCCCATCCAGACGTGCCAGCACCGCGAAAGGTTGGGTCCACCAGCAAGATCAGACCGCGCTAAAGACCGTAGTGCGCTCGACGATCGACAACCAGCAGGCGGCACCGCGGCACGGCGAATTGATCACTGCCCGAGTGAGATCAGGCCGGACTCGTACGCGAGGACGACAGCCTGCACGCGGTCGCGCAGATGTAGCTTCATCAGGATCCTGCCGACGTGGGTTTTCGTCGTCTGCTCGGTGATGAACAGCTCCCGTGAGATCTCGGCGTTGGACATGCCGCGGGCGATCAGCAGCAGGACCTCGAGTTCTCGCGGGGTCAGTTCGTCGAGCTCTTGCGGAGTGCTCGGTCGACGCACGCGGCGGGATGTGAACTCGGCGATCAGCCGCTTAGTGGTCGACGGCGCCAGCAGCGCGTCGCCGGCCGCGACCACGCGGACCGCGTGGACCAGCTCTTCGCCCGGCGCGTCCTTGAGCAGGAAGCCGCTCGCGCCGGCGCGCAGCGCCTCGTAGACGTAGTCGTCGAGGTCGAACGTGGTGAGGATCAGCACTCGCGGCCGCTCCTCCGGCGACTCGGCGCCGAGGATCTCGGCGGTCGCGACCAGGCCGTCCATTACCGGCATTCGGACGTCCATCAGAACGACGTCCGGCTTCAGCTCGCGGGCGAGCCTGACGGCCTCCGCCCCGTTGGCGGCTAGGCCGACGACAGCCAATCCCTGCTGGGCGGCCAGTAGCGCGCCGAACCCCTCGCGGACCATTGCCTGGTCGTCGACGATCAGGCAACGGGTCACGGCTTTCCGGCGATCAGAGGTCATCGAGCGGGAGAACTGCGGTGACAGCGAAGCCACCGTCGGTCGTCTCACCGGCGGTCAGGGCGCCGCCGAGCACGCTGGCACGCTCGCGCATGCCGGTCAGCCCCTGGCCGATTCCGGTGTCGCCGTCGGCCAACGGGGCCGCGCGGCCGGGACCGTTGATGACCTCGAGTCGCAGAGCGTCGTCGTTACGGACGAGCTGCACGGTCACCGCGGCGCCTGGCGCGTGGCGGCTCGCGTTCGTGAGCGCCTCCTGCACGATCCGGTAGGCACACAGCCCGACGCTCTGGGGCACGGTTTCGAGCGCGTCGGCCGACGTGTAGTCCACCGTGATGCCGGCGTTGCGGGCCGTGGTGATCATTTCGTCGAGCTGGTCGATCGTCGGCTGCGGCGCGCGCGCGGCTTCCTCGTCGTTACGGAGCACGCCGAGCAGCCGTCGCATCTCGGCCAGCGCGGTTCGCGAGGCAGCGCTGATCGCGCTGAACTCATCGCTGACCAACTCGGGGATCTCACCGATACGGTAGGGCGCCGTCTCGGCGCGCACCGCGATGAGCGACATGTGGTGTGCGACGACATCGTGCAGTTCGCGTCCGATCCGCGCTCGCTCCTCCAGGACGGCGCGACGGGCCTGCTCATGCTCGGCGTGCTCAGTCTCGACGACCAGCGCCTCGCGGGTCTGTCGCCAGCCGCGGATCGAGTCCATCGCGACGGCTGCGGCGATGATCAGCGCGGACAGACCGAGTCCGTTCGTGCTCGACGCCACCGGCATCACGAGCCACAGGGCCGCCAGCATCAAACCGCACATCCAGAACAGCACGCTCCGCTGGACAACCGTCGCGGCCAGGCAGAACAGGACAACGAGCACCACGAGCTCGATGCTCGCGGCCTTGGAGCTCTCCCCGGCGACGCCAGCAACCAGCGAGATGAGCATTCCGAGGCGCCATGCCGTCAGCCTGAACCGAGGTGCCAACAGCAGGAGGGCGGCAAAAACGGCGGCGCGTTCGTCGCCCCTCCCCGTCTGGTGCCTGACGGCAAGCGCCGCCAGCGACACGCTGAGCAGGACCGCGCCGACGATCGAGGCAGTCTTCATCAGCTGCTGTTCCCGCCGGCCAACCGGCCGGCCCGGCTCCCCGCGACCGACGAGCGTCAGCGCAAGCCCGTCGCGCGCGCTCACAGCAAACCGCGCCACCGCCTCGGATCGGAGCGTCGCTGCGATGTTCATGTGACGCAGGTTGCCACGCCTACGGGAGGGGGTCATCACTCTTGGGAGGGTCATACCTGAGAGGGAGGCTCACGCGAGACCCGCCGCTCGTGTCGCTCTCGCGAGGGATGCAGGTTCATTCGTATGGGCGACGACAACACGCCGCTCGATCCATAGCTTCAGACCATGCGAACTCGACAGTCTCACCATTCCATCCGTCCCCGCCACCGCATCGGTCCCGTGGTGATCGCGGCGGCGGCGTGCTCGATGCTCATCGCCGCCTGCGGCTCGAGCTCCTCCACGACGGCCGCAGTTTCCAGCCAAGGTGCCAGCCACCCCAACAATCCGAACAGCGCCCAGGCCCAGCGGGCGATTCGCGCGTTCACGGGCTGCATGCGAGCCCACGGTGTCGCGGGTCTCGCGAACCCGGCGCCCGGGGACCTCAAGGCCGAACTCGCCCCGAGCACCGCTCACTCGCCGGCGTTCGTACGCGCCTTCCCGGCGTGCTCTCGCTTGCTCCCCTTCGGCGGGTCGCCAGAGACCCCCGCACAGACGCGCGCGAGGACGGCCGCTGCCCTGGCGTTCGCCCAGTGCATCCGAAACCATGGCTTCCCCAGCTTCCCGGATCCGACCACCACCGGCCAACTCACCCACGAGATGCTCGCCGCGGCGGGAATCAACCTGAACCAGCCGGCGGTGGTCCAGGCGGGCGACGCATGCGTCGGCGTCACGCACGGCTTCATCACCAAGGCCACCGTCGCCCGGTTCGTCGCGGGGCACTGACCCATGGAATGCTTCGCCGCCTGCGCAGCTCACGAACTGCGAGGCGAGATCACGCTCCAACTCGCGCTCGCCAGCATCGCGCTCGAGGAACCCAACGCGGACACCATCGCCCTGCGTCAGATGGCCGAGTCGGTCGTTGCCAGCTGCATGCGGCAGGAGCACCTGATCGAGGCACTGCTGAGCCTCGCCCACGGCGAGTACGGGGAGCTGAAACGCGAGCCGGTCGACCTCGCCGTGACCGTCGCCGACGTGCTACGAGGCTATGACCATCACCAACTGCACCGGGCCGTAACCCTGCGGCCGGCAGTCACGGCCGGCCACCCACAACTGGTTGAGCGGCTTGCTGTGAACCTAGTCGAGAACGCCATCCGTCACAACATCCCGAACGGCCGGCTCGAGCTCGCCACGTACACCACCTCTGACCGGTCCGTCTTCACGATCGCGAACACCGGCCCAGCGATTCCAGCGGGCGAGGTCGCCCGCCTGTTTCGGCCGTTCGAGCGGCTTCGCTCCAGACCGGACCGCGCCGCTGATGGCGCGGGGCTCGGGCTTGCCATCGTCCAAGCGATCGCCGACGCCCACGATGCCACCATCCACGCCGAAGCCAGAACCGGCGGCGGCCTGAGGATCGACATCGGCTTCCCACAGTTGCCGCTCCGGCCGAGAGCGGTCGAAGCGCGATGTGGGCCGCTCTGAGGCAGGTGCCTACAGGACGAGCGCGTCGGGGCGTTCGAGAAGCTCGCGGACGCGAGTCAGGAAGCGGGCGCCGTCGGCGCCGTAGACGATCCGATGGTCGCAGGCGAGCGTCAGCACGATCGTTGGCCGCGCGACGAGCTCGCCGGCGTCGGTCACGACCGCGCGCCGCCTGAGCGCGCCGACCGCGAGGATCGCCGCCTGGGGCGGGTTGATCACCGCCGAGAAGCTGTCGATGCCGTACATCCCGAGGTTCGAGACGGTGAAGGTGCCGCCGGCGAGCTGGGCCGGCGTCACCGACCCGTCGCGTACCCGCGCCGCGAGCTCGCGGGCGGTACGTCCGATCTCGCCGAGCGATTTGCGATCCGCGTCGAAGATCGTCGGTACCACGAGAGCGTCGTCGGTGGCGACGGCGATCCCGATGTTGATGCGTGAGAACGTCTCGCGGTTCGAGTCGCGGTAGCTGCCGTTGAGCTCGGGGAACTCGCGCAGTGCGAGCGCGGCGGCTTTGACGATCAGATCGTTGAGTGACGGGGACGGGACGGAGAGCTCGCGCAGCCGCGCGTGCAGGGCCGCCGCCGCCTCCATGTCGACCTCGCTGCGCAGCTCGATGTCGGGCACCGTGGCGCGTGACTCGGCCATCCGGCGCGCCACCGTCCGCTGTACGCGCGTCAGCTCGTGCACGGTCGATTCGCCCTTCGCAGCGCCGCCGTCCGCGATGTCGGCGGTGACCGCGGGGATCGCAGCCCCGCCACCGTTGCCGCCGTCGGCCGCTCGCTGGACGTCCGCGCGGATGATCCGCCCGGCCGGGCCCGAGCCGGCGAGCGCCGCCAGGTCGACGCCCTGCTCGGCGGCGATCCGCCGGGCCAGGGGGGAGGCCTTTGGCCGCGACGCGGGGGCGTCGAGCGGCGCGGCCGATCCGGCTTGACCGATCACGGCGATCACGACGCCGACCGCTACCGTCGCCCCCTCCGGCACGCGGATCACGATCATGCCTGCCGCGTCCGCCTCGTAGGCGACGGTCGCCTTGTCCGTCTCGATCTCGGCCAGCGGCTGTCCCTGCTCGACCGTGTCGCCGTCGGCGACCAGCCAGCTGACGATGGTGCCCTCCTCCATCGAGTCCGACAGGCGCGGCATCACGATGTCGAGAGCCATTTTTCCCTTCCTGACGCCGGGACTGCAAACGTTTGCGATAGTATCGCAGCATTGACGGAGAGCAGCCCGTGAACGTCCAAGCCGAGCAGCAGCCAGAGGCGGCGACCGCGTTTCTCGAGGCGTATGCGCGGATGTTGCTGATCAGGCTGTTCGAGACCGCGATCCAGCGTCTATTCCTGGCCGGCGAGGTGCACGGCACGACCCATCTGTACGCCGGTCAGGAGGCGGTCGCGGTCGGCTGCTGCCTGGCGCTCGAGCCCGACGACTATGTCGCCGGCACGTATCGGGGACACGGCCACGCGCTCGCGAAGGGGACGGCGCCGGGGCCACTGGTGGCCGAGATGCTCGGTCGGAGCACCGGTGTGTGCGGCGGGCGCGCGGGCTCGATGAACGTGATCGATCTCGAGCACGGGCTGATCGGCTGTTACGGGATCGTCGGCGGCTCGATCGCGGCCGCGCTCGGCGCGTCGCTGTCGGCGCAACGCCAGGGCCGCGTGTCGCTCGCGTTCTTCGGCGATGGGGCCGTGAACCAGGCCTACTTCCACGAGTGCCTGAACATGGCCAGAGTGTTCTCGCTGCCGGCCGTGTTCGTGTGTGAGAACAATTTCTACGGGGAGTTCACGCCGATGGACTCGGTCACCGCGGGGGGCGACATCGCCGCCCGGGCGCGCGCGTACGACATGCCGTCCGCGGTGGTCGACGGCAACGACCTGTGGGCCGTGCACGCGGCCGCGAGCGAGGCGGTTGACAGGGCGCGCGGCGGGGGCGGGCCGACGTTGCTCGAGTGCCAGACCTACCGGCACTACGGTCACTCCAAAAGCGATCCTGCGACCTATCGACCCAAGCAGGAGGTCGAGCGATGGCTTGCGCGCGATCCGCTCAAACTGGCTCGCGAGCGGCTCCTGTCGGAGGGCGTCGGCGAGGACCAGATCGCCGCAGCCGAGGAGACGACGAATGCGCTGATCGAGCACGCCGTCGAGAACGCCCGGGCCGCCGCTTACCCGGATCCGCAACGGACCGCCACCGAGTACCGCCCGTGAGCACGCTCGAGTTCCGTGATGCGATCCGGGACGCGTTGGCCGAGGAGCTCGAGCGCGACCCCGCGGTCGTGTTCTTCGGCGAGGACATCGCTGCCGCGGGCGGAGTATTCGCGGTCACCAAACAGTTGGCCGAGCGCTTCGGTCCCGATCGGGTGTTCGACACGCCGATCTCCGAGCTGGCGCTTGCGGGCGCGGCGTACGGCGCCGCCGTCACCGGACTGCGCCCGGTGATCGAGGTCATGTTCGGCGACTTCATGGGACTCGCGATGGACAGCCTCGTCAACCAGGCGGCAAAGTTCTGGTACATCTCGGACGAGCAGGGCAGCGTGCCGCTCGTCGTGCGGTCCGCCGTCGGCGGCGGAGGGCGTTTCGGCGCGATGCACTCCCAGACCCACGGCACCTGGTTTCAGGGCGTGCCGGGGTTGAAGATCGTGTTCCCGTCCTCGCCGGCCGAGGCCAAGTGCCTGCTGAAGGCGTCGATCCGCGACGACAACCCGGTGATCTTCCTGGAGCACAAGCGGCTCTACTCGGTCAAGGGGCCCCCGCCGGAGGTTGATGTGCTTCCGCTCGGGAAGGCGGCGATCGCTCGCGACGGTCACGACCTCACGATCGTCTCGATCGGCAAGGGAGTGCCGGACGCGCTGTCCGCAGCGGATGCGCTCGCGGGTGACGGGATCTCGGCCGAGGTCGTCGACCTGCGGACACTGCGCCCGCTCGATGTCGAGACGGTGCTCGAATCGGTCGCGCGGACGAACCGGCTGCTGGCCGTCGAAGAAGGCCCTCGCACCGGCGGCTGGGCGTCGGGGTTGCTAGGGGCGGTCGCCGAATACGGGCTGCACGAGCTCGACGACGCGTGGATCGTTGCGACCGACGAGACGCCCATCCCGTACAGCCCCACGCTCGAGGACGCCTACATCCCGGACGCCGACGCTGTGGTCGCGAGCGTGCGCGGCCGCGCCGGCGTGGCCGCCGGATAGCGCGGCGCCCGTTTGCCGCCGGCCGTGCCGGGTAGTCAGTAGGAAGCACCGTCGTCAACCCAAGGAGGTAAGAGATGGCGCTTGCGATAGGAAATCGTTTCCGCCGCCGCGTGGAACCGGCCGCGACCGAGACCGAGGCCGGTCAGACGCCGGCAGTAGAGCGCGGGACTCCGCGAGTGTCCCGCACGCGGCTCGCGGCCGGCCGCGGGGCATGGGCTGCCGGTTCGATGATGGTGATCCTCGCGCGCCTCGTGCGGCTGATCGCCGGGCTTGTCGTGCTGGTGATCGTCGTCGGGATCCTGCTGCGCGTCCTTAACGCGAATCCGGCGAACTCGATCGTCAGCGACATACATGACGTCGGTCGTGCGCTCGTCGGGCCGTTCAAGAACGTGTTCACGGTGAAGAATCCGAAGACCGATCTGGCCGTGAACTGGGGTCTGGCGGCCGTCGTGTACCTGATCGTCGGTGGGCTGATCGCGGGGCTGATCACGAGGGCGGCGCCGCATGGCCTGCCCCCGAACCGAGCGGCCGCGACAACCGTTTGACCTGACCGCGGCAGAGGGCGGCGCGCTAGGCGCCGCCCCCCGCCTCGCCGGCGTCCGAGAAGGCGCGGAAGCGCTCGGTCATCTCGGCGTCGGCTTTTTGGTCGCCGTCAGCTGCCCGATCTCGCTCGGCTTCGTCCTGTTCGGCAGGCTCGTCGGCCTGCTGCTCATCGACGGCGTGGTCGGCGTTGGCCTGCTGCACCACGCTTTCGAGGAAATGCCGGAGCCTCTCCTCGTCGCCCGCGCTGACCCCGCCGACGCGGACCGAGCCCTTCTTGACCCTGACCTTCTCCCACTGCCCGCGATCGAGCATCTGCGCCGTGGCCGCGAAGCTCTTCGGCCAGCCCTTCGGCAGCTCGCCCTCGAGCTCGATGACGAGCTCACCGTCGGATACCTCGGCGGTGCTCCAATCCAATCTTGGGTGCCCCGTGGCCGATTCTGACATCGCTTCTCCCCTCCGTAGTGTGGACGCTTTCGGACTACCCGATTCCGGGGCGCCCTTCACGGGTAGGGGGCGAAGAGGAGATGAGTTCAATCGTTCGGCGGTTAATGGGTACGGTCGATGAGACGTTGTTCGCGGCGCTCACGTTCGCGCAAGCGGGCTACGTCCGTCCGGTCCGGCCCGATCGGGTGGGGCGGGCGCTGATCAACTTGAGGCGATGGAAGATGACGCCCGCGGCGGCGGCGGCGAGCAATGCCGCCTTGTACGCGTCTGCGCCGGCGATCATCGACGAGCTCGGGACGGTTACCTTCGCTCAACTCGACGAGCGCGCGAACCGGCTCGCGAACGCCTGGGCCGACGCAGGATTGTCCTCGGGCGATGGGGTCGGGATCATGTGCCGCAACCATCGCGGCCTGATCGACGCCGCCGTGGCGTGCTCGAAGCTCGGCGCCCACGCGCTGTTGCTGAACACCTCGTTCGCGGGGCCCCAGCTGGCCGATGTAGCCAAGCGCGAGAAGCCGAGGGCGATCGTCTACGACCAGGAGTTCGCGGAGCTGGTGCAGGACGCCGGGCGCCGCCGCAAGCGGTTCGTCGCCTGGCAGGAGGACGATGATCCGGCGGACCCGACGCTCGAGCAGTTGATCGCGGGTGGCGACCCCGCTTCGCCGCTGCCGCCGCGCTCGCCGGGTCGGACCGTGATTCTGACCTCGGGTACAACGGGGACGCCGAAGGGCGCCTCGCGCAGCCAACCGGAGACCGTCGGGCCGTTCGTTGCGATCCTGTCGCGGATCCCGCTGCGCGTCCGCGAGCGGACGCTGATCGCGGCGCCGCTGTTCCACGCGTGGGGCTTCGCGCATCTTCAGCTCGGGTTCGCGCTGGGGTCGACGCTGATCCTGCGGCGGCGATTCGACCCCGAGGACGCTCTCTCGACGATCGCGCAGCACCGCGCGACGGCCTGCCCGATGGTCCCCGTGATGCTGCAGCGGATCCTCGAGCTGCCGGCGCATGTGCGCGCGCGGTTCGATCTCGCGAGCCTTCGCGTTGTCCCGGTCAGCGGCTCGGCGCTGTCGGGCGAGCTCGCCAACGAGTTCATGGATGAGTTCGGCGACGTGCTCTACAACCTTTACGGGTCGACCGAGGTCGCCTGGGCCACGATCGCCTCGCCCCGGGACCTCCGCGACGCTCCCGGCACCTCCGGGCGGCCACCCCGTGGAACCGTGCTGAGGATCATCGACGATGACGGCCGCGAGGTGCCCAAAGGCTCGCCCGGCCGGATCTTCGTCGGCAACGAGATGCTGTTCGAGGGCTACACCGGCGGCGGCACGAAGGAGACGATCGGCGGTCTCCTCTCGACGGGCGACGTCGGGCACATCGACAAGTCGGGGCGGCTGTTCGTCGAAGGGCGCAGCGACGACATGATCGTCTCTGGAGGCGAGAACGTCTATCCAGATGAGGTCGAAGATGTGATCGCCAGCCATCCCGCCGTGCAGGAGGCAGCAGCGGTAGGGGTCGACGACGAGCAGTTCGGGCAGCGGCTGCGCGCCTACGTGGTGCTCCGCTCCGGCGAGAAGGTCTCGAAGGACGACCTGCGAGCGCATGTGAAGCGGAACCTCGCGCGCCACAAGGTCCCGCGTGACGTGGAGTTCGTCGACGAGCTGCCGCGTACCTCGACCGGGAAGGTGCTCAAGCGCGAGCTGGCAGAGCGCTCGAACAACGGCCGGTAGGCTTGCGCCCCACTGTCGACCCCGGAGGAGCTGCGAATGGCCGAGAAGCCGACTCTGTATGTGTGCCACGGCGACGTTGGCGGCCCGAAGATGCATCCATGCCGGCGTGTGCAGGAGGCGATGCGGGCCGCCGGGATCGAGTACGAGAAGGTGGTCGCCGGGCACGGGAACCCGATTCCGTTCCTGCGCAAGGGCTCGCGGGACGAGCTGAAAGCCGCCACCGGAACGACCAAGCTGCCGGCGATGAAGCTGCCCGACGGGAAGGTGCTGGCGCACTCTCGCGAGATCATGGCGTGGGTCAAGGAGCAGCCGCAGGCTCCAGCAGCCGGTTGAGACGATGCTCGGTCTGCCGGATGGCGTGCACGCGCTGCTGTTCGATCTCGACGGCGTGCTGACGCAGACGGCCAAGGTTCACGCCGCCGCCTGGAAGGAGATGTTCGACGACTACCTGCGCCAGCGGGCGAAGGACCGCGGTGAGCAGTTCGTGCCGTTCGATCCGGTCGCCGACTACGACGAATACGTCGATGGCAAGCCGCGGTATGACGGCGTGCGCTCGTTCCTCTCCGCGCGCGGGATCGAGCTGCCCGAGGGGGACCCCGACGACCCGCCGGCTGCCGAGACGATTCACGGACTGGGCAACCGCAAGAACGAGCTCGTGCTGAAGCTGATCCACGAGCAAGGCGTCCAGCCCTACGAGGGCTCGGTCTCCTACGTCCGCGCCGCCCGCGACGCCGGCCTGCCGCGCGCGGTCGTCTCATCGAGCACGAACACGCATGACGTGCTCGCGGCGGCCGGGATCGGGGACCTGTTCGAGCACGTCATCGACGGCGTCGTCGCCGAGCGCGAGCACCTCAAAGGCAAGCCCGCCCCGGATACGTTCCTGGCCGGCGCGAAGGTGCTCGGCATCGAGCCGACCCACGCCGCCGTGTTCGAGGACGCGCTGGCCGGGGTGGCGGCGGGGCGGGCCGGGGGTTTCGGATTCGTCGTCGGGGTCGATCGAGTCGGTCAGGCGGACGCGCTGCGATCCCATGGCGCCGACACCGTCGTCGAAGATCTGGCCGACCTGCTCAAGCGCCAGTGATCCGGCAAAAGGCGTTTCCGGTCGAGCCGTGGGTCGTCCGCGAGACCGAGCTCGATCTCGACATGCTCGCTCAGACCGAATCGGTGTTCGCGCTCTCGAACGGCCACATCGGACTGCGCGGCAACCTCGAGGAGGGGGAGCCGTTCGGCCTCTCCGGGACCTATCTCGGAGGCTTCTACGAGCTTCGGCCGCTGCCGTACGCGGAGGCCGGATACGGAAATCCGGAGTCCGGCCAGACCGTGGTCAACGTCACCAACGGCAAGATCCTCCGGCTGCTGGTCGAGGACGAGCCGTTCGACGTCCGCTATGGGAAGCTCCGGAGCCACGAGCGCGTCCTCGATCTTCGCGCCGGCGTGCTACGGCGCACGGTCGAATGGGTCTCTCCCACCGGCACTGGCGTGCGCGTTCGGACGACGCGACTGGTGTCGTTCACGCAGCGAGCCGTGGCGGCGATCGAGTACGAGGTCGAGCCGCTCGACGGCCGCACCGCGGTCGTGCTCCAGTCAGAGCTGTTCGCCAACGAGGCGGTGCCGGCCTCGGACGGGGACCCTCGGGCCGCCGCGGCGCTCGCGTCACCACTGGTGGGCGAGTTCTTCGACGCCGCCGACACCCGCGCGATCCTGGTCCATCGGACGAGCGGCAGCAAGCTAGTCGTCGCCGCTGCCATGGATCACGTGATCGAAGGGCCGGACGGAACGACGAGCTCGGTCGAGGCGTTCGAGGACGTGGGACGGTTGCTGATCAATGCGGACCTTGAGCCAGGCACGTCGCTGCGGGTGATCAAGCTCCTCGCGTATGGCTGGTCGGGCCTACGCTCATCGCAGGCGGTCCGCGACCAGGTGTCAGCGGCGCTCGCCGAGGCGCGCCACACCGGCTGGGACGCCCTGCTCGCGGCGCAGCGCGGATACCTCGACGACTTCTGGAATCGCGCCGACGTCGAGCTCGAGGGCGACGCAGAGGTTCAGCAGGCGGCCCGCTTCGGTCTGTTCCACGTGCTGCAGGCGGGCGCCCGTGCCGAGCAGCGGGCGATCGCCGCCAAGGGGCTGACCGGGCCCGGCTACGACGGGCACACATTCTGGGACAGCGAGATGTTCGTGTTGCCGGTGCTCACCTACACGGCCCCACGGGCCGCCGCGGACGCGCTGCGCTGGCGGCATCGCACGCTCGACCTTGCGCGCGATCGGGCCAGCCAGCTGAGGCTCGGGGGCGCCACATTCCCATGGCGAACGATCCGCGGGCAGGAGTGCTCCGGGTACTGGCCGGCGGGGACGGCGGCATTCCACATCAACGCCGATATCGCCGATGCGGCGGTCCGATACGTGGCGGTCACGGACGATCAGACGTTCGAGCGGGAGATCGGCGTCGAGCTGTTGGTCGAAACGGCGCGGCTGTGGCGCTCGCTCGGTCACCACGACGCCGCCGGCGGGTTCCGGATCGACGGAGTCACCGGGCCCGACGAGTACAGCGCGATCGCCGACAACAACATCTACACGAACCTGATGGCGGAGCGAAATCTGCGCGAAGCGGCGAACGCCGCCGAACGGAACCCGGCGCGCGCCACCGAGCTCGGCGTCGACGACGAGGAGACCGCGGCCTGGCGTGACGCGGCGGCCGCGATCGTGATCCCCTTCGATGCTCAGCGCGGCGTGCACCCGCAGGCCGAGCGGTTCACCGACCACCAGGTTTGGGACTTCCCGGCCACGGCGCCCGACCAGTACCCGCTGCTGCTGAACTTCACGTACTTCGACCTGTACCGAAAGCAGGTCGTCAAGCAGGCGGATCTCGTGCTCGCGCTGCACATCCGGGGCGACGCGTTCACCGACGAGCAGAAGGCCCGGAACTTCGAGTACTACGAACCGCTGACCGTGCGCGACTCGTCGCTTTCAGCGTGTACCCAGGCGGTGGTGGCGGCTGAGGTCGGCCACATCGAACTCGCGTATGACTACTTCCGCGAGGCCGCTCTGATGGATCTCGCCGATCTCGAGCACAACACGCGTGACGGAGTCCACATCGCGTCGCTGGCGGGTACCTGGATCGCCGCCGTCTCCGGCTTCGGAGGCCTGCGCGACCACGACGGCACGCTGAGTTTCAAGCCCTGGCTCCCGGAGGCGCTGACGCGGCTCGCATTCAGGCTCGGGTTCCGCGGGCGCGCGATTCGCGTCGATATCGGCCGCGATCATGCGACCTACACGCTGCTCGAGGGCCCGCGGCTCGAGATCACCCACCACGGCACGCCCGCCATGATCACAACCGATCGGCCGACGGTGCTCGACATTCCAGCGCCACCGCACCGCGAACGCCCGAGGCAGCCGCTCGGGAGGGAGCCAGGGCGCGAGCACCCGAGCCAGCCTCCCGTGGAGCCGCCCGGATCGCTCGACTGAGCGCCGGCGTCAGAGGGTTGCGAGCCAGCGGTTACCGGCGAGCACCTCTCGGTAAGGGACGCTCGACTCGGTCAGCGGCAGCTCATGCCGCCCGTACACGCGCAGCTCGGCGATTTCAACGCCACCGCGGAGCACGATTGCGCGTGGGTAAGGGCCCCGCAGCCCATGGTCCTTGAGATCGTACGTCGCGTCCACCTCCGCAATCCACACGTCGTCCTCAGGGTGCCATTGCGCGGTTACGCGATACGTGGCGGCCCGTAGGTCGGCGAACAAGTTGCTGAGTACGGTGCGGACCGCATCGAGTCCGTCGGCGACTTCCCCATCGGTGCTCAGCAGCCGTCCGTCGGGCGTGAACAGCGCGATGCAGGCCTCGACGTCGAGCGCCTCCATTCCGCGGAGCACCGCCGAGATCGGTGAATCGGCCATCGTCGTGATCCTACTCAGACCGGGGAGTGTTGACGGGCTACGGCGCGGCCGCTGCGCTGCGCGGGTCGATCAGGATCTTCGCGTGGGCTTCGGGATCGCCCAGCGCCGTGAACGCGGCGTCGACGCCGTCGAGTCCCACGATCCCGGTGATCAGCGGTCGCGGGTCGATCTCGCCTTCCGCGAGCATCTGGAGCGTGTCGTGGAACTCGAGCGGCGTGTAGCCGAGTACGAATCGGAGGTCGATCTCCTTGTTGATCGCCATCGCCGGCGTGATCTGATCGCCGCCGACGCACACGCCGACGACCACGACGCGAGAGAACAGCGGCGCGCCGTCGATGATGCTCTCGATCACGCCGGGGACGCCGACGCACTCGAAGATCACCGGATGCTTGGGTCCGGCGCCGAGCGTTTCAGCGAGCCGCCAGACGTGCCACCAGCCGACCGGCAGTCGGACCAGCTTCTCGACCGTCCCGACCGCGAGCTCGAATGCCGCCGGGGCATCGGTCAGGTGACCGTGGCCGTCGGCCGCCGCGTACGGCGACTCGCCGGCAGGATCCACAACGATGTCGGCACCGCACGCCTTCGCGAGCGCTCGCCGCCCGGCGCTGTAGTCGCTGGCGACCACCGTGCGCACGCCCTTGGCCTTCAGCAGCAGGATCACCGACAGGCCGATCGGGCCACACCCGATCACGATCGCCACGGTGCGCTTGCCGACCTCGCCGCGGTTGACGGCATGCAGGCCGACGGCCATCGGTTCGGTCAGCGCCGCGATGTCGGGCGCAAGCCCGTTCGGGACCGGCATCATCATCGACTCCTGCACCAGCAGCTGCTCTGCGTACGCGCCCGGGGCGTGGACCGACAGACCGAGCGTGTCAACGCCGCGCTCGGAGCGGAGCAGCGGCAGCGCCACGACGTGCGTTCCCGTCGGCGAGGCCCGCCTGCATTTGGGCCCGTGTTCGACGACCTCGCCGCAGAACTCGTGTCCGAAAACGATCGACTGGTTCGAGCGCGCGAAGCGGTCGTAGCCGAGCCGTGCGGCGAGGTCGGCCCAGGTGTCCGCACCGTGGCGGGCGTGCAGGTCTGAGCCGCAGATCCCGCACCGCACTACCTCGATGCGCACCTGGCCGCGATCGGGCGCCGGCTCGGGGCGCTCGACGACCTCTAGCTCACCGTTCGTGCAGGCGACCGCCCTCATCGCCAAACCATACAGCCGCCCATCAGCTCGGCAGCGAGGCGGACCCCGCGGAGCCGCCTCGCCGCCTAGCCGATCAGCCCACGCCGACGCTACGATCGTTGTGGTGAGCATGGTCCTGAATCAGTACTACCTCGGCTGCCTGGCTCACGCCTCGTATCTGGTCGCCGACCAGGCGACCGGCGAGGCGGCGGTGATCGATCCGCAACGAGATGTCGAGGAGTACATCACTGACGCGGCAGCGCTGGGCTGCGAGATCGGGCACGTCTTCCTGACCCACTTCCACGCGGACTTCATCGCCGGCCACCTCGAGCTCCGCGACCGCACCGGCGCGACGATCTACCTCGGGGGCCGAGCCGCCGCCGAGTACGAGTTCACGCCGCTGAGCGACGGCGCGACCGTCCAGCTCGGAGGCATCCGCCTTCAGGTGCTCGAGACGCCGGGTCATTCGCCCGAGTCGATCTCGATCCTCGTGTACGACCCCGAGCACAGCGCTGAGCACCCGTACGCCGTGCTGACCGGAGACACGCTGTTCATTGGCGATGTCGGCCGCCCGGACCTCCGCGCCTCACTGGGTTGGAGCGCGGAACAGCTGGCGAGCATGCTGTACGACTCGCTGCACGAAAAGCTCGCGCCGCTGCCCGACGAGACGCTCGTGTACCCCGCGCACGGCGCCGGGTCATTGTGTGGCAAGAACCTGTCGACCGACACGGTGTCGACGATCGGGGTCCAACGCGAATACAACTACGCGCTGCAGCCGATGAGCCGCGAGCGGTTCATCGAGCTGGTGACGACCGACCTGCCGGACACGCCGGCCTATTTCACGTACGACGCGATCCTCAACACGCGCGAGCGGCCGACGCTCGACGAGACGCTGGAGCGAGAGCTCCAACCGCTGTCGCTCGAGCAGGTGCTCGAGCTGGTCTCAGACGGAGCGCAGCTGCTCGACACGCGCGAGCCGGCCGAGTTCGACGGCGCGCACATCCGCGGAGCGCTCAACGTCGGCCTCGGCGGTTCGTTCGCGACCTGGTGCGGGACGGTCCTCGACCAGGAGCGGCCGGTGGTCGTGATCGCCGAGCCCGGTCGTGAGCTCGAGGCGGCGACGAGGCTGGGACGGATCGGATTCGACACGGTCGCCGGATACCTGGCAGGCGCGATGCAGCAGCTCGGCGACTCGCCGGAGCTCATCGAGCGGATCGAGCGCGTCACGGCGGGCTCGCTGGCCGAACAGCTTGCCTCGAAGGCGCCGCCGCTGGTACTCGACGTCCGCACGGCCCGCGAATGGAACGACTCACGCATCGACGGCGCGATCAACCTGCCGCTGTCGCAGCTGGGCGATCGGTTCGACGAGGTCTCCTCGGATCGCCCGCTCGTCGTCTACTGCGCCGGGGGCTATCGCTCCGCGGTCGCCGTCAGCCTGCTGGCCCGGCAGGGTTTCCAACGGGTCGCGAACCTCGTCGGCGGCCTCGGGGCGTGGGAGGCGGCTGAACTCGCGACCGTCACGGGGACCCCGGGATAGTCGCCGCGAGCCGCCCGGCTCTCGAGCGTCTGGTCTGGGAGGATCCGGCGCATGACTACCGCCACAGCCGCTGCCCGCCTGCTGAATCCCGCCGCCTACGACGGCTCCGACTTCGACCCTGAAACGCAGCGCGTGCTGCGCGCCACGACCGAGTGGTTCGAGGCGAAGGGCAAGAGCCGCCTGCTCGGCGAGAGCCACACCGATCAGTGGTACGCCGACTTCATCGGGTTTCTCGCGCGCGAGCGGGTGTTCGCGACACTGCTGACGCCCGCACGGGAGGCTGAAGGCGCGGCGGGCAAGCGCTGGGACACCGCGCGGAACGCGGTCTTCAACGAGATCCTCGGGTTCTACGGGCTGCCCTACTGGTACGCGTGGCAGGTCACGATCCTCGGGCTCGGCCCGATCTGGCAGAGCGACAACGACGCGGCCCGGGCGCGAGCGGCGAGGCTGCTCGAGGACGGCGCGGTCTTCGCGTTCGGACTGTCCGAGCGCGAGCACGGCGCCGACATCTATTCGACGGACATGATCCTCACGCCGGACGGCGACGGTGGCTTCAGCGCCTCCGGCGGGAAGTACTACATCGGCAACGGGAACGTCGCCGGCATGGTGTCGGTCTTTGGGCGGCGCTCGGACATCGACGGCCCGGACGGCTACGTCTTCTTCGCCGCCGACAGCCGCCACCCGGCGTACAGGCTGATCAAGAACGTCGTCCACGGCCAGCTGTACGTGAGTGCGTTTGATCTCGAGCAGTACCCGGTCGGGTCCCACGACGTGCTCCACACCGGGCCGGCGGCGTTCGAGGCGGCGCTGAACACGATCAACGTGGGCAAGTTCAACCTTGGCTTCTGCGCGATCGGCATGGCCGAGCACTCGTTCTACGAGACCGTCACCCAAGCCGAGAACCGGATCCTGTTCGGCAAGCGCGTGACCGAATTCGGCCAGGTCCGGCGGATCCTGTCTGAGGCATACGCGCGCCTGCTGGCGACGAAGCTGTACGCGTCGCGCGCCGTCGACTACGTCCGCTGCGCGAGCCGCGAGGACCGGCGGTACCTGCTCTACACGCCCGTCAACAAGATGCAGGTGACGATGGAAGGGGAGCGCATCATTCGGCTGCTCGCCGAGGTGATCTCGGCCAAGGGGTTCGAGCGCGACAGCTACTTCGAGTTCGCCAAGACGGGCATCGACGGTCTCCCCAAGCTCGAGGGCACGGTCCACGTGAACCGCGCGCTGACGCTGAAGTTCCTGCCGCAGTATCTGTTCGGGAGCGCGGAGCTGGACCCGCCGCCGGTCCGCAAGGATGCCGCCGATGACGCGTTCCTGTTCGACCAGGGACCGACTCGCGGCCTCGGCAAGATTGCGTTTCCGGATTGGCGCCCGGTGTTCGATGCCTTCGCGGTGGTGCCGAACGTCGCGGTCTTCCGCGAGCAGGCCGAGCAGCTGGTCAAGCTCGTCCAGGATGCTTCGCTGACGGCCGAGCAGATGAGCGGCGACCTCGACTTCCAGCAGTCGCTGTCACAGCTGTTCACGCTCGTCCCGTACGGCCAGCTGATCCTCGAGCAGGCGCAGCTCGACGAAGCTCCGCACGACATCGTCGATCTCGTGTTCGAGACGCTTGTGCGTGACTTCAGCGCGACCGCGATCGAACTGCACGGCAAGGACTCTTCCACCGACGCGCAGCAGCAGTGGGCGCTCGCCAGCGTCCGCAAGCCGGTGATCGACCGTGAGCGCGGTGACCGCGTCTACGCCGAGGTGCGGGCGCTCGCCGGCGCGTACGTCATGCGCGCGTGATCAAGCGGTCGCTCGAGCGCACCCGTGTCAGGCTCGACGATGGGGCTGGCACGACGTTGCACGTTGCGAGCTACCCGATCGAGACGACGACGCTGAGGTTGGAGCGGCTTCCGGCGCTCGCGCGGCTTGCGACATGGTGCGCCGAACACGCGGTGGCCGATGCGCTGGTCGCCGGCTTCTACGTGAGGTCGCAGGGCGCGGAGCCGACGCGGAGCGGCCTACCGCTCGGCGAGGTCTGGCTCGACGGGAAGGCGCAGCGTTTCGTCCCGTTCACGCCGCCGTGGGGTGCCAGGCGAGCCTGCGTCAACGTGGTCGGCGGAAAAGTGCGGATCGCACGCCGCGACGAAATCGCTGCGACCCCCGCGGGCGACCTGCTGCAAGCCGGTCCGCTGCTCGTCCGCGATGGTCGAGTTGCCAGCCAAGCCGAGGAGGGCTTTTCTGCCGGCGCCGACCAGTTCGACTCGGATATCACGGCCGGGCGTCATCCGCGGGCGGCGCTCGGCTGTGACGCCGAGCGTCTGATCGCCGTCGCCTGCGACGGCCGCGCGGATGACGAGGCCGGGCTGACGCTCGACGAACTCGCCGACGCGCTGGTCGGCCTCGGCGCACGCGACGCGCTCAACCTCGACGGCGGCGGTTCGACCTCGCTCGTCTACGGTGGTCGCTTGCGCAACACGCCGCGCGAGGCGCACGAAATCACGGTCCCGGGCGGCAGGGAAATCGCGACGGCGTTCGCGTTCGTGCCGCGCTGACGGCACCGGGATCGGCTCAGGGGGCGGGGAACGCGGAGTCACGTATGGTGGGTGGATGCGCGTATTGAACGGCATCCTCTTCTTTCCGCGCGGAGGATCGGCGCACGTCACTCGGTCGCTGTCAAGACAGCTGCCCGAGAGCGGGTGGGAGGTGAGGATCCTGAGCGGCTCGTTGCCAGGCGGCCCCGGTGACGCGGAGACGTTCTACAACGGCCTCGATATCCACGCGGTTGACTTCAATGCGGGCGATCCGCCGATCCATCCTTCCTACGAGGATCGTCCGGGCGCACCGGACCGGTGCTTCGCGCGGGTCGACGACGCCCGGTATCGCGAGCACGTCGCCGGCTGGGAACGAGCGCTGATCAACGCGGAGGCCGGCTCGTTCGACGTGCTCCTCCTGAACCACCTGACACCGCTCAACGAGGCGGCCGCGCGGGTCGCCCCCGGGATTCCGATCGTCGGCCATCTCCACGGGACCGAGCTGATGTTCCTGGAGCGGATCGATGAGGGGGCGCCGGCCGACTGGACGCATGCCGGTGCATGGGCTCGGCGGATGCGGCGCTGGGCGCGGCAGTGCGCGCGCATCGTTGTTCAGACGCCCCGCAACGTCGATCGGGCGGTCAGCCTGCTGGGGGTCGAATCCGCTGCCTGCGTCGTTGTCGCCAACGGCTTCGACGCAGCGTCGTTTGCACCCCGGATGGTCGACCGCCCGGCATTCTGGCGCCGCGCGCTCGTCGAGGAACCGCGTGGCTGGCGACCGGGAGCTGAGCCGGGAAGCATCGCCTACACGACCGAACAGGTGTCGGTCCTGACCGACGCCGTCGTGCTCGTCGCCGTTGGCCGCTACACGGCGGTCAAGCGGCTTGGGCTGCTGATCGAGTCATTCGCGCGCGCGGCGCGTCAGACGCGTCGGGTCCCGGCGCTCGTGCTGGTCGGCGGGTTTCCCGGCGAATGGGAGGGGGAGCATCCCTGGGATGCGGTCCAGCGCACCGGCGCACGCAACGTCTTCCTCGCCGGCTGGCACGAACACTCGGTGCTCTCGGAGTTCCTCAACGCCGCCGACGCGCAGGTGCTCGCGTCGGTGCGTGAGCAATTCGGCCTCGTCCTCGTCGAGGGCATGGCGTGTGGGTTGCCGGCGATCGCGGTCAACCGCCTCGGACCCACGGAGATCATCGACGCAGGCCGGACGGGCTGGCTCGTCGAGCCCGACGACGTCGATCAGCTGACGGGCGCGATCGTCGCCGTCTTGGACGATGATCTCGAGCGCCTCAGGCGCGGGCGCGCGGCACGCGCCACAGCCTCCGCTCGTTGGGGCTGGCCGGCGCTGGCCGAACGGATGGCCGGCGCCCTAGACGAGGCGGCCGGTCAGTTCAGCGCGCCGGCCGGCAGCACGAAGCGCAACGGTGTTCGGGACGCGGCCTCGCTCTCGTCGGTGACGCGCGGTCCGTGAAGGCCGCGGCTGCGGGTCGGCGCGACAGCTGCGTCCGGCGTCCCGGCGTGAGCGGTGATCCAATCCATGACCGCCGGGAAGTCGGCGCCCGCGGCAAGGATCGCGGCGCGCTCGATCACAACGCCACCTGAGGAGTGCGGCCGGGAGAGTCTGGTGACGAGCGCGTTGATCTCGAGATCTTCCACTCCTCACACCGTAGCCCCTTTCGCGGGGGCTCGCTATCCGACCGTCACATCTTGAGACGCGTACGCCTCGGCGCCGAACTGATCGACGACGTAGAGCTCCACGGTGTAGGTACCGGGCGCGGCGTAGGTGTGCTTGGTCTCGGCGTTGCCGAAGTCGGTCGTGCCGTCGCCGAAATGCCAGTGGTATGTGAGGATCGAATCGTGGGGATCGGGATCGCTCGACGGGTGGCCGTCGACGTGGACGTCGAGCCCGTGCGCCTTGACCGCGAACTCGGCCACCGGCGAGTGGTCGGCGCCGTTCTGGACGCAGCCGAACCCCTGTGCCTGCGCGAGCGCGTTGCTCCACGCCATCTGGGCGATGTAGGGGTGGCCGTTGATGACCTGGCTGTAGTCGCCGACGCCGTTGTTGCGCGTCGGTCCGGCGGTGCACTTGTCCGCGCTCTCGCCGAAGACCGGGTCAAGCCAAGCAATCGGCGCGGCGAGATCCGTTGCCTCGCCGATGAGCGGGTCATCGATCGTCTCCTGGTGCTCGTGGCTCAGGTCCGCGACCGCCACGTCGGCGTTGCTCCCGTTCGGGTAGTCGTGGAAGTCGCACAGCGACCCTCCGGCATACGAGATGCTGGCGTAGATAGTCGTGCTCTGCGGACTTCTGAAGTCGTTGTGGTAGGCGCAGTACCCGTCGGGTGACAGGCAGAACGACCCGTCCGACCCGATGCAGGTGTTCAGGCCCGGACCGGTCACGACGAAGAACTCCCTGTCGGCCGGCCGCGCGATGTTGTGCGCCGTCAGGAACTGGTCGAGCTCGCCCGCCAGCTGTGGGTCGGTGATGCACGACGGGTGGTCGGCGGTCCCCGGGCAGCCGCTCGGATAAGGATCCGTGTCGATGACGGAGCCCGCGAACGTCGACTGGTAGCGGATCGGGCCGTCGGCGTCGGAGTACTGGTTGAGCACGGAGTAGAGGTTGGTCGTCTTGCCGCTGTCGGCCGCGACGTCGCGTAGGTAGCGGACAACGAGGTCGCGATAGCTGCTCGACAGACCGCCGGAGGGGTCCCAGAAGACCACGAAGGTCTGGTTGGTGTGCAGCACCGGCCCGCCGAAGTACTGCAGCGACGGCTGCGGGCCGTCGAGGCCACTGATCGTCGGGCGGTGGTTGCCGTGGGCGAACATGATTCCCGACGGTCTGCCGAGCTGAATAGCCGCGGCGGAGGCGGGCGCCAGCGCCCCGATCAGCACGACTGCGGCGAGCGCCTTCCAGTGAGATTTCATGCTCCGGATCGTGGATCAACTCGCGGGCGGGCGCATCGGGATAACTGCCCATCTTTGGTGCCGCGATCCGTCGGCCGAGCACCGTAAGCAACTTGGGCGATTTCGGCCGGACCCTCTGGCCAAGATCGCCGAAGTTCGTGTGATCGCGCCGGCAAGCCCTTCGACGCCGCCGAAGCTGGGCCGCCGCCGATCGCGTAGGGTCACACCTGAAGTGCAAGGTCGACGAACGGTGGCCGTCGCGGCTGCCGGATGAAGGAGCGCCGCATGACTGAGTGGATGACCGACGAGCGCCGCGCCGCGCTGCGCGCGATCTGCGACACGATCGTCCCGTCGATCGAGCGTGCCGAGGACCCGACCGGGTTCTGGGCGCGAAGCGCATCGGACATCGGGACCGACGCGGCGATCGTCGAGTACCTGGCGGCGATGCCCGCCGAGCAGCGCGACGGCCTGCTCGGCCTGATCGACGCGCTCGCGGCGCAGGGGATCACCCAGGTGTCGGCGCGCTCGCGCGAGGCGCTGCTCCAGCGCACGGCCCTGCTCGGCCCGCAGGCGACCCTCGGCGTCGCCGCGCTGCTCGGGCTGACGCTGTTCCTGACGTACTCGCTACCCGATCCGGCGACCGGCAAGAACGCGATGTGGGAGCAGTTCGGTTACCCGGGGCCGCTCAGCACGCCGCCCGACGTTCCGAAGACGATCAGTCCGCTCGTCCCCTCGGGCGACACGACGCTCGAGGCCGACGTCGTGATCATCGGTTCTGGCGCGGGTGGAGGCGTGATCGCGGGTGTGCTGTCGCAGGCGGGGTTGAAGGTCGTCGTGCTCGAGGCCGGCGGATACTTCAACGAGGCCGATTTCAACCAGTCCGAGCTGTGGGGCTTTCAGAACCTGTACTGGCGCGGGGGGCCGACGCCGACCGCTGATTTCAACATCGGGCTGCAGGCCGGTGCGTGTCTCGGGGGCGGGACGGTCGTGAACTGGACCACGAGCCTGCGCACGCCGAGCTGGGTCCGTGAGCAGTGGGCGAGCGAGCATGGCCTCGAGGGTGTCGACGGCCCCGAGTTCGATCGCCATCTTGACGCGATCTGGCAGCGCAACAACGTCAACGATCAATGCTCTGATTTCAACGGCCCGACGTCGCGGATCAAGGAGGCCGCCGAGAAGCTCGGCTGGTCGTTCGAGACGATCACGCGCAACGCCGACCCATCGTGCTACGACCCGGCGAGCGCCGGCTACCTCGGCTTCGGGGATCAGTCGGGCTCAAAGCAGAGCACGCTGAAGACGTTCCTGCAGGACGCCGCCGACGCGGGCGCCCAGATCCTCGTGCGCACCCACGCGGACCGCGTGCTCGTCGAGGGCGGCCGTGCCGCCGGCGTGGAGGCCACGTTCTCGGACCCCGCGACCGGCGCGAGCGCTCAGGTGACGGTCCGCGCCCGGCATGTGGTCGTCGCCGGCGGGTCGCTCGAGTCGCCGGCGTTGCTGCTGCGCTCTGGTATCGGCGGCCCGGCGGTCGGCAGCTATCTGCGGCTGCACCCGGTCGCCGCCCTGTCGGGCATCTACGCCGAAGATCAGAAGGCGTGGTGGGGGCCCCCGCATTCGGGAGTGATCGACGAGTTCGCCAACCACAACGGCGATGGCTACGGATTCCTGATCGAGACCGCGCAGTACACGACCGGCGCCGGCGCCGGCTTCGTGCCGTTCACGACGGCCGCGGCGCACAAGGACTTCATGAGCCGGTTCGCCAACGGCATGAGCACCGTCGGCCTCGTACGCGATCACGGCCATGGGCAGATCACGATCGACGCGTCGGGAGAGGCCGTGCCAACGTATGCGGTGACTGACGAGATCGATCTCGCCAACATGCGCCGGACGGTCGCCGAACAGGCGCGGGCCCATCGCGCCGCCGGCGCGATTCAGATCGCCGCCTTTGCCGAGGGATTTCCGATCTGGCGCTGGGGCGAGGACCTCGACGATTACATCTCGCAGCTGCAAGCAATCCCTTTCCGAGCCGGCGGCTTTCGCATGTTCAGCGCGCACCAGATGGGCAGCTGCCGGATGGGCTCGGACCCGCGGACAAGCGTCGCCGGTCCGCGCGGCGAGCTGCACGACGTGCCGGGCGTCTGGATCGGTGACGCGAGCGCGTTCCCGACGCCGTCAGGCGTGAACCCGATGCTGAGCAACATGGCGCTCGCCCATCGGACGGCCGAGGCGATCGCCGCCGACGCCGGCAGGCCTACGGCCGGCGCTGCGACCACCGCGACCACGTGAGGACTGGAGACAACGATGGCAACCACACACACGACCGCCCGCCACGATGCGTTCTACATCGGCGGCGAATGGGTCGCGCCGAGGGGCTCGGAGACGGCCGACATCATCAACGCCTCGACCGAGGAGCTGATCGCCTCGGTTCCGCTCGGCACGGCGGGCGACGTCGACGCCGCGGTCAACGCGGCGCGCGCCGGCTTTGAGGCCTGGTCGCAGAGCGATATCGCCACGCGGGCAGAGGCGCTCGCGGCGATCGCCGCCGGTCTGGAGGCGCGCGGCGACGAGCTGGCTGCCCTGATCTCCTCGGAGATGGGGATGCCGGTGGCGCAGTCGCGGCTGATCCAGGCAGGGCTGCCCGCGATGTCGTTCTCAGCGCTGGCACGGATCGTCAGTCAGTTCCCGTGGCAGGAGGAGCTGGGGAACTCGATGATCGTGCGAGAGCCGGTCGGCGTCGTCGCCGCGATCACGCCGTGGAACTACCCGCTCCACCAAGTCGCCGCAAAGGTCGCGCCCGCGATCGCCGCCGGCTGTTCGATCATCGTCAAGCCGAGCGAGGTCACGCCGCTGTCGGCGTTCGTGCTGGCGGAGATCATCGACGCCGTCGGGCTGCCCGCCGGCGTCTTCAACCTCGTGACGGGCACCGGTCCGGTCGTCGGCGAGGCGCTCGTCGCGCATCCCGGCGTCGACATGGTCTCGCTGACCGGCTCGACGCGCGCCGGGCGACGGGTCGGCGAGCTCGCCGCGCAGACGATCAAGCGCGTGTCGCTCGAGCTCGGGGGGAAGTCGGCGAACGTGATCCTCGACGACGCCGACCTGCAGACGGCCGTCGTCGACGGGGTGCAGAAGTGCTTCCTCAACTCCGGGCAGACGTGTAGCGCACTGACGCGGATGCTCGTCCCCCGCGAGCGGCTAGCCGAGGCGGAGGCGATCGCCGACGCGGCCGCCCAGGCCGCCAAGCTGGGAGATCCCTTCGACCCTGAGACGAACCTCGGGCCGATGGTCACCGATGCGCATCGCGAGCGTGTTCGCGACTACATCCGCCAGGGTATCGACGGCGGCGCGAAGCTCGTGACCGGCGGTCCCGACCCCGTCGAGGGACTGGAGCGCGGCTGGTTCGTCGCTCCGACGGTGTTCTCCGAGGTCAAACCGGAGATGACGATCGCCCAGGAGGAGATCTTCGGGCCGGTGCTGTCGATCATGCCGTACGACACCGAGGAGGACGCGATCCGGATCGCGAACGGGACGATGTACGGACTCGCCGGCGGCGTCTGGTCCGGCGACCCCGAGCGTGCCGAGCGCGTCGCGAGGCGGCTTCGCACCGGACAGGTCGAGATCAACGGTGGCGTGTTCAACCCGCTAGCGCCGTTCGGCGGCTACAAGCAATCCGGCAACGGCCGCGAGCTCGGTCCGCACGGCTTGGTCGAGTTCACCGAAGTGAAAGCGGTGCAGCTGTAATGAGCATCTCGACGCTGGCAGAGCTGTCCGCGGTCGCGGCCGAGCGCCACGACGCGCGGCCCGCGCAGCGGCACAAGCGCGATGGGGTGTGGCAGGACACGAGTTTCGCCGAGCTCGGCGCAACCGTCGACGAGCTCGCGGTCGGGCTCACGACGCTAGGGGTTCAGAGCGGCGATCGCGTGTGCGTGTTCGCCGACACGTCGCCCGAGTGGACCGCCGTCGGGCTGGCGATCTGGAGCCTGGGCGCGGTCCTCGTGCCGATCTACCCAACGAACTCCGCCGAGGAGTGCGAGTGGGTGGCGGGCAACTCCGAGGCAAAGGCCGTGCTGTGCGGAACCGCCGAGCAGCGCGCCAAGATCGACCAGGTCCGCGCCGCACTGCCCGCGCTCGAGCACGTGGTCGCGTTCGCGCCCGACGGCGAGCTGCTGACGCTCGACGCGTTGCGCGACCGTGGGCGCGCCGGCGACCGCGAGCGGCTGAGCGCCGCGCGGGCTGCAGTGAAGCCGGCTGACGCGTCCATGTTCATCTACACCTCCGGGACGACTGGGCCGCCGAAGGGCTGCGTGCTCTCGCATGGAAGCTTCGCGGCGATCTGCGAATCGCTGGAGGGAATCGGGCTGTTCGACAGCGACGACTCGACCTACCTGTACCTGCCACTGGCCCATGTGTTCGCCCAGCTGATCCAGATCTCCTCACTCGACGTCGGCGGCTGCCTGATCTACTTCGGCGGCGACGCCAAGCGGATCGTCCCCGAGCTGTCGGAAACGCGACCGACGGTGCTGCCGTCGGTGCCACGGATCTTCGAGAAGCTGCACGCCGCCGCGTCCGCGGACGCGGACCCGGATCAGCTCGCGCGCGCCGTCGACCTCGGCGTTCGGGTCCGGGAGGCGCAGGAAAGGGGGGAGGCGGTCGCGCCCGAGCTCCAGGCCGCCTTCGACGTCGCCGATGAGCAGATGTTCACGCGCGTGCGGGCGCTGTTCGGTGGCGCCGTGCGCCGCTGCGTGTCGGGCGCCGCGCCGATCGCCGCCGACGTGCTGCGCTTCTTCTACGCCTGCGGCGTCCCGGTGCTCGAGGGGTACGGGATGACCGAGACGACCGGCGGGGCGACGCTGAACCGGCCGGGCGCGATGCGGTTCGGCACGGTCGGTCGTGCGCTCCCTGGCGCCGCCGAGGTACGGATCGCGGAGGACGGCGAGATCGAGATCGGAGGCGCGGTCCTGTTCCGCGAGTACTGGCGCAACCCCGAAGCGACGTCGGAGACGTTCACGCCAGACGGCTGGCTCAAGACTGGCGATCTCGGGGCGATCGACGACGACTACCTCTCGATCACGGGGCGGAAGAAGGACATCATCATCACCGCCGGGGGCAAGAACCTGGCGCCCGCGAACCTCGAGAACGACCTCAAGACGCTGCCGCTGATCTCACAAGCGGTGATGTACGGCGACCGCCGGCCGTACCCTGTCGCGATCGTGACCCTGGACCCCGATGAGATCCCGGCCGTCGCCGACAAGCTCGGGCTCCCGGCCGACGCCGCCACGCTCGCGTCTTCGGAGCAGCTACGCGCGCTGATCCAGACGCACCTGGACACCGTCAACGCCGGCTACGCCCAGGTCGAGCAGATCAAGCGCTTCGCGATCCTCGACCACGACCTGTCGACCGAGACCGGTGAGCTGACGCCGACACTCAAGGTCAAGCGCAACGTCGTCTACGAGCGCTACGCGGACGTCTTCGACAAGCTCTATCGATAGCTCACCGAGAAGCTGCCCGCGGGCTGTGGACCAGCCGCAGCGTAGAACCCGACCAGCCCGGCCACAGATGGGCGCGCCGGCGCCCATTCGTGGCCGGGCTGCCTATCGGTGCGCGACCGGGAAGGTCGGCACCGATTTGGGTGTCAGGATCAGTGCGAACCTGTGCAATGCATCAAGGCCGTTGTGAACGGCGAGATTGCCGTGGAGTCCGATCGTCGCGAAGGCGACAACGGCGAGCTTCTTCGGCGGGAAGTAGGCGACGACGCCGCTGTAGCCAAAGACCCGCGGCTCGACGAGGATCCAATGCCTCGACACCACGGTGCCCATTCCGAACCAGAAGTTGCGCGTCAGCTTTCCGAGGCCCACGTTTTCGGGTCCGACCTGAAGGCGGTGCGAGGCACGGGAGAGAAGCGATCCGCGGCCCAGGATCACCGCCCATCTGCTCAAGTCCGACAGCGACGACGTCATGCCCCCGTTGAGCCCGAACAGCGACGGATTCCAGAACGTCGAGTCCTCGTAGTTGCCTCGTTCGTTGGTGTAAGCGTGCATCACCGGCGGCGGAATGTTCGCGGTTGTGGGGGACATCCGGGTTTGAGTCAAGCCCACTCGCCTGAGGATCTGGTCGTAGAGCGCGGCAGCGAGCGGCTTGTGGGTGATCTTCTGCAGAATCGCGCCGAGGAGCTCAAAGTTCGTGTCCGAGAATGCCCAGCTCTTGCCCGGCGCGAACAGCGGCGGCAGGTTGGTGCCGAGTCTGATCAGATACATCGGCGAAATGGGGGCGAAGGGATTGGCATAGAGAACCTTCGCCGCGGTGCTGGTCTTCGCATAGTCGGCATACCCAGACGTGCTGGTCGCGAGCATCCGCAGCGTCACATGCCTGGCGCGCTTAAGCCGTGGAAACCACTTCGATACGGGATCGCTGAGCTTGACT
Source organism: uncultured Solirubrobacteraceae bacterium (assembly GCA_963712675.1). Lineage (GTDB taxonomy): Bacteria > Actinomycetota > Thermoleophilia > Solirubrobacterales > Solirubrobacteraceae > Palsa-465. The sequence goes on from CAVQJF010000021.1 coordinate 258,898, forward strand.
TTCCGCTGGTCGACGAGCCGCAGCAACAGTGTGGTCGTGAACGCCTCGGTCGTATTCCCTATCCGGAAGTGCATGTCCGTCGTCGCGCGGACGCCCGGCAGCGCGCTGCCGAGCGCGCTGGTGATCAGCGGCTTGCCGTTCACCCACACACCGAACACCATCGAGTTGAGCTTGTTGGTCCGGAACTCCTGCCGCATTGAGCCGGAGATCTCTGCGCGCGGATCGGCTCGCGCGGCCGTTCCTCTGGCCCCCGCCGCGACGGCCGCGACAGTCAGGGCAGTAGCAACAACGGCGCCGTAGATGGCAACACGGACACGTGACGGGCGTTCTCGTCGTTTCACCGCAGTGGTATTGCGGGACATGTGTGGCTGCCGCATCGCTGGTAGGGGAACAGGTCGTCGGATGCGAAGCCTCCTCTCGACATCGGCTTGTTGCGGGGGAAGTCCATACCGATCGTGCTCAACCCGGTGTCTATATAGCTCCTCTGGGTGGCGTGCGGCCCGCTGCCCACCGTCACCTTCAACGTCGCCGTGTACGGCCCGACGCCGGAGAAGTCGCCGATCCCTGGACTCACGCAGTCCGTTGCCACAACGATCGTCCTCGTCCCTGTGACGATCGTCGTGCCAGACGTGATCGTGAAGGTGGTCTTCAGCGGCCCGTAAGCGATAGTTCCGTCACTGCTCGTCTGCGTCCACGTGCCATGTTCGGAGAAGGTCCCCGCGAGGCGGTTCGTGGTCTTCCCTATGTCGCTGTAGGTTGCCGACTCCGGGTTGTCGTCGCAGTTCCCGAACCTGATCGACGGTGCACCCTCCATCTCCACCCAGCTGAGTACGTCAGGGTTCTCGGACAAAGAGGCTGCGCGCGAGCGCATCACAACCTTGCGGGTGCTGAGCACCTCGGCTCCCGTGGCGCCGCGGGTCCGCGTCGTCGCGGTGGCGGCCAGCCGGCCGCGATTCCGGGCGATGGCACGCTGGGCGGCGCCGGTCAGGCGGACGCTGGCCCCGGTCGTCAGCCCGGCGAGGATCGAAAAGGAGCGGCGGCCGACGACGACGGGCTCGCGTCCGCCAAGCCGAGCGCGGAGCACCAGCGTCCCGATGCAGGGCAGCGTCCCGCGATCGTGGCAGCCTACCGGCACCACGGCGTGTTCGCCCTGCATCAGGACCTCAGCATCGGCGATGCGTGCCAACGGGGCGCTCGATGTCTGGGCGAGCGCGCCGGACCCCGCGACCGCGGTGAGCAGCACGATGCCGGCAGCCGACCATCTGATGCGTTGCGCCCCGTTCATGGCGTCTTGGGCTTCGGGCTCATGAACGCCAGGCCCTGCGCGTGGTGAACTTGTGCTGGCCAGTCTTCTCGAAGCCGAAGCCCACGCCGACAGCAAAGCTGCGCATCGGCTTGCCGTGCTCGCGGCGATACGCGTCCTGCTCACGGATCGCGTTAATCACGCTGTCGCGAGATCCCGACTCGACGGTACCCAAGGCGCATCTTTTACCCCTGTCATTGCTGACCGTGGCGGCAGCGTACACACTCGAGCCACGCGAACAATCCACTTCTACGAGCTCTGGTTCGGTCCCGGGGATCCACGCTCCGCGGCCGCAACGTCGCCCGAGTTGGGAGCCCGGGCTATTTGACCCGACAACCCCGCTAGCGGGGCCCCTCCCAGTGCGCCCGAGAAGACTCGAACTTCCACGGACCATACGGTCCACAAGGCCCTCAACGCGAATCACCCGGCGTAGATGGGTTTTCTGGGGTCCGACGCCCGCAAATCGAGGGGTTTTCTGCACGGATTGGACCCCCTGGACAGAGTGGATGTTGTCACGGGTGTTGTCACGGATCCGGGGGTCGGTGCCGATACGATGTGACCATGTCGTTCGATCTTGAAGATGGCTTTGACCCCGCCGAGCTGTGGGCGGAGAAGCAGCGCGCGCGATAAGGATCGGCGCGCGCTCGAGTCTGGCGAGCAGACGATCGAGCAGATGCGTGAGGAGAACGGCGTGTTCGCGCAGCTAGCGCGGATCTCCCGTGTGAATCTCTCGGCGTCTAAGTCGCTGGGCTGAGTCATGGCGGCGCCGCCGCCTCTCCGTGCCGACGAGGTGCTCCGGGTCCTACGGGTCGTGGCGCCCGTGACCGCCGATTCGTCCGTCGTTCTCGTCGGAGGCAGGCGGGGCTGCCCGCGATGTCGTTCTCAGCGCTGGCATGGATCGGACGTGCTGCGCTTCTTCTACGCCTGCGGCGTCCCGGTGCTCGAGGGGTACGGGATGACCGAGACGACCGGCGGGGCGACGCTGAACCGGCCGGGCGCGATGCGGTTCGGCACGGTCGGTCGTGCGCTCCCTGGCGCCGCCGAGGTACGGATCGCGGAGGACGGCGAGATCGAGATCGGAGGCGCGGTCCTGTTCCGCGAGTACTGGCGCAACCCCGAAGCGACGTCGGAGACGTTCACGCCAGACGGCTGGCTCAAGACTGGCGATCTCGGGGCGATCGACGACGACTACCTCTCGATCACGGGGCGGAAGAAGGACATCATCATCACCGCCGGGGGCAAGAACCTGGCGCCCGCGAACCTCGAGAACGACCTCAAGACGCTGCCGCTGATCTCACAAGCGGTGATGTACGGCGACCGCCGGCCGTACCCTGTCGCGATCGTGACCCTGGACCCCGATGAGATCCCGGCCGTCGCCGACAAGCTCGGGCTCCCGGCCGACGCCGCCACGCTCGCGTCTTCGGAGCAGCTACGCGCGCTGATCCAGACGCACCTGGACACCGTCAACGCCGGCTACGCCCAGGTCGAGCAGATCAAGCGCTTCGCGATCCTCGACCACGACCTGTCGACCGAGACCGGTGAGCTGACGCCGACACTCAAGGTCAAGCGCAACGTCGTCTACGAGCGCTACGCGGACGTCTTCGACAAGCTCTATCGATAGCTCACCGAGAAGCTGCCCGCGGGCTGTGGGTCACTTGCGAGTGCGTCTTAGACAGAGCGCGGCGAGATCCATGCCGTACGGGCCGAAGGTCTGGCAGCCGATCCGTGCGGAGAAGAAGTCGTGCGCGGAGAGATTTCCGTAGGGGAGCAGCGGCGCGGCGTTGCGGGTGAGGTCTGCGTCTAGCTTGGCGTAAGCGAGATAGCGGGCTGGGCCGGAGAGGAGTGCCGCGGCGGCGAGCCGGCGTTGGTAAGCGGGATCATCGAAGGTGGGGGCGATGGTGCCGTCCTCGAGGAGCGGGGTCATCATCGCGGCGGGGTCGGGGTAGTCCGGCACCCAGCCGAGGTCCCCGGCGAGGTCGAACGGTTCGCCTGGCCTTGAGATTCGGGCGAATAGGGTTGAGACCTGGAACGATTTGATCACGACGCGGAGGCCAATCGCCGCGAGGTCGGTCTTGATGATCTGGGCTTGCTGGCTGCAAGGCGGGAAGTCGCACGTATAGAGCACGGCGGTCCTGCGCTCGCCCCGGGCGAGCTGTCTTGCCTTGTTGAGAGCTGGACGTGACGGGTAGATGTGCGCGTCACTGAATCCGGGGATGCCGGGCGGCAGGATGTGGTCGGTTGTTCGCTCGGGCAGCGGCTGGAATCCGTCTCCGAGCTGGGCGAGCGCGCTGCGGTCGATGGCATCGTTGACGGCCTGTCGCATACGCGCGGAGGCGAACAGTGGCCGGTGTGTGTTCAGCTGGAAGTAGTCGAGCTGCGGGAGGGCGTCGACGAAGTACCGCTGATCGCCGTGTCTGGCGGACGCGCTTCGCGGTCCGAACCGCGCGGCCAGCTGCAATGCCTTGGCAGCGACGTTGCTGGCGAGGCCTCCTGCGGCGGCCCCTCCGAGCTGAATCGGGGTGTAGTCGGCGGCGCCTCGCTCGACCTCGGCGAGGGCTTGCGGCGCGGGGATCCCGACGGCCAGCTCGATTCGATCGAGTCGGTCCGGACGGTTCCCGTGGTAGTTCGGATTGCGCGTGAGCACGACGCCCTGTCCCGGCGCGTAGGATGCGACGTAGTACGGGCCGGCCGATGGGATGAGTCGCACGCCGTCGGGATCGATCGGCGTGTTGGTTGGCACGGCGCAGAAGGAGGGCTCGGAGATCCGTGAGGGGAAGTCGGGCGACGGCGCCAGGAGGCGGACCGTCAGCTTGTCGCCGTCGGCGGTCACTCCGCTGATGTGAGCGGCCCTGTCGGCCATGTAGGCGCGAGCGCCGACGATGTCGGTGAACTGCTCCGCGACCGGGCTTTTCATGGTCGGGCTGAGGACGCGCTCGATCGTGTACTTGAACGTCTGCGCCGTGACCGTTGCGTTTGACGGTGGCGAGAATCGGTAGCCATTGCGGATCGTGAACGTGTACGTTCGCCCGTCGGCCGACCGTGCCGGCAACGCCAGCGCCGCCTCAGGAACCAACTGGGATCCGGCCGGGCCGGCCCTGTCTGGGTAGTTCAGGAGCTTCGTGCAGGTCGCGTACAAGAGTTGCGCGGACAGCGGCGTGTATGCAAGCGCGGGATCAATGAAGTCGACATCCGTCTGGGACTCCATTTGCAGCGTGCCGCCGACGGGACCCACGGCACCGGGTGAGATCTTGCGCGTGTCAACGGTCACCCATGCGCGCCCGCGGACAACGACGATCGCCTGGGGGCTCCCCCCGACGAAGATCGTTGCGATCACCTTGTCGGTGCGTGGGTCGACGCGGGTCACGGTGCCGTCGCCGCTGTCGGCGACCCACACCGAGCCGGCGCCGATCGCCACGCCGCTCGGGGATCGTCCGACGGGGACCGTCGTAGTCACCGCCTGCGTGCTTGGATCGATGCGCACCACCGCGTCGTCGAGCGAGTCGGCGACCCACACGCCGCCCGCACCGACCGCGATCCCGCTGGGCCCGTGCCCGATGGGGATCGACCTCAGAAGGCTCGTCTGGTCGACTCGGGTGACGTTGTCCGCCTCGGTGTCTGTAAGCCAGACGGCGCCGGTTCCGACCCCGACGGCCGCCGGGCCCGCGTTTGGGTCGAGCTGGCGCACGACCCGTCCCGTCGCCGGGTCCAGCCGCGCGAGCAGACCGGATGACGGCGCCACCCACACGGCGTCTCCTTGTGCCGCCACTGAGCCGGTGCCGCCCGGGACGATGTTGCCGAGCTGAGTTGTGTGCGTGATCACGGCGAACTGGGGGTCTATCCGCGTGACCGCGACCGACGTGGCACCCTGCTCCGAGCTGACCACCCAGACGGCGCCGCCGCCCGCCGCGATACCGGTTGGGGGGTCGGGGAGTGCGAGTATTCGCAGCGGCTGCAGCGTGGCGGGGTCGATACGCGAGACGGTCTTATCGTCGAGATTGGCGACCCACAGCGAACCGCCCGCGAACGCGATTCCGCTCGGCCGGGCCCCGGCCGACACCTGGCCGACGACCGCGTTCGTGTGCGTGTCGATCGCTGCGACGGAGTTCGGCTTGACCAGCGCGAGCCCGGCAGTGCCAGTGCGGGTGAGCTCTACGACAGCGGCCACGACCATCGCCAGGAGCAGCACTCCGCCGGCAGCGATCAATAGCCCGCCGCGACGGCTCCGGCGACCCGTTGCAGCGCGGCCGAGGCCGGGCGATTGCCGGGGTGGTGCATCGAGCGAGGGATCGCGCGCAAGAATCGCCCGCTCGAGCTCGCTGAGCGCTCGGCCGGGTTCGAGCCCCAGCTCGTCAATTAGCGCCGAGCGAGCCTGGGTGTAGCGCGCGAGCGCGTCGGCCTGGCGGCCCGCCCGGTACAGCGCCAGCATCAGCTGTCCTTGAAGACGTTCGCGGACCGGGTGCTCCCGGACCAGCGCCTCGAGCTCCGCGATCAGCCCGGTGTGACGCCCGAGCGCGAGCTCCGCATCGATCCGATCCTCGAGCGCAGCGAGCCGCGCCTCCTCCAGCCGCGCGATCTCGCTCTGCGCGAACGACTCGTACGCAAAGTCGGCAAGCGGCGGGCCGCGCCACAACCCGAGCGCCTCGTGCAGAAGCCGCACGGCCATGGTGTCGTCGCCACTCTCGAGGGCGTGAGAACCACTCGCGGCGAGCGCTTCGAAGCGATCGAGATCGACATGCTCCGGTTCGGCGGCAAGCAGGTACGCGCGGCCGTGCGTCTCGAGGAGCTCGGCGCCGAGCGCTTTGCGCAGCTGCGAGATGTACACCTGGACTGTCTTCGTGGCCGTCGGTGGCGGACGCTCGCCCCACAGCTCTTCGATCAGCCGATCGGTGGAGATCGCCTCCCGGCGGTGAAGCAGCAGAACCGCCAGCAGCGCCCGCTGCTGGGCGCCGCCTAGTGCGACCGGCACCCCCCGCGCGAGCACATCGAGCGGGCCCAGAACCCGGAACTCGACGTCCGCTCCCAAAGTAACCCCGGCCGAACCGTATCAGCCGCCCGTCGGAGGCTCCGCGGCGAGCTTCCGGCGGCCCATTTGCCGGCCTCTTACCGCTTCCAGGTGTGCGTTTGCCGAGCGCCGCCAGGTTTTGCGATCGAACCGGTCGCACCGTGCGATCGACCACAAGAAAGGCCGTCGACATGACCCTCCTAACCCGCCGCATCAGCACCGGTCTCGCTCTAACGCTCGCGTTCGGCGCGATGGCCGTATCCGGCGCTCAGGCTCGCCCCAACCTGGACCCGCCGCAATCGAATAACCCGTCGCCGCAAACGTCGGTTCGCGTCGTGCGCGTCGTCGAGGACTCCGGCTTTGACTGGGGCGACGCCGCCATCGGCGCCGGCGGCACCGCCGGCCTGATCGCGATCGGCGTCGGGGCGACGTTCGTCACCGGCGGCCGCCAGTCGCGCAGAAGCAGTCCACGACCGGCACGCGTCGGTTGAACGCCACCAACGCACGGGCACCCCGCTCACTGTCCGTCGAGCACGAACCTCACAACCAACCAGAAGAAAGGCAGTCACTCATGACCACGATCCAACCAGCTCTGACGCCCCGACGGTTCCGCCGGCCCAGCGCCGTTCTGACGGCAGCCGGCGCGCTCATCGCAGTCGGCATCGCCGCACTGTTTCTCGCACTTGCGGGCTCGTCGCGCACTAGTCACGTCGCGATCCGGCACTCGGTAGCTCTGTATCACGGCACCTATTACCCGCGGGTCCAGCATCGCGGCGCCTACTACCCGCTGATCCAGTACCGCGGCACGGGCGCGGGACCGGCGATCGCGACCGGCGGCGGCCGGAGCGTCGGACCGGACATCACGAACGGTATCCGCCCGACCACGCCAACGACGCCGACCGTCGTCAGCGTTCCCCCGTCCTACCCAGTCCATTAGCCGCCGCGGCTCACAACGAACGTCATCCACTGAGATAGCGGGGACAACATGTTCAAAGCACGTACCAACAAACTGGCCACAGGCCTGATGATCACCGCGGCGATGCTCGTCGCGCTCGCGACAACGATCGCGTTCACGGCCTCGGCTTCGGTCAAAATGATGCCGCGGAGCGACCCTGCTCGCGCTGCGGTGGCGGCGTCGACCCAGGCTAAGGTGGCCGCTGACGTGATCGCCGCTCGTCTTGCCACGAACAAGTACGCCACCAACCTGGCGCAGGCGAAGGCCGATGGCTACCGGATCATCACCCGCATGATCCCGAACATGGGCTACCACTTCCTGAACAACAAGGTGACGGGCTTCAATGTTCGCCGACCGGACATCCTCGTGTACGAGCACGAGGGCCACAAGTGGCAGCTCGGGGCTCTGGAATGGGTGTTCACGTCGATGCCCGCCAGGCCGCCGCTACCCGGCGCCAGCTACGGCGTGTTCGGCGCCGCGTGCCACTACAACGATGGAACGTTCGTGTTCCAGACCGACCAGTCGAAGTGCGCGGCGACCAGTCCGCGAACGCGCTCGAAGTTCAACTTCTGGCACCCGCGGCTGATTACGCTGCACTTCTGGGTCTGGTACCCGAACCCGTCGGGGACGTACATGGGAACCAACCCGCTCGCCGCGCCGTTCAACCACGGCTGACCACATCGCGCAAGCGACCGTCCCGCGCCCGCGTAAACGGGCGCGGGACCGCCATACCAAACACACAAGGGAGGACACCATGGAGCTGTACGTGATTCTGCGGCGCAACGGCTGGAGCTCGGGAAGCGAACTCGAGCAGGCCGCAGCGCGCTCGACCAACGTCGGCGACGAGGAGATGCCGAACGACGTGCGTTGGATCCGCAGTTACGTCCTGGATGAGAGCGGCGGCTCGGTCGGCACCGTATGCATCTACGAAGCGACCAGTCCGGAGGCGATCCGCCGGCACGCATCACTCGCCGAGCTGCCCGTCGACGAGATCATTCACATCGCCGACACCGTCATTGTGCGGGCCGATCCACAACCAGTGACGGCGTAGCGACGCATGTCGGATGCAGCGGGGTCGATGAGAGCTGCCACAAACGGGCGCTCCGGCGCCCATTCGTGGCCGGGCTGCTAGTGCGCGGCCCGCCCAGTGCGCCCGAGAGGACTCGAACCTCCACGGACCATTCAGTCCACAAGGCCCTCAACCTTGCGCGTCTACCAATTCCGCCACAGGCGCTTGGGGGCGGCAGTATAGACCGGGTGAGGCAGCGCGCGGAAGCCGAGCGCTCGGTGTCGGCGGGCGGGCGGCGGCGCAGGTTGAGTCCGTCCGTGAGGGGCGCTACATTCACGAACACATGTTCGACGCTGAGGTTTGGCGCCGCGGCGACAAAGGAGCAATCAGATGGACCTGACGAAGCGCCAGCAGGAGATCTTCGACTTCATCAAGCGGTATTCCGCCAAGTACGGCTATCCGCCGACGGTCCGGGACATCGGCAAGGCGGTCGGATTGGCGTCCTCGTCGACCGTGCACGCGCATCTCGCGAACCTCGAGCGGATCGGGCTGCTTCGACGGGACCCGACCAAGCCGCGCGCGATCGAGATGCTCGATCGGGCTGCCGCCGGCGTGCGGGGCTTCGTCAAGCCCGGGTTGCCGCTCGTCGGGCAGGTCGCCGCCGGCCAGCCGGTGCTGGCGGAGGAGAACATCGAGGACTACGTGCAGACGCCGGAGGCGGCGGGCGGACGAGACGGGGAGTACCTGCTGCGCGTCCGGGGTGAGTCGATGATGGACGTCGGCATCCTCGACGGCGATCTGGTCGTGGTGAGGCCGCAGGACGTGGCGGATGACGGCGACATCGTCGTGGCGCTGGTGGGCGAGGAGGCGACCGTGAAGCGGTTCTTCCAGGAGGAGGACCACATCAGGCTGCAGCCAGAGAACGCGTCGATGGAGCCGATCCGCAGCCGCGACGTGCGCGTGCTGGGGAAAGTGGTCGGCCTGATGCGGAGCATCAAGTAGGTGAGCATGCTCGCTCTGGCACCAACGCTGTTCGAAGTCGCGGGCGGTGAGCCTACGCTCGACGACGTGCTCGTCGGCGCATGGGAGGGGCTCACCGCCCATCGAGCGGTCGACTGTCCGGTGTGTGGAAGCGAGATGGCTCCGCAATACGGAGCGCACGCGCGGTCGATCGGTGGCCGCTGCGGCGGGTGCGATTCCACACTTTCGTGACGCCCGCGCGGTAAGCTCGAAGCTCGCAAGCTAAGCAGTCGCGGAGGTGACGTACTCCTTCGAGGAAAGTCCGGACATCACAGGGTAGGGTGGTCGATAACGCCGACCCGGGGAAACCCGCGGGAAAGTGCCACAGAAAAGACACCGCCTAAGCCTGGAGCCGCTGCAGAGCTCCAGGCCGGTAAGGGTGAAATGGTGCGGTAAGAGCGCACCGGCGTCGCGGTGACGCGGCGGCCAGGCAAACCCCACTCGATGCTAGGCCAAGCAGGACCGTTCGTAGGTGACCCGCCAAGGTCCGGGTAGGCCGCTCAGATGGATGATTGCTCACGGGCCCGGCCGCCAACCGGCGGTAGGCGCCCCGGACAGGATCCGGCTTACAGGCTTGCTAAGGGGAGGCCCCGCTTCGGCGGGGCCTTTCTATTCGGCTGGGCGGTCCGGGAGCCCCCGACGTTCGACACTCCAGCGCGCCGGGGTGTAGGGTGTGATGGCTCCCTGGGTCGCAGGGAGCTGAGAGAGACAGAGAGGGGTTGGGATGATCCGGCGTCACAGGCGTGCCGCGTTCCCGTTCGGGGTGTCGGCAGTGGTCTCACTCGCATTGCTGGCGCCTAGCACAGCGGCTGCAACTGCGCCGCCGACGAGCGCCAAGGACTACGCGATCATCGCGCGGGACATCATGCCCTCCGGCGAGTACGGGTCGGTTCCGACGCCTGCGCTGCTCCCCAAGGAGGAGCAGCAGGCGGAGATGTACAACGCGTTGACGCCGCTGTTCAACCACGTGACCAGTGCCGACCTGCTGGCCGACTTCAAGCCGCAGGCGGTGGGGTCGGCCGTGTCCGGTCCGTTGACGCAGGAGACGGTGCCGCACGCCGGCGTGACGATCCTCCGTGACACGTACAACGTTCCGCACATCTACGGGGTGACGCGCGACGACGTTACCTGGGGCGCGGGCTGGGTGGTCGCTGAGGACCGCGGGTTGCTGCTCACGGAGGCGCGGTACATCGCGCTGCTGGCAGCGATCGACGCTCCGGGCCTGAGTGCGATCAACCTGATCGGGAATCTGGCGAGCTTCAGGCCGACGGCTCAGACGCAGACCGAGGTCGCGAAGCAGACCAACGGGCTGCTCGCGGCAGGTGCCAAGGGCCAAGCGGTGCTCCACGACATCGATGTCTACCTCCAGGGCATCAACGCGTACACCGCGATCCACACCCCGTCTGCGCCACCGTTCACGCGGACCGACATCTACGGGCTGAACGCGCTCAAGGACCAGTTCGTCGGCGAGGGTGGCGGGCGCCAGGCTGTGGACGGCGAGTTCCTCTCATCGCTGGAGCGTCGCCTGGGAGCCAAGAAGGGATTGGCCGTCTGGAACGACCTGCGGGAGGCCAACGACCCGGAGGCCCCTGTCAGCGTGCCGGGTCACGTCCGCTTCCAAGCCCCGCCGAAGAGCACGAGCGGCAACGTGATGCTCGACCCGAACAGCATGACGGCCTCGGCGTCACGGGCGCTCGCGGTGACGCGCGACTTCAAGCGTCAGGCGAGCAACGCGCTGCTGGTCTCGGCGAGCCGGTCGGCGACGCACCACCCGATCATGGTCGCTGGACCGCAGATCGGCTACTACTACCCGGGGCTGACCCAGGAGATGGACTTGGAGGGACCGGGCATCAGCCAGGTCGGTGCGACGGCGGCACCCTTCCCCGGGTACATCTTCATCGGCCGCAGCCAGGACGCGGCCTGGTCGCTGACCTCGGCCGGGCTCGACCAGATCGACACGTATGTCGAGACGCTCTGTGGCCACAGCATTCACAGGTACATTTTTGACGGGACGTGCCGGCCGATGCAGTTCTTCGATGCCGGGTCGCTGACGCAAGGGAGCAAGACTCAGGAGGTCACGTTCTGGCGCACGATCCACGGACCGGTGTTCGGATACGCGCGCGTCCACCATCGGCTGGTCGCGCTGTCGCGCAAGCGTGCGAGCTACGGCAAGGACGTGCTCGACCTGCTCTTCTACCACGACCTCGCGCATGGGCTCGTGCGCAACGTGCATCAGTTCTTCAAGGCCGCCTCAGAGACGCCGCAGACGTTCAACTCGTTCTATGCCGACGACAAGGACATCGGCGTATTCACGAGCGGCCTGGTCCCGATCCGCCCGTCGAACGTCGACCAGGACCTGCCGATCAGCGGCAGCGGCAAGGAGGAGTGGCGCGGCTGGCTGTCGTTCAAGGACCACCCGCAGGGCATCAACCCGCCCAGCGGCGAGATCCTCAACTGGAACAACCGGACCGAGGCAGGCTACGAAGCGCCGGATGACAACTGGATGTACGGAGCGCTCCACCGTGTCCTGCTGCTGATGAACAACCTCGGGCACGCCAGCAACCTGACCCCTGCACGAATCGTCTCGGCGATGAACGAAGCGGCGACGCAGGACGTGCGCGAGAGGGAGTTCGAGCCGGTGTTGTCGAAGCTGCTCCACGGCGGTCGTGCTCCAAACGCGCGCGACGCGAGGATGCTGGCGCTGCTGGACGCGTGGTACCGCCACGGCGGCAGCCGGCTCGACCGGACCGACGGGTCCGGGATCGGGAACATCACCGATCCGGGCGCGGCGATCATGGATGCCGCGTGGAGCCCGCTGGCGAGCGCGTGGGCGTCGGACGTCCTTGGCTCGCAGCTCGCTACTGCGCTCGCGTCGTTCATGACCCCGTTCCAGGCGCCCCCGGGGGGTCAGGAGGAGGGCTGGTACGGGTACATCTACAAGGACCTGCGGACGATGCTGGGCGAGCATGTCAAGGGCAGGTTTGCCGCGCGCTATTGCGGTGGCGGCAATCTCAAACGGTGCCGCAAGCTGCTGTGGGGCGCGATCACCAAGGCCGGCAATGAGCTCGCCGCGAAGCAGGGCTCGAACCCATCCGCGTGGCGCGCGAGCGCGACCGCGGAGCGGATCAAGTTCGTTCCCGGCTTGCTCCCCTACACGATGCGCTACGCGAACCGCCCGAGTGGAATCCAGCAGGTGCTCAGCTTCAGCGGCCACCCGCCCACGGACACTGGACGCTGACTAAGGCAGCGCGCCGCCGGCCACGCCGACGATCGCGCCGATCACGCCGGCGGCGAGCAGCGTCTCGACGACGCCGCGGCGCGCCAGCAGCAGCGCGACCGCGGCCGCAGCGAGCAGCACGAACTGCCACCACTCGCGCAAGGCACCGGCGAGCGGGATCGCGGCGCCGAAAATCGCGCCGATCGCGGCAGGCCCGGCGCCGTCGAGGAACGCCTGCGCGCCGACGTTCCCGCGGAGTCGCTGAAACCGGGCTGCGCCGAGCAGTACAAATGTGAACGACGGTGCGAATGCGACCGCCGCCGCGAGCACTCCGCCGCCGATTCCGCGGGCGGCATAGCCGACCGCGGCCACCGTCGCGACGACCGGGCCAGGAGTGACCTGGCCGAGCGCAACCGCATCGAGGAAGTGCGCCGAGCTCATCCAGTGATATGTGTGGACGGCGTCGTGCTGCATCAGCGGCACGATCACGAACCCGCCGCCGTATGACAGCGCGCCGACCTTGAACCCGACCCACGCCAACGCGCCGATGCCCCCGGCCGCGACCGCGGCCACCGGTACGGCCGCGAGCGCCGGGACGACGTTGTGCGATCGTCTCAGCGATAACTCGAGCAGGCCGCAGCCGATCAGTATGAGCACCAGGTACGGGCCGAGCACCGCGCCCGCCACGCCACCCATTAGCAGGTACGCCAGCCAGCGGGTGTTCTCTGCGGCTCGGTGCCAGCTCGGGGGCACCAAACCGGTCGCGGCCTGGACCGCGACCGCCGCGACGGCCGCCCCGGCGCCCGCCCCGGCCCCGCGGACCCACCGCGGCGGCAAGTGCCCGAGGAACAGCACCGACAGCACCAGGATCAGTGTGACGGCAGGGACGATGAAGCACAGCCCGCCGACGATCGCCCCGGCGGGGCCGGCCACTCGCCGCGCGCAGAAGATCGCGAGCTGGGTCGATGCTGGACCGGGGAGCAGGTTGCACGCGGCGATCGCATCCTCGAGCTCGGCGGCGCTCAGCCACCCGCGGCGCTCGACCACGAGGCCCCGCAGCAGCGCGATGTGCGCCGGCGGCCCGCCGAACCCGGTGACGCCGATCCGGCCCCACTCGCGCGCGACGGTCAGGAGCGGGACGTGTACAGCTGTGGAAGTGCGCTCGCCGCTCACCCGCCGCGCGCGACGTCGGCCAGTGCATCCCCGGTCAGGCGCATCGTCTGCCACTCGTCCATCGCCTCGGCGCCGAGCTGCTCGTAGAAACCGATCGCGGGCGCATTCCACTTGAGCACCGTCCACTCCAGCCGGGGGCATCCGCGCTGGACGGCGACAGTGGCCACGTGTTCCAGCAGCGCGCGGCCTACGCCGGCCCCGCGAAACGCCGGCCGTACGAACAGGTCCTCGAGCCAGATCCCCGGCCGCGACAGCCACGTCGAGAACGTGTCGAAGAACAGCGCGAATCCGGCCGTGCCGCCGTCAACATCCGCGATCACCGCTTCGGCGTGAGGCGGCGTCCGGAACAGCGCCCGCGCGATCAGCTCCTCGGTCCCGACCGCCTTTTCTGGCGCGCGCTCGTAGTCGGCCAGCTCCGCGATCAGCGAAACGATCTGCGCGACGTCGTCCGGCGTCGCGGTCCGGATCGCGACGGCGCCGCTCAAGCGCTCGTGGGTAGCTCGATCTCGCGCTTGAGGATCTTGCCGGTCGGCCCCTTCGGGAGGTCGTCCACGAGCCACACGTGGCGCGGGTACTTGTACGCGGCCACCTGTCCCTTGACGAAATCGCGCAGCTCCTCCGGGGTCGTCGAAGCGCCGTCGCGCAGCGCCACCGCGGCGCCGACCTCCTCGCCTAGCGCGTCGTCCGGGATCCCCACGACGGCCGCCTCGCGAACGTCGGGATGCTCGTACAGGACCTCCTCGATCTCGCGCGGGTAGACGTTGTAGCCCCCGCGGATGATCAGGTCCTTCTTGCGGTCGACGATGTAGTAGTAGCCGTCGTCGTCCTTCTTCGCGATGTCGCCGGAGTGGAACCAGCCCCCGCGCATCACCTCTTCGGTCGCATCGGCGCGGTTCCAGTAGCCCTTCATCACGTTGTGGCCGCGGATCACGATCTCGCCGACCTCGCCCGCGGCCACCTCGTTGTCGTCGTCGTCGACGACCTTCATCTCCACCCCGTCGACCGGAGTCCCGATCGAGCCCGGCTTGCGCTCGAGGTCAGGATGGTTGAACGACGCCACGGGCGAGGTCTCTGACAGGCCATAGCCCTCGAGCACCTTGCACCCGAACGCCTCCTCGAATGAGCGCATCAGCTCGACCGGCATCGCCGATCCGCCGGATGCGCAGACCTCGAGCGTCGAGGTGTCGAACTGCTCGCGGTCGGGCTCGTGCAGCATCGCGTTGTACATCGTCGGCACGCCCTCGAACACGGTCACCCGGTCGCGCTGGATGATCTCGAGCGCCTTCTTGGCCTCGAACCGCGGGATCAGGGTCAGCGTGCCACCGCCGAACGTGGTCGCGTTCATCCCGCAGGTCTGGCCGAACGAGTGAAACAACGGCAGCGCACCGAGCGTCACCGCGTCAGATCCGAGCCCGAACAGTCCGAGCGCGATCTCGCAGTTCTTGGTCAGGTTGGAGTGCGTCAGCTCCGCGCCCTTCGGCGTGCCGGTGGTCCCCGACGTGTAGAGGATCACGGAGGTGTCATCGTCCGCCGTGTCCGCCATCTCGGTGATCGGCTCGGCGGCGCCGACAAGCTGCTGGAACCCGAGCATCTCGACGATCACGCACTCGGCATCGGCCTGCTCCGCTCCCGCCTGCGCATCCTCGGCGAACCCCTCCCACGCGAACAGGAGCTTCGCGCCGGAGTCGCGCAGGTAGAACTCGACCTCGCGCTTCTTGAGCAGCACGTTCATCGGCACGACCACGCCGCCGGCGCGCAGCACGCCGTAGTAGCAGATCGGAAAGTGGGGGATGTTGGGGAGCATGATCCCGACGCGATCGCCCGGCTCGAAGCCGTGCTCGCGCAACAGCCCGACGACGTGGGCGCTCGCCCCGTCGAGCTGCGCGTAGGTGAGCTCGACGTCGTCGAGCTTGACCGCGACACGCTCGGGATCGCGCGCGGACGAGTCGGTGAGAATGCTTGCGAGGTTCATGCTCGCAAGCCTAACCGTCTATTGGCCCGTGAAGGCTGCCGGGCGCTTCTGCATGAACGCCAGCACACCCTCGACGAAGTCCTGTGACTCGGCGCGCCCCTGTTGGAGCACGGCCTCGAGGTCGAGTTGCGCCTCGAAGCGCTCGTAGGCGTGCGCGTTGATCGCGCGCTTGATGTTCGCGTACGAGCCCGGAGGTCCGGCCGCGAGCTTCGCGGCGAGCCCGGAGACCGTGACTTCGAGCTCGGAGTCGGGGACGACCTCGTTGACGAGCCCCCAGTCGAACGCGGTCGTGGCTGGGATGCGCTCGCCGAGGTAGGCGATCTCGAACGCGCGCGCGTGGCCGACACGCTCGGCGAGCGTCGCCGAGGCGCCGCCGTCGAGCCCGAGGCCGATGTTGACGAACGCGAGCAGGAAGTACGCCGACTCCGACGCGACGATCATGTCCGCCGCGAGCGCCAGCGAGCAGCCGATCCCGACCGCCGGGCCGTTGACCGCCGCGATCACGGGCTTGGGGATCGTGCGCACGGCCAGCAGCAGCGGGTTGTAGACGGTCCGCAGGCGCGTCAGCACGTCGGGTTTGCCGTCCTCGGTCAGTTCGGGACCGCTCTTCAGATCGGCGCCGGAGGAGAACGCGCGCCCCGCGCCGGTGAACACGATTGCGCGGACCTCGGCGTCCTCGGCCGCGTGGTCAAGCGCCGCCTGCATGTCGACGCCGAGCTGTCGCGTCCACGCGTTCAGCGCGTCGGGACGGTTGAGCACAATCCACGCGACGCGCTCAGAGACCTTCAGTTCGATCGTTTCGAGATCCGTGACGGTCATTGTCGGCGACCGCACGATACCGGTTACTGAGAAGATGTACGGCCGCGATGGACCTGATTCCAAAGACTCTCACAAGGCCGGTCGCCCGGCTCGGCGCCGCGGCGCAGAACGCGCTCGAGGTGGCCCGCTTCGGAGGCCTCGCGACCGACGAGGAGCCCTCGCCCTACGAGGTCGCGAACGAGCACCGGATCTACCGGCTGCGCCACTACTACCCGGACGAGGCGAAAGGTCCGCCGGTGCTGCTCGTGCCGCCGATGATGCTCGCAGCCGAGGTCTACGACGTCTCGCCGGCCACGAGCGCGGTGACGATCCTGCGCGAGCACGGGGTTGACCCCTGGGTCGTCGACTTCGGCGCTCCCGAGCACGAGGAGGGCGGACTCGAGCGGACGCTGACCGACCACGTCCTCGCCGTCTCGGACGCGGTCGACAAGGTCGGCGCCGCGACCGGGCTCGACGTCCACCTCGCCGGCTACTCGCAGGGCGGGATGTTCTGCTATCAGACGGCCGCCTATCGCCGCAACCTCGGACTCGGCTCGGTGATCACGTTCGGGAGTCCGGTCGACACGAGGCTCGCGATGCCGTTCGGGATCCCGGAGGAGTTCGCGGCCGGCGCAGCAGAGTTCCTCGCCGACCGGGTGTTCGGCGGCATGGCGCTGCCGGCGTGGGCGAGCCGGACGGGCTTCCGGCTGCTGGACCCGGTCAAGTCGCTGCGCAGCCGGATCGACTTCATCTTGAGGCTGCACGATCGAGAGGCGCTGCTCCCGCGCGAGGGTCAGCGGCGGTTCCTCGAGGCCGACGGCTGGGTCGCGTGGCCCGGCCCGGCGATGGCCGAGTTCCTGCGCCAGTTCATCGCGCACAACCGGATGCTCGAGGGCGGCTTCGTGATCGAGGATCGGCTCGTGACGCTGGCCGACATCGAATGCCCGATCATGAGCGTTGTCGGCACCGTCGATGAGATCGCGCCGGCGCCGGGCGTGCGCGCGATCCGCCAGGCAGCGCCGCGCGCCGACGTGTACGAGCTCGCGCTGCGGGCCGGCCACTTCGGACTCGTCGTCGGCTCGGCCTCTAACACGATCACGTGGCCGACGGTGGCGGCATGGGCGAACTGGCGCGCCGGCGACGGCGAGCTGCCGGCCGAACTGACGGCGATCCCGGACGAGAGCGGATCGGAGCTTGTGCCCGAGGTCCGCAACCGGGTCGGCTATGGACTCGAGCTGGCCGGTGGCGTTGGCACCGGCATGGCGCGATCGGTGCTGAAGACGACCCAGAACACGATCCGCAGCGTCCGCGAGCTGACGTTCGAGGCCGCCAGCCAGCTGCCGCGGCTCGTGCGGCTCGGCCAGATCCAGTCGAGCACGAGGATCTCGATCGGCTCGCTGGTCGCGGAGCGGCGCCGCAACGCGCCGTCGGACACATTCTTCCTGTACGAGGACCGCGCATATGACGCGCGCGAGATCAACGAGCGGATCGACAACGTCGTCCGCGGGCTGATCTCGATCGGCGTCCGGCGTGGCGAGCACGTCGGCGTGATGATGGGCACGCGACCGAGCGCGCTCGCGCTGGTGGTTGCGATTAGCCGCCTCGGTGCCGTCTCCGTATTGCTGCGGCCCGACGGCGACATCGCGCGCGAGGCCGCGCTCGCGCAGCTGACGAGGATCATCGCCGACCCCGAACGCGCGCCGCTTGCGGCCGGGCTCGGGAAGCTGCACACGTTCGTGCTCGGCGGCGGTGGCGCCCCGCGCGACCTTGGCGTGCCGCTGACGACCGACATGGAGCAGATCGATCCGGGCGCGGTCTCGCTGCCGAGCTGGTATCGCCCCGATCCCGGGCGGGCGCGAGACCTCGCGTTCATCGTCTTCACCGGCGAGGGCGAGCGGACGCGGATGAGCCGGATCACGAACCGGCGCTGGGCGATGTCGGCGTTCGGGACCGCCTCCTCGGCGGCGCTGACCTCCTCAGACACCGTCTACAGCGTCACGCCGCTGTATCACCCCTCGGGCTTGATGATGAGCATCGGCGGTGCGGTCGCGGGCGGCTCACGGCTGGCGATGGCGAGCACGTTCGAACCGATGACCTTCTGGGACGAGGCACGGCGGTACGGCGTCACCGTCGCGTCGTATACGTGGACCCTGCTACACGACCTGGCCGAGGCGCCGCCGCACCCGGGCGAGCGTCACCACGGGGTGAGGCTGTTCATCGGCTCCGGGATGCCGCGCGGACTGTGGCGGCGGGTGCAGTCGCGCTTCAAGCCCGCGCGAGTGCTCGAGTTCTACGCCTCGACGGAGGCCGGCGCGATCCTCGTCAACCTGAGCGGCTCGAAGCCCGGCTCGTTGGGCCGCCCGCTGCCCGGCAGCGCCGACGTCAAGATCGCCGCCTACGACATCGAGCTCGGGCGGCTCGTGCTCGCGCAGAACGGGCTCGCCGTGGAGTCCGGCACGGACGAGGTCGGGATGCTGCTCGCGCGCGTGAGCGCGAGTGACCCGACCACCACGACGCCGTGGCAGGGCGTGTTCTCGCGCGACGACGCCTGGCTTCCGACGGGCGACCTGTTCCGTCGCGACGGTGACGGCGACTACTGGCGCGTCGACAGCGTCGGCGACGTGATCCGCACCGCCGTCGGCCCGGTGTTCACCGCGCCGATCCGCGATGCGCTCGGGGACCTGCCGGCGGTCGACCTCGCGGTCGCGTACGGCGTCGAGAAGAACGGTGGCCCCGAGCAGATCGCGCTCGCGGCGATCACGCTCCGCACCGGCGGCGAGCTGGCCGCGCAGGAGCTGACTCGGGCGATGGAGGTGCTGCCGCTCGTAGAGCGACCGTCGATCGTCCACGTGGTGGAGGAGATCCCGGTCACGACCTGGTACCGGCCGTTGACGGGTCCGCTGCGCGAGGCCGGGATCCCTGAGCCGGGCGACGGCAAAACGGTGTGGTACCTCGACGCGAGCGGCGGTCGCTATCGCCCGCTGACCGACGCCGCGCAGCGGAAACTGGCCGGCCAGACGGCCTGAGCCCGGGCGGCTCTTCTTCACTCGCGGTTCACACCGACGTCCCGCCAGCCCCTAAAGTCCAAAAAACTTGAGTTTGGACGGGCGATACACACGGCGGGGCGTGATGCGCGCGGCAGGCGGCGCGGCGGCGGTCGGGATGCTGGCGCCGTACGAGCCGTTGCTCGCGCGCGCCGCGACGCTCGGGCGGCGCGGGCCCGACTCGCTGCCCGATCCGAGCCGACCCGCCGGGACGGCGACCGAGGCGCTCCCGTTCGACCACATCGTCTGCCTGATGCAGGAGAACCATTCGTTCGACAACTACTTCGGGATGTTGCCCCGGCGCGGCCAGCCGAGGGCCGACGGATTCACGTTCGATGCCGCCGGGAGCCCGACCAACAGCAATCCGCTCGACGGCGGGATCGTCCGTGTCCAGCACGCCGGCTCCGTCTGCCAGCCGCCGGGCGTGACCCAGGCCTGGACGCCGACCCACCAGGAGGTCGACGGCGGTCGCATGGACGGGTTCGCAGTGGTCGACGAGGGGCAGATGCTCTACTACGACGAGTCGGATATCCCGTTCTACTACTCGTTCGCGAACACGTTCTGCGTCGGCAACCGATGGTTCTGCTCGGCGCCCTGCCAGACCTATCCGAACCGCCGCTTCTACCTGTGTGGGACGGCATTCGGGCTGATCTCGACCGACACCTCATCGATCAGCAAATCGCCGCCGAACGGCACGATCTTCGACCGACTGAACCACTACGGGGTCAGCTGGAAGGACTACTTCGTCGACGTGCCGGGGACGGCGGTGATCCTGGACGTGGTCGAGAAGAACCTGCTCAAGATGGCGCCGATCGCGGAGTTCTTCCTCGACTGTGCCGCCGGCACGCTGCCGGCAGTCAGCTTCGTCGACCCGGAGATCGGCGTCCTGAACGTGGTCGGCTCGCAGCTCGCCAGCTCGCTCCCGATCGCGAATGGCGTGTCGCAGTTCGTCGCCGCCCAGGACCAGGATGAGGAGAACCCGGCGGATATCCAGATCGGGGAGTCGTTCGTCCAGGGGATCGTCGACGCGGTCCTGAAGTCACCGGCCTGGCCGCGGACCCTGATCGTCTGGATCTACGACGAGCACGGCGGCTACTACGACCATGTGCCGCCGCCGGCCGCGATCGCGCCGGATTCGATCAAGCCAGATCTCGGTCCGAAGGACTATCCAGGTGGGTACGACGTCTACGGCCCGCGGGTACCCGCGATCGTCGCGTCGCCGTACTCCAAGCCACACGCGGTCACGAACGTCGTCCACGACCACACATCGGTTCTGGCGACGATCGAGGCGAAGTGGAACCTTCCGGCGTGCACCTACCGCGACGCGAACGCGAACACCGTCGGCGACTTCCTCGATACCTCGAAGCCGGCACTGCTGGAGCCCCCACAGCTGGTCGCGGCCGGCAACCTGCTCCCGGGCGAGCTCGCCTGCAAGCCCGAGAACCCGAAGCTGACGGTGCTGCCGGCGCCGCCGAGCCCGAAGCTGCCGCATGTGGGCCGATTGATCATGCGGGTCGAGGGATTCAAGCGCAAGCTGCACGGCGTCGTGGTGGTGCTGAACACGAGCAGCGGCACGCTCTCGAAGCTGGAGCTCGAGGTCGTCCACCATGGAGCGGTGGTCGCGCGCCACAAGCTCGGGCAGGTCTCAACCCATCACAGGCGGGTGATCGTGCGCGCGCTTCACCACCATCGGTTCACGCGCGGGACGTACACCGTGCGCGTTCGCCACGGCGGGCAGACGCTCGCCCGCCACGAGCTGCGGATCCGCTAGCGAGCGCCGGCGGGCTCGGCCGCCAGCGCGCGCAGGCCGGCGAAGAACACGAGCAACATCGTCCCGAACAGCTGATCGGGGACATCGTCGCCCTCGAGTAGCCGCTCGACCGCGAAGCCGGTCGCCATCGCCCCGGTCATCACCGCGATCTGGTCGACCGGGACCGCGGACTGGATCCCGAGCTCCTCGACGCGCGTTGCCAGCGCCGCCGCGATCCGGCTGCGGAGCGCGTGACGGCGGGCGACGAGCTCGGCGCGAAATTCGTCGTTGCGGATCGCGTAGGCGGTGAACTCGAACAACAGCCGCTGCCACTCGGGATCTGCGCTCAGCATGTGAGCGAAGTCCTCGCCCGCGCGGATCGCCTTCTCGGCGTCGGTGCCCTCGGTGGCGAGCAGCCGCTCGATCTCGTTCAACCGCTCGGCGAACCGCTCGTCGAGCATCGCCAGGAACAGCTCCTCCTTGCTGGCGAAGTTGGCGTAGAACGCGCCCTTGGTGAAACCCGCATCCTCGGCGAGGTCGTCGATCGAGGCGTTCTGGAGGCCGCGCTCGGCGAACAGCTTCGACGCCGAGCGCATCAAGCAGTTGCGGGTGTGCGCCTGCTTCTCCTTGCGGGTCTGGCGTGGCATGCGGCTTGACATCCTATCGGGTATGTGGATACCATCAAGTATCTCAGTGAACGAGACCGCCGCCACCGTTTCGCCTGCCGCGCCCGGCTCGCCCGACGCGCCCGGCGCCGCGGCAATTCCGGACCTCGCGACACTCCCGCCGCGCCCGACGCTCTCGCGCTGGATGATGCGGACCGGGTTCATCTTCCAGCCGACCAAGTTCCTCGAGCAGTGCCACGAGCGGATGGGGGACTACTTCACGCTGCTGCCCGCGCCAGGCCGCGTGCTGGTCGTGACGGTCGACCCAGCCGCGGTGAAGCAGGTCTTCACGGGCGATCCTTCGCTCCTGCACGCGGGCGAGGCGAACATCGTGCTCGCGCCGCTGCTCGGCCAGCGCTCGGTGCTGCTGCTCGACGGTCCCGAGCACCTTCGCCAGCGAAAGCTGATGCTGCCACCGTTCCACGGCGAGCGGATGCGGCTGTACGCGCGGGCGATGGAGGAGGCCGCCGAGTGGCACATCGCCGGCTGGCCGCGCAGGCGCGAGTTCGCCGTCCTGCCGAGCATGCAGGCGATCACGCTGGACGTGATCACTCGCGTCGTGTTCGGCGTCGATGACGCGGCCGGCCGCGAGCGGCTGGCTGCGCCGCTGCGCCGCCAGCTCGACGTCGTCGGCAACCGGCTCGCGGTGCTGATGCTGATGCTGACCTCGAACGGTGGTCAGCCCGGCACGCGCGGGCCATGGGCCCGGATCGCCGCCGCTCGGCGCGAGGCCGACGAGTTGATCTACGAGCAGATCCGCTCACGGCGTGCGAGCCCAGGCGGAGCGGAGCGGACCGACGTGTTCTCGCTGCTGCTCGCGGCGCGCGACGAGGACGGCCAGCCGCTGACGGACGTCGAGCTGCGGGATGAGCTGATGACGCTGCTGGTCGCCGGCCATGAGACGACCGCGACCGCGATGGCGTGGACGCTCGAGCGGATCGTCCGGCACCCGGACGTGCTCGCGCGGCTGCAGGACGATCCCGACGACGGCGACTATCTCGACGCGGTGATCAAGGAGACCTTGCGGTTGCGGCCCGTCGTGCCGGCGGTCGCGCGCAAGCTGCTGGTGCCGATGGAGTTCGGCGGCTGGGAGTTGCCGGCCGGCGTCCACATCGCGCCGTCGATCTACCTGCTCCATCGCCGGCCCGACCTGTATCCCGATCCTCTGTCGTTCAAGCCCGAGCGTTTCCTCGGCGTCACGCCCGGCACGTACGAGTGGATCCCGTTCGGCGGGGGCATCCGCCGCTGCCTCGGCGCCTCGTTCGCGCTCGTGGAGATGAAGGTCGTGCTATCGACGATCCTGAAGTCCGTGCGGCTGAAGCCGGCGCCGGGTTCAAAGGGGGAGTCGGTCACGCGCCGGGCGGTGACGTTCGCGCCGGCGCGCAGCGGGCGCATCGCTGTCGCTACGGGGTGAGCCTCGCCAATTCGGGCGCTTCGGCGACGCACCGGATTCCATGAAAACTTTGGTTGTGGGGGGTGCCACTGGTCGCCTTGGGGTTCAACCGGCGGTTTCCTCCGCGTGGCGGAGGAAACTTCGGTCGTAACGGCGCCGAGAGCCGAATCACGGCAGCGCTTGCCCGT
Organism: uncultured Solirubrobacteraceae bacterium; assembly: GCA_963712675.1. Taxonomy (GTDB): domain Bacteria; phylum Actinomycetota; class Thermoleophilia; order Solirubrobacterales; family Solirubrobacteraceae; genus Palsa-465. The sequence continues at coordinate 282,387 of CAVQJF010000021.1, forward strand.
TACCCCTTCACTAGCGCCCTTTTCAGGCCACGAAGGTGGCTGCCCAAACCTCGCACGGATGCCGGCGACCGGAGGCGACGGCGGTCTCAGGCCCCGAGGACGGCACCGCCGTCGTACAGCTTGATCACGCGCACACTGCCTGGCGGCGCGACGTTCATGCACAGCTGGCAGAGGACGCACTCGTCAAGGTTCTCCTCGACGATCTGCACGTGACCGTCGACCACGTGGAAGATGTCGACCGGACACACCTCGGCGAGCTTCGCGGCGAGGTCGGCGTCGCCGGCGACCTCAGGCGAGACCTCGACGTTGATGAACAGAGCGCTCACGCCGGCGCCCCCGAGCGCTCGGCGATCTTCTCCTTGACGATGCGCGGGATGTCGGCGATGTCCTCGGCGACGGTGATCCCGGCCTCGGCGAGGCGGGCGATCTTCTCCGTCGCCGTGTCCTCCTTGCCCTCGACGATCGTGCCGGCGTGGCCGAAGCTCATCCCGGGCATCTCGTCCATGAACCGTCCGGCCATGAACGCGACGATCGGCAGCCGCGAGTTGTTGTCGGTCACCCAGCGTCCGAGCTCGGCCTCCATCCGCCCGCCGGGCTCGGTGTAGATCACGATCGCGCGCGTGTCCGGGTCGCCCTCGAACAGCGGCATCAGCTCGGCGTACGAGGAGCCGATGATCGCGTCGCCGCCGATCGACACGGCGGTCGATTGCCCGAGGCCGGCGGCGGTCAGGGTGGAACTCATCTCTGTGGTCATGCCGCCGCTGCGCGAGATCACGCCGACGGGCCCGGGTGTGTAGGACTTCGCCGCATCCTTCGCGGGTCCGCCGATCCCGCCCATCTTGATCACGTTGGGGACGATGATCCCGAGGCAGTTCGGGCCGATGATCCGCGCGCCGCGCTCGCTCGCGAGCTCGACCATCTGCGCGACGTCGCCGCGGGGAATCCGCTCGGTCACGATCACGACCAGCTTGATCCCGTTCTCGAGGGCCTCCAAGACCGCGTCCAGCGTGAAGGCGGGGGGGACGGTCACGACCGACCCATCGATCGGACCGCCGTGCTGCTCGACGGCCTGCGCGACCGTGTCGAACACGGGCACGCCGTGGACGTCGCGTCCGAGCCGACCGGGTGTCACGCCGCCGACGATCCGGGCGCCGGCGCCGTAGTCGAGGCATTCGCGGGTCAGGTTGACGGCCTCGCGGCCGGTGATCCCCTGGACGATGAACGTCGTGTCGGCGTTGACGAGGATCGACATCGGTTACGTGGCGCTCCCCTGGATCTTCTCCACCGCGCGGCGCGCCGCCTCGTTCAAAGAGACCGAGCGACCGGCGTACTCGACGCCGTACTTCTCCAGGATCTTGAAGCCCTCTTCCTCCCACGCGCCCGGGATCCGGAAGATCGCGATCTTCTCGGCCGGGTCGTAGCCGAGTTCGACGCAGGCCTTGATCACGCCGCGCGCGACGATGTCGACACGAGTGTTGGAGACGATCGACATCATCACGGCGATCTTGTCGACGCCCGGCTTCTGCAGCACGAGCTTCGCGAGCCCGCACGCCTTGCGCACCGACGGGTTGCCGCCGATCTCGCAGTAGTTGGCCGGATTGCCACCGTGGGCACGGACGGCATCGAACAGCGTCAACGAGCCGCCGCCGGCGCCGATCACCAGGCCGAGGTTGCCGTCGAACTCCGTCACGTTGCCCGCCACGCCGCGGTGGTCCTGGGCGTCGACCTCCTCGCCGGCGAGCTCGAACGGCGTCGCCTCGCGCGCCTGGCGGGTCTCCTCATCGCCGACTCCGAGCTCTTTGAGGAGCGCCTTCTGGCGCGGTCGCGCCTCGTTCTCCATGTCCATGTGCGCATCGAGCGCTACGAACGAGCCGTCATCGAGCTCGCCGAGCGGGTTGATCTCGGCGAGCGTCATGTCGTACCGAAGGAACAGCCGGGCAAGCCGGGCCACGATCGGGGTCGCCCGGTTCAGCGCCGATCCGCTCAGGCCGAGAGAGGCGATGAGCTGTTTTGCCTGCCAGTCACTGAACGGGGTGCGGGTCGAGAAGTGCGCGCGCGCGACGTGGTCGGGGTGCTCCTCGGCGACCTGCTCGATGTCGATCCCGCCCATGTCCGAGAACAGCATCACCGGCCGCTTGCGGATCCCGTCCCAGACGACGCCGGCGTAGTACTCGTGCTTGACCGAGGCGCGCGAGTCGACCAGCACGCCGCGCGGCATGTGGCCGTTGATCTCCAGCGCCAGCACGGTCTGCGCGTGCGACGCCGCCTCGTCCGGATCGGCGGCGAACTGGACCCCGCCGGCCTTCATCCGGCCGCCTGTCAGGACCTGGGACTTGATCACGACCGGACCGTCGATGTCGGCTGCGATCGCGCGTGCCTCGTCGACCGTGCGAGCGAACCCGTGCTTGGTGACGGGGATTCCCGCCTTCTCGACGATCGCCCGGGATTCGTATTCGAAGAACCGCATTGGCGGCGCGGGAGCCTAGCGAGCAGCGGCTCGCGATGGCGTCCCAACGCCGCCTTCAGCGGTTCGGCCGGCGAAGCGGCCCTGCGCGTTGCAGCTAGGCGCCTGTCGCCAGGACGCAGGACGACAGCCCCGCCGCCCGCGAACGCGCGACGTAATCCTTCGCCGCCTGCTGGACAGCGGGCGCCTTGAGCTGCGCTGCGAACGACGTCGCGCTGAGCGGCTTTTTGAGCACCGTCTGCATCGCGCCGAAGACCGTCGTCAGGTCCGAGACCACCTGCTGCTGCCCGGCCGCGAACTGCGCGGGCGGCGTCACGGACTTGATCTGGGCGATCTCCGCGTCGGCGTAGTCGACGATCTTCTGGATGAACGGCTTCAGCTGCGCGGTCGTCGTCGGCTTCGTCAGCGCGTTGCTCTGCGCCGTCATCGACGCGCAGATCCCGTTGATCTTCTGCTTCCAGGCCGCGGCGCTGAGCGCCGGTGATGCCTTCCCGCTCCCGCCCCCGGAGCTGCTCGAGCCGCTGCTCCCGCAGCCAGCCAGTAGTGCCGTGATCGCTGCCGCCGCGAGCACGACGTGTGCGCGTCTCATGTCAGTCCTCCTGATTGGGTCCAAGCCCTACCAGGGGCCAGGGTACCGGCCGAGCCGACGATACTTAGTCAATCAAATAGCCTATGTCAATATAAATACTAGAATTTGTGCTACCGTCAAACCCCGTAAGCCAATCGACAAATACTGGTTTTGCAGAGGAGCACATGACTCAAGCACTCAAGTTCCGTGGCGGCGGGCTCGCCGCGCTGATCGCATCGGGTTCGGTCGCGCTCGCGGGTTGCGGCGGATCGTCCGACACGACCAGCAAGACTGCCGCCGCCCCGTCGTCCAGTGGTGGCGGCGGCGCGCAACTGGCGCTGGTCGCCTACTCGACGCCAAAGAAGGCCTATGACGCGCTGACCGCGGCGTACGAACAGACTGCGCAGGGCAAGGGCGTGAGCTTCTCGGAGTCGTTCGGCCCCTCCGGCGCGCAGAGTCGGGCGGTCGACTCCGGCCAGCCGGCGGACGTGGTCGCGTTCTCGACCGAGCCCGACATCTCCCGGCTGGTCAAGGACGGGATCGTCGCGAGCAGCTGGGACGCCAACGCGGCCAACGGGATCGTCAGCGACTCGGTCGTGGTGCTGGTCGTCCGCAAGGGCAACCCGAAGCACGTAACCGGCTGGGATGACCTGACCAAGCCCGGCGTCGATGTGATCACGCCGAACCCGTCGACCTCCGGCAGCGCCCGCTGGAACATCCTCGCCGGATACGGCGCGGAGCTGAAAGAGGGCAAGACGCCGGCGCAGGCGCTCGCGTACGTCAAGACGCTGCTGACCAAGAACGTCAGCGTCCAGCCGTCGAGCGCGAGCTCGGCCCTGCAGACGTTCACCAGCGGCAAGGGCGACGTGTTGCTCGACTACGAGAGCGACGCGCTCGCGGCCGAGAAGGCGGGCGACGCCGTCAGCATCGTCTATCCGAAGCAGACGATCCTGATCCAGACGCCGATCGCGGTCACGAGCAAGAGCTCGCATGCCACCCAGGCCCAGGCGTTCGTCAGCTGGCTGTGGTCCCCTGCGGCGCAGACGATCTGGGCTCAGCAGGGCTACCGGCCGGTGCTGGCCTCGGTCGCGAAGAAGTTCGCCACCCAGTTCCCGACACCGCCGCAGCTGTTCACGATCGGCTTCCTCGGAGGCTGGACGTCGGCGAAGACGACGTTCTTCGACCCGGCGAGTGGGTCGATCACGAAGATCGAGCAGGCGGCAGGAGTCCCAACTGCCTCCAGCTGATGCATACGCCGCGTCGCCCCCGGCCGCCAGGCCGCGGGCGGCGCGTTCGCGTGCCCTGAGGAGCCGCGGCGGCGGGCTGGGGCTTGGCGTCGCCACGCTCTATATGAGCGTGATCGTCCTGATCCCGCTCTCCGCCGTCGCGGTCAAGGCGGTGAGCTCCGGGCTCGGAACCTTCTGGGACTCGATCTCGAACAGCTTCGCGGTCTCGACCCTGGCGATTACGCTCGGCTCGTCGCTGGTCGTGGCCTTGATCGGCGCCGTGATGGGGACGGTCGTCGCGTGGGTGCTCGTCCGCGACGACTTTCCCGGCAAGCGGTTCGTCAACGCGCTGATCGATCTGCCGTTCGCGCTGCCGACGATCGTCGCCGGCCTGACGCTGATCGCGCTGTACGGCCCCGGTAGCCCGGTCGGCGTGCACCTCGTGTACACATGGATCGGGGTGCTGGTGGCGCTGCTGTTCGTGACGCTGCCGTTCGTGGTGCGCTCGGTGCAGCCGGTCCTGCTCGAGCTCGATCGCGAGGTCGAGGAGGCCGCCGCGTCGCTCGGCGCGTCGAACCTCACGACCTTTCGGCGGATCGTGCTCCCGGCGCTACGCCCGGCGATCGTGTCGGGGACGGCGCTCGCGTTCGCGCGCTGCATGGGCGAGTACGGCTCCGTCGTGCTGATCGCGGCGAAGGTCAAGATCGCGAGCCTCGTGATCTTCGCCGACGTCGAGAGCGGAGCGCCACAGGCCGCGGCGTCGCTGTCGGTCGTGTTGCTGGCGCTGGCGCTCCTGATCTTGTTCGCGCTACGTCGATGGGGGACCCGCGGTGGTCATTAGCCGGCGCGCGAAGTTTTCGCTGCGGACGGTCGCGCTGCTGTATCTGGTGCTGCTGCTGCTGCTGCCGGTCGGGGTCGTGTTCGAGCGCACCTTCGAGCACGGGATCGGCGTCGCCTGGGGCTGGATCACCACCCCGGCGGCGGTCAGCGCGTTCTGGCTGTCGCTCCTGATCGCGGTGATCGCGGTCCCGTTGAACACGATCTTCGGCGTTGGCGCGGCGCTCATTCTCGTTCGGAGCAAGACCCGCGGGCGAGCGGCTCTTGACGCGCTGATCGACCTGCCGTTCGTCGTCTCGCCGGTGATCGTCGGCCTCGCCCTGGTGCTGGTGTACGGCAAGGGCGGGTGGTTCGGCGACTGGCTTCTGAGCCACGGCATCATGATCATCTACGCCCCGGCCGGGATGGTGATCGCGACCGTGTTCGTGTCGCTGCCGTTCGTCGTCCGCGAGGTCGCGCCGGTGCTGCTCGAGGCCGGGGACGAGCAGGAGCAGGCCGCGGCGACGCTGGGAGCATCGTCGTGGCAGACGTTCTGGCGCGTCACGCTGCCCTCGATCCGATGGGGCGTCGCGTACGGAGTGGTGCTCACAACCGCACGGGCGCTGGGCGAGATCGGCGCGGTGGCGATCGTCTCGTCGAACGTCTCGGGCTCGACGTTGACGCTGCCGCTGCTCGTCCAGCAGCGCGATTCGCAGATCGGTTCGGGGGCGCTGACGAGTGCTTATGCGGCCGCGACCGAGCTCGCCGCAATCTCACTGCTCGTGTTGCTGGCTATGACGGTTCTTGGACCTAGGAGGGCGAACAGATGAGGATCGACGCCAACGCAATCTCAAAGAGCTTCGGCGAGTTCGACGCGCTGTCAAACGTCACGCTCGAGGTTCCCGAGGGCTCGCTGACGGCGCTGCTCGGGCCGAGCGGATCCGGTAAGTCGACCCTGCTGCGGATCATCTCTGGGCTGGAGCAGCCTGATTCCGGCCAGGTGCTGATCGACGGCGCCGACGTCACCACCGCGCGTCCTCAGGACCGTGGAATCGGGTTTGTGTTCCAGCACTACGCCGCGTTCGCCCACATGACGGTGCGCGAGAACGTCTCGTTCGGGCTTCGGATCCGCAAGCGCCCGCGCGAGGAGATCACGACACGGGTCGACGAGCTGCTGGCGCTGGTCGGGCTCAAGCAGTGGTCGGAGCAGCATCCCCACCAGCTGTCGGGCGGACAGCGCCAGCGGATGGCGCTCGCCCGGGCGCTCGCGATCGAGCCCCGCGTGCTGCTGCTCGACGAGCCGTTCGGCGCGCTCGATGCGACGGTCCGCGCCGAGCTGCGTCAGTGGCTGCGCCGGCTGCACGACGAGCAGGGTGTGACGACGGTGCTCGTCACCCACGATCAGGAGGAGGCGATGGAGGTCGCCGACCGGATCGCGGTGATGAACGCCGGCAAGATCGAGCAGGTCGGCTCGCCGCGCGAGATCTACGACCGGCCGGCGAGCGATTTCGTGATGGGCTTCGTTGGGCCGGTCAGCCGGATCGACGGCAAGCTCGTGCGGCCGCACGACGTCACCGTGTCGCTCACGCCATCGGAGGAAACGATCGAGGCGATGGTGCTACGCGTCGTTCATCTCGGCTTCGAGGTCCGGATCGAGCTGGAGCTGCCGGGTGGGGAGGTGGCGCGCGCTCAGCTGACGCGCGGCCAGACCGAGGAGCTCGAGCTCGCACTGGGCGACATCGTGTACGTACGGCCGCCGGCGGAAGCCGGCGTGCCGGTCGCGCGCTAGCGATCCCGCCTGCTGCAACGCGCCCAGTGCGCGTTGACGCCTCGACGATTGGACGTAAGAATCTGGCCTGAAGGGGCTCATGGGAGGCCAGTCTTCGTACACCTGTGTTGGGTGCGGTCACGCGAACCGCGAGACCGCACGGTTCTGCGAGAACTGCGGTGCGGGGCTGGCGCAGTCGTGCGGCGCTTGTGGCTCCGAACTCCGTCCGGGTGCCCGCTTCTGCGACGCCTGCGGGGCCCAGATGCCGGCCGGCGCTGGCCCGAGCAGCGAGGCGGCGCTCAAGGTCGTCTCGGTTGTGTTCTGCGATCTGGCAGGTTCGACGGCGCTGCAGGAGATGTTGGACGCGGAGTCGGTGAGGCGAGTGATGGCCCGGTTCTACGAGGTTATGCGTGGAGTCGTGGAGCGGTTCGGCGGCTCGGTCGCAAAGTTCATCGGCGACGCGATCGTCGCGTCTTTCGGAGCTCCTGTGTCCCATGAGGACGATGCGTTGCGCGCCGTCCGCTCCGCCGCGGCGATGGTGGCGGAGCTTGACGTGTTGAACGATGAGCTTGAGCGATCCTGGGGTGTGCGGCTCGCGATGCGGACGGGCGTGAACACGGGCGAGCTCGTCGTGGATGACCAAGGCATCCTGGTCGGCGACACGATGAATACGGCGGCGCGGTTGGAGCAGGCGGCGCGAGCGGGGGAGGTGCTCGTCGGCGAGGCGACGCGGCGGATCGTTCGCGGTCATGTCGCGCTCGAGGAGCTCGAGCCACTAGGGCTCAAAGGGAAAGCGGCTCCCGTCAGGGTGTGGCGACTGCTCGACGCGCACCTCGAGCTGGGAGAGGCTGGCGGCGCGGCGGCGGAGGCGCCGCTGGTGGGCCGCGAGTTCGAGCTGTTGCGATTGCGTGCGGCGCTCGATGGCGCGATCGCGAGCCGGAATTGCCGTCTGGTCAGCGTGATCGGCGGCCCGGGTTTGGGGAAGTCGCGATTGGCGGCCGAGTTCGGCCGCTCGGCCGGCGACAGCGTGGTCGTAGTCGAGGGCCACTGCGAGCCGAGCGGTGAGGGGATCACGTTCCTGCCGATCGCGGAGGTGCTGCGCGCGGCGGCATCGATCGACGAAGCAGACTCGCGTGAGGAGGTCATCGCGAAGCTGACCGAGCTGGTTGGCGATGACGCGGACTGCGAGCGGGTCGTGTCGCGGGCGGCGGCGCTGCTCGGTGCCGGCGATCCTGTACCGGCCGAGGAGACGTTCTGGGGCGTGCGGCGCGTGCTCGAAGGTCTCGCGCGTCGGCAGCCGCTGGTTGTGGTGTTCGACGATGTGCATTGGGGCGAGCCGATGTTCCTCGACCTGCTCGAGCACCTGGTCGAGTGGGTGCGTGACGCGCCGGTCCTGCTGGTCGCGCTTGCGCGGCCGGAGTTGCGCGAGATTCGCGAGGTGCTGGCGGCGGCGGGGCGCCGGCCCGTCGATGTGATCGAGCTCGAGCCACTCGACCCGGGCGAGAGCCAGGAGCTGGTGTCCGGGCTGCTCGGAGCGGTCGACCTGCCGGGCGCGCTGCTTGCGCGGATTCTCGAGACGACCGAGGGTAATCCGCTGTTTCTCGGCGAGTTGCTGCGGATGCTCGTCGACGAGGGATCGCTGGTTCAGGAGCAGGACGTATGGGTGGCCGCTGGGGGGGCGGAGGCGGTGCACGTGCCACCGACGATCCAGGCGCTGCTGACGGCACGGATCGAGCGGCTGCGAGCCGACGAGCGCAGCGTCGTCGAGCGCGCGGCCGTGATCGGCAAACAGTTCTATCGGGGTGCGGTCGCAGAGCTGGTCGCGCCGCCCGTGCGCTCGGGGCTCGACGGCCATCTGGAGACGCTGCGGCGCAAGGACATCGTCGAGCCGGAAGGGACCTACTGGATCGACGAGCCGGTCTACCGGTTCCACCATGTGCTGATCCGCGACGCCGCGTATCACCTGCTACTGAAGGAGGCGCGGGCGGAGCTGCACGAGAAGTTCGCCGATTGGCTGGCGCTGAAGGCCGGCGAGCTGGTCGGTGAGCACGAGGAGGTGATCGCCTACCACCTCGAGCAGGCGCACGCGTATCGGGCGCTGCTCGGTCCGCTCGACGAGCGTGGCCGCGCGCTCGGTGCACGTGCGGCGGTGCTGCTGGCCTCAGCGGGGCGGCGGGCGCTGATGCGGGAGGATCTCGCGGCCGCGGGGAACCTGCTGCATCGGTCGCTCGAGCGCGGCGCGGACGACGACGCTGAGGTTTTGTGGGACCTGGCGGAGACGTTGCTGTCGGCCGGGGATACCGCGCGGGTGACGGAGGTGGTCGACCGGCTCGCCTCCGTGGCGCCCGAGCGGGCGGCCGTGTTGGCGGGACAGCTCGCGGTCGTGACGGGCGCTGGATCGCTGGAGCTGACACTGGCCAGCGTGACCGCGGCTACCGCGGCGCTCGCCGAGGCGGGCGATGGCGTCGGGGAGGCGAAGGGCCACCACGTGACGGCGCAGGTGCAGGTGCGGCTCGGTCAGGTCGCGGCCGTCGAAGCGGCGCTCGACCGCGCGCTGCTCGCCGCTCGTAAAGCCGAGGACGCGCGGCGGATCACCGCAGTGCTGGCGGCGGCGCCGCGCGCCGCGTTGTGGGGGCCGTCGCCGGTGGTCCGGGCCAGCGGCCGCTGTCTCGATGTCGTCCGGATCCTTCGGATGACGCCCGGCAACCGGCACGTTGAGGCGGTCGCGCTCCGATGCCAGGCGGTGCTCGAGGCGATGCGCGGTCGCTCTGACGCGGCGCGCGACATTCTCGCGGCGGGGCGGGTCACGCTGGAGGAACTGGGACTGACCGTTGAGCTGCACGAGCTCGCGGTCCATGCCGGGATCGTCGAGCTGCTGTCCGGCGAGCCGGCGGCAGCAGAGAACTTGCTGCGCTCGGCGCGGGACGGCTTCGAGTCGCTAGGGATGGCTGCGAGCGTCGGTCAGGCCTCGGCACTGCTCGCTCGCGCGCTCGTGGAACAGGGGCGCGACGAGGAGGCGATCGCCGAGACCGGGGCCGCCGAGCGCCACACCGGCGGGGATCTGAAGACGACGATCACGTGGTCCGGCGTGCGCGCCGAGGCATTAGCGCGGCGGGAGGCTTTTGACAAGGCGCTTGCGCTGGCTCGGCAAGCGGTGGAACTGGCTGAGCCGACCGACGCGCTGGCTGACAAGGCCGACGCGAACATGGCGTTGGCGCGTGTACTGGCGGCGGCTGGCCGGTCTGACGAGGCCAGCGCCGCGGCCGAAGGCGCGCGGGAGCTGTATGCGGCGAAGGACCACGCGGTGGGGGTGGCTCGGACTTCGGAGCTCGCTCTAGGTGAACAGCCGACTGTGGCGGCGCTCTCTTCGAAGGCAGCGTCGGACGCAGGCGTCCCCGAGGACCCGGTGCTCGCGATCCTGGCCGCGCAATACGCCGAGCTCGGTGGCCGACCACCGGCGCCCGTGCTCGGCGAGCTCCCGACCGAGCGCGTGTGGTCCGAGTTCAAGCGCTGGTTTGACGCCCACGACATCGATCGTCTGTGCGCGCTGTACGACCCGGGCTGGATCCTGACCGATCACCGTCGCCTAGGGATGGACGTGGCTCGAGGTGTCGACGCAGCGAGAGCCCTGTGGGCGTCGGTCTTCGAGGGTTCGCCGGATGTCCGCGTCGACATAGACGAAGTCGTCGCCGCGGACGGCCGCGTGATCATCGTCCGGGGGACGTACCGGGGTACGGCAAACATCGCTGACGGGAAGTTCGAGGTGCCGTTCGCGGTCGTCACCGTGGTCGAGGGCGGTCGGCTGTCCAGCACCGACATCTTCGAGCCAGACGACCGCCAGGCGATGATCACCCGCTACGTCGAGCTCGGAGGACGCCCGCCAGAAGGCCTCCTTGGTGACCGGCCGCCGGAGCGCCTGCTCGCCGAGACGGTTCGCCTGTGGTCGCTGCGGGACGTCGACAAGATCGTCGAGCTGTACGCCGAGGACTTCGTGATCGTCGACCACCGGCAGCTCGGCTGGGAGGAGGTGCGGGGGGTCGAAGCGGGGCGAGCCGTAGTGGAGTCCGGCCTCGGGGTGTCGCCGGACCTCCGGCTCGAGGTACATGAGGTGCTGGCGTGCGACAACCGTTTGATCGCGGCTCGGGTCGTCTGGCGCGGGACGAGCGCCGACGGTGGCGGCGAGTTCGACAACGGCTTCGGATACGTGATCGTCGTCGACGACGGGCTCATCCAAGCCCTGCATCAGTTCGAACCAGACGACCGTGTCGGGATGATGGCGTGTTACACCGAGCTCAGCGGCGAGGCGATGGTGCCCGGGCAGCGGCCGCCAGAGCGCTGGGCGGCGGAGTTCACCGAGCTCTGGCGTGCCGGCGACTGGGAACGACTGCTCGACCTTTACGCAGCGGACGGACAGATGCGGGACCGCCGCTCGCTTCCGCTGTGGGAGCCGGTCAAGCGCCGGGACGACTGGCGAACTTGGTTCGCGGGGGTCGACGCCATGCAAACCGAGCGGCGGGACTTCGTGGTCGATGAGCAGATCGCGTGCGACGATCGCGTGCTCGCCGTGCGCGTCCGCTGGATGTTTACGATCGCTGGTGCGGACGCAGAGATCGCTGGAGGCATGGTCGGCTTGTTCGAGAACGGCCTCGCGGTCAGCCTCGACGTCTACGACGCCGAGGATCGCCAGGCGATGACCGCTCGCTACGCCGAGCTCGGGGGCGGGTTCGGTCCGCTTGGCGATCGGCCGCCCGAACGGTGGATGCGTGAGTTCTTTGTGCGTTACGCGGCCCGGAACACCGAGGCGATGGCCGCGCTCGTCGACGAACACGTGACGTTGGACGATCACAGAAATCTCGCCTGGGACCCGATCCGGGGGGTCGAGCAATTGGCCGGGCTGTGGCAATCGGGCTGGGCCGCGTCGTCGGATCTCCGCCTCGAGGTCGACGGCGTACTCGGCTGCGATGACCGGGTAATCGCACTGCGCGGGAGCTGGGCATTCACCGCGCTCGCGGACAGCGGGGGCGGCAACGCTGCGATCCCGTTCGGCCTCGTGGCCGTGATCGACGAGGGGCGGGCCGTCAGCTGGGACCTATATGAGTTCGACGACACCGAGGCGATCCTCGCCCGTTACGCAGAGTTGAGCGCGGCGACCACGCGGCTGGGCGATACCCCCGTCGAGCGCGCGGCCGCCAGCTACCTCGACTTGGTCAAGGAGCGCGACGTCGAGGGCATTCCGGAACTCCTCGCCGCGGACGTGAGGGTCGGCGACCACCGCCCGCTCGGTGGCCCACAGGGTCAGGGCCGTGAAGCCGCGATGGGGCTGCTTGAGTCGGCACTGGCGATCACTGCCGAGCTGCGGTTCGAGCTCGAAGAGGTGCTCGAGCACAGCGAATCAGTGCTGGTGTGTCGCGGGACCTGGCTCGGCACTTCATCCGCGGGAGATGGAGAGGTCGCCCTCCCGATGGCGATCGTCGTGTCCACAACGCAAGGACTGCTCAGTTCGCTTGACCTCTACGACCACGACGATCTCGACCCCGCGCTCGCGCGCTACGTCGAGCTGCTGCCGGCACACGAGAAGTTCGACTACCTCTACAACGCCCGGCGCCTCGACGAGCTCTTGGGGTTGTACACGGACGACTACGTGATGATCGACCGGCGCGCGCTGGCATGGGAGGAGATCCGCGGCGGCGAGGCGCTGGTCGAGACGTGCCGGAGCTTCTTGGAGAACGCGCCAGACCTGCGGTCGCTGTGCGTGCCGCTCGAACCGTATGACGGCAAGTTCGTGCTCCTCCGCAACACGTTCACTGGGCAGGGCTACAGCGCCGGCGGCGTGCCGACGGGGCCGGTCGAGCTGGTGTTCATCGAGGTCGGCGAGATCCGCGAGAACCGATTCGCGTCCACCGAGCTGTTCGACCCCGCGGACGAGGCGCTGGCGCGGGCGCGATACCAGGAGCTGCGAGCGGCGCCAGCCGCTACCGCGTGACCCAGGCCTCGGGGTCGTCGGCCAGTTTGTCGATCGCCTTCGGCAGCTTGCCGGCGGCGATGTCCGCGATCGTGACGTGCTCGGCGACCTTCCGCAGGCTCTGACGGACGGCGATCCAGACTCGCGGGAGCGCCTCCGCGGCGCCTCCGTACTCGGCTTCCTCGGGTGGGCCGCCGCGGACGCTGGCCAGGGGTCCCTCGACCGCGCGGATGATGTCGGCGACCGTCAGCCGATCGGCCGGTTTGGCGAGCCGGAACCCGCCCTCGGCGCCTCGGTGGCTGCGGACGATCCCGGAGTGGCGCAGCTCGCCGAGGATGTTCTCCAGGAAGTTGAGTGGGATGCCCTGCGCGGTCGCGATCCGCTCCGCCTTGACGGGCTTCTCGTCCGTAGCCGCCGCGAGCTCGACCGCTGCGCGGACGGCGTAGTCGACCTTTGCCGAGATCCGCACGAGTTGATCCTACGCAACGCCGGCCGGGGAGAACCCGTACGCCTCGGCCAGCTCGGGGTCCTTGTGAGCGAGCATCTCGGCGAGCGAGACCATCACCTTGCACTGCTTCCAGGTCGCGTCGTCCTGCATCTTGCCGTCGATCATGTGCACGCCGCGGCCATCGGGGATCGCCTCCAGCACCTTCTTGGCGAACAGCACCTCCTCGGGATCCGGGCTGAACACCTTCTTCGCGATCGCGATCTGGACCGGATGCAGCGACCATGCGCCGACGCAGCCGAGCAGGAACGCGGCGCGGAACTGGGTCTCGCAGCCGAGCGTGTCCTTGATGTCGCCGAACGGGCCGTAGAACGGGAGGATCCCGGCGGACGTGCAGGCGTCGACCATGCGCGCGATCGAGTAGTGCCAGGGGTCCTGCTGCGCGGTCGGGCGGGGCGCCTCGGGATCATTCGGATCGGGATCACTGATCACCCGGTAGCCGGGGTGCCCGCCGCCGACGCGGGTCGTCTTCATCCGCCGTGAGGCGGCTAGGTCGGCGGGGCCGAAGCTCATCCCCTGCATCCGCGGCGACGCGGTCGCGATCTCCTCGAGGTTGACGACTCCGAGGCCGGTTTCGAGGATCGCGTGGACCAGGATCGGCCGCTCGAGCCCGGCCTTGGCCTCGAGCTGCGCCAGCAGCCGGTCGACGTAGTGAATGTCCCAGGGGCCCTCGACCTTGGGGACCATCATCACGTCGAGCTTGTGCCCTATCTCCGTCACGATCGTGGTGATGTCGTCGAGCACCCATGGCGACTCGAGGCTGTTGACCCGCGTCCACAGTTGCGTGTCGCCGAGTTCCATCTCCTTGCCGACGCGTATCAGCCCGTCGCGCGCGGCCTCCTTGCGATCGACCGGCACAGCGTCCTCGAGGTTCCCAAGCAGGATGTCGACGGTCGGCGCGATGTCGGGCACCTTCGCGACCATCTTCTCGTTCGAGAAATCGAGGAAGTGGATCATCCGACTCGGCTTGAAAGGGATCTCAAGCGCGGGGTCAGGTGCTCCGATCGCAAGCGGTTTGACGAAGTCGCGTGGGTTTCGCACTGGCAGGTCTCCTATCGGTTCTGTCCACAACGCTAGCGGGTCAGGTAGGTAAGAATCCGCTCCATGAACTTCGAACAGATTCGCTACGAGGTGTCCGACGGCATCCTGACGATCACCCTGAACCGCCCTGAGCGGCTCAACGCCTGGACGCCGGTGATGCAGCGCGAGCTGGTCGCGGCGCTCGATTCCTCCGACGCCGATGACGAGATTCGCGTAGTCGTGTTCACCGGCGAGGGGCGCGGCTACTGCGCCGGGGCCGATCTTGGGGCCGGCGGCTCGACCTTTGAACGCGGGCAGCAGATTCCGGACGACGAGGAACACCGCGACGGCGGCGGCTTGTTCACGCTGCGGGCGTTCGAGTCGACCAAGCCGCTGATCGCCGCGATCAACGGCCCCGCGGTCGGCGTCGGAATCACGATGACGCTGCCCATGGACGTGCGCCTGGCAGCGGGCGACGCGCGGATCGGGTTCGTGTTCGCTCGGCGCGGGATCGTCCCTGAGGCCGCCTCGAGCTGGTTCCTGCCGCGGATCGTCGGGATCAGCCGGGCGATGGAATGGGTCGCGACGGGGCGCGTGTTTGGTGCCGAGGAGGCCTTGCAGGCAGGGCTGGTCCGCAGCCTCCATCCTAAGGACGAGCTGCTCGACGCGGCGTACGCACTCGCCCGTGAGATCGCCGACAACACGGCGCCCGTCTCGGTCGCGCTCGCCCGGCGGATGCTGTGGAGGATGCTCGGCGCCGATCACCCGTCGGCGGCACATCGAGTCGACTCGCGGGCGATGCTGCTCCGCGGCCGCTCGGCGGACGCCCGCGAGGGCGTGACCGCATTCCTGGAGAAGCGGGCGGCGGAGTTCCCCGACAGGGTCTCGGACGGGCTGCCAGAGATATTTGGCGCCTGACAAACTCCGGAAAATGAACCAAGTCGATACCGACCAGGCGACCCGCGAGGCCACGGGCGCCCATCCATACGGTCGCTACCTTGAGGAGTTCGAGGTGGGCGCCGTCTACAAGCACTGGCCCGCGAAGACCGTCACCGAGTCCGACGACCACCTCTTCTGCCTGATCACGATGAACCACCACCCGCTGCACATCAACGACGTGTACGCCAAGCAGTCCCAGCAGGGCCGCAACGTCGTCGTCGGCCCGCTCGTCTACTCGCTCGCACTCGGGATGAGCGTCTCCGATGTCAGCGGCAAGGCGATCGCGAACCTGGCGACGGAGGAGCTCAAGCACCCGGCGCCGGTGTTCCACGGCGACACGCTGTTCTGCGAATCGGAGGTGCTGGAGGTCAAGGAGTCCCAGTCGAAGCCTGACCGCGGCACGGTTCGGGTCCACACGCGCGTGCTCAACCAGGACGGCGTGCTGGTGGCGGAGTTCAAGCGGCTCGTGCTCGTCCCTCGAAAGCATCCCGGCGGTCCGCTCGCCGGCGCTGAGGACAACGTCGAGTAATAGTCGGGTACCCTGATCGACTTTCGCGGCCCCCGGCTCGGTCAAATTGCCCGTTTCCCGGGTAGGCTTGACGAGCCACCGAAGCTCTAAGGAGTGCTCCCAAACATGGCCCACACCGCACCGACAAGTCAGGCAACTACGACGCATCCCCGGCTCCGGGAATGGGTCGAAGAGGTCACCAAGCTGACACAGCCCGACGAGGTTCACTGGTGCGACGGGTCGGCGGAGGAGTACAACCAGCTATGCAAGACGCTGGTCGCGGCCGGGACGTTCGAGAAGCTCTCGGATGCCAAGCGGCCGAACTCCTACCTGGCACTGTCGGACCCGGCGGACGTGGCGAGGGTGGAGGATCGGACGTTCATCTGCTCTGAGCGCGAGGAGGATGCCGGCCCGACCAACAACTGGCGCGCGCCTGAGGAGATGCGGGTCGCGATCAAGGGCCTGTTCGAGGGCTCGATGCGCGGGCGCACGATGTACGTCGTGCCGTTCAGCATGGGGCCGCTCGGCTCGAAGATCTCCTACATCGGAGTGCAGCTGACCGACTCACCGTATGTCGCGGTGTCGATGCGGATCATGACCCGCATGGGCCAGCCGGCGCTCGACGTGCTCGGCGACGACGGCCAGTACGTCCCCTGCGTGCACTCCGTCGGGATGCCGCTTGCCGAGGGCGCCGCTGATGTCCCGTGGCCCTGCAACGCGGAGAACAAGTACATCGTCCACTACCCGGAGACGCGTGAGATCTGGTCCTACGGCTCGGGCTACGGCGGCAACGCGCTACTGGGCAAGAAGTGCTTCGCGCTGCGGATCGCGTCGGTGATGGCACGCGACGAGGGTTGGCTCGCAGAGCACATGCTGATCCTCAAGCTGACCTCGCCGGAGGGGAAGGCCAAGTACATCGCCGCCGCGTTCCCAAGCGCATGCGGCAAGACCAACCTGGCGATGATGATCCCGACGCTCGAGGGGTGGAAGGTCGAGACGGTCGGCGACGACATCGCCTGGATGAAATTCGGTGAGGACGGCCGGCTGTACGCCGTCAATCCTGAGGCCGGCTTCTTCGGCGTCGCGCCGGGCACGGGCGCGCGCACGAACCCGAACGCGATCGACACGGTGTCGAGCAACACCGTGTTCACCAACTGCGCGAAGACCGATGACGGCGACATCTGGTGGGAGGGCCTCACGGGCGAGCCACCGGACCACGCGATCGATTGGCGAGGGAACGAATGGACCCCCGACTCGGAGACGCCGGCAGCGCACCCGAACGCCCGCTTCACGGTCTCGATCTCGCAGTGTCCGTCGGACGCGGCCGAGTGGGACGACCCGGCCGGCGTGCCGATCGACGCGATGCTGTTCGGCGGGCGCCGCGCGGGCGTCGTGCCGCTGGTCCACGAGGCGCGCGACTGGAACCACGGAGTGTTCCTCGGTTCGATCATGTCCTCGGAGACGACCGCGGCGCAGGCCGGCGAGGTCGGCAAGCTGCGCTTCGATCCGATGGCGATGCTTCCGTTCTGCGGCTACAACATGGCCGAGTACTTCAGCCACTGGCTCAAGATCGGCGAGCGTGAGGGCGCGCAGCTGCCGCGGATCTTCTATGTCAACTGGTTCCGCAAGGACGAGGACGGCAGCTTCCTCTGGCCCGGCTACGGCGAGAACTCGCGCGTGCTCGCGTGGGTCTTCCGCCGTTGCGAGGGCACGGCCGAGGCGCTCGAGACCGAGATCGGGCTGGTCCCAGCCGCCGACGGGATCGATACCGACGGCCTCGACGTCGCGCCGGAGACGATCGCTGAGTTGCTGCGCGTCGACCGCGACGGCTGGATCGCCCAGCTGCCGCAGGTGCACGAGCACTACGCCAAGTTCGCCGACAAGTTGCCCGCGGAGCTTCGGGAGCAGCTGGCCCAGCTCGAGCGGCGTCTCGAGTCGTGAGCTAGCGGACCGGGCGGCAGGCGCTGGCGCTTCCGTTCCTGCCGTCGGACGCGGCCGTAATTGCGCTCCAGGCCGGGATCGTGGCCGCGCCGAGCGTGGCGCCGAAGCTGGCGATCGCCGAGCGGCTGCGGGGCCCCGCGTGGGCGCTCGTGCCGATCGGGTCGATCGTGCTCGTGATCTTCGCGATCCGGTACGCGTCCGGGACGGCAACATGGCTGACGTGGCTCGCGCTGATTGCGGTGCCACCACTGGCCGCGGCCGCGCTCGGATGGGCGATGCGCGGGGCGAGACCGATCTACGCGATCGGCGCGATTCCACTGTTCGCGCTCGCTTGGGCATCGAAGACGACGCTGTTCGGAGAAGGGTCCGCGGCGCTCCTGTCCGCCTTGAGCTGCGTGACGCTCGGCGTGCTCCTCGCCTCGGTGACGCCGGCCGGATGGCTGAAGCTCGGGATCGTGCTGATGGCGTGCGCCGACACGTGGCTGGTCGTCACCGACCTGCTGCAGGCACCGAACGCCTCCCTCGTCGCCGCGCATCCGCCTGCCGGGCTCCCGCAGCTCCAGTCGGTGCTGTTCGGCTCGGTCTCGTTCGGCTACGGCGACCTGTTCGTGGCGGCGCTGCTGGGCGCAGCGCTCGCGGCCCACCCGCGCGGTCAGACGGGCGCCGCCGTGCTCACGCTCATGCTCGCGGGGCTGTTCGACCTGCTGTTCTTCGTGGTCAACGAGCTGCCGGCGACCGTGCCGGTAGCGGTAGCCGTGGTCCTGCTCGAGGCGGTTGCGTGGTGGCGCGGACGGCGCCCCGGCGGCGCTAGTGGCGCCCGTCGCCGGTCGAAGCCGGCGGCCGTGACTCCTCCGCCAGCGACGTGATCGCGAGCGTCCCGCGCGCCGACTCCTCGAGCACCTCGGTCGCCTCCTCGGCCGAGCGCGCGTACAGCTCGACCAGCAGATGCACCACGATCCGCTCCTCGTCGTGCTTGTGGAAGCGCACGTGGGTGAAGAACTCACGCGTCCCGTGATCGCCGAACGCGGCGTAGGACAGAGCGTCGCCGGCCTCCGGACCTGAGCACGTCTCAACGTCGTCGGCGTCGACCGTGACCGTGCAGGAGGCGACCCACGGCGTACCGGCGATCATCCGCTCCCAGCGGTCCTCGATCGGCTCGACGCGGCCATTGTGGAAGCCGAGATGCGGCTGGTCGTGCATGCACTCGAGGCACTGCACGACCGCCTCCTGCATCTCGTCGACGACCTCGCCGCGCTCGCCACTTTCGGGGTCGATCCGGTGGATCCCCTCGTAGTGGACCTGGACCTCGAGGTTCTGTGACCAGCAGCGGTAGCACCGCAGCCAGCTTCGGACCTCCGTTGAGCCCTCCATCAAAGCCATTGTACGAGCCAGATTTCCTGTCAGTGTTCGTGGCCGTGAGACGACCAGGGCACAGCGCTGTCCGACGGCGGCCGGTAGGGCCGATCGGCGTCGTGCTGGCGGGCGGACTCGGGCGCCGGATCGGGGGCGGCAAGGCGACCGTACAGCTCGCCGGACGGCCACTGATCACGTACCCGCTCGACGCGCTCGCGGCGGCGCTCGCGGACGTCGCGGTCATCGCCAAGGCGGACTCGGAGCTTCCGAGCCTGGTCGGCGTGACTGTCTGGATCGAGCCCCAGACGCCCCGCCACCCGCTCGTCGGGATCGTGCAGGCGCTCGGGCTCGCCGACGGCCGACCGGTCGTCGTGTGCGCGGCCGATCTGCCGTTCGTCACGCCCGAGCTGATCCGGCGGCTCGCCGAGCCCGATCCGCGCGGCGCCCCCGCGGTGCTCGCAACCACCGGCGGCGAGATCCAGCCGCTGCTCGGCTGCTACCAGCCGGCGGCCCTCGACCCGCTCCGCGGCGCGCGGGCTGGGATCCCGCTCCGGGACGCGGTCAGCGCGATCGGGCCGAGCTTGCTGGAGGTCGACGATCCGGATGCGCTGTTCAACGTGAACACCCCGGACGACCTGCTCCAGGCGGCGGCGATGCTCGACGGCCGGCGCTATCCGAAGGTGAAGTCGTAGGCGCTGACCCCCGGCGGGAGCTGCACGCTGAGCAGCGCCTGCTCGTCGGCTGGGAATGAGGCGAGCGAGTACAGTCGCTGGCCGCGGACGGTGAACCGTCCGCCGGCACGGACGTCGGCGCCGGCGTCACGAGCCGGGATCGGGCGGCCGTCGAGCAGCACCCGGCCGACGCGCGGAACGTTCCCGGCCGAGGTCATGACCAGGTAGACGTGCTGCGCCTGGACGCCGGCCTGGATCGTCGCCGGCGAGGAGACGGGCGCGATCGACTGCGATCCGATCTTCCAGGTCCCGTCCAGCGCGAACTCGTTCAGGTGGATGGTGCTCGCGGGGACGCCCGAGTAGGTGTGGACCCCGGCGTGAAGCGACTGCGCGAAGCCCATCGCGCGCTCGGAGTTCAGATACGTCTCCGGGGTGCCGAGGTCCGAGGACGGCATGATCGCGGTGGCGGTCATCGGCGGCGGCAGCTGGCGCGCGCCCGCGTCGTGCAGCAGCTGGCGGACGACGGCCTCATCGGCCTTGTAATCGCCCTCGCCGAACTGCGTGTGGCGCACGTTGCCGTTCGCGTCGATGAAGTAGTCGGCCGGCCAGTATTGGTTCTGGTAGGCGTTCCAGGTCGCGAGGTTGTTGTCCTGGACGACCGGGTACGTGATGCCGTCTCCCTGGATCGCCTGTCTGACGTTGCTCGCCTCCTGCTCGAAGGTGAACTCGGGCGCCTCGATTCCGACGACCTCGAGCCCATAGCGGTGATAGGTGGCGTACAGGCCCTTTAGGAACGGCAGCGTCCGGATGCAGTTGATGCACGTGTACGTCCAGAAGTCGACGATCACGACCTTGCCGCGCAGGCTCGCGAGCCTCAGCGGCTTGTTGCCCGGGGTGTTGAACCAGTCCTGCGTGCCGACGAACTCCGGAGCGGTGCCGAGGACGGGCAGCGACGGCGTCTTCACGCCGGGGATCGAGACGCCGATCTGGTCCGCGACGGGTTTCGTCGACGCCTGAGCCTGGCGCTCGGCGAACCGGGACGCCGGCCGCAGCGACGCGAGCTGATTCTGGACCGAGCCCGAGTTCTCCAGCCCCCGGGTCGGGTCGGTCAGGAAGCCCGGCAGGCTCGAGGTGTTCTTCGCGAGGAAGTCCTCGAAGCGAACGTCGAGATTGGTCGCGATCACGATCCCGGTGGCGAGCAGCACCACCCCGAGCACGCGCTCGACCGTGTGGCCGCCCGCGCGGCGCCGGATCACCGCGAGCACGCGGCGGCCGGCGATCGAGTAGACCGCCAGCACCGCGCTCAGCCCAAGCACGTAGGAGATCGCCACGGCGACGACCTTGGCCGTCGTATGGCCGGCGGCGCTGGTGGCGATCACCGCCGCGAGGATCGGGCCGGCGCACGGAGCACACACGAATCCGAGCGCGCCGCCGACTCCGAGTCCCGACCAGAAGCCGTCGCCGCGGGTCTTGGGCCCGAACCGCCCGAGTCGCGACAGCGGCGCCTGGACGCGCTGGGCAAGCTCTGGGATCAGCATCACCGCGCCGAATCCGATCAGCACGATCACCGCCAGCGTCCGGGTCAGCCCGGCGCCAAGGCCGACCCCCTTTGCGATCGAGGCAAGCGCGACGATCGTGATCGTGAACGTCACCGCCAGCCCGAGGATGATCCCGAGCGGTCGCCGGCGGCCGCCCGCAGCGCTGGCGGAGAGCAGCGCCGGCACCACCGGTAGGACGCACGGCGTGATCGCCGTCCCCGCCCCGGCGACCACCGCGAACAGCATCAGCAGCAGCATCGGCCCCGAATGATGATCGGCGGGTATTGCGCGGGAATTAACCGGCGCCGGTTCTTACGCGGTTCTTATCCGCCGATCGCGCTCATCGTGCGGTTCGGCTGGATGAAGCCCGGCTCGCCGACGTGGTGCTTGAGCTCCTTGCGCCACACCGCACCCCGGATGACTTCTTCGAGCTCGTCGTTATCGGCCCCAGCTCGGATCGGACCGCGCAGGTCGGTCTCGTTGAGGGAGAAGAGGCACGTCCGCAATCTGCCGTCGGCGGTCAGCCGGATCCGGTTGCAGTCGCCGCAGAACGGCTCCGAGACGGGGTTGATGAACCCGATCCGGCCGCGGCCGTCGGCGAACCGGTAGACGCGCGCGGTGGCGCTCGGCTCACGCGGCTCGGGCTCGAGGGGGTAAACGGCATCGATCGCGGCGCGGATCTCCTCGCCGCTCAGAACCTGATCCGGCGTCCATGAGTGGTCCGCGTCGAGCGGCATGTACTCGATGAAGCGCACCTGGTACGGACTGCGGCGGGCGAACTCCGCAAGCGGCAGCACCTCGTCCTCGGTGAAGCCACGGATCGCGACGGCGTTGACCTTGATCGGGTCTGCCTCGGGGTGCTTCGCGAGCTCCTCGAGCCCGCGCAGCACCTGCGGGAGCGCATCGCGGCGGGTGAGCTCGAAGAAGCGGTCGCGCTGAAGCGAGTCGACCGAGACGTTGAAGCGGTTGATGCCGGCACGCACGAGCGCCTCGGCGTCGCGCTCGAGCAGGAAGCCGTTCGTCGTGACCGATAAATCGTGGACGTCTTCGATTGACGCAAGCATCGCCGCGAGCTGCGGGAAGCCCTTGCGGACAAGCGGCTCGCCGCCGGTCAGACGGACGTCATGGACGCCCATCGACGCGACCAGCGCCACGATCCGAGCGATCTCCTCGAACGTCAGGATCTCCTCGCGCTCGAGCCAGGGCAGCCCCTCGGCGGGCATGCAGTACTGGCAGCGGAAGTTGCAGCGGTCGGTGACCGACACGCGCAGATCGCCGATCGCGCGGCCGTGGCCGTCGTACAAGGGGTCGGGGTCCATGTTCACAGGCTACCTTTCCAGGCATGCGGGCCTCTCGAGCGGCGGCGGTGGTGGCGGCGGTGGGCTCGCTGGGCGGGCTCGCCGGCTGCGGGCAGAACGACCACGACCAGGTCCAGGCGAAGGTCGAGCAGTTCGTCAACGCGATCGGCGCGCACGACTACCGCACGCTGTGCGACCAGGTGCTCGGACCGCGATTGCTGGCGCGCCTCGCCGCCGGCGGGATCGGCTGCCAGCAGGCGATGGCGATCTCGCTCGGCCGCGTCCGCGCTCCGATCCTGAGCGTCGGGCGGATCACGGTCAGCGGCAGCACGGCGCAGGCGATCACGCTCAGCGGCGCGGCCGGCCAGCGCGGCGCATTCGAGACGCTCGGTCTCGTGAAGACCGGCCGGGGCTGGCGGGTGTCGTCGCTCGCTACGCCGACACTCGGTCGGTCGCATCGCTGATCAGTAGCCCGAAGGCGACCATGTCCTGACGGCCGTCGCGGCCTCGTAGGTATGAGCGCAGCACTCCCTCGCGGGTGAAGCCGGTGCGCTCTGCGACCGCGAGCGAGGCGGCGTTACCGGTCGCAGCGAGCAGCTCGATCCGCTCGAGCCGGAGGTTGTCAAAGCCCCACCGGCAGATCAGCTTGACCGCGCGGCTCGCATGGCCGGCACCGCGCGCGTCCGCCGCGAGCCAGTAGCCGACCTCGCCGCGCGCGTGGTGCCAATCGAGGCGCATCAGCGCGATCGAGCCGAGCAGTAGCCGGTCGTCCTCAGAGCTGACGATCGCGAACGGTGCCGCGGTGCCGTCTCGCAGCACGTCATAGCGTTGCTGCATGTACGCACGGGCGTCGGCCTCGCCATAGGGTGACGGCACCCTTGTCCAGCGCGAGATCTCGGGATCCTGGCACGCGACGACGAGCGCCGGGATGTCGGCATCCCGCCACGGACGCAGCGCGGTCGGCCCGTCGACGAGGGGCTCACCGGAAAGCACGATCCGCGGCACCGCGACCCAGCCTTCCGCTATCGCCGTCTGACGATCACGAGCACCGCCGTCAGCGCGAACCCGATCTGTCCGAACGTCAGCGCGGTGCCCAGGTTGATCGCGCCGAGCGCGCCGGCCAGCAAGCTCGCCGCGGCGAACACGCCGACCATGATCAGCAGGTCAATTCGCACGGCGGGCATTGTCCTCGAGCGCGGCGAGCAGCGCGGGCACATCGAGCGTCGGGTCGAGATCGGCGAGCCACTTCTCCGCGGCCCGCCGGCCCCCCAATGCCCGCAGTCCACGCTCGCCGTGCTCGGCGATGAAGTCCGCGAGCGCGTGCAACCTCCGCGACCGCAGGCGGCGGGCGCCCAGGTCGAGCCCGGCACGATGCGCGTCAAGCGCCTCGATCAGCTCGCCGATCCCCGCCGGCGGAGCCACGGAGGAGACCGGCACGAGCGGCGTGTCGATCGCGCCGAGCGAACGCAGCGCGGCGCGGAGATCGGTGATCGCGCGGGTCGCAACGCGTCCGAGGTCAGATTTCGTGACGACGAGGACGTCCGGGACCTCCATGATTCCGGCTTTCAAGAACTGCAGCACGTCGCCGGAGCCCGGCTGGACGACGACCGCGACCGTGTCCGCGACATCGGCGACCTCCGTCTCGGACTGGCCGACGCCAACGGTTTCGATCACGACCAGGTCGAATGCGGCGGCCAGCGCGTCCGCCGCCGCGCGCGTCGGGGGAGCGAGGCCACCGAGCCGGTCGCCGGCCGCCGTCGAGCGGATGAAAACCTCGCGGTCGGACGGTCTGACCTCGATCCGAGCCCGATCGCCGAGCAAGGCGCCGCCCGAGCGCCGGGAAGAGGGATCGACCGCGAGCACGGCGACCGAGCGGCCCCGATCCCGCCACTCCGCGACCAGCCGCGAAAGCAGCGAGGACTTGCCGACCCCGGGCGGCCCGGTGATCCCGACGATGTGCGCCGGCGCCTCGGCGCCGAGTGCGGCCGGGGAGAGCTCGGCCAGCAGCTTCGCGGTCTGCGCGCGGGCGTCCGGCGTCCGGCTCTCGACCAGGTTCATGACCGCGGCCGCCGCGCTCACATCTCGCTCGCGCAGGCGCGCCGCAAGCTCGGCCCCGGTGCCCTTGAGAGCGTCGCTCAAGCGCTCGCTGCAGCGGCCGCGACGCCGTTGCGCTCGGCGACCAGCCCGATGATGTCTCGCATCATCTGGTTCAGATCCCAGTCCTTGGGGGTGTATATGGCGGCGACGCCATCCTCGCGCAGCCGCGCCGCATCCTCCGGCGGGATGATCCCGCCGACCACGACGGGGATGTCGCCTTCGCCCGCGTCGCGGAGGGCCTCGAGCACCAAGGGAATCAACTGAGCGTGCGAGCCTGACAGGATCGATAGCCCGACCACGTGGACGCCCTCCTGGGCGGCCGACGTCGCGATCTGCAGCGGCGTCAGCCGGATTCCCTCGTAGACGACGTCCATCCCGGCGTCGCGCGCCTTGACGGCGATCTGCTCGGCGCCGTTGGAGTGGCCATCGAGCCCGGGCTTGCCGACCAGGAACTTGAGCCGCCGGCCGAGCCCTTCGGAGACCCGCTCGACCTCGTCGCGGAGCTCGATCAGCTCCTCGCTGGCGCCCTGAGCGACCGCCTCGCCGACCCCGGTCGGCGCGCGGTACTCGCCGAACGCGTCGCGCAGCGTCTGCGACCACTCGCCGGTGGTGGCGCCCGCGCGAGCGGCCGCGATCGTCGCGGGCATGATGTTCTCGGCCGGGTCGACGGCGACGCGAGCAAGCTCGGCGAGCGCGGCGTCGACCGCGGCCTGATCGCGTTGCTCGCGCCACTGGTCCAGAGCGGCGATCCGCTCGGCCTCGACCTTTGGATCGACGACCAGGATGCCGCCGTCCGCGTCGGCCGTCAGCGGGGACGGCTCGGTCGCGGTGAACCGGTTCATCCCGACGACGGTCAGCTCGCCGGCCTCGATCCGGCGCCAACGCTCCCGGTGGGAATCGACCAGCGCGCCCTTCATGTAGTCGACCGCCTCGACGGCGCCACCGAGCTCGGCGACGTGGCCCATCTCCTCGCGGGCGCCGGTCACGAGCTCCTCGACGAGACCCTCCATCACCCGCGAGCCCTCGAAGATGTCCGGGTACTCGAGCAGGTCGGTCTCGTACGCGAGCACCTGTTGGAGCCGCAGAGACCACTGCTGGTCCCATGGGCGGGGCAGGCCGAGCGCCTCGTTCCATGCCGGTAGCTGGATCGCTCGCGCCCGCGCGCCGCGACCGAGCGTCACGGCCAGCGCCTCCAGAGCAATCCGATAGACGTTGTTCTCCGGCTGCGCCTCTGTCAGCCCGAGCGAGTTGACCTGCACGCCGTAGCGGAAGCGCCGGTGGCGCTCTTCGCGCACGTCGTAGCGGTCACGTCCGAGCTCGTCCCACAGCTGTGACATCGCGCGCAGCTTGGCGTGCTCCTCGATGAATCGCACGCCGGCGTTGACGAAGAACGAGATCCGCCCGAACACCTCGCCCATCAGGGATTCGTCGACTCGCTCGCGGACCGCGTCGAGCACCGCGATCGCGTTGCTGATCGCGTACGCAATCTCCTGCACCGGGGTGGCGCCGGCCTCCTGCAGGTGGTAGGAGCAGATGTTGATCGGATTCCACTTCGGGACGTGCGTGACCGTGTAGGCGATCGTGTCGGCGATCAGCCGCATGCTCGGCCCGGGTGGGAACGCGTACGTTCCGCGGCTCAGGTACTCCTTGAGGATGTCGTTCTGGGTCGTGCCCTGGAGCTTTGACTCCTCGACGCCCTGATCCTCGGCGGCGACGATGTACAGCGCCAGCAGCCACGCCGCGGTCGCGTTGATCGTCATCGACGTGTTCATCTGGTCGAGCGGGATTCCGTCAAGCAGCGTCCGCATGTCGCCCTCGTGGGCGATCGACACGCCCACCTTGCCGACCTCGCCCCGCGCGAGCTCATGGTCCGGGTCGTATCCGGTCTGGGTCGGCAGGTCGAACGCGACCGACAGGCCGGTCTGGCCCTTCTCGAGATTCTTCCGGTAGAGCTCGTTCGAGCGCTTCGCGTCCGAGTGGCCCGCGTACGTGCGCATCATCCACGGGCGGTCGCGCTCGGGCAGACGTGGGGAGGGGGTCTCGGCCATCACGGATAGGCTACCCCGCATGCCATCGATTGGAGTGGTAGGCGGCGGATTCGGCGGCGTCGGCGCGGTCGTGATGCTGAAGCGCGCCGGATACGAGGACGTGACCGTGTTCGAGCGCGGCGAGCGGATCGGCGGGGTCTGGCACCACAACACCTATCCCGGCGCAGCGTGCGACGTGCCCTCGCATCTGTACGAGTTCTCGTTCGCGCCCAACCCGCGCTGGTCGCGACGATACGCGCCGGGGCCCGAGATCCAGGCGTACCTCACGGATGTCGCGTCGCGCCACGGGGTCCTCGACCGGATCCGCACCGGAGTCGAGGTGCAGCGCGCCGACTGGAATTCGGCGAGCGCGAAATGGTGTCTGGAGACGAGCGCCGGCACCCACGAGGTCGACGTGCTCCTGACCGCGTGCGGGCAGCTGTCGGTTCCGAGCGTGCCGCCGATCCCCGGTCTTGAGGACTTCGGCGGGCCCGCGTTCCACACGGCTCGCTGGCGCCACGATGTCGACCTGGCGGGCAAGCGCGTGGCGGTCGTCGGTACCGGCTGCAGCGCGATCCAGACGGTTCCGGCGATCCAGCCGGTGGTCGCCCAGCTCGACGTCTACCAACGCTCGCCGGGATGGACTTTCCCGAAGATGGATTTCGCCTATCGCGAGCGGACCAAGCGTCTGTTCGAGCGGTTCCCGTTGTTGCAGCGGCTCGATCGCGCGGCGGTGTTTGCATTCATGGAGGCTGGCGCGCTGGGGATGACGAGCCGCCCGTGGATTCTGAAGCCGTTCGGCGCCGTGGCGCGGGCTCAGATCAACCGCGCGATCACGGATCCCGAACTGCGGCGCAAGGTCACGCCGAGCGACGAGGTCGGATGTAAGCGGCTGATGCTGACCGACGAGTGGTACCCGACGCTGACGAAGGCCAATGTCGAGCTGATCAGTGACGGGATCGCCTCGGTCGGCGTCGACTCGATCCGGACCGAGGACGGCGTCGAGCGTCCAGCGGACGTGCTCGTACTCGCGACCGGCTTCAAGACACATGGCTTTGTCGCGCCGATGGAGATCACCGGGGCGCAAGGCAGGACGCTGGCCGACGAATGGTCGGACGTCGCCCGCGCGTACCTCGGGATGAGCGTGCCGGGGTTCCCGAACATGTTCCTGCTGTACGGGCCGAACACGAACGGCGGCACGGGCTCGGTGATCTACACGATCGAAGCCGGCATCGGCCATGTGATCGCGGCGCTGCGCGAGCTCGAGCGGGCGGGCGCGCGCGAGATCGAGCTCCGCCGCCAGGTGGCCGAGGAGTTCGATCGCGGGCTCCGCGAAGCGCTGCGCGACACGGTCTGGCATACCGGTTGCACAAACTGGTACGTCGACGAGCACGGCAACGATCCGAACCAGTGGCCGTGGTCGTGGAGTACGTATCGGCGCCGGACCGCCGAGCTCGTGCCCGGCGCATATGAACTGCGGACCGCGGCGCCCGACCCGGTATAGACGCGCAACCACGCGTGCGTGCGCGCGATTCCGGGCGGCGCCTTGCATGGCTGCGCGATCTGTTGGGTAACGTGGTCGTATGCCCGATCAGAGCGCCGCAGCCCAAGAGCACGCCATCCTCGCCGAGATCACAGCGCCGCTTGCGACGCTGCCCGAGGACCCCGTCCCGATCGCCGCCGACGTCGACTTCCCGGTTGCGTTACGCGGCTACGACCGCATCGCGGTCGACGCGTACGTCCGTAGGACCACCCAGCTTGTCGCCGAGCTTCAGGCCACGCATTCGCCCGAGGCCGCCATCCGCCGCGCGCTGGAGCGCGTCGGGGAGGAGATCTCGGGCGTGCTGCAGAGCGCTCATGAGACCGCTCACCAGGTGACGTCGAGATCGCGCAGCGAGGCCGAGGACCGGCTGGAGGTCGCGCGGCGCGAGGCGGCGGAGATCACGGCGGACGCTCGCGTCCGCCTCCGTGAACTCGACGCCGAGACCGACAAGATCTGGGCTGAGCGCATGAGGATCGTCGACGACGCGCGAGATCTGGCCCGCCAGCTGATGGTGCTCGCGGATGCCGCGGCCGAGCGGTTTCCTCCCGCCGAGGCGGCTGCCGATGACGCCATCGGTGCGGACCCGGTCGGCAACGGTGCCGTGAACGTATGGGCTGCCGACGGTGACCAGCCGACCGCCGTGATCGATCCGGTCGACTTGCCCGGCAGCGACTCGGACCCCGAGTAGCCCCGCCGCTTGCGCCTGATAGACGCGATGCACCTGGGTCGCGCGCGCGTGATCGGGTGCTGGCAGGTCGGTGATCTGCTGATCGATCCCGGCCCGGGGTCCACGTTGCCGACCGTGCTCGAGGCGCTGGGCGGCGAGCGGCCCCGCGCGCTGCTGCTGACTCACATCCATCTCGATCACGCCGGCGCGAGCGGGTCACTCGTCAGCCGGTGGCCCGAGCTCGAGGTGTACGTACACGAGCGCGGAGCCCGGCACATGGCCGACCCCGCTCGGTTGCTCGAGAGCGCGCGGCGGCTGTACGGGGACGACATGGATCGCCTGTGGGGCGAGTTCATCGCCGTCCCTCAGTCACAGCTGCGAGTCCTGAAGGGTGGGGAGACGCTCACGTTCGGCGAGCGCACGTTTGAGGTCGCGTACACCCCCGGCCACGCATCGCACCACGTCTCCTACCTGCACGACGGCACCGCCTTCGTCGGCGACGTCGGCGGCGTGCGGATCACGCCGCAATCGCCCACGATCCCGCCCACGCCGCCACCCGACATCGACATCGAGGCCTGGCACCGGTCGATCGATCTGGTGTCGGCATGGAGGCCCGAGCGGCTCGCGATGACCCACTTCGGCGCCGCCGAGGACGTCGACGCGCAACTCGCCGAGCTGTCCGAACGGCTCGACCGCTGGGGCGCGCTGGCGCGCGGCTCCGAGCGCGCGGCGTTCATCGCCGCCATCCACGCCGAGATCGGGTCCAGCTCGGCCGCCGAGTACGAGCAAGCCGCGCCCGCCGAGCAGCTGTACGCGGGCTACGAGCGCTACTGGCGCAAGCGCGACGGCGACGGCGCCTCCGCGTAGCGCCGCTATCCTCGTTTCGATGTCGCAGACGGTGGAGCTACCCCGTTTGGGCGGGCCTGGCAGCGGACTTGGTGGACTGTGGAGAGTCGTCGTGTTGAACGACGACTTCAACACGTTCGACCACGTCGCCGAGACCCTTGCCCGGTTCATCCCTGGGGTGACGCTGGCGGAGGGCTACAGGTTCGCGGACCGGATCCACAACAACGGCTGCGCGATCGTCTGGAGCGGCCCGCGTGAAGATGCCGAAGAGCACTGGGACCAGCTCGACAGCGCGGGCCTGACGCTCGCGCCGCTCGAGTCCGCCTAGGCGCTGCCGGGAAGTGACTTCGCGGCCGCGGCGGCCGTCGGCGGAAGCGTCCTGGCCGCCTGACGCTCCGGGCTGACGCGGACGACGTTCCAGATCAGGCCGAGCTTCTCGAGCAGCGAGATCACCAGGCCGGTCGGATCTGCCATCCGCTCCCAGAAGCGCAGGCCGTGGAAGGCCGAGGTCGGAAACGCGTGGTGGTTGTGGTGCCAGGACTCGCCCATCGACAGCGGCGCGAGCCAGAACACGTTGCGCGACTCGTCTTCGACGTCGAACCGTCGCCTGCCGAAGAAGTGGCACACCGAGTTGATCGACCAGGTGACGTGGTGGAGCAGGAACACCCGCACGAACCCTCCCCACAGCAGCGCCGTCAGGGCGGTCCCAAGCCCGCCACCGACGATCCAGCCGAGCGCGAACGGAATCGCCAGCCCGAGAACCACCCAGAGGAAGAACAGCTTGTCCATCGTGCGCATCAGCCCGTCCTTGACGAGATCGGGGGCGAACCGCTCGCGGTCGGCGGTCCCGACGGACTCGAACAGCCACCCGATGTGCGCATGCCACAGACCCTTGACGCCGCCCCAGAATCCGGGTCCGGCGAGGTGTGGCGAATGCGGGTCGCCCTCGTGGTCGGTGAATGCGTGGTGCTTGCGGTGATCGGCGACCCAGGTGATCACCGACCCCTGGACGGCCATCGACCCGAACGCGGTCACGATCGCGCGGAAGGCACGCGAGGACTCGAACGCGCGGTGCGTGAGCATTCGGTGGTAGCCGAGCGTGACGCCGAGCGCCGTCACGACGTAGAAGAACAGCATCAACGTCAGCTCGAGCGGCCCGATCGCGCGGTTCCACAGGAGCGCGATCGCCACCACGAGGCCGATCAGCGGCATCGGGACACCGATCAGGTTGACGATCTTGTGGACGCGGGACATCGTGCAAGCCAAGGATACGTGCAGTGGGTTCAATTTTCTGCTCGCGAACCCACGACCGACACTCGGAAACTTGTAGCTCTGGTATGAATCGCCGAATGGAGCCCCAGCCCTGGCACGAGCTCCCGCCGGAGATCGCGACCGTGTTGCGGCCGGTCCTGGCTGAGGTGGCCGACGAGATGATCGAGGCGGTGCGGACCGTACCGGCATACTCGCGGCCGCTCGAGGGACCGTTAGGCGAGGGGATCCGCGCCGGCGTCCAGGAGGCGCTGCGCCATTTCCTCGCCGAGATCGAGACCGGCGGCCGTGTTCCTCGTCCGGACGTCTATCTGACGCTTG
Source organism: uncultured Solirubrobacteraceae bacterium (assembly GCA_963712675.1). Classification (GTDB taxonomy): domain Bacteria; phylum Actinomycetota; class Thermoleophilia; order Solirubrobacterales; family Solirubrobacteraceae; genus Palsa-465. Next base: position 313,734 of record CAVQJF010000021.1, read on the forward strand.
GCAGGGGGGAGATGCGCGCCGGCCGCAGCCTCGAGTCGCTGCTCAGCGCGTATCGGCTCGGCGCGCGCGTCGCGTGGCGGCGGTTCGCGGCCGCCGGCGTCGCGGCTGGGCTCGAGCCGGCGACTCTGTATCTGCTGGCCGAGTCGCTGTTCGCGTACATCGACGTGCTGTCGGCGGAGTCCGCGGAGGGGCATTCGCTGGAGCAGTCAGCTGTCGCGAGCGAGGCCGAGCTGCGCCGCCGGAGGCTGGTGCGACTGCTCGTCCGCGATCCCCCGGCCGACCCACTGGTCCTCGAGGCCGCCGCTGGCGACGCCGACTGGCAGCTGCCGCGGGTGCTCGCCGCGCTGGCCGTCGCCGGTGGCCACCGCGACGCGGTCGTGCCGCGGCTGCCGGCGGACGCGATCTGCGAAACGATCGGCGACGTGGTCTGCGCGATCATCCCCGACCCCGACGGTCCGGGCCGCCACACGGCGATCGCGCGCGCGGTCGCCGACGCCGGCGCGATCGCGGGGCTCGGCACCACCGTCGTGCCGGGCGATGCGCCGCTCAGCTTCGTCCGCGCGCGCGCCGCGCTCGAGCTCGCCGGTCCCGACTCGACGGTGGGCGTGATCGCCGCGCGCGAGGTGGCCGGGGAGCTGCTGCTGCGCGGCGATGACCGGCTCGCGGCCGAGCTCGCCGCCGACCGTCTCGCCCCGCTCGCGGCGCTGTCGCCGGGGTCGCGCGCGCGGCTGACCGAGACGCTGCGCGTGTGGCTGTCCGAGCAGGGCAAGCTCGGACCCGTCTCACAGCGGCTCGGAGTCCATCCACAGACGGCGCGCTACCGGCTCGCCCGGCTGCGCGAGCTGTTCGACGGCGCGCTCGACGACCCCGACGAGCGCTTCTGGCTCGAGCTGGCGCTGCGAGTGGCGAAGTAGCCGTTAGGCCGCGGCCTGCGGCGTCGGCTCGGGCTCTGGCTCCGGGACCGCCGTGAGCGGCACCTCGGGCCCGAGCGCGCCGACGGCGATCTCATCCGACCAGAAGTACACGATCGGGATCTGGAAGTGGCCCGAGTAGCGGCGGCGGAACTCGGTCATCTCGGGTCCGTCCCAGTACGTGTACCAGTCGCGCTTGGTCGCGAACCACGCCATCTGCGTGATCTTGTATCGGTCGTCGCGCGAGACGTGCACCTGGTACTGGGTCGCGCCGTAGCGAAGCGCGAGCGGCGCGATCGCAGCGACCGCCTCGGCGAACGTCTCCTGCCGCAGGACGGTCGCGTACCAAGGGATGTAGACGACGCCGGGGCGCTCGGCCATGGTTACGCTCCGACCTCGGCCCGGATCGCGTCGGGGCCGTCCGCGGTCTTGCCCTGGCCCTCTTCGGTCGCGCCGACGAGGATCGCGATCTTGCCGAGGTGCTTGTTGTCGCGCAGGAGCTGGTGCGCCTCGGCGACCTTCTCAAAGCCCATCGTCTGCCACAGGACGGGGCGGATCTTCGACTCCTCGATCAGCTCGTTGGCCTTGGTCGCCTCCCACGCGTTGGCGAAGTGCGAGCCGAGGATCTCCTTCTGGCGCATCCACAGGTAGCGGACGTCGAAGTCGAGCGTGTAACCGGAGGTGGCGCCGCAGATCACGACCTTGCCGAACGGCTTGACGACGAACACCGAGGTCGGGAAGGTGGCCTTGCCGACGTGCTCGAAGACGATGTCGGGCGCGCCGCCGAGGATCTCGTTGACCGCCTTGCCGAACCGCCGCGACTCCTTGAAGCGAGCGCTCTCCTCCTCGGCCGACTCGTTGCCACGGCGCATCATGCCGTCGAACTCCTGGCGGTTGATGTATCCGACGGCGCCGAGCTGCTTGATCAGCTCGCCCTTCTCGTCGCTCGAGACGACGCCGACGGCGTCGGCCCCGGCGAGCTTGCAGAGCTGAGTTGCGAACACGCCGAGCCCGCCGGCGGCGCCCCAGATCAGCACGCGGTGCCCGGACTGCAGCTTGCACCGGTCGATCAGCATCCGGTACGCGGTGAAGTAGGTGAGCCCGTAGGCGGACGCGTCCTCCCAGCTCAGATGCTTGGGCTTGTGCAGGAGCTGCTGAGCCTGGACCTTGCAGAACTGCGCGAACGATCCCCACGTCGTCTCGTAGCCCCAGATCTTCTGCGAGGGGGCGGCGAGGGGGTCGAGCCCGTGTACCTCCGGGTCCTCGTACGAAGCCTGGTTGCAGTGGATCACGACCTCGTCGCCGGGCTTCCAGCGGGTCACGCCCTCGCCGACCTTCCACACGATCCCCGAAGCGTCGGAGCCGCCGATGTGGTGGCCGTACTGAGGATGGTCGCCGTACCGCCACACGCCGACCGGCTCGCCGAGCGCGGCCCACACGTTGTTGAAGTTCACGCCCGCGGCCATCACCCGCACGATCACCTCGAACGCGCCCGGTTCGGGTACCTCGATCTCCTCGAGCTGGAAGGCATCCACGGGCTCGCCCTCGCGCTCCTCGCGGATGACCCATGCGGCCATCGTGGACGGAAGCTCGCCCGGTTCGGTCTCGACGTGTGCTACCTGGCTCAGATCAACGGCCACTTTGCGGTTCCTCGCATTTGGTCGGGTACGACGACCCGCGGGATCGTACTCGCGCGCGCCCGCGAGGCGCGGTCCGATCGGGCTCAGACGAGGCTGGCTTCGACCGCTGCGTCCTCCCGGGCGCGCGGCTGACCCGGGGTCGGAACGGCGTGCTCATCGACGCCGACCGTGGTCGCCGAGCGCTGGATCAACGACCACGCCAGCACGGCGCCGACGACGGTGACCGCGGAGCCGATCTTCAGACCGGTGCCGAGCGCCGAGACGAACGCCTCCCGGACCGTGTCGACGACCTGGGGCGAGGCGTGGGCTCCGGCGCTACCGCCGCCACCAAGCGAGTTGGCGATCGCCGCGCGCGTGCCGGCCGGCAGCTGCGGTAGCTGCTGATCGATCTTCGACTTGCCGATCGCGGTAATCAGCGCGCCCATCACGGCGACGCCGAAGGTTCCGCCGACCATCCGGCTCATCGACAGGACCCCCGAGGCGACGCCGGCCTTCGTCCGGTCGACTGCGTTCATCGCGGCGGTGCTCATCGGCGACATCACCAGACCCATCCCGACGCCCATCAGGATGAAGCCCGGGAGCAGCAGCGTGTAGCCGCTGTGGACGGTGATCTGAGACTGGATGAACAGCGACGTCGCGACGATCAAGAGTCCCAGGGTCATCAGCGGGCGCGGGCCGATCCGGTCGGTCATCCGTCCGGCCAGCGGGCCCATGACGATGATCACGGCGGTCGTCGGCAGGAATCGGATGCCGGCTTGAAGTGGGGAGTAGTGGAGGATGTTCTGCAGGTACAGCGCGATGAAGAAGAACATCGCCAGCATCGCGAACGAGACGATGAACGCGACCAGGTTCGCGCCGAGGAACGAGCGCGAGCGGAAGAAGTTGAAGTCGACCATCGGCGCCCTGATCCGGAGCTCGACCGCCACGAACGAGGCGATCCCGATCACGGCCGCGGCGAGCAGCAGGACGATCCGGGTCGAGCCCCAGTGCCACGCATTGCCCTCGACCAGCGCCAGCACGAGCGCCGTCAGGCCGATGGTGATCGCCGCGATTCCGCGGTAGTCGACGCTCCGTGAGACCGTCTCATCGCGCGACTCGCGGGTCGCGAACAGCGCCACAGCGACCGCGCCGATCGCGATCGGGGGGTTGATGAAGAAGATCGCGCGCCAACTCACCTGCTCAGTCAGGAACCCACCGAGGACCGGCCCGATCGCGAGCGCCATCGCGCTCACTCCGGCCCAGGTCCCGATCGCGGTGCCGCGCTGATGCGGCGGGAACGCGTTGGTGATGATCGACAGGGTCGCGGGCATCATGAACGCGGCGCCGACGCCCTGGACCGCGCGGAACGCGATCAGCGCCGTGTCGCTCGGGGCGAACCCGATTGCCAGGCTCGAGAGGCCGAACACGACGACGCCGAACAGGAACATCCGCCGGCGCCCGAAGATGTCGCCCAGGCGGCCGCCCGTGACGAGCAGGACCGCGAACGTCAGCGTATACGCGTTGACGGTCCACTCAAGCGCCGACAGCGAGGCGTGCAGGTCGCGCTGGATCGACGGCAGCGCCACGTTCACGACCGTGTTGTCGAGCATGATCATGAACAGCGCGAAGCACATCGAGCCGAGCGTCCACCAGCGGCGGTTCTCGTCGGTTATCAAGCGGTTTCGGTTGGCGAGGATCCGGTCGGTCATTCGCTAAGTCCTTCGAGTCGGCACGCCGCCACATCGGGGCGCTTGAGCAGCTGCTCGAGCGCGCCATCGAGGGCGCCGCGTTCGGTGTCAGTCAAGTGGTCGACGAACTGCTGCAGGCCGCTGAGGCGCGCCGCGTTCAGTCGGTGGATCACCGACCGTCCGGCGTCGGTGATCGTGACCTGCTTCATCCGCCGGTCGCCGGCGTCCTCCTCGCGTCCGGCAAAGCCGCGGCGGACGAGATCGTCAACCGTCCGGCTGGCCGCCGGGAGCGACACGTGGACCATCTCCGCCGCCTCTTTGAGGCTGAGCGGGCTGGTGGCGTCGTCAAGGTGGTGCAGGAGCTTGATCTGCGTCAGCGTCAGCTCCAACGCTCCGACGGCCTCGAACAGGTCCGCGTTGCAGTTCTTGTGCAGATACACGACCACCGCATAGAGATCGTTGGCCAGCGCGGTCGCGAGTCCAGCATCGCTCTCCGACCCGCTTCCAGCGTCCCTCTCGGAAGTCGTTACTTGCACGCATGCAAGTATTCCACACAAGTTGTGATTGCGCAAGCGCAAGTCCGCAATCGCACAGGGCCTGCGGCGGCCCGAGCCGGGACTGCCTGGCGGCGCTGGCGCGGTCGTCTCGGCTTCCGGGTGAGGTTGAGCGGGCCACCTTCGTGGCCACGGAAGAACGGCGCGATGAATAACGGGGCTGCGACCAGCGTCGCCCCGTGCCCCCGGGCCGGCCGGCAGTGGACCTCTTCACGACGCACCGGATTCGCGGAGAACCGCCGTTATATGCTCCGTCCTTTCGCCGGCGTGTCGCATCGACAGTTTCCTCCGGTATGCGGAGGAAACCTCGGTTCGGTCAGGAGGCCCGCTCCGGCGCCCCCTCAACCACGGATTTCATGGAATCAGGTGCGTCGCCAGAGCGGTTGCCCGCCTTCCTTTCAATGCGCCGTTTTTCAGGCCACGAAGGTGGCCGCCGAACGCCACACGGACGACGGGTCAGACGGTTGCCACCGCCAGAGCTCCGCCCGAGAGAGCGCGCACGCGGCCGGCGGGGCCGCTAGGGCTGGAGCAGGACGTTGTCGGCGTTCTGGCGCGCCTTGCCAATGTGGAGCGCGGCGGGGTGGATCCCCGACGGCGTCGCGTTGGCGGCGTCGGTCTTCCCGGCAGGCCCGGTGGTGACGGTGTAGTCACCCGGGTTGAAGTTGACCGTGACCTCGGTCGTCGCCTGTGGGTTGATCGGCCCCGTGCTGGCGAGACCAGTGCCGCTGGCGCTGTGCTGGATCGACAGCGTCTGGGTCTTGGTGGACTGGTTGGTGACGATGAAGATCACCGGCCCGGCGCCGACCGAGCTGGGCGAGACCGAGACGCGGGCGTTATTGATGTAGACCGTCAGGTCGACGGGTGTCGGCGGCCGGGGATTGTTGGCGAACGTCGAGCTGCTGCCGCAACCAGCCAACGCGAGTCCGCCCGCCGCGAGAATTCCGATCGTCGTCCTGCGCATCCTGGACTTGCTCTCCTCTCGAAACCCAACCGCCGCCGGCGCCTGGCGACTCGACGCTGCTGGAATCGGAGAACCCTAACCGACAGTGGCGCAGGAAGCCAGTTTGCCGCGTGCGTGCTGGGGTCAGACCGGCTCGGAGACGAGTGAGGCCCGGAGGTTCTCCAGGCGGCGCAGCTCGTGCTGGAGCTGCTCCCACGAGTCGTGCTCGGCGCGCTCGTACTCCTGTCCGGTCAGGTCGCGCAGGCGCTCGGAGTAGTCGTCCCAGGCGCGGCGCGTGTCCGCGTCGAGTTCGCGAAGCCTGTCATCTGTGGCGATCGTAGTCACGTCACGGCTCCTTTCCCCGGCTCGTGTTCAGGACGATGCTACCCCCCGCATCGGTCGCCAAGACGCACTTCATGAGTCTCGTGGGTGCAACGGGCCGTGCACGCCGTCCGGCGCGCGGAGTATCACCGTGCGATGGAGCTGCTCGAGCGACCGCTGGCGACGGCCGAGTTCCTCGTGATCGACACCGAGACCAACGGTCTCGCCGGCGACGAATGCGAGCTGACCGAGGTCGGCGCGGTGCTCGTCGGCGGCGGCGAGCTGCACGACCGGTTCTCCTCGCTCGTGCGCACGAGCGCGCCGCTGCGGCGTGGGATCCAGCGCTTCACCGGGATCACGCAGGCGATGGTCGACGGGGCGCCATCGCTCGAGACGGTTCTCCCCGACGTGCAGCTGCAGCTGGCCGACCGGGTGATGGTCGCCCACAACGCGCCGTTCGACCGGCGGGTGCTCCGGCAGGCGTTCGAGCGGATCGGGCTCGAGTGGCCCAACCCCCCCGTCCTCTGCACGGCGTCGCTCGCGCGCGCGATGCTCCCGCTGCAGCGCCAGCGGGGCCTGAAGACGCTCGCGGAGGCGCTGAACATCGAGGTGGAGGAGTCCCATCGCGCGCTCCCGGACGCGGAGACGTGCGCGCGGGTTCTGTGCGCGCTGTTCCCCCGCCTGTGCGCGAACGCAGCCACGATCAAGGACGCGCTCGTCCTGCTCAGACCCAAGCGCCGGCCGCGACCGAAGCAGCCACCGCGCTATCCGGCGCACCTGCCGGGGCGTCCCGAGCTCGACTTCAAGGACCTTCCGAAGGACCCCGGCGTGTACCTGTTCCGAGACGCGGCCGGCCGCACGCTGTACGTCGGCAAGTCGATCTCGATCCGCTCGCGCGCGCGTGCGCATTTCGCCCCGTCCACCTTCCCGGCGGATTGGACCGCGCACGCGACGATCGTCGATTACCGCTCGACGCGCTCCGAGCTCGGGGCGCTCGTGCTCGAGAACCGGCTTGATCAAGCAGCTCAAGCCGCCGGGCAACACTCGGCTCACGCGGCGCGACGACCGGCTCGTGTACATCCGCTGCCGCCTCGACATCTCGTTCCCGATCCTTGAGGTAGCGACGGAGCCGACCCCCGGACACGGCGTCACGATCGGTCCGCTGCGGGGACGCAAACTCGTCCAGGAGCTGGTCGAGCAGCTCGACAGCCTGTTCGGGCTGCGCCACTGCGCGCGCCGGCTGCCGCGCCGAGAGCACCCGTCCGCCTACGGGCAGATGGGTCGCTGTCTTTCGCCGTGCCTCGGCGATCTGGACCCGAACCTCTACCGTCGCCGGCTGGACGAGGCGCTGGCGCTGTTCGCGGCCGGCGACGGCCCCGCCGGCGAGCGACTGATCAGCCATGTCCGCTCCCAGATGAAGAGCGCCGCGGCCGAGCGCAGCTACGAGCGCGCGGCGTGGCTACGGCGCCGGGCGCGGCGGCTGAGCGCGATCCTCGAGCGGCTCGAGGGCGTGCTCGAGGCGACCCACGCCCGTCCACGGCTGATCCTCGCGCCGCACCCGACCGATCAGACCGCGGACGCCTTCTGGGTCGTCGGCGGCCGGGTCCGGGACTGGGGTCCGGTCCCGGACCTCGCGGAGCTCACGGAGCGAACGCGGATCGCCCTGATGCGCGGCAGCGCCCGTGCCGGCGAGCTCACCGCGCACCTGCCGCCCGACGAGGTCGACGAGATGCGGATCGTCGCGACCTGGCTCGCGTCTCACCCGGACGCGCCGCAGCTCGTGCTCGACCCGCCGCCCGGCGAGCCGGAACTCGCTCGGTTCGTGACCGGCGTTCAGCCGGTGAACGGCAGCTCGACGACCTCGGCGGTGACGCCGTTCTCGCCGACCGAGACGGTCGTGCCGACAGGCGCCTCCCGGCGGACCAGCGCCAGCCCGATCGGACCGAACGTCGGCGACCAGGTGGCGCTCGTGATCTGACCGAGCTCGCGCTCGCCGCCGGTCAGCCGATCGCCGGCCGCCGCGGCCGACGACAGCCGCAGCCCGCGCAGCGAGCGATTCGGCTTGCCCCGATAGAACAGCCTCGCGACCGTCTCCTGGCCGACGTAGCACCCCTTCGTGAACGACACCGCGCGCTCGTTGAGACCGGCCTCCTGCGGAATCACGGTGTCGTCGAGATCGACCCCGTAGCGGGGGCGACCGTGCTCGATCCGCACTAGCTCGACCTCCTCATCGGACAGCGTAGGGAGGTCCAAGGCGCCAAGCAGCGCGCCGACATCGGCCGCATCGCAGAGCAGGTCGACGCCGACGTCGGTGCGAATCGCCCGCGCGGACACCCCGCCCACGGTCACCAAGGCGTGGGCGTGCTCGGGCTCGGGCGCCGGCACCACGTCGGGGCCGATCAGCGACAGCAGCCCGGATTCGAGCGTCCGCTTGTGCAGCTCGAGATCGAACCCGATGCTGAAGCGGCGGATCATGTTGAACAGCTCCTGGAGCGCGACCCGCTCGGTGTCGAGCAGCAGCTCCTCGCCCGTGTCGAGCACGCGCAGGTCGCCGAGCATCTTTCCCTTCGGGGTCAGGAACGCCGCGTAGCAGCCCTCGCCTGGATTCAGGGCCTCGACATCGTTCGTCACCTGCCCCTGGAGGAACTCCTTGGCGCCGCCGCCGCTGAGCGCCAGCTTGCCGCGCTCGGACCGGTCGTATACGCCCGTTGTGCTCATGCTCAACAAACATCTTGCCAAAAGGCATTTTTAGGCGTACCATAATTTGAATGTTGGAGCACCAGGAACATTCTTCAGCCGTTGAGGATTATGCGAAGGCGATCTACGCCCTCGAGCACCGTCACGGAGACGCCGTCAGCACCAACGCGCTGGCCGAACGGCTCGGCGTGACGGCAGCCTCGGCCTCGGGGATGGTCAAGCGGCTGGGCGAGCTGGGCCTGGTCGAGCACCGCCCCTATCGCGGCGTGTCGCTGACCGAGGAGGGCCGGCGCGTCGCTCTCGAGGTCATGCGCCACCACCGACTGCTCGAGGCGTACCTGGTGCAGAGCCTCGGGGTGCCGTGGGACCGGGTCCACCAGGAGGCCGAGGTGCTCGAGCACGTCCTCTCCGAGGAGCTCGAAGAGCTGATCGCAGCGAAGCTCGGTGACCCCACGCATGACCCGCACGGCGACCCGATCCCGACGCGCGAGCTGACGATCGAGGAGCGGCCGACGGAGAGCCTCGAGGCACTCGAGTGTGGTGCCAGCGGCGTATTCACGCGAATCTCAGATTCGGATCCGGACATGCTGCGGTTTCTCGCCGAGCGCGGGATCGCCCCGGGCGACCGCTTCGAGGTGATCGACAAGCAGCCGTTCGACGGTCCGCTGTTCGTCCGCTTCGGCGACGACGTGCACGTGCTGGGCGGCGCGCTCGTACGGGCCATGCGCGTCGAGGTCGCCGAGTGACGCCGCCGCCGCCCCCGATCCGGGTTCCGGTCCTCAAGGGTGCGGATGGCAGCGACGGTAGAGCTGCTCGGCCAGAGCCCGCTCGAGCGGCTGCTGGCGCGCGGCCGGCTGCGGGCGACGCTCGCGATGCTGGGGCCGGCATTCGTCGCCTCGGTCGCGTACGTGGACCCGGGGAACTTCGCCACCAACATTCAGGGCGGGGCTCGCTTCGGCTACATGCTGATGTGGGTCGTGCTGGTCGCGAACTTGATGGCGATGCTGATCCAGTACCTGTCGGCGAAGCTCGGGATCGTCACCGACCGGACGCTGCCCGAGCTGTGCCGCGAGCGCTTCCCACGCTGGATGTCGTGGGGGCTGTGGATCCAGGCCGAGGTGATGGCGATGTCGACCGATATCGCCGAGTTTCTCGGCGCCGCGCTCGGGCTCAACCTCCTGTTCGGGGTGCCGCTGTTCACCGCGGGGCTGATGACCGGCGTGATCGCCTTCGGGATCCTCGCGCTCCAGAGCCGCGGCTACCGCAAGTTCGAGATCGCGATAACCGCGCTGCTCGTGATCGTGTTCGCGGGCTTCCTGTACGAGACGCTGCGGATCGGCCCCTCGGTGCACGAGTCGCTGCGCGGACTGCTGCCCGGCCTCAGCGGCACGAGCGCGCTGTACCTCGCGGTCGGGATCATCGGCGCGACCGTGATGCCGCACGTGATCTACCTCCATTCGGCGCTGACGAAGGGCCGGATGAAGTACCGCGACGACTCCGAGCGCCGGCGGGTGTTGCGGTTCGAGCGGCTCGACGTCGTGATCGCGCTCGGGTTGGCGGGGCTCGTCAATCTGTGCATGCTGGCGGTCGCCGCGAAGCTGTTCCACGTGCCTGGACTTCACGGGGTCAGCACGATCCAGGGCGCGCACGTCCAGTTCGGGCGGCTCGTCGGCGGCGGTGCCGCGCTCGCGTTCGCGGCCGCGCTGTTCGCGTCGGGTGCCTCCTCCTCGAGCGTCGGCACGTACGCGGGTCAGGTCGTGATGGCGGGCTTCGTCAACATCCGGATTCCGGTGCTGCTGCGCCGCGCCGTGACGATGGTGCCGGCGCTGGTCGTGCTCGCCGTCGGCACGAGCCCGACGAGTGCGCTGGTGCTGAGCCAGGTGGTGCTGTCGTTCGGGATCCCGCTGGCGCTGGTGCCGCTCGTGGTCCTGACGAGCAAGCGCTCGGTGATGGGAGCCCACGTCAACAGCCGGCTGACGAACGTGGCCGCCTACGGCGTTGCGGGCCTGATCACCGCGATGAACGTGTTCCTGATCGGGCAGACGCTGCTTTAGGAAGTTCCCTCCCTATACGCTTCACCGCGATGGCTCTCGCCCACATCTTCAACGAGGTCGTCGACTCGCTGCCCGACGACTGGACCGACCTCGAGTTCGACCTGCGGATCTTCGACGAGCGGCGCTACGTCGATGCGGCCGTGCTGTTGGTGGTCTGCAATGCGCAGCCGTACTCCAAGCACGACTGGCATTGGCGGATCCTCGTTGCCCACCGGTTCGGGCATGCGGCCGCCCCGGCGGCTGTGCACCTGGCGCTGAAGCTGCTCGACGACGCCGGCATCGAGGGTGAGCTCGCGCTGCGCGAGGCGCGCTCGGGACGGGTCGAGGTGACGCAGATGTGGGGCCGGACCGAATCGGTGCGCCGGGAGTTCGCGAAGCTCCGCGCGCAGTGATCGTCGCGTACATCCCCGACTTGCTGTTCGGGTCACAGGTCCTCGGCGCGCTCAGCGGTCGCGAAGTCAAGCTCGTCTCAACCCTGGACGAGACCGACGCAGAACTCCTGATCGTCGACCTCACCGCGGACGCAGCGGAGCGGCTCGCCGCGCTGCCCGAGCGCCGGCCCCCGACGCTCGCGTTCTACTCGCACGTCGAGGCGGACGTGCGAGCGATGGCGGAAGCGGCCGGAATCGACCTTGTCGTGCCGCGCTCCCGGATGGCGCGCGAGGGCCCGGCTCTAGTCGACCGCCTACTCGCTGTCCGCTAGCTCCGACGCCGCCGCCGCGGTGGGCGCCTGCTTCTGATCGGTGATGTCGTACATCACCCCTTGCAGGATCGCGCCGTCGGACTCCTGGAGAACGACCGCCTCGTCGCGGATCCAGACCGTCCGTCCGTCCTTCGCGACCATCCTGTACTCGCTCAGCAGAGGCTCGCCGGTGAGCCGCGTGTGCTCTTCCTGGGCGAGCGCCTTCTCACGGTCATCGACGTGCATTCGGTCGAGCCATATGCCGGCGTCGTTCAGCCACTCCGCCTGGGTGAAGCCGAGGATCGTCTCCACCTGCGGGGCGACGTATCGCCATGGCCCGCGGACGCCTAAGGGCGCTTGGTAGACGATCGCGGGCAGCCGTTCGACCAGCGAGCGGTAGCGCTTCTCTGCGTCGCGGAGTTCGTTGAGCAGCCGCTCGGTGGCCTGGTGGGCATCGGCCGACTCGACGGCGAGGGCCAGGTGTGCGGCGACGCCCGACAGCACCGCGAGGTCGGCGGAGGACGGCCGGAGGCCATCGAGCGGCTCGTCGAGCGACAGCACGCCGAGCAGGTGGCCGTCCGAATGTCGGAGCGGAACGAACAGCGCATCATCCGGGCGCCAGGCGTCGCGATGGTCCAGCGGTCGTAGCTCGGGCACGAACGACGGTTCGGTGTGAATCGTCCAATCGAAGGCGCCGGCGGGAACGAAGTAGGAGCCCTCGATGTCGAATCGGGGATCGAGCAGAGGCTCCCAGCCCTCCGCGGTCGTGACCGTCCCGAGCAGCACCTCGCTAGCGGCATCGCTGCCCTGGACGACGACCACCTCGTAGTCATACGTCGCGGGGCGGTGGAGGTTCAGGACGACGGTCGCGAACCCGAACGCGTCGGCGACCGTCGCGGCGACAACCTCGTGCAGCTCGGAACCGCGGACACCGACGCTGACGAGCCGAGCGACATGCAGCAGCGCCTCCAGGCGCCGCACGTCTCGTTGGGCGTCATCAATCTCGTTGCGCACCGCAATCTCCCGCTGCCGATCATGTCTGACAACGTGTCTAGTTGCAACACGCAACGGGGGGACGGTCCCGCTCCATTAAGATTCGTGACGCGAATGCGCCGCCGCGTCACGTTCAGCAGGAATCTCACGCTGTCGCTCTCGCGTACGTGCCGGTGCTATTGCAAGTACTGCGCGTTCGCGACGCACAAGCCGCACCTGCACGCGCCGGACGAGGTTCTGGAGCTGCTGGACGGGGCCGTGCGCCGCCACCGGGTCAAGGAACTGCTCGTGCTGACCGGCGAGCGGCCTGAGGTCAACGACGGCGTCGCCGCGCTGCTGAGGTCGTATGGATTCGAGGATTTCGTGGCCTACGTGGTGTGGGTCTGCGAGCGGGCGTTGGAGCGAGGCGTGCTGCCGCACACGAACCTCGGGGTGCTGGAGCCGGGCGACCTCGCGCGGCTGCGCGAGGTGACGGCGTCGCAGGGGTTGATGCTCGAGTCGGTCAACCCGGACCTGGTCGCGCATCAGGGCTCGCCGACGAAGCACCCTGCCGTGCGGCTGCAGACGATTGAGGCGGCCGGCGAGCTGCGGATCCCGTTCACGAGCGGCGTGCTGGTCGGGATCGGCGAGTCGCTGGACGAGCGGGTGGCGGCGCTCGAAGCCCTCGCGTCCGTCCACGAACGGTACGGGCACATCCAGGAGGTGATCCTGCAGAACTTCGTCCCGCACCAGAGCTACTACGGCCGCGAGCCGGCGTCGATCGCCGGCGAGGCATCGGAGCGCTACTGGCGGACCGGGATCTCCGACGGGCCGGTGCTCGATCGCCCGCCATGGGCGTCTGATGTGACGGTCGACGATCTCGTGGCATTGGTCAGCGAGGCGCGCCGGCTGCTCCCCGGCGTCGGCGTGCAGGTGCCGCCGAACCTGTCCGACTGGTGGCCGGCGCTGGTCGCCGCGGGCGCGACCGACCTCGGTGGGCTGTCGGCGAACGGCGACCACATCTCGCCCGAGCACCCGTTCCCTTCCCCAGCAGCGGTCCGCAAGCGACTCGCCTCCGAGGGGTTCGCGCTGTCAGAGCGGCTGTGCGTGTACCCCGAGTACATCGACCCCGAATGGCTCTCGCAGCCCGTGCTCGACGTGATCAAGTCGACGTACTGGTCGTTCATTCCGCGACGCGGGTCGGGTCGGCGCGGCGAGGTGTCGCTCGCCGATGACGTGGCGCCGCGGGCCGTCGCGCGGGCCGCCGACGGAGAGTCGCTGACGGCTGAGGAACTTACGGCGCTGTTCGCCGAGCGGAGGCCGGGCGTGATCGAGGAGATGCGGTGCGCCGCGGACGAGCTGCGGTCCTCGCTCGCGGGCGACACGGTCACGTTCGTGGTCAACCGCAACATCAACGTCTCGAACATCTGCGTCGTCGGCTGCGCGTTCTGCGGGTTCGGCCAGGGGAAGCGCTCACCGGACGCCTATGAACACTCCGAGGAGGAGTTCGCGGGTCGTGTGCGCCAGGCCGTCGACGCGGGCGCGACCGAGATCTGCATGCAGTCGGGGATCCATCCCGACTGGGGGCTCGAGGACTACCTGAAATGGCTTCGATTCGCGAAGTCGGTCGCCCCGCAGCTGCACCTGCACGCATACTCGCCGATGGAGGTCGCGCACATGTGCGACGTCTCCGGGCTGCCGCCGCGCGCCGTGTTTGAACGGCTGCGGGAAGCCGGGCTGGGCTCCACGCCGGGCACGGCCGCCGAGGTGCTGCACGACGGCGTCCGCGAGCGGATCTCGCCGAACAAGCTGCCAGTCGCGCGGTGGGTCGAGATCATCGAGGCGTGCCACGCCGAGGGAATCCGCTCGACCGTGACCGTCATGTTCGGGCATATCGAGGAGCCCTGGGAGCTCGCCGAGCACATGCGGGTGGTCCGCGAGCTACAGGAGCGGACGGGCGGGTTCACCGAGTTCGTGCCGCTGTCGTTCATCCCGTTCCACACGCTGCTCGGGCGGACGCACGGCGTCGAGGAGATCTCGCTCGAGGAGAACCTGAAGCACACCGCGGCGTTCAGGCTCGCGCTGGGCCGGACGGTGGTTAATCTGCAGGCTTCGTGGGTGAAGATGGGGCTCGACGCGGCGACCGAGGCGCTGAGCTGGGGCGTCAACGACCTCGGCGGGACGCTGATGGAGGAATCGATCTCAAGGATGGCCGGCTCCTACCACGGGGTTGAGGTGTCGGTGCAGGACCTCGTCGGCGCCGCGCATCGCGCGGGTCGGCCGGCGGCCGAGCGGACGACGCTGTACGAGCTCCGCCGCGAGTATCCGCTGCCCGTGCCGGTGTAATGAGCGCGTCCGACCGGCCGGCGGCGCTGTTCGCGGGGGTCGAGCCGCTCGAGGTGTTCGTCGAGCTGCTCGCCGAGCTCGACACGGACACATCCTCGACCGAGTTCTACGACCGTATCTGCGAGGCGATCTGCCGGCTGACGACGATGCGCCGCGCGGCGATCTTCATGGCCGACGCAGGCCGCCGGCGGGTGCGCGCGGTCGGCGCGCACGGCACCTCGTTCGAGCAACTCTCCGCACTGCGCCCGACGCTTGTCGACACCCCGATCGCGCAGCGCGCGCTGATGCTCGACGAGGTCGTCGTCGTCTCCGAGCGGATCGAAGAAGCGGTCCCGGCGCAGATCGCCGAGGTGCTTGGGATCACGACGCTCGTGTGCACGCCGCTGAGTGCGGCGGGCCGCGCGTATGGAGTCATCTGCGCCGATCGAGGCGGCGGGACGTTCGAGCTCTCAGACGGCGAGCGCCACCTGCTGTGGACGCTCGGCAAGACGGCGGCGCTGGTCGCGACGGCGCGCAACGCGACCCGCCAGCAGGAACGCGCGCGGCGGCTGTCCGAGCGGATCGACTTCGCGCGCGAGATCCACGAGCGGGTGCTGCAGCGCCTGTTCGGCGTATCGCTCGCGCTGAGCGCATCGACCCCGCTGGGCGAGCAGGAGCGCGAACGGTGTCGCGTCGAGATGCAGGAGGCCCTGTCGGACCTGCGGCGCGCGCTCGAGCGGCCGCTGGCGCCGGTGCCGGCCGAGACCGGGACGACGCTCGCCGCCGAGCTCGAGCGGGTAGCGAATTCGCTTCCGAGCAGGAAGCTTCGTGTCGACTGGCCCGTCGGCGTCACGGTGCCGGAGGAGCTCGAGCCGCTCGCGCAGTCCGTGCTGGCCGAGGCGCTGCGCAACATCGCCAAGCACGCGGCCGCCTCGGGGATCGACGTCGAGGTTTCCCGCGACGCGGACACGTTCACGCTCATGGTCCGCAATGACGGTGTCGGCGGCGGCGCCCGCGGCGCCGGGATGGGGCTGCGGCTGGCGGCGTTCGAGGCGTTGCAGCACGGCGGCGTGGTCGAGTTCGGGCCGGCGGGGGAGACCGGGTGGCGCGTGCGACTGGTCGTGCCGTTGCCGCAGGAGGCGAGCGCTTGAGTGTCGGCGGGCGCCCGCTCGATCCGCGGAAGCTGCGCGTACTGGTCGTCGACGACCACGACGTGGTCCATTGGGGCTTCCGCGTGCTGCTCGGCGAGCAGTTCTGGGTCGAGCGATGCCTGGCGGCGCGGACCGGAGCCGAGGCGCTCGAGCTGACCCGCTCACTGCAGCCGCACGTCGCGCTGGTGGACCTGTTCCTGGCCGGTGAGTCCGGCGCCGACGTTTGCAAGTCGATTCGCGAGTGCTCGCCGTCGACGCGCGTGCTGCTGATCTCCGGCGCGGGGCGAATGTCGCCGGCGGCGGCGCGGGCGGCCGGCGCCTCGGGGTTCGTCTCAAAGGACCTCGAGGCACGGGATCTGGCGGCCGCGGTGCGGATGGTCGGGCTCGGGATGACGATGTTCCCGCCCAAATCCGAGCAGCCAAAGCCGCCGCTGACCGAGCGCGAACGGGAGGTGCTCGACCTGATCGCGGTCGGCTCGACCAATCGTGAGATCGCCGAGACGCTGTTCCTGTCGCCCCATACGGTCAAGGAGCACACGAGCACGCTGTATCGGAAGCTCGGTGCCCGCAACCGAGCGGAGGCGGTGCAGCTGGCTCAGCGGATCGGTTTGCTCGGCTGAGCTCGAGCTGGAAGGTTGCCGCCGGCCTCGACGGCGGCTGGGCCCCGGTTCTACTCGTCGACGATCTCGGCCGCCGATGCGTGCTCCCTGACGCCCGGCGCCGAGCGGCTCTGGCCCTCGGCCGCCGATGCGTGCTCCCTGACGCCCTCGGCCGCATGTTTGGCGCTTGCGCGGTACCCCTGTGTACGCTAGAGTACGCAAAGTGACGGGCGGGAAGTTGCTGACAGGGCGGTTGGTGCGCGTGGTCGCCTTTGTGGCCGGGCTCGTCTGTGCCGCGGTGACTTTCGTGGGTGCGGCGCCGGCGTCGGCGGCTGCGGTGCCACTGCCGACGAGCGATCCGTTCTACGCCGTGCCGGCCGGGATCGCGGGGCTGGCGAACGGCACGATCCTCGCCTCGCGTCCGATCACCGCCGTCGCCGGTCCCATCCCGCTTCCGGCGCACGCGTGGGAGGTCAAGTACAAGACGCTTGACAACCACGGCGAGCCGACCGCCACCGTGGCGACGGTGCTCGTTCCGCGCAGCAAGTGGAACCACCCAGGCCCGCGCCCGCTCGTCTCCTACCAGACCGCCGAGGACGGCGTGGGCGCGAAGTGCTCGCCCTCGTACGCGCTCCACGGCGGCCTCGCGTCGGGCGACTCGAACTCCGACGCCGAGACGGCGGTGATCGCGACCGCGCTCCTTCAGGGGTGGGCCGTAGTCGCCCCCGACTACGAGGGGCCAAAATCGGACTTCATCGGCGCGATGATCGAGGCGCGTGGGGTGCTCGACGGGGTCCGCGCCGCGCTGCAGTTCGCGCCGGCCGGGTTCGCCGCCTCGACACCTGTGGCGCTGTGGGGCTACTCCGGCGGCGCGCTCGCGTCGAGCCTCGCGGCGCAGCTGCAGCCGACGTACGCGCCGGAGCTCAAGCTGACGGCGGTCGCCTTGGGCGGGGAGGTGGGCGACGTCAACGCCACCCTGGATGCCTTCAACGGAACCGCCTTCGGCGGCGGCATCGTCGTCGGGTACGTCGGGCTCGACCGTTCCTATCCGAGCGCGGACCTCGAGCAGTACCTGAACGCCGCCGGTCGGCGACTGCTCGCCACGAATCAGACCGACTGTCTAGCCGATGGGGCGGTCAAGTACCCGTTCTTCAACATCAAGAAGTACGAATCGGTCCCGAACGCAGTCCAGCTGCCCGCGGTGCAATCGCTGCTGCGCAGCGTGAGTCCGCTTTGGTTCGGGGGCACGCCGACCGCTCCGGTGTACGACTACCACGCCGTGGGCGACGAGCTCGCACCGATCGGACCCGACCGCGCCCTGATGCGGCAATACTGCGCCGCGGGGGTCGTCGTCGACCACCACGAGGATCTCGTTGGCGAGCACCTGTCCGAGGCGGTCACGGGCGCCCCGGGCGCGATCGCCTACCTCGCGCACCGATTCGCCGGCAAGCCGGCGCCGAACAACTGCCGCTCGGTTCCGCCCGGCACGCCATAGCGCGCGCGTGGTAGGACGAACTTTGGCTCCGGCGTCGTAGATATTTGGCCGCGAGCGCCAGAGTTTCTGGTTCGTAAGAGATGATGGCTTCACTCTGGACGAACCCGATGGAGGCCTGACATGACCGACCAACTCGACGCCAGGCAGGAGGACCTCGCCGCGCGGTCGCAGTGGGACTTCAGCGATCTGCGCGCGCTGTACATCAACTGCACCCTCAAGCGCTCGCCCGAGGTCTCGAACACGCGAGGCCTGGCGGACCGTTCGATCGCGGTGATGGAGCGCAACGGCGTTGCGGTCGAGGTGATCAGGGCCGTCGATCGCGAGATCGCGAGCGGCGTCTACCCGGACATGACCGAGCACGGGTGGGAGCGCGACGATTGGCCGGCGATCTTCGAGCAGGTCCTGGCGGCCGACATCCTGGTGCTGCTCGCGCCGATCTGGCTGGGGGAGAAGTCCTCGGTCTGCACGCGCGTGATCGAGCGCCTGTACGGCAACAGTCATCTCCTCAACGATGCCGGCCAGTGGGCCTACTACGGCCGCGTCGGAGGCTGCCTGATCACGGGCAACGAAGACGGCGCCAAGCACTGCGCGATGAACATCCTCTATTCGCTCCAGCACCTCGGCTACACGATCCCGCCCCAGGCGGACTCCGGTTGGCTCGGAGAGGCGGGGCCGGGACCGAGCTATCTCGACCCAGGGTCAGGCGGCCCCGAGAACGACTTCACGAACCGCAACACGACGTTCATGACCTGGAATCTGATGCACATGGCGAGGATGCTCAAGGACGCGGGCGGGATCCCGGCGCACGGCAACCAGAAGAGCTCTTGGGACGCCGGCTGCCGATTCGACTACCCGAACCCTGAGCACAGAGCCTGAACCGCGCTGCTCGCGTCTAGGATCGAGCGGTGGCTTCCCTGGACGCAACGGCGCCGCTCTCACGCGTGCCCTCACCGGCGCTCGTGATCGGAGGTATCGCGTCGGTCCAGATCGGCTCGGCGATCGCCGACAAGCTGTTCGCGCAGACAGGTCCGGGCGGCGCGGCGTTTTTGCGCCTCGCGTTCGGCAGCCTGCTTCTGAGCCTCGTCTGGCGGCCCCGCCCGCGGTCGCGCACGCGCCGGGAGCTGTTCCTAGCCGCCGCGTTCGGGCTCGTGCTGGCGACGATGAACGTCAGCTTCTACCACGCAATCCATCGGATCCCGCTCGGGATCGCGGTCGCGATCGAGTTCTTCGGGCCGCTGACCGTCGCCTTGGTCGGCTCGCGGCGACCGCGCGACGTCATCTGGGTCGCCCTGGCGCTGGTCGGCATCCTCGCGCTGACGCACGGCAGCACGCACGGGATCGACGCGCTCGGGGTGATGTTCGCGCTGATCGCCGCCTGTATGTGGGCGGGTTACATCTGGCTCAACGCGCGGCTGGGCCGGACGTTCAAGGACGGCGGCGGTCTCGCTCTCGCGGTCTGCATAGCGGCGCTCCTGGCGCTGCCCGACGGAGTCGCGGAGGGAGGCGCCTCGCTGCTGCGCCCACATTCGTTGATCATCGGGGTGGTGGTCGGTCTGCTGTCCTCAGCGATCCCCTACTCGTTCGAGAACGAGGCTCTGCGGCGGATCGCGACCAACGTGTTCGGCGTCCTGATGAGTCTCGAGCCGGCGATGGCAGCGCTGGCGGGCTTCATCGTGCTGGGCCAGAACTTGACCGCGCGGGAGTCCGTCGGCGTCGCGCTGGTCGTGGTCGCGTCCGCCGGAGCGTCCCGACACGCGCGTGAAGCGCCGCTACCGCCATGAGCCCTGATCGGCCGGAGGCCACGCGGATCGCGGTCGCCGGCGACGTTTCCGCGCTGGCGCTCCGCGAGGAGGTGCGGGCGCGAGCTGCTCGCCTCGGCCTGCTCGGGTGGGTACGGCTGATGGAGGACGGCACCTTGTCCATGCATGCGGAGGGGGACCCGGCCGCGCTCGAGAGTCTCGTCGCATCGCTGGGGGCGATCGCGGCCGTTGACTCGGTTTCGGAGACCAAGGTCCGGGTCGAAGGTCACGAGCAGTTTGCGATCCGGGGCGTGCCGGCCGGAGTGTTCGTCGTCCAGGAGCATCAGGCGACGGCCCACCACTTCGACGTGCGACTCGAGGTGGACGGGGTGATGCGGTCCTGGGCCGTCCCGAAGGGCCCGTCCATGGACCCGGCGCTCAAGCGGTTCGCCGTACAGGTGGAGGACCACGACATGGGACACAACGAGTTCGAAGGGCGGGCCGGCGCCGGCGCGGTCATCATCTGGGACCGCGGCGAGTACGAGCAGGGGGGACGGGTACCGTGGCCCGAGGCGCTCGAGCGTGGCCACGCGGTGTTCGTGCTTCATGGCAGCAAGCTCCGCGGTGGCTTCGCGCTGCAGCGGACGCGTGGCGGCGACAAGCCGCAGTGGCTGCTTATCAAGCGCCGCGACGAGTTCGCTGTCTCCGGCTCGGACATCGTCGCCGAGCACCCCGAGTCGGTCACGAGCGGCCTGCGGCTGGACGCGCTGCTATAGCCCGTCGGGCTTACGCGCACCGACGAACTGGGCGAGACCGGTCACCTGCTGGCGGACGTCCACGAGCCCCGCGGCCCTGAACGCGTCGGTGACCTCTCCGCGGCCGAACACGCGCACGCCACTGGGCGCCGTCACGAGTCGCGCGAGCGCCAACGTGGCCGGCGGCCCGCGATGGACGCTCGTCAGCACAGCGATCCGACCGCCTGGCGCGAGCACTCGGACCATCTCGGCGATTGCGTCGAACGGGCGATCCATCAGATACAGCGCGGCGTAGCAGCAGACCGCGTTGAAGCTCGCGTCGCGGAACGGCAGTCGCTGCGCGTCGGCACGCATGTACGCGGCGTTCGCTGCATCGGTGTCGCGCACCGCGCGCTCGAGCATCGAGGGAGACGCGTCGATCCCGACCAGGAGTCCGGCCGGGCCGATCCACTCGAGCAGCCGGCGGGAGATGTTTCCGGGTCCGCAGGCGACGTCGAGGACCGTGTCGTCGCGGTCGAGGTCGAGCAGCTCGTACGTCGCCCGGTTCTCGATCGGGCCGCCGACGCCCGCGGCGCCGAACGCCAGCCTCACTCCGACCGGCCGCCACAGCCGCTCGTAGATCAACGGCAGCAGCCGGCTCGTCATCGCCGCCTGACCGAGCGTGCGCGCCCCGGACGGAGCGTCGCCCAGCAGATCGAGATAGCCGTCGCGGATCCTCGGGTTCTCGGGCGGCGGCGCCAGGAGGTCGAGCGCTCGCTCGAGCGCGCTCGCTTCGCTTGTCACTGCCATTAGGCGGCCAATCCTAGGCGGCTCGCGGCCGGTGCGGACTGCTGTCGCGCCCGGCGCCTGAACACGGCGCGACCGCCCTTGCCCGGCGCGAACGTGACGCCGCGGAACGCCCACGCCTCGTCGTCCTCGGTCGTCGGCTCGAGCTCGAGGCGCCGGAGGATCGTCTGCAGCACGACATCCATCTCCATGTGCGCGAACGCCGCGCCCGGGCAGCGACGCCTGCCGCCCCCGAACGGAACCCACGCGAACGGGTCCGGGCGCTGGCCGACGAACCGGTCGGGATCGAACGCCTCCGGGTTCGGGAAGAGCCGCGGATCCTCGTGCGTGAGCGTCGCCGAGATCAGGATCCCGTGCCCCGGCGGGATCACGTAGTCGCCGAGCGCGAACGGTTTGACGACGAGCCGACCCGTACCGGGGACCACCGGGCGCACGCGCTGGAGCTCGTGGATCGTCGCGATTCTCAGCTGATCGCCGCCGGCGTCGGCCTCCTCGACCAGCCGGCGGACCAAACGCGGATGCCGGCGCAGCCGCTCGACCGCCCACGCCAGCGTCGTCGCGGTCGTTTCGTGCCCGGCGGCGAGCATCGTCGCGAGCTCGTCGTGGATTTCCGCGTCGCTCATCGGGCTGCCATCGCTGTCGTGCGTGGCCTGCGCGAGCATCGACAGCACATCGGTGCGCTGCTCAAGCTCCGGGTCGCGCCGGGCGTCGTCGAGCAGCGTGTTGATGCCCCACTCGAACCGTCGGCGCTGTCTCAGGAAGCGGCCCCAGGGGCTCCACGGGCCGAGGTCGCGCTGCAGGAACGGGATCGCGCCGAGCCGCGACCCGATCGCGATCATCGACGGCATCACGGTCCGCATCTCGTCTGCGATCTCGCGATAGCGGTCGCCGTCCGCGCCAAAAACCGCGCGGATGATCGCATTCAGCGTGATCCGCATGAACGGCTCGAGCGTGCGGATCTCGTACCCGTCGGGCCAGCTCTCGATCTCCCTGATCGTCTCCTCCTCGACGATCGACTCGTACGCGCGCATCCGGTCGCCGTGGAACGGCGGCATCAGCAGCTTGCGGTGCTCCACGTGCTGCCTGCCGTCGATCGCGAGCAGCGAGTTGGGGCCGAGCGTGCTCGCGAAGGGACTGCCCTCGCCGAAGTGGAGCGTCTCCTCGTCGGCCGCGAACACCTGCTTGATCAGCGCGGGATCGGACACGACCACGCTTCGCCCGAGCCCGGGGAGGTCAACCGTGAACAGGTCGCCGTAGCGCTCGCGGAGCTTGTGGACGCCCGGGACCGGGGAGCGGAGCTCGGGAGCGCCGGGGAGGCGCAGCATCGCGGCACCCAAGACGACCCCGGCGACCAGACCCTGCAGGGCGTTTGACGCCGGTGGACCGGGCGGGAGGTCGTTGATCGATGCGCGGGTAGCCATCAGGCTGCGAGCGGGACGTCGGCGGGGGCGTCGGTGCCTTTCACCGCAACTTGCCGGCGGTGAACGACGGCGCGGCCGCCGCGCCCGGGCGCGAACGCGATTCCGCGGAACAGCATCCGCTCCCCGCGCTCGGTCGTCGGCTCGAGCACCAGTTCGCGCAGGATCGTCCGCAGCGCGATGTCCATCTCCATGTGCGCGAACGCGGCGCCCGGGCAGCGGCGAACACCACCGCCGAACGGGACCCAGGTATTCGGATCAGGCCGCTTGCCGAGGAACCGATCGGGGTCGAACCGGAGCGGCTCCGGGTACGTCGCGGGGTCGTTGTGGAGGAACGGCGTCGGCAGCAGGATCACCGTCCCCCGCGGGAGGATGTAGTCACCGAGCTCGAACGGCTCGACGACCATCCGGCCGGTGCCGGGGATCACGGGCCGTGTTCGCTGCAGCTCTCGGATCGTCGCCTCGCGCAGCTCCTTGCCGCCCTCGTCGGCTTCACTGACGAGCCTCTGTAGCACCGCTGGGTGGCGCCGGAGCCGCTCGACTGCCCAAGCGAGCGTGTTCGCGGTCGTCTCGTGGCCCGCGGCCACGACCGCCTTGAGCTGATCCGCGATCTCCCGGTCCGACAGCGGGCTTCCATCGTCTTCGTGCGTCGCGCGGGCGAGCATCGCCAACACGTCCTCGCGCTGGTCGAGGCCCGGATCCCGGCGGGCCTCGTCGATCAGCGCATTGACTCCCCACTCGAACCGCCGGATCAACTCCGTGAACCGTGCGTAGGGGCTGCGTGGGCCGAAGTTGCGATGCAGCGGCCCCATGCCGGTGAGCCGCGAGCCGAGCTTGACGGCCTGCGGGGTCCTGATCCGGAGCTCATCCATGATCGCGCCATCGCGGACGCCGAACACCGCGCGCAGGATGATGTTGAGGGTGATCCGCATGAACGGGTTGGTCGTGCGGATCTCCTGGCCCTCCGGCCAGCTCTCGATCTCGCGCAGCGTCTCTTCCTCGACGATCGATTCATATGCGTGCATCCGGGCGCCGTGGAGCGGCGGCAGGATGATGCGGCGCTGCTCGAGGTGCTCCTCCTCATCGAGCGAGAACAGCGATTTGGCTCCGGTGACCTTGCCGATCGGGTTTGGGGCCCCAAAGTGGAGCTGCTTCGGCGAGCCGCTGAACACCTGACGGACGAGCTCCGGCGAGCCGACGAACACGAGGTGCTTGAAGGCCGGCGCCTCTGGCACGACCCACTTGCTGGCGATCCGCGGGATCGGCAGCGAGAACATGTCGCCCGGCATCCTCGGCACCGCCTGCTGAATCCGCGGGTCGACGCCGGCGAGCACCGCCAGGCTCGAGCCGCCGTACCGGATCAGCCATGGCAACGGGGCCATCGGGGGAACGCCGTATCTAGTCGCCATCGTCGTCTCCTCTCAAGCTGAAACAGCGGTGGGTTGCTCGGCTCGAAGGTCGAGCCGAGCGCGATACTCGCTGAGGTCAAAGCGCCGCGTTCGAAGTGCGTAGCGCCATGTGAAATCGGGCCACAGCGTGCTGTTGCGGCCGTTCTCGTCGAGGTACCAGCTGCGGCAGCCGCCGTCGGTCCAGACGCTTCCCGGCATCCTGGTCTGGACCTCATCCTGGAACGCGCGATGTACCTCGGGGAGGACGTCGATCGCCGCGAGGCCGTGCTCCTCCATCGCCTTGAGCGCGCCCAGCACGTAGCGGACCTGCGCCTCGATCATGAACACGATCGAGTTGTTGCCGAGTCCGGTGTTCGGCCCGACGATCAGAAACCCGTTCGGGAACCCGGGCACGGTCATGCCGAGATATGCCTCAGGGCTGCCGCGCCAGACATCCGCCAGCGAGCGGCCATCGCGACCATGGACCATCGCCATCATCGGGTTGTCCGTCACGTGAAAGCCGGTCCCGAAGATGATCGTGTCGACCTCACGGACAGCGCCGTCGTCGGTCACGATCGCGCCCTTCCGCACCCGCGTGATCGGATCGGTCACGACCTCGGCGTTCGGCTGCGTCAGCGCCGGGTAGTAGTCGTCCGAGCCGAGGATCCGCTTGCACCCGAGGCGGTAGTCGGGCGTCAGCTTGGCGCGCAGCTCCGGGTCTGCCACCTGGGCCTTGATATGCCGCCGGGCGAGCGACTCGACCGGCTTGACGAGTCGCGGGTCGTATGCGAGCCCGAGGATTCCGCCCTCGGCGCCCCAGTAAATCGCCGTTCTGAGCGCGCGCTGGATGGCGGGCACCCGCCGCAGCAGCCGCTTCTCGGCGTCGGTGATCCGGTGCTCGGGACGCCCGAGCACCCACGGTGGCGTGCGCTGGAAGACGTACAGCTGCTCGACCTTGGGCTGGATCCGGGGTACGAACTGAATCGCGGATGCGCCGGTTCCGATCACCGCCACGCGCTTGCCGGTCAGGTCGAGGTCGTGGTCCCACTGCGCCGAGTGGAAGCTCTCGCCGGCGAACCGCTCGAGCCCCGGCAGCTTCGGGATCGACGGTTGGCTGAGCGGGCCGGCGGCGGCGACGAGCGCCCGCGCGCTCAACGAGCCGGCACTCGTCTGGATCCGCCAGCGGTCGGCGCCGTCGTCCCACTGCACTCCGTTGACCTCGTGGCCGTAGCGGATGTGGGGGATCACGCCGAAGCGCTGCGCGCAGTCGCGCAGGTACGCGAGGATCTCCTCCTGGCGCGCGAAGATGTGGCTCCAGTTCGGGTTCGGCGCGAACGAGAACGAGTACAGATGCGAAGGGACGTCGCACGCGCAGCCGGGGTAGCTGTTGTCGCGCCAGGTGCCGCCGAGGTCGTCGGCGCGCTCGAGCACCACGAAGTCGTGGATTCCCTCCTGCTTGAGACGGATCGCCATCCCGAGTCCAGCGAAGCCGGCGCCGATGATCGCGACGCGGAAATCCCTGTCGGTCATGCTGCTGCCTCCGTTCGTGTGCGTGCATCGAAGCGGCGCCGGCAATCGCCGACGAACCGGGCGATCTCCCCGGCGAGCCGCTCGGGGCGGATCCTCAGATCCGCGATCGAGCTGGTCCGAATCAGCCGCGCCAGGGCCAGGTCGTCGGTGACGGCCGTCGCGTCGCTCAGCGGGTGGAACGGGTCGAGCGGGAAGCCGATCACGAGCGCGGGCGCCTGGAGCGACGAGCGCAGCTCGCGGGGAGGGCCGACGCGGCCGAACATCAGCCCCTGCAGGAACGCGGTCGCGCGCGCGGGATCTTCGAGGACCAAGCTGGGGGAGATCCCGAGCCGCTTCGCGATCCGGCTCACCGGCGTCGCCGGCAGCCCGCGCGCCGCGAGCGCGACAGCGCGGAGCGCCGGGCGCCCGATCGTCACGACCATGAACATCGCCGAGAAGGCGAACGCGGTCGCGTACGCCGCGTGGTCGACGAACGGCCCCTCCAGCAGCAGTCCGGTGAATCGAGACGGATCACGGAGCGCCGCCTCGATCGCGATATTCGACCCGATCGAGGTCCCGCCGATCACCGCCCGCTCGACCCCGAGCGCCTCGAGTGCAGCCACGGTCTGAAGGCCGAGCAGCTCGCTGCTGAAGCTGGAAGATTCGTGGGGCGAGCCATCGACCCGCTCGCCGAGGTAGTCGAGACAGATCACCCGGATGTGGCGCAGCGCGAGGCGGCGCGCGAGCGGCTCCTGCATCTTGCGGGACATCAGCAGCGCTGGCAGCAGCACGAGCGTATCGGCCCCGCTGCCGTGCACGTCGTAGCCGAGGCGGACACCATCGACGGTGACCGTGCCGGTCAGTGGAGCGGCCTGCGTCAGCGGGGGACCGACGTCAACCATCGAACAGAATGATACCTCATTCCGTATGAGATATCATTCCCCTCTATGGCTGCCGCAGCCATCGCTGGCAACGCCGTAACCGTCGAGCCCGACCACGAAGTGGTTGTCGTCGGCGCAGGGTTCGGCGGCATCGGGGCCGGGGTGAAGCTCAAGCGGGCCGGGATCGAGGACTTCGTGATCCTCGAGCGAGCCGGCGAGGTCGGCGGCACATGGCGTGAGAACAGCTATCCCGGGCTGGCGGTCGACATCCCGTCGTTCAGCTATCAGTTCTCGTTCGAGCTGAACCCCGACTGGTCACGGGTGTTCGCGCGCGGCGCCGAGGTGCAGGCGTACGCGATCAAGTGCGTCGACAAGCACGGGTTGCGCGAGCATCTGCGACTGAACACTCGCGTCAGCAGCGCGACATTTGACGAGGCGCACCACATGTGGCGCCTCCGAGTCGGCAGGCGGGTGATCACGACGCGATTCCTGATCACCGCCACCGGGGGGTTCGGCAGCCCGAAGGCACCCGACATCCCGGGCCTGGAGAAGTTCGCCGGCAAGACGATGCACACGGCCGAATGGGACCACGGTCACGATCTGACCGGGGAGCGGGTCGCCGTGATCGGCACCGGCGCGACCGCGGTCCAGCTGCTGCCCCGGCTGGCGCCGGAGGTTCGCAGGCTGTACGTCTTCCAGCGCACGCCGATCTGGGTGCTGCCGAAGCCTGATTTCGAGTTCCCCGGCGCCGTCCGGTTCGTGTTTCGCCACGCCCCGCTGGTCCAGGACTCGATCCGGCTCAGCGCGTCCGCTGGGCTCGAGGTCGGGATGGTCCTCGGCGTCATGTACAACCGCCAGCTGCCGTGGATCGTGAAGGGGATCGAGCGCCTCGGTCGGGCCTTCATCCGCTCCCAGGTGCATGATCCGGTGCTGCGTGAGCAGCTCACTCCACGCTACGGGTTCGGGTGCAAGCGCCCGAGCATGTCCAACGAGTACTTCGCGACGTTCAACCGGGCCAACACCCAGCTGGTGACCGATCCGATCGAGCGGATCACCGCGACCGGGATCCGAACGGCCGATGGGATCGAGCGGGAGATCGACACGCTCGTGCTCGCGACCGGGTATCAGACGACCGAGCCCGAGAACGCGCCGCCGATCCCGATCGTGGGTCGCGGCGGTCGAGATCTCGGAAGTTTTTGGCACGAGCAACGTTTCCAGGCTTACGAGGGCGCGTCGGGACCCGGATTCCCGAACGCGTTCATGACCTTCGGCCCGTACGCGTTTACCGGCAGCTCGTGGATGTTCATGGTCGAGAATCAATCCGCACATGCGGTCCGTGTGATCCAAGAAGCGCACAAGCGCGAAGCAACTCTTGCCGAAATAAGGCAGGAGCCCCACGATCGCTTCTTCGAGGACATCTTGCGACGCCAGCAGAACACGATCTTTTTCAACAACGGCTGCGGCACCGCCAACAGCTACTACTTCGACGCGCACGGCGACGCCCCATTCCTGAGGCCGTCGCTGGCGGTGGAGGCGTGGTGGCGCGCGCGCCACTTCGACCTCGACGACTACCGCTTCGAGCGGATCGAAGAGCCGCTCGAGTCGCCGCGTGCGCCGGCGGCCACCGTCAGACGCCAGATCGAGCATCTGCAGCTCGTGGAAGGGAGTCCCACCCCGTGAGGATCACCGACGTCGCGCGTCTCGCGAGCGCTCAACTACTGCTCGTCTCACCGCCGCGCCGCCAGCCGAGCGCGCCGACCGACGCGTTCTATCTGCCGCCGGAGCCGTTCGGTGCGGGCGAGCCAGGAGAGCTGCTGAAGGCCGAACCCGTCGACGCATACCTCGCGCCCGGCGTGCGGATGCGCGCCCGCGCGTGGCGCATCCTGTACCGCTCGACGTCGGCGATCGGCGAGCCGACGGCGGTGTCCGGCACGATCCTGTTGCCCGGCCGGCGGACAAGCGCCCCGCGACCGCTGATCGGCTACGCGATCGGCACGCACGGGATCGGCGACTCGGCCGCGCCATCACGGCTGCTCCCGCGCGGGCTCGACTGGGAGGCGGGGATCATCGCGATGGTCCTCGCGCGCGGCTGGGCGGTCGCGGTGACCGACTACCAAGGGCTCGGGACGCCGGGCGATCACACCTACATGGTCGGCCGCGCGCTCGGTCCGAACGTGCTCGACGCGATGCGCGCCGCGCGCCTGCTGCATCCGAGCGAGCTGCCGCCCGAGGGTCCGGCGGCGATCATCGGGTACTCGGAGGGCGGCGCGGCTGCGGCCTGGGCCGCGCAGCTCCAGCCCACGTACGCGCCCGACGTGCAGCTGGCCGGGGTCGCGGCGGGAGCCGCTGCCGCGAACCTCGAGATCGCGGGCCCGAGCCTCGACGGCAGCTTCTTCTCGTTCTTCACCGCATACGGCGGGATCGGGTACGCGGCCGCGTACCCGGAGCTCGACCTCGATCAGCATCTGACCGAACGGGGCAAGGAGATGATTCCGTTCCTGCGGGAGTCGAATGTCCTGCAGGCGGCGATCCGTGGACCCCATTTCGCCCATTCGAACGACTGGACCGATCCGAACGTGCTCGAGCTGCCGGAGTGGCGCGTGCGGTTGCGCGAGAATCGGCTCGGCCGGATCGCGCCGCAGGCGCCGGTTCTGCTTCACCATGCGCGCCGCGACCAGATTGTCTCGTTCGTCCACAGCCTCGATCTGCGTGACGACTGGCGCGCGCTCGGCGTCGACGTGCGGCTGTACGTCACGCGCGGCGGGGTCGACCACATCAGCGGCGCCGTAGCGGGGACGCCGGTCGCGCTCGACTGGCTCGCCCGGCGCCTGGCCGGCGGTCGCTCCCGGCGGGCCGACGCCGGCGCCGCCGACGCGGCGGACGTCCGCGCCGCCTAGGCCTAGCCGGGGTCCGCGGCCCAGCCGTCCTTGGCGGCCGCCCGCACGAGCTCGCGCCATGGACCGGTCGCCCCGACACGGGCGATCGTCCCGAACAGCTGCGCGATCCCGCGCGCGGGCCACATGTCCTCGGGCGGAAGCGACCCCGCGAGAATTAGCTCGACGAGCGGCTTGGGGTGGTCGAGCAGCCGGTCGCGAGCGGCCATCACGGCGGCCGTGTCGAGCCGGACCGGATCGGGGCCCGCGAGATCGCCGAGCGCAGCACGGCCGAGGTCGATCGCCGTTCGGGCATGCTCCGCCCCGAGCGCTCCGAGCTGCTCAGTGGCGGCGCCGAAGGCGTCGGCGTCGTCCGCGACGAACGCCTCGAGCGCATCCGCCGACGCCTCGAAGCGAGCGGGATCGACGGTCCGTGTGGCGCCGAAGTCGAGAATCGCCAGACGGCCGTCGTCGAGCACCAGCACGTCGTCGGGGTCCGGATCGGCGTGCACAAACCCGGCGCGCGCCGATCCGATCACGAACACGAGCAACCGCGCCGCGGCTAGGTCGACATCCGGGGCATCTCGCAGCGGCGTCCCGTCGAGCCATTCCGAGACGAGCACGTTGTCGCGCGCGAGCGCGGTGAACGGCGCCGGCACGAGCAGGAAAGGGTGGCCGCGAAGCGCGCGTTGGAAGCGTCGCTGGGCGGTCGCCTCGTTCTCGAGGTCGAGCTCGTCGAGGATCCGCTCACGGAACTCGCGCATCACGGCTGCCGGATCGACCGCAGGAAAGGCGGCACCGAGCGGAGCCATCAGGCTCTCGAGCAGTGCTAGGTCCTGGCGCACCGAGCCGGCCAAGCCGGGGCGGAGCACCTTGACCGCGACCTCCGCGCCGTCGAGCTTGCCGCGGTGGACCTGCGCGGTCGGCGTGACGGCGATCGGCTCCGCGTCGAGCGAGTCGAGCTCGTCGGTCGGTTTTCCGCCCCAGGCGCTGCGCAGGGCTCGCTCGATGTCGCGGAACGGGATCGGCTCGCACGCATCCGCCCGGGCAGCGTCGAGCTCGGCGGCGATCGTGTCGCCCCACGGGCGGGGGATCCACTCGGGTTCGATCGCGATCGCCGTCCGCGCCAGCAGCACGCGTCCGCTCGGCGCGGAACGGGCGAGCCGGAGTCCGACCTGGATCAGGGCATCGATCCGTCTGAACGCGTCGTCAGCCATCGACCGCGCGATGATACGCGAGAGTCGCCGGACTGATGTATCATTCCGCGCTGCGGGATGGCTACCGTCAAGCCAACAATCGTGGTCGTGACCGGCGCGGGCAGCGGCATCGGGCGCGCGACGGCCGAGCGATTCGCTCGCCGCGGCTCTCAGGTGATCGTCGCCGACATCGACGAGCCCGCGGCCGATGAGACGGTCAGCCGGATCGAGAACGAAGGTGGCCGCGCGTACGCATACCGGCTCGATGTCGCCGACCACCGTGCTTGGGAGGCGTTCGCCGCGGGGGTCCGCGACGCCCACGGTGTGCCGGATGTGCTCGTCAACAACGCCGGCATCCTCATCTCGGGCTCGTTCCTCGACCACGATGCCGAGGATTGGGAGCGGATCGTCGGCGTCAACCTGATGGGGGTCGTCCACGGCTCGCGCGTGTTCGGCCGCCAGATGGTGGACCGACGAGAGGGCGGGCAGATCGTCAACATCGCCTCCGCGGCGGCGTTCGTACCGCTGCGCTCGGCGCCGGCGTACGCGGTCACGAAGGCGGCTGTGCTGATGCTGTCCGAGTGCCTACGGATCGAGTTCGCCTCCGACGGGATCGGCGTGACCGCGATCTGCCCGACGGTGATCAAGACGAACATCGCTCGCAACTCGAGCCTCGCCGGCGTCGATCCCGGACTCGAGCAGCGTTTCGTCGAGCTCGGAGCGGCGCTCCAGGACCGGTTCGCCTGGACGAGTCCCGACAAGGTCGCCCGCGCGGTCGCCCGTTCGGTGGCGCGCAACTGGGCGATCGTCCCCGTCAACCCGGACGCCTGGGTCGTCTACGCCGTGAGACGGATCTCACCCAGCGTGCTGCGGGCAGGCGCGAGAATCGCGAGCTTCGACAGGGCGCTGAGCGGCGCCAACCGCCTGTTCCCGCGCGTCGTCGGCGACCGGCCACCGGCGGACGAGACCGCAGCCATCCAGGAGGTGTGAAGATGGACGTCACGACCACCGAGGAGCGATCGACCACGCGGACGAGCACCGTCAGGCGCGCCGGCGCCGAGCTGTACGTCACCGAGTCTGGGCCCGGCGACGCCCCGACGGTTCTGTTCGTGCACGGCTTCCCGGACACCCACGGATGCTGGGAAGAGGTCATCGGGCTGCTCTCGGGCCGCTTCCACGTCGTCGCCTACGACATCCGCGGGATCGGTCGCTCAACAGCTCCCGATCGCAGCGAGGGGTTCGCGCTCTCGGAGCTCGCGCTTGACCTCGGCGCCGTGATCGACGCGGTCAGCCCCGACGCTCCTGTCCACCTCGTCGGACACGACTGGGGGGCGTTCCAGTGCTGGGAGGCCGTGCTGACCGACGGTGTCCGCGAGCGGGTTGCTTCGTTCACGGCCGTCGCCGGCCCGCGGATCGACGTCGCGCGCGAATGGGCGCTGCGGCGGCTCGGTACCTCGCCCCGGGGCCTTCGCGAGCTTGCCGGCCAGGCGCGGCGCTCGTGGTACATCGGGGCGTTCCAGCTTCCATGGCTCCCCGAACGACTGCTCGGCGCCGGCGCGGCGCCGGAGCGCGGCTGGCGTCAGGCGATGCGGAGGCTCGAGGGGATCGAGCCCCGGCCGGGCCATCCGGCGCCCACGTTCGCGAGCGACGCCCGCACCGGGCTCGCGCTCTACCGGACCAACCTCCGCGGACTCGCCGGCTCGCCCAAGCGCCACGAAGGTCCGGCGCAGGTCCCGGTGCAGCTGATCGTCGCGACTCGCGACCGCTACGAATCGCCGGCGCTGTTCGCCGATGCGCAGGAGTGGGCGGCCCGCGTCTGGCGCCGGGACGTGCGCTCGGGCCACTGGGTCCAGCGCTCGCATCCGGACCAGGTGGCGCGATTCGTCTCAGAGCTCGTCGAGCACGTCGAGGGCGCGCCGGAGACCGGTGCGCTCCGCCGCGCCCGGTACCACGGCGAGCGGGACGGGATGGGCGGTCGGCTCGCGATCGTGACCGGCGCCGGCAGCGGCATCGGTCGCGCCACCGCGCTGGCGCTCGCCGCGGAGGGCGCCGAGGTGATCGCGGCCGACATCAACCTCGAGTCGGCCAAGGAGACACTCGAGCTTGCACCGGGCGACGCGCACATGCACGCTGTCCTGCTCGACGTCGGCGACGCCGACGCGATGGAGCAGTTCGCTGAGATGGTCGAGCGCGAGCACGGGGTGCCGTCGATCGTGGTCAACAACGCCGGGATCGGGATCGGCGGCGCGTTCCTCGATACGACGCTGGCCGACTGGGAGCGGATCATGGACGTCAACCTGTGGGGCGTGATCCACGGCTCACGGCTCTTCGCGCGGCGGATGGTCAGCGCCGGCGTTCAGGGCCACATCGTGAACATCTCCTCGGCCGCGGGGTACACGCCGTCGCGGATGCTGCCCGCCTACTCGACGACCAAGGCCGCCGTGCTGATGCTGTCGGAGTGCATGCGCGCCGAGCTCGCGGAGGCGGGGATCGGCGTGACCGCGATCTGCCCCGGGATCGTCAACACGAACATCACCCGCACGACGCACATGGTCGGCGTCGATCCCGAGGAGGAGCGCCGGATGCAGCAGCGGACCGCCCGCGCCTACGGCATGCGTGGCTACCCGCCGGAGAAGGTCGCCGCCGCGATCGTCGGCGCCGTCAAGCGGAATCCCGCCGTCCTGCCGGTGACGCCCGAGGCGCGCGTGATGCGGACGATGTCGCAGCTGACGCCGGGCCTGGTCCGGCGAATGGCTCGCCTCAACCCCGGGGGCTAGCCGCGCCCGCGCCCGCGCTCCCGCTCGCGCTCGGCGAGCAGGAACTCGATTCCGCCTTCGACCGCCGCGGCGACCTCGGCCCGCACGCGCCGGCAGGCGACGTCGTCCTCGTGCCGTCCGGCATACGGCTCGGTTGACACCGGCGCGCCGACCCAGAAATAGAGTCGCTCCGGGCGCGGGATCGGAGTCAGGCCGATGCCGCGCACGATCGGCAGCGGCTCGGTACCGAACAGCCGCTGCGTGAGCGCCCGGATCGGCGCCATCACCGGGCTGTCGGCGTCCAGCACGATGTCGAGGCTCTCCTCGGCGCCGACCGCGGCAAACGGAACGATCGGGTAGCCGTGCTCGATCGCCATCCGCGCGAACCCGAGCCGCTCGGACCAGATCAGCTTGTACTTCTCGCCGCGGCGCTTGGATACCTCGCGTGCGCCGCCCGGGAAGACGAGGATCAGCTCACCCCGGCGCATCAGCTCTCCGCAGTTCGCGCGGGTGCCGCGGACGACGCCGCACGCCTTGAGCAGATCGCGGTGCGCGGGCACCCTGAAGTGCGCGTGATCGCCGAGCGAGCGCACGACGACGCCGCGACGACGCCAGATCTCGGCGACGAGGAACGGGACGTCGAGCACTCCATAGATCGTGTGGTTGCCGACCAGCAGCGCGCCCTGCTCGGGAACGTTCTCGAGTCCGTAGAACTTCGGGCGGATCAGCTTGCGCAGCGGCGATACGAGCGCCAGCACCCGCCCGATCTCACGGTCGCCGAGCGGCTCGGGAATCTCGACGTCGGCGGGCACGTGCGCACGGTATCGTCCGCGCATCGCCACGGTCGACCTCACCTCCCTTCGCGACAAGCGCGTCCTGATCACGGGCGCCGCGCGCGGGATCGGTGCCGCGCTGGCGGAGAGGCTCGCGTCGCATGGGGCGCGGTTGGCGCTCGTCGGGCTCGAGCCCGAAATCATGGCGGCGGTCGCAGCGCGCTGCGGCGAGGGCACGTTCGTCGCCGCGTGCGACGTGTCGAAGTTCGAGGCCGTGCAGGCCGCGATCGACGCCGCCGCCGATGCGCTCGGCGGGCTCGACGTGGTCGTCGCGAATGCCGGGATCGCGACCGGCGGCCCGCTCGCCTCGCAGGACCTGCGCTCTTGGGAGCGCGTGATCGAGATCAACCTGCTGGGGGTGATGTACACAGACCGGGCCGCGATCCCGCACCTGCAGCGCAGTGGCGGCTACGTCCTCAACATCGCCTCGACGGCCGCCGTGTTGCGCGGGCCGGGGATGAGCGCCTATTGCGCAGCGAAGGCCGGGGTCGAGGCGCTGACCGACTGCATCCGCGTTGAGCTCAAACCGTCCGGCGTCGACGCCGGCGTCGCGTACTTCCTGTTCCTGGATACCGACATGGTGAGAGATGGGGAGCGCGAGATGCCGGGGCTCGAGCGCTCGAAGGCACGAGCTCCGCGCGCGTTCGGGCGCACGTACCCACTCCCGCCTGCTATCGACGAGGTGGTCGCGGCGATCGCGCAACGCCGCCGACGCGTGTCCTACCCCCGATGGTTCCTGCGGATCCTGCCGCTGCGCCAGCTGTTCGCCTCGGCGCTCGTCGAGCGCCAGACGGGCAAGGAAGCCGCCGAAGCACTGGCAGATTTCGACAAGCTGATCGCCGAGCGTGGCGCGGCGGCCGCTTCCGCGTCCGAGCGCACGCGCGAGCTCGCGGGCCTCTAAGCGTCGTCGGCCGGAAGCTGCGCCTCGATCCGCGCGTCGTACTCGCTGCGCGCGGAACGGTCGATCGGTCCCATCGTCCGGTTCGCGTTGGTCAGCCGGCGGCCGAGCAGCCACACCGGTTCGGGTACGAACTGCAGCAGATCGAGCGTCAACGTCAGTCCGCGCGGGGTGCCGGCGAGCGCTGGCCGGCTCTTGAGGGTGCCGAGGATCGTGTCGGCCACCGACTCGGGCTTGAGGATGAACACGCGCTCGAGCCCGAACGGCAGGAAATCGAACGGGATCCCGTCGGTGAGCTGCGTGTTCACGGCCGCCGGCATCACCGCGGTGACCGTGACGCCCGTCCCGTCCAGCTCCTCGCGGGCGCTGCGGCTGAGCGCGTTGGCGGCGTGCTTCGTGGCGCAGTACATCGCGAGGCCGGCTGCGTGGATCTTGCCGGCGGCCGAGGTGACGTTGACGATGTGTCCGCGGCCGCGCTGCACCATGCCCGGCGCGACCAGCTTGAGCCCGTGGTAGTGGGCCCAGAAGTTGACGTTCATCTGCGCTGTGCTGACGGACTCCGGTTCTTCCAGCAGCGGTCCGACGGGCATGATCCCGGCGTTGTTGACGAGCACGTCGATCGGGCCGACGTGCTCCTGTACGGCCGCGACAAACGCCGCGTACGAGTTGCGGTCGCCGGCGTCGAGGTGGAATCCCCAGGCGCGCTCGCTGATCTCGAGCGCCGCATCGCTGGCGGCGCCGAGCTCGAGATCTCCGATCGCGACCCGGGCACCGCGAGCGGCAAACGCCTTCGCGGTCGCGAGCCCGATCCCACGCGCGCCGCCGGTGACGGCGACGACGGCCTCGTCGAGCTCGATCGGTGTTGCTTTCATGCCGCCCGCCGCTTCATCGCGGGGCGGATGCGGTCCGGGAGACGAACTCGCCGATCTCCGAAATCGCGGCGCGGGCCTCGGGGAGCAGGTCGACGCCGAGCAGCTGGAAGTCGTGCACTTGGCCCTGCCACAGCTTGACCCGCACCGGGACGCCCGCGGCGGCGAGCCGGTCGCCCAGGTTCAGCGCGTCGAGCTCGAGCACCTCGGTCGTGCCGACGTGGATCAACACCGGCGGCAGCCCGGAGAGGTCGAGGTTGACGGGGGAGAGCTGCCGATCGAGCTCGCCGCCCTTGCGGATCAGCCGCTCGACGACGAACGCCGCGGCCTTGATCGGGATCAGTGGATCCGTGCGGGCGTTGCGATGCGTGAGCTTGTCGGTCGAGTCGAGGTCGCCCCAGGGACTGATCGCGACGATCCCCGCCGGCATCGGCAGCCCTTCGGCCCGGGTCGCGTTTGCGACCAGGAACGACAGGCCACCGCCGGCGGAGTCGCCCGCGAGCACGATCTGCGACGGCGCGATCCCATCCTCGAGCAGCTTGCGGTAGGCGGCCACCCCGTCCTCGATCGCGAGCATGATCGCCGAGCGGGGGAGCAGCCGGTAGGCGACGTTGAACACCGTCGCGTCGGCGGCGCGGCTGATCCGCGCCACCAGCCGGCGGTGCGAGGACAGGCCGCACGCGACGTAGCCACCGCCGTGGAAGTACAGGACGTACGGGCCGCCGGGCGCGACGCCGCGGGCGCGCACGAGCTCGGCCTTGCAGGCCGGGAGGTTGACGCGCTCGATCACCGTGCCCCGCGGCGCGGGGTTGAGCGCCGCGATCGAGTCCGTCATCAGCCTGATCATCGACTCCCAGATCCGCCACATCTCGACCCCGGGCGGGCCGATCCGGATTCCGATTCCCGACAGCCAGGCGCTGAACGCGATCCACGGCCGCAGCGTGATCCGCAGGACGATCGCGAACAGGAGCGAGATCAGGCTGGGTGCGCCGCTTCGGACGATCTCGGGCGCAGGCGCCGAGGGTCGCTCAAAGGGCGGCTGTGTACTCGGTTCCGAAGCCGTTGAGGTGCTCATCCGGTCGGCGAAAAGTATATTGACTGATACGTCATTCGGCATTGACGTACGGGTACGTACTTAGTAGGGTTTGCGCCCGTGAGGCGCCGGATCACAACCTTTGTGGGCGCGCTCGTCGTGGCCGCCGCGGCGCTCGCGGTACCCGCCGGCGCCGCGATCCCGGTTCCGAGCGCCGATCCCTTCTACGCGCCGCCGCCGTCGCTCGCGTCGTACGCGCCCGGGACGATCCTGCGCACGCGGTCGGTCCACGTGATCGGCCTGACGCAGCTCGC
This sequence comes from uncultured Solirubrobacteraceae bacterium, assembly GCA_963712675.1. GTDB lineage: Bacteria > Actinomycetota > Thermoleophilia > Solirubrobacterales > Solirubrobacteraceae > Palsa-465. Next base: position 350,990 of record CAVQJF010000021.1, read on the forward strand.
GTCGAACACCGCCTACCAGCTGCTCTACCGCACGACGAGCGCGACCGGACAGCCGATCGCGGCCGTGACGACGCTGCTGCTGCCGACGACGCGCACGACCGGGCCACGCCGGCTGCTGTCCTACCAGACGGCCGAGGACAGCCTGACGCTGAAGTGCGCGCCGTCGTACACGCTCCAGACAGCGTCGGGGTCGACTCAGTCGGCCGAGTCCGGCGAGATCGCGGCCGGACTGCTGAAGGGCTGGGACGTCGCGGTCCCCGACTACGAGGGGCCACAGTCCGAATATCCCGTCGGCCCGCTCGAGGGGCGGGCCACGCTGGATGGGATCCGCGCAGTCGAACGGTTTGCGCCGGCCGGGCTATCCGGCGCGGCGACCGAGGTCGCACTGATGGGCTACTCGGGCGGCTCGATCCCGAGCATCTGGGCTGACTCGATGGCGCGCAAGTATGCGCCCGAGCTGAAGCTCGTCGGCAACGCCGTCGGCGGGATCGTCCCCGACCCGATCGAGAACCTGGTCGCGGTCAACGGCGGCGTGTTCGCCGGCGCGATCATCGCCGTCTCGGTTGGCATCGATCGGGCCTACCCGGGGCTCGATCTCGATGCGCTGCTGAACGCGCGGGGCAGGGCGCTCGCGGCGGTGGATGGCGCCGACGGGGCCGGCTGTGCGGGCGGCGTCACGAACGCGCCGTTCGGGACGGTCGCCGACTATTCGAACTACGCGACCCCACAGCAACTCGAGGCGGCTCCGCAGGTCTCCTCAACGTTCGCGCACCTGGACCTGATCGGCGGGCCGCCGCCGGAGTCGCCGTCGTACTGGTGGAACGCGATCGGGGACGAGATCGCGATCATCAAGCCCGTCGACGAGCTGTACGCGGCCGATTGCGCGGCGGGAGCGGTGATCGACTACTACCGAAGCCCGCTCGGCGAGCACCTCACCGGCGCCGTCATCTACGCGCTGCCGGCGCTCAGCTACCTGTCCGACCGCTTCGCCGGCAAGCCCGCGCCGAACACGTGCCCGCCCAGCTCGCGCACGACCGTGGCGCAGCACGGCGCGCGCCACCATCGAACGAAGCGGCGACACCACCGTCACAAGCATCGCCGCCACCGCACGGCCCCGCGCTCGCGGCGCCACCGGCGGCGCTAACTGAAAACGGCGGCAGTGAAGAGGGTGGGTTGCGGCTCGGATCGTCCGTTGCTGTCCCCCGCGCACGCTCATGTCGGACCAACCGAGACTTTCCTCCGTGACGCGGAGGAAACCGCAGTTGCGTCCCCCGACGCCGCGGCGCGCCCCTCAACCACAGTTCTCATGGAATCCGGTGCGTAGCCGAATGCGACTGCCCGCCTCCCTTTCACCCCCGCCGTTTTTGAGCGCCCCGAACCAGTCTCCAGAAACAGCCAGCCGGCCGGACGACTAGTGCGGTTCTGACTCGAACTGCTCGGCTAGCTTGCGGCGCTGGATCTTGCCGGTCGAGGTCCGGGGCAGGCGGTCGACGAAGGCGATCTCGCGGGGGATCTTGTAGCGGGCGAGCTGGCCGCGGACGTACTCCTGGAGCTCCTCCGCGCTCGCGGTCGCGCCTTCCTTTAGTACGACCATCGCGGCGAGGCGCTGGCCGAAGTCGGGGTCGGGGACGCCGAACACGGCGGCGTCGGCGACCGCTTCGTGGGCGATCAGCGTCTCCTCGACCTCCTGGGGGAAGACGTTCTCGCCGCCGGACAGGATCATGTCGTCGTCGCGACCGTCGATGAACAGCCGCCCCGCCGAGTCGAAGTGGCCGACGTCGCCGGAGCTCATCAGACCGTCGATCACCTGCTTGGTGCCGCCGCCCGTGTACCCGTCGAAGTTGAGCGGGCCGCCGACGAAGATCCGCCCGGTCTGGCCGGCGGGCAGCTCGAGGCCCTCCTCGTCGAGGATCTTGATCGTCACGCCGGCCATCGGGTGGCCGACGGTGCCCGGCGCGGCGCGCAGGTCGGCGGGCGTCGCGAGCGTCCCCGAGCCGACCTCGGTCGACGCGTAGCCGTTGAAGAGGATGTCGCCCCACTCGTCCATGACCGCTGTCGAGAGCTCGGGCGGCAGCGGCGCGGCCCCGGTCAGGGCCATCCGCAGCGAGGAGGTGTCGTACTTGCCGCGCACCGCCTCGGGCACGTCCATGATGCGCTTGTACATCGTCGGCACGGCCAGGATCAGCCCGACGCGGTAGCGGTCGATCTGCTCGAGCGCGGCCTCCGCGTCAAAGCGCCGTCGGATCACCATCGGCGAGCCGAGGCCAAACGCGATTCCGAATCCGATCATCCCGTAGAGGTGGAACAGCGGCGGCGCGACGAGCACCGGTTCGCCCGAGCGCGGCGTCGGCTTCAACCGCGCGAGCTCCAGGAACCCACCGATCGCGAGCTGCGCCTGCGCGCGGGCCTTGACCGTCCGGATCGCCCCCTTCGGCGTTCCGGTCGTGCCCGAGGTCAACATGATCGCGCGGCCGCTCTCGCTCGGCAGCGGCGCGTCCTGTTCGCGGAGCGCGATCAGCGAGTCGAGCGTCGGCCGCTCGACTGACGCGTCGGGCTCGTGCCACGCCACGATCCGCGAGCCTTCGAAGCCGGACGCGCCGAACACCGGCTCGAACTCCTCGTCGTAGATCGCCGCGGTCACGCGCTCGCGCGCGAGCACGTCGCCGAGCTGTGGGCCGGCGAAGTCGGTGTTGAGCGGTACCAGATCGCAGCCAAGACGCGAGGCGGCAGCGGACGCGTGGACGAAGCCGCGGTGGTTGCGGATCATCAGCGCGACGCGCTGCGTCGCGACCACGTCGAAGTGGCGGTGAAGCGCGCCGGCGAGCGCGCGGGCCTCGTCGTCGAGCTCCGAGAACGTGATCGTGCCGAGCTCGTCGATGATCGCCGGCCTGTCTGGATGGAGCGCGGCCGCCGCGGCGACCATCGAGGCGGGCGTCGAGCCGAAGCGCTGCTGGGCGAGCAGGGCGCGGCCGAGGCGGTCGGGCCGGATCGGCCGGACGACTCCGAGCGCGGCGATCGTCGTCAGCGCTCCGACGGTCTCGCCCGCGATTCGCTGGACCGCGTTCGTCGGGGTTGGCGCCGGCGGTCGGCTCCGCGGGACGGCCCGACGAGCCTGGCGCGCGAACGCGCGCTCGACGCCGCCCTGGGCGAGCGACGTGACCGGACCCCCGATCCGCGCCCAAATCGGCGCGATCCGCCGCGGCCGCAGCGCGACCCCGCGCGCGACCATGCCGGCGGCCTCCTCGGTGCTCATCCCGGGGATGTAGCGCCACATGCGGAACGGGCCGAGCATCGGCGAGCGGACCAGCTGCATGTGGATCGAGGTGACGGTCACGCCGTCGACGAGGATCTCCGGCGCGGCGCCGCTGAGCCACACCTCGAACGCGCTTTTGGAGGCGATATACGCGCTCCAGCGCATCGGTGGAAAGTCGACCCCCATCGTCGCGACGTTGACGATGTGTCCCGAGCCCCGCTCGCGCATCGACGGCAGCAGCCCGAGCAGCAGCCGCACGGGACCGAGGTAGTTGACGTTGATCGTGCGCTCGAAGTCGTGGAAGCGGTCGTAGGACTGCGCGATCCAGCGTCGGATCGAGACGCCCGCGTTGTTGACGACGACGTCGACGTGGTCGTGCTGGGCCAGCACGGATTCGGCCAGCTCGGCAACGCGGTCGGTGTCGCCCATGTCGCATGGGTGCACGAAGGCGCTGCCGCCGCCGGCGACGATCTGGTCGCGGACCGCGTCGAGCTTGTCGACCGACCTGGCGACCAGCAGCACGGTCGCGCCGGCCGCCCCGAGCCGCAGTGCGCTCGCCTCGCCGATCCCCGACGAGGCTCCCGTGATCAGCACCACCTTGCCGGCGACCTCTCGGCGCAACCGGGCGTCGCTGATCCCCGGATTCGTCGCGCCGAGCAGCAGGCGGACCGAGCGGGGGAGGATGTCCTTCGGAGCCTCGGGGGTCATTTTTTGGGGCGCATCGCGCGCTCGATCGTCGGCAGCTTGATGGCGTTCGGGACGTAGCGCCCCGCGGTCGCAAACGCGCGGACGCCCCAGCCGGGGACGACCACGCGGCGGCCCGCCTCGAGGCCCTGGACGCCGGCGCGCGCGGCCTGCTTGGCCGTGATCCACGCGGGCCGCGGAACCGTCTTCTCGAACGAGTGACCGCCGCCGAGCTCCCACCCGGAGATCTCCCAGAAGTCGGTCTGTACGGGCCCCGGCGCGAGCGCCGTGACGGTGATCCCGCGCCCCTTGAGCTCATGGTGGAGCGCTTCGGAGAAGGTCAGGACGTAGGCCTTCGCCGCCGAGTAGCCGGCGGAGTAGGGGAGGGGCTGCATGCCCGCCGTCGACGCGATGTTAAGGATCGCGCCGCGGCGGCGCTCGGTCATCGCCGGCACGAACGCCGAGCTCAGCGCGACGACGGTCTCGACGAGCAGGCGGACCTGCTCGAGCTCCCGCACGGGGTCGGCCTCCGCGAACGGGCCGTTGGTCGCGAAGCCCGCGTTGTTGACGAGCATCTCGACATCGAGTCCGAGCGCCGCGATCCGGCCCGGAAGCCGCCCCCGCGACGCCGCCTTTCCGAGGTCGCATGAGATCGCCTCCGCGCGGACGCCGTGATCCTCCGCGAGTTCGCCCGCGAGCTTCTCGAGCCGGTCCTTGCGGCGCGCGACGAGCACCACGTTGTGGCCGCGCGAGGCGAGCTCGCGCGCGATGCAGGCGCCGATCCCCGCCGACGCGCCGGTGACGAGAGCCGTTGAATTGGGAGAGGGGGAGGGGATGCTCATCGGCGCTGAGCGGGGAGTGTACGCAGCGGCGGCATCCCGGGAACGTAGCGGAATGATACATCACTCCTTGAAATGGGGGCCGTCGCCGCATATCGTTCGGCCGGCTGTGAGATCGATCGAGGGCACCGACGCGCGGCGTTGGGCGGCACTTGGAGGCGTCCTCGCGGGCGCGGCCGGGGCCGTGGTCGCCGTGTTCGCCGCGCGCGCGGGCTTCCGCGTGTTCCTCCGGGCGCTCCGGATCGGGCGTGGATTCGGCTGGTTCTGCTACGTCGCGGCGACGCTCCAGCTGCTCCGCCGCTGTCCGGACTGCAGGCGGCTCATCCGGCGCGACTGCCGCGTCTGCCGGCACTGCGGCTGGCGCCGCGGTCAGGCGGACGAGTCCGCGTAGAACCCGGCCTCGAGCTCGCCGAGCTCGGTCACGGGCGGCTCGCCGTACATCCACTCGCGCGCGATCCGGTGCCAGTTCGCGCTCGCATGCAGCTGACCGAGCAGCGCGAGCGTGAACAGGTCCATGCGCCGCGCGAGCGCGTGCTCGGGCGGCAGATGCTGGTGGCGGAACTGGCGGAAGTGTTCCGAGCGTGGCATCGCCGATTCGATCAGCGCCGTCGTCGCCATCTCCGGCGTCAGCGCGATCTCCTCGTCGTCGAGGTACCAGCCGATCGCGTCGTGGACGTAGTCGAGCCAGGCCGCCGGGTCGATCCGGCCGGGGTCGGGAAAGATCCCGGCCGCAGCCATCAGCGCGTGCAGCTCCGCGGCGCGGTGCTCGGCGGCGGCGCGCTGACAGGCGAGCTCGAGCTCGACGCTCGCCGGCGCCATCCGCTTGAAAAGGCCGAAATCGAAGAACGCGACCCGGCCGTCGGGCTGCAGCAGGAAGTTGCCCGGGTGGGGATCGCCCGAGAACTCGCCGCGGCGGTAAAGCGTGCCGCAGAAGAACCTGTAGACCGCCTCGGCGACCCGGTTGCGCACGTCGTCGGGCGCCCGCTTCAACTCTTCGAAGCCGGCGCCCTCGACGTACTCCGAGACCAGCACCTGCTTGCCGCACAGCTCGATCACGACGTCCGGCACGGAGATGAACGGGTGCTCGCGGAACACGGCGGCGAACTGACGCTGGTTCTTCGCCTCCTGGACGTAGTCGAGCTCCTCGCCGACGCGGAGCCTGATCTCTCTCGCGAGCGCCTCAACATCGAGCCCCGGCATCGTCCGCTGCGCGAGCCGCAGCACGAGCGAGAGGTTCTTCATGTCGGCGCGGACCGCGGCAGCCACGCCTGGGTACTGGACCTTGACCGCGACCGTGCGGCCATCGCGCAGCTCGGCGCGGTAGACCTGGCCGATCGAGGCGACCCCGATCGGCTCCTCGTCCAGCGAGCGGAAGATGCTCGCCCGCGGCCGGCCGAGGTCCTCCTCGAGCGCGCGCATCATCCGCGCGAACGGGACCTGGGGCGCCGAGTCGCGGAGCGCGGCGAGCTTGCGCTGGAACTCCGGCCGCGCGTCGCGCGGGACGACGCCGAGGTCGACGAACGACAGCATCTGGCCGAGCTTCATCGCCGCGCCCTTCATCGTCCCAAGCACGGTCAGGATCTGATCCGCCGTCTCGAGGTGGCGCCGCTCGAGCGCGGCGCGGCGCGCTTTCGGCGGCCGGACGACGTTCGCGGCGTGGGTGCCGGCGTGGCGCGCTGCCTCGGTCGCGGCTAGCTTGCCGACCTTCGCGGCCCGGGCGGCGCGCGAGGTCGGGATGCGCGCCTCGCCCACGGTGCTCAGGCTTTGATGCCGTCGCAGAGGAGGCCGATCATCGCCTCGATGTAGCGACGGCGCTCCTCGGGGCCGGCCTCGCCGCGGACGGCGGCGAACAGCGCCGGCAGCGTGAGTGAGGTGAGCATTCGGCCGACACTCGCGGTGTCGATGTCGGCGCGCAGGAAGCCCCGGTTGACGCCGTTCTGGAGGAACACCGCGCCGAGGCCGCCGAACGTGTCGAGCAGTCCCAGCACGCGCTGGGTCATCTCCTCGTCGATCGAGGTCGCCTCCAGCAGCACCACCGATCCGAGCCCCGGATCCTCGTCGAGCAGCGCGAATAGCCGCTCCGAGATGTGGCGCAGCTGCTCGCGAAACTCGTCGATCGTGTGCGCGGGCTCGGCTGTCTCGAGCGCGAGCGTCGAGACGATGCGCTCGACGCCATAGTCGACCACCTGGTCGAGGATGTCCCGCTTGTTCTTGAAGTAGCGGTAGAACGTGCCGTGGCCGATCCCGAGCCGCTCGGCGATGTCGGCGATCCCGGAGGCGCTGTAACCGCGGGTGGAGAAGACCTCATACGCGGCCTCGATGATCTCGGTCCGGCGGCGCTCGACGAGTTCGTCGGGCGGGGGCCTGCGCCCGCGCCGGCGACCGGCCGGCGAGGCCTCAGATGACGGCGCGGTGGGCACGGAGGCGCGTTCCATGATTAACGGAACGATACGTCATGCCGCCGCCGGCACTGCATCTTTTTGACCGGCACGCCAGGCGGCGGCGGCACGCCCGAGCTCGGTCGCTGGAGGCTCGCCGAACAGCCACTCGCGCGCGATCCGATGGAAGTTGACGACCGGGCGCAGCTGGCCGAGGATCGACAGCACCTGGATCTCCACCCGGCGCTGGACCATGTGCGCGGCGGGCAGCTGCTGGCCCTTGAAGATCCGGTAGATCGGCCCGCGCAGGTCGGTCGCGAACGCGGCGATCAGGTTCGTGACCTCGGGCGTCAGCTCGAGCTCGTCGTCCTCGAGGAACCAGCCCTGGGTCTGCAGCAATCCCTCGAGCAGCATCTCCTTGGGAACGCGGTCGTGGTCGAACGTCATGTTCTGCCGGGCGAAGCAGCGGAGGATCTCGTCGATGTCCTGGTTCGCGATCGCGCGCCCACCGTCAAGCTCGAGGTCCGCCGTCTCGCGGTCGATCCGCTTCAGCAGTCCGAAGTCGATGAAGCCGATCGTCCCGTCGTCGAGCAGCAGCGAGTTGCCCGGGTGGGGATCGCCGCTGAACGCCAGCAGCTCGAACGGGCCGCCGACGTAGAACCGGAAGATGATCTCCGCAAGGCGGTTGCGGGCGTCCTGGTCAAAGCCTTCGGCTGCGGCCATCGGGCGGGCGTCGAGCCAGTCGGTCACGAGCACGGTGTCCGAGCAAAGCTCGGTGTGCACTTCGGGCACGCGGATGAACGGGTGCCCGCGGTAGTGGCGCGCGAACAGCCGGTGGTTCTGGGCCTCGAGTTCGTAGTCGAGCTCTTCGTAGACGCGCTCCTCGACCTCGGCGATGATCGAGGTGATGTCGATCCCCGGGATCACCGCCTGGGCCGGCTTCGCGAACAGCCGCAGGTTCTTGATGTCCGAGCGGACGGCCGTCGCGATCCCCGGATACTGGACCTTGACCGCGACCGCGCGACCGTCCCTGAGGCGCGCCTTGTAGACCTGCCCGATCGAGGCGGCACCGACCGGCTCGCGATCGAACTCGGCGAACACGTTGTCGATCCGGTCGTCGAGGCCCTGCTCGATCTGGCGCTGCATCTTCCTCCAGGGGACGTTCGGCGCTCGGTCCTGAAGTGACGCCAGCTTGCGCTGGAACTCCTCGCGGTGCGAGTCCGGGATCAGCCCGAAGTCGACGATCGACAGCGACTGCCCGACCTTCATCGCCGCGCCGCGCATCGTCCCCAGCAGGGTGACGAGCTGCTCGGCGAGCTCGAGCTGGCGGCGTTCGAGCGCCGCCATCTGCTGCTCGTCGGTGCGCGCGAAGTTGGCGGCGCGCATCGCCAGGTGGCGGGCGCCCTGACCGCCGGCGACGCGCCCCATCTGAGCGATCCGCCGGGTTCTTGAGGTTGAGACTCCGCCCGCCATGATTAACGGAATGATATGTCAGTCCGGGTGGATTGTCAACGGTGGGCGCAGACGTCGACCGAGCCGCGAGATGGGCGAGGCCTGGGCCAAATGGCCGCTCTGGCGACCATCCCGTCCAGGGGTGGCCGTCGAGGTCGTGTGGGCGGCCGGGTCGCGCGGGGGTGGGGCCGGCGAGCTTGAGCCGCTTGGTGACGGATGTCACGCAATTGCTACACAGGTGTAAGATGATTCGAAGCCGGGAAGCGACCGACTGAAGAGGATGAGATGAGCGTTCTGATCGAGGACACACCGACCACCGCGAACGGGCTGATCGGGAGCGCGCCGCCGTCGCAGGCGGGCCCTGTCGAGGACATCTCGGCGCTGCGCACGCCGCCGGCGATCCGCTGGCCCCGGCCCGTGCAGGTGGTGTGGTTCGGTCAGCTGCAGTGGCACTTCATGTTCCACCACCAGAAGAAGTTCGGCGAGGTGTGGACGGCCAATGGCTACGTCCGTGGCATGACGGCGGCGACGCACCACCCCGATCATGTGCGCTCGGTGTTCAAGGCCCCGCCCGAGCTGGTGCCGACGCTCGCGGCCGAGTCGCCGCTGCGGCCCGTGCTCGGACCGAGCTCGGTTCTCACCTCGAACGGCCCGCGCCACCTGCGTCAGCGGAAGCTGCTGCTGCCGCCGTTCCATGGCGAGGCGATCGCACGCTACGAGCAGATGATCGCCGACGCGGCCGAGCGCGAGATCGGCCGGTGGCCGGTCGGCAGGCCGTTCGCGCTCGCCCCGCGGATGCAGGCGATCACGCTCGACGTGATCATGGCGGGGATCTTCGGGATCGAGGGCAAGCCCCGGCCGGGCACGGCCGAGCACGCGCTGCGCCAGGCGATCAAAGGACTGTTGCGGGGCTCGACCTTGCCGGGCGCGAAGCTCGCCGAGTGGATGAACATCGGGCACGACGAGCCGTTCGGATTCACGTGGCTCGGTCTGCTGATCCCGGACCGCTGCGTTTACGCGCTGATCGCCAAGCGCCGGCGCGAGACCGACCTCGACGAGCGGACGGACATCATGTCGCTGATCATGCGCGCGCGAACGGAGGACGGTGACACGCTGACCGACCGGGAGCTTCGCGACGAGCTGATGACGCTCGTGCTCGCCGGCCATGAGACGACCGCGAATCAACTCGCGTGGGCGTGGGAGCGGCTGGTGCGCACTCCGGCCGCACACGAGCGGCTGCGCGACACGGTCCGGAGCGATTCAAACGACGCGGCCGACGTCATCGAGGCGACGATCAATGAGGCCATGCGCGTGCGGCCGGTGATCCCAGTCACGGGCCGCCGCGTGGCGGTGCCGTGGCAGCTCGGCGAGTACGGCATCCCAGCCGACAGCGGGATCGCGATCAGCATCCTGCTGCTGCACCACCGTGAGGATCTGTACCCGGATCCGTTCTCCTTCCGGTCGGAGCGGTGGATCGGCCAGAAGCCCGGAACGTATGAGTGGCTGCCGTTCGGCGGCGGCACGCGCCGCTGCCTCGGCGCCGCGCTCGCGATGGCCGAGCAACGGGTCGTCCTCAAGTCGATGGTGGAGCGGCTGGACATCGAACAGACCGATGAGAAAGCCGAGCGGCCCAAGCACCGCAACGTGACGATGATCCCCGCTCGTGGCGGGCGCGTCACGATCCGCGCCAGGCGGTAGTTCACCGCTCCTACACATCGAGTCAGCCAAGCTCGCATAAATTCGGCGCAACGGGGAACCCCAGGTCCATACCCGTCCAATCGATCAACGGAGGAAGGTCGATGAGTCGAATTGACCCTCGTCGCGTACGCGCATTCGGAGCCGCGCTGGCAGGCTTGCTCGCGCTCGCCGGCGGCGCCACGGCGCTCGCCAATACCAGCGCGAAATCACACCGCCGTGGTCACCCGCACGCGCGCAAGCGGCCCAGACATCACGGCTTTGGGCGCACGACGACGCCGATCAAGCACGTGATCGTGATCATCGGCGAGAACCACACGTTCGACAACGTGTATGGGACCTATCGGCCGCCCGCCGGCCAGAGCGTGATGAACCTGCTCTCGGAGGGGATCGTGACGGCGTCCGGGGCTCCCGGACCGAACGCCGCGAAGGCCGGGCAGCAGACCGCAAGCGCCACGTCGACCTACCAGCTCAACCCGACCCGAACCGGCCCCTACGCGACGCTGCCGCAGCCGAACACGACCTACGTGTCGTCCTCTTGCGACGGCCAGAATGGCAACCAGCCCGACACGCGGTTCCCGGGCAATCTCGCCAACGCGCCGTACCAGATCACGAAGTTCGTCCGGTACTTCGACGGTCACGCACAGTACTCGGGCACATGTGAGTACAACGGCGCGTACGTCGGCGATCCGATCCACCGCTTCTACCAGATGTACCAGCAGGTGTCCCAGGGCAAGAACGACCTGTGGACGTGGGTCCACGGAACGGCCGGCGACTCCAACGGCGCCCCGCCGCCGAGCCCATTCAACGACCAGTCGACCGACCAGGGCGCGCTCGACATGGGCTTCTACAACATGGCCCACGGCGACGCGCCGGTGCTCGACTTCCTCGCCCAGCACTACGCGATGTCGGACAACTACCACCAGGCGGTGATGGGCGGAACCGGGGCCAACCACATCGCGCTCGGCACGGGCTACGCCGCCTACTACCAGAACGCGACCGGCAACCCGGTCCCGCCGCCGTCAGGTGAGATCGAGAACCCGAACCCGCTGCCCGGGACCAACAACTGGTACACGCAGGACGGGTACGGCGCGAGTGGCACCACGAACGGTGGCAGCTACTCGAACTGTTCGGACCACTCCGCGGCAGGCGTCTCGGGCGTATTCGCGTACCTGAACACGCTGCCGTACGAGGTGTTCAACGACTGCGCCGCGAGTCACTACTACCTGCTCAACAACTACAACCCCGGGTTCAACGCCGACGGCTCGCTGGATACGTCGACATTCACGGTGCCGCCGCAGGTCAACTGGCCGACGATCGGCGGGTCGCTGTCCGTGCACGACGTCAGCTGGGGCTACTTCGGGGAAGGGTTCAACGGGGGTAAGCCAACGCCCGATTACTGCGGGATCTGCGATCCGATGCAGTACTCGAGCCAGATCATGACCAACTCGGCACTGCGGGCGAACACCGAGCACGGCCTGGACGACTTCCGCTCGGATGTCGCCAACGGCACACTGCCCGCGGTCTCGTTCCTGAAGCCGGGCAACGATGATGGCCACCCGGGCTATTCGACGCTGGCCGCGTTCGAGGGGTTCGCCGACCAGGCGATCACCGAGGTCCAGGACAACCCGCGCCTGTGGAAGAACACGGCGATCTTTGTCACGTTCGACGAGGGCGGCGGGTACTACGACTCGGGGTACATCCAGCCCGTGTCGTTCTTCGGCGACGGCACGCGCGTGCCGATGGTGGTCGTCTCGCCGTTCGCCAAGACCGGCTACATCAGCCACACCTACACCGACCACGCCTCGATCCTGAAGTTCATCGAGGCGAACTGGAAGTTGCCGGCGCTGTCGCAGTTGAGCCTCGACAACCTCCCGAACCCGACCATGACGTCGAGCAACCCGTACGTTCCGAGGAACAGGCCTGCGATCGGAGACATGATGGACTTCTTCGACTTCAAGGCCGCTCAGGCCGCACGGGCGCCGGCGCAGCTGCCGCGGATCCGCGGTGGTCAGCGAACCGGGCGCCTGATCCACATCCCGAACTCGCTGAGGTAACCCTCGCCTGGGGGCGCTAACACGACGCAGCTCGCCCGAGCAGGTAATCGCGCTCGGGCGAGCTGGTCGTCAACTGCCCCGCGCGGCGGTACGCCTCGCGGGCGGCCTCGGCGTCGCCGGCGAGCTCGAGCAGATGGCCGCGGACCGCGCACAGGCGGTGACTGCCCGACAGCCTGGCGTCGTCGTCGAGCGTCGCGAGCAGCTCGAGACCGGCCTGCGGGCCGCGGGCCATCGCGACGGCGACCGCGCGGTTGAGCGTGAACATCGGGTTCGGCGCGAGCCGCTCGAGCAGCTCGTACAGCGCGGTGATCTGCGGCCAGTCGGTTGCATCCGCGCTCGCCGCCTCGTCGTGGACCGCTGCGATCGCAGCCTGGAGCTGATACGGCCCCAGCGACGACGCCTGGAGCGCACCGGAGACGAGCGCGAGGCCCTCCGCGATCGCGGCGCGGTTCCACAGCGAGCGGTCCTGGTCGGCCAGCGGGATCAATCCGCCGGACGTATCGACCCGCGCGTCGCGGCGGGCATTGGTCAGCAGCATCAGCGCGAGCAGCCCCGCGACCTCGCCGTCGTCCGGCACCAGGCGGTGGAGCTCGCGCGTGAGCCTGATCGCCTCGGTCGCCAGCTCGGACCGCTGCAACGACTGGCCGGACGTGGCCGTGTAGCCCTCATTGAAGATCAGGTACAGGACGTGCATCACCGCGCGGACGCGCTCGCCGCGGTCGGGCTCCGGCGGCAGCGCGAACCCGGCCCCGCTCGCTTTGATCGTCTGTTTCGCCCGGCTGATGCGCTGCGCCATCGTCGCCTCGGGGACCAGGAACGCGCTCGCGATCTGCGCCGTCGTCAGCCCGCCGACCGCGCGCAGCGTGAGCGCGATCTGGGACGCCGGCGTCAGCGCCGCGTGGCAGCACAGGAACAAAAGAGAGAGCGTGTCGTCGCGATCGCCGACCGCCGGCGGCGCCGCGCCCGCCGCGGCGGCCACCTCCTCGCGCCGCCGGCGTGAGCCGTCGCTGCGGAACTCGTCGATCAGCCGTCGCGACGCGACCGCGAACAGCCAGCCGTACGGGTTATCCGGGAGGCCGTCGTGCGGCCACTGGCGCGCCGCGGCCAGCAGTGCCTCCTGCACGGCGTCCTCGCACGCGTCGAACTGACCGTAGCGGCGTACAAGCGCCCCGAGCACCTGGGGCGCGTGGTCGGGCAGCAGGCGCTCGGTCTCGCTCGTGTCGGTCACATCTCCATTCCCGCCGAGTCCATCAACGGCCAGACCTCGACGGCGCCGTACGCCACACTCGGCCAGCGCGTCGCGATCTCGACGGCTCGGTCGACGCTCGCGCAGTCGAGCAACACGTAGCCGCCCATGTGCTCCTTGCTCTCCGCGAGCGGTCCGTCGGTGATCACGGGGGCGCCTTGCTCGATCCGCACGAGCTTGGCGTTCGATGGATCGGCTAGTCCCTCGGTCCCGATCAGCTCGCCCGATTCGCGCAGCTCGGCGAACAGCTCATCCATCGCTGCCATCAAACGCTTGCCCTCGTCGCCGCTGAACAACTCGCGGGTGCCGGGGTTGTCCCAGATCATCAGCATGTACTTCATCGCGTCCTCCTGGTCGGGGTGTTCCTGATGCAAACAGGTCGGAGCCGGCGGAGGTTTCTCTACATCACTTCGGGAAGTACGGCAGCAGCTTCGGGTACTGGCCCTTGACGTACGGCTGCGGGTCGGTCGAGTCGCCCGGCTTGGGGTACGGGTTGACGCACAGGCCGAGCGACGAGGAGCACGGCCCGCTGCCGCCCGTGACGCCGCTGTTCGTGACCTCGAGGAACCCCTGCAGCCAGGGGCCGAGGCTGTCACCGTGGTTCAGCGCGTCGGACGTGTTGGCGAGGAACGCCTCCCAGCCGCCAAGCTGCGAACGGATGTAGCCCAGCAGCGGCACCAGGTTGGCGACCGCGGGGATCAGCCCGCGCGCGAGCGGCGCGAGCCAACGCTCGCCGGCGATCGCGTCGATGAAGGCCGGCACCGCGGCGCGCGCCGACGGTTCGAGCTGCACGCCGGTCTGGCGGGCGTAACGAACCGCCGGGCGCAGCACCGTCAGCGCCGGCAGCAGAGCCGCGGCGGTCGTGGCGGCGTGCGCGAGGACCGGCGTCGCGGCGGCGAGCAGGGGGCGTGCCCGCGGCAGCACCGCCCGCGCGGTGGCGAGCAGCGCGTTCAGCTGGTCGATCCCCAACCCGAAGGCAGTGTTGTTCGCGGCGAACGTCTGCGCCACCGTCCGCCCGGACGAGATCAGCTCGGTGAGCTGCCCCTGCTGTGAGCCGAGCGCATCGAGCACGGTGGCGCTCGAGCCGATCAGCGTCGAGATCTGCTGCTCCTGCCCGGCCAGGGCGCCGGTCAGGCCGCGGATCCCGCCGAGCACCTGGTCGAGCCCCGAGATCGTGTTGTTGACCTCCTGGCCGGCGTTCGGGGCCCGTAGACCGCGCGCCAGCGCCTGCGTTCCCTGGTCGAGCAGCCGCCGCGTCTGCGGGTCGAACACCTGCAGCGCGTCGTCGGGCTCGACGGTCGGGACCGATCTCACGGTCGCGCCGCTGCGGAGCTTCGGTCCGCTGACCGGTCCCGGGTAGACGTTGACGAACGGCTCCTGCAGGAACGTGCGGTGGTCGACCTGGACGATCGTCCCGGCTGGCAGCGGCGCGTACTTCGGGTAGATCGTGAAGCTCACCTGCGCGCGAGCGTGGACGATCGCGACGCCATCGACCTCGCCGACCTGGAAGCCGCGGTACATGACGATTGACTTCTTGACCAGGTTCTGCGAGTCGGGGAAGGTCGCGCGGAGCTCGTACTGCGCCCCACCGCCCGGGAGCAGCGTGGGGCCGCCGAAGGTCGTGTTGAGGTACAGGAACAGCCCGATCGCGGCGAGCGCTGCGAGCAGGAACGCGGTCAACTTTGCGCGCGGGATCTGGGTCCTCATCGGACGCTCCGCCTCGGAAGCAACCCGCGCACAAGTGGTACGAGCGATCCCGGGAGCCCAGGAGTGGCGGCCTCCAGAACACACGCGACGGGCTGGCGATGGCAGAGGCCACCAAGCGCACTCGAGAGCATCAGCTGGAGCTGGGAGCGGCCGTCCTTGCCGGGCCTGGCGGCGCTGGGCGACAGCCCGAGGTCCTGTGCGCGGGGCGCCTCGATCCCGATGAACTTGACCCGACCGAGCGGGCCGTACGTGTCCTGGGTCGAGAGCACGCCGCTGATCACGTCCGAGAAGTGCGAGATCGGCTGCTCGTGGTCGACCAGCGTCTGCATGATCTCGGTCAGGTCCTGGTAGCCGGTGATCGCAGGGCCGATCCCGCTGCCCAGCCCGCCCGCAAGGCGCTCGAGCTCGCGGCTCGGGGTCAGCGTGCGATCGACGAGCGAGCCGGCGGCGGCGAGGAACCGGTACAGGCCCGGGATCGCACGGCGCGCCGCTCGCAGTCCGGTCGTGAACGCCGAAGCCGCCGGCGCCAGTCGCGCGAGCGCCTGCTCCACGTCGGGAGCTGCGCCCGCGATCGCGCCGCTCGTCGCTTGGCCCTGCGCGAGGACCGACGGGAGCTCGCGCGTGGCCAGCTGGAGCTCGTGGGTCCGCGAGGCCGTGACGGACAACAGTCGCGTGGCGGCTCCGACGACCGACGCGAGCTCGGCGTGGCGCCTGCCGAGTGTCCTGAAGATCGCGTTCGACTGGCCGACCAGCTCCGAGATCAGGTGGTCGCGTTGCGCGAGCATCGCGCCGATCTGGCGCGCCGAGTCGGACAGCGGCGCGAGCTTGCTGAGCGCGCCGGCGAGCTCGCCGCCGGTGCCGTGCAGCGCGACCGCCGCCTGCTCGGTGAGGATCTGGAGGTACGCGCGGGTATCCGCGTTGAGGACGCTCAGCACCTGGTCGGTCGCGACCGGGATCGACGTCCGGCTCGCGTCGATCGTCGCGCCGGCTGCGAGCGCCCCGGTCGCCGGCGTGCCCGGGAGGATGTCGACCTCGAGGAAATTGGCGCCGTTGAACGGCCGCACGCGGA
Organism: uncultured Solirubrobacteraceae bacterium; assembly: GCA_963712675.1. Classification (GTDB taxonomy): domain Bacteria; phylum Actinomycetota; class Thermoleophilia; order Solirubrobacterales; family Solirubrobacteraceae; genus Palsa-465. The sequence goes on from CAVQJF010000021.1 coordinate 367,370, forward strand.
CGCTCGCGTCGTTGAACACCTTGCCGCGCGCGTCCGAGGAGAGGCTCATCGTCACGAGCGCCCGCCCGCTGACGTACCGCACCGCGGTCACCTGCCCGTCGGGGACGCCCGCCACCGACACCTGCGGGCCGTTCCCCGGATCGAGGCCGGCGGCGTCATTGAACTGCGCATGGATCACGTACGGGTGGTCGACGAACGGCAACGAGACGCCCATCGAGCGGAGCGTGAACACGACGAACAGTGCCACGAACACGAACATCGAGGCGATCGCGAGGCGGCCGAGAGGGATCGCGCGCGCGGTCCGCTTCGGGGCGAGGAGCTCGCGCAGAAAACGGGCTAGCGACCTCACGGCGACCCCGAGCAGAGCCCGAGTTCGGAGACCAGCGACACCGCCGCGGGGTTGAAGCTCGCGATCGCCGAGCACGGGATCGGTGAGTTCAGCGCGCCGAGCGGCAGCGTGAACGGCCCCTGCAGCGTGCCTCGGAGCGCGTGGCCGGTCGCGCCCCCGACGAGCCGCTGGTTCGGCACCACGAAGTCCGACAGCGCCCCGGTGAATCCGGTCGTCGCCGCCATCAGCTGCAGGTAGACGGGCAGCCCGAGCGCCCCGCGCGAGTTGAGGAACGGGATCAGCGAGCCGTTGAGCAGCTTCGCCGCGGGGGCGAGCGTCGCGAACAAGCGGCCGAGCGCCGGGCTCGCCTTTGCGAGTCGCGTGAGCGTCACGGCGAACGAGGCGATCACCGGCGGCAGCGCCTTCAGGGTCGGATCCGCGCGATCTAACAGCCCAATCAGCGGGCCCGTCGTCGGCGCGATCGCGTCCAGCGTCGGTGTCAGCGCCCGCGCGGTCGACCGCGCGCGGTGAAGGAGCGCGACGAGGTCGTTGCCGGCGCTCGTGGCGGCCGCGAGCGTGCCCGGCAGGACCCTGAGCGTGTGGTCGAACGGCGCGGCGTCGTCGACCGCGATCGCGTCGAGCGTGCGGCTCGCGTCGTGGACGACGCTCTGCAGCTCGTGGTCCTGACCGGCGAGCGCGTCGACAGTCGCCGCCGCCGAGGGGATCAGCGAGCGGAGCTCGGTGTGATGGGGACCGCGCAGCGCCGGTGCGACCAGCGTCGTGTCGCGCAGCAGCACCGGGGCGTTGCGGATCGCCGTTGAGAGGCCGATCTGGCCCGGCCGCTCGAGCGCCCGCGAAAGTTGCGCGACGATCACCTGGAAGCTGTGCCTGACGGGCGCCGTGAACGTCGACAGCACATCGCCGGCGGACACGAACACGCTCGTGTGATCGATCGGGATCGGCGCACTGCCAAGCGGCCCCGCGGCCGCCGTCCCGGGGTAGAGATCGACGAACGTCGTGCCCTCGAACGGTGTGTGCGGGCGCAGCGCCGCGGTCGCGTCCCGGTAGATCGGGATCCGCTGGTGCAGGATCAGGTCGACCTCGGCGTGGTTGCCGATCCGGCGGACCGCCCCGATCGTGCCAACGTTGACGCCGGCGACGCGGACGTCGCGCTGCACGAGCGCGATCGACTGCACGTGGTCGAACGTCACGTGCACGACCTGGTTCGTTGCGAACGGGTTCGGCTTGACGATCCCGAGCCAGGCGCCGCCTGCGACGACGACGACGACGGCTACGCCGAGCAAGCGCGTGCGGGCTCGAGCGCTCAGCATAGGAGCTGTTTGCGGTCGCGCCCGGCCTGGCCGGGCTTCGGGTATGGGTCACGGCCGCCGGAGCAGCCGAGCGTGCCGGTGATGCGGATCGCCGGCTTGCCGTTGTACGTGTAGCTCGTGACCTTCGACAGCTGGCGGGCGAAGATCGTGAGCTCGGCCCCGTACGCGTGGATCGCCGCGTCGAAGGTCGTGCCGTAGCTGATCAGCAGCGGCAGCGACTCCGCGGGATCGCGCAGCGAGTCGAGCACGGGGATCAGGCCGCGGAGCACAGCCGGTGCGTACCGGTTGAAGCGCCGCGTCGCGTCGACGAGCGTCGGGCCGGACCGGAAGAGCGCGATGAAGTCGGGATCCTCCGCCGCGATCTGGACAGCGAGCGGCTCGAACGCGCGGCTCGCCTTGGTCGCCGCCGTGATCGCTTCATCCGCGAGCGGCGCCGTCTCGAGCAGCTGCTGCTCGGCGCCGGAGAAGCGCCCGATCGCCGTGGCCGCGCGGTCGTTCTGGGCCAGCGTCTGCCAGAACGTCGCGGCGGCCGTCGTGCCGGCGGCCACGTCGTCGGGACGGCGGCCGAGGAGCGCGCCGGAGACCGTCGCGCCGCTCGCGATCAGCCGCCCCAGCGTGCCCCTGATCGGGGTCAGCAGCGCCCGCAGCAGCGGCGTCCCCTGCTCGTAGTCGATCCGCTCCTCAGCGATCGCCTGGTTGGTCTGCTCGCCGCGGCCGACCCAGCCCTCGCCGATCACCGTGGTGTTGCGCGCCAGCGCGCGCCGCGTGGCGGCGTCGAATGTCTCGAGCGCTTGGGGCAGCGACGAGCTCAGGGCGACCCGGCTCTCCGGGATCACGGTCCCCGCTGGCAGGGGATGGCGGTAGTCGCCGGGGTTGACGACCAGGTAGACGAGCGTCGTGCCGAGCAGCACGCCGACGTGGATCGAGGCGCCGCGGCCGAGCGGGGCGTACTGCGAATCGAGATTGGCGTTGACGCGCAGCGTCGTCCGTCCCGGCTCGACGCTAGTCACGCTGCCGGCGATCTTGCCGGCGACACGAATCTGAGCGCCGGTCGCGAGCGGCGGCGTTGTACCCGGGAGGATGACGGTGAAGGGGTAGTGGCCCTGGAACGGGACGCCATTGGTCGAGAGCCAGGCGAAGATCACGATCACGCCGCCGACGGCGGCGACCCCGAGCCCGAGCGCGAGCGTCCGCCGCTCGAGCGCCGCGACGCCGCGCAGCAGCCGGCCGCGGAAGCGGAGTCGTCGGGAGTGCGGCGTTCGGGTACCGGTCATTTGCCGAGCAGGAAGCGGAGCAGCGACGGGAGGGAGGGGATCGGCGACGAAGGCGGGGCGGGCGGCGGCGTCGACGCCGTCGTGGTCGTGGACACCGGGGGGGCGGCGGTGGCCGGCGTTGCGGGGGCTGTCGGAGTGGCGGACGCGGCGCTGCGCCGGCCGGGCGCGGGTCTTGTCCGCGACGACTTGGGAGCCGCGTGCGGGTGGGCGAAGCTCTTGCCGTAGGTCGCGAGAATGTTGGTCAGGCAGCCGGGTGCGACGGGCACGCCGAACAGCTCGCAGCTGATCACGAGGTAGGCCGAGAGATAGTCGCGCGCCGGGTCGACGTTCGGGGCGGTGATGTCGTTGCCGGGGAGCACGGTGCCGCCGAGCCCGCCGCCGTTGGTAGAGCCGAACAGGCCGTCCGACAGCTGTCGGAGGATCGGCTGGAGCGCGGAGAACAGGCCGCTCGTCGGGTTGAGCAGGCTCGCGAACGTCGTGCGCGAGAGCGCTGCGAGCGCCGGCGCGCTGTGCCTGAGCGCCGTGCCGGCGAGCTCCACGGTCGGCGACGCGAGCCTCGCCGCCTGCGACAGCGCGTTGGCGTAGGGACCGACGAGTCCGGCCGCGCGCTGAAAGCCCGGGGCGCCGGCAATGATCGTCTGCGAGAGCGGCTCGAGCGCGCTCGTCAGCGCCCGCACCCGGCGGAGCGTCGCTCCGGTCGCCGACAGCGTGGCCGGCAGCCGTGCGAGGCCCGAGTCGAGCTGTGCGGACTGGCCCGCGACCCCGGTGATCGTGCGCTCGAGGCCGACGACGAGGCGATCGAGGTCGCCGGTCCGCGAGGCGAGCTGGCCCGTCAACGAGTGGGAGTTCGACAGCACCTGTTTCAGCGAGCCGATCTGGCTCCGGAGCTCGGAGAAGACCTCGCCCAGGGCCTCGAATCCCGGTCGGAGCTTGAGGATCGCGGCGTTGACATCGACGCCGCGGTTCTCCATCGCCGTCCCGAGCTCGACGATGAACGCCTTCAATGCCGCCCGGACGGGCTTCTGGAAGATGTCGAGGAAGTCGTCGAGCCTCGGCTCCTGGATCGAGCGCGGCTCGGCGATCGGGCCGGTCAGCGGCTTCGAGGACGAGCCGAGCTCGAGCGACAGGTCGGTGTCGCCGAGCAGGTCGTCCTGGCGGATCGCGACGGTCGCGTCGGCCCGTGGCTGCGGCACTCCGGGGTCGAGCTGGAACATGACTTCGGCTGTGCCCTGCCTGGTCAGCGCGACTTTGCGCACCGACCCCGCGACCGCGCCCGAGACACGAACGTCCATGCCGGCCACGAGCGGCCACGCGTCTGCGAACTCGGCCCGGTACTCGGGCCCTCTGTCGAGCAGTCCGTAGTGGAGCAACGCGTAGCCGCCGACCGACACGACCAGGATTCCCGCGAGCAGCAGCGCCGACAGGCGGGCAATGACGGTGTGCGTTGAGCCGCTGAGCAGGGTCTGCGCGCGCCGGGTGAAGCCGGAGGTCACGGAAACTCCCCTGGGAACGGAGCCTGCTGGGCCGCGGTCAGGTAGCTCGTGGCGGCCTTACCGCCGCCCACGAACGTCTTTGAGTAGTCGAGCCACGGGTCGCACGCCAGCTGGCCGGGCACGCGATCGAACGGCCGCAGCAGCCAGCCGGCGGCGCAACTAGGCGACTTGACCGGTGTCTGCGGCGCCGGGCGCGGGAACGCGAGCACAAGCCATCCGTGTCCGTTCGCGTTGTAGTTAGCGGACGCGTCGCCGAGCAGCGGGATCCAACCGAGGACATCGGGCGCCCGTGCCCGCAGCTGGTCGAACACCGGGTTGATGCCTGCGAGGCCCCCGTTGAGCTGCTCGAGCGTGGTCGGGAGCGGCGGGCCGAGCAGCGTCGCGATCGGCTTCGAATGCCGGCGGAACGCGGCGACGAGGCTGAGCGCGGCGCGGAACACGGGCAGCGTCAGGGGGGCGGTCGTGCGCAGGGCGGCGGCGAACGGGTCGATCGCGGCGAGCGCCGGCCGGGCGGCGTTGATCAGCTCGCTGAAGTCGGGGATCGACTGATCGAACGTGGTCAACGCCGCGCGCGTCGCGCCGAACGCCGCCGGCAGGCGCTGGAGGCTGTCGCTCAGCTGCGCCTGGCGGCCGGCGGCTACGTCGAGCAGTCGCCCGAGCTTGTCGACGGTGTCCTTGACGTCCGCCGGCTCGGATGCGACCGCCTGTGCGCCGGCGGCCGCTCTGTCGACCAGCGTCCGCAGCGCGGTCCCGTCCGAGGAGACGTCCTTGAAAAGGTTCGCGGTCTGGTTGAACGCGTCGCCGCTGTAGCGGAGCGCCTGCTCGATGTCCGGCCCACGCCCTGTCAGCGTGTAGACCGTCTCGTGCAGCAGCTGGCGGAGCTCGGTGCGCACCTTCGGCGTCAGAACCGACAGGAACTGGTCGATCTCGACCGGCCCGTCGGTGTGGCTGAGCGGGATCGTGGCGCCGTCCGGGAGCGGCGGACCGGTTCCGTTGCTCAGCGCGATGTAGCGATTGAGCTGCCCGGCGAGCGAGCCGAGCTCGATCACGGCGTGCGCGCCCTGGCGCAGGCGGTAGGAGTCCGCCACCTGCATCGTCACCCGCGGGTACTGCCCCATCTTCACCGAGATGCCGGTGATCGAGCCGACATTGAAGCCGGCGACCTCGACGTTGCCGGTCGTGACGAGGCCGTTGACGTTCCCGAACACCGCGTGGACCGTGTACGTCGGCCCGCCGCCGGTCGCGAGGAACGCGATCGCGATCGCCACGGCGAGCGCGGCGAACGCGGCCGCCGCTTGTCGGCGCGGCGTGCTCACGCGATCGGGAACGGGGGCTTGAAGCCCCACAGGATCAGGCTCGTGATGCCGTTCATGAGCGCGATCAGGACGAGGTTGACGCGCATCGAACGCGCCGCAGCCTCGCCGACCTCGACCGGCCCGCCGCGGACGCGGTAGCCGTAGAACAGCGCCGTCGCGAGCACGACCATGAAGATCACGACGCCCTTGACCAGCGAGTACACGAGGTCGATCGGGTGAAAGCCGATGAAGAACGCGACCCGGTAGGTGCCCGTCGAGACCGCGTGGAAGCGGACCAGGGACGTGAGCCACGCGCCGAACTGGGCGGCCGCGACGCTCGCCAGGTATACGGGCGGAATCACGATCGAGGCGGCGACCAGCCGTGTGCTGACCAGATAGGCCATCGAGCTGATGCCCATGACCTCGATCGCGTCGACCTCCTCGTTGACGCGCATCGCGCCGAGCTCGGCGACCATCCCGCAGCCGACCTTGGCGGCGAGGATCATCCCGAACAGGACCGGGACGATGTCGCGCACGGTGCAGACCGCCGCGAAGAACGGCGCCGCGATCCCGGCGCCGATCTGCTGGCCAACGAACGACGCCTCGACGCCGCACGAGCCGCCGATCAGGAACGTCACGAACACGATCACCAGCGTCGAGCCGGTGGCGATGATCGCCGCCTGCCTGAGGACCTCGGAGGCGAGCGGTCCAAGGCGGCGGATGCCCTTTACAGCTCGGCTCATGAACTGCGCCCACTCCCCGAGCGCCAGCAGCGGGTCAGTCCGGTCATTCATCGCAGCACCAGCGAGTCCGGGTACAGCGCCAGGAACAGCGTCGTGAACAGCAGCCCGACCGCGCCGACCCCGACCAGGCAGGCGACCACCGACTCGTTGACCGCGCGGCCGACCCCCTCGGCGCCGCCGGACACCGACAGGCCCTTGTAACAGGCGATGATCCCGATCATGAAGCCGAAGATCAGCGTCTTGATCTCGCTCCCCCACAGATCGACATAGCTCGTGTTCGCGAGCGCCTGGTGGATGAAACTGCCCGACGTCCCGCCGAGCAGGCCGACGGCGCCGGCGTACGCGCCGAGCACGCCGGCGACGAGGCCGAGCATGTTCAGTACCAACATCACCGTCGTCAGCGCGACGATCCGCGGCAGCACCAGGTTGCGGATCGGGTCAATGCCCATCACCCGCAGCGCCTCGATCTCCTCGCGAATCACGCGTGCGCCGAACTCGGCGGTGATCGTCGTCCCGATCGTGCCCGCCATCACGGCGCCCGAGATGATCGGCCCGCCCTCACGCAGCAGCGCCACGGGGACGAACGCGCCGACGCGGTCGACGGCGCCGAACGCCTCGAGCGCGGCGCCGCCCGAAACACCGGCCCCCGCGAAGCCGACCAGGAAGTTGATCAGCAGCACGGGCGTGATCGCGAGCCAGAACACGTTCGCGCACTGGACCGTCGCCTCGCGGCGCCACGACATCCCCGGCGTGACGAGCTCGATCAGGCATCGGATCGCGAGCGCGGCCATCTGGCCGGCGCGGTCGATCCACAGCAGCGGCGGAACCTGCCGCAGGTCGACCCGTCGCGTCGGCTGCGCGGCGGGGTCGCGTGTCGGCTGCGCTGCGGGGTCGCGCGTCGGCTGCGCGGCGGCGTCTCGCGCCGCCGGTCGGGCGAAGCTCAAACCTCTCCTTTCCCTGGCGGCGGCCGCAAATCGGGGGCAGACGGCCACGCCTCCGCGCGTCAGACTAGCAGAATGATACGTCACTCCGCAAGGTGGTGGGGTGGGGTCGGGGTGCCCGAGTGCGGCGCCGGCGTGGGCCCTTTTCTGTGAGGTTGGAGACAACTGCGAAGCGTGAAAAACGGCGCAGTGAACAAGGCGGCGGAGCTGGGGCGCTGGGCGGACCGACGGGAGTGGGCCGTTATCAAAAGGTGATAACGGCGTGGGCCTGAATGGCGGCTCCGAGCGACTGCGAATCGTCGCTCTCCCGCCCAAAAGCCCCTCCGTTCCCCCGAAAGCCGATGCACCGTAAATCGAACCGAAAGAAACCTCCGCTATGCGGAGAGAACGTTGGTTCCGTCCCCGAAACCCGCCCCGGCCAGGTTGATCGGCGTTATCACTTTCTGATACCGCCCCAGAGCCATCAACCCCCACCCGAAGCCCGACCCTTTTCACTGCCGCAGTTTTTACGAAGCTAGCCGCGCGCCCTGTCCCCGAACAGCGCGAACGTCGCAGCCAGCGCCGGCTCGGCGAGCTCCGGGAGCGTCTCGGGGCCCCGCGTCCTGAGCCACTCGCGAACCATCTCGTCCAGGCCGCCCGTGTGCATGGCGAACGTCGCCGCCGGGAGCTCCGGGAGCGTGGGCTCCTGGGCCCGGGCGAGCTCGTTGCTGGCGCGGGTGCGGCCACTGAAGAGCGTGAACATCTGCGCACGGCGCTCGAGCGCTGCCGGCCCGGCCGCCAGAACCTCGACGTGCAGGGCGCGGGCGAACGCGGGCTCAGCCGCGAGGACCTTGAGGTACGTGGTCAGGTCGGAGCGGACATGGGCACGCCAGTCGTCGCCCGCGTCGAGGGTCTCCCAGGCCTCGCGCATCTTCCCGAGGACGTATTCGACGCCGAAGTCGAAGGCCGCCAGAAAGCAGGCCTCCTTGTCCGGGAACTGCTCGTAGAAGGTGCTCCGCGAGACGCTGGCGCGGTCGACGATGTCGGCCACGGTGGTTGCGGCGTACCCCTTCTCCGCGACGACCTGTGCGATCGCGAACAGCAGCCGGCCGCGCTGGGACTCCTGGACAGCTTCGCGGGTCAGCCGGTGGCGACCGCTCGGCAGCCGGTCGAGTGGCGGGAGAGGAGAGGCGCCCGCGGCAGACATCAGGTACTACAGCGTACAGGGAGGGCGGTCCCCCCGTTCGGGGGGAAGTCCGTGTCGCGCCTGTATCCAAGAGCAGGCGCACGCGTAGGGTGAAGCGAATGAACGGTGTAGCTAAATGAGCGCCACGACCGCGATCCTGTTCCCCGGCCAGGGCAGTCAGACCCCGGACATGCGCGACACCGTCGCGGCGGCCCGTCCCGACCTGCTCGCGCTGGCCGGCGAGATCGTCGGCGAAGATCCGTTCGAGCGTGCCGAGGAGGGGACGCGGTATGCGCAGCCGGCGATCTTCTGCGCCAGCCTTGCTGGTTGGGAAGCGCTCGGGCGGCCAATAAGAGATTTCATGGCCGGTCATTCGCTCGGTGAGCTCGCGGCGCTCGTCGCCGCCGGCAGCCTCCGTGAGCGAGACGGGCTGGAGCTGGTCGCGCTCCGCGGCCGGCTGATGCAGGAAGCGGGCGAGCGGGCGGGCGACGGCGGCATGCTCGCGCTGCTCGGCGCCGGCTCAGCGGACCATGCCGCGGCGCTCGCCGAAGCGCACGGACTGGCGGTCGCAAACGACAACTCGCCCCAGCAGGTCGTCCTGTCGGGCGCGCGCTCGGCGCTGCCGGGCGCCGCCGCCGAGGCCAAGGAATTCGGCCTGCGCGCGATGGAGCTGCCGGTGACCGGCGCGTTCCACTCGCCGATGATGGCCTCGGCGCTGCCGGAGTTCGAGGCCGCTCTGGCCGGCGTCGAGATCTCGGAACCCCGAGTTCCCGTGCTCTCAGCCGTGACGGCGGAGCCGTTCGACGATGTACGGCTACGTCTCGCCGAGGCGCTGACGAGCCCCGTCCGCTGGCGCGAGACGATGCTTGCGCTGCACCGGCTCGGTGCCGAGCGGTTCGTGGAGGTGGGACCCGGTCGGGTGCTCACCGGCCTTGCCAAGCGCACGCTTCGAGATGTGGAGCTCGTCCATGCCTGAGGCGGTTCTGTCTCCGTTCTGGCTCGCGCCGCCCGAGCGCGCGCTCGCGCGCACCGCAGCTGTGCTGTCGGTCGCGACCGAGCTGCCGGAGCAGCGGCTGACGAGCGCCGAGATCGCTGAGCGACTCGGGATCACCGAGCAGTGGATCCTGTCGCGTACCGGGATCCGCGAGCGGCGCATGGCGCGGCCGGATGAGCGGCTGTCGGACTGTGCGGCACGAGCCGGCGCCCGCGCCCTCGAGCGTGCCGGCGTCGACCCCGCGGCCCTCGACCTGGTGATCGTCGCGACGATGAGTCAGGACGAGCTGACGCCGAACACCGCGCCGATCGTGGCGCACGAGCTCGGTGCCGTGCGCGCGGGGGCATTCGACGTCGGGGCCGCCTGCACGGCGTTCCTGACGGGGCTCTCGCTCGGAGCGGCGCAGATCGAGTCCGGACGCGCCGAGCGCGTGCTGCTGATCGGCGCCGACTTCATCACCCGCTTCGTCGACTACGACGACAAGATGACGGCGCCACTGTTCGCCGACGCGGCCGGCGCGGCCGTGCTCGGCGCGGTGCCGGCCGACTCCTCGGCGGGCTCGATTGGCCCGATCGTGCTCGGCGCCGACGGCTCGCACGCGCGGACGATCTTCGCGACTCACGAGAAGCGGTTGATCGAGATGGACGGCCAGGAGGTCTTCCGCGGCGCGGTCAACCGGATGAGCGAGGTGACCCTGCAGGCGCTCGATCGAGCGGGCGTGACGCTCGAGGAGATCGATCTGTTCGTCTACCACCAGGCGAACGCGAGGATCACGCGCGCGATCGGCGAGCGGCTCGGCCTGCCCGACGAGCGCGTCGTCGACTGCATCGCGGAGCTCGGCAACTCGTCCGCGGCGACGCTTCCTCTGGCGCTGATGGCGGCGGAGCTCGACGGACGGCTGCGCCCCGGCGCGCGCGTGCTCGTGTGCGCGTTCGGCGCGGGCTTCACGTGGGGCGCCGGCGTGATCGAGTGGGGCGGGGAGTGAATGGCTCTGCGCTCGTCACCGGTGGATCGCGCGGGATCGGCGCGGCGATCGCGCGCGGGCTCGCGGCCGATGGCTGGCCGGTCGGCGTCAACTACCGCAGCGGTGCCGATGCGGCGGCAGCCGTGGTCGCCGAGATCGAGGCCGCCGGCGGGCGCGCCGTTGCACTGCGGGCGGACGTCGCCGACCCGGCGGCGCCCGATCAGCTGTTCGAGGCACTGGAAGGCGCGTTCGAGCTGCCCGTGCTGGCGCTCGTCAACAACGCTGGGATCAGTCGCGACGACCTCACCCCATCGCTCGGCGACGAGGAGTGGTCAGCGGTGATCGAAACGGATCTGACGGCCGCGTTTCGGATGATGCGTCGCGCGCTGAAGCCGATGCTGCGCGCTCGCGCCGGCCGGATCGTGAACATCTCCTCGGTGGTCGGGCTGCGTGCGAATCCCGGCCAGGCCAACTACGCCGCCGCCAAAGCGGGCCTGATCGCGCTGACCAAAACGGCTGCGGTCGAGGTCGCCCGCCGGGGGATCACGATTAACGCGGTGGCCCCCGGATGGATCGACACCGAGATGACCGCTTCGGTGTCCAAAGATCTGCTTGACGCCGTTCCGGCCCGGCGCGCCGGGACCCCGGAAGAAGTGGCCGCATGCGTACGCTTTCTGGTCTCGGACGGAGCCGGTTACGTGACCGGCGCGGTCCTGTCCGTCGACGGCGGCCTGGCCGCATAACCCTCTCAACACAGGAGTAGCACTACATGTCAACAGTCACCACGGAGCAGATCGAAACCCGCGTCGCTGAGGCGCTCGCGAGTTTCGGACCGGACCCGAGCCAGATCACCCGCGACGCGACGTTCGAGCAGCTTGACATCGACTCGCTGGATCTCGTCGAGCTCGCGCAGATCGTCGAGGACGAGTACGGCGTCGTGCTCAAGGGCGAGGACATGAAGGAGCTCAAGACCGTCGGCGACGCAGTCGACCTGATCGCGTCGAGGGCCGCATAGCGTCCTGATGGAGCGCAGGGTCGTCATCACCGGACTCGGAGCGGTAACGCCGCTCGGCGTCGGCGCGCGCGCGCTGCACGAGCGCTGGGCCGCGGGCGAGTGCGGGATCGTCGACGGCGCCGGCGCGTGCAGCGACTTCGAGCCGAAGGACACGATGTCGGTCAAGGAAGTCCGGCGGCTCGATCGCTTCTCGCAGTTCGCGCTCGTCGCGGCCGCCGAGGCGATCGCCCAGGCGGGCTGGGAGGGCGAGCTGCCGTACGACCCGCTCCGTATCGGATGCGTGATCGCGACCGGAATCGGCGGCATCGAAACGGTCGAGACGCAACACGACGTGATGCGCGACAAGGGCGCGAAGATGGTCTCGCCGCTCGGGGTCCCGCAGTACATGCCCAACGCCGGCGCCGCCGCGGTCGCGATGAAGCACGGACTCCAAGGACAGATGTACGGGATCGTGTCGGCGTGCTCGAGCGGTGGCCACGCGCTCGGCGCGGCGATGCGGATGATCCAGTACGGCGACGCCGACGCGGCCGTCGCCGGCGGCGCCGAGGCGACGCTGACGGCGTTCGGGTTCGCGTGCTTCAACTCGATGCAGGCGCTCTCGCCGACGGGCATCTCGCGCCCGTTCGACGCGCGCCGCGACGGGTTCGTGATGGGCGAGGGCGCAGGCGTGCTGGTGCTCGAGGAGGCCGCAGCGGCCGAGGCCCGCGGAGCGACCGTGCTCGGCGAGCTGATCGGCTACGGAGCGACCTCCGACGCCTACCACCTGACGGCGCCCGAGCCGACCGGCGGGCCCGCGTCGCGCGCGATCGAGCTCGCATTGAAGGACGCGGGCGTGACCCCGGACGGGGTCGACTATGTGAACGCGCACGGCACCTCGACGCAGCTCAACGACGCGGCCGAGACGGCGGCGCTGAAACGGGCGCTCGGCGAGGACGCCAAGCGGATCCCGATCTCGTCGACCAAGTCCGCGATCGGGCACCTGTTGGGCGCCGCCGGCGCCGTCGAGGCGGTCGCGACGGTGCAGGCACTCGAGGCGAGGCTGATCCCGCCAACGCTCGGCTACGAGGTCCCGGACCCCGAGCTCGACCTCGACTACGTTCCCGGTCGCGCACGGGAGATGGCGATGTCCAACGGCAGGCCACCGGTCGCGATCTCGAACTCGTTCGCGTTCGGCGGCCACAACGTTGCACTCGTGCTGAGGGGAGCTTCGTGATGGGTGCCACCGCGCTCCACGAACCGGCGGTCAGGCTCAGCCCAATCGAGCGGCTCGAGGCCCTCTGCGATCCGGGCAGCGTCCAGGTGCTCCGCTCACGGGTCTCCTCGACGAAGATGGGCGCCCGTGCGGCCGCCGGCGACGGTGTCATCGGCGCGACGGGGGCCGTCGACGGACGGCCGATCGCGTGCTATGCGCAGGACGGCACCTACCTCGGCGGCTCGCTCGGGGAGCGCCACGCCGGCACGATCGTGCGGGTGCTGCAGACCGCCGGTCGCGCGCAGATCCCGGTCGTCGGTTTCGTCGAGTCCGGTGGCGCGCGGATGCAGGAGGGCACGGCGGCGCTCGCCGGCTACGGCCAGATCTTCCGCGAGACGGTGGGGCTGACAGGGATCGTGCCTCAGATCTCGATCGTGTCCGGCGCGTCGGCCGGCGGCGGCGCTTACTCGCCGGCGCTGACCGACCTGATCGTGATGACCGAGGACGCGGCGATGTTCCTGACGGGCCCGGGCGTTGTGCGCGAGGCACTCGGCGAGGACACCGACGCGGCCTCGCTCGGCGGCCCGAAGGTCCACGAGCGCAACGGCGTCTGCCACCTCGTCGAACACGACGTGGAGTCCGCCGCCGCGCGGGTGCGCGAGCTGCTCGGATACCTCCCGTCGGCGGCCGGGGAGACAGCGCCGCGAGCTCGCGTGAACGAGCCGACGATCTCCGATCCGGGAGCCGTGGTGCCGACCGAGCCGCGACGCGCATACGACGTCCGTGACGCGCTCGCCGGGATCGTCGACGGCGACTCGCTGCAGGAGCTGTGCCCGCGCTGGGCGCGCAACGTCGTGACGACGTTCGCGCGGATCGATGGCCGCCCGGTCGGGATCGTCGCCAACCAGCCCAAATATCTAGGGGGTGTGCTCGACGCCGCTGGATCCGAGAAGGCGGCGCGGTTCGTCTCGTTCTGCGACTCGTTCGGGCTGCCGCTGCTCGCGGTCGTCGACACGCCCGGGTTCATGCCTGGCTCTCGCCAGGAACAGGCCGGCGTGATTCGCCACGGCGCCTCGCTCGTGCGCGCGTTCGCGGCCGCGCGCGTGCCGAAGCTGACGGTCGTGCTGCGCAAGTCCTACGGCGGCGCGTACATCACGATGAACTCGCGCGACCTCGGCTCCGACCTCGTGCTGGCGTGGCCGTCGGCGGAGCTCGGGATCATGGCGGCGCGCGCCGCGGTTGGGATCGTCAATCGGCGCGAGCTGCGCGCGGCGGACGATCCCGAAGGCGAGCGCGACCGGCTGGCGCTGGCATATGCGGACGAGCATCTGCGGGCGGAGACCGCGGCCGCCGGAGGTTTCATCGACGAGCTGGTGGAGCCGTGCGACACACGCGAGCGACTCACGTGGGCGTTGAGAACGCTCGCGAGGACGCGGGCGTGATCCTCGCAGGCAAGCGCCTGCTGATAACCGGCGTCATCACCAAGGACTCGATCGCGTTCCATGTCGCGACGCGCGCGCAGCAGGAGGGGGCGACCGTGCTGCTGACGAGTTTCGGGCGCGTGCGGCGGCTGACCGAACGGGCGGCGCAGCGGCTGCCCGAGCCGGTCGACGTCCTGGAGCTCGACGTGAACAGCGCGGACGATCTCGCCGCGCTCGAGACGGAGTTGCGCTCACGCTGGGGGACCGTCGACGGAGTTCTGCACGCGATCGCGTTCGCGCCCGAGGACGCGCTCGGCGGGAAGTTCATGACCGCCCCGCCCGACAGCGCGTCGCAGGCGTTCCTGACGAGCGCGTACTCCCTGAAGGCGCTCGCCGCCTCGCTGGCGCCGCTGATGCCGGCTGGCTCCGGGATCGTCGGGCTCGATTTCGACGCATCGGTCGCGTGGCCGATCTACGACTGGATGGGAGTCGCAAAGGCGGCGCTGGAATCGGTGTCGCGATATCTCGCGCGGGATCTCGGGGCGGCCGGGATCCGCGTGAACCTGGTCGCGGCGGGGCCGCTGGGGACGATCGCCGCCCGCGGTATCCCCGGCTTCGAACAGCTCGCCGAGCTGTGGCAGCAGCAGGCGCCGCTCGGCTGGGACGTCGGTGACCCCGGCCCGGTCGCCGACACCATCTGCTTCCTGCTGTCGCATTACGCGCGCGCGATCTCGGGCGAGATCGTCCACGTCGACGGTGGCTTTCACGCCGTCGGCGCGCCGGTGGCGTAGCCGTCAGCGCGATCCCTACGCTGACTGAATGGAACGGTGGCTCGGGTCTGAGGGCAACGTCCGCGTCTGCGCGATGCTTGGCGCCGTCGCGATCGCGTTCTCGAGCATCCTCGTGCGGCTCAGCCACGCGTCGCCCTCGACCGCCGCGATCTTCCGCTGCGCGTACGCGCTGCCGGCGCTCGGGCTGCTCGCGTGGTTCGAGGACCGGCGTCACGGCCGGCGGTCATGGGATGAGCGGCGGGTCGCCGTGCTCGCGGGTGTGTTCTTCGCCGCCGACCTGATCCTGTGGCACAACTCGATCGAGGACGTCGGTGCGGGCCTCGCGACGGTGCTGGCGAACATCCAGGTAGTGCTCGTGCCGCTGGTCGCCTGGGCGGTGCTGTCCGAGCGCCCTGGCCGGCGCGTGCTCGCCGCGCTTCCGATCGCACTGCTCGGTGTGCTGCTGATCTCGGGCGCGCTCGAGCACGGCGCCTACGGCCGCGCCCCGGCGCGCGGCACCCTGTTCGGGATCGGCGCGGGGGTCGCGTACGTCGGCTTCCTGCTGCTGCTCCGCCACGGCGGGTCGGATCTGCGCCGGCCGGCCGGGCCGCTGTTCGACGCGACCGCGACCGGCGCCGTGATGGCCACGATCGCGGGGCTCGTGATCGGCGACGCCCATCTCGTCCCGAGCTGGCCCGGGGCCGGCTGGCTGATCACGCTCGCGCTGACCTCGCAGGTGCTCGGGTGGCTGTTGATCACGATCTCGTTGCCGCGCCTCCCGGCTGCGCTGACGTCGCTGCTGCTGACGATTCAGCCGGTCGGTTCGGTCGCGCTCGCGGCGATCATCTTCGCCGAGTCGCCGAGCGCGCTGCAGCTGGCCGGCGTGGCGATGGTGGTGGCCGGGCTGCTGGTGGCGACGCTACCGAAACAGATCCTCGGACTCGGGGCGAATCAGCGCCCGGGCGCCGGGGCCGTCGTCGGCCGTAACGTGGCGCTCGGCGCCGCGGATGAGCACGACGGGTTGTGAGCCGTCCTTCGAGCGAGCGAGGTCGGCCGCCGCCGCGAGTTGGTCGGCGACCGCGATCCACGTGGCCCGCATCTCGCGCCCCGCTGCGTCCGTGAGACCTCGCCAGTCCTCGAGCGGCGCGATCCCCGCGCAGCCGATCGTCACGTCGCACTGCCCGTGGCGCCACGCGCGGCCGAACGAGTCGGTGATCACGACCGCGGGCGCGGTGCCGGTCAGCGCCCGCAACCGCTCGCGGATGCTCCGCGCCGAGCGGTCAGGATCGAGCGGCAGCGTCACGACGAGGTCGTCGCCCGGGACGTTCGAAGCGTCGACACCGGCGTTCGCGCACACGAATCCGTGGTGAGTGACGCAGATCAGGACCCCGTGCGACGCGCGCAGCACCTCGCGGGCGCTGTCGAGCACGACCTGCACGTGGCGCGGATCCTTGTCGAGCTCCGCGGCGAGCTCGAGGGCCCGCTGGCCCGGCCGGACGTCGTTCAGCGCGCGGATGCATCCTTCCGCCTTCGACACGATCTTGTGTGCGATCACGATCACATCTCCCGCCGCGGAGGGCCCGGGCAGCCGCTCGGCAATCAGCGCCGCGAGGTCATCGCCGGCGGCGATCTCCGGGATTCCATCGAGCGCGACGGCGTTCAGCGCCGGCTGCGCCACAGCTGGTTCAACATCCCGCGAGTGTGGGCCGCGCCGCCACGCGTCACGGCGAGCGTTGACTGCAGCGCTTCAAGGTCCTCCGGCGTGTCGATGTCGAGCGCCAGCGACGGAACCTCGATGACCTCTCCGATCGTGCCGGCGAGTCGAGCGTTGGTCATGTGCCGGTCGCGGCTGCCGGGGCCGAACGCCGGTGCGAGCGAATCGGGAGGCGTCAGCAGCAGCGCATTCGTGCCGGTGCCGTGCCGGTCGGGCACGATCAGGGCCGATGGTGCCGTCACCGGCCTGGCGAGCAGCGCGTCGAGCTCCTTCGGGTCGAGCGTCGGGCAGTCGCCCGGAACGAGCAGCACGCGCTCGATGTCCTCCTCGAGGGCGTAATGGATCCCGCGGAGAGCCGCGTCGTTGTGACCCTCGTCGGTGTCGTCGAGAACCATCGTGCCGTGACCGGCGGCGATCAGCTGGGCGCCGCTGTCCGATGTGACGACGAGGACGGAGTCGACCGCCGATGCGCGACCGAGAGCGACCAGCACGTCGGAGAACATCGCTTCGGCCAGCACGCGGCGGGGACCCGGGCCGAGCCCTGGCTCGAGTCGCTGCTTCGCGTGGCCGAAGCTCTTGATCGGGAGGATCGCGAGCGTTGCCATCAGCAGCGAACGCTATCCGCTGGCGTCTGCCTGGCCGAGCGCGAGCGCGAATGTCAGAGTTTCCTCGGCGAGTCGCCGCCGCCCCGCGTCGCCGTCCATCATCACATCGGTCTCGAGCACCGGCACGAGCTCGGTCCGCTCGTCGGCGACGAGCCCGTCGATCAGCTCGCCGTAGAACGAGGCGATCCCGCCCGCATTTAGCTCGTGACCGGCCCACTCCATGAACGGGACGGTCGCCGGCTTCAACACCTGACCGCGGACGATCGGGCTGACGGCGACGACTGGGGCGCTGCTGGCACGCAATGCCTCCCGGATCCCGGGCACCGCCAGGATCGGCCCGATCGAGATCACCGGGTTCGACGGGCCGATCACGATCGCTCGCGCCGCGGCGATCGCGGCGAGCACCTCGGGCGTCGCTGCCGCCTCTCGGGCGCCGCGGAAGTCGACGTCGTCGACGGGCCCCTCGGCGCGCGCCTTGATCATGAACTCCTGGAACGGCCACACGCGGCCGTGGGCTTTGACCCGGGTGCGCACCGGCCTGTCGCTCATCGGCAGGATCGTGGCGCGGACGCCGAGCGCGGCGGCGATTGCCGCGTGGGCCTCGGTCAGCCGAGCCCCGCCGCCGAGCAACCGTGCTCGCTCGATGCCGTACGCAAGGTCACGATCTCCGAGGTTGAACCAAATCTCGACGCCCAGCTCCCGGAGGCCGTCCATGACCGCGAACGTGTCGCCCTCGAGTCCCCAGCCGCGCTCGTCGATTCGGTCCGCGAGCCAGAACGTGACCAGATCGGGGTCGGGGGAGACGTACGCGCCGTACAGCTCGACGTCATCGCCTGTGTTCGCGATCACGATCAGCTCGTCCGCTCCGACCACGTCAAGCATCCCGCGCGCCAGCTTCGCGCCGCCAGAACCGCCGGCCAGAACGACGACGGGCCCAGCCATCTACAGCCCGGTGATCTTGATGCCCGCGCGGACCTTGTTGCGCACGTTGATCGAGATGATCAGCGGCGTTAGCTGCTCGACAATCCGGGCCATCTCGAGCGGCCCGCAGTCGACCGGCCGCAGGCCGGGGATCAGATCGACGAGCTCCGCGAGTGCGGCCTTGTCCGCGCGCTTGTCGCCGCAGATCAGCACGTCCTCGTCGAGTTCGTGCTCGAGATCGGTCAGCATCGCGGCGCTGACGGTGTGGAACGCTGACACAACGCGGACCCCATCGGGCACCATCTCCTCGGCCTGTTGGGCGGCAGAGCCCTGCCACACGCCGAGCGAGCGCGTCGCCTTGCCGCTGACCGCCGCGGCCAGCGGAACCGTGGCGTCGACGAGCAGCTGGCCGTCGGCGAGCGCTCCCTTCAGGTTCGTCAGCGTCTCGGACTGGCTGCGGAATGGCACCGACAGGATCACGATCGGCACTCCTTGGACCGCCTCGGCGTTGGTGGCGCCGGAGTAGTCGCCATCAGGGACGTGCTCCTTCGCACGGGCCGCTGCCTCCTCCGCGCGCGCCTCGTCGCGCGAGCCGATCACGATCGGCACGCCCTGCAGGCCAAGGCGCAGCGCAAGACCGAATCCGAGCGCGCCGCTCGCGCCGACGATGCAGACTGGCGATGGCATGGCGGCGGAGTCTATGGTGGTCGCGCGATAGGGTCCCGCGTCGTGAACCAGGCACTCGAACCGGGGCTCGAGGCCTCTGAGGAGTTCATGGTGGAGGGCAGGCTGCTGACCGACGTCGGCGGCACGCTCGGCTTCTCCGTCCTCTCGACGCCGGGGATGATCTCGATGATGGAGCGGACGGCGGCGATACTCGTGTATCCGCTGCTCGAGGACGGCCAGGCCACCGTCGGCTTCGAGGTCTGCGTGAAGCACGTCGGAGGGGCGCCCGAGGGCGCGCGGTGCACTGCGCACGTACGGCTGCTCGAGGTCGTCGACGGCCGCAAGCTGCGGTTCGAGGTCGAGGTGCGCTCCGACGACGGACGGACGATCGGCGTCGGCACGCACGAGCGGCGAGTGATCGCCACGCGTACATAAGGCCCTTATTATTGAAGTCGGGTGCGCAGCCGACTTATCCGTCCACTGGCAGGAGCTCTGCTCGCATGCGCGGCGCTCGCCGGCGCCGCGGGCGCGGGCGCGTCGAACGCGCCACCGACGCCGCTGGCGGTGACGTCGGCATCACTCGAACAGAACGGCCGCGAGCTCGTCTGGAGCGTCAAGCTGGACGGCCGCTTCTCGGCCGCGGGGCTGAAGCGCGACCAGCGGTCGCTGTGCCTGCTGATCGAGCCCGGCGGCTCCAGCCACAGCTTGTGCGTCGCGCCCGGCCCGCACGGGATGGAACTCATCTACGGACCCGTCAAGCCGCGACCGCGCGTGATCAGCGCCTCGATCTCGCGCTCGGGCGCGGAGCGGATGACCGCCACGTTCCTGCCGGCGGCGGTCGGGCTCCGCTACGTCGACCTGCACTGGCAGGTGGCGAGTGGCCTCGGGACCACGACCACCGAGTACCCGTCGAGTCCGGAGCTCGCGAGGCTGCACACGCCGAAGCTTGTCGGGTGTGAGGCCGCCGGGCCGTCGCTTGTCTACGGCGGCTCGCCGGCGCGCAAGGAGATCGCGCTGACGTTCGACGACGGCCCGTGGCCGGACCCGCCGGCGACCGACTTCATCAACCTGCTGGCGCGCTACCACGCGCCCGCGACCTTCTTCGAGATCGGCCGCCAGATCCCCGAGTTCGATCCGACCGGATTGATCGAGCGGAAGATGCTCGCCGACGGCGACATGATCGGCGATCACACGTGGTCGCACCCGAACATGGCCGTGCTATCGCCGGCCGTGCAGACCTCGGAGATCGAGATGGCCGCCGGTGCGATCCGCCATGCCACCGGCTTCGCGCCGTGCCTGTGGCGGGCCCCGTATGGCGGGGTCAGTCCCCAACTCGAGGCGCTCGCGAGGTCGCTGGGATTCGTGACGATCAACTGGAACATCGATCCCCGTGACTGGGCGCTGCCGGGGGTGGGTGCAATCGAGGCGAACGTGCTCGCGAACGCCCGTAACGGAGGGATCGTCGAGATGCATTTCGGAGGTGGTCCCCGCTACGAGACGCTCGATTCACTGCCGACGATCATCGACACGCTGCGCTCGCGCGGCTACCAGTTCGTCAACCTCACCACGATGCTGGGGTTCCAACTGATCTATAAGTAAGGGTCGTATGCCAGAAGCTGTCCGGATCCGCGAGGTCGGCCCGCGCGACGGGTTCCAGAACGAGCCCGAGGTGATCGCGACCGCCGACAAGGTCAGGTTGATCGAGATGCTCGGAGCGACCGGCTTGAGCAGGATCGAAGTGACCAGCTTCGTGCGGCCCGACGTGATCCCGCAGCTCTCGGACGCCGAGGAGGTGCTCTCCACCGTGCGGCTGCCGGAGTCCGTGGCGGTCAGCGTGCTGATTCCGAACGAGCGCGGCCTGGAACGGGCGCTCGCGCATCGGTCGCGGTTTCAGGAGATCAACGGCTTCCTGTCATCGTCGGAGACCCACAATCAGAAGAACGTCGGGCGGTCGATCGACGAGTCGATCGCGGGGCTCGAGCGGACGTTCGCGCGCGCTCTGGAAGAGGGGTTGCGGTGCGAGGGGGTGATCTCGACCTCGTTCGGCTGCCCGTACGAGGGGCATGTGCCGGTCGAACGAGTGCTGTCGATCGCCCGGAGGCTGGTCGACGCTGGGTGCGTCGAGATCGGTTTCGGCGACACCACCGGGATGGCGAACCCGGTCCAGGTGCGCTCGTTCTTCGCGATCGCGTTCGAGGCGTTGCCGGACGTCGAGCTGACGGCTCACTTCCACAACACGCGCGGGCAGGGGCTGGCGAACGTGCTGGCCGCGCTTCAGGCAGGGGTCGAGAGCTTCGAATCGTCGTTCGGCGAGCTCGGCGGGTGCCCGGTGCCGCCCGGCGCGACCGGCAACATCGCGAGCGAGGATCTGGTTTCGATGCTGCACGAGATGGGGATCTCGACGGGGATCGACCTGCCGGCGCTGATCCGTGCATCGTCGGAGGCTCAGTCGGTGCTGGGGCGCAAGCTCGGCAGCCATCTGCTGAGCGCGGGTCCGGTCGAGTGGGCTCGCTAGCAGCTAGCCTGCGGCCCGACACGGCTTACGACAACGGAGAAGGCATGGCGGAGATCGAGAAGGTCGGCGTGCTCGGATGCGGGCTGATGGGACACGGCATCACGCAGGTGTCCGCGGAGGCGGGTTACGAGGTCGTCGTCCGCGAAGTCGACAACGCGACGCTCGCCAAAGGCATCGGCAAGATCGAGAAGCAGCTCGCACGCGCGGTGGAGAAAGGCAAGGCGTCGCAAGAGGACGCCGACGCCGTGCGCGCGCGGATCTCCGGCACCACCGACTACGCGGCGCTCGCGGACTGCGACCTTGTGGTCGAGGCGATCACCGAGGACCTCGGGCTGAAGCTCGCGATGTGGGGCGCGGTCGACCCGATCGTCAAGCCGGAAGCGTTCTTTGCGACGAACACCTCCTCGCTGGCCGTGATCGCGCAGGCGGCGTCGACGAGCCGGCCCTCGCAGTTCCTGGGGCTGCACTTCTTCAACCCGGTGCAGGTGATGAAGCTGCTCGAGGTGATCCGCGGCGTGACCACATCCGAGGAGGCGATGGAGGTCGGGCTGGCGTTTGGCAAGCGGCTCGGCAAGCTGACGGTCCCGACCAAGGACAAGGCAGGGTTCATCGTCAACCGGCTGCTCGTGCCGTACATGATCGACGGGATCAGAGGCTTCGAGGAGGGGATCGGCACGATCTCGGAGATCGACGCTGCGATGAAGGCCGGCGCCGCGCACCCGATGGGCCCGCTCACCCTGTGCGACTTCGTCGGGCTCGACACGCTCGGGTCGATCTGCGACGTCCTGTTCGACGAATTCCGCGAGCGGCGCTTCTCGCAGCCCCCGACGCTCCGCAAGATGCTGGCGGCCGGGTGGCACGGACGCAAGTCGGGGATGGGGTTCTACGACTACTCGGGCGACTCGCCGGTGGAGAACCCAGGCCTCGTATGAACGTGGTGCTGGATCGGCTGCGTCCCCATCCGCACCGCGGTGATGTGATCGCGGCGGGGGCGGTGCCGCTGGCCGTTGCGGCCGTCGTGATCGACCTGCGGATGACCCAGTGGTCGACCGCCGCACGGTTCGTGGTCGTCGGCCTGATCGCGGGGTTGTTGCTGGTGCTCGGGTGGCTGGCGGAGCTCGAGGGAGAGACCCCGCGCGCCTACCACTCGGTGCTGCTGGTGGCCGGGCTGCTGCCGCTGATCGTTGCGCTGACCCTGCTCGCCGAACTGCTCGGCGCTCAGCATCCGCCCGGCGCCGGCGGGGAGGTGTGGACGTTCGGGCTCGAGGCCGCGATCGCGTGGGCGGCCGCGCGGCGCGCGAATTCGGGCATCTGCACGTTGATCGCGGCGCTCGCTGTTGCGGTCGCCGTGGAGGCACTTGTTCGCTGGGTGTTCGCGCCGACCGGCCTCGGCACCTTTCGGGCGATGCTGGTCGTGCTCGCGCTCGGCTACGCGGGTGGCTCGCTGAGGCTGCGCGAACATCGGCGCCGCCACGCGGTGCAGCTGGTCAATGCCGCCTGGCTCGTGACGCTGGCGCTGGCGCTCACGTTCCTGGCTCAGGCCGCGATCGCCACGGCGGCGGTTGGCGCGGGCTTTGGCGCGCTGCCTGCGATCGCCGGTCTCTCCGCGCACGCCGTTGCATTCGGCTGGAAGCTGTACTCCCTCGCGATCGCTCTCGGGCTGATCGCCTACGCGGCGGTCGACCGCGAGCCAGGGCCTGCGTACATCGGCGCTGTGCTGCTCGGCGCCTTCGCCGTACTCGTGGGGTTCCCGGTCTCCGGGCGCGGCTCGCTCGTGGGCTGGCCGTTGTTCCTGCTGATCGTCGGTGGCGCCGGGCTGGCGATCGGCTTGCGCCCGAGGGCACCGCTTCCCCCTGAGCCGCCGACCGCGCCGATCGACTCCCCGCCACCGACGATCCCGCTGCACCGCGTGGACGACCGATGAGCCACACCGACGACTCCGCAGCACTCGAGGACGCGATTGCCCGCGCTCGCTCGGGCGGCCCGGAGCACCATCGCGCCAAGGCGATCGAGCAGGGCAAGCTCCCGGTCCGCGAGCGCGTCGCGCGGCTCGTGGATCCTGGCTCGTTCGCCGAGGACGGCCTGCTCGCAAGTTGGGAACAGGATGGGCTCGGCGCCGACGGCGTCGTCACTGGCCTCGGGACCGTGGGCGGCCGGCGCGTCGCCGTGATGGCCAACGACCCGACCGTCAAGGCGGGCTCGTGGTCGGCGAAGACGCTCGAGAAGATCCTTCGGATCCAGGAGCGGGCGCTGTCGCTGCGAACCCCGATCGTGTACCTCGTCGACTCGGCGGGCGCGCGGATCAACGAGCAGGTGCAGATGTTCCCGGGGCGCCGGCACGCGGGCCGGATCTTCTTCAACCAGGTCCGGCTGTCGGGTGTCGTCCCCCAGGTGTGCGTCCTGTTCGGCCCGAGCGCTGCCGGAGGGGCGTACATGCCCGCCTTCTGCGACGTCGTGATCATGCGCGACGGCAACGCCTCGATGTATCTCGGCTCGCCGCGGATGGCGGAGGTCGTGATCGGGGAGCGAGTCACGCTGGAGGAGATGGGGGGCGCGCGGATGCACACCTCCAAGAGCGGCATGGGTCATGCGCTCGTCTCGACGGACGAGGAAGGGATCGACTTCGCCAAGCGCTACCTGAGCTACTTCCCGCCGTCGTATGAGGAGGACCCGTCGCCGGCTCCGCCCGCCGAGCCGGCCTCGGAGACGCCGATTCGCGAGCTGATCCCCGCAGACGAGAACAAGCCCTTCGATATGAAGCAGCTGCTCGAGTCGTTGCTCGACGCCGACTCGTTCCTCGAGATCCACAGCCGCTGGGCGAAGGAGGTGGTCGTCGGCTACGGCCGCCTCGACGGCCATGTCGTCGGCGTCGTCGCGAACCAGCCGAAGGTCAAGGGCGGCGTCCTGTTCGTGGATTCCTCGGACAAGTGCGCGCGGTTCATCTGGACCTGCAACGCGTTCAACATCCCGCTCCTGTTCCTCGCCGACGTCCCCGGCTTCATGATCGGAACCCAGGTCGAGCGCGACGGGATCATCCGCCACGGCGCGAAGATGATCAGCGCGGTCTCGGAGAGCACGGTTCCGAAGATCTCGGTGATCGTGCGCAAGGCCTACGGCGCCGGGCTGTACGCGATGGCCGGCCCGGCGTTCGACCCGGACTGCTGCATCGCACTGCCGACTGCCTCGATCGCGGTGATGGGCCCCTCGGCCGCGATCAACGCGGTCTACTACAACCAGCTGCAGGCGATCGAGGATGCCGACGAGCGCGCCGCCCGCGCCGAGGAGTTGCGGCGGGAGTACGCGGAGGACATCGACATCCTGCACCTCGCATCCGAGCTCGCGATCGACGCGGTGATCCAGCCCGAGGACCTCCGCTCGGAGCTTATCCGCCGGTTCACGCTCGCCGTCGGCAAGGACCGCAGCTGGCCGCCGAAGCGCAATCCGGTCACGCCCGTCTGAGCATCCGGCGGCGCCGGGGTGCCGGCGCAGGTGACGTGGGCGGCGGCATCCGCCCGATGAAGCCGTCGATCGCGTCGACGAGCATCAGGCCGAACTGGACTGTCGCATCGAGCGCGTCGCGATCGATGTTTTCGGCCGTATCGGTCAGCTCGTGCGAGCGCGGCGCGAGCCCGTCGCCGGCGAGGCATCCGATCGTGATCGCGGGCAGGCCTGCGGCGCGCGCCGGCCGTGCCGGTGTCGTGCCCCGTCCACGGTGTGGCATCGCGCCGAGGTGTGGCTCATCCGCCGCGATTCGCGCGCACAGCTCGCGCAGGTGGCCGAAGTACCGCTGCGGGATCAGTGCACCGTCGCTGATCCACCACCGCGGGCCGCCCGCGCCGCTGGCGGCGATCCCGACGACGACGGCATTGGTCGCGCTCAGACTGCCCTTCCGAGCACGGAGATGCCTTCGCAGCCCGATCCCACTGCCGTCGCCGGCGCCGCCGAGCACGAGCTCGACGGCGGCGTTGCCCGGCGGCCCGGCGTCGAGCGCCCGCACCAGCGAGATCGCGACCGCGACGCCGGAGGCGTTGTCGTTCGCAGCCGGCCCGAAGCCCGAGCTCGCGAGCTCGGCGAGGACCGCGAGGGCGAGCACGAGGCCAACCGTCGGCGGCAGCTGCAGGGCGCCGATCGCCGCGCCGCGTGATCCGCCCAGCCGCGCGATCGCCACTACGAGCAGCCATCCGAGCCCGATCACGAGCCAACCGAGCCAGCCTGGTGAGAGGCCACCGGTGGCCGCGGTAAGGCGCGCTGCGGCTCGTCGCGGACGGCCCCGATACGCGAGCCCGGTGCGGCCGGCGTCGTAGTTCGCGGTGATCAGCAGGCGAACGCGCGTTTCATCCGGTGCCGCCTCGCTGACGACGTTCTGGCTGGCGCGCTCGGGCGTCAGCAGCCGGCCGAGGGATCGACCGGTGACCGCGTCGGCGATCACCGACAGCAGCGCGATCAGCACCAGCACGCCTCCGACCCGGGGCGAGGAGACCGCTACAAGGCTGCCGGCGAGCCCGAGCAGCACGTGCCAGAGCTGCGCCAGCGCCCAGTTCGGCCGGCACCAGAACGGTTCGAGCCGCGCGTCCCGCCCGCCCGTCTCGAGCTCCGAGCACAGCCAGCGAGCGGCACGTCGCTCGGCGTCGGTTCCCGCGCCGCGGCCGGAGAATCCGGCCAGGCCGGCGACTGTGTCGACCGTGCTCATGGAGCGGCCATGGTAGAACGCCTTCAATGGCCGACACGCAGGACGACCTCCTCGCGGTCGCGCACGAGGCTGCACGGGCTGCCGCCGCGGAGCTCAGCTCGCGCTTCGGTCGCGTACAACAGGGCGTCCGGGCGAAGAGCGGCCCGACCGATCTCGTCTCCGATGCCGACCTCGCGGCCGAGCGGGCGATCCGCGAGGTGCTCGCGGCCCGCCGACCCGACGACACCGTGATCGGGGAGGAGGGGGGAGCGACCCGGGGCGAGGGCGCCCTGCGCTGGGTCGTCGACCCGCTCGACGGGACGATCAACTTCCTGTTCGGGATCCCTGTGTTCGCCGTCAGCGTCGCGTGCGAGGACGAGGCGGGCGCGCTCGCCGGCGTCGTGCTCGATCCGGTCCGGGACGAGTGTTTCGCCGCCACCCGATCGGAGACGGGCGCCACCCTGAACGGCAGGCCGATCCACTGCTCGAGCGAGCAGGAGCTGTCGATGGCGATGGTCGCGACCGGCTTCGGGTACGACCCCGAGATCCGCGCCCGCCAGGCCGCCGTCGCCGCGCGGCTGATCCCGGTCGTGCGCGACGTCCGGCGATTCGGTGCGGCGGCGCTCGACCTCTGCTGGGCGGCGTGCGGACGGGTGGACGCCTTCTACGAACGCGCGCTCAACTCGTGGGACATCGCCGCCGGGGCGCTCGTGTGCGAGCGAGCGGGGCTCGATGTTCGCGAGTTGCCGGGGATGAAGGACGTTGCGCGCGGGATCCTCGTGGCGCCGCCGGGGCTGACCGACGCCCTGATCGCGCTCGTCGGCGGCGACTAGACTCTGCGCCCCGAGCGGCGGTGGCGGAACGGTAGACGCGATGCCCTCAAAAGGCATTGTCCGCAAGGGCGTGTGGGTTCGAATCCCACCCGCCGTACTCGAGATGTCTGGATCGGCCGCGGTGGCGCTACGTCGCGGCCGGAGCGGCGGGCGCCGCCGGCGTGGTGGCGCTACGCCGCGGCTGGAGCGGCAGGCGCCGCCGGCGTGGCGCCGCGGCGCTTGGCTTCCTCGATCGGAACCTCAAGCTCGACGTTCCAGCCCTGAGCGAAGCCCCGCATCGAGAAGAAGATCAGTAAGACCTGTACGGGCGCCATGATCAGCGTCAGCGTCCCCAGCAGATCTGGACCGATCCCCTTGCCGCCGAAGATCGTGTGCGGCGAGG
This sequence comes from uncultured Solirubrobacteraceae bacterium, assembly GCA_963712675.1. Lineage (GTDB taxonomy): Bacteria > Actinomycetota > Thermoleophilia > Solirubrobacterales > Solirubrobacteraceae > Palsa-465. The sequence continues at coordinate 394,601 of CAVQJF010000021.1, forward strand.
CGAACCCGAAGTGGTTGCGGTCGAACCAGCTGGTGCCGGACACGCCGGTCCCAGCGATCAGCGACAGGATCAAGAGCAGGATTGCGAGCGCCGCCGCGATCGGCAGCAGCCCCCGGGTCCAGCGCGCGATGTAGACCGCGAACAACAGGTAAATCACGCACCAGGCGAAGTTCACCGGCTTCAGCCCCTGAAGCTTGCTCCACCCGCCGATCGTCACGATCAACATCAGTCCGACGGAGATCAAAAGGATCAGCACGACGATCGCCTTCGTCACCTTGCACACCGCTTTACTGCGGTTCGGATGGATGACCGTGTAGCCCGGCGGGAGATTGCGTACGGGAGGCATGTGCGGACCTTACATTTTCCGGCGGCGAGATGCAGCAGGTTCCGTCGATTCGCTCCGGAGTCGAAGCGGGCCCTGCTCCGCTCCGCACGCGCCGTCGGCCTAGAATCGACCGCGCCGCGGGCGTGGCGAAATTGGTAGACGCGCCGGCTTTAGGTGCCGGTGAGCTTTGCTCTTGGGGGTTCGAGTCCCTCCGCCCGCATCGTCCCGTCGTTGCTCATCGGCCGAGCGGTTACCGGTCATTCGACTCAGGCCTTGGGTCCGATGAACGAGTCGAGGAATCCGACTGACTCCCGGTGCGCGACCGAGATGTGAAACCGCGTCCAAGGGCGCCACTCCACCCCAACCGATCGCACGATTCGGTGAACAGCGCGCGGATGACCTCACGGTCGCTCCGACCTTCCGCTTTGAGAGCGATGACGAAACGAACGTCCTCGATGTAACGGCAGCGAGGCACCACAAGAACATATGTTCGATACCGGACGGAAACCTACGTGCGCGTGAGCGGGGCAGCCAGGACTCGAACCTGGGACCTCCGGTTTTGGAGACCGGCGCTACCACCAAACTGAGCTACTGCCCCGTGGGCCCGCCGTAATTTACTGTTCGCGCCGCAAGATCGCCGGGACGAGCGTCGCGACAGACGTCTCGCAGTACCATCGCCAGATGCCCGACCGCCTGTACTTCACAGACTCCGACGAGGCCAACGAGCTGATCGCCACCGACCCGATGGCATTGCTTGTCGGGTTCGCGCTCGACCAGCAGGTGACGGTCCAGAAGGCGTTCTCTGGGCCGCTTGTGATCAAGGAGCGGCTCGGCACGCTCGATCCGGCGGCGCTCGCATCCGCGGATCTCGAGCCCGTGTTCCGTGAACGCCCGGCGGTCCATCGCTTCCCTGGCTCGATGGCGAAGCGGGTGCACGAGCTCGCGGCCTACGTGCGCGACACGTATGACGGCGACGCTGCTCGCGTCTGGACCGATGCGGCCGACGGCAACGGGCTGCGAGCGAATCTCGCCGCGCTGCCGGGCTTCGGCGAGATGAAGGTCAAGTCGCTTGGCGCGGTGTTGGCGAACCGGTTCGGCGTCAAGGCCGCGAAGGATCTCGTGCCGTCACACCCGACGCTTGGCGACGTCGATTCGCCCCAGGCGCTGCACGACTACCAGGCAGAGAAACGCGCGCACAAGGCCGAGTGGCAGCGCGTCAAGGTCTAGCGGCGGCAGTCTCCATCGGCTCGTGCACGCGCTGCTCCGCCGCGAGCGCGTCCAATGCCCGTTCGGCCTGACCGTTGGGTAGGCGGACCCACCGCGGGGCCCTGACGCGCGGTGTGGGCGGCGGCGGCGAGACCAGCCGCTCGAAGGCCGCAACGACGGTCGGGTCGAACTGCGTTCCGGCTCCGCTCCGGAGCTCGTCGAGCGCCTCGTGCTCGGACATCGCGCTGCGGTACGGACGGTCGGTGGTCATCGCGTTGAAGGCATCGCAGACCGACACGATCCGCGACTCGAGCGGGATCTCCTGGCCCCGGAGCCCATCGGGGTAGCCGGTGCCGTCGTAGCGCTCATGCGAGGAGCGAACGAACTGACCGACGTTCGCGAGTGAGCCACCAACCCGGCGCAGCATGCGCTCGCCGTCGATTGTGTGCCGGCGGAGGATCTTCCACTCCTCCTCGTCGAGGCGATCGGGCTTGTTGAGCACGTGTTTGGGAACGTGGATCTTGCCGACGTCGTGCAGCAGGGCGGCGAACTCGACGTTCCGCCTGCCCGTCGGGTCAACGCCGAGCACATCAGCGAGCGCGATCGACAGGTCGACGACCTGGCGGCTGTGGATGCCCGTATAGGCGTCGTCCGCGTCGATCACCTCGCCAAGCAGGAGCGCCGTGCCCCGGTACGCCGTGCTCAGCGCCACGGTCTGTTCGAGGCGCTCCTGGCGCTCACGCGCGAACAGGGAGAGGATGGCGGCGGGACTGAGAGCAAGCAGCACGAGACCGGGCCGCTCTACGGCGGCTCCCGCGATCAGCAGGCCGAGCGGCCACAGCGCCGCGTCGGTCACGTAGATCCAGGAAAGCAACGGCAGTTGGACCCTCGGATCGATGCCCTCGCCGATCGAGCACCGGGCCACCGTTGCGCCCAGATCGCACAGCACCTGGGCGGCAAGAGCTGCCGCGTAGATCGGCCAATGCGACCATCCGAACGCCTGGCCGCCCGCGAGGACGAGCACGAGTGCCGGCCCGAACGAGTACCAGGCGTCTGCGATCTCCGAAGGAACACGACTGACCAACGCCGGATGGCGCACGTAGCGCGGAAGGCCACCGATCAGAATCGTCCCCATCGCGACGAGCGGCACCAGAGGCGTGGGTAGAAGAAACAGCATCGGCACGAATGCGAGCATCGTCGGAGATGTCGCCGCGCCACCCACCGGGAAGCGGACGCGCTCTACCGTGAGGTACATACCGACGACCAGCACCAGGCGGACGAGGTCGAGCGAACCGTGCCATGGGGCGAGCGCGGCAAGCAGCGACGCGGCCAGCGCAAGGCTGGCCGCTGCCACGATCTGGGTCGTAACTTCACGCGACTGCTTCAGCGCGCGGGTCCTGCGCTCCTTGCCGGCCTCGAGCAACGCCTCGGCCTCCGGAGTGTCGTAGCTGTCCAGTTTCATCGAGCGTCGGGGACCCAGCGACGCGGGTCCGATCAGTGGCCGTTCCACGGATCGATGAACGCGTCATCGATCTGCGGATTGCCTGTGAGCGCGGTGACCATGAGCTCCACGTTCGCGGTGCCCCCGTTTAGCGCGCCAAGGATTGCTGACTGCGTGACCATCGGCAGGGTCGGCGACCAACTTCCACCGGCCAGCGCGATGCCCGCCGGGATCGGGACACCGGCATACACAACCGACACCGCGACACTGCCGGTGCCGCCGACGAACAGGCGAGCGGTCGGGTAGGCAGCGTCGACGCAGGTCGCCGGCGACACTGCGGAAGCGCCGGCAGGTAGCGAAAGCGACGAATGACCAAGCGTGCCGGTGGCGGCGAACGGCTCGCTCCCGGGAACGATAGAAGCGCCGCCCGAGAGCGACCAGGTCGACGTCTCAAAGTCGCCGCCGGGCGCCAGCTCATACGACGCGTTGTCGCCCCACGGGGCGAACGGCTGGCTGACCGCCGAGGTGTTGCAGGCACCGAGATTGAGCAGGCCGCTGAGCAGGCCGGCCTGTGCGGCGCCGGCGGGGATAACTACGAAGGCGGCGCCGCCGAGCACGCATGCGGTTGAGAGCATGCCGAGCAACCTACGAACAGAAGGGATCACAAATTTGCTCCAATGGACCGAGGGCAGGGGAAGCTGCGCGGCGCCTTAACTGCCTCCGTCTCGAGGAGGCACCACGCGCGAACAGGAGCATCATCGGCCTGGCGCCAGCAACTCTTGACCGTCTTTTCGTCCAGAGCGCAGTCCAGCGTTCAAGTCGACGACTCGCCGCGGCCGAGGTCCGCTTACGATCCAGGTCCGTGAAGGCACACACCGTGTACCGGACGTTCCTAACCGAGCGCCGTCGGGAGTTCGTCCGGATCACCGAGGACGTCGAGGCCGCCGTGCGCGAATCCGGGATCGCCGAAGGGATGGCGCTCGTCTCCGCGATGCACATCACGGCCGGCGTGTGGATCAACGACGACGAGCCGGGGATCCAGGCCGACGCCCTCGAGTGGCTCGACAAGCTCGCGCCGCCGAGCTGGAGCGAACCCGACGGCGAGGTCGCGCGCGAACTGCTGCCGAACCCGGGCGACTACCGCCACCACCGCGGCGGCGAGGACAACGGCGACGCCCATCTCAAGAACCTGCTCGTCCACCACCAGGTGATCGTCCCCGTCACCGACGGCCGGCTCGACCTCGGGCCATGGCAGCAGGTCTTCTACTGCGAGTTCGACGGCGGGCGGCCGAAGCGGCTCGTGATCAAGGTGATGGGGGAGTAGAGCCGAACCCGACTCGGGATACCATGGACGCGCGCCCGCGGGCGAGGTGTTAACGGCTGCACGGGAGCCTTCCAAGCTCTAAGAACGGGTTCAAGTCCCGTCGCCCGCTTTTGCATCGGTCCCGCCCGGCGCGGGATCGTCATTTCGTGTCGACGGGCTAGCGGCCGCGACCGCAGCCCGGACGGAACCGCGCCGAGCCGCCGTCCGTCGGCGATGGCAGTTGGCGCAAACGACTTCGCACTTCGCGATCTCGGCCAGCACGCTCGGCCAGTTGCGATCCCGAATGCTCTCCCCGATCGTGAAGAGCTTGTCGCCCAGGTGGTCAACTCGAGGACGAGCGGATCGGTCTCTCCGCAATCAACGCAAGGATGCAATACGAAGTACTCGATCAGGTAAGCCATCCGCTGGGCAGCCACCTGTTGTTTCCGGCGCAGGGCATTCGCGATGTAGCGCTCCCGGTTTGCGGCGTAGTGCGCCTGCTTGTAGTCAGCTCGGCATGGACGGCAGTAGTTGTCGCGCTGGCCACGCGCCTTTCTTCGCCACGCAAATTCGTCGAGCGGCTTGGACTGTTGGCAGCGTCCGCACCGCCTTGTCTCGGCTTGCGGTTCGAATGACGGGGATGCCCCATGGGAACACATGTTCGCATGGGGTCCGGACGGAGCAATCAGCGGGGTCTCGCCTTCGCCCGTAGAATCAACCCCGACCACGGGGAGTGGCGCAGTCTGGTAGCGCACCCGGCTGGGGGCCGGGCGGTCGCAGGTTCAAATCCTGTCTCCCCGATTAGAGAATAGCCTGCAAATCACATCTTTTTGCAAGTTCGCCTGAGTTCAGTTGACGGCCACGGGGTCCAATTAGGGTCCAATTTATTTTCGTTTGAGCGCCAGGAGCGTCTGATCCGCCTCCAAGGCGATTCTTGAACCCCGGCCCGCGCTGACGCTGCAGGCGCCGAAGGATCGGCGTCCTCAGTCTGCTGGCAGACCCGAGTCAGCCGCGCTACGCGCGCCGGCGCAGAGGGATGGGCCGGGATTGCGGAGTCGCAGGCCGCCCGGACCCGCCGGTCTCGAGATCTCGCAGCCACGCCTCGACCGCGGACTCCCGAAACCGCCGGTACCGGCCAAGGCGAACGTGCGGGATCCGGCCGGCGCGGGCTTGAGCCCAGACCCACTCCGTCTTCATACCGAGGCGCTCGGCGAGTTCGTCAGCTGTCAGCAACCGGTCCACTGTCGACGGGCTCTCGGTAGGAGACGATTCTGACGGTGGCGTCCCGGGCGACGATCCGCTCGGTTGCGTCGTGAATGCGCGTGCCCCGGTTGGCGCCGCAGCCGACGCCAGGTGGCGGACGGTGTTGCGAGTCTGTTCGTGGTCGCCATGACATTTGGCCCGGGAAACGGGGGCCTGCCTTGAGGTATTGGACCGATCGGCGCGAATCTCTTGAACAGGATCGGTTGGCGGCCGGAAACCAGCGCCGCCGATCCGAAGCGCGTCCTGGGCCGGTGGCAAGATCGCCACCATGATCGAAAGCGCGACGCCAGGCAAGCTCAATGCGTCTAGGCATGACGGCCGACGTCCTGCGCGAAAGGGGCTAGGCCGATGGCCGGTAGATCCGTCGCGAACCGCTCGGAGCCCATCACGGTCAGTACGCCGAGAGGTCCCGTCCAGGTGGTCCGGCAGCAGTGGCGCTCGCAGCGTGCCGGGAGCCGATGGGAGTGGGAGTGGGTCGCCCGCCGCGGTGGTCAGCGCGACTGGAAGCAGGGCTCGACGGCGCGCGAGGCGATCCGTCAGGCGACGTTGCTGCCGCCGGGTAAGCAGCCTGGATGGCTCACCGCGGCGGCTGCCGAGGCCGAGCGCGGGCTGAGCGCGCAGGCAGCAGAGCCACCAGCGGATCCTCCGGCGAGCGAGGACGCGGGTTGAACTACGCGCGTCGGCAGCAGTACCGGCGTCTGTCGCGCGCCGGCCGGGCGGCGGCGGGGAGCGTCGCCGCGGCGCTGCTCGCGCTGGTTGTCGCCGGCGCCGGGGTGCTGCCGCTCGCCGGGCTCTTGCTCCTCACCGCGGTCGGGCTGGGCCTCTGCGCTCGGCACTGGCTCGCGCTCGCCCGTCGTAGCCGCGTCGGTGCTCGCTCGGAGGACGACGTGCAGCGTGCGCTGATGCCGCTGAAAGCGGAGGGCTGGCGGCTGCGGCATTCGCTGCGGTGGCAGGGTGGGGGAGACATTGACTCGGTGGCGATCTCCCCGACCGGGATTGCGGTCGCGATCGAGACGAAGACCAGAACCTATGACAGTCGCCATCTCGCTCGGGTGCGCGAGCAGGGGGCGTGGCTGTCGCGGCACCGGCAAAGATGGGCACGTAACGGCGCCCTTGGCGTCATGTGCCTCGTCCGTGCGCGCGGCGTCGAGCGCGTCGAGCACGACGTTCTGGTGGTCTCGATCGACCGCTTGACGGACGTCCTTCGCGTCGCAGCAGCGATGGGTCGATCCGCGCCCTTAAGTGGCTGATCGGGGGGTGAGGCGACTGCGGCTTGGCCGCGTTCTACCCTGGTGATATGCCCATCATCGGCTGCCCGAGCTGTAATGCGCGGAATCGCGTCGGCCCGATCGCGCAGGGAGTCCCGCGATGCCCACGATGCAAGTCCACTCTGCCGTGGGTCGTCGACGCCGACAGCGACACGTTTGCTGCCGAGACGACAGCCTCAGTGCCCGTGGTGGTCGATTTCTGGGCGGCGTGGTGCGGGCCGTGTCGGATGATCTCTCCGGTGCTTGAAGATCTTGCCAAGAGTCACGCGGGGCACCTGAAGGTCGTGAAGGTCGACGTCGACGCGAACCCAGGACTCGCCACAAGGTTTGGCGCGCAGTCGATCCCGTTGCTGGTCGTGATCCGGGATGGGAAAGAGGTGGACCGAGTCGTCGGTGCGCTGCCTCGCGCTGCTTTGGAGCAGCGGTTGGGGCCAGTGCTCGCCGTCTGAGTGTTGATCCGGGCTCGAGCTTCTCGAACACGGGGCGTCTCTCCAGGGGCGGAGTTGCCCGAGCCCGCTGGTCAAGGAGGTCCGCGACGTGATTGCGAGGGTTGCAACGCATCCGCAGCGACTCGCAGGCGACGAGACGAGGCTCGTGGGCGAATCTGATTCGTACGCCTGCGCCATCGGCCGGCCGGATCGTGACGACCGGATCGTCGCCGAAGGGCTCGCGGCGGACGCGTCAAGGCTCGGAGCCAAGCAATCGCTCAAGCCTAGAGGAGCAAGACAGCCCTTGGTCAGCAACGAGGGCAACACAACGGGGGACACACCGCCCCGGTTCGTCTGTTCTGACTGCCTCGCCGAGAAGGGCGCCCGACGGTACCCGCGAACTGGCGTTGAAGCCGTCGTCGCGGACTCGAACCGGTGATCCGTCCCCGCGATCGACTACAAGTCCGTCGTCGGTTGTGCCAGTGGAATCGCGGTCGGCCTGGGCAGCTAGTCCCTGCCCGGGCCGGCCAGCAGTTCCGTCCGCGTCGAGATGGAAGATAACCAGGCTGTCACAGGCCCCGCCCGACTACCGGGGTCCAAGGCCAGCGGCTGGCAATAACCGACAATGGAGGGACCATCGTGTCCATCTTTTCTCTCGACGTCGACGTGTGCGGCGCCACGCAGCAGGTCTCGGCCGGTCACACGCAGGCAGGGATCGTCGTGACGTCGCAGGCGGGGCAGGTCCACGCCCGTACGGTCGCGGAGGCGATCAGGGTCGCGGCCCGTCAGATCGGGCTGTTCCTGCAGAAGGCCGAGCGCCCCGGGGTTCCGTGGGGGCTGCGGGTGAGTGTCGGCGGCGTCGCCGCGATCTACGGGATGTGGCCGCCGCTGATGGCGCCGCCTCCTGACGGTCGCCTGCGTCCGAGCGAACTCTCGCGAATCCGCAAGCTCTGGCGCGACACGGACGGGCCGCTCGCTGCCCTGGAGAACGCCTGCAAGATCATCGACGCGTACGCGGGGCGCGCTCGCGCCGCCTGACGTGGACTCGCAGCTCGACCGCACCCTGCTCGTCGATCGGGCCGCGGCAGCGTCGCGGCCCGACGAGGAGGCCATCCGCGACTGGGCCGCCGATCAGCGCGTGTTCATCAGCAGCGTTATCAACGGATACAAGGAGTACCGCGAGGCCGCGGTAGCCGCGGTCGACACGATCGGCGCCGAACCGGTCTGGTGGGAGCGCTTCGGCGGGCGCGACTCCGATCCGAACGCGGCCTACCTGGCCGAGGTCAGGTCCAGCGCGGTCTACGTCGGCCTGCTCGGCGCCCGCTACGGCCGCCCGCTCCCAGATCGCTACTCGGCGACGCATCAGGAGTACCGCGAGGCCGAGCGCGAGGGGTTGCGCACCAGCGTTTGGGCGCAGGAGGGCGTTGAGCGCGAGGGACCCCAGCAGTCGTTCTTCGAAGAGGTGCGGGCGTTCGGGATGACCGGGAGCTACAGCACACCCGAGGAGCTGCAAGCAGGCCTTGAGAAGAGGCTCAGGGAGATCGCCGCCGAGGACCTGTCGCCGTGGGTCAAGCTCGGAGGCATGATGTTCCGTGCCACCGAGATCGTGGAGCGCGGCGCCGCGATCGTTGTCAAGGCCACGATCAGAGACCAAGCGATGGTCGCGGCGATCAGGGCGCTCAGCGAGGGAAGCGGCAGGCGGAGCATGCTGTTCAGCTACGCCGACCGCACGGTCGTAGCCGAGGTGCGGACGGTCACCGCGACGACCCGCGCGGGCCGCGGCGTCGACTTCGAGATCGAGCTGAAGGCCTCGCCCGTCCGCGAGCCCCAGCGCATGACGTTCAACAACGTCCCGTGGGCGGACCTGACCGCGCAAGCCGTTCGCATCGCGTTCTTCGCGGAGCCCAACCCGCACGGGATGATGGGCGGGCATTTCGCCTCGATCTCGGACCCGTTCCCGGCCCTCGCAGCGGCGGGGGTCGCCGAGGAGGCGGTCAGGCCGATCACTCGCCTCCTCATCAGCGAGATCCTGATCGTCGAGCGTGGCGTCCAGCGGCTCACCAGCTTCCAGCTCGGGAGGGATGTCGGCGGGCGTCGCAGGCTGAGGCTCGGCTGGCAGGAGCCTGCGCCCTACACGAACACGTTGCCGCCGCCCCCCATCGAGGTGGAGGGTGACGTGGCGGTCTAGATCAGGAGCGGGGTCGCCCGGCGGTCAAGTCGACCGCAGGGGCCCGCCGCGGCCGGTGCGAGTGGGGAACGCTAGCGCCGGCCGGCGTCGTAGCGGCGGCGGTCGCGCTTGGTCGGCCGCGCTCCGAGATCGACCGGCCCGGCGAGCCGGCGCAGCTCCGCCTGGCGCTCGCGCTCTGCGACGCTCTCCTCAGTCTCGTCGTACAGGTTCGCCACCTCCGCGGCCGACACGCGGCGGTCCGCCGCGCCGCGCACGATCACAGTCCGCCGGACGGGACCGAGAGCCAGCTCGAGTTCGTCACCGGCCCCGACCTCACGGCCCGGCTTGACTGCCGCCCCGTTGACGTGCACGCGCCCGCCCTTGACGGCTTCCGCCGCCAGCGCACGCGTCTTGAACAGCCGCGCCGTCCACAGCCACTTATCGACCCGCATCACCCTCCGGCAAGGACGGGCCTATACCCCTCGGCCTCGAGCATCTGGACCACCACATCGCGATGATCGCCCTGAATCTCGATCACGCCATTCTTCACCGAGCCGCCGACGCCGCAGCGCTTCTCGAGCTTTCCCGCGAGCTTCTTCAGCCCCACGTCGTCGACCGGCACGCCCGAGACGGTAGTCACGGCCTTGCCGCGGCGGCCCTGCGACCTCGCGCCGAACCTTGACGCGATCCCCATCGGCCCGCCGCTCCCTCAGCCCAGGGGCACGCGCCCTGCGGAGATCGCCATCGACCGTCGAGTAGACCACCCGCGAGTCGCGGCTCATGGCGTGCACGGTATCGCCTGACCCGTGGCCGCGAAACGACCATACCTGGCCAGCCCAGCGATGCAACACGGTAACCCTGAACGACTCAGCGTCGGACCGCGGCTACGACGCTCCCGGCGCGCTCGAGGACTCCACGAGGGGCCGGGTCTTCGCGGCGCGAAGGTCCTCCAGCGGCTGCGGCGTTGGATCGCTGTAGATCGCGAGGAGCTTTGCGCGCCCGATGATCTGATCACCCTCGAGCAGCGCGAAGACGGATCCGACTCCGACGGACCGCGGTAGCTCGTCGGGCATCAGCACCCACGCGCGTGCGTGCCCGTGTTGACCAGGAGCAAGCATCGGACCGTCCTCTAGGACGACGATCGCGTCGTGCACGACCGGCTCGACGGTACGCCGGCGCTGGCCGAACGACATCGACGCGCGATACCCGTCGAGGACCGGTCGCCGGCGGCCACCGCGATCCGAGGGAACGAGGTCGAGCGACAGCCGCAGCACCAGGCTCTGCGGCACGACCATCCGGCGCCAGACCATGTCCGTGCCTGAGTCAGCCGGCGCGGGCGCGCGGTTCGGTGCCTCGCCAACGAGGTTGTAGCCCAGCCGGCGTGGCACCGCACCGCTCGCCGTGTTGGCCTTGTCGTGCCGGATCTCCACGGCGCGGGCGTCGGGCTCTGCGAGAGCTGCCTCGGTGAGCAGCCGCGCTGCGCGTGTCGCGAGCCCATGACCGCGGAATGCCGGGTGCAGCCAGTAGCCGATCTCCCAGACCCCGGTCGCGCCCGGCCGCGCGGCGAGGCTGCACCCGCCCGCGATGCGCTCCCCGACGAACATCCCCAGCAGGACCGACCCACCTCCCCGCCACTCCCGCTCGCGCTCGGCAATGAACAACCGCAGACCCTCAATCGAGGTGTCCTCCTTCTCGACCCATGTCACCCACGGCCGCAGGTGCGACGCGCTATCGGTGATCGCGGCGTGCAGCGCCTCCGCGTCGCCAACGACCCACCGCCGGAGCACCAGCCCGTCGTCTTCCATCCGCTCGGGGAGCATCAACCGACGATCATGCCTACTTCAGACACTGCGGTGACGTTCGCCGTCGCCGCCGGGAGCAGGGCGGACGTCGCGGCTGCAAAAGGCGTCGCACATGCACATGCAGAATCGGCTCGGCAACTCCACGCCCGGGGGCCATGCCCGGCGGCCCGGAGCTCGCCTCGACGGGTCATCCCAACGTCGCCGAAGCAGTCACGCGGGGGCAGGGTCACATGACGGCGAAAGGAATCGTTGCGCATGTGCTCGATGAGCCGGCTCGGGTTCTCCTCGCGATCATCAGGCCAGGCCGCCACTGCCGAACATCGCGGTGACGGTCTGGTCGCTGGTCATGCGCAGATCGCAGAAGCTCGCCCCCAGCCCCTCGGGAGTGCAGTTGCTGCTGAACGACTCAAACGTGATGTTTGGGTCTCCGGCCGTGTTCGCCTCGACCTGCGCGAACTTCTCGACGCGCACCATCACTTTGCACGGCAGTGGGTTGGCGGGGTATGTGTATCCGCAGTAAACGGGACTGATCGGCTCAAGCCCGCCACCCTGGAACTCGTTGGCGGTCATGTTCGCGTGCCCCTCATCGCCGCTCGCCTGCAACGTAAGCGTGACCATCGCCGGAATGAAATAGACGTCGACCGTGGCTCCGGCGGTCGGCGTGAAAGTGCATGTTCCGGTGCCGGTACAGGCCCCGCCGAACCTCCAGAAGGCCGAGTCGGGTGGGGTGGAGGGATCCTCGCTGAGGCTGCCCGGCTGCGCAGACACGCTCGCCGACGCGTTCGCAGGGACCTCGGCCGTCAGCACGCACGGCGCATCCGCAGTAGTCAGACAGTGGATCGTCTCACCGCCCGGCTCGAGCGTCGCGCTTCCCACTCCCTTGCCAATGCTGTCGTTCGAAGGATCGGACGGCAGCGACGCCGGGACCACCCGAACTGTGACCGTGACGCACCCGGACGCGGGCGCCGGTGGCGAACCTGAACTGCACGTGCCGCAGGACGCATCCGGTAGTCGCGACCTTGCGGTGTCGGCGCTCAGGTGGCAGCCACAAGTCAGATTCACGGCCCCGACGACTTCCTTTGCGATGAAGCTGAGATCGCGCTCATAAGCGTCTTGGAGGCGCCGCCGCATCGCGGCGTAGAGGCTCGAGAGCTTTTGTTTGGCCTCGGGGCAGCTGGCACGCGCGACGTCCTCGGCCTCGGCGGACTCCAGACGCCGTGTTGCCTTGTCGTACAACTCCGCAAGCTCCTTATCCAGTTTTCGCTTCTCGTGATTCATCAGCCGGACGCGCTCAGCTCGATCGTGTCCCTCGAGCTGAGGGAATTCGCGCTTGACCACGGACCCGAGCTTCTTGATCTTGAGCTCTGCGTTGACTTCGGGGTCGTAGTACCCGTCGTAAATGGCGCTGGCGCGTGCTTGCGCCTCCTTCAGGAGCGCGTCGTCCGCCCCGTTCGGGCACAGACATCCCGAGTCAGCGGCCATGCCGGCGGTATGAGTACCCGCTGCCGGCCGGGCATCGACCGGCATCGACAACAGCGCAAACACCAAGACGGCTGCAAAGAGCACCGCTGCTACGGCCGTCAACCGGCTCGCCCAGCCACGCACCGCATCACGCCCACTCAAAGCTGTCCCACCCCACGCTGTCCGATCGCCCTCCTAGGCACCAAGCGCCCCAGAGTCCCAGTCTAACCCGCCGACCAAGCGACCCGTCAACCGCATCGATCCCCGCGCGACGCCCGCTCGTCGCCACATGGATCGTCAGCGCAACGCGACGTAGCTGATGGAAGCAATCGTGGCTACGCCGGTTGGATCGCTTGGCCTAGCGTGAAGTGATGGCCGTCAGGTGATCGCAGCGCGAGTTCCCGCATGCCCCACGGCTCGTCCCGAGGGGCGTGCATCACGTCGGCACCGACGGCCATCGCCCGACGGTGAAAGGCATCCACGTCGTCGACATGAAGGTAGGCGACGTAGTTGTGATCGCCGATCTCCGCGGCTGGGGGAACATCTGGACAGCGACCGAGCATGAAGACGGTGTCGCCTGCTCGACAGAACCGCCAGTTCCCGGGTTCAACGTCATCGAGCTCGCAGCCGAGAACGTCCCGATACCAAGCGCCGGACAGCTCCAGGTCATGGACCGCCAACACCGGACTTGAGCGAATTATGCGCATCACGTCATTCTGCCGTTCCGGACGGAAGCCCCCGACGGTTCACGGTGGACGTCCGTCACCTCGATGCCCGTTCTCGCCGTTGCGCTTGTCTCCTCAACGGCGCCTCAAAGACGAAAGCGCTCGTTGCAGATCGAGATCGAGCGGATCTAGCCCGAGCCGCTATGAGCACCGCTCGCCAGCGGTTGGGGCGGGGAGCGGCGGGCTAGCTGAGGGCGGGGTCCGGGGTCGACCCTCAGCGCCAGCTCCCGGGGAGCGCCCCGGTCGCACGGCCGCGCAAGGCAGGCGCCTACGCCGCACCGGCGGCACTCAAGCCGCACCCAGCACGCTAGCCAGCAACTCGGACGAGATCCCATCGAGGCGTGAACGCCGGTCCGCGACCTCACTAATCGACGGGCGATAGCTGAATCGCGAAGCGGACGGAGCGTCGTGCCCGCAGAGGCGCATAAAAAATGACGGCCCGGGGGCGACGACCGTGCCTGCTCTCGCGCGTAGCCTGCGCACGAAAAAAGAGCCTTGTCGTCATCTTCGAGAGCCGTTTCGCTTGGCTTCCGCGAGCCGATCTCTCTCCCGAACCGTCACCCAGAAACGTAACGCCGGCTAGGGCACAACCGCAAGTCGATCCGCGCGGCGTTCCCGCACTTTGGCGACAAAAAACCTCGGATCCCAGTCCACGGTGACCGTGTACGCAGCGACGATCCCGAACACCGAGTTCATCACCAGACAGCTCTAGCAGTCGTGCGGACGATGGCAGTCGGAGAGCGGCGGTACGTTTGGGCGATGACGGAGCAGGCACTGAAATCCAAGCGCTCATGCATCTTTTGCTCGGCGACCACCGGACTCAGTCGAGAGCACCTGCTCCCCGACTGGTTGCAGGGCGTTTTCCCAGATGTTGATTTCGTCACGCATTACCGCGTGATCGGTCGAAGCGAGCACGATCGGCGCGAGTGGGACGCGCGGCCGTTCCGCGACAAGGTCCGCTTCGTCTGCCACACATGCAACAACGTCTGGATGAGCCAGCTTGAGGACGCGGTCAAGCCGATCATGATCCCGATGCTCAAGCACGGCCCTTGCGTCATGGATCGCCGCGCCCAGGAGCTGCTTGCAACGTGGGCGCTCAAGACCTGTCTCGTCTTTCAGGCTTCCCAGACGAGTGCGCCGCCGATAGCTCCGCGAATCCATTACGCACATCTCGCTCGCGAGCACAGGCCGCCGTCCCAGGTGAGCATTTGGCTGACCTCCCACTATCGCGCCCGTTTCGATCAAATCAACTCGGTATATGTCCAACGCCCACTCGGATTGCGGTCATCTGATACGCGCTTTGCACCAGAGGATGACGTGGCCTACTTATGCTTCCTCGCCGTGAGTTGGGTCGGGTTCGTAGTTACAGGACACGCGTACGCGACCGACAGTCACATCGCCTACGACGGCCAGCTTGGCGACGCCCTGCTCCAGGTTTGGCCGGTATGTCCCGACGCTGTCCGCTGGCCGCCTCGCGCCATGATGGATCAAGACTTGGTTGAGGCCCTGGCGCTGCCAGAAGAGGGACTCTCGCTTGTCCTCCGTCCGTCGGAGCAGCGGCGTCTTGTATGACAGACATCGTGCTCCGCGGTCTTGGCGCAGGCTCCCGCAATACCGTACGGCCTGCGGCACCCACAATCGCTTTCGCCACCCTCGTGCGCGCGCGCCGCACGACCGCTCCGGCGACGCGCCGATCACCCACAGCGTCGGGCGGCGGGCGCCGAAGCGGTCGTTTGACGCGGTAGGGCTCGCGCAGCCGGCGGCGCGGAACCGGACCTGGAGGCTCGATTAGGGTCTTGATGTGAGCGGGTATCGCTCGGGGTGCTCGATCGACTCGAGCGCGAGATCGACATCGAGTTCGGGCCAGTACAGATGTCCTGGCGTGGGGCGCTCGAGTCTCAGGATCGTTTCAACGGTGGCCTGCTTGAACCAAGGGAACTCTTCGAAGGCAACGAAGAGCTCGCGACCGTCGATGAGCATCCAGAAGCCGTGCTGGGAAATGTTGGTGACTTCAGCGGTCGAAGTGGTGGTGCCAGGCATCCCTGATTTCCTGCTCGTGGTCGACCACTAACTGTAGAACGCGGCTCAAGTCCTGAGCGCTGAGCTGGTAGTTGCGTGCGAGCTCGATGTTCGGCTCGATCCAGAATTTCGCCTCGCCGTCGGGTGACTGGACATGGATGTGGAGTCGTTCCTCCTCGCGCGAAAAGAAGAAGAAACGGAAGGGGCCGTCGCGAAAGACCGTCGGGCTCATGTCGGCACGACGATGTCAGACCTCGCGGTCATTCTCCGGTGCCCGGTCGGGCCAAGCCCCAGCCCTGACGATGCCCGAAACGGCTGCGACAGCGCGAGGATCGGTCGGTCACTCGTCGTCCAAAAGGAGGACGTCATGCAAGCCGTACCACTGCTCGATCGCGCTGGCAGGCGCCGATCTCCAGCGACCACGTCCAGCTTTCACCAGGGCGTTCCGCCACGCAACAAGGGCCTGCGCTACCCGCCGGATCCGCCGACCGTTGAGGACATCATCGCGGTCATGCGCGCCGCTGGCGACAGCCCCGAGGGCGTCCGGCTGCGCGGCGTGATCGTTGTGCTCTGGCGTGCTGGGCTCCGGATCAGCGAGGCGCTCGCACTCAGCGAGACCGACCTCGACCCCGATCGCGGCGCGCTGCTGGTCCGCCACGGCAAAGGAGACAAGCGGCGCCAGGTCGGAATGGACCGGTGGGCCTGGTCGCATCTCGAACCGTGGCTTGAGCTCCGCAGCAGCCTGCCACCAGGCCGGTTGTTCTGCGTTCTGCGGGGTCCGACCCGCGGTCGGCCGTGCGCCCCAGCCGGCATTCGAGCGCAACTGCACCACACCGCTTTAGCGGCCGGAGTGCGTCGCCGATTCGCGCCGCATCATTAAGCCGACCCGATCGTTATGCCGACCTCGGCGAGAAAGTCGTCTTGCCGGGGGGTTCCGGGCCGAGGACTGTCGGCATATTCAGAGGTCCTCGAGGAAGCGTAGGAGCGTGTCGGGGGCCCGGTAGCGCCCGGGTTTGGCGTCGAGGGGTTTGGCGCGGTCGATTGCCTGCTGCTTGTGGGTCATGTCGGCGTGCAGATAGATGTTGGTGGTGGAGAGCTGCTCGTGGCCGAGCCACAGGGCGATCACGGTGACGTCGTTGCCGGCCAGCAGCAGGCGCATCGCGGCGGCGTGCCGGAGCGTGTGCATGGTGACGTGCTTGGTTTTGATCGACGGGCAGCGCTCGGCGGCGATCGCGAGGTGGCGGGCGAGGCGTCGTTCGATCGCGTCGCGGCTGAGGTGCTTGCCTGTGGTGGTCGGAAACAGCGGATCGGTGGGGGCGCCGGCGCGCTCTTTCAGCCACGCCTTGAGCACGTTCCTGGTGTCCGGGACTAGTGGCGTTCGCCTCTCTTTGCGTCCTTTCCCGATCGTGTGCACGTTGGCGCCGGTGGTGAGCGTGATGTCGGCGCAGGTGAGCGCGGCGAGCTCGGAGATCCGCAGCCCGGCTTGGATCGTGAGCACGAACATCGCGTGGTCGCGCCGGCCGGTCCAGGTGGCCTGATCGCAGGCACCCAGGAGCGCGTCGACCTCGGGTTCGGTGAGGTAGGTGACGAGGTTGCGCTCGGTCCGTTTGTGCGGGATTGCGAGCACCCGTTGGATCGAGGCGGCGTGCTCGGGATGGTGCAGCGCCAGGTAGGCGAACAGTGAGTGGATCGCCGCCAGCCGGTTGTTGCGGGTGGCGATGCTGTTGCCGCGATGTTTCTCGAGGTGGTTCAGGAACGCGGCGATCAGCGGCGCGTCGAGCTGGCCGATGTCCAGCTCGCTGGGCGGCTTGCCGGTCCGCTTGGCGGCGAACGGCAAAAGCAGCCGGAACGTGCCGCAGTAGGCGGCGATCGTGTTCGGGCTCGCGCCGCGCTGGGAGACCAGCCGGTCGGTGAAGTAGGCCTGCATCGAAGGCGCGAGCGCGCTCATCGCACGCCTCCGAACCGGTCGGCAAGCCGGTCGGCTGCGAGCGCCATCAGCTCCGGCGAGGCGGACAAGTACCAGTACGTATCCGCGGGGCTGACGTGCCCGAGATAGGTGGACAGTGTGGTGATCCGCTCGTCGATGTTCTCGCCCGATCGTTGCCAGTCGATCAGTGTCTGCAAAGCGAACCGGTGGCGGAGATCGTGCACCCGGGGACGCACCTCCTCCGTCCGAATGCCGATCCGAGTCATGATCTCCCTGAACGTCGCGCGCAGGCTGACCCCGAGCACGGGGGTGCCGGCGCTGGAGAGAAAGAACGCGCGCGACCGCGGCCGCGGGCACAGCCGGTCTCGCACCGACGCGTAGCGGCGCAGCGCCTCGGCGGCGGTCGGGTGCAGCGGCACCAGCCGGGCGCGGTCGCCCTTCGGCTTGCGGATCGTGATCAGGCCGGCGTCGAGGTCGACGTCTGAGCGGTCGAGCGCGAGCGCCTCGCCGATCCGCATGCCGGACACGGCCAGCAGCCCGAACAGCGCCTCATAGCTCGCCGCGCGCATCGGGTGGCGCAGCCGCCGCGCCTCCTCAAGGAGGCGACAGATGTCCTCCGGTGAGAACAGGTACGGGGTGGCGCGCTGCCGGCGAACCGGGAACACGTCCGGCGGCGGGATCTCCGCCGTCGGGTCGATCGTCTGCAGGTAGGCCGCGAAGCCACGCGCGACACGCAGCCGCTTCGCCCACTGGTTCGGATGCACCCCGACAGGCAGCCTGGCCCACCGGACCGCCAGCTCGGTGGTGACCGTCGTCGCGCCGGCCGCCTCGAGATAGCCGACCAGCTGGCCGAGCGTCCGCTCGTCCTCTTTGAGCTTGAACCCGAGCGCCCGGCGCAGCCGCAGGTACTCATCGACGTGCGCTTGCAGACCGCTCATCGTCCAGCACCTCCCGGCCACGGCGCCGCCAACATGCGCAGCCGCTCGACGTCGACGCGCGCGTAGATCGCGGTGCTCTGCAAGCTCCGATGGCGCAGCACCTGACCGATCCGCACAAGCGGAACGTTCGCTTGGACCATCTCACACGCCGCGGTGTGCCGCAGCCGGTGCGACCCGATCCGCGATCCCTGCGCGCCGGCACGCCCGGCGCACGGTCGAGGCCACCGTCCCGGCAGCGATCGGCTCGTATGGCGCCCTGGATCGCAGGAACACTCCCCGCCGGCTGCTGTGCGGCCGTCCGCGCCGCAGGTAGGCCGCGATCGCCTGGCCCACGTCGGCCGGCAACGGCAGGCGCTCTTCCCGTGCGCCCTTGCCGCGGACGACCAGCTCACCGGCCCGCCAGTCGATGTCCTCAAGTGACAGGCCGGCAACCTCGCCGCGACGCAACCCCAGCCGCAACAACGTGATGATGATCGCGTAATCACGCCGCCCCAGCGGCTGGCGACGATCACAGGAATCCAGCAGCGCGCGAGCGTCCGCCCGGCTGATCCCCCTCGGCAACGACGAGCTCGAACGCACCCTCACCAACAGCGCCGCCCGCGAAAGGTCAGCCTCGACCAATCCCTCGATGAAACAGAACCGCAGAAACCACCGCACTCCCGAGACGAAGTTCTGCGTCGCGCCGACCGACACGATCTCAGACTCGCGCAACACCGCCGCCGTCACATCGCCAGCGACCAGCCCTGCAAGCCCGCGATCCGCTGGCAGGCCCTCCACAAACCGGCGCACGCACGCCAGATACAACGCGACCGTGCCGGTCGCCAACCCCCGCTCGGTGAGCAGATATCGCTCAAAGCACGCCAGCAGCACATCGGTCGGCGAGTCCACCGCCGCGGGCTCCTCGGCAGCCAGCACCCCGAGCCCACGCAGGACATCGAGCAGGCACCTCAGACCCGGACGCGACCATTGGGAACGGTGGCGGCCCTCCGCGCGCTGCCAGGCCAGGAACTCCTCGACCCGCTTCTCGCTCGCATCAGCGACCGTCAGCTCACCTGCTTCCAGCCACCGGCTGAACCGCGCTACCTGCCGAAGCTCGCCGATCATCGTCCGCGTCGTATAGCCGCGCTGGCGCAGCTCCTCGCGGTACGCATCCGCAAACGGGGCCAACGGCCCAGTCATCAACACCCTGCTGACCCTGCTCGTCGGTCTGGCCATCCACTCCTCCTTCTCCGGGAAACAGGCCGGGAAGGATGACCACAACCGGGTGCGTTATGCCGACATCAACACCGGCAACATCCCAACGTGCACGGACTTTCTCGCCGAGGTCGGCATAACGATCGGGTCGGCTTAATGATGTTTGTGCCGACGTCGGCACAAGCATCAGCTGCGGCACGCACATGCGATCGAGATGTCGCGGGAGGGAATCTCGCTGATCGTGATCCAGCGACAGCTCGGGCACGCCGATCTCGCGATCACCTCCCCGTACCTCCGCGGCATCGACAGCACCGAGATCATCGAGGCTGTGCATCAGCGTCCCGAGCCGATGATCCCTGCAAGCAGACAGCTCGCAGTCAGCCGCTGACGCGGGCCGATCACCCCACCCTTTGGCGTGAGGCCGGGACGGTTCGCTGCCTCACGCCTTCAGGCGGCTCCAAGCAGCGACCAGCCAGCCGACAGCACGCAGTGCCTTTACGTCGCCAATGCACTCGAGCGCTCCGACGATCCTGCGCGAGCAAAGCAATCACCCGCCGCTGTCAACGAGCGATATTTGGGTCGGCGTCGAACGCTCCCGCTCGCATGCGCCAAGCCGTGCTGGCGAAGGCGCCGTGTTGCATGCGAGTAGTAATGCGCCGCGGCGGGGCGGTGCAGTCGGTGGTCTCCGGCGTGGCAAGCGCCGACGGACCCTCAAGCGTCTGCGTGGCACGCTGCGGGAGGATCGGTCCAGAGGTGCGTCCGTGGCGGGACGTCCTGGTAGGGTCGGGCAGTGACCGAACCGCCGCGCTCGGAACCGATGCGCCTAGCTGAATTGCTTGGCAGCGAGTTCGATCCGGCGCGATACAAGTTGCACTGCGCTCGTCGCAATCGGGAGGGCGAAGACCCGCTCGATGTCTACGCGGCCCAGGGATGGGACGCGTGGGTTGGGTGGAACACATGGCGGAGCACTCGCAATGACTTCACGAGGCCGCGTATCTTCGCCGTTATGCAGGTCGCCCCTGCATCCGACGAATGGATCTACGGGGGTGAGTTCGACGTTGTCGGCAGGCGGCCGCAGCCCAATGCGCCGAGCTATGACATCGAGCTGGTGAAAGGTTTCACGGAGCCAGTGGTCGGCCGGCTGAGACTCAGGTTTTGGCCTGCAGCGCGCGGCAGGAGCTTCAAGCTGGAGACGTACTTCTCCAAGATCGAGGTCGTCGAGATCGACCGCGAACCGTGGGCGGGCCGCGCATTCCCGGGGATTGACAGCATTAACCATGGCTTTCGCGAGCTGGAGGTTGTCTTCCGCGGTGGCCGCGACGATTGGCGCATCGTTTTGGACAATCTGAAGGGGGTCTACGTCTGGAACGACCGCCTGACCGGTCAGGCGTATATCGGTTCTGCGACAGCCGATTCGGGCGGCCTTTGGTCACGTCTTGGCAGCTACATCTTGTCGGGCCATGCGGGGAATAAGTTGCTTCGCGAGCTCGTCGGGAACAAGGGCATGGACTACTTACGTCAGCACTTCAGTTACGCGCTGCTGGAGTACTGGCCGATGCGCGTCGATGACGATCACGTGCGGGCACGGGAGTCGTACTGGAAAGACGTGTTCGGGACCCGCGAACACGGGTACAACGCGAACTAGGAGGCGCGACCCCGGGCGACGGTCGCCGACCGTCTTTGAGGTCCTCTCGTTCCGCGGCAAGCCGCGATGCGTGAGACTCTCGCTGCGCGCCATCGCCATCGTGCTGCGGCGCGCGACCGGCCGCTGTTACTGGCGCACCACCATGTTCTGCGGCACGACCCCCGTCGTGAATGCGTACTGCGCGTAAGGGTCGAACTGGATGTTGAGGTCCGCGGGGAATGATGAGCCCAGGAATCCCTGCACGGTTCCCGGTTTGAGTCCGTCGCCGTTCGGATGTGGGGCTAGCACTTTGTCGCCAACGTTGAACTGTTCCATGCTGCGATCCTAACCGCGCGGACGACTTGCGTCACCGGTCACGCCCGAGCGCTGCCGCTCGCTCGCGCGCCCGGGCTCCGCGCTGCGCTCGTTTCCCCGCTTGGCTGCCGGCTGGCCCACGGGAAACGGCCGGCCCGCTCCGACGCTGGCACCGCACGCTCGCGGTCGCGACCTTATATCCCCGCTGCGGGCCTCCGGGAACTACAACCATTTGGTCTCCGAGCCTGTGGACATGCGCCCGCCCGGCCTGCGGCAGAGGGAGAATCACCCGATGCCATACACCGTTCCAGGCTTCGCTCCAACGCCCGACTCTCGTGCCGGCGCTCGCTTCGACAACGTCGCAATCGCACGAGGAAGCGAGGTCGCGGCCGATATCGACGCGCTAGCGCAGATCACGGGGTACTCGCTAGCCGACGGCGGAGCATTCCGCCGCCGCCTCGTTGCGATGGTACGCGCCGGCCAGATCGCTCCGCGATTTGATCCTCGGGCCCGGCTCCCTCGCAGCCGGTCCGACGTAGGACGGCCACGTGATTTGCAGCCAGAAAACCGGGTGTCCGCTACCACAGCTTGCCAGCGAAGCTGTGATCGCGTCGGCGATCGCCGAGGTCCTGGGCGGTCGGTGAATCGCCTCGATCGTTGTCCCGAGCTCGGGAGGACACGCCGTGAGCCGCTTCTCTGTCGCACTCCCCGCGGCACGCGCAGAGGCGCCAGTCGACAAGCTCGCAAGAGCCTACGAGTCAAAGCCGCTGGTCGACGTCGACGGCGCAGCCCTGTTCGCCGAACTGGCGGCCGTGCGGCTCTTCGTGAAGGCTGGCTGGACTGCACTGTGGCGCGACGGGTATCAGGGAGGCCGCTGGGTTGCCGACGGCGACCTCTCCCGTCGCCCTGCCGAGCCACAACACGGGTCTCTCGGAGCAGCGGTCGTGGTGTCTGTTCGTGCGGAGCGAGGTGGCATGAGCGGATGCTGGGACGTCGTGGCCTGGCGCGACGATCTCATCGCGTTCGTCGAATGCAAGAGGCGGGCGCGCGACCAACTTCAGCCCACCCAAGGGCTTTGGCTGGCTGCCGCCCTTCGGGCCGGCATACCTTCAGCCGCGTTCGCTGTCCTCGAGTGGGACTGATCATCTCTACGCCCAGAAAACGATCGCCCCCACTCCGCGCCCGGTCTCCGAAACGCGACCAGCGACCTCTTCGTGATGAGGCCGCGCGAGCGAGGCGTCGCCAACGCGCTCGCCGATCAAATCACCGCCGGAGGACGAATGGGATCGTCCGCGGACCTTTCGTCCACACGCCTCTGGGCGGACGCGGACGGACGGGCCGCTACTCGCGGGTGGATGCCGATCGCGGGCCGCCCGGCGGTTTCGAGCGGACTGAGACAGCTCCTCTACCGCTCATTCGGCCTCAGCAGAACAGCAACCCTACGGGGTATCGGTTGCTCTCAAGCTGCAAATCCTCGAGATGTCCGCCATAGACGAGCTCGCTTCTTCTGACCAGCTTCGTGTGGCCTCCGACGACGTCGCCGAAGAAGGTTGCATGGGGATGATGCTTCCACACCGAGAAGCCAGTGAGGCAGCCATTGTACGGCTGAACCTGAATGTGCCGAGTGGCCGATCGGGTCGACATTCCGGGGGATGCACCACGAAACGAGTAGTTCCTGGAGGACGAGGCGAAGGCGGTCAGCAGCTGCGTGTGCGTATTGATGTAGAAGATGGTTCTGCAATAGTCGAAGTGGTCGACGTAGAACCACCCTTGCGCCTCGTGCTCCTGACAGGTGTACCCCATCGCGAAGTAGTCGGGCTCTTGGGCTCCGAAGTTGCCGGTGGCGGTTGCGTCTGGCGGCCCCGCGATCGCGATGACATCCGGTTCGCTTGACTGGTCAAACTGAAGCGACCCGACTCTTCCGCTGAGCGTTAAGGTGCCGCTTCCTCCGCGAACGGACGCGATAGATGCCCGCGGAGAACCGCTGGCCACGGCTGCGGTCAGCAGCAGCATGCCGGCCACGAGGCCGGTCGAAATGCCCCTTCGCATGTTGCCCTCTTCTCAGATGGTGCTACGCAGCTTGACTCTGCCAAACCCGCTCTACGAGGTCAACGCCGTACGCGGATCAGGCGACGTCAACGGCCATCGGTCTCTTCCCGTTCGCCCAACACCCCTGCACATGACACCTTGCGCGTCGAAGCGTCACTGCTCATAGGCGTGGCACGTGCAGTCTCGCCGAATCACGACAGGTACGCCGAGCCTCCCGCAGGGACCCCAGAGCAGAACCCGCGGTGACGTAATGCCAGAGCTTTGGACGGCTTCGGACCGCGGCAGCCGGCGCGACCAGTCAGAAAGCAAGGTGCTTCTTATCCGGAGCTCCGCCGCCAGAACCGGTGTGGTCAGCTACGAGCAGATAGTCGCCGAAGGAATGGCGAGAGATCCAGCGAGCGTCCCGACGAATGCAATCTTGACGGGGAGGGCTCTAGCCCGAAGCCGTTTGGAGGTCCGCAATGCGTTTCGCAATCAGCTGCGCCGGTTCGTTGTCATGTTCGAGCTGTGCGGTCAGCTGACTAGACTGCTCCCCCGCCCGCCGAACAAGGTCTATGCGCGCCGACCTCAGCGTTGCTGATCGGTAATTGATGTCGGCGGCGAGTTGGTCCCACGCACGGTCATCGATCTCCTCGAGCTTGCGAGCGCCGCCGATCGACATCGCCAAGCGAGTGGTGAGCTCCTCGTAGGCTACGGTGCTGACGAGGTCGTAGAGAGGGGCCAGAGTTGGTGCGCCGCGGTCGTAGAGCAGCGAATAGTTCTTTCCGTGGGCGTCGCAGTTGCCCACCAGCCAGTTGAAGATGACGGCCTCGATGAAGCGTGGCAGTTCCTTCGCCGGCAGGCTCGTGGAGGCCCGGAGAAGATCCACGGAATCAGCGATCGACGGGCCGCCTTCGTTCTGGTACTTGACCTCCGACGGTCGGCCGAGCGCCTGACAAAAGTCCTCCTGGTGCAGCCTGCGGATCGGCTCGGTCGTCAGGTCGCGGTCGTATCGCTCCACGACGAGGTACAGCACACCGGACGCAGTTCGGTCCTTGCGGACCGCCGCCGTCTGTAGGCCGCATGCCCGCGCCAGGTCCATGCAGAACGCTTCGTTGTCAACCAAACCAGGAAAGCGGGTCGGCTCTGGCTTCAGGATGTGGGTAGTCGCCGCGGCCGTGCTGGTGGGCAACGCCATCGTGCCTCGCTCATCGATGATGATCGGGGCCTTGGCCTGGGCTCCAGCGAGCGAGAGTCGGATCCCTTCTGCCGGGTCCGCTGCGAGCGGTCGTTGGGGCAAGTCCATCAGTAGCCGCTCGAGGTCATTGGCGTCCAGCGCGATTGATGTTGGCTCCGTGCTCGGTTCCTGCCCCTCCTCGAGTAGGGTCAGCGCACCCGCGACATCGCCGCCGAGTTCGGCCAACAGCGCATAGTCGTTGCGAACCGATACGCCGAGGTTTCGCGCGACAGCTGCGCGGACGTCAGCCTCGGGCAACAACCCGCCAAATACGGCTCTTGCGACAGCGTGAGGGTGGGCTTCGCGCTGTTTGGGAAGCGCGTGCGAGATCGGCGGTCCGCCGTAGGAGCTGTCGTATCGAAACTGCAGGTTCCCGTTGTCCTTCAGGACGAGCTCGCCGACGCGTTCGGTAGCCATCCAGACAACCAGAGATTTCAACGCCCGCGCACCGAGAACGAGAGATCGAGTCCGAGCGCCTCCGCCACACGGAGAGCAATCTCGAGCTGGACGGTTGATTTGCCGCGTTCGAGTTCGCCGATGACGCGTCTATTGACCCCGATGGCGTCCGCAACGGCACCCTGACTCAAGCCAACTGCACGACGGCGCTGGCGCAGCTCGTTTCCAAAGGCTGACGCATCTCGGATCATGAGGTACCGATCGGTAACAGTAGCAGCAGCTCGGGGCGCTTGATACCGATCGGTACCAGTCCCGTCTTGGATCCTCGTCCTGCTACCGCTCGGTACCACGACCGAGACATGACGCGGCTGCGGGGCGTACCGCGATCATCGTCGTCAGAATGGCCGCCGGTAGCGACCACGCCTCCGAAGAAGAAGAAGAAGAAGAAGAAGAAGAACAGCACGAAGAGCACGAGCACGAGCACGAGCACGAACACGAGCACAAGCACGGCAGCGTGAGTGACCAAGCGATGGCGGACGGCCGAGCGTCCGGGCCGCTCCTCCGTCGCGAAGGATGGCGAGACAGTCGCCACCAGGAGCGCGAAAGCGGTCGTCTGGATCGGGGACTTGGGCCGCCGCGTGGGCACGGAGTTCCCTCGATCCCACGTGATCCGGTCGCCAGCGCGCCAGAGCTTGCGGTGGCCGAGATTGCGCCGGACGCCGGGCTACGATCGCTGGCATGCCCGAGAACCAAATCCCTGGACCGTTCGCGGAATGGCTTCTCGGGGTGATCCGCGGTGAGAAGACGGTTCCGAACGCGGAGGGTGAGCGTCACCACTACACGCCGGAGTTCATGCTCAGGCGCTTCCGGGATAAGAGCGGCAATCTCTACCAGCTCGACAAGCTCGACGGTTCATGTGAGCGGGTCAGGCCCAAGGACGCGGCGTGGGAGCCGAATCTCTACACCGTCGAGAGCGTCACCGGCGAGCACAACGGAATCATCGAGGGCTTCTTCTCGGTGGCGGAGAGCTTCGCGGCACCGTCGCTTAGGGTTCTGCTGAACGCGCCGGCGCGGTTCACAGAGGAGGATCGCGGGAACTTGGCCTTCCTGCTCGCCATCCAGGAGCAGCGCGCTCCGGGCTGGCTGGAGGAGTGGGAGCGGAGAATGTCCCAGGCCGCGACGGTGGCCGCCGTCGTTGAGCTCGGGAACCTGCTCGGTCCGAAAGGGAAGCGGCGCAAGGCGCGTGAAGCCGCGCAGGGACTCATCGAAGGCAAGGTCACGATCGTCCCGACCAGGGAGGGCCTCCTCCAGCACGTACTGCTGGGGCTCTCCCACACCGTTGGGCCCGCGTACGGACTTCCGTGGACGATTCTGCGCGCCAAGACGGGCATGTTCGTCACGTCCGACCGACCGCTGACGATGCACGACCCGACTCCCCCGCACAAGTTCTCGGGCGCCGCATGGCTGTCATCGCCGTTCGCGGTTACGACGATGCCCTTGAGTTCGACTGCATGCGTGCGAATCTGCCCGTGGGATCGCGGCCATTTCACAGACCGCAGCGTCTCCAGGCAGGTCGACCTCATCAACCTGCGGACCTACGGCTGGGCACGGCGGTTCATCTACGGCTCCTCGTCGGAGGTCCTTGAAGCCCTCCACGCGCGAGCGATCGCTGACCCGAAGGCTGTGCCGACCCCGACGAAGAAGCGCGTGGTCTTGCTGGAGGACCTCAGCACCGCTGACCCGGAAGTCGCGAAGCGCAACCGCGAACGAGGCTGGGATCCGTACGTCGTCCAGCGCGAAGAGGACGGCAGCTACCGCACAATGTCCTACGAGGTCATCGACTCGATCGAGGATGCCCAGAAAGCGGTTGCGCCGCGCAAGCTACGGCTGAGCGATGAGCGGGAGCAGTGGCCAGTGGCGATAGAAGACGTGGACGCGCCCGATATCCGGACTCACGATGGATAGTGGGGATTCACTCCCGGCGGCGGCTGATCCTCGCCCCCGGGTTAGCGGCACCTTCGTCGAGCCGGACGAGGGGGCATCTCGGCTGTTTCTCTCAATCGGGCGGGCTGTCGTCGGCGCCGGAGCCCTCGAGGCAGCTCTCAGAGTCGAAGCGGCGCGACTTCTCTATACGCGCTACGCGACCGGCAATCCGACGAGTAGATCGACGCTCGGGCAGGAGCTCCGTCGACTTGACAAGTTGCCGGCCGGCGGCCTGTTCAACGTGCTTCAGAGCCTCGGGGTCCCCGAGGATCTGGACCGGCGCATCAAAGACGCCATCCATCGCCGCAACGAGCTTGTCCACCATACGTTCGAGGATCCGGAGCTCGCACGAGCAATTAGTGACGCCGGGAACATCGACACGGTGATTGAGCGGATCGACCGGCTGGCTCTCGACTGCGGCGAGCTCGCGATCGAGCTTCAGATATTCAGCGTCCCGAAACTGTTTGAGCTGACAGGGAGATCGGCGACGGAGGTTGTCGATCTCGTCACGGACATCGATCCGACCACGGTTGCCGATCCGCGTGAGCGCAAGCAGCTGGAGGCCGTGCAGGCGCTCATCGAGTCCCAGGACGTTTCCGCGCTCTTCCAGGATCTCGGGATCACCCAGATCGTCACCGAGATCACAGAGGACGGTTGAGCCGCGCATCTGGCGGGACGCTCCTTGCGATCCATTCGGCTTCGTCTAACGCTCTAGTCGCGTCCCGCAGAGCTCCGGTTCGTAGCCGAAGTGGCGAAGGCCATAGCGAAAACCTGCCCGCTCATCTCCGTCCACCAGCAAGCGCCTACCTTCGGAACTGGACCGGTTTATTGAGAGTCCGAACGGCCTACCATGCCGCGATTGCTTCCACTTGTCCCCGCCTTCTGCGTGAAGCGATTGCTTCGGCGAGAGGATGTCGCGTAATTACCGTGTCGTCCGGGCCGTTTAAGACCATTCCGGGATGGCTCAGAACTTCATTGGTTGTGATCGTGATCAGTCGTTCCTGCTACCGCCGGATGTGAGGGATTGGCTGCCGGATGGGCACCTCGCGTGGTTCGTCCTGGACGCCGTCGCGGGGATGGATCTGTCGGGGTTCTATGGCGCGTATCGCGCGGATGGTGTCGGCCGGCGGGCGTATGACCCGGCGATGATGGTCGCGCTGCTGCTGTACGGGTACTCGCGCGGGGTCCGGTCGGCACGGAAGCTCGAGCGGGCGTGCGAGGAGGACGTCGCGTTCAAGACGATCGCGATGCTCGAGACGCCCGATCACGCAACGATCGCACGGTTCGTGGAGCGTCACGAGATCGCGCTCGCCGGGCTGTTCAGCGAGGTGCTCGGGTTGTGCGCTCAGGCGGGGCTGGTCCGCCCAGAGGTCGTCGCGATCGACGGGACGAAGATGGCGGGGAACACCAGCCGGGAGTCCACCCGCGACTTTTCGGAGATCGCCAGGGAGATCATCGCTGAGGCGATCGCGACCGATCAGGCCGAGGATCAGCTCTACGGCGATCAGCGTGGTGATGAGCTGCCCGAGGAGCTGCGCACCAGGGAGGGGCGTGCCGAGTTCTTCGGTCGCGTCCGTGAGCAGCAGGCCGCCGATCGGGAGCGTGACGAGCCGGAGCTGCTGCCCGAGCCGGCCGAGGCTCCGCAGGATGGGTTCGCGTTCGATGTGCAGCGGATCGTTGCTCGTCATCAGGGACGCGAGGGCTGGACGCGTGAGGGTCGCCGGCAGCTTGAGCAGCGTCGCTGGGAGCAAGGGGAACCGATTCCCAGGGCACGCGAGGATCGGTTGTCGCTCGCCGCGCAGCGGCTGGAGGAGCAGCGTGACGCCAAGCTCGCGGCGAACCGTGCCTATGAGGACTATCGGGCGAATGGGCGTGCCACGGACGGCCGCAGGCTTGGCAAGCGTCCGAACCCGTGGACGGCACCGGAGCTGCCCGACGATGTGGTCAGCGTGAGTGACCCTGACAGCCAGCGGATGAAGGCGAACCTCGGCTACGTGCAGGGATACAACGCTCAGGCCGTTGTTGATGAGGGGCAGATCGTGGTGGCTGCCGAGATCACCAACACTCCCGGCGATTTCTCGAACCTGAACCCGATGGTCGACGCGGCGATCGCCGAGCTTGAGCGTGTGGGTGTCACTGACCGCCCGCAGGTCGCGCTCGCGGATGCCGGGTACTGGAACGAGCAGCACTTCGACGAGGTGATCGCGAACAAGCACATCCAGGTGCTGATCCCTCCGGACCGAGGTGGGCGCTCAGAACCGCGGCCGGGGTGGACCGGCGGCCGGTACTCGTGGATGCGAACGGTTCTCGATTCCGAGCACGGGAGGGCGCTCTACCGCAAGCGGATCCAGATGATCGAGCCCGTGTTCGCGCACACCAAGCACAACCGGCTGATCAACCGATTCCACCGAAGAGGTCGCATCGCGGTCAGGACCGAATGGCGGCTGCTGATGGCCACCCACAACCTCACCAAGCTCCACCGCCACCAACTCGCCACCCTCGGGGCCTGAACCAACCCGGGCCCGACGGTTCACATCGTCAACACCGTCGCGCCACTCAGCCCGTCATTTGCGCCCGAGAAGTTGCGCGACAGCCTCGCGACGCTCCGATCATCCGCACACGTCAGGCCGAGCCGAGTCCGGCGGCTCGCAGGGTAAAGCGTCGCCATGCTTGACTGCGAGCTGCTCACATCCCCCCGGTGGCCACCCGCGCTAGGACCTCGCCGATGACAGGGATCCCGATCTCCCTGATCGTTTGGCCCACTTGACGAAGCCGGTTCTTGCGGACGGGATCGGGTTCCCGCTCAGCCCGCTCTTCCAGTACGGCGAGCAAATTCTCGGCAAGGTCTTGCGGCTGCGCTCCGGGCCAGCCGTCGAGGACGGCTCTCGTGTGATCGGTGAGCGCAACCTCGGCCGGGACGCCGTCTAGGGGTCAGGCCGTCGACCGTGGTCTCCAGGTAACCACCGGCGACCAGTGCGCGGGTCGTGGCGACAAACAGACCATGCTGCTCCGTAGGCAGGGCCAGTAGCAAGGCTCGCATCTGTATCCCGTCCACCGAGAAGCCTCCGTCCATCCAGTAGTCCCTGAGAGCGACCAGCACCGGTCGAACTGCAGGCCAAGCCAACTTGTTCGCGGCCTGCGCTTGTGCAGCGACCACAGAAATGAAAGCTGTCGTGTCCGCGATCGGCTCGTCGGTCTGGGTTCTGTCGTAGACCTCAACCACACGTCGGCCGGCCGGCGTTGGCACGATGCTGCGTGAACGCTCGTGGTACTCGACGTCGATCAGTCCTTGACCGTGGAGTTCTTCGATCAGTGCCGCATCGTGGGGAGGCAGATCGGCGAGCGCGGGATGCTGGAGTACCTCACGACCCGCAGCCCTGAACCACATGATCGACCGGCGCTCCGGGGGATCTCCGTAGAAAACGGCGTGAGCCTCTACCAAGGCTCGGAGAAGAGTCAGATGGTCGAGATCCGCAAGGTCTCTCTTGTCTGTGTCGTCATCCGTCACAGCGCTAGCAGCCGCTGACGTCCGCGGTTCCTCGCGACGGACGCGGTACGCGGGTGGCGTCGAGTTCGTCCAGCGCGCCCGCCAGACCGTCCAGACCGGTCAGCGCTTGGAGCGCTTTGAGCTGCTCCCGGTCGTCCCCGTCGGGGATAGCGGATGGGTCCATCGCCTTAATCATCTCCACCATTCCGTCTCGTGTCACTCCAAGCACTGCCTCAAGGCGTGGCAAGGCGAAGAGCTGAAGCTCGACCGCCAGCTCTGCGCAGTCGAGCGCAAGCCGCTCGAACCGCTCAACCACGGAACCAATTTCGTCGCCATCGATAATTGCCTTTGCAAGCTCCGCATCTTCGAAGAGATGATGGACGAGCAGGTTGCGCCTCCGAATGGCCTCGTCGATGCGATCAGCGAGATCTGACGGGATGGCGAGGGTACGCAGCTGCTTCAGCAACTCGCCTCCCGGAAGCTTGTTCAGTCGCGTCAGCTGCCGCTCGAGCTCGCTGACGGAAGGGGCGCACTCGTCGTGCTGTTGTTCGCATAGAAGTCTCACGAGGTCCACCTGCATGGCCTTTTCGAGGCCGGCGGCTGCGATGACAACCTTCCCGATCGCGAGAAGAAGTGGCTGATCGGCGTCGTCGAGATCGACCAGGGACCCAACGATTCTGGGGCGACGATCCAGAGGCGGGTTAGCAGAGTCGTCGGTCATCCAACAACGGTATAGCGACCGGCGCGGACCCCATCGCACGACTGGCGCTGGTTCTACTCGGGCCCAGAGTGCGATGGCCAGCGCCCTACACGAGCGCTTTCGTCGTGCGCACCACTGCTTGGGCGACGGCTCGATCGTGCCGAGCGCCGACGCCGGGTGAGCGCTTCTCTACGAACGGGACCGCCAGCTCAGCCGCTTGGCGGACGACGGCCCTTGCCGACAACTGATCTTGGCTCCACCTCTCAGGCGGAACCCGATGCGTCGCAAGCAGCGCTCGGCCAGTCGTAGCACGACGAGGCGGCGAATCACGGCGTTGAGCCCTTGACTGCTTAACCGGCGCCGGGTACCGCTCGACTCTCCCAGCGTCGGTCTACTCCGGGGGCGGCGTCTAATCCAGGTCTCCCGGCCCTCGGTATGGTCGCCGATGTGGACAGAAGTTGGCGAGTCGTGTTCCGCGGCTCGGTGTCAGACGAGGAGCTGAACTCGCTTCCTGAGCATCGGATGATCTATGTGTCGGGCCACCAGGTTCGCGGTAGCAGAGCTTCCACGATCTGGGTCCGCGCCGCAGACGCTGCCGCGGCTCAGCAAGCGGTCAGAGACGCAATCCCCGCTGCGGGCACGGTGTCCGAAGCAATACCGCTTCCATATTGGATCTCGATCGCGGTGCCTGATGAGGACGCTGGCGCACTCGAGCGGGCGCTCGACGGCCGCAGAGCCCGGCCGGGATGGATACTCGCGAGCCTGGTCACCAAGGACCCGCCGGACGGGTTCGCCGAGCTCCAGTTCGAGGTCGTCGCCGAGACCGACGATGGGGCACTTCGTCGGGGATTGGAGGAGTACCGCGATCTCCGGCTTGACGCCGGGCTCCCCCCGCACGATCCTCCATACTCCAGCTTGCAGCCACCGTGGCCCGGCCGTCAACCGCAACTCCGGGATCAAGCACGACTCGAACGCGCGCAGGATCTTCTCGACCGGGGGGAATGGGATCTGGCCGTTGTCGTCGCGCAAACGGCTGTGGAGGTACTCATCGCTCAGGTCATCAGCGATCGACTGCGGGCAATCGGCGACCATTTGGAAGAGAACCAGCTGCCGCGGCTACGGACGAACCTCACACGCAACATCAAGACGTACTCGTTGAACGACGATCCAACGCGGCAACTCTGGGACGACCTGATGCAGGACATGATCACGAATGTCGATGCCTGGGGCGGGTACAAGGATCACGTCAAACGCCGGCACGGAATCGTTCACCAAGGTGTCGAGGTGAGCAGACTCCAGGCGGCGGCATCACTCGAGGCGGCGCGCGCGATGATCGAGCACGTTCGATCTCGCCAGCGGGCGACCATGCCGTAGCCGCCCAACGCGAGTAACCGCCGGCGATCGCTTTCACCCTCTGGGCCGGCTTCGGAGCTCGTGACTCCTTTGGCGACGGAGCACACGCGCCGAGACCCGCCTGTGGCGGGGAGGAGGTGAAAGCACCGGCTGCACGTCAAGGGCGCTCGGGCACCACCCATCCGATCACGAACCAGTGAGAACGAAACGGCAGGCCCGCGCGACGAGATTGTTGAACAGCGCCTGAGCGATCACCATCGGGGAAACACGGCCAGCGGCGCCGGTCTTGTTAGGGTCTCGGCCCCCGCACCAGTCCAGGGCAGAGTGCGGCTGCTACGGTCTACGTATTAGGTCGGGCGGGGTTCGTCCGACAAAGCAGTGTCAGCGCTCGTAGCCGTTGCTAATAGCACCTTCCGCGTTCGCAGCACGAAACTACGCCGGAGGAAACAATGGCTGCAGGAATTGTCAAATGGTTCAGCGACGACAAGGGCTTCGGGTTTATCACGCCCGATGACCAGTCAAAGGACCTGTTCGTCCATCACTCCGCGATCGTCGGCGACGGCTATCGCTCGCTCGCCGAGGGCGCGAAGGTCACCTACGACGCCGAGGCCGGCGACAAGGGCCCGAAGGCCGTCAACGTCCAAGCTGTCTGAGGCCGCGAGGCCTGGCGGCCGTGATCGGTCGCCAGGCCGAGCCGGTGATCCTCGACCGGCGCTGTGATCGGGGGTCTATCCTGAGGTTATGACGCGCGAAGAGGCGGTCGCTGAAGTCGAACGTAGACGGGTTTCGGATCCGGATGCGAGCTGGCTTGCTGCTGAGCGCGCCGGCGACTGGACCGTCGCTCGTCTCGGCTTGAAGCCGACCAGGCCCACCGGCACGGCGACGAAACCGCCGCCCGATCCGCCGCTCGGCGATCCGCATTCGCCGATCGAGCGCGCCACGTGGTTCGCGGGCACCGGCGGCTGAGCAACTCCGCAGGACACCTCCGTCTCGGGGCCTGACTCTGTTCAGAAGCGGAGACGGGCTACGCGCTGAGTTCGTCAATGGGCTTGCCTGCGACGTCAGCGAAGACGTGGAGCGCGAGCATGCGCCCGAGGCCGTCCACGAGGGCCGCCGCGGCGTCGGGGGAATCTTCGTCGAGGTCGACGATCGCGCGCGATAGCCAGCTAACTGCCTCTTGGGCGTGCTCGACGAGCGACGGCGGCTCGCGGTCTAGGCTGGCCGCCTCTAGCAGCGCTGCGGCGAAGTCGTAGACGGCCGGAAGCCACTCGTCTGCGGTGTAGTCGCGGGCTCGGCCGTCGAGCTCGAGCGCTCGATGACACCGGTGGAGCGCTACTGCCGCGCTTGTCTTTGCGTTGCCGAGCAGCTGGCCGACGAGTCCGGGGTCGTTGGTCGCCGGCAGCATGTGGAGCACGTGGATCGCGACGCTGAGCGTGGCGCAGGCGGGAACGGCGCTCGCCAGCATGGCGATCGGCCGACGGATGAGCGGATCCTTCTCGCATTCGGGCGTTTGCGCGGCGAGGCGGCTGGCCTCGCTGTATTGATCGGCGAGCTGCTCGTGGGTCCATGGACGGGCGAGCTGTTCGTACGCGGCGCTGAGGTCGCTCATCGGTCTCTCAGGGAGCATGACGTGAGGGCGGCGACACCGTACTCCGGTGATCGGGGCTTGCACGTGGGGGACGCAGCCGACTCGGCGCCATACCTAGTCGTGAGTCATGACGGCCTGGCTGATCGCCGCGATCGAGCGTCTCCCACCGTGCGTACGTCGCGCCGGCGTTGCTGCGACAGCGGTGCTGCTCCTTGGCGGTGCGATCACGTCTCTGACCCTCGAGGCCAGCACGGGCGGGGCCGCTCGCCGTACGAGGGCGGTCGTGCATGCACCGTCGCGTCGAGCCGCGGGGCAGCCGTTGCCGCCGCGCGTGCGCCTGCCGGTTTCCAGGGCCGACCTGCGCCTTGCCGATCGTCTCGCGCGGCGGTTCCTCGTGTCGTATCTGCCGTTCGCGTACTGCAGGGGAAGCGCTGGGTCGGTGAAGGGCGTCACGTCCGGGCTGCGCAGCCAGCTGATCGCGCAGCGCGCTCTGGCCACGCCGGCTGAGCGCGGGCGCCGCCCGCGGGTTGTTTCGTTGGCCACGGTCGGGACGACGCCCGGATTTGTCGTCGCGACGGCGACGATCGAAGACGGATGGATCGCGGCGTATCGGCTGCGGTTCACGCTTCAGGACCAAGCCGACCGTTGGCGCGTGAGCAGCGTGCAGGAGGGGTGATCGGTCCTGACGGTCGTGACCCGCCGGCGCGGCGTCCGGATCCTCGTTGTCGTGGCGGCGGCCTTCCCGCTGGTGCTCGCCGGCGGCGCGGCGCTGCTGACGCTCGTGATCGGCGGTACCTGCTCGGGCAGTGGCGTCGGTGATGCCCCGTCGCCGTTGGCGATCCGTGACATCCCGGGCAGCTTCCTGAGGATCTACGAACAGGTCGGAGCCCGGTACAAGATCCCCTGGGAGGTCCTCGCCGGGATCGGCAAGGAGGAATGCGACCACGGCCGCAACCCCGATCCGTCCTGCACCCCGCAGCCGGGTGCCCGCGGGCGGGGGGTCGCCAACTGCTGCGGGGCGTCGGGTCCGATGCAGATCGGGATCGGCGGCGCGTCGACAGACAACTACGACAAGCTGCGCCGCTACCTGCCTGATCCGTCGCTCGGGCCGCACGATCCGACCACGGCTGTTCAGCTCGCCGCGCTGTACCTGGTCAAGTTCGCCGGCGCGCCGACCGGCCAGCCGATCGACGCGTACCGGGCGGCCATCCTTGACTACAACCGCGACTCCGCATACGTCGACCGGGTGCTGGCCGACGCCCACGTCTACCAGGGTGCCGGGACCGCGGCGTTCGGGCCCTCGTGCAGCGCCGCGCTCGGCACCCCGCTGGTGCCGGGGACGAGAGCGAAGATCCTTCCCAGCGGCGACGCTGCTGCGCCAGCTAACGCTCCGGTCGTCGTGCAGGAGATGATCGCCGCCGGCAACCGGATCGATCACTTCGCCTACAGCTACGGCGGTGCGCACGGCGACCCGGCGCAGACCATGAGCCAGAGCAACCCAAACCCGGCCGCTGTGCCCGGGGCGGAGGAGAACGGCGGCCCGGGCTACGACTGCTCCTCGGCCACCTCCTACGTGCTGTGGGGCGGCGGGCTCGGGCAGAGCGTGCTCGGCGGCGGCGTCGACGTGTCGGGCGAACTCGAGAGCGTCGGCCTGCCGGGACCGGGGAAGTGGGTCACGATCTACGCCCAGGCCGGGCACGCCTACATCGAGGTCGCGGGAATCTACTTCGACACCGCGGCGGGGCTCGGCAACCCGCCGAACCCGCCGGCCACCGGCCCGCGATGGAGCACGGTGGGGACGGGTCCGACGGGGTTCGTCGCACGGCACCCGCCCGGCCTCTGACCGCCGGCACGTAGGACTGACCTCGCCCGCGTGCGCGACGCGCCGCGTGTCAGGCCGCCTGGGGCAGCGCGGCGGCGAGCTTGCGCCGAGCGCGGTACGCGGCCTGGGATGCTGCCTTCGGCGTGCCGGCGAAGGTTGGCGGGAGTCGCTTGTAGCTCTGCTCGTTCAGCGCCATCGCGAGCCCGGCGCGCTCGCTCGGGGTGAGCGCTGGCAGGGCGCGCAGAACGCTTGTTAGCTGCTCGCGCACGATCAGGCGGGCCTCCGGGTCAGCTCGCATGTCGCGCGGCGCGGCGAGCGCGTCGAGCAGCGTGGGTGCGTGGGGGGCGTCCGCGCGGTCCGGCGAGCCGTCCAGCGGGGCGTCGAGCGAGAGCGCGAGGGTGAGGACCTGATGTTTGTGCGCGCAGGCCGCTTTGAGTGCCAGCAGCGCCTGGTTGGTGACGCAGCGGTCCGCGAACGCGGGAAACGGTCCGCGGTCGGGTCGCCACGCTCGGATCGCCGCGAGCAGCCCGACCCTCGCCTCCTGCGCGAGATCCTCGCGATCGCAGCCCCGCGGCAGTCTGAGCTTCCAGGCGACGCGCTGGACGAGCGGCTCATAGCGGCGCACGAGCTCCTCTTGCGCGGCGGCGTCACCACGTTGTGCCGCCTCGAGCAGCCGCCGAGCGGTGCGAGTGCTGCTGGCTCGCGTCAGAGAATCGCTCATGCCGGTGCATGCTGAGAGCGCCGCTAGGGTTTTCTTCAGAGGTCCACGCGTGGGCGGACGGCTCGGGCGGCGACACGGTTGAGTCGGTAGTTGTGGTGTAGCTCGCTGCGGTGCCCGGGATGGTTCCGGCCACCGTGGCGCTCATGATCGTCGGATTGGTTCCAAGCAGTCCGATGAAGGGAGACACCACGATGGCCGAAGGTCGAAGTCTGACTACGCGTGAAGCGGTTGAGGGCGTGCTCGCGTCCGAGCACGCTGATGTGTTGCGAGAGAGCGTGGCGGTGATGGTTCGCGAGATCATGGAGCTCGAGGTCGCGCAGCTCGCTGGCGCCGAGCATGGAGAACGGGCGCCTGGCCGGCGGTCCGCGCAGCGCAACGGGTATCGCGACCGCCGCTGGGACACCAGGGTTGGGGAGATCGAGCTCGCGATCCCAAGGTTGCGGACGGGGAGCTACCTGCCGAGCTTTCTGGAGCCGCGCCGGCGGGCGGAGCAGGCGCTGGTGTCGGTCGTCCAGGAGGCGTACGTGAACGGGGTCTCGACTCGGAAGGTTGATCGGCTGGTGGAGCAGATGGGGTTGCGGGGTTTGTCGAAGGATCAGGTCTCGAGGATGTGCCGTGGCCTGGATGAGCAGGTGGCCGCGTTCCGAGAGCGGCCGCTGGACGGCTCCTATCCGTATCTGTGGTTGGACGCGAAGATCGAACGGGTCCGCGAGCTAGGCGGAGTGCGCCAGAAGGCGTTGGTGATCGCCTACGCAGTCCACGAGAGCGGCATCCGTGAGGTGATCGGCCTGGATGTCGGGGAGGCCGAGACCGAGGCGTTCTGGACCGAGTTCCTGTTCTCACTGAAAGCGCGCGGGCTTCAGGGCGTGCGGTTGTGCGTCTCTGACGCCCACCAGGGACTCAGAAACGCGATCGCACGCGTGCTCGGTTGCCGTTGGCAGCGGTGCACCGTGCACTTCCTCCGCGACATGCTCGGGCACTGCGGGCGCTCCCAGCAGCCGATGATCGCGACCGCGATCCGCCAGATCTTCAACGCCGACACCGGCGACCAAGCGCGTGAGCGGCTCTCAGAGGTCGTCGACCGCCTCCGGGCGCCAGCACCGAAGGTCGCCCAACTGCTCGACGACGCGTGCGAAGAGCTGCTCGCGTTCTACTCGTTCCCACCAGAGCACTGGCCCAAGCTCCGCTCAACGAACCCGCTCGAAAGGGTCAACAAGGAGATCGGCCGGCGCTCCGACGTCGTCGGGATCTACCCCAACGACCAAGCCCTGATCCGCCTGGCCGGCATGCTCCTCGTCGAGCAGAACGACGAGTGGCTCGTCCAACGCCGCTACCTCTCAGACCACTCCATCCGGCAAGTCCTCTCGCCGCCCGACGGGTCAGAACAAGCTCACACACAGGGAAACAAGAAAGAGGTGATCGAACTCAACGCCGCCTGAGAAGCGAACGTCACAACGACGATCGTGAGCTACACCACGAAACGCGACTTGACTGGCGACACTGGCCCTCGGCTGAGCCGGACCGCCCGCTTCCCGTGAATCCACAAGCCTGCCGGTGCTCGCGCGCCGCTTCTGGCCAGGCTCTGGCCGTGTTTGGCGGTCGGCTCGCTGATCACGGATAGGTGCCTGTCATCGCCCGAATCCAAACGGAGTGCTCGGCTCTGTTCGGCTCTCCGAGGGATCGCCACAAGTCCGGATAGCGCGCGGTCGCACCGTCCCAGTCGGAGTTGGATGGCACGGACACTAACGTCCAGCCGAGTGCCTCAAGGGGGAGATTGGATTTCTGGTACTGGCAGCGGGCGCAGGCGGTGGCGAGGTTGGCTGGATCCTTCCAATCGCCGCCGGTGGAGACGGCGTGCACGTGGTCGATGCTGGTCGAGATGTCCCAGTAGGCGCGCGGCGTGATGTCCTTCGGCCAGTTGGGGTGAAAGGGGAACTCGACCGGGAACGCGAGCGAGATTAGCCGCAGGATTTGCGTTGGGATCGTCCAGCGCCCGCAATACCGGCAGGTGAAGCCGTCGCGCCTGTAGACCGTCCCAATGACGGTGGGCGGTGGATTGTGTGTCTTCGCACCCGAGCCAGCCGGCCAGCCCAGACGCGGCAAGACCGGCAGCGGAACGATCGGGTCGTTCCTGCACGTGATTCCCACCAGCGGCTCGAGGTGCCTCGACGCTGCCGCCTGATCCCCGCGCACGAGCGCGGTTGTGACGAGCCTGAGACGAACAGCCACGTCGTTCTTCGGCGGAGGAAGCTCGAGACCATTCACCGGCGCAAAAACGTACTCCTCGCCGTGCAGGCGCGGCGCGCGAAGTGGCTTGTGCTTGGCCAGGTGCCGCAGGACCCTGTTTGTGCTCCCGGGCATGAAAGCGGCAAGCTGGATCTGAGCACGTCGTTCATGGCCGGATCGTCCGGACATCGGCGAGACGGCTGCCATCGCCGGGATCGGATGGCTGTCAACCGCTTCGAGTTCGTTGTCTTTCGTTGTTCGTGCGTCGTGGGAGTCGGTGTCGTCGTGGTGATTGCATGCGCGGACGCGCAGATGTCGTGCGCCCAAGTGCGAACGAGCGCAGTCCGAAGGGGGAGGGGACTGCGCCGGTCGGTGATTCGGTTGCCGCTGAGCCGGCGGGGCTCTTGCTGCTCCGTGCAATACCTGAAGGCACCCGCAGCAAGCGCGAGCACAAATGCCCAACCACGACACGACCGGAGACACCGACGCATCCTCCCCGTCGACGCGAACCGGTTCGCGGCGCTCGCGCCAGCGCCGGCTCGAGGCGGGCGAGTCCGCCGCGCTTGCTGTGGGGTCGAGAACGCCCCGTCGGGCGCGCAGACCTGACCCGTTTGTGCCAAGACCGTAACGGTCGTGTCAGGCCTGTGTCAGATCAGCAACGGCATCCAGGCAAATCCGGCCGGAACGCCCGGATCCGTCGCGCGCGCCCGTACGTTGTGGCGATGCGCTCCGCGCGACACCAGCCGAAGTCGTCGGGTGGCCGGGCCGACTGAGGGATCGCGATCGTGCCGTCCGCCAGCATCACGACGCCTGAGGTGATCGGGGTGCTCGTCTGGTGGAGCGTGATGCTCGCCGCCCCGGTGATGCTGGTGCGCCGCTGGCGCCGGCGAGGCAATGTCCCGCCACGCCGGTGGCTACGGTGGCCGACGTCGGCCCGCGGGCGATCGTCGAAAGCGGGGACGGGTCCGGCGCATCAAGCGGCGTGGAGGTTGCCGGGCGGCGCTAGCGGCGACGCCGTTGAGCGCGCGCCCGCGCCCGCCGGCGAAGCGCTCGATGAGCCGACCCGCGACCGGACGGGCGCTGCGCACGCGTTGTCGTCGCGGGACCAGCCCGACGGGTGGCGTTCAGATCCCGAAGTGATCGCGCCGGGTCGGATCCCGCCCGAAGCGCTGGAGCCGTTGTGCCGGTATGTGGACTTCCGGCGCCGGCTCGAGCTAGCCGCCGGCGAGCTCGCGGCCCAGCTCGTGCGGCTGCCGGCGGATCGGTGGCGGATCGAGCCGTACCCGTTGACTGGCGAGCGGCGAAATACGTTTGTGATCCTCGGGGAAACGGGCATATACGTGGTCAGCGCTACTTACGCACCCGGGCACTGGGATGACGTGATCGCGGTCACCAAGCTCGCCAGAAAGATCCAGCGGCTGCTTCCCGGGTATTCGGGACAGGTCCAGCGCGCGGTCTGCCACCCGTTCACCGCGACCAGGCCCCGAATCTGGCATCGGCCGGACGATCACGGCGACTGGGTGGGTGCGTGGCTGATCGGCGGCGACTCGGTGATCGAGTGGCTCGAGCACTTCGGGACCGAGCACGGGCTCAACGCGGCCGATCTTGCCCGCTTCGACGAGCTGGCGAGGCCCAACTGGCTCAGGGGGGCGATACCGACGCCGCCCAGCTGGCCGCCAATCCGCGACGCCGCCGCGCCCGACGCGGAGGGGTGACGAGTACATGCGGCTCACCGGAACCGAAGTTCTCGTGAGCTGTGTCGTGCGCGACCAGCCGACAGGCCGGGCGGCGGCCCGCTGCTTGCGGCTGTCAGCCCGCGCGACGGCGAGCTGCGGTTCGAGAGTCGAGCCGCTCGATCTCGGCGGCGAGCTCGCGCGCCACGTCGGACAGTTCGCCGAATGCGCGCGCGATCGCGCTCAAAGCGACTCCTTCGAGTGCCTCGCCGAGCTCGGCGACCGTTGCGTCGAAGCGGTCCCACAGTTCGAGCGGGCCTGGGCGGGACCGTGCCCCGGGGCGCAGCTCATGGGAGAGCTGCATGTTGCGCGCGCCGGGGTGCGGACGATGCGCGAGGCCGAGCATGTCGGCGTGGCGCAGCGCGGCGGCCTCCTGCTCGGCGGCGTTCGCGATCGCGTGCACGCGCTGGGCGAAGCCGTAGTCCGGCGGCGCCTCGACACTCGCTTCGAGCGCGTCGCCCCAGCGCTGGTCGGCGAGCTGTACCTGTTCCAGCGCCACGCGAGGATCGCCAGTCATGACTGCTCAGCCGGTCCGGGGCCGACGGTCATGATGTGGTCGGCGATCTGTCGCGGGGCCGCGGTCGGCGAAGCTTTAGTCCGAGCCGCGTTCGATGAGGAGGATGCCTCCTGGTCGACATACGCCGGCGAGGCGTCGGACAGGAGGGCGCGGTCGACCTCAGAGCGACGGACCCGCCAGGTTCGGCCGGCGCGGACGGCCGCGAGGCGTCCGGACTTGACCCACGCGCGGACGGTCGCAGGGTGGAGCTTCAGCTCCTCGCTGACTTGCGGGACCGTCAGCCACGGATCCTGTTCTGGAGCTGGTGTTGAGTGGTCAGGCATCCAACGCTTCCGGGACTTGAGTCACAGACTAGATCATTTAGACATAGTTGACAACAGTTGAAAGCATAGACTGGTATCGTACCGAAAGGGACCGCTGCGAGTCAGATGGACGATCAGCACGGAAACGTCATCGATGGGACCGAGCGGGCGCGCCAGTGGCGCCGCTCACGGCCCAAGTCGGTCGCAGCGGCTGAAAGCACCGAAACCCGGGCCGATGCTCCGAAGAGCATCGCTGGTTCGCTGCTGGTCCCGGCCGAGATGCTGTCCTCGGCCATCCCGCCCGATGAGCACCTCAACGGGAACGAGCAGCCTCGGGCGGCCGAGCCCCTGCCCCGCGCGAACGCTGACGCGGGCCATCGGGCGTCGCCCGAGACCGGCGTTCACCAGAACCCGTTCCTCGTCCCCGAAGCCGCCCGTCTAGAGCATCGCTCGAGATCCAGGCTCCGGCGAATGATCGCGGCGCTGCTTGCGAGTCCACGTGGGTCGATCAGCGCCCGTCGCAGGTCATCTCGACCTCTGCGCCGCGGTGTGGGAATGCACCGCTGGCTGGGCGAGCCGCGCCTGACTCGTCTGCTGGCGCTTGCGGCTCTGACGGGCGCGGTGCTGGTCACGGCTGTGATCACCACGCGGCCGAACACCGCCCATCCGTCGTTCTCGTCTGCTCTCCGTGGAGCCGGGCCACTCAATACGCCCGAGACTGGGTCTCTCACCGCGGCGAGCAACCCGTTCCCGCAACAGGCAGCGGCTCGCGACAGAGCATCCCACGGGGTGCGACGGGTGCGCGCGGCCCGTACCGGCGGCACGCACCGGCGACCGCGACCGGCGAGCAAGCACGCGATCGTCCCGGCGCGATATACGCCGCCGGCGTCTGACGCAGGCGGGTCCGCGTCGAGCTCGGCAACTCCCAGCTACGCGGGCGGCGCCCCCACCGCAGTTTCCTCGCAGCCAGCGTCATCGAGCGGAGGTGGAACGACAAGCAGCTCGAGCTCCGCCAGAAGTCGACCAGCTTTTGGAGAAAACGGCACCCTCGGACCAGGCCACTCGCCGAACTCATGACCCCCGCCCGAAAGAGAGCCCGATGACCCGACTACTGGCCCACCTGCGCAACAACGCCGTGGCTTACGTCGCACTAATCGTTGCCCTCGGCGGCACCTCGTACGCCGCCACGACGATCTCTGGATCACAGATCCGCAATCGAACCATCAACGCGAGCAAGCTCGACCCGAAAACGATCAGCGCGTCGATCAGCGCTTGGGTGATCGTGTACGGGGACAGCACCAGCGCGACGGCTGGGCCCTCAAGCGCCCGTGTCCGGGTTCATGCGATCGGGACCGGCGAGGTCATCACGTGGCCTCACCGCAGGTTTGCCCGAAGCTGCATGCCGATGGCGACGCCGCTGGGTTCGCCGACAACGGGCGGATACGGCTCGGTAAGCACGCAATTCGACGGGTCCCACGGCACCCTGACCCTGTTCGGGTTCGGGCCCGACAAGGTTGGGCGACCACAGCCTGCCTACGTGATGATCGTCTGCCCTTGAGGAAGGCTCGAGAGCGGAAAATGAGCAGATCGATTCGATGTCTCATCACGTTCGCGACGGGCGCTGTTGTAGTACTCGCCGGTGGCGGCGCAGCGACGGCCGGCACATTTCCACTCGTCATTTGCGGTAGTAACGCTCGGAGCGCTGGCGACGGGGTCAGCTGGTCTAGCAACCAGCCGCTCAGGGCCGGCCCGACGTGCCCTAGCGCGGGGCTTGGGCTCAGCGTGTACGCGCAGAGCAACAAGACGGCGGGGCGCAACGCCACGGGTGCGTTCGCGGTCACCGCACCCAACGGCATCACGGTCTACAGCATCCACGTCGTCGGCGCCAACGCGGGCGGGGTGGGCGTGAGCAACTACTACGGCGCTCAGGGCTGGTGGGGCGAGTTCTACTGGAACGGCGGTCCCGGGCCGGCGGGCCGTAGCGCGCCTCTGAATGACGCAGGATTCAACGCAGGCGGATGCTGCTCACAGACCAACCTGCAGAGTCGGACGGTCGGCTGGTTTCTCGCCTGCAATCAATCGAGCTGTCCAACAGGATCGGCTGGCGTGGCCTTGACTATCGGAGAGCTCGATCTCACCGCAGAAGAGGACCAGGCGCCATCGATTATTGCGACGGGTGGGAACAACCTTTGGTATCAGAATGGCTGGGTCCGGGGAGGCTGGCCGGTCGCGTTTACCGCGAGTGATCCATCAGGGGTGTGCGGCGCTGCGGTTGTGTTCGGCAGCCTTCCGGCGATCCTGACCCCCACTCCTGACACTGCGCCGAATCGGCACACGTGGCAGCAGTGTCCGCAGCAGAGCGTGCCGGGGGCGGTGGACACCAGCGCCTCTGACGGCAGCCTCGGGCGCGGCGAGGGCGCGATGCAGCTGCGGCTGACAGCCACCAATGCGGCTGGCGTTACGGGCAATCCGACGAAGACCGTCTATGTCGACGACAGCACGCCGACGGTTTCGCTCTCCGGGCCAACCGACGCCGCATCGACCGCCGGGACGCAGCATGTAACGGCGACCGGATCCGCCGGCCCGTCTGGTGTATCGGGCATCAGCTGCTCGCTCGATGGTGCGCCATATCAGTCGTACGCCGGCTCGAGTACGC
The DNA here is from genome assembly GCA_963712675.1 of uncultured Solirubrobacteraceae bacterium. Taxonomy (GTDB): domain Bacteria; phylum Actinomycetota; class Thermoleophilia; order Solirubrobacterales; family Solirubrobacteraceae; genus Palsa-465. The sequence continues at coordinate 438,756 of CAVQJF010000021.1, forward strand.
AGGTTCCGGTCGCAGGATTGGGTGTCCACAAGCTGACTTGCTACAGCGCCAACAACGCCCGAGACTCGTCCGGCAACGTCGCGACCTCCGCGCTGCAGACGTGGACGCTGAGTATTCGCGAGCCGACAATCGGCGCGATCGGATTCTCGAAGCTCGTTGATGCGCTCCGTTGCCACCGAGTTCGCGCGCGTGTTGCCGTCCCAGCGAAGTGGGTGAAGGTTCGCAGGCATCACAGGCTGGTACGCGTCCGTCGCCGAGCTCACACGAAGGTGGTGACGGTGACGCGCTGCCACGCGAGAACCGCGATGCGGCGGGTCATCGTCTGGAAGACGGTCGTGCGTCAGGGGAAGCCAGTCCGAGTTAGTCGGATCAAGCTCGTTCGGGTCGCGCTGCCTCCGCATTACGTCAACCACCCGACGCGGCGCGTTCCGCACGGTCACGGAACCACCGTGAGCGGCTGGCTCGGCACCGCGAGCGGCACCGCTTTGGCAGGCCAGCCCATCGAGGTGTTGACTGCGCCGGACAACGGGCAGGGGGCCTTCAGGCTGGTCACGTCGGTCACGACTGCGGCGAACGGCAGCTGGACGGCACGTCTCGCTCCGGGTGCGTCACGCCTGGTGGAATCCGTCTATCCCGGAGCCTCCCTGACCGAGCCCACGACGTCAGCGCAGGTGCACGTGATCGTCCCGGCCGAGGTGAAGCTCGTGAGCGTCTCGCCACGACGGGTGGCGTGGGGTGGGACCGTCCGGATCGTCGGCCGGCTTCTTGGCGGCTACCTGCCGCCGGGCGGGGCGCTCGTGCGTCTGAGGATCGGGTCGGGGTCGTCGTCCACGACCTACGGCGTGCAGGAGCACGTCACCGGCAGCGGCCGCTTCTCGACGACGTACACGTTCGGCGCCGGCCAGGCCAGCAGTCACCAGTCGTTTTGGTTCCAACTGTCATCTTTGCCAATGGGTTCATACCCATTTGCGCCGAGTAACTCCGGACGCCGGTCGGTGCTCGTCGGTGGCCACCCCGCGATCCCCCACCGTCGGCATCGCAAGCGGCGAGCATGATGACCTCGGCTCTGGGAGGCGGGTTGCCGTGGCGATGATGAAACGCTGTGGGATGGCGCGGGCGCACTCGCACTGGCGCCCCCAGCGCCGCACGGCGATCGCCTGACATCCGCGATCGCTGCGGTCGCAAGGGGTCGCACGGGGTCGCACGGTCCCCAGCGCAGCAGACCCCAGGGTGACCCTCGCTGCACTTCGAATCACCACTGAGCACAAAGCGCGATAGGTAAGCGCAGTTGAGCACAGATGAACGAAGAATATGATAGGCTGCGCGTTATGATGTTCCGGTACCAGAGGGACGGCCTTCATGCCGCAAGTTGACGTCGAGCGGCCGCCCGGCCTGCACGTCCAGGCTGTAGGAACAAGGTGATGAGGTAGGAGATCGCAGGAGTGTCGGCGGTGCGAGTAACGCGCGGTGTTGTCGCCGAATCCTGCGAGCGGTGCGCGGAAACCGGCCGTACGTGCGCGTCGTGCGCGCAGCGCCGGCGCTACGCGTGGTCGCTGGTGACCGAGCAGGGCGAGACGGTCGAGGCGGCGGGCAGGATCATGGGTCTCGAGGCCCACAGGGTGGCCGAGCTGGTGGCGGCGGAGACCGACCGGCGCGAGCTGAACAGCCTGCGGTGCAACTCGGTTCCCGTACAGCGCACGCAATCGGTGATCACGGAGGCGCTCGCGCGCGATCCGGAGCTCACGATCGGCGAGATCGCGCACTGGCTGGAGATGCGTCAGGCCGACTTCGAACGAGCTTTCCTGGGCAAGGGCAGGGACGGTCGGCCCAAGCGGCGCGTCAACGTCGCAAACGCGAGTCGACTCATGATCGCGCTCGGACGTGCGCCGAACGAGCTAGAGGGATGCTGAGCGAAGCGCTCGATGCGATACCGCGCCCCCACTGCGATAGGTAGCTGCGGTCTGTGATCGCGCGGCCCGGCGGCGGGGCATTCAACGGCAGGTTTCTTGCGCTTATCACGGTGTGCGAAGGACCGGACTCGGACGCTCGCGTTGGGCGGAAGCGATCGTGCGTCGCGGCGTCGATCGGGCTCGATCCGGGTGTGCGCTTCGTCGCGGGAGCCATCGTCTCGCGGAACCGCGCATCAGGATCGAAGCAGTCGTGATGTTCCCTCCCCTTTGCCGGAACGCGTCTGCCCGATGATCGCGGGGACGAATCGCCGCTAGCGCGGCCAGATAGATTCCTCCGACTATGAGGTTCTACTGGCGCGGCAACGACTTGGTACTCGATGACTCCGGGGGATGGCTCGATCACATCGACCCTAAGAACCACCAGCCGGGAACCAGTGCACCGACCCTCGCTCTGGCGTGGTCGGGGCCGCTGGACCTTCTTGGGGCTCTGGGAACGGTGCCCGAGCTCGCCAACCTCAGCGTCGAGAGCGTCACTGCCGAAGCCAAAACGACTTTCGACACCCACGGAGGCAACGTCCGCAACCATGATCTCGTCCTGCGCGCTGCCACCGCGGCCGGAGGGTCGGTAGTTGTCTGCGTCGAAGCGAAGGCAGGCGAGGATTTGGGAAACCAGCTCCTCAAACAGCGAATGCGAGCCCAGAAGGCCCTGGCCGACAACCCGCGCTCCAATGCTTTGCAGCGACTCGATGACCTTCTAGGCCGGCTATGCCGGTACCCACCGGATGACGCGCGAACACAGGCGCTCCAGTACCAACTGCTGACCGCCTGGGCAGGAACGCTCGCCGACGCAGACGGCTACGACCACGCTGTACTCGCGCTGCACGAGTTCCGGACCGACGCACGCCCTGAGGACAAGACCACGCATAACCGCGAGTCGCTTGATCGCTTCGCCGACGCCGTGTTCAGATGCGAGCTGCCGGACCGTGCGCCGCCCTGGTGCCTGCGGATCCCAGACACGGACGGCGTGCGCGCCAAGCTCTACATTGCTCACGTCGTGACGGACCTTCGCGGGACGCGCGTCCGCGGATCTTAAGGTCGCCAAGGCATGCACCCGGGTGCCGGCGACAGCGGCGAGCGCTTTCGTGGCAAAGCGATCACGACCCAAGAACTCGCCGCATCATCCGGGTGTCGCCGTTGGGATCGTCCGCGTGCTGGCGCGTCAGTTGACGAAAGCACTCGCCAGCGAAATGCATGCTTTTCAGTGAGAAGCTGGTTGGGCGTTGCGCTGTGGGCGCGCGTGGTGGATTGTCCTTGACGGCTTCGGGCTGACTCAGCGTGCTTTTGTCGCCGTGTGGCTGACCTTCGCGGAAGCTGTTCGCCCGTCGCCGTCAAGGACGTCCTGGCGTGACCTAATAGGAGCTTGGCAGAGCCCCCACTGAAAAATGTCCGCCGGGAGTCCGCTTCATCGGGTCATTCGAGGAAGGGACGAACATGATGGTGACGATCGGGATCGATCCGCACAAGCAGACGCACACCGGGGTCGCAGTCGACCAGCTCGGGGTGCAGATCACCCAGCGCACAGCCGCTGCCCGGCGTGAGGGGTTTGGTCAGCTGTTGGAGTGGGCTCGCAAGCTCGACGGCGAGCGGGTCTGGGTGATCGAGGACGTCCGGCACGTCTCCGGGGCGCTTGAGCGGTTCTTGATCGATCGTGGCGAGACGGTCGTGCGTCTCCCGCCGAGGTTGATGACCAACGCCCGGCAGGGCGTCCGCGAGCGTGGGAAGTCTGATCCGATCGACGCGCTCGCGATCGCACGCGCCGCGCTCAGAGAGGGCATCGACACGCTCCCGACGGCCAGGCTCGCCGGCGTCGAGCTCGAGATCCGGTTGCTGGCTCTACATCGCGAACGGCTGGTGGGCACCAGGACACGGTTGATCAACGAGCTGCGTTGGCAGCTGCATGACCTCTGGCCCGACTGGGAGATCCCCAAGCGCGTGCTGATCCATCCTGGCTGGCAGACCAAGATCGCCCGGCGTCTGAGCCGAGCGGCAAGGACCGTCCAGGTACAGATCGCGCGCGACATGATCGCCCGGGTCCGAGAACTGACCCGCACGATCACCGAGCTCTACGAGCAGCTCGCCGAGCTCGTCAAACAGGTCGCGCCGCAGCTGCTAGCCGAGAAGGGTCTGGGCGTGTCGATCGCGGCGAAGCTGATCGGAGAGATCGCCGGGATCGACCGGTTCACCAGCGACGCGCAACTCGCACGGATCTCCGGCTGCGCGCCGATCCCGGTCTCATCCGGACGAACCGACCGCCACCGCTTGGACCCGGGCGGCAACCGGCAACTCAACCACGCGTTCCACATGCTTGCGTACGCGAAGATCCTCCACGACCCCCAGACCGCGGTTTACCTCGCCAAACAACGCCGCAGAGGCAAGACGAACCGAGAAGCGATCCGCAGCCTCAAACGCCATCTCGTCCGCCGCGTCTACCACCTGCTGCGCGACCCCAGCAGCGTTCCGATCACCGTCTGCTTGACATAGGAGGCTTCCGCGCATAGGGGGACCGCCGGCCTCTGCGCCGACAGGCGCGTCCGGACATCAAAGCGGGTCCGGTCGCGGACGATCGCAACCGTGGCGGAGCGATCGTCCGGCGTCGGCGGCGGCCGACCACTCTTAGGTCGCCGGAGCATACGTCCGGGCTGTCGTGTCTAGATCACGAGAGCAGTCGTTGCACGAGGTGTGGTCAGCGGCTCGACGCTGTCCGAGTTGGCTCGAGGCTTTCGCCTCGGCGACGGTTCGGTGACCGAACCGCGGGCGGGCGCGTTTTGTCAGGTGGGGCTCAGTGATCCGATGCTGCCGCGTCCGCGAACTCCTGGCCGCCCACCACGCCGAGCAGGCGCAGTCGCTCCGCGGACTCCGTGCCGGGGGTCGCGGTGTAGATGAGCAGGATCTGCGACTCGCTGTCGGCGATGAGCGTCTGGCAGTCGAGTTCTAGGCGGCCGACCTGCGGGTGCTGGAACGTCTTGGGCTCGACGCCGGGCCGCCAGGAGACGTCGTGGTCGGCCCACAGTGCCGCGAACTCGGGCGAGGCTTGCAGCAGACGGTCAACGAGCGTTCGGCCGCGCGGGTCCTCGGGGTGGCGCGCGGTCGCGATCCGGAGCGCCGCGACGTACGAGCGCGACAGGCGCTCGTGCTCCTCGGGCGCGTGCAGCGCGCGCTCGGCCCGGTCGGTGAACCAGCGGTGGAAGCGCGACCGGTCGGGGTCGCCAGGCGCAAAGCGTGTCTCGTCGCCGACCAGCGCGACCGCGAGCGGGTTCTGAGCGAGCACCTCGCCGAGGTCGTTGGTCACCATCGCCGGGGTATCGAGCCGGTCGAGCACGCGCTGCATGCCTGGGCTCACGTAGTCGGTGCGCACGTCGCTGCGCGGCGGTGTGTGGCCAGCGAGGCGGTAGAGGTGGTCGCGCTCGGCGAGCGTTAGCCGCAACGCCCGGCTGATTGCGGCGAGCATCGGCGACGACGGCTGCGGCCCCCGCTGCTGCTCCAGGCGCGTGTAGTAGTCGGTCGACATGCTGGCGAGCAGCGCGACCTCTTCGCGCCGCAGACCGCTCGTCCGCCGCCGCGGCGAGCGCGCGAGCCCGACGTCCTCGGGCTGTAGCGCCTCGCGGCGGTGACGCAGGAAGTCGGCAAGCTGCGAACGTTCCACGCCTCCATTATGTGACGGCTGCGGATCCGTAGCCAGGGATCGCTGATCCGTGGTTCACGGCGTCTCTTTTATACGCCGCCGCGCGGGTCCATCGTGTGGTTCATGACCACTTCAGACCACACCCCCATCGCTCTCGTCACCGGCGGCAGCCGCGGCCTTGGCCGCGCGACAGCGCTCGCGCTTGCGGCCGCCGGCGTCGACGTCGTCATCACCTACCGAACCAGCGAAGCCGAAGCCCGCGGTGTCGTCGCTCAGATCGACGCGCTTGGCCGCCGCGGCGCGGCCCTAGCGCTCGACACAACCGACATCGCGTCCTTTCGTGACTTCACGGACGCGCTCCGCCAGGAGCTCCCCGATGGCAGGTTCGAGATCCTCGTCAACAACGCCGGCACCGCCCTCTACAGCGCGCTCGAGTCGACCACCGAGGCCGAGTTCGACCAGGTCTATGCCATCCACGTCAAGGGGCCGTTCTTCCTGACGCAGACGCTGCTGCCGCTCATCGCCGACGGCGGCCGGATCGTGAACATCAGCTCCGCCCTGACGCGTGTCTCGTTCCCACGCTCTGGCCCGTACGCGTCGGCCAAGGGCGCCGTCGAGGTGCTCACGCGTTACCAGGCGCTCGAATTCGCCTCGCGCGGTATCACCGCCAACGTCGTCGCCGCGGGCGCAGTGCCGACCGACTTCGGCGGCGGCCACCTGCGCTCCGACACGGCCCTACAAGACGCCGTCGTTCAGGGGACCGCACTGGGCCGGCTCGCGAGACCGGAAGACATCGGACAGCTAATCGCCGGCCTGACCACCGCGTCCGGCGACTGGGTGACCGGCCAACGGATCGAGGCGTCAGGCGGCTTCCGCCCCTGACGCCAACCATCAGGCCACGTCTCCCCGCGATCGCTTTGCGCCCTCCTGGCGCACCGAGCAAGTGATCGTTTCGGCGACCAGGGAGTCGGCGCCGACGACGGGTGGATTGGACGACTGGTGCTCGTCGCCGTTTCGCGCGGCTGAATACGCAGCGTCAAGGCCGTCAGCGGGTCGGCTCTGCCGCCTGCGCAGCGGCTTAGCGGAGTGGCGAGGGGTGACGGGTAGCCTGGGTCTCATGCCGGATGCCGCGGGCCGCCCCGAGCCGTTCATCCCGCAGGCCGCGCCCGCGGCGTTGGAGGACCTAGGCGCCCGGCTGCGCGCGACGCGGTGGCCGGACGCGCCAGAGGACGCCGGGTGGTCGCTCGGGACCGACCTCGTCTACCTCCGCGAGCTCGTGGCCTACTGGGCGGACGAGTTCGATTGGCTGGCGCAGGAAGGGTCGCTCTCGCAGTTCCCGCGCTTCCGCGTTTCGCTCGGCGGCCTCGGGATCCACTTCGTCCACGTCCGGGCGAGCGCGCCGGCCGGCCCCGTGCTGCCGCTGATTCTTAGCCACGGCTGGCCGGATTCGTTCTGGCGCTACGCGAAGGTGATCCCACTCCTGACCGACCCCGGCGCGCACGGCGGCGACTCCGCCGACGCGTTCGACGTGGTCGTGCCCGATATGCCGGGCTTCGGTTACTCCGACCGCCCCGCCGACTCGCCTCTGGACTCGATCGCTGTCGCCGGCCTGTGGGCTCAGCTGATGGGCGTCCTGGGCTACGCGCGGTTCGGCGCGGCGGGCGGAGACCTCGGTAGCCATGTGAGCCGGTACCTCGGGCTTGACAACCCCGAGCGGGTCGTGGCGGTCCACCGCACCGACGCGGGCGTGCCCGTCTACACCGGTGACCTGGCGGACCTCGCGCCAGAGGAGCGCGCGTGGATCGAGGACGCAGCGGCCTGGGGCCGGGTCGAGGGCGCCTACGCCGCCATGCACCGCACCAAGCCTCAGACCGCCGCGTTCGGGCTCACCGACTCGCCGGCCGGGCTGGCTGCGTGGATCGTCGAGAAACTCCGGGCTTGGAGCGACTGCGACGGGGACGTCGAACGGAGCTTCACGAAAGACGAGATCCTCACCAACGTCACGCTCTACTGGCTCACGGGCACGATCGGCTCCTCGATGCGCATGTACCACGCGAACGCCGAGATTCCGCCCGCGCAGCTCGCCCGCCGGGTCGAGGTGCCGTCCGGCTTCTCGCTGTTCCCCGGCGACATCGTCCGCCCGCCACGGGCGTGGCTCGAGCGCACCGCGGATGTCGTGCGCGTCACCGAGCCCGCGCGCGGCGGGCATTTCGCGCCGTTCGAGGAGCCCGAACTCTACGCCGAGGAGCTGCGCGCGTTCTTCCGCCCATACCGGTCTGCGCTCACGAACTGAGCGCGCCGGTCGCGACGATCGCATTCACATCTCGCACGGCCTCCGAGCTCGCGATCGCATCGGCTCGCAGACTCGGGTGAACCTCAATGCATATGACTGACTTGTCAAGTTCGACTTGCTTAAGTCGCTAGACCTTGTATGGTGAGTTCGTGGCCACAGCGCTGGACTTCCGTGAGCATCCTCCTCGGCGCACGCAGGCGCAGCGCAGCGCCGAGACTCGCGCGGCGTTGCTCAACTCCACGATCGTGTGCCTCATCGAACACGGCTACGGGGGCGTGACGACCCGCTTGGTCGCCGAGCGGGCCGGACTCAGCCAGGGCGCCCTGCAGGGCCAGTTCAAGACCAAAGCGCAGCTGGTCGCCGGCGCGGTGGGCTACCTCGAAGAGCAGCTCCTCGGCGAGCTCGCTGCGATTCCCCGCGCCGCCACGGAAGCCGAGCCGAGCATCGGCGCTAGTGAGTTCCTGGACCGCCTGTGGGAGCTACACCGTGGTCCGCTCTTCCTGGCCGTGCTCGAGCTGCTGATCGCCGCACGCACCGAACCCGGGCTCGGCGACGCCGTCGACGAGCTCACGCGTTCGATGGCGGGACACTACGCCGCGGCCGCTGAAGCTCTGATGCCCGGCGCATCTGAGCACCCGGCGTTCCGTACGTGGCTGATGCAGGCGATCAGCACCATGCAAGGGCTCGCCCTGCGAGCGTTCACCCCCCGGCTGAACGCCGACCGGAGTTGGCCGCCACTGCGCGAGACACTCCTTCGCTCGCTTCACCCCCTGCTCGATCGCGACGAGAAAGACGCGACCTCGCGGTCCGACGCATTCGAGTAGGGCAGCAGGCGCACCTCGAGGATGGAGGAGACGGTCATGCCACAGAAGTCCACGGCTAGTCGGCGCGTCGCGGTATCGACCCTGGTCACCGCCGTCCTCGTTGCGATCGCCAGTTCGCCAAGCGCGGCGGCGGTGCCCAAGCCAAGTGCGGATCCCTTCTACAAGCCGACCCGCGGCTACACGGCGAAGAAGCCCGGGACGATCCTGCGCACCCGTCGCCTCACGCTGACGCGGGGCACGGGCGTGGCTGGCAAGGGCGCCTCGGCCGTCTATCAGGTGCTGTATCGGACCACCGACGAGGGCGGGCGCCCCTCAGCGACCGTAGCGACCATCTTCCTCCCTTCGCGCCGCGCGTCCGGGCCGCGCCGGCTCGTCTCCTACCAGTTGGCCGAGGACAGCCTGACCACGGCATGCGCACCCTCCTATACCCTGCGGCTCGCGCAGCCGCCCGGATCGCAGGGCACGACCATCAACTGGAACGGGTCACAGACCACGGTCGCCGACCCGATCGCGGCTGCGCTGGGGCAGGGGTGGGTCGTCGTGACTTCGGACTACGAAGGCCCTGGATCGCAACTGCTCGTTCCCAATATCGAGGGACAAATGACGCTGGACGGGATCCGCGCCGCGGAGCGACTACGCGCCGCGGGCCTTCCCGGAAAGGCCACCAAGGTCGGGCTCCTCGGCTACTCGGGCGGATCGGTGCCGAGCGTGTCCGCCGGCCGGCTCGCTTCGGCCTACGCCCATGACGTGCGGCTCGCCGGTGTGACCGCAGGCGGCATCGATGCTGAGCCTCTCTACATCGTCGCCCACATCGACGGGTCGATCGCATTCGGCGGTGTGACCCTCGGCCTGATCGGCATCGACCGCGCCTACCCTGAGCTTGACGCGTTTTCGCTGTTTAACCAGCAGGCCTCGCGATCGCCAAGACCGACGCAGTCGATGGCTACGGCTGCGCTGGCGGTGTCGTCAAGCAGCCGGGCGGAACGGCCGCCATGTACACCAACTATCCGACCTCGCAGGCGCTCGCGGCCGTTCCCCGGGTGAAGCGCGTCCTCGCGAAGCTCAGCCTCGCCAAGGGCGCCGTCCCGATGGCGCCGAGCTTCATCTACAACACCGTTCATGACGAGATCATGCGCATCCAGCAGGTCGACGCACTGGCCCATCACTGGTGCGCTGGGGGCGACAAGGTCTACTACGACCGTTCGAGCGTCGGCGAGCACATCAGCGGCATCAACGTCTACAACGCTTTCGCGCTGCGCTACCTACGGAGCAGGTTCGATGGACAGCCCGCGCCGAGCACGTGTGAGCGCGGCCCGCACGACCCGAAGAAGTGACGCGACGTGGGCCGATCAAACCCCCTCGGAGCGGCCCACGCGGACTACATGCTCGTCGCCAAGCCAAAGCAGGGCAGCGATCACAAGGTTGGCGTACAGGCACCAGGGCCACGACAAGACTTGCGTGAGCGCACCGCCGAGGGTCACCCCAGCGAGGCGCCGCCGGCGGCGATCGCGCCGAAGACCCCGAACGGCTTCACCCGGTCAGCAGATCCCGCGAACGTCACCGTCAGCAGCACATGACAGACACGGTCCTTGTCACGGGTGTCTCGGGATTCATCGGCGGTCACATCGCGGCAGAGCTTCTGCGGCGCGGATATACGGTCCGCGGGTCGGTAAGGTCACCGACCCGCGCCGCCGAGGTGCGCGCTGCGATGGCAGTAGCAGGCGCAGACGACGCGTTGTTGGAGGTCCGGCAGCTCGATCTGCTGTCGGACGAGGGATGGGCGGCGGCGTCCGCGGGCTGCCGGTTCGTACTGCACATCGCTTCCCCCTTTGTCACAACGAAGCCGAAGGACCCGGAGGACCTGATCGGACCCGCCGTTCAGGGCACGACGCGGGCAATCGACGCCGCGCTCGATGCCGGCGTGGAGCGCGTGGTCGTCACCTCGTCTCTCGCGGCGGTGCAGTACGCCACGGCACGCAAAGATCACGTCTTCACGGCATCGGACTGGACCCCACTGGACCGCCGCGGCCTCGGCGCCTACGTAGTTTCGAAGGTCCGGGCCGAGCACGCGGCATGGGAGATCGCCGACCGACGCGGCGCGCGCGACCGGCTCGCCGTCATCAACCCGGGCGCGGTCATCGGACCCCTCCTCTCCGACGACCCGGGCACCTCAGTATCGGCGATCCAGCAGATCATGGCCGGCGCGCTGCCGATGCTCCCTGACCTGCGACTTCCGTGGGTACACGTGCGGGACGTCGCCGACGCGCACATCGAGGCGATGACCGCCGAAACGGCGGGCGCGAATCGCATGATCGTCGCGACCGACCCGTCGTCGCTCATCGACGTCGCCGCGGTGCTCCGCGAGAGGCTTCCCGAGGCGAGCGCGAAGATCCCCAGGCGGGCGATGCCGACATGGCTTACCTGGGTCGCGAGCGTGTTCGAACCTCAGCTGCGCGACAACCGATGGCTCATCGGCTCGGCGCAGCGCTTCGACCACGATCCCGCCCAGGCGCTGCTGGCCCGCCCGCTCCGCTCGATCCCCGACACGATCGAGGAAACCGGCCGCAGCCTCGCTGAGCGCGGACTGGTCTGAGGTCGGGGAGGCTCGAGGGCATGACTGTGACGCGTCGCATCCTCGAAGCCGCCTCAGATCTGCTCGCTCGCTCCGCCGGCGTCGACGTCTCGACGGGCGCTTTTCCTGATGCGGCCGGGATGAGTCCTCCAACCCTCTACCACCACTGAGCGACAAGGAGGGCGTGCTCTCGGCGGTGGTCGATGTCGGCTGGGAGCAGTTCCTTGCTTCGAAGCGCGACGTAGCCGCGATCGTCCACGATGACGTTGCGGACGACCTTCCGGGGTAGTTGGGAAAACCATCTCGCGTGTGCCCGCGACAACCATTCCCACCTCCCTCTACCAGGCGCTGGGACGGATGGACGTACGTCCAAAGGGACCCGAGCCAGATCCTCGAGTGGTTCGAGGTACATGAACTAGCAACACGCGAGCTCGTCGAGCTCGTGGCTGCGTTAGCGATCTAGCAGCTGTCGTCGAAACTTAGGCTCATCGCTTCCAGCGCGCGGGTCCCGCGCATCAGCTTCGTGTTGATTGAGTCGCAGCCCGCCCTAGCCATGGGCACGGTTGCTGCTGGCGCTACGGCTGGCGTGGCCACGCGTGTTAGGTCTGCCTACGCTGGTTGGGCGGTGCGGAAGATCGGCCAGCCGATTTGGGTGCGCCATTTCGACTCGTCGTCGGTGATGTGGCGCTCGACGAGGTAGAACTCGCGGATCGGGCCGTCCACGCTCAGCGCGTGCTCGGCGACGTAGGTGGCCAGTGCGCCGTACATACGGTCGATGTCGTCGTGCGGCCCGGCGTGTGTTGCCGCGGCCAGCTCAGCGGCGGGAGTGACGAGCGGAGTGATCCGGCCGACGGGTCGGAAGGTGGGATTGCAGGGGATGAACACGGTGGCCTGGCCTCGCTCCTCGGTGAAGAGGGCGTTGGAGAAGATCCCGCCGGCGGGCCCGAGGGTCTCAACGCCTTGGGTGGTCAGGGACGCGTGCAGTTCGCCGAGGGCGCCCTGATACCACGTCGGCGCGTCGACGATGTCGATGGTGGCCGTGATCGCGGCGGCCGGGGTGGCGGGAATACTGATGTGGACAAGGTCGACCGGAGTGGCCGGAGTCTGGGTCTCGAGGAGATGGCGTAAGGACGCGGTGGCCTGCTGGGTGCGCTCCAGCGTGGACTCGAGGCGGCGAAGGTGCGAGGCAATCAGCTCGTTGCGCGCGGCTACATCCGGGGCGGCGAGCACTGCCCGGATGTCCTCTAAGGGCATATCGAGGTCTCGGAAGCGGCGAATGATCTGCGCGACCGGGATCTGATCGGTCTGGTAGCGGCGATACCCGGTGTGCGGGTCGACGTCGGCGGGCTCGAGGATGCCGACGCGGTGGTAGTAGCGCAGCGTCTTGTGGCTGAGATGTGTCGCGCGAGCGAAGTCCCCGATGGCTAACGAGGCGGTCATGGCACCCAGTATGAACTCTCCCCTGAGGGGAGAGTCAATTCGCGAATTGGGGCTTGACTCTCCCCCAAGGCCATGACCGAACCTGTGCTGGTCCAGCAATTTCGGCCAACGTCAAACCAGGAGCTCGACAGCGCAATGCCACCCTGCCATCTCGGTGCTCTCACCGGGCATGTCCCCACGGTCAACGGGACGTGGCTCCCGGCAGGAGTGCGCGGCGGTCGCACCGCCGCACTACCGGGCGGACTGACTGGCCGCGCCGGCGCGTCGCTGAAGCGACGCGAACGTTCACCTGCCTGCGCCCTGGACTCCCGGAACGGTTGTCGGTGCCGGCCATCCGCTCCATCCACCTCTCTGTAAAGGATCATCGCCATGTCCGTTCAGACCCGAATCGTCCTCGAGCCCGCCGCGCAGGCGGTCGCCGATGCGACCTCGACACCTCCGTTTCTCTATGAGCTGGGATACCCCGCCGCCCGCAAGGTCCTCGACGACCTCCAGGCCGCCCCAGTGGAGAAACTGCCGATCGATGAGGAATGGATCACCGTTCCCGCTCCGGTCGGCGACGTTCGGGTGCGAATCATCAAGCCGCAAGGCGCCACCGGCACGCTCCCCGTCATCCTTTACATGCACGGGGGCGGATGGGTGCTCGGCAATGCCGGGACCCATGATCGTCTCGTCCGCGAGCTCGCCGTCGGCGCGCGAGCCGCACTGGCATTCGTCGAGTACCCCAACGCGCCCGAGGGGCCCTACCCAGTTGCGATCGAGCAGGGCTACGCCACGGCACAATGGATCGCTCGCGAAGGCGCCTCCAAGGGGCTGGACGCCAGCCGCATGGCGGTCGCCGGGGAGTCGGTTGGCGGCAACATGACCGCCGCGCTGACGCTCATGGCCAAGGAGCGCGGCGACGTCAAGTTCGTTCACGCCGGCATGTATTACCCGGTCACCGACGCCGCGATGGACACCGACTCCTATGACAAGTTCGCGACCGGCTACTACCTCAGCCGCGAGCTGATGGCCTGGTTTTGGGATGCCTACATCCCCGACGAGACCAAGCGCTCGGAGATCACCGCCTCGCCCAACCAGGCGACCATCGAGCAGCTGGAGGGATTGCCGCCGACCCTGTTGCTCGTCGATGAGGCTGACGTGCTGCGCGACGAGGGCGAGGAGTATGCGGACAAACTCCGACTGGCCGGGGTCCCGGTTACGGCTGTGCGCTACGACGGAGTCGTGCACGACTTCATGCTGCTCAACTCGATGAGCCAGACCAACGCCACCCGCGCCGCTATCGCCCAGGCGACCGCCCAGCTGCGCGCGGCACTCGGCACCGCCGAGGGCCCGAACGGAGGCTGACATGACGACCAACGAGCCAGCCGACGCAGACTCAACGCAAGGAACGGAAATCGGCGCGGCTCCCTTCGAGGACCCAACAGGAGGAGGGGAGCCAGTGGCCGAGCCCAGTGAAGACCCCACCCGGAGCGCCAAGACCGGCACCGTCCGCGAGAGAGACCCGACATCGGGCGGTGAGATCGGCGCGGAGCGATACGAAGATCCAACACAGGGCAGCGAGACCGGAGCTATCCGCGTGGAGGACCCGACACTCGCCGGGGCCTGAGTGGGCTTTCGAGCGAGCGACCAGTCATTCCCGAGGTGACGGGACGATGAAGACAAGAAAGAATCTGGTGCTGGTCGCGATGGTGTTCGCGGTCGGGATGACGTTCATCGATCAGACGATCGTCGCGATCGCGATCCCGAAAATTCAAGCGGAGCTCTCGCTCTCGGGCACCGGCGCACAGTGGGTGATCAACGGATATCTGCTTGCGCTCTCAGCGCTGTTCGCGCTGGGCGGGAAGCTGGGCGACGCCCGCGGGCGTCGTCGGATGGTCGTGATCGGCGTGATCGGTTTCGCGGTTACGTCAGCGTGCTGTGGCTTTACCCCGAAAGGGAGTGTGGCTCAGGCGTGGATCATCGGCTTTCGAATCCTTCAGGGCGCCAGCGCGGCATTGCTATTCCCGGCCGCGGTGGGAATCGTGGCCTCGGCGTTCCCGCTACGGGAACGGGGGCGCGCGATGGCGATTTTCTTCGGGATCGCCGGAGGGCTCACCGCGATCGGGCCGATCGCCGGCGGCTACCTGACGCAATGGACCTGGCGCTCGATCTTCTGGATCAACGTCCCGGTCGCGATCATCGCGCTGCTGCTGATCCGCAAAAGCTGCGAGGAGACAAAGGTCGAGCACACCAGGCTCGACTACCGCGGCACCGTTCTAATCAGCGGCGCGATGGGCCTACTCGTGCTCGGCTTTGAACAGTCCAGTGTGTGGGGCTGGAGCAGCGCCCCGACCTGGGGTTCGATCATCGTCGGGGCGCTCCTGATGGTCGCCTTCGTTCGCTGGGAGCTCCACACGCCCGATCCGCTGCTCCAGCTCCGGATCTTCGCCGACCGCGGCTTCGCCGCCGACACAGCCGTGCTGGGAATGATGTCGGTCGTGTTCGTGCCGTTCTTCTTCTTCGCCAGCATCTACTCGCAAGTCTCCCTCGGGAAGACCTCGTCACAGGCCGGGCTCTACCTCCTGTGCTTCTTCCTCGGGTACGTGATCGCGTCTCAACTCGGCGGCCGGATCCTCGACCGGCTCGGCGCCAGGCCGGCGATCATCTTTGGCTGCGCGATCAGCGCGGTGGGATTCTTCCTGCTGGCCAGGAAGCTCACGGACCTTTCGCTGAGCCACCAATGGATCTACGTGGTGATCGCCGGCGGCGGGATCGGGCTGATGCTCACCCCCGCGAGCACCGACGCGGTCAACCGCGCCCCGAGCGCAGGCTACAGCGAGGCCACGGGAATCACCCAGACTGCCCGCAATTTCGGAGCCAGCCTCGGCCTGGCCGTGCTCGGCACGATCCTCATCCACCGCGCGGACACCAACGTCACCACCGCGCTCACCAAAGCCGGCGTCCCGGGCGGCATCGCACACCGGGTCGCCACCTCGTTCGGGGCCGGGGCATCGGCGGCACGACCAAGCGCCGGACAGCCACACGCGCTCGCGCACGACGTCCAGCTCGCCTTCGCGCACTCGACCCAGACCGTCTTCTACATGATGGCCGCCGTCATGGCCGCAACATTCCTCGTCGCGGTCCGGCGGGTCCCGCGCGGCCGCGTAGAAACGGCCAACGAGCCAGTCCCCGCGAAGGTGCTTCCGGGCGTTGACCTGGCCGGACCCGATCTGGTAACGCGGACCGAGCGATGAACCCGCACGGGCCCACGCCCAACTCCTCCACAGCGCAAGTCGTCACGAAACTGAGCCCTGGTCGGTGGCGGACACCGTGGCGCGTCTGTCTGCGATCGTGGCAGCCAAGGGACTCAAGCTACTCGCCGTCATCGACCACAGCGGTGAGGCCGAAGCGGTCGGTCTCAAGCTGCGCGACACGAAGGTCGTCATCTTCGGCAGCCCGGAAGCCGGGACGCCGGTCATGCAGGCCGCGCCCCTCACCGCCCTCGACCTACCCCTCAAGGCTCTGGTGTGGCTGGACGAACACCAGACGAAGCTGAGCTACACAACACCCAGCGCGCTCGCAATTCGCTATGACCTCAGCGAGGAGCTCGGCCACAGGCTGGCAGGGATCGACGCCATCACAGACGCCGTCATCGACCGCTGAGAGAGCAAGCCAGATCAGCATCGACCTTGCGGATGCTCGCGCGAACGCGAAGGCAGGGCACCTCGGCCCCGCCGCCGGAGACGCGCATTTCGCCGTGCGACGCGAGGTCGCACGCATTGAGTGAACTACCGGATTGGAGATCGACGGATGTGAGTTGAGCGGTAGTTCCAGGTCCGTGCTCGATGGCCTGTCCCCGCCCCTGACGTGCGCTGCTGGTAACGGCGGGGTGCGAAGCTCAGGGGGAAGCCGAAGCGCCGCCGGTTCCACCCCGGTGGTGTGGGCGAGGGGAAGACCGGACGGGTGAACGTGATTGAACCCCTGTTGATGCCTCGTGAAGCGCAGCCTCGCACGGTGGGATGTCGTGGCGGGGTAGAGGGACTGCCGCTGGGAAGCGGCGGGTGCCGGTCGGGGAGGCGACCCGATCGGGTGAGCACCACTGTCCTCGGGGTATAGGGGGCACCCACCCCGGTCGCAGCTCGTGCGTGCGGAACGCGGTAACCCCGTCTGGGTCCGGGCAGCTGGTCTTGCCCGGTAAGCCGACCGTGAGGAAGGCCCAATCCCCTGGCGGGAATCGGATGACCGAGAAGCGAAATGCCGGCGGCGGAAAACGCAACGGGAAACCGGGACCACGTAGCCAGCCTCTCCAGTTGGCGGTCTCGCATAACCGGCCGGATACCGGGCCTGGTGCCCGGACTCGAAAGGGTGCTGACGCGGTCAGGTGAGCCTGTGGAGAAGAAGATGACCGAGATCCCGGAACCGAAGGACAAGCTGGACGCTGCGACGGCCTCGGCTGTTGTGGTGAGTGGACCAGAGGACGACGCGCTGCGGTGGCGCCAGGTTGACTGGCGGCGTGCGGAGGCGGACGTACGGCGGTTGCGGCAGCGGATCTTCACGGCATCGAAGGCGGGGGACCTTCCCAGGGTCCGCCGGTTGCAGAAGTTGATGCTCCGCTCGCGCGCGAACACGCTGATCAGCGTGCGGCGGGTGACGGAGCGCAATGCCGGTCGTCTGACGGCAGGTGTGGACGGCGAGGTCGTGCTGACCCCGGAGGCCAAGATGCAACTGGTCGACAGGATCCAGCAACAGGCGGAGCCCTTCAAGGCCATGCCCGTCAGACGGGTGTACATCCCGAAGAGGGGCAGCAGCACCAAGCGTCGACCATTAGGAATTCCCGTGATCGCCGACAGAGCACACCAAGCTCGGGTGGTCAGCGCGTTGGAGCCTGAGTGGGAGGCGAGGTTCGAGCCGAAGTCCTACGGGTTTCGGCCGGGCCGTGGTTGCCACGACGCGATCCAGGGCGTGTTCGAGGTCGTCAAGGGCAAGAGCCCGAAGCGGCCATGGATTCTGGACGCAGATTTGGCCGGGGCGTTCGACCGGATCGCCCACGACCACATCCTCAACCAGGTCGGCTCGTTCCCCGCCCGGGGGATGATCCGGCAGTGGCTGAAAGCGGGCGTGGTCGAGCAAGGTCGGCTGCATCGCACCGAGGAGGGAACTCCTCAGGGCGGCGTTGTCAGCCCTGTGCTGCTGAACATCGCCCTGCACGGGATGGAAGAGGTCGCCGGAACCCGCTATTACCCGACGGGCTGGGTGACGGCGGACTGCCCAGTATTGATCCGCTACGCCGATGACTTCGTCGTGCACTGCCACACCAGGCAGGACGCGCTCGAGGTCAAGGCCAAGCTCGCCAAGTGGCTGGCGCCCCGAGGTCTGGCGTTCAACGAGGACAAGACGCGCGTCGTCACCCTCGACGAGGGCTTCGACTTCCTGGGATTCAACGTCCGCCGCTACCACGGCAAGCTGCTGATCAAACCGAGCAAGGCGGCCATCGGACGGATCCGGGCACGGCTCAAGAACGAGCTGCGCTCCCTTCGCGGGAGCAACGCTCAAGCCGTGATCAAGAAGCTCAACCCGATCATCCGGGGCTGGGCCAACTACTACCGGACACAGGTATCCGCCGCGATCTTCGCCGATCTCGACGTCTACCTCTGGAAGCTCACCTACAAATGGGCCACCAGCAGCCACGCGAACAAACCGAAGTCCTGGGTCGTTCACCGGTACTTCGGCCAGTTCAACAAGGCCAGGCAAAACCGGTGGGTGTTCGGCGACCGCCACAGCGGCGCCTACATGCACTACTTCGCCTGGACCCGCATCGTCCGGCACCTGGTCGTCAAGAGCGGAGCGTCACCCGACGACCCCGCCCTCGCCGACTACTGGGCAATGCGGCGGCGCAAGCAAGTCCTGCCGATCAACAACACCACCCTGCGGCTCTACCAAGCCCAGGACGGCCGCTGTCCGATCTGCAAGCGCCTGTTCTTCGCCGCCGACCAACAGCCACAAACCCCAAGTGATTGGGAACAGTGGCTGACCAGCACCCGCGCGACGATCACGATCGTCAAGCCGGTGACACCGGACACGGCTGACCACCGTCTCATACACGCCGAATGCAACGGCCCGGCACTTCTGCCCGCCTACCAGCCAACAAGGCTTGCTTGAGCCGGATGCCGGGAAACTGGCAAGTCCGGTTCTGAGGAGGGCCCGGCGCCGCGAGGCGTCGGGCCTATCCGCCAGATGCGCGTCTCTCACTCGCGTTCGTTTGACGTTGGGACGTGAGACGCCAGGGAGCGCTGCGGCGAGCCCTCCCGAGCTTCAAGGGTCTTAGCCAATAG
Organism: uncultured Solirubrobacteraceae bacterium; assembly: GCA_963712675.1. Classification (GTDB taxonomy): domain Bacteria; phylum Actinomycetota; class Thermoleophilia; order Solirubrobacterales; family Solirubrobacteraceae; genus Palsa-465. Next base: position 457,791 of record CAVQJF010000021.1, read on the forward strand.
CCTTCGGTCTCGTGAGTGCCAGACTGAGCTTGCGGCCCGCGGGCGGCACGCGCGACGAAAGCGAGCTCTTACCGGGCGGTTCGATGCGGCACCGCGCTGAGCGCGTCCTGGCGGCGGCCGCCCGCGGTCGGCGGGTGATCGCAGTCGCAGCGGTTGCCGCTGCGAGTGCGATGCTCGCCAGCGGCGTCGGAGCACGCGGCATCCGCTGGGTCCACCGGTTCCGCACCAACGAAGGGAACTATCCAATGGCAATGGTGGCCGGTGCGGATGATGCCCTGTGGTTCACGACCGAGTCGGGGAAGCTCGAGCGCATGACCCAGGCAGGACGGGTCACTTGGGCGAGCCGGGCGAATACGGTCGGCACCGATAGCCTGGCTGTGGGATCTGACCGCAGCATCTGGGCGATCTCCGCCGCCCCCGGCAACGTCGTGCGCGCGACACCGGCCGGTGTGCTCAGCACGTTCCAGATGCGGGGCTACTTCGGCCCGCTGTCGGCCGGACCGACGGGCCTCGTATGGGGAATCGCCAACTGGCGCGTTGGCTACAGGACCCGCGTCGCGATCGGCGAGATTTCCGCCACCGGCGAGGAGATTCCGCACTTCATCCCAGCCAACACCCGCACGGCCGACCTAGTCGAAGGCGCCGACGGCTCGATGTGGTTCACAGACTCCGCCCACCCCCGTATCGGACGCGTTACTCCCAGTAGACAGGTACGAATCTACAACCTGCCTGGGCGGAACCACGGCGGAACTTGGGGGATCGCACTGGGACCGCAGCACACGGTCTGGTTCACCGAGGGCGGCACGAAGCCCGAAGGGCAAGGCCTCGCCCGAATAGGGAGGATCACGCCACAAGGCAAGATCAAGGAGTTCATTCTGAAGCCCCCGTTCGACCGCCCGTTCGGCTCGATCGTCGAAGGGCCCGACCATGCAATGTGGTTCACGGCCGGCGCCGTGCCCGCGGACGGGCCCGCAATAATCGGAGCTGTCGAGCGAATTAGCCGGACCGGCAGGATCCAACTAGTCGCGCGATACCTGAACACCTACTCATGGCTGCGCCCCGAGCTCCTCGCTACCGGTCCCGGGCACGCCGTGTGGCTTGCATCCGCGCTCGGGATCGGACGTCTGAACTTCAAATGACCGGCTCCGACCGGTCCCGATCCGTGCGGCAAACCGGTTCTCGGCGCTCGGCTTGTTCCATGGCGGGGTTGTCCGCCTAGTCGCCCAGCCTGTCAGCACCGGAACCACAGGACAGTGTGAACGCGTCGGCTCGGCCGGATCCGGATACCTCCATCGATCCGCTCGGCGTGTCCGCTGGTGGATGGTGAGTGAGATCCGGAGCCTAGGACAGTGCGGCATCGACTGAATAGAGAAAGTAGAACGGTTTCAGCCGAAGGTCGCTAGCGCCCCGTCGGCGCGTCCGTAGCGCGTCCAAGAGGGGGACTGCGACAGCCGCGGTCTCGCCCGCGAGCGTGAGCGCGTGGGCGTGGCCAGCCAGCCCAGCGCCGATTAGTGAGAGGCCCGGGAGCGTTGCCTTGGCGGTCCCGGCAACCCCTGCGGCAATCTCGACTAGCGAGGCATTGCTCCGAACCTCATCGTCGATTTCCTGCACAGCCGGTGCAACCCTCTCGACCCAGAGGTCGTGGAGCTCGTCCCCAAACTCTGCGCTCCAAGCTTCTGACGAAAAGTCTCTGGCCGCACTGACCATCGCCGCTCGGAAGTGTGTGAGCGGACCAGCAAGACCCTTTCGGATGTCGATGATCTCGTCCAGCGATGCAAGAGGGAACGTGGGCAACCGGGCCAGCAGTCCTGAGGCGGTCATAGCTTGAGCCGCACGCCCCGACGGGCCTGGCGCAGCTCTAAAGAGACCATCCTTCAGCCCGGCCTCGACGAGACTCGCTGTTTGCCGATCGAAGATGAGGTAATTGCGCCCCGCCTCGAGATGCTGGGCCAGACGTTCGACGTATGCGCCGACTAGCCGGTTCGTGTGAGGAGACTCCTGGTTCTCTCCACGCTCGGCCAGCTTGGCCGAGATGAGACAAGAGGCGATCAGATCAAGAGCGTCACCTGGATCAACGCTCTGGATGTCCAGAAGACCCTTCGACCGCGCGGCCGCGAGTTCCGTCACCCCGCTCCGTTCCGCGAGGTCCTCCACACCCTCGGTTAGGAGTTCACGGGCAGGTTCGAGCCGGCGGCGAAGCTCGCTTCGAACCAACCGACCGGTTAGCGGCGTGCCACCGCCACCCGGCTTGAGGAACTTCTCGATCTGCTCGAGCCCGCGGACAAACGCTGCTCCTTCGCCGGCCGGAAGAAGGTAAGGACTCACCCGGCGCATCAGTTCGATGAGCTCCAGCGGCTTAAGCTTTCCCAGCTCTTCGACCCGGAGCAGCATGGTCAGGAGCGGACTCATCGCTGTGACCTTGTCCCCATAGAGCAGCGCAGCCTTCATCAGCTCGACCTCAGGCTCGAGGTTCACCTCCGATGTTGCCCCTGCGACGACAACGACACCAAACTGAGCTCCCGGATCCCTGGCACGCGCGTCTCGCTGACGTTGGCGATCTCGACGACCCACTGATGACAAGGCTAAGGCGACCGCGGACGCATGCCAGTCAATTCTGCAGCGCGTGGCTCTCGCTGCCGGCCTAGTTCTACCGTGTGTCCTCCGGTTCCCCGTCCTCGAACCACCCATCCGGTGTTCGATCGCCCTTCCCAACTGAGCTTCCTCAGACAAGCATCGGTCGGGCCGGCCGAGCGCTAGCACCTCTTGCCCTTCCTGTCGGATCGCTACCGTCGAGATGTGTCTCGACTCCGTTACTTCCACGGAGGGGCCCGCGGACTCCAGGCAGGCGAGTATGTATTGCCAGCAGACGAGACCGGCGCCTTGTCAGTGTCTGGCGATTTCGGGGCGCCGTATCGCACAGACCGCGTCTACGTCACAACCGACCTGGCCGCAGCTCGCGGCTATGCGGCGGTCACCATCCCGTCGGAGCTGATCCAGGCTCGGCGACGTGGCCTGTCTCCGGCGGAGGTCTGGAAGCTCGGCATCGAACTGGGTGGCGCGGTGTACGAGGTCGAGCCGATCGGAGAGCTCACGCCCGACACCGACGAGGCGACGCATTCATGGGAGGCGTCGAAAGCGAGAATCATCCGCGTCGTCGACGCAACGGTGCCGCCGAGTCTGAAATAGAGGCACCGCGTGACGATCGTTCGGTGCCTCGAGCGGCAGTCACTGCCGCGACGGCTGGCCGGAACGATCCGTGCTGGCGCGGCAGCGGAAAGAACGCAGCGAACGCCAGGGCCGCTAGCGGTACTTCAGGCTGTGCGCTCAAGGTTGGGCTTTGAGACGGGCGCGGAATCCGACGACCTTTGCGCGACGTCATCCGCGCTGACGGGTCGCGTTCGCCGCCGGGTCAATCGGATGCGCTCACGCAGGGGACCATGCGAGGCGACTGGCAGCACGGTGCACGTGATCATCCGATGCAGCGACCTCCCGGATTTGGGGACGGAGTCGCACCCAGAGCGTCTGCCCGCGCGTAACTGCCTTAGCTCTGCGGTAGAAGACGTAGAGCCCGTGAGGAATGTCGTAGGGGTCGTACGGGAACAGCGAGGGCCGCTCGGCCACGACGCCCATGCGATCGGTGGCGACGTACGCACACGCCCGTTGAGCTCGCAGGACCCAGCTCTCGTTGCGCCGCGCCATGCCGTCGTTCGAGCCGTCGTAGTCGACCAACTGCGGCGCGCTGTGACGCCAGCCGGCCATCCTCAGCACGCGGGTCTCGGCTTCCCAGAACTCGAGCGCCGAGCCGAAGTGGTCGCTCTCGATCAAGACGAACGTCTGACACGGATTCTCCGAGAAGTACGCGACACCGTTGACCTTCGAGCAATCGCCGTACACATCCGCGCGATGCGCCAACGCCACGACTGGGAGCACATCGGCGCCAACTTCTGGCTGATCGCTGCCGCGAGAGGCGGCGAACGCAAACCCGGCCCCGACGAGCAGGGCGAGACCGATCAGGACCAGACCCCATCGGGGCATGAGACGAGTATCCCGCGCGCCAGCGTCTTTCGACATTCTCGTGGGTTCCGACGATGTTCGTTGAGCCTTCCAGTGCGGACAGACAGCGTGGCGTTACGAGGTCGAGTCCGAGACCGTCGGCATCGCCTCAGCGCGTACCATGATCGACGCGATCACGTCGGTCTTTGCATCGGCATATTGCTGCAGGTAAGTCCACTCGCGCGAAGCGAGCTCTCGCTTGGCACGAGCGTATAGATCGCGGTCCGACGCATTGCCCCTGAGCCAGTCCCGGAAGCGCACCATTCGGTCCGTCTCCGAGCAACCGGCCGAGAAGACGTGCAGATTCACGCCCAGGTCAAGGTCTCTGAACATGCGATGCTCGAACCAGTCTGTCTCTCGGATCCGCAGCACGTACCCGGCTGCCTCGAGATCCGAGACGTAGCTGGGCTCGTCCGATGAATCGAGCACTTCGAGCGCGATGTCGATGATCGGCTTCGCCGGCAATCCCGGCACCGAGGTAGAGCCCACGTGCTCAAGTCGGACCGCCCGCTGACTGAGAGGATGTCTGATTCGGCTGGCGTGACGCCGGTATGCCTCGGGCCAGGTCGGCTGGTACTCGCTCAACACGATTGGTCCTGACAACGTTTGCAATGCGCCGATCGTGACATCGGCGAGACGCCTCTCGTATGCCCTGACATCGTCCGGGTTCGATTTTTCCATCCGGACCATATTCACCGAATCCACGGTTGAAGGGGTTCGAGCGCGCGTGTCCGCTAAGGGTTGGTCCTTGCGACGGGTGGCGCCTCAGGAGTCACCCCGACCGTAGCGCGCATGCCAGGCACCGAGACCTGTGTTTGGCGCGGCGCGAGCGTCCGGTCAGTGGCGGGTCCGGGCCTGCTGCGCGTGCGCAAGGCCGGTCGCGTGCGGTCGGCCGGCCTTTGGGTGATGCTCGTACGCCGCACACCGATCGGCGCTGAACCTCGGCGGGAACGCCAAGCGGCAGCGGTACGGTCGCTGGCCATGGCGCCGAACGGCTCAAGGGCGGTGGTCGACCGAGTGACTGAGCGCCGCCGTGCTGTCGCCCTCGCCAGGCACTATCGCGAGTTCGAGGGCCTATCGATTGCACAGATCGCTGGTCGTCTCGGCCGCTCGCGAGCGACGATCAAGGCCTACTTCTACGACCCGACCGGGGAGAAGGCGCGGGCGATCAAGGCGCGCTACCAGGGGGTGTGCCGCGGCTGCGGCGCCTACACGCAGCCGCGCAACGGTAAGGGCGACGCGTACGCGTACTGCAAGGCCTGCCACCCCGGCGCCATAGCCAGGCGCTGGACCCGAGAGCGCGTCGTCGCCGCGATGCGCGAGTGGCGCGCCCGCTACGGCGGGCTGCCGTCGTCCTATGACTGGTCGTGCACGCACGCGCGCCGGCGTGGGGGAGAGGCGCTCGCACGCCTCGCCGAAAGCGAGTGGCCTGCGGCGAGCGTGGTCACACGCCTGTTCGGCACGTGGAGCGCCGCCCGCGCGGTGGCCGCGCAGCCGGCTGGGGAGATGACGAGTGAGCCGGAGCCGGAGCCGGCGTCCTCGTGATGGGCAGGGAATCGATCTCGCTGCCGAACCCCGGGAATCGACCGCTACATCAGAGGATCTGAGAGGAGGTGAGCCCAAGCTGGAACCATCGATTCGCAGGTCGGATCCCTTCGATTTCTCTTCGATGGAACCGTGCAATGCACCGGCTGCCCGTTGTCCTGCCGGGCGATGTGGCCGTGATACCGGTCACAGGTCAAGGACGACGTCATCGCGGGGCTGCGAGCAGCAGATGAACACGCTTCCGTCGGCGGGGGGTTCAATGGGGTCGGGGCTGTAGTCGACATTCCCGGCGATGAGCGCTGTCTCGCAGGTATGGCAGACGCCGGTCCGGCATGACCAGCGGACGGGTACGTCGCAGGACTCGGCGAGCTCGAGCAGGTTGCCGTAGTCGCTGCTCCACCGGATCGTGAGGTCGCTGCGGGCGAACGCGATCGTTGGGCCGTTTCCGGGCTGTCCGGCGGGTGGGTGGGCGGCCGGCGCCGGCGTGGCTGCGATCCCCGGCGTCTGACCCGCTGCCGGTCCGAACGGTTCCGTGTGGATGCGGGTGGCGTCGAACCCCTGGGCGGCAAGACCGGCGCTGATTTCGTCCATGAACGATGTAGGCCCACAAAGGTATGCCTCGGCATCAGGGGGTGGGTCCATGTCGGCGAGCAGCGATGCGGTGAGACGGCCCGGGCCCTCGAAGTCGCGGCCTTCGATGTCGTTCGGGGCGGGGTGGCTGTAGCAGATCCGGGTTCGTACGTCCGGCAGCGAGGCGAGGAGGGCTCGGGCCTCGGCGGCGAACAGGTGCTCACGGCCGCTTCGTGCGCCGTGCAGCCACCAGATCTCTCGATCGGAGTGCTCGTGCGCCAGTGCCTGAAGCATGGCGAGGACGGGGGTGGCACCGATCCCGGCGCTGATCAGCAGCACTGGCGCGTCCGTCGCATCGAGGATGAACGTGCCGCGCGGAGCTGCGATGTCGAGTTGGTCACCGACGGCGAGACGCGTGTGCAAATAGCCGCTGGACACACCGCCGCGTTCGCGCTTGACGGTCACCCGGTAGTAGCCCGCCCCGGGTGGTCCGGACAGGGAGTAGTTGCGCAGAACTGCCCGCTGCTCGTCGGGCTGGACTCTCACGGTGAGGTACTGGCCCGGGAGGGCGGCCGGCAGTGCAGCGCCCGTGGGCTCCTCGAGGCGTATTGAGATCGCCGCGTCACTCTCGCGCGTGATCGCCGCGACGGTCAGCCGACGGAAGCCGGGCCAGGCGGGAGGCGGGCTCGTTACCGCGAGGCCCGCGTTGCCGGCGCCGGGTTCCTCGTTCAGCAGGGCTCGGAACGAGCCCTGCCAGCCCGAGCTGAGCGCCGGGATCCGGAGCGCTCGGAGCAGCCCTTGCCGCGTGTGCCCGGGGAGGTACAGCAGCGCGTCGACGTCGGCGACCGTCATCTGCTCGGGTCCCGAGGAGAGCTTGATGATGTCGTCTCCGGCTTGTACCTCACCCTCTTCGAGCACGCGGAAGTAGAAGCCTGGGCGGTGGTGGGAGACGAGCAACGCGGGAATCCGCGGATCGTTCATGCGGATCCCGACGCGGTAGCAGGTGACGCGGGGTTGCGTTACCTCGAAGATCGCGCTGCCGATCTGGTAGCGATCCCCGATGCAGACCTCGGCGTCGCTGAGCCCCTCGACGGTGAAGTTCTCGCCGAACTGCCCGTACATGAAGTCGCTTCGCCCAAGCTCGCGTTCCCAGTACCGATACGAGTCGATCTGGTAGACGAATACCGCACGCTGCTCGCCGCCGTGGCCAGCCAGATCGCCTTGACCATCGCCGTCAACGTTGTCCCTGCTGACCCGGCGGGAACCGGGCACGGGGTCCTTGAAGACTCCGGTGAATACGGTCCTCCCTCGCCAGGACACGCCCTTCGGCAAGCCGACGTTGACGGACAACAACGTCCCGACGGGCTGGGCGGCGGGTCGGTTTGACTCAACTTGCTTGGGCTGCGGGTCGTGGGCGCTCGTGGGAGCGGGGGGTCCGGCGGTCATCGTTCTTCCGATTGCTCCGTCTTATTCACCGATCGGCGCGGGGGGCAGCGTGCCCGAGCTTCGATTCGATCCGATCGAGAAGCTCGTGGTAGGAGTCGCAGAACGACTTCACGCCCTCGCGCTCAAGATCCTCGGTGATCCGGGGCAGGTCGATCCCGGCGGCCTCGGCCTCGTGGAGGATGCGCTCGGCGTCAGTGAGATTCGTGTCCAGTGTGCGCTCTACGTTGCCGTGGTCGGCGAACGCGGTCAGGGTCTTCTCGGGCATGGTGTTGACGACGGCGGGAGCGACCAGCCGCTCGACGTAGAGCACGTCGGAAAGCGTGGGATCCTTCGTGCCGGTGCTGGCCCACAGCGGCCGCTGAGGCCGTGCGCCCTTCGCCTCGAGCGTTCGCCATCGCTGATCGGCGAAGCGCGCGCGGTAGCGGCCGTAGGCGCGGTGGGCGTTGGCGATCGCGATCCGGCCCCGCAGGGGCGAGTTCGCGGCTAGTTCGCGGTCGGCCTTGGTGTCCACGCGCGAGACGAAGAACGACGCGACCGAGGCGATCCCGCTGAGCGGCTCGCTGATCTGAGCTCGCCGGGCGAGGCCGGCCAGGTACGCGTCGATCACTTGCTCGTAGCGTTCGAGTGAGAACAGCAGCGTGACGTTGACGTTCACGCCCCGGGCGGTGAGCTCCTCGATCGCCGGCACACCGGCGGCGGTCGCGGGCACCTTGATCATCACGTTGGGCCGCTCGAGCCGTTGCCACAACTCGAGCGCCTGGTCGATCGTCGCCTCCGTATCCTCGGCCAGGTCCGGCGTGCATTCGAAGGAGACGAACCCGTCGCAGCCGGCGCTTTGCTCGTACACCGGTGCCAACAGGTCGGCGGTGGCCCGGATGTCGTCGAGGCCGATCCTGAAGAACAGCTCCTGAGGGTCGGTCACCCCGTTGTCCACGAGGTCGCGAAGATCGCGATCGTAACGGTCGGAGCCGGTGATCGCCTTGGCGAAGATCGTGGGGTTCGATGTCGCCCCGCTCACTCCCAGCTCGCACATCATCCGCTCGAACGAACCGGTCTCGAGCAGCTCCCTGGAGAGTGTGTCGAGCCAGATCGATACCCCCGCCTCGCGGAGCCGTTGCACACGTTCGTTCATCGCGTTACCACCTGTTCGGATTCGGCTGCCGAGATCTCGGTCAAAGGGATATCGGGATCGCTCAGCCGGGCGCGGTCGAATTGCCGGCGGGAGCTGATCAAGGCCCGAATGTCCGCGGTGAGACCCGACACATTTACGGTCATCCCTGCGAGCACGCGCCCGTCCGTCGACCAGAAGGCGACGAACTTTCGGCTCGACAGATCTCCTCGGATCACGATCTCGTCCCATTCGGCGGCGTATCCCGAGTACTCCATCCCGATCTCATACTGGTCTGAGAAGAAGTACGGGATCCGCTCCCACCGTTCTCGCTGCCCGAGCATGTTGCGCGCGGCCGCGGGGCCCTGGTGGAGGGCGTTGGCCCAATGCTCGACCCTCAGCCGGACACCGAACAACGGGTGCGGCGCGTTGGCGATGTCGCCTGCCGCGAAAACGTTCGCGGCGTCCGTTTGCAGGTACTCGTCGCAGACGACGCCGTTATCGACCGCGAGACCGGCGGCCCGCGCGAGCCGTACTCGCGGCTCGACGCCCACGCCGACGACGACGAAGTCTGCCTTCACACGACGGCCGTCTGCCAAGCGAACCGCCGCCACCTTGGTCTCGCCCTCGATCGCCTCGACCGCCGCGCCGCCGATGAACCGCACTCCGTGGTCGGTGTGGATGTCGCGGTAGACCTCGCCCAGTTCAGGGCCCAACACCCGCTCGAGCGGCACCTTGGCCTGCTCCACGATCGCCACGTCGCATCCCCGCTGCTTCGCCGACGCGGCGACCTCGGCGCCGATCCAGCCGGCGCCGATCGTCACCAGCCGGCCACCCTCGTCGATGCGGCCTCGGATCGCTTCCGAGTCCTCAATCGAGCGCAGGTAGAGAACGCCCTCGAGATCGGCGCCGGGGATGGCCAGGCGGCGCGGCTCCGCGCCGGTCGCCAACAGCAGGCGGTCGAAATGAAGCGTCTCACCGCCCGCCAGCGACAGCTCGGAGCGGCCCGGGTCGATCCGTTCGACGGTGGTCGATAAGCGCAGCTCGATCTCCTGTTCTGAGTAGAACGATTCTTCGTGCACGTACGGCCTGCGCTCGGCCTCGCCGCGGAGGTAGCCCTTCGATAGCGGGGGGCGCTCGTAGGGCCGCTCGGGCTCGTCGCCGATCAGCACGATTCGTCCGTCAAATCCCTCCTCGCGGAGAGCCTCCGCCGCCTTCGCGCCGGCCAGGCTCGCACCTACGATCGCGTACACACGTTTCTGCATGATGATTCGGTCAGAGCTCCTCTTGGTTATCCGTTGACAGCGCCGGCGGTCAAACCTGCCACGATCCGGCAGATCAACGGCACAGCGCACCGTCCAGGACCAACGCGGGATTCACCGTGGTTCTGAGCAGCTGTCCAGCAGCTTCGATCAACTGTTCGTAGGCCGTGGCCGCAGCCTCTTCGCGATCGAGCGCGGCGTGATACGCCGCATGTGCGCGAGCCGCGTCTTCACAGCCGCCGCTAGTCCACCAGCCGTACACCTGCCGGACCGCGGTTGACTCCTCGCGCCACTCGACGTACGCCAGGACCAAGGCGTCCACGGCAGTCCGCTCGAGCATCGATGTCACGCCTCGGTCGCCGAACGCGTTGCTGCCGCGCTTGCTATGCCGGGTCGGTCTCCTCATGCTCCCGGCAGCGTGACCGCGTAACCGGCCCGTCGCGCCCGTGGACTGACTGGTTGTACCGCGGGCATCGCGCACACCCGGCCTCCAGTAGGTGGCGGCCACCGGCGCGGTCTGACAGCGCGGGAGTGGAGGAGCGCCGGCAGGCGCGGGCGGTTTCAGGCCGGGCTCAGCTCGGGCTCGGAGGCCGGCAGGGCACCGGCCAGCCCACGGCGGGAGCGGATGCCGAGCTTCGAGAACACCTTGCGTAGGTGCCACTCGACGGTCCGCGGACTGAGGAACAGCCGCCCGCCGATCTCTGGGTTCGAGAGGCCGTCGCGGGCCAGCTGGGCGATCTGCCGCTCCTGGGCGGTCAGCTCGCCGCGCGTCTCGACGCTTCGCTTGCGAACCTTTTCACCTGTCGCGAGAAGCTCCTGACGGGCGCGGTGCGCGAAGGCTTCGATGCCGATCGTCGTGAAGTGGTCCTCGGCAGCGCGCAGCTCGGCCCGTGCGTCGACCCGGCGGCCCTCGCGACGCAGCCACTCGCCGTAGAGCAGTTGTGCGCGGGCGCACTGCACCCGGATGCGCGTACGCCCGAGGTGTTCGATCGACGCGCGGTAGAACGCCTCGGCGGTCGCGCCATCGCTGACAAGGGCGCGGGCGCACGCGATATTCCCCAGCGACCATTGGGTGCCGGTCGCAGATGCCATCTCGCTCAGCTGCTGGATGCTCTCGGCCGCACGCTCCGGCTTGCCGCTTCGGGCGGCCGCCTCGACCAGCTCTGTCAGGGCCCAATTGGAGAGGCCCAGCTCGTGGGGATACTCGCGAGCCTGCTCGGCGGCCACGAGCGCGTCCTCGAACCGCCCAAGTCCGTTATAGAGCACTGCGCTCGCCCAATTACACGCGGTCAGCCACTGTCCCTCGCCCCGGGCGACGATCTCCGGGGTGGCGGCCTCGATCAGCCGTACCGTGTCCTGCTCCCGGCCCCGCCACGCGGCGAGCAGCAGGGTGCCGAACGGTGCGAGGTTGCTGTGCGTCGCTGCGCTCACCGCTTCGATCTCTTCGCTCAGGGATTCGGCCGATGTGAACGCTCCGGCGAACAGCTCGATGGCGAAGCGCAGGCTGAGGCCGATCGGGAGGATCGTCAGCGCGCCACCGTCGCGAGCCAGCTTCACCAGGCGCCCTGACAGCACGTACCAGCTCTCGTCGTCCCACACGTCGTGGGCCATCTTGCATGCGAGCGGGAGCCAGCGGAGCGCGTGCTCGCCGGCAAGCTCTGCGGCGCGGAACTCGCTCAGCGCCCGTTTGAGCACCGGGGCTCCCGCGAGGTAGCCATCGGTGATCAGCGTCGCCAGGCCGTCCAGCAGCAGGTCGGGCGGGCCGGGCGTCCCTCCTGCCCACGGGGCGGCCCGGGTCGCCTCGGCGACCTCGAGCACGGCATCCCGAGGGCTCAAACGCTCGGTTGTCAACGCGGCAAAGAAGGCGTCCAGATACGTCTCCCGAGCCAGCGCGGGATCGATCGGCTCGAGTCGCTTCGCCGCGGCGAGCAAGAGGGGCGGAGCATCGCTTCCGTGCCTTGACGCGAAGGCGATCTGCGCCCGCAGACCGTCCAAGCGGGCCCGCTGGAGCTCGTCCAGCGCCCCGACTTCAATGATCTCCAGAAGTCGCTGCGCGGAATCCAACGAGCCAGCCTGCAGGTTGGCTTGCGTGGCAGCGAGCACGCGCTCCGCACGCCGCGCGGGATCTCGCGTCAGCGCAACGGAACGCTCGAGGAACGCGGCTGCCGCCGCCAGTCCGCCTCGAGCCTGCGCCCGGGTCGCGGAGCGCTCGAGCTCGGAGGCGACCTCCTCATCTGGTCCCGTCGCGGCGACCGCCAGGTGCCACGCTCGGCGGTCGGGATCGGCATCGCGGTCGGTCGCGTCGGCGAGCGCCAGGTGCGCTTCCCGCCGCTCCCCGGCCGGCGCCGCGCGGTAGACCGCGGAGCGCACGAGCGGATGGCCGAACGTGACGCGGTCATCGATCTCGAGCAGGTCCTGCTCCGCCGTGACATCGGCAGCGGTGGGTCCGATACCGAGTTGTTCGGCTGCGCGCCACAGCAGCAGTGGGTCGCCGGTCGGCTCAGCGGCCGCGAGCAACAGCAACCGCCGGGCGTCATCTGAGAGCGCATCGAGGCGCCGGACGAAGCTCTCCTCGATCCTTCCCGAGAGGGGCCCCCGGCCGACGAGTCCGACACCCCCGGCGAGCTGGGTCGGGCTCAGGCCTCGAGGCAGCTCGAGCAGCGCCAACGGATTGCCCCGCGTCTCAGCGATGAACCGATCCCGTACCTGCTCATCGAGCACGAACGGAACCGTCGATTGCAGGAGCGCGCGTGCGTCAGCGTCCCGCACCCCACGCACCCACAGCTCGGGCACGTGCTGCAGCGCCTCACCGGGCTCGCGCGCAGCGAACACCAAGCCCACCGGCTCCGCCTGCAGCCGGCGCGCCACGAATGCGAGCGTCAGCGCCGAGGCCTGGTCCAGCCACTGCGCGTCGTCGATCACGCAGACGAGCGGACGCTGTTCTGCGACTTCCGCGAGCAGGCTGAGCACGGCAAGACCGACGAGAAACCGATCGGGTGCGCCGGCGGCGCTCAACCCGAACACGGTCTCGAGCGCCTGGCGCTGCCGCTCGGGAAGGTCCGTGCTGCGGGCGAGCATCGGCCCGCACAGCTGTTGCAGGCTGGCGTACGCAAGCTCCATGTCGGACTCCACCCCCACAGCGCGGACAACGGTCACCCCCGCCGCGGACGCGATCAGGTGCTCCAGCAGCGCCGTCTTGCCGATTCCCGCCTCACCCCGGATCACCAATGCGCGGCTCTCGCCTCCGCGCACCGAATCGAGCAACCCGTCGAGCAGTGCACATTCTGCAGCCCGTCCAAGCAGGCGAGTCCGCTCCGCCGGTCGGCGACTGCTCTCCATCCGAGGCTGATCGTAGAGGACGTTGCTCACAAGGCCACCGGCATGGCGCTGGGCAGCTCACGGCGAGACCTGATCCCGAGCTTCGAGAACACCTTTCGCAGGTGCCACTCGACGGTCCTGGGGCTGAGGAACAGCCGCGCACCGATCTCCGGATTCGAGAGCCCGTCACGGGCCAGCTGGGCGATCTGCCGCTCCTGCGCGGTCAGATCGTCACGTGTCTCGGCGGTCCGCTTGCGGACCTGCTCGCCGGTCGCCCGCAGCTCGGCGCCGGCGCGGTCGGCGAATGCCTCCAAGCCCCTCGCGGTGAACTCATCATGGGCCAGACGCAATTCTGCGCGCGCCTCCGTGCGGCGGCCCTCTCGGCGTAGCCACTCGCCATAGAGAAGATGCGCTCGAGCGTGCTCCACGCGAGCCTCGCTCCGCTTGAGGTGATCGATCGCGCGCTGGTAGAGCTCCTCGGCCTCAGCGCCGGCGCTCAGCAGGGCTCGCGAGCGCGCCTCGATGCCGAGCGCCCAGTCGGTGCCGACGATCTGGGTCATGCCCGCGAGCTCCGCGAGCGCCTCGCCCGCAAGCTCGTGCTCTCCACTTCGCGAAGCGGCCTCGACGAGCTCATGCAGCCAGAGGGCCGATTGCAACTCCGCTCGGCGCTCCCTGGCCGGCCGCGCCGACGCCAGAGCGTCGCCGTACTTGCCGAGCGAGTTGTAGAGCACCGCGGCGGTCCACTCGATGAACGTCAGGCCCATTCCCTCGCCTCGAGCGACGAGCGCTTCCCGGCTGACCTTCATTAGCTCCAGGCTCTCCGCCTCGCGGCCCCGCGAGCATGCGAGCGCGATGGCACCGTAGGGAGGAGGCTCGGCCGCCGTGACGTCGATGACCGCATCGAGACTCGAGAGCATGGACGCAGCGCCTTCGAGTTCGCCGGCGTGCAGATGCGCTCCGATCCGCATCGTCAGGCTCATTGGCAGCACCGCCAAGGCGCCGGCCTCGCGCGCCAGCTCGATCTGGCGTGCCGGGAGCTCTCGGAATGCCTCCTCGTCCCATACGGCCTGCGCCGCGTAGCCGGCCAGAAATGCCCACCGGAGTACCTCGTCGCTTGTCACGTCCTTACTGCGAAAGGCCTTCAGCGCCCGTTGTAGGACCGGCGCTCCGACGGCATACCCCTCGGTGATCGTCAGCGCATAGCCGTCCAACAGCAGATCGGCCGGGCGCGGCGGGTCGGGAGCCGCGGGTGCTGAACGCGCAGCCTGTGCCACCTCCATCACGCCCACTCCCTGCCCGAGGCTGCCGACGAACATGGCCGCGAACAGCGCCTCGAGATAGGTCTCGCGCGCAAGCCTCGGATCCAGGGGCGCAAGCTGTTGGGCGGCTTTGAGTAGCAGCGGGGGAGCGTCGTTACCCCGATCCACGGCAAATGCGAGCTGGGCTCGAAGCAACCCGACACGCGCTTTCTGAAACCGGTCGAGAGGACCGGTCTCGGCCGCTGCGACCAGGCGGTCTGCGGCGTCGAATGCGCCTGCCTGAAGGCTGGTGTGGGCGGCGGCGAGCGCTCGCTCCACCCGGCGAGCGGGTTCGCGCGTGAGAACCAGTGAGCGCTGGAGAAATGCGGCGGCCGCAGCGAGACCGCCGCGCGCCTGGGCGCGCCCAGCCGACCGCTCGAGCTCGGAGGCGATCAGCTCATCGGGTCCTGCCGCGGCGCACGCCAGGTGCCACGCGCGCCTGTCCGGATCGGTCTCAGCGTCGGTGACTTCGGCCAGGGCCCGATGGGCGGCACGGCGTTCGTGTGCCGGCGCCGACCGATACGCCGCGGATCGCGCCAGCGAATGGCGGAATGTTACCCTGTCCCCGAGGATCAGCAGACCGTCTGTCTCATCTGCGGTTGCCTCGAGATCGATCCCGAGCTCCGCGGACGCGCGCAATAGAAGCAGCTGATCACCGAGCGGCTCCGCGGCCGCGAGCACCAGCAATCGTCGGGCGTCGTCCGACAGCGGCTCCAGTCGTTGGACGAAGCTCTGCTCAATGCGTCCCGGCAGCGACGGTCCGCCCAGCAGCCCCAGACCGCCGGCCAGCTGCGTCGACGTCAACCCGCGCGGCAGCTCGAGCAACGCCAATGGATTGCCGCGGCTCTCGGCAATGATCCGGTCACGGATCTGTTGGTCCAGTGTGAATCCCGCGCCCGATGCCAACAGGGCGCGAGCCTCGCTATCCGCGAGACCGGTCACCTCTAGCACGGCGACCTGCGCGAGCTCTGGAGTCGGCTCACGCGCGGCGAAGACCAGCCCGACCGGCTCCGCCAGCATGCGACGAGCCACGAATGCGAGGGTCAACGCGGATGCCCGATCCAACCATTGCGTGTCATCGATCACGCACAGCAGGGGGCTCTCGTCCGCTGCCTCCGAGAACAAGGTCAGCACGCCCAAACCAACAAGAAAGCGTTCTGGAGCACCGACGCTCCCGAGGCCGAACACTGTCTCCAGGGCGTCGCGCTGGGGAGCGGGCAGCCGCTCGAGCCGGTCGAGCATCGGCCCGCACAACTGGTGCAAGCTCGCGTACGCCAGCTCCATGTCGGACTCTACCCCTGCCGCACGCAAGACGTGGACGTCCGCCGCCGACTCCTCCAGGTGCTCGAGCAGCGCCGTCTTCCCGATCCCGGGCTCGCCCTGTAGCACGAGCGCGCGACTGGCGCCCTGCTGGATGTCTGCGAGCAGCTCGTCGAGCAGCGCGCACTCCCTCCCGCGGCCGCGAAGGGGGCTGTGTCGTCCGGACCACGACTCCTGAGACCGCACCGTCACCACTGCATTCTGGTTGAGCATGCGAGCCACTCTGATCTCATCGACGTCGTTCCTCGATGCGGCTAGCAGCCCACCGTCCCTGGGGCTAGCTCCTGTCCGGGGTGGGATAGCCTTGAGACGTGGGTGACAGCAAGTCGTTGCGCGTGGTCGTCGGGGAAGACCAGCCGCTGACCCAAAAAGGGATCGTGGCCGTACTCGAGGAAGCGGGCTTCGAGGTCGTAGCGGTCGCGGCGGACGCGACCGACCTGCTCCGCAAGACGGCCGCGCACAAGCCGCACGCGGTGATCACCGACATCCAGATGCCCCCCGACAACACCGATGATGGGCTGCGTGCCGCGCGACAGATACGCGCCTCCCACCCCGAGATCGGCGTGCTGATCCTTTCCCAGCACATCGAGGCGCGCTACGCGCTCGAGCTTGTCGGCGATCGTGCCGAAGGCGTCGGCTATCTGCTCAAGCATCGGGTCGGCGACCTGGCGCTATTCATTGACGCCGTGCGGCGTGTCGCGCGTGGGGGCTCGGCGCTCGACCCCGAGGTCGTCGAGAGGATGGTCGCCCGCCCGCGCGATGGGGGTCCCATGGCCGACCTCACGCCCCGCGAGCGCGAGGTGCTTGCGCTGATGGCCGAAGGTCGTTCGAACGCGTCGATCGCTGCGGCCATGACCGTGACGGTGGGCGCGGTGGAGAACCACGTCACCTCGATCTTCGACAAGCTCGGCCTGCGGCTCGAGCCTGACGCACATCGGCGGGTACTCGCGGTGCTCAAGTACCTGAAATCCTGAGGTCTGGGGCTAGCCCCATTGTTAGCATCGCGTCACGGGGGAAGACTGTTGGTGTGCACGAGAAGGCGAGCGGTGGGATGACGGTCCTGATCGTCGACGACGATCCTGGATTTGGGCGGGTGGCGAGCGAGATGCTGACCGCGCGCGGCTACACGGTGGTCGGCCAGGCGCGCACCGCCGGTGACGCGGTGCGGGACTGTGCCCGCCTCGGCCCGGACGCGGTCCTGCTCGATGTACGGCTGCCCGACGGCAACGGCCTCGCCCTGGCCGAGACGCTGTGTGACGCGCGCGATCGACTCGCGATCCTGCTGACCTCGTCCGACCCACAGGCCGTCGTCCCCGAGCGGCTGCAGCACAGCGCCGCCTGTGGCTTCGTCCCGAAGACCGACCTGGCGCGGACGGACCTCGATCCGTACCTGAGGCGCTGAGCTACCGGCCGGACGTGCAGGGAATGCGCGCGCTCAGCATCGTGCCG
This sequence comes from uncultured Solirubrobacteraceae bacterium, assembly GCA_963712675.1. Lineage (GTDB taxonomy): Bacteria > Actinomycetota > Thermoleophilia > Solirubrobacterales > Solirubrobacteraceae > Palsa-465. The sequence goes on from CAVQJF010000021.1 coordinate 475,160, forward strand.
CCGCCTGGGGGACTGCTCACAGTGAACGACCCCTCGAGCGCGCCGATCCTGTCGCTCAGCCCGAGCAACCCGCTGCCCGTCGTCCCGATCTGAGCGCCGCCGACGCCGTCGTCCTGCACTTCGATGCGCAGCCAGCCGTCGGCGATCTGGACTCGCAGCGACGCAGTTCTCGCCTGCGAGTGCTTGATCACGTTCGTGAGCGCCTCCGAGCAGAAGAAATACACGCTGGTCGCGAGCGACGGCGGCACGGCGACTTCGCCGGCATCCAGCTCGACCGGGATCGGAGCCCGCGCGGCGAGGCTCTCCAAGGCGGCTTCGAGTCCGAGATCACTGAGGACAGTCGGATGCAGCCCCGCCGCCAGCTCGCGGAGCAGCTCGATTCCGGCGTCCGCCTCCTGCAGGCCAACACCGAGCAGCTCGCGTGCGCGCGGCGGATCAGAAGTCCACTTGTCCTGAGCCAGCTGCAGATTGATCATCGAGTTGACGAACCTCTGCTGCGCCCCGTCATGCATGTCACGCGTCACCCTGGCTCGCGCCGCGTCGGCGGCCTCGATCACCCGGCGCCGAGCGGCCACCAGGTCGGACCGAGCGGTGGCATTCGCAACTGCCGTCGCGACGAGCTCGGTGAAGCTCTCCAGCCTGCTGACAACGTCACCGGCAGAGATGTCCGGGGCGCCGTCCAGGACCGTGATCGCGCCCCACAGCCGACTCTCGACGACGATCGGCACCCCCGTCGCGAACCGCAGCCCGGCCTGGACCATCGCCGCCGCCAGCGGACTGTCGAACTCCCTGACATCGATGCTCACCGGTGCTCGCGTTCGCCAGATCGCTCCCGCGGCGACCGCCGCGTCGAGCGTCCACGACTCTCCGAGAGCCAGTCGCGGCCCGGCTCCATACGCGCCGACCAGCGTCACGTTGCCGAGTGGGTCGTAGCGCAGCACGTTGCTCCACTGCGCGTCGAGCAGCTCGGCCACCTCGTGGGCCACCACGGCGAACAGCTCGTCGGCGGTCGCCTGGCGTGCGACCAGGGTGGCGACACGCCGCAGCGCGGCCTGCTCGGTCGCGATCGTTTCAAACCTCGCACGCGCCGCTCGCAGGTCGGCCTCGGCGCTGACACGCTCGGTGATGTCGCGCACGAATCCGATGAACCCCGGACCTTCCGGCGGCTGCAGCCGCGTCACGGTCAGCTCGGCCGGAAACTCGCTGCCGTCGGCCCGCATCGCGGTGAGCTCGAGGCGACGTCCGAGGATCGATTTCTCACCGGTGCCGAGGAAGCGCGCGAGGCCGCGGCGATGAGCATCCCGCAGAGACGGCGGCACGATCACCTCCCCGAGCTCTCGCCCGACCGCCTGGGTCGGCAGGTAACCGAAGGTCCGCTCGGCGGATTCGTTGAAATACGTCACGCGCCCGCCGTCGTCCATGCCGATGACGCAGTCGAGCGCGGTGTCGAGAGCGGTGCCAGTCTGCGCTTCGCCCCCGATCGCCATGTGAGCGGGTCATCGTAGACCTGCGAATGGCTGTGGGCAAACCTGATCGAGCGCGAGCTCTCGCAGAGAACGGCGGCGGGACCGAGCGCTCGTGTGGGTAGGTCATCCGTCCGGCGAATCACCGTGCGAGATCCACTGCAGCGCGCCGGCGGTCGCGAGCCCGTAGACGAGGTGGGCGCTGAGGTCCTCGGCGAGCGTCCTGCGGTCGTACTCCCAGATCGGCTTGTAGAGATTGGCGGCGGGCAGGATCACGTATCCGCCCGCCCAGACCGTGGCGCCGAACGGCAGTCCGTACAGGACCCGCGGCGCGCGTAGCGATCCGGCGACGATGGCGTATTGCACCCCGCCGAGGATGCCGTACGCCCAGTGCGTGAGGTTGTTGACGAGCCGCGCCCGGCTCGGCGGCAGTTCCAGCTGGAACAGGCCCTCGACGAGGCGCTTACCGACCTGCGCGGGCGCGGGCGCATCGTCCCAGTCCGACAGGCCCGAAGACGACTCCCACCGCGCGAGACTCGTATCGCCGCCGCCGCGGCGGTACCGCGTGAACAGGAGCGCGTCCATCGCCGCCGTGCCCGCGGCACCGGCGACGAGGCCGCGAACGACGGCGCCGAGCGGCGTCATGCTGCGCTCCCCGCCCCCGCCAGAGCGATCTCGCGAGCCGCCCCGTTCATCGACGCTGGCCGGCGGGTGAAGATCGCCTCGGGCAGCAATGCGCTGACGATGTACTGCCCGCCGTCGACGATCTCCGAGATCTTCAGATCAACGGCGATGCTGCACAGCAGGTACGCGTCCTCGGGGCCGAGGTCGTACGTGGCGCCGAGGTGATCGATCATCGCGCGGACTGCGTCCTGGGCGGCGGCGTAGAGATCCCGGCCGACCCCCGTCGTTGCGTAAAACGGAGCTGAATCGACTCGTGGCGTCAGCGGCGCCGGCGTGCGGTACTGCGGAGCCGGGATCGAGCGGCCCTTCTCGAGCGTGAGCCTGAGCGCGGCGAACATCGGCGCCTCGACCGCCGTGCCGCAGACCTCGCCATCGCCCTGGGCGCCGTGGGCGTCGCCGCAGGAGAACAGGGCCTGCTCGACCTGCACCGGGAGGTACAGGGTCGATCCTCGCACGGTCTGGCGGATGTCCATATTGCCCCCGAACGACCCGGGAGGGACGACCGACTGGGCGCTCGCGCCGGCGGGACAGACGCCCATCGTCCCGAAGTACGGAGCGAGCGGCACGGCGATGCCCTCGCGGAAGTGCGCCACGTCGCCGTCCGAGAGGTCGTACGTCTTCAGATAGGCGTCCGCGAACTCCTCGGGCAATAGGCCGAAGCCGGGGATCACCCCGGTCCAGCCCCATCCCTGCGTGTGGATATCGACGGTCTCGACCATCAGCGTGTCGCCCGGCTCGGCCCCGTGGATGCCGATCGGACCGGTAAGCGGATAGGTTCGGTCCCAGTCGAACGCCGCGAGCGCGCTCGCGTCCGAGTCCCGGCCGACCTGGTTGTCGCTGATGTCCCGCGTCCAGACGACGACGGTGTCGCCGGAGTCGATCGTCACCAGCGGATCGTTGCCGGTATCCCATTTGTAGTGAACGTGCTCGTCCGAGAGGTAGTGCGTACGCGGCATCAGTGTCACTCGCTTTCTCCGGATGGTCGCTGGCCGGCCCTCGGGGCCCGACGAGCGTGATTGCGGTGTCGCCCACGATGCCGCCGCCGCTCGGCGCTCGCGCCCGTTGGCCCCCTGGCTCGGACCCTGGTTCATGCCGGCATCGGACTTCGGAGGCGGGACCAGTGCGTTCGCCAGGGCGTTCCCGGGCGCGACCTCGACCGGAAGAGATCAATGTGGCCGCGACACGTCTGACGAACCAAACGGAGGCAAACCGTGGAGCAACAAGAGATTGGATTCGAACGGGACATCCGGCCGCTGTTCCGAGAGAAGGACGTTTCCGCGATGTCGTTCGCGATGGACCTGTCGGCCTATGACGACGTGCGTGCGAACGCCGCGCGGATCGTGGCGGCCGTAGCGGGGGGGACGATGCCGTGCGACGGTCAATGGCCTGAGGACCGCGTGGCCACGTTTCGGTCGTGGATCGATGCCGGCTGTCCGGAGTGAACGACGTGTGACCGAACTGCCTACGCCCTGACCCAAGACACAAGGCTGAGAAAGGAACACCGATGCGACCCGACATCGTTCCAGGAGTTGCATTTCCCGACTACGAACTGCCCGACCACGAGAGCGTCCCGCGAACGCTCTCGGAGATCCAGGGCGGTGACCCGATGATCCTGACGCTGGCGCGAGGCCACTACTGCCCCAAGGAGCACCAGCAGCACCTGGAGCTTGCGGCGAACTATCCGAAGATCAACGTCGCGTACACGAAGATCGTCACGATCTCCACCGACCCCCACCACACCTCTCAGGAGTTCCGCAACTCGGTCGGTGCGCAGTGGCCGTTCCTCTCGGACCCCGAGCGGATCGTGCAGCAGGACCTCGAGATCCAGGAGTACACCGACCCCGAGAACGACCCGATGGTCCCGCATACGCTCGTGCTCAAGCCCGGGCTGGTCGTCCACAGCATCTACAACGGCTACTGGTTCTGGGGCCGCCCATCGTTCGTCGACGTCTGGCACGACCTGCGCGCTGTCACTCGTGAGATCCGTCCCGATTGGGACATCAGCGCGCCGGGACTGCGCGAGCGGTGGGATGCCGGTGACCTCGCCCCGTTCCATGGCTGGGAGGCACCCGGCTCGGCAACGCGCGAAACGGTCGCGGGACCGGGGCGCTAGACGACATGAACAGCAACGACACCACGCCCGAGCGCGCAACCCGCGTTGCCAGGTTCCCGCTCCCCGGGATCGTCCTCGCGCACTTCATCGTCTCCGCTGACGTCGAACGCTCGCGCCGTTTCTACACCGACGTGCTCGGCGGCGAGACGATCCACGATGGCGGCGTGACCTACGTCGCGCTGGCGAACAGCTGGATCATCATCAACGTCGGCGGCGGCCCGACCGAGGACAAGCCGACGGTCACGCTCGAGACCCCCCAGGATCCGGATCGGGCGAGCAGTTTTCTCAACATCCGGGTGGCCGACATCCAAGCCGTGTACGACGAGTGGAAGGCGCGCGGGGCGGACTTCCTGACCCCGCCGATTCAGCGCGCGACGGAGATCCGCTGCTACCTCCGAGATCCCGACGGCCATCTGATCGAGGTCGGACAGACAACCCGAGTTCCGGAAGCCCATGCTGGCCGAGCCTGACGCGAGCGCGGAGTTCCGGCCGATCGCCGACTACGGCCTGCTGGCCGACTGCAATTCAGCGGCGCTAGTGGACCGGGCCGGGTCGATCAGCTGGCTGTGTCTTCCGCGCTACGACAGCCCGGCGGTGTTCGCGCGGATCCTCGATCCCGGGGGCGGACACTGGTCGATTGGCCCTCCCGGGAGGTTTCGGAGCGAGCGGCGCTACCTGCCGGGCACGCTGGTCATCGAAACCACGTTCGTGACCGAGGCCGGCAGCTTGAAGCTGGTCGATGCGCTGGCATTCGGCGAAGGTGAGCGCAAACACGAACTCGGCCTGGCCGCTCCCCACCTCTTGCTCCGACTGGTCGAGGGGGTGGTTGGCGAAGTCGAGCTTTGCTTCCAGCTGGCACCGCGGCCGGAGTACGGGCTCGTGAAGCCCCTGTTCCGGCAGACCGAGACCGGTGGCAGGACATTCGGCGGGCCAAACCAGGTGGTGATCAGCTCGCCGATCGAGACTCAGCTCGAGGACGCGACGTTGGCCGGGACGTTCACCATCGCGGCCGGCGAGCGCGTCGGGTTCGCGCTCCAGTGGACAGCGCCCGAGGGGCCCGCGCCCGAGTCGCTTGCCTCGGAGACGATCGCTGATCGCGTCCGCGACACGATCGAGGCATGGCGCTCCTGGGAGGCCGAGCACGACATCTACGAGGCAGAGCACCGCGATCTCGTGCGCCTGAGCTCGCGCGTGCTCAAGGGACTCACCTACCGGCCGACCGGCGCAATCGTGGCCGCCCCCACCACATCTCTCCCGGAGACGATCGGCGGGGAGCGCAACTGGGACTACCGCTATGCGTGGATCCGCGACGCGAGCCTGACCCTCGAGGCGCTGTACATCGGCGCATGCTCGGACGAGGCCGGGGAGTTCGTGTCATTCATGACCAGTTCCGCCAGCGGACGGGCCAGCGAGCGGTCGCTGCAGATCATGTACGGGGTCGGTGGCGAGCACGACCTAAGCGAGCGTGAGCTGACCCACCTGCGAGGCTGGCGGGACTCCGCTCCGGTACGTGTCGGCAACGGCGCTTGGGGTCAAACCCAGCTGGACGTCTACGGCGAGCTGCTCAACTCCCTGTACCGATACCGCGAGCAGCTCGGCGAGCTACATCCCGAGATCCAGCGGTTCGTCGCTGACCTGGCGAACACCGCCGCCCGGCGCTGGCGCGAGCCGGATGCGGGAATGTGGGAGATGCGCGGAGCCCCGCGGCAGCATGTGTCCTCGAAGGTGCTGTGCTGGGTCGCGCTCGATCGTGCGGTGCTGCTTGCCCCACAGCTCGGTGAGCATGCCGACGCCGAAGGCTGGCGCGCCGAACGCGACCAGATCCGGCACGCGGTGCTCACGCGTGGTTGGAGCGCTGGACGACAGGCGTACACGCAGTCGTATGGCTCCGATGAGCTCGACGCGGCGCAGTTGCTGATGCCGATTCTGGGCTTCCTGCCAGCGACGGACGAGCGAATGCGCTCGACGATCGAGGCGATCGCCGCCGACCTGACGCAGGACGGGCTCGTACTGCGTTACCGCCGCGAGGACGGGCTGAACACCGACGGGCTGCGCGGCGAGGAGGGCACGTTCGTGATCTGCTCGTTCTGGCTCGTCTCGGCCCTGGCCAAGGCGGGCGAGGTCGACAGGGCGGAGGCACTGTTCGACAAGCTCGTCTCATTCGCCAATGACCTCGGCCTGCTGGCAGAGGAGATCGACACCGCCAGCGGGGAACTACTTGGCAACTTTCCCCAGGCGTTCAGCCACGTCGGACTGATCACCGCCGCATGGGAGATCGACAAGGCACGAGGGCTGGTAGCGGAAGCCTCGTCCGTTATGGCCTAGGTGTTGGAGTAGAGCGGAGCAGCGACGTCGTCATAAACGCGAGCTGCGGCGAGCTTGCCGCTCTGCCCGCGCACGTAGACGGCGACGCCGGCCTGCGGCGGCAGTTCGGTCCTACCCCACCGGACGACGTTGTACTCGAGCGCGCATGCCCGCCCGTCGTCGACGAGCCCGCAGTGCTCCAGCGGAATCCCACCATCGTTGGAGAACAGCAGTCCGTAGAACCGGCGCAGCGCCTCGCGCCCTCGGTGGACGTGCTCGCCGCCGGCAGGCTCGCGGGCAAAGCCGTCGGGTTCGAACGTCGCCACGATCGCGTCGACGTCACCGGAGGAAAGCGCGCGCTGATAGTCGGCTACGACGTCTGACGCGTGCAGTTCCGAGTCGGGCTGCAGCAGCGGTGGGCGGTTTGAATGACGCCCGGTCAACGGCCAGCCGCTGGAGTACATCCGCACTTCGGCGATGCGCCCGTTGGGTTCGCGGTTAGCGACGATGGCCACCGGTATATCGACTGGCTCTGTCTCACCATCGAGGTGAAGGACCACCTCGCTGAAGCCGGCTCGCTCGGTGACGACGTGCTCGACGTCTTCGATCGTGGCATCGTGTTGTTCGAGCCACGCCTTCGTGTCCGCAACGAACCGTCCGAACGCCCGCTCCCCTCTGATGCGCCCGCGCTCGGGGTGATGAAGCTCGGGCTGTCCGGCAAACGACCCGATCAGCGCGTCGAGCTCCTCGGACATCACGCCGTCGAAGAACGGCACGGTCACGAGCTCGTGCTGCCACTTCTCCTCCAGCCGCCCCAGGACCGGCGCAGAGAACAGCTCAGGAGACCACGGCATCAGACACGCCTTTCGGTCGCCGGTGCCACGATCCGCGACTCGGCCTCAGCCAACCGGATGGTCAGGCGCCGATTCTCGAGTCGCAGACGCGCAGCCTCTCGCCGTGCCGCGGCCGCGTCCTGTGCCAGCGCGGGGAGGATCACGCGGAGCTTCTGAAGCCGGTCGAGGGCGGCCCGCTCGTCCGGCGCTCGGCGGACGTCACTCATCTGGTTTGGGATCGGCCTGGAGTAGCGCATCACGCGCGGCCGGCTCCGCCCACGCCGGCACGAGCACGTCGCGCGGTCCGGCCGCGAGAAAGTCGGGAACATCGAACCCGGGGGACCGACGCAGCAGCGAAGGGACACCGTGTTGGAGCAGCAGACCCTGAACGAACTCGGCCTCCACTTGGTTTTGAGCGCCGGCCACCTTGACCAGCTCGCCATCCGCGCTGTGCAGCGAAGGCTTGATGCCGATCGGTTCGGTCATGACGTTAGACCGGCGTTGATGCCCGCTCGCCGCCGAACAGCTCCAGCATGAACAGGAAGACGTCGACGATGCCAGGCGGTCATCTCGGCCAGAGCTCCTTGGTGTGGTGGCGATCGCACGTCAGGATCCGATCGTGGCGACGAGGATCGCCTTGATCGTGTGCAGGCGGTTCTCGGCCTGTTCGAACACGATGCTGGCCGGGGATTGGAACACGTCGTCGGTGACCTCGAGTCCTCCGGTCATGCCGGTGTGCTCGATGATCTCGCGTCCCACGACCGTGTTCTGGTCGTGGTATGCGGGCAGGCAATGCATGAACTTCACCCGGGGATTGCCCGTTCGATCCAGCGCCTCGCGGTTGACCTGGTAGGGCGCGAGCAGGCGCACGCGCTCGTCCCACACATCCTTGGATTCGCCCATCGACACCCATACGTCGGTGTAGACGAAATCGGAGCCGGAGAGTGCCTCGTCGCGGTCATCGGTCAGTACGATCCGTGCGCCTGAGCGCTCGGCACGCTCGTGTGCGAGCGCCTGCACGTCAGAGGGCGGCCAGAGCTCGCGGGGGCCGCAGATGCGGACGTCGGCGCCCATGATCGCGCCCATCACCAGGAGCGACCGACCCATGTTGCTGCGGGCGTCACCCATGTAGGTGTAGGTGAGGCTGTCGTACGGCTCGTGGCTCGACTCGTGCATGGTGAGGAAGTCGGCCAGCATCTGCGTCGGGTGCCACTCGTCGGTCAGGCCGTTGTAGACCGGGACGCCGGCGTTCGCCGCCAGCTCCTCGACATCGCTGTGGGCCGCGCCGCGGAACTCGATCGCGTCGTACATTCGACCGAGCACGCGGGCGGTGTCGGCGATCGACTCCTTGTGCCCGAGTTGCGAGCCGCTCGGGTCGAGGTAGGTGACGTGCGCGCCCTGGTCGTAGGCGGCCACCTCGAACGCCGAGCGGGTGCGCGTCGAGGACTTCTCGAAGATCAACGCGACGTTCTTGCCGGTCAGCCGGGGAACCTCGGTGCCCGCGTACTTGACGGTCTTCAGCGCTCCCGAGAGCGTGAGCAGATGCTCGAGCTCGCGTGCGGTGAAGTCGCTCTCCTTGAGGAAGCTGCGGTTGCGCAGGTTGAACATGGCTTTCTAGAACGCCGGGTCGCGTTGAATCGGGCAGCTCATGCAGTGCGAGCCGCCGCGTCCGCGGCCGAGCTCTGATCCGGCGACGGTGATCACCTCGATCGCGGCCTTCCGCAGCCGCGTGTTGGTGTCGACGTTGCGGTCGTAGGCGACGACGACGCCCGGCTCGAGGCACAGCAGGTTGTTGCCGTCGTCCCACTGCTCGCGCTCTGACCCGAACGGGTCGCCGCCGGTGTGGATGACCCGCATCTTCTCGACGCCGAGCGCATCCTCGAGCGCGTCGATCACCCCGCCGTCGAACCGCTCGACCACTGGCAGCTCGGGTGTGTCGCCGGGGCGGATCGACCACACGCGGGCGCGGTCGACGACCTCGGGGAAGAGCGTCACCGCGTCGCGGTCGACCATCGTCATCACCGTGTCGAGATGCATGTAGTGGCGCGAGCGCGGCAGCATCACCGCGAGCACCAAGCGGGCGGAGCCCGCCTTGAACAGCTCCCTCGCGATCATCGTCACCGCCTGCGGAGCCGTCCGCTCGCCCATCCCGATCATCACCGCACCGTTGCCGATCGGCATCACGTCTCCACCCTCGACGGTCGCCCGACCCCAGTCCTGCTCGACGCCGCCGTGCCAGACCTTGACACCGCCGTTCCGGGCGAACATCGGGTGCCAGCGATAGATCGCCTCCATGAAGATGGTCTCCGGCCTCCGCGCGGGCTTGGCCATCGGGTTCAGCGTGACCCCGTCGTAGATCCAACACGACGGGTCGCGCTGAAAGATGAAGTTCGGCAGCGGTGGCAGCAGCAGATCGCTCGGGTCACTCGACTCGAACGTCAGGCCCTCGCCCCCATCGGCGAGGTCGCGTTTCGTGATCCCGCCGATCAGCCGGTCCGATACCACGCGCGGTGACGCCGTGCGTCCCCACTCGTGCCGGGAGCGAGCGAGGTGAACACCGACGTGCCGCTCGTCGAGCACCCGATCGAGCACCCACTCCCGAGCCTCCGGCACCTCGAGCACATCGGTCAGCAGCTGCTCCGCCTCGAGGACCTCGACCCCTCGGTCGCGCATCACCGACACGAACGCGTCGTGCTCCTCCTTTGCCCGCTTGACCCAGATCACGTCATCGAACAGCAACTCCTCCGCGTTTGACGGCGTCAGCCGGGTGTGTTCGAGCCCCGGCCGGTGCACGATCACCTTGCGCAGCGTCCCGACCTCGGATTCGACGCTGAAGGACACTCCGTGTTCAAGCTGCGCGGTCATCTCGGCTCATCCTTTCTCCGTATTTCAGGCGAGGGCCATCGGGCAGCACCTGGGTGCCGCCGCGGCCCTCGAGCAGACCATCGATTCCGTCGAGGCTCCCGATCGCCGCGCGGGCGCCGCCGCGCTCGACGAAGCGGCACGCCGCCTCGATCTTCGGGCCCATCGACCCGGGCGCGAATTCATGTGCCCGGAGGCCATCCGGAGTGGCGCGCACGATCGGCCGCTGCCCGGCGGTGCCGTACTCGTCGTAGACGGCCGCCACGTCGGTCGCGAGCACGAGCGTCTCCACGCTCAGCTCGCTCGCGAGCAGCGAGGACGCAAGGTCCTTGTCGATCACGGCCTCGATCCCCCGCTGACGACCGGCGCTGTCCTCCACCACCGGGATGCCCCCGCCGCCGGCGCACACCACGAGAAAGCCCGCGTCGACGAGACGTTCGATCGCGCGGAGCTGGACGATCCGCTGCGGTCGGGGTGAGGGCACCACGCGCCGCCAGTCCGCGCCGTCGCGTTTGACCGCCCAGCCGTGCCGTTCTGCGAGCGAGCGTGCCTCGTATTCCGAATACACCGGCCCGATGAACTTTGACGGCGCCGAGAACGCGGGGTCATCCACGTCGACGACCACCCGGGTGAGGACGGCAACCGTCTCTTGCTCGGGTATTGCGTTGCCGAGCTCGAGCTCGAGCACATAGCCGATCTGCCCCTCGGTCTCCGAATCCAGAACATCGAGTGGGTAGGGGGTCGTCTCGGTATACGCGTCGCTCATGAGCGCCAGCAGCCCCACCTGTGGACCGTTGCCATGGGTGACGATGAGCTGGTTGGCTGTGGACACCCGGGCCAACCGTCCGGCTGCGGCGCGCGCCGCGCGCGCCTGGGCGGCCGCCTCGAGCGGTTCTCCGCGACGGAGGAGCGCGTTGCCGCCGAGCGCGACGACCGCCCGTGGCCGCCGCTCGCCTCTGAGGTTCGGAGCGGACATCGCGATCATCGCTCGGGCGGCGGGCCGCTCGGAGCGGTCATCCGGCGGCGCTGTGAGTTGTAGACCGGGATCCCGAGCACCAACGCACCAGCGGTCAGGAGGAAGGGAGCCCAGTAGACCCAGAAGCTGTGTCCGGTGTCTCGCGAGTAGTAGATGAAGAAAGCCGAGAACACCACAGACAAGACGGCGATGATCATGTCGCGGACAAAGCGCGGGGTCTCCAGCTTCTTACGGTCGGCGATGCGCCATTTGATCTGCGCGAGCGCCGAAAAGGCGTACGGAACCGCGGCCGTGATGCCCGTCATCAGGAGCAGCGTCGTGAAGACCGTCTGTCCGTTCGAGCCCAGGTAGTTGATGACAATCGCGAGCGACGCCAGAGCGGTTGAGGTGATGACCCCGAACGCCGGCGCCCCGCGCCTGTTCAACCGTTCGAACCGTTGCGGGAATACGCCGTCGTGTGCTGCGGCACGCGGCATCTCCGCGGTGACCAGCGTCCAGCCATTGAGCGCGCCGATTCCGGAGATGATCACCACCACCGCCATGGCGTTGCCCCAGAACGTCCCCCCGAACATGGCGTCGACCGCCGTCGAGAACGGCGCTGTGGAGCTCTGGAGGACGTGGTTGGAGAGGATCCCGAACACGGCGACGAGCGAGAGCACGTACACCACCGCTGTCGCGAACGACCCGAGCAGCGTCGCGCGAGGAATGTTCCGATCCGGATCGCGGACGTTCTTCGCCGCCACGGCCGCCGTCTCCAGCCCCAGATAGCTGAACAGCGCGATCGCCGCGCCGCTGCCGATCGCGCTGATCGCGCTGTGGCCGCTGACGTTCCACGGGGTGAAGTTGGCCGTGCTGATGTAGAACAACCCGACCGTCGACATGAACGCTAGGGCGGCGAACTTCGCGACCGTCGTCGCCACCTCGAACGCCCCTATGTTCTTGATCCCGCTGAGGTTGATTAGCGCCGGAACCCACAGGCCCACGAGGACGAGCAGAATCGACCAGATCTTGGTCTGGCCCTTGTTGATGAACACCTCGACGTACAGCACCCAGCCAACGGCGATCGCGGCATTGCCCGCCCAGGCGGTGATCCAATACGACCAAGCGTTCGCGAACCCGAGCTTGTTTCCGAACGCTGCACGCGCGTACGCATACGGACCGCCGTCGGCCGGCATCCGGCGCGAGAGCGACGCGAACAGCCTCGCGAGAGCAAGTGCACCGATCGTGGTCAGGCCGATCGAGACGAGCGTGATCGGTCCGTAGGGGGCGAGAGAGGATGGAAGATTGAAGATCCCGACGCCGACGATGCTGCCGACGACCAGGGCCGTGGCCCCGGTCAGGCCAAGGCGGTCGGAGGGCCGCGTAGCCGAGGCCGGCCCCGCCGGACGAGCCGCCTCCGTGACCGGGGCCGAACTCGTCGGCTGAGGGTGCGAGCCGGGGGGAGTCGACAGGCCCCGCACACCGGACGTCATCGGTGAGAGACGTCGAGACGGGACGGATGTTCGCTTACTCCTCAGCATGTGCTCCTCGGCCTTGGTTCGTAGGTGTGACGTTGTGAGAAGTCTTCACCCGCGTTCCGGAACCGCAACACCGTCTGGGGATTGGGTGATCCGGATTGAAGATCACCCGACCTCGGGTCAGCGGCGAGCACCGCGTCATCCATCGGTGAGCCGGACGGGCACGCCCCGATCGAGGTGACATGACCGCAATGGCCCAGCTGGTCGATACCGATGGTGGCCCGTTCATGTCGACGGGCTCCGATCCGGCGGTTGGTGCGCGGCGTTCCGTCGCCGGAGCAACCACCGGCGGAGCTCGTCGGCGCCCCACACGATGAACGGGAACGGCAGTGCGAACAGCAGGTCCGCGGGGCTGAGCGCCGCGGTCGCCAGGAGCGACTGGAACGGCGGGAGGTAGATCAACAGTGCCGCCAGTATCAGTTCGAACGCGATCCCCCACAGCAGCAGCGGATTGCTGAACACGCCGACCGACCGCAGCGATGCATGCTCGGTCCGCGCCGCGAACGCTGTCCCGATCTGGCCCGCGATCATCCCGAAGAACGTCATCGTTGTGGCGGCCAGGTACGCGTGGTGCAAGAGGTGTCCGCGGCCGACGGGGTCGCCGGGGTGCCAGCCCGCGCGGAGCAGGACGAAGAAGAACCCCGCCATCTCCAGGGCGGCGCAGATCAGTCCCAGGAACAGCCAGGCGCGCAACAACATCGGCGGCTGGATCACCCCCTGCGAGCGCGGCCGCGGCGGCCTCGCCATCAATCCCGGCTCCGCCGGCTCGCGCCCGAGCGCCAGCGCCGGCAGCGTCTCGGTCCCGACGTCGAACGCGAGCAGCTGGAGAACCTGGAGCGGTAGCGGGATCCTGCCGCCGCTGAGGGCGAAGAACAGGAAAGGCGTGATCTCCGGCGTGGCGTGAGCGAAGATGTAGAGGATGAACTTCCGGATGTTGTCGTAGATCCGGCGCCCGACCTCGACGGCCGCGACGATCGTCGCGAAGTTGTCGTCGGTCAGGACGATCGTCGACGCCTCGCGGGCCACATCGGTGCCAGAGCGGCCCATCGCCACGCCGATATCGGCGCGCCGCAGGGCGGGGGCGTCGTTGACACCGTCTCCGGTCATCGCGACCACCTCGCCCTGGGCGCGAAGCGCTTCGGCAATCCGCAGCTTCGCCTCTGGCGAGGCCCGTGCGAAGACGATCTCCTGTCCCTGCTCCAACAGCGCAGCGAGCGCGGCGTCGCTCATCCGATCGAGCTGCTCTCCCGCGATGACGGGCGACGCGTGATCCCCGATTCCGACTTCTCGGGCGATCGCAGAGCCCGTCACCGGGTGGTCACCGGTGATGACGATGATCCGGATCCCGGCCTCGTGACAGCGCGCGACTGCCTCCTTGACCTCGGGGCGCGGTGGGTCGAGCATCGCCACCAGCCCGAGGAAGCACAGATCGCGCTCGGCGTCCTCGCGTCCCTCAGGGGCCGGCGCCCCCGTCTGGAGCGCTCGATCGGCGAATCCGAGCACCCTCAGCCCCTGGTTCGCGAACGTGTCGACCTCGTCGTTGATCGTTCGCAGCTCGTCGGCTCCAAGCGGCCGCTGCCGGCCGTCGCGCCAGAGGACCGTCGTGCAGCTCTCGAGCAGTTGCTCGGGGGCTCCCTTGGCGTCGATCATCACCCCGCCGTCGCGCTCGTCGACGGTGCTCATGCGCTTGAGCACCGGATCGAACCGGAACATGGCCCGCCGCGTCGCCTCGCGCCGCTCGCTGTCGACCGGGGTGCCGTGCGCGGAGGCGAACTCGAGCAGCGCGATCTCGGTCGGGTCGCCGGTGGGCCCGCTCGGGCCGGCGAGCTCGGCCGTGTTGCACGCGGCCGCGACCGCGGCCATGCGCGCGATCACGCCCGGCGCATCGTCGCCCGCTGCGGTCCACGTGTTCTTGACCACCATCCGATTCGCGGTCAGAGTGCCGGTCTTGTCGGTGCAGATCACGGTCGTCGAACCGAGCGTCTCGACCGCGCTCAACCGCTTGACGACCGCCCCGCGAGCGACGAGCTCGCGCACGCCGACCGCCAACGCGAGCGTGATCACCGGCAACAGCCCCTCCGGAACGTTGCCCACGATCAGGCCGACGGCGAACACCACCGCCAGCGACAGCGACAGGCCGGCGCCGAGCGTCGCGATCGGGATGAACACCACCCCGGTGACCACGGCGATCAGCGCGATCAGCCAAGCCACCCGCCGCACCTGCGACTCGAGCGGGCTCTCCTCGCTGGTCACACGCTGAGAGAGGGCCGCGATCCGCCCGATCTCGGTGTGCATCCCGGTCGCGAACACCACCGCGCGGGCCTCGCCCGCAGTGCACGTCGTGCCACTGAACACCAGATCGCGGGCCTGCAACAGCGGCACGTCCGAGTCGAACAGGTCCGCGCCGCGGAACACCGGCAACGACTCGCCGGTGAGTGCCGAGCCGTCAACCTCGACTCCGCCGCTCAACAGGCGCGCGTCGGCCGAGATCCGCTCCCCCTCCTCGATCAGCAGCACGTCGCCCGGAACCAGTTCGCGCGCCTCGATCACCAGACGCTGCCCGTCGCGGATGGCGGTGGCGTGCGTCGGCAAGAACTGGGCCAGCGCCTCGACCGTTCGCTCGGCCTGCATCTCCTGGATGAACGCGAACGCCGCGTTGATCACGATCACGACCGCGATCGCGATCGCCACCGGCACGATCGCCGCGATCCACGCCAGCGCCGCCGCGGCGACGAGCAGCAACGCGAGCGGGTGCGTGAACTGCCGCGCCAGCTCACGCGGCCAGCGACGGCCTCCCCGGCGCTCGAGCTCGTTCGGCCCGAACTGCACCAGCCGCCGCTTCGCCTCGGCGGAGCTGAGCCCGTCGCGGCTCGCCCGGAGGCCGCGGAGGACCCGATCGACGGCATCCTCGGGGTTCACGGCGTCGCGATCGGTGCGGAGTGCTCCCCGCTCGGGTGGCACCCGCGTGGCGGTGCTTGCGCTCATCGCCCGGTCGCCTCGCCGCGGTGATCCGCGCTTTGCATCGCCTCGCCCGAGACGACGGCATCTCGCCGTCTGGCCGGCGCGGAAACGGCCCGCAGGAACGCCACCGTGGGCAGGTGCTCGCTGTTCGGGCGAGTCAGAACCGCTGTCATGAACGTCGCCGTGTTACCGCCCAGCGGCACGAACCTGACCCCAGGAGTTCCGTAGCGTTCGGCGACGGACTCGGGAAGCAGGGCCAGCCCCGCCCCCGACGCAACTGCCAGGAGCGCCTGCTCGACAGGAGCGTCGGGCAACTCGACGAGGCTGGGCGAGACGCCGGCCTCGCGACAGCCGGCGAGGATGCCGTCGTAGAACGGACGATTGGCCTCCCGCGGCATCACCACGATCCGCTCGGGTGCCAGTTGCTCGAGCCGGATCACAGGCTTCATGGCGTGCCGATGGCCGAGCGGCAGCGCGGCGACCGCTCGCTGCTCGCCGAGCGGGGTCACTCGCAGGCCGGCCGTCATGGCAGGTAGCGACAGCACCGCGGCATCGAGCCGCTCGGACCGGATCGCCTCGATCAGCCCATGATCGGATCCCGGCTCCAGGCTGGTCTCGAGCAGCGGCATCGCCGTCGCCAACTGCTGCACCGCGCGTGGAACCGTCGCGGGCAGCGAGGCCGGCATGTAGCCGATGCGCAGACGGCTGGTGGCGTGATCACGCGCGTTACAGGCGGCAAACCGAGCGATCTCGGCCTGGTGGAGCACGCGGCGTGCCTCCGGCAGCAATGCCGCGCCGGCGTCCGTCAGCACTGCTCCATGCGAGGTGCGATCGAGCAGCCGTACGCCAAGTTCATCCTCGAACTTACGGACCTGCTCGCTGACCGCCCCCTGCGCGACATACAAGCGCTCGGCCGCGCGACGGAAGTTCAACTCCTCCGCCACCGCCACGAAATATCTCAGGTGCCGAAGCTCCACCGCGCTCAGCTCTGAGCCCAGGGCCAGATACCCCGATGTCCAGTGCGACGACGACCCCCCGCGCTTAGCGGGCCTACTCCAACTGCTGCTTCTTCCACCGGGGACCTCCGTTCGGGTTTTGCGCGGCACATCCGGATCGCGCAGGCTGCTCGACGACGTAACGGGTCGCGCCAGGGGGCGCCCTGGTCGATGCCCTGGTCGCCTTAGTCAGCGCGCTGCGATCGATGCCGCTGACAGCCCGCGGGGCCGACATCCCAGGGCCTCGACACGGGTGAGCACGGGCGCGACGAGGCACACAAGGCGCGACGCTGGGAACGATGGGCAACATCCTCAAATCCATGCGTTCAGCCCGTCGAGGACGGCAGCGCCGACGTTCGCCGGGCGCGGGCGGCACTCACGGCACGCGGGTGGTCAGCTCGCGCCTGGCCGGCGGCGTACCAGGGCGCACCCTTGACTCGATCACACCGGCCGCTGGAGCCAAGGTGATGGGGACTGCGATCGTTTCGATTGCGCTGTCGCTCGACGGCCAGGAAACGCTCTCTCGAGTGATTCTCGCGATCGCCGCCCTCATCTGGGTAACGATCGCGATGCTGCTCCCGTTGCGCGCCTGGGGCGACCGGGAGGCGTTCCGCGCGGACGCGCGAACTCCGACTGCCCTCACCGGCGCCGTGGCGACGGCCGTCCTCGGTACCCGGCTGACGACGCTCGGGTGGGCGTGGGCAGGAATCTCGATGCTGGTGATCGCCTTCGTCCTGTGCGCGGCGCTGCTGGGCCCGGTGCTGGCAGGCTGGAAGTCACCGGCCGTGGGCGTCTCGTTGCTGGTGGCCGTCTCCGCCGAGGCGCTGAGCGTGCTCGCTGCCACGCTCGCCGTCCGCGAGCACGCAAGCTGGGTACTGATCGCAGCACTTGTGCCGTTCGGGCTCGGGCTGGGGCTCTACGGGTTTGTCATGTCTCGCTTTGACTTCCAACAGCTGGCGGTTGGCCGCGGCGATCACTGGATCACCGGTGGCGCGCTCGGGATCGCAGCGCTCGCAGCCGCAAGGATCGCCGCTGGTGCAAGCGTGCTCGGCATTCTTGGCGGTGGTGGCGGTGCGCTCGAGGACATCGCCATCGCCTTGTGGGTCCTGACGATGCTGTGGCTCCTGGTGCTGTTGTTCGTAGAGGTACGCTGGCCTCGGTTTGGGTACGACGCGCGCCGGTGGTCGACGGTGTTCCCGCTCGGGATGTACGCCGTCTGTAGCTTCGCCGTCGGGGCTGTCGCTCACGCGGGGGCGGTTACGAGCTTCGCCCGCTGGTGGGTATGGATCGGGCTCGCGTCATGGGCGATCGTCGTCGTGGCCACGATCGAGCGGGCGGTTGAGGTCTTGTCCCGGGCGACACCGCCCCGCCAACCACCTTCTCCCGACTTCGAGCTGACAGATCGGGAGAGCCTTCCTCGAGCTCTCAGCGAGGGCGGTGCCGTCAGCTTCAGACCCCTAACTCCAACGCATCATCGGAGGCAACGGTGAACACCAGAATTGATCGCGAGGCCGACATCCGGGCCATGATCCAGCAGCACTGGGAGGCCTCCGAGCGCGGGGACATCGACGTCGAGCATGCGATCTATGCCGTCGACGCGATCCTCGACTATCCGCAGTCCGGCGAGCGCTTCTGCGGCCGGGTACGTATCCAAGCGCAACGCGGCGGGCATCCAGCCGAACGTCACTTCACCATCCGCCGGATACTGGGCGATGGTGACGTTTGGGTGAGCGAGTGCGTGATCACCTATGACGGCATCCCCACATACTCGCTCAGCGTCATGGAGATCACCGGTGGCCTCGTCACGCACGAGACTCAATATTTCGCCGACCCGTTCCCCGCATCTCCGGGACGCGCCGCGCTCGCTGAGGCGATTCCCGCCCGCGAGCAATGAAGGCGTCAGCGTGCCGGGAACCAGTGTTGCGACCAGGGTCGTGACGGGTGCGATCGCACGCGGGAAGCGTCAGCCTTGCCGCCATCGAGGGCTACGACGCAACTGAGGCACATGTGGCGCGCACTCGCCACCTCTTCGAGGAGCACGTCCGGTTTAGGCAGTACGTCAGAAAGGAAATGCCATGCCCACCACCGTCGCCGATGTGATGGTCAAGACGCTGAAGGCGGCCGGGGTGCGCCGCGTCTACGGGTTACCTGGGGACTCGATCAACCACTTCACCGACGCGCTCCGCCGTGACGGCGAAATCGCCTGGGAACATGTTCGCCACGAGGAAGCGGCCGCGTTCGCAGCCGGCGGCGAGGCGGCGATCACAGGCGAGCTCGCCGTCTGCGCTGGGAGCTGCGGACCCGGGAACCTGCACCTGATCAACGGGCTGTTCGACGCGGCGGGTAGCCGAGTGCCGGTGCTCGCGATCGCCGGGCACATTCCGATGGAGGAAATCGGTGGTAGCTACTTCCAGGAGTCCCACCCGCAGGATCTGTTCCGCGAATGCAGCGTCTACTGCGAGCTCGTCAGCGTCCCCGAGCAGATGCCGCGGGTGCTGGAGACGGCGATGCGCTTTGCGATCGAGCGCAGCGGCGTTGCTGTGGTAGTGATCGCCGAGGAGATCCTCCGCCACGATGCTCCGGACAAGCGACCGGCGACGATCCGGCCGACGAAGTCCGTCATCCGTCCGGCCGACGGCGAGCTGCTCACCGCGGCTGGAGTTCTCAACGCTTCCGAGCGGGTCACGATTCTCGCTGGCGCGGGCTGCCAGGGAGCCCACGACGAGCTGATCGCGATTGCCGGCGCGCTTCAGGCGCCGGTTGTCCACTCGATGCGCGGCAAGGAGTTCGTGGAATTCGACAACCCATACGACGTCGGCATGACCGGGCTGCTGGGGTTCGAGTCCGGCTATCGAGCGTTGGAGCACTGTGACGGACTCTTGATGCTCGGCACGGACTTTCCCTACCGGTCGTTTTACCCCGACGACGCAAAGGTGGTGCAGGTCGATGTCCGCGGCGAGCACATCGGCCGTCGCGTCAGGGTCGACGTCGGACTCGTCGGCACCGTCAAGGACACCGTCCCCGCGCTTCTCCCGCACCTCGCGGGCTTGCGAGACACTGCCCATCTCGAACGGATGCGAGCCCATTACCGCCACACGCGCAAGCGGCTCGATGTGCTGGCAGGCGGCCACCGCGATAGCGGCTCGATCCATCCCCAGCTGATCACCGCCGTGCTCGACAGCGCCGCGGCGGACGACACCGTGTTCACGGTCGACACCGGCACGCCGGCGATCTGGGCCGCCCGGTACCTGACGATGAACGGCCGACGCCGGCTGATCGGCTCGTTCAACCACGGCACGATGGCTGACGCGCTGCCGCTTGCGATCGGAGTGCAGGCGTCACAGCCCCGGCGGCAGGTGGTCGCGCTCTGCGGTGACGGCGGGTTCGCGATGCTGATGGGCGAGCTCCTCACCCTCCGCCAGCAGCACCTCCCGGTCAAGGTCGTCGTGTTCAACAACGGGGGCCTCGCGTTCGTCGAGCTCGAGATGCTGGCTGAAGGCATCGTCAAGTGGGGCACCGACCTGGATAACCCGAACTTCGCCGAGGTCGCCCGGGCCGTCGGGCTCCACGGCGTGCGGATCGAACATCCCAGCGAGCTCGAAGCGGGCCTGCGTGAGGGGCTCGCGCACGACGGCGCGTCGATCATCGAAGTGATGGCCGACCGCCAGGAGCTGTCGGTACCCCCGGGGATCACTCCGGGGCAGGCGAAGGGATTTGCGCTCTGGGCGACGCGAACCGTGTTGTCGGGCCGCGGAGACGAGGTGCTCGAGCTCGCCAAGTCGAACCTTCACGAGCTCGCGCTCAGTTAGCGCGTCGGGAGTGGGCGCGCGAGCCCACAGGAGAGCCCGCCTCCTGGTAGGGGGGCGAGACCAGGGATGGACCAGGGTCCGCACGGGCGCAATTGGCCTCCGGCGGCGCGATCGTGATTGTCGACCAGCGACGAGGACAAGAGGCCATGACCTACACCGATATGAGCAGCGATGGCGAAGAGGCGAGCACGGCATGCTGAGCGCCGCCGAGCCAGCAACTGATCGGGACCTCGTCGTGCTTCGCAGTCGCACGGGCGCGGCGCTGATCGCTGCGACCGTGCTGGCCTCGGGGTCGGGCTCGCTCGACGCGAGCGCCAGTCAGGTCGCGGTGCCGGCCATCGGACGCGGCCTGCACGCGGGTGTCGCCGGCGTGCAGTGGACGCTCACGGGCTATTTGCTTGCGGTCGCGGCGCTGCTGCTCCTCTCGGGGGCGCTGGCCGATCGCTTCGGCCGCCGCCGGCTGGTGACAGTGGGCCTCTGCACCATGCTGGTCGCGGAGGTCTGCTGCGCGCTGGCGCCGTCGATCGGCGTGCTGATCGGAGCGCGCATCGTCCAGGGGATCGGCGGCGCGATGGTCGTGCCGAGCAGCTTGGCGATGCTGAACGGGACGTTGCGCCCCTCCGACCGTGCTCGGGGCATCGGGCTGTGGGCGGGGTTGGAGACACTGGCCATCAGCGTCGGTCCGTATGCGAGCGGCTGGCTCGTCGATCACGTGACCTGGCGGGCCGTGTACCTGCTCAGCGCACCGCTCATCCTGATCGGGCTCGTCGTTCTGCGAAAGGTGCCGGAGGTCACGTCTGAGAGGCGTGGTGGATCCGTGGACGCAGTCGGAGGTACGCTGGCGGTGCTCGGCCTGGGGGCCGTGGTGTACGCGCTGACGGCGGGTCCCGAGGCTGGGCGGCTCGCCGCACGCGTGATCGTGAGCGCCGTCGTCGGAGTGGGTTCGCTGATGACGCTGGTGGTGGTCGAGGGTCGCCGGCGGGCGCCGATGCTCCGCCTGTCGATGTTCGCGTCCCGTCAGTTTGATGCGATCAACGTCGGAACGTTCGTGCTCTATGGCGCGCTCAGCGCCGCCGCGTATCTGGTGTTCCTCCAATGCGAGTTGCATCTCGGCTACTCGGCGGCGCAGGCCGGCGCGGCTCTGATCCCCGAAACGGTGATGTTCCTGGTGCTCGCGCCGATCAGCGGAGGGCTGGTCTCTCGGTTCGGGCCACGCTGGCTGATGGTCGCCGGCATCGTGCTCGTCGCCGCCGGCCTCGTCTGGGTCTCAGCAGCCCATGCCGGCCAGCCGTATGCCGTGGCGATCCTGCCCGGGGCGCTCCTGTGGGGCATCGGGATCGGGATTGCGGTCACTCCGCTCACCGCGGCGGTGCTCGCGGCCGTGCCCGATGCCGACCTGGGCGAGGCCTCGGCGATCAACGACGCCTCGGCGCGGGTCGGTGGGCTGCTGATGGTCGCCCTTGTGCCGGCGCTCATCGGCGCCACGGGGGGCAAGACGCTCGCCCGCGCGCTGGGCGCCGGGTTCCAGCCCGCGATGCTCGTCATGGTCGGCCTCTGCGTGCTCGCCGCTGTGATCAGCGCGGTGTTCGTCTCGGACGAGCCACGCTCGGCTCCCCGCATGGCGCCACGGGCACCGGATCACGGCTGCGCGTTGCCCGACGTGAACGCGTCCGCCGCGTGATTTCAACCACCTTCGACCGTTGGGAGAACCATGAGCTTCAGCGTCACAGCACCCTCCGGCCGCCGTCCCGAGCTGGCCGGCGAGACCGTCCTCGTGATTGGCGGCAGCGCGGGGATGGGCCTCGCCACCGCCGTCAGGGCGCGGCAGGAGGGCGCGGAGCTGATCCTCACCGCGCGCAACGTTGATCGACTCGACGCGGCTGGCCGGGATCTCGACGCGCGGTCAGTCGCCGCATTCGACGTCAACGACGCCGAGGCCCTGCGTGCGTTCTTCGATGGGCTGGACGCTCCGCTCGACGACGTCATGGTCACGGCGGGCAGCCCGCACTACGGCAGGCTCATGGAGCTTGAACCAGGGCAACTCGAGGAAGCGCTGAGCCAACGGCTGATTCAGGTGGTGCAGATCGCTCGGCTGGCATCCGCGCACGTTCGGCCCGGTGGCTGCCTTCTGTTCATTGGCAGCACCGGCAGCCGTCGCCCGGCGGTCGGGATCGGGGCTGCCTCCGCGATCACGGCGGCGATGCCGACCCTGATCGCCAACCTCGCGCTCGAGCTCGCTCCGATTCGGGTCAACTTGATAGCGGCGGGGTTCGTCAACAGCGGCCTGTCGGCCGCGGTCCTCGGCGACGGGCTCGACGCGCGGCGTGATCAGCTGCGCGCGGGCCTCCCGATCGGGCGGGTCATCGAGCCCGACGACGTTGCGCGGCTCGCCGTTCACATCATGGTCAACACCGCACTCACGGGCGCCACGTTCGACATCGACGGTGGCCAGCAATACGTGGAGTAAGGAGCGAATCGTGGAATTCTTGGTCGAATTCGAGGTCAGGGTCCCGGATGGAACACCAGAGGCCGCCATCGACGAGCGCAACCGCGCCGAAGCGTCCGCTGCCGCGGAGCTCGCTCGCCAGGGTCACCTCGTCAGGCACTGGGGAGAGCCCGTAGCCCCGGGCGAGCGGCGCACCGTCGGGCCCTACCGCGCTGACAATGACGCACAACTCGATGCCCTGCTCGGCAGGCTGCCGCTGCATGAGTGGATGCATCTCACCGTCACGCCGCTGGCTCCCCATCCCAACGACCCGGAGGCGGCGAACGAGGGCGCGCTGCCGCGACCGCGACTCACCTGCGTCTATCACCTCGAGGCCAGCGTCGGAGAGCCACCGCTCGGCGACCACGGAGCGGTTGCCCTGGGGAGTTTGGCAGGCCAGGCGATCGACCAGGGCACGCACAGGCGCGACCGGCAGCGCGAAGCGAGATCGTGACGCCAACACCCACGGTGATCGACCTAGGCACTACGGCGGCCACCGAAACGGCGATTCACGTCGCAGGACACTGACGCCGGCACGGCGAACGCCCGGCGAATTGCGAACAGCCGAGAAGGCTTAAAGGAGAAGGCCATGTTCCAGAACATCCTTGTCGCCGTCGACGGCTCGCGGGACGCAGAGCAGGCCCTGACGCACGCGATCGATCTCGCAGAAGGCGAACACGCACGGCTGAGCTTGGTCACGGTCGTTGAGCCGTTGCCCTGGGGCGCCTACATGACGCCCGGCGCGCCGGTCGACCAGCTCACGGAGGAGGCCTTGGCGGAGGGCCGAGCGATCGTCAAACGCGCGAGCGATCGCGTGCCGGCCGGTCTGCACTTGACAACGCGGCTGATCGACGACCAATCTGTCCGGGGCGCGCTTGTGCGGCAGATCGCCGATGGCCACCACGATCTCATCGTGATCGGCTCGCGCGGGCGCGGCGAGGCCCGCTCAGTCCTGCTCGGCAGCATCAGCCACTACGTCCTGAACCACAGCCCCGTCCCGGTTCTGACGGTTCACGCACAGCCCCATCGGCCGGCGAGCTCCGTGATCGCCGCCACGGCGGCAGCAGCGTAGGTACGACAGCTGGTCCCGACCAGGCATTGGCCACAAAGGAGGTTCGTCGATGAATGAAGTCCCACCCTCATCCACATCTGGCAGGTCGATCCCACGCGGGAAGCGGAGGCCAATCGATTCCCTGCGAGAGATGTCCTCCCGCGTCGCCTCGTATCCCGGGTTCGTATCCGCGCGGATGCTCGAGAGCCCGGACCGAACGTCGCTTGCGGCGATCGCGGAGATGCGGACCGTCGAGGACCTCCAGAGCCTCGACCACCTCCCTGAGGTGCGCGAGACGCTCCGTGACCTACGCGTGGACGCGAATCTCACGATGAGGCTGTGCCACCAGCTTGACCTCGATCCCACATCGGCCGTGTGTACCAGGGCCACCGCTCGGAGCCTTCCCGGCGTTTGGTGTCACCGGTCGGGGCTACCGGGGCAGGCACCAGTGACCACACTGGCGCGACGGTACGGCCGAGCGACGAATCTACTCGTACACAACAACGGAGGTTCCAATGAGCAGTACGCAACTGAGTACCGAGCCACCGACCGGCGAGTCATCCGCTACGGCTGTTGCGCTGAGGCTCGAGGTGGCAGTGCTGCCCGTCGCTGATGTCGATCGCGCCCGCGCCTTCTACGGAGGTTTGGGGTGGCGGCTCGATGCCGACCTCACCGTCGACGAGACCTACCGGGTGATTCAGTTCACACCGCCGGGCTCGCCGGCATCGGTCATCTTCGGCCAGGGCACGACGACGATGGCGCCCGGCTCGGTGCAAGACCTGATGCTCGTTGTCGACGACATCGACGCGGCCCGCGACCAGCTGATGGCTCACGGCGCGGACGTCAGCGAGGTCTGGCACGACGAAACGGGCATCTTCCATCACGCCGGAACCGCCGCGAGGGTGGCCGGCCGCGACCCCCAGGGGCATTCGTACGGGAGCTTCGCGTCATTCAGCGATCCTGACGGCAACGGGTGGGTGCTCCAGGAGATCAAGCAGCGGCTTCCCGGCCGCGCGTGACGATGGACGTCGAAGGACTCGCACAGCTCCTGCACGAGACGGCCGAGCGGCACGGCTCGTTCGAAGCCATCGCACCGCCACACGACTGGTGGGACTGGTACGCGGCGTACATCGACGCGCGCGAGCGCGGGAGCGACCCGGACGAGGCCTCCGCGGCCGCCGGGCGCTACATGGCGGAGGTCAAGCGCGTCGTAGTCCCGCGTACTTGACCGCCAGCCCGGGTGTCCGCCTGGAGACCCGCCCCTATCCGGCGGGGTCTCCAGGCGGCACCGCCAGACGCCAAATCAGCCGTAGGAGTTCGCCATGAGCACGATCGAAAACAGTCCGTCCAATAACGGCCGTGGCGCGGACGCGTGGGCCCAATCGTGGATGCACCTGCGCGTTGATCGCCGTAGCCCGGGGTACTGCCGAGTGAGCTTCGACCATCCGCCGATTAACGCGATCAACGCGATCACGGTCGCCGAGCTTGCCGAGCTCGTCGACCTGATCGAGCAGGACGTAGATCTCAACGTCGTCGTGTTCGACAGTGCGAACCGCGACTTCTTCCTGACCCACTCCGGCACCGAGGATGCGCCTGACATCACGCGACTGCCAGCCGGTGCGGCTGGCTTGCCCGCGTGGTCGGACTTGCTCGTCCTCCTTGCCCGCGCCCCGGTCCTCAGCATCGCGGTGATCCGCGGTCGCGCCGACGGCGCCGGAACCGAATTTACGTTGGCCTGCGACCTGCGCTTCGCGTCGCGAGAGAACACACGGCTCGCGCGGTTCGAGGTCGGGGGGACCGGGGGCGACCCCAGCAAGGGCCCGCTGTCGAGGCTGCTCCGCCTCACCGGTCACGGCCGTGCGCTCGAGATCCTGCTCGTCGCCGACGATCTCAACGGACCGCGCGCAGAGCAGTACGGGTACGTCAACCGCGCGATCGCCGATGAACGGCTCGACGATGAAGTGGACGCGATCGCCTCGCAGCTCGCGCGCCTCGAGCACGACGCGGTCGCTCGCACCAAGTCGTACGTCGACCGGGTCACCCTGGCCCGCTGACAGCGAGCCCCCGTCGACAGCGGCCGCGGTCAGGGGGTGATCGCAGCGGCGCAGGTCCACGTCAGCTCGGGACCAACTCGGACTCGGCCGGCAGCGCGGAGCCGAGCTCGCGCCGCGAGCGGATGCCGAGCTTCGTGAACACCTTGCGCAGGTGCCACTCCACGGTGCGCGGACTGAGGAACAGCCGCCCACCGATCTCCGGGTTCGAGAGCCCGTCGCGGGCGAGCCGCGCGATTTGGCCCTCCTGCGCGGTCAGATCGTCGCGCGTCTCGCTCGTTCGTTTCCGCACCGTCGCGCCTGTCGCCTGCAGCTCCCTGGATGCACGCTCGGCGAACGCCTCCATGCCGATCATGGTGAACTGGTCGTATGCGGCGCGCAGCTCGACTCGCGCGTCGACCCGGCGGTGTTCGCGGCGCAGCCACTCCCCGTAGAGGAGATGCGCGCGTGCCACCTCAGGCCGGAGTCCGGTGCGGCCTAGCCGATCGATTGCCTCTCGATACAAAGGCTCGGCGGCCTCGCCGTTGCTCACCAGGGCCCGTGAGCGCGCTTGGATGCCCAACGACCAGTCGGTGTCGCTCACCTTGGTCGTCTCGACTAGGCGCTCCAGCGCGTCGACGGCAGCCTCAATCTCTCCGGTCCTCGTGGCCGCCTCGATGAGCTCGGGAAGCGCCCACATCGAGACGTATAGCTCAGGCGCCTGCTCGGCAGCTTGCTCGGCCTCTCGCAACGCTTTCTCATATTCGCCGAGACCGTTGTAGAGGACTGCGGATACCCATTGGCACCGCTGGACGCCCACGCCCTGTTCGGCCACTCGCGCCTCGCCCATCGCGGTCTCGATCAGCGCGGCGGCGTCGGGTTCCGAGCCGCGAAATGCGGCCAACTGCACCGCTGTGTAGCGGGCCAGGCGGCTCCCTGTCGCGTTCACGACCGCAACGACCTCCTCGATCAACGAGCCGGCCGTCGCGAAGTCGCCTCGCCAGATCGCGTTCATTCCCTGGCTATTCAGATAGATCGGGAGACGGAGCAGGAGGCCCGCCTTGCGGACCCACTCGAGCTGCCGGGCGTCGATCGAGTGCCAGCGCTCGACGTCCCACAGCATGATCGCGGCCATGGGCGCTGCCCACCCCCATCGCAGTACCTCCTCCATGCCGATCTCCTCCTCGGCGAACGCCCGCGCTGCCCGGCGCAGCATGGGAGCCGCTGCGGCCCGTCCCTCGCTTACCGCGGCGGCCAGGCCGTCCAGCAAGACATCGGACGGGCGCCGAGGTTCTGGGGGCGTCGGCGCCGTGCGAGCAGCTCGAGCAATCTCCTGCATGAGACCGGGCCCGGCGAACCGGCCGGCGAAGATCGAAGCTATCAGTGCGTCCAGATACGTCTGGCGGGCGAGTTCGAGGTCGAGCGGCTCGAGCCGCCTCGCGGCTTTGAGCAGCAACGGCGGAGCATCGCTGCCGAGTCCCGAGGCGAAGGCGATCTGGCCCCGCAGCAACTCCACTCGCGCGCGCTGGAACTCGTCGGTTGGTCCGGCCTCCGCGGAGGTGAGGAGACCGATGGCGGCGTCGAGCGCGCCGGCCTGGAGGTTCGCCTGTGCTGCGGTAAGCGCGCGGTCTGCGCGTCGGGCTGGGTCCTCTGTCAGCGCCACGGCGCGATGCAGGAACGCCGCCGACGCGGCGACACCACCGCGGGCCTGCGCCCGGCCCGCGGAACGCTCGAGTTCCGAGGCGACCCGCTCGTCAGGTCCTGGAGCGGCTGCGGCCAGATGCCACGCCCGACGGTCGGGGTCGGTCTCCGGGTCGGTCGCGTCCGCCAGCGCCATGTGCACGGCCCGTCGCTCCTCTAGCGGCGCCGATCGATAGACCGTGGACCGCACCAGCGGATGACGGAACATCACGCGCTCGCTGATTGCCAGCAGCCCGCTCGTCTCCACGGTCCTGGCTGCCGCCTGCGCGATTCCGAGCCGTTCGCCGGCACGCCACAGCAGCAGCGGATCGCCGACTGGCTCGGCCGACGCAAGCAGCAACAGACGCCTCGCATCGTCCGATAGCGCGTCGAGTTGTCGAATGAAGGTCTGCTCCAGGCGTCCTGCGACACCCTCCGCACCGAGCATCCCGAACCCACCGGCCAGCTGTGTCGCCGTCAACCCGCGCGGCAATTCGAGCAAGGCGAGTGGATTCCCTCCTGCCTCGGCGATGATCCGGTCCCGAACGCGCTCGTCCGGCATCGATTGCACCGCCGCGCCCAGCAGCGCGCGGGCGTCACCATTACGCAGGCCGCGCACCTCCAGATCGGGAAAGCGACTCAATTCCTCCACCGGGTCACGCGCAGCGAAGACGATCCCAACCCGCTCGGCCACCAGCCGCCGCGCCACAAACGCCATGATCAGGCCCGAGGCCTGGTCGAGCCACTGTGCGTCGTCGACGACACACAGCAGCGGACGCTCGTCACCAGCCTCCGAGAGCAAGCCCAACACCCCGAGTCCGACGAGAAACCGGTCCGGGGGTGGGCCGACGCTCAACCCGAACACGGTCTCGAGCGCCTGCCGCTGCGGCCCCGGAAGCCGCTCGAGCCACGTGAGCATCGGACCACACAGGAGGTGGAGATTGGAGTACGCCAGCTCCATCTCGGACTCCACGCCCCCCGCTCGCACGACCGTCAGATCCTGCGCCGTCTCGATCAGATATTCGAGCAGCGCCGTCTTGCCGATCCCGGCCTCCCCCCGTACGACCAACGCCCGACTCTCGCCGGCACGAATCGAATCGAGTAGCCCGTCGAGCAGCGCACATTCGCGTGTCCGCCCACGTAAACGCGTCCGCTCGCCCGGTCGGCGAAAGCTGCTCTGCATCACAGGGTGATGCTAGATGACGTCGCGTACGAGGCCCCGCGGTCTCGCCGGCCGGGAGAACCGCGGCGTGCGCGACGTGGACCCGGGGCGTGACCAGGGCATGCACGGGCGCGACCGGTCGCCCGAGGCGCGACGGTTACAACAGGCAAACCACCAGTCGGAGGTAAAAATGCGCAGCATCGACGTAAGCAGTGACACCGCGACCGAGATCGCCCCGGCGAAGGTCCTTTTCATCGTCACCGGTGCCACCTACTGGGTGTTGAAGGACGGAACGAGGTACGCGACGGGTTACTGGGCCGAGGAATTCGCGAATCCCTACAAGATCCTCACGGACGTCGGCCACGAAGTCGTGGTTGCGACGCCGAATGGCGTGACGCCGAACGTCGACATGATGAGCCTGCGCCCCGAGATGGTCGGCGGCATCGACGCAGCGCTCGAGCTCGAGGCGATCATCCGCTCCGCCGAGGCGATGCGCCGGCCGCTGGAGCTCTCGGACGTGCGTCTCGAGGACTACGACGCCGTGTACCTGCCCGGTGGTCACGGCCCCATGTCGGACCTGGCATGGGACGCTGATTGCGGGCGGTTGCTCACCGCGCAGCTGGCCTCGGGCAACCCCTTGTTCATCGTCTGCCATGGCCCTGCCGCGATGCTCGCCACGAGGATTCATGGCATCTCGCCGTTCAAGGGCTACAAGGTCACCGGTTTCACCAACGAGGAAGAGGAGGCCGTCGGGGTGGCGCCCACGGCGCCCTGGCTGCTGGAGACCGATCTGAAGGAGAAGGTCGGCGTTGAATTCAGCCGAGGCCCGATCTGGGAGCCGTACATGGTCGAGGATCGCAACCTCGTCACAGGCCAGAACCCCGCCTCGGCCGCGGTCCTGGGAAACCGGATGCTGGAGACACTCGCCGAGCGGAGGACCTCGTTCGCTATGGCCTAACGCTCGTCTCCGGACAGAGCCCTCCCGGTGCTAACGGGGGGGCCACGACCTCGAAGCCGTAAGGAGGCTCGCGTGAGGGATCCCCTCCGGCACTACCAGCACTATCAGGAAGGCTCGCCATACGCAGGCGGCAGCTCATTCATGGAGCGCGTCGCCGAGAGAGTCGCCTCTGGCCTGGGAACCGTCCAGTTCGTTGTCATCTCGACGCTCATCATCGGCCTCTGGATCGCTGCCAACGGAGCGCTGCTCATTGGTGTGAGTAGGTTCGACAAATACCCTTTCATCTTGCTGAACCTCGCGTTCTCTGCGCAGGCGTTCTACACCGGAGCGCTGGTGATCATTGCCCAGAAGGCCCAGACGAGGACGGACAGAGCGAACGAAGAGGCCTCCGCGAAGCACCGGGAGGAGCTGACCCAGATGCAGCAGCAAGTCCTCGACGCGATCCACGAGCTGGTCAAGGACGACACCCCCGGCGGTACCGGCGCAGTGATGGCAAGGCTCGCGGAGGTCGAGCGCAAGCACGATGCGCTGACGGGGGCGATGGCGGAAAGGGACCGCGCGTGAACGACCGGGACATCCGCGCCATGCCCGGCGGGGCCCACACCGGCCAAGATCATCGAAGGTTGGTATTTCATGGGCGGGGCGCCCCCGGGCCGGAACCGGCGGCGCTGCGGAGAGCGTTGGAGAACCGGGCGGTCATCGCCCGCCCTCGCGGGGGTGACTGCTCGTGCCGCCGAAGTCGTCGGGCGGCTCACGGCCAGCCGGCTGGCCAAGACCTCTTCCGTGCTCGCGGTCGGTCTTCGGTCCGCCGCAGGGAGCTCGGGATCGAGTCAGTCCACCGAGGTGTCCGCTCCGGCAGGGAAGTAAGCCGTCTGGCGGTCGCTGACCTTTCTTGCGCGGGCAGGCAGCCGGTGCGTCTGCACATTGGGTCGCCGCCCGCGCAGCAGCGCTTCCTCAGGAGGCGGAGGCCCCAGGGGGAGGAGAGACTGGATGCGATCCCAGCGGTCCGGGTCGCGCCTCAGCGGTCTCCGATTTGGCGGTGGCGCCAGTGATGCACGAGGCAATCGACCTAGCCGTGATCCCCAACCCTTTGCCCGTGCTCGGAGGCTGATCAGCGCGCAATGGTCCGCCCGTTCTCCGTCCGTCGTGAACGCCCGCCGCAGCCGTTGAGGATGCGCAGCTCCAATGCCCAGCAGGACGGCGCGGGTCCAGAGCGCATCAGCGTGAGCGGGGAGATCCAGGCGTGGCTGACGGGTGACGACGAAAAGACGATGGGGAGTCTCATTGAGCTCTTCGGTGAGAAGAGCTTCGCGATTGTGTTTGTGCTGCTGCTCGGCGTGCCGGCGCTGCCGCTGCCGACCGGTGGCGCCACCCACGTCTTCGAGATCATCGCGGCGCTTGTCGCAGTGGAACTCGTCGCCGGCCGCGACCGGATCTGGCTGCCCCAGCGATGGCGCTCGCTCGAGCTGGCGGGCGGCAAGCGGCAGCGCTTCATCTCGGGACTCATGAAATTGATCCGCTGGCTCGAGCGCTTCTCCCGGCCTCGCCTGACGTTCCTCTTTGATCATCGGTTGAGCAACGTAGTGTTCGGTGTGCTCGTCATCAGCGGATCGGCCGGCGCGTTCTTCGCGCCGCCGTTTACGGGACTCGACACGCTTCCGGCACTTGGCGTGGTGCTGCTCTCGCTCGGCGTGCTGCTCGAGGACATTCTCGTAGTCCTCGCCGGCCTTGTCGTCGGGGTCGTGGGCGTCGCGCTGGAGGTCGTGCTCGGAAGCGCGGCCATTCACGGCATCGCATCGCTCTTCTCGAAGTAGAGGCCGTACGATCGCCGGACGCTCGCGACCCACGAGAGCGCCTGCCGGGGTTTCGTGCCTTATTGGCGCCCACTGGTGCCATTCATCGGCCTGGTCATGCGCGGACGGCTGAGGCTTACGACACTCCGGGTGGCTCTAGTCCTTCCGCGCGGACACCCGCTCCGGATCGAATCCTCGACGACACGGGTGAGGTGTTCGCACGCCCGCCCGACTTCTGGCCGGACTTCAAGCATCACGGGATCGAGGACAAGCGCCGGGAAGTCGAGCGCGACGGCTACATCTCGATCGGCGGCGTCGGCCGCGTCGACGCGGACGAATTCCTGTACCTGTCAGACCGCGCGCGCGACATGGTGGTCTCGGGCGGCGTCAACATCTACCCCGCCGAGATCGAGGCGTGCCTGCTCGAGCTGCCCGGGATCCGCGACGTCGCCGTGTTCGGGATCCCTGACGAGTCGTTCGGCGAGGCGCTGGCGGCTCACGTCGAAGCCAACCCGGGCGTCGCGCTGGCCGAGGACGCGACCCGCGACCATGTGCGCGGGCGACTCGCCGGTTACAAGGTTCCGCGTGTCGTCGTGTTCGACGACGAGCTTCCGCGCGAGGAGTCGGGGAAGATCTTCAAGCGCCGGATCCGCGAGCGGTACTGGGAGGCGTCGGGGCGGCAGATCTGAGGCTCGCGGGGTACCACACACCGGCATGGTCGAGCTGGCGCCGACAGCCGCGGACTGCAGGCGTAGGATCGGTGCGCCGCCGGTTGCGTGTCGACCTCGACGGAGACGCCAATTGAGCGGGGTAGCGTGACCCGGCGTGACGGACAAGACATCAACCGGGGCAACGGGTCGGGTTGCCGAGCGTCGCCGGGCGGTCGCCCTGGCGCGTCATTACCGCGAGTTCGAAGCCCTGTCGATCCGAGAGATCGCGAATCGGCTCGGGCGTACGCCGGGGACGATCAAGGCGTACTTCTACGACCCGACCGGGGAGAAGGCGCGGGCGGTCAAGGCCCGCTACCAGGGGGTGTGCCGCGGCTGCGGCGCCTACACCCAGCCGCGCAACGGGAAGGGGGACGCGTACGCCTATTGCAAGGCGTGCCACCCGGGTGCGATCCAGCGCCGGTGGACTC
This sequence comes from uncultured Solirubrobacteraceae bacterium, assembly GCA_963712675.1. Taxonomy (GTDB): domain Bacteria; phylum Actinomycetota; class Thermoleophilia; order Solirubrobacterales; family Solirubrobacteraceae; genus Palsa-465. Next base: position 507,974 of record CAVQJF010000021.1, read on the forward strand.
GCGCGCGTGTAACAGAGGCGATGCGCTCCTGGGAGGTAGAGGCGATGCGCTCCTGGGAGGTCCGATACGGGCGGCTGCCGTCGTCCTATGACTGGTCACGCACGCACGCGCGCCGGCGTGGGGGAGATGCGCTCGAGCGGCTCACCGGAGGAGAGTGGCCATCAGCGAGCGTGGTTACGTCGACGTTCGGAACACGGGCCGCCGCCTGCGCGGCGGCGCTGCGTCAAGAGGCGGAGGCCCCGGCGGGACAGACTTGATGCGGTCCCAGCGGTCTACCGGTTCGCTGCCGACGCCGATTGGCGGCGACCTGAATGGTCTCGGATTTGTCAGGTAAGCCGGGCACATTGCTGTGCCCGGCTCCCTTAAGAACCGGACTTGCCAGTTTCCCGGCATCCGGCTCAAGCAAGCCCTATGGCTGGTAGGCGGGCAGAAGTGCCGGGCCGTTGCAGGCGGCGTGTATGAGACGGTGGTCAGCCGTGTCCGGCGTCACTGGCTTGACGATCGTGATCGTCGTGCGGGTGCTGGTCAGCCATTGCTCCCAATCGCTTGGGGTTTGTGGCTGCTGCTCGTCGGCGAGGAGCCGGATCTTGCAGATCGAACAGCGGCCATCCTGGGCTGGTAGGAGCCGCAGGGTGGTGTTGTTGATCGGCAGGATTGGCTTGCGCCGCCGCCAGGCCCAGTAGTCGGCAAGGGCGGGATCGTCGGTTGACGCTCCGCTCTTGACGACCATGTGCCGGACGATGTGGGTCCAGGCGAAGCGGTGCATGTAGGCGCCGCTGTGGCGGTCGCCGAACACCCACCGGTCTTGCCTGGCCTTGTTGAACTTGCCGAAGTACCGATGAACGACCCAGGACTTCGGTTTGTTGCGGTGGCTGCTGGTGGCCCACTTGTAGGTGAGCTTCCAGAGGTAGACGTCGAGATCGGCGAAGATCGCGGCGGATACCTGGGTCCGGTAGTAGTTGGCCCACCCGCGGATAATCGGGTTGAGCCGCTTGATCACCGCGACGGCGTTGCTGCCCCGGAGGGAGCGCAGCTCGTCTCGGAGTCGTTCCCGGATCCGTCTGACGGCCGCCTTGCTCGGTTTGATCAGCAGCTTGCCGCGGTAGCGGCGGACGTTGAACCCCAGGAACTCGAAGCCCTCGTCGAGGGAGACGACACGCGTCTTGTCCTCGTTGAACGCCAGACCCCTGGACGCCAGCCAGGCAGCGAGCTTGGCCTTGGCCTCGAGCGCGTCCTGCCTGGTGTGGCAGTGCACGACGAAGTCATCGGCGTAGCGGACCAGAACCGGGCAGTCCGCCGTCACCCATCCCGTCGGGTAGTAGCGGGTTCCGGCGACCTCTTCCATCCCGTTCAGGGCAATGTTCAGCAGCACAGGACTGACAACACCGCCCTGAGGAGTTCCCTCCTCGGTGCGATGCAGCCGACCTTGCTCGACCACGCCCGCCTTCAGCCACGCCCGGATCATCCCCCTCGCGGGGAACGAGCCGAGCTGGCTGAGGATGTGGTCGTGCGCGATGCGGTCGAACGCCCCGGCCAGATCTGCGTCCAGAACCCACGGCCGCTTCGGGCTCTTGCCCTTGACGACCTCGAACACTGCCTGGATCGCGTCATGGCAACCACGGCCCGGCCGGAATCCAAAGGATCTCCGATCGAACCTGGCCTCCCACTCGGGCTCCAGCGCATTGACGACCCGAGCCTGGTGGCACCGATCGAGAATCACGGGAATCCCTAATGGTCGGCGCTTGGTGCTGCTGCCCCTCTTCGGGATGTACACCCGCCTGACCGGCGCGGCCTTGAACGGCTCGGCGCCATGCTGCACCCTGTCGACCAACTGCATCTTGGCCTCCGGGGTCAGCACCACCTCGCCGTCCACGCCTGCCGTCAGACGGCCAGCGTTGCGCTCCGTCACCCGCCTCACGCTCACCAGCGTGTTCGCGCGTGAACGGAGCATCAACTTCTGCAACCGGCGGACCCTTTGAAGGTCCCCCGCCTTCGATGCCGTGAAGATCCGCTGCCGTAGCCGCCGTACGTCCGCCTCCGCGCGCCGCCAGTCAACCTGGCGCCAGCGCAGGGCGTCGTCCTCTGGTCCACTCACCACGACGTTCGTCGCGGCGTCCAGCTTGTCCTTCGGTTCCGGGGCTTCGGTCATCTTCTTCTCCACAGGCTCACCTGACCGCGTCAGCACCCTTTCGAGTCCGGGCACCAGGCCCGGTATCCGGCCAGTTATCCAAGAACGACCGGCCGGAGGGGCCAGCCACAAACGTCCCGGGTTTCCTGTCGCCTTTCGACCACCGGCATTCGCTTTTCGATCATCCGATTCCCGCCGAGGGATTGGGCCTTCCTCGCGGTTGGCTTACCGGGCAAGGCCTTCTGCCCGGACCTCGACGGGGTTACCGCGTTCCGCACGCACGAGCTGCGACCGGGGTGGGTGCCCCCTATACCCCGAGGACAGTGGTGCTCACCCGGCCGGGTCGCCTCCCCGACCGGCACCCGCCGCTTCCCAGCGGCAGTCCTTCTACCCCGCTACGACATCCCACCATGCGAGGCTGCGCTTCACGAGGCATCAACAGGGGTTTACTCACGTTCACCCGTCCGGTCTTCCCCTCGCCCGCGCCCCCGGGGTGGAACCGGCGACGCTTCGGCGCTCCCCCTGAGCTTCGCACCCCGCCGTCACCGGCAGCGCACGTCAGGGGCGGGGACAGGCCATCGAGCACGGACCTGGAACTACCGCTCAATTCACATCCGTCGATCTCCTATCCGGTAGTTCACTCAATGCGTGCGACCTCGCGTCGCACGGCGACATGCGCGTCTCTCGTGGGCGGCCTGGCGGTCGAGACCTGCCTTTGTTGTATGAGCAGGGTTGGTCGTTGCGCGAACTGAAGCCTCGTCGGCCACACTGCGTCGATGGAATACGTCGGCCGTGTACCCGCCCCTCCGCTCGACCGGTTCATCGACGATATCTACTGCCTGAACGGGGTGCCGCGCCACCGCAGGATGAACGTCCCGCCGATGCCGTCGGCCCACCTGTTCCTCAACCTGGGCGCGCCCGTCCGCCTGCGGGATTCCGACCCCTCGGCGCCGCCGGCAGTGTTCACCGATGGTTGGTTCATGGGTGTATGGACGCGACGTTTCGTCGTCGAGTACCCCACGCAGGTGCGGGTCGTCGGGGTGCACTTCAAGCCTTGGGGCACGTCGCCGTTCGTCGATATGCCGGCGAGCGAGCTGCGGGACAGATGGGTGCCGGTCGACGCGGTCTGGCAGCGGTCATTGGACCGGCTTCGCAACCAGATCGGCGGCATCGCATCGGCCACCGAGACGCTGCAGGTATTGGAACACGAGCTGCGCTCGCGACTTGCCAGGGCACCGTCGCGCGGTCTCGACCTGGTCCTGCGAACCGGCCAGCGTTTGGAGACTTCTCACGGCGCGGTACCGGTCGGGGCGTTGACCGATGCCGCCGGGGTGAGTGGCAATCACCTGGCCGCGCAGTTCAAGTCTCATGTCGGGGTCACACCGAAGCGGGTGGCGCGGATCTACCGCTTTGCGCGGCTGATCCTGTCCGTAGACCCTTTGCGTCCGGTCGACTGGGCGGAGCTCGCTCAGACGGCTGGCTACTTCGACCAGGCCCACTTCGGCAGGGAGTTCAAGGACTTCACCGGCCACACCCCGACGGGATACCTGTCCCTACGGCGCCGATTCCCCGCCCGGCAGGGGTTCCCGCCGGACCGCGGCCCGATGCCCGCCGATTGATTTTTTACAAGACAGTCGCCCCTGCGTTCGGCAAGATCGCGGCCGAACGCCAACGCGACTCCAGGAGAACCGTTTGGGCACAGTCATCATGCACAACGTAGTGTCGGTGGACGGCTTCATCGCCGACGAGAACGACGATGTCGGCCCACTGCACGACTGGTACTTCAACGGGGACACTCCGATCACCGAAGCCGGCGAGCAGCAGTACGATCATTCCGGCGCCGGTGCCGCCTTCAAGGTCTCTAAAGCGTCGGCGGCGTATGTCCGGGCGATGTGGGAGGCGATCGGCACGATCGTGATGGGCCGCAAACTGTTCGACCTGGTGAACGGCTGGGAGGGTCGGCCGCCCACCGGCGATCACGTGGTCGTGGTGTCCCACCGGCCCAAGCCCGAGGGCTGGCACCCCGAGGCCTCGTACCATTTCGTCGATGACGTCACGGCTGCGATCGACAAGGCCCAGGGACTCGCAGGGGAGCGAACCGTCGCCGTGAACGCTGGCGAAGTGGGCGGCCAGATCCTCGCGGCCGGCCTCGTGGAGGAGGTCGCGATGGACGTGGTGCCGGTGGTGTTCGGGTCGGGCAAACGCTACTTCGGCAGCATCGATGGCCAGCATCTACTGGAGGATCCCGATGTGGTCATCCAGGGCGACCGGGTGCTGCACCTGAGGTTCAAGGTACGCCGCTAGACCCGATGGGACGGCAGCGAACACCGCCGGGCCGGGTGCCTCAGCCGCAGGCGAATGACAGAATCTTCCCTGAGGCGCAAGCGGCCAGCAGCCGCGAGGGCGAGAGGGCGAGAGGGCGACGATTCGCGGTCGCGCCGACGGTCTTGGTTGGCAGGCAAGTGACCAGCGACTCTGCGAGGTGCGTGCGATGGCGCAGCAGACCGAGAATACCGCGATCGACCGGCTGGCTGTGTTCGTCGGCGAGTGGGGCATCGCGGCGGAGTTCAAGGACCTACCGCCGGCTGACATAGGCGGACGGGTCGTCTTTGAGTGGATGCCGGGGAAGCGGTTCCTGATCCAGCGCTGGGAGGTCCCCGTGCCGGAGGCGCCCGACGGCATCGCCATCGTCGGCGCCGATCCCGAAAGCGAGGGCAACTTCCTCCAGCACTACTTCGACTCGCGCGGCATCGCCCGCGTCTACAAGATGAGCCTGAGCAATCGGAGCTGGAAGCTGTGGCGGGATACGCCGGACTTCTCGCCGCTTGAGTTCGCGCAGCACTACACGGGCACGTTCGGCGAGGACGGCAACCTCATCACTGGATCCTGGGAGAGATGCCACGATGGTGCCACCTGGGAGCACGACTTCGATCTGACGTACACAAAGGTCACGTGAAGCAGCCAAAGAAGGCTCGACGTCGGAGGATGACCTTGCGATCACTTACCGAACAGCTCCGTGGAAGCCGTGCGGACCGATCCGGCGTTGCTTGCAACCGATCGACTGCGTCCGCGTGGTGGAAGACGAGGCGGTGACTACCTTCAGCGACATGGCGAGGCGCATCATCGAGTCGAACCGCTACATGGTGCTCTGCACCGCCGACGAGGCCGGCGTGCCGCACCTGCGCTACCGAGTTCGCCGCCCAAGTGGCGCATGAGCTCAATGCCGGCCGCTCGACAGAACCTGCGCGTGCTGCAGGGTCTCTTCGCCCTCACGCGCGTGACCGACGTGCGCACAGTCGCCTTCGAGGGCGATCTACTCGCGCTCGTGCTCGGTCCGGACGGGGGTGCCACGATGCGGCGTGACGACAAGGCCGAGGACGCGTGGGCGGCACTTTGGAACGGAGACGACGCTCACGACCCCGAGGCGACGGGCATGCTCAGCGCCATCGTGGCGCCGCTCGCCGCCGCGGAGCTGCCCGTCTGGACCGCTGCGAGCTACGACGGAGACCTCGGCCTCGTCCCGGCCGGCCGGCTGGAAGAAGCAGTCGACGCGCTGCGCCGTGCCGGGCACCACGTGGCGGTGTGAGCAGCGGCCGCGGCATCCCCTTGCGCGCTTCCCGCCAGCTCCGTCTGGGCCTGCGATCAAGCGCCTCGACGTCGTAGGCGAGCTCGCGGCCGGGACCCGGGCGCCCCGCACCAGTTGCTTTCCACTCAAGGATCGCCCAGTGGGGCGAGGATTCAGTCGTCGTCGACCGGGGTTCCCTCTGCGACACGGCTCGGTGGCGTGCTACGTGAGCCTGCCGTCCCGGGTGCGTGTCGTCAGGCGATCAGGGCGGCGCACAGGCGCGGCAAGATCGCATGGGCGCGTTGCGTCGGGCCCGAAGCTGGTCGATCGCCCGTCCTGGGCGGCTGCGGTTGAGGCCGGAAGTGAGGCTGTCAGGAGGTCGGGCGGGCGGCCACGCTCAATCAAAGGGGCGAGCACGGGTATAGTGCGCCGATCGGTGCAGTATCGCCAACACTCGATGCGACGTTCTTGCGCTCTCGGACCCGACGCGGCGGGGAATCCTTGAGCGCCTGGGCCGCGGCCCAGCGACGCTGAGCCAGATCGCCGGGCCGTCGGGCCTGACCCTCAACGGGATCAAGAAGCACGTGGGGATTCTCCAGCTCGCCGGCCTCGTCGAGACCGAGAAGGTAGGCCGGGCGCGCGAGTGCCGGCTCGGCTCGGCCGGGACGCTCGGCGAGGCTGGCGAGTGGATCGAGGCCCACCGCCGCGCCTGGGAGAGCCGGTTGGATCGCTTTGAGCGCTTCGTGGAGCGCACGGGGTGAGCCGCGAGCTCCGCTACGAGCGCCTGATCCAGGCGTCGTCCGCGCGCGTGTTCGACCTGTTCACGAGCGCGGCGGGCCAACGCGAGTTCTACGGCAACGACGCGCCGGGCTGGGTCGTCGATTCGCGCTGCGAGCTGCGCGTCGGCGGTGTCTGGGAGATCGCCTTCGGCCCCTCACCGGGCGAGCTCTACCGGCACCGGCATGTGTTCGAGGCGATCGAGCTTCCTTACCGCCTGCTGCTGGCAACGACCGAGACCCGCCTGGACGGGTCGAGGTTCGCGTTCAGCACAGAGTTCACGTTCGCGCCTAGAGACGGGGCGACCCTGATGACGATGGTCCAGTGGGGCTTTCCGTCGGATGAGCTGCGCGAGGAGCACGGCCGCGGTCTCGCGCACGCGTTCGACCGGCTTGAACGGGCGCTGTAGCCCCGAGAAAGGAGACCGCATGGCGAAGTCAATCCTGTACATGTCGATGTCGCTCGATGGGTTTATCACCGGCTCGGACGACGGCCCGGACAATGGGCTCGGGACCGGTGGCCACCGGCTGCACGAGTGGTTCGGCGAGCCCGTCTCCGAGCCGCCGTACTTCGACCCGCCGGGGCTAAGCGGGCAGGTGTTCGCCGAGCTGATGGCGACCGGTGCGGTCATCGTCGGCCGCAAAACGTTCGACTACGCAGGTCACTGGGGCGGCGACCACCACGGCGTGCCGATCTTCGTGCCCACGCGCGGCACCCCGCCGGAGCCGCAGTCGGTGTGGGTCCACTACGTAGCGGACGCCGCGACCGCGATGCGCGAGGCCAAAGCGGCCGCCGGCGACAAGGACGTGATGGTGCACGGCGCCGGCCTTGCGCAGTCGCTGCTGCGCGAGAGCCTGCTCGACGAGCTCGAGATCCACCTGATCCCGGTCGTGCTCGGCGACGGGCGGCGCCTATTCGGCGCGGACCGCATCGAGCTCGTGCCCACGCGCGTGCTCGACGCGCCCGGCGTCACGCACCTGCACTACCGCGTGGCGTCATGAGCGGCCGTAGCCTGATCCTGCCGATGTCGGTCTCGATGGACGGCTTAGCCGGCCGCGCCGACCGTACGATCGTCTGGGTGACCGCCAGCACCACCCGCGACCACGCCGACCAACGCCATCGCCTCACGCTAGAGGGAGCCGTCGAGGCGACCGAAGGAGAATCGAGATGGGGAAACTGATCGCGACCACGCAGGCCACCGTCGACGGCGTCATCGACCCGGTGGGCGAGTGGGTGCAGCCGGACGGAGACCATGGCCAGTACTCGTTCGAGCGACAGGCCAGATCAGGCAGGCTGGTGCTGGGCCGCAAGACCTTCGAGGGCTTGGCGGGATACTGGCCGAGCCAAACCGGCAAGTGGGCCGACATGGTCAACGCGATGCGCAAGTACGTCGGGTCCAACACCCTGGCTGGGGATCTCGGATGGAACGCGACCCTGCTCGACGGGGACCTCGAGGACTCAATCCCCAGGCTGAAGAACGAGGTCGACGGTGACGTGTTCATGCACGGGAGCGGTGAGTTCGTGTACGCCCTCGCCGAGAAGGGCCTGATCGACGAGTACGAGGTCTACCTGAACCCGCTCGTCTGGGGCCAGGGAAACATCCACGTGCTCGGGGACAGAGGGACCGTCCGGCTGGCGCTGGATGACGTGAAGCGGTTCGACTCCGGGGTGGTCCTGCTCACCTACCTTCCGGCAGCCGATAAACGGGTGCGGCGCGAGCCGAAGACCGACGCGGCGTAGCGCAGGAGGAGACGATGACTGACTTCAGCGACATGGCCAGGGGCATCATCGAGTCAAACCGCTACATGGTGCTCGGCACCGCCGACGAGCATGGCGTGCCGTGGGTGACTCCGGTGTGGTTCGCGCAGTCCGATCACCGGCGGTTCATCTGGGTCTCGTCACCCGAGCGAAGGCATTCTCGGAACGTCAGGGCGCGCCCTGAGGTGAGCATCGTCATCTTCGACTCTCGGGTCGCGGTGGGCAGTGCGCGGGCGGTGTACATGTCGGCGCGCGCCGAGGAACTGTCGGGCGCCGAACTTGAACGCGGCGTCGCCTTCTTTGATACGGCCGGCCAGGCACAGGGTCTGACCCATCGCTGGGCCCTGGAGGACGTGCAAGCTCCAGCGCCGTATCGGCTCTATCGGGCGACGGTGTCGCAGCATTGGGTCCTCGATCCAGACAGCAGTCCCGACGACCGCGCCGACGTCACGCTCTAGGGTGATGCGAGCGCAGAGCGCGCGACTTGCGCTTGGGACCGCCACGTCGCCAGCCGACGTACACATCTCGCCAAGGATGCGGAAGAGACGGGCACGCGGAGTGCGACCCGGGCGAGACCTCCTTTGCTGATGCGACGAATATCGAGCCGCCGACGGTCGAGTCTCGCTTCGCGCGGATCTCGTGCACGTCGGAGCCCGGTGCTGGACGCGTAGCGCCCGGTGCTCGCGCAGCGCCCCGGCAACCGCATGTTGCGGGTCTCTCGGCGTCGTCCCCGAGATGCGCGTCGTGCCACGAAAGCGCGACTGCGGCGAGAGGTTCGTCAGTCCGATGCTCGATGGCAGGCGCTAGACCGAGTCCGTGCCGTCGGGTGTCTCTATAGCCCCTGGTTCCCGGGAAATGATTTTGGACGGCCGATATGGGAATTGGTGTCTCCAGCAGCGCCTGGAGACATCGTGCGCTCCGGCGTGCTTCGGCCGGGGTTCGGCTTGTGACAAGCCGTTCGGCGATCGGTACTGCCGCTTGGCCGCCTCATCGCTCACGACACCGTGGCGGAGGCCGTCCTACTCCCTCGCGCGGATGGCGCGTTCGAGTCGTGCGAACGCGTTCGGGACGCCGCGCCCGTGCTCATCGCGCAGCTCCGTGGTGGGGAAGCCGGACTGGATGACGGTCATGCGCGTACGGCCATCCTCTTCGTCGAACGTGAACTCGACGGAGAAGTTGAAGCTTGGCCGGTCCGGACGGTGCTCGGTCGTCGCACGCACGAGTCGCCGCGGGCGGTCGACGATCTTGAAGACGCTCCGGTGGTGGTACAGCTGGTCCGGCGAGGGGCCGAACGTGACCGTCCACAGGCCGCCCACTCGGAGGTCGCACTCGGATCTGACGATCCAACCCGGGTCGTCGGTGCCGTAGAAGGCATCCTGCCCGCCCTTCGAGGTGAATGCCTCGAAGACGACGTCAGGCGGCGCGTCGATCACGCGCGCAAGTCGCAATTCGTCGGTCATTGGCCCTCTTCGACGTATGCGCCGAACCGGTCCAGCCGGCGCTCCCACTCCCGCCGGTAGCCGACGATCCAGCTTGTCGCGTCCTCCAGTTGCGCTGGGCCGAGCCGGCACTCGCGCGCGCGGCCAACCTTCTCGGTGATGACGAGGTTGACGGTCTCGAGGATGCCGACGTGCTTCTTGAGGCCATTGAGCGTCAGGCCGAACGGCTCGGCGAGCTCGCCGATCGTCGCCGGTCCACGCGCGAGCCGTTCGAGGATGCTGCGGCGTGTCGGGTCCGACAGCGCGAAAAACGTCCGATCCAATGTCTGGCTATGCTGCACCGATTGGTTCACTATACCGCGAGGAAGGACATGACTTCGATCAAGCTCACAGCCACGCCAGACGGTCCCTACCGCCTCGAAGGCGAAGTCGCGATCTTCGACCGCGAAGGGCAGCCGATCCCCGATCGCGGCGCGCCCGTCTTCCTGTGCCGCTGCGGCCGCTCGGCCGACAAGCCGTTCTGTGATGGCTCGCACGCGCGCACCGGGTGGAAGGAGGACGCGTGAGCGGCGAACCGGCGCAGCGCCGGCTGATTCTGTACATGTCGATGTCGCTCGACGGCTTCGCCGCTCGCCGCGACGGGACGATGGACTGGCTGGGCGACAAGCAACGACACGGCGCCCATCGTCAGCGAGCGGTGGCCGAGCTGCTCGGCCAGACCGGGATGCTCGTACTCGGTCGCCGTGGTGGGGCGGACATGGCGCAGGCGTGGCCGGGCTCGATCAGTCCGACCGGCGAGCTCATGAACGCGCTGCCGAAGGTCGTGTTCTCGAGCACCCTCACCGAGCTCGACTGGAGCAACGCGCGGGTCAGCGGACGGTCGGTGCAGGAGGAGATCCCGGAGCTCAAGGCCGAGCCCGGCAAGGACATCGTCGTCTTCGGCGGCGTGAGCTTCGCCCGCTCACTCGCGGCCCACGGCCTGATCGACGAGTACCGGATCAACATTCAACCGGTCGCGCTCGGCGACGGCCTGCCGCTGCTGCAAGGACTGCCCGAGCCCCAGCCGCTCGAGCTGGTCGCCAGCACCGCCTGGACCGACGGCCCCATCACCCAGACCTACGTACCGCGTCCGGAGAGGACGAACTGATGACCCGCGTGATCTGCGACATGTCGATGTCGCTCGACGGCTACGTCACCGGCCCGAACGACAGCCGCGAGAACCCGTTCGGCGACGGCGCCGAGATGCTGCACGACTGGATCTTCGACGCAGCGACCGACGAGGACCGGGCCGTCGTCCAAGACGTGCTCGACGGCGTCGGCGCGATCGTCATGGGTCGCACGTCATTCGACAAGAACGAGGGCGACGGCGGCTGGCACGACCGCGGCCCCCTTGGCGATACCCCCTGCTTCGTAGTCACGCATCACGGGCCCGAAAGATCCCATCCGTCGATCTACACATTCGTAACCGACGGCGTGGCCACGGCGATCGAGCAGGCCAAGCAGACAGCCGGCGACAAGAAGGTCAGCCTGTTCGGGGCGACCGTCATGCAGCAGGCGCTCCCGCTGGCCCTGGTCGACGAGATCCGCGTGCACGTGATCCCCGTTCTACTCGGCGGCGGCACGCCGCTGTTCGCGGCGCTGGACTCGACGATCAGACTCGAACGGACCCAGGTGGTCGCGACCCCGGCCGCGACGCACCTAGCGTTCCGTGTGGTGCAGTAGCAGGCCGACACAAGCCACGCGAGGCGAAGACTGGCTCGGACCGAACAACGCGTGACGGCGTTCACTGTCCCGCTGGAGGATCCCTTGAGGGACGCGCTGGGGCGCGCCGGAGAAGATGCCTTCTCGGACACGACCACCTTGCCGGCACTTGGCTGGTACCTCACGGAAATGCACGTCGTCTCACCGAAGCAGGCCAGAGACGCTGACGGCGGACCGGTCTTGCAAATCGCCAGCTCCGAGTCTCGCCGGCGGTCGGCCGACCGGCGCCGTGGCGGGCCAGCCGGAGCCCCGCTATCCCGAAACAGCAGGGCACACGCGCCCGTTCCCTGCTTGCGTGATAAGCAGGGAAGCGGTCCCGCGCCCCCGCTTTGCGCGGTTAGGGGGTCTAGCCTGTCCGTATCGCATATCGTGCCGAGCGCGCCCGGAAACACCAATCGAGCGGGCTAGCGTGACCGGTGTGGCAGGCAAGGCGTCGAGCGCTGGAACCGATCGGGTTGGCGAGCGCCGCCGGGCCGTCGCCCTGGCGCGCCATTACCGCGAGTTCGAGGGCCTGTCGATCGGGCAGATCGCTGCCCGGCTCGGCCGCTCTCCGACAACGATCAAGGCGTACTTCTACGACCCGACGGACGCTAACAAAGGGCACTGCGAGGAGATGCTCTACTACGAGCTCTGGGCGCCGGGCCGGCGCGCGACGTGACCGCCGCGGCCGTGATCAGTCGTGCGAGCCTGACCGCTTGGCGGAGGGGTCGGCGAGACCTGCCGCCGAGTCTCGGTTTCCTCACAGGACAAGCATCCATGCGCCGCTGGCTAGCGCCCTCGCCACGCGATCCGAGGCGCTTCTGCCGACTCTCGCGGAGTCTCAGTCCGGCTGTTGGCCGCGAAGGAGATTTAGATGGACCTCGGCGGCTTCGCGAACCTCTGGCGAACGGTCCGGCGAAACCCAGCATTTGGCCGCGACACAGACGCTGCGCATCCGGCGCATAATCGAGATCAGCTCATGGTCGGCGGCAGGGAACCGCCCGAGCGCATCGTCCGCAAGGGCGGCGAGGTCCCATTCAACTGGTCCCTGGCACGCCGTTTCGAAGTCGAGCAGCAAAGGACCGTCCTCGCTGGGCAGCCAGTTCGCGGCGTGCGGGCTTCCGTGCAGCGGCTGCCAAGCCCCGCCGAGTGAGCCGAGCGCTGTTTGGAGCTCGCTCACCGTGTCCAGTAGATACCGGCGATCAGGGGGCTCGAGCCTAGGCGAGCGCTGCCGTTGCAGGAGCCGCCTGGCGTCATCCAGCTCCACGATGAACCGGGGGAGCGGCGGCTTGAAGTGGGCCAGGGCGTCGTGCACGAGGGTCAGCGCCGTAGCCATCTGCTCCGGGGCGACCGAGGCGCCGGGGATCGGCTCGACGTATTGCCACAGCGTCAGCATCAGCCCGCGGTAGTGGTGCGGCCCGGCTGGTACCTCTTGCGTTGGCCTAATCACCGGTGCTCCGCGCGCGGCGAGGTGAATAGCCACGGCCAGCTCCCGTTCCAAGGACTCGAGTCGCGCGTCGCGGAAGTGGCTAGTGCCGACCTTGGCAACGATCCGGGTCGGCTCGACCCGGACGATGGTGTTGGTCCAGTCCTCAAGCAGCACTGCTCGCTGCGACCCGAGCCCGAGCCCGGCGGCGACACCCAGCGCCGCTTGGCACGCCAGCCGTCGACGTTCGCTTGCTCCCCAGCGAGGTGACGCTCCGAAGGACACCAGGTGACGATCCCACCTGAGGCTAACCCGGCCGCGCCACTGACCTCACACAACAAGGGCATAGACCCGCTATCGAGTCGCAACAGGCACTCCCAGCCCCACACACCGGCAGTCTCGAAATGCGCGCGGATACGGGGGCGCTCGCGTGCTTCCCGGGGCCGAGCCTCAGTGACGCACGAGTTGGTGAGTATGGGGGCACGGGCGCGGGCCGATCGAGAGTCTTCCTTTCGTGTCGACACCGATACGCATCTCCGCCGGCGCGTTCTTCGCGTGGCGACTACCGCCTGCACCAACTGGATCACGTGAACGGGCACGACGGCGCGATCCCGTTCGCGGAAGTGAAGCAGCAGCCAGCGCGATGGACCTGCCTGGACTACCAGTGCTCGTCCGGAGCGCGAGCCAGCGCCGATGGTCGGGACGGTCGTTCGTCGATCTCAACGCGGACCGGGCCAAACCCGCAGCTGGCTGCGCGCCCGGCTTAATCGGCGACTTCCGCCAACAAACGGCGCGTCGTGCCGACGCGGCTCGCTTGCGGAAACGCAAGTGTGTCGAAGCTCGAAGCTGCCCCGAGCGTTAGATGCAACGCTAAGGCTTGCGCTCGAGGATCGTGATCACGGCGACTGCGTTGTCGCCCTCGACGAAGCCGCCGGCGTTCTGGGCCAGCGCGAGCCTAGGCGCCGGGTCGATCTGGCGCGCGCCTGCGCGGCCCCGGAGTTGGGCGACCAGCTCCATGATCTGTAGGACACCGGTCGCGCCAACTGGGTGGCCGCGTGACAGTAGCCCGCCGTTGGTGTTGATCGGCAGCGGCCCGCCGAGTACCGCTCGGCCTTCGGGGATCAGCCGGTTGCCCTCGCCTTCGGCGGCGAGACCGAGGTGCTCGTACGCCTCGAGCTCTGCGGATGCGGTCGCGTCGTGGACTTCGATCACGCCGACCTCGTCGGCACCTAGCCCGCTCTGCTCGCGCGCCGTCGCGGTTGCGCGTTGCACCACGCTGCCGGGCGCGGAGCCACCGGTCGCGCTGAGTGCGCTCGCGCGCACGCGGATCGCTTCGACGCCGTCGCCGGGCGTGGCCGTCAGAACGACTGCCGCCGCGCCGTCGCCGATCGGGGAGCACATCGGGAGCGTCAGCGGCGCTGAGATCATGCGGCTGCCGAGGACTTCGTCGACGGTCATCTCCTGCCGGTACTGGGCGCCGGGGTTCCCGGTCGCATGGCGGCGATTCTTGACCACCACGGCGGCGAAGTCGGCCGGCTTCCACCCGTATCGGTCGATCCGGCCTCGGGCCCGCGCAGCGTAGCTGTCCATGAACACGCTGTGGTCCTCGGGGGCATCGGCGAGCATCTCGACGTCAGCCGCTCCTGCCAGTGCCTGGATCGGCCGGCGTCGATCGATGTGCGACATCTTCTCCGAGCCGACGACCGCGACCGTTTCGTAGGCGCCCGAGTCGACTGCCTGGCAGGCGAGGTGGAGCGCGGTTGATCCGCTCGCGCACGCGTTTTCGACGTTCGCGATCGGGACCCCGCCGTAGCGTGAGTGACGCAGTGCCACCTGTCCGCGGACGCATTCCTGGCCGGTCATCAGGCCCGAGAGCGCATTCGAAAAGAAGATCGCGTCGACGCGATCAGGGGCGAATGCCGCGTCGGTCAATGCAGCGTCGAGCGCTTCGATCGCGAGCGTCGCGACCGTTGCGTCAGGGAAGCGTCCGCATCGTGTCTGACCGGCTCCGACGATGTAGGTCGAGCTCATGGTTTTTCTCCAATCTGTTCGAGGTCCAGCGTGCCGCGGCGCGCCTTAGGCCTTCGTCCGAGGGCGCCGTACACGGCCGTGGTCGCGCGGGTCTCTCTTGCAGTTATCGTCGACCGACCTCGCAGTTCGGTTCGCGCCCGTGCAATCACGTCGCCCCCGGCGTATAGCGCCCCGGCACCAACGGCGATCCCAGCGGTGAATTTCCAAGGCCCGATCGGGCCGGTGATCAAGGGGATGAGCGAAATCGCCAGTGCCGGGGCGTGCTGGGTAGCGAGCAGTCGCATCAGGAGGACTGTCGCGCCTACGCCAGCGAGTCCAGCGATTGCTGTATCCGGAGCCAACTTGAATGCGAGCGATCCCGCGAGCGCGGCGCCAACGACCAGCAACCAGCGTCGCAGCCCAAGAGCGAGTGTGCGGCCGCTACGCGCTGACCATTCGAACGCGGACACGAACAGCGGTGGTGCGATAGCGGTCACGGGCAGCGAGAGAGCCGGCCCGGCGATCAAGATCCACGTGCAGATCAACAGCCAGCCACCGAGCACGACGTCCCGTTGCCATGAGCTATGTGCGCCAGCATCCCGGGTTCCCGCGCCGGGGTGCGCGGACAAAGCTACGACCGCGACGATCATGAGACAGATGGTCAGAACGACCACCGGGTACATCCATGTCCGTACGCTGAAGACCACGGGCAGCACCGCGGCGGAGAGCGCCGGAGCGACGCGGCTGCCGAGCGCCCGCAATGTGAGGAGCGCTGCGCTCACTGCGCAGATCTCGGCCGCCCAAGTCGGTCCCGGCGTATCGGCCAGGAAGTGGCCAATGACGGCACACAGCGATGGCAGCGCCACGATCCGCCACCGCGACGCGATCCAGTCGGGGTTACGCAACACACCGATCCCGAACGCGAGCGCCCCGCCCTCCGGGAAGATCGCATCTCGGTGACCACTCGCCTCCCCGCCGATCAGCATGCCCGCGATCACGATCGCTGGCAACGCGTTCATGAGTCGCGGTGCTCGGTTCGGCTCGGCGGTGAGCGTGTTTGGGTCGGATGTTGACTGCACGACGCGGTCACCGGATTTGAGCGGCGCGCGGCCACCCAGCGATGCGCTGGGCGGCCGCAGTCCCCGGTCGGGTGAGGCCAGCGGCGCTCAGGCGTGGGTGAGTTTGCTCTCCAGTTGTGCAGAGGCGAGCTCAACGCCCTTGAGCCGGTTCGTGATCTTCTGCATCGCCACGTCGCGCGCGAAGTCCGGCGAGCCGTGCTTCGGCTTGACGTCGCGACTGAATGGCGAGAAGCCGCAGTCGTCGGTTGCGCCGAGACGCTCGACCGGGATGTACTTTGCCGCCAGGAGCAGTTCGTCCCGGACGTGCTCGGGCGTCTCGACGTCCGGCGAGAGCGGGTTGATGACACCCATGAAACAGACCTGCGGGACGCCGTTGGCATCGTCGCGGCTGTACTTGCCGCACAGCCGGTAGACCTCTTCGCGGTCGTCCTCGCTCGCGCATTGGATGAGGAAGTAACCGGCGTTGATGTCGAACATGTGCGAGAGCAGCAACTCGTATGGAACTTCCTTGCTGTGGACCGAGTCGCAGTCGCCGCCTGGGCATGTGTGAATGCCGATGTTCTTGCGCTCCTCGGGGGTGAAGCGATCGAGGACGCGGTTGTTGAGGTCGATGAAGTCCTGGAGCATGTTCTTGCCTGTCCAGGGGTTGCGCGAGTCGTTCTTGTTCGCGAGGCGGCCCTCGGTGAAGTCGATCGAGACGCGTGCTGCGCCTGCGTCGAAGCACTGCCGGATGTCCTTCTCGCATTCGTCGACTAGGTCGTCGAGGAACTGCTCGCGGGAGTACCCGGGGATCTCGTCGTTGAGCGGGTAGAGCAACATCAGCATCGACGGAGCGATGACCGCCTGCTTGACCGGGTGTGTCGCGATCGCCTTGTTCTTCTCGACGAACTCCGACGCATACGTCTGGTAGCGGAACGGGCCGCCGGTCAATCGCGGCAGCTGACGATGGTGGCCGTCGTCGAAGATCGCGAAGAACTGCCCGTCGCCCGCGAGGTTGGGGCCAAGCCCGGTGCCGGCGAGCGTGTGGGTCAGTGGATACGTCGCGAAGCTCGACTCACGCTGCTCACCGTCGGTGACGGTCGGCTCGCCGGTTGCCTCGAGCCGCCGGATCGAATCCGCGGCGGCGTCGTCCTGTGCAGCTTGCAGCTGCTCCCAGGTGATCTTGCCCTCGTCGTGATCGGCGTAGGCCTGCTGAAGCTTCATCGGCCTCGGAAGCGATCCGACGAGCTCGGTAGGGATCGACATTGTTTGTCCTCTCCTCGCGGGAACGGTTACGGATGATCTGCTCAGACGCCGCGCTGCGGAGCTTGTTCACAGGTCGGCATACAAGACTGACCGATCTCCCTCTTACAGTGAGCACCATACTACGCCGATCGATCGCGCGTCAAGGTCTCCTTGAAACATGCCCACCGGCTTGCGCAGAGCTTCGCCCGAGGACGCGCGAGCTGAGAGCTGAGCGCGCGTGTCGCGGACGGCGCAACGTGTGCGCAGGGCGGTCCAGCGGCGAGCCCGAGCCTGCCGAGCGGAGGAGCTGGGCGGCTGTCAGGCTCGCTGAGTGGGCGTTCGTGTCCTCCGGCGAGGCGGAGTCGATCGCATGCCCGGGTGAGCGACCAACCGCTCAGCCCGGACGTGCCGGCTCTCTAGGAGTATGGGATCGGGGCGCTACGGATTCCGTCGAGTGGCTTGCGCCAGCGCCATGCGCCCGAGCTTCTTCGCACGCTGTGCCGCTTCACGGTCACCCTCGCCCGCGGCGATGATCGAGCCCTTCATGAGGATGTGCCATTCGCGTGCGAAGTTCTCGGCGTCAGCGATCCCGGCTCGCCGGGCGAGGTCTTCCAGAAAATGCCGTATACCGGCCAGGTATGCGGCGCTGGCACGGTGCACGGGATGGGTCCTATCAGGGTGTTCGACCATGACGTTGATAAACGAGCAGCCCTCGTAGTCCGAACGCCGGAACCACTCGTCAAAGACGTCAAAGATGACCAGCAATCGCTCCTCGGGATCAGACGCGCGGCGCTCGACCTCCGCAACCAGCCAGCCCTTCGTCCACAGCTCCTCACGGCGCTCGAGAAAGGCCAGGACCAGATCCTGCTTCGAGGCGAAGTGGCGATACATCGTCTGTCGGGCGACCGCCGAAACGTCGATGATCGCGTCAACACCTGTCGCTTGCACGCCCTGAGTAGAGAACAACTCGTAGGCGGCAGCGATCAGCCGCTCACGAGCGTCGCCAACGACGGCGCCCTGCCCTTTTCGATCTATCGAAGCCGTCGTCAACACTGGCCCGGACTCTAGCAACCGCGGTTCCCGAGATCCCCGGGTTGGCCGTCGACTTCGGGGATTGCCCTTGACTTTGCCGACCGGGGAGCACTATCGTTGCCAGCGAGGGAGAACGATCAGTCTTATGTGTGAATCCACCTTCTCGGAGATTCGCCGCGCTGCGGCGATCCTCCGGCAAGCGACGCTGCGGCGCAGGATCACGAATCCGGGCCTCGCGGGCTGTCGGTCGCTGCCCGACCACCAGGCCGTCCCGCGTCGCGACGCGGTCTCAACCCTCTCGGACGGCTTCCGTGACGTGGCGAGTTCGCCCGTGAGCCCAGAGTGGCGATTCGTCGGTGCTCAGCACTCAGTTCGATCAACCAACACAACGAGGACTAGAAAGCGAGACCTGCAATGGCCGCGAATGGCAGCGAGTACCTGTTCACATCCGAGTCGGTGACGGAGGGGCATCCGGACAAGGTCGCCGACCAGATCTCCGACGGAGTGCTAGACGCAGTGCTGCACCAGGACCCTTATGGCCGAGTCGCCTGTGAGACGCTCGTGAACACGGGCCTTGTCGTCGTGTCGGGGGAGATTTCGACCGACGCGATCTTTGACGTTCAACAGGTCGTACGCGAGACGATCAGGGGAATCGGCTACGTCGACGCCGATCTCGGTTTCAGCGCTGATTCGTGTGCGGTGCTGAACGCGATTGACAAGCAGTCCCCGGATATCGCCCAAGGGGTTGACCAGGCCTACGAGGCGCGGACGGACCCTGCGGGGGACGACGAGCGCGACCTCGCAGGGGCCGGCGACCAGGGCATGATGTTCGGCTACGCCACACGCGAGACCGAGGAGCTCATGCCGCTGGCGATCGCGCTAGCGCACAAGCTCGCCGAGCGGCTCGCACGCGTGCGCAAGGACGAGCTCCTGCCGTATCTGCGTCCCGATGGCAAGACCCAGGTGTCCGTGCGCTACCGGGACGGGACGCCGGTCGCGGTCGAGAAGCTGCTGATCTCCTCGCAGCACAGCGAAGGCTGCGAGTCGACGATCCGCGACGACCTGTGGGAGCACGTCGTCGTGCCGACGCTGCCAAAGGATCTCTACGACGAGAACGAGCTGCGAAAGGCATTGCTGGTGAACCCGACGGGTAGGTTCGTGGTCGGCGGTCCGGTCGGCGACTGCGGCCTGACCGGCCGGAAGATCATCGTCGACACGTATGGTGGGATGGCCCGCCACGGCGGTGGTGCTTTCAGCGGCAAGGACCCGTCGAAAGTCGATCGCTCCGCGGCGTATGCCGCGCGCTGGGTCGCGAAGAACGTGGTCGCCGCTGGCCTCGCGGATCGCTGCGAGGTGCAGGTCGCGTACGCGATCGGCGTCGCGCATCCGGTCTCGGTGATGGTCGAGACATTCGGGACCGAGAAGATCTCCGATGAGCGGATTGCGGCGCTCGTCGGCGAGTACTTCGACCTTCGTCCCGGCGCGTTCCGAGAGGAACTTCAGCTTCACCGCCCGATCTATCAGGAGACCGCGGCGTATGGCCACTTTGGACGAACCGGCGACGGATTCACGTGGGAGCTGACCAACAAGGCGCAGGAGCTGCGCTCCGCCGCGGGGCTCCGGGACGGTGAGCTCGAGACTGCGGCGGTGCCGGCATGATCGTCGATCGGAACCGGGAGGATGGACGATGAGCGTGACGGTCGTCGGCTCGATTGCGTTCGATACGGTGACGACGCCCGTGGGCCGGCGGGAGCGGATGCTCGGCGGTGCGGCGACTCACTTTGCGCTCGCCGCGTCGTTCTTCGATCAGGTCTACTTGGTCGGTCCCGTCGGTGATGACTTCACCGAGGTGGAGATGTCGACCCTGGCCACGCGGGGCGCGAACGTCGATGACGTGGAGCGGGTGGCTGGGGGACAGACGTTCTTCTGGGAGGGCGAGTACGGGTGGGATCTCAACTCCCGAGAGACGCTCGACACTCAGCTGAATGTGTTCGAGCACTTCGATCCGAAGCTGTCCCAGGCTTCCAAGGAGTGCGATGTGCTGTTTCTGGCGAACATCCTCCCTGACCTGCAATTGCAGGTCAGGGAGCAATGCGCGGCCGCGCGGTTCGTCGCTCTGGACTCGATGAACCTGTGGATCGACGTGGCCCGCGCACCGCTCGTGGATGTGATTGGTCGCGTCGACTGCGTGATCCTCAACGACGCTGAGCTTCGCCAACTCACCGAGCGCCCGAACCTGATCTCCGCAGCGCACGAGGTGCTGAACTGGGGCCCGTCGGTAGTCGTAGCAAAGCAGGGCGAATATGGCGCCGCCGTCGTCACCCGTGACACGTTCTTTGCCCTGCCGGCCTACCCACTTCAAACCGTCGTTGACCCGACGGGCGCGGGAGACACGTTCGCCGGCGGGTTCGTGGGTTACATCACGCGCCACGTCGACCGGCCCCTGACCAGCGGCGTGCTTCGGAACGCGATGGCTTACGGGACAGCGCTGGCCTCGTTCAACGTCGAGGAGTTCGGCACCGACGGCGTCGTCAGTCTCGACCGCGATGCGGTGAGGGAGCGTGTTGAGGACCTTGAAGCCTTCACCCGCTTTGATCACGTCGAGGTCGAGCTCGCCCAGGAGACGGCACGGTTGGCGACGTCCGCCGCTGACAACGCGGAGCAGAGCCGGTGACCATCAATGAGGCCGCGCACGTGACCGGATGGTCTCCGCGGATGCTCCGGTACATCGAACGGACCGGTCTGGTGACCCCGGTGCGGTCGGGAAGCGGGTACCGCCTTTACGAGGCCTCGGAGCTCGTACGGTTGCACGAGCTCAAGGAACTGCTCACGCGATTCGATCTCGGATTGTCCGACGTCGCCTTCGCCGCGCGGCTAGCCGCCGACCCGGACATGAGACACGGCCTGCAGAGCTGGCTCGATGCCGAGCCCGAACGGCCCGATTGTCTGAGCACGCCGGCTTGGCTTCGGTTTGAGCCGGACAAGGGCGAGGAGCATCTCGCCGCTACCGACCAGAGATCAACCCACGTCCAACTAATGGAGACCCGATGAGCACGACCGCCCTCAAGACCGACTTCAAAGTCGCAGACCTAGGACTCGCAGCATTCGGCCGCAAGGAGATCCAGCTCGCCGAGCACGAGATGCCCGGCCTGATGTCTACCCGCCGCGAGTTTGCACAGCGCCAACCGTTGAAGGGCGCACGCGTGACAGGTTCGCTGCACATGACGATCCAGACCGCGGTCCTGATCGAGACCCTGGTCGCGCTTGGGGCCGAGGTGCGCTGGGCTAGCTGCAACATCTTCTCCACACAGGATCACGCAGCTGCGGCGGTCGTCGTCGGGCCGGACGGTACGCCTGAGGATCCCCGTGGAGTCCCGGTTTACGCCTGGAAGGGCGAGACGCTCGAGGAATACTGGTGGTGCACCGAGCAGGCGCTGAATTGGGCCGCCCACCCGGGCGCGGACGGCTCCGAGGGCGGACCGAACATGATCCTCGACGACGGCGGCGACGCGACTCTGCTGGTCCACAAGGGCGTCGAGTACGAGGGCGCAGGCGCGGTCCCGGACCCGAGTACCGCTGACTCCGAGGAGTTCGCCGTCATCCTCTCGGTGCTGCAGCGCTCGCTATCTGAGGACCCCCAGAGGTGGACGAACATCGCAGCGAACATCAAGGGCGTGACCGAAGAGACCACCACAGGGGTCCATCGTCTTTACCAGTTCGCCGAGACAGGACAGCTCCTGTTCCCGGCGATCAACGTCAACGACTCGGTCACAAAGTCGAAGTTCGACAACAAATACGGCTGCCGACACTCGCTGATCGACGGGATCAACCGCGGCACCGACGTACTGATCGGCGGAAAGGTCGCCGTCATCCTCGGCTACGGCGACGTCGGCAAAGGGTGCGCGGAGTCGCTCCGCGGTCAGGGAGCGCGTGTCATCGTGACGGAGATCGATCCGATCAACGCACTCCAGGCCGCGATGGACGGCTACCAGGTCACAACGCTCGAGGACGTGGTCGACACCGCCGACATCTTCGTGACCACGACCGGTAACAAGGATGTGATCACGGCGTCGCAGATGGCGCGGATGAAGCACCAGGCAATCGTTGGAAACATCGGCCACTTCGACAACGAGATCGACATGGCGGGTCTCGAGAACTACCCGGGGATCAAGCGGATCAACGTCAAGCCCCAGGTCGACGAGTGGGTATTCGCGGACGGCCACACCATCATCGTGCTCTCGGAGGGCCGGCTGCTGAACCTCGGTAACGCGACTGGGCACCCAAGCTTCGTTATGTCCAACTCATTCACCAACCAGACGATCGCCCAAATCGAGCTGTTCACTAAGACCGACGAATACGAAAAGCAGGTCTACGTGCTGCCGAAGCTCCTGGACGAGAAGGTCGCGAGGCTCCACCTCGACGCCCTTGGCGTCAAGCTGACCAAACTGACGGACGACCAATCGGCATACCTCGGGATTCCCGTCGACGGACCGTACAAATCAGACCACTACCGGTACTAAGCCAAACGCGCCGCTCGGTGACACCCATGCCCCTCTGGACCCCACCCACAGATCTAGAAGCCGACATGGGTGTCGTCGCGCCGTCGACCGGCGCGGCGCCTGAGCGCGACGTATCGTTCACGACGCTCTCTGGGGAGAAGATCGAGCCGCTCTACACCGAGCGGGATCTTCCGGCCGATCCGGATCGCTCGATCGGTGTTCCCGGGCAGTTCCCGTTCACACGCGGGGTCTACCCCTCGATGTACCGCGGGCGGTTGTGGACGATGCGTCAGTTTGCGGGATTCGGCGGTCCGGAGGAGACGAACGCGCGGTTCCGGTATCTGCTCGAGCACGGGCAGACAGGGCTTTCGACGGCATTCGACATGCCCTCCCTGATGGGCCACGACTCGGATCACCCGCTGTCGCTTGGCGAGGTGGGTCGCGAGGGCGTAGCCGTCGACACCGTGGTCGACATGGAGACACTCTTCGGTGGGATCCCGCTCGGAGAGGTGACCGTGTCGATGACGATCAATGCTCCCGCCGCGGTCATGCTCGCGTTCTATGTGGTCGCGGCCGAGCGCCAAGGCGTGCCGGCGGAACGGCTGGGCGGGACGATCCAGACGGACATCCTCAAGGAGTACATCGCGCAGAAGGAGTGGTGCTTCCCGATCGATCCGGCGATGCGCCTGGTCACGGACATGATCGAATGGTCCTCCGCGAACATGCCGCGCTGGCACCCGGTGTCGATCTCGGGGTACCACATCCGCGAAGCCGGCTCGACGGCGGCGCAGGAGCTCGCGTTCACCCTGAAGGATGGTCTCACGTACGTCGAGCACGCGATCGCGCGCGGGCTCGACGTCGACGATTTCGCGCCGCGATTGTCATTCTTCTTCAACGCTCAAATTGATTTCTTCGAGGAGATCGCCAAGTACCGCGCCGCCCGACGGATCTGGGCACGCGAGTTGCGTGACACTTTTGGGGCGCAGGACCCGAAGTCGCTGCTGATGCGGTTCCACACTCAGACCGCGGGGGTCTCGTTGACCGCACAGCAGCCGTTGAACAACATCGTGCGTACGGCCATCGAGGCGCTCGCTGGCGTGCTGGGCGGGACCCAGTCGCTGCACACGAACTCCTACGACGAGGCGCTCGCGCTTCCGACCGAGGACGCGGTCCGAATCGCGCTGCGTACCCAGCAAATCATCGCCGAAGAAACAGGTGTCGTGAACACGGCCGACCCGTTGGGTGGCAGCTACTTCGTCGAGGCGCTGACCGACCGGATGGAAGCGCTCTGCTACGAGTACTTCCATAAGATCGACGAGCTCGGCGGGATGGTGCAGGCGGTCAAGCAAGGCTTCCCGCAACGCGAGATCGCCGACGCCTCGTTCGCGCTGCAGCAGGAGATCGACTCCGGCCAGCGGATCGTGGTGGGGGTCAACGCCTACACCGAAGGGGACGACGGCGCGACGCCGATCCTCCGGATCGACCCCGCGCTCGAGCGCAGGCAGGTCGACCGCCTGAAAGCCGTCAAGGCCGATCGCAACGCGGAAGCCGTCGAGACGGCCCTTGCGAATCTGAAAGCCGCCGCAGGAAGTGATCGCAACCTCATGCCGCTGCTGGTCGAGGCTGCCCGGGAACACACGTCAGAAGGCGAGATCGTTCACGCCCTTCAGGAAGTGTGGGGCGACTATCGCGAACGGCCCGTGTTCTGAATGCACGCTGCCGCGGCGAATGCCCGTCCGATCCGGGTCGTCGTTGCCAAGCCCGGCCTCGACGGGCATGACCGCGGCGCGAAGATCATCGCGCGAGCCCTTCGAGATGCGGGCATGGAGGTCATCTATACCGGGCTTCACCAGACGCCCGAGCAGATCGTGGAGACGGTGATCCAGGAGGACGCCGACGCGGTGGGGCTGTCAGTCCTCTCGGGTGCTCATATGACGCTCGTTCCGAAGGTCGTAGCTCTGCTACTGGCGCAGGGCGTCGATGACGTCCTCGTAACGGTCGGAGGCACGATCCCGGCCGACGACATTCCCGAGCTCAAGCGGCTCGGGGTGGCCGGGGTGTTCACGCCAGGCGCGACTACGGAGAGCATCATCGACTTCATCAGAACAGCCGGAACCGAACGCTCTCCGCGGCGATGAACTACACCTTGGAGAAGAAGACCGCTGAAGAACGTGCGTCGGTATGTGGGTGCCGCGCGGGCTTCACGCGGGCGTAATCAGGCGGCCGCCTTCGGCGTCCGTTTCCTCAGGTCGGACGAGACCACCGTCGCGGTCTAGCTCTGGGATCGGCTGAATGACGCTTTCGAGGGTGAGCGTCTGGTGCCCATCGGGCGCTAGCGGCCGTTCGATGTCGATCCCGCGGCGAAGCAGCTTGGTCGTGTAGATGCTGCCGTAGCTCAGCTGCTTGGATACCGCCGCCGCGATCCCGCAGGTGAGCATGATGGGGAGTGTCAGACCGAAGTTACCGGTCATCTCGGCCACGCTCGCGATCGCGGTGAGCGGCGCCTGCGAAGCCGCCGCGAAGACCCCGCCCATCGCCACCACCGCGTACAGGGCGGGCGGTCCGACCGCCGGCCCAAACACGCCGTGAACAACTGTGCCGAAGGCCATGCCCGCCATCGCACCGATGAACAGCGACGGGGCGAACACGCCGCCTGAGCCTCCGATCGAGAGCGTCAGGCTAGTGGCAACAACCTTGCCGAGCATGAACAGGACGATCAGAGAGAGGACCACGTGGCCGGCGATGACCTTGTTCATAACGGGGTAACCAACGCCGTACATGTCCGGAAGCGCGAGGAGTACCAAACCAAGCGCCAGTCCGCCGACCGCCGGTCGGGCCCATTCCGGGCGGCCCTTCCAAAGCTCGTCGGCGCGGTCCTCGAGCTTGTACAGGAAGGTCTTGAAGCCCACGCCGAGCAGCCCCGCGGCGATCGCCAGCACGATGACGAGCAGGTACGTGGTGTCGTTCGTCACCGTCAGGTTATGAGGAATCTGGTTGAAGAACGCCGCCGAGCCGAAGAGCGCGTGGCTGATCAGGTTGCCGGTGACCGCTGCCAGGCCGGTGGCGAACAGGGCGTCTAGCGAGAACTCGCGCATGATGATCTCGAACCCGAAGAACAGGCCGGTGAGCGGTGCGTTGAACGTCGCCGCGATGCCGCCCGCCGCACCGCACGCAACGATGATCCGTAGCCGGTTTGCTGGCATCCGCACGAGCTGACCGAGACTGGATGCCAGCGCCGAACTAATTTGGACGATCGGGCCCTCCCGTCCGACGGAGCCGCCAGTGCCGATGGTTATCGCCGAAGCAAGCGCCTTGACGATTGTCACTTGGGGACGGATCCGGCCGCCTTTGTCGGCGACGGCGAGCATCACCTCCGGCACACCGTGGCCGCGCGCCTCCGGCGCGAAGCGCTGGATCAGCGGCCCGTACAACAGGCCGCCCAACACCGGAACGACTAGCACGAAGAAGATGCCGAGCGATGGCAGGTGCAGGCTCGCCGCATGGCCCTGCTGCCCGAACTGCTTGTAGCCCGTCACGAGCCAAGTGATCCCAAAGATCAGCTCCCTGAACCCGGCGGCACCGAAGCCGGCTCCAACACCGATGACCAGGGCCATCACGGCGAGCCCAAGCCGCGTGTCGGCCAACCACGCTGACGTCGTCCGGACAAGCGAGCGCCTGGGAGGACCGTCAACAGCCACCGATCACGATCCCATCTCGGCGACGAGCTGGCCTGAGAACCTGTCAGTGAACTCGTCTGAAGCCCGCCCATCGCCTCGCCAGTTCTCAGTCATCGTTAGGCACTGGTCGCCAGCCTCGGACTTGCCATTGAGAGGCTGGAAATGCGAGCGCTCAGCAGCCCGCGCAAACGCCCGGAGCCTGCGAGGTCGCCATCATCGGGAGGCCATCATCGAGTTTCAGCCTTCACGAGCGCTCTGGCGACCACGAGACGCTGGATCTCGTTGGTGCCTTCGTAGATCTGCGTGATCTTGGCGTCGCGCATCATCCGCTCAACGGGATAGTCGGTCACGTACCCGTACCCGCCGAGAACCTGCACCGCGTCGACGGTCACATCCATCGCGATGTCTGAGCAGAAGAGCTTCGCCATCGCGGAGTGCTTGCCGAGATCGGCCTCTCCGCGGTCAGCCTTGGCGGCCGCTTTGTAGAGGAGCTCCCGCGCGGCCGCCGTACGTGTCTCCATGTCGGCGAGCTTGAATTGGATCCCCTGGAATTCCGCGATTGGGCGGCCGAATTGCCGTCGCTCGCACGCGTAGGCGACCGCGTAGTCGACTGCTCCTTGCGCAATACCAAGCGCCTGGGCGGCGATTCCCAAGCGGCTGCGATCGAGCGTCGCCATCGCGAGACGAAAGCCGCGACCCTCCTCGCCGATCAGGTTCTCCCCGGGGATGCGCACATCGTCGAAGCTCAGGGCCGCGGTCGGAGACCCTTTGATCCCAAGCTTGTGCTCGGGCGTGCCGACCGTGAAGCCAGGCAGATCTCGCTCGAGCAGGAAGGCGGTTATCCCACGTGAGTGGCCTTGCTGCGGATCTGTGACGGCAAATACGACGTACACATCGGCGACTCCCGCCTGGGAGATCCAGTTCTTTGACCCGTTGACGATCCAACCCGGCCCGTCCTTGACGGCTCGGGTCTTCATTCCGCCAGGGTCCGAGCCGGCCTCTGGCTCCGAGAGCGCAAACGCCGGTACCCACTCGCCGCTCGCGAGCCGGGGCAGCACGCGCTCTTTCATGTCCTGTGAGCCTTCGAGCCGGATCGGGAGCGAACCGAGGTCGTGCACAGCAAGCATCAGAGCGCTCGCCGCGCATGCCTTGGCGACCTCTTCGATTGCGATCACCTGCATCAGATGGCCGGTGCCGGTGCCCCCGTAGCTCGCGTCGAACGGGAGCGCAAACATGTCGTGAGCAGCGAACAGCTCGCGGATGTCCGACGGATACTCTGCGTCGGCGTCGATCTCTTTCGCGCGCGGGGCAACTCGTTCGCGAACGATCTGCCTGATGGTCGCCCGAAAGTCGACGAACTCCGGCGGGATCTCGTATGCCGCTGCGCTGATCGCAGACATCACGCGTTCCCGCCGACGGCGCTGAGTCGCAATTGGCCGGAGCGCTCCCGCAGGCCGGCATCCCTGTACTCGTAGAAGCCGCGTCCCGATTTCTTTCCGAGCCAGCCAGTGGCGAGCATCCTCTTGAGCAGCGGCGGGGGGGCGTACTCGGGTCGTTTGAACTCGTCGTAGAGCGAGTCGCAGATCGCGTACAGCACGTCAAGACCGATGAAGTCGCACAACGTCAGCGGGCCCATCGGATGTCCACACCCGAGCCTCATCCCGGCGTCGATGTCCTCACGGGTCGCGAAGCCATCCTCGAGCATCCGCACCGCCGCCACGAGGTACGGGATCAGGAGCATGTTGACGATGAAGCCCGAGCGATCCTTGGTCGCGATCGGAGTCTTTCCCAAGCTCAGCACGAAGGCCTGTGCACGCTCGATCGTCTCCTGACTCGTCCCGAGCGCGCTGACTACCTCGACCAAGCCCATCACGGGCGCCGGGGAAAAGAAATGTAGGCCGAGGACCCTGTCAGAATCGCTTACGACGCTGGCAAGTCCGGCGATCGGGATACTCGACGTGTTGGACGCCAGGACCGCGTCGTCCGGCACGATCTCGTCCAGCCGCCTGAAGTAATCGAGCTTTACGTCGCGGTCCTCGACCACCGCCTCGATGACGAGATCGCTGGCGCCCAGATCCGCCAGCTGCTCTACATAGGACACGCGCTCCAACACCGACTGCGCTTCGCCCGCGGCGAGCTTGCCTGCCTTCGCAGCCCTGGCGACCGACGCCTCGAGTCGCGCTCGAGACGTCGATCGGCTGGCTTGCAGCGGCTCGAAGAGGCACACCTGATGGCCGGCACGGGCAACGCTCTCAGCGATGCCCGTGCCCATCAGCCCGCCGCCGAGAACGCCGACGTGACACGCCTTCTCAGACACGCGACGACGCGGTCGTGCTCATCTTCGGCATGCTTGTGCTTGCTACCGGCTCCGGCTCCGTCCGCCAAGCCAGGAGCACAATCAGCAGGCCATAGAGGATCACGATGATCCCGATGATCAGGACGAGCGGCCCCAGGAAGTCGACCTTCGACGTCTTCACGAGGTTGTCGTAGTTCGTGCGCTGGGTCTCGAGCACGGGGATCACGTCCGAGCTGAAATACGTCCGAACGTCAGCAACGGTCTTGATCGGAGAACCGTTGAATCGGGTCGCGCCGGCAGTGCCCGGCACGTTGTCCCAGCCGTCGGTTACCAGCGGCGCGGCTTGGACGGTCTGCGCCAGCCGCGGAATCACAGGGAGGACGCCGGGCCCAAGGAACTTCAGGACGGCCGGGAGCTCGGCTGTGACCGCCGAGAAGGGAATTGCCTGGAGGAGCGCGGCGACATGCGGGAAGTTCTTCTGCAGCGCTCCGACTACGGCGGTCTGCGACAGACCGGTCTTCTGCGAGACGAACGCGATCAGCTTTGGAACCTCGGCCGCGGCCCCGCCGGCCGACGTCATGATCGGGTTCTCGGTGTCGACGATCGTCGACACCATGTTGATCCCGACGCGGTCCCCCGCGACGCGCTGCTGCGCGTTAGCCGGGCGTAACGCATCGAGCAGCTTCTGCCCATTGCTTACCCGCGGGATCAGCGAGATGACGAGCACGAGCGCCACGACCACCACGCCGACCACCGGTACCACCGTCGCGCTCGCGACTGCCTCCCGGCGTGACACGCCGCTCCGGTTGCGGACGATCATCAAGCCGGCGAACAGGATCACCACGATCCCCACGATCAGCAACAGGGGAGCGATCCAGTCCACAGACGAAGTCCCGTCGAGGCTGTCGAAGTTGGTCCGCTGGTGCTCGAGCACAGGGATCAGGTCCGCGCTGAAGTAGCTTCTCAGCTCGGGCACGCTGCGGACGGGGGTGCCGTCGAACCGTGTCAGCCCGCCGATGCCCGGGATGTTCTCCCAGCCGTTGGTCACCGCCGGCAGGTTCGCGATCGATTGAGCGAGCGCCGGGAAGTTCGTCTTCAGCGCGGACGTCAGCTGCGCGGGAGTGACCTTCAACGCCTTCTCCAAGAACGTCTCCAGTCCGGGCAGTTCGGCTGTCACGGACGACAGCGGGATCGCCTGGAGCAGCGCGGTGGTGTGTGGGAAGTTCTTTTGCGCCAGCGCCAGTGCCTGCGCCGGCGAGATGTGCTCCTTCTTCGCGATGTAGGCGACGAGCGCCGGGACCTCCGCCCCCCCGCCGCCCTGCGGCGTCACGATCGGGTCGGCCATGTCGACGTTGTGAGAGATGATGTTGATCCCAGCTCGATCTGCGGCGACCCGCTGGGCGGTAAAGGCCGGCTTGGCAGCGTTCAGCACCTTCTGCCCGTCACTGAGCCGGGGAATCAGATTCAGTCCTAGAACGATCGCTACCACGATCACTCCGACCACCAGTACGACGACCCACTGGAGCACGGCGATTTGACTTCCAATCCGCTGCTTCATCACGACCTTCTCCTCCTTCAGAACATCTGCTGTTACCGACGCTCGCGCTCCGCTGGGCTCTTGGGCCGTGCCCGTTGGTGCAAGCGCAGGTCCGCACAATCGGCAATCGATGGGTCACTCAACTGCTCGCCGGGCTCACGTCCTCAGATCCGCGACTCGCAGGTACAAGGGCACGGAGAAGGTGAGCGACCTGCGGACGACAACGGTGAGGACACGCCCCCGCGGGCGGCCACGAGTGTCGGCGCACGTGCGCGCCGACGGCACCAATCGAGTGGTGCGCCGAGTCGGACATAAGACTGATCGTTCTCCCTCTGATGCCAACCTTACGTTCTCACGTAATGGAAGTCAAGGGCGACCCGCGAGCGGGGATGAAAGGCCGGGTGCCGTTCTCTGTCTGGCGATCCGATTTGCCCGGCGCGCCGCGGCCCCAGTGCGAGCGCTGACGCCCCGCGAGGCGGTTCCAGTCACTTACGGCAGCGCTCCCTCGGTGACGGTGGGGGAGGGGCTGATCGCTAGCGTCGAGGCGGCTGCTAGTGAGCAGCTCGTAGGTGGAGCTCGCGCAAACCGCCGCGCGCTCGGGTGTTCACGGCAGGGACTCCGTACGAACCGCTGAGACTACGGCTCAACGCGCTTAGCGTCGCGCAGCGTGATGGCCGCGATCTGCTGCGCCCGCCGCGCGGCATCCTGGTCTCCTTCGGCCGCGGCGACGATCGATCCCTTCATCAAGATATGCCACTGCCGGGCGAAGTTCTCGGCGTCGGCGATCCCGGCGCGTCGCGCGAGACCTTCCAGGAAACTACGGATGCCGGCGAGGTACGCGGTGCCGGCGCGGTGAATCGGGTCGACCGGATCGGTGATCTCGAGCATCACGTTGATGAATGAGCAACCCTCGAAATCGGGGGTCCGGAACCAGCCGTCGAACACGTCGAACACTGCGAGCAACCGCGCTTCCGGATCAACGCAGCGGCGTTCCACCTCACCTTGAAGCCAGGCCTTAGTCCACAGCTCCTCGCGCCGCTCGAGAAACGCCAGGACCAGATCCTGTTTCGAAGCGAAGTGGCGATACAGCGTCTGTCGCGCGACTCCCGACTGCTCGACGATTGCGTCGATTCCGACTGCCTGGACGCCACGGTGGGCGAACAGGTCGTAGGCAGCGGCCAGGATCCGTTCCCGAGCCTTGCTACTGCCCCGCCCACGCCCACCTACAGGCTGAGTATCCGTTACCGCCATTACCTCACCTTACTACCGCTTAGTCGCGTACTTGGAATGCCCCTTGACTTCAGGCGAAAGATGCGGTTAGCTTAGCACAGAGGGAGAACGATCAGTCTGATTCTGACGGCGTTCTGCTCCGAATCGACCGAGAGGGTGGTACGAGATGGTGCAAGCGAACCTGGCAGTCGGGAGCAACGCCCCATGGGTGTGTCTCCCACCAGAGGATCAGGTCGAGACCGACACCGGCGACGGCATCTTGGCGGTCGGCGTGCACCTCGCGGGCAGCGTTCCGCTGGGGAGCGCCGAGGAGGTCTTCCGGCGTGCTGCTGGTGCCCTCGGCGACCGGTTGCGACGGATTCCAGACGGCGAAACGGGGCCGCGGTCCGATTGGATCCTGTGGCAGTACCCAGTGTTCTGCTCGAGGCCGCAGTTCGAGGTCGGTCCGCCCGGGGACGCCACCTACCGCACGCTCCCGAAGCTGCGGCTGAGGTCGGGCGAGACAGCGGGCGACGTGACCTTCGACAGCCTTGGCTACGCCGAGACAGCTACCGCGTCCTACCGCTTGTTCGCGCGCCTCAAGCGCGACGGTGTAATTCCGTCCCACTGCCGTTTCCAGGTCTGTCTGCCGACGCCACTTGCACCAGTAAGCGCGTTCGTCGACCCCGAGTTTCAGGCGGTGCTCGAGCCCGTCTACGAAACGGCGCTGCTTGGCGAGCTCGCCCAGATCCTCGCCGCCGTCCCGGCCGATCAGCTGGCGATCCAATGGGATGCGCGGGTCGAGTTCGCGATGCTCGAAGGGTTCACTCCAGCGTGGTTCGCAGAAGTCCGTGGCGGCGTGCTCGAGCGGCTGCTCAGGCTCTCGCGCCACGTGCCGATGGGGGTCGAGCTCGGCTTCCACCTGTGCTACGGCGACGAGGCTCACGGGCATTTCGTCGAGCTCCACGACAGCCGGAAGCTCGTCGAGATCGCGAACGCACTCGCCGCGAGCCTGTCCCGACCGCTCAACTGGGTGCACATGCCGGCTCCACACGCGGACGCCGCCAAATACTTTGCGGCGTTGGGGTCGCTGGCGTTGCAACGCGAGACCGAGCTCTACCTCGGCCTCCTGCGACTGGGGGACTCGGTCGCCGATGCGCAGGAGCGGATCGCCGCCGCCTACCACCATATTCGTGGCTTTGGTGTCGCGACCGACTGCGGGTGGGGCCGTGGTGGTTCAGACGCGGTCGACGGGCTACTCAAGCTCCACCGAGCCGTGTCAAAGCCTCTGCCCATGTCTATACGGGCCGCCGGCTCGGGCGACTTCGACTGGCCGGCCGGTTTTGTGCCGGTGCCCGACGACGAATGGACCACCCAGGAGATCGATGCCACCGCGCTTGCCTATGACCACGTCGACGAGCATGGCTGGTACAGCAACCTCAACCCGACCGTCGACGAGATCACCGCAACCGTGCGCGACGGCGACATCGTGCTCGACTACTCGGGCGGCACCGGGATCCTGCTCGACCGCTTGCGGTTGCGAGTCTTCGAGCGACCGGTGGGCTGGGTGATCGTCGACGCCTCGGCGAAGTTCCTGCGTGTCGCGATCGAGAAGTACCGAGACGACCCGAGGCTCGGGGTGCGTCTGCTGCGGTTCCTGAAGGACCAGAAGCGTCTACAGACGCTCGACGAAGTGCTCGGCGAGGAAATACTCACTCGCGGGGTTGACGTGATCGTTGCGGTTAACGCGATTCACCTGTATCCCGATCTCGATGAGGTCGCGGCAGCATGGGTGCGCGCGCTGAAGCCGGGCGGCAAGGTGTTCATCAACTCCGGCAACCTCCGGAATCCCCGCGCGGCCGCTGGCGAGTGGATCCTCGACGAGACGGTGTGGGTGATCAACGACATCGCCGAGGGGATCGTTCGCAGCGAACCCGAGTACGCGAAATACCGCCCAGTGCTCGACAACGCCGAGCGGATGAAGGCGCACGGCGAGCACCGCGACCGCGTGTTCCTCAAGCCCAGGCCACTCGAGTACTACACGAGCGCGCTGACGGGGGCAGGATTAACGGTGACCGACGTGCGCGAGAAGACGATCGTTGCCGACGTGCAGGAGTGGTTCGAGCTCATGACCGCGTACCACGAAAGCGTGCTTGGCTGGGTCGGGGGTACCAAGAAGCTCGACGGCGGAGCGCCGACCCCCGAGGCACTGGAGGACCGCCTGACGATCATGCGGCGAGCGATGGAGACGATCTTCGCCGGGCGGTCCACCTTCAACGCCTGCTGGACCTACATCACCTGCGAAAAGGTCGTGACAGCGTAGGCCGCCGGCGCGCTGAGCCCATGGACCCGTTCACGATGAGTTCGACGGCCGAGCACAACAGTCCGCTCGAAGCCGTGGTCAGGCGCCACGGAGCGACGATGATCAACCGTCACGGCCTCTACGTCGCAGCCCACTACGGCTCTCCGACAAGTGAGGCGGCCGTATGCCTGAGCACCGTCGGAATCGCTGATCGTTTCGACCGCACGACACTTGAGGTTCGCGGCGCGCCCGACGACGTCGAGCTCGCGCTCAGCGGGCTCGTGCGCGTACGGATTCGCAACTGGTGGTCCCGACTGACTACCCGGAGCGCGATCGTCCGCTGCGAGCAGGCAGACTCCGGCCAGTGCCTCGAAGCGCTGGTTCCGGTCGAAGGGACCGTCGCCGTTGACCTGAGCAACCGATACGCCGCGATAGCCGTCATCGGTCCTCGCGCGGCCGAGCTGCTCGCCGCGTGCGAGCTCGAAAGGCAGCGCACCCCGCCAATCGTGCTGCGCGAGGCCGAAGCGGCATTTGAGGTGCTTGTCCCGTTCGCTGACGGGCCAGCCCAATGGGACAAGCTTCTCGCAGTCGGCGTCCCATTTCAGATCGCCTGCGTCGGGCTGGACGCACTGGCACACCTCGCAGCCTCCCGCCGATTAGACAACTCCGTCGGCGCGACGCTCTACTGAACCGCGTGGGGGTAGCTTCCAGACGCTGAGCAAGCAGGCGCCCACCCGCCTCAGAACTTGGCCGTTCCAGAAGACCCGCTCTCCATCCGCGGCGAGCCTCGGCCATCATCCCTCGAAAGACCCCCAATGCGCCGCGGTTAGGGGTCTAGCGGGTCCGTACGCATTGCGTGCCGAGCGACCCAGAAACACCAATCGAGCGGGCTAGCCTGACCGGTGTGGCAGGCAACGCGTCGAGTGCCGGCACCGATCGGGTTGGCGAGCGCCGCCGGGCCGTCGCCCTGGCGCGCCATTACCGGGAGTTCGAGGGCCTGTCGATCGGGCAGATCGCCGACCGGCTCGGCCGCTCTCCGGCGACGATCAAGGCGTACTTCTACGACCCCACCGGCGACAAGGCACGCGCGGTCAAGGCCCGCTACCGGGGCGTGTGCCGGGGCTGTGGCGCGTACACGCAGCCGCGGAACGGCAAGGGCGACGCGTACGCGTACTGCAAGGCCTGCCACCCGGGCGCGATCGAGCGGCGCTGGACACGGGAGTGCGTGCTCGATGCGATGCGCGAATGGCGCGCCCGGTACGGCCGGTTGCCCTCGTCCTACGACTGGTCGTGCACGCACGCGCGCCGACGTGGGGGAGAGGCGCTCGCGCGGTTGGCCGACGGCGAGTGGCCCTCGGCTAGCGCCGTCGTTGACATCTTCGGACGCTGGGCCACCGCCCGCGAGGCTGCCGCAAGCCAGCACTCCGCCGTCATGCCCGATTGCACCGCCGAGCCGGCGCTGGGTTGATGACGAGCATCGGAGGGAGTCCGGGGTTGAGCTGGATCCCGGCAGGTCCGCGTGTGATGATCTGGTCGATGCCTTCCAAACGCAGCTACGGCACTGGCGAGCTGTATGAGAAGCACGGCGCCTACTACGGTCGGTGGCGCACCTCGGACGACCGCAAGCTCAACCGAAAGGTCGGCCCGGTCCGGATGCCCGGCTCCTCGGACGGGCTCACGCGTGCCCAGGCCGAACGCGCGTTCCGCAAGATGCAGGAGGCGGAGGAGCGGCGCCCGTCGCGCAGGCGTGATCTCGAGCCAGTGACCGTAGGTGCGGCAGCGACGTCGCTGCGGCAGGCCAAGTCGCTAGAGGGCGCACGGAAGTCCTACCTCGAGGGGCTCGAGTCGATGCAGCGCGTGCACCTTGAGCCGAACATCGCCGCGCTTGCGCTCGAGAAGGTCTCGACGGCACAGATCGAGGCGTTGGCCACTCGGATGCTCGACGACGGGCTGTCGCCGAAGACGGTGCGAAACGTGTTGACGTTCACGCATTCGGTGTTCGAGCACGCGATCGCTAAGGGCTGGTGCCACGAGAACCCGGTGCGGTACGCGGCGCGTCCCAAGCGCCGCCGCGCCCGCGACGCGCGGCCCGACCTGCAGTTCCTCACGGTTGCCGAGCTCGACGCGGTCCTGCGCGCGATTCCCGACGATGTCGTCCATCGCCAGCCGGCGCCGACGCGTCGCGGACGAACGGGCCCTGCGCCGCCGCCGCCGCCCGACGTGCTCGGGCCGGTGCTCCGGGTCGTGATCCTCGCCGCGGCGATGACGGGCCTGCGCCAATCCGAGCTGCTCGGGCTTCGCTGGCGGGACATCGACTGGAGCGCGCGGCGGATCCGGGTTCGAAACGCCTTCGTTCGCGGCGAGCACTCCGCCGAGGGCAAGTCCGACCTCTCGACGCGGCGCTCGGTCCCGCTCGCCGATCGGCTCGTCGGCGAGCTCGCCCGCTGGTCAACGCGCACCCCCTACAACTCCGACGAGGACCTCGTGTTCGCCCACCCTCAGACCGGCAACCCACTCGACCGCAGCAAGGTCACAAAGCGCTTTCAGGGCGCGTGCCGCGACGCGGGAGTGCACGTCATCACCTTTCACGATCTGCGCCACACATTCGGCACGCGCCTGGCGGCCAACGGCGAGCCGCTTCGCACGATCCAGGAGTTCCTCGGTCATGCCGACGCCAAGACGACTCAGATCTACACGCACTACGCCCCTTCGGCGTACGAGGTCGAGCGGGTCAACGCGGCCTTCGCCAGCGATCCCGACGGCGACGGGAACACACGTTCGGGGTCCAATTCGGGGTCCAATTTGAGCGAAACCGAGGGCAACTCAACGGCGGTAAACCCAGTAGATACGGGGGGTCGAGAGTAGGCCGCAGTGGATCCCTCGGGCTGGGGGCCGGGCGGTCGCAGGTTCAAATCCTGTCTCCCCGACTAAGAAGCGCGGAATGCAGGCGGACGCACACAGGTGCAGCCGGCCTGAGAATTGCCTGGAAGTACGCTCGAAAGCGTGGGCAGCAGGCTGCATGCTCGTGCAGGTAGGTCCAAAGCCTTTCAGGCGGCGCCAAGAGTTATCGGGCGCAGTTCGGGAGCAGGCTGCTCCCGAAACTCACGCCACGAGACCGAGGACTGTCCGTTATGGCCTCGGCGTTGCGCTACGAAGTCGGCGCGATTCGGTCTCGCTGCCGCCGGCGGCCTCAAATCCGGCCGCACGATGCCGGACACGCTCTGGGTGACGATCTCGTGGAGCTACTTGAACGTGTGCACGAGATCCTCCACAGCGCGCTCATGCACGGAGCTGACCCTGCCGATAGACGACCGACATCAACCGTGACCGGGGACAGTGATGGATGCAAGCGGTACGGCGGGGTCCATGCCACCGCCCACCACGAATTCTGAGCCGACGACTCCACCCGCACCCCCAGCCGGGATGTACCCCGATCCGGGGGGCTCAGGCGGGAAGCGCTATTGGGAGGGCTCAGTGTGAACGAGCCAGGTCACACGGCCGGACACGAAGCCTACCGTCTCAGTTGCCGCCGAGGCCGATGCGAAAGCTGCGCTGGTGGCGGCGACGCCAAGGGTGGTGAGGCTGCAACAAGAGCAGCGTGACAAGGGGGTGCGAGGGAAGGCGAAGCGCGGCTTCGCGTGGCTCGTCGTGATCTTCCTCGGCTTTCTCGTCGTCGGCGGCATCACAAGCGTCTTCAGTGGGCACAGCACTCCGAACGTGTCATCCGACGCGTGCAGCCAAGTAGGAGTGTTCGCGGGGAAGGAGACGGTCGCCCAGGACAAGAAGGCCTGTCCCAACTGGCAGAGCGTGGGGACACCCACCTATCCGACCACCGTCGCGGCCACCGCCCCGACAGGCCGAAACGGGGCGATCTTCGGCGGGACACAGGCCGCATGGAACGCGGCATACGTGCCGGACCCGAACGTGTCGGGCGACGCGACGTTCGACCCATCGCCCGGTTCTTATCCGGACAACGCTGATCGGTTCACCTCGGTGAACTACGACAACGGCCGAGTCTGGGATCTCACAGTGGCACTGCCCCCGAGCACCGGCATCACGAAGGCTGTCGCGGCGGTCAAGAAAATGGTTCCGGCCGACGCGAAGTTGGGTCACGTTGTGGTGCTCGATAACTGCGCTGCGCTCGGGATCACAAGCGCCACTCTCCGGTCTGAAGTTGGCTCGCCCAGGGCCGTGGCATTCTTCGACAGCGCGACTGCCGGTGACCACTACGACCCGACCGACGTGGGCGAGTTTTCGCTCTCAGCCAACGACCGTTCCGTCGAGCTGCCGATGTCGTCCCTCGGACCAGTGAAGGTTCTGTCGGTTTATGCTGGCGACGTTCCGCACGTACGAGCGCCATTCCGAAAGCGCTGGCCGCTGCCGTAGCGACCGCAGATGACCTTCTACACGTCAGCACCCTGCCTGACAAAGTAATTGGGCTAAATGCGGTGTTGATCGTGCGCGATTACGGATGGTCCGGCTGGCCTGCGCCGGACCCGAGTGTCGTTACCTGACGCCAACGCCGGGGCTTGACACTGGCTTCTTAGTGGGCACGACGTATCACGAAATCGGCGTGGTTTCGGGGGTTCCGGGGCGGTCCGGCGGCCGGTGGCTTCGGCGCACGTCGCGGCAGGCGAAGGAGTACGACGGCACGAGTGGTCCGGTCTGGGCAGCAGACCGGACCACTCGAAGCAGCTGTTCGCTACGCGGTGTTCATGGAGCGCCGCGCACCGTAGTCATCGACGGCTGGGGGGGCGCCGGCTCTCCCGTCCATGTCCGACCTGTGTTGTGAGGCCGTAGCCAAACGGATACAGGGGGTCGTAGTGCGGGTCGCCGACGTTTATTGGCTCCTGTGCGAGCGTCCGCGGCCAGGACACGGGCAGCTTGCCCGTGAACGGGCGCGCCCCGAACAGCGTGTCCGCCACTCCGGCGCCCTCGCTGCCCGGCAGCCAGGCCGCGACGATCGCGTCGGTCTCCTGGCGAACAGCCTGATCGAGGATCAGCGGCCGGCCGGAGACGATCACCAATACACATCGCTTCGTCGCAGCGCAGACCTTGTCGAGCGCCGCCTTGTCCGCCGCCGAGATCTGCATGTCCTTGACAGGCCGCGGCACGCCGTGGTCCCCCGGGTCGTACGCCCACTGCGGGCCGAAGACATCGCCGAAGCCCTCGGCGTACGGGGTCTCGCCGACCACCACGATGCCGGTGGCATTGTGCGGGATCGGGGCCGAGGCGTCCTGGCTGTAGGTCACCGTGCCCCGAGCCAGTTGCCGGACCCCGTCGAGAATCGTCGTTCCGGGGATCACGTTGGTGGAGCCGCCCTGCCAGGTCAGTGTCCAGCCGCCGGCCTGGTTGCCGATGTTGTCGGCATTCGAACCGGCGACGTAGATGTCGCGCCGGCCCTGAATCGGCAGCACGTTCCGATTGTTCTGGAGCAGCACCGCAGACTCGGCGGCCGCCCGGCGAGCAAGAGCGTGGTGAGCTGCCGAGCCCACCTGATTGATGTACCGGCGGTCCGTGAACGGATGTTCGAATAGCCCCAGCTCGAACTTCGCGGTCAGGATGCGGCTGACCGCGTCGTTGATCCGAGCCATCGATACCTGGCCCGAGTTGACCAGGTCGGTCAACGTCGCCTCGAACTGCTCGAAGTTCTGCGGCTGCATGAACATATCGATGCCTGCGTTCGCGCCGGCCTCCACCTTCTGGGCGAAGGTGTAGGTCTCCGGATTGATGTGATCGATGCCGTTGTAGTCGGAGATCACGAACCCGCTGAAGCCCATCTCGTCCTTCAGCCAGCCGGTGATCAGATCCCTGTTGCCATGCATGTTGATCCGGGGCCCGCCAGTGTCCGTCCACTGGACGTCTGAATAGGACGGCATCACCGAGCCGACGTGATGGTCACGCACCGCGGTCACGTACGGCGAGAGTGCGAGGCGGTCGAACGTCGCGTGATCGACTTGGTCGACTCCTTGGTCGATCGGATAGTTGCCGGTCGTGTGCATGTTCGACCCAGTGCCGTAGGTCGTCAGGCCGTCGCCGGCGAAGTGCTTCGCGGTGGCAAGGACGCGGTCGGGATCAGACAGATGACCGGGCGGGCCCTGGAAGCCATCGATCGCAGTCTCCATCTCGCGCACCAGGCTCGGATCCTCACCGAACGACTCATACGTGCGGCCCCAGCGGTCGTCGCGCGCGACACAGATACACGGCGCGAAAGCCCATTGTGGGCCGGTCGTCCGGGTCTCTTGGGCGGCAACATGCTCCACGTCTCGCACGAGCGCCGGATCACGCGTGGCGCCGAGGCCGATGTTCTGGGGGAACACCGTGGCGCCATACATATTCCCGTCGCCGTGCACGACGTCGATGCCGTAGATCAACGGGATGTGCAGCCGCGTGGCCAAGGCCGCCCGTTGATAACGGTCCACCATGTCGGCCCACGCCGTCGGGGTGTTGGGCGTCGGGACCGAGCCTCCGCCCGAGAGCAGGCTCCCAAGATTGTCGGTCGTGATTTTCGATGTGTTGGTGTCGACGCTGGCGCGCTCAGCCTGCGTCATCTGGCCGATCTTCTCAGCGAGCGTCATCCGCGACAACAGGTCCTGGACGCGCTGCGCGACCGGGAGACTTGGGTCCTGATAGGGCAGCGTTCCCTCCGGCTGAGCTGCGACAACCTGGCGCGCCGGCTTGGCGCTGTGACGCCCCGTCGCGCTCACCACCGGGGCGGCGAGCGCCGCTGCAACGAGCGCAGCGGATGCCGGAGCGACCAATCGTCTGACGATTGACCGGGGCAAATACATGACTGACTCCTCCTCCCGGTCCTCCGTGGACTGACGTAGTGCGGGTCCTTCGGCGGTCACCGCAGGCGCATGCGTCGGCGGCAAATCTCACGCTCGGAACCCTTCGTCCCGATGCTGCGGGTACCCCTCGTCTGTCCCTCCCAAACCGCGGCTAAGGGCAATTTTGTGGACTCCTCTAGCACAGAAAACCGGAGTGGTTTCACGCCGAATCGCAGTGCCAATGCACCTCAAGAACTCACTGGATCTGGAAGTCTTTGATGGGGCGAGCGCCTCGTGGTGCTCTCGGCACGGCCGTTCCCCCATATTTCCCTCCCGACCCCCCAGACGCCAGCAGCCTGGTCAGAGGGTCCCCTGCCGCCGGATAGTGTCTGAGCATGGGGAACGCGCCGCGGAGACGAATTCTGCTTTACGTCGATTCGAGGCAATCATTGGACGACTTCTGCTCGCGCCTACCACTGGAAGCCGTTCAAGCAGCAGCGGGATGGCGTGGCCATCTGTACCTCGCAACAAGACACTTTGCCGCGTCGTACATGATCAACCAGCTTCAGATGCAAAGCGAGGACGTGGCCATTGCACTTGGTCATACCGATGGGCGGCGAGCTAATCCGCCGCCTGTATGGGCATCGAGATGTCGATCAAGCTCTGGACCGTGTGGTCGCCGCTTACGACAACACGATCGTCGGACCACGTTCATGAGTCCGCACACGACACCGCACACGCGTCTCGAAAACCTCGACGGCGCCTGCCTTTAGGTACTGTCTCCCCGACTGCATCAAACCGCCAGTGATACTGGGGTTTGGAGGTGCCGCCGTCGTGACGATGCGAGCGACGGGGAACAACGGGGAACAAGTCCCGGCTCTAGGAACATCGGTCACCGAGGCGGATGCTTGGTTTCCGACCCGCCGGCGGTGTCAGCTGTCGGCGTCCTCGCTGCGTCGGCCGAGCGCCAGGGCGTCTTGGGACAACTCGACGAAGTCCGCCTCACCGAGCGCCGAGACGATCGCGTTGAGGTGGAGCTCGAAGAGCGAGAGGAGGGTGTCGTTCGTGACGTTTCCCGTCGCCACGACGAGCAGCTTCCGAGGCGAGCGCCCGAGCAGGTGGCCGTCGCGGAAGTCCTGATCCTTTGTGACGACTACGCGGTTCTCCGTGTCCGCGTGCTGTGCGATCTGGCTGTCGGTCGACCGGTTCCCATCGGGCAGCCGGATCGTGTGCAAGGCGTCATGCCCAGCTCGGCTCAGGAACTCCGCGAGTCGGGTCGGTCGCTGCGCGTCGATCAGGAACTTCACACGGCGGACAGGGGCACAACGCGGCGGCGCCCCGCCGCGCGGGCCCCGAACTCTAACGCGGCAAGGATGTCCTCGCGCTCCAGGTTCGGATAATCGCCGAGAACCTCGTCGATCGTCACGCCCGCCGACAGCAGCTCGAGGACGCTCTCGACGGTGTAGCGCAGCCCTCTGATCGTCGGTTGGCCGTGGCAGATCGTGGGGTCGGATGTGATGCGCTCAAGCCGGGACACACGCTCACGATACCGCCGATCCAGCGGACCTGGGCATTGCGACCGGCGACCAATCAGAATTGACTGGTGTTTGCCGCCGCGCAATGGAGAAGAGGCAGCCTGGGGCGGCCTGGTACTCGCGGCACGCCAAAGGAGGTCTTGGCACTGCGGTTGTCCCCGGCATTGAGTGATCGATGCAGCTGGCGTCCTCGAACGCCGTCTCAGTTGCCCAAGGACCAGCGAACGTGGCTCAGCGCGGGCTACTGCTTGTCGATCGCTGCAGCAGCGAGCCCGCCGAAGAAGGCCGGCTACCCACGGCCAGCCGACGCGAGAGCAGGTCGGCGCCGGTTGGCAGACAAGACGATGTTGACGAAGAGCCCTTCCCAGGCCTGGCAGGCGTCGATGACGTCCCGTGGACTTGATGAACGAACCCCCTCGTCACGGGTGAGAAGGCCGAGGGCGAAGCCAAGCTCGTCGTAGCGAGCGAGAACGCCGAGCGGATCGATCCCACGGTCTTGGAGGCCAGCGAGCCAGAACTCGCTGAGCACCACCGTGTTCGGGTTCGCTCGGAGCAGGCCGGTCATGCCCTCAAGCACTTCGTGATCCACCCCTTGCGTATCGACCTTTGCGACATCGACATGGATCGGCCCGAGGAGGTCATCGAGCGCCGCGATCAGCTCGCCGGTGCGCTCGATCAGCAGACGCCGTAGTAGGCGGCCCGCTAGAGCTGGATGCCATAGCGCGTAGAGTCGCGCGCCGTTCGGTTGAGAGCGTCTTCGGGGTCGACCCGTTACGCGTGTTCCCCGCCCCACCAGGCGGCTCCCGGTGCGGCTCGTAACCGAGATGGTCGGTCAGCTCGACCTCGAGCGCTCGCTCGACAACACGCTTGGTCAGAGCCGGTGATCGCAACAAATCACGAAGCTCGCCCTGCGACTCGCGCTCGGCCACAACCGTGTGATCCGGGCTCGGTTCGAAGCGGGTAGCCGCGCAACGTTCCGGCTGATCCGAGTCTGGATGTGAGCGGATCAACCGTAGTGCGCGGCGACGATGTCGTCGATCGCCGCCACTGCGGAGAAGTTGCCGGCGATCTGGTTGCGCATCACGGCCACGGCGACGCGGGAGTCGATGTCGGCGTAGGCGGCGGTGCCGTTGGAGCCGACCATTCCGAAAGACGAGCCCGGACGCGGCTGTGTGCCGCCGAGGCGCGCGGGGCTGTAGCCGAGCGCCCAGCTGGCTGGGAATCCCATGACCTGATCGGTCCCCGAGAACGCGGGTGCCGCGACGGTGTGCAGGCGGCATATCGAGATGAGCTCCACACCGTCGATGTGACCGAGGAGCGCCGCGTACATCCGGGCGGCAGCGCGAGCAGTCATCGTTCCCTGAGATGGGATGTCGGCCGCGAGGACGTCGTGGCGGTTGGCGAAGGCGGCCGTTGGTTGCACGGCGGGCGGCACCGCACGGTCGCCTGGGGAGCCGGGGTCTGGTCGCGGCGGCGCGGCGTCCTCGGGTCCGGCTCGCGCGACTCGCGTAAGGAGGTGGGGCGGCACGCCGAAGTGCAACTCGTCAGCAACCCCCAGAGGCCCGGCGATCTCCTGTCGCAGCGCGGCGGCGAGCGTGCGCTCGGTCGCACGACTCACGAGCTCGCCGAGCAGGAACCCCCAGGTCAGCGCGTGGTAGCCAGTCTTCGTGCCCGGCGTCCACCACGGCTGCTGGTCGGCGATGAACGCGCAGACGCGCTCCCAATCGCACAGATCCTCGGGGGTGATCTCGGGCCAAAGCCCGGGCACACCGGGCGTGTGGACTAGGACGTCGCGTAGCGTCACGCTGTCCTTGCCGTGCGCGCCGAACTCCGGCCAGACATCCGCCACACGCTGGTCGTAAGCAAGCTCACCTCGCTCGACAAGCACGTGCGCGACCGACGACGCGAGCCCCTTGCCCGTCGAGGCGGCGAAGAACAGCGTGCTGGAGCTCACGGGCTCTCGTGTGCCCTGATCGGCGACGCCCGCCACGGCGTCAACGACCAGCCGACCATCGTGCAGGACCGCGACCTGAAGCCCGATCTCGTCTCCCGAGGCAACTAACTCGTCGATCGTCGCCTGGACCTCCGCCTGAAGGTCTGCGCTCAACGGGAAAACCGCCAAGTCGTCTGGCTGAAGACGTCGCCCTTCCGGAACCCCAGGCCACGCACGGGCCGCACCCGGAACACGATCGCGCGGCCCGCGTCGAGATCTCGATGCATGAAGCCGCCGTCGCGCACCACGTAATCCCAGGTCTCGGTCCCGTACTTGGCCGCAAACGCCGCAGCGATCGGCTCCAGCTCGGCGTCGACCGTCACCTGTTCAGCCTTCCCCTCAAGCACCACGTCGAGAGCTCCGTCGACGAGGTCGCTGCGCCCCGTCGTCAGCATGCACCACGGGTTCTCGGCGAGATTCTTCGCCTTGCGCTCATCGGCTCCGGTGCAGAACCAGATCACGTCGCCGTGCCACACGGCAACCAGCGGCGTGACGTGCGGCCTGCCATCCGGACGGACGGTTGATATCCAAAACGTGTCCGCGACGATCACGCACTCAAGTCCCGCCGACCACGGAGTCGGTGCCGCATCCGGCTGACTAAAGCCGTGGATCTCAGCAGTCACGTCGTCGCGCGGTGTACTCATCAAATGCTCCCTTGGCCTCGAACGGATACACA
Organism: uncultured Solirubrobacteraceae bacterium; assembly: GCA_963712675.1. Lineage (GTDB taxonomy): Bacteria > Actinomycetota > Thermoleophilia > Solirubrobacterales > Solirubrobacteraceae > Palsa-465. The sequence goes on from CAVQJF010000021.1 coordinate 552,646, forward strand.
AGCGGGGCCGACCACGGGCCGGCCGGCCGCATCAACAACCTCGTCTTCACGCACCTTATGACCGCAGCGAACGACAAGACTCATCGCCGGAGAAGAACGTCCCGAGACATATCCTCGCGCTCGCGCGTCAGCCGAAGTGCTGCATCACCGGCTGGTTGATCCCGGCGAGCTCGCCGGGCGGCTGTCCGGCCAGCAGCCAGCCCTCGTCGACCGGCCGCACCAAGCCCTGCCTGCCAAGGTCGGTCAGGGCCGATGTGACCGTTGGACGGCGCGCCGCGACGAGATCCGCGAGGATCGCATGAGTGAGCTTGATCGGGACCGTGACGCCATCTCCCCGAACGCGGCCCCAGCGGCCCGCGAGGTACCAGAGCAACAGGTGCAGGCGGACGTCGACGCGAGCGTGGTGGACGATCGCCAAGTTCACCGCGAGGTGGCGGGATCGCTGCACCGTACGCGCCATCAGACGTGCGACGAGGCGCGGGTAGCGGCCCGCGATGCGTGTGAACTGCTCGTCGAGGACGGCGAGGCGGGTGGGTTCGAGCACGCGCCATTCACTCGTCCAGTGGAGCGTCAGTGGCTCGGAATCCTCCTGCCACGGTCGCAGCAGGTCCCCCTCGCCGAGCAGCTCGGCGCCCCCGCGCCCGTCGACGCCGACCTTCCGCAGCAGCAGGCCCTCCATCACCAGCAGGCCGAGCGCATTCCGGTCGGCCGGAGAGCTGCCGTCCCAGGGTCCGGCGGCCATTCGGACCTCGCGCGCGGCGCACTCGCTGATCGCGCGTTCGCGCCGAGCGGCGGGCACGGACTCGGCGAGATCCGAATCCTCACGCAGCACCAGGCAGACAGACCTGGACGGCAGTCGGGCGACAGTCATACCCCTAATCTGCCTGTAAGCCGCTACTTCCAATCACACGCTCGAGCTCGAGTGCCCTCGCAGACGGCGGCAGCGGAGCTCCCGCGAGGCCCGGGTACGGCCGTTAGGTGGTCAGGTGGTCAGGTGGTCAGGCGGTCAGCCGGTGAGGCGGCGGCGCGGGCGCCGATCCCCGCACCGACGGTGGCAGCGAGCTCGCGGAGCGCGTCGCTCACCTCGGCCGGCCGCTCGAGCGGGCCCATGTGGCCGGTGGCCGGGAGCTCGATCAATCGAGTGAGGTGCTGCAGCTCCTCGGCGATCCGGCGCGCGTGCGCAGGCGGGGTGAGCCGGTCGCCGGCGCCCGCCATCACGAGCGTCGGGACCGTGAGTCGCGCGAGCGCGTGATCGAGGTCCATGTCCGCCATCGCGAGGCCAACAGCGGCGCGGACATCGGGCGGGGACGCGGAGACCATCCGCCGATAGAACTCGACGGTCGCGGGCGACGCCTGCGGGCCGAACGCGACGTACCTGATCACCGCATGGTGAAGCGGGCTCGAGAAGGGCGGGATCGGGCGGCGCGAGCCGAGGAAGACGCGGCGGCCAATCGGATCGGTGAGACGCTCGGCGAACGCCGGTACCGCGACCAGCGCGGCACCCGCGAGCAGACCGCTGAGCCCGGTATTGAGCAGCGCCGCGGAGTCAACACGAGTCGCCACGTCGTGATGCTCTGCCCATGCGGCGATCGACATCGCGCCGAGCGAGTGGCCGGCAACGGTGGTCGCGTGTCCGTCCGGCGCGCAGACCGCGAGCACCGCCTCGAGGTCCTCGCCGAAGCGCGCCAGCGAATAATCGCCGTCGCGGGCGGGCTCGCTGCTCCCGTGGCCGCGAAGGTCGTATGCGACCACCCGGAAATCGCGCGCGAGGTTCTCGATCACGAACGCCCAGTAGGCGATCCCCTCCGTCCAGCCGTGAGCGAGCACGATCGTCGGCGAGGACTCCGACCCGAAGACTTCCGCGTGCAGCATGGTCCCGTCCGCTGACACCGCCTGCAACGGCCGACCCTGCTTGAACGCCTTCAGCGCCGCGTCCGCGGGATCAGCCCCGATCCGCCGCAGGTGGCGCGCCTGCACTAACGTCGCGGCGCCGCCCGCCGCGAGCGCCGTCAGAGCCAGGGCAGATCGATGGCGCGGCATCGTCCACCGGATGCTACAGCCACGTAGTATTCGGAGTGTGAGACGGGCCACGTAGGATTGCGCCTGATGCGCGTCGGCATGCTCACCGGCGGCGGTGACTGCCCCGGCCTCAACGCAGTGATCCGTGCGGTCGTCCGCAAGGGCATCGACGGCTACGGCGACGAGCTCGTCGGCTTTCGTGACGGCTGGCGGGGCGTGCTGGACGATGACTTCGACGAGCTCACGATCGAGTCGACCCGAGGGATCCTGCCGCGCGGCGGAACGATCCTCGGCAGCTCGCGCACCAACGTCTACAAGCGCGAGAACGGCGTCGAGATGGTTCGCGAGACGCTCGCACGACACCGGCTCGACGGGCTGATCGCGATCGGCGGCGAGGACACGCTCGGCGCGGCCAGCCGGTTGTACGGCGACGGGATCAACGTGATCGGCGTGCCGAAGACGATCGACAACGACCTCGGCGCGACCGACGTGACGTTCGGGTTCGACACCGCGCTACACGTGGCGAGCGAAGCGATCGACAGGCTGCACACGACGGCCGAGAGCCACCACCGGATCCTTGTCGTGGAGGTGATGGGGCGCACCGCGGGCTGGATCGCGTTGCACGCCGGCATCGCGGGCGGCGCCGATGTGATCCTGATCCCGGAGCTGCCGTTCGACATCGACGAGGTGTGCCGGCTGATCCGCCGGCGCCACGAGCGTGGGCGGCCGTTCTCGATCGTCGTCGCGGCCGAGGGGGCGCTTCCGAAGGACGGGACGATGGAGGTCGACTCGGGTGCCACGGTCGACGAGTTTGGTCACGCGAGGCTCCGCGGGATCGGCTACGCGCTGGAGCAGGAGATCGAGGCGCGGACCGGATTCGAGACGCGGGCCACGGTGCTCGGCCACATCCAGCGCGGCGGAACCCCGACGGCATTCGACCGCGTCCTCGCGACACGGCTTGGGCTCCGCGCGATCGACGCCGCGCACGAGGGAGCGTGGGGGATGATGACGGCGTTGCGTTCGACCCAGATCGAGCTGGTCGCGCTGGCGGACGCCGTCGCTGAGGTGCGGCGCGTCCCGGTGGAGGAGTACGAGCGCTACGGCGTGCTGTTCGGTTGACCCGTCCGGAGTCTCGGTAACACGACGGCAGTTTGAAATCGGACGCTACGGACTATGCTCACGGTAGTGGTCCCGCCCGCCCGCCCCGCCCGCCGCCGTTGACCGCGACAGGCACCGCCAAGTCGCTCGACGAGCTGTGCGTGGACACGATCCGCATGCTGTCGGTCGACGCGGTGCAGCAGGCGAACTCCGGGCACCCGGGGACGCCGATGGCGCTCGCGCCGCTCGCCTATGTGCTCTACACGCGCGTGATGAAGCACGATCCGCGCGATCCCGATTGGCCGGACCGGGACCGGTTTGTGCTGTCTTGCGGGCATGCGTCGATGCTCCTGTACTCGACCCTGTTCCTGGCCGGGTACGACATCTCGCTCGACGACATCAAGCGCTTCCGGCAGCTCGGCTCGAAGGCCGCGGGGCATCCCGAGCGCGGTCGCGTGCCCGGCGTCGAGGTGACGACGGGTCCGCTCGGTCAGGGAATCAGCCACGCGGTCGGGATGGCGCTCGCCGAGCGGATGCTCGCGACCCGCTTCAACCGCCCCGGCCAGGAGGTCGTCGACCACCACACGTTTGTGATCGCGTCCGACGGCGACATGGAGGAGGGGATCTCCGGTGAGGCTTCGTCGCTCGCCGGCCACCTCGGGCTCGGCCGGTTGATCTCGTTCTACGACCGCAACCACATCTCGATCGAGGGTGACACGCAGATCGCGTTCACCGAGGACGTCGCGGCTCGGTACGAGGCGTACGGGTGGCACGTCCAGGACCTCGAGGAGGACATCGCGCTCGACTCGCTCGAGCACGCGCTCCGGAAGGCGATCGAGCACGACGACAAGCCATCGCTGATCGTCGTTCGCACCCACATCGCACAGGGGAGCCCCAACAAGCAGGACACCGCCGGAGCGCACGGCTCGCCGCTCGGCGCCGAGGAGGTCAAGCTGACCAAGGAGGCGTACGGGTGGCCGACCGAACCGCCGTTCTACGTACCTGATGACGCGCTGGCCCATTTCCGCCAGTGCCTCGAGCGCGGCGCTACCGCGAGCGCCGAGTGGCACGCCCGGTTCGACGCCTACGCGCAGGAGCAGCCGCTGCTCGCAGAGGAGCTCGGCCGGCTGTTCAAGCGCGAGCTGCCCGCCGGCTGGGACGACGAGGTGCCGCGCTTCCACGCCGCGGGCACGATGACCGCGACCCGCAAGTCCGCCCACACGGTGCTGCAGTGGGCGGCGGCGAACGTGCCCGAGCTGGTCGGCGGGTCGGCCGATCTTGCACCCTCGACGCTGACGAGGATCGACGACGCCGATGAGGTCGAGCCTGGCTCGTACGACGGCCGCAACATGCACTTCGGGATCCGCGAGCACGCGATGGGCGCGGTCGTCAACGGGCTGACGCTCCACTACATGCGCGGTTACGGCTCGACGTTCCTCGTGTTCAGCGACTACATGCGGGGCTCGATCAGGCTCGCAGCGCTGATGGGACTGCCGTCGATATTCGTGTTCACGCACGACTCGATCGGGCTCGGCGAGGACGGCCCGACGCACCAGCCGATCGAGCAGCTCGCCGGGCTGCGGGCGGTTCCGCATCTGTCGGTGATCCGGCCCGCGGGCGCCAACGAGGTCGCGCTCGCGTGGCGGCATGCGATCGCCTCGACCGATCACCCGTGCGCGATCGTGTGCTCGCGCCAGGGCGTGCCGACCTGGAACCCGGCCGGGATCCCGCACGACGCGATCGAGCGCGGCGCCTACGTGCTGCGCGACTCCTACCTCGAGCCGGACCCGCCCGAGCTGATTCTGATCGCGACCGGGACCGAAGTTCACATCTGCGCCCGCGCGGCAGACCTGCTCGAGGCCGACGGGATCGCGACACGCGTCGTCAGCATGCCGTGCGCCGAGCACTTCGCGGCGCAGGACGCGGAGTACCGCGACATCGTGCTGCCGCCCGCGGTACGCGCGCGCGTGTCGGTCGAGGCGGCGAGCACGTTCGGCTGGCACCGCTGGGTCGGCGACCTCGGCGACGCGATCGGGATGGAGGGGTTCGGCGCCTCGGCACCCGCTAGCGCGCTCTACAAGCACTTCGGATTCACGCCCGAGCGCGTCGCGGACAGCGGCCGCGCAGCCGTCAAGCGAGCTAAAGGGGAGACCCAGTGAGCACGACAACGCCGACCGTCAACCCGCGGCTGAAGGCCCTGACCGACGCCGGCGTCAGCGTGTGGCTCGATCAGATCCGCCGGACGCTTGTCGAGGGCGGGGAGCTGGCGCGGATGGTGGCCGAGGAGTCGCTGCGCGGAGTCACCTCGAACCCGTCGATCTTCGAGAAGGCGATCCTCGGCTCGACCGACTACGACGATGAGCTCGAGGCCGCTGCGCGCGAGCAGCTCGATCCGCAGGCGATCTTCGAGCGGCTTGCGATCCGCGACCTCCAGGCGGCCGCGGACGTGCTCGCCGGTGTCCATCGCGAGAGCGGCGGGCGCGACGGGTTCGTCTCGATGGAGGTGCTGCCCGCGTACGCGCACGAGACGGAGGCGACGCTCGAAGCGGCGCGCTCGTACTGGCAGCGGCTGGATCGACCGAACGTGATGATCAAGATCCCCGGCACCCCTGAGGGTGTCCCTGCGATCGAGCAGGCGATCTACGAGGGGATCAACATCAACGTGACGCTGCTGTTCGCGGTGTCGGCATACGAGGCCGTGACCGAGGCGTACCTGCGGGGGCTCGAGCGCCGGCAGGCGGAGGGCAAATCGCTCGACGTGAACTCGGTCGCGTCGTTCTTCGTCTCGCGGGTGGACACGGCGGTTGACCGACGGCTCAAGGAGGCCAACCGAGACGATCTGCTTGGCCTGGCCGCGGTCGCGAATGCGCGCGCGGCGTACGCCAAATTCAAAGGCATCTTCTCCGGACCACGCTGGGAGTCTCTCGAGCAGGCCGGGGCGGCGGTTCAGCGGCCGCTGTGGGCGTCTACTGGGGTCAAGGACCCGAGCTACCCGGACACGAAGTACATCGACGAGCTGATCGGGCCGAACACCGTCAACACGATGCCGCTTGCCACGATGATGGCATTCGCAGACCACGGTGACGTAACCGGATCGACCGCCGAGCGGGACCCGACCCCGGAGCTCGAGGCGCTGTCCGGCGCCGGGATCGATCTCGCGGAAGTGACCGAAGGGCTGCTCGTCGACGGCGTCAAGCAGTTCGAGGACGCGATCGGGCGGCTGCTGGGCGGAATCGACGAACAGCGCGCGGCGATCCTGACCGGCCGGCCACCGACGATCCACGGCAGGATCCCGGATGAGCTGCAGGCACCGATTGCCGAGCGCGTCAAGCGTGCGGTCTCCGACCAGGTCGCCGAGCGCGTGTGGCGCCGCGACGCGTCTCTGTGGGGCGGTCCCGGAGTACCCGAGATCGAGGACCGGCTCGGGTGGCTGACGATTTCCGAGCCGATGCTCGAGCACGCCGCGGAGCTGCACGCGTTCGCGGACGAGGTGCGCGCCGAGGGCTTCACCGACGCGGTGCTGCTCGGGATGGGCGGCTCCTCGCTCGGGCCCGAAGTGATCCGTCGCTCGTTCGGTGAGCTCTCCGATGGCCTCAGGCTGCGGGTGCTCGATTCGACCCATCCGGACGTCGTGCTCGCCGTCAAGGAGGCGGTGCCGCTCGACACCACTCTGTTCATCGTGTCCTCGAAATCCGGCGGCACGATCGAGACGCTGTCGCACTACAAGTACTTCAAATCGCTCGCGCGGCCCGAGCAGTTCGTGGTCGTCACCGATCCCGGCAGCCCCCTCGAGCAGCTCGCTAAGGACGACGGCCTGCGCCGCTGCTTCTCGAACCGGCCGGACATCGGCGGGCGCTACTCGGTGCTGTCGCTGTTCGGGCTCGTCGCGGCGGCGCTGATGGGCGTCCGGATCGAGGCGCTCCTGCACCGTTGCCAGGTCGCCGAGCAGAACTGCGCGCACTACGACTCGAGCGCGTCCAACTCCGGCCTGTGGCTCGGAGCGGTGCTCGGCGAGCTCGCCAACCAGGGCCGCGACAAGCTGACTTTCGTCGTCTCGCCGCCGATCGAGAGCTTCGGGCTGTGGGTCGAGCAACTGGTCGCCGAGTCGACCGGCAAGAAGGGCCGGGGGATCCTGCCCGTCGCCGACGAACCGCTCGGTGCAGCCGAGGCGTACGGCGAGGATCGGGTGTTCGCTTACCTGCGCAACGTTGAGCACCCCGACGAGCGGCTGGACGCGTTCATCGAGTCCGTCGGCGCCGCCGGCCATCCGACGCTGACGCTCGCCACGCACGAGGCGGCCGACCTCGGACGGATCTTCTTCCTGTCCGAGTTCGCGGTCGCGGTCGCCGGCTGGGCGCTCGAGATCAACCCGTTTGACCAGCCGAACGTGCAGGAGGCGAAGGACAACTCAAAGCGCGTGCTCGACTCCGGCTCGATCCCATCATTCGAAGCGGCCGGCGACGACCAGCTCCGGGCGCTGCTGGCCGACGCGAAGCCTCCGCACTACGTTGCGATCCTCGGCTACGTGCCCGAGTCGGCCGAATTTGACGCCGCGATCGCGGAGCTGCGGACCGTGATCCGCGCCGCGACCGGCGCGGCGACGACGTTCGGCTATGGCCCGCGGTTCCAGCACTCGACCGGGCAGGAGCACAAGGGCGGGGCGCCCAACGGACGCTTCCTGCAGCTCGTGAACTCCCCCGAGCGCGACGCGGATATTCCCGGCGCCGGTTACTCGTTCGGGACGCTTGTCGCCGCCGAGGCGGCGGGCGACCTCGAGACCCTGCACGAGCACGGGCTACCGGCCGAGCGGGTGGTCCTGGAGGGCGACCCCGCGGCCGCCGTCCGGGCTTTGACTGAGCGGATCAAAGGAGTGCTGAACTGATGCAGATCGGATTCGTTGGGCTGGGCAAGATGGGTGGCAACATGGTCCACCGGATCCGGCGTGACTCGGACAACGAGGTGGTCGCGTTCGACTTCTCGGCCGACGCCGTCAAGGAGGCCGAGGGCCACGGCGCATCCGGCGCCGGCTCGCTCGAAGAGCTGGTCTCGAAGCTGTCCGCGCCGCGCGCGGTGTGGATCATGGTTCCGGCCGGCGACCCGACCCAGCAGACGGTCGAGAAGCTGCTCGGGCTGCTCTCAGACGGCGACACGATCATCGACGGCGGCAACTCCAAGTTCACCGAGTCGGTCGCCCGCCACGCCCAATGCGCCGAGCAGGGTGTGCATTTCGTTGACGTCGGGACGAGCGGGGGGGTGTGGGGGCTCGAGGTCGGCTACTGCATGATGGTCGGCGGCGACGCCGAGGCGGTCGAGCGGATCGCTCCTGTCCTGACCGTGCTCGCGCCGCCGGACGGCTGGGCGCGGATGGGCGAATCGGGCTCGGGCCACTTCGTGAAGATGGTCCACAACGGGATCGAGTACGGCCTGATGCAGGCGTACGCCGAAGGTTTTGAGCTGCTCCACAAGTCCGAGTACGGACTTGACGTGCACGCGATCGCGGACCTCTGGGGGCACGCCTCGGTCGTGCGGTCGTGGCTGCTCGAGCTCGCCGTGCGCGCGTTCGCGGCCGACGGCAACGATCTTGCGGAGCTCGAGGGGTGGGTCGATGACTCGGGCGAGGGGCGTTGGACGCTGCAGGCCGGGATCGACCACGACACCCCGATGCCGGTGCTTGCGGCATCCCTGTTCGCTCGCTTCGCCTCGCGCGGCAACGGCGACTACAGCGCGCGGATGCTGGCGGCGCTGCGCAATCAGTTCGGCGGGCACGCGGTCAAGGAAGCACCGAAGTCGTGACCGTAGTCGCGGACGTCGAGAACCCGCTGATCGAGGGTCTCGAGCGGCTCCCGGTTCACCCGACCGCGCTCGTGATCTTCGGGGCGACGGGCGACCTGGCGCACCGCAAGCTGCTGCCGGCCATCTACAACCTGGCCCACGAGGGCGCGCTGCCCGAGCGGTTTGAGCTCATCGCCGTCGCGCGGCGTGAGAAGTCCGACGACGAGTTCCGCGCGATCGCACGAGAGTCGATCGAGCGGTTCTCGCGCCGTCGGCCCGATCAGGACGTCCTCGACGCCCTCCTGTGCGACATGCGCTACGTGTCCGGAACGTTCGACGACCCGAATGTCTACGGGGAGATCGGCCGCGTGCTGGCTGAGTTCGACGAGCACGCCGGCCGCGTGCTCAACCGCGTCTTCTACCTGTCGACCGCGCCCGCGTTCTTCCCGGTGATCACGCAGGCGCTCGGCGACGCCGGGCTGAACGCCGCTGAGCCGGCGGACACGAGGATCGTGATCGAGAAGCCGTTCGGTTACGACCTCGCCTCGGCGCGGGAGCTGAACGCACAGGTGCTGAGTGTGTTCGAGGAGCCGCAGGTGTTCCGGATCGATCACTACCTCGGCAAGGAGACAGTTCAGAACCTGATCGCGCTGCGGTTCTCGAACGCGCTGTTCGAGCCCGTCTGGAACCGCAACTTCATCGACCACGTGGAGATCACCGCCGCCGAGGACATCGGGATTGAGGGACGCGCCGGTTATTACGAAGGCGCCGGTGCGCTGCGCGACCTGGTCCAGAACCACATGCTGCAGCTGCTCGCGCTGCTGACGATGGAGCCGCCTGTCTCCTTCGAAGCCAACCGGCTGCGGGACGAGAAGGTCAAGGTGCTGGAGGCGATCGTGCCGCCGGCGGTCGACGAGGTGAGCTCGATGGCGATTCGGGCGCAGTACGGACCCGGCGTCTCGGGCGGCGCCAAGGTGCCCGGCTACCGCGAAGAGGAGGGCGTGGCGCCCGATTCCCGGACCGAGACGTACGCGGCGCTCCGGCTCGAGGTCTCAAATTGGCGGTGGGCCGGGGTGCCCTTCTATTTGCGGACCGGTAAGCGGCTGGCGCGCAAGGTGACGGAGATCGCGGTCGTGCTGAAGCCCGTCCCGCACCTTGCCTTTCAGAGCACCGGCTCGGTCGGTGTCCAGCCCAACCAGATCGTGCTGACCGTCCAGCCCGACGAGGGCGTATCCGTATCGCTCGGGGCGAAGATCCCGGGCACGCGGATGCGGATCCGGCCCGTCAACATGGAGTTCCACTACGGGACGTCGTTCGTGTCGCAGTCGCCGGAGGCGTACGAACGGCTGATCCTCGACGCGGCGCGCGGCGACGCGACCCTGTTCACGCGCAACGACGAGATCGAGGCGCTGTGGGGGATCATCGACCCGATCCTCGCCGGCTGGCGCGAGGACACGACATCCCCGGTCGCGCAGTATCCCGGCGGCTCGGAGGGGCCGGCCGAGGCGCAGGCGTTGCTCGGCGGCGATCGGAAGTGGCGCCGGCTGTGACCGAGGTCGTCTGGTCGGCGAGCGACACGACGCCCGACGCGATCGACGAAGCGCTGCGGTCGATGCTCCGCGAACTGCACGCGACGAACGAGGCGCTCGCGCCCGCGCGCGTGCTGAACATGGTCGTGGTCGTCGACCGGGAGTGGAAGGGAGAGATCGCGAACCGGCTCGCCGGCGTCGGTCGCTACCACGCCTCGCGCACGGTGCTGTGCGCGGTCGAGCCCGGGCGGACGAAGCTCGACGCGCGCGCCGTGATGTCTTACGAGGAAGCATCGGACTCGCCCGGCGTGATGCACGAGCAGGTCGTGATCGACCTCGGGCCGGAGCAGCTGCCGGCGCTGGAGACGATCGTCGACCCAGTCCTCGTCGCCGAGCTGCCGACCGTTCTGTGGTGCCCGCACGGACATGAGCCGGCGATCCACGCGATGCGCGATCGGATCGATGTGATGCTGCTCGACTCCGACGACGCCACCGATCCGGCCGGCGGGCTCGGGCGCGCAAGTGAGTTGCTCGAGTCCGCGTACGTGGTCGATCTCGCGTGGCTGCGGACGACGCCGTGGCGTGAGCGGCTGGCCGCGAGCTTCGACCCGCCCGATCGGCGCGAGGTGCTCGCGCGGGTCGCGACGATCGACGTACGCCACCGCGCGAGCTCGTGCGCGAGCGCGCTCCTGATCGGCGGCTGGCTTCGATCGCGGCTGCAGCGCGACGTGGAGGTCGAGCTTGAAGAAGTCGTCCAGGAGGCGCCGGGTCTGGCGGGAATCACGGTGCGCGGCAAGCTTGGGTTCGCGCTGTCGCTCGACCGGGCGACGGGCGGGCTCGCGGCGTGGGAGCGCTCGCTCGACGGGAGCGAGCGGACCTGGAAGGTGCTCGGTGCATCGCGCGGGGAGGGCGGGATCCTCGGCGAGGGGGTCCGTCAGGCGCTCCTGCGCGACCCCACATACGGACCGGCGCTGGTGGCGGCGCGGGAGCTGACCGCGGCGTGAGCCTGCGGTTGGAAGTCGTCGACGATCCAGCGCGCGAGTGCGCGCAGCTGCTGGTGTCCGCGGCCGCAGCCGGTGCTCAGATCGCGCTGACCGGTGGGTCGACCCCGCGGACGGCGTACGAGCTCGCGGCGCGATCCGCTTCGGCGTTCGCCGGGGCGGGGCTCTGGTTCGGCGACGAGCGCTGCGTGCCGCCCGATGATGACCGGTCGAACTACAAGCTGGCCAAGGAGTCGTTGCTCGATCCGCTTGCGGCTGCCGGCGTCTCGCCCGACGTGTGGCGTATGGTGGGCGAGCTCGGACCGTCCGCCGGCGCCGATGCGTACGAGGAAGCGATCCGCACTGCCGGCGCAGAGCGCTTCGACCTGATCCTGCTCGGGCTCGGACCCGACGGCCATACGCTGTCGCTGTTCCCGAACCAGCGGACGGTGGAGGAGCGCTCGCGGCTTGTCGTCGGCGTGCCGGAAGCCGGTCACGAGCCGTTCGTGCCGCGGGTAAGCATGACGTTGTCGGTAGTCGCGGCCGCCGCGCGCGTGGTGTTCCTGGTAGCCGGCGCCGGGAAGGCTGACGCCGTCGCCGCCGCGTTCGGACCGGATGTGACGCCGTCGGTCGCCGTCCCCGCCTCGTTGGTGCCACGAATCGCGGATGATGTGCTCGTGCTACTCGACTCCGACGCGGCGGCCAGGCTATGAGTTCCGTGATCGGCGTCGACCTCGGCGGCACCAAGGTCGCGGTCGCGACGCTCCGCGACCGCGCGTTGGATGAGCCGCTGACCGCGCCGACGGTGGTCTCGAGCGGTGAGGCGCTGATCGAGCAGATCGTGGCGATGGTCTCGCAGGTCCGCGGCGACAGCGAGGTTGACGCCGTCGGGATCGGCGTCCCCTCGGTGGTCGAGTTCGAAACCGGGCGCGTGGTGGCGTCGGTCAACGTGCCGCTCACCGACGTGCCGCTCCGGCAGGTGCTCGGCGAGCGGTTCGGCGTGCCCGTGTTCGTGGACAACGACGCGACCGTGGCGGCGCTCGCCGAGGCCCACGACGAGGAACTGCGGATGGTGGCGCGCAATCTCGTGATCCTGACCGTCGGCACCGGCCTCGGAGGCGGGATCGTGCTCGGCGGCCGGATCTACCGCGGCGCGACCGGCGGCGCGGGCGAGCTGGGCCACACGGTCGTCGGCCTCGACCTGGCCGGCGCGGTGCCCTCGCCGATGGGCTTTCCGCAGCCCGGATCACTCGAGTTCGTTGCCTCGGGCCAAGCTCTCGATCGGCTCGCGAGCCAGTCCGCGGCGCTGCATCCGGAGTCGGTGCTCGGGCGGCTGCGGACCGAGGGCCTGCCGGTGCTGGGCGCCGACGCGGTTCAGGCCGCCCAGGACGGCGACCCGTCGGCGGCGCGGATGGTCGAGATCTGGGGCCAGCGGCTTGGGATCGGAATCGCGAACGCGATCAACACCTTCGACCCGGACGAGGTCGTGATCGGTGGCGGAGCGGCGCGCGCTGGCGAGCTGCTGCTCGAGCCCGCGAAGCGGGTCGCGCGCGGCTACACGCTGCCCGGCGTCGGCACGCGGACTTCGATCCGGCTTGCCCGCCACGGGATTTCGGCCGGCGTGCTCGGCGCCGCGCTGCTCGCGGTTCACGAGCTCGAGGCCAACGCCCACGGTGCGCCGGAGGCGGTCGCGTCTTGATCGTCGCGTGTGGCTTCGACCATGCCGGCTTCCCGCTGCGCGACCGGCTGCTGCCCGCGATCGAAGGCGCCGGGCACACGGTGCTCGACTTCGGGACCGACAACGCGAAGCCGATCGACTATCCCGTCAAGGCGCTGGAGGTCGGACGCGCGGTCGCGTCCGGTGAGGCCGAGCGCGGGATCATCGTGTGCGGCTCGGGCGCAGGCGTATCGGTGGCGGCGTGCAAGATCCGCGGTGTACGGGCCTCGACGATCCACGACAGCTACACGGCTCACCAGGCCGTCGAGCACGACGACGTCAACGTGCTCTGCCTGGGCGGCCGCGTGATCGGGAGCGAGGTCGCCGCAGAGATCGTGCTCGCGTTTCTGGCGGCCGTTGTCAGCGATGAGGAGCGTCACGTCCGCCGCCGCGCGGAGGTCGACGAAATCGAGCGGACAGGAGGTATGGAATGAGGCGCGTGGTTGAGTGCAATGCGTGTGGAGAAGTGCTCGCGGGCGCGACCGACGACGAGTTGGTCGACCGTATGCGCGCCCACAACGAGGCGGAGCATCCGTCTGGTGCGTGGGACGAGGCTCGGGCGAGGGAGACAATCGCCGCCGAGGCGTACGACGCCGGCGACAGCTAGGAGCGATGTCCGTTGTCCGGGGGCGCGGAGATCTACGTCGTCCGCCACGGCGAGACGGAGTGGAGCCTCGCCGGGCGGCACACGGGTCGGACCGACCTACCGCTCGTTGAGGAAGGGCGGGTCCGTGCCGGTCAGCTCCGGCCGGAGCTGAGCGGCCATTCGTTCGCGCTCGTGCTGTGCAGCCCGCTGCGCCGGGCTCGCGAGACATGCGAGCTGGCCGGATTTGGGGACCTCGCCGAGCTCGACGACGACCTGCGCGAATGGGATTACGGCGACTACGAGGGGCTGACGACACCCGAGATCCGCGCGGGCCGTCCGGACTGGGACCTGTGGCGAGACGGCTGTCCCGGTGGCGAGCAGCCGGCCGATGTCGCCGAGCGCGCGGACCGTGTGCTGGCGCGCGCACGGGCGGCCGGAGGTGACGCGCTCTCGTTCGCGCACGGCCACATCCTGAGGGTGACGGCGGCGCGGTGGATCGGGCTCGGGCCCGATGGCGGAGCGCGGCTCGCGCTCGGTGCGGGGGCGGTCGGGGTACTCGGGTTCGAGCGGGAGACCGAGGTCGTGGCGAGCTGGAACTGGCCCCCGCCGGGGTGAACGCGGCGGGTGGCGCCGTGACAAACGTCATGGCCGATTCCGGCCGCGCGCCACTTACGCCGGCGCCGGTCGCGACTTAGATTGCCGGACATGACAACTACCCATACACAGGAGGATGGACTCGCCGTAGAGGTGCGCGACCTGCGCAAGTCCTACGGCGAGGTGGAGGCTGTGCGCGGGGTCAGCTTCGAGGTAGCCCGCGGCGAGGTGTTCTGCCTGCTCGGGCCCAACGGGGCGGGCAAGACGACGATCGTCGAGATCCTCGAGGGATACCGGCGGCGCAGTGGCGGCGAGGTCCTCGTACTCGGGATGGATCCAGCCGATGGTGAGCGCGGGCTCCGCGATCGCGTCGGCATCGTCCTGCAGTCCTGCGGCGTTCAGAACGAGCTGACCGTTGCCGAGCTGGTCGAGATGTACGGCCGCTACTACCCGAAGCCGTTGGCCGTCGACGCGGTGATCAAGCTCGTCGAACTGGAGGAGAAGCGCGACGTCCGCGCGAAGGTCCTCTCGGGCGGTCAGAAGCGCCGGCTCGACCTGGCGCTCGCGCTGGTGGGCGATCCTGACCTGATCTTCCTCGATGAGCCGACGACCGGGTTCGACCCGGCCGCGCGCCGTCAGGCCTGGTCGACGATCCGGCTGCTCTGCGACCTCGGCAAGACCGTGTTCCTGACCACGCACTACATGGACGAGGCGCAGTTCCTGGCGAACCGTGTCGCAGTCATGCGCGGCGGCCAGATCATCGCCTCCGGACGGCCGGACGAGCTCGGCGGCCGCGACCTGCGGCCCGCGGAGATCCGCTTCGTGCTGCCGGTCGCCTGGTCGCTCGGGGATCTGCCCGAGCTGCCCGCCGAAGAGCGCACGATCGACGGAGATCGCGTTCTGATCGTGACCCGCGAGCCCGTCCGGGCAACGCAGCGGATCACGACCTGGGCGCTCGACCACGACGTCGATCTCGAGCACTTCGCGGTCTCACAGCCGACGCTCGAGGACATCTACCTGGAGCTGACCGGTTCCGACGATCACACTCCCGTTGCGGCGGAGCAGGAGCCCGTTCGATGGACTCCGTGCTGACACCATCACTGAAGCGTGATCTCGGTCTGGTCCTGTGGCAGATCCGCTACGAGCAGCGTGCCTACTGGCGCAACCGCGGCCGCGGGATCTTCACGTTCGTGTTCCCGCTGATGTTCCTCGTGATCTTCGCGAGCGTCGACAAGGGCGCGCACATCTCAAGCCGCGGCAACATCCCCTACGACGACTTCTTCGTCCCCGGGATCCTCGCCTACGCCGTGATTGGAATCACCTACGTCAACATGGCCATCTCGACAGCGATCCTGCAGGACGAGGGCGTGCTGAAGCGGATGCAGGGGACGCCGCTCCCGCGGTGGGCCTACGTAGCCGCGCGGATCGGTTCGACGGTGATCGTCGTGGCGATCATGACGGTCGTCGTGCTCGGCCTCGGCGCCGCGGTATACGGGGTGCACGTGCGGGTCTCAACGCTGCCGGCCATGATCGTCGTGCTGGCGCTCGGGACGGCGGCGTTCACGACGATCGGGATCGGAATCACCCGGTTCATCCACTCGGCCGAGAGCGCCCCCGTATTCGTCAACCTGACCGTCCTGCCGCTGACGTTCGTTTCGAACGTGTGGTTCCCGACCGACAAGCTCCCGAAGGCGCTGAACGACGTCGCGAAGATCTTCCCGATCCGGGCGCTCGCCGATGGACTGCAGTACGCCTTCGATCCCCGGACGACCGGGGCCGGCTTCAAGGGCGCCGACATCCAGACGCTCGCGATCTGGACGGTCGTCGGGATCTACCTGATGATCCGCTTCCTGCGCAAGCCGCAGGGCGAGGTGATGACCGGGTGACGCCGGGCACCGCCTTCCGGTGGCTGCGACTGGGCGCCGGTCCGATGACCGGCGCCCCGGAGCCGGGCGAGCCGGACACCGCTGCCGAGGCCGCTTACGGGCTCGGCGCGACGCCGACGCAGCAGGCGATCCGCTTCGGTGGACCGTGGATCGAGCAGCGACGACACGGCTGGATGCGTGCGTCGATGGCGTTGATCTGGCTGGCGTTCATCGTCTTTCCGCTGATCACCGCTGTGGCGAACAGCGGCTCGTTCACTCGCCACGTGCTGACGCTCGCCGGAGCGGCTGCGTTCGTCGCGGCGTACATCGGCCTGATCGTGGCTTGGCGTCGCACGGAGGCGGCCCCGCTCGGCGTGCTGCTGTTCGGGGTGCTGCTCGCCACCGCGAGCGCTCTCACGCTCGCCGACCGCTCCGGCTGGGCGTTCCTGTTCACCTACGCGGCGGCGTGCGCCGGCCTTCTGTCGAACCCGCGAGTCGGCTTCTACGGGGTGGCGGGGTGCACCGCGCTCGCTGCGGCCGAAGGCATGATCGGCGGTGGCGGTGGCGGCGCGGCGGTTGGATATGCCACGAGTTCGGCCGGCGTCGGCCTGCTGATGCTGTTGATGCGCGACTTGCGCGCGCGGAACGACGAGCTGGTTTCGGCCCGCGCCGAGCTTGCCCGGCTGGCGGTCGCCGCCGAGCGCGAGCGGTTCGCCCGCGATCTCCACGATCTGCTCGGCCACACGCTGTCGGTGATCACACTGAAGGCAGAGCTCGCCGGGCGGCTGCTGCCCCACCAGCCCTACGAGGCGGCCAGCGAGGTGGCAGATGTGGAACAGGTCGCGCGCAAGGCGCTGAGCGAGGTCCGCGAGGCTGCGAGCGGCTACCGCCAGCCGACCCTCGACGGCGAACTCGAGGGCGCGCTGATGGCGCTCGCGGCGGCCGGGATCGAGGCTTCGGTTGAGCGGCCGGCGGTCACGTTGGATCCCGAGATCGAGGCCGTGCTGGCGTGGACCGTCCGTGAGGGCGCCACGAACGTGATCCGCCACAGCCGTGCGAGTCACGTCGCGCTTCGGATCAGCGCGTCGCTCACCGACGCCCGGGTCGAAGTGGTCGACGATGGCATCGGATCAGACGGCGGCGGTGCGGGCGTCAACGGCTCCGGCGGCTCGTCGGACGGCCACGGACTCGCGGGCCTCGCGGAGCGGGCGCACGGCCTCCGCGGACGGGTCGAGGCCGGTGGCAAGCCGGGCGGGGGATACCGGCTGGCCGTCAACGTCCCGCTCGCGCGCGCGTGATCCGGGTTCTGATCGCCGAGGACCAGGCGATGGTCCGAGGGGCGCTCGCGAGCTTGCTCGGGCTCGAGCCGGACCTTGAGGTCGTGGCGCAGGTCGCGCGCGGTGATGAGGTGCTCGCGGCCGCGATCCACGCCCAGCCCGACGTCGCCCTGCTCGACATCGAGATGCCCGGCGCGACCGGGCTCGAGGCGGCGGAGGTGTTGGGAGCCGAGCTGCCGTCCTGCCGCGTGCTGATCCTGACGACGTTTGGCCGGCCCGGTTACCTGCGCCGCGCGATGGAGCAAGGCGCTGCGGGCTTCCTGCTCAAGGACGCGCCGGCGCACGAGCTCGCCGCGGCGATCCGCCGTGCCGTCGCCGGCGAAAGGGTCGTCGACCCCGGCCTCGCGGCGGCTGCTTTGAGCCAGGGGGCGAGTCCGCTGACGCCGCGCGAGCACGAGGTGCTCGAGGCCTCGCGCCACCACGCGACCGTCGCGGAGCTCGCCGCGGCGCTGTACCTGTCGCCGGGAACGGTGCGCAACCACCTGTCCTCGGTGATGCAGAAGCTCGACGCGCGCAACCGCGCCGAAGCGGTGCGCGTCGCCGAGGAGCGCGGCTGGTTGTGAACGACATGCGGCTGAGAGGACTCGAACCTCCACGACCCTAAGATCACAGGCACCTGAAGCCTGCGCGTCTACCAATTCCGCCACAGCCGCGGGATCGCCCAAGGTATCAGGCAACGTGAAGGCGCCGCCGATCCGGCGGTTACAGTCCCGGCCATGTCCGCCAAGTGGGCGCGGGTCTGGTTTGCGGCCACCGCTACGTGCGTGCTCGCAGGAGTGACGATCAGCGCGTTCACGGCGGCCAACGGCACCGGCCCTGCGCGCCACTTCGATAGCGGGGTCGCTCGGTTCTTCAACTCGTTCGCATTCTTCACGATCCAGTCGAACCTGCTGATCGGAATCGCGGCGCTGCTGCTCGCGATTCGGCTCGAGCGCTCATCGACCGCGTTCGCGGTTCTGCGGCTGTCGGGGCTGGTGGCGATCGTCGTCACCGGGATCGTGTTCCACGCCGTCCTCGCGCGGCTACTCAACCTGAGCGGGTGGGCACGCCTTGGCAACGAGCTCGTACACACGATCGTGCCGGTGATGGCGCTCACCGGCTGGCTGATGATCGGACCGCGAGGGTTGGTCTCGAGGCGCGTGGTGTGGTTGTCTCTGATCTTCCCCGTCTGCTGGCTCGCGTTCACGCTGATCCGCGGTGCCATCATCGGCTGGTACCCGTATCCGTTCGTTGACGTCACCCAGATCGGGTACGCGCGGACCGCGGTCAACTGCTTGTGGGTCGCGCTGCTCGCGCTCGGCCTCGGCGCGGGCGCGGCGGTCTTCGACGGCCGCCTGAGAGGAGGGAGGGCATCGCCCGCGGGCGCGAGCAGCGCCTGAAGCACGGCGACGGTTGCCAGGTCGGTCGAGGCGCTCACCGGTTACCGGCACCGGTTGGCGATACGATTCCGGGCAAGGGCGAACGAGAGGGCCGGAAGGTGCAGCCGAGCAATCGGACAATTGTCGGAGTAGCAATCGTGCTGTTCAGCAGCGTGCTGCTCGGCGTCGGCATCCATCACCTCGTCGCGACGGGGACCTGCTCGTCGACCGGTTACTCGGGGAACTACGGCCCCGTCCCGTACTGCCCATCGGGCACCGGCTGGTGGATGCTGTTCCTGTTCGCCGGGATCATCGGCGCCATCGTCGGCGGATTCGTCTCCGATGCCTCGTCGGTCGGCCTGATCAACGGCGGCATCTTCACGGCGATCGGGCTCGGCTCGCTATCGCTGCTGTTCGATTCGAGCACCGGCAGCAGCACGAAGGTGTTCGCCGGCATCTTCGGAGGCTGTTTCGCGGTGGCCGGCCTGGGAATCGACGCCGTGATGCTCGCCGGCGCGGTCCGCGGCATGAGCTCCTCGACAGGATCGTCGAGCAGATCGGGCGCCAAGAGCCACGTTTCGAACCTCGGCGGCCTCGGCACAACGTCGGCGTTCGGCGCGCCGCAATCGACGCTCGCCGGCAACAGCGGCGCGTCCGCGTTCGGGACGCAGGACAAGAACACAGATCCGATCCTCGGGGCCTACGCCGCGTCGTCAGCGGCGACCGTGACGCCAGCCTCGACCGGCCTTTCGGGTTCGATCGGTGCGAGCCCGCCGTCCGTCGGCGCCAATCTCGACAGCATCGCCAAACTTGCCGAGCTGCACAAGCGGGGCGCGCTGACGGACGAGGAGTTCGCCCGCGAGAAGGCGAAGCTCCTTGGGACCTGACCGCGGCGCGCGTGGATGAGGGCCCTGGCCGCTGTGGTCGTGTGGGCGGCGGCCGTCGCCGCCGCGCTCGGCGTCTCGGCGGCGGTCGCGAGCGGGATTCACAGCACGACGACGACGCCGACGGCCGCGCAGAACGCCGGGCCCATCCCCGGGGCGACGTCGTCGACCCCCAGCGTTCCGACCCCGCCGGCGCCGTTCGAAGCCTCGAGCGTCAAACCGACCGATCCGAGCTCGCTGTTCATCGGCTCCAACTTCCGCCGGATCCTGCTGATCGCCGAGCGCCATCTCGGCTCGCGGGCGAACGTCGAGCTGACCCGGATCGCGCCGGGGGCGATCCAGATGACGGTGGTCAAGGGCAGCAAGCAGAGCCTGATCCAGGTCGACATCAAGGGCGACTACACCTCGACCGACGACGGTCCACTGGTCGGCTCCGCACAGGTCTACTACCTGTCGCAGCTGGGGACTCATGTGCCCTCGGTGCTAGCGCACCGGCTCGCCACGCTCGCCCACCAACCGACCTCCAGCATCAACTACATGCTCGTCCAGCCCGACCCGGCGGCGCAGGAGTTCTTCTGGCGGGTCTACACGACAAAGCAGGGCGTCTACTTCCAGGCCGCCGGCGCCAACAGCCCGATCCAGGAGCTCGGTGGCGTCCGCACGTTGACGTTCCGCTGAGAGCCGCGTCGTCGCCCGGCGCCGGAGCGCCGGCCTCGCGCGGGTTGGAATGCGACAGCCCATCGCGCGGTTGCACCGCTGCCCGCTAACCTTGCCGCTGCCCCGCAGTCGGGCACCCCGCCGCTATCGTCTAGGGGACTAGGACGCCGCCCTCTCACGGCGGAAACCCGGGTTCGAATCCCGGTAGCGGTACTTCAGAACCCCTGAGTTTTCGGGGGTTTCTGCGTTTTCGGGCGCGTGCGCCACAGTCTGCGCCACAGTCGTGATCGGTGTGGGTGGCGTGAGGTAGGCGTCAAGGCGCTCGCGGGCCTGCTCTTCACCGCCGGGGACGAGGTGGCCATAGCGATTCCAGGTCTGCCGCACGTCACCGTGGCCCGCCCAGGTGGAGATCTGCTTCCAGTCAAGGCCGGCGGCGATGAAGTAGGAGATCGCGCAGTGTCTTGCCTCGTGCGGCGTGATCGGTTCGAGTCCGGCTTCTTGCCATGCCTTGTTGGCGCGGGCGCGGATCGTGGAGGCGAAGAACGCCTCGGTCTTGGTGCGGCCGAACACGAGGTCCGGGCCGTCGCGTTGGGTGCGCTGCTTGTGCGCCATCAGCTCGCGGCGGACGACGAACGCCATCGGGACGGCGCGGCGGCCGGCGCCGGTCTTGACGTCGACCGGCCCCTTGACCGGATCCCATGATCGCTCGACGCGGATCAGGCCGTTGTCGAAGTCGACGTTGGTCCACTGGAGGCCGCGGAGCTCGCCGCGTCTGAGGCCGCAGAACAGGGCGACTGCCCAGAAGGCGCTTGCTCGGAGTCGGGGAGGGCGGCGAGCAGCTCGTGCGCTTTCTCGGGCGGCTCGATCCGGTCGCGGCGGCCGCGGATCGCGGGCAGGTCGAGGTTCTCGGTCGGGTCGATGGCGACCTCGTCGCGGCGGATCGCCCGCCGGAAGATGACGCGCAGCGGATCGAGGATGTTCGCGATCGTCGAGGGGGAGAGGCCCTGGCTCCGCAGGCCGTCGACGAAGTCCTGAATGTCGCGGCGCTGGAGCTGCGTGAAGCTTCCAGCCTCCGAGCGCCGGGACGACGTAGGCGTGGAGTAGCTGCTCGTAGCCGCGCGCGGTCGACGGCTTGTACGGCTTCCCGCCGCGGTCGAGGATCGTGCCGTCGTGGGCGCCGTTGATCAGGACCTCGGCCGCCTCGGCGATCGTCTTCGCCGTCGGCGGCCGCATCGTCCCGCGGCGCAGCGCGACCTGGGCGTCCTGGCGCCAGAGCTTCGCGGCGCTGAGCGTGGGGAAGGTCCGCCACACCTGCCGTCCGGTGCGGGTGTCGTACGCCTGGGCCTGGTAGGTCGGCTTGCAGGTGCAGCGTCCACCCTCGCGCGAAGTGCAGTGGCGAGAGTGACGGACGCGGATCCCGGTGGCCATGAGGACCGCTGATGCTAGGCCCGGCGCGGACGTCTGAACACCGACTCGGCGCTCTCGTTCGCCCACCGCTCCAGCTCGGCGACGGGGACGAGGCGGAGCTTGCCCCGCCGAATCAGCCGCAGCTCGGGCTGAACGTGCCGCTCGAACGAGTCCAGCGACATCCCGAGCGACAACGCCGCCTCTTGGCGACTGAGCGCAACACGCGGGACATTGCTTGACGCTGTACTCACGGCAACCTCCGTCTAAGATACTCTGATTGCTACTTGGATGGAAGTGCCGAGCGAAAGAAGCGGACTTTGACCGAGGAAGAGCGTGAAGCAGCCGATCCCTGGCTGACGCTGGCTGAGATCGCAGCGGAGCTCCGAGTCAACCCGGCGACGGTGCGGCAATGGGTCAGCAAAGGACAGCTGAAGGCGTCGCGAGCCGGCGTGCGCAAGTGGATCGTCCGGCGCTCCGATCTTGATCGCATGCTCGACGAGACCAACCTGACGGCCGACGAAGTCCTAGAGCAGCTTGAGAACAGTCTTGAACCCGCACGGGAGGCCGCTCCCTCTGCCCGCCGCCCTGACCCGGCACCGGCGGAAGCAGCCGCGCGAGCGGACGAGCCTACGGCGGCGCCGACGCCGACACGAAAGCCACGGACACCTAAAGCACAGGGGGCGGTGGAGTTGCTGCAGCGCGCGATAGCCGGTTATGAGGAAGGCGATCAACGCGAGCGCGTTCGCGCCGCCGAGTCCGGGCTATGTGGATCGGATTCGTGCGATCGCTGAGTCGTGCGAGCACATGGCCGCGACGATGCTCAATGCGTCGGAGGCGGCGGGGGTCCGGTGGCGGTCGAAGACCGACATGGCCGAGTTCTTGCCGTATGAGCTGAAGCGCGGCGGCAACCGGCCGGGGCCGGCGGAGATGTGGGAGGAGTTCGATGCGGCGTTTGAGCGGCTGTCGATCACCGCTACCGGGACCGACATCGTGGCCGTCGCACACGTGTTCCGCGAGGTGTGGGCCGCGCTGCGGGGGGTTGCGGACGAGCTGGAGGGCGGCGAGCGGTCGCAGGGTGATGCAGGCGGCGGTCGGGTCGTGTCCGACGGGCCGGAAGGTGTGTAGCGAAGTGTTTCGTGGTCTGTTGTTCTCGATTCCACACCTGAGCCCGCCTCCGCCCCCGAGTTTGCTGGGGATCGGCCGCTTCGGTGCGCATGACTACCCGCCCTCCACGTATTTGACGAGAGGGGAGGAGTGCGGGTAGTCATGCGCATTCAGCTGGTCGGTGTTGTTCGGGGGCGGAGGCGGGCTGGTGGCGGGCACGGGAGGGTGCTGGGGGATGTCTGCTGGGGAGGGAAGGGGTAGGCGGTGGGTCGGGTGTTGCGGCCTGGTCCGGGGTCGATGGCTGGCCTGAGGTGGCTGGCTCGGTGTGGGCCGTCGCCGTTGGATCCGTGGCGGTATGCGATGGGGTGGAGCGAGGTGGCGGCGAGGAGTCACGCTCGTCGGCTGGAGCGTGAGGGCTGGCTGGAGCGCTGTCCGATGACCTGGGGTGAGGGTTCGCTGTTTCTGGCCACGCGGAAGGGTGTCCTGATGCTCGGGGTGCCGTTGATCCCGGCGTCGACGCCGGCGCCGACGTGGTGGGCACATGACTCCGCGTGCGCGTGGACGGCGGCGTGGCTGACCGTTCGTGGCCGGATGTTCCTTGGCCAGCGAGAGGTGCTCAGCCGTCCCGAGTGGTCGGGTCAGTTGCACTGGCAAGATCGCAACAGCTTCAAACGCTCGGGTCACCGACCGGACCTGGTGGCGATGCGTGACTCGTCGAGGTTTGCAATCGAGGTGGAACTCGCCGGCAAGTCCCGGCCTCGGTTGGACGCGATCCTGAAGCTGCACGACGACTGGATCCGCGGCGGCCAGATCGGCGGGGTGATCTACATCTGTGGCGATGAGGAGGGACAGCGGCGCGTTGAGCGCTCGGCCAAGCGGGTTGCGCCGTTCGGGCGCAAGCTGCGGCTTGAGCTGCTGGACACGATCAAGGAGCAGACGATCGCCGCTCGCGAAGCCGTCCGGCGCGAACGCGCGGATCAGTCTTCCGCTGCCCCGGCGCCGATGATTGGTGGCCATGGCCGCTGACAAGCGGAAG
>CAVQJF010000022.1:0-206116 GCA_963712675.1 uncultured Solirubrobacteraceae bacterium
CGACGACATCCCGTCCGGCGATCCAGTGGTCGAACCAGACCGAGAGATTGAGGATGTTCCAGAGCTGGAACGAGCGCTCCGCGCGGCCGGAACGGTGCATCGCCAGCAGCTCGCGAACTGGGTCGCGATCGAGGTAGCCGAGCTCGTTGATCGCCGAGCACTCAAGCTGGTCCTCCAGTTGCTGGCCGAGCGGCCCCCGAAACCCGTGTGAAACCGGCGTGCCAAAGCCCTGCTTTGGCCTCCAGATCAGCTCCGACGGCGACAGGTCGCTGACCGCGCGCTTGAGAACCGGTTTGCCCACGCCGTCGAGAATCTTCTCCTCAACGCGCATCGCCATCGCGAGCTCGACGAGCTCGTGATCGAGGAACGGGACACGAGCCTCGCACCCGGCATGCCCAGCGCTCGCTGATGCCGAGACGGTCCCACACGGTCACGACCGACCTCCGTATGAGGTAGGTGCCTGCGAGGGCTCAGATGATCGCTCGCTAAGACTAGGGAGAACTTGCCTCGGGCTTTCGGAGCAGAGCACACACGCGGGAGCAAAACACTTCGCGAAGCAACGGTGCCCGAGCAGCCCACTCTGCTAAGGAGTAAGCCACCGGCCGAGCGAGACTCCGCCAACGCGAGGAGGGATGTCGATGTCCGGCGACAGGATCGATATTGCGACGATCAAGCTGGCCCAAGAACCAGAGCTGTTCAACATCGAACGGAGTCCTCGCGACGATCCTTTCAAAGCCGCTCACGGTGAGTCCGTTCATGTTCCACAGCTTGTCCGACGGGACGTCTCGCAGGTAAGGTCGGGGATCGACGCCTTGTTCGATGAACAATCGCAGCGTGGCGCCCCTCAGCGCCCGTGTCGTGAAGATGAGGTTGAGCCCTTGAAGCCAGGTGGCGTATCCGTCCAGATGTGATCCCCCATGGATGTCGTAGTACGGCGGAAACACGATGGCGAGCCGGCCGCCGGGACGCAGCACTCGGTGACACTCTTCTATGACACGCCTAGGCGAGACCACGTGCTCCAGCACGTCGTTCATCACCACGAGATCGAACGACTCGTTCGTGCACGGGACATCTTCTCCGACGCCGACAAGGAACGTTGACTGGCTCTCCACTCCCCTCTTCCTCGCGAACGCATGAGCCAAAGACACTTGCGTGTCAGAGACTTCGATCCCACACACCGACCTGGCGCCTAGCTCAAGCCACCGTGCCGGGCGGCCTCCCCAGCCGCAACCCAGATCGAGAACGTCACGACCAGCGAAGAACTCGGGGCCCTCTGAGAAGAAACGCCAGAAGGGTTGCTTGCACTCGCTCTCGTATTCGAACGCCGCATTGTCGGAGTAGTCAAGAAAGATCGTCCTCTTGGCCGGGAACCGCCGAAGGATGCGTAACAGGATCCACTGAGCGAGAGTCGCTCTGCCCGGAACCGGCGGCAGCGGCTCCGAGGACGGAATGTAACTCAGGGACCCAGGGCGCCAGAAGTCCTCGGCTTCGCGGTTCCAGCCCTGACGAGGTAGGTGACCTTGCCGGTCTCGCCGGAAACCCCTCATCTCGAGAGAGTAGCGTGGCTTCGCCCGACCGGATGGCAAGGATGCTTCTATGAAGTCAAGGGGATCGCGGTGAGTCGTCCGTAGAGCTCTGACCGGACATCAGGCGGGCGACGTTGAGGCACTCGAGGCTAATCCAGTCGCGACGACGTCCCGTCCGGCGATCCAGTGGTCGAACCAGACCGAGAGATTGAGGATGTTCCAGAGTTGGAACGAGCGCTCCGCGCGGCCGGAACGGTGCATCGCCAGCAGCTCGCGAACTGCGTCGCGATCCAGATAGCCGAGCTCGTTGATCGCCGAGCGCTCGAGCTGGTCCTCCAGCTGCTGGCCGAGCGGCCCGCGGAACCATTGCGAAACCGGCGTGCCGAAGCCCTGCTTCGGCCTCCAGATCAGCTCCGATGGCAACAGGTCGCTGACAGCGCGCTTGAGAACCGGTTTGCCCACGCCGTCGAGAATCTTCTCCTCAACGGGCATCGCCATCGCGAGCTCGACGAGCTCGTGATCGAGGAACGGGACGCGAGCCTCGACCGAGTTCGCCATCGTCAGCTTGTCGACCCGCATCAGCAGCAGCTCGGGCAGACGCAGACGGAGGTCCTGGTAGATCAGGCGATCCAGCTCGTCGCGTGCGCCGGCGCGGTCGGCATCGGCCGCGATCGCATCGACGACATCTCGCGGGGCGTCCCCGTTGAGTTTGGCGCGCAGGTGCGGTGTCGTGATGCGGTCAAACGGACCCTCGTAGAAGGCCACCGCGCCACCCCACCACAGGCGCCCGTCCCTTTCGGCGCCTCGGCGCAAGGCTTCGCGCTGAATCTCATATCCGGGCCGGCCGTTCAGCAGCGCGCCACCGGCACCGGCGAGCATCGCACGCGCCGGGCGCGGCAAGGCTCTGAATGCGCGCCATTGCCGAGTTGCGATGCGATGGGCCTGGACATAGGTGGGATAGCCGGAGAAGATCTCGTCAGCGCCCTCGCCAACGTGGACCACGGTGACGCCATTCTCCTTGGCGAGCTTGGCGACGAAATACACGGGCACGCAGACCGGATCGGCGATCGGTTCGTCCTGGTGGTGAACCAGTGAGGGCATGAACTGCCACAGCTCGTCGGCGTCGATCTTCACCTCATGGTGGTTGGTCCCGAATTTCTCGGCCACCTGGCGGGCCCAGGAGAACTCGTTGAACTCCTCCGTGCCGTGGAAGCCGATGCTGAACGTATTGATCGGCTGGTCCACGAGGCGACTCATCAGCGCGACATTCGTCGAAGAGTCGACGCCGCCAGACAGGAACACGCCGACCGGCACATCGCTCATCATGCGACGCTCGATGGAACGCTCCAGGCGGTCGCGCAGCTCCTGCTCCCAGTCCACCTCGCCGGGCTCGAACCGGGCGCGATCTGCGATCGGATCCCAGTAGCGCCGGGGTGGCCGAGGCCCGTGTGCGTCGATCAGCATCGTCGAGGCTGGAGCAAGCTTGCTAACGCCCGCGATCAGCGTCCTCGGAGGCGGAACCGCGACGAATGTCAAATAATGGGCCAGCGCTGTGTCATCGATCTCGTGGCGCGGAAGGAGTGGCAGCAGCGCCTTGATCTCCGACGCGAACGCGAACGTCTTGCCGTCGTCGATCCAGTAGAGCGGCTTGATGCCGAGCCGGTCGCGAGCCACGAACATGACCTGGCGGCTGTCGTCCCAGATCGCGAAGGCGAACATGCCGATCAGGTGCTCGACCATCGCCTCGCCCTCCTCCTCCCACAGGTGGACGAGCACCTCGGTGTCACAGCGCGAGCGGAAGCGGTGCCCGCTGCGCTCCAGCCGCTCACGCAAGACCTCGTGGTTGTAGATCTCCCCGTTGAACGTGACCTGAACGCTGCCGTCCTCGTTACCCATTGGGGCCCTGCCCGATGGGCTCAAGTCGACGATCGACAGTCGCCGATGGCCGAGCGCAACGTTGCCAGCACCCTCGCTGCGCCAGAGGCCGGCGTCGTCGGGCCCGCGGTGCACCATCGTGTCGCGCATCCGCTCAAGCTGAGCGAGGTCGACTGCGTCCCCTGAGCGATGGACGATCCCGACGATGCCGCACATGCCGGCAGTATGGCCGTTGTCGCGCGAACGCTAGCTGCTCGGACACGACGATCGGCGCCGATGCCAGAACACCACGCGATCACCCGGAACATCGGCGACGCCGGTCACGCGGTACTCACGTGCGAGCTGCATCGCGAGCGCCGGGCCCTCGCGGGGGTCGCTCGGGGCGAGCGTCGGGAAGGCTGTCTTGGCGTCGTAGCGGCTGCGCCAGATGTCGTCGAGGACGATCACGTTGGGGCAGATGTGGTGGATCGCCTCCGCCGGTGACCAGTGGTGCACCTCGCGATCGAGCCAGATGACTGAGTTGGCACGAAAACCCGGATTGGGATCGAGCCACCAGAAGATCGGTTCTGCGAGCACGACGTCGGATGGCGACACGAGGCGATGAAAGCTGGCTACGAGCCGTGGGTCTCTAACCGGCTGCGGGGTCTTGGCGACATCGCTGATGGCATAACCGAGTCCGGCGACGGCGAGGGCGAGGAGCGCGCCAACGCCGAGGGCCCCGCCCGCAGGGGCACGGATCCAGGCGATTGCGGACAGGATCGCCACCAAGATGATCGGAAGCGCGTACCAGACGTAACGCAGGCCATACTCCTCGACATGCGCAGGCAGAACGCTGACCACGATCGCCACGACGCCCGTCGCACAAAGGATCGCCGCCAGCACGAGGCCCATGGCTTTTGCGGGCGCGAGCGAGGTCAACGTCACACGATCCGCCGTCAGCGCGACAACGGCGGCGATCGCGAGCGGAAGCGCGTACCAGCCGTACATCGTCGTGGAGTTGCCCTGGATCAGCGCGACCCCAACGATGTAGCTCAGCAGGAGCACTGCCGGCACGACACGCCGTGGGTAGCGAGTCGTGAGTGCCGGCAGCATCGCGAGCGCCGCCAGTAGCCCGAGTCCCAGGGTGAGCAGGCTTCCATATGGCCCGTAGAGCTCGGCGGTTACCGATATCGCCATCTCGTGATAGCGCGTGACTTCGTGGGAGAGAAGCGGCCCCAGATCACCGTGGGTCACCGCCGTCAAGAGGGGAACGTCGTACGTCGGCGCGAGCAGCAGGTGGTACTGGCGGCTCGCCTCGCCCGGCTCGCTGAGATAGTGCACGCCCACGTACGCGAGCAGCAGCGCGCCGAGCGACGCACCGAGCAGCAACAGCCGCATCCAGCGGTCTCGACGCTCCCAGCCCACAAGTACGACGACGCCGGGTAGTACCGCAAGGACCGACAGCTGCACGTCGAAGCCAGCACCGAGTACCAGACCGAGCCCGAGCGCAGTCCGACGGCCCGGCTGCCCTCTCCAGAGCAGCGCAAGGACGACCGCCAGGATCAGAAACGCCAGGCTGTCCCAGCGCACGTAATGAGACGCTGTGAAGAAACCCCATGAGGCCGCGAGCGCCGCTGTGCCCGCGGCCGTGATCGCCCAGCCGAAGCGCCGAAGGGCGGCGCCAAACACCCCGAGAGCGGCAATTCCGATCAGGAATGCCGCGAGCCGGTACGCCAGTAATGACGCCTTCGCAAACACGGCGACGAGCATGAACAGCGCGGTGCCGAGGTATGGGTTCCAAATATCCTGGGCGTGGTCGTAAAGCCCGGATCCGGCGAACATCGGGGGACGCAGTCCCGTTCCGTGCACGAACGAGCTGATCTCCGACGCGATCCATGGCTCGTCGCTGTACACGGGGGGCGCCCGAAGGAGCGTGCCCGCATCGAACACGACCACCACCAACAGGAGCGTCAGCGCGACGACGACCGGCCCGTGGATCCACCGGCCCCCGCCGCGGTTCAACGCCGTCCCTGCACCGCGTCCCGGATTGCGAAGCTGACGCGCGTGACCGCCGTCATCTCTGCCAGCGGCCACGGCTGACGGCCATCCTTGCAGGCCTGGACGAACGTCGCGAGCTCGGCATCGTGACCTTTGTCGCGCCGGCCCGACTTCGTCTCGCCGCGTCCGCCGCGGAACACGGTGAGCTCGCGGAAGTCGTCGAGCACAGCAGCGCCAGACTCGCCCATCACCTCGACGCGTTCCTTCGCGAGGCCGGGATCGCCGAGTGCCGTATAGACGATCACACACACAGAGCCGTCCGCGTACCGCAACGTCGCGGCGACGTTGTCCTCAACCGGCTCCGACGATCCGCTCACGGCGGCAACGCAGCTCGCGGTCGAGCCAGCGCCGCACAGGTAGTCGCAGAAGTCGATGAAGTGGCAGACCTCCCCCACGATCCGCCCGCCGCCGACCGCCGGATCGTGCGTCCAGTGATTTGCCGACAGGCGCCCAGCGTTTACCCGGAAGATGGCGAGCAGCGGCCCGCGGGCTGCGATCGCGTCCTTCATCTCTCGGGCCAGCGGGGCAAACCGGCGGTTAAACCCGACCATCAAGATCCCAGAGCTCGAGGCCGCCGCCCGCTCGACCCGCTCGAGCTCGGCCTCGTCCAGCGCCAACGGTTTCTCGACGAAGACGTGCTTGCCTGCCTCGAGAGCGCGCACCGCGTACTCGGCATGGGATTCGTGCCGAGTCGCGATCACAACCGCGTCGATGTCGTCCGCTTCGAGCACCGCGTTAGGGTCGGTGGTGGCGAGCCCGGCGCCGAACCGTTGTGCCGTGGCGCGCGCCGACACGCCGGTTGCCGTTGCGATCGCGGCGATCTCCGCGCGTCGCTGAAGGCTGGGCAGCAGAACGCTGCGCGCGAACAGGCCGGCGCCGATGAAGCCGATGCGGAGGCTCGCGTTCGGCGCTCGCCGGATGCTCTTGCGACCGTGGTCGAGAAGCACGGTCTGGCTGCCTGCTTCGCCGTTCGGCGGGTAGCGCAGCAGGATGCCGAGCGACGGCTCGTCTGCCTCCAGCACCCCATACGCCGCCGGCCCATCATCGATGTCGAACGTGTGTGTCGTGAGCCTGGCCGGGTTGAGCTGGCCGCTGGCCATCAGCCGCAGCACCTCGGCGAGGTTCCGACCCTCGGTCCAGCGAACGTACCCCGCCGGATAGTCGATCCCCTGCTCCTCGTACACCGGGTCGTAGCGCCCCGGGCCGTACGAGCGCGACACGACCAGCCGCAGCTCCTTCGAGAACAGCGGCGCGCGCGGCGACTCGATCGCCACGTCGCCGACAATGCACACCACCGCGCGCTCGCGCGCGACCGCAGTGGCCGTCGCGAGCGGCGAAGCGCTCTTACTGGCCGCGGTCACCAGCACGCCGTCGGCGCCACGTCGGCCGGTCAGACGGCGTGTCTCGGCCTCGAGCTCACCGGGGTCGCTCGTCGCAAACACCCCGAGCGCGCGCGCGAGCTCGACGCGTCGGGGATCCGGGTCTAGCCCCAGAGGCACACATCCAGCAGCCGTCAGCAGCTCGAGGGTGAGCTGGCCCACCAGGCCCAGACCGATCACCGCCGCGACATCGCCGAGGCCCACCTCGGCCAGCCGAACGCCATGCAGCGCGATTGACGAGACTGTCGCATACGTCGCTTCCTCCGGCTTGACACCGTCGGGCACACGTGCGCACAACGTCCGCGGCACGCTGACGATCTCCGCGTGCATCGCGATCCCCGCCCCCGCGCACGCGACCAGCTCACCGCGCGTGGCCGGCGCGCCATCGCAGGACTCGAGCACGACGCCACTCGAGCTGTAACCGAGCGCGTTGGGGTCACCGAGCCGCCCGCGAACCTTCGCGTACGTCGCGCTCATGCCTTCGGTTCGCACCGATTGCACGACCTGCCGTGCCAGATCCGGGCGCGCACGCGCCTTCGACACGAGCGACGCACGGCCGAGCGCGAGCACCGCGCGCTCGGTGCCGGCGCTGATCAGCGAGTAGCGGTTCGCGACCAGCAGTGACGCGGCGGAACGATTGGGTCGGGGAACCTCGTTGACCGTCAGGTCGCCGGTCGAGACGTTCTGGAGGAGCTGTTTCATCGCTTTGGGCGCAGCCAGTTTAGGGTCCGAGGGAACTGGGGACACGCGTTGCCGTTCCACACACAGCTGGGGCCTATCATCGCCTCGCAATGGGACGCTCCGCGCTCACGGAACCGACGGCGGTTGCGTTGGCTGCTTCACAAGTCCCGATCGACGCCACGGCAGCGTCGCCCCGGGCGGAGCTGTTCCGCTTCGCCTCGGCCTGCGTGATCGGCGCCGGAGTCGCGTTGAGCGGCTTCCCCCCGCTCAACAACATCGCCGGCGTGCTCCATCCCGAGCGGGCCCCGGCGCTGGTGCTCCTCACGCCTCCGATGCTCCTCGCAGCATGCGCCCTGCTGGCAAGTCGACTCGCCCCTGCCCATGACAGGAACTCGATACCTCCGCTTGCAATAGCTGCGGTGTCGGGACTCGTCATCGGCGCTGGTCTATCGCTGCTCCAGAGCGATCGCCCTGACGTGTCTCTGTCGATCGCCCTAGACGACATCGTGGCGCCCGCGCTGGTCTTTTTCGGCTTGCGCCGCTCAAGCCTCTCGCTAGAGGTCACAGCAGGCGCCTTCCTCACGGCCCTCACGTGTCGCGCTCCTGCGCGCCGACGTCGTGTTCTTTGAGCAGCATGGGCTACCTACGGCGAACGCGCTCTTCAATGCGAAGTTCTCCTCGGCGCCGTACGACTTCCACTACTACACCCTTGGGAACCCGAACCACACCGCGGCCTTCCTGTTGATGCCGCTGTCGCTAGCGCTGTTCTGGGCGATGTCGACGAGTCTTCGGCGCTGGTCCCGGGCGCTCCTGCTGGTCGCGGCTGCCGTCTGCTCGCTGACGCTCGTTTTGGCGTACACGCGCTTCATGCTGTTCGTCGGGGTCGCAATCCTCGCCGCTGCGGTTCTCGTGGCGCGCTGGTCTTGGCACCGTCGGCTGGTGGTTCTGACGACCCTGTTTGCCGTGGTCGGGATCGCCGCGGCCTCCAAGGCAGGCAGCTACTTGCGCGGTCTCTTCTCAACGGGGAACTCATCGTCTGGCAGCATCCGCCTGAATTCGATCACGGCAGGAGTCCGGGTCATCATCCACCATCCCCTGACGGGAGTCGGTGTCGGCCGATACGGGCTTGGGCCGGAACCACCCGTGACGGCACATCGCTCACAGCTCGGTGGTCGAGGCTGGCGCTGAGATGGGCATCTTCGGCTTGATCGGGCTGGTGCTGCTCGTCGTGGCGTTCTGTCTCCTGTTTCGCGCAACGCTTCGCCGCGAAGGTCCCCGCGGCTTTGCGGCGGGTGCGGCGATCGCAGGCCTCGCATACCAAGTTCCGCTGCTGTTGTCGGGCAACGTCGGACTTCGGCCTGGCCGAGAACTACATGGCGATCTACGGTCTCACGCTCGCACTCGTGGCCGTAGTCGCGCTCCGCGGCGGTACCGCGCCGGTCGTTGTGCCTTCCTTGCTGCCTGGCTCGGCGGCGGCAATCGGCCGTCGCGTGGCCGAGGCGACTCGCCCGATCTACGGCTTTGCTCACGCGAGATATCGGCGCTTCGGCAAGTCGATCGGCTCGCGCGTGGCGCTTGGTCGTCTACGGGATTGCCGTTTCGTCGGTCGCAACGGCGCGCATCGCCAGCGCGGATCCCTGCGACGACCTTGCTCGCCAGCCATCAGCGGGAGGTACGCGACGCGCTTGCCGCGATCCACTCGGGTGCCCCGCCGCTGCTGGGCATGACGTCGGGTGGGTATTACCCGGTTGACGGCGCCGGCCACGGCATCTCCCTGTACCTCCCCTTGATCGGGCAGCTCTTCCACCAGAGCAACCCCAATGTGCTGATGGCGTGGTTCTTCCTCGGAGCGTTTGCGTTGTCGCTGGCGATCTATCCGCTCGTGTTCGCGGAGCTGTTCGGATCTCGGCTCGTCGCTTTGGTTGCGCCTCTGCTGCTCGCGTGGCGATTGGCGTTCATCCATTACTCGGACACTTACTGGGTCTACGCATGGTCGATCGCAACCGCCCTGCCGCTGCTGCTGCTTGTGAAACGGCGCTGGGGCGGACGGCGAGCACCATGCTGCTCGTTGGGACGATGGTCTTTGCGAGCTTCTCGAACTCGCTGCGCGCGTACTCGGGAGTTCCGATCCTGCTCTCTGGGCTTGTGGTGCTGATGCTCGTCGGGGGCCCGGTGCGCAGCCGCCTGTTGATCCTCGCGGCCTGCATAGTCGCCTACCTTTCGGTCATGCCGGGCGTATTCAGCCTGATCGGCGTGTTCCGGGACCACGAGATCCATAGCTCGGCGACCTACCGGGGTAAGGTGATTGCCGCGCCGGGCGGCAACGGCGACGCGTTCTGGCAGGCGGCGTACACGGGCCTCGCGTTCCGCGCGAACCGCTATGGAATCGACCGCTTCGACAGCACTGCAGCGATCGCGTACGTCCGAACAGTCAAGCCGAGCGCGCGATACCGGTCGTCCGAGTACAACGCCGCTCTCCGAGCCCGGTTCCTCAGCCTGCTCCAGTCCGATCCCGGGTTCGTGGTCGGTACCGAGGCCGAAAAGGGGCTGCTGGTTGCCGACGACGGACTGAAATTCAACTGGACGCTGATCTTGATGCTGCCGCTCCTGCTCTGCGGGCGCTGGCGACGCGCGGTCAGGAAGGATCTGATGATCCTCGCCCCGGCCGTCGCGGTGCTGTTCGGTGGCGCCGTGCTCAGTTGGCCGGCGCACGCGAGACTGGCGGGCAATGAGTTCGGGTGGCTTGGAGCCATGGACTTCGTCTGGGTCCTAACGCTGCTCTGGACCGCCGCGGCGGCCCTCGACGCGTCAGCCAGACGGGGATTCGGCTTGTCAAGACGCTCGCGGCTCAGCGGCACCTCGGTGATCGCGAACGTTCGGTGGCTCGTGCTCGAGTGCCGGGTCTGGATCAGCTTGAAGCCTCGGCGGCTCCTCCTGCTGGCCGCTGGCATCGACGCGGGCTTTGCCGTTCTGATCGCGATCGCGATCGCGAGCGAACCGGCACAGCGCGAGCGATTCTACGAGGCCGGTGCGACCTATCGCTCCTCGATCCCGCCACCGTCCTTGCCGGTCCTCGGCTCGTGGTCGTTCTCCCGGGGGGTCCCGACCGCGTTCGCATCCGCCGCGGGCGCGCATCTAGAGCTGAAACGGGCGGGTGTGGAGATCACTACCTCCTCGTCGTCAGACGCCCGCGGGCTGCTGTCGCACCCGATCTACCTCGAACCGGGTCGCTACGAGTTAGTGGTTCAGGGCCTGATCGCTCATGGAGGCCTGGCGCTTGAGGTCTCGACGCCCCCCGGCGCTCGAGCACTCGCAAAGGCCCTCTACTGGGCGGGGCAGACCCGCCCCGGCCCGGCCACGATGATCCTCAGGTTCGGCGTTCACTCGCCGGCGACCGTACGGCTCGTACTGGCTAACTGGTCCAGCCGATAAGCAGGCGTCCCGCTGGCTGATTGAGCGCGTCCGACTTAACTGGATGCCGACGCCGAACACCAAGTCCTGGACGTTTGCCGCCGGCGTTCCCGCCACCTGGGAAACCGTCGCCGGAACGCGGATCGAGCGGGGCAAACGGCGTCGCCGTCACCACGTCGAAGCACTGCTGCACGTACCAGCTGGTGGGTCCTTATGTCGGGCTAAACCGCGGTCAGTACGAGCTTGTCGCAAGCGCGCTCGTGTCGAGCGGGGGGATGCAGGCAGGCTTGCTGGAGATAGCGGCCGACAAGTGGATCCGGTGGGCCACGATTTCGACGCATGGGCGTGTCGTAGCGATCCCGAGTGTCCGGCTCAGCCTCCCGTCCGCCAGAATCGTCCAACTCGTGTTCGCGAACTTCACGAACCCGCCCCACGTTTCGAGCTGGCTGATCCAACGCGCAGACATTCGCACCTTGACGGCTCCGCGCCCCTCTGGCGGACCGCATTGATCCGCCACGCTGACAGCGATCTCCGCGACCTGCTCGAACCACCCCCGCGTTGGATCGCGCCCGACGCGGCCACGCGCATACGCGAAAGTTATCCTGAGGTCGCGCACCTGCTGGCGTCGTGTCCCGGGGTCTCGTTCGACTCAGCGCTAGACCTGGGCTGCGGTACCGGGAACAAGTCATTTGCCCTGGCGGCGCACTTCGATGAGGTCGTCGCGGTCGACGTCAAGTGGCGCAACATTCGCCAGGCACGGCGAATCGCGCGGCGCGCCCGCGTCGAGCGGATCGCGTTCGTGCGCGCTGACATCGAAGGCCACGAGCCGGGTCGCCTGTTTGACTTCGTGTTCGCAAACGGCATGTCGCACGAGACATCCTCGCGCCTGGCGCTCATCGACCAAGTGCGAGGATTGCTGAAGCCGGGTGCCTGGCTGTTGTACGGGGAGCTGTGCGAGGGCTACGGTCCCGAGGGGGTTCACGTAGCGATCGAGCGGCGGGACACCAGCGAGCTCCGGCTTCGCCTCCATCAGATCCTGAACGGGATCAGGCGTCGAATGGGCTACCGGTTCTTCCTGGCGGGCACTGCGACGCGGCAGCTCGAGCGCCTTGGCTTGACGGTCAGAGAGACCCTGACGTCGACCTGGAATGGTCTGACGACGTTCGAGAAGACCTGGTCATGTGCGCCTGAGCACGCTGCCGATGTAGCTGAGCCGAGCGCCGACGCCGACTACGTGGACGCCTCGACGGAGCTGCTCGAGCTGCACGGTTGGTACGAAAGCTACGGAGCACCGACGCGGGCACTTGATGCTGACGCCACGGCCGAGATCGCACAGCGCGCCCGGACCGATCCCAATCCGCTCGCGCCGTTCCTACTCTACCTCCCGATGCTGGAGCACGTTTTCGTGACACGGCCGCTTGGCTCTCGCCGCCGCTTCGTGCCGCGGCTGGCGCAGCCACCGGAGCCAGACTGGGGTCTGCTCGCCCATTTCGATCAGCTGTTCATCGAGGCGATCCGCGAGCGTACGTAGCTCGTAGTCGCGCGAGTGCCCCGCGCGCCAGCCGGCGGACCGGACGGCGACGTGGCGCCCAAAGGGCCTCGCCCCAGCGCCCCGGATGCGTCACCCTCCGTACCGGCAGCAGACGAGGGGGGTCGCGGGGGCTCAGGCGGAGGTCTACCTTTCTAACGCGGCTGTACCAGAACGATGTCGCATACAGGTCGTAGCCGCGGCTCTGATACCGCTCATCGCGCACGCGGTCGATATCCGCGAGCGTCGGATTTCTCAAGAGCTCCGCCAGTGAGCTCGGGAAGCGCACGTTGGCCATCGGGTCGACGACAGATAGGCTGCCGTCGCTGAGCTCTAACTCGATCACCTCGTGCGTGTCGATCTTGCGCTCGCCTCTGCCGCGCGGGTGGCCTTCGGCCAGCATGCTCACCCAGCGCACACGGAACCCCTCGCGACGCAGCGCTTCCCCGAGCACCACGGCGTAGTCGAGGCACCAGCCGGTCCCCTGAGCGAGGATCACTGCGGGGTCGTGGCTCACCACGGGACGCTCGGGGGTGAGCGCGTCGTACGTGAAACGGCAAAGCTCATCGATCCGATCGAGCTGGCTGCACCGGGCGGCCCGCTTCCAGGCACGGACGTACATGGTTCGGTCACGCGAAGGTGGGTAAGGCATGGCGCCCGGATGTCGGAAGGCGTCGAGCTCGGTCACTTCAATGTCAACGAACCCAGCAGCCGCCAGCCGCGCCGTCATGTCGTGCGGGACCGACTTCCAGCGGTGGCGCCGATTGATCCGGTGCGGGTTGCGCGCGTCGCTGCGGACCGCCGCGACAAGGAGCCCTCCGTCTCCGAGCGCGGCGTAGAGGTCGGCGAGGGCTTGGGTCGGGTCCACCGCCAGCTCCAGCACGTGGTACGCGCAGACGCAGTCGGCCTCGCGTTCGATCGTGACGATCGAGAGCTCCGAATCAACCTGAACGGTGCTGACCGACATCCACGGATACGCGCGGTCGAGACCGAGACTGCTGGCGGCGGTCCCAGAGCCCACGAGTTCGACAATGCGACGCCGGTCGAGGGGCACGAGATCTCGAAGCGCGCTCGGCGGGCTGCTCGCGTGCGCGGGAGCGCTGTCGCGGTGCCAGTTCGATCGCGGTCGCTCGAGCTCTACTCGCGCGAGCCGTGCCATCTGCGACAGGCCGACGAACTCGAGGCGCGGGTCTGCAGCAAGGCGCGCCATTCCGATCTCGATCTGCTCGAACGCGAGGTCGCCTTTCGAGTGGCCGACGAGTACGTAGTACTCGTGCTCGACGAGCCGCTCAGGCTCGTAGTCGACCAGCCCGTGAGCGAGCGCCCGGGGCAGAATCCAGTTGATCACGTCGATACGCCGATGGGTCGCGAGGTAGATACGGGCGAGGGCCCGACGGAGGGCAGCTGTGCGCC
Source organism: uncultured Solirubrobacteraceae bacterium (assembly GCA_963712675.1). GTDB lineage: Bacteria > Actinomycetota > Thermoleophilia > Solirubrobacterales > Solirubrobacteraceae > Palsa-465. The sequence continues at coordinate 13,851 of CAVQJF010000022.1, forward strand.
TGTAGCTCTCGGTGCTCGCTCCCGCCGCCTGGGCGTCGACTTGGCGCAACAGCAGGTCGGCGAATCGGGGACCGAAGCTGCCGTCAAACGTCCAGTAGACCCCAGGTTCGTGTATGAAAGGCGGTAGCTCGATCAGGCGCTGTTCAGCCGGAGGCGCGCGCAGCTGGGGGTCGAGCCGACTCGCGAAATAGGGCAGCTGGCCGGAATAGGCGAGCGAGTAGTCGTAGTGGCGGTCGTCGTGGCGGTGCCCTGCGTAGACTGAGCTGTCGTATTCGATCCCGTTCGCGAGCAGGGCGTCGTGGAGTCGCTCGAACGGCTGCGCCTCATACGAGCCGGCCCGAAAGCACGACACCTTGTAGTCGGGGTCGACCGATCGCAGCACGGATTCGAGCGCGTCCCGGCAGCGCGTGATCAGCAGCGTCAAGTCCCCGGGGTAGTCGGCAGCGGTCGAACGGGACCAGTCCCATGACCAACGACCGTTCACGAAATTAGCGCCGAGCTCCGGGAGCCAGTTGGGGTGGAGATGTAATTGAACGTCGTGGCCGCGGCGCAGCGCGTCGCGCCATTGGTCCTCCATTCGAGCTGCGATCGCCGCGTCGTTCTCACGCAGCCAGAAGAACTCACCGATTTCGGCCATCAGGGTGAGGCGGATGCCGTGGCGATCGCCGATGTCGAGCAGCCGCGCGGTCGGTCGGAAGACGTCCACGTCCCAGTCGATCCGGCGTCCCTCGGGCACCGGGTGCCAGGTCTCGTAGTCGACCGTCATGGCGACCAGGTGGCGCTTGCGCCGCGCGAGGAACGCGGCGTGCCCGCTGTCGAGCCGATGCTCCTCGAGGACAGCGAAGTGGCGCTGTAGGAGCCGCCGGAGCTCGCCAGAGGTCAGGTAGTCGCCACCCGGGCTCCATGCTGCGATGAAAGCCAGCCCTCTGGGGCTCAGATGGCTCGCCACCCAGCGAAGCAGGTCGTCCTTCTCCCGCTCCGGGAGGTAGTTGATGACGTCGCTGCAGACGATCGCATCGAAGCGACTCGCGTCGCTGATCGTCTCCGGGAGATTGGTGGCGGATAGGTGGTGGTATTCGATGAACGGGTATCGCCGCGCTCCCTCCTCTATCGCGCGGTGGCTTACGTCGACGCCGATCAGTCGATCGAACTCGTCGTGGAAGCGGGCCAGGAACGCTCCAAACCCGCACCCGATCTCGAGCAATGTGGAGCGTTCTCGAGCCTCGCGCAGGACGAGCTCGCGATAAAGGTCATAGCGTGGAGAGTCCGCGGCGCCGATGTTCCATGGGTCCGCTTGCGTCCTGTACATCGCGTCGATGTCCGCTTTGATTCGCATCACGAAAGCCCGGTCTCGTCAGGGTTGGCTTGCGCGGCCGCGGTGCAAGGCCTCGAACATCCTGGCGACGTCGCGACCGGTCGGAAGCAGCATCCGGTACCCGCCTGACTCGCGCGCAAACATCACCATGTGCAGCAACAGCACGACCACATATGCGATCGAGGAGGACAGCGCGGCGATGTACGTGCCATCCGCCTTCAGCAGCGTGACATTGAGCGCGATGACCATGCCGAGGCCAGCGAACCACACCAGCACAGCGGCAAGCGGGAAGCCGCGACCAGCGAAGTACTGGGCGAGGATGTTGAGCATGCCAAGACAGAAGATGCCAGGAGCGAGCCAGTAGAAGAGCGAGACCGAGCCCGCAAATGCGTTCCCGTAGAGCAGATGAATCGCCGGCGAGCACAGGGCGACCGCAAAACCGCACGCGACTCCATACGCGAGCGCGACCGAACGGAAGGCGCCCGCAGTCGTGCTCCGGGTCGCTGCGCCGTGCGCGACGCGGGCAAACAGGTTCACGGCGACGGCCGTCGGGAGGATGTAGAGCATGTCTCCCAGGGCGACCGCCACTGAGTAGAGGCCCGCCTGCTTCGTTCCCAGATAGCCGTTGACCATGAGCAGGTCGGCGCGGATGACGAGGAAGGCCAGCAGGTTGGCGACATAAATGCGGAACGCGTAACGAGCCATTCCGCGCAGCAACTGCGGATCGGGGCGCAAACTCCCCGGTCGCTTGAGCACGGCGAGGTAGAACAGGCCGCTGGCCCAGAAACGCGCTGCTGTGATCGCAACGACGGCGTCAACTCCGAGCCCGAACACCAGCAGCGCAACCGCGACTGCGCACACCGCCAGCGCCGAGAATGCAAAATCGATCCCGTTGTATGCAAACGAGCGCCCCTGGGCGAGCAGGACGCTCTGCAGGAACAAGCAGCTGAGTGACGCGGGTACGGCACTGAGCGCCAGCAAGAGCGTCGGCCAATCGACTCCGTGGACGGTACTCGGCAGCCACGCCTTGAGCGCAACTCCAACTCCGATCAGGATCGTGCCGAGGCCACCAGCGAGCCACAGCGAGTTGGTGACGATTCGTGGCACTGACGCTGGGTCGCGCGCGGCAAAGTACGGGTTTGCCGTCCCGATGCCGAGGTTCCCGAGCTGGACGAGGATCAGCACGAAGCTGAGCGCGACCGCAACGATGCCGCGCCCCTCGGGTCCAAGTTTCCTCGCGATGACGACCGAGTTGACGAGCGTGAGCACGACGGCGCCGAGGCGGTTGCCCAGCATCAGCAGCGTGTCGGCGCGGAGGCTGCGGAAGATGGACCCGCCACTGTCAGATTCGCCGCCGCTCGTCACAGATCGGACTGCTCCCATGGGGATCCGGGCCGGCGCTCGACGGAGAAGCCCCTTCGTTGCCCAAGCCGCTCGCAGCCCGTCGGGTCGTTCTCTATGCTAACCGAGCACGAGCGGCCGAGCCAATTCGCCGCAGCCTCCGAGATGCCGGTCGACTCTGACGTCCTAGAACACCTGCGGGCGCTGAGCGCCAGCCCATATCCGCCGGAGCCCCCGCGTCGGAGCCTGCTCGTCGATGCCGTGATGAAGCTGAGCAGCCAGCGTAACCGTCGAGCCTGCATCACGCCGCACCTGCAGGGTGGCTCCGCCACAGAGAAGGCGCAATACGAGTACGACACCGCGCCGGCGTTTTGGGATGACGTGGCGCTCGGCATCGATGCTCTCGCCGGCAAGGACGTTCTCGACATCGGCTGCGGGTGGGGCGGCAAGGCGGTCTACCTCGCCGAGCGCTCTCGGCTTGCCACGATCGTTGGCTTCGACCTGCCCGGCGTGTTTGACCCCGACGCCGCGACGGCGTTCGCCCATCGGGCGGGCGCGCACAACTGTACCTTCAGCACCGGTTACGCGGAGCATATGCCGGTCGACAGCGCGAGCGTCGACGTTGCGAGCATGGACGACGTGCTCGAGCACGTCGTCGATCCCGAGCGAGTGCTGGCCGAGTGCTGGCGGGTTCTCCGGCCTGACGGCCTCCTGATTGCGAAGTTCCCGTCGATTCGCATGATGCAGGCTCATCATTTCGACCGCGTGCTCACATTTCCCGGGCTCCACTACATCGCCTCTTTCAAGCTCTGGGCAGGTGGGTTGAACGATTACCTACTGCGCTCGGCGGGCGCTGTGCAGTTCGAGCCGTTCGACGAGGTCGTCGCCACCAAGTACCGGCGCCAGCTCACGCGTAACCTCAATGGTCTCGACTTCGGCGAGTTCAAGAGGCTCGTTGGGCGCAGCGGGTTCGAGGTTCGCCAGCTCGAGCTGGTCCCGCTCAGGCCGGTCGCCGACGGAATGCTCCGACGCGCCCGCTCCCGCCTATACCGCCGCCTATGGTCCGTCCCTCGTCTCACGGAGGCGCTCAGCAACCGGGTCGTCTTCTGTGGCCACAAGCGGGGCTAAGGGAATCTGGCGCCGGCGCATCGAGCGCGCGCGCCGCATGCCGCCGCGCACCCTTGCGCGTTGGGTCTCGGATGCCTCGCGTCGCCGCGCGGAGCTGTACGTGGCACCCCGCCGCGGCCGGCGGTTCAGCGTGCGTGCCCTGCTGGATCAGACCTCTGCGCGCGACCTCGGAGAGCTGTGGGCTGGGCTAGCGGAACGACCATACCCAGCGCTGACATCCGCTCCGGACACCGATTACGACGAACTCTGCCCCGGGGACCGGGCTCGGATTCTGGACGTCGCGGAGCGGGTACTCGAGCGCGAGCTTGAGGTACTCGGGTCCGGGACGATCAAACTGGGCCGACCCGTCCGTTGGAACCGCGACCCGAAGACCGGTCACGTGTGGCCGGACGGTGTCGCCGGACGGATCGACTATGCCGACATTGAACGCCCCAGTGACGTCAAGCTGCCGTGGGAGATCTCGCGCATGCAGTGGCTGCTGCCGGCCGGCCAGGCATATCTCCTGACCGGCGATGAGCGGTACGCGACTGCGATCAGAGAGCTGCTCGAGGAGTGGATCTCGGCCAACCCTTACGCGCACAGCGTGAACTGGTGCGTCGCGATGGAACCGGCTCTGCGAATCATCACATGGACTTGGCTGTTCCACGTGCTCTGGGGCAGCGCCTCCTGGTCAGATGCGGGGTTCCGCGGGCGCTTCCTGACCGCGCTCTACCTGCACGCCGACTTCGTCGAGCGCAACCTCGAGCGAGGCGAAGTCAACGGGAATCACTACACGGCCAACGCCGCCGGACTCGTGTTCGCCGGGCTGTTCTTCGGGCACGGCCGGCGCAGCGAGCGTTGGAGCAGGGTCGGCTGGCAGATCCTCACAGATGAGCTTGGCCGGCAGGTGTTCGCGGACGGTGTCGACTTCGAGGCATCGACGGCCTACCACCGGCTCGTGACCGAGCTGTTTCTGCTGCCCGCGCTATACCGAGAGCGGCTCGGCTGCGAGGTTCCGTCCGCGTACCGCGACCGGGTGATAGCGATGGCGCGGTTCGCCTCCGCGTACAGCCGGCCCGACGGCACCGTCCCGTTGTGGGGCGACGCCGACGACGCACGCGCGCTCCCGCTCGGTGGCCAACACCTCAACGATCACCGCTATCTCGCCGGCCTCGTCGCCGCCGCATGGGAAATCGACGAGCTCGGCGAAGGATTCTCGGGACCGCGCGACGAGATCCTGTGGCTGCTCGGATCGGCGGCGGCGAGGAAGCTCCCGAGCCACTCGACGCCGGCGGCCGAGTCGCTGAAGTTTCCGGACGGCGGGTTCTACATCATGCGCAGCGAGCGCGATCATGTGTTCATCGATTGCGGGCCCGTAGGCCTCGCCGGCCGCGGCGGCCACGGACACAACGACTGCCTGTCGTTTGAGGCAGTGCTCGACGGCATCCACCTGATCAGCGATTGCGGTAGCTACGTATACACCGGATCCGCGGCGTGGCGCGAGCAGTTTCGCAGCACGGCATTCCACAACACGCCGATCGTCGACGGCCACGAGCAGAACCGCGCTTCGAGCCCGCCTTCGCTGTGGCAGCTGACGTATGACGCCAAGCCGGATGTAGAGCTGTGGCAGACGTCGCCGCGCCTCGATCGGTTCCGCGGCAGCCACTCGGGTTTCCAGCGGCTGAGGGATCCGGTGACGCCGGTCCGAACGATCGAGCTGGATCGCGACGCGCACCGTCTCACGGTTCACGATGAATTCCTCGGCGATGACACGCATCGGATCTGCGTGCCGTTTCACCTCGCCCCGGGCGTTGTCGCACATGAGCAGGAGCCCGGCAGGTGGCGCCTCGGCGCGGACGGAAGAGTCTTTTCCTTCAATGCGCGTCCGGAGCGCTGGCAGGTCAGATTGCAGCCCGCGTGGGTCTCGCGGTCGTATGGCGTCAAGGAACCGGCCAGCTGCCTGGAGCTGACGCACGAAGGAGTGCCGCAGCCGCTGACCGTCGTCATCGAACCAACCACGGAGGAGCTGTAGCGAATGGGGCAGACGGCGCTCGCGATCACGGCCAATCCCCTGTCGCGACAGTTCCAAGAGCGACTAGAACGCGCGCTGGGGCTCGCGCCGACCTACGTGAGCGTGCTGCAACTACGCCGGCTGCCGCCGCCCGAGATGGTTCGCGCCTTGCGTCGGTTGCGCAGCGATCGCTGTCTGTTACCGCTGGAGGACATCGGCAGCATGCCACTCGTTCCAATCCTGCACGCGCTCGCAGCACTTTCCGCTCCGACCCGGATCGAGCTGGTCTACCCCGACTTCCAGCGCCAGCGGCTTCCCGCCTGGCGCGCGGGCTCCTCAGCGTCGCGGGTCGCCGTTGTCAGTGCGCGAAATATCCGCGCGGCGTCGGTCTGCAGACGCGAGCTCGGGCGCCTGCTGGTGGAGGACCGGGTCGAGCCCCGGACCCGAGACGCCCGACGCATCCTCTACCTGAACGGCAATCTGTGGTTCGGAGTGAAGGCCGGCGGCTCGGTCGGCCACGTGGCCGGCGTCGCCAACGGACTCGCGCGCGCGAGAAACCACGTTGAGTTCGCGGCTACCGCCGAGGCGCCGCTGCTCGATGGCGCCGTCAAGTTCCATCTGCTGCGCTCGCCCCGTACGTTTGGGATGCCGTACGAGCACAACAAGTACCGATTCCAGCGCCAGATGGTCCCACAGCTCCGGCGGATCGTCGCGGCGAGCCGGCCGGCGCTCATCTACGAGCGGATGTCGATGTCGACCTACGGGGGGGTAATCGCGTCCCGTTCGACGCGGTTGCCGCTGATACTCGAGTACAACGGGTCTGAGGCGTGGATTGCCGAGCATTGGGGCGCCGGCCTTCGTGACCAGGGGCTGGCCGTGATGGCCGAGGAGGCGAGTCTGCGCCACGCCCACCTGCTCGTGACGGTCTCGACGACGCTGCGCGACGAGCTTTCAGAGCGAGGGTTTGCGGCCGAACGGATCGTCTGCTATCCGAACTGCATCGATCCGGGTGTTTTCGACCCTGCTCGATTTGACGACACGGCGCGACGCGCGGTGCGTCGCCGCCACGGAATTCCGGACGACGCGATCGTCGTTGGCTTCCTCGGCAGTTTCGGCCTGTGGCACGGCGTCGAGGTGCTCGCGCGAGCGATCAGACGTCTGGTCGAGCAGGACTACGAGTGGCTCGAGTCCCAGCGGGTTAGATTCGTGCTCATCGGGGACGGTTTAAGGGCGGCCGAGGTTGAGCGGATCCTGTCGGAAGACAGCCGTTGCGCGGCCGTGTCCACGCTGACCGGGCTGGTAGCGCAAGCAGAGGCGCCCGCCTACCTGGCGGCAGCCGATGTGCTCGTGTCGCCGCACGTTCGCAACGCTGACGGAAGCGACTTCTTCGGATCGCCGACCAAGCTGTTCGAGTACATGGCCATGGCGAAGCCGATCATCGCGTCCGACCTCGATCAGATCGGCGAGGTGCTCGCCGGCAGCCTCCGCGCGCCGGCCTTACCGGACGCGGGGCCCGGGCGTGCCGTCTCGGAGCTGGCGGTCCTCACGGAGCCCGGCGACATCGACCAACTCGTGCTGGCGATCAAGTTCCTGGTGGACCACCCGGAATGGCGTACTCGCCTGGGCAAAAACGCACGCCGCGAGGCGCTGTCCCGCTACACCTGGGCGCACCATGTCGCGGCAATACTCGACCGAGCGAACGAGCTCGGTTGGTACGAAAGCTCAGCTGCCAAATGACCCTCACGCGCCGCCGGCCGCAAGAGAGCCGCTTCGACGGGTCAGTGTTGCTGGTCTGCCCGGCGGCGACGTCGGGGCAGGCGCTCGAGGCAGTCGCGGGTCTCGGAGATCACACCGGCCGCGGAGACATTCACCTGCTGAGCTGGGGGGGGAAAGCAAGTGCCGGACCGCTCGGTTCGGGCGTCCGCAGGCTCGAGTTCCCACCCCTGAGACCAACCTCGCACGGACGAGCGCGAGCCTGGGTTCGGTTCCTGGTCGGGCTGCGAAGGGAGCGCTATCAGGTCGCGGTCGTGGCGCAGCCCTCGCTCGGCCGCGGGCGCTCGCGCGGCATGCTGCTCGCGCTGCCCTTCCTTGTCGGCGCGCGCGACGCGCTCGCGATTGATCTCCACGCCCCCGGCTCGCCGATTCGAATCACCGGACGTCTGGCGTTCGTCGACTTCATCCGCTGGGCGGTGATCCGGGCCGCCGCTCCGCCAGCGGCGGCGCTCGCTGCATGGCTGCTCGAGCGCGCGGCCGGGCCGCCCAGCCGCGCGCCTGACGTCGCGAGCGCCGCGGCTCGGCTGCCGGACGCGCCAGGCGCTGTCGTCTACCTGCGGACCGACATACATCTCGCTGGCCGGCCGATCCGCGCTGGCGGCTCGCTGGCCCATACCGACGGCATCCTGCGAGCGCTCGTGGCTCGAGGCTACGAGGTGAGTCTCTGGTCGTCGATGGAGCTACTCGGAACGCCGTCGGCGATCTCGCGCCGCGAGCTTCCGAACGTCCGTCGCGGGAACGTCCCGACCGAGATGCTCGAGCTGGTTTCCGGACTCCTCCAGGGACTCGATCCGCGCGCGCGGCGGCCGCGGAACGTGCGCTTCATCTACCACCGGTACAGCATGAACAACCTTGCGGGCCTGCTTCTCGCCGGCCGGTGGCGCGTGCCGCTCGTGCTAGAGGTGAACGCCTCGGAGGTGCTGTGGCGCAGACGCGATGCCTACCTCAGGTACGACCGCCTGGCGACCGCCTGCGAGCAGCTTCTGCTGCGGAAGGCGGACCTCGTTGTCACTGTCAGCGAGAATGCGGCCCGCGAGCTCGACTCGCTATGCGCCGATCGTCGCCGCGTGCGGGTCATTCCGAACGGCGTTGATGTGGAGCGATTCGCCGGAGCCGCTCCGATCGAGCTTCCGTTTGAACGCGGCTCGTTCGTCGTCTGCTTCGTTGGCCTGTTCTATCCCTGGCATGGCGTGCGACACCTCGCGGCCGCGTTCGCGATTCTCCACGACCAGTGCCCTCGGGCTCGGCTGACGCTCGTCGGCGAGGGTGTGGACGCGGCGGCGGTGCGCTCGATGCTCGTCGAGCGCGGCTTGACCGAAGTCGCGCTGATGCCGGGGCTTGTGTCTCGGGACGAGGCGGCGCGCTACATGGCAGCGGCTGACGTGCTCGTCTCGCCGCATGCCGACGTCCCTGGATTCATCGGTTCCCCGATCAAGGTATTCGAGTACATGGCGGCCGGCCGCGCGATCGTAGCTTCCGCCCTCGGGCAGCTCGCCGATGTTCTGCGGGACGGGCACAATGCGTTGCTCGTGCCGCCGGGCGACGAATCACGACTGGCCGCGGCGCTACTGCGCCTGTCTGCAGACGAGGACCTTCGTGTCCGGCTGGGTCGAACCGCGCAAGCCGACGCCCGCCAGCTGCACTCCTGGGACGCGCGACTCGAGTCTCTGTTCGCGAGCTTCGGATGAACGAATCCGCTGGTAGCGCCATTGCTCGTCTGCGCGCCATGTCGACGAGCCCGCATCCACCGGAGCCGCCGCGGCAAAATCGCGCCGTTGACGCGCTGATGGCGCTGGCAACGAGGCGGCGTCACGGCAGTGTGGTCACGCCGCACCTGCACGGCGGCTCCTCGATCGAGAAGGTCGAATGGGAATACGCGCGTGCAGACTCGCTCTGGGATGCCCTCCGCGGCTTCTTCGGTCCCGAACTGCTGGCGGGCCTCGACGTGCTCGACGCCGGGTGCGGCTGGGGTGGCAAGGCGATCCGATACGCGGAGACAGCCGGCCTGAAATCAATCGTCGGCTTCGATCTGCCCGGCATCTTCGAGCCGGATGTCCCGGCGGGCTACGCGAGCGCGCGCGGCCTGCGCAATTGCACTTTCACGAGCGGTTACGCGGAGCAGATGCCATTCGAAGACGAGCGATTCGACGTCGTCTTGATGGAGGATGTGCTCGAGCACGTCGCCGATCCACCGTCGGTTCTGGCGGAGTGCCGGCGCGTGCTGCGCTCTGGCGGGAAGCTCGTTGCACGACTCCCGTCGATCAGAATGTTGACGGCCCATCATCTCGACCGTGCGTTCGTGTACCCCGGTGCGCACTACATCCTGCCGATGAGGACCTGGGCCGCGGGTCTGAACCATTATCTCCTGAGCAATACTCGCGGCGTCCGTTTCGAGCCGTTCAGCGAGGTCGTGGATACGCGGTATCACAGAGGGGTTACGCGTAATCTCAACGGTATGGACCTGGCCGACTTCCGACAAATGGTCGCCACGACGGACCTCGAGATCAGCGCGTTGGAGCTCGTCGGCTACCCAGCGAGCAAGTTTCGTGCACGGTTCGGCACGGCGGGCGGTTTGCTTCACGCTACTTACGAGCGGCTGCGCGCCCTGCCCGGGCTACGAGAGCCACTCAGCATGAGCATCATCCTCGTGGCGGAGAAGCGCTCCGAGGTGGGCTAGCCCGGCGGGTCGGCCAGCTCGAGCTCGTCGAAGGTGATGCTCTCGGCGCCGAGCGCTGAGCGGATACGGCCGAGCCACGTGAAGAAACGATCGATGGCGGCCTCTGGGTCGGCCGGATGCCGTCCTCGTCGACGGAACAGGTGATCGAAGTGCAGCACGGTCACGAGCGCGCCGGGCGCGCGCGACGCCGACCAGAGAAGCCGCTGTCGAAGCAACTCGCGAAGACTGCTGGCGGACTCGCGCGACAGCGTCGGCGCACCACAGTCAACCGACCAGCAGGGCGCCACCTCGAGCAACCCTGGCACGAGCCAGAAGACGTTGGAGCCATACGCCGATCCGACTTGCCATGTAGGGGTACCGAACTCGCCGGCGACCGCGCTGCTGTCGATCGAGAAGCCCGCAGTCCGGAGGGCTTCGACATAGGTCTCGATATCACCCGGCGACGATCCGTAATCCCATCCGCCGGCGCGAAACGCAGCCCGCGCGGGGGCTTCGATACCAGCATCGTCGAGAAACCGAGCGTGACACGAACGGAGCGTGACCAACCAATCTGCGAGGTTGGCACCGTGCCGGTGGACGACGTCGTAGAACATGCTCGGCCGCTTGTGGTACCCGGGTACTCGTGCCGGCAGGTTACGAACGTCGCCTGGCCGCTCGCCGGTATCGATATCGAAGATGTAGTGGTTGTGCGGGTAGAACACGGTGCCGCCGGCGTCCAGAGACGCCGCGGCGCGGGTTAGGTCCTCGTACAACGGTCGGCTGGTTTCCCGAAGCGCCACCACGTTCTCGAGCGCGATGAAGATCGAGAAGCGAAAGCGGGCGGCAGCGGCCCGTTTCGCCCAGTGACTCATTGCCCGAGACCACGCAGGCAGCGTCTCGGCCGTGAACGCCTCAAAGTCGACCGTCAGCAGCCACGATCGACCCGCGGGCGACGCCACGCCCGTCCGAAACCCAAGAGCTTCGAAGTCTGTGGGCGCGGACACACCGTCACGATAGCCGCGGTCCGGACGATTGGTCATTTGTCCAAGTGTCCGCACCGGATGGCAAGCGCGCCGCGATCGGAGTCGATCCCCAGGGAGCAGAAACCAGGCTCTCCCTGAGAGCACAGACCGATCGCCAGGTAGGCCCAATGCGATGCCCGCAACGTCCAGCGGGGGCTCAGTTCGCGGCACACGCGTTTACGTCGTGGCGGCGCCATTTTTGCGCTGCGCTCGCGCTGTCGATGCTCGCCGTTGCGCCGGCATCAGCTTCGGCTCAACTGCCTCCGCAAGGGCTGTATGACGCCTGTCACCCGGGAGTCGCGCCCACTGGATGCGATGCCCGCGTGCAACAGATCGGAGCCGCCGGATTCCGCCTCGTGCTCAACTATTGGATGCTCGCCGAGTCCACCCCGCAACAAGTCCTCCGCTACGTACAAACGGCAGCCGCCAGCGGCGTGCAGACGATCTGGCCGCTGAGCGATTGGTGGCAGAGCGATCCCAACGCCAGCGATCTGCTGCTCTCGTATCCGCTGCTGGCGGTGCAGTGCGGCTGCACCAGGAATGCGGGGCTGCTCGCGTACGTGGTTCAGATGGCAAAGTCACAGCCTGGAACGTGGGGCTACTACGTCGCAGACGAACCCAACGCCGCCGATCAGAGTCAAATCGCGAGCTTCGTCGCGCGGATCAAGGCGATTGACCCGGTGCATCCGGTATTGATCGTGTCCCTCCGCGGATCGATGGCGACCTTTGCTCACACGGGTGACGTGCTCGCGGGAGACACATACCCGGTTGCCTCGGGGCCAGTCAATGATCCGAGTGTTGCGGCTGCGGAGGCGTCCGCCACTCATCAGGTTCAGCAGCTGAGCGACTCGGCCGGGGTCAAGTCGGCGATGGTGCTGCAGGCATGGAATTGGGACGATGAGCTGGATTGTCTAGGCCTGTTTCCCGGCGTCACCCACTTTCCGACCACCACCGAGATGACGATGATGCGCAATGCAGCGCTTGAGTATGGGCATCCGTCGATGATTCTGTGGTGGGCGCTGTTCGACGTTGAGGGCTACCTCACAACCGAGCAGCCGCGCTACTTCTTGGCTCCGGCGAATCCGGCAGCCCGGTGGGCGTCGCTGGTGCGAGCTGCGTTTGCCCCCGCGCCGGCGACGACGCCGTTCGTTACAGCCCCCACGACCACAACAGCGTCGAGTACGGCCGCCGCTCCTCGGTCCACCATCGGCACCCCTGCCGCCGTCACGGCCCGCAGTCGCCCGAAGGTTGAGCTGGTGCTTCGCCTGCACAGAACTCGTCGCGGCGACATCGTCCATGCCCATGGTTGGTCTCCCGGTCAGAGGGTCGTGAAGTACCGCTGGTACGGGGGTGTCCGCAAATCGCGTAGGTGCAGAGCGACATGCACGTTTCGCTGGTCTCGGCGATCGACCGTGTTCTTGAGGCTCGTGATCACCGATTCGTATGGTGTCTCCGGCACCGCCGAGCGCGTGCTTCGCCCGTCGCACTAGCTGCTGCCGTGATCCTCGAGCCCGACTTGGAGCACCGCGCCATTGCTGCAGCGGACGACGAGCGAGCCGCGGTCCACCTCGGCACTTGCACCGGGACGCAGCAGCGACCATCCAAAGCATTCACCTGGACCGACTTCGAACTCACGCGTCAGCACCGATGAGTCGCTGACGGCACCCAAAAAACTGGAGACCTCTCCGTTGACGATCTGGGGTGGCGGACCAACCCCGATCGCACGCGATGCAACAGTCGTAGTCAGCGTCTCCGACGACGCGGAGTCGGCGACCCCGTCGGCAAGCGGCAGGCTTGTCCGGACACGATGAGCGGTTCGCGCCTTCAAGTGGTCGGCCACGACGAGTCCGTCTTCCGGAATCCACACGAAGAGCCGGTGATGGATTACGGGATCGGCCAGGCGACGGTAGCCGTCGTGCGAGGCGCGCAGCAGCCACGCGTCGCCGCGCCGTTCGGGCGCCCCTCGAGTGACCGTCGGCAGACCGGCGGCCCGGAACGCCCCCCAGAAGTCGCACTGATCGAGTCCGTCGACCGCAACGGTCGCGTGCGCCGCGGTGCCCCGCAAGCGATCGCGTATCGCCCCCTTGTAGTGGCCGATGCCAGGATCGATGACCGTCGGTCGTCCGTCGAACCAGGCCACGAACGACAGGGCATCGGCATGGGCGTGGGCGGGCAGGTGCGGGGGGCATAGCAGCCCGACGTCGAGCACGATGTGGTCGTCTCTCGCACGCAGGCTCACGTAGCCCGTGTCCGCCAAGTCGATCACCTGCGGCGCGCCGGTGCCAGAGGGCGACCGCCGAAAATCCCACGAGTCATTAAGACGGGGGACCGCGCCGTCCGGAGCGACGAGGGCATCCAGCCATTCGGTCATCCGTCGCCGGACGTCCTGCAGGTATGGGAGTGGAGGGACACCGGCGCGCGACAGCAGAAGCGCGAGGTCATCGAGATCGGCAAGAATGGCTCCGTGGTAGGCGGGGCTGCGCTCTTCGTGTCCCCCATCCGCCAGCAACTGCAGGCGCAGCTCGGACTCGAGCAACCGTAGACCTCGCTGTAGAAGCCGCCCGTCGTTCAGACAGCTGCCGGCGACCGTCAGCGCCACTGCATTGCGCAGCACATGGTTGCCGCCGATGTCGTGCTCGATGCAGCGAACAAGGTAGTCGGCTTGCATTGCCAGCGATGCTGGGGCGGAATCGGCCAACAGGCCGCCGCCGGCGACTGACAGCCACGAGAGGATCCGTCCGCTGAGCGGATAGGGATGCCATGCCGGCAGCCGCGGCCGCCGATGCCGCTCAAGCCAATCGGCGAGCACCTCGCCCCAGAACTCGTCCGCCGACGCGGACCTCGCCCGCGCGGCGTAGCGAGCAAGCTCGTCGAAGCCGTGAAGGGCAAACAGGAACAGCAGGCCATCGGAGGAGTCCTCCCAGAAGTCTGACGCTCCCCAGGCCCGCGTCGCTCCTGCGGCGGTGAATCGTCGCGTCTGGGCCGGCGGCGGCCCCACGCCCCACGCCGGTACAGCGGAAGCGAACAGCCCCGCAGCGTGCGGCGCCAGGTCCGCCGCGGCATTCTCCGACAGACCTAGCGCGAGGATTGCGGGCGGCACCAGCCGGCGCGCCCGGTACATGAGCTGGCGGCGACGCATATGCCGAGCAGCGTCGAGATAGCGAGCGGGCGCCGACGCATAGGACATCTGCCGGCACCGTACCGGAGGCTTGGCCGCCGCTAGAGTGCGGCCGGTGAATCGGCGCGCCCTTGCAGTCGTCGCCGCGAGACCCAACTTCGTCAAGATGGCGCCGGTCCTGCGCGGATTGGGGGGCCGGCCGGAACTCGCCGTCGAGGTTGCACATACCGGCCAGCACTACGACCACGCGTTGTCCGGCTCGTTCTTCGAGATGCTGGGGATGCGCGAGCCCGACCACCAGCTGGACGTCGGATCCGGCAGCCACGCGGCTCAAACCGCGGCGGCGATGGTCGGGATCGAGCGGACGCTGTCGGCGTCGCCGTTCGACGTGCTGATCTGCGCCGGGGACGTCAACTCGACGCTGGCGGCGGCGCTCGCCGCGGTCAAACTACGGGTGCCCGTCGTACACGTCGAGAGCGGCCTGCGGTCCGGTGACTGGACGATGCCCGAGGAGATCAACCGGGTGCTCACCGATCGTGTCTCGAGCCTGTTGCTGTGTCATTGCCAGGACGGGATCGACAACTTGGCCGCCGAGGGTATGGCCGGGCCGCACGTACAGCTGGTGGGCAACACGATGATCGACACGCTCGTGCTCCTCCGCGCCGCGGCACGCGAGCGTGACGCGACGACGCGTCTCGGGCTCTCGCCGAAGGGGTTCGTGCTCGTGACGCTGCACCGCCCCGCGCTGGTCGACGATATGCCCAGCCTCGCCAGCGTGATCGGGGTGCTCGCCCGTCTCGCTCGGGAGCTGCCGGTCGTGTTTCCGGCGCACCCTCGGACGGCGGGACGCCTGCGCGCGGCCGGTCCGCCTGGTCTCGACGAGCTGGTCGTTCTCGAGCCGCTCGACTATCTCGACTTCCTGTCGCTCCAGGACGACGCGCGGCTCGTGATCACGGACTCGGGTGGCGTACAGGAGGAAACCAGCGTGCTGGGAGTCCCATGCTTCACGTACCGCGATAGCACCGAACGCCCGGTGACCGTCTCGCTGGGAACGAACAAGCTGGTGGGCACCGTTCCCGAGGACTTGCTCGCTGCGTGCCTCGCCGAGCTTGAAGGCGAGCGCCGCGCCACAGCACCGGAGGCGATCCCGCTGTGGGACGGAACTGCCGGCGAGCGGGCCGCGCGGGCGATCGCGCGCTTTGTCAGCGAGCTGCCGCACAGCGATCCGCTGGGGGTTCACGCCAGGTCGGCGCCCGGCGTCGTGGTCGGTCCCGTCGCGTGAGGATCGCGGTCGTCTGCCAGTTCTACCCGCCGGAGACGGGCGGACCGCCGAATCGGCTCGGAACCTTCGTCGCCGGGCTTCGGGAACGGGGGCACGAGCTCGTCGTGGTGTGCGAGCAGCCCAATCACCCAGCGGGTGTCTTTCACCCGGGCTTCGGCCGTCGCCCGGTGATCACCGAGCGCACGCCCGGCGTGACCGTGCACCGTCTGTGGGTGGCGACCTCACCGCGCAAGACCTTCGCGCGGCGGCTGGCGTTCTACGGGTCGTTCGCGACAGGCGTCGTCGCGGCGATGTCCACGGTACGGCGCCCCGAGGTGGTGTTCGCCAGCTCCCCGCCACTCCCGGCCGCGCTCGCGGCCGGCCTCGTGTCGCGCGCGCGAGGCGTGCCGTTCGTGCTCGACGTCCGCGACATCTGGCCGAAGGCCGCCGAAGCGCTCGGAGAGCTCACGAACGCACGCATCGTGCGGGCGGTTGAGCACGCCGAGCGCTGGCTGTACCGCGCGGCAGCCGGCGTGACCGCCACGACGCTTCCGTTCTGCCGCCATATCGACGCCGTCGCCGGACGCCAGGTGAGTACGCACCTGCCCAACGGGGCGCTCGACAGCCTCGTCGCGCTCCCGCCGGCGCCGCCGCGCGCCGGCAGCAGTTTCACGGTCGGCTACGCCGGCAACTTCGGGATCGCCCAGGGTTTGGGCATCGCACTCGACGCGGCCGACGCCCTCCGGGCCGAGGAGATCCGGTTTGTGCTGGTCGGGGCCGGACCCAGAGACGCCCACCTACGCGCCGAACGGGAGCGCCGGAGGCTCGACAACGTCGAGATCCGCGGTGAGGTGCCGCCCGGGCACATCGGTCCGTTGCTGCAGTCGTGGGACGCGCTGCTGGTGCCACTCAGGGACCATCCGACGCTCGGGGACTTCATCCCGTCCAAGCTCTACGACGCGATGGCCGTCGGCCGCCCGGTCCTCGCCGCCGCAGGCAGGGAAGCCGCCGCGCTGGTCGACCAGACCGGTTGCGGGCTCGTCGTGCCGCCGGAGGACGGGGCCGCCCTGGCGGCGGCCGTCCGCTCACTCGCGCGCGACCCAGGCCTGGCCGCCCGGCTCGGGTCGGCCGGGCGCAGAGCCGCCCCGGAGTACGCCCGCTCGCGCCAAGTGGAGCGATTGCAGGAGACGCTTCGAGCTGCGGCCGGCGGTCGTCTCGACGCCGTCAGGTAACGAACGGACCGGGCTCGTCGGGCGGTGCTAGCTCGCCGGCTGCGGCGGAGACGGCAGCGCGCAGCGGACCGCTGAAGCGAGCCCAGATCGCGAGCGAAAGCACGCCGCCCAGCACGACCGCTAGCGCGAAGGGAGTCACCGTCGGCCGGGGCCTCAAGGTGGCGATGGCGAGCGCCGCGAGCGCGCCTTGGAGGCTCACAACCACCGCGCACACCGCCTGCGGAGTCGCGAGGCGCTCTTGCAGCCGGTTCATAAGGCTGTCACAACCTGGGGTCAGCAGCGACACGCCCCGGTAGAGTCGCAGTGCGATCCGGAATCCCATGTCGGCCGCGGGCACGACCACGAGCAGCGAGGCACCGATCAAGGAGGCTGCCAGCGGCTTGCCCGCTGACTGGCTCGCCGACATGGTGATGGCCGCGCAGATCAAGCCCAGTGGCATCGTTCCGCCGTCGCCAAGGAAGATCCGCGATGGACGCGCGAGGTTATACGGGAGGAACCCGGCGGCGGCGCCGGCGGCCGCGAACGCAGCCGCTGCGACCGCGCCCTGACCGTCGATCAGCGCCAGCGTGCCACCGGCGACGAGCGTGACCAGAACTGTCGAAGTGGCGACCCCGTCCATCAGGTCGATCAGGTTGACCGCGTTCACGACGCCGATCACCCACACGATGGTCAGCGCGAGGTTGAGCGCTCCCGGACCTCCGGTGTGCCACCCCCATCCTCCGGCCCACAGGCCGATGGCAGCCACGGTTTCGGCCAGCAGCCTGGGCTTTGCCGACAGCGATAGGCGGTCGTCGAGCGTGCCGAGAGCCCATAGGAGCACAGTCCCGCCGACGAGGACCGCCAGATGACCCCAGTGCGTCCCGAAAGTCGCGAGGGTGAGCACGAACGCCAACGTGATCGCTGATCCACCCATCAGCGGTGTCGCCCGCCGATGGGTCTTCCACCCGCGCGGCGAATCCATCAGTCCGAGTGCCGGGGCCAACCGGATTGCGCCAGCCGTCAGCAACCCGGCGAGCGCCAGCGCGGCAACGGCCTCCACGATCAACCTCGCGGTCATCGCAGCACCAGTAGGTGCATGGCGAGCGAGTCGATCAACTTCGCCACTGCAGTAATCATGTACCTCAAAACGCGGCTCCTTACCGCCAGCCCAGAACGGCGCCCCCGTCCCGTTTGCCCTGATCTCCCGTTACGACGCCTATCGTAGACGTCGCCGCCCGCGCGCGCAACTCAGAGCACCGTTTTCCGGGTCTCTGCACAAGGCTTCCCATGTCGACAATCGTTGCGCAGGCCGTCGCCACGCGATGCCCTCTCGTTCGGCTTCGCAATACACTTGCCGACTGATTGCCGGCGCCGCAGTGACTCACGACGACGTACAGCGATGGCGCCCTGGTCGGCCAGATGCGCGCCTCGGGCTGGCGCTAGTCGGTGTTGCGCTCGGTGTCAGCCAGACTGTCCACGGCGCCTATGACGAGTCGACCTGGGCGCCGATCGCACTCGGGGCGCTGGCCCTCGGGCTGGCGCTAGCAATCGGGGTTCCGCGGCGACCGCCGCTCGCGGCACTGCTGCCGTTGCTCGGTCTGAGCCTGTGGTCGCTGATCTCGTCGGGATGGAGCGATTCGACCGATGCCTCGCGTATCGCCGCCGATCGGTGGCTGCTGTACGCGGCTGCGTTGGCGGTGCTGTGGTGGGGTATCGGTGAGCGCCGGCGGGTTGCGATGGCGTTGCTCGCCGGCTGCTCCGCCGGCGTGCTCGGCGTCGTCGCGTGGATGCTGCTGCGGATGCTCGACGGTCACGGCGCCGCCCTGTTTCTCGGAACCCGTCTGAACGATCCGCTTGGCTATGTCAATGGCGAGGCCGCCTACCTGCTCGCGGGTATCTGGCCCTGTCTCGCGCTGGCCGAACGGCGGTCCTCAGGGGCGAAGGCCGCGGCACTTGCAGGGGCCGGAATCGGGGGCGTGGTGTTGCTCACAGGGCTGGGTCTGCTGACCGAGTCACGCGGCTGGGGTATTGCCTTGCTCGGATCAACCGTGCTCTTACTAGCGGTGATCCCCGGGCGGCGACGGCGGAGTGCCGCAGTGCTCCTGGTCGGAGTCACGATCGCAGCCATCTACGGGTCGGTGTCCAACGTCTGGCGCCATCCGAGCCTCGTGACCGGAGTGCCGACCGCGGGACACACCCGCGGTGCGGCCTTGGCGATCATCTTCGGCGCGCTCGCGGCCGGTGCGTTGTGGACCGTCGCCGTCGGCGTGCTTGAGCGGCTCGCGCCGGACGGCTCGTCATCCAGGGCGCGGGCGGTGAGACTCGCGACGGGCGCCCTGGCGGGACTCGGCCTCGCGGCGGTGGTTGCGATCGGCGCAAATGCGGGCGCGATCGGGCACCGCATACGCACGCAGTACGACGCGTTCATCCACCTTGGGGCCTCGCAAGGAAGCACGCGCCTGTTCTCGGGCGCCGGCAACCGCTACGACTACTGGCGTGTAGCGTGGCTCGAGTTCCGCTCGGCTCCGGTGATCGGCGTCGGCGCCGGCAATTACCAGCCGGGCTACTACCTTCACCGCCGCACGACCGAGTCGATTCAGCAGCCGCACTCGATCGAACTGCAGACGCTCGCCGAGACTGGACTTGTCGGTGCGCTGATGCTCGCAGCCTTTCTGGCGGCGGTCGCGATCGGCCTGCGACGAACGGCGCGCGCCGCGGCTGCCGACCCGCTGGCGCGCACGTTGGCCGTCGCCGCCGGCGGGATCTTCACCGGCTGGCTGATTCACACGAGTGTCGACTGGATGCATCTGATCCCTGGCATGACCGCGATAGCTCTGGCCGCGGCCGCGTCGCTGCTCGTGGCGCCCGGAGGCAGACCGGTGGCGCTCGTCGGTCGCGGGCGCACCGCCTTGATCGCCGCCGCGGCAGTGATCGCGGTCGCGGGCGCTGTGGCGATCGCCCCACGGGTCTTGTCGTTGCACGCCCAGGGGCTGGCTGAACGCGACCTGGCGGACGGGCGACCGCGCGCCGCGATCGCCGACGCGACGACGGCATTGGACTACGACCACAGGTCCGCCCAGGCGCTGATCGTGCGCGCCGCCGGTTTTGCCCGCCTGCACGCCTTCTCAGAGACGCTCGCAGATCTGAGGGAAGCGATTTCGATCGAGCCGCGCGCCTGGGGGACCTGGGCCCTGCTGGGGGATCTACTCACGCGTCGCGGAGACGTACAGGGTGCCCACGCGGCCTACGCGCACGCACTATCGCTCGACCCGCGCGAGAGCAGCCTCCAGACCGCGGTAAAGTCGAGCGCCACGCTCCGGCGGGGGGACCACAACCGGAACGCCGGTTGAACCTGCAATTAGGCTTACACTGATGACAGCCGTGAGGGGGTCCGCTCACACCATCGTCGTATTCTTAGCTGCTCTCGCGCTCGCGGCCCCAGCCACAGCGCTGGAGCCGGGCGTGTTCGTGGACCCCGGCAGTCCGGCCGGAAAGGAATACTCGTTCCCGTTGTCGGTACTGCGCGGGGAGGGAACCGGACACGCCGCGCCCGCGGGCGCTGCCCAGCCGCTGTTCGGCGTCGGTATCAATCCCACCGTGCGAGCTGGTACGGGCGGTACAACGGCACGCAGCCCCAGCAAGGTAACCGCCCCGCTGCGCCACCGCCACCGCCACAGCCGGGCCCGCTCGCACCCGGCCACCGGCCCCACCGCCGGCGACAATTCGCGAGGACGTCGCGGCGCAACCGCGCTCGCGAGCCTCGTGCGCCCGAGCTCGGGCGTGCCTGAGATCGCATTGATCGCGGTTGTGCTGCTGTTCGTCGCGGTCGCGTCCGGCGCAGGCATCGCAGCAGCACGACGCCGAAGCTGATCATTCGTGCGCCCGCACTCAATCACCGCCTGCCTGTCGGCCGCGCTCATCGCACTTGCGCTCGCGGCATCGACGGCGCTCGGCGCGAGCCCGGCCAAGAAGGCGATGTGGGGACCGTTGACCGTCAACGGAAGGTCCGAATTTCCCGTCTACCACAACCTCGGTGTCGGGATCTATGAGATGGATCTGCAATGGGATGCCGTTGCCCCCACCCGACCTCTGGACCCGAGCAACCCGGGCGACCCGTCCTACCACTGGACGCCCCGAATTGACTATGCGATCCAGCAGGCGGCGATTTACCATATGCAGGTCATGCTCCAGGTCGACGCGACCCCAGCCTGGGCGAATGGCGGTCACGCCGGTAACTATCCGCCGCTGCATCCGAACGACCTCGCCGAGTTCATGACCGCCGCCGCGCGCCGCTACAGCTCGGTCCACCTGTGGATGATCTGGGGAGAACCCAATCGACGCCCAAACTGGGCCACAATAGTGCCGGCGCGCCCGCTGGCCCCCAAGCTGACCGCCGCTCAGGCAGCGGCTCCCCGCCTCTACGCAAGGATGCTCGATGCGAGCTACGGGGCGCTGAAGGCGGTCAGCAAGCACAACCTCGTGATCGGGGGCAACACGTACACGACCGGTGACATCTCGACCCGGCTGTGGATCGAGAACCTCCGGCTCCCCAACGGCCGGCGTCCGCGGATGGACCTCTACGGCCACAACCCGTTCTGCTGGCGCGCGCCGAACCTGCACAATCCGCCCTCCCCCGACGGCGAGGTCGACTTCTCCGATCTCGGTCGGCTTTCGACGCTCGTCAACAAGATGCTCGCCGCGCCTCACCAGCGGATCAAACTGTTTCTGTCCGAGTGGATGATCCCGACCGCCCCCGACGACGAGCTCAATATCTACGTCACGCCGGCCGTTCAGGCACAATGGATCACGAATGGGTGGCGCATAGCTCGCAGGTCGAGCTTCATCTATGCGCTCGGCTGGATTCATCTTCAGGACGAGGGCCCCGGGGGAAGCGAGAGCGGCTTGCTGGATGTCACCGGAAAACCGAAGCCGGGCTACTACGCCTTCAAAGCAGGCTGAGCCACACTCGAGCCATGTCGACAGCATCCGAGAAAGCGACCCCAGCCGTCGAGCCCGCATTCAGTGGGCCCACGATGGACACTGGCCGCCGCCTTGCCGCCGCCGGCCCCGAGGCACCTGCGGCCGATCACACGGAAGCTCAGCTGCGCGCTCGCGTCGCCATGCTGCAGGAGCAGCTTGCGGAGGTCGCGAGCCGCCTCCAGGACGCCGAGACGCGCGGCGCAGAGGTGCTCGCCCTGCGCGCCCGTGTGACGTCGCTCGAGGATGCTCGCAGCCAGCTGTGGCGCAAGATCGCGGTGATCAACGCCACGCGCAGCTGGCGGTACACGGCACCGCTGCGTGTCGGCGGAGGGTATCTGCGTCGCCGCCTGGGCCGTTGAGCTGAGCCTTGCCGGTGAAGCTTCGGTTCGTCACCAGCCCGCGCGGCAACTACCACATGACCGAGCTGCTCGGTGGGTTGTGCGCGGCGGCGACCGACTGTGGCTACGACGCCGGGCTCGCGAGCTCCGCGTTTCCCGAACCGCGACCGGACACCGTCTGTGTCGTCGTTCCGCACGAGCATTACGTCTGCGAGCCCGCGAGTGCATGGCCCTCGACCGAGCAGCTGCAGCGAACGATCGCGTTGTGCGTCGAGAATCCGTTTACCCAGTGGTTCGACCGGGTCTGCGAGCTCGCCCCGCAGTTTCCCGAGGTGCTCGCGATCAACCAATCGAGTGCCGCCGCCCTGCGTGGTCGCGGCATCGCCGCCGACCACCTTCAGCTCGGGTACACCCGCCATTGGGACAGTTGGAACGGACACGAGGGGCCGCGGCCGATCGATGTGACGTACCTCGGGTCAGCCCACCCTCGGCGCGATGCGATCGTAGCCAGCTACGGACGCTGGCTGTGGCCTCGGCGAACCGCGATGCTGGTGCCACCGGTCGCAACGAAGCCGTCCGCCCGTCCCGACTATCTCGTCGACGGCGCCAAGTACGCGCACCTCGGACAGACAAAGGTGCTCATCAATCTGCATCAGGAAGGCACGAGCTCATTCGAATGGGTCCGCGCCCTTCAGGCGATCGCGAACGGCTGTGTCGTCGTCTCCGAGCCCTCCGTCGACCATCATCCGCTCGTGCCCGGCGAGCACTTCGTCGTCGCGGCGCCGGAGAGTATCCCGCACGTCGTCGAAGGACTGCTGCTGCATCCGCCGCGCCTCGACAGGATCCGCGCATCGGCTTACGAGATGGTTCGCACCGGACTCGACATGACAGCGACGATCGAGCGCCTCATCGCGGTCGCCGAGCGCCTCGTGACGACTCGGTGTCGCCCGAGCATGAACGCCGCCCCGCGCCCCGAAGCTGCCGCCCAGCGGGCCTCATGGGAGCTCGCGCCCCCGGATGAGGCGGCACGCCTACGTGGCGCGGTGCGCAATTTATCGACCGAGATGCTCGAGCTCCGCAGGTCGGTCCAGCATCTGCTGGAGCGATCACAGGGGCGTGATCCTAACGGCGAGCCGGAGCTCGTCACACTCACGCCGACCTTCCGTGAAGCCAGGCCGCGGGTCTCCGTCGCGATCACACTGCACAACTACGAGATCGAAGTCTTGGAGGCGCTCGCGAGCGTCGAAGCGTCCGAGTTCCATGACTACGAGCTGCTCGTGATCGACGATGCCTCGACCGATCGGTCGCTCGAGGCCGTCCGCGACTTCCTCGCCGACCGGCCCTGGTTGCCTGCGGCGCTGCTGCGCCACCGGGTGAACCGGGGGCTGGGGGCAAGCCGGAACGCGCTCGCCCGGCATGCACGCGGCGAAATGATGTTCGTCCTCGACGCCGACAACGCGATCTACCCGACGGCGCTCGGCCGGCTCGTCGAGGCGCTCGACCGCGATCCCGGCGCGACGTTTGCCTACCCGCTGATCGCGATGCATCGTGCCGGGGAGACCGTCGGGCTGCTGAGCCGCTATGCGTGGGACCCCGACGGATTCCGCAGCGGTAATTACATCGACGCGATGGCGTTGATCGTCCTTGACGACTTCTGGGCGCTCGGCGGCTATACCGAGGACCTGCGCCTGACGAGCTGGGAGGATTTCCACCTCTGGTGCGCCTGCGCGGAATCGGGCCGCCGAGGCAGGCTCGTGCCCGAGGTGCTGGCGAGCTATCGCAAGGCCGATCACTCGATGCTGGCCTGGACCCAGACAGATGCGACGGCGGCTTGGTCGGTGATGCACACGCGTTTTCCGGCCCTGTTGCCGGCGACTCCGGGCGGATGACTCTGATCCTGACGCTCGTCGTCCGGGACGAGGCAGAGATCCTTGAGGCCAACCTCGAGTACCACTTCGCCCAGGGCGTCGACCTCGCGATCGTCACTGACCACGGCTCGCGCGACGCGACGCCCGAGATTCTGCGGGCCTACGAGGACCGCGGGCTCGCACGCGTGCTACGGGTCGAAGGCGTCCAACACCACCAGAGCCGGCGGGTCACGCGGATGGCGAGGCTGGCGGCGATTGAGTACGACGCCGACTGGGTGATCAACGGCGACGCGGACGAGTTCTGGTGGCCCGCCGCCGGCACGCTCGCGGATCTATTCGCCGCGATCCCGGCGCGATATGGACAGATCGTCGTGCCGCGCAGCAACTTCGTTCCGTCGCGTGTTCAGGAGGACCGACCGTTCTACGAGCAACTCGTGGTTCGCGAGCGGGCCTCGCAAAACCTGATCGGCGAGCCGCTCGAGCCTAAGGTCGCCCACCGGGGACATCCTGAGATCTTCGTCGCTCCAGGCAACCACTCGGTTGGCGGCGCATCGCTGGCGCCGATGCCGACGAACGGGCTCGTCGAGGTGTTGCATTTCCCGATGCGGACGTTCGCTCAGTTCGAGCGCAAAGTGATCGCGACCGGGATCGGTTACGAGTCGCTGCCGTTCCGCTCGGAGGAGGTCGGCCGCGACCAGCTCAAGCTGCTCGAGCTACAGCGCCAGGGGGAGCTGGTCGACTACTTCGAGCAGTACGCGCTCTCCGACGAGGCGATCTCGTCCGGCCTCGAGAGCGGCGAGCTCATCGTCGACCAGCGCCTTGCAACGTTCATGGCCGCCCTCGCCCGCGGTGACAGTGAGGAGCTACGACTGGTCGAATGATCCGTGTCGCCCGGCGCCGGCGCGGAATCGCTCGAGCCCCTGCTGGACGTCGGTGAGCGAGCGGAGCCCGTGTTGGAGCTCGTTCGCGATCGCAGCGGTCTCGTCGAGGCCGTCCTGCTCGAGCAGCGACAGCCGATCCTCGCGCATACATGTCTGCGGGAACCGCGCGAGCTCGTGCGCGAGCTCCTCGGCTGCCGCCCGGCTCTGGCCGCCAGCGACGACGCGGTTGACGAGACCCATCTGCTCCGCCTCCGTGGCGCCGACGCCCCGGCCGGTGAGGACCATGTCCATCGCCCGCGAGACCCCGATCAGCCGCGGCAGCCGGACCGTGCCACCGTCGATCAGGGGCACCCCCCAGCGGCGGCAGAAGACGCCCAGCACCGAGTCCTCCTCCGCGACCCGTAGGTCGCACCACAGCGCCAGCTCGAGCCCGCCCGCGACCGCGTGGCCGGCGATCGCGGCGATCACGGGCTTCGACAAACGCATCCGCGTCGGACCCATCGGCCCGTCGCCGTCCTCGGCCACACGGTTTCCGGTCTCGGTCCCGACCGCCTTCAGATCCGCGCCGGCGCAGAACACGCCGCCCTCGCCGTGCAGCACCGCGACCGCCGCGTCGTCGTCCTGATCGAACGCCCGGAACGCATCCGCCAGCTGCGCGGCAGTCGCGCCATCGACGGCGTTGCGGCGCTCGGGCCGCGACAGCAGCACCGTGAACACCGGCCCATCGCGCACGACCCTGACCGCCTGGCTCATCGCGGCGCTCCAACCGCACGGCGCACGAACGTCCGCAGCGCCTCGAGGATCTCCACGACCGACGGACGGCTGCCCGCAAGCGGTGACAGCGGCCCGACGAGCGCCTCGCCGCAGCCGCCGACGAGCGCCGCCGCGGTCAGCTCCACGTTCTGTTCCGGCAGCTCGCCGGCCGCGATCCCGGCCCGCAACGCCTCGGCCGTCAAGGCGCTGTAGCGCTCGCGGTACGCGAGCCGCTCAGCGTCGACGAGTGGATCGACCGGCTCCGCGATCAGCGCCCACGCGAGCCGGGGGCGGCGCAACGCGCGGGCCGCGAACGTCGACAGCACGGTCTCGAGGCGATCGACGTGGGTCGCGTCGTCGGGCATCGACGCGGCCGCCTCCCTCATCGCCTGCACCTCGCGATCGCAGACAGCGCGGAACAGCTCGACGAACAGGTCCTCCTTGGAGTCGAAGTGGCGGTACAGCGTCCCGGCCGCGACACCGGCGCGCTCGGCGATCGCGACGACTGAGGCGGCGCCGTAGCCGCCCTCCTCGATCAGCTCGCGGGCGGCGTGGAGGAGCCGCTCGCGGGTGGGTAGCTGCGTGCCCGAGGTCATCCCTTGAACGTCGAGGCGCCGAGGTCGCCGAACGGTTCGTCGCGCTCGCGTACCGCCGCGCGGAAACCCTCGCGGGCCGCGAGCCCCTGGAACTCGTAGCCCTCCTTCGTGTGGCGCGTGATCCCGTCGAACACCGTCCCCAGGATCTGGGTCGCGTGCAGCCCCTGCGCGTACGTCGACTGGTTGACGAGCAGCTTCATCATCTGCAGCTGGTTGATCGGGTTGCGGGCGATCCGCTCGACCAGCACCTCAGTCCGCTCGTCCAGCGCATCCGGGGCGGGCGCCTCGATCGCGAGCCCCCACTCCAGTGCCTCCGCTCCGCTCAGCGAGTCGCCCGTGAACAGCAGCCGCTTCGCGCGCTGGGGTCCGAGCCGGTAGGCCCACATCGAGGTCGTCGGCGAACCCCACACGCGGGCCGGCGGGTACCCGATCTTCGCGTCGGCAGCGATCACGAGCAGGTCCGAGCACAGCGCCATGTCGGTGCCGCCTGCGACGCAGAAGCCGTGGACCTTGCAGACGACCGGCTTCGAGCAGTGGAACAGCGACATGAACGCGCGGACGTTGCGGCTCATCATCGCGTAGTCCACCATCGGGTCCCACACTTCGGCCGGGTTGTGGTTGCGCATCATCACCATCGGGTCGAGCGGGGACCCAGGCGGCAAGCCCGAAGCCGACGGAGCGTCATCGGAGCCCAGCGAGCCCTGGCCCTCGGCCGACTCGACCAGGTCATAGCCGCCGCAGAAACCCTTGCCGTTGCCCGACAGCAGCAGGACGTGCACCGCCGGATCCAGATCCGCCTGCTCGACGCAGCGGTGCAGCTCCTCGATCAGCCCGCGGGTGAGGCCGTTTCCGCGCTCGGGCCGGTTCAGCGTCAATCGCGCGACCCGGCCGTCGACCTCGTACAGGACAGCGGTCATACGGGGAACGCGCGCTCGATGATCGCGCGCGCGTCCGTACGCGCCGGCAGCGTGCCGTAGACGCGGCCACCCTCGCCGTTCAGCCGCGCGGCGCAGAACGCGTCGGCGACCGCCGGCGGCGAGTGGCGCACGAGCAGCGACGCCTGCAGCGCCAGCGCGAGCTCCTCGACGATCCGCCGCGCCTCGAACTGCGGGTCACCGCCGGCGAAGATGTCCTCCGCGCGCGTGCGCACGCGCGCGAGGTGCTCGTCGAGACGGGCATCCGCGCCAGCCGCCAGCTCGCACTCGGCCATGAACGCGGGCAGCCCGGCGGGCTCCTTGACGATCGCTCGCAGCACATCCAAGGCGGCGACGTTCCCGGACCCCTCCCAGATCGAGCCGAGCGGCGCATCGCGGTACAGCAACGGCATCCCGGAGTCCTCGACGAACCCGTTGCCGCCGAGGCACTCGAGTGCCTCAGCCGCGTGGCCGGCCGCGCGCTTGCAGGCCCAGTACTTCATCACCGCGGTAGCGAACCGCCGGAACGCAGCCTCTGAGTCGCCCTCGTCGTAGCTGCGCGCGACCCGCATCGCGGCCACGGTCGTCGCCTCGGACTCGAGCGCCAGATCGGCGAGCACGTTCAGCATCGCCGGCTGATCCGAGAGCAGATGCCCGAACGCAGCACGGTGGCGGGTGTGGTGGATCGCCTCGATCGTGCCACGGCGCAGGCCTGTGGTGGCGCCGAGCAGGCAGTCGAGCCGGGTGTGGTTGACCATCCGGATGATCGCCGGGACGCCGCGACCCTCTTCGCCGATGAGCCTCCCGATCGCGCCATGGAACTCGACCTCGCTCGACGGCAACGATCGCGTGCCCAGCTTGTCCTTCAAGCGCTGGAACTCCATCCCACCGAGCGCCCGTTCGACCAGGAAGCACGACAGCCCGGCTGGCGCTTGGGCGAGCACGAGGAACACATCACACGGCGGGTAGGAGCAAAACCACTTATGGCCATGGATCTCGTACGAGCCGTCGGGCTGGGGCTCGGCGCGGGTGATGTTGGCCCGAACATCGGAGCCACCCTGGCGCTCGGTCATCGCCATCCCGGCGAGCGCGCCGTGGTCGTAGTCGGGCTTCGTCAGCCGCGGCTCCCACTCGGCGTCGAGCTCGGCTGCGCTGTCGCGCAGCGCGGGGATCGCGGCGTAGGTCATCGACACGGGGCACAGCACGCCGCCGTTCGCGTTGCCCCACAGCGCCATCAGCGCCGCGCGGACCACGTGCGCCCCGGGCTTCTCCTCCCGCCAGGGCAACGAGTGGATCTCTCGCTCGATCGCGCCCCGCAGCAGCCAGTGCCACGAGGGATCGAGCTCCACCTCGTCGATCCGGTTGCCGAACCGGTCATGGGTGCGCAGGATCGGCTCGTTGCGCTCCGCGCGGCGGCCGTGCTCGAGCGCCTCGACGCTGCCTGCCACGGCGCCCGCGTCACGCAGACGGTCGACGCCCCACCCCGCACCCTCGCGATCGACGGCCTCCCGCAGCGCCAGGTCGATCTCGAAGTAGTCGACCGGCTGCAGCGGCGGGGCCTGGTTGCGTACCTCGCGGGCGGGGTCGCTGACGTCGATCGTGGCCATCGGGCTCTCCTTCAGGGCGGACGTGAATCTCGATTCACAATGGTAGTGAACCCCGATTCACGTGGCAAGCGGGTCACAAATCCCGCCAACCGCTGAACAAGTAGATGCTATGGCGGTGGCGGACAGGCGAAGCGACGAGATGCTGCTCGCGCAAGCGTTCGCGGACGCGAACGCATTCGCCGTGTTCTACCGGCGCTACGAGCGCCCCGTAGCTGGCTTCTTCGTCCGCGCCACCGGCAGCGGCGAGCTGGCGGCAGACCTGACGGCTGAGACGTTCGCCGAGGCGCTCGGCTCGGCCAAGCGCTACGACCCGCAGCTCGGAACCGCAGCAGCGTGGCTGTTCGGGATCGCACGCAATGTGCTCGCGCGCAGCCGCGAGCGGGGACGGGTGCAGGACGAAGCCCGACGCCGCCTTGGGATGCCGGTGCTGGCGCTCGACGACGACACGATCGAGCGGATCGAGGCCGCCACGTCGGACACTCGGGCGCTCGAGCTCGTCGAGCAGCTGCCATCCGATCAGCGCGCCGCGCTGACCGCCCGAGTCCTGGAGGAGCGCGACTACGGCGAGATCGCGCGCGAGATGCACTGTTCGGAGAGCGTCGTGCGAAAGCGAGTCAGCCGCGGGCTGGCGACGCTCCGCACGCGACTGAAGGAGCGTCCATGAAGCTGCTGATGCCAGAGCTCGAGCGCCAGTTGCGCGCCGTCGTCGAGGCCGAGCGCAAGCCGGCGCGAACGCCTCAACGGCGACCGGGCGTGGTGTTGATGGTCGTCGGGACCGCAACCGCGCTGGCCATCGCAGTGCTGGCGGTGATCTTGATCGGTCACGGCCGACACCCCCGGACAGCGATCCCGGCCGCGCCGGCAGGCAGCACCCGGCTCACATGCGGGCTGCCGCCGCACGTCACGCAGCCGTCCCCTGAGGGACCGTTCAAGACGATCGAACGCGGCGCCGTCGACGGCCATTCCTGGCTGCTGCAGTCGGGCCAGAACGGCAACAGCGTTGTGGCCGGCAGGTTCGTTCTCGACGGCCGCCCGTTCGGCTTCTGCCGGTCTGCGATCCAGTTCCATCTGATCGATGTCACGCCTCGCGGGGTCACGTACGGGCTCGCGGCGGGTCGCGGCGTCTACGGGCTCGACCTCGGGTTCGGCGCGAGCGCACCGCAGCCGATCCTGCGAACCGTCCCGGGCGGCCTGTTCCTGGTCGAGGCTCTCCCCGGCTCCGCGTGCAGCTACAGGTCGCTGACCTTGACCGAGATCGCGAACGTGGGTAACGCCGCTGGAACCAGCGATTCGGATTTCCAGAGCTTCGGCGCCTGCAGGCCTGGCCACCTCGTCGCCAGCGAGCTAGCACCGGGTCTGCGGGGAAGCCCGTCGGGCCTGACGGTCCAGCCCCCGCCCGGCCTCTCCCCTGCTTCGCGCGATCGCTTCCTCCAGGGCGCGGCCGTCGCCGCCCAGGCCGGCTGCCTCGCGTGCCACAAGCTCGGCACGGCCGGCAACGACGGCCCCGGCCCGGACCTCACCGCCGTCGGCCGCCGGCTGAGCCAGAACGGGATCCGCCGGGCGCTCCTGCACCCCAGATCGCCGATGCCCGCGTTCGGCGTCCTCGACCGCCGTGCGCTCCGCAATCTGATCTTCTTCGTGTCAGAGCTCAAGGGCGGCGGATAAGCTCGCGGCGTGTTGAACCGGCTTCTGGCGCCATTCGTGGGCTCGGCCGTGCTGGCGCTGTGCGCCGGCCCGGCGTACGCGCAGGCACCGTTCGCGCCGCTTGACCAGCCGGGTCCGGCGCTCACTCCGACGCCCGCGCAGCTGAAGGCGTCGCTGTCCTGCGAGCCCGGCGTCAGCAACGCGAAGGTGGAGCCGGTGCTGCTCAACCCCGGAACGTCGACGACCCCGACCGAGAACTTCGGCTGGAACTGGGAGCCGGCGCTCGACAAGCTCGGGATCCCCTGGTGCGCGTACACCGCCCCGAACCAGACGCTCAACCGGATCGACATCTCGGGCGAGTACCTCGTCTACGCGATCCGCACGATGTACAAGCTCGCGGGACGGCAGATCGCGATCATCGGCCACAGCCAGGGCGGCATGTCGATGCGCTGGGCGCTTCGCTTCTGGCCCGACACGCGGACGATGATCGCGGACGTCGTCGGGCTCGAGCCGAGCAACCACGGCACGACGGTCCTGACGTCCGCCATTTGCGAAACGCTCGGCTGCGTCCCGGCCGACTGGCAGCAGGTGTCCACGTCGAACTTCATCGAGGCGCTCAACAGCCGGGCGCAGACGTTCCCCGGGATCGCCTACACGAACCTGTACAGCACCCACGACGAGCTCGCGACCCCAAATAGCGGGCCCGACCACTGCACCAGCTGCCTGTCGACGGGCGGCGGCCAGATCTCCAACCTCGAGCTCCAGTCAATCTGCCCGGGCGACCTCAGTGAGCACGTACTCGCGGGCACAACCGACCCCGTCGCGTACGCGCTCGGAGTCGACGCGATCACGCACCCCGGACCCGCCAACCCGGCCCGGATTCCGAAGTCGGTCTGCTCGCAGGTGCTCATGCCCGGCGTCCTCTCGGCTCAGAGCCTCGCCGGCGGGCTCGGTGCGCTCGGCGGCGCCACGGGCAGCCTCGGGATCCTGCCCGGACCAGCGGCCACCGCCGTCTCAGGCGCGCCCGTGCTCCACAGCGAGCCGGGGCTCCCCTGCTACGTGTTCGCCACCTGCCCGCCCTCGGGGACGCTGCAGGTGACGGTCACGCCCAAGCGCGCGAAGCTGCACCACCGCACGCGGCTGCGGATCGTGGTCACGGTCGACATCGGCGGGGTCGTGCTGCCGGTGCCGGGCGCGAGCGTCTGGGTCGGCAACGGCCGCCACCTGTACACCGACGACGCCGGCCACGCCGGCATCATGATCGCGTACGGCAAGGGCGGCCGGCGCCGGGTGATCGCGACCGACCCCGAGTACCACGACGGCCTCGCGATCGTCCGCGTGAGCCGGACTGCGGCCCGCTGAATCCCTCAGCGACCCGGTTGAGCCTCGGTGGCGGCGATCACGGCGCACGCCATCACGAGCCCAACGGCGGAGCGGACCTGCTCGCCGCCTGCGCCGATCAGCTCCTCGGCGGTCGCGAGCATCTCGTCGATCCGTGCGAGGGCCGGTCCGGCGGCGCCAGGATCGGGATCGCGGCACGCCGCCCGGGCCAGCGCGATGAACGGCAGGCCGCGGTCGAACTCGGGCGGCGGCCCGGAGCTGATCGCAGCGGCGAACGCCATCAGCAGGTAGCCGTTGACCCGGGTCAGCCGGCCGCTGACACGGCGGATCTCGGGCACGCGAGGCGCTGTCGGCGCGGCGAGTGGCCGGCGCTCGAGAATGTCGATCATGGTCGCGCCGACCAGCGCGCAGCGCTCGGCCTCGTCAAGGCCGGCGTAGGCAGCGATTCTCAGCGCGGCGTGCAGCGCGCCGAGCGGGCGTCCGTACGGCACATCGGAGGCGAACACGATCCGCTCGGCCGGCACGCGAGCGAACAGCGCGAGCTGGTCGAAAACCGAGAACGTCGAGGTGTCGTAGAAGATGTTCGGGTGATCTGCCAGCCGCGACGCGAACATCCCCTGGTCGGCGATCGCCGCGTGCGCGAGCACTAGCACCACATCGGGATAACGGAGCGCGAGGTCGGCGAGCGGGTCCATCCTCGGCATGCCGCGGCCGGCGTGGATCAGGATCGGGACGCGTGCCTCGTCGGCGACCTTCCAGATCGAATCGGCGGCCGCGTCGCCGAACCCGAACGACTGGGCGCGCGGATGGAGCTTGATCCCTCGGGCACCGAGCGCCAGGCAACGCTCCGCCTCGGGCACCGGATCATCGGCCGGATCCAGCCTGCAATACGGATACAGCCGCCCGCCGGCCTCCTCCGCCCAGCGGAGCACACGATCGTTGGGAACCCGGTACGCCGGCACGCGCTCGGGGTCATGCAGCGGGAACGTGCACGCGCGGGCGTTCGGCGCGGCCTGATCAAGGAACTCGAGCAGCTCGCCGGGCTGGAGCGCCTGGCCGTCCTCGTCGCGTCCGAGGTGTGTATGCGCATCGACCACCACGGCGCCGGCGGGTAGCAGCTCGCGGACCTCGGCGACCAGCGATCCGTATGCGTCAGCGAGGGCCATGTCCGAATCCTCGCAATTCGTTGCGACGGATGCAGGCGGGGGTGATTCGACCGGGCTGGACGCTCCTAGACTTACGTGCATGTCGGTGCTCGACTTCGTCAGCCAGCTCCACCGCTACTCGGTCGCCGAGTACAACGAGCTCGTCGAGCTTGGCGGATTCGACAATCAGCGTGTTGAGCTGATCGATGGCCTCGTCCTCGACATGAGCCCGAAGTCGGACCGTCACGAGAGCGCCATCGCGTGGCTGCTCAATCAGTGGGTCTTCCGCAGCCTCGACGTAGATCGCAACCACATACGCGTCTGTGCCTCGCTGCGGCTCGCGACCTCGCGGCCCGAGCCGGACCTCGCGATCGTCAATTCCGATCTGCGCGGGCATCCGACGAGCGCGCTGCTTGTGATCGAGGTCGCACTCAGCTCGCGTGAGCGCGACCTGACGCTGAAGCCGAGGCTGTACGCGCCCGCTGTCGCCGAGTACTGGGTCCTGGATCTGAGCCGAGACCATTTCGTTGTACACCGCAACCCAGGCCCCGACGGCTACGGGGAGATCACCGTCCAGGGTCGCGCCGCAGACCTGCGCCCGCAGCACGTTGCGCTCGAACCGCTGCTGATCGCCGATCTCCTCGAAGCGATCTGAACGCACCCACGGGAAGCTACGCCGCCGCCAGCGTCTCCGCGGCGACCCGATCGGTCGCGTCATGTGTGCCCGCGAGCAGCCGCCGCGAGAGCTGCGCGCGGCGGAAGAACAGCGGCGCGTCGTGCTCCCAGGTAGCCCCGATCCCGCCGTGGACGTTGATCATCGTCCTGGCGGCGTGATCGAGCGCGTGCCCGGCCGCCGAACGCGCCGCGCTCGCGGCGAGCGGGAACTCCTCGGGCTTCTCCGCGCGCGCCCAGCCGGCGTAGTACTGCAGCCCGCGACTGTTCTCGAGCCGGCGCAGGACCTCCGTCAGCTCGTGCTTGATCGCCTGGTAGGAGCCGATCGCGCGTCCGAACGTGAATCGATCGCGCGCGTACACGACGCTGACGTCAAGGCACGTCTGTACGGCGCCGATCGACTCGCCCGCGATCAGCGCATGGGCGAGATACCAGGCGTCGGCGAGCGCCTCGCTACCGACCTCGAGCCGGCGTCCGGTTGCGCCTTCGAACTTGACGGTCCCGAGCGAGCGGGTCGCGTCGTACAGCATCACCGACTCGATCGACACGCCGTCGGCGTCGGCCGCAATGGCGGCCGCGACCGGTTCGCCGTCGCCGTCGACTCCGACCGCCACGAGCAGCCCGGCGCCCGGAGCATCCGGGACGTACGCGACCTCGCCGTCGAGCGTCACCTGATCGCCCGACACCGTCGCGCGTGGCGGCGCCTTGCGCGCCATCCCATGGCGGTTATCGACGGTCCATGACTGCTCGACGTCACCCGGCGGGCGCGCCGGCACGTAGACCGGACGCAACTCGCCCGTGGCGACCTGAGCCAGCGACTCATCGCCGGCGGCGTCGAGGATCGCCGTCGCGGGCAGCAGCCCGAGCAACGGCACCGATGCGAGCACCCGCCCGCATTCCTCGGCCACCAGCAGCGCATCGAACGCGTCGAGACCGGCGCCGCCGTGCTCCTCGCCGATCAACAGTCCGGGCCAGCCCGCCTCGACCGCCATCGGCCACAGATCCGGCAGCGCGGCTGGGTCCTCGAGCGCTTCGCGCGCGGCCACGATCGTCTTGTGCCGCGAGAGCGCGCCGCGCGCGGCCTCGCGTAGCAACATCTGTTCGTCTGACAGTGCGAAGTTCATCCGGCCACCGCCTCCTTCTCCTTGGCGCGCAACTCGGAGAACGGGATCCCCTTGTCGAGACGCGGCTCGGGCGGCAAGCCGAGTACGCGCTCGCCGATCGTGTTGCGGAGGATCTGCTCGGTGCCGCCGGCTGACTTCAGCCCCGGCATGAACGAGATCATGTACGCCCAGTCGCTGTCGGCGGCGAGCGCGTCGGGTCCGATCGTGTCGGCCATCAAGTCGCCGGCCGCGATCGCTGCGTTGACCATCGTCACCTTCGCGAGCCCGGCCTCGGGGCCGGGGATCTGCCCGCGCGCGAGCGTGGTCAGCGCGCGGTAGCCGTTGAACCGTACGGCCATGAACTCGGTGGTGATCTCGCCGAGCCGCTGGCGCACCTCGGGATCGCGCCGTGCGGTTTCGTCGGTCGCGAGCGTCTCCGCGACTCGCGACGGGTTTCCGAACGCCTGCGAGCCGGCACCGATCGTCAGCCGCTCGAACATCAGCACCGTCAGCGCGGTGCCCCAGCCGTTGCCGACGCCGCCGACGACCGCGTCCTCGTCGAGCTTGACGTCGTCGAAGAACACCTCGTTGAATTCAGCTTCGCCCGAGATCTGCCGCAGTCCACGGATCGTGACCCCGGGGGCGTCCATCGGGACGATGAACATCGTCAGCCCCTTGTGCTTCGGGACGTCGGGGTCGGTCCGCGCCAGCAGCAGTCCGTGGGCCGCGAACTGAGCGTTCGTGGTCCACACCTTCTGGCCGTTGAGCGTCCAGCTCCCATCCTCACCCTGGCGCGCGCGAGTCTGCACCGCGGCCAGATCGGAGCCCGCGGCGGGCTCTGAGAACAGCTGGCACCAGACCTCATCGCCGTGCAGCATCGGGCCGAGATACCGGCTCTTCTGCTCATCTGTGCCGTGGGCGATGATGCACGGGCCGAGCATTCCGATCCCGATGACGTCAAGGATCCCTGGCACATCCGCGTTCTGGATCTCCTGGTTGACCGTGATCTGCTCGATCGGGCCTTTCCCCTGTCCGCCGAACTCGGGCGGCCAGGTCACACCGGCCAGGCCGGCCTCGGCGAGTTTGCGCTGCCACGCGCGGCGCGCGTCGGTGTAGGCGGAATCCTCCGATGATCCCGTCCGTGGCGGCGCGTCCGCCTTGTTGGCGTCGAGCCAGGCACGGACCTGCTCGCGGAATGCCGCCTGCTCAGGCGTGTCGTTCAAGTCCACGTTCGCGTCTCCTTTTGCTCCACCGGCGACCCTGTGAATCGGGATTCACTCTACACCTACCGACGTCTGAGCGCGCCTCCGAATCCTGCGCGCTCTGTATCGTCGGCCGCGTGAGCATCCGGGGCGAGCTTCGCGCCGCTCGACCCTTGGGTGGGGCTGGTCCTGTTGCTGGTCACGGCCGCGTTCCTGATCCGAGCACCCCGCCCGATCGCGACGCTGCTGGCCGCGGTGCTCGCGCCGCTGGTCTACTACCTGGTCCTGGCGCAGTCGAATACCGACTGGTCGCTGGCGAACCTCCGCGCGAGCTTCGGGCCCGGGCCGGCGTGGACCTATCCGGTCGTGTTCGGCCCGCTCGTGGTGCGGTCGCGCTCAACGTCCTCAACCGCCGCAGCCGCCGAGCAGCGCCAGAGCCGCAGCTGTGGCTGTGGCTCGGCGCGAGCGTCGTGATCTACGTGTTGCTCGGCGCCGGCGCACGGCTGACGGCGCTCGAGGGCACGAGCCTGC
This sequence comes from uncultured Solirubrobacteraceae bacterium, assembly GCA_963712675.1. Taxonomy (GTDB): domain Bacteria; phylum Actinomycetota; class Thermoleophilia; order Solirubrobacterales; family Solirubrobacteraceae; genus Palsa-465. Next base: position 50,241 of record CAVQJF010000022.1, read on the forward strand.
CACTCGCGATCCTCGCCGTCAGCGGGTGGCAGCGGCTGGGGCTCCACGCGGCGGCGAGCGGACTCGCGATCGTGCTGCTGCTGCTGCCCGGCGCCGCGTACGCGGGCGCGACGTTCCACGACTACGTCAACGACGACTACGCGCCGTTCACGCTGTGGCGGCCGGCGATGAGCTGTTCGACGGCCGCCTCGGTCCGGACGCCGCGAGCGCACTGATCGCGCAGACGGGCGCGCGGGTACTGCTGTCGGACTGCCTCCCCGGCCGTGCCGAGATCGGGCCGTTGGTCAGGCCGCTCGGGTTCATGGAGCAACGCTTCGGCTGCGCCCGGCGCTACGTCCGCACGGGGGCTAAGCGGGCGCGAACAACCGCGGGTCGGCGGTCGTGATCCCGTGCACTCCGAGCCCTTGCAGCGACTCGATCGACGAGCGCTCGTTGACGGTCCAGGCGTACAGCCGGCCGCCGCGGGACTCGATCGCCTCGACCAGCCGGCGTCTACCAGGCGGTGTTGGGCCATCAGCGCATCCCAGCGGCCGCCCGCGAGCCCCGCCAGCACCTGTGAGCGCCAGTTGCGCCACCGGTGAGTAGCCCGGGGAAGCCTGCCGCCGAGGGAGATCCCGAGCCGGGCGTCGGGCTCGAGCTCACGCACTCGGGTGAGTACGGCCGCGACCTGCGAGGAGATCAGCGTCCGGTGCAGCAGCCCGGACCGCCGCAGCTCGTCGAGCAGCGGACGCTCGCAGCCGCGGTGCTTGACGTCGACGTTGAAGTCGATTCCGGCGAACGGGTCGGACGCAAGATGCGCAAGCGCCTCGCGCAGCGGCAGGCTGCGGCCGAGCCGGGCGTCGAGCACCGTGTGAGCGAGCACCAGCTCACCACGCCACCCGCGCACGTCGAACTCGATCATGTCGATCCCAACCTCAAGCGCGGCGTCGAACGACGCCAGCGTGTTGCCGGGCGCGAGCGCGCTCGCGCCGCCATGCCCGATCCGCTGAAAGTTGGGTCCGCTCACTCCGAATAAAGATGCCACGTCCAACGGCCGAAACAGCCCGATTCTGAGGAGAAGGTTGTTAAGAAACGAAGACGTTCTGGGGCCGATCGCAGAGCCGCCCCCGCCGGGCTGGCGGGGACGGCCTGCGAACCGCACTGCTTACGCCTACGAGTCGGAGTCGCCGTCGTCCGCTGGGACGTCGAGGTCCGCGAGCTCCTCGACGAACCCGAGCGTCGGGCCGTTGCCGATGTTCTCGAGATCCGACAGATCCGGCTCGAGGCCGGTCGCGAAGCCACCAAGCGACTCACCGTCGGTCAGCCCGAGCTCGGCCGCGAGCTCATCGTGGTCGAGCAGACCGACATCGTCGAGGCCGCGCGGGAGCGGCTCGGCCGGCTCGATCTCGATCCGGCGGTAGCGCTTCAGGCCCGTCGCCGCCGGGATCAGCTTGCCGATGATCACGTTCTCCTTGAGCCCGTTCAGCCGGTCGATCTTGCCCTCCAGAGCGGCGTCGGTGAGAACCTTCGTCGTCTCCTGGAACGACGCCGCCGACAGGAACGAGTCGGTGTTCAGGGAGGCCTTCGTGATCCCGAGGATGATCTCCTCGGCCTGGGCCGCCTCGCCACCGGCGTCGATCACCGCCTGGTTGATGCGGGCGTAGTCGAAGCGGTCGACGAACTGCCCGGGCAGCAGGTCGGTGTCGCCCTTCTGGTCGACGCGGACCTTCTTCATCATCTGGCGCACGATCAGCTCGATGTGCTTGTCGTTGATGTCCACGCCCTGGGACTTGTAGACCTCCTGCACCTCGCGGACGAGGTACAGCTCGGTCTCGGTCCGGTCGCGAATCGCGAGCAGCTCGTGCGGGTACAGCGACCCCTCGTTGAGCTGCGTTCCGGCCTCGATCTTCTGGCCGGATTCGACGTACAGGATCGTCCGCCGCGGGAACGTGTGTCGGTGCTCTTCGCCGCCGTCGTCGGTGATCACGACGGTCAGCGCCTTGTCTGACTCCTCGATCGCCACCTTGCCTGCGACCTCGGCGATCTTCGCGAGGCCCTTCGGCTTACGCGCCTCGAACAGCTCGACGACACGCGGCAGGCCGTGCGTGATGTCCGCGCCGGCGACGCCGCCGGTGTGGAACGTACGCATCGTCAGCTGGGTGCCCGGCTCGCCGATCGACTGAGCCGCGATGATCCCGACCGCGTCGCCGATCTGGGCGAGGTTGCCGGTCGCGAGCGAGCGGCCGTAGCAAGCCTGGCAGACCCCCGTCGGCGCCTCGCACTTGAGCACCGAGCGGACGGGAACCGTGATCACGGCGCCCTTCTCGGTGTCCTCGTGCCACGCCTCGAACAGGTCGGCGAGCTCCGCCCGATCGAGCTCCTGGCCCTTCTCCGCGATCAGCCGACCGCGCTTGGTCTTGATGTCGTCCGCGGCAACGCGACCGATCAGGTTGTCGTTCGGCTCCCCGGTCGGGCGCAGAGCGCGCGTCTCGGGGTTGACCTCGAGCTTCGACACGGGCATGTCGATGAACCCGGCCGTGCCGCAGTCGTCCTGGCGGATGATCACGTCCTGGGATACGTCGACCAGCCTTCTGGTGAGGTAGCCCGAGTCCGCCGTACGGAGTGCCGTGTCGGCAAGACCCTTGCGGGCACCGTGGGTGGAGATGAAGTACTCGAGCACGGTCAGGCCTTCCATGAAGTTGGCCTTGATCGGACGCTCGATGATCTCCCCCTTCGGGTTCGCCATCAGACCACGCATCCCCGCCAGCTGGCGGATCTGGGAGAACGAGCCACGGGCACCCGAGTTGGCCATCATGAAGATCGGGTTGAGCTCGTCTAGGTTCGCGGTCATTGCGTCCGCGACCTCGTTCGTCGCCCTGTCCCAGAGCCCCGTGACCGCCTCGTGGCGCTCCTCCTGGCCCATCTCGCCGTCGGCGTACTGGCCTTCGATCGTCTCCAGCTGCTTGTCGTAGCGGGCGAGGATCTCGGCCTTCGACGGCGGGATCTGGACGTCGTTCTTGGAGATCGTCACGCCTGACTGGGTGGCGTAGTGGAAGCCGATGTCCTTGAACGCGTCGAGCACCTGCGAGATCGACGACGCCCCGTACGCCTGCACGAGGTCGTCGACCAGCTTGGTCGTGTCCTTCTTCTTCATCGAGCGGTTGACGAACTCGTAGGTGGCGGGGTCGAACGCGTCGCCCATCGCCTCCTGGAGTGCTCGCTCGATGTGGTCGTTGTAGATGATCCGCCCGACCGTCGTCAGCACGTGGCCGCCCTCGAGGCCCAGCGGCCGGTACTCGGCCAGATCGTGGAGCTTCACCCCGGCACTGCCGTTCTCGTAGGACCACTCGGCCTCCTGGGCTGTGCGGAACCTGTGCGGGCGGGGGGTGTGCGTCGCCGGGTCGATCTCGGCCAGCGCTGCCTCATCCGGACCGTAGGTCAGGTAGTAGGCACCGAGGATCATGTCCTGCGTCGGCGTCGCGAGCGGCGAGCCGTGCGCCGGCGAGAGGATGTTGTTGGAGGACAGCATCAGGATCCGCGCCTCCGCCTGCGCCTCGGCCGACAGCGGCAGATGGACCGCCATCTGGTCGCCGTCGAAGTCAGCGTTGAACGCGTGACAGACGAGCGGATGGACCTGGATCGCCTTGCCCTCGACCAGCACCGGCTCGAACGCCTGGATCCCCAAGCGGTGGAGCGTCGGCGCGCGGTTGAGCAGCACGGGGTGCTCGTGGATGACCTCCTCGAGCACGTCCCAGACCTCGGGGATCATCGAGTCGACCATCTTCTTGGCCGCCTTGATGTTCTGCGCGGACTTGCGCTCCACGAGCCGGGCCATGATGAACGGCTTGAACAGCTCGAGCGCCATCAGCTTCGGCAGCCCGCACTGGTGCAGGCGCAGCGACGGGCCGGACACGATCACCGATCGGCCGGAGTAGTCGACGCGCTTGCCGAGCAGGTTTTGGCGGAAGCGGCCCTGCTTGCCCTTCAGCATGTCGCTGAGGCTCTTGAGCGGACGGTTGCCCGGTCCGGTGACGGGGCGCCCGCGGCGGCCGTTGTCGAACAGCGCGTCGACGGCCTCCTGCAGCATCCGCTTCTCGTTGTTGACGATGATCTCGGGCGCGCCGAGGTCGAGCAGCCGCTTCAGCCGGTTGTTCCGGTTGATCACGCGGCGGTAGAGATCGTTGAGGTCGCTGGTCGCGAACCGGCCACCGTCGAGCTGCACCATCGGGCGCAGCTCCGGCGGGATCACCGGCACGGCCTCGAGGATCATCATCTCCGGCTTGTTGCCGGACGAGATGAACGCCGAGACGACCTTCAGGCGCTTGACCGCGCGGGCCTGCTTCTGGCCCTTGGCGGTCTTGACCTGGTCCTGCAGATCGGCGGCTTCCTCGTCCAGGATCACCTGCTGGAGCAGGTCGCGTACCGCCTCGGCACCCATGCCGCCGCGGAAGTACTCGCCGAACCCGTACGGTGACCCGAACCGGTCCTTCAGCTCGCGGAACGTGGTCTCGTCGTTGATCACGTCCTTCGGCTTCATGTTCTTGAACAGCTCCCACACCTGGCGCATGCGCTCGGCCGCGTCCTCGATGTAGGCCTCGGTGTCGTCGATGTCGGCCTGGAACGCCTTGCGGACGTCCTTGAGCAGCTTGTCGCGCTCCTCGTCGGACAGCTTCGCGACGTTGACCTCGAGCGTCTCGGTCCACAGGTGGTCCTCGTCGGAGAAGTCGCGGCCGGTCTTGGCGGTCTCGAGGAACTGCTCGCGGCGGGCGAGCGACTCCTTCAGCTCGAGCACGCGCTCTTCCTTCTCGGCCGCGTAGGCGTCGAGCACCTTGTTGACCTCGCCCTCGAGCGACTCAACGTCCCTGGCGCGGGCCTCGTCGTCGACCCACGTCACCATCGACGCGGCGAAGTACAGAACCTTCTCGAGCTCCTTCGGAGCCATGTCGAGCAGGTAGCCGATCCGGCTCGGGACGCCCTTGAAGAACCAGATGTGGGAGACCGGTGCGGCGAGGTCGATGTGGCCCATCCGCTCGCGGCGGACCTTCGACCGCGTGACCTCGACGCCGCAGCGCTCGCACACGATTCCCTTGTAACGGACGCGCTTGTACTTGCCGCAGTAGCACTCCCAGTCCTTGGTCGGACCGAAGATGCGCTCGCAGAACAGCCCATCCTTCTCGGGCTTCAGCGTGCGGTAGTTGATCGTCTCCGGCTTCGTGACCTCGCCCGAGCTCCACGAACGGATCTGCTTGGACGAGGCGAGGCCGATCTCGATGGCGTCGAAGTTATTGATGTCGATCAAAGTGATTCCTTGCTATTCGAAATTTCGGCTTCCTCAGTCACGCCCTCGGCTTCACCCGGATCGATGTCGTCGTCGAGCATCGGGTCGACCTCGGCGGCGAGATCCTCCTCGACCAGGTCCTCGCCCGGCTCGAGATCGGGATCCTCTTCCTCGGCCTCTTCCGCGGAGGCCTCCACCGTCTCGCCTTCGTGCTCGGTCGCCTCGTCGGCGGCTGCGCCGTCGGTGGCGCGGACGCCACTCAGGTCGATGCCCAGCTCCTCGGCTGCTCTGAGCAGGTCGTCGTCCTCCTCGCGCATCTCGGCACGCTCGCCCTCCTCGGAGACGACGTTGACGTCGAGCGCCAGCGACTGCATCTCCTTGAGCAGGACCTTGAACGACTCGGGGATCGACGGCTCGGCGATGTTCTCGCCCTTGACGATCGCCTCGTAAGCCTTGACGCGCCCGACCGTGTCGTCGGACTTGATCGTGAGCATCTCCTGGAGGGTGTACGCGGCGCCGTACGCCTCGAGCGCCCACACCTCCATCTCACCGAACCGCTGTCCGCCGAACTGCGCCTTGCCGCCCAGCGGCTGCTGGGTGACGAGCGAGTACGGGCCCGTCGAGCGGGCGTGGATCTTGTCGTCGACGAGGTGCAGCAGCTTCAGGATGTACATGTAGCCGACCGTCACCTGCTCGGCGAACGGCTCGCCGGTGCGCCCGTTGAACAGCGTCACCTTGCCTGAGGCCTTCTCGCCGGCGCGACGGTTCTTGTCGACGTCCATCCGGATCCGGCCCTGGTGCTCGTCCTGCCAGCGCACCAGCGCTTCATCGACATCGGCGACGGTCGCGCCGTCGAACACCGGCGTCGCGACGTAGACCTTGCCCTTGCCGCCGTTGCCGGCCTGCTTGTGGGCCTCGGAGCCGTCGTTGTACCAGCCCTGCGCCGCGGCCCACCCGAGATGGGTCTCGAGGATCTGCCCGAGGTTCATCCGGCTCGGCACGCCGAGCGGGTTGAGGATCACGTCGACCGGCGTGCCGTCCTCGAGGAACGGCATGTCCTGCTCGTCGACGATCTTCGAGATCACGCCCTTGTTGCCGTGACGGCCGGCGAGCTTGTCGCCCTCGGCGATCTTGCGCTTCTTGGCCACGAACACGCGGACCAGGTCGTTGACGCCCGGCGGCAGGTCGTCGCCGTCGTCGCGGCTGAAGGTCTTGACGTCGATCACGACGCCGCCCTCGCCGTGCGGCACCTTGAGCGAGGTGTCGCGGACCTCGCGCGCCTTCTCCTTGAAGATCGCGCGGATCAGCTTCTCCTCGGCCGTCAGCTCGGTCTCGCCCTTGGGCGTGACCTTGCCGACCAGCAGGTCGCCGGACTGGACCTCGGCGCCGATGCGGACGATGCCGCGGTCGTCGAGGTTTCTGAGGCTCTCCTCCGAGCGGTTCGGGATGTCGCGCGTGATCTCCTCGTCGCCGAGCTTCGTCGTACGCGCGTCGATCTCGTACTCCTCGATGTGGATCGAGGTCAGCTCGTCGTCTGAGACGAGCCGCTTGGAGAGGATGATCGCGTCCTCGAAGTTGTAACCCTCCCAGGACATGAACGCGACCAGCAGGTTCTTGCCGAGCGCCATCTCGCCGGAGTCGGTCGCCGACCCGTCGGCCAGCACATCGCCGCCGGCGACCGTTGCGCCGACGCTGACGATCGGCTTCTGGTGGATCAGCGTCCCCTGGTTCGAGCGCATGAACTTCTGGAGCTCGTACTCGTCGCTCGTGCCGTCCTTACGCTCGACGACGATCTGCTCGGCGTCGACGTAGGCCACGTTTCCGGGCTCGCTCGCGAGCACCACGTCGCCGGTGTCGATCGCCGCACGGCGCTCCATCCCGGTGCCGACCAGCGGCGCGTCGGTGACGAGCAGCGGCACCGCCTGGCGCTGCATGTTCGAGCCCATCAGGGCGCGGTTGGCGTCGTCGTGCTCGAGGAACGGGATCATCGCCGTCGCGACCGACCAGATCTGCTCGGGCGAGACGTCGATCAGGTCGACCTCCTTCGGCGGCACGGTCACGTACTGACCGGCCTGCGTCCGGCACAGGACCTCGTCGCCCGAGATGCGGCCGGTGGAGTCGACCGGCTGGTTCGCCTGCGCGATCAGCCGTTCCTCCTCCTGGGTCGCGTCGATCCGGACGATCTCGTCGGTCACGCGACCGTCCTTGACGACCCTGTACGGAGTCGTCACGAAGCCGTGCTCGGAGATCTCCGCGTAGCTCGACAGCGACCCGATCAGGCCGATGTTCGGCCCTTCCGGAGTCTCGATCGGGCACATACGGCCGTAGTGGGTCGGGTGGACGTCGCGGACCTCGATCGGGGCGCGCTCGCGGGTCAGACCGCCTGCGCCGAGGGCGGAGAGCCGCCGGCGGTGGGTCAGACCAGCCAGGGAGTTCGTCTGGTCCATGAACTGGCTCAGCTGCGAGCTTCCGAAGAACTCCTTCAGCGCGGCCACGACCGGGCGGATGTTGACGATCGTCTGCGGCGTGATCGTGTCGGCGTCCTCGGTCGTGAGGCGCTCGCGCACAACCCGCTCCATCCGGTACAGCCCGATCCGGAACGCTTCCTGAATCAGCTCGCCGACGGTCCGCAGACGGCGGTTGCCGAAGTGCTCGTACTCGTCGAGGTGATCCTGGATCGGCTCGCGCGGCATCGTCGCCGCCTCGGCGGCGTAGTCCTTGATCTCCGCATCCGGCTCCTCGGGCATCCCGAGCAGGGCCGGCAGTGAGACGAGCTCCTTGACCAGCGCGATGATGTCGTCGTGGGTCAGGGTGCGGGTGTCGAGGTCGATGTCCAGCCCGAGCCTGCTGTTGAGCTTGTACCGGCCCACGCGCGTGAGGTCGTAGCGCTTGGGATCGAAGAACAGCTGGTGCAGCAGCGCCTTGGCGGCGTCGAGCGACGGCGGCTCGCCCGGCCGCTGCTTCTTGAACAGCTCGATCAGCGAGCCTTCCTCGCTCTGGGTCGCCTCGGGGTCGGCGTCGACCGTGTTGCGGATGTAGAGCGAGTTGTCGAACAGGCTGAGGATCTCCTCATCGCTCGCGTAGCCCATCGCGCGCAGAAGAACGGTGACCGGGAGCTTGCGCTTGCGGTCGATGCGGACGTAGACGCGCCCCTTCTTGTCGATCTCGAGCTCCAGCCACGAGCCGCGGGCCGGCATCAGGTTCGCGATGAAGACCTGCTTCTCGCGATCCTTCGGCTCCATCACGTAGGCGCCCGGGGAACGGACCAGCTGCGTCACGACGACGCGCTCGGTGCCGTTGATGATGAACGTGCCGCGCTCGGTCATCCACGGGAAGTCGCCCATGAACACGGACTGCTCCCGGATCTCACCGGTCTCGCGGTTGATGAACGCGACCGTGACGGTCAGCGGGCGTGCGTACGTGAGGTCCTTCTCACGGCACTGCTCGAGGTTCGCGACCGGCTCGTCGAACACGAACTCACCGAACTGGACGGCGAGGTTACCGGTGTAATCCTCGATCGGGGAAATGTCATCGATCGTCTCGCGCAATCCACCGGTGGCGGTATCGGTGAGCCAGGCGAACGACTTGCGCTGGATATCAATCAGGTTGGGGACTTCAAGAACCTTGTTCAGACGCGCGAAGCTACGGCGCGTCCGCGGGGCGTGAGCGGTTGCCAAGGTGGCGACTCCTCGGGCGATCGAGAGCGAGCAGAGAAGCGCCGCGTGAGGTCGGCGAGCCCCTTCCAGGGCGCAACCGGCTCTCATGAAGCGCGACCAGCAAAGATAGCACACGGCAACGATGCCCTGTGCAGGGGCGATCAGCTCTCACGGACCCCGCCCTCGGCAACCGCGTATGTGGCGCGGTGCCGTAGCTTCAAGGGCGGCTACGGCTATTGGCTGACCGGGGCAGTGTAGGGGGAAATCGCTGCCAGGGCAAGCATGCGGCGCGAGCGCCGCCGGGCGTTGTCCCGCCGCCCGACGGCGCGTAGCGCCGGGGTTAGCCGGCCGAGAGTTCGTTACCCATGATCCGCGGCGAGACCGAACGGGAGTCCGGGGAAGCCGAAGCCACCGAGCAGCTGCTGAAGCAGCTGCTGAATGAAGCTCGGGATCGACAGGATGCCCGTCGCCGTCGGCCCGGCGCCCGTGGTGCCGGTGCCGGTACCAGTGCCGGTGCCGGTGCCCGTTCCGGTGCCAGTCGAGCCGGTGCCGGTTGAGCCGGTGCCCGTGCCCGCCGGGCAGGTGTCACCCGTCGTGCCGGTGCCGGTGCCGGTGCCGGTGCCCGTGCCCGTTCCGGTGCCGGTGCCGGTGCCGGTCGAGCCCGTGGTGGTCGAGCCCGTCCCGATGCCGCCGAAGAAACTCGACAGCAGCGAGAGCAGCTGCGACAGCTGGCCGCTCAGCGCCGAGCCGGACGATCCGCCGAGCGTCGTCGTGATCGTCTGTAGCGCCTGGTTCAGCGCGCACTCGAACGTCGTGAACGCCGACTGGATCCCAGTCAGGACGCCCTCGATCGTCGTCTGTGCACCTGCCGGCAGGTTCGGCAGCAGCGTCTGCACCAGGTTGATCCCGGCGTCAAGCAAGCCGCTGGCGGTGGTCAGCGCTCCCGACAGGATGAACTGGATCTCTTGCGAGTATCCGCCGCCGTTCACCATCCCGGTGAGTGACCCGATCAGGCTCGGAAGGTTTCCGAGCAAGCCACCGATCGTGCCGCTGGCCGAGGTCGCACCCGAGCTGGGCAGCAGGTTCGTCAGCTCACCGAGCAGGCTGGTCGCGATCGTCTGACCCTCGAGCGCCGGCTTGATCGAGATCGCGAGCTGCGTCTGCAGTGAACCGGATGTCTTCGGAACGAGGGCCGCGTACGTGTGCGCGTCCGAGCCGTACTGCTTGGCCATCAGCGTCAGCGCGCTGGCCAGCTGGGTCGCGTTGCTGTGGCGCTTCCATCCGCGGAACTCGCGAGCTGCGGCGGCGATCGCCGACCGGTTGCGTGCGAGTGCGCGCTTGGCGGTGGACGAGTGGTGAGTCGTGTGCGACAACGTCGTCAGTGCCGCCGTGGCGGCGTGTACGTCTCGCGTGATCGTCGCTAGCGGCGACCGCGCAGCTGCCGCCGCCGGTGTGGCCGCCAGCGCGAAGCACGCCGCCGCCGTAACCAGGCCGGCTCCGCCGGCCCTCAATATCCATCTCACTGTGTGCCTCCTTCGGCAACTGGGCGGCCTCGCCCGCGGGCGAGGTCCCTGGTTTTGCGTGCCCGCCTCGCGACGGGTTTGCCTGTTCGTGAGGCACTCAGCAGCAAGCCGCCGGTCCTCCCACATGTAACACGCGTCAACCGCGCGAATGTCCGGGGCTACTTCAGCGGGTCTGCTCAGCGGGCATGGCTCAGCCGGTCTGGCCGGCTTGCGTGGCGCCGGCCGCGCCGCCCATGCCCGGCCACGATCCGCCGCCGAGGATCTTGGAGATCATCGCCTGGAGCGAGGACAGCTCGGACCCGGCTTGCCCGGACGCGCCGCTCGCGGTGCCGTGCCACTGCTGCTCGAGTGCCGTCAGCTCCGATCGCTGCGTGGGCGACATCCACCCGCCCGCAGCCTGCATCGCGCCCTGGATGAGCCGGCCGATCAGCTGCTGGATTGGGGTCTGCGTCACGGCCGCTGTCGTCGCGACCGGGGTCGGCGCGGCCGGCGCCGTCGAGGTTGGCGTCGTCGCGGTCGTTGTGGTCTGCGACGGCGGCTTGGCGGGCCTCGTTGAGGCGAGCTTGGTCACCGGCCGGCCGCGATCGGGCGGCGTTCCGATTCGTGCCGTCGGTACCCGCGCCTGCAGCTGGCCGGCCGTTGCGCGCGGATGGCGCGATACACGCACGATCGCAACGACCTGGATCCGATGCGCCCGCCCCGGCTGCGTCACAATCCGATGGCGCACGTTGCGGCTCGCGACTTTCGCCTGCGGCGGGCGCGCCTGCGCCTCGCGTGCGCGCGCGCGCACGGGATGACGTACGAGGGCCTTGTCGACTAACGCGTGGTGGGCGCCACCCAGCACGACCCCGGCGCCGGCGAGCGCGCACAGCGCGCAAACCGCGCTCGCGATCCCCTTCGCCGCCAACCCCGCCGATCCGGTGCCGAGCGCGACACCGCCGGCCGCGATCCCGCCGCCCCCGACCCCACCGGCGGTCGCAAGCCCGAGCCCGCCGCCGAGCGCCCCGGTTACGGACATAGCCGGAGCGACCGGGATCAGCTCCAGCGCACGCCGGCGTTCGGTCACGCTGAGCGCGAACGCCGCGCATGCCGTGCACGCCTCCAGGTGACTGCGCATGCGCCGAGCGCGGAGTGCGCGCCCGTCGCCGTCGGACAGCTTCAGGCGGACATCGGCGCAGTCCGCGTCGCGGCCCGCGGCGGTGTCCGCGAGCGCCGAGCGCGCGTCGAACACGACCTTCCGCGCACGGACAGGCGACATTCCCAGCGCGGTGCCGATCTCCGAATATTCGAGCCCGCCGAGCTCCCGCATCAGCAGCGCCCCGCGCTGGCGCTCGGGCAGCGACCTCAGATCGCTGATCAGCACCTCCCACTGCTCGAGCTGCTGCAGCTCGCCTCGGGGCGAAGGCGTCCGCTCGTCGAGCTCATCGTGGCCGCGCCGGCGGCGCAGGACGGTGATCGCCTCGTTGTGCGCGATCCGATAGAGCCAGGGCCGCACTCGCCCGGTCAGCCGGCGCTCCCGGAGCGCGCGCAACGCCGCCAGCATGGCGCTCTGCTGAGCGTCTCGCGCGTCCTCGGGATCGCGAACGATCGAGCGGCAGTAGCGCGACAGCGGCGCCCGGTAACGCTCGAACAGGATCTCGAACGCCTCGTCGTTGCCGCCCCGCACGAGCGCAGCGAGCCGCTCGTCGCTGAGCGTCCCGAGCGGACGAACATGGAGCGACGGGAATGACCTCCCAAGACTGACGGCGCCCACGGGATCCTGTATCGGCCGCGGATGCGGCGACCTAGAGGGTGTAGACGGGCGCTAAAGCGCGTCGAGCCCGAGAGCCGGAAGGCGCCAGATCTGCAGTCGTTCGAGGATGTCGGCACATTCCCATCGGCCGTGCGAAGCGGAGGCCTCGACAAATTCGAGCGCGTTCAGCGTCGCGGCGATCTCATACGAGGCGTTGCGCTCCCGGGCGGCCGTCAGTGACTTGCGCAGCGCGACCACCGCCTCGACCGAGCGGCCGAGTCTAAGCAGCGCGATCGCCTGCGTCCGCTTGAGCAACGGCAGCGGGTCGTACGCACCGGCGGCGACCAGCTCGTCGGCGAGCGCGAGCGCTCGCCAGGGGTCGCCGCCGACCGCCTCGGCCTCGGCGCTCAGCGCAGCGGCGAACTCGGCAATCCGCTCCAGGCCCATAGCGCGGAGCTCGCGCACCGCCGCCTCCAGCCGCTCGAGTCCCTGGCGGTGGCGCCCGCGACGCCCGTCGAGGCGCCCGAGGAGCGCTTCGACGAGCGCGACGCTCCCGTCCTCGCCGGCCGCGCACCAGACCTGCTTCGCCCGCTCGAGATAGGTGGCCGCTTCCTCAAGATGGCCCTGATCGGACAAGATCTCGCCGATCTTGCAGTCCATGTAGGCGGCGTCGACGGAACCGCCCGCGCGCTCGCTGCGGAGCGCGGAGCGCCGGTAGAGCGCCGCAGCGTCCTCCCACCGTCCCGCTTCGTAGGCGCGCATCCCGCGGTCGTCGAGCGCGGCGGCTTCCGGGTCCGCGATCGGACCGCGCACCGGGGCGAGGTCGTCGTCGTGCCAGGCCAGGGGCAGATGCCCACCGTCGCCGTGGCAGGCCCTCCTGCGAGCAATCGCATGTACCTGCATCCAGCCCCCGTTCAACACACGGTCCGGCGGGCGCCCCGGCGGCGCTCGCGCTTCCGTGATCCTACGGCTGGATCGAAGGTGAGATGTGCAACATTTGTCACGTTTCGGTCGGGGCCCACGACAGGCGTCCGGAGCGCACAAGTACCCAACCTCGCCGCCCCTGCTGCGCTAAAACGACAGCGTGTTCGGCGATCGCGACGGCGTGACACGGTCGAAATGCTTCAGGTAGGATTGAGGAGGTTTTAGGAACCTGCCGAATCGCCGATGCGTCCGTCGTAGAGGCGAACGGGGAACCCCTTTGGGGCCGATAGGCCTCCGGGGCGAATCGCCGGTCTTCCGGCGTAGCGCTGCTCTTTCAGCGCGAGCCCGACAGCTAACCCCGTAGGCATAGAAAGAGACGGGATGTCTTGCCGGACGTAGACGTGTGACCGCGCGACCTCCGAGGTCGTGGCGGGTTGGTTGCCGTTGCCCCTCCAACTGACACGGGACTAGATCGATGATTCGCCACCGCCGGAGCTTGAGGTCATTCGCGCACCCACTCGGCCGGCGCCATCGCGGCTCCGATCTCCCGACCTTGCGCCGCGGCTCCGATCTCCCGACCTTGCGCCGCCGGTTCGGACTCGCTGTCCTCAGCCTCGGGATCGTGGCCTTCGCGTTCGTCGGGTCGGGCGCCAGCGCCCACTCCGCGCACAAGGTGCATCGCCATCGCGGAAGGCGACCGAGGTTCGCCCACGCGCCGATGGCCGGACTGGCGAACGGATCGACAGCCCACATCGAGTCTTGGGCGTTCGCCGATGGCTGTAGCGAGGGCGCCGGCGCGAGTGCCGCGCTCATTCGCCAATGGGTGACATTCGCGGAGACCAACTGCGGGCCGCAGGCAACAAAGGCGCGAGCGGCCTGCCATGCCGGCGGCAGGACCTATTGCGACGTGATGCAGTACTTCGACACGAACTGGGACTACTTCCGAGACGGAGTCCCATTCGCACGCGCTGCGTCGCCAAACTGGTGGCTGCACAAGCCGCCGCCGAACCAGGGCTCGCGCATCTACAGCACCGACTGGGGCGGCGGATATCTCATCAATCAGCGCAATCCGGCTGTCAGGTCGTTCTTCCGCTCGTACGTCCGCAAGCACTACAACCGCGACGACGGGCTGATGATGGACTGGGAGGGAGCCGGCCTCGGTTCGGAGCTCTACTACTCGAACTGCGGCTGCCAGAGCACCGACGAGATCCGCTCCGATTCTTTGCTCAGGGCAGGGCACGAGGCCATGAGCGCCGCGCTGACGCACAAGAACGGCGCGCCGTTCATCGAGGCGTACAACTCCCTGGCGTCGAACCCCTACCTGCCGCAGGGGTTCGACATGCTCAACCGCGCGCACGGCGTCGATGGCTGGATCGCCGAGAGCGAGCCCGAGGACTACGGCGTGCTCGATTCCTACTACTCGACGCTGCTGGACCAGATGGCCTACATCACCGACAAGACCAGCGGCTTCCTCGTTCTGCACCCATACGCCTCTGCGGGAGCCTCCTACCAGCAGCAGAGCCGTCGAGTGCAGGAGGGCACCGTCCTCCTGGGCTACAGCCCCGGTCACATCATCGACTGGGCCGATCTCCAGGTAGGCAATTCCGGCCTGGCGGTATGGCCGGAGGAGGGCATCTACCCGACCAATCCGATCCAGTCGATGAGCGCGCCCAGCGGTGGCGGCTGCCTGACCGGATCCGGCAAGGTGTGCTCGGCCGGCGGCCACAACGACCTGCAGGTCGCGCACGGCGTCTACCGCCGTGAGTTCGGCTCCTGCTATCGCCGAGGGCGGCTATTCGGCGACTGTGCGGCAATCGTGAATACGACGAGCAACTGGATGACCGTGAGGTCCTCCTGGCTGTCGAAGTCCTACGGCCACCAGATCACATTCAACGGCGGCGACGTTCAATCCGGCGGCTCGCTCAACCTGACCGGCGCCGGCTTCACGCCCGGCTCCACGGCCGTTCCCCCGCACGACGCGATCCTGCTCGCGCCGTAGCGCGGTGGGGGCGTCGGGGACGCGTGGATCAGCGCTGCTCCTCGACGCCCGGCAGCTGACGTCGAACCGGATGGTCGACGACGATCGCGCGACACGCGCCCACCGGCCGGGCGGAGTGCGGCGTATTGGGCGGGATGATCGCCACATCGCCCGGACCCAAGCGACGCTCCTGCTCACCCACGACGAGCACGACCTCGCCTTCGACGACGTTCCACACCTCCTCCTGCGGATGATCGTGGGCGTGCACGTCGGCGGCACCAGGCGCGATCTCCCAATGACCAAAGGTCATGTTCTCCGAGTGGAAGAACCGACCCGACCAACCGCGAAGCGGAGCGCCACGGAGCATCCCGGCGGGGTCAAGAAACGGCACGCCACGAAGGCTAGCTGTCGGGTCGGGTCTGACCGCCGAAGCCGGAGCCCGCTATCTCGTATACCTGGCGCATACGAGCCCGTATACCTGGCGCATACGATCTCGCATACCTGGCGCATACGATCTCGTATACCTGGCGCATACGGATCTGGCATAAGCGGAGCTTCCCGATCTCGCATACCTAGAGCATCCTGATCGGGTGAGCCCGGGGCTCAAAGGGGCCCTGGCGCCTCCTAGCCCCAGGGCTCCCCGTCGACCGAGATGAGCCCTACTCGATGAGACCAGCCACAAATGGCCGCCCTGGCGCCCACGCGTGGCCTGGCACCGAGCCGGAGTCGGTCCCAGCGCCCGTCGCCGCAGCGAGTAGCAGCCCGCGGCGTGTACTGCGCGGGCGCGCCGCCATGGCGGCGCGCCCGTGCGCCAACGGCTATTTGAGCTCGACGCTCCCGCCGGCCTCTTCGAGGTCGGCCTTCAGCTTGTCGGCCTCCCCCTTGTCGATGCCCTCCTTGACGGGCTTCGGCGCCTCGTCGACCAGCGCCTTCGCCTCCTTCAGTCCGAGACCAGTGGCGGCGCGGACGACCTTGATCACCTGGATCTTCTTGTCGCCGGCGGCCGTCAGGATCACGTCGAACTGGGTCTGCTCCTCGGCCTCCTCGCCGCCATCGGCGGCGCCGCCGCCACCGGCCGGCGCGGCTGCTGCGACCGCAGTCGCCGATACGCCGAAAGCCTCCTCGAGCGCCTTGATGCGCTCGGACAGCTCCAGCACCGAGATCGTCTTCAGCTCGTCGATCCACTCTTGAGTATCAGTGGCCATGGTTCCTCCTTATGCGTCGGACTTATCCGCGTCCGACGCGGCGTCCTGTTCGGGTTCGTCTTCAGATACTTGCGTTTCGCCTGCCGGCTCCGCGGCTTCTTCGGGTTGAGCCTCGGCCGCTGCTTCCGGCTCAGGTTCCGGCTCTGGCTCGGCCGCCGCCTCCGGCTCGGGCTCGGCCGCTGCCTCGGGCTCCGGCTCCGGCTCAGCCGCCGCTTCGGGCTCAGGCTCCGGCTCAGCCGCTTCGGGCTCAGGCTCCGGCTCAGCCGCTTCGGGCTCGGGCTCGGCAGCCGCTTCGGACTCGGGCTCGGCAGCCGCTTCGGGCTCGGGCTCCGCAGCCGCTTCGGGCGCCGGCTCAGCAACCGCGGCCGGCGGCTCGCCGCTGACCAGGCCCTGATCTGCGATCGCCTGCAGCTGTATCGCGAGGCCCGCGATCAGCGCGTTGAGGGTGCGGACCAGGCCAGACAGCGGGGCGGCGATCGTGCCGACCAGCTGCGCCTCGAGCACCTCGCGTGCGGGCAACCGGGCGATCGACCGGATCTCGTCGGAGGTCAAGACCCCACCGTTCAGCAGGCCACCCTTGAAATCGAGGATGTGGAGCAGGCGCGCCGTGTCGCTGATCGCCTTGGCCGCCAGCGCCGCATCGCCTCGAACGAGAGCCAGCGCAGTCGGGCCCTCGAGCATCGGCTTCAGCTCGGCGGCGCCAGCCTTGTCAGCGGCCAGTTCGGTCAGCGAGTTCTTGACGATCCGAAAGGTTGTGTCGGCGTCGCGCAGCTTTGCGCGGAGATCAGCGATCTGAGCGACCGAGATACCCCGGTAGTCGACCGCGTAGATGGCCTCGGAGGAGCCGATCTGATCCGCGATCTCGTCTACGACCGCCGCTTTCTGTTCTCGATTCATATCTCTTCCTTGTCCACAAATAACGCCCGCACGGTGGCGGGCGTCGAGGGTCGGCCGCACTAGTGCGACCGGCTTCGAGTCTCCGCCTACCTCCGGGCTTACGCGTCTGCCGCCGAAGGTCTAGGGCTTCGCTCTCTTACAAGTTCTAACGGCCAGTCTACGCCGCTGCGGGCTCCTCGAGCAGGTCGCGCGTGCGCGACGGGTCGACCTTGATGCCCGGGCCCATCGTGCTCGCGAACGTCACCGAGCGGATATAGCGACCCTTGGCCGCCGACGGCTTGGCGCGAACCAGCTCGTCCATCACGGCCGCGTAGTTCTCGAGCAGCTTGCGCTCATCGAAGTCGCTCTTGCCGATCACAAGGTGCACGATCGCGGTCCGGTCTGTCCGGTACTCGACCTTGCCGGCCTTCGACTCCGTGACCGCCTTGGCGACGTCGGTCGTGACCGTGCCGACCTTGGGGTTCGGCATCTTCCCGGACGGACCGAGGATCCGGCCGAGGCGGCCGACGACTGGCATCAGGTCGGGGGTCGCGATCGCCACGTCGAAGTCGTCGAAGCCGTCTTGGATCTTCTGTGCGAGGTCCTCGGCGCCGACCACGTCAGCCCCGGCCTCTTCGGCCTCGCGCGCCTTGTCGCCCTGCGCGAAGACGGCGATCTTGACGTCCTTGCCGAGCCCGTTCGGCAGCGCGATCGTGCCGCGCAGCTGCTCGTCGGCGTGGCGAACGTTCAGCCCGGTGCGGACGTGTACCTCGACCGACTCGTTGAACTTTGTGCTCTTGAGCCGCTTGACAAGCGCAATCGCCTCGGCGGGCTCGTACTCGCGCTCGCGATCGAACTGCTGCTTTGCGTCCACATATGCCTTGCCGTGCTTTGCCATCAGACCACATCCACTCCCATCGAACGGGCGGTGCCGGCGATGATTTTCGCAGCCGCGTCGATGTCGTTGGCGTTCAGGTCCTTCATCTTCTTCTCGGCGATCTGGCGCAATTGGGCCTGCGTGATCTTGCCGACCTTCTCGCGGTGCGGCTCAGCGGAGCCACTGTCCAGTGACAGCGCCTGCTTGATCAGCACGGCGGCCGGTGGGCTCTTGGTGACGAACGTGAACGAGCGATCCTCGTACACGGTGATCACGACCGGGATCACGGTGCCGGCGTCGGCTTGCGTCTGCGCGTTGAACGACTTGACGAACTCCATGATGTTGACGCCGTGCTGGCCGAGCGCCGGGCCAACCGGCGGCGCCGGGCTCGCCTGACCGCCGACCGCCTGCAACTTGATTTGAGTGAGGACTTTCTTCGCCATGAATCTAGATCTTCTTCACTTGATCGAATCCAACTTCCACCGGAGTCTCGCGGCCGAAGATCGAGACGAGCACCTTCAGGCGCTGCGCGTCTTCGTTGACCTCGGAGATCTCGCCGCTGAAGTCTGACAGCGGGCCGGAAATCACCTTCACGGATTCACCGATCGAGAACTGGGCGCGGCTCGGGCGCCGCTCGGCGACCTCGCGATGGAGCAGCCGGTTGACCTCGTCCTGCGTCAGCGGCACGGGCTCGTTGGAGGCGCCGACGAAACCGGTCACGCCCGGCGTGCCCTTGACCAGCGACCACGAGTCCTCGTTGAGGTCCATGTTGACGAGCACGTAGCCGGGCATCGTCCGCTTCTCGACCATGATCTTCTGGTTGTCCTTCATCTCGGACACGGTCTCGGTCGGCACGACGATCTGCCGGACCGCGCGCTGTTGGTTGAGCGACACGACCCGATGCTCGAGGTTGTGCTTGACCTTCTTTTCGTGGCCTGAATAGGTGTTGACTACGTACCAACGGAACATTCTGTTCTCCGGTTGACCGCGCGCCGTGCGGCGATCACTTCAAGATGTAAGTAACGAGCTTGCCGGCAAGGAAATCGGCAACGCCCAGGAACACGCCGGCGACGATCACGAATCCGAGCACCACCCCGGTGGCCTGTATCACCTGCCGACGATCCGGCCACTGTACCCGTTGCAGCTCGCGCCAGCTTCCCTGGACGAAGTTGACCAAGCGGTTGCCGGGGCGGATCGGAGCGGCCGACAGATGGGCGCCATCGCCGTCGGCGACTACCTCCAGTGCACCGATCGACCCGCGGCCACCATCGCCCGCGCCCGCCTCGATGTCGGCCTCGTCGAACTCCTGCTCGTCGAAGTCCTCGTCGCCCGCTTCGAATGCGTCCGGAGCGTCGTCTCCGGGTTGATCGGAAAGCTCTGGTCGGCCGAGCGCCAGCTGCGCCTCAGCGAGCTCGACGTCCGGTGATGCGTGCGCGAGCGGCTCCGGCGCCTCGTCGTCCCGCGGGTCGTGCGCCCCCCGGGCGTTCGCGACCGGCGGCGGCCGGCGAGCCCGCCGTTCCTTGGCGCGTTGACGGTTGCGAGCCACTGCTCTCCGTCCAGCTCAGCGGGTTTCGCGATGCGCGGTGTGACACTTGCACCAGCGACAGTACTTCCGCAGCGTCAGGCGCTCCGGGTTATTCCGCTTGCTCTTATTCGTCTGGTAGTTCCGGCGCTTGCACTCCTCACAGGCGAGGGTGGCAGCAATCCGGACGTCTCCTCGAGCCATCTGAGAACGCGCTTTCCCGTACGGGGGTGGTCGGACATCCGGCTCCGGGGCGCGCTTACGCACGCCATCCGGCGCCGCAGCGCAGTGTAGCGCCCGTCGGACGCTTGGCGGCGCGCCGAGGACGCCCCCGCCGTTACGCCTCTGTTATCGGCCGAGGCGTACAACCTCCACCGTGACCTCGGCACGCATTTCCAGCCGGGCGCGCGGCGCGCGAGCGACCAGCTTCCCGAGCGCAGCGGCGACCGCGCTCCTAACCGCGGCTTGCGCGGTCGCGATCTCCGCCTGCGGTAGCTCAGGCCCACACGGCTACCACAACCCGAAGTACCCGTTTGGCGCCCCCAACGTCCCGATCTCGATGTCGAAGTGCATGCGCGCGCACGATGTCCCGAACTTCCCCGATCCACAGGAGGGGCCGAACGGCGGCGGCGTTGGATGGCCAGGCGGCGGCCCGGCGATGATCTCGAGCGACGTGCTGCTGATCATGGGTCAGCGGCTGGCCGGGCCCGCGGTCGCCGCTGCAGCGAAGGCGTGCAAGGAGTACATGGCGCCTAGCGGCCCGGGGCCGGTGCTGAGCGAGTCCCAGCGCGAGCAGGCGATCGCGCACGCCCATTGCATGCGCGCCCACGGCCTGCCGAACTTCCCCGACCCGACGTTCTCGGGCCCCAACCAGCGCATCAACCTCGGGGCCGGCCTGAACCCGAACTCACCCGCCTTCCTGCAGGCGGCGAAGGCGTGCGGCCTTTTCCACCCCTAACGAGCTGAAGACGGCCAGGCGCCGGAGCACCGACGCGGACAACCAAAAGCTCTCCCAGTTCCCGGTTGCAATCGGACTGTGTACCTCAGCCCGTCGATATGCCCAGCTCAGGTGAAAGCTTCAGCGGCTCGGTCGAACTGGGAGAGGTTTTGGTGGTCGGGATGGCGTTCCTCAGCGCTGGGCAACGCCGCGCGCCGGCGCTACTCGCCAAGTTCGACGGGCCGCAGCGAGAGCTCGAGCCAACGATCGCCTCGGAGCACGGTTATCGGGACCTGCTGTCCGATCGCGTCCTCGGTCATCAGCCGCTGCACGTCGTCGACTCGCTCAACCGGCTGGCCGCCGAGCTCCACGATCAGGTCCTCGGCGCGCAGCCCAGCCCGTTCGGCGGGGCTCCCGGCGGCGACTTCGACGATCTCGACACACGCCTGACGCCCGAGCTTCACGCGCGCGTGCGGTGGCAGCGGTCGCGGTCCGCCGGCGATCCCGACATAGGCACGCCGAACCCGGCCGTCGCGCATCAGCGCGCCGACGATCCGTCGGGTGGCGGCGTTGATCGGAACCGCCAGCCCCAGGCCGACGCCGGCAACGGCCGTGTTCACACCGACGACCCGCGCGGAGCTGTCGACGAGCGCTCCACCCGAGTTGCCCGGGTTCAGCGCCGCATCGGTCTGGATCACGTTGTCGATGTAGCGGATCGTCCGACCCGCTCGCGCCGGCAGCGACCGGCCGAGCGCCGAGACGACGCCGGCCGTGACCGAACCGGCAAAGCCGTTCGGGTTTCCGATCGCCACCACGAGCTGCCCAACGCGCAGCCGCTCGGCCTCGCCGAGCGACGCGGGGACGAGCGCGTCCCCGTCGGCCCGCAGCACGGCAAGGTCCGACAGGCGATCGACGCCGACGATCTGGAAGTTCAGCTCGCGGCCGTCGACGAACGCCGCCCGACCACCACGGCCGGGACCGGCGACCACGTGGGCCGAGGTCAGCAGGAACCCGTCGGGTGTCAGCGCGACGGCGCTGCCCGCCCCCGCCGGTACCTGGCCGCCGCCGCGACCCCGCCGCATGACGCGGAGGTTCGCGACGGACGGCGCCAGCCGCTCGGCGACGTTGACGACGACGCGCGAGTACGCGTCGAGCGCGTCGGCTTCGGCGTCGAGCGCCTCAGCTTCGCCCCGCTCGGGATGATCTTCGAGCACAGCCATGGATCAGAACGTGACGGTGACGGCCCGCTCGTCGGTACCGCGGACGATGGTCAGCTCCACAGAGCCATCACCGCGCGCGGCGTCGAGCGCCTCGTACAGGACGTCGACCCGCTCGAGCTCACGGCCGGCGGCCGCGACGATCAGGTCACCGCGCTCGATCCCGGCGCGGTCCGCCGCGCCCCGCTCCTCGACCGCGCGCACCAGCACGCCGTCGCGCTCGGGCAGCCCGACCGCACGGCGCAGCTTGCGAGCGACGCGCGGTGGCGCGATCGCGACACCGAGCCGGACGCGCTTGGGCGCCTCGCCACGGCCGAGCGATTCGACCCGCTCGCGCAGCGCTGCATCGGCCGGGATCGCCAGGATCAGACCGCCGTCGACGCGCACCGAGTTGATCCCGAGCAGCCGTCCGTCGGCATCGACCAGCGGACCACCCGAGGACCCTCGCGGGAGCGGGGCGGTGTGCTCGACGGCACCGGCGATCCGGCGCCCGCGGGGGCCGCGGAAACTCCGCGACGTCGAGGACACGAATCCGGGCGTGACGCGGAGACCGCGGCCGGCCGGGTTGGCGACGGCGAAGACGGCTCGGCCGATCTCGACCGACGCGCTCTTTTCAGAAGCCCATTCGATGGGCTCCACATCACCGGTGTCGACGTCGATCACCGCGACATCGAGGTCTCCGTCGGACGCCGCCACGCGGCCACTCGCCCGCCGTCCGTCGGCGAATGTGACCGTCACCTCGTCGTGGCGCAGATTGTGGGCGTTGGTCAGCACCCGACCCGGGGCGACCACGACTCCGGATCCGCCCCATCCGCGCCCGAGCCCAACCACAGTCGGACCCACGCGCTCAACGACCTCTCCAATCGAGGTCTGTAGTTCTTCAAGCAAAGTCATTTCTTCTCCTAGACTACTTACTTGCAATGTGCAAGTCACAAGCCTATCACGCCGCGCAGGGCCTACGATGGAGGCTCAGATGTCCGCGTCCGATGAACAAACGGCCGAAACACTCCCCCCTGTCGACGAGACCGCCGGCTACGCCCAGACCGCCGGCTACACCGACACCGGAGACCGCGACCGGGACGCCGGTCACGGCGCGCTCGCCGACGCGCTCGCGACCGTCGGCGATCGGTGGACGCTGCTGATCGTCGCGGCGCTGCTCGACGGACCTAGGCGCTTTGGCGAACTGCAGGAGGCGGTTGAGGGGATCGCGCCGAACGTGCTCACGCAGCGCCTCCGGCAGCTCGAGCGGAACACGCTGGTGCTCGCGCGCCCCTATTCGGAGCGCCCGCCGCGATTCGAATACGAGTTGACCGCCGCCGGTCAGGAACTCGCCGGTGCCCTGCGCCTGCTCGCCGGCTGGGGCGCACGCAACGCCGAGGGTGCCAACGCCCCTCGTCACGCCGTGTGCGGCACGCCGATGGAGGCGCGCTGGTGGTGCCCGACGTGCGAGCGTCCGGTCGCCGACGACGAGGGCGACGAACTCCACTTCGCATAGCAAAACACCCTCGCGCAGCATCGGGATACGCCATCACGGAAGAATTGGCCGCATGCTCCGGTTGATCGGTCTGGTTCTCTCGATCGGCATCGCCGATTCGGTGAACCCCACGACGATCGCGCCGGCCCTGTATCTGGCGGCCGGCGAGAGGGCACGCGAGCGCGTGATCGAGTTCACGGCGGCCGTATTCCTGGTCTATTTCCTGGGCGGTGTCGCGATCGCGCTCGGTCCCGGGCAGTTGCTGCTGTCGTTGATTCCGCACCCCGACCACGAGGATCAGCACGTCCTCGAGGTGATCGCCGGCAGCGCGATGTTGCTCGCCAGCGTGTGGCTGTGGCGCCACCGCGACCGCCTGTCCGACCGCGAGCCGACGGTCATCAACACCGAGGGGAAGTCGAGCGCGATCCTCGGCGCGACGATCACCGCGATCGAGCTGCCGACCGCCTTCCCGTACTTCGCCGCGATCGCCGCGATCGTCGGCTCGGGCTACGACCTCGCGCGCCAGCTATTCCTGCTGCTGCTGTTCAACGTCTGCTTCGTGCTGCCACTGATCGCGATCGCCGCGACGCTCACATTCGCCGGCGAGCGGGCCGAACAGATGCTCGCGCGCTGGCGCGACCGGCTTCAAGCCCACTGGCCCCAGGTGCTTGCCGGTCTGGCGCTGCTGGCCGGCGTGTTCGTGGTCGTGCTCGGTGTCACCGGACTCCTCGGCCCCCACAACCGCTTCAGCCGCTTCATCCATCACCTCCGAGCGCTGCTGCACCTGCATCCTTAGCCGCGACCGACCGGCAGATGGCTAGGCGGCAAGCCCATCGCCGGCGCGCTCGTCCCGGATCCCCGGGCCGACCACGGCGGTCATCGCAGCCGCGACGACAAGGTTCCGGCCGCCGCTCTTGGCGCGGTACAGGGCCGCATCCGCCGCCTTGAACAGCGGCAGGAACTCGATCTCCTCACCGACCGCGGCGCTGACGCCGAATGAGGCGGTGACCGGCAGGCCGCCCGGGCGGTGGGTTTCGACGGCGGCGCGGAGGCCCTGCGCGATCGCGACCCCAGCGGGCAGGTCGATCCCGGGCAGCAGGATCAGGAACTCCTCGCCTCCGAGACGGTAGAAGAGCTCGAACGAGCGCAGTGAGTTGCGCATCTCGGAGCTGACCTCACGCAGGACCGCATCGCCGCGTTCGTGGCCGTGGCGGTCGTTGACGCGCTTGAAGTTGTCGAGGTCACAGATGATCAGGCACACCGGCCGACCGAGCAGTCGGGCCTGTTCGGCGACCTCGATGAAGCGCGTCTCGAGTCCACTGCGATTGAGCAGCCCTGTCAGCGGATCTAGGACGGACTCGCTGCGAAACTGCTGCTCAGCATCCGCGAGTGCGGTCGCCGCCGCGGTCACGGCTACGAGCAAGACCACCACGACGATCAGCATCAGCGGGTGGTCGACGGCGTGATCCACGCCGGTGATCGCCGCAACCAGGATCGCGACCAGCACGGCGATGGCGGCCGCGAACCACACGACCTTGGCGCGGAACCGTGCTGCCGTCATCGCGACCGGGATCACGATCAACGCCAGCACGGGACTCGTCGCGCCGCCACTCAGAGCCGCCGAGGTACCCGTCAACGCGATGATCAGCAGCACGCTGCCGGCCACTGCCCGCTCCGGACGTCGCGCCCTGTCGATACGCCACTCAACGGTCGCGAGGTTCGCGAGCATGGCCGCAAACA
This sequence comes from uncultured Solirubrobacteraceae bacterium, assembly GCA_963712675.1. GTDB lineage: Bacteria > Actinomycetota > Thermoleophilia > Solirubrobacterales > Solirubrobacteraceae > Palsa-465. The sequence goes on from CAVQJF010000022.1 coordinate 75,159, forward strand.
GCGCAAAGGCCCACAACCCGAGTTGCTGGATCGTGGCCAGCATGCCGACGCCAACCGCAATGGCCGCGATCGTTCGCGCTCTCACGACTCTTGGGCCCATATCGAGCATCCGGGCGCGATGCTGTTCGGTCGGGCATAACCAGCCCAGGTCCTCAGGTGCACGCGCGGCTTGGCGTCCGCGTTGCTCGGCCATATTGCTCCTGTTCGACGCGTTGGGTCGCGCGCCAGCCACTTATTGGGTCTATCGACCGATGCCCCGCCCGGCTTGATAGCTACGCGGCTGCAGAAACCTCGGCGTCCGGTTCGCGCGAGAGCTCGTGCGCGAACCGCGTCAACAACGTCGAGAGCTCGTCGTACTGATCCGGCGACCAGCCTTCGAGCAGGCGCGCGAGGCTCGCGCGACGCTCGGCGACGAGCCGCTCGACGATCTGCTCCCCCGCGGCGGTCGGCGTCCGCGTCAGGGGCGGCCCGTCGGCGACGGTCACCAGGTTCCGCTCGGACAGTTCGACCAGCGCGCGGGCGCCGACGTCGACCGGGATGTCGAATTGGGCACACAGCGCCGCGATGTCCGCCTGCGGGTCCTCGTGCAATCGCACGAGCAGCCAGCTCGCCGCTGCCGACAGGTCGACGCCGGCCCGCGCGACCAACTTCTCCACCATCCGCCGGCGTCCCTCGCGACCGGCCAGCACGCTCAGCGCGCGCGCCATCTCGGGTAGCGAGTCGGGGTGCTTGGGAACCGCGAACGACTCGCCGATCCCCGAACCGGCGGCGACGCTGTCCCGCAATGGTCGCTGTTGAAGCGCCCAGCTGAGCAGGAACGCCGCACCCGCGACGACGGCCGCGACGACGAACACGGTCCCGAGGGCGTTCGTGAACGCGGTGATGTATGCCCGATGGATCGTTGGCGGCAGCTTGGACAGCGCGGCGGGGTTGCCAACGCCCCCGCCGGTCAGACGGTGCAAGAGCGCCGACGGCACGGGCAGGCTGTGCAGCGATTTGCTCAGCCCCGAACTGAGCCGGCTGGCGAAGATCGATCCGAGGATCGACGTGCCAACAGCTCCGCCGATCGAGCGGAACAGGGTCGCGCCCGAGGTCGCGACGCCGAGGTCCTCGTAGTTGACGGCGTTCTGGACCCCCAGCACGAGCACCTGCATCACCATCCCGAGGCCGAGACCGAGCACGAACATGAACAGCGACGCCGTCAGCCGCGAGGTCGAGGCGCTCATCGTCGACAGCAGCGCCAGCCCGACGACCATGATCGCTGTGCCGGCGATCGGGAACGGCCTGTACTTACCGGTTCGGCTGATGATCTGGCCCGAGCCGATCGAGGTGATCAGCAGGCCCGCCATCAGCGGCAGGATCTGGAGCCCCGAGCCGGTCGGAGTGGCGCCGTTGACGACCTGCAGGAACAACGGCAGGTAGGTCACCGACCCGAACAGCGCGAAGCCGACGACGAGCCCCACCGCACTGGTGACCGTGAAGACGCGGTTTCCGAACAGGCGCAGCGGCAGCACTGGCTCGGGGGCACGACGCTCCGCGGCCACGAACGCCACCAACAGCAGGAAGATGCCGATCGCGAGGGCGATGGTGAATGCCGAGCCCCACTTGTAGGTCGTTCCGCCGAGCGTGGCGAGCAGGACGATCGCGCTGAGAGCGGCAGCGAGCAGGCCCGCTCCGACGTAGTCGATCCGATGGTGGGCGGCTTCCTTCCGCGCCGGCAGCGTCGCGGCGAGCACCGCGAACGCGACCACGCCGACCGGCAGGTTCACGTAGAAGATCCAGCGCCACGACAGATTCGTGGTCAAAAAGCCGCCGAGCAGCGGGCCGATCACGCTCGCGAGGCCGAACATCGCGCCGAAGAAGCCCTGATACTTGCCCCGGTCGCGCGGGGGCACGATGTCGCCGACCGCCGCCATCGTGCTCACCATCAGCCCGCCGCCGCCGAGCCCCTGCAGTGCGCGGAATGCGATCAGCTCGGTCAGGTTCTGGGCGAGCCCGCAGAGCGCGGATCCGATCAGGAACACGGCGAGCGCGACCTGGAGCACGACCTTGCGGCCGTAGAGGTCCCCGAGTTTTCCGTACACCGGCGTGACGGCCGTCTGCGAAAGCAGGTACGCGGTCACGACCCAGGAGATGTGGTTCAACCCGCCGAGATCACCGACGATCGTCGGCAGCGCCGTCGAGACGATCGTCTGGTCGAGCGCCGCCATCAGCATCACGAGCATCAGGCCGGCGAACACGACCAGCACCCGCGGCTGGTCTGCGCGCTCCACGGCCCGATCATAGGGCGAACCGGCGCCACCCCGCGCGGGTCGTCCCACGCGCTTCCCCCACCTCGACGACCCGCGCCGCATATCCTAAAGACGTGGCCACGACCACATCGGCGGGAACGGCTCCATTCGATCCGCAGGCGCTGCAGCGGCTGCTCGACGGGTCCTACGCGGAGACCCGCGCCCAGACGCGCGAGGTCCTGTGCCGTCCGGAGTTCGCGCCGGTGATCGCGCTTCCGACTCCCGAGTACCGCGAGCGCGTGCTCGAATGGGCTAAGCACCTCGCGGCCGAAGGCCTGACCGCGCCCGGATTTCCGGAGGAGTTCGGCGGCCACGGCGACCCGGGCGCGAACGTGGCGGCGTTCGAGACGCTCGCGTACGGCGACCTGTCGTTACTGATCAAGTTCGGGGTCCAGTTCGGCCTGTGGGGCGGCGCTGTGCACCAGCTCGGCACGCGGCCACACCACGAGCGCTACCTCAAGCAGATCGCGTCGCTGGAGCTGCCGGGCTGCTTCGCGATGACCGAGGCGGGACACGGCTCGGACGTGCAGCACCTGTTGACGAGCGCGACGTACGACCCGGAGACGCTGGAGTTCGTGATCGACACGCCGGTCGACGAGGCCCACAAGGAGTACATCGGCAACGCCGCCGATCACGGGCGGATGGCGGCCGTGTTCGCGCAGCTGATCGTCGCCGGCGAGCATCACGGCGTGCACACGCTGGTGGTCCCGATCCGCGACGAGCAGGGAAACATCCTCCCCGGGATCCGGATCGAAGACTGCGGCGAGAAGATGGGGCTGAACGGAGTCGACAACGGCCGGCTCTGGTTCGACCAGGTCCGCGTCCCGCGGGAGGCGCTGCTCAACCGCTACGCCGACGTCAGCCCGGAGGGCGTCTACTCGAGCCCGATCGAGAACCCGAACAAGCGCTTCTTCACGATGCTCGGGACGCTCGTCCAGGGCCGCGTGTGCATCTCGGGCGCTTCGATCAGCGCGGCCAAATCAGCGCTCACGATCGCCGTTCGGTACGGCCTGCGCCGGCGCCAGTTCGGGCCAGCCGACGGCGAGGACGTCCCGATCCTCGACTACCGCACCCACCAGCGCCGTCTGATGCCACTGCTCGCGCGTACCTATGCGCTCCACTTCGCGCAGGCCGAGCTGGCGCAGAAGTTCGACCACGTGATGCGCCAGCAGGATCCGCCGGACCGCGAGCGACGCGAGCTCGAGTCGCTCGCCGCCGCGATGAAGGCGACCGCAAGCTGGCACGCGACGCACACGATCCAGACCTGCCGCGAGTGCTGCGGCGGCGCCGGCTACATGGCCGTCAACCGGTTCGCCTCGCTGAAGGCCGACACCGACATCTTCACCACCTTCGAGGGCGACAACACGGTTCTGATCCTGCTCGCCGCGCGCGCCCTGTTGACCGACTACGCGCACGACTTCGGCGGGCTCAACCCGGCCGAGATGGTCACGTTCGTCGCGGGCCAGGCGGTCGAGACGGTGGTCGAGCGGCTGTTCGCACGCAAGATCGTGCAGGTGATCGCCGACGCCGTCCCGTCCCGCGATGAGGGTCACGGGAACCTGCAGGAGCGCGAGCACCAGCTCGAGTTGTTCCGCTGGCGCCAGGGCCACATCACCGCGTCCGTCGCGAACCGGTTCAAGCGCGGCCTCGACGAGGGCTATGACCCGTTCGAGGTCTTCCGCGCCGTCCAGGACCACGCGGCGGCCGCCGCCAACGCGTTCGTCGACACGGTCATGCTCGAGGCGTTCACCCGCGCGATCGACGCCTGCGAGGACGAGTCCGTGAAGGCATCCCTGAACCTCCTGTGCGACCTGTTCGCGCTCCAGAACGTCGAAGCCGACAAGGGCTTCTTCCAGGAGCACGGCCGCCTGGCATCGCCGCGCACGAAGGCGATCACGCGCGAGGTCAACCGGCTCTGCAACGAGGTACGCCAGCAGGCCGGCGAGCTCGTCGACGCGTTCGGGATCCCCGACGCGCTCATCTCCGCACCGATTGGACTCCACAATGACCGATGACCTGGGCAACCCCATCTCCTACCTCGGACTCGAGCCCGGCACGCCGGTGTTCAGCTCCGGCGGCGACCAGATCGGCGCAGTCGATCACGTGCTCGAGGACGACCGCGAGGACGTGTTCGACGGGATCGTCATCGCCCACCACCCCGAGCACCATCGTCTGCTCAGCCACGAGGACCCCCACACCTTCGCCGACCGCGACCTGATCGACGCGATCCACGAGCGCGGCGTGACGCTCAACATCTCCACCGCCGACGCCGCGCAGCTGCCGAGGCCGAGCGCGAACCCCGCCGTGATGCGTATGGATCCCTCCGCGCCGCCGGAACAGCACGCGAAGCTGCGGCGCGCCTGGGACCGCATCTCCGGGAACTTCTAGGACAGCGCCGCCAGCGCCGCCCGGTTCGCAAGGAACGCGACCGCTAGCGCGATCCCGAGCCCGGTATGCCGCGCGTCGATCAGTCCCGCCGAGGCGCAAGCGAACACGACGCAGGCGAGCGCGAACCGCATCCGACCGGAGAGCGTCACAGCCGCGTTCGGCGCGATCAACGCGCCCCACAGCACGGCGGCCAGCAGCGGCGCGGCGACGCCGAGCACCACGCCGTCGGCGTGGACGCCCCAGACGGCGAGCGCCGCCAGTGCAGCCAGCTCGAGCACAAACGCGAGTGCGAGGTTCAGCGCGGTCATGGCTCGGTCCTGTCGAGTCCGGCGACGAGCGTCGCGAGCAGCAGCTCGAACGACTCGTCGAGGTCGAGCGGGAGGCCGAAGCCGCCGTCGGCCTCGATCGTCACGAACCCGTGCAGGCCCGAGCGAATGACGCGTACGTGGTGGACCGCCTCGTCGCCCTGCAACCCCCACGCCGCGAGCACCGCGACTACGACCGCCACGACCTTAGCTGCGACCTCGGCGCACTCCTCGTCGTCGCCCCCCGGCGCGCGCACGGTCGCCCCGTAGCGCCCCGGGTGCCGGCGGGCGTACTCGCGATATGCGTGGCCGATCGCGACCAAGGCGTCCTCGCGAGCGCGACCGACGGCGGCGTCTCGCAGCACTCCGGCCAGCTCCTCGAGGCTGCGTAAGGCAAGTAACCGCATCAGGCCGCCGTGGCCGTCGACGTGGTTGTAGAGGGACGGCGCGCGAACATCGAGCGCCGCCGCCACCCGCGTGAGCGTGACCTCGTCGAGCCCGTCGGCGTCGGCGATCGCGGCAGCCTCGTCTACGACCCGCGCGGTATCGAGCCCGTGGCGCGGCACCCGCTCATGCCCCGCGCGCGATCGCACCATCCATCGCGGCGCCGGGCGCCTCGACGATCTTCCCGTGTCCGGGCGCGAGCCGGGCGGGATCGAGCGCGCGCAGCTTGCGGGCGCTCTCGAGCGCGGTCGGCTTGTGCCACGCCGCGTACGCCGGCAGCGGGAACCGCCAGCGGCCCTTCGCCGTCGTCGCGACGCCGCCGAGCGTCGAGTAGGCGTCGCCGCAGAGCAGCGTGTTGTCGCGCGTGTCGAGGAACGCGACGTGGCCGGGCGTGTGTCCCGGCGAGGGGATCACCTCCAGCGAGCCGATCCGCTCGCCCGCCTCCACGGTTCGGGTCGGCTTGGTCTTCGCGCCGGGGAAGCTGCCCTTGCCGGGGTTCTCGCCGGGCTCGCCCGGATCCATCGACATGTCCTTGGCGAGGAAGCGGGCATCGCGCGTGGAGATGATCACCTCGGCGTCCGGCAGCGCCGCCGCGAGGGCGTCGAGCGAGCCGATGTGGTCGCCGTGTGCGTGCGTCAGCGCGATCCGCTTGATCGGCGCGCCCAGCCGCTCGGCCGTGGCCATGATCTTCTTGGCGCTGCCCGGCAGCATCGTGTCGACGAGCGTGAACCCGTCCTCCTCGCGCACGAGGTAGCAGTTGACGAAGCCGTATCGGCTGATTCGAGTGACGTCTGACATCTGGTCTCCTTGCATCGGGAGGGAACGATGCTAAGGAGCATAGCACTTAGGCTAATGCTCGTAGTGAGGGTCGGTTAGACCCGGACGCTGCGCCTCGGTGGGACTGGCCCCGGCGCGGCGGTGCTGAGGAACCCCGGCAGCCGCAGCGCGAACACCGAGCCGCGATCCGTTCGCTCGACCGTGCACCGTCCCCCGTGGCCCTTTGCGATCGCGTCGACGATAGCCAGCCCGAGCCCGACCCCGCCGGCGACCCGTGTCCGCGCAGCGTCCGCGCGCGCGAACCGGTCGAAGATCCGATGCAGCGCTGCATCCGGCACGCCGCAGCCTTCGTCCTCGACCTCGATCAGCACGCCGCCCGCTCCGTCATAACGGGAGCGCAGCTCTATCGCCGCGAGGTCGGCGGTGTATTTGACGGCGTTCTCGAGCAGCGCGTCGAGCGCTGTGCGGAGCCGCTCGGGGTCGGCGTTCAGCCGACCTGTCGCGAGCTGACCGAGCCGCCAGGCCCGCGGAGCGACCTCCGACCAGCGCATGAACACGTCCTCCAGGAAGTGGTCGAGCTCGATCTCCTCGACGCGCAGGAAGTCGGGCTGGTCGGCGGTCGCGAGCACCAACAGCCGGCCGATGATCGCGTCCATCCGCCCGAGCTCGTCGAGCGCGATGTCGAGCTCGGCCGTGTCCGCCACCTCGGGCGCCAGCACCTCGAGGTGGCCGCGCGCGATCGTCACCGGTGTCCGCAGCTCATGCGAGGCGTCGTGGATGAACCGCTCCTGGCGTTCGAGCAGGGAGCGGCGCTCCTCTGCCCGGTCCTCGGCAATCCGCAGCGCTTCGATCCGCCGGCTGGCCTGCCAGGCCAACGCGACGAACAGCGTCGCCAGCAGCGGAACCTCGAACATGTCCCCGGGCCACACGATCATCGCGAAGATCTCGGCTGCGAACAGCACGGTGAAGACCAGCTCGACCCGGTAGCGGCGCAGGGCCGCGCGGAGCTCACGCCGCTGCGCGATAACCCGCATTGCGCACTGTCTCGATCGGGGCATCGGGGCCAAGCCGCCTGCGCAGCCGGCGCACACACACGTCGACGACATTCGATCGAGGATCGAAGTCATACCCCCACACCTCGGACAGCAACCGCTCGCGGCTGATGACCTCGCCAACGTGCGCCATGAGGAAGTGGAGCACGCGGAACTCGCGGTCTGACAGGTCGGCGACATTCGCGCCGACGGACGCCTGGCGGCGCGCGAGATCAAGCTCGAGGTCGCCGACCCGGATCACTGTCGCGTCGTCGCCGGCGCCCCCGCGACGAAGCTGCACACGGACCCTTGCGAGCAGCTCGTCGAGCGAGAACGGCTTCGCCACGTAGTCGACGGCGCCGAGCTCGAAGCCCTGGAGCTTGGTCGCGAGATCCGCGCGCGCGGACAGGATCAGCACCGGCAGATCAGCGCGCTTGCGATGCAGCTCGCGCAGCGCATCGAGGCCGTCGCGTCCCGGCAGCAGCAGGTCCAGCACGACGAGGTCGTAGCTGCCCGCCAGCGCGCGAGCGAGCCCCTGCTCACCGTCTTCGACGACGTCGACGCCGAAGCCCTCGGCCTCGAACGCCCGCGCGAGAAACGCGCGAATCCGTGCCTCGTCCTCAACGATCAGGATCCGCATCTGATCTCGCCGGCCCTCGCGTCGACCGCGACAGTCCACCTCCACCAAATGACCCGAGGATGACGGCTTGATGACAATGCCGTCATCTCTCCCTCGATTGATTAGGGGGAATGTATAACACCCGCGACCACCCGAGGGGAGCGGATGCAAACGACTGCAAGACGGACACTCGGAATCATCGCCGCAACAGTGACGCTGTGCGTCGTGATCGGCCTCTACGTCGGCCTTTACCTGACCAATGTTCCCGGGTCGGCCGCAGCGGTTCAGACGACTTCAGGGACGCAGTTGACACTCGCGACGGTCGCTGCGGCGGCGGTCAACGACCCGCACCCGACTTGGGTCTCCTACTACGCGGTCGACGCGAACGACACGAATTGGCGCCACGTGACGACCTACGTGCTGCCCGCGAACACGCTCGTGCACGTGACGATCTACCAGTTCGACTCGCAGACGGGGCTTCGGAACCCGTTCATCGGGCAGGCGACGGGCACGGTCGGCGGCACGTTCATGCTGAATGGAAAGACGACGACGACGATCGACCCGGATACCGCGTCGCACGTGTTTGCGATCCCGCAGATCGGCCTGTCGGTCCCGCTCTACGGCATCTCGAGTGACGCGAAGAACCCGTGCGCGAACGCGCCCTGTCCGCTGAGCACCGACCACTCGACGACGACGTTCACGTTCCGCACGCCGGGCAAAGGCCTGTACCGCTGGCAGTGCTTCGTCCCGTGCGCGGCCGGCTTCATCCAGGGCTTCGGCGGGCCGATGCAGACGGTCGGCTACATGGATGGGTTCATCAGGGTCGTCTAGGTGGCAGACAACCGCAACCACTTCGTCCGCGTCGTCCTCTGGTGGCTGCTGGCCACGGTAATCCTCACGCCGATCGTGATCTTCGTGCTCGCGCCCGGCATGCCGCCCGGCAACGGGACCGTTGAGTCCGCTGGACAGGTGACCGACAACACCGTTCTGCTGGGCCTGGCGACACCCGTCGCGCTCGCGGTGCTCGTGTACTTCACCTACGCGATCATCGTGTTCCGCGAGCGCGACACGAGCGCAGTGCTCGACGGCCCCCCGATCCGCGGCAACTCGAGCATCCAACTCTGGTGGCTGTTGACGACGACGGTGCTTGTGCTGTTCCTCGCGGGCTATGGCTCGATCCGGCTGCTCGCCGACGGTTCGGGCGGCGGCCAGGGCCCGAACCCGATCGCAGCGCCCACCTTCGCGAAGAACGATCCGCCGGTGCAGGTGCAGGTGATCGCACAGCAGTGGGAGTTCACCTACCGGTACCCGGGCTACGGGGGCGTCGAGACGAACCACCTCGAGATCCCGGCGAACACGCTCGTCGAGTTCCACGTCACCTCGCTCGATGTGATCCATTCGTTCTGGGCCGACCAGCTGGGCGTCAAGGCCGACGCAAACCCGGGCGTCGACAACATCGCCTATGTCACAACGAAGGCGCCGCTCAACTTCAACGTCCGCTGCGCCGAGCTGTGCGGCGTCTGGCACGGCTACATGTTCGCCACCGGCCAGGTGGTCCCGAAGGCCGACTTCCAGAGCTGGATCACCCAGCAGCAAGCGCAGTTCGCGCCGTCGACGAAGGCCCTCGGACCGTATTCGAAGCAGTACTTCCCAGAACCGCAGAGGAGAGGTGGATGAGCGCGATCGCGGTCCCAGCCCCCGGCCCCCCGTTGTGGCGGCGACTGGTCGGCTTCAACCTGCTGACCGGAATCGTGCTCGGGATCGTCGGGTGGCTGATCGGCGACTTCATCGGCAACCACATCCACGCCACGAGCGTCGCCTACTACTCGACCGAGGCTGGGCAGAACGACATCGGCATCCTGCTCGGCTACCTGTTCGGGGTGATCGGGTTCCTGGTCGGGCTCGGCTTCGCGAACTATCCCGTCAGGCGGATGCTCGGCCACCCGCCGACGCTCGCCGAACACGAGTCGGAGGGCGAGGGGATCGGCCGCTACTTCCGCCTGTGCACCGACCACAAGGTGGTCGCGATGCAGTACCTCGTCGGGATCGGCGTGTTCTTCTTCGTCGGCGGGCTCAACGCGATGCTGATCCGGACCGAGCTGCTACAGCCAAACGTGCACGTGTTCGGCGCCAACCAGTACCTGACGCTGGTCGGCATGCACGGCACGATGATGATGGGGATGATGACCTCGGGGATCCTGGGGCCATTCGCGAACTGGGCCGTGCCGCTGATGATCGGCTCGCGCCGGATGGCCTTCCCGAGGATCGAGGCGTTCACGTTCTGGCTGCTGATGGCGGCCGGCGTGATCCTGATCACGACGATCTTCTTCGGCGGCTTCCAGACCGGCTGGACGGGCTACCAGCCGCTCGGCGACCAGAACACGGCCGGCTACGACGCTTACATCGGGTTCTTCGCGCTGGTCGGGGTCTCGATGTGCCTGCTCGGCTTCAACCTGCTGGCGACGATCATCACGATGCGCGCTCCCGGGATGACCTGGACGCGGCTGCCGATCTTCGTCTGGAGCGTGTTCGGGACATCGATCCTGATGATGCTCGCGGCGCCGATGCTGATCGCGGCGCTGACGATGGGCGCGCTCGACCGGACCGCCCAGACCGCCTTCTACGTCGCCGGCAACGGCGGCAGCTCGTACCTGTTCCAGAACCTCTTCTGGGTGTTCGGGCACCCCGAGGTCTACATCGTCGCGTTGCCAGGGTTCGGGATCGTGCTCGAGCTGCTGACGGTGTTCGCGCGCAAGCCGCTGTGGGGCTACCGGCTCGCGGTCGCGGGCATGCTCGGCGTCACGCTGCTCAGCTTCTTCGTCTGGCAGCACCACCTGTTCGTGTCGGGGATCAACGCCGACCTGCGCCCGTTCTACATGCTCTCGACGGAGATCATCTCCCTGCCGACCGGGTTCATCTTCCTGTGCGCGATGGGGACCCTATGGCGCGGGCGAATACGTTTCACGGTGCCGATGCTGTTCTGCCTCGGCTGGGTGTTCAACTTCCTGTTCGGCGGCATCTCCGGCGTGTTCAACTCCGACGTGCCGAGCGACGTCACGACCCACGGCAGCTTCTTCGTGATGGCCCACTTCCATTACACGATCATGGGTGGGCTGGTGTTCACGTTCTTCGCGGCGATCTACTACTGGGTCCCGAAGATGACCGGCTTCAAGTTCAACGAGCGCCTCGCGAAGATCCACTTCTGGTCGATGTTCCTGGCCTTCAACTCGACCTTCGCGCCGCTGTTCGCGCTCGGCTTCATGGGTATGCCACGCCGCGTGGTCACGTACCCGACGAACTTCCAGGCGCTCAACATCTGGGTATCGGTCTCGGCGTTCGTGCTCGGGATCTCGATGCTGGTGTTCCTCTACAACGTCGTCTGGTCGCTGCTCATCAAACGAGAACCGTCCGAGGCGAACCCGTGGCTCTCGAAGTCGCCCGAGTTCCAGCTGCCGACGCCGGTGCCCGTGCATGACTTCGATCGGATCCCGGTGTTCGACGCCGATCCATATCCGTACGGCGAGCCCGCCGGCCCGCCGGGCGTCGTGGTGCCGGCCGGCGGGACGGCATAGGCGATGGAAGCCTCAGCCTCAGCCCCAACCGCACCGCACATCGAGCCCGAGCCGCGCGAATGGCAGCCGCGCGTGCTGTGGGTCGGAGGGCGAATGTTCTGCGGCGCCGCCTCGTTCTTCTTCGTCTCGTTCCTGTTCGCGTACTTCTACCTGCGCTCGATCGACTCGAACCACTCCTGGAAGATCGGCTCCGTCCACCCCTCGATGGGCCTCGGTCTCGCGGTCGCCGCGCTGTTCCTACTGAGCGCGATCGTGTTCCGGCTCGGCGCGCTGCGTCCGACCGACACGCTGGGCGCCGGGATCGCCGCGCTGCTAATGGCGCTGCTCGCGGTCGCGCTGCAATGCGTCGAGTACACGACGCTTAAGTTCGGGCCCGCCAGCGGCGGCTACGCGAGCGTGTTCATCGGCTGGACGTCGCTATACGCGGTGTGCGCGCTCGGCGGCATCTACTGGATGGAGACTCAGGTGGCGAGCGTGTGGCGGGTCAAGCGCGAGGGGCACGCCGACCGCGCGCTCCGTGAGGGGGTCCCAGCGGACGAGGACGACCTCCTGCGGGCTGGCATCGAGGCGTGCTCGTTCTTCTGGGCTTACTTCGTCGCGATGGGCGTGATCGCTTATATCGTCCTGTACGTGGTGTGACGATGAGCTTCGGCGGTTGGTCGATCCAAGCGCCGGTCGCGTACGTGGCGCTTGCCGGCTTGATGTACTGGCTCGGCGGCCGCAACCGCCCGGGCCGGCTCAAGCAGGATCCCCGGCGAACGGCCGCGTTCGTCGCCGGCCTCGTGATGATCGTGCTCGCGCTCGACTCGCCGATCGACCACTACGCCGACGAGCTGTTCTGGGTCCACATGCTGCAGCACGTGCTGCTGCTGACGGTCGCGCCGCCGTTGATCCTGCTCGGCCGACCATGGCCACGGATGTGGTGCGCGCTGCCGCTCGAGAGCCGCGCGCGCATCGGTCGCTCGATCGCGCTCGCCCGCTGGGCGGCGCCGCTGCGCGCGATGTCGCGGCCGATTCCAGCGTGGATCCTGTTCAACGCGACCGTCGTCGCGTGGCACATTCCAGCGGCCTACAACGCCACGCTCACGTCCAGTGCCATCCATCAGGGCGAGCACGCGATGTTCTTCTTCACCGGCCTGCTGTTCTGGGCGCGCGTGATCGACCCAGGGCCGCTGCGGCCGCAGCTGGTGTGGCCGTGGCGGATCGCCTACGCGACCGGTGCGATGATCGTCGGCTGGATCCTCGCGATCGTGCTCGTGCTCGCACCACACCCGCTGTACCCACACTACGCGGCGCTGCTGCACCGCCCGGGGGGGATCTCGGCACTGACCGACCAGCAGCTCGCCGGCGGAGTCATGTGGGTACTCGGATCGATCTCGTACACAATCGCGTTCATCATCGGCTTCTACCGGTGGCTCGAGCCGGAGCGCTCGCAGCATCCGCGGGCGGCGCTTACGACCTGAGGAGGACGGACGACAGATGCCATCGATTGCCCTCGCAAGTTTCCTCGCCGGTTCGCTGATCACGTTGCTGATCCCCGTCGGCCTGCTGATCGGGCTCGCGGTCTGGTACTCGATCGCGGTCAAGCGGATCCCGCATGACCCCTCCCACCATGCGCCCCACGCCTCTCCACCCGAGGCGCAGGGCAGCGAGGGCGGGACCCCGGCGCCGAATTCCTGATGGGCGCCCGGACGGGCATATTCCGGCGCGACACCAGGCTGCTCACCGCCGTGCTGATCGGCGCCATCGCGCTCGGAATCGGCGTCGGGGCGCTGATCCACGTGCTGTCCGGGACTTCATCTCAAAGCGCACCCGCCGCGGTCGTGTCCTCGCGCAACGGCCTCGACGGACAGGCGACCTGGGCCGCCGGCGCCCGCGTCGCCCCGGCGATCACGACGCTCACCGATCAGACGGGCCACCGCTTCGCGTTGAGCTCTCTGCACGGCCGCACGGTCGCGCTCGTGTTCTTCGATTCGCACTGCAAGCAGCAGTGCCCGCTCGAGGGGCGCGAGCTGGCGGCCGCCGAGAGCTCGCTGCCGCGCGCTGAGCGCCCCGTGCTGGTGGCCGTCAGCGTCAATACGCTCGACACACCCGCGAGCGTCCGCCACGCGATTCGGTCCTGGGGGTTGGCGGCGGTCGCGCCGTGGCACTACCTGATCGGCGGCCACGCTCAGCTCGCCAAGGTGTGGCACGCGTACCACATCTTCGTCGGGCCGACTGTGAAGGGCGACGTAATCCACACGGAGGCGATCTACCTGATCGACAAGCGGGGATACGAGCGGTCGGCGTACCTGTTCCCGTTCGGACAGCAGCGCGTCGCCCACGATCTCCGGGCGCTCGCATGAGCGACACGACCGCCCAGGCGCTCCCGCTCGGCGCCCGCCTCCCGAGCGCCCGGCTCGCCGCGAGCTGGCGCGATTACCTGACCCTGACCAAGCCGCGGATCATGTCGCTGCTGGTGCTGACCTCCGTCTGCGCGATGTTCGCGGCCGCCGGCGGCGATCCGGCGCCGCTGCGGCTGCTCGCGCTGGTGGTCGGCGGCGCGCTCGCGTGCGGGGGCGCCAGCGCGCTGAACCACGTGTTCGACCGTGACATCGACCGCCTGATGGGCGACCGCACCGCGTCCCGTCCGGTCGCGGCCGGGCGCATCACGCCTGCTCGAGCGACCGCCTTCGGCCTCGCGCTGAGCGCGCTCTCGTTCGCGCTGCTCGTGTCGCTGACGAACCTGCTCGCGGCCGTGCTCGCCTTGGGCGGGGGCGCGTTCTACGTGCTCGTCTACACGCTGTTCTTGAAGCGGTCCACATCCCAGAACATCGTCATCGGTGGGGCCGCAGGGGCGGTCCCACCGGTGGCGGGCTGGGCCGCCGCTCACGGCACCCTGAGCTTGGGGGCGCTGTTCCTGTTCCTGATCGTGCTGTTGTGGACCCCACCGCACTTCTGGGCGCTCGCGCTTCTGCTGGCGCCCCATTACGAAGCGGCGCGGGTCCCGATGCTGCCCGTGGTCCGCGGTTCCAGGGTGACCGCGGACTACGTGCTCGCCTATTCGGTCCTCCTGGTCGCGCTCACGCTGGTTCCGTGGGTGGTCGGGACATTCGGCGCCGTCTACCTGGCCGGCGCGGTCGGCCTCGGCGGCGCCTTGTGCGTGCTCGCCTGGCGCCTCTGGCGCGCCACCACGCCCGCTCGCGCTGCCGTGCTGTTCCACTACTCCCTGCTGTACCTCGCGCTCCTGTTCGTCGCCGTCGCGATCGACGCCGCCGTCCGCTAGCGCGTGAGCTGAATTAGAGCTCACTTAGAGATCCGCCGCATCCGGTCCGATCTCTTACGAACATCCGACGTTCAGGCGACGTTCCTCTTCGAGCGCCGTTTCATCCTCTCCATCACAGGAAAGGAGAAACACATGAGCACGACAACAACAATCATCATCGTGAATGCCGTCTTCATCGGCGCAATCGTCCTCACGATCACGGGCATGCTGTTCCACGCGATCCGCACCTCGCCGGCCACCGAGCGCGTTCACCGCGCCGCCCGCAGCCGCGCCACGTCGCGTCGCCGCCGCGCCTCAGCCTCTATGCGCGTTCCCGCCACGGCCCGCGACTAGCGAGTAGCGAGTAGCGCGGCGAACCTCCGGCTGGCGGGTGGAAGCCCGCTAGTCGTCGTTAAGGCGGTTCGAGTTCTGACCACACTTCGAGTTCGATCGAACCTCACGACGGGATAATGATCCCGTGAGCCCCGACTTTCTGGAGCGGCTCGGCGTCGGGTTGCCGATCGCCCAGGCCGGGATGGGCGGCGGGCTCGCGGGACACGAACTGGCGGCGGCTGTGGCCGAGGCCGGTGGTCTCGGCACGATCGGTTTTCTTGGCGCCTCCCACCTGCGCCGCGAGTTGACGGCCGCACGCGGGCTGACCGACAAACCGCTGGCGATCAACCTGCTGCTGCCGTTCGCCCGCGCCGCCGAGTTCGAGGTCGCATCCGATGCCGAGGTCGTGGTCACGTTCTGGGGCAAACCGATTCGTCGCACCTCGAACGTGTGGATCCACCAGTGCGGCTCGGTCGACGAGGCCCTAGCAGCGCGCAGCGCCGGTGCCGACGCCGTGATCGCGCAGGGGGTCGAATCCGGCGGCCACGTCCGCTCAACGATTCCAGCGCTGGAGCTGCTGGCCCGGGTCCGCGACGCGACCGGCGACGGGTATCCGGTCCTGTCCGCGGGTGGCATCGCCGACGCCGCCGATGTCCGCGCCCGGCTCGATGCGGGCGCCGAGGCGGTGGTCTGCGGGACCCGCTTCGTGCTGAGCGAAGAATGCAGCGCCCACCCGGACTACAAGGGCCACCTGATCGCCGCCGAGGAGACGGTGCTCACCGAGCTGTTCGGCGCCGGCTGGCCCGCACCTCATCGCGTCGTCCCAAACGAGGCAACCGACCGCTGGCTGCGCCGGGACCGCCTCGGGCCCGGGTGGCTGCGGGCCGTTCACCGTGCGGCCGCGCCGGCGCTGTCGCGCGTTCCGATCGCGGCCCAGTTGCGGCTCGCCGCCCTGCAGGCGCCCGGTCGCCCCGTGTTCAGTCCCGTGCCGCCGACCACCGACGGGCCGGCGAGCCTCGTGGAGGCGGGGCCGCTGTACGCCGGCGAGACCGTCGCCCGGATCACCGACGTCCGCCCCGCCGGCGACCTCGTTCGGGAGCTGGCACTCTAAGCGGCGAGCTGCTCGCGGAGTTCGGCGGCCCGGGCACGGAACCGCGTGACGCCGTCAAGCTTGATCTGCTCGTAGCCCCGCACCAGCTCGGGCAGCTGAGCGGCCTCGAGCGCGAGCGCCAGCGTCTCGGGCGCCAGCCGCTCCGCCGCCAGCTGGACGATCTCCATGTACTCGCCGGGCAGCTCCCGCTCGACTCGCCGCACGTGAGCGAAGCCGAATGGGTCAAGCGGGGTGCCGCGAAGCACGCGTCCGCGGCGCAGCGCCGCCAGCACCGGGACGAACCAGCGGCCGAACTTGAGCTTGCGACGCAGACCCATCGCCCGGAGCAGCGGCGGGTGCAGGTGGAACTTGACCGTGCTGCCGGCCGGCAGCTCGGACAAGGCCTCCAGGTGCAGGCGGGCGACCTCGTACTCGTCCTTGTAGGCGGTCAGCTTGTGTAGGCCACGCGCGACGGCCTCGGTCAGCGCGGTGCTCCCCGGGAGCCGCTGGCGCTCGAGCTCGTGCACCCGCGCCACCTCTGAGACGTAGTGCCGCGCGGGGCGCTCGCCACCCCATCCGATCAGGTCGCCGACACGGATCTCGAGCAGCCGGCGCAGCGCACCATCCTCGCTCGTCACCCTCGACACCAGCCCGCTGACCTGGGCCGACGGCTCCGCGGCGGCGCGATGCCCGTTGAGCGCGGCCAGCACCACGTCCGGCGCGGCCACCCACGCGCGCCCCCACGCGAGCGCCGCGAGGTTGCGCTCGACGGCGACGGCGTTCAGCCGGAACGCCTCCTGCACCGCCGGCAGCGACACCGGCAGCACCCCGCGCTGCAGGGCGGCCCCGAGGACGACGACGTTCGCCGGCGTCGCGTCGCCGAGCAGGCCCTCTGCGATCCGCTGCGCGTCGAGGTACACGTTGTCGGCGGCGCGCGTGGTCGCATCGATTGCGGCGCGAGCGGCGCCGGTATCGGGTGCCGGCGCGTTGACGTCGACGACCATCCGCCCCGTCGGCATGACGCTGTCGGACACGATCGCGACCGTGCGCTCAGGGTCGGCTCCGCGCAGCGTGCCCGCCGCGGCCGCGCCGAGCAGATCGCACCCCAGCAGCACGTCGACCCGCCCGCTCGGGACGGTCACGCCCTCCTCGCTGGCGGCGGTCGTGAACCGCAGGTCCGAGACGACCGGTCCGGCCTTCTGCGACAGGCCCGTCTGGCCGAGCCCGTTCGCGTGACGGCCCTCGAGCAGCGACGCCATCTCGATCACCTGGCTGACGGTCAGCACGCCGGTACCGCCGATCCCCACGACGCGAATCCGCACGTCGTCGATCTCCTTCCGCGTCGGCGCCTCGGGAAGCTCCACGTCAGGCATCCTGACCGCCTCGCGCGCGCCGTCATCAGCCGGCGCGATCACGGTCAGGAACGACGGGCAGTCGCCCTCCAGGCAGGAGAAGTCCTTGTTGCAGGCCGACTGGTTGACCCGCGTCTTTCGCCCGAACTCGGTGTCCACCGGCTCAACCGCCAGACAGCCGGATTTGGCGCCGCAATCGCCGCACCCCTCACAGATGCGCTCGTTAATGATCACCTTCGCCGCCGGCTCGACCGCCCGCCCGCGCTTGCGGGCACGACGCAACTCGGCGGCGCACTCCTGATCGTGGAGCAGGACCGTCACGCCTGGGACCTGCGCGAGCTCGCGCTGCACCGCCAGCACGTCGCGGCGATCACGCAGCTCGACGATCGACGGCAGCGCGACACCCGTGTAGCGCCCGCGGTCCTCGGTCGTGATCACGATCTTGCGCACGCCCTCGGCGGCGAGGCTCCGCACCGCCTCGGGAACGCTCAGCTGCCCCTCGACGTGCTGGCCGCCGGTCATCGCCACGTGACCGTTGAACAGCAGCTTGTAGGTGACGTTGACGCCGGCTGCGACCGAGGCCCGCACCGCGAGCGAGCCTGAGTGGTGGAACGTTCCGTCGCCGAGGTTCTGGAGGAAGTGCGGCAGCTCGACGAACGGCGCGAGACCGATCCACTGTGCCCCCTCGCCGCCCATCTGCGTCACGCCGATCACGTTGCCGTGGCGCTGCGGAGCGACCATCACCATCGTGTGACAGCCGATCCCAGCGCCGACGATCACGTCGTCGTCGGCGACCGTACTCGAGTTGTGTGGGCAGCCCGCGCAGAAGAACGGCGTCCGCACGGCGCCGACATCGACCGTCACCCGGCCCGCGGCGGCGTCGAGCGCGGCCAGCCGCTCGCGCACGGACGCGATCTCCTCGCGCGCGAGCAGGCGCGGCCCGACGATCCGCGCGATCGAGTCGGCGTCGAGCACTCCGTAGGAGGGCACGAGCGGGGCACCGTGCTCGTCGACTGCGCCGAGCACGGGCGGAGTCGCCTCGCTCCCGTACAGCGCGTCGCGCACGAGGCGCTCCAGGAACGGTCCCTTCTCCTCGATCACCACCACCTCGTCGAGCCCGTCGGCGAACCGCCGCACGATCTCCTCGTCGAGCGGGAACAGCATCCCGAGCTGGAGCACCCGGACCGGCGCATCGCGGTCGAGCCCGAGTTGGTCGAGCGCGGTGCGGACATCGTGCGCGGTCGCGCCGGCGGCGACGATCCCGAGCCAGGCGCCCGGCGCGTTGCACACCACACGGTTGAGGTCGTTGAGCTGCGCGTACCGCTTGGCGAGCGCCAGCCGGATCTGAACGAGCGTCCGTTCCATCTCCAGCGAGTGCGGCGCGAGCAGCTGCGCGGACGGGCGGTGCACATACGGCGCGCCCTCCCACTCGAGCACAGGCATGACGGGGTCGACTCGGTCGAGCCCGACCTGCGCGGTGCCGGCGGCATCGGCGACGTTCGTGACCACCTTGAACGCGGACCACAGCCCCGACGCGCGCGAGCAGGCGATCGCATGACGACCGAGGTCGAGGATCTCCTGGACGCTGCCCGGCACGAGGATCGGCACCTGCAGGGCGGCAAGCAGCGACTCCGACGCGCTCGGGATCGTCGAGGACTTACACCCCGGGTCGTCGCCGCACAGCGCGATCACGCCGCCGCGCGGATCGCTGCCGACGTAGTTGCCGTGGCGGATCGCGTCGGCCGCGCGGTCGACGCCGGGCGCCTTTCCGTACCAGACCCCGACCACGCCGTCGTAGCGGGGATCGGGAAATGACTGCGCCAGCTGCGAGCCCCACACCGCCGTCGCGCCGAGCTCCTCGTTGACGGCCGGCCGGTGCACGATGTCGTTGGCCTGCAGCAGCCCCCCGAGGCCCGCGACCTCCTTGTCGAACGCCGCCAGCGGCGATCCCTGATAGCCAGACACCAGCGTCGCGGTCCGCAGCCCGGCGCGGGCGTCCGCCCGATGCTGCTCCAGCAGCAGCCTGACGAGCGCCTGCACCCCGGTCAGGAAGATGCGGCCGTCCGCAAGCTCGTAGCGGTCCGACAGGGTGGCCATGGCGCGACGGGTTTCGCCGCTGTTCGTTGGCAGATCGAGCACGAGAGGTTGCTATCCGAATCGCACAAAGCGGCCTTACGGCTACTGCGCCACCTGCGCTCCCTGCGCCTGCGTGGATTCAGGCAGTGACTGCGTTATAACGCACGGATTTTTGTTGGTCAATCAGGTACCGACCCGATGGTCGGATTCGAACACGACTCTCCACAAAACCCCCCGTTTGTGGGGGACCCTGGGACGATCACGACGATCCAGCCGGCTGTGACAGACTCGCGCCCACGATGAGCTCAGACGTCTTCCGCGCGGGGTTGCTCGACGGCCAGGTGGCGATCGTCAGCGGCGGCGGATCGGGGATCGGCCGCGCGACGGCGCTCGAGTTGGCCTCGCTCGGCGCCGCGGTCACCGTCTGCGGCCGCCGCGGCGAGCCGCTCGAGGAGACAGCCGCGCTGGAGCCCTCCGGGCGAGTGCGGCCGTTCGTCTGCGACATCCGCGAGGAGGATCAGGTCGACGCGCTGGTCGACGCCGTGCTCGCCCGCGACGGCCGGATCGATCTGCTCGTCAACAACGCCGGCGGCCAGTTCCTCGCGCCGGCCGAAGCGATCTCCCCCAAGGGCTTCCGCACCGTGATCCGGCTCAACGTCGAGGGCACGTGGCTGATGACCCACGCCGTCGCCACGAAGGCGATGATCCCGGCCGGCCGCGGCAAGGTCGTCAGCATCACGCTCTCGCCACACCAGGGCCAACCGGGGATGGTGCACTCGGCCGCCGCCCGCGCCGCCGTCGAGAACATGATGCGCACCCTGTCGATCGAATGGGCTCGCTATGGAATCGTCCTCAACGCGATCGCGTCCGGTCAGGTGGGCACCGAGACGTTCATGACCAAGTACCCGCAACCGGTCGTTGATGCGGTGTCGGACACGATCCCGCTCGGGCGCATCGGCACCGTCGACGAGATCGCCTGGCTCGTCGCCTACCTCGCCTCGCCGGCGGGCGACTTCGTCTCCGGCACCGTGTTGACCGTCGACGGCGCCCGCGACAACAACAACGGCCGCTGGCCGCCGGCGGCGATCACCGACGCCGAGGGCCGCCCCCTCGCCGAAGCGCGCCGGGCCCCGGCCACCGTCCCAGCCCCCGCCGCCACCGACCAGCCGCCCGAGCGCTGACCGCAGTTTCCCCGCAGTACGGGGGGAACTGCAGGCTGCTGGTGCCGCCACCACCCCGTGAGGCTGGGGACAGCTGCGGGCGAAAACGGCGCAGTGACAAGGGCAGCGGACCAGGCCGTCCCCGAAAACCGTCTCGGCGTGGTCGCGACCGAAGAAACCTCCGCCACACGGAGGAAACCTGGGTCGGAAGCCCGGATCGCTCGCACACCCCCCTACAACCACGGTTTTCATGGAATCCGGTGCGGCGCCGAAGCGGGCCCACTGCCTCCTTCATCGCGCCGTTTTTACGCCACGCCCCCGAGACCGCGACCGCGACCGCGACCGCCCGCAGGCTCCCACGCCACCACGCCCCCCACCACGGTCGCCGCCACCAGCGGCACGCCCGGCCGGTAGACCAGGTGGGTGTACGACGGCGCCGCCAGCACGACGGCGTCCCCCCGGGCCCCCGGAGCCAGCCGACCCAGGTCCGGGCGCCGAAGCGCCGCCGCACCCCCGAGCGTCGCGGCGGTGAGCGCCTCGTCGGTGGTCATCCCCATCTCGCGGACGGCCAGCGCGATGCAGAAGCTCATCGACGTGGTGTAGCTCGAGCCGGGGTTGCAGTTCGTCGCCAGCGCGACGGTGGCGCCGGCGTCGAGTAGCCGCCGCGCGTCGGGGTACGGCTCGCGCGTGGAGAAGTCGGTCGCCGGGAGCAGCGTGGCGACGGTCTCCGATCCCGCCAGCGCGTCGACGTCCGCTTCGGAGAGATACGTGCAGTGGTCGGCGGACGCGGCCCCGAGCGAGACCGCGAGCTGGACGCCCGGACCGAGCCCGAGCTGGTTGGCGTGGACCCGCAGACCGAGACCCGCGTCACGCCCGGCCTCCAGCACGGCCCGGCACTGATCGGCGTCGAACGCGCCGCGCTCGCAGAACACGTCGATCCAGCGGGCGTGGGGCGCGCACGCCTCGAGCATCTCGCCGCACACGAGCGCCACGTAGTCGTCGGCCCCGATGCCCTCCGGCACGACGTGCGCCCCCAGGAAGGTGACGTCGTCGGTCAGCTCTGCGGCAAGCGCGCACAACCGCTGCTCGCCGGGGACATCGAGCGCGTAGCCGGACTTGATCTCGACGTGCGTGATCCCGGCGGCGAGCGCCTCGGCCTCACGCGCGCGCGCGAGCGAGCGCAGCTGCTCCGTCGGCGCCTCTCGAGTCGCGCGCACGGTCACCTGGATCCCGCCCGCCGCGTACTTCGCACCCGCCATCCGTGCGGCGAACTCATCCGCGCGGTCGCCCGCGAACACGAGATGGGTGTGGCTGTCGACGAACCCCGGGATCACGCAACGGCCGGCGGCGTCGAGCCGCTCGTCGGCAACCGCGCCCGCGCGCTCCACCGCCACGACCACCCCGTCCGCGATCACCAGCGCCGCGTCCCGCACGACTCCGAGCTCCGGGTCGTTCGTGACGAGCAGCCCGATCCGGTCGATGACGAGCGTGCTCACGCGACCGCCGCTGCCAGCTCGGCCGGCACGTCGATGCTGACGTGGCGCCCGTGGCGGACGACGAACCGGCCGCCCACGATCACATCGCGCACGTCCGCCGCCGCACCCGCGAACACGAGCGTCGAGACGAGATCCGCCACCGGCACCCCAGCCAGCCGCACGCCGTCGCGCCGTACGACCACCAGGTCCGCGAGCCCACCCACACCGATCACTCCCCCACCGGCCCAGCCGAGGCTCTCGTACCCGTTTGCGGTCGCCGCCAAGAGCAGATCCTCCGCCGAGTGCTGACCCCGCACGCCGGTCGCGAGCCGCTCATCGAGCTCGAGCGCGCGGGCCTCCTCGAGCGGCTCGATCACGGCGTTCGAGTCGCTCCCGAGCACGATGCGCGCGCCGACGTCGCGCAACCGGCGCGCCGGCCCGATCCCGTCAGCGAGGTCGCGCTCGGTGGTCGGGCACAGGCAGCAGAACGCGCTCGCGTCGCCCAGCAGCGCGAGATCGGAATCGGACACGTGCGTGGCGTGGACCGCCGTGAACCGCTCCGAAAGCGCCCCCGCTTGCGCGAGCACGGCGGTCGGGGTCGCTCCGTACGCGGCCAGACACTCCTCGTTCTCGCGCACCTGCTCGGAGACGTGCGCGTGCAGCGGCGCTCCCCGCTCGGCCGCCCAGCCCGCCACCACCCGCGCCGACCCGGGATCGACGGCGCGAACGCTATGGATCGCGGCGCCGATCCGAACGAGCGGCCCGTCGTCCAAAACACCGACGCGCGCCGCCCAAGCGTCGGCGTCCGCGTCGCGGAACGCCGGCAGCCCGCCCTCCAGGTAGCAGGCGTCGAGCAGCGTCAGCCTGATGCCGGCGTCGCGGGCCGCAGCCATCACCGCATCAGAGTGATGGAGGTAGTCGAACTCCCCGACCACGGTCACGCCCGCGAGCGCCATCTCGCCGAACGTCGCCCGCGCCAGCGTGCACACCGAGTCCGCGTCGAGCCGCGTAGCGAGCGCGTACATCTGCTCGCGCCAGGTCCAGAACGAGCCCCCGTCAGCCGCCTGCGCGCGTCCGCGAAGCGCGCGCTGGAACGCATGCGAGTGGGCGTTCGCGAAACCGGGGATCACGAGGCCGTCGAGACGTTCGGCGCCCGCAGGCGGCCCGTCCGAGCTAGCAGTCACGGATGTGATCAACCCATCAGCAACGTCGATCACGACGCCCGCCTCCACACGCCCGCCTCCCAGCCACGCCAGCTCGCACCAGAAGGTCATCGCCGCACCCAGCGATCGACGCTGCGCAGCCACTCCGCCTCGCGGTGGCGCGCGAACTCCTCCCAGGTCGAGAACGTCGTCGGGTCGGTGACGCGGTCGAGGAACAGCACCCCGTCGAGATGATCGACTTCGTGCTGGAACGTCCCCGCCGTCAACCCCTCGACCACCTCTTCGCGCGCCTCACCATTTCGATCGAAATACTGCACGCGTGCTCGCAGCGCCCTCGAGACGTCGCCGCGCAACCCGGGCACCGACAGGCAGCCCTCGTTGATCACGAGCTCCTCGTCGCCCACCGGCTCGATCACCGGGTTGACGATCACCGTGAGCGGCACGAGCGGCTTGTAGCTGTACCGCGTCGCATCGTCCACCTCCACCACCGCGATCCGCTTGGACACACCGACCTGCGGCGCCGCCAGGCCCGCCCCGCCCGCCGCCCGCCGGGTCTCGATCAGGTCGTCGATCAGCCGCTGGATCTCGGCCGATCGCACATCCGAAACCGAGACCTCCGCCGCCCGCAGGCGCAGCACCGGATCGCCCACGTTCACGATCTTCATTCGCGCATCGGGATCCGCACGCCGCGCTCCTCGGCGACCTGCACAGCGCGCTCGTAACCGGCGTCGGCGTGCCGCATCACCCCGGTCCCCGGGTCGGCCGTAAGCACGCGATCGAGCTTCTCCGAGGCGAGCGGGGTCCCGTCCGCGACGCACACCATCCCGGCGTGGATCGAGCGGCCGATCCCGACGCCACCGCCGTGGTGAATCGACACCCACGTCGCCCCCGACGCCGTGTTCACCAAGGCGTTCAGCAGCGGCCAGTCCGCGATCGCATCCGACTCGTCGGCCATCGCCTCGGTCTCGCGGTACGGCGACGCCACCGACCCCGAATCCAGATGATCTCGGCCGATCACGATCGGCGCTCGAAGCTCACCCGAGGCCACCATCGAGTTGAACCGCAGCCCGAGCCGCGCCCGCTCGCCGTACCCGAGCCAGCAGATCCGCGCCGGCAGCCCCTGGAACGCGATCCGCTCGGACGCGTGCCCGATCCACCGCGCCAGCGCCTCGTCGTCGGGGAACTCATCGAGCACCGCGCGATCGGTTGCCGCGATGTCGGCCGGATCCCCTGACAGCGCGACCCAGCGGAACGGCCCGCGCCCTTCGCAGAACAGCGGCCTGACGTACGCCGGCACGAACCCGGGGTAGGCGAACGCGCGCTCGAAGCCCCCAAGGCGAGCCTCCGCGCGCAACGAGTTCCCGTAGTCGAACACCTCGCTGCCGGCGTCGAGGAACCCGACCATCGCGGCACAGTGGGCGGCGATCGCGGCGCGCGAGCGCCGGATGTACTCCTCGGGATCCGCCGAGCGCAGCGCGATCGCCTCAGCCAAAGACATGCGGTCAGGCACGTACCCGCCGAGCGGGTCGTGGGCGCTCGTCTGGTCGGTGACGATCTCGGCCTCGAACCCGCGCTTCAAAAGCTCCGGCAGCACGTCGGCGGCATTCCCCTCGAGCCCGACGCTCAATGCCCGCCGCTCGGCCTTCGCCGCCGAGCAGCGCGCCACCGCATCGTCCAGCGATGACGCCACCTCGTCCAGGTATCGCGTCTGCAGCCGCCGCTCGATCCGCTCGCGATCGACCTCGACGCACAGCGCCACGCCCCCGTTCATCGTCACCGCCAGCGGCTGCGCGCCGCCCATCCCTCCGAGCCCCGCGGTCAGCGTGATCGTCCCCGTCAACGATCCCCCGTGCCGCCGCCGCGCGATCTCCGCGAAGCACTCGTACGTCCCCTGGACGATCCCCTGGCTGCCGATGTAGATCCACGAACCGGCCGTCATCTGCCCGTACATCGTCAGCCCGAGCGCCTCGAGCCGGCGGAACTCGTCCCACGTCGCCCACTCGGGGACCAGATTGCTGTTCGCGATCAGCACCCGCGGCGCCCACTCGTGCGTGCGGAACACGCCGACCGGCTTGCCAGACTGCACGAGCAGCGTCTCGTCGTCGGCCAAGCCACGCAGCGTCAGCACGATCGCGTCGAACGCCTCCCAGGAGCGCGCCGCCCGCCCGGTGCCGCCGTACACGACGAGCTGATCCGGATCCTCGGCGACCTCGGGATCGAGGTTGTTCATCAGCATCCGCATCGCCGCCTCCTGCGGCCAGCCGCGGCAGCTGAGTGCGGTCCCTCGGGGCGCCTTCATAGTCAGTAGTTCTTCACGATCGCGTCCAACACCGTCACGGTGTCCTCTTCATCGGAGGCGTACGCCGCCATGCAGCCGGCGTTCACGGCCGCCTCGACGCCAGACACCCCAGTTCTCCCGCGCGGCGCCTTCCCGTACTCCCTCAGGTAACGCCGGCCGTACGCCTGCTGCTCGCTCTGATTGGACGAGCTCCACTGCGTGCACGAGGTGGAATCAGAGACCGGGCCGCCCCGGGGCCCGAGCACGATCCCGAGGAATAGCCCGACCATCAGCAGTACCACCAGTGCGACGCCCGCGGCGGCCCACCTGTGTCGAGCGATCAGCGAGCGCATCGTCCATTGAGTGGTGTCCGCGCCCGCTTGTGTCATCGGAGTTCACCTACTGCGAGCTGGACCGCGTCGATCAACCCCGCGGACGCCACCAGCCCCTCGACCGCCGCCAGCTCCGGCGACAGGTACCGGTCAGGCCCCGGCCCGGGGATCAGCGAGCGGATCGCGCCGAGCGCGGCGGCCGTTCCGGGCGCCGGTCGCAGCGGCGCGCGCAGATCGAGCGCCCGCGCGCCGCACACGAGCTCGACCGCCAGGATCCGGCCCAGGTTCGCCACCGCGCCGCGCAGCTTGCGCGCCGCGCCCCAGCCCATCGACACGTGGTCCTCCTGCATCGCGCTCGTCGGCAGTGAGTCGACGCTAGCCGGCGCTGCCAGGCGCCGGTTCTCGGCGACCATTGCCGCCTGCGAGTAGTGCGCGAGCATCAGACCCGAGTTGACGCCGGCGTCCGGCGCGAGGAACGGCGGCAAACCCTGGGAGCGGGTGTGGTCGAGCAGCCGATCCGTGCGGCGCTCTGCGATCGCGCCGACCTCGGCCGCCGCGATCGCCAGGAAGTCGCACGCAAACCCGACCGGCGCGCCGTGGAAGTTGCCGCACGACTCGACCCGGCCGTCGGGCAGCACCATCGGGTTATCGATCGCCGAGCGCAGCTCCGCGCCCGCGACGCCCTCGGCGTGGCCCACCACATCACGAGCAGCACCGGTCACCTGCGGCGCGCAGCGCATCGAGTAGGCGTCCTGGACTCGCGGGTCGCCGTGGCGGTGGCTCGCGACGATCTCAGAGTCGGTCAGCAGCGCGCGGAGGTTCGCGGCGCTGGCGGCCTGTCCCGGCTGGGGGCGGAGCGCCACCAGGTCCGCGGCGAACGCGCGGTCGGTCCCGAGCAGCGCCTCGACCGACATCGCCGCGCTCACGTCCGCGACCCGCAGCAGCCGCCACAGGTCGTCGATCGCGAGCACCAGCATCCCGAGCATCCCGTCGGTGCCGTTGATCAGCGCCAGCCCCTCCTTGGCCGTCAGCGTCACGGGTTCAATGCGATTTTGGATGAGCGCATCTGTGGCAGGCCGGCGCGCTCCGTCCTCGCAGTCGACTTCTCCCTCGCCGATCAGAGCCAGGGCGCAGTGAGCGAGCGGCGCGAGGTCACCGCTGGCGCCGAGCGAGCCGTGCTCGGGGACGACCGGCGTCAGCCCAGCGTTGAGCAGCTGAAGGATCGTCTCCGCCACCACCGGGCGGGCCCCCGAGTAGCCCATCGCGAGCGTCCGCGCCCGGAGCAGCATCATCGCCCGCACAACCTCACGTTCGATCGGCGGCCCCATGCCCGCAGCGTGCGAGCGCACCAGCGCGCGTTGCAGCTCCTCGCGGCGCTCGGCCGGGATGCGCACCGTCGCGAGCGAGCCGAACCCGGTCGAGACGCCATACGCCGGCTCGGTCGCGTCGGTCAGCTCGGCGACCACGGCGGCGCCGCGCTCCATCGCCTCACGCGCGGCGGCGCCGAGCGCGACGGATGCCCCGCCGCGCGCGACCGCCAGCACTTCGGCACCGGTCAGCCCCTGCGACGTCAGCTCGACGTTTGCGGGGCTGGCCGACACTCAGCTGGTACGACGCGCGGCGGAAGATCTGCTCGCGGCCGGTTTGCTCGCGGCCGGTTTGCTCGCTGCAGGTTTGCGCGCCGCCGGCTTCCTCGCCGCCGTCGTGCTCGCCGCCGGTTTGCTCGCCGCCGGCTTGGCCGCGGCAGGTTTGCGGGCCGCCGGCTTCCTCGTGGCCGTCGTGCTCGCCGCGACTCGCGAACGTGCCGAGCGCACCGCGCGTGCGGGCGATGTCTCCTCGGCCACCTGCGCGACCGACTCGCGCAGCTTCGCCAGGTCCTTGGCCAGGGCCTTGTTCGACTTCTGAGCGTCCCGCTGCAACGCCTTGACGCCCTTGGCGAGATCTTTGTAGGTGCGCCGGACGCTCTTGCGAAGATCGCCGCGGATCCCCTCGAGTGCCGCGCCGGCTTCCTCTAGCGCGCGCTCGAACCGCGCCACCGCCTCTTCGACCTCGTGGCGCGTCGACGGAGTGCTGGCCTTAGTGGCTGGCGCTCGCTTCTTGGCTACAGGCATTGCCGCTCCTCTTAACCGTTGTCGTGCTGAGACTATTCCCAGCGCACAGCTTCGTGGGCGAAAGCAAAACTCCTCGAACGCTCACGCGCCGCTGAGGTCCCGGCGGCGGAACACCCAGAACGCCGAACCGGTCGCCACCACACCGATCGTCACCATCGACAGCGCTGCCACGGTCCGGAACGGCTGCGAGGGCACGAACCCGATGTGCGCGAACGGAGTCGCGTCGACGAGCCATTTCGGCACGCCGGTGAGCGCCCCGACCAGGTACCAGACGAACGAGACGGCAACGAGCCCGTACGAGATGCCGGCGCTCGCCCGCGGCAGGATCGCGTACGCAAGCGCGGCGATCCCGAGGAACAGGAGCGCGACCGGCAGACAGTTCGCGCCGGCCTCGAGCAGTCGCGCCAGCGAGATGCTGACGCCCTGCGACGCGGAGCCGATCCAGGTGAACAGACCGGCGAGCAGCGACAGCATCAGCGCGCCGCCGGCGGCAAGCAGCAGCCGCCCGCCGAGCCAGCGCACGCGGCTGACCGGTTGCGCGAGCAGCGTCTCGAGCGCTTCCTCGGCCTCCTCGCGCCGGGCGGCGGCGAGCTGGGAGCACATGAACAGGCAGACGGCGAGGATGAAGAAGATGAACACGAACGCGAGGTACCCGGTCGGGGTGAAGATCGACCCCGAGCCGAGCTTCGCAAGCTGTTGGCGGATGCTCTCCGAGATCCCAGCCGCCGATACGCTGGTCGCGACCATCCCGAGGATCACCGCGAACACCGCGAAGCAGCTCGCCCAGATGATCAGGCTGCCACGCTCGGAGCGCAGCGCCTGCGCCGTCGGCGAGGAGAGCAGCGACAGCCGCGGCGCAGCCGTGTCATGTGACGGGAGCCTGCCGGTACCGATGTCGCGCGTGGCCGCTATCCGCCACGCGATCAGGATCAGCAGGGCGGTCGCGGCCGCCGGGAGCACGAGCACCGCTCCTCGCGTGCCGGTGAACGGGCGCATCTCTTCGGCCCAGCCGAGCGGCGTCGTCCAGCGCACCCACCCGGCTCCGCTGACCGTGTCGGCGACCACTCGCAGCAGCAGGAACAGCGCCACGGCGGCGCTGCCGAGCTCGAGCGCAATCCGGCGGGTCGGCGCGAGCTGACTGGCCACGGCGCCGACGCCGGCGAACACCGCGATGACCGAGGCCGTCGCCAGCGCCAGGTAGGCCGAGCCGCCAGCCTGGAGGCCACCGATCAGGTAGCCGGCGAACATCGCCGCCCACAGGATCAGGATGCCGGCGCCGATCGCGGCCATTGCCGCTCCGAACGCCATCCCGCGCGTGACCGGATTCGCCAGGATCATCTCCATCCGCCCCGTGTCCTCGTCGGCCCGCAACGCCCGCGCGGCGGCCAGCACCCCGAACACGGCGGCCAAGATCGCGAGCGTGCCGCCGACGCGCCAGGCGGAGTACCCACCGATCGTGACGGGGTCGTACGGATAGCCGTAGAACAGCCGGATCGCGGCGTTGCCGGCGAAGCTGTGGGCGAAGGCGAGCCTGTCGGCCAGCGTCGGGTAGGTGCCACGAAAGCCCGCCGGCTGGACGTATGAGTAGAAGGCGAAGAAGTACGCGAACGCGATCGTTCGCACGCGAGCGTCGATGAACGCGCGGCGCGCGAGCAGCGCCATCGGGCCGCGGACCGCTTCCGTCACCCGCTGCCGTCGCAGTGGTGCAGGAAGATCTCCTCGAGCGACGGCTCGCGACTCGTCAGGCTGATCACCGGGTGCTGGGCGAGCGCCGCGATCAGCGGGCCGATCGCACCATCGGCGACGTCGAACCGGATCGCGTTCGGTCCCACCGCGGTCGCGTGCACACCGGGCAGCGACGGCAGTTCCGGCACCGGTCCGTCGAACGTGACCTCGACCGTCTGCGCGCTCAGGTGTCTGAGCTCCGCGAGCGTGCCCTCGTCGACGAGCCGGCCGTCTCGCAGGATCCCGACGCGGTCGCAGACCGCCTCCACTTCGTTGAGGATGTGCGAGGACAGGAACACCGTCTGGCCGCGCTCCTTGGCCTCGGTGATGCACTGGCGAAAGGCCATCTCCATCAGCGGATCGAGCCCGCTGGTCGGCTCGTCGAGCAGCAGCAGGTCGGCGCGCGTCGCGAGCGCGGCGATCAGCTGGACCTTCTGGCGGTTGCCCTTCGAAAGCGCACGCACCTTCTTGTCCGGCTCGAGCCGGAACCGCTCGATCAGCACCTTGCGGTACGGTTCGTCGGCGCCGCCGTGAAGCTTCGCGAGGAAGTCGAGCGTCTCGAGCGCGGTCAACGACGGCCACAGAAATGGCTCGCCGGGGACGTACGCCAACCGCCGGTGGGCGGCCACCGGCTCCCGCCAGGCGTCGATCCCGAAGAGCTCCGCGCGGCCGGCGCTAGGCACGTGCAGCCCGAGCAGCAGCCTGATCGTGGTCGTCTTGCCGGCGCCGTTCGGCCCGAGGTATCCGTACACCTCGCCCTCCTGGACGGTCAAGTCGAGCGCGTCGAGCGCCAGCGTGGCGCCGTAGCGCTTGCCGAGCTCGTCCGTCCTGATCGCGGTCATCCGCGAGTAGCCGTTGCCAGGTTGCGGTTCTTGTACGCGGGGTCGTCGGTCACCTCGGCCCCGAACCACGGCGGCGCTGCAAACTCGCGCGCCTGCTCAACGCTGGCGAACTCCACCTCGACCACGACGAGCTCCCGGTCCTCGTACACATCGACCTCGGCGGTCAGTCCGTGCGCAAGCGGCGCGAGGATCCGCTTCTTGAGCACGCGCCGGCCCTCGGTCAGCGGCCACAGATTCTCGAACTGCTCAGGCGACAGGGGCAGCTCGACCTCGGTGCGGGCGAGCTCGCCGGCGCCTTTGACAGTCAGCGAGCAGTCACCGTCGCGACGACGGATCCGTACCTCGGCGCCGTCGGCGCCCGATGTCAGGTAGCCCTGCTCGATCCGCGTTCCCGCCGCGCGCGCGACCTCCTCCGGGAGTGCGCCCGC
This sequence comes from uncultured Solirubrobacteraceae bacterium, assembly GCA_963712675.1. Taxonomy (GTDB): domain Bacteria; phylum Actinomycetota; class Thermoleophilia; order Solirubrobacterales; family Solirubrobacteraceae; genus Palsa-465. Next base: position 106,195 of record CAVQJF010000022.1, read on the forward strand.
GAGCCATTTGCGCTCGATCTCCATCTCAGCTTGAAAGCTACGCCCTGGACGTCGCGAACACCTCGTAGCAGGCACGGTGGTAGGTCGCTGAGACGCGGCCCGCGCCGGGGGGATCCGCCGCGGTCCAAACTGGTTCCGGCCGTCTCTCGGTGACGAGCATGCTCGGCTCGTAGACACCGACGATGTCGCCGCAACGGGGACACCGCGGGAGCCCGGGTGAAGGCGCGCTGTCGGACAGATCGCTGGACATCCAGCAACCCTCCTACAGCGGGCGAGCGCTTGCATCCCCGAAAGCCCGCCTCACTTTGCGGGAGACTACGGAGCAGAGCAATGGACGCGCAGGACGAAAAGCTCCGCCGCCTGCTCGATGTGGGCCGATCGCTGGTCACCGAACTCGATCCCGAGACGGTGTTGGAACGGATCCTTCGCGAGGCGCGCGACATCACGGGCGCACGATACGTCGCGCTCGGGGTTCTGAATGAGCAGCGTGACGAGCTCGAGCGCTTCTTGACGCTGGGCATCGATGACGCGACCCATCAGGCGATCGGCGAGCTCCCACGGGGACGTGGGGTGCTCGGGCTACTGATCGAGGACCCGGTGCCGCTGCGGATCGCCGATGTCGCGCGCCACCCCCGCAGCTATGGCTTCCCATCCGCTCACCCCCCGATGCACGGCTTTCTCGGTGTCCCGATCATGATTCGCGGCCAGGTCTGGGGCAACCTGTACCTCACCGAGAAGCAGGACACCAGTGAGTTCACCGACGAGGACGAGCAGGCGGTCATGGTGCTGGCCGGTTTCGCCGCGACGGCGATCGAGAACGCGCGGCTGTATCAGCGCACCGAACAGCGACGCAGCCAGCTCGAGCAGGCGGTGCGCGGGCTCGAGGCCGCTCGTGACATCGCCGACGCGATCGGCGGCATCGCCGAGCTCGATCGGGTCCTCGAGCTGATCGCCAAGCGCGGCCGCGCGCTGGTCGACGCTCGCAGCGTCCTGATCATGCTGCGCGAGGGCGACGAGCTCGTGGTGGCGGCGGACGCCGGCCACACCAGCGAGGCGAAAGGGAGACGCCTGCCGATCGCAAACTCAACGTCCGGACAGGTGCTCGAACAGCGGCGGACCGAGCGGATCAACGACGTTGGCGCGCGCCTTAAGGTCGCTCCCGAAGACCTGGGCGTGCCGGGCGTCCAGACGGCGCTGCTCGTCCCGATGATCTACCACAACACGGCGGTCGGAGTGCTGGCTGCCTATGACCGCGGTGGTGACGGCACGTCGTTCACCGATGTGGACGAGCAGCTTCTCCGTACCTTCGCCGCGTCGGCGGCAAACGCGGTGGCGATCAGCCGCAGCGTCGAGGCCGACCGGTTGCGCAGCGCAATCGCCGCCGCCGATGCCGAGCGAGGTCGCTGGGCGCGCGAGCTCCACGACGAGACGTTGCAGGCGCTTGGCGCCCTCCGCGTCGGCCTCGCGTCGGCTCTGCGACTCGCAGACCCGGCCGCCAACGAGCGTGCGATGCGCCAGGCGATCGACGATCTGGAGCTGGGAATCGAGAACCTCCGGGCGATCATCGCCGACCTACGCCCGTCGCTGCTCGACGACCTTGGGCTCCAGCCGGCCATCGAGGCGCTGCTCGAACGTCGCGCAGGGCCAGGGCTTGAGATCGTCTCGGACGTCTCGCTGCCCGAGAGTGAGCCGCTGCCCCAAGAGCTCGAGACGATGATCTACCGGCTGGTGCAGGAGGCGCTGACGAACGTCGTCAAGCATGCTGGCGCGAGCACCGTTCGCGTCGCGGTCACGCGATCTGCGGACGAGGTCACCGTCGAGGTCGAGGACGACGGGAGCGGGTTCGATCCCGGCTCCCCGAGCTCCGGCTTCGGTCTCGCCGGGATGCGCGAGCGGGTGTTCCTGGCCGGCGGGACGCTCGAGGTGCGCTCTGGCGACAGTGGAACGGTCGTCCATGCCCGGATCGCGTCAAGCACCGATCCCGCACCGCGGAGGCCCGCGTGACGGGAGCGGTTGGGCACGCTGGAAGAGCACGGGGCTGACGTAGGCCTCGCCGCGTGCCGCGGCGCGAATGGCAACCGGCAACTCGGTGTCGGCGAGGTCCTTGAGCACGTACCCGATCGCGCCGGCAGCCGTCACCTCACGCGCGAAGGCGGCGCTCGCGGCCATCGTCAGCACGACGATCTCCGTGTCGGGCACCTAGCGCCGCAGCCGGCGAACCGCCTCGATGCTCGCGCCATGGTGTGATCGAAGGTCGAGGACCAGCACGTCTGGCCGCTCGCGCAGGGCCGCCGGCAGCGCGACCATCGACGGCGCCTCATCGACCACGGCGAGATCGGGCTCGAGCTCGAGCACCAGCCGCAGGCTGCGACGGAGCGCCGCGTGGTCGATCGCCAGCACGACCCGTATCGGCGCCTCGGTGATGACCATCGCCCGCGCCTCGCGGACCTCCTCCGAGAGTGACGTCTGGAGCTCGACCTCGGTCATCCCGTCGGCGGTCTTGATCTTGACCGGGAAGCCGCTGTCGCGGAACACGTCGATCATCTTGTAGTTCGACGGCATCACGTGGGCAATGAACACCGAGATCCCGTTCCGGGCCGCGATGTCGGCTAGCCGCACCAGCAGGAGCGTTCCGATCCCGTGGCCCTGAAGGGCGTCTCCGACCTCGAACGCGACCTCGGCCCGATCGTCTGCGAGCCGCACGTAGGCCGCGTGCGCGACGACCGCGCCATCGGCGCCAGAGGTCGCGACCAGCCCGTATCGGTTCGCGTCGTCGACGTCAGCCGAACCACTTCGCCAGCCACCTGACGTTCGGCATCCCGCAGCAGCGGAAGTAGAGCGACTCGAGTGACATTGACTCGAGGAACGCGCGGATCGCCAGCTCGTCTGTCACGAGCACCGGCCGCAGGTGCACGGTCGAGCCGTCGCGCAGCGAGACATCGACCGACTGCTCAGCGGGATACGCGACGGGCGTCATATGAACAAGTTACGGCCGACCCGACCCCTTTCGGCTCCGTATTCCCCCGCACGAGTGCGTGGAGAGGCGCTGATTTAGAAGTGTCCTTACTGTGTGCGGCTCAACCGAGACTCGAGGAGAGACATGCTTCTGATTGCGTACGACGGTTCCCCCGACGCACGTTCTGCGGTCGAGCACGCCGGCGAACTCCTACCGGGCGAGGCGGCGACGATCCTCGTCGTCTGGGAGCCGTTCGTCGAGCTGATGGCGCGCACGGGCGCGGGGCTCAGCTTGGCGCCCGACATGGTTGACGCCCAGGCGATTGACACCGCGAACGAGCAGTTGTCACGCCAGCGTGCCGATGAGGGCGTCGAGCTCGCCCGCGCCGCCGGTCTCGACCCGGTGGCACGCATCCGCGCGCAGGAGAAGACGATCGCTCATGCGATCGTTGCCGAGGCCCGCGACGAGGACGCCCGCGCGATCGTCATGGGCACCCGCGGCCTGACCGGCGTCAAGTCGCTGCTGCTCGGGAGCGTGTCCCATGGAGTGCTACAGCACGCCGATCGTCCGGTGATCGTCGTCCCGTCCCCCGAGGTCGTCAAGGAACGTACGGCGCACTCGCTGTGAGAGGAACGTGGCAGGAGCGTGGGACCGCAGACGGCGCGGCTATTGCTCGGACTTGACCAAGCCCCGGTCGAGCGCGTAGCGCACGAGCTCGGAGCGATCGCCGAGGCCGAGCTTCTGCTGGATGTGAGCGCGATGTGTCTCGACGGTCCGCACCGAGAGATACAGCTGCTCGGCGATCTGCGCGTTCGTGTGACCGAGCGCAATCATCCGCAGGACCTCGACTTCACGCTCGGATAACCCGTCGGGCGGGCCCGGCGGTGGCTCGGCCGCGAGCTTGGCACCGAGGCGCGGATTCAGGTAGCTGTCGCCCTGGGCCGCCGCCCGGATCGCCTGGACGAGCTCGGCATCGGCCGCGTCCTTGAGCACGTACCCAAGCGCGCCGGAGCTGAGCGCCTGCCTGGCGTACGCCGGTTCGTTCTGCATCGTCAGCACCACGATCTGCGTGTCGGGTGACTCCTGCCGGATGATCGGAATCGCGTCCAGGCTCGAGCCGCCGGGCATGTTCAGGTCGAGCACGAGCACGTCCGGATGGTGCCCGCGAACGTACTGCCGGGCGCTGTCCACATCGCCCGCCTCAGCGACGATCTCGAGGCCGGCTTCGGCTTCGAGCAGCTGGCGCAAACCCCGCCGCACGACCGGGTGGTCGTCGGCGATCACGATCCTGATCGTCTCGGCATCGCTCTCCGGCACACGCTTGACCGTACCGCTTTGCGCGCCGGCGCTGCTGACTTTGCGCTGCTCAGTAGTTTCGCGACCCAGGCGACGGGTTTACCCCGCTGAAATGGCGCCGCCGCATGCCTACCTTGCTCATATGACCTTCACAGCCGAATCCGACCGAACTAACGTGAACGCCCAGATGCCGTCGTCGCGCCGCACGGCAATGCTCGAACTCTCTCGCAGCGAGTGCCTGCAGCTGCTCGCCGCGACCGACGTCGGCCGGCTTGCGATCAGCGGCCCCCGGGATCGGCCTCCCGTGATCCGGCCGGTCAGCTACACGTTCGACGAGCGCTCCCAATCCATCGTCTTTCGAACCGTCCTTGGATCGAAGTTCCGCGGGCTGCTTGTGATGGAGCAGGCGGCATTCGAAATCGACGGGATCGACCCCGGCGATCGAACTGCATGGAGCGTGATCGTCTCGGGGGTCACGGAGGAGATCACGAGCCGTGACGAGATCGACCGTCTGTCGGCGATCGCACACGAATCGTGGGCTCCTGGCGGCAGGCACTACTGGGCGCGGATCCGCGCCTACACCGTCTCCGGCCGGCGGATCGTGCGCCGCATGTTCGACTCGGAGACATAGACCGCAGCGCGCCAGACGGACTTCTCTCTGCTGTCGAACGACGTATCATTCCGCGTCGGCACTGGCAATGGCCGACCCCTGCCGCCTATACGATTTGCTGAACGGTGGAGGACCGGATGACCGACGGATTCAATGGCTACGTCGAACCGGGATTCGAACGCGTCGGCCGGCTGTTCGGGAAGCTGTTCGCCTCGCCGGCCAGAGGCGGGGGCGCATTCGTCGTCCGCTACGGGGACCGGCCCGTGGTCGACATCTGGGGCGGCGCCGCGGATCCGCGGACGGGGCGACGGTGGGAGCGCGAGACGCTGGGACTGTCGTTCTCGACCAGCAAGGGCATCGCCGCGACTGTGATCCACCGGCTCGCGGACCGCGGTCTGCTGTCCTACGACGAGCCGGTCGCGGCCTACTGGCCCGAGTTCGGCGCCAACGGCAAGGGTTCGATCACCGTTCGTCAGCTGCTGGCCCACCAGGCCGGGCTTGACTCACTCGCGCCAGTCGCGCCCAACGCCGCCGGGCTGCTCGATCACCTCGCCGCGGAGGAGCGCCTCGCGGCCCGCGCGCCCGAGCACCGCGCCGGCCTGTCGGCGTACCACAGCATCACGTACGGCTGGCTGCTCGCGGGGCTCGCGCGGGCGATCACGGGCCAGGGCATGGAGCAGCTCGTCGAGAGCGAGATCAACGAACCGCTCGGCATCGGCGGCCTGCACTTCGGGATCGGGCGGGCCGATGCCGCGCGCGTCTCGGCGATGGTGGGCTCGCTCGGCCGCCTGGCCGGAATCGGACAGTTCGGGTTTTCACTCCTCCCCGGCCGCACGCCGCCGGGTCGCCTGCTCAAGTCGATCTACGTGCCCGACATGGCGGTGGTCTTCCGCGGTGCCGAACCGCCCGTGTTCGAGACGGTGATGCCGGCGGCGAATGGGATGCTCAGCGCCGAGTCGCTCGCGACCATGTACGGCGCGCTCGCGAACGGCGGCGTCGCCGGCCAGCGGCGACTGCTGTCCGCCGAGACCGTCAGGCAGCTCGGACGCGTGCAGAGCCGTGCGATCGACCGCAACCTGCTCGTGACGATGACCTGGAGGCTCGGCTACCACCAGGCGTTCGTGCCCGGCGTCTGGCTGCCGCGGGCGTTCGGACATTTCGGCTATGCCGGCTCCGGGGGCTGGGCGGACCCCGTGTCCGGCATGTCGGTCGCGTTCGTCTCGAACCGGATCTACCCCGTCAGCGCCCCATTCGGGGACCTCGCGCTGGCGAGGCTCAGCAAGCTGGCCGTGGACGCCGTGCGCGCGATCCGCTCAGCCGGAGGCCGCGGCGTCGGACCAGCGGCGGAGCGCGTCGCGCCCCAGTTGGGTGACCTCGCCGCCGGCGGCGATCCAGTCCCGCGCGCGTAGCTCGCTGACCAGATCGACACGTTCATCGGGGCTCGGCCCATCGCCCTCGGACAACAGCTCGTTGGTCCCCGGCTCGACCTTCCACCGGCCCGACTCGAGCGCGCCCAGCGCGAGTGCCTGCTCCTCGGTCGGCACGTCGAGCGGATGCGGCCCGACGCGACGACGGCGCCCGGCGACGTCAGCATCAGCGTCAGCGCCCTCCCCGCCAGGAGGTTGAGCCTGGCCGCTGAGCCACTGTGCTGCGAACTCGGCCATCTCCCGGAGGCGCTCGGCGGCGGCGTCGACCGAGTCCGCGATCCGGTCGAAGTCGAGTCGCTCGGCGGCGCTCTCGGCCGACTCGCTCAGCTCCTTCGCGAGCTGGCGGAGCTTCGCTTCGAAGCTGTCGGGGTCGGGCGTTCCGTCGCTCACGCGAACATCATCCCACCGGCCGCCAGCAGCGACGACCGGTGGTGGTTCACAGCTTGGCAACAGCGAGGTATCGAGACGGACATTTTTGCCCGCAGGGAGCAACGTAGGCTCGCGCGACTCATTCCCGGCTCGCGGAGGAAGCATGCGGAAATTGCTGAAGGGCCTGCCGACCATGTGGAGATCACGGCGTGTCGCTTTGATCACCCTGCTTGCGATCCTCGCGGTGGCCGTCGCCGCCGGGACCGTGCTCGCCGACCCGTTCGGCGGCAATGACAACCCGTGGCCCTACAACGCACCCGACAGGGCACCCGTGTTGGCGGCCGTTGGCGACATCTCCTGCCAGCCGGGAACGCCGCAGGAAGCCGAGAAGAAGACCGACACATGCGACCAGGGCTCGATGTCGACCGTGCGTGACGCGGCGCAGAACGCGACAGCCGAGCAGGTCGAGGCGATGAAGCCCGCGCTCGTGGCGGTGCTCGGCGACGAGCAGTACCAGAACGGTTACTACTCGGACTTCGAGAACTCGTTCGACAAGTACTGGGGCGCGTTCAAATTCCTCCAGCGTCCCGCGCCGGGCAACCACGAGTTCTACGACAACCACGGTCAGACGGGCGTGCGCGGCCTCGGTTACTTCGACTACTACAACGGCCTCCAGCACAACGCCGACGGCTCGGAGATCGACCAGACGGTCACCAACCCGACCACCGGCTTCGTCGCCACGCAGCCGACGCCACAGCAGAACGGCCAGGCGGGCGCGTTCGGCCAGACCGGCAACGGCTGGTACTCGTACAACCTCGGCGACTGGCACCTGATCTCGCTGAACGTCGAGTGCGCAGACGAGCCCGGCGGCTGCAGCCCGAGCGGCTCGTGGTTCGCCAGCGAGACCAAGTGGCTCGCGCAGGACCTGAACGACAACAACAGCCAGTGCACGCTTGCCTACTGGCATCAACCAACGTTCAGCTCCACCTTCAACCCGACGACAGGGGACAGCGCGGAGGGCCAGGCCGCCGCCGCGTGGTGGAAGTTGCTCTACCAACACCACGCGACGCTGATCCTCAACGGTCACGACCATGTCTACTCGAGGTTCGCGCCGATGGATCCGTCGGGCAACAGCGATCCACGGAACGGGATCCGCGAGTTCATCATCGGAACGGGCGGCGAATCGCTCGACACGGTCCTGCCGGCGACGCCGAACCTCCAGGCGTATGCGGACCAGTACTACGGCGTCATGAAGTTGACGCTGGAGCACAACGGTTACGACTGGGACTACCAGTCGGCGATGGAGAGCCCGACGGCCCCAGCCGGGACGCCGCCGACCTACAGCGACACGGGCAGCGCGAGCTGCAACAGCGGCTCGCAGCACTGATCGCCGCACCTATAGAGTGGCCCCGTGGAACGGAGAGATCCACGGGGCCTGACGCGACGCGGACTGGTCAAGCGGGCGGGCGCGATCGGCGTGCTGGCGATCGTTCCGCCGGCGACGCTCGACTCGCTCCTGGCCTCGGCGCCGGCGGCCGGCGAGCGGGGGCGGTTTCTGTCCGCAGCCCAGCTCGACACGCTGCGGGCGGTCACCGACCGGCTGCTGCCGGGGCCTCCTGACGATCCGTCGCCGGGAGCACTGCAGGCGGGCGTCGCCGAGGCGATCGACCTTCTGCTCGGAGCATTCAACGGGTCGCCGCCGCTGATCCACGCGGGCGGTCCGTTCTCGAATCGTGCCGGCTCGCGGCGCGACCACTTCGCGCATTTCGTGCCGCTCGACCGTCACGCGGAGCTCGGCTGGCGGATCCGGCTCGAAGGGTCGCGAGGGATACCCGAGCGCGAGTTCGCCGGCCCGGTCATCGGCTGGCAGCAGATCTACACGGAAGGTCTTGCGCACCTCGATCAGCGCTCGGTCAGCGAACATGGAGTCACGTTCGCGCGGGCGTCGAGCGCTGAGGAGGACGCGCTGCTGGCGGACACGGCCGACCAGGCGCTGCAGCCGTTCATGTCGGTCGCGCTCGCGAACACGCTCGAGGCGATGTACGGAGCACCGGAGTACGGCGGCAACCGCGACCTGATCGGCTGGCGCTCGAATGGCTGGCGTGGCGACAGCCAGCCGGACGGCTACTCCGATAAGCAGGTCACCGAACCGGACGCCCCCGGCCACCCAGCCCGCCCGAGCGCCGACGAGCTCCGGTTCGAGGGTCGGCTGCCCGATCTGCGCGGGCGAAGCGCCCCCCGTGATGCGCCGTGGCTGGGTCGCCCGGGACTCGGTCGCGGATGAGCAAGCCGTCCGTGATCGTCGTCGGATCCGGCGCCGGCGGGAGCGTCGCGGCGTGGGCGCTGCGGCGTGCCGGGCATCCCGTGCTGATTCTGGAGAAGGGACGCAACCTGCTGCCCGGCCTCGGGACGGACGGTCCGATCGGTTCTCTGTTCGGCAACGACGAGGTCAAGGAGGGCCGGTACTTCGAGGACCAGGATCCGATCCTCGAACCCCGCACCAGCCGCACGCAGGCCGAGGCGAGACGCGGGCTCGCGCGTTCGTTCGTCGGCGACGTCAACGACCTGCCGACAGCGGTCGGCGGCGGCACGCTCCACTGGGACGCGAAGGTCCCACGGTTCTGGACCCAGGACTTCAAAGGCCATTCGCTGCATGGCCCGGTTCCCGACGCCAACGTGGCCGACTGGCCGCTCACCTACGACGACCTCGAGCCGTTCTACGACGAGGTCGAGCAGCGGCTCGGCGTGCAGGGCGACATCCACCGGATGCCGGCCCACACGCTCGCCCAGGCGCCGCGGCGCCACCAGTTCGCGATGGCGCCGAACCCGCCGATGTACGGCGGCTCGCTGCTCGCGGAGGGAGCGCGGAGGACGGGTTACCACGCCTACCCCTTCCCGATGGCCGTCAACTCGATGCCGCACCTCGGCCGTCCGCGCTGCAACTCCTGCGGCTACTGCTCGGGGTTCGGCTGTCCGATCAATGCACGCGGCGGCGCCGCGGTGTCGTTCCTACACGAAGCGCTCCGTGATGGCGCCGAGCTGCGCACGCGATGCCACGTGCACCGCGTCGACGTCACCCGCGACGGGCGCCGCGCGCGCGGCGTCTCGTACATCGACGCGCACGGCCGGCGGCGCACGGCGCGCGCGGACATCGTGGTGCTCGCCCCGTCCGCGATCGAGACCGCCCGGCTGCTGCTGCTGTCGCGCTCGGCGAACCATCCCGCCGGCCTGGCGAACCGCTCGGGCCAGGTCGGGCGCAACCTGATGTTCCACTACTTCACGCTCGGGATCGGGCTGTTCTCCGAGATCGTCCACGCCTGGCGGGGCCCGTCGACGACCTTCACGATCGACGACTTCGTCGGGCCGGTCACGGGCCGCGCCGCCCGTGCCGCCGGCCTGCCGTACTTCAAGGGAGGGATCTGCGAAGTCGGTGGCAGCGTGATGTTGCTCCAGGAGGCCAAGCTCTACACGACGTTGCCGAATGGATATGGAAAGGTGCTGAAGACGCTGCTCCGCGGGCTTGCGCTGCGCGACCACATCGCCGGGCTTCAGATGATCGGCGAGGACCTCCCTCAGAAAGCGAATCGAGTCGACCTCGACCCGGCGATCCGAGACCTGCACGGCTTCCCGGTCCCGCGCATCACGTACTCCTCACACCGGCACGAGCTCGCCGCCTCGAGCTACTTCGCTCCCCGGCTCACGGCCGTCTGCACGGCCGCGCCGCACCTCAACAAGGCGGCCCAGGCGATCGTCTCCCAGCTCCAGGGCCAAGCCGGGAACCCGCTCAGCGGAACGAGCTCGACGGCCCACATCATGGGCACCGCCCGGATGGGCGCAGACCCCGAGACGTCCGTCGTCGACCCCCACGGCCGCCTCCACGAGCTCGACAACGTCTACGTCGGTGACGCCTCGGTGTTCGCCTCCTCCGGCGGCTTCAACCCGACGCTCACGTTGATGGCGCTCTCGCTGCGAATGGCCCGCAACATCGGCTAGCCGTGCCGGGGCTCACGACGTCCGTGCGACGCTCGACGTTGTGGGGTCTCGCCCGCTCGCGCGAGTGCCGGATCGTCCGGAGCTGCCGGTAGATCTTGCCCCACCATGGAGCAAAATCTCCCGCGCCCCCGCTGAACTCAGCTACGAGCGGAGCATGATCCGGCCGACGCTCTCGGCCACGCACGCCGGCTTCTCGGCGCCCTCGACCTCGATCGTGAAGCGGTCGACGAGTTCCCACCAGCCGCCGCCCTTCTCCTCGACCGAGACCAACTCGGCGGTCGCTCGGATGCGGCTTCCGGCCGGCACGGGAGCCGGGTAGCGGACCCGGTTCCAGCCCATGTTGACGCCGAGCGCGATCTGCTCGAGATCCTCCGGATCGCGGCTCGTGATCTGCTCGCGCAACCCGTCGATCATGCTCAGGGTCAGGTTCCCGTGGGCGACCGTGGTCCCGAACGGCGACTCGCGTTTGGCGCGCTCGACGTCGACATGGATCCACTGATGGTCGCCCGTGATCTGCGCGAACGAGTTGATCTCCTCCTGGGTGACGTCGCGCCACGACGACGGCCCGCGCGGGACGCCGATCGCCTCGCGTAAATGTTCGATTACTGCGGTGCCTGTGCTCATGGCCCAACCCTACCCGGCTTCTCGTCGCCGCAGTGGGCAACGGGAGTCGGATCTACTCTTGTCCCGCGACTTGTGAACGAGCCCGATGCGATCCACCGGCCCGACTCGGGGCCAAAGCCGGACGGCGCCGTCCGGCGCTGCGATCAGATCCCGGTCGCGCATACACCGCCGGGCGGGTACGGAAGCGAGATGCCGCCGCCGGTGCTCACGGGCTGCGATGACCCGCTTGTGCAAGGCGCGCCGGACCTGCGGGGGCTGTGGCGAGCGAGCGCCGTCGAGGTCGACGGCGAGCCCGCACCGGCGGACCATCCGGCGCTGCGGCACGTCGAGCGGATCGAGCAGTGCGCGGATCGGATCGTGATCACGGCCGGCGGCGTGGTCCATGACATGCGCTGCGACGGAACCGAGGACGGCGCCGTGCATGACGTCGCCGAATTTGATTTCAAGACGCCGATCACGGTCATCGCAACGTACGAGGACGGTGTCCACACCCTCCGGCCGGTCGGGTTTCCGGTAGCCGTGACCCGCCATCTGGAAGGCGAGTTGCTGGTTTGGAAGTACCTCACGTTCACGGCCCGGCTCGAGCGCGTGCCATGATGGCTGGCATATGCCTGACACGCCTACCGCCAGAAGTGTGAAGATTGGCCACGATGAACGGACCGGCTGGTCCTCGGAGCGCCCGCGTTCCGACGGGGCCCCGCCGCGCCCCGCCGACGTGTCCGTGCGCTGCCGGGTGCTCGCTCCCTCGGATCGGCTCCGCTACTCACCCGGGAGCCTCGTGGTCGTCGTCGGTGCCGCCGCTTCCCATCCTGTCGTGTTCGTCGAGCGGGTCGTCGAGGAGCGCGGAGCGATCCTCGCCCCCACGCGCGTTCGAGCGCTGCTGGCCGGTCGGGTCGCCGAGGCTGAGATCGAGGAGCGCGCCGCCGAACTGCTCACCACTGCCGTGCGCAAGCGCCTCCAGGCGGACCAGACGGTCGTGCTACCGCTGGAGGGACTCGACGCCGATGAGCGCGAGCGCTACGTCCGGCTGGCCCACGGCCTCCGTCGCCCGCGGCACCTGATCATGCTCGAGGCTCCGCGCGCACAGGTGCTCGACGAGGAGCGCCCGGCGCTCGATGAGCTGCGGCGCGAGCTCGACGCCGGCGAGCTCGGTCGCGAAGGCTTTCAGACCGCTCTACGTCTCGGCGGAAACGCGCTCGCGGAAGTCAAGCGGATCGTGTTTCAGCCCCCGCCTCGCAACGACTGACCCACCCGGCGCGACCGCCGCGCACGCGCGTACAACACGTACAACAGGTACAGCATCCCGGCCAGCAGCGCCGGCGCCAGCGTGAGGCTCGGGATCACGTCGCCGTGGCCGATGCCCGAGGCGCCGATCGCGACGACCATCGTGATCGCGAGCAGCACGGCGACGGGGGCAACGTATCGGCGCGCCAACAGCAGCGCCCCGCCCACCATCTCGAGGACCCCCGCGAAGATCTCGAGCGCCGAGGGCCACGGCAGGCCGAAGCTCCGGAACGCATTCAGCTCCCAGTGGTGGAAGACGAACTTCACCAAGCCGGCGAACACGAACACGATCCCCGTGACCTGCGCGACTCTCATCGCTCGAGCGTCGAGATCGCCGGTGCTCACGCGCCCGCTCTCCAAGTGCAGCTCAAGCGGTTAGGCTGGGTTGTCACATCTACACGACCTACGCACAGCCGTTCGCTGTGGGGAAGAAGGAGGGGCCATGCCGACAATGATGGCGTTCCATGAGGTGGATGACGTCGACCATTGCCTTGCATCCCCGAAGCGAGATGAACTCTTTGGGTCGATGGGCATGACCGCACGGACTTTCGTCGTGGTCGAGGCGTAACCGACCGTCGCTGGACCTGGCGCCTACCCCGATCGCCCAGTCGGACAGCTTGAGCTGGGAGGCGATCAGGAGTTGACGGGCCACGCCGCGGAGCGCCGGCTCGTGCTCGTGATCAGCGCCGTCGTGTTCGTCGACACGATGTTCTACGCGGTGATCGCGCCGCTGCTGCCGGGGCTGGCGCACGAGTTGCGAATGTCGAAATTGTCAGCGGGTTTGCTGACCGCGAGCTATCCGGCCGGGACGCTGCTCGGATCTCTCCCCGGCGGGCTGCTGGCCATCCGGGCCGGTCCGCGCTTCGCGGTCTGCACCGGCTTGGCGCTGCTCGGGTGCTCGACGATTGCGTTCGGGTTGCTGCACAACGCCGCGGCGCTTGACGTGGCGCGATTTGTCGAGGGAGCCGGGGGCGCGTGTTCCTGGGCCGGCGGCCTCGCATGGATCGTCGCCGAAACCCCGGCCAGCCGTCGCGGCGCGATGATCGGTCGCGCGCTCGGGGCAGCGATCGGGGGAGCGCTGTTCGGCCCGGCGCTCGGCACGATCGCGACCGCGACGGGACGACCGCTCGCGTTCAGCGCCGTGGCGGTCGTCGCGGCGCTGCTGATCGCCGAGACCCGCAGCCTTCCCTCGCATCACGCGGCGTCCAGCCAGGGTCTCGGGAGCGTCGCGGGCGTGCTTCGCAAACCTCGCGTCGCGGCCGGGATGTGGCTCGTCGCGCTCCCGGCGATCGCATCCGGATCGATCAACGTGCTCGGATCCCTACGCCTTCACCGGCTCGGCGCCGCAGCGGCGGCGGTCGGAGCGACCTTCCTGGTGGCGGCGGCGGTCGAGGCGGTGGTCACGCCCGCCGTCGGCCGGCTGTCGGACCGCCGCGGGCGTCTGGCGCCGCTGCGCTACGGGCTCGCCGCCGCGACGGTGGCGCTCTGCTGCTTCACGCTTCCCAGCGGCGTGGTGCTGCTGGCGATCGTCATCGTCGTGATCGCCGCGGCGCTCGGCGTGTTCTGGGCGCCCGCGATGGCCCTGCTCTCGGACGCAGCCGAGGCGCATGGCCTGGACCAGGGCCTCGCGGCCGCGCTGATGAACCTCGCGTGGGCGGGCGGGCAGATCCTCGGCTCGGCCGGCGGTGGCGCGATCGCCAAAACCGCAGGCGACGGACTCCCGATGATCGTCACCGCCGCATTGTGCGGAGCGACGCTCGCATTGTTGGTGTGCACGCCGCGTTTTCGGTAGCAATCCGCGCTCGCCCTGTGGCGGAACACGGATGCCCGCGGAGATCTCGCCTCGTACGGTCCGTCGCATGTTCTTCAACATTCTTGTTGGAGTCGACGGACACGGAGGCGGCCGCGACGCGATTGCGCTCGCCAAGCAACTGTCGACGCCCTGGGAACAGATCACGCTGGCGCACGCCTGCGGCGACGACTGGAAGCCGGGTCGCGACGGCCCGCTCAGCAGGCTCGTACGCCATCAGCGCTCGCACCAACTGCTGACCCGCGAGCGCGCACTCGCCGGCCTCGACGCGAGGCTCTATGTATCCATCGGCAGGCCCGTCGGTCGGGCGCTGCATGCGTTGGCGGAGCGCCGCGGCTGTGACCTGCTCGTCGTGGGAGCCAGCCGACGCGGTCCGTTCGGGCGCGTGGTGTACGGCGACGACACACGCGCGTCGTTGAACGGGGCACCGTGCGCCGTCGCGATCGCGCCTCGCGGGTACACGGGCGAGTCAGACCTCGCACGGATCGGCGTCGGCTACGACGACTCGCCGGAGGCCGCTCGCGCGCTCGACCTTGCGCACGCTCTCGCCGAACACCACGACTCGAAGGTCGATGCACTGCCTGTCGTCTCGCCACTGAGCATTGCCTACGGCGAGCCCGGTGACGAGCTTTTGCGCTTCAGCGAGCAGCTCGATCTGCTGATCGTCGGATCGCGGAGCTTCGGGCCGGTCGATCGGCTGTTCGAGGGCAGCACCTCGAACTATCTAGCGCGCCGCGCGCACTGTCCCCTGCTGATCCTGCCGCGGACCGCGTACCCGTCCGCCGTTCTCGCCCGGTAGTTCTCGCGCCCGGACGGCGGCAAACCCCCGATGGAGGGCGGTCGCCGCGCTGGTGGACTGTTGTGCATGCTCCTCCACACGAACTCTTGGTGCGCGGCGGCAGCGATCGCCGCCGTCGCGAGCGCCGGCGCGGTAGGCATTCTCGCCATCACAGCGAGCTCACAGGCTCGCAGCCAACTGCTCGCGCAGTTGGAACGACCGGCGACACCCGCGAAGCTCATCGCCGGCAAAGGCGCGCTGAAGGCGACCGCGCGAACCGGTTCCTACCGGCTCGGCCTACAGGTTAGTCCCGACAGGGCCAGCGTCCCGAACGCACTCTCGGTGCGCGTGACCGAGGGCGGCCGTCCGCTCAACGGCGCACACGCGACGGTCACGTTCTCGATGCCCGAGATGAACATGTGGCACGTCTTCACGAGCCGCCTCGTACCGCAGCCTCATGGGACATACGCGGCCGCTGAGCCCGTGCTCGGGATGGCAGGCCCCTGGCAGCTGCTGGTGCGCGTCACGCGCGGCCGCCGCTCAACCACCTTCGTCGTCGCCGACCGGATGGGGTCATAGGTCCGATGGGCGTCGCGGCAAACCACCTGTGCACGGTCCGTGATTTGCGGCGTGTGACCTGCGCCCCGCCACCGATGTCGGTGGCGGTGCGCGCGCCTAACTTCAAAGCAGACAGTCCAACCGACGAGGAGAAAACTCATGGCAATCGCAGATGACACCACGGGCGTTTACGGCAACCGCCCTTCAAAACGGGTCGGCGCGCCGCGCGTCGACGCTGAGCGAGCGTGGCACGAATGGATGATGGTAGGAGTCGGAATCACCGGCCTCCTGTCGATCCTGGCGATCATCATCTCGTTTGTCGCGCTGGGGTCCACGAGCACCGGCACCGCGGCGACCGTCAACTCAGCCGCCGTGTCCGCTAGCTCAGGACACGCCGGCGGGGCGACCGGACTGGCGGCGCCCGTGGTCAAATCCGAGTCGCTGAGCGTGATCGTCAAGACCGACACCGAGCACGGCAGGAAGGGCCCCGACGGGACCTGGCATGACGCGTTCGTGCCCGCAGACTTCACGGTCCATGCGGGCGACAAGGTGACCGTCACCGTCCAGAACTACGACAGTTCGCCGCACTCGTTCACCTCGGCGTCGATCGGTGTCAACGAGATCATCGCCGGCGGTGGCACCCCAGGCGCGGCGCACGCGACCACATTCACGTTCACGGCCCCGAAGAAGGCCGGCGCCTACCAATGGTGGTGCTCGGTGCCCTGCGATCCGTGGGCGATGAAGCACAACGGCTACATGCGAGGCATCGTCACAGTAGTCAGCTGAGCTCTGCTGATCCTGGCCTGATCCAGGACGCATGGGCACTACGTTTCAACTCATCGGTTGCAGGTCGGGCGTGCCAAGTGGCGCGCCCGACGTTCGTCACGCCTCGCGTACGCCGGCGGGCTCAGCGTCACCCGGCTGGGCAGGCTCCTGGTCGTTGTCGGTCGGCGTGTCCCCGTCGGTCAGCGCGTCATCGTCGGTCATCGCCTCGCTGGCCAGCTCCGGGTTCGCCGCCGCCCATTTCCTGGCGTCCTTCCTGGCCTGCTTGTCAATCCGCCGCTCGCGCAGTCGGCGCTCGCGGTTGAGCTTGCCCATCGTGGTCTTCTTTTTGCCGCTTGAGGCCATTGTCCGTCCTTACTGTCGAATTCCACGCGCAGATGGTGCGCACGCGCGTTGCTGAGGCTCTCCAGTAGCACCGGGCTATGTTGAGCCTATGCGTCCTACTGCAGCGCAGAGGCGTCGCAGACGCTCGCGATCAGGACAAAAACCGCCGGCCACAACCCTACAAGCGCCGCTTTCCTAGCGTCGCTGTCGAGCCACGGGATCAACCACGCCTGACCGCAAAGTCCAGCAGGTGATCCACACAGAGTAGCTCAGGTCAGCGGATCGCCGACACTCGTGCGGCGATACAGGACCTGGCGGCGGTCGCGGGCGCGGGTGACCAGGCCGGTCGCGTGAAGAACCTGGAGGTGCTGAGACACGGCGCTGGGCGTGACTTTGAGCCTGCGGGCGAGCTCGACCCTCGGTAGCGGCTCCTCGAGTGACCGTGCAGCTCAGGGGAGGGTCTGCAGCCCGCCGCCGTTCAGCAGATAACCGGGGGCGACCTTGGCGGCTTCTGCGTGTACCAAGCCGACGATCGCGGCGCCGGCGATCTCCGGGGTCAGCAGCGGGTACGTCTGCGTGCTGAGGAAATCCTCCACCGACAGGCCGGCTTGAGCCGCGTACGCAGCGACCGCCGGCCTGCCGACGCCGGTCAACGGTGCGAATTGGGGGAGCACGGTGGTGAAGGTGATGCCCAGACCGGCGCGGTCGGACTCCTCCTGGGCGTACGCCGTGATGAAGCGCTGGGTGGCCTTTGCGCCGGCGTACCCGCCGCTGAGTGGTGAGCCATTCTTGTTCAGCGCGGCGCCGCTCGAGACCACGACGATCCTGCCGCCGGGCCGCATTGGCGTGAGCAGGGCCTCGCGCAGCCAGCTGAACACGAGTCGGACGTCGGTCTCCCAGTTGACCGAGAACGTCTCCCACGTCTGGTGATGCAGCGGCCGCATGTGCGGGGTGGCGCCGGCGACCAGCACGACGACGCCGGGCTTGTAGCGGTCGAGGAGGCTGGCTGCGACGGTCGCGTCGCGGGCGTCGGCGATCTCCGGCTGGATCGTGCCGGCACCGTTCGCGATTTCGGGGAACCCGGCGTCGGTGCGGGACACGGCGACGACGGGATCTCCCGCCTCGGCCAGGGTGGTAGCGATCGCACGGCCGAGGCCGCGGCTCGCGCCGACGACGATGGTGGTCTTGCTCGATGTGTCACTCATTGTTCTAGTTGCTCCGCTAGTCCGAACTGGCCGAGGAGTTCTGGGTCGCCGAAGGCAGTCATGTCGGCGATCAGTGCGCCTGCGAGCGTCAGCACCATCACGCCGCGTCCGACGAAGCGCTTCGTCATCTCGTTCCATCTGTATTCACCAAACGCGAGCTGTCCGTTGGCGCTGACCGGCAGTAGTCGCCACCGCGCCCCAGGGGGGAATACGAGCGCGCGGAAGAACGTCGCGGCCGCCTCGCGACCTCGGTACCAGGTCGGCTGCGGTGGCATCGCGATGATCGCGTCGTGGGCGAGCATCGCGACGACGGAGTCCACGTCAGCACGTTCCCAAGCGTCGACGAAGCCGTCGATGAGCTCGCGCAACTGCTCGTCCCCGATCGCTCCGAGCGTGTCCGCCTGGCTTTGCGCTGGCAGTCGCTCGTCGACCGTCTTGTGGGCACGCTGCAGCGCCGTATCGACCGCGGCTGGTGTCATTTCAAGTGTCTCCGCCACCTCTTTTGCTGAGAAGCCGAGTACATCTCGGAGGATCAGGACGGCGCGCTGGCGGGCGGGGATGTGTTGTAGGGCCGCAACGAACGCGAGCTCGACGCTCTCGCGCTGCTCGTAGCGGCCGTCCGGGGAGGCGCGTCGGTCCTCGAGCTCGATGCACGCGTCGGGGTAGGGCTCGATCCAGACCGACTCGACGAGCGGCGGCGCGGGCGGATCGTGCGGGTCGGCCACGGGGGCGTAGTCGATCGGGAGCACTCGTCGAGGCCGTCGCTCGATCGTCTTCAGGCACGCGTTGGTGGCGATCCGGTAGAGCCACGATTTGAGCGAGCTGCGGCCCTGGAAGTCGGCCCGTCCACCGAGCGCTCGCCAGGCGTTCAAGAGCGTCTCCTGGAGCGCGTCCTCGGCGTCCTGAACCGAGCCGAGCATCCGATAACAGTGGCCATGCAGCGCCACGCGATGGGGCGCGACCAGCTGGCTGAACGCGTCCTCGTCACCGTTGCGGGCGGACTTGAGCAGCTCCTGTTCGTCTCTGATCACAGCCTCGAGCCTTTCTGTTGCCAGAGCCAGAGTGCCGCACTCGACGATCCCGGCACCGAGCTCGCCGTCGACCTCGAGCGCGTGGTAGGAGCCCCAGGCAGTGTCAAGCCGCTCCTCGCGCCAGCCCAACAGCTGCGAGCAGAACGTGCTGGCGCCCGGCAGATCACCGGTGTGCAGCTCCAGGTGGACGATGCGAGGGCTCACGCGGCGATCGGCTCCGCTGGAAGGAAGGGCGCGCTCTCGCGCTCGAACGCCTTGACCGCGCCGCCACGCCAGGCCTCCGCCAGCGAGCCCGACACGGCATCCGGGAAGATGTCCTCCTCCCCGTTCTCGACGCCGTCGAAGATCGCTCGGGCAACCGACTCGGCGGACGCCTTCGGGATCTCGAACCCCCGCGTCATGTCCGTGTCCGTGGGACCGGTCAAGACCGCATGCACACTCACGCCCCGCCCTGCCAAGAGCGCGCGCAGCGACTGCGTCATGTTGAACGCCGCCGCCTTCGAGAGGGAGTAGGCCGGAGTCAACGGAAGCGGGGCGAGGGCCATCAGCGAGAGGTTGTTGACGAGCGCTCCTCGGGAACGGCTCAGCAACGGCAGGAAGGCCTGTGTGACGGCATACGGGCCGAAGAGATTGACCGCGAGGCTCTGCTCGAGTGCGGCGCGATCGCTCAGGTCGTCGTACAGCGCCACGCCGGCGTTGTTGATGAGGACGTCGAGTGACGCGACACCCTCGACGGCCGCTCGGACCTGGGCCGCGTCGGTGACGTCCAGCGTCAGGCTCCTCACGCGCTCGTCCGAGTGGGCGAAGGGCTGGCGCGTGCCGGCGTAAACGCGCTGTGCGCCTCTACTCAGGGCTTCCTCGACCAGCGCCCGGCCGATGCCGCGATTGGCTCCGGTGACCAGAACCGTCTTTCCTTCGATCGTCATGACACGCTCCTATTGGTTGGCTCGCGGGCCCAGTCGCCGCGTTCTTCCAATAGAGATCCGGTCGCCTCCTGAAATCCAACGCTCAGCCGGAGAAGACCCGCTCGAGCTCGTCCAGGCACAGGTGCCATCCCTCGTCCTGGCTGTCGCGGCGCTCGTCGGTCGAGATGCCGCTGTTGACCATCCGCACCGTGGTCGCGCCCTCGGATTCCGAGAACGAGAGCTCGATCAGTTGCTCGTTGGATGGATCCTCCTCGAAGGTCCAGATCATCTCGAGCCGGTACGGCCGGTCGATCAGCGTGTACTCGCCGTGCGCCGCCGCTTCCGTGCCGTTGGGCCGTCGCATCACCACCCGCACCTTCCCGCCCACGCGGAGATCGACCTCGGCCTGCGACGTGTCCCAGTCGCGGCCCGCATGGAACCAGCGCCGCATCACCTCGGCATTCGTCCACGCGTCGAACACGTCCTCCGCGGAGGCGTCGAACGTCCGCTCGATCCGCACCACGCGACCGGCGTCCTCGCTCATCGGCGCTCCTCGAGGTACTCGCCGACGACATCGAAGAGGCGCTCCCACCGTTCCCGCTGGCTTCCGATCCAGTCCGAGACATCGGAAAGCGCCTCTGGGCGCAGGGCGAGACGGTGGGTCCTGCCGTCGATCACGCGGCTGACGACGCCCGCGTCCTCGAGCAGCTTCAGATGCCGGGAGATGGTCGGCTTGGAGACGCCGAAGTCCCCGGTCACTTCTCCGACGGTCGCGGTGCCGCGGCTGAGCCGCTCCACGATGTCGCGCCGGAGCGGATGCGCGAGGGCTTTAAACGCATCGTTAGCCATTTTGCTAATTATATATGGGCTGGCCCCACGAACCCAGACAGGAGAGGAATGTCGATGACGGAGCACAGGATCGGCACACAGCAGCAGTGGCAGGCTGAGCTCGACGAGCTGCTGAGCGAGGAGAAGCAACTCGTCCGCCGCGGCGACGAGCTGACCAGGAAGAGGCGTGAGCTGCCCTGGGTCCCGGTGGAGAAGGATTACCCGTTCGAGACGGAGGGCGGCAAGAAGAGCCTGGCCGATCTGTTCGACGGCCGCTCCCAGCTGGCCATCTACCACTTCATGTTCGGACCGCCCTGGGACGCGGGCTGCCCGGTCTGCTCCTCGATCGCGGACACGCTCAACCCCCAGGTCCCCCACCTGAAGGCCAGGGATACCACGCTCCTGCTCGTCTCGCGCGCCCCGCTCGAGAAGCTGCTCGCCTATCGCGAGCGGATGGGCTGGAGTATCGGCTGGGTCTCGAGCGGAGGCAGCGACTTCAACCGCGACTTCGGCTTCCTGACGACGCAGGAGGAGCTGAGGCCGTTCCTTGAGGGCGAGATCCCGGTTACGGTCGAGCAGAACGCGCGCATGTGCGGGACCGACGCGGGCGGGTACGTCGCCGAGAGACCGGGCCTGAGCGTGTTCGCGCGATCCGATGGAGCCGTCTACCGGACCTACATGTCGACCGCCCGCGGCCTCGAGCCCGCGATGGCATATTACGGTCTCCTCGACCGGACACCGAAGGGTCGCGACGAGAGCGCCACGGAGCCGCTATGGGTGCGGCGCCACGACGAGTACTGAGCAGACCGCATGACTCGGCTTGAAGCCCTACGCAAGCACCCCGCAGTTGTCGCGGGGATGCTCGCGGCGGCCGGGCTGGCGTGGTGGTTGACGGCCGACCGGATGGCGGGGATGGACGCAGGGCCGGGCACCGACCTCGGCGCGCTCGGCTGGTTCACCGGCGTGTGGGTGGTGATGATGGCCGCGATGATGCTGCCCTCGCTCGCGCCCACCGCAGTTGCCTCGGTCGCTCAGATGCGTCGCGAGCGCAGCGGAGTGCTCCTGTTCGCGGGCGGCTATCTGCTCGTCTGGAGCGCTGCGGGAATCGTGGCGTACTCACTGTTCGAACTCGGCAAGCGCCTGTTCGGCAACGCCCTCGCGTGGCACAGCGGCGGGAGGTGGCTCGCGGCCGGCGTGCTGATGCTCGCCGCGCTGTATCAGCTGACGCCGTACAAGCGTGCCTTCCTATCGAAATGCCGCAGCCCGTCGCGGGTCCTGCGCGCCGGCTGGCGCGACAGCCCGTCAGCGGCGTTCGTGCTCGGCCTGCGCAATGGCGAGTGGTGCGTGGGCTGCTCGTGGGCGCTGATGGCGGCGCTGTTCGCGCTCGGCGTCATGAGCCTCACGTGGATGGCACTGATCGCGGGGCTCGTGGCGCTCG
Organism: uncultured Solirubrobacteraceae bacterium; assembly: GCA_963712675.1. Taxonomy (GTDB): domain Bacteria; phylum Actinomycetota; class Thermoleophilia; order Solirubrobacterales; family Solirubrobacteraceae; genus Palsa-465. The sequence goes on from CAVQJF010000022.1 coordinate 128,414, forward strand.
AGAAGGTCGGACCGTGGGGACGCGCGGCCAACGTGGTGAGCGCCGGCGTCCTCGCGCTGCTCGCGGTCGCGATCCTCGCCGTCCCGCACGACGTGCCCGGGTTCGTAGTCCCGGGCACGTCAGCGTCGATGCACGCCATGAGCGCGATGGGCTAGGACGCTCAGGCCGCCTCGGCGGTCGCCGTCTCGACGTACTGGGCGACCCACTTGCCGGTGATCTGCCGGGTCGAGGCGTTGACACGGTTGAACGCGTTGATCGTCGCGATCGCCACCACCAGTGCCGCTAGCTGCGGCTCGGTGTACTGGCGAGCGGCCTCGTCCCAGATCTCATCCGATACCGAGTCGGGCCGGTCAGCCATCCGTGTCACGGCCTCGGTGAGTGCCAGTGCCGCACGCTCGGCGTCGCTGAAGTACGGGGCCTCGCGCCACGCGGCGACGAGGTGGATCCGCTCGTTGCTCACGCCCGCGGCCTCGAGCTCGCGGGAGTGGATGTCCACGCACACGCTGCAACCGTTGATCTGGCTCGCCCGCAGCGTCACCATCGCGAGCGTTGCCTCAGGGATCCCGGCGTGCGTCGCCGAGGCCCCGAGCTGCTGGAACGCGTCGAGCGCGCCCGAAACTGTGAGCACCGGGTTCGTGATCCTTGCCTCCATGATCGTCGTCCTCCTGGGTTGTGGTGTGTCGTGCAGCGAACGAAAACACTGCAACTGTTTAAGACACCGCAGCCACCCGGGCTGTGACACCGCGGCCAGTTGCGTCGCCGCCGGCGTTGTCGACGAGGCTGGCCACAAGTGGGCGCCGTGGCGCCCATACGTGGCTGGGCTCCCAATCGCACGCGACAAGGCTGGCCACAAGTGGGCGTCCTGGCGCCCATTCGTGGCTGGGCTCATCGTCAGCCAAAACCGATCAGGAATCGAGAAGCGCGGGTTCCCGAGCCGGGGCTACAGTGGCCGGCATGGACGTCACCACCACAACCTCAGGAGTGCATATGACCGGCTCTTCCACCGAGGGAATCAAGACAGTGCTGCATCCCGTGTCCGACCTGGCGGCCGCCAAAGCGGTGTACACCGCCCTGCTCGGCATCCCGCCGCAGGCCGACTCGCCCTACTACGTCGGCTTCGACGTCGAAGGCCAGCAGATCGGGCTGGTGCCTGGCGGCGGACCGGACGGCATGACCTCGCCGGTGGCCTTCTGGCACGTGTCGGACATCGAGGCGAAGCTGGCCGAGGTGACGGCCGCGGGCGCCACGGTGAAGGAGTCCCCGCACGACGTCGCCGCCGGCCGGCTGGTGGCCACCTTCACCGACCCCGACGGGAACGTGCTCGGGCTGATTCAGGACCCAAGCTGAACTCGGTTGTGTCGCACGCCGCCGACAGCCACCACCTGATCCGTGTGCACGGCGCGCGCGTTAACAACCTCCAGGACGTCAGCATCGAGATCCCGAAGCGCCGGCTGACGGCGTTCACCGGCGTGTCGGGCTCGGGCAAGAGCTCGCTGGTGTTCAGCACGATCGCCGCGGAGTCCCAGCGGCTGATCAACGAGACCTACAGCGCCTTCGTGCAGGGCTTCATGCCGACACTGGCGCGGCCCGAGGTCGACGTGCTCGATGGGCTGACGACCGCGATCATCGTCGACCAGGAGCGGATGGGCGGCGACGTCCGCTCCACGGTCGGCACCGCCACGGACGCGAACGCGATGCTGCGCATCCTCTTCAGCCGCCTCGGCAAGCCGCACATCGGCTCGCCGAGCGCGTTCGCCTTCAACGTCCCCTCGGTCCGCGCGAAGGGCGCGATCACCGTCGAGCGCGGTGGCAAGAAGACGGTGAAAGCAAGCTTCAGCCGCCTCGGCGGCATGTGCCCGCGCTGCGAAGGCCGGGGATCGGTGAGCGACTTCGACCTGACCGCGTTCTACGACGACAGCAAGTCCCTCAGCGAGGGCGCGCTGACGATCCCGGGCTACAGCATGGAAGGCTGGTACGGCCGGATCTTCAAGGGGAGCGGCTTCTTCGACTCCGACAAGCCGATCCGGAAGTACACCAAGCGCGAGCTCGACGACCTGGTCCACAAGGAGGCGACCAAGATCAAGGTCGACGGCATCAACCTGACGTACGAGGGCCTGATCCCGACGATCCAGAAGAAGTTCCTGTCCAAGGACGTCGACTCTTTGCAACCTCACATCCGGGCATTCGTGGACCGAGCGGTGACGTTCGGCACGTGCCCGGAGTGCGACGGCACCCGGCTCAGCGAGCCGGCGCGCTCATCGAAGATCAGGGGGATCAGCATCGCCGACGCGTGCGCGATGCAGATCAGCGACCTGGCGGAATGGGTCGACGGCCTCGACGAGCCGTCGGCCGCGCCGCTGCTCGAGGCGCTCAAGCAGACGCTCGACTCGTTCGCGGAGATCGGGCTCGGCTACCTGTCGCTCGACCGGCAGTCGGGCACGCTGTCGGGTGGTGAGGCGCAGCGCACGAAGATGATCCGCCACCTCGGTTCCTCGCTGACCGACGTCACCTACGTCTTCGACGAGCCGACGATCGGACTGCACCCGCACGACATCCAGCGGATGAACGAGCTGCTCTTGCGGCTGCGGGACAAGGGCAACACGGTGCTCGTCGTCGAGCACAAGCCGCAGACGATCGCGATCGCCGACCACGTCGTCGACCTCGGTCCCGGCGCCGGCACGGCCGGCGGCACGGTCTGCTTTGAGGGCACCGTGAAGGGGCTGCGGGCCAGCGACACCATCACCGGCCGACATCTCGACGACCGGGCAGCCCTCAAGGAGGACGTGCGGACGCCCACTGGCACGCTGGAGGTCCGCGGCGCCGACACGCACAACCTGCAGGACGTCGATCTCGACATCCCACTCGGCGTGCTCGTGGTCGTTACCGGCGTGGCCGGCTCGGGCAAGAGCTCGTTGATCGATGGCTCGGTGTCTCGGCGCGAAGGGGTCGTGTCGATCGACCAGGCGTCGATCAAGGGGTCGCGTCGCAGCAACCCGGCGACGTACACGGGACTGCTCGACCCGATCCGCAAGGCGTTCGCGAAGGCCAACGGCGTCAAGCCGGCTCTGTTCAGCGCCAACTCCGAGGGCGCGTGCCCCAACTGCAACGGGGCCGGCGTGATCTACACCGATCTGGGGATGATGGCGAGCGTCGCCACCACCTGCGAGGTGTGTGAGGGCAAGCGCTACGACGGATCCGTCCTTCACCACCACCTCGGCGGCCGGGACATCTCAGAGGTGCTCGCGATGTCGGTGACCGACGCCCGGGAGTTCTTCGGCGAGGGCGAGGCAGGTACGCCGGCCGCAACTGCGATCCTCGACCGGCTCGCCGACGTCGGCCTTGGCTACCTGAGCCTCGGCCAGCCGCTCACCACGCTGTCGGGCGGCGAGCGCCAGCGGCTCAAGCTGGCCGCCCAGATGGCCGAGAAGGCCGGCGTGTACGTGCTCAACGAGCCGACCACGGGCCTCCATCTCGCCGACGTCGAGCAGCTCCTCGGCCTACTCGACCGGCTCGTCGACTCCGGCAGGTCGGTCATCGTCATCGAGCACCACCCGGCGGTGATGGCGCACGCGGACTGGATCATCGACCTCGGCCCGGGCGCGGGCCACGACGGCGGCCGGGTCGTGTTCGAGGGCACGCCCGCCGACCTCGTCGCCGGACATTCAACCCTGACCGGCGAGCACCTCGCGGCCTACGTCGGCGGCTGATCGAGGCCCGCCTTACCGTGTGCCTTGCGACCCCGGCGCGACATGGCAGGATCTGGCCCGTGATCAGCACACTCACCACGGATCAGCACCTGCGCGATCTGGCGTTGCTGCGCCGGGTTCGCGACCGGATGGACCGGGACTACGCGCAGCCGCTCGACGTCGAGGCGCTCGCCCGCGGCGCGCACATGTCGGCCGGACACCTCAGCCGACAGTTCCGGCTCGCCTATGGCGAGTCGCCGTACAGCTACCTGATGACGCGGCGGATCGAGCGCGCGATGGCGCTGCTGCGTCGTGGCGACCTGAACGTCACCGAGGTCTGTTTCGAGGTCGGCTGCTCGTCGCTCGGAACGTTCAGCAGTCGTTTCACCGAGCTGGTCGGTATGCCGCCGAGCGCCTACCGGCGCGAGCAGGCGGGCGCGACCGCGGGGATGGCACCGTGCGTGGCAAAGCAGGTGACCAGGCCGATCAGAAACCAAGCAACGCCGGTCACGAGCCGCGGCTAGGGTGACCGCCATGAACATCACCATCCACTCGAGCATGCTGCCTCACGACGACGCAGGCGCATCCTTGGCCTTCTACCGCGACACCCTTGGCTTCGAGGTGCGCCTCGAGGTCGAGTACGGCGGGATGCACTGGATCACGGTCGGCCCGCCCGATCAGCCCGACACGTCGATCGTGCTGTATCCGCCGGCTGCCACACCCGGCATCACCGACGACGAACGCCGCACGATCGCCGAGATGATGGCCAAGGGCACGTACGCCAGCATCAACCTGGCCAGCGATGACCTCGACGCCACCTTCGAGCGGCTGCAGGCCGGGGACGCCGACGTGGTCCAGGAGCCGACCGAGCAGCCTTACGGGATTCGCGACTGCGCGTTCCGCGATCCGTCGGGCAACCTGATTCGCATCCAGGAGCTGCGCTGAGCCTCGGTCACGCGACGGCCGGATGCTTCTGCTGGAAGTAGTGCCCTTGTTCGAGGTCTGCGATGAGCCCGGGCTGCGCGGGCTGCCAGTTGAGGAGCTCGCGGGTCAGCACGCTCGAGGTCGGGCTGTCGACACCGAGGAAACCGGCCAGCCAGGTGAAGTGCTCGCCTGCATCCTCGGGAGCGACTGAGACCACGGGGACGTTCAGCTGCCGCCCGATCACCGCGGCGATGTCACGGATCGGCACTCCCTCCTCGGCGACCGCATGCAATGTCGATCCCGCGGGCGCGTTGTCCAATGCGAGGCCGAACAGGCGCGCGGAATCGAGCCGGTGCACGGCGGGCCAGCGGTTGGTCCCGTCGCCGATGTAGCCCGAGACGCCCTTGTCGCGTGCGATGCCGACCAGCGTCGCCATGAAGCCGTTATCGCCGTCGCCGTGGTTGGTCGGTGGCAGTCGGACGACCGACGAGCGGACCCCGCGGGAAGCAAGCGAGAGCACATGCTCGGCGGTATCCCGGCGTGCGAGGGGCCCATCGCCCCAGGCCGCCACCGCCGGGTCGGGACCGTGTCCGTCCTGCTCGGTCGCCAGGTGTCCCGGCACGACCCCGAGCGTCCCGGAGGCGATGAGCAGGGGTCGATCGGAATCGGCCAGTGCCTCGCCCATCGTCTCGACAGCACGGCGATCCGCTTGGGCGGCGCCCAGGAAGTCGCCCGAGAAGGCGATCTCGTGTTTGAACGCGAGGTGGATCACGCCATCCGAGGCGGCTGCCGCACTCTGCAGGACGTCGAGGTCGTCGAGCGTCCCGCGACGCACCTCGGCGCCGGCGGCGGTGAGGGCGGCGGCCGAGGCATCCGAGCGAGCCAGGCCGACCACCTGATGGCCGGCGCCGATCAGCTCGGGAACGACGGCGGAGCCGATCCAGCCGGACGCTCCTGTGACGAATACGCGCATGAGAAAACCTCCAAGTGGTGACCGTCCCGGTCGCAGAGCTTGCGCTCAGCACGGCTGATGTCAGTTACTGTCATCAGAGTAGCAGATGATGACAGCCGCTGTCATCAGTACGATCGAGGTATGGGTCGATGGGAGCCAAACGCGCGCGGCCGGCTCGAACTAGCCGCGATGGAGCTGTACGGCGAGCGCGGCTACGAGCAGACCACGGTGGCGGAGATCGCCAAACGGGCAGGGCTCACCGAGCGAACGTTCTTCCGTCATTTCGCCGACAAGCGCGAGGTCCTGTTCTCGGGCGCGGGCGCATTGGAGGAACTCCTCGTGAGCACGGTCGCCGCCGCACCCGAGTCCGCAGCGCCGATCGATGCGGTTGCCATCGGCATCGAGGCCGCGGGGGTGCTGCTGCAAGAGCGCCGGGAGTTCGCGCGCCAGCGCCAGAGCATCATCGCCGCGAACCGAGAGCTGCAGGAACGGGAGTTGATCAAGCTCGCGTCGCTCGCTTCGGCGATCGCCGCCACGCTGCGTCGGCGCGGCGTCACAGAGCCGGCCGCGAGCCTGTCAGCGGAGGCAGGAATCGCAGTCTTCAGGATCGCGTTCGAACGCTGGGTCGACGAGGCCGACCCGGAAGACCTTTCGCGGCTCATCCGAGAGTCGTTCGACGAGCTCAAGAGCGTGACCGCAGGGCGATGAGGGCACGACCGCGGCCCGCTCGGCAGTCATCGCCGTGCGGGCCGCTGGTGTGTCGCCCCCCTCGCCCCCGGTTGCCCCCAGATCAGCTCAGGTCTCCTGCGCTCACGGGTTTAGTGGCCGAACTTGACCTGGCAGGCCTGCAGCTTGCCGGTGTCCGTGCCCGCCGCTGAAACGCACGCGGTCAGCTTCGCGGCGTTGCCGAGCGCCTGCTGCGCCTGCTGGGTGACCCCAGCTGCCTGACCGCTGCTGCTGTTGCTGAGCTGCTTCTGCGCTTGATTGATCACCTGCTGGGACTGCTGCAGGCCGGTCTTGAGCGCTTGGTTGGCGGTGTTCTGGGCCGGCGAGATTACGGCGAAGTAGACGATCGCGAACATCACCAGGGACGCCGCCAGCCCGACCAGGTAGAGCTTCCAACTGCGAGTGACTAGAACCATTTGTAACTCCTTGTGGTGTGTGTTGGTTTGATTGCTGCTGCGTCGAAGGCCGCGTTCGTCACGCGGCGGTGTTTCTGAGTTGCGCCAGCGCTGCGGCCCAATCGATCGCGACCTCGCGGTCGTCGCCGTCGGGCATCCGCTTGGCGGGGACGGTGTTGCCCGGGGAGAGCAGCGGCAGTGCCTCCGCCGGGACCGGGTCGCCGACCTGGATCTGGTACGGGGGCCGCCCCTCGGCCACCACGGTCAGCGTGAAGGCGTACACGTCTTTGCCAGTTGAGGTGCGCATGCCGAGCGACTGCGTCTCATCGATCACCGCCTCACACGGGACGCCGTGCTCGAGGATCTGCGCCGCCGATCCGGTACTCGGATCGCTGTTGCTGAAAATCCCCATTGCGCTCCCTTCCTGTTTCGAACTTGGTTGACGCGATGAACCCTGAGCGCTCGCACCGAAGGCAGACCAAAGAACCGCCAAAGCGGCCGCCAAAGGGGGATTAGGCGCCGATCAGCTCGTCTGTGACGCGAGCCGCACAACGTGCTCGCGCGGGGCGATCTCAGTCGGGCTCCGCGACGCCACCCACGCGGCCGCTTCGTCAAGTGCGGCGGTTGGGTCGAAGGGGAGCAAGGCTGCGAGCAGCGGCCCGATGTCGGTGATCCCGAGGGCCGCCAAGGTCTCGTCGCGGAGCACCACTTCCAGCGACTCCCCGGTGTCAAACTCGGTGCACATTCGCTCCGCGAACGCCAGCCAGCGGCCAGCGCTCTCGGGGTCGACTTCGCCGGCGTAACGCGCGACGAACCACAACGCGGCAACGGCAACTGAGTGGACGCCGTGCGCGCGGGCGAGCTCGATCACCTCGGCGAGCTCAGGCTGAGTGATCTGCCCGCTCACGGCCGATCCCGCCAGCAGCCGCGCCTCAAACGCGCATACCAGCATGTACTTGTGTCCGATCCCGGCCGCCAGCTCCAAGCAGGACGAGGCGTGTTCGTACGCCGACTCGAAGCGGCCATCGACGTACGCGTCACCCCACAGCGAGTACTGCACCCAACCGAGGACTCGGGGGCTTGTTCCGGGGTCGATCAGTGCATGCAGGACGGGGCGTAGACGGCTCATCTCCTCGTGGTCGCGCGCGTTGAGCGCCTCGGCAAAGAGCTGCGTGGTGGCCACCCCGAGCGCCTCCTTGTCGCCCAGCTCCTCAGCCCGATCGGCGAACCGTCGCTGCCACTGTGCCGCCGGATGCTCGAGCCCGGCCATGATTCGCAGCAGAGCCAGCTCCTGCTCGCCTCGGATCGAAAAGCTGTCGAGCAGGCGCTCGGTCACCTCACCACCCTCCTGTCGCAGGTTGCCCGCGAGCCACAATGGCCGCATGCCGAGCGCCAGCGCGGTGGCCGACTCCTGATCCCGCTCGTCCACGGCGTTGGCGAAGGCCGCGCGAACGTTCGCGTGATCGGCCCGCAGCGGGGCGGACAGTTCCCCGGCCGCGGCACCCGCGTCGAATGCGGCGCTCGTCGGAGCGACGAGCTCGGCGAAGTACTGGCGGTGGCGGGCTTGGGCCGCCGCTGCTTCTCCGGCCGCGCGGCACGTGTCGAGCGCGAAGGCGCGCACGAGCTCGAGCAGCTCAAAGCGGCCGGTGCCCACCTGGCGGCGAACGAGGCTCGCTTCTCGGAGCTCGGACAGCTCAGCCGTGGCTGCCCTTCCGGTGACCGCCTCAAGCGCCGTCAGCGTGAAGCCACCGAGGAATGTGCCGGCGGCGCGCAGCACTGCCTGCGCCGGGACGGTGAGCAACTCGTAGCTCCACGAGATCGTCCCGTGGAGCGTCTGCTGGCGATCCGGCAGGTCTCGCAGCGTCCGTTCCCCGACCGAGAACGGCCGCGAGAGCTGTTCGTGAATCTCCGCCGGGGTCAGCAGGTCGCAGCGGGACGCGGCGAGTTCGATCGCCAACGGCAAGCCGTCCAGCCCCGTGCAGATCGCCGCCGCGGTCCGGTGGGCGTCGGGACCAAAACGGAGGTCCGGGTCGGCTGCGAGCGCGCGCTGCACGAACAGCTGAACCGCCGGACTCTGAGCGATCTCGTCCTCGGATCCGCCACCGGGGAGTTCGAGTGGCTCGACCCGGAACAACCGCTCACCCCTGATCCGTAACGCCGTCCGGCTCGAGATCAGCACCCGGAGTCGCGGCGCCACCTCGATCAGCTCGGACACCAGCACCGCAGCCGCAAGCAGATGCTCGAAGTTGTCGAGCAGCAGCAGCAGCTCGCGGTCACGTAGATAGCGCTCGAGACCGTCGGCTCCGGGCCCGTCGGTACCGTCGCGATGCCCGAGCGCGCCGGCGATCTCGGCGGCAACCAGGGCCGGATCGGTCAACCGCTCGAGCCGCACCAGCACCGCGCCGGCCCTGTATTCGGTCTCGAGGCGGCGCGCGAGCTCCAGACACAGTCGCGTCTTTCCGACTCCGCCGGCACCGATCAGAGTCACCACGCGCACATGCGGGTCGGCCAGCCATTCGGCCAACGCCGCCAGATCCGGCTCGCGCCCGATCAGCTCCGTCGCGGCGCCCGGGAGACTCGAGGCCGGCCGGTCGGCGACCCGCTCTCCGGTGCCGCTATCGCCACCCGTTGCCGCCGGCAGCAGCGAGTCGTCGTGCTCGAGCATCCGCGCCTGCAATCGCACGAGCTGCTCACCCAGCTCCAATCCGAGCTCAGCCGCGAACCCGCGGCGCGCGCGAGCGAACGCGTCCAGCGCATCGGCCTGGCGCCCGGACCTGTACAGCGCCAGCATCAGCGCACCCCACAGCCGCTCCTCGAATGGGTGCGCTGAGACAAGCGTCTCGAGCTCGGCCACGAGCTCACCCGTGGCTCCGGCCGCGAGGTCGGCGTCGATCCGCAGCAGGTGCGCCTGCAGCCGTCTCTCCTCAAGGGCCCGGCGCCACTGAGCGACGCTCCCCTCGCATGCGACGTCGCACAGTGGTTCGCCGCGAAACAGGCCGAGCGCCTCACCGAGGAGCGCGCGTGCCCGACCTGGATCCGACCGGGCCTCGTCCACCAGGGCGTCGAACCGCCGGCAGTCAAGCTCGAAATCCCCGGCGCGCAGCGAGTACCCCGCCGGCTCCCGAACGAGCAGGTCACCGAGCAGGTCCCGCAGCTTCGATAGATGAACGTGCAGCGCCGAAACCGCACTCGACGGCTGACTCTCTCCCCACAGCTCATCGATCAGACGATCGCGCGAGAGTGGCACCCCGCTCGACATCAAGAGCAAGGCCAGCAGCGAGCGTTGACGTCCGCTGGGGAGCGGAACCGATTGACCGTCGCGCTCCAGTCTGAGCGGTCCCAGAACCCCGAAGCTACAAACGCCCTCGGCCACGGTCGGAGCGTACCGGCACGTGCAGCCTGTTCCGCGGCGACGCTGGTCCTCCGGCGGTCAGCGTGCTGGTTTGTGGCCCGAGCCGATCAGGACCGAGCCCTCGAACACGATTCCGCCGGCTTCACTGGCCGCAGCCTTCGCGCCAGACTGAACGGCGCGCTCCCGGATCGCATCTCGGACTTCGGCATCCATCCCGGCGAGCGCGAGCGCCAGTGGCCCGGCGAGCTTGGGGACGCGCTCCCACCATTCCTCAACTGACGCGGCGCGCATTGGCGTAGCCCTCGTCTCGACCGTCACATCGGCGAGACCGCCGTCGCGCAGCACGGACCTCAGCACGTCGGGAGCGTCGAGCGAGAACGGCCCACGGACGTTCGGCGGTGGAAACGGCACCCCGAATTGCTCGCTGACGGCGTCCAACACCAGCCCGAGCCACGGGTTCACCTCTCGGCGATCCCACGTCATCACCGCATAGCGCCCGCCGTCCTTCAGCACGCGCACTGCCTCTGCGACGGTCTGCGCCGGGTCCTCGGCGAACATCAGGCCGTGACGGTTGATCGCCGCGTCAAAGCTCGCGTCAGGAAAGTCGATTGCGCTCTGGTCAAACACCGCGGCGCTCACATGAGCCTGGGAACTCGAGCGTTTGGCGGCGACTGCGACCATCGCGGCGGCCACGTCAGACAGGACCACCCGGCCGCTCGACCCGACGCGCCGAGCGGCGGCGAGACCCGCGCCTCCGGGGCCCGCCGCGAGGTCGAGAACGTGATCACCCTCACCGATCTGAGCCGTATCGAGCAGCGCCTCTGTGGCCACGGCCAGCTGCTCGTCGACGAACCCGGCGTTGGCGTCCCAACCCGGCGCGACGCTATCCCACATCTCCGACACGCCACCATCCTCCCACCTCGACGCGGGCCGCGTCTTAGGCGAGTGGTTCGGCTGGAAAGCGGACTCCGAAGCGCTGGATGAGTCCGGGCACGCTGTCAGGGTCCATCTCCAGCGAAAAGCGCTGACAGAGCTCCCCGAGCCGCTCGGGCCCGGCCTCGGCCACGCCGCCGAGATCGACCAGCTCGGCGAAGAAACGCTCGAATCCCGCGGGCGAGATGATCTCGAGGATTCTGCAGGGCTCGTCGCCGGCATTCCAGAACGTGTGCCACTGTCCGCGCGGCTTGTGGACGAGCTCCCCCGGTCCCGCTTCCACGTGCTCGTCACCCAGCAGCGCGCCCATGCGGCCCTCGATGACATAGCTGTATTCATCCTCGTTGTGGTGGCGGTGCATCGGCGCCGCGAGCGCGTGCGCCGACATCGGGTGCTCGACCAGGGAAAAGCGATCAGCGGCTTCGGCACCGTCGATCATGAAGCGCACGCCGATGCTGCCCAGAAAGCCGGCCTTCCCATCGCTGGGTCCAACAACCTTCGCTGCGGTAACGCTCACGGCCCCTCATTTCATTGGACAATCCTGTCGCGGGAAATCTATCGATGTCTGGCGGATCTGTCAAACTTTCGCTGAACGCCTGTGACCGACGAAAAACGTCCGTATCGAATGCAGGTGCGCGCCGAGCTGCAGGAGCGCACCCGCCAGCGGATCACGGAGAGCGCGGTGGAGCTCCACGGCACGCTGGGCCCGTCGCGCACTTCGATGAGCGCAGTCGCCAAGCACGCCGGCGTTCGCCGCTCGACGCTGTACCGCCACTTTCCCGACGAGGCCGCCCTGTTCTCGGCGTGCTCCAGCCACTGGATGTCGCAGCATCCGCTCCCCGATCTGGATGCCTGGGCGGTCGTGAGCGATCCCGAGGAGCGGTTGCGCCGAGCGCTCACGGAGCTCTACGCCTACTACGCCGGCGCCGAGTCAATGCTCGCGAACCTCATGCGCGATCTGGACGTCGTAGCGGGAGTCCAGCGCCAGTTCGCCCAATTCCTCGACTACATGGAGGCGGCACGGCTGACGTTGATGGTCGGCCGGCGCAAACGCGGCCGCCAGGCGCAGCGAGCGCGCGCCGCAATCGGCCACAGCCTGTCGTTCACGACCTGGCGGTCGCTCGTGCGCGAACAGGGCTGCACACCAAATGACGCAGTCGAGATGATGTGCCGGCTGGTGCTCGGTCAGTTCGACGCCGAGGTCACGCAGCGGTAGGGATAGCTGCTGGTCGCGAGGCCGGCGTTGAACACGATCTGCCGCGAGTCGTTTTGCCCGAGCAGGCCACCGACCGCCGGTACGTTGCCGAGGAAGTAGTGATCCGCAACCCATTCGAAGTCCTGCGACGCGCCGAGATTGTCGAACACGAGCGCGAGCTCGCCGTCGTCCGGCAAACGGAGCCTGGCGCGAGCGCAGGTCGCAAGCGCGGTGGCCAGAGGTACGGGCGCTCGTTCGTTGAAGTCGAAGCAGAGATCGGCGCCGCGATGGAGGTTGCCCGGGCAATGCAGCCGGAAGTCGGACGCCGGGGACCCGCCGAGATTGTCGGCGTTGGTCGCATGATCGGCGGCGCTCGCGTGAGCCGCGTTGGGGACGGGGCCGAGCGTCGAGGAGTTGATCTGGGCGCCGGTCAAGGAGTGCTCGGCGACGTCGACCGCAGTCACCGCGTGCCTTTGCAGCTTGGCGTTCGTGACAGCACGATCTTGAAGCTGCTTGGTCCCGACCGAGCCGTTGGGAAGGCTGGTCGCGGCGTACGTGGTTCCGCCCATCGCCATGAACAGCGCGACATAGGCGATGACGGTTGCATGGTTGGGTCGCTTGCCGATCATGTGTGGGCTCCGGGCTTGCAGTTGAGAGGACGCTGACCGGAGCATCTCCGGCCCCACGACCGGCGACTACCCACCCAAGAGGTGGTTTGGACTCCCCCCTGACGAGCTACGCGGGAATGCTCTGCGCGCGTTCCGGCCGCCGTGCGCGGGCGAACTGCAGCGCGGAATTGTCGATCGGACCCATGACCGCGCGGCGATCCTGAGGGAAGCTCTGCGGCCGGTACCAGGGGTCCGCTGACGCCTGCCGGGGGAACAGGGCACCGGCGCGGCGCACATAACCCGAGGACAGTTCCCAGAAGGGTGTCGAGGCGGTGATGTGCTCGGCGCCGCGGGGCGTGCAACTGTCGTAGCCGTGCGCGTCCATGTAGTTGAGCAAGCGGCAGACGTGCTGACAGGTCAGGTCCGCGCCGAGCGTCCAGGACTGGTTGACGTATCCGAACGCAAACGCCAGGTTCGGCACACCACTGAGCATCGCTCCCCGGTACGCGAAGGTCTGCGAAATCGCGATATCGCTGCCGTCGATGCTGAGCGCGATACCGCCGAGTGGCTGCAGATTGAGCCCGGTGGCGGTGACGATCACGTCCGCCTCGAGCTCGGATCCGGACGCAAGCGCGATCCCTCGTTCGGTGAACGACTCGATCTCGTCGGTGACGACCGACACGCGCCCGGCGGTGATCGCCTCGAACAGATCGGCATCCGGCACGACACAGATGCGCTCATCCCACGGGTCATAGCGCGGGCTGAAGTGCTTGTCGACGTCGTAGCCCGGCGGGAGGTGGCGCTGGGCGTGCTTGCGAAGCACCGCCCGCACGAGTTTTGGCCACCGCTTGCTGACGGCCCAGATCAAGGTTTGGAACCTGACGTTTCGCCACCGCACGATCCGGTAGGCCACTCGCCAAGGCAGCACGCGGCCGAGCAGCTGCAGGACAGGATCATTCGCCGGGAACGAAACGACATAGCTCGGTGAGCGCTGCAGCATCGTCACGTGACGGGCCCGCTCCGCGAGGGCCGGAACCGCTGTCACCGCGGTCGCGCCGCTGCCGATGACGACCACCCGTTTGCCGTCGTGCTCCACGTCATCGGTCCAGAACTGAGGGTGCACGATCTGCCCGCCAAAGCGCTCCATGCCCGGGAAGTCGGGGGTGTAGGCCTGGTCATACCGGTAGTAGCCCGTGCACGTGAACAGGAAGCCACACGTCATCTCCTCCACGGCACCACCATCGCCCCGCTCGATCTCCACCGTCCAGCGCGAATCGCTCGATGACCACGAGGCCCGCACCACCCGGCGGTTGAAGCGGATCTTCCGGTCGATGCCGTACTCCCGTGCGGTCGCCTCGACGTACCCACGGATCGAGGCCCCGTCGACGATCAGCCGCGACTCGGTCCACGGACGAAACGGATAGCAGAGCGTGAACATGTCGGAGTCAGACCGGATCCCCGGAAACCGGAACAGGTCCCACGTCCCGCCGATGGCTCCCCGACCCTCGACGATCGCGAACGTCTTGCCCGGACATCTCTCCTGGAGCCGGTATGCGGCACCGATGCCCGAGATCCCCGCCCCGACGATCAACACATCCACATGTTCGGTGGCCATCAGGCTCGCTCTCAGTCTCCTACCGGCATCACGCCGGCGGCCTCGACCATCAGGATCGTGGTCCGGCCGGTCGCGCGCGTGCGATGAACGACGCCCTTGGGCACGCTGCACGCCTGGTGGGGGCCGAGCGTAATCGTGTCTGAGCCTTCGATGTCGACGTGCAGCTGGCCGTCGAGGACGAGAAAGAACTCGTCCTCGTCATCGTGCTTGTGCCAGTGAAAGTCACCCTCGATGACTCCGAGCCGGACGACGGCGTCGTTGACCGACGCAAGCGTTTCGTTGAACCACGGCTGATGCGCGGCGGCCTCGGCGGTCACGTCGATCAACTCGAGGTGACCGAAGCGGAGGCCGTCAGCAAGCTCGATGTGTCGCACCCGAGTGTCGAAACCGGAGAGGACGGCGCGCGCCTCGGGCTCGACGACCGCGAGCTCGATGTCCTCGCCCGCGAACGCCCTGATCGCGTCGAGCGATTCCCACCGTGTGACGACGGCGATCTCGACCCCGCCATCGCCTTCGACACGCTCGACGGTCGCGCCGAGAAATCCGTCGGTGCTCTCGAGCTGCGGCTTGACGGCACGAGCAAAGTGCTCGGCGTATGCGTCGGCCTGCTCTGATCCATCAGCCAGTGCTGTCCACCGACGGGCGATCACCCGATCATTGTCGCACCGCCTCGCTGAGCGAAGTGCTCGTCGTTCAGGCGACGGGCGGCGGGGTCCCCTCCGCGCTGGCGGGCAGCGCCGGATCCCATTCGCACACCACGCACGCGTGGTCGAACGCCGAGCGCGCGAACGCGAGCGCGGCTTCGCGCGGATCGGGGCTTACGCGGACGTCGTCCCAGTCGAGGATGTACTCGCCGAGCGTCGCCTCCCACCGAGCAGCGGCGGGCGAAAGCGTCGCGGACGCGAACCCTTCGGGCGCCGGATGTGCGTAGGCATAGAACGCCGCCTTGCCGTAGCGCTGGTCGCCGGGCCACCAGCCGATCGCGACCTCCTGGGCATCCATCGCGTTGCGCATGATGAAGTCGTCCGACGGCGGGTCGGCCGGCATGCCCGAGAACAGGTTCACGGCCATGTCAAACGAGCCCCACCATGCGTTGACGGGCGTCGAGCGTCCGCGGTATGGCGCGCGGAACGCGGCGAGCACGAGTGCGACCTGGGCGACGGCCGCGAAGTACGCAGCAACCTGATCACGGTCATAGGTCGAGTGCTCGTCGTCCTGATCGAGCGGCACGGTCCACGACACCTCCTGCGGCGTCGGGTCGATCTCGACCGCGCCGGCAACCCGACGCACCGCCACCATCACCTCCCGTGTGACCTCGCCGACCGGACGGTCGGGCACGAGTGCAACGCGTGCCACCTGCCCGTCGCTGTGCTCGACCACGGCCTCATGGGTCCGGAGATCGAGCGCCACGACGAGCGCCCCCGAGCCGTCCGGGGCCGGTAGCGGCGCCGTCTCCCAGCCCCGCGCGGTGAGACGCAGCGCCGCGTGTTGGAGCTGCGGCTCGGGCGGGGCGAGCGCCACCGCCAACTTGCCGAGCACCTGAGTATGAGCGTGCAGCGTGTCGCATGTGGCCCGCCACTGTTCGTACGGGAGCGCCGGCCAATCAGCGGACATGTACGGCACGCTACCGATCAAGCGCCCGCGACGTCTATCCTGACTTCCGACTTGCTACGGCTGCCGGGGGATCGACGCCGCAGGGCGCGTGCGGCACACGTGGCCGCCACCCTCGTGGACGGCGGCAAGAGCGGCCCCCTGGCCCGCCGGCCGGGGAGGTCGTTCATCAGCCGGCGCGCCCTGGCGCTGATGACCGTCGGATCGGTCGGCTACCTCGGGTCGACGCCGGCGACGGCGGTGTTCGGGCTTGGTTCCGTTTTCCTGTACGTGATTCCGGCGGTGGTCTTCCTGCTGCCCGTGTCCTTGGTCGCCGCCGAGCTGGCCTCGGGCTGGGAGGGAGGCGTCTACAACTGGGTGTGTGAGGGCCTCTCGCCACGGCTCGGCCTGATGGCCGTGTGGTGCCAGTTCGCGCAGACGATCTTCTACTACCCGGCACTGCTGGCCTACGTGGGCAGCACGCTCGCGTACATCGTCGACCCGACCCTCGCCAACAACGGGGTCTACACGGCGGCAATCATCGTGGTCCTGTTCTGGTCCGGTGTGCTCGTCTCCACCCGGGGCGTTGGGTTCGTGGCCAAGCTCTCCTCGAGCGGGACCGTGATCGGGACCCTGATCCCGGGTGCGGTGCTCGTTGTGCTCGCCGTGGTCTACCTGGCACAGGGCAATCATTCCGCGGCACCGATCAGCGCGCACCACCTGCTGCCGGCGTGGAGCGGGCTCGCAAGCATCGTGTTGGTGGTCAACAGTTTTTTCACCTACGCGGGCATCGAGGTCAACGCGGTGCATGTCGACGAGCTCCGCGACCCGGGCCGTGACTATCCGAGGGCCATGCTCCTGGCCACGGTGGTGGTCCTCGCAGTCTTCATCCTCCCGACGCTGGCGATCTCATCGGTGATCCCCGGACACGAGATCAGTCTCACCGCCGGAGTGATGCAGGCGTTCAAGAGCGTGCTGCGGCACTTCGACCTCGCATTCGCGGTGCCAGTCGTTGCCGTCGCCCTGGCCGTCGGCGCGCTGGCCGGAATGATGGCGTGGCTGGACGGCCCGGCGGAGGGGCTGCTCGATATCGGACGCCAGGAGGGCTACCTCCCGTCCTACTTTCAGAAGACCAAACGCGAGGGAGCCGAGACCCGGATCCTGGCGGCCCAGGGCGTCGTGATCACCGTGATCGGGCTGCTCTACGCGCTGGTCCCCACCGTGTCCAACGCGTACTGGATCTTCGCGGCGATGGCCACGCAGGTGTACCTGATCATGTACGTGCTGATGTTCATCGCCGCGCTCAAGCTGCGGCGAGCGCAACCGGATCACGCGCGCGGCTACCGCGCTCCAGCGCTAGGACTCCTGTGCGTGCTGGGTGGCATCTCGTCGGTAACGGCATTCCTGATCGGGTTCGTGGCGCCATCACAGCTGGCCCACACGAGTCCGGTCGTGTACGCGCTGCTGATCCTCGCGGGCCTCTTCACGATCGGGATCCTCCCGCCGCTGCTGCTACTGCGGTTCTGCAAGCCCAGCTGGAAGGCGCCCGCAGCACCGGATCAGAACTCCACCACGACGCCCGCCGCCACTGGTGCGGCCTAGTCCGACAGGACTTCTTGGAGCAGTTCGTCGCGCGTTGCGTCGTCGATCAGGCCGGCTCTCCGCTGAGAGTCCAAATACCACCTGTCATGATCTGACGCGTGCGGTCTGGGGCATGGTTCGGCCGACTCGTCCTCAGCTTTGTGTTCGGTCTTGTGGCGATCACGAGCGTGGTGTCGGTGGCGGGCGCTCAGGCGCCGACCGGGACCGTCGCCGGCTTCGTCTATGACCAGTTCGACGAGGGCATTCCGGGCGCGGCGGTCAAAACCACGGACGGCGCGGGCAATGTGTATTCGACGGTGAGCGGGGCTGGCGGCGCATTCACCCTCGCGAACCTGCCCGCGTCCGATAGTCAGCTCGTCAGCTACACGTTGAGCGTTACTCCCCCGGCCGGCTACAGCCCGACGACCTACGCCGTGCAGGTCGCGGCAGGACAGACGACGGGCGACCAGTACATCATCGTCCAGGCCCAGAACGGCGCGGTCAGCGGGGTGGTCGAGGACCAGAACGGCGCTCCGCTGTACGGCATGCAGGTCCAGGTGAGTCCCTACCTGTCGACGACCACGGGCCCGAACGGCCGCTACGAGATCTCCGGACTGCCGCCGGGGAGCTACACGGTGACCGTGATGGACGGCAACGACGCGCTGACCGAGGGGACGGTGGGCATCGCGGGCGCCACCGTCACCCTCAACGCCAGACTGCCACCTCCCGCGGTGCCGGCTGGCACCGCCGCGCGGAACTCGGTCCGTGACCTCGGCTATCTCAACGCCGAGCGCAAGGCCGACGGGCTCCCGTCCGGGATCGTGCTCAATACGCGGTGGTCAATCGAGTGCGCCGCCCACGACCACTACCTGTACGAGAACCACCTCCTCCAGCACCCCGAGAATTCCTCTCAGCGCGGGTATTCGGCTGGTGGTGCATGGGCCGGCACTTCGGCGGTGCTCTCGGAAGGCGCAAACTGGAAGCGCGGCAGCAACCCGTGGGAGGACGCTCCCATTCATCTGGACCAGCTGTTCGCCCCCAGCACCAGCGTCGTCGGCATCGACGACGATCACGGCTACGTCGCTGCGACGACGTTCGTCGGCATGCTCCGTCCGCCGGTGAGCACGGACACGATCTTCACGTATCCGGGCGATAACGAAAAGAACGTTCCGGCCAGCGAGGTCGCCGACGAGGCGCCCTTCACACCTCAGCAGTTCGCCGGTATCAAGCCCGGCCGCGAGACCGGTCGGCAGATGTTCGTCTACCTGAACCGGGCCCGGGAGCCCGGACAGGCGGCGGTGACGATCGAGTCCGCCTCGATGAGGAGCACCTCGGGAGAGCGGGTCTCGCTTCGCTGGGTCAGCACCACCACCAAGACCGTTGGCCCCTACCTGTCCGGCGCCGTCCTGATTCCCATCAAGCCGCTCAGTGGCGGCACGAAGTACACGGTTAGCGTCAAGGTCAAGGACGGCAAGGGAACCCTCTCCCACACGTGGCGCTTCACCACCGCGGGCAAGGCGCCAAAGCGCCGTTGAACAGACGCCGGATTAGTTAGGTCACGCCGCGGCGCCGGGGCCGGCCAAGACCTCGACGTCGCCGGCGTGCATCGTCTCTCCGCAGTGTGCGCAGCGGAGGTCGACGTGGCTGATCTCGCCGCACGCGTGGTGGCGGTAGAGGACCGGCGGGCCCGCCTCGCCGGCCAGCCACTTGTCGCCCCAGCCCACCATCACCATCAGCATGTCGACCAGCTCATTGCCCTTGTGCGTCAGGACGTACTCATACCGTGGTCTGCGGTCGTAGGGCCGGCGGTCGAGGACACCATGCTCGACGAGGTGGTGCAGCCGCTCCGTCAGGACCTTTCGCGAGATGCCGAGGTCGGCCTGGATCTGCTCGAACCGTGTGAACCCGGCCCACACGTCACGCAGGATCAGCGGTGACCAGGGCTCCCCGATCACGTCCAGCGTACGCGCGATCGAGCAGGCCATCTCCCCGAAATTCGTTCGTTGCATGCCACGAGCGTATCAATCGGAGTCCCCTCAGGGAACGCAACGTGATACGGGATCAAGATCCCCGGGCCAGCTTGGCGAGCTGAGAGGTCGGGAGGATGCGCAGCAGCCGTGACACGACGTTCCACGGGTATGTCGGAACCGTCGAGGTCTTGACGCCGCGCTCGATCTTGTCAGCGATCACGACCGCGCCCTTGTCAAGGCTGATCAGGAACGGCCGGCGCGCCACGTGCTCGTTGAGCGGTGTGTCGATGTAGCCGGGAAACAGCGTGGTCACTTTGATCGAGGTGCCGTACAGCTCCGCGCGCAAGGCGTCCGTGTAGGTGGCGATCGCGGCCTTCGATGCGCTGTAGGAGGCGGATCCTGGTAGGCCGCGGAAGGCCGCCACGGAGGAGATCGCGACGATCTGTCCTCGCCCCTGCCGCTGGAACAGCGCGACGGCGGCGTCGATCGTCGCCATCGCCCCGAGCACGTTCGTCTCGATCACCACTCGGTCGGCTTGCGCGTGGCCAGCGCCGATCGACCCGCTGCTTCCGATGCCGGCGTTGGCGACCACCACGTCGAGGCCACCGAGCGCGGTGGCGAGTCCGTCGATGGCCGCCGGCACCTGGTCGTAGTCGGTGACATCGAGTTGCCGTAGCTCGATCCGGCGGTCGGGGTGGCGTTGAACGATCTCCTCACCGAGTTGCTGGAGCGCCTCCAGCCGGCGGGCGGCAAGGCCGAGGTCGTATCCACGTGCGGCCAGCTCGAGCGCGAGCGCGTGGCCGATTCCGGAGCTTGCGCCGGTGATCAGGGCCGTCCTTGTCATCGTGCCTCCAGTGACGTTGCGACGTTGAGTGCGACGGCGGGGTGAGAGCTCGCGCGGCTCTTGACCCAGGCGCGGTATCGGCGGAGCGCGCGCCGCTCGGCGAGCTGGTCGCACACGAGCGCGTGGACCGGGTGGGTCTTGCCCGACGGGTGCTTGCCGCGGGTGATGCGGCGCATCTGGTGGCGGACGAGCGCCATGCTCGCGGCCGACGCGAGCGTCTTGTCCGACCAGGTGACCGGCTTCAGCCGCTGGGTCGCCTCACGCCCCTCCCGCCAGCGATTCGGCAGCTCCGGTGTGACGGCGATCGCGGTGGCCATGCCGACCAGCTCGACGCCACTCGAGAGAACTTGCTCGGCGGTCTCGCGGCTCCTGATGCCGCCGGTGAGCATCAGTGGCAGCGGACTGCTCTTAGCGAGCTCGGCGGCGAGCTCCAGGAAGTACGCCTCGCGCGCGCTGGTGCGAGCGTCGGCTGGGCGGCCGGACATCGCGGGGCTCTCGTAGGTGCCGCCAGAGAGCTCGACGAGGTCGACCCCGAGCGGCTCGAGCATCGCGATCACCCTCGCGGCGTCGTCGGTGTCGAAGCCGCCGCGCTGAAAGTCAGCCGAGTTCAGCTTGACCGCGACCGCGAATGCCGGGGACACGGCGCGGCGGACCGCACGGACGACGTCGACCAGAAACCGGGCTCGGTTCTCCAGTCCGCCTCCCCATTGATCGCTGCGCTTGTTCACCAGCGGCGAGAGGAACTGCGAGAGCAGGTAGCCGTGCGCGCCATGAACTTCAACGCCGTCGAACCCGGCCCGCTCGGCCAGTCTGGCGGTCGTCGCGAACCGCTCCACGGTCTCTCTGATCTGCGCGTCGCTCATCGCGACCGGCTTGCCGAATCGCTTGCTGTGCTTGCCGAGCTCGACCGCCACCGCCGATGGCGCCCAGACCACTCCTGGCATCCCGGCGAGCACCTGCCTACCGGGATGGCTGATCTGCATCCACACCGCCGCGCCGCCGGCCTTCCCGGCCTCGGCCCACCGAATGAACGGATCAAGCGGCGCGCGCTCGTCGAGCACGACCCCTCCGGGTCCGGTCATCGCCTCGGCGTGGACCATCACGTTTCCGGTGATCAGCAGGCCCGCGCCGCCGGCCCCCCAGCGGCGATACAGCGAGACCAGCTCTTCGTCGGGGAGTTGCGCGCTGCCCGCCATGTTTTCCTCCATCGCAGCCTTCGCGACGCGGTTACGCACCGTGGCTCCCGATCGCAACCGCAACGGAGAAAACAGCTCAGTCGACATCAACAAACACCGCCTCAGGCTCGGATAGAATGTGAACGATGCTCACATTAGCCAACTGGTGTAAACGCTGTCAACATCTGTGACCGATGTCACCTCCGGCCACCTACCACCACGGGGATCTGCGCGCGGCGCTGGTCCGCGCCGCCCTGGAGCTGCTCGAGGAGGGCGGCGAGAGCGAGCTGTCGCTTCGCGCCGTCGCCCGCCGCGCAGGCGTGTCGCCCGCCGCTCCCTACCGCCACTACGCCGACCGCGAAGCGCTCGTCTCAGCGGTCGCGGCGGTCGGGTACCGCGAGCTCGCGGAGCGGCTGGCCGCGGCGCACCCGTCGCCGTCCACCGCCGAGCAGCTCGCGAGCGTCGCCATCGCCTACGTGCAGTTCGCGCTCGACCGGCCCGCCCTGTTCCGGATCATGTTCAGCGAGCCATGCGACCGGGACAACGACGAGCGCATCGCAGCCACCGCGGCGGTGTCTCAATACGTGCGCGCGATCGTCGAGCGGACCTTCCCGCAGGCCGACGACGAGGCGTTGGCGACCGCGATCTGGGCGCTCGTCCACGGGCTCGCGTTCCTGTACCTCGACGGCAAGCTCGACGCCTCCACCCCGTCGGTCGTCGCCGAACGGATCGCAGCCACGATCGACGCGCTGCTCGCCGCCTCTCAGCTGTCCGGCGCGCCCGCGACGATTGATTGATGCTGTTGGGAGTGCTCCGCTCTGCAGGCCGTGAGTCTCGTGATGTTCTGCGCGCGGCGACCCCGACCCATCGCCGGCTCCGGGACCACCTCGTGACGATCCTCGTCGCGACCGTCGGCGTCGATGCGTTCTGCGCCATCGCCGCGTTCCTGCTCGAGCGCCACTCAGGACAGACCGAGATCAAAACGTTCGGCAGCGCCGTATTCTGGACCACGACCCAGCTGTTGACGGTCTCCTCACAGCTCAAGAATCCGATCTCCGCCGGCGGGCGAATCCTCGATGTGTTCATGGAGATCTATGCGATCACGGTGATCGCGACGCTCGCGGGCGCGATCGGCAGCTTCCTGCAAAGGCGCGGCGAAGAGATCGACGCTAAGGGATCCTGAGCGCGGCTTCGCGCTTCTCGAGAAGCTTCAGCCACACCTCGCTGCGTGTGGGAAACGCCGGGACGGCTTGCATGAGTCGGTCGACCGGGATCTCGCCGACGATCGCGATCGTCGCCGCGTGCAGCCACTCGGCGACGTCGGTACCCGTGAACGTCGCGCCGACCACGACGGCACGGTTCTCGTCGACGACGAGGCGCGAGGTGCCCGGCGTATTCCGACCGTGAAAGCTCGCGCCGGCTGTCGCGGAGGTGGAAACGTCGTATGCGTGTGCGTCGATGCCGGCATCGAGGGCCTTCTGCAAAGTGAGCCCAACCGCCGCGACCTGCGGGTCGGTGAACACGACCCGTGGCGCAGCGCTGTTGTCCCGCGTGGCGCGCGCCGGCCCACCCGAGATCGCGTCGGACACGACGCGCGCCTGATACTTGCCCATGTGAGTCAGCAGCGAGCGCCCGTTGACGTCACCGATCGCGTACAGCCACGGGAGGCCCGGCACACGGAGCGTGTCGTCGACGCTGATTTGCTGCCCTGACTCGAGGCCAACGGTTTCCAGGCCGAGATCCTCGCTGCGCGGCCGCCGACCGACGGCGACCACGATCTCGTTGCCGCAGACCTGCCCGCCGTCGCTCAAGTCGACGCGGACATCCTCGCCGTCGCGATGGACCGCCCGAGCCTCGACACCAACGCGAACGTCGACCCCGCGCTCGCGCAGCGCCGCCGCGAGCTCCTTGCCGGCGAACGGCTCCTCATTCGCGATCACGCTGCCCGCTGCTTCGATGATCACGACGTTGGACCCGAGCGTGCTGTACGCCTGAGCCATCTCAACCCCGACCACGCCTCCGCCGAGCACGATCAGAGCCGGCGGTACCTCCCGTGCGCTCGTGAGTTCCCTGTTGGTCCACGGCTTGGCCTCGTCCAGACCCGGGATCGGGGGAATCACAGCACTGCTGCCCACGGCAATGACGACAGCATCGCGGGCCGTGTAGAGACGATCGCCGACTCGGACGCGACGCTCACCGTCGATCCGGCCATGTCCGCGGACCAGTTCGATCCCCTTGTCTTTGAGCCACGGAAGCTGCGCGGAGTCGTCCCAGTTGTGGACCACCTCATCGCGGCGCACGAGGACGGCTTCGACGTCGAGTCCGCGTGTGACGGCTTGCGCGGCGCCCGGGATCCGACCGACCTCGGCAAGCGCATCCGCCGGACGCAACAACGCCTTTGAGGGCATGCACGCGAAGTACGCGCACTCACCCCCTACCAGATCGGATTCGATTACCGCCACCCGGCGACCCAGCTCGGCGACCCGCGCGGCGACAACCTCGCCGGCGGGACCTGCTCCGATCACGATCACGTCAAAAGTGCTGGCGTCCACTCGACCGTGGTCGCCGAGGGGCGCAACTCGGGGTCGGTTCACCTGGCCGATTGCTACCCCGGAGCACCTGACGCCAAGCGGAAACCGGTGGCTTCGGGTCGCAGCTTGAGCGGGCTGGCCGGCAGGTCGCCCCTGGGGTCGTCCTCGTTGTAGGCGCTCGGCGCCACGTCGTTGGGCGCATCGGCGTGGAACAGCGCTGCGAGCAGCTCGATCTGGCCGCGGCCCACGCCCAGCTCGCCCATGCCGCCGCCGTACATCGGCCGCTGCTCCCGTGCACAACGCGCGTAGACCTCGAACAGCTCGCGCAGGCTGCCGATCCGTGACGGCTTGACGTTGACCACGCGCGCGGCGAGCGGCGTCGCGCCGATGTCGTCGGCGCTTCGGATCGGCGCGTCGTAGGACACGCGCTCCAGGTGATCGCCGAGCCGCCGAGCGATCTCGGGCAGATCGTGCGGGTCCTCGAGATAGGCGTCCGGGAATGCGGACAGCACGCGGTCGTACAGCGCACCGAGCGCCTCTGGATCCTTCACCTCGATGCCATACTGGCCCTTGAAGTCGATCGTGTCGACCGCACTCGTCGCCGCGACCGCCTCGACGAGCGCCGGCGGCCAGTTCGCCTCCGCGTCGAGCTTGAAGCGCACGCCGGGCGAGCGAGCGAGCCGCCGCCGCAGCGGCTCGATCGAAGGCTCCTCCTTGCCGAGGCCGAGCGAGTTGACGAACCGCACCGGCCGTGGCTCCAGCCCGAGCACGTCGTGCAACGAGCGACCGGCCTGGCGGAGTGCGAGGTCCAGCGCCGCCGACTCGAACGCCCACTGGCGGAGGTGTACCGCGGCGTCCCACTCCGGCGGCTCAGCCCACAGCTCGAGCGTCGCCAGATGCTCACAGAAGCCCGCCAACGTCCACTCGCCGGCAAGCGCCAGCGCCGGTCGCCGCTCATGCAGCGAGCCGCCGTCCTCGACGTGGACCGAGACGTCTTCCCCCAACCCGTCAACGCCATCGCCGACGAGCCGCACGTGCGTCGTCACGCGCTCGAACTCGTACGCGAGCACGGCGTGCAGGCGCTCGTACTCGCACGCCTCGATCACGAGCCGGAGCTCCGCGAGGCGCGGCCACAGCGACTGGCCCTTCATCGTGACGCTCTCCGTGTTCATCGCCCAGCATTGTCTCACCGGCTCACGATGCGCCGTAAGCGCCCATCGCGCTCCAGTAGTGTCACCAGCAGCAACCACCGAGGAGGAGAGCCATGGCGATGATCGAGAACCCGGCCGCGGTAGCGGACGACGACAGCGCCGCCGTCGCGGAGCTTCACGAGATCGTCGAGCGCCAGCGCGCCGCGTTCCTGGCCGACCCGTTCCCGTCGCTCGAGGAGCGCCAAGCGCTGCTCGGCGCGATCGCGATGATGCTGATCGGCCACCGCGACCAGATCGCCGAGGCGATGAGCAGTGACTTCGGCGTCCATCCAACGCTCGCGGCCGACCTGATCGAGGTGCTCGGGCCAGCCGGGCGGGCCGCCTACGCCGCCGAGCAGCTCGGCACCTGGATGGCGCCCGAACCGCGTTACTCCGACCCGGCGCTGTTCGGCTCGGGGCGCGCGTTCGTGCAGCCGCAGCCGAAGGGCGTGATCGGCAACATCGTCCCGTGGAACTTCCCGTTCGACCTGTCGGTCGGGCCGCTGATCGAGATGCTCGCGGCCGGCAACCGCGTCGTGATCAAGCCCTCCGAGTACACGCCCGCGTGCGGCGCGCTGCTCCAGCAGATGGTCCGCTCGACCTTCGACCGCGAGCGGGTCGACGTGGTCGTCGGCGGGCTCGAGCTCGCGAAGGCGTTCACGCGCGTGCGCTGGGATCACCTCCTGTACACGGGCAGCCCGGCGATCGGCCGCGAGATCGCCAAGGCGGCAGCCGAGCAGCTCGTGCCTGTGACGCTCGAGCTCGGCGGCAAGTGCCCGGCGATCCTGACCGGCGACAGCATCGACGCCGAGTCGGTCAAGCAGATCCTCAACACGAAAGCGCTGAAGAACGGTCAGATGTGCATCTCGGTCGACTACTGCCTCGTCCCTCGCGAGCAGGTCGAGGAGTTCGCGCAGCTCGCGGCCGATCACGCCCGCGAGCAGATGCCCGGCTACGCGCGCTCGGAGAGCTGCACCGGGATCATCTCCAACCGTCACCTCGACCGGATCGAGAAGCTGCTCGACGAGGCCCGTGCCGGTGGCGCCGACGTGCGGCCGCTCGAGGACGCCGGTGAGGTCGACCCGGACGCGCGCCAGCTGCCGATGTCGCTCGTGATCGACCCGCCCGAGGAACTCGGACTGATGCAGGAGGAGATCTTCGGTCCGATCCTCCCGATCAAGGCGTACGACTCGCTCGACGAGGCGATCGCGCACGTCAACGGTGGCGAGCGGCCGCTCGCGCTGTACGTGTTCGCCAAGGACGCGGACGTCGCCGACGACGTGCTGCGACGCACGACCTCGGGCGGCGCGTGCGTCAACTGCGCGGCCGTCCATGGCGCGCTGCCGTCGTTGCCGTTCGGTGGTATCGGGCAGAGCGGCTCGGGCCGTCATCACGGAGTCGAGGGCTTCCGCGAGTTCTCGAACCTCCGCGGCGTGTTCGTCCGTGGCCAGGACGACATGATCGAGGCGTTCGCACCGCCATACGGACCCGCGGCGCAGGCCGTCGTCGACGCGGCCTTCTCGGGAGCGGGCTGATGGCGACACAGAACGCGCCGGTCAGCTCCGGGGAGCAGTTCGCGCAGGTCGGCTCGATCAAGCTCTGCTACGAGACGTTCGGGGAGGCCTCGGCGCCCCCGCTGCTGCTCGTGATGGGGCTCGCGTCACAGATGGTGCTGTGGGACGACGAGTTCTGCCAGCAGCTGTCCGAGCGCGGCTTCTTCGTGATCCGCTTCGACAACCGGGACATCGGCCGCTCCACGATCCTCCGCGACAAGCCGATCCCGACGCGGGTTCAGCTGATCCTGCGTGACAAGCGCGGCGCCGCGTACGAGCTGAACGACATGGCCGACGACGCGGCCGGACTCCTTGACCACCTCGGGATCGAGAAGGCGCACGTGGTCGGTGTGTCGATGGGCGGGATGATCGCCCAGCTGCTCGCGATCAGGCACCCGGACCGAGTGCTGTCACTCGTTTCGATCATGTCGACTACCGGGAGCCGGCGCGTTGGCCAGCCGAGCCCTCGGATGCTCCCGCGGATGCTGCGCCGCGCGCGGACCGATCGCGAGGGGTACCTGGCCGACTTCGCCGAAACCTACCGAGTGATCGGCTCGCCGCGGTACCCGCGTGACCCGGTGCAGATGCGCGCCCAGGGCGAGCGGTGCTTCGAGCGCGGGATCCATCCCGCGGGCGTCGCACGCCAGCTCGGCGCGATCGTCACTACCCCGGACCGCACGTCGCAGCTGCGAGCGCTGAACGTGCCCGCGACCGTGATCCACGGGACCGCCGATCGGCTCGTGATGCCGTCCGGTGGCAAGGCGACGGCGAGGGCGATTCCGGGCGCTCGCCTCGTGCTGATCGACGGCATGGGCCACGACCTACCCCCGGAGTTGTGGCCACAGGTGATCGGCGAGATCACGCGGACCGCTACGGCCTAGCTTCGCCGGACCCTTCGAGCCGAGCTATCGCGGCGTCCAGCGACTCCGAGACCGGGCGGTCGCCGCCGTTCACGTACAGGACGGTCCCGATCGACCGCGGCTCGCGGATTATCTCCGCGAGCACCGTTGCAACGTCCTCCCGCGCCACCGTGCCACGGAACGGCTCGGTGTCGATCCGGGCGCACCCGGACCCCGGATCATCCGTCAGCCCTCCCGGCCTCACGAGCGTCCACTCCCGATCGCTGGCTCGCACGGCGTTGTCGGCGTCGGCCTTGGCCCGGAGGTAGACGCCGAACACGTCGCCGTCATCGGCCGGCGGGTTCTCGGCGCCCACGGAGCTGACGACGATGAAGCGAGCGACGCTCGCCTGGACGGCGGCGGCCAGCAGCTTGGTACACCCGTCGCGGTCCATCGTGAGCTTGCGCTCGGCGCCGCTCCCGGGACCGGCACCGGCCGCGAACACGGCCACGTCGGACCCACGAATCGCCTCGGCGATCTGCCCGACGGCCGCCGTCTCGAGGTCGCAGAGCTCCGCGGTTGCGCCGAGGGAGCGGAGATCCTCGGCGTGATCAGGGTTGCGGATCAGTCCAATGACCGAGTCGCCGCGACCGACCAGCTGTCGCGTCAGGAGCCGGGCGATCTTCCCATGGCCACCGGCAATCGCACATCGCACCCCCAGAATGGTAGACCGGGCGCGGCTCAGGCCGCCAGCCGGGCGAGTGCCTGCTCGGCGCTGCGGTCCGGCGGGAACACCGGGTAGATGATGCTTTCGATCGCGCCGTCGCGCAGCAGCAGCGTGAGGCGCTTGAGCAGCGTCATGCCGTCCACCTCAAAGGTCGGGAGGCCGAGCGCGGTCGTGAGCTCGAGCCGCTCATCGGACAGCAGCGAGTAGGGCAGGTGCAGCCGCTCGGCGGCTTCCCGCTGGTACGCGGTGTCCTGCGTGGAGAGGCCGAACACCCGCGTGCCAGCCGCCGCAAATCGGGCATGCTCGTCTCGGAACGAGCACGCCTGCGGGGTGCAGCCGCGGGCGCCGGGGATCGCGTCCCACTCGTCATCGCCACCGGGTGAGGGCTCGCCGGGGCGGCCCGTGCGCGGATAGGCGAACACGACGGTGCGGCCGTCGAGCTGATCGAGACGGACACTGGCGCCGTCGGTCGCCCGCAGCACGACCGGCGGGACGGCCATGCCGGCGAGGTGGTCGGCGGCGCCGTCGTCCTCTGGCACAGGCAGATCGTCAGGGAGCTGCAGCGGGTCCTTGACCATCGTCAGCAGCTTACGCCGCACCGTGGTCTCTAAGCTGATCAATGTGCAGCGCGCCCGCGTCGATCAGGTCATCGGCGGGATTTACCGGATCTCGATCTGGTCGCCGGAGACCGGCCTCACGTTCAACCAGTTCCTGATTGACGATCAGGCGCCGACGCTGATTCACACGGGCCGGTATGACGACTACGAGGCTGTCGTCGCCGCGATCGGTGAGGTGCTCGATCCGGCACGGCTGGCGAACATCGTCCTGTTGCACTGGGAAGGTGATGAGAACGGCGGCATGGATCGGTTCATGTCGGATGCCTCGAGCTCACAACTAGTCGGCTCCTCGCTGTCGATTGCACTCAACGCCGCCGGCTTTGGATTGCACGAGCGCACGCAGGGGTTCAGAGACGGAGAGACGCTCGACCTCGGTGAGCACAAGCTGCGTTTTCTGGAGACCCCGCACGTGCACCACTGGGACTCGATGATGGTCGTCGAAGAGACGACGAGGAGCCTGTTCCCCTCAGATCTCTTTCTGCAGCCCGGTGAGCAACCGCCGGTGACCAGCGAGAACCTCTCGCGGGAGATGCTCGAGGCCTACCGGATGTACGGGATCTTCGCCCACGAGGACCCCGTCCGAGCCGTCGTTCGCCAGATCGAGCAGTTCAGGCCGGCATGGATCCATGCCATGCACGGGGCGACGATCACCGGCGACGCCCTGTCGTACTACACCCAAGCGCTGCTCGACGAACAGTTCGCGTACCGGGGCCTGCTGTTTGGACGTCCGATCGGAGCACCCCAACACCGGAGGTCAGCATGAGCGCCATCGACCAGGAGATGGTCGTCGCCCACTTCATCGTTTCGGATGATGTCGAGCGTTCCCGCCGCTTCTACACCGACGTACTCGGCGGCAGGACGGTGAACTCAGGCGAGCACGGTGATGAGGTGACGTAAGTCGCCCTAGCCAACACCTGGATCATCATCAACCTCGGCGGAGGTCCGACGGACGACAAGCCGACCGTCACGCTCGAGACGCCGCCGGACCCAGATCGGGTGAGCAGCTTCCTCAACGTCCGCGTTGCAACGGATATCCAAGCTGTGTACGCCGAGTGGAGCGCGCGGGGCGCCCAATTCCTGACGCCCCCGAAGGAGCACGAGACCGAGATCCGGTGCTACATCCGCGATCCCGACGGCTACATCATCGAGGTGGGCCAGACGACGCTGCCCAGAGGCTGGCGCCCACCGCCCGGACCCACGCAAGGGGCACGTCGGCTCCGGCCCGGGTCATGTCACGACGTTGTATTTGAGGTGTGTGACGCCGGGCGCCTCGACCGCCCGGACCTGCTCGAGCCGCACGTCCGCTGCGTTGACTTCGTCGAACAGGCGAGCTCCGTCGCCGAGCAGCACCGGTACGACGTGGAGCTCAAGCTCGTTCAGCAGTCCGGCTGCCAGGTACTGGTTGACGACCTGAGCGCCGCCCCAGAGGATGACGTCCTTGCCGCCGGCGGCCTCTTTCGCCCGCGCGAGCGCGGACTCGATTCCGTCCGTGGCGAAGTGAAATGTGGTCCCGCCCTTCATCTCGACCGGATCGCGCGGGTGATGGGTGAGGATGAAAACGGGGCAGTGGTAAGGCGGGTCGTCGCCCCACCAGCCCGTCCACTGCTCGTCGCCCCAGGGGCCGCGGCCGATCGGGCCGAACATGTTCCGGCCCATCACCCCAGCGCCAACGTTCTCACGCGATTCCTCCACGATCCGCGCGCTCTCATTAACTTCGCCCCCCTGGTGGCCGTGCGCTTGGCGCCAGGCGGCCAGGGGAATCAGCCACTCGTGGAGCCGCTCGCCGCCCTCGCCGAGTGGGTTCTCCTGGCTCTGGTTCGGGCCGGCGACGCATCCGTCCAGCGACGTCGAGATGTGACATCTGAGCTTGCTCATCGTTCCTCCCTGGGTGGCTGTCTGGGAGTGCGATTATAGTTAGGTAGATGCTTAAGTATCGCTCAGTCGCTGAGATCGACCGCGTCTTCCACGCGCTCGCCGATCCCAGCCGGCGGGTGATCGTCGAGCGGTTGAGCCGCGGACCAGCGTCGGTCAGCGACCTGGCGCGCCCGCTGCCGATGTCGCTGCCGGCGGTGGTGCAACACCTGCAGGTGCTGGAGACGAGCGGACTCGTCCGCTCGGAGAAGATCGGTCGTGTGCGGACGTGCCGGCTCGAGCCGGCGGCGCTTGCGCCGGTGGAGCAGTGGATGAGTGCTCGGCGCTCGCACTGGGAGCTCCGGCTCGACCGCCTGGGCGACTACCTCGCCGAGACCGACGACAAGCCACCGAAAGCGGGCACGCCATAACCGAACGATCCACAGAGCACGCCACATTCGTGTTGGAGCGCGTCTACGACGCCTCTCCAGCGCGAACATTTGCCGCGTGGTCCGACCCGCAGGCCAAGGCGCGCTGGTACAACGGCTCGGAGGGCGATTACGAGCTCGACTTCCGCGTCGGTGGACGGGAGCACCACGGGGGAATCGCGCCCGACGGCCGCGAATACGCCTACCGAGCGCTGTTCTGGGACATCGTCCCAGAACGACGGATCGTCTACACGTACGAGATGATCGTCGAAGGGATCCGCATCTCAGTCTCCGTCGCCACCGCGGAGTTCAAGCCCGAGCGCGACGGCACCCGATTGGTCTTCACCGAGCAAGGCGCGTTCCTTGACGGCCGCGAGACACAGGCCCAGCGCGAGCACGGCATGGGCAGCCTCCTGGACTCGCTCGGACAGTGGCTCCAGAGCAGCCAATCCGCCAGCGGCTGAGCGGGCTGACGGCCAATTAGCTCGCGGAGTCGCTCTAAACTGCCCACGACCGCTTGGACGCGATTTCCAAGACCGCACGCACGCTATGCGCTCGCCTGCCCGCGTGGAAATGGCTCATCGGCTTGGCGTTCCTTTGGGGCTTGGTGCCGCTGGTACTCGCCTTCACAGCGCACGACCAATGCAGCAGGAGCGACCCGGAGTGCGTGTTCCACTCTTACACCGCTGTACACACTTCGGGGCTGTGGGTCGTTGCCGTTGTCGGCGCCCCGGCCTTGATCAGCCTGGTCCTCGCGACGCTGCTGCGTGCAAAGGTGAGCCGCCGTAGCCTTCGGGCGGATCGCGCGGCCACCTGGCTCGCCGTGCTGAGCTGCGTCATCTGTCTCATCGGGGCCCTCGACTCAGGCTGGGTGATGCCGGTGGAGGCCGTACTCACGGCTTGCGCCGTTGCCGTCACTCCGCTACCCGCGCGCCCGTCTGACCCGTTGGCCCAACCGGGAGCGGGCTATCTCTGAGTTTGCGGGCGCGAGCGCAGATCTGCAGTGAGCAGTGGGCCCCCGTCGACCATGGCTCAGGAGTTGTGGTTGACGACCTCGACGTTGTGCCCGTCGGGATCCAGGACGAACGCGCCGTAGTAGCCCGGGTGGTAGACAGCGCGCTCGCCGGGACCGCCGTGATCCTCGTAGCCCGCGGCAAGCGCGGCGGCGTGGAATGCCCGCACGGTCGCGTCGTCCTGTGCCGGGAACGCGAGGTGGACGTGCTCAGTGAGCGGCCGCTCGTCGTTGATCAGTGAGAAGCTGAAGTTGTCGCCGATCATCTGGACGCGGTCCGGCTTGTCCGCGCCGATTCGCAGCCCGGCGTTCGGGGCGATCGTCATGTAGAAGCGCTTGGACGCAGCGGTGTCGCGGACGCGGATCCAAAGGTGGTCGATGCGGCCGTCGGGCACGGGGTCCTTCCGCTCGTAGTGCACCGCCTCCGCGCTGTTGCCGTCCGGGTCGAGCAGGAAACCGCCGTAGTAATCGGGGCGGTAGATCGCTCGCGGGCCCGGCGGGCCATCGTCGCGGTAGCCGGCATCGATCCCCGCCTGCCAGAACGCGTCCACGGCCTCTCGCGATGACGCCCGGAAGCCGACGTGCAGGCCGCGGGTGACGGGGTGCTCGCGGTCCGTCGGCCCGATGGCCCAGTCGTCCCACTCGACCAGCTCGGCGTCCGCGTGACCCGGCTCGATGCCCAGCTCGGAGAGGATAGTGCGGTAGAAGCCCTCGGACGCGGCGAGATCCGTAACGGCAATTCCAACGTGATCGAACAACCCGGGGCCGAGGATACCGTTGGGTTACCGAGACCGCCCGGTCGTGGCCCTACTCACGCGACCGCCGGGATCACCTCGGCCGCGAGCCGCTCGAGCTGCTGCGCGTCGTCGACGACCGGGTTGAGCAGAACCAGCTCCGCGCCGGCGTCAGCCACAGCAAGAATGCCGGCGGTGCACACCTCGGCCGGGCCCGCGACGATCTGTTCCGACCAGCCGCCGCGACCGTAGTGTCGCGTGAGCGCATCCTCGAGCCGCTCGCGCCCGCGCGCCGCATCGTCCTCGACGTGGACATATAGGCGCTTCCCGATCCGAAACGTGTCGGGAGCGCGCCCCTGCGCGCTCAGCTCCTCCCGCACCACCTTGACCTGTTCAGCGAACTGAGCGGTCGTCTGGGAGCCGGCGCCCATGAACCCGTCTCCGTGCCGGACCGCGCGCCGCATCCCCGCCGGCGCACTCCCGCCGAACCAGACCGGCGGGTGTGGCTTCTGCACCGGCTTGGGCTCCATCGAGCCGCCCTGAAGCTTCCACAACCGCCCGTCAAAGTTGATCTCGCGCTCGGTCCAGCACGCCTTCATCAGCGCCAGGGCCTCGTTGAACCTGGCAACGGGCCGGTCCTCGTCGACGCCAAAGGCGCCAAACGGTCGGCCCCGGCCGCCGCTCGCGACACCCACCTCGACTCGGCCTTGGCTGAGGCAATCGAGCGAGCTGATCGCCTTCGCCAGGTGCAGGGGGTTGTGCAGCGGCAGCACAAACACAGCACAACCC
The DNA here is from genome assembly GCA_963712675.1 of uncultured Solirubrobacteraceae bacterium. GTDB lineage: Bacteria > Actinomycetota > Thermoleophilia > Solirubrobacterales > Solirubrobacteraceae > Palsa-465. The sequence continues at coordinate 162,231 of CAVQJF010000022.1, forward strand.
AGCCGCACCTGCTCGGTGCACGCCGCCGCGTAAGTCAGAGTCTGAAGTGGCGCGAGGCTGCCGGCCGCACCGATCACCTGCTCCTGCACCCAGGCGCTCTCGAACAGCCCCAGCTCCTCGACGCGGCGTAGATGCGAACGGAATGCATCATCGTCGAAGCGGCTCTCGCGAGCGTACTGCGGGATGGAGATCGCGAATCGCATCGGCGCTCGTTCAGGCTAACGCTACGCCCGCTCTGCGGAGCGTTCGGCGGGCAATACTTGACAGCACAAGCACTTGCGCTAGAATGCTTGCGTCCTCAATCATCGTCTCTCGATTCTTTAGGAGGCAGCGACATGAACACCACCCTTCTAGTACTTCGAGTCGTACCTGGTCTTCTGCTGATTGGCCATGGTCTGCAGAAGCTCGTCCCGGCGCGCTTCTCACCGCCGCTGTTGCATGCCAACGGATTGCGGGCCACTGGGGCGGGCTTCGAGCAGCTCGGCATTCGCCCTGGGGTTGGGGCGGCGCTGCTGGCAGGGCTGTCCGAGGTTCTTGGCGGGTTTTCGCTCGGGGCCGGGCTGCTGACCCCGGTCGGCACGATCCTGATCGGAGCTGTGATGACGACAGCGATCCTCACAGCGCATGCGCGGAACGGGATCTGGAGTCATGAGGGTGGCTTTGAGTTCCCGCTGCTGCTGCTCGCGCTGGCGTTCGTGATCAGCGCGCTCGGCGCGGGGTCCTACTCGATCAACGCGTGGGCGCACGTGTCGAACTGGGCCGGGATCCACTGGTCGATGAGCCACGTCGCCCGTGCGGCGATCGTGCTCGCCATCGGCGTCGGGGGCGGCGTCGGGACCGTACTGCTCGGGTATGTGGCGCGGTCTGCTCCGGCTCGGCCTGGTGTCCCGGCTACGAGCTAGCGTCAATCCAGCAAACGTCAGCGGGCGGCTGGGCTCGGGCACGGGCCCAGCCGTCCCGAACGGAGCTCTGTGACAAATGGAAGAACGCGAATACGAATTCGGTGTGGACTCGTTCATGGCGGTCACGTCTGAACGTGACGGTGTGCCCACCGCCGGCGATCAGGTGGTTCGCGACACGGTCGAGGAGGGTGTCCTCGCGGAGCAGGTCGGGATCGACTCGTTCAACATCGGCGAGCACTATCGCGACGACATGATGGATTCAGCGGCGCACGTGGTGCTCGCGGCAATCGCCGCGCGGACCGAGCGGATCAGGATCGGCACGGCCGTGACGGTGCTCTCGACCCAGGACCCCGTCAGGTTGTACAACAACTTCGCGACGCTGGACGCCGTCTCCGGTGGGCGCGCGCAGCTGATCGTCGGCCGGGGTTCGGCGATCGAGTCGTTCCCGTTGTTCGGCTACGACCTCCGCGAGTACGAGGAGATCTTCGAGGAGAAGCTGGCGCTGTTCGTGGAGCTGCTCCGCGGCGGGCCGATCACCTGGTCGGGCAAGTACCGGCCGCCGCTCAACGACGTCGTTCTGACCCCGCCGCTCCCGGCTGGCCGCCTCCCGACGTGGGTCGGGTCCGGCGGCAGCCCCGACTCGGTGATCCGCGCCGCACGCTACGGGCTGCCATTGATGCTCGCGGTGATCGGCGGAAGGCCGGAGCGGTTTCGTCCCCTTGTCGAGCTCTACCGCCGAGCGTTGGCCCAATACGGACACCCGACCGACCTTCCGGTCGGGCTCCACACACTCGGCTACGTCGCCGCCACCGACGAGGAAGCCGTCGAGACCCAGTGGCCTCACTGGCTCGAGTCGTTCGATCGCGTCTCGCGTGAGCGCGGTTGGCGCCCCCCCACCCGCGCGCAGTTCGACGCCGAGACCGACCACGGCGCGATGTTCGTCGGCTCCCCCGAGACCGTCGCGCAGCGGCTCGCGTCCACGATGCGAGCGCTCGACGTCGACCGGATCGACCTCCACTACGCGATCGGCAAGGTCCCAGCGGAACAGCGGAGGGGATCGATCGCGCTGCTCGGACGGGAGGTCTTTCCGCGGGTGCGGGAACTGCTCCGAGGGGACCCGGGCGAACACGACGTGCAGACCGGCTCAGCGGCACGCGGTGATGTCGCGAGCCCGGTCCGCTCTACCCACGCGCCGTCGCCAATGACGAGGTAGCGCGATGAATCCGAGATCACTCGCCGCGGTCAGCTTGCCTCCCGAAGAGCGGACGATCGGCGCGGCCGCGGCCGGTGCCCCCTCCGACGTGGCGGTGACTGAGCGAGTCGGGATCGTAGGCGCCGGAAAGCTCGGGATGGCACTTGCACGCGCCGCGCTGGCCGCCGGCTACGAGGTTGCCGTGGCGAGTTCCGGCCCTCCCGAACGGATCGCGCTCTCGGTCGAAGTGCTCGCCCCCGGCGTCATCGCATCAACCGTCGAGGAGGTCGTCGAGTTCGCCGATGTGATCGTCCTCGCCGTCCCGGCCCACCGGTTCCGTCAACTACCGAGCGACCTGTTCGACGGCAAGATCCTCGTCGACGCGATGAACTACTGGCCCGACACAGACGGCGAAGATCCCGACCTGGCGGCAGCGGACGGCGGGTCAAGTGTCGTCGTTCAAGGACATTTTCCCGGCGCGCGGGTCGTAAAGAGCCTGAATCAGCTCGGCTACCACGAGCTCGACGAGTACCCACGCGATCCTGGCGCGCCCGACCGCATCGCCGTGGCCGCGGCCGGCGACGACCGGCTCGCGGTCCGGACCGTGATGCATCTGATCGACCGATTGGGGTTCGACGCGGTCGACGGCGGCCCGCTCGCCAACGGGAAGCTGCTCGAACCCGACGGGTCGCCGTACGCCGAGACCTTTTCGGCCGACGCCCTGGCCAAGCGGTTGTCGTCTCTCTAGCGCAGCTGCCGCCAGCCAGTACGACCTCAGTGCATGACAAGCGTGACCCTGCGGGCGCGGCTCGCGGTCGATAGCCCAAGGCTAATGCTCGCGCGGGTGACAGGTCTTGGCCGCGTTCTCACCCTCGACACGGCTTCGCTCGCGTTCGCGATCGGCGTCGGCACGCTCATCGTGTCGGCCGCGGTCAGCTACCGCTACCGCAAGGACGTTGCAACCCTGTCGACCGGCCTGGTGACAGCGATCGTCAGCGGCTGGACGATCGTCGCGAGCCTCGTGTTCTCGCTGCCGACCGTGCAGAACCTGGCGCTCGCCAGCGGGCTCGCGCTGGCAGCCCTCGCGATCACAGGGATGACCGAGCACGAGCTGGAGACTGAGCGCGCCGTCGAATATTCGGCTTCGCGCGACGAGCACGAGCCACACCTCAGCGCCGCTGCGTAGGGTGAACTCGGCCCGGAATGGTTCTGACACCCGGGTCGAGCGTCGCAACGGTTTGCATCAGCGGGCGGCCCGACCCATCGGCGGGCCGCCCGCGGGTGTGCTCGGGCCCGGTCAGCCAAGAATCAGAGAACGGAGCCAGTGGTGCTCATCGGCGCATCGTCGCGCGCTCTCGAGGAAGCGACCGACCGCGGCGGACGGGGCGCGAGCGGCCCACAGAATCGACCACTCCGCCTCGATTCCCGGCGGGGCGATTTTGCGAGCGACCAGTCCGGCGTCGGCTCCGGCGGCGTGCGAGCCGAGTGAGGCCGGCGGCAGTCCAACTTCGCGTCCCGCTTGGAGGCGGGCGAGCATCGCTTGCGGAGGCGGGTCGGCGAAGGACGCGACGCGGGGCTCGAAGCCGGACTCCTCGCAGGCGGCGATGATGCGGTCGTAGTAGGTCGGCGCGAGCTCCCGCGGGAACAGCAGCAGCGTTTCGTTCTCGAGGCTGTTGAGCGAGATTGGATCCGTGCCGGCAAGCCGGTGTCGTTGGCTGACCAGCACGACGTGTGGCTCGATGCGCAGCGGTTCGCTGCGCACTCCCCTCATGGGCTCGGGGTGCAGCGCAACGCCATCGCTGGGAGCAAGAGCCCGGCCTGGATGCGCAACGCGATGCGCGCTCTCGCCGAGGCCCTGCCGAACGCCGAGCACCACGAACTCAAGGGCCAAACCCACATCGTCAAGCCGAAGGCGCTCGCGCCGGTCCTAACCGAGTTCTTCAAGAACTAACCGCCACCGATCAAGCACAAGCAAAGGAGTCCGTCATGCGGTTCCCAGCAACCATCGAACTCGGCGGCAAGACCGCCACCGGCATTCGGGTGCCCGATGACGTCATCGAAGCGCTCGGCGGCGGCAACCGGCCCGCGGTGCGGGTGACGCTCGCCGGCTATAGCTACCAGACCACGGTGGCTCGGATGCGCGGCGAGTTCATGTTCCCGGTCAGCGCCGCCGTGCGCGAGCATGCCGGCGTGGCGGCCGGCGATCAACTCGACGTCGGCATCGAACTCGACACCTCACCCCGGCAGGTCACCGTCCCCGCCGAACTCGCGACAGCCCTCGCGGAGCGCCCGAACGCGAAGCGAGCGTTCGAAAAGCTCTCCTACACCAATCAGAAGCGGCATGTGCTGGCGATCGACGGCGCCAAGACATCCGAGACGCGGCAACGACGCCTCGCAAAAGTGCTCGACGAGCTGCGAGCAACGAGCTGACTCATCGGCCTGTAGATACCGACGCTCTCCGCGGCCGCGCTGATGAGCTCAAGGTTGAGGCTCCATGTCGAGAAGGGCGTCGCGGCTCCGACTAGGGTCCACACGATCCCGAGAGGAGCTTGATCATCGTGATCAGCACCCGATTCAGTATCCGCGCCGACGGCTATGAGGAAAGTAATGACTGACACCACCTGCCACATGTCGATCTCCCTCGACGGCTTCGTCGCCGGGCCAGACCAAAGCCGCGAACATCCGCTCGGCAAGCGGGGCCTCGAACTTCACGACTGGCACCTTGGCGACGAGCGCGCGGACGCGGCGGACGCGGCCGCCACGCGGCGTCTGCTGCGCCGCCGCGGCGCCTACGTCATGGGCCGCAACATGTTCGGCCCGATCCGCGGCGAGTGGGACGAGGAGTGGTCGGGCTGGTGGGGGCCCGAGCCGCCGTACCACGCGCCGGTGTTCGTCCTAACCCATCACGCTCACGCGCCGATCGAGATGGAGGGCGGGACGACGTTTCACTTCGTCACCGGTGGCTTCGACGCCGCCTACGCCCAGGCCCGCGAGGCTGCGGGCGCAGCCGGCATCGACATCGCGGGCGGCGCCTCAACCGTCCGCCAAGCGCTGCTGGCGGACGTCATCGACGAGCTCTGGCTCGACATCGCCCCCGTTCTACTCGGGTCCGGCGAGCGGCTATTCGACGACGTCGCCGAGTTCAAGTTCGAGCCCGCCGAGGTCCTTCACTCCCCACTTGCGACGCACATCTGCTATCGCCGGGTGGGATGAGACCGATGCGACATGAAGAGACCGGTCTCGTAAGCGAAGATAACCGCGTGGATGCGGTCGCGCAGGTCAAGCTTGAGGAGGATCCGTTTGACGTGAGTCTTGACCGTCGACTCCTCGATCACCAGGTCGGCGGCGATCTCGCGGTTGGATCGTCCGCGAGCGATCAGCTCCAGCACCTGGAGCTCTCGGGGCGTCAGCTCGCTCAACTGCCGAGTTGACTCGGGTGTGAGCGCCGGCTGACGCGCGAGATGCTCGAGCACGATGCGGGTGACCGATGGTGACAGCAGCGAGTCGCCGGCAGCGACGGCGTGGATGGCTGAGAGCAGCTCCTCTGGCCGCGTGCGCTTGAGCAGGAAACCGGACGCGCCGGCGTCGATCGCGCCGAAGATGTAGTCGTCCTGCTCGAAGGTGGTGAGGATGATGACCTTGACCTCAGGGGCAGCGGCGAGCAGACGGCGCGTGGCGGCGATCCCGTCCAGATCGGGCATGCGGACATCCATCAGCACAAGGTCGGGGGGCACGGCGCGGGCACGCTCGAGCGCGAGGCGCCCGGTTGAGGCCTGGCCGGTCACCTCGATCGCCGGGTCGCTGGAAAGCACGGCGGCCAAGCCCGCGCGCATCAGCTCGTCGTCGTCGACGAGCAGCACGCGGATCGATCCGGGGCTCATGACCGGCCTCTTGCGGGCGCGGCGTAGGGGAGGCGGGCGGTGACCTCGAACACACCTTCGCGCGGGCCGGCGTCCAGGCTGCCGCCGAGCAGCGCGGCGCGCTCGCGCATGCCGAGGATCCCGTAGCCGGGCGTGCCACAGGCGCCGGCCGTGTTGCCGTTCGTCGCATTCGAGATCGTCAGCTCGAGCTGACGCTGACCGTAGGCGATCCTCACGGCGACCGGCCCGGTTCCGTGCCTGGCGGCGTTGGTCAGAGACTCCTGCAGGATCCGGTAGGCCGCCTGGTCCGGGCCGGGAGCCAGCGGTCGCGGGGACCCGTCGACCTCCATATCGAGCGTCATCCCGGCGGCGTGATGTTGCTCGAGCAGCGTCGTCACGGAGGCCAATCCGGTCGGCGGCTCGAGAGGATTGACCGTCTGAGCTCTGTCATCGGCCGTGCGCAGCCCGTGAATCAGCCGGTCGATCTCTTCGACCGTCTCGCGCGCGACGTCCTCGATGGTGGACAGCGCTGCGCTCACCGCGCCGGGATCGCGGTCCTGCAGTAGGCGCGCGCCACCGGCTTGCACCAGGATCACGTTGATCGCGTGCGCCGCGGAGTCGTGCAGGTCCCGCGCAATGCGGTTGCGCTCCTCAACCACCGCCAGCCGACGCTCGCGCGCCGTCTCGCGCTCGGACTGTTGCGCGCGCTCACGCAGGTCAGCCAGCCGTTGTCGGCGCTGGCGCACCTGGTCCCCGACGATCCACGCCCCACCCCACACGATCAGCGCGCCGAGGATCGGGACCGTGGGAAACCCCGACGTGGCAGCCGCGGCGACACCGACGTGAATAGCTCCCAGAGCCACCACGATCGCTGCGATCTCCCGCATCCGCTCAGGCGTGCGGCGGTCGAGAGCGAGGTAGAACAGGGCGACCGTTGGTCCGAATGGGAGGCCGAGGGCGTAGCCGAGGCCGTCGATCGCCGCGCTCGCGACAGTGCACACGACGAACACTTCAAGGGGCCAGCGGCTGTGCGCCAGCAGCGGCAGACAGGCGATCGCAGCGAGGCCGACGCCTAGCGCATCGAGGGTTCTGGTCGCGCCCGATCCGTGCGCCAGCATGCCGAGCGTCAGGCCGAGCGCGGCCGCCGCCACCACGGCGTCGCGCGTCATGCCCCAGCGCGTGCGTCGGTCGCTGCTGGCCTCGGCGGGGGATCGGCTGACAACGCTCACGTTCGATCGAGCGTAACGCGCGATAAGCCCCATCGGATCCTCCGTCGGAAGGGTCCGTGGTCCCCCCAGCGAGGGACAGCAGGTTCCTTCCGTGGGGTGTTTCGGTGGACGCCGCCCGCCCGTAGCTTGGCCTCCATGATCGAAGCCATTTCTCTCACCAAACACTACGGCGGTCGCCCGGCCGTGCAGGATGTCTCGTTCACCTGCGCCCCGGGCACGGTCACTGGATTTCTTGGGCCTAACGGGGCCGGCAAATCCACGACCCTGAAGATGCTCTGCGGGCTGGCCCATCCAACGTCCGGCCGCTCGACGGTGCTCGGCCGCCCCTACGCCGAGATCCCCAACCCCGGACGTCACGTCGGGGTGCTCATCGACGCCTCGGCGGCACACGAAGGCCGCCGCGGCCGAGAAACGCTCACCGTCTCCGCGGAGCTGCTTGGAGTCGCGGAAGCGCACGTGGATCGGATGCTCGAGCTCGTCGACCTGGACGCAGGCGCGGCGCGCAAGCGCGTCGCCCAGTACTCCCTTGGCATGCGCCAGCGTCTCGGGATCGCCAACGCGCTACTCGGCGATCCCCAGTTGCTGATCCTTGACGAGCCCGCCAACGGCCTCGACCCCGTCGGGATGCGCTGGATGCGCGCCCTGTTGCGTGACTTCGCCTCCCGCGGCGGAACCGTGCTGCTCTCGTCCCACCTGTTGCACGAGGTCGAGGCGATTGCCGACCGCTTCGTGATCATCGCCGGCGGCCGGATCATCGCCCAGGGGACCACGAAGGAGCTCGTCGGCGGACACGCTCGAACTCGCGTCCGCTCCGCCGACGACGAGTTGCTCCGCCGCGCACTCCGCAGCCACTCGATCGAGGTCTCGCTCACCGACGACGGCGCGTTGCTCGCCGACGCGTCCGCCGAGGCCGTCAGCGACGTCGCATTGGCCGCCGGCGTCGCGGTGCGCGAGGTCCAGGCCGGCGACGGCCTGGAGCAGCTGTTCTTCCAGCTCACGGAGAACGGAGCGCGGCAGGAGCACGACATCGGCGCACCCACGCCGTCCGCCCTCACGACCAACACGACCCTTGAGGAGGTAAACCGATGAGTGCGCTTGCCCTGCCCGTCTACCAGATCCCAGCTGACGAGCGCCGGCCCGGTTTCGGCCGCTTGACTCGGATCGAGCTGCGCAAGACGCTCGACACCCGATCCGGCTTGTGGTTCGGCGCCGCCGTCGCCGCCGTCACGCTGATCACGGTTCTCATCACCTCGCAGGTCAAAGGCGGGCATGACGCCACGCTCGCCAGGCTGTTCAACAACTCGGTCGAGCCGGCCGCCATCCTGTTGCCGGTGCTCGGTGTCCTGCTCGTGTGCAGCGAGTGGTCGCAGCGCACCACGCTGACAACGTTCACGCTCGTCCCACACCGTGGTCGGATCCTCCAGGCCAAGCTCGCGGCCTCGATCGTGGTTGCGGGCGCGGCGTTCGCGGTCTGCCTGGCGTGCAGCGTCGTCTTCGGGGAGCTGTTCCCGGCGCCGGGCGGCGCCGGAAGCCTTTCGCTCGTCGTGCTCGCCCAGGGCCTTGTGTTCCTGACGTGCACGATGGTGATCGGGGTGGCGTTCGGAGCCGCGATCATGCTCTCAGCCCCGGCGATCGTGATCTACCTGGCGCTGCCTACCGCCTGGGATGCACTGTCGTCAACGATCCACCCGCTCAAGACCCTCAGCCACTGGTTGGCCATCGGGCCGACGCTTGGGCCGCTGGCCACGCACGCGTTCAGCGCCACAGACTGGGCGCGCGCCGGCACCACACTCGCACTCTGGCTCGCGGTCCCGCTGATGATCGGGGCGTGGCGCTTCGCTCGCCGAGACGTCAACTGAGCGACCAGCCAGGAGAAGTTCTCAGCGTTTCCGATCCAGCGGACGAAACCCACATCCGCGCGGTGATTTGAACCCCCTACCACGGAGAGCAACGCAATGACGATGAGCACGAACACGGCGACGCCGGATCTCGTCAAGGATCTGTACGAGCGCTGGAGCGCGGCGTTCGCGGCGGAGCCCGAGATGCCCTTGGACAGGTGGCGAGCGATGGTCGAGGAGTGGCCGTTGGTGACGACTGAGCCGGGAGCGGTCGACTACGTCGAGATCGACGCGGGCGGCGTGCCGGGGATGTCGATCACACCCAAGGGAGCGGTACAGGACCGGGTCATCCTCGCGCTCCACGGTGGCGGCTTCGTCACCGGTTCGATGTACACGCACCGCAAGCTCTTCGGCCATATCGCCAAGGCCGTCGGCGTGCGTGCGCTGGCAGTCGACTATCGGCGGGTCCCCGAGCACGTGCACCCTGCCCCGGTTCAGGACGCAGTGACCGCCTACCGCTGGCTGCTCGAGCAAGGGATCGATGCTCAGCACGTGGCGTTCACCGGCGATTCGGCGGGCGGCGGGTTGGTCGTCACCGCGATGCTGCTGGCCCGCGACCAGGGGCTGCCGTTGCCGGCCGCCGGAATGCCGCTCTCGCCGTGGTTCGACTACGAGGCGACGGGCGCCTCCCAGGACACCAACGCCAAGACCGACCGGTTGCTGAACAAGGAGTTCGGCCTGGTTCTGGCGGGCATGTTCCTCGGCGAGTCGGGCGATCCCCACGACCCGTATGTCAATCCGCTCTACGGCAACCTCGCAGGCCTGCCTCCGATGTTCCTTCAGGTCTCCGACGCCGAAACCTTGCTGGACGACAGCCGCTCGTTCACCGCGAAGGCCCGGGATGCCGGCGTTGACGTGCGTCTTGACATCTTCCCCGGACAACAGCACACCTTCCAGATGGCCGCCGGCCGCTCGCCGATCGCCGACGACGCGATCGAGCGGCTCGCCGACTGGGTGCGTCCCCGGCTGGGGCTGTGAGGAGGATCACCAACCGTAGATAGGAGGCTGCATGCGCAAGCTCATCGAATCCACGATCGTCTCGCTCGACGGCATCGTCGAGGCCCCACACCGCTGGGCGGGGTTCGACCGCGAAGCCGTCGAGTACTCGATGCACGAGCTAGCGAACTACGACGCATTCGTGATGGGCCGGGTCACATATGAGCGGCTGCGCGCACTCTGGGAACCGGTGACCGACAACCCTTACATCGATGCGATCAACCAGATGCCCAAGTACGTCGCAACTCGCACCCCCGGCGATCTCGGCTGGAACGCGACGCCGCTCGGCGAAGACGTCACGGGCGAGCTCGCCGTCTGAAAGCGCAGCCGGGCAGAAACCTCATCAAGTACGGGACCAGCCGACTCGACGCCACGCTGCTGGCCGCCGGCTTGGTCGACGAGATCCGGCTCTGGATCATGCCTGTGGTCATTGGTGACGGACAGCGCATCTTCGAGGACATCGACCCTCTTGTGGCCCGACTCGAACTCATTGACGTCCACCGGTTCACAAACGGCTCGGTGATCCTCACCTACGCCCCACTCCACCCGTCTGTTCCGACTCGCCCCTGATTCGAGGACTACCCAATTCCCCCCTTCCCCCAAGCCCTCTGACGGACTACCTATGGCAGCGGGAGGCCTCCTGGGTCGGCGCGCAACGCCGCCGTCACCAGGTCGGGCAACGGCTGGTCGCTGGCGCCAGGGAATCCTAGGCTCCGCGCCGGAGCCGTCTTTGTCAGCATCGCGCCGGTGTCGGGATACTCGGCCACGTCGGGGAAGTTCATCTCGGACACGAAGAGGAGCCGACAGGGCTCACTGGATGTGTTGCGTACTCGGTGGGCGCCCTCGGGACCGCGAGCAAAGGAAACGACCTCGCCCGGCGCCAGCTGACGATACCCGTGAGGCGTACGCAACTCGGGGGTCCCGCTGAGCACGATCAACAGCTCCTCGTTGCCGTAATGGAGGTGGTACGGACTGCTCAGGCCGGCTGGAGCGACTTCGACAACGCTTGCGCCGAGACGTTGCGCTCCGGCGGCGGCCGCGACCATTGCGATACGACACCCGGCCCTCTCGGCGTGCCAGTCGGGGTCGAACACGTTCGGCATCGTCTTAGGTGGCCGTGAGACGTCGGTGCTGGCGACCGGAGACGTACATCGCTAGCGATTGTCCCATCGTGTCCGACAATGCGCCGCTGCTGCTCCCGTTCGTGCGCCGCGGACGCGCGTGTCACGCATCAACCTGCACCGACGCAACGCCGGCCCCGGTGCTCTTGCGACCTGAACGTAGGTCAGTATCTCGGCGCGAGGGCCGCGTACATCGCGCTCAGCTGTCCCAATGCGAGCGCGAAATCCGGGTCCGTGCCGGTCAGCGCCGCCAGCCGCCTGATTCGTGCTGCAGGCTGCTCGCCCCAATCGTTACGAAGGGCAGCGTTCGCGACGTCCAGTTCTCGAGGTCCGGAGATCCCGACCGGGTCGATCACCGCGATCGCGCCGTGGTGCTCAAGGATGTTCGCCGGCTGGAGATCGCCGTGCAATGCAACAGCCGGTCGGCCCTGCCCTTGTTTGAGCAGCTCTCGTCCGAGCGCTTGCAGCGAAGGCACTTGCGAGACGGCGGCATTGATGCTCGCACGCCAATCTCCGAGTCCTTGCCGGCCGGCGCTCGTGGGCCGGTGCAGCGCGCCGAGGAGCAGCGCTAACCGCGCGGGCGGCAGTCGCGACGGTCGTCCGGGACGGGCGCGTTCCAAAAGCAGCGCACCAGGTCGGTGAGCGAGTACGCGGACCGCTGGACACCCGACCCACGCGAGCATCGCGTTCGTCTCGGCCGACAGGCGCTGCTCGTTGGCGCACAGCTTCAACGCCGCTTCGAGACCGCTCTTGGTATGACACCACGCCACGACTCCCCACGCGCCGGCGGCCATCCGCTCATCGTCGAGTGACAGGTCCCAGTCCTCGCACGCAGCATCGATCAGGTTGGGCAGTTGCGAGACCCAATCCTCGCTTGCACACGCCGGACGGCGATCAAGCAGTGCTGACGCGCGAGAACTCACGCGACGACCAGACGCGGCACGAAGCGGAGCCGATCCAGGAACACACTCCACTGCATGCAACCCATTCTGGATCTATCTGCGACGCATGTCTTTAGCCATGGGGCCAATGATCAACTCGCGGAGCGCGTGGTCTCAGATCGGATCCAGCACCGGACACTTGGGTCGACCTGGTCGAGCCAACTGCGTGCGAGGTGCTCCAGCGCGCGGTCCGGGTACCCAAGCTGGGCGAGCAATCCCGTGACCGCGTCCGCGTCGCTCAGGCGTGCGAAACGGATCGCTCGGTCATCGTGGATCGCCATCTCGCCGTGCTCGCACGGACTAGGATCGCCGCCATGGCTAATAAGACATGGTTCATCACTGGTACGTCGCGCGGCTTTGGTCGCGAGTGGACGAAGGCCGCGCTGGATCGCGGCGACCGCGTCGCTGCGACAGCACGTGACACGAGCACGCTGGACGACCTCCGAGCCGAGCACGGCGACGCGTTGCTCGCGCTGACTCTGGATGTCACCGACCGCGAGGCGGCGTTCGGCGCCGTGGCGCACGCCTACGAGTATTTCGGCGGCTTGGACATCGTCGTCAACAACGCGGGCTACGGCCACTTCGGGATGGTTGAGGAAATCTCAGAGCAGGAGGCCCGGGCGCAGATCGAAACCAATCTGTTCGGCGCGCTGTGGGTCACGCAGGCAGCGCTGCCATTCTTGCGCGAGCAGGGCAGCGGCCACATCATTCAGGTCTCGTCGATCGGGGGCATCTCGGCATTTCCGACCGTTGGGATCTATCACGCCTCCAAGTGGGGGCTGGAGGGGATCAGCCAGGCACTTGCCCAGGAGGTCAAGGAGTTCGGGATCCACGTCACGCTCGTCGAGCCGGGTGGCTTCTCGACCGATTGGAGCGGTCCGTCGGCCAAGCGCTCCGAGCCGAACCCGGCCTACGACGGCTTGCGCGAGCGCCAGCAGCAGTGGCGGGCCAGCAACGTGCCGGGTGACCCGTCCGCGTCGGCCCTCGCGATCATGCGCGTCGTCGACGCCGATCCGCCGCCACTGCGGGTGTTCTTCGGCACGGCGCCACTTGGGATCGCCGAACGGGATTACGAAGGCCGACTGGCAACCTGGCGCGAGTGGCAGCCGGTGGCTGAGCTAGCTCAAGGAAGCAACGGGATGTGAGACGAACGGTCCTACGGGCGTGGTTCGAGCTCGTCGGACAGGGACAGACTGGCATCCTCAAGCGCTTGCGGAAGCTCCGCGTGCCGGCGAATTGCTACGACCCGCTCGTCTTCGACCTTGAAGTGAGTGGCCACGGTCGACCGACTTACCTCTGCGCCGGTCGGATTCATCCAGCGTGCCGCTTGCTCTACGACGACGGTGCCGTCAGCTCCGCAGAACCAGCGTTTGGGCGTGGCTGAGAAGCCCGAACGAATCATCCACTCGCCCAGGTCTTCGCTCGCGATAGCGCCGGTCCCGTGCGGCCCGAGCACCAGAACTTGATCAGCAGACAAAGCGCGTACGCGGTCGGCGCAGCCGGCGTTCACAGCTTCCTGCCACGCCTCGACGATTGCGAGTGCACCAGATGCCATCCGAGCGCAGGTTAGCTATGTCCTCGATCCGTTCCGGAAATCGTTCTGCGTTCGCACCTAGTGGAGCATGCGCTGGTTTCGTTTCCGAGGGCGAGGCTGTGAGCCGGGGATTCAGGAGACGTGCTGAATGATCTGGGCGAGTTCGTCTGGCTGGTACCCGAGCTTGCGGGACAGTGCGACGAGTTCTCGGGCTCGGGTCACGAGCTCGGTGAGGTGCGGGGCACTCGGGGTGACGGTCACGCCGCGGCCCCGGCGGAACTCGAGCAATCCTTCGTGGCGCAGGGTCCGCAGCGCCCTCAGGACCGTGTTTGTGTTTACGCCAAGCACCGCGGCAAGGTCACGAGCCGGGGGAAGTCTCTCACCCGGCTGAGCTTCGCCATCGGCGACCGCTCGGCGGATGGCCGCCGCCACCTGCTCATGCAGCGCGACGGGACTGGCCGGATCGATCAGGAGTTGATCGGTCGGGCTCATCCCCACCCAGCCATCAGCGGAATCTGAACGCGGGTCGTCACGTAGTGACCGTTTCCGTAGTTGAGCAGCAGCGACACGGCCGCGAAGGGTGTCGGGTCGCCAAGCCACGTACTCGTCCCTTGGATTGGGCGAACGTGCATCCTGGAAGTGATCCCTGCTGGATGCAGGTAACCATCGAACTCCGTCCGCGGCGCCTTTGACAAGGTCAGCCGATCACCGACGCGAACCATCGCGAGCTTGCGGCCGTCGATCGAGGCTGTGACCGAGTACGCCGGTCGTTTTAGCCAGATCGCGAGCCCGACCTGGTCGCACGCGATCGAGTTCGCGACCGGGCACCGGACCCCCATGTACGGGGGCTGCGAGAACAGTGCCGCTGGCCGTGCCGCGACGGTGCCCGCCGGCTCCGGAACGCCGGGACCCGGCCCCGCTGCGATCCGCGCGCTTCCGAGCGCGTAAGTCAGCAAACCGAAGGCGCACGCACTCAGCCCGATCCAAACAAGAGTGCGGCGTCGGCGACGCCGGCGCTCCCAAGCCTCGCCAAACAAGCGCGCGACGTGCTCCATTGAAGCTATTGTAACTAGCACTAAATACCGGCGTCAAGCACAAAAGCTGGCGAGGCTCGTGGAATCGGCTGCTCCGGATGCCGTGAGTAGTTCCGGCAGCCACAATTGGGTCGTGGCTACCGTCTTGATCGAGCTGCCCGGGGGTGAGGGCATCGTTCGTCGCGACGATGGCGAGATCGTGCTCTCGCACGACATCACCCTGGACTGGGGCCAACCGCTTCAACCGTGGGACAGGTATCAGCCGGTTCGGATCGGGCTCAGCGATGAGCGGATGCTGTTCCGTGGACTGCTCCCGCCTGGAGCGGTCACCGTCGAGGCGGTCGAGGCGACGGGCGTACGCAAGGCCGCCGCCGTCGGTGGCGGCACCTATGCGGTGATCTTCGAGGACCGAGAGCACGGCGAGCCGGCGCTGGGCTACCGCGATGCGGCGGACGCGTTCGTACGCCGACCGATGCCGGCCGAATACCTGCATCAGCCGGTCCCCGACGCGGAGGAGCCTTGCCCTGTGTGCGGGGCGGTCGAGTACAACGAATACTTCCCGACCGAGGAATGGCGAGCCGGCCGAGGCACAAAAGGCACCGACACGTTCGCGCCCAGTCCACTTGTTGTCTGTCGCGTATGCGGGCATCAAGAGCAGGCCGGAGCGATCTACCGCTATGGCGAGACCGAGGACCCGGTTGAGGACGAGGTTGCCCGGGCAGCAAGGATGGCCCGCGTCCGCGCCGAGCAGGCGGCGCAGCGCTGGTACTCCAACAGGATCACGCTGATGGCCGTCACGTTCCCGATCTACGCGGCCGAGGGCTCGCCGGCGCGGATCAACGGAAGCGGGTCGCACGGCGACGACCTCACGCACCTGACGATCGCTCACGCCGAGACACTGACTGACTCGATGTTCGTCCAGCAGCCGCGGATCGAGATAACGACCTCGATCGACCCGTACCAGCCGGGCGAACTCGCCCTCGCTCGCGATGCGTTTGCGTCGGGGATCGAGGCCGACACAAACCGGCAACCCACCGACGGTCTCTCCGATGCCGCCCTCACGCTCTGGTTCCGAGCCGCCGACCGCCGGCGCGCCGCGGCTTCTCACGACGCGCCGGTAGGCGAAACGGAAATCACAATCGACGGCGCGCGCGAGCCGTTTTTGATCGTCGGCACCCCGAACGGCCGATGGGTTGCGGTCCGTCGCCACCACAACCTGACGATCACGATCGCCGCGCGTGACACCGACCCGGCATCGCTCACGCTCGAGCCGATCGCCGACCCCAACGCCCGCCTCCTTGGCCCCGAGCCCGACGAGCCTTGAGTCGCCCCCTGCCCGACTAAGGGCATCAGACCGAAGGCGCGAGATCCGTTCTATCGGCCGAGGACTGCTCGCCACCAACAGCACGCCGGGCCGGACCGATGATTCTTGGGCGCCGTGCTGGTCTGTACGGTCAATACCGACTCACGGGAGGCTGACGCCATGCGGAAACTGACCTTCGGCATGAACCTGAGCCTGGACGGCTTCATCGCCGCGCCCGGCGACGACCTCGGCTGGAGCGTGCCGAGCGACGAACTGTTCCAATGGTGGTCAGACCGGGTGGCGGCGACGGGCCTGGCGCTGTACGGGCGCAAGCTGTGGGAAACGATGAGCTCCCATTGGCCGACCGCCGACCAGCAGCCGGGCGCCACACCGGCGGAGATCGAGTTCGCCGGCCGCTGGCGGGAAATGCCGAAGGTGGTGTTCTCCTCGACGACCAGCACGGTCGACTGGAACACCCGCCTGGTCACCGGCGACGCGGTCACCGAGATCACCAGGCTCAAGGCCGACGACGGCGGCCCCATGGACATCGGCGGCGCCACACTCGCCGCAGCGGCCATGCGGGCCGGGCTGATCGACGAGTACGCGATCGTCACCCATCCGGTCCTGTTGGGCGGCGGCACGCCGTTCTTCACGGCCCTGGACAACTGGGTGAACCTGAGCCTGGTGGAGACCCGAACTTTTCCCGACGGCGTGGTGCTGACCAGGTACGAGACCAGGCGCTGAGTGCCCGACGTCGGCGGAGGCGCAAATGAGCGGGCCCCGCTCGTCGCGAGGGCGTCCACTAACCCCCACGATTGGTCACCAGCATCTCGGGGAAGTCCGAGACGCTCTGACTCGAGGGGTGGGCCTACTCGCGATGGAGCGAAAGTGCCAGGCTGGGAACGACGAAAGACAGGAGGAAGACCGGCAAGATGCTCTTGCCGCTGCATCGGAAGGCGACGGTTTCGCCCTCGGGGGCGTCGAAGGTCTTGGTTCGGCTGGAGTTTCGGCCGCTGCGGACTTGCAGGGTGTGATGTCCGGGTTCGACCGGTATATCGATTGTCTGGTTCAGCTCCACTGAGCCGGCCGGCTTTCCGTCTACCACGACGTCGTACGTGCCGCGGCGGACCTCCACGCCGATGGTTTTGTGGGTCAGCTTAAGCGTTGCGGACATTGCTGTTCCTCGAGACGATCGACGGCGAATTTTCCAAGCGTCCCGCGCGCCTGCCCCGTTTCATCCGAAGCGGACTGCCTCTGGCGGATTGTAAGTAGAGTTGGCCGATGCGAAGGATCGCGTTTGTAGCGCCGGCTGCTTTCGCCGCGTGGGCGTTGCTCTTCACCGGTACAGCTTGGGCTCCGTCGATTTCTCTTACGCTCGTCAACCAGAGTTCGAGTGACGTCGAGTTTGCGATCTTTCAGGCTCCCCCGAGCTCGGATCAGAGCCACCGACTTCTCTCAACCCCCCATCACGAGATCCTTCCACACACGTCCTTTCACGACACCGGAATCGAGCCCGAAAGCTGCGTGCTAGTGCGCGTTGCCCATGACCGCGGAGACTCGAACGCGTTCTGCCGGGACAACCGCACGCGCCTCGATGTCCGTTGTGATGTGTCCTCGCACTACTACTGCGTAGTCCACCAGGGCGAGGGAGATCACGTCGTGGTCAAGATCGATCAGCGCGCCTCCTAGGCAAACGGCGTTCTCGCAGCATGCCTCACTCTGTGGTTGTCGTCGCACCCGACGGCCTTCGCGCTGGGGCCGTCACGCCGGGGGTGACCCGTGAGCTCGCACTTGAGACCCGGGCTGCGACCGTGATGCGTGCCCGTGCTGAGCCCGACGCGCGGTCCGGCTGGCACCACCATGGCCGACGGGACGTCCTCGGCTATGTCGTCGCGGGGCGGGCACGGTTCGAGTTCGGCCCAGGCGGGACCGAATCGGTCGAGGTCGAGACGGGCGGCTTCTTCCACGTGCCCGCGGGCCTCGTGCATCGTGATATCAACCCCGTCGACGGACCGCAGGAGATCATCATGACCGTCGTCGGCAGCGGGCCGCTGCTGGTCAACGTCGACGGTCCCGACACCTGATCTATCGCGCGGCCATTCTCTGCGGTACACCGCTTCCTCTGTCCATGAAAGCGGGGAGAGCAATCGTCACGTCATCGGGATGCAGCGGCCCAACGGGTCCCATGTCGTTCAAACGCCGGGTGCCCGCTCTAGCTTGGAAAAGCCGCGATTCTCATGTGCGGGCGAACAGCCGTAGTTCCAAAGGTCCAGCCGCGCTGGCGGACGAAGCCGGCGATTAGCCGCTATCGCGGTATCTGAGGTCGGCGAACGGCCAGTCGGCCGCAAGCCAGCTGTCTACGCTCTCATGCAGCACCGAGTCGAGCTCTGCACGATTTGCGGTGACCCAGGACCGCACCTCGGTGACGTCGGGGTCCGCCCGCGACGGGTAGATGTAAACGCAGCCGACGACGACGCCTTCATCATCGAGGACTGTGTACGTGAAGCCGACACGTCGCTCGAAATCGTCGGCATGCGTTCGCAGGTCGCGGAAGTTCTCGTCGAGTGACATTCCCTTAGCGGGCGGCCATCGCCGCGTCGAAAAACCCGGGGTGGCACGGATGTGCTCGATGCTCGACATCCAGGCACGGTGGTCGGCGTCGTTGTGCCGGGGCCCGAGCGGCTCCAAGCGGAAGCCCGGACCGGTGAAGGTCAGCGGCACGACGAAGCCATCTGGGACGAACGAGTGCGTCATCTTGCGAGCTTACAAGCGGTCCTGAGGAGGCCCGTGCCGACAAGGCGGCGCCATCAGACGCACAGCCGGCGGTCGCGTTGCGATGGCGCGGTCCGCGACCGTCCAAGGGGGGCGGGTCCGCGACGCAACTCCTGCAGACGGCCCGGATGGCGACTCGGCGTGCATGACGCAGCGTGGCGACGAGCGTGGTCGAGGCGAACCATCACTGGAGGGTCTCCTCGCCGACGGACAGAATCCTCGAAATCGAGCCTCCGTCAAGACCAGGTCGGCTCACCACGAAATGCGACTTGGCTGCAGGCGATGGCTCGATTGACGGCCGGTCACCCGTGGGCGTAGGATCCGATTTCTGTGTTCGCGTGGAGGATTAGCGGTCGTGTTCTACGGGCCGCGCTGATTACCGCGGTCGTCGGCTGCGCTGGTGTGGCGCCGGTGGCCTGGGCCACCACGCACGAGCTGAAATCCGTGGGCGTGCAGAGGGAGGGAAATCCAGGCAACTTCGAATACGGGTATCAAGGCCCGCAGTTCGTGGTTGCAAGGTGGGGGGACAGAAGCACTGACACGTACGACTGCCCAATCGGTAGCGGCCAAAGACCGTCGACCTGGGTAGTCGTCCCAAATGTGCAGAAGAGCGCCGACCGGTGGTACTACGCGAGCGCCCAGCCCGGCCAACACGAGATGCACGTGACGGTGACGAGTTGAGCCTGGAATCCGCTCCTATTAGTCGTGGCAGCTACCTGCACCAACGCCCCGGATCAATTTGGTTGGGAAGGGCGCGTGTGTCATTTCTACGGCTCGTTCCCGCTCATAGTTCGTCGTTGCGTCGAGAGTCCGCGAGGTGATTACTTGCCCTACTGGCTTGGCGTGCTAAACGAGGGATACGAGCCGGGCAAGCCGCAGTATGCAGAGCTGATCAAGCGTGTTTTCTGTTGGAGCTTGACCTATCTGGGGTGCTCGAAGACGCCGTCGCAAACCACTCGCCAGTTCGCATCGCGCGACCAAGTGGCATCGAAGGCCACTCGCCGGTTCGCGTTGCGCAACGGGACCGACACGATCTCGGCCACGTTCAAAGATCCGAGCGTTGCGAGCCCACCGGCAGTCCGTGTGGCTGGCGACGCTGGCTGCTCGGCGCGGGGCATGAGCGGCTCTGTGGACGGCGGGTTTGGCGAGCTTTCTTTGGTGCTGCGCTGTCATGGGCTCAAGCGAGGCGCCGAGGCCCTGGCGAGGATCGGCGAGCCGGTCGAGGACAGCTTCCGTCTACGCCGCGGGAACGGGAGTATCCGGGTGCAACTCGCCAAGCCGCCGGGGACGGTCAAGCCACTCGTGTACCTGGGCTACGGCCCAGCAAAGAGGACGTGCGGCCACGGTGGCTCTCGGTTGCGCATGCGGGCACGGACGTTCGTTATCAGCGTGAACGCTCGCTGTGGCCGGGCCGCCGGGAACGCCATGGCGCATCTGTACATCGGCGGCCTGCTCCAATAGCCGCCAGCGGGCCGTCCGATCGCAACCGGGCGCTGCAACACGATTCCCCTCTGGATCGGCTGACGAGGAATCACCATGTCTGCAACTCACGGCATTGCGGGAGCTGATGAGCGAATCCGTGCGCTCAGAGCGACCCGGGGTGGTCGGTGTATGCGCGGCGTGTCGCCGAGCCGCTACCGCACCTCGGCGGGAACGTTCGTTTGACCGTCACCGTCCTGGCCCCAGCAGTCGACCTTGTGGTCGGTCGTGACGGCACACGTGAAATCGAAGCCGGCGCTCACCGAGTTGACCTCGGCCAAGCCCGCGGGAACCTTCGTCTGCCCCTGGGCGTCGTAGCCCCAGCAGCGGACCTTGTGGTCGGCCTTGACCGCACAGGTGTGGAAGCCGCCGGCGCTCACCGACCGCGCGTCTCCCAGGCGGCCGGGAACCTTCGCCTCCCCCGTGCGGTCGCCGCCCCAGCAGACGACTCGGTCGTCGGCCTTGACTGCACACGTGTGAACTTGTCCGGCGCTGATCGATTTAATCTCGCCCAGGTCGGTGGGGACCTGCGCCTGCCCGGAGCGGTTATCGCCCCAGCAGACCGCTCGGTCGTCGGTCTTGACCACGCAGGTGTGCCAGCGGCCCGCGCTCACCGATTTGACCGGCCCCAAGTTCGTAGGAACTGAGGTCGCGTCGAAGTTTCTGTCGCCCCAGCAGACGACGCGCCCGTCGGTCTTGATCGCGCAGGTGTGACCGAAGCCGGCGCTCACCGACTTGACCGGACCAAGATTGGCAGGAACTTTCGTATCCCCGAAGGCGTCGTAGCCCCAGCAAACGAGGCGATCCGGTGGCTGACTCCGCGCAGTGGACGCCGACCCTGATCCGTTGGCCTTTCCGCCGATGGCGATCGCGCAGGTGTCACTGTTGCCGGCGCTCACAGCCTTGACCGCGCCGACGTCTGAGGGCACGTTCGTTTCCCTGTACCGGTCGCTACCCCAGCAGACGAGCTTGTCATTGGTCTGGATGGCACACGCGTGATGCCAGCCCGCGCTCACCGACAGCGCGCCGACGGACGCGCGGGCAGAATTCGCCCCCAGTGCAAGGACGGCCACGGCCCAGACGGCCAAAACTGCACACACCTGGTTGTGCCCACGTCCGGCATCCATCTTGCTCGTCGCCAACACCCGTTCCTCCCTCGTAGTGGTCACGTCCGGCAGTTGCGAAGCAGATCGTCGGGATCAGCGACTACGATCGTGTTGCGATCGCCGCAGATCACCGTGTCGTCGCCCTTTCCGTCCCTGATGTCGACGTAGTCCGGCCCAGCACTAGGGCTTTCCGCGCAGAAGCGCGCAGACCGCATTGGTCTCGACCGCACGGAGCCGATCGAGCAGGCGGCCGCTCGGCGCCGGTATGTTGATCGACATCGTCACGCCGCGTCGTCCACCTCGCGTGGCAGCCGCGAACTGGGTGTAGCCAGGGAAATTCCCGGTGTGCCCGTAGACGGTTCCGCACCGTGTCCGGTAACGGAACAGCGCCAGCCCGGCGGAGTTTTCGCCGGGTCCGGCGGGGCTCGAGGCCCCGGCGACGAACTGCATCTGCGCGCGCTGCTGCGCAGGGCCGAAGAAGGCCGACGCCAGGTACCTGCGTATGAACCGGTTGAGGTTTGCCGGCGTCGAGACGATTCCACCCGAGGCCCACGCGCCACTCGGGCTGAGGTATGTGCTCACGTCGCTCGGTGTGCCGTCCTTGTCGAACGCATATCCGTGGATGAACGGCGTTGGCAATCTCACGGTCGTCGGGAATGACGTCTGCCGGAGCTGGGCCGGACCGAACACGATCTGGCGGAGCAGGGCGTCGTAGGGTTTTCCGGTAACTGCCTGGGCGATCAGCCCAAGCACGATGTTGTCGGTGTTCGAGTACTCGTACCGCGAGCCCGGCCGGAAGTCCAAGCCGTGCGACGCCACCCAGCTGATGACCGTGCTGGGGGACACGAACTGCTCCGGGTCGGTCGTGAGCTGCTCGATGAACCCGTCGGACTTGGTGTAGTCGGGCAGCCCGCTGGTGTGGTCGAGCATCTGGCGTACGGTCACGCCGCCCCAGGCCGGCGGGAGGTACGGGAGGCGTTGATGAATCGGGTCATTGAGGCCGATCAGCCCCTGCTGTACGAGGTGCAGCACAACGGCGCCGTTGAACGCCTTGGACACGCTGGCGATCCGCATGTGGTCGGTGGCCCGAGGAGCGCCGGGACGAGCGACGTCGGCGCGCCCAGCCCGGAAGACCGTGAGATGGCCGTTGAGGTAAAGCGTCACGATCGCTCCCAGAGGCCCACGCTCTGCCCCGACGAGCCCTTTCAGGCCCCGCATCACGACACCGCCAGGCGACTGCTGCCGCGCCGCACCCGCGGCTGGAGCGATCAGCGCAGCCAGGACCGCGATCAACGCCGCGCACGTCAAGGCATTCGCTGGAAATTGGCGACTTCCCAACCCGCGGCGGGAGTCTGCTCGGAACCCTGCACACCGCGCAAACATCGTACGACTCAGCCGCTCGACCATCCGACAGGCAGCAACGGGTGGTCGATCGAGCCTCTCCGGCTCACCACGCCGCAGTGGCCGAGCACACGGTCGCCCGCGTCGGCGACAACGTATGTGCGCTGCGAGTTGCAGATCACGGTGTCGTCCCCGCGTCCATCGCGGACGTAGACGAAGTCCCAGCCGCTGCCCGTGTGCACCACCGCCGGGCCAACGGTGTCGACGATCATGTCCGCGCCCGAGCCGGCGTTGATCACGGCGGGGCCGGCACTCCCCACGAGCAGATCGTTGCCCGGACCACCGAACACTGTCTCGCTGGCGCTTCCGCCGCCCATGATGTCGTTGCCGCTCAGCCCGCGGAACACCTCGGGCTCGGCACCGCCGCGCAAAATGTCCGACCTGGCGGTGGCGCTACGTGTGACCGTCAAATCAGATCTCGGCACGCGCGCAAGCTTCTCACCGCCCTTGCAGTTTGACTGCTCGGTCGCGGTCGTCTTCACCGCTTGTGCGTAGAAGCTGCCTTGCCTGCTCGGATCAGGGTGATCGAAATAAACACCGTTCAAAGTAAATGTAGTGTTCCCAATAGTCATCGTGAAATTGCCCGTCACCCTGATCACCGGCGCGGCGTGTTCGACCCAACCTTTGTGGCCTGGTTCGATCGGGACAGGTATCTCCTTTTCGAACTTGTGCTCGTCGATCCATTCGTGGCCATACTTCGTTTCGACCGCGAGCTTCACGTGGTTCTCAGCCAACCCGGTCTGGATTTCGAACTCTGAGCCCACCTCGACACTGTTAGTGGTGCCGACCTTGTGCTCGGCCTTTTCTGTGACTTCAATCTCTTTGTGGGTGCAGTTGATGACTGGCTCGGAAACTGGCTCATTGGGCACCGTCGTGCTCTCCAGTTTCCTTGGATCGAACGCACAGGTACCTCCGACAGCCTTCACCTCTTTCGTGCACACATCGGTCAGCACGGCCCCCTGCGCCTCAGCGGCAGTCGCGGGAATCGTGACGTGCGTGCCGGGAGGATCCAGCAATTCAACCTTAGTGCCGTTCACCAAACACTGACTCGGTCGGCCGAAATGACAGCCGACGACGACCTGGTTTGCAGGGCCATATCTGTCGCCGGTGACGAGTGACACATGAAAAGTGCGATCGGGACCACCCGGCTTCGGCGGGGGAAATTCCGCGAAAGAGAGTCGGGCCTCACGACGGTATTTCTGTTCGCTGGTGTTGCTGAATTGATCGTACAACTCAATGTGCCGCACCTCGCCAGGGTATATGAGGTCACCGTTCTCGGGCAGCGGTGGCGCGCTTTCTGAGGTGGGCTCTTCAAAGACGGGCTGTCGCCCATGCGTGGTCACGGACGACAGTTTCAGCGTTGCGCCCGTGAGGTTGTCGATGGTGAAGCCCTTGGTCGCGGCGCTCGCCGGCGGCGCGTTCGCGGCAACCAACATGACGCAGCTGGCAGCGAGCAGGAATGCCCTAACCGAACGGACGCTTGTGACCATATCGGACCCTCCCAAGTTCGATGTTCACGCGCTCAGGCAGAATTCTCCACCGCCGGCGCCGAGCCCCTGCGGGAGCTCATTGGGCTGGAAGCTACCACCCCAGCGTGGGTGGTGCCAGCCGAGCGGGGCGTCGCACCGATCCGGCGTAGTCGTAACTCCTGAGGCCCTTGGAGTCGCCATACGCTGATGCGGCGCGCGCGACGACGAAGGTCGGGAGAGTGTCGCGATCGCCTCCCTGTGGTCCGCACGTGACGCCGCGGAGCACGTTCAATCCCCGTCTCAGGACCCCGGCCTGCGCGCTGCGCGGCGCGACCGCGACGCTCTCGATCGGTGTGGGTCTGATGCGGCACTCCGGAGCCTGCTTAGGCTGAGCCGCGGGTTCTGGAAGGGCGCGGGGTTGTTTGCGGGTGGAGAAGTGCTGCGGTTAGGACGCGTTCGAGCCAGTGGGCGAACTGCTGAGAGCTCCACCCGTAACCGTCGATGAGGCGCAGGTACACGGCGTCGTTGGCTACGGCGTAGATGGTGGATGCGGCGTCGGGTTCGGAGAGGTCTGGCGCGAGCGCCCCGCGGGCGTTGAGATCCGCGGCGATTCCTTCGAAGCGTTGGCGCATCGCGGCGTGGCCGCGGTCGCGTAGCAGCGCGAGCTCGGGGTCCATCGTCGCTGCTGCTTCGGCGATCGCGAGTACGCGTGCGGTGTGTTCCATGATCGAGGCTGCGGTTTGCGCAAAGGCGCGCAAGGTCTGGACCGCGTCGTCGGAGCTCGTGCCTTGATCGCGCTTTGACGGTGATGTGCGCTGCTGCGCGTCGCTGAGCGCGGCATCGATGACGGCGTCCAGGAGCGCCGGCTTGTTGCTGAAGGCCAGGTAGAGGGTCTTCTCAGCCACTCCAGCCGTGTCGGCGATCGCCCGCATCGTCGTCGGAAAGTAGCCGCGCCGCAGGAACAGATCGTGTGCGGCCGCGACGATCTTGCCGCGGGTGCGCATCGCACGCTGCGCGCGCTGGGGCGAGTTGTAACTGCGGCGCGTCCCTGGTTGAGGCTTTTTGTTGACAGGCCGATCATTCATTGGCTATAGTGCTACTGTAGTCAAATAAGGAGGCGTCGTCATGACCAACAACAAGGCACGCGCGAAGGCGCTCTGGACCGAGCTGTTCAACCCCCACGACCTCGACCGGGTCGAGGACTTCATCGCTTCCGATTCGGTGAACCACAACGCGCGGGTCGGAACCCCCGACGGTCCCGAAGGCGCGCGTGAGGTCTTCACTCGCCTCTGGGCGGGTTTTCCCGACATGCGTTTCGATCTAGCGACGATGGTGGCCGAGGGCGACAAAGTGGTGTGCATCGGGATCATGAACGGCACGCACGACGGACCATTCATGGGCATGCCGCCAACCCACGAGCGCACTTCGGCACGCCACATCCACGTCTTGACGTTCAACGCCGCCGGTCAGATCACCGACCATCTCGCCGTCCGTGACGATATCGCCCTACTACGGCAAGTAGGACACCTTGAGAGCCTCGGCGCCCCGAGCTAGACGGCATCCAGTGCCGCCCTCACGCCCCTCGGACGGGGGTGCTCGTTCATCCCGATCCACTTGCTCACCAACGTGAAAGCGACGGCTCAAATGCTAAGCGCAGAGATCTGCGGTCGCGACCGGCCTCGTCGTCATCATTCTCGCCGTCAGTGCGTGCTCGTCCGCTTCGAACTCCAGGTCTTCCGAGTCGAGCTCCCCCCATCCCGATTCGAGGGGCACCGTCGAGGTCGCCTCAACGCTCGATGGGTGTACCACGCTGCCTCAGCGCATCCACTGGCAAGCGAGCCCGAGCGTCCCGACAGCCAGCGTTCGGGAAGTCGATTTTCTGATCGACGGCCGGCTCGTCTGGGTCGAGCAAAACCCGCCCTATATCTTCGGAGGGGATGACAACAGCAGGAATCGTGGCTACCTCATCACGACCTGGCTCTCACCAGGGCCGCACGTGTTCGCCGCGAAAGCCATCGATTTGAATGGCCGGACCGCGAGCAAAAGCCGTCACCGCGCGCGTGCTGCCAGCCCCCCAGCCACCAGCTGCGCTACAAGGACTCTGGACCCGGACATCACCGCCCGCGATATCACCAAGGCCGGTCGGCTCGACGGACCACCTCCACCCGGACGTTGGGAGCTCGCCTTCGACCGGATAGAAGCCTGGGAGCTCGACCCGCTCGAGGCGGGCCTGGCCAACGAGATCTCGGTTAGAGGGAATCGTCTGACCGTCTACGCGCCGATTCAGTCGTCGCCGTTCGCCAACGGCCAGAGCACCACCACCGCCTACCGCCACAACAACCTGGGAGGCACAGACTGCACTCCCGCCGGCCCGTTCGGGACCTACCGCTGGTCGCGCTCGGGCAGCAGACTCACGCTCACCGCACTGAACGACGCCTGCCCAAACCGGCAAGCGATCTGGAACGGCGTGTGGACCCGGGTCTCACCCCAAATACCGGCGACCTTCAAGCCCGAACGAAACTAAATCCGACAGGCATCGCCGATGGTCGAGACGGGTGCCCGACATCGATTGGCGGCGCTCCCGGAGCTCGCCATAGGCGGTTGCACTCGTCCGGCGCCGGCGTGGCACGGTCGGACCGGCCCGCTTTGTCGCCAAAGCGCTCGTCCGTACTGCGCGGCGTGGCGTCGGATGCGATCGTGCCAAGCTGTCGGTCGGGCGGGCGTTGATCGTCTCGCCCGGCGCAGCCTCTGGCTCAGGCCCCCACGGTCGCGCGGACCTGTTGCTCGATCCGCTCACCCAGTTCGCGGTCGACGTTCTGCCAGTACTCGAGCGCCCGGGCGAGCACCGGCTCCGAGACGCCGTCAGCGAGGTGACCGGCGACGTTGGAGACGAGTCGCTCACGCGCCTCGTCGTCGAGGACCTCTCGGACCATTGTGCCGGCTTGGCCGAAGTCGTCATCGTCGGAGTGCGGGGTGTAGGCCGCGCGCACCATCTCACCGTCGGCTGCCCACAGGCCGGCGGTGTCTGTCTGTGACAGGTCGGCCGTCGGTCCGCCGTACGAGTTGGGGGCGTAGACCGGGTCGGTGACGTTTGCGGTGCGCATCACGCCGTCCTTGCTGTAGCTGTGCACCGGGACGTGGGGCGAGTTGACCGGGATCTGCTTGTAGTTGACCCCGAGCCGGGCGCGGTGCGCGTCGGAGTAGGAGAAGCCGTGGGCGAGCAGCATCTTGTCCGGGCTGAGCCCGATCCCGGGCACCAGGTTGTTGGGTTCGAACGCCGCCTGCTCCATCTCGGTGTGGAAGTCGGTCAGGTTGCGGTTCAGGGTCATCGTCCCCACCTTGATCAGTGGGTAGTCGTCGTGGGGCCACACCTTGGTCAGGTCGAACGGGTTGAAGCGGTAGGTCTTGGCCTCCTCGAACGGCATGATCTGCATGTACAGCGTCCAGCTGGGGAAATCGCCATCGCGGATCGCCTCGAACAAGTCTTGGCGGTGGTAATCGGCGTTCTCGCCGGCGATCCGGTCGCCCTCGTCTTGGGCGAGGAACTCGATGCCTTGGTCGGTCTTGAAGTGGTACTTGACCCAGAACTTGTCGCCGCCGGCGTTGACCCACATGTAGGTGTGGCTGGAGTACCCGTTCATGTGCCGGTAGCTCTTTGGGATCCCCCGATCGCCCATCAGCCAGGTGACCATGTGCGCTGACTCCGGCGACAGGCTCCAGAAGTCCCACTGCATGTCGTTGTCGCGCAGTCCGTTGTCGGCGCGGCGCTTCTGGCTGCGGATGAAGTGCTGGAACTTCATCGGGTCACGGACGAAGAAGATCGGCGTGTTGTTGCCGACCATGTCGTAATTGCCCTCCGAGGTGTAGAACTTCAGCGCAAAGCCGCGAGGGTCCCGCCATGTGTCGGGGCTGCCGCTTTCGCCTGCCACGGTCGAGAACCGGGCGAGCATCTCGGTCTTCACGCCGGGCTGGAACAGGGCGGCCCGCGTATAGGCGCTCACGTCCTCGGTCGTCTCGAATGCGCCGAAGGCGCCCGATCCTTTGGCGTGTGGCTGGCGCTCCGCGATCCGCTCGCGGTTGAAGGCCGCCATCTGCTCGATCAGGTACTGGTCGTGTAGGACGATCGGCCCGTCTGGGCCGACAGTCAGCGAATACTCGTCGCTGGCAACGGCGACGCCGGCGTCATTGGTTGTGGCGGGAGGCTTATCGGTCATCGGGTGGCTCCTTGTCGTGACCGCGTCGGACGCGGGGCAGGTCTTCACGCTTCTTTTCCCCGATTCTGTGCTGCTCTACGCCCGTCCGACAGCCGATGCCCCTGCGTCGTGGCGGCCGGCGTGAGTGGTCGCGGGTCGCGCGCCGTGCGCTTGAAGCGCACCGCGCCCAACAAGCGGAGTCGATCCCGCGTGATCGGGAGGACCGCCTGTTCCAGGCGCTCGGCCGGTTTGAGCAGAACCATCGGATCGAGTTGGCCGCCCACGAGGTTACGATCGCTGGCGCGCGTCGGCGCGTGACACGAAAGGACGGGTGCTGAAGGGCAACAGCAAGCCGTTCACGCCGCCGGAGCTGCCCGAGGGCGTCATCAACCTCTCCGATCCGGACGCCGGGTGATGCGCACGCAGGGCACGCCGCCCCGGCAGGCTTACAACGCGCAGACCAGCGTGAACGAGCAGCAGGTGATCCTCGCCGCGGAGATCACGATCGACGCGCCGGACTTCGGGCATCTCGAGCCGATGCTCGACACCACGCTGCAGCACCTCGCCAAGCACGGCGAGGTCGAGCAACCCGAGGTGGTCCTGGCCGACGCCGGCTACTGGCGCACACCCGACAGATCCAATCGATCGCCGAGCGCGGGATGGAAGTGCTCGTCCCGCCTGACGGAACGATGCGCGCCGGGATCCGCCCCGGCTGGGAGCACGGCTTCTTCGACGTCATGCGCCAGAAGCTGTTGACCGACCGCGGACGACAGCTCTACGCGAAGCGCAAGATCACCGTCGAGCCGGTCTATGGGCAGATCAAGCACAACCGGCACATCGACAGATTCATGCGAAGAGGCCGGGCCGCCGCGCAGTCAGAGTGGCGGCTAATCGCTGCGACTCACAACCTCCTCAAGCTCCACAACCACTGGATCGCGACCCCCGCCTAACGGCAGGGGGTCACTTTCCGACCGGCGCGCCGGCCTACTTTTCGATCGGCGCGAGCTCCGGCCAGCTCGTCCGGCATATTCCGACAGCCTCGCGATAAGCAGTCATGTCGGATAGTGGTTGCGCGCGACCTTCTCAGCGCCCGGACATCACGAGTAGCCGAGACGGATGAGCAGTCTCGCGGACGCCGCCGCAGCGTCATGTGAGGGAAGCTCGAAGTCCAGCGCGTCGGCGATGCGGTTGATGGTGCTAAACGCTCCGCAGATCTCGGTAGCTGCCCGCAGCTGCGCGGGCGTGGCGCCGGCGTCGACTGCACGCTGCACATCCGACGGTCCGACGGCCGTCGGCTCCCGGGTGAGCTGCTCGACGAACTCGAGCGTGGCTCTCAAGGCCGGTGGCAGCGATGTGCGTCCGCCGCCCTCGAGGGCGTCGGCGACAATCGCCTCGCCGAGCAGCGCCGTCGACGTGGCCGTATGCGATATCGCACAGAAGTTGCAGCGGTTAGAGCGTGAGACAGCCGCCGCGATGAGCTCGCGCTCGCCGTGGCCCAGCGGCGACGGCTCGACTCTGAGCGATCGATCCACCCACGCGAGAAATGGGCGGCCGAAGAATTCGCGCCGGTGATGAGTGCTCAGCACGACATCCGGAACGGATCCGATCAGCAGCCGCATCACGATGTGCATCGGCAGCTTCGCGAGCGGCTGCTCCCGCGCGGGCGACTGCAGTCTCATGACCGCGTCCCGAGACCGGATTCCCAGGCCTCGATCGCGTTGAGGCCGCGCTCGCGGCGTGCAAGCCCGGACCCAAGGGCAGCCACGACCGTAACGTCGAACAGCTCGTCCTCGGTGTACCCGGCGCCGCGCGCAGCGATGAACTGCTCATCGGTGACTCGGTAGGCGTAGCGGGCGATCGTCTCAACGAGCTCCATCAGCTCGGGCGCCAGCGGCTGGCCGGTCGGACCGGCAGCGTCGAGCGCAATGCCCCGAGCCACGTCATACACCCGCGTGCGAACGACATCGTCGCTACGCCCAGCCCGACCCAGCACAGCCGCCAAGACATCCTCAGCCTCCGCACGCGAGTCCCTGGCCACGACCACCGACTGTAGCCGCGCGTGCAGTACTCGATCTGGGCAGAAGATCGGCCGGCCGATATTTCCGTCGGCGCGACGATCCAGCTATTTGATCTTGTACGCGTACGGGATGGCGGCCACGGTGTTGGCGTTGGGCACCAAGAATCCGTATAGCACCAGGCTGTCGTCGTCGAGGTACAACACTCCCGACTGGGTCGTTCCCTTGGGGCCGGTGGGAGCGATGCGCACCGGGATCGTGGTGCTGTGCCCGGGCTGGACCACTACCGGGGTCACGGTGAACGGGCCGCCGAGCGCCAGCTGCCACAGGTCGCCGGTGCCCGACGAGACGGCTGGGTCGAACGCCGCGGTCGTCGCTGTCATCGACGTGTGGGTGTTCTCCGTGGTCGCCGGCGTCGAGCTGAACGGCCCGACGACGCTCGGGAGCACTGACCACTCGCCCGACGTGAGCGGAGAGCCGCTGGCTGTCGCCGTTACGTCCAGCCCCTGGTTCGAGGCGATGTCGGGATCGCCGGCCGGGCTGCTCATGTCGAACTGGATCGGTTCGGTGCCATCGGTTGTGGCCTCGGCGACGATCGACGTGGTCTGGCTCGGCACCAGGTACTGAGGGAAGTTGTCGGCGAAGGTCAGGGGGGCCTGCGTGTCCGGCGAAGTGAGCGAGACCAGGTTGTAGGTGGTCTGGCTGTTGGTCCGCCCGTCCACGAAGTAGGCCTCGGGGGCGGTGCCGGTGTTGGTCACCTTGATGTTGACCACCGCCGAGTGGTGGGCGCTGATGGGCGTGCCGTTGGGCATTCCCGTCGCGCGCACGTCCGGGGCCGTCTCGTTCAGGTTCACCGTGAACGGCTCGCTCAGCGCCGTCCCTGACACCGTCGGAGCGAAGTCGATCGCCAGGGTCCAGCGGCCGGCGGCCGGGTTGAGGACGTGCAGGTTGGTCCCGAGGGTGTTCTGACCCTGGAGGTTGCCGTTGTTGTCCTCGGTGACCAGCACGTTGCTCTGGTACGCCTCGGCCTGTCCGGATGGGTCGATCAGCCACGCGTTGGTCTGGTTGTCAGGGTTGTCGGCCAGGTTCACCGACGCGTTCAGGGCCGGCGCTCGAGCCGGCACGTCCACCTGGTAGTACTCGGTCTCACCGTTGACCACGGACCGGCCATTACCTCCGGTGAGGACACCTGAGAAGCTCGTCGGCCCCGACGGGGCGAGCGACCTGACGGTCACCGGGATCGTCTCGGCCGCCTGGCCCTGCGGGGTGACGGTGATCGAACCGGCCTGGTCACCCGGAGCCTGTGGAGTGTGCACCGAGAGAGTGAAGGAGCGGGTGGCTCCCGGGGCAACGGTCAGGCTGGACGTGCTCAGCTGACCGAAGCTTTGATAGGAGGCGGCACTGGCCCCGAACACGACCGGACCGGTGGTGCCACCGTCGGCCGAGTCGCGGCTCCAGATGTAGGCGGTCCACGTGCCGGCTGTCGGATCGGTCACCTGGGCGTCGCCGTAGTTGCCGACGCCCTGCGGGACCGAGTAGTCGGCGAGACGACCGTTCGGATCGACCAGCGCGAGGCGGACGCGGGCGCTCAGAGCACTCGATGCGCCCTGGAAGGCGATGGATCCGTTGAGGCGGTCGACGCCGCTCGGTACGTGGAAGTTGACCGTCTCGAAGTTGTCGTTGATCCCCTGGTAGTCGGTGCTGTGCGGGCTGGCCCCGTCGCTCAGCGTTACCGTGGAGGTCTTCAGCGTCGAGTAGGCGCCGAGCGTCCGGCTGGCGAGGTCGACCCTCTGGGTCGTCGAGCCGACATTGGTCAGCTGTTCGGTGAACGATTCGGGCGTTCCGGTGCCGGCCACGGCGTTGAACTGGTCCGAGCTCTTCAGGATGATGTTCTCCGAGCCGGCTGGCGATGTGGCCTGGTAGTCCTCGGCGGCCAGCACGGCGCGGTAGGCGTCGATCAGACCGCTGCCCTGTTGGTCACCCGGCGCGTCGATGTCGTCTGCAGTGCTGGTGATGAACTGCTTCACGAGGGCCGGGGACGGGGCGTTGCCGGCGTGCGTCTTCTTGTAGGCCTGGATCACCAGCGCGGCCACGCCGGCGGTCAGCGGCGCGGACTCGCTCGTTCCGCCTCCGTCGATCACGGGCGTGGGCTGGCCGACGAAGTTGGAGCAGTCGCCGAAGCGCGACAGATCGGGGGTGCACAACACCCAGTTCAGCTCGCCGGGGGCCACGCCTGACAGGACCGAGCCGTTCTGGGTGAAGCCGCTCGAGCTGAAGGAGCTGATGTTGTCGTTGAGGAAGCCGGTGACCCCCGGGAACTGGAATCCGCCGTACGCGGCCTGGGAGTCCAGCTCGTAGGAGGTGGTCGCCCCAATGCCGAGCACGTTCGGATCGTCCGCAGGGGAACCGGTGGTGTTGGTGACGCCCGCGTCGCCGCTTGACACGGTGACGGTCGTGCCGGCCGCGGTGGCCTGGTCGTCGGCCTGCTTGATGAGATCGAAGCTGGCGGTGTCGTCGGGGAACGGGTTGGACCCGAACGACTCGTTGAGGACGTTCACGTGGTCGACGCTCACGGCGTAGTCGATCGCCTGCAGGATGGTGGAGTTGAACCCGGACTCGCCGGTGAAGGCGATCAGTCCGACCAGGCTGGCCCCAGGGGCGACGCCCTCGACCTTGACGTAGCACGGCTGACTGAGGGGCAGGGCGCTGTAGTCGCTGATGTTGTAGCTCTGATTGCCCTGGGCGGCGATGGAGCTCGAGTCGATGAACGCTTCGCCGCCGCCGGTCGGGGCCGAGGTGCCGGTCCCGGTGAAGTCCTGGTAGTCGCTGAAGACGTGATCGCCGTTGGGCCGGATGAAGTCCGGGTTGTTGATGTCGACGCCATCGGCGATGTAAGCGACGCTGACTCCGCTGCCGTCGATCCCGAGGGACCGGGCCGTGTTGGCGGCCGGATCGCTGGAGTCGGCTTTCATCAGCGACAGCGCCTGCGGTGCCAGCTCGGGATTGTTGCGATCGGTTGAGCACGTGCCGGGCACCGGAGTCCGAGTGGCGGAGCTCGAAGCGGCGGAGACCGTCGGCGCAGCCATATGGATGATCTGGTCGGGGACGACCTCGGCCACGGCGGGGTTCGCCGCAAGGCGGGCCTGCTCGCCGGGTGAGACGGTGGCGGCCACGGCATTGATCGTCGTGTAGGAATGGACATTGCGGGCACTGGTCCCGCGCAGCTCATTGATGACCGGACCCTGATCCTTGGCCTCGGCCGCCCGCCGGGCATTGACATACGTGCGCGACGCCGGATCGGCTTTGACCTGATCCTTGAACACGACGATGACCTTCCGGGTGACGTTCGTCGACAGAGACTGGGCCTGCGCCGCCGTCAGTGGCGCCTGGCCGCCCGACATCGCGTGTCGTGCCGTGGCTTGAGGCACGAACAACAGTCCGGCTGCGATCAGCGGAATGGACGCGATTATCGCCCACAGCTTCTGACCCAGCACGACCGACCTCCCGCCGAAGTTGGTTAAGCCATCGCACGATACCGTTCGAAAGACCGATCGCGCAAGGGAGGCAACCCACGTCGCCGCCATCGCCACCAACTCCATGACCTCGCGCCGAGACAAGCGCAGCGTGGCTCGTCGCGTCCAGACCGGTCCTGGCGATCGCTATGTGCGCAGTTGCGATCGCGAGCTCGCCGGTGACCAGGTCGCTGCCCACGGCGCGGCCAGCAGTCGCGTGGCGGCGTCCGCAGCGCTTCCGGTTCCACCCAGCTCGGGTCGTCCGTAGCGAGCTCGATGCGGAGATCCGGCTACCGCTCCGCACCGACTGAGAACAGACAGCAGCAGCAGCAGCAGCAGCAGCAGCGTGGCGGCCGGGCCGGCGATGACAATCGTCTCGGGATCGGCCCGGTTTCTCTCCTTGCCGCGCAACCCGGGTTTCTGGGCGTTGCGGGCGAGATGCCTGTCGCGTGAGAAGAGCGGGGACCCGATGGCGCTCCGGGCGATCGCCGCGGGACGCGGAGTGCTCTTCCATTGGGTGCTCGTTGTATGCATCGATCCGGGCGCGCAGTGGCCCGAGTCACATCCCAGTCGTGCGTAGGAGCGGCGACGATCGGCGTGGTCAGCGGGTCTAACCGCTCTGTGCCGCTGTGCTCCTACGACCGCAGGTAGGTGAGCACGCGAGGACTCGTCGGTGGTCGTCCGCCGTGGTCGGGAGCTTGAGCTTGTCGAACACGCTGCTGATATCGCTTCCACGGTGCGCTCGGAGACGACTACCTCTAGTCAAGGCGTGTACGCGAAGCGCGCCGACGAGGTGCTCGGACCGGAGCCGGTGAAGTAGCTCTCGACCGTCGTCACGGCCACCGGGACCGTCGTGCCCGCTGTACCAGGCGGTGAGGTCGCGTCGAGCTGAACCGGAGACGCGCAGTCGGTGAACGTCTGTATTGGCGTGAACGAAGCCGCTTGGACGCCTCCGAAGGACACCGCGATCGGGCAGCTCAGGTTCTCGCCGCCGATCACCGTGTCCGTTCCACCCCCGGCTGACCCGGAGCTCGGAGAGATCGAGTCGACGTTCGGGTCGCCGGGCGGGTACACGTACAGGGAGTCGGCCGGCGGGCTCACGCTGCAGCCGGTGACCGTGCAGAGCTCAACGTCGGCGATCGCCGGGTTCTGCGCCACTGTTTGCGTGCTCAGACTCGAGTCGCTGTTAGCAGTGAACGTCGACTGGGTGCCAAGCGAGAACGGCGACAGCGAGTCGACGAACTGGACGCCGAGCACCTGATCGGCAAAGCCCTGGCCGTCGAGCCGAAGCGGAGTCCCGCCCGTGTCCACCGCGCCGGGAACGCCGTCCAGCAACGTGCTGTTGGTCGTGTTGACGACGCTCGAGACGGTCGGGATGCCGGCGTACGCCACGGTGGACGGCGCCGACTGGCCGGCCAGGCTCCGGACGCTGAACGGGAGCGTCAAGACATCCGCGGTCACGTCCTGGGGGTTGGCCACGATCTGCAGCTCGGTCCCGCTGACGAAGACCGGGGGGAAATCGATCGAGGTGTCGAGCGTCGGATCGCCGATGTCGGCCCAGTCGAGCGTCTGGAGGTTGAGCCCGGCGCCGCGGACCGTGATCACTGTGTCGCCGTTCTCGCTCGCCAAGGCACCCAGCCCAGCGGCGGTCGACACGGACGTCACCTTCGGCGTCGGGACATAGTCGAATTCGGTCGGCACCGGCGCCACCTCGCAGCCGCAGCCGGGGGGGATGTCGGGAACCCCCATCGAGTTGAAGCTGAACGGCCCCTCGAGCGGCGGGAGAATCTTGCCCGTCTTGTTCGTTGCCGACGACGTCGCGACGATCACCTGGACCTGGCAAATGTCGTTGGTCGCGTTCTCCCCGGCGAACACGCCCGTGCGTGGCAGCGGCGAGCAGCGCGTGTGGGACGGGGCGTATGGCGGCGGTGTCGCCATGATCTCGTTCGGGCTCACCACCGTGAACGCGCTCGCGTTGACGGTCCCGAACGAAACCCGCTTCGCGCCCGTGAAACCCGATCCCAAGATCGTCACTTGACCCGGCGAAACCTCGGATCCCCCGGACGGGCCGATGCCCGTGATCCTCGGCACGGCAGGACCCCCGTGCGTCGCCACGTACTGGAACCTCGAGCTCGGCGACGAGGCGCTCGATTGACCGTCCTTGAGCGTCACGATCACGGCCACCGGACCGGATCCGTCGTCGACTGCGGGCGAGCCGGGCGGCAGCGTTTGACTCGCCGGCGGCAGGACCGCTGTGATCGAGGCGGCACTGACCACCTTGAAGCTGCTCGCCGACAACCGCGACGAGCCGACCTCGATCCCAGCCACGTTCGAAGCGCCGCCGGACTCGAACCCGGTGCCGCTGATCGTGACCTTCTCGCCCCCGGCCGTCGTGCCCGACGCCGGGCTCAACCTCGACACGACCGGCCGGCTTGCCTGCGCGGCGGAACTGCACAGATAGAACGCCAGCCCAGCGGTGCCGCCGGGGCCGGTGAGCCGGGGCGATCCGAGGCCGGTGGCGAGGTCGTAGCCAGTCGTCGCCGGGAACACGAGGCCGTTGTCAAGACCGTAGATGTCGTTGTTGCCGCTCGTGACGTCGTTGAACGACGCCGCGTAGGCGGCCGGGTTCGATGCCACCGCGTACAGCAGCGGGCTGACGAAGCCAACGCCGTCGCTGGTCGCCGGCTGGGCAGCGCACGTCGACGAGCCGTTGACGAGGGCTAGCATTCCTGCCCACAGCGGCGCCGCCGAGGACGTGCCTCCGATCGTCTGCCAGCCACCGTACTGCGCGACATAGATCGTCACCGCGCCTGTGAACTCGTCGGCCTGCGCGGACACGTCCGGCGTCACCCGGCACGGCGATGAGCTCGCGCCCGACACGGCGGCCTGGCAGAAATTCTGCGGGTACCCGAACCGCTGCTCGACATTGTTCGCGCTCGTGTAGTCGGCGCTCCCGGGCAGCGGGATACCCTGAACCAGCGTCCCCTGCTGCCAGCTCGGCATCGTCCACGACATCGAGATCCCGCCGCCGCTGCCGCCCCACGCCGCGCCGTCGTCCCACACGTGCTCCTGCGCCGGCTGGGTCGCCGCGTTGTCGATCGTCGTGCCGCCGACCGAGACGACGTACGGCTGAGACGGCGGATCGTCGACTGACACCGGATTCTGGTCCGGCGGCGGGACGGTGGCTTCAAACGCGTTGCAATCGTCGGAACCGTTGTCGCCCGAAGCGCTCAGGACCGTCTGACCCTGCGCAGCCGCCTGCTCGAACAGGAAGTTCTCTGTCGGCTGGATCCCAGGCTCGCCGAGCTGCACCGCCTGCTCGCACAGGCCCCAGCTCGAGGTCACGATCTGATCCTGGTCGGCGTTGACGATCGCCGCGTATTCATCGATTGCGCCAAACGTCGTGTTCGGGGCCTCGTAGACATCGATGTTCGCCCCGGGCGCGACTGCCGAGACGTCCTGCACATCGAGGATCGCCTCGCCGCTGCCCGGCCCGGACGGCTGGCCCCCGTCGACCGGAACGACGCTCACCCTGCCCGCCATCTGATCGGCCGCCGCAGCGCCGAAATAACACGAGTCGAAGGTCTGGAGATCTGACCCGGAGAACGACTCGAGCTCATAGACAGCGACGTGCTGCCCCGCCCCGACATCACCGGCGCCGTACAGCCCGAACGCGCCGTAAGCGTTCGCGATCTGGTCGTCAGTCAGCCCTCCGCTCGTCACCGCAGCCGTCTGCGCGTCTGCGCACGCGGTCGGCGAACCCGCCGGATGGGCAAAGTTCGCGCGCACGGCCGCCCGAAAGTGACCGCGCGCGGACGCCGGACCGCGGATCCCCGCGGCATGCGCATGCACGAGGCTGTCGAGACCCGCCACCGCGACGACCGAGCCCGCGACCGAGGACGGAAGCGTGACCGCGCCCGTCGTCGCCTGACCGACCGAACCATCGGCGAGCCGGTAGCTCGTCAGGCCCGTCCCGAAAGCGCTCTCGACCTGGCTCGCCGTCCCAGTGAAGTTGACCAGCAGACCATCTCGCGCGACGCTCGTAACCCGCACACCGTCCGCCGACAACTCGGTCTTCACAGCATCGATCGTCGCCGTCGATGGCCCGAAACGGCTCGCGAACTGCCCAGGCGCCAGGTAACGATGAAACAGCGGCGAGCGCTTGTCGGTCACGGACGCGATGAACTTCTGCAGCGCGCTCTCGTCGCGCGGGCGCAGAACGACAGCCCCACTCTCGCGCGCCGTCGCCGCAACGGCGCCGATCTTCCTCGCGCCTGCGGGGATCCGCGCCCTGGCAACCACGGTCGCCCGCAACGGTGCACTAGCCGCACCGGCGGAGGTTAGACACACCGTCGTCAGCACGGCCACTGCTGCACCCGACCCCACAAACCGCTTCATTTCTCAGCCTCCCGGCTCGCGCTGCCCCGTTCAGGGCCACCACACACAAGCGTTCGTAACATTTGTTGCTTTTCGGGTGCGTTGCAGCCGGCATCGGGCGCGCACCAGGCGCGGTCAGGCCGTGAAGCGGACGAACACATACGTGCAACCACCATCGCTGCCAAGTCTGCGCAACGTGCACGCCGAGCGCATCGGGAGAACTCCCTATGTTTGAGCTGCTGCTGCCAGACGAACCACTCCGGGATCGGTCGCTGGGTCCCGCTCGCGGTCGGGCGTGGTGCTGGGACGAATCCATGAGCACACGCACAGCAGCTTCCAGCTTGCCGCAGCTCGCGGACGATGTCGTCGAGCGCCATGTAGCGGACGAGGTCGCCGACGCGGAGCGCCTCCATCGCCAACCCCACAGCCAGATGTTTCTTCCCAACCCCGGGCCGCGCTACGTTCGGCGGCCCTCTGCTGATTTGTTCGTTTTTGCATTAGCCCACTCGAAGGAGGACCGTGCGCACCTTAGGTGCGCATCCGGAATGTTCGGGCACGATGTCTCGATACGCGCTGGATCCCACACCGTTCTGGTAGAGGATCGGATCGAGGAATCCGATTGGCTGCTTGCCAGCGGCGGCCCCGCCGCGTTGACCAGAGCGATGAGACCGGCGGTCTGCGGCGTAGCAGCCGAGGTTCCACCGAAGAACGTCCAGCAACCGCGCGAAGACGACGACCTGCCGCGCCGCACCGCGTCGAACGAACGCAGAGCTCGGGATCGAAGCTGGTTGCACCGCACCTGCTCACCGCCAATTCCGCGTTCGCCCGACACGACCGCTTGCACCGAGCTTGAGCCGCCCGACCGGCGCGCCGACGCAGATCC
Organism: uncultured Solirubrobacteraceae bacterium; assembly: GCA_963712675.1. GTDB lineage: Bacteria > Actinomycetota > Thermoleophilia > Solirubrobacterales > Solirubrobacteraceae > Palsa-465. Next base: position 201,448 of record CAVQJF010000022.1, read on the forward strand.
GGCTACTGCTTGCGTCGATGGGGGCCGACAAGCAGAAGAGCCGCGCCGGCGTCTCGCTCGGCGATGATGCAGACACGCGATCCGCGCCGATGTCGGCATCGCGGCGCGGCTGCTCAAGCGGCGATGCAGCCATCTCGGCCGCGCCGGCGAACGCATTCCCCGGAAGCGATCATGCCGGCCCTGCCCGCGCCAACGATCGCCTCGGCGACGTTCGAGCGTGTTCGGGCGCCCGCCGCCGCGACGCGCACGGACGATCGGATCCGTCGGATCCCGGCGCTGACGCCGGCGAGTCCGCCGACGACGCGCAGTGCGGGTCGAGAAGCCGTCGCGCTCGCAGTCAGATGCGCGGGTCCATCCGGGCAGGGCATGCTGAGGAAGGCGCGGCTCAGCGCTCCGCTTTGGAATCGGCGACGGCGATTGCAGCGGTAAGGCCCATCAGCGGACTCAGCGTCCGTTTCGTTCCACACCGGCGGCGCGGTCAGCGCCGACGCCCACGACCACGGCGAACGACGCCCCAACAGCAGCGACGCCACCCGCGTGCACACGCCGATAGCCTCGACAGCGTCAGCGACCCGCGACCTCTACCCGGCCGGCGGATCAACCGATGCGTCCAGCGCCCACGACCACCGCAGGAAATGCGAGCTGATCAGCCCTGAGCGCGACCGGAACCGGCGCCACCAATCGCGCACCGTCTCGCCCGGTATCGCGAGCCGCTCCCCAGCCCGCCGTTACCCCCCGGCCTGCCGTCAGCAGCGCCGCGCCGATCACCTCCACAACGTACCTGCGGCGGGCCAGGCACACGTCCGGCAGCCGCACATGCATCGCGCGGCACGACCGCTCCCGACAGCGACCACGACGCGGTCGCAACCGCCGCAGACCCGATTCGGTTCGGACCTCCCGCAACCGCGAACAACCCGCCCGACAACGCGGACACGACAGGCGGCCGGCAGCGAGATCAGGCTCGACCACGGCACGATCGTCTGAGACGATGCTCACGACGATCTCCAACGGCGTCACGGGCTCCTCGTCTCACCCCGTCAACGTTTTCGGCGAGGGAGCCCAACATGAAGAGGATCACCACCATCCTGTCGCTCGCTCGGCTTGGGGAGGCCGTGCCGGGCACAGGCGGAGCGGAACTCTTCGCTGGTCAAGAACGCCTCAAATGCCGCGCGGTCGGGGCAGGTGTCGACGACGAGGATGCCGCCGTCCGCGCGCAGGCACAGGTTGACGATGATCTGCTCGGATGGCATCTCGGCGACGAGCGCGTCATAGCCGCGCGTGAGCTCGTCGGGGTCGCCGGTGAACTTCCAGATCGATGCGTGCATCTGTCCTCCCTTTGGTGGTTAGGTGGTTGCGTACTCGCCCGCGGCTCGCGCGACGCCCTGCGGTCGCCGGCCGATTGCCGCCGAGTTGGGCGGCGAACGAGTCGCGCGCGAGCTCGACGTAGCCGGCGGCGTGCATCCCGCGCAGCCATTCCCGCGCGTAGCGCTCGTTGACATCGGCCGCGGCCGCCAGCTCGGCGCTCGTGGCCGGACGGTCGGCCAGCGTCTTGAACAGATCGAGGCGGTCGCCCAGCGTGGCCAGGATCGAGGCCATCAGGCCTGCGGCATCGCCCAGCACGCGCTCCATGAACGCGCCCAGCTTGGCTTCATCGATCGTCTGCGTGGCCACCGGGTTCTCCTCTCGTCGGGTTGATGGCCGCAGCTTCCACCAGCACCGTGACCAGACCGTGACTCAGCCGTCACGCGTGCGCAACGGGGTACGCTCGCGCTTAAAGGCTGGCGATCGTTGGGGGCGGCTCGGCGTCCTGGCGGGGTCTCGCCCGCACGGCGGGACTCTAGGCACCGGGTGTGGTGTTGGGCCAGGTGAACTCGGGCGGGGGCATGCTCGTCGGGGGCTCGACAGCTTCGATCAGCAGACCGAGTGCTTTGGTCGTGTCGAAGTAGGCCCAGGCGCCATCGTGGCTGGGGCCGAGTCCCGCACCGGAGTGGATGAGCGGATGTCCAGCCGCTTCCATTTGTGTGGTCGTCTCGCGAACGGAATCGACGACGATGCCGACGTGGTGCGGCCCTTCACCGTAGTTCTCGAGCCAGTCGAGGTGGGCGCTGGGGCCGGTGATTGGCTGGATCAACTCGACCTGTGGGAAGCTGTCGGTGAGCGCGAGTCGTGACTTGAAGCTGGTTGGCGCTCCCCGGTAGAGCGTTTGGTCGTGGTGGTCGGCCCCGAGTGTCCAGCAGCGCCATGGCCCCGCGCCAAGCGTCGTTGAGTAGCGCTTGAGCGCGGCGTCGAAGTCGCGCACGACGAACGCGATCTGGAAGATCGCCCGGTCCGCGAGCGCGGGAATGTCGAGCATGCGGATCAGACCTCGACGCCGGCGGCGCGCAGGTTCTCGGTCACGACCGCGACTGTCTGCTCGAGCGCGTCGGTCGGGCTGAACTCGAGGATCTCGGTGCCCGCGAACAAGCTGGGTGTGTGTCCGGGTGGCGCGTAGTAGGCGTCCCCTGCGCCATAGGTCTCTTCATGGTCGGGATAGGTGAAGGTGAGCTTGCCGCTGATCACGTACCCCCAGTGTGGGCACTGGCAGCGGTCGTCTGGCAAGCCGCGGAAGAAGTCTGCGAGATCCGCGTCCGAGCTGTAGGTCTCAAAGCCGACGGTGTACCCGCCTTCGAGGTTCTCGTAGCGGCCGTCGAAGCCCTCCATCGCGATAGTGTCGGACGCCGTTTCCTTCGATGTCTTCGGCATGAGCGCCTTCCTGTTCGTCGTGGTTGACGGACGGTGACGTTAGGCAAGGTCGCGCGGGCGCGCATCGGCGCCGGTACCCAACCGCGGGTTTGCGCTACGTAATTCCGTGGGCGTGCGCCCAGGCTGCCGCGATCGCGCGCGCCGTGCGGCCGGACGCGCCGATCTTCGCGTAGGCGTTGGCCACGTGACGCTCGACCGTGCGGATGCTGAGGACGAGCTCGCGCGCGATCTCGTCGTTCGAGCGCCCGAGCGCGACGAGCCCGAGCACCTCCGCCTCCCTGTGCGAGAGGCCGCCCGCGGGCTCGGGCAGCCGCGCGCCGAGTCCTCCCAACACCTCGCGCGCCCTCGCTTCGGTCCTCGACGCTCGGCTGACGTCGCCGGCCGCACGCTCCACCGCCGCGAGCTCAAGGCAAGCCATTGCCGCCTCGTAGCGTCCGCCTGCCCCCTCGAACAGGTCGGCGGCGTCCTCAAGCAGCGCTCGCGCATCCCCAGCGCCGCGCGCCGCGGCCACGCGACCCGCCGCGAGCATCGCCGGCGCACGCAGCGCGGCGGTCGGCGTCGCCGCGCTGATCGCCGCGAGTTCATCGGCGGCCGCCCGCGCGGCGTCCAGGTCGCCGCCGGACACGGCGGCGCGAACCATCAGCTCAAGCCCCGCGACCCGCTCGAAGCGGTCGCTCTCGCCGATCCGCCGCAGAAACCGTGCCGCCGCAGCGGATGCGACCGCGACAGCGCCCCGGTCGAGCGCGATCAGTCCCTCGACGAGCGCGTGGGAGCGATGCGGCGTGGCCCGGGCGAGCAGCTCTGCGGCCTCGGGCGTGCGTCCCTGCCGGCGCCGCAGCTCGGCCAACCGCGCGAGCGCGTCAACCGAGCGGCCCGGGCCGATCGCACCCAGCTCCTGCACGGCGGCCGTCAGCTCCTGTTCGGCGCGCGCCCAATCGCCATACCAGAGCAGCACATCGGCGTAATGCGTGCGACAGATCGCGAACATATGCCGGTCACCGAAGCGCGTCGCGATATCGCGTACCCGCAGACACCACTCGTTCGCGCGCTCGAGGTCGCGGACTCGCTTGCAGGCGTCCAGCGCGAAGCAGCAAACCGACTCGATCGAGTCTGCATCGGTCATCTCACCGCCGACCGCCGCAGCGGCCGCGGCGTCGATCAGACGCATCCCCGCCTCCGTCTCCCCGAGGCTCACCAACGACAAGCCGTTGAGCGCCAGCGCGAACATCTCGACGTCCACCACCCCGACCTCGCGGGCGAGCGCAACCGCCCGCTCTGACTCCACCCGCGCGGAGGCCGGATCATGCTCGCCCAGCAGCGCCATGTGGGCACGTAGCATCGGCACGCACGCCGACGCGACCGACACCGGCTCGTTCGCGGTCAACAGCGCGGCGCGCTCAACCCAGCCCGACGCCTCCGCCTTCCCGCGAAACGCGTACGCGTCATAGGCGAGCTGGATCGCGAGCCGAGCCGCCAACGACGCGTCCCCGTCCGCACGCGCCAACCTGTAACCCCGCTCATGCGCCCCGATCGCAGCCTCCGCGTCGAGCTCGTACCGCGCCGCGATACCCAGCCCCTCGTACCCGTCAGGCGTGTCCGCTTCCCGCAGCGCCGCAGCAAACAACGCACGCGCATCCGACCAAGCACCGCGCGCCAGCGCCGCACGGCCAGCAGCGATCGCGCCGATCGGACCCTCGACCATCTCCACGACCTCGTCGTGGCCACTGGCTGCCATCACCACAATTATCCCGCCCAGCCGACCAGGTTCCGGAGTGCGGGACCGTCCCCGCCCGCTCGTCGCCGCGGCAGACGACACCGAAGACCTCCAAATTCGCGCGAGCACGGCGACGTCAACCTCAGATTCGCCTCGCTGCGCGCCCCGCTTCGCCAGCTCAGGGGGGATGAGGGCTACGCCCTGCTAAGCGCG